>NZ_JADBDS010000001.1 GCF_014873705.1 Mycobacterium sp. OAS707
ACCCCCCAAACGGGAAAAAAGAGGGCGGCAAAAACAACAACAAACAAAAACCACCAAACACACTATTGAGTTCTCAAACAACACACCCGCGCTGCCGCGCAACGAGCCCGCGGCCAAAAGGCCGCGGACAAGTAGTGCGGACAATCAGGAACCCAACCGAAGTTGGGGCTTCCCTCTGGGAGCCGCCGCGCTCTTCGGGCCAGGCCCGTGTCGCAGCGACTCCGATAAGTTACGTGAGGGATAACTCGGAGTCAAATGGGCTGATAGGGCGTGTCTTTCGGGTTACGGCCTATCGTGCGCACAAGGTACGTCGACTCCAACAAGTGGTCTAACGCACAACGGCAAGACTTTGTTCCCGAAGCCGACAAATCAGCCCACTCGCTCGACTCCGGCGATATTCCGCTTACCGCGTCGGAGGACCAACCAGCGGCCGTGGAGGAAGTCCGACGGCTGCGGCACCCACTCCTCGCTGTCGATCCGCGCGTTGTTGACGTAGGCACCGCCCTCGCCAATGGTTCGTCGCGCGGCGCCCTTGCTGTTGGACAATCCGCTCGCCACCAGCAGGTCAGTGATGGTTTCGGGACCGCCTGGCTTGAGTTCGGCCACGGATGCTTCACGCAGCGCGGCCGCCAGCGTCGGCTCATCGAGCTGGGCCAACTCCCCTCGTCCGAACAGCGCTTGGCTGGCGTGTTCCACTCCTTCGGTCGCGGCCTCGCCGTGCACCAGGTTGGTCAGCTCGCGGGCCAGTCGACGCTGCGCCGCTCGTTCGTGCGGCCGCTCCTGCGTCGCCTGCTCGAGGTCGGCAAGCTCGTCCTGGGAAAGGAAAGTGAACCAGCGCAGGTACCGGATGACATCGGCGTCCGCGGTGTTGATGAAGTACTGGTACCAGGCGTACGGACTGGTCATGTCCGGGTCGAGCCAGAGGCTGCCGCCGCCCGTCGACTTCCCGAACTTCTTGCCTTCGGAATCCGTCACCAGCGGAGTTGTCAGCGCGTGCACCGTCGCGTTCGCGATCTGGCGCACCAGTCGGACCCCGGCGATGATGTTGCCCCACTGATCGGAGCCCCCGATTTGAAGCGAGCATCCGAACCGCCGGTGCAGCTCCACGTAGTCGTTGGCTTGCAACAGCATGTAGCTGAACTCCGTGTAGGAGATGCCGTCGCCCTCCAGGCGGCGCCGGACGGTTTCGCGGTCGAGCATCACGTTGACCGAGAAATGCTTGCCGAGGTCGCGAAGGAACTCGATTGCGGAGAGCTCGCTTGTCCACGACAGGTTGTCCTGCACGATTGCGCCCGTCGGCGAGTCATCGAAGTCGACGAACCGCTCCAGTTGCCCACGTATCCGGTCGGCCCATTCGGCCACGGTGTCCGCCTTGTTGAGCGTCCGCTCACCGGTCTCGCGCGGGTCGCCGATCATTCCGGTGGCGCCGCCGGCCAGCACGATCGGCCGATGCCCCGCCTGCTGAAACCGTCGCAGTGTCAACAGCGGGATCAGATGTCCGGCGTGCAGGCTCGGCGCAGTGGGGTCGAAACCCGAGTACACGGTGACGGGTCCGGTTTCCAGCTCGGCGGCCAACGCATCTCGGTCGGTGGACTGCGCAATCAGCCCACGCCATTCCAACTCGTCGAGGATCGACGTACCCATGCGCTTGATCTTCCCCTACCGTCGATGCCGATGTTGTTGCAGATCCAGGGTCATCACCTGCCGGGCCGCGTCTGGCGGTCCCGCGACGAGTACTACGACAACGTCCATGTCGGCATTCAAGTCGGTAAGGAGCCGCGCGACCTGGTCCGCGCCGACGCGGAGTCGCCGTCCTGGACTGTCCCCATCGACGTCATCTTTCGCGGTGACGGTCTGGACTTCCGCGGCGCCGCCGTGCAGGGCAAGCCTGGCGCCCGGTTTGTGTATCTCACTTGGGGTGACGTCGGCGACGACGGCTCCTTTGCGATGTTCCGACGGGCCAAGCTCATGCTCGCCGACCTCACACCTCTGGTCGCTGAGACGCAAAAGGTGATCGCGAGGGTCGACCTCACCGACGAGTGCGGCGGGCCGCGGTGCGCACGGCTCGCGCCGCCGGCGTTGACCCTCGAGCGGTCGGGTTAGTCGCTTTCGCCGGGAGCCGGCGCCCGCGGACTCCTGCGGTACAGCGACACCTCGGGGCGACCAGCCAGCCAGAACCGCCACGGTCGGTCGGCTGCCTTACTGACGCCAACGCGCGGGCCCTCGACGCCATCATGCTCCTCGTTGAGCGTCACCCGGACCGGGCTCTCGACATCGAACAGGTTAATCCCGTTGTCGTCCATGGTGATTCCGAGCGCTGAGCACAAATTGCCGGGCCCGCGGGCCAATGCGACCGGCCTGGTCAACTCCCCGCGCCGTGACCGGGCCTCATCGATGCCGGCTTCCACCGCCGCGGCCCGCAACAGCACCGCGGCAGCGACTCCGTCCGTCGCGCACACGACGTTCGCACACACATGAATGCCGTGGCTCCGGTAGGTGTAGAGCCGCCCTGCGGGGCCGAACATCACCTTGTTGCGACCGGTCGGACCGCGAAACGAGTGCGCCGCGGCGTCCGGCCACGGGCCGTCCGGCGGCCCCCCATACGCCTCCACTTCGACGATCATCGCGCTGACGCCACGCCCGGTCAGCGCGGCACCGAGCAGCCGCCGCGCCGCGGTCACGGGGTCCACGGACAACAGCTCGGAGCTCACTCGCCCGATTCTGCCTGCGGCCCTTGACACCCCCATCGGCGGGGAGGACTATTCATCACATGATGAGTTCATCGAGCGATGAATTACTTCGCAACGGGGCAGAGCCTGCCATCGACATCCAGAATCTGCGGGTAGTCCGCGGTAAGCGGGTCGCGCTGGACAACATCTCGGTGCAGATCGCGCGCGGGACGATCACCGGCCTGCTCGGCCCGTCGGGCTGCGGCAAAACCACGCTGATGCGCTGCATCGTCGGCACCCAGATCATCGACGAGGGGACGGTCGCGGTGCTGGGCCGCCCGGCCGGGTCGGCTGATCTGCGGTACCGCGTCGGCTACGTCACCCAAGACCCCACCATTTACAACGACCTGCGAATCGTCGACAACGTGCGCTACTTCTCGGCGCTGTATGGCACGGACTCGCAAGCTGCCGACGAAGCGATCGCGGCCGTCGGCCTGGACGATCACCGAACTGCCTTGTGCGGCAACCTATCCGGCGGCCAGCGAACGCGCGTGTCGTTGGCCTGCGCGCTGGTGTCCCGTCCCGAGCTGCTCGTCCTCGACGAGCCCACTGTGGGCCTCGACCCCGTGCTGCGGGTCGATCTGTGGGATCAATTCCACCACCTCGCCAAACGTGGAACGACATTGGTGGTGTCGAGCCACGTGATGGACGAGGCAGACCACTGCGGCGACCTGCTGCTGATGCGCGAGGGCCATCTGCTGGCCCACAGCACACCTGAGAAACTACGAGAGGACACGGGATGTCAGTCACTGGAGGAAGCGTTTCTGTCCGTCATCCGGCACAGCACCGCAGCCGCAGCCGGCTGAGCCCGCAGGCCTACTTCGCCACCACCGGGCGAATCCTGCGGCAGCTCGCCGCCGATCACCGCAGCGTCGCGATGATCCTCGTCGTGCCCAGTCTGATCATCACGCTGATGTATTTCATGTTCCAGAACGCTCCGCATCGGCCTGGTGCGCCGTCGCCGTTCAACAACGCGTGCCTGATCATGCTCGGCGTGTTTCCGCTGATTGTGATGTTCCTGATCACCTCGATAACCATGCAGCGAGAACGGGTTTCGGGGACCCTGGAACGCATCCTGACCACTCCCCTGCGCCGGCTCGACCTGCTGGCCGCCTACGGCACCGCGTTCTCGATAGCGGCCGCGGCGCAGGCCACGCTGGCGTGTCTGGTGTCCTATCTTTTCCTCGGCCTGGACACCAAGGGCAGCCCGATTCTGGTGTTCACCATCGCGATCATCAACGCGGTGCTGGGTGTGGGACTCGGTCTGCTGTGTAGTGCCTTCGCCCGCACCGAGTTTCAGGCCGTGCAGTTCATGCCGGTGGTCATCGCTCCGCAACTGCTGTTGTGCGGCATCATCGTGCCTCGCGACGTCCTGCCGGACTGGCTGCAATGGATCAGCAATGTGCTTCCCGCAAGCTACGCTCTGGAAGCGTTGCAACAGGTCGGCGCATACTCGGAGCCGACGGCGATCGCCGTGCGTGACATCGCCGTTGTGGTCGGCTTCGCGATAGTCGCGCTGTGCCTGGCCGCGGCAACGCTTCGACGAAGGACTCCATAGCTTGACAGCGGAACTCGAACGCAAACGTCCAGGTCGTCCGCCAGGGACATCGGACACGCGCGAGCGCATCCTGGAGAGCGCTCGTAATCTGTTCGCCCGCAATGGCATTGACAAGACATCGATCCGTGCGATCGCCAAGGACGCGGGCGTCGACCCCGCGTTGGTGCATCACTACTTCGGTGCCAAAACCCAGCTGTTCGCCGCGGCCATCCACATTCCGGTCGATCCCATGGATGTCATCGGTCCGCTTCGCCAAGTACCGGTGGAACAGATCGGCTACGTCCTGCCCCGAATTCTGCTCGCGCTGTGGGATTCCGAAATGGGCAAGGGTTTCATCGCGGAGTTGCGATCGTTACTGGCAGGCAATGACGTCACGCTGATTCGCTCCTTCTTGCAGGAAGTGATCACCGTCGAGGTCGGCAGCCGCGTCGACAACCCTCCTGGCAGCGGACGAATCCGCGTGCAGTTCGTCGCATCGCAGTTGGTTGGCATCGTGATGGCCCGCTACATCCTGGAATTGGACCCGTTCAAGTCGCTGCCTGTGGAGCAGATCGCCGAAACGATCGGGCCCAACCTGCAGCGTTATCTGACCGGTGACCTACCCGGACTCACCTGAGGCGCGGTCCAGCAGTCGCTGATGTTCGGCATCGTCGGTCACCGCGACGGCCTCGTCGACGAGAAGAACCGGGATGCCGTCGTCGATGCGATACGCGCGGCGCAGTCGCGGGTTGTAGAGAAACTCGTCATCGACCAACAGCAACGGCCCGCGGTCTTGCGGGCACACGAGAATACTGAGCAGTTTTTCGTCGACCACGGCCGCTAGCCGACGCCGATGAAGACGCCCTGGTTCTGACCCGGCTCCACCGGAACACCCGGGGGCACAGCCGGTGCCATGCCGGGGGGCGCCTGACCGATACCGAAGTTGTAACCGGGCTGCTGGGTGTTACCCGCGTTCTGCTGAAGCGCCTGCATCTTGTGCTGATAGGCCAGCGTGTCTTTCAACGCCTCGATCAGTGGTTGCTGGTTCGGTCGGTAGTCGAGTGCCTTGACGATCGCGTCCGTGTTCGCCTTCGAGGGCTTGAAGCCCAGCGCGCGTAGTTTCAGCACGTCGTGAATCAGGCCGGACAGCTGACCGCCGCCCGCGCCGGTGTCGTAATCCTGGTCGATGATGGCGAGCACCTGATCGGCCGTCATCGCCGGCGCGGCGGGAGTCTGCGCGTTCGGGGTCGCCGGATCGTTCTTGGCGCACTCGGCCCCAGTGCAGCTTTCAACGGGGTCGGCGAAGGCCGTCGCCACACCGAAACCGCCGAGAAGAGACACGGCCATCGCGCTGCCTACAACTGCACGCCGCAGATTACTGGTCTGCAATGTCATCTCCTCCTGCCGACAGCGGGAGCCTAACAGTGAACTCGGCTCACTGTTGAGCGCCAGCGATCTCGGTGCGGACTGCAACAGTCAACCGCTTGTACCGATTCTCATCGGGATCCAGGTACCAGGCGTTACGAGACGGCTTGGGGATGCCCTCGGACTTCAGCGGGCCGACAAGCGGCCGGTAGGTCGCGCTGAGCTGCATCTCCGGCACGACATGCACGATGTCGGGCGGGTTGCCGACGGGCAGATCGGCCAGCGCCTCGTTCAGATCCGCCGATGGGATGCTGCCGCCGGGACGCAGCGCCAATGCCGTCACGGCCAGCTGGTGGCCGTTGGCGTCGACGCCGTATGTCACGGCCAGATCCACCGCACCGAGGCGGCCGACGGCGTCGTTGACGGGCGACGAGTAGACCGTGCCGCGCTCGGTGTGGATCACCGCGCCGCGGTTGTCGACGAGCCAGTAGTCGCCGTCCTCGTCGCGCCGGAACAGGTACTCCGTCGACACCCAGGTGTCGGCCGGGGCGAACACGCCGCGTTTCACCGACGCCGTCGGATCTACTGGGCCGCGCGGGTGGGCGAGCAGCACACCGACTTCGTTCACGTCGGCCCTGCGCACGAATCCCTGCTCGTCCTCGAGGATCAGGTCGTCCTCGGCGTCGTAGGCCGCGAGCTCGACTTCGCCGCCGCCAGGGAGCGCCCTGCCCTTGCTGCCCGGCTTGGCGCCCGAAACGTTGGCCAGCACCGCTTGCCCGTCGGTGGTGGCGAAGAACTCAACGATGTGCGCGGGCTCGAAAACCTCGCACACCCGCTTCCACAGGCCCGTCGGCATGCCCGATCCGATGAACAGCCGCACGGGATGGCTTCCGGTCAGCGAGAAGGCCGGGTCGTCGATGACCTCCCGCAGCATCGCCCAGGTGTAGGACACCACGGTCACGCCGTATTGGCGGATCTCCTGCAGGAACCGGTCGGGGCGTAACTCGCGCGACAGCGCGATGCGGGATCCGCCGACGACCGCGCCGCCTAGGCTCACCAGAAGCCCCGACTGATGATGCAGCGGCGTCAGGCAGTAAACCGTGTCGGCGCGGCCCAGGTTGGCTGCCGACGCGGTGCCGAACGCTGACAGCGCCCAGCGGTAGTTGGTGATCTGGCGGGCGACGAGTTCGCCGCCGATGTTGCTGAACCCGACGAACGCCAGGTCGCGCGCGAGCCCGGGGTTGGGCCGGTACCAACCGGGCAAGTCGACGACGTCGGGGTTGATCTTCTCCATATCTGTGACGTCTGCGTGCTCGGGCAGGTCCAGGTCGCGGGCTTCGCCGCCGCCGAGTACCAGCACCCGTGTGCCGAGCCCGCGGGCCGCGTCCAGGTGGCTCGGATCGGCGATGATCTCTGACACCCCGCCGAGCCGAGCGGCGGCGGCCAGGTCGACGTCGGGCGGCATCAGCACCGCCACGGCGCCGAGACGCGACAGCGCGGCGATCGCGACGAGCGCACTGGGCCGGGTCTCCATCAGCACCCCGACGCGGGCGCCCTGGCGCACGCCCACGTCGATCAGGCCACGGACGACGTTGTTGATCCGGCGGTCCACGGCCTCGTAGGTGTGGACGCGGCCGTCGAACAGCAGGCATTCGCCTTGGGGTACATCGCGGGCCTGCTCGGACATGATGCGCCCGAGCGAGATGCGGGTGTGGTCGTTGATCTGGCCGAGGCGCGCGAGCCGCGGCAGCGTGCGATACGTCTCGACGGCCAACGTGCGCGCGGACTTGTTGGCCGCGACGAAGGCGTCGGCCGCAGTGCGCGCGAGGCTGAACGCCAGCTCGGTCGCGGCGGCGGTGGTGTGGGCGACGCGGGAGGTGAACGAGACACCGCTCTCGTTGTGCTCGGCGGGCTGCAACGCCATTGGGTTGACGCCGTCGGGCTGAGCACCGCTGCCGTCGATCCACTTCACCCACTGCGCAACGGTCGGCCACGTCTGGCTGGCCGCCTTCGATCCCACGACGAGGCCGAAATGCCCTGCGCGGATGAGGAATTCGTAGACATCAGCCTTGGGCGCGGCGCGCTTGATGCCACGCACAGATGCGGGCTGACCGATGTCGTCGACCTCGCCGATAACGGCGAGCACCGGGCAGTCGATGTCGGACAGCGTGACCAGATCGCCGTGGATGGAGAAGCCGCCGCTCATCATCCGGTTGTGGGCGATGAACTGCTTGAGAAGCTCAGCGATGGCGGGGCCCGACCACGCGATCCAGCCTTCCGAGGCGAGGAACCGGCGCTGCTGTTCGCGCGGCAGCAGGGCCTCGCGGTCGTGCAGCTGGCGCAGGAATTCCAGTCGCGACTGCGCGGTCTTGATGGGGTCGAGCATTTGGAAGCCGGTGCGTGCCAGCCAGCCGGGAATGTCGATGCGGCTGAACACGTGATCGGCCATGAAGTCGGCCGCCGCGGGCGCCAGGCTGGCCGGCATGTTCATCGGCAGCGCGGCCAGGGTGTCGACGGGCGAGCCGAACGCGACGATGCTGGCCAGGTCTTTGGACCGGCGGTAGGCCGCGCTCTGGTAGGCGAACATGCCGCCCTGCGAGTAGCCGGCCAGGTGCACGTCGCGGCCGGTGACCTCCTTGACGGTGTCGATCGCTTCGCTGAGTGCCACCACGTGGTCGGCGAGGTTGCGGTCCATGCCGCCTTCGACCTTGTCGGGCGAGCCGAAGTCGATGACCCATGGGTCGACGCCGGCGTTGTGCAGGATGCCGACGGCGCCGTCGTCGCGGGTGACGTCCCACATGTCGGCCGACATCATCATCGGATGCACCATCAAAACCGGGGGTCCCGGCCGTTTTGCGCTTGGACGCGTGTCGGGAGGGAAGTAGCGCCGCAGCCGGTACATCGGAACGCTCTCGATGATCTGGAACGGTGACGGTACGGCGCCGGTTTCCAGGCCGCCGTAGCGCAGCACCTCCAGCCCGTTCTGCGCGGTGGCCACCAGCCGCCCGACCGGCCTGGTAATCGCCGAAAGGTCCACCACGACCCACTCCCCTTATGCCGCTCCAGTCCCCCGACCGTCGACGTCATCATGGCATGTCGTCCGCATATCATCGGCGGCTGATGGCGAATCTGATCAACGTCGAGCGGGCGACCGTCGGCTATGGCACCCGCACGCTGTTGGACGCGGTCAGCCTCGGTGTCGAGGAGGGCGACGCGATCGGCGTCGTCGGGCGCAACGGCGACGGCAAAACGACCCTGCTGCAGGTGCTGACCGAAACCAGGCCCCCCGATTCCGGCCGGGTCACGCATACCTCCGGACTCTCGGTCGGCTATCTGCGACAGGGCGACGAGCTCCTTGGCGCCACCGTGCGGGAGGTGATCGTCGGCGGCCGGGCCGACCATGTGTGGGCCGCCGAGCCGGAGACCCGCGAGGTCGTCTCGCATCTGTTGTCCGGTGTGGATCTGGATGCTGAAGTCGTCCGGCTCTCCGGTGGTGAGCGTCGCCGGGTGGCGCTTGCCGAGGTGCTGCTCGCCGGCCACGACGTACTGGTGCTGGACGAGCCGACCAACCATCTCGACGTCGAGGTGATCGGGTGGCTGGCGGGCTACCTGCGCGGACGACGCACCAAGGCGTTGGTTGTGGTGAGCCACGATCGCTGGTTTCTCGACGAGGTGTGCACGCGGACGTGGGAGGTGCACGGCGGCGCGGTCGACGCGTACGACGGCGGGTATGCGGCCTACGTTCTTGCTCGCGCGGAGCGGATGCGACTGGCCGCGGGGACCGAGGCGCGCCGACGCAATCTGATGCGCAAGGAACTGGCCTGGCTTCGGCGCGGGCCGCCGGCACGCACGTCGAAACCCAAGTTCCGGATCCAGGCCGCCAACGACCTGATAGCCAACGAGCCGCCGCCCCGCGATTCGCTTGTGCTGCAACGCTTTGCGACGACGCGCCTTGGCAAGGACGTGTTCGATCTGCACAGGGTTGTGTTGGAAGTGGCCGATCGGGTGATCTTGGACCGGGTGGACTGGTCCATCGGGCCGGGTGCCCGCATCGGGTTGGTCGGGGTGAACGGCACGGGCAAGACGTCGGTGTTGCGGCTGCTGACCGGCGAGTTGCAGCCTTCGGCGGGCACGATCAAGCGCGGCACCACGCTTCGGATCGGCTATCTGAGCCAGGCGCTGGTTGAGTTGGACAGTGCGTCGCGGGTCTTGGATGCCGTCGAGAACCGGCGCCGGGTAACCGAATTGGCGGGTGGACGCGAGATCACGGCCGACACCTTGCTGAAGGACTTCGGCTTCACCGGCGACAAGTTGACCGCGCGGATTGCGGACCTGTCCGGTGGCGAGCGGCGTCGGCTGCAGTTCCTGCGGCTGTTGCTCGACGAGCCGAACGTGTTGCTACTCGACGAGCCGACAAACGATCTCGATATCGACACGCTGACGGTGATCGAGGACTACCTCGACGGCTGGCCGGGAACGCTGATCGTCGTCACGCACGATCGGTATTTCCTCGAGCGCGTCAGCGACGTGACGTATGCGTTGACCGGCGGCGGCCGATGCGACATGCTGCCCGGCGGAATCGAGCAATACCTCGCGGACCGAGTAGCGGCGGCTTCCGGTGAGACGAAGGCATCTGCGCCGGTGCGGGCGTCCGAGTCGGCGTCGGCCCGCGAGCGACGGGCAGGCAAGGAGATGGCCCGGATCGAAGGGCAGCTGCAGAAGCTCGACGGTCAGATCGCGGCGTTGCATGACTCGATGGCGGAGGCGGCCGCCGATCATGTGCGGGTCGGCGAGCTCAACGTCCAGCTTCAGGAGCTGTTGGAGCGCAAGGAATCGCTGGAAGAGGCGTGGCTGGCGGCGGCCGGGGACTGAGCCGCAACCGTCGTCAGCGCCTGAGCTGCATCCGCAACCGGTCAGCGGTGTCGCGAACGACGCCGAGTTGCTTGGCGACCTGTATCGGGGCCGTGCCGCCGCGGGCGTCGCGCGAGTTGACCGACCCGTCGATCGTGAGCACGTCGCGCACTTCTCCCGTGAGCTCCGGATGGATGTCGGCGAGTTCCGCGTCTTCGAGATCCTCGAGACCGACGCCGCGTGCCTCGGCCGCGCGCACCGCCGCGCCCGCGGCCTCATGTGCGACGCGGAACGGAACTCCCCTGCGCACAAGCCATTCCGCCACATCGGTGGCCAACGTGAAGCCCAGTGGCGCGAGCTCCGCCATCCGGTCGACATCGAAGCTCAACGTCCCGACTAGCCCGGCCATCGCGGGCAGTAGCAGTTCGAGTTGGGCCACCGAGTCGAACACCGGCTCCTTGTCCTCTTGCAGATCGCGGTTGTACGCCAGCGGCTGCGCCTTGAGCGTCGCCAGCAATCCGGTGAGATTGCCGATGAGCCTGCCCGCCTTACCGCGTGCCAGCTCTGCGATGTCGGGGTTCTTCTTCTGCGGCATGATCGAGCTGCCCGTCGACCATGAGTCGTGCAGCGTGACATAGCCGAATTCTGTTGTGCTCCAAAGGATGATGTCCTCAGCCAGCCGGGACAGGTCTACCCCGATCATCGACAGCACGAAGGCTGCCTCCGCTGCGAAGTCGCGGGACGCGGTGGCATCGATGGAGTTGTCGGCTGCGGCTTCAAAGCCGAGGTCCTCAGCAATGGCGTCGGGATCAAGCCCGAGTGAAGATCCCGCCAGAGCTCCAGACCCGTACGGCGACACCGCCGCCCGCTTGTCGAAGTCGATCAGGCGGTCGACGTCGCGCAGCAGCGGATGAGCGTGCGCCAACAGATGATGCGCCAACAACACCGGTTGCGCCGATTGCAGATGCGTCTTGCCGGGCATGATCGCCGTCGGGTGCGCCGCGGCCTGGGTCGCCAGCGCAGCGACAACTTCGAGCGCACCGTCGGCCACTCGACGCACGGCGTCGCGCAGCCACATTCGAAACAGCGTGGCCACCTGATCGTTTCGCGACCGCCCGGCCCGCAGTCGGCCGCCCAGCTCCTCGCCGACCCGGTCGATCAGGCCACGCTCAAGCGCGCCGTGTACGTCCTCGTCGGTGACCAGCGGCCCGAAGCTGCCGTCCGCGACGTCCTCGGCCAGGCTGTCCAATCCGGTCAGCAGGCCATCGCGCTGCTCTTCGGTCAGCAGGCCGGCGCGATACAGCACCTGGGTGTGCGCCTTGGACGCGGCGACGTCATACGGTGCCAGCACCCAGTCGAAGTGTGTCGACTTGCTCAGCGCGGCAAGGGCATCGGACGGCCCGTCGGCGAACCTGCCGCCCCACAGTGAGCCCTCGTTGGTGCTCATATGTGCACACCCGATGCCGCGCGAGCGTGCCCAGTTGTACACAAAATGCGGCGTGTCGACGTGCAGACACGCACGCTCGCGGTCATTTAGCGAGGTCCCTGCGGGCTGAAATCTTCGACGACAGGCCGTGCACGTGCACGAACCCCTTGGCCGCCGACTGGTCGAACGTGTCGCCCTCGTCGTACGTAGCCAAGTTGAAGTCATACAGCGACTCGGCGCTCCGGCGGCCGTTGACCGCAATGTGCCCGCCGTGCAACACCATCCGGATCTCTCCCGACACATGCTCCTGCGTTTTGGCGACGAACGACTCCAGTGCGGACTTCAGCGGCGAGTACCACAGCCCGTCGTATACCAGCTCGCCCCACTTCTGGTCCGTCGTCCGCTTGAACCGGCCGAGTTCACGTTCCAGCGTCACGTGCTCGAGTTCGGTGTGTGCGGTGATGAGCACCATCGCACCTGGCGCCTCATAGATTTCGCGGCTCTTGATGCCGACGAGCCGGTCCTCGACCACATCGAGCCTGCCGACACCCTGCGAACCCGCGCGCTCGTTGAGCTCCTCGATGGCCTGCAGCACGCTGACCGGCTTGCCGTCGATCGACACCGGCACACCCTTTTCGAATCCGACGATGACCTCGTCGGGAGTGCTCCAGTTGACGGTGGGGTCCTCGGTGTAGTCGTAGACGTCCTTGGTCGGCGCGTTCCACAGGTGCTCGAGGAATCCGGTTTCCACCGCCCGACCCCAGACGTTCTGGTCGATCGAGAACGGTGAGCGCTTGGTGACATTGATCGGGATCGCGTTCTCCTCGGCGAACGCGATGGCCTTCTCCCGCGTCCACGCGTAGTCGCGGACCGGGGCAAGCACCTCGAGATCTGGTGCCAGCGAAGCGAATCCGACCTCGAAGCGCACCTGGTCGTTGCCCTTACCGGTGCAGCCGTGCGCGACGATGCCGCCCCCGTGCTCGCGGGCCGCGGCCACCAGGTGCTTGACGATCAGCGGCCGGGACAGCGCCGACACCAACGGATAACGGTCCATATACAGCGCGTTGGACTTGATCGCGGGCAGGCAGTACTCGTCGGCGAACTCGTCTCGGGCGTCGACGACGACGGCCTCCACTGCGCCGCAGTCGAGTGCGCGCTTGCGGACGACCTCCATGTCCTCGCCGCCCTGACCGAGGTCGATGGCGACCGCGACCACTTCTTTTCCGGTTTCCTTGCCGATCCAGCTGATCGCCACGGAGGTGTCCAAACCACCGGAATACGCCAGAATGACGCGTTCGGATCCCGATTTTGGCAACCTAATCTCCTCCTTGTTGGATGCTTTCAAGCTTTGCGGCGAGTTCAGCACCGGTCATCGGCTCACGAGCCACCACCAGGATGGTGTCGTCGCCGGCGATGGTCCCGACCACATACTGCAGTGCCGCGCGGTCGATCGCGCTGGCGAGGTAATGGGCGGCGCCCGGCGGCGTGCGCAGCACCGCGAGGTTTCCGCTGGCATCCGTTGACACCAACAGCTCGCCGAGCAGACGCGACATGCGTTCGGTGCCACCGGTGACGCCGCGCACCGGGCTGCCGTCCTCTGGCACGACGTATACGCCCACGCCGCCGTCCGCGCCCCGCAACTTCACCGCACCGAGCTCCTCGAGGTCGCGTGACAGCGTGGCCTGCGTGACGTCGATGCCTTCGTCGGCCAGCATCGCGGCCAGTTCGGTTTGGCTGTGCACCGACTGCGACGACAGCAGCGAGACGATGCGCGCCTGCCGCCCGACCCGGGTCGCGGAAGTCATGACCGCTCCAGCAGCCACACCAGCAGCGCCTTCTGTGCGTGCAGCCGGTTCTCGGCCTCGTCCCACACTGCGCTGTGCGGCCCGTCGATCACCTCGTCGGTGATCTCGAATCCGCGGTGCGCCGGAAGGCAATGCAGCACAATCACATTCCGCTGCGCCCGAGCGAGTAGCGCCGCGTTGACCTGGAAGGGCCGAAACGGCCTCACCCGATCCAGTCCGTCGTTCTCCTGGCCCATCGACGTCCAGGTGTCGGTGACAAGCACGTCCGCGCCGTCAGCGGCAGCATGTGGATCCGCGGTCAACGTCACCGACGCGCCGGTGTCGGCGGCACGCTTCTCGGCGGCCGCGACGAACTGCGGGTCAGGCTCGAAACCAGCGGGAGCGGCGATGGTGACGTGGATGCCTGCGGTGACGCCGCCGAGCATCAGCGAGTGCGCCATGTTGTTGGCGCCGTCGCCGAAGTAGGCCAACCGCAGCCCGTTCAACGTGCCGAGGCGTTCGTCGAGCGTCTGGAGGTCGGCGAGCACCTGGCATGGGTGGAACTCGTCGGACAGTGCATTGACAACGGGGACCGTGGCGCCAGATGCCATGGCGCTCAGGCGTTCCTGTGCGAACGTACGCCACACGATCGCGTCGACATACCGCGACAACACACGTCCCGTGTCTTCGAGGGTCTCCTCACGACCGAGTTGCGTGCTACGACCGTCGACCACGACGGCGTGTCCGCCGAGTTGTCCGATGCCGATCTCAAAGGAGAACCGGGTGCGGGTGGAGTTCTTGTCGAAGATGACGGCTACGCCGCGCGGCCCCTCGAGCGGCCGCGCGCTGAACGGATTCGCCTTGAGTTCACGAGCCAGCGCCAGCACCTCGGCCTGCTCGTCTGGCGTGAGGTCGTCGTCGCGCAGAAAATGACGGGTCACGCCTGGGCCCCCTTGTCCAGCACACCAGGCAGCGCTGTGAGGAAGTCGCCGATCTGCGCCTCGGTGATCACCAGCGGCGGTGCCAGCCGGATCACATCGGGCGCAGCGGCGTTGACCAGGAAGCCGGCCTCGCGGGCCGCGGCCTCGACGGGTTTGGCGGCGTCAGCGGTCAGCACCACACCCTGCAGCAGACCGCGGCCTCGGACGTAGTCGACGAGCGGATGATGCAGCGCCTCGATGCCATGCGACAACGTCTTGCCCAGCACGTCGGCGCGGCCGACCAGTTCGTTGTCGGCCAGCACCTTGATCACCGCATTCGCGGCGGCCGTGCAGACCGGGTTGCCGCCGAACGTGCTGCCGTGCAAGCCGGGTGTGAGCAGATCGGCGGTCTTGCCGACGGCGAGGCACGCACCGATCGGCAGGCCGCCGCCCAACCCCTTGGCCAGGGTGACGATGTCGGGTGTGATGCCGTCGTGCTGGTGTGCGAAAAAGGCTCCGGTGCGGCCCATTCCGGTCTGCACCTCGTCGAGCACCAGCAGCGCGCCGTGCTTGGTGGTGATCTCCCGCGCGGCGACCAGGTAGCCGGCCGGCGGAACGACCACGCCGCCCTCCCCCATGATCGGCTCGAGAAACACGGCTGCGGTCGCGTCGTCGACAGCGGCTTCCAGCGCTGCGACGTCGCCGTACGGAACGTGTGTGACGTCGCCGGGCAGCGGCTCGAACGGCTCCTGTTTCGACGGTTGGCCGGTCAACGCCAGCGAGCCCATCGTGCGGCCGTGAAAAGCACCATGAGCGGCAACGAGTTTCGTGCGCCCAGTCAGCCGGGTGATTTTGAACGCGACCTCGTTGGCCTCGGTCCCGGAATTGCAGAAGAACACCCTGGCGTCAGCACCGAGCAGTCCGACGAGCGATTCGGCCAGTGCGACACCGGGTTCGGTGGCGTACAGGTTGGACGTGTGTCCCAGCGTGTTGAGCTGACGGGTGACAGCCTCGATGACCGCGGGGTGGCGGTGACCGAGGATGTTGACCGCGATGCCACCGAGCAGGTCGACATACGACTTGCCGTCGACGTCGGTCACCACGGCTCCCTCGCCGCTGGCCAGCGCGAGCGGCGGTGTGCCGTAGTTGTTCATCATCACGCCCGACCAGCGCTGCAGGAGGGTGCTCATGCCGGTACCACCTTGGTGCCCGTCCCTTCGTCGGTGAACAACTCGACCAGTACGCAGTGTTCGACGCGGCCGTCGATGACGTGTGCGCTCGGCACCCCGCCCGACACCGCGCGCATGCACGCCTCGATCTTGGGCACCATGCCCGACTCCAGTTTCGGAAGCAGTTGCGTCAGCGCCGCGGTGTCGATCTCGCTGACCAATGAATCTCGGTCGGGCCAGCTGGTGTAGAGGCCTTCGACGTCGGTCAGCACCACGAGCTTCTCGGCGCCGAGCGCCTCGGCCAGCGCGGCCGCCGCGGTGTCGGCGTTGATGTTGTGCACGACGCCCTCGGCGTCGGGAGCGATCGTCGAGACCACCGGAATACGGCCTGCGGCAATCAGATCCATCAGTGCCGCGGCATCGACACGCTCGACGTCGCCGACCAGCCCGATGTCGGTCGCGACGCCGTCGACCGTGACGCTGCGGCGCACCGCGGTGAACAGATGGGCGTCCTCGCCGGTGATGCCGACTGCGTACGGGCCGTGTGCGTTGATCAGGCCCACCAGCTCGCGGCCGACCTGTCCGAACAGCACCATGCGTGCCACGTCCAGCACCTCGGGTGTGGTGACACGGAAGCCGCCCTTGAAATCGCCTGCGATGCCGAGGCGTTTGAGCATCGCACTGATCTGCGGTCCACCGCCGTGCACGACGACCGGATGGATGCCGCAGTTGCGCAGGAACACCATGTCGGCAGCGAAAGCGGACTTGAGCACGTCGTCGGTCATTGCGTTGCCGCCGTACTTGATGACCACGATCTTGCCGTGCATTTGCTTGAGCCACGGCAGCGCCGCGGCGAGCACCTGCGCCTTCAGCGGCGTAGCGAGCGTCATGAGCTGTACGCCGAGTTCTCTTCGACGTAGCCGTGCGACAGATCCGTGGTGCGGATACTCGCTCGATCCGACCCGACGCCGAGATCGATCGTGACGTCGATATCGGCGCCGGACAGGTCGACGTCGCGTGCGCCCGGGGCTCCGGTGCCGTCGACACAGACCGGAGATCCGTTGAACGACACACCGATCCGATCGGCGTCGAGAGCAACCGGCGCCATGCCGACCGCAGCCAGCACCCGGCCCCAGTTCGGATCCGAGCCGAACAGCGCGGTCTTGACCAGGCTGTCGCGGGCCACCACCCGGGCCGCTGTCAGCGCGTCGGCTTCGGAGGCGGCGCCGGTGACCGTGATGACGACGCGTTTGGTGACGCCCTCGGCGTCGGCCTGCAACTGCGCGCACAGGTCGTCGCACACGCGCAGCACCGCGTCATCGAGTTCGCTTTGGCTGGGTGTGATCTCGCTGGCTCCAGATGCCAGCAGCAGCACGGTGTCGTTGGTGGAGCAGCTTCCGTCGACGTCGAGGCGGTCGAAGGTCAAGGCCGCCGCGTTGCGCAGGGCATGGTCCAGTGCCGCGGCGTCGGCGACCGCGTCGGTGGTGATCACCGTCAGCATCGTCGCCAGCGACGGCGCCAACATGCCCGCGCCCTTGGCCATGCCGCCGACCGTCCAGTTGCCGCTGTGGTGCAGCGCAACCTGTTTCGGCACGGTATCGGTGGTCATGATGGCGCGGGCGGCTTCCTCGCCTCCGGTCAGCCCGCCTGCCAACTCGTGCACGATCTCGGTGACGCCGGCCAGCACCTTGTCCATCGGCAGCCGATCGCCGATCAGCCCGGTCGAGCAGACGGCCACCTCGATGGCGCCGGTTTCGGTGCCCCAGTCAGACAGTGCCGCGGCGACGGCCTCCGCGGTCGCGTGTGCGTCCTGAAACCCTTGTGGCCCTGTGCAGGCGTTGGCGCCACCGGAATTGAGGATCACCGCGCGCAACCGGCCCGTGGTCAGCACCTGCTGCGACCACAGCACCGGCGCAGCCTTGACCTTGTTGCGGGTGAACACGCCCGCCGCCGCGTAGTCCGGCCCCTCGTTGAACACCAGGGCCAGGTCGAGTGCGCCGGACGCCTTGATGCCGGCTGCGATTCCGGTGGCTCGAAAACCTGCGGGCGCGGTGACGCCCTGTGTGCGCACCAGCCGGGTGGTTTCGGTGGTATCGGTCACGGCGCCACTCCCACGATCGAAAGTCCTTCCGTCTCTGGCCAACCCAATGCGAGGTTCATCGATTGCACGGCGGCGCCACCGGTCCCCTTGACGAGGTTGTCGATGGCGGCGATGACGACGAGCATCCCGGCATCTTCATCCAGGGCCACCGCCAACTGGGCGGCGTTGCTCCCGATCACCGCGCCCGTCTTCGGCAGCTGGCCTTCTGGCAGTAGATGCACGAAAGGCTCTGCATCGTAAGCTTTTTCGTAGGCAGCGCGCAGCTGCGACAGCGGCGCCGATGTGCGGGCGGTGCAGGTGGCCAGGATGCCGCGGGATGTCGGGATGAGCACCGGCGTGAACGACACCGTGATGTTCTTGTCGGTCAACGCCGCCAGACCCTGCGCGATCTCCGGAGTGTGGCGGTGTTTGCCGCCGATGTTGTAGGCACGGGCCGATCCGATCACCTCGGAGCCGAGCAAGTCCACCTTGGCTGCCCGGCCGGCACCGGAGGTCCCGCTGACCGCGACGACGGTGACGGCGGGCTCGATCAGGTCCTCGGCGATCGCAGGCCAGAGCGCCAGCAGCGCCGCGGTGGGATAGCAACCGGGCACGGCGATCCGCTTGGCGTCCCGCAACTGCTCGCGCGCGCCTGGCAGTTCGGGCAGCCCGTACGGCCAACTGCCCGCGTGCGCGGAGCCGTAGAACCTCTCCCACGCCGTCGCGTCAGTGAGCCGGAAGTCGGCACCGCAGTCGATGACCACGGTCTCGAAGCCCAACTGCTCGGCCAGCGCGGCGGAATGCCCGTGCGGCAGGGCGAGGAACACGACGTCATGGCCTGCCAGCACGTCGATATCGGTCGCGTCGAGAACCCGGCCCGCCAATGGCAGCAGGTGGGGGTGGTGTTCGGCCAGGGTCGTGCCCGCGCTGGCTGCGGCGGTGAGTGCGCCGATGGTCAGCCTGCCGTCCGCGTAGGCCGGATGGCCGAGCAGGAGCCGAAGGATCTCGCCACCGGCATATCCGCTGGCACCGGCGACCGCGACAGACGTCATGCAGCGATTCTGCATGGTTATGCAGCGTGTCGCAAATTGATTTACCAAGCAGGGCCCGCGTTCGGCCGTTTGGGACGACGTGGGGCCCTCATACTGTGCGTGACGGCAACTTCCGGGGGGAAATCGTGACTTCGTCCGTACTCACACCTGTCGACCTGACCGGGTCGTTTGCGGCCAATCTGCACGGCATGCTGCGAGATGCAGCGGAGCAAGGGCCGCTGGCCACCGACATCGCCACCGGCGCCACGATTGTCTTGCGCCAGCACGACGTCGAGACGTTGGCCCACGATCCGCGACTCGAGGGCATCGGGCTGATCTTGTTCGACATGATGGGGATCGCCGACGGCCCCCTGCGCGACTGGTACGCCAAAGTCATGTTCACCACCGAAGGTGACTATCACCGCCGCATCCGATCGCTCGTGTCGCGCGCGTTCACGCCCCGCTCTGTCGCGGCACTTCGCGGGAGCGCTGCCCAGATGGCGCACGACGCCGTCGCCGCGGCCCAAGAGACGGGCGACCTGCTCACCACCTCGTCACTGGGCACCCGGATGATCTGTCGACTGCTCGGAGTGCCGGACGGCGACGACGCGGTGTTCACCAAGTGGGCCGAAGCGCTGAGCCCCGTGTTCTTCGTCATGACGCCCGAACAGATCGCCGATGCGACCACCGCAATCGTTGAGATGCAGGACTACGTTGATGAATTGACCCGCCGACGCGCCAAGGGCCCCGGCGACGATCTGATCACCTCACTGCTCGCTGCCGAGTCGGACGGGGAGCGCCTGACCCACGCCGAAACGGTGACGATGATCACCAATCTGCTTGTCGCCGGGCATGATACGGCCGGCAGTCAGATCCCGTGCAGCATCCTGGTCGCGCTGCAACACCGCGACCACTTGACAGGAGTTCTCGACGACGCGGCCCGATTCACCAGTGCTGTCAGCGAGACCATGCGGATGGAACCGAGTATCCCAGCAATCCCCCGCACCGCCGTGGCGCCGATTGACCTACACGGCAACACGATTCCGGTCGGGTCGATGGTGTTTCTGTGTATCGCGTCGGCATGTCGCGATGCATCCGCCTGGCCCGAGCCAGACCGTTTCGACCCCGACCGATTCACCAGACCGGATACCGCCAAGCTGCTCAATTTCGGTGCAGGCACTCACTATTGCCTGGGCACCGCGTTGGCCAAGATCGCTGTCGAGGAGGCGGTGCGTGCCGTGCTCGCCGCCGATCCCCCCTTGCACCTGTCGGAGGATGTCGCCGAAATTCCGTGGCGCCAGGTGCTTGGCCGCAGCCCCGCCCGGCTGATGGTCGGCGCCGAGGCGCGATGACCTAGGCGCGTTGGACGGCGCCGACGCGGTCTGCGGCGGCCCTTACGGCGGCCTCGCGGGCGGCGCTCGCCTCGTCCTCTGTCAACGTCCGATCGGCGGCACGGAATCTCAGCGCAAGCGTCAGTGACTTGCGGCCATCTCCGATCTGCGGGCCGGTGTAGACGTCGAACAGCCGAACATCCTCGAGCAATTCGCCTGCGCCATCGCGCACGGCCTCGACGACATTCTGCGCGGCGACATCCTCAGCGACGATCAGGCTGACGTCCTGGAAGACAGCGGGGAACGGCGAAACCCGCGGGGCGGGCAGCCGATCAGACAGCGGGATCGAGTCGAGGTTCAACTCCACCGCGCAGGTCCCCTTCGGCAGGCCCGCACGTTCCACGACCGCCGGATGCAACTGTCCGGCGTATCCGACGACCAACGCGTCCTGGCCATCACCGATGACTACCTCGGCGCACCGGCCCGGGTGCCATGGCAGATATTGCGTACCTCGCAGCGTCACCTCGACGCCTGCGGCACGGCCGATTACACGCACCGCCTCGAACGCGTCGGACGCGTCGACAGGCCGGCCGGGTCCCCATGGACCCGCCGGTTCACGCTGGCCCGCAAGCACAATGCCGACGTGCTGGGGTTGGTGCGGCAGCGAGGCATCGAGCGTGGCGACCTCGTCGTCGGTGGGCCTGCGATTGTTCGGAATGCGTTCGACGGCGCGGATTTCCGACGTGGGCTCGACGACTTGCTGAATCGCGTAAAGCGCAACGTCGACGGCACCTCGGGATACGTTGCGCACCAAGGCTTCCAGCAGCCCCGGCAGCAGCGTGGTCGCCAGTTCGGGACGGTCGGATTCGAGCGGATTGAGCACCTTGGTGGTGTTGCGTCGCGGATCCTCGGCCTGCAATCCCCACTGATCGAAAACGCCCGCCGGCAAGAACGGCGTCGGCAGTATCTCGACATAGCCGTTGAGCGCCAACGACTTTCCGATCGCGCGGCGGCGCTTCTGCACGGGCGTGAGACCGCGTCCCGCCGGGGCCTGCGGCAGCACGGACGGGATGATCTCAAGGCCTTCCAGCCGCAGCACCTCTTCGACGAGGTCTGCCGGCTCGCGCAGGTCGGGCCGCCAACTCGGTGGGGTTGCCGTCACCAGGTCGCCGTCGGTCGCGACGTCGGCGCCGATCTGTGTCAACCTGCGCTGCGTGGTGCCCTCGGCGTAGTCGACGCCTGCGGTGCGGGCGGGCAGGTCGGCCGGCATGCTCACCGGCGCCGGGGACCAGTTGTCCCGCGGTGGATCACCACGCCAGTCAGTTAGCGTGGGTTCGATTGTGCCGCCTGCGATATCGGCCAGCAGCGTGGCGGCCCGGTCCAGGGCCGCGATGGACACGGCAGGATCCACAGTGCGCTCGTAACGACGGCCCGACTCGCTGGTCAGGTGCAGCCGCCGTTGGGTCCGCGACACCGCGGCGGGATCCCACACCGCTGCCTCCAGCATCAGGTCGGTGGTGGTGTCACGCACCTCGGTGGTGCCCGCGCCCATGATGCCGCCGATGGCCGCGGTCGCGACGTCGTCGACGATCAAAACATCGCGGGGGTCGAGCTTGCGCTCGACGTCGTCGAGCGTGACGACCGTCTCCCCCGGCTCCGCGAAACGCACCTTGAAGCCGCCCGTGATCAGGCTGCGGTCGTGGGCATGCATCGGGTGACCGAGTTCGAGCATCACATAATTCGTCACGTCGACAGCGGGTGAGATGGCGCGGATCCCGGACAGCAGCAGTCGCCGCTGCATCCACCACGGCGACACCGCTTTCGGGTCGATACCCGTCACCGGCCGCAGCCCGAACCGCAGTACACCGGTGCCGGGTTGAATCGTGACGGGCAGGGCGTCGCCATCGGCCGGCAGTGGCGGCACATCGGCGGGGTCGACGTAGTCGAGGTCGTAGGCGCAGGCGATCTCACGGGCCATACCGCGCACCGACAGGCAGTAGCCGCGGTCCGGCGTGATGGCCAGGTGGAACACGACGTCGTCGAGTCCGAGCACGTCAGCGGCGCACGTGCCGGGTTCCGCCGTGCCCCCAGGCAGCACCAGAATGCCGGAATGGTCGGTGCCCAAATTGAGTTCGGACGTCGAGCAGATCATGCCGTCCGAGGTGCGGCCGTACGTCTTTCGAGTCGCGATGGTGAAGTCACCGGGCAGCACCGTTCCGGGCAGTGCCACGACCACCAGATCGCCGACTGCGAAGTTGGTTGCACCGCAGACGATGTCGCGAGGTTCGGTCTCGCCGACGTCGACCTTGACCGCTCGGATCGGCTTCTTGAACTCGGTGAGTTCCTCGAACTCGGTGACGCGGCCCACCGTCAGCGGGCCAGTGACGGGCCCGACGGGAATGATCTCCTCGACCTCGTGGCCGATCCGGATCAGGGTGTGCTCGAGCTCATCTGGTGACACGTCCCACCCGGGAGCCCCGGCCTGCACGACGTCGCGCAGCCAGCTGTACGGCAGCCGCATCAGGCCCCTACCCCGAACGGCAGCGAGAAGCGCACGTCGCCCTCGACCATGTCACGCATGTCGGGAATGCCGTTGCGGAACTGCAGGGTGCGCTCCAATCCCATGCCGAACGCGAAGCCGGAATACACGGAAGGGTCAATGCCGCAGGCGCGCAACACATTTGGATTGACCATGCCGCAACCGCCCCATTCCACCCAGCCAGGGCCGCCCTTCTTGTTGGGGAACCAAATGTCCACCTCGGCGGACGGTTCGGTGAACGGGAAGAAGTGCGGGCGGAACCGGGTGCGGCCCTCGGGCCCGAACTCCGAGCGGGCGAACGCGTCGAGCGTGCCACGCAGGTGCGCCATCGTCAGCCCTTTGTCCACTGCCAGCCCCTCGACCTGATGGAAGACCGGGGTGTGGGTGGCGTCGAGCTCGTCGGTGCGAAACGTGCGGCCGATCGAGATGATGTACACCGGCAGGTCACGCTCCAGCAGCGCCCGGATCTGCACCGGCGAGGTGTGCGTGCGCAACACCTGGCGCGAACCGTCTGGAGCGACATAGAAGGTGTCCTGCTCGCTGCGCGCCGGGTGATCGGGCGGGAAATTGAGCGCGTCGAAGTTGAACTGCTCGGTCTCGACCTCGGGGCCCTCGGCCAGCTCCCAGCCCATTGCGACGAACGTGTCGGCGATGTGCTCGGCGAGGATGGTGATCGGGTGCCTGGCGCCGATCGGCTGGCGGGTGGACGGCAGCGTGACGTCGATGCGCTCGGCGACCAGGACAGCGGCGTCGCGCTCGGCCCGCAGCGCGGCAAGACGATCGTCGTAGGCGCGCTGCGCCTCGGTACGCGCTACGTTGACCCGCTTGCCTGCGTCGGCGCGATCGCCCTTGGGCAGTGACCCAAGAGCCTGGCGCGCCAGCGCGATCGGTGAGCGATCGCCGAGGTGCTCGGTCTTTGCGCGCGCGAGCTCATCCAAATCGGCGGCCAGATCGAACGCATGCTGGGCCGCGCTGACGGCTTTGGTCAGCGACTCTTCGGACAGGTCTCCTGCCTGATCAGCCACCCGGCGATCGTACGCGATCGCCTGTTGTGGCCTCGCACGCATTACGTGCCGGTGCCCGGGCCTTGCGGCGTCGCGTGAGCGCCTCAGCCATCACCGCTCCGGCCAGGCCTGCCGCGGTGGCCATCAGCAGGTCGGTGCTGCCCAGGACCAGGAAGCCGAACGCCGCCGCAACCCGAAGCAGCGCGAACCGCACCCGCGTCCAGTCGTGCGGGCGGCCGAAGCGTGCCGACAGCAGCATGCCCAAGGCAAGTGCCACCGCATGTCCGACGTCGGTGAAGTCACGGCCGACGGCCACCATCGCGACCCCGACCGCGACGAACCAGCCGATCCACGCCGGGCGCCAGCGCCGAGGGAGCGCGGTGGTCAGCGAGCCCAGCACCGCCACGGCCCCGTAGCTCATGCCGACGTCCGTCGCGCGACTGACCGACACCGGTAGCAACGCCAGCTTCACCGCTGCGGTCAGGCCCGCGGCGACCAGCAGCGTGGCACCGAGGTGCCCCACTACGAACGCCACGACCAATCGGCCGCTGCCCCACATCAACTCCGCGACAGCTAGCAGGCAGACCAGCCCGGGCAGCCAGACGTAGATCGGTCCGGCATCGATGACGAACGCGCTGTAGAGCAGCGTGCTCAAATGCCCATGGCTGAGGTTGTGCAGGTTGGTGCTGACATGACGGACCACCCAGTCCTGCACCTGCGGACCGAGGCCGTACAGGGCAACCGTGACACAGGTCACGACGACCGCATACGCCGCGGTTGCGCGGACCCGGGCCAGCTGGGCGAGCAGTCGGAGCAACATCTTCACCAACTATGCGCCGGCGGCGTCATCCTCGTCTTGTTCAGCACCTGGCAACTGCCTGCGAGTTCTCAAGCGGTACATGGCGAGGTCGGCGGGGACGCCGTCCTGTTTGGCCGTAAAGACTTGCCTGCGAAGCCGTTTCGCCGTCACGCCCAGAGTGGCGAAGTCCTCGTCCGGAATTCGCTCAAGCGTCGCCCCTGACACGACCAGTTCGCCCTTGGTGGCTCGCTCCATCACCCGCGCGGCGATGTTGACGTCCACCCCGAGCCAGTCCGAACCGATCCGCTGCGGGCGGCCGGTGTGGACGCCAACTCGCATCCGCGGCGTATAACCTTCCACCTCAACAGTTTTCACCGCCTCGCGAGCGGCGATCGCGGCCCGCACGGCGGTGATGGGCTCGGCGAACACCGCCATGATGCCGTCGCCCATCCGCTTGACGATCTGGCCGCGCGACTCGAGCAACGGTGGTTCGACCACCTGAGAAACCCGGCGCAACAACTTCAGCGTCGCCTCGTCGCCGGCACTCAACGACCACGACGAAAAGCCCACCAGGTCCGTAAAGACCAGCGTCACCTCACGATTCGCCGGCTTTCCCGACACCCGCTCCGTCAGCGCCTGCCACACCTGCAATGCGCCAAGGCTGACTTCGCGCGAGGCGGCCTCCCGCTCCAGGAGACGATCAGCGGCCCGCGCCGCCGCACGCGGGCCCCCAACACCGTCGGCTGACAGCGGATCTCCGAAATCGGGATCACCGGGCAATGCCCGTCGCGCCCGGCGCAGGAACGCGATGACAGCCGGGTTGTGATTGGTGCCCTTCAGCCAACCCCTCGGGCCGGATGATTGTGGGACGGGTCGCTCGTCGATCGACTCGACATCATCCACAGCCGTCAGCCTAATGGAGGCAGATTCGATGGCTAAACATCCTGGTCACAGGCGTGTGGCGCGGCGATGGAGGGTGAGTAACGCTGTGCCGCCACGCGCCGTCAAATCGTAGACAACGTGTGTTGTCAACATTATCGTTGGACTGTGCGCTCGACGACGACCGCAAACGACGGCAACCCTCTCGGCCCCGACTCGCTGACGTGGAAGTACTTCGGCGATCTGCGCACCGGCATGCTCGGCGTGTGGATCGGCGCGATCCAGAACATGTATCCCGAACTGGGCGCCGGCGTCGAAGATCATTCGATCCTGCTGCGCGAGCCGCTGCAGCGGGTCGCCCGCTCGGTGTACCCGATCATGGGCGTCGTCTATGACGGCGAGCGCGCTCCCCAGACCGGCGAGCAGATCAAGAGCTATCACAAGACGATCAAGGGCATCGACGCCGAAGGTCGTCGCTATCACGCGCTGAACCCAGAGACCTTCTACTGGGCGCACGCCACGTTCTTCATGCTCATCATCAAGACCGCCGAGTATTTCTGCGGCGGACTGACCGAGGCCGAGAAGCGTCAGTTGTTCGACGAGCATGTGCAGTGGTACCGGATGTACGGCATGAGCATGCGGCCGGTGCCCACGTCGTGGGAGGAATTCCAGGAGTACTGGGAACGCAAGTGCAGCGAGGAGCTCGAGATCAACAAGGCCACCCTCGACATCTTCACGATCCGCATCCCCAAGCCGTGGTTCGTGCTGATGCCGACCCCGGTGTGGGACCAACTGCTGCGCCCGATGGTCGGCGCGCAGCGCTGGATCGCCGCCGGATTGTTCGACGAAGCGGTGCGGGAGAAGGCAGGCATGCGCTGGACACCCGGTGACGAGGTGCTGCTGAGGCTGTTCGGCAAGCTCGTCGAGCTGGCGTTCGTCGCCGTTCCGGACGAGATCCGGTTACATCCGCGGGCGTTGGCGGCCTACCGGCGCGCGGAGGGCCGACTGCCCGCCGACGCGCCGCTGGTCGAGGCGCCCGCGTTCATGGCCCCGCCACGCGACCGGCACGGTCTGCCCATGCACTACCAGCCGCAGCGCAAGTCTCTGCTCGATCGAGCCGGGTCGCTGGTGCACACGACGTTCTCGTTGGCAGGCCTGCGCCCCGCGCGTGGACGCGGTAAGGCAGCCTGAAGGCATGCTCGAATGGTCTGATGTCGATGTTGCTGTGCGCGATGCCGTGCGCGAGTTCGTCGACAAAGAGATTCGTCCGCACGTCGACGCGCTGGAAAGCGGCGAGATGGAGCCCTACCCCATCATCCGCAAGCTGTTCGCGACGTTCGGCATCACAGAGATGGCGCGCGACTCGCTGAACAAGCGGCTCGCAAAACTGCGCGAGGGTGGCGCGTCGTCGGGCAAGACGTCCTCAGGCGGCGGCATGTTCGGTGAGGGCTCAGGCGGAATGGGCTTCGTCGTGGTCAGCGAGTTGTGCCGGGTGTCGATGGGCATCGTCACCGGCATGGGTGTCTCGCTGGGCCTGACGGTGCCGACGATCATGGGCCGCGGCACGCTGGCGCAGCAGGAGCGTTGGCTGCCCGATCTCGTCACCTACGACAAGATCGGCGCGTGGGCGATCACCGAACCCGACTCCGGTTCGGATGCCTTCGGCGGCATGAAGTCCTACGTGGTGCGCGACGGTGACGACTACATCCTCAACGGGCAAAAGACATTCATCACCAACGGGCCCGACGCCGACGTGGTGGTCGTGTACGCGAAACTCGACGAGGGTGACGGCGTCCCCAAGCGCGACCGCAAGGTGTTGACATTCGTCCTCGATCGCGGCATGGAGGGCTTCGTCCAGTCAAAACCCTTCCGCAAGATGGGAATTCACAGTTCGCGCACCGGTGAGTTGTTCTTCAACAACGTCCGGCTCGGTCGGGATCGGCTGCTCGGTGAGACCGAGGACGCGGCGGGCGACGGGCGGGCCAGTGCGCGGTCCAATTTCTCGGCCGAACGGATCGGGGTCGCGGCGATGGCACTCGGCGTCATCGAGGAGTGTCTGCGGCTGTGCGTCGACTACGCGAAGAGCAGGACGCTGTGGGGCCAAGAGATCGGTCAGTTCCAGCTGATCCAGCTCAAGCTCGCGAATATGGAAGTCGCGCGAATGAACGTGCGCAACATCCTGTTTCGGGTCATCGAGTCAGCGCAGACGGGCGTGTCGATTTCATTGCCTGAGGCGTCGGCGATCAAGTGGTACTGCTCGCAGGCCGCCACCGACGTCGCGATGGACGCGGTGCAACTGTTCGGCGGCAACGGCTACATGACCGAGTACCGGGTTGAGCAACTGGCGCGCGATGCGAAGTCGTTGATGATCTACGCCGGCAGCAACGAAGTGCAGATCACGCACGTCGCCAAGGGGCTGTTGAGCGGCGGCTAGGCAGTACGCGGCGGGCGGGCAGACAGCGACAAGCCAGCGACTTTGCCATGTAATTCCTGAACGCGCTTGTAGATCCGTTCCTCGGTGGACCGCGGCATGTATCCGGGAAGGTATCGGCCACGTTCGGGTCGTATCACCCGATCGTGGGCGATCTCCCGACGCAGAGCCTCGGAGACCGCCTTCGACGCGCGTCCGGCGGTGCGGAAGCCGTGATAGGCCAGCGCGTCGACCAATTCATCCACGGTGGCCGGGCCATGGTCGAACAGGTACGCGGTGACGAGGTAACGGAGATCGGTACCCCTGACCTGTAGCGAGTCGCTCATGGGCAGACAATGGCACGCGGGTACGACAGAAACGCACTGTCGAGTGGCCACTTGTTGGTCGCTTTTCGGCGATTTGCGTGGCATAACTGGCCACTCGGCGCCTAACGTCGGTGCGCGCGTGCGCTCTGGTACAGGCATATCGAGGCGGCGGACGCGACGTTGAGGCTCTCCGCACTGCCCGGCATCGGAATGTGCACCCGATGCGTCGCCATTGCCGCCAATTCGCTTGGCAGACCGTGCGCCTCGGGCCCGAACAACCATGCCGCAGGCGGCGAAAGGTCGGCGTCGTCGAGGCTGAGCTCGCCGTCGACGGTCGTGGCCAACACCTGCAGGCCCGCGCCGAGCAGCGCACCGACGGCGGCACCGGCATCATCGTCGGAGACCACGGGGATCGAGAAGATGCTGCCCGCCGAGGCCCGTAGGCACTTGCCGTTGTAGGGATCGACGCTGTGCCCGGCCAGCACCACCGCGTCCGCGCCCATCGCGTCGGCGATGCGGATCAGCGTGCCCGCATTACCGGGCTCAGAGATCTCCACCGCGACAGCCACCAGCCTCGGCGAATCGGCAAGCACGTCGTCCAGCGTCGTCTCAGGCACCGAACACACCGCCACCAATCCGACCGGAGTCACGGTGTCGGACAACGCTTTTGCGGCACGCTCCGTCACCAGATGCACCGGGGTGTCGGCGAGCATGGCGCCGAACCTGCTCATCGCGGATTCGGTGGCGAATACCTCAGAAACGAGTCCGCGCCGCAACGCTGCCTCGACGAGATTGGGACCCTCGGCGAGAAAGCGTGCGGCGCGGCGTCGTCCGATGTGGCGGTTCAGCTTGACCGCGGCCGCCACCCGTGCGGAGCGCTCGGTGAGCGTCAGGCGGCCTCGCCGGATGGCGCATTCACGTCACTGGGCAGCGCGCCCTTGGCGACCTCGACCAGCGCGGTGAACGCGGCCGGGTCGCTGACCGCGATCTCGGCGAGGTTCTTGCGGTCCACCTCGACACCGGCGGCCTTCAGGCCCTGGATCAACCGGTTGTAGGTGATGTCGTTGGCGCGGGCCGCCGCGTTGATCCGGGAGATCCACAGTTTGCGGAACTCACCCTTGCGGGCACGCCGGTCGCGGTAGGCGTAGGTCAACGAATGCAGCTGCTGCTCTTTGGCTTTGCGATACAGCCGCGACCGCTGACCGCGGTAGCCCTTGGATGCCTTGAGTACTGTGCGCCGCTTCTTCTGAGCGTTCACTGCGCGCTTGACGCGTGCCATGGGAGATTCCTAATCGTCGGGGGTCGTACAGGGCTGGGCTACTTAGCCGTTCAGCAACTTCTTGATGCGCTTGGTGTCGTTGGCCGCCACCTCGGTGCGACCGTCCAGGCGACGGGTGCGCTTGGTCGGCTTGTGCTCGAGCAGGTGCCGACGGTTGGCCTTCTGGCGCACGACCTTGCCGGTGCCGGTCAGCCGGAACCGCTTGGAAGCGCCGCTGTGGGTCTTCGCCTTTGGCATGTGTCCTCTTTCAGTTCTGCGTTACGTCTGGAGCTTCTGGTGGTGCCGCCGCGGGGGCCGGGGCCGGCTCTGCGCGTTGCGCGGGCGGGGCATCTGCGTCGTGCGCCGCCTTGGCGCGAGTCTTCGCGCCGCGGTGCGGAGCCAGCACCATCGTCATGTTGCGGCCGTCCTGCTTGGCCGAGGTCTCGACGAAGCCGTAGTCGGCGACGTCGGCGCCCAGCCGCTGCAACAGTCGGTAGCCCAGCTCGGGCCTCGACTGCTCGCGTCCGCGGAACATGATCGTCACCTTGACCTTCGACCCCGCTTGCAGGAAGCGGACCACGTGGCCCTTTTTGGTCTCGTAGTCGTGTGGGTCGATCTTGGGTCGCAGCTTCTGTTCCTTGACGACGGTCTGCTGCTGATTCTTGCGAGACTCGCGTGCCTTCTGAGCCGTCTCGTATTTGAACTTGCCGTAGTCCATGATTTTGCAAACCGGCGGTTTGGCATCCGGGGCTACTTCGACAAGGTCGAGATCGGCATCCGCGGCGACGCGGAGGGCGTCTTCGATGCGCACAATGCCTACCTGCTCGCCGCCTGGTCCGATCAGGCGGACTTCAGGGACTCGAATGCGCTCGTTGACGCGGGTCTCAGTGCTGATGGGGCCTCCTATGTTGTCCTCGAGGAGCCCACGCCATCAGCCACTCTGCTCAATCGAACAGAAAAGCCCTGCTCAAAGCAGGGCCCAAAGCCGACCAGGACAGGCACGGATGCCTGTGACCGGACCGCTGAGCCGGTATGGTCAGCGGTGGGAGTGGGACTCCACTTGCTGTCCCTGGCGTACGCCGGGACGGTCGCGCATGCGAGTCTAGCAGGCATGACCGACGTTCCTAACATTCGTGAGCTGGCCGAAATTCCTGCTGTCGAGGTCATCACGCGATCGGCGGTCATGCTGATGAGCGCCGCCGCGGAGAAGCTAGGGCTTTCGGCGGACGACCCTGACGAGAGTCCGCAGCGCGATCTCGACGAGGCGCGCCGGCTGATCACCGCGCTGGCCGGGTTGGTCACCGCGTCCGCGGAATACCTCGGTCCGCACGCCGGGCCGGTGCGTGACGGGCTGAAGACTCTGCAGTTGGCGTTCCGGGAATCCAGTGCCGCGCCAGACGAACCCGGGCAAGGTCCGGGCGAGAAGTACACGGGCCCGGTCTGGTAGCCGGACGCAGTCACAACATTTTCTGAGTTTGAGCGAATATCCTCGCGCCCTATGACCGCCACGTTGACGCGCCCGGCCTCCCGGTACTCCTGGGTGCCCGCGGCAGCCGGCTGGACGGTCGGCATCATCGCCACGCTGTCACTGATCGCGAGTGTGTCCCCAGGCATCCGCTGGGTCATCAAGCAGCCCCGCGAGTTCGTCAACGACTACATCTTCAACTTCCCCGACACCAGCTTCGCGTGGGCCTTCGTGTTGGCGCTTCTCGCGGCGGCGTTGGCGGCGCGCAAGCGGATCGCCTGGTGGATCCTGCTCGGCTACATGGTCGCGTCGATCGTATGGAACATCGGCGGGCTGGTCACCAGCCCGAAATCGGTGGCCGACGACATCGGCGAAGTGATCGGGCTGGTCTTCCACGTCGCGTCGATCCTGGCTCTGCTGCTGGCCCGAAAACAGTTCTGGGCGAGGGTTCGCCGTGCGGCGTTGCTCAAGGCGGCGGCAACGCTCGTCGTGAGCATGGCCATCGGCACACTGGTCGGCTGGGCGCTACTGGAGTTGTTCCCGGGCAGCCTCGCCCGTGAAGACCGTTTCTTGTACGCGCTCAACCGGGTGAGCGCCTTCGCAGGCGCCTCCTCGGAGTCGTTCTCCGGCCATCCGCATGTCTTCGTCAACGCGCTGCTCGGCCTGTTCGGCGCCCTGGCCCTGATGGTCACCGCGATCGTGCTGTTCCAGTCGCAGCGCGCCGACAACGCGCTCACCGGCGAGGACGAATCGGCCATCCGCGGGCTGCTCGAACTGTTCGGCAAGAACGACTCGCTCGGCTATTTCGCCACCCGCCGCGACAAGGCCGTCGTCTTCGCGCCCAACGGCCGGGCCGCCATCACATATCGCGTCGAGGTCGGCGTCTGCCTGGCCAGCGGCGATCCCGTCGGCGACCCGAAGGCATGGCAGCAGGCCATCCACGCGTGGCTGGGGTTGTGCCAGACCTACGGCTGGGCGCCCGGCGTGATGGGCGCCAGCTCGACGGGCGCTGAGGCATTCCGCCAGGCCGGGCTCAACGCATTGCAACTCGGCGACGAGGCCATCCTGTATCCGGACAACTTCCGGCTCTCCGGGCCCGATATGCGTGCGGTGCGCCAAGCCGTGACGCGGGCGCGACGGGCAGGCGCCACGGTGCGAATCCGGCGCCACCGCGATCTTTCCAGCGAAGAAATGGCCAAGGTCGTCGAGCGTGCCGATGCATGGCGGGACACCGAAACCGAGCGCGGCTTCTCGATGGCACTCGGCAGGCTCGGCGACCCCGCGGACGGCGACTGCCTGCTGGTGGAGGCCATCCAAGACGATCAAGTGGTTGCGATGCTGTCGCTGGTGCCGTGGGGCAACAACGGCGCGTCACTCGACCTGATGCGCCGCTCACCGCAATCCCCCAACGGCACCATCGAACTGATGGTCAGCGAGCTGTGCATGCAGTCCGAAGGCATTGGGGTGACCCGGATCTCGCTGAACTTCGCGATGTTCCGAACGGCGTTCGAGCACGGCGCGCAGCTGGGCGCCGGGCCGGTCGCAAGGTTGTGGCGTGGCCTGCTGGTGTTCTTCTCCCGGTGGTGGCAGCTCGAGACGTTGTACCGGTCGAACATGAAATACCAGCCGCAGTGGGTGCCGCGGTACGCCTGCTACGAGGACGCCCGTCTTGTCCCCCGCGTCGGCGTCGCCTCGGTGATCGCCGAGGGCTTCCTGGTGTTGCCGTTCTCGCGCCGCGCCGAGCAACCGCACACCGGCCATCACATCTCGGCTCCCGAAAACCTCGTCGCCACAGGGGTTTTGCGCCATGACGGCAGCGCGCCCGACCTCGGCGAGCTGGAAGCCGACCTTCCAGAGGCCGACGAAGGCCCGCGACTGCCCGAGCAGGTGCGCGTCCGGATGGCCAAGCTGAAGTCGCTGCAGGACAACGGCGTCGACGCATACCCCGTCGGCGAGGCGCCCAGCCACACCATCGCGCAGGCCATCGACTCCGAGGGCGCAGGCACCGTGACCGTGGCGGGGCGGGTGCTTCGCATCCGCGATTACGGCGGCGTGCTGTTCGCGCAGTTACGCGACTGGTCAGGTGAAGTCCAACTGCTGCTTGACAATTCGATCCTGGACCACGGCACCATCGCGGATTTCACCGCGGCCATCGACCTCGGTGACCTGATTCAGGTGTCCGGGACCATGGGCTACAGCAAGAAGGGCACCCGCTCGCTGCTCGCCCTCAGTTGGCGGTTGATCGGCAAGTGCCTGCGACCGCTGCCCGATAAGTGGAAGGGGCTGACAGACCAGGAGTCACGGGTACGGGCCCGTTATGTCGACCTCGCGATCAACACCGAGGCGCGCGAATTGATCCGCGCGCGCAGCGGGGTGCTGCACGCGATCCGCGAAACCCTGGTCGACAACGGGTTTTTGGAAGTCGAGACGCCGATACTGCAACAGATCCACGGGGGCGCCAACGCCAGGCCGTTCCTGACCCACATCAACGCCTACGACCTCGACCTGTATCTGCGCATCGCTCCCGAGCTGTATCTCAAGCGGCTGTGCGTCGGAGGTGTCGAACGGGTCTTCGAGCTCGGTCGCGCGTTCCGCAACGAGGGTGTGGACTTCAGCCACAACCCCGAGTTCACGCTGCTCGAGGCCTATCAAGCGCACGCCGACTACAACGTCTGGATCGGCGGCTGCCGCGAGCTGATCCAAAACGCCGCGCAAGCCGCCAACGGCGCACAGGTCTTCTTGCGCCCCCGCGAGGACGGCACGCTGGAACCCGTCGACATCTCCGGGGAATGGACCGTGAAGACCGTGCACGGCGCGGTGTCAGAGGCACTCGGCGAGCAGATCGGACCTGACACGGATCTGGTTGTGCTGCGCAAGCTTTGCGATGCGGCGGGCATCCCCTATCTGACGCACTGGGACGCAGGCGCGGTGGTGCTCGAGCTCTACGAGCGGCTGGTCGAGGAACGGACCACGGAACCGACGTTCTACAAGGACTTCCCGACGTCGGTCTCGCCGCTGACCCGACCGCATCGCAGCATCCCCGGCGTGGCCGAGCGCTGGGACCTGGTGGCATGGGGCGTCGAGTTGGGCACCGCATACAGCGAGCTGACGGATCCCGTCGAGCAGCGCCGCCGGCTGCAGGAGCAGTCGTTGCTCGCCTCAGGCGGTGATCCCGAGGCGATGGAGCTCGACGAGGATTTTCTGCAGGCGATGGAGTATGCGATGCCGCCGACGGGCGGACTCGGTATGGGCGTCGACCGGGTCGTCATGCTGATCACCGGGCGCAGCATCCGCGAAACGCTGCCGTTCCCGCTAGCCAAACCGCGTTAGCAGGTCGCTCACAGGCACCGCCAAGGAAATACGTCCACGATTGTTGCCGTGACGTTACCCGGGCCGTTTCGCCACCACCTCTCGCTCATGCACGGCTGGCTTCCCCTCACGGTGCAAGTCATCGCGGGTCTTCTGCTGATCGCCGCGATCGGCTGGCGCAACCGCCGCTGGCGTGTGGTGTGGCTGCCGTGGGCGGCGCTGGTCGGGGTGGCACTCGCGGTTGCGTCGTACTGGTACATCGCTTCGCAGGGGCTGAGCGACGACTCCAATCCCGCTCCGAATTCGCTGTGGATCTGGATCGGGCTGACCGGTGTGGCCGTCGGCGTCCTCATCGCGGGTTGGCGCGGTGCACGCTGGTGGCGGCGCGGCGTTTCTGCAGTGGCGGTGCCGGTTTGCCTGCTGTGTGCGGCGCTCGCACTGAATCTGTGGGTCGGCTACTTCCCCACCGTGCAGACCGCCTATAGCCAGCTGACCGCGGGTCCGCTGCCCGATCAGACGGACACCGGGACCGTGGTCGCGATGCAGAAGCGGCACGCGATTCCCCCGAAGGGCACCGTGGTGCCTGTCAACATTCCCGATGCCGGGTCAGGCTTCAAGCACCGCGGTGAGCTGGTCTACCTTCCGCCCGCCTGGTACGCGACCGACCCACCGCCGCCATTGCCGACCGTGATGATGGTCGGTGGCGAGTTCAACACGCCGGCCGACTGGTTGCGCGCGGGCGGCGCGGTCAAGACGATCGACGACTTCGCGGCCGCGCACGGCGGCAACGCACCGGTCTTCGTGTTCGTCGACTCCGGCGGCGCCTTCAACAACGACACCGAATGCGTCAACGGCACGCGCGGAAACGCCGCCGACCACTTGACCAAAGATGTTGTGCCATTTATGGTTTCGAGCTTCCACGTGTCGGCCAAGCGTGCTAACTGGGGCGTTGCCGGATGGTCGATGGGCGGCACATGCGCGGTCGATCTGGCGGTGATGCATCCGGACATGTTCAGCGCGTTCGTCGACATCGCAGGCGATCTGACACCGAACTCGGGAAACAAGGCGCAGACCATCGCGCGCTTGTTCGGTGGCAATGCGGCCGCGTGGGCGGCGTTCGATCCGACGACGGTCATCACCCGCCATGGCCCGTACACCGGGGTGGCCGGCTGGTTCGCCATCAACGGGAACCCGTCGGCGCAGCCGCATGTGGTCAATGCCGCAGCCAGCGTAGGCGACCAGACCGCGGCGGCGAATTCGTTGTGCGCGACAGGTAGCGCCAACGGCATCAAATGTGCGGTGGTGATGCAGCCCGGCAAGCACGACTGGCCGTTCGCAGCGCATGCGTTCGCTGCAGGGTTGCCGTGGCTGGCCGGCCAGCTGGGCACCCCGGGCACGCCCGTCCTGCCACTGCCCCCGTCATCGCAGCCAATCGCGACGCCCGCACCACTGCACGCCGGGCCGAATCTGCAGGCGGCGGCGAAGTAGACCGGTAGCGTTGGTGGTATGCCCGACGACCCCACGCCCCCGGAGCCCGTAGAACCGGCCGAGACCGGCTACACACCCGGCGGCGTGCCCACATTCGATTCGGTGCGGGAGAAGATCGAGACGCGTTACGGCACCGCCGTCGGCGCGTCCGAATTGGCCGCGGAGACTCCTGAGGGTCGCACCGTCGAGGAGCAATACGACGCGCGCCAGCGCGCCGCCGCCGAACGGCTGGCCGAGATTCGCAAGTCGATGCACCCCGACGAGGGCGAGGGTCAGTAATCCGACTCCGCGGCCAGCACTTCAGCCAGGAACGCGTCGCCGCCGGGGGCCCGCAGTCGCGCCCGTGCGAATTCCCTGATCCGCTCGCGCGTCTGCGGTGACTCCTCGACGTCGGCCCCGACCGTCACTGCGGTCGACCGCCAATCATGGTCCCACGCAGCCGATTCCGCGACCGGGTGCGGCCCGTCGAGGATCGGGAACCTCGCGACGCCGTTGGCGTCGAGCACGCCGGCACCCCTGAAGTCACCGGACCGCAGCCGCACGTTGATGCCTGCAGCCAGCCCAGGGCCCGATAGGTCAACGCGCACAATCGCTTTCGCTGACCCGTCGGCCGCCTCGAGCTGCCAATGGATGGTGTCCTCAGCCGCATCGAAGATGCCCGGTGGCACAGCACCCCAATTGACCGAGCCGGTTCCTGTTGCGATCGAGCCTGCGCCGCGTCCGTCGCCGTCCGCCCCGGCGGCCAGCGCGTAGTCGTCGCGTCGCACCGCGACGCTGTCGGCCTCGGCGAACGCAACTCCGAGGTCGTCGGCGAGATCGGCACAGCTGCGCACGAGTTCGACGGCGCGGGGGTCACCGCCCTGCAGGTGTGCGCTCAGTGCCGCGGTGTGCGGCCGCAGCAGGGCAGCCACGTCGGAATCGAAGGTGTCGTCGGTGAAGAACTCCTCGGCCCCTGCCGTGAGCATCGCGATCTCCGCGTCGAGCAGCGCGGCGTCGAGCGCCGCGATGCCATTGCGCTGGCTGGTCGGCCACCACCGGCGCAGCCAATGACCCAACGCCAGCCGGCGAAGCGGCTCAAGGGTTTCGGGCTTCAGGTCGACATCGGCGAGTTCGACGGCCGCTTCGGGCGTCCCTTCGTGTAGCGCGGTGGCCAATGCGATGTGTCCCGGTTCGCCGAGCACCCGCCACAGCCAGTCCGCGTGGTCGAGATCGGTGAAGGTGATCTGCGCGGCGTGTGCGGCGTCGTCGACGGTCCACGACAGCACCGCGCCGCTGACCTCCAGCACCGCGACGAGTTGCGCTTGGGCGGGTTGTCGGCCCGTGCTCCACAAGCCGGAATCGGCCACGAGTCTCATCCCGCCACCTGCAGCTCGAGCATCGACTTGATCCGTTGCCGGTGATCGAGGCTGACCGACCTCGCGACGCCCTCCAGCAGCGCCCGTACATCGTCGACGTCGTCACAGGGCTCCTGCCAGACGTCGCGACCGTGCAACCGGGCCCACAATCTGCTCAGATACGGGCGGGCGAAGGAGGCCAGGTCGTCGATCACCTGCTGTTGTCGGGGATGCATCGGTGCGCCGCCGTCGGCGAGATAGCGACGGGCGTGCAGCACATATGCTTCCTTGCGCAGCCGGGCCTGAATCTGTGCGGCCAGTTCGTAGCGGGTATCGACGGATTCGGCCAGCGGTGCCAGGCACGCGCCGACTTCGATCCCCGCGATCAGCGTGGCCTGCTTGTCCTCGGCCATCAGGCCCCACGGCGCACACGACCGGTCGACCTCTTCGGCGCACAGCGTCGGGATGTCGGGCAATTCGTCGCGGCCCATCGCGCGCCGCAGCGTCGCCCGCACCCGGTCGACGACGCTTCGGTTCAGCGGACGCTCGGTTTCTGAACCGCTGACGATGTCCGGTGGCGCTTGCGGCTCAACGGAACTCAAGCCAAGGGCGGTGATCGACCACGGCAGCTCCCCCGCACGACCACGCGCTTTCGCGCCGAGGTTGTACGGTGTGGCGTCGGCGATCAGTGCCGACCACACCCGCTGCCGCGCGATCGCGGCATTGTGGCCGTCGGCGGGCCCGAGCACTGTGGTGAGGCCCGCGAGGAACGGGGTGGTGATCTCGGGGCCCGCCTGCACGTCGCTCCAACTGCGCCGCAGTTGATCGGCCAGCGCGGCCACCACATCAGGATCCGTCACGTACTGGTTGAGCACCTCGATCGCGGTCCGGTCGCGGTCCCCGTGAACCTCCCGCAACACCAACTCGGCGGACCCGTCATCTTGTTGCGCTGGTGCACCTTTCGTCACAGCAAGCTCGAAACAGACCGGGAAGTACAACTCCTGCGCGTTGCCGGTGGTAATGCGCAGGCGGCGGCGCTCACGCTTGAGCAGCTCGAACCACGCTGCGGCAGAGCGCAATTGGGGGGCGTGGCTGACGATCAGCTCGTGCATCGCCACCGCGGTGTCCGCGTCGACGAAGGGCGCAGAGTACTGGGTGTTGGAGCGCAGCCTCAGCACCAGCGGGTCGAGAATCCGTTTGACGGTGCGACGCAGCGGGCCGCCGTCGTCGCCGCTGAGCACCTCGACACCGGGACCGATGGCCCGCCATGCGCGATCGATCACCGCGCGGCGAGGTTGGCTGACGGCAACAGCCGACGTAACCGTCTCGAATCCCGCGCTCATCGGTCCAGCATAAAGTTGGGTTCGGTAGCCGGCACAACGGCTGACCCTATTGGCATGTCCACAGCATTGTTGCTCGGATTCGCCGCCGACCAGCTCGTCAATGTCGTCTTCTTCGGCTTCCTCCTCGCAGGCAGCACTGCCACACTGCTCGCTCCCGCCCGGGTCTCCGCCGGGCCTGTCCCCGAGTCCGACGAGGGTGACGAGCGTCTTCTCACCGCCGCGGACATGCTGGTGGTCCGCGCGGAGTTCGAGGAGATGCTGGTGCGAAAAGGACTGCTCACCGGTGATCAACTCGACCTGATTCGCAACGGCACCAAGTCGCACGCGGTCGTGACCGGCATGCGTCCCACCGGCGCCTCTCGGGAGGACCATCGGGAAGTCGTGCTCGACGTGATGGTGAGAAAGCCGGGTGGCGGCCAGTTTCCGGCTCACGAGACGGCGCTGATCCCCGCCTCGTCGTTGGCGAAAGTCTCCCCCGGCAGCATCATCGACACTTACTACCTGGCGGGAGACGAATCGGCAGTGGCCGTGTGCGTGCCGCCCAGCTGAGGTGTTCATCGGGCACCGTCGACCGCGAAGGTGGCCAACGCGGCCCAATACAGCGGGCTCGCAGTGTTGTCGCCGTCGCGCCAGCGCCGCATCTGCTCGCGCTGCCAGGTGTTCACGGCGCGTCCCGCATCGGCTTCTTGGTGGGCGCGGTCTACGGCGATGATCGCCTCTGCCATCGGATCGTGATCGGCCGCGGCGGGCGCGAACTGGCGATAGCCGGCGGCGGTCGGTAGCGACCACAGCGTGGCGGTGACGAGTTGCGCGCCGCCGAGGATCATCGCGGCCACCAAGCCCGTGGCTTCGTCGAACTGGTAGTCACCACCGGACGCACACGCGATCATCGCGATTCGCGGCGGCATCGGCAGTTTGGCCGTCATCAGATCCGATGCTGTGAGGGCTCTTTCGTCCGCGAGGTGGAGCGCGGCCTGGTCGGCGTGGCCGACGTCGCCGTCGGCGGCGGTCGCGTGCCCGACGTACAGCAGCCTGCTCGGTCGCCGGTCGAGTTGACGGCCCAGCCACGGCCGGTCGGCGTCGGTGCGGCGGAACAGCTCGACGGCGCCTGCGACGTCGGGCAGTACCTCACGTCGCTGCATCAGCTCCGTAAAATGCTGTGCCAGTGCGGTTTCGGCTGACGGCCTACCGAGAACGGAGCCCAGCGCCGAGTCGGGCCGCTGACCGGGCACGCGCGGGTCGAGTATCAGCAGAGGCGGACCATCGCGGCGATCGTCCCAATATGCCGCTGTCCGGCCGGAATTCACGATGTTCGACGGCGCGGCCATCAGCACATCGGCGAGTTCCATCAGCCGGAAACCGTCGTCGCCGGGCATCGCGAGCAGCCCCCAGGGCACCCGCGCCAGCCGGGAACTGGGCGACACGAACAGCGCGGCCCGCGGTGACGTGACGCTGTCGATCAGCAGCTGCCAGGCCTCAGGCGACAACAAGCTTTCACCCAACGTCGTTGCGATCGTCAACTCGGAAGCCGGTGCCGCGAAAGGACCTGAGACGACGGCTCGCTGGACCGCATCTCGCCGCGTCTCGGATGCCAAGGGATCCGGCAGCGCGGTGGACAGTTGGTCGCGCGCCGCGACGACATCGGCCTCGCGCACGACCCAGGTGATAGTTCGCTCGGGCTCTCCGATCGCTCGGAGGCTGGCATAGGTGGCTACGCCGACGTCTGCGTAGCGAAGAACGAGGGTCACGGCCACGTTGACCACGGGGCCTCGTCGGCGGTCACCGCACATCCGTACCGCTCGAACGCCAGTGTGCGATAGCGACTCATGATCGGCCCCTTCGTCGGGTCCATCTGCAGCGGCGGCAGCGGGCCGAGCCGGGTCAGCGCCGCGCCTCCCGGTATCGAAGGCCCGGCGGCGACGAGGGCGTACTCGTCGATGGTTTCGAAGGGCACCGCCGCCGTCGCGGTCTCCGTCCAATCGGCGGACTGAGCGTCCGGCTCGGTGCTGAAACTGCCACGCGCGCTGTGGTATTCGACGAGTTCGCTGACGAGTTCGGTATTGCCCCACTCCCACGCGACGGCGAACGCGCCTGCCAGGATTCGGGCGGACACGTGGTTTGCCCACCGCATGCGCGCGTCGGCGTCGGTCATCGCGTGCCGCACCGAGTCGACGGCCAGTGCCGCGGGGACCTTGAGCTCGGCGGCCTGCTCGAACTTGGCCGCCGCGTTGTCGGGGTCGGCCAGCGCCTCCGCACGCAGGATGCTGCCGAGGTGGTCATCGAGCCGGGCGTACTGCAGCCAGCTGTGCCTGGGCCAGGCGTCGAGCAGCGCACGGGCCTCGGTGGTGCGTTCCTTGGCCGCGGCGAAGTCGCCCCGGAAGATGTCGACCCAGCTGCGCTGCAACAGAATCCGGTGAATGTGCAAGGGCTTTTCGACTTCGCGCCAATGCCGCTCGGCATGCCCGAACCGCTCGTCGGCATCGTCGAGCATTTCGATCGACAGGCTGAGCAGGCCGAAGTACAGCCAGCATCGCGACACGTCGTGAGCACGGTAGCCCTCGGCGATGGCGGGGTACGCCTCATGCACGAGGCGTTGGCACTCGACTCGATCACCGGCCGCCCAGCGGGCGGTGGAACGTTCGAATTGTGTTCTGGCCGTTGCCAACTTCCATCCGCGTTTCTGGGCACGAGCTCCGGCGCGGTGCAGCCAAGGCTCGGCCTCCGACAGCCGTCCCGTCTCGACGCAGAACCGGCCGTATGCGGTGCCGGCCTGGACCAGCAGAAAGTCGTCGAATTCTCCGTCCCCGCTGGAGGTTTCGATCGTCTTGAGCACGTCCTCCCACAACGGAACGGAGCGCACGTGCAGGTCGTCGTCACAAAGTGCGGTAGCGCAGAGAATGCGCGCATAGGTGATCAGAAATGCGTGTTCGGCCGCGAGGTCGGGAAACGCATTCGAGGTGTCGCCGGTAAGCACCAGCAACCCGGCCTCGGCCGCCTCATGGTCACCGTGCGCGGCGGCGGCAAGGCCGGTTCGCAGAAACTGCGCCCGCCGGGAATACCGGCAGATCATGTGGTCGACGTCGACGTCGGACATCGTGACCTGGGTGGCCGCTTCGGGGTTGCTGCCTGCCCGAATCGACTGGTAGATGTCGAGGCAGTCGGTGATACGGCGGAGGCACTCCTCGACGCCGTTGTAGGCCGTGCGAACCAGGTAGATCTCGCCGAGTTGGGCATAGACCTCGAGCAGCAGATCATCGCGGTCGGCCTTTTCGATCGGCTCGTCGAGTGACAGCAGCAACTGCTTCGCCGCTTCTTCGTCCGCGGCGAAGATCAGCCGCCGTGCGCGCTCCAAGTCGCTGACAATCGTCACAGCTGGATTGTAGGAAGCGGCGGACGCTCCAGCGGCGCCCGCCGCTTCCTACTCCGGCCGATCAGCTGCAGGTCACCTTGACGGTGAACGGCTTGGTGATCATGCCTGCCATCGGGTTCTTGATGTCGGCGCCCGAAGCTTCACCGGTGATGGTGTAGGTGCTGCCGTCGACCTTCGCCTCGGCCTTGCCGACCTGCGCACCGCCCATGCTGCTGACGGCGAGGGCATTGCCGTCGACAGACATGGCCACAGACTCGACGGTCGGCGGGTTCGCGTCGGTCATCACGACCGCAAGACCGGCCTGACCGTTGATCGCACCGCTGGCGACGTTGATCTTGCCGCCCTGCTTGACGCAGGTCACCGACTTCATATCCAGACCGGAGAGATCTTTGCCGTCGACCTTGACCTCGGCGCTACCACCTGTGCTGGCCGTTCCGCCGCCCGGGAGCGAAGCCTTGTTGTCCGAACAACCCACCATGAAAGCTGCGGCGGCGGCCAGTCCGGCCACACCCACGACAACCTTGTTCATCGATCTTTCCCTTCGTTGCGCGTCGCCCTGATGGCGTCCGTCGTGGCCTCAGTCAAGATCGGGGCAACGGCTACCGATCCCAACCTTTGTCGGTCTGCGCAGGTACGGTTCCTCGGCGATGAGGTCATTCACTGTTGAGGAGCGACGGGCCAGGCTCGCGCGGCGGCATTTCCTTGCCGATCCGACGGATTCACTCGATCGCGTGGTGGCAGACCTGATCGGGCTGCACGCCACCGACCCGGCCACGCCTTATCTATCGCTGTGGGCGCGGATGGCCGGTTTCGCCGTCGCTGACCTCGACGCCCAGTTGTACGAGCGCCGCACCCTGCTCAAACATCTGGCGATGCGCCGCACGCTGTGGACGGTGCAGGCAGAGGATCTGCCGTTGATTCAGTCGGCCGCCAGCGACCGGGTGGCAGACAGCGAGCGCAGGCGGTTGGTCGCCGATGCCCAGAAAGCGGGGGTGGCCGCCGACGGCGAACGATGGCTGGACACAGCCGGTGCTGCGGTGTTGCGGCATCTCGCCGAACATGGCGCGGCGAGCGCCAAGGAACTACGCGAGGCGCTGCCCGAGCTCGCCGGCCGCTACGACTACGCGCCCGGCAAACGGTGGGGTGGCGAGACACCTTTGGCGCCAAGGGTTTTGACGGTGCTATCGGTGCGCGGCGATATCGTCAGGGGTCCCAACGACGGCGCGTGGACCATCTCGCGTCCGCGATGGACGCCGATGGGTGCTTGGCTGCCGGCTGCACCGGAGTCCGCCGAACCGGAGGTGGCCCGCGCCGAATTGGTGCGCAGGTGGCTGCGGGCATTCGGCCCGGCGACTGAGACCGACATCAAATGGTGGTTCGGCAACACGCTGACATGGACGCGGCATGCGCTGCGCGACATCGATGCGGTCCAGGTGGACCTTGGTGGCACACCGGGTTTCGCGTTGCCCGACGACTTGGACGTCGAACCGGAGGTCGAGCCGTGGTGCGCGCTGCTGCCGGGCCTCGATGTCACGACGATGGGGTGGTACGGCCGGGACTGGTATCTGGGCGAGCATCGCGACCAGGTGTTCGATACCAACGGCAACGCGGGGCCGACCGCGTGGTGGTGCGGCCGGATCGTCGGCGGATGGTGGCAAGACGCGGATGGTCGCGTAGAAGTGCAGCTGCTCGAGAACGTGGGCCGCGACGCGAAGCGAGCGTTGAAAAGGCGCGCGGACGAGCTGACGGCATGGCTGGACGGTGTGCGGGTCAGCCCGCGGTTCCCGTCGCCGCTGTCGAAACTGCGGTGAGATCGCGAAATCGAAATCGATCGCGATCTGTAGGCAGTTTCGGCGAATGAAACTAGGCGCTGGCCTTGCTCGCCTTGCGGGCGTTGCGCTTTGCCGGCTTGGGCCGCGGCACGTCGAGAATCTCGGCCAGGAAGTGCCCGGTGTAGCTGTCGGGGTTCACGGCGACGTCCTCGGGGGTACCCGACGCGACCACTGACCCGCCGCCCGCTCCCCCCTCGGGACCCATGTCGACGATCCAGTCCGACGTCTTGATCACGTCGAGGTTGTGCTCGATGACGATGACCGTATTGCCTTTGTCCACAAGGCCGTTGATCACACCGAGCAGCTTGCGGATGTCCTCGAAGTGCAGACCCGTCGTCGGCTCGTCGAGTATGTACACCGTGCGACCCGTCGACCGCTTCTGCAGCTCGGACGCCAGCTTCACGCGCTGCGCCTCACCGCCGGACAGCGTCGGCGCCGGCTGGCCCAGTCGCACATAGCCGAGCCCGACGTCGACCAGCGTCTGCAGATAGCGATGAATCGAGCTGATCGGCGCGAAGAACTCCGCCGCCTCCTCGATCGACATGTCCAGCACCTCGGCGATGGTCTTGCCCTTGTAATGCACTTCGAGCGTTTCGCGGTTGTACCGGGCGCCGTGGCACACCTCGCACGGCACGTACACGTCCGGCAGGAAGTTCATCTCGATCTTGATGGTGCCGTCACCCGAACACGCCTCACACCGGCCGCCCTTGACGTTGAACGAGAACCGGCCAGGCTGATAGCCCCGCACCTTCGCTTCTGTGGTGGCGGCGAACAGCGTGCGGATCTTGTCGAACACCCCGGTGTAGGTGGCGGGATTCGACCGCGGTGTGCGGCCGATCGGCGACTGGTCGACCCGCACCAGCTTGTCCACCTTGTCCAGCCCGGTGACCCGGGTGTGCCGACCGGGCACCTGCCGCGCGCCGTTGAGCTTGTTGGCCAACACCGACGCCAGGATGTCGTTGACCAGCGTCGACTTGCCCGAACCCGAAACACCCGTCACCGACGTCAGCACCCCGAGCGGGAACGACACATCGATCTCCCGCAGGTTGTGCTCGCGTGCACCCACCACCGTGAGCTGACGCTTGTGGTCGGCCGGGCGCCGAATTGCCGGCACGTCGATCTGCTCCTTGCCCGAAAGATACGCTCCGGTAAGCGAATTCGGGTTGGTGAGCAACTCGTCGTACGGGCCGCTGTGCACGATGCGGCCGCCGTGCTCGCCAGCATAGGGACCGATGTCGACCACCCAGTCGGCGTGGGCGATGGTGTCGAGGTCGTGCTCCACCACGATCAGCGTGTTGCCCAAATCCCTCAGCCGGATCAGGGTTTCGATCAGCCGGCGGTTGTCGCGCTGATGCAGGCCGATGGACGGCTCGTCGAGCACATAGAGCACGCCCACCAGACCCGACCCGATCTGCGTGGCCAGCCGAATACGTTGCGCCTCACCGCCGGACAGCGTGGCCGCCGCCCGCGAGAGCGAAAGGTACTCCAGGCCGACGTCGAGCAGGAAGCCGAGCCGCGACTGAATCTCCTTGAGTACCTGTCCCGCGATCGCCTGCTCGCGGGTGCCGAGCGTCAACCCGTTGAGGAACTCCGCGCACTCGGCAATGGAGAGCTCGGCGACCTCGGCGATCGACTTGTGCTTGCTGTCCGCGGCGAGGGTCACCGCGAGAATTTCCGGCTTCAGCCTGGTGCCTTCGCACTCCGGGCACGGCACGTCGCGCATGAAGCCCTCGTAGCGCTCCTTCATCTGCTCGGAGTCCGTCTGCTCCATCTTGCGTTGAAGGAAAGCCATCACGCCTTCGAAATCGGCGTAGTACGAACGGGTTCGGCCGTAACGGTTGCGGTACCGCACGTGCACCTGCTCGTCGCAGCCCTCGAGAATCGCCCTGCGCGCCTTGGCGGGCAGCTTCTTCCACGGGGTGTCGACGTCGAAGCCGAGCTGATCGCCCAGCCCTGACAACATCCGGGTGAAGTACTCGGCCGTCTGGCCCATCGACCACGGCGCGATCGCGCCCTCGGCCAGCGTCAGCTCCGGATCGGGCACCACGAGTTCGGGGTCGACCTCTTTCTTGATGCCGAGACCGGTGCACTCAGGGCAGGCGCCGTACGGGGAGTTGAACGAGAACGACCGCGGCTCCAGGTCGTCGACGGCCAGCGGGTGACCGTTCGGGCAGGCCAGCTTCTCGGAGAAGCGTTGCTCGCGGTGCGGGTGGTCGTCCTCACGGTCGACGAACTCCAGCACGACGATGCCGTCGGCGAGATTCAGCGCCGTCTCCACGGAATCGGTAAGCCGCTGCTTGGAGCTTGCCTTGACGGTCAGCCGGTCGACGACCACCTCGATGTCGTGCTTCTCCTGCTTCTTCAGCTTCGGCGGATCGGTAAGCGAATGCACCACCCCGTCGACCCGCACCCGGCTGTAGCCCTGCGAGTTGAGCTTGTCGAACAGGTCGACGAACTCGCCCTTGCGGGTGCGCACCACCGGCGCAAGCACCTGGAACCGCAGGCCCTCATCCATCGCGAGTACCTGGTCGACGATCTGCTGCGGGGTCTGGCGCGCGATCCGCTCACCGCACACCGGGCAATGCGGGGTGCCTGCCCTGGCATACAGGAGGCGCAGGTAGTCGTACACCTCGGTGATGGTGCCCACGGTCGACCGCGGGTTCCGGTTGGTCGACTTCTGGTCGATGGACACCGCAGGCGACAAGCCCTCGATGAAGTCGACGTCGGGCTTGTCCATCTGGCCGAGGAACTGCCGGGCGTAGGCCGACAACGACTCGACATAGCGGCGCTGGCCCTCGGCGAAGATCGTGTCGAACGCCAGCGACGACTTGCCCGAGCCGGACAGACCGGTGAAAACGATCAGCGCATCGCGAGGTAGTTCGAGGTCGATGCTTCGCAGGTTGTGCTCCCGCGCACCCTTGATGATCAGGCGCTCAGCCAAGTGTTTCCTCCCGCAGCACAGAGTTCATGCCCATGCTATGTCCACCCACCGACAACGTCGCGAGCGCTTGTACGGTGAGAGCCATGACCGTCGTCGACGACAACTACACCGGCCACGTCGAACCCAGGACCGCGGCGCGACGCAACCTCCCCGGGGCATCCATCGTCAAGGTGTCGGTGGGCCCGATGGACAACAACGCCTACCTGGTCACGTGTTCCCAGACAGGCGAAACGCTACTCATCGACGCCGCCAACGACGCCGAGATCCTGCTCGAGCTCATCGAGCGGCACGCACCCAAGCTGTCGCTGATCGTCACCAGCCACCAGCACCAGGACCACTGGCTGGCCCTCGAGCAGGTCGCCAAAGCCACCGGGGCGCCGACGGCCGCGCATCAACTCGACTCCGATCCGCTGCCGGTGAAGCCCGCGCGGACGCTGGCCCACGGCGACACCGTCAAGATCGGCGAGCTGACCTTCGATGTGATCCATTTGCAGGGCCACACTCCCGGCTCGGTGGCCCTGGCCCTGAACGGCGCCGACCCAGAAACCGGAGCGACGCACCTGTTCACCGGTGACTGCCTGTTCCCCGGCGGTGTCGGCAAGACGTGGAAGGAAGGCGACTTCGAGCAACTTCTCGGGGGCGTCACCAGCCGGGTGTTCGACGTCTACGGCGATTCGACCGTCGTCTACCCGGGGCACGGCGACGACACGACGCTCGGAACGGAACGCCCGCATCTCGACGAGTGGAGACAGCGCGGCTGGTAGTTCCGCTCAGGCTCCAGGCGTCCACTCGACGGGCAGCCGTTTGATGCCGTGGATGAACGCCGAGTGCAGTATCGCGGGCTCCTCGACCGCCACCACATCGGGAATCTGTCGGTAGAGCTCGTCGAACAGCACCCGGATCTCGCGCCGGGCCAGGTTGGCGCCGAGGCAGAAGTGCGCCCCGCCTGCGCCGAAACCGATGTGCGGGTTGGGTTTTCGGGTCACATCGAACAGCCAAGGATTCGCGAACTTGGACTCGTCCCGGTTGGCCGAGTTGTACCACATGGAGACCTTGTCGCCTGCCTTCATCTCGATGCCACGCATCGTGATGTCCTCAGTGAGATTGCGCCGCATGAAGATAACTGGCGACGCCCACCGTACGATCTCCTCGACCGCGGTGCCGGCCACGCCGTCGAAGTCTCGCCACCAGACGTCGCGCTGTTCGGGATAGCGGGTGAGCGCAACCATGCCGTGGCTGATCGCATTTCGCGTCGTCTCGTTGCCTGCTGCCGACAACAGGATGAAGAACGACGCGATCTCGGCTGAGGTCAGCCGCTCACCATCGACCTCGGCCTGCACGAGATTGGTCGTCAAGTCGTCGCCGGGCCGCGCCCGTCGTTCCTCGGCCAGTGCGACGCCGTACTCGGCGCTTGCCATGACCACCTTGACGACCTCGTCGAACTCACCGGACTGCTCGGCATCCCCAACCCCCAGCATCACATTCGTCCAGTGGAAGACCTTCTGCTCGTCGGATTCCGGGATGCCCATCATGTCGCAGATGATTTGAAGCGGCAGTGGGCCCGACACCTCAGCGACGAAGTCCGCGCGCCCATCGGGATGGTTGGCGATCATCTCCGCCACCAATGTGCGCGCCCGTTCGCGGACGCTGTCTTCGATGCGCGCAACCACCTTCGGCGTGAACGCGCGGTTGACGATCTTGCGCAGGCGAACGTGACGCGGGTCGTCGAGGCTGATCATCGAGCCGGAGAACTGGGCGATCTCGGCGGGCACGTCGGTGAGCGACGTGCTGGTCGGGATCGAACTGAAAATCTCGGGGTGACGGCTCGCGTGGTGCACGTCGTCATACGTCGTCAGGGCCCAGTGACCCGCGCCAGGCGGAAACCCCGCGACCTCAGGGACTTGGAAAAAGGCAATCGGTGACTCGCGTCGCAGTGTCGCAAACGCGCCATCGCGCAGGTCGTCGTCCCGCTCCCAGAACTCCAGCGTGCCAAGGTCGATCTCGGTGAGCGGGACGTCCGGCGGCGGGACGCCGTTTCTGCGAGGAGCGATCCCCGACTTGCGGATTGTTGCCGTCATCACTGACCTCTCCGTCAGCCTGAGTTTCGCACCAGTAGATTGCCTGATGGAGAGGAAAGGGCGGAAATGAACACCGAGCAGTTCGAGAAGGCAAAGAATGGCGCCGGCTTCATTGCGGCACTTGACCAGAGCGGCGGCAGCACGCCCAAGGCGCTGAAGCTGTACGGCATCGGCGAGGATGCGTACTCCGGCGACGAGCAGATGTTCGATCTGGTGCACGAGATGCGGACCCGCATCATCACCAGTCCGGCCTTCGACGGCGACCGCATCATGGGCGCGATCCTGTTCGAGATGACGATGGACCGCACCATCGACGGCCGGCCGTCGGCCGACTACCTGTGGAACGTCAAGAACGTCGTGCCGTTCCTCAAGATCGACAAGGGTCTCGCCGACGAGGACCAGGGCGCACAGGTGATGAAGCCAATGCCGGGCCTCGACGCGCTGCTGGACCGCGCCGTCGAGAACGGGATCTTCGGCACCAAGGAACGTTCCGTCATCAAGCTCCCCGGCGCCGGTCTTGACGCCGTCGTCGACCAGCAGTTCGAGGTGGCCCAGCAGGTGCTCGCGAAGGGGCTCGTGCCGATCATCGAGCCCGAGGTCGACATCCACAGCCCGCGCAAGGCGGAGGCAGAGGATCAACTGAAGGCCGCCCTGCTCGACGGCGTGAACAAGCTGGCCGACGACCAGGCGGTGATGTTGAAGCTGACACTGCCCGACACGGACAACCTGTACAGCGAACTCGTGGCGCACCCCAAGGTGGTCCGCGTGGTTGCGCTGTCCGGCGGATACAACCGGGAACAGGCGTGCGAGAAGCTCGCCCGCAACAACGGTGTGATCGCGAGCTTTTCGCGCGCGCTGACCGAAGGGCTCACGGCGCAGCAGAGCGATCAGGAATTCAACGCGACACTCGATGCCGCGATCGCCGAGATCGCGAAGGCCTCTAGTACCTGAGGCGCATCAAGGAGTGGTGTGCACGATGAGCACGTCGGTCTTGGACCGGCGTGCGACGTTGGCAGGCACCGAGCCCAGCAGTCGCCCGGCGATGGTGCTCAGCCCGACGTTGCCTACGACGAGCAGATCGGCGTTGACTTCCTCGGCCAGATCGACAAGTGCGTCGACCGGCGCGCCAACGACGGCCTTCTCTTCGACGTCGCCGGCCCCGGCAGCCTTCGCCCGGTCCCTGGCCTCACGCAGGATGGCGTAGATCGGCGCGTTGCCTGCCATCTTGTAGCCCTCGTCCTTGAGCACATCGGCGGCGCGCTGATCCTCGCTTTGAGGGAAGTACGCGGTCGCGACGACCACCTTGGCACCCGACCCTGCGGCGATCTGGCCGGCCTTGTCCACCGCCCGCAGTGACGAATCCGATCCGTCCGTGCCGACGACGATGGTCTGGTAGCCGCTCATCCATTCCCTCCCAGTGTCAGTTGCAACGCCACCCGAGACAGTAACCTGTTGCCCGTTGACCAGGGGCGCAATTGGAAACACCCGATGGTAACGGCGGTTCGGCCGTTCGCGCACCTTAAGTGATGGACGCTACGTCGTTGCTACCAGAACGTCCGTGTCGCAACGGCATTGCCGACGTGATCCAGCTCAACCTGTGTGAACCCACCACGGCCGCAAGGAAAGTCGGCGCCGATCCCGACGACGACGTCAAATATGCGGCCGTAGCGGGCTTTCCCGAGCGCGCAGCGTAGAGACGGGTTACGGTTTTGCCGTCACTTGAGGGGGCAGACCGAGCACGTGGATCTTTCAACTAGACCGCTACGCGTCGCGCGCGTCCAACCGCTTGAGCGGGTTCGGGCCGGCCGGTTCGATCCCGCAATGGTGGCGGTGTTCGCCGTCGCGGTATCCGCCGCGGGCGCCGCCAGGCCGTCGCTGTGGTTCGACGAAGCGGCGACCATCTCCGCTTCGACTCGATCCGTGCCCCAGCTGTGGCAGCTGCTGCACAACATCGATGCGGTGCACGGCCTCTACTACCTGGTCATGCACGGCTGGTTCGCGATCTTCCCCGTGACCGAATTCTGGTCTCGGCTATCCAGTTGTCTGGCCGTCGGGCTCGCTGCTGCCGGCGTTGTCGTTGTGGCCAAACAGTTTTCGACGCGAACCGTGGGCGTTTGCGCTGGAGTGATCTTCGCGATCCTGCCGCGCATCACATGGGCAGGCATCGAGGCGAGGTCGTACGCGCTGACGGCCGCTGCCGCGGTGTGGTTGACAGTGTTGGTGATCACCGCCGCCCGACGAAACACCGCGGCGCTGTGGCCGCTGTACACGCTGGCGTTGATGATGTCGACGCTGCTGAACGTGTTTGCGGTGCTGATGGTCTTGGTGCACGCCGCCGTGGTGGCGGTGGTGGCCAAGAACCGGGCCGCGGTGATGAGGTGGGCCGCGGCCGCGGCGGTCGCCGTGTTGACGGTCGTGCCGTTCTTGATGTTCTGCCGCACCCAGATCGCACAGGTCAGATGGATTTCGCCGCTTCAGCCCGCGACGTTCTTGGAGATCGTCCAGCAGCAGTACTTCGACCACAGCGTGGGGTTCGCGCTGCTGGCCGGTGTGGTGCTGGCGGCACCGCTCGTGCTGCGCAGGCCGTGGCCGACGGGTAACCGTCAACTGGCAGGCATCGCGGTGGCGTGGATCGTCCTGCCGACCGCCGTGCTGCTGCTGTATTCGGCGGTGCAGCAACCGATCTACTATCCCCGCTACCTCTGCTACACCTCCCCCGGGATGGCGTTGCTGCTGGCGGTTTGCCTGGCGGCGTTGTTCCGAACCCGCGAACGCGTCACCGCGGTCGTGGCCGCGTTCGCCCTCGTCGCCACTCCCAACTATCTCCTCGGGCAACGCGGCCCGTATGCCAAGGAGGGCATGGACTTCAGCCAGGTCGCCGACGTGATCACCGCGCACGCATCGGCAGGCGACTGCCTGATCCTCGACAACACGGCCGCGTGGAAGCCTGGCCCGATCAGGCCGCTGACGGCGGCCAGGCCCGCCGCCTACGCAAAACTCGTCGATCCAGGCCGCGGCTTGCGCGGGGCGCAACGCAACTGGTTGTGGGACCAGCACCTCGGCATCTGGGGCGTCGCCGACCGCGTTCAGCGCTGCACGGTGCTGTGGACGGTGTCCGAACGCGACACCACGGTGCCCGATCGCCAGAGCGGCCAGGCGTTGGATCCAGGACCGCGCCTCAAGCGCGCTCCCGCGTACCAGGTGCCGCAGCGCATGGGCTTCCACATCGTCGAACGCTGGCAGTTCAGCTTCGCGCAGGTGGTGAAGTCAACCCGATAAGCGGGTAACCGGCCCGTGTGAGCGCCGCCGATTTCGTCCCCGACAGCCAAGACCTCGACACGCTGACCGAGGCCGCGCACGGGTGCAAGGGGTGCGACCTGTACCTGCACGCGAATCAGACGGTGTTCGGCGCAGGCGCGGCGGACGCCGCCATGATGCTCGTCGGTGAACAACCCGGCGATCAGGAGGACAAGGCAGGTGCCCCGTTCGTCGGGCCTGCGGGCAAGCTGCTCGACAAGGCGCTGATCGAGGCTGGGGTCGACCGCGACCGGTTGTACGTCACCAACGCGGTGAAGCACTTCAAGTTCACGCTGCCCGAACGCGGTAAGCGCCGCATCCACAAGACCCCCAGCCGGACCGAGGTGGTGGCGTGCAGGCCATGGCTGTTCGCGGAGATGATGTCGGTTGAGCCCGACGTGGTCGTGCTGCTCGGTGCTACGGCAGCAAAGTCGTTGATGGGCAACGACTTTCGATTGACCGCGCATCGGGGCGAGGCATTGCACCTGCCCGCCATCGACGAGCTGGCCGATCTCGACTTCGACCCGCAGGTGGCCGTCACCGTTCACCCATCGTCCGTGCTGCGTGGACCGCCGGAGGACAGGGCCAAAGCATTCGACGGGCTGGTGTCGGATCTGCGGTTCGCCGCCGGGTTGGTGACCCGTTGAGACATGATCGGCTAGATGCAGCCCGCAGTCGATCGCATCGTCCGGCTGCTGGACGGACGGTCGGTTAGCTACGCGCAATACGGCCAACCCGATGGCTTTCCGATCGTCAACGCACACGGTGGGTTGGCCTGCCGCCTCGATGTGGCTGCCGCAGACGCCGTTGCGACAGCCGCTGGTATCCGGCTGATCTCCCCCGACCGGCCGGGTGTGGGGCGGTCGGATCCGCAACCCGGTCGCACCGTCGACGACTGGGCGCAAGATGTCGCGGGACTGCTCGACCTGATCGACGTCGACCGGTTCGCGGTGATGGGCTGGTCGATGGGTGGGCAGTACGCCGCGGCCGTGGGCCATGCGCTACCGAATCGGGTGACCCGGGTAGCGATCATCGCCGGCGCGTTGCCTCTGACCGAGCCCGGCGTGTTTGACGAACTGCCTGCGATGGACCGGACGCTGACCCGCCTCTCCCAGCGCGCACCGTGGCTTGCGGCGCAGTGGTTTCGGATCATGGGATTCGCGGCGGGCGCCGCACCGACGTTGTACGGGCGACTGGCCGCGCGCGAGCTCGGCCAGGCCGACGGAGCGGTACTCCACGACGAGGGCTTCCCGGCGTTCGCGCGGATGACGCGCGAGGCGTTACGGCAACCGGCAGGCGCGGTTGAGGAGTACCGGGCGTGGATGCGACCGTGGGGTTTTGCTCCAGAGGAGCTGACGGTGGCAGTAGATGTGTGGGCTGGAACGGGTGACCAACTCGTCAACGAAAGCTGGCCGCACCGGTTGGCTTCGCGAATCCCCAACGCCACCTTGAATATTCGCGACGGCGGCCATTTCATGGCGCACCTGCACTACCGCGATATCTTCGCTGCGCTGAGGCGCTAGTACAAGTCGACGCGCCGGTCGTCGAACAGGTGGACGTGCTCGGTCAGGGTCTTGTCGTGGGTGAGGGCCAGGTCGATGTCGGCGACGGCCATCGCAGTACCGGGACCTGCTGCGGCGGCGATCCAGCCGTCCGGATCGACGATCACGGTGCCTTCCGTCCACTGTTGGCCACGCTCGACGCCAGCCCGGTCGCACGCCGCCACGGCGACTTTGTTCGTCCTTGCCGTCGACATCGCGGTGATGACCTCGCCAGGGCGTTCGCCCTCTGGCCGGGGAAACAACGGCCAGTTCACCGGCGCGGCGATCAGCTCTGCGCCGTGCACCGCGATGGGGCGAGTGAGTTCGGCGAACTCGAGGTCGTAGCAGACCATCACGGCGATCGCGCCGTGCTTCGTCTCGACCACCGAGGGCAGCGTGTCGCCCGGGGTGAAGATCAACTTCTCGCGGTCCCACAGATGCGTCTTGCGATAGGTGGCGATCACGCCGGTGGCGTCGACCATCACCGCGCTGTTGTACAACCGGGTATCGTCGCCGAGTTCGCAGAAGCCGCCGATGACGATCGAATCGCCCGCGGCTGCAGACCAATTGGCGAATGCCGCAGCTCCCGGCGTGAGCGCCGCCGCCCGCGCTTCATCGGCATCGGCGAACATGTATCCGGACGTGGCGAGCTCGGGCAGCACAATCACGTTGGCGCCTGCCGCGACCGCCTGACGGATGTTCTCCTCGATCAACTCGGCGTTGGCGGCCAATTCGCCGATCGTCGGGTCGATCTGGCAGCACGCGATCCTGACCATGGTGCAACGGTACGGGACCGGTGTCGCTCCGATCGAGCGGCCGGAACGTCAGCCGTACAGTTCTTCGAACCGCTGGATCGACCGTTCGATGTCGCCCTTGACGGCGCGCGCGGCGGCCGCTCCGATCGGCCCGAACAAGGGCCTGCCACCCAGTTCGAGGTTGAACGTGAACGCGGAGCCGGTCTCGGTCGGCGAGACCGTCATCCGCAGCGCGTACTTGGTGCCGCCGACACCGTCGCCGGTCATGTGCAGCAGCCGGGGCGGGTCAAGCTCGCGCACGGTCCAGGTCACTCGATTGCGTAACCCCTTCGCGCCTGCGACGCCGACGAGGGTCGCACCCGTCGTCAGTTCCGCCGGTACCTCGCCGCGCCAGCCCTGGTGCATCACCAGCCAGTCGCCGAGCTCGGCCAGATTCGAAGCATGGGCCCAGGCGTCTTCGGGGGACAGCGACAGCTCGCGGGACAGCTCGAGTTTGGCCACGGCTACCAGGCTGCTTTCTGATACACAAGCCAACGCATTTCGATGGGCGATTCTTCGCGCGGCAGGTCGAACACGTCGCGGCCGCTGACCCAGTCGGCATACCAACTCGTCTGCGGCCAGGCGCCCTGCGGCAGATGCGCCATCTCGTAGTCGTACACGGAATCGTCGGACACCAGGTGAAGCGCCGAACCGGCGGCCGCCGTCGACAATTCCTGGGCGGTGAAAATTGTTGTGTAACACTGCTGTCCGAGTTCGCGCGCGGCGTCATCCGGTGTGTAGCCGGGCTTCGCGAGGAACGCGTTGAACACCAGGTGGCCGCCAGGGACAAGGCACTGGCCGGCGAGTTCGAAAACCGCGCGCAGCTGCTGCGCCGTGCGGAAATCCGAAACCACCTCGGACAGCAGGATCAGCTCATAGTCGTGCCGCAGGTCGTCCTCGGTGGCGAAGATGTCCCGCTCGATCACGCGCACGGTCAGCGATTCCCGTTCGGCGTCGGTACGAATGATCTCCGCGAACTTCGGCGTCATCTCCACCACGTCGACGGGGTGGCCGCGCCGCGCCAGCGCCAGCGTGTTGCGCCCGGTTCCCCCACCGATGTCCAGAATCCGGAACGCTCTGGGGTCGAGCGCGAGGTTGGCCAACGCCAGTACTCGGGCGTCCGGTTCGGTGCCGAACAGCGGCGGCTCGCGGGTGCTGATCCAGTTCTCGTAGGCGCCCTCGACCGTCCACCATTCGGCCTTGACGTGATAGTTCAACGTCGTGCCGACCGGGGCGTCGTAGGAGATGACGATGTTGGAGCGCGGCGAGTTGGCGTATGCCTCCGCGAGTTGGCCCTCCAGCACCTCTCTGACGTGGGCGAGCTGTTCATCGCTGAACGGCCTACCCAGGGTCGCGAACAGCGACTCGCACATCGCTACGTACTGATCGATCATCCCCGGCACCGCGGGCACGGTGATTTTTCCGGTGACAACCGATCGGCGCTGCAGTCGCCTGGCCATTGCGTCGCGCACTGCTGGATTGACCGAGCGCAGGGGTGGATTGTCCATCGGTGCAAACGTTAGGTAAGCCGCGGCACCCGCGCACGACTATTACCCAACGTGTCGCGAGCGAGTGACGGGATTCGAACCCGTGTAGACGGCTTTGCAGGCCGGTGCCTAGCCACTCAGCCACACCCGCAACAGGACAAGATCCTGCCGGCCGGCCCGGCACCGGCCCAGGCTTTGGATCGCCGTGATCGCTAGTCGTCCATCGGCACGCCGACTGCGTCGGTGCCTTGTGGCCAACCGGCAGGCGAGTCTTCCCACTTCTCCTGGCGGCCATACGGCGTCAGATCGAGGAAGGGATATCCCGGCGCGGAGTGGTCGAGACCGCGCGCGAACGCCGAATACGTGTGGAACACCTCGTCTTCGCGTCGGAGGAAGACGCTGGCACCCGGCCAGTCTCCGCGCAGCACATCATCGGTCAGTCCGTCGGCGTGCAACTCGTCGACGGATTTGTAGTTGTACTCGATCGGCGCGCGCGCCGGGTCCAAGGTGACGTGGTAGTCGTAGGTGAAGTCGTTGTCACGCGACGAGTACCACGGAAACGTCCATCCGTGTTCGGCCTGGTAGCGCGCGATGCTGGCATACGGCGCTCTCGACACCGCCGCGAACGTCACGCCCTTGGCATGCAGCAGTCCGCGGTCCCGTTCGGTGAACGTGAGATCCGCTGCCATCGTGCAACTCGGGCAGCCCCTGTCGGTGGCGTCGATCCACATGAAGTGGTGGATGTACAACTGTGGGCGGCCGTCGAACATGTCGACCAAGCGCAGTTCGCCGTCGGGGCCCTCGAACACGTAGTCCTTGTCTACCTTCACCATCGGCAGCCGGCGTCGCTCCGCATTGACGGCATCTCGCAGATGGGTGACTTCGCGTTCGCGCGCCAGTAGCTTCTTGCGGGCGGCGAGCCATTCCTCGCGACTGGTGACGTCGGGATAGCCGGCGGCAGTTGTGGGCATCGCGCATCTCCTAACCAATAGGCACTGGCAACATGGGCTGCAAATATGGACTATGCGGCGCGCCGAAAGTCATCGGTCCTGCCCCGGGGTTAATTTGTTTCCCATGCAGGTGTGGCTGGCCGATCCGCCGTTCTTCGGTGGCCCGGGACAGGGCACGCGACAGATCGTCGAGCTGTTCGTTGCGTTCGGCCTGACGTCGTTGATCGGCCTCGAGCGCGAGATCCAGGGCAAGAGCGCCGGGGTGCGCACCCAGACCATCGTCGGCACCGCCGCCGCCCTGATCCTGCTCGTCAGCAAGTACGGCTTCTCCGACGTGCTGCAGGACGGTCTGGTGGTCGTCGACCCGTCCCGTGTCGCGGCCCAAATCGTCTCGGGCATCGGCTTTCTCGGTGCCGGCATCATCATCTTCCGGCGTGGCTCAGTCCACGGACTGACGACGGCAGCGGCCGTGTGGGAGTCCGCGGCCATCGGCATGGCGGCGGGCTCGGGCCTTCTGCTGTTGGCGGTCACGGTGACCGCGATGCACTTCCTGATCATCGTCGGCTTCATGCCGCTGGCGAAGCGACTGTCCGCCCGGCTTGCCGGCTCGGTCACCATGCACGTCACCTATGACGAGGGCCGCGGCGTGATGAGTCGGCTACTGCAGGCGTGCGACAAGAGGCAGTGGCAGCTCACCGATCTGTCGGCCGACGCCGCAGGCGAGCGCATCGCCGCGGGCAGCGCCGGTGTACTACTCACGCTGTCGGGCAGGGGCATTCTCGCCGCGCCGACGGTGCTGGCGTCCATCGACGGGGTGACGGCGATCCGCCAGCTCGACGACGAATCCGACTAGTCATACTGCGGTGTGACCATCGGACTGATCTGTGCGATTCCGCAGGAACTCGCACACCTGCGCGCCATCCTCGCCGACGCCCGCAGCACGGAAGCCGCGCACACCGTCTTCGACAGCGGCATGATCGACGGGCATGACGTCGTGCTGGTTGGTTCGGGCATGGGCAAGGTCAATGCCGCGCTCGTGACGACGCTTCTGGCCGACCGATTCGGTTGCCGCACAATTGTTTTCACCGGCGTGGCCGGCGGCCTGGACCCGGGGCTGGCCATCGGTGACATCGTCGTCGCCGATTTCTTGATCCAGCACGACGCGGGCGTGGTGGAAAACGGACGCGTACGGACGTATCAGCCCGGCTACGTACCGGTCATCAACCCCACCGATCGACTCGGCTATCCAGTGGATGGCGAACTGCTGGACCGGGTCAGGGAGCGGCTGGCGGACGTCTCGATTCCTGGCCAAATCGTCTACGGCACAGTGCTATCCGGTGATCAGTACCTGAACTGCGAGACCACCCGCGACCGACTGCGCAGTGATCTCGGCGGGCAGGCGATCGAGATGGAGGGCGGTGCGGTCGCGCAGGTGTGCGAGTCGTTCGGCATCCCCTGGCTGGTGATCCGGGCGCTGTCGGACCTCGCCGGCGGCAATGCGCTGTTCGACTTCACCGCGTTCGTCGATCAGGCCGCCGAGTCCTCGGCGACCATCCTGCGCCGGCTGCTGCCAGTGCTCTGAGGACGCCCGCTTCTCGTCGACGCGAGCACACCGACCGCGGCCAGCACCGCGAACGTCGAGAAGAGCCAGCGCGCCTGCGTCGCGCCCCCGCTTTCGGTCAGGTTGACCACCACTCCGGCGAGCCCGGCACCGAAGGCACCGCAGATCAACTGCACGGTGTTGATGGCGGCTGCGGCCGCTGGGCCTTCGGCTGGATCGTCGACTCGACTCATCGCCCATGCGGAAAGATGTGGCCACGCAATACCGACCCCGATGCCGGTGATCAGCAGTGCCACCGCCCACACCGCGACAAGCCCGAACGACGCCCGCTCGTATTGCGTGGCCGCGGCCAATGCCAGCCCGGTGGCCATCACCAGCGGCGCGACGGCCACCGTCCACCTGATCGCCCGCTCGCTGTGCAGCGATGCGCTGCTGATCTCGCCGACGGTCCAGCCGATGGCAAGCCCCGCACCGAGGAACCCCGCGGCAACCGGTGTCAGATGCGCCAATCGTTGACCGAAGAGCGGCACATACATGTCGGCCATCGTCGCCGCCATCAACAACCCGAGCGTCAGGTAAATCCATTTCAACGGGCCGGCGCCAAAGGTGCTCGGCGGCAGCACCGCCGCGGGCAGCCGCCGGTCGACGTAGAGAAACGCGGCCACCAGTACGGCGCCGAGCGCCAACAGCGCCGCGGTCGCGCGCCAATCGTGCGGAATGCCGGCCACGCTCACCACGAGGGCCGCGGTGCCAAGCAGGACCAGTGACCAGATGGGGATCGGGCTGCGCGGGTCACCCACTTCGGCGTCGCCGCGCGCAGGCAGGGCGACGGGCACCAGGGCCGCCATCACAGCCGTCAGAATCACCAGGACACCGAAAGCCCAACGCCAAGAACCGAATTGGGCGAAGAGCCCGCCGGCGGCCGGCCCCACCAGCGTGCCAACCCCCCACATCGCCGACACCAGTGCAGAGGCCTTGGTCCACAACGAACTGGGCAGCGCGGTGTTGATCACGGCATATCCGAGACCGGCGAGCAGACCGCCGGCCGCGCCCTGGACCACGCGGCCTGCTAGCAAAATCTCCATCGTCGGCGCCGCCGCGCACGCCAGACTGCCGATGCCAAACACGCTGAGCCCCAACAGGTATGCCCAGCGTGGGCCCAGCCGCAACAGCAGCGAGTGCACGGTGGTCGCGGCGACCACCGATGCCACCAGGTACACGGTTGTCACCCATGCGTAGTAGCGGTGCCCGCCGATGTCGGCGACCGCGCTCGGCATCAGGCTGATGGTGAGGAATTCGTTCGTGGCGTACAGCGCGACACCGCCGGCGAGCACGGCCGAGGCCCCGAGGTTCTTGGGGCCCAGCAGCTCACGCCAGCTACCGGTGATGATCGCCGGGGTATCGGTCACGCCGCTCACCGTAAGAGCTCAACCGTCATTGAGGTCAAGTGATTTTGACGTTGGCGATTCTCACAATTAGCTGTCTCGGTGGCACTAGCGTGTTCACCGTGGTAGCAAAAGCGCCGATGCAGCGCGGACGGTTGCGGTGGCTCGTCGCTGCGTCGGTGGCGGCCGTGCTCGCAGCAGGCTGCTCAGGCGAACAGTCCGCGGGCGAAAGCATTGACCTGGCCAAGTTGGATGTGGGCACCTTTCCGACCACGCTGCGCGCGGTGCCCGGTCAGCCATCACCGCAGGAGGCCACTCTCCTCGAAAGCATTCGGATGGCGGACGCCGTCGCCGATTCGTCGCAATTCGATTCGATGCTGCTGTACGTGTGGCGGGCCGACCCGATTCCCGACGCAGCCAGTCTTCTTCCGCTTCTCGGCGAAGCGGGCAAAGGGGTCCTCGATCAGCACGGTTGGTTGGCCGGGTATCGCGCCGGCTTCGCGGACCGACCCCCGCCCGCAGACAATGCGCCCCCTGAGCCCTACGTCGGGCTGTCGATCACGCTGCTGCGTTTTCCCAACGACGATGCGGCACGCGCGGCAGCAGCCTCGCTCGACACCACCAACTGGAAAGACATGGCCAAGACAGTCGCGGTGCCGCTGCCCAAGCATCCGGAAGTCCTGGCTCGCTACACACCGGGAAACGGCGCGGTGCTCGCAGACACTGCGATGGGGCCGTTCGTCGTGCATCTGATGATCGATGCCCCGCCCGCCGAAGTGGAATCCCACATCGGTGACCTCGACCCCGTTGTCGATGCCCAGCGAAAGCTGTTGCAGGACTTCCGTCCCACCCCGCCCGAAGCGATCCCGACGCTGCCCCGGGACCCCGATGGGTTGTTGAGCCGGATGGTCAGCACCGACCCGGCGCATCCAACACCGGTGTCAGCCCGATTCGGGGTCTACGGACCCACCGGCGCGCTGCATTTCCAGCCGTCGACGTTCCGCAAGGACAAGCTCTACGAGAAGTGGGGTGTCGACCGGCTGGCGGTCTCCGGCGCCCAAAACCTCTACCGGCTACGAGACCACAAGTCCGCACTCGAGATGCTCGCCGAGTTCACCGCCGAGGCCTCCGGCCGCGAACACGAGATCGACGCCGATCCGAACGTCCCTGACGAACGCTGCTTCCAGGTCAACAACTCACCCTCGAACGCATTCGTGTGCCGGATCGTGTTCGAGAACTTCTACACCTCACTGCACGCCGACACCGCGATCAGCGCCAAGCAGAAGTCGGCCGCGCAGTACGCGCTGCTCGCAGCCGCCACGTAGCGGTCAGCTTCGGCAGGCCCTACTTGAGCCCCGCGGCGTCCATTCCGCGCAGTTCCTTCTTGAGATCATGGATCTCGTCGCGGATGCGCGCGGCCAACTCGAACTGCAGATCGCGGGCCGCGGCCATCATCTGTTCGGTCAGATCCCTGATCAGGTCGGCGAGCTCGGCGCGCGGCATGTTCGAGGTGTCGCGACCCTCGATGATTCCGGCGCTGACCGCGCGGCCCGGCTCCCCCTGTGCGCGACGACCGCGCGAGGCGTTGCGGCCGGAGCCACCGACCTCGACGTCGTCGGCCTCGCGGTAGACCTGGTCGAGAATGTCGGCGATCTTCTTGCGCAACGGCTTTGGATCGATGCCGTTGGCCTTGTTGTAGGCGACCTGCTTGGCGCGGCGGCGCTCCGTCTCGTCGATGGCCTCCCGCATCGAGTCGGTGATGTTGTCGGCGTACATGTGCACCTCGCCGGACACGTTGCGCGCCGCGCGGCCGATGGTCTGGATCAGGCTGCGGGTCGACCGCAGGAAGCCTTCCTTGTCGGCGTCGAGGATCGCCACCAGCGACACTTCGGGCAGGTCGAGGCCCTCGCGCAGCAGGTTGATGCCGACCAGTACGTCATATTCGCCCAGTCGCAGCTGCCGCAGCAGCTCGACCCGGCGGAGCGTGTCCACCTCGGAGTGCAGGTACCGCACCCGGATGCCCATCTCCAGGAGGTAGTCGGTGAGGTCCTCGGCCATCTTCTTGGTGAGCGTCGTGACGAGCACGCGCTCGTCGCGCTCCGTGCGCTTGCGGATCTCGCCGATCAGGTCGTCGATCTGGCCCTTCGTCGGCTTGACCACCACCTGCGGGTCGACCAGTCCGGTCGGGCGGATCACCTGCTCGACGAACTCGCCTTGCGTCTGACTCAACTCGTACGGCCCCGGCGTCGCGGACAGATACACCGTCTGGCCGATCCGGTCGGCGAACTCCTCCCACGTCAGCGGCCGGTTGTCGATGGCCGACGGTAGCCGGAACCCGAAGTCGACCAGGTTGCGCTTGCGCGAGATGTCGCCCTCGTACATGCCGCCGATCTGCGGCACCGTCACGTGCGATTCGTCGATGACGAGCAGGAAGTCCTCGGGGAAGTAGTCGAGCAGGGTGGCAGGCGCTGAGCCGGCCGGGCGGGCATCGATGTGGCGTGAGTAGTTCTCGATGCCCGAGCAGAAGCCGACCTGACGCATCATCTCGACGTCATAGTTGGTGCGCATCCGCAGCCGCTGCGCCTCCAGCAGCTTGCCCTGCCCTTCGAGCTCGGCCAGCCGCTCTTCGAGCTCCTGCTCGATGGTCGAGATCGCGTGTGCCATGCGGTCTGGACCTGCCACGTAGTGCGTGGCCGGGAAGATCCGCAGCGAGTCGACCTTGCGAACGACGTCACCGGTCAGCGGATGCAGGTAGTACAGCTCCTCGATCTCGTCGCCGAAGAACTCGATGCGGACCGCAAGCTCCTCGTAGGACGGGATGATCTCGACGGTGTCGCCGCGAACCCGGAACGAGCCGCGAGTGAACGCCATGTCGTTGCGGGTGTACTGAACGTCGACGAGCAGTCGCAGCAGCGCGTCGCGCGGGACTTCCTGGCCGATCTGCAGCTCGACCGAGCGGTCCAGATACGACTGGGGCGTGCCAAGGCCATAGATGCAGGACACCGACGCGACCACCACCACGTCGCGCCGCGACAGCAGGCTCGACGTCGCCGAGTGCCGCAGCCGCTCGACGTCGTCGTTGATGGAGCTGTCCTTCTCGATGTAGGTGTCGGTCTGCGCGATGTACGCCTCGGGCTGGTAGTAGTCGTAGTACGAGACGAAGTACTCAACGGCGTTGTGCGGCAACATCTCTCGTAGCTCGTTGGCAAGCTGTGCGGCCAGGGTCTTGTTCGGCGCCATCACCAGCGTTGGGCGCTGCAGGCGCTCGATCAGCCACGCGGTGGTCGCCGACTTACCCGTTCCGGTGGCACCCAGCAGCACGACATCGCGCTCCCCCGCTCTGATGCGGCGCTCGAGCTCGTCGATGGCGGCAGGCTGATCACCCGCGGGCGAGTGCGGGCTGACCACCTCGAAGCGGCCGCCCGCCCGCACGACCTCGTCGACGGCGCGATACTCCGAGTGCGCAAGCACGGGGTGTTCGGTAGCGAAAGCCATTTCACCAGGGTAGAACCCACCACCGACATCGGCTGTTCCCCAGGCTCAGGCCCCGGTGAAGCGCGGCTGACGGCGTTCGACGAACGCCTGGATCCCCTCGGCCCCGTCGCTGGTCTTGAACAGGGCGACGACGTCGTCGACGAAGCGGTCCTCGGCGGACCGCTCACCCTCACGGTTGGCACGCTGAGCTGCGATGAGTGTGGTTCGCACGGCCAGCGGCGCCGATCGTGCGGCGATCCGCTCAGCCAGTTCGACGGCGCGCTCGCGCTGCCGTCCCGGTTCGACAACCTCCTGCACCAGGCCGATCCGCAGCGCCTCTGCGGCGTCGAATTCGTCAGCGGTCAGCAGCCAGCGCATCGCGTTGCCCCAGCCGGCGTCGCGCGGCAGCCGGGTGGTGGCCCCGCCGAACGGATAGATGCCCCGCTGGACCTCGAGTTGGGCGAACCGGGTATCGGCGCCGGCGATCCGGATGTCTGCGGCCAGCAGGAGTTCGATGCCGAGCGTCAGGCACCAGCCGTGGGCGGCGGCGACCACCGGCTTCGTCCACCCCCGGCCGTCATTGCGCCACGGGTTTCGGGCGTCGTCGGGCCAGTCCAGCGACCCATTCATCAGGCGGGGGCCGACTTCGGCAAGGTCCAGGCCGGCGGTGAAGTTGTCGCCCTCCGCGTACAGCACGCCGACGCGCAGGTTGTCGTCGCGTTCCAGGCGTTCGTAGGCGCGGCCCAGCTCCTCGAGCATCTCGACGTCGAATGCGTTTCGCTTTGCGGGCCGGTTGAGCCCCATGTGCAGTATGTGGTCCCGTTCGTCGACTATGACAGTTGGCATAATCTAGAGGCTAGACTATGATGGATGTCATAGCCAGCGATAGCCGAGACCGGATGATTCAAAGCGCCGCTTTGCTGTTCAGAGAGAACGGCTACAGCGGCACGGGTTTTCGCGACGTCATCGAGCACAGCGGAGCGCCGCGCGGTTCGATCTACCACCACTTTCCCGGCGGCAAGGAACAACTCGCGGCGGAGACGATGGCGTGGGCCGCTGGCGTGGTCGAGCGGCGCATCGCCCGTGCCGCTGAGGGCGGCGACCCGATCGCTGCACTCGGCATCTTCGTCGACTCCTGGCGAGAAGTGCTCGAAGACAGCAACTTTCGTGCCGGCTGTCCCGTCGTTGCTGTGGCCGCCGAGGCGGACGCCGGGTCAACCGCGACCGATGCGGCCGCCGCCGCGTTCACGCGTTGGCAGGATCTGATCGGACGGAGCCTGCTCGACGCGGGTGTCAGCCGCACCGACGCGCGACGATTAGCTACCACGGTCGTCGCCGCGATCGAGGGCGCGATCCTGCTCTGCCGGGTACGGCGCGACATCCGCCCGCTGCGCGACGTCCACCGCGCGCTGGAGGCTACCCTGCGCACCGCGATTTCCTGGCACAACCGATGACCTCTCGGCCGCCTATGCTGAGAGCATCCACGCGCCAAAGCACGAAACATTTGACCTGGTAGCCCGCACCAACACCGATCCGAAGGGCATCGTGCGGGCCGTTGACGTCTATACCGTCGAGCCGTGGGGCCTTTACATGGCGCGACCGGCCCCCGGACGCACACAGTTTCACTACATCGAGTCTTGGTTGCTGCCGTCCGTCGGCTTGCGAGCCACGATCTTTCACTTCAACCCCGGCCATGAAGTCGATCAGGACTACTACCTCGACGTCGGCCACTACACGCCGGGGACCAACGCATGGCATGCCGAGGACCACTACCTCGACCTCGTCGTCCGGACAGGCAAGAGCGTCGAGTTGTTGGACGTCGACGAGCTCCTGACCGCCGTCCGTCACGGCCTGTTGACGCCGGAAACCGGCGAGCATGCGGTGCAGACGGCCGTGTCGGCGATCGACGGGCTGTCCAGGCACGACTACGACTTGAACCGCTGGCTCGCCGAAAGCGGAATGACGCTGACCTGGCGGCCGGCATAGCCCCGTTCCGCGGCGGGTATGCCTCGGTAATGGTTCCCGACTGGCAGTCGCCGACGCTTGCGACGCTCACCGACGAGCGCTTCTCCGACCCCGATTGGATCTTCGAGCGCAAGCTGGACGGGGTGCGGGGCCTTGCCTTCCGCGACGGCAAGCGGATACGGCTGCTGTCGCGAAACCAATTGTCGCTCAACAACACCTACCCTGAGATCGTCGAGGGACTTGCCAAACAGGAGACATCTCGATTCGTCATGGACGGCGAGATCGTGGCCTTCGAAGGACGACGAACCAGTTTCGAGCGATTGCAGGGCCGCTCCGGCATCACCGATCCCGCCCTCGCCAGGGTGTCGGGCATTCCCGTCTTCTACTACGTGTTCGATCTGATGAACCTGGACGGCGAAGACATCACGGCCTATCCGCTGTTACAGCGTAAACGACTGCTGCGCAACACCTTCAGCTTCGATGATCCGCTACGCTTCACCACCCACCGAGTCAAGGACGGTGAATCGGCTTATCGCGCCGCTTGCGAGCGCGGCGACGAAGGGGTGATCGCGAAGTTGGCCGAATCGACCTACGAGGGCGGACGGTCGCGCAACTGGCTGAAGTTCAAGTGCAGCCGCGATCAAGAGTTTGTGGTCGTCGGGTACACGGCCCCGAAGGGCAGCCGGGTGGGTCTCGGAGCGCTGTTGCTCGGCTACTACGACGGGGCGGATCTGGTCTATGCAGGCAAGGTCGGCACCGGGTTCGACGACGCGACACTGCGAAAACTGCACGAACAATTGGCGCGCACCGAGCAGGCGACGTCGCCCATCACAAGAGGATCGGTCCGCGAGCCGACCGCGCGTTGGGTGCGACCGAAATTGGTGGCGCAGGTGGCGTTCGGCGAGTGGACCCGCGACGGCAAGCTGCGCCACCCGCGATATCTCGGCCTGCGTACCGACAAGAGTCCCAACGAGGTGGTGAGGGAGACGCACTGATGGCTGCAAGGTCCCGAGCAGTCGAGATCACCCATCCGAACCGGGTGGTGTTTCCCGACGACGGCATCACGAAGGGCGACCTGGTCGACTACTACTCAGAAATCGCCGATGTCATGGTGTCGCACTTGAAGGGCAGACCGCTCACGTTGTGGCGATATCCCCGCGGCATCGGCCAGCACGGCTTCGTGCAACAGGATTTCTCCGGCACGCTGCCCGAATGGATGGGCTCGGCCGAGGTCACCAAGGAGGGCGGCACGGTCGTGCACCCGGTCGTGGATCGTCGCGATGCGTTGGTATGGCTGGCCAATCAGAACTGCGTCACCGTGCATTCGTGGCTGTCGCGGCGCGACCTGCTCGGCGAACCGGATCAAGTCATCTTCGACCTGGATCCGTCAACCGACGATTTTGCCGCGGTGCGCGCGGCCGCCCAAGCCTGCGCCGACGTGCTGCGCGATCTCGGCCTTGCGCCGTACCTGAAGACCACCGGATCGCGGGGGCTGCATGTCGTCACGCCGCTGGCCCGCGGACACGACTTCGACACTGTCAGGCAGTTCGCCCGCGACGTCGCCGAGGTCGTGGTGGCGGATGATCCCGCACACCGAACGGTCGAGCAGCGCAAGGACAAGCGCGGCGACCGGATCTACGTCGACGTGATGCGAAATGCCTACGCGCAAACCGCCGCGGCTCCGTACACGGTGCGCGCACGACGCGGTGCTCCCGTCGCCACCCCACTGGAGTGGGACGAGCTGAGCGCACGTGGTTTGCGGCCTGACCGCTTCACGCTTCGCGACGTGCTGAAACGGGTTGCCGGACAAGGCGATCCATGGGCCGACATGCGTCGGCACGCCCGCTCGTTGACCCGGCCCATCGAACGTCTGTCGAAGCTCAATGCCTGAATTACCCGATGTGGAGGGGTTCCGTCGCGAGTTGGCAGAAAAGCTGCCCGGGCGTGAGGTGCGGGCCGTCGACGTGCGTGACCCCGGAGTGTTGCGGAACACCAGCGCGCCCGCGCTGGCCCGCAATCTGATGAAGCACACGTTCCGAAAGCCGCGACGACACGGCAAATGGCTGATCCTGCCGACGGATGGTCCCGTTCTGCTGGTTCACAGCGGGATGACTGGGCAGCCGTACTTCGCGGCCGACGGCGCCAACGAAAAGGGATACGAACGGCTTGTGATCGCCCTCGACCGTGGCGAGTTGCGCTATGCCGATCTCCGGAAACTGCGCGGCATCTGGCTGGCCGTCGACGACGACGCGACAGCCGAGGTGATGGGCAAGCAGGGGCCCGATGCGCTCGGACTCGATCTCGCCGGATTCCGCAAGGCGCTCGAGGGGCGCCGCGGAACACTGAAGCCGACCCTGATGGATCAATCGGTGATCGCGGGCCTTGGCAACCTGCTCGTCGACGAGATCTGTTGGCGTGCAAAGGTGCATCCCGGGCGGCCCGTCAGCAGTGTCGATGCGCGCCGAGTTCACGCTGCGATGAAGAGCGTTCTGGAGACGTCGGTGCGGCACGGGCGAGTGCCCGGCCTTCCGCGGTGGTTGACGCGCGTTCGCGACGACCCGGATCCGGGCTGCCCGCGCTGTCACACCCGGTTGCGGCGTAGCCGGATCGGTGGCCGAACCACGGTGTGGTGTCCGAATTGTCAACCGCCATAACGGCAATGAGCCCGCTCAGCACCTCGTTGCGGGGCTGAGCGGGCTCACCGTCATGCGCAGCTGTTAGGTGGTGCCGCCGTTACTTCCGTTGGCGCCGTTGCTGCCGTTGGCGCCGTTGCTGCCGTTGGCACCGGTGCTACCGGTGCTGCCGGTGTGACCGCCGCCGCCGAGCAGGCCGCCACCGCCACCGGAGCCGCCGGTACCGCCTGCGCCGCCCGTGCCGCCGGTACCGCCGACGCCACCCTTGCCGCCCTTTCCGCCGGTGCCCGGTGTTCCCGAGGTCTCGACGTTGCCGCCGTTGCCACCGTTACCACCGTTGCCGCCGGTGGCTCCGGTACCGCCGGTGCCACCTTTGCCGCCGGAACCGCCGTTTCCGCCGATGCCGAGCACGAGGCCGCCGTGGCCACCGCTGCCGCCCGATGCGCCTGCGGAGCCGGCAGAACCGGCCGCACCCGTGCCGCCGTTGCCGCCGTTGCCGCCAGTGCCGCCGGCGTTGCCGGGATCGCCCACGTTCGAGCCGTTCCCGCCATTGCCGCCGTCGCCACCGTTGGCGCCGGTTCCACCGGCGCCACCGTCACCACCATTGCCGCCGGTGCCGCCGCAGCAGTACGGGCCGGTGCCGTTGCCGCCGTCGCCGCCCTTGCCGCCGGCCGCGCCTGCTCCGCCGGTGCCACCCGCTCCGCCGTTGCCGCCGGTCGCGGGGCTAACCGTGCCGACCTCGTTGACCGCGTCGCCACCCTTGCCGCCCGTGCCGCCTGCGACTCCGGTGCCGCCGTTGGCGCCGGGGCCGCCATTGCCACCGAATGCGTCGTCGGTGGAGGGCGGCGAGACGGTGACGTCTGCGCCGTTGGTGCCGGAACCGGCGGTCTGGCCGTTCGGAGTGGGATTCACGCCGTTCGCGCCGGCGGCGCCCGCGCCACCCGTGCCACCGCTACCGCCCGCGCCGATCAGCAGGCCACCGTTGCCGCCGTCACCGCCGACAGCGCCGATACCGCCAGTGCCTCCGTCGCCACCGTTGCCCGCCAGCAGCCCAGGTCCGCTGCCGCCCTTGCCACCAGCGCCGCCGGCTCCGCCGTTACCGCCGTCGCCACCGCTGCCCAGCACCAAGCCACCGGCGCCGCCAGCACCGCCCGCCGCGCCCGTGCCGCCTGCGCCACCGGCGCCGCCGTTGCCGAACAGCCCACCGTGTCCGCCTGCGCCACCGGCCTGACCCGCAGCTCCGTCGGCGCCCTTGCCGCCGCTGCCCCAGAGCAGACCGCCGTTGCCGCCCTTTTCGCCGGGCTCATCGCCGTCGATGCCGTTTCCGATCAGCAGCCCGCCTGGGCCGATCAGACCCAATAAGGCTCCGCTCGGGCTCGTCAGCGACAGGCCCGACGTCGACAGTGACGCTGCAGAGGCCGAAGCTCCGCCACCGCCCGCCCCACCGACGAGGGATGTCGCAAACGTCGTCGGCGCAAAGAAATTCGCGGCACTCTGCGCCCCGCGTGCATTACCGGAATGCGATACCGCGGCGCCGCCGGGGCTGTCCGACGGAATCAGGCCCAGCACCGCCAGAGGTGACACCGCATCGCCGATCGGAGCGGACGATGCGCCCACCCCGCTCGACGTCGGTGCGGCCGCGGCCACGCCGACACCGAGTGCGGTATCGGACGCGGTCAGTGCCGGCGCATAGACCGGGCCACTGGCACCGCCGGTCGGCGCCGGAGCCTGCTGGCCCGCCGCAACGATGCCACCGGCGACCCCGCCGCCAACGGCCAGGACGCCCGCCGCCACCGCGGCCGTTATCGCGTTCGGACGGGTGCCCTGGCCCCTCTTGCGGTGCCGCGAGCCGCCCGCCCGCTCTCTCGCAGGCGCGTACACGCCATCGGTCATAACCGAATCTCCCTTCGAGTGATCACTTCGTGAACCTCTTCTCGCTGATAGCTGGCTTTTGCCAACCGCGATCCCCTCGGTGCTGACCCACGGCTCCCTTCCCCGAACCGGCAACGGGTCGCCGGTGATTTCTTGGTGGGGGCCTTGAGCGAACCTTCGAGATCGAGAGGATAGTAACCGGCGTCGATGGCTTTTGGGTTTGCTGATAGGCAATTTTTTCGATTGCAACTAGTGGAGTTCAACACGCTGGGTGCAAAGCTTGTGACGGGCGCAGGCAATGTGGTAAACGGCTCGCCGCATCGTATCCGATTGCTCGATTCTGCACAGCTTGACCACCGCCTGCCACCCGTAAGCGACTGCTAATTAATCGATTTCGGTCGAACCGCGAACACCCTTATCGGCAGATCCGTCAATATCCTGCCGACTAATTGACGTGTGACATAACAGCGCCTATGGGAACCAGTTACGCCGACTGCAAACGCAGATACATCACATTTAGTCAGGCTGTCAAGCGTAACTTCAATGTTGCTGGTGATGATCGCATTTCAATTCCGCTGCTGCGAAATCAGCAAACAATTGCCCCCGCGGGCGCGCCCTCTTCCACCGGCCGTAACGGTCGAGGACGTATGCGCGATGATCTTGTAATGGCAAATAACCGCAGGTCCGCGCCTCACGACGGGGCTATCGAGCGGCCGCCGACCGGCAACCGCGTCGCTGTCACGGCTCTGACGACGGTAAGGTCGGCTGTCATGAGCTCCACCACGCGCGGATGGCTGGCGATCGCCGCTGCTGCGGTCATCGGCGCAGGTGCGCAGTTGACGCCGGCCCCCGCCGTGGCCGACCCCGAACCCGGGCCGCCGGGACCGCAGACTGAAATCCAGCCCGCTCCCGGCGATGGCGTGAAGCACAACATCACGTACCGCGCAAGCGCGACCGGGACGTCGCGGGGCGCAGTTGTCGCGTACAAGATGGACGATCACAACGTCAACAGCGAAACGCCTACGCTGCTGCCGGGACAAACGTTTGAGGTCAACACAGTCTTGGACGACCCCAAAGAGGCCGGCATGGAGATCTCGATCCAGTGGCCGTACGGGTCGAATCTGCACTGCGAGATCCTGGCCGACGACCAGATCGTCGCGCAGGCGGATCAGTTCATCGCACCGCGGTTGTTCCACCCGAAGGACGATCCGCTGTACGGCGTGCTGCAATGTGGCGCCCCGCTGGACACGCCGGTCGCCGGTCAGACGTCGGCGACCGCGCCGCAGCCCGCCGCTCCGCCAGCAGAGGCGCCTGCCCCAGCCGCTACGTAGCTAGGGCCGCCACCCCGTCGTCTCCGCCCATTCCCACGCGCGCTCATACGCGTCGGCGAACCACGGCTCCTTGGCGTCTGCGTAGTCGGGCGCAGACAGCGCCCGACGCTTGGCCGCCAGATAATCCTGTTGCACAGCAGGACTCGCGGCCAACCAGTCGCGGAACAGGAGCGCGAACTGCTGAGCCGGCGAGCCGTCGACCCTGAGGTGGACGTTCGCCGGGCGTCCGGGATCGGCCGCGCAGTGAATCCGCTTGCGCCACAACGAAGAATCGGCCGTGTGCGGCGTGTCCGCAGTGATGTGTTGGATACGCGGGAACCCGACGTGTTCCAGCGCGCTGTCGATCTCGTCGGCAACGTCCAGCGACGCCACGGTGACCTGGATGTCGATCACATCCTTGGCGTCCATGCCGGGCACTGCGGTCGATCCGATGTGATCGATCCGTAACGCCTTTGCGCCGCAGGCCATTTCGATGCGCTTGATAATCCTGCGCGCATCGTCGGACCAGGCCGGGCGATAGGGCACGAGCTCGTAGACCGTGGGACCGCACTGCCGGGTGCTGATGTTGTGCGCCAGCGGCAGCACCCGGTTGTGCCAGAGGTCGCGGGCCTTCTCCACGAGCTCACCTTGGGAACCCGAGTTGTCCAGCAGCACATCTGCTATCGCGCGCCGTTGCTCCTCGGGCGCCTGCGCCTTGATGCGCGCACGCGCGTCGGCCTCGTCCATCCCCCGCTTGATCAGACGGGTTACTCGGGTTTCGACATCTGCGGAGACCACGACGACAAGCGGAAACAACGGCGCCAGACCGGTTTCCACCAACAGCGGGATGTCCTCCACCACCACTGCGTCGTCGTGGACAGCGTCGAGGATCTCCTCGCGACGACGAGCGACCAGCGGATGCACGATGCCGTTGAGCTTGGCGCGCTTCTCGTCGTCGACGAACGCCTTGGCCGCCAGGGCGGGCCGGTTCAGTGCGCCGTCGGGCAGCAGGATGTCCTCACCGAACTCCGCGACCAGCTGACCCAGCCCCTCGGTGCCGGGTTCGACGACCTCACGGGCGATCACATCGCCATCGACGATGATGCCGCCACATTCTGCGAACGTGGCGGACACCGTCGACTTACCGGCGCCAATACCGCCGGTCAAACCGATGCGAAGCATCGTGCAGGCCGTTAGGCGCTGCCGGCGAGCTTCTCCCGCAGTGCAGCCAGCTGGGCGTCGCTGGCCAGCGACCCACCGGCGGACGGCTCATCGGAGCGCGACGCGCCGTTGGACGACGACGGCCGAGCTGCTTCCTCGGCCTCGGCAGCGGCGAACTTCTCCATCTGCGTGGTGTGCATCTTGTGCCGGCGCTCAGCCTCCGCGTAGCGGGACTCCCACTCCTCACGCTGCTTCTCGAAGCCCTCGAGCCATTCGTTGGTCTCGGCGTCGAAGCCCTCGGGGAAGATGTAGTTGCCCTGCTCGTCGTAGCTGTCGGCCATGCCGTACTTCGACGGATCGAACTCCTCGGTGTAGTCCTCGTTGGCCTGCTTGAGGCTCAGCGAGATGCGGCGGCGCTCCAGGTCGATGTCGATGACCTTGACCATCGCGTCGTCGCCGACCTGGACCACCTGGTCCGGGACCTCGACGTGGCGCTCCGAGAGCTCGGAGATGTGCACCAGGCCCTCGATGCCCTCCTCGACGCGGACGAACGCACCGAACGGCACCAGCTTGGTGACCTTGCCGGGGACGATCTGTCCGATGGCGTGGGTGCGGGCGAAGTGCCGCCACGGGTCTTCCTGAGTCGCCTTGAGCGACAACGAAACCCGCTCGCGGTCCATGTCGACGTCGAGCACCTCGACGGTGACCTCGTCGCCGACCTGAACAACCTCGGACGGGTGATCGATGTGCTTCCAGGACAGCTCGGAAACGTGCACCAGACCGTCGACACCGCCGAGATCGACGAACGCGCCGAAGTTGACGATCGAGGAGACGACGCCCTTGCGGATGGCGCCCTTCTGCAGCTGGTTGAGGAACTCGCTGCGCACCTCGGACTGGGTCTGCTCCAGCCAGGCGCGGCGGGAAAGCACCACGTTGTTGCGGTTCTTGTCGAGCTCGATGATCTTGGCCTCGATCTCCTTGCCGATGTACGGCTGCAGATCGCGGACACGACGCATCTCGACCAGCGAAGCGGGCAAGAAGCCGCGTAGGCCGATGTCGAGGATCAGGCCGCCCTTGACGACCTCGATGACGGTGCCCTTGACGGCCTCGTCCTTTTCCTTGAGCTCTTCGATGGTGCCCCAGGCCCGCTCGTACTGAGCGCGCTTCTTGGACAGGATCAGGCGGCCTTCCTTGTCCTCCTTGGTGAGGACCAGAGCTTCGACCTCATCGCCGACGGAAACGACCTCGTTGGGGTCGACGTCGTGCTTGATGGAGAGCTCACGGGAAGGGATGACACCTTCGGTCTTGTAGCCGATGTCGAGCAGGACTTCGTCGCGGTCAACCTTGACGATGGTCCCTTCGACGATGTCGCCATCGTTGAAGTATTTGATGGTCTTGTCGATGGCGGCGAGGAAATCCTCCGCGGAGCCGATGTCGTTGAGGGCTACTTGCGGAGACGTGACGGAGGGACTTGGCATGTGGTGGGTTGCTCCGGACAGGTTCAATCGTAGGGACATGGGAATCTTGTTATTGGCTCGGCGCGGGCGCCGATATCGTGCTGTGCACCCGCAGCAGAGATCGCAAAACCGCAGACGGGTACCCGTCGAGGTTACTCGACTGTGTACATGCTGGACAAACTCGGCCTCCAGAGCCCGCCGATCATGATCAATGCGCGGCTACGCTGCTCTGGTGTCATCCGCAGGCGCACCACCACCTCCGTATGTGCTCACCCCGCCGTTTCAGCGCAAAATCCGTAAGGTCGGCGCCCCGCTGGCCGTGATCATCCTGCTCGGCACCATCGCCGGGCTGATCGTGATCGGGCTGACCGTCTACAACCCCGTCGGAGCGGGAATCGGATTCGCGCTGTCCAGCACCGTGATGATCGTCGTCGTCCTCGCCTACATCTGGCTGGACCGCTGGGAGCCTGAACCGCCGCGACTGCTTGTCTTCGCCTTTCTCTGGGGTGCCTCGGTCGCAGTCGTGCTGGCTTCGATCATTCAGATTTACGCCGAATCGATGCTCCACCCCGATCTGGCGGACACGGAGTCGCCCAGCGCACTCTCCCTCGTGCTCAGTGCGCCGCTGACCGAGGAAGCCGCCAAGGGCCTGTTCCTGCTGCTCATGATGACCGGCCGGCGCCGCAACGAACTCAACTCACTGACCGACTGCCTGGTGTACGCGGGGCTGGTCGGCGCGGGCTTCGCCTGGCTCGAGGACATCCTCTACATCGCCAACGGCGAATCGGTGTCCGAGTCGCTGCTGACGGCGGCGGTCCGGCTGATCATGGGCCCGTTCGCGCATTCGCTTTTCACCACCATGACCGGCATTGGCGTGTACTTCGCACTGCAGCAGCGCAACGGCGTCGCGAAGGCCGGCTGCGTCGTGCTCGGCTACCTGGGCGCGGTATTCATGCACGGGCTCTGGAACGGCTCGTCGCTGGTGGGCTTCGAGGCGTATCTGCTGGTCTACGCGTTGTGGATGGTGCCGATCTTCGCGCTGGTGATCGCGCTCGGCGTGCACAGCCGACGCCGGGAGCAGACGGTCGTCGCCTCCAAGCTGCCGGGAATGGTGTCGGCGGGCCTCGTCACCCCGAATGAGGCCACCTGGCTGGGCTCTCTGAAGGCCCGCAAGGTCGCGATCACCGAGGCGACCCGGCTGGGCGGCCGGGCCGCAGGCAAGTCGGCGAAGAACTTCGCGGCCCAGGTGGTCGAGCTGGCGTTCGTGCGGGACCGCATCGACCGCGGCTTCGGCGACCAGCGCGTGTTCGCGCTGCAGAACGAGGAGGCCTATCGGCTGTACGGCGCCCGGGCGGCGGCTCCCGTGCTGCAGGGGCTGGCCGGATACCGCGCCTAGGCAGGAACTATCGGGCCATGGAGCCAACCAAGCGCGCGACGCGGCCAAGATGCGCGTCCGTCACCGGACGACCCAGTGCGATGAGGCGCCAGAACACGAGCGCTCCAAGCGCGTCGAGCATGAGGTCCTGATCGGCGGTGGCCGCCAATTCACCGCGCTCGGCGGCGCGGTCGAGGACGACCTGGGCCCGCGCTCGACGTGGGCGGCCCACATAGTCCATGAGTGCCTCGGCCAACACCGGATTGCGCTGGGCCTCTGCGAGGAGATCGGGATAAACGCGGCGGATCCGGGAGTCGTCCAGCCAGGATCGCACCTCGGTGAGGAGCGCCAGCAGATCGCCGTCAAGCGAGCCTGTGTCGGGCACAGGAGCGACGACCACGCTCAGGGTCCGCAGCGCGTCAGCGGTCATCTCGACCTTGGACGGCCACCGACGATAGATCGCACTCTTTCCAACGCCGGCGCGCCGGGCGACGGCATCCATGGTGAGGCCCCGAAACCCATGCTCGGCCAGGTCGGCCATCACTGCATCGAGTATGGCGGCCGTAACCGCAGTGTCCTGGGGTCTGCCCGGCGCCGACCGGATCATGCTGGTATCCCTGCGTGTTCGCGAAGGTAGTCAGCGAACGAACGTGGCGGCTGTCCGGTGAGCCGTTCGACTGCATCGGTGACTCGGGCTTCCCTGCCGTCGCGTATCCGTTCGTCGAGCACGGCGAGCGCCGATGCGAACCCGAGGTCGTATCCGGCCTGAACGAGGAAGTCGACGTACCGCGCCGTTTCGACTGCACGATGGCGCACCGGGCGCTGGGTGATCGTCGTCATGATCGCCGCGGCATCGTCGTAGCTGATTGCCTCGGGCCCGGTCAGCAGGTGGTCGGTGTTGCCTGCGCGCTCGCGGGCGAGCAGGCGAGCGGCGCAGCGACCGATGTCGGCGGCGTCGATAAAGGCCAGCCGCCCACGCCCTGTGGCGGTGACGAATTCGCCCGTCGCGTGAATGCTGTCCGCATGCGGATGGCGCTCGACGAAGTTCTGCATGAACCACGACGGCCGCAGAATCTCCCACTCGGGCAACGTGTTTCGCAATGCCGCGGCCACGACGCCGAGACCCGGATCACCGGCGGCGACCGCAGAAGAACTGAGCATCACCACCCGACGCACACCCATAGATGCGGCTTGGTCCAGGAATGGGCCGACCATCCGGATCGGGTCAGGGTCACCCACTGGAGCGATGAGGTAGATGCGTTCAACGCCATCCAGTGCGCTTCGATGCGTCGACGGATCGGACCAGTCGAACCGCACGTGTTCGAAGGCAGTCGGCGCGATCCTCGCCCGCGTTGCCGTGCGAACCGTCAAGTTTGGATTGCCTGCCAGCTCATCGACAACGGCCGATCCGGTGTTTCCGGTCGCACCGAGCACGAGAACCTTGCCGCTCATTTGGGGCCTGCATCGGTGAACGCGGCGATCATCTCGTCGACACTGCCGAGTGCTGCGCCGGCGGCAAGCGCGTTCCAATAGTCGCGGTAGGCGACGATGCCGTCCGCGCCAACCGTGACGAAGGCGACGTAATCGATGTCGTACGCCCGGCCGGTCGCGTGGGCGATGCCGCTCACTCCCCACTCGACGATGATCGTGTCGGGGTCCGTGGTCTCATGCCGGGTCTGATGGCTCACGCCCCGAACATCGACGATGTCGGTGTAGCCCGCGAGATAGTCGCGAACCTCCTCGCGACCACTCAGCCGCGGCCAGCCGGGCGGCGCGAACGGGAAGGTCATCGTGCCGTCGGCCGCCCATTCGTCGGCGAACGCGTCCATGTTGTGCGCCAACAACGCCGCCTGTAATCGGTCGATCACGGCATTGGCGCGCTGCCGCCGCGCATCGGCATCCAGGTCGTCATCAATCGGATCTGCTTCGCGTAATACGGGACGGTTTGGTCTCATAATAGGGCGCAACCAGTGCTCAGCAGTGCTTTATTCCGAGTCGAGCTCGTCCTAATGCGCGGCTGAATCCCAGCTACGACCGAACCCGACGCTGACCTCGAGCGGCACGTCCAGCGGATAGGCGTTGCCCATCTGCTCGCGCACCAACTTCTCCAGGTCCGCGCGTTCGCCTTCGGCGACCTCGAACAGCAGCTCGTCGTGGACCTGCAGCAGCATCCGCGACTTCAAACCGGACTCCTTGAGCGCCTTGTCGACATTGATCATCGCGACCTTGATGATGTCGGCCGCACTGCCCTGGATCGGCGCGTTCAGCGCGGCCCGCTCGGCGGCCTCGCGCACGTTGCGGTTACTGCTGTCCAGCTCCGGCAGGTAGCGGCGCCGCCCGAACACCGTCGACGTGTAGCCGTCCTTGCGGGCCTGGTCGACGACATCGCGCAGATAGTCGCGCACCCCGCCGAAGCGGTCGAAGTACTGCTCCATCTGCACCTTGGCTTCCTCGGTGGAGATCTTCAGCTGGGCGGCCAGGCCGTACGCACTCAACCCGTAGGCCAGGCCATAGGACATCGCCTTGACCCGTCGCCGCAGCTCGGCGGTGACCTCATCGATCGGCACCGAGAAGGCCCGCGAGGCGACGAACGAGTGCAGGTCCTCGCCGGTGTTGAACGCCTCGATGAGGCCCTCGTCCTTGGACAGGTGCGCCATGATCCGCATCTCGATCTGGCTGTAGTCGGCCGTCATCAGCTCGTCGAATCCCTTACCGACGACAAAAGCGTCGCGGATGCGGCGACCCGCCTCGGTGCGGATCGGGATGTTCTGCAGGTTCGGCTCGGTCGACGACAACCGGCCGGTCGCGGCGATGGTCTGGTTGAACGTGGTGTGAATCCGGCCGTCGGACGCGACGGAGTTGATCAACCCGTCGACGGTGACTTTCAGCCTGGTCGCGTCGCGGTGCGACAGCAGATGCTGCAGGAACGGGTGCCCGGTCTTGTCGTAGAGCGATTGCAGCGCGTCGGCGTCGGTGGTGTAGCCGGTCTTGGTGCGCTTGGTCTTCGGCATCTCCAGCTCGTCGAACAGCACCACCTGCAGCTGTTTCGGCGAGCCGAGGTTGATCTGCTTGCCGATCACCGCGTAGGCGGCCTCGGCCGCGTCGCGGATCAGGTCGCCGAATTCGCTCTGCAACTCGCCCAGCTGCTTCAGGTCGACGGCGATACCGACCGACTCCATCGCGGCCAGCGCCCGCTGCACCGGCAGCTCCATGTCGCCCAGCAGCGAGGAGCACTCCATCCGGGCCAGTTCCTCATCGAGCGCATCAGCCAGATCCATCACCGCGCTGGCGCGCAGGATGACGGTCTGCACGGCCTGATCGTCGACGCCCTCACTGTCGTCGAGAAGCGAAAGTTGTTGCTGCTCAGGGTTATCCGCGCGCAGCTCACGTTTCAGGTAGCGCAGCGACAGGTCGTCGAGCGCGAAACTGCGCTGCCCCGGCCGCACCAGATAGGCGGCCAGCGCGGTGTCGGAGGTGACGCCTGCCAGCTTCCAGCCGCGGCCTTCGAGGTCATGCATGGCCAGCTTGGCCTCGTGCAGCGCCTTCGGTTGTTCGGGATCCGCGAGCCAGGAAGCCAACGCGGCCTCGTCGTCGGCGCTCAGTGTGGCCGTGTCGATATAGCGGCCGTCGCCATCGCTGGCGACGATGGCCAGCGCGGTGGCATCGGCGTCGAACGCCAGATGCGTGCCGACGACTGCCATCCCGGACCGGCCGCCCTTGTCCTCCAGCCAGCCGGCCAGCTCACCCGCCTCGAGTGCCCCGCCCTTGACGTCGAAGCCCTGGTCGACCTCGGGATCGGTGGAGGCGAGCGTGTCGAAGAGCCGGTCACGCAGCACCCGGAACTCCAGGTCGTCGAACAGGCGGTGGATCTGGTCGCGGTCCCACGGCTGCATCCGCAGCGTGTCGGGCGTCTGCGCCAGCGGCACGTCTTTGACGAGGTCGGTGAGCTCCCGGTTGAGCACCACGCTCGACAGGTTGGCGCGCAGCGCATCGCCGACCTTGCCCTTCACCGCATCGACGTTGTCGACAAGGGACTGCAGCGATCCGAACTCGGCGATCCATTTGGTCGCCGTCTTCTCCCCCACACCCGGGATACCGGGCAGGTTGTCGCTGGGGTCGCCGCGCAGCGCCGCGAAGTCCGGGTACTGCTGCGGCGTCAGCCCGTACTTCTCGACGACCGCCTCCGGCGTGAACCGGGTGAGCTCGCTGACGCCCTTGCGCGGATACAGCACCGTGACGTCGTCACTGACGAGTTGCAGCGCATCGCGGTCGCCGGTGACGACCAGCACGCGGTAGCCGTCGTCCTCGGCCTGGGTGGCCAGCGTGGCGATGATGTCGTCGGCCTCGAAGCCCGGCTCGGCCAGCACGGTGATGCCGAGCGCGACGAGCACCTCCTTGGTGATGTCGATCTGCCCCCGGAACTCGTCGGGGGTCGCGGAACGTCCGGCCTTGTACTCCGGGTATTTGTCCACGCGAAACGTCTGGCGGGAGACGTCGAAGGCGGCGGCGATGTGTGACGGCTGCTCGTCGCGCAGCAGGTTGATCAGCATCGCGGTGAAGCCGTAGACCGCGTTGGTGGTCAGCCCGCCCTGGGTCTTGAAGTTCTCCGCCGGCAACGCGTAGAAGGCCCGGTACGCCAGCGAATTGCCGTCCAGCAGCATCAATGTGGGCTTTTGGCCCACACCTTCGGACGCAGTCTTTTTCTCGGTTGCGGTACTGGCTGGGCTCACGGCCCTACTCTATGCACCGCCGCCGACAGGGATGCCGTGACTGTCAGTCAGGGACCCGTCACGATGTCAACGTCCATATCTGCCGGGCCCGCATGGGCATCAAGGCCGTCGCCGTCGGCTAGGGCGTAAGTGAAGTCGGCACCAGGGCCGCCCGCGAGGGCGGTGCTGCCGTCGCCGGTCACGCCAGCCGTGTTGTTGCTTCCGGGGCCGCCGATGTCGCCGCCCGCGACCGCGGAGCTGTTGTTGCCGTCGACCGAGGCCCAGTTCTCGTTGCCGAACGCCGCCGTGGCATCGCTGTCGATGCCGTTCGCGATAGCCGTGTTGTTGTCGCCGACGACTGCCCTCGCCAGACTGTCGTTCCCGAAGACGGAGGCCTGATTGGAGGTGCCGTTGTTCGCAGTCGCCGTGCTGTTGTCGCCGTAGACCTCCGCATAGTTCTGGTCGCCGAGGTTTGCGTCGGCGATGCTGTTGTCACCGACCACGATGGCGGTATTGCCGTCATTGCCGTCGCCGGGGCTGCCGGTGAAGGTTTGGCCGGCAAACGCTCTGCTCCCGTCACCCGTGACGGTGGCGGTGTTGTTGTCGCCGCTACCCGATGCGGCCGTGCTGTTGTTTCCCTCGACTGTGGCGACGTTGTTGTCACCGAGTTCGGCGTCCGTGTGGCTGTAGTTACCGGTGGTGATGGCCGTGTTGTCATTGCCGGCGAACGCGTGCGCTTCGCTGTTGTCGCCCATGACGGTGGCGGTGTTGCGGTCGCCCTGGCCGGCCTCGGCAACCCCGTAGTCACCCACGACGGTGGCGACGTTGTCCTCGCCTAGGACGGTGAAGGCGCCGCTGTTGTCTCCGGTGACGGTGGCCGTGTTGCCGTCGCCACCGAGCACTGTGGCCAAGCTGTGGTCGCCGGTCACGATGGCTGTGCCGTTACTGCCCTCGTAGACATCCCCGCTATCAACGGGCACGCTTCCGGCGTATGCGCGACTGTCGTCGCCCGTGACGATGGCCGTGTTGTTCTCGCCGCCCCTGGCGACAGCAAGACTGTTGTCGCCGATGACGGTGGCGGAGTCGTTGGAGCCACTGCTGATTCCATCCGAGCTGCCTGCGGTGGCGGTGCTGTTGTTCCCGATGACGGTGGCGGTGTTGTTGCTACCCCCACTCGCAATCGCGGTGCTGTTGTCGCCTTCGACGGACGCGGTGCTGTTGGTCCCCGTCGCCGTAGCGTGGCTGTTGGTTCCGATGGCAGTGGCTCTGGCTCCGCTCCCGGCTGCAGTCGCCGACGTCAGATCGCCGCGTGCAATGGCAACCGAACCGGTGCCCGTCGCGCTGGACGTCGCGGTTCCTTTGGTGACCCGCGTCTCACCGTTAGCGGACACGCTGAAGCTCGGGCCGTTGCCATTGTCAGGGGGCTTCGCAGCGGCTGTCCACGGCGCCGTGAAAACTACTGCACCGATGCCCAATGCGACTGCAAGTCCCCCGACTCGGCCGACGTAAGCGGCGTACGACATCATCCCTCCCAGCGAGTGAAAAATGGTTGCTCGACGCAAGTATCTGCTGGTAGAAGGCTGTCAGCGCGGGTAGTCGGCTACCCCTTTTCGCGCGCGTCATCGGTGCCGACTACGCCTTTTCGCGTCCGGCAGCGGAGCCGACTACGCCTTCCGCTTCGTCGCGCGATAACGGTGCCCTTCGACCGTGCGAATCGACACGTTCAGCCGTAGCGCAATGTCGCGATTGGAGAGTCCGCGCGCCGCCATCGCCAACACCTCGCGCTGCCTGCCGGTCAGCAGATCAGCTTCGACGGCGCGCAACGCGGGCGTGTCCATGCCACCGCTCACATCGGCCAGTTTGTGTGCCCGCGCCAGCTCGGTCAGCGCGGACCCTCTCTGATCGCGCCGTCGATAGGCGTTCGCCGCATGCGCCGCAGCGTCGACGGCGGCCGCCAGATCACCGAACTCTTCGAACATCCGGGAAGCGGCTGACAGCCCCGCCGGATCACCAGTAGCCAGCGAATCGGCGTGGGCCGCCGCGGCGGCGACCCGCGGTCCCTCGACAACGTTGCGGAGATCGCCCAGCCGCACGGCAGACGTCGAGTCACCGAATCGAGTGGCCGTTTGCAGGCACATCACTTCTTGTGCGAAATAGCCGTTGGCCCTGGCCGTTTCGGCCGCACGCCAACACCGCCCCACAGCGGCTGTCATCGCGCCTTCCGCGGCAAGCAACCAGGCCTGTGCCATCAGGCAACGCGGCTCGAGGTATCGAAACGGATTTCGCAACGCGTCTAGTTCGACGCACTCGGCAGCGGCTGTGTCCGCGTCGCCGCTTGTTGCCAGCGCCACAACGAGATCGCATCGGGACAGCACTTCACCCAATTTCACGTTCCCGATTTCGACGAAGGTGTGAATGGCCTTCTCGAGCCAGCCCATCGCGGCTCGAACCCGCCCCGCGCCGAGGTCGACGTGCCCCATGAACAGCGCTGCGTAGGCGCTCGAAGCGACCGGCGTATCCATCGTTTGGCGTGCGGTGCGATGAGCGAGCGCTTCTGCTTCGCGCAGATGGCCGGCGAATACGAGCGCCTGGATGTGATGCTCGGTAAAGCCGAACAGCATCGCAGCGGCGCCCGGCGAGCGTTCTGCCAATTGGTACCCACGATTCGCTGCGTCGGTCGCTTCCTCGCTTCTCCCGGCATAACCGCAGGCGAGTTCAAGCGCGTAGTACGCGTTCATCGCGGCCACCTCCGAAAGATCGCCGGTGAGAACGGCTTTGGCCGACTCGATGGCCCTCGACGCAGATCCATCGGCGGCTTCGACCAATGCGCGATAGGCGATCAGCACACCGCACGCCTCGGCCGGGAGGCGCGCTTGCGCATCGTCGAGCACCTGACGCGATTGGCCGCTCATTCCCAGCACCCAATACAGGTTTGCCGCCCGGAACATCGCCAGGATTGCGAGTTGCTCGGACGTGAATCCGGCACTGAACGCCGCGGCGAGGATGCGTTCAGCCTCGGGCGCCCGCCCGATCAGGTGCAAGGCAAAGGTGTGCAGATAGGTCGCCTCGTATGTCGGATCGGCGCGCCGTGCTTCACCCGCAAGGCGTTCTGCCAGAAGCGGATTCAGCAGTTGCATCGCTGCGCCCGCCGCCTCGGTGAAGAGTGGGCCGTTGGCGGGTAGATCTGACTCGAGCCACCACAGAGCTCGACGAAGCAACTCTTGGGTATCGCGCACGTCGCTATCGGCAACTGCGCGCACGATGCGTCCGCGGAGTTGTCGGCCCCGCATTCCACCGCTCTTCCACCGGCGGACCTCGCCGTACAGCGGGTGGCTCAGCCGCGCCACCGCAGCGGTTGCGTCGTAGTCGACAGTGATGAGCCCCCTTGTGTGAGCCTCCTCGACGGCCGACCAACCCGAGGCCTGAGCCAGCAGATCGCAGTCCAACGGTCCGGCTACGGTCAGCAGGTCGACGACGTCCGCCAGCGGCTCCGAGAGAGAGCCCATCTGCGACGTCACGAGATCCGCCAGCTCTGTGGAGGCCAACGCGTCGCCGTGCCACTCCCACACGCCCTTCTCGCGGGACCAGCGCTGGCGGGCCATTTCCTGGTCGATGAGATGGCGCAGGAACAGAACGTTGCCGTCGGTCAGATGCCACAGTTTCTCGAAGGAACTCGGAGCGACCGGCCCGTTGAGCACCAGTCTCACAAGCCGATCGCACTCCTGGCGCGTCAGCGCTGCCAACTGGATGCGTTCGAGGTAGGAGTCCTTCCACAAAGCGGTGATCGCGTCTGGCGTCGCTTCCCGATTTCTCACGGTGACAACGACTTTCGCGAGCTCACGGTGGACCAGTTGGTGCACCACGAACGCGGAGAGGTCGTCGAGTTGATGAGCGTCGTCCACGCCCACCACGACCCTGCGGCCGTGCGGGCTGGCGGTCAGGGTGTCGACGACGCTGCGCACCAGCATGGTGGGATCCGACCCGGCCTCGCGGATCCATTCGGAGAACGCGCCAAGCGGCAGCGTGCGACCTGACCTGCTGGCAACGACCCACCGCGTCTCGCAACGGTCGGAAACGGCGGTCAGGACTTCTCGCGCCAGCCGGCTTTTGCCAACTCCGGCTTCGCCGGCAATCACCACCCCCGACGAGGAGCCGGTACCGATCAACCTCGCGACGATCTGCGCGGTCTCACCCCCGCGGCCAGTGAATGGCCAGTCTTTCGCCACGCGTCAATAGTAGAAACGCCGATCAGCACAGGAAGAGCGATTGGCTGTCTGCTCACCATTGCCCGAGCAAATTTTCCCCGCGGCCGTCTCCCGCGCGAAGCAGCCGCCGGGCCCTAGCGACCAGCTCGCGGGCGGCCGGGCTCATCGGGCCGCCCGACCGCCAGGCCAGCACCAGGCGGCCCCGCAGCTGCGGAACGATGTTGAGTGCGTGGAGTCCGTCCCGGCCGCGCGGCACCGATGCAGGCACGATCGCGACACCCAGCGCCCGTTCGGCCAGGTCCGCCAGCGCCACCGGGGTGCTCGCCTCGAACGCGATTCGTGGCGTTACCCCGGCCTTGGCGCACGCGATGTCGAACTGATGGCGGATGCCCGCCCCGACGGGCAGCGCGATGAGCTGACGGTCGGCCAGATCACGCAGGCGGATGGTCTTGCGCGACGCCAACTCGTCGCGGGGTGACACCACGGCCTGAATCGCCTCGTCGGTGACGACCTCCACGGCGAGGCCTTCCGGTCGCTCGTCAGGCCCGACCGAGACGATCGCTGCGTCCAGCCGTCCTGCGCGCACATTTTCGATCAGCGCATCGGAAGTGTCTGTGCTGAGCGTGATTTCGACCTGCGGATGGTCGGCGTGAAAGTCCGCCAGCAGCGAAGGGATGTCAACACTGTGTGAGGTCACCGTGCCGATCGTGACCGTGCCGCGCACCAATTGGGTCAGCTCGTCGACAGCGACGTGCATATCGGCGACCGCGGCAAGGGCGGCCCTGGCAAACGGCAGTGCGGCCTCACCCGCGGCAGTCAAGCGCACTGTGCGACGCGACCGATCCAGCAACGGTTGGCCGAGTTCGCGTTCTAGCCGCTGGATCTGGGCGCTGACGGCCGGTTGCGCGACGTGGATGCGCTGGGCGGCGCGGGTGAAGTTGGCCTCCTCCGCGACGGCGACGAAGTATTCGAGCTGCCGCAGTTCCATAAGCAATGATTATAGTTTCTGGGTTCGATTGATATTGGACTTATAGCTTGCGCTTTACCACCCTGGAGGCATGACTGATGTATTGATTGCCGGCGGCGGTATCGGCGGACTGACCGCCGCTTTGACATTGCATGCCCGCGGCATCGATCCGATTGTCCTCGAACGCGCGTCGCAGCTACGGCCATTGGGCGTCGGCATCAACCTGCTGCCGCACGCCGTGAGCGAGCTCTACACACTCGGCCTCGGCGAAAAGCTGGCGCAAAAGGCCGTCGCGCCCACCTCGATCTCGTACTACGACACCGACGGCGAATTGCTGTTCTGTGAGCCGCGCGGCATCGACGGCGGCTACGGCTATCCGCAGTACTCGGTGCACCGCGGCGAGTTGCAGTTGCTGCTGCTGTCGGCATTACGAGAACGGCTGGGCGCCAATGCCGTTCGCACCGGCGCTCAAGTAGACGGGTTTGACGAGACGGCCGACGGCGTGCGGGTGCACACCTCGGCGGGAGAATTCACGGCCGACGCGCTGATAGGCGCCGACGGCATCCATTCGGCGGTGCGTGCGCAGTTGCACCCCGGTCCCGACCCGCTGCTCTGGTCGGGCGTGCGGATGTTTCGCGGCGCCGCTGCCGGTGACTTCCTCGACGGCGCCACGATGGTGATCGTCAAGGACCCCGACGGAATCGACCTCGTCACATATCCGATCGGCGGCGGCCTGATCAACTGGGTGGTGATGATGCCGCAGGCAGACCCGCGGCCGTTGCCCGGCGACGCGAAATGGAATCAACCAGGTGACCGCACGGCGATCGTGGCGCACCTGAAGCGCTGGAAGTTGGGCTTCCTCGACGCCGCCGATCTGGTACGACGCACCGACTCTGTACTGGAGTATCCGATGGTCGACCGCGACGTGCTGCCGTGGTGGGGTCGCGGCCGGGTGACGCTGCTCGGCGACGCCGCACACCCAATGTATCCCGTTGGCGCCAACGGTGGTTCGCAGGCGATCGTCGATGCGCGGGTGCTGGCCGACGAGCTGGCGCGTGACGTCGTCGACGGGCTGCGATCCTACGAGGACATCCGCCGTCCCGAAACGGCCGACGTGGTGACCGCCAATCGCGACATGCACGCCACCGGCGCCACCCAACGTCCGGAGGATCTCGCGAAGGTGACGGGCAAGTACCGCGTCGACACCCGAGCCGACGAGGTGAAGCGATGACCACCTACGTGTTGGTGCCAGGGGCCTGCCACGGCGCGTGGTGCTTCGACGATCTCGCCGAAGGCCTTCGCGCCCAAGGGCATCGGGTGCTCGCCGTGACGCTGACAGGCATCGCGGAGCGCGCCCATCTGCTGCACGCCGGCGTGAACCTCGACACCCATGTCACCGACGTGCTGGCCGAGCTGGCGGTGCACGATGTCAGCGACGCGGTGCTCGTCGGGCACAGTTACGGTGGAATGGTGATCACCGCGGTCGCGGATCATGTTCCGCAACAGGTTAATTCGCTGATCTACCTCGATGCGTTCGTCCCGCGCGACGGCGAGTCGTGCTGGAAACTGACCACCGACGACCAGCGCGAGTGGTACACCTCGGTTGATGCGACCGGCTACGGCGTGCCGCCGCTGCCGTTCTTCGACGAACGCGCCACCGCTCATCCACTGGCCTCGTTGATGCAGCCGGCCCGGATGACAGGAGACCTGTCCCGGTTCGATCGACGGGTATACGTCTGCGCCGCCAAATGGGAAGGCCAGTCACCGTTCGCCGCGACGTTCGAGCGGGTGCGCCGCGATCCGACATGGACCACGCACGTGCTCGACGGTGCGCACAACCTGATGCGCGACTGCCCCGACGACCTGCTGCGGATCCTGTTGGACTGTGCCTAGCCGCCGAGCTGACCCGTGCGGATCCAGTCGATCGCCATGTCGACCGGGTTCTGCGGGTCGACGGACACAGCGAGCTTTGCGCCTGGCTGCACCCGCGCGATGTGCATTTGCGCCACGACCTCGTCGAATACCGCCCCGTACTGCGGAGTGCGATCGTCGCGCACCACGCTGCCCTGGATCCGCAGCACCGGCGACATGTTCATGTAGGACCCGACCTGCCAGACACCCTCGACGGTGAGGGTGGCGGGCAGGCCGGCGCCGTTGGTCAACTGCGAATGCCGCATCATCTTCATGCCGATCTCGGCGGCGTCGGCCGCCTCGTGCATCCGGTTGGGGATGTTCCCGATCTGGCCGAAGAACGACGACGGCCGTCCTTGCGATTCCAGGTACTGCTTGTTGGCGTCGTACATCCGCGCCCAGTCCTTGAATGGGTTGGGCATCTCGATCAGTCCCTGCTCAGTAACCGAGGAGCTTGCGGAACTGCTGCCCGACGGCCATCGACTGGCCCATCCGCTGCACCCAGCCGTCGAGCGCGGCCTTGGTGTCGGTGGGGCTCCAGCCACGCTCCTGGGCGAGGGTGATCATGCCGGCCTCGTCATTGATGCCGCGGGCCTGCGCCTGGCGGGCAAGCTCGGCGTAATCCTGCAGCGAGATGCCGTTGATGGGCTGCCAAATCGGGTCGTCCCCAGCGACCGAGCGCGTCGACGGCCCTCCCAGGATGGCCGGGTCGATCGGGCCGGCACCCTGGACGTGCACCATGCCATCACCCTGCGCAGGCTGGGCGAACGCCTGCTGTGCCTGCTGCGCTGCCTTCTTCGCCTTGTCGAACAGTCCCATCGATGTCTCCCAATCTTCCGTCCGCCGCCATGCTTGGCGTCGCATCACCTCAAGTACAGGCGGCGGCCACGACTACCGATCCCAACATCGCATCGGAAGGCGAAACTGGAACACGTTTCAGTTTCGTCCTTCGACTCGGTACGCTGACCGCGTGTCAGCTTCTACTCAACCCGCGATCGACGGCTGGTTCGCCACCGACGGATCCGGAGCGCCGTATCTGATCGGCGGCAAGTGTCATCAATGCGGAACGTATGTGTTTCCGCCTCGGGCCAACAACTGTCCCAACCCCGCCTGCGATGGTGACGAGTTGGCGCAGGTGCCGTTGTCGCGGCGCGGCACGCTCTGGAGCTACACCGAGAACCGCTATGCCCCGCCGCCGCCGTATCCGTCGCCGGATCCGTTCGAGCCGTTCGCCGTCGCGGCCGTGCAACTGGCCGACGAGGGCCTGATTGTGCTCGGCAAGGTTGTCGAGGGCACGCTGGCCGCGGATCTGAAGGTCGGCATGGAGATGGAACTGACCACCATGCCGCTGTTCGTCGACGACGACGGCGTCGAGCGCATCGTCTACGCCTGGAGGATCCCATCATGAGCCCCGAACCGCTCTACATCCTCGGCGCCGGCATGCACCCGTGGGGCAAGTGGGGCAACGACTTCACCGAATACGGGGTGGCCGCGGCCCGCGCGGCGTTGGCTGAGGCCGGACTGGATTGGCGTCAGATCCAGCTCGTCGCGGGCGCCGACACCATCCGCAACGGCTATCCGGGCTTCGTCGCCGGCGCGACATTCGCGCAGAAACTCGGCTGGAATGGCGTGCCGGTGTCGTCGTCATATGCGGCATGCGCCAGCGGATCTCAGGCATTGCAGAGCGCCCGCGCCCAGATCCTCGCCGGGTTCTGTGATGTGGCTCTGGTGATCGGCGCGGACACCACGCCCAAGGGTTTCTTCGCCCCGGTCGGTGGCGAGCGCCGCAACGACCCTGACTGGCAGCGGTTCCATTTGATCGGTGCGACGAACACCGTGTACTTCGCCCTGCTGGCCCGGCGCCGGATGGATCTCTACGGCGCGACGCTCGAGGACTTCGCCGCGGTGAAGGTGAAGAACTCGCGTCACGGCCTGAACAACCCGAATGCGCGCTATCGCAAGGAGGCCTCGGTCGAGGACGTGTTGGCCAGCCCGGTGGTGTCGGATCCGCTACGGCTGCTTGACATTTGCGCGACCTCTGATGGCGCCGCTGCGCTGATTGTGGCCAGTGCCGAGTTCGCGAAGAAGCATCTGGGTTCGCTAGACGGCGTGCCGTCGGTGCGCGCGGTGTCCACGGTGACGCCGCGCTATCCGCAGCATCTGCCCGAATTGCCCGATATCGCAACGGATTCCACTGCAGTGGTGCCCGCGCCGGACCGGGTGTTCAAGGACCAGATTCTCGACGCGGCCTACGCCGAGGCCGGCATCGGACCCGAGGACCTCAGCCTCGCCGAGGTCTACGATCTGTCCACCGCGCTGGAGCTGGATTGGTATGAGCACCTTGGCCTCTGCCCGAAGGGTGAGGCCGAGCAACTGCTGCGCAGCGGTGCGACGACGATCGGCGGCCGCATCCCGGTCAATGCCTCTGGCGGGCTGGCGTGCTTCGGCGAAGCCATTCCGGCGCAGGCCATCGCGCAGGTCTGCGAGCTGACCTGGCAGCTCAAGGGGCAGGCCACCGGCCGCCAGGTCGAGGGCGCGACCGTCGGCGTAACCGCCAACCAGGGCCTGTTCGGCCACGGTTCGTCGGTCATTGTTGCTCGCTAGGCGTTTCGAACAGTATGGCCCGTCGCATTGGGCCGTCATCGCCGTGTTCGCCGTCGGAGCCGTGGCCCTGGTGTGGACAGGACGCAGGCAGACCGAACAGCAGGCACGTCGACTGGGTCGTGTTCTCGGTGCGCTGACCGCGCTGGTCTATGCCGCGATACTGGTCTACGTCCTGACTCCGCCGACGCTGGATTCGGTGCCGCTTCAGTTGACCGACCTCGCGACGGTCGTTGGCGCGTATGCATTGTGGTCGCAAAAGCAGTGGGCTTATGCGCTGACCTATTACTGGGGGCTGGTGCTGAGCACGCAGGCATTGATCTCGCCTGCGCTGCAGAGCCCCGATTTTCCGCACTACCAATTCGTGGCGTTCTGGGCGATTCACCTGATGGTGGTGTGGGCCGCCATCTACCTGACCTGGGGACGCGGCATGCGCCCGGATTGGCGCGACTTTCGCATCGCGGTGGCCGTCACGGTGGGGTGGGCCGTCGTCACGTTCACGTTCAACCGGATCACCGGAACGAACTTCGGCTTCCTCAACCGCAAACCGTCGACCGCGTCGCTGTTGGACGTGATGGGCCCGTGGCCGTGGTACGTCTTCGTCGGAGCCACCCTGATATCCGTCGTCTGGGCGTTGATGACATGGCCATGGCAGCGGCACTCGTCGCGCTAGTCTCCAACTATGCCGTGGGCCCACCTACGCCGACCGTGCGTGCCTGCACGTCGACACGCCGCGAATCGTGAGCATTTTGCGCACGCTCGCCATTGAATGGGCGTGCGCCTGACGTCGATGACTCGGGCCATCCAAGTCGCCACGGTCCTCGCGCTAGCCTGGTCTGATGGCGATCCCGGCGGACTGGGCGCCCGACGCGTGCACGCTGCCGACGTCGGAACGCCCACTGCGGGTTGCAGAGTTCGACGACTTGTTCAGGTTCGTCGTGCGAGCCGAGCGCCGAGAGCCGCAACGGTTGGACCTCGTGCTGCGCCGCATCGTCGAGGCCCCGGCTCGGGATCTGGCCCGACGAGAAAGCGAGTGCTGTTCGTTCTTCACGTTTGAGCTCGAATCGACCGGCGACGATTTCGTCATGCGTATCGGCGTTCCGCCTGAGCATGTAGCGGTTCTCGACGCGATCCAGGCCCGCGCCGCGGCAACGTGACCGACACCGTCGTCGTCAGAGTCAAACCTGGGAGCAAGAAGGGACCGCTTGTCGAGACCGGTGCCGAGGGCGAGCTGACCATTTACGTTCGTGAGCAGGCGGTCGAAGGTAAGGCGAACACGGCCGTCGTCAGATTGCTCGCTGAGCATCTCGGCGTGCCCCGCAGTCACATCGAACTCGCCTCGGGTGCCACGTCACGGACCAAGCGTTTCCGCATCATTCGATGAGCGCGAGCGTGCGCAAAATGTACACATTTGACGGCGTGTCGGCGTGCAGACACGCACGCTCGCGGTAGTTGCCGGTAGTTGCCGGTAGTGGAGGTCGTTAGGCGACGCCGAGGTAGGCCGCGCGAATGCTGTCGTCGGCCAACAACTCTCGCGCGTTGCCCTCGCGGGTGACCTCCCCGGTCTCCAAGATGTATGCGCGATCGGAGCGGGTCAAAGCCTGTTGCGCGTTCTGTTCGACGAGCAGTACCGTCGTGCCCTGCGAGTTGATCTCGGCGATGATCTTGAAGATCTGCGATATCACCATGGGCGCCAGCCCCATCGACGGTTCGTCGAGCAGCAGCACTTTGGGCCTGGCCATCAGTGCCCGACCGATCGCCAGCATCTGCTGCTCGCCACCGGACAGCGTGCCGCCCACCTGGTTTTTGCGCTCGGCCAGCCGCGGAAATGTCTCCATCACCCAGTCGAGGCGCTCGTCGTGCTCGGCCTTTGAGGCGAATTTACGTCCGTAGCAACCCATTTCGAGGTTCTCGGTGACCGTCATACCGGGGAACACGCCGCGGCCCTCCGGCGCCTGGATCAGACCGTCAGTCACCCGCTTGTGCGCCTTGACGCCGGTGATTTCTCGACCGTCGAACCACACCGAACCCGATGTCAGCCTGCGCAGGCCCGAAATCGCCCGCATCATCGTCGTCTTGCCTGCGCCGTTGGAGCCCAACAGCGTCACCAACTCGCCTTCGTGCACCACCAGCGACACCCCGTGCAGGGCCTTGATGCGGCCGTAGTGCACCACGACATCGCGGGCCTCCAGCAGGATCGGGCGATCGTCACTCGACGTCATCGTCGGGCACCCCCAGGTATGCGGCGATGACCTTCGGGTCCTCGCGAATCTCATGCGGCAGGCCGTCGGCGATCTTGCGGCCGAACTCCAACACCACGATCCGGTCCGTCACGCCCATCACCAGCCGCATGTCGTGCTCGATGAGCAGCACCGTGTAGCCGTCGTCGCGGATCTTGCGGATCAGGTCGATCAGCGCGGCCTTCTCGCTCGGGTTGAAGCCGGCGGCAGGTTCGTCAAGGCAGATCAGCTTCGGTTCGGTGGCCAACGCGCGGGCGATCTCCAGGCGCCGCTGGTCGCCATAGGGCAGGTTCTTGGCCTTCTCCTCGCCGCGGTGTGCGATACCGACGAAGTGCAGCAGCGCCGCGGCTCGTTCGATGGCCGTCTTTTCTTCCCGCCGATGCCGCGGGGTTCGCACCAGCGCGCCGGGCACCGACGTCTTGTGCCGGGCATCGGTTGCGACGACGACGTTTTCCAGCGCCGTCATTTCGCCCCACAGCCGGATGTTCTGGAACGTGCGGGCAATGCCCTTGCGGGTGATCTGGTGTCGCTTGATCCGGCCGAGCGGCGCCCCGTCGAAGATCACCGACCCCGAGCTCGGTCGGTACACGCCGGTGATCGCGTTGAAGCAGGTCGTCTTGCCCGCGCCGTTGGGCCCGATCAAGCCGAGGATCTCACCACGCTTGATGTTGAAGGTGACGGAATCCAGTGCAACGAGGCCGCCGAACTTGACCGTCAAATCCTTTGTCTCCAAAAGGACTTCACCCTCCGCGACGTGAATCTCGCGGTGGACGCCTGCCAGGTCCTCGATGGTCATGCTGCGGGCTCCTTCTCGACCGGCGGAGTCCGCAGCCACTCACGGGCGGCCCTGCCATACGCCAACAGCCGGGCGCGCGCGGGAAAAAGGCCTTCGGGGCGGAAGATCATCATGACCACCAGGGCCAGTCCGAAGAACAGATACTTCAAGTCGCCCATGTTGATGCCGAGGAAGTGCACGCCCAACAGCCGGTTCGGGAGATAGACGATGACGAACGCACCGAAAATCACGCCGAGCTTGTTACCCTGCCCGCCGAGCACCACCGCGCACAGGAACAGCATCGAGTTGATGATGTTGAAGCTCGGCGGCGCGACATACTGCACCTGGCCCGCATACAACGCGCCGGACAGCCCGCCGATAGCGGCTCCCATCACGAACGCCCACAGTTTGAACCGGAAAGTGTTGACGCCCATCACTTCCGCAGCGTCTTCGTCCTCCCGGATGGCCACCCACGCGCGACCAACCCGGCTGCGTTCCATATTGCCGACCAGCAGCAGGATGACGACGATCAGCAGCAGGCCGAGCCAGAACCACCACGTTCCGTAGTTGGCGTGCCCCGACGAATTGCCATTGGAGAACACGCCTTCCGGCAGCTTGTCGCTCTCCCCCACCCGTGGATACGCGACCTCGTTCAGCCCGCGCGGCCCGTTGGTGATGTCGGAGAGGTTGTCGGCCATCAGCCGGATGATCTCGCCGAAACCGAGCGTGACGATCGCCAGATAGTCGCCGCGCAGCCGCAGCGTCGGGATGCCGAGGATCAGACCGGCAAGCGCGGTGATGGCCATCGCCAGCGGCACGCATGACAACCACGCCCACGGGGCGCTGAACGGCCCTGTGTCGCTCAGCTGGTTCCACGGGCTGTCCGGGCTGGTGAGCAGGGCGACCGTGTAGGCGCCGACGGCGTAGAAGCCGACATAGCCGAGGTCGAGCAAGCCGGCCTGGCCCACCACTACATTCAGCCCGATCGCGATGATCGCGACCATCGCGAACTGCGCCATCGTGCCGCCGAAACTGATGCCCGGCGTGTCGAGGAACGGTGGCGTGTAAAGCGGTAGCAGCGCAAGTGCCCCGAACAGCAGAACGCCGAAGGCCCACTTGTGCACGCGGGACAGCCCGTCCCACCAGTCGCGCAGGCCGTCGCCAGGCGCCAGGAACCGCTTGCCGTTCATGCTCGTGCCTTCCCGAGGCTCTCCCCGAGTATCCCGGTCGGCCGGAACAGCAGCACCAAAACCAGCAGGACGAACGCGACCACGTCGCGCCACTGCGTGCCGAACACGGCCTGGCCGTAGTTCTCCATGATGCCGAGCAGCAGGCCGCCCAGCAGGGCGCCGCGCAGATTGCCGATGCCGCCGAGCACTGCCGCGGAGAAAGCCTTGATACCCAACAGGAATCCGCCCGAATAAATGATTCCCTGTGGCACCTTCATGGTGTACAGCAGCGCCGCCGCGCCGGCGAGCAGTCCGCCGATGAGGAACGTCGTCATGATGATGCGCTCCCGCGACACCCCCATCAGCGTCGCGGTCGTCGAATCCTGCGCGACAGCCCTGATGCCGCGGCCGAACTTGGTGCGGTTGATCGCGAAATCGGTGAGTACCGCCAAGATCAGCGCCGCGACGACGATGACGATGGTGACGTTGGAGACCGTCGCGCCGAAGATGTGGAACTGCGCCTTCGGCTGCACCAGGATGATCGGTTGCTGTGCGTTGCTACCGCCGTAGCCCTTGATGATGTGCGGCAGGATGAAGTGGACGAATTCCTGCATCACGAACGACGCACCGATCGCCGTGATCAGGAACGTCAGCGAGCGGGCACCCCGTCTTCGCAGCGGCCGATAGGCGACGAACTCCAACCCCACCGCCGCCGAACCCGACACCAGCATCGCGAATAGCATTGCGACACCCAGATACAACACCGTCAGCGCGATGCCCTTGTTGTACGCGTTGCCACTTGGCGTGAAGCCGAGGAGGATGTCGAGCGCGAAATAGGCGCCGAACATGCCGAGCATGAAGATCTCGGAATGCGCGAAGTTGATCAGCCGCAGGACACCGAACACCAGCGTGTAGCCGACCGCCACCAACGCGTAGATCGCTCCCCAGGCCAGCCCGTCGATCGTCAACTGCCAGAAGCCGATTCGCAGGCCTTCTAGGTTGAAGTTGATGTTGGCAGCCAGGCACGCGTACTGCGCCCCGTGCTGTACGCACTCGTGAATCATCCGGTGGCGGCTCTCCTCGCGAAACTATCTTTGGCAAGAAAACGTGTCCCTAGCGAAAACGCGTCCGAGCCTTTCGGTCTCGGACGCGCTTCGCTCGAGCGACTACTGAACCTTGAAGATCCAGATGAGGTTGGTGGTGAGCTCACCGGTTGGCGTCCACTGGTACTTACGCGCCGTCCCCTGGCCGTTGTAGTTCTTGACGAAGTCAAGCAGCGCGGGCCGGGTGATGGCGCCCGAGTCGATGCCCTTCACCAAGATGGTGCCGAGGTCATAGCCCTCCGCGCTGTAGGTGCCGGCGTCAGTGTTGAACTTCTTCTTGTACTCATCGGCGAACGAGCCTGTTGCCGGACCGCACGGGCAGGACAGAATCGCGCCCTTGGTCGCCTCGCCACCTGCTTGACGTACTCGGGATCCTTGGTGCCGTCGGCCGAAACGAAGGTTCCGCTGAAGCCGCCGTCCTTGAGCTGCTGGGTCAGCGGCGCGGCTTCGGAGTAGTAGCCACCGTAGAACACCGCGTCGGGGCTGACGCCCTTGACCTGTGTCACCGCGGCGGAGAAGTCCTTGTCGCCCTTCTTCACCGAGATGTTGCATCCCGAATCAGCGATCGGGCCAAGCGTCTGACGCACCGCCGAGGCCAGACCGAGACCGTAGTCGGTGCTGTCGTCGATCACACAGATCTTCTTGTAGCCCAACGTGTTTTTCAGATAATTGGCGACCGCCGGGCCCTGAACGGCGTCGTTGGCCAGGCCGCGGAAGAACGTCTTCCACCCGTTCTCACTAAGCGTGGGGTTGGTCGCCGATGCCGTCGTCGCGACCAGGCCGGCCTGATCGAAGACGGTGCCGGTGGCCTTGGTCTCACCCGAGAACGCCGGGCCGACAAGGCCGATCGTGTACTGGTCGTCGACGATCTGGGGCGCGATCGCGGTGGCCTTCTGCGGATCGCCCTCGGTGTCGAACGGTTTGAGCTGCACCTGGCAGCCCGGATTGGCGGCGTTGTGCTTGTCGATGGCCAGTTGCACGCCGTTCTTGATGTTGATGCCCAGCGCGGCGTCGGGGCCGTTGAGCGCCCCCGCCATCGCGATCGACACCGGCGGGCAGGTGGCCTTGCCGTCTCCGGCGGGATCGGCTGGCGCAGCCGTCTGGTCGGACTTGACCTCCTTGCCCTGCTCGTCGATCTGCACCTGCTCGACGATCTTCAGATCGGTCTGCGCTGTGCCCCCTTCTTCCGGCTTGGACTGGTTGCAGCCGGCGAGCCCCATCGAGCCGAGCACAACCAAACCCGCACTACCGAGAGCAAATACATTCCGCGCCACGCGTCCGCGCACACTTCACCTCCGAGTCAATGTTTTCGTCGGCATCGGCACACCAGCCCTCCTCTGCCGGGGCGGCGATGCTTCGGGACGACCATAGCCAACGGGAACCCATGCCGCGTGATGTTGGAAAACGCACACCGCTGACCGGCCGTAAAAACGCTGTCAACGGCGCGTCGGAAACCCAGTATTTACGCCTTCTCCGGCGTATCGAGGGTTTCCAGCACCACTTCTGCGACACGCTTCATCGTGGTTCGGCGATCCATCGCGGCGCGCTGAATCCATTTGAACGCCTCGGGCTCCGACATGCCCTGCTTTTCCTGCAGCAAACCCTTTGCGCGTTCGACGAGCTTGCGGGTCTCCAGCCGGTCCGACAGCGTCGCGACTTCCTTTTCCAGCGCGGCGATCTCGCTGAACCGGCTGACCGCCACCTCGATGGCCGGGATCAGGTCGGTGATGTTGAAGGGCTTGACGAGGTACGCCATCGCACCGGCGTCGCGGGCGCGCTCCACCAGATCGCGTTGGCTGAACGCGGTCAGAATGACGATCGGCGCAATTCGCTTGCTGGCGATCTCGGATGCGGCGTCGATGCCGTCGCGGCGCGGCATCTTGACGTCCATGATGACGAGATCGGGCCGCAGGCGTTCGGCCAGATCGACCGCTTCCTGGCCGTCGCCGGCCTCGCCAACGATCTCGTAGCCTTCTTCGCGCAGCATCTCGGCCAAGTCCAGCCGGATGAGCGCCTCATCTTCAGCGACGAGAACGCGGTGCGGCTTGTCGGCGTTGGGAGGTGACGCGGTCATGGCACACATTGTGGCGGTACCACGCCCGATCAGCGACCGGGGGGCATCCTCTATGGTGGTAAGCCGCGGTAGACAAGCCCTCGTATCCCAACTGGCAGAGGAAACGGATTCAAAACCCGTCCAGTGTGAGTTCGAATCTCACCGAGGGCACAAATGAGAGGGAGCCTCGCGGGCCCTCGAAGAACCCGCGAGGCTCTCACCCTCGACTTCTTGGTGCTGCGTTAGCCGCCAATGCCCAGCAGATGACCACCGGGAGCCAGCCCAGCGAGGCTGCCGCCGCCGAGGTTCAGGATGCCCTGGTTACCGGTGCCGCCGTTGAGGAGGCCCTGGTTACCAGTGCCTTGGTTGCCGATCCCCTGATTCAGGGTCCCGCCGTTGAGCACTCCTTGGTTCGCGGTGCCGTTGTTGAGGATGCCGACGTTGCCGATGCCCGAGTTCAGGATTCCGCCGTTCAGGCCGCCACTGTTGCCGATACCGACATTGGGGCCGCTGTTGAGGATGCCGTTGGTGCAGACCAGGCCTTGGATGCCCAGCAAGCAGGCGGCGCTGGATGTAGCAGGAACAGCCAGTGCGATGGCGCTGGCGCCGGCTAGCGAACAACCGAAGATGACGAGTGGACGAAGAGCTGGCATGTTTTTCCCCTTAGCCAGAGCCGATGGTTGACGAACAACAGGTTAGCTTGCCAAGCATCGTTTGAGAAGCACCTGGCAAACATTACTGGCTATCAATTCACTGGAGATACAGTCCAACTACGCGGAAAAGCCATCAAGCATGGCAAACAGCAAAATTGACGCAACTGGTGAATTGACGCTGGGCGTTGTCATCTGCGCGGCGCGAGCGAAATTTTGCTGCAGCGCACGGCCAGTTAGCGGTGATGTCATCTATCAGCAAATCTACGAAACCGGAGCTGGTGCGTTTTCGACGTCCTGCGCGCGGCTGCGGCGGTCCCACTCCGCGAGCACGGCGGGAGCTGTTGGCGGGGTGGCGAGACTGCCGACGACGAAGACCACCAGGCCTGAGGCCAAGCCCCAGAAAATCGGCTCGTTGGCGTAGATGTCGCCCACATAGATCATCGTCGCCAACGTCACCACGGTGCCGACGGCCATGGCCGCAACGGCCCCGACGTTCGTGCCGCGGCGCCAGATCAATCCGCCGAGGATGGGCACCAAAAGACCGCCGACGAGGATGTCGTAGGCCACGGTCAGCGCGGCGACCACGTCCTGCAGCACGCACGCGATGATCACCATCACGATGCCGAAGCCGAAAACATAGAACCGGTTATTGCGGATGTGGTCGTGCTCGCTGCCGCCCTCGATGTCGCGGTGCCGCAGCCGAGCCACGATGTCCTGACTGAACACGGTCGCCGTGGCGATCAGCGCGCCACTGGAGGTCGACATCACCGCAGCGAGCGCGGCAGCCAGGACCAAACCGGCCAGCACCGGCGGCAACTGCTGCTCGACGAATTGCGCGAATGCGTCGTCACGGGACTCCAGCGCGGGCAGCAGCACCTTGGCCGCCATGCCGATCACCGCGCCCGCCACCGCATACAACAGGCAGTACACCCCCGAGGCCGCCCCCGCCCAGCGCGCGACTCCCGGGCTGCGTGCCGTGAACACCCGCTGCCAGATGTCCTGACCGATCAGCAGGCCGAACGTATAGATGACGAAGTACGTCAGGATGGTGTCTCCGCCGATCGTCGTCAACGACGTAGCGTCGGCAGGCAGTTTGTCGGCCAGCCCGGAGACGCCACCCGTCCTGTACAGCGCGACCGGCAACAGGATGAAGAAGATGCCGACGGTCTTGACCAGGAACTGCACAAAGTCGGTCAGCGTGATTGACCACATGCCACCCAGCGTGGAGTAGATGATCACCACGCTGCCGCCGAGGATGATGGCCGGCACCTTGCCGATATCGAAGAGCGCCCCGAAGATCGTCGAATACGCGATCGTTGACGTCACCGACAGCATCAGGGTGTAGCCCCACATCACGATGCCGGAGAGCACGGAAGATCCTGGGCCATAACGTAATTCGAGCATCTGACTGACGGTGTAGACGCGCAGCCGCTGAATCCGGCCAGCGAACAGCAGGCTGAGCGCCAGGATGCCGACACCGATCCAGAACACCAGCCACATTCCTGAGATGCCGTATTTGTAGCCGAGGCCGACCCCGCCGATCGTGGATGCGCCGCCAAGCACGATCGCGGCCATGGTGCCGGAGTACAGCAATGGTCCGAGCCGCCGGCCGGCGACCAGGAAATCGGATTGCGTTTTGGCCCTGGTCTTTCCCCAGAAGCCGAACGCGATCATTCCGAGCAGGTAGACGACGACAATCGCTACATCCATGATTCCGTTGTCCTTTCAGCGCATGTCGAAGTGGATGAGGGTCGGGCCGTCGGCGTCGAACGCGTCGCGGACCAAGTCGGTGAGGTCGGCGGCCGACGTAGTGCGCGCGCCGCGCGCACCCATCGCGACCGCGAGCGCGGCAAAATCCGGGGTGCGCAAGTCGACGCCGATCGGCGGGATGTCGCGAGCCGCCTCCTGGTCGCGGATTTCCCGATAGCCGCCGTTGTCGACCACGACCACCGGCACCGAAAGTCTTTGCTCGACAAGCGTTACCAACTCCTGGACCGAGAACATCAGCGCGCCATCGCCGAGCAGCACGACCACTGGCGTCCCCGGCTTGGCTAGCGCGGCCCCGACGCCGGCGGGCAGTCCGTAGCCCAGCGTCGCGAAACCGGGCGAATAGCAGAACCGCCGTGGCGCAGGCATGTCGAAGAAGTGCACCGAGCCGAAGTAGGTGACTTGTGAGCTGTCGCCGGTGAGCACGCCATCGACGGGTAGCGCCGCACGGACCGCGGCATTGATCTCGGCGTAGGGGCCCGCGTCCTTATCCGCCTCTGCACGGCATGCCGCCCGCAGCGCGGCAGCCCGCTCACCGGAGAACGACCGGCCCGCGGGCAGCGCCGCACGAAGCGCAGCGACGGTCGCGGCCGCGTCACCGAGCAGCACGATGTCGGCCGGGCAGTTCTTGTTGAGCTGGGCTGGGTCGATATCACAACGGATCACGGTGCGACCGCGAATCTGGCCTTCCCACAGGTCCGAATCGCCGAGTTCGGTGCCGACCACCAGCAGCGCGTCGCTGTCCGCAGCAGCCTTCTGCAGGGCACGCAACCGGATCGACGCGCCGACCGACAGTGGATGCCCCTCGTCGACCACACCCTTGCCGTTGACCGTGGTGGCCACCGGTGCACCGATCGCCTCGGCCAGCGCCGTCAATCCGGCCTGCGCGTCGACGGATCCCCCACCGGCAATGATCACCGGCTGCGACGCGCGGGCGAGGACGTCGGCCGCGCGGGATAGCGCACCCGGATCTACTTGGGGCGGAGCAACTTTCGCGGCCACCCGCGGTTGGCCTGACCAACGCTGCTCCAAGACGTCGACAGGAACTTCGATGTGCACCGGTCGCGGTCGGCCGCCGGTGAAGGATGCGAATGCGTCGCAAACCGCCTCGGCCGCTTCATCGGCGCCATGCACCCGCCGACTCCAGCGGACCAGCTGATCCATTGCGGCGCTCGTGTTTTTGGCCTCGTGCAATTGCCCCAGATCCTGGCCCTCGCTGCCGGTGGGCATGCCCGACGACACGATGAGCATCGGCTGCGATTCCGCGTATGCGGTCGCCGCGGCCGTCATCGTATTGGTCAGCCCGGGACCGCTGGTGGCGACGACCACGCTTGGCGTGCCCGTGACGCGGGCATACGCCTCGGCGGCGTACCCGGCGCCCTGCTCGTGACGTGGGGTGATCGCCCGAATTCCGGTCGCAGGGAAGTGACGATAGAGCTCGAGGTTGTGAGTGCCCGGGATGCCGAAGATCGTGTCGACACCGTGTGCGGCGAGGGTTTCCACGACCGCGGCGCCCCCGTTGCGATGCGCGGTCATGACTTCGCGAGCACAGATATCAGTTCGAACGCGACGTGCGCAGCGGCGATGCCGGTGATCTCGGCGTGGTCGTATGCGGGCGCGACCTCGACGATGTCGGCGCCAACCAGGTTGACTCCCACCAGGTTTCGCAGGCAGTGCAACAGCTCGCGGCTGGTCATTCCGCCGGCTTCCGGTGTCCCGGTCCCTGGCGCGTGGGCAGGATCGAGCACGTCGATGTCGACGGAGACGTAGACGGGCGCGTCGCCGAGGCGTGCCCGCATCCGCTCGATCACGGCGGCCAGGCCGTCGAGCTGAAAGTCGTCGGTGCCGATCACCTGGAAGCCGAGCACGTGGTCGTCGGTCAGATCGGTCGGTGCGTAGAGCGGGCCGCGAATCCCGACGTGCAGGCAGTGCTCCTTGTCGAGCAGGCCCTCCTCGCTCGCCCGCCGAAACGGCGTGCCGTGGGTGAACGGCGCGCCGAAGTAGGTGTCCCAGGTGTCGAGGTGGGCGTCGAAGTGCAGCACGGCGATTGGCCCGTGGTCGCGGTGCAGCGACCGCAGCAGGGGTAGCGCGATGGTGTGGTCGCCGCCGAGGGTGATCAGCTTCGTCCCGCCGTCGCGCAACTCGTCCGATGCCCGCTCGATCGTGGTGATCGCTTCGGCGATGTCGAACGGGTTGACAGCGATGTCGCCGGCGTCTGCCACCTGTTGAACCGCGAAGGGCTCGACGTCGAGTCGCGGGTGATAGGTGCGCAGCAGCTTGGACGCCGCGCGGATGTGCGCCGGGCCGAAGCGCGCACCCGGCCGGTAGGAAACCCCTGAGTCGAACGGGACGCCGACGACCGCGACGTCGGTGCGGGTGACTTCGTCGGTACGGGGCAGGCGTGCGAAGGTGGCCGGGCCCGCGAAGCGCGGTACGCGGGTGGCATCGACCGGTCCGATCGGGGGCACAGTTGTCATGCCCAGCAGGCTTCCCGAAATGACCGCCGGCGGATATGGCCATTTTGTAGAGACTGGGCGGGTGCTGTTCGACGATATGTCCATGCTGACCGTCGCGGAACTCGTCGCAGATCCCGAACTCGGTCTCGAGCTGGTGGCCGGGCGGACCGGCGCCGATCGGGAGATCGAGGCGGCCGCTGTTTCCGAGCTGGTGCATCCGGGCCCGTGGCTGCAGGGCGGCGAGCTGCTGTTGACGATCGGGCTGTTGCTTCCGAAGTCCACCGCCGGCTGTCGTTCATATCTGGCGGAGTTGGATGCCGTCGGCGTGCAGGCCGTCGGGCTCGGACTCGGCGCCGAACTGCCCCACCAGCGGGCACCGGCGCCGCTGATCACCGCTGCCGACGAGATCGGCATGCCGCTGTTGACGGTCCCCGACCCGGTGCCGTTCATCGCCGTGACGAAGGCGGTGTTCGCCTACCGGGCGCGCGCCGAGCGCCAGGAGCTGGAATGGGCGTTGCAGACCCAGCGCGCGTTGACGGCCGCGGCCGTCACTCCGGGCGGATTGCCGGGCATCCTTGCCGCGCACCGCGAGACGACCGGCCGCTCGGGGGTGGTGATCGATCTGCTCGGCCGCGTACTCGCACAATCAGATGCGAGCGGCGAGCGCTTGGTAAGGCGCCTGTCGGGGCTGCTCGAATCGGTTCGCGATCAAGGCCTCAACGCCGCGGCCTCCGACATCAGCGAGGGCCGCAGACGCGAGCTGCACGCGCTGGGCGCCCGCAGGCTACGGGCCTGGCTGCTGATCGACGGACCCGCTGAACTGCCTGCGGCGCATCAGATTTCGGGCGATCTGGTATCACTGCTCTCCCTCGAACTGGAGCGCAGGCATGGGCTCAACACGACACAGCGCCGCGGTCGTGCCCAGATGCTCGACCGGTTGGCCCGAGGCACCGTCGATGACGTGGTGGCAGCGCGCTGGCTGACGTCGGTCGGGTTGCCCGACGCCGACCTGCAGGCCGCCGCTGTCGCCGCGCCGGACGACGCCGACGACTTGGCCGCCGACCTGCTGACCACTGTGCCTGACGCGCTGGTGCGGGTCGTCGGGGAGGTCGTCGAGTTGGCCGTGCCACGCAACACCGATCTGCCGGGCGCACTGGCCACGTTGGCCGGGCACCACGCGGCGGGCATCGGCATCGCGGTGCGACCCGGCGCGTTGGTCGTCTCGCTGCGGCAGGCCCGCTCCGCGTTGCCCGCGAGCAGGGTGCAGGGCAGGCACATGCACGCCGAGGAGATCGCCAGCAGCCGCCTGCTGCTCAACACTGTTGGGGCACAACCTCTTCAGGCGTATGCCGATGCCGTGCTCGGCCCGCTCGACGCAACGGACCGATCCGATGAGCTACTGCGAGGATTGACCGCGTTCCTCGAACACAACGGGCACTGGGGTTCGGCCGCCACCGCACTGCGCGTACACCGGCACACCATGCGCAATCGCATCGCCGCGGTGGAACGACTAACCGGGCGGCGCATGGATTCCGCGCAGGACCGCCACGAGTTGTGGCTGGCACTGCGGGCCCGCGACGCCGCCCGGATATCGTCCGACTAGCCGCCGGTCGACGCCGAAGCGTCTTCGCTGGCTGCGTGTTTCGGTGTGCCCGTGGTGGTCTTGGCGGTGTCGTCGCCGAGCTTGGTCTTGATCTCGTCGACCGACGTGCCGTTCTTGACCGAGCCCTCGGCGTGCTTGCCGGTGGCGGTCGTGCCGTCGGCGTCCTTGTTGGTTTCGCCGCCCGACTTCTTGTCGCCGTCCTTCTTGGTGTCGCCGCCCTTGGCCTCGTCCTCGTTCTCCTTGCGGTTGGCAGGAGTCGTGGCCTTGGGATCCTCGGGCGTCGTCGTGTCGTCGGTGGCCGCGGGCGTGTCCGTGGTCGCCGACTCCTCCTCCGACGCCGGAGTCGTCGACTTCGGCTCGTCGCCCGTGGTCGCCTTCGGCTCATCGCCCGTCGACGCCTTCGGCTCGTCGCCCGTCGTCGCCTTCGGCTCATCGCCCGTCGACGCCTTCGGCTCAGTCGTCGACGCTGACGCTTCCTTGGTCGCAGGCGTCTGGACCGCGGCCAGCTTCTCGGTGACCGCGCCGGCGATAGTCGACGTCGTCGTTGATTCCGTTGTCGGCGAAGCGGTTTCGAACGTTTCCGTCACTGCTTGCTGGGCAATCGCGGAGGTGTCAATCGCTTCGACTGTGGCCACGGCAGCAGTCGTCGTCGGCGGCTTCTTGAACGACGCCGCCCAGGCCGCGAGCGCGGCCGCCAAGGCGTTGCCGACTTGACTGCCGATCTTTTGCACCGTCTGTTGTACCGCAGGAACGACAGCGTTCTGGACCGTCGTCTGCACCGACGTGGCCACCTGCTGAACCAGTTTCTGCAGGGACGCCGCCAAGGCCTCCGCGAGATTGTTGGAATTCCTGGACGCAATCAGGTCCTTGATCCATTGCCCGGCCGGCTTCAGCTTCCACTCGCCGGTCGCCTCATCGAAGTAGTAGAGGCCGAAGGAACCCTGCTCGGTCATTTCCTGACCCAACCGGTCGCGCAGGCTGTAAATGAATGCCGGTCCGACCCAGTCCTTCCAGGTCGCCGCCAATTCCTGGTATTCGGCGGGCAATTGCGCCAATTGCGCATCGGTCAGCCCGTCGCCCCAGACGTTGAGGAAGTCACTGATGAACTTCAGCTGGTTCTGGTACGCCTGTGCCTGGTCGGCATTGAGCGACGTTGGCAGCCCGTATTCGGACGCCCAGATCTTCACCAGGTCGTCGCCGTTGGCCAGCATTGTCTGCCGCATCTTGAGCAGCATCTGCAGCGGCGAAATGAAACTGGGGTTCTGCTCGGCGAACGTCTTCGAGTAGTTGTACGGGTGGTAAGAGAGCGCGTCGAAGTAACCCTTCGCGCCGTTGGCGTACATGGTCTGCACAAAGGTCACCGGGTCCATCGTCAATCCACCCGCGGTAACGACCGCACCCAGCACGCCTGCGACAACGGTCGCGTTCGGATCGGAGGCCTTGATCGCGTTATAGGCGGCCTTCAAAACATTGGTATAGGCGACCGGGTCGACCGCAGGCGACCAGCTCTTGTAGGAGTTCGGCTCATTCCACACCTCATAGGCCGAAATTTCGCCGTGGTATCGCTGTGCAACCTCAGCTGCGAAAGCCGCGAAATCCGCCGGATCAGGTGCCACACCCGGGCAACCGAGGCAGCCCGTGTTGTTTTGACCGCCGTAGTACGGCGTCGAGTTGAGCACGCCCAAAACCGAGAAACCGCGATCGGTCGCCTCCTGAATGATGCGATCCATCTTTGTCCAGTTCGGCGGGTAGAGCTGCTCCAACGCCGACCCCGGCTCGGCGGGCTTGATCGCGGCCCACGGGACGATGACCCGGACGGTGTTGACGCCCAACGCCTGCATCTCATCGAAACGCGCTTCAATTTCGGCATCCGACGCGTTGTACAAATCCGAGTCGGCGATGCCGATCGTGTCCGACTCTTCCTTGATGACCGCTGTTTCAACGATGCGGTAGCTCGCCGCGCTAACCGCCCGCGGCATTGGCGAGGTGGGAGTGAGCAAATTGGTGACGTATGCACACAAGATCGCGATCGGTACTGCGGCAATCAAGGTGAATATCCCATATCGCCGCATACGGCGACTCATGGCCCGACTCATAGCCACTCCCGGTTGAGTTGTCAGTACGGAGACTTCCCGCAAGTTGTGTCGACTCAAATTAACCTATCCGGTAGTAAATCGCGCAACCAATGGAAAAGAACTTTTGGTCTGAAAAGTGTGGCGGCCCAAGACATCTTCCCCGGTGTGCCGAAGGCGAACAGCGCAGGCACATCATTGCTGCGCGCCAATGTGCGGATTTAGCAAACGCGATATTTCGACGGTTGTTAGACGGCAAAACGGCGGCATTGCTGTCCCAAACCTGGGAATATCCTGGTAATCACGGTATCGTCACGAACCAATTACTGGCGACCAGATGGCGAACCTTGGCTTCGACGGTTTGCGACGACCTTAGCAAGCAACTTTTTGGTTGATCTTGTTCCGGATCGCCACGCCAATTGCGTGCTGCGGGTCGACAACCACCGTTCGCTTTTTGGACATCGACACCATCCGGAGCGAACCGCTACTACGCGAGTCCGCATGCGTCACGTGATGATCCGGCGACGGCGCCATCCGCCGCGCCAGTGCCCCTAACCCCTCGCCGCAATGTCCGTGGAAACAATGGCGTCGACTTTGGCGAGCGGCAAATGCCCACTGCCGAGGCACGCCGCGCATCGGAACGCCTAGGCAAAACGAGGACGAGCGATCGCTCAGGGGAAGCCACGAATCCCCAGGTCGAGAAGCACGTGGGCGTTACGCTTTGACCGTGGTGGTCAAGGTCCGCCCCGTCTGCGTGCCCGAAGTGGCGCTGGAAAGCCGAGTCCCGGCGCGCACGCGCCACTACGCCGAGACCGTGGCGCGTCATCTGCGGGTGCTGACGGTCACCACCCGCATCGGCGCGGCCGTCAGCCTGTTCTTCGGCGTCCAGGGCCTGGTCGTCGGCCAGGACGTGGTGTGGATCGCGCTGCTGAACGTGGCAAGCGGTTTGGTCTTCCTGCTGATCCCGCTGTTGTACAAGTTCGGCGAACTCGTTGCCCCGCTGGTGTTTTACTTCGTCGCGTACGCGACGATCACGGTGGTCTGCTGGCATCTCGGCACCGGCTCCGGCATGCCGCTGTACTACCTGCTCAGCGCGGCGCTGATGGTGCTGATTCTCGGCGTCGACCACCTTGTTCTCACGTCGACGCTGGCGGCCCTCGGCGCCGCAACCGTCATCGCGCTCGAGGTCTTCGTGCCGTATAACACTGGCGTACAACCCTATTGGGCGTTTCGGCTGGGCTTCTTCCTGACGGTGGTTTCCGCGTTCGTGATGATCGTCGCGGTGGCCTGGTACGCGCTGCGCGAAACGCGTCGCGCCCGGTTGGCGATGGAGGCGGAATACGAGCGGTCCGAACGACTGCTCACCAACATCCTGCCCGCCACGGTCGCCCAGCGGCTGAAAGACCCGTCGCGCAACATCATCGCCGACAAGTACGACGATGCCTCGATCCTGTTCGCCGATATCGCCGGCTACACGAAGCGCGCGAGCGACACTCCCCCCGGCGATTTGGTGCGCTTCCTCGATCGCCTCTACACCGACCTCGATGCGCTGGTCGACCGCCATCGTCTGGAGAAGGTGAAAACCAGCGGCGACTCCTACATGGTGGTCAGCGGCGTGCCCGAGCCGCGTCCCGATCACATCGAGGCGCTGGCCTGTCTCGCCCTCGACATGGCCGAGGCAGTGGCCGATCTGAAAGACCCGCAGGGACGCGAGGTGCCGTTTCGCATCGGCCTCGCGGCGGGCCCCGTGGTCGCCGGCGTCGTCGGCGCCCGAAAGTTCTTCTACGACGTCTGGGGCGACGCGGTCAACGTCGCGGCACGGATGGAGACCACCGATGTCGAGGGCCGCATTCAGGTGCCACAAGACGTCTATGAACGGCTCAACCACGCGTTCCTGCTCGAGGAACGCGGCGAGGTCGAGGTCAAGGGCAAGGGCATGATGACCACGTGGTACCTGGTCGGGCGTCGCAACGATGAGGCCATCAAGAACTCTGTCGAGCGACACGCGGCCGAGCCAGCAGGTCCAGCAGCGCAGCGGTGACCTCGTCCGGGCGCTCTTCCATGATGTAGTGATCGCCGCCGGCCAGTCGGGTCAGCGTTGCGCCAGGGATACGGTCGGCCAGCTCGCGCGCGGTGGAAAACGGGATATACCGGTCGCGATCACCCCAGATGACCGCCGTGGGGCAGTCCATCTGCCCAAGCCCTGCGGCCAGACCGGGCACGGCCGGCACGTGGTAGTTGGTGAAGAAGTCGACGAAGGTCTGCCTGCCGCGGGGCGTGTCCAGCCAGCCGAGGTACTCGTCTTCAAGGCGCTCGTCGAAGCAGCCCATCACACGGTACGGGCGTAGTGCGACATGGTGCAGCCGTCGCAGCGGCAGCCGTCGCAGCAGCGCGGGCGCATGGCACGCGACCCAGTGTTGGCCCTGCGAGAAGCGATAGAACCAGGGCCGAAAGATGTTGTGCGCGCGCGTGTTCAGCAGAGCCAGTCGCAGCACGCGCTCCGGATGGCGTTGCGCGTAGCCAAGGCCGAGAAAGCCACCGTAGTCATGCGCGACGAGGTTGAAGCGGTCCAAACCGAAGGAGTCGGCCAGCGCGCCGATCCGCTCGACCTCGGCGTCGTAGGTGGGCGGAGTGTCCGGCGATTCCGCGCGCCCGAAGCCGGGCCAATCGGTCGCGACGACGCGGTAGTGCTCGGCAAGGGCGGGGATCTGGTATCGCCAGCAGGATGCACTCTGCGGATATCCGTGCAACAGCAGCACGGGTTCGCCCGCGCCGATGTCGAGAGGCGGCGGCTTCATTTTGTTCAGAATAGTATAAAATTTGCTCCGTGCCTAGACGCCGCGGCAGGCCCAGGAACTACGACCCGCACGCTGCAATGCGACACGCCCGGGACACATTCTGGCGCGGTGGCTATGCAGGCACTTCGCTCGAGAATTTGTCTGCAGGCATGGGCATGAACCGCCCGAGCATCTATGCGGCGTTCGGCGACAAGCGTTCGCTGTATTTGCGGGCCATCAGTGAGTATGCGGACATGAGCTGCGACTGGCTGGCGACGGCGCTGGCAAGGCCGCGACCGTTGCGCGAGGGATTGGGTGCGGTGTACCGGTACGCCCGCGACTTCTACCTGGCCGGCGACGAATCGCCGCGCGGCTGCTTCCTGCTCGGGACGGCCGTCACCGAGGCCAGCCAGGACGCGGAGGTGCGAGCCATCGTCGAGGCCACGCTGGCGTCCTTCACCGCCACGTTCGCCGAACGATTCGAGCGCGCCGAGCGAGAAGGGGAGCTGTCCCCACACCCGCCCGACGCGCTCGCACACATCGCCACGGCAACGTTGAACACACTGTCGGTGCGCGCCCGAACCGGAGCACCCACTGCAGTCCTCGACGCGCTGATCGGCGCCACCGTGGACGTGATCTGCGTCGACTAGACCTTCCGATTCTCCGACTTGATCAACCAGGCCAACTTCTCCAGACCATCGATCAGCTGATGCAAGATGTCCGCGCTGCTGGGATCCTCGGCATCGACGGCGTCGTGCACGGCGCGGATCGTGTCGACCGTCGCGTAGATCCGCCCGGTGATCAGGTCGACGACCTCGGTGGTGGCCTGCTCGAAGGCCGGGAACTGCGGAAGCGTGGTGCTTGCCGCGACGGTGTCGGACCGGCCGTCCGGCACCGCGTCCAGTGCCCGCAGCCGCTCGGCGACGGTGTCGCTGGCTTCGCGGGCGAAGTCGACGAGTTCGTCGAGCTGCAGGTGGAGGTCACGGAAATTGGTGCCGACGACGTTCCAGTGGGCCTGCTTGCCCTGTAGATGAAGTTCGATCAGATCGACCAGCACTCTCTGCAGGTTGGCGCTCAGCTCCGGTGATGCCTGAAAATTCTGTACTTCTGCTTCTGTGCGACGTGTTGTGGTACCCATGCCTAGGTCAACGCCGATTTTCTGGAATCATTCCAAATTAGCGCGGTCTTGTTTCTCCAGCAGTCGCGCATAGCCCGCGCCCATGCCCAGCAGGACCAATCCCACGACGATGAACACCGCGACGCGGAAGATGCCGTCGAGTGTGCCGAGGTCGAACAGGAACAGTTTGGCCATGGCCGCGGCCACGAGCGCCATTCCCGCACCGATCGGCATCGGCCGCTCCGCCTTGGTCAGGCGCGCGGCGTAGCCGAACACCGCGGCGGCCATGGCGATCCAGCAGATCGTCGCCGCCATGTGGCCGGCGAAGAAGCCGCCGCCCTCTCCCCCGATCAGCACGCCTGCGGTCACCGTGAATGCGGTGACGGCATAGCTGATCACCGCGGCCGCCATCGCCCAGACGCCTGCTTCGGACTTCGAAGACCATGCGAGCGTGACCGCGCACGCCGCCAGCAAGACGCTGGCGATCAGCGTGGAAACGCTTGCCGCTGATGTGGTTTCGGTCGCCGCGAGCAGTGCGCTCGGCGGCGCGTAGGCAAGAAAGACGACACCGCCGACGACGCCGAACCCAACCGCGACCCACCGGGCGATCTCGTCGCGACGACCCGCGACGGCGAGCACCACGGCCAACGCCAGCAGCACCGGTCCCGCGATGTACCCGTCGAACGCCACCGTCACAGCGACCATTGCCGACACCGCCGAAAGGGCGGACCAGATGGACCGCACCACTCCCGTCACGCCAGGCGGGGCGATCAGGACGATGGCGAGCATCGCCGCGGCAAACGCGGCCACCATCAATGCCGCCACCACTTTGTCGATCGCCAGCGATACCCCCAACAGCGGCACTGCGCCGGCCGTGGTTAGCAGCGCCATCGCGGCACGATTTGCCGTGCGCGACAACAGAATCAGCGCGCCGACGACGGCAAGCACCGCGCCGATGGCGCACGCGCCCGCCAGCCAGAGGTCGCGCCCGGCGGCGAAATGAGCGCCTGCCAATGCGACGAGTAGCGGGAAGGTAGGGGCCGCCGTGCGGGCGGCGTGCATCCAGATCCAGTCCTGCCCGAGTTGAACCGGCAGACAGGCCGCCGACAGCGCCAGCATGAACCCGACGAGCAACAGCGTGATGCCATCGGTGACCACCGGCGCGAGGAAGATCAGCGGCACCAGCACCAGCAGGCCGAGATGCTGCGAATCCCAGCGGCGCGCCAAGGTCAACCCGCCGCCGCCGATGCCGGCGGCGATGACCAGCCCGACGGCCGCGGGCACCCAGTGATAGATCGTCGTGACAGCGATGACGTCCATGTATGCGGCCGCGAGACCCGTGGCTGCTAAAGCGATCGCGCCGACCCGCCCACCGGGCCTAGCCGACAGCCACCACCCCGCTGCCACCAGACCGCCGGCGAGCACGGCACCGCCGCCGACGCGGAACTCCGGGCGAAGGAGGCCCGCCTGTGCCGCCAGCACCAGCAGCAGGACGACGCCGATCAGCGTCACGGCGACACCGGCGACCGCGAGGACCTTGCCGATCCAGCCCTCAGACCGTTCCTTTGGAGGCTTCGGCGCCGCCGGCGGCCGAACGAATGCGGGTCGGGCTGGCTGCGGGTAGTGCGGCGGGTAAGGCATGGGCTGCCAGTACGGCACCGCGGGAGGGACGTAGGGCTGCGGCTGTCCAGACAGTTGGCGGTCGAGTTCGGTCAGATCCGCGGACATCCTGGCCAACTGCTGCGTCATCGCGGCGAAGTCCGCCGACAACCGGGAGATGACGGCGCGCGGTTCGGTCATGTCGGTCATATCGACGATCGTCCCAACGCGCACACGAAAGCGGATGAGTAGGACTACTCGTCGGAGTCCAGACCGTGTTCTATCGCATACCGCGCGAGCTCGACCCGATTGGCCACCTGCAGCTTGCGAAACGTGGCCTGCACGTGGTTTTCGACGGTGCGGTGGCTCAGCGAAAGCCGCGCCGCGATCTGCTTGGCAGTCAACCCCTTCGCGACGTGACGCAGTATCTCGGTTTCGCGGTCGGTCAGGCTCGGCGTTTCGGGTCCGCTGCCGGGTGCCTGCGCGATGCGCCGGTACTCCCCCAATACCAGGCCCGCCAACCCCGGCGTGAACACCGCGCGCCCCTCGGCGGTCGCCCGCACCGCAGCGCCGAGTTCCTGCTTCGACGCGCTCTTGACGAGATAGCCTGTGGCACCGGCTTTTACCGCCTCCAGGACATCGTCGCGCTCGTCGGAGGCCGAGAGGACCAGGACGCGCGACGCCGGGGAAACCGCAAGCACCTCCGCGGTGGCCCTGGCACCGTCGCCGTCGGACAATCGCATGTCCATCACGACCACATCAGGATGCACGACAGCAGCGCGTCTGCGCGCCGTGGCCACGCCGTCCGCCGTGGCCACCACGTTGAAGCCGTCCTCGGTGAGGTCGCGGGCCACCGCGTCACGCCAGATCGGATGGTCGTCGACCACCATCACCGTCGGGGTACCGTCAGCTCCCATTCCGTCCCACCTCCGGGCGAGGTGTTCAGCTTCGCGCTACCACCTAGCCAATTCATCCGTCCCACAATTGATTTGGCCACGCCCACGCGGCCCTCAGCGACTGCTTCCGCCAGCCTGCCCTCGGCAATGCCGACGCCGTCGTCGCGGATGCTGACGGCGACCGAGTCCCCGAGGTCTTCCAACAGCACGTAGGCGCGCGCCTCCGGCCCGGCGTGTGACGCGGCATTGTCCAAACAGTTGGCCACCGCTGCGTATAGCTCGTCTGCGGTTGCGGAGTCGAGCAGCACCGGATCAGCAGGCACGCTGACCGACACCCGGTCCGATGCTCGCCGCCGCAACAGCGCGCCGAGATCGGCCATCGCACCTGCCCGCGGTTCGGTGTCCGACGAGCTGACCAGTCGACGCAGGGCCCGCTCCTGCTCTCCGGCCAGCTCGGCCAATTCCGCTGTCTCACCGCCGATTTCGCGGCCACGACGGGATACCAGCGCGAGCACCTGGATCGCGCCGTCATGCACCTGACGCGACAGCCGATCCCGCTCCTGTTGCGAGGCTGCCAGCCGGGTGGCTCGTTCCAGCTCCGCGTGGGCACGTCTGGCCGTTTGCGCCGCCATCCCGACCGCGAGACCAACGGCCAGTTCGATGACGATGGTCGCGTTGCGGCCCAGGTCGTAGTTGATGAAGCCTTTCACCACCGTGCTGGCGATCATCACCACCACGCCGGTGAGCATGCCGGGGATCGGGCCAAGCAGGACCGCCGCCGAGATGGTTGCGTTGGTCGCCCACAAGGTTGTCGGCCACGACTGATTGTCCAGTGCCCACTGGTCGGACGCGACGAACTCGGTCGACAGCACCAGCGCAGTCACCACTGCGATCTCCGTCAACACCCACGCTGGCCTGCGGCCGAACCCCTGCAGATACGCTGCCGCGCAGGCCGCGCTCCAGCCGATCAGGACGGCGAACAGCAGCCATCCGACCGCTGGATGGTCGAGCTCTGGGTTGATGGCGATTTGGAAGCCCAGCGCGTAAAGGCAACTCAGCAGCCGGAATACCTGAGCGGCCCGCCACAGCGGGGTGGCCGGATCCGGGTGCGCCACTACAGCACCTTGGATAAAAACGCTTTCGTGCGTTCGTGTTGTGGCTTGCTGAGCACTTCGCGCGGCGGCCCGCTCTCAACGACAACGCCGCCGTCCATGAACACCAGTTGGTCGGCGACCTCCCGGGCAAAGCCCATCTCGTGGGTGACGACCACCATTGTCATGCCTTCTTGCGCAAGCTTTTTCATCACGCCGAGGACCTCGCCGACCAGCTCAGGATCCAGCGCGGAGGTGGGCTCGTCGAACAGCATGAGCTTGGGATTCATCGCCAGCGCCCGCGCGATCGCGACCCGCTGCTGCTGCCCGCCCGACAACTGCGCCGGGTAAGCGCCTGCCTTCTCCCCCATGCCAACCTGATCCAGGAGATCACGGGCCCGGGCGACGGCCTCGGACTTCTTGACCCCCTTGACATGAATCGGTGCCTCGATGATGTTCTCCAGCGCAGTCCGATGCGGGAACAGGTTGAAATGCTGGAACACCATGCCGATGTCGCGGCGCTGCTTGGCGGCGTCACGGGGCGACATCTCGAGCAGCTTGTTGCCCCGATCGCGGTAGCCGATCAACTCGCCATCGACGTACAGTCGGCCCGCATTGACCTGCTCCAGATGGTTGATACAGCGCAGGAACGTCGATTTTCCGGACCCGGACGGGCCGACCATGACGAGCACTTGGCCCCTGCCGACCTCCAGCGTTATCCCCTTCAGGACGTTCAGCGCGCCGAAGCTCTTGCAGACCTGTTCGGCCTTCACCATCGGCGGGGTCATGGATGCGGCTCTCCAATCATCTGTGCATTGGCCAGTGCCTCAAGCTGTTTGGTGGTGAGCTTCCGGCTTGCCCCGCGTGAGTAGTACCGCTCCAGGTAGAACTGGCCGACCATCAAAATGCTGGTGACAATCAGATACCAGGTCGCAGCCACCAGCGCGAGCGGGACGGGCTCGAATGTCCTGGCGGCGATTTCGCGGGTGGCGATGCTGTACAGGTCGAACGCGTAGGGCACGGCGGTGACCAACGATGTTGTCTTCAACATGCTGATGACCTCGTTGCCGGTCGGCGGGATGATGACCCGCATCGCCTGCGGAAGCACCGTGCGCCGCATGGTCATCCCCCACGACATGCCCAGCGCAGTGGAGGCCTCCGTCTGCCCCTCCGGCACGGAACTGATTCCGGCGCGGATGATTTCGGCCATGTAGGCGGCCTCGTTGAGAGCCAAGCCGAGCATCGCGAGGATGAACGGGATGGACAGCGCCTGCAGATTGAGATGAAAAAACGACGGCCCGAACGGGATACCGAGCTGGATGTTCGCATAGATCGTCGGGATCAGGCCCCAGAACGCCAACTGCACGTAAATCGGTGTGCCGCGGAAAATCCACAGGTACACCCATGACACCGACCGGAACACCGGGTTCGGCGACAGCCGCATCACCGCGAGCAGCACGCCGAGCACGATCGCGATCACCATCGAATAGACGGTCAATTGCAGGGTGTTCCAGACCCCCAACATGATCCGGTCGTTGAAGAGGTAGTCCGCGTAGATCGACCACCGGTAGGACGGATTGGTGGCCGCGCCGTAGATGAACAGCGCGGCCAGCACGACGATGACGACCGCCGCCGCCCACCGCCACGGATGTCGTAGCGGGACGGCATCAATCGCAGCCGGGCCGGTGGACGGCGACGAGTCGACAACAGTCATTTCTGCGGCTCCTCGGAACCTAGTTGATCGCGCCGTTGATCACTGGCTTGTCGATGGTGCCCTTATCGACACCCCAGTTCGCGGCGATCTGCTTGTACTGGCCGTTCTCGATGAGATGCTCGAGGGCCTGCTTGAGCGACTGCGCCAGCGGAGAGCCCTTCTTCACGGGCCAGCCGTACGGCGCCGCATCAGCGATATCGCCCGCTGCTTCCAGCTTGCCATTGCTCTGCTTGATCGCGTACAAGGTCACCGGCGAGTCGGCCGACATCGCGTCCGCCTGGCCGAGCACCACTGCGTTGGTGGCCGCGTCCTGACCGTCGAATTTGATGATGTCGATCGCGGGCTTGCCTGCGTCCGTGCACGCCTTGCTCTTGGCGGGCAACTCCTCGGTTTCCTCGGTCGTGGTCGCCTGCACCGAAACCTTCTTGCCGCACGCGTTCTTGGGATCGATTCCGGCGCCCGGCTTTTGGGCCCACAGAATGCCCGCCGAGAAGTAGGTGACGAAGTCGACCGTCTGCTCGCGCTCCTTGGTGTCGGTGAACGACGACATGCCGACGTTGAAGGTGTCACCCTGGATTGCCGGGATGATCTTCGCGAAGTCCGCTTCGCGGAACTCCGCCTTCAGGCCGAGGGTCGCGGCGATCGCGTTCATCAGATCGACGTCGAAGCCGACGATCTTGCCGCTGGGATCCTTGAACTCGTTTGGCGCATAGGGAATGTTGACGCCGACGATCAGCTTTCCGGACGACTTGATGGCCTCGGGCACGGTGTTTGCGATCGCGTCGACCTTTTCGGCGTTCACCGTCGAGGGGGCCGTCGTGGGTCCCGCCTCTTCGCTCTTACTCGAGCATCCCGACAGCACGAGGGCGCCGGTCGCAGCAAACACCGCCGCGATGCGCCAGAACTTCTTTGGTCCGCTTTGACATCCAGCTGACACGGTTGCCTCTACTTTCTGCTTCGTGGATCCGGCGCGCAGCACCGGTAACGGAACAGTAGTAGAGACCTAACGCGCTGGCAGGAGAACGGAAGCCAGCGACCAAGCTGTGACTCAGCCCCAGGCGCTCGGGCAGTAGGTCGGGACCGCCCCTTGGATGAACGTCTCTGTTTGAGACTCGGTCCAGCCCTGCTCTTTCATCAGGTGGTAGCCGACCTTCCAGGTCGACCCGCCCTGTCGGCCCATGTCGAGGCAGAACTGTTTGGCGGTCCGAATGATGGATGTCTTGTTGTCGAACGGGACGCCCTTGGCGTCGAGGTAATCGAGGAACTTCTGGTCGTACGCCGGGTCGGCATTCGCGGGCGTAATGGATACGGCGCCTGCGGCCGCAACGAAAAGGGCCGCGACGAGCGTGCCGGCACTCCGGCGAATCGCCGTGTTCGTCATCCTCACTCCTTGTTTGCCCGCAGGCATTGACCAGCTGTGCTGACGGGAATCGTTCAACTGGACATCGTATCGAACGAAACTATTGTTACCGGAATCTCGAATTCTCGCCATCGTCAAAACCATTTGCACTGAGCCCTCGCGCTAGTTTGCGTTGCGCGGAACAATTGTGGAAAGGCGCGTCAATTTCGCGCCGGTTATGCCACACTTCGGCCATGGAAAGCCCTGCTCCTCCTGCGATGCTGCAGCATCTGTGGAAATCCGCGCTGTTGTCCGGGATTCTCGCCGTGATTCTCGGCATTCTTGTACTTGCCTGGCCAGGCAAGACGATCATCGTGGCGGCGATCTTCTTCGGCGCCTACCTATTGGTCACCGGCTTCGCACAAGTGATATTCGCGTTCGCGTTGCACGTCTCGGCGGGTGGACGGGTGCTGCTGTTCCTGTCCGGCGCGGCGTCGCTGATTCTGGCGGTGTTGTGCTTCCGCAGCCTGGCTGACTCGATCCTGTTGCTGGCAATCTGGGTCGGGGTCGGCTTCATTTTTCGCGGGGTCGCGACGGCGGTGTCGGCGATCAGCGATCCGACGCTGCCGGGCCGCGCATGGGAGATCTTCATCGGCGTGATCAGCCTGATCGCCGGCATCGTGATGCTGGCATCCCCGTTCGAGTCGATCGCGACACTCACCTTCGTCGTCGGCATCTGGCTGATCGTCATCGGAGTGTTCGAGGTGATCTCCGCCTTCGGCATCCGCAGCGCCAGCAAGACGGTCGGCGAAGTCAGGGAGAGGTTGACCACGCCGCCCGAGGCCGAGCCGGCCAGCTAGGCCCATCCGGCTCGGCAAAGCGGGCCATCTGGCCCTATCGATCCAGGCACGAATCACTACTACAATTCGTCGTAGATAGATGCTGAGCCTGGGAGTGGCGCATGGATGCCCTGGACGTTTCGCGGTGGCAGTTCGGTATCACCACCGTTTACCACTTCATCTTCGTCCCGCTCACGATCGGTCTGGCGCCGCTCATCGCGGCCATGCAGACCGCGTGGGTGGTCACCGGCAACACCGGTTGGTACCGCCTGACGCGGTTCTTCGGAAAGTTGTTCCTGATCAACTTCGCCATCGGCGTGGCCACCGGGGTCGTCCAAGAGTTTCAGTTCGGCATGAACTGGAGCGAGTACTCCCGCTTCGTCGGCGACATTTTCGGCGCGCCGCTGGCATTCGAGGGCCTGGTCGCGTTCTTCTTCGAATCGACGTTCATCGGGTTGTGGATCTTCGGCTGGAGCAGGCTGCCCCGCCTGGTCCATCTGGCCTGCATCTGGATCGTCGCGTTTGGGGTCAACGCCTCGGCGTATTTCATCATCGCGGCGAATTCGTTCATGCAGCATCCGGTCGGCGCCACGTTCAATCCCACCACTGGCCGCGCCGAACTGATCGACTTCGGCGCGCTGCTGACCAACAACACCGCAATCTGGGCGTTCCTGCACGCGGTTGCCGGGTCGCTGTTGACCGCAGGCGCCTTCGTGGCCGGAGTGTCCGCGTGGCTGATGGTCCGCTCACGCAAGCAGGCACAGACCGAAGAGGGGACCGACGCGCGAACCATGTACCGGCCCGCAACCATCGTTGGCAGCCTGGTCGCCCTTGCCGCCGCCGGCGGGCTGTTCTTCACCGGCGACTTCCAGGGCAAGCTGATGTTCGTCCAGCAGCCGATGAAGATGGCTTCGGCGGAATCGTTGTGCCACACCGAAACCGATCCGGACTTCTCGGTCCTGACGATCGGCACGCACAACAACTGCGACAGCGTCACACACGTGATAGAGGTGCCCTACGTGCTGCCCTTCCTCGCGGAGAGCAAGTTCGACGGCGTCACACTTCAAGGGGTCAAGGATCTTCAGCAGTCGTACCAGCAGAAGTTCGGGCCAGGCGACTACCGCCCGAACCTGTTCGTCACCTACTGGGCCTTCCGCGCGATGATCGGATTCCTGTTGGTCCCAGTGGCGTTCGCACTGCTGGCCCTCTGGCTGACACGTCGTGGCCGGATTCCCGACCAGCGGTGGTTCGGCTGGTTCGCGCTGTTGACCATTCCCACACCGTTCCTTGCCAATTCGTCTGGGTGGGTGTTCACCGAGATGGGCAGACAGCCATGGGTTGTCGCGCCTAATCCGACCGGCGACCAGATGGTGCGGATGATGGTGCAGCAGGGCGTGTCCGATCACTCGGCGGGCATGGTGCTCTTCTCGCTGGCCGTCTTCACCCTGCTGTATGGCGTGCTGGCGGTGATCTGGTTCGGGTTGCTGCGTCGTTACGTGGTCGAGGGACCGCTCGAGCACGACTCCGAACCCGCCCCGCCCGCACCGCCGGAATCCGACGACGTGGCCCCCCTGTCGTTCGCGTACTGAGAGGAGTGGATCGTGGGACTTCAACAACTGTGGTTCTTCCTCATCGCGGCGCTGTTCCTCGGCTTCCTGGTGCTCGAGGGCTTCGACTTCGGGGTCGGGATGCTGATGGCGCCGCTGGGGGCGACGGGCGAGGGCGAACCCGAAAACCGCAGGCGCGCAGTGTTGAACACTATCGGCCCGGTGTGGGATGCCAACGAAGTTTGGCTGATCACCGCGGGCGCGGCGATGTTCGCGGCGTTCCCCAATTGGTATGCGACGATGTTCTCTGCCCTCTACTTGCCGCTGTTGGCGATCCTTTTCGGGATGATCCTGCGCATCGTCGGCATCGAGTGGCGCGGCAAGATAGACGACCCCACGTGGCGATCGCGCGCCGATGCGGGCATTGCGCTCGGATCATGGCTGCCCGCGATCCTATGGGGCGTCGCATTCGCAATCCTGCTGCGCGGCTTGCCGATTGACGCCGAGCACCGCGTCCACCTGTCCATCGGTGACGTGCTCAACCCGTACACGCTGCTCGGCGGTCTCGCGACCGCATCGCTGTTCGCCTTCTATGGGGCCGTGTTCATCGCGTTGAAAACCGCGGGACCCGTGCGCGACGACGCATTCCGATTCGCGCGTGTGCTGTCACTGCCTGCGATTGTGTCGGCCGGTGGCTTCGGGCTGTGGACACAGCTCGCCCACGGCAAGCCGTGGACCTGGCTGCCGCTCGGCGTCGCGGTCGTCGCCCTGTTGATCGCTGTCGCATTGATGTGGGCGCGGCGCAGGGAGGGCTTGGCGTTCGTGTCGACGGTCATCGTGATCGCGGCCGTCGCGGTACTGGTGTTCGGTTCGATGTATCCAAACCTGTTGCCGTCCACGCTGAATCCGCAGTGGAGCGTGACGATCTACAACGGGTCGTCCACTGCGTACACGCTGAAGATCATGTCGTGGGCGTCGCTGACGTTGCTCCCGCTGGTGATGATCTACCAGGGCTGGACGTATTGGGTGTTTCGCCGCCGGATCACCGCCGACGCCATACCGGCATCCATCGGGCTGGCGAGGCGGTCGAGCTGAACCTACTGCAGGCTTCCACCGCGATGCGGCGCTTCCTTGCCGCATCGGTGGTCTGCGGTGTGGTGATCAGCGGCGCCGCCATCGCCTCCGCCGTGGTGCTGGCGCACATCGTCGCCGGCGTGATCACCGACCCGGCCTCGCGCACCGTCGCGCATTGGGCCGATGCCATCTGGATCCTGGTCGCGCTCTGGGTGATCCGCGCCGGGGCGCAGTGGCTGCAGGGCCGGCTGTCCCAGCGGGGTGCCACGGCGGTGATAGGCGAACTGGCGGGCGAGGTGTTGCGCAAGGTGACCGCGCTGCCACCTCGGCAACTCGCGGCACAGCGTGATTCCGCTGCCGCGCTGATCACCAGGGGGCTGGACGGGTTGCGACCGTATTTCACCTCGTACCTGCCCTCGCTGTTCCTCGCGGGCATTCTCACCCCGGCCGCGGTAGTGGTCATCGCGGTTTACGACTGGCGATCCGCGGTCGTCGTCGTGATCGCGCTCCCCCTCATCCCGATCTTCATGGTGCTCATCGGGCTGCTCACCCGCGACCGGTCCGCGGCAGCACTGGCCGCGATGACCACACTGCAGTCACGGCTGCTGGATCTGGTGGCGGGCATTCCGACACTGCGGGCACTGGGCCGGGTGGGCGGCTCCGCGCAACGGATCGCCGAACTCGGTGCGGCCCATCGCCGCTCGGCGATGTCCACGCTGCGCATCGCGTTCCTGTCGGCGCTGGTGCTCGAGCTGCTGGCCACGCTCGGCGTCGCGCTCGTCGCGGTGGCGGTTGGCTTGCGCCTCGTGTTCGGCGATATGACGCTGGCGGCCGGCCTCACGGCGCTACTGCTGGCGCCGGAGGTGTTCTGGCCGCTGCGCCGCGTTGGCATGGAGTTCCACGCGGCACAGGACGGAAAGGTCGCTGCTGACAAGGCTTTTGAGCTACTCGAGGCCACCTCGCCGGCACCGGCAAATGCACCCGCACTGGAGGTCGAGCTCGAGCCGGGCCTGGTGACCGTGTTGACAGGACCGAACGGCGTCGGCAAGACGACGCTGTTGCAGCACATGCTCGGCCTCGATTCGCCGCAACCGCAGCCATGGTGGGGCCAGGTCGCGTGGCTCGCCCAGCGTCCCGTCCTGGTGCCGGGCAGCATCCGGGACAACCTTCAGCTGTTCGGACCGTTGATCGATCTCGACAAAGCCTGCCGCGCCGCAGGTTTCGATCAGGTTCTGGCGCTGCTGCCGGACGGATTGGATACCGTGATCGGCCGCGGAGGGGTCGGTCTCTCACTTGGCCAACGCCAGCGCCTCGGCCTGGCACGCGTCTTCGGGTCCAGCGCATCGGTGTTGCTCCTCGATGAGCCGACCTCGCACCTGGACGCAGCGTTGGAGGCCCGGGTGCTGCAGGAGATCGTGGCGCGCGCACGGGCGGGAGCGGCGGTACTGGTTGTCGGCCACCGCGACCCGGTGCTGGCCATCGGCGACCGGGTCGTACACATGGGGAGCTTGGTCGATGCGTGAGCTGTTGCGCCCCCGACTGCCACGGCTATTGCTGGCCGTGGCACTGGGCGTGCTGTCGTTGGGCAGCGCGCTGGCGTTGACGGGCGTCTCGGCCTGGCTGATCACCAGGGCGTGGCAGATGCCGCCCGTGCTCGACCTGTCGGTGGCGGTGGTCGCGGTGCGCGCACTGGGTATCACGCGCGGTGTGCTCGGTTATTGCCAGCGACTGGCGACGCACGACACCGCGCTTCGGGCCGCCGCCGACACCCGCGAAACCCTGTACCGCAGGCTCGCGGAGGCGCCTGCCGAGGTCGCGATGCGGCTACCCAGCGGGGATCTGGTGGCCCGCATCGGCGCGTCGGTCGACGAACTCGCCGACGTACTGGTGCGTGCGGTGTTGCCGATCGCGGTCGCTGCGGTGCTCTCGGTGGCGGCAGTGGCCGCGATCGCGGTCATCTCCCCCGCCGCCGCGGTTATCCTCGCCGTCTGCCTTGTCATCGCGGGGGTGATTGCGCCGTGGCTGTCCGCCCGCGCCGCCTCTGCCGCTGAAGATATTGCGGCCCAACATCATTCCGGTCGCGACGTAGCTGTCATGCTGGCCCTCGACCACGGGCCCGAGTTGCGGGTCGCCGGCCGCCTTGACGACATCGTCGCCGAAGCCGAGCACCGTTATCGTGCGTGGGGCCGGGCCGCCGATCGAGCGGCTCGGCCCGCGGCCGTGGCCGCCGCCGCGCCGACCGCGGCGCTCGGCGTGAGCGTGCTCGGCGCCGTCGTCGCCGCCATCGGGATCGCCAACGAAGTCGCACCGATGACCGTGGCGATACTGATGCTGGTGCCGCTCGCGGCGTTTGAAGCGACCACCGTGTTGCCCGCTGCCGCTGTGCAACTGACCCGCTCGCGGCTCGCGGCCCGGCGGTTACTCGACCTCACCGCGCCTGCTGTCGAGTTGAGGGCGCGGCCGCCCGCGACGCCCGTCGCGCTCGAAGCCGGTGACCGGCTGGCGGTAACCGGGCCGAGCGGTTCGGGCAAGACCACTCTATTGCTGGCGATGGCCGAAAATCCTTCGGAAGAAGCATTTTTCGCCGAAGATGCGCATATTTTCGCCACCACCGTGCGCGACAACTTGCTGGTCGCCCGAGGCGATGCCACCGACGAGGAGCTACGAGATGCACTGCAGCGCGTCGGCCTTGGCGATTGGCTGGACGCCCTGCCGGACGGATTGGCCACGGTGCTCGTCGGCGGCGCAGCGGCCGTCTCGGCTGGGCAGCGCAGGCGCCTGCTGCTCGCGCGGGCGCTGATCTGCACGACGCCGACGGTGCTTCTCGACGAACCGACCGAACATCTCGACGCCGCCGACAGTGACCGGCTGCTGAGCGAACTCCTCACCCCCGGCGCGCTTTTCCCCGCCACCCGCACCGTTGTGGTCGCGACTCACCATCTGCCCGCCGACGTTGTCTGTCCCGTGCTCAAACTCAGCTCTGGCGAGTAGCCTCACCGGCATGAGCGAACCGCCGCCACCCCCGCCACCACCGCAGTGGGGTCAGTACCCCAGCAACTATCCCCCGCCGCCACCGCCGCCCTACGCCGGCTACGCCCCTGCGGTCGGGCCCCGCAACGGGCTGGGGGTCGCCGCGTTGGTGGTTGCGATCGTCGGCTTGGTGTTCTGCTGGACGGTGGCGGGCGGCGTCATTCTCGGTGTCGCGGCCATCATCATCGGGTTCGTCGCGCGCGGCCGGGTCAAGCGGGGCGAGGCCACCAACGGCGGCGTCGCGATCGCCGGAATCGTGTTGGGGTTCTTGGCGATCATCGTCTCGCTGGTTTTCATCCCGATCTGGATCGGGATGTTCGACGAGATGGGTGGGTCCAACTACGTCGACTGCCTATCCAAGGCGGGTTCCGACGAGCAGGCGATCCAGAAGTGCGCCGACGAATTCCGGCAACATGTCGAGAATCAGTTCTCGGTGACGCTGACGCCCAGTCCCTAGCTCAGCCGTCGCCGCCTCGGCATGAATTCCAGCGACAGCAGCACGATCAGCAGCGGCAGGATCTGCGTCAGCGACGCCATCACATAGCGGCGATCGCCGAGCGCATGGAATTTGCGCAGATACCGGTAGAGCGATTCGAGCGCAATCAGCGCGTCGCCCAGGTGAATCGCCGTGTAGATCAGGTTCGCGATCTTGCCGCGATGCTTGTCGTTGAAGATCTCGGGGAACGCCGCGAACGCCAACGACAGCCGGTGCGCCCCGTTGTCACGGGCCCAGGCGATCATGTCCACTGACAGGCGCTCGTCGATGCCATTGGGCGCACCGCGGCGCCGCCACGGCACGTCGAGGGATACCTCGCTGCCGTGTCCCGCGGTCGCATATCGGTGAAAGCCCTGCACCCGGCCGTCCTTGTCGCGGGCGATGATCAACTGCACGCCGGGATACCGCCCCTCGAGGGCACCGTCCAGACACATCGAGAAGCCGCGTTCGGTGCGCGCCCCCTTGGGGGAGGCCAGCAGCACTTCGGTCAACTCGGCGAGCGTGTCATCATCGAGGCCCTGCTCGGACACCACCTCGGTGGTCAGCCCGGAGTTCCACGTGCGCTGCACGGCCTGCCGCAGGTTGCGGTACTTGCGGCCGACCATGTCGAACGCGGTCACATCGATGACCACATCGCGCCCGATCGGCACAGCGCGCAGTGACTGGCCCAGCACGGTCGCGTCGGCCCACAGCTCCAACCGTCGTTGGCTGCAGCCCAGCACGACCATGCGCCAGCCGTGGGAGTGACACATCGCGGCGAAGTCGGCGACGAGTTCGGCGTAGCGGGATTCGTCGCCGATCGGATCGCCGCTGACCACGGCATAGCCCATCCGGGTCCGGTATGCGATGGCCGCAGTGCGGTCAGCGTTGAAGTGGTAGCACTTCAAGTCCTGCATCGCGAACGGCGCGAGCGGATCATCGGTCGTCATGTCGACGAGGGCCCAAATCTGGTGCAGGTCAGCCGGATTCGGTCTGGCGCTGGTAGGCCACATCAGCAGCCCGCCTGCCGCGACGATAAATAGGTTGCCGACGAGGTCGAACACCAGCACATGCGCGCCGAGACCGACGATCACCGCGGCCAGAGCCAGCCAGGCGTGTGCCGCCGTAACGGGCCTGCCGAGAAAGATGCCGCGGGCGATCAACGCGACGGCGGACAGCAGCGTCAGCGACCATGCCAGCCGACCCGCGGCATGCCAGTCGCGGTCGTGGTCGCGGGTGAGAAGCAGGATCAGCCAGCAGAACATGGACAGCACCGCAAGCGCGCCGATCCAGCGCGCGGCAGGAGAATCCACGTGGACGACGACACGCTCACGTGCGCGCAGCTTCGGAGCAAAATTGACGTGCGATTCGCTCACAGCAAAAGGTTACGCTCGCTACCTTGCTTTACCCGGGAAATACTTGACGATGCCTTCCTGAACCACGGTGGCCAGCAGTTGGCCCGACCGGTTGAAGAAATGTCCGGTGCCAAGGCCCCGCGAATCCGCCGCCACCGGCGAGGACGTGGAGTAAAGCACCCATTCGTCGAAGTGCACCGGCCGGTGAAACCACACCGAATGGTTGGTGGTCACGGCGAAGATGCGGTCGTAGCCCCACGACAGGCCGTGCGTGGTGATGATCGAGTCGAGCACGGTGGTGTCCGACGAATACACCATCGCGGCGGCGTGCATGACCGGGTCGTCGGGCATCCGCGCGACCGTCCTCATCCAGACCCGGTTGTGTGGGAGCCGCTCGCCCTTGTCGCGCATCACCCACGCCGGGTCGTTGGTGTAGCGCCAGTCGATCGGCCGCAGCGCCTCGACGAAATGCGGCACGACGTCCTCGTACCCCTGCAGCAGATCATCCACCGGCAGTAGCGATTCCGGGTCGGTGAGCACGGGAGGTTCGACGCCGTGTTCGAGCCCTTGCCCGCCGGCCAGGTAGGAGACCATGGCCGTGGTCAACACTTGACCGTCCTGCATCACGTCGACGCGCCGGTTGGCGAAGCGACGCTCGTCGCGCAGTCGCACCACATGGAATTCGAGATCCTTCTCCGGATCCCCGCCTGCGATGAAATGCACCGACATCGCGCTCGGCGGAATTTCGTGCTCGAGGCTGCGGCTGGCGGCCACGAAGGCCTGGGCCATCATCTGGCCACCGAAGGTTCTTATCGGGTTCTTGCTCGGGTGCGAACCGATGAAAAGGTCGTCGTCCTCGCGGGCGAGGTCGAGGATCGCCAGCAGCTCTTTGAAGTCCGCTGTCGACACTCAAAACCTCCTGATCCGACTAGACGTCTTCCTCCCCGATCCTGTGCACGTGGATCAGATTCGTGGAGCCTACTGTGCCGGGCGGAGCGCCTGCGACGATGACCACCAACTCGCCGCGCTTGTAGCGGCCGAGCTCCAGCAGCGACTTGTCCACCTGCCGGATCATGCCGTCGGTGCTGGCGATGTGCGGCACGATGAACGTCTCGGTGCCCCACGTCAGCGCCAACTGGCTGCGGACTTCGGGCAGGGACGTGAACGCCAGCACCGGCAGCGGGGTGTGCAGCCTTGCGAGTCTGCGCACGGTGTCGCCGGATTGGGTGAACGCGACAAGCGCCTTGGCATCCAGCCGCTCACCGATGTCGCGGGCGGCATACGAGATGACGCCGCGCTTGGTGCGCGGCACATGCGCGAGAGGTGGTGCGGCGACGGAGTTCTCCTCCACCGCGGCGATGATGCGCGCCATCGTCTTGACGGCCTCCAGCGGGAACTTGCCAACCGATGTCTCGCCGGAGAGCATCACCGCGTCGGCGCCGTCGAGCACAGCGTTGGCGACGTCGGAGGCCTCGGCCCGGGTCGGCCGGGAGTTCTCGATCATCGACTCCAGCATCTGGGTGGCGACGATGACGGGTTTCGCGTTCTCCCTTGCCATTTGGATCGCACGCTTCTGCACCAGCGGCACTTCTTCGAGCGGCAGTTCGACGCCGAGATCACCGCGAGCGACCATGATCGCATCGAATGCCAGCACGATCGCCTCGAGATTGTCGATGGCTTCGGGCTTTTCGAGCTTGGCGATCACCGGTACCCGCCTGCCGACGCGATCCATGATCTCGTGGACAAGCTCGATGTCTGCGGGCGAGCGGACGAACGACAGCGCGATCAGGTCGACGCCGAGCCGCAGCGCAAACTCGAGGTCGTCGATGTCCTTGCCCGAAAGCGCGGGGGCCGAGACGTTCATGCCGGGCAGCGACATGCCCTTGTTGTTGCTGACCGGTCCACCTTCGGTGACGGTGCAGACGACGTCGTTTCCGTCGATGCTCTGCACCAGCAGGCCCACGTTGCCGTCATCGACGAGCACGCGGTCGCCGGGTGTGGCGTCCTCGGCCAGTCGCTTGTACGTGGTGGACACCCGGTCGTGGTTGCCTTCGCAATCATCGACGGTGATGCGCACCGTTTCGCCGTTGGCCCAGAAGGTCGGGCCGTCCTTGAAACGGCCGAGGCGGATCTTGGGGCCCTGTAGGTCGGCCATGATGCCGACGGCGTGCCCGGTCAGGTCGGAAGCGGCGCGCACCCGCTTGTAGTTGGCCTCGTGATCGGCGTAATCGCCGTGGCTGAAGTTGAGCCGTGCGACGTCCATCCCTGCCTCGACCAGAGCCCGCAAAGTCTCGTCCGTTGCGGTGGCCGGGCCGAGCGTACAGACGATTTTTCCGCGTCTATTCACGGTTGATGAGCATAGCGGTGAATCGGTTCAGACGACGGCCAGGGGAAGCGCTCCCGGCTTGACAGGTTCGGGCAGATCCGACTCGCCCATCAGGTATGTATCGACGGCGTGCGCGGCGCTGCGACCCTCCGCGATGGCCCACACGATCAGCGACGCGCCGCGGTGCGCGTCACCGCAGACAAACACGCCGGGGGCGTCTGTCTGCCAATCCGAGCCGCACGGCAAAGCCCCGCGCCGGTTCAGTGTCAGACCAAGACCGTCCAGCAGCGGCATGTGCTCGACACCGTCGAAGCCGATGGCAAGCAGCGCCAATTCACAGGGAATCTCAAGCGACTCCCCAACCGGGGTGATGCGTCTGCGACCGTCGTCGTCGCGGTCGACCTTGACCTCCGCGATCTCCATTGCGCGCAGGTGGCCGTGCTCGTCGCCGAGGAATCGCTGCACGGCGACCTCGTAGTGGCGGGCGCCACCCTCGGCGTGCGCGGGCGAGAGCCGGGTGCGCAGCACGATCGGCCACATCGGCCACGGCGAGCGGGACTCGTCGCGGTACTCCGGCGGCTCGGGGTTGTAGTCCAGTTGCGTCACGGACTTGGCGCCCTGCCGGTGCGCGGTGCCCAGGCAGTCGGCACCGGTGTCGCCGCCGCCGATGATCACCACGTGCTTGTCCTTGGCGGACAGCGGGCTCGGCCCGTCGCCCTCGCACTCCTTGTTCGCGGGCACCAGATGCTCCATCGCGAGGTGCACGCCCTTGAGGTGGCGGCCCTCGACGTCGTTGTCCCGCCCCCTCAGCGCGCCCACTGCGAGCACTATCGCGTCGTATTGCGCTCTGAGCTGTTCGACCGTGATGTCGACGCCGACTTCGGTCTCGGTGACGAAACGGGTTCCCTCAGCCCGCATTTGGGCCAGCCGCTGGTTCAGCGTGGCCTTCTCCAGCTTGTACTCGGGGATGCCGTAGCGCATCAGGCCCCCGATACGGTCGTCGCGCTCGTAGACGGTGACGTCGTGGCCGGCTCGCGTGAGTTGTTGTGCGGCAGCAAGTCCCGCCGGCCCGGAACCGACGATCGCGACCTTTTTGCCAGTGGAGATAGCGGCAGGCTCGGGCTCGACGATGCCGTACATCCAGGCGTGATCGGCGATCGTCTGCTCGATCCGCTTGATCGTCACGCTGCCGCCGGTCTGCTCCTCGGCGATGGAGAGCACGCAGGCGGTTTCACACGGCGCGGGGCACAGCCGGCCGGTGAACTCCGGGAAGTTGTTGGTGGCATGCAGCCGATTGCTCGCTGCATCCCAGCGACCACGGCGGACCAGGTCGTTCCACTCGGGGATCAGGTTGCCGAGCGGACAGCCAGCGGTTCCCGAGTGGCAGAACGGGATTCCGCAGTCCATGCAGCGGCCGGCCTGCTGGGACACCTCGCCTGCACGCTCGTGGGGATCCTGGCGTTCGTAGACCTCATGCCAGTCACCGACGCGCTCGTCCACGGGTCGCTTGGCGGCTTCGACCCTGGGTATCTTCAGAAACCCGGTTGGGTCAGCCACGGCTGGCCTCCATGATCGCGGTGTCCACGTCCCTGCCCTCCCGCTTGGCCACCAAGGTGGCCTGCAGCACGCGCTGGTAGTCGGTCGGCATGACCTTCGTGAATTGTGCGCTGCGCCTTGGCCAATCGGAGAGCACCGACGTGGCGAGGGTGCTTCCGGTGTAGCCGGCGTGTTTGGCGATCACGTCGTGCAGCCAGGTCAGGTCCTCGGGCTCGAGGCGCTGCAGCTCGACCATCTCGGTGTTGACCTTTCTCGGGTCAAGCCCCAGCACGAACGCGATACCGCCGGACATGCCCGCGGCCATGTTCCGGCCGGTCTTGCCGAGAACCACGACGCGTCCGCCGGTCATGTACTCACACGCGTGGTCGCCAACGCCTTCGACGACGGTGAGCGCACCGGAGTTGCGCGCGGCGAACCGCTCCCCGACCCGCCCGCGCAGGTACACCTCGCCGGAAGTGGCGCCGAACAGCAACGTGTTACCCGCGATCACGTTGTCCTCGGGCAGGAACAAGACGTCGTCCGGTGGCCGGACGATCACCCGACCGCCCGAAAGACCCTTGCCGACATAATCATTCGCATCGCCGATCAACTCGAGCGTGATGCCCGGCGGCAGGAACGCGCCGATCGACTGGCCCGCCGATCCGGTGAGCGTGACATGAATGGTGTTGTCGGGCAGGCCTTGCGCGCCGTAGCGGCGGGTCACCTCCGAGCCCAGCAGCGTGCCGACAGTGCGGTTGACGTTGCGCACAGGCAGCTCGAGCCTGACCGGGTGGGCGTCCTCGAGGGCGCCCTCGGCGAGCTGGATCAGGGTGCGGTCAAGGGCTTGATCCAGGCCGTGGTCTTGAGTGGTGGTGCGGCGGCGCTGAGGGCCGTCAGGCACGGCGAACACCGGGGTCAGGTCGAGGCCCTGGGTCTTCCAGTGCGCGATACCCTCGGCGGTGTCGAGCATCTCGGCGTGGCCGATGGCCTCATCGAGGCTGCGGAAGCCGAGCTCGGCCAGATACCGCCGGATGTCCTCGGCGATGAACCGGAAGAAGTTCTCGACGAACTCTGGCTTGCCGTTGAATCTGGCTCGCAGTTCCGGGTTTTGGGTCGCGACGCCGACCGGGCAGGTGTCGAGGTGACACACCCGCATCATGATGCAGCCCGACACCACCAACGGCGCGGTGGCGAAGCCGTACTCCTCGGCACCGAGCAGCGCGGCGACGATCACGTCGCGGGCCGTCCGCATCCCACCGTCGCACTGCACGGTGATGCGGTCACGCAACCCGTTGAGCACCAACGTCTGCTGGGTGTCGGCGAGGCCGATCTCCCATGGCACCCCGGCGTGTTTGAGGCTCGTCAGAGGAGCGGCACCCGTGCCACCGTCGTAGCCCGAGATCAGCACCACGTCCGCATGCGCTTTCGACACGCCCGCGGCGACCGTTCCCACACCGACCGAGCTGACGAGCTTGACGTGGATGCGGGCCTCGGAGTTGGCGTTCTTCAGGTCGTGGATCAGCTGAGCGAGGTCCTCGATCGAATAGATGTCGTGGTGCGGCGGCGGGCTGATCAGCCCGACGCCGGGCGTCGAGTGCCGGGTCTTGGCGATGTTCGGATACACCTTGAAGCCCGGAAGCTGGCCGCCCTCACCGGGTTTGGCGCCTTGGGCCATCTTGATCTGAATGTCGGTGGCGTTCACCAGGTAGTCGCTGGTGACACCGAAGCGACCACTTGCGACCTGCTTGACGGCGCTGCGGCGCTTCGGGTCATGAAGCCGGTCGACGTCCTCGCCGCCCTCACCGGAGTTCGACCGGCCGCCGAGGTTGTTCATGGCGACGGCCATGGTCTCGTGGGCTTCGGCGGAGATGGAGCCGTAGCTCATCGCACCGGTGTTGAAGCGCGTGACGATCGATTCGACGGACTCGACCTCCTCCAGCGGGACTGGCGGCCTCAGCTTCTTGAAATCGAACAGTCCCCGTAGCGTGCCGCCCTGCTTCGACAGCCGGTTCACCTCGTCCGAGTACTGCTGGAAGACCTCATGCCGGCCGGTGCGCGTGGAATGCTGAAGCAGGAAAACCACTTCCGGGGTGAACAAGTGCAGCTCACCCTCGCGACGGAACGCGTACTCACCGCCTACCTCGAGGCGACGATGCACCCGCTCGGTCGGGTTCTCCGGATAGGCGCGGCGATGGCGAAGCTTGACTTCCTCCGCGATCACGTCCAGTCCGGCTCCCCCGAGTTGGGTTGGCGTTCCGGTGAAGTACTCGTCGATGACGTCTTTGTTGATGCCGACGGCCTCGAATCCCTGTGCGCCCGTATAGGAGGCGACGGTGGAGATGCCCATCTTGCTCATCACCTTCATCACGCCCTTGCCGAGCGCCTTGAGGTAATTGCGCACGGCGGTGGCGGGTTCGATGCCGGTGAGTTCGCCCTCGCGGATCAGGTCCTCGATGGACTCGAAAGCCAGATACGGGTTGACCGCGGCCGCACCGAAGCCGATGAGCATCGCGATGTGATGCACCTCGCGGGCGTCACCGCTTTCCACGACGAGCGCGACCGAGGTGCGTTCCTTGGTGCGGACGAGGTGGTGGTGTACCGCAGAGACCGCAAGCAGCGACGGGATGGGGGCCCTGGTGTGGTCGGAGTCGCGGTCGGAGATGACCAGTGTCCGTGCACCTTTGGCGATCGCCTCACATGCCCGGTGCTGCAGTTCCTCGAGTGCATCGGCGAGACCCTCACCGCCGCGTTCCACCTCATACAGTGCCTTCAGCACGGTGGTCCGCAGGCCGGGGTGCTCGTGGTCGTCGTTGATGTGGACGATCTTGTTGAGCTCGTCGTTGTCGAGGACGGGCCATCCGAGCACGATCTGGCGACACGACGCGGCGGTCGGTTCGAGCAGGTTCTGCTCGGGGCCCATGACACGCGCCATGGAGGTGACGATCTCCTCGCGGATCGCGTCGAGCGGCGGGTTGGTCACCTGGGCGAAGAGCTCGACGAAGTAGTCGTAGAGCAGCCGCGAGCGTTGGGACAACACGGCCGTCGGGGTGTCGGTGCCCATCGACCCCAACGGTTCGGCGCCCGATGCCGCCATCGGGGTCAGCAGGATGCGCAGGTCTTCCTCGGAGTAGCCGAACGAGATCTGGCGGCGCACCACCGATTCGTGGTTGGGCTGGACGCGGTGCCGCTCGGGGAGGGTCTTGAGGTCGAGTAGGCCGGCATGCAGCCATTCGCCGTAGGGCTCCTGCTTGCTCAGGTCCTCTTTGATCTCGTCGTCGGAGACGATACGGCCCTGCGAGGTGTCGACGAGGAACATCTTCCCGGGCTGCAGCCGTCCCTTGGCGACGATCTCGGCGGACGGCACGTCGAGCACACCGCTTTCACTGGCCAAGATGATGCGGTCGTCGATGGTTCGCCACCACCGGCCGGGCCGTAATCCGTTGCGGTCCAACACCGCTCCGACGAGCGTGCCGTCGGTGAACGTCACGCAGGCGGGGCCGTCCCACGGTTCCATCAGCGAGGCGTGGAACTGCCAGAACGCGCGCTCGGCAGCGTCCATGGTGGTGGCGTTCTCCCACGCCTCGGGGATCATCATCAACACCGCGTGCGGCAGGCTGCGGCCGCCGAGGTGCAGCAGTTCGAGCACCTCGTCGAAGGAGGCCGAGTCGGAGGCCTCCGGCGTGCAGATCGGCGAGAGTCGGGACAGGTCGCCGGGGATCTGCGAGCTGGCGAGCATGGCCTCGCGGGCGTGCATGCGGTTGCGGTTGCCACGCACGGTGTTGATCTCGCCGTTGTGTGCGACGAAGCGGTACGGGTGGGCCAGCGGCCACGACGGGAATGTGTTCGTGGAAAAGCGGCTGTGCACGATGGCGATCGCACTGACGCAGCGTTCGTCGCGCAGATCCGGAAAGTATTGGGGCAGCTGCATTGTCGTGAGCATGCCCTTGTAGACGATGGTGCGGCTGGACAGCGACGGGAAGTACACGCCGCTACGCTCGGCGCGTTTGCGCAGTGGGTAGACCCGGCGGTCGAGATCGATGCCGCCGACGTCGCCTTCGGGAGCCGAGACGAATAACTGCGCCATGTATGGCATGCAGCTTCGCGCCGTGGCGCCGACCTCGGCGCCGTCGGCGTCGACGGGTACCGTGCGCCAGCCGAGGACACGTAGACCTTCCTCGGCGGCGATGGCCTCGACGCCTTCTTGTGCGGCCGCGCGGGCGTCGGCGTCCTGCGGAAGGAAGCAGATGCCCGCGGCGAACGTGTTGGCGCCTGCCTCGGCGACAGCCGGCAGGTCGAAGTCGACAACCTCGGTGAGGAGCTCGACGGGCAGCTGGATGAGGATGCCCGCTCCGTCACCGCTGTTGGGTTCGGCGCCTGCGGCTCCGCGGTGTTCGAGGTGTTCCAAAGCGATCAGCCCGTCGGCGACGATGCCGTGCGAGCGGCGACCCTGGATGTCGGCGACCATGGCCACGCCACAGGAGTCTGATTCGTTTGCTGGGTCGTATAGACCCTGAGGTTTGGGGAATGCCGAATACAGCATCGAGAGGCCCCTCCGCAGTCCGGGAAAATCTTGTCCGGGACTGCACCGGCCCGGTTGGTGATTATATCAGCGCAGCGGTGGAACTACCCGGCGATAAGCGTCGGGACCAGCGGGAACCCGGGCAGGTTGCGCACCACTGTCCAGGTGATCGCGGCGATGGCGATCACGACGATGACCGGCATCGGCATCAGCTTTTCCCCGCGTCGCCAGCGCACGAGCAGCCAAGCGGCCAGCATCGGCAGACCGACGAGGAGGAAGACGTTGTCGACGATGGCGGCGGCGATGTCGCCGTGCAGCAGGTCGTGAGTCATCCGCAACCCGCCGCAGCCTGGGCAATTCCAACCCGTCAGGGCCTTGAACGGGCAGGTCGGGAACGCGAAGTTCGGGCGGTGCGGATCACCGATGCCGATATAAGCGAGCGCACCCAACGCTGCGGCGCCGGTACCGAGCGCGCCGTAGCGCCGTCCCCGACTTGTCGCGCTAGGTGCCATCGCGCAGCGGACGGCCCGCTGGGTCGCGGACTTTGTCAGTGAGCATCAACACCGCGTCGATGATGCCCCAGACGATTGCGCCGATGCCGCAGGTGACGATGCCGACAACGAGCTGCGCGATGCCAAGTCCGGTGTAGCCCAGATAGATGCGGCCGATGCCGACGAGCCCGAACAGCCCGAGCAACTGCAGCAGTCCCGCGACGACCTTCGATTTGTCGGACAGCGGCTCGCCGGTGAGCGGGTGGCGGCCGAACGGCGCGGCGGGATCCATGTACGCCTGGGGATACGGCGGCGGGTACTGGCCAGGTGGCGGGGGGTACTGCCCTGGCGGCGGCGGATATTGGCCCGCCGGCGGCGGCACGTAACTCGGCTGCTGCCCAGGCGGCGGGAACGAACTGCCACTCTCACTGCCACTGAACTGCGGCTCGGTCATGGCATTCAGCATGCCAGAGCGAGACATCCCGTTGTAAGTAAGGAAATCCGCCAAATTCCAGGCGCCTACTCGACCGGGCTCAAAACGGCGGTGGCTTGTTGCGCTCAGCGATGCGGTCGTCGTTGAGTTTGCGCTCGGCGTCGATACTGCGTTGCCGGTGGTAATCGCGAGTGTGCTTGCGGCGCGGCATCATCAGGCCGGAGGCCACTCGCGGCGAGCGCACCGGCCCCGCAACGGGCGCGGTGGGCTTGCACAGCGTCGGGAAATGCAGCCTGCTACCTGGATAGGTCGTGTAGGCCTGTCCGCTGGGCGCCCTCCAGATGAAGGTGCCGTCAGGTGACTGTTGGGCCGACCAGCCCCAGTAAGTCTTGAGCAGGTGGTGTTTTCGGCACAGACAGCCGAGGTTCGATGCGCACGTGGGCCCAATCGGATACGGGATCGTGTGGTCCAGGTCGCAGCGGTACGCAGGCTCATCACAGCCGGGGAAGCGGCATGTCAGATCCCGACAGCGTACGAAGTCGGCCAGTTTCCGTGACGGCACATACCTCGGCTCCGGCGGCGCATCCCCAGGATGAATCAGCGGCCGAATCGTAGCAGCGTTCGCGACTTTGGCGGCCAGCAGCGGCGCGGGCATGATCCCGCCACCGATCACCAGCGCAGGATTGGTGTGCGCGGGCCCCGTCTGCGGCTCAGGCGCCGAGACTTCGGCAATCGTCCTCTCCCGCAACGGCTTATCCGCACCGAACGTCGGCGGAGTTTCGCCGTCCAGCTGTACCGGTGTGTCATCTGCCAAGCTGCGCTCCTCGGCGATGACGTGAATGACAGGTGCGCTGGGCGCCGAATTGGCGGTCGCCGAGCATTCCGGATCACCGCATTCGCATGCAAGCCGGTCCGCGCCGATCGCCAAGGCGCCCATGGCATCGGAGCGGCGCTGATCAACCGTGCGGGGGTCCTTGTCGCACAAGCCACGGGCCATGTTTAGGAGGCGTTGATTCAGCGCAGCCCCGTAGTGGCCGTACAGCATGCCCTGGACGCTGTCCAGCCCGCTGCCGTCGTTGTTGGGCACAATGTCCAGGTGCCGGCCACGGGAATTAGTCTCCGTGCGCCGCAATGCGCCTGGATCAATCCGGTCCACCCATCTGTCTATCGCCGCCTCGGCCTTGGCCACCGACAGGTCACTCCAGCCCGCGACCTCAGCTGCGATCGCCGCATCCAACTGCGTCCGGGCGTCGGGGTCGCGCACCAGCCGGGTGCGCGAGACGATCGTCGTCACCAATCGATAGGAGATCGTCCCCGACGCGAAGACCTCAGCGACGCGCGGGAGCCGCTCCCTCAAGGCCATCGCCACCAATAATTGGTGCGACGCCACCCCGTGGGAAACGTTCTGCGCCGCGGCCACCTCGGCAGCCACCGCATCCCAATTGTCGAGGCACCACTGGTCGCGCTCGGCCGACCCATCGGCAGACCACCGCGCCTCCAAGACGTCAGCGCTTGCGGCCAACCGCCGCGCGCACGCCGCGTTCTCCACGCACGTCCACGCCCTCACTCCGCCGGCACCAGAAGTACCCGCGGCGGCTGCGGCCAGCGATTCGAACATACTTTCGACAATAATCAGCCAAACTGACGTCCCGCCACACGAAAGATCCAGCCTGTGGATGAATTCGGGCTTGGGGATAAACCGCTGTGATCAACGATTACGGCGGAGCCAGCGGCTCAGTCGCCCGCCCGTTCCTTCTGCCGGCTCACCCTCATCGGCCGATTCGGGTTCGAGCTTCGCCTCCTCGAGGACGCCCGTCTTGGGCTCGTCCTCTGCGGCGGAATCGGCCTCATCATCTACCGCTTCGGCTTCCTCGGCGGCCTCTTGTTCGGTGGGTTCGGCCGAAGCCTCTTCTACCGCCGCTTCGGCGGCCTCGGTCTCCGGCTCGTCGGGTTCGGAGTCGTCCGACTCGACGGCGTCGGCTTGCTCCCCGGCCGCCTCGAACTCCGCAGCCGCCTCGATGTCTTCGTCGGGCGCATCCGCCACGGCCTCCGCGAGATCTTCTGCTTCGGCCGCCACCTCCGACAGCGGTTCCTCGGATTCAGCCGTCACTTCGTCTGCGACGGCTTCCGCCTCATCGGCGGCCGCTACCTCGGCGTCGTGCACCTCCGGCGCGGCCTGCACCGCCTCGGCCACCTCATCACCCTCGACCGCACCAAGGCCGGCCTCTGGCTCTTCGGTCGCAACCGGCTCTTCGGCCTCGTCGGCCGCTTCCAGCTCGACGTCGTGAACCTCCGGCGCAGCCTTCACCGCCTCGACCACCTCGTCACCCTCGACCGCGCCAAGGCCGGCCTCTGGCTGTTCGGTTTCCTCGGCTTCGGCGGCCACCTCATCCGCGATCGCTTCGGCCTCGTCGGCCGCTTCCACCTCGGCGTCGTGAACCTCCGGCGCGGCGTCCACCGCCTCGGCCACCTCGTCACCCTCGACAGCGCCAAGGCCGGCTTCGGACCCTTCGGGTTCCTCTTCTCCTTCGACGGCGAACGCTTCGGCGTCTTCCACGCTCTCGGCGGGGACGCCCGCGACGTCAGCGCCGAGCGCTTCAGCATCGGTGGCATCCACGACGTCGCCCGCGGCCTTGGCGTCTTCCTCCTCGGCATCGCCAGCGGCCTTCGCGGCGGCCACCACCCCGGTCGTCGCGGCCACGGCGGTCAACTCTTTCGTGGCCAACGTCGCGAGGTCGTCCTCCACCTTCGGCTTACCGACAAGCGACGCAGGATCCTCGCGGCCTTTTGGCGCGACCATGATGTACACCACCGCGCCGATGAACACGAACGTCGACGTGAACGAGTTCACCCGAATGCCGTCGACAGGCATGTAGGCGGCGTCGCTGCGCATCAACTCGATCCAGAACCGACCAATGCAGTAGCCCGCCACATACATCGCGAACAGCCGACCATGGCCGATCTTGAACCGGCGATCGAGGTAGATCAGCGCCGCGAAAACCAGGAGATTCCAGAGCAATTCGTACAAGAACGTCGGATGGACCACCTGCTGCAACTGACCCGTCGACACACCGTTCAACGTGTCCAGCGCACCGCTGGCATCGCGCCGCTCGTAGATCTCCAGGCCCCACGGCAGCGTCGTCGGCCTGCCGAACAACTCCTGGTTGAAGTAATTGCCAAGTCGCCCAATGGCCTGCGCCAGAATGATTCCCGGCGCGATCGCGTCAGCGAATGCCGGCAACGGAATGCCGCGGTGCCGACAACCGATCCACGCCCCGACGCCGCCCAGCGCCACTGCACCCCAGATGCCTAGGCCGCCGTCCCAGATCCGGAAGGCTCCAGCGAGACCTGCCCCGTCTTCGCCGAAATAAGTTCGCCAGTCGGTGATGACGTGATAAAGCCGCCCACCGACCAGCCCGAAAGGCACCGCCCACAGCGCGATGTCGTAGACGACGGCGCCGTGATCCTCGTCGGACCAGGCTCCCTCGCGCGCACCCCCGCGTGCTTCCCACCGCCGTTGGCCGAGCACGAGCGCCACCACGATGCCGATGATGATGAACAGCGCATACGCCCGAATAGGTATCGGACCGAGATGCCACACGCCCTGTGGCGGACTCGGAATGTAAGCCAGGTAAGTCGTCGTCACGCAGTAATCCTCTGCCGCACACCGTCGGCGAGTTCCTCGGTCAACGACCGCACCGCCGGGATACCGTCCTTCAACGCCGACACCAACGCCGACCCCACAATGACACCGTCCGCGTAGGCGCCGATCTCCGCCGCCTGTTCACGGGACCGCACCCCCAAGCCGACGCCGACCGGAATGTCGGAAACCGCCTTCACCCGGCGCACCAGTTCGGGCGCCGCCACCGAAACCGCATCGCGTGCGCCGGTGACGCCCATTGTCGAAGCGGCATAGACGAATCCGCGCGACGCGTTGGCCGTCTCCGCCAATCGCTGCGGTGTCGACGACGGCGCGACGAGAAAGATCCGATCCAGGTCGCGGGCTTCGGAAACCTCGATCCATTCCGAAGCCTCGTCGGGAATCAAGTCCGGTGTGATCATTCCGAGCCCGCCGGCAGAGGCCAGGTCTCGCGCGAATGCATCTATGCCCCAACGCAACACCGGATTCCAGTAGGTCATGACCACAGCGCGACCGCCGGCCTTGCTGATCGCCTCCACCGCCGTCAGCGCGTCGCGCACCCGCACCCCGCCCTGCAACGCGGCCTCGGTAGCCGCGGCGATCACGGGCCCGTCCATCCCCGGGTCGGAGTAGGCAATGCCGACTTCGATGATGTCGCAGCCAGATTCGACCATCGCCGTCATCGCCGAAATCGACGTCGGCACATCGGGAAAGCCGGTCGGCAGATATCCGATCAGCGCCGAGCGGCCCTCGTCACGACATGCGGAAAACAACGAGGCAAGCCGGCTCATGACGCACCGTCCAGAAGCCCGAACCACTTGGCGGCGGTCTCGACATCCTTGTCACCGCGGCCCGACAGGTTCACCAGGATGATCGACCCGCGGCCCAGCTCGACGCCGAGTTTCAACGCACCCGCCACCGCGTGCGCGGACTCGATCGCCGGGATGATGCCCTCGGTTTTGCACAACACCGAGAACGCGTCCATCGCCTCGGTGTCGGTGATCGGCCGGTACTCGGCGCGGCCGGTGTCCTTCAGAAACGCATGCTCGGGCCCGACGCCCGGATAGTCCAAACCTGCTGAGATCGAATGCGATTCGATCGTCTGGCCGTCTTCGTCCTGCAGCAGATATGAGAATGAGCCCTGGAACGCCCCCGGTGAGCCGCCGGTGAACGTCGCGGCGTGGCGCCCGGTTTCGACACCGTCGCCCGCCGCCTCGTAGCCGATCAGCCGCACGCCGGGATCGTCGATGAACGCGTGGAAGATGCCGATCGCATTCGACCCGCCACCCACACATGCCGTCACCGCGTCGGGCAACCGCCCCGCCTGCTCGACGATCTGCACGCGCGCCTCCAACCCGATGACGCGCTGGAAGTCACGCACCATGGTCGGGAACGGATGCGGGCCCGCCGCAGTGCCGAAGCAGTAGTAGGTGTCGTCCGCGTTGGTGACCCAGTCGCGGAACGCTTCGTTGATGGCGTCCTTCAACGTCTTCGAGCCTGCTTCGACGGAAACGACCGTCGCGCCCAGCAGTCGCATCCGCGCCACGTTCAGTGCCTGCCGCGCGGTGTCGATCGCGCCCATGTAGATCACGCACTCGAGACCCAACAGCGCACATGCCGTCGCGGTCGCCACTCCGTGCTGTCCGGCACCGGTTTCGGCGATCACCCGGGTCTTGCCCATCTGGCGCGCCAGCAGGGCCTGCCCCAGCACGTTGTTGATCTTGTGAGATCCGGTGTGGTTGAGGTCTTCTCGCTTCAGGAAGATCCGTGCGCCCCCAGCTTGATCGCTCAATCGGGACGCTTCGTACAGCGGCGACGGCCTGCCGCTGTAGTGGCGCTGCAGCCGGTCCAACTCGTCGAGGAAAACCTGGTCGCCGCGGGCCTTTTCATAGGCGGCGGTGACCTCCTCGATCACCGTCATCAACGCCTCGGGAACAAACCGCCCGCCGTAGACACCGAAATGCCCACGCGCATCGGGATCGTGCACTGTCGGTTCGGCTACCGCAGCGCTGGAACGCGGCAACTCGGGGCCGGCGAGGTCCGCCACGTGTCAGCGCGCGGGTTTGGGGCACGACGGATGCGTGCCTGCGGTGACCAGATCGGCAACGGCGCTGCGGGGGTCGCCACTGGTGACCAGCCCCTCGCCGACGAGCACCGCGTCGGCGCCGGCACCGGCGTAAGCGAGCAGATCAGCGGTGCCGCGTATTCCGGACTCCGCGATCCGAATGATGTTGCTCGGCAGCCCCGGCGCAATCCGGGCGAAGCAATCACGGTCGACTTCAAGCGTCTTGAGGTCGCGGGCGTTGACACCGATGACCTTCGCGCCCGCCTGCAGAGCGCGATCCGCCTCTTCCTCGGTGTGCACCTCGACAAGCGCCGTCATGCCCAGCGATTCGGTGCGGTCAAGCATCGGCTCCAGCACCGACTGCTCCAGCGCCGCGACGATCAGCAGCAGCATGTCCGCGCCGTGCGCGCGCGCTTCGTGGATCTGATACGGCCTGACGATAAAGTCCTTGCGCAACACCGGGATTGACACCGCTGCGCGCACCGCGTCGAGATCGTCGAGTGAGCCGTTGAACCGCCGCTGCTCGGTCAGGACGCTGATGACGCGCGCCCCGCCGTCCTCGTACGCGCTGGCGAGCTTGGCAGGATCGGAGATCGTCGCCAGCTCCCCGCGGGACGGGCTCGCGCGCTTCACTTCCGCGATCACGCCGATGCCCGGTTCACGCAGTGCAGCCAGTACATCCAACGGCGGCGGCGCATCCTTGGCCATCTGCTTGATCTCGGTGAGAGATACGACGGCCTCACGGGCGGCTACGTCGGCGCGAACTCCCTCGATGATGGAGTCGAGCACAGTCGCCGAACTCATACCCGCCGTAGTCCTTCCATAGAGCGCGCTTGATCTTCCACGAAGGGTAGCCGCCACCACAGCACGATCGATCACCGACCCTTGTTGTCCGGATCCGTCGGGTCTCGCCCCTCGTCGAGGGCGTCCCAGATGGCCCGCTCGGACGGCGCGGTGGCCTGCTCCTCCGCCTGCGCGCTGCGACGTTCGTAACGCGCAGCCTCGGGCTTGGCCCTGGCCGCGGAACGCACCAGCAGCACCGCCGCCGACAGCGTCACCACCGCGGCCACCAACGTGACGATGGCGCCCCCGTAATGGCGCTGAGTGCTGACCAGATTTGTGATCGGCACGTCGGCGAGATGAGCGGCCCGTGGCGCGACGTCTCGGATCACCCACAGGCCGATGGCCAGGTAAGCCATCAGCGCGCTGGCCGCGGCGACGAGCACCGCGAACAACCGCAGCGGCCAGCCACGCACCGCCAGCGCAGCCACCGCGGCCGCCAGCAACAGCACCGCGAGCGGCACCAGCGCTGTCGACCACGCAGCCCCGGTCAGGGCCGTGGTTTTCGGCTGGCCGAGCCCATCGAATGACTGCACGTCGACCCACGCCATCCGCGACGCCACCCACAGCGCCCCGGCGGAAGACAGCAACAGCAGCTGAGCCAGCCGGATCACGGCTCGGTCAGCGTTTCGGCCGCGGCGATCGCGTTCAGCACCGCCTTGGCCTTGTTCGCCGCCTCGGTGTACTCGTACGGGCCGTTGGAGTCGGCCACGACTCCCCCGCCTGCCTGCACGTACGCGGTGCCACCCCGCATCAACGCCGTGCGGATCGCGATCGCGAAGTCGGCGTTTCCCGCGAAGTCCAGATAGCCGAGCACACCGCCGTACAGGCCGCGGCGGGTCTTCTCGACCTCTTCGATCAGTTCCATCGCGCGCACCTTCGGTGCGCCGGACAGCGTGCCCGCCGGGAAGCACGCCGTCACCGCGTCCAACGCCGTCTTGTCGGGCGCGAGCTCCCCGTGCACCGTCGACACGATGTGCATGACGTGGCTGTAGCGCTCGATGTGGCTGTAGTCCTCGACACGCACCGTGCCGGGCCGACATACCCGACCCAGATCGTTTCGCCCCAGATCGACGAGCATCAGGTGCTCGGCGCGTTCCTTGTCGTCGTGCAACAGCTCCTTCTCGAGCAGCGCGTCCTCTTCCTCGGTCGCACCACGCCACCGCGTGCCTGCGATCGGATGCGTCGAGGCCCGACCGTCCTTCACCGTGACCAGCGCCTCGGGGCTGGAGCCGACGATCGAAAAGTCCAGTCCCCCTTCATCATTGGGGACGTTCAGCAGATACATGTAGGGGCTCGGGTTGCTTACCCGCAACATCCGGTAGACGTCGAGCGGATCCGCGTCGGTGTCCATCTCGAATCGCTGCGACGGCACCACCTGGAACGCCTCGCCCGCCTCGATGTCGCCGACGAGCTTCTCGACGATGCGCGTGTAGTCCTCGACCGTGCGCTGCGAGCGGTGCAGCGGCTCGGGCCTGCTGAACGTCGCGACCGTCGAGGGCAGATGTTCGGACAGCGCGGCCGTCATCACGTCCAGGCGCTTCACCGCATCGTCGTACGCCCAGTCCACGCGCTCCTCGGTGCCGTTCCAATTCACCGCGTTCGCGATCAGCGTGATGGTGCCCTCGTGGTGATCGACGGCGGCGATGTCGGTAGCCAGCAGTAGCAGCATGTCCGGCAGCCCGAGGTCGTCGACGGCCAGCGACGGCAGCCGCTCCAACCGCCGGACCATGTCGTAGGCGAAGAACCCGACCAGGCCGGACGACAGCGGCGGCAGGCCGGGCACCGGCTCGGTCTTCAGCAGCTCCAGCGTCGCGCGCAGGGCCTGCAGCGGGTCGCCGCCGCGCGGTGCGTCCTTCGGTGTCGTGCCCAGCCATACCGCCTCGCCGTCGCGCACCGTCAGGGCCGACGGCACGCCCGCGCCGATGAACGACCATCGCGACCATGAGCGACCGTTTTCGGCCGACTCCAGCAAGAAGGTCCCCGGCCGGTTGGCGGCCAGCTTCCGGTACGCCGAGAGCGGGGTCTCGCTGTCGGCCAGCACCTTGCGCGTCACCGGCACCACGCGATGCTCGGCAGCCAGCGCCCTGAAGTCCTCGCGGGAGGTGGTGGTCGCGAGATTGGCGGCGGTTTGCACGCGTCAATCCTCCCAGACGCATCCCAACGCCGAAGACGACGCAGGCGTCAACGGGGTGGTCAGCATGACGGGCGCTTGAGCCATGAAGCGGGGCGTACGGCCGCGGTGCACGTCGGCGGCGTGAGCCGTGAACGGGTGCAGGACGTACATGTCGCCGGGCTCGCCCGTCGCGTAGGCCACGGGGCGCGTGGCGCTCGCCTCGTCGACGATGCGGCCCATCTCAGCCAGCGCGACAGGTTCGTCGGACAGCGCCAGGGCGACGTCGCGATGCGAACCGATGCGAATCCGAGTCGGTGCGTCGTCGGGGCCGACCTCGGACAGCAGTGTCAGCACCAGCACCGTGTGCGGTCGTCCCGTCACCGCCCACGACCCGTCTGGCTGCGGTGTGTTGGCGTCGATGTGCCAGCCCCGGTCATCGTCTGACGGCGCTACCGGGAACCGCACGGGCACATTGCCCAGCGCACCGCGTGGCAACCAGCCGCCCGTCCCGCAGATGCGGTCCAGCGCCTCGGCCAACGCAGGACTGCGCGCGAGCGCGCCGAACGGGCCGGCCCCCGTCTGGTCAGATGCCCACAACACAGGCGCCGACCATGTGTCGGCTTCATCGGGCGACAGATTCAGCTGCTTCCACAGTTCGGCGCGCGCAGCGTCGGCGACCGCCCGCGGCGCGGCCGCTTCGAGCTTGACGTAGCCGTCGGATACGAACGCCTCGAGGTTGACCATCGCGACGAGGCTGGCACGACAACAAAGCACGGCGCCAATGGTTTTCGTCGCAGCGATATTTGCCCGGGCCACCGCTGGGCGTAGCGTGAACGGCCATGACCATCAAGCAGGGTGACCAGGTAACCGATTTCGAACTGCCGGATCAGACAGGCACCGTACGAAGCCTCACCGAGTTGCTCGCCGACGGCCCGATCGTGCTGTTCTTCTACCCCGCGGCGATGACGCCGGGTTGCACCAAGGAGGCCTGTCACTTCCGTGACCTGGCATCGGAGTTCGCAGCCGTCGGCGCCAGCCGCGTCGGGATCAGCGCCGATGCGGTCGAGAAGCAGGCGAAGTTCGCCGACAAGCAGAACTTCGACTATCCGCTGCTCTCGGACACCGAAGGCACCGTCGCCACCCAGTTCGGCGTCAAGCGCGGCCTGCTCGGCAAGTTCATGCCCGTCAAGCGGACCACCTTCGTGATCGACACCGACCGCACTGTGCTCGACGTGATCGCCAGTGAGTTCGGCTTCGAGTCCCATGCCGACAAGGCGCTGGAGGTGTTGAGGCAGCGGCAATCGGCGTGATGGCAGCCCGCAGCCGCAACAACGTCAACATCGTCGGGTCCGACGATGCGCCGACAATCGTGCTGGCCCACGGATTCGGCTGCGACCAACAGCTGTGGCGACTTGTCGTACCCGAACTTGTTCCCAACTTCCGGGTTGTGCTCTTCGATCATGTCGGGTCAGGCGCCGCCGAGCCGGCCGCCTGGGACGCGGAGCGATACGGATCTCTTCAGCAATACGCTGACGACATTCTCGAGATCTTGTCCGAGCTCGACCTACGCGATGTGACGTTCGTCGGGCACTCCGTGGCAGCGATGATGGGAGTGCTTGCGGTGGCCGCAGATCCGAGTCGGTTCGCAAAGCTGGTGCTCTTGACCCCGTCGCCGTGTTACATCGATGACGGCGACTACCATGGCGGCTTCTCACGCAGTGACATCGACGAACTTCTTGAATCGCTGGAGAGCAATTACCTCGGTTGGTCCCGTGCCATGGCGCCGGTGATCATGGGCGCACCCGAACACCCCGAGCTCGCAGACGAACTCACCGACAGTTTTTGCCGGACCGACCCCGAATGCGCCCGTGTGTTCGCGCACGCGACATTTCTCTCCGACAACCGGGGCGATCTGAGCCGCGTTACGGTGCCTGCGCTGGTGATCGAATGTGAACAGGATGCCATTGCCCCACGGGAAGTCGGGGCCTACGTGCACCGGCACATCGAAGGCAGCGAACTCGTCACGCTGAACACCACAGGCCACTGTCCGCACCTAAGCGCCCCGGAAGTCACCGCCAGGGCCATAGTGGCCTTCGCCGGTGCCCCGTGAATATTGCCGACCTCTACGAGAACTCACCATGCGGATACATATCCGCGGGTGCCGATCGCCGGATAATTGCGGTCAATACGACGCTGTCACGATGGCTGGGTTACGAGCCGGATGCACTGACCGGTAAGCCCTTCACCGATCTGCTCACCGCTGGCAGCCGCATCCATTACGAGACACATTTTGAACCGTTGCTGCAGATGAACGGCGAAATATCTGGTATCACAGTGGATTTGGTTACCTCGATCGGCACACGGCTTCCTGTCTTCTTCACCGCCAACGTCAAGGCAGACGCTGACGGACACATCGAGCTACTGCGGATTGTCGTTCAAGACGCCAGCGATCGTCGCTCTTATGAGCGCGAACTGCTCGAAGCGCAACGCGAGGCCGAACTCGAGCGAGCGAGGACTCAAGTACTGGCGCGGACGTTGCAGCGTTCACTGCTGCCACCGACGCTATCGCCATCCGAAGGTCTAGAGGCGCGCGCCTACTTCCACGCCGCCTCGCCCGACGAGGTGGGTGGCGACTTCTACGACTTGTTCGCACTGCCGCACGACAGATCGGGGTTCTTCATCGGTGACGTCTGTGGCAAGGGCGCCAATGCCGCGGCGCTCACATCGCTGACCCGATACACGTTGCGCGCGGCCGCGGTCATCGACGGCGACCCAGTGACGGTGTTGCACAACCTCGACACGGTGTTCCACCAGGAAGTGCTCAGCCGCTCCATGCGGTTCTGCACTGTGATTTTCGGAGTGCTGACTCGATGCGAGGATGGATTCGACGTCCACCTCGCGAATGGTGGGCATCCACCTGCCCTTCTACTCAGCGCCGACGGCGCCGCACATTTCGTGGACCTCGTTGGCGGTCAAGCCGTTGGCATCTCCTCGGCTCCGCGTTTCACCTCGACCCACATCCGTCTCACCGCCGGCGACACGCTTGTGCTCTACACCGACGGTCTTACGGAAGCACGCACCGGAGTTGCCAGTCAGCGTCTCGGTGACGATGCATTGCTCGAGTTGGCTTCGGCCCATTCCCCCGCCTCGGCCGCGACGATCGTCAACGCACTACGTTCGGTTCTGGAGGGGCTGGGCGAGGGTGTCGAAGACGACGCAGCAGTTCTGGCGATAGGCGTGCCCCCGCGGGCCTAGTAGCGTGCGAGTCGTGACGCCGGTCCTGGAACTCGTGGACGTGACGTTTCGCCGCGACGGCAAGCAGATCATCGACGGCATCTCGCTGACGGTGCACGCGGGTGAGCACTGGGCACTGTTGGGTCCCAACGGTGCGGGCAAGAGCACACTGCTCGGCTTCTGCGCAGCGGTCATGTTCCCGACGTCGGGCAGCGTGCGCATCCTCGGCGCGCAGATGGGCCGCGTCGACCTGGCACAGCTGCGGCATTCGATCGGCCACGTGAACCCGCGGCACCGTCTGCAATACGCGCTGACTGTGCGCGACGTTGTGCTCACCGGCATCACCGCGACGATCGACCTGCCGAACCGGTGGACGCCGAGCGCCGACGAACTGCGCCGCGCCGACGACATGATCGCCACCGTCGGCCTGTCGCGCAGAGCCGACGACGTCTGGCCAACCCTGTCTCAGGGTGAGCGCGGCCGCACTCTCATTGCGCGAGCGCTGATTTCGGATCCGAAGCTGCTGCTGCTCGACGAACCCACCACCGGTCTCGACCTGGCAGCTCGCGAGCAGCTACTGGAAACCATCGACACGCTTGACGAGACGCACCCGGAGGTCGCCTCGATCCTGGTGACCCACCATCTCGAGGAGCTGCCGACCACCACGACCCATGCGCTGCTCATCGCCGAAGGCCGCACGGTCGCGGCAGGGCCGGCACGCGAGACGGTGACGACCGAGAATGTCACCGCGGCGTTCTCGCATCCCATCGAGGTCCGGTTCGACGAGGGCAGGTGGATGGCCCGCACCAAGGCCACCCGCATCGACGTCTAGCCGCCAAGCGTGCCGATGGTGAAACACGATGTGCGGCCGCCGTCGACCACCAGGTTGGCTCCCGTGATGTAGCCGGCCTCGTCTGACAGCAGGAACGCGACGGCTGCGGCGATGTCCCCGGCCTGGCCGAAACGGCCCAGCGGGATGGTCGACTCGTTCTCGGCGCGCTCACGGGCCGGGTCGGGCGAGGCTTCGAATTCGGCTGTCAGCATGGGGGTTTCGGTGGTGCCCGGCGAAATACTGTTGACGCGAATACCGTATCCGGCGAGTTCTGCGGCGAAAGCGCGCGTCATCGCCAGCACGCCACCCTTGGTCGCGGTGTAGCCGACGTAGCCTTGCTGACCGAGGATTCCGAGTTCAGAGCCGGTGACGACGATGGCGCCGCCGCCCCGCGGAATCATCCGTCGCGCGGCCTCGCGCACCACGTAGAAGCTGCCCGAGAGGTTGATGTGAAGCTGCCGCAGCCAGTCGTCGTCGGAGAGCGAGATCGCGGGGCCGACGATCGAAACGCCGGCGTTGCTGAAGACCGCGTCGACGGGACCGAGCGTCTCGGCGCGATCGAACGCGGCGGCCACCTGGCGTGCGTCTGCGACATCGGCCGCGATGGCGAGCGCGGACGACCCGGTATCGCGGCATACGGCCGCCGCCTCGTCGAGGTCGTCACCCGGCAGGGCGACGAGCGCAACGGCAGCGCCCTCTCCCGCGAGTTTGAGCGCCGTGGCGCGACCGATTCCAGAACTGGCGCCAGTGACGAGGGCGATCCGATCAGCGAAGCGAGGCATCGTCACAGTGTGGCGTCTCGGCCGAACGTGAGCCCGTTGACGAGAAGATCGCCAAATGTCGAGCGGTAACGAACGTTCGGCGCGATCGGCGTTTTACACTTCGCCAGCGAACCGAACAGGAAGGGGCTGAGCGTGTCGAGAAGTGGATCGCCGACGATGAAGGCGTTGCACTTGGCCGGAGAGATCGGGGTCTTCGCCGCCGTGGTGTGGCTCGTCGTGGTGCGCCACATCGTCGCGATGTCCACCGACGCGGAAGACGCCGTAAACGCGTTGGCCTGCGTGGCGCTTGGCGGGTGTTTCCTATTGGAGGCAGCAGGAGCGCCGACCCTGACGCGAAAGGTCCGGGATGGCTGGATTGGCCGCACGCTCATCGCCGGCTTCCGCACGTTCAATGGCAGACACGAAAAGTTCGTCGCAAAGTTTCGAGCCGGACTTGTCGGTTGGGGCTCGGCGTGCCTTGTCTGTGGCGTGCTGTCGTCGGGACTGTTGGCCACGGTCCTCCTCGTCCCTGGCGCGCGTCGCGGGCCGCAATTGCAGCAACCGTTGTCCGCGGCGGGAGGCGTGTTCTTAGGGCTGACCCTGATCACCATCGGGGTCGTCTATCTGCGGTGCCGACGCATTTTGGCCACGCCAGCGGAGCGCGCCTAATCCTCCGGACTGAGCAGGACGTCGGCGTCGAAGCACGTGTGATCGCCGGTGTGGCATGCGGCGCCGACCTGATCGACCTCGAGCAGGACGGTGTCGCCGTCACAGTCCAGCCGCACCGAATGCACGTGCTGAGTGTGACCCGACGTCTCGCCCTTCACCCACTGCTGCTGCCGCGAGCGCGAATAGTAAGTGGCCCTTCGGGTTTCGAGTGTGCGGGCCAGCGCTTCGTCGTCCATCCACGCCACCATCAGCACCTGACCGGTACCGCGTTCCTGCACCACAGCGGTGAACAACCCGTTTGCGTCTCGTTTCAGTCGCGACGCGATGCCTGCATCCAGCGTCACCTCACCACGATCCCTTCCGATGCCATCGCCGCCTTCACCTGGCCGATGGTCAACTCCCCGAAGTGGAACACGCTGGCGGCCAGCACGGCGTCTGCTCCTGCAACAACCGCGGGCGCGAAATGTTCCACCGCGCCCGCGCCGCCGCTGGCGATCACCGGAACCGATACCGCGCCACGGACGGCCCGCAGCATCTTCAGGTCGAAACCGGCCTTGGTGCCGTCGAAGTCCATCGAGTTGAGCAGGATCTCCCCCACGCCGAGTTCGGCGCCACGCGTGGCCCATTCGATCGCGTCGATGCCGGTGCCTCGCCTGCCGCCGTGCGTGGTGACCTCCCAGCCCGATGCGGTCGGCGGCTCGCCTTCCGGCACGGTGCGCGCGTCGACGGAAAGCACGATGCATTGGGAGCCGAACTGGCGCGACAGCTCGCCGAGCAGTGCGGGGCGGGCGATCGCCGCCGTGTTGACCGACACCTTGTCCGCTCCGGCCCGCAGCAGCGCATCGACATCTTCTACCGAGCGCACACCGCCTCCGACAGTGAGCGGGATGAACACCTGCTCGGCGGTGTGCTTGACGACCTCCAACATCGTCGCCCTGCCTGCCGAGGACGCGGTAACGTCGAGGAAGGTCAGCTCGTCGGCGCCCTCCTTGTCGTAGCGGGCAGCCAGTTCGACGGGATCGCCTGCGTCACGCAGGTTTTGGAAGTTGACACCCTTGACCACCCGGCCGTCGTCAACATCCAGGCACGGGATGATCCGCACCGCAAGGTCTTTGGGATCCATCAGTAACTCCCCGGATCACCGGCGGAATTCAAAATCTCGAGGAGCTCGCCGTGCACGCCGGGCGCGCCGACGACCGCCGAACGTGATTTCGTGGTCCACGCGCTGCCGTCGAGGTCGGTGACCACGCCCCCCGCTGAACGCACCAGCGCGACGCCGGCCGCGTGATCCCACACATGGGCTCCGAAACTTATTGCGCCGCCCAGGATTCCGGCCGCCGTGTAGGCGAGATCGATGCCCGTCGCACCATGCATCCGCATTCGCGAGCACGATCTGCTCAGATTCTCGATCACCGCGAGCCGGTAGCGGCCCGGCACCCGGCCACGGGAGTCGATGTTGAAGGTGCTGAGTCCCACGATGGAGTCAGACAACTTCGACGGCTGCAGCCGTGGCTGCTCGATGCCGCTACTGCGCAGCGGTTTACCGACCACCGCGGTGAACCGCTCGCCGGTGAACGGCACCCAGGTCAACCCGGCGACGGGTTCGCCGTCGCGGACCAGGCCGAGCAGGATTGCCGCCATCGGTGAGCCCGCGGCGTAGTTGAATGTGCCGTCGATCGGGTCGAGCACCCACACCAGCGGAGAATCGACGTCGGCGCCGCCGAATTCTTCGCCGTGCACCTCGATGCCGGTCTTGGTGGTCAGCGCCTCGACCACCTGCCGCTCGATCGCCAGGTCGACCTCGGTGGCGAAGTCGTTGCCTTTCTTCTGCACCGCGGAGTCGGCACGGTGGCCGTCGATGAACGGCACCGCTGCGGCATCGAGGATGGCGGCAGCCTCGTACACCAGTGCGTCGAGGTCGGTGTCGTCCAGTGCCATCGGCGGCCTACTGCGCTACCGCGGCCAGCGCCTGCGGCAGCGTGAATCGTCCGGCGTACAGCGCCTTTCCGACGATCGCACCTTCTACGCCGCGGTCGACCAGGGTGGCGATGGCGCGAAGGTCGTCCAGGCTGGAGACCCCGCCGGAGGCGATCACCGGCGCGTCGGTGCGCTCGGTGACCTTGCTGAGCAGTTCGAGGTTGGGACCGTTGAGCGTGCCGTCCTTGGTGACGTCGGTGACGACGAATCGCGAACATCCTTCGCGATCAAGGCGTTCCAGCACATCCCAGAGGTCGCCGCCGTCGGTTTCCCAACCGCGGCCACGGAGTCGGTGCTCGCCGTCAACGATTTTGACGTCCAGGCCGACTGCGACCTTCTCGCCGTGTTCGGCGACGACCTTGGCGCACCACTGCGGGTTCTCCAGCGCCGCGGTGCCGAGATTGACGCGGGCACATCCGGTGGCCAGCGCCGCGGTCAGCGAATCGTCGTCACGGATGCCGCCCGACAGTTCGACGGCGACGTCGAGCTTGCCGACCACTTCGGCCAGCAGGTCGCGGTTGGAGCCGCGGCCGAACGCGGCGTCGAGGTCGACGAGGTGAATCCATTCGGCGCCGTCGCGCTGCCATGTCATGGCGGCATCCAGCGCCGAGCCGTAGTCGGTCTCGCTGCCTGCCTGGCCCTGCACCAAGCGGACAGCCTTGCCGTCAACGACGTCGACAGCGGGCAACAGAATCAAAGACACGGGCTCAACCTAGTGCTCCGACCCAGTTGGTCAGCAATTCGGCTCCGGCGTCGCCGCTCTTCTCCGGGTGAAACTGCGTGGCGGACAGGGGTCCGTCCTCGACGGCGGCGAGGAACGGCACGGTGTGGGTGGCCCAGGTCAATAGCGCGTCTTGGTCGCCCTCCCACTGCTGGGCGGCATAGGAGTGCACGAAGTAGAACCGGGTGGTGGAGCCGATGCCCTTGAACAGGGTCGATCCCGCAGGAGCGTCGACGACGTTCCAGCCCATGTGCGGAATTACCGGGGCGTCGAGTCGCACAACGGCGCCCGGCCACTGCCCGCAGCCGGTGGTCTGCTGGCCGAACTCCACCCCGCGCGCGAACAGGATCTGCATCCCGACGCAGACACCGAGCACCGGTCGGCCTGCCGCGACGCGGTCGGCGATGATCTTGTCCCCGCTGATCTTTCGCAGCCCCGTCATGCACGCCTCGAACGCGCCGACGCCCGGCACCATCAGTCCGTCGGCGGTCATCGCCGCGTCGACGTCGGCAGTGACCTCGACGTCGGCACCCACCCGCTGCAGCGCCCGCTGCGCCGAGCGCAGATTGCCCGAGCCGTAGTCGAGCACGACGACTTTCTTTGTCACAGCGTGCCTTTGGTCGAGGGCACACCGCTGACCCGGGGGTCGTATTCGACGGCCTGGCGCAGCGCGCGGGCCACGGCCTTGTACTGCGCTTCGGTGATGTGGTGCGGGTCGCGACCGTAAAGCGTGCGTACGTGCAACGCGATGCGGGCGTTGAACGCCAGCGATTCGAAGACGTGCCGGTTGACCACGGTGTGGTACGGCGCGGCCGAACCGGCGATCGTGAACTCCACCATGAACTCCGGCTCGCCGGTGTGCACGAAATACGGCCGCCCCGATACATCGACGGCCGCGTGCGCGAGCGTCTCGTCCATCGGGATCCACGCGTCGCCGAACCGGCGGATGCCCTTCTTGTCGCCGAGCGCCTGACCGAGCGCCTGGCCAAGCACGATCGCGGTGTCCTCGATGGTGTGGTGTCCCTCGATCTCGATGTCGCCCTTGGCCTGCACGCTCAGGTCGAAGCTGGCGTGGCTGCCCAGCGAGGTCAGCATATGGTCGAAGAACGGAACGCCGGTGTCGATGTCGACGATGCCGGTGCCATCGAGGTTCAGCTCGACGACGATGTCGGATTCCTTGGTCTTGCGCTCGATTCTCGCGCGACGTGGCTCGGTCACTGTGCTCCTATTTCGGCGCTCGCCTTGAGCAGCGCATCGTTCTCCTCGGCCAGCCCTGTGGTGGCGCGCAAGTATCCAGGAATGCCGACGTCGCGTATCAGGATGCCGGCGTCGAGGTAGCGCTGCCAGGTCGCGGGCGCGTCGGCGAACTCGCCGAACAGCACGAAGTTGGCGTCGCTGGGAATGACCCGGAAACCCATGTCGGTCAAGGCTTCTGTGACGCGATCGCGCTCGGCGATCAACTTCGCGACGCTACCCAGCGTGTCGTCGGCGTGGCGCAGCGCGGCGCGAGCGGCCGCCTGGGTGACCGACGACAGGTGGTACGGCAGGCGCACCAGCAGCATCGCGTCGATGACTGCAGGCGCGGCGATCAGATAACCGAGCCTGCCGCCGGCGAACGCGAACGCCTTGCTCATCGTGCGCGTGACGACCAGCTTGGTCGGATACTCGTCGATGAGCTTGACCGCACTCGGCTGCGAGGAGAACTCGCCGTAGGCCTCGTCCAGGATCAGGATGCCCTTGGGCTGAGACGACAGAGCGTCGAGCAGCCGACTCAGCTCGTCCAGCGGAACGCTTTGTCCGGACGGGTTATTCGGGCTGGCAACGAACACGATGTCGGGGCTGTGTTCGTGTATGGCGGCAACAGCCACCTCCACGTCGAGGCCGAAGTCCTCGGCGCGGTTCGCCACCAGCCATGCCGTCTGCGTGCCGTCCGAAATGATCGGATGCATCGAATACGACGGCACGAAGCCGATCGCGCTGCGGCCCGGTCCGCCGAACGCCTGCAACAGCTGCTGCAGAATCTCATTGGAACCGTTTGCCGCCCAGAGGTTCTCGACGCTCAGGTCGGTACCCGTCTGCGCGCTCAGGTAGGCGGCCAGGTCAGTACGCAAGGCCACCGCATCACGGTCGGGATAGCGGTGCAGATCGCCTGCGACCGCCTGCACCGAAGCCGTCACGTCGTCGATCAAGGCCAGGGTGGGTGGATGCGGGTTCTCGTTGGTGTTGAGCCGCACCGGAACGTCCAATTGGGGTGCGCCGTAAGGCGATTTGCCGCGCAGATCCTCACGCAGCGGCAGGTCGGCGAGCGTCACTTTCTTGCCTACCGTCACCTTTCGAACCTCCGCCGCACCGCTTCGCCATGTGCCGGCAAGTTTTCGGCCTGGGACAAGGTGATGACGTAGCCGGACACATCCTTCAGGGCAGCCTCGTCATAGTCGACGACGTGGATGCCCTTGAGGAAGGTCTGCACGGACAAGCCGCTCGAGTGCCGTGCGCAGCCGGCAGTGGGTAGCACGTGGTTGGAGCCGGCGCAGTAGTCGCCGAGGCTGACCGGCGAATACGCTCCGACGAAAATCGCTCCCGCCGAACGGATCCGGTTGGCCACTTCGCGTGCTTCGTCGGTCTGGATCTCCAGGTGTTCGGCGGCGTAGGCGTTGACCGTGCGCACCCCGGCGTCGACGTCGTCGACGAGGACGATCGCCGACTGCTTGCCGGTCAGCGCTGTGGTCACTCGCTCGCGGTGCACAGTCGTCTGCAGCTGGTTGGCCAGCTCGCGGTCGGTCGCGTCGGCCAGCGTCACGCTGTCGGTGACGAGCACGCTGGCTGCCATCTCGTCGTGTTCGGCCTGGCTGATCAGGTCCGCTGCGACGTGCGCGGGGTCTGCGGTGTGGTCGGCCAGGATCGCGATCTCCGTCGGCCCGGCTTCCGCGTCGATGCCGACCTGCGAACGGCAGATCCGCTTGGCGGCGGTGACGTAGATGTTGCCCGGCCCGGTGATCATGTCGACGGGCGCGAGCTCGGCACCGTCGGTGTCGGCGCCGCCGTATGCCAGTAGCGCGATGGACTGCGCGCCGCCAACCGCCCACACTTCGTCGACACCCAGCAGCTTGGCGGCGGCCAGGATGGTCGGATGCGGCAAGCCGCCGAACTCGGCCTGCGGCGGGCTGGCGATCACCAGCGAGTCAACGCCCGCGATCTGCGCCGGCACCACGTTCATCACCACACTCGACGGGTAGACGGCGTTGCCGCCCGGCACGTAGAGGCCGACGCGCTCCACGGGCACCCAGCGTTCGGTGACCGTCGCGCCGGGCGCGAGGGTGGTCGTGGTGTCGGTGCGCCGTTGGTCGGCGTGCACGGCGCGGGTCCGGTCGATGGCCACCTGCAGCGCCGCGCGCACATCTGAGTCGAGTGCGGCCAGTGCGCCGTCCAGCTCGCTCGCCGGTACCCGCACAGTCGCGGGCCGAACGCCGTCGAAGGATTGGCCGTAGTCGAGGGCGGCCTCTGCGCCCCGCTCGGCGACCGCGTCCACGATCGGGCGCACGGTAGGCACCACCGCGTCCACGTCAACGCCGCCGCGTGGCAACGCGGCACGCAGCTGCGCCGCGCCGAGGGCGCGGTTGCGCAGGTCGATGCGGGTCATCCTGATCGGGGTCATCGACTCGATTGTCCCTGATCGGGCTATCCGAACAAAAATCCATTACCGATGACGGCTACATTCATCGTCATGGCCGCTGCATCTCGTAAAGACCATCCCAATAACGCGCCGGGTGTGCCGATGGTGTTTCCGGTCGCCGTCGAGAACTTCCAGGTCAAGTACTTCAACCCGATCATCAAGCCGATCGCGAAGTTTCTGCCGGGAATGTCGACCATCTCCCATCGTGGCCGCAAGTCGGGCAAACAGTATGAAACCGTCGTCACCGCGTTCCGCAAGGGCAATCAGGTGGCGATTGCCCTTGGCCACGGGAAGACGGACTGGGTCAAGAACGTGCTGGCCGCGGGCGAGGCCGACCTGCGCTTCGTCCGCAAAGAAGTGCATCTGACAAATCCGCGGATCGTCCCGGCGGGCAGCAGCGCCGAGGGGCTGCCGTTCATGGCTCGAGTGCAGGCGAAAAACGTCGCGATCTTCGTCGCCGATATCGCTTGACCACGCTGACAGACTGACCTCATGGCGTGGGAAGTCTGGCTGACGTTTTTTGGCGCGGCGATCGCGATCAGCGTGTCTCCTGGCGCGGGTGCCATTCAATCGATGGCGACCGGCCTTACGCACGGGGTGCGGCGCGGCTACTGGAGCATCCTCGGGCTCGAGGTCGGGCTGATGCTGCAACTCGCGCTCGTAGCGATCGGGCTCGGTGCCGCGGTTGCCAATTCGATCCTGGCGTTCAACATCATCAAATGGATCGGCGTGGCGTATCTGGTGTATCTGGCTGTGCGCCAATGGCGTACAGCGACCATCGATCTCCGCGAGCAGGTCAGCAAGGCGATGGACGGCGGCCGCGTCGCGCTGCTGGTACGCGGATTTCTCGTCAACGCCACCAACCCAAAGGGTTTGGTGTTCTTTCTCGCGGTGCTGCCCCAGTTCGTGGTGCCGACTCAACCGCTGCTGCCGCAATATCTCGCCGTCGGCGTGACGATGGTCGCGGTCGACCTCGTCGTCATGGGCCTCTACACCGGCCTGTCGGTACGACTGCTGAAGTGGCTGCAGACGCCGCGCAAGCAAACGATTCTGAACCGGGTGTTCTCCGGATTGTTCGCCACCGCGGCGGTGGTGCTATCGCTGGTACGCCGCGGTGTGGCTACGGTCTGACGTGCGCGGTCAGCGCTTCGACCCCCGGGCCGGACAGTTGCCGTAGCCCCGCCTGCCGTCCGGTCAGCACCAGCAGGAGCGCGGAAATGGGTCCGGTGATTTCGGGGCCCTCGCCCGCGGACCAGTCGATATCGGTTGCGACGTAACGGAACTGCTTGAGGTCGCGCTTTGCGCCGAACGGCCACCCCATGGTCCACACCCGCTCGGTTCCGGCGCGGGCTGCTTCCAGCGGCATGTCGCGCGCGAGTCCGAGCGGAATCGCGATGTCCTGGCCGTGCACCAGGATGTCGAACACGATGTTGCGGTAGTTGGTCCCTGGTGGCAGCCGCCGCGACGCGGCATGCTCACGCAACTCGGCGACCAGGTCGACGCCCGGTTGCTCGGCGTGGCGCACCGATACGTCGTGGTTGAGCTTGTGGAACCGGCCCCCGGCGCGCACGGCTTCGACCACCATGGTCAATGGGCTCGGCGGCTGGGGGGCAAGGGCGACGTGGGCGGTGACGTCCCTGACCCGCCACCCGTCGCATAACGACGGCGAGTTCCATTGGTCCTCGGTGAGCCCCTCGAGCAGGTCGGCCAGGCTGAGGCGCTCCTGTTCGATTACCCGCCAACTGGTTTCGGCGTCCACCGTGCGTATATTAGTCAGGTATCCTGACTACATGCAAGAGCCCGCGATCAACTTCGGTCTGCTGCTGTTCATCCCCTACCGGCATATGGAGAGCCGAATCCTGCAGGCCATCAAGGACGCCGGGTTCGATGACGTGACACTGGCCCAGGCTCGCGTCTTTCAGCGCATCGCGCCAGGTGGGTCGCGACTCACCGACCTGGCCGAGCAGGCCCAGATGACCAAGCAGAGCGCCGCCGGCCTCGTCGACGAACTCGAGCGCATGGGCTACGTGCGTCGGGTGCCGGATCCCAGCGACCGGCGCGCCCGGCTCATTCAAATCGACAAGCGCGGCTTGCAGGCCGGCAAGGCCGCGCAAGAGGCACACGACGCCATTGCGGCCGAGTGGCGCTCACACCTCGGCATCCGACGTTTCGGCCAGCTGCGCGAGGCACTCGAAGACCTCCGCGCGATCACCGATCCGTTCGCGTGAACACCGTCTTGCCCGTCATCGCGGGCCACGCCTGCGCCGCGTCCTCCCACGCCACGACCCTGTCGACGGCCGGGGCGAGATCGCAATGCGCCGTTAGCAATTCGAGGATCTCCGGGATCACGGCGCGGGCGTTGACCCGGCCCGTGACGAATCGCAATCCGCGGGTGTACATCGAAAGCAGCGGCATCTCGACCGCGCCTTGGTAGTAGATGCCGGTGTCGGTGCACACCCCGTCGGGCCAGGTGGCGCGCATCGTCGCCGCGAGCACCGCGGGATCGGCCGTGGTGTGCACGGTGATCGGGTACGGGTCCCACGACTTGTCCGGCTTCGATCGGTCATGGCTTGTGGCGCCCAACTTCTCGGCCATGGCCAGTCGCTGCGGGTCGGTGTCCACATAGTCGACCTGCGCGCCGTAGGCCGAGGCAAAGGCGGCGGCATACAACCCGATCGACAGGCGGCCAGCCACCAGCACACGACGCTCGGCGGGGTCGAGTGCGGCCAGTTCCGCACGATATGGACCGATCGCGCGCCAGCCGTCGGGGATGTTGTCCGACAACGACGCGATGGCCACCGGGTCGACACCGTCGGGCAGCGGAACCAGCATCGCGTCCGCATAGGGCACCAGCAGCAGGTCGGCCATGAACCCGCCGCCATCGAGGCCCGCCGACGGCGCCATGCCGTACATCGCCATCAGCGGCAGCGACGCACACGACCCCGTCGCACCGCGACGGCACGCCACGCACGTGCCGCAGCTGATCTGGAACGGCACGACGACCCGGTCGCCCACCTTGACGCTGTGGACGGTGTCACCGATGGCCACGACCTCGGCGACCCCCTCATGGCCGACCGCGTGCCCGGGCGGCATCGGCAACCGTCCCTCGGCGACCGCGACGTCGAGGTCGCAACACGCCACGGCCACCGGGCGCACGATCGCCTGTTCTGGTGTGGTGATCTGCGGATCGGGCGCGTTTCGCCAGGCGTATTCGCCTGCGGCCTCGAACATCAGCTGGTGCATGGCAGACCTTTCTTTAGCGACCTTTCAAGTATTGTTGAGCGATCTTTCAAGTAAAGTCAAGGCATGCCTCGCCCGGATCGAAGCCGCGCCGCGCTGCTGGACAGCGCCGCCCTGCTGTTCCGCAGGCAGGGGTACGCCGCGACCGGGGTCAACCAAATCCTGGAGTCCGCCGACGTCAAGGCGGGCTCGCTGTATCACCACTTCCCCGACGGCAAGCAGGAGCTCGCCGCTGCTGTCGTGGACACCGTCGGCGCCGACATCGAGCGACGGTTGCGGTCCTTCCTCGACAGCGACCTGGCGGTCCCCGACATCGTCGAAGGATGGATCGATTTGATGAGCGCCGGGCTGAGCTCCGATCAGCGCGACGGCTGCCCCATCGAGCCCATCGCCACCGAGTCGGTCAACGCCAGCGCGCAGGTGCGCGAAGCTTCGGCGCGGGCCTTCGGCGGCTGGCGTTCGGCCGTCGCGGACCGGCTACGCCGCGACGGCTGGCCCGACGACGACGCACAGCAGACCGCGCTCGCCGTGATCGCGCTCCTCGAAGGCGCGCTGATCCTCTCGCGGATCGCCGGCGACGCCGCCGCACTGAGTGCCGCCAAGGCGGCCGCGCGCACTCTGCTCAGCCCGGCGAGCTAAGCCAACGCGTAGGTGAGTTCGACGTCCGCTCGCCGAGGCGGCGATCGCTCGGGAAAATGCACTGGCGCTTTTCCCGCGTTTCGCGTAAATTAACGAATCCGTCAAGCGGTGGCGTTCCCAATGACCAATGCCGCGGCGTCGCCGCCGTGTCGGACACAGTTAGCCAGTTCGCCAAATACGTTTGAGTTGTCTTTTAACCCAGTAAAAGCGGCTTGAATGCCTGTCGTGGAACTGTTGCTAATTTCGTTATTTGCACAGTTCGGTGAGTTTGGTGTTGGCCGCGTCGGCTTCCTTTAATCGCGCTGCCTGCTCCGGCTGGGAGTTCGGTGACCCTGCGGTGGCGTTCGCGCCAATGTCCATCAACAAATTGGCAAACTTTTTCACCGTGTCCGTGAGATCTGGCGGGGTAGCCGGGTCGAGGCGGGTCAGCAGGTACTGGCCGCCGTCGTACAGCGAGATCCTGGCATTGGCCGCCACTGCCAGGCTGCCGGTGACATCCTCCGGGCCACCGGGCGCTTGCAGATTGGTGTTGAGCGACACGCCCTTACGCACCACATCGGTCGCGGTGCAGATCTTCTGCTTCGCATCGGCGCGCTGTGCGCCGGAGTAGTTCGGCGAGTCCGGCGTGCCTTCGCGCAGCATTCGAATCAGCAGCCAGCCCGACAGCACGGCCGCGACGAGGGCGATGACAAGGGTGACGGCAAGCAGAATCTGCATCGAGCGCGACCCCCCACCATGCGGATACACGACCGTGGACTCATCATCTGCTCGCTGCGCCATGAGGGGATAGTAGCGGCGCCACCTTCGAACAAGCGCCGGGCTGCCCCCGCGAGTCGCTGGACGACGGTTTCGCTGTGCGGTTTGCAGCCATATTCGAATTACCGCCGTCAAAAGCCTTTCGGACCCTTGAAAAAGTGATAAATATGTTGCTCAGATTGGTATTGCAATTAGCCAGTCATCCGCACGAGGGGCCCTTTAGGGGAAGGAATCGGCAATGACGATTGCCAGCAAAACAACGGTGTTCACCGCGGCAGTTGCGGTAGGTGTTCTCGCAGCCGGCAGTTCCGCCTATTCGACCGGGCAAACGCCAATTCCGTCGACATCGGCAAAGCAGGTGACAATTCCCGCCGGCCCGAACCTCGCAGCTCTGGTTACGCCCAACACCTTGTTCGGAGGCGTCAGCGGTCTGTCGACCGGCAGCAGTCCGGCCGCGGGTGGCGGTGCGGCATCCATCGTGACGGCGGTGGTCGGTGGCACTGGCTCCGCTGCGCCGACTGGCCAGACCGCGGCGTCGCAATCGAGCCCCAACCTCGTCGCCCCGACGATCTTCGCGCGCTCGGCCGCGGCGCCGACCGGCGGCGGTCCCGCCGCCACCACCAGTGGTGCGACCACATTCGCAGCGGCGCGAACGGCCAGCACCGCGGCCTCCACGCTCGCTGGACCGGCAGCGTCGCCCACCCTCGTGCCGGCCTCGGCGCTCAACTCGGTCGCCGGTCTGATCGGTGGGATCGTCGGCATATTCATCAGTAACGGCACCGAGGAGCACCCGAACGCCGGGCTTTTGATCGGAAACGGTTGGGATGCGACGAATGGCCAGAACGGCGGCAACGGCGGTCTGCTCTTGGGCAGCGGCGGGGACGGCGGCAACGGAACACTGTCGGATCCCGACGGCGGTGACGGGGGACACGCGGGTCTGATCGGCAACGGCGGCGCGGGCGGCAACGGCTTCGTTCAGATCGGCGTCGGCGTCACGGGCGGCAAGGGCGGCAACGGCGGCAACGGCGGCGTGCTGGTCGGTAGTGGAGGTGCAGGCGGAACCGGTGGCGGCGTGCTGGGCAGTGGCACTGGCGGGGCAGGCGGCGACGGCGGCAACTCCGGCAATGTGTTCGGCAACGCAGGCGACGGTGGCGCGGGCGGGGCCGTGCTCACCGTCGCGGGCAGCGCAACCGGCGGCGCAGGCGGCAATGGCGGTCACACGTCGGTACTCGGCACCGGCGGGAACGGTGGCGCAGGCGGCGCCGCCACGAACGTCGGAGGTGCGGCAACCGGCGGCGCAGGAGGCAACGGCGGTGACGGCGGAATCGTCACCGGCAACAGCGGTTCCGGCGGCAGCGGCGGTACCGCCACCACCACCGCGGGCACCGCCACCGGCGGCGCTGGCGGCGATGGCGGCAACACCGGCGGCTTCAGCAACGCGGGCGACGGCGGCAGCGGCGGTGGCGCCACCACGACCGTCGGTAACGCGAATGCCGGTGACGGCGGTAACGGCGGACATGCCACAGGCGCGGGGGCCGGTGGCAGCGGCGGCTCGGGCGGCGACGCGAAGAGCGGTCTCGGCAATGCCAACGGCGGTGACGGCGGCGACGCCGGCCAGGGCGGCGGCCTCTATGGCCCGGGCGGCACCGGCGGCAAGGGTGGCAGCGGGACGACCAGCCTCGGCACCGGCACGGGCGGCACCGGCGGCACTGGCGGAGCCAGCGGCCCGACATGGCGCGGCGGCGACGGCGGAGACGGCGGCAACGGAACGTCCAAGTCGGGCACCGGCCTCGGTGGTAACGGCGGCGACGGCGGCCATGGTGGCCTCGGCGCGCCCGGTGGAGCAGGCGGCAAGGGCGGGACCGGAACGGGTACTAGCAAGGCCAGCGGCGACGGCGCCGACGGCCACGACGGCGCTGACGGCTAGAGGTCCAGGCCGATATCCAATACGCGTACGGAGTGGGTGAGGGCGCCGACGGATAGGTAGTCGACGCCCGTCCCCGCGTACTCTGCGGCAGACTCCAACGACAGCCCGCCCGACGACTCGAGTTTCGTTGCGGGGGAACGGGAGTCGCGGCGCTGCACCGCGATCTGCGTCTGCCACACCGGAAAGTTGTCCAACAGGATCAACTCGACATCTTCAGCGAGCACCTCGTCGAGTTGCTCGAGCGAGTCGACCTCGACCTCGTACTCCAGCTCCGGTGCGGCGGCCCGGACCGCGCGCAGGGCGGCCACCACCGAACCGGCAGCGGCGACGTGGTTGTCCTTGATCAGCGCGGCGTCGCCAAGACCCATCCGGTGGTTGACTCCCCCGCCGACGCGTACCGCGTACTTCTGCAGCGCGCGAAGCCCTGGCAGCGTCTTGCGGGTGTCGCGGATCTTCGCCTTGGTGCCGTCGACCGCATCCACCCACGCCGCGGTCGACGTCGCGATGCCCGACAGGTGACACACCAGGTTGAGCATCGTGCGCTCCGCCGTGAGCAGCCCTTGTGTCGGCGCCTCGACGACGAGCAGAACCCCACCGGCGCCCAGACGTGCACCGTCTTCGACCCGCTCCTTGACGCGGTAGCCGTCGGGTCCGATCACTTCGTCGAGCACCAGCAGCGCGATGTCGACGCCGGCGATCACACCGGGCTCACGGGTGGCCATCGACGCGGTTGTCGTCGCATCGCCGGGCACGGTCGCCAGCGTGGTGACATCGGGGCCATAACGCAGGTCTTCTTCAAGGCCGCGGGCGATCACCCTTCGAGCTTCGGTCAGCTCGTCAGCACTGAGCTCCATCAGCAGGCCACCGCCGGAACCAAGCTGTGAGCCAATGCCGGGTCGGTGTTCGGATAATCCGAACGGTGATGGCAGCCACGGGATTCGGTGCGAGACAACGCGGCCGCCGCCACGGCGCCCGCGGTCGTGGTCAGTGCGACATCCTCGAAGTCGCCGCGGGACTTGAGAACACGCGATGTCGCGGTGTCGAGTTCTTTCGCGAGCCGTTCCAGGCCGTCACCGTCGCGCACCACCGAGGCGTACCGCGACATCGCCCGCTGCAGATCCGCCCGCGGTAGGGCACGTCGTTGTGAGAGGTCGGGCAACGTCGCGCGGCTCGGTCCGGCGGCCACGGCATGCTCGGCCGCGGCCCTGCCCGCTCGACGACCGACGACCAAGCCCTCGAGAAGGCTGTTGGACGCCAATCGGTTTGCGCCATGCAACCCCGTGCGCGCCACCTCCCCTGCGGCGAACAGGCCCGCCAGTGCCGTGCGGCCATCCACGTCGGTGACGACACCACCGCAGCTGTAATGCGCGCCAGGCACGACCGGAATCGGCTGGCGCGTCGGATCGATTCCCGCTGCCAGGCAGGCCGCCGTCACGGTGGGGAACCGCCGCTGGAAACCCTCGATGGCACGCGCGTCGAGATACACGCAGGGATCGCCGGTTTCCACCATTCGCGCGTCGATGGCTGCCGCCACTACGTCCCGCGGCGCGAGGTCGCCCATCGGATGCACTCCGGCGGTCACCGAATTGCCTTGTCGGTCAATGAGTATCGCACCTTCACCGCGAACCGCCTCGGTGATCAGCGGGCGCCGGCCACCCGCATCGCCGTCAAACAGCATCGTGGGGTGAAACTGAATGAACTCGAGGTCGCTGACCGCCAGCCCGGCCCACATCGCCAACGCAATGCCGTCCCCGGTCGAGCCCTCCGGGTTCGTGGTCGCGGTGTAGAGATGTCCGAGCCCGCCGGTAGCCAGGATCACCGACGGCGCGTGCACGATGCCGAGTCCGTCGTCGTTGAGCACGAGCACACCCGTGATCGCGCCGTCGGCCTGAAGCAGCTCCAGCGCAACGTGATTGCGCCGAATATCCAACAGGGCCGCGGCATGATCGAGTGCCCGCTGCACCTCCGCTCCCGTGGCGTCACCGCCGGCGTGAATGATCCGACGCCGAGAATGTCCGCCTTCGCGGGTGAGCGCCCACTGCCCTGGCGCCGCTTCGTCGAACCGCGCGCCGTCGTCGACGAGCGCGGCGACCGCGCGGTAGCCGTCGGCCACTATCGAACGCACCGCAGCCGGGTCACACAGCCCGGCACCAGCCGCCAGCGTGTCGGCGATGTGCTGGTCGATCGAGTCACCGTCTTCGCGTAGCGCGTCCGGCAGCACGACGGCGATGCCGCCCTGCGCGTAGAACGTCGCGGTCTCACTGGCCTTGCTCAGCACCACCACTTTTTGCCCGCTGCGATGCGCGGCCAGCGCGGCGACGAGGCCGGCCACTCCTGTGCCGATGACGACGACGTCGGCACGCTGCTGCCAGTAACCCTGACCCCCACACGCCGCGATCATTCGCCGCCGCCGGGTGTCCCGATCTCGATCATCCGCTGCACGCTGGCACGGGCCAGCCGGGCGGTCTCGGGATCGACGTCGACCTCGTCGCGGCCTTCCACCAGACAGCGCAGCAGGGCGGCGGGAGTGATCATCTTCATGTACTTGCACGACGCCCGGTCATTGACGGCGCGGAAGTCGACTTCCGGTGCGGCGCGCCGTAATTGGTGCAGCATGCCGACCTCGGTGGCGACCAGCACCTGACGGGCATGAGTCTCGCGCGCCGCGTCCAGCATGCCACCGGTGGACAGGATCTTGACCCGGTCTTCGGGGAAGGCGCCTTCGCCTGCCAGGTACAGAGCCGATGTGGCGCAACCACATTCGGGGTGCACATAGAGTTCCGCGTCGGGGTGAGTGCGGGCCTGGTCGGCGAGTTCGTCACCGTTGATGCCTGCGTGCACATGGCACTCGCCAGCCCACACGTGCAGGTTCTTGCGGCCCGTTACCCGCCGCACGTGGGCGCCGAGGAACTGGTCGGGGCAGAACAGGACCTCGCGGTCGTCGGGGATCGACGCGACGACCTCGACCGCGTTCGAGGATGTGCAGCAGATGTCGGTCTCGGCCTTAACTGCCGCGGTGGTGTTCACGTAGGAGACGACGACGGCGCCGGGATGCTCGGCTTTCCATGCCCGCAACTCGTCGGCGGTGATCGAGTCGGCCAGCGAGCAGCCCGCACGCTGATCCGGGATCAGGACGGTCTTTTCGGGGCTGAGGATCTTGGCCGTCTCGGCCATGAAGTGCACACCGCAGAACACGATCGTGTTCTCGGGCACATCGGCCGCAATCCGCGACAGCGCCAGCGAGTCACCGACGTGGTCGGCGACGTCCTGAATGGCCGGCAATTGGTAGTTATGGGCCAGTAGCGTGGCGCCGCGCAAGTCGGCCAGACGCCGTACCTCGGCAGCCCATTCCTCGTCGCCGTCGACACCGGAATATCCGGTCGGACCAGCAACAATTCGGTCCGCAAGATCGTTAGCAGGCATGCGGTCAAGAACCGTCACTGCCGCCTCCTTAACTCCAACCAGGTTTTCGACTTATAATCGAAAACATGTCTCATATTAGCACCGCCCATGAGGTGCTCGCAGTCGTGTTCCAGGTTCGCGATGTCGGCTCCGGGAAACCCGCACTTCACGTGCTGTTGTGGCAACGTGCACTCGAGCCCGAAGTCGAAAAGTGGTCGCTGCCCGGGGGCCGGCTCGGCGTGGACGAGGATCTGACCAGCTCGGTCCGGCGGCAGCTCGCCGAGAAGGTGGACCTGCGTGAACTTGCTCACCTCGAGCAATTGGCTGTGTTTTCCGACCCCAACCGCGTGCCCGGCGCCCGCACCATCGCTTCGACGTTCCTCGGGCTGGTGCCCTCCCCCGCGACGCCAGAGTTGCCACCGGACACGCGCTGGCACCCTGTCAGCGATCTGCCGCAGATGGCGTTCGACCACGGCCCGATGGTGGAACACGCCCGCACCCGGTTGGTCGCCAAGCTGTCGTATACCAACATCGGATTCGCTTTGGCGCCAAAAGAATTCGCATTGTCGGCGCTTCGCGACATCTACAGCGAGGCGCTGGGCTATCAAGTCGACGCCACAAATCTTCAGCGCGTGCTGGAGCGTCGCAACGTCATCACCCGCACCGGCACCACGGCGCGTTCTGGGCGCAGCGGGGGCCGTCCTGCCGCGCTGTATCGCTTCACCGACTCGCGCTACCGGGTTACCGACGAATTCGCGGCACTACGCCCGCCAGGGTGAGTCGGCTGGCTTCTTAATGCCTTCTTAAGGTAAGAATGACCGGATGGACCTGGGCAGCGCGGCGCGGTATACCGGCGCCGAATGGATCGGCCAGCCGCAACACGAGGACGTGGAGCGCAAGGCCCGGCCCGTCATTCCAGCTAAAGACCCCTTCTACGAGCCGCCGCCCGGCTTTGAGCACGCCCGTCCCGGCACGGTGCTGCGCTCCCGTGACGTTGAGCTGGCGTTTATGGGCCTGATCCCGCAGAAGTTCACCGCCACCCAGCTGCTGTACCGCACCACGGATCTCAACGACCTGCCGCAGGCCACGGCCACGACGGTGATCGTGCCGGCCGAGCGTGCCGCCAAGGGCCCGATTCCGCTGGTGTCCTACCAGGTCGCGATCGACGCGGTAGCCAGCCGCTGCTTCCCCTCGTACGCGTTGCGGCGCGGCGCCAAGGCGGTCGGAGCGCTGGCACAGGTCGAGTTCTTGCTCGTGGCCGCCGCGCTCGCCGAGGGGTGGGCTGTGTCGGTGCCCGATCACGAGGGCACCAAGGGCATGTGGGGCGCACCGTATGAACCCGGCTACCACGTCCTCGACGGCGTGCGCGCCGCACTGCAGTACGAACGCCTCGGCCTGTCGACTGACGCGCCGGTGGGCCTCTGGGGCTACTCGGGCGGTGGCCTGGCGACTGCGTGGGCGGCCGAAGTCAGCGGTTCGTACGCGCCTGAACTCAACATCGTCGGCGCGGTGCTCGGCTCGCCTGTCGCCGACCTCGGCCATGCGTTCAGGCGCCTCAACGGCAGCTTCTACTCCGGGCTGCCCGGAATGGTCGTGGCCGCGCTGACGCACATCTATCCGGAGCTGGACAAGGTCATCCAGGAGCACGCCACCGAAGAGGGCAAGGCGATGCTGCTGCGGATCGAAAAGATGACGACCGCGCACGCGGTGCTCCGCTTCATCGGGATGGACATGGCCAAGCTGGTCGACCAGCCGCTCGAGCAGATCCTGCAGACGCCAGAGGTGCAGCATGTGTTCGACAGCATCAAGCTCGGCACTGCGGTGCCGACGCCTCCCGTGCTCATCGTGCAGGCCGTGCACGACCGGATCGTCTCGGTCGATGACATCGACGAGCTGACGCACACCTACCAGTCGGGCGGCGCATCGGTGACCTACCACCGCGACATGTTCAGCGAGCACATGCTGCTGCACCCGATGTCGGCGCCGATGACGTTGCGCTGGTTGACCGACCGCTTCAAGGGCAAGCCGCTCGACGAGCACCTGGTGCGGACGACGTGGCCGACGCTGCTGAACCCGATGACCTACGTCGGTATGGCCCGGCTGATCAAGATCGCAGCGAAGGTCGTCACTGGGCGGACGGTAGAGCGTTCTCCGTTGTGACCGGCGGGCCCATGACCGGTTCTGCTACGGGCGGCCACGCGCCGAGGTCGTCACGCTGCGTCGAAACCGCCATCAGCGCGTAGACGAACGCCGCCACCGCAGCAGGAAACAGGATTGTGGTCGCGATCTGTAGCGGGCCCTGGCCGAAGAACACTGCGGGCGCCTCGATCACATAGTGCACGCGGTGCTCTGGCGAAACGGGCGCAGCTGCCATGTCGATTGCGCCGTAACGCCAATGCACCAACACGGCGCCGACGCCCGCCGCGGCAGCGCCTGCCGCAGCGGAACCGACGGACAGCGCAGCCGCCATCACAGGCCCCCGGTGCGCGCGCCATTTCCACACCAGGACCGCTGCGACGAACGCCAGCACTGACGCCATGCCGACCATCAGGAACGCCGCGGTAAAGAAGTTGTCGCTCTCGTTGCCGAGATAGCCCTTGACCCGGTTGCCGCTCTTGGTGAGCGCGACGACGGCGTGAATCGATGGCGCCAGCCAGGCCCACAGTGCTCCCACCACAGCGCCGGCGAGGGTCAGGCCGACGACCGTCGTCAGCGCGGCCCTGCGGCGTGAAAAGCGGGGCGGCTCAACGTCAGTCATCGTCTCCTCGCGCGAGCGCTCATCGGCGTTCATCTAGATCCTTGGAGTCCAGCTCGCCGTGGCGCGAGCACTTCGCCACCCAGCCGTCGGGGCGCACCTGCACCACCATGCGGCGGCCACACTCCGCGCAGAACCGGGGTGGCTCCAGGCCGAGTTGTGCGGCGGTCGGGACTGCCCCGCCGGCGGGCTCGCCAGTGTAGACGTTGAACTTGGCAGCCATTAGAGGCTGGCGTTGAGCGCCTTGATCGGCATCTGCAGATCGTCGAGCAGCTCCAGATCGGCCTCGGCCGGCCTGCCGAGCGTGGTCAGGTAGTTGCCGACGATGACGGCGTTGATGCCGCCGAGGATGCCCTTCTTGGCGCCGAGATCGCCGAGCGTGATCTCGCGGCCGCCCGCGAAGCGCAGCATCGTGCGCGGCAGCGCGAGGCGGAACGCGGCGACGGCCTTCAGCGCCTCGGATGCGGGCAACACCTCGAGGTCACCGAACGGCGTGCCGGGCCGGGGGTTGAGGAAGTTCAGCGGCACCTCGTGCGGATCCAGCTCCGCGAGGTTCGCCGCGAATTCGGCGCGCTGCTCAAGCGTTTCGCCCATGCCGAGGATGCCGCCGCAGCAGACCTCCATGCCGGCCTCGCGGACCATCTGCAGGGTGTCCCAACGCTCTTCCCACGTGTGGGTGGTGACGACGTTGGTGAAAAACGATTGCGCGGTCTCGAGGTTGTGGTTGTAGCGGTGCACGCCCATCTCGGCGAGCCGCTCGACCTGCTCTTGGGTGAGCATGCCCAGCGAGCACGCGATCTGGATGTCGACCTCGTTGCGGATCGCCTCGATGCCCGCGGCGACCTGCGCCAGCAGTCGCTCGTCGGGTCCGCGCACGGCGGCGACGATGCAGAACTCGGTCGCGCCCGTCTTGGCCGTCTGCTTGGCAGCCTCAACCAGGCTCGGGATGTCCAGCCATGCGCTGCGCACGGGCGATGCGAACAGCCCTGACTGCGAACAGAAGTGGCAGTCCTCCGGGCAGCCGCCCGTTTTCAGGCTGATGATGCCCTCCACCTCGACGTCGGGTCCGCACCACTTCATCCGGACGTCGTGGGCCAGCTCCAGCAGCTCGTCGAGCCGGTCGTCGGGCAGTTGCAGCACCTGCAGCGTCTGGTCCTGGGTCAGGCCCTCGCCGCGTTCCAGTACCTGCTCGCGAGCCTCTGCCAGAATGTCGCTCACCCGTTGCCCTCCGTCGCGTCTTGAACACGTCGGCCGAGCCGACAATTGAACACTGTTCAGGTTAGGGTACCGGTGTGCAGCTCCACAAACGCGACGTGGTCGACGCAGCGACGACGCTGCTGGACTCCTACGGCATCGCCGACCTGACGATGCGGCGGCTGGGCCGCGAGCTCAATGTCTCGCCGGGTGCCCTGTACTGGCATTTCGCCAACAAGCAGGAACTTCTGGGCGCCGTAGCCGACCGCATCCTGGAGTCGGTCGACGACGTGGCAGGCGGCTGGAGCGACCGCATCACCGGCATCTGCGGGCGGCTGCGCGATGCCCTTCTGTCGCATACCGATGGCGCCGAGCTGGTATCGGCGAGCTTCGCGGCAGGCCAGTCGCAGGCCATGGCGCGCGTGCTCGCACACCTGACCGCGGCTGCCGCAGACGCCGGCGTCGAACCCGCGCACGCCGAGCTGGCGGCTCGCACGGTCGTCTACTACGTGCTCGGATTCACGGTCGACGAGCAGTCCCGTCTGCAGTGGGACGCCGCCGGCGCCGAGCTGCCGGACGAGCAGTCCGTGCTGACGGAGGATCCCAGCGCACGGTTCGCGTTCGGGCTCGCACTGCTGGTAGCCGGGATATCGGCGCGGTCAACGCAGATTGTCTGACACCCAGCGGCCGAGTTCCGCTCGCGAGTGGATGCCCAGCTTGCGATAGATCCTGACCAGGTTGGTGTCCACGGTCTTCGGGCTGATGAACAGCTCGGCTGCGATGGCGCGATTCGTCATCCCCGAGGAAGCAAGTTCTGCGACTCTCCGCTCGGAGGGCGTGAGCACCACTTGACCCGCGTTGACCGTGACGCGAGCCAGGTCGGCGCGTGCACGCTTGGCCCACAGCGGAGTGTCCAACCGCTCGAACACCTCGAGTGCACCGCGCAATGTGATTGACGCCGTGCGCTTCTGGCGCTGCCTGCGTTGTAACTGCCCAAGCAGCAACTGAGTTCGGGCGCGTTCGAACGGCATTGGCACGCGGTCGTGCTGCAACATGGCATCTTGGGCCGCCCGCGCCCCCGCGGCGAAATCACCGCTTGCGGCCAACAGCATTCCCCGGCACCGGCCCGCGACTGCAAGCATCCACGCGCGGTCGAGTCGTTTACCGTTGCGCTCGATGAAAGCGGTCAGGCGCTCGGCTTCGTCCAGCCGTTCGAGCGCGACCATGGCTTCCACCGCGTCGCCGACGCAGGACGCAACGATGATCTCGGAATAATCCGGGTCCTTGAGTAGCCCGTCGATAACCGGTTGCATCACGTCGAGGGCCTTCTTGTAGTTGCCGAGCGATGTCTCCAAGAACCCAAGGTTCGCCACCATCCAGCCCGCCAGTTCCCTGCCCTCGCTGCGATCGGATGCGTCAAGCGCCACCCGAGCGTCGCGGCGCGCCTCGTCGACCCGTCCCGCGTAGGCGGCGAGCGAAGACTTGATTGCGACGATGCTGAAGAGGTGTACGTCGCCTTCGAGGTGTGCGGCCCGATCCATCGCCTCCTCCGCGATGCGATGGGCCTCGGCGAAGTCGCCGCTCCATATCTCGACCATCGCGCGGTGATACGAGATGAAGACCGATTCGCTCTCCTCGCCGTTGTCTATGCGTCGCTCATTTATGGCCCGAAGCTCGGTACGTGCAGTGTCCAGGTCACCGGTCCAGGCGCGCAGAATTGCGTTCTGCACCCGCGGCTGGAACGCCAACTGAGCCGGTGACAGGTCGTCTTCGAGCTCGAGGGCGCGCTGCATCCTCGTCTCGTCGACGCCGACGCCACACATGAACCTCAGCACGACTTGCAGCCCCAAAGCACGGCTGAGCAGCGTGGGCTGACCCAGCGCCTCGGCGCGCGTCACCGCCTCATCGATATATTTGGCGGACTCACGTTTGCGGCCGGTGTTCACCAGCACGTAGGCGAGTGCCATCAGCATCTGAATCGACAGTGCCGCACTTCCGCTCGCCTCCGGCAGGAACCGTTCCAGCACGGTTGCCGCAGAGCCGAATCCGTCGGCATACATCACGATGGTCGCGAGCAGACTCGCCGCGGCCGCTCGGGCTTCGCCGGGTTCGAGCCGCTTGATCGCCGCATCGAGAAGTGAGCGAGCCCTCTCTGCATTTCCGCTCTCGAAATGATATGTCGCAGAGCGAATTTGGCGGTCCGGATCGGCCCCGCCGAGATTGAGCGCAAGGTCGAGCAATTCCGCCGCCGCGGCGGGCGCCCCTCGGCTGCGCGCCATCTGCGCGGCCTCGTCGAGCGCCCTCACCGTCGTGTCGTCGGCACTTGTGGCGCCGCGGGCCAGATGGCGCGCCCGCAGCTCAGGCTGATCAACCACGGATGCGATGGCCCGGTGCATCGCGCGGCGGTCGGCAGGCGCCACGTTGACGTAGACACCGTGCGCCAGCAGCGGATGGGTGAACGCGACACTGCTTCCATCGATGCGCACGATCCCATCGGTTTCGGCTGGCTCGAGGAGCGCCGCCACCTCGCTCACGGTGGTGTCCATGGCTCGCGCGATGACGTCCGTCGAGGGTGTCGCCAGACAAGCCACACTCAACAGCGCGCGCCGAGTCCGAGGCTCCAGCCGGCTGATTCGCGCATCGACCAACTCCGAAAGCGTGTCCGGCAGAGATACTTCACCTTCGGGCGTCGTGACGTGAAGACCACGACCCAACTCGAGGGCGTAGAACGGGTTTCCCCCTGATATCTGGTGTATCCGCCTGACAGCCGATCGGCTGAGCGGCCTTTCGAGCCGCGACGAAAGAAGGTCAGAGAGCTCACCGATGGTGAAAGGCGCCAAGGTGATTCGCCGCACAGCCTCCGGACCGCCGATCCGCAACCACGACGCCGCCGCGCTCATGCCAGTGTGCGTACGACGAGTCGCGAGCACGCCGATGCGTCCGGCGAAGCGGCGAGCGGCGAAACCCAGCGCGAAGACCGAAGACGGATCAAGCCACTGCACGTCGTCGATGGCCAGCAGGACGGGGGTCTCGGCGGCCAACGCTTCGACGACTGCCAGAACCGCGGCGGCAACTGCGCGGGGTTCGGTGAAGGTATCGGTCTCGTCGGCCCGCAACAGCACCTGGTCGACGGCCCGCAGCTGTGGCGGTGGCAGGCGTTGGAGTAGCCAGGCCTCGATACCGCCGAGCAGATCGGCCAGCGCACCGTAGGCGACGACGGCTTCGTCCTGCGCGGGCCGTGTCGTCAGTACTCGCATCCGACGCCGCCGGCCCTCGTCGACCGCGCGCAACCACACGGTGGTCTTGCCTATGCCTGCCGGGCCTTCCAGAAGAAGGGCCGACGGCTGTCGAGTAGCCGCTAGTAGGAAATCGGCAACAGCCCGTTCTTCGTCAGGTCGACTAACAATCCCCGACACGTACAGCAGAATCTCAGGTTTTGCTGTATTTGTCAGCGCAACGAGTCGGTGGCCTCGACTAGCGTCCTGCAGTGTGATCACCGTTGACGATGTCCGACGCATCACCGCGACACTGCCGCGGGCCTACGAGGTCGTCGTCCGCGATCAGATCAAGTTCCGCGTCGGGCAGATCGTCTTCGTGGCCTTCTCGCGCGACGAGACGGTGATGGGTGTCGGCTTTCCGAAAGAGGAGCGCGAGGCGATGATCGCCGCGGAGCCCGACAAGTTCATGCTGCCCCGCAAGTCGGACATGCGATACAACTGGATTCACGTCCGGCTCGACGCGATCGACCTCGACGAGGTTCGCGAGCTGGTGCTCGACGCATGGCGGATGTGCGTGCCGAAAAAGGTTGCCGCTCTTATCGATTGATCGGATACTCGCGCTTCGCGTTGCCGTCCCAGCGGCGCACCCCGATCGCGCGACCGACGATTTCTGACGGCCTGCCCGCGATCCGAAGTGCACGTCGGAGCTGATCGCCGTGCAGCCGCCTGGCCATCGTCACGTGGCCGGTCCACTGACCGGGCAGTGTGTTCGCCATCGGGCCCGGCTGCTGATGCGGCGCACACAGCCGATGAACCTCGGCGTGCACGTCCAGCAGTTCGGCTGTCGGCACCACCAGTCGCGTCAGGATCAGCTGGGACCGGCCGAAAAGCAGCGGTGCCCCGATCCGGCAGTCCAGCGGGAACCACCCCGCCAGCGGCGCCAACAGTTCGTCCACCGCGGGATCAATCCGCTCGGCGACCGTCAGCGTCGCGTGCGGTCTGCTTGCCGGCGCCTGGCTCGGAATTCCGGCCTCCCGCAATCCGTCCCAGATGTGCCGGATCGCTTCCTCGGTCTCGCGGTCGAAGACCAACTCGACGGAGTGGACCATCAGCCGGCCAGACTCCTGACCCACTGCGCGTCGAAGGCCGCCGCGCTCATCGACTCGAACTCCTCAGCGCCAAGAGCTCCCGCCCCGGCGGGCAGCACCGCTCGTACCTCGCCCAACCGCGCCAATGCGTCGCGATTGCCGACTGCCGCCACGTCAGGGTCGCGCGGCCACGCCCCGATCACCAAGCCGGCACACGGAATGTCATGGGCGGCAAGCGCTTCCAGCGTCAGCGCGGTGTGGTTCAGGGTGCCGAGGCCCGGCGAGACAACGACAAGCACGGGCGCACCGAGGTCGCGCGCGATGTCGCGTAGCGTCACGCCACCGTCGCCCAACTCGACCAACAGTCCACCGGCACCCTCGACCAGGGTCAGCTTCGCATCGACCGCGGTGACCGAACCCACCAACTCCTCGCGTGTCGGCAACGCCATGCCTGCGCGCTCCGCGGCCGCGGCCGGTGCCAGCGGTTCCGGGTAGCGCCAGGTGCCGAAGAGCGCATTGACCCCCGCCAACCGCGCCACGTCGGCGAGGTCGTCGTCGCGAGGACTGCCTGTCTGCACCGGCTTACACACCGCGACGTCGATGCCTGCCAACCGCGCGCCGCACGCAAGCGCCGCCGTGGCCACGGTCTTCCCGACGCCGGTATCGGTGCCGGTGACGACGACGATGCTCACGTTCGGGCTGACAGCACTTCGGTGAGAACCTCTCGCGCCAAAGCCATTTCGTCGTCCGACAGCGACGCCCGCGCCGTCAGCCGCAACCTCGAGGTGCCGGCAGGCACGGTCGGCGGGCGGAAGCAGCCAACCCGCACACCGCGGTCAAGGCATGCCGCTGCGGCGGCGAACGCCACCTCCGGTTCGCCGAGGATGACCGACACCACGGCCGAATCCGGAACCTCGGAAACGCCGCACATCGCCGCCAGCGCCGCCGCGTGGTCCAACACGGCCTGCGCCCGCCACGGCTCGGCGGTCAACACTTTCAGAGCGGCCGATGCCGCGCCGACCGCTGCAGGGGCAAGGCCGGTGTCGAAGATGAACGGCCGCGCCGCATCGATCAGGTGCGCCCGCACCGCGGCGGGGCCGAGTACGACGCCGCCCTGGCTGCCGAGCGCCTTCGACAGCGTCGTCGTCATCACGACGTCGGGCGCACCGGCGAGGCCGACCTCGTGCAGCAGCCCCCGCCCGCCGTCGCCCCGCACGCCAAGGCCGTGCGCTTCGTCGACGATCAGCAGCGCGCCATGCCTGCGGCAGACCTCGTGCAACGCACGCAATGGCGCCATCACCCCGTCGGCCGAGAACACCGAGTCGGTGACCACGACGGCGCGTTCCTCGTCGCGTGCTGACAACGCCGCCTCGACGGCGGCCACATCGCGGTGCGGGGTCACGACGACGCGGGCGCGCGACAGCCGGCACGCGTCAACCAGAGACGCATGGGTCAGCGCGTCGGAGACCAGCAGCGAGCCCGCCCCAGACAGCGACACCACCGCCCCGAGGTTGGCGGTGTAGCCCGACGAGAAGACCAGCGCGGACTCTGCGCCGACGAAGTCGGCGAGCGCGGTTTCGAAGTTTTCGTGCAGTTCGGTGTTGCCGGTGACCAGCCGCGATCCGGTTGCACCGGCACCCCAGGTGCGCAGCGCCTCGACGCCGCCGTCGATCACCTCGGGGTGCTGCGACAGGCCCAGGTAGTCGTTGGACGCCAGGTCCAGTTCGGCGCCGACGGGCGGGCGGGTGCGCAGGGCGCGACGCAGTCCGGCCGCGCGGCGCTGCTGCTCGACCTCGTCGAGCCAGGCCAGCGGGGAAAGACCGACACGGGTCACTGGAGCACCTTCTAAAGACTTGAACACGTCGGCGAGCCGACAATTGAACGGTGTTCAGGTTAGCGCACGCGCGACCCCGACCATCGCCGAGGTGATCTGCTCGATCTCGCCGTCGGTGCAGATGTAGGGCGGCATCACGTAGATCAGGTTGCGAAACGGGCGCAGCCAGACGCCGCGTTCCAGCGCGGCAGGTGTCGCGACCCGCAGGTCGACCGGCCTCTCCATCTCGATGACCCCGATCGCGCCGAGCACCCGCACGTCGGCGACGCCCGGCAGGTCGGCAGCTTGCGCCAACCCGTCCTGCAGACCCGCCGAGATCGCGGAAACCCTTGCGCGCCAATCCTGTTCGAGTAGCAGCTCGACCGCCGCGACCCCGACTGCGCAAGCCAGCGGGTTGGCCATGAACGTCGGGCCGTGCATCAACGCACCCGGCTCGCGCGTGCTGATCGTCTGGGCGATGTCGCGGGTACACAACGTCGCGGCCAGCGTGATGTACCCGCCGGTCATCGCCTTACCCACACACATGATGTCCGGGCTGACGCGCGCGTGGTCGGCGGCGAACAACTCTCCGGTGCGGCCGAAGCCGGTGGCGATCTCGTCGAAGATGAGCAGGACACCGTGCCGGTCGCAGATCTCGCGCAGGTCGACGAGATAGCGCGGGTCGTGGAACCGCATGCCGCCCGCGCCCTGCACGACGGGTTCGACGATGACAGCGGCCAACTCGTCGGCGTGCTCGGACAACTGCTTTTCGAACGCCTCGCTGTACGCGGCGTCGTACTCGCCCGGCACCTGCGGCGCGAACTCCTGACGGGCCAGAATGTCCGTCCACAGTGAGTGCATGCCGCCATCGGGGTCACACACGCTCATCGGGGTGAACGTGTCGCCGTGGTAGCCGCCGCGCCACGTCATCAGCCGGCTCTTGTCGCCACGGCCGATGCTGCGCCAATACTGCAGCGCCATCTTGGCCGCGACCTCCACCGACACCGACCCCGAGTCGCTGAAGAACACGGTTTCCAGACCGTCGGGGGTGATCTGCACCAGCAGTCGCGCGAGCCGTGCGGCGGGCTCGTGCGTGAGCCCGCCGAACATCACGTGGTTCATGGTCGCGAGCTGGTCGGTGATCGCCGCGTCCAGGACCGGATGGCCGTGCCCGTGGATGGCCGTCCACCACGACGCCATCGCGTCGAGGACCTCGATCTGTCGCCCACCGTCGACCAGCGTCAGCCAGGCGCCCTTCGCGCCCACCGCCACCACCGGAGGCAGCGCTTCGGCCCCGATGGAGCTGTACGGGTGCCAAACATGCGCGGCGTCGATCGCGCTGATCTCCGCTGGGGTCAACGTCATCTGTAGAACGAGCCTGATCCTTTGCTCAGTGGCTGTGACGAATCGCCTGTCGCATGAGGCACCAGGCGATCTTCGGTAGATTAACCGTCGACCATGATGACCCTCGCCCCTCCCCGGCCGGCGGCCGTCACCGATCCGGTTTCCCCCTCACGCGCCACCACCGGCACTCGTGAGTCGGGTTTCTACCGACACGATCTCGACGGACTGCGCGGCATCGCGATCGCGCTCGTCGCGGTGTTCCACGTGTGGTTTGGCCGGGTGTCCGGTGGCGTCGACGTATTCCTGGCGCTGTCGGGCTTCTTCTTCGGCGGCCGACTGCTGCGCACGGCGCTGACGCCGGGCACGTCTCTATCGCCCGTTCCCGAGGTGACGCGACTTGTTCGCCGGCTGCTGCCCGCGCTTGTCGTCGTGCTCGCCGCGTCGGCGGTGCTGACGATCCTGATCCAGCCGGAGACGCGGTGGGAGACGTTTGCTGACCAGAGCTTGGCCAGCCTGGGCTACTTCCAGAACTGGGAGCTGGCGAACACCGCGGCGGACTACCTTCGCGCCGGTGAGGCGGTCAGTCCGCTGCAGCACATCTGGTCGATGTCGGTCCAAGGACAGTTCTATATCGCGTTTCTGGCGTTGATCTTCGGGTTCGCCTATCTGTTCCGCGGCCGCCTCGGAAAGTACATGCGGATTTCATTCGTGGTGCTGCTGAGCGCGCTCACCATCGCCTCGTTCGTCTACGCGATATTTGCTCACAACGCCGATCAGGCGACCGCCTACTACAACAGCTTCGCGCGGGGATGGGAGCTGCTGCTCGGCGCATTGCTGGGCGCCGTGGTGCCCTACGTGCGCTGGCCGATGTGGCTGCGGACGACGATCGCGGTGGTCGCGCTGGCGGCGATCCTGTCGTGCGGCGCGCTGATCGACGGCGTCAAGGAGTTCCCTGGCCCCTGGGCGCTGGTGCCCGTCGGCGCGACGATGCTGTTCATCCTTTCCGCAGCCAACCGGCAGTCCGACGGCAAGACCGCAGGCCGCCTGCCCGTCCCCAACCGGTTCCTCGCGACCGCGCCATTCGTGACGCTCGGGTCGATGGCGTACTCCTTGTACCTGTGGCACTGGCCGCTGCTGATCTTCTGGCTGTCCTATACGGGCCGGCCGCGGGTCAACTTCATCGAAGGCGCGGCGGTGCTGCTGCTCTCCGGCGTGCTGGCATGGCTGACACTGCGGTATGTCGAGAACCCGCTGCGCTACCGCGCTTCGACGAAGGCACCCAAAACCACCCCCGTCGTCCCGCTGTGGACTCGGCTGCGTCGCCCGACGATCGCGCTGGGTTCCATCGTCGGCCTGCTGGGTGTCGCGTTGACGGCGACGGCGTTCGGGTGGCGCGAGCACGTCACGGTGCAGCGGGCAAACGGCAAGGAGCTCGCGACCCTTTCCATCCGCGACTACCCCGGAGCCACCGCCCTGCTCAACCACGCCAAGGTGCCCAAGCTGCCGATGCGCCCGACCGTGCTGGAAGCCAAGGACGATCTGCCTGAGACCACCACCGACGGTTGCATCAGCGATTTCGACAACAGCGACGTCATCGAATGCACCTTCGGCGACAAGGACGCGACCCGCACCATCGCGCTGGCAGGCAGTTCACATGCCGAACACTGGATAACCGCGCTCGACCTACTCGGGCAGCTGCACCACTTCAAGGTGGTGACGTACCTGAAGATGGGTTGCCCGTTGACCACCGAGCAGATGCCGTTGGTGATGGGTGACAACCGGCCGTACCCGGGATGCCGGGTGTGGAACAACCGCGTCATGCCGAAACTGATCGCCGATCATCCCGACTTCGTATTCACCACGTCCACCCGGCCGTGGAACATCAAGCCGGGCGATGTGATGCCGTCGCACTACATCGGCATCTGGCAAGCGTTGTCCGACAACAACATTCCGATTCTCGCGATGCGCGATACACCGTGGATGGTCCATGACGGCAAGCCGTTCTTCCCTGCCGACTGTCTGGCCAGCGGCGGCAACGCGATCTCCTGCGGCATCAAGCGATCCGACGTACTGTCGGAGCACAACCAGACGTTGGACTTCGTCGCGCAGTTTCCACTGCTGAAGCCGCTCGACATGAGTGATGCGGTGTGCCGCAAGGACGTCTGCCGGGCCGTGGAGGGGAATGTGTTGCTGTATCGCGACGCCCACCACATCTCGACGACCTACATGCGCACGATGGTCAACGAACTGGGCCGTCAGATGGGCCTGGCCACCGGCTGGTGGCGACCCTGATGTCATCGGCCGAGCGCGCATCCGTACCCACCGTCTGGCCCGGTGAGGCCTATCCCCTCGGTGCCACGTACGACGGTGCGGGGACAAACTTTTCGCTGTTTTCCGAAGTAGCCGAGCGGGTGGAGTTGTGCCTGATCGCCAAGGACGGCACCGAGGAGCGCATCAACCTCGATGAGGTCGACGGCTATGTGTGGCATTGCTATCTGCCCACCGTCACTCCCGGGCAGCGCTACGGCTTCCGCGTGCACGGCCCGTGGGATCCCGCGGCCGGACACCGGTGCGATCCGAGCAAGCTGTTGCTCGACCCGTACGGCAAGTCGTTCCACGGTGACTTCGACTTCAGCCAGGCGTTGTTCTCCTACGACCTCAACGCCGAGGACCTGGCGTCGGGCGGCACTCCGCCGCAGGTCGACTCACTAGGCCACACCATGACCAGCGTGGTGATCAACCCGTTCTTCCAGTGGGCATCGGATCGCGCGCCGCGCACGCCGTACCACGAGACCATCATCTACGAAGCCCACGTCAAGGGGATGACGCAGACCCATCCCAGCATCCCCGAGGAACTGCGCGGCACCTATGCCGGGCTCGGCCATCCGGCGATCATCGACCATCTGAAGTCGCTGAACGTCACCGCGATCGAGCTGATGCCTGTGCACCAGTTCCTGCACGACCACCGGCTGCTCGAACTCGGTCTGCGAAACTACTGGGGCTACAACACATTCGGCTTCTTCGCGCCGCACTACCAATATGCCGCCAACCGGCACGCGGGCGGCGCGGTCGCGGAGTTCAAAACCATGGTGAGGTCATTTCACGAAGCCGGCATCGAGGTCATTCTCGATGTGGTCTACAACCACACCGCCGAAGGCAACCACCTCGGCCCCACCATCAACTTCCGCGGCATCGACAACGCCGCCTACTACCGCCTACAGGACGGTGACCTGAGGTTCTACAAGGACTTCACCGGCACCGGCAACAGCCTCAACCCGCGGCATCCGCACACGCTGCAGTTGATCATGGATTCGCTGCGGTACTGGGTCCTCGAGATGCACGTCGACGGGTTCCGCTTCGACCTGGCCGCGGCACTGGCCCGCGAGTTCTATGACGTGGACCGGTTGAGCGCGTTCTTCGATCTGGTGCAGCAGGACCCCGTCGTCAGCCAGGTCAAGTTGATCGCCGAACCGTGGGACGTCGGCGAGGGCGGCTATCAAGTCGGCAATTTTCCAGGTTTGTGGACCGAATGGAACGGGAAGTATCGCGACACTGTGCGCGATTACTGGCGGGGCGAGCCCGCGACCCTCGGCGAGTTCGCCTCGCGGCTGACCGGATCCTCGGACCTCTACGAGGCCACCGGCCGGCGGCCCGGTGCGAGCATCAACTTCGTCACCTGTCACGACGGCTTCCCGCTGGCCGATCTCGTGTCGTACAACGAGAAACACAACGAGGCCAACGGCGAGGACAACCGCGACGGAGAAAGCCACAACCGGTCGTGGAACTGCGGCGTCGAAGGCCCGACCGACGATCCGGACATCCTTGCGCTGCGCGCCAAGCAGATGCGCAACATCATGGGCACGTTGATGGTTTCTCAGGGCACTCCGATGATTTCGCACGGCGACGAGATCGGACGCACCCAGCAAGGCAACAACAACGTGTATTGCCAGGACTCCGAGTTGTCCTGGATGGACTGGTCGTTGTGTGAGAAGAACGCCGATCTGCTCGAGTTCACCCGCCGGGTCACCAAGCTGCGGCGCGACCATCCCGTGTTCCGCAGGCGCCGCTTCTTCGAAGGCGCGCCGATCGCGCGCGGCGATCAGGTTCGTGACCTTGCCTGGCTGACGCCGGCCGGCAAGGAGATGACACAGCAGGACTGGGACTCCGGCTTCAAGTGCGTCGCGGTGTTCCTCAACGGCGATGCGATCCCGACTCCCAACGCACGCGGGGAACGCGTGGTCGACGATTCGTTCCTGTTGTGCTTCAACGCCAATGACAAGGCACAGGATTTCGTCACCCCCAAGGGCAACTACGCCAAGGAATGGACCGCCACGTTGGACACCGCCGAAGCGACCGGGTCCACCGACCTGGTCGTGACTGCAGGCAAGAAGATCTCGCTGCAGGCGCGGTCGTTGCTGGTGCTGCGTAAGACTGCTTGACACACATGGCTTTCCCAGTGCTGTCGACCTACCGACTGCAGATGCGCGGTGACTGCTTCACCTTCGACGACGCCATCGCAATCCTGGACTACCTCGACGAACTCGGCGTGTCGCACCTGTATCTGTCGCCGATCCTGACCGCGGCCGAGGGCTCCACCCATGGCTACGACGTCACCGATCCCACCACCGTCTCCCCCGCGCTCGGCGGCGCCGAGGGATTAGCGCGACTCTCCGCCGCTGCGCGGCAACGGAATATCGGCCTCGTTGTCGATATCGTGCCGAACCACGTGGGCGTCGACGACCCCAATCAGAACCGTTGGTGGCTCGACGTGTTGACCAAGGGTCGCGCATCACCGTACGCGTCGTACTTCGACATCGACTGGGACCTCGATCCGGACGGCCGGGTCGTCCTGCCGGTGTTGGGGTCCGACGATGATCCGGCGCCGCCGAACTATCCCGCCGACCAGACGCACTACCGGCCGATCGGATGGCGCAACGGCATCTGCGGGTATCGGCGGTTCTTCTCCATCACGTCGCTGGCTGGATTGCGCCAGGAAGACCGCGCGGTGTTCGACGCCACGCACGTGGAGGTCAAGCGATGGTTCACCGAGGGCCTCGTCGACGGCATTCGGATAGACCATCCGGACGGATTATCCAACCCCGCAGGCTATCTGGGGTGGCTGCGCGAACTCGTCGGGCCCGACGCCTGGATCGTGATCGAGAAGATTCTCGCCGTCGGCGAACCGTTGGAGCCGACGCTGCCCGTCGCGGGCACCACCGGCTACGACGCGCTGCGCGAAATCGGCGGACTGTTTCTCGATCCCGCAGGCGCAGGCCCGCTCACCGCGTTGTTCGACTCGACTGGCAACACGTACGCCGAGATGCCGCAGTTGGCTCGACGGCTGAAAGCGCAGGCCGTCACCGACACGCTCGCAAGCGAACTCGCCCGGTTGCATCGCACCATCGCCTCCGCGACCGGTATCGACCACCCCGACGTGCCCCGCGCCGTAGCGGAATTGATCAGCCGGGTGCCCGTCTACCGCTCCGACTACCGGTCGTTGTCCCTGGTGCTGCCGGAGGCATTGGCCGAAACCGCCACGGCGCTACCGGAATTGACGCAACCGCTGAGCATCGTGGCCTCGACGCTGTCGACCAGTGCCGAAGCGGCGGTCCGGTTGCAGCAATTGTGCGGCGCAGCGACCGCCAAGTCGATGGAGGACTGCCTGTTTTATCGGGATGCCCGCTTGGTGTCGCTGAACGAGGTCGGTGGAGAGCCGGAACGGTTCGGTGTCAGCGTCGCGGAGTTTCACGAGCGCGCCGCGGTAAGGGCCAGGCTGTGGCCGCAGGCGATGGTGGCGTTGACCACCCACGACACCAAGCGCGGTGAGGATGTGCGGGCCCGGATCGGGGTGCTCTCGCAGGTGCCGTCGTTGTGGGCGGAGTTGGTCGGCAAGTGGGTCCTCGCGGCGCCGCCGCCTGATCCCGCGACCGGACTGTTCTTGTTGCAGAACCTGTTCGGCGTGTGGCCGACCGACGGTGAGGTGACCGACGACCTCCGCACCCGGGTGCACGCGTACGCCGAGAAAGCCGTCAGAGAAGCCGCGGTGCACACCACATGGAATGATCCGGACACCGCGTTCGAATCCGATCTGCACGCGTGGCTGGATGCAGTGATGGACGGTCCGGTCGGGGCAGAACTCACCTCGCTGGTCGCCCGACTCGATGAACACGTGCGCAACGACAGCCTCGGCCAGAAACTGGTGGCGTTGACAGCCCCAGGGGTGCCCGACGTGTATCAGGGCACCGAACTGTGGGAAGACAGCCTTGTCGATCCGGACAACCGGCGACCCGTGGACTACCCGACGCGGCGGCAGGCGTCACAGCATCCGAAGATGAACATCACGAGGTCGGCGCTGCGACTGCGCCGCGACCGCCCCGACACATTCACCAACGGCGACTACACGCCGCTGCTGGCAGAAGGCGCGGGCGCCGAGCATCTGGTCGCTTTCCTGCGAGGAGACGACGTGGTGACCGCCGTCACCCGGCATTCGGTTCGCCTTGCTGAAACCGGTTGGGGCGATACGACATTGACGTTTCCCGCAGGCACCTGGACGGACCGCATCGGCGGGGGCCGATTCAGCGGAAAGGTCTCGGCCTCCGATCTGTTCGCCGGGTCCGCTGTCGCGCTGCTGGAGCGGGCCGATGACTGACTTCGCGGTGTGGGCGCCGCGGCCGCACCAGGTGCGCCTCGACGTGGAGGGCACCCTGTATCCGATGACGCGGTCCGACGACGGCTGGTGGCGGGCATCAGTCGACGCCCGACCCGATGCGCGGTACGGCTTCGTCCTCGACGACGATCCGAAGGTGCTACCGGATCCTCGCTCCGCCCGTCAGCCCGACGGCGTGCACGAACGCTCGCAGTTGTGGCAGCCCGCCGCGGCCGCGTGGTCAGACGGTGGCTGGCAGGGCCTGTCGATCGAAGGCCGCGTCATCTACGAGTTGCACGTCGGCACCTTCACGCCGGCAGGCACATTCGACTCGGCGATCGAAAAACTGGACTATCTGGTCGATCTGGGCGTCGATTTCGTCGAGCTGATGCCGGTCAACGCGTTCGGCGGGACACACGGCTGGGGTTACGACGGCGTGCTCTGGTATGCGGTACACGAGCCGTATGGCGGGCCCGACGGGCTCGTGCGGCTGATCAATGCCTGTCATCAGCGTGGGCTCGGGGTGCTGATCGACGCGGTGTTCAATCACCTTGGCCCGTCAGGCAATTACCTGCCGCAATTCGGGCCGTACCTGTCGTCGGGCAGCAACCCGTGGGGCGAGTCGATCAACATCTCCGATGCGGACGCCGACGAGGTGCGTCGCTACATCATCGAATGTGCGCTGCGATGGATGCGTGAGTTTCACGCCGACGGCCTTCGACTCGACGCCGTGCACGCGCTTGTCGACACCACCGCCATCCACATTCTCGAAGAGCTGGCCGGCGAAACCGACGCCCTGGCACAGGAGTTGGGCCGCCCCCTTTCGCTGATCGCGGAGAGCGACCTCAACGACCCCAGGTTGATCACTCCCCGTGACCGCGGCGGATACGGAATGACCGCGCAGTGGGACGACGACATCCACCACGCCATCCACGCGGCGGTGTCGGGCGAGCAGCAGGGCTACTACTCGGATTTCGGTTCGATGGAGGCGTTGGCGCAGACGTTGACGCACGGCTACTTCCACGCGGGGACGTACTCGTCGTTCCGGCATCGCCGCCACGGACGTCCGCTCGACACGACCAGCATCCCTGCGACACGGCTGCTGGCGTACACGCTGACGCACGACCAGGTCGGCAACCGCGCGGTCGGGGACCGGCCCTCGCAGAATCTGAGCTTTGGTCAACTGGCCGTCAAGGCGGCGCTCGCCCTTGGATCACCGTATACCGCAATGCTTTTCATGGGCGAGGAATGGGGCTCGTCATCGCCGTTCCAGTTCTTCAGCTCGCATCCGGAGCCGGAGTTGGCGAGGGCGACCGCCGAGGGACGCAAGCGTGAGTTCGCCGAACACGGCTGGGACGCCGACGCGATTCCGGATCCCCAGGACCCCGCGACCTTCCAACGGTCCAAGTTGAACTGGGCCGAGATCGACGAGGGCGAGCATGGCAGGCTGCGGCGGTTCTATCGGCAGCTGATCGCGTTGCGGCACAACGAACCTGACTTGGCCGATCCTTGGCTGGACCACATGCGCGTCGACTATGACGAAGCCGACCGGTGGGTGGTCATGCACCGAGGATCGTTGGCGATCGCGTGCAACCTTGGCACCGATGCCGTCGAGGTCCCGGCCACCGGCAAGGTCGCGTTGGCATGGGGCGAGCCCGAAGTCAGGTACGGCTCAACGGTATTGGCGCCACACTCAGTCGCGGTGTTGCGATCAGAGCAGGTAGCGGTACGCGGGTGAGCCCGGCTCCAAAGTCTCGACGTGGATGTCGGAGGCCTTGATCCGGTCGAGCAGGCCTTCGAAATCGGCGGCCGAACTCAGTTCGATGCCGACGAGCGCCTCACCCGTTTCGCGGTTGTTGCGCTTGACGTACTCGAACAGGGTGATGTCGTCGTTCGGGCCGAGCACGTCGTCGAGGAACCGCCGCAGCGCACCGGGTTCCTGTGGGAAGTCGACGAGGAAGTAGTGCTTGAGCCCGAGGTGGACCAGCGAGCGTTCGAGCACCTCGTTGTACCGCGACACGTCGTTGTTGCCGCCCGAAATCAGGCACACCACAGTCGATCCCGGCTCGATGTCGGCCTCCATCACTGCGGCCACCGACAGCGCGCCTGCGGGCTCGGCGATGATGCCCTCGTTCTGATAGAGGTCGAGCATCGCGGTGCACACCGCGCCCTCGTCGACCGTGGTGATCGACACCATGTCACCTGCCGCGGAGAGCGCCGCATACGGCAGCGAGCCCGCGCGCGCGACCGCAGCGCCGTCGACGAACTGGTCGACGTGCTCCAGCGTGACGGGTTCGCCATTGGCTAGCGCGGCGACCATTGCGGCGGCGCCTGCCGGTTCGACGCCCAACACCGAGGTATTGGCCGTGCGTTCGGCCAGATAGGTGGTGACGCCGCTGATGCAGCCACCACCACCGACGGGCACGATCACCAGGTCGGGCTCACCGTCGAGTTGATCGAGTATCTCGACGGCGATGGTGCCCTGGCCGGCCATCGTGCGCAGATCGTCGTACGGCGGCACCAGCGTGGCACCCGTGCGGGCGACGTCATCGAGTGCCGCGGCTGCGGCGACGTCGTAGGTCTTGCCGCCCACGATCAGCTCGATGAACTCGCGGCCGTGATAGCGGATGCGGTCGCGCTTCTGCTTCGGCGTTTTGGCCGGCACGTACACCCGGCCGTGCACGCCCATCGAGCGGCACGCCATCGCGAAGCCCTGCGCATGGTTGCCCGCCGACGAGCAGACCACGCCCGCGGCCTTCTCGTCCTCGGACAGCTGCATCAGCAGGTTGTGCGCGCCGCGCAGCTTGTAGGAGCGGACCGCCTGCAGATCCTCGCGCTTGAGGTAGACGGTCGCGCCCGTGGCCTCCGACAGCCGCTCGCTGTACTGCAGCGGGCTGCGCAGCACCACGCCGGAAATTCGCTGAGCAGCCTCGTCGATATCTGCGGCGGAAAGCGGCGCAGACATTCCAGTACGACGGCTCTGGCTCAGTTCAGCGGACACCGAACAATAGTGCCACCAACCAGCGGTTTTCAGTTAATCGGGGTCAGCACGAAGACAGGAATCTGCCGGTCCGTCTTGGTCTGGTACTCCGCGTAGTCCGGCCAGGCCTCGACCGCACGCTCCCACCAGACGGCCTTCTCGTCACCCGTGACCTCGCGCGCCTCGTATTCCTTGGTGACGTCGCCGTCCTGCAACTCGACCCGCGGGTGTGCCTTGATGTTGTAGTACCAGACCGGGTTCTTCGGCGCCCCGCCGAGAGACGCGACGACCGCGTACTGGCCGTCGTGCTCGACGCGCATCAGCGGCGTCTTCCGCACCTTGCCGGTCTTGGCGCCGATCGTGGTCAGCAGGATGATCGGCTTGCCCTTCATCTCGCTGCCGTCGGTGGTGCCGGTCTCGAGGATCCTGTCGGCGTCCTTGCGGACCCAGTCCCACGGGCTTGCTTCGTACTCTCCGGAAAGTGGCATCGCACCAGCGTAGACCCGCTACCGAAGTGCCCATTCAGGCCGGTGTTTCGGTTGACCGAAAACTCGGTTGCGAGCTATCGTCACCTCATGACCGTGCGCGACGAAGTCAACATCGCCGGCGTGGCGTGGCCGGTCTACAAGCTGCTGGCGCTCGCCATCGGCTTCCTGGTCCTGGTGATCGTCGCGGTCGCCACCGGCAGCGCCGCACCCTCGGTCCTTGCCGCTGCAGCAGCCGGCACCGTGGTCTGGCTGGCCCTGCGCCCGTTCCAGTCGTCTGAGCGTTAGTTCTCCAGCAGCCGCCGTAGCGCCTCGAGGTCAGCGGCCACCGCGGCAGCATCGGCATCGAATTCGGCTGACGTCATGCCGTCGCGTCGCCGCACCGTGAACAACACCTCACAGCGGGGCTCCCCGATGCCTGCGGGAATCACCCGCAGCGGGTTGTAGACGGCCTCGCCCGACGGCAGCCGGACCACGTGGTCGAGCACGCCGAACTGGTTCGGCGGCGCGAACTCGACCGTCACCTGGCCCATCGGGGAATCGGCGACCCAGCCGTCGGCGGTCTGCCGAAGTTCGCCTGCGGCGAGTCCGGCGGCCCACTGCGGCCAGGTTTGTGGGTCGGCGGCGAACTCGTAGACGACTTCTGGGGCGGCTTCGATCCAAATGCTGACGTGTCGCGATTCCATCCCCTTATCGTGTCGCACACACTGACCTGATGGACACGACACCCGAACCCTCGGCGGCGGTCGACGAATTCCTCAAGCGCGCAGAGCGCTTGGCCTCCGGCGCCGAACGCCATCTACCGTCGTGGCTGCGGCCCGGCGATCCCGAGAGCCGATTGCCAGTGCTGTTCGCGCTCGTCGCCGTGATCGGTCTGCAACTGGCAATCCCGAAGAGCTACACCGTGGTCCCCCGCTGGCCGCTGGTCGGGCTCGAGTTGCTTCTCATTGCGGTGCTGCTGTGGCTCAACCCGCTGAAACTCACCAACGCGACACGGCTCGGCCGATACGCCACCTGGGTGCTGCTCGCCGCCATCACCCTGGACAACACGCTTTCGGCGGTGCTGCTGGACGTTCGCATCCTCACTGGTGAGGTCAGCAACAAGGCTGCGGTGTTGCTGGGCAGCGGCGGGGCGGTCTTCGTGACCAACATCATCGTGTTCGGCATCTGGTACTGGGAACTGGACCGCGGCGGCCCGTTCGCCCGGCGTGCGGGCGAACAGCCCTACCCGGACTTCATGTTTCCGCAGATGGACCCCGACACCGCGAAGCTGGTCAAACCGGGGTGGCGTCCGACGTTCGTCGACTATCTGTACGTCAGCCTGACCAACGCGATGGCCTTTTCTCCAACCGACACGATGCCGCTGGCCCGTTGGGCCAAGGGAATGATGGCGGTGCAGAGCCTGGTGGCGGTGACCACCATCGCGCTCGTAATCGCAAGGGCGGTGAACGTTTTGGGCTGATTGTTCAGCCTGAAAAGCGGAGTATCGTTGGCGGACATGGGAATTGCCACTACCGAACTCACGCCAGTCGAGCAGACCGCGTTCCTCACTCAATATGCCAGGGCGCTGGACAGCCGGTGGGCACGACCGATTCTCGCCGACCGGCTGGCCGACGAGGTCGTCGGCCAGATCGACTACGACTTCGCGGGTCTGGGCGTGCAGACCAGCGTCGTCTGCCAGACGGCGCTACGGGCGAAGATGCTCGACGACCGGGTGCGCGCGTTCATCCGAAAGCACCGGGACGCCGTCGTGGTTGACCTCGGCGCGGGACTGGACAGCGGCGTCTATCGTGTCGACCCGCCCTCGACGGTGGACTGGTACAGCGTGGACCTGCCTGGGATCATGTCACTTCGCGACGAGGTGTTGCCGGCCCACCCGCACTCGCATTCGGTGCCCGCGTCCCTTTCCGAAAAGCATTGGCCCGATGGCATTCCCGCCGACCGCCCGACAATTCTGGTCGCTGACGGGTTGTTCGCGTTCCTGTCCGAAGCGGTGATCGTGAGCATCTTCCGGCGCATCACCGACTACTTCAGCTCCGGCGAGCTCGCATTCAACGACTATGGCCGCATCGGCTGGGTCAGCCGAGTCGCGATCAAGCTCTCCCCGCAGAAGATGTTCAAGGACGTCGGAAGCCAATGGGGTTATGCGGGTTTCAAGGACGCACACCATCCGGAGATGTGGAACCGGCGGCTGACATTGGTCGAGGAAGCCAGCCTGGCGCACCAGCCCGAGGTCGACCTGTTTCCCGGATGGATCCGGGTGGCGACAAAGCTGTCCGGCAAGAGCAAGGCAGGCGCACGCAAGGCGCGCATCCTGCGCTACGCGTTCTAGCCGCCGAGGCAGCCCGGCCCGAGCAGTGCCTTCAGGTCGCCCATCAACGCCGACGACGGCGTCACCCGCAGCGAGGCATCAAGCTCCAGTGTGGTGATGCGCTCACCGCTGATCAATCGCAGATGCACCTGCGAGGTGCCGGGGTGGCGCGCCAGCACCTGCTTGAGCGCGGTCACCTTGTCGACGGTGCATTGCCGCGTCGGCAGGCTGACGGCCAGCGGACGGTTCGCCTGGGCACTCGAGAAGTCCGGCACCACAAGCTCGTTGGCGATCAGCGAGATGCGGTCGTCGCGGATGGCAACCTTGGCTCCCACCAGTACCACTGCGTCGTCGGCGATCTCCGCTCCGAACGTCGAGTACGTCTGCGGGAAGAACAGCACCTCGATGCCGCCGGTGAGGTCTTCCAATTGTGCTGAGGCCCACGGTAAGCCGTTTTTGTTCACCCGCCGGTTGACGGAGGCCAGAATTCCGCCGACGCGCACCTGCGTGTCGTTGGCGACATCGCCAGAGAGGATGGCCGGGATCTGCGTATCGACTTGCGCCGCAAGCAGATGAGCGATGCCGTTCAACGGGTGTCCCGAGACGTAGAGGCCGAGCATCTCGCGCTCGAGCGCCAGCTTGTGCTTGTCCTCCCACTCCTCGTCGGGCACCTTGATGGTGAACACCGCATCGGTCGCGGTGTCCGCACCGCCGAAGAGGTCGAACTGACCCATCGCTTCGGCCTTCTTGGTGCCCAGCACCGAGTCGACGGCGTCGGTGTGAATAAGGAACAGCCCCTTGCGCGGGTGATCGAGCGAGTCGAACGCCCCCGCCTTGATCAGGGATTCCGTCACCTTCTTGTTGCACGGGCCGATCTCGATCTTGTTCAGGTAGTCCGAGAAGTCGATGTACTTGCCCTTGTCGGTACGCGTAGCGACAAGGGACGCAACGACATTGGCGCCGACGTTGCGGACCGCACCCAGGCCGTAGCGGATGTCCTCGCCGACCGAGGTGAAGTTCAGGCTCGATTCGTTGACGTCCGGCGGTAGCACGGTGATGCCCAGTCGGCGGCAGTCGGCCAGGTACACCGCGGCCTTGTCCTTGTCGTCGCCGACCGACGTCAGCAAGCCCGCCATGTACTCGGCCGGATAGTTGGCCTTCAGATAGGCCGTCCAATAGGACACCAGGCCGTAGCCCGCGGCGTGGGACTTGTTGAACGCGTAGTCCGCGAACGGCAGCACCGTGTCCCACAGCGCCTTGATGGCCGCGGCCGAGAACCCGTTGGCCTTCATGCCCTCCGAGAAGCCTTCGAACTCCTTCTCGAGAACTTCACGCTTCTTCTTGCCCATGGCTTTTCGCAGAATGTCTGCTCGGGCGAGCGAGTAGCCGGCCACCTTCTGCGCGATGCGCATGATCTGCTCTTGGTAGACGATCAAGCCGTACGTCTCGGCGAGAATGTCGCGCAGCGGCTCCTCGAGCTCGGGATGGATCGGCTTGATGGCCTGCTTGCCGTTCTTGCGGTCGGCGTAGTCGTTGTGGGCATTCATGCCCATCGGGCCAGGCCGGTACAGCGCGATCACTGCGACGACGTCCTGGAAACCGGTCGGCTGCATGCGGCGCAGCAGATCGCGCATCGGCCCGCCGTCGAGCTGGAAGACGCCGAGGGTGTCGCCGCGGCCGAGCAGTTGGTAGGTCGCGGGATCGTCGAGCGGGACCGACTCGAGGTCGAGGTCGACTCCCCTGTTGGCCTTGATGTTCTCCAGCGCGTCGCCGATGATCGTCAGGTTGCGCAGCCCCAGGAAGTCCATCTTCAACAGGCCGATGGCCTCACACGACGGGTAGTCCCAGCCGGTGATGATCGCGCCGTCCTGCGGCCGTTTCCACAGCGGGATGGCCTCGGTCAGCGGCTCACTGCTCATGATCACCGCGCAGGCGTGCACGCCCGAGTTACGGATCAGGCCCTCGAGACCCCGCGCGGTTTCGTAGATGGTGCGCACATCGGGGTCGGTGTCGATGAGCCCGCGAACCTCGGCGGCCTCCTTGTACCGCTCGTGGTTCGGATCGGTGATCCCGGACAGCGGGATGTCCTTGGCCATGATCGGCGGTGGCAGCGCCTTGGTGATCCGGTCGGCGATCGCGAAGCCCGGCTGGCCGTAATGGATGCGGGCCGAATCCTTCAGCGCCGCTTTGGTTTTGATGGTGCCGAAGGTGATGACCTGCGCGACCCGGTCGCTCCCCCACTTGTCGGCGGCATACCGCACCATCTCACCGCGGCGGCGGTCGTCGAAGTCGATGTCGATATCGGGCATCGACGCGCGCTCGGGGTTCAGGAACCGCTCGAACAGCAGCCCGTGTTCGATCGGGTCGATGTCGGTGATGCGTAGCGCATAGGCGACCAGCGAGCCGGCCGCCGAACCGCGACCCGGCCCAACCCGGATATCGACAGAGCGGGCGTAGCTCACCAGGTCCGCCACGATCAGAAAGTAGGACGGGTAGCCCTTGGCGCAGATCACCTCGATCTCGTAGGCCGCACGGTCGACGTAGTCCTGCGGCACGCCGGAGGGGAAGCGACGGGCGAGCCCGGCGTCCACCTCGTGCTTCAACCACGACGCCTGGTCGTGCCCTTCGGGCACCGGGAAGATCGGCATGCGGTCGCGCAGTTCCCACACATCGGAGTAGGACTGCACCCGGTCGGCGATCAACAATGTCGAGTCACAGGCGCCGGGAATGTCGGCGTCCCAGATCCGCCGCATCTCCTCGGCGGATTTCAGGTAGTAACCGTCGCCGTCGAACTTGAACCGGTTCGGATCCGACAGCGTCTTACCGGTCTGGACGCACAGCAGCGCCTCGTGGTTGTGTGCCGCGTCGCGGGTGACGTAGTGGCAGTCGTTGGTGGCCAGCGGTGGGATCCCGAGTTTCTGGCCGATTTCGAGCAGCCCGTCGCGCACCCGGCGCTCGATGTCGAGACCGTGGTCCATCAGCTCGAGGAAGTAGTTGTCCGGACCGAAGATCTCGCGCCACTTGGCTGCCGATTCCAGCGCCTCACGTTCGTGACCGAGCCGCAGCCGTGTCTGCACCTCGCCCGACGGGCAGCCGGTGGTGGCGATGATGCCCGACGCGTGCTCGGCGATGAGTTCGGCATCCATCCGCGACCACTTGCCGAGCTGACCCTCGAACGAGGCCAGCGAGGAGAGCTTGAACAGGTTGCGCAGGCCGGTTGCGTTCTCGGCGACCATGGTCAGGTGGGTGTAGGACCCGCTGCCCGAAACGTCGTCGCTCTTCTGGCTTGGGTCACCCCACAGGATGCGCTTGGTTTCGAAGCGCGACGCAGGTGCGATGTAGGCCTCGATCCCGATGATCGGCTTGATGCCCACATCGGTGGCGGCGTTGTAGAACTCGCTGGCGCCGAACATGTTTCCGTGATCGGTCATCCCGATGGCGGGCATCTGAAGCCGCTCCGCCTCGGCGAGCATCGGCTTGACCTTCGCGGCACCATCCAACATCGAGTACTCGGTGTGGTTGTGGAGGTGCACGAAGGAAGAGTTCATAGGGGAGCCAGTCTATGGCCGCGGTCCGACACTTCTCGGCGTGTCGCTGTGCGTGTCTTTGCCGGCGTGCCTCAACCGGGGAACCGGCGCGCGCCAGGCTCCAGCGGCAGCCGCAGACTGTTCACGAGATAACTCACAGTCCGGTAGGTGCCTGCGAGCATGAGCAGTTCGAGGATCGCCTCGTCGCTGTGGTGTGCAGCCAACTGCGTCCAGATGTCGTCGTCGACCGAGCAAGTCTGCTCCAGGCTGTCGCACAACCGGATGAGCACCCGGTCTTCGTCGGCCCAACACGTGTCGTCGGGCCCGCCCGCCACCAGCGACGCTATCTGCGCTTCGGTCAACCCGGCCTTGGCCGCGAAAACGGCCACGTGCACGCCCCATTCGTATTCGGCGCCGCACATTGCCGTCACGCGGTCGATGACGATCTCGCGCTGCCGAATCGTCAGGTGGCCGCGGTCGAGCAGGCCCGAGTTGAAGAACTTGAAGAACAGCCGTCGATCACGGGCCATCGTCGTGAAGAGCACCAGCGGCGGCGCGCCCCGCATGATCGCGTCGATCGCCTCTTGCATGTCGGATTCCAGCGGTGCCGATGCCGGGGCGATCCGCGCGCTATGGATTTTATAGCTTGTCATGCTGGCACTCTACGCATCGGTGCTACAAAATGTGAAGCATGACTTCCCCGAGGATCGGATCGCCGGTACGTGGCTCGACGTCAGGCAGACCGATCATGGTGGCTCTCGACACGCTTGGCCGTCGCGGCGCGCTGCGCGCGCTCTGGGAACTGCGTGGCGGCCCATTGACGTTCCGGGCGTTGCAGGCCGCCTGCGAGACCAATCCCGGTTCGCTCAACACCCGGCTCCGCGAGCTGCGAGACCTCGGGATCGTCGACCACGATGCCGGCGGATACCGGCTCACCGATCAGGGCCGTGCGCTGATGACTGCGCTTGAGCCGCTGCAGGACTGGGCCCACCAGTGGGTGGCCGAGAGGCGTTAGTCGATCCGCGACCGTCCGCGCCGCAGCACCCGTCTGACGGTGGGCATCGGATGCAATTCCCAGCCGATTTGCACGAGCACCCCCGCCGCGACGAACGCGGCGATGAGGACTGCCAACCAGATGCCGACCATGGACAGCACGCTATTGCGGTCCTCCGCGGTAGGAATCGGGTGTTTCCCTCGAAAACCAAAGCGGTTGCCCTCGAAAAGGTCATGCCACCGTCAGGGTGGCCCCGATCGGTGGCTGACCTGCGGTGACAAGATCAACCAGTCAGTTCGGGCCAGACGTGGGAAAGCCCATCGGCGCCGACGGCCGCAGGGACGGGAGCGGTCAAGCTGAGCGTTCTGCCGTTCTTCCGCTGATCTAGCAATCCCCTTGTCATCAGCCGGTGAAGTTGCTTGGCAATCTCGGCCATGTTGTTGTGTTCGACAATAAATCCGGCGTAGAAGCCCATTCCCAGGAACATCGCGAGCAACATGCTCACCACTGCGGGGCCATCGGTTTCGGCGGGAATCTCGCCACGGGCCATCGCGTCATCGATGACCGAGGCATAGAACTCCTGCACGGCGGCGACCACCGGCCCGGGGTGCTCCCGAAGGCTTGGACTGCGATGTGATTCCAACCGGGCGGTGATGACGAATCGCAACATCGACTGATCCGCGAAGCCCGATCGGTCCGCGGCCACGGCGAAGGTCGTCAGCTGGTTCAGCAGGGTATCTTGACGTTTCGCTTGGGCAATGCAGTCGGCGACAATCGAATACGCCTCTGCGATGAGGCAGTCGTAGATCTCCTCGCGGGCGTGAAAGTAGTAGTGCATGGTGGGCCGACTCAGCCCTGCACGAGACGCGATGGCCTGAAAGTTGGCGGCCTCGTACCCGCGTTCGTTGATCACTTCACGCGCTGCGCGAAGAATGCGCGCGCGCGTCTCAGCCGAGTCGGCGCCGACTGGACGGCCGCGTCCCCTGCCCCCGGAAAACTGCTCAGCGTCGCTCCCCACGAGCAAACGCTAAGTCATTGCTAGTGGGTTTTCAACGCAAACGCCAGAAAAGATAGTCAGCAACCCCGGGATCCGTGGTGAGTTCGATGGCTCGGCGGAACGCTTTCGCCGCTTCCGCGGGCCGCCCCGCCTCGGCAAGCAGATGCGCCCGCGTGGCCCAAAACGGCTGAAAGCGCGCGGCGGCCGGGTCATCGATCGCGTCAAGACGGCGCAGCCCCGCCTCGGGTCCGTCGAGTTGCCCGTCGACCGCCGCAGCGGCCACGGCCGCGCCCAGCGACGGCGCGATTCGCAGCAGTGCCCGGTGCAGCTTGCTCAGCACATCCAGGTCGACGGCGCCGTGGGTGGCCCTGGCGCAATGGGCGGACTGGATCGCCGCCTCGTACTGGAACCGGCCAGGAGTGTGGTGCTCGTATGCGCGGCGCAACAGACCCTCGCCACGCGCAATCAGTGCCGCATCCCAAAGGGTGGTGTCCTGTTCGTCGAGCGGGACGAAGGCGCCGTCGGTGGTGCGCCGAGCCGGTCGGCGCGCCTCCGACAGGCACACCAACGCGGCGAGACCAAGCACCTCCGGCTCATCGGGCAGCAACTCGGCGAGTACGAGCGCCAGATGCAACGCTTCGGCGGACAGCGATTCGATCGGCGCGCCCTGCGGCGCAAGTTGCCAATCAATCGAATAGGCACCGTAAACCGCTTCGAGGACCGCGGGCAGTCGCTTGGCGAGGTCGTCGCGTTCGGGCAGCACAAACGGGATGCCTGCGTCGCGGATGCGTTTCTTGGCCCGCACCAGACGCTGTGCCATGGTCGCGGGTTCAACGGCGAAAGCGGTGGCGATCGCGGTGGCCTCGACGCCGAGCACGGACTGCAACATCAGCGGCGTGCGGATGTTCGGGGCGATCGCCGGATGTGCGCAGACCAACATCAGCTCCAGCCGCCGGTCCGGTACAGCGGGCATGGCGTCATCCAAAGATGTTGGGTAATAATCGATTTCGTCCAATGGCTGGGTCATCCGGTAGCCGGAGGATTTCCAGAGGTCGCGCAATCGGTTGCGTGCCACCGTCAGCAGCCAGCCTTCGGGGTTCGCGGGTATGCCGTCGTCGGGCCACCGGGCCAGCGCGCGTTCGAACGCGTCGGCCAGCGCATCCTCGGCGGCGGCGAGATCGCGCGTCGGCGCCGCCAGCACCGCCAACAGTCTGCCGTAGGAGTCCCGGGTGAGCTCAGCGACCAGGGACTGGACTGCTAGGGGTGGTACCACCCGCGGTCGGCGGCGTATGTCCGCGCCACCGGACGGATCTCGATCCAGCCCCAGCCGTTGGCCGGATTGCGTTGCGCCCACTTCAGCGCCTCATCGAGGTCATCGACCTCGATGACGAAGATGCCGCCGAGTTTCTCCTTGGTGTCGGCGAACGGGCCGTCCTGGATTTCGGGCGTGCCCGCGTGGGCGGTGACGGTGGTGGTGGCGACGACGGATTCGAGCACCTCGGTGTCGATCAGCACACCGGCGTCCGACAAGTCGTCGGCGTACTGCTGGAAGGCTGCCATGGCCGGCGCCATGTCCTCCTCGGTCAATCCGACTTCTGTGCCCTCCTGGTAATGCATCAACAGGCAGTACCTCATGGCGTGGTCCTCTCTGACTCGATGGTGTCACTACGGAGATGACGATTCGAGTGCCCGCCGATCGACACGGGACCGCCACAATGCGTCGGCGGTGAACACCGCCAGCGCCACCCAGATCAACCCGAAGCCCAACCACCGCGCCGGCGGCATCGGCTCATGGCCGACGACCACACCCCAGGTCAGCTGCATGGCCGGGGTCAGGTAGAACAGCAAGCCCATCGTCACCAGTGGCAACCGCTGAGCAGCGGCGGCGAACAGCAGCAGCGGCAGCGCCGTGAACACTCCGGACAGGATCATCAGCACCACGTGACCCGGGCCGTGGTCGGTGAAGGTGCCGCGGTTCGTCACCTGCAGCACCACGATGTAGGCGACCGCGAAGGGCGCAGCCAGTCCAGCCTCGATGCCGACGCTGACCCGCGGGTCGACGGGCACCACCTTCTTGATCGCCCCGTAGAGACCGAACGACAGTGCCAGGCCGAGCCCGATCACGGGCAGCGAGCCGACTTCCACCGTCAGCACCACCACCGCGATCACCGCGATGCCCAACGCCGCGAACTGTGCGCGGTTGAGCCGCTCGCGGAAGACCAGTAGCCCCAGCGCCACCGTCACCAGTGGGTTGATGAAGTAGCCGAGCGCGGCGTCCACGACGTGGCCGTTGTTCACCGCGTAGATGTAGATCACCCAGTTGATCGAGATGAGGGCCGACGCCAACGTCAGCAACAGCCAAGTGCGCCCGGTGATCTGGCGGATATCGCCGAGCCGCCGCACCGCCGCGATGACAACGACCATCAGCGCCACGCACCAGATGATTCGGTGGGCCAGGATCTCGAATGCGCTGGCGGGCTTCAGCAGCGGGAAGAACGCCGGGAACAGGCCCCACGACGCGTACGCGCCGACGCCGAAGAGCAACCCGGAGCGACGTGAATCGCTCACAGTTCGTGGTTGCGCAACACGTCGAGCGCATGCTGCAAGTCGTGCGGATAGGGGCTGGTGATCTCCACGCGCCTGCCGTCGGCGGGGTGGGCGAACGCCAGCGATCGCGCATGCAGCCACTGGCGTTGCAGGCCAAGCTTTTTCGCCAAGGTCGGATCGGCGCCGTACGTGATGTCCCCCGCGCATGGATGGTGCAATGCGGCGAAGTGCACCCGGATCTGGTGGGTGCGTCCGGTTTCCAGTTCGATGTCGAGCAGGCTTGCCGCCTGGTGCGCCTCGAGTGTGTCGTAGTGCGTGACGCTGTGCCGGCCCTGTTCGGTCACCGCGAACTTCCAGTCCTGTCCGCGGTGGCGCCCGATCGGCGCGTCGATGGTCCCACTGGACGGATCGGGATGCCCCTGCACCAGTGCGTGATACCGCTTTTCGACGGTGCGCTGTTTGAACGCCCGCTTGAGTACGGTGTAGGCGCGTTCCGACAGCGCGACCACCATGACGCCCGAGGTGCCGACATCCAGGCGGTGCACGATCCCCTGCCGTTCGTGGATCCCCGACGTGCTGATCCGGAAACCCGCAGCGGCGAGCCCGCCGAGCACCGTCGGCCCGTGCCATCCGACGGTCGCATGCGCGGCAACGCCTGGCGGCTTGTCGACGGCGACGATGTCGGCATCGGAGTAGAGGATCTCCATGCCCTCGATGTCGACGGGCGTATTCTCCACCGGCGCAGGCGCTTCGGGGAGCCGCACCTCCAGCCACGCGCCTGCGGTGAGCTTGTCGGACTTGCCGGCGGGGGCGCCGTCGACCTCGACGCCGCCGTCCTCGGCCAGCGCCGCGGCCGCCGTTCGCGACAGCCCGAGCAGCCGCGCCAGCCCGGCGTCGACGCGCATCCCCGCCAGTCCCTCCGGGACTGGCATCGAGCGGGTCGTCACTCGGACGAGTCGGCCTTGCGGCGGCCGACGGTGTCGAAGTCAAAACCGAACAGCGACAAGGCAACCAGCAGGATCGCCCCGCCGACCACCGACGGGTCAGCGACGTTGAACACCGGCCACCAACCGATCGACAGGAAGTCCACCACGTGCCCGCGCAGCGGTCCCGGTGAGCGGAAGAACCGGTCGACCAGGTTGCCCATGGCGCCGCCGAGGATCATGCCGAGTCCGATCGCCCACCACGGCGAGACCAGTCGCCTGCCCATCCAGATGATGCCGATCACGACGCCTGTCGCGATCAAGGTCAACACCCAGGTGTAGCCGGTCGCCATCGAGAACGCCGCGCCGGAATTGCGCACCAACGTCCACGTGATGGTGTCGCCGACGATCGACACCGGCTGACCCGGGGTCAGCAACCGCACCGCGAGAACTTTCGTGACGATGTCGAGGACCAGCACGACCCCGGCGACAGTCAGGAGCAGACGCAGCCGCTTATGTGCAGGCTGCTGCGGCGCCTCCTCGTCAGTCACGGGTTCGGCCGTGCCCGGGGATTCATCAGTCACTCCCCCATCATCGCAGGAGACTGGATTTGAAATGATTCCCCCATGGGTCGCCTCGTCGTCGTCACCACCGGCGGCACCATAGCCACCAGCAGCGACGACACCGGGGTCAAGCGACCGACCCGCAGCGGCGCGGACCTGACCGCCGGTCTCGACGTCGACGTCGTCGATCTGATGGCGATGGACAGTTCGCAATTGACACCCGCGCACTGGGACCAAATCCGCGCCTCGGTGCTGTCGGCCTGCAAGAACGATGAAGCCACCGGTGTGGTCATCGCTCACGGCACCGACACCATGGAGGAGACGGCGCTCTGGCTCGAGCTGACCTATGACGGCGAGATGCCCGTGGTGGTCACCGGCGCGCTGCACAGCGCCGACGCGCCCGACGCCGACGGACCCGGGAATCTGCGTGATGCGCTGACGTTGGCCGCCAGCGCGCGGGCCCGTGGGCAAGGCGTCTTGGTGACACTGGCAGGCACGGTGTGGCAGCCGCTGGGACTGCAGAAGTCTGCGACGGGTGACATGCGCGGCTTCACGGGCGACGTGCTCGGCAGCGTCGCCGACGGGCGGTTCATCGCGCAGCGGTCCAAGGACCGGCCGTTTCTCGGTCCACTGTCCGGGGCGGACGCGCCGCGCGTTGACACCGTCGCGGTGTATCCCGGCGCAGACGCGGTCGCGATGGACGCCTGTGTCGAGGCGGGCGCTCGCGGCATCGTGCTGGAGGCCCTCGGCGCGGGTAACGCAGGCGCGGCGGTGATCGAAGGGGTGCGGCGGCATTGCCGCAACGGGGTGGCGGTCGCGGTGTCCACGCGGGTGCCCGGCGGGAAGGTCACCGCCGGTTACGGCCCGGGCAGGGACCTTGTCGACGCGGGAGCGGTGCTGGTGCCGCGGCTACCGGCGGCGCAGGCCCGCGTGCTGCTGATGGCCACCTTGGCTGCCGGCTCACCCGTCGAGGAGGTCCTCGGCCGCTGGGGCTGAGCGGGCCGCCAACTCGCTGACGAAGTCCGGCCAGTCCAGGCTGTCGACCGGGTTGGCCCGCTCGATGCCGGGGGTGTCGTCGGGAAATGTGTGCACGGGCCCCGGCCCGGTGCTGCGGGTCTCGAACCGCACGGTCATCACGCCGTGGCCCGCGCCCTGAATCCAGCCGTGCCCGTGTTCGGGGTGGACCACGTCGTCGCCGACGCGCCATGCCGGCGCGGTGGCGGCCAGGTCACTGACCGTCTGCGGCAGCTGCGTGTCGGACACTTCCTCGGCCATCAGCTCGAGGTCCGGAAACAGCGACTCCTGGCGCACATCGGACAGCCCCGAAAAGCCAACGCCGACAAGGCGAATCGGGCCGATTTCGACAGGGTCGAGCAGCAGCCGCCTTGCCATCGCGATCAAGGTCGGGGCGTCCGTTGTCGCGTACGGCAGCGTGGCCGACCGCGTCAGAATGCTCATGTCGGACTTCTTCAGCTTCACCGTCACGGTGCGGGCCCCGCGACCGTCTTTCTCCAACCGTGCATGCGCATGCTCGCCGATCGGCCCTGCGGCTTCCCGCAACTGGTCGAGGGTTGTCAGGTCTTCGGGGAAGGTCGATTCTGCGCTGATCTGTTTGGCCGGAGCGTTCTCGGCGACCGGTCGATCGTCGATGCCCTGCGCTAGGCGGTGCAGCGAGGGGCCGACTGTCGCCCCGAGGATGTTCGCGGCCTCGGCGTCCGTCAGCGCCGCAAGCTGGCCTACGGTGTCGATACCGAGCCGGTGCAGTTTCTCCTCGGCCACGGGCCCGATGCCCCACAGCCGGCGCACCGGAAGGCTGTGCAGCAGAACGGTTTCCTCGTCGCGGCGCACCACCCGGATGCCGTTCGGCTTGGCCAGGTCCGAGGCGATCTTGGCGATCTGCTTGCCCGATCCCGCACCGACGGATGCGACCAGGCCCGTCTCCTCGCGGATCCGGTCCTTGAGGTGTCGGCAGAACGCGTCGACGTCTGCGGCGTCAGCGCCGGAAAGCTCGGTTGGCTCGCCGAAGGCTTCGTCGAACGAGAGCTGCTCGAGGACGGGCACCAGCGTTCGGACGGTCTCGAACACGCGGCGGCTGGCTACGCCGTAGACCACGCCGCGTGGCGGTAACACCACGGCCGGGGCGCCGACCAGGCGGCGAGCCTGATGCATGGGCATCGCCGATCGGGCGCCATAGACGCGGGCCTCGTAGCTTGCCCCTGCGACAACACCGCGGCCGCCCAGCCCGCCGACGAGCACGGGACGCCCCCGCAGGGTTGGCCGGGTCAGCTGCTCGACGGACGCGAAGAACGCGTCCATGTCGAAGTGCAGCACCCAGCGCGAATCCACGGTTCCCGATGCTATGGCCACCGCCCGACCTCGCCGACCGTGTCCCCGAGGGACACTCTTCTGCAAAGCGTCATCATTTGTTGACAGCGCTGGAAAGTGCGGCTCCGTTGAGAGAGGTTTTGATGCCTACCGAGAAGACCGACTATCGCCTCAACGGCGTACGAATCGTGCACGCCGACGAACTGGACACCAACACCGCGCAGACGCCCGGCATGAATCGCGCGGCAGCGATCAATGCCGCCACTGCGGGGGCCGACAAGTTGTGGGCAGGCACGGCTGTCATCCATCCCGATGCCAAGACCGGACCGCATCACCACGGGCACCTCGAGAGCGTGATCTACGTCGTCGCGGGCCGGGCCAGGATGCGATGGGGCGACCGTCTCGAGTTCACCGCCGAAGCAGGCCCCGGCGACTTCATCTACGTCCCGCCGTACGTGCCGCACCAGGAGATCAACGCAAGCCCCGACGAACCCCTCTCGTGCGTCGTCGTGCGCAGCGACCAGGAACCGGTCGTCGTCAACCTGGACTTGCCTGATGTGGAAGTCGAACCCGAGCACGTGCGGTGGGTCGACGACATCCACCCGGGCAACTAGCAATCCGCAACCGCCGATGCCAGGTCGATAGCCTGACGGAATGCACGATGTGCCGATTCGCGACGAGACGATTCGCCTGGGTCAGTTCCTGAAACTGGCGGGGCTGATCGACAGCGGCGCAGACGCCAAGGTCGTCATCGCCGACGGGCTGGTCGTCGTGAACGGCGAGATCGAACGCCGCCGCGGCAGGCAGCTTCGCTCCGGCGACACCGTGACGTTCGACGGCCGTGGCGCACGGGTCGGCTGAGTCGCCCGGCTAGGCCTTGGCGATCGCCACCCGCACGCCGTCGCCGACCTCGGCGCCTTCCACCGGCTCGCCGAATTCGAAAGTGGTGGCCAGGATCTCGCCCGCGATCAGGTCGGCATGCGTCTGGGCCCACTGCGCCTTGTCCTCGGGCACCGAGATCGTCACCTGGATCCGGTCGGACACGTCGAGGCCCGTCGACTTGCGCAGATCCTGCAACTCCCGAATCAGGTCGCGTGCCCAGCCCTCGGCTTCCAGCTCCGGCGTCACGGTGCCGTCGAGCACCACCAAGCCGGCGCCGTCGGACAGCGCGGTGGTGAACTCGGGGTCGGCGGCCACCAGCCGCGAGCTGTACTCCTCGGGCTGCAGCACGGCAGGCCCCGCAGTCAACGTGCCGTCCTCGTTGAGGACCGCCTCGCCCGCCTTGACGGCCTTGATCGCCGCCTGCACGTCCTTGCCGAGCCGCGGACCGGCCACCTTGGCATTGACGGTCAGATCGAATCGACCGTAGGTGTCGATGTCGTCGGTGAGCTCGACGGCCTTCACGTTGAGCTCGTCGGCCAGCAGATCGGTGAACGGCGAAAGCCGCTGCGGATTCTCTACTGCCACAGTCAGTTTCGGCAAAGGTAGCCGCACCCGCAGCTTCTTCGCCTTGCGCAACGATGACGCCGCCGAGGCGACCTCGCGCACCTGGTCCATGGCCGCGACGAGTTCTGGATCCGCTGGCACCACACCGGCTTCGGGCCAGTCGGTCAGATGCACCGACCGCTCGCCGGTCACGCCGCGCCAGATCACCTCGGTGATCAACGGAAGCAGCGGCGCCGCCAGCCTGCCCGTCACCTCGAGCACCGTGTGCAGCGTGTCGATGGCGTCGGGATCCTCTTCCCAGAACCGCTGACGCGACCGGCGCACGTACCAGTTCGTCAGCGCTTCGGTGAACTGGCGCAGCTGATCACACGCGCCGTAGATGTCGCAGACGTCCAGCGACTCGGTCAGGTCGTCACGCAGTTCGGCGAGCTTGGCCAGGATGTAGCGGTCGAGCACATGCTGCGAATCGGTGCGCCAGGTGCCCTTCTTCGGCGCGTAGAGCGCCAGGAACGTGTAGGCGTTCCACAACGGCAACAGCACCTGTCGGACGCCTTCGCGGATGCCCTGCTCGGTGACGATCAGGTTGCCGCCGCGCAGGATCGGCGACGCCATCAGGAACCACCGCATGGCGTCGGAGCCGTCGCGGTCGAACACCTCGGTCACATCGGGATAGTTGCGCAGCGACTTGCTCATCTTCTGGCCGTCGTTGCCCAGCACAATGCCGTGTGCCACACAGGTTTTGAAGGCCGGGCGGTCGAACAGCGCGGTCGCCAGCACATGCATCGTGTAGAACCAGCCGCGGGTCTGGCCGATGTACTCGACGATGAAGTCGCCGGGAAAGTGCGTGTCAAACCAGTCCTGGTTCTCGAACGGATAATGCACCTGCGCGTACGGCATCGACCCCGAGTCGAACCACACGTCGAACACATCCTCGATGCGCCGCATCGTCGACTTACCGGTCGGGTCAACAGGATTGGGCCGGGTCAACTCGTCGATGTACGGCCGATGCAGATTGTCCGGTCGCACCCCGAAGTCGCGCTCGAGCTCGTCGAGGCTGCCGTAAACGTCGATCCTCGGATAGTCCGGGTCGTCGGACTTCCACACCGGAATCGGGCTGCCCCAGTAGCGGTTTCGCGAGATCGACCAGTCGCGCGCATTGGACAGCCATTTACCGAACTGCCCGTCCTTGACGTGTTCGGGATACCAGGTGATGTCCTCGTTGAGCTCGACCATGCGGTCGCGGAAGTCGGTGACCTTGATGAACCACGACGATACGGCCCGATAGATCAACGGGTTTCGGCACCGCCAGCAGTGCGGGTAGGAGTGCTCGTAGGTTTCATGGCGCAACAGCACCGCGCCATTGACCCCCGCCGACCGGCCATGGTTCTTCAGGTCGCGGATGATCTGCGGGTTGGCGTCGAATACGTGCTGGCCCGCATAGTCGGCCACGGTCTTGTCGAAGCGGCCCTTGGCGTCCACCGGTGTGACGGCCGAGATGCCCGCCGCCTGCGTGACCACCATGTCGTCCTCGCCGTAGGCGGGCGACATGTGCACGATGCCCGTGCCGTCCTCGGTGCTGACGTAATCGGCGGCCAGCACCCGAAACGAGTTCGGCGCGTCCATGAAATACGGGAACGGCGGCACGTACCGCGTCTCGACCAGATCCCGGCCGGTGTAGGTGGCAAGCACCTCGGGTTCCTCACCGAGTTCGCGGGCGTAGGCCGCAAGCCGTGCCTGCGCCAGCACGTAGCGCCGCCCGTCGGGACCCTGCACCAGGACGTAGTCGACATCGGGCCCGACTGCGACCGCCTGGTTCGACGGCAGTGTCCACGGCGTCGTCGTCCAGATCAGCAAATGAGCGCCCTCGAGCGGGCCGTCGGCCACGCGGAAGCCGACGGTGATCGCCGGGTCCTGCCGACTCTGATAGACGTCGTCGTCCATCCGGAGTTCATGGTTGGACAGCGGTGTTTCGTCGTTCCAGCAGTACGGCAGCACCCGATTGCCTTCGTAGGCAAGGCCTTTGTCCCACAACTGCTTGAACGCCCAGATCACCGACTCCATGAAGGTCGGGTCCAGCGTCTTGTAATCGTTGTCGAAGTCGACCCAGCGCGCCTGCCGGGTGACGTAGGCCCGCCATTCGTTCGTGTACTTGAGCACCGATTCGCGGCACGCGTCGTTGAACTTCTCGATGCCCATCTCTTCGATCTGGGCCTTGTCGGCGATGCCGAGTTGGCGCTGAACCTCGAGTTCGGCGGGCAGGCCGTGGGTGTCCCAACCGAACCGGCGCTCCACCTTGTAGCCGCGCATCGTGCGGTAGCGCGGCACGATGTCCTTCACGTAGCCAGTCAGCAGGTGGCCGTAGTGCGGCAGACCGTTGGCGAACGGCGGGCCGTCGTAGAACACGTATTCCGGTGCGCCGTCACGGCGCGCGACACTCGCGCGGAACGTGTCGTCGGACTCCCAGTAGTCGAGGACGTCGAGTTCGAGCTCCGGGAACTTCGGAGCGCCGGATGTCGGCTTCGGATATGCAGTCACAGTGGTCCGTCGTCTCCATGCCAGATCTCTCGGCACGGGGACGACGTCGCGCCGGTGCGCGAGCGCCGCGGTACCACCCCGCTTGCGCACACAGGTGTGCGCCGCTCAACTGCAGGCGATGACGGGCCCACCCGTTCGGGTCTACTTGGCTGGTTCAGCTGTTCTTCCGAAGGCTCCCCGGTGATGGCCGGATCGGTGCCGTTAGGTCGATTCTAGTGGCCGCCGCAAATCAGGGCTGACCAGGCGGCGCGCCGCCTCTGCCGCCGCGCCCCTGCGCTCGGCCAGCGTGTCACCCGCCGACTCCGGCATACCGGCAGCCCAAACCGCGTAGCTTCGCGACATGAGCGATCACACGTACCGAATCATCGAGATCGTCGGCAGCTCGCCCGACAGCATCGACGAGGCGATCCGCAACGGGATATCCCGTGCCTCGGAGACCATGCGCGGCCTCGACTGGTTCGAGGTGCAGTCAGTTCGTGGGCACCTGGCAGACGGCGCCATCGGGCATTTCCAGGTAACGATGAAGGTTGGGTTCCGCCTGGAAGATGCCCGATGACGTCAGACCGGAGCGGCGGCGTCTGAAGTCATCTCGAAGAGCGCCAGCGGGAACTGTTCCGTGAGCTCTTCGATGGTGTAGCGGTCGAACCGGGTGGTGTCGTACCACCAGTCGAGGTGCAGCTCGCCGTCGATGCGGTACACCCGCAGCTCGAGTGCATAGCCAAGGCCCGGCGGCGTCTCGTATGAGGGGTCGGTTCCATCGGCCAGTGTGCCGATGTAGTTGAGGAAGATCTCCGGCGACAGCGGGGACGACGGCGCGGGGCTTGCACTGAGCAGGCGGTGCACGTCGCGGAGCATGTCGGTCGGACTCGCTTGCAGCGACGTCGCGCACAGCAGCGGGATGCCGTGAAGCAGCCAGCGCCGCTCTCCGGTGACGTCGATTGCGACGACGCCGTCACCGATGGTGCGAGCGATGGTCCGGCCGAGCGCGGCAAGCAAGATCTCGTCGGCCGCCACCCCCAGCCATTCCGTTGCTCCGTCAACTTCCGCGGTCACCTCTTCGGAAGGCGGTGTGGACAGTTTGTCCAGGACAGGAGCAGTCCCGTCTGCAATGTCATGGTCGACAACCCGCAACGTGGCCATGGCCAGGGTGTCGACCGGATACGTCATCTCGCTGGTCTGATCAGCTAAATAGGGAGCAACCATGTAGCTAACATAACACCGGTTTCCCAAAATTGGGAGAGTGCTCCCAAAAGTGTGACACCTGCGTCAATAACGGCTAAGCCATCCGATTTGCGAAGGGTACTGCCCAAAAGCGGGAAGTCCAGCTATCGTAAGTGCATGCCACGGACCGACGAGAACGGCAGACAGCTCAAGGCGTTGCTTGACTATCTCCTAGACGGCGACATCGATGCCAAGGACATCTATGACGCGTTGGGGATCTCGAGCAGCACGTACTACCGGCGGATCAAGGAAGACGACTATCCGAACGCCGAGGAACTGCGGCGAGTCGCCGACAGGTTCGCGCTTAGCTACCCGGACCTGCAGATCCAGTTCGGATTGATGAGCCGCCAGGAAGTGTGGAGCTACGTCGAGTCGGCCCCGTTCACGACGATGACGGCAGTGCAGGACACCGTGCAGACCAAGCAGACGACCCGCCCGCCGAAGTTATCCGAGATGAAGCCGAGGGCGGACGCTCCTCCTCTTTAATCCGGCTAAGCCGTACACTTTGCTGACAGGCTCAGTACGAAGGCGACTCCCATGGCTCTGGCAACCCTGATAGCGATCACCCTGGCATGTATCGGGTGGAGTTTGTGGATCCGTCGCGTCACCTGGTCGTCTCGCTGGGAGTTCGCTGCGACCCTGAACATCGCATTGCAGGGCGGCGCGGTTCTGCTGATGTCTCCGTGGGCGTCGGAGACGCTCGGTCATTGGCTGCACGCGATGACCGGCAAGTGGAATCTCGAGGACTACATCGGCCACGACCTCTACATCGTCGCCGCGTCCGCCGTCGTGTACAACGCGCTGGGCAGGCTGCAGGACGACCACTCGCTGCAGAGAACCTTCAAGCAGTACGTCGAATATCCGGCGACACTGTGCATCCCGCTGCTGCTGGTCACGTTCACCCTCGGCAACGGCGCGAAGATATACAAGGCCGACTTCTTCCAGGTGCCCACCGACTTCTGGCTGAACATCTACTGGCTGCTGCTCTGCGGCATGCTGATCTACCTGCTGACCTACGGCGCCAGGGCGCTGCTCGTGCTGCGCAAGGATCCGCGTTCGCGCCGGGTGGCCAACATCTATCTCGTCGCCTCGGCGGCGGGCGTGGCCGCATGCGTCGTCCGGCTTGCCACCGCCTTCATCACGCCGCTTCAGACCACCTGGGGCGGTACCACCCTGGTGTGGGTGTTCGCGTGCATGTGCGGTGCGGGATTCGCGATCACATCGGCGGAGTCCTGGCGCAACAAGACCAAATGGTTCACCAACGCCAACCGCTGAATTACAGCGCGACGGGCTTCTGCACGTCGTAGGGCGCGCCGAATGCAGGCACCGTCTGATAGCCCCGCGCGCGCGCCTGCGCGGCGTCGCGACGGATCAGCGCATAGACCCCCGCGAAGGCCGCCTGGTCGAGCACCATCCTGGTGAGCAGTCGGTTGTGGACGAACCCGAACGACAACCCGGTCTCAGGATCGGCCCAGCCCACCGAACCGGCCAGACCCGCGTGCCCGAAGCCAGGCATCAGCCCCGGCGGGAACGGCAGCGAGTGGTAGCCAAGGTGGAAGCTCATCGGCACGAAGATGTTCCGGTCCGGCAGCAGGCTTGGTTTGCCGATGCAGCCCGTCACCCGCTCCTGCGAAAGGAACTGCCTGCTATCGATTCGGCCGCCATTGGCCAGCGCGCCATACATCTTGGCCAGGCCTCTGGCTGTCGTCACGCCGTTGGCAGCGGGTATCTCGGAGTCCAGGAACGGGATATCCCCTTGCACAACGGCTTTCATGCCCGGGAAGTACATCGAGCCGAACACCCCTGAGTACTGCATGGCGGCGACCCGGGGCGCGACGAAGTTGAAGATCGGATTGCTCAGCGTGCCCTGCGGCGCGAGGATCTGCGCGGCGCGTGTCGGCGAATCGGCCGGCGGACGGCCCAAGTGCAACCCGTCGGTGTTCAGCGGCTCGGCCAACTCCTCGCGGATCAGCGCGCGCATGCCCTTGCCGGTGACGGCGCGGGCGAGGCCCGACATCAGCCAGCCATACGTCAGCGCGTGATACGCCGGCTTACCGTGCAGCACCCTGTTCACCGACGCCGCCGCCAGTCGCGACTCCATCGCCATGTGGTCCAGCAGTTCGGCCTTGCTCACTCCGTTGAGCTGGGACAGCCCGGCGCGGTGGCGCATCACGTCACGCACAGTGATCTCGGCCTTGCCGTTGGCCGCGAATTCGGGCCAGTAGGCAGCGACGGGGGCGTCGTAGTCGATCAGCCCGCGGTCGGCCAGTCGGTGGATGACCGTCGACGCGAGACCTTTCGTCACCGACCACACCATCGCGCCGGTATCGGCGGTCCAGTACTCCGTGCCGCGGCGGTCGGCGTATCCCGTCCAGACGTCGACTACCGGTTCGCCGTGGAGGTAGACGGCAAGCGCACCGCCACCGAATCGCTTACCGGGAAACAGCTGGGAAAATGCGCGCACCGTGCAGGCGAAGCTCGAGTCGGCCGCGCCCTGTATGCCGTGAGGGAGCGCTGCGCTGCGCTCCCGGCTTTTGACACCCGTCACAATGTATTGAATTTACCTGCAACCCCGGCAAATAAACGAAGTGTTACCAATTAGTTAGATCCCTGCACGTCAGCCGCATCGAGCAGCTGTTGCGCAGCAAGCGCGGGGGTCAGCTCGCCGTCGCGCACCTGGCGTTCCACCTCGGCGCGGATCTTCCGCACGGCCGGATGCGACAGCACCCGGTCCAGGACGGTGTCGCGAACCATCGACCATGTCCAGTCCACCTGCTGGGCTCGCCTGCGGGTCTCGAACTCCCCCGCGTCGGTGAGCACCTGGCGGTGTTTGAGCACCGTGTCCCACAGCTCGGTGAGGCCGCTGCCCTCCACCGCGCTCATGGTGAGAACCGGTGGGCGCCAAAGGGTTTCGCGTGGGTATATGAGCCGAATCGCTCCTGCGAGCTCGCGCGCCGCCTTCTTGGCCTCGGCCGCGTGCTCACCGTCGGCCTTGTTCACCACCACGATGTCGGCGAGTTCGAGCACGCCCTTCTTGATGCCCTGCAGTTGGTCGCCGGTCCGCGCCAGCGTCAGGAACACGAACGTGTCGACCATGTTGGCCACGGTCACCTCTGACTGCCCGACACCGACGGTCTCGACCAGGATCACGTCGAAGCCGGCCGCCTCGAGCAACACGATGGTTTCGCGGGTGGCCTTCGCGACGCCGCCGAGCGTGCCCGAAGTCGGCGACGGCCGGATGTACGCGTCGGGATGCACCGCGAGCTGAGCCATCCGGGTCTTGTCACCGAGGATGGAGCCGCCGGTGCGGGTGGACGACGGGTCGACGGCCAGCACCGCGACCCGGTGGCCCTGCTCGATCAGATACATGCCGAGCGCTTCGATGGTCGTCGACTTGCCGACACCGGGCACCCCGGTGATGCCGACGTGCATCGCGCCACCGGCTTCGGGCATCAGCTCCAGCAGCAGTTGTTGAGCCTGCTCGCGATGATCCGGGCGGGTCGACTCGACCAGCGTGATGGCCCTCGGCAGGGCCGCGCGGTCGCCGCTGCGGACGGCCGCCGCGAGTTCTTCGGCCGGGGTGGTCATCTAGCCGAGGCGGTAGCCGAGCCGCTCGGCCAGCTTCTGCAGCAGGCCGATCGCGGCGTCGGCGATGACTGTGCCCGGCGGGAAGATCGCCGTCGCACCGGCGGCATACAGCTCGTCGAAGTCGCCGGGCGGGATGACGCCGCCGACGACGATCATGATGTCGGGCCTGCCCACCTCGGCGAGCGCGTCGCGCAGTGCCGGCACCAGCGTCAGGTGCCCGGCGGCCAGCGACGACACTCCGACCACGTGCACGTCGTTGTCGGCGGCTTGGCGCGCCACCTCTTCCGGAGTCGAGAACAGTGAGCCGACGTCGACGTCAAAGCCGATGTCCGCGAACGCCGTTGCGATCACCTTCTGACCGCGATCGTGCCCGTCCTGGCCCATCTTGGCGACCAGGATCCGGGGTCTGCGGCCGTCGGCCTCGGCGAACTTCTCGACCAACTCTGTGGCGCTGGAGATATTGCTGACCTTTCCGACTTCGTCGCGGTAGACCCCGGCGATGGTACGGATCTCGGCCTGATGGCGCCCCCAAACCCTCTCGAGCGCATCGGAGATCTCGCCGACGGTGGCCTTGGCCCGGGCCGCGTTGATGGCCAGTTCGAGTAAGTTGCCATCACCTTCGGTGGCCGCCCGGCTCAGCTCGGTCAGCGCGGCCTCGACGGCGTTCGGGTCGCGGTCGGCGCGTAGCTGCTGCAATTTGGCGATCTGTTCGGCGCGCACCCTGCTGTTCTCGACCTTGAGCACCTCGATCTCGTGGTCTTCGTCAACCTGGTACTTGTTGACGCCGATCACCGGCTGCTGCCCCGAGTCGATGCGGGCCTGCGTGCGCGCGGCCGCCTCTTCGATCCGCATCTTGGGGATGCCGTCGCTGATCGCCTGCGCCATGCCGCCGTGCTCGTTGACCTCTTCGATGTGCGCGCGCACCTTCTCGGCCAAATGATGGGTGAGCCACTCCACGTAGTACGAACCACCCCACGGGTCGATCGGGCGTGTGGTCCCCGACTCCTGCTGTAGCAGCAGCTGAGTGTTTCGCGCGATGCGTGCGGAGAAGTCGGTCGGCAGCGCAAGCGCCTCGTCGAGCGCGTTGGTGTGCAGCGACTGGGTGTGCCCCTGGGTGGCGGCCATCGCCTCGATGCAGGTGCGCGCGACGTTGTTGAACGGATCCTGCGCCGTCAGCGACCAGCCAGAGGTCTGCGAATGTGTGCGCAATGAAAGCGATTTCGCGTCCTTGGGGTTGAACTCCGCGACCAGTTCGCTCCACAGCAGCCGGCCTGCGCGCAGCTTGGCGACCTCCATGAAGAAATTCATCCCGATGCCCCAGAAGAACGAGAGCCGGGGCGCGAACTTGTCGATGTCCAGGCCCGCGTCGAGTCCCGCCTTGATGTACTCGACACCGTCGGCAAGGGTGTACGCCAGCTCCAAATCGGCTGTGGCACCGGCCTCCTGGATATGGTAGCCGGAGATCGAGATCGAGTTGAACTTCGGCATCTTGGTGCTGGTGTAGCCGAAGATGTCGGAGATGATCCGCATCGACGCCTTGGGCGGGTAGATGTAGGTGTTGCGGACCATGAATTCTTTGAGGATGTCGTTCTGGATGGTCCCGGCCAGCTTCTCCGGCACCACTCCCTGTTCCTCTGCTGCCACCACATACAGCGCGAGGATCGGAAGCACTGCGCCGTTCATGGTCATCGAAACCGAGACCGTCGACAGGTCGATGCCGTCGAACAGCTGGCGCATGTCGAGGATCGAATCGATTGCCACACCTGCCATTCCGACGTCGCCTTGCACGCGCGGGTGGTCGGAGTCATAGCCTCGGTGGGTCGCAAGGTCGAATGCGACCGAGAGACCCTTTTGGCCTGCGGCGAGGTTGCGGCGGTAGAACGCATTCGACTCTGCAGCGGTGGAGAACCCGGCGTACTGGCGGATGGTCCACGGCTGATTGACGTACATGGTCGGATACGGACCGCGGATGTAGGGCGCCTCGCCGGGGAAACTGTTCAGCGGGTAGCCGGCCTCGACGGCGGCATCGCGGTCTGCGCCGATGTACACCGGCTTGACGTCGATGCCCTCAGGGGTGGCCCAATCCAATTGGTCCGGGGTGTAGCCGTGCGCGGCGGCCGCGGCTTCGACGTGCTTGGCGACGGCGGCAGCGGTGGCCGGCGCGCTGTTCTGCTCGCCGTGCAGTGGTACGTCGGCGAAACTGCCGATTCCAGTGGTCGCGGTCACCTCAGGCCCCCAATCGGGTGAGCAGGTCGGACAACACCTCGACCGCGTCGATCTCTGCGGTCACATAGCCGTCGGGTTTCGAATCAGCCTCGGCCACAGCCTTTTCCGGGCCTGCGAGCAGGACGTGCGAAACGCCGGCCTTGCGCGCGGACTCGACGGCCGCCGAGGCCTCTGCGGCGTAGCGAGCGTCGGTGCCGCAGATCACCGCGACTTTGGCTGCCGCGTCCTCGGTGACCGCCTCGATGCCGCCGGAGGCCAGCAGGTTGGTCGCGAATGTGGTGCGAATGTTGTGTTCGGCCAGCGGCCCGAGCGGCAGCAGCAATACCGTCGGCCGCGATCCGGTCTTTGCCAGGAACGCGTCTGATCGTTCCCGCAGCGCCTCGAAGCCCGCGGCGTAGCGCACCACGTTCTCCAGGGAATCACCTTGCGGTAGTGGAGGTTCCGCCAGGTTCGGATACTCGTTGACGCCGGTGATCGCGGTGCGCCGATGCGCGATGTCGTCGGCGCGGCGCTCGGCCACCTCGGTGATCTGTGCGACGACATAGTCGCGGGCGGTCTCGAAGCCCCCGCGGGATTCGATGTCCTGGAAGTGTTTCCACGCCTGCTCGGCCAGGCTCTTGGTGAGATCCTCGACAAACCATGAGCCGCCCGCGGGGTCGAGCACCCGGCCGATGTGCGACTCCTCCAGCAGCAGCAGTTGGGTGTTGCGGGCAATACGGCGCGCGAAACTCGCTGCGGTGCTGGGGAACCCACCGGGTATGGCGACGTCGAACGGGTGAACCAGCACGGTGTCCGCCCCGCCTGCGCCCGCGGAGAACGCCGCCACTGTGGTGCGCAGCATGTTCACCCAGGGATCGCGCTGCGCCATCATCGGCAGCGACGTGACCGCATGCACCCGGGCGGCTCCCGCGTCGGGCTCCCCCACCACCTCTGCCACGCGGGCCCACAGCCGGCGCGCCACGCGCAGCTTCGCGATGGTCATGAATTGGTCGTCGTCGGCGGCGAACCGGAAACTGAGCTGTCGCAGTGCATCCCGCGGTGCGATGCCGCCGTCCCCGAGCGACCGCAGATACCCGACGGCCGCGGCGATGCTGCCCGCCAATTCCCAGGATGCGCTGGCGCCGAGATTGTGGAACGCCGGGCCGTCGACGGTGATCGCGCGCACGCCGCCGTCGTACCCGGTGGCCTTCGCGGCCACGGCAACGACATCGGCGAGGTTCGCCGTGGCGCGCCCGCTCAGCGGCGCGGTCAACGGGTCGGCACCGAGATCCACCGAAAGCCGCGAGCGCTGGTCGTCATCGAGATCGGTCAACAGTGCCAGCACCGCATCCGATGCGGCGACGTAGTCGGCACCCGCGTCGAGCACGATCGGCACCAGATCGAGGAACACACCGTCGAGCAGCCGATCCAGCCCCGAGCCGCCGACGCGCAGCACCAGCGCGCTTACGCCTTCGGTCAACGCAACCAGCACAGCGCCGTTCGCGTCGGCCGGCGAGGATCCGTCGACAGGAAAGACTTCGGCAACCCGCCAGCCGGACTTGACGTCGCGCAGCGCATCGCCACCGCGCACGAACGGCCACTGCCCCGGCAGTGCCGGTTCCGGCAGCTCGTCGAGCGAGGTGTAGAGCGGGCGGACCGGAAAACCTTCGTAGGTCAGCGAGTCCAGCAGCCGCTCAGGCTCGGCGGGCAAATCCGCGGGGTCACGCCGGGTGCTCTTGGCAAGGACGCCGGCTACCGCCGAGCGCCACTTCGCGACATCGGAATCCGTAACACCGGGTTTCTGCACAGCCATCAGGCTAAATGATCGCCATCACAGCAGCGCCTGCCGGTTGGCCGACTCACACCGACGCGCAGAACGTGTCGCCGCCGCGCGGGCCGTAGTGTGGGTAGGCATGAAACCCGTCGTCAGCACCCTGCGCGCGCTGCGTGCTGCGGTGATTTCCACGGCGTCGACGGTTTCGCCCCGCCGCTTCATCGCGATCCTGACAGCAATTGTGATTCTCGTCGCAGTCGCCTGGCTGGTGCCGCTGCCGACAGCCATTCAGCTGCGTGATTGGGTGAAAGCGGCCGGTCCGTGGTTCCCGCTGGCGTTCCTCGCGGCACACATTGTGATGACGGTCTTCCCGTTTCCCCGCACCGTGTTCACACTCGCCGCAGGCCTGCTCTTCGGGCCCTACCTAGGTGTGCCGCTGGCGGTGCTGGCCAGCACGGTGAGCGCTGTCATCGCGCTGCTGTTGGTGCGCGCCGCAGGCTGGCAACTGAGCCGGCTGGTCAAGCACTCCCGGGTGGAGTCCGTCGACGCGCGGCTACGCGAGCGCGGCTGGCCGACGGTGATCTCCATGCGAATGATCCCGGCGATGCCGTTCTCGGTCGTCAACTACGCGTGCGGGGCATCCGCGGTGCGCGTACTCCCGTACACACTGGCCACCGTGGTGGGTCTGCTGCCAGGCACCGCCGCCGTCGTCATACTTGGCGACGCGCTCACCGGGCACGTCAGCCCGCTGCTGTTCGTGGTGTCGCTGTGCACCGCGAGCATCGGCATCGCGGGGTTGGTCTACGAGATCCGTATCCACCGCCGCCATCACCGCGACCGGCTCGCCGACTCGGCTCCCGACACCGAGCCGGCGATCACCGGTTGAGTCGACTAGCCGCCGTGCCGTCCAGGCGCCTGCGGCGGCCCGTCCTGTGGCTGCTGTGACAGCGGCGGATACTGCATCGTCGGCATGGTGTCGTGCGGCAGCGGCGGCGGCGGCAAGGCGCCGATGCCCGATGAGCCACGCGCGTCCGCCTCGGCCTTGGCGACGGCCTGCGCGATCGCCGGGTCTGTCTGCGTCGTGAACCACTCGGCGACCTCGTCGGAATCGTCTTCTGGCGCAGGCAGATCCTCCTCTACCGGAGACGGGGTGTAGCGGAATACACCGTCAGAGCCCGGGGCGCCCAGCATCTTGGTGAAGCCCTCCAGTGCCGACCCGAAGTCGCTGGGCACCAGCCAGACCTTGTTCGCCTCGCCCTTGGCCATCTGCGGAAGCGTCTGCAGGTACTGGTAGGCCAACATCTCCGGGGTCGGCCTGCCCCTCTTGATCGCAGCGAAGGTCTTCTCGATCGCCTTCGCCTGGCCCTGTGCCTGCAGGTAGGACGCGGCCCGTTCGCCCTGGGCGCGCAGCATGCGCGACTGCCGATCGGCCTCGGCCGCGAGGATCGCCGCTTGCTTGGCACCCTCGGCCGCGAGAATCTGCGCCTGCTTCTGGCCTTCGGCCTGCTTGATCGACGCCTCGCGGGAGCCTTCCGCGGTCAGGATCATGGCTCGCTTCTCGCGGTCGGCGCGCATCTGCTTTTCCATCGAATCCTGGATCGACGGCGGCGGGTCGATGCTGCGCAGCTCTACTCGTGCCACCCGAAGACCCCATCGGCCGGTGGCCTCGTCGAGCACGCCGCGCAGCTGCCCGTTGATCTGATCGCGCGACGTCAGCGTCTGCTCCAACGTCATGCCGCCGACCACATTGCGCAGCGTGGTGGTGGTCAGCTGCTCGACGCCGACGATGTAGTTGCTGATCTGGTAGACCGCCGCCTGCGGGTTGGTGACCTGGAAGTACACCACGGTGTCGATGTTGACAGTCAGGTTGTCCTCGGTGATCACCGGCTGCGGCGGGAACGAGACCACCCGTTCGCGCAGGTCTACTCTGGCGCGGATTTTGTCGACGAACGGCAGCAGCAGCGTCAGCTGACCGGACACGGTCTTGCTGTAGCGGCCCAGCCGTTCGATGACCGCGGCCTCGGCCTGCGGGATCAGCGCGATCGACTTGGCCACGATGATGGCGGCGAATACCACCAGCACCCCGACCAGGATCAGGCCGGCGACGGCACCTTCCATGACGCGTTCCTTCCTTGGTTGTCCAGTTTTCTCTAGACCACTTTTTGAACGACCGCGGTGGCGCCGTCAATGTGCACGACGGTGACGTGGTCGCCCGGTTCGTAGACATCGTCGTCGTTGTACGGGCGCGCCGTCCAGATTTCGCCATCGAGTTTCACCTGGCCTTCATGGCGCGCCACCCGATCGAGCACCAGCGCGCTCTTTCCCTCGAGCGCTTTGACCGGCTCAGGCAGGCCCTTGCCCGACATGAAATGACGCTTCAGCGCGGGCCGCACCAGCACCAGCAACAGCACCGACACGACCAGGAAAACCGCGCCGTGCACCCAGAAGTCGTCGAAGACCAGACTCGAACCGGCTGCGGCCAGCGCGCCGCCACCGAGCATCAGCAGGAACATGTCGCCAGTGAGCGCTTCGGCCCCGGCGAGGGCCAGTGCGGCGATTAGCCAGATCAGCGGGACGGCCATGCCGCCAGCCTATCGCGTAGCCGACCCAAACAGCCGCTAACAACTACACTGCGAGCATCATGTGGTGCCCCAGTGTTTCCCTTTCGGTTTGGGCCAACGCCTGGCTCGCAGGCGCCGCCGCGCCTGATGATGTCCTCGACGCGTTATCGCAATGGGCGTCAAGGCATTCCGTAACCGCGTACGACTCGGTGGCGGCAGGCCGCACGGGGTTGCCGTGGCCCGACTTAGACGACGCGGGCGCAGTGTCGCTGCTGCAGACCGTGCGCACAGCCGCAGGAACGGGACTCCGCGCACCCGCCATCGGCGTGGTGCTGCCGGTGCCTGGCGATGTGCGCGGACTCCCTGCAGGTACCCAATTTCAGCGCGACGCGGTGACCGCAGGCGAAGCCGTCATCATCGGCCGTGATGCATCAACCGCGGTAGGTCTTGTCCCTGAATTCGAGTACGACGAATTGGAAGACGAGTCCGATTTCGAGCCGGAGCCGACCGCATTGTCGTGGACGGTGTATTCGGTGCCGACGCAGGCCTCTGCCGAATTCGTCGACCTCGGTGAGGCGGAATACGCATTGCGCGCTGCGGTCCGGTCGGCCGCAGATGCATTGGGCGCCATCCGCGCCGCGGGCACCGACGTGGCCGACCCGCGCGGACTCGTCGAGCAAGTACTCGAAGGCAGCAGGGGCCATCGGGTGCCCGATCACGCGCCCACGCGCGCGGTGCGCGTGCTCGAAAACGCCGCTCACATCGACGCGATCGTGACCGTCAGCTCCGGGCTGATCCCGATCGGATTGCAGACGTCATCGGAAGTCCAGATCGCCAGCGAAGCGCTGCGACCGCTGTCCTCGGTGGTGCGATCGGCTCGGATCGCGGCGATCAGCGCGATTCTGCACTCGGCGTGGAGCGGCTAACGCAGTTCGGCGTGCAGACCTCCCCGTTCACCGAAAACCCTTGCAGCGCAGGTGCATCGGGACCGGGCACCCTGGCGGGCTCGCGGCCGTCGCGCAACTCGTCGAGTAGATCGGCGACCAGTCTCGCGAATCGCGGATCGGCGTTCGGCGTCGCCGCCCGTGCGAATGCGATGCCGAGATCCTGGGCGTGGCCGCGTAGCTCGTTGTCCAGGTCCCACACCACCTCGATGTGATCGGCGACGAAACCGATCGGACAGACGATCACGGCCTTGGTGCCGCCCTTGGCAAGTGCCGTCAAATGATCGGCGATATCGGGCTCGAGCCACGGCACCTGCGGCGGCCCGGAGCGCGACTGCCAGACTTGGTCGTAGTCGGCGTAGCCGGCCGCAGTGGCGACCAAGCGCGACGCATAGGCCACCTGACGGCTGTAAAGATCTGCACCACAACGGTTTCGGGCCGCAAGCGGAATCGAATGCGCGGTGAACACCAGGCGCGCGTCCCCGGAAACGGTCTGTGCGGCAGCGCCGATGGCCTCAGCGAACATCTCGACAAACAAGGGGTGGTCGAAGTACTGGCGCAGCTTCACCAGTTCGGGCGCTCCCTCGCCGGCTGCACCCCTGGCCCTGGCGATGTCCTCCACGTACTGCGTGCAGCTGGAGTAGCCGCCCCATGCCGAAGTGGCGAACACCGCGGCCCGACGAATCCCGTTGTCGCGCATGGTCGCGACAGTGTCCTCGACGTAGGGTTCCCAGTTGCGGTTGCCGAAGTAGACGGGTAGGTCGATTTCGGCCTCGAGCGCGCTGATCAACTCGCGGTTGATGCCGTTGATCGGCGACACGCCGCCGAAGTGCAGGTAGTGCTCGGCGACTGAGGCGAGCCGTTCGCGCGGGATACCGCGGCCGCGAGTGACGTTCTCCAGGAACGGCATCACATGTTCGGGCGCCTCCGGTCCGCCGAACGACAGGAGCAGAAGCGCGTCAAAATTCATCTAGAGCAGCTGTGTGCTGGCGCCGCCGTCGGCGTAGATGATGGTGCCGGTCGTCGCGGGCAGCCAATCGGACAGCAACGCGCACACCGTCTTTGCCACCGGCGTCGGATCCTTCATGTTCCAGCCGATCGGGGCGCGTTGATCCCAGCCCTCCTCGAGCAGCTGCATCTGGGCGCCGGCCTCCTCGCCGAGTGCACCGCCGACGATGGCGCTCATCGCCAGTGTCCGGATCGGCCCGGCAGCAACGAGATTCGACCGAACGCCGTATTTACCGGCCTCCCGCGCCACGAACCGGTTCACCGACTCGAGCGCGCTCTTGGCCACGGTCATCCAGTTGTAGGCGGGCATCGCCCTGGTGGGGTCGAAGTCCATGCCGACGATGCCGCCGCCGGAATTCATGATCGGCAGCAGCGCCTTGGCCAGCGAAGCGTACGAGTACGCCGAGATGTGAATGCCCTTGGCGACGTCCTCATACGGCGCGTCGAAGAACGGGTTGATGCCCATGCCGGTCTGCGGCATGTACCCGATCGAGTGCACCACCCCGTCGAGCTTGTTGCCCTCACCGATCACCTCGGTGACCCGGTCGGCCAAAGACGCCAGGTGCTCCTCGTTCTGCACGTCGAGTTCCAGCAGCGGCGCCTTCTCCGGCAGCCGGTCGGCGATGCGCTGGATCAGCTTCATCCGGTCGAAACCGGTCAGCACCAGCTCGGCACCGGCCTCCTGCGCCACCTTGGCGATGTGGAACGCGATCGACGAGTCGGTGATGATCCCCGTTACGAGGATGCGCTTGCCTTCGAGCAAACCTGTCATGTCAAAGTCCTTCTCTCTCTTAGTGGCCCATGCCCATGCCGCCGTCGACCGGGATCACCGCACCGGCGATGTAGCTCGCGTCTTCGGACGCCAGGAAGCTCACGGCCCCGGCGACGTCCTCGGCGGTGCCGACCCGCTTCGCCGGGATGAACTCCAGTGCCCCGGCCTGGATTCGCTCATCCAGCGCGCGGGTCATCTCGGTGTCGATGTAACCGGGTGCCACCACATTGGCGGTGACGCCGGCCTTGGACAGCTCCCTGGAGATCGAACGGGCCATCCCGATCAGACCGGCCTTCGCGGCCGCGTAGTTGGACTGGTTGCCGATCCCCCACATGCCCGAGACCGAACCGATGAAGATGATCCGCCCGAACCGGTTGCGCTGCATGCTGCGCGACGCCCGCTGAGCCACGCGGAACGCCCCGGTGAGATTGGCGTTGATGACGTTCTCGAACCGCTCTTCTGTCATCCGAATCAGGAACGCATCCTGGGAAATGCCTGCGTTGGACACCAGCACCTCGACCGGGCCCTGATGCTCCTCGACCTCCTTGAAGGCGCGGTCGACGGCAGCGTTGTCGGTGACGTCACACACGACGCCGAACAGCCCGTCCGGCGCGCCAGATCCGCGGTGGGTCACGGCGACCTTGTGGCCGTCGGCGGCCAGCCGTTGAGCGATGGCCAGACCGATGCCGCGGTTTCCGCCGGTCACCAGCACGGAACGGGATACGAATTCGGGCATGACCGCCAACTTAGTGCCTGAAGCGCATTCTTAAGAAATCGCCTTACGGCGGGCAGGAGCGCAGCGACATGGGGATATGACTAGTTGGGTAGGCGCCGGTTGATGAACAACGCGCCCAGCGCCGCCAGCGCCAGCACCAACGCGCCGAGTCGCAGCCAGCCCGCGCTCGCGTCGCCCTTGCGGGTTTCGTAGCCGATCTGCTCCTGGAGGTTCGTGAAGACTTCCTTGAGCTGCTCGACATCGGACGCGGTGTAGGACTGTCCATTGGACAGCTGGGCGATCTTCTTCAGCATCTCGTCGTCGACGGGTACCGGCGTCCGCTGGCCGTTCATCTCGACGAAGCCGTACTGGGTGCCGAAGGCCACCGTGGAGATCGGCACGCCCTGATCCTTGGCGGCCCGCGCCGCCGTGTAGGCGCCCTTGGGGTTGTCGGGGTTGGACGGCACCGTCTCCTTGCCGTCGGACATCAACACGATGCGGGCAGGCGGTGGGGTGTCGCCGCCGCCGATCACCGCACCGACGGTGGAGATGGCCTGCAGCGCCGTGAAGATGGCCTCACCGGTCGCGGTGCGGTCGGCCACCTGCAGCTTGTCGATCGCATTCTTGGACGCATCACGATTGGTGGTCGGCGACACCAACACGGTCGCGGTGCCCGCATAGGCGATCAGCCCGAGGTTGATGCCGGGAGTCATCTGATCGACGAACTGCTTGGCCGCCTCCTGCGTGGCCGCCAGCCGGTTCGGTGACACGTCGGTGGCCTTCATGGATTGCGACACATCGACGACGAGCATCACCACCGCACGGTTGCGCGGAATCTTGACATCGTGCGTCGGCCCAGCCATCGCGATGGTGAACAGCACGAGCGACAACACCAACAGGATCGTCGGCACATGCCGCCAACGCGGCGGTCGCTTGGGCGCAACGCTTTCCAGTAGTTCCGTGTTGGCAAAGCGCTGCATTCTCTTGCGGCGCGCCGCCTGCATGGCGAGATACAGTCCGACCAGCCCGAGCACCGCAATGAGGAACAGGAAGAACCACGGGTGGTCGAAACCCGTCAGCGTCATCGGTCCGAGCAACGGTAAAGTCATGTGCCAGTTGTCATTTCAGTTGCGTCAGTCGGGTAGTCGGCGGTTGATCAGCATCGCAGCCAGCGCCGCCAAAGCCAGCACCAGCGCGCCGAGCCGCAGCCAGCCCGCGCTCGCATCGCCCTTGCGGGTCTCGTAGCCGATCTGCTCCTGCAGGTTGGTGAAGACTTCCTTGAGCTGCTCCAGGCTCGAGGCGGTGTAGGCCTGACCGCCCGACAACTCGGCGATCTTCTTCAGCATCTCGTCGTCAACCGGGACCGGCTGGCGCTGATCATTGATTTCGACGTAGCCGTACGGCGTGCCGAATGACACCGTCGAAATCGGCACGCCCTGGTCCTTCGAAGTGCGCGCGGCCGTGTAGGCGCCCTTCGGATTGTCCGGGTTCGACGGCACCGTCTCCTTGCCGTCGGACATCAGCACGATGCGGGCTGGAGGCGGCTCGTCTCCTCCGCCGATCACCGCGCCGACGGTGGCGATGGCCTGCAGCGCCGTGAAGATGCCTTCGCCGGTCGCCGTGCGGTCGGCCAACTGCAGTTTGTCGATCGCGTTCTTCGACGCCTCGCGGTTGGTGGTCGGCGACACCAGCACCGTCGCCGTGCCCGCGTACGCGATCAGGCCGAGGTTGATCCCGGGCGTGAGCTGATCGGCGAACTGTTTGGCCGCCTCTTGCGCGGCGGCCAGCCGGTTCGGCGACACGTCGGTGGCCCGCATCGACTGCGACACGTCGATGACGAGCATCACCACCGCGCGGTTGCGCGGAATGCGGACGTCATGCGTTGGGCCCGCCATGGCGACGGTGAACATCAACAGCGACAACACCAGCAGGATCGCGGGCAGATGCCGCCAGCGCGAAGGCCGTTTCGGCGCAACGCTTTCCAGCAACTCCATGTTCGCAAAGCGCAGCATCCGCTTGTGCCGGGCCACCTGCACCAGCACGTAGAGCGCGGCGATCGCGACGACAGCGATGAGGAAGAGAAAAAACCACGCGTGTTCGAAGCCCGACAGCGTCATCGGTCCGAGCAACGGTAATGTCATATGCCAGTTGTCATTTCGTCGGATTACGTCCGGCCGGCGAGTGCTCCACGGCGGCGGTTGGCGACAAATCGGACGACGTCGGCGATCCAGTCCCGGTCGGTGCGCAGCGAGAGCAACGGTGCGTCGCAACGCCGTAGCGTGCGCGCCACCTCGGCACGATGGGCGGCCGCGGCTTTCTCGAAGTCGTCGCGCAATTGCGCGTCGATAGTGAACTCCCGGGTCACCCCGCTTTCAGCGTCCTGCAGGATGACGTCGCCCACGTCAGGAAGTTCCACATCCCGGGGGTCGAGGATCTCGATGCCGAGCACCTCGTGTCGGCCCGCTATCGCCCGCAGCGGACGCATCCAGTTGATCGGCCCGAGGAAATCGCTGATGATCACCGCCATGCCGCGGCGCCGTTCCGGACGCCGCAGCGCGTCGATGGCGGCGGCCAGCTCGCCGCGTACCCCCGTCGGTGCCTTCGGCATTGTCGCGATGGTGCGCAACAGTTCCTGCTCGTGCATGCGGCCCGACAGTGCCGGAACGCGCCGCACCGAGTCGCCGTTGGCGATGATCGCACCGATCCGGTTACCGCCGCCGCTGTTGAGGAACGTGATCGCAGCCGCGGCCGCGACCGCCAGATCGCGCTTTTCGCAACCGGTGGTGCCGAAGTCCAGGCTGGCCGACATGTCGACCACCAACCACGTCTCGAGCTCACGGTCGGCGATCATCTGACGCACATGCGGGTGAGTGGTGCGCGCGGTGACCGACCAGTCCATCCTGCGTACGTCGTCGCCGGGCTGGTAGAGCCGCGACTCCCCCGGCTCGGACCCCGGCCCCGGCAGCAGCCCGAGGTGGTCGCCGTGCAGCACGCCGTCGAGCTTGCGGCGCACGGTCAGTTCCAGCTTGCGCAGTGCCGCCGTCAGCGCTGGGTCACGAATCTCCCCGCGCTTGAGCGACGGCAGGTCGACCCCTCGTCTGGAAGTAGTCACCGATTACCGGCGGCAGCCGCTGCTGCCGGCATGACCGGCTGCACCGAATGACCTTGCTGCGGAATGGCATTCACCTGCGGGAGCGCCACCGTCTGCAGGATCCGGTTGATCACGGTCTCCGAAGAGATCTCGTCGGCCAGCGCGTCGTAGGTGAGCACGAGCCGGTGCCGCAGCACGTCGGGGATGACCTCGACGACGTCCTGCGGGATCACGTAGTCGCGGCCACGCACCAGTGCCAGCGCGCGCGAGGCCGCGATGATGCCGAGGGACGCACGCGGCGAGGCGCCGTAGGCGATCCACGCCTTGGCGTCGGGCATGCCGAACTTCTCGGGGTGCCGGGTCGCGGTGACGATGCGCACCACATAGTCGACGAGCGCGTGGTGCACGAAGTTGTTGGACGCCACGTCCTGCAGGCGCAGCAGATCACCGGGGGCCAGGATCTGCTTGGGCTCCGGCGGCTTGACGCCCATCCGGTACACGATCTCCCGCTCCTCCTCCGGAGTCGGGTAGTCGATGTTGAGCTTGAACAGGAAGCGGTCGCGCTGCGCCTCGGGCAGTTGGTAAACACCTTCCTGCTCGATCGGGTTCTGCGTGGCCATCACCAGGAACGGGGCCGGCAACGGGAACGTCTTGCCGCCGATCGAGATCTTGCGCTCGGCCATCACCTCGAGCAGCGCCGACTGCACCTTGGCGGGTGCACGGTTGATCTCGTCGGCGAGCAGGAAGTTGACCACCACCGGACCGAGTTCGATGTCGAACTCCTCTTTGCCCTGGCGATAGATCCGGGTGCCGACGATGTCGGTTGGCACCAGGTCAGGGGTGAACTGGATGCGGGCGAACGTGCCGCCGACGACCTTCGCGAAGGTCTCGACGGCCAGCGTCTTGGCCACCCCGGGCACGCCTTCGAGCAACACGTGCCCCTTGGCGAGCAGGCCGACCAGCATCCGCTCGACCAACTGATCCTGGCCGACGATGATCCGCTTGACCTCGAAGATGGCGCGCTCGAGGGTGTGCACCTCCTGCTGCAGGCCTCCGTTGTTCGGCGGCGCGGCGTGGGAGGCGGGGTTACCGGGGTTGTAGGCCTGTGTTGGGGCCTGTCCGGAATAACCTCCAGCGCCCTGCGGCGGCCCACTCGGTGAACTCATCAACGGTCCTTCCAGATCTGTTAAGACGCTGGTCGCAGCGGCGTCGGCCGGAGTTGGCCGCACGCTCGCCGTCAACTATTCCAGGCAGTCCGGAATCCGTCGACGTTGCCCAGCGAAGTGTCGCCTGGTCGAACGGCATTCACCAGGAGTGCTCAGGTTTAACTCAGGCCACGCTCAGCTTTCGATAATTCTCGCGGCGTACGGCTGCAGACCCCCCTGCCGCACTGGACTGACCGTCACGTGGCCTGCGGCGCTCGACGCTTCCAGCATCCGCCCGCCACCCAGGTACAGCGTGACGTGCTGCGTGCCGCCGGGGCCGTAGAACAACAGGTCGCCGCGTTTGGCCTGCGACAGCGGCACCTTGCGGCCGGTGTTGTATTGGTCGCCGGAGTACTTGGGGATCAGCACGCCGACGCCTGCGAACGCGTAGCGGGTGAATCCGGAACAGTCGTAGCCGATCTTGCCCGCATCTTCGTCGACGCCTGCGCTCGGACCGTTCGGCGTGCCACCGCCCCAGGAGTACGGCACACCCATCTGGGAGGCGCCGCGGCGGATCACGTACTCGATCGCCTGCGGACCACGCACGCGCGCGCCCGGGGAAACCGCTCCTGTGCTTGGCGAGCCGCCGAGGCCGATGCTGGCGAGGAACTGCTGGCCCAGATTCTGTGTCGTTTGAAGGGCCACCTGCGTCGCCTGAAACGACGCGTTGGCGATCGCGACGGGATCGCCGGGCGCACCGGCGCTGAGGATCTTCGGCAGCGTCGGATCCCATTGCCCGTCGTCGGGGGCGGCGATCGCGGGTGCAGCAAGGCCAAGCAGCAGCGCGACGGCGATCAGTAGTCCAATTGTTATGCGGCGCAGAGGATTCACCATTCGATCATTCGAGTCACGTACGGGGTCATGCCGCTGGTGCGCACCGGCGAGATCTTCACCACGGACCCCGTGTACGGAGCCTCGAGCATCTGACCGTCACCGAGGTACATCGCGACGTGCTGGCTGGCGTTGGGCCCGTAGAAGATCATGTCGCCACGACGCATCTGCGACGACGGGACCTTGCGGCCCGCGTTGTACTGCGAGCCCGAGTAGTGGTCGAGCTTGATGCCGACGCCTGCGAACATGTACAGCATCAGCCCCGAACAGTCGAAACCGACTGTGCCGGCACCGGAATCGATGCCGCGGCTCGCGCCGGCGGCGTTGCCGCCACCCCACGAGTACGGCGTGCCCCGCACCGCGAGGCCGCGGTTGATCACGTACTCGGTCGCCTGGCGGCCATACACGCGCGGAATTGCGCCGTTGGTGTAGCCGCTCGGCGTCGGCACCAGGCCGATCTTCTGCAGGAAGCCGCGACCCATCTGCTGGGTCACCTGTGCCGATGTCGACGCGTAACCGAGGATCGTGTTGATGATCGCGATCGGGTCACCGCTGACGAACGCGCTCGGGATCGCAGGGAGAGTGGGATCCCACAGCGAATCCCACTTCTGACCGCCCCCATCGCGTGCCCCCGGCGCCCGATCCCAGTTCGCGTTCGGGTCACCGACGCGCGCCGCAGCGGGCTGGGCCGCAGGCGCACCGGTTGCGGGGGCCGACCAGTTGCGCGCGTCCTCGAGCTTGGCCTGCGCCGCGGCCCGTTCGGCGGTCAACTGATCGAGTTGGGACTGCTGGTCCTTGAACGTCTGTTGCGCGGTGGTGAGCGCCGAAACAGCGGTCTGCTGACTGGCTTCGGCGTCGACGACGGCCTTGTCGGCGTTCTGCTTCGCCAACCGTGCGGCCGACTCCTTGTTCACCTGCTCGGTGCGGGCCCGCTGGAGATCGGTGATGATCTGCTGTGAACTCACTGCCAGTGTCTGACCGGCCGCCGCGGTCGACAGGATGTCGGCAGGATCGGTGGCCGTCAGATAGGAATCCGAAGGACCGCTGACATATGTTGCGGCAGCGAAGGTGTCGAATCGCTGTTGGGCCGCTGCGATCGCGGCGTTCGCCTCCGAGACGCGCTGTGCGCTTGCGTCCACTTCCTGTTGTGCGGCCGCGGCATTCTCGCGCGCTGTCTGCACATCGACGATCGCCTTGTTGACGCTTTCCTGTTGCGCCTGAATCGAGGCGCCGAGGTCTTGCAGCTTCTGATTGGCGTTCGCCACAGCCGCGACAAGCTCGCCGAGGGTGTCCGAGCTGGCGGGCTGCCCGACCGCCAGGCCAGGAGTCGCGAGCAGCATGCCGATGGCAAGCATCACCGCGCGGACCCGAGGGTTGCGTCTCATCCGACCGTGTCTCCTATGGCTCGCACGCTGTGTGCAGTCACAACAATCACAACTGCAACATCAGCCACCGATTGCACGGTACGTCACATCTGACGCTAAGGAAACTTTAGTCACAAATTACAAGTCTGTAATTGAATGTAGCGTTATCCCGCTGTGACTTTTCTATTTGCAATACGGAAGCAGAAACGCGCCAAATGCGCTGCCAGAGGGGTTTTTACGGCTGTTCGCGGCGCGCTCTGATTTGTAACGCGCGGGTGGCGACGACCGCTGCAATCACCGCCAGCACGAGCACAATGGTGAATGGCGTCCACGGGAAATGTTGTGTCGTCAACTCGCTGACGAAATTCTTCGAAGACTGCACCGCATCGCCGGTCTTGGCGACGTCCTGACCCGCCTCGAGAGTCACCCGGTCATAGGTCGGGCTGTAAGTCCCCGCCCACCCGGGGCTGATCACCAAAACGGTGGAACCGGGGTACGCCTTGCCGACCGCGGTGGCGACATCGCGCAGCGGGGTGTCGATCGGCGGGCTCTGGTCCATCACGACGATCTTGAGATCGATGCCTTTTTGCTTGGCGTCGGCGACCACGCCGGCGAGGCCGGCCTTGTCCTGGCTGGCCGACGCACTCACGCCATCGTCGCGAACATCGGCGAAGACGAGGTTCATGCAGGCGTCCGGCGGGGTCGCCGGGTCCTGCCCGACCGTCGCGCATACCTGAGGCGGGATGTACGTCGGCAGAAACGGGAGCACGTGCGGTCCGGTCACACGGGCACGGTACGCGATGAGTGGGTATGCGGGTGGCAGCACTCACCCACGAGGACGAGACTAAAAGCACCCCTGGGTTGATTCACAGGACAAGCGTACTGTTAGAATTGTGACCGCCGACGACACAGCCCGTCGCGGCGATATCGAGCCGGGAGTTGATGTGAGCAGCAAAGATTCGGTGAATTCGTTTGGCGCCCGCGACACCTTGAAGGTCGGGGACAAGAGTTATCAGATCTACCGCCTCGATGCGGTGGCCGGAACCGAGAAACTGCCATACAGCCTCAAGGTGCTCGCCGAGAATCTGCTGCGCACCGAGGACGGCGCCAACATCACCAAGGACCACATCGAGGCGATAGCGAACTGGGACCCGTCGGCCGACCCGAGCGTGGAGATCCAGTTCACCCCCGCCCGAGTGATCATGCAGGACTTCACGGGCGTCCCGTGCATCGTCGACCTGGCCACCATGCGCGAGGCGGTCGGCGACCTCGGTGGTGACCCGGACAAGGTGAACCCGCTGGCGCCTGCCGATCTCGTCATCGACCACTCCGTGATCGCCGATCTGTTCGGCACCGCGAACGCATTCGAGCGCAACGTCGAGATCGAGTACGAGCGCAACGGCGAGCGCTACCAGTTCTTGCGCTGGGGCCAGGGCGCGTTCGACGACTTCAAGGTGGTGCCGCCCGGTACCGGCATCGTGCACCAGGTCAACATCGAATACCTGGCCAGCGTCGTCTTCGAGCGCGACGGCGTGGCCTACCCCGACACGTGCGTCGGCACCGACAGCCACACGACGATGGAGAACGGCCTCGGCGTGCTCGGCTGGGGCGTCGGCGGCATCGAGGCCGAGGCGGCCATGCTGGGCCAGCCGGTGTCGATGCTCATCCCCCGTGTCGTCGGTTTCAAGCTCTCCGGGGAGCGGCAGCCCGGCGTGACCGCCACCGACGTGGTGCTCACCGTCACCGAGATGCTGCGCAAGCACGGCGTGGTCGGCAAGTTCGTCGAGTTCTACGGCGAGGGCGTCGCCGAGGTGCCGCTGGCCAACCGCGCAACGCTGGGCAACATGAGCCCCGAATTCGGTTCCACCGCAGCAATTTTCCCGATCGACGAGGTGACAATCGACTACCTGCGGATGACCGGCCGCAGCGACGAGCAACTCGCGCTAGTCGAGGCGTACGCCAAGGAACAGGGCATGTGGCACGACCCAGAGCGCGAGCCGAAGTACTCCGAGTACATCGAGCTCGACCTGTCCGATGTCGTGCCCTCGATCGCGGGGCCGAAACGGCCGCAGGACCGGATCGCGCTGGGTGACGCAAAGACCGCTTTCCGCAAGGACATTCACAACTACGTAGAGGAGAACCTGCCCGCCGAGCACACCAAGCTCGACGAGGCGGTCGAGGAGTCCTTCCCCGCCAGCGACCCGGCATCCAGCCTGGCCTTCGCTGATGACGACGCGGTCGTGCCTTCGGCGGCAGTCGGCGCCAACGGCAGGCCGAGCAGTCCGGTCGAGGTGAAATCCGACGACCGCGGCGAGTTCATCCTCGACCACGGCGCGGTGGTGATCGCGGCCATCACGTCGTGCACCAACACCTCCAACCCCGAGGTGATGCTGGGTGCGGCGCTGCTTGCGAAGAACGCCGTCGAGAAGGGTCTGACGGCCAAGCCGTGGGTGAAGACGACGATGGCGCCGGGTTCGCAGGTGGTCACCGAGTACTACGACAAGGCCGGGCTGTGGCCGTACCTGGAGAAGCTCGGCTTCTACCTGGTGGGCTACGGGTGCACCACGTGCATCGGCAACTCGGGTCCGCTGCCCGAGGAGATCAGCAAGGCGGTCAACGACGCCGATCTGTCGGTCACCGCGGTGCTGTCGGGTAACCGCAACTTCGAGGGCCGCATCAACCCGGACGTGAAGATGAACTACCTGGCGTCGCCGCCGCTGGTGATCGCCTACGCGCTGGCCGGCACCATGGACTTCGACTTCGAGGCCGAACCGCTTGGCAAGGATTCCGACGGCAACGAGGTCTTCCTCAAGGACATCTGGCCATCGCAGAAGGACATCAACGACACCATCGCGTCGGCGATCAACACCGAGATGTTCGTCAAGAACTACTCCGACGTCTTCAAGGGCGACGACCGGTGGCGCAACCTGCCGACCCCGTCGGGCAACACCTTCGAATGGGACACGAACTCGACGTACGTGCGCAAGCCTCCGTACTTCGACGGCATGCCCGCCGAGCCGCAGCCGGTCACCGACATCAAGGGTGCGAGAGTGCTGGCGCTGCTGGGTGATTCGGTGACCACCGACCACATCTCCCCCGCAGGCAGCATCAAGCCCGGCACGCCGGCCGCGCAATATCTCGACGAGCACGGGGTCGACAAGAAGGACTACAACTCCTACGGCTCGCGGCGCGGCAACCACGAGGTGATGATCCGCGGCACGTTCGCCAACATCCGGTTGCGCAATCAACTTCTCGATGACGTGTCCGGCGGCTATACCCGCGACTTCACCAAGGACGGCGAACAGGCGTTCATCTACGACGCCGCGCAAAACTATGCGGCGCAGGACATTCCGCTTGTCGTGCTCGGCGGCAAGGAGTACGGCTCAGGCTCGTCGCGCGACTGGGCGGCCAAGGGCACCAGCCTGCTCGGTGTGCGCGCGGTCATCACCGAGTCGTTCGAGCGCATCCACCGGTCGAACCTGATCGGCATGGGGGTGATCCCGCTGCAGTTCCCCGAAGGCGAATCCGCCGCGAGCCTGAAGCTGGACGGCACCGAGACGTTCGACATCAGCGGCATCGAGGCGCTCAACGATGGCAAGACGCCGAAGACCGTCCATGTGACCGCCACGAAGGAGGACGGCTCGAAGGTGGAGTTCGACGCCGTCGTGCGCATCGACACCCCCGGTGAAGCGGACTACTACCGCAACGGCGGCATCTTGCAGTACGTGCTGCGCAACATGCTGAAGTCGTAAGCGCAGATATGCCCCGGGTAACCGAAGACCATCTGGCGGCGCGGCGCCGACAGATCCTCGACGGCGCCCGGCGCTGTTTCGCCGAATACGGCTATGACAAGGCCACCGTGCGACGGCTCGAGCAGACGATCGGGCTGTCGCGCGGTGCCATCTTTCACCATTTCCGCGATAAGGACACGCTGTTCTTCGAACTGGCCCGCGAGGATGCCGAGCGAATGGCCGATGTCGCGTCGCGGGAGGGGTTGGTTCAGGTGATGCGCGACATGCTTGCCGCTCCCGACCAGTTCGACTGGCTGGCGACGCGGCTGGAGATCGCGCGCAAGCTGCGCAACGATCCGGCGTTCAACCGCGGCTGGTCGGAGCGCTCGGCGGAGTTGTCGGCGGCGACCACCCAACGGCTGCGCACACAGAAGCAGGCGGGCCGGCTACGCGACGACGTGCCGAGCGCGGTCCTGCAGACGTATCTTGACCTTGTGCTGGACGGCCTGGTTGCGCGGCTGGCATCCGGCGACGAACCCGAAAAGCTCAGTGCCGTACTCGACCTCGTCGAGGCCTCGCTGCGCCAGCAACCGTCCTAGCTTGCCTTGCGGCTGCGATGGTTGGGTCCGCCCCGACTGCGCATGGTCGTACCCGACTCGCGCAACATGCTATGGATCGAGCCATACGAGCGGCCGGTGTTGGCCACCAACGTACGGATGCTCGCGCCCCCCTCGTATGCGCTGCGCAATTCGTTCAGGACTTCATCCCGGGACTTGTTCAGTTTCTTCATCGACATCTCTCCCCACGTTTGATGCCCCGACCCCTACCCAATACCCAGCGTAGGAAGCGTTCACACCCAACGGGCGGAATTGATGAAACAGTTCGCAATTCGCGCTCAGGCGAGCTCGATCAGGTCGCGATAGTCGTTGGACCAGAAGTCTTCGGTGCCGTCGGGCAGCAGCACCACGCGTTGCGGGTCGAGTGCTTCGGCGGCGCCGGGGTCGTGCGTCACCAACACCACTGCGCCGACATACGACCGCAGTGCGTCGAGCACCTGCTCGCGCGACGCGGGGTCGAGGTTGTTGGTCGGCTCGTCGAGCAGCAGCACGTTCGCAGTCGATGCCACCAGACCGGCGAGCGCGAGTCGGGTCTTCTCACCGCCGGACAACGTGCCGGCGGGCTGATCAAGCTGCGCACCGCTGAACATGAAGGCGCCCAACAGACCCCGCAGTTCCTGCTCACCCGTGTCGGGCGCGGCGTGACGGATGTTCTGCCACACCGTCGCCAAGTTGTCGAGCGTGTCGTGTTCCTGCGCAAAGTAGCCGATCTTCATTCCGTGGCCCGGCTCGAGGCCTCCGGAGTCCGGCGTCTCGACGCCGGCCAACAGCCGCAGCAGGGTGGTCTTGCCCGCGCCGTTGAGGCCGAGCACCACGACCCGCGAACCGCGGTCGATGGCGAGATCGACGCCGCTGAAGACCTCTAGTGAGCCGTAGTTCTTGGTCAGACCCTTGGCCACCAACGGGGTGCGGCCGCACGGCGCAGGCGTCGGGAACTTGATCCTGGCCACCTTGTCGGCAACGCGTTCCTCGTCGAGCGCAGCCATCATCCGGTCTGCCCGACGCAGCATGTTCTGTGCGGCAACGGCTTTGGTGGCCTTGGCACCCATTTTGGCCGCCTGGGCGCGTAGGGCCGAGGCCTTGCGTTCGGCGTTGGCCCGCTCGCGGCGGCGCCGCTGTTCGTCTGTCGCGCGGGCGTCGAGGTACTTCTGCCAGCCCATGTTGTAGACGTCGACCTCGCCGCGCACCGCGTCGAGGAACCACACGCGGTTGACGACGTCGGCGAGTAGTTCGACGTTGTGACTGATCACCACCAGACCGCCGGCATGCCCGCGCAGGAAATCGCGCAGCCAACCCAGCGAGTCGGCGTCGAGGTGGTTGGTGGGCTCGTCGAGCAACAACGTGGTGGCCGATCCCGACCCCGTGTCGGAGGCGGCGAACAGGATGCGCGACAGCTCCACCCGGCGGCGCTGACCACCGGAGAGTGTGCGAAGTGGTTGTGTCAGAACACGTTCGGGCAGACCAAGGCTTGCGCAGATGCGGCCCGCCTCGCTTTCGGCCGCATATCCGCCAAGCGAAGCGAAGCGCTCCTCGAGCTGGCCGTATTTGCGGACCGCCTTGTCACGCGCGGCGTCGTCGGCCACCTCGGCCATCAGCGCCTGCTGCTTCTCCAGGTCGGCAAGCAACGTGTCGAGGCCGCGGGCTGACAGCACCCGATCGCGGGCCAGCACCTCGAGGTCGCCCTCTTTGGGATCCTGTGGCAGATAACCGATTTCCCCGGTCCGCGCGATCGTCCCGGCGTAAGGTTCACCCTCACCCGCCAAGATGCGCATGGTCGTGGTCTTGCCTGCGCCGTTGCGTCCGACGAGCCCGATGCGGTCGCCTGGCTGCACCCGCAGCGCCGCACCGTCGGTGGACAGCAGCGTGCGCGCTCCAGCGCGGACCTCGAGGTCCGTTGCGGTGATCACGCTGCTGTCCCCTTATTTGTCGTCGGTGAAGACCGGTGCGCGCTTCTCGGCGCGCGCCGCGACCGCTTCTTCGAAGTTGCCGGTGAGCAAACGGACGAAGAGCTGTCCCAGGCCCTCGGCCTGCATATGCCCTTCCAGGCTAGCGGCGTCCAGTCCACTCCAAAGCGTGCGCTTGGTCAATTCGATTCCCGGCCGCGAGAACGATGCGATGCGCTCCCCGAGCTCATAGCAAACGTCGAGCAGCTCATCGTCCGGCACGGCACGCGAGACCAGTCCGATACGTGCGGCCTCGTCGGCGTCGACGTCGCGTCCGGTCAGCATCAGCTCGAACGCCCGAGACGTACCGATCGCGCGCGGCAACAAGTAGGACAGCCCGAGCTCGCTCGCCGTCAGTCCGTTGTTGATACCCGCAGCACGGAAATAGGCACCCGCACCTGCGACGCGGATATCGCAGGCAAGCGCAAGGCACAGTCCGCCGCCGATCGCCGCGCCGTTGACGGCAGCGATCACGGGCTGGTGCATTTTGCGCAGCGATAGGATGACGTCGTCGAGCACCTCCATCGATCGCAGCGCGAACGTCGGCCGGGTCAGCCCGTCGATGTGCGGCACCGAGCCTGCCGACTTGTGGTCGGCACCCGAGGAGAAGCCGCGGCCCGCGCCTGTGAGCACAATCACGCGCGTGTCGTTGTCGTAGGTCAACTCGTCGAGCACCTTCTTGAGCGGGACCATGACGTCGAACGCCATCGAGTTCATCCGCTCGGGCCGGTTGAGTGTCACCAGCGCGACGTGCGGTCGCGGTCTATCTACGAGGACAAAGTTCACCCGTGCACGCTATCGCGTGCGTTTCGCTAGTTCGCTTCGCCGTTGCCCTGCGCGGCGATCGCGGCGTCGATGTCGAACTCCTTGACCCGCTGCACGAGCTGCTCGAGCGCCGCCGGCGGCAGTGCGCCCGCCTGGTTGAACACCAGCTTGCCCTTCTTGAAGGCCATCAAGGTCGGGATCGAGCGGATGTCGGCTGCCGCGGCCAGCTGCTGCTCGGCCTCGGTGTCGACCTTCGCGTAGACGACGTCGGGGTGATTCTCCGAGGACGCGGCGAACGTGGGCGCGAAGGCCTTACACGGGCCGCACCACGACGCCCAGAAATCCACCAGCACGATCTCGTTGTCGTTGATGGTGTCGTTGAACTGTTCGGCGGTGATGTCTCGCGTAGCCACGATGTTCCTAACGCTGCTGTCAATCTGTCTGTTCCCAGCCTATGGTCAGCACAAACTGGGCGGTAGTGGTCAGGTGAAGTCTTTGAACGCGTCCAGCAGGCGGTTGCGGAATGCCGGGTCGAGGTCGTCGTCGCGGATCTTGCCGACCGTGGCCACGGTCTCCCGGAACTGCTGAAGGTAGTTCTCGCAGCCATCGCACTCCAGTAGGTGCATGTCGAACCGTGCCCGCGTCTGTAGGTCGAGCGAACCGTCCAGGTAGGCGGTGACGAGCTCGACCAGTTCGTTGCAGTCCATGGCGTCGCGGCCAGTCATGAGGCGTCCTCCAAATACTCTTCGAGCGCCTGCCGGACTGCGGCCCGGCCACGGTGCAGCAGCACCCGTTGGTTGGCGACGCTGATGTCGAGCAGGCCGCACACTTCGGCGGAGTCGAAGCCGAGCATGTCGCGAAGCGTGACAACCGTGCGCTGACGGTCGGGCAGCTTCTCCAGTTCGGCGCGCGCGACCTCGACGAGCTCGTTGCCGAGCAGTGTGCCCTCGGGGGTGTCGGGGAACGGCGACGGCTCTTCGCCTTGCTTCCAATGGCCCGGGTACGGATCGTCGGCCGTGCGGAACCGGGCCGGGTCGACGGTGCCAGTGGAAGCCGCGATCGCTGCGTCGGCATCACGGCGCTCGCGCATACCCCGTGCCTTGGCGATGTTGATCATCACGGCGAAAAGCCAAGTGCGCAAAGAGGATCGGCCCTCGAAATTGTTGATGCCCTTGAGCAGCGCGATCCACGTCTCCTGGACCACTTCTTCTGCGATCTCGCGGCTGGGCACATAACCCCGCGCCACCCGCAGCATCGATGGCGCATGCTGATCGACGAGGTGGGCGAACGCGGCTTCGTCGCCGTCGCGCAACGCGGCGATCAGCGCGGCTTCGTCGACTGTTTCGGTCATCACGGTCACGGTAACCGCTCAACGGTATTCAGGATTGGCAAAGTCGTAGCGGCATCCCGCATCCCATCCCGAGCGGATGTTTCCGTACGCGGGCACACCTCCGCTTGCCTTCAACATCCGGGCCAGATGCATCAGGTTCCACGTCATGAACGTGGTGTTGCGGTTGGTGAAGTCGTTCTCGGGCCCGCCGGATCCAGGGTCCAGATACGACGGCCCCGGCCCGGCCTCGCCGATCCAGCCCGCGTCGGCCTGCGGCGGAATCGTGTAGCCGATGTGTTGGAGGGTGTATAGGACATTCTGTGCACAGTGTTTGACACCGTCCTCGTTGCCGGTGATCAAACAGCCGCCCACCCGGCCGTAGTACAGATACTGGCCGGAGTCGTTGAGCAGATGCGAGCCCCCGTAAAGGCGCTCATGCACCTGCTTCATCACGGAGCTGTTGTCCCCCAGCCAGATCGGGCCTGCGAGTACCAGAATGTCGGACGCCAGCACCTTCTCGAAGATGACGGGCCAATCGTCGGAGGCCCAGCCGTGCTCGCGCATGTCTGGCCAAACCCCGGGGGCGATGTCGTGATCGACGGCGCGAACCACCTCCACCTCGACACCGTGTTTCGCCATGATCCGTGAACTGATGTCGATCAGACCCTCGGTGTTGCTGACCTCCGGCGACCGTTTCAACGTGCAGTTGATGAACAGGGCCCGCACGCCACTGAAGTCGGTGTTGAACTCCGTCATCGCGATTCCCTTCTGCCCTGTTCGAAGAACTCGGTGATCTGCGTGGCCAACGCGTCCACATCGTGCGCCGGGTCGAGCGCATACACGGCGCCGAAAGGCGCGTTCCAGAACGATCCGGTGCGTTTGGTCCATGGCCCGATATACGCGTACGGCGTCGGGTGGTAGTCGTCACCTGCTGAGACGCCGTAGTTCACCTCGTCCTCGGTGGCCGCGACGTCGAAGTGCTCGGGCCACAACACGGGATGCGCCTCGGGCAGCGCGCTTTTGATCGCGTGCCCGCCTGCGTAGTGGCTCCGATAGAGCCACTCGGCAGCTGCCGCGTCGACGTCCAGCGTCGCATCCACGGGTAACGGGTCGACGATTTCGTACACCCCGGCGGGCGGGCCAGCCGCGACCCCGGCGGCTTCGGCCAACGTGCGAACCGGTCCGGCCAGCTCGGCGGCGCCATCGGGCCAGACGAACTGCGTGCCGCGCACAGCCAATGGGACGGCCACGCCTGCGAACCCATCCGGGCGCACCGCAAGCCGGACCGTGCCCGCTGCCCGGTACTGCGGCCCGGCGATCAGGCTTTCGGCCACTCCCCGTAGCTGTCGCCGGGTAGCGACGTAAGACTCGTCGAGGCTCATACCGACTGAGTTACCAGATACTGGCCGAGCGTTACAGCGACTTCTCGAACCAGTGATGGGCGTAGGGCTCGTCGTTGAAGGGAGCGACTTCGCGGTACCCGGACGTCTGATACATCTGGATCGCCTCGGACAGTTCGTCGCGCGTCTCCAACCGCATCAGCCGTAGCCCCTCTGTGCGGGCCCGGTTCTCCAGCTCGTGAAGCAACCGGCGGCCCAGCCCCAGGCCGCGAACCGATGGCGCCACCCACATCCGCTTCAGCAATCCGACCGCGTCGGGATGAAAGATCAGCGCGCCGCAACCGACAGGTTCGCCGTGCAGCGATGCGACCAGCAAAAGCCCTGCGGGCGGGGTCATTTCGACGTCAGCGACAGGGCTGCGCGCCGGGTCGTAGCCACCCTCGAAGCGGACAGCGAGCTCGTCGTAGTAGGTGTGCAGACAGAACCGGGCGTCGCGGTGGCGCGGATCGCATTGCCGAACCTCGACCGTGGAGGCGATCAGCAGGCGTTCGACTTCTGCCATGGCGCTGACGAGCTCGGTGCGTTGCCGGGCGTTGAGCGGTTGCAGGATCGCCGCTGCGGCGTCGTCGGAGCGCTGGTCGAGCGCGGCGAGCTCGCGGCGGCCTGCCGCCGTCAGCCGGGCGATGCGGATGCGCCCGTCGGCGGGGCTCTGCTCGACGACGACGTGACCGGCGGTCTCCAGTGCACGCAACAGCCTGCTGACGTAGCCAGAGTCCAGGTCCAGGCGTTCCCTCAGCGAGCGGACATCACAGCCGTCGACGCCGATCTCCCAGAGCAGCCGGTTCTGCCCGAGTGAGCGGTCGCTGGCCAGATAGTTCTCGTTCAGCACGCCGATCCGCTGTGTGACGGTGCGATTGAAACGCCTGACCTGCGCCACCAAATCCGCCGTCATATCTCTGACCTTAGTCAGAGATCCGTCTGGTCGGCACCCCGTTTTTCGAGAATGTCGCCGGCGAGGTCGGCCGCGCGATCGCTGTTGGCCAGCAGCCGGTCCCGTCGCTTGGGCCACCACAACAACTCGGCCAGCAGAGCAACCAGGTAAACGAGGGAGACGATCGCGTTACCCCAGGTGCCGAAGATGCTGTCCCACAACGCCGTTCCGACGCTGACGACAAGGACGAGCGGTAGCACCCAGCGATACGGCTTGGCCTGTTCGGCCGAAGCATGCATGCCGCCGCTGTAATCAATGACCGCCGCCGCCAACTGCGGGTCGCCGATGGGCTCGCCGTGGCGGGCGGTGCGCGCTACCGTCACGCGGTTCTTGCCCGAGAGTTGTTTGGCGCCAGGCCAATAGCGGGCCATACGCCGCGGCATCCAAATTCCGTAAATCAATCCGGTGGTGACGCCCGCGAGAATGCCGGCGAGCAGCAGACCGGAGTCCAACCAGGCCATGGCTCCGAGGACGACCCCGAGAAAACCACCGATCAGCACCGCCCGGCGAAAAAAACCACCTCGCCACACCAACGCTGGAACCGTGACCACAGTGCGATTGTGAACGAGCAGCCCCGTCCACAACCGCCGAACCGCCGACTTATCGTCGGCCGTGCAGGTTAGACCGTGAAACCCAACGCCCGCAGCTGTTCGCGGCCGTCTTCGGTGATCTTGTCAGGGCCCCACGGCGGGTTCCACACCCAGTTGATCCGGATCTCGTTGACGAGCCCGGCACCGACCAGCGCGGTGCGTGACTGATCCTCGATGACATCGGTGAGCGGACATGCCGCCGACGTCAACGTCATGTCGATCAACGCGACGTTGCCCTGCTCCCCCTTCTCGACATTCAGGTCGTAGACAAGGCCGAGATCGACGACGTTGATCCCGAGTTCGGGGTCGACGACATCGCGCATCGCCTCCTCGAGGTCGGCGAGCAGTTCGTCGTTAGGCACTGCGGTGTCGCTCATCTGCGATCTCCTCACTGGCTTGCGCTAGCGCATCTTTGAAAGCCATCCAACCCAGCAGCGCGCATTTCACCCGCGCCGGGTACTTGGCGACGCCGGCGAATGCGATGCCGTCGCCGATCACCTCCTCGTCCCCCTCGACGGTGCCACGTGAGGACACCATCTCGGTGAACGCCGCCACTGTCTTCAACGCATCGCCGACGCTCTGGCCGATCACCTGATCGGTCAGCACCGACGTCGAGGCCTGGCTGATCGAGCAGCCCTGCCCGTCATAGGAGACGTCATCGACACGCTCGCCGTCGTCGCTCAGCGCGACCCGCAACCGCACCTCGTCTCCGCACGTCGGGTTGACCTGATACGACTCGGCGCCGAACGGCTCACGCAGCCCCCGATGGTGGGGGTGTTTGTAGTGATCGAGGATCACTTCCTGGTAGATCTGCTCCAGTCTCACGCAAAGAACTCCACCGCGTGCTTCACACCCGCCACCAACCGGTCGACCTCGTCGAGCGTGTTGTAGACCGCGAACGAGGCGCGTGCGGTCGCGGCGATGCCGAACCGGCGATGCAACGGCCACGCGCAGTGGTGGCCCACCCGCACCGCGACACCGTCGTCGTCGAGCACCTGCCCAACGTCGTGGGCGTGAATGCCGTCGACGACGAAAGACACCGGCGAGCCGCGGTTTTCCAATGAGGTGGGCCCGATGATCCGCACGCCGTCGATGCCGGCCAGCCCGCTGAGCGCCGCGGCGACCAACTCGCTCTCGTGCGCCTCGACCGCGGCCATGCCGATCTCTCGCAAATATCTCGCCGCGGCAGCCAGACCAACCACCTGCGAGGTCATCGGCGTGCCTGCCTCGAAGCGTTGCGGCGCAGGAGCGTACGTGGTCTGCTCCATCGTGACGGTTTCGATCATCGAACCGCCGGTGATGAACGGCGGCATCGCGTTGAGCAGCTCGCTGCGGCCGTACAGCACCCCAATGCCGGTGGGGCCCAGCATCTTATGCCCGGAGAACGCTGCGAAGTCGACGTCGAGCGCGTGGAAGTCGACCGGCTGATGCGGCACCGACTGGCAGGCGTCCAGCAGCGTCAGCGCACCGACCGCCTTCGCGCGCGACACGAGTTCGCCCACCGGAGCCACGGCGCCGGTGACGTTCGAGTGATGGCTGAAGGCAACCACTTTCACGCGATCGTCGAGTGTCAGCGAGTCCAGATCGATGCGGCCCTCGTCGGTGACCCCGTACCACTTCAGCGTCGCGCCGGTGCGCCGAGCCAGCTCCTGCCACGGAATCAGGTTCGCGTGATGCTCGAGCTCAGTGGTGACGATGACGTCGCCGGGGCCGACCGCGCGTTGGAACCGGTTGTCGCCGAGCACATAGGCGACCAGGTTGATGCCTTCGGTGGCGTTCTTGGTGAACACCAGCTCGTCGGGATTCGCACCGACGAACGCCGCGATGTCGGCGCGGCCCTGTTCGTAGGCGTCGGTCGACTCCTCCATCAGCTGGTGCGCACCGCGGTGCACCGCGCCGTTGGAGGTGGTCAGAAAGTCCCGCTCGGCGTCGAGCACTTGCACCGGCTTCTGCGATGTCGCACCGGAATCCAGGTACGCCAACTGGCTTCCGCCGCGCATCACCCGCTTCAGGATCGGAAAGTCGGCCCTGACTTTTTCGATATCCCGAGTCAGGTCGAGAACCTGCGCGGCGGTCATGTCAGGCTCCGACCGCCTGCGTGAAGCGCTCGTACCCGTTCTCTTCGAGCTCGTCGGCCAGTTCCGGTCCGCCGGATTCGACGATGCGGCCGCCGACGAACACGTGCACGAACTGCGGCTGGATGTAGCGCAGGATGCGGGTGTAGTGGGTGATCAGCAGGACGCCGCCGTGCTCAGCCTCGGCGTAGCGGTTGACACCCTCGCTGACGACGCGCAGTGCATCGACGTCGAGACCCGAGTCGGTCTCGTCGAGGATCGCGATCTTGGGCTTCAGCAGCGACAGCTGCAGGATCTCGTGGCGCTTCTTCTCGCCGCCCGAAAAGCCTTCGTTGACACTGCGTTCGGAGAACGCGGGGTCGATGTCGAGGTCAGCCATCGCGCCTTTGACCTCTTTGACCCAGTGCCGCAGCTTCGGTGCCTCGCCGCGAACCGCTGTGGCCGCGGTGCGCAGGAAGTTCGACATCGACACGCCCGGCACCTCGACGGGGTACTGCATCGCAAGGAACAGCCCGGCGCGTGCGCGCTCGTCGATGCTCATCTCGAGCACGTCCTGGCCGTCGAGCGTGATCGAGCCCGACGTCACCGTGTACTTGGGGTGGCCGGCGATCGCATAGGACAGCGTGGACTTGCCGGATCCGTTGGGGCCCATCAACGCATGGGTCTCCCCCGAGTTCACGGTGAGGTCGACGCCCTTGAGGATCGGGATGTCGGTCCCGTCCTCCTTGGAGACGACGCTGACGTGCAGGTCCTTGATTTCCAGTGTGGTCATCAGTGAGTGATTCCTTCGGTTAGCTCAAGTTCGTGTTCGATGGCCGCGGTGAGACGTTCACGCACCGCGGGGACGGCGATCTTGCCGATGATCTCGCCGAAGAAGCCGCGCACAACCAGCCTGCGGGCCTGGTCCTCCGGAATGCCGCGGGCCTGCAGATAGAACAGCTGCTCATCGTCGAAACGACCGGTGGCACTGGCGTGCCCGGCCCCGACGATCTCGCCGGTCTCGATCTCCAGGTTCGGCACCGAGTCGGCGCGCGCGCCGTCGGTGAGCACCAGGTTGCGGTTGGTCTCGAAGGTGTCGGTTCCGGTGGCCGCGGCCCGGATCAGCACGTCGCCGATCCACACGGTGTGCGCGTCCGGCTTCTTCGAATCGGGATCGCCTTGCAGCGCACCCTTGTACGTGACGTGCGAGCGGCAGTTCGGCTGAGCGTGGTCCACCAGCAGCCGCGACTCGAAGTGCTGGCCGTCGTCGGCGAAGTACAGCCCGAGCAACTCGGCGTCACCGCCCGGCGCACAGAACTTGGCCCGCGCCGTCAGCCGCACGACGTCGCCGCCGAGCGTGACTGCGACGTGGCGCAGCACCGCGTCCTTGCCGAGCGCGGCGTGGTGTGTGCTGACGTTGACCGTGTCATCCGCCCAGTCGGCGATCGACACGATGGTCAACCGGGCAGCGTCGCCGACCACGAATTCGACGTTGTCGGCATAGGTTCCGCTGCCGCGCTGGTCGATGACGACGACCGCCTCGGACAGCTCACCGACCCGCACCTGCAGGTGCCCGTAGGCGACCTTGCCCTCGCCGGGCCCGGTCACCGTCACCTGGATCTCGTCGCGGACGACGGTGTCCTTGGGCACCTCGATCAGCGTCGCGGTCTCGAACGACGAGTACGCTTGCGCCGCAACACGATCAGCGGGTGCACCCGCCGCGCCCAGTCGCGAGTCGTCACGCCCGACCCGATCGACTCGCACGTCATCCGATGTCTGGACATCGATTGTGGCCGCGCCGGTCGCAACAGCCGAACCGTCGTGCAGGCCGCGCAACCGCCTCAACGGCGTGAAGCGCCAGAGCTCGTCGCGACCGTGCGGCACCTCGAAGGCGTCGACGTCGAACGACGTGAACAGCTCCCCCTTGTTGATTCCCTCGACAGCAGTAGTCAGCTCAGCCACTATCCGACCGCGCCTTCCATTTGCAGCTCGATCAGCCGGTTGAGCTCCAGCGCGTACTCCATCGGAAGCTCCTTGGCGATCGGCTCGACGAACCCGCGCACCACCATGGCCATCGCCTCGTCCTCGGTCAGGCCGCGGCTCATCAGATAGAACAGCTGATCCTCGCTGACCTTCGACACCGTCGCCTCATGGCCCATCGTCACCTCGTCCTCGCGGATGTCGACGTACGGGTAGGTGTCGCTGCGGCTGATCGTATCGACCAGCAGCGCATCGCATTTCACGCTTGACCGCGAACCGTGTGCGCCCTTGTTGACCTGAACCAGGCCGCGGTAGGACGCGCGGCCGCCGCCGCGGGCCACCGACTTGGACACGATGTTGCTCGAGGTGTTCGGCGCCAGGTGCAGCATCTTGGCGCCGGTGTCCTGGTGCTGACCTTCGCCCGCGAACGCCACCGAAAGCACTTCGCCCTTGGCGTGCTCGCCGGTCATCCAGACCGCCGGGTATTTCATCGTGACCTTCGAGCCGATGTTGCCGTCGACCCACTCCATGGTCGCGCCTGCCTCGGCCCGCGCCCGCTTGGTGACGAGGTTGTAGACGTTGTTCGACCAGTTCTGGATGGTCGTGTAACGGCAACGGCCACCGGGCTTCACGATGATCTCGACGACCGCCGAATGCAGCGAATCACTCTTGTAGATCGGCGCGGTGCAGCCCTCGACATAGTGCACGTAGGCGTTCTCGTCGACGATGATCAGCGTGCGCTCGAACTGGCCCATGTTCTCGGTGTTGATCCGGAAGTAGGCCTGCAGCGGGATGTCGACGTGCACGCCGGGCGGCACGTAGATGAACGAACCGCCTGACCACACAGCGGTGTTCAGCGCGGAGAACTTGTTGTCGCCCGCCGGGATCACGGTGCCGAAGTACTGCTTGAAGATCTCCGGATGTTCCTTCAGCGCGGTGTCGGTGTCGAGGAAGATGACGCCGAGCTTCTCCAGATCCTCGCGGATCGAGTGGTAGACGACCTCGGATTCGTACTGTGCGGCGACGCCAGAGACCAGACGCTGCTTCTCGGCCTCGGGGATGCCCAGCTTGTCGTAGGTGTTCTTGATGTCGGCGGGCAGGTCGTCCCACGTGGCGGCCTGCTTCTCGCTGGAGCGCACGAAGTACTTGATGTTGTCGAAGTGGATGCCCTCGAGGTTCGAGCCCCAATTCGGCATCGGCTTCTTGTCGAACGTGCGCAGCGCGCGCAGCCGAGTCTCCAGCATCCACTCCGGCTCGCTCTTCTTGGCCGAGATGTCGCGCACCACCGCTTCGGACAGTCCGCGCTGTGCGCTGGCGCCCGCCGCGTCGGAGTCCACCCAGCCGTAGCCGTACCGGCTCAGCGAGGCGATGGCCTCGTCCTGGCTGAGCGGTTCGCCCACCTTGTGGACCTCGGGAGTGGTCGTCATGTCGACGCTCCTTGCTTGCTCGTGGTTTTTCCGACGCGGGCTGTGCGCCGGATCGATTTTGGCTTCTCGGGGGTGAGCGGGACGTGGGTGGTGCATGCGCAGTCGCCGTTGACGATGGTCGCCAGCCTCTGCACGTGGGTGCCAAGGATCTCGGCGAACGCCTCCCGCTCGGTCTCGCACAACTCGGGAAACTCCTCCGCGACGTGTGAAACCGGGCAGTGGTGCTGGCAGAGCTGAATGCCGTGGATCGGCCCGGTCACCGGTGTCGTGCTGGTCGCGTAGCCGGCCTTGGTCAGCGCCATCGCCACCCTGTCTGCCCTGGCTTCAACGTCGCCTGGCCCCTCGGTTACTCCCGCGAGGATGGCATCGATGCGGCGCCTCGCGAAGGTGCGCACGGCGTCGTCGCCGCCGATCTCCCTCAGCTGTCGCATCGCGGCAACAGCCAGGTCGTCGTAGGTGTGCTGCAGCTTGGCGCGGCCCTGGGCCGTCAGCCGATACCGCTTGGCCGGCCGCCCGCGACCGTGGTGCTGCCACGCGGCAGCGGCGGCCGATTGCGCGTCGCCGGCCTCCAACAGCGCGTCGAGGTGCCTGCGCACGCCGGCGGCGGAGATGCCCAGCTGGTCGCCGATCTCACCCGCGGTGATCGGCCCGGATTCCAGCAAGAGCTGGACGATCGCGCCACGGGTGTGGCGATCGCTGGATGTCGCCACCGCGGCGGCTCCAGCGCTTTCCGGACCGAATTTCACAACACTATTGTGACGGAATTCAGGAACGCGGTAAAGCAAGGGTCCCCTTATGGTGACGGGAACCATACGGACGGCCGTTACGCTGCTGTGGTGGCGCTCCGCCTGCGGACTCTCAGTACGTCGATTGCCGGATGGCACGGCGACGAACGCGCCGTCGGCTCCCCGCTCAACGACGCCGAGCTGATCGCGTTTCGCCGCACCCGCCTGTTCGGTGCCACCGGCACGGTGTTGATGGCGATCGGCGCGTTGGGTGTCGGCGCGCGTCCCGTGGTTCAGGACCCGACTTTCGGTGTCCGCCTGTTGAATCTGCCCTCGCGCATCCAGACGGTGTCGCTGACCATGACCACCACCGGCGCGGTGATGATGGCGCTGGCCTGGCTGATGCTCGGTCGGTTCACGCTCGGCGACCGGCGCATGACACGCAGTCAGCTGGACCGGACCCTGATGCTGTGGGTGCTGCCGCTGCTCATCGCGCCGCCGATGTACAGCAGAGACGTCTACTCCTACCTGGCGCAGAGCGAGATCTCGCTGCAGGGCCTCAACCCCTATCGCGTCGGCCCCGCCCCGGGGCTGGGCCTCGACCATGTCTTCACGTTGTCGGTGCCGAACATGTGGCGCGAGACGCCTGCCCCGTACGGTCCGTTGTTTCTGTGGATCGGGCAGGGCATCTCGGCGCTGACGGGAGAAAACATCGTGGCGGCGGTGCTGTGCCACCGGATCGTCGTGCTGCTCGGCGTCGGCCTGATCGTGTGGGCGGTGCCGCGGCTGGCGCGCCGCTGCGGGGTCGCCGAGGTGAGCGCGCTGTGGCTGGGCGCGGCTAATCCGCTGCTGATCATGCATTTGGTCGCAGGCATCCACAACGAGGCGTTGATGCTGGGCCTGATGTTGGCCGGCACCGAATTCGCGCTGCGTGGCGTCGATGCGGTCGGCCCGCTACTGCCGAAACCCTGGGCCTGGCCACATGGCCGCGACGAATGGGCGCGTTGGCTGCCGATGGGCAGTCTTCTGCTCGGCATCGTGCTGATCACGCTGTCGTCGCAGGTGAAGCTGCCGTCGCTGCTCGCGCTGGGCTTCGTCGCGATGGCGCTGGCCTGCCGCTGGGGCGGCACGGTCAAAGCGTTCCTGATCTCGGGCGGGTCGCTGACCCTGGTGTCGGTGGCGGTAATGGCGCTGATCGGCTGGGCCAGCAGCCTCGGCTTCGGCTGGCTGTACACACTGGGCACCGCCAACGTCGTGCGCAGCTGGATGTCACTGCCGACGTTGTTGGCGTTGGGGACAGGACAGGTCGGCATCCTGTTGGGGCTCGGCGATCACACCACCGCGGTGCTCGGACTGACGCGTGCGATCGGTGTGTTCACCATCGCGATCATCGTGACGTTCCTGCTGCTCGCCGTGTTGCGCGGGCGACTGCATCCGGTCGGTGGGCTTGGTGTGGCGCTCGGCATGACCGTGCTGCTCTTTCCGGTGGTTCAGCCCTGGTACGTGCTGTGGGCCGTGATCCCGCTGGCCGCGTGGGCGACCAGGCCGGCGTTTCGCACCACAACGATCGTCGTCACGCTCGTCGTCGGGATATTCGGCCCGACAGCCAACGGCGACCGGTTCACGCTGTTCCAGATCCTGCTCGCGGTGGTGGCAAGCACCGTGATCGTGCTCATACTCATCAGCCTGACGTACTACCGCCTGCCGTGGCGCAAGCTGCCAGACCCCGGGCGTCCGCAGGTGGAGCCGGTGCCGGAAATCGTCGAACCGGCAATACCGGCGCCGCAGCCTGCCAAGCCCGGCGCTTACGCTGAATCCCCGTGAGCCCCGACTCGACTGCCCCCGTGCGCCTGCGCGGCGTCGTCAAGCGGTATGGGTCGACGACGGCCGTCTCCGAACTCGACCTCGACGTGAACGCCGCTGAGGTGCTCGCGCTGCTCGGCCCCAACGGCGCAGGCAAGACCACGACGGTGGAAATGTGCGAGGGCTTCATCAAACCCGACGCGGGCAGCATCGAGATCCTCGGTCTGGATCCTTTCGCTGACAACGCCCGCCTGCGCGAGCGCATCGGTGTGATGCTGCAGGGCGGCGGCGGCTACCCGGCCGCTCGAGCCGGCGAAATGCTGAATCTTGTTGCGGCGTATGCGGCTAACCCACTCGACCCGCGATGGCTGCTGGACACTCTTGGCCTCACCGAGGCGGCGCGCACGACCTACCGCAGGCTGTCCGGCGGCCAGCAGCAGCGGTTGGCGCTGGCGTGCGCGGTGGTGGGCCGTCCGGAGCTGGTGTTCCTCGACGAGCCGACGGCGGGCATGGATGCACACGCGCGAATCGTGGTGTGGGAGTTGATCAATGGGCTCCGCCGCGACGGCGTGACCGTGGTGCTGACGACACATCAGCTGACCGAGGCCGAGGAACTGGCCGACCGAATTGTGATCATCGACCACGGTGTGGCGGTGGCGACCGGCACACCGGCGGAGCTGATGCGCAGCGGCGCCGAGAACCAGCTGCGGTTCCGCGCGCCACGGATGCTCGATCTGTCGCTGTTGGTGTCGGCCCTGCCCGAGAGCTACCAGGCGACCGAGACAGCGCCGGGCGAGTACCTGGTCGAGGGCAACATCGACCCCCAGGTGCTGGCCACCGTCACCGCCTGGTGCGCACGGCTGGATGTGCTGGCTACCGACATGCGGGTCGAACAGCGCAGCCTCGAGGACGTGTTCCTCGATCTGACCGGCCGGGAGTTGCGATCATGACCAATTTGTTTGCGCCAGGGACGTTTTCGCCCGATCCGCGCCCCGCGACCGTGCAGAAGATGCTGGCCGCGCAGTTCGGCCTCGAACTCAAGCTGCTGCTGCGCAACGGCGAGCAGCTGCTGCTCACCATGTTCATCCCGATCACGCTGCTGGTCGGGCTGACGCTGCTGCCGCTGGGCTCGTTCGGCCCGAACCGGGCGGCGACGTTCGTGCCCGCGATCATGGCGCTCGCGGTGATCTCGACGGCGTTCACCGGGCAGGCCATCGCGGTGGCTTTCGACCGTCGGTACGGCGCGCTGAAACGCCTCGGTGCGACGGCGTTGCCGGTGTGGGGCATCATCGCCGGAAAGTCGCTGGCCGTCGTCACCGTCGTGTTCTTACAGGCGATCTTGTTGGGCGCCATCGGCTTTGGTCTTGGCTGGCGACCGAACATCCTGGGCTTGTTGCTCGGCGCCGCGATAATCGCGCTCGGCACCGCGGGTTTCACGGCACTGGGCCTGCTGCTGGGCGGCACGTTGAAGGCTGAAATCGTCTTGGCGATCGCCAACCTGCTGTGGTTCGTCTTCGCAGGCCTTGGCGCGCTCACACTCGAAGGCGGCATGGTGCCGCACAGCGTGCAGTGGGTGGCCCGGCTGACGCCGTCGGGCGCGTTGACCGAAGCGCTGACACGGGCGATGACGCTGTCGGTGGACTGGTTCGGCATCGCGGTGCTCGCGGCATGGGGCGCAGTCGCCGGACTATGCGCGCTGCGCTGGTTCCGGTTCACCTGACCAGCCAGCGAATTTTTACGTAAAGGACAATTCGGCCCGGAAACGGATATCCGGTCAGCTAGTGTCCGGGTATCACCCGCCACGAAAGGCCCAAAATGACGGCTGAAAATCTGGCGGAGACCACTTCTGCCGACGTCGATTGTCGGGACTGTGGCTACGAGCCGGAACTGAAACGAACACTCGGTGCTTTTCAGATATTCGCGATCTCGTTCGCGTTCATCTCGGTGGCCGTGGGCATCTTCGCGACGTACGACGACCTGCTTATTACTGCCGGGCCCGTCGGTATCTGGCTGTGGATCCTCGCGGCAATAGGACAGGCTCTGGTGGCGCTGGTGGTAGCGCAGTTCGCCGCCCGCATCGCGCTCAGCGGCTCGTCGTATCAGTGGGCCTCACGGCTGGCCAACCCGAAGATCGGTTGGTTGTTCGGGTGGCTGACGTTCTGGTACCTGGCGATCGCGGTGGTCGCCCTCGACAATGCGCTGGCCAGTCAGGCGTTCATGCCGTTGGTGGGGATGCACCCGAGCGAAGACACCGCTCGGCTGATCACGGTCGCGATACTGATCATTCAGGCTGTGCTGGTGATCGCCTCGACGCGCCTGCTCGGCCTCATCACCTCGGGCGCGGTGGGAATCGAACTCGCCATCGTCGCGGTGTTGGTGGTCGCGCTGGCCGCGGTCATGGTGTTCACCGGCAGCGGCGACATCGCCAACCTCACCTCACGCGGCATCACCGCAGGGGCGCCCAACTACTTCGCCATCGGCGGCGGGTTGATGGCAGGCATGATCATGGGTCTCACCACGCTCGTGGGATTCGACTCTGCGGCGAATCTCGCCGAAGAGGCCAAGGATCCCTTTCGCAGCGTCCCGCGAGCGATCGTGGCTTCGGTGGTCGCGGCCGGCGTCCTCGGGCTGGTGTTCCTGATCGCACTGACCGTCGCAATCAAGGACATTCCGCGCGTGAGCGGCAGCGGCTCGCCGGTCGCCGCGATCATCCGCGATCAGCTCGGACCGGTCACGGAGCGAATCCTGTTGGCGGGGCTGACTTTTGCGATGTTCGGCGCCGGGATGGTGGTGATGGCGGCATGCTCGCGGCAGGTGTTCGCCATGGCGCGCGACGAACGCTTCCCCGCGCACGGATTGATGCGGCGAGTCAATCCGCGGACCCAAACTCCCGTCCCTGCGACGATCCTGATCCTGGTGGTCGGTGTCGTGTTGATGCTCGCGCTCCCGGGTGCGGCGCTGATGCAGCTGATCATCGGCTCGACGATCCTGCCTGCGCTCATCTACGGCGCGATAGTGATCCTCTACCTGGCGGTGCGGAAACGACTCGAGCACAGGGAGGGCGGCTTCAGTCTGGGGCGCTTCGAGCTGCCGGTCGCGGTCGCTGCCCTGACCTGGGAGGCGTTCGTGTTGTTCGTGCTCGTCACACCCGGCGACGCCACGGTGCCCACCCTGATCGTCATCGGCCTGATCGCTGCCGGAGGGGTCTATTTCGGTTATCTGATGATGTTCAACCGCAAGGTGCTCGACACCGAGCCGGGCGATGACATCTTCGCCGCACCCGAAGCGGTGGTGTGAGGTCTACGACCGCACGGCCGGCTGAGTTGACCGGCCGCGTCGTCCGAGCGGTCGACGCCGACTACCCGATCGCCAGCGCCGGCTGGAACCTGCTCTTCACCCACAATCCCGCAGTGATCGTGTTCGCCCAAGAGACGGAGGACGTGGTCAACGCGCTGGCGTGGGCGCGACAGAACGATGTCGCACCCCGGGTGCGCAGCGGCCGGCACTGCCTCGAGGGCTGGTCAAACGTCGACCACGGCATTGTGATCGATGTCAGCGAATTGAAATCGGCAACGGTCGATGCCGCGTCGAACACGGCGGTCGTCGGCGCTGGATTGAACCAGCTCGAGGCCGTTACCGCGCTCGGCAACGCCGGCCTTGCGGCGCCAACGGGCACCGAAGGATCCGTCGGTCTGGTCGGCGCGACCCTTGGCGGCGGCTTCGGGCTGTTGACCCGCGCCTTCGGCATGGCGTCGGACAATCTCATGGCAGCCGAAATTGTCGTGGCGTCGGATGACGGTGGGGCCGACGCCATCATCGCCGACGAGCAGAACAACACAGATCTGCTCTGGGCACTCCGCGGCGCCGGGAACGGCAACTTCGGAATCGTCACATCGCTGACCTACCGGGTTCGCCCACTGACGCAGGCCATCTACCTCACCGCGACGTGGCCGCGGATGGGCGACCTACCGGGCGTTTTCGAAGCCTGGCAGCGTTGCGCCCCCTACACCGACAACCGGCTCACCAGCCAACTCGAGATCAACCGCGATGAGTTCCAGCTGGTCGGTGCGCTCGCATCCGGAACAGCGGCAGAGGCAATGCAGCTGCTGGCGCCGATCCTGTCGGTCGGCAAGCCGACCATCTCGACGGCGGACGCGACTTGGGCCGAGATCTACGCGGGCTTCCAGATACCCACAGCCGAGGAGCCCAGGAACTGGAAGTTCAACTCGCAGTTCATCTACGACCCATTTCCTGCAGAAGCTATCGAACTCGTCGCCTCATTCATGGCGAAGGCTCCCGCGCCGGGTTGCAACTATTTCACCAATGCCTTCGGCGGAGCCCTCACGGGCAGTGAACCGTCGGGCGGATCGGCGTTCGCTCACCGCAACGCGCTCTTCTACGCCGAGCCCGGCGCCGGCTGGGGTCCTCGTCGGGGCGACATACCGGCTGAGACAGTCGCGGCCGACCCGCTGACACCGAAGTGTCTGGCCTGGATCGCCGAGTTCAGCGAAGCGTTGGCGCCGTACGTGAATGGTGCGTATGTCAATGTGCCGAATGCCGGTACAGCCGACTGGGAGACCGCCTATTGGGGACCCAATGTCGACCGACTGCGCACGATCAAGGCGAAGTACGACCCCAACAATGTCTTCAGCTTCGAGCAAAGCATTCCACCGCTGTACAACCGCCGGCGATAGCCGCCGCGCCTGCAAGGGCTATTTGAGAGTTATTGTAAGACAACGAAATCCGATACTACGGCTTCAGCCGGCTGCGGCTGCGCCGCGAGCAGGGCATCCCGTCGGATGATCCGGTGGTGGTGCTGGTCGCGGCCTGAGCAACAACCACACCGCCACTGCCGAAACCAGTAGCAGCGCCGAGCCGACACCGGCCGCGATCGCCAGTCCGCCGGTGAAGGCATCCCTCGCCGCGGCCAACAAGCCATCTGCGTTGTCGGCGGGCAGCCCTGCTGACGCGTCGACCGCCGCGGCGAGCGATTCCCGCGCACGCGACGCCACCGCATCGGGGGTGCCGGGCGGAATCGCCAACCCGCGGTATACGGCGGTGATGATCGAGCCAAGTGTCGCGATTCCCAGCGCCATGCCAAGTTCGTAGGCAGTCTCCGAGACCGCCGCTGCCGCACCGGCCCGCTGAGGGATGACGCTGCCGATGATGACGTCGCTGGCCGCGGTGAAGGCCAGCCCGAGGCCAACGCCGACGAAAAACAGGGCGACGCCGAGACGCAGATAGGCGGTGGACGGGCTGATCGCGGTCAGTGACGCCATCGCGACACCGACCAGTACCAGGCCCGTCGTGAGGACGGCGCGCTGCGACCAGTGGCGCACGGCGAAACCGGCCAGCACGCCGAACACGGTCGCCGCGACCGCGGCGGGCAGTTCGGCCAGCCCGGCCTTCATCGGGCTATAGCCCTGTACCAGTTGGAAGAATTGGGACAGAAAGAACACCAGGCCCGAAAGACCCAGCACTGAAAGCAGATTGGCCGCGACAACGCCCGAGAACGCACGGTTGCGGAACAACCGCACGTCGATTAACGGTGCGGGCAGCCTGAGCTGACGCCGGACGAACAGCGTGAAGGCCGCGACGCCGGCGACGCCGATCACCGCGATGTCGATGCGAGGGCCGTTTGCGGCAGTTTCCTTTACGGCATAGACGAGGCCGAGCACGCCGACGAGGGAAAGCCCGACACTGGGCAGGTCCCACGGCCCCGGCGTGGGGTGGCGCTGCTCCGGCAACAGGACGATGCCGCCGACGAGCAGCGCAGCCATCACCGGGACGTTGATCAGGAAGACCGACCCCCACCAGAAGTGCTCCAATAGCAGGCCGCCGACCACCGGGCCCAGTGCGGCACCGGCCGAGAACATCGAGGCCCAGACACCGACAGCGATGCTGCGATCACGCGGCTGGAGAAACAGCCCGCGGATCAACGCCAGCGTCGACGGTGCCAGCGTGGCCCCGGCCACGCCGAGCAGCGCGCGCGCGCCGATCAGGAGCTCAGCCGACGAAGCGTATGCAGTCACCACGGACATGGCAGTGAAAGCCGTTGCGCCGCAGAGCAGCAACCTCTTGTGACCGACGCGGTCGCCGAGGCTGCCCATTGTGACGAGCAAGGCCGCCAGCACGAAGGAGTAGATATCGCCGATCCAAAGGACCTGGGTCGCTGTCGACTCGAGATCCTTGGTGATGAACGGGGTGGCCACCGCCAGCACTGTGCCGTCGACGCCGATCACCAGCACTCCGAGGCTGATCACGCCGAGCGCCAGCCAACGACGCGTCACGACGCCCTCACCCCATGCAACAGCAGTTCGGTGACCATCTCAGTGAAGTCGCGGCGCGCCGCCCGTCCGACCTGAATGAGCCACGCCGCGCCGGCGACGAGGTTGTAGAGCGCCTCGGTCAGCCAGACGGCAGACAGATCGGGACGGAATTCGCCTTCCCGCTGACCGCGCTGGAACAGTTGCCTGATCTCGGCGTCGATTTCTGCCCAGGCATCCGTGGCCTCGTTGGCGTCGAAATCCTGACTTTGGGTGTAGAGCAACGTGAGGTATCCGGCCACCGGCTCGCACGCCGACACCAGGCGCCGCAACCCCTCTTCGGCCGAACCCTCCTGCCATCGGGCTGTCTTCAGCGCCTCATGCATGTGAGCCACCGCGAGCTGGTCCAAAGCCTCGAGGAGAGCGGCACGCCCTGCGAAGTAACGATGCAAGGTCGCGCGGCTGATGCCGACGGCCGCAGCGATCTCGTCTTGGGTCGCGTTGGGCCGTCGGCTCAGGAAGTCCGCGGCTGCGCGCAACACCTGATCGCGATCCAACTTCATGAGACGACTTTATCTCATGTTAGACGGTTTTGTCTCAATTGATGCCCGCCAGGGACGCCGTCCCCGCTACTACGGCGTGTAGTTGCGGTGCTCTACGATCGAGGTCGTGGCCGTCGGACGATTTCTCCTGCGAATAGTCGACCTGCTGCCCGTGCCGAGTCTTCGGGTTCAGCGCATCGTCGCGCTTCTCGTCATCCTGACCCAGGGCGGGATTGCCGTCACCGGCGCCATCGTCCGCGTCACCGCGTCTGGCCTCGGTTGCCCGACCTGGCCGCAGTGCTTCCCCGGCAGTTTCGTCCCGGTCCCCCACGCCGAGGTCGCCGTCGTTCATCAGGTCGTCGAGTTCAGCAACCGGATGATCACCTTCCTCGTGGTACTGACGGCCGCACTCGCGGTGCTGGCGGTCACGCGCGCTCGGCGGCGCCGCGAGGTGCTGATCTACGCCTGGCTGATGCCGGCGTCCACCGTGGTGCAGGCCGTGATCGGCGGCATCACCGTGCTGACCGGATTGCTCTGGTGGACCGTCGCCATTCACCTGCTGGCGTCGATGACCATGGTGTGGCTGGCCGTGCTGTTGTACGTCAAGATCGGTGAACCCGACGATGGCATGCCGGCGCCTGTGGTGCCAAAACCGTTGCGCCAGTTGACCGTACTGACCGCCGTCGTACTGGCCGGGCAGCTGGTGAGCGGCACGCTGGTCACCGGCGCCGGGCCGCACGCGGGCGACAAGAGCATCGCCCAGCCGGTGCCGCGGCTGCAGGTGGAGATCACCACGCTGGTGCACCTGCATTCGTCGCTGCTCGTCGCCTATCTGGCGCTGCTCGTCGGACTCGGCTTCGGTCTGCTCGCGGTGCGTGCGCCGCGGCCTGTCACGCTGCGGCTGAATGTGCTGCTGGCGCTCGTCGCAGCCCAGGGCTTCGTCGGCACCGTGCAGTTCTTCACCGGCGTGCCCGCCGCGCTGGTCGCGGTCCACGTGCTCGGTGCGGCGGCGTGCACCGCTGCGACCGCTGCGCTATGGGCGTCGATGCGAGAGCGGTCCAAGCCCGAGGCGCTCCAGGGCTGATTCGACACCGACGGCGAAGACCCGCTGCTGCCGGGCCCTGGTGTCCTCATCCAACTGCCGCCAGCCCAGCGACGGCTCCACGAGTTCGACCTCGAGTACATGCGCGTCGCGCCGGTCCCCGATCACGTCGACGCGGGCGTACAGCAGGTCTTCGACGTTGATGCCGAGGTGGGCGGCGGCCGCCGCCAGCGCCGCGTGACCGATGTCCCACAGCTCGAAGTCGGGGTCGGCGGGCGTGAGGGTTTCCTCGGCGTAGGTGCCGGACGCGTCGAACACCGGCGCCTGCCCCGGGGGCGGCAGGATCGGGCCCTTGGTGAACGCGTGCGACTGCCCGCCACCCAGGAAGACCAGTGCCGTCTCGCCGTCCTCGATTCGACGGTCGTAGGGCTGTACCAAAACGGTGCGACCTTCGGCCTGCAGCGATGCGGCGTGGGCACGTGCTTCATCATGGTCAGAAAACCGCAGGGCGCCAACGGATCCCGCGCCGATCGCGGGCTTGACCACCACCTCACCTGCAGCCAGCCGGACCTTCTCCCCCGGCGCGAAGAATTGGCTGGGGACGGTCGGGACACCAGCGTCGGCGAGGTCGGCGAGATAGCGCTTGTCGGTGTTCCACAGCACGACCTGGGGCGGGTTGAGCAGATTGCGAACGCGCTTCGTCCACACCAGGAACTCGTCGAGTCGGTCGATGTAGTCCCACGCCGCGCGCAGGATCACGAGATCGGCTTCCAGGGCCTGCGGGTCGTCCCACGACAGCCAGCGGGCATGCAGCCCACGCTGGCGCAGCGCTGCGACCAGGCCGTCATCGTCGCCATCGCCCTCAGGAAGTGCCGGACAACCCGCCAGCACGATGCGCGGATGGAACACGTCGGGCCGGGCAAGCTTCACCTTGGCAGGATAGTGGGCATGAAGGCCATTGAAGTCGCAGAGACCGGCGGTCCCGAAGTCCTGACCTACGCCGACAAAGACAAGCCCACCCCCGGCCCCGGTGAAGTGGTGATCAAGGCCGAGGCGATCGGCGTGAACTTCATCGACACCTATTTCCGGTCCGGCCAGTATCCGCGCGAGGTGCCGTTCATCGTCGGCACCGAAGTGTGCGGCACCGTCGACGCCGTCGGCGACGATGTCGCGGCGCTGAGCGTCGGAGATCGGGTCGTCACCGCCCAGGCCGACGGCGCCTACGCCGAATACTGCACTGCCCCAGCCGATTTCTGTGCATATGTGCCCGAGGGCGTCAACGCGGATGTGGCCGCAGCATCCCTGCTCAAGGGAATGACCGCGCACTACCTGATCAAGTCGACGTATCCGGTGCAGGAGGGCGACGCCGTGCTGGTGCACGCAGGCGCGGGAGGTGTCGGGCTCATCCTGACGCAGTGGGCCACCAGCCTCGCCGTGCGGGTGATCACCACGGTGTCGACACCGGAGAAGCGCGAGCTGTCGCGCAAAGCAGGCGCGGTCGAGGTGCTCGGCTACCCCGATGACCCAGCCGAATTCGGTGCGACGATCAAGGAGTTGACGGACGGCGGTGTCGCCGCGGTGTACGACGGGGTGGGCGCGGACACCTTCGACGCGAGCCTGGCCAGTTGCCGGGTGCGCGGCACGGTTGCGCTGTTCGGGGCGGCCAGCGGCCCGGTGCCGCCGTTCGATCCGCAGCGGCTCAATGCGTCGGGTTCACTGTTCCTGACCCGCCCGACGCTTGCGCATTACACCCGCACACCCGACGAGTTCGCTTGGCGCGCAGGCGAACTACTCGACGCCATTGCCGCGGGCACCATCACGGTCACGGTGAGCGAACATTACCGGCTGGAAGATGCCGAGCAGGCCCACCGCGATTTGCAGGGCCGCAAGACCGTCGGCTCGGTGGTGTTAGTGCCCTAGCAGTCTCGGCAGCGCCAAGACCGAATCCACCGCGAGCGCAAGGAAGACCACCGCGAGGTAGTTGTTCGACTGCAGGAACAGACGCAGCGGCTTCACCGACTCCCCGCGGCGCACCCCTGCGTGGAGTTGATGGGCCATCACCAGGAACCAGGTGCCCGCAAGGATCGCCACCGACGCGTACAGCCAGCCCGTGGCCAACGCGAGCGCCAAAGTCGAGACGACAGTGAGCCACGTGTACACCAGGATCTGCTTGGTGACCTGCTGCTCGGTGGCCACCACGGGCAGCATCGGTACCCCGGCCGCCTCGTAGTCGTCCTTGTAGCGCATGGCCAGCGCCCAGGTGTGCGGCGGCGTCCAGAAGAAGATGATCGCGAACATCACCAGCGCAGGCCATTGGATGGTCCCGGTGACGGCGGACCAGCCGATCATCACCGGCATGCAGCCGGCCGCCCCGCCCCACACCACGTTCTGTGAGGTGCGCCGCTTCAGCAGCAGCGTGTAGACGAGCACGTAGAACGCGATGGTCGCGCCTGCCAGGTGCGCGGACAGCATGTTCGTCGTCCACCACAGCCAGAAGAAGGAGCCGACGGACAGTGCCAAGCCGAACACGAGCGCATGACTGCGCGGCACGGTGTCGCGAGCCAGCGGTCGACGGGCGGTGCGCTTCATCTTCTTGTCGATGTCCGCGTCGGCCACGCAGTTCAGCGTGTTGGCGCCCGCGGCAGCCAGCATGCCGCCGAACAAAGTGTTGAGGATGAGCAGCGGGTCGACGGTGCCGCGGTGCGCCAGCAGCATCGCGGGAATGGTCGTGACGAGCAACAGCTCGATCACCCGCGGTTTGGTCAGTGACAGATAGCCGAGGAGTTTGGTGCTGATCCGGTTCGGCGCCCCTTCGACAAGGCTGCCTTCGCGAATCCTCACGCAATTACTCCTCGGGGTCGCCGCCTCGCGGCTTCTACTACAGACGATGGTAGACCGCGTGTAAACGCCGTCCTAATCGTCCCCCACGCACCTGCGGTGCCCCAGGTTCGCGCACTAGGGTGGACAAAGCGGATTGCGAAGCCCGGGCCTATGTAAGGAGTTCGCCACGTGACCACTCTCGACGAGATTTCGACCCTCACTCGTCCGAACCACCCCGACGACTGGACCGAGCTGGACTCGCAGGCTGTCGACACGGTCCGCGTGCTGGCCGCGGACGCGGTGCAGAAAGTGGGCAACGGCCATCCGGGCACCGCGATGAGCCTGGCGCCGCTGGCATACACGCTGTTTCAGCGCCAGATGCGCCATGACCCCAGCGACCCGCACTGGCTCGGCCGCGACCGCTTCGTGCTCTCGGCAGGGCATTCCAGCCTGACCCTGTACATCCAGCTGTACCTGGGCGGGTTCGGGCTCGAGCTTTCCGACATCGAGTCGCTGCGCACCTGGAAGTCCAAGACACCGGGACACCCGGAGTTCCGCCACACCAAGGGCGTTGAGATCACCACCGGACCGCTCGGCCAGGGGCTGGCCTCTGCGGTCGGCATGGCGATGGCCTCGCGCTACGAGCGCGGCCTGTTCGATCCGGACGCAGCGCCGGGCACCAGCCCGTTCGACCACTACATCTACGTGATCGCCTCCGACGGCGACATCGAGGAGGGCGTCACCAGCGAGGCGTCGTCGCTGGCAGGCACCCAGCAACTCGGCAACCTGATCGTTTTCTACGATCACAACGAGATCTCGATCGAGGACGACACCAACATCGCGCTCAGCGAGGACACGGCAGCCCGCTACCGCGCCTACGGGTGGCACGTGCAGCAGGTCGAGGGTGGCGAGAACGTCGTCGGCATAGAAGAGGCCATCGCCGAGGCGAAGCGGGTCACCGACAAGCCGTCGTTCATCTCGCTGCGCACGATCATCGGCTACCCAGCGCCTGAGCTGATGAACACCGGCAAGGCACACGGCGCCGCGCTCGGCGACGAAGAGGTCGCGAAGGTCAAGGAGATCCTCGGCTTCGACCCGGACAAGACGTTCGAGGTGCGCGACGAGGTCATCGAGCACACCCGCGGGCTGGTGGCGCGCGGCAAGGAAGCGCACGAGAAATGGCAGAGCGAGTTCGACGCGTGGGCGCAGCGTGAGTCCGACCGCAAGGCGCTGCTGGACCGGCTGACGGCCGAAGAGCTGCCCGACGGCTGGGACGCCGACCTCACCTACTGGGAGCCGGGTTCCAAGCCGCTGGCCACCCGCGCGGCGTTTGGCCAGGTCCTCAACGACGTCGCACCGAAGCTGCCCGAATTGTGGGGCGGCTCAGCGGATCTCGCGGGCAGCAACAACACCACGATCAAGGGCGTCAAGTCGTTCGGGCCCGCGTCCATCTCCACCAAGGAGTTCACCGCCGATCCCTACGGCCGCGTTTTGCACTTCGGAGTTCGCGAACACGCGATGGGTTCGATCCTGTCCGGCATCGTGCTGCACGGGCCGACGCGCGCGTTCGGCGGCACCTTCCTGCAGTTCTCGGACTACATGCGCCCCGCGGTGCGGTTGGCCTCGCTGATGGACATCGACACAATCTACATCTGGACGCACGATTCGATCGGCCTTGGCGAGGACGGTCCCACCCATCAGCCGATCGAACACCTGGCGGCGCTGCGGGCGATCCCGAACCTTTCGGTGGTGCGGCCGGGCGACCCGAACGAGACCGCCTATGCGTGGCGCAACATCATCGCGCGCGGCGCCGGCAGCGGTCCGGTCGGTTTCATTCTGACGCGACAGGGCATCCCCGTACTGGAGGGCACCAGCGCCGAAGGGGTCGCCAAGGGTGGTTACGTGCTCGGCGGCGCACCCGACGAGGATCCCGATGTGGTGCTGATCGGCACGGGCTCGGAACTGCAATTGGCCGTGGCGGCGCAAAAGATATTGGCGGACAAGGGAATCACCGCGACCGTTGTTTCGATGCCATGCGTCGAGTGGTTCGAGTCCCAGCCCAAGGAGTACCGCGACAGCGTGCTGCCGCCTGCGGTGTCGGCGCGCGTCGCCGTCGAGGCGGCGGTCGCGCAGAGTTGGTACAAGCTGGTCGGCGACACCGGCGAGATCGTCTCGATCGAGCATTACGGCGAGTCGGCCGACGACAAGACGTTGTTCCGTGAGTTCGGTTTCACCCCAGAGGCAGTGGTGGCCGCCGCGGAGCGATCACTAGAGAATTGACTAGCGAAAAGTTTGGAAAGGCATCAGCAATGGCACAGAATCCCAACCTTGCGGCCCTCTCCGCCCAGGGTGTTTCGGTATGGCTCGACGACCTGTCCCGTGATCGACTGCAGACCGGCAACCTGCAGGAACTGATCGACACCAAGAGCGTGGTCGGTGTGACCACCAACCCGTCGATCTTCCAGGCGGCGCTGTCCAAAGGTGACGCATACAGCGCGCAGGTCAAGGAACTCGCCGAGCGCGGCGCCGACGTGGACGCCACAATTCGCACAGTCACCACCGATGATGTACGCGAGGCTTGCGACGTTCTCCGCCCGCAGTGGGAGGCGTCCGACGGCGTGGACGGACGAGTGTCGATCGAGGTCGACCCGAGACTGGCACGCGACGAAAAGAAGACGATCGCCCAAGCCATCGAACTGTGGAAGATTGTCGACCGCCCGAACCTGTTCATCAAGATCCCCGCGATGAAGGAAGGAATCCCGGCGATCACTTCGGTTCTTGCCGAGGGCATCTCGGTGAACGTGACGCTGATCTTCTCTGTTGAGCGGCACCGCGCGGTGATGGATGCCTACCTGGCAGGCCTGGAGAAGGCCAAGGATGCCGGGCACGACCTCACCAAGATCCATTCCGTCGCGTCGTTCTTCGTTTCGCGCGTGGATACCGAGGTGGACAAGCGCCTGGAGGCGATAGGCAGCGATGAGGCGCTCGCATTGCGCGGCAAGGCCGGAGTGGCCAATGCGCGGCTGGCCTATGCGGCTTATGAAGAAGTGTTCGTGGGCGGATCCCGCTACGAGGCCTTGGCGGTCGACGGTGCACGGGTGCAGCGGCCGCTCTGGGCGTCGACTGGCGTGAAGAATCCGGATTACTCGGACACGCTGTATGTCACCGAGCTGGTTGCGCCGAACACCGTGAACACCATGCCGGAGAAGACGATTGACGCGGTCGCCGACCACGGTGTGATCACCGGTGACACCGTCACCGGGACAGCGGACGAAGCGCAGAGCGTGTTCGACAAACTCCAGGAAGTGGGAGTCGATCTGACCGACGTATTCCTCGTGCTCGAGAACGAAGGCGTGGAAAAGTTCGAAAAGTCGTGGCTTGAGCTGCTCGATGCCACGCAGGAACAGCTCGACGCCGCCAACAAATGACGCCCGAAACGGATACGGCGTCTGCAGCCGGAGCTACCTGGCGTAATCCGTTGCGGGACAAGCGCGACAAGCGCATGCCCCGCATCCCGGGCCCGTGCGGTGTGGTGATTTTCGGCGTCACCGGCGATCTGGCCACCAAGAAGCTGATGCCTGCCATCTACGACCTCGCCAATCGCGGACTGTTGCCTGCGAACTTCGGCCTGGTCGGATTCGCCCGCAGGGACTGGGCCGATGAGGATTTCGGCAAGCTGGTGTGCGATGCGGTCAGAACGCATGCCCGCACGCCGTATCGCCAGGAGGTCTGGGACCGGCTGGCCGAGGGAATCCGCTTCGTGCAGGGCACCTTCGATGACGCGAAAGCATTTGAGCGGCTGTCGGAAACACTTCAGAAGCTAGACGCCGAGCGCGGCACCGGCGGCAACCACGCATTCTATCTGTCGATCCCGCCCAAGGCTTTTCAGCAGGTATGCGAGCAGCTACAGAAGTCGGGATTGGCAAGGCCGCAAGAGGGCCGGTGGAGCAGGGTCGTCGTCGAGAAGCCGTTCGGCCACGACCTGGAGAGCGCCAAAGAGCTCAACACGGTGGTCAACAGTGTCTTCCCCGAGGAGTCGGTGTTCCGCATCGACCACTACCTCGGCAAGGAGACTGTCCAGAACATTCTGGCCCTTCGCTTCGCCAACGAGTTGTACGAGCCCATCTGGAACAACAACTACGTCGACAGCGTGCAGATCACCATGGCCGAGGACATCGGTCTCGGTGGCCGCGGTGGTTACTACGACGGAGTCGGCGCGGCCCGCGATGTGATCCAGAACCACCTGCTGCAACTGCTTGCGCTGACGGCCATGGAAGAGCCGGTGAACTTCAGCCCGCACGAACTTCAGGCGGAAAAGATCAAGGTGCTCTCCGCCATCAAGTTGATGCAGCCCATCGATGACACCACGGCTCGCGGGCAGTACGCCGCGGGCTGGCAGGGCAGCGAGAAGGTCGTCGGTCTATTGGACGAGGAGGGCTTTTCCAAGGAGTCCACGACGGAGACGTATGCCGCGATCACGCTGGAGATCGACACTCGTCGTTGGGCGGGGGTGCCGTTCTTCCTGCGGACCGGAAAACGCTTGGGACGCAGGGTGACCGAGATCGCACTCATCTTCAAGCGCGCCCCGCACCTGCCGTTCGACAAGACCATGACCGAAGAACTCGGCCAGAACGCCTTGGTGATCCGGGTGCAGCCCGACGAAGGCATCACCACGCGTTTCGGATCGAAGGTTCCCGGCAGCGCGATGGAGGTCCGTGACGTCAACATGGACTTCTCCTACGGTTCGGCCTTCGCCGAGGACTCTCCCGAGGCATACGAGCGGTTGATCCTCGACATGCTGCTCGGCGAACCATCGCTGTTCCCGACCAACGCCGAGGTCGAATTGTCCTGGGAGATCCTGGATCCCGTGCTGGATTATTGGGCGTCACATGGCAAGCCTGATGCGTATGAATCGGGTACCTGGGGGCCGCCGTCGGCCGACGAGATGATGCATCGCATGGGCCGCGAATGGAGGCGACCCTGATGATCGTCGACCTGCCCGACACGACAACAAACGACATCAGCAAGAAGATCACCGGCCTGCGTGAAGAGGGCGGCGCTATCACGTTGAGCCGCGTGCTCACGCTCGTGATCTCGCTTGACTCAGACGATCTGCTGGAGGAGTCCATCGAGGCGGCCAACTTTGCAAGTCGTGAGCACCCGTGCCGAGTGATCGTGGTGGTCCAGGGCGATCGAAGCGCCACCGAGTCGCGCCTGGATGCGCAACTTCGCGTCGGCGGCGATGCGGGTGCGGGCGAGGTCGTTGCGCTCCGCCTGCACGGTGAGCTCGCCGAACACGCCAGCAGCGTTGTGCTGCCCTTCTTGCTGCCCGATACCCCGGTCGTCGCATGGTGGCCTGCCGGAGGCCCGGCGGTGCCGGCACAGGATCCGTTGGGTCACTTGGCGATTCGCCGGATAACTAATGCGACAGAGTGCTCCGACCCGCTGGCCGCGATCAAGAGTCGCCTGCAGGGTTACACCGACGGCGACACCGATCTGGCGTGGGCCCGCATCACTTACTGGCGCGCGCTGCTGGCATCCGCGCTCAATCAGCCACCCTTCGAGCCGATCACCTCGGCGCTGGTGTCGGGCCTGCGGGACGAGCCCTCGCTCGACGTCCTCGCCGGTTGGCTCGCCGCCCGAATCGACGGCCCGGTGCAGCGGGCAGTCGGCGAATTGAAGGTCGAACTCGTGCGAGACAGTGAAACCATCACCCTGAAGCGTCCACAGACAGGGGTGACCGCAACGCTGAACAGAACCAGTAAGCCTGAAGCGCGGATACCCTTGGCGCGCAGAGACGCCAAGGAGTGCTTGGCCGAGGACCTGCGGAGGCTGGACGCCGACGAGATCTATCACGAGGCGCTGCAAGGCATCGAGAAAGTGCAATACCTGTGAGCCACATTGTTGAGAAGTATTCCGACACTGCGGCATTGGTGGCGGCGGCAGGCGACCGACTGGTGGAGGCGATCATCAGCGCCGTCGACAACCGCGGCACTGCCCACATCGTGTTGACCGGCGGGGGCACCGGCATTGGCTTGCTCAAGCGGGTTGGCGAGGCCGGCGACAAGATCGACTGGTCGAAGGTGCATCTGTACTGGGGTGACGATCGGTTCGTTCCCGAAGACGACGACGAACGCAATTACAAGCAGGCCCGTGAGGCGCTGCTCGACCACATCGACATCCCGACCGGCAACGTGCATCCGATGGCGGCCAGCGGCGCTGAGTTCGGCGACGACCTGGACGCCGCAGCACGCGATTACGAGCAAGTGCTCTTCGCCAATGCCGACGAGGGGCAGCCCGCACCGGACTTCGACGTGCATCTGCTGGGCATGGGACCGGAGGGGCACATCAACTCACTGTTCCCGGATACGGCCGCGGTGCGCGAGACAGAGCGACTGGTTCTCGGTGTGCCGGACTCCCCCAAGCCGCCGCCGCAACGAATCACGTTGACGCTGCCCGCGGTTCAGCGTTCGCGCGAGGTTTGGCTCGTGGTTTCGGGCGCAGGCAAGGCCGACGCGGTGGCGGCCGCGATCGGCGGCGCCAAGCCGGTCGACGTGCCCGCCGCCGGCGCGGTCGGTCGCGACGCGACAGTGTGGCTGCTCGACGAGGACGCCGCCGCCGAGCTCTAGGAGCGCGCCGGGAGTCGGATATCTGACGGATTTCGCCGGATTTCCATCACATTCCCTACTCTGGCGGGCGTCGGCTTTCGACATCGCCCCTTTGGTCGGCCTCCGCGTCGGCGAATCCCGCGACGTACTCCGCGATACGTCGGACAAGGTCAGGGCTGGCTGAACGTGGGTTGTTCCGGCACTGCATACCTGATTCAGACGACCACTACGCTCCGGCGGTTCCATCGATGTGGTCATAATGTCGGGCATGGTTGACAAAGGTGGCAAACCCGCGCCTCGGACGGGCACCGAGCGGATCCGCAAGCTCGCGCAGGCGGCACTGAACGCCGACGTGACGGTGGAGCAGGTCGACACCATCCTGGAGGGGCTGAGCGAGACCCTGGTCGACCTGAACCATTCGACAGGCAACCTCGACGCCACCCTGGAGCGGTTCAACGAAACGATCAACCAGATCAACGAGCTCGCACCGCGACTGTTCGCGGTGGTCGATCGCCTCGAAGCCATCGTCGGTCGCGTCGAACGCATCGTCGACATCGGTGAGGCTGCAGTCGCGCCGATCGCGGCCACGGAGTCCGCAGTGCGCGGTGTCGTCAACAGGATGCGTCGAACCGCGGGACTCTAACGTCGCGTGGCTATCCGCTGTTGCGCAGCGCGGTTGCCAGCCCACTCATGGTCAGCAGGATGCCGCGCTGGACCAGTTCGTCGTCGTCTCCTGAGCGGTACCGCTGCAGCAGTTCCACTTGCAGATGGTTCAGCGGCTCGAGATACGGAAAGCGGTTGAACACCGACCGCGCCAACGCCGGGTTGTCCGCTAGCAGGTCGTCCTGGCCGGTGATCAGCTTGTGCATGCGGATCGTTCGCTCATGCTCGTCGACGATCTTGCCGAACACCCGCTGGCGCAGCGCCTCGTCTTCGACGAGTTCGGAATAGCGCGCAGCCAGACCCATGTCCGACTTGGACAGCACCTGCGCCATGTTCGATAGCACGGTGCGGAAGAACGGCCAACGACGATAGAGGTCTTGCAGTACTTCAAGCCTTCCGTCGCCGTCGGCGATCCAGGTTTCGAATGCGGCGCCGGTGCCGTACCAGCCGGGCAGCATCACCCGCGACTGGCTCCAAGCCAGTACCCACGGTATGGCTCGTAGATCCGAAATCGACGTCGTCGGTTTCCGCGACGTCGGCCTGCTGCCGATGTTGAGCGCACCGATCTCGCTGACCGGCGTGGACGCCTTGAAATACTCGACGAAACCTGGTGTCTCATGGACTAATTCGGCATACGCGCGCTGAGCGCGGGCAGCCAGTTCGTCGAGCACCTCATAGGCAGGCCCCGCCGCATCGCCCAGGCCTTCGACGTCGAGCAGCGTGGCCTCCAACGTGGCCGCCAACAGCGTCTCGAGGTTGCGATGTGCGACACGCGGTTCGGCATATTTGGCGGCGATCACTTCGCCCTGCTCGGTGATCCGAAGCGATCCGTTCACCGCACCCGGTGGCTGGGCGAGAATGGCGTCGTAACTCGGCCCGCCCCCGCGACCGACGGTGCCACCGCGTCCGTGGAAGAGCCGCAACCGAATTCCGGTCTTGCGGGCCGACTCGACGAGGTCCAGTTCGGCGCGATACAGCGCCCAGTTTGCCGCCAGGTACCCCCCGTCCTTGTTCGAGTCGGAATACCCGAGCATCACCTCTTGGCTGTCATCGCGTGCACTCACGACGCCGCGATACAGCGGAAGGTCAAGCACCGCTTCGAGAATGGCCGAACCGCGCTGCAGGTCGTCGATGGTCTCAAAGAGCGGAACGATGCCGACGGGGGCATAGGGCTCGTCGCCCGAGGCATCGAGCAGGCCAACCTCCTTGAGCAGGATCGCCGCCTCGAGCATGTCCGAAACCGACTGACACATCGAGATGATGTAGTTCGGTATCGCCTGCGGTCCGAAGACCCGAACGGCGCGGGCGGCCGCGGCGACGATGTCCAGCTCCTTGCGGGCCAGCTCCGACAGTGCGGCGTCGTCTTTCGTCAGCGGTCGACGGGTCGCCAACTCGGCAGCCAGCAGTTCGACACGCTCCGGTTCGGCCAGCGACGGGTAGTCCGCGTGTACTCCCGCCCACGCCAGCAGCTCGGCCACCACCTCCTCGTGCACATCGGAGTTCTGGCGCAGGTCCAGGCCGGAGAGGTGAAAACCGAAGACCCGCAAGGCTTCCCGCAGCCTGGCCAGCCGATCATCGGCGAGCACACCGCTTCCGTTGGAGCGCAATGAACCATCGATGACATCGAGGTCGGCAAGCAGTTCGGCCGGCGTCACATAGCGTTCCAGGCCGAGGTCGAGTTCGTGTTCCGGCTGGCTGTCCAGGATCTCAGCCGCGGTCGCGGTGAGCCTGCCGTGGATGACGCGCAATGCGCGGCGGTACGGTTCGTCGGCGCGGGCGGGCTCGTTGCACACATCCGCCAACGCTTTGAGCTCTTCGCTGACCTGCACCAGCCGCGCCGACATCGACAGCTCCTGCTCGAGAAAACTGATCTCGGTGAAGTAGTGCTCGAACGCGGTGAAGGAGGCCCTGCCAGTGGCTTGACGGACGACTTCGGCGGTGACGTTGGGATTGCCATCGCGGTCACCGCCGATCCATGAGCCCGGTCGCAGAATCGGCAGCTCGAACAGATCCGCGTCCGGCCAGCGGGCCTGCAACGCGGATCGCACCTCCGCGTTGACCTTCGGGATGACCTCGAGGAACGCCGACTGGTAATACCGCAACCCGGTCTCGATCTCATCCTGAATCTTCAACCGCGACAACCGAATCAGAGCGGTCTGCCATAGCGTGAAGATGTGCCGGCGCAGTTCGACGTTGATGTCGCGGCCGTCGTCGGTTTCGGTGTGCCCGTGCAGCCGCAACCGCATCAGTTCGGTGATCCGGTGCTGGGTGTCGAAAACCGTGCGGCGGCGGGTCTCGGTGGGATGCGCGGTGATCACCGGCGAGACCAATGCACCGCTCAGCGCTTCGGCAACTGTGGCCGAATCCAGTTCTGCCGAGTCGAGTTTCAAATACGTGGCGGCCAGAGTGCTGTTCTGCGGCGGCTCACCTGCCGCGAGATGGATCGCGCGGCGGCGTTCACGGTGAATGTCCTCGGCGACGTTCGCCAGCAGCGCGAAATGAGAGAACGCGCGGATGACGGGGATGGCCTGGTGGATGTCGATGCCGTCGAACATCCGGGCCAACTCGGCGCGATCGATCTCCGAGCGCCGCACGCGGAACGATTCGACACGGGCCCGCTCGACGAGGTCGAACACCTCCTCGCCGTTCTGCTCACGCACCGTGTCGCCGAGAATCGTGCCGAGCAGGCGGATGTCCTCCCGCATCGGCTCGGTGGCCTCGCGACCCACCTGGGTGCGCCGCACCGAACCGATCGGTGCGAGCGTGACGTCGGGTCCTTCAGCCATGGCTCAAGTATCGATGCGGGCGCTGAAGCCCGCATGACGAGGGTCCTAGTGCTGCGGAATCACGATCGGAGTGGGTGTCGGTGTGGTGCTCGTGCTCGGCGTCACGGTAGGCGATGGTCTCTGGCCGGTGGGCAACACGATGGGCGTCGGCTTGGCGTCACCTGTCTTGCCGCCGCTGTCGCTGTCGGAATCCGACTTCTGCGGCGGGGGCCAATCCACGGATGTCGGTGGCCAGCTTTCGATGCTGTTGTCCGATCCCGATCCCGATCCCGGAGGTGAGCAGCCGGCACCGGCTCCGAAGTCACCCGCGGTGGTGCAGTCAGCATCGGCGACAGGGGCACCCCACACTGCCAGCGAGAGTGCCACTGCTGCAACGCAAATCCGCAACGTACTCATAACGTGAGAATGTCCCCGTAGGCGTTGACGCTGTCGTCCGACTTGTCCGTGTCGATCATCGCCGTCGCGAAGAACCGGACGGAGACCTGTCCTCCACAGCTGTCCACCTTGACGTGTGCGTCGTGCACCACGATCTCGCCGGTGCGGCCCTTCAATTCCTTCTTGCCCAGCCCGAGGTTCGTGATGTTTCCCGGCAACAGATTGATCGAGGCGTTTCCGCCGATATCGGCATACGGGCCAACGATGTTGAGCAGATTGCCGCCGTTGAAGCCAGGGCTGATACCGGCGTCGGCATCGACACCGATGCTGCCGCCCTCGCTGAGGTCGACCTGACACCCCAGTTGCAGACCGAAAATCAACATGCCCGAGTTCACTGCCGAGTTGCCGTTGCCGTCGATCGAAGCGACCGCCTTGCCGGTGACAAAACCTTCTCTGGTGAACGCCGTTGCGGCCATGTTCGGCACGGAGTTGATGGTCATCTTCGTCAGCGCAGCGCTCAGATGCCAGCCGTCGTCGGTGTCCGCGGATTGGGTGACGTCCGCGACGGGCAACGGGTCCGCTGCGGCGATGCCGGGTCCGAAAGACACCAGAACAACCGCAACAGCACCGGCGCGAAGAAGTATGTGCACGAACACGCGCGCGATCCTATGGTCGACTGCTGAATGGTTCCTGGCACCGCGGGTTGCTGCCGTCCTGCTGGTGGCGCATGCTGATTGCAGAGCAAACTCCGAGGTTGGGATCCATCATGAAAGCGCTCGCCGCCACCATCTTTGCGACGTTCGTTGCGTTGGCGCTCGGCTATCCGGGCCCCGCTGCCGCCGAACCGCAGGCCTGTCCGAAGAACACTGTCACGATCGGCAACCAGGGTCAGGTGATCAATGTGCCGCAGCAGAGCCAGGTCTGCGACGATGATCCGACGGGCGGACTGCTCGGCGACCTGCCGGTGCTTGGCAATCTGCCCGGCCTTGGCGGCATCCTCTAGCCGCTAGAGAGCGGCAAAGAGCAGCATCAGCGCCAGGATCAGCAGCCCGCCGCCGATCAGCGCGACCACCGGCCAGACTCCCCGATACCGCTGCGGCGGCGGGCCCAGCGATCCGCGGGCGAAAGTGAACACCGGCGCCCGGTATTCGAGTTCGACGAACTCCCCCGGCGGCACCACGACCGTGTAATCGGCGGGACCGGTTTTCGGCGGAAAGAAATACCTCGTATAGACGTGCACCTGGTGCCTGCCCGCCGGGACGAGCAGATCGGCCTTGCCCCAGCGTTGGCCGGGAATCTCGGCGCCGTCGACGAATATCTTCGGGCCGAAGAAGTCAAAGAAGCTGCCGAAAGCCCTGTTGTACAAGAAGGTGATCGCGATGCCCTCGACGGGCGTGTAGTACGGCTGCCGGCTGTGTTCCGGCGTGTTCATGGCCGCCCTAGGTGTACTTGATCAACAGCGCGACGCCGATGATCGAAACCAGCCAGATGCCGGTCACGAAGAGCGTCAGCCGGTCGAGGTTCTTCTCGACAACCGTCGACCCCGACAGGCTGGACTGGACGCCACCACCGAACAGCGTGGACAGGCCACCGCCCTTTGCGCGGTGCAGCAGGACCAGGAGCACAACCAGCACACTGGTCACGACCAGGGTTATCTGCAGGGCCAATTCCATGGCAGCCAGACTACAGGCTCCTGAGCTGCTATCAGGGCAGGGGGCCGCCGGCCGCGATGGCCGACAGTGTCGCGAATTGCTCGCCGTCCAGCGACGCGCCACCGACCAGTGCGCCGTCCACATCCTCCTGTGCGACGATCTCGCCGACGTTCTTGGCGTTGACCGAACCGCCGTAGAGCACGCGGACCCCGGATGCCAGTTCCGGCGTCGCCAGCTTGCCGAGCTCGTCGCGGATGGCCTTGCAGACCTCCTGCGCGTCGGCCGCGCTGGCCACCCGGCCGGTGCCGATGGCCCAGACCGGCTCGTAGGCAATCACGGAGTTGCCGATCTGCTCGGAAGTCAGGCCGGCCAGCGAACCGCGCAGCATCTCCACGTTGTGTTCGACGTGGTTGCCGGCCTCGCGGACCTCGAGCTGCTCACCGATGCAGATGATCGGCGTCAGGCCGTGCTTGAAGGCCGCGGACGACTTCGCGGCGACGAGGGCGTCGTCCTCGTGGTGGTACGTGCGCCGCTCCGAGTGCCCGACGACGACGAACGTGCAGCCCAGCTTGGCCAGAAAGGCTCCACTGATTTCGCCGGTGTAGGCACCCGAGTCGTGCTGCGACACGTCCTGTGCACCGTAGGTCAGCCGCAGCTTGTCCCCGTCGACCAGGGTCTGCACGCTGCGCAGGTCAGTGAACGGCGGGATCACCGCGACGTCGACCTTGTCGAAGTACTTGTCCGGCAGCGAGAACGCGATCTTCTGGACGAGCGCGATCGCCTCGAAATGGTTGAGGTTCATCTTCCAGTTGCCGGCGATCAGCGGCTTACGGCTCATGATTCCAGTACCTCCAGGCCGGGCAGTGTTTTGCCCTCAAGGTATTCCAGCGAGGCCCCGCCTCCGGTGGAAATGTGGGAGAAGCCGTCTTCTGGCAGGCCGAGTTGACGCACCGCGGCGGCCGAGTCACCGCCGCCGACCACGCTGAACGCGCCCTTGTCGGTTGCCGCGATGATCGCCTCTGCGACGCCCTTGGTGCCCGCCGCGAATGCGGGGAATTCGAAGACGCCCATCGGGCCGTTCCAGAACACCGTCTTGGCGTTGGACAGCAGCGCGGTGAACCGTTCGACCGAGCCCGGCCCGATGTCCAGACCCATTTTGTCCTGCGGAATGCGGTCAGCCGCAACGATTTCCGATGGCGAATCGGCTTTGAACTCGTCGGCCGCGACGATGTCGACGGGCACGTGGATCACGTCACCGTAGTCCTCGAGCAGCTTGCGGCAAGTCTCGATCATCCCCTCTTCGAGCAGCGACTTGCCCACCGAAACACCTTGTGAGGCAAGGAAGGTGAAGCACATGCCGCCACCGATGACGATGCTGTCGGCCTTGGTCGCCAGATTCTCGATGACAGCCAACTTGTCCGACACCTTCGAACCGCCGAGCACCACCGCGTACGGCCGCTCGGTCGAGCTGGTCAGCTGCTGCAGGACCTTCACCTCAGCGGCCACCAACGTGCCCGCATAGTGCGGCAACAGCGTCGCCACGTCATAGACCGAGGCCTGCTTACGATGCACCACCCCGAAGCCGTCGGACACGAAAGCGCCGTCATCGCCGACCAATTCGACCAGCGCCTTGGCCAGTGCCAGCCGCTCGCCATCGTCCTTACTCGTTTCGCGAGCGTCGAAGCGAATGTTCTCCAGCAGCAGGACGTCACCGTCGGTGAGCCCTTCGGCACGCGCAAGAGCATCAGTGCCGACCACGTCGGTAGCCAGCTGAACGTGACGGCCGAGCTTCTCCCCCAACGCCTTTGCCACCGGCGCGAGCGAGAACTGCGGGTCGGGGCCGCCCTTCGGCCGACCCAGGTGCGCGGTGACGATGACCTTGGCGCCTGCATCGGACAACGCCTGCAGCGTGGGCACCGACGCGATGATGCGCCCGGGGTCGGTGATGTTCCCGTCGTCGAGCGGGACGTTCAGGTCGGAGCGCACGAGGACGCCCCGGCCCGAAACGCCTTCTGCGAGTAAGTCTTCGAGTGTCTTGATAGCCACTGGGCTACAGGGACTTGCCGACCAGCGCGACCAGGTCAACGAGGCGGTTCGAGTAACCCCACTCGTTGTCGTACCAGGACACCGTCTTGGCCTGGTTGTCGATCACCTTGGTCAGCCCGGCATCAAAGATCGAGCTGTGCGGGTCGGTGACGATATCGCTGGACACGATCGGCGCGTCGTAGTACTTCAGGATGCCCTTCAGCGGTCCGTCGGCGGCGGCCTTGAATGCCGCGTTGATCTCCTCGGCGGTGGCCGACTTGGACAGCTCGGCGGTCAGATCGGTGCACGAACCCGTCGGGATCGGCACCCGCAGCGCGTAGCCGTCCAGCTTGCCCTTCAACTCGGGCAACACCAGGCCGATGGCCTTGGCCGCACCGGTCGAGGTCGGCACGATATTGAGCGCGGCGGCCCTGGCGCGGCGCAGGTCTTTGTGCGGGCCGTCCTGCAGGTTTTGGTCCTGGGTGTAGGCGTGCACCGTCGTCATCAGGCCCTTGACGATGCCGAACTCGTCGTTGAGGACCTTGGCCAGCGGGCCAAGGCAGTTCGTGGTGCACGAGGCGTTGGAGATGATGTTCTGGCTGCCGTCGTACTTGTCGTCGTTGACGCCGAGCACGATGGTGATGTCCTCATCGGTGGCCGGCGCGGAGATGATGACCTTCTTGGCCCCCGCATCCAGGTGACCCTTGGCCTTGGCGGCGTTGGTGAAGATGCCGGTGGACTCGACGACCACGTCGACACCCAGGTCACCCCAGGGCAGCGCGGCCGGGCCTTCCTTGACCTCCAGCGACTTGATCTTGGTGCTGCCGATGACGATCGTGTCGTCACCCTCCAGGCTGATCTCCTCCGGGTAGCGGCCCAGGATCGAGTCGAACTTGAGCAGGTGCGCCAAGCTGGCGTTATCGGTGAGGTCGTTGACCGCGATGACCTCGATGTCGGTGCTCTTGCCCTCGGCCTTCTGCGCCGCGAGAGCCCGGTAGAAATTGCGTCCGATGCGGCCGAAGCCGTTAACGCCGACCCGGATGGTCACTTTGTGTCTCCTCTTAGTCGCCTTATCGCTCGCGACCAGCCTAGTGGTGTGATAGACGCCACGTGCGGGCTGGTTCAGTGGACGGCCGAGCTTTGGTCCGCATCGGGCTTGCCCAGCCATTTCTGACGGATGCGCGGCAGGGTGCCGTCGGCCTCGAGTTCGGCCTGCGCGACGGTGATGCGGCTGAACAAGGCCTGGTCGTCGAGCGGTACCGCGATCGCGATGTTCTCGACTGAGATGCCGCGCTGGACGACCTCGACGCCGGCGATCGGCGTGACCAATTCCGTCAGCACCGGGGCGAGCTTCATGAACGCGTCGCAGTCGCCGGTGGTCAGGTCGGTCAGCGCGGTGCGGATGGTGCCGTAGTCGTAGACGCGGACCTCCGCGGCCTTGCCGTCGGCGACGAGGCGCTCGGCGATGGGCTGGCTGGTGTTGCCCTGCTGTACGCCGATGGTCAGGCCTTCGAGGTCGTCGACGGACGTGACGTTCGGCAACCGGGTGGTGTCGACGGCCAGCGACTGGCCGGAGATCAGGTAGGGCGCGACGAACTGCGCCTTGGTTTCGCGTTCGGGGGTGACGGTGGTGCCTGCGGCCACGCAGTCGTAGGCGGAGCCGAGGGCATCGAAGATGCCGTTGAAGTCAGCACCGCCATACGGGATGAATTCAACTGTGGCGCCGAGGGCTTCGGCGATCGCGGTCATCAGGTCGATATCGAGTCCGCTGTTATCCGGCATGCCGTTGAACGGTGGATCGGGAAAGGCCGCACCGACCCTCAGTGTCTCCATGCGTTCACCGTAGTAGTTCGAGTTGCGCTCGCGCCTGGTCGATTTGGTCGTAGGCGTGGGCGACCACCGCAGCGGCGGTCATTGACTGGCCCACGTTGGCAAGCGTTTCGTAGACCTCATCGCCGAGCGCATCCCTCAGTTGAGCGATCGCGCTCTCCAGGTCCGGAACGGCCCCTACAGCGAGAGGGCTGTACGCGAATCCTGCGATCGTCGCCGCCGGTTCGAAACGCCTGAGCCGGATTAGAAATCCTGCGAGCACAGCCAGCGGGCTGCGTAGACTCGCGACGTTTCCGGAGTCGTGATAGTTGCGAATGACTAGAGTCAGATGATCGATCGCCTGCACATTGACGGCTTCCTGTGCCTCGAGGCGGGCCAGGTTCAGCGCAAGGATTGATTCGTTGAAGTGATTGCCGCTGGATTGAGCCAGTGCCAGCCCTTCGCGACACGCCTGCATCGCATGCGCATTATCACCAGTGGTGAGAAAGAAGGCGGAGGCGGCGACCGCGAACGTACGCATGTACGGATTGCCTGTCGCTATCCCTGCTTCGATCAGTCCTTCGGCGTCGTCAACGGCCTCATCTATCGCGCCGGCAAAACTGAGCGCGAAGACCCGGCAAGCACGTATGTAGACGTGGTTGTCACCTCGGCGTTCGAGCTGAGCGCGGCATAGTTCCGCCCATCGCTCTGGCTGCCCGACGACTGCATACGCCGCTCCGACCCAGCCTTCCATCGCGTACGGCGGCGTACGCAGTGCGCTGCCCATGACGGTTTGAGCGGTGTCGGCATAGCCGAGCGCGTCATCAACCCGGCCAGCCATCCAACACAGCGACGCAATCACATACAAACTCGCGAGGCGGGGGTGTCCAGTCGCGCGGGCGGGCTCGATCAGCTCTTCTGCCCAGGAAACCGGCTCGTAGTTCTCAACGCCGAAGCCGAGAAGGCCGACGAAGGTCACGATGGAAGCGGCGACCTCGAGGTCGCCGTGATCGGCCGCCCAACGAAACGCTATGCGCAGGTTGGCGAGTTCGGTGCCGAACCAGTCATAAGCCTCGCGCTGGCGCGCGCTGTCCCACAACGCCATGATTTCGGTTTCGCGGCCGGCGAAATGCTCGGCGTGCGCCGAGCTTGCCTCTGCTGCCGCCCCGCGCGCGACCAACTTCTCCTCGGCGAACTGGCGGATGGTCTCCAACATCGAAAAGCGGGTTCGCCCTGTCGACCGATGCGCGACGACCAACGATTTTCGCACCAGCGCGTCGAGCAAGTCAAGGACTACAAACTCGTCGATGTTGTCGAATCCCGCTACAGCACAGGCGCTTTGAACATCAAAACTACCCGCGAATACCGAACAACGTTCCAGCAGCGATCTTTCCGAGCCATCGAGCAGGTCATACGACCAGGACACCGCCTGGCGCAGCGTCTGGTGGCGTGCGAGTCCGCGTCGCGACCGGACGAGTAGCTTGAATCGGTGATCGAGGCGGTCGCGCATCTCTGTCGCGGTCATCGATTCCATCCGCGAGGCGGCAAGCTCGATAGCCAACGGAATACCGTCGAGTCGGCGACACACCTCCTCGACCGCCCCTGATTCGTCAGCCGACAATGCCCGCGCAGCCCGTTCCGTGAACAACTCAATGGCCGCAACGACTTCCAGTGATGGAACTCGCCACAACCGTTCGTCGGCGAGTCCCAACCCCTCACGGCTTGTGGACAGGATCTTCACCGTGGCCGAGCGCGCGAGGACCAGATCGATCAGATCCGCTGCGGAGTCGACGACGTGCTCGCAGTTGTCGAAGACCAGGAGGCGGACCCTGCCCTCCAAAGTGGCAGCGATCGACTCACTCATCGTCATGCCGGGCTGCTGTGTGATGCCCAGCACCGCGGCCACGGCGTCGGGTACGGCCGCAGGATCAGTGACCGAAGCCAGTTCGAAAACCCAGACGCCGTCCGGAAATTCGTCGGCCAGCACGGTGGCAATCTCAAGCGCCAATCGAGTCTTACCGACACCACCCACACCCGCCAACGTGACAAGCCGGTGCGACCGCATCGCCGCTGCGACGAGGTCGACTTCGTCGTCGCGACCGATGAGCCGGCTGGCTGCCGGCCGCAGATTGCCAAGACTGGAATCGATCGTCCGTAATGGCGGAAAATCCGTCGGCAAGCCAGAGGCGTGCAATTGAAACACTGTGATCGGGTTCGGTAGATCTCGCAGCCGACGAGGTCCGAGGCTGACCAGCTCAGCGTCGCTGAGCAGGCTTGCCGTTGAGTCTGCGACCAGTACCTGGCCGCCGTGGCCCGCGGCCATCACCCGCGCAGCGCGGTTGAGCACCGTGCCGAAGTAATCGTTGTCGCGCAGTTCGGCCTCACCCGTCGCGATGCCCATCCGCACCGGCAACTGCAACTCGCGCTGCGCATCGATTGCCGCGTCCACGGCCGCCTTCGGTGATGCGAAAGCCGCGACCACGCCATCGCCGGTATGACTGAACAGGTAGCCGTCGTGCGCCTCGATCGCGGTGCGCAGCACCTTGTCATGGGCAAGTAGTGCGACCCGCATCGCATCCGCGTCTGCTTCCCACCGACGGGTCGAGCCCTCGATATCGGTGAACAGAAACGTCACAACCCCCGACGGCCGCTTCATTGCGATCGTTCGAGTTCTACTCGCGCCTGGTCGATTTGGTCATAGGCGTAGGCCACCAACGTGGCGGCGGTCATCGCTGCCCCCTTTTCGCTGAGTTCGACGTATCTCTGGTCGCCGAGAACGTCCCGCAGATGCGCTATCGCGCTGCCGAGTTCAGGGAGCCATGCCCTGGCAAGGTGACCGGACGCAAAGCCCGCGATGACCGCCGCTCCTTCCCAATACTCGAGGCGCTCGAGGCACGCCGCGAGGCTGGCGAGCGGGACCCGCAGGGTAGAGGTGTTTCCGCAGTCGTGGTAGTTGCCGATCGACAGTTGGAGGTATTCGAGCGCCGACCTCGCGTCACCGTGTCGCGCCTCCAGCCGACCAAGGACGCTCGCCAGATGCGATTCGTTGTAGCGAATACCGCTGTCCTGAGCAATCGCAAGGCCCCGCCGCAGAGCGTCACGAGCACCGGCAGGATCGGCATCACACCACGCCATGCCGTACACCAACAGGGCGTAGGACTGTCCCCATGGGTTGATTATCTCTCCGGCAGAGTCGACAAGATCCTTGGCGACGGCCATCGCCTCGGCGGGAGACCCAGCTCTCATCAGGCCCAATGCGAGCCCCGAGCGCGTCAACCCGTACGGGTCATCGTCTCGGCGTGCGAGCATGCGACGGTATGCCTCGATCGAGTCCTCGGGCAGCCCGATGTTGTTGGACACGCCGGCCGACCAGCTCTCCAACCCGCGCGGCACCCCGTATCGGCCGCTGTCGACCAGCGCTTGTCCTTCGTCGCCGTACTGCACGGCCTGATCGATGCGTCCCACCATCCAACAATGCGTGGCCAGCAGATACAGCGATGTGAGCCTGGGATGGTCGGCGGCACGGGCGGCCGGGATGAGTTCTTCGACCCATGTCACGGGTTCGAAGTTCTCCGTCAGCACGCCGAACAAGGCCGCATACGTCGCGACCGGCGCCGCGGTGTCGAGATCATCGTGCTCGGCAGCCCATCGAAACGCAGTGCGCAGATTGGCCAACTCCGTGTTGAACCAGGCGTAGGCGTCACGCTGCCGCGGGCTGTTCCACAGCGCCAAAATGTCGTCTTCGCGCGCAGCGAAGTAGGACGCATGCGTTGCCCGGGCCGCATCCGCGTCGGCACCTTCCGCGAGCTGCTCCTCGGCGAATTGGCGCACCGTTTCCAACATCGAATATCGCGCCTTACCGGCGGACCGGCCTGCGACCACCAACGACTTGCGCACCAGCGCGTCGAGCAGATCGAGCGTGGCGAAGTCGTCATTGAGTCCGCCCACCGCACGGGCACTTTCGACATCAAAGCCACCGGTGAACACCGAACACCGAGTCAACAATGTCTTTTCTTCGTCACTGAGCAAATCGTAGGACCACGCCACCGCGTGGCGCAGCGTCTGGTGACGTTCCAACCCTCGACGGGTCCCCACCAGCAACCGGAACCGATGGTCGAGGCGGTCCCTGACGTCGCTGGCGGTCATCGACGCCATTCGGGAGGCCGCAAGCTCGATCGCCAACGGTATTCCATCGAGGCGGCGACATATCTCAGTCACGGCGTTAGCGTCCTCGGAGTCGGCCACCGCGAAGTGCGAGGCGACGCTTACCGCACGGTCAACGAAAAGTCTTGCTGCAGCGGAGTTCAAGCCAGTCCGAACCTCGAGGGAGGGAACCAGCCACACGCGCTCGTCTTCGACACCCAGTCCTTCGCGACTGGTGGCGAGTATCCGAACCGATGAGGAACGGGCAAGGATTGTCTCGACCAGATCGCCGACCGTATCGCGGACATGTTCGCAGTTGTCGAAAATCAGCAGTCGCGTTCTGCCCTCGAGTGCCGCAGCCACCGAATCGGAGACAGTCTTGCCGGGCTGCTGGGTAATTCCCAGCACCGCCGCAGCGGCATCCGGCACCGCGTCGGGATCGGCTATTGCGGCCAACTCGAAAACCCATGTTCCGTCCGGAAACTCGGCTGCTAACCGGGCGCCCACTTCCAGTGCCAGACGGGTCTTGCCGACTCCGCCGGATCCCGTCAACGTGACCAGTCGATGTGCCCGCACCGCGGTTTCCACTTCGGCAATCGCGGAGTCACGGCCGATGAAACTTGTCGCCGGTCGTCGCAGATTGCCAGGGGTGGTTTCGGCGGTCCGCAACGGCGGGAAGTCTTCACGTAGTCCCGGCGCGCGCAACTGAAAGATGTTGACGGGGCTAGGAACGTCGCGTAACCGCCGCTGACCGAGATCGACGAGGTCGAGTCCGCTCAGCAGTCCCGCCGTTGACTCCGCCACCAACACCTGGCCGCCGTGCCCGGCCGCCATCACCCGCGCAGCGCGATTGAGCACCGTGCCGAAGTAGTCACCGTCACGCAATTCTGCTTCACCGGTTGCAATGCCCATCCGCACCGGCAACTCCAGCGCGCGCTGCGCATCGATCGCCGCGTCAACAGCCGCTCTCGGCGACGCGAACGCAGCGACCACACCATCGCCGGTGTGGCTGAACAAGAAACCCTCGTGCGCCTCGATTGCCGTGCGCAGCACCTTGTCATGGGCCAGCAGCGCCGCCCGCATCGACGCCGCGTCTGCCTCCCACCGACGGGTCGAACCCTCAATATCGGTGAACAAAAACGTCACAACCCCCGAAGGCGGCCTCATGGCGACCGCTCGAGTTGCGCTCGGGCGCGGTCGATTTGGTCGTATGCGAAGGCGACCAAATCGGCGATGGTCATCGCCGCACCTTCATCGGCGAGCGACTCGTACGCGTCCTCGCCAAGTACACGGCGGAGGTGTGCGATCGCGGTATCGATTTTGGGAAACGAGGCGGCAGTAAGAGGACTGCGGGCGAAGCCGGCGATGGTCGCCGCTGCTTCGTAGTGTTCTAGCCGATTGAGCAAGATCGCGAAGTTCGCCAACGGCGAACGGACAGTGGTGATGTTCCCCGAATCGTGCATATCGCGAATCGCCAAGCCGATGTGTTCGAGTGCGGAGAGGGGATCACCGCGCTCGACGTCGAGTTGGGCCAGATTGGCTGTCAGGTGGGATTCGTTGAAGCGATTCCCACTGTCGTGGGCTATACCGAGGCCGCGGTTCATCGCCTTCAATGCGCGGTCGGGGTCCGCACTGCGCCAGGCGAAGCCGTCAGCCATGAGCGCGAGCGAGAGTGTGTAGGGGTTGCGGGTGGTCTCGGCGAGGTCGACCAGACCGGCCGCGGCAGCAATTGCTTCCTCTTCGCGACCCGCGATCGTCAAGCTCATGGACAGCGTCGCTCTGATGTTGGCTTGCGCGTGCGTATCCAGCCCGCCTCCAAGTCGCGCACGGAGCCACTCGACCGCCCGATCAGGCTGACCGACGGCCAGATAGGAGGTGGCCATCATGCCATCGAGGCCAAACGGTATCGCGGCAGGACCGTTGCACAGCGCCGCCTGTCCGACGTCGCAACACCGCACTGCCGCCTCGGCGGGACCTACGAACCAGCCCAGCGCTGCCATTGCGCACAGGAAGGCGAGCCGTGAGTGATCAGCAGCGCTCGCGCGCTCGATCAACTCCCCGGCCCACGGCACAGCCTCGTAGTTCTCAACGCAGTAGCCGAGGAACGCTGCGTAACACGCGATGGTGGCCGCATCATCGAGATCCTCGCGGTCGGCGGCCCAGCGAAACGCGGTGCGCAGATTGGCGAGTTCGACTGTGAACCAGTCATATGCTTCCCGCTGCCCTGGGCCATCCCACAAGGTCAGGATCTCGGCTTCCTTACCGGCGTAGTGGTGGGCATGCGCAGTACGCGCATCGTCGATCCCCCCACCAGCCAAGAGTTGCTCCTCGGCGAACTGGCGGATCGTCTCCAGCATCGAATACCGGGTCCGTCCGGCAGACCGGTCGGCGACCAACAGCGATTTGCGCACGAGTGCGTCGAGCAGATCCAGCACGGCATACTCGTCGGAATCCTCATAGCCGGCCACTGCGCAAGCACTTTGAAGACCGAATCCACCGGCGAACACCGAACACCGTTGCAGCAGAGCACGTTCGGCATCATCCAACAAGTCGTATGACCATGCCATGGCCTGACGTAGTGTTTGGTGGCGCTCCAATCCGCGCCGGGCTCCGACGAGCAGTTTGAATCGGTGATCGAGTCGATCGCGAACCTCGGTTGCCGTCATCGACTCCATCCGTGAGGCGGCCAGTTCGATCGCCAACGGAATGCCGTCGAGGCGTCGACAAACTTCTTCCACCGCCGTCGATTCGTCAGCGGAGAAGCTGTGGGCGCGTTCGACGAACAGCTCGGTGGCGGCGTTCACCTCGAGCGAAGGCACCCGTCGCAGTCGCTCATCCACGACACCCAGGCCCTCACGGCTGGTGGCCAGAATTCGCACCGTTGCCGACTGAGCAAGGATGGCCTCGACAAGTTGTGCTGCGGCATCGACGACGTGTTCGCAGTTATCGATTACCAGCAGACGCACCCTTCCGTCCAAAGCGGCGGCCAGCGATTGGCTGACTGTCTTACCGGGCTGCTGGGTGATGCCCAGCACCGAAGCCACTGCGGCGGGGACCGCCGCCGGATCCAAAACCGATGCCAGTTCGAAAACCCATACACCGTCGGGAAATTCGTCGGACAGCACAGCGGCGACTTCGAGAGCCAACCTGGTCTTACCCACTCCGCCCACTCCGGTCAACGTGACCAAACGATGCAATCGCACCTCTGCCGCGATGTCATCGACCTCATCGCCGCGGCCGACCAGCCTGCCTACCGCCGGCCGCAGATTTCCCGGATTCGGATCGGTTGTCCGCACCGGCGGAAACTCCGACCGCAGTCCGGGGCCCTGCACCTGGTACAACGTGATTCGGCTCGGGACGTCGCGTAGCCGCCGCGGACCGAGGTTCATGAGCTCGACACCGCTGAGCAGACCCGCCGTCGAGTCTGCGATCAGAATCTGACCCCCGTGCCCGGCCGCCATCACCCGCGCAGCGCGATTGAGCACCGTGCCGAAGTAGTCACCGTCACGCAATTCTGCTTCACCGGTTGCAATGCCCATCCGCACCGGCAACTCCAGCGCGCGCTGCGCATCGATCGCCGCGTCAACAGCAGCCCTCGGCGACGCGAACGCAGCGACCACACCATCGCCGGTGTGGCTGAACAAGAAACCCTCGTGCGCCTCGATTGCCGTGCGCAGCACCTTGTCATGGGCCAGCAGCGCCGCCCGCATCGACGCCGCGTCTGCCTCCCACCGACGGGTCGAACCCTCGATATCGGTGAACAAAAACGTCACAACCCCCGAAGGCGGCGAAGCCACCATCCCCGCAGAATGCCACAGAAGACGCAGTGTCAGGCGATGTTCAGCCGTAGGCGCGGATGATCTGACCGGTCATCTCGGTTTCGATGCAGTCGACGTAGTGCCCGACGAGGGTGTCCATCGGAATAGCGGACAACCCGGGAAACAGCGGAGCGTATTCGTCGACCGAATCGCTGACCATCGTCGGGCTGACGACATTGACACGGTAGCGGCCCTGCAACTCCAGTGCCGCGGACAGCACGAAGCTATGCAGCGCCCCACTCACGACACCGCCGCCGGTCACGCCCGTGGCGGGCTGGTCGGCGAACACACCCGACGTCAACGTGAACGACCCTCCGGCGTTCACGTAGCGCTGACCGATCAGCACGAGATTGACTTGGCCGAAGAACTTCCCGCGCATGTTGTCGAGAAGTTGTTCTTCGGTGAGAGTAGCGAATTCGTCGAGCGCACCCGATGCCGCGATGCCGACAACTGCGTCCACTCCGGGCAGTTCCTGATACATCGCCTCGATCGACTCTGCAGAGGTGATGTCGACATGGATGTCGCCGGAAGTTCGCCCTGCCACCACGATTTCATGACGCTGCGCCAGCGCCGGCGCCAGCCGTCGGCCGATGGTTCCGGAACCGCCGACGAGGACTATGCGCATACCTCTCCTCTTGCCGAACGCACGCTTGTTTACGGGCCGTGTCGATGTTTACGTACACCAACCGTGCGCTCGGCACGCTTGTTCCGACGCCAAGAATCCGCCAAGGCTCGCCTCTGATGCTGGAGACCAACCGGAACCACCGGGAGACTCGAACAAGGAGAAACCATGAAGAAGATCGTCGTCGGGGCGCTGCTGTCAGGCAGCATCGCGCTCGCCGGACTTGGACTGAGCATGGGTACCGCCCAGGCCTTCAACCCGCAGCCGGACCCGCCCGGCAAGGTGGCCACGTCACCCATCACCAATCCGGGTGTCATTCGCGGCTTCAACCCGCAGCCCGATCCGCCGGGTGTGCCGGTGCTGAACCCCGGCATCCTCCGCGGCTTCAACCCGCAACCGGAACCGCCGACGGCCGGCTAGCCTAGGCGTCCTCAAGCAGATCAGGCGTGACGGCAGACTCGGTATCGGGAATGCCGTCTTGCTTGGCCTTGCGGTCGGCCATCGACAGCAACCGTCGAATCCGGCCCGCCACAGCATCTTTCGTCATCGGTGGGTCAGCAAGTCGACCGAGCTCCTCCAGCGACGCTTGCCTGTGCTCGACGCGCAACTTCCCTGCGGCGGCCAGATGATCAGGCACGGTGTCGCCGAGGATCTCCAGCGCCCGCTCCACCCTTGCCGCTGCGGCCACCGCCGCCCGTGCCGAACGCCGCAGGTTGGCGTCATCGAAGTTGGCCAGCCGATTCGCGGTCGCCCGTACCTCGCGGCGCATCCGACGCTCTTCCCAGGTCAACCGGGTGTCCTGGGCGCCCATCCGCGTCAACAACGCGCCGATGGCCTCGCCATCGCGCACCACCACCCGGTCGCTGCCCCGTACCTCGCGCGCCTTGGCGCTCACGCCAAGCCGCCGCGCCGCACCGACCAATGCCAGCGCCGCCTCCGGCCCGGGACAGCTGACCTCCAGCGCCGACGACCGGCCCGGCTCGGTCAGTGATCCGTGCGCCAAAAACGCTCCGCGCCAAGCAGCTTCGGCGTCGGCGACACTACCGCCAACCACCTGGGCCGGCAGCCCTCGCACCGGCCGGCCGCGCAGATCCAGTAGACCTGTCTGCCTCGCCAGCGCTTCCCCATCTTTGGCCACCCGCACCACATAGCGCGTGCTCTTGCGAATGCCGCTGGCCGACAGCACGTGCACCACCGCGCTATATCCGTACAGGTCGTAGATGTCCTTACGCAGTCGCCTGGCGATGATCCCCAGGTCGACCTCCGCCTCGACCACCACGCGTCCGGACACGATGTGCAGGCCGCCCGCAAAGCGCAGCAAGGACGCCACCTCGGCACGGCGGGCGCTGACGGAGTTCACCACCAGCCGGCTCAGTTCGTCCTTGACCTCGGCCGTCATCGCCACGGGTCGTCACCTCTCGGTCCGTTCACTGTCGGTGCGGGCACGGTCGGCTCCTGGATGTTCGGGGTCGGAGCCATCCCGCGAACACGCACACCCTCCAGAGCCGCGGCCAACCTCGCCGGGTCATGTAAAGGTGTACCAGGTCTGGACACCTCAGCAAACTCAACTTCGGCATTGAGGATGGTGGCGGTCCGACGCAACTGCTCACGCTCGCGTTCGCTGGGCACCCGGCTGGAGTCGACGATGATGTCGTGTATCGAGAACCCCGGCGCGTGCTGGGCAAGCACATGGATGTGCCGCTCCACCGAGAAGCCTGCGGTTTCGCCCGGCTCGGCGACCAGGTTCACCACCAGAGCCCGCCGGGCGGTCGTGGCCTGCAGCGCCGCTGCCAGTTGCGGCACCAGCACGTGTGGAATGACGCTGGTGAACCAGGAGCCGGGACCCAACACCACCAGATCGGCGGACATGATCGCGTCAACCGCCTGCCGGGTGGCAGGTGGATCCGCAGGCTGCAGCCGCACCCGTCGCACCTGACCGACGGTGGTGGCGATCGCCACCTGCCCGCGGATCACCCGAAACATTCGCGGATCCGACTCGAGCCCCGAAACGTCCGCCTCGATGCTCAGTCCCATCGGGCACATCGGCAACACCCGGCCCTTGACGCCAAGGACGCGGCCCAGTTCGTCGAGCGCCGCCACCGGATCGGCCAATACCTCGTTGAGGCCCGCCAGCATCAGATTGCCGATCGGGTGGCCGGCCAGTGCGCCGTTGCCGCCGAACCGGTGCTGAATGATGGTCGCCCACAGCCGGCCATGCGGACTGTCAGATGCCAACGCCGCCAACGCCATCCGCAGATCACCCGGTGGCACCACATCGAGCTCGCTGCGTAACCGGCCCGATGATCCGCCGTCGTCGGCGACGGTGACGACAGCTGTCACATGCGGGGTGAGCCGACGTGCGGCGGACAGCGTGGCGTAAAGCCCGTGCCCGCCACCGAGTGCGACGATGCGGGGGCTCATTCGCGGCCCAGATCCCGGTGCAGCACCCGCACCGTGAGCTCATCGTCCTGCAGTCGCGACGCCAGCGCCTCGGCCATCGCGACACTGCGGTGCTTGCCGCCGGTGCAGCCGATGGCAACGGTCATGTAGCGCTTCCCTTCCCGGCGATAGCCTTCGATCACGACGTCCAGCAGCTGATGGTAGGTATCCAGGAACTCCGCGGCCCCCGGCTGCCCGAGCACGTAATCCCGCACCGCGGGGTGTTGGCCGGTGTGTGGCCGCAGTTCGTCCACCCAGTGCGGGTTCGGCAGGAACCGGACGTCCATCACCGTGTCGGCGTCCATCGGCAGCCCGTATTTATACCCGAACGATTCGACGGTCACGCTCGTCTGGGCGATGGTCTCGCCACCGAACGCGCGCTCAATGCTCTCGCGCAACGCGGGCACCGACAACTTCGACGTATCGATCACCAAATCTGCCACGGCGCGCAGCGGCGCGAGCATCTGCCGTTCCGCTGCGATGCCTTCGGCCAGAGTTTGATTGCCCTGCAACGGATGACTGCGCCGGTTCTGTTCGTATCGGCGGACCAGAATGTCGTCGGAAGCCTCCAGAAACAGCACCCTCGGCGTGATGCCCCGGGTGGCCAGATCGTTGCGCACCCAGTCCAGATCGCCGGTGAATCCGCGCGAGCGCACATCCATCACGACCGCCAACTGGGTGATGCGCGACCCCGCCGCCAGTCCGAGTTCGACCATCTGGGCGATCAGCTCCGGCGGCAGGTTGTCCGCGACGTACCAGCCGAGGTCCTCCAGCACCTTTGCGGCGGTGCCACGCCCTGCCCCCGACAACCCGGTGACCAGCACGACATCGATGTCCGATTCGGTGTCGCCGGCGCTGTCGCGCAGTTCCTCGTGCATATGCTCCGTCATCCCGATGCCCTGGTCTGATCATTGCCGATGACCGGAGCGGGCGCTTCGGAATCGGTCGGCGCGCCGAGGGCCTCCAGCACCGCCTTCGCCGTTGCCGCGCCGATCCCCGGCACCGCGGTGATCTCCTCGACGCTGGCCTGCTTGAGCCGGGCCACCGAGCCGAAGTGCGTGACCAAGGCCTTACGTCGGTGCTCCCCCAACCCCCGCACCGAGTCCAGCGCCGAGGCCGTCATCCGCTTCGAGCGCTTGCTGCGGTGATAGGCGATCGCAAACCGGTGTGCTTCGTCACGCACCCGCTGCAGCAGATACAGCCCCTCGCTGTTGCGCGGCATGATGACGGGGTCCGGCTCCGAGGGCACCCACACCTCTTCCAGCCGCTTCGCCAGCCCGATCACCGCGACGTCCGTGATGCCAAGATCATCGAGCACCGCCTGCGCCGCGTTGACCTGCGGCGCGCCGCCGTCCACAACATACAAGTTGGGCGGATACGCGAACTTGCGCGATTTCCCTTCCGCGGCAAGCTCAGTCGGGTGCTGCGTATCGTGCAGATGCCGATAGAACCGCCGACGCGTCACCTCCGCGATCGACGCCACGTCATCGGAACGACCCTCTCCGGCAGCCTCGCGGATCGCGTAGTGCCGGTAGTCCGATTTGCGCGGCAGCCCGTCCTCGAACACCACGAGCGAAGCCACCACGTCGGTGCCCATCACGTGGCTGATGTCGACGCATTCGATGCGCAGCGGCGCCTCAGCCAACCCGAGCGCATCCTGGATGCTTTGCAGCGCAGCCGTTCTCGCGGTGAAGTCACCCGCGCGCTTGAGCTTGTGCTGGTTCAGCGCATCCTGCGCGTTGCGCTTGACGGTTTCGGCGAGGGCCCGCTTGTCGCCGCGCTGCGCCACCCGCAGCGAGACGCGCGACCCGCGCAGTTGCGACAGCCAGGTGGCCAACTCCTCGGAGTTGTCGGGAAGGCACGGCACCAACACCTGGCGCGGCACCGGGTTCAGCGACTCGTCGGCAGCGCCGTCCAGTTCGGCCTGATCGCCGTAGAACTGCGTCAAGAACTGCTCGACAAGTTGACTCTGGTCGGATCCCCCTGGCTCGCCGGACTTTTCCACGATCCACCCACGCTGGCCCCTGACGCGTCCGCCGCGGACATGGAACACCTGTACGGCCGCCTCGAGATCGTCGTCGGCGAATGCGACGACGTCGGCGTCGGTGCCGTCGCCGAACACCACGGCCTGCTTTTCCAACGCGCGCTTCAGCGCGGAGATGTTGTCCCGCAACCGGGCAGCGCGCTCGAAGTCGAGTTCGGCGGCGGCCTGGTTCATCTGATGTTCCATGTCGCGGGCAAGGCGGTCGGTCTTGCCCGCGAGGAAATCGCAGAAGTCGTTGACGATCTGGCGATGCTCGTCAGCGCTGACCCGCTCGACGCATGGTGCCGAGCACTTGTCGATGTAACCGAGCAAACACGGCCGTCCGATTTGCCTGTGCCGCTTGAAAACTCCCGCAGAACAGGTACGGGCGGGAAATACCCGGGTGAGCAGATCAAGCGTCTCCCGAATGGCCCAGGCATGGGAATACGGCCCGAAGTATCGAACGCCTTTACGTCTTGCCCCCCGGTACACCATCAGCCGCGGATACTCTTCGTTCAGCGTGACAGCCAGCACCGGATACGACTTGTCATCGCGATAGCGGATGTTGAACCGCGGATCGAACTCCTTGATCCAGTTGTATTCCAGCTGCAGCGCCTCGACTTCGGTGGTCACGACCGTCCACTCGACGCTGCCCGCGGCCATCACCATCTGCCGGGTGCGCGGTGCCAGACCCGCGATGTCGGCGAAATAGGAGTTCAGCCGGCTGCGCAGGCTCTTGGCTTTGCCCACGTAGATCACCCGGCCGTGCGGATCCCGGAACCGGTAAACGCCCGGCTCGACGGGGATCGACCCGGCGGCAGGCCGGTATGTCGCTGGATCGGGCACGGATTCCAGGTTACTGCCGTCGCCGCACGGCTCAGATCAACTACCGTCGTGTGATGCGGATCCTGGCACCGCTCGCAGCTCTGATCTTGGTTCTGGCCGGATGTGCCGCCGAGGAGACCACACCACCGGCCACCCAGGCCGGCCCCTGCTCGATCGTCGCGAACGGGACACCGGCCCCCAAGACCTCCGCGGCGCCGGCCTCAGGTTCGGCCACCACCTCCAAGAACATCTCGACCAATCCCGAGGTCGCCACCGGCTACCGCAAAGACATGACGGCGGTCCGGACGGCCCACTATGCCGTCGCCACCGCCAACCCGCTGGCCACGCGGGCCGCCTGCGAGGTGCTCAAAAATGGCGGGACCGCCGCCGACGCACTCGTCACCGCGCAGGCGGTGCTAGGGCTGGTCGAGCCGCAGTCCTCCGGCATCGGTGGCGGCGGCTTCCTGCTGTACTACGACGCCGCCTCCGGTTCGGTGCAGGCCTACGACGGCCGCGAAACGGCGCCGATGGCCGCCACCGAGAATTACCTGCGCTGGATCTCCGATGCCGACCGCACCGAGCCCAAACCCAATGCCCGCGCCTCGGGACGGTCCATTGGAGTGCCCGGCATTCTTCGGCTGCTGCAGACCGTCCACACCGAGCACGGCAAGACCCCATGGCGCGACCTGTTCAGTCCCGCGGTGTCGATGGCAGACGACGGCTTCGACATCAGCCCGCGGCTCGCCGCCGCGATCGCCGACTCCGCACCGCAGCTGAAGGTGGATCCCAATGCGTCGGCCTACTTCCTCAACCCCGACGGCAGCCCGAAGGCGTCGGGCTTGAAGCTCACCAACCCGGCGTACTCAAAGACGTTGGGCGTCATCGCATCCGATCCGGAAGCCTTCTACACCGGTGACCTCGCACGGGCCATCGTGGCCGCGGCGGGCGACACCAGCGGCGGCCGTACCCCAAGCCTGATGACGCTCGACGATCTGTCCCGCTACACCGCCAGGAAACGCGAGGCCCTCTGTACGGCCTACCGCGGCAAAGAGATCTGCGGCATGCCGCCCCCGTCCTCGGGCGGCATCGCGGTGGCGGCGACACTGGGCATGCTCGAACATTTCCCGATGGCCGATCACAAGCCCACCGACGTCGACCTCAACGGTGGCAAGCCAACAGTGATGGGTGTGCACCTGATCTCCGAAGCCGAACGGCTGGCCTACGCCGACCGCGACAAATACGTTGCCGACACCGATTTCGTGGCGCTGCCCGGTGGCTCACCGAACACACTTCTTGGCAGTGACTACCTCGCAGGCCGCGCCGCGCTGATTTCCGAACAGCACACCATGGGCACCGCGAAGCCCGGTGAATTCGGTCCACCGACACCGCCCGCCCCGCCGACACCCGAACACGGCACCAGCCAGATCAGCATCGTCGACGCCCAAGGCAACGCGGCGTCGATGACCACCACGGTGGAATCGGCGTTCGGCTCGTTCCACATGGTGGACGGGTTCATCCTCAACAATCAACTCACCGACTTCTCGGCCGAGCCGGCCAAGGACGGGGTGCCGGTGGCCAACCGCGTCGAGCCAGGAAAGCGACCACGCAGCTCGATGGCGCCCACGCTCGTGTTCAACCTGACCGATCCAGGCCAGTCGAAGCGGACCCTTTATGCGGTGACGGGGTCCCCTGGAGGTTCCGTCATCATTCAGTTCGTCGTGAAAACCCTTGTCGGAATGATTGATTGGGGCCTGGATCCGCAGCAGGCGGTGTCGGCGGTGGACTTCGGTGCGGCGAACTCACCGAAGACCAATGTCGGCGGTGAACATCCGGCGATCAACACGGCCGACAACGGTGACCATGACCCGTTGGTAATTGGTTTGCGTAAGCTCGGGCACCAGGTCGACATCGCCGATCAATCCAGCGGGCTGTCGGCGATCGTCCGCGACGGCGGAGGCTGGAGCGGTGGTGCAGACCCGCGTCGCGAAGGCCTCGTCATGGGCGACACTCCGTGACCGCAGTAGTGGCCCGTGTCGCCAGACTGACGGAGTCGGACTGGCGAGTCTTCGCCGCAGTTCGATTGCGCGCGTTGGCCGATTCGCTCGGCGAAGACGACCCCCAATATCAACAGGAAGCGGCGTTCACCGCCGCGAAGTGGCGCCGCCGACTGCGTGATCATGCTCAGCTCGCGGTGCTGATCGACGACCGGCCCGTTGGCCTGATCGGCGCGCAGCTGGAGAACGCCGAAACGGTCTATCTGTATTCGCTGTGGCTCGACCCGGCCGCCCGCGGCCGGGGTTTGGCGCGCCCGCTCGTCGCCGCCGCGGTGCAGTGGGCCCGCCAGCGCCGCGCCCGCACCGTCACCCTGCGGGTAGCAGCCGACAATGCCGTGGCTCGCGCCGTGTACGAGAGTCTTGGCTTCGCGCTGAATCCAGCCGAAAGCCCAAGCGAGCGCGGCGAAGTGGCGATGACCCTCAGTGTGAGTTGATGTCTGGCCGGTAGCGCACCAGCAGACCTCGCACGCGATCCATCGCGTCGACCGCGCGGTCTTTGTCGACAGCCTGGATCGCCATCACCGGAATGTACTCGTCGTCGGGCAGGTCCACCCGCGCCCACCGTGCCCCACGCGGAAACGACACGTCCACGACATCCGACCACGGGATCAGCTTGTAACCGAACAGGTTTCGCACCGCAATACCGGCGGGCCCGGCCCGAAGCCGCGGCCGGGCGAACAACAGAACGGCACCCGCGATGACAGCACCGAGGAGTGCGATGGCCACCTGGTCGGCGGTTTGAAAGATCACGCCGGTCGACGAAATCTTCAGCAGCGCACCGACGGCGATGTGAGCGGCCAGGATCAGCGCGGCCGCGCCGTAGGCGAAGTAGGGCGTCAGATGCGGCCGCACCTCGATTTCCCAGTCGCTCATGACCTCAGATCGCGCAACGTCATCGCGGTCGACAACGCCGCAGCGGCGGCCTGCGCGCCCTTGTCCTCGGCCGAATCCGGCAGTCCCGCCCGATCCAGCGCCTGCTGCTCGGTGTTCGTCGTCAGCACGCCGTTGGCCACCGGTGTGGAAGCGTCCAGCGACACGCGTGTCAATCCTTGGGTGACAGCGTCGCACACATAGTCGAAATGCGGTGTCTCGCCGCGAATCACCACACCGAGCGCCACGACCGCGTCGTGGGTTGCGGCCAGAGCCTGCGCCACGACCGGGATCTCGATCGCGCCGAGCACGCGGACGATCGTCGGGTTGTGAACGCCCGCGTCCGCTGCCACCTTTCGCGCGCCCTCGAGCAGTGCGTCGCAGATCTTCTCGTGCCACGTGCTGGCGACGATGCCCAGCGTCACACCCCTCGCGTCCAGATCCGGTAGATCAGGAACGCCAGCGCCACCGCTCAATTCACAGCTCCACTGCTCACTTCGGCGCTCACAGCGCGCCGCCGAATTCGCCAGGCACCGCTTCGTCGTAGTCGTCGAGGCCGACCAGATCGTGACCCATCCGGTCGCGCTTGGTCATCAGATAACGGATGTTCTCCGCGTTCGCCCGCACCGGTAGCGGCACGCGCTCGATGATGTGCAGCCCGTAACCGTCGAGGCCGACCCGCTTGGCGGGGTTGTTGGTCAGCAGTCGCATCGACCGCACACCGAGATCCACCAGGATCTGCGCGCCGATACCGTAATCGCGCGCGTCGGCGGGCAGGCCGAGTTTGAGGTTCGCGTCGACGGTGTCGTCGCCCGCGTCCTGCAGCTGATACGCCTGCAGCTTGTGCATCAACCCGATGCCGCGCCCTTCGTGACCGCGCATGTACAGCACGACACCACGACCCTCGCGGGCGACCATGGCCAGCGCGGCGTCCAGTTGCGGACCGCAATCGCAGCGCCTGGAACCGAACACGTCGCCGGTGAGGCACTCCGAGTGCACCCGCACCAACACGTCGTGCCCGTCACCGTGGGGCCCTGCGATGTCGCCACGGACCAGCGCCACATGCTCGACGTCTTCGTAGATACTGGTGTAGCCGACCGCGCGGAACTCACCGTGCCGGGTCGGGATGCGCGCCTCGGCGATGCGCTCGATGTGCTTCTCGTGCTTGCGCCGCCACTCGATCAGGTCGGCGATCGAGATCAGCGCAAGTTCGTGCTCGTCGGCGAAAACACGCAGCTCATCGGTCTGCGCCATGGCGCCTTCGTCCTTCTGGCTGACGATTTCACAGATCGCACCTGCCGGCTGCAAACCAGCGAGACGGGCGAGGTCGACGGCGGCCTCGGTGTGGCCGGGACGGCGCAACACGCCACCGTCCTTCGCGCGCAGTGGCACCACATGCCCCGGCTTGGTGAAATCCTCAGCGACGCTTGACGGATCGGCGAGCAGACGCATGGTGGTAGCTCGATCAGAAGCCGAAATACCCGTTCCCACACCGTTTTTCGCATCGACCGTGACGGTGTATGCGGTACCGTGCTTGTCCTGGTTGACCGCGTACATCGGAAGCAGTCCAAGACGGTCGCAAACCTCACCGTCCAGTGGCACACAGAGGTAACCCGACGTGTAACGGACCATGAACGCGACAAGCTCGGGCGTGGCCTTCTCGGCGGCGAAGATGAGGTCGCCCTCGTTCTCGCGATCCTCGTCGTCGATGACGACGACCGCCTTACCCGCGGCGATATCGGCAACCGCTCGCTCGACGGTGTCCAGCCTCGTCATCACATCAGTATGAACCACGCCGGCTGGATAGTTATTGCCACTCCCCTGACCTGGGCATTGACCTAGATGGTCAGGGTGATCGGCACGTTGCCTCCATGCCCGTCGGACATGGTCACGACGAAGGTCTTACCGCTCTCCGTCCCCAGGCTGACGAGCGTGACGGTGTTGCCCAAGACCACCGGCACATTCACCAAGCCTCCCGACGGCAGGGACGTGACGGCCAGCGTCAGCGTGTCGCTGTCGGCATCGGCCATGCCGTTGACGGTCCACGTCTTGGTCAGGTTCAGCAGACCGCTGCTGGACTTGCTCACACTCGTGTACGTCGGGTTGGTGTTCTGCGGTGTGACGTCGACCGTCTGCGTGAACGTCTTCACCCCGCCATAGCCGTCGCTGACGTTGATCGTGACAGTGTCCTGCTTGGTGGCCGTGCTCGCGCCGTCGGCGGCCGCGGCGTGGCGCGCCGTCAACGTCGGGGTGTAGGTGAAGTTGGCGCCGGTGAAGGTCACGGTGCCCTTACCCGCTGTTCCGCTGTAGGCCAGCGTGTCGTTGTCGGCGTCGGTCACCGACACCGCGCCCGTGATCACGCCGTTCGAGCCCGGGCTGTTGAAGGTGGCGGTTCCGGTCGGGACCGCATTGGTTGCGCTGATCGTAACCTGAACTGTCGCAACGGTAATCGACCTGCCGTTGGCATCGGTGCCCTTGATGGTGAACGAGTCGGTCTTGTCGGCGTCGGTGGCAGTCAGCTTCGCCGCGGCATGCCGCGCTGCGTCGGTGGGCGTGTAGATGAAGCCGCCAGTGGATGTGACGAACACGCTGCCTTTGGAGGAAGGGCCGGTGCCGACGCTGTAGGTCAGCAAGCCGTTGTCGCCTGCCGGGACGTTCAGGCTGCCGCTGTACGCGCCGGTCGTCGGGTTGGTGCTGGTTCCGGTTACCGCGATACCGAGGTCGGCCCCCACTGAAACGGTCGTCTGCACCGAACCGCCCGGGTGACCGTCGTCGACGGTGACCACGAACGTGTCCGTGTGCGTCGGGATGCCCAGCACGTTGCCCGACACGGCGGGCACGTAAGTCCAGTCGCCGGTGGTCTGGTTGAGGGTCACGATGCCGCCCAGGCTGGTGAACGCCGACGTGGCGGTGGCACCCGCGGAGTTGCCGTTCGCCAGGCTGAAGGTGCGCCCGGCGCCGGTGAGGTCGTCGAGGTCGACCACGGTGAAACCACCGCGCACCACGCCGATGGAGTCGCGCGGACCCTGAGTCGCAGTGGGCACCGGGGGCAGATCGATGCCGGTGCCGACATAGTTGATGTTGATTGTTTCCGCGGTGGTGTGGCCATTCGGGGCGTAGGGGTGATCGACCGCCCCGCCGCTGTCGTCGATGGTGACGGTGAAGCTGTCGGTGCCACCGTCGCGCGACAACAGCGTGTTCGGGGTGTAGACGTACGACGTGCCCACGAACGCGACCGTGCCCTTGGTCGGTGGTGTCGTCACCGTGTACGTCAGCGGGTCACCGTCGGGATCCGTTGCCGTTCCGATGTCACCGACGACGGTGCCCGTCGGCAATTGCAAAGGCGTGGAGGGGGTTCCCGCGACCGGAACGTGGTTGGTTGCGAGTTCGGTCAAGCGTTGGTACGCGGCGATCACCAGCATGTAGAGCGGAATCGCGATCGGGTTCGGAACCGGACCTGAGAGCGCCGTTTGCAGCGCCTTGCCCAAGACCACGAAAACGGCCAGCGCCACCTTGGTCGGCGAAACGCCGGGCACCGTGGGGTACGGCGGCAACGTGATGGTCGGCAGGGCGGGTGCCGTCGTCGTCGACGCGGTCGACATGGTCATCATCCGCGCGGCAGGCGCGATCGTCGCCACTTCGGTCTTCGCCTCGGCGTTTTGCGTTGTGGCGCTTAGCGGTTCGGCAGTCTCTGGCTTACCCTCGACAGGCTTGGCCGCGACGGTCTCCGCTGTCGGGGTGGCGGTCTGCTCGGTAGTGGTGGTGGATGACTTCTGCTTGCCCTCGGTCTCAGAGGTCTGCGTGGCGGGAGTCGTGGTGCTCGAACTGGTCTCGGTCGGCTTCGGCTTCTCCGTTGTCGGTTCGGTCGTGGACTGCGTCGACGTTCCAGATGATGACCCTTCGCCCGAGACGGTGGTCCCCGAACCGCCCGAGGCGCTGACCGATGAGGTCGGTCCGTCACCGGATGTTGTTGTCGTCGAACCGGAGGTCGTGCTACTGGACGTCGTCGTCGACGTTTCCGTACCTGTCGTGGTGGTTGTTGAAGTACCGGAAGTCGTTGTGCCCGAAGCGCTACCGGTCGTCGGGTCCGTCTTCGTTCCGGTGTCGGCATTCGCAGAAGGGTCCGGTTGGCCGTCGCCCGTGCTGGCGGATGCGACGCCATGACCCGTGGCGACCGCCATTCCCAGTCCGACGGCGAACGCTAACCCGCTGGCACGGTTGGCCCGACTCGGCCGTTTGGCATGCCTGCCACGCTTAGCTGACGCCATTGCGTGCTCCCGACTCCCCCGAGTGACGGTTCATGGGACCCCGGAAGCCGGGGCGGTGCTGCTAATTAACTGCGGCGAAACTTAACATGATCGTCAATATCTGGGCAAGCACATTTCGCAAACCATCCACGCGTGTCCGCGTTTTTGCATTTGGACGGGTATTCGGCGCTGAGCTGCATGAACCACAGTGCGGATCCTTGAACGCGGGAAGTTGCGGCAAAGCGACACCAAAATCGCAGCAGATAGTGTATTGGCGGCCAAAGTTGGTAGCCGCGGGTCAGATGGAGCGCTATTCCGTTCCCATGAGCCGCTCGACGTACTTCGCGATGATGTCGACTTCGAGGTTCACCCGAGTGCCGACCTCTGCCCTGCCCAGCGTCGTGAGACCCAGCGTCGTCGGGATCAACGACACCTCGAACCAGTCATGACCAAGAGCCGAAACCGTAAGGGAGACACCGTCGACGGTGATCGAACCCTTCTCGACGACATAGCGGGACAGCGCTGTCGGCAATGCGATCCGGACGACTTCCCAGTGTTCGGACGGCGTTCGCGCGATGACATGCCCGGTGCCGTCGACGTGTCCCTGCACGATGTGTCCGCCGAGGCGGCTGTTGACTGCGGCGGCGCGCTCCAAGTTCACCTGGCTGCCCACGCCCACGCCGCGCAGACTCGACCGGTTCAGCGTCTCGCCCATCACGTCGGCGCTGAACGCACCATCCGGCAGCACCTCGACCACGGTGAGGCAGACGCCGTTCACCGCGATCGAGTCCCCGTGTCCCGCATCGGAGGTGACGACGGGCCCGCGGATGACGAAGCGCGCCGAGTCACCAAGCTCTTCCTTGCCGACGACCTCGCCCAGCTCTTCGACGATTCCGGTGAACACGCCGACGAGCCTAGCGTCCCGCCGAAAGTCCAGTTCGGAAGCCACGATTGCATTTCGGCCGGCACCACGCGAAACGCGTACGGACAGGCGCACCCTCTACGATGCACTCATGCAGACGCGCCTCTTGGCCATCTTCGCCGCCTTTTTCGCCACCGTCGCCCTGATCGCGGGGTGCTCCTCGAAATCACAGGACTCGTCCAAGGAGCTCCCGGACGCCGCGACCCTGCTCAAGGAGTCCAGCGAGACCACCAAGGCCCAGTCGAGCGTCCACCTCAAGCTCAGCGTGCAGGGCGAGATCAAGGAACTGCCGATCGAGACCCTCGAAGGCGATCTGACGAACAAGCCAGCCGTCGCCGCCCAGGGGACCGCCAACATCATCTTCTTGGGCCAGCGCCTCGAGGGGGTCGACTTCGTGGTCGCCGACGGCAACCTGTTCGGCGCCATCACCAAGGGCAGCTTCCAGGACTTCGGACCTGCCGCCGACATCTACGACGTATCGGTGCTGCTGAACCCTGACGCCGGGCTGGGCAATGTGCTGGCCAACTTCTCCAACCCCAAGGCCGACGGCCGCGAGACCATCGCCGGCATCGACGCGGTCCGGATCACCGGGACCGTGAGCGCCGACGCCGTCAACAAGATCGCGCCCCAGATCGGCGCGACCGGACCCGTTCCCAGCACCGCGTGGATCCGCGAGGACGGCAACCATGAACTCGTGCAGGCGAAGCTCGAGCCGACACCGGGCAACAGCATCACGATGACATGCACCGACTGGGGCAAGTCGGTGACCGTCACCAAACCGACGGTCTGATGCGCTCCTCGCGCAGAGTCGCGATCAGCGCCGGCAGCCTCGCGGTGCTGCTAGGTGCCCTCGACACCTATGTCGTGGTCACGATCATGACCGACATCATGAAAGACGTCGGGATCGGGATCAACCAGATCCAGCGGGTCACCCCGATCGTCACCTGGTATCTGCTCGGCTATATCGCGGCCATGCCGCTGCTTGGCCGGGCCTCGGACCGGTTCGGCCGCAAGCTGGTGCTACAGGTGAGCCTCGCCGGGTTCGCGCTGGGCTCGGTCGTCACCGCGCTTTCGAGTGATCTTTTTCAGCTCATCATCGGGCGTGCCATCCAGGGCACCGCCAGCGGAGCGCTGCTGCCCGTCACGCTGGCGCTCGCCGCCGACCTCTGGTCCGCGCGCAACCGCGCTGCCGTGCTCGGCGGCATCGGTGCCGCCCAGGAGCTGGGCAGCGTGCTCGGACCGCTGTACGGCATCGCGGTGGTCTGGGCGCTGAACACCTGGCGCGACGTCTTCTGGATCAACGTGCCGCTGACCGCGGTCGCGATGGTGATGATCCACTTCAGCCTTCCGTCGCGGGAGAAGACCGACAAACCCGAGAAGGTCGACGTGATCGGCGGCATCCTGCTCGCGATCACGCTTGGCCTGGCCACTTGGGGCCTGTACAACCCCGCCCCCGACGGCAAGCAGGTGCTGCCGAGCTATGGCCTGCCGCTGCTCATCGGCGCCGCGATCGCCTGCGTGGCGTTCTTCGTGTGGGAGAAGTTCGCCCGCACCCGACTGATCGAGCCGGCCGGTGTGCACTTCCGGCCATTCCTCGCCGCGCTCGGCGCATCGCTGACCGCGGGCGCGGCGCTGATGGTCACGCTCGTCAACGTCGAACTGTTCGGCCAGGGCGTGCTCGGGCTCGACAAGAACGGGGCAGCCGCCCTCCTGGTCCGGTTCCTGATCGCATTGCCGATCGGCGCGCTGCTTGGCGGCTGGATCGCCACGAAGGTCGGCGACCGGATCGTGGCGTTCTTCGGCCTGATGATCGCGGCAGGCGGCTACTGGCTGATCTCCAAGTGGCCCGTCGACCTGCTTGCCGCGCGCCACGACCTCGGTTTCATCAGCCTGCCGACCCTCGACACCGACCTCGCGATCGCGGGCCTGGGCCTCGGCCTGGTGATCGGGCCGCTGACATCGGCGACGTTGCGCGTGGTGCCTGCCGCCCAGCACGGCATCGCCTCGGCGGCCGTCGTGGTGTCGCGGATGATCGGCATGCTGATCGGGATCGCCGCGCTGAGCGCGTGGGGGCTCTATCGCTTCAACCAGCACCTGGCGAGCCTGCCCGCCGGCACCGGCAACAACCTCGTCGAACGGCTCGCCGCGCAGGCCGCCCGAGTCCGCACCGCCTATGTCATGCAATACGGCGAGATCTTCGGCATCACGGCGCTCGTGTGTGTGATCGGTGCCCTGCTGGGCCTGCTGATCGCAGGCAGGCACGAGCACGCCGAGGAGATTGCGCCCCTGCCCGAGGCCGAGCAGACGCCTGTCGATGAAGAGGTTGCGAGGCGGGGCCGACACCGGCAGGACTAAGCGCTCAGCAGCGCTCGAGTCCGCGGCGCAGCAGCGCAGGCTCGTCGGTCTTTGCCGGCTCATCGGCGGTCAGGTTCCGCCAGGCGTCGCAGATGGCTGTCTTGAGGCCTCGCGGATCTACGGGTCGGGTACTGAGCCAGTCCTGCAGTGCAGTCACGCTCGTTTTCCTTTGTTAGTGCTCACCAGGCGGCAACTCTCGTCGGTGAAAGCGCTTTGGTACGAGTGTACCGACGGCAACGCCCTGATTGGTTGCTCGCCGCGCCGGGTACGCGTGCGATAGCCAACAATTTGAAGGGAGGAAATTCATGCCAAGTTCACTGAAAGGCAAGACTATTGCGTTCCTCGTCGCCCCCGAAGGAGTCGAACAGGTCGAGTTGACCGAGCCCTGGAGGGCCGTCGAGCAGGCAGGCGGCACACCCGAGTTGGTGTCGACGGAAGTCGGAAAGATCCAGGCGTTCAACCACCTGACCCCGGCCGACACGTTCGAGGCGGACAAAGCGGCCGATTCTGCCTCCGCGTCGGACTACGCCGCACTGGTGTTGCCCGGCGGAGTGGCCAATCCCGATTTCCTGCGCACCAACGACGCGGCTGTTGCGTTCGTGAAGAGTTTCTTCGACGCGGGCAAGCCGGTCGCGGTGATCTGCCACGGCCCCTGGACACTGATCGAGGCCGACGCTGTCCGCGGCCGGACCATGACGTCGTGGCCGAGTGTGGCGACCGACCTTCGCAACGCAGGCGCCAATTGGGTCGATGACGAAGTTGTCGAATGCTCGCGTGGGCCAAACACGTTGGTGTCGAGTCGCAAGCCCGACGACCTACCCGCGTTCTGCCGGACCCTGGTCGATGCGTTCGCCAAGGAGAAGTCATAACCCCAACTCCGCCCGCAATTGTTAAGGCGTCGGTAATCTCGCGGACATGCTGATCGCCGCGCTGCGCGACATGCAGTGGCGGAAACGGCGCTTCGTCATCGCAATCCTGTCCACATCCATCATCTTCGCGATGACGCTCGCGCTGACGGGGCTTGCGAACGGCTTTCGGGTGGAGGCTGAGAAGACTGTCGATGCGCTTGGCGTAGATCTCTTCCTCGTCAAGGCCGGCGCCTCCGGGCCCTTTGTCGGCGCAACGCCGTTCGCGCCGGTCGACCTGCAACGGATCGCAGCCACCCCCGGCGTGAGCGCGGCCGCTCCGCTTGCCTACGCCGGGGGTACGGCCACGCTGGGCGACACCACCCGCAACGTCGACATCTTCGGTGCACCGGAGAGCGGGCCAGGGATGCCTGCGGTTTCAGAAGGTCGGCCGCCGAGGACGCCCGATGAGGTGGTGGTGTCGACCACGCTCGGCCGCAACATTGGTGACGACGTCGAAATCGCTTCGCGCAGACTGCACATCGTCGGCCGCGTCGAGAACTCGACGGCGCTGGCGAACCTGCCGAATGTGTTCCTCACCACTCAGGGCGCGCAGCAGTTGGTGTACGGCGGTCAACCGCTCGTCGCCTCCATCGGCATCCGCGGAACACTCGCGCAGACACCCGCCGGTTATCGCGGAATCGATCGAGCGGGCGCGGTCGCCGATCTCCTTCGGCCGTTGAAGGTGGCTGTGAATTCGATCACGATCGTGGCGGTTCTGCTCTGGGTGGTGGCGGCGCTCGTGGTCGGATCGGTGATCTATCTGTCGGCGCTCGAACGCCTGCGAGACTTCGCAGTCTTCAAGGCGATTGGCGTTCCCACGCGGAGCATCGCGGCGGGTCTTGCGATGCAGTCGGTGATCGTGGCGTTGCTCGCCGCGCTCGTCGGCGCGGGATTATCGATGCTGCTGGGCCCGTTGTTCCCCATGCAAGTCATCGTGCCCGCTTATGCTTTCGTCGCGCTTCCATTGGTCGCCGTCGTCATCGGTCTGATCGCCAGCGCGACAGGACTGAGCCGCGCGGTGTCCGTTGATCCAGCGCTGGCGTTCGGGGGTCCTTGAGCCATGGGCGATCTCAGCATTCAGGACCTCGTGGTCGAGTACGCGAGCGGCGCCGATACCGTTCGCCCGATTGACGGTTTCAGCCTCGACGTTGCCGCCGGTTCGCTGGTGATCCTGTTGGGTCCCAGCGGTTGCGGCAAGACGACGCTGCTGTCCTGCCTCGGCGGCATACTCAAACCCACTGGCGGCGCCATCAAATTCGGCGACGTCGACGTCACCGCCCTCGACGCACGCGGACTGTCGACTTACCGTCGGGAAACAGTCGGCATCGTGTTTCAGGCCTTCAATCTCGTCCCGAGCCTCACCGCGCTGGAGAACGTGATGGTGCCGCTGCTGGCCTCGGGCATGTCGCGCCGCGCCTCGTTCAAGAAGGCCGAACAGCTGTTGTCCCGCGTCGGTCTGCAGGATCGGATGTCCCATCGTCCGGGCGACCTCAGCGGTGGGCAGCAGCAGCGCGTCGCAGTCGCGCGCGCGATCGCTCTCGATCCGCCGCTGATATTGGCCGACGAGCCCACCGCGCACCTGGATTTCATTCAGGTCGAGGAGATCCTGCGGCTGATTCGCGAGCTGGCGTCGGGCGATCGAATGGTCGTCGTCGCAACGCACGACAGCCGGATTCTGCCGCTGGCCGACCGTGTCGTCGAACTCGTGCCAGACTTCGCGTCCACCGACCGGCCCCCCGAGACCGTGGAGTTGGAGGCAGGCGAGGTCTTGTTCGAGCAGGGCACGATGGGCGAGCTGATCTACATCGTCTCCGATGGCGATCTTGAGATTGTGCGCGAATTGCCCAGTGGCGCAACAGAAATTTTGAAGGTCGTCAAACGCGGTGATTACTTCGGTGAGATCGGCCCGGTGTTTCATCTACCACGCAACGCAACGGCGCGGGCTTGCACCGACGCCACGGTGGTCGGCTATACCGTACGCGCCTTCCGTGAGCGTCTCGGCGTCGGTGGGGTGCGCGATCTGATCGAGCACCGCCCGCTGGAGGTGGACTGAACCAATCGGGAGGTAGCCCCGTTGGGATGGTTGTGCAAACCACGAATGAGTCACTTGCCGAAGGCGTGATCAGCGCGATGAACTCCAGGCAGCTGGAGCGAATCCGTGACCTGGTCACCGACGATTTCGTCGACCACGGCTCCCCCGTCTCCCTTCCGCCAGGACCCGACGGCTACATCGCGATCCTGACGTTCGTCACGGCCGTGCTACAGGTCCGCTACGAGGTGCACGACGTCGTCTCCGCCGGTGACACCATCGCGATCCGTGCGACCGCCCATGGCGTCAATGCGGTTTCGCCACCCGGCGTCGACGTCACAGGGCGACCGTTCGCGATGAAGACCGCGCACTTCTTCCGCACTCGCGACGGCCGGCTGTGCGAGCACTGGGGAATCCGCGACGAGCTCGACGTCCTTTACCAGGTCGGTGCGCTGGCTCCGCCCGCGATCGCTATGCCGGCACCAGGCTGAGCAGCAGGTCGGGCCCGATCGGCTCGATGCCGTCGAAGCGCCACCGCTGCGCGTGCGCGATCGAGAGCACGCCGACGTCATCGACCGCGGTGATGGGTCCGCCCAACAGAATTGGCGCCACATACGCCAGGATCCGGTCGATTGCCCCGGCCCGCAGAAACGCTCCCGCCAATGTCGGTCCGCCCTCGAGGATCACATCGGTGCGATCCGATAGGGCCTTGATCACCTCGTGTGGATCATGGGTGCGGATCACCATGGTGCGCGAGTCATCGTTGAGAACCCGTGCCTCGGAGGATATTTCGCGCTCACCGACGACGACGCGAAGGGGCTGGCGCTCGGCCAGCGTGCCATCGGGCAACCGGGCGGTCAGCGTGGGGTCGTCGACGAACACCGTTCCGGTTCCGACGATGATGGCGTCGGCGGTCGCCCGACGGCGATGCACGTCGGCCCTGGCGGCGTCGCTGGTGATCCACTGACTGGTGCCGTCGGCGGCCGCGCTGCGACCGTCGACGCTGGTGGCGTATTTCCATGTGATGTGCGGAAGTCCGGTGCGTTGTTTGTGCAGCCATTCGCGTAGCGGCCCGCCCGCGACGACATCGGTCAATACGCCGGCTTCGACTTTGATGCCGGATGCGGCGAGCCGCGTCGCACCACCCGCGGCTTCTGGATTCGGGTCAGCGACCGCATAAGCGACGCGCGAAATACCGGCGGCGACAAGGGCATCCACACATGGCGGCGTCCTGCCGTAGTGGTTGCACGGTTCGAGCGTCACGATTGCGGTGCCGCCGACGGCGCGCTCCCCCGCCCTGCGCAACGCCACGACTTCGGCGTGCGGACCGCCGGGCGGTTCCGTCGCGCCCGCTCCTGCGATCTCCCCGTCGCGGTCCAAAATGACCGCCCCCACAGGGGGATTCGGGTATGTGGTGCCCTTGACCCGGTCGGCGTGCTCGACAGCCAACCGCATCGCGGCGTCGAGGTTCATAACGTCAAATGCTTGGATGCCGAGGCGGCCTGTCGGCGCAGCGATTCCACTGCGGCGGCCGGATCCTCGGCGCTGTAAACCGCCGACCCCGCGACGAAGCAGTCCACACCGGCCAGCGCCGCCTCTTCGATGGTGTCGGCGTTGATGCCCCCGTCGATCTCCACCACGATCGTCAGCTCGCCGGCGTCGACGAGCCTGCGCACAGTGCCGACCTTCGGCAGCACCTCCGGGATGAACTTCTGCCCGCCGAAGCCGGGCTCCACGGACATGATCAGCAGCGTGTCGAAGTGCGGCAGGATCTCCAGGTACGGTTCGATCGGCGTGCCTGGCTTGACCGAGAGCCCCGCTTTGGCGCCTGCCGCCCGGATGTCGCGGGCCACCCCGATCGGATTGTCAGTGGCCTCGGCGTGGAAGGTCACGTTGTACGCGCCTGCCTCGGCGTAGGGCGGGGCCCACTTGTCGGGGTTGTCGATCATCAGATGGCAGTCCATCGGGATGTCGGTTCTCTTGAGCAACGCCTCGACGACCGGCAGCCCGATGGTGAGGTTGGGCACGAAGTGGTTGTCCATCACATCGACGTGCAGCCAATCGGCGCCGGTCACCGCCGCGGCTTCGGCACCGAGTTCGGCGAAGTCGGCCGCCAGGATCGACGGCGCGATCAGGGGTTCTGCCATGGCGCTCACCCTACTAAGAGGGCGGCGGCGAACATCGCATCGGTGCCGTGCCGGTGCGGCCAGAGCTGCACGTAGGGCCCGTCACCCAGATCGTCGACCGGGTCGAACAGCGGCCGGGTGTCCAACGCGGTGACCGGGTGGCGGCGCAGCGCATCGGCGACGATGCCGACTGTCTCGGACAGATGCGGCGAACACGTGGCGTACAGCACGACCCCGCCCGGTCGGGTCAGCCGGATCGCCGAGGCCAGCAGTTCGCGCTGCAGCTTGGCCAGCGTCGGCACGTCCGTGGGCTGGCGCCGCCAGCGGGCCTCGGGTCTGCGCCGCAGTGCGCCGAGCCCGGTGCATGGCGCGTCGACGAGCACCCGGTCGAATCCCGGCTCGAGCCCGGGCTCGCGGCCGTCCACGCGCAGCACCTCGACCGGAAGGCCGCGGGTGTTCTCCTCGACCATCTCGGCACGCCTGGCAGCAGGTTCGATCGCGGTCACCCGGGCACCGCGGGCCAAGGCGGCCAGCAGCGCGGTCTTGCCGCCAGGGCCTGAGCACAAATCCAGCCACCGGCCACTGTCCGGACCTTCCACAGAGGCGAGGGTCAGTGCCCGGGCCACCAGTTGGCTGCCTTCGTCCTGCACCAGCGCGGCGCCGTCACGAACCGGATCCAGCCGACCGGGATCACCGCCGGACAAGTAGACGGCGTACGGCGAGTAGCGGCCGACCGTACCGTCGACCTGATCGGCGAGTTCCTCAGCGGTCAACACCCCGGGCCGTGCGGCCAGATGCACGGCAGGGCGGGCGTCGTCACTGGCCAGAAGCGCATCCAGCTGCCCCGCGTCGGCGCCGAGCGCGTCGGCGAAGGCCTGCGCAACCCAGCGCGGATGGGCGTGTACGAATGCGAGGTGCCCGACGGGATCGCTGCCGGCAGCCGGGGCCAGCTCCGCCAACCACGACTGCTCGTCGCGGCGCGCGATGGTGCGTAGCACGCCATTGACGAAACCTGCTCGCGCCGAATCGAATTCGATACCCGCCTGTTCGACGGTGGTCGAAACAGCCGCATGCTGTTCCACCCGCGTACGCAACAGTTGGTACGCGCCGAGCCGCAACAGGTCCAGCAGCACAGGGTCGATGTTCTCCGGCGGTCGCTCAGCGGCCTTGCCGATGACCGCGTCGAGCAGGCCGCGGGTGCGGCAGGTGCCGTAGGCGAGTTCGGTGGCGAACGCGGCGTCGCGGCCGGTGATGCCGCGCTCGCGCAGCATCGCGGGAAGCGCGAGGTTCGCGTAGGCGTCGCGCTCTGACACCGCGCGCAGCACGTCGAACGCCGCACGACGGGCCGGATCGAGCGGTTTACGCCGGGGCCGATGTTTGTTGGGCGGTCTGGTCATTCGGCGTGTGCGGTTTCGTCAAGGCGTGCTCCGCGCGCCCAGTCGGCTGCCTTCATCGGCTTCTTGCCGGGCGGTTGAATCTGGCCGAGGAGGACCGGGTGTGACCCGGTGCCGATGTGGACACCCTTGCGTTCGATGCGAATCGCACCGGGCGGCAGGCTGTTTGACGACTCGTCGACGGTAACGGGTCCCACCTTGACGCGCAGGTCGCCGATCATGGTCCAGGCGCCGGGGTTCGGCGTGACGGCCCGGATGCGGCGATCGACCGCATGCGCGGGCAGGTCCCACCGCACCCGCGCGTCCTCGACGGTGACCTTCGGTGCGATGGTGACGCCATCGGCAGGCTGCGGTACCGCGGTGAGCGAGCCGTCGGCGATGCCGTCGAGAGTGGTCTCCAGCAGGGCTGCACCCGAAATCGACAGCCGCTCAAGCAGATCGCCCGCGGTGTCGGCGGGCCGGATGGTCTCGGTAACGACGCCGTACACCGGGCCGGAGTCCAGGGCGAGTTCGATCTGAAACGTGGTCGCACCGGTCACGGCATCACCGGCGGCGATCGCGGCCTGTACCGGTGCGGCGCCGCGCCATGCGGGCAACAGCGAGAAATGCAGGTTGATCCAGCCGTTGGCCGGCACCGCGAGCAGCCGCTCCGACAGCAGCGCGCCATAGGCGACGACTGCGCACGCGTCCGGCGCCAGCTCCGTCAGCTCGGCGATGAATTCCTCGGAGTTGGGACGCGACGGCCTCAGCACCGGGATGTCGTGTTCGACTGCCATCTGTGCCACCGGGGACGGCGACGGCTTGCCGTGCCGCCCCTTCGCGGCGTCGGGACGGGTCAACACCGCGATGACGTCGTGGCGCGGCGAATCGATCAGCCGTCGCAGCGACGGCAGCGCGGGTTCGGGGGTCCCTGCGAAGACGATGCGCACCGCGCCAGTGTAGGGACGCCTTCTTCGGGCTCTAGCGAGGAGTCTGGTAGTACTCCCGCTCCGACACCCCGGTCATCGGCGCGACGAACATCCACGGGATGGTGCTGATCAGTCGGTTCAGCGTCGCCGCGGCATCGTTGTAGTACTGCCGCGCAAAGGCCAGCTTGTTCTCGGTGTCGGCGAGGTTGTCCTGCAGATTCAGGAAGTTGTTCGACGAGTTCAGCTGCGGGTAGCTCTGACCGAGCGCCAGCACTGGCGCCAGTGCGCTGTCGAGTTCCTTCTCGGCAGCACTGCGCTGCGCGACCGATTTTCCGGTCGTGGCAGACGTCAATGCCGCGCGCGCGTTGGCGACGTGGTCGAGGATGCCCTTCTCGTGGGCGGCGAAGGTCTGCACGGTGTGCACCAGGCTGGGGATCAGCGACGCACGTCGCGTCAGCTCCACGTCGATGCCAGACAGCGCTTCGGCGACGCGAATGTCGGCGCTGCGAATCTTGTTGTAGCCCATCACGAAACCGATCAGCACCAACACCGCCAGCACCAACACCAAGATGAGCAGAAACCTCACCATGAGCCGCCTCCTCCTCCGCCACCGCCGCCGCCACCGCCGCCGCTGAAGCCGCCGCTACTGCTACCGGAGGAGGACGACGACGACTGCGACGCGGTGTAGGCGCCGATCGACGACGATAACGCCGACTCAAAGCTGTCGAAACTAGGACCGCTGGAGCCGTGGCTGAAGCCCCACGAGGTCGATGACGACGAGTTGTACCAATCCGGTTGTGGCGCAGGCGCTCCCACCGTTGTTTCATACTTCTTCGCCCACAGCGCCGCGACGCCTGCGGCGACTGCGAACGGGACGTATGCGCTGTAGAGGTCTTTGCGGGCCCCGAAGTCGAACCGCGCCTCAGCGGAGTCGGTCGACAGCATACGGTGGAATCCCCCTGCCTGCGACCACAATTGGCGACCGCTTTCGGTGCGGCGAGTGCCGACGCCATCGGCCCACGCCCCAACCGAGAGCAGGAAGAACGCCGCGAACGGCAGCGCCCACATGGTGGTCGGGAAGCCCCACCGGAAGAAGCCGCAGATCATGAGCAGAAAGGCAACCGCGTTGGCGGTGCGGACCCACATCTCCTTCTTGCGTTTGACCATCAATTCGTTCTTGAATGCCCACTTCTCGACGGCCTTGGCCATGTCGGTCTTGGCCTTGTTGAGTTTCTGGCCGGCCTTCACGGTCTTCCTGGCCTCGAACTCCTTGCCTGCCGTCATCACATCGAGTGCCGAACCGACCGCGACACTGACGGGATCCACGTCGGCCCACGCCCCGTGCACTGCCGTCCCGCGGATGTTCCACTGCTTGTCGTTGACCTGTCGCAGGTCGATCAGACGTCGCTCGGCAAGGTAGAACAGCGTGGCGGTGAGCCCGTTCTTCGGCACGCTCTCGGTGCGGATGTACTCGGTCTGCACCGGCCCAAGGCCCGGCGGTGGCGCGTACTGCAACGGGAATCCTGGCGGCGGTTCGACGATGGTGCGGTACCACAGAACCGCGCCGAGGCCGAAAGCCACTGTCAGGCCTGCGATCCAGATGACGCCGGACCAGGACTGGCCCAGGATGCGGTCCCAGGTGTACGGCCACGGCAGGCTGGTTCGCGGTGGCGTCGGCACGTCGACACCGGCGCGCACGGTGACGGGCGTGCGCGGCGCCAGGCCGGTGGCCGTCAACCTGACCGTGTTGCCGTCGACGGAAAGCCCGTCGCACTTTCTGCCGACACCGAAGCCGACCGAGCACTGGGCGAGGCCGACCTCGCCCGGCAGGGTCACCGTGACGTCGACGTTGTCGATCTGGTTGTTCCACGAGGGCGCGATCACGTTCCAGAAGAACACCGAAGGCGACCTCGGCGGGGCACCGACGCCTCGGGCGAATGTCTTGTCGGCGCCGGTGCTGCCGGGGTCGAGCACTCCGGGGATCCGGTAGCGGATCTCATAGGTGTGGGTGCCGTAGCTCAGGTATTTGTCGGCATCGCCGATCTTGGCCACCAGGAAGCGCTCCCCGCCCTCCCACAGCATTTGATATGACGCGGGCTCACCGTCGACCAGGATCGAGGTGATCTCGGGCTTCTGCCGCACGCGTGGGCTGTTCTGGTTGGCGACGTCCCAGTACCGGAAGATGCCGTGCCGCCCGCCGGGGAATTCAGCGGTGATGGTCTCGACGGCGTCGAGTTCGCCGTCGCCGTTCACGACGTAATCGGCCTGGTAATTGCTGAAGACCACCGGATCGGAAACGTCCGATGCGTCGGAACCGCCGCGGATGACGAGGGGCCACAGCAGGCCAAAAGTGATGAGCGCCAACGGGATCAGCCACTTGAACAGCCGCCCCATGACCACCTCCTGACCGGCGCGAGTCACCGTGTCCGCATCACCCTATGTGCAACGGGTCGATTTGCACACGCGTCGGCTCCTGATCGTGTCGGGCGCTGAGCACCCCGGTGGCGCGGCGCAGCGCCGCAGCGAGCGCCAGCCCACCGTCGCGCGGCACCCGCACAAGCATCCGGTTCACCGTCGTGTCAGCCGAAAGTCCGGGCGGCCGGCGCGCGCCGATCGGCAGATCGACGGGCCCAAGCACCTGCGTGCTTTCGGGCAATTCCGCGGTGTCGAGCAGGGCCGCCACGGCCGCGGGTGTGCCGTCGACAGCCGCGATGTGCACGGCGGGCGGCAGGCCGACCTCGGCGCGTGCGTCGAACTCGGCGTCGGCGTGGCCGACCGGGTCCCATCGGATCAACGACTGCACCGTCGGGATCGCCGACTCCGCCACCACTGCGACGGTGCCGCCGTCCTCGCGCGGCCGCACCAGCGAGGCCGCCGCCATCCAGCGCCGCAACGCGTCTTCGGCGGCGCGCAGATCCTGACGACCGAGCAGCGCCCACGCGTCGAGCAGCAGCGCCGCGCCGTAGCCGCCGACGGCAGTGGGTTCGGCACCGGGCGTCGCGACGACGACCGCCGGTTCTGCGGGCACCTCGGCCACCATCGCCTCCCCGCCTGAGGTGATCACCGGTGTTTCGGGAAACGCCTTGCCGAGTTCCTCAGCTGTGCGTTTCGCGCCGATGACAACGGCACGCACCGCGTCGGATCCACAGCGTGCGCAGCGCAGCGCCGGCTCCTCGCGACCGCACCACCGGCACACCGCGGCGTCGCGGTTCAGCAGCGACAGCGGTCCGGTGCAGTGTCTGCACCTCGCGACGGTGCGACACCGCGCACACGCCAGCGCAGGTATGTAGCCGCGCCGGGGCACCTGCACCAGCACGGGATGCCCGGCCTGCAGGGCGGTCCGCGCCGCACGCAGAGCCAGGGAAGGAATCCGGGCGGTGCGGGCCGCCGGGTCGCGCTCCTGCTCGTGGCCGCTGTCGTCGAGTGCGACGACACGAGGCGAGCGGGCGCGGACAACCGGGCGGGGCGCAACCAAGTCGTGAGCCCACCGACTGCGCACCAGCGCCTGCGCTTCCGCGGTGCGGGCGTAGCCGGCGATCAATGCGGCACAACGGAGTTGGTGGGCGCGCAACATCGCCACCTCCCGCGCGTGCGGATAAGGAGCGCGGGGCTCGGAGAGGGTGTCGTCGCCGTCGTCCCAGACGATGGCCAGCCCGAGATCGGTGACTGGGGCGAAAACCGCGCTGCGCGTGCCGATGACCATGCGCGCGCCGCCGCGCAGCACAGACAGCCAACGGCGATAGCGCTGCGCAGGGCCGAGTCCCGCCGAGAGCGCGGCCACCCTCTCCTCGTCGATGTATCGAATTACGCTGGCGTGCAACGCATCAACGTCGCGTTGATCGGGCACGATCGCCAATACACCGCGGCCCGAATTGACCGTGACGGCGGCGGCTTCGGCCAGTCGGTCGGTCCACCGCTCCCCCGGCAGGGCCTGCCACACTGCGCGGGCGGCGCGGCCGTCACCGAGGGCGGCAAGGAATTGTTCGCCGCGCCCGTAGGCGGCCCACGCAGCGGTGTCGACAGGTTTTACGGCCAACGGCGCCAAGTCGGGGGCCGGTTGCTTTTCGACGTTGGCGTGCCGCGGCGGGACGGCGAGGCGCAACACATCGGAGCGGGTGCCTGCGTAGCGCGCGGCCACCGCGTCGACGAGGCGACGCACGTCGGGCGTCAGCACCGCCTCGGCCGAAACGACACGGTCGAGCCAGCCGAGCTTGCCGACATGGTCTGTGTCAGAACGTCTTTCGAGCACGAACGCGTCGACAAGCCTGCCGTGGAAGCGCACCCGCACCCGCACACCGGGCTGCGCGTCGTCGGACTGCTCGGCCGAAACCAGATAGTCGAATTCACGGTCCAGATGCGGCACCGTCAGCATCGGCAGCACACGCGCGATCGGCTCGTGCTCGGCCTGCTGGCGGGTAGTGCTCACGCAGCAGGTCTAGCAGAGGGCACAGACGCGCGGCCGAAGAAGAAGCCCGCCGTGATGAGCAGGATCGACGCGGCGTACGCCCACCAGATCGGCACCGCCAACGCCTCGGAACCCAACACGAACTTGCCGATGCCGATCATCCCGTCCGACACCGCGAAGCAGACCGCGCCCATTGCCGTCCACGGCGTCGGCAACCGGGCCAGCAGCGCGGCGCACACCATCGCCCCGAGCACGGCGATGTAGAGCGTCACCGGTACGGCCATGCCCTCTTCCAGCAGCCGCGGCCAGAACCACACCAGCAGCCCGATGCAGGCCAACACAATGGCGGCGGCGGCAGCAAGCCGCGGACCCGACCGGGAGACCAGCGGAATCAGCGCGGCCAGGAAGCACAGATGCGCGACCAGGAAGGCGCCGAGGCCCAGCACGAACGACGGTTTCCACCATGGCATCGCCAGCAGGAAATCCCCGGCAGCCGAGAACACCAGCGCCGCGATCAGCCATCGGCGCTCCCGGGCGACGGGGTGTGTCAACGCCGCGGCGGCCAACAGCACCGCCGTCAGCGCCTTGACCGCAGGCTGCAGCCTGAACTGGCCGGTGAGCTCGGCGCCCGAGGGCAACCGCAGTGCGGTGACGATGAGGAAGACGCCATAGCAGGCGCCGACGATCGCGGCCGTCACCCAAAACAGCCTGGTTCGGGAGTGTGCGTACGGTGTCCCCATGTCCGTTGCTGACGAGAAACCCGCGGTCGACGCCATTCTGCTGAAGGTACTGGAGGCCGTTCCGTTTCAGTTGACAACCGACGGGGGTGTCGAGGCGGCCCGGCAACGGTTCCGCGACCTGCCGCGCCGTTCGGTCCACCCCGACGTGCGCACCGAGGACCGCACGATCGACGGGCCCGCCGGCCCGATCCCCATCCGCATTTACCGGCCGCCCACGGACAACCAGACAACGCCGCCGGTGGTCGTCTTCCTCCACGGTGGCGGCTGGTGCGTCGGCGACCTCGACACCGATGACGGCGACGCACGCAACCACGCGGTCGGAGCCGAAGCGGTGGTCGTGTCGGTGGACTACCGGCTGGCCCCCGAACACCCCTACCCGGCCGCGGTCGAAGATGCCTGGGCCGCAACGCAATGGGTGGCGGCACACGCGGGCGAGCTCGGCGTCGATCCCGACCGGATCGCCGTTGCAGGCGACTCGGCGGGCGGCAACCTCTCGGCGGTGGTGGCGCTGCTGGCACGCGATGCCGGCGCGCCGGCCATCCGCTTCCAGCTGTTGTGGTATCCGGCGACGACGTGGGACACCTCGCTGCCCTCGTTCACCGAGAACGCCGACGCCCCGCTGCTCAACCTCTCGTCTGTCGGCGGGTTTTCCCGTTGGTACGTCGGCGATTTGGATCTCTCCGACATGCCGGCGACGCTGGCTCCCGGCCGGGCGAAGGATCTGACCGGACTGCCCCCGGCGTACATCGCCGTCGCAGGCCACGACCCCTTGCGTGATGACGGCGCCCGCTACGCCGAACTTCTCGACGCTGCCGGAGTGCCGGTTCAACTGCACAACGCCGAGACACTGATCCACGGCTACCTCGGTTATGCGGGGGTGGTGCCGGCCGCGACCGACGCGGCCGAACATGGATTGTCGGCGCTGCGGGACGCATTGCACGGATGAATTCAGCGGCTCACGCGGTCGACTTGAACCGATCGCGGTATGCCCGTGGTGAGAGGCCGAGCTGGCTGACGAACACGCGCCGCAGCGTCTCGGCGCTGCCGAATCCGGCCAATCGCGCGGAGTCCGCGACCGAGCGGCCCGCGTCCAGCGCCGAGCGGGCCGCATCGATGCGGATCATCTCCACGTAGCGGGCCGGGGTCGTCCCCAGCTCGCTTTGAAACAGTCGGGTCAGCTGCCGCGTACTCAGAGATGCTTGTGCCGCAAGCGTTTTCACGGTGTGGTCGGCACCGGGGTCGGCTGCGATCGCGTCGGTCACCCTGCGCAGCTGCGACCGCTCGGGTGCCCGCGATTCGACCAGCACGGAAAACTGCGACTGTCCACCTGCCCGCTTGAGATAGACCACCAACGACCGGGCGACATCGCGACTGAGGTCAGGACCGTGGTCGTCTTCGACGAGGGCCAACGCCAGGTCGATGCCTGCGGACACCCCGGCCGACGTGTAGACGTCGCCGTCGCGCACGAAGATCGCATCCGGCTCGACGTTGATCGATGGATAGGCGCGCGACATCAGGGCGGTTTGCCGCCAGTGGGTGGTCGCGCGGCGGCCGTCGAGCAGCCCGGTTTGTGCCAGGATGAACGACCCCGTGCAGATCGACGCCATCCGCCGGGTACGCGGCCGCAGCGCGGCCACGGCCGCCACGAGTTGCGGATCGATCGGGCGGCCGACCAGATTGTCACCACCCGACACCACCACCGTGTCGACCTGCTTCACCGAGGCGATCGGCGCGGAGACCGCGAGCCGCACCCCAACCGACGTCAGCACGTCCTGACCGTCGACCGAGGCCATCGACACCCGGTAGGACGCTCCGAACCGGTTCGCCTCCGCGAACACCTCCGCCGGGCCAGCCACGTCGAGCAACGTCATACCGTCGAACACCACGAACACGACGTCGCGAGCAGCAGCCATGGGTCCAGCATATGTCGCTTTTTGTGGGAAAGATGGCAGAACGGACATGGGCCGAGGGGTTTCCGCACGCCCACACTTGGGCCATGACTACACAGACGATCGCGGGCATCGCGATTCCAGACACCCAACTTGTCCGTGACACCACCGAATACATCCGGGATGTCGAAGACGACCTGCTCTTCGATCACTCTCGGCGCGTCTTCCTGTTCGGCGCGCTACAGGGCCGCCGTCGCGGGCTGGACCCCGACCTCGAACTGTTGTATGTCGGGGCGATGTTCCATGACATCGGCCTGACCGACGGCTTCCGCGACTCCACGCTGCGCTTCGAGGTCGACGGCGCCAACGCGGCCGAGAAGTTCTTGCGCGACCGCGGGTTCGACGACGCTGCCGTGCGCAAGGTATGGCTCGCCATCGCGCTGCACACCACTCCCGGTGTTCCCGAGTTCCTCGACCCGGAGATCGCACTCGTGACCGCGGGAGTCGAGACCGACGTGCTCGGCATCGGCCGTGACGACTTGTCGGAGGATGCCCGCAACGCCGTTACGGCCGCGCATCCGAGGCCGAATTTCAAGCGTCAGATTCTGCAGGCCTTCAACGGCGGCATGGCGCACCGGCCGCAGACCACCTTCGGCACGGTAAACGACGACGTGTTGGCCCATTTCGATCCGACGTTCGTCCGTGAGGATTTCGTCGACATCATCCTCAGCAACGGCTGGCCGGAGTAGGCGCTGCGCTGCACTAGCGACCCATTGATCCTTTGACCCGGCGCGGGGCTTCCTGTGAAATGGGGAAGGAACCCAGCGACGGGAGTCCACATGACAGCGCCGACAGTGCCCGACTACGAGACCGTCATCGTCGGTGCCGGGTTTTCCGGCATCGGCACCGCGATCAAGCTCGACAAAGTGGGTCTGGGCGACTATCTCGTCATCGAGGCGGGTGAGGGGCCGGGCGGAACGTGGTACTGGAACACGTATCCCGGTATCGCCGTTGACATTCCGTCGTTCTCCTACCAATTCTCGTTCGAGCAGAGTCCAAACTGGTCGCGCACCTACGCGCCGGGGCACGAACTGAGGGCCTACGCCGAGCACTGCGTCGACAAGTACGACCTGCGTCGCAAGATCCGGTTCAACACCAAGGTGCTCGGCGCGGACTTCGACGAGACCCAGAACCTGTGGCTGATCCGCACCGATCCAGGCGGCGTGGTCACCGCGCGGTTCCTGGTCAACGCCAGCGGTGTGCTCGTCACACCCAAGCTCCCCGACATCGATGGCGTCGACTCCTTCGCGGGTCTGACGATGCACACCGCGCGCTGGGATCACGGGCAGGACCTGACCGGCAAGCGGGTCGCGATCATCGGTACCGGGGCCTCAGCGGTGCAGGTGATTCCCGAGATAGCGCCAATCGTCAAGCACCTCACGGTTTTTCAGCGCACACCGATCTGGTGCTTCCCGAAGCTCGACGTGCCGCTACCGCCGTGGTCGCGCCGCGCGATGGGCCTTCCTGGCGGCAGGACCGTACAGCGGCTGCTCAGTCAGGCCTATGTCGAGCTGACGTTCCCGTTGGCTGCGCAGTACTTCACGGTCAACCCGATGGCCAAGAACATGTCGAAGGTCGGTGAGGCGTATCTGCGCAAACAGGTCAAAGACCCCGACGTGCGGGACAAGCTGACGCCGAGGTACGCCGTCGGCTGCAAGCGGCCCGGATTCCACAACACGTACCTGTCGACGTTCAACCGCGACAACGTCCGGCTGGTCACTGAGCCGATCGACAAGATCACCGGTTCAGGGGTTGCCACCGGGGACGGCGAAAACCACGACGTCGACGTGCTCATCCTGGCGACCGGATTCAAGGTGATGGACACCGACGACCTGCCGACGTATCCGGTCACCGGGCCCGGCGGCCGATCGTGGAGCAGCTACTGGGACGAGCATCGCCTGCAGGCCTACGAAGGCGTGAGCATCCCCGACTTCCCCAACTTCTTCATGGTCTTCGGACCGTACGGCTACGTCGGATCGTCGTACTTCGCACTGATCGAGACGCAGACCCACCACATCGCGCGTTGCCTGAAGCGAGCCCATCGCCGCAACGCCACCCGGGTCGCGGTGAGGCAGGAGGCCAACGACCGCTACTTCGCCGAGATGATGCGCAAGCGGCACCGGCAGATTTTCTGGCAGGACAGCTGCCGGCTGGCCAACAGCTATTACTTCGACAAGAACGGCGATGTGCCGCTGCGGCCGGCCAGCACGATCGAGGCGTACTGGCGCAGCCGCCGCTTCCCGCTCGAGGACTACGTGTTCAGTTCCTAGCGCCGCAGCGTTGACTAAACGGCGGCCTTCAGCTCGTCGACCTTGTTCAGCTGCTCCCACGGCAGCTCGACATCGGTGCGGCCGAAGTGGCCGTAGGCGGCCGTCTGCGCGTAGATCGGACGCAGCAAGTCCAGGTCGCGGACGATCGCGCCCGGTCGCAGGTCGAAGACCGACGTGATGGCCTTCTCGATGCGGGCGGGGTCGACGGTCTCGCTGCCGAAGGTCTCCACGAACAGGCCGACGGGGGCCGCCTTGCCGATCGCGTAGGCCACCTGCACCTCGACCCGCTCCGCCAGGCCCGCAGCGACCACGTTTTTGGCCACCCAGCGCATCGCGTACGCCGCGGAACGGTCCACCTTTGACGGATCCTTGCCCGAGAACGCGCCGCCACCGTGGCGGGCCCAGCCGCCGTAGGTGTCGACGATGATCTTGCGGCCGGTCAGCCCGGCGTCGCCCATCGGGCCGCCGAGCACGAACTTTCCGGTCGGATTGACCAGCAGTCGGAAGTCCGAGGTGTCCATCGTGTCGTGGCTCAGATCGGCCAGCACCGTGTTGACGACCTTCTCGCGGATGTCCGGGGTCAGCGTGGCGTCGAGGTCGATGCCCGCGGCGTGCTGGGTCGAGAGCACGACGGTGTCCAGGCGCACCGGCGTCGTGCCGTCGTACTGCACGGTGACCTGGGTCTTGCCGTCGGGGCGAAGGTAGCCCAGCACGCCGTTCTTGCGAACCTCGGTCAGCCGGCGCGACAGCCGGTGCGCCAGCGCGATCGGCAGCGGCATCAGCTCAGGGGTGTCCTTGATGGCGTAGCCGAACATCAGCCCCTGGTCGCCGGCGCCCTGCAGGTCCAGCGGATCGCCCGCGCCCTCGACGCGGGTCTCATGCGCGGTGTCGACGCCTTGGGCGATATCGGGCGACTGCGCGCCGATGCCGATGTTGACGCCGCAGGTCTCGCCGTCGAAGCCCTTCTCCGAGGAGTCGTAGCCGATGTCGAGGATCCGTCGACGCACGGTGTTGGTGATGTCGGCGAAGGCCTCCCTGGCGTTCGTCGTCACCTCCCCGACGACGTGCACCTGTCCCGTGGTGACCAGCGTCTCCACTGCTACGCGTGATTTGGGGTCGTCCGCGAGCAACGCGTCGAGCACCGAGTCGCTGATGGCGTCACAGATCTTGTCGGGGTGGCCCTCGGTTACCGACTCACTGGTAAACAGCCGAGCATCGCTCACGGTTCGAACCCTTTCCGAAACTTAGTTAGTCAAATTATATCCCTGCTTCGCTGCAGCCAACCGTGCGCCAGCTTCTCGCGCAACCCTTAGCCGCAGCCTGACGCCTGCGTCGGTGTTATCCGCCGCTGCTGTGCAGGAACGCCACGATCGCGTCCACAATACGGCTGGCCATCAGAGTTTTCGAACCGTGCTCCAGTGCCGATTCGGTTCCGTCCGACGCAAGCAGCCATCCGTCGTTGTTGTCGACTTCGAACGCCCGATTCTCACCGACAGCATTGACCACGAGCAAATCGCAGCCTTTCCGCTGCAATTTGGCCCTGGCATGGAAAAGCACATCGCCGTTGGCGTCGCCCGTTTCCGCAGCGAAGCCGACGATGGCCCGCATGTTGGGCAGCTGGCCGTCGGCACGGGCCCGCACGGCACCGGCGAGTACGTCGTCGGTGCGGGTCAGCTCGATCACCGGGGCCGCCGCGTTGGGGTCGGCGGACTTCTTGATCTTGCTGGTTTGCACGGTCGTCGGCCGGAAATCCGCCACCGCGGCCGCCATCACCAGCACGTGCGCGTCGGGGGCATGCTTGGACACCGCGTCTTTCAGCTGGGCGGCCGAACCGATGTGGACGACCTCGACGCCGGCCGGGTCGATCAGGCCCGCGGTGTTGCCCGCAATGAGCGTGACGTCGGCGCCGCGCTGTGCCATCACCCGGGCCATCGCATAACCCTGCTTGCCTGAGCTGCGGTTCCCGATGAAACGCACGGGGTCGATCGTCTCGCGGGTGCCACCGGCACTGACCAACACCTTGACGCCGGCCATGTCGTAGGGCAGCGCATCGCCGCGTTCGAGCAACAGACCCGCGAGCGTGGTGATCTCCTCGGCCTCGGGCAACCGGCCAGCGCCGGTGTCCGCACCTGTCAGTCGGCCCGAAGCGGGCTCGAGAACGATTGCGCCCCTTCGCCGTAACGTCGCGACGTTCTCGACGGTGGCTGGGTGAAACCACATCTCGGTATGCATCGCGGGCGCGAACAACACCGGACATCGCGCGGTGAGCAGCGTCGCGGTCAGCAGGTCGTCAGCGCGGCCTGCCACCGCTCGGGCCAGCAGGTCGGCCGTGGCCGGGGCAACCACCACGAGGTCGGCCTCCTGGCCGATGCGGACGTGCGGGACCTCGTGGACATCGTCGAAGACGCCCGTGTGCACGGGATTTCCGGACAGCGCTTCGAACGTCGCGGCGCCGATGAAGCGCAGCGCCGAGTCGGTCGGCACGACGCGGACGGAGTGGCCGGCTTCGGTCAGCTGACGGACGACTGTGGCCGCCTTGTAGGCGGCGATGCCACCGGCGACGCCGACGATGATCCGCTTGCGGTCCGTCACCGCGTGGCCTTAGCTACTCGCCCTCGGTGTGCTCGAGCAGGTCTTCGTGGATCTCGCGCATGGCGATCGAAAGCGGCTTTTCCTGCAGGCCGGGCTCGACCAGTGGGCCGACGTATTCGAGGATGCCGTCGCCGAGCTGGTTGTAGTAGTCGTTGATCTGGCGCGCCCGCTTGGCGGCATAGATCACCAGCGCGTACTTGCTCGACGCGCGGTCCAGCAACTCGTCGATGGGCGGGTTGGTGATGCCCAACGGCGTGTCGTAGGCGCTGGCGGCGGACGTGTCGATGTCGTCCACAGCGGCCAGCTGCGCGTCGGCGTGCGGGGTGCTCACGTAGAAAGTCTCCTGAGGGTTAGGTGGTTCTCGGGCGGGATGGCGAACGGCTACGGGCGCCTCAACAAGTCCTGCCCACCAGCAAGGATACCAATTCGGTGCAGGCAGATTCCAACTCGCTGTTCACGACGACCTCGTCGAAGTCGCCCTGAGCGGCTAATTCGGCCCGTGCAGTGGCCAGCCGGCGAGCCATCACCTCGGCCGTTTCGGTGCCTCGCCCGACCAGTCGGCTCTCCAGCTCCTCCCAGCTGGGCGGGGCCAAGAAAACCGTAATCACCTCGGGCATTGCCTGTTTGACCGCCCGCGCGCCAGCCAGATCGACCTCGATCAGAACCGGCCGGCCGGCCTCGGTTGCCTCGCGCACCGGCGCGGCTGGCGTCCCAGACCTGTGCAGGCCACCGTGAATTTCCGCCCATTCCAGTAGGGCGCCCTCGTCGATCAGCTGCTGGAATCGGTCCGCGGTCACGAACGTGTAATCGACGCCGTCCACCTCACCCGGGCGGGGTGCCCTGGTGGTGACGGACACGGAAAAGTGCAGGTCGGGAAGCCGGTCCCGCAAGCAGCGAACGACTGAGGACTTCCCGACGGCAGACGGGCCGGACAACACTAAGACCGGTGCCTTAGAGCGCCGAGTGCCGGCCGGCCCTCCGCCTTCGCTCACTGACCTCCCTTACGAGAAGTCGAACTTTTCCAGCAGCGCCTTCCGCTGACGGTCGCCCAGGCCGCGCAGGCGGCGGGTCGGGGCGATCTCGAGTTCAGTCATGATTTCCTGCGCCTTGACCTTGCCGACCTTGGGCAATGCCTCCAGAAGCGCAGAAACCTTCATCTTGCCCAAGACCTCGTCGGTCTCGGCATCCTTGAGCACCTGCTTGAGGTTGGTGCCGCCGCGCTTGAGCCGATCCTTGAGTTCGGCACGTGCTCGACGTGCGGCAGCAGCCTTCTCCAACGCTGCCGCGCGCTGTTCGTCGGTCAACTGGGGAAGGGCCACGGGTTCCTCCGTATCGTCACCATCATCTGTTTTGTCTCGGCTGACCTAGAAACTTCCTAGAACCAGCCAGCGAGCACGACCGTACCCACGCAATCTGACGAAAGCTAACCCCACCCCCTGGTTCTTGGGTCAAAAGCCCAGCGTGTAGCGCGCACGCGTGAGTCGGACGGGACGGCCGTCAGAGGCGTCAGCGGCGCCACTCTTCCGGCCATTTCGGCGGAACTGCCTGCATATCAACGGTTTTCGGGATTTGTGTCATACGTCACGCGGAGGGCCGAGATGTGACCCAGTCGAGGGTCCGCGGCGGCCGCGATCGCATTATTAAAATTTTCCCAGGTCATGGCGTGTCGGGCGTGTCGCGGCCGGTCAGTTGACAGGTAATCGGCCCAGCACAGAGCGCAAAATTGTTGGATTCAACTAGACCGCCGTGACCTCTGTGCCTGGTGTGACAAAAGTGGCATTTGCGCGGGGTTCAGCCGCGGCAACTACCTGACGTAGTAGCTCGGTGATGGCCGCCCGACGACCAGGAGCGGTCGATGGCGGCGATATCCGTCGCCCACCGTCGGTTACGCCAGGTACGCCACCGCATCGCGGAAGCGCTCGGCGGCGGCGCGCAGCGCGGCCACGTCGGGCCCGGCACGCAGCACGTCGCGCGACACCGCGGGCAGCAACTGTCCGGACAGGGCCCCGCCAAAGCCGCCGAGCGCCTCGGGCCGTCCACCCTGGGCACCGACACCCGGCACCAAGACCGGACCGCCAAGGGCGCTCAGGTCGGGTGGGTCGGACAGCGTGGCCCCGACAACCACGCCGACCGAGCCGGGTTCAGGCGATGACGAGCGGTTGACTGCCGCGGCGGCGTCGACAATCGACTGGGCGACGGTGCCCCCGTCGGTCTTGGCACGCTGGACGCTTGCGCCCTCCGGGTTCGATGTCGCGGCGAGCACGAAGACGCCGCGGCCGTGGGCCTTCGCGGTGTCGAGCAGCGGTTGCAGAGAGCCGAAGCCGAGATACGGCGATGCGGTCACCGCATCGGCGGCCAGCGGCGAGTCACCCGCCCAGGCGTCGGCGTACGCGGCCATCGTCGAGCCGATGTCGCCGCGTTTCGCATCGGCAAGCACCAGCACGCCCGACGACTGCAGCGCGCCGATCGTGCGCTCCAGCACCGCGAAACCCTTGGCGCCGAACGCTTCGAAGAACGCGACCTGTGGTTTGACGATCGCGAAATCGTCGAAGGCTTGCACGCAGATGTCGCAGAACTCGGCCAGGCCGTCGCTGTCAGTGGACAATCCCCAGGCCTGCAGGAGCTCCTTGTGCGGATCGATGCCCGGACACAGCGGACCGCGTCGCGACACCGCCTCGGCCAGCCGTCGCCCGAACCCGGCCACTTATGAACCCAAACTGCTGTGCAATTCCTGCAGCGACATCACGTCGATATCGTCGCGGATTCCGGCCTCGATGCCTTGCACCGCCGCTGAGGCGCCCTGCACCGTCGTCACGCACGGGATGTTCATCGACACTGCGGCAGAACGGATTTCGTAGCCGTCGATACGCGGGCCCGAGTTGCCGTACGGGGTGTTGATCACCATGTCGACCTCGCCGGCCCGAATGGCGTCGACCGCCGACAGCTCCGGGCGGCCTTCGCTGGGCTCTTCGAAGTGCTTGCGTACCTCGTCGCAGGGAATGCCGTTGCGCCGCAGCATCTCCGCCGTGCCCGCGGTGGCCAGCACCCGGAAGCCCAAGTCCGCGAGGCGCTTCACCGGGAACACCAGTGAGCGCTTGTCGCGGTTGGCGACCGAGACGAACACCGTGCCCTCGGCAGGCAGCGACCCGTAGGCCGCCGTCTGGCTCTTCGCGAACGCGCTGCCGAAGTCGTGGTCGATGCCCATCACCTCGCCGGTCGACTTCATCTCCGGCCCGAGCAGCGAGTCGACCTGGGCACCGTCGGCCTTGCGGAATCGGTTGAACGGCAGGACGGCTTCCTTGACCGCGACGGGCGCGTTGCGCGCTGTGGTGGCGCCGTCACCGGTCCTGACCAGGATGCCTTCATCGCGAAGCTGAGCAATGGTGGCGCCCAACATGATTCGCGCGCACGCCTTGGCCAGGGGGACGGCCGTGGCCTTGGAGACGAAAGGCACGGTGCGGCTGGCGCGCGGGTTGGCCTCCAGCACGTAGAGCACGTCGTCCTTGAGTGCGTACTGCACGTTGAGCAGGCCGACCACTCCGATGCCGTGGGCGATCGCTTCGGTCGCGCGCCGTACGGATTCGATGTCGCTGCGGCCCAAGGTGACTGGCGGCAGTGCGCATGCCGAGTCGCCGGAGTGGATGCCGGCTTCCTCGATGTGTTCCATGATGCCGCCGATGTACACCTCGGTGCCGTCGCACAGCGCGTCGACGTCGATTTCGATGGCGTCCTCGAGAAATCGGTCGACCAGCACGGGGTGTTCGGGCGACAGTTGGGTGGCGCGGGTGATGTAGCCCTTCAGAGTCTCTTCGTCGTAGACGATTTCCATGCCGCGACCGCCGAGCACGTAGGACGGTCGCACCAGCACCGGGTAGCCGATATCGGCGGCGATCCGGCGCGCCTGCTCGAAGCTGGTTGCGGTGCCGAACCGTGGTGCGGGCAGTCCCGCATTCATCAGAACTTCACCGAATGCGCCCCGGTCCTCGGCGAGATCGATCGCCTTCGGACTGGTGCCGACGATCGGCACACCCGCCTTCTCGAGGCGCTCGGCCAACCCGAGCGGGGTCTGCCCGCCGAGCTGCACGATGGCGCCGACGACCCCGGGACCGCCCTTCCCCGAGGCGGATTCGGCGTAAAACACCTCCAAGACGTCTTCGAACGTCAGCGGTTCGAAGTACAGCCGATCGGCGGTGTCGTAGTCGGTGGACACGGTCTCGGGATTGCAGTTGATCATCACGGTCTCGAAACCGGCCTGGCTCAGCGTGGTGGCGGCATGCACACAGCTGTAGTCGAATTCGATGCCCTGCCCGATCCGGTTCGGGCCGGAGCCGAGGATGAGTACCTTCGGCTTCTCGGCCTGCGGGGCGACCTCGGTCTCGGCGGCCGGATCGAGTTCGTAGCTGCTGTAGTGGTAGGGCGTCTTGGCCTCGAATTCGGCCGCACACGTGTCTACGGTCTTGAAGACGGGGTGGATGCCGAGCCGCTCACGCAATGCGCGCACGCCGACCTCGCCGGCCAATTCCGGTCGCAGCGCGGCGATCTGGCGGTCCGAAAGACCGTAATGCTTGCTGCGGCGCAGCAGCGCCTCGTCCAGCACCGGCGCGTCCAGCAGCTCCGAGCGCAGCGCCACGAGCCCGGCGATCTGCTCGACGAACCAGGGGTCGACGCCCGAGGCCGCCGCTACCTGCTCGACGGTCGCGCCAAGGCGCAGCGCTTGTTCGATGTCGTAGAGCCGGCCGTCGGTGGGCGTCTTGAGACCTTCGAGCAGGTCGTCGACAGACAGGTCGGGATCGGGGGCGGTCCAGAACCCGGCTCGCCCGGTCTCCAGTGAACGCATCACCTTGCCGAGAGCCTCGATGAAGTTGCGGCCCAACGACATCGCCTCGCCGACGGATTTCATCGTGGTGGTCAGCGTCGGGTCGGCGCCGGGGAACTTTTCGAACGCGAACCGAGGAGCCTTGACCACGACGTAGTCCAGCGTCGGTTCGAAGCAGGCAGGCGTTTCCTTGGTGATGTCGTTGAGGATCTCGTCGAGCGTGTAGCCGATGGCCAGCTTGGCGGCGATTTTGGCGATCGGGAAGCCGGTTGCCTTGGAGGCCAGGGCCGACGAGCGTGACACTCGCGGGTTCATCTCGATGACGATGAGGCGGCCGTCGGCCGGGTTGACCGCGAATTGGATGTTGCAGCCGCCGGTGTCGACGCCGACCTCGCGCAGGATTGCGATGCCGAGGTCGCGCATCTTCTGGTACTCCCGGTCGGTCAGCGTCATCGCAGGCGCCACAGTCACGGAGTCGCCGGTGTGCACACCCATCGGGTCGACGTTCTCGATCGAACACACCACGACCACGTTGTCGTGGTGGTCGCGCATCAACTCGAGCTCGAATTCCTTCCAGCCGTAAATGGATTCCTCGATGAGCACGTTGGCGCTCGGCGAGGCGGCCAGGCCGTCGCCAGCCATCCGCTCGACGTCGTCAGTGGAATACGCCATGCCGGACCCGAGACCGCCCATCGTGAACGACGGTCGCACCACTACGGGCAGCCCGAGTTCGGCTACTGTCTCGCGGACCTCGTCCATGGTGAAACAGACTCGGGAGCGGGCCGATTCGCCGCCGACCTTCGCGACGATGTCCTTGAAACGCTGTCGATCCTCGCCCCGCTGGATGGCCTCGAAGTCAGCGCCGATCATCTCGACGTTGTACTTGTCGAGTACGCCGTTTTCGAAGAGCGCGACGGCGGTGTTGAGCGCCGTCTGGCCGCCAAGCGTGGCCAGTACCGCGTCAATCTTGTTGCCGCGCGCCGCTTGCTGGGCAATCACCTTCTCGACGAACGCCGGCGTGATCGGCTCCACGTACGTGTGATCGGCGTATTCGGGGTCGGTCATGATCGTCGCCGGGTTCGAGTTGACCAGGCTGACCTGCAGGCCCTCGGCGCGCAGCACACGACACGCCTGGGTGCCGGAGTAGTCGAACTCGCAGGCCTGCCCGATGACGATCGGCCCGGAGCCGATCACCAGCACGTGGTTGAGGTCACTCCGCCGCGGCATCTACTGCTCCCCCTTCTCCGCGAGTGACCGTGTTTGTACACGACACGCCGCGGGTTTCTGTGCAAAAGCGGTCGCTCGCCGCGAAAATCATCGCCCGCCACCCATCAGGTCGATGAACTGGTCGAACAGGTACTCGGCGTCGTGCGGGCCCGCCGCCGCCTCCGGGTGGTATTGCACCGAAAAGGCGCGGCCGTCAACGAGTTTGATGCCCTCGACGACACCGTCGTTGGCGCAGGTATGGCTGACCTCGGCGAGTCCGAACGGGGTATCGAACCGCTCCCCCGCTTCGCCCTCGAGCGCGAATCCATGGTTCTGCGCGGTCACCGCCACCCGCCCGGTGGCGTGATCCATGACCGGCACATTGATGCCGCGGTGCCCGAAGACCATCTTGTAGGTGGACCGGCCGAGCGCCCTGCCGAGGATCTGGTTGCCGAAGCAGATGCCGAACAACGGAATCCCGGCTCCGAGCACCTCTCGGGTGACCCCGACGATGTGGTCGGCGGTCGCAGGGTCACCGGGACCGTTGGACAGGAACACGCCGTCCGGGTTGAGGTCGGCGATCTGCCCGAACTCCACCGTCGACGGCAACACGTGACTGCGCACCCCTCGTCTGGCGAAGTTGCGTGGCGTATTGGTCTTGATGCCGAGATCGATCGCGGCGACCGTGAATCGTTGCGGCCCATCTGGTTCCACGGTGTAGGTGGCGTCGGTGCTGACTTCGCCCGCGAGATTGGCGCCGAGCATCGACGGCTGGTCGCGGACCCTCTCCAGCAGCTCATCGGGGTCCGCCAGCGCATTGCCCGAGAACACGCCGGCCTTCATCGAACCGAGGCTGCGCAGGTGCCGAACGACTGCACGGGTGTCGATGCCGGCGACACCGACGATGCCCTGGCGGACGAGTTCGTCCTGGAGGGTGCCGGTCGCGCGCCAGTTCGAGGCGCGCGGTGACGGGTCACGCACCGCGTAACCGGCCACCCAGATCTTGTCGCCGCGACTCTCCGCGTCTTCGTGGTTCCATCCGGTGTTGCCGATCTGCGGTGCCGTCGCCACCACGATCTGGCCGTGATAACTCGGGTCGGTCAGCGTCTCCTGATAGCCGGACATCCCGGTGGAGAAGACGGCCTCGCCAAGCGTCTGCCCGACAGCCCCGAACTCGGCGCCGGTGAAGATGCGGCCGTCCTCGAGGACGAGCACTGCCTTACTCATGCGACCTCCAGCCATCGGTCGTACTCCCGGCGATCGTCGGCGCGAAACCCGGTGTCGATTTCGGCGCCCGACGGCAATCGCCAGCGGATGGCCAAGATGCCTTCGTGGGTCATCGCCTTGCCAGCGATGCCCTTCTCGGTGCGGATCGCTTCGATCGAGTCGTCGGGTATCCAGATGGGCCCGGCGCCGGTGCGTTGCAACATGATTCCTTCGGGATAGCGGGTCAGCACGGCCTTCGCGCGATAGCCGAGGTCACCGACGGCGATGCGATCGAGCCAGCTGGGGGCCAGCGTGCTGCCGACATAGAGGCCCTTGGTGGCGGGAATCAGCGCCGGGCCGACACTATCGGGCAGCTGCGGCAGCGTGCCAATCAATTGGGCCTGCCGCTGGGCTCGATGCAACCAGCCGCGCAGCATCTGCCGGATCGCCAACGCGATCAGCACCGCGAGCACCGCCGCTACAACCAGCATCGTGACAAGCGTTCCGGTGTTCATGCGCGATCCGCCTGCGCTACTCGCTCGAAGTTCACGCCGGGCTCTTCCCATCCCGCGCCGTCACCTTGCCCCGCAGCAGCGTCAACGTGACGGCCGCAGGCAACTCCATCGACTCGTAAGGCGTGTTGTCCGAGCGACTGGCCAGCGCCGTGCCCTCGACCGTCCAGGCGGCGTCGGGGTCGACGACCGTCAGGTTGGCAGGCTCACCGATCTCCAGCGGTCGGCCCTGGTCGGGCAGTCCGACTATGCGGGCGGGGTTTTCGCTCATCACCCGCGCGACATCGCGCCACGTCATCAGGCCGGTGCGCAGCATCGTCTCGACCACCACCGAAAGCGCAGTCTGCAGGCCGAGCATGCCCGGGCGCGCGTTGGCGAACTCACACATCTTCTCGTGCTCGGCGTGCGGCGCATGGTCGGTGGCGACGCAGTCGATCACACCGTCGGCAAGCGCTTGGCGCAACGCCTCGGCGTCGGAGGCCTCCCGCAGCGGCGGATTGACGCGGTTGCGGCCGTCGTAGCTGACCAGCCGAGTGTCGTCCAGCAGCAGATGATGAGGTGTCACCTCGGCAGTGATCGAAATACCTTGCGCCTTCGCCCATTTGACGATCTCGACGGTACCTGCGGTGGAAGCGTGGCAGATGTGTACCCGGGCACCGGCGTCCCGGGCGAGCAACGCATCGCGCGCGACGATGGATTCTTCCGCAGCGCGCGGCCAACCGGCCAGGCCGAGCCGGGCGGCGTTGGGTCCTTCGTGCGCGACGGCGCCGACTGTGAGGCGCGGTTCTTCGGCGTGCTGGGCGATCAGCACACCAAGGCCCGTGGCGTACTCCAGTGCGCGGCGCATGATCAGCGGGTCGTCGACACAGATGCCGTCGTCGGAGAACATCCGCACCTGACCCACACCGGCGGCCATCATGCCCATCTCGGTGAGCTGCTTGCCTTGCAAGCCCATGGTGACCGCGCCGACGGGGTGCACGTCGACGAGTCCGACCTGCTGGCCGCGGTGCCATACGTGGTCGGTGACGACCGGGCTGTCTGCGACCGGATTGGTGTTGGCCATCGCGAACACCGCGGTGTAGCCGCCCAAAGCCGCTGCTGCCGAACCGGTTTCGATGTCCTCGGCATACTCGCGGCCGGGTTCGCGCAGGTGCGTGTGCAGGTCGACGAAGCCAGGAAGCAGGACCTGATCGGTGGCATCGAACACGTCGGCGTCGTCGGGGGCGGCCAGGTCCGCGCCGATGTCGGCGATCTGGCCGTCGGACGCGAGAACGTCGACCCGGTCGCCCTCACCGTAGAGGCGCACCCCTCGTATCAACACGCTCATACGCTGACCTCCTGCTCGGCGCCGACGAGTAAGTGGAACAGCACCGCCATCCGGACATGTACACCGTTGGAAACCTGTTGCAGGACAGCCGATTGTGTCGAATCAGCGACTGCGAACGCGATCTCCATGCCTCGCACCATCGGGCCGGGGTGCAGCACCACGGCGTTGCCGGGCAGCATCGCCTGACGCTTCTCGGAGAGTCCGTAGAGCACGGAATACTCCCGCGCCGACGGGAAGAAGCCGCCGTTCATCCGCTCTGCCTGGACGCGAAGCATCAGTACCGCGTCGGCGAGCGGCAGTTCGGCATCGAGGTCGTGTGAAACGGTGACCGGCCAGTCGGCAACGCCGACCGGCAGCAGCGTCGGCGGCGCGACGAGCACCACCTCGGCGCCGAGGGTGGCCAGCAGCAGCACGTTGGACCGCGCGACGCGGCTATGAAGGACGTCGCCCACGATCACCACCCGTTTGCCGTCGATGCTGCCCAGCCGTTGGCGGATGGTCAGCGCGTCGAGCAGCGCCTGCGTCGGATGTTCGTGGGTGCCGTCGCCTGCGTTGATCACCACCGGACCGCCCTGCTCGGTGGCCGTCCACTCGGCCAGCTGCTGGGCCGCGCCGGAGGCGGGGTGGCGGATGATGAGCGCGTCAGCGCCGGCGGCCCGCAGCGTCAACGCGGTGTCGCGCAGCGATTCCCCTTTGGAGACAGACGATCCCGACGCGCTGACGTTGATCACGTCGGCGCTCATCCACTTGCCTGCGACCTCGAACGACACCCGGGTTCGGGTGGAGTTCTCGTAGAACATCGTGATGATGGTGCGGCCGCGCAGCGTCGGCAGCTTCTTGACCTCACGCCCGAGCAGGGCCTGGCTGAAGCGGTCGGCGTCGTCGAGAATGGCCAGCGCGTCGTCGCGGGACAGGTCGCCGGCCGAGAGAAGATGCTTCATGATTGTGCTTTCTTCGCGCGAGCGCTCATCAACGGACCGGCCCTCCGTGTGGTGCGATCCAGATGCCGTCAACCTGATCGTCTTCGACGAGGCGGACCTTGACGTTCTCACTGCGCGAGGTGGGCACGTTCTTGCCGACGTAGTCGGCGCGCAGCGGCAACTCGCGGTGGCCGCGGTCGACAAGGACCGCGAGTTGCACGGCGCGGGGCCTGCCGATGTCGCGCAGCGCGTCCAGGGCCGAGCGGACCGATCGCCCCGTGTAGAGAACGTCGTCGACGAGAATCACCAGCGCGCCGTCGATGCCGCCCTCGGGAATGGAGGTGTCCTCGAGCGGACGCGGTGGTTTGAAGTCGAGGTCGTCGCGATAGAGCGTGATGTCCAGGCCGCCGTGCGGGACGGTGACGCCGGAGAATTCGTTGATCTTGTCGGCCAGCCGCGCGGCCAGCGTGACGCCCCTGGTCGGGATGCCGAGCAGGATGACGCGGGGAGCATCGGAGCCGTCGAGTGCGGTCTTTTCGATGATCTGATGGGCGATGCGGGAGATGGTTCGACCGACGTCCGCTGCGGACATCAACTCCCGGTCGGTGCCTGATGAGGCTGCGCTAGAGCCCAAGTGACCCTGACCTCCTTCTCCGCCTCTCTGGACGGATCGTTAAAGGACGTCGAACTTCCGCGAGAGCTTAACACCTCCCGTTCAGGTGGCGGCCAGCGACACCGGTGAACGTCTGCGGCGGCTAGAGGGAGGACGGTGCAGTGCCCACTGTGACGGAGTAAACCGTGCCATTGGCGTAGTCGGTCAAATACACGGTCCCGTCCGGACCGACGGTGAGCGACCCCGAGCTGGGTTTGACGAAGTACCCGAGCGCAGTGTTGCTTGCAGTATCGAAGACCTCGACAGTCGCGCCGTCCGCCAGCGTGACGTAAAGGCGGCTGTTGTCAGGGCTAACAGTGATGTCCTTCGCGCCGTATGCAACCGCGATCTGCCCGATTTGGGTGTTGTATGTCGGACTCGCCGGATCGGTGTCGATCACCGACACATACTTCGAATTCGAGCGGTACGAGAATTCGTCGGTGTTGACGATCGCGTAGGTCCGCCTGCCGTCGGGACTTGTTGCGACCGCCGTCGTATACGCCCACCCAGGTTCAGGAGTCGACACATCGATATAGCCAGGCCCGCTCAACGTGGTGGCATCGAACACGTTGACGAAGCGGTAGTCCCCCTCGGCCCCATAGAGTCGGGTGCCGTCGCCCGAGACGTCAATGTCGTTCAACGGGTACGTCCAGGTGGTGGTGGTCACGGTGTTCGTGTTCGTACCGATGATCGACACGCCGCTGAACTGGCCGGTGTCGGTGTAATACTCCCGCACCGCGTAGGCCCGGCTGCCGTCCGGGCTGATCGCAAGATCGGTAATACCCCCCGAACTGCCGTAGCAGGAACCGTTCTCACACAGGTCGGGAATGGTTATCGGAGCTACGACTTCGTTGCCGCTGGCGGTGTCGATCACGGACACCGTGTCGTAGTTGGCGACATACAGCCGTTGCCCATTGGGAGTGACCACGACGGTGGTCGCGCCTGCGCCGACCGGAATGGTCTTGATGACCTGCTTGGTGGTGGTGTCGATCACCGAAATGGTGTCGCTGCCCGTGTTGAGCACGTAGGCCCGATTACCGGCGACTGCAACACCGCTTGGGTTCGAGCCGACTGACACTGCCGTCGAAGTGACGGGTAGCGCGGAGGAGGCCGGAGCAGCAATGGAGAACGACCGAACGACACCGTCGGCGGCGTCGGTGGTGTAGACCCGACCGTACGGGTCGACCGCCAACAGATGCATCCCGGTTTCCGGCGCGGCGTCCATGGTCACGGTACGCACCACAGCGTTGGTCCCCGTATCGATAACCGAAATGGTGTCATTGCCATTGGCCACATAAAGAGTGCCGTCCGGACTCACTGCCACTCCCATCGGGTTGCTTCCGACACCCACGGTGGCGACCACGGTTTTACTGGCTGTGTCGATCACCGACACTGTGTTGCTGGCTTTGTTGGCCACATACACGTGGCTTCCGTCCCCGCTGACCGCCAGCACCATCGGGTTAATGCCTACCGGCACAGTGGCAACCACGGCTTTGGTAGCGGTGTCGATCACGGACACCGTATTGCTGGTCTTGTTGGCCACGTACACGCGAGTACCGTCACCGCTGACAGCCACGCCAGTCGGCGCACCGCCGACCGGGATAGTCGCGACGACACTTCTCGAACTGGTGTCGATCACAGAAACCGTGTTGCTACCGGAATTGGTGACGTACACCTGTGCAAGATTCGGGGTCTCGACGACCCCCCAAGGCTGAGAGCCCACCGGTATCCAGTTGTCGACGGTGTTGGTGTAGGTGTTGATGACCGAGACCGAATTGCTGTCCCGGTTGGTCACATACGCGTATGTGCCCTGATAGCTGGGACTCGCATTGATCGTCGCCACGGACGTCGGCGCTGCGCCGACCGGCAATGTCGCGACAATGGAATTCGTCGTCATGTCGATCACGGAAACGGTGCCGGCCCCCTGGTTCGCCACGAATGCATAGTTGCCGCGGAATGCAATGCCGAGCGCTCCACTTCCCACGGTCGTCGTGGTCGGACTGACAGTCACGTTCGCCGGCGAGATGGGCACCGTCACCGGTGTGGTGACGGTGGCTTTTCCGTCGCTGACCGCGACGGTGAATGTGTCGGTATCGGGGCCGGACGTTTGATTGGCAGCCAACCGGGCCGCCGCCGACGGCGTGTATGCATAGCTGCCGGTATACGGGTTCAGCACTACCGTCCCGTGGCTGGGCGCGCCAATTACCGTGTAGGTCAAGGCGTTCCCATCAGCATCAGTGGCATGGACCGATCCGGTAACCGCGCCGACCACCTGATCCTGAGCAAATATCGACGGTGACGCCACCGGTGGATGGTTCGTCGGGTCCGGCGGCGGAGGTGTCGCCGCCTTGGGCGACACGGGAACAGTCACAGTGACGTCTTTCGTGGCGTTGAGCGTATCGCTGACGCGCACCGTAAACGTGTCGGTGGTGTTGGGCCCTGCCTGCAGACGAGCCGCGTCCGTCGGCGTGTAGCTGTAGCTTCCGTTGGGGCTGATCGTCACAGTGCCCTTGGTGGGTTGAGTAATCACGTTATAACCCAACGCATCTCCGTCAGTATCGACGACTTGCAAGTCGCCGACGACAGTTCCCGTCGCCGAATCGGGCGTGCCGACCGTAGGCATTTGGGACGATTGCGGCGCAGTCTCCACCCGAGCGACATTGATGGTCCGCACCCAATCATCGACATAGTCGGTAACGTAAAGCTTGTCGCCGCTCACCGCGATAGCGTGCGCACCGCTTTCAGCCGGTGAATCTATCGGAACAGCCGGTCCCAGAATGGTATTGGTGCGAGTATCGATAACGGATACGGTGTCTTTGCCGTTGGCGACATAGACGAGACTGCCGTCTTTGGTCATCGCGATGCCCTCTGGCTGAGTCCCCACGGTGAGCGTCTTCACGAACACCGGCGTGTTGCCAGAGGTGTCGAGCACGGTAACCGTGCCGGAGTTGTAATTGGACACGTAAATTCGTTTGCCGTCTGGACTGACGACTACGCCGCGTGGCGAATCACCAACCGTCGCACTGCCGATCACCACGTTGTCCGAGGTGCGTATCACCGTCACCTTGTCTGTGTAGCGACTCAGCGCATAGACGCGGCTGTCGTCGGGGCTGACCGCGAGGCCGGATGGCTGCGATCCCACTGTGACCCTGGTGATCTCCGTATTGGTCGCGGTGTTGATCACGGACACAGTGCTGCTGCCGCCGTTGCTGACGTAGAGCCGGGTGCCGGTGCTGTTGATCGCCAACGCGGATGGACCGGACCCGACAGCGATCGAATCCACAGCCGTCGTCGAGGGCTTGGCGTCGACGAGCTTGTTGGTCGACGTATCGATAACCGCCACACCGGTTGTCATCGCGACATACGCGCGGTTCTGACTTGCCACTGGGCTGACGACAACCGCGGTCGGTGCGTACGGCACTTTGATTGTGGCCAGGACTGCGCCGGTCGACGTATTGATCACCGAAACCGTCTTGTCGTACTTGTTCGTCACATACGCGCGCGAACCGTCTGCGTTGAACGCCACGCCCGACGGGTCCCGACCTACATCTACCGGGGCACCCGTGGTGAGCTGCCCCGGACGCACGACAACCGTGATGGGCACGTCGGTAAAGGTCTGCCCGTCGGAAACCCGCACAGTGAAGGTGTCGGTGTCCAAACCGGTTGTCGTGGCGGCCTGCAGTCGAGCAGCTTGAGTAGGCGTGTACGTGTAGTTGCCTGCGCCCGACGCCACCAGAGTTCCGGCGGTGGGCTGCCCTGTCACGCTGTACGACAACGGATTACCGTCGGCGTCTGAGGCGTTCAACGCTACCTGAACCGCAGCGGTCGTGGGATCCGGCAACCCGACCACCGGAGCCGCCGTCGGCGCAGAGTTCACGGCTGTAGCGGTCGTCATCATCAGACTGGTCTGCGACGGATCTGACGCCGTGTTCGTGATTGCCTCGTCCTCGACCAAGCCCTGCTGGGTTTGGCGCCGGAACGCCGCCAGTCCGGCCAGCATCAGTGGGGAATCGCCCGGCGCGTCGGGAGCATCACCGTCCGCGGACGGAGCGAGCCCAACGGCAGTCAACGTCGCAGCCGGCAAAGGCGTCGTCGCAGCCGCGGGCGCCGACGTCACCTCGGGATCCGCAACGGTCGCGGTGTTGATCGGCGCCGGTGCGACATCGACCGACGCGCTCGTGGACGCGTTGTCTGTCGCCGGCGCAGCTTTGGGTTGCGACGTGGTGGCGGTGGCCGATTGGCCGCCAGAGCTGTCTGCACCAGACGGGGTGCTCACCACCGGGCGCTTCGGCTTCTTCGGCGCGGCCGCCGCAGCCGACCTCTCCGAACCCGACTTCTTGTCTTTGACCGCTGACTTCGTGGTCGACTTCTTACCGGCGGGGTTGCCGGTGTCCTTGGAAGTATCGCTGCCGGCGGAGCTACCGCTGCCGTTGCTGCTCGCTCCCGCGCCTTCGCCGGCCGGCGCCGACTGGGATGACTCGGTTGACGACGGCGCCTGCGTGTCTGCGCCCGAAGCCGAGCCCGTCGAAGAATCGGACGACGAATCCGTCGACGAACTGGTCGACCCGGAATCTGTCGGCCCTGCCCACGCCACCCCGGGCGTGGTCGCTACCGCAACCCCGACCCCCAGAGCCACTGCCAGGCCACCAACACGACCGACGTACTTTGCATGCCCCATCACGACCCCTCCCAGTCCGGACGCGAAGCAGCCACTGGTGCTGCAAGAACATCGTCAGCTGTGAGCGCCCGGTGGGATTAGGTAGTCGCATACTCGAATTTGCCGATCATCACCGTCACCGTCGTCGCGGGGACGCCGCCAGCGACACACCGGCGGGTTACAGCGGCGCGAGGTCATCGCGGTAGGTCAGCACCCACCAGTCGTGATACGTCACGTACGTGCCATCGCTCACACTGATCGTCACGATCTCGTCGGACAACACACCCTGGTCGGCGTTCAGGTACGGCACATAGACGTAATTGCCCGTCGCATTGTCGATCGTCAGTGTCCCGTACCACGGACCGTAGGCGGTGCCGTAGGTCAGTGGATCGTGGTCGGGATCGACGACGTTCATGTTGCCGGTTGTGCGACCCGTGTACGAGTCGAACGTGGTCGTCGTCGGCCCGTTCCACACCGGCATATCGGTCGGTCGGGGCTCCAGCGGCACTGTTACGGAGAAGTTCGTCGTCCCTCCTCGACCATCGCTGATGGTGACGTCGAAGCTGGTGGTATCCGACCCCGTTGTCTGCGCGGCCCGTTCGCGCGCCGCGTCAGTCGGCTGGTAGTAGAAGGTATAGGTGTAGGTCGTCGCGGGGCCCGATGACCCGTAGAGCGCCACCCCTCCGTCGGGTCCCCCGTAGGAGCTGTAGCTGACCTGATCCCCGTCGGGCTCCACCACGGTGAAGTTGCCCGACACCTTGCCCGTATACAGATCGACGGACATGGTGGGCTGACCTTGCAGCGCCGGGGGGTGATTGACCGGAGACAACGGCGACACCGTCACCGTGAACGGCACCGACGCGGTAGCTTGGCCATCACTGGCGACGATGGTGAAGCTGTCGGTGTCCTCCCCCGGCGTCTGATACGCGGCGTTTCGGGCCGCGACTGTGGGGGTGTAGGTGAATGACGTCAGGCTTCCGAGCTGACGGAGGGTGATTGTCCCCTTGGTGGGTCCGTTGATAACGGTGTATGTCAACGGGTTTCCGTCCGGATCCGTGAAGGTGACGCCGCCGGTGACTTGTCCGGTCCCCGAGTCCGGTGAGGACCAGAACGGGGTGCCGGTGATGACGGGCGCGCGGTTCGTCGACGACAGAACCGGCACGGTGACGCTGACATCCTTATAGGCGCCGAGAGAATCGCTGACGCGCACGGTGAACGTGTCGACGGTGCCCGGTGTTGCCGAGGCACGGGCCGCAGCCGTCGGCGTGTAAGAGTAGACGCCGCTCGGGGTCACCGTCACCGCACCTTTCGCAGGAACAGCGAACACGTTGTAGCTCAACGCATCCCCGTCGGTGTCGATCATCTTCAGGTCGCCCATGACCGTTCCGTTGGTGGGATCGGGCGTGCCGACCGTCGGCGAACCGTTTGCCTGCGGCGCTGTCTGCACCCTCGAGAGGTTTAGCACCCGCACGTAGTCATCGACATAATCGGTGACATAGAGCTTGTTGCCGCTCAACGCGATTGAGTGCGCTCCGCTCTCCGCGGGTGAATCGATCACAACCGGTGAGCCCACAACGGTGTTGGTGCGCGTGTCAATCACCGACACCGTGTCCTTGCCGTTGGCGACGTACACCAGCGCGCCGTCCTGAGTAATGGCGATGCCCTCCGGTTGGGTGCCGACAGTGATTGTCTTCACGAATACCGGTGTCGCGCCTGCCGTATTGAGAACCGTCACCGTGCCGGAGTTGTAGTTGGACACATAGATTCGCTGACCGTTCGGGCTGACCACGACGCCGCGCGGCGAATCACCGACCTTCGCGCTGCCGATCACCTTGTTGTCGACGGTGCTGATCACCGTCACCGAATCGCTGTAGCGACTCAGCGCATAGACGCGGCTGTCGTCGGGGCTGACCGCCAGGCCGGACGGCTGCGATCCCACCGTGACCCTGGTGATCTCCGTATTGGTCGCGGTGTTGACCACCGACACAGTGCTGCTACCGCCATTGCTGACGTAGAGCCGAGTGCCGGTGCTGTTGATCGCCAACGCCGACGGACTAGCCCCGACAGCGATCGAATCCACCGCCGACGTCGAGGGCTTGGCGTCGACCAGCTTGTTGGTCGACGTATCGATAACCGCCACACCGGTTGTCATCGCCACATACGCGCGGTTCTGAGTTGCCACTGGGCTGACGACAACCGCCGTCGGTGCATACGGCACCTTTATCGTGGCCACCACCGCGCCGCTCGCCGTATTGACCACCGAAACCGTCTTGTCGTACTTGTTCGTCACATACGCGCGCGAACCGTCGGCGCTGAACGCCACGCCCGACGGGTCCCGATCCACGTCCACTGGTGCACCTGCGGCAAGCTGGGCGGGCCGCACCACAACCGTGATGGGTACATCGGTGTATGCCTGCCCGTCAGAGACCCGCACCGTGAAGGTGTCAGTATCCAAACCCGACGTCGACGCCGCCTGCAGGCGCTGGGTCACAGACGGCGTGTAGGTGAAACTGCCGGCCCCGGTGACCGCCACCGCGGCACCCACCGACTGGTTTTGGACCGTATACGTCAACGGATTGCCTTCAGCGTCAACAGCATTCAACGAGCCGGTTACCGTGCCGTTGACTGTCTCGGGCAGGCCGACCGTAGGCGACGCCACCGGTGCAGAATTCGCCGTGATCGTTTGAGCCATCATCAGACTCGACTGAGACGGATCAGATGCCGTCTGCGCCAGCGGTTGGTCTTCAACCATGTCTTGCTGGGTCTGCCGCCGGAACGCCGCCAAGCCCGCGAGCAGCAGCGGTGAATCCCTGGGCGCCGCTGGAGCATCGCCATCGGCTGACGGTGTCAATCCGACCGCTGACAACATCGTGGACGACAACGGCGTCACCTCAGGCTTCGGTGCCGTCACCTGGTCCTGCACCGGCGCGGTGTTCAGCGAAGATGTCTTCGTCGCGACATCGACCGATACGCTCGTCGACGCAGGATCCGCCACCGCGCCCGTCTTGGGTTGCGATGAGGTGGTGGTGTCGGCGTCGTGGTTGCTATCGGTGGCGTCGCGGCCCGACGCGATGCTCGCCGGCCGCCGCTTCGGCTTCTTCGGCGCAGTCGTTGCGCTCGACTTGTCCGAACCTGACTTCTTGTCCTTCGGCGTGGCGTTGGTGGTCGACTTGCCACCGCTGGTCTCTCCGGACTTCTTGGTGTCAGCGGCGCCACCGCCACTCTCGCCGCTGGCGCCGGCGCCCTGGTCGCCGGACGGGGACGCGGACGAGGGCGTCGAGGAATCGGCTGCCGACGACGACGAGGAGGATGTATCCGTTGACGGACTCGTCGACCCGGAATCTGTCGGCCCTGCCCACGCCACCCCGGGCGTGGTCGCTACCGCAACACCGACCCCCAAGGCCACTGCCAAGCCACCCACTCGACCGACGTACGTTGCGTACCCCATCACGACCCCTCCCGGTACGGACGCGAAAGGCAGCTAGCGCTGCAAGAACATCGTCAGCTGTGAGGACGCTGTGGGATTAGGTAGTCCCGTACTCGTTTTTGGGGCAATCGACAAAGCCCTACTCACCGCCCGGCGAGGATCCGACTGCAGCTGGGTACGCTGGCGCCGATGAAGCTCGACACCAATCAGGCGTCCATCCGCGAGGCCATCGATGCCGGCCTGCTGGCCGGGGCGGTCACCCTCGTGTGGCGCGCCGGGGAGGTGCTGCAGGTCAACGAGCTCGGCCACCGCGACGTCCATGCCAACCTGCCCATGCAGCGCGACACGATTTTCCGTATCGCGTCGATGACCAAACCGGTCACCGTCGCCGCGGCCATGACCTTGGTCGACGAGGGCAAGCTCGCACTGACCGACCCCGTCGCGAAATGGCTGCCGGAGTTGTCGGACATGCGGGTGCTCGCCTCCCCGGGCGGTCCGCTCGACAAGACGGTGCCTGCGCGCCGGCCGATCACCGTCGACGACCTGATGACCCACCGCAGCGGGCTGGCGTACTTCTTCTCGGTGACCGGTCCGCTGGCCAAGGCGTACTCCCGCATTTCGCCGCGGCAGGGCCCCGACCGCTGGCTGGCCGAGGTTGCGGCACTGCCGCTGCAGCACCAACCCGGCGACCGCCTGACCTACAGCAACGCGACGGACGTGCTGGGGATCCTGCTCGAGCGCATGGAAGCCAAGTCGCTTCAGGATGTGCTCACCGAGCGGGTACTGGGTCCGCTGAACATGGCGGACACCGGATTCTTCGTCGACTCCCGCAACCGCGGTCGTACCGCGACGATGTACAAGCTCGAGGACGACGACACCCTCAGCCATGACGCGATGGGACCGCCGCCGATCACGCCGCCGCCGTTCTGTATGGGCGGTGCAAATCTGTTCTCCACCGCCGACGACTATCTGAAATTCGTCCGAATGCTGTTGGCGGGCGGCGAGGTCGACGGTGTGCGCGTGCTGTCGGAGCCGTCCGTGCAATTGATGCGCACCGACCGACTGACCGACGAGCAGAAGCAACATCCGTTTCTGGGCATGCCGTTCTGGATCGGTCGCGGTTTCGGCTTGAACCTTTCGGTGGTGACCGACCCGACCCGATCCCGGCAACTGTTCGGCCCAGGGGGTCTTGGCACCTTCAGTTGGCCGGGTGCATACGGCACGTGGTGGCAAGCGGATCCAAGCGAGGACCTCATCTTGATCTACCTGATCCAGAATCTGCCGAACTTCGGCGCAGACGCGGCGGCCGCTGTCGCGGGCAACACCGCATTGCTGAAACTTCAATCCACCCAACCGAAGTTCGTCCGACGCACCTACCAGGCGCTCGAAATCTAGATGCCGACGGTACTGATCAGCGGTGCCGGGATCGCGGCGCCCGCACTTGCCTTCTGGCTTAACAAGAGTGGTTATCAGGTCACGATCGTCGAACTCGCCGACGGCATTCGCCCCGGCGGACAGACCGTCGACTTGCGCGGGGCGGGCGGCGATGTGGTCGAGCGCATGGGGCTCATCGAGCAGATGCGTCAGCGGTCGCTAGACCAGCGTGGTGTCGCGTGGATCAAGGCCGACGGCAGCAGGCGCGCCGAGATGCCGGTCACCGCGTTCAACGGCAACGGGCTGGTTTCCAAGCTCGAGATCTTGCGCGGCGATCTGGTCGACGTGCTGTATCAGGCGACCACGGAGCAGACCGACTACCGCTTCGGCACCCGCATCGAGGAACTCAGCCAGAGCGAGGATGCGGTCAAGGCGACGTTGAGCGACGGATCGACGTTTTCTGCCGACCTGGTCGTCGGTTGCGACGGGCCACATTCGGCAGTGCGGCGCTTGGCTTTCGGGCCCGAAGAGCTGTTCGTCAAACCAATGGGCGGGTACAACGCATGGTTCACCGCACCGGACACGGTCGGACTCGACGGCTGGTATCTGATGTACCAGGCCCCCGGACTCAACGCGTCGATGCGGCCGTCGCATGATCCCGCGCTGTGCAAGGCCGGTTTGGCTTTTCGCTCGGAACCGATCGCCTATGACCGACGCAACGCCGACGAGCAACGGGCGTTGCTCACAACGCATTTCGCGGGCGCCGGGTGGCAGTGCGACGCGCTGTTGTCGGCGGCGCAGACAGCCGACGACTTCTACTTCGACGCTTTCGTCCAGGTCCACATGCCGACGATCTCGCAGGGGCGGGTGACGCTGGTCGGTGACGCCGGATACTGCGCCTCACCGCTGAGCGGTATGGGCACCAGCTTGGCCTTGGTCGGCGCGTACGTGCTTGCGGGCGAACTCGGGCCTGCCGGATCTCTTGATGCTCAACGTATCCAAGCGGCGCTGCGGCGATACGAGGCGGTGATGCGACCGTACATCAGTCGCTGTCAGGACCTGCCCAACGGCGTCGACGGATATCTACCGAAGTCGGCCAGCGACATCGCCGTCACCGCGCAGGTGATGAAGTGGATGCAGCGCCGGCCGTTTCGCTCCTTCGCCGAGAAGAAGTGGTTCACCACCGCGGACGCCATCGACCTGCCGGACTACTGAATCCCAGGGCCGCCACCTGCTCAGCACGAGTGTTCACATGGCATCCGTGCCTGCTCAGCGGCACTGAGCTTGGCCTCTGCAATGCGGTAGACCCCGTCCAGCGCGGCCTCGTCGACACCGACATATTCGCTGACTACTTCTGGCGCGACACCTGCGTCGCGCAATCGCAGCGCAAGCGAGTACGGCAGCGGAAGCTTGCGCAGTGCCCTCTCGTGCGAGGTGAGTTCATCGGCCACCTCATCAGCCTGCCCCCGTATCGGGCCGACCAGGTGAGTAGCGGCCTACTCGATTTCTCCAACACTCGTCCACTCGATCAGCTGAGTCGAACCGCCAACGCTTTGCGGGCATACGCTCGGACGTCGGCGTCGCCATCCTCCAGTGCCAACCCCAACGCCTCACGGGCCGCGGGTTCGTCGTCGGCCCACCGCGTCAAGGTCAGCACCGCCGCCTTGCGGACGTCGAGGTGCTGATCGGTAAGCGCAGTTGTCAGTATGGGGACTGCGACGGTCGGCGCCGCCCCTGCAAGCGCCCTTGCGGCACCTTCGCGTACCTGCCACGCCGGCTCAGTGAGCGCCCGCTGCACCTCGGCCAGATCGTCGGCACCACATCCGACGGCGCCGAGCGCCGCCAGCGCCGCAGCCCGCACCAGGGGGTCGCGGTCACCGACCAAACGGCGTACCGCCTCGACCCCCGCGCGCAGCGTCGCCAAGCCGTTGGCCGCTGCGATTCTGACCTCGCGATTGTCATCGGCCGCCGCGGCTGCTACGCCGTCGACGTCGTCGACGGACACCAGCGCCCGCACGGCTTCGATGCGTACCCGATGATCGGCATCTCCCGACGCCAGCCGATATTGTGCACCGTCGCCGACCCGGCGCGCGCTGAGAAGGTACACCGCCACTGCGCGGACGAGAGGATCTACCGAACCCAGCTGTCCGGCAACATTTTCCGGCGCTGGCACGACTTCGACGAGTTCGCGAACGCTTTCGGCAGCTGCCCGGCGCACCTCGCCGTCGTCGTCACCCAGCGCATCCAACAGCGGCCCTGCGTACCCATCGGGCAGATTCTCCACCAGGGTGGCCACCGCGGTTCGTCGCACGCCCGGATCGGGGTCGGTGAGAAAGTCGGTCAGCTCAGCGACCGTCGGTGATTCCAGCGTCAGCACTTCGGCGATGCGCGGCGACGGCGGCTGCATCGGCCCGGCTTGCGGCACGCGCGACGACGAGGTGGCCGGTGCCCGCCCGCCGGCCAACACAGGTTGGTCGATATGCGTCACCGGCCGCTCGGAGGGCAGGTGCTCAAACTCTGGAACCGGCACGAAATACGGTGCGACGGGCCGCTTCAGGAACTCCATCGCGCCGTCGGGTGTCTTGCGCAGGTTCAGGTGGTAGCGCCACTCTTCGTCGTCGCGATCGGGCAGGTCGGCGCGATCGTGGTACAAACCCCATCGCGACTCGGTGCGCGTCAACGATGAGCGGGCGGCCATTTCTGCGCAGTCGCGGATGAACGACACTTCGACCGCACGCATCAGCTCATGCGGTGTAGTGGCGCCCATCTCGGCGATTTCATCGTGCATCCGCTCGAAGCTCTGCACCGCGATCGACAGCTTCGTCGCTGTCTTCGGCGGAGCCACGTAGTCGTTGACGAACCGACGCAGCTTGTATTCCACCTGCGGCTGCGGTGGACCATCGGGCTGCCGCAGCGGCCGATAGACGAGCTCGTGCGCCTCCTTTAGCTGGTCCTGCGGAAGTTCCTGCGGCGCAACGACGTCTGCGATTGTCGAAGCCGCATGCTCGCCGGCCAGATCGCCGTAAACGAACGCGCCGATCATGTAGTTGTGCGGCACGCACGCCAGATCACCTGCCGCGTACAACCCTGGCACGGTGGTGCGCGCATGTTCGTCCACCCAGACCCCGGACGCGGAATGCCCACTGCACAAACCGATCTCGGAGATATGCATCTCGATGTCATGTGTGCGGTAGTCATGACCGCGATTGGCGTGGAACGTCCCACGAGTCGGACGTTCGGTGGTGTGCAGGATGTTCTCCAAAGCCGTCAACGTCTCATCGGGAAGATGCGACACCTTGAGGTAGATCGGGCCGCGGGCAGACTCGATCTCGCGTTTCACCTCCGACATCATCTGACCTGACCAGTAGTCGGAGTCGACGAACCGCTCCCCCAATGCATTGACCTGATAGCCGCCGAACGGGTTGGCGACATAGGCACATGCGGGCCCGTTGTAGTCCTTGATCAGGGGGTTGACCTGAAAGCACTCGATGCCCGACAACTCTGCGCCTGCGTGATACGCCATCGAATAGCCGTCGCCCGCGTTGGTCGGGTTTTCATACGTGCCGTAGAGGTATCCGGAAGCCGGCAACCCCAGTCGTCCGCACGCACCGGTGGCCAGGATCACGGCCTTCGCTGCGACGGCGACGAATTCGCCTGTGCGCGAATTCAGTGCGGCCGCGCCGACGGCGCGGTTGTTGTCGGTCAGCACACGCACCGGCATCAGCCGATTCTCGATCGTGATCTTCTCCCGCATCGACCGCTGCCGCAGCACTCGATACAGGGCCTTTTTGACGTCCTTGCCCTCGGGCATCGGCAGCACGTAGGACCCGGATCGATGCACCCGGCGTACCGCGTACTCGCCGTGTTCGTCCTTCTCGAACTTGACGCCGTAACGCTCCAGCCGTTGCACCATGGCGAACCCGCGCGTCGCGGTCTGGTAGATGGTGCGCTGGTTGACGATTCCGTCGTTGGCCCTGGTGATCTCGGCGACGTAGTCCTCGGGGCTGGCCTTGCCGGGGATGACGGCGTTGTTCACCCCGTCCATGCCCATCGCCAATGCGCCCGAGTGGCGCACATGGGCTTTCTCGAGCAGCATTACCCGGGCCCCGTGCTCGGCGGCGGTCAACGCCGCCATGGTGCCCGCCGTGCCGCCGCCGATCACAAGCACGTCGCAGTCGAGCCGACTCGTCTCGGCCAGTTCAGGTATTTGCATCATGAATGACCAAGAGCTGTGATGATTTCGGTGCGCAGCGCCTGGCGGCCCGTCTGTTCAGTGCGCGGCTCAGGGACGTCGATGAGGGCGCGCAGTGGCTGCCCGACGCGACCGAGAACAGCGACACGGTCGCCGAGGATCAGCGCTTCGTCGACGTCGTGGGTGACGAACACGATCGTGGTCGGGTGGGCGCGCCAGGTCTCGATGAGCAGTCGTTGCATGGCGCCCCTGGTCTGGGTGTCCAGCGCGGCGAACGGTTCATCCATCATCACCGCGCGCGGCGCCCCGGCGAGCCCGCGAGCGAGTTGGACGCGCTGACGCATGCCGCCCGACAAACTCTTCGGCAGATAATCGGCGAACCCGGTCAACCCCACCTCGTCGATCCACTGTTCGGCCCGCCGGCGTCGCCCGGCGCGTGGCTGGCCTCGCAACTGCAGTGCCAGTTCGATGTTGGAACGCACTGTGCGCCATGGCAACAACGCACTGTCCTGGAACACCATCCCACGGTCCCGCGAAGTGCTCGTGACCTCGTGCCCGTCGGCCAGCACCTGGCCGGAATCCGGCCGCAGCAGCCCGGCCAGCGCGCGAAGCACCGTCGACTTGCCGCAGCCGGACGGTCCGGTCAGCACCAGAATCTCGCCAGGCTGCACCGTCAGGCTCAGCCCGTCGACAACCGGCGCCCCTGTGTAGGACAGCCGGACGTCGTCGAGTTCCAGCCGCATGCCCTGTGCCACAGCGGTCGTCATCGCAGGTTCTCCTCAGCGCGGGGCAGCCAGCGCGTAGCCCGCCTGCCGATCAGTTCGACGGCCGCAGCGGTGCCGAAGCCGAGCACGCCGATCGTGATGATGCCGACGAAGACGTCGGGATAGTTGAGCACCGTGTAGGCCTGCCAGGTGCGGTAGCCCACACCCAGCCGCCCCGAGATCATCTCGGCGGACACCACACAGATCCACGCGACCCCCATGCCGACCGACAGGCCGCCGAACAGGCCGGGCAGGATGCCGGGCAACACGACGCGTCGCAACACATCCCAGCTGTTGCCACCGAAGGTGCGGACCGAGTCCTCCCAGATCGTCGGCAACGCGCGCACGGCGTGCCGGGTGCTGACCATGATCGGGAAGTAGGCCGCGAGGAACGTGATGAACACGATCCCGGCCTCGTCGGTCGGAAACAGCAGGATCGCCACCGGGACGATCGCGATCGCCGGGATGGGCCGCGCCAATTCCGTCAGCGGCCCGAACACGTCGGAGAACACCGCAGACCTGCCGAGCAGAATTCCGGTGACGACACCGATGACCGCGGCCAGCGCGAAACCGGTCAGGATCCGGATCAGCGACTGTCCGAGATCAAGCCAATATGGCTGTGTGCCAAGCCGTTTGACGAATGCGGAGGCGATCTGGGTGACCGTCGGCAGCGTGTCGAATCGCAACCAGAGCCGGATGTGGTTGGCGGTGAGCAACTGCCACAGGCCGATCGCCGCGATGACTGATGCCAGGCGGACCAGCCGACGGCGCCACTGCGAAATAGGCCGCGGCCGTCGGATGGCCGGACGCGCGGTTACCGGCGAGTCGAGAACACCGGAGACGACAGCATCCGCGGTGGTCATACGGCGCCGGCCAATGCTTGCTGGTAGTCCACCGCGGCGGTTCCGGGATGGGCTGCAACGTACCTCTGGGCTCCCGCGGGGGTGCCGAACGGAAGGTAGTTCTGACCGTCACGAACCCACGCCGCCTTGTCGGCGAACCACCGCGTGCCCAGTTCCGTGTCGGGAACGTAGGCTGCGCGCACCTTCGAGCCCTTCGCGGTGGCGTCGCGAACCGCCTTCAGCAGGCAGGTGGGGTTGGCCGCCGACTGCGTCGCGGAAGCTCCGTCGAGCCACAGTTCACTGGCTTGGCCCGGATTGTTGACCGGTGCGTTGCAGATCAGATCGGTGCCGCCCAACACCGACGGGTTGGCGGTGGCGGCGACGGCCTTGCCGTAGTCCTGGTTGCGTGTCGCGAAAGCGGCCTTCAATGGAGCATCCTGGACGAAGCCTGCGACGTCGAGGTCGGCGAAGTCGCCGATCGACTTCAGGTAGGGCACATCGCCTTTCAACGCGTCGATAAGAGACGGCTTGAGTGTCGTGTCGAATGAGGTACCACCGGGCCCGTTGTATAGGTAGACGACCTCCTGGGGCAGTCCGCTGCCGTCGGCGACGATCTTGGCGGCCTCCAGCGGTTTGGTGTTGAGAAAGTCGGTGGCGTCTAGCTGCGCCTGCAGGAAGGCGTCGAGCACTTCCGGATGCTCGGTGGCGTACGCCCGTCGCACGACGACACCGTGCAGGGTCGGATAGTTCAGCTCGGCGCCGTCGTACAGCAGCTTCGCCTTGCCCTGGAACACCAGCAGGCCCGGCCACGCAACGAATTGCGAAAGCGCTTGGACCTGACCCGATTCCAGCGCCGATGCACCGACCTGGGGCTGCTGATTGAGCACTTCGACCCCCGTCTTGGGATCGACGCCGGCGTTGGACAGCGCCCGCACCAGCGTGCCGTGGCCTGCCGAGCCAACGCTGGCCGACACCTTCTGACCGGTCAGGTCGGTCAGCTTCTGCGCAGGCGAATTAGGCGCCACCACAACCATGTTCAGCGCACCCTTGGGGTTGTACCCCGTCACCGAGACGATCTCCGTGCGGGCGCGTTCGTTGCCCTGGGTCTTGGACCCGTTGATCAGCATCGGGTAGTCGCCCATCGAGCCGATATCGATCTTCTCGGCGACCATCTGCGCGGTGATGGGTGCGCCGGTGTCGTAGTCCTGCCAGGTGACGTTGTACTTGGTGCCGGTGCGGGTGGTGATGTCGGCCAGCCGTCGTTCCAGATAACCCTGCGCGCGCAGCAAGGTGCCCGCGGTGACGGTGTTGATGGTCTTCGACTGGTAGCCGATGACGACATTGACGACATTGCCGGACGATTGGTTGGAAGAGTCGAGCGAGCAGCCGGTCGCAGCCAGCATGAGGGCGGTGGCCAGGGCGGCGACTCGGATCAGGCGCTTCTTCATGTGTGGGGTCCTCAACGGATCAGATAGGGCATGTTGACGGTGACGGCTCCGGTGGGACAGCGGGCTGCGCAGGGCCCGCAGTACCAACATTCGTCGACATGCATGTAGGCCTTGCCGTTGCCGGGATTGATCGCCAGCGAGTCGAGCGGACAGATATCGACGCACAGCGTGCAGCCCTCGATACACAGGGACTCGTCGATCGTCACCGGAACATCGGCGCGTTGGTTCACCAGCGTCATGATTCACTCCTGATCAGGCTGCCGCGCATGGTGATTCGGTCACCACGCATCCGGATGTATTCGAGGTCGACGGGCCTTCCGTCGTCGAGGCTGGTGAGGCGTTCTAACATCAGCAGCGCCGCGCCATCGGGCACTTGCAGCGTGGCCGCGGAATGCGGATCGGCCGAAACCGCCTCCAGCGCAAGCGTTGCCGATCCGAGCCGTTGACCGCTGACCTGCTCGATGAGTGCGAACACGTCGTTGGTCTCCAGCGAGTGCGCGAGCACCTTGGCGCCGATATCGGGTGCGAGATACGTCAGATCGAGGGACAGTGGTAGGTCCCCGAGATAGCGCAACCTCTCGATGAAGACCACCTGTGCACCGGGCTCGAGTTGCAGTCGGCGCGCGACCGCAGGGGGCGCGGCCAGATGCAGGACGGCCCGCACTTCGTTGCGCACCTCGCCGTAGTCCTTGAAGGTTTCCTTCAGGCCCACCAGCGCGTCGAGACCGTGGTCGTACTTGCGGACCGCAACGTGCGTGCCGACTTTTCGACCACGGTCGATCAGGCCCTCGTTCTTGAGTACGGCCAGCGCCTCACGAACGGTGTTGCGTGAGGCGAAGAACTCCGCGGCCAGGTCCTGCTCGCTGGGCAGCCCGTCGCCGTAGGCGCCCGTGTGGATCTGATGCCGCAGCACGTCAGCGACCTGACGGGCTCGATCCGCGCGGGGCCGCCGGATCGGCGTCGGCTCAGCTGACACGAGGTGAACGCTAGGAGCCGCGAATGGCCGTCGCAGCCCCGTGAAATCTACGCCGGCGCAGGTTAACTGATTTCGCCACTGGCCATCGGCGACTACCAGGCAAAAGGACGGCGTCGAGGCGCCATTGCGCCAGTCGGTGCGAACGAAGAATTTACAATCGCGCTGAGCCGAACTGTCCCCCGCAACTACCTTCAACCACCTCAACTACCGCGAGCGTGCGCGTCTGCACGTCGACACGCCGCATTTTGTGTGCACTCCGCGCACGCTCACGCCGCCCGAGCGTGACGCAACTGCCCGGCAATCAACCCGACGAACTCCCATGGCCGGTTACGGACGTCCTCGAAAACAATCGAGATGACTGTCCATCCGACCGCTTCCAAGGCCGTCCGCCGGCGACGGTCCCGCTTCATGGCGTCGGGATTGCTGTGCCATTCCTCGCTGTCGTACTCGACGGCGATCCGGCATTGCGGCCACGCGAAGTCGACGCGCCTGCGCTCGCGGTTGCCGTCGATGATCTCGTATTGCAGTTTCGGGATAGGCAGGCCACCGTCGATCATGGCCAGCCGCGCTTCACTTTCCATCGGCGACTCCGCAAGTGGATCAGCGAGCGGAATGAGCTCGCGCACCGCGACGATGCCACGCCGCCGGGACTGCTCAACGGCGGCGCGCCACAGCTCGGCCCGATTACACGTTTCGCTGCGCAGCGCGGCATCCAGAGTTGCCAGCGCCCGCGGCCGACGCTGCGCGCGGGCAACCTCGACGGCCGTCCATGGAGCAGATGTGACCGGTCGTCCGTCGACCGACACGAGAGGAGCGCCGTCGCGGCGATGCACCACCAGGCCGTCAGCGCTGCGCAGTTGACCGCCGGGCGGATTCAGCACATGCAGATCGACGGTGCCCTCGGTGTCGAAGCCGTAGATCGCGGCGGCAGTACCAAGGCAGACCGGTACGGAGCTGCCGCTCGACAGGTCGAGGCCACGAAGCCTGAGTTCGGCCGTCGGCTCGCCGAGGCAATAGATTCCTTGCCACATCCTTTCCAGGACACCGCAATTGACCGCAGCCTCGAAGCGGCGCCTTGTCATGCGGGCCAGGATCTGGCCGGTAGTGGCGACGCCGCCTTGACTTTCGAAGAGCTCCGCTAGTTCGGGATTCATGGCCAGGATCATCGAAGCCCGCCGACAACCGCGGTAGGGCCCGCCGGTCATCTGTGGATGAATGTGCGGCTGTGCACAATCGGCGGTCGCGAGCGTGCGCGAAATGTACACAAAAGTCGGCGTGTCGATGTGCAGACACGCACGCTCGGTGCAGTTATTACTGCATGCAGCGGGACAGCACGCGGCCGAACTGCAGAAGCCGTTGCATCTGGGCCAGCCCGCCATTGTCGACCGACTTGTAATACCTGAAAGATTCGCAGTAGATGTCGCTTTCGGTGGCCGACTTCTGCCGCGATCGTGTGACGAGTTGGGTGTACATTCGCAGCCGCACCTCGGACAACCGCCGGGTGTCGTCGCCGAGCACCTCGTACTCCGCGGTCAGCACGTGGTCGGTGATCGTCGACAGCAGGATGGTTCGTACCGAGGCGTTCAGCACCCGTCGTTCACGGTCGTCCACCGTCGACAACTCGTCGTCGGCGCGCCACATGATCAGCCGCTGACCGTCGGTGAGGATCACTTCTTGCCACAACGCCTCGCCCCACGCCTCGTCGGTTGACCCGCGCGACATGATGAACGACTTGATCGCGGAAAGGTCTATCACCGAACGGATTTGGTCCAGCGCCAGCTCGGGATCACGCAGGTACACCCGGGCAGCCTCCTCCACACTGGAATACGGAGCCCAATCCTGCGGTACGCCCATCAGCTGCCCTCGCTAGTCCCCCGCATCGCTGCCGACGCCGCCCGAATCTGCGGCGTCACCAGCATCACTTGACCCAGTACACCGTTGACGAAACCCGGTGAGTCGTCGGTGGACAACTGCTTGGCCAGCTCGACGGCCTCGTCCACGGCGACCGGCTCGGGAACATCGTCGGCGTGCAGCAGCTCCCACACCGCCACCCGCAGGATCGCCCTGTCGACAGCAGGCAACCTCTCCAACGTCCAGCCCTGCAGATGCGCCGAGATGAGATCGTCGACGTGCGCGGCGTTTTCGGTGTAGCCGCGCGCCACCGTCACCGTGTACGCGTTCAGGGGCGATACGTCGGATTCCCTTTCCGCCAAGGAGTTTCGCGCTTCTGCTACCTCGGCGGGGGTGAGTCCTCGCGCCTCGGCCTCGAACAGCAGGTCGACGGCGCGTTTGCGGGCTTGATGCCTGCCTCGATCCCCCTTGCGGTCAGGCATTCACCCGACCCAGGTAGCTGCCGTCGCGGGAGTCGATCTTCAGCTTGTCGCCGGTGTTGATGAACAGCGGCACCTGGATTTCGGCACCGGTTTCGACGGTGGCCGGCTTGGTGCCTGCGCTCGACCGATCGCCCTGCAGCCCCGGCTCGGTGTGCGTGACCTCAAGTTCGACGGTCACCGGCAGCTCCAGATATAGCGGCGCGCCATCATGGAACGCGATCTGCACCGGCATGCTCTCGAGCAGATACTTGGCGGCCTCGCCGACCAGCGACTCGGGCAGGTGGTGCTGCTCGTAGTCCTGCGAGTCCATGAACACGAAGTCGGAGCCGTCGCGGTACAGGTAGGTGTGGTCGCGCCGGTCGACCGTCGCGGTCTCGACCTTGACGCCCGCGTTGTAGGTCTTGTCGACGACCTTGCCGGACAAAACGTTCTTCAGCTTGGTACGCACGAACGCCGGCCCCTTGCCCGGCTTGACGTGCTGGAACTCGGTGATCTGCCACAGCTGGCCGTCGATCTGCAGGACGAGCCCGTTCTTGAAGTCAGCGGTCGTTGCCACTTTCGGTTGTTCTCCTCTTAAAGGATCGCCAGTTCTTTCGGGAACCGGGTGAGTAAGTCTGTGGTCTCATGTCGCCGGCCGTCCGGCTCCAGGGTGTTATCGCAGACGACCAGCGTGTCCTCGATGCGGACGCCACCGTGGTCGGGTAGATAGACACCTGGCTCCACGGTGACCGCAGAGCCAGCAAGCAGTGTACCGGCGGCCGACGCGCTGATTCCTGGCGCTTCGTGGATCTGCAGCCCGACGCCGTGGCCGAGCCCGTGGCTGAAGTTGTCGGCATAGCCTGCGTCGGCAATGACCTGCCGCGACGCTCCGTCGACATCCTTGAGAGTGACGCCAGGCGCCAAGGCTTCTCGGCCCGCCCGCTGCGCCGTGGCAACCAGTTCATAGATGTCGAGCTGCCACTGCGCGACCGGAGCCAGCACAAACGTGCGGGTCATGTCGGAGTGATAGCCGCACACCAGCGCGCCGAAGTCGATCTTGACGAAGTCGCCAGCGGCCAACACCGCATCGGTCGGCCGGTGATGTGGGATGGCCGAGTTCGCACCGGCCGCCACGATGGTTTCGAACGACACGCCGTCGGCCCCGTGATCGAGCATCAGCGCCTCGAGTTCGCGGGCTACCTCTTTTTCTGTGCGCCCCGCGCGTAGACCGCCACGCTCCACGAGATCCGTCAGCGCCGCGTCGGCCGCCTCGCACGCCAGCCTGAGCAGTGCGATCTCGCCGGCGTCCTTGACCTCGCGCAGCGCCTCCACGGTGCCCGCTGCCCGAACCAGCTCCACCTGATCCCCTGCGGCCTTGCGCAGCGCGGCGAATCCGTCGACGGTCACCACGTGGCTCTCAAAGCCCACCCGCCGAGCCCCGTCGGTGGCGGCACGCGTGGCCAGATGCGGGCCGCACGCCCGCTCGATCACGATCTCCGCGTCGGGGGCCTGCTGCGCCGCCTGGGTGCGATAGCGCCCGTCGGTGGCCAGGATCGGCGTTTCGCTGTCGACCCGGACGAGCAGGGCAGCGTTCGAACCGGTGAAACCGGACAGATAACGCACGTTGACCAGGTCGGAAACCAGCATCGCGTCCAGTTCGGCGTCGGCCAGTCGCTGGCGCAGACGGTCCCGACGCTGTGAAATAGTCACAGTTGAAGAACCTACTCGCTAAGGTGTGGCCCCATGAGTAAGTGGTTACTGCGCGGACTGGTGTTCGCGGCCCTGATGGTGATCGTCCGATTGCTGCAGGGGGCGTTGATCAACGCGTGGGAGACCAAGGCGGGATTGATCAGCATCGTGCTGGTCGTGCTTTTCGCGATCGCGGTCTTCATCTGGGGCCTTCTCGACGGTCAAGCCGACGCGAAGGCCAACCCAGACCCCGACCGTCGCGGCGACCTGGCGATGACGTGGCTGCTGGCCGGCCTGTTCGCAGGTGTGGTGAGCGGTGCGGTGGCCTGGTTCATCTCGCTGTTCTACAAGAGCCTTTACGTCGAGGCGCTGCTCAACGAGGTCACCACGTTCGCGGCGTTCACGGCGCTGTTGGTGTTCCTGTTCGCGATCGCGGGCGTGGCGCTCGGTCGCTGGATGGTCGACCGCAACCTCGAAAAGCAGCCGCGCAAGCATCACGGTCTGGCCGAGGCCGCCGCCGAGCAAGAACAAGACCGCGCCGACACTGACGTGTTCGCAGCGGTGCGCCACGACGGCGGCGCCGAAACCGCGCCCACCCAGGCGCGCCGCGAGGAGTAGCCCCTAGTCGAGGCTCGCGAGGTAGCGCAGCGCCAGCACGTAGCCTTGCACTCCGAGTCCGACGATCACGCCGGTTGCCACGGCGCTGAGGTACGAGTGGTGCCGAAACTCCTCGCGGGTATGCACGTTCGAGATGTGCACCTCGATCAGCGGCGCCTGCAATTCCGCGCACGCATCGCGCAGCGCCACCGATGTGTGGGTGAGCGCGCCCGCGTTGAGCACCACCGGGTCGCCGGCGTCGGCGGCGGCGTGCACCCAATTCAACAGCTCGGCTTCGCTGTCGCTCTGTCGCACAACGGCTTTCAGGCCCAGCTGCTCAGCCTCGCGTTCGATCAGCGCGACCAGTTCATCGTGAGTGGTGCTGCCGTACACCTCCGGCTCACGACGCCCGAGCCGACCGAGATTGGGGCCGTTGAGCACCAGCACGGTTGAGAACTTCACTGCCCCACCTCCGCGATCTCTGAATAGGCTGCCGCCAGCAGCGACGGATCCGGGCCCTCGAGACGCCCCGGCTTGCCCAACCCGTCGAGCACCACGAACCGAAGCACGCCTGCACGCGTCTTCTTGTCCCCGGCCATGTATTCGAGCAGCTGCGGTAGCGCGTCGGCGTCATAGCTGACGGGCAGTCCGAGTGAGGTGAGGATCGACCGGTGCCGCGCGGCGGTGTCGTCGTCGAGACGTCCTGCCAGCCGGCCCAATTCGGCGGCGAACACCAGGCCCACCGAGACCGCTGCGCCGTGCCGCCATTGGTAGCGCTCCCGGCGTTCTATCGCGTGCGCGAGGGTGTGGCCGTAGTTCAGGATCTCGCGCAGCTGCGATTCTTTCTCGTCAGCCGCGACCACCTCGGCCTTGACGGCGACGGCCCGCCGGATGAGCTCCGGCAGAACCGTCCCGGACGGATCGAGGGCGGCCTGCGGGTCGGCCTCGATGAGGTCGAGAATCACCGGATCGGCGATGAAACCTGCCTTCACGATCTCGGCCATGCCCGCGACGATCTCGTTGCGCGGCAACGTCTCCAGCGTCGCGAGATCGACGAGCACGGCGGCCGGCTGGTGAAACGCGCCGACCAGGTTCTTACCCGCGTCGGTGTTGATTCCCGTCTTGCCGCCGACCGCGGCGTCGACCATGGCCAGCAGCGTGGTCGGCACGTGGACGATGTCAACACCGCGCAGCCACGTCGCTGCGGCGAATCCGGCGACGTCGGTGGCCGCTCCTCCGCCGAGGCTGACGATCGCGTCCTTGCGGCCGATACCGATGCGGCCCAGGACTTCCCAGATGAAACCGAGCACCGGCAACTCTTTGCCGCCTTCGGCGTCCGGGATCTCGATGCGATGTGCATCGACCCCCTTGTCGGACAGGTGGTTTCGGATCGCCTCCGCGGTCTGCGCCAACACCGGCTGGTGCAGGATCGCGACCTTGTGCCTGCCCTCCAGGACGCGCCCAAGTTCACCGAGCAGTCCGGTGCCGATGATGACGGGGTATGGCGGGTCGACGAGAACGTCGACGGTCACCGGCTCAGTCACGGTGGCCTTTCGAATGTCGGGCGGCGACGGCCGCGGGTGTCGGTGGAGCCTCGCTGTCCTGGGCGCTTGGCTTCGGCGTCAGCGAGGACGGACCGCGGCGCCACGACGGTCGACGACGGCGACGCCGGGCGGCCTGCGGGTTCTCCAGGCGGTCGACGATGTGTCGCACCACGGCGCCGGGGTTGCGACGGTTGGTGTTGACACGCATTGTGGCGACCCGCCGGTACAGCGGAACCCGTTCTGCCATCAGCGCTTTGAACTTCTCGTTGCGATCGGGACCTGCCAGCAGCGGCCGCACTGTGCTGCCACCGGTGCGGCGCACACCCTCCGCGGCGCTGATCTCCAGGTAGATCACGGTGTGTCCGGCGAGCGCGTCGCGCACCCCCGGCGTGGTGATGGCGCCGCCGCCCAGCGACAGCACGCCGTCATGCGATTCCAGCGCGCCACGGATCACGTCCTCTTCGATGCGCCTGAACTCCTGCTCGCCGTCGGTGGCGAAGATATCGGCGATGGTGCGGCCGGTGGTCTCTTCGATCGCGGCGTCGGTGTCCAGCATCGAGGTGCCCAGGGACTTGGCCAGCCGCCGCCCGATCGTCGACTTGCCCGATCCAGGCAGCCCGATCAACACAGCCTTTGGCGCCATCAGCCAGACGCTTCCGCGGCTTCGGTCGCCGGCTCGCGGTCGGCGACCGAACGTAGGTAGGTGTCGATGTTGGCCCGCGTCTCGTTCAGCGAGTCGCCACCGAACTTCTCCAGTGCCGCACGCGCCAACACCAGTGCGACCATGGTCTCGACGACGACGCCCGCGGCGGGCACCGCGCACACATCGGAGCGTTGGTGAATCGCAACGGCTTCTTCGCCACTGACCATGTCGACAGTGGCCAGCGCCCGCGGCACGGTTGAGATCGGCTTCATCGCCGCACGCACCCGCACCGGTTGGCCGTTGGTCATGCCGCCCTCGAGGCCGCCTGCGCGGTTGGTCGAACGCATCACGCCATCGGGGCCCGGGTACATCTCGTCGTGGGCGACGCTGCCGCGCCTGCGCGCGGTCTCGAAGCCATCGCCGATCTCGACGCCCTTGATCGCCTGGATGCCCATCACGGCACCGGCCAGTTGGCTGTCGAGCCGGTTGTCGCCGCTGGTGAATGAGCCGAGCCCGACCGGCAGACCGTGCGCGACGACCTCGACCACACCGCCGAGCGTGTCGCCGTCCTTCTTGGCGGCCTCGATCTCGGCGATCATCAACTTTTCGGCTTCTTCGTCGAACGCCCGAACCGGGCTGGCATCGATGGCGGCCAGGTCAGCGGCCACCGGCGGCGGGCCCTCGTACGGCTTGGACGCGCCAATGGAGATGACGTGCGACACCACCTCGACGCCGAGTGCTTCTTTGAGGAACGCTCTGGCGACGGTTCCGGCGGCGACGCGGGCGGCGGTTTCACGGGCACTGGCCCGCTCGAGCACTGGGCGCGCGTCGTCGAAGCCGTACTTCAACATGCCTGCGTAGTCGGCGTGGCCGGGCCGGGGCCGGGTCAGCGGCGCGTTACGCGCGACATCGAGCTCAGCTGGGTCGACAGGGTCCGGCGCCATCACAGTTTCCCACTTGGGCCACTCCGTATTGCCGATCTCGATCGCGATCGGGCCGCCGAGCGTGACCCCGTGCCGGACGCCGGCGAGCATGGTGACCTGGTCCTGCTCGAACTTCATCCGGGCACCTCGGCCGTAGCCGAGGCGACGACGGGCCAGTTGGCCCGCGATGTCGTCGGAGGTGACGTGTACGCCGGCAACCATGCCTTCGACCATGGCCACCAGCGCGCGGCCGTGGGATTCACCAGCTGTCGTCCATCGCAACACGCGTCCCATTTTCGCACGTCGCGCCCCCGGGACCCGAATCAGTCGATGGCGAGGCCGTCCAGGATGCGGTTGATCTCGGTGACGGCTTGGCGGTGGGCGGCCTTCTGGTCGTCGGCGCGGGCGACGATCATCGCGGTTTCGCACAACGCTCCGTAGAGAAAATGCGCGAGTGGCCCTGGCGGTCGCGGTGCGATCCGGCCGGCTTCGGCGGCCTGTGAAATCCCGAGCTGCATCATGTCCAGCAGCGGGCCTTCCAGCCGGCGCACCTGCTCCCACCCGATGGCGGCCAAGGCGTCGAGCAGCACGATTCGCTGCAGGTCCGGGTCAAGACATTCGTCGAGGAAGGCTCGGCATCCGGCTTTGAAGGCCTCCCACGGATCTTTCTTGCGGGCGTAGGCCTCGACGAGCGGCGTGGCCAACTGCTCCACCTCGCGGGTGAAGACGGCCTCGAACAGCTGTCGCTTGCCGTCGAAGTGGTGATACACCGCGCCCTTCGTCATGTTCGCGCGTGCCGCCACCGCATCCAGGGACGTCGCGTCGTAGCCGTCGCGGGCGAACAGTTCGCGCGCGGCGTCGACGAGAGCCGCGGTGGTCGCCTCGGTCCGCTCGGCCTGTGTCCGTCTCGCCACCTTCGTAGCCACGGCCTGACCATAGCCGGTGCTCACCTGGCATCCGGCTCCAACGCGATCAGCGGCAGGACGCGATCAGTGAACTGCGCGTAATGCTCGGCCTGCGGGTACATCTCCACGAAAGCCCGCCACAACCGGTCGCGTTCGGCGCCCGCCAAGAGCCGGGGCCGCACGCGCATTCTGCGTCGGCCCACCACCACCTCGCCCACTTCCGCCTCGCGCAGATTGAGCCACCACGCGGGAGTCCGGTCTGCTCCCGCGTTGGCCGCGAGGACGACGAGCGCGTCGCCGTCGCGCAGGTACAGCACCGGTGTCGCCCGCCGCTGTCCACTTCGTCTGCCGACGGTTTCGAGCACCATCACCGGCGCCCGTGCGAACCAATGCGATCCGAAGCGCCCGCCGCTGATCCGGTAGAGCCGCGCATGCAGCCGACCCACCGCACGTTGCGTGGCGGGCCAGCGTCGCACTACGCGATTCGACTGGCGCGCAAGCCGAATGTGGTCCACTCAGAGCACCCGATAGATCCGGTAGTCGATGTGGTTGGGCGACAAGATGTTGTAGCCGACGGCGACCACCTCGGACAGCCAGGCATAGCGTTCGTCGGAGGTTTCGAACTTCGGCGTCGTGCGGATGTACGTCTCCTCGAACGGCAGAACCTGCCCGGCGGCCAGTCGCTGTACGCCGTCGGCGGGAAGCTTGATGACGCCGCGCGACTCGTAGTGAATGAGGACACCGTCATGCGTGCGCAGCGTGGCTCGGACGTCGACGCGGCCCGTGCCATCGGCGCCGACGAGCAGCCAGTCTCCCCCACCGGGAAGCAATTCGCCGCGCAGTCGCGGTCCTTCGATAACGCCGCCGGTCGTGATGAACGTGAAGCGCATACCGACCGGCGTCGGGATCGGTTGCCCCGGTTGCAGATTGACGTGCATATCGAAAAGGTGCTCGACGGGCAGGGCGGTGACGAGGGGCAATTGGTCGACGGGCGTTGCGGTGCTCATCGCGCAGCCACCATCGCCTGCTGCAACTGTGCTGCGTCGATGAAGGTGTCCTTGCGGGTCACCAACCCGTCGGAGCCGACGTTGACGACGTCGAGGCAGTCGAAGCGGACATCGCCGGAGATCAACGCCCAGTCCAGGATCCAGTGATCCTCGCCGTAGAGCACGCGATAGGTCTCCCACGAGAAATCCGGGAACTGCGCAAAGATTTCGGCGAAGGCCGCACGCACGGCATCACGGCCCCGCACCGGGCCTGCGCCCAAATGTGTCCAGAACTGGGTGTCGTCGGTGTGCAGCGCGACGATCGCGTCGGGATCATGCGCCGCCCAGGCGGCGAAATACCGCTGTGAGATCGCTTGTAAATCGTGAACGGTAGTTTGCATACTTGCAGTATGTACTAACCTACCTGCAGTATGCAAATGCACGCGGGGCCTATCATCGCGGGATGTTTCTACCGACGAGTCGGCACAGCCGTCCTCATCGGCTTAAAGCAACGCCAACGCCATGGCCATCGCCGCTGCCACGCACATCGAAGGGCCATGCGGCACAGTGTGTTCCGAACGACGGATCAGCATCACGACGGCCACGCCGGCAGTAAGCAGCGGCGCGCCAATCGCGGCAAGCAGCCAGACGTCGCTGCCGAAGGTGGCCGTCAGCGCGCCGATGCCGATGGCGAGTTTCACGTCACCGGCGCCCATCGCCGTCGGTGACATCAGGTGCACGACGGCATAACCGACGAACAACGCGACCGCACCGACGACCGCCGGGCCACCGCGTCCATGTACCGCCGCCGTCGCGAGGATCGCCGCGGCGCCCGGCATCGTCAACCAGTTCGGTAGCCGCCGCACCCTGACGTCGTACACGGACAGCGCGCCCAGCCAAACCAGCACGCAGGCACCGGTCATCCCCGCCCCCATCCATCGAGGCTAACGTCGGTTGCGTGCATCGACGGTCACCAGTTGGTCCAGCGTTATTGGTGGTGGTGGCCGCGATCAGCCAGGAGGTCGGCGCAGCGTTCGCTGTCGGCTTGTTCGCGGCGCTGGGCCCGATCGGGGCGGTGTTCGCCCGCCTCGTTGTCGCCGGCGTGGTCCTCTGCGTGGCGGTCCGCCCCCGACCGCGCGGGATTTCGGGCCGGGCATGGGTGTCGGCCGCCGCGCTCGCCGCCGCGTTGGTGGTCATGAATGCGTGCTTCTACATCTCACTGACCCGGGTCCCTCTAGGTGTCGCGGTCACCGTCGAAGCCCTTGGCCCGCTTGCGCTTTCCGTGATCGTGAGCCGTCGCGCATCGGCGTGGGTATGGGCCATGCTCGCCCTGCTCGGAGTCGCGCTACTGAGCCTGACGGGCGTCCGGGTCGGTCATCTCGACCCGGTGGGACTCGGCTTCGCCGCGGGCGCCGGCGTGAGCTGGGCGGGCTACATCCTGGCCACCGCGCGGGCCGGCGCCGACTTTCCCAGGCTCGACGGCTTGGCGGTCGCGACGGCGATCGGTGCGGTCGTCACGGCGCCGTTTGCCATGGTCGCGGTCGACCCGGACGCCGCCCTGCGATGGCACGTGCTGGGGTTGGGGATAACCGTCGGGGTGATGTCGTCGGTGATCCCCTACTCGCTGGAGTTGGTGTCGCTGCGCAGGCTGCCGCCTGAGACATTCGCGATCCTGACATGTCTGTCGCCGGTGGTGGCCGCGGTCGCGGGCTGGTTGATCCTCGGCCAGCACCTGGCGGTGTCCGGGTATGTGGCGATCGTATTGGTGACGGTGGCCAGCATCGGCGCGGTCCGCTCTGCACGAGACCGATTGGGACACAACGACACCCGGCTGATCACCGCATAGCCGCTGCGACCTCGCCTGCGGCCGCAATCAATTCAGGCATATCGATCTGCGGCCCGGTCGGCTGAATAACGAGGGTGTCAACGCCCGCAGCCAGAAATGGCCCCACCGATTCCGCCACCTGAGCCGCGCCACATGCCAGGAACAACACCGTGCTGAAGGCCGTATCACAACGGCCGGCGCGACCAGACGTCACGTGACCAAGCGCATCCCGCAACGTGGTCGCGGTGTATCGCGAGTCGAGAATCACTCCGTCAGCGATCTCACCTGCCAACGTAAGTGTCTTCGGTCCCGTTCCGCCGATCAGCACCGGAACCGGTTGTTGCGGAGGCCAATCCAACCGCACATCAGCAAGTCGCACGTATCGGCCCTCGACGGTGACCGATCGTGCCGACAGCAGATCGCTCAAGGCTGTGACGTACTCGCGCATCAGCGTTAGTGGCGACGCCACGGCGGCGCCGGCCTGCCGCATCCAGTCCTGGACTCCGTGCCCAATGCCGACCCGTATCCGTCCCGAGAACATCGCCTCGAGGGTGGCGATCTCCATCGCTGTGGTCACGACGTTGCGCAGCGGCGCAGGCAGCACACCGAGGCCGACCGTGAGCGTTTCGGACGACGCCAGCGCGACCGCCGCCGCAGCAATACCGCCTTGTAGGAAACAGTCCTCCCACAGCCACAGTTCGGCGACGCCTGCGCGATCGGCGGCCGCTGCCGTTTCTCGTAGCGTGTCGGGATGAAAGTCAGGGCGAAACACGACGCCGATGCGAGCATTCACCCGTTCGACCCTACTGTTCGGCCAGCGCCGCCCTCATCGCCTCGACAGGCGCAGGCATGCCGGTGAATTGCTCGACTTGAGCGAAGGCCTGATGCAGCAGCATCTGCAGTCCACTGATGACGCGTCCTCCTGCCGCCTCGACGGCCGCTGCCAACGGGGTAGGCCAAGGGTCGTAGATCGCGTCGAGCAGCAACGGTGTCGCCACAACGGTGGCGGCATATCCGGCGGCGACGTCCGCGGGGATGGTGCTGACTACGACGTCGACGTCCGCCAATGTCGTCCCGAGTTCGATCCAACGGATGTCGACCCCGACTCTGGGGCCAAGGGCGAGCAGCGGCCCCGCCTTGTCTCGGCTGCGGGCGACGACCGAAATATCGTGTGCGCCAAGCTCTGCGAGCGCGACGACGACGGCAGGCGCGGTGCCGCCCGAGCCCAATACTGCGGCTCGGCCAGCGACTGGCCCCAACGCTCCCTTCACACCGTCGATGTCGGTGTTGTCGGCCCGCCAGCCGACCGCGGTTCGCACCAATGTGTTGGCCGAGCCGACGAGTTCGGCGCGTTCGGTGCGCTCGTCTGCGAACCGCAGCGCCGCGAACTTGCCGGGCATCGTCACCGAGACACCCACCCACTCCGGGCCGAAACTTCCTACCAGGCCGGGCAGTTGATCGGCGGTGCACTCGATGCGGTCATACGTCCAGTCGTTCAGCCCCAGCGCCCGATAGGCGGCCAGATGCAACTGCGGTGAGCGCGAATGTCCGATCGGCGACCCGAGCACCGCGGCTTTGCGCGCACTATCTTGCGGAGTCGAGGACACCGTTGCGCTTGGCCAGTTCGATGTTCGCCAGATGCTGCTCGTAGTCGCGGGTGAACAGTGTCGTGCCCTGCATGTCGATCGTGACGAAGTACAGCCAGTCCCCCTGCGCAGGCTGTTCGGCCGCCGCAAGCGCGGGTTGCCCCGGCGAGCAGATCGGTGTTGCCGGAAGGCCAGGCCGCACATACGTATTCCACGACGTGTGCTGCGCACGGTCGGCGTCAGTGGTGGCGACCTCGATCCGGTCCAACGGATAGTTCACCGTCGAGTCGAACTCCAGCGTCCGGTTCTCGTGCAGCCGGTTGTAAATGACCCGTGCAACCTTGGCGAAGTCATCGGGTTTGGATTCGCGCTGCACCAACGAACCGACGGTGAGGATCTGATACGGCGACATGTTCATCGCCTTCGCCGTGTCCAGCAGCCCGCCCTGGGCGTATTGCGTGGCGCTGGCGCCGATCAACGTCGACAAGATGTCCTGCGCGGACGCCGAAGGATCGATGTTCCACGTGCCAGGAGCGATCAGCCCTTCCAGCCGGCGGTGGTCGTTGCCAAGCGCGGCGACCGGGTTGGCAGCCCAGTCTGGGACCGAAAGCGCCGACGGCTCAGCGCTTCCCGCGGCCTTCTTCAGGTCGTCCACCGCAACGCAGTGCCGGTCACCGTTGAGGTTCACACATGTCGCCCGCGAGATCAGGCTGAAGATGCCCTCGGTGACGGCGTTGGTCTTCACGTCTTGCACATCGTCGAGCTGGCGGCCTTCGGGGATCACCAGCTTGCCGACGCGGTTCTGCGGATCGGCAAGTCGTGCAACGGCGTTGGACGCTGGGATCTCTGTGCGCACCTTGTAGAAACCGGGCTGTATGGCCGAGATCGCAGTGTTGCCCTCGGCTGCTGCGACGAACGTCTTGACGTTGGCCACGACCTTGCGGTCCGCGAGCGTTTGGCCGATCGCGGTCGTCGAGTCGCCGTCATGGATCTGGATGACGACGTCGTCGACACCGTCGCCGGTGTAGTCGTTGTCCCCGCCGAACAGCGAGTGCCACATCTTCGAACCCAGGAAGACCGCCCCGACCAGGACCACGATCAAGAGAGCCAACGCGAAGCCGCTGGTGAACCGCCGTTTGCGGCGGCCGCGCGCTTCCCTGATCCGGTCCGACCGACTCACTCGGCGCCGCGGCGGTCCGACCGACACAGGCTCTGCGCGTTCGCGGCCGCCCCATGGGTTGTCAGTCATCCCCGACCTCTCCGTGCGCGGCACCGGTGATCTCTGCTCCTCGCGTGCGCAGCGCAGCGCGCCGCTGGTCCAGCCAATTCTGCAAAATACCTACCGCCGCAGCCTGATCGATCATCGCGCGCTGGCCCCTGGCGCGGACGCCCGCGTCGCGCAGTGAGCGCTGCGCGACCACTGTCGTGAGCCGTTCGTCGGACAACCGTACCGGCGTTGGCGAGATGCGCCGAGCCAACTGGTCGGCCAATTCGATCGCGTCTTTGGCAGACGGCCCGGAGCGGTCGGCAAGGGTCCGCGGCAACCCGACCACCACCTCCACTGCCTCCAGCTCCTCGGCCAGCTGCGCGAGCCGACGCAGATGTTTGCCGGCTTTGTTGCGCCGGTCCCGCTCCACCGTCTCCACGGGTGTGGCCAGAATCCCGTCCGGATCGCTGGCCGCGACCCCGATACGCACCGTACCCACGTCGACACCGAGCCGTCGGCCACGGCCTGGATCGTCGCCCCCTGGCCGATCCGGGAGACGATCATCAGTGTCGACCACGGGCTTACCCCCGGCCTATTTCCGCGCGCAGCGCGGCCAATGCCGCGTCAATGCCCGCTGCCCCCTTACCGGAACCCTGTGCCAGATCGGCCTTCCCGCCCCCACGGCCGTTGACCGCCGCACCAAACTGCTTGACCAATTCGTTGGCCTTCAGGCCAAGATCCTGCGCTGCGGGGTTGACCGCCACCACGAAGGGCACACTGTCGTTCTCACCTTCGGCGATCAACGCGACGACGGCCGGATCGCTGCCGAGCTTGCCCTTGATGTCGCCGACGAGTGTGCGCAGATCCGCCGCCGACATTCCGCCGGCCATCCGCTGCGCCACGACACGCACCTTACCGATTTGCTCAGCCCCTGCGGCAGCATTCGCTGCGGCGGCGCGCGCACTCGCCAGCCGCATCTTGTCGAGTTCCTTTTCGGCTGCCCGCAGGCGCTCGACCAGGTTGGCGACCCGCGCAGGAACCTCCTCCGAGGGAACCTTCAGTGTCGATGCCAGGCCCGCCATCAGCGCGCGCTCCTTGGCGAGATGGCGGAAGGAGTCCAGACCGACATAGGCCTCGACCCGACGCACACCCGATCCGACCGACGACTCCCCGAGAATCGTCACCGGACCGATCTGCGCCGAATTATTCACGTGCGTACCACCGCAGAGCTCCAGCGAGAACGGCCCGCCGATCTCGACGACGCGAACCTCCTCGGGATAGTTCTCACCGAACAGCGCCATGGCGCCCATTGCCTTGGCCTTGTCCAACTCAGTGGTGAAGCTGTGCACCTCGTAGTCGGCCTCAACGGCTTCGTTCGTCACTTCTTCGATCTGAGTGCGCTGATCCTCGGTCAACGCGCCCTGCCAGTTGAAGTCGAACCGCAGATAACCGGGCCGGTTCAGCGAACCTGCCTGAACAGCATTGGGGCCCAGCACTTGTCGCAGCGCCGCATGCACCATGTGGGTACCCGAGTGGCCCTGCGTCGCACCATGCCGCCAACGCGGGTCGACGGCGGCTACGACGGTGTCGCCCTCGACGAATTCACCGGACTCGACGTTGACGCGGTGCGCCCACAGGGTTTTGGCGATCTTCTGTACATCGGTGACGGCGGCCCTGGCCGAGCTCGACGCGCCCGAGCCGGTGACGCTGCCCTCGTCGGCGATCTGACCGCCGGACTCCGCGTAGAAGGGCGTGCGGTCGAGGATCAACTCGACGCGGTCCGGGTTGCCCTCGTGGCTGACGACGGGAACCCGCTTGCCATCGACGAAGATGCCGAGAATCTTTGCCTCGGAGGTCAATTCGTCGAAGCCGGTGAACTCGGTCGGACCCGCGTCGACCAGATCACGGTACTCGGACAGGTCGGCGTGCGCCTGCTTGCGGGCCGCCGCGTCGGCCTTGGCGCGCTGTCGCTGCTCGGCCATCAAAGTGCGGAAGCCCTCTTCGTCGACACTGAGACCCGACTCGGCGGCCATCTCGAGCGTGAGCTCCAACGGGAAACCGTAGGTGTCGTGCAGCGTGAAGGCGTCGGTGCCTGACAGCACGGTGGCGCCCGAAGCCTTGGTTGCGCCTGCGGCGTCCTCGAACAACCGCGATCCGGAGGCCAGGGTGCGGTTGAACGCGGTCTCCTCGGCCACCGCGATGCGGTGAATCCGGTCGAAGTCGGTGACGAGTTCGGGGTACGACGGACCCATCGCGTCGCGCACCGTGGCCATCAGGTCGCCGACGATCGGGTCGTCGATGCCGAGCAGTTTCGCCGAGCGGATCACGCGGCGCAGCAGGCGGCGCAGCACGTAGCCGCGGCCGTCGTTGCCGGGACTCACCCCGTCGCCGATCAGGATCGCCGCGGTGCGACTGTGGTCGGCGATGATCCGGTAGCGGACGTCGTCGTCGTGGTTGCCGACGTCGTAGGCGCGAGGCGCCCGCGCTGCGACAGTGTCGATGACCGGGCGCAGCAGGTCGGTCTCGTAGACGTTGTGCACGCCCTGCAGCAGGAATGCCACTCGCTCGACGCCCATGCCGGTGTCGATGTTCTTGCGCGGCAGCGGGCCGAGGATCTCGAAGTCCTCCTTGCTGGTGCCCTCGCCGCGCTCGTTCTGCATGAACACGAGGTTCCAGATCTCGATGTAGCGGTCCTCGTTGGCGACGGGCCCGCCCTCGATCCCGAACTCGGGGCCGCGGTCGTAGTAGATCTCCGACGACGGACCGCAAGGGCCGGGGATGCCCATCGACCAATAGTTGTCGGCCATGCCGCGGCGCTGGATGCGCTCGGCAGGCAGTCCCGCCACCTCCTGCCAGAGGCCGACAGCCTCGTCGTCATCCAAATAGACTGTGGCCCAGAGCCTTTCGGGATCCAATCCGTAGCCGCCCTGGTCGATGGGGTTGGTCAGCAGTGTCCAGGCCAACTCGATGGCGCGGCGCTTGAAATAGTCGCCGAACGAGAAGTTGCCCGCCATCTGGAAGAAGGTGTTGTGCCGGGTGGTGATGCCGACCTCGTCGATGTCCGGCGTCCTGATGCACTTCTGGATGCTGGTTGCCGTGTCGTACGGCGGCGTGCGCTGGCCGAGGAAGTACGGCACGAACTGGACCATGCCCGCGTTGACGAACAGCAGGTTCGGGTCGTCGAGGATCACCGAGGCGCTCGGCACCTCGGTGTGGCCTGCCTTCACGAAGTGATCGAGGAAGCGCTTCCTGATCTCGTGTGTCTGCACGTTCCTACTGCCTCATCTTTTCCAAGTTCTCGTCGCAACCTGCGACTATTCGACCGCACTACAGTACCGGTCGCGATTGTCGCGCTGACAACTCAACGAACCGGCGCGGCGCGGAGTGCCGGATCTACCCGCCGACGAAGGTCAGCCGCACCTGGCGTTCGCGATTGTCCCTGTTCAGATCGACCAGCACGACACTTTGCCACGTGCCGAGCAGCGGTTCGCCGTCCTCGACCGGCACGGTGATCGACGGTGCGACGATGGCCGGCAGCACATGGTCGGCGCCGTGGCCGGGCGACCCGTGCGCGTGGCGGTAGCGGTCGTCCCTCGGCAGCAGGCGCTCGAGCGTGTCCACCAGGTCGTCGTCGGAACCCGCGCCGGTTTCGATGATCGCCACGCCAGCGGTGGCGTGCGGCACGAAGACATTGCACAACCCGTCGCCGTGCCCGCCGCAGAACGAGCGCACCGCGTCGGTCAGGTCGACGATCCGCTGGCGCGATGTGTCGATATCGAGCACGTGGGACTTGTCTGTGGCCACGTTCCCCAGGGTACGGATCATCAAGTTGCGAACCGAAATACGCCCGTTTGCAAAGCGAAACATCCATTGAATCCCCTGCTTGGCGGGCGCAAGCTGAGGTTTGGTCCGGTGGCGTCGCCGGGGCGCCGCCCTAACACCAACCGGGGGTGGATCGTGCACGCACGCACAACCACAATTCAGGCGCAAACCGCATCGATCGACGACGGCGTTGCCTATATGCGCGATCAGGTGATGCCCGAACTCGAGAACATCGACGGGTATGTCGGCATCTCGCTATTGGTCAACCGCGAGTCCGGCCGCTGCATCATCACCGCTGCGTACGAGTCGGACGACGCGATGCGCGATTCGGCCGATAAGGCGAAGCAGCTCCGCAGCCAAGCGGTCGAGAGGTTCGGCGGTGAGGTCGAAAAGATCGACGAGTGGGAAATCGGGGTACTGCACCGCGACCACCAGTCGACCGACGGCGCCTGTGCACGCGTCACGTGGATCAAGGTGCCGCCGGATCAGGCGAACAAAGCACTGGACTTCTACAAGAGCGACGTCCTGCCGTCGCTGGAGGACCTCGAGGGGTTCTGCAGCGCCAGCATGCTGGTCAACCACACCAGCGGGCGAGCAGTGTCGACGGCGACGTTCGACAGCCGCGACGCGATGGAGCGCAACCGTGAGCAGGCACGGGAGCTGCGGGACACCCGGTCCAGGGAGATGGGCGCTGACGTGATCGACGTCGGCGAGTTCGAACTCGCCATCGCCCACCTGCGGGTGCCTGAGATGGCTTGACTCTCGCGTGCCGTTTGACGCACGCGTTTATTGACGCCGACGCAGGGGTATGTCACCTCCAGCCCACACAGCTTGGAGGAACAATGACTATCACCGGTGTAATCACCGCAATTTTGATCGGCATCGTCGTCGGCGCCCTGGGGCGGCTCATGGTCCCCGGGAGGCAGCCGATCGGATGGCTCGTGACGATCGTCGTCGGCATCGTGTCCGCCTTCATCGGCACGGCAATCGCCCGCGCGCTCGGCATTCCGACCGCAACCGCAGGCATCGACTGGCTCGAGCTTTTGTGCCAGGTGGTCGTCGCAGCCATCGGCGTCGCGCTCGTGTCGGCATTGATGGGCCGTCGGCGTACCGGCCTGATGGGTGGCAGGCGTTCCGGTCTAATGCGCTAGCCCCCATCCCCCGACGATCCCGGCCTGGCCCCCGACCGGCCGGGATCGTTCATGTCCGCGGCAGCAGTGGCTTGTCCGCCCGCTCCTTGATCTGCTGCACCACCCAGGCGTTGCCGTCGGGGTCGTTGAACCCGAAAAGCGTTCCGCCGTCGCGTTCGTCGATCACTTCGATGTCACCGGCGGCAACTCCACGTTCGACGAGTTCGCCACGTGCGCTGTACGCGTCGGCCACTACGAGTTGCAGGCCCCGAAGTGATCCAGGCGTCATCGGTGGTGGTTCACTGAGCACGATCGAACACCCGGACCCGGGCGGCGTCAGCTGGGCGAAGCGCTGGTCACCGGCCCGCGTGTCGTGGTCGAGTCGGAAGCCCAGCTTGTCGCGGTAGAACTCGATGGCCCGGTCGACATCGGCGACCGGAACCACCACGACCTCGAGTGTCCAGTCCATCAGAGCGTCTTGAGCAATTCGTCGAGCTTTTCGTAGCCCTCTGTCATGCCGCCCTCCATGCCCGACGACAGCAGCCCGTCGCGCGCCTCGACGGTCGGGCAGATCGACCGTCCGCGCAGCCGGCTGCGACCGCCGCCGAGGTCTTCGAACCACATGTATTCGATGTTCACCATGTCCGGGGCGCCCTCGAATTCAAAAGTCTGGATGATGAATTCGTTGTCCCGGACCTTGTGGAACACACCGTTGAAAGCGAACTCACCGCGATCGGCCTTGTGCACGTAGCGGTAGCCGCCACCCGTCTTGAACTCCCAATGCTCGATCGTCATCTCGAGATCGCGCGGACCGAGCCACTGCCTGACCAGTTCGGGCTCGGCATGGGCGCGGAACAGCGCCTCGACCGGAGCGTCGAACTCGCGGGTGAATTCCATGGCCAGCGTGTCGACCGGGGCGTTGAGGTTGAGCGCGTTCGTCATTTGTCGGTTCCTTTCTGGTGTGGGTCGGTCATCGCCGCCAGCAGGGCATCGAGCTGGCGGTAGCTGCGTTCGGCGTCGAGCCGGTAGCGGTCGATCCATGCGGTCAGCCGCTCGAGTGCGGCCGCATCGAGATGCACGGGTCTGCGCTGCGCGTCGCGGGTCCTGGTGACCAGCCCCGCCTGCTCGAGCACCTGAATGTGTTTGGACACTGCCTGTTTCGTGATGTCGAACGGCTCGGCCAGCTCGTTGACCGTGGCCGGTCCGCGGGACAGCCGTGCAACGATCGCGCGCCGAACCGGGTCGGCCAACGCCATGAAGGCACGGTCCAGCGAGCCGTCTGCGTCGCCATCACTCCCCAATTATCAACCTTATGTTTGATCAATGATTTGATTGAATACCAACGTAGAAGGGTTTACCAGGGCTGTCAAGGGTCAGATTCGAACCGCTCAGCGCTTCTTGCGGATGATGGCCCGCAACTTGTCCAGCCGGGTCGCAATCTCCCGTTCTGCGCCATGGTTGGTCGGCCGGTAGTAGTCGACGCCGACCAACTCGTCAGGCGGATACTGTTGCGGCACAACACCATCCGGGTCGTCATGGCTGTACTTGTAGCCGATGGCGTTGCCCAGTTTGGCCGCGCCGGAGTAATGTCCGTCGCGCAGATGAGCGGGAACCAGCCCGGCCTTACCTTCGCGAATGTCGCTCATCGCGGCGCCCAGTGCAGTGGTGACCGCGTTCGACTTCGGCGCGGTAGCCAGGTGCACGGTGGCGTGGGCAAGCGTGAGCTGCGCCTCCGGCATGCCGATCAGCTGTACTGTCTGCGCCGCGGCGACCGCCGTCTGCAGCGCGGTCGGATCGGCCATGCCGATGTCCTCACTGGCCAGAATCATCAGCCGGCGGGCCACGAACCGTGGGTCCTCCCCCGCCACCAGCATTCGCGCGAGGTAATGCAGGGCGGCGTCGACGTCGGAGCCACGCACCGACTTGATGAACGCACTGACCACGTCGTAGTGCTGGTCGCCGTCGCGGTCGTAGCGCACGGCGGCCTTGTCCAGCGACTGCTCGATGGTCGCAACCGTCACCTGCTCGCCCGATTCGGCCGCCACCTCCAGCGCGGTCAGCGCGCGCCGGGCATCACCGCTGGAGAGTTGCACCAGTAGGTCGACGGCGTCCTCGGTCACATCCACCTGGCCACCCAGGCCGCGAGGGTCGTCGATGGCGCGGCGCACCACCGCCCGCACGGCGTCGGCGTCGAGCGGTTGCAATTGCAGGATCAGCGACCGCGACAGCAGTGGTGCGACCACCGAGAACGACGGGTTCTCGGTGGTGGCCGCGACCAGCAGCACTATCCGGTTCTCGACGGCCGAGAGCAACGCGTCCTGCTGGGTCTTGGAGAACCGGTGCACCTCGTCGATGAACAACACCGTCTGTTCACCGTGTACGGCGGCGCGCCGGGCGATATCGATGACCGCGCGGACCTCCTTGACGCCCGCCGACAGCGCCGACAGCGCCTCGAAGCGACGGCCGGTGGCCTGCGAAATCAGCGACGCCAGCGTGGTCTTTCCGGTGCCCGGCGGCCCGTAGAGGATGACCGACGCCGCGCCGGAGCCCTCGACGAGGCGGCGCAACGGGGAGTTCGGCTTGAGCAGGTGATCCTGGCCGACCACCTCATCGAGCGTGGCCGGCCGCATCTTGACCGCCAGCGGGGCCGATGCGCCGACAGGTCCGCCCGCGGGTGCACTCGGCTCACCGGGGACGTCGAACAGACCGTCGGACACCGTTCAGGAATACCACGGGAAGCGGACATACTCTCGAATCGTGATAGCCAAACCCGTCAATCTCACCGAGGCGCTTGGTTCGTTCGCCGACATCTACAGCCCGCGAATCGTCGCCCAGGTCAATGATTACGACGTCCGAATCGCCCACACGGAGGGCGAGCACGTCTGGCACGTCCACGAAGACACCGACGAATTCTTCCTCGTACTCGACGGCGAGTTCCACGTCGCGGTGCGGGACGCCGACGGTGTCGAAGCCACCGTCGTGCTGCGCAAGGGCGACACGTATGTCGTGCCGAAGGGCACCGAGCACAAGCCGTCGTCGCCGGGCGGCTCCATCCTCATGTTCGAGCCTCGCGGCACCTCGACGACCGGCGATCGGCACGAGGGTGAGATACCCGACCATGTCGACAGCACGACAGGCCACACGCTGGCTTAAGCGCCGGCGGTCACGAAGTCGATCAGCTCCTCGACCCGACCGATGAGCGCCGGCTCCAGATCGTTCCAGTCGCGCACCCTGCCCCGAATCCGCTGCCACGCGTTGGCGGTGTCGGCCTGCTGTGTGTGGGGCCAGCCCAGCGCCTTGCAGACACCCTTCTTCCAGTCGGTGCCGCGCGGCACCACCGGCCACGACGAGATGCCCAGGCGCGCCGGCTTCACCGCCTGCCAGATGTCGATGAACGGATGACCGACGACCAGGGTGTGCTCCCCGCCGGGTCCGCGGCGTACCGCTTCAGCGATCCGGGCCTCTTTCGAGCCTGCCACCAGGTGGTCGACGAGCACGCCGAGACGGCGGCCGGAGGCTGGCTGAAACTCGTCGACGATGCCGACGAGATCGTCGACACCACCGAGGTATTCGACGACAACGCCCTCGACGCGCAAGTCGTCGCCCCACACCTGCTCGACCAGTTCGGCGTCGTGCCTGCCCTCGACGTAGATCCGGCTGGCCAGCGCGACCCTCGCCTTGGCCTGCACCGCCACCGAGCCCGACGCGGTGCGTGCAGGAGCCGTCGGCGCCGAACGCTTTGGCGCGGTGAGGATCACCGGTTTCCCGTCGACCAGATAGCCCGGTCCGATCGGGAACGGCTTGCGTCGCCCATGCCGATCCTCGAGTTCCATCCGGCCGTATTCGACACGCACCACCGCGCCGACGTAGCCGGTCTGAGCGTCCTCGACGACCATGCCCATCTCCACCGCTTGTTCGGTAGAGCGGGGCCTTCGGTTCGGGTTGTTTGCGAGTACATCGGAGCCATAGCGATCAGCCACCGGGCGATCGTAGGGTCAGACGCGTGCTGCTCAACCGCGACACGGCCGAAGGCATTGCTAACGGAGACATCACACTCGTCCTGCGGCGGTGGGACGCCCCGCGCGCCAAGGCCGGTGGCACCCAGCGCACCGTGGCAGGCACCATCCGCATCGACGAGGTTGCCGAGCATCCGGCGAAATACCGGGTGACCGCCGCACAGGCGCGCGCCGCAGGGTACCCGGACGCGAAGTCCGTGCAGAAGGACCTCGACCGCCGCCCGGCCAAACACACCTACCTGATCGCGGTGTCTTATCTGGCTCCAGACGAGCGACCCGATCTGGCCGCCGACGACCGGCTCTCAGAGGCCGACGTCGACGCGATCGCCGCCCGCCTGGCCCGCTGGGATGCCGCGGCCGAATCCCCTTGGACGCGAGAATATCTGGAGATGATTGGCGCGAACGAGGCGGTGCGGGCGCCGGATCTGGCCGCCCGCGTCGGCCTGGATGTGCCTCGCTTCAAGCGCCGCGTACGTCAGCTCAAGGGACTGGGCCTGACGATCAGCCTCGACGTGGGATATCGACTATCGCCGCGCGGAAAGGCATTCCTATGCGGCTTGCTCTGACCCCCGACGGCAAGTGGGACGTCGCGACGGCCGACCTCGTGTCGGCGGCGAGCGCGGCGGGGTTCGGCGCAGTGGGGATCAACGTCGAGAAGGTCGACGCCTGGGCCGTCGAGGCGTACGCCGCCGCCGGCGTGCGTTGCCACGAGCTGCTCGCCTTCATCGTCGGCGACGACGAGTCCGCCATGATGGCAAGCGCCGAGCAGCTGGCCGACCGTGCGCAGGCGATCGGCGCGGAGTGGGTGCTCACGGTATTCACCCACAGGGTGCCTCCCAAGCGAATTCAGCGCTGCGCCAAGCTGTTCGACGATGCCGGGGCAGGTCTCGCAGTGGAATACACACCGCTCGGTGCGATTCCGACGATCAGCGACGGCATGGAGTACGTACGGGCTGCGAGCCAGACCGCGCGGGCTGGCCTGATGATCGACTCCTGGCACTTCTGCTTCAGCTCCAACACGTGGGAGGACCTGGCCACGGTGCCGCTGGACGACATCGCCTATCTGCAGTTCACCGACGCGCTGGAACCCGAGTTTCGCGAGCGGATGATCCGCGAGAGCCTGCATCGTCGCGCCGTGCCCGGCGAAGGCATACTTGAGTTGACTCGTTTCGCCGCAACATTTCTCGACCAGGGCTTCGACGGCACCGTCAGCGTCGAGGTGCTCAGCGCGGCGCTGCGGCAGCTACCCGTCGCCGAGCTAGTCGCGCGGCTGTACGCCACCACCGCGGGGTACTGGACCTGAACGCCCAACCTCTACTACCGCGAGCGTGCGTGTCTGCACGCAGACACGCCGCCAATTGTGAGCATTTCGCGCACGCTCGCGGGCGTCGATAGTGCGCGAGGTGCACGCGTTTTGCCGCGTGTCGACGTGCAGACACGCACGCTCGCGGTAGTTAGCGCGGCGGTTACGTGGTGGTTTCCTCGATCACCGTGTGGATGAACCGCATCTTGTCGAGGACCGGCGGCGGCAGCACGAACGGATACAAATCCTCCCGACCCATCGACCGGTTGATCATGTTGAGTGCCCACGCCAGCGGCAGCCACATATCGATGATCGCGTCGAATCCGCTGGGGCCCAATACCCGTCGCTCGAAGGTCGCGGCGGCGGCAGCAAAGCCGAACGCGGCGGACGTATCAAGCGTGTCGCGGATGTGCAGATAGTGTGCGAAGGTCTCGGCCCAGTCCTCGGCGGGATGCATGGTGGCATAAGACGACACGTAGTCGTCCTCCCAGCCCGCAGGCGCACCCTCTTTGTAATGCCGGTCCAGCGCCGCCTGATAGTCAGCATCGGGATCGCCGTACAGTTCGCGGAACTGCTTCGAATACTGCTCCGACGGCTCGACCAGTCGGTAGAAGTAGTAGTGCCCGATCTCGTGCCGGAAATGCCCGAGCAGTGTGCGGTAGGGCTCGGCCATCGCGACACGCAACTGCTCGCGGTGCACGTCGTCACCTTCGGCCAGGTCGAGCGTGATCACGCCGTTGTGATGGCCGGTGAACACCTTCTCCTGCTCACTGGACAGCAGGTCGAACGCCAACCCGAACTGCGGGTCCTCGTCGCGGCCGACGATCGGCAGCTTCAGTTCGATGAGCTCGGCGATCAGCCGACGTTTCGCCTTCTCGGCGGCTGCGAACGCGGCCAGCGCCGTCGTGTCGCTGTCGTTGGGACGGGTGCGGGTGAGTACGCACGACGCACACAGCCGCGCGACGGGGCCCTTCTCCACGAGCCAATTGCATTCCGCCAGGTGAAGATTCGCGCACAACTGGTAGTCGGCGGCGTCGACGGCACCGCCGTGGTCACTCGCTTCACCGCGTGCGATCACCAGCAGCGCCATGTCCGGCAGCGAGAAGCCAAGGGCGCTACCGCAATTCAGGCACACTGAATTCTCGAAGGCCAGATGCTGGCCGCAGTTGGGGCAGAGGAAGTCACGCACGCAGCACACCGCCCTCATACGGCGCTACATCTACCGAGACGTCGATCACGCTGCTCTCGGCGTCGGTGTAGATGATCCCGCGCAGCGGCGGCACATCCGCGTAGTCACGGCCGAACCCTACATAGATGTAACGCTCGTCGACCATCTGGTCGTTGGTGGGATCCAAACCCAGCCACTGGTTCTGCGGCGTCCACACCGACGCCCACGCGTGCGTCGCGTCGATGCCGACCATGCGTTCCTTCCCCGGCGGTGGGTCTGTCGCCAGATATCCCGACACATAGCTGGCCGCCAACCCGTTGGCACGCAGACAAGCGATGGCGAGCCGCGCGAAGTCCTGACATACCCCTTCTCGCGCCGCCAAAACCTCGTTGACTTTCGTGGACACCGTCGTCGATCCCGACCGGTACGTGAAGTCGGTGAAAATCCGCGACGTCAGATCGCGAAGCACCTCGATCAACGGCCGACCGGGCTCGAAACTCGGTGCGGCATAAGCGCGTAGCTCGTCGGTGATCTCCGCAGGCCGGAGGTCCAACGTGAACTCGGTGGCCAACGCTCCGTCCAAGCCGACGGGTCGGGCGATCTCCCACGGCGCGCGCGCCGACCCGCCGCCGTACAGCTCGGGCGGCAGCGGATCCACCTCCACCACCGAATTGCTGCGAATCGACAGCGTGTTATGGCGTTCGGTGACATGGAAATACGAGCTGATGTTGCCATACCCGTCGCGGCTGGTAGAGCTGTCTGCGGCCTCGGGTTCGATGATCAGCTCGTGCGACAGGCACCGCTGACGCGTCGAGTCTCGCGGGGTCAGGAATCCGCGACCGTAGGAACTGGTGACGACATCCGAGTACCGGTACACCGTGCTGTGCGAGATCTGGTAGCAACGGGTCGACGGCGACGCGATCGGGCCGTCGGTCACGGCACCACACGACGTTCGTCGGCACCCCAAAGATGCTGCATGCCACCGGGCAGCGAGAGGTGGGTCGCGGTGATGACACCGGACAGCTCACGCAAGTCGCGATGCATCCTGTTGAGCAGGTCGGTGAGTTCGGCTCGCGTGCCGTCCGCGCTGACCACTTCCAGGTCGGCGGGATCGAGCCGGCGCAGCCGCGTGATGAGGTCGTCGACCAGCCGCTCGGGCCGCGAAGAGCCAGAGGATCCGGGCAGCGTCTTCAGGTCGGTCCGCAGCCGCTCGAGCTGGTAGACCAGCGACCGGGGATTCTCGGTGTCGAACAACACCAGGTCCGCCACAGCAGCCACACTAACCTTGCCCAGCATTCGCCGCCGGTAGATGACCGACGACTCGCAAGCCACCAGCGCCGACTCGGTGATGGTTTGCTCTGCGCCTGCGCTGCGGACCGTCGTCAAGGTTGCCCGCAGCAGCGCCGTCAATGCCAACCCGCGTTCGATGCGTTTGCCGATGTCCATCATCGTCCAGCCGACGTCCTGCACCATCGACTCCGCGGCGACACCTGACAGCGCCAGCATCCCTGCCAGGGTCAGATTGTTGGTCGACGACAGGAACGCCTCGCCCTCTGTCTGCGACTCGGGTGGCCCATCCGGAGCGTGCAGCAGCGCCCGCTCGACTGCGGCCAGCACCATCCACGTGTCGTTGGACATCTGGTCGCGAACGGCGCGCGCGGCCAACCCCAGTCGTTCCACCGATTGCGCCAGCGATCCGGACCGGTGCCGGTCGGCGGTCAGCGACCACAGCGTGCTCTGAGCCGTCGCGACCATCTCGGCGTAGTCGCCGCCTCCCCCGGTGTCGGTCCCCGTGATGTGCCCGAGTGTGGCGAGGAGCACCGGCACGCATTCGCTGCCTTCCATCTCGCGGCGGTACCGGTATTCGTGATAGCGCTCGCGGGTGACGGTCAACAGCCGGGCCATGTTCTCGGCGCGCTCCGCGTAGCGGCCCATCCAGAACAGGTCGGACAACACACGCGGCGAGCTGACCGCGCGCGTCGGGCTCGGCGTCATCGCGGGAAGTTCCACAGCGGTCGGTATCCGCTCGGCGGTCACACGGGCGGACGTACGCACCCAGATATCCTTGGCCGCAACAGAATTCAATCGGTAGGCAGCGGTTCCAGGGGCCAGCAGATACCCCAGCCCGCCGATCATCGGCGCATAGCCGCTGCGCTGCGACACGGTGAACAACCGCATGCCGACGCTGGCCGACGACAGCCCGCCCGGGTAATAGTCGGTGGGCGCCGACGAGAACTGCGGCAACTCCTGGCCCACCCACTGCCACGGGGTGGCTTCTATGCGCGATCCCAATTCCTTGCGCTGCACCGACGATAGCGCCGGTCCGACGATCGGGTCGCCGCCGCACACCGACCTGATGAGCAACGACGACAGGTTGGTCAGCAGATGCGAGCGTTCGGTGTTGATGCCGCCCCAATACAACGGAGCGGTCTGCAGCAGCGGCGTCTCCCCGAGCAGCCGTTCGGCCAGCTCGGGTAAAAACCGAAGCAGCCCAGCACTTTCCAGGATGCCGCTGCCCAGCGAGTTGACGACCGTCACCGCTCCGCGGCGCAACACCTCGACAAGGCCGACCACGCCGAGTCGCGAATCTGCCCGCAGATCAAGAGGATCGGCGTATTCCGCATCCACCCGACGCAGCACCACGTCGACGCGCTTGAGCGTGCCCAGCGACCGCATCCACAGCTTGCCGTCGCGCACGACCAGGTCGGCGCTCTCCACCAGCGGGAAACCCAGCACGCTGGCCAGGTAGGCCTGGTCGAAGGCCGTTTCGGAGAGGATACCGGGAGACAGCACCACTACCACTGGCTCCTCTGCCGACTCCGGAGCCGCATCGATCAGCGCCAGGCGCAACGCCTGCGCCCACGGCGAGGCGGGCCGCGGCCCGATCCGCTCGTACAGGTCAGGGATTGCGTGCGCGATCACTCGCCGGTCGGCCAGCGCATAGCCCGCGCCCGACGGTGCCTGGGTCCAGTCGGCGTTGACCTGGAAACTGCCGTCGGCGGCCCTGCTGATGTCGCAGCCGTGCAGGAACAGCTGGTGGCGACCTGGCACCTCGATGCCGCGGGCCGCCCTGACGTAGCCGGGGTGCGCGAACAGCAGCTGCGGCGGGAGCACGCCGCTGGTCACCGCGTCGCGGGGGCCGTAGAGGTCGGTCAGCACCGCATCGAGCAACCGGGAGCGTTGCACCAAACCTGATTCCAGAGCGTCCCATTCCGCCGAGGACAGCACCAGCGGCAGCGCGTCGAGGTGCCATGGGCCAGGCTCCGCGGTGCCGTCGCCGTTGGTTTGCGCTTGGCCAACGACCGAGCCGTGCCTGTCGACCTGGATGTAGGTGATGCCGTCGTTGTCGACCAGGCCGCGGACCATCGACCGCAGCTGATCCAACCCGACGCGGCCGCGCTCCCCCACGCATTCGGCGAGCTCCTGCCAGGCCGGCCGGACATTGCCTGCCGCGTCGACGAATTCGTCGTATCCGGTGCCCGCCCGGTCGCCGCGCACATCGAACAGCGCCTGCTGTGAACGCGCGGCGCGGTACCGGGCGAGCAGGTTGTCGATGTCGTGCGTATTCGGTGCGGGAAGGGCCATCACTGCAGAACGGTACGCACCCGGCGCAGATCCAAGATGCCCGGCGCACCGACATCGGTCGATTGGCGGGCTTGCTTCTCCCGGATGTCCGACATGTCGACCTTGCCGGGGGTGAAGCCCGTCGCGTCGAAGCGCCTGCCCCTGCGGGACTCGGCCTCCACGGCGTTGACCGGTGGCGTTTCGTATGCGCGACCACCCGGGTGTGACACGTGATAGGTGCAACCGCCGCGCGACATCCCCGTCACCGTGTCGAGCAGTTCGAAGCGCAGCGGCCCATCGACGGTGATGGTCGGGTGCAGCGCGCTCGGCGGCTGCCACGCGCGGAAGCGCACCCCGCCGACTTGGACATCGGCGCTGTCGGTGGCCAGCAGCGGGATCGGATGGCCGTTGGCGGTGACGACGTAGCGGTGACGGTCAGCGCCGATGAGCCGGACCTGGATGCGTTCCACCGACGAGTCGACGTAGCGGGCCGTGCCTGCTACCGCGGATTCCTCGCCGAGCACGTTCCACGGTTCGATCGCGCCACGCAGTTCGATCTCCACGCCGTCGAACACCGCGGTGCCGATCCGCGGGAACCGGAACTCGGTGAACGGGTCCAGCCAGCTGGTGTCGAAGTTGACGTCGTGCGCACGCAGGTCGGCAGCTACATCAGCGATGTCTTGAATCACGAAGTGCGGCAACAGGTATCGACCATGCAAGTTGGCGCCGTGGCGGATCAGCGGGGCCCGCAGCGGCTCGTCCCAGAACCAAGCCACCAGCGACCTCACCAACAGCGACTGCACCATCGCCATCTGATAGTGCGGCGGCATCTCGAAACCGCGCAGCTCCAACAGCCCGAGGCGGCCGCGTGCGCTGTCGGGGCTGTACAGCTTGTCGATGCAGAACTCGGCGCGGTGCGTGTTGCCGGTGATGTCGGTGAGCAGATGACGCAGCGCGCGGTCGGTGACCCACGGTTTCGTCGCACCGGGTTCGGAGCTCAGTCGCGCGATCTCGGCGAACGCGATCTCGAGTTCGTAGAGCGCCTCGGCGCGGCCCTCGTCGACGCGCGGTGCCTGCGAGGTGGTGCCGATGAACCGGCCGGCGAACAGATACGACAGCGACGGGTGGCGCTGCCAATAGGTCAGCAGCGAAACCAGCAGGTCGGGGCGGCGCAACAGCGGCGAATCGGTGGGCGTGACGCCGCCGAGCGTGATGTGGTTGCCTCCGCCGGTCCCGCCGTGCGTGCCGTCGACGTCGAACGACTCAGTCGACAGCCGGGCCAGGCGGGCCTGCTCGTAGAGCGTCTGCAGTTGCTGTTTCTGCTCGGCGAAGCTGGCCGTCGGAGCGACGTTGACCTCGATCACGCCGGGGTCGGGAGTGATCGACATCGACGCGATCCGCGGATCGGGCGGTGGTCCGTAGCCCTCGATCACCACGGCCACGTCGACCTTGGCGGCGGCTGCTTCGACTCGGCTGACCAGATCGACGAAGTGCTCGAGTTCCTCGGTCGGCGGCAGGTAGACGTACAGGTAGCCGCTGCGGATCTCCGCGAGAAGCGCAGTGGTGGGCGCGGAGTCGGCGTCCTCGACCGCCGCCGTCTCCGCCTCGGAGTCGACAGGCAAAGCGGCGCGCCGACGCAAGGGGTCGGCGTCATACGACGGCCGCGGCGGACGCCAACTGATCGAGTTCAGCGGCAACCGCAGGCCGGCCGGTGAATCGCCTTCGAGCAGCACGATGCGCCCGCGGCGCAGTTTCCAGTCGGCGCTCGCCCATCCCGAGTCGTCGTCGCGACGATGCAACGGCAGCACGTACGCGGCGGGTTCGGCGACAGATTCGTCGAGCCGCGATACCAGGGCAGCACGGGCGTCGGCGCTGTCGGCCTCCAGATCGTCTGTGGCAGCAACGGGTTCACCCTCTGGCCGACGCACCGCACCCGCCAGCCGGGCCAACGCGTCCTCGTACGCCGGTCGCACCTGGGACCCTGGCAGTCCGAGGCCGTCGGCAATCGCATTCAATAGCTGGTGCCCGATATCCGGTGCGAGCGCGGGCAATTCGACCTCGGGCCGCCACGGGTCGGCCAGCAGCGCCTCGTCATTCCACAGCGGTTGGCCATCGTGTCGCCAGAACAGCCCAATCTGCCAGCGCGGCAAGGGTTCTCCGGGATACCACTTGCCCTGGCTGCGTTGCACAAGACCCTGCGGCGCCCACACCCTCTTCAGCAGGGCCGCCAGCGCAGAGGCTCGCTCTCGTTTGTGCGGCCCGTCGGCGTCGGTGGTCCACTCGGGATCCACCTGATTGTCGATCGAGACGAAGGTCGGCTCACCGCCGATGGTCAGTCGCACGTCACCGTCGGCGAGCCGCTGATCAACACGGGCACCCAGCGCGCAGATCGCGCCCCATGCGGCTTCGGTGTAGGGCAGCGTGACACGCGGATCCTCGTGCACGCGCGTCACCACGTTCGTGAAATCCAGCGTGGTCTCGCATGGCTCGGTCGCGCCGGTGATGGGTGCCGCCGACTCCGGATGCGGCGTCGCCGACAACGGAATGTGCCCTTCGCCGGCGAACAGGCCCGACGTCGGGTCGAGCCCGATCCACCCGGCGCCGGGGATGTAGACCTCCGCCCAGGCATGCAGATCGGTGAAGTCGGCTGCGGGGCCCGAGGGTCCGTCGAGAGCCTCGACGTCGGAAGTCAGCTGCACCAGATAGCCCGATACGAACCGGGCGGCCAGGCCGAGCTGCCGCAGGACCGACACAAGTAGCCACGCCGAGTCGCGGCACGAACCGATTCCGGTGCGCAGCGTGAAATCCGGTGCCTGCACACCGGGTTCCATCCGCACGCTGTAGCCGACGTCGGCGTTCACCGCACGATTGAGCGCGACCAGGAAATCGATGGTGCGGGTGCCGGGCGCAACCGAGAAGTTCTTCACCCACGCCTGGACGAGCTCACCGGGCCCCGACCCTTCGCCCTCCTCGTCGACCGGCCGCAGATACGGCTTGAGATCCTCCGCGAGCGCCTTGGGGTATTGGAAGCCGATCTGTTCGGCCCAGTCCTCGATGAAGAAGTCGAACGGGTTGATCACCTTCATGTCGGCGATCAGGCCGACGGTGATGGTCAGGCTGCGGGTGCGGGTCGGAAAGACCAGGCGGGCCAGGAAGTTACCGAATGCGTCCTGTTGCCAGTTGACGAAGTGATCGGCGGGTTCGACGGACAGCGAGTAGGCCTCAATAGGGGTGCGCGAATGCGGCGCGGGCCGCAGCCGAACGACATGGGGATACACCTCCACCAGCCGATCGAATGTGTAGCTGGTGCGGTGCTCCAGCGCCACCTTGATGCCCATCGACAGATCCCATCACAAGGTTGCGGTGCGCGCATGGCTCCGGCCTATCGTGATGTCGTGGCCACGTGGGCGGACGTCAGGCGATCAGTCGCTGGGCTTCCTGAGACAGCCGAGGCGTCGCCGCACAACTGGCGGGTGCGAAAAAAGCTGATCGCGTGGGAGCGGCCGCTGCGCACGTCGGACTTGGCGGCGCTCGGCGCCGACGCCCCCGAAGGCGACATCCTCGGCGCCAGAGTGGCTGATGAGGGGGTCAAGTTCGCGCTCATCGCCGACGATCCGCGGGTGTATTTCACCACCCCACATTTCGAGGGCTACCCGGCCGTGCTGGTGCGCCTTGCCGAGATCGGCGTGCCCGAACTCGAGGAGCTGATCACCGAGGCGTGGTTGGCGCAGGCACCGAAGACGTTGGCTAAGGCGTTTCTGCAGAGCCGTTGACTGCAGTCGAATTATGTTGGCCGTCAGCACATGTGATCGCGTGCACGGCGCGCGTCAGCTCGAGAATCTGGTTGGTCAGCTCGATCAGTTGCTTGTTCTGCTGATCCTCTTCCTGCACCATCTGCCACTGCTGATCGGCGGCGGCTTGTCGTTTGAAGTCGGCCCGGTTCTGGCTGATCATCACGAACGTCGACAGGAAGATCGCCTCTAGCGACACGATCATCGTGAGCAGCCCGAACGGATAGCCCTCGATGCCGAAGATGATCCACACCGCGAACCACAGGATGTGGAAATAGACGAACGCCATCGAACCGGCGAATCGCGTGATGACGTCGGCGATCCGATTCTGGATGCTGGCGGCGCGGGCTTCGTAGTGCTTGGCGAGCGCCGGGTTGATGGGCTTGGGCAGCCTCGGCGGGACGAGACCCGTGGTGGACAGGGGTGTTCGACATGGCTCACCGTAGCTGCGGGCAAACCGCTGCCCCGTTCCCTTCGGCTGTGAATCAGCTTCCGATCACCTGCCTGCGAGCTGAACCACCAGCTCGTTGGCGGGCACCTGATGGCCCCGCTCGCAACGGATCTCGACAGTCGCCTCGGCGCCGCAATCCTTATGCGCAAGCTGTAGCGAGGCGTTGTACGGCAGGTGCCGTCGACCCCACTCGAACATCGCCCATACCACCGGCATGAAATCCGTCCCAGCGGCGGTCAGCACATACTCGTCGCGGCTGCGCTGCCCGGGTTCCTTGTACGGCCTGCGCTCCAGCAGACCTGCGTCCACGAGTTCGGCCAGCCGCGCCGAGGCCGCAGCCTTGGTGATGCCGACGCGCCGCCAGAAGTCTTCGAACCGAGTGGTGCCGTAGAACGCCTCCCGCATGATCAGCATTGCCGACTTGGTGCCCAGCAATGCCATCGTCTTCTCGATCGGGCACTCGCCGACAGCCGACCACTTGTCACGGTCGACGAGCGGCCCTTGCAGCACTGTCATGCACGTCACCCCTCTCCTGGGTTGCTCTCACTATACCTAGGTGTTATAGCTGGATATAGAGAGCACTACTCAGCGTCGAGTCTGTCAGGAGGCGGCAATGGCCGGATACGTGGGCCGGGATGCAGTCATCGTGGGTGCGGTACGCACCCCGATCGGAAAAGGAAAAGCCGGCGGGGCACTGCACGACGTGCTGCCGGTCGACCTTCTGGCGCACAGCCTGAAGGAACTGGTCAACAGGACCGGAATCGATCCGACGCAGATCGACGACGTCATCGCGGGCGCGGTCACCCAGGTGGGCGACCAGGCGGTCAACATCGCCCGCAACGCGGTGCTGGGCGCCGGCTTCCCCGAGAGTGTCCCGGGTACGACGGTCGACCGTCAGTGCGGCAGCAGCCAGCAGGCCATCAGCTTCGCGGCCCAGGGCGTGATCTCGGGAGCCTACGACGTCGTGATCGCCGCGGGTGTCGAGTCCATGGGCCGGGTGCCGATGGGCTCGAGTGTCCTGCCGGGCAGCGATCCGTTCGGTCAAATGGCCCAGCGTTATCCCGAAGGCCTTGTGCCGCAGGGCATCAGCGCGGAGTTGATCGCCGCGAAGTGGGGTTTTTCCCGGCAGCAGCTCGACGAGTTCTCCGCGAGTAGCCACGAAAAGGCCGCGGCGGCAACCAAAGAGGGCCGATTCGACAACGAACTGGCGCCGATCGCGGGCCTGACGACGGACGAGATCATCCGCCCCGGCACCACCGTTGACACGCTGGCAGGTTTGAAGCCGGCGTTCTACAACCCTGCGTACGAGGCACGCTTCCCGCAGATCACATGGGAGATCACCGCAGGCAACTCATCGCCGTTGTCGGACGGCAGCGCAGCGGTGTTGATCACCACCAGCGAAGCAGCACGGCGCCTCGGCCTGCGTCCGCTGGCCCGCATCCATACGGCCACGGTCGTCGGGTCGGACCCGCTGTACATGCTGACCGGTGTCATCCCCGCGACCGAAAAGGTCTTGGCGCGAGCAGGTTTGACGCTCGCCGACATCGATCTGTTCGAGGTGAACGAGGCGTTCGCACCTGTGGTCCTGGCGTGGGCGCACGATGTGGGCGCTGATTTGGCGAAGACGAACGTCAACGGTGGCGCGATCGCGATCGGTCACCCGCTGGGCGCCAGCGGTGCGCGCATCATGACGACGATGGTCAACGCGCTCGAACAGCGCGGCGGCCGCTACGCGCTGCAGACGATGTGTGAGGCCGGTGGCATGGCCAACGCGACCATCATCGAGCGGCTGTAAGACTTGCCCCTTCCGATTGCACTCAGGGTCGTGATCCGGTGCCTTTCACGACCCTGAGTGCAATCCCTAGGCCCGCTGCAGTTCGAACAGCGGGATGACGCGGCTCGTCTTCGCTTGGTACTCACCGAAACCCGGCGCCAACTCGACAACCTTCGGATATGTCGCGTCCCGCTCCTCGGACGGCAACTCGCGCACGGTGACGTCGTAGGCGTCGGTGCCGACCTCGATGTGCGCCCGCGGGTTGGCCCGAACGTTGTGCACCCAATCGGGGTTGGTGTCGGCGCCCGCCTTCGATCCGACGATGATCATCTTGTCGTCGATCGTCAGGTAGGCCAGCGGAGCCAGCCGCGGCTGGCCCGACTTGGCGCCGGTGGTCGTGAGCAACAGAAGGGTCGCGCCTTCGAAGGGCCCGCCGACCTTCCCGCCGTTGGCGCGGAACTCATCGACGATGTTCTTGTTGAACGCCTTCATCGTTTCTGCGTCGGGTATTTCAGTCATCAGATCTCCTTCAATGCAGGCAACAATTGTTCGGCTACGGATTCGGGCCGCGGGCGCAGCGAGCCGATCCGCAGGATCAGGTGTTGAGCGCCCGCGTCGACATAGCGGGCCAGCCAGTCAAGACATTCCTGGACCGAGCCGCCGCGGATTGCCTGGACGTGGCGCATCACGTCGAGCGGTTGGCCGTAGTAGGAGCGCAGGTACTCGTCGAGTTCGGCGTCGGCGCCCGCACCACTGAGGTTGACAGTCGCGTACAACGCCGGAGTGACCTCGCGGACCGCTTGTGCGCGAATCCGATCCCACGCTCGCGCATAGGCATTGGCGTCGGGCAGGTACGGCAGCCAGCCGTCATAGGTGGCCGACACGCGCTCGATGACTTTCGTCGTGTCCCCGCCCGCCAGCCACACCGGCGGGCCGCCCGCTCGCGCAGGCGGCAGCGCATCGGCGAATTCGCCTTGGCCACTCCATGTCTCACGCCACAGCGCGACAGTCTTGTCCAGTCGGGTGCCGCGCCCGGCGAACGGCATTCCGACCGCGTCGAATTCACGGCGGCTCTCCGGCAGCGGCGCGCCCGACCCGAGCCCGAGAATCAGCCTGCCGGCAGACAACTGGTCGACGGTGGCCGCCTGCGCGGCAGCAAGAAGCGGTTGGCGCAACGGCCCGATGAGCGCCGCGGTCCCGAGCGCGACCCGCTCCGTCACAGCCGCGACCGCGGACAGGATCGACAGTGGTTCGCCACGGGTCCGCGCCAAGAGTGAGTCACCGACCCACACCGAGTCGAAGCCGGCCGCTTCCGCGGTCCGGGCGTACTCGACCAGGCCCGGCGCGTCGTGCTGTCCCGTCATTGCGGTTTCCCGGCTGGGCAGCATGATCCCGACGCGCACCGGCATCGCGTCCTACGCCTTGTCGAATTCGAAGATCGGGATCACGCGGCTGACCTTCGCCTGGAAATCTGCGAACTGCGGCGCGATCGCGGTGAGCTTGGGAACGATCGCCTCACGTTCGGCGCCCGTCAGTTCGCGTGCGATGACGTCGAAGGACTCGCCGCCCAGTTCGACGTGCGCGCGGGGATTGGCACGAAGATTGTGCACCCACGCCGGGTTGACGTCGGCGCCGCCGTAACCCGCGACGACCACCAACTTCCCGTCGATGCGCTTGCACGACAACGGCGACAGTCGCGGCTCACCCGACTTGGCGCCGGTGGTTGTCAGCAGCAGCAACTCGTTGCCCTCGAAGGCGCCGACCTTGCCGTCGTTGGCGCGGAACTCGTCGGCGATCTTCGCGTTGAACGCTTTGGTCGTCTCGATGTCGGGTGGCTGGGTCATTGCTCCTTCAAGCTTTACACGCTTGGGGTCTATTCCCGGGGACTCGAGTATTGCAGTACCCGGTACAGCAGGTCAGCGGGGCGTGATGATCGGTTGATGACCGACACGAGCGGACCTGAGGTAGACGTCGTCGTGGTGGGCGCGGGGATTGCGGGTTTGTACCTGGCCTACCGGCTCAGCCGAGCGGGATACCGCATGCGGATTTTCGAAGCGAGCGATGACCTCGGCGGCACGTGGTACTGCAACCGCTATCCCGGGGCCCGCGTCGACATCCCCAGCATCGACTACATGTACAGCTTCGACCCTGATTGGCGGAGCGGGTGGCAATGGTCGGAGAAGTACGCCACCCAGCCCGAGATTTTGCGCTACTTGAACCACGTCGCCTACAAGCACGACCTGCGCCGCCACATCACCTTCTCGACCAGGGTGCAGCAGGCGCACTGGGACGACGAAGCCTTGCTGTGGCGCATCCATACCGATACCGGTGACGAAGTCACCACTCGGTTCGTCGTGATGGCCTCCGGATGTCTGTCCATACCGAAGCCTCCCGAGATCGACGGTCTTGACCGGTTCGCTGGCGAGGTGTATCTCACCAGCCGCTGGCCGCACGAGCCGGTCGACTTCGCCGGCAAGCGCGTGGCCGTCATCGGGACGGGTTCCTCTGGGGTACAGTCGATTCCGGCCATCGCCGAACAGGCGCAACAAGTGGTGGTTTTCCAGCGCACCCCAACGTTCTGCATCCCGGCGCACAACGGGCCGGTGACCCCGGAGATGCTCGCGCCACTCGACAACGAGGCCGAATACCGCGCCGCGGCAAAGGTGTCACCCAACGGCATCCCCGCAGAGCGCGACATCACCACGACGTTCAGCGTCTCGGAGGCCGTCCGCCAACAGCGCTACGAACGGGTATGGGAGCAGGGGCTGCTGCTGCAGTCGTTCACCGTGTTCGCCGACGTGCTCAGCAATCCCGCCGCCAACGACGAGTTCGCCGAATTCGTCAGGAACAAGATCCGCTCCATCGTCGACGATCCGCAGACAGCTCTCGAGTTGTGCCCGGGCGAGTACCACATCGGGACGAAGCGGCCATGCCTCGACACGAACTATTACGCCACCTACAACTTGCCGCATGTGCGCCTTGTCAACATCCGGAAGCACCCGATCAGAGAAATCACCCAAACCGGCATCGATACGGCCGACGAATCGTTCCCCGTCGACGTGATTGTGTTCGCCACTGGTTTCGACGCCATGACGGGTGCGATCACCGCCGTCGACATCAAAGGCCGCCACGGCTTGGCGCTGACGGAGAAGTGGGCCAATGGGCCGCAGACCTATCTCGGATTGACGACGGTCGGCTTCCCCAACCTGTTCCTCATCACCGGCCCGGGAAGCCCGTCGGTGCTGTCGAACATGACCGTTTCGATCGAACAGCACGTGGACTGGGTGCTCGACTGCCTCGGTCATATGAGCGCTTCCGGCCTTGACGTCATCGAGCCCACCGAAACGGCTGAGGCCGGGTGGATGCAACATGTCGCCGACTGCGGCGCCATCACGCTCTTCCCCACCGCCAACTCTTGGTACATGGGCGCCAATGTGCCAGGCAAGCCGCGAGTCTTCCTGCCGTACTGTGCGGGTGTCGACTTCTACCGCGCCAGCTGCGACGAAGTCGTCGCCCGAAACTACCTGGGCTTCACGCTGTCTGGTCCTGAGGGCTCTAAATGCAACGACGGTGTGGTCCGCCGGTTGCAGCCCGACGTCGAGATGGTCCTGATGGAAATGGCGGCGATGGAGCTGCCGCTGATGGAATCGATGTCAGTACCGCAAGCCCGGGCGTTCTACTTGCAGATGCTCGCGGACCGGCCGCCTGGTCCGGATGTCGGTGAGATCGTCGACGGCGTATTGCCAGGGGCCGCAGGCGATCTCGCATACCGGCTGTATCGCCCCACAACGCCGGGCCCACACCCCGTCGTCCTGTATTTCCACGGTGGCGGTTGGGTGGTCGGCGACGCCGTTTCAGATGAGCCGCTGTGCAGAGACCTCTGCGCGCGCACCGACGCGATCGTCATCTCGGCGGATTACCGCCACGCACCAGAGCACCGGTTCCCTGCGGCGGTCGACGACGCCCTGGCCGCGCTGCGGTGGGTCGCCGACAACGTCGAGACGCTCGGCGGCCGTCCGGGCGGAGTCGCGGTGGCCGGGTGGAGCGCAGGTGCCGGGCTCACCGCGGTGGTCTGCCAACTGGCGCGAGACATGGGCGATCCGCACATCGTCGGGCAGGTCTTGTTGACACCGCCCACGAGCGGTGGCACCGCGATGACGTCATTCGTCGAGAACGCCGAGGGTTACCTGTTGACGACGCCGCTGACCGAGTGGTTCTACAACCACTACATCGATGAAGCGCAGCGCAGCGACCCGCGCTTTGCGCCGTTGCGGGCCGACGATTTGTCCGGGCTGCCGCCCGCGATCGTGGTAACCGCAGAGTTCGACCCGTTGCGGGACGACGGCAGGGCATACGCCGCCGCGCTGGCGGCCGCGGGCGTCCCGACCGAGCACCTCGGCGCCAGGGGCCACACCCACCACTCGCTGACGATGGTCGACGTGGTGATTTCGGGTGCCCCGATACGCGCCAGGATGGCCGACGCACTGCGTGGCTTCTTCGCGGCGGCACGCACACCCGAGCCGGCTTAGCCCTTCGGCTCCGGTTTCGCGTCGATTCCCGATTCCTTGCGCTGCTGCGGCGTAATCGGCGCGGGTGCACCGGTCAGCGGGTCGACGCCGCCGCCGGACTTCGGGAACGCAATGACCTCGCGGATCGAATCCATGCCCGACAGCAGCGAGTTGATCCGGTCCCACCCGAATGCGATGCCGCCGTGCGGCGGTGCGCCAAAGGTGAACGCCTCCAACAGGAATCCGAACTTCTCCTCGGCTTCGGCCTTGTCGATGCCCATCACCGCGAACACCTTCTCCTGAATGTCGCGGCGGTGGATACGGATCGAGCCGCCGCCGATCTCGTTGCCGTTGCACACCACGTCGTATGCGTCGGCCAGCACGGCACCCGGGTCGGTGTCGACGCTGTCGGCGAACTCCGGCTTGGGTGCGGTGAACGCGTGGTGCACCGCCGTCCACGCACCCGAGCCGACGGCCACGTCGCCGTGCGCGGTCGCCTCGTCGGCGGGTTCGAACAGCGGCGGGTCGACGATCCAGGTGAAGGCCCACGCGTTCGGGTCGATCAGGTCCTGCCGCCTGGCGATTTCGATGCGGACCGCACCGAGCAGCCCGCGCGACGACTTGGCCGGGCCTGCCGAAAAGAAGATGCAGTCACCGGTCGATGCACCGACGTGTGCGGCCAGCCCGTCGCGCTCGGCGTCGGACAGGTTCTTGGCCACCGGGCCGCCGAGCGTGCCGTCGTCGTTCACCAGCACGTAGGCCAGCCCGCGGTGGCCGCGCTGCTTGGCGAACTCCTGCCAGCCGTCGAGCGTGCGCCGCGGTTGCGAGGCCCCGCCCGGCATCACCACGGCCCCGACGTAGGGCGCCTGGAACACCCGGAAGGGGGTATCGGAGAAGTAGTCGGTGCACTCGACGAGCTCCAGGCCGAACCTCAGATCGGGTTTGTCCGAGCCGTACAACCGCATCGCGTCGGCGTATGTCATGCGCGGCAACGGGGTTGGCACGTCGTAACCGATCAGCGCCCACAACGCCTTGACGATCTCCTCCGAGATCGCGATGACGTCCTCGGTGTCGACGAAGCTGAGCTCCATGTCGAGCTGGGTGAACTCGGGTTGACGGTCGGCGCGGAAGTCCTCGTCGCGATAGCAGCGGGCGATCTGGTAGTAGCGCTCCATGCCTGCCACCATCAGCAGCTGTTTGAACAGCTGCGGACTCTGCGGCAGCGCGTAGAAGCTTCCCGGCTGCAAACGGGCGGGCACCAGGAAGTCGCGGGCGCCCTCAGGCGTGGACCGCGTCATCGTCGGAGTCTCGATCTCGACGAAGTCGTGTCGGGCAAGCACCTCGCGGGCGGCAGCATTTGCCTTGGAGCGCAATCGAATTGCGTTGCCAGGACCTTCGCGGCGCAAATCAAGGTAGCGGTATTTCAGGCGGGCCTCTTCGCCTGCGGTCTCGTCGAGTTGGAACGGCAGTGGCGCGCTCTCCCCCAGTACCGTCAGCGATGTCGCGTTGACTTCGATTTCGCCGGTAGGGATCTCGGGATTCTCGTTGCCCTGCGGCCGGATCTCGACGACACCGTCCACCGCGATGCAGAACTCGGCGCGCAGCCGGTGCGCCTGGGCCAGCACGTCACCCTCACGGAACACCACCTGCGCGACCCCCGACGCGTCGCGCAAGTCGATGAAGATGACGCCGCCATGGTCGCGACGACGCGCCACCCAACCCGCGAGCGTCACCTTCTGCCCGGCGTCGGTGGACCGCAGCGAACCGGCGGCATGTGTGCGCAGCACGAAATCTCCCTGTTGATGGCCTGACGAGACGATTGCCAAGTGTAGAGGGGGGCTGACCGCCGGTAACTTGGCGATGGTGGGCACCAGCATCGCTCTGATCGGACCCGGCGCCATCGGCGCAACCGTTGCCGCCTACCTGCACACCGCTGGCCGCCCTGTCCTGCTGTGCGGGCACAGACCGCGCTCATCGATCGAGGTCCGGCCCGACGACCAGGCGCCGATCCTGCTGCCGGGACCCGTGCACGCTGATCCGGCCGAGGTCGGCGGACCCGTCGACGTGGTGTTCATCGCCGTCAAGGACACCCAGAACGAGCAGGCCGGCGCGTGGTTGGCGGGGCTGTGCGACGAGCACACGTTGGTCTGTGTGCTGCAGAACGGCGTCGAGCAGGTCGAGCGGGTGGGCCGGTTCTGCCCGACATCGACGGTGGTGCCCGCAGCCGTCTGGCTGTCCGCAGAAGTCCAACCGGAGGGTTGGGTGCGGGTGCGCACCGAGCCGCGGCTGGTGCTGCCGGACAGCGAGGCAGCCGCGGTACTGGCGGAGTTGTTGCGACCAGCTGGGGTGATCGTCGAGCTGGATCCCGACTTCCGCACCGCGGCATGGCACAAGCTGCTGGTCAACGCCGTCGTTGCGGTCATGGTGCTGACCGGTCGGCGCTCGGGCGCGTTCCGTCGCGACGACGTGGCCGCCTTGGGGCGGCGGTATCTGGCCGAATGCCTCGCCGTAGCGCGCGCCGAGGGCGCCAACCTGGGTGATGACGTGATCGACGAGATCATCGGCATGCTGGCGCAGGCCCCGCCGGACATCACCACCTCGATGCTGACCGACCGCGAAGCGGGCCGACCGCTGGAGTGGGACATCCGCAACGGCGTGATCCTGCGCAAGGCCGCGGCGCACGGCATCGCCGCTCCGATCAGCGAAGTGCTGGTGCCGCTATTGGCTGCGGCAAGCGACGGCCCCGGCTAGACACCGTCATTTACTGTGTATGGCCATGCACGCTTGTGAACGCGTCGGCCTGGACTTCATCGACAGCGCACCGTACCGGTTCGTTTCCACCGTCGATCTTGCGATCACCCCGGAGCAGGTGTTCGAGATCCTCGACGACGCCGAGTCGTGGCCGCAGTGGGCAACCGCGATCACCAAGGTGACGTGGACCAGTCCACCACCCCACGGCGTGGGCACCACCCGCACGGTCGACATGCGCGGCGGCATCGTCGGCGACGAGGAATTCCTGGCCTGGGAGCCCTTCACGCACATGGCTTTTCGGTTCAACCAAGCCTCGAGCCGCAGCATCGCGGCGTTCGCCGAGGACTACCGCATCGTGCCGACGACCACCGGCTGTCATCTGACGTGGGTGATGGCGATGAAGCCGAACGGTGTCGCCAGCCGCATCGGAATGACCCTTGGCCGCCCGCTGATGGCGCGGACATTCCAGAAATTCCTCTACAACCTGCGCGATTACGCCGCCAAGCGCTACGCGCGAACCTAGTACTCGCCGAAACGGTATTCCAGCAGCGAAAGTTCGAGAACGACCCTGCTGGAATACAGTTTCGGCGCAAGCTAGTGCAGGCCCGCCCAGGCCTTGCGACGGTCCGCGTCCGGATCTTCGACGACCATGTCGTGCGCCGACAAAATGACCCGGGTGCAGCGACGGTCGGTGTCGTACATCGGCCAGTCGTGTCCGTTGGACCAAATGATCTGGCCGGTCTCCCATCCCTGCGCCGCGAAGTCCAGCCAGGCACGCTGCATGCGCCTGCCGACGGGCGGTTGCAGCCGACGCCCGAGCGGATGCAGCTTGCGTCCGATGAACGAGGCGTAGCTGTGCTGGATGTGCACGATCTCGCTGCCGTGCGTGGCGCCGAGGCCGAGAAGCCGCAGGCTCCAACCGAAATGGTCGAATCGGTACATGTGCGTCGGCGCGTGCGCACTGTAAGCGTCGGCGAATGCCCACGCGCCACGACCGAACATGACGTCCGACCCGAACGCGACGAGCGCGCGTCTCCGCGGGTAGTCGGGATACGCGGCCAACACCTGTTGCTTGGCGTCGGGAGCGACACGGTTGAGGTACGAGTCGATCGACGCGACGGTCGTCGGCAGCATCGGCGGCTTGGTCCAGGCGAACATCGACGCCTCGTGGCTGTTGGTGCCGATGATCAACGGCACCCGCGCTAGTGCGCCCGCGCGGGCGGCTTCGACAGGATGGCGCGGCAGCAGGTCGACGCCGTAGGTGAGGCCATAGGCAAGCGTCGGGGTCCTCGCGGCGCTCTTGAGCTGCAGCATGCCTGCGGCACGGCGCAGTTGCCGCTGCGGAAGCCCCTTCACCTCGTCGGCACTGACACCCAACCGCTTCAGGAAGTCGTGGGCCTGCCTGGCCCGCAGTTCGCGGTCGGCGATCAGCGGCAGCGCCGGGCTCTGCGCGATCGCGCGGCGGAACAGGCCGTCGGCGGCGGGACTGGCCAACAACGCCAGCACCGACGTTGCGCCTGCCGATTCGCCGAACACGGTCACCCGATCGGGATCACCGCCGAATGCGGCGATGTTGTCCTTGATCCATCGCAACGCGGCGATCTGATCGCGCAGCGCGAGGTTGTCGTCGAATCCGTCGCCCAGATCGCTCAGCTCGAAACCGCCGAACACGCCGATCCGGTAGGTGACGTTGACCACCACCACATTTCCATTGGCTGCCAGCCGCGAGCCGTTGTAGAGCTGAAACTGACCGGCCCCGTAGACGAATGCGCCACCGGGAATCCACACCATCACGGGCAGGGAAGCGGTGGTATCGGGCGACCACACCGTCAGGGTCAGACACGCTTCGTCGCGCACCTTCGGGTCGTCGCGACCGCCGCCGACGAACGACTTGCTCTGCGGCGGGAGCGGTCCATGCTCGAACGCGTCGCGCACGCCGGTCCACGGGCGCAGCGCACCGGGTGCCAGGAACCGGCGTTCACCGATTGGCTGCTCGGCGTACGGCACGCCGCGCCAGACCTCGACACCACCGTCGGTGGTGCCGCGAAGATCTCCCAGTGCCGTGTGCGCGATGGTCGAATGTCCCAGAAGGACTGCCACCCCTAAATCGTAGTGTGCAAAGCTGGACACGCCGGGGTCTGAACGGGTGTGGCGAGCGACGGAGCGGGGCAATGACCTTCAACGAGGGTATGCAGATCGACACCAGCAACATCTCCACCGGAGGTGGGCCTGGGCCTGGTCGCGGAATCGCGATCGGTGGCGGACTCGGTGGCTTGTTGATCGTCGTTGTCGCGCTGTTCCTCGGTGTCGATCCGAGCTCGGTGATGCCCCAGCAACAAGAGATCGACGCGGGCGGCGTGCAGGCGCCCGGTTACGACCTGAGCCACTGCAAAACCGGTGCGGATGCCAACAAGTACGTCGAATGTCGGGTGGTTGCGACGACGAACTCGGTGGACGGAGTGTGGCAGCAGCTGATGCGTGGATATACGCCCCCGCACACCATGCTGTTTCACGGTTCGGTGCAGACCGGCTGCGGACCCGCCGACACGTCGGTCGGCCCGTTCTACTGCCCTGTCGATCAGACCGCCTACTTCGACACGGACTTCTTCGAGGTGCTCGTCAACGAATTCGGTTCCAGCGGTGGACCGTTGGCGCAGGAATACGTCGTTGCCCACGAATACGGCCACCATGTGCAGGACCTCAAAGGCGTCCTCGGCCGAGCGCAGCAGGACCCCACCGGCGCGGAGGGTGGCGGCGTGCGGACCGAACTGCAGGCCGACTGCTACGCCGGCGTATGGGCGCATTACGCGGCAATCACCAAACAGGAAAGCACCGGTGTGCCGTTCCTGGAGCCATTGAGCGACAAGGACATTGCCGATGCGTTGTCAGCGGCTTCCTCCGTTGGCGACGACCGCATTCAGAAGCAGGCGACGGGCCGCATCAACCCCGAGCAATGGACCCACGGGTCGTCAGCGGAGCGGCAGAAGTGGTTCACGGTCGGTTACCAGACCGGCGATCCCAACAAGTGCGACACCTTCGCAACCGACAACCTTGGTTAGGCCACCAACGGCCGTCGACGCCGTCGCCGAACGTTACCTCGAGACGTTCGCCGCGCTGGACCCATGCGCGGCAACGGAAATGGGCATCCTCGGCCACGACGACGACGTCACCGACTACTCCCCCGACGGCGTGGCGGCCCGCGTCGACGCCGCCCGTTCGGCACTGCGTGAGCTGCAGACCACGACCCCGGTCGACGAGGTCGACCATGTGACGGTCGCGGCGATGCGTGAACGGCTCGGCCTGCAGATCGAATTGCACGACGCCGGGCTGGATGTCGGCGATCTGAACGTGATCGCGTCGCCGCTGCAGTCCATGCGTGACGTGTTCGACTTGATGGCGACCGACACCGACGAGGACTGGGCGCTGATCGGCAAGCGGATGTCCAGGGTGCCCGAGCGTGTCCGCGGCTACACCGAGGCGCTGCGGGCGTCCGCGGCGGCCGGACATGCACCAGCGGCCCGTCAGGTGGCGCGCGGCGTCCAACAGTCGGCACAGATTCAGCAGCTGTTCGTGGCGATGGTGTCCGACGCCGCGCCTGGAAACGACGTACTGCACGCGGACTTGCAGCAATATGCTGCGGCGGCCGCCGAAGCCTACGCCACGCTTGCGGCGGCATTGCGCGACGAGATCGCGCCACACGCCCGGCAGGACGACGCCTTCGGCCGCGACGCGTACCGGCTGCTGTCGCGCGAATTCCTCGGCACTGCCGTCGATCTCGACGAGACCTACCAATGGGGTCTCGAACGATTGGAAAGCATTGTCGCCGAGCAGGAGTCGATCGCAAACCGGCTCTATCCCGGAGCTTCGGTCAGCGAGGCGATCCGGCGACTGGACGACGAACCGCGGTATCTGGTGCATGGCACCGACGCGCTACAGGCTTGGATGCAAAACCTGTCCGATCGCGCCGTCGACTCATTGGCGGATACGCACTTCGACATCGCACCCGCGCTGCGCAGGCTGGAGTGCCGGATCGCGCCGACGCATACGGGTGGCATTTACTACACGGGCCCATCGGAAGACCTGAGCCGCCCTGGCCGGATGTGGTGGTCCGTCCCGCCCGGCGTCAACACCTTTCGCACCTGGCAGGAAACGACCACGGTGTTCCATGAGGGGGTGCCGGGCCACCACCTGCAGGTTGGGCGCGCAGTCGTTTCGTCGGACCGATTGAACCGGTGGCGGCGGATGGGCTGCTGGGTGTCGGGGCACGGCGAGGGGTGGGCGCTATACGCCGAGCGTCTGATGGCCGACCTCGGCTGGCTCGACGATGCCGGCAACCGGATGGGAATGCTTGACGCGCAACGCTTCCGGGCTGCGCGCGTGGTGATCGACATCGGCGTGCACTGCGGACTGACCGCGCCCGACGGCGGCCGATGGGACGCGGAACGGGCCTGGGTGTTCCTGCAGTCGCACAGCGCGATGACTGAGGAGCATCTGCGCTTCGAGTTGGACCGCTACCTGGGCTGGCCCGGCCAGGCGCCGTCGTACGCGATCGGGCAGCGGATCTGGCAGCAGCTTCGCGACGAGATGCTCGGTCGAGGGTTGTCATTGAAGGAGTTCCACGGCAGCGCGCTCGATCTCGGCGGGCTGCCGTTGGACGTGCTTCGGTCGGCGCTGCTCGCCGATTTCGCCGCTAGCTGATCGGCATTCGTCGCACCCGCTGGAACATTTAGCGTTCCGTCGGCCACGGTGACCCGATTCCGCCGACCGGATTCGTGAAGAGGCTGCCACACTGGTGGCGTGACACCTGAGCCAATCGAGCCCGACACCAAGGACTGGACCTGGGTGCTGTCGCGGCCCTGCCCGGAGTGCGGATTCGATGCGACATCCGTGCCCTACAGCGCGGTCGCCGATCGGATCCGCGGCGACGCGACCGAGTGGATGCGTCGCCTTGCCGAACCCGACGCCGCACAACGCCGGCAGCCCACGGTGTGGTCCACGCTGGAATACGGTTGCCATGTCCGCGACGTCCACAGGATCTTCAACCACCGAGTGCAGTTGATGCTCACCGAGGACGACCCGCAGTTTCCGAACTGGGACCAGGACGAAACCGCGATCGCCGACGACTACGCGTCCCAGCACCCCGCCACGGTGGCCACCGAACTGTTCGATGCCGCAAGCGTCGTCGCCGACACCTACGCCCATGTGCCCGACGACGGGTGGTCGCGGCGCGGCCTGCGCAGCAACGGCAGCGAATTCACCATCGCGACAATCGCGGTCTACCACTTGCACGACGTCATGCACCACGCGCACGATGTCGACCATGGCTGAAGACAAACCGCTGGCCGGCAAGGTCGCCTACGTGACAGGAGCCGCACGCGGACAAGGGCGTTCGCATTGCATCCGGCTGGCGCGGGCAGGCGCCGACATCGTCGCGATCGACGCGTGCGCGCCGGTCGCCGAACACAACGGATATCCGCCTGCGACGCCGGAGGACCTCGCGGAGACGGTGAGCCTGGTCGAGGGCGAGGGTCGCAAGATCGTCGCCGACGAGGTCGACGTCCGGGACGCCGCCGGACAGCAGCGCGTGGTCGCCGGCGCGCTGGAACAGTACGGTCGCCTCGACATCGTCGTCGCGAATGCCGGCGTGATGAATTGGGGTCGGCTGTGGGAGATTTCGGCGCAGCAGTGGCAGGAAGTCCTCGACATCAACCTCACCGGCGTGTGGAACACCATCAAGGCCGCGGTGCCGCCGATGATCGAGGCGGGCAACGGCGGCTCGATCATCGCGATCAGTTCGGCGGCGGGCATCAAGGCCGTTCCCGGTTGCGGCCATTACTGCGCCAGCAAGTTCGGTGTCGTCGGGCTGACGAACTCGTTGGCGGTCGAACTCGGTGAATTCGGTATTCGGGTCAACTCGGTGCACCCGTACGGCACCGACACTCCGATGGGCAACGACACCGCGATGTGGCAGATCTTCGCCGACCACCCCAACTACATCCACAGCTACTCGCCCGGCGCGCTGCCCACCGAATCGCTGGCCGCCCCGGACCTGATCTCCGACATCGTGGTGTGGCTCGCCAGCGACGCGTCGTCACTGGTGACCGCGGCCCAAATCCCCGCTGACAAGGGATATTTGAAGATCTAGAGCCGCGACTGCTCCTTGATGGCGGTGTCGGTCGTGCGCAGCGGCCGGATCAACGCGTCCTGCGCGAACGATGCGATCAGCTCGCCCTCCTCGGTGTGCACGGCGCCGCGCACATACGACATGCCTGCGCCGACCTGGGTGCTCTCATGCGTGTAGAGGAGCCAGCCCTCCCATCGGAACGGCTCGTGAAAGCTCACCGTGATCGTCATGGGTGCCGTCGACACCGTCAGGTGCGCCTGCGCGGTGCCGATGCCCTCATGCGCGCGCATAGTCGTCGAAATACCAAGGTGCCCAGTGAAATACGCGATCAGCGCCTTGGCGAGATCGTCGCGGGCGGGGATCGGGTCGTAATGCAGCCAGGCATACAGCTCCGGGGGACCCACCTCGTCGGGGCTGTTCACGTCGACGACGTCGACCAAACGCAGCTGCCGTCCGTCCATCGGCATTTCTGCGACATTGGCATCGTCGGGTCCGACGACGTCAGGGCGTGGCAGATGGTGCCGGATCACGTCAGCGGTCGGCACGTCCGTGAGCACCGTCGCGGTGATGCAGCGCTTGCCGTTCTGCTTGGCGGCGACGATCGCGGTCGCCGTGGACCGGCCCTCGCTCACGACGTCTAGCTCCAGCTCGACCGGCCCCGCGCCGACCATCACGGCGCGCGCGAACACCGCGGACACCGAGCGCACCGATTTCTCCGGGAACCGTTTGGCCACAGCGACAATCGCCTGGGCCAGCACCTGCGTGCCCTCCACCACCTGGCGCTCGTCCTCGCCGGCGGGACCCGTCTCTGCGATGAAGCGGTTCTCCCCGTCCTGGCGGACGTCGAACAAATCGAGCAGACCGGCAACGGTCCACGTCTGCGCTGAGTCTGTCGTCATGGGACGGAACAGTAACCGAGCTTCTGCAAAAGCGGTAACGTCATTACCATGACGAAGTCCAGCGGGCCACCGGATGCCGCGGGCGTCGACACCGAACCGCGCGAGAGGCGCTTCATGAAGTCGGCGCTGGCGATCCTGGGTGAGACAGGCCGCACCGACTTCACGGTGCTCGAGGTCGTCGAGCGGTCCAAGACCTCGCTGCGGTCCTTCTACCAGCACTTCACCACCAAGGATGAGTTGCTGCTCGCGCTGGTCGACAAGATCATGTCGGAGTCGACGAAGAAGTGGCGCGCGGACACCACCGGCGTCGAGAGCGCCGCAGCGCTGCGGATCCTGATCGACCGCATCTGCACACCCGCCGAATCCAGCACCCAGGACAGGGTGAACCGCGGCCTGACCAACTACAACGACCACCTCGCCGAGACGCTGCCCCGCGAGTACGCCAGGGTGCTGTCTCCGCTGCACGAGCTGATCAAGGACATCATCAACCGCGGCATCGACGAGGGCACATTTCGCACGGGCATCGCCGTCGACGCCACCGCGGCGCTGATCATGCAAACGGCGCTGGGCGCCATGCGACTGCAGGTCCTGGGCGCCGAACTGAACGGCGCCCCTATCGACGCCGGACACATCTACGAGTTCTGCCTCGCCGCCCTCGCGCGGCCGGGCAACGTCGCCTGACCTGCGCCGCACCGACCGCAAACCGTTTCTCCCGGGGTGGTGTTTTCGCTGGTCGAGACGTGGTAATGTCATTACCAGTTACCGCCAATGAGACTTCCAGGAGGCGAATATGACCCGCAAGCTTCCCTATCCGGTGTTCGACGCCGACAACCACTTCTATGAGCCCAAGGAAGCGCTGACCAAGTTCCTGCCGGAGCACCGCAAGCACGTCATCGACTACATCGAGGTCCGGGGTCGCACCAAGATCATGGTGCGCAACCAAGTCAGCGACTACATCCCCAATCCCACCTTCGAGGTCGTCGCACGGCCCGGCGCGCAGGAAGACTACTTCCGCCACGGCAGCGGCGGCAAGAGCTTCCGCGAGGTGATGGGCAAGCCGATGAAGGCCATCCCCGCGTTCCGCGATCCGGCCGCGCGGATGGAGGTCATGGACGGCCTCGGACTGGACTACTCACTGATGTTCCCGACGCTGGCCAGCCTGGTCGAAGAGCGCATGAAAGACGATCCCGCGCTCATCGCCGACGTCATCCACGCGCTCAACGAGTGGATGTACGAAACGTGGCAGTTCGACTACGAAGGCCGCATCTTCTCCACGCCCGTCATCAACCTCGGGATCGTCGACCGGGCGCTCGAGGAACTGCAGTGGTGTCTGGAGCGCGGCGCCAAGACCGTCCTCGTGCGCCCCGCCCCGGTGCCCGGCCTGCGCGGCACCCGGTCCTTCGGCACCGAGGAGTTCGACCCGTTCTGGGACGCCTGCGTCAAGGCGGGCATTCCGGTTTCGATGCACGCGTCGGATTCCGGCTATGCGGAGTACCTCAACGACTGGGAGCCTGCCGACGAGTTCCTGCCCTTCAAGCCGACGGCGTTCCGCATGGTGTCAATGGGCAAGCGCCCCATCGAGGATTCGATGGCCGCGCTGGTGTGCCACGGCGCGCTGACCCGCAACCCCGACCTTCGCATCCTGTCCATCGAGAACGGTGCTGACTGGGTGCCGTACCTGTTCAAGCAGTTCGAGAACACGTACAAGAAGATGCCGCAGGCGTTCCCGGAGAATCCGATCGAGGCGTTCAAGCGCGGCGTCTACGTCGCGCCGTTCTGGGAGGACGATTTCGCGCAGATGGCCGACCTGTGTGGCGTCGACCGGGTGATCTTCGGATCGGACTGGCCGCATCCGGAAGGGTTGGCCGAGCCGACCCACCTGATCGACGACTTGCAGGGACTTGATGACGAGGGGCAACGAAAAGTCATGGGCGGCAACATGATCGATCTCTTCAAGGTGCCCAACCAGATCGTCCACAACCCCGACGTGCCACCCCTCGTCATACCCGCCTGAACGGACTACATGACCGACGAGACAAACCCAGAACAGCTGCTCTTCGCCTCGACGACCCAGTCGTTTCTGGAAAAGGAAGCGTCGCTGAGTCGCCTGCGGGAACTCCACGCCGCCGGCGCGTCCTTTGAGGCCGACTGGTGGCGGCGAGCCGCCGAATTGGGCTGGACGAGCCTGCTTGTGCCAGACGAGCTAGGCGGCGGCAGCGTGTCCGGTGACGGTGTCGCCGATCTGGCGCTGGTCGCCGAACTCGCGGGCAGGACCGTCGCACCTGGGCCGCTGCATCCGGTCAGCACGGTGTTGGCCGGTCTGGTCGAGGCGCCCGAAAACCACGAAGCGACAATCGAATCCCTGCTCTCGGGTGAGATCGTCGGGTCGTGGGCGGTTTACGAGCCGAGCAGGCCCTGGTCGCCTCTGGGCGCGACGGTGACGGCCACCCGCACACCGGCGGGCTACCGGATCGATGGAGCGAAGGACCGCGTCGAGGCGGGTGCAGAGAGCGCGGTGCTGTTGGTGGTCGCGCAATGTGACGGTGCACCACGCCAGTTCCTGGTGCCGACGGACGCGCCCGGCGTACGCGTCGAGGCGCAGCAGTCAATCGACCTTGTGAAGAGTTACGCGCGTGTGCATTTCGACGGTGTCGAGGTCGACGAGTCCGCTGCCGTGGGATCGGCTGAGCAGACGCCCGATCTGATCGCGCGACAGAGCCAGATCGCCCAGATGCTGCAGTGCGCCGAAGTGGTCGGCATCCTTGACACGGTGCTGGCCTTCACCATCCAGTGGGGATTCGACCGGCATTCGTTCGGCCGACCCATCGGCTCCTACCAGGCGCTCAAACACAAGTACGCCGACCTCAAGATCTGGTTCGAGGCATGCCGCGCAACGACGAAGGCAGCGGTCGCCGCGGTGGCGTCGCGGTCGCCTGACGCGGAGATGGCCGTCAGCGTCGCGAAATCCTATGTGGGCGAACATGCCCCGGGCATGCTGCAGGACTGCATCCAGCTACACGGCGGCATCGGCGTGACGTGGGAACACGACCTGCACCTGTACCTGCGCCGAGTCACGTTGTACCGCTCGATGTTCGGCACGCCCGAAGACCACAACCTGCGCGTCTACGCACTGACGAAGGCTGCCTCATGACGGAGACGACAGCAGCGCCGGTCGCGACCGAGTCGGTCGACGAATTCGCCGCTCGCGCACGGGCGTGGCTGGCAGCGAACATGCCGCGCATCGATCGGGATAATCCGCCTGAAGCCGACCGTGGCGAAGAGGCACCGTGGCTGCGCGCCCGCGAGTTGCAGAAGATGCTGTGGGACGGCGGATTCGCCGGCATCTGCTTCCCGCGGGAGTACGGCGGCCTGGGGCTGCCGATCGCCTATCAGAAGGCGTTCGACGCCGAATCGCGCAATTATGAGATGCCGGTCATCCTCAACACGCCGACGTTCACGATCTGTGCGGCGACGATCTTGGACACCGGATCGGAAGAACAGAAGCGCCAACACATTTCCGGCGTGCTGCGCGGCGACGAAGTACTGGTGCAGCTGCTCTCCGAACCCAGCGGTGGGTCCGATCTGGCGGGTGTCATCACCCGCGCCGACCGCGTCGGCGACAAGTGGGTGATCAACGGCGCCAAGACATGGAGCACCAGCGCGTTCGCGGCCGACTACGGTTTGATGCTGGCGCGCACCAACTGGGAGGTGCCCAAGCATGAAGGCCTGACCATGTTCCTGGTGCCGATCAACAGCCCAGGCATCACGCTTCGACGCATCAAGCAGGTCAATGGGTCGGTCGAGTTCTGCGAGGAGTTCTTCGACAACCTCGAACTCGGCGATGACGCCGTCGTCGGCGAGGTCAACGAGGGCTGGCACGTCGCCTCCCGGCAGCTCTACCATGAGCGCCGCGCGGTTGGCGGCGGCTCGGAATTCGCCAGTGGCATTGGCGCCGAAGGCAAGACCGACATGCCCATCGACTACGTCGAGCTCCTGGAGAAGACGGGGCAGGCCGACAACGAACGCGTGCGCGAGATGGCTGGCAGGGCGTTGGTGCATCGAGCGGTGCGTGAGCAGCTGATCGACCACGTCTACCACGGCGTCCTCGACGGCTCACTGCCTCCGGCCGCGGGCTCGATCATCCGGGTAACGCACGCCGAAACTCACCATCTCGAGTTCGACACGGTGCTGGCCATCACGGGCACGTCGGCAGTGGTCGACGGTGGCGATGACTCGCTGCGCTTTGGCGAGCGCTACCTGTCGCGGCAGGCTGCGGCGCTGGGCGGCGGCACCACTGAGATCGCAAAGAACATCATCGGCGAACGCGTGCTCGGCTTCCCGCGTGAGTACGCCGCCGACCGCGGTGTGCCGTTCAATCAGGTCAAGCGCAACAAGAGCTGACGCCCTTCGTGAGACTGCGCACAGATCGAGGTTTCGGCGAAAATTGCGATCTCACCGCAGTTTCGGCGATTGATTGGATAGAAGTTCCGGCTTGAGCAGCAACGTGGGCAAAGTCGTCGCGAGCCACCGCTGATAGCGATCGACCGACCAACCGAGGTCGGCCGTCAGGATCGAATACGTTGTCGGCGAGATGATCAAACCCATCACGTCGGCGGCCTCGGCGCGCGTCACCCCCGACGCAAGCGCGTCCGGGTCGAGTTGGTTGACCCATGCACGGCAGTCCGACCGCAGTCGGGAAATCAGGTCTGCGCGCAGTTCACCGAGCGCTGGATCTACCGACGCAGACTGCTCCACCACCCGCAGCAGCGCAGCGACGCGGTCGTTGATCCCGCGAACCATGGCCGCATGTTCGGAGAACACGGCGCAATACTGCCTCGGATGCACGCCGTCGAATCCGGGCATGCGCTGCCGGATAGGGACAGCTTCGAAATCACCCGTCAGCAGATAGTCGTAGGCACGGGACAGCACACCCGCTTTGGATCCAAACGTGGCGTAGATGGTTTGCGCTGAAACGCCTGCGGCAGTGGCGATCTGACCGATCGATGTAGAGCCGAAGCCGACTTCGAGAAACAGCGCGATCGCCTCTTCGAGGATGCGCTGGTGCCGCGCTTCGGCGTCAGCCTGCCGTCGCGTGCTGTCGTATTTGCGACGCGAGTCGCTGTCCCTTGACACCTCGCACCGCCTTTCCTTATAGTCCGCTCTAATCAATATAGCTTGCTCTATCCAAACTACACCCCGGAGGCTGCCGTGACCGCTGTCCCCATTCAGGCTGATCTGGATTGGTCCATCATCCGCGACCAAGCCGGCGCATTCGTCACAACCGAGTACGCGTCGCTTAATCGCGCCGGTTCTCCGGTGACGTGGCCGGTGACCCCGTACCTCGGCGAGCACACCATCGACATCTCGACTGGCCTGACGTATCCGCTGAAGGCCGAGCGCGCTCGTCGCAACCCGAAGGTGACGCTGTCGTTCTCACAGCCGCGCGGCTCCGGACTCGAACAGCCGGCGACATTCGTCGTCCAGGGCTTGGCGACGGTGCGCGACGCCGATCTGCAAGCCAACGCCGCACGCTATTTGAAGGTTTCTCAAGAGCGGTTGCCGCAAACGTATGCGAGCATCCCGACGGCCATGTTGCGTGGCATGGCGTTCTACTGGGCGCGGATCTGGATCGAGGTCACGCCGGTGCGCGTATTGTGGTGGCCCAGTGGTGATCTCGACGCCACGCCGCAGATCTGGATGCCGGATGCGGCGCCTCCGGTGCCGCCGTCTGATCCCGCGCCCGCCGGTCGTGGGGCCGGGTCGTGGAAGACGACCGCTCCGGTTCACTGGAAGTCACGGACCCGCGGCGCGTTGGACCGGCTCGGCATGCCAGTCCTGACGACCGTGACGCCGGACGGGTGGCCGTTGCCGTTGCGGGTGCGCGATGCCGAACAGACGTCGACGGGGTTCCGCGTGCGGCCACCGGCGGGCGTCGATGTGGTCGGCGGTCCTGCCGCCCTGACGTTCCACAGCCACGGCGAGGTGTTCGACAGTCAGGAGAACATCACACTCGTCGGTCGCTCGCATGGGAATCCCGATGGCACAGTCGATTTCGAGGTGAATCGGGCGCTCAACGACTTCATCGTGCCCAAGAACCCGATTTACCGGGCCATCTACATGCTGTCGGCGGGCCGTCGGCTGAGCAAGCGACTGGACGCGGAGGCGGCGCGCCGCGGCCAGTCGGTGCCACGATTCGCAGATCTCGGCTTCAACAAGGGCTAGAACACCGCGAACCGAGCCGCGAATCAAAACAACGTGGGCTGCAGGACCTCGGCGGGGGCAACCGCCGGGGCCTCGCCCGCACGAAACGACCGCCGGTCGGGCGCAAGACCGTACTTGGCCACCAACGGTGTCACGCGGTCGTGCAGCGTCTTCCTGTAGTCCGACGGCAGATACGCTCCGCGCCTGTACAACTCGCGATACTCCGCGACCAACTCCGGGTGTGACCGGGCCAACCACGCCATGAACCATCCGCGAGTCGAGCCGCGCAGGTGCAGGCCGAACACCGTCACACCCGTCGCGCCGGCCGCGGCGATCTGAGCCAGCAGCGCATCGAGATGCTCGACGGAGTCGGTCAACCGCGGCAGCACCGGCGCCACCATGACGTGACAGCCAAGGCCCGCCTGACGAATTGCCGAGATCAATCCCAACCTCGCCTGCGGCGACGGCGTTCCCGGTTCGACATCCTTGTGCAGTTCCGGATCGCCGACCGCCAGCGAGACTGCGACGCTGACGTCCACGCTGCGCGCGGCCTCGACGATCAACGGTAGATCGCGGCGCAGCAGTGTGCCCTTGGTCAGGATGGAAAACGGTGTGCCGGAATCAGCAAGCGCGCCAATGATTCCCGGCATCAACGCGTAGCGGCCCTCGGCCCGCTGATACGGATCGGTGTTAGTGCCGAGCGCGACGGTCTCCCGCTGCCACGACGGTCGATTCAGCTCGCGGCGCAACACCTCGGCGACGTTGGTCTTGACGACCACCTGCGAGTCGAAGTCGGTGCCGCAGTCGAAATCGAGGTACTCATGGGTGGGCCGGGCGAAACAGTAGCGGCACGCATGTGAACAGCCGCGGTAGCCGTTGACCGTGAACCGGAACGGCAGCATCGACGCGGCCGGCACCTTGTTCAATGCGCTCTTGCAGAGAATCTCGTGGAACGTCATGCCCTCGAACTGAGGACTGCGGACGCTACGGACGAAACCGATGCGTTGCAGCCCAGGCAGGGCGCCGTCATCGACGCTGACGCCCTGTCGATCCCACCGCACCCCACTATTCGAACTCTTGTTCGATCTGATGTCAAGGTAATTACCGGCTTGTGTCGCGATTACTCGTAGCCGTATATTCGGCCACGAGTAATCGGACGGAGGCGTGAGATGGCCGAAAAGCGCAAGGTCGCGAACCTGATGGCGCTTGCGGTGCTGGCCACGGTCGTGGAGCGGCCCATGCACCGCTACGAGATGGCGTCGGTGATGCGGGCGCGCGGCAAGGAACGCGACATGGGTATCAAATGGGGATCGCTCTACACCGTCGTGCAGAATCTGGAGCGCAGCGGCTACGTCGAAGCAATCGGCGTCACCCGCCAAGGGGCCCGCCCCGAGCGCACGGTGTACCAAATCACCGACGCCGGCCGTGACGAACTCGTCGCCTGGACGCGCGAACTGATCGCCGAACCCGAGGCCGAACACACGCGATTCACCGCCGGGCTGTCCGTGCTCGCGGTGCTGGCACCGCAGGACGTCATCGATCTACTGCAGACACGGCTCGATCGGCTGTCCGCATCCGTCGAAGCACTGAGCGCAGGACTGCAGCAGGCGTCACAGGTGCCGCGGCTGTTCCTGATCGAGGACGAATACCGCATCGCTATGACGCGCGCAGAGGCCGACTGGACGAGGTCGCTGCTCGACGAATTGACGGCGGGCACCTTCCCGCATCTCGACGCGTGGCGCCAATTCCATGAGACCGGCCAACTGCCTGCCGAATTCACCGATCCCGCACAGGAGGAATCATGACCGCAACACGTACCGCACTCGTGATCGGCGGCGGAATCGTCGGGCCGGTCGCAGCGACCGCGTTCGCCATGGCAGGCATCGACGCCACCGTGTACGACGCGCGGCCAGCAGATGCGGCCTCGGCCAACGGGATCGGTGGATCGCTTGCACTCGAACCCAACGGTATGGCCGCACTGCGGATCGTCGGCGCCGATGACGACGTCCGCGCCGCCGCCACGCCGATCACGCGCTCAATCATGTCGATCGCCAACAGGCCGGGCCGCGAGATGCCGACACCTCAAGGGCTCGGGCCACGCCAACTCATCGACCGCGGCGCGCTGCACCGGATACTCCGGAACCGAGCAGAGCGAGCCGGTGTGCGAATCCACGACGCCAAGAAGCTGATTCACGTCGACGAACGACGCGACGGTGTCACCGCTCATTTCGCCGACGGCACCAACGCGAGCGCCGACGTGCTGATCGGCGCCGACGGGGTGCAGTCGACAGTGCGCAGGCTCATCGACCCCGCGGCGCCCGGCGCGCGTTATCTCGGACTGCTCGGCTTCGAGGGCCTTGTCGACGACGCATCCGACACTGCGCAGTTAGAGCCCGGCACCATGACATTCGCGTTCGGGCGGCGCGCGTACTACCTGTACTGGAAGCGGCCCGACGGCCGCATCGGCTGGGGCGCGAATCTGCCGTCATCCCAACACATGACCCTGAAGCAAGCCCGCGCCGTTGCCGCCGAAGAATGGTTGACGACGCTGCGCAACGCCTACGCGAACGACATCCCGGGCGCACGGCTGGCCGCCGAGACAACCAGCCAGACACTGCAAGCCGTTGGCGGCCTGCACATCATGCCGCCCGTCCCGCACTGGCACCGTGGCCGGATGGTGCTCGTCGGCGACGCCGTGCACGCCCCGTCCAACAGCACCGGCCAAGGCGCGTCGCTTGCAATGGAGAGCGCCATTCAGCTGGCGCGTTGTCTGCGCGATGTACCCGATGTCTCGTCGGCATTCGCGACATACGAGCGCTTGCGCAGGCCACGAGTGGAGAAGATCGCCGCGCGCGGAGCCCGCATCAGCCACGCGAAGGCGCCTGGCCCGATCGCGCAGCGAATGATGCGGCTGCTGCTGCCGATCATGTTCTCGGCGACGAACGTGGAGAAAACCATGGCCGCCGAACAGCGCTACGCCATCGACTGGGACACGCCGCTACAGGAGGACACAAAAGCACTCGCATGATGCGTGTCATGCGACTAGCATGATGCCCATCATGCGAAGAGTCGGCGGTGCACGCGCAGAGGCCAAGCAGGAATCGCTGGACAAGATCCTGGACGCCGCCGCGCGCCGCATTCGCGAAGACGGACTCGACGGCGCGGCGATCGTTCCGGTGATGCGGGACGCCGGCCTGACGCACGGGGCGTTCTACTCACACTTCTCCAGCAAGGAGGACCTGGCGAATGCCGCGTTCGCGCGGGCGATCACCACGGGCAGGCCACACTGGATCAAGCCCAGATCCGGCGAGTCGTGGCGGGACAGGCTGACCAGCCTGGCCAGGCGCTACCTCACCACCGCTCACCGCGACAACCTCTCCACCAGTTGCGGATTCGCAACCCTGAGCTCCGACGCGGCCCGTGCGTCCGACGAGTTCCGGACACGTTACGAACGCGAACTGCGGGGGTCGTTGGCCGCGATCTGTGACGGCGACAATCAGCACCTGGACGACGCGATCGCGCTGATGACGGTCTGCGTCGGTGGGATGGCGCTGTCCCGTGCCGTCGCCGACCCGAAGTTCTCGGCCCGCATCTTGCGCGTGGCCCGCGAAGCCGCCGCGAAACTCGCTGATAACCAACCGAATTGAGGAGGACGCAATGCCGGGAGCCAAGCCCTACGGCCAGCTGCAGTACAAGCAGATCAACAGCAAGCGGATGGCGTACATCGACGAGGGCCAAGGCGATGCGATCGTGTTCCAGCACGGCAATCCGACGTCGTCGTATCTGTGGCGAAACGTCATGCCGCATCTGGAGGGGCTGGGTCGACTGATCGCCTGCGACCTGATCGGCATGGGTGCCTCCGACAAGCTCGACGATTCGGGCGCGGACCGCTACCACTACGCCGAGCAGCGCGATTTTCTTTTCGCGCTTTGGGATGAACTCGACCTGGGCGATCGGGTGATACTTGTTCTGCACGACTGGGGTTCAGCGCTTGGCTTCGACTGGGCGAACCAACACCGTGACCGGGTGGCCGGAATCGCCTACATGGAAGCGATTGCAATGCCGGTCAATTGGGACGATTGGCCCGACGCCGGCCGTCGCGTCTTTCAGGGATTCCGCTCGCCAGAGGGCGAAGCGATGGTGCTCGACAAGAATGTCTTCGTCGAGCGGGTACTGCCCGGCTCGATCCTTCGTCAACTCAGCGAAGAAGAGATGGACCACTACCGCGCACCGTTCCGCAACCCGGGCGAAGATCGACGGCCGACATTGTCGTGGCCACGCAACATCCCTATCGAGGGTGAACCGGCCGACGTGGTCGCCACCGTCGAGGAGTATGGCAAGTGGCTGTCGCAGAGCGAGGTGCCCAAACTCTTCGTGAACGGCGACCCCGGATCGATCATCCAGGGACGTGTCCGCGACTTCGTCCGCACCTGGCCGAACCAGACCGAGGTCACGGTGCCCGGTTCGCACTTCCTTCAAGAAGACAGCCCCGACGAAATCGGGGCCGCCGTCGCGTCATTTGTGCGCGCGGTGCGCGCCAGTAGTTAGGCCCTAATCACCGGCGATGAGCGCTTGCGCGAAGAGCAATCACCACTGCGAGAGCTGGCACTGCAGGTTGTATGGAGCGTCCTGCTGCACGACCACCTGACCGTCCACGGCGATTTCGCAATGCGGATTCGGTGCGGCCTGCCCGCCGTGCGTGGTGCTGCTGACGGTGAAGATCGCCCACTGCGGATCGGCAAGCGTGGTCTCGAACACCCACGGCGCGTCCGGCCCGACGTTGATGGTCTCTCGCTTCACGAATGCGTACGCATCGGCGTTGTAGGCCTGCTTGTTCGGCGGCTGGTTGACCAGATAGAAGAGGTCGAAATCAGCGGGGCCGCCCGTCGTGAGCGTGTACCGCACCTGGTGACCAGCCGGCTCAGCGCTCGCCACGCCATGACTCACTGTAATTCCGGCAGCCGCCACCACCAGCGCAGCCCCAACCGTTGTCACTTTTCGCATGTCCGTCACATCGCGGCACGGTACCGGATCGTTACAACCGGTACATGTCCACACACCCTGGCCAAATCTGTTCACGCAGGGAACGTGCTTGAAATCGATACGAAACAAGTCGGTCTTAATTTCGCGGCATGACACAAGAGCTCAGCAAAGAGCCGCTGAACGAGATCGTCGAGACCGACCTCGACACAATGACAGCCACCAAGGAAACCTTGGAGGACTACACGCTGCGATTCGCACCGCGCAGCTACCGGAAATGGTCAACACGTGTCGTCGGCATATCCGCGCTGGGCGGCATCGCATATCTCGCCGACTTCGCAATCGGCGCCAACGTCGGCATCTCGTACGGCACCACCAACGCACTCTGGGGCATCCTGATCTTCGCCGTCGTCATCTTCTTGACCGGCTTCCCGGTTGCCTACTACTCCGCGCGCTACAACATCGACCTCGACCTCGTCACTCGCGGTAGCGGATTCGGCTACTACGGCTCGGTGGTCACCAACGTCATCTTCGCGACATTCACCTTCATCTTCTTTGCGCTCGAGGGCTCGATCATGGCGCAGGGACTCAACCTCGGGCTGCATGTCCCGTTATGGCTCGGCTATGCGGCTTCGACGCTGATCATCTTTCCGCTCGTGATCTACGGCATGAAAGTGCTGTCCACACTTCAGGTCTGGACCACTCCCCTGTGGCTGGTGCTGATGGTCGCGCCGTTCGTGTATCTGGTGATCAGTCATCCCGATTCGGTCAGCCAGTTCTTCGCCTACCAGGGTGAGAACGGTAAGGGCGGCTTCGATCTGGGCTCGACCCTGCTGGCCGCGGGTGTCTGCTTGTCGCTGATCGCCCAGATCGCCGAACAGAACGACTATCTGCGCTTCATGCCGCCGCAAACCCCGGAGAACAAGCGCAGCTGGTGGACGTGGCTGATCCTGGCCGGGCCCGGCTGGGTGTTCTTCGGCGCCATCAAGCAGATCGTCGGTCTGTTCCTCGCGGTGTACCTGATCGCCAACGTGGCCAACAGCGCAGGCATCGCCAACCAGCCGGTGCACCAGTTCCTGGAGATCTACCGCAACTTCCTGCCCGGCTGGCTCGCGATGACGTTGGCCGTCGTCCTCGTCGTCATCAGCCAGATCAAAATCAACGTCACCAACGCCTACTCCGGCTCGCTGGCGTGGACCAACTCCTTCACGCGCATCACGAAGCACTACCCGGGACGCATCGTGTTCCTCGGCGTCAACCTGTTGATCGCGCTGATCCTGATGGAAGCCAACATGTTCAGCTTCCTGAACACCATCCTCGGTTTCTACGCCAACTGCGGGATGGCCTGGGTGGTGGTGGTCGCCTCAGACATCGTGTTCAACAAGTACTTGTTGAAGCTCTCCCCGATGAAGCCGGAGTTCCGCCGCGGCATGCTGTATGCGTTCAACCCGGTCGGCTTCGGCTCGATGCTGCTGGCCGCGGGCCTGTCGGTCATCGCGTTCTTCGGCGGCCTCGGCGAGGCGATCCGCCCGTACTCACCGCTGGTGGCGATCGGCCTTGCGCTGGTGTTGCCACCGATCCTCGCCATCGCCACCAAGGGCAAGTACTACTTGCGCCGCACGGACGACGGCATCGATCTGCCGATGTACGACGAACACGGCAACCCGTCGGGCGAGCACCTGAAATGCCACGTGTGCCATCACGACTACGAGCGCCCCGACATGATGCGGTGCGAGACGCACGATGCGCACGTCTGCTCGCTGTGTCTGAGCACTGACAAGGTGGCCGACCACGTGCTGCCCGCGCAGACGTAGTGTGACGTAGCGCACAGCGTTGAACCGATCCGCGAGCAGACGCGTTTAGCCGGTAGTGACCCAACTCAGCCGTCGCTCGGTTCTGCTTGGCATCGGTGCGGTCGGCGCATTCTTGGCGATCGACCTCGGGGCCGTCGCCTACGCCAACAAGTGGATCGGACCGCGCTCGCTGACCCGCGAGACCTTCATGGCCGGCTTCCGCACGGTATTCGGCCTTCATCCCGGCTTCCGGCGCAACCACGCCAAAGGGGTCGTGGTCAACGGCTACTTCGACAGCAACGGCGACGGTCGTGAGCTGTCGAAAGCCGCTCTGTTCACGCCCGGTCGAACTCCGGTGATCGGACGGTTCTCGCTGAGCGGCGGCAACCCGATGGTGGCCGACGCACCGGCGACGGCGCGCGGCCTCGGACTCGCATTCGCCTTCCCCGATGCCACGCAGTGGCGGATGGCGTTGCTGAATTTGCCGGTGTTCGTTGACCATTCGCCGCAAGGCTTCTACGACCGGCTGCTGGCATCGAAGACGGATCCGGCAACAGGGAAACCCGACCCGGTGGCGATGTCGGCATTCAACAAAGCGCATCCCGAGTCGGTCGCAACGATGGCACTGATCAAGCAGCATCCGCCGACCCCGGGGTTCGCCGACAGCACGTACAGCAGTCTCATCACGTTCTTCTTCGTCAACGACGCAGGTGAACGCACACCGGTGCGGTGGGCGTTCGTCCCGATGCAAGCGGCGTTACCACCGCTGCCGGGAACAACAAACTCGCTTTTCGACGCGCTTGTGCGTCAGATGCGCAGCGGCCCACTGCGGTGGCGACTGTTGCTGAGCGTCGGTCAACCGGGCGATCCGATAGCCGACGCGACGCAGGCGTGGCCGAGCGATCGCCGCACCGTCGACGCGGGCGTGCTCACCTTGACGACCGTCGAGACCGAAGCGGCCGGCAATGCTCGCGACGTCAATTTCGATCCGCTCGTACTGCCCGATGGGGTCGAGCCATCGGATGACCCATTGCTTTCCGCCCGGTCCGCCGTGTACGCGGCCTCCTATCGAGCACGGACGGGTGAGCCGAAGTCGCCGTCCGCGGTGCAGGTCGACGAGGTCGCACCGTGACCGCGCCGGCGGGCTATCCACTGCGCACGCGCATCCTGCACTGGCTGACCGCGGTGCTCGTGTTCAGCATGCTGCTCATCGGATTCGCGATGGTGAACTCGATCGGCTCCTACGCCTCGCTGCGCGCTGTGCACATGTCGCTCGGCATCATCGTGCTCGTCATCGTCGTGGTGCGGGCCGCCAACAGGTTCACGCACCGCGTGCCCACGCTGCCCGAAACGGTCGGCTGGCTGGAACACAAGGTCGTCATCGGTTCGGAACTCCTGTTGTACGCGCTTCTGCTGGCCCAGCCGCTCGTCGGATGGGCAATGGTGTCGGCCACCGGTAAGCCGGCCGTCGTCTTCGGATCGGTGTCCCTGCCTCGCATTGCGCCGTTCGACGCGGACCTGTATTTCACGCTGCGCCAAACGCATTCGCTGCTCGCCTACACGTTGGTGATTGTCATTGCCGCACACGTCAGCGCCGTGCTGCTGCACACGCTGACGCTGCGCGACGGCATGCTGTCCCGGATGGCGTTTGCGAATTCGGCCACGTCCGAGCCGGCTAGCGTGCACCCTGCAATAGGTGAACACAGCAACCCCGCCGCGAACACTGGCAGACACGGGCGGCCTCGTCGTCACCGATGACGGCCGACGGGTGCTCGTCTTTGACCGTCGGACGGGTGCGCTGACGGTCGTGACATTTGTGCTGGGGCTGCTTGCAGTCGTCGTCGGCGGCTTCGGTCTCGTCGCGCTCATCGCCGGCACGCCGTCTCGCGGAGTCGGCGCGGTATTCGCGGTCGTCGGCCTGGTGATCGCGATAGGAGCAGTGGTGGCGTTCCGTCAGTTTCGCCGCCGCCGCAGTCAACCGCTGCACACCTGTCGCCCGGTGGCGGTCATCGACCGCAAGCTCGGGATATTCAGCTACGGCGGCGGTGCAATCGTCCAGTTGGATCAGGTGCGCTTTGCGCGCAAGCTGCAGATCGGCTCGAGCTCGCCGAAACTCGTCGCGGTCACGCCAGGCGGCACGCACGTGCTCAAGCGCGGAAACCCGTTCGACGGCGGCATCGGCAATGTCGATGAACTGTTGACTGCGGTTGTCACAGGCGGCTGAAGGCAGCGGCGAGCGCGACCGAGATTCGTTTCAAACGAAAACAATGATTCGGTTGGCTGATTGGATTGATGGCTATTTGGTACGCCTAGGCGATGTCGTCCGAACGTACGGCTGTCACCTGCATATTCAGGTCAAATAGCAAGCTACTTGGAACGCGCTGCGACAATTTTGGGAAATAATTAGACCGTTGCTTTCGCGTGTGTTAATTTTGGGATCTGCCAACGCGTTCCCACGGGGATAAAGCGTTGGCAAGCGAGAAATTAGCGTTGTCGTCGAGACCCCGCGGCAAATGACACCCATGTCGTTAGAAGCCGAGGGAGTCGGCCGTGTTGCCCGCAATTCGCTCTACTCAATCCCACCATCAAGATGCGACTCGTGGAGATGGCAGCGCCTTCCCACAGGCGCGCACATGCCAACCCCGACCGCCACAGACAAATGAAGGAGCAGTGAGCGCAGGGCGGGGAGGCCTGCAAAATTCGGGGGCGCCAAGCCCCGAGCTGCCCAGGCGGACAAGCAAATTCAAACTCCATGCCTTCCGCGGCGACATCACTGATTCACCGAATTACGCCAGGCACTTCACGTGCCCGCGCGATTGGGCCGAGCATGCCGGCCTGGAGTTTGCGGAGGCCGGCCGATGATCTGGGTGTTCGTGGTTGGTTTCCTGATCGGCTGGGTCATCGGCGTGCTGCCCAGGCTGGTGCACTATGAGGGGGACTGAATGATGTTTGAGGACTTCGCAATTGCAGTGCTGGTGGCAGCCATCGCGGCAGCCGCGTGGCTACTGCCGTCGCTTCCTGCGCATAGCGATGTCGAGATGGGCACGGTCCCTTATTCAACGGTCAGATAGGTCCCAGCGGGGCCGCCTACTGCGTGACGTCAAGCATGCGAGGTTATGGCGCGCCATCCAAGATGGCGGTCGTGTCCGTGCCCTCGACCACCGCACGGGCGACTTCTACCAAGAGTTGGTTGGTCTTTCGGGCGTGGGTTCGCAAGAGTCTGAACGCGGTATCCATGTCGATAGCGCCACGCTCGGCCAGCACGCCTTTTGCTTGCTCGATGATCACGCGTGTGTTCAACGCAGCCTGCAACTGCCTGCTGACTTCCTCCGAGCGCCTCACGATGCGTTGGTGCAGTATCCCGATCGTCGCCACGTCGGCCAAAGCCTGACCCACCGCAATGTCAGCAACCGACATTCGGCCGGGCTTGATGCGAAGCAGATTCATCGCGCCCAGCCGCTCATCACGCAACCGCAGCGGCAACGCATGGACCGATTGGAAGCCGTACTGCCCTGCGCGTTCGGCGAACGCCGGCCACCGATTCGGATCGACAGTCAGGTCGTCGACCACGACCGGTTGCCCGGCGCGATAGGCCTGCAGGCAGGGGCCCGCATCGGCTTGAATCTGAAACACTTCCAGCAATCGCGTCTGCTCGCTGCTCGACGCGAGCACGTGTACGTCGCCGAGTGGATCGACAAGCACGATGCCCACGGCGTCGACCGGCAGCAGGGCCATCGAACTGTCGACAAGTTGATGCGCCAACTCAACGACGTCGTAGTCGGCCACCAAGGTGTCGGCCAACGAAACGACCGCGTTGGCCAGACTCTCGTAGCGATCCATTCACATCCCTCTGGTGGGCAGTCTTGCCCCTGAACTCCTCGCGGTCAACTCGGCCTCGTCGACATCGTCTTTGGCGCATAGCATTTCGGCGCTGCGGGTGCCCCCAAGGTCTTTGCCGGTCCAAGGGCACGCCGCCACAGTCACCGGGTACGTCGCGGTTGCATGTGGCGTCGCGTAACACATCTCTGCAGGAGACGGCAGTTTTCTTGCGTAATCCCGAGCAAATAACCTATCCTCGGGTTGCGCTGCTTCCCCAGTCCCCGGTAGCTGGCACCGCCTTTGAGATTTGCAGGACTCGTCAAAGGGAGTCTGGGCCGGGCACTTTGAGGGGAAGATGTCACTTCGCTCAGACAAGTTCTGCTAGCGCGTCCAGCCTCGGCGCCCTGGACTTGTGGCGTGGGCGGTACCGATGCGCAAATTCGGCTTGGTGCCAATGGTGCGTTCGGTGCGAACTGCAGACGGCATATCAGTCAGGACCCGATTGGGGGCGCGAGGCGACGTGAAGACCCATACCTCCGCATCGCCACGCGCCTCCAATTGTCGTCCCGCATGGACGCAGTCCCCCGCCACGGGAGCCCCTCCAGCGGCATGGGCCGACATCGAACTGAGTGCGCTATGGCCACAGCGGGAGCTGACAATCGCCGACCCGGGTGCCCACAAAGTCATGACCCTCGTTCGCCTGCACAACCAACCACTGGGCGTCGTCGTGCTCGACGTCAGCCAAGACCGGACATGGCACGCCCATTCCGCGACGGTCATGGCGGCACTGCGATCGCGGATCAACGACCACCTCGCCGCTGACGGGCTACCCGGCACCGACGACATTGAGTCGATTGCAAGCGAACACGACTCGGTGCCACAGTGCGTCCGTCACCGCTCTGCACTGTTGGTCGACACGCCGCAGATCACCGTCATCGTAGCCACACACGAACGCCCTGCCGCCCTCCGCGAGTGCCTGGACAGTGTGCTCCGACAGGACTACCCACGGTTCAAGGTCGTGGTCGTCGACAACGACCCGCACACCATCGAAACCACGAAACTGATTGCAACACAGTTCTATCCGCGGGTGCAGTACATCAGAGAACTCCGCCGGGGAACGGCGTCCGCACACAACAAGGGTTTGCACGCAGCGCACGGAATGATCACCGCATTTGTCGACGACACTGTCGTCGTCGACCGGTCTTGGCTGACCGGCGTTGCCGAGGGATTCGCCAGCGCAGCTGACGTGGGTTGCGTCACCGGCCCCACCCTGCCCGCCGAATTGAACACCCACGCCCAGCTGATGCTCGAGCGCCGGAGCGGCCCCGATGAAGGGTTTCAGCAACGGACCTTTGACACCGACCTGAGTCGGCGCGGCGAACCATTGTTCGCGTTCGCCGCGGGACGATTCGGCGCGGCAACGAACCTGGCCTTCGACACCGCGCTCCTGCGCAGGCTCGGAGGTGTCGAACACGCCAGTGGCACTGGAACTTTCACGCGGGGAGGGCGGGATCTGTCAGCGTTCTTCCGCATCATCTTGCAGCATCGCCTGGTGTATCAGCCTGCTGCTATGGTCTGGTCGTCTACGTGACTAAAAGGTGTGGCGGGCCGAGAAGTTCGGCAATCAACCGCGGCTGAGACGCGAAAGCACCTCGGCGAGAACATTATCCACACCCACATCGACCTGATCACCGGTCGACAGGTTCTTCACCCCGATCGTGCCGGCCTCGATATCGCGATCACCGGCAACCAAAGCGATCGACGCGCCCGAGCGGTCGGCGGCGCGCATCGCACCCTTGATTCCGCGGTCACCGTAGGACAGGTCGACGCGCACACCCGCAGCCCGCAGTCGCGCACCGAGCACGGCCAACGTCAGTTTGGCCTGATCCCCCAGTGGCACCCCGAACACATCGACGCGGGTGGCACCGCCAACGGTCTTGCCCTCGGCTTTCAATGCCAACAGCGTACGGTCGACACCGAGACCAAAGCCGATGCCGGACAGGTCTTTTCCGCCGAGCTGACGCATCAGCCCGTCATAGCGCCCGCCGCCACCGATGCCCGACTGAGCTCCTAGCCCGTCGTGGACGAACTCGAAAGTCGTCTTCGTGTAGTAATCCAGCCCGCGCACCATCCGCGGATTGATCACGTACGGCACCTCGAGCGCGTCTAGGTGCGCGAGCACCGAGTCGAAGTGCTGCTTGGCCGCATCGGACAGATGATCCAGCATCACAGGTGCATCGGCGGTCATCTCGCGCACTTTGGGGCGCTTGTCGTCGAGCACCCGCAACGGGTTGATCTCGGCGCGACGGCGGGTCTCTTCGTCCAAGTCCAGCTTGAACAGGAACTCCTGCAACAGTTCCCGGTACTGCGGCCGACAGGAGTCGTCGCCCAATGACGTTATCTCCAGGCGGAAACCGTCGAGCCCGAGCGAGCGGAAACCCGCGTCGGCGACGGCAATCACCTCAGCATCCAGCGCCGGATCGTCGACGCCGATCGCCTCGACGCCGACCTGCTGCAGCTGACGGTAGCGACCGGCCTGCGGGCGCTCGTAGCGGAAGAACGGTCCGGCGTAGCACAGCTTCACGGGCAGCGGCCCGCGGTCCAGCCCATGCTCGATCACCGCGCGCATCACGCCCGCAGTGCCCTCCGGTCGCAGCGTCACTGAACGGTCGCCGCGATCGGCGAAGGTGTACATCTCCTTGCTCACCACATCAGTGGATTCGCCGACGCCGCGGGCGAACAACGCGGTGTCCTCGAAAATCGGCAATTCGATGTCGCCGTAGCCGGCGCGCCGGGCAGCATCGAGCAGGCCGTCGCGCACACCCACGAACTGGGCGGAGTCGGGCGGCAGGTAATCCGGGACGCCCTTTGGCGCCTGAAAATCAGTCACGGAAACTCATCAAGTCAAGCCTTCGAGGAATGGGTTCGTACGGCGTTCGAAACCGATCGTGGTCTTTTCACCGTGACCCGGTAGTACCACGGTGTCGTCGTCGAGCACCAACAGTTTTGTCATGATCGAACCGAGCAGGTCGCGGCCGCTGCCGCCGGGAAGATCAGTGCGCCCCACCGAGCCGCGGAACAGGGTGTCCCCGGAAAAGACCACCTCTTCTGGCCCGTCGGAAATCCGGAACACGACGGAGCCGCGGGTGTGTCCTGGCGTGTGGTCGACGGTCACCGTCACATCACCCACCTCTACCTTGTCGCCGTCGCGGTCGAGCTCAACAACCTGTTTGGGTTCGCGGAACAGCGCGCCGAACGCGATTTGGGCCAGCCGGGGCCCGAAGTCCTTGATCGGATCGGTCAGCATGAAGCGGTCTTCGGGATGGATGTAGGCGGGGCAGCCGTACATATCGGCCACCTTCTGGGCCGACCAAATGTGGTCGATGTGTCCGTGGGTCAACAGCACCGCGGCGGGCGTGAGGTGGTTGTCGTCGAGGACCTGCCGCAACTGCCCCATCGCCCGTTGGCCAGGGTCGACGATGACCGCGTCGGCCCCAGCCCGCTTGGCCAGCACGTAGCAGTTGCACGCCAACATGCCTGCCGGGAATCCGGTGATCAACACGGCGTCCAGTGTCCCATTCATCGTTGGCGCGGGTCGCAACCCCTGCACTCAGCAACGCCTGGCACACTCGGTGCCGACTACCGATCACGAGGAGGACACCGGCGGTGCCGACCAACGAACAACGGCGTGCAACGGCGAAGCGCAAACTGGAACGTCAGCTCGAGCGCCGAGCGGCGAGGGAGCGCAAACGCCGCATCTACCTGATCGTCGGATCCGCCGCGGCCGCGATCGTCGTGATCGGCGCCATCGTGGCCACCATCGTCATCACCAACAAGCACTCCGATACTCAGACCGCCGCCGCGACGACGTCATCGGCCGCCCCGACCAGCGCGGCCCCCGCTGCAGCAGGAGCGCTGCCCCCGTTCGCGGCACCGGCGAACCTCGGCGCGAACTGCCAGTACCCGCCATCCGCGGACAAGGCGAGCAAGCCGGCCAAGCCGCCGCGCACTGGCAAGGTGCCCACCGACCCGGCACAGGTCAGCGCCAGCATGTCCACCAACCAGGGCAACCTCGGGCTGCAACTCGACAACGGCAAGGCACCGTGCACGGTGAACAGCTTCGCCAACCTGGCACAGCAGGGTTTCTTCAACGACACACCCTGCCATCGGCTGACCACATCGCCGGGATTGGCGGTGCTGCAGTGCGGTGATCCGACGGGCCAGGGCACCGGCGGTCCGGGCTACCAGTTCGACAACGAGTACCCGACCAACCAGTACCAGCCCGATGACCCGAAGCTGCAGGAGCCGGTGAAGTATCCGCGTGGCACTCTCGCCATGGCCAACGCCGGACCCGGCACCAACGGCAGCCAGTTCTTCCTGGTGTACAAGGATTCGGAGTTGCCGCCCAACTACACGGTGTTCGGCACCATCGACGAGACCGGCCTGGCGACGCTGGACAAGATCGCCGCGGCGGGCACCGCCGACGGAGGTCAGGACGGCAAGCCGAAGAACGACGTCACAATCAAGTCGATTCTGCTCGACTGACGCTGCGGCCATGACAACTCCGCCGCCGTACGGGCCCTACCCACCGCCGCCGGGTCCGTACGCGGGGCCCTATGGCTATCCGGGGTACCCGCCGCGGGGCACCAACGCGTTGGCGATCGTGTCGTTGGTGTGCGCGTTCCTGTTCGCACCGCTTGGCATCATCTTCGGACACATCTCGCTGTCGCAGATCAAAAAGACCGGCGAGGACGGCCGCGGCCTTGCCATCGCGGGACTCGTCATCAGCTACCTGATCACTGTGTTCACGGTCGTGGCGATAGTGCTGAGCGTGCTGTTCTTCGTGACGGTCGCCAATGAGCTCGAGCGGCTGGACGGCCTGTCCACGCAGCCCTCAGTCACCGCAGCGCCCTCGCCCGTCGACAAGCAGCTGCCGCCGTTCGAGCCGCCGAAGACATTGGGGGCCAACTGCCAATACCCGGCGACGACTGAGCCGGCGAGCAAGCCCGTCAAGCCACCGCAGAACGGGCGGATCGCGACCGATCCTGCGCTCATCCGCGCGACCATCACGACGACCCAGGGCGCCATCGGGCTGGAGTTGGACAACGGCAAGACCCCGTGCACGGTCAACAACTTCACGAGCCTGGCCAGGCAGGGATTCTTCGATAACACCAAGTGCCACCGGCTGACCACATCGGCCGAACTCGGTGTGCTGCAGTGCGGCGATCCGACCGGCAGCAGCACGGGTGGGCCCGGCTACCGGTTCCCGAACGAGTACCCCACCAACCAGTACCGCCTGACCGATCCGGCACTGAAGGTCCCCGTGATCTATCCGCGCGGCACCTTGGCGATGGCCAACTCCGGGCCAGGGACCAACGGCAGCCAATTTTTCTTGGTGTACAAGGACTCTCAGCTGTCACCGACCTACACCGTGTTCGGCACCATCGACGCGGCGGGGCTGGCGACGTTGGAAAAGGTCGCCGCGGGCGGCGTGGCCGACGGCACCGAGGACGGCAAGCCGGTGATCGACGCAACGATCAAGTCGGTGCAGATCGGCTCCTAGCGCGAGGCATCCCCGCAGCCGATTCCGCGAGATTGCACTTGTTGTGCTGTCCCACTGCGACTTTCCCGCAATAACTGCAGTCTCGCGGCACAGAATCCGGCGGAGATTACTTGGTCGGCGCGGTTTTGATGTAGAACTCGACGTCGTCGCCCTGCACCTTGGTGACCTTCATCTTGGCGGTGTACTCCTTGCCCTCGGGTCCGGTGAAGTGGCATTCGAATTCCTTGCCGACCTCGGCGTCGACGCCCGAAGGGCACTTGACGTCGTTCGGCTTGAAGCCGGTCTGCTTGGACACCAGGTCGACGACGGACTGCGCGGCCCCCTCGGGCCTGATCGTCGACCCACAACCCGCCAACACCACCGCCAGCGAAGCAATCAGGACCACCAATGCAGTGCGCATCGCGGCAGTATTTCACAACAGAGCAAACAGCGACATACTTGATGGGGAAACGACACATCGGTCGACGGGGGAAGAGCAGATGGATGGTGGCGCATGGATTATGTTCGCGGTCGGCCTTGTCGGCCTGGTCTTGTCGATCCCGGCCTTCTGGCACACCCAGCGGGCGACCTTGTTTCGTCCCGTCCCGGGGCGGGTCGTCGAACGGTCCGTCGTGCCGGCGCCGTGGTTTCGGGTGACCGCCGGATGGGGCCCGTACGTCCTCAAAGTCAAGTACGCGTACCTGGTGAACGGCAGCGAGCTCGTCAGTGATCGCTTCTCGTTTGTGCCGCGCCGCTATGGACGCAAACGAGCAGACGCAGAGCTGGCCAACCTGCCGGATCAGCTGACTGTCTTTGTCAATTCCCACAATCCAGCGGATGCTGTCGTCGACCGGCGCGGCGCTGGAGCCGCGGTCTTCACTTTCCTCATTGGTGGCGTGGCGATGACGTACGCAATGAGCTCAATGCTTTACCGCTGACAGATGGTCACGCGGCGGAAGTCACACGGTAGACGTCGTAGACGCCCTCCACGTTGCGCACCACGTTGAGCAGGTGGCCAAGGTGTTTCGGATCGCCCATTTCGAAGGTGAACCGGCTGATCGCGACGCGGTCATCGGACGTCGTCACAGACGCCGACAGGATGTTGACCTTTTCGTCGGCCAGTACACGGGTCACATCCGACAGCAGTCGATGCCGATCGAGCGCCTCCACCTGGATGGCGACCAGGAACACCGATGACGGGCCAGGCGCCCACTGCACGTCGATGATCCGTTCCGACTGCTGTTGCAGCGACGTGGCATTCGTGCAGTCGGTGCGGTGCACACTGACGCCGCCTCCGCGCGTCACGAATCCCATGATGTTGTCGCCGGGCACCGGCGTGCAGCACTTGGCCAGTTTCGTCAACACTCCGGGAGCGCCGGGTACCGACACGCCGACGTCGTCGGTGCTGCGCTGCCGCACCACCATGGTCGTCGGCGTCGAGCGTTCGGCGAGCTCGTCGGCGGCTTCGTCGTCACCGCCGAGCTGGGCCACCAGCCGCTGCACGACGTGCCGTGCCGAGACGTGGCCTTCACCAACGGCGGTGTAGAGCGCGGACACATCGGTGTAGCGCAGCTCGCGGGCCAGCGCCGCCATCGACTCGGCATTCATCAAGCGCTGCAAGGGAAGCCCGCTGCGCCGAACCTCGCGCGCGATCGCGTCTTTACCCGACTCCAGGGCCTCTTCGCGGCGCTCCTTGGCGAACCACTGCCGGATCTTTGCCTTTGCGCGCGGCGACACCACGAACGTCTGCCAGTCTCGCGACGGGCCTGCGTTCGGCGCCTTGGATGTGAAAACCTCGACCACTTCGCCGTTTTCGAGCTTGCGCTCCAGCGCGACCAGCCTGCCGTTGACCCTTGCGCCGATGCAGCGGTGACCGACCTCGGTGTGCACGGCGTAGGCGAAGTCGACGGGAGTCGAGCCCGTCGGCAATGTGATCAAATCGCCCTTCGGGGTGAACACGAAGATCTCTTGCACCGCAAGGTCGTAGCGCAACGCCTCGAGGAACTCGCCGGGGTCCGCGGCCTCCCGCTGCCAGTCGAGCAGTTGGCGCATCCACGCCATATCATCGATCTCGGCGGCGGCGTGCGGATGAGGAGCGTTGCGGCCCTTGGTTTCCTTGTACCGCCAATGGGCTGCGATGCCGTACTCGGCGGTGTTGTGCATGTCATGGGTGCGGATCTGCACTTCAAGCGGCTTGCCCTCGGGTCCGACGACCGTGGTGTGCAGCGACTGATACACCCCGTAGCGCGGTTGTGCGATGTAATCCTTGAATCGACCCGGCATCGGCTGCCACAACGAATGCACCACGCCCACAGCGGCATAACAGTCGCGGATCTCGTCGCAGAGGATTCGCACCCCGACCAGATCGTGGATGTCGTCGAAGTCGCGGCCCTTGACGATCATCTTCTGGTAGATCGACCAGTAGTGCTTCGGCCTGCCCTCCACCGTCGCGTTGATCTTCGACGCGGACAGCGTGCCGTTGATCTCGTCACGAACCTTGGCGAGATAGGTGTCGCGCGACGGCGCGCGGTCGGCGACCAGCCGAACGATCTCTTCGTACTTCTTCGGATGCAGGATCGCGAACGACAGGTCCTCCAGCTCCCACTTCACCGTGGCCATACCCAGCCGATGTGCCAGTGGCGCAATGACTTCCAGCGTCTCGCGAGCCTTGCGGGCCTGCTTTTCCGGCGGCAGGAACCGCATGGTGCGCATGTTGTGCAGTCGGTCGGCGACCTTGATCACCAACACCCGGCCGTCGCGGGCCATCGCGATGATCATCTTGCGGATCGTCTCGGCGTCGGCGGCGGTGCCCAGTGCGACCCTGTCCAGCTTGGTGACGCCGTCGACCAGATGCGCCACCTCCTCGCCGAAATCGGCGGTCAGCTGTTCCATCGTGTAGCCGGTGTCCTCGACCGTGTCGTGCAGCAGCGCGGCGACCAGCGTGGTGGTGTCCATCCCGAGTTCGGCCAGGATGTTCGCAACGGCCAGCGGGTGGGTGATGTACGGGTCACCGGAGCGCCGCATCTGGTCGGCGTGACGCTCCTCGGCTACCTCGTAAGCCTTTTGCAGCAACGCCAGATTGGCCTTCGGAACGAAACTCTTGTGGACGGCGACCAGAGGCTCGAGCACGGGGTTGACGGCGCTGCGCTGAGCTGTCATCCGGCGGGCCAGTCTGGCGCGCACGCGCCGCGACGCGCTCGTCGAGACTTTCGGAATCTCCAGCGGCTGTGTCTCAGGCAGTGAAGCCCCGGGAGGCGCCTGCACGGCCTGTCCCGTGCCGGGTTCGTCAGCCATGGTCACCTCCTCTTCGCCAGACTTCGAGGATAGCCCTCACACCGTGTGCAAGCTGCTTACCGCTAACGGTTCGAGCAGGTCGCGGCCACCGAGTGCGGCAAGCTCGAGGATCACTGCCGCGCCGGTGACGTTCGCTCCTGCGTGCCGTAACAGCTTGGCCGTCGCCGCTACAGTGCCACCGGTAGCCAGAACGTCGTCGATGATCGCAATGTTCCGGCCTGCGAGTTCGATGCCCTCGGCAGGGACCTCCAGCGTGGCGGAGCCGTATTCGAGGTTGTAGGTCTCGCCGATCACCGGCGGCGGCAGTTTGCCGCCCTTGCGGACCGCCAGCACACCGATCCCCAGCTTGATCGCGACGGCGCCGCCGAGCAAGAACCCGCGGGCGTCCACTCCTGCCACCAGGTCCACTCCCCTGGCGATCTCTGCGAGAGCCTCGGATACCGCATCAAGGCCGCGCGCGTCGGCCAGCAGCGGGGTGAGGTCCTTGAATTGGATACCTGGCTCGGGGAAGTCGGGCACCTCGCGCATCAGCGACGCGACCAGTCGCGAAATGTCCATCATTGCGACAGCTTCCAGCGGTCCATGTTCCACCCCGCGCCCCATCGAGTCGGATTGCTGCTCACCGCATACATCTTCTTCGATGTGAGAAGTGTGCGCTGTTGACGATAGAGCGGAAGCGTCGGCATGTCCGCCCACAAGATCGAGCCGCCCTCGCCGAGCAGCCGCGCCAGCTCCTTCGGATCGGAGGTCACCGCCAGCGACGAGACGATGCCGTCGATGCGTTCGTTGGAGTAGCCGGACAGGTTGTTGCCGTTTGCGGTGTGCAGGTCATAGGCGTCCATCGGCGAGGAGCCCGTCGACCCGCTGCCGGCAGCTCCGCCGGTGCTTGCGATCAATGCGTCAATCTTGTTGTCGCGCAGACTCAGTGGGCCAACAGCATCCGACGCCGCATCCTGCACCGTGATGCCCGCAGGCGCGCAGGCCTTCGCGATCGCACCGACGGTCGCGGCCAGCCGCGCATTGGGGCTTTGATACCCGATGCGAACGGTCATCGGCTGGTTGTTGATCGCGGCGCGGGCGGCGTCGGGGTTGGCGACCGCGAACTGCCCCGACTCCACGGCACCCTCGGCCGCGGCATACGCATCCTCGGAGACGGGGTTGAGTCGGGCATTGGCGATCGGCGACGACGCGTTCTTGGCAATCACGTCGCGCGGCGTGCAGAACGCCAGCGCCCGACGCGCTGGCGGGCCGGCCAGCGGCCCCTGCGCCGCGAAGATCAGTTGTTCGATGCCCGCCGACGGCGAGTCGGTGCGCACGTAATCGTCGGGCAGATTCAGCGTCCCCGACGACCCGGCCGCCACGTCGACCACGTCGTAGACGCCCTGGTTGACCTTGTCCTGGATGTCGGCGCCCCGCGGCCACACCGTGACCTTCTTCGTGACGGGTTTGGCGCCCCACCACTTGTCGTTGGCGACTAGCACGACCGAGCCGTCCTTGTTGACCGCGTCGATCTTGTAGGGCCCCGAGGACGGGAACCGCTTGGCGTCGAAGTGCCCGGGGTCCAGATTCCAGGTGTTGTTCCATACCTGCGCGATGCGCTCGGCGGCCGGGCCGTCGTTGTTGATGAGGGCGGTGGTGACGCCCCCGTCTCCCAGTCCGAGTTCGTCGGCGATGACGTGCGACGGCATCATCGACGTCGCCGCGAACAACTGGCCGAAGTCGATGAACCCGCGGTCCTGGGCGAACGTCACCCGCGCCTTCTTCTGACCCGGCGCGCAGTCGACAGAGGCGATATCGCTGTAGCCGGCCCGGTTGGCAGCGTCGAAACCGGGCAGCCGACCCGATTGCGAGGCCCACGCCAGGACCATGTCGTCACACGTGATCGGCTTGCCGTCGGAGTACACCGCATTGGCGTTGATCTCGTAGTCGAGCACCAAGGGCGCCCGCCCGACCACGGAGATGGTGCCGAAATCGTGGTCGCCGACGATCTGCCCGTCGGGTCCGTGGTAGTTGAAGCCGGTCAGCACCCGGGCGAAGGCCTGCGGCCCGCCCGATGCGGCGCCCGTGACGGTGTTGGTGTTGTAGGTGACCAGCGTGCCGTCGACGGCGTAATTCACGCTGTCGGCGGGACCCGCCGAGCACGCCGCCAGCCCCAGCCCACCGACCAGCGACAGCACGGCCGCGGCGATGACGCTCCGGCTCCCGACTGGCATGACCCTTACCGCCGGGTGTTTCGCTTACCCGACGGACGTCCGGTCCGATTGGCGGTCGGCCGCACGGGCCGCGAGCCAGGCGCAGGCTTCTCCGGCGCCGGCTTGGCGGCCACCACCGCCTCCTGCGGTTCGGCGTCCTGCACGACCTCGGTGGCCCGGGCGGGCTTGCGCCGGTTGAGCACTCGCCGCGTGTGCGTGCGGACCAGATCAGTGCGCTCGCGCAGCGTCACCAACAGCGGGGTCGCGAAGAAGATCGAGGAGTAGGTGCCGACGATGACGCCGACCAACTGGACCAACGCCAAGTCCATCAGCGTGCCGACGCCGAGCAGCCACACCGCGACCACCATCAGCGAGACGATCGGCAGGACCGAGATCAGGCTGGTGTTGATCGAGCGCATGAAGGTCTGGTTGACCGCGAGGTTGGCCTGTTCGGCGAACGTGCGGCGCGTGGTGTGTTCGAAGCCTCGCGTGTTTTCCTCGACCTTGTCGAAGACGATGACGGTGTCGTACAGCGAGAAGCCCAGGATGGTCAGCAGGCCGATCACCGTCGCAGGCGTGACCTCGAAACCGACGATCGAATAGACACCCGCCGTGGTGACCAAGTCGAATACGAGCGTCGCCAGCGCCGACATCGCCATGTAGCGCTCGTAGCGGACGGTGATGTAGATGGCCGCAAGGACCAGGAAAACCACGAGCGCAATGAGCGCCTTCTTGGTGATCTGCCCACCCCACGACGCCGACACCGCCGAGTCGCTGATCGCCTGCTTGGAAACCTGCCCGTCAGCGCCCTTGGGGTGGAACGCGTCGAACAGCGCGTTGCGCAGTTTCTCGGTCTCTTCGTTGGTGAGCGTCTCCGAACGGATCTGCACGGTGGCCGAGCCACCGCTGCCGACCATGACCACCGATTCGGGTGACTTGCCCAGCGCCTTGCTGAACACGTCCTCGACCTGCTGGGTGCTGACCGTGCCGTTCTGGCCCGCGACCGGCATCGACACCTTGGTGCCGCCCTCGAAATCGATACCGAAGGTGAAACCGCGCAACAGGATGCTCGCGAGGGCAACCGCCACGATCAAGCCACTGACCGCGTACCAGAGCTTGCGACGCCCGATGACCTCGAAAGCGCCTGTGCCGGTGTACAGGCGCACGAAGAAGCCATGCCTGGGCGCGTTGGCCGCTGCGGCTTCGAGGTCGGGTGCCTCGACCGCGTCGGAGTCGGTCACGTCGGATGAATGTTTGGCCGCCATCTGGCTATCCCCGTTCCGTCGCGTGTGCGGCCGCTCGTCGTTCGCGCGCAATCTGCTGCACCGCGCCCAACCCGTTGAACGCCGGCTTGGCCAGCGTCGGCGACTTCGAGGCGAGGTACACCAGCGGCCAGGTCACCAGGAACACCACGACAACGTCCAGGATCGTCGTCAGGCCCAGCGTGAACGCGAAGCCCTTCACCTGGCCGACCGCTAGGACGTAGAGCACCGCGGCGGCCAGGAAGGTCACCGCATTGCCGGACAGAATCGTCTTGCGCGCCCTGGCCCAGCCGCGTGGCACAGCCGAGCGGAACGAACGCCCTTCGCGGATCTCGTCTTTGATGCGTTCGAAGAACACCACGAACGAGTCGGCGGTGGTGCCGATACCGATGATCAGACCGGCGATACCGGCGAGGTCGAGCGTGTAGTTGATGTATCTACCCAACAACACCAGAATCGCGAAAACCATTGCGCCCGAAGCGACTAGCGACAACGCGGTGAGCAGCCCCAGCACCCGGTAGTAGAGCAGTGAGTACAGCAGCACCGCCGCCAGGCCGATGGCGCCTGCGATGAGGCCGGCCCGCAGGGACGACAAGCCCAGTGTGGCAGAGACGGTTTCGGCCTCAGATGATTCGAATGACAGCGGCAGTGAACCGTACTTCAGCACGTTGGCCAGCTCGCGCGCCGAGTCGGCGGTGAAGTGGCCGGTGATCTGGGTGCGACCGCCCGGAATGGCTTCCTGGATCTGTGGTGCGCTGACCACCTTTGAATCCAGCACGAACGCGGTCTGGGTGCCGATGTTGGCGGCAGTGAAGTCGGCCCAGATCCGCGACGCCTCATCGTTGAATTCGACGGTCACGACGTACTCGCCGCGCTGCTGGTCGAGCCCGGAGTCGGCGTTCTTGATCTGCTCACCCTTGATGATCGCCTTGTCGAGGATGTAGACCGCCTTGCCGTCCTGCGAACAGGTGATGAGCGGCAAATTGGGATCATCGTTGCCGGCCAGCACGTCCTCGTCGTGGCAACGGGTTGCCTGGAACTGCAGCGCCAGCACCTGGATCTGCTGATCGTTGCTCTGCCGCAGCTGCTTCTCGTCGGCGATGCGCTGGGCCAGCGTCTGCTTCTCGCCAGGCGGCGGGGCTCCCGGTCCTGGCGGGGGTGCGCCCGGCCCTGGCGGGGGTGGCGGTGCCGGGGTCGGCGGCGGTTCCTGCGGATACGGCCGCGGCTGAGGCGCCGGACTCTGCGCGGGTGGGGCCGCCGGCGGTGGTGCCTGTTCGGCGGGCGACGGCGGCGAAACGGGCGCGCCGGGCTCGGCGGGGGCGATCGGCGGCACACCGGGCGGCATGCCGGGCGCACCGGGCGCCATGCCGGGCGCGCCCGGTGGTGCTCCCGGCGGAGCCTCGGCAGGCTGACCGGCGGCGTCGGGAACCGGGAACTCCTTGATGACGGGCCTGACGTACAGCCGAGCCGTCTGCCCGAGGTTGCGGGCCTCACTGCTGTCGTTGCCCGGCACCGTGATGACCAAGTTCGAACCGTCGATGACGACCTCGGACCCCGAGACGCCAAGACCGTTCACACGCGCGCTGATGATCTGCTGCGCCTGGTTGAGCGCATCCCGGGTGGGTGCGGAGCCGTCGGGTGTGCGTGCGGTCAGCGTGACGCGGGTGCCGCCCTGCAAGTCGATACCGAGCTTCGGCTTGGCCTGCTTGTCGCCGGTCAGGAAGACCAGCAGGTAGACACCGATCAGCAACACGAAGAAAAGCGTCAGGTAGCGGGCAGGGTGCACCGGCGTCGGGGACGATGCCACGTTGTCAGGGTCTCCTTCGAGATCAGTTCGTCAGCACCGCAAAGGGTACGTGCTGGTATCCGGGAAGTGCGCGAGATGTCAGCCGTCGGTCTTGGCGTTCGGGCTGTCGGTGATCTCGGTCGCGGTCGACTCGCGCGCCTCGTAGTCGGTGTCTTCCGGTTCGTCGATGTCATCGTCGATGTCGTCGACGATGCGGTCGCGGATAGCGAGCTTCATCCAGGTGGTGACGACGCCGGGGGCGATCTGCAGATGGACGCTGTCGTCGGTGATGCCGGTGATGGTGCCCTCGAGGCCCGACGTGGTGTGCACGCGGTCCCCGATGGTGAGCGACTCGTGCAGGTCGATGGTGGCCTGCATCGCCTTCTTCTGTTTGCGCGAGGCGAAGAACATGAATGCGCCCAAGATGATGATCAGGGGCAGGAAGAGGGTCATTTCGCCCATGGCGGAGGTGTCTTTCGTGTCGTCTTGCGGTTACGGCGCCCAGACCGCAGGTCAGGGGCCTCGTCTTTGACCAGTGTGCCATTGCTGCCATCGGCGGCCGTCCCCCCGGTCCGCTGTTAGCGTCGCAGGATGCTGGGACACATCGGCATCAATGTTCCCGACCTGGACGCTGCGAGGCGTTATTACAGCGCGCTCATGCCGCTGGTCGGATTCGAAACGTTCCTCGATGCCGCCGATGAGTTTGCATATCGCCCGATGGCCGGTAAGCCCGGCACCTATCTGTTCTTCTATCCCGCCGCCGAGCAGTCAACGTACTCACGACACCAGGCCGGCCTGCAGCACCTGGCGTTCATGGTGCGCACGCGGTCGGCGGTGAGCGCCGTGCATTCCGCTGCGGAAGAACTCGCCGCTCAGTTTGGTGGCAGCGTGCTGCACGAGCCACAGGTGTTCCCTCAATATCCGCAGCCGTACTTCGCGACGTTCTGGCTCGACCCCTGGGGCGTCATGCTCGAAGCGGTGTGCCATCACGACCGCGAGTGAGCCTGCGCAACGAAATCCGTTGCATTGGCCGGATGTTACCGATGGTTCCGGCATGAGCTGCCGCGGTTTTCGACGGATCGGCGCGTCAAGAGACTAGGCTCGGTTCGCAGCGCGAGCTGGTAGTTCCGCTCCTCGCGTGCGCGGCGGAAACCCACCGAAATCAGGAGCCTCCATTGAGCACTCTCGAGCAAAGCCGCTACCTCGGCACGGCGATTCCGGGGCCGCGGTCACAAGAGCTGATCGACCGCAAGAGCGCCGCGGTGTCACGCGGAATCGGAAACACCATGCCGGTCTACGCCGCCCGGGCGTTCGGCGGCATCGTCGAAGACGTCGACGGCAACCGGCTGATCGATCTGGGCTCCGGCATCGCCGTGACGACGATCGGCAACTCGTCGCCGCGCGTGGTCGCGGCGGTGGCCGAACAGGTCGCGAAGTTCACCCACACCTGCTTCATGATCACGCCGTACGAGGCCTACGTCGAGGTGGCCGAGCAGCTCAACCGGCTGACCCCGGGCAGCGGTGACAAACGGTCGGCCTTGTTCAACTCCGGGTCCGAAGCCGTCGAGAACGCAATCAAGATCGCCAGGACGTATACGCGCAAGCAAGCAGTCGTATCGTTCGACCACGCCTATCACGGCAGAACCAATCTGACGATGGCGCTGACCGCGAAGTCGATGCCCTACAAGCACGGCTTCGGCCCGTTCGCACCCGAGATCTACCGTGCCCCGCTGTCGTACCCGTTCCGCGACGCCGAATTCGGTAAGGAACTCGCCACCGATGGCGAACTGGCCGCCAAGCGCGCCATCGGCGTCATCGAGAAGCAGGTCGGCGCGGACAACCTGGCCGCCGTGATCATCGAACCCATTCAGGGTGAGGGAGGGTTCATCGTTCCCGCGGACGGTTTCCTGCCTGCGCTGCTGGATTGGTGCCGTGCCAACAACGTGGTGTTCATCGCCGACGAGGTGCAGACCGGGTTCGCCAGAACGGGCGCGATGTTCGCGTGCGAACACGAAGGCATCGAGCCCGACCTGATCTGCACGGCGAAAGGCATCGCCGACGGCCTGCCGCTCTCGGCGGTCACCGGACGCGCCGACATCATGGACGCTCCACATGTCAGCGGGCTGGGCGGGACGTACGGCGGCAACCCGGTCGCCTGCGCCGCGGCGTTGGCCACCATCGAAACGATCGAGTCCGACGGCCTGGTCGAGCGTGCTCGCCAGATCGAGGTCTTGATGAAGGACCGACTCGGGCGGTTGCAGGCGGAGAACGATCGCATTGGCGACGTCCGCGGCCGGGGCGCGATGATCGCGATGGAGCTGGTCAAGCCAGGGACGCTCGAGCCCGACGCCGAGCTGACCATGAAGCTGTGCGTCGGGTGCCACACCGCGGGCGTAATCGTGTTGTCCTGCGGCACATTTGGCAATGTCTTGCGCTTCCTGCCGCCGCTGACCATCAGCGACGAGCTTCTGATCGAAGGCCTCGACGTTCTCGCTCTCGTCCTGGCCGACCTCTAAACCAGGAGTTGAAATGACCAAGGTTCAGAATTTCATCGCAGGCGAACTCGTCGACTCCGTCAGCGGCGCGACGATGGCGCTCGTCGACCCGACCACCGGCGAAGAGTACGCCACGGCGCCCGTCTCCAACGAGGCCGACATCGACAATGCGTATGCCGCAGCTTCGAAGGCGTTCGCCGACTGGAAACGCACCACCCCATCTCACCGTCAGAAGGCGCTGCTGGATTTCGCCGACGATGTCGAGAAGAACGCGCAGGCGCTCGTCGAAGCCGAGGGCCGCAATACGGGTAAGCCCAACCACGTCACGATGGCCGAAGAGATCCCTCCGATGGTCGACCAGATTCGGTTCTTCGCCGGTGCGGCAAGGATGTTGGAAGGCAAGTCGGCCGGCGAGTACATGGAGAACCACACATCGTGGATCCGCCGTGAGCCCGTCGGCGTCGTCGGCCAGGTGGCGCCGTGGAATTACCCGATGATGATGGCGATCTGGAAGTTCGTCCCGGCCGTGGCGGCGGGCAACACCGTGGTCATCAAGCCAAGCGACACCACGCCGGTGACGACTGTGATGCTGGCCGAGATCGCGGCGCGGCACTTCCCGGCCGGTGTGCTGAATGTCGTTTGCGGCGACCGCAAAACGGGCGCAGCGGTGGTGGCGCATCCGACTCCCGAGATGGTGTCGATCACCGGTTCGGTGGCCGCGGGGCGTGCGGTGGCGGTCAGCGCCGGTGGCCACCTGAAGCGCACGCACCTGGAGTTGGGCGGCAAGGCGCCGGTCATTGTGTTCGACGACAGCGACATCGCCTCGGCCGCAGAGGGAATCGCGACAGCGGGCTATTTCAATGCTGGACAGGACTGTACGGCGGCGACGCGGGTGTTGGCGCGGGCCTCGGTGGCGTCCGATCTGACCGATGCGCTCGCAGAGCAGGCTCGAGGGGCGACCACGACGTACGGCAAGCCGGCCGACGACGAGGACGCGTGGGTGCCGCCGGTGAACAACGCCACCCAGCTGGAGCGAGTCCTCTCGTTCCTGGGCGACGTGCCGTCACACGCGAAGATCGCGGTCGGCGGACAGCGCCAGGGCAGCAAGGGTTTCTACGTGGAGCCGACGGTCATCGGCGGCCTTCGCCAAGACGACCGGCTGATCCAGCAGGAGATCTTCGGGCCGGTGATCACCGTGCAGTCGTTCTCCGATGAGGACGAGGCGATCGGGTGGGCCAACGGGACCGAGTACGGACTGGCGTCATCGGTGTGGACGCGCGATATCGGTCGGGCGCTACGCGTTTCGGCCGCATTGGACTTCGGATGTGTGTGGATCAATACGCACATCCCGTTGGTGGCCGAGATGCCGCACGGTGGCTTCAAATCCTCCGGCCATGGCAAGGATCTGTCGGCCTACGGGTTCGAGGACTACACGCGGATCAAGCACGTCATGGCGTACACGGGCTAGCTTTCTCTCGCGCGAGCAGACGCAAAAGGCCCTATTTCGTCGGCGTGTTGGGACACTCTGCGTCTGCTCGCCGCGAAGCGGAACTCACCATCGCCGCAACGACGGCGCGCAACTCGTCGACAGTGAGGTCTTCTCCGTCGACACCCATCGCAATCAACTCCGACAGCAGGTCTGAACCCGGCTTGCCGCAGCGGATGGCAATCATCACGTCGACGTATGCGTACAACTGGTCCAGCGCTTGCGAAGTCAAAGACTTGCCCGCCCAACGCTCGAACAGATGCCGATCCTTCTGAGGCACGCCGAGTTGCGTACAAACGGCCTCGATGGACCGGGTGTGAGTGGTTGTTGGTGGCTTGATGGTGGTCATGCCTCTGACTATCCGATTCCTCGACCGCCGCACCATCCGCCGTTGGGCGGGGTTTTGCGTGAAGTAGGGGCGGAGATTCATTTGCGATGTCACCTGCGATATCGCGGCCTGTGTGCGAAACATGCGCCTCGGCGCCTCACCACGGTGAAAAATGCGCCATAGGGCGGATGTTTCCCGGAAGCCGGGATCGCATCGTGACTAGCGTGAGCGAAACTGACTGGAGTGACCTCGATGTGACGGACCTGCTGCCGACCGGAACGGTGACGCTGCTGCTCGCCGACGTCGAAGGCTCCACGCAGCTGTGGGAGTCGCAGCCGTCGGCGATGACCGCCGCAATCGGGCAGCTGAATCAAACCGCTTCGAAGTTGATCGCCGAGCACGGCGGTGTTCGGCCGGTCGAGCAGGGCGAGGGCGACAGCTTCGTGGCGGCCTTCACGCGGGCCAGCGATGCCGTGGCCTGTGCGCTGGATCTGCAACGGGCAGACCTGACACCCATCAAGCTGCGAATCGGCGTGCACACCGGTGAAGTGCAGTTGCGCGACGAAGGTAACTACGCAGGGTCGACGATCAACAGGACAGCCCGCCTGCGAGACCTGGCGCACGGCGGCCAGACCGTATTGTCGGCAGCCACTGAGGAATTGGTGGAAGAACGCCTGCCAGAGGATGCCTGGCTGACGGACCTCGGCCGCCACCAACTGCGCGATCTACCGCGCGCCATGCATGTCGTGCAGCTGTGCCATCCCGACGTGTGTAACGACTTCCCACCGCTACGGACGTCGAATGCCTCTGCCGCGCAACATCTTCCAAGGCAGCTCACAAGCTTCATAGGACGCGCCCAGCAAGTCGCTGAAGTCCGATCCATCGTGGCGGACAGTCGATTGGTTACCTTGACCGGGGCGGGCGGAGCAGGCAAGACCCGCTTGGCGATTGAGGTCGCAGGGCAGATGACACCGGAATTCGCCGACGGGGTCTGGTATGCCGATCTGGCCCCACTTACCCACCCAGAGGTCGTACCGCTCACGATCGCGCGTGCCCTCGGATTGACAGACCAGCCCGGACGCTCAATCACAGAAACACTCCACCGCTCCATCCGCGAGCGACGAATGCTGCTGGTCCTGGACAACTGCGAGCATCTGCTCGACGCCAGCGCGGCTCTGGTCAACGACTTGCTTGCCGGCTGCCCGAATCTAGCTGTGTTCGCGACGAGTCGGGAACCACTCATGGTGGCAGGTGAGGTCAACTGGCAAGTGCCCTCGCTTTCCCTCGACGGCGAGGCTATCGAGCTATTTGCCGACCGTGCACGTCGCGCCCGCCCCGATTTCACTGTTACGGAAACGAACAGCGGAACGGTGATCGACATCTGCCGCCGTCTCGACGGCATGCCGTTGGCCATCGAACTCGCCGCGGCACGAGTGCGGGCCCTCTCACTCGATGAAATTGTCGAGAGCCTTCACGACAGGTTCCGACTGTTGACCGGCGGCGCCCGCACTGCCGTTCGACGTCAGCAGACCCTGCGCGCCTCAGTCGATTGGTCACATGCACTGCTGACCGAGTCCGAACGAGTGCTTTTCCGTCGCCTGTCCGTCTTCATGGGCGGCTTTGGCCTCGACGCGGCGCAGGCCGTTGCGGGCGTAACAGACGTGGAGCGCTTTCAGGTGCTCGATCAGCTCAGCCTGTTGGTCGACAAGTCCTTGGTTGTCGCCGAAAGCGCCAAAGGGCGAACCCGCTACCGCATGCTGGAAACGGTGCGCCAATACGCACTGGAGAAGCTTGGCGAGTCAGGTGAAGCGGACGACATTCGCGCAAGACACCGCGACCACTACACATCCATGGCAGAGACGCTTGACGCCCCTGCTACAAGCGGGCACGCGCAACGGATCACGCAGGCAGTCACTGAGATGGACAACCTGCGTGCCGCGTTCGTGTGGAGCCTCGAAAGCAAGGACACTGCAAAGGCATTGGATCTTGCCTCGTGGCTGCAGCCGGTTTGGTTGGGGCGAGGTAGATTTCGCGAAGGCATGGCGTGGATCGACGCTGCACTAACTGACGGTGGCACGGGCGCCACTGATTTCACCGCCGGGCGTGTCCGCGCGCTGTCAGACAAGGCGTTGATCGACTCCTGGTACGGCTCGCTGGACGTGCCGAATCTGGAAGACATTGAAAAAGCCTTGGCAACAGCCCGCACTGGCGGCGACAACGCGCTGTTGATTCGTGCGCTGATAGCTCGTGCCTGCGTGGTGCTCTACGACCCCGACGCTGCGGAGCCGTATTTCATCGAGGCTGCCCGGCTTGCACGTGAGACCGGAGATTGGTGGCGTCTGAACCACATACTCCAGCGTCAGTCCTACATGGCGACGATCGTGTCCGGTGACCCGCAGGCGACACTTGAGTTGCTCGATGAAGGGCTTGCAATCGCCCAATCCGTCGGTGACGATCTGGCTAAGCACCAGTGTGGGATAAGCCTCGCGTGCGTGCGGTGGGTGCGCGGCGAGCTGGCAGCGTCGGCTGCTCAGTCGAGAGCGACCGCTGACGAGGCGCGCGCCGCCAAAGATCTCCTGTCGACGCTGACCGGATTGATGTCCGAATCGATTGCGCTGTCTTCTCAAGGCGACGCGCGTGGCGCCCGCGACAAAATCAGCGAAGCGCTCGAAGGAGCGCTGGAGATCGGCCCGTACTTCGAAAGCGCCTGCTATCCCAACGTCGCCTTGGCCTGCCTTGCCGATGGTGATATCGCTGCCGCTTGGGCAGCGGCCGAACTTGCGCTACCGCACATCGCACAGCCCTACAACGCGACGAACTCCAATTGGGTTTCGCGAACGGCCTTGGCTGCGGGCGAGATGGAGACGGCGATGCGTGTCGCCAACATCACCGTGTCAGGTTCCAGAGGATGCTGGTTAGCCCTGGGCCTGACCACGCGTGCCATGGTCAAGGTCGCCGCCGACGAAAATAGGTCGGCGGAAGACGACATCCACGATGCGCTTGTCCTCGCGTCGCGGAACGATGCTCACTTTTGCGTCCCCGATGCTCTTGACTGCCTGGCACGCGTGGCGTGTGATGCCGGCAGTCATCGCGAAGCGGCGCGCTTACTGGGCGCCGCCCAGGCAGCACGTGCAAGCATGGGCGCGATTCGGTTACGAGCGTTCGACGCCGATCACCAGGCGCTGGTGACCGTGCTGCGAAATGCAATGGGCGACACAGACTTCGATACCGCATGGGCCGAGGGCGCTACCTTGTCGACAGATGAAGCCATCGCCTACGCGCTTCGCGGCCGCGGCGAACGCAAGCGGCCCTCAAGCGGATGGGACTCACTCACGCCGACCGAACATGACGTCGTGCGACTCGTCGGCGAAGGGCTTCCCAACAAGGACATCGCCACAAGGCTTTTCGTCTCACCGCGAACCGTGCAGTCACACCTGCGGCACGTCTACAACAAGCTCGGGCTCGCCTCGCGCGTTCAACTCGCACAGGAGGCAGCACGCAGAAGCGGAATTCCCGGCCGCTAGCTGGGGGAAGGTAGCGACCGGGAATTCCGTTGTGGAGGGGCTAGCGGTGCGCCGGCCTATGGCCGCTGCCACCGGCGAACATGTCGCGCCAGCTGCGGCGCGGCCGGTCTGCCGTCGTCGTGCCGGTCGGTTGAATCTCCGTCACCTCTTCGGAAGGAGCCGGCTGCGGTGTCGCCGCTGCGGCGACGGGGCGTTGCGCGTAGGCGATGTCGCGCGCGCTGCGCACCGACAGCCGACCCAACGCGACAGCGCCGAAGAACACGATCAGCGCGCCCAGTCCATAGAAGTACGTCAGCTCAAGCCACACCCGCTTTGTTTCAGTGTCTGCTACCGGAGCACCGATATCACCGATGCCCAACGGGCCGGCCAGCGCGCGGCCAACGACGAACCATGCGCCGGCGAGAACCGTCAGCCAGCCGCCGAACATCGCGGTCGCGCGGTTGCGCGACATCAGTAGCAGCAGTCCGCCGAGCGCCGTCGCGGCGCCGGGCAGCACCTCGAGCCAGCCTCGCGCCGTCGTCCAGAACCACTCCTGATCCGGCGTGAAGGCGAAGTCGAAATACGGTCCGACAAACGGGATCAGAGCGCCCCAAGCGCCCAACAAGATCAAAAGGAATCCGCTCATTGCGCCGCGGCTGCGGGGCATCTGCAGCCTGCCGCCGCGCGCGTCAACGCGTGTGTCAGTCATGGTTGCCTCCTCGGGTCGACGCTCGGGTACCCGCTGTGACGCCCACGTAACCGCGTGCCGCGCCGGTGACAGCCGTCACAGCGTTCACAGCGAACTGACAGCCAACAGCGGAATAAACTTAGCTTCGCTAACGTACTTTTGATTAGGCGCAACGTCGCGCCAACAATTCCTGCGATTTGCTGAGGACCTTTGATGTCGACTGTTACCCGTGAACAGCGGCTTGCGCGCCGCATCACCGATTTGTATGCCACTGACCAGCAGTTCGCCGACGCCCGACCTAGCGAGGCCGTCGCGCACGCGATCGAATCCTCCGAGCTGAGCCTGCCGCAGATCATCCAGACCGTCATCGACGGCTATGCCGACCGGCCCGCGTTGGGACAGCGCGCCGTCGAATTCGTCACCGACCCGACCACGGGCCGGACCTCCGCCGAACTGCTCCCCCGCTTCGACACAATCACCTACCGCGAGTTGTCGGACCGGGTGACCGCGGTCGCGACCGCATTGGCGCAGAACCCGATACAGCCCGGAGACCGCGTCGCGATCCTCGGGTTCACCAGCATCGACTACACCACTGTCGACATGGCGCTGCTACGCGCCGGCGCGGTTTCCGTTCCCCTTCAGACCAGCGCACCCGTCACACAGTTGCGGCCGATCGCCGCAGAGACCGAGCCGGTTGCCATCCTGTCGAGTGTCGATTTCCTCGACGACGCGGTCGAACTCATGCTGACCGGTCACCTTCCCGAGCGGCTCGTCGTGTTCGACTACCACCACGAGGTCGACGACCACCGCGACGCGCTGGCCGCCGCAACCGCGCGGCTCGCCGAAACCCCGGTTGTTGTAGAAACTTTGGCCGAGGTGCTGGCTCGCGGCAACGAACTGCCGGCTTCCCCTGCCTTCGACGCAGGCGACGACAACCTGGCGCTGCTCATCTATACGTCGGGCAGCACGGGCGCGCCGAAGGGCGCGATGTACCTGGCCAAGGCGGTCAAGAACTCGTGGCGGCGCTCCAGCATGGCGATGTGGGGCAACGAAGGCGCCACGCCGTCGATCACGCTGAACTTCATGCCGATGAGCCACATGATGGGCCGCGGCATCCTGTACGCAACGCTCGGCGCTGGCGGCACCGCCTATTTCGTTGCCAGAAGTGATCTTTCGACGTTCTTCGAGGACTTGGCTCTGGTGCGCCCCACTCAGCTGAGCTTCGTGCCGCGGATCTGGGACATGGTGTTCAGTGAGTTCCAGAGCGAGGTCGACCGTCGATCCGCCGACGGTGCCGACCGATGGGCGGTGGAGGCCGACGTGCTCGCCGACCTTCGCCAGAATCTCCTTGGCGGACGGTTCATCTCGGCGATGACGGGCTCAGCTCCGATTTCGTCGGAAATGCGGACGTTCGTCGAGTCGCTGCTCGACATCCACTTGACCGACGGCTACGGCTCCACCGAGGCCGGCGCGGTGTTCGTAGACGGCCAGGTTCAACGCCCGCCCGTCATCGACTACAAACTGGTCGACGTCCCCGACCTCGGCTACTTCAGCACGGACCGCCCCTACCCGCGCGGTGAGCTGCTGGTGAAGTCCGAGACCATGTTCCCAGGTTATTACAAGCGGCCCGAGATCACCGCCGACGTGTTCGACGCCGACGGCTACTACCGCACCGGCGACGTCGTGGCCGAACTGGGACCAGACCAGCTCCAGTATCTCGATCGCCGCAACAACGTGCTGAAGCTGTCGCAGGGCGAGTTCGTCACCGTCGCCAAGCTGGAGGCGGTGTTCGTCGACAGCCCGCTGATCCGGCAGATCTTCGTGTACGGCAACAGCGCTCGCTCGTATCTGCTGGCGGTCATCGTCCCGACCCAGGAAGCACTTTCGCGGTGGCCGCAAGCCGAGCTGAAGCAGCGGATTACCGAATCGCTGCAAGATGTCGCGAAGTCCACGGGACTGCAGTCCTACGAGATCCCCCGTGACTTCCTCATCGAGACAACACCTTTCACGCTGGAGAACGGTCTGCTGACCGGTATCCGCAAGCTCGCGCGGCCGAAGCTCAAGGAGTTCTACGGCGATCGGCTCGAACAGCTCTACACCGACCTGGCCGACAGTCAGGCCAACGAGCTGCGGGAGTTGCGCCAGCACGGCGCCGATCGGCCGGTGCTCGAGACCATCAGCCGCGCCGCGGGTGCGCTGCTGGGTGCAACGGCAAGCGAACTGCAGCCCGATGCCCATTTCACCGATCTGGGCGGAGATTCGCTGTCCGCGTTGACCTTCGCCAACCTGCTGCATGAGATCTTCGAGATCGACGTGCCCGTCGGCGTCATCGTCAGCCCGGCCAGTGACCTCGCTGCGCTGGCGGCCTACATCGAGGGTGAGCGGCAGCCGGGCAGCAAGCGACCGACGTTCGCGTCGGTGCACGGCCGCGACGCTACCGAGGTGCACGCCAGTGATCTGACGTTGGACAAGTTCATCGACGCGAAGACCCTTGCGGCGGCTCCGTCGCTACCGGGTCCGAGTTCAGAGGTGCGCACCGTGCTTTTGACGGGCGCGACCGGCTTCCTCGGCCGCTATCTGGCTTTGGAATGGCTCGAGCGGATGGACATGGTCGACGGCAAGGTCATCGCGTTGGTGCGTGCGAAGGATGACGCCACCGCCCGCGAACGCCTTGACAAGACATTCGACAGCGGTGACCCCGAATTGCTGCGTCACTACAGCGAATTGGCGGCCGACCATCTCGAGGTCATCGCCGGTGACAAGGGCGAGGCCAACCTCGGGTTGGATCAGCAGACCTGGCAGCGACTGGCCGACACAGTCGACCTGATCGTCGACCCGGCGGCGTTGGTCAACCATGTGCTGCCCTACAGCCAGCTGTTCGGACCGAATGCGCTGGGCACCGCGGAGCTGATCCGGATCGCGCTGACCACCAAGCAGAAGCCGTTCGTCTATGTATCGACGATCGCGGTGGGCGCGGGCGTCGAGGCCGGCCAGTTCACCGAAGACGGCGACGTTCGCGTCTACAGCGCGACCCGCAAGGTCGACGACACCTACGCCAACGGGTACGGCAACAGCAAGTGGGCCGGCGAGGTGCTGCTGCGCGAGGCGCACGACCTGTGCGGCCTGCCGGTCTCGGTGTTCCGCTGCGACATGATCCTCGCCGACACCACGTATGCCGGTCAGCTCAACCTGCCCGACATGTTCACCCGGCTGATGCTCAGCCTGGTCGCCACGGGGATCGCGCCCGACTCGTTCTACGAACTCGACGCCGAAGGCAATCGGCAGCGGGCCCACTATGACGGGCTGCCAGTCGAATTCATCGCCGAGGCGATCTCCACGCTGGGCTCGCGGGTTGTTGACGGGTTCGAGACCTATCACGTGATGAACCCGTACGACGACGGCATCGGGCTCGACGAGTACGTCGACTGGCTGATCGAAGCCGGGTTCCCGGTCGAGCGTGTCGGTGACTACGCCGGCTGGCTGCAGCGCTTCGACACCGCGGTCCGTGCGCTACCCGAGCGGCAGCGGCAGGCCTCCCTGCTTCCGCTGCTGCACAACTACCAGCGGCCGGAGACCCCGATTCGCGGGTCGATCGCTCCGACCAACCGGTTCCGCGCGGCAGTGCAGGACGCCAAAATCGGTCCGGACAAAGACATTCCGCACGTGACGCGGGATGTCATCGTCAAGTACATCACCGATCTGCAGTTGCTCGGCCTGCTGTAGAGCAGTCGGGTGTGCGGTTCCATACGCGACACGCCGTGGTGAGCGTATGGGACCGCACACTCGCGCGGGCAGCTAGACCAACAACCCGATCACCAGAAGCACGACGGCAATAAGCGGAAAGACTCCTTGCGTAACGGCCGCGCGTGCCTTATCCGGTGATGACGTCAACAGCACCACCGCTGCGGCGAGCATCGACCCGACACCCGCGAACACCAAAGCCGCTCCCACCGGTTGGTGGCCGGCGATCACGCCAATCACCCCCACCGCGGTGACGATCGCCAGGAACAGGTTGTAGAAACCCTGATTGAAGGCGAGTTCCTTGGTGGCCACCGCCTCTTCCTCGGTGATGCCGAACGTCGCGCGGGTGCGCGCCGACGTCCAGGTCAGCGATTCCATCACCCAGATGTAGACATGAAGCAAGGCCGCGAGACCCGCGAAAATCAAACCGGCGTAGATCATTTGGCCCTCCTAGTCGAACAATCCGGACTGACCGAGGGTGTTGACCCCGCTCGGCGGCGTCATCCCCAGATGTGTCCAGGCCTGCCGGGTGGCGACGCGTCCACGCGGGGTGCGGGCGATCATCCCGGCGCGCACCAGGAACGGCTCACACACCTCCTCGACGGTGGTCGCTTCCTCCCCGACCGCGACGGCCAGCGTCGACACCCCGACGGGCCCGCCGCCGAAACTGCGTGTCAGCGCGGACAATACGGCGCGGTCCAGCCGGTCCAGGCCGAGTTCGTCGACGTCGTAGACCTCCAGCGCCATCTTCGCGATGTCGCGGGTGATCACCCCGTCGGCACGCACCTCGGCGTAGTCGCGAACGCGCCGCAGCAGCCGGTTGGCGATTCGAGGCGTACCCCGCGACCGGCGGGCGATCTCGGCGCCCGCTTCGGGGCCGACTTCGATGCCAAGGATGCCTGCCGAGCGAGACAGGACCCGCTCCAGTTCGGCCGGCTCGTAGAAGTCCATGTGCGCGGTGAACCCGAACCGGTCGCGCAGCGGTCCGGTCAGCGCACCGGACCGAGTGGTGGCCCCGACCAACGTGAACGGCGCAACTTCGAGCGGAATCGACGTTGCGCCAGGGCCTTTCCCAACCACCACGTCGACGCGAAAGTCCTCCATCGCCAGATACAGCATCTCCTCGGCGGGCCGGGCGATGCGGTGGATCTCGTCGATGAACAGCACGTCGTGCTCGACCAGATTGGACAGCATCGCGGCCAGGTCACCGGCGCGCTCCAACGCCGGACCCGAAGTGACCCGCAGCGACGAACCGAGTTCGGCGGCGATGATCATCGCCAGCGAGGTCTTGCCGAGCCCCGGCGGTCCGGACAGCAGGATGTGATCCGGTGTCCCGCCACGGTTTTTGGCGCCCTCGATGACGAGTTGCAACTGCTCACGAACCCGCGGTTGCCCGATGAACTCTCCCAGCGACCGCGGCCGCAGGCTGGCGTCGATGTCACCCTCGCCGACAGTCAACGCGGCCGAGACCTCCCGCTCGGAAGTGTCTTCGGGGTCGTCGTCCTCGAATCGACCCATTACTTCTTACCCAGCATCGACAGCGCCAACCGCAGCGCGCTGGACGTGGTTGCCTCGGGTTCGTTGGCGAGCACCTTGTCGGTGGCCTCCTCCGCCTGCTTGAGCGCAAAGCCAAGTCCGACAAGCGCTTCCACGACCGGGCCGCGCACCGAGTGACCGTTCAGGGCGATGGCGCCCGATGCGTGCACCGAGCCGATCTTGTCGCGCAGTTCGAGCACCATGCGCTCGGCGCCGCGCTTGCCGATGCCGGGCACGCGGGTCAGCGCGGTGACGTCGCCGTCGGCAAGGGCCTGCCGCAGCGATGGTGCGTCGTACACGGCGAGCGTGGCCAACGCGATCTTCGGGCCCACCCCGGACACCCCGAGCAGCGTCAGGAACAGGTCACGCGCATCGGCATCGGCGAAGCCGTACAGCGTCTGCGAGTCCTCGCGCACGATCATTGCGGTGATCAGCCTGGCCTCGCTGCCGCGATGCAGTGTCGCGAGGGTGGTCGGCGTCGCCATCACCTTGTAGCCGACCCCGCACGCTTCGATGACGACGTGGTCGAGTGCGATATCGAGGACTTCGCCGCGAACGGATGCGATCATCGTGCCGCCTTTGCCTTTGCCTGCGTAGCTTTCAATGTCGCCTTGTACTTGCGCTGCTGCTCGGCGGCCAACGCGTGCGCCGCGGCCATCCTGGCAATCATCGGTGCGCGCCAGCAGTGGCAGATCGCCAGCGCCAGCGCATCGGCAGCGTCGGCTGGCGTCGGTTTCGCCTGCAGCGCAAGGATTTTCGTGACCATTGCGGTGACCTGCGCCTTGTCCGCGTTACCGTTGCCGGTGACCGCGGCCTTGACCTCGCTCGGCGTGTGGAAGTACACGTCGATGCCGCGTTTGGCGGCCGCCAGCGCGATCACACCCCCGGCCTGCGCGGTGCCCATCACCGTCGAGACGTTCTGCTGGCTGAAGACCCGCTCGATCGCGATGACGTCAGGGCGATGGGTGTCCATCCAGTACTCGACCGCGTTGCTGATGGCGAGCAGCCGCAGCTGCAACGGGTCCTCGGAGGGAGTCCGGACCACGTCGACGTCCAACGCAGTGACCTGGCGGCCCTGACCACCCTCGATGACGGACAGGCCGCAGCGGGTCAACCCTGGGTCGACCCCCATCACCCGCACGTCAGGCCTCCTGTGAACATCTGTTCGACAGTAGCGCGATTCGCCGACGGAAATCCGCAGGGACACGCCTCAGATCGAGTAGCTGCCGGAGCGGTCGCCGCCGGCGATCTGCGTCGCGATCTCGTTGACGCGCGCCTTTGCCCTGCCCCCACCGCGCACCAGCTCGCGTCCCACTTCGTGACCGTCGCGCTCGACCACGACGACCCAGCGCGCACCGAGGAATTTCGTCACCAACCAGAACGGCCACAGCACCACGAACACCAGCCCGATCACGATCTCGAACAGGTCGGTGAAATCCAACAAATCGCCGGGAAACGGCCACCAATCGCGGCGCACCGACCAGGCCCTGCCGTGCGGGTCGAGGACTACTGCCATGCGGACATCTTGGCGGCCAACCCGACACCGCGATACTGCGGGGCCATGGTGCGACCCGCGGCCAACAGCGGCTCGGTGCTGCGAAGCGTGCGGGCCAAGACGAAGGCACCTTCCAACCCGCCGATCAGAGCGAGCGTCACGTCGCGGGCCTGCGCTGCGTCCAGCCCCCTCGAGGCGAAATATGCGCCGCCCCCGTCCACCCAGCCCTGGAACACGGTCGCAGAGGTTTGGCGGAGTTCCTCCACAGTGTCGGCAATTTCCGCGGCGACGCTGGCGACTGGACACATGTTCGCGAATCCGGTGCCTGCCATGTCCTCGGCCGCCTGGGTGAACACGGCGTCGATCGCGTCGCCGAGGTCGGTGTGGGCGTCGACGATCGACGGGATGAGCAGCGCGTAGGCGTGGCCTGCGTTGATCAGCGCCTCGCGCGCGATCTGCACCTTGCCGCCGCGGAAGTGGTGATACAGGGAGCCGATCGGAGCGCCGGATGCCTGAGCGATGTCTTTCATGCCCACAGCGCCGTAGCCCTTGTGCCGCATCAGCTCGGCAGCGGCGGTCAGGATCGATTCTCGAGTGGACCTTGCCATCTGCGCCTCCTGACGACAGACTAGAGCATACGTTCTAGAACCGACGTTCTACCGCCGAAAGGTCGTCATGAAAGCCGTCGATGTCACCGCCGGGACCATCGAATACCGCGAGGAAGGCGACCCGGGTGGACCACCTGTCGTTCTGCTCCATGGCCTGCTGATGAACGACGCGCAGTGGAACCTGGCGCTGCCCCTGCTGCCCGCCGGCTTCCGCTATCTGCTGCCGGTTCTGCCGATGGGCGGGCACCGCATCCCGATGCGCGCGCAGGCGGATTTGACGCTGCCCGGCATGGTCGAAATCGTCGCCGACTTCCTCGACGCACTCGATCTCGCCGACGTCACGCTGGTGGTCAGCGACTGGGGCGGGCCGCTTTTTCTGACCGATGCCGGCCGCGACAAACGTATTGCGCGGCTGGTGATCTGTCCGTCCGAAGCGTTCGACAACTTCCCGCCAGGGTTGCCCGGCAAGGTGGCGTGGTTGGCCAGTCGAAACACGCTGACGGTGTCGCTGGCCATGCGGCAGCTCAAGGTCGGCTGGTTGCGGAGACAGTGGCTGATATTCGGCCAGATGGCGAAAAAGCCTGTCCCCCAAGACATTGTCGACCACTGGATGGCGGCGGGATTGGCCGACCGGCGGATCCGGCACGATCTCGTCAAGTATTGCCGCACCAGGTTCGACAAGACCGATCTGATCCGGGCCACCAACCGGCTGGCCGACTTCGACGGCGACGTGCTCGTACTGTGGAGTCGCAACCCGGTGATGCCGGATGAGCATGCGACGCGGCTGGTCGAACTGACCGGGGGGACGCTGCGCTACATCGACGACGCGAACGTGTTGATCATGCTCGACCAGCCGCAGCAGACGGCGCAGGAAATTGGGGCCTTCCTCACCGCCTGCGAGTAACGTTCTGCGATCGTGAGAACGGTCCGCAGTTTCTGTCGGGTGTGCACGTCGGTGTGCGGCATCCTCGTCGACCTCGATGGCGACCGCGTGGTCGCGGTGCACGGCGACCGCGACAACCCGTTCTCGCAGGGCTATACCTGCCCGAAGGGCCGTGCGCTGCCGAAGATTCACCATCATCCTGACCGGCTGGAACGACCCCAGATGCGGATCGATGGCACGCTGCAGGACACCACATGGGAAGCGTGCCTCGACGACATCGGCACCAAGCTGAGCGACACCATCGAGAGGTACGGACCCGAATCCGTCGGGATCAACTTCGGCACCGGCGTGGGCATGGACGCGGTCGGCTACCGCGTCGCGCAGCAGTTGCACGCCGCGATCGGCACACCGGCGAAGTTCAGCCCGTTGACCATCGACGGCACCGCCAAGGTGTTGATGGCCGACCTGATGGGCGGCACACCGGCGCTTGCCGCGCGGCCCGACTACGACAACGCCACGTTCGCGATGTTCATCGGCAGCAATCCCGTTGTCTCCCACGGGCATAGCGTCGGAATGCCGAATCCTCGCGGCGTCATCCGCGACCTCGCCAAGCAGGCCGAGGTGTGGGTCGTCGACCCCCGCTACACCGAGACCGCGCGGCTTGCGACCCACCACCTCGCGCCGCGGCCCGGCACCGACTACGCGGTGCTCGCATATCTGGTGCGCGAAGTGCTGCGCGACGGCGTCAGGGCGCCGGCCCAGGACGTCGACGCGTTGGCAGCCGCGGTTGAACCGTTCACCGTGCACCACGCGGCCGCAATCGCCGACGTGCCGGCAGCCGACCTCGAGCGCCTGCTGAGCTCGATACGGAAAGCGGGCCGCATTGCGGTCGACACGGGTACGGGTGTCACGATGTCGCCGAGTGCGAATGTGACGCAATGGCTTTCGTGGGCGCTGTTGATCATCACCGATTCGATGAACCGCCCCGGCGGCATCTGGTTCCATCCGGGCTTCGGCTACCAACTGGAGAGTTTCGAACTGCCGGTCACGCCGCCGGAAGGACGTTTCGGTCCAGGACCGCGCAGCCGTCCCGAGACGCAGGCGTTTCTGCGGGAGTGGCCGTGTGCCACGCTGCCCGACGAGATCGATGCGGGCAACATCCGCGCATTTCTGAACCTCGGTGGCAGCATGCTCACGGCGTTCCCCAATGCCTGCTCGTTGCGCCCTGCGCTGGAAAAGCTCGACGTGCTGGTGACTACCGAGATCCTGCCGAACGAGACGACGGCGTTGTCGACGCATGTGCTTCCGACCAAAGGTCAGCTCGAGCGGCCCGACGTGACGCTGTGGGACTTCCTGTGCCCGCGCGTTTCCGCGCAGCACACCGATGCGCTGGTAGCCCCTGTGGCAGAACGACGTTCGATGTGGTGGGTGCTGGCGGAAATCGGCCGGCGCCTCGGCCACGAGCTCGCCGATCCCAACGCCAGCGACGAGGCGATGCTGGCGCAGCTGAGCTCGAGCGGACGCGCGCCGTACGACGAATTGGTCGCCAACGGATGGGCCGAGGCCGACCGCGAACTGCCCGCACCGTGGGTGGATCGGCACGTCGACCGGCTCGGCGGTTGGCGGATGGCGCCCCGCGTGCTCGTCGACCAGCTGAATGCGCTGCGCGAGCCCGCGCCGCTGGTGCTCGTGCCGCGCCGCCAACTGCGTCGGCTGAACGCTCAGCTGGAGTTCCTCGGCGAGACCGCCGAGATCGTCGTGCACCCCGACGATGCTGCAGCGGCGGGGATTTCAGACGATCAGAAGCTGACCGTGCGCAGCGAGCACGGCGAGCTCACCGGGGTCGCGCGGGTGGACGCTTCTGTTCGGCGCGGTGCGGTTTCGGTCCCGCACGGCCATGTCGGGGCGAACGTCAACCTGCTCACCAGCAAGGACGACATCGATCTGGTCACCGGGATGACGCGCTACTCCGGCGTGCCGGTCAGCCTGCACCCGGCGTGATTCGAGTACCGAACTACTCGCTGCGGCGGCTCTTCATCGGCTGATACTCGGCCATGTGGGTATTTCACTGAAGGTTCCGCCTGTCCCGTTGGTCCGCGCAGTCGAGCGGACTCGTCATCACCTGTTGCGAATTCACCAATCCCTGGTGCCGCCGCCCGCCGCGATGGTCGAGCTGATCATGGCGACCTGGCTGTCCCAAGCGATCGCGGTGGCTGCCGAACTGGGCATTGCGGATGTCCTCGCAGAGAAGCCGATGGATATCGACGACCTGGCGCGCAAGGTTGATGCGAACCCGGACGCCCTGGCCCGGATGCTGCGCGCCTTGATCGGCCGAGGCATCTTCCGTCAGCGTCGCGACGGCCGCTACGACCTGACCCCGCTGGCGAAGACGCTGCAGTCGGACACTCCGGATTCGATGGCGGCCTTCGCCCGATTCGTCGGCTCGCCGGAGGACCGTGAGCACTGGAGCCACTGCATCGAAGCCATCAGGACCGGTGAGTCCGTTGTCCCGAAGCTGCGGGGAATGCCCGCGTTCGACTGGGCCATGAGCGATCCGGAATTGAGCGAAGTCTTCAACCAGGCGATGACCAACTTCACCGAGTTGGCCCTGACGGCGGTGCTCGCCGCCTACGACTTCGCCGAGCACCGGACCATCGTCGATGTGGCCGGCGGGCACGGACGTCTGCTCGCCGGCATGTTGTCGGCAGCACCGACCGCGCAAGGCATCCTGTTCGACCTTCCGCATGTCGTCGCAGGCGCCGAACCGCTGCTGCGCAAGCAGCGAGTCAGTGACCGCGTCAGCATCGTCGGCGGGTCCTTCTTCGAGGCCGTTCCCGAGGGCGGTGACCTGTACGTGCTGAAGAACATCATTCACGACTGGTCGGATGAGAAAGCCAAGCAGATCCTCGAGACCGTGCGGGCCGCTGCGCCCCTGGACTCGAAATTGCTGTTGGTCGAATCCCTGATACCCCAACACGACCGCGAATTTGCCACGAAATGGCTGGATTTGGAGATGCTGGTGGGCAATTCGGGGCGCGAACGCACCGCAGACGAGTACCGAGAATTGTTGCGAGACGCGGGGTTCGAGATGACCCGGGCGGTCCCAACCGCATCGCCGTTCAGTCTGGTCGAAGCCAGGGCGACCTGAGCTAGACGACGCCGATCTGTTTCATCTGCGCGTAGACGTCGACGACGCCCCAGGTCTCGACGACGCGGCCGTCGGCGATGCGAAACATGAACATCTCGTTGTAGGTGACAGTGTTTCCGGTCGGCGCGACACCCATGAATTCACCTCGGTGCGTGCCGGTCACCGTCGTCCTGCCGACGACCTTGTCGCCCTCGCCGATCAAGTCCTCGACGGTGAGGTGGATGTCCGGATAGATGCGCAGCAGCATCGACCAGATCTGCTTGAGCGCCGCGGCCCCGGTCGTGTCTATCGGCAACGGCGTGCGGATCACCGCATCCGGCGCGACGACTTCGTCGATCGTCCTTGCGAGGAAGTCGAAGTCACCAGTGTTGGCTGCCTCATGAAAGCGCCTGAACAGCGCCTTGTTCGCGGCCACCTCGGCTGTCGACATGCTGGTCCGGGCTACTCCTCGTCGAGAGCGGCGGCGACGTCGTCGGGAATGTCGACGTTGGTGTAGACGTCCTGCACGTCGTCGAGATCCTCGAGCGCATCGATCAGCTTGACCACCTTGCGGGCACCTTCCAGGTCCACCGGCACGCTGACCGACGGCTGGAAGCTGGCCTCCGCCGACTCGTAGTCGATGCCCGCATCCTGCAACGCGGTCCGAACGGCAACGAGATCACTTGGCTCGCAAATGATTTCGAAGCTGTCGTCGAGATCGTTGACTTCTTCTGCCCCTGCTTCGAGCACTGCGGTCAGCACGTCGTCCTCGGTCAGGCCGTCCTTGGCCAGCGTCACCAGACCCTTGCGGGAGAACAGGTAGGACACGGATCCGGGGTCGGCCATGTTGCCGCCGTTGCGGGTGACCGCGACGCGCACCTCGCCTGCCGCGCGGTTGCGGTTGTCGGTCAGGCACTCGATCAGCACTGCGACGCCATTGGGGCCGTAGCCCTCATAAGTGATGCTCTGGTAGTCGGCGCCGCCGGCTTCCTCACCCGCGCCACGCTTGCGGGCCCGCTCGATGTTGTCGTTGGGCACCGAGTTCTTCTTGGCCTTCTGGATGGCGTCGTACAGCGTGGGGTTGCCGCCGGGATCGCCGCCACCGACGCGCGCCGCCACCTCGATGTTCTTGATCAATCGGGCGAAGTTCTTGCCGCGACGGGCGTCGATCACAGCCTTCTTGTGCTTGGTGGTGGCCCACTTGGAATGGCCGCTCATGCAGGTACTGCTCTCTTTCTAACGATGCAAAGTCCAATCAACGAGTCTACGTGGAGGTTTATGCCTCACCGAACCGCGGCGGTTGGCGCCAGCGCCACCACCCGGTAGCCGATGCCCGCAGGCCAGCCGAGGTGGCCGCTGACGTGCACCTGAATCCAGGTCGGTGCCCCCGACGGGTCGTCGGTGAACGTGGCCGCGGCGTGAACGATCGCGGCCCTTTCGCCGGACGCCTGCAAGACCGCCGAGGTCGAAAGCGTCGCATCGCCGAGTTCGGCCCGGTCATAACGAAGGCTGTCGGGCAGGAAGAACAACGTCTGGAAGTTCGGCATCCGGACACCCCGCGGCGCGTGGGGAGCCCGCTGCAGCGTCAACCCGGACACGATCGGCTTGCCGTCGAACCACACCGTGCCGATGTATTCGGTCCTACGGGCCTCGCCGCCGGCGGGCAGGCGCACCAGCGTGTCGATACGCGGCTGCGGCTCGACCTCGATGATCGTCATGGGCCTACTTTGCGCGATTTGTGCACGTCTTGACGCGTTGAGCGCCGAAAACCGTGCCCAAGTCGCTAGGACCCGGACAGTTGCGCCTTCACGCCGCGCGTCAGGTCGTCGGCGAGGATCTCCGGCTCGCCTGCGAACAGGCCGTCCAGCGCCTGCTTTGCGACCGCAGAGGGGTCGACCTTCCGATCGTCAGGAGCGTGCGCGGCCATGTCGGTGTCCATGTATCCGACGTGCAGGGAAGCCACATGGACACCGCGGGGCGCGAGTTCCTGCCGCAGTGCATCAGTCATCGCCCAGCCCGCCGCCTTGGCCGCGGAGTACGCACCCAATTCGGGCGCATGGAACCACGACAACACCGAGAGCACGTTGAGGATCGAGCCGCCGCCGTTGCTTTCGATGATCGGAGCGAACGCCCTGGTCACGGCGAGGGTACCGAAGTAGTGAGTCTCCATCTCCAGCCGCACATCATCCAGCGACCCCGTCAGCAGTGATGCGCCGGTCGAGACGCCTGCATTGTTGATCAACACATTGACGTCGCCGGCCACTTCAGCGGCGCGGGCGACGGATTCTGGATCGGTGATGTCGAGTTGCACGGGAATCACACCCGGCACGTCGATCGTCTCGGGCCGACGGGCGGCGGCATATACCTTGGCGCCGCGCTCGACGAGCTGCTCAGCGAACCGCTTGCCCAATCCGCGGTTCGCTCCGGTTACTAGTGCGGTGATCTGTTCGGTAGTCATGCTGTATCCAAGCCGCGTTTCGTACCGATTATTCCATAACTCGCTAGAGCATATCGACGAACAGCTTGTGAATGCGACGGTCGCCCGTCATCTCCGGATGAAACGCCGTCGCGAGCATGCGACCCTGCCGCACCGCGACGATGTGATCCGCGGCCCGCCCCAGCACCTGCACGTCGGGGCCGACGCGTTCCACCCACGGCGCACGGATGAACACCGCATGCACGCGGTCGTCCAGCCCCTCGAACGGAAAGTCGCCCTCGAACGAGTCGACTTGGCGGCCAAAAGCGTTGCGCCGCACCGTCATATCGATGGCCTTGAGCGGGACGGCCTCGCGACCCTCGGCACCGGCGTCCAGAATCTCGGTCGCCAGCAGAATCATCCCGGCACAGGAGCCGTAGGCGGGCATGCCTTCGGCCAGCCGCGTCCGCAGTGGCTCGAGCAGTTCGAACTCGCGCAACAGGTGGCTCATCGTGGTGGATTCCCCGCCGGGGATCACCAGCGCGTCGACGGATTCGAGCTCTCCGAGACGACGCACCGTCGTCGCATCGGCACCCGCCTCACGCAACGCCGCCAGGTGTTCACGGGTGTCGCCCTGCAGAGCGAGCACACCAACGCGGGGCGCGCTCATGGCGTGTAGTCACGCTTGTAACGGGTCAGACCCTCCTGCATCACCGCCGCCACCATCTCACCGGTCTGCGTGAAGATCTTGCCCTGGGTCAACGACCGGCCACCGGACGACGACGGCGACGACTGGTCGTAGAGCAGCCATTCGTCGGCGCGAAAGGGCCGCATGAACCACATGGCGTGGTCCAGTGACGCGACCATCAGATGCTTGCGTTCCTCGACGTGGTTCACCTGTGCGGAGCCCAGCAGCGTCAGGTCGCTCATGTACGCCAGTGCGCAGATGTGCAGCACGTAGTCGTCGGGCAGCGGGTCGCGGTGCCGGAACCACACCTGCTGCTGCGACGCTTTGCCCGGCAACAGCTTCATCTGATCTCGCGGCACGATGCGGACATCCCACTCGGCGAACTGGGCGAAGCCGGCGTCGTCGAATGCCCCGCCCTTGGATATGAAGCCGGGCAGATCATCTGGCGGCGGCGCGAACGGCATCGCGTCCTGGTGCTCGATACCGCTCTGGTCGGTCTGAAACGACGCCGACATCGAGAAGATGGTCTCGCCGTGCTGGATCGCGTTCACCCGCCGAGTGACGAACGAGCCGCCGTCACGCAGGCGCTCGACGAGAAAAACCGTCGGCGCCTTGGCATCTCCAGGCCGCAGGAAGTAACCGTGTAGCGAGTGCACCTGGAAGCGTTCGTCGACGGTGCGTACCGCGGATACCAGAGACTGTCCTGCCACGTGGCCACCGAAGGTCCGCTGAAAGTAGCCCGACTCCGGACTGAAGACACTTCCGCGGTAGATGTTTACCTCGAGCTGCTCGAGATTCAGGATCTCTTCGATCGCCATGCAGAGTTGTTTACCAGCCCCGTTCAGCAAGCCTATGCGGGGCTGGCACGTCCTCCACGTTGATGCCGACCATGGCCTCCCCCAGCCCGCGTGACACCTTGGCCAACACGTCGGGATCGTCGTAGAAAGTCGTTGCCTTCACAATGGCCGCGGCCCGCGCGGCGGGGTCCCCGGACTTGAAGATGCCCGAGCCGACGAACACGCCCTCGGCGCCCAACTGCATCATCATCGCCGCATCGGCGGGTGTGGCAATACCGCCGGCGGTGAACATCGTCACCGGCAGCTTGCCTGCCCGCGCCACTTCCACGACCAGTTCGTAGGGCGCCTGCAATTCCTTTGCCGCGACGTACAACTCGTCTTCGGCCAGCGATGTCAAGCGACGAATCTCGCCGCCGATCTTGCGCATGTGTGTGGTCGCGTTGGACACGTCACCCGTGCCGGCCTCGCCCTTGGAGCGGATCATCGCCGCGCCCTCGCTGATGCGACGCAGCGCCTCGCCCAGGTTGGTCGCACCGCACACGAACGGCACAGTGAACTTCCACTTGTCGATGTGGTTGGTGTAGTCGGCCGGGGTGAGCACCTCGGACTCGTCGACGTAATCCACGCCGAGGCTCTGCAGAATCTGCGCCTCCACGAAGTGCCCGATGCGGGCCTTGGCCATCACCGGGATCGTGACCGCGGAGATGATGCCCTCGATCATGTCGGGGTCGCTCATCCGCGACACCCCGCCCTGTGCACGGATGTCGGCGGGCACCCGCTCCAACGCCATCACGGCCACGGCACCCGCGCCCTCAGCGATGCGGGCCTGCTCGGGGGTGACGACGTCCATGATCACGCCGCCCTTGAGCATCTCGGCCATGCCGCGCTTGACCCGAGCCGTCCCGGTCTGGCTGTTGGCCGACCCGTTCGATCCAGCTGCGGTTTCCACTGCTATCTCCTCCAAATCGCTACCGATCCAGTCTAAACGTGGCGGCAAATCCAATGAATCCGCAGCTTCGAACCTCTCAGCGGATCGACTGCAGCTGCCTGCGCGGCACTGCGCCCCGCACGTCCGCCAGCGCGTTCGCCTCCTCGAGAAGCTCACCGAGCTGCAGCGGATAGACGGTTTCACCCTTGGCGACTAGGTCGGCAATCATTGTCGCATCGCACCACCGATGGCCGTGTATATAGGCCCGCTCCAGCCCGGTGCGGCCGGCCGCCGACGGCTCGAAGCGCCGGGTGCGGTGCACGAAGAACATCTCCTCGCTGCGAATGACCGAGCCGTTGAAGTCGATGACGGCCTCGCGCCGCCACACCGGTCCGACCATATCGGCCGGCTCGACGCGCAGCCCGGTCTCCTCCTGGACTTCGCGCGCCGCCGCCTGCGGCAGCGTCTCCCCCTGCTGCGCCGCCCCACCAACGGTGAACCACCACCGCGGCGCTGGGTTTTGCGAGCCGGCCGCTATCGCGGGATCCGATCCGCAGAACAGCAGGACGCAGCCGTCGTCGTCGAGCAGCACGACGCGTGCGGACAGCCGCCGGTTGACCGGCCCCACATCTCGCGGCGTGGTCTCGGCGCGTTCGGCGATCTCGAAATATGTTGGCAGCGCGGCTGTTCCACCGAGTCGCAGCGCGCGCACCGCGGGCCGCTCGCGCAGCGCGAGGGTGTCGCGGACGGCGTCGTTGTGGAAGCGGCGTGCCAGCAGGACCCGCGCCTCGGCGTCGGCGAGCTCGGCGACCAATGCCACCGGTAGCGCCGCCGGGTCGACGAGTGCCAGCGCCGCGGACAAGTCGTTTTCGGCTGCCTCACGCGCGGCTCGCGGTGCCCGTTCGGCCGCATCGGCCCACGCAGCCAGTCGCTTGCCGTCCGGGCCGGCGCCATAGGCCTCGACTGCGACCGCCCGCGCCACCACCGCGCGCCGGGCCAGCGCGCCGTCGAGGGCCTGCCAGGACAAGTCGTAGCGGACGTGCAACCGGTCCAGCCGATGCGCGGTCTGATACGCCCACATCCCGACCAGCACCACCACGACGGCCAGCATGGCCAGCACGATGATCACGACCCAGGTGATCACCTAGTCCCCCTGCTCGTCCGCTGCGCTTCGCGCCTGGGCCCGGCGCTTCGGCCCGAGGATCCGGTCGCCTGCACCTTCACTCCTGCTCCGGCAACCGTTTCGTAGACGCGCATGATCTGCCGCTCCACGACTGACCAGTCATAGCGGTGTACCGCCGCGGTCGCCGCGGCCACGTACCGCTCGCGCAGGCCGTCGTCGTCGAGCACCTCGATGAGTCCCGCGGCCAGGCCGGCGGAATCGTCGACAGGCACCAGGCGCCCGGCCTTGCCGTCCACCAGGACGCGACGAAACGCGTCGAGATCGCTGGCCACCACGGCGGTGCCCGCGGCCATCGCCTCGACGAGCACGATGCCGAAGCTCTCGCCGCCGGTGTTCGGTGCGCAGTACACGTCGGCGCTGCGCATCGCTGACGCCTTCTCGGCGTCGTCGACCTGCCCGAGGAAGCGCAGATGCTTGGCCAGTTTCCCGGCGTTTTCGCGCAGTTCATCCTCATCGCCGCGGCCGACGATCAGGATCTCGATGTCACCGAACCGCTTCGCCAGCGTCGGCAACGCACCCAGCAGGACTTCCATGCCCTTACGGGGCTCGTCGAAGCGGCCAAGGAACAGCACCGTCTTGCCCGGCCGCGGATAGCCGTCGAGCACAGGTGCGTGTGCGAATGAGCCCACGTCGACGCCGTTGGGGATTTCGACGGCGTCGCTGCCCAGCGCCTCCATCTGCCATCGGCGCGCCAGATCCGACACCGCGATGCGGCCGACGATCTTCTCGTGCATCGGCCGCAGAATCGGCTCAAACACGCTGAGTGTCAACGACTTTGTGGTCGACGTGTGAAACGTCGCGACGATCGGGCCCTCTGCAATGTTCAGCGCCAGCATGGACAGGCTCGGCGCATTCGGCTCGTGCAGATGCAGCACATCGAACTCACCCTGCACCAGCCACTTCTTCACCATGCGATGGGTGGCGGGGCCGAACCGCAGCCGGGCCACCGAGCCGTTGTAAGGAATCGGCACCGCCTTACCACCGGACACCACGTAGTCCGGCAGCTTCACGTGTGGTGACGACGGCGCCAGCACGCTGACGTCGTGGCCGCGACCGTGCATCACCTCGGCGAGTTGCAGCACGTGCGATTGCACGCCGCCGGGGACGTCGAACGAATACGGGCAGACCATGCCGATGCGCATTACGTCTCCAGTTTCGCGCGGCGCTCGTCTGAGAGATCGGCCAGCCATTGCGGCTGCATCATGTGCCAGTCGGCCGGATGGGCGGCGATGTTGCGGGCGAACCGGTCCGCCAGATTCTGCGTGATGACGCGTACGTCTCCCGACGACGTGTCCAGTGGCTCGCTCGCGCTGAATTCCCACCCGTGTGCGGTGTACCACGAGTGCACCGCCAACAGGTGCGCGCCGGTTTCGATCGCCAGCTTCGCCGACCCGGCGGGCATGCGCGTGGGTTCTCCGAAGAAGTCGACTTGGACCCCGTTGCGGCTGAGGTCGCGGTCGGCCATCAAGCAGACGGCGCGGTTGTCGCGCAGCCGTTCGCAAAGCACCTCAAACGGCGGCCGCTCGCCCCCGGTCAGCGGCAACATCTCGAAACCAAGCCCTTCGCGGTAGGCGATGAACCTGTTGTACAGCGATTCGGGCTTGAGCCGCTCGTTGACGGTGGTGAAGGGGCCGTGCTTCCACACCAGCCATACCCCCGCCATGTCCCAGTTCCCGCTGTGCGGCAGCGCCAGGATCACACCGCGGCCGGAGTCCAGGGCGGCAGCGATGTGCTCCTTGCCCGCCCAGTGCGGGTCGAGCAACTCGCCTTGCTTCTCGAGGTCCATCGAGGGCAACCGGAACGCCTCTCGCCAATACCGCGCATATGAGGCCAGCGAAGCACGAATCAGTCCGTCGGGCACCCTGTCCGGCGTAACCCCGATGACGCGCGCCAGGTTCTTACGCAGTTGCTCGGGTCCACCACCCCGGGCCGCGTAGTGCGCGCCCGCATCGAAAGCGTTGCGCGCCAAGAACTCCGGCATCGCGCGCACGACGCGCCAGCCTGTGGCGTAGCCCAGGTCCGAGAGCTGGCCCCCGAATGGGGTCATGGCTCGCCCGTCTCGCCGTTGGCGGGCTCAGACTTCGTGATGGGCTCCATTGCGCCCGGCGAGGTCCGCACGCTGTGCATCCGCTGCCCGACGGTCACCAGGCTTGCCACCGCCAGCACCCACATCGCCACATGCAGCAGCCACGGCGCATGCAGGAACGACACCCCGGAAAGCCCGGCGCCGACCAGCACGATGATCAGCCGTTCTGGCCGCTCGATGAGGCCGCCCTCACCGGACAGGCCGCTCGCCTCGGCGCGTGCCTTGATGTAGGAGATGACCTGCGAGGTGACCAGGCAGATCAGCGTCGCGACCACCAGTGACGTGCTGCCGATACCGAACGCCGCCCACCACAGCAGGCCACAGAACACCGCGCCGTCGCCGATCCGGTCGCACGCTGCGTCCAACACGGCACCGAAACGGGTGCCACCGCCGCGCTCGCGCGCCATCGCCCCGTCGAGCATGTCGGCGAGCACGAATATCCAGACCGCGAACGCACCCCACCACAGCTGCCCGATCGGGAACAGCGTCAACGCGCACAGCACCGTTCCGGCGGTGCCGAGAATGGTGATGCTGTCGGGCGTGAAGCCGGCCCGCAGTGCCGCCTTGGCGACCGGCTTGGACAGCTTCTCGTAGGCCGCCCGGGTCATCAGGTAGAAGTTGCTCACGGCAGTTTGGCCCACTCGGTCGCCAGCAGCTCACGGGTCTCACGCAACAACTGCGGCACGATCTTCGAACCACCGATGATCGTGATGAAGTTCGCGTCCCCACTCCATCGCGGCACCACATGCATGTGCAGATGCTCGGCGAGCGACCCGCCCGCCGAGCTGCCGAGGTTCAGCCCCACGTTGAAACCGTGCGGTCGCGACACCGACTTGATCACGCGAATCAGCTTCTGGGTGAACGCCATCAGCTCGGCGCTCTCTTCGGCGGTGAGGTCCTCGAGCTCGGAGACCCGCCGGTACGGGACCACCATCGAATGCCCCGGGTTGTACGGGTAGAGGTTGAGCACGACGTACACCAGCTCGCCGCGCGCGACCATCAGCCCTTCCTCGTCGGGCATCCGCGGGATGTCCGTGAACGGCTCGGTCGACGCCGCCGAGCCACCCTTCATCGGCGCCTCGGCGATGTAGCTCATCCGGTGCGGCGTCCACAAGCGCTGCAGATGGTCGGGCTCACCGACGCCGTGGTCGACGATCGTGCGGTCGTCGGGGTCGTTCACTTCTTCGCGCCCACCTTGAGCAGTTCGGCTGTCGGAGTGGCGTTTTCGCGACCGGCGATCCACTCGACGATCGCGGCGACGGCCTCCTCCCGTGGCACCCCGTTGATCTGGGTGCGGTCGCCGAAGCGGAAACTCACGGCGTTGGCCTCGACGTCACGGTCACCGGCCACGAGCATGAACGGCACCTTCTGATTGGTGTGGTTGACGATCTTCTTCGCCATCCGATCGTCGCTGCCGTCCACCTCGGCCCGGACTCCGTGCATCTTCAGTTGCGTCGCAAGGCCGTTGAGATACGGGATGTGGTCGTCGGCGACGGGGATGCCGACCACCTGGACCGGTGCCAGCCACGCCGGGAACGCGCCTGCGTAATGCTCGGTCAGGATGCCGAAGAAGCGCTCGATCGACCCGAACAGCGCGCGGTGGATCATCACTGGCCGCTGCCTGCTGCCGTCGGCCGCGGTGTATTCCAGCTCGAAGCGCTCGGGGAAGTTGAAGTCCAGCTGGATCGTCGACATCTGCCAACTGCGGCCAAGCGCATCCTTGACCTGCACCGAGATCTTCGGGCCGTAGAACGCCGCGCCGCCCGGATCGGGCACCAGCTCCAGCCCGGATGCGGCGCCGACCTCGGCGAGCACGCTGGTGGCTTCCTCCCACATCTCATCGGAGCCGACGAACTTGTCGGGATCCTTCGTCGACAGCTCCAGATAGAAGTCGGTCAGGCCATAGTCACCGAGCAGTTCGAGGATGAAGCGCAGCAGGGAGGTCAGCTCGTCGCGCATCTGCTCGCGGGTGCAGTAGATGTGCGAATCGTCCATGGTCAGGCCGCGCACCCTGGTCAGGCCGTGCACCACGCCGGACAGTTCGTAGCGGTAGACGGTGCCGAATTCAAAGAGCCGCAACGGAAGTTCGCGATACGAGCGCCCGCGCGACCGGAAGATCAGGCAGTGCATCGGGCAGTTCATCGGCTTGAGGTAGTAATCCTGGCCGGGCTTGCGCACCGAACCGTCCTCGTTGAGCTCGGCGTCGAGATGCATCGGCGGGAACATGCCGTCCGAATACCAATCGAGGTGACCGGAGATCTTGAACAGCTCGGCCTTGGTGATGTGCGGGCTATTGACGAACTGGTATCCGGCCTCGATGTGCTTGCGCCGCGAGTAGTCCTCGAGCTCGCGCCGGATGATGCCGCCCTTGGGATGGAAAACCGCTAGGCCTGAACCGATTTCGTCGGGGAAGCTGAACAGGTCCAGCTCGGCGCCGAGCTTGCGGTGGTCGCGGCGCTGCGCCTCCTCGATGAACTCCAGGTGTTTGTCGAGCGCCTCCTGCGATTCCCACGCGGTGCCGTAGATGCGTTGCAGGCTCGCGTTGTTCTGATCACCGCGCCAGTACGCCGCCGAACTGCGGGTCAGCTTGAACGCCGGAATGTATTTGGTCGTCGGGATGTGCGGCCCGCGGCACAGATCGCCCCATTCTCGTTCCCGGGTGCGGGGATTGAGATTGTCGTAGGCGGTCAGTTCGTCGCCACCGACCTCCATGACTTCCGGGTCGCCGGATTTGTCGTCGACGAGCTCCAACTTGTACGGCTCGTTCGCGAGTTCTTCGCGCGCTTCCTCTTTTGAGGCATACACACGCCGCGAGAACAGCTGGCCTTCCTTCACGATCTGGCGCATCCGCTTCTCCAGCGCCTCGAGGTCCTCGGGCGTGAACGCGCGCGGCGCGTCGAAGTCGTAGTAGAACCCGTCGGTGATCGGCGGCCCGATGCCGAGCTTGGCCTCGGGGAACATGTCCTGCACGGCCTGCGCGAGCACGTGTGCGGTCGAGTGCCTGATCACGGCGCGGCCGTCGTCGGTGTTGGCGGCGACCGGCGTCACCTCGACGTCGGCCTCCGGCGTCCACGACAAGTCGCGCAGCCGGCCGTCGGCCTCCCGCACGACGACGATCGCGTCGTCGGCGCCCCGGCTCGGCAGGCCCGCGTCACGGACCGCTGCCCCTGCGGTAGTCCCGGCAGCGACCCGGATCGGGGCTGCTAGGGCGGAGCTGGCGGGCGCGCTCATCGGGAACTCTCCAAACTGTCGGTGAAACGGGCGGTGTGCGGCTCGGCACTGAACGCGACCATGCTATCGGGGTCGGTCGTCATGCCCCCAGGCCAATCGGGCTCTTCAGCCACCTGGCGTCCGCGCCGAGAAGCCCGGCCGCCCAGCCGAGCGCGCCCAACAGCCACAGGGTGCCCAGTACCACCGCGGCGGTGAAGGCCGCGCCGAGCACCTGCACCCACAGTCCCTGCGCCTTGAACCAGCCCATCACCTTGTCGTAGCGCTCGCGGGTAAACGCCAAGAGCCTTCGCGCCCAATCGAATTCGGTGGCCAGGATCGCCAGCCCGACGAACACGATCGCCCAGCCGGGGCCCGGGTACGGGATCGCCAGGATGCCGACGCCGAGGATCGCAAGGCCGACCACTGCGACGGCGATGCGGTAGCCGAACTCGGTCTTCGGGCGGTCACGCAGCCGGTCGCGCCAGCGCGCCCAGCGCCGTTTGACCTCCGACGGTTTCACGGCTGACCCGGATTGAGCTTCACGAACAGTGCGTTGGCTTCGGCGAGCACGGTATCCCCGTCGAGGATCCGGCCCGAGATGAACATCTTGCGGCCGTCGACGCCGTCCACACCGGCGTCGACCTGCAGTTCCTTTTCGATCGGCACGATCTTTCGGTAGTCGACGTGCAGGAACGCGGTGCGCTGATACAGGCTCTGAGTAAGCCGGAACGTGGTGTAGCCGAGCAGCGAGTCGAAGAGCTGCGCGATGCATCCGCCGTGCACGGCGCCGTTGCGGCCCAGGTGGAAGCGGCGAAAGCACACAGTGCCCGCGACGCGTTCGCCCTCCGTCTTGTGGTAGTCGCCCGGGATGCTCAACAGGCTGCCCCGGTTCGGCAGGTCCATGCGGCGGCCGGACGGCGACGACCACTCGTCGGCGTCGTAGGGCGCGAGCAGCGCCGAGGCGGCCTCGATCAGGTCGGCAGCCTGGGTGATCACCTCGTCGGGGGCGTCGGCGGCGCGGACGTGGTCCTGCAAGGTGCGGACCGCTTCGACGAACCGGCCGTAGTCGGGTCCGCCGTGGAGCGTGGGCTCAATGGGGCTGAAATCGCCGCCGCGGTGCTCCTCTGCGAATTCGGTGGTCACACCGCCACGGTATTGCCTACCTCAGCTGCTGGCGGACCCGGCTTTGCTCAGAGTGTCGAACTCCTCGTCGGACAGCTCGATCTCGGCGGCCGCGACGTTCTCCTCCAGGTGCGCGACCTTCGACGTCCCGGGAATCGGCAGCATCACCGGTGAGCGCTTCAACAGCCATGCCAGCGCCAGCTGCGACGGGGTGGCGCGGTGGTCGTCGGCAATCCGCTGCAGCGGTCCGCCCGGCGCGGCCAGCGGCCCGGCCGCCAGCGGGAACCACGGGATGAAGCCGATGCCCTTGTCTTCGCATGCCTCGAGCACGGGCTCAGCGGAGCGCACGGTGATGTTGTACATGTTCTGCACCGAGGAGATGGTCGCGGTTTTCTGCGCGGCCTCGAGCTGATCGACGTTCACTTCGGACAGGCCGATGTGGCGGATCTTGCCCTCATTCTGAAGGGTGACGAGTTCACCGATCTGATCCTCGGCGGGAAACTTGTTGTCGATCCGGTGCAGCTGGAAAAGATCGATGGTGTCTACCCCGAGCCTGCGCAGGCTCATCTCGCATTCCTGACGCAAGTACGCCGGAAAGCCCAGTGGCGGCCATTCATCGGGCCCGGTCCGCAGCAGGCCGGCTTTCGTCGCGATGACGACCCCGTCGTACGGGTGCAGTGCTTCGCGGATCAGTTCCTCGGAGATGTACGGACCGTACGAGTCGGCGGTGTCGATGAAGTTGACACCTAGGTCGACGGCGCGGCGCAACACGCGAATGCATTCGTCGCGGTCCTCGGGCGGACCCCAGACGCCTTTACCGGTCAGGCGCATCGCGCCGAATCCCAGGCGGTTGACCGGGAGGTCGCCGCCGATGCTGAACGTTCCTGATGCTTGAGCGACGCTTTCAGTAGTCACTTTTCCGACCGTACGCCGGCGATGAAAAGCTGTCCTGGTGAAGCTGTCCGACCTTGCCGCGCTGCCGTTGACGTACTCCGAAGTCGGCGCGACCGCGGGCCACTTGCCCGCCGGCTACCACCACGTGCAGAAGTCGGCGGTGATCGGCAGGGGCAGACCACGCTTCGAGGAGGCAGCCGACAAGGGCATGCGATGGGGCATGCTGCGCGGCGCCGGGCTTCGGGTCGAGGCGACGAGCGACGTCGTCACCGTGGGCGCAGAAGTGATCGTGCATCTGGGCCCGGTGCGCGCGCCATGCCGCGTGGTCTACGTGGTCGACGAAGCTGACCGCCGCGGCTTCGCCTACGGGACGCTGCCCGGGCACGCCGAATCGGGCGAGGAACGGTTCATGGTGCGCTACGACCCGGCTACCGAAGACGTGTACGCGGAAGTCGTGGCATTCTCCCGGCACGGCACATGGTGGAGCAGGCTGGGCGCGCCGGTCACCTCGGTGATTCAGCGGGTGGTCACCGACCGATATCTGCGGGCACTGTGATTTGCCAGGTTAACCGTTAATTAACGCGTAGCCTTATGCCTAGTCATGCAAGATGATCGGATGATGACCGCGAGCGATTCCGCCGGAGTGGAGGCCACCCACCTCCGGATAGCGGAACTCGTACAGCAGCTGTACAGCCGGTCGGACGCGGATTCCGACACCGTGATCGCAGAGTTGGCCGAACACGCCGCCATCGAGATCCCTGGTGCCCAATACGCGGGCGTCACGGTCACCCGCAACGCCAAGCACATCGACACCCCCGCGGCGACGCACAAGTGGCCGATCTTGCTCGACGAGATCCAGCAACGTCACCGCGAAGGCCCGTGCCTGACCGCGGCGTGGGAAGAAAAGACGATCCACGTGGCGGACCTGGAGACCGACGAGCGGTTCCCGATGTACCGCCGAGATGCGTTGGAGCAGACGCCTATTCGCTCGGTCATGGCCTTCCAGATGTTCATCGCCGGCGAAACCATGGGCGCACTGAACATCTACTCCGAAGAGCCCAACGTGTTCGGCCAGGTATCGAGGGACATGGGATTGATCTTCGCCGCGCATTCCTCGGTCGCCTGGAACGCGGCACGGCGCGACGAGCAGTTCAAGCGCGCGCTCGCGAGCCGAGACACCATCGGCCAGGCCAAGGGCATGATCATGGAGCGGTACGGCGTGGACTCCGTGCAGGCGTTCGAGGTGTTGCGCAAGCTGTCACAGGACTCGAATGTGCCGCTGCTGCAAGTCGCTACGGAACTCGTCGCCAACCGGCAGGACAGTTAGCCCGAGACGGCTCGCGGAACTTCAATACTGTTCTCCTGGACGATCACCGGGTCGCCCACGTTGACCGTGTTGAAGTACCACTCCGCGTCCTCTGGGCTCAGGCTGATGCATCCGTGGCTGACGTTCTCATAGCCCAGTGAGTTGACGGCCCATGGAGCCGAATGGACGAAAAGGCCGCGGTCGGTGATCCGGACGGCGTAATCGACGTCGAGCAGGTATCCGTCGGGGGCGTCGACTGGGATGCCGACACTGCTCGAATCCATCACAACGTCGCGTTCTTTCGCCAGCACGGTGTAGGTGCCGACAGGCGTCGGATACTCGGGCCGACCCATCGAGGCCGGAAAGACCCCCGGCTCCCCCCAATGGGGTCGGTGATGGGGCGACGGCAATGACGACGGGGGCCCCGCGTCGACACCATCGATGGTCACCTTGAATGTGTGATCGGAGATGTTCGCAACCCCGACGACCGCAGGCCCGGTTGCGAATTCCGTCTTGAAGCCGCCCGCTGAAAGCGCCACCGCGCTGTGCGCCGGCCAGCGTCGGTCCGGAACCCATTGCACGACATCGTTGTTGAGCCATTGGAACTTGCCCGTCATCGCGGGCACCGACTTGATGTCGATCGCACGCTCGGCCGCATGCCTGTCGGAGACGGGCTCGCTGAATGTCACCACCACGGGGTGCGCCACACCCACGACCTGGCCCTGCCTCGGCAGCACAGATGCGATGGCGGGCTCGTAGGCCTGATGCACAGCCGCGCCGGCCTTATAGGAGACATCCGCTGCCGTCATGCTGACGCCGGTCGGGCCTGAAGCCGCAATCGCGTTGAGCCCGATCGCTGCGACTACACACAGAACAACCCCACGCATGGCTTCCGATTCCTTTGAAATTACAACGGTGTCAATTTGATCGTAGGTGTCGCGGTGACTTCGATCTATAAGTGCGCCTTCGCAATTCGATCAAGGATTCATCACGGTTCGGCCACGTCGCGCTAAGGGCAGCAGATTACCGCAGTGCCGCTTGTTGATTCGCGCGGCGCACCACCTCTTAGCGCGGAAGAGCCTGCAACACAGGCAGATTCGAAGCCGACGGGGCTCGGCGCGCCATCAGCTCGTCGGACCCGGCCAGATTGGCTCACCGGACACAGGCGCTCCCGGTGGCGGCGGACCGGTCACCTCTCCCTTGCCGCCGCCTGCGCCGCCCATCTGAGTGAGCGGGGCGCCGATGGGAGGCGCCGCCGCCACTGGCGCGGCGGGCACGGGCACTATTGGCACCGGCGGAGCGATCGGGACCGGCGGAGCCAGCGGTACGGGCGGAGCCACCGGCACCGGCGGGGCGGCGGGCACCGGTCCTGGCAAGGCCATCGGAACGCCTGCCATGTCGGCTACTGGAGCGCTAGCCGGAGCGCACGCGCCCGCGGCGCCAACGGCAGCCGGAGCCCCACCGGGGATCTCCCCCGCCGACGACTGGACGCATGCGTAGTCCTCGCCACCGGTGACCAGTGGCGCAGCCGCAACGTGCGGGCTCACCGCCATGGCGACAGCGCACAAGCCAGCGCCGGCAGCAACTACCGTGATGTTGAATCGATCAAAGACCCTCATCGACGTCGAACCCTTCATTTGCGCTCAGACATTCCGCAATTCACGCGGCACGGCCGCATGCCGTACCGAAGTCGCCAGGACGACCGCGTTAATTATCAGCAGTCACTACTGCCCCACGGGTCACGCCGCACCACACTGTTTCCAAATGGTGACGTTGGCCGGCCGTGGCGGCCCACGAGGCGCACGCCGCCGAAAAATGACTTTGAGCTGCATCGACCTCACGCGTTGTGCCCGCACGTCACGTGCTGCAGGCAGACGCAGCCTACGAGTTATCCAAACGTTGCGCCGGCGAAGCACACCTGTCACCGGGTTTCGGCTGAGCAGGCCGGGGCATCTATATGTCATGAGTGTCGAGTCGAAGCAGGCTACCGATCTTTCGATCGGCGAGCTGATGAGCCAGTTCTCATCGCAGGTGTCACGCCTGATCCGTGACGAGTTCAGACTTGCGGAGAAGGAGTTCCAACAGTCCGCTAAACATGCGGGCATCGGCGCCGGATTGTTCAGTGTCGCCGGACTGCTCGCATTCTTTGGTGCGGCCACCGTCATCGCGGCGGCAGTGGCTGCGCTGTCGCTGGCACTACCGGTGTGGGCGGCCGCGCTCATCGTAGCCGCGGTGTTGTTCATCGCGGCGGCGCTCGCCGCGGTCGGCGGACGAAGCCAGGCGAAGGAGGCCACTCCGGCGGCGCCGAGAACCGTGCAAACCGTGAAGGCCGATATCGCAGAGATCAAGGACGCGCGCCATGGCACTACCTGATCCCCCCCGCCCCGAACCTGGCCCAGACGCCGAGGTCGACGACATCCAGGCCGACATCGAACGCACGCGAAAAGAGTTGGGCCAGACGGTCGGAGCCCTGTCGGACAAGTTGGACGTCAAGCAGCGCGCCAAGGACAAGGCCGCCGAAACCAGGGAGCGGGTCGTCGAGACGACGCACTCCATGGGGCGAGTCGCGACCGAGCCGAAAGTGACGGCTCCGGTGATCGCCGCACTCGTGGTCGCAGCGGTTGCCGTCGGGTTGGTGGCGTGGCGGCGCCGCCGTTAGTTGCGAACCATCAACACCGAACAATCGGGATAGTCAAGGATGGGATGGCAGTTCGGAACGGCGAGCGTGCCCAACTGATCGGCCTCCGAATCGCCGACAACGGCCAGCTGAGTCGCACCCGGTTCATCACAAGTGCGTCCGTACCGTCGTCCGGTACCCGAAGCAACGACTTCGACGTGCACGTCGGGATAGCGGCGGATCCAACTGTCGACCCGTCGATCTATCTGTCGCACAGTCGCTTTGCGTAGCCGACCTTCCTGCATCGCCAAATGAACCACCGCGTCGTTGTCGGGTTCGTCGTCGAGAACGACCGAGACTACGCCGCCGTCGCGAATCAGCCCCGCTGAATCGCTGCGGATGACCGCCACCGGGCAGCGCGCATGTTCGAACAGCGCGACCGCGACGGACCCGAACAACTTTCCGCTCATCGGGTTCGGTGTCGGCTCACCGATGCAGACCATAGCGGCGTGGCAGGACTCGGCGATCAGGACTTCAGCAGGGTCCCCCACTGTCCGCCTCACCTGAAGGCAGACAGGATGTCCCGCCGCCTCGACCGCATCCGTCGCGGTGAGCAACAGGGGGTCGGCCTCGCACGCCGTCGTTCCGGTGTGTTTGTGGTGATCTCGCACGACATGCACGAGCCTAAGCGGAACGTCACGCGTAACCGCTTCCGCAACAGCCCATCTCGCGGCGTTGAGCGATGCAGACGAGCCGTCGATACCAACGACGATCGGCTTGCGTTCTCCGGATAGACCGCCTGACATGGCTAAACGCTATCGACACCCGCACCAGTCCGGTTAGGGACTTTGGTCGTCGCCGCGGAGTTCGTATGGCCTACGCCTGCAGCGGTGCAGACCACCGCAGCGTGGTCCCGCCGCCGGGCTCGCTGTCGATCGCAAACGCGCCCCCGGCGTCGAGGGCCCGCTTCTCCAGATTGGCCAGTCCACTGCGCGTGACCGCACCCGAGATGCCGACGCCGTTGTCAACGACTTCGATCAGAAGGTCATCTGCTGCGGTGACGCTTACCGAAAGCGTGGTCGCCTTGCCGTGCCGGATGGCATTGCTGACTGCCTCGCGAACCACCGCTTCGGCCTGATCGGCCAGCGTGGGGCTGACCACCGAAAGGGGCCCGACGAACTGCGTTGTGGTGCGGACTTCCGGATTGGCGAACTGCGCGATCGCGTCATCCACGCGCTGACGCAGCCGGGTCATTCCCGAAGAGGCGCCGTGCAGATCGAAGATTGCGGTCCGGATCTCCTGGATGACTTCCTGGAGGTCGTCCACGCAGGCGTTGAGGCGATCCTTGACTTCGGGCAAACGCGCCCGCGGAATCGTTCCCTGCAGTGCGAGCCCGACCGCGAATAGGCGTTGTATCACGTGGTCGTGAAGGTCGCGTGCGATACGGTCGCGGTCCGTCAGGATGCTCAGCTCCCGCATCTGACGTTGTGTACTGGCCAGCTGCCAAGCCAGGGCGGCCTGGTCTGCGAAGGCGGCCATCATGTCGAGTTCTTCGCCGGTGAAGGGGCGGGCACCTTTCGGGCGGACCGCGACGAGAACACCGGCGACCGTATCGGTCGCGCGCAGGGGCAAGACGAGCGCGGGACCGCTGACCGTAGTCTCCCCCGCGTCCAGCTCGAATCTGTCGAAACGACCAGGAGCGCGCTGAACGTACGCTTCGCCGACAAGGGTTCCTTCGACCGGAATCGCCCGCAGCTCGGCCGCCGACCCGTCACCGGCGACGGCGGTCACGATGAGCTCATCGACCTCATTCGTAGAAAGCTCGGGATCCTCGGGTACGGCGACGAACGTCTGCTCGGCTCCACTGAGGACCCGCGATTCGTCGGCAACCAGCCGGAACACCCTGGCCGGATCGGTGCCCGACAGCAACTCGGTGCCGATGTCCCGGGTGGCCTCGATCCAAGCCTGTCGCCGCTTCGACGCCTCGTACAGTCGCGCATTGTCGATTGCGATGCCGGCCGCCGCGGCGAGGGCGTACACCAAAACCTCGTCATCCTCGCTGAACGGCTGGCCGTTCGCCTTCTCGGTGAGGTACAGGTTGCCGAACACCTCATCGCGAATCCGCACAGGCACGCCGAGGAAGGTTCGCATCGGCGGGTGGTTGGGCGGAAAGCCCACCGATGCGGCGTGGTGGGAAATGTTGTCCAGTCGAATGGGCTTGGGGTCGTCGATCAAGACGCCGAGGACGCCACGGCCTTCGGGCAGGTGACCGATCTGCTCGCGCATTTGTTCGTCGATGCCCTCGTAGATGAACTCGACGAGTTCATGTTCATGACCACGGACGCCGAGTGCGCCATAGCGGGCGTCTACCAGCTGAATGGCGGTGTGGACGATAGTGCGTAGCGTTTCGTCGAGTTCGAGCCCTGAAGTAACGACGAGCATCGCGTCGAGCAGGCCGTCGAGCCGGTCGCGGCCCTCGACGATCTGTTCGACCCGATCCTGAACCTCGACCAATAACTCGCGAAGCCGCAATTGGGACAGCGTTTCGCGGAGCGGGGGCATGTTGCTCTCAGCCCCCGGTTCGACCGGATTGGTCACCGCACCAGTGTCGCACCGGGCTAACCAGTAGGCGAAGAATTCCGCGCCAATTCGGCGATGTCGCTGATCTGCCTGACGTCGCGATACTGACACCGTACAAATGCGTTCAGCTCGTCGCGGCTCAGCTGTTCGGCGCGGTGACGGATGCCGTGCATCATCTTGCGCTCCATCACGAAATGCGCGACGTCGAACGCCGTGTGGCCGACGGCGCCACCGCTGCCGCGCACCAGCAGCCGTGTCCATCCATCTTGTTCACGCAGGTAGAAGCCCCAGCCTCCGCTGGCCTTGAACCCGCTTTGCACCCGCTCGAAATCGTCCGGCGACATCAGCAATAGATGTGAGTTCGGCTCGACCGCCGCCACCACCTGTCGCGCCACGTCGCCGTAACGCCGGGCCAGCCAGATGCTGTCACCGGTGTGGAGGTCCTGTAACTCGGCATGAACGGTGTCAGCGTTGCGAATATGGGCCCCGGCGGCTCGCTCCAACCAGGAGTAGCTGTAGAAGCCGCCGCGGCATTCACCGATCTGCGCAAGCCACGGCCACACATCGGTGACGGGCGCATCGATGGTGACGGCTCGCGTGGTGATAGCGCAATTCGGCGCGATCAGCTCGTCGCCTGGAAGCTTGGCGGCGACCTCTTCATCGGTGGCACCCCACCGGTACATCCACGGCCGCAAGGCGCCTCGATAAACCGCTATTGCGCCTGCCGCAGCCATCAATCCGCCTACCCAGCCGCGTGGATTGCCCATACAGCGACCGTAGGGCCGCCACGCGGGAGAGCTAAGGGTCCAAGGTCCCGGCCGCTGAGGCCCAAAGCGCTCTTTAATACCTCCGCGTCATCGTCGGAATATGGGGCATGCGTACGCAGTGGCTGGTGATGGATCCCTCGGCAGGCGAAGCGACTACGCCATTTCGCACGCGATTGGCCGGCGCGGGAAGGCATCTACCTGCCACACATCTGGCCACCTCCGCCTTGATGGCGACGACGCGCCACCGCACCCACATCGACCTGGAACGGTTGACGGGTATCCGGGAGCGCCGTGTCTCGGTCGGCGACGAGGACTCCTACAGCTTGGCCACCTCCGCAGCTCTCGACTGCCTACAGAGAGGCGACCGCACAGCCGAATCTGTCGATGCCGTAATCAGTTGCAGCATAACGAAATTCCGTGGCGGCCTGACGCAATGGCTGGAGCCTTCGATGGCCAGCTTCGTGGCCAAGGCGATCGGCGCCACGAACGCGATGACATTTGACGTGTCCAACGCCTGCGCCGGCATGCTGACCGGTGTCACGGTGGCCAACAACTGGATTCGGCAGGGCACGGCAAAGCGGGTCCTGGTGGTCAGCGGCGAATACATCTCTCAGCTGGGCCAGAATGCCGCGCGTCATATCCGCAACATCATGAGCAAAGAGCTCGCCTCGTTGACCCTAGGCGACGCAGGCGCAGCGCTGCTTCTCGAACGGGCCGAACCGGGTTCCGCCGGCATCACCTTGGCCGGGTTCACGACCGTCGCCGATTACAGCCGGCTGTGCCTGGCGTACCCCAAGGGTCACGAGCCCGCCGCACGGATGTTCACCGACGCGCGCGGGATCCAGAAGGCCGCGATGTCGAATACCCCTGTGTTGCTGCACGAAGTGCTTGACGCAGTGGGCATTACGATCCACGACATCGACCACGTGATCACCCACCAAACCTCGGCGCGCGCGATACGCAAGGGCATGGCAAAGATGGCCGCCTCCTTCGGCGACACCCCGCGCCACGATGCGGTGATCACCGTTGACCGCTACGGAAACACCGCATCGACGACGCACACCGTGGCTCTCGTCGAAGAGCTTGAGGCCGGACACATTCGGCCGGGTGAAACGGTGGCATTGATCGCGTTGGCGTCGGGACTGGAGATCGGCGTCGTACTACTGACCCTGGACGAGGAATTGGTGAACCGCTATGGGCACGTTGATTGATCAGGTCTCGCTCAGCCATGGCGGATGGCGCGATCGGCACAGTGCGCTGCGCGTCGCGGTAAGGGCGGCCAGTGACTGTTTGCACGACGCCGGCAAACAGCCCAACGACGTCGACCTGATCGTGAACGCAGGCATCTACCGCGACCGCAATCTGGGAGAGCCTGCGCTTGCGGCGTTGATCCAGAAGGACATCGGCGCCCATCCCGAAAACCCCCATCCACAAACGCACGGCACCTTTTCATTCGATGTTTCCAACGGAACCTGCGGAACGCTGACAGCCCTGCAGATCGTCGACGGGTTCCTCAAGTCGCGCGCCGTCGACTGCGCCCTTGTTCTGGCCAGCGACGCCGATCCCGGACACGGGATGAGCGAGCGCTTTCCGTTCTCGCCTGCGGGAGCGGCGCTGCTGTGCGAGTGGACCGATGACGACTATGGCCTACAAAGAGTTCACTGGGCAAGCAATTACGACGAAGGGGAAAGCTCCAATGCCACAGTCGGTCTCGTGGATGGCCGCAATGTGCTTCGGTTCGTCGAATCGCAAACAGTCGACACCAGATTCGCAGAGGCCGCCTGCCGGGCCGTCGACGAGTGCTTACGCGAAGCCGGACTGCGGCTCGATGACGTCGACATGATCATCGCCGCGCCTAACAGGCCCCGGTATCGGACTCAACTAGCGACATCTCTCGACGTGGCCGAGGACCGAATCATCATGTCCGACAAAAATATCCATACGGCATCGCTGGCGGCTGCGTTCAAGCAGGTCGCAGACCGCATGTGCAGCGGTGACCTCGTACTGCTGATCGCAGCAGGCGCCGGAATCACGGCGGGCGCTGCGCTGTACCGGGTTCCGGCCGGTCGGCCGTAGCCCTACGCGACGGTGAACTCGCGGTCAGGTTCTGAGCCAAACACGAATCGGCGGCCAGTGATGCGAAGCGGACGGATGAGCACATAGTGCTGCTTCACCGTTGCCGTCCATGGGAGTAGTTGCGCCCGGTCGGCCTCGCCTATTTCGTCGTCGGTGTGCAATATGCGCGCTTGGCCGCTGAGGATCACGCTCCAGCCTTCGGTGACACCGTGATCGTCGGCCTCGAACAGCACGTGATGGTTGATCGCGGCGCTGACCAGCTTGGTGCCTTCGGCCGTGCGAAACAGCACCGTGCGGTGCTGGACGACGAAGTTGACCGGGAAGATCGCCGGTTCGCCGTCGACACTTGTGACCAGCCGGCCGAGCGCAACGCTGGACAGTAGATTCCAGGATTCGGTCTCCGAGAGGATGGAGATCGGTTGAGATTCTGTGGACATGCCGGGGACGTTAGCCATGCGCACTCCGGGCGGCCATGGTCTGAAGTCCCATAAATCGAGCACCAACGGCCCCTCTGGCCGGCCCTAACACAGCGAGGACCTTTGGCCCTGATCAATGAGCCGTAAGGACCGTGTATCGCCGCCGGTCCGGGAGCACGATTGGGCCATGAGCAGCGCGGTGATCGACGCCGCTGGGTTGGCCGCACTCGTGTCCGCACTGATCGACCGCGGATACCGCGTGGTCGGTCCCACGCGGTCGGATAACGCGATCGTGCTCGAAGAACTGGCGTCCGCCGACGAGCTGCCGAAGGGGTGGGGAGTCGAGGTCGGGCCGGGACGCTACCGGTTGCGCCGACGCGGCGACAGCGCACTGTTCGGCCATTCGGCTGGTCCGCAGTCCTGGAAGCAGTTCCTCCATCCTCCACGTCAGCGGCTTTGGTCCTCCGACGGGGTAGCGCCGCAGCGGGTACGTCCAGACGCGTTCATCGGGGTTCGGGCGTGCGATCTCGCAGCGATCGCGGTGCTCGACGGCGTCCTCGGCAAGGGTGCTCACCCCGATCGGGGATTCGTGAGCAGGTTGGCAGGCACGTTCGTCGTCGCAGTCAATTGCACCGAGCCCGGCGGCCTGTGCTTTTGCGCGTCCATGCATACCGGACCCGCGGTCGGGCCGGGCTACGATCTCGCGCTGACCGAGCGCATCAGCGGTGACGACTGCATCTACGTTGTCGACGTCGGAAGCGAGGACGGTGCCGATGTGCTTGCGGCGCTTCCGCATCGCGATGCGGACACCGCCGAAATCGACTCCGCACGGGCCGAAGTCACCGAGGCGGCCAACCACATGGGTCGCGAGATGCCGGGTGACGACCTTCGGCAACTCTTGATCGACTCACGGGAGTCGCCGCGTTGGGATGAGGTGGCCGACCGGTGTCTGACTTGTGGCAACTGCACGATGGCATGTCCCACCTGCTTCTGCACCAGCGTGGAGGACGTCACCGACCTCACGGGTGACCATGCAGAGCGGTGGATGAGTTGGGCGTCATGCTTTGAATTCGATTTCACCTTCGTGCACGAGGGCAGCGTGCGCCAATCCGGGCCGTCGCGTTACCGACATTGGCTCACCCACAAGCTCGGCACGTGGCACGATCAATTCGGCACCTCTGGTTGTGTGGGCTGCGGGCGCTGTATCGCATGGTGTCCCACGGGAATTGACATCACCGAAGAGATGAACGTCTTGTCACTGCTGGCGGAGCGCGACGATGACTGATCCTGCGCAGTGGCAGACGTCCGCGCCAACGGCCATGACACCGGTGCCATACCGCGTCTGCAGCCGCGTGGCCGAGAATCACGATTCGTCGACGTTGCGGCTCGAACCGGTACTCGACGCGCTAACCGCCCCTCTGCCAGGTGAATTCATGATGATGTATGCCTTTGGTATCGGCGAGGTCGCCATCTCGGTCAGCGGCGTTCCATCCACCTCCGAGCCCATCATCACGCACACGATCCGCTCTGTCGGCGCGATAAGCCGTGCACTGCACGATGCCAAACCCGGCGCTGTGATCGGGATGCGTGGCCCATTCGGCACCAACTGGGAGCTGGCGCAGGCCGCGGGCCGTGACCTTGTCATCGTCGCCGGCGGCGTCGGACTTGCTCCCCTTCGGCCCGTTGTGCTCGGCGCTCTGGCCGACCGGGACTCGTACGGCAGGGTGACGCTGATCGCCGGCGCGCGGTCGCGAGACGACTTTCTGTTCGCCGACGAACTGCACGATTGGACGACAAGCTCGCTGATCGATGTGCACCTCACGGTTGATGTTCCAGTGCAGGGCTGGCCCGGGGAGGTGGGTTTCGTCACCGAACCGCTGCGCAAGCTGCAACTGCGGCCCGACAGCACCACCGCGTTCCTATGCGGACCCGAGCCGATGATGCGCAACAGTGCCGACACACTCATTCAAAAAGGGTTGGCCGCCAGCGACATCCGGGTTTCACTGGAACGGAACATGCAATGTGGGATTGGTTGGTGCGGGCACTGCCAGCTCGGTCCGCTGCTGTTGTGCCGGGACGGCCCCGTTGTCGGGTATGACGCCGCGCAACCCCTGCTCGCGGTCAAGGAGCTGTAGATGACCACACCGACATTGGCCGTATGGAAGTTCGCCTCGTGCGACGGCTGTCAGTTGACCCTGCTCGACTGCGAGGACGAACTGCTCACCCTCGCCGAACAAGTACAGATTTCGACCTTCCTCGAGGCATCCAGCACAATCGTCGGCGGGCCCTACGATGTCTCCCTGGTCGAAGGGTCCATCACCACCGCCGCCGACAGGCGCAGAATCCTCGAGATTCGTGAGCAGTCCGCCATTCTGGTGACCATCGGCGCCTGCGCTACGGCAGGCGGAATTCAGGCCCTTCGGAATTTCGCCGATGTCGAAGAGTTCGCCTCTGTCGTCTATGCCAACCCCCAGTACATCGACACCTTGTCGACGTCCACCCCCGCCGCTGCACACGTGACTGTCGACTACCAACTGCAGGGCTGTCCGATAGACCGCGGCCAACTGCTCGGCACCCTGGCCGCGCTGTTGACCGGACGCAAACCGCGACTGCCCGCCAAGACGGTGTGTACCGAATGCAAGCTGCGCGGGGTGACGTGTGTGGTCGTCGCCGAAGGCATTCCCTGTCTAGGCCCGGTGACGCACGCTGGTTGCGGCGCACTGTGCCCGTCGTATCACCGCGGGTGTTATGGCTGCTTCGGCCCCGCGGCGACACCCAACACCGCCGCCCTGATCCCGGTCCTGAACCGCGACGGCATGTCGGATGATGCGGTAGACCGGGTGTTTTCGACGTTCAACGTCGCCGAATTCACCGCGGAGCGGAACGACCTGTGAGCAGAGAAGTACGCACCATCTCAGTCGGCGCCCTGACCCGCGTCGAAGGTGAAGGCGCACTTCACGTCTCATTGGTCGAAGGTGAACTGGAAAGCGTCGAACTCAACATCTACGAACCACCGCGGTTCTTTGAGGCATTTCTGCGCGGCCGCTCGTACACCGAACCTCCGGACATCACCGCGCGTGTCTGCGGCATCTGCCCGGTTGCGTATCAGATCAGTGCCTCGAACGCGATCGAAAATGCCTGCGGGGTAACCGTTCCTCCCGAACTCACGGCGCTGCGCCGGTTACTGTACTGCGGTGAGTGGATCCACAGCCACGCCTTACACATCTTTTTGTTGCATATACCCGACTTTCTCGGATACCCCGACGGCATCAGCCTCGCCAAGGACAGGCCCGACCTGATCGAACGCGGTCTTGCGATGAAGAAGACCGGTAACCGGTTGATGGAACAAATTGGTGGGCGCGCCATCCACCCCGTCAACGTGCGACTGGGCGGCTTCTACTCCGTGCCCGACAAGCACGACCTCGATCCGCTTGCCGAGATGCTGCACCGCTCGCTCGACCAGGCACTCGAGGTGCTGCAGTTGGTGGCCGGGTTCGACTTCCCTGACGTCGAGTTCGACCACGAGCTGCTTTCGTTGGTCGACACCGACTCCTATCCCATCGAGAACGGCACGATCGCGCGCAGCGATGGAACCCCGTTTGCTGTAGCCGATTTCAGCGATCACGTGGTCGAGACGCAGGTCAAACACTCCACCGCACTGCACGCAACGCTGGACGGCGCGCGCTATCTGACCGGTCCGCTTGCCCGGTATTCGCTGAACTCAGCGGCGCTGTCACCCATCGCCCGTCAAGCTGCTACAGCAGCAGGGCTTTCTGCGGTGTGCCGGAATCCCTTCCGCAGCATTCTCGTTCGCACCGTCGAGGTCGTATACGCCATCGAGGAGTCGCTGCGCATCATCGCCGAATACGAACGCCCCGCGAGGCCGTTCGTCGACGTTGCGGCCCGCGCAGGCATCGGCCACGGTGTCAGCGAGGCGCCGCGCGGGCTGTTGTACCACCGCTATGAAATCGACGAGGACGGCCTCGTGCGGTCGGCAGCGATCGTGCCGCCGACCGCGCAGAACCAGGCCGCCATCGAGCACGAAATGGCAGAACTCGTGGCAGCGAATCTGACATTGGACGACGCGGCGTTGACGTCGCTGTGCGAGAAGGCGATCCGCAATCACGATCCGTGCATCTCGTGTTCGGCTCACTTCTTGACGCTGACCATCGACCGTAAATGAGCAGCAGGGCACTCGTCATCGGCGTCGGCAACGAGTTCCGGCGCGACGACGGGGTTGGGCTCGCGGTCGCCGCTGCGATCGCGCAACGCCGCCTCGAGGGTGTTGCAGTGGCGACGGTCACCGGCGAGCCGACATCGATTCTGGAGGCATGGAGCGACATGTCGCTAGTGGTCGCGGTAGACGCAGCCATGGGCCCGGGATCAAAGCCGGGCACGATTCGGCGCTGGGCGCCAGGCGATGACACCGAACCGTCCGTCGTGAGCTCGCACGCAATTGGGCTGGCGCAGACCTACGAATTGGGCAAGGCCCTCGGCCGGATACCCGGGAAATTGGTAGTGCTTACCGTCGACATCGACGACGCCGGTCACGGCGTCACGCTCACATCGGCGGTCGCCGCCGCGGTCCCCGGAGCGGTCGAAGCGGTGCTCGCCGAACTCGGGTGAACACCTGACTCATGGCTTGGGGACCAATGGCCCCTGTGAAAGCCGGGGAACGACGTTAGCGTCGAATCCACCAACGAGTAGGTGGTGACCATGACGACCCCGACACCGGACCTCGCCGTTATCCGTGACGCGGTGGAGTCGGCCTGCCGTGCGCCCTCAGTGCACAACAGCCAGCCATGGCGATGGGTCACCGACGGCCCCAGCGTTCATCTGTTCGCCGACACCAGCCGGCTGATGTCCGCCGCCGACCCGCAGGGCCGTGAGATCACGCTCAGCTGCGGCGCCGCCCTGGACCACTTCGTCGTCGCGATCGCGGCTGCGGGGTGGGACACCACCGTTACGCGATTTCCCGACCGCGACAAACCGTCTCATCTGGCGAGCATCACCTTCCGTCCCGCACCACCCGGGCCTACCGCCGCAGCGGTGCGACTCGCCGAAGCCATCCCCCGGCGCCACACCGACCGACGACCATTCGGCCAACCCGGCGACTGGACACGCATCGAAGTCTCGCTGCGCCAGGCAATCATCCCGTTTCACGTGATGTGTGATGTGGTGTTGGACGAAGCACGCCCGAAGCTGGCACAAGCTTCTCGGCTCACCCAGGAAATCAGGCAAAACGATCCCTCCTACGAAGCCGAGCTGCAGTGGTGGACATCGCCTTTCGTCACAGGCGAAGGTGTGCCGCAGAGCGCACTGGTGTCCGCAGCCCAGGCCGCCCTGGTCGAAGTCGCCCGCGACTTTCCCGCCGGGCCGACGGGTGCGTCACTCCACGGCATTCCCGACCAGTCCAAGATTGTGGTGCTCTCCACCCATCATGAGGATGCCCGGCTCGATGTGCTGCGCTGCGGAGAAGCGTTGTCGGCATTGCTGCTCGAGTGCACCGTCGCCGGGCTCGCGACGTGCACCCTGACGCACATGACCGAACTCGCCCCGAGCCGAGAAATCGTGCGCGAACTCACGGGTCAGCACGGTCTCCCACAGGTGTTGATAAGGGTCGGCACCTCACTTGACGACGAGGGCGCGGTCCAGGCCGAAACCCCGCGGCGGCCGGTCAACGATGTCTTTGACGTTCGAACGCACCACTAAAACCACCGCACGGTGGATACATCGTCGAATCAGCCTGCGGCGCAGAAGCAGCTTGCCTGCAAACAGCGCCTGGCCTGTTCTGCTTTCGCGGCTGGGACTTACGCCAATTGATCAGGGACCAAAGACTCCTCTTTTCGGCGCGCCCCGCCCATAGCGTCGATCACACGAGGCGACATCAACGACCTCGCACCGATCGAGCCTGGGAGACAACGATGTCGGAAACGCTTGTTCCACCGCCACCTAAGACCCGTCCGGTCCTTCGCGGCACAGGTCTTGGACTGACCGCACTGACGGCAATCGTGGTCGGCTCCATGATCGGCAGCGGAATCTTCGCATTGCCCTCGCAGATGGCCGCCAGCTCGGCTCCCGGCCCGCTCCTGATCGGGTGGGTGATCACCGGTGTCGGCATGTTAATGCTGGCCTTCGTCTTTCAGACCTTGGCCTCCCGCAAGCCGGAGGTCGATGGAGGTGTCTACGGCTACGCCCGCGCCGGTTTCGGTAACTACATCGGGTTCACGTCGGCCTTCGGATACTGGATGTCGGCCTGGGTGGGCAACGTCGCCTATCTGGTGTTGCTGTTCTCGACGCTGGGCTACTTCTTCCCTCAGTTCCAAGGCGGCACAACGGTTTCTGCGATCATCGGCGCGTCGGTCGTGCTGTGGACAGTGCATGCGCTCACGCTGCGCGGCGTTCAAACGGCTGCGTTTGTCAACATGCTCGTCACGATCGCCAAGGTGATCCCGATTCTCGTCTTCATCGCGATCGCGGCGGTGGGTTTCAAGGCAGGCCTGTTCACCGCCGACTTCTGGGGTAGGGCGACACAGATCGACGGGGCGCCACTGGGAGACACCATGACCCAGGTCAAGAACATGATGCTGGTCACGGTCTGGGTCTTCATCGGTATCGAGGGCGCAGCGGTGTACTCGCAGCGCGCGGCAAGACGCAGCGACGTCGGCCGGGCCACCGTTTTTGGCTTCGCGGGTGTGCTGGCGCTGCTGCTTCTGGTCAACCTGCTGTCGTACGGTCTGATGGCGCAGGCGGAGCTGGCCGGCGTGCCCGACCCCTCCATGGCGGGTCTGCTGGAGAACGAGGTCGGCAGCTGGGGCGCCGCATTCATCTCGATCGGTCTGGTCGTCTCCTTGCTCGGTGCGCTGATCGCCTGGGTGATGTTGTGCGTCGAGATCCTGCGCCTGCCCGCCAAGGAAAACGTGATGCCGAAAGCGCTTGCCCGAGAGAACAAGCACGGCGCGCCCGCGGCCGCCCTATGGCTGACCAACTCGTGTGTTCAGGCGCTGCTGCTGTGGACCCTGGCCAACGCGAGCACCTACACCAACCTGGTTTATCTTGCCACCTCGCTCATCCTGTTGCCGTATCTGTGGTCCGCGGCATACCAGGTGTTGTTGGCGGTGCGTGGTGAGACCTATGAGTCGGGTCGCGGCAGGGCACGCGACCTGATCATTGGCGTGGTCGCACTCGGGTATGCGGTGTGGCTGGTCTACGCCGGAGGCTGGCAGTACCTGCTGATCGCTGCGCTGTTCTACCTTGCCGGGACTGCGCTGTACGTCTGGGCTCGCCGGGAAAGCCATCTGCCCGCGTTCACGAGGTCGGAATGGGCTGTCGTCATCGCCGTCGCGTTGACGTCGATGGTTGCGCTGCTCCTGATGGCCACCGGCAACCTGGCCGTGCTATGACGAGCCGACAAGCCCTGAGCGGCAACGAATCTCGGTTGGGGGTGTGGTCGGAGGCGGGCCGGCTGCGACGAGTCATAGTGTGTGCACCGGGACTCGCGCATCAGCGCCTGACCCCGGAGAACTGCAACGAGCTGCTGTTCGACGACGTCATCTGGCTGCAACAGGCCCGTCGCGACCACTTCGACTTCGTCGCCAAGATGGCGGATCGCGGTGTGGAGGTCCTCGAACTGCAGGACCTACTCGCCGAGGTGCTCGAGGTTACCGAAGCCCGACAGTGGCTACTGGACCGCAAGATCACCGACGACCTGGTCGGCGCGGGTCTGACCCACGAGATACAGGCTTGGCTGACCGAGCTCCCAGCGGAACGGCTCGCAGAATTCCTGATCGGCGGCGTCGCGTACCAGGATGTGCCCGACGATGTCGCCGGTAGCTTCTTGTCGGCCTTCCGCGAACTCGACCCCGCAGGATTCGTGCTCCGCCCGCTTCCCAATACCCAGTTCATGCGCGACAACTCGTCGTGGATCTTTCACGGTGTCACGCTGAACCCGATGCACTGGCCGGCCCGCAGGCAGGAGACGCTGCTCACGTCGGCTGTCTACAAATTCCATCCTGCTTTCGCCGACGAGAAGTTCGACTTCTGGCTTTCTGATCCCGAAGCCGTTGTCCGCGACCATGGTGCGGCCACCCTCGAGGGCGGCGACGTCATGCCGATCGGCAAGGGCACGGTGGTGATCGGCATGGGGGAACGTTCGTCACATCAGGCCATCACCCAGGTCGCGCGCAACTTGTTCGCGGCCGGGGCCGCCGAACGGGTGATCATCGCAAGCCTGCCGAAGTCGCGCGCCGCCATGCATTTGGACACCGTGTTCACGTTCTGCGACTACGACCTCGTCACCGCCTACGCACCGATCGTCGATGCGATCGTGCCCTTCAGCCTGCGTCCCGACGACAGCACCGCATCAGGTCTGGATATCCGTCGCGAGCCAAAGGGACTCGTGGCCACCATCGGTGAGGCGGTTGGCGTGGACTTCCGCGTCGTAGCCACCGCAGGCGATGTCTACGGCATCCAGCGCGAGCAGTGGGACGACGGCAACAACGTGGTGGCGCTCGAACCCGGCGTCGTCATCGGCTACGACCGCAACATCCTCACCAACACCGCGCTGCGCAAGGCGGGGGTCGAGGTCGTGACCATCACCGCGAGCGAACTGGGCCGCGGCAGGGGCGGCGGCCGCTGCATGACCTGCCCCATCCTGCGTGACCCGATTTACACCTAACGAGAGAACAGCGATGCCACTCAATATCCGAAACAGAAGTCTGCTCAGCCTGGTCCATCACACCGACCGCGAACTGCTCTATCTGCTCGACCTGTCTCGGGATCTGAAACGGGCGAAATACTCGGGGGCGCAGCGACAAAGCCTTGCAGGCAGGAACATCGCCCTGATCTTCGAGAAGTCCTCCACGCGTACCCGGTGCGCGTTCGAGGTGGCCGCACACGACGAGGGCGCCCATGTCACCTACATCGACCCCGCGTCGTCGCAGATCGGTCACAAGGAGTCAATGAAGGACACCGCTCGGGTACTGGGCCGGATGTATGACGCGATCGAATACCGCGGCGCCGGCCAGGATATCGTCGAGCAGTTGGCCGAATACGCCGGGGTGCCGGTATTCAACGGTCTCACCGATGAGTTCCATCCCACACAGATGCTGGCCGACGTGCTGACAATGACTGAACACTGCCCAAAGCCATTGACCGACATCGTGTTTGCCTTCGTGGGCGATGGCCGCAACAATGTGGCCAACTCACTGCTGCTGATCGCAGCGAAGCTAGGTATGGATGTCCGCATCGGCGCGCCACCAGACTTGTGGCCAACAGACGAGCACGTCACCATGTGCCGCGACTTCGGTGCCGCCTCCGGTGCGCGCATCACGATCACCGACGATCCGCACAAAGCCGTCAGCGGCGTCGATTTCATCTACACCGATGTGTGGGTGTCGATGGGCGAACCGATCGAAACCTGGGGTGAACGCATCGACGTGCTGTTGCCCTTCCAGGTCAACTCCGTGATGCTGGCGCTGACAGGCAACCCACGAACGAAATTCATGCACTGCCTGCCGGCATTCCACAATGCCGAAACCGAGGTAGGGGCAAAGATCGCGGCTCAGTACCCAAGCCTCAGCAACGGCATCGAGGTCACCGAGGACGTCTTCGAAAGCGCGGCCAACATCGCATTCGATCAGGCGGAGAACCGCATGCACACCATCAAGGCTGTCCTCGTCGCGGCGCTGAGCTGACTGATGAGAATCGTTATCGCGCTTGGCGGCAATGCGCTCCTGCGGCGCGGCCAGCCGATGACCGCCGACAACCAGCGGGCCAACATCCGCATCGCGGCCGAGCGGATCGCCGAGGTAGCGCCCGGCAACGAGATCGTCATTGCGCACGGCAACGGCCCTCAGGTAGGCCTGCTCGCACTGCAGGCCGCCGCCTACCACGACGTCGCGCCCTACCCCCTCGACGTTCTGGGCGCCCAGACCGAGGCGATGATCGGCTACGTCATCGAACAGGAACTCGGCAACCTGCTGCCCCACGACCAACCGCTAGCCACGGTTCTGACGATGATCGAGGTGGACCGCGACGACCCCGCCTTCGGTCGTCCGACCAAGCCGATCGGTCCGCTCTACGAAAAGGAGACCGCAGAACGTCTGGCAGCCGCATGCGGTTGGACCGTCGCGCCCGACGGTGACAAGTTCCGCCGGGTCGTAGCGAGCCCAAAACCCCTGCGGATCTTCGAGATCCGGCCGATCCGCAGCCTGGTGGAGCAGGGCACCATCGTGATCTGCGCGGGAGGCGGTGGTATCCCGACGATGTACGACGAACACGGCCAGCTACAGGGTGTCGAGGCTGTCATCGACAAAGACCTGGCCGCGGCACTGCTGGCCGAACAGCTCGAAGCCGACCTTCTGGTCATCGCCACCGATGTCGACGGGGTCTATGCCGGATGGGGAAAGCCCAATCAGGAGCGGCTCGGAACGGTGACGCCCGCCGAACTCGCCGGGCTTGATTTTCCTACGGGGTCAATGGGTCCCAAGGTTCAGGCCGCATGCGACTTCGCAAAGGACACCGGCAATGAGGCTGTCATCGGGTCGTTGGATGACATCGCCAAGATCGTCGCCGGCAACGCCGGCACCCGCGTGCGGAGCTGACATCGGCCGGTGTCCAACGGCATTGCACCCGGGACCTACGGCCCTAACACCGCGAACGCGAAGGGCCCTAACGTCGCGGCTATGTCCACTTCGGTCGAACCACCCGGAATCGTCGTCGGCGTCGACGGATCACCTGTCTCGAGGGCGGCTGTCGATTGGGCGGCCCGCGATGCATCGCTGCGCAACGTTTCGCTCACCCTGGTCCACGTCGCCGGCGGGCTTCCTGGAGCGTGGGCCCGCACGCCTCCACCGATCGGCTTCGGCGAATGGCAAGAAAAGCAGGGCCGTGAGCTCATCGCAGACGCGGTCAGGACCGTTCAGAATGCCACTCGGGAATGCGACGCGATCCGGGTCAAGACCGAAATGTATTACTCTGCAACCATTCCCACGCTCGTGGACATGTCGAAAGACGCAGAGCTGGTGGTGGTGGGCTGCCGCGGCCATGGCGCGTTCGGGACTCTTCTCGGTTCAGTGAGCTCAGGGCTGATCCATCACGCTCATTGTCCGGTGGCGGTCATCCATGACGACAACCGGTTGAGCGGGCACAAGGAGCACTCGCCGGTCCTGGTGGGTATCGACGGGTCGCAGGCATCGGAGTTGGCCACCGCCATCGCGTTGGATGAGGCGTCACACCGGCACGTGGATTTGATTGCGCTGCATGCGTGGAGCGACGCCGGAGTACTCGACTTTCCTGGTTTCGACTGGTCGACGGTGAAAACTTCGGAGGAAGCGGTCATGGCCGAGCGGATGGCCGGCTGGCAGGAGGGCTACCCCGACGTGACGATTCATCGTCTCGTCGTTTGTGACCAGCCCGCGCGTCAGCTGATCGAGCAGGCGGAGTCGGCGCAGCTCGTCGTCGTGGGCAGTCACGGCCGCGGCGGGTTCGGGGGCATGCTGTTGGGCTCGGTCAGCGCTGCAGTGGTACAGGCGTCGCGCACGCCGGTGATCGTCGCGCGCCGGCCGTAGTCCGATTCAGCTCACGCCAGGGAACCGGATCGTCCGGCCGGGTGCGAGTTGCTCGATGCGGCCGCGGCATTCGATGACCACCGGCGGGAGGTCGCGGGGATCCACGCTGACTTCGGCACCCTTACCGCTGACCCGCACATGCACATGATGACCGCGATAGTGAATCGGAAATCCGAGAGCGCCAAGTGATTCCGGCCAATGCGGAGATAGCACAAGCCGATCATCACGGGTCTCCAGACCGGTGAAACACCGTTGCACGAGGTCGATGCTGCCTGCCATCGCGGCGAGGTGGATGCCCTCGGAGGTAGTGCCGCCTTGAATGTCGGCGACGTCCGACTTGAGTACCTGCTGAAAAAACTCGAGCGCCCGATCACGATTTGAGCGGGCCAGAACCCAGGTGTGCACCACGCCGCTGAGGGTTGATCCGTGCGACGTCCGAGCCATGTAGTAGTCGACCATCTTCGGAATCTGGTCGCTCCCGAACCGGTAGTCGAGTCGTTCGAGCAACTCGCTCAATTCATCTGAGGAAAGCAGATACAGAAGCATCAATGCGTCTGCTTGCTTGGACGCCTTGTACCGGTTCACGTTGTCATCTTCGGCTTCGAGGATGCGATCGAGGCGCTGGATGTTGCCATAGCGGCTCCGATAGGCATCCCAACCAAGTTCGGCCAGTTGGTCGTATCCCTCGAATTGACTGATGACATCGTCGTGAAAGGGTACGAACATCCGTCGGCTGACGTGGTCCCAGCGCGCCAGTTCCTCGTCTGTCAATCCCAACCTTTCCCGGAAATCGAGCCGATTGGGCAGCGGCATCAGTGCCAGCGCGTCGAGCGCCCGCAGGATCACCCAGACCGCCATCACGTTGGTGTATGCGTTGTTGTCCACCCCGTCGTACGGCTTGTCCGGATAGCCCGAATGAAACTCGTCGGGGCCGATAACACCGGTTATGCAGTACCGATGGCGGCTTTCATCAAGGGTCGCCCTACTGGCCCAGAATCGGGCGATTTCTGCGAGCATCTCTGCGCCGTAGTCGATGAGGTATGCCAGATCTCCCGTGACCTGGTAGTACTGCCAGACGTTGTAGGCGACGGCGATACCGATGTGGTGTGCGCGGTTGCTCGGGTCGGGATTCCACCGACCCGATCGCGGGTTGAGGTGCAGTTCCGGGCTTTCCTCACGTCCATCAGTGCCTGATTGCCACGGGAACATCGCGCCGGCATAGCCGGCGAGCTTCGCCGCGCGTCTTGCCTCCGTCAGCCGTCGGAACCGATACCGCAGCAACGAACGGGTGACAGTTGGCAGCCTGAGGTTCAGGACTGGGAAGATGAAGAGTTCGTCCCAGAAGATGTGCCCGCGATACGCCTCACCGTGCAGTCCGCGTGCGGGCACGCCGACGTCGAGGTCGTCGCTGTTGTATGAGACCGTCTGTAATAGATGAAGCACGTGTAGCCGCAGAATCCGTAATTCGTCAGCGTGGTCGTCGAACTCGATCGACATGCGCTCCCAGAGATGGGCCCAGGCAAGCATGTGCGCATCGCGAATCTCCGCAAATCGACCTTGCCCCAGCAGGTTTCGTTCGGCTCCGACCGCCGGATCGGAGGTGGCGACGTCGCGCCCGGTGACCAAGGCAACGACCTTCTCCACCGACACCGGCTGGCCTGCGAGCAGGTCGGTAGCGATTTCATGGCCGATCTCGAAGCCGTCGCCGATGAGACGGTACGTGGCCGGCACCGCTGTGCCGTTGCGCCACAGAATGGTCCGGGCTGCCACCGCCACCGGGATTCGCGACTGTGTGGTCTGCGCCGTAAGTAGCACCGAGTTCTCCGACAGCGCGCGAGTGGTGAGGGATCCGAGGTGGCTGCTTGCCAGCTCTCGGTACCGTTCAACGCCGCAGTTTTGCACATTGCCGTCGATACTCGAGCGGATTTCAATGCGCCCCGACCAATCCTCGGCGAGGATCGTCGTTTCGAGCGCGGCAATATGCGCCTGGTTCATGGCCACGAATCGGTGCTGAGCGACCGACGTGGTGCGGCCCGCATCATCGCGGAAACGGAACTCACGCAACAGTATCGCCCCGCGAAGGTCGAGCGTCTGGCGATAGGACAACAACGTGACGGCGTCGATGTCGAACCAGTCACCGCCATCGAAGCGGAAGGTCAGCGGAAGCCAGTTGGGCAGGTTCACCAGGCTCTCGTGCCCGGTCTTTCGGCCGTCGATGGTGTCGTCGAGTCGGTTGTAGACACCCGCCGCATAGGTCGCCGGGTAATGAACCTGACCGGCCTTCGCCTCCGGGGCCGCTCCCCTGGTAGCGAAGCAACCGTTGCCGACCGTGCATAACGCCTCGCGAAGCTTCTCGCCGTGCGGGTCGTAGCCGTCGAACGTGAATGTCCAAGCGTCGTTGGCGGCTTGTTGCTCGTATGCCAGCCAATTGCCGCCGCGGCGCAGAAACTCACATACCTCCGATGGACTGTTGAGAGAGAACTGCGCCGCGGTGGGACGGCCACCGTCCTCGTCATGGCGCACCACCACCCCGATGCCGTTGAATCGAACGGTGTCGAAGGCGTCCTCGTCCGTCAGGTCGTCACCGATATAGATCGGCAGCACGCGGCCGGCCTGGTGGATCGTTTCGTGGATCCAGAGCAGTGCCGTTCCCTTGTTCCAGTCGATATCCGGCCGCAGCTCAACGACTTTGCGGCCACCAGTAACCCGCAAGCCATGTCGGTGCCCATGTCGATGCGCGGCTGCGACAACTTCGCCGACCCGCTCCGGGGTCACGTTGCGGTAGTGCACTGCGACGGCGTACCGCTTGTGTTCGATGCGCGCTCCCGCGACGTCTCTCAGCTCATCACGCAGTTCGGTCGCGGCCGCCGCGAGAACAGGCACTGCACCGGCGGCCGCGTCGTTGTGGTGGTGGGTGCCGTCCGGTCCGATGAGCTCGAACCCATGGCTGCCGGCGTACCACAGGCCGGGCAGGCCTATCCGTTCGCGGATATCTGCGAGGTCGCGTCCGCTGAGGATGGCTACGGGGAACTGCGCGGCGAGGTTTTCCAGGGCCTTGGCGGCGCCGGGAACGAGGGTGGCCACATCGGGATCCGCCACGATCTCCGAAAGGGTTCCGTCGAAGTCCAGACACACGAACGGTGTCCTGCCGCCGACCACGCCGATCAGTTGGCCGTAGGCGTCGAGCGCATTGGGAAGGTCTGGCATACGTGTGTCGCCGGTCCGCACCGCGACCTCGGCGAGGTCGGGCACCACCACGTCCGCGCCGCAGCGCAACAATTCGTCGGCATCCCCGGTGCGATCGACACCGACCACCATCGCGAATCCGCCCCTACGTCCGGCATCCACGCCTGCTTCCGCGTCTTCGACCACGACCGTCCGCTGTGGGATGGCAGCCAATCTGCTTGTGGTCTCGAGCAAAACGGCCGGATCCGGCTTACCGGGCAGTCCGAGGGCTTCAGCGACCACGCCGTCGACGCGAACGGTGAAGAGGTCTTCGAGTGCGGCCTCCTTGAGAATGCGGTCGCAGTTGCGACTCGACGAGTACATCGCCGTTTTGACCCCGGCGTGGACAAGCTTGCGCACCAGAGTGACCGTCGACTCGAACACGGGCACCCCGTCCTCGACGCGCTCGAGGAAGAGCTGTTGTTTGCGGTTGCCCAGTCCCCACACGGTGTCCTCGGTGCTGTCGGACGAGTCTCCCGGTCGCAACGAAATCCCTCGTGAGGCAAGGAAATCCGTTATGCCGTCCTGACGTGGCTTGCCGTCGACGAACTGGCGGTAATCGTGGTCACTGAACGGAGAAAGGTCCTCGTGGTCACGCGCGGGTCGTCGCGCCAGGAATTCGTCGAAGGTGGCGGCCCAGGCGGCGGCGTGAATCGATGCGGTGTCGGTCACGACGCCATCGAGATCGAAGATGACGGCGTCGTGCAACCGTGGATCGACGGTCACGGGAGGATTCATCGGACCACCGCCTTCTCGATTGCACCGCCATGCACGGTCTCGACTTCCACGGGATCGGGCGCAACTTCGAAAAGCCGCTCGGCATCGGCCCGAGTGCACGGCTGGGTACCCGGAGTCAGCAGCATTGCTGCACCCACGGCGATTCCGTAGCGAACCGACTTGCTCAGCGACCACCCGCGGCTCAACCCCACCGTGATGGCCGCGACCATCGCATCGCCTGCCCCTACCCCACTGAGCGCACGCATGGGGATGGCGGCGAAGCGCAGGTCCCCTTCGACCGTGGCGAGTACGGCGCCCTCGGCTCCACGCGACACCACAACGGCCTCGGCCTGTCCACAATCAATGATCTCGTGAGCGGCGGCCACCTGTTCGGATTCGGTCAACAGTGGCCGTCCAACGCACTCGCGCAGTTCCCGCACGCTGGCCTTGAGCAGATACACCCCGGAGGTGATGTGTCGAAGTCCGCCACCGGATGTGTCGAGCACGAATTTCACGCCGATCTCGCGGCAGATCAACGCCACCTGCTGATAAAAGTTCACGGGAACACTCGGGGGCAGGCTTCCGCTGGCTACGACGAACTGGGCTGATACCGCCGCCTGCCGAAGCTCGCCAAGGCACTGCTGTTGCTCGCGAAAAGAAATAACCGGTCCCGGTAGCACAAACCGGTATTGCACGCCGGAGCTGATCTCGTTGACGGTGAAGCTTTCCCGCGTCGCAGCCGCGATCCCGGTTGGACGGATGGGCACACCACTTTGGCCGAGAAGGTCGGTCAACATGTCACCGGTCGGACCACCGGCGGGATACACCGCTGTCACCGACTCCCCTAACACATGGGCGATCTTCGCGACGTTGATCCCCCCGCCGCCCGCGTCGTACTGAGCTGCGCCACAACGGATCTTGTCAGTCGGTCGCACCCGATCGGCGTTGGTACAGATGTCCAACGCAGGGTTCATCGTCAACGTGACGATCGATGGTGCCGTCGTCGGGGCCATGACGTCGATCCGACTACGTCACCGAGTTTGCCGCTAGGGAAAGAAGTCCCACGTCCGAAAGCAGGGACTTAGTGCCCTATGCAGTCGTGACCTTCAGCGCGCCGGATGTGGTCCTCGGACGCTAGGTCTGTCGATCGCTGTGGAAAAGGCTTAGACCATGCAAAGCGACACCTACGTTCGGGATATCTCTACGCTGCGAATCACCGACGCCGAGGAGGCGGGCGGCAAGGGTGCGAACATGGGCGAGCTCGTGGCAGCCAACCTGCCCGTACCGCCCGGCTTCGTCCTGTTGCGCGACTGCTACCGCGATTCCATGCGAGCAGGCGGCGTCGACGCGGAATTGAGCACGCTGCACCGGGAGGCACTTGACCACGTCGCCGACACGACACATCTGGGCGAACTGTGTGATCGGATGCAGGGTCTGGTGCAAAAAGCCGGCGTTACCGACACCGTGCACGACTTGATCCTCGCGGCGTATCACGCACTCGACTCCGATGCTGTGGTCGCCGTGCGTTCGTCAGCGACCGGCGAAGACGGCCGCGATGCGTCCTTCGCGGGCATGAACGCGACCCTGACCAACATCACCGGCGACGAGGGTCTCATCGAGGCCGTTCTTCGATGCTGGATGTCATTGTTCAGCCCCCGGGTGATCACCTACCGCGCGAGCCGGGACTTCACCGGTGACCCTGCGATGGCGGTCGTGGTGCAGCAGATGGTGAACTCCGAGAAGGCCGGCGTCGCATTCACCGCCGACCCGAGCAACGGGGCCCAAGATCGAGTCGTCATCGAGGCAGCGTTCGGCCTCGGTGAGGTGGTGGTGTCCGGAGAGGTCGAACCCGACACCTACATCGTGTCAAAAGAGAACCTCGCGGTGCTCGATACCCGCCTGGGGCACAAGACGTTCAAGATCGTGCGCGGCCAGGACGGTCAGGACACGATCGTCGATCTCGATGAAGCCCAGGCCGACTCGCGGGTCCTGAGCGACGACGAACTGCGTGCCATTGCCACGCTTGCGATCGCGACCGAGCAGCACAACGGCTGCCCACAAGACACCGAATGGGCTGTCTCCGATGGCAGGACGTATTTGGTGCAAGCCAGGCCGATCACGACTCTGCGCCACACGGTCGCTCCGCGGTCGGAAAAGCATGCCGTCCTGGCACGGGGACTGGCCGCGGCACCCGGCACGGCGTCCGGCAAGGTCCGAGTTCTGCAGACTCCCGACGAGGGCGACCGGTTGCTCGAGGGCGAGATCCTGGTTGCGCAGATGACCAATCCGGATTGGCTGCCCACCATCCGTCGTGCCGCCGCCTTGGTGACCAACACCGGCGGCATGACGTGCCATGCCGCGATCGTGGCCCGCGAGTTGGGGGTTCCGTGCGTGGTCGGAACGCGGACGGCGACCACCGATCTGCATGACGGCACAACGGTGACCGTCGACGGTACTCACGGACAGGTGCTGTCCGGCCGGGCTGACGCTGCGCCGGCGCTGTCGGTAACCGATCGACGCGAGTCGGTCGCCTCGTCGGTGGAAGTCACCGGAACCAAGGTCTACGTAAACCTGGCCATGCCGGACTCCGCTGAAGCCGTTGCAGCACAGGGCTCGGACGGCGTCGGCCTGCTGCGCGCCGAATTCATGTTGACCGAGGCGCTCCGCGGACGTCATCCGCGCGATCTGATCGCCCACGGCGAGCAAAGCGTCCTCGTGGACGGAATGGTGGAATCGGTCGGGCGCATCGGTGCGGCCTTCGCTCCACGACCGGTGATCTACCGCGCAACCGACTTCCGCACCAACGAGTTTCGTGGCCTGGTCGGCGGCGAGGCATACGAGCCTGTCGAACACAACCCGATGATCGGATACCGCGGATGCTACCGATACGTAAAAGAACCGGACCTGTTCGCGCTCGAATTGCAGGCCCTGGCCCGCGTGCGTGAACAGTCGCCGAACGTGCACGTGATGATTCCGTTCGTGCGAACCCGGTGGGAACTCGAGGAATGCCTGTCGTTGATAGACGCCAGCCCGCTGGGCCGCCAACGCGGACTGCACCGTTGGGTGATGGCCGAAGTACCATCGGTGGTGCATTGGCTGCCGGAGTACATCGGCATGGGTATCGACGGCGTCTCCATCGGCAGCAACGACCTGACTCAACTCGTACTCGGTGTCGACCGGGATTCCGACATCTGCGCCGAACTGTTCGACGAGTCCGACCCCGCCGTACTCGACGCGATCAGCCAGATAATCGGCACCGCAAGAAAACTCGGTATCACCTCGTCACTCTGCGGTCAGGCGCCATCGACCAAGCCGGCGTTCGCCGAGCATTTGGTGCGAATGGGTATCACATCGGTGTCGGTGAATCCCGATGCGCTCGATGCAGCCCGGCGGACAATAGCGGCTGCCGAGCGGCGCGTGCTCCTGGAATCGGCACGGTAAGCCACCCTTGGGTCAGGGTGGCTTACCGCCCCTATGAAGGCGCCTTCACACCAACTCTCGAAGGCGCGCTACCCCTCGCTCGATGCCGCGAGCCAGTTCGTCAACGTCGGGCGCTGCGTCGTAATCAGCGGTGATACCGAACACCAACTCGTCGGCGTAGCTGACGATGGCTATGCCCGTTCGCAGTTGCAGCGCGATCGGTGGGATTGGCAGTACGCGCACGACTTCCCTGCCCATTACCTGCAATTTGTGCCGCGGGCCCGGGACGTTGGTCGCCAGTGTCGCGACACCGCGCTGCGGGAGGCGGGTCAACGCGCGGACCGCCCAAGCGGTCAGCGGGAAAGGCACGGCACTCGCTGCTGCAACGAAGATCCCGCCTGCTTGCCGCTGGCCGCTCGCTTTACTGCGGGTGAGCCGACGGTGCACCGCACGCAGTTGTTCTGCCGGGTCCTCTTTTTCGACAGGAAGAAACGGCAGCATGATCGATACGCGATTGTCGGTGGCATCGATCTGCTCGTTGGAACGCATCGACACCGGGACCAACGTGCGAAGGGAATTGCGGCTCGGTCGCTCACCCCTGCGCAGCAGAGCGGCCCGATAGCTGTCCGTGATCGCCGCCAGCGCAACATCGTTGAGGGTGACTCCGAACTTGTGCCGGATTTCGACCACGTCGGCGAGGGCCACCCGCGCGGCGCTGTACCGCCGCATGGTTGTGATCGGCCCGGCCAGTGACGAGGGAGCATTGGGACGAATCAGTCCCCCGGCGATCTCCATGGCGCCCTCGAGCACGAGTGCTGCGGCGTTGGTGGCGTCGGTCGCCAGACGCCACATCCCGCTCGCCCAGTTGAGAGGATTCAAACTGAGCGACGGAAGTCGAATCAGCTTGCTGGATGGTTCGTGGGCGGCGCGGATCTTGGTGGCAAATGTCTCACCCTCGCCGCCGTCGCTGAGTCCGGAGATCATGTGCATCGTGGCGATGCCGTCGGCGATACAGTGATGGATTTTCATCAGCATCGCCCACCGACCGTCGGCGAGGCCCTCGATGATCCAGCATTCCCATAGCGGGCGTTCGCGATCAAGGCGCCGCTCCATGACGTCCGCGGCGAATCGGAACAACGCCTCGTCATCACCCGGATGCGGCAGCGCGGCGCGATGTATGTGATGCGATACGTCGAGGTTGCGATCCTCAACCCATTGCGGTGAGCCGAGATCGAGAAGGTGCGTGCGCAGCACCTGCCTGAATCTGGGCACTCTGAGGATCCGTTCGGCGATGCCGGCAACGAGCACGTCGTAGTCGGGCAACGGGCCCTCAATAACTGAAATGCCGCCTACGGCAAGGCTGACATGCCGGTCAGAGTCCTCCGCCTCGAGGAATCCTGCGTCAAGCGTGGAAAGGTGTTCGGTCATGTCGGCATTCCTTTTCGTGCTTCGTGGTCTGGGTGCGCTGAGCGGCAAATCATGACCGGAATCGCGGAGTGATGTAGCAGGTTGAGTCCGGTCGACCCCAAGAAAGCGCCGGCCAACAGCCCTCTACCCCGGCTACCCACCACAACCAGCTGCGCGTCCTCGCCACGTCGTATCAAAGCCCGGCTGGGCTTATCGAGGTCGACGACTTCTGTGACCCCCACGTCTGGGTAGAGCCCGATCAGCGGCGCGAGCCGCTCCGAAAGGTGTGTTCGCTCATCGTGTTCGAGTTCATCCCAGTCGATCATGAACGGCAGCGCGACTTCCCCTGCCGGTCGCCGTCTCATCCAAGTGTGAACAGCGATCACTTCGACGCCGAGTCGGTGCGCCAACTCGAAAGCCGCCGTGACCGCCACTTGGGCGTCATGGTCATGGTCTATGCCGACCATGATGGGCTGTCCTGTCGGAGTGGGCATGTCACCACGAAAAGCGACCACAGGACACGTCGAATGGGTCGCGACAGCGATGGTCGTCGACCCGATCAACATCGCCGGGCCGAGCAGAATCTCGTCACTGCCGAGAACGACGAGAAGCGCGGTTTTACTCAAATCCGTCAAGGTCACATCAGCGGGCCGATCGATGTCGGTGGTGGTGATGACGAGATCGCTGGACTCAGCTTCAGCTGTGCGCGTGGCAGCAGCGAGTGTCGCGGTGGCCGACTCCCGCTCCACTTCCATCTCGATCGCGCGAATGTCGGCGGCGGCATCGGAAAGGGTGTGCCCGAGCGAGGGCCTGGCATGTACGAGGTGTAGCGGCGCCCCCAGCCGCACGGCGACCGCCGCCGCCCACCGTACCGCTCGCAGCGCAGCGTGGCTCCCGTCCACGCCTACGACGACTGGGTTTGCGGACTCGGCTGTCCGACTGCCGTTCCCTAGGTCGCGAGGCAACATAGCTTCTGTGCCTCTGAAACCGACTGCGGAAGTGGACGACTGGTGTCGATCCGGTAGCCGTCGAACGGCTCGGCAGGAGGTTCGGCCAGTGCCTCCGCGACTTGCCACGTCGCATCTGAGGTGCAAACCGGTCGCCGCTCAACCCTGGCGGCGGCCAACGAGGTCGGTACCGAACATGTGAATTCGCTTATCGGCACCGCGGTTTCACCCGCCAACAGGCGCGCGTTCTTACGCTGGTCGGCATCACGCCAGGTGCCGTCCAGGATCACCGACTCACCGGCCGTGAGTAAGCGACGCGCTCGCAGAAGCACCTCGTCGTAGACGCGTGAAACGTTCTCAGGTGTGTAGAGTCCGGCGTTCAGCTCACCGACCCGCCCGTCGATCGCGCCCTGTCGCGCCATCTCCCGACGGACTTCGTCGGTTGAAATCACCTCTGCACCAAGCGCTTGCGCGAGCGCACGGGACAGCGTCGTCTTGCCGCTGCCGGGACCGCCCCCGATGAGGATAAGCCGTACGGTGCATGCCCTCAGGTGGTCCAACGCGATGTCGATATGCCGGCACGCATCGGCGCGTGCCTCCAAATGACCTTGGTCGACGCGGATGCAGTCCACCTTGGCTCGAACTATCGCGCGATACGCGATGTAGAAATCCCATAGTGCTCGCGGGGCCGGATCGTCAGCACATCTGCTGTATTCGGTGCAGAAGTAGGCGCCAAGTTCTTTGCGGCCCAGGAATTCCAGGTCCATTGCGAGGAACGCAGCGTCGTCGATGCCGTCGAGATAGCGGAGATTGTCGTCGAACTCCAGGCAGTCGAGCAAGACCTCATCGTGCGGCAAGCAGAAGATGTCATCGGCTAGCAGATCGCCGTGGCCGTCGACGATCCGCTGATCGCTGATCCGCTTCACGAACAGTGCCTCACGACCACGGCCGAACTGAGCCGCCAATCGCGCGATCTCACGCAGTGATTCCCGTGAGACCACGGACCCGTAGCGCGCGAGTTCAGCAAGGTTCTGCTCCCAGCGGGCCGAGACTGCGGCGACGCTGCCGTGCGTGTCGATGACCCTGCTTCGCCGAGCGATTTCATGGAAACGCGCCAGTTTCTCGGCTATCGCGCACAGGTGACGGTCCACCGGCTCGTCGTTGGTGACAAGCGATGCCAACCGCGCGTCGTCCGAATAACGTCGCATCACGATCAAAGGCTCAGCGTGGCCATATTCCGGGCCATTGAAGTGCGCCACGCCCAGATAGCTGTCCGGCGCCAGCCTCCTGTTCAGAGATACTTCGTGCTCGCACGCGCGTTGACGGCGCTCGGGTGTGCTGAAGTCGAGAAAATCGGTCGTCATTGTTTTCTTGGCCTTATAGGCCTTGTCGCCGACGAGAAAGACGATGCCGGTATGGGTCTCTCGCACTTGTGCATTGAGGTCTCCGGCCGTCGCGTAGGCGTCCTGCGAAGCGCTCGAGGTAGCCGGCCTGCCAGTCATAACGCCAAGCCTCTCGACATAGGAGCCTGGCACCAAGAGTCCTAAGGCCCCGCGTTCGGGACCATTGACCCTGTTTCGCGCGAGGTCACGGCGCCGAGAGTGGGTGATGACAAGAGAGCGAGGTCACGATGCCTACGACAACGGTTGACGCCGGGGTCATCCGAGATGCCGTGCGACTTGCGTGCCGCGCGCCGTCGTTGCACAACAGCCAGCCTTGGCATTGGGTGTTTGATCGCGGTGCGCTGCATCTGTACGCGGACCCACGCCGTGTGGTTCGGGCCGCCGACACGTCGGGGCGAGAGGCCTTGATGGGCTGCGGGGCCGTGCTTGACCATTTTCGAGTGGCGATGGCCGCTGCGGGCTTCGTCGCCAATGTCGATCGATTTCCCAACCCGAACAACCATTTACACGTAGCGTCCATAGACTTCGCGCCGCTCGAATACGTGACCGAGGGACACCGTCAGCGCGCGAATGCGATCCTGCTGCGACGCACGGATCGCCTTCCGCTCGCCGCGCCGCCCGACTGGGAGTCGTTCGAAGCGGAGCTGCACGATACCGTTCGCTCCGATCGCGTTCGGATCGACACTGTGCCCGATGAGCACCGTGCGCAACTCGCGGAAGCATCGCAGCTGACCGAAGCATTACGCCTCTACGACTCCTCGTATCACGCCGAACTCGAATGGTGGACAGCGGCATTCGAGGTTAACCAAGGAATACCTCGCAACGCGCTGGTGTCGGCAGCCGAAAGCGACCGTGTCGACGTGGGCCGGACGTTTCCGGTAACCAATCATCTCGACCGCAGGCCGCAAGTTGACGAGGATCACGCCAAGGTCGTGGTGCTGTCGACATACGACGAAACGCCCCATAGTGTGCTTCGGTGCGGTGAGATGCTCTCGGCCGCGCTGCTGGACGCGACGATGGTCGGCCTGGCCACGTGCACGCTTACCCACATCACGGAAATACCGGCAAGCCGAGACATCGTCGCCGATCTGATCGGACAGAGCCACGACATCACCCCGCAGGTCCTGATTCGCATCGGTCTGGCGCCATCGATCGAAGACGTTCCTCCCCCTACACCGCGGCGGCCGGTTGAAGAAGTGTTCGAAGTTCTCGCCAAGGACCAATGACCGCACGTGAGGGACTTTCGCCCCTCTGCGGCGAACCGCGAGATCGATAGCGTCGAGATCATGCAAGACCACAGCTCGCCGTCGCCCTCAGTGGTTGTCGGCATAGACGGGTCACGATCCGCGATCGATGCCGCACTTTGGGCCGTCGACGAAGCAGTCAGCAGGGACATCCCGCTTCGGTTGGTGTACGCGATAGATCCGAGCTGCGCAGGGGCGGATCCTGATGACGCCGCACGGGACCTCGCCAGGGCGGAGATAGCCGTCCGGCATGCGTTCACTGCCGTGGAATCAACCGACAAGCCCGTCAAGATCGAGGTGGAAATACTGCAGGACAGGCCGATTCGGGCACTGCTCACAAGCTCGCGGTCGGCGTCCCTGCTCTGTGTTGGCTCGATGGGACTCAAACATTGTTCACACGGCAAGATCGGGTCGACCGCGGCGGCCCTTGCTTCGTCGGCCCACTGCCCCGTGGCTATCGTGCGTGGACACGACCCAGTGCAGGCACAAAACCAGTGGGTGGTCGCCGAGGTCGACGCATCGGCGGCCAGCGACGGCGTGCTGCGACGCGCGCTTGACGAGGCCCAACTACGAGACGCCCCGCTGCGGGTACTGACCGCGTGGCAATCACGGTTCACCGATATTCACGACGGCAGCGCCGTCACCGAAGGCAATAGGCTCGCACGAGCGCACCTCGACCGTCGTCTCGCGCAATGGAAGAAACGCTACCCCGATCTCGATGTGCGTGCGGCCGCCGTAAACGGCAACACCCTGAGTTTCCTTGCCAAGAATGTTCATTCAATTCAGTTGCTCGTAGTAGGACACGAGCGACCGCACGGCGTCGGCGCGCTCCTCGGCCCACCGGGCCTGGCGGCACTGCAGAATGCCAGATGTTCCGTGTTGATCTGCGAACCGCAGAACGTATTGTGAGCAGTACGTCTGCGGTCTCGGCAGCGCCTACGGAAGGTCTTCGAGTGGTCAAAGTCTTTCTCGTCGATGACCACGAGGTCGTCCGGCGAGGACTCATCGATCTCCTCAGCGCTGACGCCGAGCTCGAGGTCGTCGGCGAGGCGGGCTCCGTCGCCCAAGCGCTCGCCCGGATTCCTGCGTTACAGCCAGATGTTGCCGTTTTGGACGTCAGGCTGCCGGACGGCAACGGCATCGAACTCTGCAGAGATCTCTTGTCGCGGTTGCCCGATCTGCGCTGCCTGATGCTCACGTCCTTCACCTCCGACGAAGCCATGCTCGACGCCATCCTCGCCGGCGCAAGCGGTTACGTCGTCAAGGACATCAAAGGCATGGAACTCGCCGAGGCCATCAAGGAGGTCGGGGCCGGCCGGTCGCTGCTCGACAACAGGGCGGCAGCAGCATTGATGGCCAAGCTGCGCGGGGCAGCCGAACACTCCGATCCGCTCTCTGGGCTCAGCGACCAGGAGCGGGTCCTGCTGGATCTGCTCGGCGAAGGCCTGACCAACAAGCAGATCGCGGCGAGGATGTTCCTCGCCGAGAAGACTGTGAAGAATTACGTCTCCCGCTTGCTGGCGAAACTGGGCATGGAGCGGCGAACCCAGGCGGCGGTGTTCATTTCCAAACTCGACCAGGCGCACCGCCAGCCTGAGCAGTAGGCGTCAGTACGCGCGCGCGACGATCACGGGCATCCGCGCCGACTGTGCAACCGCCGAGCTGACCGAACCGAGCAGCATCCCGGCGAATCCACCGCGACCGTGGCTGCCGACGACCGTCAACTGCGCCGCCTCGGAATGCTCGAGGAGCTGATTTGCAGGCCGGTCCAGGACAACAACACGGCGCACAGTCACATCGGGAAAGCGTTCCTGCCATCCCGCCAGCCGCTCGGCCAACGTCTCCTCGGCCTGTGCCCGCAGATCTGTCCACTCCACGCCGGGCAGCTCGTCGACCCCGAAATCGCTCCACGCGTGCACGGCAACGAGTTCGACTCCCCTGCGCGACGCCTCGTCGAACGCAATCGCCGTTGCCGATTCCGATGCGGGTGAGCCGTCGATGCCCACGACGACAGGAGCCACCGCAGGCGTCGGCATCAACGGATCCTCGTCGTGGATCACGGCGACCGGGCAATGCGCATGGTGCACAAGCGCCGAGCCCACTGATCCCAGCAGCCGCCTGCCGATTGCGCCCAGTCCGCGACTGCCTACGACAACCATCGCGGCCTCCTTGGAAAGGTCGATGAGTGTTGCGGCCGTGTTGCCCTTGATGACGTGGCAGCGCACCTCGATTCCATCGCCGCCCGTGATCGCGTCTTCGGCGACCTGACGCGCCACCCGCAAGGTCTCCTGACCGTTGAGTTCGTACCACTCCTCGAGCTCGACCGGTATCGCAACCTCGGGCCACATGCGGGTGAGTGAGGACGGAACGACATGGACCAGGGTCAGCCGAAGCCCCCTCAACGCGGCTTCGCGAGCCGCCCAGTCCACCGCGACTTTCGACGGTGCTGAACCATCGACTCCTACGGCAACTCCATGATCGGTTGCGGGCAAGGACATCTGCTCGCTGGCCGCCACTGTGACCGGTACGGTGTGTCCACTTGGTGTCATGATTTGTGATTCCTTCGGTCATCGTTGTCATGGGAGCCGTTGATTTCGCGGTCCCGCTGGGCAAATCGCCCGCGATCCGGCCGGCGGCGTACGGCAGACACGAAGCCTGCCCCGCCTTCAGCCGCGGCGATCCATACGAACAAGGCAACGCCGATCGCTTCGCCGTCGGCGCGGCTCGGTGGTGTTGGCTTCCCCACGTTCTGGCCGGCGTCATTCACCCAAACCATCACGTCTCCCTGGTCATGAGTTCCGCTTGCGCGGAACCACCCATTGATGGTGCGCGCTGCCGCCGAGGCTCCCCAGGGCCCAACGACTCTCAGTCTGTGGACCGATGTCACTGGGACCGCGGATAGGGCACGAGATACCGTCGGTCATGGAAGGCGCAGGCACAGCCGCACAGCGTGATGATGGAGTGGATCATGCGGACGGAATCGTGCCGCGCAGTGAGATGCTGAGCTGTCAGGAACCCGGTACCGCTGAACTCGTTGACGGGTCAGTGATTTCGCTTCGTCAGCTGAAGCCGGGCGATACCGACGCAATAGTTCAGCTTTACCAGTCAATGACTGACGAGGAACGTTACTTTCGCTTTTTCGCGATGCATCCGGCCGGCCTGGATAGTTGGGCGCGATCAATCGCCGAACCCAGGGATGGCCAATGCTCGCTCGGCGCATTCAGCGCGGAAAAGTTGTTGGGCGTAGCCAATTTCGCCGCATGTCCAGAGCCCGGGGAGGCCGAAGTGGCGGTGGTGGTGGCACATGCAGAACACCTCCGCGGAGTGGGCACTGCGCTGCTTGGCCGCCTCGGCCAGATAGCCAAGGCCAACGGCCTGCATCGTCTGGTTGCCGAGGTGCTTTGGGAAAACCACCCGATGCTGCGGGTGCTCGCCGATGCCGGGTGGCCGTGCGCGCGAAAACTCGACGGTTCGGTGTTGACCATCGAGGTCGACTTGGATTCCGAGACCGATCTACCCGAACGGTGAACCATCCAGCTGCGCAACCACTTCCGACAGGGCGCGCCGCGGAGTTGACGGCAGCGGGTCTGTGTTCACCGGCGCCCAACCGATGCGCAGCAACACTTGTGGGTAGCCGTCGCTTCCGAAGACGTCGGACTGCACGGCAGCCCGCGTTTCAGCGATCTCCAACGGCTCGGTGATCAGGCAACTCGACAGGCCCAATGCCGTCGCCGTCAGAAGCACCAGGCTGGTCACCTCGCCTGCACGCAGCCGCGCCATGTCGTCATCCTCGACTGTGCCCAGCGCTATGACGGCGGCATTGTCCTCAGTCGCGCTAAAGCCAGGCGCTTGCGCGAGCACCGGCCCCGCGAATGCCCTGGCAGGCATGACAGCCGACGGATCAGGCTCCGGAGTGTTGCGCGCAGGCACGCCGGCCAGGGACCCGTATCGTCCACTCCACGTGGATAATTCGGCCAGGTATTCAGAATCGGCCGAATGCCGCAGTGCTGCTTCGGCCGCCAGGTGCTTGAGACTGGCGAGCCCGTCGACACGGCGAAGCATGACGCCAGCACGTGCTGCGCGCGCCCCCATCAGGGCGATGTCGCCCTGCGGTACGGGCCACGAACTGTAGAACCGTCGGTCGGTTCGACGGCGCGGGATGGAAGCGGCCAGAGCCACATCCATGTCGTTGGCCGGATACCGGTGAAGCTCTATGGCGGCCAGATGGTGGGGCTCGGCTGGATTCGGGAACCGGTGGACCTTCGATTGCCACCCCAGCGCGGCGAAGGCGACTACGCAGTGATTCAGCGCGGCGCCACAGCTGATCATCATGTCGCGGGTGTCTGGATCCGTATGGGGCAGGTGCAGGTCGGGGTCCGAGTACAGATGCAGGCTGTGCTCCCCGACGCGCCATCGCCACGGCTGTGTGTTGTGCACCGACGGAGCGCGGAGGGCCAGCGACAGCGCTGACCGAATGGTCTCGACGTCTGGGAAATACGCGTTCATGCATCCACGATGACGCCCGGCGTGCTGCCTGAGGAGGGCACAAAGACCCTGCTCTGGGGGACTTGGGGAACCGCCGATTGCGGTGGTCCCGACTGGGATCGAACCAGTGACCTTCCGCGTGTGAGGCGGACGCTCTCCCCCTGAGCTACGAGACCGGGGAGCCCGACCGAATAGGTCGAACGACGTCGAAGACTAGCACGTGAGCGCCTTGCCACCCGAATCCGCAAGGACACTGCGGCGCGCACATACAGCGGGTGATCGTCGCGCGATGAGCCGCCGGGTCCGTGCGAGAGTGCCCAGTCAGGGATCACATGCCGCGATGTGCGCACCGGCCACGGGTTCTCAATCTCTCGCGAGGCGTATCGCCTGTTCTGACCTCGCCGTCAATCGGATTTGTGCGGCTACACTTTGGTGGACTATCGTCGTCCTTCGCGACGGACGACCAGTCGTTCGTGGCGCGCGGATGTAGCGCAGTTGGTAGCGCATCACCTTGCCAAGGTGAGGGTCGCGGGTTCGAATCCCGTCATCCGCTCGAGGGTGCAGTCGCATCAACCCCAGCGGTGGAGTGGCCGAGTGGTGAGGCAACGGCCTGCAAAGCCGTGCACACGGGTTCGATTCCCGTCTCCACCTCCACGTTGGACCCGCGCGATTAGCTCAGCGGGAGAGCGCTTCCCTGACACGGAAGAGGTCACTGGTTCAATCCCAGTATCGCGCACCAGCTCCGACTGAGGTCAGAGTAACTTTTCTCACACCACAAGCGGACCGCATGAACTAGATGTGAACTCGTCAATCGGCGCGCTAGCAACCCACACCAGAGGGCTAGCCCATGACCACCACAACCACCACTCTCCCCTTGCCTCCCGGCGCCGACGAAACTAGCGGTTGGATCGCCCCCGACGTCTGGGCGAAGTCCGCGAGTCGGCGTGGCGGATCGTGTATTGCCACCGCCACGACATCGCTGGCCTCAATCTGTCCGTTGAGGGGTCGGCCATCCACAGTTGGCGGATGGCCGCGGCGCGAGAACTCGCCGCCGCACTGGTCGCCATCGCCGACCAACTAGGCGGCTGGGTGCGATGACCGCCACCCCGACGCACGTACGTGCGCTGTGCTGTGCTGTGAATGCGGGAATCTACGAACCGTGAGCGCTAATTATCAACACCGTGGATACGTCGCCGACGACGGGCGCAACGCCAACGGCTGGCGAATGGTCTGCTTACTCAAGTGCCTGCCTGTAGGCAAGTCACCCGTCACGCGCTCCTGAGAGACGACAGCGACGATCCCGATATCGCTGAATGCGAGCAAATGGGGCCGGGCTACCCGTTCCGCCCGAATCCCTTCGTGGAACCGAACTTGTCAGACTGACGTCCACCACTGTTCGGTCCCGTCACCTAGAGACCCACGGTGGCGGCCCGAAACTATGTCTGCGTATAAGCAATCGGCTTCAGATTTAGAACACCGGTGTAGTCGGGATGTTGGTGGTCGGCAACCGATTGGGGATCTGTCCCGGCTCGGAATCGTTTGACCGCCCTGCCGGAGCAACGCACTTTCCTGGCTGCCCAATGTCGCGGTGAATCCATACGCCGCCGCTGTCCAGACAACAAGAGCGAACCTCAGTCGGGTCACTGGCGTCGCTTCGAGAAAGGCAATCCTCGTACCTGCCGATGTCCCACTCGCCGGCCGTGGGCAGTGGAGGCGGCGGGGGTAAGGCGTGTGTCAACGGAGCGGATGCGAGCGCAAACGCGCCAGCGAGCAAGCGGCCGAAGCCAAGCGGCGAGCTGAAATGATCATTGATGATTCGCTCTCGAAGTTTCTCTGGCTCTTGGATCTGGGTTGTTGAGAGGAATACTGCTGGTCTGGCGGTGCGTTCGTAATCGCCCCGACGCCAGGGTTGTGTTAACCAGCTCTGAAGCTGAAGACCGGCGGCCCGTATCCCCTTCATTGGGGGCGGGCCGTCTGGTCTGTTGGGGGGCAGTAATCGGTCCGCCACCGTGGGGATCTAGCTGCGACTCGCCTCAGCACGCGTCCTGAGAAGATCTGTCGGCTGAAGCCGAGGCAGCCAGCAAACGCGTAGGGAAACACCCGATTCCTCCCACAAGATCAGCCTGCAAAGTCAGTGTCGTTAACCAAACCGGTCGGGGGGCCACGGAAAAGTGTCAGCAGTCAAGCATGCGCAGCTGGCATGTTCATCGCACTCGAACCGAAAATTCAGGGGGACGAATATGCTTAAGAAACTACTGGTCGGCATAGTCGCCGCGGGGGCCGTCTCTGTTCCACTCGCTGGTGCAGCGTGGGCGGCGGGAGACCCTCAAAGCGGTGGCGGTCAGGGCACCGGCCCCGGAGTCACGGGACCTCCCGGAAACACCACTAGTTTTGTTTCGCACGAGTTCGGCGGCCACACAGGGAAAGTCTTCGAAACCTATACAGGCCTCACGCCGGGCCAGTATCAGCAGCAATCCAAATAACGGCGCTGTTCAAACACGGCCAATCTCAACGCTTTCCGCCCGCATCCTCGCTGAGGGTGCGGGCGGAAAGGGCGTTTACAGGCGCTGCCGGTGAAGTGAGCGCCTCGGCCGAAGGAAACGACCCGCCACGACCGCGGAATCGGCGGTTACGGCCCGACCGACGTCAGCGCCACGGTGGTGGTCACCAAGGTCGCCTCGGTCAAACGGGATGGGCACGGAGCCGTATGCTCCCGGCGACGTGCCCTACCAGCCGCCTCCCGGCGATTCCTGCTTAAGGGGATTCGGCCGGCCATAGGACACCGGTGTCAGGGCCGAACACAGATCAGACACTCATCCGCGCGATCGGGTCCACGTGACGTCGCTATTGCTTCACGTGTTTGCCATGTGGCCGGGGGCTCATGCGTGGACGAGGGTCGCAGCATGGACACAGCAAAGGGCCCGTATGGATCTTGACCAACGCATTGAGCTGCGTGGTTACCGAGCTGAGGCCATCTTGTCCGAAGCTATTGCATGCTAGAGGGTGTGTCCGTGGCAGTGCGCCAGGCGGACAACGACTGACATGAATCGTCTGAGAAACACGACGTCCACTCAGGGCCAGATCGCCAGCGGTCACGTCAGCGCTATGCCGACATGGTTAGGCCCCGAACCGGCGTATGCGGCATTAGCACTCCGGACAACCAATAGGCTTGCAACGATGCGACCGGCGAGGGTAGGCGTGGCCACACTCGTGGCGCGCCAACCCCAGGATTTGCGCGTCGGTCGCAGGTGGGTGTCCTTGATTCTCGTCGTAGGACTGCTCGCTGTTATGGCGGGCTGCACCGCAGCCGAGAATCACGAGAACAAGCAAAATCAGGTGGTCGCGGAGAACGCGCTTCCGGGGACTGCCGAGTGGACCCTGACTAATCCCGCAATGAACCGGGAGATCGAGGGTTATGCCTCCGCGACGAGTGTTGCACGTGGTGGTTCGATTTGGTTCCACGTGAGCACGTCGGCGCCCACGTTCCAGCTCGAGGTGTTCCGGATGGGTTGGTACCAAGGATTGGGTGCCCGCCGCATCGCGGGCCCCGTGACGGTACCGGGGGGACTGCAGACTGTGCCGACGCCGGACCCGACAACCGGGCTGGTCGACTGCCGCTGGGCCGTGTCCTACACGCTGGCAACGGACTCGTCGTGGGCGACCGGCGTCTACCTCGCGCGGCTCACGGCATCGGACAGTGGCAAACAGTCCTACATCATCTTCGTCGTCCGCGACGATCGGCTTGCCCACGACATCTTGTTCCAGCTGCCGGTCACGACCTACGAGGCGTACAACGACTGGGGCGGCAAGTCCCTCTACTCATTCAACAGCGGGTCGGCGGCGCCATGGGGCTCCACGGAAGGACCGCCCGCTGTGAAGGTGTCGCTCAATCGACCTTACGCCGCAAGCACCGTCCCGTCGGCCGCCAGCGGCGTCGGCGCGGGTGAGTTTCTGACCAACGTGCAGCCCGTTGGTTTAGCCGGCGCACCGAGCTCACCAGCCGGCTGGGACTACAACATGGTCCGGTGGCTCGAGCGGGAGGGATACGACGTCTCCTACGCGACGAACATCGACACTCATACGTCACCCGCTTTGATCCGCAGCGCGAAGATCTTCATGTCCGACGGGCACGACGAGTACTGGACATGGCAGATGCGCGATAACGTCGAAGGCGCGCGCGACTCCGGGGTGAAGTTGGCGTTCTTCTCGGCCAACACGTCGTACTGGCAGATCAGGTTGGAGCCCAGCCCTGCCACTGGTGCCTCCGACCGTGTGATCGTGGCGTACAAGGATGCGGCGGACCCTTACTCGAAAGATGGCGACCCGTCACACGAGCGTCTCGTTACCACGCAGTTCCGGCTGCCACCCGTATTACGGCCCGAGGAGCAAATGAAGGGCAGTCAGTACATTCTCAATCCGGTCGACGACGACCTGATCGTCACGGATGCCTCGCACTGGGTCTTCCAGGGCACGGGACTGTCGAACGGAAGCCGGCTGACCGGGCTGCTCGGCTACGAGGTCGATGGGCGCTTTGGCGGTGAGCCGCCGAACACGGTCACGCTCACAAGCACGCCTGTGGTGAGCCTGTGGACCGGGCAGCCCGCCCAGAACTCGCAGATGACCTACTACACCGCGAGCAGCGGCGCCGGCGTTTTCAGCACTGGGACGATCCAGTGGAGCTGGGGGCTCGACGACTACAACGCCCCAACGATCCGGACGTCGCGGTTGAGCCCAGCTGCCGCCACAATCACCCGAAACGTCCTCAACGCCTTCGGCGCGGCGCCTGCGTCGACGCCTCGACCGGGGTAACGACGCAAGAAGTCGTCGTCTCAGACAACCGCGGCCCTCGGTGAGGACTTCCGGTGTGGCACTGCCGCGGGGCAACGCTAGCGTCTTGACGAGAGGGGATGAACCCCGCAGACCGCCTTGCAGGAAACGCCTAGGTCATCCCTCACAGACGCCGCCCACTACGTTGCTGCATACCGCCACCACCGTTTACCAAGCGTCACAATCGCACCACGTAATGGGTTCGGTCCGCCACCAGCGGTGCCGGGACCTAATTATGGGCCGTCCGCGTTGCTTACCCGCACGGCTAGCAATTCCTACCCCTCCCGGATGCGGAAACCCGGATTCAGGTCCGGACAGAAGGGCAGCAGCGGTATCAGCTGAGCCGGTACCGGACCCTTGTTCCACTGTCCCGGAACGCCGATACACTGCCTAATTTGCCCCGGGGGCGCTAGGACGCCTGGTCCTTCGTCGCTGAAGGGCAAATCGAGGTCAGCAGGCTCGGGCCTCCTTCGGGAAGCTTCATTTCGCCAGTTATCTCGAATCCGAACCTCGTGTAATAGCCCTCGTTCTTTGGCTTCGTGTTCTCCAAGTACGCGGGGCAGCCCTCCGCGTCGCAGCGATCCAGACGCGAACGCATCAACGCGTGTCCGAAGCGTGCGCCCCGCGCGGCGGGGTCGCTACCGATCAACATCAGGTACAAATGGGGTTCGTCTGGATGGTGTTCCTCCATCAACTCCATCACTTGCATCAGTGCAGTGATTCGTAATCGGTTGGCCCACAGCAAGCCTGGCAGCATCGCAAGCTCCTCGAACCGGGATGATTTCCGCTTTCCCGGCGGGTCCCAGTACGCGGCGCCGCCGACAGACCCTTCTCGGCGGGCCACTTCTGCGCCGCCGCGGGATAGGAAATGGTGCCGCGCAAAAGTGGCGAAGCCCCGAACCAGGCCGCGGGCCCGAGCCTTGTCATCGGGCACGACCCATGTCATAACGGGATCGTCGAAGAAGGCGCGCGCCAACACCGTCGCCGATTGGCTAACTTCGTTCCTTCTCAATGGACAAATGTCGATTCCCCCCATGGAGCGAAGTGTGTCACGGCCCTGACGGCGCTGGATTGATTGGTCAACGGGCTTAACCGCACCCAGGCCAGCACTAAGTCACCAGCCCGTGACAAGCGCATACATCGAATTCACCGGCTCACGGTACGTTTGAATAACTGGAGCCCCCATGAACCCCAATAACTGTCCTCGCCAATGCGACTGCCATCACCCGAGTGAGTGCATTTTCAACCAACTTGCACCGGAGCGGCCAAGTTACGCGGTGGTGTGGATCGTTGGAGCGGTCATCGTCGCAGTAATGGCCGTCATCCTCGTCGTCGCCTTGGTCTGAACGTTCGCCAATTCCCCGCATATTGCTGCGAGCACGATTCCCCATGGCGCATCAACCCATCCAGTTCGTCTCGATGTTTGCTGCGACTTGCGGTAATTTCCGTGGCATGCGGCTAGCCGGAGCCTTCTTCGCCAACAAGGCGGAGGTTGTGGACGACATGCTCAATGTCGAGGGTGGCTTCTGGGCGAGTACCACGGTGCCCTCGGGCGCCACTACGTTCCAGTGCTGCTGCGTCGTGCTCTGCGATACGCGGCGACGCGACGTGGGATTTCACTACACCGTGCACATCGACGCGGCCGGCCCCACCGGGCAACGCTGGACGCCGGCATGGTCGACGAAATTCCAACTCCCCAGCGCGATGAAGTTCATGGTGCTGACCCAGATCACGCTGCCGATCGAGCCCGGCGGAGGGCGGCACGTCTACAGCTTCCGGGTCGAAGGGACCCATGAGCGATTCGACATCCCGCTCGATATCGTCGTGCAGTGACACGATGCGCAGCACAGTCCGGGAAAACGTTCACTGCCCAGACCGCACCCGTTAGGCTTCGCGGAGACCAACCGGTCATGACGACCAAGGGGTGGGACATGATTCGCGCACTTCTCGCCGCCGCTGCGATCGCGGGTGCTGCCGTCAGCACGGCACCGGCCGCCGCCGCCGACAACGGCGACAACATGTATTTCGACCAGCCAGCGCATTACGCCACCGACGTGCCGGGCATGAACTACGACGCCCACCTCGCCGCGCCGTGCGACAACATGGACTTCTTCACCTTCGGGCGCGGGCCAGGCGGCGAGGCCCTGCAGTGCCGGTGGATTGCCAATCAGTGGCCCCCCGTCACCACCGGTTTCTGGGTGATCACCTACGAGTTGTTCGGCGTTCAAGAAATCGGCACGCCGTGCCCGAAGCCACAAGCCGCGGCCCAGTCCCCCGACGGCCGCCCGCTGTTATGCCTCGGCGAGCAAGGTTGGCAGCCCGGCTTCTTCACCCGCGACGGATTCTTCCAGGGCTGACAGTTCGCCGGCGGCTAAGCGCCGCGCAACGTCTGGCTCGGCGGGGTTCCGAACGCTTCGCGGTAGGCGATGCTGAACCGGCCCGCGTGGCTGAACCGCCACCGTCCCGCAATCGCCATCACAGTGTCGACGGTCGGGTCGGCGGCCAAAAGATCACGATGCGCGCGATCCAGACGCACCCGGCGCAGGTACTCCAGCGGCGTCGTGCCGAGATGGCGGCGGAACGTGTACTGCACGGACCGCGGGGTGACGTTGATTGCGGCGGCGATGTCGCTCAGACCGATATCCCGATGCGCGTTTTCGTGGATGAACGCGATTGCCCTGCGCAACGTCCGCGGTTGCGCAACAGAGGTTCCGACATAGTTCCGCATTAGCCAGACGCATACCCGGCGCTGAAGAACTCAAACCGCCCCGGCCGCGCGCTGCGCCCTGACACGATCTGCCCCATGACCGAACGCATCGAAGTCCAGCGCACCATTGCCGCACCGGCCGCCGACATCTTCGCCGTTCTGTGCGATCCGCAGGGTCACGTCGCCATCGACGCAAGCGGCATGCTGCAGGACGCCGAGGGCGCCCCTGCCCAGGCCGTCGGCGACAGCTTCGTCGTGCACATGGATCGCGAATCGCTCAATGACTATCCGATGGGCAAATACGACGTCACCGTGACCATCCGCGAGTACGAGCAGGACCGGCTCATCGCATGGACGATCCTCGGCCGGATCCGGCCACAGATCGGGCACATCTACGGCTATCGGCTCGAGCCGACGGACGACGGAACCCTCGTCACGTCCTTCTACGACTGGTCCGACATCGATCCGGAGTGGCGCGAGGCCGACATCTTCCCGGTCGTGCCGGAGAGCGCACTACGCGCCACCCTGGGCATCCTCGACCGCACAGTGCACCGCGGTTACCCGGGTTCGTCAACCCGGAGTTGACGAACCCGGATCGTCAACCTAGAGTTGACGTCATGACCGAGTCAGCGAAGATCTCCTATCCCGTCCGCCTCGACGACTTGATCAACGTGATCAAGCAGGTCCACGAGGAACCGCTGGAGCAGCTCACCGACGCAGTGCTCGCCGCCGAAACCCTTGGCGAGGTCGCCGACCATCTGATCGGCCATTTCGTCGACCAGGCACGCAAATCAGGCGCGTCGTGGACCGAGATCGGCAAGTGCATGGGCGTCACCAAACAGGCCGCGCAGAAGCGGTTCGTGCCCAAAGCGGACGCGGCCCTCGATCCGCAGGCGGGCTTCGCCCGATACACACCGCGGGCCAGGAATGTCGTCGTCGTCGCGCAGAACAAGGCCGGTGAAGCCGGCAACAACGAAATCACGCCCGACCACCTACTTCTCGGGTTGTTCGCAGACCCCGACGGCCTGGCTCCCAAACTGCTCGCCGGTCAAGGCATCGACGCCGACAAGGTGTCCAAGGCCATCACCCTGCCGCCGCGCGTCGACGACAGGCCCACGCTGATCCCGTTCAACGGCCAGGCCAAGAAGGCGCTCGAATTGACCTTCCGACAAGCACTTCGACTCGGCCACAACTACGTCGGCACCGAACACATCCTGCTGGCGCTGTGGGAGGCCGAGGACGAAGACGGCACGCTGCACCGGCTAGGTGTCGACAGGGACCGTTTCGAACGCGAACTCGTCGCAGCGCTCGAGGCGTACACCAAAGCCTGATCTCACATCCCTTTGCGCCGCGGCGACTACATGATGTGAGGGTGCGACCGTTCGAGGACGTGGTGGCCGAGCACGGCGCGACGGTGTTGCGGGTCTGCCGTGCCGTCGTCGGCCCGGTCGACGCGGAGGACGCGTGGTCGGAAACATTTCTGTCGGCGCTGCGGGCCTACCCCGACCTGCCTGCCGACGCCAACGTCGAAGCGTGGCTGGTCACCATCGCCCACCGCCGCGCCGTCGACGTCGGCCGCGCCCGCTCACGCCGCGCCGTGCCCACCGACACCCTGCCCGACCGACCCGCCACCCATGCCGATCCCGCGGCACGTGATCCCGACCTGTGGACCGCGCTGCAGCGGTTGCCGACCAAACAACGCCAGGCGCTGGCCTACCACCACGTCGCCGGCTTGCCGTTCGCCGAGATCGCCGAACTGCTCGGCAACTCCCCCGATGCCGCGCGCCGCGCCGCGGCGGACGGACTCAAGACTTTGCGCAAGTACTACCGTGAGGACGAAACAGCATGACTACCAACCTTTTTGACGGTCTAGCCGCCGACGACGGCGCACTGTCGCGGCTCCACGCACGACTGGAGCGAGACGCCGCCGCGGCCGACCTGCTCGACGTCGCGTATCGCACCGTCGACACACCCGTCGGCACGCTGCTGCTGGCGGCCACCACCGCAGGACTCGTCCGGGTGGCCTACGACGTCGAGGGCCACGACGCCGTCCTCACGAGCCTGGCCGACCGGATCAGCCCGCGTGTGCTGCGCGCCCCGGCGCGGTTGGACAGTGTGGCTCGGCAGATCGACGAGTATTTCGCCAAGCGCCGCAAGGCCTTTGAGGTGACGGTCGACCTCCGGCTGGCCGAAGGCTTCCGCCGCAACGTCATCGAGCATCTGCGCGAGATCGGTTACGGCCACCGCGAAAGCTATGCGGCAGTGGCCGCCGCTATCGGAAGCCCGCGCGCGGTGCGCGCCGTCGGCACGGCCTGCGCCCACAACCCGCTGCCGGTCGTGATCCCGTGCCACCGCGTCGTGCGCTCCGACGGGTCGACGGGCCAGTACGTCGGCGGACCGCTGGCCAAGTCGACGCTGCTGAACCTCGAGGCCGCCTGACAGAGGGAATTTCTCGGCGGGCGCCGCGGTAGAACAAGTACATGAAACTCAACGACGCTGCTCGCGAACTCATCGGCGAAGGCGCCGACGCGACATTGGTCACCATCAACCCCGACGGCAGCCCGCAGGTGACCGTCGTCTGGGTGGCGCTGGAATCAACCCCCGACGGCGACGAGCTCGTCTCCGCGCATCTGTCCGAGTACCAGAAGACCCGCAATATCCGCCGCGACCCGCGGGTGGCCCTCACCATCCTGTCCACCAAGCACCCGCAGCAGCAGACGCCTTACCTCGCGATCAGCGGGACGGCGAGGATCGAGGAGGGCGGCGCGCCCGCGCTGCTCAAGAAGCTGGCCAAGGCGATGCTCGGCAGCGACGAGCACTTCCCGCCGCCGAACGCTCCGGAAGGATTGCTGACCCGCATCCGGATCGACAAGGTCGGCGGCTTCGGAGCGGTGGCCTCCTGACGTCCAACCGGCTGTAACACGTTTCAGTTTGTGCCATCATGCGTGGATGCGTCGCAGCTTCGTGCTCCTCATCGCCCTACTGGTGGCCGTCCCCGGTTTCGTAGCCCCGTCTGCGTTGGCGGAGGGCAGCCCGATCGGCAACCTCGGTGACACGCTGCGCGTCGAGTTCAAGGGCATCGTCGCCGACGTCACCGTGCACGACGTGATTCCGGTCGATCCGCCACCTCCGGGCTACGTTGCCACGGGCTCGCCGCGGTGGATCAACCAAGGCGGCCCGTGGAAGGCGCTGATCACCGTCCACACCATTCAGGCGCCCACCCCGTTTGCGATGGCCAAATCGTTCGCCTTCAACGGCGTCACCCCTTATGCCGATGCATACCAGCCCAAGAACACCGACGCACCGGACGAGCTGATGGCTGCCCTGGTGAATGCGCCGGCGGGGGCAACGGTCAACGGGGCGGTGTACTGGCAGGTCTATCGCGCACTCGTGACGAACGTGGTGCTACTCGACCGCCAGTCGGGTGAGCACTTGGCGCAGTGGAACATCTGGCAGCCGGGAGCGCCGCTACCGTAGAACCGTGGCCATTGATGTCGCGGCGGCCGTAGCGGCCGATCTAATTGAACTCGCCGACGTGGCCGCCCGCACTTTTCCGCTGGCGTGCCCGCCGTCGGCGACGCCGGAGAACATCGCCGCGTTCGTCGCCGAGAACCTGTCGCAGGTGCGCTTTGCCGACTACCTCGCCGACCCTGATCGCGCAGTGCTGTGTGCACGAGATGACGGCCGAATTGCGGGCTACGCCATGCTGATTCGCGGTGTGCCCGACGATGCCGATGTGCAGCAAGCCGTCACGCTGCGACCCGCCGTCGAGCTGTCCAAGATCTACGTGCTGCCCGGCAGCCACGGCGCGGGCGTCTCCGCCGCGCTGATGGCCGCGGCGTTGCGGTACGCGGCCGATGTCGACGCCAAGTGCGTCTGGCTCGGTGTCAACCAGCTGAACCAGCGCGCCCAGCGCTTCTACACCAAGCAGGGCTTTACGATCAACGGCACCAAGACTTTTCGGCTCGGCGCCGGCGTCGAGAACGATTACGTGATGGTGCGCCCGCTCTAGCCGGAGCTATGGCCGGCGGCGGTCAACGCCAACAGGCGCGACGTCGCGCGTAGGTACTTCTTGCGGAAGCCGCCCGCCATCATCTCGGCGGAGAAGACGGTGTCCAGCTTCGTCCCCGATGCCACGACCGGAACGCCTGCGTCGTAAAGCCGATCGGTCAGCGACACCAAGCGCAGCGCGACGTTCTGGTCATCGATCGGGTGCACGCCGGTGATGAACACCTCGCTAACGCCCTCGATCAGCGTCAGATAACGCGACGGATGCATGGTCGCCAAATGTGCGCACAACGCGTCGAAGTCGTCCAGCGTCGCACCGGGCACCTGTGCGGCGCGTTTCGCGACCTCCTCGTCGCTCGGCGGTTCGGGCGCCGGCGGGAGATCGCGATGGCGGTAGTCCGGCCCGTCGATGCGCACGGAGGTGAAAATGCTTGACAGAGCCTGGATTTCACGGAGGAAGTCCTGCACGGCGAAGCGGCCCTCGCCGAGTTGGTCGGGCAGCGTATTGGACGTCGCTGCCACCGACACGCCGCGGGCGACCAGTTCGGACAACAGCCGCGAGATCAGCGTGGTGTTGCCAGGATCGTCGAGTTCGAACTCGTCGATGCAGACCGCGGTGTAGCCGGCCAGCAGCTCGATGCATTCGACGAAGCCGAACACGCCTGCCAGCTGGGTCATCTCGCCGAACGTCGCGAACGCCGTCGGCGCCGCGGAGGCTGCAGAGATCGCGAAGTATGACGACGCCAGCAGGTGCGTCTTGCCGACGCCGAACCCACCGTCGAGGTAGATGCCGACCCCTGGCAGTACCTCGTGCCTGCCGAACAACTTCTTCTTGCCTGCCCGTCGCGCGACGGCCTGCTCACAGAACTGCCGGCACGAATGCACCGCTGCCGCCTGCGTCGGCTCGGCGGGATCGGGTTTGTACGTTTCGAAGCTGACGTCGGAAAAGGTCGGCGGCGGGATCAGCTGGGCGATCAGCCGCTCGGGCGTCACGGTGGGGTGCCGATCGACCAAATGCGCGACACCACTGGACCCGTGCATGCACGCACCTTAGCGACGTGCTGCAATTCTGCGTATGCCTGACGACGCTGCCGGGATCCAGCTCACAGTGCTTGGCGCCACCGACTCCGTCGACGACAGCCGGCTTGTCGACTTGTACTCCTACCCCGACGGCCTGCAGTCGTGCTGGGTGCGCGGCAACATGATCGCCAGCCTCGACGGCGGCGCCACCGACGACGGCAAGGCCGGCGGCCTGGCCGGTGCCGGCGACCGCGCGGTGTTCTCGCTGATGCGTCACGCCGCCGATGTCATCCTGGTCGGCGCCTCCACCGTCCGCATCGAGAACTACTCCGGCGCCCAACTGCCCGTCGCTGCCCGGCAAGAACGTCAGCACCGCGGGCAGGCCGAGGTACCGCCGATCGCCATCGTCACCCGTTCGGGCAACATCGATCCGAACGCTCTGCTGTTCACCCGCACCGAGGTGCCGCCGCTGATCCTGACCACCAGCCGTTTCCATGACGACGCACGTCGTCGACTCGGCTCGGTAGCCGAGGTCGTCGATGCGTCGGGGCGCGAACCCGAATCCGTCGACAATGCGACCGTCCTGAAAATCCTCGCCGAACGCGGGCTCTACCGCGTGCTCACCGAGGGCGGCCCGCTACTGCTCGGCTCGCTGATCGAGGAGGGGCTGCTCGACGAGCTGTGCCTGACCGTCGCGCCGATCCTCGTCGGCGGCGGATCCAAACGCATCGTGACCGGCATGGGCAGCGTGCACACCACGATGCGGCGCACCCACCTGTTGACCGACGACGACGGCTACCTGTACAGCCGCTACGTCAAGGGCGCCTAAGTCGACCACCAGTACATTGGTCAGCATGCATCGGCGTCGTCAGCTCGCAAAAGCCCTGAGCTTGGCAACTGTTTTGGCGTTGGTGACTGCATGCGCGCCGGGTTTGGCCGCCAATCCTCGGTACGCCACCGACTCCGGCGCCGGCCCGCAGGGAGCGCCGCAGACCACCAAACCGCCGACGGGGCCGCCGCCGATCGAGGCGCCGAAGAACGACCTGTCCTGGCGGGACTGCACCTCGCGGCTGTTCAATGAGGCCGCCGTGCCGCCACTGCCCGGCGTGAAGCTGGACTGCGCCAGCTATGACGCCGACCTCGATCCCATCAACGGCGCCAGCGGGACCGTCAGCATCGGCGTCGTGCGGGCCACGTCGGCGCAGACGCCCAAGGACGCCGGACCGCTGGTGATGACCACCGGATCGGACCTGCCGTCGTCGACGCAGCTGCCCGTCTGGCTGTCTCGCGCGGGCGCCGACATTCTCAAGACCAATCCGATCGTGGCGGTGGACCGCCGCGGCACCGGCATGTCGGGTGCGCTGGACTGCCGCGATGTGTTCGACCGCCAGGAGATGATCGACCAGGCGCAGTTCCAGTCGGGCGATGACCCGGTGGCCAACCTCGGCGCCATCACCCAGACCGCGACCACCAGCTGCACCGACACCATCGCGCCCGGCGACTCGGCCTACGACAACGGGCATGCCGCAGAGGACATCGAACGGCTGCGGAGCACCTGGGATGTGCCCACGCTCGCACTGCTCGGCGTCGGTAACGGCGCTCAGGTCGCGTTGGCCTACGCCGGATCGCACCCGAACAAAGTGGCCCGGCTGATACTCGACTCCCCGCTGCCGCTGGGCATCGCTGCCGAGGCCGCGATGGAACAACGTGTCAAAGGTGAGCAGGCGGCGCTCGACGCGTGGGCCGCGCAGTGCGTGGCCACCAACTGCCCGCTCGCGCCCGACCCCAAGGGGGCGATCGACGCGCTGCTGACGTCGGCGCGCAACGGAAGCGGGCCGGGCGGCGCGTCGGTGGCGAGCGTCGCCGACGCCATCTCGACCGCGCTGGCGTACCCGCGCGGCGACCGCGTCAACGCCGGCAACGACCTGGCCGCGGCGGTGGCGGCGGCCCGCTCCGGCAATGCGAACCAGATGACCAACCTGATCACCGCCGCCGAGGCGCTGCGCCAGACCGATGGGCAGTTCGTCAACGGCTGCAGCGACTCGTTGAACCGGCCGACGCCCGACCGGGTCCGCGAGCTCGTGGTCGCGTGGCCCAAGCTCTACCCGCAGTTCGGCCTCGTCGGCGCGCTGAGCCTGGTCAAGTGCCTGAACTGGCCGAGCGGATCGGCGCCGCAGGATCCCAAGAACCTGAAGATCCCGGTGGTGCTACTCGGTGTGCAGAACGACCCGATCGTCGGCAACGAGGGCGTGGCGGCGGTCGCCGCGACGGTGATCAACGCGGGCACCACCAGCAGGCGGGTGATGTGGCAGGGCATCGGGCACGGCGCCAGCATCTATTCGGACTGCGCGCTGCCGCCGATCATCGGTTACCTGGACAGCGGCAACCTGCCGCCGACCGACACGTACTGCCCTGCCTGACACGGGCCGCTCGGGCTGTCGGTGTACGGTGCGCTGGTGGCGGCTCCCGACTCCATCCGAACCGGCCTGCTGAAGGCGTTTGCACCCCCCACCTCAGCCCCAAGTGTCGCAACGGTGCTGCGGTCGATCCTCTGGCCGATCGCGATCGTGATGATCATCCACCGCAGCTACGTGCTGGCCACCAACGGCTACATCACCGACGACTACGGCCCGGTCTACCGCGCAGTCGTCAACTTCAAGCGCGGCTGGGACATCTACAACGAGCACTTCGATCAGGTCGACCCGCACTACCTGTACCCACCCGGCGGCACGCTGATCATGGCGCCGTTCGGCTATCTACCGGTCGACGCGTCGCGGTACTGGTTCATCACGTTCAACACGATCGCGATCGTCATCGCGGCGTTCCTGCTGGTGAACCTGTTCAAGTTCTCGTGGACGTCGGTGGCACTGCCCGCACTGCTCGTCGCGATGTTCTGCACCGAAAGCGTGGTCAACACACTGGTTTTCGGCAACATCAACGGCTGCATTCTTTTGCTCGAGGTGTTGTTCTTCCGCTGGCTGCTCGACGGGAAGGTCAATCACCAATGGTGGGCCGGCGTGGCGATCGGGCTGTCACTTGTGGTGAAACCGCTTCTGGGACCGCTGCTGTTGTTGCCGCTGCTGAACCGGCAATGGCGGGCCATTGTCACCGCGATCGTGATTCCGGTCGTGTTCAACGCAATCGGCTGGTTCATGGTGAGCGATCCGATGAACTTCGTGCGCGGCACGATTCCCTACATCTTCTCGATCCGCGACTACTTCAACAGCTCGATCCAGGGCAACGGCATCTACTACGGCTTACCGGGGTGGCTGATCCTGTTGCTGCGCATCGCGTTTCTGGCGTTGGCTATCGCCAGCCTGTGGTTGTTGTACCGTCACTACCGCACCCGTGACCCGCTGTTCTGGATGGCGACCTCGTCGGGTGTGCTGCTGATCGCGTCGTATCTGGTGCTGTCGCTTGGCCAGGGCTACTACTCGATGATGCTGTTCCCGTTCCTGATGACGGTGGTGCTGCCGAATTCGGTGATCCGCAACTGGCCGGCCTGGCTGGCGATCTACGGGTTCATGAGCGCCGACCGCTGGCTGCTCGGGCACTGGCCGACGACGGGACGCTTCCTGGAGTACATGAAGTTCACCTACGGGTGGTGCTTGATGCTCATCGTGGTGTTCTGCGTGCTCTACTTCCGTTATCTCGACGCCAAAGCCGACGGCCGACTCGACGACGGCATCGACCCGACGTGGATGAAGCCCAAGGAGCCCGTGCCGGCTTGAACCCGGGCGGCGTTTGCTTCTGCAACTTCCCGGGGTGCGGTATCAGCGCTGATGGCGGTCGAATCTCGTACGATTGATTCGCTGGCCGGGGGGCGCCACGGGGAGGCGAAGCGTATGCCGACGATTCCAGTCGATCCCTTATCCGTAACCCCGGCATGGCTGAGCGACACCCTGCAGGCAGACGTACGGGCATGCGCGATCGACCAGATCGCAATCGGGGTCGGCCTTCTGGGCCGGTTGTTTCGCGTCCATCTCGAGGGCGGACCCGGCGTTCCGGCCTCCGTGGTGGTGAAGCTGCCGACCCTCGACACCAAGGTCCGCAGGCAGATTTGCGAGGCCGCCGACTTCTATCTCCGCGAGGTCCGCTTCTACGACGAAATCGGTATCGCGAATCCTCTTCCACCGGCGCTCCCCTACTTCACCGCCTTCGACGAGACCACCCACGACTTCGTCCTTGTACTCGAGGATCTGGGCCGGCTTCGCCTAGCAGACCAGACCGCCGGATGCAGCCCGGCGGACGCCGAGACCGTGATCGACGCCATCGCCCGTCACCACGCCCATTGGTGGGCCAACGACCGGCTGGCGTCACTGTCGTGGCTGACGCCATTCAACCTGCCTCCCTTTCCGGACGTCGCCATCGCCAACTACACAACCGGCTGGCCGGTGTTCCTCGAACGCGTGGGGGCCGACCTCTCCCCCTCGTTGCTCGATTTCGGCAGGAAGCTGCCCTCCTTGATGCCCTGGTTGCTGACCGAACTCACGCACCCGCCCCACACCTTCCTGCATGGAGACCTCCGCCTCGACCAATTGTTCTTCGCGGTCGACGCCGACGACCCGCCGGTGACCGCGCTGGACTGGCAGATCACCGCAAAGGGTCGAGGGGCCTACGACGTCGGCTACTTCCTGAGCCAGAGCCTTACCGTCGAGACCCGACGAAGCTGTGAAAGTGGGTTACTCGAGCGGTATGCCGAACGGCTGGCCGAACACGGAATCGATTACCCCCGAGAACAATTGCTGCGCGACTACCGGCTCACCACAGCGTGGTGCTTCGGCTACCCCGTCATCGCGGCCGGCCGCATCGACATCGTCAACGAACGCCAACTGGATCTGCTGCGAGCGATGCTCAACAGGTCGGCGACGGCAATCGAAGACCACGACGCCCTCATGCTCAGGCCGGACTGAACATGGCCGAGCATCGCCGCGCCTGCCCCGCCTGCGGGACGCCGAACGAAGAGGATGCGCGCTTCTGCGAGGGCTGTGGTTCGTCACTGGCCCGAGAGTGCGCGACATGCGGTGTGGAAGCCAGTGCCACCGCACGGTTTTGCCGGGGATGCGGTGCACGGCTGGATGCTCAAGTGTCACAAGGCGTTTCGAATGCCGGGCCGGTTCGCAAGACGGTAACGGTGATGTTCGCCGACCTGGCCGGTTCGACCGGCTTCGAGGAGCAGGTTGATGCGGAGACAGCGCGCGAGGTCATTGGCCGCTACCACGATCTGCTGCGCTCGACCGCCGAACACCACAGGGCGGGGCTGACGAAGTACATCGGCGACGGGTTCATGGCCGTCTGGGGTGTGCCCGAGATCGGCCCGGACGACGCCGCGCGGGCGGTCGAAGCCGCTGTCGAGTTGCAGGAGCATTTCGTCGACCTGGCAGCCATGGTCACCGAAATCCATGGGGTCGAACTCGCACTGCGCGTTGCGGTGAACACAGGTGAAGTCGTCGTCGGGGCCGGCGATGCCGACCTTGTCGGCGACGCGCTGAACGTCGGAGCCCGACTCGAGGCCGAGTGCCCACGCGGACGGGTCGTGGTCGGCGAGGAAACCTGGCGGTCCACACGGGGACGGCACGGGTACGAGTCGCTCGGCGACGTGCAGGTGAAGGGGCGAAGCGCCCCAGTTGCGGTGTACCAGTGGCTCGGCCGCCAGTCGGACACCGATGCCACTCCATTCGTCGGCCGGGCCGACGAGGTGCGGCGATTGCAGGCGGTACTCGACGACGTTGTCGCCGCGCGAGCGGCGCGGATGATCACGGTCATTGGTGATCCCGGCGTGGGAAAGAGCCGGTTGGCGGCGGAGTTCACCGCGGCGCAAGGCGATGCGCGCATCATCCCGGTCCGGTGCGACGTCGCGGCGACGGTCGCCCTGGCACCCCTCGTGGAGGTCCTCCGATCCAGAGACCTCGAAAGTGACGTTCCCGCAGGCGTTCCCGAGCGCGATCGGTTGCTGCGCGACCTCAACGGCTTGGCGACCGGCGTCGCGGGCTCTGTCGAGGAAAACTTCTGGGCCTTGCGACGATTCGTCGAGGTGCTGGCTTCCGCGTCCCCGGTCCTGTTGGTTCTCGACGACATTCAGTGGGCCGACGCCCTCTTGCTGGATTTCATCGAGCATCTGGTGGAATGGGCGCAGGAAGCGCCGATACTGCTGCTGGCCCTGGCACGGCCCGAACTCCGCGAGATCCGGCCCGACCTCGTCACCGTCAGCCGCTGGGTATCGGAGGCGGTGCACCTTGACGGCCTCGACGCCGGCGCCACAGCCGAACTCGCCGCCAAGGTGCTCGGAGCCATTGCGCTGCCCGACGAACTCCTGCACCGCCTGCCGTCGTCGACCGGAGGCAATCCGCTGTTCGTACGGGAACTGATCGGCATGCTCGCACACGACGGGGTGCTCGTGCAGGAGGCGACGGGCTGGCGACTTGCGATCGACGTCGACGCGATCACGATCCCGCCGACGATCCATGCCTTGCTCGCGTCGCGTCTGGAACGGCTCAACGCTTCCGACCGTCGCGTCCTCGAAGTCGCATCGGTGATCGGCAACGACTTCTCGCCCGGGGCGGTGTCCGCCCTCGCCGGTGCAAGCGCAGCTGAGATCATGGTGTCCCTCAACCGGCTTCGACGCCTCGAGTTCGCGCAACCCAGCGGGACCTACCTCGGCGACGAGGCGGTCTGGCGCTTCCACCACGTCCTCATCCGTGACGTGGCCTACCGCCGCCTGCTGAAGTCTGACCGCGCGGATCTGCACGAGCGGCTGGCCGATTTGGTCGAAGCGGGCGGCTCAGGGGCGGCATTCGAATCCGACGAGATCATCGCCCGGAATCTGGAAGCCGCACACTCCTATCGACTCGAACTGGGCACCCCCACAGGCGATCTCGCCCTGCGGTCGGCCCACCGCTATGCCGCATCGGCGCGGCGGGCCCTCGATCGCGACGAGCTGGTCTCTGCGGGCACCCAGGCCGCTCGCGGTGCAGCATTGGCGGCGGCGGACGAATCGCTGCACGCCGAACTGCTGCTGATCGGTTGTGAGGCTTTCCTTTCGGCGGGCGACGTGTCCGCCGGAGCGCCACTGGTCGATGAACTCGACCGCATCGCCGGCGACGCGCTGGCGCCGTGGGCGACCTGCTATCGATGCCAATTCGTGGTCTACACCGCCCCGGAGCGGTTATTGGAAATCGATGACCGCCTGCAAAGCGCCATCGACGAGTTCGGCCGCCGCAACGATGCGGCAGGTTTGGCGAAGGCGCATCGGGTGCGGGCGGGCGCGCGCGCACGCCTTGGCCGGATCGGTGACTGCGAAGCCGACCTGTTCGAGGCGCTCATCGCGGCGCGCCGAAGCGGGGACCACCGGCAGATCACCGCCGCCCTTGGCGCCGCGCCCGGCGCCGCGCTATGGGGGCCTAGCCCCGTGCCGAAGGCCGGCGGCCGTTGCCTCGACGTGGTGCGGATGCAGCGAATGACCACGGCCGCACCGTCACTCGAGGCAACATCGTTGCGCTGCTTGGCGGTTCTGGAAATGTTACGAGGCCGGTCGACCAAGGCCCGCACGATGCTCGCCGACGCCCGGCAGGTGGTCGCCGATCTCGGCCTGCGGCACGGGCTCATGGAGACCGAACTGTTCGCTGGCATCATCGAGACGATGGAAGGCGACCCGATCGCCGCCGAACCCCACTTCCGAACTGCCCTCGAGGGTTTGGATGCGCTCGGGGTTGGCGCCGACGCAGGTCAGGCCGCGGCGCTTCTGGCGCGATCCGTACTCGTCCAAGGCCGGCTTGACGAAGCCGACCGGTATGCGACGGAGAGCGAGCGCCTCGCAGGCCGCAACCTGAAAACGGCAATCGCCTGGCGCGCAGTTCGGGCCGAGATCCTGGCAGCACAGCACCGATACGATGAAGCCACCACTATGGCGCGGGATGCGGTTGCCGTCGCCGCAGGCACCGACCTGGTACTTGACCACGCCGAAGCCTGCCTCGCATTGAGCCGGGTACTTGCTGCAGCTGGAGATGTGGAGGGCAGCAACGCCGCTCGGGCTGACGCCGAAGCGCTGTACACAGCGAAGGAAGTGGCGAGTGCGATCAGTCGGGGGGGTGAACGTGCGGTTCCACCAGCTCCACCGACCACGACGTCCTCACGCACGGCGGTCACCAACCGGGCCAGTCGAGCGGTGGATGCTGCTTATCGCGCGCTACAGGCCGGGGATGTGGACGGTATGGTTGCAGCCTGCTCGGACACGTTCACCTATCAAGACCGGAGGCGGTTGAGCGGCATCCCGGTGGACAATGTCACAACGTTGCGGGCGTCGTACGAAAAGCTGATCGAGCAGTACAGTCTCTTCGAGATACGCACGTTGGCGGTACGCGGCGAAGGGCTGGTCCTCGCGCACAGCCGTTGTTCCAATGACGCCGGTTACGAAACCGCTTATCTCATCGTGTACGAGGTCGACGATGACGGACTGCTGACCCACGACGTCCGCTTCGACGAGGACGACTTCGAGGGTGCCTACGGCGAGCTCGACCGTCGCTACTACTCCGGAGACGGGGTGGTTTCCGCAGACGCGGGGAGTTTCATCACGGAGTGGGTCACCGCGCTGAATCGGGGCGACTTCGACCGGGCGTTCGGTGAGCTCATCAGTTCAGAAGCACACTTGGAGAATCGTTCTCGCGCACCCTTCACCAACGACTACGCCACCGAGATTCGCACCGGCTTCGAGGGACTCAACGCGATGGTCACATCGGCGCGGCTGTGGAACTCGACGGTGACCTGGCTGTCGCCGACTGTGATGGTCGGTCGATTCGACCGCGAAGCCATTGGACCGGACGGCGAGAACTATGCGTGGGCATGGCTCAGCGCGGGCGAGATTCGCGACGGTCAAATCGCGGCGGTCTGCAGCTTTGACGTCGAAGACGAGGCCGCCGCCTTCGCTTACGCCGAGGAGCGGCTACGCGGGACCACGAGCCGCCTGGCGATCACAAATGAGTCATGCGAGTTCCTGCCGGGCTTCATCGAGGCGACACGGGCCCACGACGTCGACGCCACGCTCTCCGTCTACGCCGATGAGTTCGTCTACGACGATCGGCGACACCTCAGCGGTGACCCCATTGTCACCCGCGATGCGATGCGCACGGCGATCGAGCGCGTCTTCGAGCACTACAACCACTTCGAGTTTCGCGTTCTGGCGGTGCGCGGGCAGCGCTTGCATCTTCTGTGGAGCCGTTGGTCAGACGATGACGGTAACCAAACACCGACACTGTACGTAATTGAGACCGACGACGACCGACGGGTGAGCCATTTCATCCGCTTCGACGATGAAGATTTCGAGGGCGCCTACCGCGAACTCGAGCGCCGCTACTGCTCCGGTGAAGGTGCGGCATTCGCTGAAGCGAGTGCCGCGGTAACCGACTGGTTGAACGCCATGAACCGGGGCGATTTCGATCGGCTCTTCAATGAACTGAGTAGCAGCGACTTGCGGGTCGAGAACCGTTCGCGCTCGGCACTTCCAGATCTCTCCGCCGCAGAACTTCGCGTCAGCTTCGAGGACCTCAACGCGAGGGTCGCCTCGACGCGGACAATGCTCTCCGCATTGTCTTGGGTATCGCCGACGGTGGTCGTTGGACGCTTCGAGCGGGAGGCCATCGGACACGACGACGAGCGCTACTCGTGGACACGGCTGTTTGTCAACGAGCTCCGCAACGGTCGGCTTGTGTCAGTGTGCCAATTCGAAATCGACGACGAAGACTCGGCGTTCGCGTACGCCGATGAGTTGATGCGGGCATCCACGCGCAGGCTCGCAATTGCGAACAGAGCCAGCCAGAGAGCGGAAAAGCTTGCGAACGCGATGCGCTCTGGTGATCGCGAGGCTGCCATCGCGTGCTATGCGGAGCCGTTTGTGTTCGACGATCGGCGTCGCATCAGCGGTGACCCGTTGCATACTCTGGAAGGCATGCGCTCCGCGATCGAGCGGATCTTCCAGCAGTACAACCACTTCGATACGCAGGCCCTTGCTGTCCGGGGCGAGCGTCTTCATCTGTTTTGGAATCGCTGGTTCAATGACGCCGGGTATGAAACCACCTACCTGCACTTATACGAAATCGGCGATGACGGACTGATTCACTACGACGGCCGCTTCGATGAAGACGATTTCGAAAGCGCCTACCGCGAACTGGAGCGCCGCTACTACGCCGATGAGGGCGCGGAATTCGCCGCCGGCGGCGCAATTGCGACCGAGTGGATCGCAGCGCTGAACCAAGGCGACTTCGACAGACTGTTCGGTGAGCTGACAACCCCCGATATGCATGTCGTCAGTCGTTCACGATCTGTCTTCGTGGATCGCTCGGCCGCTGAGATTCGCGGCAGCTTCAAAGAGTTGAACGCGATGGTCGCCTGGTCGCGGTCATGGCACTCGGCCCTGTGTTGGCTGTCGCCCACCATCGTCGTGTTTCGCTTCGAGCGAGAGGCGATTGGGCTTGACGGCGAAAAGTACACGTGGACATGGCTTCACGTAAGCGAGATCAGCGAGGGGCGGTTCGCAGCGGCCTGCCGTTTCGAACTCGACGACGAAGACGCCGCATTCGCCTTCGCCGAGGAGCGAATGCGGACGACCGCGAGCAGACTTGCGGTGACAAACAAGTCATGCGAGTACATCGCCCCGTTCCTCAAGGCGTCCCAGGCCCACGACGTCGATCGCGCGCTGGCCTGGTACTCAGACCGGTTCGTGTTTGACGATCGACGACGGTTGAGCGGCGATCCCATCCTCGACCGTGATGCGATGAGGGCCGCGATCGAGCGCGTCTTTGATCAGTACACCGAGTTCGAGACTCGCGTTGTGGCCGTTCGTGGAGAGCGTTTGCACCTTCTCTGGACTCGCTGGTCCGACGACGACGGCAACGTGACGACCTCCATATATGTGAATGAAACCGACGATGACGGCCGGATCGAATATCACGGTTGCTTCGATGAGGAAGACTTCGAAGCTGCCTACCGTGAACTCGAAGGCCGCTATTACGCGGGCGAGGGCGCGGCATTCGGCGCCGGGGGTGCCGTCGGCACCGAATGGGTATGTGGGCTCAACCGAGGAGACGTCGACCGACTGTTCAACGAGCTCACCGCCCCCGGCCTGCGTGTCGAGAATCGGTCGCTATCGGTATTCGGAGATCCCACTGCAGCCGTGTTCCGCGCCACCTTCGAGGAACTGAACGGCATGGTCGCCTCGACTAAGTCCTGGAGCTCCGCATTGTGCTGGTTGTCGCCCGAGTGGGGCATTGCCCGTCTCGAGCGGGAGGCCATCGGACAAGGTGGCGAAAAGTACACGTGGGCAGAACTTCACGTAACCGAGATCCGCGACGGGCGGCTGGTCTCGCTGTGCCGTTTCGAACTCGAGGATGAGGCGGCGGCATTCGCCTTCGCCGAGGAGCGAATGCGGACGACCGCGAGCAGGCTTGCGGTGAGGAACAGGGCAACGCAGGCGGCGGACACCTCCTTGCGGGCAATGCGAGACCATGATGTCGAGGCCGCGGTTGCGGTGCACTCAGATCGATTCGTGTATGACGATCACCGACGACTCAGCGGCGATCCGATAGTAGGCACCACTGAGTTACTTGCAGCATCTGCGCGCATCCTCGAGCAGTACCCACACATCGACTGGCGCGTCCTGGCCGTGCGAGGTGATCGCTTGGAGATGCGCTGGACTCGCTGGTGGGACGACGCCGGCAACGAGGCCAGGTACCTGACCGTGTGCGAGGTTGACGACGACGGACGAATCGCTTATCACGGCCGCTTCGAAGAGGACGACTTCGAAGCGGCCTACCGTGAACTCGAAGACCGTTACTACGCGGGCGAGGGCGCGGCGTTCGGCGCCGGTGGCGCAGTCGGCACCGAATGGGTATGTGCGCTCAATCGAGGGGACTTCGACCGACTGTTCAACGAGCTCACCGCCCCCGACCTGCGCGTCGAGAATCGATCGCTATCGGTATTCGGAGATCCCACTGCAGCCGAGTTCCGCGCCACCTTCGAGGAACTGAACGGCATGGTCGCCTCGACTAAGTCCTGGAGCAGCGCGTTGTGCTGGTTGTCGCCCGAGTGGGGCATTGCCCGCCTCGAGCGGGAGGCCATCGGACAAGGTGGCGAAAAGTACACGTGGGCAAGGCTTCACGTAACGGAGATCCGCGACGGGCGGCTGGTCTCGCTGTGCCGTTTCGAACTCGAGGATGAGGCGGCGGCGTTCGCCTACGCCGAGGAACGCGTGCGGGCGACCACCAGCCGGTTGCCAGTCGTGAACCGGGCCAGCCTGACGTGGGACGCCTTGGGCGACGCCGCGCAAGCCCACGACGCCGACGGTATGGCCGCGTGCTACCACGAGCACTTCGTCTACGACGATCGACGGCGGTTGGGCGGCAATCCACTCCGCACCGTGCGATCTGCCGTTGAAGGCATCTTGGCTCAGTACAACGAGTTCGAAGGGCGAACGCTCGCGGTCCGGGGAGAGCGTCTTCACCTTGGCTGGAGCCGCTGGTCGAACGACGCGGGATACGAGACGACGTACCTGATCGTTCATGAGGTCGACGAGAGCGGGCGGTTCACCTACGAGGGACGGTTCGACGAGGACGACTTCGATAGTGCCTACCGCGAACTCGATCGGAGGTACTACGCCGGAGAAGGGTCGGCGTTCGCCGAAGCTGGCGCCGTTCAGACTGAGTGGCTCAGCGCCCTGAACCGCCGTGACCTTGACCGGTTGTTCGGCGAGCTCACCGCCCCCGAGATGCGCTTCGAGATGCGGTCGAGCTCCGCATTTGCGGACACGTCGGCCGCGGCGGCCCGCGCCTTCATCGAGGATTTCAACACGACGGTCGCCCGGGCACGGACATGGCATCGGGCCGTCTGTTGGGTATCGCCGACATGTTGCGTCAGCCGCACGGATCGCGAGGCCGTCGGTCACGACAGCGAGCAGTACGTATGGACACGGCTTAGTGTGACTGAGTTTCGCGACGGACAGATGGCATCGGAGCGCGAGTTCGACCTCACGGACGAGGCCGCCGCGTTTGCTTACGCCGAGGAGCGAGCTAGCGTGGAACCATGACCACACCGGCCCCCAAGCTGCAGCTCACCGACGACGAGTGGCGTAAGAAGCTCACCCCTGAGGAATTCCACGTGCTTCGCCAGGCGGGCACCGAGCGGCCGTTCACCGGCGAGTACACCGACACCAAGACCGAGGGCGTGTACGAGTGCCGGGCGTGCGGCGCCGAATTGTTCCGCAGCAGCGAGAAATTCGAATCTCACTGCGGTTGGCCGTCTTTCTTCGACCCGGCCAATTCGGATGCGGTGATCCTGCGTTCTGACGACTCGCTGGGCATGCATCGTGTCGAGGTGCTGTGCGCCAACTGCCACAGCCACCTCGGCCACGTCTTCGAGGGCGAGGGCTACCCCACCCCGACCGACCAGCGCTACTGCATCAACTCGATCTCGCTGCGACTGGTGCCTGCGGAGTCCTAGCCCTAAGGGATCGCCGCCTGCGGATTCGAGTTCGGCGCCTCCCCCGCGTACAGCGGCGCGGGCCCCGTGATGCTCGGCACCGCTTTCTCGATCGCAGGCACCGTTGGCTCAGTCGTCGTGGCGGGCGCGCTGGAGCTTCCCGCTGCTGTGAACTGCTCGCCCTGCATGTAAGACACCGCCACGCCGCCAAGGGCGATCATGGCGCCACTACCCATTACTGCGGCACAGAGCCGCATGTTGTGAATCAGCTTCTGGCTCATAGTCTTAGTGAACGCCGCCAATCTGCAATCATGCTGACGGAGCGTTGCCAATCGGCTAAGCGGCGCAGTTATTCCCGCTCACGCGAAATGCCAAGTAAATTCAGATGCGATACTCAGGTGTCCAGCGCACCTGGGTGATTCGATCGGCGAGTTCCTCGGCGCTGCGCTTTGGGGCGACGCCGTCGGCGATCGCTTGCAGACCTACCGCGTGCGCGATGCGCACTGCGATGTCGGGCACGTCCGTCCACGCAGGCAGCAGCGGCTGGGTGGGATCGATCAGTGCCGGCGAGGCGTCGCCGAGAGTGGCGGCCGCGACGCGCATCATTTCATCGGTGACCCGGTTGGCCTGCGCCGCCGTGACGGCCAGCCCCATGGCCGGGAAGATGTACACGTTGTTGCACTGCGCTATCGGGTACTCGACGCCGTCTCGGTGCAGCGGGGCGAACGGTGAGCCCGTCGCGATCAGGGCACGACTGTCGGTCCATGCGTCCAATTCGGCGGGATGCGCCTCGGCGCGACTGGTCGGGTTGGACAGCGGGAAGATGATGGGCCGTTCAGTCTTGCCCGCCAGCTCGCGAACAATATCCTCTGTGAACGCCCCAGCGGCAGTGGACAATCCGAGCAGGACGCCGACGTCGACGTGGTGCACCACATCGGCGAGCTGGGCGGGCCCCGACAAGCCCCAGCTCGCGACGCGGTCCACCGGCTTGGCAAACTTCTGCTGTTCTGCCGACAGGTCGGTGCGGTCATCGGTGAGCAGACCGACGACGTCGACGACCCAGATACGTTCGGCCGCATCCGCTTCCGACAACCCCTGCGCCACCATCTCGCGCCGCACCATGTCGAGCACCCCAATGCCCGCAGAACCCGCGCCGAGCATCACCACCTGCTGTTGTGACAGCGGGCGCCCGGCCACCTTCGCGGCGCCATGCAGTGCGCCGAGAGCGACGGCGGCAGTGCCCTGAATGTCGTCGTTGAAGGTGAGCAATTTGTCGCGATAGCGCTCGAGAATCGGCAGCGCATGTGCGGTGGCGAAGTCCTCCCACTGCAGCAGCACATCGGGCAGCTCCTCGTGCACCGCAGCGACGAACTCGTCGATGAATGCGTAGTACTCGTCGTCGCCGATCCGCCGGTGCCGCCAACCCAAATACTGTGGGTCTTCAAGCAATTCGACGTTGTCGGTGCCGACGTCGAGCACGATCGGCAGGGTGCGAGCCGGGTCGATGCCGCCGATCAGGGTGTAAAGCGAGAGCTTCCCGATCGGGATGCCCATCCCACCGATGCCTTGATCGCCGAGGCCCAGTATTCGCTGCCCGTCGGTCACGACGATCACGTCGACGTCATGATGCGGACGGTTACGCAACACCTCGCGCAACTCGGCCCGGTCCGGATACGACACGAACAGCCCGCGCGGCCGTCGGTAGATCTCGCTGAAGCGCTGGCAAGCCTCGCCGACTGTCGGGGTGTACACAACCGGCATCGTCTCGGCGATGTGGTCGCGCAGCACACGGTAGAACAGCACCTCGTTACGATCCTGCAGCGCGCGCAGATAGATGTGCCGGTCCAGACCCTCACGGCGAGTGGAGAACTCGTTCCAGCAATGGTCGACTTGCTGGTCGACGGTCTTCTCGGCGGTCGGCAGTAGCCCGAGCAAACCGTACTTACGACGTTCGTCGTGGGTGAAAGCCGTGCCCTTGGTCCTCAACGCGTCGAACAGCAGATCCTGTCCGGTCTTTGCCTCAGACAACTGGGGTCCTTTCGCCGGCGCAGTTACGGAAGCTTGTTGACCAACTCTTCCACTCCGACGCGTGGGCCGGTGAAGAACGGGGTCTCCTCGCGCACATGGCGACGCGCGTCGGTGTAGCGCAGTTTCCACATCAACTCGACGATGCGGGCCAGATCGGGCCCCTCGAACGCCAGGATCCATTCGTAGTCGCCGAGCGCGAACGCGGGCACGGTATTGGCCCGCACATCGGGGTACTCGCGGCCGGCCATGCCGTGCTCGACGAGCATCTTGCGGCGCTCGTCGTCTGGCAGCAGATACCAGTCCAAGGACCGGACGAAGGGGTATACGCAGAGGTAGTCACCCGGCGGCTCGCCGGCGATGAACGCAGGCACGTGGCTCTTGTTGAACTCGGCGGGCCGGTGCAGCGCGACAACACTCCACACCGGATCGCTGGCCAGCCCGAGCGCGGTGCGACGGAAGGCCGAGTAGGTGGACTGCAGGTCCTCCACACGTTCGGCGTGGGTCCAGATCATGAAGTCGGCGTCGGCGCGGAGGCCCGCGACGTCGTAGATACCGCGGACGACTACGCCCTTGTCCTCCTGCTGCTTGAGGAAGGTCGCGGTCTCATCGATCACCGCCGCGCGATCGTCCCCCAACGCCTCCGGTTCCACGGCGAAGACCGAGATCATCATGTATCTGGTCATCGAATTGAGGGCGTCGTAGTCGAGCTTGGCCATGTCTCTATCGTGCCACGCGGGAGGTGATCAGCGAGGCGGCCGCCCTCGTCGCCGCGGCCACGCAGGCGGGCACCCCGATGCCGTCGAGATAGCCGCCCGCGACGGCAAGCGTCGGCGGCAGCCCGGCCCGCAGTTCGGCGACCAGGGCGGGGTGACCTGGGCCGTATTGCGGCATCGCGTCAATCCACCTCTGCACATGGCAGTCGACCGGTTCGACGCTGACACCGAACACCGTCCCCAGATCTTTCGAAGCCCACTCGAGCAGATCTTCGTCGCCGGCGTTGCGGGCCAGGTCGTCGCCGAACCTGCCGTAGGACAGGCGCACCAACTCGACGTTGCCACGCTGGCCCCACTTGCGACTCGACAACGTAATCGCCTTGGCGCGCAGGGGTTCTCCGTCGGCCACCAATACCCCTGACTGATCGGGCAGCGGGATGCCACCCGGCAGCGCCAGCGCCACCAATGCCGACGATGCGACCTCGATGCGTCGGGCCGCCGCGGCGGTCCGCGGGGCGACGGCGTCGATCAGCTTCGGCAGGGCCGGCGCAGGCACGGCAAGCACCGCGGCGTCGGCGTGCCAGCTCTGCCCCTCGTCGTCGACCACCTCCCAGCCCCGCGTCGCCGCGTTGACCCGGTGGACGGCGACCTGCGCCCATTGGATACCGGCGCGCCGCACGAGCTCCTCGACTAGCACCGCGTAGCCGCCCTCGACCGCGCCGAACACCGACCCGGCCAGCGGCGGCGGGAGTGCGTCGCGCACCGCCTCGGTGAGGTTGCGCGCTCCGCGGTCCAACACGGCGGCCAGCGTCGGGACGGCCGATCGCACACCGATCGTCGCCGCGGACCCGGCGTATACGCCCGCCAGCAGCGGATCGACCGAGCGGGTGACAACCTGCTCGCCGAACCGGTCACCGACCAGTGCGGCCACTGAGGGGTCGGCGCCGGGCCGCCAGGAGAACGGACGGGTGTGCTCGTCGCGCATCCAGGTGATCGCGGCGTCATCGACCAGCCCGGTGAGCGTCTCCGGATCCGCGGGGATGCCCTGCAGGGTGCCGATAGGCAACTCGTGCAGCCTGCGCTGGCTGTAGATCAGCGGCCGCGCGCCGGTGGTGCCGATCTGTCGGCCTGCCAGGCCCAGTTCGGCCAGCAACGCGGGCACCTCCGGCCGTCGCGCGATGAAGGCTTCGGCGCCGACGTCCAGCGTCTGGCCGCCGATCCGTTCCGTGCGCAGCACTCCACCCAGCCGATCGGCCGGGTCGAACACCGTGATGGTCGCGTCCGGTCCAGCCGCGACCCGCAGCCGGTATGCGGCCACCAGTCCCGAAATACCGCCGCCCACAACGGCATACGACACATTCACAGCGAATGCACCAGTGCCACTATGTCGGTGATGACGGACGGATCGGTGCTCGGCAGCACGCCATGGCCGAGGTTGAAGATATGGCCGGCCGCGCCCGCGTCGACCGCGCGCCTACCGTCCTCGACGACCGCGCGCGCCGCGCGCTGTGCCACGTCGAAGCCTGCCAACAACACGACGGGATCGAGATTGCCCTGCAAGGCGGTTCCTGGCTGCACGCGCGCGGCGGCGTCGGTCAGCGACGTCCGCCAGTCCACGCCCACCACAGTCGCGCCCGCCTGCGACATCGCGCCGAGCAGCTCGGCGGTACCCACCCCGAAATGTGTCATCGGCAACCCGGCCTCGGCGAGGGTGGCGAACACCCTGCTGCTGTGCGGCAGCACGTAGCTGCGGTAGTCGGCCAGCGACAGCGTGCCCGCCCAGGAGTCGAACACCTGAATTGCGTCCACCCCCGCTGCCACCTGGACCTGCAGGAATGCGATGGTCACGTCGGTCAGCGCGGTCATCAACGCGTGCCACGTCTCGGATTCACCGAGCATCATGGCTTTGGTGCGTTCGTGATGCTTGCTGGGGCCGCCCTCGACGAGGTACGAGGCCAGCGTGAACGGGGCGCCCGCGAAGCCGATCAGGGCGACGTCGCCGAGTTCGGCCACCAGTTGCGAGATCGCTTGCGCGACAGGGGCAACCTGTTGCGGTTCAAGCGGTTTGATCGCCTTCACGTCCGCGATGCTGCGCACGGGATGCTGAATCACCGGTCCCACGTCGGGCACGATGTCGAGTTCGATGCCCGACGCCCGCAGCGGCACCACGATGTCGGAGAACAGGATTGCGGCGTCCACCCCGTGCCTGCGGATCGGCTGCAGCGTGATCTCGGTGATCAGCTCTGCGTCGAAGCAGGCCTGCATCATCGTGTTCTTGGCCCGCAGCTCCCGGTATTCGGGCAGCGACCGGCCGGCCTGCCGCATGAACCACACCGGCACGCGGCTGGGTTTGCGGCCGGTGGCTGCGGCCAGGTAGGGCGACTCGGGCAGCTCGCGGCGGGTACTCATCGTTCCCCAATGCTGCCATGCGCGCTGAGGTGTCTTGACTACGGTCACAGCAACCTGGGCCTGCGTGGTCGCCTCCCGCACAAAATCGGCGCGCCTGCGCACAGACCAGCCAATATGGTCTAGCGTCAAACGGCATGACCACCGCCGAACCGGCTCAGTTCCGCGAAGCGGTGGCGGCGATGAATGCCACCACCGTACGGCCGGAAATCGAGCTCGGCCCGATCCGGCCGCCGCAGCGGCTGGCGCCATACAGCTATGCGCTGGGCGCAGAGGTCCGGCACCCCGAGACGGCCATCGTTCCCGAGCGGTCAGAAGGCGACGCTTTCGGCCGGCTGATCCTGCTGCACGACCCCGAAGGCGCCGAAGCGTGGGACGGCACGATGCGGCTGGTCGCCTACATCCAGGCCGACCTCGACCCGAGCGAGGCCCTCGATCAGTTGCTTCCGGACGTCGCGTGGAGCTGGCTTGTCGAGGCGCTGCAGTCGCGCGCCGAGCATGTCACGGCGCTGGGCGGCACGGTCACCGCCACCACGTCGGTGCGATATGGCGACATCTCCGGGCCGCCGCGCGCGCATCAACTTGAGCTGCGGGCTTCGTGGACGGCGACGACGCTGGAACTCGGCCCGCATGTGCAGGCATTCTGCGAGGTGCTCGAGCATGCGGCGGGGCTACCTCCCGCGGGGGTCACCGACCTGAGCTCCCGCACGCGCGCCTGACGATGGCGGATTCCTTGGCGGATGACTCCGCGACCGCCGACACGGTCGAGCCGGAAGCCACCCCGCTGTTGGCGCCCCGCGACGGGGTTCCGCCGCTGTCGGTCAGCCGGAGCGAAATCGCAAGGGCTGCAGACTTTTTGGCTTCGGGCCACGGGCCATTCGCCGTCGATGCCGAGCGGGCGTCGGGTTTCAGATATTCCAATCGCGCTTATCTGCTGCAGATCCGCCGCGCCGGTGCCGGCACGGTGCTGATCGACCCGGTGAACCACGGCCACGACCCGATCGAGACGCTGGCGCCGGTCGCCGAGGTGCTGGCCACCGACGAGTGGGTGCTGCACGCCGCCGATCAGGATCTACCGTGTCTGGCCGAGGTCGGCATCACCCCGCCGAAGCTGTATGACACCGAGTTGGCAGGCAGGCTGGCCGGCTATGACCGGGTGAACCTGGCGGCGATGGTGCAGCGGTTGCTCGGCCTCCAATTGATGAAGGGCCACGGCGCCGCCGATTGGTCCAAGCGCCCACTGCCGGACGACTGGCTGAACTACGCCGCGCTGGACGTCGAGGTGTTACTCGAGTTGCGCGACGCGATCGCCGACGTGCTGGCCGAGCAGGGTAAAACCGACTGGGCGGCACAGGAATTCGAGTTCGTGCGGACATTCGAGGCCAACCCGACGCGACGGGATCGCTGGCGGCGCACGTCGGGCATTCACAAGGTGCGCAACCCGCGGGCGTTGGCGGCGGTGCGCGAGTTGTGGCAGACGCGTGATCACATCGCCCGCCGCCGCGACATCGCGCCGGGGCGGATCCTGCCGGACTCCGCGATCATCAACGCCGCGACCGTCAACCCGGACACCATCGAGAAGCTGACCGAGTTACCGGTGTTCGGCGGCAACCGGCAGCGGCGCAGTGCGCAGGTGTGGCTCGATGCGCTCGCCCGCGCCCGAACCGTGGACCCACCGGACGCGCAGGAGCCGTCGAATGGGCCGCCGCCGGCCTCGCGGTGGTCTCGGCGCAAGCCGGAGGCGGCGGTACGGCTGGAGGCGGCGCGTGCCGCGTTGACCGCAGTGTCGCAACGGGTTTCGGTACCGTCGGAAAACCTGGTCTCGCCCGAATTGGTGCGGCGGTTGTGCTGGGACTGGCAGCCCGTCTCCGATACGGCCGCCGCCGTCGACGACTTTCTGCGCGATGCAGGTGCGCGGCCGTGGCAGCGTGAGCTCGCGGTGCCCGTGTTGGCCGAGGCACTCAGTTCTGACGGCGAGCAGACGCAGAAGAGCGTTGCGGACTAGCTGAGCCGGTCGATGTGGGCCAGGAAGCGCTCCAGCACCGCGTCGGGCGCCTCGATCTGCGGCCAGTGCCCGATGTTGTCGTCGAGCATCACCACGTCGGGGTTGGGGATGACTTCGAGGTAGCGCTGCGCCATGTGCCTGCCCGAGTTCGGGTCGATGGGGCCGTCGATCAACCGCATCGGGACGGCGGTCTCGCGCATCGCGCGCACCCATCGATTGCGATGTGCGTACCGGTCGGTGACGAACCGGCCGACTTTGTGCGTCACCCGCTTGCCGTCGTTGTATTCGAGGATTTGGTGAAACAGGTCGAGCATTCGTCGCGATGGCTTGGTGTCGGGTCCGAACATCTCGTTGATCGTCGGTTCGATGATGCGCTTTGACAGCAGACTACCCTGCAGCGGACTCAGCAAGTCCCCCAACGGTGTTCGCGATAACACCTTCTGCATCAGCCGCGGCGTGTAGGTCTCGTTGAACAGGCCGCCGTTGAGCCAGGTGATCGACTCGATCCGCAGCGCCCCGTAGCCATGTTGGCCGAACTCGTGTCGCGCCAGCAGCTCTTGGCCCACCGAGTCGCCGATGTCGTGGGCCAGGATGTGCGCCGAGTCGACACCGAGATGCGCCAGCAACGCCTCATGCATGTCGGCGTGGTCGTGAACCGAGTACTGGTAGGCCGACGGCTTATCCGAGAATCCCATGCCGAGCATGTCGGGCGCCACGACGGTGAACCGCTCGGTCAGCCTGTCCCAGATCAGCGACCAATCCCACGAGTTGAACGGATAGCCGTGAATCAGAAGCAGATACGGTCCGCTGCCCTGCATGCGGTAGAAGACGTCGAACCCGAGGTAGTCGAAATACTGGCCGCCGGATTTCCAGCGCTCCAGTTCGGCATCCATATCGGCGAAGTCGGTGATCTGCGAGCCGACGACTAGTCGAGGCGTTCGCTGACCGCCGGCTCTGTCGCCGTCGCGCCGAGCGCGGCCACCCAGCCGGTGATCTGGCGGGCGATGTTGCGGTCGGTCAGGCCTACCTCGGCCAGCACCTCACCGCGCGAGGCCTGCGCGAAGAACTCCTGCGGCAACCCGACGTCGCGGCACGGCACGTCGATCTCGGCGTGCCGCAGCGCCGCCGATACTGCCGAGCCGACGCCGCCCGCGACGCCGTTGTCCTCGACCGTCACCACCAGCTTGTGTGCTCGGGCCAGGTCGCCGATGGCCTCGGGCACAGGCAGCACCCAGCGGGGGTCGACGACCGTCACGCCGATGCCCTGATTGCGCAGCAGTTCGGCGACCGCCAGCGCCATCGACGCGAACGGGCCGATGGCCACCAGCAGCACGTCGTCTGAGAAACCGTCCGCGGGTGCCGCGAGCACGTCGACGCCATCGCGCCGCTTGAGCGCCGGAATGTCTTCGCCCACATCGCCTTTGGGGAACCGAATGGCGGTCGGGCCGTCGTTGACGTCGAGCGCCTCGCCGAGTTCCTCCCGCAGCCGGGTGCCGTCACGCGGTGCGGCTACCCGCATGCCCGGCACGATGCCCAGCATCGACAGGTCCCACATTCCGTTGTGGCTTGCGCCGTCGGGGCCGGTGACACCGGACCGGTCCAGCACCATGGTCACCGGCAGCTTGTGCAGCGCGACGTCCATCATGACCTGGTCGAACGCCCGGTTCAGGAACGTCGAGTAGATGGCCACCACCGGATGCATGCCGCCCATCGCGAGCCCGGCCGCCGAGGTCATCGCGTGCTGCTCGGCGATGCCGACGTCGAAGAACCGGTCGGGGAAACGCTGCCGGAAGCTGCTCAGACCCGTCGGGCCGGGCATCGCCGCGGTGATCGCCACGACGTCGCGTCGCCGTGCGGCATAGCCGATCAGTGCGTCGGAGAACGCCGACGTCCAACCCGGCCCGGGCACCGACGTCGCGAGGCCGGTCTCGGGGTCGATCACACCGCACGAGTGCATCTGGTCGGCCTCGTCGTTCTCGGCGGGCGGGTAGCCCATGCCCTTGCGGGTCACGACATGCACGATCACCGGCGCATTGAAGCCGCGCGCCTGACGCAACGCGGTCTCCACCGCATGCTCATCGTGACCATCGATCGGGCCGACGTATTTCAGGCCGAGATCGGTGAACATCACCTGCGGCGACAGCGCGTCCTTGATGCCCGCCTTCACGCTGTGCAGGCACTGGTAGCAGAGCTCGCCGACCAGCGGCACGCCACGAAGGGCCCGCTTGCCTTCGTCGAGGACCTTCTCGTAGCCGGGCTGGAGCCGCAGTCCGGCCATGTGTTCGGCGAACCCGCCGATGGTCGGTGCGTAGCTGCGGCCGTTGTCGTTGACGACGATCACAACCGGCCTGCGCGCCGCGGCGATGTTGTTCAGCGCCTCCCAGCACATGCCGCCGGTCAGCGCGCCGTCACCGACGACTGCGACCACGTGTCGGTTGCGATGCCCGGACAGCTCGAACGCCTTGGCCAGGCCGTCGGCGTACGAAAGCGCCGCGCTCGCGTGGCTGGACTCCACCCAGTCGTGCTCGCTCTCGCTGCGCGACGGATAGCCCGAGAGCCCGCCCTTCTTGCGAAGCGTGTCGAAGTCATGGCTGCGGCCGGTGATCATCTTGTGCACATACGACTGGTGGCCGGTGTCGAAGATGATCGGATCGTGCGGCGAGTCGAACACCCGATGCAGGGCGAGCGTGAGCTCCACCACACCGAGGTTGGGGCCGAGATGGCCGCCAGTCGCAGCGACCTTGTGGATCAGGAATTCGCGGATTTCCTGTGCCAGATCGCTGAGCTGCGACTGAGAAAGGTGCTGCAGATCGGCGGGACCGCGGATCTGTTCAAGCATTAGGCCAGTGTAGCCACGCGCCTGGACCTCAGTCCTGTCGAGACTCGTAGATGTCGGGCACACCATCGTGGTCCGCGTCCGTAGTTTCGAACACATGGATTCGCCGGTAGGCGGCGTTGCGGCTCAACAACACAAGCGAAGCCAATACACCTGCGATAACGGACCCGACCAGCACACCGATCTTGACGTCGTCGCCTGTCGCCGTGCCCTGTCCGAACGCCAGTTCACCGATCAATAACGAAACGGTGAACCCGATGCCGGCCAGCAGCGACACGCCGAGCACGTCGCGCCACGCGAGGTCGTCGTCGAGGCGCGCGCCGGTGAATTTGGCCAACAAGAACGCCGTGCCTGACACGCCGAGAGGTTTGCCGACGACCAAGCCGGCGATGACACCGAGTGTGACGGGATGCACAACCGCAGCGGTGAAACCAGACAGACCGCCGACCGTCACCCCGGCCGCGAAGAAGGCGAACACGGGCACCGCGAGCCCCGCGGACAGCGGCCGCATGAGGTGCTCGAAGGTCTCGGCCGATGCATGCTTGCCGATGACCGGCACAGTGAAGCCCAGCACCACTCCCGCGACGGTGGCGTGCACGCCGCTGGCGTGTACCAGCGCCCACGTCGCGAGGGCCAGGGGCACCAGCAGCCACCAGCGCCCGTACCCGCGCTGAACGGCCAACGCGAACAGTCCGCCCGGGATCAGGGCCAGCGCCAGCGGGGCCGCCGACAGGTGGTCGGTGTAGAAGAAGGCGATGACGATGATCGCGAGCAGGTCGTCGACCACCGCCAGGGTGAGTAGGAATGTCCGCAGCGCGCTCGGCAGATGGGTAGAGAGAACCGCCAGCACCGCCAATGCGAACGCGATGTCGGTGGCCGTCGGCACGGCCCAGCCCACCAGGTTCTCCTGGTGGCCGCCTGCGACGTTGATCGCGACGAAGATCGACGCGGGCACCAGCATGCCGCCGACCGCAGCCAGGATCGGCAGCGCGGCCCGGCGCGGGTCGCGCAGATCACCGGCGACGAACTCGCGCTTGAGCTCGAGGCCGACGACGAAAAAGAAGATCGCCAACAGGCCGTCGGCGGCCCACGCCGACACCGACAGGCGCAAGTGCAGCGATTCCGGGCCGACCGCGAAATCAGACATCGTGTCGTAAAGGTGCGACCACGGTGAATTCGCCCATCCCACAGCCACTCCCGCGGCGATCAACAGCAGCACACCGCCGACGGTTTCCTCGCGCAGAATCTCGGCGAACCGTTTGGCCTCCGACCACGACCCGCGCGTCAGCAAGCGAGTCTTTGCCGGGCGGTTGCTCATCGTGTGCCCTCCAGTCAGCCTCGTTGGACTGCCGACCAGCCTTCCCGGCACACCTCGGGCCAAGGTAGCAGCAAAAGGTAGCGCCCCGCGTCGCGATTTCGCGAGATACGGTCAGGCGCCATGATCATCGAACGACGGTGCGTTGTCGATGCTCCCGCCGAGCAGGTGTGGGCCCGCATGGTCACGCCGGAAGGCATCAATGACGAACTGCGGCCGTGGATGACCATGTCGATGCCGCGCGGCGCCGAAGCCCTGACCGTCGACAACGTGCCGGTCGGCGTCCCGATCGGACGATGCTGGTTACGGCTGTTCGGTGTGCTGCCGTTCGACTATGACCTGCTGACCATCGCAGAACTGGAGCGCGGGCACGGTTTCGACGAGCAATCGACAATGATGAGCATGCGCAGATGGCGGCATCAACGCACGGTTACACCCGACGGCGACACGAAAGCCGTTGTGCGCGACCGCATCACCTTCGAGCTTCGGGCACCCTTGCGCCCCGCCACGCCGATCGTCGCCGCGGGTCTGCGCGCCCTGTTCGGCCACCGGCACCGGCGCCTGCAGCGGCATTTCGACAGTGCCTAGCGACACGGGCAAATTCGAATAACCGCATACAGCGGTGGCTACGGTGCACAATCGAGCAATGGCTGACATTGGCGTTACGGCGCAGAAGCCACCGCTGGATCAGACCTCGAAGGCGATCATCTACGCGCTGCAGCGTGACGGCCGGCGGCCCTACTCGGCCATCGCCGACGAGGTCGGCATCTCCGAGGGGGCGGTGCGCCAGCGCGTGCAACGGCTGGTCAGCACCGGCGTCATGCAGATCGTCGCCGTCACCGACCCCACCGAACTCGGCTTCGGCCGCGAGGCGATGATCGGGATCAGCTGTTCCGGCGACAGCCTGCTCGTCGCCGAAAAGCTCACCCAGATCGAAGAGATCGACTACGTCGTGCTGACCGCAGGCAGGTTCGACATCGTGGTCGAGGTGATATGTGAAGACGATTCGCAACTGCTCGACATCCTCAACACTCGCATCCGCTCGCTACCGGGTGTCTATCTTGCCGAAACCCTGGTCTATCTGAAAACGCTCAAGCAGCAATACAACTGGGGCACCCGCTAGGTCAGCAGGCCCAATTCACGGGCCCTGCGAACGGCGTCGCGACGCTTGGCGACGTCGAGCTTGGTCAGTATGGCCGAGACGTGGTGATCGACGGTCTTGACCGACAAATACAGCCGCTCAGCCAGTTCCGCGTTCGTCATCCCCTCGTCGAGCAACCGGAGCACCTCGGTCTGGCGGGTAGTCAATCCGGCAGGGTTCGCCAGCGTCGCCGCGCGGCGACGGGCCGGCACCGCAGGCATTCCCTGCGCCCGCAGCTCGCGGCGAACCTTGCCTGCCACCGCGTCGGCGCCGAGCCGGTCCAGAATGTCCAATGCCCGCGCGGCCAGTGCGGGATCACCGGAATCCACCAGCGCGAGCGCAGCGTCGTACGGCATCGAACGACGGTGGAAGTCCTCGGCTGCGGCCTCGTACGCCCCGTCGAGCAACACCCGGTATGGCTCGGCCACCCCGACGACGTCGATGTTTTCACCCACTCGCCGAAGCCACACCGCCAACTCTCCACGCGACCACTCGAGGCCGGTGACGGGTCCTTCGGTCAGCATCTCACGGCATTCGGCCATCCGATCGTCGGGTTCGCCTGTCAGCCAGGTGAATTCGACGACCGCCGCCGCAACGGGCAACATCCGAAACGGTTCACCGAACCGGCATGCAAGCCGCCACGCCTCGTCGAGTGAAGCGCTGACCGTTCCGCCTTTACGCAATTGCACCAGCGCGCGGATGAGATGCGGCCAGGTGCGCGCCAGCGGAGCGCTCGGCCCGTCCAGGAGGCGGTCCGCCTCGGCGACCGCGTCATCCCATTCACCGACCATCAATTGCAGTCGCGCACGCGAACCCATCTGCCACACCCGGCAGATCGGCAGATCGTGTTCGTGCATCAGCGGAATGCTGACATCGAGCAGTTCGGCCGCGACGTCCAGCCTGCGCTGCTCGACATCGAAGTAGGTGATGTTGCTCCATCCGCCGGAATACAACTCGTCGATGTGCGTGGGGCCCGATTCGAGAATCGCGAGAATCTCGTCGCGACCGGAGCCGTCGCCCTTGAGCACAACGCCGTAGTTTTCGATCAACCGAACCCGGATCATCAAGTCGGAATTGCCGGTCCTCTCGGCGATCTCGCGGGCACGGGCGATCAACGTGTTCGCGCGGTCGAGATCGGACGCTTGCACCGCCAGATAGGCCTGCATCGCGAACGCATGGCCGAGTTGCACCAGTTGGTCGGTATCCTCGGTTTTCTCGTCGAGCACCGTCATGGCTTGGGCCGCATGGCTTTCTGAGAGATCGCGGTGCGCGTTGTACCACTGGTAGACGGCCAGCGAGTGATGGTTTGCACTGACCGCGGCCGACTCCCCCAACTCTTGTCGAATCTGCATTGCCCGCTGGCAGGCGGTGATTGCGTCGGCCAACCGGTCGATGAGGTAGTACTCCCAGGCGAGCAGTTCGAGCAGCTCGGCTTCTTTCGCCTTGTCCAGTGGGCCACCGTGCTCGAGCGCGGTGGTGAAGAACTCACATGCCTGGGTGTGCGCGCCCGAACGCGCGGCGGCGATGCCCGCATCGCTGGCACATCGTCGGATCCGCTCGACGTCCCTGGCGCCCAGTGCATGATGCGTCAACACCGCCGAATCAGCATGTGCTGTCGCCTCGTATGCGTCGAGCAGCCGTCGATGCAGACGCGGTTCGGCACCCGGCGGGATGACGCTGCGGATCGCCAGGCGGCACAGGTCGTGGCGGAAAGCCACGCCGCGGGAACTGCGCCGGATCAGCCCCGCGTCGGCTAGTGCGCGCGAAGCGGGCAGCGTGACGCCCAGATCCGCCAGCAGGTAGTCGGGAATCGAGCCCGGCGAGCACGTCAGCAGATTGAGCAGATCCCACGCTGCCGAGTCGAGGCCAGCCGTGCGCTCCAGCACCGCGTCGCGCACCGTCGTCGGCAGGTCGTCGCCGTGATGGTCCAGCATCTCGCAGACAAAGAACGCATTGCCGCCGGTGATCTGATGCAGCCACACCGGATCGACAGGCCGCTCACCGACGAGGCCCTGGACGGCGTGCACACTGAGCGCAGGCATGGCCAGCGAGTCGGCTCGTGCGGAGCGGGCGACGTCGCCGAGCAGCGCGCGCATGGGATGGCTCGCCCCGATCTCGTCGTCGCGCAGCATCCCGATCACCAGCGACCGCGTCTGCGAGATCCGTCTGAGCACAAACCGCAGCAGGTCGATCGTTCCCTGGTCGGCCCAGTGCAGATCGTCGAGCACGAAAACCGATGGCGCAGTTCGCAAGTCGTCGTTCACCGCGGCGAAGATGTCATAGGGCTGGTCGCCCTGCTCGAGCGCGGCCCTGGTGGCGGGTGCCAGGCGGTGCGCGAGGTCGTGAATCGGACCGAGTGGCCGCGGTGTTGGCAGCGGATCGCAGACGCCCCACAGCACACGTTCGTCGCGAACCCACCGCTCGACGAATGTCTCCACAAGCGACGTCTTGCCCGCCCCCGACTCACCGCAGAGCATCACCATACGGCCGCGACCGGTGCGCGCTTCGTCGCCGCGGGCCTGGAGTTCGGCGAGCTCATGATCACGCTCTGTGAGCTTCACAGCTGCCGATGATAGTGAACCCCGGGGTCGCTGAGCAGGCGAAATAGTCGGACTGGCAAAGATAGGGAACTTCTCCCCATGCCGATGTGACCGGATCGGCAGAACGTAGACCCCGACCGCGGTGCCCACCGCGAGCCGATCAACAGTCAGGAGAAGTCATGAAGCGCTATGTCATCGAGCGGGAGATCCCCGGAGCGTCCGAGCTGAGCGAAGCCCAGCTGGCCGAGATCGCCGCGAAGTCCAACGACGTCGTCGCGTCCCTTGGGGTGCCGTATCGGTGGATCACCAGCTACGTCGCAGGCGACAAGATCTATTGCATTCACGAAGCCGAAGACGATGACGCAATCCGCGAGCATGCCCGCCGCGGCGGCTTTCCCGCCAACGCCGTCACCGTCGTCGCCAACGAGTTCGGACCGCACACGGCCGAACAGGTCGCAACACACTGACCTACGGATCCATGCGGCGTGGCCGGTCAGAAACCGGCCACACGTATGGCAGATCGTCGGGTACGTCATTGAAGATCGGCCGATAGTGCGCGGGGTCCTTGCGTACCAGGGCCGACTGGTGACTGCGGTGGAAGGCCGGATCGCCCAACCACGGCGGCAGTTCACCGGCGGCTGCCAGATCCTGCTGCACCCGCGGCGACGAAAGGCCGGTGCCTTGCGTCAGATCGGCGACAAGGGTGCCGCTGCACGTGTCGGCGTTACCGAGGTCGCACCACACCGCGCAGATATCGAGCCCGTAACGGACCAGCGCCTCTTCGTACCCCGCCCACATCTTCGCGGCGGGGTGATGGCGCCATCCATAGCCTGCGACGGTGAGCGCACGCAACACCTGAATGGTCTCGACCCGCTGCTTGCCTAGCCGTCGCTTGTCGAGCACGCGCGCGGTTGCGCCGAAGTCGGCGTAGGGCAGGAACGTCTGCACGCTATGCTCTGTCCGACTCGAGAATTTCTTTGAGCAGCTTGAGGTCTTTGGTGTTCGCGCGCTTCATCGCGCTTGCCATCATCGGAGCCACGATCGCCGAGAAGCCGGACGGCTCACCGCGATTGCGTAGCGTCATCCGCGTGGAATCGGTTGTGACGTCGGACCACTCGTACGTCGTCTCCATCGGAAACGGCCCTTCGGCGGTCCGCATGACGAAGCGCCTGTCAGGCTCGAACTCCACCACCTCGTAGGTGTACGTCAGCGTGCGGCCGAGGAATGCGGCGGTGAATTCGAACTGCGAACCCAGCTCCAACGGACGCGGTGTCTTCCACTGGACACCTTTGATGTTGACGTACCACGCCGGCGCGTTGTCGGGGTCAGCGGCGTAGGCGGCCACTTCCGGACGCCGTCGATGGATGACTGTCTCGACGGCCACGTCTACCCGCGCCATACCCAACCGCTACCACAGTTCGTCGCCGTTAGGCAGGCACTGGATCCGTCTCGCGTTCCCATGCTCGGTGTTTAGCCAGCGCCGAGGCGAAGGCCTCGGCGAACTCATCGGTGAGGTCGTCGGCGGCTGCGGCAGTCGACACCAATCCGTTCGACACGACGACGTCGGTGTCGTCGGCGAGTTGTTCGGGCAGGCCGAGTTTTCGCACCAGGTCGACGCCGGAACCGAAGGCCCCGACGGCCTTGAGGTGTTTGTACGCCTCGGTGATGAAATGCATTGCGTAGCCGTCCTTCGACAGCGTTTCCACTGAGTCGGGCCCGCACGGCACCACCACCGCGTCGTAGAGCACGGACGCCATCGTGGTGATCGCCCGATCGACGGCGATTTCGCCGCCCGACCCGCCGGACAACGTGCCGCCCGCAACCGGGGCCAGCACCTCGACGATCGCACCGTATTCCGACATCGCGTTCTTGAATCGCTCCACGCCTTTCACGTCGACACCGTCGGCGGCCAGCACCGCGATCTTGCGGGTGGCGATGCTGTCGGTCGCGGTGTTCAGCTGTGACAGCGCCGGTGAGGCAGGCATCTTGTCCTCGACCGGCTCCTCGGCGGGTTCGGGCAGCCCGAGCTTTCCGGCGACCCTGGTCGCCAGCTCGTGGTCGACGAGATTGAGCTGATCGACGACCCTGGCACGGATCTCGCGTGTTTCGACCTTGCCCAATTCGAACGCGTACGCCTCGACGATGTGTGTGGCCTCGACCGGCGACATGCTCTTCCAGAACATCCGGGCTTGGCTGTAATGATCGGCAAAGCTCTTGGCACGCTGGCGGATCTTGTGGCCGTCGACTTTCTCGGTGTAGTGCCGGAACACACCCTCGTCGGCCAGTGCCGGGCAGCCGCCGCCCAGGGTATTGGGGAAGTAACTGGTTCTGCCCTGCGGCACTGCGTGCTGACCGTAGCCGTCCTGCTGGTTGGTGCGGACGTCGGCCAGCGGCCGGTTGACCGGCAGTTGCGCGAAGTTCGGACCGCCGAGCCGGATCAGCTGCGTGTCCAGGTAGGAGAAATTGCGGAACTGCAGCAGCGGGTCATTGGTGAAGTCGATACCGGGCACCACATTGGCAGTGTGGAATGCGACCTGCTCGGTCTCGGCGAAGAAGTTGGTTGGATTGCGGTTGAGCACCATCTTGCCCACCGGCCGAACCGGAACCTGTTCTTCTGGAACGAGTTTCGTGGCGTCCAGCAGATCGAAGTCGAAGTTGAACTCGTCGCTCTCCGGGATCAGTTGCACGCCGAGTTCCCACTCCGGGAAGTCACCCGCCTCGATCGCCTCCCACAGATCCCGTCGGTTGAAGTCGGGGTCTTTACCCGCGACCTTCTGGCATTCGTCCCAAACCAGCGAATGCACGCCGAGTTTCGGCTTCCAATGGAACTTCACGAACGTGCCTTCGCCCTTGGCGTTGACGAGCCGGAAGGTATGTACGCCGAAACCCTCCATCATTCGGTAGCTGCGCGGCAGCGCGCGGTCTGACATCAGCCACATGATCGTGTGCAGCGTCTCGGGCTGCAGCGAGACGAAGTCCCACAGTGTGTCGTGTGCCGACTGCGCCTGCGGAATCTCGTTGTGCGGCTCCGGTTTGACCGCGTGCACGAAGTCGGGGAACTTGATGCCATCCTGAATGAAGAACACCGGGAAGTTGTTTCCGACGAGGTCGTAATTGCCTTGCTCGGTGTAAAACTTCGTCGCAAAGCCACGCACATCGCGAACCGTGTCGGCTGACCCGCGCGATCCTGCGACCGTCGAGAACCTCACGAACACGGGCGTCTGGGTGCCGGGGGTGGTCAGGAACTTCGCCGCCGTGTATTCGGCCAGCGAATCGTCGTAGGGCTCGAAGTACCCGTAGGCGCCCGCGCCGCGGGCGTGCACGACGCGTTCAGGAATGCGCTCGTGGTCGAAATGGGTCATCTTCTCGCGAGCGTGAAAGTCCTCGAGCAGCGTGGGTCCTCGTTCGCCGACCGTCAGCGAGTCGTCGGTGTGGTCGACCCGGACACCCTGCTGGGTGGTCAGGTAGCCGGTCTCCCGGCTGACGCGCGAAGCGTCGAGTTGGTCTTGCTTTGCGTTTTGCCCGTTGTCAACCATGGCGGGCGGGTACCCAACATCAGCGCGTGAGAACCGCGACGCATTCGACGTGATGCGTCAGCGGGAACGAATCGAACACCCGCAGGTCCTCCACGGAGTACCCGGCGCCCAGATAGAGCCCGATATCGCGGGCAAAGGACGCGGCCTCACAACCGATGTGAATCACCCGCGGCACCTCGGCAGCAGCCAGCATGTCGATCACCTCGCGGCCGGCCCCGGACCGCGGCGGGTCGAGCACCGCGACGTCGGCGCGCTCGGTCTGCGTCGACAACGCACGGCGCACAGAGTCCGTCACCACGGACACCCAACCGAGGTCGGCCAGCGCGGCCCGCGCCGACCGCGATGCACCCCGCGAGGTGTCCACCGTGACGACCTTGCCCCGCTCCCCGACTCCCTGCGCCAACACAGCCGCGAAAACCCCTGCGCCGCCATACAAATCCCACGCCGTCATGCCGGGGTCGAGCTGCGCCCAGCCCGCCACCAGCTCGCTGTAGACGGCTGCGGCGTCACGGTGCGACTGCCAGAACGCCGTCACCGGCACCCGCCAGACCCGCTCACCCACGCGCTGCACGGCCTCGTACCGGCCCTCGGCCACCAGCGTCGTGGTCTTGCGCCCGGTCCGCGGCCCCGACTGCACAATGTGGCGCTCACCGTCATCGTCGACAACGACGTGCAGTTGCGCGCCAGGCGGCCACCTCCAGTCGTTCAGGCCGTCGAGCATGCCTGCCGGAAGCTGCGCGCAGTCGAGCTCGGTGACCAGCTCCGAGCTGTGGTAGCGATGGAAGCCCGCCGTTCCCTCCGCCGTGGTGTCCAGCCGCACCCGCGTCCGCCATCCCGTCGCTTCGCCGTCACCGACCGGCTCGGCGACGGCGGAGTCCTCATCGAGCCACTGGTAGCCGCCCAGCCGGGCCAGCTGGTTGGCGACGACCGCACCCTTCAGCCTGCGCGTCGCCTCGGGTTGCGCGAACGCCAGATCACAGCAACCCGCGCCGTCCACACCCGCGATCGGGCACAGCGAGTCGACACGATCGGGTGACGGCTCGATCACCTCGACAACGTCGGCGTGCCAATAGGATCCGTGGTCGCCGACCACCCGGACCTTCACCGTTTCACCCGGCAGCGCGTAGCGCACGAACACGACCCGACCCTCGTGGCGCGCCACGCAACTACCGCCATTGGCGGGCGGCCCTGCGGTCAGCGTCAGTTCCTCCGGCCAGGACGGTGCCTCTTCGACCTGTTCGCTCAATCCAAAAAGCCCCTGCGCGCATCGCCAGGAGCCGCATGCGGCTGCAGCGTCTTGATCCGCTCAGACGAACTCAGTTGCCACGGAACCGAAGTCACCATGACGTTCGGCTCGAACAGCAGCCTGCCTTTCAATCGAAGCGCACTCTGGTTGTGCAACACCTGTTCCCACCAATGCCCCACCACATACTCGGGGATGAACACCGTGACGACGGTGCGCGGCGACTCCCTGCTGATCCGCTTGACATAATCGAGCACGGGGCGGGTGATTTCCCGATACGGCGAAGCAATCACCTTGAGCGGCACGCTGATATCGCTGTCCTCCCACCGATGCACCAGCTCGCGCGTCTCGCCGTCGTCGACGCTGACAGTGATCGCCTCGAGGACATCGGGCCGGGTCGCGCGGGCGTAGGCCAGCGCCCGCTTTGTGGGCATGTGCAGTTTGGACACCAGCACGACGGCGTGGTTGCGGCTGGGCAACACCATGTCATCGCCCTGTTCCTCGGCTTGCTGCTCGAGCTCGTGGGCGACGGTGTTGTAGTGCCGGTGAATGGATTTCATGATGATGAACAGCGCGCCCATCGCCAGGATCGCAATCCACGCGCCCGCGACGAACTTCGTCACCACCACGATGACCAACACCGTGCCGGTGCACAGGAAACCGATTGTGTTGATCACCCGGGACCGCATCATGTGGGCGCGTACGGCGGAGTCGGTTTCGGTGCGCAGCAGCCGCGTCCAGTGCCGGACCATGCCGATCTGGCTGAGCGTGAACGACACGAACACGCCGACGATGTAGAGCTGGATCAGCGCGGTCACCTCGGCGCGGAACGCGACCACGAATGCGATCGCCGCGAACGCGAGAAACAGGATGCCGTTCGAGAATGCCAGCCGGTCGCCCCGGGTGTGCAGCTGCCGCGGCAGGTAACTGTCCTGCGCCAGAATCGATCCCAACACCGGGAATCCGTTGAAAGCCGTGTTGGCGGCGAGGATCAGGATCAGCGCGGTCACACCGGCGATCAGGTACAGCCCGACCGGGAAGTCGTGGAACACGGCGTCGGCCAACTGCGCGATCAGCGTCTTCTGGTGATACCCGGGGGGTGCGCCGACGAGCTGTTCCGTGGTCTCGGCAACCTTGGCACCAGTCGCTTTGGCCAACAGGATGATGCCCATGAACAGGGACACCGCGATGACGCCAAGCAGCAGCAGAGTCGTCGCGGCGTTGCGGGACTTGGGTTTCTGGAATGCAGGCACCCCGTTGCTGATCGCCTCGACGCCGGTCAGCGCCGCGCAACCGGACGAGAATGCGCGCGCCACCAGAAACACCATCGCGAACCCGAGCACGTCGCCGTGTTCGGATTGCACCGAGAACGAGGCGGATTCGGCCCGCAGCGGGTTGCCGAGCACGTAGATCTGGAACAGCCCCCAGGCCAACATGATGTACATGCCGATCATGAACGCGTAGGTGGGCACCGCGAACGCGGTGCCGGACTCCCGGATGCCACGCAGGTTCAGCGATGCCAGCACCAGGATCGCGATGACCGCGAACAACACCTTGTGATGGTTGATGAACGGCACAGCCGAGCCGATGTTGGCCATCGCAGAAGCCATCGACACCGCAACCGTGAGCACATAGTCCACCAGCAGCGCGCTGGCCACCGTCAAGCCCGCGGTCGGGCCGAGATTGGTGGTGACGACTTCGTAGTCACCGCCGCCGGACGGGTACGCGTGCACGTTCTGCCGGTAACTGGCGATCACGACGAGCATGACCGCGGCAACGGCCAGCCCGATCCACGGTGCCATCGAGTAGGCGGTCAGGCCGGCAACCGAGAGCACCAGAAAGATTTCCTCGGGCGCGTAAGCCACCGACGACAGCGCGTCGGACGCGAACACCGGCAGCGCGACGCGCTTGGGTAGAAGCGTGTGGGCGAGCTTGTCGCTGCGAAACGGCCTTCCGAGAACCAACCGGCGCGCAGCGGTCGAAAGCTTGGACACGAGTGCCAAGAGTAAGCCCGACGGCCGTTGCCCGTCGGAAAGCGGTAGCGTTCCGTGTGCGCGGGTTCGCCACAGACATGCCGGAAAGGACCGTCAGGTGCGTGTAGTGGTCATGGGATGCGGCCGGGTGGGCGCTTCACTGTCGGACAGCCTGGCCCGGATCGGCCACGATGTGGCGGTCATCGATCGCGACAGCACAGCATTTCATCGCCTCTCCCCCGAGTTCCCCGGCGAGCGCGTGCTCGGCATGGGATTCGACCGCGACGTCCTGCTGCGGGCGGGCATCGAAGAGGCGGGTGCCTTCGCCGCGGTCTCGTCGGGCGACAACTCCAACATCATCTCGGCGCGGGTGGCGCGCGAGAACTTCGGCGTCGAGCGTGTCGTGGCCCGCATCTACGACGCCAAGCGCGCCGCGGTCTACGAACGCCTCGGGATCCCGACCGTGGCCACCGTGCCGTGGACGACCGACCGGCTGCTCAACCTGCTGACCCGGGAAACCGAGACCACCAAGTGGCGCGATCCGACGGGCAACGTCGGCGTGACAGAGCTGGCGCTGCACGAGGACTGGGTCGGTCACCGCGTCACCGCCCTCGAGACGGCCACCGGCGCGCGCGTGGCGTTCATGATCCGGTTCGGTGCGGGCCTGCTGCCCGACCCCAAGACCGTCATCCAGGCGGGCGACCAGGTGTACATGGCCGCGATCGCCGGGCACATCGCCGAAGCCTTGGCGATTGCGGCGCTGCCGCCCAGCGAGGACGTGGAGGGGTCGTGAAGGTCGCTATTGCCGGGGCCGGCGCGGTCGGCCGGTCGATTGCCCGTGAGCTCGTCGAGACCCACGAGGTCACCCTGTTGGAGCGCAACCCCGACCACATCGACGTCGACGCGATCCCGGCCGCGCACTGGCGCCTTGGCGACGCGTGCGAGCTGAGCCTCCTGGAGTCGGTCAAGCTCGAGGAGTTCGACGTCGTGATCGCCGCAACCGGCGACGACAAGGTCAACGTGGTGGTCAGCCTGCTCGCCAAGACCGAGTTCGCGGTGCCGCGGGTGGTGGCCCGCGTCAACGACCCCCGCAACGAGTGGTTGTTCGACGACAGCTGGGGCGTGGACGTCGCGGTCTCCACGCCACGCATGCTGGCGTCACTCGTCGAGGAGGCCGTAGCCGTCGGTGACCTGGTGCGGCTGATCGAGTTCCGCAAGGGCCACGCCAACCTCGTCGAGATCACGCTGCCCGACGACACGCCGTGGGGCGGCAAGCCCGTCAAACGGCTGGAGCTGCCGCGCGACGCCGCGCTCGTGACGATCCTGCGCGGACCACGAGTGATCGTGCCCGAGGCCGACGAACCACTCGAGGGGGGCGACGAACTGTTGTTCGTGGCCACCACAGAGGTCGAGGACGCGCTGCAGGAACTGCTGCTGCATCCGCAGTCGCGCTGAGCCTCAGCGCGACGAGTAGGCCGGCGGCGGGGTCGGGCGGTCGTGGCAGCGGGCCGCGGCGGCAGGGGTGACGCGGCTGAGGTCGCATTGCGCGTTGCGGATACCGAGCGCAGAAATCAGCCCGGCAATCACGAACAGCGCGGCCGTCACCAGCGCGCCCTGCCGAAAACCGTCGAAATCGACTGTGCCACCAATAATTACGCCCGTTAACGCAACCGCGATCAGGCCTGCGATTCGGGACACGGCGTTGTTGATCGCAGAGCCGATCCCACTTTGCGCGGGATCGACGGCGGCCAGGATCGCTGCGGTCAGCGGCGACACCGTGATCGTCAGGCCCAGCCCGAACACCACCACGCCTGGCAGCATCTGCGTGACGAAGTTGAACGGTTCGTGCGCTGTCGCCATCCAGAGGAATCCGCCCGCAGCGATCAGCGGGCCGACCGCCATGAACAGCCGCGGCCCGTGCACGCCCGCCAGCGTGCCGAACCGGCGGGCCAACAAGAACGACAGCACCGGCACCGGCAGCGTCGCCAACCCCGCCTCGGTTGCCGACAACCCCGCGGCCTCTTGCAGGAACAGCGCAACGATCAAGATCCCGAGCGACACCGCTGCATAGAGGAACACCGTGGCCAGGTTGCCCACCGCGAAGTTGCGGGCGGCGAAGATATGCAGCGGCATCATCGGATGCGGGGTACGGCTCTCCCACCACGGGAATGCGGCAAGGCATACCAACCCGATCACCAGACCAGCGAGCACAGGCGGATTCGAGAACCCAAGCCGTTGTCCTTCGATGAGCGCGTACACCGCGCCGGTCAGCCCGACCGCGTTGAGCGTCGCGCCGACCACGTCGATGCGCGCGGACCGGTCGCCCTTGTCGGTCGGCAGTTTCGCCGCCAGGTAGAGCGTGGCCACCAGCGGCACGATGTTGACGCCGAAGATCCACCGCCAGCCGACCGCGTCGACCAGCAGCCCTCCGAGCAGCGGGCCGACCACGAACGCGGTGCCCGTCCACGCGGTCCATGTGCCGATGGCGCGGGCCTGCGCGGCGCCCGAGAACCGCGCGTTGATCATCGCGAGCGAACTGGGCACCAGAAACGCGGCGCCGACGCCCTGCACGCATCGCGCGGCGACGAGGATCCAGCCGCTTGGCGCGATTGCACACATCACCGAGGCGACGCCGAATACCGCGACGCCCATTCGCAATACGGCCAGTCGGCCGAACTGGTCGGATATCGCGCCTGCGACCAGGATCAGCGCCCCGAGGGTGAGCAGATAGCCGTCGAGGACCCACTGCTGCAACGCAAGGCCGCCACCGAACTCCCTGCCGATCGCGGGCAGGGCGAGGTTGACCACCGAACCGTCGAGAAACGCGACGAACGAGGCCAGCACCGCGACCGCGATCAGCGGCCGGTCGGCACCCGTGTCAGTGGGCATCGGGTTGGGCGACGTCCCCGTGTTCCTCGGCGGTCTTCGCGGTTTCGGCATGATGCGCGTGCAGCGCCCGCTGGGCGGTCCTGATGGCCAGATACGTCACGAGCGCGGCCACCGCGGTCAGCGGCCAGCCCATCGCGACGCGCGCGATGCCCAACCAGCCCGTCTGGTTGGCGTCATACAGGTGCTGCTGCACGACGAATCGCGAGGCGAACACCAGCACCCACACAACCGTCGCGAGGTCGAAGGCCACCACCGCTTTGCGCAGCCCGCGCCAGTCGCGGTCGTGCGAGTTGACCCAGCCCCAGATGTAGCCGACGGCCGGGCGCCGAATCAGGATCGAGACCCCGAAAACGATCGCCCAGAACAACGACATCCAGATGCCGAGCAGAAAGTAGCCCTTCGACTCGCCCACCATGTAGGCGATCGCGGCGCTGATGCCGACGCCGATGAAGCCGGAGATCGCCGGCTGAGCGGACTCGCGTCGGATGAGCCGCCAGATCAGGATCAGCGCCGCCACTCCCAGGGCCGCGCAGATGGCGGGCAGTAGCCCGAATGCGGTTGATACGGGAACGAATACGACGACGGGCAGCGACGAGTAGATCAGGCCGCTGATGCCGCCCATCTGTTCGAGGACGGCGTTCGCTTTGTGCTGCTTCCCCGGTTCAGGTCCGGGGTCGGTCACTTCTGAATCTCGTAGTGCGGGTTGTACATCGCCTTGCCACCGTTGTCGAGCTTGCCGATCCGGCCGTGCACCCGCAATGTGCGGCCGGACTCGATACCGGGAATGCGGCGCTGACCGAGCCAGACGAGCATCACCGAGTCGGTGCCGTCGAACAGTTCGGCCTTGACACCGCCGGAGCAGCCCTTGCCGTTGCATTCAACGCTGCGCAGTGTGCCGACCATCGTGACTTCTTGGCCGCGGTGACAGTCGATCGCCTTTTGGGCGCCGGTGCTGGCGGCCTCGTCGCTGAGCTCTTCTACGTCGAGTTGCTCCGGGTCCTCCGTCAGCCGGCGGGTGAGCCGGCGCAGATACCCTTCGGCCGTAGCCATGGCCTCTCCTGACTTTTGCAGATCCACCATGGATCTACCCAATCCAACGCCACGGTAGACCTCTTGGTTCCGATATGCCACGCGGGGCCGGGTCGCCACGCCGACGACTCGATGAACAGGGCACGATCATCTGATGGCGGTCAATCTGCGGGGCGTCACGACGGTTCTGCTGCCCGGCACAGGATCTGACGACGACTACGTCTACCGGGCGTTTTCCGACGCTCTGCACGATGTCGGCGCCGTCGTCATGGCGCCTTCGCCGCGGCCGGAACGGCTCATCGACGGCTACCGCGACGAGCTCGACAACGCCTCGCGGGGCGGCCCGATCGCTGTCGGCGGGGTATCGATCGGCGCGGCGGTGGCCGCGGCGTGGGCGCTTGCTCATCCGGGTCACGCGGTCGCCGTGTTGGCGGCCCTGCCCGCCTGGACGGGCGACCCGGATACCGCGCCTGCGGCGCTGGCCGCGCGACACTCGGCGGCGATGCTGCGGCGCGACGGGCTGGCGTCGGCCACTGCGCAGATGCGGGCGGGCAGCCCGGCGTGGCTGGCCGACGAGCTGACCCGGTCCTGGGTCGGGCAATGGCCCGCGCTGCCAGATGCGATGGAGGAGGCTGCCCGGTTCGTCGCGCCGACGTGCGGCGAGCTGGAGGGGTTGACCGCGCCGATGGGTGTGGCATCGGCCACCGACGACCCGATACATCCGGTCGAGGTCGGCATCGAATGGGTCGCGGCCGCACCTCGCGCGGCACTGCGCACCGTCACGTTGGACGAAATGGGCGCGAATCCGGCGGTGCTCGGCGCCGCGTGCCTGGCCGCACTGCTCGACGCTTGAGTCCTTGCGATTCAGGCGCGTTTACCGTCGCTGAGCGTGGATTACCGCGCCGAAATCGCTAGCCGCCGGTGATCGTGCGCAGCTGCTGCATGGCCGTCCCGAGCTCGCTGCGGCGCGCCGCGGGCTGCGGGGGCTGCTGCGCAGCCTGCTGGGCCTGTTGCATCTGCTGCTGCGCGGCCTGTTCGGCGGCCGCGCGCAGTTGCGCTGCCATCGGTTCCGGCAGCTGCACCTGCAGCGGAGTGCGAACCGGCAACGGGGTGTCTCCGCGCCGAACGACGGTGTCCGCCAAGGCATTTCGCGCCTCGTCGGTCAGCGCCGCAATCTTGTCCTGCGGGCCGTTGACCACGCACCGGATCATCCAGCGGTAGCCGTCGACACCGATGAACCGCACGACGCCTGCCGGTTGGTCCGGTTCGGGCTTCGATACGCCGATCACCTCGCGACCCCACGGGCCGTCCTCGATGCGGACCTCGGGCACGTCCTTGCGCAGCGAGTCCGCCAGCTCGGTGGCGACTTCCCGCCACAGCCCCGCCGTCTTGGGCGCGGCGTAGGCCGCGATGGTGAACCGGCCGTTGGGCGTCACCACCCACACGGCGCTGGGCACACCCACCTCGGTGAGCTCAACCTGTACCTGACCGGCCTCGGGCATCGGGATCAGGACCGAACCCAGATCCAGCCTGCCAAGTGCCGCTGTCGACGGGTCGTCGAAGTCGTCGACGTCGAACGGGCCGTCGAGTTCTTCGTCGACCGGGTCGCCCGTCAGGTCGTCGTCGGGATCGCTGTGCTTTCCGAATGCCATCTCACAAACTCGCATGTCCGCCGGAGGAACCGTGGCCACCGTCGCCACGGGTTGTGTCGGCCAAGCCGGCCTCGTCGAAAGACGTCACCTCGACCAACTCTGGCAGCTCGACCCGTTGCACAAGCAGTTGGGCGATCCTGTCTCCCCGGTTCACGACGATCGGCGTCTCCGGGTCCAGGTTGATCAATGACACCTTGATCTCACCACGGTAACCGGCGTCGATCGTGCCGGGACTGTTGACGATCGAAAGGCCCACGCGCGCAGCCAAACCCGAACGCGGATGCACGAGCCCGACCATGCCGCGCGGGATGGCGACGGCGATGCCGGTCGGTACCAGCGCCCGCTGACCGGGCGCCAGCTCGACGTCGAGCGCGCTGAACAGGTCGACGCCCGCGTCGCCGTCATGAGCACGGCTGGGCATCGGCAATTCACGATCCAGGCGCACGACCGCCAGAGAAGTGGACACGACGTCAGAGATTACTCTTGGCCGCGTGTCCGACACGCGCGCCACGTCGCAAGCCGTTCGCTACCGCGAACGGTTGGCTGTGCCTTGGTGGTGGTGGCTGCCGGGACTTGGGCTTGCCGGCCTGATCGCGTTCGAAGTCCACATGGGCGTGCCCGCGCTGCCGGCCTGGGTGCCGTTTGCGGTGCTGTTGCCGGTCGCCGCCGTCGTGCTGCTGTGGTTCGGCAAGACCGAGGTGAGCGTTGTCGGCGGGACGGGCGGCACCGAGTTGTGGGTCGGCGCGGCACATCTGCCGGTCACCGCGATCGAACGCTCGGCCGAAGTGCCGAAAACCGCGAAGTCGGCAGCGCTCGGGCGCCAGCTCGACCCGGCCGCCTTCGTCGTACACCGGGCATGGGTAGGTCCCATGGTTCTGCTGATCCTCGACGATCCCGATGATCCGACGCCGTACTGGCTGGTGAGCTGCCGCCATCCCGACCGGGTGCTCGCCGCGCTGCGCGCCTGAGCCGCTCAGGCCGCGCAATCGGTGCAGATCATCACGCCGTTCTTCTCGCTGGCCAGTCGGCTGCGGTGATGCACCAGAAAGCAGCTCGAGCACGTGAACTCGTCGGCCTGCTTCGGGATCACCCGCACAGACAGTTCCTCGCCGGATAGATCGGCGCCGGGCAGCTCAAAAGACTCAGCGGACTCGGACTCGTCGACATCTACGACCGCAGACTGGGCCTCGTTACGCCGCGCCTTCAGTTCCTCCAGCGAATCCTCGGAAACGTCGTCGGTTTCAGTGCGCCTCGGGGCGTCGTAATCGGTAGCCATCTTCCTCGTCCCCTCCGTCAAACCTTGCAGCAGAGCTTTGTACCAGCGTCGAACGCATTCCCCAAACGATTCGTGCCCGTTCTGACACCCGTTACAGTGTGATTTACGTCACAGTGTAGATCCCGCCGCACGAAGGGCCGCTTGTCTTTGGCCTTAGAGTGCAGGCGTGGTCGCGCAAATCACAGACGGTACCGCGTTCGACAAGCGCGGTCGGCCCTTTCGCCGGCGTAATTACCTGCCTGGCATCTTGCTGTTCGTCGCACTCGCGGTGGTGACGCTGCTGGTGTGGGTGATGGCGCTGAGCAGACCGCCCGATGTCCATGAGGCGACCATCTGCAACCCGCCTCCGCCCCCGGCTGACCCGTCCGCCCCGGCGCCGAAGCTGGGCGAACAGGTGACCCGCGCGGACATGACCGACGTGACGCCCGCCAAGCTCTCCGACTCCAAGATTCGCGTGCTCAACGCCAGCGGCCAGGGTGGCCAAGCTGCCGAGGTGGCCGGCGAGCTGCGTGACCTGGGATTCGCCGAACCAGCGGCCGGCAATGACCCCGTGTACACCAACACTCGGCTGCAGTGCATCGGCCAGATCCGCTTCGGTCCGTCCGGGCGCGCCGCCGCAGCGGCGGTGTGGCTCGTGGCGCCCTGCACGGAGCTGTTCCAGGACCAGCGCGGTGACGACACCGTCGACCTGGCGATCGGCACCGAGTTTTCGGAGTTGACCCACAGCGACGACATCGACGCAGTGCTGGCGAGCCTGCGGCCCGACGCCACCCAGCCCGCCGATCCGACACTGCTGAAGAAGATCCACACCGCCACCTGTTGACGTCGAATTGCGCTGGAATCGGCGGGAATTCGCGTTACAAGGCGCCCGAACGACGCAAGGTGTCGGCCAGTGCCTCGGCGATGCCCGGGGCAGCGGCCATGATCCGTCCTGCCGTGCGATCGGCCGCAGGCAATCGCAGCGTCGCGCCGGCCTCCGCCGCGATCAGCGCGCCTGCGGCCCAGTCCCAGACGTGCACGCCGTCCTCGTAGTACGCGTCGAGCGCCCCCGCGGCCACCATGCACAGATCGAGTGCAGCCGAGCCGATCCGTCGCACATCGCGCACGGCAGGCAGTAACCCGGTGAGAATCTCCGCCTGCCGCGCACGCTCCTCGCGGGAGTAGGAAAACCCGGTGCCTACCAACGACATTGACAGCTCCACGGCCGCGCTCGAGCGCAGTGATGTCGCTACCCCGTCGCGCCGCACGTGTGCACCGTGTCCCAACGCCGCGGAGTACAGCAGCCCGGCAGGCACGTTGGCGACGGCTCCGGCCAGCGACACACCGCCGCGCTGCACAGCCACGGACACCGCGTAGTTCTCGATCCCGTAGACGAAGTTGACCGTGCCGTCGATGGGGTCGAGCACCCAGGTCAGGCCGTCGCGACCGGTCGGGCCGCCTTCCTCCTCGCCGAGGATGGCCTCCCCCGGCCGCAGTTCGGCCAGCCGGTCGCGCAGCAGCCGCTCGGTTTCGGTGTCGACGACGGTGACGGGGTCGGTTGGCGTGCTCTTGGCCCGTACCGTGGCGCCGCCGCCCGGCCGGGGACTGCCGAAAACCTCGACGCGCCGCCGGAGGACGAACTCGGCCGCCTCCGTCGCCAGCTGCTCGGCGATCTCGCGCAACAGGACGGGATCGGTGTCGTTTTGCGTCACGGTTCCATCGCAACACATTCCCGTTAATCGGTTGGGCGACTGGGCCCCGCGCGCAACGGGACACGCGAGGTTTCCCGAGCTACTAGTGTGTGGGTCGCGTCGCACCTGCCCGCGTCTGGAGGAGCCCTCATGACCGCCACCGATTCACCCGCCGCGGACCCCAGCACCAACGGCGGCGCGCAACGCCGCGGCTTCGGCATCGACGTCGGCGGCAGCGGCGTCAAGGGCGGCATCGTCGACCTGGACACCGGGCAGCTGATCGGCGAGCGCTTCAAGCTGGAGACCCCGCAACCGGCCACCCCGGAGTCGGTCGCCAAGACGGTCGCCGCAGTCGTCAGGGAGTTCGGGTGGACCGAAAAGCTCGGCGTCACCTATCCCGGCGTGATCACCGACGGGATCGTGCGCACCGCGGCCAACGTCGACAAGCGCTGGCTCGGCGTCAACGTCCGCGAGGCGTTCGCCACCGCGCTCGACGGCCAGCAGGTGACGGTGCTCAACGACGCCGATGCGGCAGGCCTGGCCGAAGAGAAGTTCGGCGCAGGCCGGGACAACTCCGGGGTCATCGTGCTGCTGACATTCGGCACCGGCATCGGCTCGGCGGTGATCCACAACGGCGTACTGCTGCCCAATACCGAGTTCGGCCATCTCGAGGTGGGCGGTAAAGAAGCCGAGCACCGCGCGGCGTCCTCGATCAAGGAGAAAAAGGGCTGGAGCTACGAGCGCTGGACAAAAGAGGTGACCAGCGTCCTCATTGCCATTGAGAACGCAATCTGGCCCGACCTGTTCATCGCCGGCGGCGGAATTTCCCGCAAGGCCGACAAGTGGGTTCCGCTGTTGAAAAACCGCACGCCGGTGGTGGCCGCGGCGCTGCAGAACACCGCAGGCATCGTCGGTGCGGCGATGGCCGCCGACGTCGACGTCACCGCTACTGCCAAGTAGCCAGCGCACCGACGCGCCAAATTTGCCGCTCAACACGGCTGTACCTCACACTGTCGTTACAATGGTCGACGGCGGCCGCATCCCGGATAGCGGCGAGATCAACCGCCAATATTCGACATAGCCGACGCTTTTCGATGGTGCACGACCGTGCCCGTCGGATTTTGCAAGACCGAAAGGGTGTACGTGGCAGCGACAAAGGCACGCCCGGCGACCGATGAGCCGGTGAAGCGCACCGCTACCAAGACCCCCGCCAAGAAGGCTTCCGCGGCGGTGAAGTCAGCCAATGGCTCCGCCCCGGCGAAGCGGGCCACCAAGGCCCCCGCCAAGGCGGCGAAGGCTCCCGCGGCCAAGGCCGTCAAGGCCGCGGCGGCCAAGCAGCCCGCCAAGGCCAAAGCGGACGGTCCTGCTCCCCGCACTCGCGCCAAGAAGGCGACGTCGCCGGAGGGCACTATCGACGAAGACCTCACTGAGGAAGTCGAGGGTGACGACGATCTCGAAGCCGAGCCTGACGTCCTGGAGGACGACGCCGATATCGACCTGGAAGACCTCGAGGTCGACGACGAAACCCCCGACGAGGTAGCCGAAGAGGGCGAGGCCGAAGCGGTCGAAGGCGAAGCCAAGCAGCCCAAGGTCAAACCGGCTGAGAAGGCGGTCGGCGAGGACGACGAGGAGGAGATCGCCGAGCCGAGCGAAAAGGACAAGGCCTCAGGCGATTTCGTTTGGGACGAAGAGGAATCCGAGGCGCTGCGGCAGGCCCGCAAGGATGCCGAACTCACCGCGTCGGCCGACTCGGTGCGCGCCTACCTCAAGCAGATCGGCAAGGTCGCGCTGCTCAACGCCGAGGAAGAGGTGGAGCTCGCCAAGCGGATCGAGGCCGGCCTCTACGCCACGCAGTTGATGTCCGAGCTGACCGAAAAGGGCGAGAAGCTGCCCGCCGCACAGCGCCGCGACATGATGTGGATCTGCCGCGACGGCGACCGCGCCAAGAACCACCTGCTCGAGGCCAACCTGCGTCTGGTGGTGTCGCTGGCCAAGCGCTACACCGGCCGCGGCATGGCGTTCCTCGACCTCATCCAGGAAGGCAACCTCGGCCTGATCCGTGCTGTCGAAAAGTTCGACTACACAAAGGGTTACAAGTTCTCGACGTACGCCACCTGGTGGATCCGGCAGGCGATCACCCGCGCGATGGCCGACCAGGCCCGCACCATCCGTATCCCGGTGCACATGGTCGAGGTGATCAACAAGCTCGGCCGCATTCAGCGTGAACTGCTCCAGGACCTCGGCCGTGAGCCGACGCCGGAAGAGCTGGCCAAGGAAATGGACATCACGCCGGAAAAGGTGCTGGAGATTCAGCAGTACGCGCGTGAGCCCATCTCGCTGGACCAGACCATCGGCGACGAGGGCGACTCGCAGCTCGGCGATTTCATCGAGGACTCCGAGGCGGTCGTCGCGGTCGACGCGGTGAGCTTCACCCTGCTGCAGGATCAGCTGCAGTCGGTGTTGGAGACGCTGTCCGAGCGCGAGGCAGGCGTGGTGCGGCTGCGGTTCGGCCTCACCGACGGACAGCCCCGCACGCTCGACGAGATCGGCCAGGTCTACGGGGTCACCCGCGAGCGCATCCGCCAGATCGAGTCCAAGACGATGTCAAAGTTGCGCCACCCCAGCCGTTCTCAGGTGCTGCGCGACTACCTGGACTAGGTCATTCGCGTTTCACTGCCCGGCGGCATGACGGTCGTCGCGGCCGCCGGTCTTCTGATCGTCGGCCTGACCGGCTGCTCGTCTGCGCACGCGCCCAGTCACGCCGACACGCTGAAGGCGTGGCGAACTCACGCGCAGCCGTCGATCGACAGAATGAACGACGCGATGACGTGGTTCGAGGGCGCGGTGAAAAGCTCCGATTACACCGGCGCGCTTGACGCGTGTCGCGCATTCGCCGGCGGGGTGGACAGTCTGGAGCGGCAATTGCCGACACCCGACGACGACGTGACGGCCGTGCTGAAGGAAGCGGTCAGCCACTTCCGTGACTTCGACCGCGAGTGTGTGACGGTCAATGCGCAGATGACCCAGGACCAAGCCAACGTCGTGGTGTCCTACCGGGACAAGGGAATCGAGCGGATCAAGACGGCCGTCGACATGATGGATCGCATCGAAGCGCAGTAACTCGAACACACCGCTGACCGGTCGAAGCTGTGCGGTTGCTGAACAGGTAAGGTCTCGCCGTGCCTGAAAAGCCCCCGCTGATTCCGCCGCCTGCGCTTGTCCGAGTGATCAACACCGTGCGCGCCGGCGCGCAACGCGTCAGCCGTGCCCTCGCACCCGGCGGCGTCAACATTCTCGAGTTGCTGACCGGTGCCTGGACCGCACAGTCGCTCTACGTCGCGGTCAAACTCGGCATCCCCGACGAGCTGGCCAAGGGGCCCCTTTCGGCTAACGAGGTAGCCCGCCGCGTCGGCGCGGACCCGAGCGCGGTCTACCGGTTGATGCGTGCGCTGGCGTCGCGTGGCGTGCTGCGCCAGCGCCGGAACAACACATTCAAACTCACGTCGATCGGCAAGGCGTTGCGGACCGGCACCCCGGGGTCGGTGCGTGACTTCGCGTTGTTCCTCGGTCATCCGCTGCGCTGGGAGGACTGGGGCAACCTGCTGTACTCGGTGCAGACCGGGAAGCCGTCGGTGGACATGCTGCGCGGCATGCCGTTTTTCGAGTACGTCGAGACCGACGCCGACCTGGCCGATGCGTTCAACAACGCGATGACGGCAGGCAGCGAATTCGCCATCTACGCGGTGCTGGCCGCCTACGACTTCACCGGCTTCCGCAGGATCATCGACGTCGGGGGCGGGCACGGCAGGCTGCTCTCGATGATCCTGGCGAAGGCGGAGGCCGCGCGCGGGGTCCTCTACGACCTGCCTGCCGTGGTCGACGGCGCGGGCCCGGAATTGACGAAAGCCGGTGTGGCCGCCCGCTGCGAGGTCCTCGGCGGCTCCTTCTTCGACTCAGTCCCCGAAGCCGGTGACGCGTACCTGATGAAGGCGATCCTGCACGACTGGGACGACGACGACGCGCTGAGGATCCTCAACAACATCCGGTCGGCGATATCCCCCGGCGGCAAGCTGGTGCTGCTGGAAAGTGTTCTGCCCGAACGGTCTTCATCGGACATCGGTCTGCTGATCGACCTCGAGATGCTGGTGGCCGTCGGCGGCAAGGAACGCACTCACACCGAGTGGGCGAACCTGTTGAGCCGGGCCGGTTTCCGGCTGAACAGGGTCGTCCGCACCGCGACGCCGGTGTCGATCATCGAGGCTGTCCCGGTCTGATCAGCTCCGCGAATCACGCCACGCCAGAGCCTCTTTCAGCTCTGTGAGGTCATAGCCGTCGCTGGCCAGTGCCGACACTTGAAACATCGTCACCCCGGCGTCGGCGAAGCGCTGAGCGTCATCGGGGTTCGTCCACGCCACCGCTCGCTCGATTTCCCGCTCGTCACGGCCGATCCGTTGGGCGTGGTCGACGACGATGTCGTTCTTGCGGAGAAAGGTCTCCACGTCGGCGTGCACGTGCCAGATGTCGGCGAATCGCGCGACGGTGGGCAGCGTCTTGCGCTCGCCTCCCCCGCCGATGAGGATCGGGATCTTGCGCACCGGCGGTGGCAGGAGCTTGGGCAACCGGTTCTCGATGCGCTCCAAGGCGTCGACGAACACCGCGTGGCGTGATGCGACAGTGCCGAACTCGTAGCCGTACTCGGTGTAGTCGGGCTCATACCAGCCTGCGCCGAGTCCGAGGATCAAGCGTCCACCGCTGATGTGGTCGACGGTGCGGGCCATGTCGGCCACCAGATCGGGATTGCGAAACCCGGCACCCGCGACCAACAGCCCGATCTCGGCTCTGCTCGTGATTTCGGCCCACGAGGCAAGTGCCGTCCAACTCTCGAAATTCGGCAGCGGCGGATGGTCCTCGTCGACGACTGGCCGACCGTCGACGATGCCCGTGATCGCCGGCACGACGAAGTGGTCATAGCCGAGCAGGACGTCGACGCCGGCGTCCTCGGCGCGCAACACAGTGTCGCGCCACGCGGCGTAGTTCGGAGTGCCTCCCGGTGGGATCTGAACGGAGATGCGGATCGGTCTGGTCATGGCCTGTCCGACCTCGCGGTCGCGAAAATTATTCCGTTGCGGCGTGTCTGGGAATCTGCTCAGCGTTTCTTGTCGCGCACCTTGTACGTCGACGGCCACGACTCCCTGGTCTCGTCGCCGACCAACGGGACGCCCTTGCTGCCGATCCTGATGTCGTACGGCTCCTTGCCGGGGCCGACTTCGCGGGTGGCGTGTTCGGTCGCCAGATAGATCAACTGGTCGATCTCGGCCTCGGCGAACGCGACAAAGGTGGTCTTGCGCACGATGTCCTCGGGTGGCGGGGCCATCCTCTCTGGCAGGATCCGCGATGCCAGGGCCGCAGCGCCGAGCAACGAGAACGGGACAACCCAGTAGCAGACGAACGACAGCGGGGTCTTGGTGTCGAGGATGGTGGCGTCGCCCTGAACGATGGGCGGGATGACCGAGGACACCGTCATGCCTGCGAACGCCGCGATCCAGATCCACGTCAAAAGCGAGGTGATCTTCTTGAAGAGGTCGCTTTCCACCACCTCCTTGGGTTGGTCCGCTTCGGCGATCTCGCGCACGAATGGCCTGCCGACAAGCGCGCTGATCAACGCGACGAGAAAGATTCCGGCGTTGCTGAGCGGCTGTATCCAGCGCTCCATGAAGGACTGATTCAGCGTGAACGTCAGCGCTGCCAGAATCAAAAACGTTGCAATCGCGCCGATTTCGAGCGTGCGGCCGGGCGCTCCCCTGACCCGTCCGATCACGAAGGACAGCACCGCCACCGCGAGCGCGACCAAGACCGCCGTCGCGAACGGAACATTGCCGACAAGGACCCAATAGACGATCCACGGTGCGAAACCCAACAGAATGCCCACGGAGGGCAGTCTAAGTTGTCAGTCAACGGCCGAACTGTAAACCTCTTGCACGGCAGGTACCTGCCGCTAGTTTGAACTGATGACGCAGCGCCGCATGGTGTCTTCAGGCTCGGAGTATGAGTCTCTGGTCGGCTACTCGCGCGCGGTCCGGACCGGCCCGCTGATCGCGGTGGCAGGGACAACGGGCGCGGGCGACGACGTCGCGGCTCAAGCACGGGATGCGTTGCGCCGCATAGAAATTGCGCTGCATGAGGCGGGCGGTTCGTTGGCCGATGTCGTGCGTACCCGCATGTACGTCACCGACATCTCGTTGTGGCAGGAAGTCGGCGCGGTGCACGCCGAGGTGTTCGGCGAAATCCGGCCGGTTTCCACCATGGTGGAAGTGTCCGCGCTCATCGCGCCCGAGCTGCTCGTCGAGATCGAGGTCGACGCCTACATCGCCTAGGGCAGCTCGGCGAACCGGCCCCGCTCGTCGGGCAGGTAGGGCGTGACGTTTATCACAGCATTTACGGGCAATGCCCCATACAAATGCGGGAACAACATGGCATCGGGATCGGAGGGAACACCGGGTTCCCATCGGACAGGAGCGGTCAGTTGTGCGGGATCGATTCGCAGCAGCACAAGATCGGTTCGCCCGGCGTAGAGCCGGTTGGCCGGCAAATGAACCTGCTCAGGCATCGACAGGTGAACGAAGCCGTTCGCTTGCAGCGAATCGGGCCGGTGTTCGCCCGCGGCCAGGGCCGAGCGCCATTCGTCGTTGCTGCACAGATGGACCAGGACAGTCGGGCGTTGACGCATACCGCCAGCCTGCACCCGCTGCAAATCGGCGCAAGCGTGAGACACGACACACCCGTAAACGGCCGGGGAACAAGGCCGGAACCGAAAACGTCTGAGACAGTGGATGTACGCGAATCATTACGGAGGTCGCCATGAACGCAACGCTCACCAGTCCCGAACTAACCAGGGCTGACCGCTGCGATCGCTGCGGGGCGGCCGCACGTGTACGCGCGAAGCTGCCTTCGGGAGCGGAGTTGCTGTTTTGCCAGCATCACGCCAACGAGCACGAGACCAAGTTGGTCGAACTCGCCGCGGTCATCGAAGTCAGTCCGCTGGAGCCGTAACACCGAATAGGCAATGCTGGTCTGGTCATGACTGACCAGTCCGAGCCTCTCCCGGTGCCGCCGTCGCGTCACCACGTCTGGCACATCGCGCGGCGCACATTGGCAAAAAGCTGGGACGATTCGATCTTTTCGGAGTCCGCGCAAGCGGCATTCTGGTGCGCGCTGTCGCTGCCGCCCCTGCTGTTGGGGATGCTGGGCAGCCTGGCCTACATCGCGCCGTTGTTCGGTCCAGACACCCTGCCGACGATCCAGGAGCAGTTCATCAGCACGGCCGGGCGGTTTTTCTCGCCCAACGTCGTCAACGAGATCATCGCGCCGACGGTCCGAGACATCGTCAGAGGTGCCCGCGGCGAGGTGGTGTCGGTGGGCTTCGTGATCTCGCTGTGGGCCGGTTCCTCGGCGATCTCGGCCTTCGTCGACTCGATCACCGAGGCGCACGACCAGACTCCGCTGCGCCACCCGGTGCGTCAGCGTTTCTACGCGCTGGGCCTGTATGTGGTGATGCTCGTCGGGGCGATCGTGACGGCGCCGCTGCTCGCGCTTGGACCGCGCAAGATCGCCGAGTACCTCCCGGACAGCTGGGACAACGTGCTGGCCTACGGCTATTACCCGGTGCTGATCGTGAGCCTGACCGTGGCGATGAACGTCCTCTACCGAGTGTCGCTGCCCAAACCACTTCCGTCGCACCGGCTTTTGATCGGCTCGGTGCTCGCGACCGCCGTGTTCCTGATCGCCACGTTCGGACTTCGTCTCTATCTGACGTGGATCACCAGCACCGGCTACACCTACGGCGCGCTCGCGACGCCCATCGCGTTCTTGTTGTTCGCGTTCTTCCTCGGGTTCGCGATCATGATCGGCGCCGAGTTGAACGCCGCGATCCAAGAGGAATGGCCTGCCCCGGTCACCCACGCCAAGCGGTTCCGCTGGTGGCTCGAGGAGAAGGCCGAGTCATTCAACGGATCCGGCCCGATGCCCACCCAGCCGGCGACGGCGACGACGGCCGACCCGGAAGCTACTTCTTGAGCTTCTCGTAGATCCGCTTGCACTCCGGGCACACGGGCGAGCCCGGCTTGGCGGCACGGGTCACCGGAAACACCTCGCCACAGAGCGCGACGACGTGCGTACCCATGACGGCGCTTTCGGCGATCTTGTCTTTCTTCACATAGTGGAAGTACTTCGGGGTATCGCTGTCAGTCCCGTCGTCGACGCGTTCGTCGGTGTCGGTGCGCTCGATCGTCTGGGTTCGCATGTTCCCATTTTGCCTGTAAGAAATCCGACTCGTACAGCGGATCACGAGTGTGGAACAGTGGAGCTATGAAACAAGGCCCAGAGCTGAGTTTCGACGACGACGGTCGGCCCGTTCTGATCACCGCCGCCGCGCCTTCCTACGAAGTCCAGCACCGCGCGCGGGTACGCAAGTACCTGACGCTGATGTTCTGGCGCGTTCCCGCACTGATCTTCGCCGCCGTCGCGTACGGCATCTGGCAGAACGGTCTCATCTCACTGGCGATCCTTCTGGTCTCGGTCCCGCTGCCCTGGATGGCGGTGCTGATCGCCAACGATCGCCCACCGCGGCGGGCCGAGGAACCGCGGCGCTACGACACAGCGCGCCGGATACCGCTGTTTCCGACGGCCGAGCGGCCCGCCCTCGAGCGCGGCACCCGGCCCGCGCCGCAAGCGGACGAGGGCGATTCGCCGCGCGATGTTCCCAGCTGAGAAAGTTCTGGCTCTATTCTCAGGAGAATTTCAGGTCGGGCCCGAATAACCGCTGATCAGAAGGTGTGAACCGGGCGACGGGTGGGAACTCTTAGCGGCACGTGGGCGTTGTAGCTCATGACAGTTCGACCCGATCAGGAGGCCGTCATGGCAAATGCCACCACCGCACGCATCGACTCCGACCTGGACGCCCAAAGTCCGGCCGCTGACCTGGTGCGCGTGTACTTGAACGGCATTGGCAAAACGGCCTTGCTCAATGCCGCCGATGAGGTCGAACTCGCAAAGCGCATTGAGGCGGGCCTTTACGCGGCACATCTGCTCGAGACGCGGAAGCGCTTGGGCGAGAACCGCAAACGTGATCTTGCTGCCGTCGTCCGCGACGGTGAGGCCGCTCGCCGCCATCTGCTGGAGGCGAATCTGCGACTGGTGGTGTCGCTGGCGAAGCGCTACACCGGTCGCGGGATGCCGTTGCTGGACCTGATTCAGGAAGGCAACCTCGGCCTGATTCGCGCGATGGAGAAGTTCGACTACGCCAAGGGATTCAAGTTCTCGACGTACGCCACGTGGTGGATTCGCCAGGCGATCACCCGCGGCATGGCCGACCAAAGCCGCACCATCCGGTTGCCCGTGCACCTCGTCGAGCAGGTGAACAAGCTCGCGCGGATCAAGCGCGAGATGCACCAGAACCTCGGCCGTGAGGCCACCGACGAGGAACTGGCTGCCGAATCGGGCATTCCCGCCGAGAAGATCGCCGATCTGCTCGAGCACAGCCGCGATCCGGTGAGCCTGGACATGCCCGTCGGCAGCGACGAGGAAGCCCCGCTTGGCGACTTCATCGAGGACGCCGAGGCGATGTCTGCCGAGAACGCGGTGATCTCCGAGCTGCTGCACACGGATATCCGCCACGTGCTGGCGACGCTGGACGAGCGCGAGCAGCAGGTCATTCGGCTGCGGTTCGGCCTCGACGACGGCCAGCCACGCACCCTCGACCAGATCGGCAAGCTGTTCGGGTTGTCCCGGGAGCGGGTGCGCCAGATCGAGCGCGAGGTGATGGCCAAGCTGCGCAATGGCGAGCGCGCCGATCGGCTGCGGTCCTACGCCAGCTAGCTACTGACCAAACGACCCCGCCGGACCCCCCGCCGGCGGGGTCGTTGCCGTGTGCGACTCAGTTTTCCCAGCTTGACCGGTAGACTCTGGCGTGACGGAGGGTTGCCTAATGAACGATCTTGTCGATACCACCGAGATGTACTTGCGTACCATCTACGACCTCGAAGAAGAGGGCGTAGTACCCCTGCGTGCGCGCATCGCGGAGCGCCTCGAGCAGAGTGGCCCGACCGTCAGCCAGACCGTGTCGCGGATGGAGCGAGACGGGCTGCTGCATGTCGCCGGTGACCGTCATCTAGAGCTCACCGACAAGGGCCGCTCGCTGGCCATCTCCGTCATGCGCAAGCACCGGCTCGCCGAGCGGCTGTTGGTCGACGTGATCGGACTGCCGTGGGAGGAAGTGCACGCCGAGGCCTGCCGCTGGGAGCACGTGATGAGCGAAGACGTCGAGCGCAGGCTCGTTCAGGTGCTCAACAACCCCACCACCTCTCCGTTCGGCAACCCCATTCCCGGTCTTTCCGAACTCGGTGTCGACGACTTGGGCAACGATGCCGTGAACCTGGTGCGGCTCACCGAACTGCCCTCCGGGATGCCGGTGGCCGTAGTAGTGCGACAGCTCACCGAACACGTCCAGGGCGACACCGAACTGATCTCGAGGCTCAAGGACGCCGGCGTCGTGCCGAATGCCAGGGTGACCGTTGAGGTCAACGACCACGGCGGGGTCATGATCGTGATCCCCGGCCACGAGCAGGTCGAGCTTCCCCACCACATGGCACACGCCGTGAAGGTCGAAAAGGTCTGACCCACAACGTCATCCGGCGCGCCGTCCGAACGTGCGCACCTGAGGTAACTGCACACCGAGCCGATCGGCCAGCCGGTAACCCGTGAGCGCCAGATCGCGAATCTTCTCGGGTCGAAGGCCCGACTGCAGCGCCGTGTCGAGCATGCCGGCCATGCGATGTGTCGGGTCGACGCGCAGCGCGGCTTCCAGCGACACGCCCGCCAGCGGGCCGTCGCCGCGCGCGTAGGCCGAGAACGCCAGCAGCACCAGAGCCTCGACCCGCCACGGCTCCGGCAGAGTGCGCGACAACAGCGCCCACAGCCCCTCGGCTTGTCCGGCGTTCACACCGATCGCCAGCCCGTAGAGCGTGTCGCGAACCCGAAGATCGGTCAGCGCCAACGCCAGCCGGGATACTTCGTCGTCATCGAGGTCGACGCCGGTGGCGACACGTGAGGCAGCCGCGATGGCCGCCTCGACGTCGGCCCGTGCCGCCTCGTCTGGGCGTCCGGCAACATCCGCTGCGTCGTTTCCGATGACCTGCGCGAGCGCCGCGGCTCGGCCGGGATCGACCACCTCGATGACTTCCTGCAGCTCAGCACGCCGGGCATACAGCCTGCGGCCGTCGAGGACCGCGGCCATAGCGAGCGGCGAGGCCGACGGGTCGTCGACGGTGCCCGCGTTGCCGCACCCGTCCGCGCAGTGCCACCGCCCGCCTGCGGCGACGCGGTCGACCACGTGCGCGGCGAGTAGCTCGATGCCGCGGTTGGCCAGCGCTGCCGTCAGATCCTCGGCCAGCTCGCGGTACTCGTCGCTGCACATCCGGCAGCCGAAGCCGTCCTCATCGATCACCACCGCGATCGCCGAATCAGGTTTGGCTGCGGCCGCGACGTCGGCGATGTGCGCGAGAGAGTGCGGCAATTCCTCTGAAAGGTCAACGCGCATAACGCATCCCATCTCGCCGCCGGCGACGGTCACGAGCACGAGGGATTTCTCAGGCACGAAGCCGAGTACGGCGGGTAAGGCCGCGATCAGCACGCCGGGCCGGTTGAGGTGAAAGTCGGATGATTGCGATGTCGTCATGCCCACAAGGTCGCAACGCGCACCGCCGGATTTCGTGATGCGGCGCCTCATCCGCGGGCACCTGTGGATGAGTTCGCGGCTGGGGACAACCGAAGGCGCCGATGCTAGAGGCAAATATTCACGCGCCGTTGACGCCCGTCGGCGTGCGAATCGACCTCAAGCGGCGTAGACCTTTTGCCATGGGTTCAATGGTTGAGTACGACCTCGTCGTCATCGGTTCGGGTCCGGGCGGCCAGAAAGCCGCGATCGCAGCGGCAAAGCTCGGCAAGTCGGTGGCGGTCGTTGAGCGCGGTCGGATGCTCGGCGGTGTTTGCGTGAACACCGGAACCATCCCGTCCAAGACGCTGCGCGAGGCCGTCGTCTACCTGACCGGCATGAGCCAGCGCGAACTGTACGGGGCCAGCTACCGCGTCAAGGAGAAGATCACCCCCGGCGACCTGTTGGCGCGGACCAGCCACGTCATCGGCAAGGAGCAGGACGTCGTCCGCTCGCAGTTGATGCGCAACCGCATCGACCTCGTGCAGGGCCATGGCCGGTTCCTCGATGCACACACCGTGCTCGTCGAGGAGCCGACGCGGGGCGAGCGGACCACCGTGGTCGGCGAGTACGTCGTGATTGCGACCGGCACCAAGCCTGCCCGCCCCACGGGTGTCGAGTTCGACGAGGAGCGGGTGCTCGACTCCGACGGGATACTCGACCTCAAGTCGCTGCCGTCCACCATGGTCGTGGTCGGCGCCGGCGTGATCGGGATCGAGTACGCGTCGATGTTCGCCGCGCTGGGCACCAAGGTCACCGTGGTGGAGAAGCGGGACAACATGCTCGACTTCTGCGATCCCGAGATCGTCGAGGCGCTCAAATTCCACCTGCGCGACCTGGCCGTGACGTTCCGGTTCGGCGAGGAGGTCACCGCCGTCGACGTGGGTTCGGCCGGCACCGTCACCACCCTGGCGAGCGGCAAGCAGATCCCCGCGGAAACAGTCATGTACTCGGCGGGCCGCCAAGGCCAGACCGAGCACCTGGATCTGGCCAGCGCCGGCCTCGAAACCGACAGTCGCGGAAGGATTGTCGTCGACAGTAACTTCCAGACGAAGGTCGACCACATCTACGCCGTCGGCGATGTGATCGGCTTCCCCGCGCTGGCCGCCACCTCCATGGACCAGGGCCGGCTGGCCGCCTATCACGCGTTCGGTGAACCCGCGAAGGGCATGACGGATCTGCAGCCGATCGGCATCTACTCGATTCCTGAGGTGTCCTACGTCGGTGCCACCGAAGTCGAACTGACGAAGAACTCGATCCCCTACGAGGTCGGGGTGTCGCGATACCGCGAGCTGGCGCGGGGACAGATCGCCGGTGATTCCTACGGCATGCTCAAACTCCTGGTGTCGACCGACGACCTGAAGTTGTTGGGCGTGCACATCTTTGGCACCAGCGCGACCGAGATGGTGCACATCGGTCAGGCCGTGATGGGCTGCGGTGGCACGGTCGAATACCTTGTCGACGCGGTCTTCAACTATCCGACGTTCTCGGAGGCCTACAAGGTCGCTGCTCTCGACGTGATGAACAAGCTGCGCGCACTCAACCAGTTCCGCACCTAGCCGTCTAGTCGCACTCGTCGTCGAACACCGTCGGCGCGGCGTCACCCGGTCCGCCCGCCTCGGCACGCGACAGCAACCGCTTGACCGCATCATCGAAAGGCGGTGAGTACGAGATGCTTTCGTCTGCGCATCCCCCACCGTTCAGCCCACCGATCACGCCCGCGACTGTCGAACCGTCGATCCACGGTGCGCCGGAAAGTCCGTTGACCAACTCCGCGCAGTCGAACGAGGGAAATCCGTTGGTGGTGGGCGCCGTTGGGGTGCGACAGCCGATCGGGCCGCCCCCGACGCCCATCGCGTAGCCGGCGACGGTGATAACCGTTCCGGGTTTGGGCGCCTGCCCGAGTTTCAGGCCTCCGCCTGCTGACTCTTGCACGGATCCGCCCGCGACCCGGCTCACCCGCGCGATCGCGAAATCGGCCATCGGGTCCTGGTTCTGCACCCACCGGGGGTCGAGATAGACGGCGTCGATGTGCCAGAAGTCCTCAGGTGCGGCGGCGTCGTGCAAGCCGGCAACGAATGTCGCGTCGACGCCCTCTGCCACGCAGTGTGCCGCGGTGAGGATGAGATTACCGGTGGCAGAGTCCAGCACCCCGCCCGTGCAGGTGTGCAGATCGCCTCCCCCAAGGAACACCGCGCCAACCCGCGGATCGGGCGGCATCGGCTTCGCGGTCGGCGACGCGTTGGCAGACTGCGGCGCTTTCGCGGCGGCGGTCGCTGCCGGCTTGACCGGCTCGTGCTTCGCACACGCCTGCGCGGACAGTGGCAACGCGGCCAGCAGGCCGGCCACCAGGGCGGCCCGCCCGGTCGCAGAGAAGCGCATGAGCACCGATCTTGCCCCACCGCGGGGTTTCGCGGTTGCGGCAAATATTCTTCGAGGCTCGGCGAGACCCGCGGCACAGGGCTGGAATGAGATGTCCGCGGTGTCTTGTTCGAACAAATGGGTAGGCAGCAATCGCATCCACCGCGAAATGCGCCACACTTAGACAGACAGGTGCCAGGAGGCGACGAATGACTGAGAACGCCGATCGACCAGAGCAGCACTACCAGCCCGAGCACACCGGGATGTATGAGCTGGAGTTTCCCGCGCCGCAGCTGTCCTCGGCCGACGGCAGCGGCCCGGTGCTGATCCACGCCCTCGAGGGGTTTTCAGACGCCGGACACGCGATCCGGCTGGCTGCCCAGCACCTGAAGAACAGCCTGGACACCGAGCTGGTCGCGTCGTTCGCGATCGACGAACTGCTGGACTACCGGTCGCGGCGGCCGTTGATGACCTTCAAGACCGACCACTTCACCGCCTACGAGGAGCCCGAGCTCAACCTGTACGCGCTGCACGACAGCGTGGGCACGCCGTTTCTGCTGCTCGCGGGCATGGAGCCCGACCTGCGCTGGGAGCGGTTCATCACGGCCGTGCGGTTGCTGGCCGAGCGCCTCGGTGTGCGTCGGGTGATCGGCCTCGGCACCATCCCGATGGCGGTGCCGCATACCCGGCCCATCACGATGACCGCACACTCCAACGACAAGGAACTGATCAACGAGCACACGCCGTGGGTGGGCGAGGTGCAGGTGCCCGGCAGCGTTTCCAACCTGCTGGAGTTCCGGATGGCCCAGCACGGTCACGAAGTGGTCGGCTTTACCGTGCACGTGCCGCACTACCTGGCGCAGACCGATTACCCGTCGGCAGCCGAGGCGCTGCTTTCCGAGGTCGCCAGGAGCGGTTCGCTGCAATTCCCGCTGGCCGAGCTGACGCAGGCCGCCGCCGAAGTGCACGACAAGATAAACGAGCAGGTCGAGGCCAGCAGCGAAGTTGCTCAAGTGGTGGAGGCCCTGGAGCGCCAGTACGATGCGTTCGTCGCCGCTCAGGAGAATCGGTCACTGCTGGCGCGCGACGAAGATCTGCCCAGCGGAGACGAACTCGGCGCCGAGTTCGAGCGGTTCCTCGCACAACAGGCCGACGAGAAACCCAAGGACGACAACTAGCCGCCACGCCGGCCCGACGACGAAGTTGGCTAACTTGACGGAGCGAAAGCCCAATCTGCGCCCCGTGCGGGAACTGACACCCTCGCTGCAGTTCCGCACCATCCACGGATACCGGCGCGCGTTCCGGGTGGCCGGCTCCGGCCCAGCGATCCTGTTGATTCACGGCATCGGCGACAACTCCACCACGTGGAGCACCGTGCAGTCCAAGCTGGCGCAACGGTTCACGGTCATTGCGCCCGATCTGCTGGGCCACGGCAAGTCCGACAAACCCCGCGCCGACTACTCCGTGGCCGCCTACGCCAACGGGATGCGCGACCTGCTGTCGGTCCTCGACATCGACAACGTCACGGTGGTCGGGCATTCGCTCGGTGGCGGCGTCGCCATGCAATTCGCTTATCAGTTCCCGCAATTGGTGGACCGGCTGATTCTTGTCGGCGCAGGCGGGGTGACCAAGGACGTCAACGTCGCGCTGCGGATCGCCTCGTTGCCGATGGGCAGTGAGGCGCTCGCGCTGCTGCGGTTGCCGATGGTGCTGCCCGCGATGCAGGTGGTTGGCCGCGTTGCAGGCGCCGTGTTGGGGTCGACCGGTCTCGGACGCGATCTGCCCGACGTGCTGCGCATCCTTGCCGACCTGCCCGAGCCGACCGCCTCGTCGGCGTTCGCCCGTACGCTGCGTGCAGTCGTGGACTGGCGTGGCCAGGTGGTCACCATGCTGGACCGATGTTATTTGACGCAATCGGTTCCGGTGCAATTGATTTGGGGCGACCGCGACTCGGTGATCCCGGTGGGCCATGCCCGGATGGCGCACGCGGCGATGCCGGGCTCGCAGTTGGAGATCTTCGAAGGTTCCGGGCATTTCCCGTTCCACGACGACCCCGACCGTTTCGTCGAGGTGGTCGAGAAGTTCATCGATTCGAACGATCCTGCGGTGTACGACCAGGAGTACCTGCGCAGCTTGTTGCGGTCGGGCGTCAGTGAGGGTGCGATCTCCGGATCGGTCGACACCAGGGTCGCAGTGCTCGACGCGATGGGCGCCGACGAGCGCAGCGCCACCTGATTCGGCGACCACGTAGCATCGGCCACATGGCCATCGACGTGACAGTGTTGCGCGTTTTCACCGACGAGGACGGCAACTTCGGCAACCCCCTCGGCGTCGTCGACGCCAGTCAAGCCGCCCCGGCGGAACGTCAGCGGATAGCCGCCCAATTGGGTTACAGCGAAACGATATTCATCGACGTGCCGAATCCCGGCACCCCCACCGCGCAGGCCCGCATCTATACGCCTGCCACCGAGTTGCCGTTCGCCGGTCATCCGACGGTTGGCGCATCGTGGTGGCTGCGCGACCGCGGCACCCCAGTGAAAACCCTGCAGGTGCCCGCGGGGCTGGTGCAGGTGACCTATGAGGACGACGTCACCGCCGTGAGTGCGCGCTCGGAGTGGGCGCCGGAGTTCGCCATCTACGACCTGGATTCGACCGACGAACTCTTCGACGCCGACCCGGACGATTACCCCGACGACATCCAGAACTACTTGTGGGCATGGACCGACCGCGAGCGCGGTGTGATCCGATCGCGGATGTTCGCCGCGAATCTCGGCGTGCCCGAGGACGAGGCGACGGGTGCCGCGGCGGTGCGGATCACTGACTACCTCAGCCGCGACCTGACCATCGTGCAGGGCAAGGGCTCGGTGATCCTCACGAGGTGGAGCCCTGAGGGGTGGGTACGCGTCGCCGGTCGCGTCGTAAACGACGGAACCAAACAGATCGACTGAATCGGGCGAATCAGCTCTTCGCGGGGACCTCGCGGGCGGCGCGCAGCGCCTCGATCTCGCGCTCGAAATCCTCGGCTGACTCGAATGATCGATACACCGAGGCGAACCGCAGATAGGCGACCTCGTCGAGTTCCCGCAGCGGACCGAGGATAGCCAGCCCGACTTCGTGGCTGGGCACCTCCGGCGAACCCGTCGCCCGCACTGCGTCCTCCACTTGCTGGGCGAGCATGTTCAACGCGTCGTCGTCGACCTGTCGGCCCTGGCAGGCGCGCCGCACACCCCGGACTACCTTCTCGCGACTGAACGGTTCAGTGACCCCGCTGCGCTTGACCACCGCCAACACGGCCGTCTCCACAGTGGTGAAACGCTTGCCGCACTCCGGGCATGATCTGCGCCGCCGGATCGCCTGCCCCTCGTCGGTTTCGCGGGAATCCACGACCCGGGAATCGGGGTGACGGCAGAACGGACAATGCATCACCGCTCCTTCGCCACGACGACAAACAACTACCTCGAACCTCTTCGAGCGTACCTGCGTGCCACCACCCTGGCCCAGCGTCGGGCCTATTCGGGCGCCTGTCGTCGATGTGGCTACCGAAAGCGCTGTGCGGCAATATCTTTCACCGCTCACGTCGGATCAACTGCCGATGGGTGCGATGAGTGTCTGACCGGCCTGCAGCGCCACCGAATCGAGCTGGTTGAGCTCCTGGATGCGCTCGACGACCTGGCTGACCGGCGAGTCGGGCGCAACGCGGTGTGCCACTTGCTGCAGCGTCTCCCCGGTCTGCACCTGCACCACGGCCAACTTGGCCGGCACGGGCGCGTCGCCTCCGGTCACCCCGCCGAGCTGCGCGACCAGGCCCAGCCACACCGTGATGCCTGCCGCGACAAGGGCAAGCAACACCGTGGTCGCCGGGGTGATCGGCCGCCGGCGATGCGATGCCCGCGACATCAGCACGCCGGTACCGCGGTACCGCATCGGCGCCGCGTCGGGCCTGCTCGCCCGCGGCCGCCTGGTCTCCGCCTGGCGGGACCGCGGCCTGACCACCGGCCTGAGGACCGAATCCGAGTGGATTTCTCGCGTGTCGAGGATCGCCATCTGCTTGCCTTCCGTTCCGGCTTTGTTCGCTCTTGTGTTCGAATGCTATCGCTCATGTGTTCGATTTGTAGAACATGTGATCGAACTGTTGCCAAACGATAGGACAGCCCACCGACAAATTCCGGCCATGCGATCCGCCGGCCGTCCCACAGGCGACACGCCTCGAACACATGTTTGATTATTGGATCGGCGCGGACTACATTCGGCGCCATGAGCGATGACAGCCACCCGAGTGAAGGCACTGCCGGCGCCGATAGCCCCGGACGCCGAGGCATCGACAGAGGCCTGACCGAGCGTCAGCGCACCATCCTCGAAGTCATCCGCGCCTCGGTGACCAGTCGTGGCTACCCGCCCAGCATCAGGGAGATCGGCGATGCGGTCGGGCTGACGTCGACCTCGTCGGTGGCCCATCAACTGCGCACGCTGGAGCGCAAGGGCTACCTGCGACGCGATCCGAACCGCCCACGTGCGGTCGATGTCCGCGGTTCCGACGAAGGGGTCACGCCGATCGTCGCTACCGACGTCGCGGGCTCAGACGCCCTCCCGGAACCCACATTCGTCCCGGTGCTCGGCCGCATTGCCGCGGGCGGACCGATCCTGGCCGAAGAGGCGGTCGAAGATGTCTTCCCACTTCCGCGCGAATTGGTCGGCGAGGGGTCGCTGTTCCTGCTGAAGGTGGTCGGCGATTCGATGGTCGACGCGGCCATCTGCGACGGTGACTGGGTGGTGGTGCGTCAGCAGAACGTGGCCGACAACGGCGACATCGTCGCGGCCATGATCGACGGCGAGGCCACGGTCAAGACTTTCAAGCGCACCCGCGGTCAGGTGTGGCTGATGCCGCACAACCCGGCGTTCGATCCCATCCCCGGCAATGACGCGGCCGTGCTCGGCAAGGTCGTCACGGTGATCCGCAAGATCTAATTCGCCCTGACGAAACCGTTGGTGCGGGCGAGTTCCTCGCTGGCGAACCAGATTTCGGCGCGCGCGTCATCGTAGAGGGTGGTGCCCGGCGCCCAGTACAACCCCGTCTTGGTGTCCGCCTTGATCGGGTAGCCCTCTGGCGCCTCGTCGGGATCGTCAAGCGGCAGATGCAGCGCGGTGCCGTTGGGCGACGGTTCGTCGATCTCGATCCGCGCGTGACGTCCGGTGTCGGTCAAGGGGTCGCGTTCCCCGCCGGTCGGCAGCCGGGTCGGCGTGGTGTCGACCTTATCGGGGTCTTCGTCACTGTCTTGTGGCGCAACGTCTTTCACGGCTCCCGGTGCGGTGAACCGTTCGCGCGTGGTGTCGGCTTCGTCGTCGTCCTCGTCAGCCTCTTCGGCGTCGTCGGGAGGTTCGGGCGGCGCGCCCCATACGCTCATCGGCGAGGGGTGGTGCTCCTCGCCGCCGGACATCGACGGCGGCGAACCCAGCCCCTGGTTCGCATAGCGACTGCTGAACAGTTCCGCGGAATGATCGTCTGGATACGACGACCCGAATTCGTCCTCGTCCTCGTCATCGAAGAAGTCGTCGTCGGCGCGGCCCCGACGGTTGCGCATCGCCGCGACCGCTACCAGTCCCACCAACACCGCCACCGGAATGATCGCAAGCAGCCACCACCAGCTCCACGCAAACCACTTCGTGCCGTTGCTATTTGAGCTCTGCGGGTTGGCGGGCGGCGCCTTGGGTGCTTCCTGTCCCGGCACCTGCAACCCGGCGAGCTGCGAAGCCAGGCTCGCGGGCTCGGTGCTGAAGGAATTCTTGGAGCGATCCCAGGAAACGACGCCACCGCTGAACCGCTGTGTGACCACATTCCCGTTCTCGGTCTGGTCGGCCATGGGGGCGCCAAGCGCGCCCGTTGCGCCGCCCAGCTTGTCCCAGGCCGCGTTCATCGCGCCGCGCACGATGACGGCACCGTAGTCGGGCGTCCAGAAGATGACCGGCTGGTCCTTACCGGAGAAGGTGGTCATCCGGCTGTTGGGCAGACCGCCGTCGACCTCACTGGTGGCCGGCAGGCCCAAGTCGCCCTGCGGCCCTCCGACAGTTTCGTACTTCGCCAGAACCTGTCCGGTGACGACATTGGCTCCCGTAGCCGGGCTGTAGAAGATCTTGCCGCCGGCGAAATTCTGGCCGAGTCCGTCGGTGCCGATCTTGTACGGCTCGCCTTGCGCTGCGCCCAGCGGACCAAGCGGTCCCCCCGCGGCGCGCCGTGCCGCGTTGATCGCCGACGTCGGGTCCTCCGGAATCTGCAGGTCGGCTAGCTGTGCGGCGAGCTCAGGCGGAACCGTCGTGAAGGTTTTGGACTTTCTGTCGTAGGACACCTCACCGTTGGTGAACTTCTGGGTGACGACGTTGCCGCGATACGTCTCGTCGTCGGTTGGCACGCCCAGCTGTCCCGCCGACCCGCCCAGCTTGTCCCAGGCAGCGTTGATCGGCCCGCGAACGACCCGCGCGCCGGTGTCCGACGTCCAGAAGATGACCGGGTTGTCCGGCGCGCTGAACGTGGTGTTGCGGCTGTCAGGAGCCTTCCCCGCGCCTTCGTCGATCGTCGGGAAGCCGAGGTCGCCGTCCGCGGGCCCGCCCAGCGACATGTATTTGTCGAGGATCGCGCCCATCATGGCGTGGGCGCCGGTGGCCGGTGTGAAGAAGATCTTGCCGCCGGGAAAGTTCTGGCCGAAGCCGTCACCGGCCGGATAGACGCCGCCGTCCTTCGGGCCGAGCGGGCCGGTATCGCCGCCGGTGGCCTGCCACGCCGCCGTGATCGCGGCATCGGCATCGTCCTGGGGGGTGGCCACCGCGACGGGTGCGAACCAGAGCAGCGCCGCAGCACTCAGCAGGCCGATGGTCGTTCGCGCGATCAGGCCCCTGCCCACCATGCCCCGTTTCGTCATCAGACAGGTCACGTTGATGATGGCGTTCGTGACCATGCCAGACGACGATAACCAAGCTCGACGTGCGATACGGCGCAACCCGGTGTTCGGCGTGCCGTTGCGCGTTGGCTAGACGCCCATGCTGCGGCCGATGATCTCCTTCATGATCTCTGTGGTGCCGCCGTAGATGGTCTGCACGCGGGCGTCGAGATACGCCCTGGCGACCGGATATTCGCGCATGTAGCCATAGCCGCCGTGTAGTTGCAGGCATCGGTCGATCAGATGCACCTGCTTTTCGGTGGAGTACCACTTCGCCATCGCCGCCTGCTCGGCGGTCAGCTTCTCCTCGAGATGTAGCTTGAGGAACTCGTCGACCATCATGCGCACCACGGTGGCCTCGGTGGCGAGCTCGGCCAACAGGAACCGGCTGTTCTGCTGGCTACCGATCGGGCGGCCAAATGCCTTGCGCTCCTTGGTGTATTGCAGGGTCTCCTCGAGAACGGCCTCCATCGCCGCGGCCGCCATCACTGCGATGCCGATCCGCTCCTGGGGCAGATTCTGCATCAGGTAAATGAAGCCGTGGCCCTCCTCGCCGAGCAGGTTCTCCGCGGGCACCTTCACGTCGGTGAAGGACAGTTCTGCGGTGTCCTGAGCGTCGAGGCCGATCTTGTCGAGTTTGCGGCCGCGCTCGAAACCCTCCATTTCACGCTCGACGACGAGCAGCGAGAAACCCATCGCGCCCTTGTCCGGATCGGTCTGGGCCACCACGATCACCAGGTCGGCGTTGATCCCGTTGGTGATGAATGTCTTCGCACCGTTGAGGATGTAATGGTCGCCCTCTTTGACGGCGCGCGTCTTGATGCCCTGCAGGTCGCTGCCGGTGCCCGGTTCGGTCATCGCGATCGCGGTGATGGTCTCCCCGGTGCAGAACTGCGGCAGCCACCGCTGCTTCTGCTCTTCGTTCGCCAATCGCAGCAGGTAGGGCATGACGACATCGTTGTGAAGGCCGAAGCCGATGCCGCTGTACCGCCCAGCGACGGTCTCCTCGTTGATGACCACGTTGTAGCGGAAGTCCGGATTGCCACCGCCGCCGTACTCCTCGGGCACCGCCATGCCGAGAAAGCCCTGCTTACCGGCTTCCAGCCAGACGCCGCGGTCGACGATCTTCTCTCGCTCCCACTGCTCGTGGTACGGCGCCACGTGCCGCTCGAGGAAGGCGCGATAGGACTCGCGGAACAGATCGTGCTCGGGCTCGAACAGGGTGCGGTCGTATTTGACGACGCTGCCCATGGCGGACCTCCATGAGTTGGTACGGGCTGTTACCGCCAAACGTACCCCATCCAACCGGATGGTTGGGCGGTGGGCGGTGTCGTCGACCAGAGACTGTCGTGAGCAGGACTTAGACTCGCTGGCGTGCCGCATGCCCCGACGAGCCTGACGCATTGGGGCGGATTCTCGGCGGAGATCGAGTCCGGCGACATCGCTTCGGTGACAGCACTGGCCTGCGACGCCGACCCGTCTCCACTGCTGGGAAACCTGCCCGGCGCGATCCGGCATCGTGCCCGCATCGCAACCCCGGCGGTCCGGCGCGGCTGGTTGCGCGACGGGCCCGGGCCGAGCTCACGTCGCGGCGCCGACGAGTTCGTCTCCGTCTCATGGGACGAGCTCACCGAACTGCTGTCCGGTGAGCTGAAGCGGGTCATCGACGCACACGGAAACGAGGCCATTTTCGGCGGCTCGTACGGCTGGGCCAGCGCCGGCCGGTTTCACCACGCCCAGAGCCAAGTCCATCGGTTCCTCAAACTCCTTGGCGGATATACCTTTTCGCGACATTCCTACAGCCTCGGCGCCACCGGCGTCATCATGCCGCGGGTGGTGGGCACGCACAACGACCTGTTCAAGCGATCCACCGCGTGGGACGTCATCGTCGAGCACACGGATCTGCTGGTCTGCTTCGGCGGACTTGCCATGAAGAACACCGGAACCAACCACGGCGGCACCACCAGGCACCCGGCCCGCGACGCGCTACGCCGGTTCCGCGACCGTGGCGGACGCATCGTCTCGTTCTCGCCGTTGCGCGACGACGTCGACGGCGACTGCGAATGGCACGCGCCGGTGCCCGGCACCGATGTCGCGATCATGCTGGCGCTGGCCTACGTGTTGGCAACCGAATCGCTGGCCGATCGGGACTTCCTGAGCACCTACTGCACCGGCTATGACCGCTTCGAGCGCTATCTGCTCGGTCTCGACGACGGCGTGCCGAAATCCCCGCACTGGGCCGCACAGATCTGCGGATTGCCCGCCGAGGAGCTGACAGCGCTTGCGCGACGGATGGCTGCGGCGCGCACCATCGTCACCGTCAGCTGGTCGCTACAGCGGATCCGGCACGGTGAGCAGGCGCCGTGGATGGGACTCACGCTCGCCGCGATGCTTGGCCAAATCGGCCTTCCCGGAGGCGGTTTCGGGCACGGCTACGGCTCCATGAACGAACCGGGTCTGCCGCCGCTGCGCTTTGGGCTGCCCAAACTGCCGCAGGGTCCCAACCCGGTGCAGACGTTCATCCCCGTTGCGGCCATCAGCGACATGCTGCTGCACCCCGGCGAACCGTTCGACTACAACGGCAGGCGGCTGACCTACCCCGATATCAAATTGGTGTACTGGGCAGGCGGCAACCCGTTTCACCACCACCAGAACATTGCGCGGTTGCGGCGCGCGCTCGGCCGCGTCGACACGATCGTCGTGCACGACCCGTACTGGACCGCGATGGCCAAACACGCCGACATCGTCGTCCCGTCGACCACCGCTTTCGAGCGCGACGACTACTCGGGCTCGCGCAACGATCCGGTGCTGATGGCCATGCCGAAACTCGCAGAGCCCTATGCGCAGTCCCGCGACGACTACACCACATTCGCAGCCCTGGCCGAGGCCCTCGGGTTCGGCAGTCAATTCACCGAGGGCCGCACCGCGCAGCAGTGGTTGGTGCACCTATACGAGAAGTGGGCGGCAGAACTGGATTTCGCGGCGCCGGCCTTCGAGGAGTTCTGGGCGACGGGACAGCTTCGGTTGCCCACCGAGCACGGGCTGACGCTGCTGGCGGACTTCCGCGCGGATCCGGTGACGCACCGGTTGAACACGCCGAGCGGGCGCATCGAGATCTTCTCCGCCGACATCGACGGCTTCGGCTACGACGACTGCGCCGGCCACCCGACGTGGTTCGAGCCCTCCGAATGGCTCGGCGGCGCTCGCGCTGCCGCTTACCCGCTGCACCTGCTGGCGAACCAACCCGCCACGCGGCTGCACAGTCAGTTGGACATCGGCGCGGTCAGCCAGGCTTCCAAAGTACAAGGGCGTGAACCCATCCGGATGCATCCCGCCGACGCCGGGGCGCGCGGACTGGCCGACGGCGACGTGGTGCGGGTGTTCAACGACCGCGGCGCCTGCCTGGCCGGGGTCGTGATCGACGACCGCCTTCGCCGCGATGTGGTGCAATTGTCGACCGGTGCGTGGTTCGACCCGGCCGATCCCACCGACCCGAACACCATGTGTGTGCATGGGAATCCGAATGTGCTCACCGATGACACCGGCACGTCGTCGTTGGCGCAGGGCTGCACGGGCGCACACGTGCTGGTCGAGGTGGAGAAGTTCACCGACCCGCTGCCACCGGTGCGGGCACATGAGCCACCGGCGATCGTGGACCGATGACCGAGGCGCTGACGGTCGAAGAGCGCGGCCGGACAATCACATTCACGTTCGAGGACATGATGCGCTATCACGGTCCGCACTCCCCCGCCGGAGTCGCAATAGCGTTCAAGGCCATGCAGCGTGCATTCGCAGCGCTATCCCCCGACCGTGCTCCTGAACGTCGAACAATCCACATACGCACGGCTTTTCGGGGTCCCGGGGCGCGCGACGGCTTCGAAGTCGTGACGCGGGCGGTGTCCGACGGCCGCTACACCGTCGACCGCACGCTGGTCAGGACGGACCGCGGTCGGCTACTCGAGGATTTCGTGTTCATCGTCGGCATCGGCGACGGCTCCGCCACGCTGCTGCTGCGCCAAGGATTCGTCACCGATGAATTCATTGATCTGGCACGCACCGAAAACCGCACCGATGTACAGGAGCGACGGCTCGACGAGTTGAAGGCCCAACTGGCTCAACGGGTGATGAGTGCAAGAGGCGAGGACCTGTTCGACACCGCCTGATGGACGTGAGCTGGCCCACTATCTACCCGCCATATGTTTGCCGACCCGCGGTTTTGGGGATTCCGGGGGCACGTGATCGCCCGATCACACGTGATCGTCCCGATCAGGAGGGTGAAGTCAATGTCAGACAAGAACAGTGGGCCCGAGGAAGCAATCAAGGGCGTCGTCGAGGGCGTTAAGGGCAAGGCCAAAGAGGTAGTCGGCGCCGTCGCGGGCCGCGATGACCTTTATCGCGAAGGCCAGGCACAGCAGGACAAGGCCGACGCCCAGCGCAATGCCGCGCAGAAAGAGGCCGAAGCCGAAAGCGCTCGGGCCGCAGCCAAGACCGCTGAGAAGCGCCAGGAAGCCGAGCAGCGGTAACACCTTAACGGAATACGCACAGACGCAAGGGAACCCGAGGGGAACCTTGCGTCTGTTCGTATTTGTTGCGTCAGATCGCGATCAGATCTTCAGCAAACGAGTAGGGCGGCCACGGTCCGGTCACTTCGATTGTTATTCTGGCAGTTGACTTTTCGAGCGCGGTGATGGTTTCCATGAACAGGCCCACCACATCACCGTCCACCAGATAGGACCCGTCGAGCACCGTCCAGGGACCCTTGCCCGACGGGTTGTCATCGACCGGCGATTTCCGCTTACCGTCGACGGCACAGCGCAACAGAACCACGTGTATCCGGTCGGCCTCCGCCGCCGCTAGTTGGTATCCCTCGTGCTGGGCGGCGAGCTGCCGTCGTCGACGCAATAGGTGTGCAGCAGGCGACAGACCCGCCGTGGACGCTGAATGAATCAAATCGCCTTGAATTGCCAGGCTTTTGGGGTCTGCATACGCTTTCACACCGAGTTCGTCTCGGCCCGACATCCGGCGCAGTGCCATGTCAATGTCCTCGTGCTCGTTCAGTAGAAGCTGGCAGACTCGCCGGTCGTCGCGGTAGATCGTGGCCGGGCGCACTGGAAGCACAGGGCCGCCGCCGCGCACCGCGCTGACCACCGCGTTATGCGCGCGGGCATTGGCCGCGAACCAATCGGCATCGTTGAAGTTGCGTGCCAGGCCCTCCCCCCTGAACTCGTCGAGCCCGACGGTGCCGACCACTGCCGCCAGACCACCGCCGAGGACGGCGCGCACGGGTTCGTCGGCGACCCCGCGCAGGTCGGCCGTGTGCTTCTCAGCGCAGACCGCCCGCGTGATCGCGTACACCCAGACCCCGAGGTCCTCATCGGCCATCCGTCACAACCTTTGCTTGTTCAACCATCGGGCGCTTCGCCCATCCATCAGCACTACCCGCTTAACGCCCGCGTCAACCACAACTGTCCAGGTAGACACATGTTTTTTCGCAGCCGTAAACGGTGCAAACCTGGGCCGATAGCTGATTACTTACAGAAACGTCTATTTTCTGGCGCTGCCTCGCGGCCGGGTTTCGCTGCGCTACTCGAGTCAGCCGACAGCCGGGGTCCGCGGTGGCGGCGTCCGTCGTGTCCCGGTCGCCTCGAATGCGACGGCGATTCTCAGCAGGGCGACGTCGTCATGGGCGCGACCGGCGAATGTCAGCCCCACCGGCATGCCGATGTCGGCCATGGTGCCCATCGGCACGGTCACGGTGGGGATTCCGAGGTGCCGAATCGCCAGATTCCCGTTGGCAACCCACACGCCGTTGCGCCACCCGAGGTCGGCCGACGCCTCGTTGACATCCATGTCGGCGGGGCCGACATCCGCGACGGCAGGGAAGACGACCGCGTCCAAGCCGAGACTGTCCATCCACTGCTCGAGGTCGATGCGACGGGTCTCCTCGAGACCGCGCAGCCCCTCCTCCAGATGCGGGATCTCGAGAAACGACTTCCTCGGGTGGTTCCTCACGAGCGCCGGATAGCTTGCGATGTCGTCGTCGAACCCGGTGTACCGGTCTGGTAGCGCACCCGGCGGATGCGGGAAGATGCGTGAGCCGTCCACATCCGCCAACCCGTTCAGCGCGGGGTCGCCGTTGTCGTCGAGAAAGTCGTCCCATGCCCACGCGCTGAGGTCGAGCAGCTCGCGGGCCAGGTACTGCGGACTGACCAACCCGCGGCTGAAAACCGTTGGTGTGCCCGGCCGATCGCCTTCGTAGTTGCTGACCACGGGGAAGTCGACCTCAACGACTTCGGCGCCTGCGGCCTCGAGGTCTCGCCGTGCCGAGGCGAACAAGGCCAGCACCGACGGCCGTGTGTCGATGCGTCGACCCGTCGGGCCGCCGATACCCGGTCTTTCGGCGGTGCCTGCGTCGGGGTCGGCGTTGATGTACATGCGGGGAACGCCGAAGCGTGCGCCGGCGAGGCGTGCGGGCGGCAACTGCCGGTATGCCGCCGGCCGGTGCTCGCTGGGGCGAGGCAGCGTGATCCAGGGCTGGCTGCGCCAGAAATCGCCGCGCGCATTTGCGTCGTCGGCGACGATCACGTCGAGCACCTCGAGCAGGTCGGCCATCGTCCTGGTGTGCGGCACAACGACATCCATCGTCGGCACCAGCGGCCAGCCACCCCGCACGGAGATCACGCCGCGCGACGGTGTGTATGCGCACAGCGCATTGTTCGATGCGGGCGCCCGGCCGGATGACCACGTCTCCTCGCCAATGCCGAAGGCGCACAACGACGCAGCGGTCGCGGTGCCCGATCCGTTCGACGATCCGGATCCGAATGCGGCCGTGAGATAGTCGGCGTTGTAAGGGCTTTCCGCGCGACCGTACAGGCCCCGCTGCATCCCGCCGTTGGCCATCGGCGGCATGTTCGTCAGCCCGATCAGCACCGCCCCTGCCTCGCGCAGCCGCTCGATCACAAAGGAGTCCCTCTGGGCCACCAGATCGGCGAACGCGGGGCTGCCCGCGGCAACCGTGAGCCCGCGAGCCCGGTAACTGTCCTTGGCGGTGTACGGGATGCCGTCCAACGGCCCGCGGGTCCGCCCGCTCGCGCGGCGCACGTCCGATGCCTGCGCGTCAGCGCGGGCGTGCGGGTTGAGCACCACCACAGCATTGAGGCGGATACCGGCGTGGTCATAGACGGCGATTCGCCGCAGATATCTTTCCAGCAGCTCGACCGCGGTCACCTGACCGGAGTCGAGCGCGGCGCGTAACTGCGCGACCGACGCTTCGACGACGTCGAACGACACTTAGAACGACGCGAACTCTTGCAGGCTGGCCGCCAACGGGACCGGCACGCGCGCCTTGATTCTGGTGCCGTCGGCGGTGTGCTCGGTGGCATCGACGCGGCCGTCGGCGTGCACCTTGTTGACCAGGTCGCCGCGGTCGTACGGAATGGTCACGTCGACCATGGTGTCGGTTGACTCGATCATCGCGGCCATCCGTTGCTGCAGACGGTCCAGCCCGTCGCCGGTGCGTGCCGATACGAACACAGCGTCGGGCAATGCACTGCGCAGCTGCGCCAGCGTCAGGCCATCGGCCGCGTCGATCTTGTTGACCACCAACAACTCTGGCGCCGGCTTACCGTCATGCTCGGCGATCACTTCGTTGACCACCTGCCGCACCGCGTTGATCTGCGCCAGCGGGTTCACATCGGAGCCGTCGACCACGTGCACCAGCAGGGTGGCGTCGACGACCTCCTCCAGCGTGGACCGGAACGCCTCGACCAGCTGCGTCGGCAGATGCCGCACGAAGCCGACCGTGTCGGTCAGCACGAACGGCCTGCCATCCGCGAATTCGCCACGTCGCGTGGTCGGTTCGAGCGTCGCGAACAACGCGTTCTCGACCAGCACACCCGCGCCGGTCAGCGCGTTGAGCAGGCTGGACTTGCCGGCGTTCGTGTAGCCGACGATCGCGATGGACGGCACGTCACTGGTCAGCCGCTTGCTGCGCTGCGTGTCGCGGACCTTCTTCATGTCCTTGATCTCGCGTCGCAGCTTGGACATCCGTTCACGGATGCGGCGACGGTCGGTCTCGATCTTCGTCTCACCGGGACCACGCAGGCCCACGCCGCCACCGCTGCCGCCCGCACGGCCGCCTGCCTGCCGCGACATCGACTCGCCCCAGCCGCGCAGCCTGGGCAGCATGTACTCCATCTGTGCGTACGCCACCTGCGCTTTGCCTTCTCGGCTGGTGGCGTGCTGGGCGAAGATGTCGAGAATCAGCGCGGTTCGGTCGATGACCTTGACCTTGACGGCCTTCTCCAGCGCTGTCAGCTGGGCAGGACTCAGTTCGCCGTCGCAGATCACGGTGTCGGCGCCGGTGGCGAGGACGACCTCGCGAAGCTCCTGGGCCTTGCCGGAGCCGATGTATGTCGACGGGTCCGGCTTGTCGCGACGCTGGACGAGGCCTTCGAGCACTTCGGAGCCCGCCGTCTCGGCGAGCGCAGCCAATTCGGCCATGCTCGCGTCGGCGTCGGCGGCGCTGCCTTCGGTCCAAACACCAACCAGCACAACGCGTTCCAGTCGCAGCTGGCGGTACTCGACCTCGGAGACGTCGGCCAGCTCGGTCGAAAGACCGGCCACGCGGCGCAACGCCGTGCGGTCTTCGAGGGCGAGCTCACCCGCGCTTGGGGTGCCGGGGCGAAAATCGGGATACGTCATAAGTGATTACAGATTTGCACGGCTACCTGCACGCGTGCACCCCAATTAACGCTGCGCAACGCGCCACCATTCCTCCGACAACTCCCCCTGCGCCACGAGCACCGACGGCCCGCGCAGGAAACTGCTGGCATCCGTGACTGTGACAGTGACGTCGCCACCGGGAACGCGCACATGCAGCGTGCCGGTGGTCGCCCCCTCGAACGCCAGTGCCGCCACCGCCGCGGCGACGGTCCCGGTGCCACACGATCGCGTCTCTCCGACACCTCTTTCGTGTACCCGCATCGATACGGCTCCATCATGCGGGGCAGTGAGAACCTCGACGTTGACGCCCTCGGGGAACTGCGTGCGGTCGAACGAAACCGGCGCGCCGACGTCGAGGGCCGCGAGCTCGTCGATGGTCAGGTCGGCATCGACGCATGCCAGATGTGGGTTGCCCACGTCGATGGCCAATCCCGCGAACGGCCGTCCGCCGACGATCGCCTCGCCTGTGCCGAGTTGGTTGACCTTGCCCATCTCGACCGTGACGTCCGCGGTGGTGTCGTCCCACTGGTGCAGCACCACCGGGCGCGGCCCGGCCAGCGAGCCGACGACGAACTCGTCGCGGCTCTCCAGCCCGCTGACCCGCAAGTAGTGCGCAAAGACCCGAACGCCGTTGCCGCACATCTGCGCGATGGATCCGTCGGCGTTGCGGTAGTCCATGTACCAGTCGCCGGCCGCCACGCCCTCGGGCAGCCGGTCGAGGCCGGCGGCACCGGCCTTCGTCACCCGCAGCACCCCGTCGGCGCCAAGGCCCCGGCGCCGGTCGCACAGCGCAGCCACCGCGGCAGGCGTCAACGACAGCCGGCCTGCGGGGTCGGGCAACAGCACGAAGTCATTCAGCGTGCCGTGGCCTTTGGCGAATTCCACGTGTTCAGGATACGTGTCGCCATATCCGCAGCGTGTGCTCGACGTTGTCGGGTGCGCTGCCGTCGAGCCAGGAGATGCGGTGGTCGCGGCGGAACCACGACCGCTGGCGGCGGACATAGCGGCGGGTGCCGAAGAACGTCGGCTCGCGGGCGCCCGAACCGTCGCCGCCCTCGTCGATGTCCGCGATCACCTGGGCATAGCCCAGCGCCCTGGACGCGGTGACGCCGTCGCGTAACCCCTGCCCCAATAACGTGCGGACCTCGTCGACCAGGCCGTCGACGAACATCTTGTCCGTTCGTTGCACCAACCGATCGTCGAGAAGGGCTGTGTCCCAATCCAATCCGACGATCGCTGTGTCCCAGCGAGGCGTGCCGATGACGGGGGCCGACGCGGCGAAGGGTTGTCCGGTGAGCTCGACCACCTCGAGTGCCCGCACGATGCGGCGGCCGTCGGTGGCCAGGATCGAGGCAGCGGCGTCGGGGTCGACCCGGGCCAGCTCCTGGTGCAATGCGCCCACGCCGATCTCGGCCAGCCGGGCCTCCCATTTCGCTCGCACCGCGGCGTCGGTGGCGGGAAACGCCCATTCGTCGAGCAGCGACTGGATGTAGAGCATCGATCCGCCGACGACGATCGGAACGGCGCCCCTGGCCGCGATCGCCTCGATACCCGCGACCGCGGCCTGCTGATAGCGGGCGACGGTGGCGGTCTCGGTGACCTCGAGGACGTCGAGCTGGTGGTGTGGGATCCCGCGACGCTCGGCAACCGGCAGCTTGGCGGTGCCGATGTCCATGCCGCGATACAGCTGCATCGCGTCGGCGTTCACGATCTCCCCGCCGACGCGTTCGGCCACGGCCAGCGCGAGCGCCGACTTGCCCGTGCCGGTCGGGCCGATGATCGCAAGCGGTCTCATGGGTTCCAGACGCCTGCGAAATACCCGACGCCGTACGGCGCTCCGCGATACAGCTCCTTGGCCGACCGCGGCTCGCCTAACCCGGCAAGCACCTGGTAGGCGACGCGGCCGACGATGCCGTCGGGCAGCCGGGTCAGCGCATTGGCATCACCGGCGGCGAGCGCGGCGTCGAGCGCGGCCTGTGTGGGTATCGAGTCAGGGTCGTAGCCGCCGGGCGCCGGCGGGGTCAGAGTGTGCGCGCCGTCGGCGACGACGAGGACACCGACCGGGTCGGCGGCCTCGTCGAGCTCGGCGCGTAACCGGCGACCGCAATCGACCGCGGCATCGGCGGCGAGGTCCGCCGCGTACACCCGGGCCTCGACGCGTGCGTCGGGCGTGGCCCGGCCGCGGACCCAGCCCGCGATCAACGCGCAGAGCGGCAGTTCGGTTGGCGCGCCCGCGGCGTCGGGCGACAGCGTGACGCGCAGGTCGACGCCGTACCCCGCGAAGGTGCCGACGGCGCCGGGGCTCAGGACTGCGTCCGCCGAGCCGATGCCGACGGCGATCCACCTGGTCGGCAGCGATGCCGCAGCCGTGAAAACGGCGTCGCGCAGGTCGCTCAGTTCGCCGGCAGCATCGCCCGCCAACTCCGGGACCATCACAGGTGGCGAAGGGATGATCGCGACGGCGCTCAGCACGCCACCAAGTTAGTGCTCACGCGGGTTGGGTGCTGGCACCGGCCGCCTCGCCGCGGGCCAACGCGACCGTCGCGACCACCATCACCGCTACCGCGACGATCAGCGTCAGCCAGCCGGCATCCCCCGGCCGCAGGGTTTCGCCGAGCACGACGACGCCGAGCACCGAACCGACCACCGGTTCGGTGACGGTCATGGTCGGCAGCGTCGCCGTCAGCGCGCCTGCGCGGAACGACGACTGCTGCCACGACGTGCCCGCAATCGCGACCAGCACCCAGACGTATAACTCGGGCGTGCGCAGCAGCGCCCACACACCGTCATCGATGCGATCGACCACGCCCTTGGTCAGCACCGCGAACAACCCCCACAACGCGCCAGACACCACCGCCAGCAGCACCGCGCTGACGGGTCCTGACCAGATGCGGGCACCCACCACGCACAGCACCAGGGCAGGCCCCAGCACGGCGATCACGGCCGTCCACGTTTCCAGCGACGCTCGGGAATGCCCCGCGGTCGGATTGCCGACCGTCACGATGACCGCGACGGCGGCCGCCAGCAGAGCGGCCCAGGTCCACTCCCAGCGCGACACGCGCCGATGCGACAACCGCGCACTGATCGGCAACGCGAACAGCAGCGACGTCACCAGCAGAGCCTGCACCAACAGCACCGAGCCAAATCCGAGCGCCGCCGCCTGCAGCGCGAACCCGACCGCGGCGACCACACTGCCCAGCCACCACTGACCGTCGCGCAGCAGACGCAGGAACAACTGGACGTGGCTGACCGGTTCGTCGGTCACCTCATGCGCTGTGCGCTGGTGGATCACATCGCCGATTGCGATGAAAAACGCCGCGCCGAGGGCAAGCAGGGCGGCGACATCCGCCTTGTCCATCCGCGGCCTCCCGTTGTGTTGGGAAAGAGCGTAGGCATTTGCATCGCGAAAGGCGTGGGCATGGGCAGCGGCGACCTGTTTGAATAGCGTTCGAGCTAGCAGGCGCCGCGTCGCGCGGCAGGTGCGCGGGTTCCCGCGCGGAGGGTGCGAGGTAACGGAGATGACGACCAGCGAGCATGGCGGACCGGCGGCGAGGAGCGTCGGGGACACCGCCGACCCGGAGGCTACGGGGACGACCGGGGAATCGGTTCAGCCCGCCGTTCCCAAACCCGTTCCCCGGCCAGGTCCGCCGCGGCCAGCGCCCCGCCCAGGTCCTCATCCGACGCCGACGGTCGCCATCCCGGCTTCGAGCGATCCGCACCGGTTCGGCCGCGTCGACCCCGACGGCACCGTCTGGCTGATCACCTCATCGGGCGAGCGCGTCATCGGCTCGTGGCAGGCCGGCGACACCGAGGCGGCGTTCGAGCACTTCGGCAGGCGCTTCGACGACCTGCACACCGAGGTCGCGTTGATGGAGCACCGGCTGGAGTCCGGGACGGGCGACGCGCGCAAGATCAAGTCCGCCGCAGCGGCGCTCGCCGAGACGCTGCCGGAGGCGCACGTGCTCGGTGACGTCGACGCGCTGGCCGCCCGGTTGACCGCGATCGCCGAGCATGCCGACGAAGCCGCGCAGGCGGAGCGGGCCAAGCGCGACGAGTTCCGCGCAGCGCAGACCGCGCGCAAGGAAGCACTGGCCGCCGAGGCCGAAGAGATCGCGGCGAACTCGACGCAGTGGAAGGTCGCAGGCGACCGGCTACGCGAAATCCTCGAGGAGTGGCGGACGATCAGCGGGCTGGACCGCAAGACCGACGATGCGCTGTGGAAGCGCTACTCGACGGCCCGCGAAACGTTCAACCGTCGCCGTGGATCGCACTTCGCCGAACTCGACCGCGAACGTGCAGGTGCGCGGCAGGCCAAGGAAGCGCTGTGCGAGCGGGCCGAGGAGTTGTCGGGCTCGACGGACTGGGGCCCGACGAGCGCAGCGTTCCGCGACCTGTTGACGGAGTGGAAGGCGGCGGGCCGCGCCGCCAAGGACGTCGACGACTCGCTGTGGCAGCGGTTCAAGGCAGCGCAGGACGTCTTCTTCTCTGCCCGCAACGCTGCCAGCTCCGAACGCGATGCCGAGTTCCGCGCGAACGCCGAAGCCAAGGAGGCGCTGCTCGCCGAGGCCGAGAGGGTCGACACCTCCGACCTGGAGGCGGCGCGAGCGGCACTACGGGCGATCGGCGAAAAATGGGACGCGATCGGCAAGGTGCCGCGCGAGCGGGGCGCCGAGCTGGAACGCAGGCTGCGGGCCATCGAGAAGAAGGTGCGTGACGCTCCCACCGGAGGTGTCGATCCAGAAGCGAAAGCCAGGGCGGATCAATTCCGTTCTCGCGCAGAGCAATTCGAGCGTCAGGCGGAGAAGGCCGAGGCAGCCGGACGGACGAAGGACGCCGAGGAGGCGCGCGCCAGCGCCGAACAGTGGCGGCAGTGGGCCGACGCGGCGGCCCAGGCGCTGAAGGGCAGCTAGCCGTTGCCGGTCTAAAGGCCGCATCGAAATTGCAGTGAGGGCTGTGGCAGCCCGCGCTCTGACGACCCTCAGTGCAATATTGATCGTGCGACGACACACAGGGTCAATGCGCTAGGTCTTCGTCTGCCCGTTTTCGCCGTCGTCGGTGTCGTCGTTCAGCGTGTCGAGTAAGCCCTTGTTCTGACGTTCGGCGACCTGTCTGCGGCGGTCTTCCTCGGCCGCGAGTTGCAGCGCGGTGCGCGCCCAGACCGCGCGGGCCCAGTTGAAGGCGAGCACGATCACCGCGAGCCAAGCGAGGATCAGTCCGATGCCGGGCCCTGGATGGTGTGCAGGCGCGGTCTGCCGCGACCACACCGCCAGCAGACCCGTGAACGACGCCACCGTCGATCCGGCCAGCGCGATCCACGCGAGACCCCAGCGGCGGGTCAACAGCGCCAACATCGAGAAGCCCACGCTGAATACCAGCGCCAGCCAGCAGAACACCCGCGACGGCAACGCAATGCCGTTGCGGATCGCGGCGTCGTCGCCGACCAACACGTCCCAGCCCTTGGTGTCACCGGTGTGCGGCAACACAAAACTCAGCAAAAGCACGAACACCGCGATGGCGATCACCAAAGCGCGTGCGCCGGGGTCGATTTCACGCGCGACCTTGCGCTCGGCAGCCTCGAGGTCACCCTTGAACTCGTCGAACCTGCCGTTGTTCTGATCGCCCGCGCTCACCGGGCACACCCGGACGAGGTGGGCGCCGGCGCCGGAGCACCGATGCCGGGCATGCCAAGGCCCACGCCAGTGGTGGGCTTGCGACCCGCGGCATGGGCGTCACCGGCTTTGGTGCGGCGGTGAGTGCGTGGGGCACCGTCGGCGATCAGATGGTGCGGCGCGGCGCCGGTCACGGTGGTGGTGACGATGTCGCCGGGCCGGATCTCGAGGCCGGCGGGGTCGAAGTGCACCAGCCTGCCGTCGCGGGCCCGGCCGGACATGCGTGCGGTGCTCGCATCCTTTCGCCCCTCACCCGTTGCCACCAGCAATTCGACAGTGCGGCCGATCTGCGCGGTGTTCTCCTCCAGCGAGATGCGTTCCTGCAGGTCGATCAGCCGCTGATAGCGCTCTTGGACAACGGCTTTCGGCAGCTGATCGGCCAGTTCGGCGGCCGGGGTGCCGGGGCGTTTGGAGTACTGGAAGGTGAACGCGCTCGAGAACCGTGCCTGCGCTACGACATCGAGGGTGGCCTGGAAGTCCTCTTCGGTTTCACCGGGGAACCCGACGATCAGGTCGGTGGTGATCGCGGCGTGCGGGATGGCGGCGCGGACGCGGTCGATGATGCCGAGGTATCTGTCGGACCGGTACGACCGTCGCATGGCCCGCAGGATCCGGTCGGAGCCCGACTGCAGCGGCATGTGCAGCGTCGGGCACACATTCGGGGTGTCGGCCATCGCCTCGATCACGTCGTCGGTGAACTCAGCGGGGTGCGGTGAGGTGAAGCGGACCCGCTCGAGACCCTCGATGCGTCCGCAGGCGCGCAGCAGTTTGGCGAAGGCACCGCGGTCGCGCGGTTGATCCGGGTCGGCGAAGGAGACGCCGTAGGCGTTGACGTTCTGGCCCAGCAGCGTCACCTCGAGTACACCCTGGTCGACCAGCGTCTGCACTTCGGCGAGCACGTCGTCTGGCCTGCGGTCGACCTCCTTGCCGCGCAGTGCGGGCACGATGCAGAACGTGCAGGTGTTGTTGCAGCCGACCGAAACCGAAACCCATGCGGCGTAAGCGGATTCGCGCGCAGCAGGCAATGCTGATGGGAATTCTTCGAGCGCTTCGACGATTTCGACCTGCGCCGTGCGGTTGTGCCTGGCGCGTTCGAGCAGCGTCGGCAGCGACCCGATGTTGTGGGTGCCGAACACCACGTCCACCCATGGCGCCTTGGAAAGGACGCTGTCGCGGTCCTTCTGCGCCAGGCAGCCGCCGACGGCGATCTGCATGTCGGGGTCGGCCTGCTTGCGCGGTGCGAGGTGACTGAGGTTGCCGTACAGCTTGTTGTCGGCGTTTTCGCGAACCGCGCAAGTGTTGAACACCACGACGTCGGCATCAGTTCCGTCGGCCGCGCGCTCGTAACCTGCGGCTTCCAGCAACCCGGCCAGCCGTTCGGAGTCATGCACATTCATCTGGCAGCCGTAGGTGCGGACCTGATACGTGCGCGCCTGCTGGCGAACAGCGTCAGCCGCTGCCGCCTCCCGCGTCACCATCGAAGTCACGGCCCCATGGTACGGACGCACCAATTGCGCCACTCGAACGGATTCCCAAGTTCCGGGCAAGCTGAGCATTCCCTGGGTAAGGTCTGCACCCATGGGGACGCCCGGTGGTGCGCCGATGATTTCAATGGAGGCGGTCAACAAACACTTCGGCGCCCTGCACGTACTCAAGGACATCAACCTGAAGGTGGACCGCGGGCAGGTGATCGTGGTGCTCGGTCCGTCGGGTTCGGGCAAGTCGACGTTATGCCGCACCATCAATCGACTCGAGACCATCGATTCGGGGACGATTTCGATCGACGGGGTGGTGCTCCCGTCCGAGGGACGCAAGCTCGCACAGTTGCGCTCAGATGTCGGGATGGTGTTCCAGTCGTTCAATCTGTTCGCGCACAAGACAATTCTGCAGAACGTCATGCTCGCCCCGACGACGGTGCGCAAGGTGTCCAAGGACAAGGCCCGCGCAAGGGCGATGGAGCTACTCGAGCGGGTCGGCGTGGCCAACCAGGCCGACAAATATCCGGCGCAGCTGTCTGGTGGCCAACAGCAACGCGTGGCGATCGCCCGGTCGCTTGCGATGGACCCCAAGGTGATGTTGTTCGACGAACCGACCAGCGCGCTGGACCCGGAGATGATCAGCGAGGTGCTGAACGTCATGACCGGGCTCGCGAAGGACGGGATGACCATGGTGGTGGTCACCCACGAAATGGGTTTCGCGAGGGGTGCGGCGAACCGCGTCGTGTTCATGGCCGACGGCGCGATCGTCGAGGACGCCGAACCCCTTCAATTCTTCGACAACCCGCAGTCCGACCGCGCCAAAGACTTCCTCGGCAAGATTCTCCGTCACTAACGCTCCGGCGAAAGGAAACGACCAATGTCGTCCATGAAAGTGCGTGTCGTAGGTGCCATCGCGCTCGCCATCGCGCTGCCGTTCGCGGCGACCGCCTGCGGCGGCGGAGGCGGGGGTGGCGACACCATCGTCATCGGAACGAAGTTCGATCAGCCGGGCCTCGGCCTGAAGAATCCCGACGGGACCATGAGCGGCTTTGACGTCGACGTCGCAAAGTATGTCGCCAAGCAACTCGGTTACGCCGAGGACAAGATCGAATGGAAGGAATCGCCGTCCGGCCAGCGTGAGACGCTGATCCAAAACGACCAGGTGAAGTTCATCGCCGCGACGTATTCGATCACCGACACCCGCAAGCAGAAGGTCGACTTCGCCGGGCCGTATCTGATCACCGGACAAAGCCTGCTGGTCAAGGCGGACAACACCGACATCACCGGCCCCGAGTCGCTGCAGAACAACAAGAAGTTGTGCTCGGTGTCAGGCTCGACGCCGGCGCAGCGCATCAAGGACAAGTATCCCGGCGTCCAGTTGCAGCAGTACGACACCTATTCGGCCTGCGTCGAGGCGCTGAAGAACGGTGCCATCGACGCGGTGACCACCGATGAGGTGATCCTGGCCGGTTACGCCGCCCAGTCCCCCGGTGCGTTCAAGATCGTTGGCAAGCCGTTCTCCGAAGAGCGTTACGGCATCGGCCTGAAGAAGGGCGACACCGACCTGCGGACCAAGATCAACGACGCGATCACCAAGATGGAGCAGGACGGCGCGTGGAAGGCCGCGTGGGACAAGAACCTTGGCCCCGCGGGCATTGCGGCACCGGCGCCGCCACCGGTCGACAAGTAACCGAGTCGCGCCGACGTGCTGCACTTTGGCGATAGGGCCTACGACGTCCTCGGGGCGTTCTGGACCACTATTCAGCTGACTGCGCTCTCGGCCGTCGGCGCACTCATCCTGGGCACGCTGCTGGCCGCGATGCGACTCTCGCCGGTGCCGATGCTGAACTGGATCGGGACGACCTACGTCAACGTGGTGCGCAACACCCCGTTGACACTGATCATCCTGTTCTGCTCGTTCGGACTGGCGCAGACGCTCGGCATCACGCTGGTGGATTCGAAGTCGTCGACCTCGATCGACGACAGCAACTTCCGGCTGGCGATACTCGGGTTCACCGTCTATACGGCGGCGTTCGTGTGCGAGACAGTGCGGTCAGGCGTCAACACGGTGCCGCTGGGCCAGGCGGAGGCGGCACGCTCCCTTGGCCTGACGTTCGCCCAAAACCTGCGCATCGTCCTGCTGCCCCAGGCATTTCGCGCTGTGATCAATCCGCTGGGTTCGGTGTTGATCGCGTTGACCAAGAACACCACGATCGCGTCGGCGATCGGTGTGTCGGAAGCGGCGCTGTTGATGAAGACGATGACCGAAAACGAGGCAGCGCTGATCTACATCGGCGCCATCTTCATGGCCGGGTTCGTCATCTTGACGCTGCCGATGGGGCTGTTCTTCGGGTGGCTCGGCAAGCGGCTGGCGGTGGCGCGGTAATGGCGGGTTCGGTTCTGTTCGACGCGCCGGGACCGCGGGCACTGGTGCGCAACCGCATCTTCAACGTCGTCACGGCACTCGTCATCGCGCTGGTGGCCTGGGTGGTGTACGCGCAGCTGAACGCGAAGGGTCAGTTGACCGCCGCGAAGTGGGAACCGTTCCTCACGGCCAACCTGTGGAAGACGTACATCCTGCCCGGTGTGCAGGGCACGCTGACCGCCGCTGCGGTATCGATCGTGCTGGCGCTGGCGCTGGGTTTCCTTCTCGGCGTCGGCAGGCTTTCCACCCACCCCGCGATCCGCTGGCCGTCCGCGGTGTTCGTCGAGTTCTTCCGCGCGGTGCCGGTGCTGATCATGATGATCTTCGCGTACTTCTTGTACGCGCTGTACGACGTCTTCCCGTCCAAGCACCTGGCGCTGGCGGGCGTCATCACCGCCTTGACTCTGTACAACGGTGCTGTCATCGCCGAGATCGTCCGCGCAGGCGTTCTTGCGCTGCCCCGCGGACAATCGGAAGCGGCGTCAGCGCTCGGTCTGCGGTGGGGCCAGACCATGCGGTCGATCCTGCTGCCGCAGGCCGTCACGTCGATGTTGCCGGTGCTGGTCTCGCAGATGGTGGTCGTTCTGAAGGACACCGCGATCGGCTACCAGATCACCTTCCTGGAGATGGTGCGCCAGGGCACCCAGGTCGGCGCGTCGTACGGCAACTATGTGCCCGCTCTGATCGTCATCGCGGTGTTGATGATCAGTGTGAACTTCACGCTGTCCTGGTTCGCGACGTGGCTGGAGGGGCGCATGCGTCGTTCCAGCCGTGGTCCCGAGCCCATGCACATTCAACCCGTCACCCAGGGTTCGTTCGGCGCGGGTGCCGGCGGCTCGATCTAACCGATGAAGGCCGAGAAGTGGTGGCGCCGAACTAGACCCGTCGACGTTCCCGCTCGCCGGCCAGTTCATTCTTGACGACGTCGAACGCCATTGACTGGCTGTAGCCCCTGCGGGCCAGCATCCCGACGAGCCGGCGTGCGACTTTGGTGTCGTCGTCGTCGACGAACTTTTCGCGTCGTAGCTTGTCGCGGACCAACTCCTCGGCGCGCCGCCGCTCGGCCGCGACGTCGATGTCTGCGAGCACCGTGGTGATCACGTCGTTGTCGACGCCCTTGTTCCGAAGCTCAGCGGCCAAGGCGCGCTTGCCTTTTCCGGCGTTCGCCCGACGAGACTGCACCCACTGCTCGGCGAAGTCGACGTCGTCGATCAAACCAACCTGAGCCAACCGGTCGAGCACGCGGCCGCTGACGTCGTCGGGATATCCCCGCTTGGTCAGCTGGCCTTCGAGTTCGGCGCGGGTCCTGGCCCTTACGGTGAGCAGACGCAGGCACAGATCCCGCGCCTGCTCCTCGCGTTTGGGTTCAGCCGCCGGAGAGGACTCAGAAGTCGACGGGGGCGGGCAGGACTTCGTCATTGGCCACCTCAGCAGTCACCACGGCACCGATGCCGAGCTTCTCCTTGATCTTCTTCTCGATCTCATTGGCCACGTCGGCGTTTTCCAGCAGGAAGTTGCGGGCGTTCTCCTTGCCCTGCCCCAGTTGTTCACCTTCGTAGGTGAACCAGGAACCGGACTTGCGGATGAAGCCCTGCTCGACACCCATGTCGATGAGCGAGCCTTCCTTGCTGATGCCCTTGCCGTAGAGGATGTCGAACTCGGCCTGCTTGAACGGCGGCGACACCTTGTTCTTGACGACCTTGACGCGGGTCCGGTTGCCGACCGCGTCGGTGCCGTCCTTGAGCGTCTCGATTCGCCTGACGTCCAAGCGAACCGAGGCGTAGAACTTCAATGCCTTTCCGCCCGTTGTGGTTTCGGGCGAGCCGAACATCACGCCGATCTTCTCGCGGAGCTGGTTGATGAAGATCGCGGTGGTGCCCGAATTGTTCAGTGCGCCAGTCATCTTCCGCAGCGCCTGGCTCATCAGCCGGGCCTGCAGGCCGACGTGGCTGTCCCCCATCTCGCCTTCGATCTCGGCGCGCGGCACCAGTGCGGCCACCGAGTCGATGACCAGAATGTCCAGCGCGCCGGAGCGGATCAGCATGTCGGCGATCTCCAGCGCCTGCTCACCGGTGTCGGGCTGGGACACCAGCAGCGAATCGGTGTCCACACCGAGCTTCTGGGCGTAGTCCGGATCCAGCGCGTGCTCGGCGTCGATGAACGCCGCGATGCCGCCTGCGGCCTGAGCATTGGCGACCGCGTGCAACGCGACGGTGGTCTTACCGGAGGATTCCGGACCGTAGATCTCGACGACCCGGCCGCGCGGCAGTCCGCCGATGCCGAGCGCCACGTCCAGGGCGATCGAGCCCGTGGGGATGACGGAGATCGGCTGGCGCACCTCTTCGCCGAGCCGCATCACCGAGCCTTTGCCGAAGTTCTTGTCGATCTGTGCGAGCGCCAGCTCAAGGGCCTTGTCGCGGTCGGGTGCCTGACTCATGGGGTGGTCTCCGTCCTGGTGGGTGATCGGTTTTCGATCGGTTGGCCGTGACGCTAGCCAGAGGGTCTGACAAGTCGTGTCGCCCACAGTAGACGAACACCTGTTCGATTCAAGTAGACACGCCGTGCGATTCTTCCGCGCACCTTTTCCGCGCCACTCTGCGCGCGACTGCAAGACTGTTTTGACCGAGCGACAGGGAGGTACGTGATGTCAGGCGCCACCAGGGGAAGCCGGCTACGGGCGGCGGCAGTGGCATCGGTAGCGGGCTGGGTGTTGATGACGGGCGCAGGCCCCGCACTGGCCGACCCGGCCCCCGGCGATCCCGGGATCGTCGCGGGCCCCGATGCCGGCCAGGACCCGACACCGTTCATCGGCACAGCGCCGTTCGGGCCGCCGAGGTTCTTTCCTGCCAATGGTGCGACGGTCGGTGTGGCCCAGCCGATCATCATCAACTTCCCCGGCCTCGTCGATGACTCTGCTGCGGCCGAGAGCGCCGTGCACGTTTCTTCGGTCCCGCCGGTTGCAGGCAAGTTCTATTGGATGACGCCCACGCAGCTGCGCTGGCGTCCGCTGAGCTTCTGGCCCGCGCACACGACGGTGACCATCGATGCCGGTGGCACGGTGTCCAGCTTCCAGACCGGTGATGCCTTGGTTGCCACGGCCGACGACGCCACACATCAGTTGACCGTCACGCGAAATGGCAACGTGGAGAAGACCATTCCGATGTCGATGGGTATGACCGCCGGCGGTCACCAAACCCCCAACGGCACTTACTACGTCCAAGAGAAGATGCCCTCGGTGGTGATGGATTCCTCGACCTACGGTGTCCCGGTCAACTCGCCGTACGGATATCGGACGACGGTGGAACTAGCCGTCCGCTTCGACGACAGCGGTGACTTCGTCCACAGCGCTCCGTGGTCGGTGGACGACCAGGGCAAGCGCGACGTCAGTCACGGTTGCATCAATATCAGCCCGAGCAATGCGAAATGGTTCTTCGACAACTTCAATGCCGGTGATCCGATCGTGGTGAAGAACTCCAGCGGCGGCACCTACTCCCGGCACGACGGCTCCAACGACTGGCAGCTCTGACCACAATCGCCAGAAACGGCGAGTGCCGATCTGCCTCTTCTTGGCCATCGCATGCGACGCCGACCTATCGTGGGATCCATCCGGCAGGAACGGACCGACATGCACGAGATGGCGATCACGCAGAGCGTTGTCGACGCGGTGTGCGAACACGCCGCGGGCCGCCACGTGCAGAGCGTCAAGGTGGAGGTCGGTGCGCTGTGCGCCGTCGTACCCGACGCCATGCAGTTCTGTTTCGAGCTCGCCACCGAGGGCACGCTCGCTGACGGCGCTCGCCTCGATCTGAACGTGCAGCCCGGTTCGGCGCGCTGCCGCGGCTGCGGCAAGAACTTCGAACTGCTCGACCTGATCCTGTTATGCCCGTGCGGAAGCGCGGATGTCGAAGTGCTGACCGGACGGGATCTTCGGATCCTGTCGATGGAAGTGAGCTAGCGATGTGCGCGACCTGTGGATGCGGCGACAACACAACGACGATCACGGTCGCCGGTGACGACCATCCCCACTCGAAAACCATCACGCTCGAACAGAAGGTGCTCGCGAAAAACGATCAGATCGCCGAGCACAACCGCCAGTCGTTGGTCGAGCGCGGCATCCTGGCTCTCAATGTGACGAGTTCGCCGGGAGCCGGGAAGACGACGTTGCTCGAGCGCACAATCCGCGAGCTCGGCGACGACCTGCCTGTCGCAGTCATCGAGGGCGACCAGGAAACACTGCTCGACGCCAAGCGAATCCAGGCGGCTGGGGCCCGCGCGGTGCAGGTGAACACCGGCGCCGGCTGCCATCTAGACGCGGATATGGTGCATCGCGCTCTTCACGCCTTGGATCCGGAGCCCAAGTCCGTGCTGTTCATCGAAAACGTCGGCAACCTTGTGTGCCCGGCGCTGTTCGATCTGGGTGAGCACACCAAGGTGGTGGTGATCTCGGTGACTGAGGGTCAGGACAAGCCCCTGAAGTACCCGCACATGTTCGCGGCAGCAGGGCTGGTGCTGATCAACAAGATCGATCTTGTTCCGTACGTAAACTTTGATCTTGAAACATGTTTCGGCTACGCGCGGTCGGTGAACCCCGGCGTTCACATCCTGCCGATCTCGGCGACGCGTGGCGATGGACTTGAAGCATGGTACGACTGGATCCGCGCCGAAATCGGCATACCGGCAAACTCCGCCTAATGTCGCTAAGACTCGTTGACAAGACATATCGCCCGGAGTAAACCGAGAACCAGCGCTTAAGAAGCGGGCGCAAGCATATTCCTGCGAGAGGGGCTGCGAGCCCGGCCCCAGAGAGCTGTTACGCATGCCAAGCGAAGCAGCAGTCAAAGCGGAAGAGGCGTTGATCCATGTTCTTTGGATCAATGCGGGATTAAGTTGTGACGGCGATTCGGTGGCGTTGACTGCCGCTACCCAACCCAGCATCGAGGAGATCGCGCTTGGCGCGCTTCCCGGGCTGCCGAAAATCGCCGTCCACTGGCCCCTAATAGATTTCGAGTGCGGACCCAACGGGGGCGCAGACGATTTCCTGGAGTGGTTCTTCAAGGCCGAACGTGGGGAATTGGAGCCGTTCGTCCTCGTTGTCGAGGGGTCCATTCCAAACGAGCAGCTCAAGGATGAGGGCTATTGGTGCGGGTTCGGCAACAACCCCGCGACCGGGCAGCCGATGACCACGAGTGAATGGCTGGACCGGCTCACCCCGAAAGCCACCGCGGTCGTCGCGGTCGGAACATGCGCCACCTACGGCGGAATCCATGCGATGGCAGGCAACCCGACCGGCGCGATGGGCGTGCCCGACTACCTCGGCTGGGACTGGAAGAGCAAGGCGGGCATCCCGATTGTTTGTGTGCCCGGCTGTCCTATCCATCCGGACAATCTTGCCGAGACACTGACATATCTGCTCTACATGGCGACCGACCAGGCGCCGATGATTCCGCTTGATGACGCGTTGCGGCCCAAGTGGCTGTTCGGCGCGACGGTGCACGAAGGCTGCGATCGCGCCGGGTATTACGAGCAGGGCGACTTCGCTACCGAATACGGCTCACCGAAATGCATTGTGAAGCTTGGCTGTTGGGGCCCAGTTGTGAAATGCAACGTCCCCAAGCGGGGCTGGATCAACGGCATCGGCGGCTGCCCGAACGTCGGCGGCATCTGCATCGGCTGCACGATGCCCGGCTTCCCCGACAAGTTCATGCCGTTCATGGACGAACCGCCCGGCGGCAAGGTCTCGACGACGGCCTCAGGCCTGTACGGCTCGGTCATCCGCAGCCTTCGCCACGTCACTGGGCGCACGGTGGACAAAGAACCGAAGTGGCGGCATCCCGGCACGAAACTCGAAACCGGAGCTACCCGCACCTGGTAGGTGCGGGCTCTTCGGCGCTGCTGCACGTGCATTTCGCGATCGCCGAAATCCCTTGTGGCGCTGCCCACTAGACGAAAGAGAAGAGTTCGATGACAACGATCATCCCCGAGCCGTCACATGTGAAGCGAGATCCCGGTCAACTGGTGGAGATGGCGTGGGATCCCATCACCCGCATCGTCGGCAGCCTCGGTATCTACACGAAGATCGACTTTGAGAACAGAGAGGTCGTCGAGTGCCACAGCACCTCGTCGATCTTCCGTGGCTATTCGATCTTCATGAAGGGCAAGGATCCTCGCGACGCCCACTTTATCACCAGCCGCATCTGCGGCATCTGCGGCGACAACCACGCCACCTGTTCGTGCTACTGCCAGAACATGGCCTACGGGGTGAAGCCGCCGCATCTCGGAGAGTGGCTCATCAACCTTGGTGAGGCCGCGGAATACATGTTCGACCACAACATCTTCCAAGAGAATCTGGTCGGCGTGGATTACTGCGAGAAGATGGTGTCGGAAACCAATCCGAGTGTGCTGGCCAAGGCCGAGAACACCCAGGCGCCGCACGCCGACATGCACGGCTACCGGACGATCGCCGACATCATGCGGGCGCTCAACCCGTTCACCGGTGAGTTCTACCGGGAGGCGCTACAGGTCAGCCGGTGGACGCGAGAGATGTTCTGCCTCATGGAAGGCCGCCATGTGCACCCGTCCACGCTGTACCCGGGCGGCATCGGCACCACCGCCACCGTGCAGCTGATGACGGACTACATGACCCGGCTGATGCGCTACGTGGAGTTCATGAAGTCCGTCGTGCCCATGCACGACGACCTCTTCGACTTCTTCTACGAGGCGCTGCCCGGCTACGACCAGGTGGGGTTGCGACGTACGCTGCTGGGCTGCTGGGGTTCTTTCCAGGATCCCGAGGTGTGCAACTTCGAATACAAGGACATGGAGCGCTGGGGCGACGCCATGTTCGTCACGCCCGGCGTCGTGATCGACGGCAAGCTGCACACCCATTCGCTGGTCGACATCAACCTCGGCATCCGAATCCTGTTGGGCCACAGCTACTATGATGACTGGACCGACCAGGAGATGTTCGTCAAGACCGATCCGCTCGGCAACCCGGTCGACCGCAGGCATCCGTGGAATCAGCACACCAACCCGCGGCCGCAGAAGCGTGACTTCGAGGGCAATTACAGCTGGGTGATGGCGCCGCGGTGGTTCGACGGCACCGACCACTTGGCGCTGGACACCGGCGGCGGTCCGCTGGCCCGGCTGTGGTCGACCGCGCTCGCCGGCCTCGTCGACATCGGCTACGTGAAGGCCACCGGCACCAGCGTGCAGATCAACCTGCCCAAGACAGCCCTCAAGGGTCCGGTGTCGTTCGAGTGGAAAGTGCCGCACTACGGCAGCAACACGCTCGAACGCAATCGCGCCAGGACCTACTTCCAGGCCTACGCGGCGGCATGCGCGCTGCACTTCGCCGAGAAGGCGCTGGTGGAGATCCGCGCTGGCCGCACCAAGACATGGGAGAAGTTCGAGGTGCCCGACGAAGGCATCGGCTGTGGGTTCACCGAGGCGGTGCGCGGAGTCCTGTCTCACCACATGGTGATTCGCGACGGCAAGATCGCGAACTATCACCCATATCCGCCGACGCCGTGGAACGCCAATCCGCGCGACAGCTACGGCACGCCTGGTCCGTACGAGGATGCGGTACAGGGCCAACCGATCTTCGAGGAGAACGACAGGGAGCACTTCAAGGGCATCGACGTCATGCGCACGGTGCGCAGCTTCGATCCGTGTCTGCCCTGCGGGGTGCACATGTACCTCGGCAAGGGCAAGTCATTGGATCTGCTGCACTCCCCCACCCAATCGCTCACCGGGGAATAGCGTATGGCCCCGCCGACACTGCCAGGCCTTCCGGATTCCCAGGACGACGCGCAGTGGCGCACGGCGGGCGAGCGAATACAGAACCTGCTCGACGCGTCGTCATCGGGTGGCGCCGTCGCGAGGGAACGCGCCGAACTACTCGTCCGTGAGGTGACCGACCTCTACGGAGCGGCGCTGATGCGGATGATGCAGATAGCGTTGGCCGCGGATCCGGGTCTCGCCAACCGGTTCGCGGCCGACGACCTCGTCGCCAGCCTCCTGCTGGTGCACGGGTTGCATCCGCACGGCGTCGAGCGACGGGTTTCGGACGCACTGGACAGCGTGCGGCCCTACCTCGGCTCGCACGGCGGAGACGTGTCGCTGCTCGGCGTCGTCGACGGTGTGGTGCGACTGCAGTTCCAGGGCAGCTGTAAGAGCTGTCCGTCGTCGTCGGTGACGTTGGAGTTGGCGGTCGAGGATGCGGTGCGGGCCGCGGCGCCGGAGATCGAATCGATCGAAGTGGTTGCGGCGGAGAATGTCTCGACGCCGAGTGTCATTCCCGCCGAGTCACTGATGCGTCGCGTGCACACCAACGGCCACCACTGGCAGCCGGTGCCGGAGCTCGCCGAATTGGCCGACGGTGAAGTCGGCGGGTTCCGCGTCGAAGGCGTCACCGCGCTGGTCTGCCGAGTGAGCGGCGAACTCTACGCGTACCGCGACAGATGCCCCAGTTGTCTTGGCACCTTGGCGGGTGCAGGGTTGCGCGGCACAGTGCTGCAGTGTCCGGCGTGCGGCGCCGGTTTCGACGCCGTCCACGCCGGTGCGGGCGTGGGCGGCGACAGCCACCTGGAGCCGCTACCGGTTCTGGTGCGCGACGGCGTGCTGTCGATGGCAGTCCCTGAGGAGGTGGCATAGTGGAGGGTGCTTTCGACGTGCTGGCGCGCATACGTGCCAATCGCGGCGCGCCACAGCCGGCTGGCGAGCGCTGCGAGATGTGCGCGGAGGCCATTGCCGATGAGCACCAGCACGTGGTGAATCTCGAAGGCCGACAACTGATGTGTGTCTGCCGCGGGTGCTATCTGCTGTTCACCGACACCGATGCCCAGTTACGCTACCGCGCCGTTCCGGACCGCTACCTCGTCTTCAATGACTTCGCGTTGGATCGCCGTGCATGGGAGGGGCTGCAGATTCCGGTCGGACTGGCGTTCTTCTTCCACAACTCGAGCCTCGACCGCACCGTGGCCTTTTATCCCGGGCCGGCCGGCGCCACCGAATCCGAACTGGACCTCGTGGCGTGGAACGACATCCGCACCGCCGATCCACGCGTTGACACCGTCGCCGCGGACACCGAGGCGCTGCTGGTTCGGGTGCCCGACGACGAAACAGCTTCTACCCGAGCATATTTGGTTCCGATCGACGCCTGCTACGAGTTCGTCGGCCGGCTGCGCATGATGTGGCGCGGATTCGACGGCGGCCAGGACGCCCGCACTTACATCGAGAACTTCTTCGATCAGCTCGACAACCGGAGCAGACTGGTTGACCGCGCATGACCGACATCACGTTCGCCGTCCTCGATGTGGCACCGGAACCGTATGCGGTGACACCGATTCTGATGGCGCGGGTAGGCATCGCGTCGGTCGCCGAGGAACCGGTGCACGCCGTCGCACTGCGTTGTCAGGTGCGTATCGAGCCCTCGCGACGTCAGTATTCCGATGACGAAGCCGCCGCACTCGTCGATCTGTTCGGGCCGCGGGAACGCTGGGCGGCGACACAACACTCATTCCTGTGGCAGCACGCGACCGCCATGGTGCCGGGATTCACCGGGACCACGCAGGTGCACATGCCCTTGGAGTGCACCTATGACTTCGAGGTCGCGGCCGCGAAGTACCTGCAGGCGCTCGGCGACGGCACCATTCCCCTGCAGTTTCTGTTCAGCGGAACAGTTTTCGGCCGCGGTTCGAACGGCTTTACCGTCCAACAGGTGCCATGGGACCGCGAGGAGCGTTACGACATGCCGGTTTCGGTGTGGCGTGACCTGATCCAGCAGCACTTCCCTAACACCGGCTGGGTGCGACTGGACCGCGAAACCATCGACGCGCTGGCGGCGTACCGCTCCGCGCGCGGCCTACTCGGATTCGACCAGGCAATCACCGCACTGCTGGCGGAGAACTCGGCGACGCGGGAAAGCTCATGACCGCCCCCTGGGACCACGCCCGTGCCGTCGCCGACGCGGTGCTCTACGAGGGCTATCTGCTCTACCCGTATCGCGCCACCTCGGGAAAGAACCAGTCACGCTGGCAGTTCGGAGTGTTGGGTCCCCAGGGCGCGGCTGACGCGGGCATCGGTGAGCAGGACACGCTGTCCGCGCAGGTGCTGGTTGACTCGAATACGGTTCCCTCGCTGTCCGGCGTGGTGCGTTTTCTGCAATTGCAACACCGCGCGGCCGAGCGGGACGTCGGCGGTCGTTTTCAGCCGACCGAAGAACTGTCCACCGGCTCCGCCAGCTGGCTCACGTGGGACGAGGCCGTCGAGTGCGAGATCGCGATAGAACGGTTCGCTGTCACGAGTTTGCCACGCACGCTTGACATCTCGGTGCCGGCGGGCAGCGACATCGAGATGCTGGACGGCGGCCGGCTGGTGCGCACGCGGCGCGGCCTGCACGGTCGACTCGACATCTCCGCCGAACGCGACGGTGACCACTTACGAGTGTCGTTCGAGGTACGCAATGTCGCCCCGCCCGCCGCGGACAAGGACGAGGCGATTGCCACCTCCCTGATCGGCACACATCTGTTGATCGAGGTCACCGACGGCGAATTCGTTTCGCTTCTGGAGCCGCCGGACGTCGCGGCGGCAGCGGTCGACCGGTGCTCGCACCACCGCTGCTTCCCGGTGCTCGCCGGCCCTCCCGGGGTCAATGATCTGGTGCTGGTGTCACCGATCATCCTCTACGACCATCCCGAGATCGCAGAACAGAGCAAGGGCGCGCTCTACGACTCCACCGAGATAGACGAAATCCTCACGCTACGGATCATGACGATGACCGACGAGGAGAAGGCGCAGGCCCGCGCCACCGACCCGTTGGCCGCCCAGATCATCGACCGCTGCGACACGATGTCGCCCGAGGCCATGCTCGATCTGCACGGTGTGCTGCGCAATCCGCATGCGCCGACGGCAGATCCGGGGTTGATACCGGAAGTCCCCGCCGACGTCGACTGGTGGGATCCGACTGCAGACACCGCAGTGCGGCCTGACGTCGACGCAATCCTCGTCAACGGCACCCGCGTGGCGCGCGGCACTCGGGTCCGCCTGCACCCGTCGCGCCGGGCCGACGCGCAGGACCTCTTCTACACCGACATGGTCGCGCGCGTCACGTCGGTGCACGAAGACGTCGACGGCGACCAGCACGTCGGCGTCGTCCTCGAGGATGATCCGGCGGCCGACCTGCACGACTGGTACGGCCGCTATTTGTATTTCGCACCCGACGAGGTCGAACCACTCATCGAAAGGGGTTAGAAGATGGAGATAGTGGGTTGGATTGCCGTGGTCATCGCAGCATTGGTCGCCCTCGTGGCGGTTGCGCTGGGGGTCAGGTCGGTGCCTGATGCCATGCGGTACATGAAGATTCGACGGATGTAGCGGGTGCGATCACGTCAACAATCCTGGTAGCCGGGATCGGCAATATCTTCCTCGGTGACGACGGCTTCGGCCCCGAGGTGATTCGCCACGCCCCGCAGCGAGTCACCGATCCACGAGTTCGACTGGTGGACTACGGCATCCGGGGCATGCATCTGGCCTACGACCTGCTGGACGGCTGCGAGGCGCTGGTCCTGATCGACGCCATCCCCAGCCGCGGGTCACCGGGCGCGGTTCACGTCTTCGAGGCCGACCATGAAAGCTTGACCGCTGCAACCGGTCTGGATGCCCATGCGATGGACCCGACAGCGGTGTTCGCCAGCCTGAACGCCCTCGGCGGCACCCCGCCCTACACGGTGGTCATCGGCTGTGAGGCCGCCGACGTCGACGAAGGCATAGGGCTCTCGCCTGCGGTCGCCGCCGCGATACCCGAGGCGGTTCGCGCGCTCGAGGACGTCGTCGCCCGGCTGCTCCAACCGGTGAAGGGAGGCTGACCATGTGTCTTGGCATCCCGGGGCAAGTCATCCACATGCTGCAGGGCTACGGCGATCAGCTCGCGCTCGTCGACGTCGCGGGCGAACAGCGCAAGGTGAACGTCGGGATGCTGCCCGAGGAGACCTTTTCGCCCGGCGACTGGGTCATCATCCACATGGGCTTCGTCGTGGAGAAGACCGACAAGGCCGGCGCCGACGCGGCGATGGAAGGCCTCGAGCTGATGGGCCGGGGACGCGACACCGAGGCCTCACCATGACAGCCATGACGACACGGCGCAGACTGCGCGTCTGCGTGCACGGTGTGGTCCAGGGCGTGGGCTTTCGCCCGTTCGTCTACGCATGCGCGGCCACCTTCGGACTGTCCGGGGCAGTACGCAACGACAGCGCGGGTGCCGTCATCGAGGTGGAGGGCGATCCGTCGGACCTCGACTGCTTTCTGGCGCGGTTGCGCTATCAGCCGCCGCCCCTTGCCGTCATCGAATCGATTGACACGCACGATCTCCCGGTTGTCGGTGGCACCGGCTTCGTCATCGCCGATACCTCGCGGTCCGACGGCGGCCGCACGCTGGTCTCCCCCGACGTCGCGATGTGCGCGGAATGTGCGGCAGAACAACGCGATCCGTCCAACAGACGCTACCGCCACGCGTTCGTCAACTGCACCAACTGCGGGCCGCGGTTCACGATCATCTCCGGCGTTCCCTACGACCGCGCCTCGACCACGATGGCGGCGTTCCCGATGTGCGCCGAGTGCGCCCACGAATACGCCGACCCCGCAGACCGGCGCTTCCACGCCCAACCCGTGTGCTGCCCCAACTGCGGTCCGACGCTTCGGTATCACGACGACGTCGGCGTCATCGCCGGCGAGGATGCGCTGTCCCGCGCCAGGCGGTTGCTGCGCGACGGCGGCATCCTGGCGGTCAAGGGCATCGGCGGCTACCACCTGGCGTGCGACGCCTCCGATCAGCGGGCCGTCACCGAACTGCGAGAACGAAAGCGGCGGGGAGACAAACCGTTCGCGGTCATGGTGCCGGACCTGGCAACGGCGTGCGCAATCGCCGACGTCGACGACGCATCGGCCCGGCTGCTGACCGGTCCGCAGCGGCCGATCGTGCTGGTGCCTCGCGGGCGCGATGCGCGGATCGCCGACGCGGTGGCGCCGCGCAACCCCGATCTCGGCATCATGCTGGCTTACGCGCCGTTGCATGCTCTGCTGTTCGGCCTGCCTGGCGATTCGGCGGGCCCGCAGGTGCTGGTGATGACGTCCGGCAACCTCGGCGGTGAACCCATCTGCTTCACCGATGACGAAGCACTACAACGACTTTCGCACCTTGCCGACGGCTGGCTGATGCATGATCGCGAGATTCTGGTGCCGTGTGACGACTCGGTCGTACGGGTGGTGGACGACGTTGAACTACCGATCCGGCGGTCACGGGGTTACGCGCCGCTGCCGATCGCTCTGCCGGTCTCGATACCGCCGACGATGGCGGTCGGCGCCGACCTGAAGAACACGATGGCGGTGGCGGACGGGAAGTACGCCTGGCTGAGCCAGCACATCGGCGACATGGACGACCTCGCAACGCTGTCGGCCTTCGACGCCGCCCAACAACACCTGTGCGAGTTGACCGCCGTAGCGCCCGAAGTACTCGTGGCCAACGCACATCCGCTGTACCGGTCGACGGCGTGGGCGCATCGCAATGCCCGTGGGCGGCCCGTCCGAACCGTGCAGCACCACCACGCACACATCGCTGCGGTGATGGCCGAGCATGGCCTGGACGGGTCTCAGCAGGTGCTCGGTTTCGCGTTCGACGGGACCGGTTACGGATCCGACGAGGCGATCTGGGGTGGCGAAGTGCTGCTCGCGAACTACAAGGGCTACCAACGCCTCGCGCAACTGTCCTACGTGCCGCTCGCAGGCGGTGACATCAGCGTGCTTCGGCCGTACCGGATGGCGCTGGCGCACCTGTGGGCGGCCGGCATCGCATGGGAGCCGGATCTGCCGCCCGTGGCGGCGTGCCCGGTCGACGAACAACGGGTGTTGCGGCAGCAACTCGAAACCGGGATCGGCTGTGTGCCCACGTCCAGCATGGGCCGGCTTTTCGATGCGGTGTCCGCGCTCGCCGGTGTCCGCCACGTGGTGGCTTACGAGGCGCAGGCCGCCATCGAGTTGGAGGGGCTGGCACGCGACGCCCACTGCGGCGATTCCGCCTATGCCTTCGGGGTGCAGGACGTACTGATCGATCCAACTCCGGTGATAGACAGCGTGGTCCGAGACCAGCGCGGTGGCGTGCCCCCAGGCACGATCGGCGCACGGTTCCACCAGGCAGTCGCCGATCTGATCGTCGACATTGCGGATCGGAATCGCGACGCAGCCCAGCTCGTCGCGCTCTCGGGCGGCGTCTTCCAGAATGCGCTGCTGCTGCGTCTGACGCTGAAAGGTCTGCGCGCCAAAGGAATACCGGCGATCACGCATCGCGCGGTGCCGCCGAACGACGGTGGTGTCGCGTTGGGTCAGCTGATGGTGGGTAACTGCGGATGACCCTGTTCGATCAGTACGCCTATCCGCCCAACGAGCTCGGCTATTGCGGGCCGACCGATGGCGGGGGCGCGTTCGGACTTGCCGCCCACGCCAAGGAGTTCGACGGCGCATGGCCATATCTGGCAGCCATCGCCGAGGCGCTCGGCGCCTCGGATCCGCTGGACGAGGAGGTCGTCAGCAGCTACTGGGTGGGCGGGCCCGCGCTGGCCAAGGTCGATCCGGCCGCGCTACTGACCCGGCTGCGCACATCCTTCACCGGCCAGGTCACCGGACTGCTCGACGCGGTTGTCCCGGGCCCGGACGTTTTGGCCCACCACAGTTTCCACGTCTTCGTCGTCTACCCCTGGGTCCGCTTCCTCGACCGCGATGCGGCGACGGCGCTTGGCGTCATGCAGGACTGCCGGATCCGCTGGGGCACCGTCGAATCGATCGACGGCGAGCACGCCGTGATCACGTCACCCCCGCTGGGACTCGCCGGTGGCGAGCTGATACTCGGCGACCCCCGGCCCGAGCGGGTGCAGTGGAAGAAGGGCGAACTCTCGCTGGCGCCCGCCCCGAGCCCCGGTTCCATCGTTGCGGTGCACTGGAACTGGGTGTGCGAGCAGTTGGAAGCCGATCAACGCACGGCACTCGAAGCCGCCACACAGTCAACGCTCGATATGGTCAATACCTTGAGGGGAGGTCGACAATGACGACCACCGCGCAACTCGGGGGCTCCTACATCGACGTGGAGTTGTCCGCCGATCTGGCTGCCGCCGCGCTGGACCTGGCCCGCAGATTCCACGACGGCGCCACGCTGTGGGTGATCTCCCCGCAGTGGGAGCCGCACGCCCACCACGTCGCCGTTGAGTTCGTCCATCCGGTGGTGATGGGGAAACGGGCGCTGCCGTCGGTGGCGCTCGTCGAACCGGATCCCGTCGCACAGGCGCGGGTTGCCAGTCAGCCCGGTGATCTGCTGATCGCCGTCGCGTCCGCCGACGAGCCCGCCGTCGTCGAAGCCATGCGACGCGCGCCCGCCTGGGGGGTGCTGACGCTGTGGATCGGTTCCGGGCCGCGGCCGCCTGCCGGTGCGGCCAACCACATCCTGTGGATCGACTCCGACGACCCGATGGTGCCAGCCACCGGAACGTTCGTGCTGATGTATCACCTGCTGTGGGAACTCACCCACGTCTGCTTCGAACACCCCGGACTGCTCAAGCCGCCCGCCGAGGAATGCGCCGAGGACGTGTGCGTGACGTGTAGTGACGAGGGCCGCCTCGCTGAGGTCGTGCTCGAGCCGGCAGACGGTCAGGCGCTCGTGCGAACGGCCAGGGGCGAGGAATGGGTGGACACCACAATCCTCGACGACGTCGGCGTCAACGACTTGGTTCTGGTGCACGCTGGAGCGGCGATCACACGTCTGGAGGCGATGTCATGACAACCCGGCACGAACCCGAAAGCACCGGCTTCCTCTACCCGTTCATCGAATCCGAGGAGACGGACGCCACCAGTCTCCTCGATGATCTGGCCGCCTCGGCGCGCGGTAAGGCGACCGAAAGCGCACGGCTGCAACAAGAATCGCTCGACGAGTACGCGCCCGCCGTGACGGCGGCCGGAACCCAGATGGCCGAACGGTTCCTGCGCGGAGGCAGGCTCTACACGCTCGGCAACGGTGGCAGCTCGACCGACGCCGCCACACTGGCGACGCTGTTCAGTCGGCCCGCGCGGGGAAGGCCGGTGGCGGCGTGGTCGCTGGCCGCCGACGAGGCGGTGGTGACCGCACTCGGCAACGACGTCGGGTTCGACCTGATCTTCAAACGCCAGATCATCGCTCACGCAAGGGATCGCGACGTCGCGATCGCGTTGTCGACATCGGGCAACTCCGAAGACCTGATGTCGGCGATCACCGAAGCCAAGCAGCGGGGTCTGCTCACCGTCGGATTCTCAGGGCATGACGGGGGCAGGATGGCCGCCGCGGAGGATCTCGACTTCTGCTTCACTGTGCACTCGCAGAGCATCCACCGCATCCAGGAGAGCCACGCGATGCTCGGATACCGATTGTGGTCGGTGACGCAGGAACACATGGCACGGCCGATGTCTCAGGCCCGAGCATGAGCACCACCGCCGACCACGAAGACCGGGTGCTGGAACGCATCGACAAGTTCCGGCAGCGCAGGCCGCGACTGCTCGACGACGTGGTGACGCTCGCGCACGGAGCGGGCGGCAAGTCTTCGGCGGCGCTCGTCGACGCGGTGTTCCTCGAGGCGTTCCGCAATGACGAACTCGAGCAACTCGGCGATGCCGCCGTACTGCGCACCGCATCCGGTGAACGGCTCGCGTTCTCGACCGACTCGTATGTCGTATCGCCGCGCCGCTTTCCGGGCGGATCGATCGGCCACGTCGCAGTGCACGGGACCATCAACGACCTTGCCGTGTCAGGCGCCCGCCCGCAGTGGTTGTCGGCGGCATTCGTCATCGAAGAGGGGTTCGGTATCGCCGAACTCCGCGAAATCGTCGCCGACATGAGCGAAGCCGCCGCCAACGCCGGCGTACAGATCGTCACCGGGGACACGAAGGTGGTTGGCAAGGGCGCCGCCGACGGCGTCTACATCTCGACCGCAGGCGTCGGTGTGATCCCCGAGGGCAGGCGGCTGTCCCGCGACCTCGTCCAGCCCGGCGACAAGGTGCTGTTGTCCGGCACCATCGGCGAGCACGGCATGGCCGTCATGCTGGCCCGCGGCGACCTGGCCATCGATGCGGACATCGAGTCGGACACGGCACCCGTGCACGAACTGGTCGAAATCCTGCTTGCCGCAGCGCCGTCGACGCGCTGGATGCGCGATGCCACCCGCGGCGGCGTCGGCACCATCGCCAACGAACTCGTGAAGGACGCGCCGTTCGCGCTGATCCTCGACGAGGCGCGGCTGCCGGTGCAGCCGCAGGTGCTCGGCGCCTGCGACATGCTGGGCATCGACCCGCTGTATGTGGCGAACGAGGGCAAGTTCGTCGCCATCGTCGCAGCCGACGAAGCCGATGCGGCCGTCGCGGCCCTGCACGAGCATCCACAAGGCGCCGATGCCGCCGTTGTCGGTGAGATCGTTCCCGAACCGCACGGAATCGTGGCGCTACGAACGTCATTCGGCGGCAGCCGGATTGTCGACATGCTCGTCGGTGACCCGCTGCCGCGGATCTGCTGAGAGGAGACCGACCATGTGTCTAGGGATACCGGGCCAAGTCGTCGAGATCGTCGACGCCGAACAGTCGCTGGCCAAGGTCGACGTCAACGGTGTTCGCAGGAACATCAGCGTGCGGCTGCTGGCCGACGACAACCTGCAAGTCGGTGACTGGGTGCTCGTGCACGTCGGCTTCGCGATGGCCAAGATCGACGAGCGCGAGGCCGCCATGACGCTGAGCCAGGTCGAGAAGATGGGCGCCGATTACGTCAATGAGATCGAAGCATTCAACGCGTCCGAAATCGCCTGAGAGGCCAGACAAATGAAGTTCGTAGACGAATTCCGTGACCCGGCTGCCGCACGCGCGCTGGTCAAGTCCATCACCGAGTTGGCGGGTACCGACCATTTCAAATTCATGGAGGTCTGCGGCGGTCACACGCACACCATCTACCGGCACGGCATCGAGCACCTGCTGCCGGAGTCCGTCGAGTTGGTGCACGGGCCGGGCTGTCCGGTGTGCGTGATACCGATGGGCCGAGTGGACGACGCGATGTGGCTGGCCGAGCAGCCAGGCGTCATCTTCACGACGTTCGGCGACATGATGCGGGTGCCGGGTTCCAAGGGCAATCTGATCGAGGCGAAGGCCAGAGGCGCCGACGTGCGCTTCGTGTACTCCCCACTCGACGCGCTCAAAGTCGCGATCGACAATCCCGACCGCCACGTGGTGTTCTTCGCGGTCGGCTTCGAGACCACCGCGCCCTCCACCGCGGTCACGCTGGTGCGGGCACGCTCCCTCGGCGTGCAGAACTTCAGCGTGTTCTGCAACCACGTCACGATCGTGCCGCCCATCAAGGCCATCCTCGAGTCACCGGATCTGCGGCTGTCAGGGTTCCTCGGCCCCGGCCACGTCTCCACGGTGGTCGGGATACGGCCCTACCGGTTCGTTTCGGAGGTTTACGGAAAGCCCATGGTGGTCGCGGGTTTCGAGCCGCTGGACATCCTCGCGTCGGTGCACATGCTGCTGCAGCAGATCCGCGAGGGTCGGTGCGAGATCGAGAATCAGTACACCCGGGTGGTGCGCCCAGAAGGAAACACCCAAGCGCTGAAGCTGATGTCCGAGACCTTCGAGCTGCGGCCGCACTTCGAGTGGCGCGGTTTGGGATTCATCTCGCAGAGCGCGTTGAAGGTGCATCCCGACTACGCCGAGTTCGACGCCGAGCGCAAGTTCGACATGCCGGGCGTACGGGTTGCCGATCCGAAGGCATGCCAATGCGGCGAGGTGCTCAAGGGCGTGATCAAGCCGTGGGAGTGCAAGGTGTTCGGGACCGCATGCACCCCCGAGACGCCGATCGGCACGTGCATGGTGTCACCGGAAGGCGCCTGTGCGGCGTACTACAACTTCGGCAGGCTGCACCGCGAGACCGCACAGTTGTTGGGCCAGCGCTAGTCAGCGGGTTTAGATGGCCACGCGTTGGTTGGCTGTCCCGTGCCACGCGTCGACGGCATCCTGCAGAGGCAGGCCGAGCGCATTGCAGAGTCCTATGACGGTGCCGAAGCTCGGACTCGGCATCCTTCCGACCTCGAGTTTGCGCAGCGTCTCGGGTGAGATGCCGGCCTCACGCGCGACCAACTCGGGATCGCGACCTGCACGAGTCGTCCTGATCAGCGCGCCGAGCCGTTGGCCTGCTTTCACCTGTTCCGGACTCAGCGGTACGCGCACCATGACGCTCAGCATAGCCGGTATTCAAATACCGATGCTGGTAGGGTCGGTATAAAAATACCGATATTCGATGGGTGTGGAAGATGATCGAACTCAAGACTGCCGGCGAGATCGACAAGATGGCGGTCACGGGTGAATTCGTGGCGGAAACGTTGGCGACGTTGTCGATCGAGGCGCAGCCAGGCGTGAATTTGATGCAGCTCGAGCACCATGCCCGTGAGCTGATCGACGCTCGCGGGGCGGCGTCGTGCTATTGGGATTACGCGCCGTCGTTCGGTCGCGGTCCATTTCGCAATGTCATCTGCCTGTCGGTCAATGATGCTGTGCTGCATGGCATGCCGCGCGACTACGTGCTCCGCGACGGCGACGTGTTGAGTCTGGACTTCGCGGTGTCGATCGACGGATGGGTAGCCGATTCTGCTGTGACGGTCATCGTCGGTCGGGCCGCCGACCCCGCTGACGAAGCGCTGATCGACTCGACGCAACGAGCGCTCGCCGCGGGTATCGCTGCCGCGGTGCCCGGTGGGCGACTCGGCGACATCTCGGCCGCCATCGGCGAAGTCGCCACCGAAGCCGGCTATCGCGTCAATACCGAATTCGGCGGGCACGGGCTGGGTCGCACCATGCACGAGGATCCGCACATCCCCAATCGCGGACGGCACGGCCGCGGGTTGCTTCTCCGGCCGGGCATGACGTTCGCGCTCGAGCCGTGGTGGGCACGCGGCAGCGATCGTCTGGTGATGGACGCCGACGGCTGGACGCTGCGCTCGGCCGACGGGTCGAGGACTGCGCATTCCGAGCACACCATCGCGATCACCGAAGCCGGCCCGCGGATCCTCACCCAGTCCGGGGTTGACAGGGTTGTGTCGGGGCCGCCGCGGGTAGCCAGCAACTAGCTTCGTCGCAGCGCGTGCGGCGGGCTGTGAGGAGTTGCCATGACCAAGCCAGACGAACGAGGCTCACGCGACACCGGATCGGATTTGCCCTCAGGCGGGCCCGCTGACCGGCCGTCCGGGGCGTACAAGGGCGACGAGTCCGTTCCCGAACATGGCGAAGCCGAGAAGCCCGACTTCGAAACGGGCTTCACGACAGAACCACCGCGCGACGTGAAACCCGAGGTGCCGCCTTACGAGGGTCGTCAGACGACGGCCAAGCCGGACAGCGGTCAGGGTGATGTGGGCGACGCACGCACCGGCGGTGCGGTGAAACCGACGAGCGAGGCCAGCTCGAAGGACTCTTCGGCCAGCGGCGGAACCACCTCACCCGCGCAGGAACAGCCGGCGTCGCAGGCCCCCGAGACAGGTCGCAGCGACGACGGTGCCGATGCGCCTGCACATACGCCGGGGACCGGGCGCGCCGAGAACAAGCGTTAGCGATTAGTGCACGAAAGTCGGCGCTCAGCGCGGATTTTCGTGCACAAGTCACCACTGATCACGCGGGACGTCGAAGTCGGCGCACAGCGCCCGCCAGACGTCGCGGGGGTCAACGCCGTCCTCGATAGCCTGCGCGGCGGTCCGTCCGCCGAGCCCACTGAGCACGTGGTCGACAAGCAAGGAGGCGCCGCGCACCGAGCCGAACTGGCCGGCGACGAGTTCCTGGAATTCGGTCAGCCGCACGCACCCAACTTACGCTGAGCTCGCGAGCGCTTCATGGCACACCCGTACCGGATCTGCGACATCCGCGGCGCTGGCACCGGCGGCTCGGGCTGCCTGGCGATAGCTCGGCTTCGACAACACCTCGCCGACGGCAGCCGCCAGAGTTTCCGAAGTCAACGGTCGCACCAGCTGTGCACTGCCTTGTCGCACAAGGCGATTCGCGATCTCCCACTGATCCCCTCCGCCGGGCACCACCACCATCGGCACACCGGCGAGCAGCGCCTTGGCCACCAGCCCGTGCCCTCCGCCGCAAATCACCAGATCTGCATGGGTCAGCAGTTCGTCCTGTCGGCCGAGGCCGACCACGGCCCACGGCGGCACCGAGATGTCGGCCCCGCCAAGCCGGGAGACCACCACGCGGGCGCCGTCGGGCAGCGTCTCCCCCGGCCGTAGCGCCTCGAGCGCCAACTCCGCCATGCCGACCGCGCCGGTCACTGCCGTCGACGGTGCGACGACCACGACCGGCCCCGACCCGGGCGGTATCTCCAGCACCGTCTCTGTCGGTTCGAAGTGCAGCGGACCGACGACCACCGCCTCCTGCGGCCAGTCGGGGCGCGGCACTTCGAGAGCGGGCAGCGTCGCGATGAGACGCCGTCGCGGCCCGGGATCGCTTGCGGGTAAACCGATTTCGACTCTGGCCGCCGACCGCTCGCGCAGACCCTGCCGCCATGACCGACCCGACAGCGCCCGCAATGCAGAGTCACGCAGCCGGCCCCGCAGCCCGACACCCGGCGCCAGCCCGCTGCCAAGCGGCGGCAATCCTTTCGACGGCCGGTACAACGGGGAAGGGCTGAGCTCGACCCACGGCAGTCCCATCAACTCGGCCGCCAACCCGCCGCAGGCGGTGATCACATCGGAGACCACGAGGTCCGGCTCCAGCCCGCGCAGTCGCGGCACGTTGAGCACCGCCATGCGCGCTGCGCGTTGATGGATCTTCGCACCGGCGTCGGCGTCGTCGTCGGCGGCGGTGGGGTCGAGTCCGGCGAGCTCGACAGCGCCCAGCCCGGCCTGCCGCGCGGTGTCGAGCCATCGGGTTCCGGTCAGCAGCGTCGGGGTGTCCCCTGCAGCGAGAAACCGAAGACACAACGCAATGGCCGGAAGGGCGTGCCCGGGATCCGGCCCGGCAACCACGGCGACCCGCACTGGCCTACCCTGCCACAACCCCCGACGACTACTCTGGCGGCCATGACTGACCAGGTTTCCGCGGTTGGCTCGGACGTCGACAACGCCCGTACCGTCGAGAATTTTCTCTACGCCGTCCAGGACGAAGACTTCGATACAGCCGATTCCCTGCTTGCCGACCACATCGTGTGGCAGAACGTCGGTCTGCCGACCTTGCGGGGCCGTCAGCGGATCGTGAAGCTCATGCGCCAGGGACAAGGCCGACTCGGCTTCGAGGTGACGATCCACCGCATCGCAGCACAGGGAAACGTCGTGCTGACTGAGCGCACGGACGCGTTGATCGTCGGGCCGGTCCGGCTCCAGTTCTGGGTCTGCGGAACCTTCGAAGTGCACGGCGGCCGAATCACGCTGTGGCGCGACTACTTCGATATGTTCGACATCTTCGTCAAGGCGCCACTGCGAGCGATCGCGGGATTGGTGGTGCCGTCATTGAAGCCGTCGTTCTAGTGGCCGAAAGCCCTTCCCGCACCAAGCCGAACCTGTGGCAGTACATCGGCTACTGCTACGGCCGCCGCCTGCCGGATTCGATGCGGGACTGGGTACGCGAGGACCTCGCGGGCAAGGGCGCGACCGTCAGGACGATGGTGCGCGCGGCGATACCCGCGCTCATTGTGCTTTCGCCGTTCTGGTTCATCCCGATGTCGCTGTATCTCCATCTGAGCACGACGCTGCCGATCTTTATCCCGTTCGTGCTGTTCTCCCATGCGCTGAACAAGGTGTACCGCCGCCATCGGCTCCGTCAGCACGGCCTGGACCCTGCCCTCGCCGACGAGCTCAAGCGCAAGAAGGACGCGCACATCCACGACGCCTACATCGCGAAGTACGGTCCCCGGACAGGCCCGTCCAGTTCGCACGACGTCTAGGCGCCGCGCAGGTGGCCTAGTTCGTCGAAGGCCTGCGCCCAGCCCATCAGCCGGTCGGTGGCGTTGACCAACTCGTCGCGGTAGCGCTGCTGCGACATCGGAGAGCTGGCTGTCGACACCAATTGCGCTGCGGCGGTGACCATCTCGTTGTACTGCCGGGCACCGGAATCGAGCTGGGCGCTGAACGCGGCGATCGTCGGGGTGAGGTGTGATCGCGACTGCGGCGCAGAACTGATCGCGCGCTCCATCGAAACCACTTCGTTGGCGGTCGCCGCCATGGTGGCCGCGGTTTGGTTGGCCGCCGCGGTGAGCTCGCGCAGTTCGTCGGCGGGCAGCATCCGGCCGCGCTCCATCACGCCGAGCAGTGAGAAAAACCCGCGTTCGGAGGCGGCCAAGGCGGCCATCGGCTGTCGGGCCGCAGACCCCCACGGCGGAAGCCGCCTGCCCTCACGTCGTGGTGGCGGCAGCGGTTCGCCTCGCAGCCAGCGATAGCGCAGGAAGGCCAGCGTCGCGAGGAACGCCGCGCCGACCGCGATCGGCGCCGGGATGAACAACGCCCACGCAGGCGTGCTCCACGACGCCAGCAGCGCCGTCACCCCCACCCAGAACACGCTCGAGACCGTGAGAAAAATCGCGAGCCGCAGCGCCCAGCGCCGCTTGCGCATCAATTTGGCCCGCGGATCCGCTGCCGCATTGAGCTTTTGAGCCAGGACATCCGACCAATCCGCGGCGGTGTCGACCCCGCGTTGCACAAGTGTGCGCCATGCTTCTGGTCGACCCGCGCGTGTGTTCACTGCCCCGTCCTACGAAAGTTATTGCGACAGCGGGTTTTCCGGTGTCGCTTGGGTATCCGTCACTGGTGTTGCGGGTGCCGCCGCAGGAGCGCCACCGGCCGGCAGCTGTTCCCCGCGCATCGACGCCCGAATCTGTTCCAACCGGGAATGCCCGGCCATCTGAACGCTGGCCTGCTGCACCTCGAGCATGCGGCCCTGCACTGAGTTCTGCGCCAACTCCGCTGAGCCCATGGCGTTTGCGTAGCGCCGCTCGATCTTGTCGCGCACCTCGTCCAGGCTGGGCGTCGTGCCCGGCGCGGCGATCTCGCTCATCGACCGCAGTGACGCGCTGACCTGCTCCTGCATCTTGGCCTGCTCCAGCTGCGAGAGCAGCTTCGTGCGCTCGGCGATCTTCTGCTGCAACACCATCGCGTTCTGCTCGACGGCCTTCTTGGCCTGTCCGGCCGCCTGCAGCGCCTGATCGTGCAACGTCTTGAGGTCTTCGACGCTCTGCTCGGCCGTCACGAGTTGCGCGGCGAATGCCTCGGCGGCGTTGTTGTACTCGGTGGCCTTGGCGGCGTCACCTGCAGAGGTGGCCTGATCGGCCAGCGTGAGCGCCTGACGGACGTTCACCTGAAGCTTCTCGATGTCGGCCAACTGACGGTTGAGCCGCATCTCCAGCTGGCGTTGATTGCCGATGACCTGCGCCGCCTGCGTGGACAACGCTTGGTGCTGGCGCTGAGCCTCCTCGATGGCCTGCTGAATCTGCACCTTCGGGTCGGCGTACTCGTCGACCTTGGAGCTGAACAGCGCCATCAAGTACTTCCACGCCTTGACGAACGGATTGGCCATCAGATCACTTCCGCCTTCGTGTCGTTGTGTGTGCTGTCTGCCAACTTATCGGTTCCGCGCAGATCGCTACACCCTGTGCGGCCGTTTTGCCGGTCAGGCCACAGCCATCGACACGACCTGCGGGATGACGACCTTCGTCGTGGCGTCGATATTGGCGGTTCCGGCGCGCGGGAGGGCCGCGAGCTCTTCGCGGGCCATCTCCTCGCCCGCGTCGGACAGCACCCGCGACAACGGGATGTCCAGAGCGCCACAGATGGCGCTGAGCAGTTCGCTCGACGCCTCCTTGCGGCCACGCTCCACTTCCGACAGGTAGCCCAGGCTGACCCGGGCGGTATCCGAGACTTCACGCAGGGTGCGGCCCTGGTCGGTGCGGGCACGACGAAGCACGTCGCCGATCACCTCGCGCAGCAATGCCGTCATCATGTCCTCCCTCACTGGGCGTTGATTATTACGGCAACGCTGCCCGGCACCGTGTTGGTTCCCGGACGGCTCAGATCACTGAGATTCGACGAGCGAGCGCAGCCTCGCAATCGCCTCATTCACCGCGGCAACCCTTATTTCCCAGCGTGAACCCGACAGCGCCAGCTCGACGACCTCGGTGTCGACCGGCCCGGCCAGGCCGAGGAACACCGCGCCAACGGGATGGCCGCCGTGCGGCTCGGGGCCCGCCACCCCGGTCAGCCCGACGCCCCAGGTGGCCACGCAGCGCTGCCTGGCTCCCACCGCCATCGCGCGCGCCGTCGGAGCCGCGACAGGCCCGACCGCGTCCAACAGCTGCGGCGCCACCCCCGCCAACGCGATCTTGGTGTCCTCGATGTAGGTGATCAGGCCCCCGCGCAACACCACGCTGGCGCCCGCGACCCCCGCCAGGGTGGCGGCAAGCAGGCCCGCGGTCAGCGATTCGGCGGTCGCGACGCTCTGTCTGCGGCCGGTCAGGTCGGCGATCAGCGCGCGAGCGTCCTCAGTGACCAGCGGGTCGTCCACGCGAATCCTTGACCGCCGACACGACGTAGTCCGCGCCCGTGAGCACCGTGAGCGCCACTGCGGCCCACATCACCACCCATGCGCCGGTCAGCCAGGGCCCGGAGAGCGGAAGCACGAACAGACCGATGGCGACGCCCTGGACGAGCGTTTTCAGCTTGCCGCCGCGGCTGGCCGGAATGACGCCGTGGCGCAGCACCGCGAATCGCAGGGCGGTGATGCCGATCTCACGGACCATGATCACCGCGGTCACCCACCACGGCACGTCGCCGAGCATCGACAGCCCGATCAGCGCCGCTCCGATGAGCGCCTTGTCGGCGATCGGGTCGGCCAGCTTGCCGAACTCTGTCACCATCCCGTAGCTGCGGGCCAGCGCGCCGTCTAATCGGTCGGTGATCACCGCGACCGCGAAGACGATGAATGCGGCTATCCGCCAAAATGTTTCATGCCCGTCGCCGACGAACAACAAGACAAGGAAGACGGGGACCAAAGCCATTCGCACGCCGGTGAGCATGTTGGCGATGTTCGCAACACGGGCGCGCGGAACCACCGGATCGATATCTGGCTGGCCCGACACCGCAACAGAATATCGGTTGCCGCGACAGTTACCCTCGCACGTGTGACTGGAGCGCCTGCGCGGGTTGTCGTCCGGCGTGCCCGCACGTCCGACGTCCCGGCCATGAAAGCACTCGTCGACATCTACTCCGGCAAGATCTTGCTCGAGAAAAACCTCGTGACGCTCTACGAAGCGGTCCAGGAATTCTGGATCGCCGAACTCGACGGCGAACTGATCGGCTGCGGCGCGCTGCACGTGTTGTGGTCGGACCTCGGCGAGATCCGCACCATCGCGGTGCACCCGAAGGTGCGGGGCCAAGGCGTCGGCCACGCGATTGTCGACCGACTACTGGACGTCGCCAGGGAACTCCATCTGTCGCGGATCTTCGTGCTCACCTTCGAGGTCGAATTCTTCTCCCGGCACGGCTTCGAGGAGATCGAGGGCACGCCGGTCACCGCGGAGGTCTATGAGGAGATGTGCCGCTCCTACGACACCGGCGTGGCAGAGTTCCTCGACCTGTCCTATGTGAAGCCCAACATCCTCGGAAATACCCGAATGCTGTTGACGCTCTGAGGCGTACCGTTTCAGGTGTGCGGCGTCGAATAGCGTTCTGTGTCGCGGCGGCCTCGATGGCTGCGGCGGGGTTGCTCGCGTCCGCACCCGCACAGGCCGGCCCACCGCAATGCGGCGACGGCCCGATCGTCATGGCCGGCTGCACGGGGCCTGGCGACTGCACCGCGGTGATCGACAATCAATGCGTCGGGGTCCAGCCGCCGCTGCTCCCGCCGCCGCCGGACGTCAGGGTCGGCCTCGAAGGCGGCATCGGCGTCGGGGCTTAGTCGCCGTCTTCGTCGTCGTCCCCGCCGTTGGCATCCGAGCCGCCACGGATCAACGCCAGCGTCCCGGCCAGTTCGTCGGGCTTGACCAACACCTCGCGTGCCTTGGAGCCTTCACTGGGGCCGACGATGTTGCGGGTCTCCATCAGGTCCATCAGCCTGCCCGCCTTGGCGAAGCCCACCCGCAGCTTGCGCTGCAGCATCGACGTCGAGCCGAACTGGCTGGACACCACCAACTCCACGGCCTGCAGGAACACGTCCATGTCGTCGCCGATATCGGGGTCGACGTCGGTGCGCTCGCTGTTGGGCTTGGCCTTGGTGACGCCCTCGGTGTACTCGGGCTCGGCCTGGTCCTTGCACGCCTGCACGACGTGGTGGATCTCGTCGTCGGTGATGTAGGCGCCCTGCAGTCGCAGCGGCTTGTTCGCGCCCATCGGCAGGAACAGCCCGTCGCCCATGCCGATCAGCTTCTCGGCGCCCTGCTGATCGAGGATGACGCGGCTGTCGGTCAGCGACGACGTCGCGAACGCCAACCGGGACGGCACGTTCGTCTTGATCAGACCCGTGACGACATCGACCGACGGTCGCTGCGTGGCCAGCACCAGATGGATGCCCGCGGCGCGCGCCTTCTGCGTGATCCGCACGATGGCGTCCTCGACGTCGCGGGGCGCGGTCATCATCAGGTCGGCCAACTCGTCGACGATCGCGACGATGTAGGGATACGGCCGGTATTCGCGCTGACTGCCCAGCGGCGCGGTGATCTCACCGGAGCGCACCTTCTTGTTGAAGTCGTCGATGTGACGCACGCGCGACGCCTGCATGTCCTGGTAGCGCTGCTCCATCTCCTCGACGAGCCACGCCAACGCCGCCGCGGCCTTCTTCGGCTGCGTGATGATCGGCGTGATCAGGTGCGGAATGCCTTCGTACGGCGTGAGTTCCACCATCTTCGGGTCGATCAGGATCATCCTGACCTCTTCAGGCGTCGCCCGCGCCAGCAGTGAGATCAGCATCGAGTTGACGAAACTGGACTTGCCCGAACCCGTCGAGCCGGCCACCAGCAGGTGCGGCATCTTCGCAAGGTTGGCCGAAATGTACTCGCCCTCAATGTCCTTGCCGAGGCCGATCACCAGTGGGTGGTGATCGCCACGGGTGGCCGGGTCGGTGAGCACATCGGCCAGTCGCACCATTTCGCGGTCGACATTGGGGACCTCGATGCCCACTGCGGACTTTCCCGGGATCGGCGCCAGCATACGCACGCTCTCGGTCGCCACCGCATAGGCGATATTGCGTTGCAGCGCAGTGATTTTCTCGACCTTGACGCCGGGGCCGAGTTCGACCTCGTAACGGGTGACGGTCGGTCCGCGGGTGCAGCCGGTGACCGCTGCGTTGACCTTGAACTGATTGAGCACCTCGGTGATGGCCTCGATCATCCGGTCGTTGCCCGCACTGCGTCGCAACGGCGGATCGCCTGCGATCAATAGATCCAGCGACGGCAGCGTGTACGGGCCGTCGACCACCCGGTCCACCACGATCGCCTGCTTCTTGGCGGGCTTCTTCTTGCGGGTCTTGACCGTCGGCTCCGGAACCGTTGGCGCCTCGTCGTCGATCGGATAGTTCTCCATCGGCGTGCCGCCCGGCCACGGCTGCGCCTCGTCCTCCTTGTACGACGCCGGGTCGTCGTAGTAGCCGTCCGAGAAGTCTTCGGGCTCTTCGTCGTACGGCCCCTCGTCGTAGTCCTCGTCATAGACCTCACCGCGGAATGCGCGCGCAGAGAACATCCGCTGCAGTGTCGCGGGCACTTCGCGGATGGTCGTGCCGGTCACGAGCAGCACTCCGAACAGCGCACCGATGAACAGCAGTGGCGCGGCAATCCAGGCGGTGAGCCCATCGGACAGCGGGCCGCCGATGGCGAACCCGAGGAACCCTGCGGCGTGTTGACGCTCGGCCGGGCCCATCGGCGAACCCGCCCACAGGTGCCACAGTCCGAGGAAGGGCAGCGTGATCATCGTCGCGCCGAGGATGAGTCGCGGCCGCGCGTCGGGGTCGGGCTCGGTACGCATCAACACGACGGCGATCCCGCCGAGCACGATCGGGACCAGGACGACTGCCGACCCGATCATCGTCCGCAGGACGCTGTCGATCCATCCGCCGACGGGACGGGCGGCGTCGAACCACGAACTGGCGGCGATCACCACGGCGATGCCCAGCAGCGCGAGCGCGATGCCGTCGCGGCGATGGCCGGGCTCGAGGTCACGGGCGCGGCCGACGGACCGGGCGGTCGAACCGGCTCCCTTCGCCAGCATCAACCAGCCGGCGCGAACCCCGCGGCCGACCGTGGCGCCCGCCGACGAAACGGCGGACGGGCTGCGCCGCGGTGCTGGCTTGCGACGGGCTGCCGGGCGGGCCCCACCCCGCGAGCCGGCCTTTGACCTGCTCGAACGGGCACCGGAGCGGGCGGCGGTCTTACTTGGCATGCCTCCCAGCCTAGTCGCAGCGGCCCCATATTCACCATCTGCCACACGGGTCACAGAAACGTATCAATTGGGCGGCTGTGAGGCCCTACGGTGCCGAGATGACCACAACAGAGCCGGCAACGGCCCTTCCCACGTCAAGCAAGGTGCTGTGCGCTGTCTACGCCGTCATCGCGGCGGTGGCCCTGATCGCCACGTGGAGTCAGAACGCCGCTTATTTCGACGACCCGGGAGGCTTCCTGCTCGACTTCCTCAACGACTCGAAGGTCACGCCCGCGTCGCGGTCATTGTCGGCCGACATTGTGCTGTTCTTCCTTTCTGCCGGGATTCTGATGGTGATCGAGGCACGCAAGCACGGGGTGAAGTACGTGTGGGCCTACATCGCCGGCGGTTTTGCCATCGCAATCAGCGTGACGTTCCCCCTGTTCCTGATCGCCAGAGAACTTCGCGTCGGGAGGTCCCAAACCACTCGGTTGGGCGCTGTCGACCTCGTGCTGCTCGCGCTGCTCGCGGTCGTCGCGGTTGGCTCGACCATCTGGGTCGACATGGGCTGACCGAGACGGAAACCCGCTAGGTAGGCTAGGCAACCGTCCAGCACGTACTCAGCGAGGAGTCCCCTGCCCATGCCCATCACTGTCGTCGCCACCATGAAAGCCAAGCCCGAGTCGGTGGACGCGGTCCGCGACGCATGCAAGCAGGCCATCGAAGCGGTGCACTCCGAGCCCGGCTGCGACCTCTACTCGCTGCACGAGGCCGACGGCACCTTCGTTTTCGTCGAACAGTGGGCCGACGCGGACGCGCTGAAGACCCACAGCACCGCGCCCGCGGTCGGCGCACTTTTCGGGACGGTCGGCGAACTGCTCGACGGCGCACCGGACATCAAGATGCTGCAACCCGTCGTTGCCGGTGATCCCGCCAAGGGCCAGCTGCGTCCCTAATGGCTTCTCTCGCAGGCAAAGTCGCGTTCATCACCGGCGCTGCCCGCGGTCAAGGCCGTGCCGAGGCGGTCCGGTTGGCTGCTGACGGCGCCGACATCATCGCCGTCGACATCTGCGACCAGATCGCTTCGGTGCCCTATCCGATGGCCACTGCCGACGACCTGGCCGCCACGGTCAAGCTCGTCGAGGACACCGGCGCGCGAATCATCGCGCGGGAGGCCGATGTTCGCGACCAGGCGTCGTTGGCCTCTGCGTTGCAGGCCGGGATAAACGAGTTGGGCCGACTCGACATCGTGGTCGCCAACGCCGGAATCGCGCCGATGGAGTCTGGCGCGGAAGGCTGGCGAGACGTCATCGACGTCAACCTCACCGGCGTGCACAACACGGTCGAGGCAGCGATGCCGCGCATGGTCGAGCAGGGTGAGGGCGGATCGATCGTGCTGATCAGTTCCGCTGCGGGGCTGGTCGGGATCGGCGGTGGCGACCCGGGATCGCTTGGCTACACGGCAGCCAAGCACGGCGTGGTGGGACTCATGCGCGCCTATGCCAATCACCTTGCGCCGCACAGTATCCGCGTGAATTCGATTCACCCCAGCGGTGTTCTGACGCCGATGATCGACAACGATCACACCCGCCAGTGGCTGTCCAACATGCTCGCCCAGTCGAAGCAGCCACCGGACATGGGCAACGCGATGCCGGTGCAGGTGCTCGATCCGGAGGACATCGCGGCCGCGGTGGCGTGGCTTGTCTCTGACGAGGCCCGCTACATCACCGGTGTCACGTTGCCCGTCGACGCAGGTTACGCCAACAAACGCTGACCATGGCGCGAAATCCCGCTGCGCAGACCGCCTTCGGCCCGATGGTGCAGGTGGCCATCGAGCAGTACGAACCCGCCGCGCGCCGTCTGGTCACCGACGACCTTGCCCTGTCCTTCCTGCCAACCGGCCAACGCGCGTTGGTCCGCGCGATGCGGTGGCCGCTGTTGCGTGGGATGACGATATCGGCGGGCGAGCGGGCAGTGCCAGGGTCGTGGGCGCTGATCGCGTGCCGCAAGCGGTTCATCGACGACAAGCTCGGCGAGGCGCTCGCGAGCATCGATGCCGTCGTCGATCTGGGCGCCGGCATGGACACCAGGGCTTACCGGCTAGCGCGACAGTCCGACGTCCCCGTCTTCGAGGTCGACCTGCCGATCAACATCGAGCGCAAGAAGTCCACCGTACAGCGAGCGATTGGCGCGGTTCCCGCGTCAGTTCACTTGGTGCCGTTGGATTTTGAGCGTGACGACCTGATGAAGACGCTGAGCGCGCGGGGCTACCGTGAAGACGCGCGCACGTTTTTCATCTGGGAGGGTGTGACGCAGTATCTGACGGAGGACGCGGCGCGGGCCACACTGGATGCGCTTCGAGCCGCACCTGCGGGAAGCCGGCTGGCGTTCACCTATGTGCGCAGGGATTTCATCGAGGGTACGAACCTGTACGACGCCGCGATCCTCTACAAGAAGTTCCGGCAACGCCGGCAGGTGTGGCGCTTCGGATTGGATCCCGACGAGGTTTCGGGGTTGCTGGCCGAATACGGGTGGCACCTCCTCGAGCAGGCCGGGCCGGAGTACTTCCAGCAGCACTACATTCGGCCGTCCGGACGGAATCTGGGCGCCTCACAGCTGGAGTGGTCGGCCTACGCGGAGAAGCGCTAGCCGACCGCTCATGGCGTGTCTTGCCAATGCCTGGCCAACGGCGTGCCGCTGAACTTCTCCAGCATCACGCGAGAGAATGCAAGCAGCGCGCTGCGCGGCCGGTGGTTGACGACGATCTGCTGCGTCTGACCGGCGTCGTTGAAGTTCACCAGAACGATGACACGGGTGTGCACGCCACGGATGTCGGTGGTGTAGATCTCCAGGAAACCGTCGTCGCCGCAAGGTCCGGCGTAGTTGAATTGCTGGTTGTCGTAGAGCTCTTTCGCCGCAACGACGATCGACCGGACATCCGCCGCTCCATGCGCAGCACCATCCATTGCCGCCGCCTCGAGAGTGGCGTCCTCGGCCAAATTGTCGAGCCACTCCGGGTAGTAAGGCTTGCCCATGTATGTCATGCCGCTCCTCCCTTAGATGACGATGTTGCGCTGGGCACCTTCAAGATAGTTCCCGGCCCGCGATGGCGTTTGGCATCTGCCCGGCAGCCCCCAATCCCCTAGCGGGACCGGCTTCTGAAATCCCTAACGGCATCCCGCGGACCTAGGCTCTGATCCCGTTTCGCCAGTTCAGCACTGCACGCCAATATTTCAATCATGTACTCCGAGCAAGAAACGGCGACCGCAGTGTTGCGGTCACGCGCGCCTCGGATCGTCACTGTCTACCGGGTGCGCATCGGGCACTCGTACGCGGCGTGCTCATGTGGTTGGTCGGCGCGCCCGCGGGTCTTGAAAGCCGCGGCATGCCAGGACGCATGGCTGCACGCGGCCGACAGTGACTGCGACGTCAACGTCCCGTTGGTGATTCCTGCGAATTGATGTCCCGCGATCGCCGCGGTCAGATTTCAATGACGGTCGGGACGATCATCGGCTGGCGGCGGTAGGTCTCCCCGACCCACTTGCCGACGACGCGACGCACCGCCTGCGCGATCCGCGTCACTTCGGTGATGTTCTCTGAGGCAAGGAATTCCAGCTCTTCTTCGACCTTGGCCGCCACCGGCTCCAACGCCTTCGGATCCTCGGAGAAACCTCGCGAGTGCAGATGCGCGGGGGCTGCCGGCTTACCGGTGCCGCGGCGCACCACGACCGTCACGGCGATGAATCCCGACGAGAGGACGAGGCGCTCACCCAGGGTTGCATCGCCCACGTCACCCGTGATCAAGCCATCGACGAACATCTTTCCAGTTGTCACCGCACCCGCGATCGACGCCCTGCCCGCCACCAGGTCGACGCTTACGCCGTTCTCCGCCAACATGATCGCGTCCGGCGACACGCCAGTGCGCTGCGCCAGCCTGGCATTGGCCCGCAGCATCCGCCACGTGCCGTGCACCGGCATCACGTTGCGCGGGCGCACCGCATTGTAGAGAAACAACAGCTCGCCGGCGTACGCGTGCCCCGAAACATGGATTCGCGCTTGAGCGTTGGTGACGACACGAACGCCGATCTTGGCCAAGGCATCCAGCACACCGAAAATCGCCTCTTCGTTACCCGGGATCTGCGACGACGACATGATGATGAGATCACCAGACGTCAGCGTGATGCTGCGGTGCTCACCACGCGACATCCGCGACAACGCGGCCATCGGCTCACCCTGCGTCCCGGTGGTGACCAGTGTGACCCGCTCGGGCGCCATCATCTCCGCCGCGCCGATGTCGATTACATCGTCGTCTGCGACCCGCAAATAGCCGAGTTCCTTCGCAATCCCCATGTTGCGCACCATCGACCGGCCCACGAACGCCACCTTGCGGCCTAGCGCCACTGACGCATCGATGATTTGTTGCACACGGGCGACATTGGAGGCGAAGCACGCGACGATGACCCGGCCCTCGGCGCCGCGGATCAGTCGGTGCATGTTCGGCCCGATCTCGCTCTCCGACGGACCGACGCCAGGAATCTCGGAATTCGTTGAGTCGCAAAGGAACAAGTCCACTCCGCTGTCGCCCAGCCGCGACATGCCAGGCAGGTCGGTCGGCAAGTCGTCCAGCGGCAACTGGTCGAGCTTGATGTCCCCCGTGTGCAAAACGGTGCCCGCGCCGGTGTGTATCGCGATCGCCAAGCAGCCCGGAATCGAGTGGTTGACGTGGAAGTATTCGCACTCGAACACGCCGTGCCGGGAGCTCTGCCCCTCACCTACCTCCACGAACACCGGCTTGATCCGGTGTTCGCGGCACTTCTCGGCCACCAGCGCGAGGGTGAACTTCGAGCCGACCACCGGAATGTCGGCTCTCAGCTTGAGCAGGAACGGAATCGCACCGATGTGGTCCTCGTGCGCATGCGTCAGCACCAGCGCCTCGATGTCGTCCAAACGGTCTTCGACATGTCGAAGATCGGGCAGGATCAAGTCGACCCCGGGCTCGTCGTGCGTCGGGAACAACACGCCGCAGTCGACGATCAACAACCGGCCGAGGTGCTCGAAAACCGTCATGTTTCGGCCGATTTCGCTGACTCCGCCCAGCGCGGTAACCCGCAACGCCCCTGGGGCCAAGGGCCCCGGCGGTTTGAGTTCTTCGTTCACTACCGCAACACCGCGGCGGCACGCATGTCGGCGGCCAGCGCTTCGACTTGGTCGGGAGTGGCCGGGATCTGAGGCAATCGAGGATCGCCGACCTCGATACCCTGCAGGCGCAGTCCAGCCTTGGACAGGGTGACGCCACCGAGGCGCGCCTGCGCATCACTTAGGGGCCCGAGCGTGACGTTGATCTTGCGGGCCGTCGCGACGTCTCCAGAGTTGAACGCGGACAACATGTCTCGCAGCTGACCGGCGGCCAGATGGCCCCATACGCTGACGAAGCCGACGGCACCCATCGCGAGCCAGGGCAGGTTCAGCGCGTCGTCACCCGAGTAGTACGCGAGTCCGGTCTCGGCGATGATCTGCCCGCCGCCGTGCAGATCGCCCTTCGCGTCCTTGACCGCGACGATATTGGGATGCTGCGCCAGCGTGCGCATGGTCTCCCACTCGATCGCGACGACCGACCGCGGCGGGATGTCGTACAGAATCACGGGCAGATCGGTGGCGTCGGCCACCGCGGTGAAGTGCGCGAGCAGCCCCGCCTGCGGCGGGCGCGAGTAATACGGCGTCACGACCAACAGGCCGTGTCCGCCCTCCGCGGCGCAGGCCTTCGCCAGATGCACACTGTGAGCGGTGTCGTAACTGCCCGCACCGAGGACGATCCGCGCCCGGTCACCGACCGCCTCCAGCACTGCCCGCAGCAGCGCGATCTTCTCGTCGTCGGTGGTGGTCGGCGACTCTCCCGTGGTGCCATTTAGCACCAGGCCGTCGCAGCCGGAGTCGACAAGGTGGGTCGCAAGGCGGGCCGCGGCGTCCGTGTCCAGCGACCCGTCGGGCTTGAACGGAGTGACCATAGCGGTTAGCACGGTGCCCAAACGGGCGGTCACGTCGAATCCGCTGGTACTCACGCGCCACAGATTACCCGCTCGACCTCACGGTTCCGTAGCTATATACGCCCGGCGGCGTCACGCCTCGGTCGCCAGCGGCGACGTGGCCACTTCGCTCCCGTCAGCCAGCGTGGATATCTCGAAGTCGGAGAAAACCTGGGGGGCGACAGCGATGAGCTGGCGCAAACACTCGATCGCGAGGCGGCGAATCTCGACGTCGGCGTGCTCGCTGGCTCGCATCGCGATGAAATGTCGCCAGGCCCGGTAGTTTCCGGTCACCACGATGCGCGTCTCGGTCGCATTCGGCAGCACTGCGCGGGCCGCCTGCCGCGCCTGCTTGCGTCGCAGCACCGCGTTCGGCTGGTCGGCGAATTTCGCCTCCAGCCGGGACAGCAACTCGGTGTAGGTCGCCCGGCTGGCGTCGGCCGCCGCGGTGAAGATGTCCTGCAACTCCTCGTCGTCCTCCATGCCCGGCGGCACCACCACCTGCGCGTCGTGCTCGGGGACATATCGCTGCGAGAGCTGTGAATAGGAGAAGTGCCGGTGACGGATCAGCTCGTGGGTGCACGACCGCGAGATGCCGGTGATGTAGAACGTCACCGAGGCGTGCTCGAGCACCGAGAAGTGCCCGACATCGATGATGTGGCGCAGGTACGCGGCGTTCGTCGCGGTCTTCGGATTCGGCTTTGACCAGCTCTGGTAGCAGGCTCGCCCGGCGAACTCCACCAGCGCAGGGCCGCCGTCGGCATCGGTGCTCCACGGCACGTCCGGCGGCGCCAAGAACTCGGTCTTGGCGATCATTTGCACGCGTAGCGGCGCGGTCTCGGCCACGGGCACACCCTAACGTGACGCTCGCCGATGTGGATTCAGTCGGTGAGCACGCCGGCGCGGTGCATCGCCGTGGTGATGAGCTCGAAGTCGATCGCACCATGATGGCGCGCCAGCTCGTCGGCGTCGTCCCCGCGGCCGTCGGCAATGGCCCGCACCAACTGCTCGTGTTCGTGCAGCGCCCGTAATTCCATGCCGCGCATGGTCGATGGCTCACCCCACAGATGCGCGGGGGAACCGATACTCACGGTGGCCTTGAGGTCGAGCAGCACCTGCTTGAGGACGTCGTTGTGGGCGGCGTCCATGATCGCGAGGTGGAACCGGCTATCGGCCTGCTGCGCCGCCAGACCGCTCTCGGCCGTCCGGTAGGCCTCGAATCTGGCTTGCAGCACAGACACATCGTCGTCAGATCGAGACTCCGCGGCCGCGCGACAAACCGTGCCCTGCAGTCGGCAGATCGCGTCGCAGCGGTCACGTAGGTCGTCGAGTCGCGCCCGCAGGGTGCGGCCCACCACGTCGGTCGATGACTCCGGCCACTGGTCGAGCACATACGACCCGCCGCCGCGACCCCGGCGCGTTTCCAACAGGCCCCGCTCGACGAGGCGCGCCAGCGCGGCCCGGACCGTCATCCGCCCGGCGCCCAGCGACGCGGCGAGATCGCGTTCGACCGGCAGCCGGGCACCGGGCAGGTATTCACCGATCGCAATCGCGGTGATCAGCCGGTCGGTGACCTCGTCGACCCGGGACGAGGTGTCCAGCTGCTGTTGGAGCAGCCCCGGCAGTTCCCTGTCACCTGCGGGTGCTCCGTTGTGCGCCATCTGCAAATGTTAAATCTCGGTCAATGGTCTTGTCATGAGACCTTTACGGGTTCATGCTGAGCGCCATGGCTTCTACGACCAGGCTGGTCCCGTTCCGTGGCTACGAAACCTGGGTGCAGATCACCTCGCCCGACGATGCACGCAGCGGAGCCCTCCCCTTGTTCGTCCTGCACGGCGGCCCGGGAATGGCGCACAACTACGTGCGAAACATCGCCGAACTCGCAGGCGAGACGGGCCGCACCGTCATCCACTACGACCAGATCGGCTGCGGCAACAGCACGCACCTGCCTGACGCCCCCGCCGACTTCTGGACGCCCGACCTGTTCGTCGACGAGTTCCACACCGTGCGCGAAGCACTGGGCATCGACGAGTACCACCTGCTCGGCCAGTCGTGGGGCGGAATGCTCAGTGCGGAGATCGCGGTGCGGCAACCGCCCGGGCTTGCGTCGCTGTCGATCTGCAACTCCCCGGCTTCGATGGAACTGTGGATGGCCGGTTGCGCGGAGTTGCGAGCACAACTGCCTGCAGAGACGCAGGCCGCGTTGGACCGTCACGAGCAGGCTGACACCGTCACCGATCCGGAGTACCTGGAGGCGACCAACGAGTTCTACCGTCGCCACTTGTGCCGGGTCGACCCCGTGCCGCAGGACCTGGTCGACACGATCACGCAGATGGAGGCCGAGCCGACGGTCTACCACACCATGAACGGCCCCAACGAGTTCTACGTCTGGGGCACCCTGCGTGGCTGGAGCATCATCGACCGGCTGGCCAAGATCACCGCACCGACATTGGTGATCGCAGGCGAGTTCGACGAGGCGACACCCGCGGCCTGGCAGCCCTACGTCGATCACATCGCCGACGCGACAAGCCACGTGTTCAGCGACGCCAGTCACTGCTCACATCTGGAGAAGCCCGAGGAATTCCGCGCTGTGGTCGCCGACTTCCTCGCCAGCCACGACGCGGTAGCCCGCATCTAGCCCACCCCTCACATCCCGATAGGACGCTCATGGACGCTCAGCGCACGCTCGAATCCTTCGGCTACAAGCAGGAATTGCATCGCTCGGTGGCCACCGTCGACCTACTCGTCTACGGGCTCATCTTCATGGTGCCCATTGCGCCGTGGACGATCTTCGGTGTCGTCTACAACAGCGCCGGGGGCATGGTGCCGTTGGTGTACCTCATCGGCCTGATCGCCATGGTGTTCACGGCGATGGCGTACGCGCAGATGGCCAAGTCGTTCCCGTTGGCGGGGTCGGTGTTCTCGTATGTTGGCCGCGGAATCCATCCCGGCGCAGGCTTTTTCGCCGGGTGGGCGATCTTGCTGGACTACTTGCTGATACCGACGCTGCTGTACGTGTTGGCCGCCGAATCGATGATCGGCTTGTTCCCCGGGACGCCGAGATGGATGTGGGCGCTGGTGTTCGTCGCCGTCAACACCGTGATCAACCTGCTCGGGGTCGACTCGCTGAAAATCGCCAACCGGCTGTTCCTGGCGCTCGAGTTGGTCTTCCTGGGGATCTTTGTGGTGATCGCGGTGCGCGCCATCAACGGCGACTCGCTGCCCAACGTGCACTGGAGCACCACGCCGATCTGGAACCCCGAAACTGTCAGCGCACCGTTGATCGCCGCGGCGCTGTCGATCGCGGTGTTGAGTTTCCTTGGCTTCGACGGCATTTCGACACTCGCCGAGGAGTCCACCGGCGAGAAGAATCCAGCCGGCAAGGCGATGATCGGCGCGCTGTTCATCGTCGCGTTCTTCTTCATCGGTCAGACGTGGTTGGCCAGCCTGCTGGCGGGCGGACGGGAATCGTTCAGCGATGACGAGGCGGGCAACGCGTTCTTCAAACTGGTCGAGGCGGCGTCGAGCACCGGTTGGATGAATGCGTTCTTCGTCGTCAACGTGCTTGCCGTCGGTTTCGCCAATGCGATGGCCGCGCAGGCAGCCACCAGCCGGCTGCTGTACTCGATGAGCCGTGACCGCCAGCTGCCTGGCTTCCTGTCGAAGGTCAGCTCCCGCCAGGTGCCGATGGCCGCGATCCTGGTGGTGAGCGCGATCAGCGTCGTGCTCGTGCTGTTCTTCGTCGGGCAGATCGCGTTGATCTCGTCGCTGGTGAACTTCGGTGCGCTGTTTGCCTTCTGCCTGTTGCACGTGTCCGTCGTCTGGTACTACATCGGGCGCAAGAAGTCGAAGAACTACCTGCTGCACCTCGTTGTGCCGACGCTCGGTTTCCTGATCATCGGGTACGTGCTGTTCAACGCGGACGCCCTGGCGAAGATCGGCGGCCTCGTGTGGCTGGTTGTCGGCACGGTGGTGTTCATCGTCAACACGGTGCGCGGTCGAGGCGTGCCGGACCTCAGCGAGGAACGCACAGTGCGCGGCGAAGGCATCACCCCAGAGCCCGCGACAGCTGCGCCGTCAGATCACCCCGGTCCCCAACGGTGACATCAGAGAGCCCCAGCCACGACGCCATCGTTCGCAGTTCCGTAGCCATGGCCTTGGCGACCCGCGACTTGTCTTGACCGGGTTCGGCAAACGCTCCGACGACGTTCAGCGCGTCGCGGGTGCGCTCGGCCTTGAGGTCGACGCGGCCGACGAGTTGTCCGTCGAGCAGGAAAGGCCATACGTAGTAACCGAATTGGCGCTTGGGCGCGGGAACGTAGATCTCGATGCGGTAATGGAAATCGAACAGCCGCTCCACCCGGGGCCGAAAGAAGATCAACGGGTCGAACGGGCATAGCAGCGCCGTCCCGCGATCGCGTCTCGGAATGCTCTGACCCGCAGGCAGATACGCCGGCGCTGACCAGCCGTCGACCTCGACCGGCTCCAACTCCCCATCGGCCACGAGTTTGGCGATCGCAGGCTTCGACCGTTTCGGAGACAGCCGGAAGTAGTCGCGGATATCGGTCTCCGTTCCGACACCGAGCGCCGTGGCCGCCCTCAGCGTGAGCTCTCGCACCGCTTCCTCGTCGTCGACCTCGCGGGCCACCACCTCCGGCGGCAGCACGTTTTCGACGAGGTCGTAATGGCGGGCGAACCCGATGCGGGTCTCCGTCGTCAGCACTCCGGCCGAGAACAATGCCTCCGTCACCCATTTGGTGTCGCTGCGGTCCCACCATGGGCCCTTCTTGCCGGGGCGCTCTTCGCCGACGTACTGCTCGATCTGCCCGGCCGTCGACGGACCGTGCTTGGCGATCGCAGCGACGATGTCGTCGGCGAGCCGCTTCCGTTTCTTGACGACCTCGGTGCGCCACCGCCCGTGGGTGTACTCACGCATGCGCCATCGCAACAGCGGCCAGTCGTCGACGGCCATCAACGCGGCCTCGTGCGCCCAGTACTCGACGAGCAGCCGAGGCGAACGCGTGGTGTGGCTCCACGCGGCACGGTCCAGCACGTCACGGTCGTAGGGTCCGAGCCGGCTGAACACCGGCGAATAGTGGGCGCGCACCGCCACCGACACCGAGTCCAGCTGCAGCACCTGAATGCGTGAGATGAGCCGCCGCAGATGCGCACGGGTGACCGGGCCACGCGGCTTCGGCTCGGCGAAGCCCTGGGCGGCGACGGCGATGCGACGCGCCTGGGCGCCCGTCAGAGTCGGCGGCATCTCGTCATCGTGCAGCACACCACCGACAAGTGCCTACCGGGACTCACGGTGGTAGCTGTCGAACCGATAGCGCAATCCGGAGCTGCTGGTGAGCCGGTCTCCAGACGTACCCAGCCAGCTTTCGTCCAGCACCGGGGCGACGGCGTCGGCGTCTTGGCGCGGAAGATCGATCTCCACCTCGGTGACCTCACACCGCGTCGCGATCGGCAGTGCGAGCGCGTAGATCTGCGCGCCGCCGATCACCCAGATGTCGTCGTCGTCGGTGAGCGCGTCGTCGAACGACGGGACGACCCGTGCGCCCTCGGCCCGGTAATCGGCTTGCCGCGTGACGACGACGTTCCGGCGCCCCGGCAGTGGCCGAACCTTGGCCGGCAGCGATTCCCACGTCAGCCTGCCCATCACCACGGTGTGGCCCATGGTGAGGTCTTTGAACCGCGCCTGGTCCTCGGGTAGCCGCCATGGGATGCCGCCGTCGCGACCGATGACACCTGAGGTGGACTGAGCCCAGATCAGCCCGACGGTCCCGGTCATGATTCGGCCCTGCAAGCAGGCCTCATACCGCCACAGGGGCCTTGATCGCCGGGTGCGGGTCGTAGTTGACGATGGCGACGTCGTCGAAGGTGTAGTCGAAGATCGAATCACGCGGCGCCAGAACGAGTTCCGGGTATGGCCGCGGGTCGCGGGACAGCTGCTCGGTGACCTGCTCGACGTGGTTGTCGTAGATGTGGCAGTCGCCGCCGGTCCAGATGAAGTCGCCGACCTGCAGTCCGGCCTGCGCGGCCATCATGTGGGTGAGCAGCGCGTAGCTGGCGATGTTGAACGGCACACCGAGGAACAGATCGGCGCTGCGCTGGTAGAGCTGGCAGGACAGCCGCCCGTCGGCTACGTAGAACTGGAAGAACGCATGACACGGCGGCAACGCCATCTGTGGGATTTCGCCGACATTCCAGGCCGACACGATGTTGCGTCGCGAGTCCGGATCGGACTTGAGCAGCTCGAGTGCTGCGCTGATCTGGTCGATGTGCTCGCCCGACGGCGTCGGCCACGACCGCCACTGCGCACCATAAACCGGGCCCAGATCGCCTGTGTCGCTTGCCCATTCATCCCAGATGGAGACACCACGCTCCTGCAGCCACCGCACATTCGAGTCGCCGCGCAGGAACCACAGCAGCTCGTAGATCACGGACTTGGTGTGCACCTTCTTCGTGGTGATCAGCGGGAAGCCGGCCGAAAGGTCATAGCGCATCTGGTGGCCGAACAGGCTTCGAGTTCCGGTGCCGGTGCGGTCCGATTTCGGTGTGCCGCGCTCGAGCACGAGCCGCAGCAGATCCTCGTACGGCGTGGCAATGGGCACGTCGGTCAGCTTACTGTCGGCGCAGCGGGTAGAACGGATGCCATGCCGAGTATCTCTGCAACCGTCACCACGCCCGACGGCGCCTGCCCCGTCACCCTGCACACCCCGAACGGAACCGGCCCATGGTCGGCGGTCGTGATGTATCCCGACGCCGGCGGTGTCCGGCCGACCTTCCAGGAGATGGCCGCGCGGCTGGCCGGCTTCGGACACGCCGTGCTGCTGCCCGACGTGTACTACCGCGACGGTGACTGGGAGCCGTTCGACATGGAGACCGTGTTCGGCGACCCCGAGCAGCGCAAGCGGCTGATGACGATGGTGGGCAGCCTCACGCCCGACATGATCGCCTCCGACGCGACGGCATTCTTCGACTTCCTGGGGTCGCGACCCGAGGTGAAGGGCGACGCGTTCGGCGTCTGCGGTTACTGCATGGGCGGGCGGACGTCGGTGATCGTCGCGGGCCGGGTGCCCGACCGGGTGGCGGCGGCCGGCTCGTTTCACGGCGGCGGCCTGGTCACCGACGACGCCGGCAGCCCGCACCTGCTCGCCGACCAGATGAAGGCGACGGTGTACGTCGCGGGCGCCGAGAACGACGCCAGCTTCACTCCCGAACAGGCCGAGACGCTCGACAAGGCGCTGACCGCCGCCGGCGTCACACACACGGTCGAGTTCTATCCGGCCGCCCACGGTTTCGCGGTGCCCGACAACCCGCCATACGACGAGGACGCCGCAGAGCGGCACTGGATCGCGCTGCAGCAGCTGTTCGGGTCAGCACTGCCGAATTGACGGTTTCGCTGCGGGCACTGAATCGGGCCACTCTCGCTCGACAGCTGCTTCTGCAGCGCTCACCGATGGGCGCACTCGCCGCGATCGAACACCTGGTCGGCATGCAGGCGCAGGCACCGTTCGCGCCGTACTACGGCTTGTGGAGCCGGCTCGACGGCTTCACCGGCGATGAACTGTCCGGCCTGCTCACGGCCCGAAAAGCGGTCCGGATCGTGCTGATGCGCGGCACCATCCACCTCGTCTCGGCGAAAGACTGTCATCGGCTGCGTCCACTGATCCAGCCGGCGCTCGATCGGATGCTGCGCAGCAACACCGCGCATGGCAAGGCGCTGGCCGAAATCGATGTCCCGGCAGTCGTCGAGGCCGCCCAGCGGCTTCTTGACGCAGAACACCTGACCCCGGCGGATTTCGGTGTGCGGCTCGCCGAGCAGTGGCCCCAGACGCCGCCGGGAGCACTGGCCGAGGCAGCGCGCAGCAAGTTGCCGTTGGTGCAGGTTCCGCCGCGGGCGCTGTGGCAGCGCAGCCGACAAGTCCGGCTGACCACCGCGACTGCCTGGCTGGGCAAGCCGCGCGGCAAGCCAGTGACGATCGACGAACTGGTGATGCGGTATGTCAAGGCGTTCGGCCCAGCGAGCGCTGCCGACGTGCAGACGTGGAGCGGGCTCACCCGGCTGGGCGAGGTTCTCGAGCGACTGAAGTTGATCCGACTGAAAAGCGAAGACGGGCAGACGCTTTACGACGCCCCAAACGCTCCGCGGCCCGATCCCGATGCACCGGCGCCGGTGCGGCTGGTCGCACCGTTCGACAACGTACTACTCTCACACGCCGATCGCTCGCGGGTGATATCTGGCGAGGACCGCAAGCGGTTGTTCTCGGGAAAGAACGGGGTGTTTCCCGGCACCGTGCTGGTTGACGGATTCGTCTCGGGGACATGGGAACTCGTCGGCAGGGGTGATCAGACCAGCATGCAGGTGCGGCCGTACCGTCACATCGATGTTGTCGACGAAGTGATCGACGAGGGGAATCGCTTGCTGCAGTTGGCGTTCGGGGTAAGCGAGCCGCACGTGGAGATTACTCGTCAGCGTCGTTTGAGCGTCGGAAACGGGTGACGGCGCGCAGTAGACCCCGGCCGGCGTAAATGCCTGCCACGATCGACACGATGATCATGACGATGAACATCACCAGCCAGTTGGCCCGGCTGTGGCTGACGTTCCACCAGACGATGGTGAAGAGAATCGCGCACAAAAACACCACGATGTCTCGCCAGTTACCGGTGTAGGACATCGCGGCGATCCGGATTTCACGACTGCGCTCATCGGCCTTGATAAGGCTCTCGATCCGTCGGTCGATGCTTTCCTTGAGCCGTGCTTTGAGTTCGGGGCGATCGTCCGGGATCCGCTCGAGCAGATCCATATCTTTGGCGATGTTGCCGCGTACATCTGGTGGTTTGAGGTTGCCGGCGGCAACGCCCAGCAGCGCCCCACCTGCGATCGGCGCTGCACCCAAGGCGAGTTCAGCAATACCGGGCATGTCTCCTCCGTTATCCCGTGGGCTCGCCGGTGGCCTGGAAGATGACCCGGCGTCCGATCTCGACGGCGTGGTCGGCGAACCGTTCGTAGTAGCGGCCGAGCAAGGTCACGTCGACGGCGGCAGCGACACCGTGTTTCCACTCCCGGTCCATCAGCACCGAGAACAGGTGCCGGTGCAGGTTGTCCATGTCGTCGTCATCGTCGTCGAGTTGTGCCGCTCGGTCTGGATCTCCAGACACCACAACGTCTTTGACGCTGTTACCGATGTCAACGGCGATGCGGCCCATCTCGGTGAAGTAGCCGTTGACCTCCTCAGGCAGCGCCTTTGCAGGATGGCGGCGACGGGTGAGCTTGGCGACGTGCAGCGCGAGAGCGCCCATCCGGTCGACGTCGGCGAGATTCGACAACGAGCTGATGACGAGGCGCAGATCACCGGCGACCGGAGCCTGCAAGGCAAGTAGCGTGATCACCGCTTCTTCGGTCTTCTTGATGCGTAGCGTGAACGCCTCGTGATCGGCGATCACCTCTTCGGCCAATACGAGGTCGGCCTGCAGCAAGGCCTGGGTAGCGCGTTCCATCGCCGCTCCGGCCAACCCACAGAGTTCGGCGATATCGGCGGTCAGGGCATGTAGCTGCTCTTGAAAAGCCGTTCGCATAGCGTCACTTTATGGCGTGGGCAGTCTGCGCAACCGCGCAGAGAGCCGCTTCGCCTCTTCGAGCTGCTCCCGCAAACGCAGCAACCTGGCCGGTGTGTCGACATCGTGGCGGCTGCGGCCGCGTCGGTCGTCCCACTGCTTCTCCGCCCTGCGTACCTGTGCACGCAGCGTCGCGACTTCGGCCGAAAGGATGTCGGCGAACAGCGCCGCCTGCGCGATGTCACACGCTCCCATCGCACCGCGCTTGGTGTGTACGGCCTTGTCCCCCATCGATCAATGCCTAACCGAAAAGTGTCTGCTTGACCAGAGAATTAACCGGACTGCCGACATCATGCATGCCGGCTCACTGACGATACCGCCAGGTGTGCAGGACCATCAGCAGAATCGTCGCCATGACAAGCGCGAGCCCGTTCAGCATCCGATCCCCAGTCACTCCATCAGCTGAGCGGCGACGGTCGCGCCGAGCTCCCAACAGGATTCAAGGTCGTCTTTGCCCGGCTTGCCCGACACCGCCACGTACTCAGCGGCTTTCACCCAACCTAGCCCGGTCGTGATCGCGGTGACTCCCTTTTCGGCCCCCTCGGTGCCCTCGTTGCCGTGCAGGTACAGGCCGAACGGTCGTCCTCGCGTCGCGTCGAGACACGGGTAGTAACAAACATCGAACGCGTGCTTGAGTGCGCCGCTCATGTACCCGAGGTTCGCCGGCGAGCCCAGGAGATAACCGTCAGCCTCCAGCATGTCGGCCGGTGAAACAGTGAGCGCCGGACGCCGCACAACCTCCACGCCCTTAATGTCGGGGTCGGTCGCACCCTTCAAAGCGGCCTCGAACATCTCCTGCATGTAGGGCGACGGGGTGTGGTGCACGATCAGCAGCGTCTTACTCATTGCTGCCGCTCCTGCATATCGACGGCCTTGCGCATCGTCTCGCGAGCGCGGCCGCGATCACCCGCATAGTCATACGCACGTGCCAGCCGGTACCACCGCCGCCAGTTGTCGGGATCGGCTTCCAGTTCGCCGCGGACGGTCTCGAACAGCGCGTCGGCGGCGTTCCGCTCGATCCGCCCGGAGGGCATCCGCGGCAGGGAGCTGACGTCGAGCTCCATCCCCTCTTCCTTGGCCATGCGCGCCAGGCGCTGGTGCGCGAGGCCGGCTCTCAGCGTGCTGACCATCACCCAGATCCCGATCAACGGCAGGCCCATCAACGCAAGACCGAGGCCGATGGCGGCGGGCCGGCCCGACGTGACGAACGCCATCGCGATGCGGCCGAGCATGAGGAAGTACACGACCAGGGCCACGCACATGAAGCCGATCACCAGCTGAATGCGCAGTGCGCGCGCCCCATCGCTCATGTCAGGTCGAGGAAAGGCTCGAGACCCACTGTGAGACCGGGATGTCCGCCGACCTCTCGCACGGCCAGCAGGACGCCGGGCACGAACGAGGTGCGGTCCAGGCTGTCGTGCCGGATCGTCAGGGTCTCCCCCTGGGTGCCGAACAGCACCTCTTGATGAGCGACCAGCCCGGCCAGCCGCACGGAGTGGACCGGGATGCCGTCGACGTCGGCACCGCGGGCCCCCTCGATGCCGGTACTGGTGGCATCGGGATTGGGCGGCAAGCCTTTTCGAGCCTCTGCAATGAGGCGGGCGGTGCGAGCCGCGGTGCCCGACGGGGCATCGGCCTTGTGCGGGTGGTGCAGTTCAATGACTTCGGCAGACTCGAAGAAGCGGGCGGCCTGCTTGGCGAAATGCATTGAGAGCACCGCGCCGATGGCGAAGTTCGGTGCGATGAGCACCGCAACGCCGGGCTTGTCTTTGACCCAGCTCCCGACCTGGTTCAGGCGTTCGTCGGTGAATCCGGTGGTACCGACCACGGCGTGGATTCCGTTGTCGATCAAGAACTTCAGGTTGTCCATCACGACATCAGGGTGGGTGAAGTCGATGACGACCTCGGTCTGGCTGTCGGAGAACAGGCTCAACGAATCGCCGGCGTCGACCCCAACCGTGAAGGTGAGATCTTCCGCCGCCTCGACGGCCGCAACCATGGTCGCGCCGACCTTGCCTTTGGCCCCAAGCACTCCGACTCGCATGGGGCTACCCTAGCTTCCGGCAGCTTGGGTCGACCCCGCCAGAGTTCAGCACGCCACGTCGACGTACACCGTCATCGCGGTGACGGTGGTGACGATGTCGTCCATCGCACCGGGTGCCCCGGAGTCCATGCGGCTGAATGTCTGCCCTGGCCGTACCGCGCTGACCACACAGTGGTCGAGTGGTGCCGTATCGAGCTTGTTGACGATCACTTCGAATCCGCTGGCGCGCAACTGGCTGATCGTTTGAGATGCGTCAGCGGCTGCCGACGGCGCCGCGGTGGCGGTACCGGCGAAACCCGAGGCGGCGGCGCCGAGGGCGATGACCGACAGGATGAAGGACTTCATTGGTCTTCCTTTCGAAGTGGCTTTCCTGACTGTGGTGTGCCGACGCCCGCCATTCGTTACACCCACCGGCGCCGACGGCTGGTGCGCTACAGCAACAAGCTGAAGAGTTCCTGAAATGGCTGTGAACATTGCCGCCAGCGCTGCCTTTATTTGCGCTCACGTCGATTATTACAAATGGGAATTTTGCAAGCTGAACCTTCGCCTGGGCAAGCCTCCCGCATGCATTGCCCGTGGCGGCGCCGCACCGTGATGTGGAACGTAGCTGCTAGACCCGTAAGATTAGCCCACCAAACGCTCCCTCGACACCAATGCCCAGGCAAAACTCGGCCGCACTCGACGCGCGTAAAAAAATCTTCCTGATTTTGCTCTGTCAACCAGACCATTAGTGGCATTATGTTGCTCGCTGATCTAGAACTATTAGCTGTCCGGCGTGCAGAACTGCATTCGGCAACGAAAGGTATCTCGGGGCGATGGCCAAACACAGCAAGACGAAAACTTCCAGGAAGCTCAAAGTAACGACCTACCTCGCTGCCGGCGTCATCGCCAGTGGTGGCGGCGCAGCCGCGCTGACGGCAGCGGTGACCCCTGCCCCGCAGCCAACCGGACCGCATGATGTGCAACTGACCAGCCTTGGTGGCCTACTCGGCTCGCTGGTGAAGAAAGTGGTGTCGCCGGTGGTGTCGACAGTCTCGAATGTCGTGTCGACGGCTGTGCCGGTCGTGACCGCGGTGCCCACGGTGGCGACGCCGGTCGTGGTGACGACCGTGGACACTCTTGTCGCGCCAACATCGCCGTTGGCGCCCTTGGCGCCGGTGGTGACGCCGCTGATCAGCAATGGCACCACTAACCCCGACGGCACCGCCACCAACGGAGGCTTGTTGATCGGCAACGGCGGCACGGCGACCGCCGCTGGGGCCGACGGTGGCGCCGGGGGCTTGGTCCTCGGCAACGGTGGTGGCTCGCTCACCGGTGACGGCGGCAACGCCGGCCTGGTGTTGGGCAACGGCGGTCTCTCGGGCACCGGCGACGGCGGCAACGGCGCGGTGCTCATCGGCAGCGGCGGCACCTCGCTCACGGGCAACGGCGGCGACTCCGGCATCGTGCTCGGCAACGGCGGTGACTCGATCGTTAGCACCGACACCGACCCGACCACCGGTAACGGCGGACATGCGGGCTTGATCGGTGATGGCGGCGACGGCGCAGGCGCGCTGCTCACGCCGGGCGCCGACGGTGGCAACGGCGGCGACGGCGGCATCCTGATCGGCAGCGGCGGCGACGGCGGAAACGGCACCAGCGCGCTGAGCGGGGCGGCCGGTGACGGCGGCGACGGCGGCAATTCCGGCATCGTGATCGGTGACGCCGGCTCTGGCGGCGACGGCGGCGCGGTGGTCGGCCTCGGCAACACCACTGGCGGCGACGGCGGCGACGGCGGCCACACCGTGCTGCTTGGCTCCGGCGGCGACGGCGGCGACGGCGGCAGCTCCTCTGTCCTGGCCGGCACCTCGACAGGTGGCGCCGGTGGCAGCGGCGGCGACGGCGGAATCGTGACGGGCACGGGCGGCTCCGGCGGCAGCGGCGGCGACGCCACGAGCACGTTGGGCACCGCGACCGGCGGCGCAGGCGGCAGCGGCGCCGACGGCGGTGTGCTCGGTGCCAGCGGCGACGGCGGCTCAGGCGGCGACGCCAAGGCGCTCGGCGCGACCACCGGTGGCGACGCCGGCGACGGCGGTCACACAACCGTGGTCGGCGACGGCGGCAGCGGCGGCACCGGCGGCTCCGCCACCAGCACCGGCACCGGGGGCAGCAGCGATGCCACGGCCGGCGACGGCGGAAGCGGCGGCAACGGCGGCAGCGTGCTCGGCGATGGCGGCACTGCCGGCAGCGGCGGCACGGCCACCTCCGGCAATACCACCCTTCACACCGGTTCGGGCGACGCCACTGGCGGGACCGGCGGCACGGGCGGCACCGGCGGCGGACTGGCAAGTAACGGTGGTGACGGCGGTTCCGGCGGCAGCGCGACAACTGGAACCAACAAGACCGGTGGAACGGCCACGGGCGGCGATGGTGGCGCAGGTGGCACGGCAGGCGTCGGTGGCACCGGCGGCACCGGCGGCACCGGTGGCACCGCAACTGGCAAGACCAGTTCGAGCGGCAGCGACGGCGCCAACGGCTGACACCGCAACAGTTGAAGAGTCGGCGCCCCTACCGAAATCGGTAGGGGCGCCTTCTCTTTGCCGTCACCGGGCCGCCAGTGCGCGGAAGGCCCGCCACGCCTTCGCGATTCCATACTCCGCGACGAGAAGCAACACCGCGCGCACCTGCTCGTCACCGGCACCCGCGGCGTATGCCAGGTCGATGTGCAGACTGAAGGATTCGTCGAGGGTCTGGTTCAACACATCGACCGCGATGCACACCAGTGCCCGCTCACGCGGCGAAAGTTCACCGCTGCCCCACCGCTGGTGGTACTGATTGGCGACGAAACTCGCGAACTCATCGTCCAAATCAGCAAGTGCGGCAAGGGTTTCGGTGGGGAGATCCCAATCGTGGACCGGCTGCGATTCCTTCGCCTCGCCCCGTGAACTCACCTGCTGCAGCGCCACCGCTGCGGTCGGATAACCCGCATACGGTGCCAGATGACGGATCGCCGCCACGCACTCCGCGACGGAAACCCCGTTGGCTTCTGCCATTTGAACGTGCGTCAACAAGGGGAAGCCAAGGTTGACGGTACACAGGTCGGCGGCGAGGAACACGAACGCCTTCTCTCGCATGGTCAACTGCGGTAACGACCACGCGTGCACGCCGACCTCGGCGGCCATCCTGCCGAACGTCGGATCGAGTGCGGCTACCTGATCTTGGTTGGCGAGTTTCACCGTGAGGCCCCCTCGCGAGCCGAGAGGACAGCGGATGAACCGGGCTGCGGGAGGTGGAAGATCCTGCGGCGCAACGCATCGAGTGCCGGTGTCGGCATGAACCGAACTAGATTCGCCAGCACTTGAGCGTCCTTGCCGACGAGGTAACGTGCACGCGGCCGACGCGCCGTCAGCGCCGTCTGCACCTTGCGAGCCACGACATCGGGCGGACTTCCCTTGCGTTCCCGCTTCAGCGCCGCGCTCACCATGCCGAGGTAGGTCTCGCCGTAGAGCTCTTTGCCTGCGGTCCAGAACTCTTCCACGGCGCTCTGCGAATCGTGCCGCAGCTTGTCGATCGCTTCGGTGTGAATGCTCGCCGGTTCCAGCAACACCACGTCGATGTCCCACGGCGCCAACTCTTGCCGGAACGCGTCGGCGATCGACGCGATCGCCGACTTCGACGCGGCGAGCGGACCGCCGAACGGCGGGGTGAACCGATCCCCGATCGAACCGATGATCACGAGCCGCCCCCTGGCCTGGCGAAGCAGCGGAAGGAATGCCTGGGTCACCGCGACCTGGCCGACCACGTTGACCTCGAGTTGCCACCGCAGCGATTCCAGCGGCACGAGTTCCATCGGAACCGCTACCCCGATTCCGGCGTTGTCCACCAACGCATTCAGTCCGGCTGCGCCGACGTGTTCGGTGACGGTCTCGACGGCGTCGCCGATCTGTCCGGCGTTGGTGACATCCATCAGCAACGGTGTGACCGTCTCGGCCATCGGCGCGTCCGCGAGCGCGCGTACCCCCGCATACACATGCCAACCCGCGGCGGCCAGGCGCACCGCGGTCGCCCGTCCGATACCGGTAGAGGCGCCGGTTACGACGACATGTCGAAGAGTGCACGTCATGCTTCCTCCAATTGATTCGCTCGGACAGGAATAAGCCAGCGCTGCAAGTGGTTTCGAAGTGTCTCGGCAGCCCACTCGTCATGGCGCAGTGCGAGGTAACCGTCGGGCCGGATCAGCAGCATCGCGCGCCGATGGATTTCGTATTTGCGCCGCAAGGTATTGCCTGCGTCAACCAGCGTGGTGACCCCGGTATGCAGCGAACCGTACACCGCATCGTCCGGCAGCAGCACGTAGTGCTGGATCAGCGGGAATTCTGTGACCATTCGGGCGATCGGCGGGTAACCCACCGCGAAATCATCCGGTTCGCCAACCAAAACAAGCGAGAACTCGTCGCGCCTGATCACTTCGAACAGCCGGGTGACGGGTGCGGTCCGAGTCCGCGCAACACCGAATCGCCGCACTGGCGCGTCGGGCGCTCGATCACCGGTCACGATGGTTCCGGTCGCCACTGCCCCCGGTGCGCGGTACGAGATGTCGAGCTGCGACAGCGCGCGTTCGATCGTGCTTCTGGCCCGGCGTCGCCCGAGCACCAGCGGGGCGACGTGCTGTCGCGCGAACACCGTCGGTGGGCGCCGCAACAACGTCATCCGCGTCGCGCGCCGGGTTCCCCTCACGGTTCGGCTCGCGGCAGGACGCCGCTCCGCTGCATAGGTGTCGAGCAATTCCGGCTTCGCTTGGCCTGATATCACCGCGGCGAGTTTCCACGAGAGGTTGAACGCATCCTGCACACCGATGTTCAAGCCCTGCGCACCGACCACCGAATGCACATGCGCTGCATCGCCTGCGAGAAATACCCGGCCGACGGACGGCCTTTCCACCGTCCGCTGGTGGATCACGAACCGGGACCGATCGCCGATCTCCACAGCGCGCGCACCGGTAGGGCCGCACGCATCGATCGCCGACTGAACCTCGGCGAGGGTGACCTCACCATCGGGCGCACGACGGGTGTTGTAGGCGATTGCAACGCGATGCCATCCGCCGACGAGTGGAAAGTACGCGACGAAGTCGCCTCTGTTGAGGTAGGCGTATAACTCGTCCATCGGCAGATGCCAATCAATGCGGACATCCACCGTGGCGAACTCTTCGCGGAATGCTCCACCTTCGAACTGCAGACCCAACAGATGGCGCACCGAGCTGTGCGCCCCGTCAGCACCGATCATCCAGTCCGCCCGGACGTGCTCGGATTGTCCATCAGCACAACGTAATACGACATCGACGCCGGCGTGGTTCTGTGTGAAACCAACCAGCTGCACGCCGGATTCCACTGCTCCGCCAAACTCTTCCAACCGCTGCCGCAGAATCTCCTCCGTTTGGTTCTGCGGCAGCATCAACAGATAGGGATACGGGGTGTCAAGCCGGCCGAGGTCGAAATGCGCGATCGGGCGTTCCTCACTCAGGATGTGAAACTTGCGCACCGGAAGCCCCCGTTCCACAGCAGCATCGACCACACCGAGCCGTTCGAAGAGTTCGAGTGTTCTGGCTTGGATGCCGGCGGCTTTGGTGCTGACGTTGTGGAAACGCTCCGCGTCCACGCATCGCACAGTCACACCGCGGCGCCGCAGTTCTGCGGCTGCGGTCAGACCGACCGGTCCAGCTCCTACGACGAGGACATCGACGTGATGACGGTTCATGATGCGTCCGGGAAGGCGGGCAACACGTACCGCGCGAAAAGGCGCATCTGCTCCAGCATTTCGTCGACGGTGTCGGCGACGAACAGCGTCGCGAAGAAGCCGTCGAGACCGGCCTCCTCGAACGCCGCCACCTTCGCGCAGACCTCGTCCGGCGTGCCGATGAGGTTGTCGGCCAGGTACTTGTCGAGATCGACGCCCTTCATCATGGTGTCCTTGAGCGATCGCCGGAACAGATCGAACGTGGACCGCTCGAGGCGATCGCGCGCCTCTTGGGTCGTGTCCGCGATGCACACAACCGATTGCAGCCCGATCGTTACGGCTGCGGGGTCGCGGCCCGCCGCCCGCGCATAGCTCGACACCGTCGCCCGGCCCGCGGCGATCTCGGCCGGCCCGATCTTGGCGGGCAGCCAACCTTCGCAACGCTCACCGGCACGTCGAAGAGCGCCCTTGCCGTTGCCGCCGGAAAAGATCGGCAACGGATCCTGTACGGGTTTCGGATACGATTCGACGTCGAGGAACCGCCGGTACTTACCTTCGTAGCTGGATCGCGGCTTTTCGAAGAGCTCGCGCAGCGACTCGATGCCCTCGGCCATCAGGTCGACTCGCGACGCCTCGGCGAGATCAGGTACGACGCTTTCGAATTCGTCGCGGTATCCGCCTGCCGCCACCGCGAGAGTGACGCGGCCACCGCTGATGTGGTCAAGCGTGGCCACCTGTTTGGCGAGCAGGACCGGCTCACGCATCGGCAGCACCAGAATGCCGGTGCCCAGCCGGACCACCGAAGTCTTCGCGGCGATGGTCGCCAACATCATCAACGGCTCGAAGTAATCCGGCGGCTGCGGCCACGCCTCCCGGACGAACCGCTGAGTGCTCAGATGATCGTTACCAGAAACCTCGTGGTATCCGAGCTGCTCGGCCTCGACCGCGATCCGGACCACCTCGTCGGCGGTGGCGAACGGGACCGGATACGCCATCCCGGCCAAGCAGGTGGGGACGTCGACTCCAAACTTCATGCCGCCCACAATGACGCGCGTACCGCAGCCACCGAATCTGTCGGATGACTGTATTCAGGGCAAGTCCAGACCCGCGAGTTCGTGCCGACCGGCCACCCCGAGCTTCGGAAACGCCTTGTACAGGTGATAGCCGGCGGTGCGCGGGCTGATGAACAGCTGTGCGCCGATGTCCCGGTTGGACAGGCCCGCGGCAGCCAGACGTACGACTTGCAGTTCCTGCGGCGTCAGCTGCGCGCCGCCCGTTTCAGCGGCCGCGGCGACGCTCTCCCCCGTCGCCCGTAGCTCGGCCCTTGCGCGTTCGGCCCACGAGCGGGCACCGATCCGTTCGAACACCCGCAGCGCACCCCGCAGCGGTTCCCGAGACTCGGATCGGCGCCGCATTCGTCGCAGCCATTCGCCGTAGAGCAGTTCGCTACGCGCCCGTGCCATTGGCCGATTGATGTCGTCGTACAGCCGAATGGCCGCCTGGTAGTGCGCTTCTGCTTCATCGTCGGTGCCCAGCAGCGCGCGACAGCGATGCAGGTGCGCCCTGACGACAGGGTTGTCACGGTGGGCAGTCCACCGCTCATAGATCGCGATCGTCTCCGCCGCGCGTTCCGGCTGTCCGCTGCGCGCGGCGGCCTCGGCCCACTCCGGCGGCGACAGGTAGGCAAACGTCGGATGCCGGCGCAGCCGCGGCGGCAACGACGCCAGCCGTTCGAGCGCGGCGGCATAACGTCCGAACCCGAGTTCGAGCACCGCCAGCGCGAGCACCGCTAGTCCGACGCTGGATGAATGTCGTTCCACGCCACGGTGTATCGCTTCGCCCGCCAGCGCGACGCAGGTTTCCTCGTCACCTGTCATCGCGGTGATCCTCGCGACAACGCCGCGCAGGTTCACCGCCGAGTGCAGCTGGCCGGTGTCCTCTGCGATCTGCACACCCTCGTTCGCGGTGCGCAGCGCCTCACGTAACCGGCCTGCCACCAGCGCCGCCTGCGAATGCTGCAGCAGGATGTGCGGCAGGCCACCGATCAGCCCGCGCTCCCGCGCCTCCACCAGCATCCGCTCGGTCTGTGCCCACGCTTCGTCGGCGTCACCGATGATCATCAACAGAAACGCACTGTGAATTGCGAGATTGCCGATCGTCATCCCTAGCTGCTCGGGGCGGATTGCCCGCACCGCGGGTGGCAACGGCGGAACCTTGTCCACATCCTCCCCGCACTGCAGCCTGGCGAGGATCGAACTGGCCGTCAGCATCGGACGCAGTGGATGATCCGGGGCCAGCGGCAACGAGTCGATGAGCTCAACGGTGCGCGCCAATTCCGGTGCGTCGTCGGCGAAGTACGCCATCCTCACCACTTCGATCAGCATCCTGGCGGCTTCTTCGCTGTCGCGGTCGCAGACCATCTCGGCGCCTGCGAGCACCATCTCCGAGGCGTGCCTGGGGGTGCCACGCTCGAACTCCAGCCGCGCACGGACCCAGGTGAGCTTCGCCAATGCCCGCGGGTCTTCGGTCAGCGCCGACGCATCCCGTGCGAGTCTGGCCGCCCTGTCCAACTGAGCCGCATCACGCGCGCTCATCGCCGCGGCCGCCAACCGTGCGCCGCGCACGATCGGATCCGCGGTCAGACGGGCCGCCCGCTCATGTGCCGCCGCACTGGCTGCGTATCCTCCCCGCGCGTCGGCACGCAGCGCAGCGGCCTCCATCGCATCTGCCGCGTTGTCGTCGAATCCGACGGCCGCGGCGGCGAGATGCCACGCCCGTCGATCAGGCTCCGGCAGCGAGTCTGCAAGCGCGCGATGGACGGTGATCCGATCGGCCGCGGTCGCCCGGCCGTACACCGCCGACCGGATCAACGGGTGCCGAAACGTGACCACACCCTCGTCGAGGCGAATCAGCCGGTTGCGTTCAGCTGGCTCAAAGTCGTTCAGCCCCAGCTCTATTCGCTGAGCCGCCGAAAGCACCACCCCCATCTCGCCGGTGTCCTCCGCAGCCGCGACAAGCAGCGCCAGCCTCGCCGCCGCCGGCAGCCGATCCACCTGCGAACCGAATGCGTCGAGCACCCTGCGCGCGGCAGAGGTGAGCCCGCCGCCCACGGTGGGTGGCACCCCGGCGGCTCGATCACCGGACCGCGCTGCCGCGGCCAATTCGAGCAGTGCCAAGGGATTGCCACCGGTCTCTTCGATCAACCGGGCCCGCAGATCGGGCGCGAGGTCGCCGGCCTGTTCGGCCAGCAGCGCACCTGCCGCCGATTCGCTCAGGCCGCCCAGGTTCATCACCGGAAGCCCTCGAAGGTCGGCCGCGCTGTCGCGTACCGCCAGCAGCAGCACCACACCCTCTGCACCCAGTCGGCGAGCGGCGAACAGCAGCGCGTCTCGCGAGGCCCGGTCCAACCAGTGGGCATCGTCGACCAGACAGAGCAACGGTCGGTCGCCGCCTGCTTCGGACAGCAGTGTCAACGTGGCGAGACCGGCCAGGAAACGGTCCACGCCAGGCGCTTCCGCTAAACCGAATGCCGCCTGCAACGCCGACGCCTGCGCCGAGGGCAGCGAGTCCAGCCGGTCGAGGCAGTCGTGAAGCAGCAGATGCAGTGCGGCGAACGGCAGTTCGGCCTCGGACTCGACGCCAGTGCACCGCAGTACCCGAAAGTCCTTGGCCTCGGCGGCAACATGCTCGAGCAAGGCCGTCTTTCCGCTGCCTGCCTCGCCGGTAAGCACGAGCACTGAGCTGCGACCGGTCCGCGCATCCGCGAGCAACTCACGGATGTCGCCCAGCTCCGCCGCCCGCCCGTGCAGCATGAAACCAACTTATAGCGGTGACGCTCCGCGGAGATGTTCGAAGATCAACGACGTCTGAGTGCCTGCCACGTCGGCGTCGGCGTTGAGATTCTCCACCACGAACGCGCGAAGATCGTCGGTGTCACGTGCGGCAACGTGAAGGATGAAATCGTCCGCGCCCGCGAGGAAGTAGACATCCATCACCTGCGGCCTGGACCGGATGTGGGCGATGAAGTTGCGGATCTTGCCGCGGGCATTGGACTGCAGGCTCACCGAGATCATCGCCTGCAGTGTGAGACCGATAGCGGCGGGATCGATGTCGGCATAGAAGCCACGAATGACGCCGAGCTCCTGCAGTCGACGTACGCGGCCGTGGCATGTGGACGGTGCGACGCCGATGAGTTCGGCCAGGGCACTGTTGGACATCCGCGCATCGGCGTGCAGGGCGGTCAGGATGCGCCGGTCGACGTCATCGATCTCGACCGGCCGAACATCCTTCGACGGCCGGGCGGGCGCCGGCACCGTTTTCGTGACTCCTTCTGACATACCGCTACCTTATCGAAGAGTATTCGGAGTGATTGCCATTACATCGAAAGTTCTTCACACTTTGATAGGAAACCACGACTTTTAGGAGCCGTCATGCGCGTCGGAATCCCGACCGAGATCAAGAACAACGAGTACCGCGTCGCGATCACCCCCGCCGGGGTCGCGGAGTTGGTTCATCGCGGCCACGAGGTGATCATCCAGGCCGGCGCCGGCGAGGGGTCGGCCATCACCGATGCAGACTTCAAACGAGCGGGCGCCCAGCTGATCACCAGCGCCGACCAGGTGTGGGAAGAGGCCGACCTGCTGCTCAAGGTCAAGGAGCCGATCGAGGCCGAGTACGCCCGGCTGCGCAAGGGCCAGACCCTGTTCACCTACCTCCACCTCGCCGCGTCCAAGCCGTGCACCGATGCACTGCTCGCGTCGGGCACGACGTCGATCGCCTACGAGACGGTGCAGACCGCCGACGGTGCCCTGCCGCTGCTCGCCCCGATGAGCGAGGTCGCCGGACGGCTTGCCGCCCAGGTCGGTGCCTACCACCTGATGCGCACCCAGGGCGGTCGCGGCGTGCTGATGGGCGGCGTCCCCGGCGTCGCTCCTGCGAAGGTCGTTGTGATCGGCGGCGGCATGGCAGGCGACAACGCCGCCGCCGTCGCTTGGGGCATGGGCGCGCACGTCACCGTGTTCGACCTCAACATCAACATTCTGCGCAAGATCGATGCCGAATATGGCGGCGCCATCGAGACCCGTTACTCCTCGAGGCTGGATCTGGAAGATGCCGTCAAGCAGGCCGACCTGGTCATCGGTGCGGTTCTGGTGCCCGGCGCCAAGGCGCCCAAGCTGGTGACGAATTCGACTGTCGCGCATATGAAGTCGGGTGCGGTGTTGGTCGACATCGCGATAGATCAGGGCGGCTGCTTCGAGGATTCCCGGCCGACCACCCACGACGATCCGACCTTCGCCGTGCACGACACGCTGTTCTACTGCGTGGCCAATATGCCAGGCGCAGTGCCCCGCACGTCGACCTATGCGCTGACCAACGCGACGATGCCCTATGTGCTCAAGCTGGCCGACAAGGGTTGGCAGGCCGCCTGTCAGGCCGATGCGGCACTGGCCAAGGGCCTGTCCACGCATGAGGGCGCGCTGCTCTCCGGGCAGGTCGCGGCCGACCTCGACCTTCCGTTCACGGAGCCTGCCGCCGTGCTGGCCTGACGCTTCCCACCCCCGCGAACCCGGGCGCCGCAATCGAGCGGTGCCCGGGTTTGCTGTTGCGTGGGGTCAAGACGCGACAACCGTAGGGATTCGCCTGATTCCCACATCTGGGAATTGCCATACCGTCATCTCCCGTACCGGAGACTCGACGAACAGGTGGCCACTGTGCAGGTTCAGCAAATTGTTGGAAGCGACAATTATAGTGCTGTCTCACTCTCGGCGATGCCACCCCAAGAACGGGCTTGCAGTCCCATTCATGGGAATGGGTGCCGCGTTTTTCCACGTCATCAGGTCGGCGGGGATGGCCGCGATGACACCGCCGTCACGAGCGCGGACCATCCACGGCTATTTGCTGCTGTCAGGGACTGAAAAATTCGACACAATCTCAGATTCAATGGAACTACGCGTGTGAATTTGGCGTGGAAGGGCATACGCTCTTAGCACGCATGGACGGTGCCAGGAGGGTGAAGCCCCACGGCAGGGAAGGAAAACAGGACATCCAACCGCCTCCAGCGCGCACGCAGCGGCGTTGAGCCAGGTGCCACGGGAGGCCCGGTCGCCCGGCCGCGAGGGGTTGTCGGGCGACCAGGTCACCCTTACAAGTGGAGTTGCTCAAATCGCCGCTCCGGGGACGTGTCGAGCGATTCCGGTCGAGACTTCACCCACGCGGCGTGTGAATTGCCGCGAAAGACCGCCCCGTGGCTCACAGCTTGCCGGCACTGTCGGATTGCGAAAACGGCGTTTACCCGATTTCGCAATCTGACTAAGTTGAGTTCGGCCTGGCAAATGTTCAGCACAACCACTGAAACCGCCGAGTGTTCAGCGGATCCGCCCGCTGCCCTGCGAAGCGGCCTGTCAGGCGTGGCCAGATGGCTTACCCATCAACCAAAGCCACACTGGCAGCCCAGTCACGGTGCGATATCGATGGGCACGTCGAGACCAATTCCGAATAGCCACAAATTGAACCGACGTACGCCAGGGCTATCCGCGCATTTTTCGACATTGTGAGCGACGCATTTCATGCACGACGAAATGCGGCTGCCGCCTGTCACGGTATTGCCGACATTGGTCGAAATCGCTTTGGTGGTACGAACTTCCGCGTTTGGCGAACTCGGCGTACAGTGTGGCCGTGCCCACTTTGTCGTGTAGGTGTGGCCACGGGAGAAGTGCACATGAGCACTACCGCGCCGGGACTGACTGCGCGTTGTGCAGGGCAGGCCAGTGCACGCATTACCGATCGATGAATCAATTGCACCGCGTAGATGCCGCGCCGCGGCTGTCGCTGATCCGTCCGCAGTAGCTAGATATCGTCGACGTTGACGATGCCGTCCTGAATGGCCCTGGCCACCAGCGCCGCCTTGGTGGTGGCCGGCCGCCCTACCGCGGCGTACTTGGCACGGACCCGCTGTAGGTGAGTACGAACGGTTGTCGGCGCGATCTGCAGTTGGCGCGCAACGAGATCCTTGCTTTCGGTACGAAACCAGGCGACCAGCACTTCCTTTTCCCGCGGGGCAAGGTTCGCGCGACCGGTCTTGCTGTCGTTGAGCATCGCCAAGGCCATCCGCGGCCCGACATAGGGCCGGCCTGCGCCGGCGGCCCTGATCGCGTCGATCAGATGATCCTTACTCTCTGATTTCGTCAAATAGGTGACCGCGCCGCGCTCCAGCGCCGTCAGGATGACTTCGTCGGTTGCGATGTGCGAGTAAACGATTGCGCGGTGCCGGCGGGAGACAATGCGGTCCAACCCGCTGAAGTCCACACCGTTGCGCTGCTGCGGCAATTCCAGCACGACCGGACCCATGTTCGCCACGGATGGCGAAGGATGCTCGGCGAGAAACTGGTCGGCCGAAAAGTAGGTACCTGCCAACGGAATCCGTGGTTGCGCCTTGCTGCACCACAGCTCGACGGCCGCGTGGGTCGCGTCGTGCTCGTCGACGACTGCCACAGCGCCAGTGCCGATATCCATTCCGTAGTGAATCGCAATCGTTTCGATCGCCACGTCTGCTGCTCCCTCCCCCCGCCGGTCCGCGATGCAGGCGCGGCTCGTCTGCTGGACAAGAACGTATTGCAGAAGGGGCGTCCGAGGAATCAGGTGTTTCCCTCGAACTGGGCCTAACCCATGAATTCGGCTACCAGCAGCGCGGTGAGCTCACCGATCAGCGTCCGCTGGTTCTGGGCCTCGGGGTTGCTGGCCTGCGAACGCGTCATCAGCGCGAGCAGCACGCGTTGACCTGCAGGGCCGTACGCGATGCCCACATCATTGGTGCTGCCGTAGTCGCCGCTGCCGGTCTTGTCGGCCGTGGTCCAGTCCGGTGGCAAGCCGGCGCGCATGCTCGACGTCTCGTTCGCTCGCATCCAATCCTCGAGCTGCTGGCGCTGTTGCGGGGCCAGCGCGTCCCCGGTGAGCAGACTGCGATACCCGCCGCCAAGGGCCTGTGGCGTGCTCGTGTCGCGAGGGTCGCCTGGAACCGCCGAATTCAGCTCGGTCTCCCAGCGATCGAGCCTCGTGCTCGGATCGCCAATGCTGCGGGCGAAGGCGGTGACGGCCGGCGGGCCGCCGATGGTTTTCAGCAGCATATTGCCGGCGGTGTTGTCGCTCACCTGTAATGCTGCCTGGCACAGCTCGTCGAGCGTCATCTCGCCACCGGCGCGCGGCGCCGTCCTCGGCGAGTTCGCGACTATCCCGGCCGGATCGACGAACATTGTTTGGTCCAGCGTCAGCTCACCGTGTTCGACCATCTGCAGCACCCGTGCCGAGGCGTAGGCCTTGAACGTCGAGCACATCGCAAACGCTTCTTGGCTGCGGTGCTCGATGGTGCGGGCGCCGTCGACATCAACGGCGAACACGCCTACGTACGCGTTGTAACGGCGCTCCAGCGCTGCGATGCGGTCCTGAATCGGCGGTGCTGGATCCATTGGATCCGCCACCGCGGGTTTGGTCGCATATGCAGAGGCCGCCAACATCAATCCGCCGAGCAGTGCCCGGCGCCGCGACATTCCAGTCATCGGCTCCAGGCTACCGGGTCAGCCCGCGATATTCCGAAGCGGCTGTGGCAGCGACCTTTTCGATCTTTGCGGACCAAGGACAGCGGCGCCATAGGGCCGGGTCAGCAACTGTTGTGCGACGGCGTTGACTTCGGCAAGTGTGACGGCTTCGATCTTGCCGAGGGTGTGCGCGATGCTGCGATGTTCGCCGTAGTTGAGCTCGCTGCGGCCGATACGGTTCATTCGCGAACCGGAGTCTTCCAGTCCGAGCACCAACCCGCCCCGCAGCGAGCCCTTGGCGATGCGGCATTCCGCTTCGGTGATGCCGTCGCGCGCCACCTTCTCGAGCACTTCGGTGGTCACCCGGACCACTTCGTCGAATCGGTCGGGCTGACACCCCGCGTAGACGGATAGCGCCCCGCAGTCGGAGAACGTGTCGATGGTCGAGTACACCGAGTAGGCAAGGCCGCGCGTTTCCCGAATCTCTTGGAACAGCCGGGAACTCAGTCCGCCACCGAGTGCGTTGTTGAGCACCGACAGCGCCCACCGCTGTTCCCAGTGGCGTCCTGGCGTGCGCACACCGAGCATCAGATGCGTCTGCTCACCGTCACGGCGGACCAGTTGCAGCGTCGGCCTGCCGGTGACCCGGCCGGTGCCCTTGCGCGGTGCCACCGGAGTTCGACCGCGAATCAGCCTCGGCCCGAAGTGTTCTCGTGCCAATGACACCACTTCGTTGTGGTCGACATTGCCGGCCACCGCCAGCACCATCCGCTCGGGGATGTAGCGGCGAAGGTGAAACGAGTGCAGTTGCGCGCGTGTCATCGCGGAGATCGAATCGACGCTGCCGATGACGGGACGGCCGACAGGGTGCTCGCCGAACATCGCCGAGAGGAAAACATCGCCGAGCGTGTCTTCCGGGTCGTCGTCGCGCATCGCGATCTCCTCGAGCACGACGTCCCGTTCGACCTCGACGCCCTCGGCAGCACAACGCCCGCGCAGCACCACGTCGGCGACCAGGTCGACGGCCAACTCGAGGTCCGTGTCGAGCACATGCGCGTAGTAGCACGTGTGCTCCCTGGCGGTGAACGCGTTCAGCTCACCACCGACGGCGTCGACCGCCTGCGCGATCTCGACCGCCGTGCGGGACGGCGTCGACTTGAACAGCAGGTGTTCCAGGAAGTGCGCGGCGCCTGCCACGCTGTGTCCCTCGTCGCGCGATCCGACACCGACCCATACGCCAACCGATGCGGAATGCACCGACGGGATGAACTCGGTGACGACACGTAGGCCACCGGGCAAGGTGGTGCAGCGCACCGCGTCCGACGTTTCGTCGGCGCGGGCGCCGCGATGCAGTGCCCGGGACCTAGCTGCTGGCGGTTGCGGCATCGACAGGTGCGTCCGCGGGTGCCTCGGTGGCGGCTTCCGAAGTGTCCTCGTCGACGAGGACCAGCGAGATCTTGCCGCGGTTGTCGATGTCGGCGATCTCCACACGCAGCTTGTCGCCCACCTTGACCACGTCCTCGACCTTGGCGATCCGCTTGCCCCTGCCGAGCTTGCTGATGTGCACCAGGCCGTCGCGGCCGGGTAGCAGGGACACGAAAGCACCGAAATCGGTTGTCTTGACCACGGTTCCGAGGAACCGCTCACCGATCTTGGGCAGCTGCGGGTTGGCGATCGCGTTGATCTTGTCGATCGCGGCCTGCGCGGAAACGCCGTCGGAGGCACCGACGAACACCGTGCCGTCGTCCTCGATCGAGATCTGCGCCCCGGTCTCCTCGGTGATCGAGTTGATCATCTTGCCCTTGGGCCCGATGACCTCGCCGATCTTGTCGATGGGGACCTTGATGGTGGTGATCCGCGGCGCGTACGGGCTCATCTCGTCGGGGCTGTCGATGGCCTCGGCCATCACCTCGAGGATGGTCACCCGGGCGTCCTTGGCCTGGGCCAGCGCGCCGGCCAACACCTGCGAAGGGATGCCGTCGAGCTTGGTGTCCAACTGCAGCGCGGTGACGAAGTCCTTGGTGCCTGCGCACTTGAAGTCCATATCGCCGAACGCGTCCTCGGCGCCGAGGATGTCGGTGAGCGTGACGAAGCGCCGCTCGGTGTTGCCGTCGATCTCGACGTCGTCGGACACCAGGCCCATCGCGATGCCCGCCACCGGCGCCTTGAGCGGCACACCGGCGTTCAGCAGCGACAGCGTCGAAGCACACACCGAACCCATCGACGTGGAGCCATTGGAGCTCAGTGCCTCCGACACCTGCCTGATCGCGTACGGGAACTCCTCGATGCTGGGCAGCACCGGCATCAGCGCCCGCTCGGCCAGCGCGCCGTGGCCGATCTCGCGACGCTTGGGCGAACCGACGCGGCCGGTCTCGCCGGTCGAATACGGCGGGAAGTTGTAATGGTGCATGTAGCGCTTGGACGTCTCGGGTCCCAGCGAGTCGATCTGCTGGGCCATCTTGATCATGTCCAGCGTGGTGACACCGAGGATCTGGGTCTCGCCACGCTCGAACAGCGCACTGCCGTGTGCGCGCGGCACCACGGCCACCTCGGCGGACAACGCGCGGATATCGGTGATGCCGCGGCCGTCGATGCGGAAGTGGTCGGTCAGGATGCGCTGGCGCACAAGCTTTTTGGTCAGCGAGCGGAACGCGGCGCCGATCTCTTTCTCGCGGCCCGCGAACTGCTCTGCCAACCGCTCGACCAACTCGGCCTTGATTTCGTTGGTCCGGTCGTCGCGCTCATGCTTGCCCGCGATGGTCAGCGCCTTGGACAGCTCGTCGGTGGCCACCGACGCGACCGAGTAGTACACGTCGTCGCCGTACTCGGGGAAGACGGGGTACTCGCCGGTCGGCTTGGCCGCACGATCGGCCAGCTCCTGCTGCGCGGCGCACAGCGCCTTGATGAACGGCTTGGCCGCCTCCAGGCCTTCTGCCACAACGGATTCCGTCGGCGCCTGGGCACCGCCGCCGATCAACTCGACGACGTTCTCGGTGGCTTCGGCCTCGACCATCATGATCGCGACGTCGCCGTCCTCGAGGACGCGGCCCGCGACGACCATGTCGAACACGGCCTTCTCGCCCTGCTCGACGGTCGGGAACGCGACCCAGGTGCCGTCGATCAGCGAGACCCGCACCCCGCCGATCGGACCCGAGAAGGGCAGGCCGGCCAGCTGGGTGGACATCGACGCGGCGTTGATCGCCACGACGTCGTAGAGCTCTTGAGGGTCGAGCGACATGACCGTCACCACGACCTGGATCTCGTTGCGCAGGCCGTCGACGAACGACGGCCGCAGCGGCCGGTCGATCAGCCGGCAGGTCAGGATCGCGTCGGTGGAGGGACGGCCCTCGCGGCGGAAGAACGAGCCGGGGATGCGCCCGGCGGCGTACATGCGCTCCTCCACGTCCACGGTCAACGGGAAGAAGTCGAAGTGGTCCTTGGGGCTCTTGCTGGCGGTGGTCGCCGACAGCAGCATCGTCTCGTCGTCGAGGTAAGCGACGGCGGAGCCGGCGGCCTGCTGAGCAAGCCGACCGGTTTCGAAGCGGATGGTGCGGGTGCCGAAGCTCCCGTTGTCGATCACGGCGGTGGATTCGTACACGCCGTCTTCAATTTCGACTACAGACATGGGCGTCCGTATGGCCTCTCTTGGTTCAGTGTTTCACTGTTCAGCTATTTCGCGTCGTCACAGCGTATGAACCACCGGCCTTGATGCGGCTACGGCCATCGATCGAAGCTGTCGGGATTGCTACCCGGCAACCACTACCGAAGACCGCGCGATCAGGGCGGGTCCCGATATGAGACGCGGGAGCGGGCTCGCGGATATGCGAAACCGCACCCATTGTTCGAGCCGAAACGGCCGGCGAACGAAGCCATCCTACCTTGCCGCAGGTACGAGGCCGAAACCGCTCACTCAGGGACGTCGGCCCCACCCGCCGACCACGGTCGGCACCGTGAAGACCGCGTTCGCGGCCTGGATGGCATCGCCGAGTCGCTCGTCGAGCGTGTCGAGGTCCATCTCGTCCTCCGTCGCCCCGCCGGAGGCGACTACGGCGTCCTTCATCGCGCGCAGCACCCCGACCACATACGACGACGCGTCCCGCGCGTAGGGCGGCCAAAACGCCTGTAGCCCGAGTGACCCCACATCCGCGTACCCGGCCTGCTCAAAAAGGAGAGGTAGTCGCATCCCGACGAACGGATCCACCTTGGCGTGCGCGAAACCCGCTGCCAGCCAGTCTCTGATGCGGGAGTAGAGCTCGACCTCGGGTAGGGCTCGTGCTCCGCCCATGTCGTAATCGATGGCGATGAAGACCCCGCCCGGACGGAGGTTGCGCATCTGATGAGCCAGGACGTCGACCGCGTCGGGCAGGTGCATCAGCAACAGCCGGCAGACTGCGGCATCGAAAGCCTGCTCGTCGACGAAGCTGCGCGCGTCGCCGTTGCGAAACTCGACGTTGGTCAGTCCCAGCCGGTCGCGACGCTGGTTGGCTACGCCGATCTGGGCGGTGTCCTGCTCAACGCCGACAACTGAGCCCTCGGCCCCAACCATCTCGGCGACTTGAAACGATACGTCGCCCGGACCGCTGCCCAGGTCGAGAACGCGCATGCCGGGTCGGATGCCACCGCGCTGAAACAGCAGAGCTGTCGGCTCGGCAATGATCGCTGCCTGAGATTGCAACCGCGCGATTTCGGCGTCGTCGCTACCCAGAATGTATTCGGGCGTGCTCATTTCGCGACGGTAGCGCGATTTTCAGCAAACGCGTTCCGAACGGGAAAGCTCAGCGGCGCAGGCCGAGCCGCTCGATCAGCGAGCGGTATCGCTCGACGTCCACCTGAGCGACGTACTTGAGCAGCCGGCGGCGACGGCCGACGAGCAGCAGCAGCCCGCGCCGCGAGTGGTGGTCGTGCTTGTGCACCTTCAGGTGCTCGGTCAGGTCGGAGATGCGCTTGGTCAGCAGCGCGACCTGGGCTTCTGGGGATCCGGTGTCGGTGCCATGCAGGCCGTACTCGCCCAGAATGGTCTTCTTTTGTTCGGCAGTGAGCGCCACGAATCAACTCCATCAATCGGTCCGCGAACTAGGGCCAAAGGCCCGAATAAGCGTGGCCACCGCGAACTGCAGCACACGCCGGGTCGGCAGGGAGTCTAGCAGTGCGTCAGCCCGCGGAAAGAATCGTGCGGGCGTGCTCGGTATCTTCGCCCATGGTCGTGACCAGGTCCTCGACCCGGTCGAACTTCTCCTGACCGCGGATGCGGGCGACGAAATCGACCGCGACATGCTGGCCGTACAGGTCCGCGCTGGTGTCCAGGACGAACGCCTCTACGGTGCGCGTGCGGCCCGAAAACGTCGGGTTGGTGCCAACCGAAACCGCGGCTTGATAACGCTCGCCGGGCACCACGCTGCCGGTGATCGGGCCGTGCCCCAGCACGGTGAACCACGCGGCGTAGACACCGTCGGCCGGGATCGCTGAGTACATCGGCGGCGCCACGTTCGCGGTGGGGAACCCAAGCACGGTTCCGCGTCCCTCGCCGCGCACCACCACGCCTTCGACGCGGTGCGGACGGCCCAGCGCCTCGGTGGCCGCCACCACGTCCCCGGCGTCTACGCACGAGCGGATGTACGTCGACGAAAACGTGATGTCCTCGTTTTGGTGGTGCTCGCTGACCAGCGACATGCCCTGCACGGCAAAGCCGAACCGATCGCCCGCCTTGCGCAGGGTGTCGACGTTGCCCGCGGCCTTCTTGCCGAACGTGAAGTTCTCCCCCACCACCACCTCGACGACATGCAGGTGTTCGACGAGCAACTCGTGGATGTAGCGATCGGGGGTCAGCTTCATGAAGTCAGTCGTGAACGGCATCACCAGGAACACGTCGACACCCAGCTCCTCGACGAGTTCGGCACGCCGGGTCAACGTCGTCAGCTGTGCGGGATGGCTGCCCGGGAACACGACCTCCATCGGGTGAGGGTCGAACGTCATCAGCACCGCAGGCACGCCGCGGCTGCGGCCGGCCTTGACGGCGTGGTTGATCAGCTCCTGATGCCCCCGATGCACCCCGTCGAAGACGCCGATCGTCACCACGCATCGGCCCCAGTCCGTCGGGATGTCCTCTTGCCCCCGCCAGCGCTGCACAGCGCAAGCCTACGGCGCAGAGATACCGGTGGCTTCGCTGGATCACCAGATCAGGTGAAGATTGCCTAAACTTTCCAACTGTGAGTCCAGACGGCAACCCTCGCGACCTGAGCACGGTTGCCCAGGACTATCTCAAAGTCATCTGGACCGCCCAGGAGTGGTCGCTGGAGAAGGTCAGCACCAAGCTGCTCGCCGACCGGATCGGCGTCTCTGCCAGCACGGCGTCGGAGTCCATCCGCAAGCTCGCCGACCAGGGCCTGGTCGATCACGAGAAGTACGGCGCGGTGACGCTGACCGAGGCTGGCAGGCGCGCCGCGCTCGGGATGGTGCGCAGGCATCGGCTGATGGAGACCTTCCTCGTTCGCGAACTGGGCTACAGCTGGGACGAGGTGCACGACGAGGCCGAAGTGCTCGAGCACGCCGTTTCGGAGCGGATGCTCGACCGGATCGACGCCAAGCTGGGCCATCCGACCCGCGACCCGCACGGCGATCCGATCCCGGCCAAGGACGGCCAGGTGCCGACCCCCGACGCGCGTCAGCTGTCGGTCTGCCAGAACGGTGAAACGGGAACCGTGGCCCGCATCTCCGACGCCGACCCCGAGATGCTGCGGTATTTCGACACCGTCGGCATCAGCCTGGACTCGCGGTTGCACGTGCTCGCAAGACGCGATTTCGCGGGCATGATCTCGGTGGCCATCAAGTCCGCCAACGCCAGGGAGGACGATCCCGGCACCACTGTCGATCTGGGAAGCCCTGCCGCCGAAGCGATCTGGGTGGTCGGCTAACGCATCCCGGCCGGATCGGGTGCCGGCTGCTTCAGGCCGGCCGACAACACGAGGGTCGACAACACGATCGCGACCAGAAGCAACGCCGCGACATCTCCCCACAGATGGCCCATCTGGTGTTCGGTGAAGGATTGCACCGCCATGATCGCGGCATGCACGACGCTTGACCACACCGCGAACCAGATCACGCTCAGGTTGTTCGCCGGGTTGCGCGCCGCGAGCAGCAGAAACACTCCGAGCGTCGCGTAGATGCCGACGATCATCATGAAATACACCGAATCGTGCGGCGAGCCGTGGTGCCACGCCCACCCCGACGGCCACACCCAGGCCAATGGATAGAGCAGCAGCATGATCACTCCGAACACGGCCAGTGCGAGTTGAAGGAGTTTGTAGGGTGTTCCCATGTCGCCAGTATGCGGCTACAGCGTCGCCGGCCGTAGTACAACAACCGACTTCGTCCGTGACACTTGATCTTTCAGCAGCGCGATGACTCTTCCATCGGGTGCGGTCGCGGCGTAAACACCTTCGATTCCAGCGGCCGTCAGCGGCCGGCCGTGCCGCGTGTCCTCGGCCTCCGCGTCGGTCAGATCGCGGCGCGGAAACGATTGCAGGCAGGCCTCATCCAGTGAATAGCTCAGCCGGGGCCGCTCGGCGAGGTCGTCGAGCGTGGCAGCCTGATCCAGCCCGAACCGTCCGACGCGGGTGCGTCGCAACGCGGTCAGGTGACCGCCCACACCGAGTGCCGCGCCGACATCGCGCGCCAGCGCCCGGATGTACGTGCCACTCGAACAGTCGACTTCGACGTCCACGTCGACGATTTCGTCGTGTCGCCGGATGGCCAGCACGTCCAACCGCTCGATGCGAACATCGCGCGGTGCGAGTTCGACCGGCTGGCCTTCACGGACCAGCTTGTAGGCCCGCTTGCCGTCGACTTTGATGGCGCTGACCGCCGACGGCACCTGCGCGATCTCGCCGCGCAGCGCGCCGACCGCGTCGCCGATCTGACCGTCGGTCACGGCGCTGGCCGAAACAGATTGCAGCACTTCACCTTCCGCATCTTCGGTCGAGGTGGTCTGGCCGAGTCGGATGGTGGCGGCGTAGGACTTGTCGGTGGTGGTCAGCAGGCCGAGGATCTTGGTGGCCCGTTCGATGCCGACGACGAGCACACCGGTGGCCATCGGGTCCAACGTGCCCGCGTGCCCGACCTTGCGGGTGCCGAAGATGCGCCTGCAGCGGCCCACCACGTCATGGCTGGTGATGCCTGCGGGCTTGTCGACGACGACAATCCCGGCGTCGGTCATAACACGATCGCCGTCAACGCCAGGCCGTCGCGAACCGACCAACGTCCCGACAACGTGTCCAGCGGAGGGCCCGACTCGGCGGCCGGATCGATCAGGATGCGCGATTCGAACGTGCCAGCAGTGCCGCTGTCGTCGACGCCGAAGGTGATGTGGGCGTCTTCGAAGCCAAGCCAGCGATGCGTCAGCGGAAACCACGCCTTGTACGTCGCCTCCTTGGCACAGAACAGGATTCGATCCCAATACAGAGCCACAGGCAGCTCCTGCAGCTCCGCACGTTCGATCGGCAGGCTCACCGCGTCGAGCACACCCTTTGGCAGCACGTCGTGCGGTTCAGCGTCGATGCCCACCGAGCGCACCGCACCGATCCTGCCGACGGCCGCACCGCGAAACCCTGTGCAGTGGGTGAGGCTACCGGTCAGGCCGTCGGGCCAACAGGGTTCGCCCTTGTCCCCCTTGAGAATCGGCACCGGCGGCACACCCAGCTCCCCTAACGCCTGCCGCGCGCAATGCCGTACGGTGATGAATTCGTTGCGCCGCTTGGCCACCGATTTCGCGATCAGTGGCTCCTCTTCCGGCAGCGGCGCCAATCCCGGTGGGTCGTCATACAATTCGGCGGCCGCCAGGCTGTCGACGCCGGGCAGCACCGCGGCGAGCAGCGGGGCGGCCGTCATGACTGCCTGGACCTGATGCGCTCTTGCACCTTCTCCGCATGGTCGCGCATTTCCTGGGTGATCTGGAAGTGACCGCCGAACTCGTTGAGGTAGCCGGGTGCGTACTTCGGGTCGGGCAGGATCTGGCGCAACCATCGATATGGCTTGCGGCGCCGCCATTCTCGCGGATAACCGACCGACACCTCTTCGTGGCGGACCCCGTCATACCAGGTGGTGCGTGGAATGTGCAGATGGCCGTACACCGAGCAGATCGCGTTGTAGCGGGTGTGCCAGTCGGCGGTCGCCGTTGTGCCGCACCACAACGAGAACTCCGGGTAGAACATCGCGTCGCAGGGTTCGCGGACCAGCGGGAAATGGTTCACCAAGACCGTCTGGTCCATCCAGTCGAGGTCTTCGAGTCGCTTGCGGGTGTAGGCCACTCGCTCGCGGCACCACGCATCGCGGGTGGCATATGGCTCCGCGGAGAGCAGGAACTCGTCGGTGCCGACGACGTTGCGCTCGCGGGCGATCGCCAGCCCCTCCGCCTTGGTGGCCGCGCCATCCGGCAGAAACGTGTAGTCGTACAGCAGGAACATCGGCACGATGGTCGCCGGGCCGCCCTCCTCCGTCCACACCGGGAAGGGGTGTTCGGGGGTGATGATGCCCATCTCGTCGCACATGTTGACGAAGTAGTCGTAGCGGGCCTTGCCGAAGATCTGCATCGGATCGCGGTTGGTTGTCCACAGTTCGTGGTTGCCTGGCACCCAGATCACCTTGGCGAAGCGCTTGCGCAGAAGGTCGAGCGACCAGTGCACCTCGTCGGTTCGCTCCGCCACATCTCCCGCGACGATCAGCCAGTCGTCGGGCGTGGACGGATGCAGGGACTCCGTGACCGGCTTGTTGCCGGTGTGACCGGTGTGGAGGTCGCTGATCGCCCATAGCGTGGGTCGGCGGCCGTCTCGCGTCACAACCGACCAGCCTACTTGCGATACGGTGAGCACCCGGACCCGCAACTAGAACATGTTCCTGTTTCCCGTCCGGGCGGCAGCGGCGGGCCGCTACACTCCCCGCAGGGTCGGGACGAATGTGAGGGGTGTGATGGTCGCCAAACTTCGCCTGCTGTCCGCGCTGTGCGCGCTGGTCGCGGCGGTGCTCATGGTCTGGCAGTCGAACCCGTCGGGCCCACTGCGGGTCGAGGCGACCGATATCCCGATGACCAATGTCACCACGTCCATCAAGTGGCCGGTGGTCGATACCGTCGACCCGAAGCCCTTCGATCCCTGTCAGGACATTCCGATCGACGTGATTCAGCGGATCGGCCTGGCCGCCACACCTCCCACGCCCGAGGAAGGCCTGCGCTGCCACTTCGACGCCGGGAACTACCAAATGGCGGTCGAGGCGTTCGTCTGGCGAACCTACGAGGAAACGATCCCGCCCGATGCCCTCGAGCTGGACATCAACGGGCACCGCGCGGCGCAGTACTGGATCATGAAGCCGACCGACTGGAACGACCGGTGGTGGATTACGTGCGCCATCGCCTACAAGACCAGCTACGGCGTCATCCAGCAGACACTGTTCTACTCCCCGATCTACGCCGCCGATGACGTCGACTGCCTGCAGACCAACCTGCAGCGCGGCCGCGAGCTGAGCAACTACTACAAGTTCTAGGGCGGTCCGCTTCCGTAGAATTTGTTAGGTGACCGCAGTAACCACCGCTCCTTCGTCGTCACCGCTTCGCTCCACAGTCAAGAAGTACGCGGGCCGCGCGGTCAGCACGCTGCTGAAGCTGCCGCCACACACCACCGACTACCGGGTCAACCGCGGCCTGCGAGTACCGATGCGCGATGGCATCGAGTTGATCGCCGACCACTACGAACCTCTGACGGGCGGCCCGGCAGGCACACTTCTGATCCGCGGGCCGTACGGTCGGGGCTGGCCGTTCTCGACGTTGTTCGCGCACATCTATGCGACACGTGGCTATCACGTCGTCTTCCAAAGCGTCAGAGGCACATTCGGCTCCGGTGGTGAGTTCGATCCGATGGTCAACGAGATCGCCGACGGCGCGGACACCGCAGCATGGCTGCGGGACCAACCGTGGTTCACCGGGTCATTCGCCACTGTGGGAGTCTCGTACCTCGGCTTCACCCAGTGGGCGCTGCTCACCGATCCGCCACCCGAGATGACGGCCGCGGTCATCACCGTCGGCCCGCACGACCTGAGCGGCCCACGCTGGGGTACCGGATCGTTCGGCCTCAACGACTTCCTCGGCTGGTCCGACATGGTCGCCCACCAGGAGGAGCCCCGCGGTATCCGCGCCCTCGTCCGCCAGGTACGCGCGCGACGTGCGCTGGCTCGAGCGACGGGCGCGCTGCCGGTCGGGGAATCGGGCCGCACGCTGTTGGGCACTGGCGCACCGTGGTTCGAGTCGTGGCTCGAGCATCCCGAGTACGACGACCCGCACTGGGCGCCGCTGCAGTTGCACCAGGCGCTGGAACGCACGCAGATCCCGGTGCTGCTGCTCAGCGGGTGGCAGGACGTGTTCCTCGAGCAGACGCTGGCGCAGTATCAACGCCTGCGCGAACGCCACGTGCCGGTCGCCGTCACGATCGGGCCGTGGACCCACACCCAGATGACGACCAAGGGCGCACCGACGGTCATCCGGGAATCGTTGGAGTGGTTGGACGCTCACCTGGCGGGCACCCGACAGGTGACGCGCAAGCCGGTGCGAATCCACGTCAACGGCCACGGCTGGCAGGAGCTCGACGACTGGCCGCCCACGATGCCCGAGCATGTGTTGTATCTGCGGCCTGCTGGCCACCTCGGCGCCGCCGCGCCCGATCAGGACACTCCCCCGTCGAGTTTCACCTACGACCCCGGCGACCCGACGCCGAGCGTCGGCGGTCGGCTGCTGTCGCCAGAAGGCGGCTACCGCAACGACACTCGACTTGCCGAACGCGCGGACGTTTTGACGTTCATCACCGACCCGCTGCTTGCGGATCTCTACGCCGTCGGAACTCCGTTGCTGCACCTGTCGCATTCGTGTGACAACCGCTACAACGACCTGTTCGTCCGGATCAGCGAGGTGGACGCACGCGGGCGGTCGCGCAATGTGAGCGATGGATATGTCTGCGGGACAACGGATTCGCGTAACATTCGGATTGAGCTCGACGCGATCGCCCACCGTTTCCGCGCAGGGACCCGCATCCGGGTGCTGATCGCGGGCGGATCTCATCCGAGGTTCGCCCGCAATCTCGGCACCGGGGAGCCGCTGAGCAGCGGTCGACACCTCGCGGCGGCAACGCACACCGTGCATCTCGGTGAGGGTGGTACGTCGCGACTGGTGCTGCCCGCCGGCCCGCGTCCACCGTCTGCTCAGTCGTTCAAAATGTAAGTGGGCGAGTCGTATTGGCCCCAGACAATCGGAGCCGAAACGGGTGCCGGTTCGACCTGGATCGCAATGTGGCCCGGATGCTCGATGGTGATCGTCGTCGCGGGGTGCGGATCGAGGTTCGATGCCGCCTGCGCGGTCCCTGCCCCGATCAGCAGCGCGGGTGCCGCGACAATCGCAGTGCCGACGACGCCTGCCGCAAACCTGTTCCGAATCTTGGTGACGTTCATGGGTGCTCTCCTTGATGTGGCGCTGCCCCCGACGGGCTGCGTGTACAGGTAGGAGGAGCGACCCAGTGCGGGTCTGACACTTTTTTCGAAAGACTTTTCCTGACCGGGCAGAACGGGCCGGTGGTCAACCCACCGAACTACGCACGCGATCGGCGATTTCGGCCAGCGTCGCCGCGTCGTGCACCGGCGGCGCCCAGTCCGGGTCGACCGGCAGCGGAACCCAACTCTTACAACCTGCGTACTCGGGCGCGCGCTCCAGTCGAACGGGCTCGACCAGCGGACAGGCCTGCACGACAAGCACGGTCAGCCGGTGCTTTGGCCGAAAGTCGAGCCGGTCTTCTTTGACGGATTCGGCTGTCCAGATGTGCAGCGACGCGATCTCATCGAGCACGTCGGGCCGGTTGACTTCAACGGCGGCAACCACTTTCGCGCCTGCCCGCACCACCAGCGCATCGTCGGTGCTGTCTGCGGCCGCCACGGCCAGCAGGTCGCGGTGTTCGGGGCGCACCCGTTCGGCGTGGCTGTGGGCGACTGTCGGAAACAGCAGGAAGCGCGAAGCTGCGACATCGAAGCGCTTTTCGTGGATGCCGCCCTTGCGCAGCAGAATCGTTTGCCTGCCGTCGAGCAACGCGTGTACCGCAGCGCTCCACTCCTTGAGGGCCGCCGTCATGTGGCTGCGAGCCTGGCCCGCACCTCCGGCCGACGCAGTGGCGGAACGGTCTTCGGCGGCTGGCGTCGCGGCGCCAGGCCTGCCAACAGCCGGGTGGTGACCTCGGCGACTTCGGCGACCGCGGCCTCGAAGACCTCGACATTGGCGCCCGTCGGGCGGGTCATGCCGCTGACCTTGCGAACGTATTGGCGGGCCGCGGCCTCGATCTCCTCAGCCGTCGCCGCCGGTTCCAGGCCACGTAGCTCCGTGATGTTTCGGCACATGACCCCCACGATAGATTCCATCCATGACCAACAACACCGACGTACTGCGCATCGAAACGCAGGACCGGGTCCGGACGCTGACGCTGAACCGCCCGCAGTCCCGCAATGCGTTGTCTGCCGAACTGCGCACGCGTTTCTTCGGCGCGCTGCGCGATGCAGAGGCCGACGCGGACGTCGACGTCGTCATCGTCACCGGCGCCGACCCGGTGTTCTGCGCCGGCTTGGACCTCAAGGAATTGGGCGATACCAAGCAGTTGCCCGACATCTCGCCGCAGTGGCCGCCGATGGCCAAGCCGGTGATCGGCGCGATCAACGGTGCAGCCGTGACCGGCGGGCTGGAAATCGCGCTGTACTGCGACATCCTGATCGCCTCGGAGCAGGCCCGCTTCGCCGACACCCACGCCCGCGTCGGGCTGCTGCCCACCTGGGGGCTCAGCGTCCGGTTGCCGCAGAAAGTCGGCGTCGGGCTGGCCCGTCGGATGAGCTTGACCGGTGACTATCTGTCTGCGGCCGACGCGCTGCGAGCCGGGCTGGTGACCGAGGTGGTTCCGCACGACGAGTTGCTGCCGACGGCGCGAAAGGTCGCCGCGTCGATCGTCGGCAACAATCAGAACGCGGTGCGTGCGCTGCTCGCGTCGTATCACCGCATCGACGCGTCGCAGACCGACGCGGGCCTGTGGATCGAGGCGGCCTCGGCCAAGCAGTGGATGAGTTCGGCCACCGGTGACGACATCGCCGCCAACCGCGACGCGGTGCTGCAGCGGGGACGGGCGCAAGTGCGATGAACAAGGCACACGAGGCGTGCGGCAGCGACGAATGGCGGCAGGCGATCCGAGAGGTCATCCTGCCGTGGGCATTGGGCGAGACCGATCTCGGCGACAACGTGCTCGAGGTCGGCCCCGGTTACGGCGCGACGACCGATGTGTTGAGCCAGTCGGCGCAGCGGCTCACGTCGGTCGAGATCGACGACCAGCTCGCCGCGATGCTGACGGACCGGTTCGCCGACGTGCCGTCGGTGCACATCGTGCACGGCGACGCGACGTCGCTCGACTACGCCGACGACAGTTTCACCGGCGCGGCCTGCTTCACGATGCTGCATCACGTGCCGACCGTTGAGCTGCAGGACAAGCTGTTCGCCGAGGTGGCCCGGGTGCTGCGGCCCGGCGGTGCGCTGGTGGCCAGCGACAGCCTGGGCAGCGACGAGCTCGCGGCACATCACGAGGACGACACCTACAACCCGGTCGATCCGTCGTCGCTGCCATCCCGGCTGGCAGACGCCGGGTTTGAGCAGATAGACGTGCGCACCAACGAGTTCGGCTGGGCCGTGATCGCGCGCGCGAAGAAATAGTTCCGCAGAAAAGTGTGCGAGGAGCGCGTGGTCGGCGCTCCTACCTGTAACCGCAGCCCAACCGGGGCGGCGCAAGCACACCGAGGAACCAGCCATGACCACCGCGTACGACACCGACCCGAATGCTCACACCGTTGCCGCCGCGTGGGCGTCGAGCCCGCTCGGCCGGCCCGATCACGAAGTCGATGACGGCGTCACGCCGGACGCGCCGCGCTCAAATGGCAAGCACGCCGTCCTCGCGTTCGCGTTGGCAGGCGGGATCGGTGTCGGCGCCGCACTGGCATTGACGTTCGTCGACCTGACACCGGCTGATGACGTGGTCGTCGTACCGGGCAGCACGGCGCCGCAACCCGCCGTGGTCGTCGCGCCGACCACGCAGGCGCCGCTGCCGACGATCGTTGCGACGGCTCCAGTCGCTGCGCCTGCCGTCGTCACCCCGCCCGCGAACGTGCCCACTTCGCCCGCGGCGACCACGGTGGTCGAGATCCCGACCCCGGCGCCTGCCGATGAGCCCGAGATCAACGAACCCCTGCCCACGTCGGTTTTTCCGAAACCCCTACCGCCAGGACCCGGCGACTTCGAACAGCCCGAGCCGCAGCCGCCGGTGGATTTTCCCGACCTGCCCAAGGCGCCGGTGCCGAAACCCGATCCGAAGCCGGAGCCGCCGTCGGGCATCGTCCCGGATCTCGGGCTGTCGTCGTGACGACGGCGGTAGCGCACTGGGACACGGTCGGCGCGTCCGAGAGCGACGCCGACCTGGCAAGGGCTTCGGCGGCAGGCGACAAGCGAGCATTCGCTGCGATATACGACCGCCACGCCGACCGGCTGCACGACTTCTGCGCCGGCATGCTCGCCGACCGGGACGGCGCCGCGGACTGCGTGCAGGACGTCTTCTGCATCGCAGCGACCGAGCTGCCAAAGCTGCGAGACCCGGACCGGCTGCGGCCCTGGCTGTATTCGATCGCCCGCAACGAAGCGTTGCGGCGAATCCGTCAGCGCCGCAGGGAAACTCCCTCCGAGGAGCTGCCCGAAACCGAGTCCGCTGAACCTGGTCCAGAGACGTTGGCAGCCCGCCTGGAACTCGGTGATCTGATCGCCGACGCCGCGGGCGGGTTGTCCGACCGCGACCGTGCCGTCCTGGAGTTGGCGTTCCGTCACGGTCTCAACGGGCCGTGCCTTGCCGAAGCGCTGGGGATCAGCCCCAGTAACGCGAACACGATCGTGCATCGGCTGCGCGAAACGATCCAGCGTTCGCTGGGGGCGCTGCTGGTGTCACGTCGTTGCCGAAACATCGGCGGCTGCGCCGAGCTGGCGGCGATGCTCGACGGTTGGGATGGACAGTTCAATGTCCTTATGCGCAAACGCATCTCACGCCACATCGAGTCGTGTGACGTCTGCGAAGAGGAACGGCGGCGACTTGTCAGCCCGGTCGCGCTTCTCGGGGCCGCTCCGGCCTTCGTCCCGGCGCCCGCCTGGCTTCGCGAGCGCACGCTGAACGAGATTCAACTGACGTGCGAGGCGACACCCGTGGGCGGCAACAACAATGGCTGGTTGACCCCGGTCGTCGCGTTTGTCGTCGCCCTGCTCGCCGTGCTCGGGGTGACAGTCGTGTTCATGAATCAGCAGACGACGCCGCGGGGGTCGATCGAGGTCAGCCAAGTGGCTGCTCCTCCGAAGGCTGAGCCGAGCGTCGAAGCGCCACCGCCGCCACCGCCGGTGAGCGCCCAGCCGACTGCGGCCGCACCGGCAGCGCCCGCGCCGCAGATCACAGTCATGCCGAAACCTACGGCCGAGCCGACAGTGGTTGCACCGCCGCCGGTTTCGCAACCGCCAGTGACGTCGCCAACTGCGCTACCGCCGATGCCGCCGCTGCCGCCGCTGCCTACGCTGCCACCATTGGCGCCGTGGCCGCAGTGGCCGGGCAGCGATCCCGGCGGCCCCGGTGGCCCTGCCGGTCAGTTCAGTGGCCCGTCGGACATCGCGGTCAGCCCGCCCGCGCCGAGTGTGCCGTGAGGTTTGCTGCGAACGAGGCGGCATTGCCAGTAATCTCACAGGTTGCTGCACTGTCGAGAGTTGAGGCGATGAGGAGGCGTCGTGACTGCGGTACCGAATTTGGACACCGTCGACCCGCGCGACACTGACGCGGACCTGGTGCGCGGCAGCTTGGCCGGTGACCGCGCGGCATTCGCTGCGATCTACGACCGCTACGCCGACCGGTTGTACGACTTCTGCGTGGGAATGTTGCGTGATTACGACGCCGCCGCCGACTGCGTCCAGGAGACGTTCTGCCTGGCTGCCACTCGCCTGCCGCAGCTGCGGGACCCCGACAAACTGCGGCCGTGGCTGTATTCGATCTCCCGCAATGAGGCCCTTGCCCGACTGCGGGAGCTGCGCCGTGAGGCACCGTCGGAGGAGTTGCCCGATGTCCAGTCAGAGGATGCCGGCCCCGACACGCTTGCCGCCCGCACCGAACTCGCCGACCTGATCGCAGAGGCCGCAGGCGGGTTGACGGACCGCGACCGCGCGGTCTTTGATCTCGCTTTCCGCCAGGGCCTCGACGGCCCAGAGCTCGCCGAAGCTCTCGGGGTCAGCCACACCAACGCCAACACGCTGGTGCACCGGTTGCGGCAGACCGTCGAACGCTCGCTCGGCGCACTGCTCGTGTGCCGCGGACGACGCGCATCGGGCGGCTGCGACGAGCTCGGCCAGATCCTCGCGGGCTGGAACGGACAGTTCAGTGTGCTCATGCGCAAACGCGTTGCGCGGCACATCGAGTCGTGCCAAGAGTGCGACGACGAACGGCGTCGATTGGTCAGCCCCAGTGCATTGCTGGCCGCTGCACCGGCGTTCATTCCAGCCCCGAAGTGGTTGCGCGACAAGACGATCAACGACATCCAACTCGTCTGTCACACCAGTGCCATGGCTGGGCAGTCGGACATCGACGACAGCGACGCCGGCGCCTCTGAAACCGACGACCGCCGCCGACGGCTCCTGCTCGCCGCGGTTTTGGTCGTCGTGCTGGGTGCTGCCACCGCGCTACTGCTGGCGTGGCTGAACGGGAAACCGGTCTCGGTGCTGCCCACCGAGGTCACTGAAAAACCAACGACCACCCAGGCCACGGTCCCGGCCGTCGCACCGCCGTCGCAGACCGCCGCGCCGGCGCCGCCCCCGCCACCCGTCGTTCCGACGTCACCGGCCGACGCACCCGTGCTGATCCCAACCGAACCGCCTTCTTCGGCGTCGGAGTCACCACCGCAGGTCGCACCGTCTTCGCAGGGTCGGCCGACCCCGGTGACCAGGAGCCCGTCGTCGTACGCGCCGACGGCGACTGCAACCAATCCGGGCCCGCCGAGTGGCGGTGGCGGCGGATCCGGCAACCGAGGGACCGCTCCGTAACACCCGCCGCAAAATTCATCGAAAAAAGTGTGCGAGCACCCCGCGGTTGCGACTCCTACCACCATGAACAACGTTCGCAACTACCAGAAGGTCCTCGCCATCCTCGCCGCAAGCGCGGCCCTGACCGTCCCCCTGACCGCGTACAACGCCGCACAGCCCACCCCATTCAACGAATCGGCCACCGGCCGAACCGTTGCGGTCGGCGACGAAGCTGCCGGGTGCGCGCACGTCGACGCACCGATGGTGGACGTTCCGACCGCCAGTTAGACCGAACCGCGTATGACGCATCCCGCGGCCCCGGGCTGGCGGACGATCAACGGTTGCGATCGAGACCGATGCCGATACCTACGGTGACAGCGAATGTGACCGTCAGCGCGTGCCCGGCACCAGCCAGTGTCCGGAGAACGCCCGCCAGCCCACGAACACCAGCCGCAGCACCATGAAAGTGCTCAGCCCTGACCAGATTCCGAGCAGCCCCCAGCCGAACGCCAACGACAACCAAATCAGCGGCAGGAACCCGAACAGTGCGCTGATCAATGTGGCGTTGCGCATGAACTTCGCATCGCCCGCACCGAGCAGCACCCCGTCGAGCGCGAAAACGATTCCCGCGATGGGCAATTGGGCCACCATGAACCACCACGGCACCCCGATCGCGTCGAGCACCGAGCGGTCGTCGGTGAAAACGCTCGGGAACACCGACGCGCCGACCGCGAAGACGACGGCCAGCACCCCCGAAGCCAGCGTCGAGAAGATCGTCACCCGCCACGCCACGGACTTCGCATGCGCGAGCTGCCCGGCCCCCAGCGCCGCGCCCACCAACGACTGCGCGGCGATCGCCAACGAATCAAGCACCAGCGCAAGGAAATTCCACAGCTGCAGCACCACCTGATGGGCGGCGACGGCGGCCGCACCGAACCGGGCAGCGACGGCCCCCGCCGATACGAAACACGCCTGGAATGCCACCGTGCGCAGCACCAGGTCACGACCCATCACGACCTGGGCTCGCAGCACCGCCGGATGAACCCGCAGCGGCACCCGCTCGGCGAGCAGCGAACGTAGAAAGAACGCCGCAGCCACCCACTGCCCCACCAGGTTGGCGACCGCCGAGCCCGCCAACTCCATCCGCGGCATGCCGAGCCAGCCGTACACCAGCAGTGGGCACAGCACCGCGGACACCGCGAACCCGCCGACCACGTAGCGCAGCGGCCGCGTGGTGTCCTGCACGCCGCGCATCCACCCGTTGCCCGCCGCGGACACCAGGATCGCGGGCACGCCGACAATCGCGATGCGCACCCACGGCAACGCGGCGTCCGCGATGCCGCCGCCTGCCGCCAACGCCGACACCAACGGCACCGCAGCGGCCTCGACCACGACGACGATCACGACGCCCAAGCCCAGCGCCAGCCAGGTGGCCTGGACTCCCTCGCCGACGGCAGCGGCGCGGTCGCCTGCCCCGAAGAAGCGGGCCGAGCGCGCGGTCGTGCCGTAGGACAAGAAGGTCATCTGCGAGCTCAGCGTGCTCAGAATGAGTCCGCCGATCGCCAGGCCGGCCAGCGCCAGTGCGCCCAACCGGCCGACGATGGCGATGTCGAAGAGCAGGTAGATCGGTTCTGCGGCCAGCACCCCCAACGCGGGGAACGCCAATGCGGCGATGCGACGGCCGGTGGCCGGGGCTACCGGGAGGTCACCCTCAGCCAAGAGCGGTGTACAGCGCCTGAACGACGTCGTCGATGGATCCGGTCGCCGAGTAGCCCGCGGCCAGGCGGTGCCCGCCGCCGCCGAAGGCACTGGCGACCGCGGCGAGGTCGTAGGACTTCGCGCGCATCGACACCGACCAGTGCGCAGGCTCGATCTCCTTGAACACCGCAGACACCTCGGCCTGCTGCGTGGTGCGCACGATGTCGACGATGCTCTCGACTTCCTCCGGCCGCGCATTGGCCCATTCCTGGTGCATCACAACGGCATACACCAGTCCAGCACCGCCTGCGGCATCGGGCAACAGCTGCGCCGACGACAGCACGCGCGACAACATCGGCAGCCACGCGAACGGGTGGCTGTCGAGCAGCGCGCGACTGATCGAAGTGTTGTCCACTCCGAGCTCCAGCAGCCGGGCGGCGAGCCGATGCGCGCGGGCGCTGGCCCACCGAAACGAACCGGTGTCGGTGATCAGCCCGGCATACAGGCAGTGCGCGACGCCCAGGTCGATCGGCTTGCCCCACGCATCGAGCAACTCGGCCACCAGCATCGTGGTGGAGTCCGCGGACGGATCGACGTAGTTGGCGGTGCCGAACATCAGGTTCGAGGCGTGGTGGTCGATCACCAACACCTCGCGTCCGACATCGGCGAGCTCAGCGAGCGCACCGAGCCGGTTGACGCTCGGGATGTCGACGGTGACGACGAGATCGGCGTCGCGGCGCATCGTGTCCGGACCGACCAGCAGGTGTCCGCCCGGCAGCGACTGCAGTGACTCGGGTAGCCGAGCGGGCGCGGCGAAACTCACCTCGACGGCCTTGCCCGCATGGTCGAGCACCAACGCAAGGGCCAGACCTGCGCCGATGGTATCCGCGTCGGGATAGACGTGGCACACGACGCTGACTGTGGCGGCCGCCTCCAGGAGATCGGCGGCCTGCCGCGCATCGACGCGCAGGCCTTCGATTACAGGCGCGTCAGTCATCTTGTCGATTGCGGTCACCGGTGTCCTCAGCGTCAAGCCCGTCATCTAGGTCCCCGCTCGAACCCTCAGCCCCGGTCTTACGGTACGGGTCTTCCTCGCCCGCATGCTTGGCACCCTGCCGAACTCTAGCCAAATCCTCATCTGCGGCCCGCGCGCGAGCGAGCAGATCTTCCATCCGATGCGCCGTGTCGGGCACGGTGTCGCGTTCGAACGCCAACGTCGGAGTGAACCGGACGCCGAGCGCGGCGCCCACCCTGGTGCGCAGGGTGCCCTTCGCGCTCTCCAGCGCCGCCGCCGCACCGGCGTAGTCCGGCTCGTCCTCGAGATTGCGCCCGAACACCGAGTAGAACAGCGTCGCGTCGTGCAGGTCGCCGGTGACCTTGGCGTCGGTGATCGTCACGCCGGCCAGCCGCGGATCCTTGATCTCGAACTCGATCGCCGAAGCGACGATGGTCGCGATCCGTTTGGCCAGCCGGCGTGCACGCGCCGGATCAGGCACGTGCCTTCTCGACCAGCTCGTAGGTCTCGATCACGTCGCCCTCCTTGATGTCGGAGTACGTCAGCGTCAAACCACACTCGTAGCCGTCGCGCACCTCGGTCGCGTCATCCTTCTCGCGCTTGAGCGACGACACCGTGAGGTTCTCGGCGACGACGACACTGTCGCGGAGCAGACGCGCCTTGGCGTTGCGGCGCATGACGCCCGAGGTGACCAGGCAGCCGGCGATGTTGCCGACCTTCGAGCTCCGGAATATCGCCCGGATCTCGGCGCGACCGAGTTCGCGCTCCTCGTAGATCGGCTTGAGCATGCCCTTGAGCGCGCTCTCGATCTCGTCGATGGCCTGGTAGATCACCGAGTAGTAGCGGATCTCCACACCCTCGCGGTTGGCGAGTTCGGTGGCCTTGCCCTCGGCGCGGACGTTGAACCCGATGATGATCGCGTCCGAGGCCGACGCCAGGTTGACGTTGGTCTCGGTGACGCCGCCGACGCCGCGGTCGATGACGCGCAGTTCGACCTCGTCGTCGACCTGGATGCCCAGCAGCGCTTCCTCCAGCGCCTCGACGGTGCCCGCGTTGTCGCCCTTGAGGATCAGGTTCAGCTGGCTGGTTTCCTTCAGCGCCGAATCCAGGTCCTCCAGGCTGATCCGCTTGCGGGTACGCGCGGCCAGTGCGTTGCGCTTGCGCGCGCTGCGCCGGTCGGCGATCTGGCGGGCGATGCGGTCCTCGTCGACGACGAGGAAGTTGTCGCCTGCGCCCGGCACCGACGTGAAGCCGATGACCTGCACCGGCCGCGACGGCAGCGCCGCCTCGACGTCCTCGCCGTGCTCGTCGACCATGCGGCGCACGCGACCGTAGGCGTCGCCTGCCACCACCGAATCGCCGACGCGCAGCGTGCCGCGCTGAATCAGCACGGTAGCCACGGGACCGCGGCCACGGTCCAGGTGCGCCTCGATCGCAACACCCTGGGCTTCCATGTCGGGGTTTGCCCGCAGGTCCAGGGAGGCATCGGCGGTCAGCACGACCGCCTCGAGCAGGGCCTCGATGTTGGTGCCCTGCTTGGCGGAGATGTCGACGAACATCGTGTCACCGCCGAATTCCTCTGGCACCAAACCGTATTCGGTCAGCTGCCCGCGGATCTTCTGCGGATCGGCACCTTCCTTGTCGATCTTGTTGACCGCCACCACGATCGGCACGTCGGCCGCCTGCGCGTGGTTGACCGCCTCCACCGTCTGCGGCATCACACCGTCGTCGGCGGCGACCACCAGGATCGCGATGTCGGTGGCCTTCGCGCCGCGGGCACGCATGGCGGTGAACGCCTCGTGACCCGGGGTGTCGATGAAGGTGATCGGCCGGATCGTGCCGTCGAGGTCGACCTCGACCTGGTAGGCGCCGATGTGCTGGGTGATGCCGCCTGCCTCTTCCTCGCGGACGTTGGCCTGACGGATGGTGTCCAGCAGTCGGGTCTTGCCGTGGTCGACGTGACCCATGACGGTGACCACCGGCGGGCGGGTCTCGAGGTCTTCCTCGCCGCCTTCGTCCTCGCCGTAGGTGAGGTCGAACGACTCGAGCAGCTCGCGGTCCTCGTCTTCCGGAGACACGACCTGCACGACGTAGTTCATCTCGCTGCCGAGCAGTTCCAGCGTCTCGTCACCCACCGACTGGGTGGCGGTCACCATCTCGCCGAGGTTGAACAGCGCCTGCACCAGCGAGGCCGGGTTGGCGTCGATCTTCTCGGCGAAGTCGGACAGCGACGCGCCGCGGGCCAGCCGGATGGTCTCGCCGTTGCCGTGCGGCAGCCGCACGCCGCCGACGACCGGCGCCTGCATGTTTTCGTACTCGGCGCGTTTCGCCCGCTTCGACTTGCGGCCACGCTTCGGCGCGCCGCCGGGACGACCGAATGCACCGGCCGCTCCGCCACGCTGACCTGGGCGTCCGCCGCCACCGCCACCAGGACGACCGCGGTAGCCGCCGCCGGCGCCCGCGGGGGCACCGCCACCGCCGCCTGCACCGCCGCCGCGGTAGTTACCGCCGCCGCCACCGCCGGGACGACCGGCGCCACCTGGCGCGGGACGACCGCCGGGGCCGGGACGCGGCCCGCCTGGACGACCACCGGCCGGCGGACGGGGTCCGCCGGGACGCGGGGGCATGTTGCCAGGCGACATGCCTGGCCGTGGCGCACCCGGCCGCGGCGCACCGGGACCGGGGCGCGGACCCTGCGGACGAGGAATCGGCCGGTCAACGGGCTGCGCGGAAGAGAACGGGTTGTTGCCGACGCGCGGCGTGCGCGCAGCGGGCTTGGGCGCCGGGCCTGGCCGCGGGCCAGGAGTGGCGCCGGGCGTTGCGCCTGGGGTGGGCGCGGCCGGAGCTGCGGGCGTCGGCGGCGCCGCCGGCGGGGCTGCTGGTGCAGCTGCCGCGGGAGGGGGCGCTGGCGCCGGTTCCACCGGAGCTGCGGGGGCCGCGGGCTTGGGGGCGGCCGGCTTCGCGGGCGCGGCCTTTGCCGCTGCCGGCTTGGCCGGCGAGCCGTTGCCGTCGGCCTTGACCTTCTCCGCTGCGGGCTTTGCGCCACCGAATGATTCGCGCAGTCGACGCGCGACGGGTGCCTCCACCGTGGAGGACGCGGATTTGACGAATTCGCCCTGTTCGCTCAGTCGGGCGAGAACTTCCTTACTAGTGACACCGAGTTCCTTGGCCAACTCGTGTACACGGGCCTTACCTGCCACTACATCTCCATCTCTAGAGGCGTCAGCGGTGGTAGGCGCCGCGCCTCGGGTTAGCTATGACGCATGGTCATCGGGACTTCACGGTGTGCTCATGTTCTTCGCTACCTGTTCTCTGAACCGGGGTGGTCGGGTGCTCCGATTGCTCGAAGTGCTCAACCACCGCGGTGGTGTCCGGTGAACCGGTGATCCGTAGCGCTCGTGCGAATGCTCGCCGCCGAATTGCTGCGTCTAGACACGCTGGGTCGGGATGCAACCAGGCACCCCGCCCCGGCAGCTTTCTCGCTGGGTCAACGGTCACGGCGCACTCGCCATTCCCGTCGACGGCGACTACCCGAAGCAGTTCGACGGCCAGCTCTCGCTTCCGGCAGCCGACGCACGTCCGAACCGGTCCACCCGAGGGGGCGGTGGCGCTTTCGAACGTCCGAGCCGAAGTCTCGCGCTGGATCACAGCTGAGTCTACCGTCAGCCTGCTCACGAAAGACAAACGGTCGTGCTGGTCTGGGGACTATTGCCGGTCGCGCGCCGCCCCATGCGCCGCCCCGGAGTCCGGCTGCGGTGCGGCGTCGCTTCGAATATCGATCCGCCAGCCGGTCAACCGGGCCGCCAGCCGGGCGTTTTGGCCCTCCTTGCCGATCGCCAGCGACAGCTGAAAATCCGGGACCACGACCCTGGCCGCGCGCGCGGACTCGTCGATGACACTGACCGACACCACCTTGGCCGGCGACAACGCATTGGCGACGAACCGGGCGGGGTCTTCGTCGTAGTCGATGATGTCGATCTTCTCGCCGGACAACTCGCTCATCACGTTGCGCACCCGCTGCCCCATCGGCCCGATGCAGGCGCCCTTGGCATTGAGGCCAGGCACCCGCGAGGTGACCGCGATCTTCGAGCGGTGGCCTGCTTCACGCGCCACCGCGACGATCTCGACTGACCCGTCGGCGATCTCCGGCACCTCCAGTGAGAACAGCTTGCGCACCAGGTTCGGATGGGTGCGCGACAACGTGATCAGTGGTTCGCGGGCACCGCGGGTGACGCCGACGACGTAGCACCGCAACCGGTCGCCGTGCTCGTAGCGCTCACCGGGAACCTGCTCCGCGGCGGGAATGACACCCTCGGATCCCTTGGTCTCGCTACCCATTCGGACGACGACCAGCCCGCGGGCGTTGGCGCGGGCGTCACGCTGGATGACGCCGCCGACGATGTCGCCCTCCCTCGCCGAGAACTCGCCATAGTTCTTCTCGTTCTCCGCATCGCGCAAGCGCTGCAGGATCACCTGACGCGCGGTGGTCGCCGCGATACGCCCGAATCCCTCTGGGGTGTCGTCCCATTCGTGGATGAGATTGCCGTCGGCGTCCGTCTCGCGTGCGAGCACCTTGACGACGCCGGTCTTGCGATCGATGTCGATGCGGGCGTCGGCCTCGTGGCCTTCGGTATGGCGATAGGCGGTCAGCAACGCCGACTTGATGGTCTCGACGACCACGTCGACCGAGATGCCCTTGTCCGCCTCGATCGCGTGAAGTGCCGCCATGTCGATGTTCACGCTGAAGCCTCCTCCCCAGACTGGCCTGCCAGCTCCAGCTCACGCTGGTTTGGCGGCGAAAATTCAACCTGCACAACGGCTTTGGTGATGCCTTCCAAAGGCAACTCCCGGATCGAGAAGTTTGCCTTCGCACCCTCGCGCACCACGAGTCGCACAGTGCCGCCACGGATTTCACCGAGCCTGCCGGTCAGCTGCGAGCCGTCGGACAGCGTGACCTCGACCTTGCGGCCGCGGGCGCGCCGGTAGTGCTTCTCGGTGGTCAGTGGGCGATCAACGCCTGGCGAGGTGACCTCGAGCACGTACGGCGGGGTATCGATGCGATCCAGCGCTTCGGAGGCCGAGCGCGCAAGCTCGGCGATCGAGTCAAGATCGAGGGGTTCGTCGCCGTCGGCGATAACGGTGATCCGCGGCGGGCGCGTGGCGGTATCGATGATCACGTCTTCGATTTCATAGCCCGCGCGCGCGAACTCGCCGTCGAGTAGCTCGATCACCTGTTTCTGCGACGGTAATCCCGCAGACCGCTCCGTCACGGCGAGCTCCTCATCTTGAGTTGTCCTGACACGATTCCGCACAGCGCAACGTGGAACCGACTATCAACGATACGCCAGGGCGCCCGTGCCGAGCCCCAAACGCGCTGCGGCGTCCAGCGAATACACAGTCCGCGCGCAATGGCAGGATGTTGCACGTGCCGAGCTCGCCGCCGACCGTCAGCAGACGACAGATCTTGTTCTCAGCGGCAGCTTTGGCACTGGTCACCACCGCCGCCGCGTGCGGCGAGCCGCCGCCACCGCCGGGGGTCGACGAGCTCGCCGCGCAACTCGACCGGGCCCGCGCCGACAGCCAGCTGGCCTCCGACGCTGCGGCGGCGAAGCCTCCCCCACCGACTGCGCAGGCACTGACCGCGGTGGCAAACGAGCGTTCGGCACACGCACAGGCGCTGTCCGACGAGCTCGTGCGGATGGTCGGCAAGAAAGCGCCGACTGCCTCGCCGACGACGACCACGGTCCCGCCGGCGAAGGCGCCCACCACCGAGGACGTGATCGCTTCGCTGCGTCAGTCGGCCGATGCCGCTGCGCAATTGGCGGCCACACAGTCGGGCTATCGCGCGGGTCTGCTCGGCTCGATCGCGGCGGCATGCACGGCGGCCTACAGCGTCGCGTTGGTGCCGCCGAAGGCGGCACAATGACCTCTCCGCAACCGACGCGGCCGCCGGACGCAGCCAACGGCGCGCTGTTCGACGCGATCGCCACCGAGCACGCAACGATCTACGGGTACGGGCTGGTGTCAGCGCACTCGACGCCGGACGTCAACGAGCTGGTGTCGACCGCAATGGCCGAGCACCGGGAGCGACGTGAGGGAGCCATCGCCCTGCTCAAGCCGCGCTCGGTTGACCCGCCGCTGCCTGCCGCCGGCTATCAGCTGCCGATGGCGGTCGACAACCCGACCGCTGCAGCCAACCTGGCCGTGCGGATGGAGCAGGACGCCGCGGTCGCCTGGCGAGCAGTTCTCGAGCAGGCGACCGACGAGAAGGACAGGACCTTCGCGGTGACCGCGCTGAGCCAGTGCGCTGTCACTGCGGCGAAATGGAGCCGGGTGCTTGGCATTTCGCCGATCACGGTCGCCTTCCCCGGCGGCTCCGAATAGCCGCTAGCTCCTTGCGGCCGCGGCGATGTCGGCCGCCGCGTTGTCGACAGCGATCTCGCGCGTCTCGCCGGTGAACCGGTTACGCAGCTCGACGACACCGTCTGCCCAGCCGCGGCCAACCACGACTATCCAAGGCACACCGAGCAGTTCGGCATCCTTGAACTTCACGCCGGGTGAGGCCTTCCGGTCGTCGAGCAGCACCTCGATGCCCAACCGATCCAGCTCGTCAGCCAGCCCTGCGGCGCCCGCACGCGCGTCCTCGTCCTTGTTCGCGATCACCAGGTGCGCGTCGAACGGCGACACCGACGACGGCCATCGCAGGCCCAGCTCGTCGTGATGCTGTTCGGCGATCACAGCGACCAGCCGGGAAACACCGATGCCGTAGGAACCCATGGTCAGCCGCACCGGCTTGCCGTCCTCACCGAGCACGTCGACGGAGAAGGCGTTGGTGTACTTGCGCCCGAGTTGGAAGATATGGCCGATCTCGATGCCGCGCGCGGAGACGAGCGGGCCTGCGCCGTCGGGCGACGGGTCGCCGTCGCGCACCTCGGCGGCCTCGATCGTGCCGTCGGCGACGAAGTCACGCCCCGCGACCAGCCCCACCACATGCCTGCCGGGCTCGTCGGCGCCGGTGATCCACGACGTCCCGTCCACCACCCGCGGGTCGACGAGATAGCGAACGCCGTTGGCCAGCAATCCTTTTGGCCCGATATAGCCCTTTGCCAGAAACGGGTACTTCGGCCAGTCGGCATCCTCGAGCAACGCGTACTCGGCCGGATCGAGCGCGGCCCCCAACCGCTTCTCGTCGACCTCGCGGTCGCCCGGTACACCGACCGCGAGCAATTCCCAGTCCCCACCTGGCTGGCGTGTCTTGAGCACGACGTTCTTCAGTGTGTCCGCGGCGGTCACCTCGCGGTCCAGCGCGGAGTTGGCCCACTCGACGAGCGTCGCGATCGTCGGCGTGCCCGGCGTGTCGTACACCTTGGCCTCGGGCTGCCCCTCGATCGGCAGCGGCTCCGGCACCGCGGTCACGACCGCCTCGACATTGGCGGCATATCCGGATTCCAGGCACCGCACGAAGGTGTCCTCGCCGATCTCGCTTTCGGCAAGGAACTCTTCCGATGCACTGCCGCCCATCGCGCCGGACACCGCTGACACGATCACGTAGCGGACGCCGAGTTCGGCGAAGATCCGCTGGTATGCGTCGCGGTGCCGCAGGTAAACGGCCTCGAGTCCCTTGTCGTCGACGTCGAACGAATACGAGTCCTTCATCAGGAACTCGCGGCCTCGCAGGATGCCAGCGCGTGGCCTGGCCTCGTCGCGGTACTTCGTCTGGATTTGGTACAGCAGCACCGGAAAATCCTTATAGCTGCTGTACTCCCCCTTGACCGTCAGCGTGAACAGCTCTTCGTGCGTCGGGCCGAGCAGGTAGTCGTTCTTGCGGCGGTCCTGCAGCCGGAACACCCCGTCGCCGTACTCGGTCCAGCGGTTGGTCACCTCGTAGGGCGCCTTGGGCAGCAGCGCGGGGAACAGAATCTCTTGTCCGCCAATGGCATTCATCTCATCGCGGACGACTTTCTCGATTTTGCGCAGCACCCGCAGGCCAAGGGGAAGCCAGCTGTAGAGCCCTGGCCCGACCGGGCGGACGTAGCCGGCCCGGATCAACAGCTTGTGGCTGGGCACCTCGGCGTCGGCGGGGTCGTCGCGCAGGGTGCGCAGGAACAGCTCGGACATGCGGGTGATCACAGCGGGCAAGCTTACTGACGTGCCCGCTTCCTGGTTGCCGAGGCTGCCAGCGTGAGCGCCACGCCGATGACGATCCACACCGTCAGCACGATGATCGGGTGCGCCACGCCGTGCGCCTCGAAGTAGATGATGCGCCGGACCGCTTCGGTGCCCGCGCCGTTGGGCAGAAAGCCGCTGATCGCCCGCCAGAACGGCGGCAACAGCGGCGCCTGGTAAGCGCCGCCTGCCGTGGGGTTGCCGAGGATCACGAAGATCACCACTGTCAGCCCGATGCCGATGACGCCGAACAACGTCTGCAGCGCGATCGTCACCGTCGCTGCCGAAAGTGTGACCAGCACGCCGATTCCCGCGACGGACCAGAAATGACCGCTGAGCGCGCCGAGCACCGGCTCTGCGATCACCGCGCCACCCAGACCGGACGCCAGCGCGTACGGCACCGTCGCGCCGAGCCGCCATACCGCCCGCGGCAGCGTGGCAGGCCGCGAACCCTTCGCGACGCCGAGCATGGCCGCGAACAGATAGCCGCCAACGGCCCAGCCGATGACGAGGTAGAAGCCGGACAGCCCGCGGGCATCGCCGGGATCCAGCGGCACCGCGTCCTGGATCGACACCGTCCTGTCGTGCTGTTTGGCGGCGGCGTCGAACAGATCCTCGACCGCGGTCGCCACCGACGTTCCTCCGCCGGAAGCGACGATGCCGAAGTCATGGGTGTCCGCGGCACTGACCACGTACACCCCTGAGGTCTCGCCTGCGCGCAGCGCCTGCAGCGCGACCCTGGTGTCGTCGGACGCGCTGGCCTGTAGCGGCTGTCCCGGTATCGCGTTGAGTTGCTCAACGACTTGCTCGGCCACGCCGTCCTGCGCGACCACGATCACCGGAATCCGATGCGGCGACGGCGAATGGAAGGCGCCGATGTAGGACAGGATGAACGCGAACTGCAGCAACAACACGCCGACACCGAGTGCCAGCGTGCGCGGTGCGATCGCGTCGCGGAACCGGTCGCGCAGGGTGTCCGGCGGTTCCGGCGCCTCGTGTTTCGGTGTGGTCACTTCAGTCCCGTCCCTGCCATGTGCAGATGCACGCCTCGTTGCCCTCCGGATCGGCCAGCACCCAAAACGCGGGCGCCTCGGCGTCGGACAGCAGACGGCCGCCCGCCGCGATCGCCGCGTCGATCCGCGCCTTGGCCACGCCGTGCGGCACGTCGACGTCGATGTGAATCCGATTGCGTTGAGGCCGAGGCGCATCCATCTGCTGAAACCAGATCGCGGGCGCGCGGCCCGCGGGATCGATCAGCGCGGCGTTGAGCTCGGAGCCCGGTTCGTCGGCGTAGCCGGTGATCGCTTTCCAGAACGGCCGCACCAGCGGGATGTCGATGGCGTCGATCGCGATTTCGAGCGCCTGCACGGCACCGGGCCGCAGTTCAAATCCCTGCGCTGTCAGCGTCTGCGAGACGTCGCGCGCCAACCTGACGTCGCGCCCGGTGACCGCGGCGACCTCGGCTGACTGCAGTCGCAGCACCGCCCGGTCCGCGCGGATGTCGACCGTCAGATGGCCTTGACCGTCGGCGCCGACCGACGCAACCGCAAGTGAGGCCACCGCAACAGCGTCGGCCAGCGTGGCCACCGGTACCTCCGCATAGATCGCGCCGAGGATCAGAGCCCAGCCTGAGGGATCGACGGCGTCGGAGATCTGCTGTCGCGTCGGTCGCGCGTCGTCATGCACCGCGACAGCGTATCTAGAGCTCGCCCGCCTCGACGGCTTCGCGGGTGTGCTGCGCGCTGGCGATCTGGCGCGCGGAGTAGCCGATCCAGAAGGCGGCGATGCCGACCAGAACCGCGATGCCCGCGACCCACAGCAGCGAGTAGGTGTAGCCATGGTCCAGCGCGTCGAGTTGGCTCGACGTCATGTCCTTGACCGGTCCGGTTGTGCCACCCAAGAACAGCGTGCGAGAGGTCAGCACCGCCTGGATCACCACCAGCACCACCGGGCCGCCGAGGTTCTGCACCATCAACGTGATCGCCGAGACCGGACCGATCTCGTTCGGGCCTGCCTCGGCGATCGCGCAGAGCGGCAGAACGACGGAAAGGACCCCAATTCCCAAGCCCCCCACCACAAGTGGGACCACGAGGTCGGGGAAGTACGGGATGTGCCGATTCAGGGTGGACCCGTAGAGCATGGCGCCGAATACCAACGCGCCGAACCCGATGATCAGCCAGCGCGGGGCGACGTACAGCGCTATGCGGGCGGCGATCACGTTTCCCGTTCCCATCGCGAGCGCGAACGGGATGAAGCAGATGCCTGCCCGCAGCGCCGAATACCCCATCACGTCCTGCACATACAGGCCGATGATCACCGTCGCCGTCAGCATCACGCCGCCCGCAAGGAACAGCGAGATGAACGTCATCACGCGATTGCGGTTGTCGAACACCGAGAACGGCACGATCGGGTGCTCGGCGGTGCGCTCGACGACGAAGAACGCGGCGAAGAACACGACGGTCGCGATCGCTGCGCCGATCACCCACGGGTCGACCCAGGCGCGCGGCGGTCCCTGGGTGAAGACCAGGACCGCGGATGCGCACCCGAGGGTGGCCAGCAGCGCACCGGTGATGTCGAGTTTGAGGCGCTCGTGGTGGGTTTCGCTGATGCGGTACACGGCGATGACGATGATGACGATGCCGATCGGCACGTTGATCAAGAACGCCAGCCGCCACGAGATGACGGTCAGCAGGCCGCCGAGCACCAGACCCAGGACCGACCCGATGCCCTGCATTGCGGCCGACACGGCCATCGCCTGGTTACGCGCCTGCCCGACCGCGTACGTCGTGGCGATCAGCGCCAGACCCGTCGGCGCTGCCACTGCTGCGCCGGTGCCCTGCACCGCCCTGGCGACGATCAGCGTGATGCCGTCGTTGGCCAGACCGCACACCAACGAGGCGATCGTGAACACACCGACACCGGACAAAAAGGCCCGCTTGTGCCCGATCGCGTCACCAACGCGGCCACCCAGGAGCAGCAGCCCCCCGAACGTCAGCACGTAGGCGGTGATGATCCAGGCCTTGGTGACGTCGGAAAGGTCGAGGTCGGCCTGCATCCGGGGCAGCGCGACGATGACGATGGTGCCGTCGAGCGTCGACATGAGCTGCATGCCGGTGATCGCGATGATCGCGATGCCGAGCACCGAGGAAGACAGCGGTGCGGTGGAGCGCTCAGTTGACTCCCCGGCAGACATGTCTTGCCAGACTACCGAGAGTCAAATCGATGGAGCTAAAGCTCTCCGGAATCGATCGCGTCCTTGACTTCCTGCGCATGCGCCACCTGCTCGGAGGTGTAGCCGATGAACAGCGCAACGGCGCCGACGATGACCGCGACCGCCGCGACCCACAGCAGGCCGTAGGTGTAGCCCTGGTCGAGCGCGTGCAGCTGAGAGGTGTCCATGTTCTTCACAGGCCCGGTGGTGCCGCCCAGATACAGCGTGCGCGACGTGATGACGGCCTGGATGACGGCCAGCACGACCGGCCCGCCGAGGTTCTGCAGCATCAGCGCGATCGCGGATACCGGGCCGATCTGGTCGAAGCCGACCCCGGCGATGGCCGACACCGTCAGCGGGACGACGATCATGCCGATGCCGAAGCCGCCGATGGTGATCGGCAGCACCAGGTTCGGGAAGTATGGGATGCCGCCGTTGAGCGTCGAGCCGTAGATCATCGCGCCCAGCACGAGAATCCCACCGGCGATGACAAGCACGCGCGGCGGGAACAGCGACACCAGATGCGACGACAGCCCGAGGCCGATGCCGAGCGCGATCACGAACGGGATGAAGCCGACGCCTGCGCGTAAAGCGCTGTAGCCCATGATGTCCTGCACGTACAGGCCGATCAGCACGGTCAGCGTGAACATCACGCCGCCTGCCAGGAAGACGGCCGCGAAGGTCGCCACCCGGTTGCGGTCCTTGAACAACTCGAACGGCACGACGGGGTTGTCCGCAGTGCGCTCGACGATCAGGAATGCGATGAAGAAGCCCAGCGCGGCCACGCCCGAGCCGATCGTCAGGGGCTTGAGCCAGCCGTGCTCGGGACCCATCGAAAAGCCGAACACTCCGAAGGTGCAGGCCAGCGTCGCCAGGATCGCGCCCGTCGCGTCCAGCTTCAGCCGCTCGCGGTGCGTCTCCCGCAGCGTCGTGCGGGCCAGCTGGATCATCAGCAGCCCGATCGGGATGTTGATCAAAAACGCCCACCGCCAGGACACCTCGGTCAGCGCGCCACCGACGATCAGGCCCATCACCGAGCCGACGCCGGTCATCGCGGCGAAGATCGCGGTTGCCGCGTTGCGTGCCGGCCCCTTCGGGAACGTGGTCGCGATCAGCGCCAGCGCGGTCGGTGACGCGATCGCCGCGCCGACACCCTGCAGCAGCCGGGCGGTGACCAGCGTGGTCTCGTTCCACGCCAGGCCGCACAGGATCGAGGCGATGGTGAACAGTGCGACGCCTGCGATGAAGGTGCGCTTGCGGCCGATCGTGTCGCCGAGGCGACCGCCCAGCAGCATCAGCCCGCCGAAGGTCAGCACATAGGCCGTGATCACCCAGCTACGGCCCGCGTCCGACAGGCTCAGCTCGTTCTGAATCTTAGGAAGCGCGACGATAGCGACGGTGCTGTCCATCGTGGCGAGCAACTGCATCCCGCCGATCGCGATGACCGCGGCCACGAACCGCCGCGACGGCAGCCAAGCCGGATACCTGCCTGTTTGCTCCAGTGGTGTGTGTTCCATATGCATAGGAAAAGACCTGTTAGCCCTACCTTCGGCGTCGCGCTGGATGGCAGCGCGCTCTGCGTCATTGAGAGCGGTCATAGCAGGTTACCTTACAGTAATCTTAAGAATCCTTTAACCGCCGAATGCCGCCACAGGGCCGATCACGATGATCGCGGGAGGCCTGATGCCCTCCTCTCGAATGCGCTCCGGGGCGTCAGAAAGCGTGGCACGCAAAGTTCGCTGGGCGGTCGTCGAGCCGTGCTGAACGACGATCACCGGCGTATCCGCAGGTCTGCCGCCTTCGAGCAACGCCTTGGCGAACAACTCGATGCGCTCGACGGCCATCAGCAACACGATCGTGCCCGAAAGCTTGGCCAGCGCATTCCAATTCACTAACGATTCGGGATGGTCGGGCGCTATATGCCCGCTGACCACCACAAACTCGTGCGTGACGTGCCGGTGGGTGACGGGAACGCCCGCGAGCGCAGGAACTGCTATGGCACTGGTCACACCCGGCACAACTGTGACGGGAATCCCAGCATCCGCACACGCGATCACCTCTTCGTAGCCGCGTGCGAATACGAATGGATCGCCGCCCTTGAGTCGGACGACGAACTTGCCCGCCTTGGCCCGGTCGATGAGCACTTCGTTGATCGCGTCCTGGGCCATCGCGCGGCCATACGGGATCTTGGCCGCGTCGATCACCTCGACGTGCGGCGGTAGCTCGGCCAGCAGCTCCTGCGGCGCCAGCCGGTCTGCCACGACGACGTCGGCGTGCGCGAGCAACCGCCTGCCGCGCACGGTGATCAGCTCCGGATCTCCAGGTCCGCCACCCACCAGCGCGACACCGCCGTGCACGACGCCCGGCGTGTCGGCCGTGATCAGCCCCTGCTGCAACGCCTCATGGATGGCGGACCGGATGGCCGCCGAGCGGCGGTGTTCGCCGCCGGCGAGCACGCCGACCGACAGCCCTTCGTACTCGAATGAGGCGGGGGTGACGGCGGTGCCCTCGCGCGCCACGTCGGCGCGCACGCAGAAGATGTGCAGGCGCTCAGCTTCGGCGACGACCGCGGCGTTGACGTCCGGGTCGTCGGTGGCCGCGATCGCATACCAGGCGCCCTCGAGGTCACCGGCGCGGAACTCCCTGAGCGTCAAGGTGATTCCGGGCATTCCTTCGACCGCCGGGGTGGCGCTGCGCGTGATGACGTGCACGTCGGCCCCGTTGGCGATCAGCAGCGGCAGGCGACGCTGCGCGACGGTGCCGCCGCCGACGACGACGACCTTCTTGCCGGTCAGGCGAAGGCCGACGAGGTAGGCGTTATCGGTCACCCGGCGAGCTTAGAGGTTGCGGCCGCTGCGGCCACGAAGCGGGATATCGCGTGTGGATGCGCAGCCGGGTGGGTGTGCAGATACGACGCGTGCACGCCACGGTCGACGGCGCCGTCTTGCACACGACCCGCGAACATCCACGCGGGTTGGTAACTGTGGGCGAATGTGACTGTGGTGCGGTGGAATTCGTGTCCCATGGCGCGATCACCGATGGTGTGCAGCGGGCTGTCGGCCACCGCGACGGCCTCCCGGTAACCGAGCGTGAGCCGGTCGCTGAACTGCGCCGAACCGGACAGCACCCCGCACATCGGAGACCCGTCGAGCTCGTCGACCAGATACGTCAGGCCCGCGCATTCGGCGTGTATCGGGGCGCCTGCCGCGGCCAGCTCATGGATCTGTTGACGCACAACATCGTTGGTTGACAGTTCGGTGCCGAATTGCTCGGGGAAGCCACCGGGCAGCACCAACGCTGCCGTGCCCGCTGGCAGCGGGTCGGTCAACGGGTCGAATTCGACCACCTCGGCGCCCGCGGCGCGCAGCAGTTCGCCGTGTTCGGTGTAGCCGAAGGTGAACGCCTTGCCTGCCGCAAGCGCGACCGTGATGCCTTGGGCGGCCGGCCCGGCGACGGCGGGACTCCACGGCTCGACGGTGACCCGGCTTGCCGCCGCTGCCGCGACGGCTGCCAGGTCGACGTGGCGGCCCACCAGTTCGACCATCGCGTCGACGGCTGCGCGCGCGCGTTCGCCGTGTTCGACAGCGGTGACAAGGCCGAGGTGCCGCGACGGCACGGACAGTTCGTCGGCGCGCGGAATCGCCCCGAGCACCGGCACGCCGGCGTGCTCGCATGCCTGCCGCAACACCTCTTCGTGCCGGGGTGAGCCGACCCGGTTGAGGATCACTCCCGCGAGGCGTACCGATTGGTCGAACGTCGAAAAGCCATGCAGCAGAGCGGCAATGCTGTGGCTTTGGCCGCGGGCGTCGACGACCAGGATGACGGGCGCGCCGAGCAGCGCCGCGACATGGGCCGTGGATCCCTGTGCGGTTCCTGCGGTGTCGTCGGTGATGCGCCCGTCGAACAGGCCCATCACACCCTCGACGACGGCGATGTCGGCACCTCCGCCGCCATGCCGGTAAAGCGGGCCGATCAGCTGCTCCCCCACCAGCACGGGGTCGAGATTGCGGCCGGGGCGCGCCGACGCGAGTGCGTGGTAGCCCGGGTCGATGAAGTCGGGGCCGACCTTGAACGGCGCCACTCGTTTACCGGCCTGCCGCAGCGCACCCATCAAACCCGTTGCGACGGTGGTCTTTCCGCTGCCAGACGCCGGCGCGGCTATGACGACGCCGGGAACGCTCACCCCAACCCCCGCGAGCGGCCGTGTTTGTACGCCGACGCGCCGCAAAAGTTGTCATTTTGCGGTCGCTCGCGCGGATCGAGTGTCACCACTCGATGCCCTTCTGGCCCTTGCGGCCTGCGTCCATCGGATGCTTGACCTTGGTCATCTCCGTCACCAGATCGGCCGCGTCAAGCAACTGCTCGGGGGCATCGCGGCCGGTGATCACCACATGCTGGGTGCCGGGCCGCGACGCCAGGGTCGCGATCACCTCGTCGACGTCGACCCAGCCCCACTTCAGCGGATAGGTGAACTCGTCGAGCACATAGAAGTCGTGCCGCTCTTCGGCCAGCCTGCGCGAAATCTCGGCCCAGCCGTCGGCGGCGGCCGCCGCATGGTCGACCTCACTACCGTGCTTGCGCGACCACGACCAGCCCGACCCCATCTTGTGCCACTCGACGGGCCCGCCGAGACCGTGCTCGTCGTGCACCCGGCCCAGTTCACGAAATGCGGCTTCCTCGCCCACCTTCCACTTCGCGCTCTTGACGAACTGGAACACCGCGACGGCGAACCCCTGGTTCCATGCCCGCAGCGCCATCCCGAAGGCCGCGGTCGACTTGCCCTTGCCTGCGCCGGTGTGCACGGCCAGCAGCGGCGCGTTGCGCCGGGCGCGTGTCGTCAGGCCGTCTTCTGGAACGGTGAGCGGTTGGCCCTGAGGCATTTTCGCGTCTCCTTATGCCGCCGTGCGCACGACGTCGGTGAGAGCGTCCGCGCGTAGCTGTGCCAACCGCACAGCAGGAGCGCCGAGATGGCCTGCCAGTTGCTCAGCCAAACCCAAACGGACGTACGAGGTTTCACAATCCACGACAACCGCGGCCGCACCTTCGGCCACGAGCAGCCGGGCAGCTGTCCGCGCCCGGCCCAGCGGATCCGGACCGCCGGTGGCGCGCCCATCGGTCAGCACGACGACGAGGCTGCGCCGCGCCCTGTCGCGCGCCTTCTCCCGCACCACCACATCGCGGGCGGCCAACAAGCCCTGCGCCAACGGGGTTTTCCCGCCGGTGTCGAACCGGGCCAGCCGCCTGCTCGCGATGTGCACCGACGACGTGGGCGGCAACAACACCTGGGCGTCCTGCTGCCGGAACGTGATAACGGCCACCTTGTCGCGGCGCTGATAGGCGTCGCGCAACAGCGACAGCGTCGCCCCACCGACGGCAGACATCCGGTCCCGCGCGGCCATCGATCCCGAGGCGTCGACGACGAAAATGACGAGGTTGCCCTCGCGGCCTTCCCTGATCGCGCGGCGGACGTCATCGGGCTGCGGGCGAGGCCTGCCGGGGCGGCGCTGTCGGCCCGCGGCGGCCAGTAGCGTGCCGAACACGTGCACACCGTGGCCCGCTTGGCGGTCGTCGGTCGGCGAGATCGCCTTGCCCGTGCGGTTGCGCGCCCGTGACCGGCGGCCAGGCGCTCCCTCGCCGACGCCGGGCACCACCAGCGCACGCGTCCGGAACACCGCAGACGGCGCCGCATTCGGACGCGGCTGCGCGCTTGAATTACGTTGCGGCATAGAATTTTCCGAACCCGAGCCGGTCTCCGAACCACCGCCCGGCGAATCGGGGTCGGGTTCGGGCTCCGGGTCGTCCGCAGACTCACCCGCCTGCGCCATCGCCTCGTCCAGCTGGTCCTGGTCCAGCCCTGGATCGTCGAATGGGTCGCGCCGACGCCGGTGCGGCAGAGCGAGTTCCGCGGCAACTCGGATGTCATCTTCGGTCACTACGTCCGCGCCTCGCCATGCCGCGTGCGCGACGGCGGTGCGAGCGACCACCAGATCGGCGCGCATCCCGTCGACATCGAAAGCGGCGCACAGCGCTGCGATGCGCCGTAATTCGTTGTCCGGCAACACAACCGCACCAACAACCGATCGGGCGGACGCAACCCGGCGCGCCAGCTCGGCATCCGCGGCCGCGTAGCGCTCGGCGAACGCCGCGGGATCGGCCTCGAACGCCATCCGTTGCCTGATCACGTCGGCGCGCACCTCGACGTCGCGCGAGGCGTGCACGTCCACGGTGAGCCCGAACCGATCGAGTAGCTGCGGACGCAGTTCGCCCTCTTCGGGATTCATCGTGCCGATCAACACGAAGCGCGCCTCGTGGCTGTGCGAAACGCCATCACGCTCGACGTGGACGCGGCCCATCGCGGCGGCGTCGAGGATCACGTCGACCAAGTGATCGTGCAGCAGGTTGACCTCGTCGACGTACAGCACGCCGCCGTGTGCGCGGGCCAACAGGCCCGGCTGGAACGCGTGCTCGCCGTCGCGCAGCACCTTCTGCAGGTCCAGCGAGCCGACCACCCGGTCTTCGGTTGCGCCGATCGGCAATTCGACCAACGACGCACCGTCGATGTCGGCCAGCACATGCGCCAACGCCCGCACCGCCGTCGATTTCGCCGTGCCCTTCTCGCCGCGGATCAGCACACCGCCGATCTCGGGCCGCACCGCGCACAACAGCAGGGCCAACCGCAGTCGGTCGTGGCCGACGATCGCGCTGAACGGATAGCTCGGTGTCACGGCTGCCCGGCTCCGACCTTGATCATCGGCACGTGCGGGATGCCGTCGTCGAGGAATTCGTCGCCGTCACGCACGAATCCATGTCTGCCGTACATCTCGGCGAGGTAGGTCTGCGAATTGATGCGGCAGGGGTAGTCACCGACCTCGGCCAGCGCCGCCTGCAGCAGCCGGTTGGTGTGGCCATGTCCGCGGGCGCTGCGTTTGGTGCAGACCCGGCCGATCCGGAAACCCTTCTGCCCGCCGGGGTGTTCCTCCATCAACCGCAGCGTCGAGATGACTTCGCCGTCGGGGCCTTCCAGCCAGAAGTGCCGGGTTTCGGCATCCAGATCGCGGCCGTCGAGTTCCGGGTACGGGGTCGCCTGTTCGACGACGAACACCTCGACCCGCAACTTGAGCAGCTCGTACAGCGTCGCGGCGTCGAGATCCTTGGCCCAGCTGCGGCGTAACGCGACAGTCATTCGCCCGCCGCCGTCATGACGGGTTTATCCAACTTGAGCACCTTCGTCCCCCACGACCAGACCTCCTCGAACAACGCCGGTTCGTTCGACAGTTCAGTGCCAAGCGAAGGCACCATCTCTTTCAGCTTGGGCAACCATGCCGGGTAGCGATCGGCGAAACAGCGTGCCATGACGTCGAGCATCGCAGGCACCGCGGTCGAGGCTCCCGGCGAGGCTCCCAACAGACCGGCGATGGTGCCGTCGGCCGACGACAGCACCGTCGTGCCGAAGTCCAACACCCCGCCTTTGCCCTTGACGGGCCGGATCACCTGCACCCGCTGCCCCGCAGCGGCAAGGTGCCAATCGGAATCGACTGCGCCAGGCGCGAATTCGCGCAACGTCTGCATCCTTTCAGCATCGGACTGCAGTAGCTGGCCGATCAGATATCTCACGAAACCCGCCTGAGTGGCACCGACCTTGAGGATCGCTGACACATTGTTCGGATTCACCGAGAACGGCAGATCGGTCAGGCGGCCCTGTTTCAAGAATTTGGGCGACCAACTCCCGAAAGGACCGAACACCAGCCACGGCTTGCCGTTGATCACCCGGGTGTCCAGGTGCGAACCCGCCATCGGGGGCGCACCCGGCGGCGGCTGGCCGTACACCTTGGCCCGGTGCGCGGTGGCCAGATCGGGCCGGTTCGCGCGCAGGAACGCGCCGCCAACCGGAAACCCGCCGAACCCCTTGGCCTCGCCCGCCTTCTGCAGCAGCGGCACCGTCCCGCCTCCGGCGCCGACAAACACGAACTTGGCGTTGAGCTTTCGCTTGCTGCCCGTTCGTCGGTTGATGACGGACAACGTCCAGCCGCCGCAGGATTGCCGGCTGAGAGCGCGGACCTCGTGACCGAACAGGGTGGTCATGCCGCGTTTGGCCGCGTGGCCGATCAACTGTCGCGACAGTGCCCCGAAGTCGACATCCGTCCCGTCTTGCGCCCAGGCAAGCGCGACGGGTTCGCGAAGGTCACGGCCCGCGGCCATCAGCGGCAGCCGCCTGGCGAATTCGTCTGTGTCGTCGATGAATTCCATCGATGCGAACAACGGATTGCCGACCAGCGCGTCGTGGCGGCGTTTCAGGTAGCCCACGGCCCCAGCACCGCGCACGAAGCTGACGTGCGGGATGGGGTTCAGGAACGTTCGCACGTCGGGCAGCAGCCCGTTGTCGACCGCGTATGCCCAGAATTGCCGCGTGACCTGGAACTGCTCGTTGACCTGAATCGCCTTGCTGGTCTCGATCGAGCCGTCGGGCCGCTGCGGCGTGTAGTTCAGTTCGCAGAGGCCTGCGTGGCCGGTTCCCGCGTTGTGCCACGCGTAGCTGCTTTCAGCGCCCGCGCCGTCGAGACGCTCGACCAACGTGATCGACCAGTTCGGTTCCACCTGCCGCAGCAGGACGCCGAGTGTGGCGCTCATGATGCCGGCGCCCACCAACACGACGTCGGCCTCTGCGGTCCTCGGGTCGGTCATCGCTGTTCAGGCTATCCCGCCGGGGTTGGTTACTCATGGGGCCGGGTCGGTCGACGTGCGCCATTAAGGTGGCTGTTGTGCCTGGATGGGAGCCCGACGTGCTGCCTGGCTATTGGCAGCAGACCTTCGACCTCGGCCCGGACCCCGACGGCGAGGGCGAGTTGGCCGCCACGCTGGTGCGCCGCGGCGAAGCCGAGCCGTCAGCCAACCGCGCGGTGCTGCTGGTGCACGGCTTCACCGACTACTTCTTCAACACCGAACAGGCCGACCATTTCGCGGGCCGCGGCTTCGCCGTCTACGCCCTCGATCAGCACAAATGTGGGCGCTCCTGGCGCGAGGGCCAGACGCCGCACTTCACCACCGATCTGACCCGCTATGACGCCGAGCTCGAGCGGGCGCTGGACGCCATCGCCGCTGATGCGCCGTCAGCCGACGTTCTGGTCTGCGCGCATTCCACCGGAGCGCTGATCGTGGCGCTGTGGCTGGACCGGGTGCGGCGTCGCGGCGAGACGGCACGGCGGCGCATCAGGGGCCTTGTGCTCAACAGCCCGTGGCTGGATCTGCAGGGCCCGGCGATTCTGCGCGCCGCCCCGACACGGGCGGCGATCGGCGCGATGTCGCGCATCAGCAAGAAGCGGGTGCTGCGCTCGCCCACAGAGGGCGGATACGGCGCGACGCTGCACAAGGAATACGGCGGCGAGTTCGACTACAACCTCACCTGGAAGCCGATCGGCGGCTTCCCCGTGACGTTCGGTTGGCTGCACGCGGTTCGCCGTGCGCAGACCAAGCTGCACCGCGGGCTCGACGTCGGGGTGCCCAACCTGATCCTGCGCTCCGACCGCAGTGTCCGTGAGGTGACCGACCCCGCCAAGGTTGAGTTGATCCAGCGCGGTGACGCGGTGCTCGACGTCAAGCAGATCGCCCGGTGGGCGGGCTGCATCGGCAATCGCTCGACGATCGTGCCGATCGTCGACGCCAAGCACGACGTGTTCCTGTCACTGCCCCAGCCGCGGCAGGCGGCGTATCGGGCCGTGGACCAGTGGCTGGACTGGTATCTGGCCGAAACCTCAGATGCGACAAGTCAATCCGAGCGAGGGTGAGCACATGAGCCATTTCGACATCGCGGTCATCGGTACCGGCTCCGGCAACTCGATTCTCGACGAGCGCTACGCCGACAGGCGGGTGGCGATCTGCGAGCAGGGCGTGTTCGGTGGCACCTGTCTCAACGTCGGCTGCATCCCGACCAAGATGTTCGTCTACGCCGCCGATGTCGCCCAAAATGCACGTGAGTCAGCGCAATACGGGGTCGACGCCCACGTCGACGACGTGCGGTGGAGCGACATCGTCTCCCGGGTGTTCGGCCGCATCGATCCGATCGCCATGGGTGGTGAGAACTATCGGCGGTCCTCTCCGAACGTGGAGGTGTTCGCCAGCCATACGCGATTTCGGCCGCCCCTTGCCGACGGCCGGTACCGACTGCGCACCGATGAGGGCGACGAGTTCACCGCCGACCAGGTGGTGATCGCGGCCGGTTCCCGCGCAGTCGCACCCGAGGCCGTGACCGAATGCGGCGTGCCGTATCACACCAGCGACACCATCATGCGCATCGCCGACGTACCCGAGCACTTGATCATCATCGGCGGCGGGTTCGTGGCATGCGAGTTCGCCCATATCTTTTCGTCGCTCGGCAGCCGAGTCACCCTGTTGATCCGGGGTAGCACGCTGCTGCGCGGCCACGACGACGAGATCACCATGCGGTTCACCGACATCGCCAGCAAGAAGTGGGAAGTCCGCAGCCACCACGAATTGGCCGATGCGCGTGCCGTCGGCGACGGAGTCGAAATCCGGTGCACGGACGGAACGAAGCTCCGTGGCGACACCTTGTTGGTCGCGACGGGCCGAGTGCCCAACGGCGACCTACTTGACGCTGAGCAGGCAGGCATCAAGGTCACCGCCAGCGGCCAGGTCGTCGTCGACCAATACCAACGCACCTCGGCGCGTGGCGTTTTCGCGCTCGGCGACGTGTCATCGGACTATCAGCTCAAACACGTCGCCAACCACGAAGCCCGCGTCGTCAAGCACAACCTGCTGCAGGACTGGGACGACACCGAAGCATTGATGCCGTCCAGTCACCGGCACGTGCCGTCCGCGGTGTTCACCGACCCGCAGATCGCCAGCGTCGGCCTGACCGAAAACCAGGCCCGGGCAGAGGGTTTCAACATCAGAGTCAAGGTCCAGGACTTCGCCGACGTCGCCTACGGCTGGGCGATGGAAGACACCACCGGCATAGCGAAGCTCATCGTCGACGACGACAGCGGGCTGATTCTCGGTGCACACATCATGGGTCACCAGGCGTCGTCGTTGATTCAGCCGCTGATCCAGGCGATGTCCTTCGATCTGCCCGCGCAGGAGATGGCGCGCGGCCAGTACTGGATTCATCCCGCGCTGCCCGAAGTGGTCGAGAACGCACTACTAGCGCTGTGCGGCGAGCCGCCGTGGCCGCCGTCGAAGCGGCACTAGGGGGCGTCGAGCGTTGGGGCCCAGCGCCTCTCGACATGCCCGAAGCGCCAGACCGCCAGCGCGATCAACCAGGCCGCGATGAACAGCCCGACGATCAGGAAGCCGACGAACTCCAGGTTCGCCGATCCGATCGCGGCCAGCGGGCCAGACTCGATGCCGAGACGATCGGCCACGAGTCCCGACAGCACGATGACCCCGATGACCATGGCGACGACCACCGACAGCACCGTCACGGTCAGGTTGTAGTACACCTTGCGGATCGGCTGTAGGAACGCCCATCCGTAGGCACGTGACATCAGGATGCCGTCGAGCGCGTCGAACAGGCTCATCCCCGCGGCGAACAGCACGGGCAGCACCAGGATGGCGTACCAGGGCAGCGTGAACGCTGCTGTTCCCGCCGCCAGCACCAGCAGAGCGACCTGGGTGGCGGTGTCGAAGCCGAGCCCCATCAGCAGCCCGACCGGGTAGAGGTGCCACGGCTTGCTCACCCGGCGCATGACGCGGCTGAACAGTCGCGCGAGGAAACCGCGGTTCTCGAGTTGCCGCTCGAGTTCGGCCTCATCGAAGTCGCCGCTGCGCATCCGGCGAAAGACCCTGGCGATGCCGACCGCGGCGAACAGGTTCGACAGCCCGATCAGGATCAGGAAGGTGCCTGCGACAAGCGAACCCACCAATCCCAGCGTCTCAAGCATCGGCGAACCCTGGTCCTGCACGGGCCCGACGATCGCACGCACGCCGATGGCCAGCAGGAACGCCAGCCCGAACACCACACTGGAATGGCCGAGCGAGAACCAGAATCCGGCGGACAGCGAGCGGGTGCGCTCGCCGACCAGCTTGCGGGTGGTGTTGTCGATCACGGCGATGTGGTCGGCGTCGAACGCGTGCCGCACCCCGAGGAGGTAGGCGGTCACACCGAGACCGACACCGAACACGCCCGCCGAGCCGAGCGTGATGTGCTGCGGTGCCACCCCGAGCACAAGCACTCCCCAGCCGAAGAGGTGCAGCGCCACGATCACGCCGCCCATCGCGGCGATCGTCGTCCAGTCGGTGCGGTCGAATCTCCTCGAAACGGTCGCTTCCGGCTGATCGACGACGGTCATGGGTCGACCCTATGCCCGCGCCACGTCACCTGTCTAGATGAACAGATGTTCATGTGGATGGGCACGCCTTATCGGCGGATTCGCGCGTTGCCCGGATCGTAAAGCGACTTCAGCGATACCGCAATCGGGTACCACTGCCCGCCGACGTTCACCTGGTAGCTGCCCGCGTTGACCCATTCGGCGTTGATGACGGAGCCGTCCGACGCGCGCACGTAGGCGAGCCCGACGCATGCACCCGTGGTCTCCCCCCACGCCGCCGAGGTCACCTGACCTGCGACCGCACCGTCGCGCATGATCAGCTCACCACCCCACAGCATCGCCTCCGGCGAATCGACCTTGAACCCGACGAGTTTCTTGCGCGGCCCCTCTGCCTTGGCCTTCTCGACGGCTTCGCGCCCGAGGAACGCGATGTCGGTCTTGAGCTTGCACGCGAACAGCAGACCGGCCTCGACGGGGTTCTCGCTCGGAGTCAGCTCCCTGCCGAAGGCACGGTAGCCCTTCTCCAGCCGAAGCGAGTCGATCGCGTAATAGCCTCCGCGACTCGCACCCGCCGCTATGAGATCCTCGTAGACGCCTACCGCGAACTCGGTGGGAACGTAGAGCTCCCAACCTAATTCACCGACATAGGTGATGCGGGTGGCGCGCACGGTGGCGTGGCCCAGCGAGATCTGTTGGCTCGTGGCGAATGGGAACGCTTCGTCGGACAGGTCGGCGGTTGTCAGCGTGGCCAACAGGTCGCGTGACTTCGGTCCCATCACGCCGAATACCGCGTACGCCGACGTCACGTCGACGAGTGATGCGCCGGCGCCGTCGGGCAGGTTCTTGCGGATATGGTCCTTGTCGCGTTCCGTGGTAGCCGCGCTGCTGACGATCAGGAACTCCTCGCGCCCTGTGCGGGTGACCGTGACGTCGGACTCGTACGTGCCGCGCTCGTTGAGCATTCCGGTGTAGACCGACGTGCCGATGTCGACGCCGACGTCGGCGGTGCACAACCACTGCAGCGACGCCTCGGCGTCTCGACCGACGACGAGATATTTGGAGAACGAGGTTTGGTCGAACACGGTGACATTGGTGCGCGTGTTGGTCTGCTCGGCTGCCGACCACCCCAGCCAGTTCGGCTTGCCCCAGGTGTACTCGATCGTGGGTGCGACACCCTCTGGCGCGAAGAAATTCGCGCGCTCCCAGCCCATCTTGCTGCCGAAGTTGGCCCCCGCCGCGTCCAGCAGATGGTGCACCGGCGAGCGGCGGAACGGTCGCGCGGTCGTCATTTCCCGGTTGGGCCAAGGGATTTCGTAATGGATGCCGAGCACCTCGGCCACCCGGTCGCGCAGCCACCGGTTGTTGCCGTTGAACGGTGCGAACCGGCGGATGTCGACGCCCGTCATGTCGCTGGTCGCAGCCCCGTTGACGATCCACTCGGCGAGCGCACGCCCGGCGCCGCCAGCGGTGGCGATGCCGACCGAATTGAAGCCGGCGCCAACGAAGAAGTTGGCGACTTCGGGGGCTTCGCCGAGGATGAACTGGTTGTCGGGGGTGAAGCTCTCCGGCCCGTTGTAGAACTTCTTGATGCCGGTCGCCTCGAGTGCGGGGATGCGCAGCAGCGCGTTGTTCATCAGGATCTCGAAGTGGTCCCAATCTTCGTCAAGGAGTTGGAATTCGAACGGATACGGAATCGCGTCGGGCGCCACCCACGGTTTGGCTTCTGGCTCGAAGCCACCGATGACGAGACCGCCGACCTCCTCCTTGAAGTATGTGTAGCCGTCGGGATCGCGAAGGATCGGCAGGTCCGGATGCACACCGTCGATGCGTTCGCTGACCACATAGAAGTGTTCGGCCGAGTGCAACGGCACGTTGACACCTGCCATCGCGCCGACCTGTTTGGCCCATTGGCCTGCGCAGTTGACGACGATCTCGGCCTCGATGTCGCCCTGGTCCGTGCGCACCCCGACGGCCCGGCCATCGCGGGTGAGAACGTCTGTCACCCTGATCTTTTCGATGATGCGGGCGCCTCGCATCCTGGCGCCTTTGGCCAGCGCGAAGGTGAGGTCGGTGGGGTTGGCCTTGCCGTCGCCGGGCAACCAGATCGCGCCGACGAGATCGTCGACGCGCATCACGGGGTAGTGCTCGAGCGCCTGCTCACCGGTGAGCAGCTCGCACTCCATGTCGAACGCGGCGGCGTTGGCTGCGGTGCGACGCAGCTGGATCATCCGGTCCTCGGTCCGCGCGACCGTCACTCCCCCGCATTGTTTGTAGCCTGCGGACAGTCCGGTCTCGGCCTCGAGTTCGGCATAGAGTTGCGTCGAGTACTGCACCAGGCGGGTAGCGCTTTCGGAGGCCCGCAGCTGGCCGACCAGGCCGGCGGCGTGCCACGTTGTGCCGCAGGACAATTGGCCCTGTTCGAGCAGCACCACGTCGGCGATGCCGAGCTTGGTCAGGTGATAGGCGACGCTGGTGCCGATGACGCCGCCGCCGACGATCACGACGTGGGCCCGGTCGGGAAGTGATGTGGTGGCCATGGTGGACCTTAGTCTCCTGCGTGAACGTCGGCTAGAAGGCGGTCGAAGTGCGGGCCGTTGAACTCTGCGACGGCGGCTTCGTAGCGCTGCATCGCCCAGCTCCAGAAGTCGAATTCGAGTGCACTGGATGCGCTTTGGATGCAGCCCCACAACGTCCAGCCGTATTTGGCGACAATGCCCTGCAAGTGCGCCCTCGCGGTCTTGTGTCTCAGCGCGCGGCCGTAGTAGGCGGTGACGAGTTCGTCGAGCTGCTCGGTGGACAGGCCGCATTCGCTCCAGATGTTGCCGAGCTCGAAACACGGATCGTTGTTGCCGGAGTATTCGTAGTCGATGATCCAGACGCGGTCGCCGTCTTCGATGAAGTTCTCTGCCAGCAGGTCGTTGTTGCACGGCACTGTCGTCTGATCGGCACTCAGCGCAGTGCGGATCCGACCGAAGGTGTCGGCGTAATGGAGGTAGTCGGACGGCAGCTTGAACCCGTTGTCCAACACGGTTTTCAGATATCGGGGCTGGCGTTCGAACATGTCGAACCGGCCGCGGAATCTCGGCCCGGCATGTAGCGCCCGACAGCCCGCGGCCACCTTGGCGATTACCCCGGGGCGCTGAAAGTCGGCGTTGCACAGCGTCTTTCCGGGCAGATAGCCCAGCAGCAGGATGCCGAGATCGGGGCGATAGTCGATCACCGGCGCGCCGACACCGGCGCGTTCGGCTGCCACAGAGTTGTGGTATTCCGCGTCGCGGTCGATGGCCAGGAGATTCGTCGCGGCGCCGGTGCACCGCGCGACATAGATCGCGTCCGGCGTGGTGATTTTGACATTGCGGTTCGTCAGGCCGCCCGACAGTTCCTCCAGTTGCCGCGGCCGTCCCGCCAGGGCCGGAATATGCTCCAGCGCCGCATCGAGCTGGGCGTCGGTCGACGGAAACGGCATCGGTTCACTGTAACCCTCGCCTGGTTAAAGGTCTAGACTATTGATCATGTCGTCAGCGACCGATGTGATCGAAGAGTGGTTACGCAGCCAACGCCCCGCCGTCGTCTTCGACTTCAACGGCACGCTGTCGGACGACGAGCACATCCTGTTCGACATCTTCAGCGACCTGTTCCGTGTCCATCTCGGCTGGGCGATGACCGCCCGGGACTACCGCACCGACCTGTTGGGCCGCAGCGACCGCGAGATCATCGAGCATGCCGTGACGCACCACGGCGGCGGCACCGAAGAAGAAGTCGCCGAACTGCTGCGGTTACGACAAGGCATCTACCAGCAACGGGTCGCCGACCACAATCCGATCGGCCCGGCCGCTGCACAGCTGGTGAAGTTGTTGGCGGACAACCAGATTCCCGTCGGCATCGTGACAGGAGCCCAGCGCGACGACGTGCTTGCGGTCCTGAACGGCAGCCCCACCGGCGAGTTGGTCGGCTTCCTGATCGCCGAGGAGGACGTCAACGACGGCAAGCCGCACCCGGAGGGCTTTCTCAGCGCAGCGGCCAAACTGGACTGCGACCCCAGCGACGTGCTCGTCTTCGAGGATTCGGTTCCCGGTGTGCAGGCCGCGCTGGCCGCGGGCATGCACTGCATCGCGGTCTGTGCCGACGAGCCGTCCCCCGAACTGCGCGCCGTGGCGCCGGCGATTGTGCCCCAACTGTCGGTCGACCTCGTCGCGGCGCCGCTCAGCCGCTGGCGTCGCGGATAGCCGACTGCGACTCCACCCGCGATTTGATCCGGATTCGCGCACGGTCGGATCGGTGGTAGTCGCGGGAGAACTCGACTGCGACTCCGTCCTCGGTGAACGACGTACGGGTGATCAACAGCAGCGGACTTCCCGTTGCGACACCGAGGATTTCGGCCTGCTCGTCGGTGGCCTGCGTCGCCTCGAGTTCCTCATCAGCGGCGAACGGGGACGCGTTGTACTCGCGCATCACCGCGTACAGCGAGCCGGTGAGATCGGCGGACAACAGCCCCGGGAACACCGCCGCGGGCAGGTAGGCCTCCTCCAACACGATCGGCTCACCGTTGGCCAGTCGCGCGCGCAGCACCTCATGCACCTGTGCTTTGCGGTTGAGCCCAAGGGCCTGTCGTACATCGGCCTCGGGCCTGCGGGTCGTGGCGCGCAAGACCCGCGCGCCCGCTTCGACACGGATTCGGCGCATCTGCTCGGTGAAGCCGGGCAGACTCGCGTGGTCGAACTCGAATCGCGGCGCGGCCACGAAGTTGCCGCCGAAGCGGCCGCGTCTGCGGTCGATCAGGCCCTTGGCTTCGATGGCGCTGAGCGCCTGGCGAAGGGTCATTCGGCTGACGCCAAGCGCGTTGGCGATCTCCACCTCGGACGGCAGCTTGTCGCCGGGCGTCAATGTGCGGGACACGATCAGCTGCTCGAGCCAACTGCCGATGCGGGAGTGGGCGGGCAGTTCGGCTGCCCCCGCCAGGTCGGGCCGCTCCGCCAGCAGCGGATCGTCCATCGTCAACACGCGCATATCGCAGCTTTCAGCCGTGCCTGGCGCCGATCCGGTGCAGCAGGTCGTGCACGATCTCGTCTTCGAGCCGATAGCTGACGAGCCGACCCACGCGGGTCGAGGAGACCCAGCCCTGTTGCCTCAGTACCCGCAATGCCTGGGACACCGCGTTCTCCGATCGGCCAAGGGCCGCCGCCAGGTCGCCGACGCAGATTCCCGGCGTGCGGTGCAGGACCAGCAGTATCTCCAGGCGGTTGGGGTCCGACAGCAGGTCGAAGCGCTGCGCCCAGCCGGCGGTGTCGACATCGGCGAGCGCCGACGACGCCCGTCGCACCGTCTTTTGGTCACCGGGTTGCGCCACCCGTCAAGGCTAATCCCTTGCCCCCATTACCTGACGGGTCCGACACTTTTGGGAAAGGGCGCGTAGTTATCCCCAGACGTGAATTCATCCACAGGTTGGGCGGTTTCAAGCCCGACTGACGGCGCATTGTCCGCGGCTCCCGGAGAATCAAACATGTGTTCGAAGAGTGTGGTGATGGCGAGTTGCTTGATCTGATGGGTGATGCCCAGCAGGTCGAGCGGGCCGCGTCGGCTCAGCGGTTGTTGGCCATCGGCGCGTACACGGTGCGCCGGATCGCTGAGCAGACCGACGAGCACAATTTCTGGGCGGTGGATGGCTGGGAGCAGATCGCCGCGGAGATCAGCGCGCAGTTGGGCATCAGCCGCAAGCGCGCGTCGTCGCAGATGAGCGACGGGCAGAGCCTGATCGAACGCCTGCCCAAACTGGCCGAGGTGTTCGCGGCAGGGGCGGTGGATTTGCGGGTGATCGCGGCCGCGATTTACCGCACCGATTTGATCATTGACGAGGCCGCGTTGGCGAGCGTTGATGCGCAGTTGGCGGTCAAGGCGCCCTCGTGGAACAAGCTCTCGCGCGAGAGGGTCGCCGAGTTGGTCGACTGGATGGTCATCGCCGCCGACCCCGAGGCGATCCGGGTCGCCAAACAGGCCGACGCTGATCGCCACATCGCGGTGCGCCCCGGCGCCAACGGGACCGCCGAAATCTATGGCCAGGTCCGCGGCCCCGACGCCGCGGTCTTCGACACCGCGTTGGATGCGTTGGCGGCCACGGTGTGCCCGGATGATCCACGCACCACCGCTCAGCGCCGCACCGACGCACTGAGCCCGCTGTCGGCGCGGGCCACCAGCATGGCGTGCCTGTGCGGGTCCCCGAACTGCCCCGCCACCGCCGAGGTGCCCTCGAGCCCGGTGGTGATCAATGTGATCGCCGAGGCCGCCACCGTCGACGGCACCAGTAGCAAGCCGGGGTATCTGCCCGGCTACGGCGCGGTCCCGGCGGCCACGGTCACCGAGTTGGCCAACAGTGCCGCACTGCGCCCGGTCCCCACCCCGAAAGACTTGGCCGCCGAACCCAACTACCGGCCCTCAGCGGGGTTGACGCGGTTCGTCCAGTCCCGTGATCTGACGTGCAGCTTCCCTGGGTGTGATCAACGGGCGGTGGGCTGCGATATCGACCACAGCGTCCCGTATCCGCACGGGCCCACTCATCCGTCCAACACCGGGCTCAAATGCCGCATCCATCACCTACTCAAAACGTTCTGCGGATGGAGCGACCGCCAACGACCAGACGGCAGCATCGAATGGACCTCACCACGCGGGCGCACCTACACCACCGCACCGGCCGGGGCGCGTTTCTTCCCCCAACTCGCCACACCCACCGAACCGCTGAGTCTGCCGAATAGTCCACCACCGAGCCCGAACCGCGACCTGGCGATGCCCAAACGACGACGCACCCGAACCCAAGACCGCCAATACCGCATCGACTACGAACGTGGCCTCAACCGCGCCCGCTACGACGCCGACCCACCACCCTTCTGAGCGTTTGGCGCGTCGAGGAAGGCTTCCTTGATCTCCTTGGGCCCGAACGGCCAGGTGTCTTCGGCCTTGGCGTAGATGAGAAATGCGATGGCGCCCACCACGATCCAGCCCAGCGACAGCCCGATCGACAGCCAGGTGGCGGAGACGTAGATGTAGAACCACCCCGCAAACGCGATGATCGTCGGCACCGGATACAGCCATTGCCGGTATGGGCGAACAAGATTCGGCTGGCGAACCCGCAGTACGACGATCGCGGCGACCTGAGCCAACGATTGGATGAGCACCAGCGTTGCAACGGCAGCGTTGATGATGGTGGTCAGCGTGAACAGCGAACCGATCATCGTGATCGCGCCCATCGTGAGCACACCCGCGGTGGGCAGGTTCAGCTTGGGATGAAGCTTGCCGAACACCGGCAGGAATACCTTGTCGCGGGCGGCTTCGAACGGGACGCGCGAACCGCCGAGCAATCCGGCGAAAACCGAACCGATGGCCGCGATCACGATCAGCGCGGTGATCGCTTGCGCGACACCGGATCCCCACGCCTGTTCCAGCACCGTGGACGCGACCGACGTGGCGCTCTTCAACTCGTCCAGCGGCACTGAACCGAGTACACCGATCTGCAGCAGGAAGTACAGGCTCATGATGCCGAGGATCGAGAAGACGATGGACCGTGGGATGTTGCGGCCGGGATCGCGGATCTCGGCGCCCAGGTAGGCCGTCGTGTTGTAGCCGAGGTAGTCGTAGATCGCAATGATCAAGCCGGCGCCCAGTCCTGCCCAGAACGTGCCATGGCTGCCGAACGCGCCCGGCGTGAACGCGAACGCCTGCGCTCCGCTGAAGTGGCTGAACGCCGCGACGATGGTGCTGAGCACCGCGATCAGCATGACAACGAACAGTGCCGTCGTGAGCTTGCCGATCTGCCCGATCTTGCGGAACAGCGCCACCATGATCAGCAGCGTGATGCCGACTCCGATGATCTTGCCCAGCGCGGTGTTCCCGGACGCATCAGTCACGCCGGGTATCAGGTAGCCCAGGTACTGGACCAGCCCGATGATGCCCGTCGACATGATCAGCGGAATGAAAAGGACTGCGCTCCAGACGAATAGGAACGGCGCCAACCGTCCGGTCCGGTACTGAAATGCCTCGCGCAGGTAGATGTAGGTACCGCCGGCACCGGGCATGGCGGCACCGAGTTCGGCCCAGATGAGGCCGTCGGCCAGCGCCACGATGGCCCCGATGATCCAACCGAACATCGCCTCCGGCCCGCCGATGGTCGCGACCATCGCTGGGATCGTGACGAACGGACCGATGCCGCACATCTGCGTCATGTTGATGGCCGTGGCCTGCAACGGCCCGATCTTGCGTTCGAGCGCCGGCTGACCGGACACCGACACGGAGTCGAGGGATGGGGAACTCACGAGATCCTCCTAAACACTTTGTTAGGAAAGTTTCTTAACATACTATCGGCGGGTCTGGAAGAGTTGGTTTGTAAATTCCCTGCGACTGGAACGGAGACGGTCACGGTGGTGGGTCAAGCCGCGCCGCAGGCGGGCACGCCGGCGAGCATGCGGGCACTGAACCAGCGACTGGTGCTGGAGCGACTCCGGGTGCATGGCGAAGCAACCCGTCCTCAGATCGCCAACGACACCGGCCTATCGAAACCAACAGTCGGTCAGGCGCTGCTGGATCTGGAGCAGCATGGCCTGGTGCGCGCGATCGGACGAAGCACCTCGGGTCCCGGGCGCGCCGCGGTCATCTACCAAACCGCCCCTGACGCCGGACATATCGTGGGTGTCGACATCGGGCGTCGCGTGATCCGGGTCGCGGTCGCCGACCTCGACGGCACGGTCGTCGCCAGGGTTGATCAGCCGAACCAGAGCCGCTCTGGCGCCATGTTGCAGCGCACCGCATGCGAATCCGTCGAGCGTGCAATCGCCGACGCCGGGCTGAAGCCCGACGGCATCGTCGTCACTGTGGTTGGCACACCGGGCATTCCCGACGTCAGTGCCGGAACCGTGCACAGGTCGCCAAATCTGCCCGGTTGGGAACGCCGCGGACTCCTCGGCCAGTTGGTCGACGCGCTCGGCGCGGCGGGCTCCGAAGTCATCGTGGAGAACGACGCGAATCTCTGCGTGGTCGGCGAGCACGCGCGCGGCGCCGCGCAGGGCGTCGATGTCGTCGCGTGCCTGACGGTCGGCACCGGCATCGGAATGGGCCTGCTGCTCAACGGAAAACTCTTCCGCGGCGCGCACGGCGCCGCAGGCGAGATCGCGGATCTACCGTTCGACAGGGTGCCCGCGGGGGTGGCGCAACACCGACCGGGACCGGTGGAGACCGCGGCCGCGGCAGAGGCGGTGGTTTCGGCCGCCAACGAGGCCGGCTTGAAGCAGGTGCGCTCCGCGAAGGCGGTCTTCGACCTGGCTCGCAAAGGCGATCAGCTGGCCATGCAGGTCGTCGCGGAGGAAGCCGCCAAACTCGCCCATGTGGTTTCGATCGTCACCGCGGTCCTCGACCCCGGCCTTGTCGTGCTGACAGGCGGCATCGGCCGCAACGCCGACCTGCTGGCCGAGCCGATGCGCCGCGAGTTGGCCCAGAAGATCCCTGTCGTCCCGGACATCGTCGGAGGCCATCTCGGCGCGGATGCCGTCCTCGTCGGCGCGATCGCGTCGGCGAAGAACACCGCGTGGGACCTGGTCTTCGACCGCCGGGTGCGCAGAACCGCGAGTGGGGAATAGCCAATGGAAGTCGTCATCACTAATCACGAAACGCAGTGCGGCGCAACTGCAGCCGACATCATCGCCGACGCGATCACCTCGGGTGCTGCCACGCTGGGGCTGGCCACCGGCTCATCGCCATTGTCGGTCTACCGCGAGCTGATCCGCAGGCATCGCGAGGAGGGCCTCAGTTTCGCCGACGCACAGGCGTTTCTGCTCGACGAGTACGTCGGCTTGCCGCCCAGCCACCCGCAGTCCTACGCACATGTCATCCGCACCGAGTTCACCGACCACGTCGACATGGATTCCGAGCGGGTGCACAGCCCCAACGGCGTCGCCGACGACATCTTCGCCGCCGCAGAGGAATACGATGCGCTGATTCGCGACTTCGGCCCGATCGACGTTCAACTGCTCGGCATCGGCGGCAACGGCCACATCGGATTCAACGAACCGGGATCGTCGTTGCGCTCGCGCACCCGGGTCAAGACCTTGACCGAGCAGACACGGCGCGACAACGCCCGATTCTTCACCGGCATCGACGAGGTGCCACGGCATGTCATCACTCAAGGTCTCGGAACCATCTGCGACGCGCGCCATCTTGTGCTGATCGCGACCGGCGGCCACAAGGCTGAGGCCATCGCGGCCGCCGTGGAAGGCCCGTTGACCGCGAGTTGCCCGGCGTCTGTGCTGCAGCTACACCGACACGTCACGGTAGTGGTCGACGAGGCCGCCGCCGGTCAGCTCAAGAACGCCGACTTCTACCGGTATGCGCTGAAACACAAACCGCTCCAACAGAAGTACTGAGCCATTCAGTCCAGGAAGCCGTGCAGCAGTGCGGCCGAACCCGCGACGTGCGCACGCATCGCCGCGGCCGCACCCTCACCGTCGGCGGCCAGTATCGCGACGACGATCGCCTCGTGCTGTTCGTCGGAGTGCGCGATATTGCGGGGCAGCAACGGAATCTGGTCGAGCAGTCCGTTCAGTCGCATCCGGTTCTCGGCAACCAGCGGCACCAACGACGGCGAGCCTGCCGCTTCGGCGATCGCCAGGTGCAGCCGCGAATCCAGCCGACGGTAGTCGTCCGGCGGCGCACCGCGGACATCGGTCATCCGCGACCACAACACTTCCCGCTCCGCCGCGGTCAGCGTGCGGCTGGCGGCCATCCGCGCCGCCCCGACCTCGAGAATTTCACGCAGCCGCAGCGCGTCGTCGATTTCGTCGCGGGTGACACGCGGGGTTTCGGTGTGCCGAGGCAACGCGTCGGCCAGGAAAGTGCCGCCGTACCGTCCCCGGCGCGAAACCAGGTAGCCCGCGTCAGCCAATGACTTGATGGCTTCGCGGACCGTGTCACGGCTTACTCCCAACCGCGAGGCCAATTGTCGTTCGGGCGGAAGTGATTCGCCCGGCTGCAGCACACCGAGCCGGATGGTCTGCAGCAGCCGTTCGACGGTGTCCTCGAAGGGGTTCCCGGGCCGCACCGGGCGCAGCAATGCCTCGCTGGCCAATGGGACGTCCGGGTCGGCGGTCATTAGATCGGCGTGACGTAGTGGCCGCTGATGCCACCGTCGACCAGGAAGGTGGCCCCGGTGATGAACGACGAGTCGTCGCTGGCCAGAAATGCGACCGCGGCCGCCAATTCCTCCGGTTCGGCGAACCGGCCCATCGGCACGTGTACCAGGCGACGCGCCGCACGCTCGGGATCCTTCGCGAACAGCTCCTGCAGCAGCGGGGTGTTCACCGGTCCCGGACACAGCGCGTTGACCCGGATCCCGCTGCGCGCGTACTGAATTCCGAGCTCGCGCGACATCGCCAGCACTCCGCCCTTGGACGCCGTGTAGGAGATCTGCGAGGTCGCCGACCCCATCACCGCGACGAACGAGGCGGTGTTGATGATCGAGCCCTTCTTGGCGGGCACCATGTAGCGCAGCGCCGCCCGGCAGGACAGGTACACCGACTTGAGGTTGATGTCCTGCACCTTCTGCCACGCCGGCAACTCAGTGGTCTCGATGACGTCGTCGTCGGGCGGCGAGATGCCCGCGTTGTTGAAGGCGATGTCGACCGAGCCGTACGTGTCTGCGGCGGTGTCGAACAGGTTGTCGACGGCCGCTTCGTCCGAGACATCAACGGGGACAAACAATCCGTCGAGCTCGTCGGCCGCGGCCTTGCCGGCCGTCGGGTCGATGTCACCGACCACGATTCGCGCGCCCTCGGCGTGCATCCGCCTGCCGGCGGCCAGTCCGATGCCTCCGGCCCCGCCGGTGATCACCGCAACCTTGCCTGCCAGTCGTTGGGTCAAGTCCATCTAGCTATCTCCGATCGCGTAAAAGACGTTCTTGGTTTCGGTAAACGACAGTGGCGCGTCGGGGCCGAGCTCGCGACCCAATCCGGACTGCTTGAACCCGCCGAACGGCGTGTTGTAGCGCACCGACGAATGCGAATTCACCGACAGATTGCCGGATTCCACGGCGCGCGACACCCGAAGCGCCCGCGACAGGTTGTCGGTCCAGATCGATCCCGACAGGCCATAGGGGGTGTCATTGGCAAGCGTGATCGCGTCGGCCTCGTCCTCGAACGGCAGCACCGTCACCACCGGGCCGAAGATCTCTTCGGTGACGGTGCGGTCGGTGCGCGACGGCGTCAACACCGTCGGAGGGAACCAGTAACCCGGGCCGGACGGCGCATCGCCGCGGAACGCAACCGGTGCGTCGTCGGGTACATAGGAGGCCACGGTGGTCCAATGCGGTTTCGACACCAGTGGACCCATCTCGGTCTTCTTGTTGCGCGGGTCGCCGACGACCACGCCCTTGACGGCAGGCTCGAGCAGTTCCATGAACCGGTCATAGACGCTGCGCTGCACCAGTATTCGGGACCGCGCGCAGCAGTCCTGCCCGGCGTTGTCGAACACCCCGTACGGCGCCGTGGCCGCGGCCTTCTCCAAATCGCAGTCGTCGAACACGATGTTGGCGCTCTTGCCGCCGAGTTCCAGCGTGACCCGCTTGACCTGGGCCGCGGCACCGGCCATCACCCGGGTGCCGACCTCGGTCGACCCGGTGAACACGATCTTGCGGATGTCGGGGTGGCTGACGAAGCGCTCCCCCACCACCGAACCCTTGCCCGGCAACACCTGGAACAGGTCGGCAGGCAGACCGGCCTCCACAGCGAGTTCGCCGAGCCGGATCGTGGTCAACGGCGTCCACTCCGCCGGCTTGACCAGGACCGCGTTACCCGCGGCAAGCGCGGGCGCGAACCCCCATGAGGCGATCGTCATCGGGAAGTTCCACGGCGTGATCACGCCGACGACACCCAGCGGCTCGTTGAACGTGATATCGAGCCCGCCCGCAACCGGAATCTGCTTGCCGGACAACCGCTCTGGAGTCGCCGAATAGTACTGCAACACATCGCGAACGTGGCCGGCCTCCCACTCGGCATTGCTGATCGGGTGCCCGGAGTTGGCGACCTCCAGCTGCGCGAGCTCGTCGACGTGCGCGTCGACCGTTGCAGCGAACGCCCGCAGCGCGCCCGCTCGCTCGGCGGGGGCCAGCCGCGCCCACTCGCGTTGTGCCGACTTGGCGCGGGCCACCGCATCGTCGACTCCCGCCTCATCGGTCTGCTCGACGGTGCGCAGTACCTCTTCGGTGGCCGGGTTGATCAATTCGCTTGCAGTCACGCGTTCACTTTCTCCTCGGCGTATACGGCGGCCGCCTGCACCACCGCTGCGAACAGTCGCAGGTCATCCAGGCGCTCCTCGGGATGCCACTGCACCGCCAAAACGAAGTCCTCGCCGGGGATTTCGACACCCTCGATCACGCCGTCCGAATCCTGGGCCGACACGATCAGTCCGTTGCCCAACTTGTCGATGGCCTGGTGGTGATAGCACTGCGCGTCCGACGACTCGCCGATCAGCGAGGCCAGCCGGGTTCCCGCCACAGTGCGCACCGCCGAGGTGGCGAACACCGCGTTGCCCTGCTGGTGGTGCGTGTGCCCGATGACGTCGGGCAGATGTTGGTGCAGCGTCCCGCCCAGCGCGACGTTGATCACCTGTGCCCCGCGACAGATTCCCAACACAGGAATGCCCCGCCGGATCGCCTCGTCGACCAAGGCGAACTCCAGTGCGTCCCGCATGCGGTTATCGGCCACCGCCTCATCTGTAGCCGGATGTGGTTGCTGCCCATAGCTTTCCGGACCGACATCCCGGCCGCCGGTGACGATCAACCCGTCCAGTCCGTCGAGGATCCGTGATGCGATCTCACCGTCGACGGGCTGCGGCGGAAGCAACGCCGCAATGCCGCCCGCCAGGTTCACCCCTTCGATGTAGATCGCAGGCAGGAAGCTGGCCCGCACATCCCACACCCCGGTCTGCGCCTGCTGCAGGTAAGTCGTCAACCCGAGAACGGGTCTAGAGCCGCTCAAAACCACGCACCCTTTCCCAATCCGTCACCGCCCCGTTGAACGCGTTCAGCTCGATCCGTGCGTTGTTCAGGTAGTGCTCGACCACGTCGTCGCCGAAGGCCTCACGGGCCACCTCGGACTTGCCGAACAGCGCCGCCGCTTCGGCCAGCGTCGTGGGCAGCCGCTCCGCGCCCGACGTATACGCGTTGCCCTCCAACGCTTCCGGCAGGTCGAGTTCGCGCTCGATGCCGTACAGCCCGCCCGCGATCAGCGCCGAAACGGCGAGGTACTGATTGACGTCGCCGCCGGGCGCCCTGTTCTCCATCCGCATGCCGTGGCCGTGGCCGACGACCCGCAGCGCACAGGTCCGGTTGTCGAGGCCCCACGCGATCGCGGTCGGCGCGAAGCTGCCCTCCACGAATCGCTTGTAGGAGTTGATGTTCGGTGCGTATAACAGCGTCAGCTCGCGCATCGTCGCCAGCTGCCCGGCGATGAAGCTGCGGAACATCGGCGACATGCCGAGCTCGTCATCTGAGTCGGCGAACACCGCAGCGCCGTCGTCGCCACGCAGCGAGATGTGGATGTGGCAGCTGTTGCCTTCACGCTCATCGAATTTGGCCATGAAGGTCAGGCTCTTGCCGTGCTGATCGGCGATTTCCTTGGCGCCGTTCTTGTAGATCGTGTGGTTGTCGCACGTGACGCGCGCGTGGTCGTAGCGGAATGCGATCTCCTGCTGGCCGTAATTGCACTCGCCCTTGACGCCTTCGCAATACATGCCCGCGCCGTCCATCCCCACCCGGATGTCGCGCAGCAGCGGCTCCATCCGGGTCGACGCGAGCATCGCGTAGTCGACGTTGTAATCGGTGGCCGGGGTCAGCCCGCGGTAACCCTTCGCCCAGGCTTCGCGGAAACCGTCGTCGAACACGATGAATTCCAGCTCGGTGCCGACGTAGGGCACCAGTCCCCGCTCGGCGAGCCGGTCGATCTGGCGGTTGAGAATGCTGCGCGGCGCCTGGGTGACGGGGTTGCCGTCGGTCCAGGACAGGTCGGCCATCACCATTGCGGTGCCGGGCAGCCACGGCAGCAGCCGCAAAGTGGTGAAATCGGGCGTCATCACCATGTCGCCGTAGCCGGTCTCCCAGCTCGAGATCGCATAGCCGTCAACCGTGTTCATATCGACGTCGACGGCGAGCAGATAGTTGCAACACTCGGCGCCGTGGGCGGCGACATCCTCGACGAACAACCGGGCCGACACCCGCTTGCCGGTCAGCCTGCCCTGCATGTCACAGAAGGCGACGATGACGGTGTCGATGTCGCCTGCGGCCACCAGCGACTCGAGCTCGGATTGCGACAGCATGCCAGTCATGACGAGAAGTCAACCATTAGAAACCGCATCTCGCCTGCCTGACCTTGGACATTTACCGAATTCTCACCCTAAAGGTAGGGCATCAGACCATTAGAATTCAATAACGCTGCTCAGACAGTCGTCGACGAGGGGGCAGTGCGCACCGTGTTGGCCCTCCGGTTGATCCGGACGTCGAAGGCTTCGGACACATGCCACTCCCGTGACAGCATGACCGGAGTGCCGTCGCGGCCGTAGTCGACCTCCTCGATGTACAGCAGCGGTCTGCCCCGCCGCACACCGAGCACCTTCGCGGTCTGGCCGGTGCTTGCAACTGCGCGAAGCGTCGCGGTGGCGTGGTCCGCGGCGTGGCCGCAGGAGCTCAGCAACGCGAACAGCGACGGGTCCAGGTTCTGCAGATCGAGCTCGGTGCCCAGCAGTCGCGCAGGGATGCGATCGAGCGAGTAGATCACGGGCTGCTCGTCGGCCGTACGCACTCGTTCGACCGCCAATACGGTCTCCCCCGGTTCGAGTTGAAGTGGCGCATCGTCGAGCCCACCCGGCTCGAAGGCCGCTTGCAGGATGCGCATGCCGGCGCGGGCACCGGCCGTCTCGATCATCGCCAGGTAGCTCAGCGTCGCGTCGAGTCCGTGCGGCATGCGCTGCCGCTCGGTGACGTAGCTGCCCGAGCCACGACGACGGCTGACGTATCCGGCCTCGACCAGTCCACGCACCGCTTCTCGCACCGTCGCGCGAGATACGTTGAAACGCTTGGCGAGTTCGCCCTCGCTCGGCAACTTGGCTCCCGGCTGCAACTGCGAACTGGAGATCTCCTCCAGCAACTCGTCACGCAGCCGATCGGCGAGCAGAGTACGGCCGGACACGCTACAAAGCCTACGTCCGGCCCTCGCGTGCGGCACCCGCGGTCGTCGCCTCCATGACGCAGCGAACCTGGTCTACCACCGAAGGCGCACCGGGCAACAACCCATCGAAGATGGCGCTGCCGATGGTGAAGCCCCACGCCCCCGCATCGCTGACCGCGAGCACTCGGTCGATGGTCGCGATCGATCCCGCGACGATCACCGGGCCACTCGAGCGCCCCACCACTTCACGGATCAACTGCTCGTGATCGGCGCTCGGATGGCGATACGCCAGCAGGTCGAGCCCGCTGACGTGGTCGAGCGCGGTGAGCCGTGCGGCATCGCCTGCGATTTCGTCGATGCTGCCGAGCAGCACGCTCGGATGGTCGACGACCTTGCCAGGGAACGGGCAGTACCGCACGCCATCCGGCAGCAGACCGGCCGCATCTGCCGCGTGGGTGCCTCCGAGCACCCAGTCCACGCCCGCTGCGGCCGCCGCGTTCAGCGATGCCAGCTCGTCTTCCTTGCTGGTCGAGACCACCTCCAACATCACCTCGAAGCCAGTGTCGTGGGCCAGCGCGGTGAGCTCCCGCTGCCGTGCCGCATCCGCGCCGACGTCCTTGAAGCCGATGTAGCGCAGCCCGGTGTCGGCCAACTGCGGCACCACCTCGGCGGCGTTTTCGATGGTCCGGTCACCGTGGGTGAGCATGAACACGAATTCAGACACGGCAGCGCTCCTATTCCATTGCTTTCGCGGCGTCGGCCACGATCGACCGCGCCGTCTCGTCCGACCACACGCCGAGCACGTCGGCGAGGTCCGCGATCGAAATCCGTTCCCGCAGCACGTGGGAATTCCGCAGCGCCCAGAACAACAGGTCGTCGTCGTAGCCTGCGCCGAGGTCTTCCGCCCGGGTGGGCAGGCCGCTCGCGTTGCTGATCTCGTCGGACCGTTCCGGTGAGGACAGTCGCAGCGACCGGGCAAAGCCATCCCACTCCGAAACCACCGACTCGAGCTCGGATCGATTCGCCAGCAACCAGTCTCGTTTGGCCGAATACGCCGTCCAGCACTCTTCCGCGGTCTGCGGGTCGAATTCGGCGAACGCCCGACTCACTGCGTCGCGGCTCGTCGCTTCGTCGGGTATCCGCACCTTCGCATCGCCCGACCGGATCGTGGCATCGACGAGTTGCCAGACCCGAACGGCCAGCCGGGTCGCGACCGTGACCTGCATGCCGTGCGCCGCGGCAGGACGGCCCTGGCGGCTGCGTGCCATTTCCATCAAATGCGAGACCGCATGCTCGGTACCCGAGGCAGGCGCCGTCGAACCGACTATCCCCATCGACAATCCGCTTGCCGCCAGAAGCCGGGCCAGATCGGCGATTCCGTCGGGCTCGGCGTCACGCGCCGCCCTGGCAAGCCTCGGCAGCACCGGGTTGGCGGCGAGGATGTCCTCGACGACCGCTGCGTTGTACGGCGGTCCGTGGCCGAGCCGGGCGGCCAGCCGCCACTCGGCGACCGCGTTGGGGACCGTCGAAAGATCGCCAACCCCGGCGAGATTCAATTGCCATGGCGCCGAGGCGAGGATGTCGGTGTCGGCGACCAGCACGTCCGGCCACCTCGACTGCACGGTTCGCTTCGCCCCTGCGATGACGAGCACACTGCGGTCAGCGATGAAACCGTTGATGCTGCAAGCGGTTTGGACGGCGACGTGATGGTTGCCGGTGCGCTGTGCGGTGACCTTGGCGATGTCGGTGAGCGTGCCGGACCCGACCGAGATCAGCAGCCGGCGCTCCCCCACTTCGGCGACGGCCCGCTCGACGGTCACCTCGTCGGCCCTGACCGTCCCCGCGCCGAGCTGAACCACCCGGCAGCCGAGCCGGCCTGCAAGCCGCTCCACCACCGGCCCGGCCGGGGTGCGATACGGTGCGCCGTCGCTGAGGATCAGCGGATCCCTTCCGATGAATCTCTCGACGCTGTCGCCGACCGCGCCGTCCAACACCGACGCGCCGATCCGGACATCGACATTGGGCAGGCCGTCGTGGCCGTCGGCGCGCAGCGTCGACAACAGCGAGGCCGGATCGGGGACGGTGATCACGTTGGCCCAGCCGATGAACGAGGCTGCGCCAACGCCGATTCCACGGCATCGAAGGCAGCGAGGTAGCGGCGGTAGGCCTCCGCGTAGGTCTTGGTGGCCTCCGGCTCGGGCTCGATCGCGGCCGGAGCGAGCCGGACGGCGACCGATGCTTCGGCGAAGTCAGCGAAGAACCCGCTGCCGACGCCTGCGACCATCGCAGCGCCAACGGCGGTGGCCTCCTCGGTGAGCACCCGGCGCACCGGTCGCCCGAGCACACTGGCCTTGATCATCGCCCACAGGTTGTCGCGGGCGCCGCCGCCGACGATCCGCACCTCGCCGCGACCGAGACCCAGCGCGTCGAGGCGTTCGACGATGTCGCGCAACGCAAATGCGCAGCCTTCCAGTACTGCGCGGGCGACGTGAGCCGGGGTGTGGTTCATCGCAAGGCCGAGCAGCGCGCCGCGCATCTGGTCATTCCACCGCGGTGCCGTGGCCCCCGACAGCGCAGGCAGGAACAACACGCCTTCACTGGCGGGCGGCGCCTTGCACGCCAACGGAAACACCTCTGCCTGCGGCATGCCGAGCACGCCGGCAAGCCAGAGGGTGCTTCCGCCGCTGACGAATCCGGGATTCTCGATCAGCCATGCGCCGGGAACCGCGTGGCCGTGCGTCTCGACCAGACCGAGCGGGTCGCGCACCGGCGTCGCCGAAACCGTCGTCACCGGTTCGGCGGTGCCGGTGACGTCGACGACGACGCCGGCCTCGATCGCGCCTGCCCCCACCGATGCGGCGTGCTCGTCACCGGTGCCGACGACCACCACGCATTCCGCGGGCAGGCCGAACGCTGCAGCGATGCCCGGCAGTAGGGTACCAACCACGTCGGTGGAGCGGCGCACCGGGGCGAACCTCGCCGGATCCAGATCGGCTGCGGTGCAAAGCGATTGGTCGAAGCAGCCGCGGGTGACGTCGTACATCATCGTTGACGACGCATTCGCGGCGTCCTGGGCGTGAGAACCGGTCAGGCGATGCAGCAGGTACGACCCGACGGGCGCCAGCGTCGCGGTGCGCTGCCAGACCTCGGGTTCGTGGTCGCGGATCCACATCATCTTCGGTGCACTGTGCGAGGCGTCGGCCACCAGGCCCGTCCGCTCGGCCAGCGTCTCCTCCCCGACCGCAGCGACCAGCCGGTCGCACTGCTCGGTCGCGCGTTTGTCCAGCCAGATGATGGCCGAACGCAGCGGCTCGCCGTTGACGTCGCAGGCGACGATGCCGTCGACCTGGCTGCCGAGACCCATCGCAACGACCCGGGAAGGTTCGACACCGTCCATTGCCGTCCGGACGGCGTCTTGCAGTGCAGCGCAATAACTCTGGGGGTCCTGCTCCGCCCAGCCGTCGTGCAGGTGCGTCATGCTCAGCGCTGCCGACCCGGTGGAGACGACGTCGCCTGCCTCGTCGACCAGGACGACCTTGATGCTCTGCGAGCCGACGTCGACTCCCAGCACTAAAGACACGGCTGTCCTCAGCTCACGGCGAACGGGTCGGCGTCTCGTCGGCCGCGATCTGGGTCGCGGACATCGTGCCGTAGCCCTCCTTTTCCAGGTTCACGCCGTACTGCCCATGCGAAAGCGCGAACTCCTCTTCAGGTGAGAGCACCAGCTTGTGCCGGCCCACGATCCCGAAGTACAGCAGACCGATCACGAAATAGATCAGTGTTCCGACGACACCGGGCCGATAGTCCGGATTGAAGAACAACGAGACCAACGCGACGAGCGCAATGAAAGCGGCGACGGCCGCACCCCCGACGCCCCACGGACTGCGGTATGGCCGTTCGATGTTCGGCAGCTTGCGCCGCAGCATGATGAACGCCGTGCACTGCATGAAGTACGAGATCACCGCACCGAAGACGGCCATGTACAGCAGTGCACCGACGATCTTTCCGGCGAGGGCATTCTCGCTCTGGCCGAGCAGATACATCAGCCACACGAGCAGGAACCCGACAACCGCTCCCGCGATCAACGCGACGTACGGCGTATTCCGCTTCGGGTGTGTTATCGAAAGGACCTGCGGGAAATAGCCTGCGCGCGAAAGCGAATACGTGTTGCGCCCGTAGGCGTAGATGATCGTGAAGAAGCTCGCGATCAACCCGATCAGCCCGATCGTGGCGAGAATCGCGGCCCCGGTGCCTTCACCGAAGACCGCCTTGAACCCGTCGAACAACGGGGTCGCCGACGTGCCGATGCTCGCTGCGCCACCCCCGACACCGGTATTCAGGAACAGAGTCAGCACGGCGAACAACACCAGCGTGTTGAGACCCCAGATCGTGGCACGCGGGATGTCGCGCTTCGGATCGTGCGACTCCTCGGCGGCCAGCGGCAGTTCCTCGATCGCCAGGTAGAACCAGATCGCGAACGGCAAGGCCGGGAAGATGCCCCAAAGTCCCTTGGGCAGGAAGCTGTTTCCACCCTCATCCGGGGGGATGTTGGTGAGCAGGCCGAAGTCGAACTTGCCCGAGAAGAGCACGGCGAGGAAGAAGAACCCGAGGATGCCGAGCGCCAGCAACGTGATCACCACGGTGAACCGCATCGTGATCTCGATGCCCATGATGTTGATGCCGACGAAGATGATGTAGAAGACCGCCGCCCACAGCACCGGACTGTTCCACCACCCGTCGGCACCGGCCAACTCGAAAACGATGTCGTGGGACAGGAAGCCCATGGCACTGACGACCACCGCGGGTGTGATCACGTATTCCATGTTCTCGGCAAGGCCGGTCACGAATCCGCCCCACGGTCCCATCGCCGACCGGGAGAAGGAATAAGCGCCACCTGTGTGAGGCAAGGCGGGTGACATCTCGGCGATGCTGTAACACAGGCCGTAGTACATGACCGTGATGATGACGCCCGCGATGAGTAGGCCGCCGAACCCGCCGGCGTCCAGACCGACGTTCCAGCCGTAGAAATCTCCGGAGATGACGGCGCCGACACCGAGCGCCCACAGCGACCAGAACGCGGCGTGACGGCGCAGCTTGCGCCGTTCGAAGTAACCGTGTTCTGCGTCCCGATAGGTGACCGATCCGACTGCCCGCTTGTTATCCGCCATGGCGGCCTCCTCGGCAATTGGCCAAAGTTGTCAGACAACTTGGACAATAATGACGGTGAATCCCCACGTCAATATCGAGACGGAGACAGTTCGGAAACAGCCGAAATGCCAGCTAGCTGCCCCGCCGGGCCACCTGCGGGGAAGTTTTACGCGGCCGTCATCTCCAAAGGTAGGACGCCAGACCAATAGCGGCCTATTGTCTCCTACGGAACTGCGCTGTCCCCATCGGTGAAGGAGAACCGTCGTGCCAGAGGGCCATGAGCATTTGAATGACGACGAGCAGCATCTCGCCAAGCTCGGTTACGTGCAGGAGTTGTCGCGGTCGTGGTCGGGCTTCTCCAACTTCGCCATCTCGTTCTCGATCATCTCGATCCTGGCGGGCTGCTTCACCTCATTCGGCCTCGGCTGGAACAACGGCGGCCCCGCGGCGATCGCATGGGGCTGGCCACTGGTTTCGGCGTTCATCCTCGTCATCGGGCTGTGCATGTCGGAGCTGGTGTCGGCATACCCCACCTCGGGTGGAATCTATTGGTGGGCAAGCAAACTCGGCGGGGCGAAGGCCGGCTTTTACACCGGCTGGCTGAACCTGATCGGGTTGATCGCCATCCTGGCATCGGTCGCCTACGGCTGTGCGACGTTCTTGGACCTGACGCTGAGCACCTTCAGTGAGAGCTGGGCCGCCGGCTACAGCCTGACCAGGGTGTTCTACATGTTCGTCGGCATCCTGGTGATCTCGGCGCTGATCAACATCTTCTCGTCGCACCTGTTGGCGGTCATCAACAACATCTCGGTGTGGTGGCACGTGGCAGGCGCCGCGGCCGTCATCCTGATCCTGTTCCTGATTCCAAAGCGGCACGCCAGCTTCAGCGACGTCTTCGCCACCACCGTCAACAACACCGGGATGTTCAACGGCGAGAAGGGCTTTGGCTGGCTGATCTTCGTGCTGCCGATCGCGGCGATCCTGACGCAGTACACGATCACGGGCTATGACGCGTCCGCGCACCTGTCCGAGGAGACCAAGAGCGCCGCCGACGGTGCGGCCAAGGGCATCTGGCGTTCGATCTTCTACTCGGCCATCGGTGGCTGGATTCTGCTGCTGTCGTTCCTGTTCGCGGTCCAAGACGTGGACGCGGTGACCAAGGGCGGCGGCCTCGTGCAGGTCATCTTCGCGCAGGCCCTGGACAGCAAGTGGGTCGCCATCGTCTTGCTGATCTCGACCGCGGGCCAGTTCTTCTGCACGACCGCCTGCCAGACCAGCGCGTCGCGGATGTTGTTCGCGTTCAGCCGCGACAGGGCGGTGCCGGGTCATCAGCTATGGTCGAAGGTGAGCTCGAACAAGATTCCCGCAAACGGTGTCATGGTCACCGCGTTGCTCGCCGGGGTCATCACCCTGCCCGCCCTGAAGAACGTGGATATCAACGGAGCGCCGGCGCCGATCGCGTTCTACGCGGTGGTCTCCATCGGCGTCGTCGGGCTGTACCTGTGCTTCGCGGTGCCGATCTATTACCGCTGGAAAATGGGGGACTCGTTTGAGGTCGGTCGATGGAACCTGCGGGGACATCACAAGTGGATGGCGCCCGTCGCGCTGATTGAGATCGCTGTCACATCGCTGATTGCGCTCTTCCCGACATCGATCGGCGGCGTGCCGTTCGGCGGCAGCTTCGATTGGAAATTCGTCAACTACACCCCGCTGCTGGTCGGCAGCGTGTTGATCCTGCTGTGGATCTACTGGCACGCCTCGGTGAAGAACTGGTTCACCGGGCCGATCAAGCAGGTCGACGAGACGGGCGAACAGCTCGAGGGCGTGTCCTAGCCGCGGCACAGAGGTTTGACAATCCTCGCCAGTGGGTAGGGTCGGCTGAGTGTGCGGAGCCGCTGGCGAGGTGCGTCTGGACGGTCGGACACCCGATGTTGCTGCCGTTTCGGCTATGGCCGAGGCGATGGCGCCACGGGGTCCCGACGCCGCCGGAGTGTGGTCTCAGGGCCGAGTGGCGCTCGGCCACCGACGCCTGAAAATCATTGACCTGTCCGAAGCGGGCGCGCAGCCGATGGTCGATTCCGACCTGGGCTTGGCGGTCTGCTGGAACGGCTGCATCTACAACTACAAGCAGTTGCGGCGCGAACTGAGCGAGCAGGGCTATCGGTTCTTCTCGCACAGCGACACCGAGGTATTGCTGAAGGCATACCACCACTGGGGTGATCGCTTCGTCGACCGCCTCTACGGCATGTTCGCGTTCGCGATCGTCGAGCGCGACAGCGGCAGGGTGGTGCTCGGCCGTGACCGTCTCGGCATCAAGCCGCTGTATCTCAGCGAGGATGCCAAGCGCATCCGGTTCGCGTCGTCGCTGCCCGCGCTGCTCGCGGGCGGCGATGTCGATACCCGCATCGACTCGGTAGCCCTGCACCACTACATGACCTTCCACTCCGTGGTCCCCGCGCCCCGCACGATCTTGCGTGGCGTGCGGAAGGTGCCGCCCGCGTCGCTGGTCGCCATCGAGCCGGACGGGCGCTGCACCACCACGACGTACTGGGAACCGGACTTCACGCCGTGCGACGACCGCGCCGATTGGTCCGAACGTGATTGGGAGGACGCGGTTCTCGAGGCGTTGCGGGTGGCCGTCGATCGCAGGCTGGTGGCCGACGTGCCCGTGGGATGCCTGCTGTCGGGCGGCGTCGACTCGAGCCTGATCGTCGGCCTGCTCGCCGAGGCCGGCCAGCACGGGCTTGCCACGTTCTCGATCGGCTTCGAGTCCGTTGGCGGCGTCAAGGGCGACGAGTTCCGCTACTCCGACATCATCGCCGAGCGCTTCGGCACCGACCACCATCAGATCCGCATCGGCACCGATCGCATGCTGCCTGCGCTCGACGGCGCGATCGGCGCCATGAGCGAACCGATGGTCAGCCACGACTGCGTCGCCTTCTACCTGCTCAGCCAGGAGGTCGCCAAACACGTCAAGGTCGTGCAGTCCGGGCAGGGCGCCGACGAGGTGTTCGCCGGCTACCACTGGTATCCCCCGATGGCCGACGCCACCTCGGTCGAGGGGTCCGTTCGCAAGTATCGCGAGGCGTTCTTCGACCGCGATCCGGCCGGCTACCAGGCGCTTGTCGCACCGGCCTATCTGGTCGACGGTGATCCCAGCGAGCAATTCGTCGCCGAGCACTTCGCCAACCCCGGCGCCGCGACCGGTGTTGACCGCGCGCTGCGTCTCGACACCACGGTGATGCTGGTGGACGACCCGGTCAAGCGCGTCGACAACATGACCATGGCGTGGGGCCTGGAGGGCAGGGTCCCGTTCCTCGACCACGAGCTGGTCGAGCTGGCCGCCACCTGCCCGCCCGATTTGAAGACCGCACACGACGGCAAGGGTGTGCTGAAACAGGCTGCGCGCAAGGTGATTCCGGCCGATGTCATCGACCGCCCCAAGGGTTATTTCCCCGTGCCCGCGCTGACTCACCTGGAAGGCCCCTATCTGGACCTCGTCCGTGACGCGCTCTACGCGCCCGCCGCCAAGGAGCGTGGCCTGTTTCGGCCGGAGGCCGTCGACCGGCTGCTCGCCGACCCCAACGGCAGGCTCACCCCGTTGCGGGGCAACGAGCTTTGGCAGATCGCGCTGCTGGAACTGTGGTTGCAGCGCCACGGCATCACCGGTGCCGCGGCATGACGGCGCTGGATCCCGACCATTCCGAGGCGATCACCCTCGGCCTGCACGATGCGTCGCCGCAGCACATGGTCGACGCCATGGCCGACGATGTCGTCGTCGAATTGGGTTGGGGGCGGCTGATTTTCGGTCAGACGTTCGCCGATCCCCACAAGCTTGCCGAGGTGCTGCGGCACGAGGGGCAGGGCAGACGCGACATCTGCATGTACGCCCGCGAACCGCAGGTCCTCGTCGCGCTCGCACCCGCCGAACTGTTCATCGACCCGAGCCACACCTATCGGCTGCGGTTCTCCGATGACGAACCGGATGGCGCGCCAACCGGTTTCTCGGTGCGCACGCTGCAAGGCATCGAGGACGCCGACGCGATGAACCGCGTGTACCTGCAATGCGGGATGGTGCCCGCACCTGTCGATGTCATCTGGGACAACCATCTTCATCGCGATCCCGTCGACTATCTCGTCGCCGTCCGCGACGACGACGGGACCATCGTCGGCACCGTGACAGGCGTCGACCATCAGCGGCTGTTCTCCGATCCGGAGAACGGCTCGAGCTTGTGGACACTGGCCGTCGACCCCACGTCGAGCCTGCCCGGCGTCGGCGCCGCCCTGACCCGCGCACTCGCGGCGATATACCGTGACCGCGACCGGGCATACATGGATTTGTCTGTGGCGCATGACAATGCGGCAGCGATCGCGTTGTACGAGAAGCTGGGATTCACGCGTGTCCCGGTGATGGCGGTCAAGCGTAAGAACGCGATCAACGAACCGCTGTTCACTCACCCACCGGAGACCGTCGACGACCTCAACCCGTACGCCCGCATCATCGCCGACGAAGCCATGCGACGCGGTATCTGGGTGGAGGTGCTCGACGCCGAGGCCGGCGAGATGCGGCTGAGCCACGGCGGGCGCAGCGTCGTCACGCGAGAGTCGTTGTCGGAGTTCACCTCCGCGGTTGCGATGGCCCGGTGCGACGACAAGCGACTGACCCGGCGCCTGGTCGCCGAGGCCGGAATCGCCGTGCCGAAGGGCCGATTGGCCACCTTCGACGACGAAGACTACGCATTCCTCGACGAGGTCGGCGACGTCGTGGTCAAGCCGACCCGAGGCGAGCAGGGCAAGGGCATCACGGTCGGCATCGACGGCCGCGACGAACTCGACGCCGCCCTGGCCAGGGCCCGCGAACAGCACCCGGACGTGCTCATCGAGCAGCGGGCACCCGGCGACGATCTTCGGCTGGTGGTGATCGACCACAAGGTGGTGGCAGCGGCGCTGCGGCGCCCGGCGGAAGTGATCGGCACCGGGCATCACACGGTCCGCGAGCTGATCGAGGCGCAGAGTAGGCGCCGGGCGGCGGCCACCGGCGGCGAATCCCGCATCCCCATCGACGAGGTCACCGAAGCGACGGTGGCCGAAGCCGGTTGGTCGTTTTCCGATGTGCTGCCCGAAGGCGTGCGCCTGCGTGTTCGCCGGACCGCGAATCTGCATCAGGGCGGCACCATTCACGACGTCACCGCCGAGGTGAACCCGGAATTGTGCGCGGTCGCGGTGACTGCCGCCGAGGCGATCGGCATCCCCGTGACCGGCATCGACCTGCTGGTTCCCGACGTCACCGGAGCCGACTACGTGTTCATCGAGGCCAACGAGCGGCCAGGCCTTGCCAACCACGAGCCGCAGCCGACCGCACAGGCGTTCGTCGACTTCCTGTTCCCCCAGAACCCCGGCCTGCCGCAGGCGTGGACGCCGGATCAACCGCCGCAGTAACCCGCTACCAGGTGCTGGTGCGCATCACGATCTCGGCGGCCAACTGTGCGGTCGACTCCTGGGCATTGCGCCTGCCGAGCAGATCGACCAGCCGGAAGTCGCCGTACACGTAGCGCTGGCTGGCCTTGGCGACGGCTCGCGCCGCAGGAGTGCTGACCAGGGCGGTCGTGTTCATTTCGACGGGCGGGCAGTGCTCGTCGCGGATCACGCCGGTGAGGTCGGCGACCCGCGGATGGCCGCGGTCGATCACCACCAGCCCGATGAACCGGTCCAGTCGGGTGGCGGCCAGCTCCCACGCCAGTTCGCCGCCGATGCGGTCGCCGACCAGCAGCGCCCAGCGCACATCGAGCGAGTCGAGGATGCCGACCACGGATTTGGCAGTCAGCCGCGGATCGGGGCCGATCACGACGGTCCGCAGCGAGGCGGTGTGCAGTCGCTGGCATATCGCCTCGTAGGCCGAGGGTGCGTGATGCGCTGCGCCGAGCACCACCACTACCGACCCCTTGTCGGGCCCTGCGACGTCGACAGGCACGGGAATCCCGTCGACGGTCACCATGGTGGGAGGCATTCGGTCACGCTACAGTGACCGACCGCGTCGGCGGGCGGATTTTCCCGGTCTCAACCCGTGCATCAGACGGCTTCGGCACGCTCGGCCTGCTTTGCCGCGATGTCCAGAAACGTCTGTGGCAGCGTGGCTTTGACGGTGATCGAGGGGTTCGGTGTCGCGAACACAACCCCGAAGACGGCCATCCGCCCGACGTTCTCGAACGAGAAATAGGCGCTGTTGCTCTGGTTGCCCAGCCGCATCGTCTGCTCGTACACGAGCGCGTCCGCGCGCGAGGTCTTGAGCCGGGTGGTCGTCATCGGGATGCCGGGTGTCGACGGGTCGAAGAACGTCTGGAACCGCGAACAGCGCTCGGCGGTCGCGGCCAACCGGTCGAGGTCCAACCGCGAGGTCAACACCGTCACCACCATCCGGGCGCCGTCGTAGGCCGCCACGTACTCGGCCGCGGCGCCAGGACCCCGCTCGGCCGTGTCTGCGATGGCGCGAGTCAGCCCGTCCGAGCAGCCTTCGGGGTCGGACAGCATGGCGGGTGGACCACCGGCGCCGTCGGACTGACCGGGCGACCTGGTGATGCGGTCGTATTGCACGCCAGGCGGGAAGTCCGCCGCGGTCAGCACCACTCGTTCCAGCGTGGCTCCGGGCCACGTCGGCGTGCCCGACACCACGTGTCCGCAGCCGGTGGCCAGCGTGACGAGCAGCGCCAGCACTGTTCGTCGCATCATGAAATCAGGCTACCGACGCTAGCGACAGGAATAGCCGCCGTCGACGGGCAGGCAGGCCCCGGTGACCATCGACGCGTCGTCGCTGAGCAGGAAGCAGATGGGAGCGGCGACCTCGTCTTCGGTGGCCCACCGACCGAGGGGCATCTGCTCCAGGAACCGGGCACCGACGTCCGGCCGTCCCCAGTACGAGGCCGACATGTCCGTCATGACCACCGTCGGGTTGACGCTGTTGACCCGAATGTTGTGTCTGCCGAGTTCCAGTGCGGCCACGCGGGTGATGTTGTCCAGCGCCGCCTTGGACGAACCGTAGGAGATGTGGCCCGGCAACGCGACCAGGCTCGCTTGGCTGGACACATTCACGATCGACCCGCCAACACCGCGCTCGATCATGCCGGGCGTCACGTGCTTGATGACCAACAGGCTTCCCCTGGCGTTGATACTGATCACCTTGTCGAATACCGCGATGTCGGTGTCTTGCGGCGTCGCGATCTCCCCGCCGAAGCCGCCACAGTTCACCACGCCCCACAGTTCGAGGCCCGCGACCGCGGATCGGATCTCGTCTTCCGAAGTCAGATCGAACGGAAGAGGCCGGGCGCCCGTCTCGTCACACAGCTTTGTCAGCTGCTCGACGTTGCGTCCGCCGGCATAGACCATCGCACCCCGATCGACCAGCCTGCGCACGGTCGCGGCTCCGATCCCACCGCTCGCGCCCGTCACCAGAACCCCGCGACCCGTGAAATCAGCCATACCAATGTCATACCCTGCTTGCTCGTGACCGGGAACGCGCTGCGAGTCGACGGGCTGTTACTCGACTGCGACGGCGTCCTCGTCGACTCGCACAACGCGGCGGCGGTCGCATGGAACCAGTGGGCGCGACGCTGGGCGCCGGGCTTCGACTTTCATCGCGATATCGAACACGGCAGGCGAATACGCGACGTCGTCGCCGAATTGGTAAGCGCCCCAAGCGATGTCGAAGCGGCCACCGCTGAGCTGATTCAGCTGGAGGTGGACAACGCCGCCGACGTAGTACCGATACCGGGCGCACGCGAACTGCTCGCGTCGATTCCGGCGGGGCGCTGGGCCGTGGTCACCTCCGGCGGTCGGGCCATCGCCACCGCACGCATGGCGTCGGCCGGTCTGGCGCCCGCCCACGTGCTGGTCACGGGCGAAGACGTCGAACGCGGTAAACCCTTCCCCGATCCCTATCTGCTCGCCGCCGAGCGCCTGGGCCTACCGCCCGAACGCTGTGCGGTGTTCGAGGACGCCCCCGCCGGCATCGCAGCGGCGCGCGCCGCCGGCGTCGAAACCATCGTCGGCGTCGGCACCGCAGCGGCCGCCGAGAATGTGACCGTGGCGATCGCCGACCTGCGTGGTGTCCGCTTCGACGGACGGTGCCTGCGGGTGGATCAGCAGCTGGACTTGTAAGCCGCCGCGCCGCCGTCACCGTTGAGGTTCTGCTGCGTGATGATGGTGAAGCCGGTCTGCACCTTCTTGGTGTTCTGGCCGCCGTCCAAAGCGGAGACCGCCTCGTCGACACCGTATTTGCCGATGATTCCGGGCTCCTGCGCGACGAGCGCCTGCACGGTGCCGTCCCGCAGCGCCTGGATCTGGTTCGGGCCTGCGTCGAAACCGACGATCTTCACCTGACCGCTCTTGCCTGCCTGCTTGACGCCGGTCGCCGAGCCCTCGGCAGAGAAGATGTTCGTCGCGAACACCCCGATGAGGTCGGGGTCCTTCTGCAGCTGCGCACCGATGAGTTGTGCTGCCGTCGCCGGGTCGTCGTGGCTGTACTGCACGCCGACGTAGGTGAATTTGCCGTCGGCCTTGACCGCGTCCTCGAAGCCCTTCGCCCGCGCGTCGGTGGTCGAGATACCGGGATCGACGTTCATGACCATGACCTTGCCGCCCTCGGGATGCAGTTGCTTGATCGCGTCGAATGCCGCCTTGCCGCCGCCTTCGTTGTCGCTGGCGATCGACGAGACCGCATAGGACGGGTCCTTGGTCGTGGTGTCGACGAGTACGACTTTGATTCCGGCGGCGGCGGCCTGCTGCAGCGGCTGCTGCATCGCCTGGACATCGGTCGGCGCGACGAGCAGCGCGTCCGGCTTGCCCGCGACGATGGAGTCGAGGATCGGCTTCTGCAGCGTCGGATCGAACTTCTGCGGGCCCTGGGTGTTGAGCGTGACGCCGAGCTTTTCCGCCTCCTGCGCGCCGCATTGCATGGTGATGTAGAACTGATCGCCGACCACACCCTGCAGGAGCTGGATCTTGTAGTTCTTGCTGGCCTTCGCAGGCGCGGTGACGGTGGTGGCTGCGGCCGCAGAAGTCGTGCCCGTCGCGCCGTTCGAGGTTTCACCCGAGCCGCCCGACTGCGGCTTGGAGGATGTGCAGCTCGTCATCGACATGGTGAGCACTACCGCCCCGAGAGCACCGGCAACTGACGTTACGCCCTTGCGGTTCACTGGTTTTCCTTTCATTTGGATCAGTTGGATCGTTTGCGTTTGAAGAGCCCTCGCGATTTCGCGCTGCGCATCGCGGCGGCGCGGCGCGTCTGGTCGACATAGACGGCCGCGATCAGCACCGACCCCACCGCAACGCCCTGCCAGAACGGTTGGACACCGATGATCACGAAACCGGATTGCAGCACGGCGGGGATGAAAAGGCCGACGACCGTGCCGAAGATCGTGCCGAAGCCGCCGAAAATCGAAGTGCCGCCGATGACCACGGCCGCAATGACATTGAGATTGGTCAACGACTGACCGGCGATCGTGGTGGTGCCGTACTGCGCGAGCGACAGCAGCGCGCCGAGTCCGGCGAGAGTTCCCGCCAGGGCATAAACGGCGACCAGGTGGCGCGTCACCTTGATGCCGGTCCGGCGCGCGGCCTCCTCGTTGCTCCCGATGGCATACGTGTAGCGACCGAATCTCGTTTTGTGTAACAGCACCGCGCCGGCGATGATCACCACCAGCGCGACGAACGGCAGGCCCGGGATGCCCAACACCTTTGTGTAGGCGCTGAAGTCGGTCAGTTCGCTTGGCACCGAACGGATGTCGATGCCGCCGGTGAGGACCTGCGCGAGGCCGAGCGCAACCGACAGCGTCCCGAGCGTGACGATCAACGCGGGCACCTTGGCCATCGCGACAAGCACGCCGTTGACGACGCCCCATGCCGTACCCGACAGAATCGCAGCGGCGATCCCGGCCGCCGCGACACCAATTCCACTGCCGCCCATCGCTTCCATCACCTTGGCTGCGACCACGGACGAGAACACCAGCACGGAACCGACTGAAAGGTCGATGCCCGAGGTGATGATGACGAACGTCATCCCGACCCCGAGCACCGCCCAGACAGCGACGTTCTGCGAGATGAGCGAGAAGTTACCCGCGGACAGGAAACGGTCACCGGCGATGATGGCGAAGAAGACGCAGATGACGATCAGCACGCCGAGGATCCAGAACGCCTGCAGCCCCACAACGCGTTTCAACAGCGACTGGGTGCCGTCGAACCCGTTCTGCTCGTCTGCGACGACGGCCTGCTGATCGGCCACCGCGCTCACGCCGCGCCTTCCTTCGTGTCGAGCGCACCGGTCATGGCGCCGACGAGCGTCTCGACTGTCGTGGTGCGGCCGGGAAAGGTGGCGACACGCCTGCCCAGCCGCAGCACCTGGATGCGATCGCACACCTGAAGCACATGTGGCATCGAGTGGCTGATGAACACCACCGCGATCCCCTTGTCGCGCACCCGTTTCACCGACTCGAGGACGTTCTTCGTCTGGACGACACCGAGCGCGGCGGTCGGCTCGTCGAGGATGACGACCTTGTCCGCCCACGCGATGGCCCTTGCAATCGCGATGCCCTGGCGTTGCCCGCCGGACATCGAACCGACCGGCGAATTGAGCGAACGCACCGTGGCTCCGAGCGCCTTGAACGACGCGGCGGCTTGGCGGCGCATCTCCTTTTCGTCCATGAAGCCGAGCCTGCCGAGAACGCCTTTGCGCGAGATCTCCCTGCCCAGGAAGACGTTCTGGACGGGGTCGAGATGCGGTGCGAGGGCCAGGTCCTGATACACCACCTCGATGCCGAGATCATTCGCCTGCCGCGGAGAGGACAGTCGCACCGGCTTGCCGTCGAAGTAGATCTCGCCCTCGTCCAACTCGAGGCTGCCCGACAACGCCTTGATGAGCGTCGATTTGCCTGCGCCGTTGTCGCCGATCAGCCCGACGACCTCGCCGGGGTTGATGTCGAAGTCGGCGCGGTCGAGCGCGCGGACGTGACCGAAACTCCGCGAGACGGCGCGCGCCTCCAGCAAGGTCATGCTGCGTCTTCCTTCGTGTTCGGCGGCCAGGTGGTACCCGGCCTGCAGACGAGTAGCCGTGCGTCGCCGTCGACGTGCCAATCCCCCGAAGCCGCTGGCACGACGAGCGTCTGGCCGCGTTCGACGTCGACGGGGTCGCTGTTCGTTGCCCTCAGCGCACCGGCGCCCGACACCACCACGGCGACCGCGAACCCGCACGGCACGTCGGCACCGGGCGTCAGCAAGTTCATCAGGAAGAAGGGCTGCGCCTCCTCGGGCAGCACGTCGACGAGGCCGTCGGCGCCGGCGCCGGTGTGGCGCGTCAGCGCGGCGACATCGACGCGGCCGGTGGTCTCGACCACCGAAAGCGCCACGTCGCGGGCGAGGCCGAGAAAGACTTCGTCATCGGAAGCGGCGGTGTTGGTGCGCTCCAACAGAATTGACTGATCGGTGGGTTCCTGTGCCTCCACGAGCAGGATGCCTGCCCCGATGGCGTGCGGCGCTCCGCCCGGCACCAGCACGCTGTCGCCCGGTCGCACCCGAATCCGGTTCATGAGCGCCAGCATCGCCTCGGCGTCCTGCGTTTCCACCAGCATCGAGAGCCGGTCGTGACCGACCTGCTCGCGCCAGCCGACCCACACCGCGGCGTCTTCGTCGGCTTCCAGCACGTACCACGCCTCGGTCTTGCCGTAGACACAGCCGAGGTGTTGGGAGGCGTAGGTCCGGGTGGGATGCACGTGTACCGGCAGGCGTTGGCCGGCATCCAAGAGCTTGACGAGCACGCCGGTGTCACCTGGGTCAGCGTCGTCACGGCCGAGCCAGCCGAGCGGGTCGGCATTGACCGCGTCTCGCAGTAGCGTGCCGTCGGCCAGGTGCGCCGGCCCGAGTTCTGGCTCACCGAAGCGGGCCACCGTCGCGCCTATCCACTCTTCGGGCGAACGGTCACCGACTGGTGGCAGCCCGCGCCAGGCAGCCAGCGCAGGCCCGCCCGCATACCAGTGCCGCACCACGTTGGGAGGCAGGAGCTGAGGCTTCACGGTCGTCGTGGTCTTCTCCTCGGTGTTACCTGAGTCACGCCGGACAGTACGCCACAAACGGGTCTATGTCACCGGTGTCAGAGAATCTCGCTCCGCCGATATGACATCGGTGACATACTGGCCGCTGACCGACCCGCGAAAGGATGCTCGATGGCGACCATGCGCGACGTTGCCGACCGGGCGGGGGTGAGCGCCAAGACGGTCTCGCGCGTGGTCAACAACGACCGCTACGTCTCCGCGGACGTCAGGGAACGCGTCGACCGCGCGATCGATGAACTGCAGTACGTGCCGAACATGCTTGCGGTGACGTTCCGCACCGGCCGGGACGCCGCGATCGGCGTTGCGGTGCCCGGAGTGGCCGACCCATTCTTCGCAAGCATCATCGGCGCGGTCGAGCGCGAGGCCAGCAGAAGGGGCGTCGCTGTCATCGTGACCGCCGTCGGCTGGGAACCGTCACACGAGCAACAGTCCATTGAAGCCGTGCTGAAGCGTCAGGTGGCTGGCATGATCATCTGCCCGGTCGGCAAGGACATGTCGTATCTGCGACCGTGGCAAAAACGCACACCGCTGGTGTTCGTCGACCGTGAACCCGTTGGGGTGAGCGCAGATACGGTCCTGCAGGACGACGTCGGTGGCGGGTATGACGCGGCGCGGCACCTGATCTCGCACGGACACCGCAGCATCGCGTTCATGGGAGACGACACGTTCACCGGCTTGTTGCGGCTGAAGGGTCTGCAGAACGCACTGGATGAGGCGGGGCTGCCGCAGCGCAGCGATCTGGCGCATGTCGGCGCGATCGATGCCGCCACGCTGACGGCGGTGCTGCGTCGCATGCTGGCGACACCGGACCCGCCGAGCGCGGTGTTCTCTTCGAACGCACGCGTCACGATCGCGATGGTGACGGCGTTGCAAGCGTTGCGCCGCAAGGACATTGGGTTGGTGGGCTTCGGCGACTTCCCGACCGCGGCCGCGCTCAAACCTGCCGTCACGGTCATCCATCAGGACGGTGACGAGATGGGCCGCTTCGCCGCCGACCGGCTGTTCACGCGGCTGGACCACCCGACCCGGCGGCTGCGCCGACGGACCGTGCTGCCGGTTTCACTGGTGACGCGGGCGTCCTGCGCGGCACCAGGCGAGAAAGTCAGCGCCGGCCACGGCGACGTCGTCAGCCCCGCAGCGTCGTGATGATGGTCGGGCGTTGCGGCGCAGCGCCTTCCAGCAGCGCCAGGACCGCGTCGATGTCGAGGTGGGCCGTCAGCAGATCGGCCATCAGATCGAGCTGAGCTTCGCGGCGCGCGCCGACGTCGACGTCGTCGGCGACGACGAATCCCCGCTTTCCGAGCTCTGTCAGCCATTGGCGACGCACGTCGTCGTTGTCGAACAACCCATGCCAGTGGGTGCCGTAGACGTGACCGCGCCGGATCCCGACACCGAGCCAGTCGTCCTCGGTGTGACGTTCGAGTTGGCCGTGGTGGATCTCGTAGCCGTGCAGCGGGGCTTGCCAGTGCCGCAGGGTCTTGTCCGGCGCGAAGGCGATGTCGGCGTCGAGCAGGCCAAGACCCTCGACCTGTCCTGCCTTGGATTCCACGGGGTCGTCGATGCGCTTGCACAACATCTGGAAGCCGCCGCAGATCCCGAGCACCGGCTTGCCAGCCGCGGCGTGGGCGGCGATGCCGTCGGCGAGACCGCGGTCGCGCAGCCACCCCAGGTCGGAGACGGTCGCCTTGCTGCCCGGAAGCACCACGACGTCGGCGTCGGCGACGTCGGCGGGATCGGTCACCCACCGCACCAGCACGCCGGGCTCGCAGGCCAGCGCCTCGACGTCGGTGGAATTGGAGATGCGCGGCAGCCGGATCGCTGCCACCCGCAGCCAGGCCGTCCCTCGCGGTGGCTGAGGAACACCGAGCGAGCCGTGCACCGAAAGCGAATCTTCGGTGTCCAGCCACAGCCCGTCGGCAAACGGGATGACGCCGTATGTCGGCCTGCCGGTCAGCTGTCTCAGTTGATCGAGTCCGGGCTGGAGCAGCGCGGCGTCGCCGCGAAACTTGTTGACTACGAAGCCGGAGATGAGTCGCTGGTCGTCGGGCTCGAGAACGGCGACCGTGCCGTGCAGGTGCGCCAGTAGCCCCCCGCGGTCGATGTCGCCGACCAGAATGACGGGCAGCTCCGCTGCGCGGGCCAGCCCCATGTTAGCTAAATCGGTTGCCCGCAGGTTGATTTCGGCCGGCGAGCCGGCGCCTTCGCAGATGACTGCTTCGAATTCACTTCGTAGCGAATGCAATTCGTCGGACACGAGCGCGGCGAGGCGGTCACGATGGGTGAAGTAGTCTGCTGCGCTGACGGTGTCGACGACATGACCGCGTAGCACCAGCTGTGACGTACGGTCGCTGCCCGGCTTGAGCAGGATGGGATTGAACCGCACGCTGGGCGCAAGTCCTGCGGCGCGGGCCTGCATGGCCTGCGCGCGGCCGATCTCCCCGCCTTCGACGGTGACCGCCGAATTGTTGGACATGTTCTGCGCCTTGAACGGCGCCACCCGAATACCCTTGCGCGCCAACAGCCGGCACAGTCCCGCCACGACCATGGACTTCCCGGCGTCGGAAGTGGTGCCCGCGACCAGCAGCGCGCCGCTCACAACTGGGTCAGGATCTCCGCGCCGTCGTCGGTGACAACCAGCGTGTGCTCGAACTGCGCGGTCCACTTCTTGTCGATCGTGGCGACGGTCCAGCCGTCGTCCCAGATCTCGTAGTCCAGCGCGCCGAGGTTGATCATCGGCTCGATGGTGAACGTCATCCCCGGCTCCAACACGGTCTCGACCGCAGGCTGGTCATAGTGCAGCACCACGAGCCCGTTGTGGAAGGTGGTGCCGATGCCGTGCCCGGTGAAATCGCGAACCACGTTGTAGCCGAACCGGTTTGCATACGACTCGATGACCCGACCGACGACTGAGAGCTGCCTGCCGGGTTTGACGGCCTTGATCGCGCGCATCGTCGCCTCGTGGGTGCGCTCGACGAGCAGGCGGTGCTCCTCGGACACATTACCCGCCAGGAACGTGGCGTTGGTGTCGCCGTGCACACCGTCGAGATATGCGGTGACGTCGATGTTGACGATGTCGCCGTCCTCGATCACCGTCGAGTCCGGGATGCCGTGGCAGATGATCTCGTTCAGCGACGTGCAGCAGGACTTCGGGTAGCCCTTGTAGCCGAGCGTCGAGGGGTATGCGCCGTGGTCGACCATGTACTCGTGGGCGATGCGGTCCAGCTCGTCGGTCGTGACACCGGGAGCGACGGCCTTACCCGCCTCGGCAAGCGCGCCCGCCGCGATACGTCCGGCGACGCGCATCTTCTCGATCACCTCGGGCGTCTGCACCCAGGGTTCGCTGCCCTCCTTGACCGTCGGCTGCCACGCGTACTCGGGAGGCGCGATCGAGCGGGGCACCGGCAGTGTCGGCGAGACGACGCCGGGGCGAAGTGCAGTGCGAACAGGCATGACGCCAGAGTAGCTGGACCCAGTGAGTGGCAAAAACGGACGGCGACCCCAGAGATCAGGACAACTTCGCCTTCGGCCAAGCACCGCGTCACTAGATTCGGGTGCCATGACCATCGACGCGGTCGACGAGAAGTTCGCGACGGCATTCGCCGCACGATTCGCCGACACCTGGCGCACACCCGACCTGGCCAAGCATGAGGCGCTGTGGAGCGATGACATCGTGCTCATCCAGCCGATGATGGGCACCCTGCGCGGCAAGCAGGCGTGCCGGGAATCGTTTCAGCGGTTGTTCGCGCTCGTGCCCGATCTACACGCCGACGTGCATCGGGTCGGCCACGGCAAGCACGAGGTGTTCATCGAGTTCACGTTGAGTGGAACCTATGGCGGCAAGCCGATCGCGTGGGACGTCGTCGACCGTTTCACCTTCACCAACGGCCTGATCGCCGAACGGGTTTCATACTTCGACTCGACGCCGTTGATCGGCAAGTTGGTCGCCCGCCCTGCCGGTTGGGACCGGCTGGTGCGTCTCGGTTCTGCGCTGTTCAAGCGCTGATCACTGGACGCGCACGGACGATATCGCCGCGCGCACCCGAGATGGCAGCGGGCCGCCGTGGGCCAGCCAGTCGTCGAGTGCGATCCGGATCGACGCCATTGCCAGCGCGCCGAGTAGTCGCGGCCGCGGATCGTCGGGCACGGCGTCGCCAAGCCGCGGGGCAACCAGGTCCGCGATGGCCGCCTCGTACCGAAGGTAGATCTGCAGAGTCCACGCGGACAGCACGGGCGACGACCGCGTCAACGCCGCGAGCTCGCGGACCTGGCCGCTGATCGCGTCGAAGCCGTCGCCCAGATCCTCGAATGCCGCGACGACGGCTTCCGTGGCCGACAGTTCGGCCGGCTGCTGTGCGATCGCGGCGGTGATCAAGTCCAGCCAATGCGTCGTCAGCCCTTCGGCGACTGCGTCCTCTTTGGAGCTGAAGTACCGGAAGAAGGTCGCGCGGCCGATCTCCGCTGCGTGCGCGATCTGCTCGATGGTGGCCCCTGCCAGGCCGTTTTCGGAGACGGACTGAGCCGCCGCGGCGGCGATCCTGGCGCGGGTTGCCTTCTGCTTGCGCGCGGTCAGGCTTTCGCGCGGATTCTGCCGTGAGACGACGTCCATGGTGAGACTATGTCTCACCATGGAGAAGATTGGCAACGATTGGGCGCCGAAAACACTCGAGGCGTGGCGCTTCGTGCAGCAGATGCTGGCCGATGTCACCCAGATGGTCAGCGACGATGCGGTGGACGAACGCGAACTACTGGACGGGCTGCGTGTCATCGCCAAGGTGACCGGCCTGTGCTCAGAACTGTCGGTACAGGCCGACGCCGAGCGCCCGCACTTCTTCGACATGTGCTCGCCAACCCGGATGGTCGGCGGACCCAACCCCGACGGCAGATACCTGCTGGCGATGATCCGCGGCGACCGCACGTACCGAGTCACCGGAACCCGCGGCAGCACCGCCTATCTCGGGTTCCAGGTGCTCGCGGGCACGGGCCTGACGCCGCGACGGATGGCCGCCTATCTCAGCGACACCGACCTCAAGCTCGACTCCGGATCGTTCACGCTCGTGTTCGCCGCGACCGAGCCTGCCGATCTAGCCGACGCGCAGTGGGTACCCATCCCGGCCGACGCCTCGTCGATCGTCGTGCGCGAGTACATCGGCGACGCCGCCACCGAGGAACCCGCAACCATGCACATCGACTGTATCGACGCCGCACCGCTGCAACCCGTCACCGACGCCGACGCGGCCGAGCAGTTCACCGCGATGGCATGGACGATCGTCAAGCTCGCGACGCTGCACCGCACCGTGAAACCCGAGTTGATGACGCGGCCCAACGAGCTACTGACCGCGGAGGCCGCCGAATTGGGCAGCGCCGACACCACACCCGACAACCTGTACATGATCGGCACATTCGCATTGGAGCCCGACGAGTCGCTGGTGCTGGAGTTCCGCCCGCCCCAGACGCGGTACTGGAACATCACGCTCGAAAGCATCTGGCACGAATGTCTGGAGCCGCGGCATCGGCACAGCTCAGTCACCAACAAAGGTCTACAGCCGGACGCGGACGGCAGTACGCGAATCGCGATCGGCGCCAACGATTTCGGGCGAGGACACTGGCTGGATACCGGGGGTCGGCGCCGCGGCTTCGTCGTGCTGCGCTGGCTCGACAACCCGGAACCGTTCGCGGTGCGCACCACGGTCGTGACAGCGTGACCGCCGAGCGCTTTCGATCCGACCGCCTCGTCGAGCAGGCGTGCGAGCTTGTCGGCAGCGATGACTTCGGCACCGACGACGCCTGGCGCGACGGGCTGAGTCGGCTGTGCGAGGGGTTCGTCTCAGAGGCCCGGTTGAACGACATCGGCGTCGAGATCGCGGTTCTCGACATCGTCCGCGCAATGACGAGCCGTCTGCAGATCATCAAGTGGCGCAACGAGAATCCCGACGTCGCTGCCCAGCCCATCACCCGGCCGATCTTCATCGTCGGTCAACCGCGGACCGGGACGACGATCCTGTTCGACCTGCTCGCCCAGGATCCCGCGCTACGCCCGCCGCTGACGTGGGAGGTCGACAATCCGTTCCCGCTGCCCCAACCCGATACCTATGCGACCGACCCGCGAATCGCCCAGACACAGGCCAGTATCGAGATGTCCGAACAGATTGTTCCCGGTTTGCTGACGTGGCATCCGATGGGTGCGCTGGTCGGTCAGGAGTGTGTCCGCATCACCGCAGGCCAGTTCTGCAGCATGATCTTCTCGGTGCAATACCGCCTGCCCAGCTACTACCGGTGGCTGCTCTACGAGGCCGATCATCACCCGGCCTACGCCTATCATCGAATGTTCTTGCAGCACTTGCAGTCTGGCGTGCCGGGACAGTGGCTGCTGAAGTCGCCCGCGCACCTGTGGCAGCTCGATGCGCTGGTGGCCGAGTACCCGGACGCGCTGATCGTCCAGACGCACCGCGATCCGCTCAACGTCATCTCGTCGATCAGCGCGCTCACCCACCACCTTCGGCACCTGGCGTCGGACGAAAGCTCGATCACCGAATGTGCCGCGCAGTCGCGAGAGGAGATCGTCGTCGGTCTCGAGCGCGGCATGAAGCTGCGGGATTCGTTGGCGCAGCGGGTAGTCGACGTGCAGTTCGCCGACTTCGTCCGCGACCCATTCGCGACGATCCGGGCGCTGTACGGCGAACTCGGCCGTGAGCTCGAGCCGGTCGCCGAGCAGAACATGCGCGCGTTTCTGGCCGCCCATCCGGGTGACGGTGGTGGCGGCCGATATTCGTGGGCCGACACCGGGCTGGATGCGGGGCTGGTGCGCGAGGAGGTCAGGGCGTACCAGGAGCGCTATTCAGTGCCTGACGAGCCGCTCAAGTAGACCGGCCGAACCGAAACGAGCGGCGGGGGCCGCGGATGTCGACCGACCCGCAGACCACCTTGCCGGTGAGGATGACATGCGGCCTGCCCTCGGCGGGCGCGTCCTTGCGGTGATCGTGTGCGCTGCCGACGATGACCTCGACGTCGTCGATCGAGGCGCTGGCGCCGTCGGGCAACCGCAGGTCGAGGCCGCCGAATTTCAGGTCGAGTTCGACGACGACCATCGGGCCCGCGAACCGGGCCCGAGTCAGATCCAGGTCGACGGAGCCCATCCGCCGGTGCAGGGCCAGCCGGGTCGGCACGATCCACTCCCCCTGGCGCTTGAGCGAGCCGAGCACGCCACGCAGTTCCACCCGGTCGGTGGCGGTGGTGACGATCGCGCCGGGTCCTGGCAGATCGCCGACAAGCGAATCCAGGTCGGTCCGCAGCCGCGCCTGCGACACCAACGCCGAACGCTCCTCGAACTCGTCGATGTCGATCAAGCCGAGGGCAACCGCGTTGTGCAACCGCCGCAGCGTGCCGTTACGGTCCGCATCGGAGATGCGCATCGCGTACTCACCGTTGATATCCGTCATAGCCGCCACCAACGGTACCGCCCGTCAGCCCGGGCTCAAGACCTTCTCCGTCGCACCCGTGGAATATGCAGTGTCGTGCACGACCGACCGCATCGGCCTTAGAGAACGTGCTGACCAATCAGCTTGCCGATGGTCTGGATATCGACGCGACCCTTGAAGTCGAGATGGACTTTCCCCAGCCCGGAGAACCACAACTCCAGTTCGGCGTCGAGGTCGAAGGTGCCTGCCGTCTCGACACTCCAGGCCTGAATCTTGTTGTAGGGCAACGACGAGTAGTCCCGCTTCTTTCCGGTCAGCCCCTGCACGTTGACTGCGATCAAGCGCTTGTTCGTGAAAGCAACGAAATCGCGGACGCCCTTGAAGCTCAGGTACACGCCCTCTCCGTCGACCAGAAGCGGCGCCAACTGCGCTTGTATCTCCTGCGGGTTACACGGGCTGAGCCTGAAGACCGCACCGTTCTGGAAGTCAATCATGTTCGGTCACGCCAGATAGTCCGGCGGCAGCTGGGCGAACATGCCTTTGAGCATCCGCACCGCGTACTCCGACGATCCGCCGCCGACGATCAGCGCGGCGAACGCCATGTCGCCACGGTAGCCGGCGAACCACGAGTGCGAACCGCCTTCGAATTCGGCCTCACCGGTCTTGCCGCGGACGTCGCCGGAACCATCGAGATCCTTGGCGGTGCCGTTGGTGACCACCAGCCGCATCATCGGCCGCAGCCCGTCGAGCATCTTCGATGTGATCGGGGTGCGGTCCCCGGTGATGACCGTCTGCCGACCCTCGATCAATTGCGGCACAGGCGTTTTCCCGGCAGCGACGGTCGCGGCGGCCAGCGCCATCCCGAAGGGGCTGACCAACACCTTGCCCTGCCCGAAGCCGTCCTCGGTGCGCTCGGCGAGGTTCACCGTCGGCGGCACCGAACCGGAAACCGTGCTGATGCCCTCGATCTGATAGTCGGGTCCGATGCCGTACTGCGCCGCGGCCATGGTCAGCCCGCGCGGCGGCATCCTGCTCGCAAGCTCGGCGAACGTGGTGTTGCACGAACTCGCGAATGCCCGCGACATCGGGACCGTGCCGAGATCGAAGCCGCCGTAGTTGGGGACCGTGCGGTGCCCGATGTCCAGCGTGCCGGGACAGCCCAGCAGCGTGTTGGGCGTAGCCATGTCGCGGTCGATCGCCGCACCCGCGGTGATGATCTTGAACGTCGACCCCGGCGGGTAGAGCCCCGTCGTCGCCAGCGGTCCCTCGGTATCGGCGCTGCCGTTCTGGGCGACGGCCAGGATCTCGCCCGTCGACGGCTTGATCACGACGATCATCGCCTTCTTGCCGGTGGTGTTGACGGCGTTCTGCGCGGCGTTCTGCACTGCCCGATCCAGGCTGATGGTCACCGACGGCGCAGGCGCACCCGCGACTTCGTTGAGCACGTCGACGTCGGCACCGTTCTGGTTGACGGTGACCACGCGCCACCCGGCCTGGCCGTCGAGATCGTCGAGTACCGCGGTCTTGACCTGATTGATGATGTCGGGCGCGAACGAGTCGTCAGTGGGCAGCAACTCGGCCTGCGGCGTCACCACGACACCGGGCAGCGCCCCGATCGCCCCTGCCACCCTGTCGTGGTCGGACTGACGCAACGTGATCAGGTCCAGCGGGGTCTTCGATGAACTGGCCTGCTCGGCAAGCCGCTGCGGATCCAACGAGTTGTCGAACGGCCGCAGCGCGTCAACCACTGCCCTGGCCGTCGACATCAGTGCTGCGCCAGCTGATTTCGCGTCCAACGCGAAGTGATACAGGTTGCCGGGCACCAACACGTCGCTGCCGCCCCGCTCGTTGACCGACGCCCGCCGGGGCGGGTCGGCGCGCAGCGCGAAGGTCTGGTGTTCGCCGAGCCGCGGGTGCAACCCCGTGGTGCTCCACCGGACCTCCCACTTGCCTTCCTCGCGGACCATGTTGAGCTGGCCGTCATAGCTCCACGTCCGGTTCTTCGGCAGGTGCCAGGTGTAGCGGTAGGTGATGCTGCCGGTGTCGTCGGCGTACTTGGACCCGAGGATCTGCGCGTCGAGCCGCTGCGCCTGCAGCCCGGCCCATGCTTCGTTCAGCGCGGCCCGGGCGTCGGCCGGCTTGTCGCTCAGCTCGGACGCGGCCGCGGTGTCACCAGTCGCCAGGGCGGCGAAGAACTTTTCGGCGATCGGTTCGGGACCGTTCGGTTTCGGGGTGCACGCGTTGAGCGACCCCGCCAATGCCACGGCCATCAACAGGCTGGCCGTGCGTGTTGCAGTTGAGAGCCAAGTTGCCATTGAGGCAGATGTTACGAAGTCGAGACCTGAATCTCAGGTAGGCGCACCGAGTGCAGCGCCGAACTAAGCCCCTGCGGCAGGAGCGCGGACGACCAACGGGACCGCCGGGAAGTAGGCGGCCATTTCCGAGCGTGACTTGCGGAGCGCAGCCGTGCCGTAGCCGAGCTTCCGGAACGCGGGGTGAATCCAGATCCGGACATTGACTTCGCCGCCCGCCAATTCGCCGAACACCATGCCGACCTTGTCCGAACCGTCGACGGCCACCAGCCACGCCGCCTCTTCGGCGTCGACTCGACTGATGGCTGCGCGGATCTCGTCATCGAGGTCACCTGCGGGCGCTCCCGAGCCGTCGCCTGCCGCGCGCACGTCGTCGGTCCGCGCGGCGAAGATGTCGCGATCCTTGTCCGCAGCGAACGGCCGCAGCACCAGGTTGTGGCCATGGCGCGCCGGCTGCTCCGACATGAAGCTGAGCTGGCTGTTCAGGTCATCGAGTTCGGCCGCGATCCTGTCGCGCGAAACCCTGGTGAGCCGATCGAATGACAAACGCAGGACAGCTTCGGCAGCGACCAGCGACGTGCCGACCAGCGTGGCGATCGCCTCGATCGCGGCGTCGTAGTCCTCTGACTCGACGACCGCGTCGAGCAGCTCATGTCTGCATTCAAGCGCCCGTACCATCGCGCGGGCGATCTCCCTGCGCTCGACCTTGTTGTCCGACTCCGCCATGACGCCAGACTAGCCAGCGGCACGCGTGACCCAAGTGGGACTTGGAAAACCGGGGGTCACGGCGTGTAGGCGTATTGCCGGGCCCACGCAATCTTGAACTTGCCGCCTGCGGCGATGTCGGACCCGCCGACGTCGAGCTGCATGGCCAAATGCATCGGCCCCGGCGGGAAGTGGCTGGTGTCGGTCGACGTGAAGTACGGCACTCCGTCGACATAGGCCGTGATCTCGGTCGGCGTCCATTTGACGGCGTAGTTGTGCCACTGGGTGGCGTCAACCTGCACTGAGCTTGTTTCCCAAAGGTTTTGCGCCGAATAGTGAAGGGCCGTACTGGTATAGGTCCGGTTCGGGTCGTTCTGGATCTCCATGAAATCGATCTCGCCGCCCTGGGGCCAATTCTCCGCGTCGGGCCACGTCAACAGCACCGGGTTGTAATTGGCCGCGCCTGCAGGCGCTTTGGCCCGTACCTCCCACATGCCGTACTGCTGGCCGGTGCCGCCGGGCCAGTACGCCAAGCCGCCCGTATTGCCTTGTGCGTCACCGGTGATCACCAAGGTGTGGCTGCTGAACGTCAGCGCATTCGGGGTGCGACGCCATTGGCCCCCGTCCATCGGGCCGTCGTAGATGGACCAACCCGAAAGATGTGACGAGTCAATGAAATTGGTCATCGTCGGCGTTGAGCCCCAACCGAATTTCGCCGCGGCGGTGGTGGACTTGTCGACGGTGACCCAGGTGGTTGCCGACTTGCCGAGGTAGGTTTCCTTGACGGTGACCTTGAACACGTCCGTGCTACCCATGTTGCCCCAGCCGGACGGGGGCGTGTAGACGAACTTGCCCGTCTTGTCGATGACGACCGAGCCGCCGTTGGCCCGCGCCCCGACGGAGTACTTCAACGCATCACCGTCGGGGTCGAAGCCATGCACGACACCGCGAATCTTGCCGTCGGTGCCTACGACGTTCTCCGACGGGTTGAACGTGATCGTCGGGGCCCGATTGGCCGTCGCCGCGGCGCGTTGGCTCGTGGTGAGCATCGCTGCCGGCTGCACGGTCGCGGCTTGCGCGGATCCGTCGAATTGGCGGCGAACTGCGTCGAAGAAACCCCAGACCATGCCCATCAAGTCGATCGGGGCCGCCGGCGTACCGCTGGTCGCCGACGGGTTGTGACCGAACACCGACAACAGACTCGTGACGAGGGTCGTCAACGGGTTCGTTGCGGGGGCCGTCTTAGGGACAACGGTTAGCGACTCGGTCTGCGTTGTCGGTGCTGCGATTCGTTGGAGTCCCGACGATGACGACATTGTTTGCGTTGTCGCGCCTGCCGATTCGCCCGTGGATTGTGTGGTCACCGTTGTATTGGCCGACGGCTCAGGCGTTCGGGCAGTCACCGTGTTGGCGCTGAGAGAGGTCGGGACAGACGGGCCGGGATCGGAGACGGCCGCCGCGGATGACCGCCGCGATTTCTTGTTCGTCGTCGATTGGGTGACCGCGGATTCACCGGACGTCTTGGTGGTTTTCTTGCGTGTTCCGGTTGGCGGACCCGGCGGTGTGGTGGTGGTGTCCTTCGCGGTATCGCCCGCGGGCGCCGTCTGATCATCGGCACCCGAAGCGCTGGGGCCGGCAGCACCTGCAGTGGATGCCGTCGAGTCCGTCGACGCCGATGCGGTCGTATCCTTCGTGTCCGTTGTTGCCGCGCCATCTGCCCAGGCGACGGCCGCTCCCCCTGCGCCCGCAGCACCGATTCCCAGTGCGACAGCTAATCCACCAACCCGACCGACGAAAGATGCGGCATTCACGACGCCCCCTACTTGCCTCGCTTGCTCGATGTAACCACGGTCGTGATTGACGTATCGGTCATTTCACAGTTTCGAGACAGATTGGCCCAGCTCTCACGCCATGCGCAGCGGAGATAAGCGGGAGATCTGTGAATTGTCAACAGCTGGCGCACATTTCGCCGGTTGATCACCGGCCCGCGTTGCGCGGCCCTGCAGTACTTGCCGAGGCAATCAGTCCAGCAACACTGTCGAGAAGCTGCCGACCTGTTTGAAACCGATGCGCGCATAGGTCGCGCGGGCGACGGTGTTGAAGTCGTTGACATACAGGCTCGCGATGCGGCCGCTGCGCACCACCGCCGATGCGAGTGTCGCAGTGCCTGCCGTGCCGAGACCGTGCCCGCGCCAATCCGGGTGCACCCAGACGCCTTGAATCTGTCCGACCGACGGCGACTGCGATCCGACCTCGGCCTTGAACACCACCTTGCCGCGCTCGAAGCGGGCCCACGCCCGGCCCGCGGCGATCAGGCCTGCGACCCGGCGCCGGTAGCCGCGGCCGCCATCGCCGAGTCGCGGGTCGATGCCGACCTCGCCGATGAACATGTCGATGGCAGCCACCAGATAGGCGTCGAGTTCGTCGACACGCACCGGGCGCACCGCGGGATCCATCGCCGATTGCGGTGCCCCGTCGAGCGCCATCAGCGGCTGGTGCTCGCGGACATCGCGGGCCGGACCCCAGGCGTGCTCGAGTCGGCGCCACATCGGCATCACGTGTTCTGCGCGACCCACCAGCGACGAGCAGCGCCGCGCGGTGCTCATCGCCTTGTCCGCGAACGCATTCAGATCGGTGAGGTCGCCGCGCAGCGGGATCAGGTTTGCTCCCGCGTAGCACAGCGATTCGCTGACCCGCCGCCGCGTCCATAGCTCGCCGCCGATCGCCGAGGGTTCGACGCCGTGCTCGGCAACCCGCGAGGCCACCATGCAGCTACCCACGGGATCCTCGTCGAGGACTTGGCGCACCGCCGCGGCGTCACGCACCACCGACACCCGTCGCTCATCGACGAGGCGGAATAGCGGCGGAGCCGACATGGAGACTCTTTTCAACCGGTCCCGGGGGCGGTGACCCCGCTCACGGGGTCATGCTCAGCTTACGGTGACAATCGGCGAACCGCTGGCAGATGCCTCGTCGCCCCGCTCTTCTGCGATTCGCAGCGCCTCTTCGATCAACGTCTCGACAATCTGCGCCTCGGGCACGGTCTTGATGACCTCGCCCTTTACGAAGATCTGACCCTTGCCGTTGCCGGATGCGACACCGAGGTCCGCCTCACGTGCCTCCCCGGGACCGTTGACAACGCAACCCATCACGGCAACGCGTAGCGGGAAGTCGAGCCCATCGAGTCCGGCGGTGACCGCATTGGCCAGTGTGTAGACGTCGACCTGCGCGCGCCCGCACGATGGGCACGACACGATCTCGAGTCCGCGTGGCCGCAGGTTCAGCGACTCCAGGATCTGGTTGCCGACCTTGACCTCTTCGATCGGCGGCGCCGACAGCGACACCCGGATCGTGTCGCCGATGCCCTTGCTAAGCAGTGCGCCGAATGCGACGGCGGACTTGATGGTGCCCTGGAACGCAGGGCCTGCCTCGGTCACGCCGAGGTGCAGCGGGTAGTCACACTGTGCGGCCAACTGTTCGTAGGCGGCGACCATGACGACCGGGTCGTTGTGCTTGACGCTGATCTTGATGTCGCCGAAGCCGTGCTCCTCGAACAGCGACGCCTCCCACAGCGCGGATTCGACGAGCGCCTCGGGCGTCGCCTTGCCGTACTTCTCCATGAACCGCTTGTCGAGGCTGCCGGCGTTGACCCCGATGCGGATTGGGATGCCCGCGGCGCCCGCGGCCTTGGCCACCTCGCCGACCCGGCCGTCGAATTCCTTGATGTTGCCGGGGTTCACGCGCACGGCTGCGCAGCCCGCGTCGATCGCGGCGAAGATGTACTTCGGCTGGAAGTGGATGTCGGCGATCACCGGGATCTGGCTGTGCTTGGCGATCTCCGACAGGGCGTCGGCGTCCTCCTGCCGCGGGCAGGCCACCCGGACGATGTCGCAACCGGACGCGGTCAGCTCGGCGATCTGCTGAAGCGTGGAGTTGATGTCATGAGTCTTGGTGGTGCACATGGACTGCACCGCGATCGGATGGTCGCTGCCGACGCCGACGTTGCCGACCATCAGCTGGCGGGTCTTGCGACGCGGCGCGAGAGTGGGAACAGGCGGAGCCGGCATGCCCAGCCCGATTGTCTGGCCAGTCATTGTGTCTCCTACTGGAACGGTCTGATCGGGTTGACGAAGTCAGCGGTCACCGTGAGCGCCATGTAGCCGATCACCACGACGAGGATGACGTAGGTGGCAGGCATGAGCTTGAGGTAATTCACCGGCGGTGCAGCGTCGATGCGGCGCGCCTTGCGAATCATATTGCGGATCTTCTCGAACACGGCAATCGCGATGTGGCCGCCGTCGAACGGCAGCAGCGGGACCAGGTTGATGGCGCCGAGCACGAAGTTCAGCTGCGCCAGGAAGAACCAGAACGCCATGAAGTAGCCGTGCTCGAACGCGTCGCCGCCGATGATCGACGCGCCGACGACGCTGATCGGCGTCTCGGGGTCGCGCTCGCCACCGCCGATGGAGTGCACCAATGCGCCGATCTTGGTGGGGATCTTCACCAGCGACTTGCCCAGTTGGACGGCGAGGTCACCGGTGAACGCGACGGTGCCCGGTATCGCCGTCACTGGGTTGAAGTGCTCGTACTTCACGGGGCCGAACTCGGCGGCGGAGACGCCTACCGCTCCCACAGTGGACGGAGCCTGGGCGTCCTTCGAGGTCCACCGCTGGGTGCGGGTGACGTCGACCATCGTGGTGATCTTGGTGCCGTCGCGTTCTACGACGAACTGCGTCGGACCGGTGAGCTCGCGCACCGCAGCGACCATCTCGTCGGGGTTGCTCACGTCCTTGTCGCCGACCTTGACGATGATGTCGCCGGCCTTGATGCCCGCCGCTGCCGCCGGACCGATCCCCTCGCAATGGCCCATCTGGTCTTTGCTCAGTTGCGGTGCGACACAAGAAGTTTCGGCGACATGGGCGGCGGGCTGGGGATGCAGGTTGGGCAGTCCCCACACCAGGGCCATGCCGTAGATCAGCACCAGCCCGATGACGAAGTTCATCGCGGGGCCCGCGAACAGCACCAGCACCCGCTTCCAGGTCTTCTGCTTGTACATCGCGTAGGGCTGGTCCTCGGGCGCGATCTCGTCGATAGCGGTCATGCCCGCGATATCGCAGAAGCCGCCGAGCGGGACCGCCTTGACGCCGTACTCGGTGTAGCCGAGCTTGTTGGGCCGCCGCGTCGACCACAGCGTCGGGCCGAAGCCGACGAAGTAGCGGCGCACCTTCATCCCGGTCGCGCGGGCCGCCCACATGTGCCCGCATTCGTGCAGCGCCACCGACACCAAGATGAACAGCGCGAACAGCGCTACGCCGATGATCCACATCATTTGGTGGTGACGACCTCCCGGGAAACTGCGCCCTTTGCCCGGTCGCGGGCCCAGTGCTGCGCATCGAGTACGTCTTCCACGGTAGCGGGTTCGGCGGCCCACTGGTCGGCAGCGCGCAGGACCTCGGCAATCGTTCGCACGATCGCCGGGAATCTGATCCGGCCGTCGAGGAAGGCCTCGGCGGCCTCTTCGTTGGCGGCGTTGTAGACCGCGGTCAGGCAGCCGCCCTTCGTGCCCGCTTCTTTGGCCAGCTCGACGGCGGGGAAAACCGCGGCATCGAGCGGCTCGAAGTCCCACGTCGAGGCGGTGGAGAAGTCGCAGGCCAGCGCCGCCCCGGCGACGCGCGACGGCCAGCCCAGCGCGAGCGCGATGGGCAGCTTCATGTCCGGCGGGCTGGCCTGCGCCAGGGTCGACCCGTCGGTGAAGGTCACCATCGAGTGCACGATCGACTGGGGGTGCACGACGACGTCGATGCGGTCGTACGGAATGCCGAACAGCAGGTGGGTTTCGATCAGCTCCAGTCCCTTGTTGACCAGCGACGCCGAGTTCAGCGTGTTCATCGGCCCCATCGACCAGGTGGGATGCGCGCCGGCCTGTTCGGGCGTGACGTCCTCCAGTCGCTCGGCCGGCCAGCCGCGGAACGGTCCACCCGATGCGGTCAGCACGATCTTGGCGACCTCGTCGGGGGTGCCGCCGCGCAGGCATTGGGCCATCGCGGAGTGTTCGGAGTCGACGGGCACGATCTGGCCCGGCTTGGCGGCCTTGAGCACCAGCGGGCCACCCGCGACCAGTGACTCCTTGTTCGCCAGCGCCAGGCGGGCGCCGGTCGCCAGCGCCGCCAGCGTCGGCTTGAGACCCAGAGCGCCCACCAGGGCGTTGAGTACCACGTCGGCCTCGGTGCTCTCGACGAGCTGGGTGGCGGCATCGGGACCTGCGTAGGTGACGTCACCGACCTCGGCGGCCGCTGCGTCGTCGGCAACGGCGATCGACGTCACACCGGTCTGGGCGCGCTGCTGGGCCAGCAGAGCGGGGTTGCCGCCGCCGGCCGCCAGCCCGACGACCTCGAACCGGTCGGGGTTGGCGGCGATGACCTCCAGCGCCTGCGTTCCGATCGAGCCGGTGCTGCCGAGTATCAGCACGCGCGTTCTGCTCACCGACCCATTGTCCCGCATCCACAACCCCCGCGAACGTGGGTTACCCGCACGCAAAAAGCCGCTGAGGCGTGCGGGTAACCCACGTTCGCGATTGGGAGAAAGAGAAGTGTGACGCAAATGTGACGTCAGCGGTCCGCTTCCATCCGTGAGGCGTCTCACGCCGAATCCCCCTTGTCAGCACAAAGGCGGGCACCACGCCCGTCACGACAAGGGAGTCACAACGTCATGAAAATTACTCACCGTCAAGCAATCTCGGTGGCAGGCCTGACCGCCGTCGCGGTTCTCGGCCTCTCGGCGTGTTCGAGCGACCCGTCCACCGCCGCTCCGGCGTCCGTCACCAGCTCGACGATGGCGGCCAGCAGTCCGGCGCCAAAGCCTATGGATCAGCCGATGGATCCCGGCGCAGGCCTGGTCGGACCGGGTTGCGCCGATTACGCCGCGCAGAACCCCACCGGCCCCGGCTCGGTGACGGGCATGGCGCAGGATCCGGTGGCGGTGGCGGCGTCCAACAACCCGCTGCTGACCACGCTGACCGCGGCGTTGTCGGGCAAGCTCAACCCCAACGTGAACCTCGTCGACACCCTCAACGGCAGCGAGTTCACGGTGTTCGCACCGACCGACGCGGCGTTCGCGAAGATCGACCCGGCCACCATCGAGAAGCTGAAGACCGACTCGAATCTGCTCAGCAGCATCCTGACCTATCACGTGGTGCCCGGACAGGCGAGCCCCGCGCAGGTCGTCGGCATGCACAAGACCGTGCAGGGCGGTCAGGTCGACGTGACCGGCATGGGCAACAACCTGAAGGTCGACAATGCAAGCGTGGTGTGCGGCGGCGTCCGCACGGCCAACGCGACCGTGTATCTCATCGACACCGTCCTGATGCCCCCGGCCGCCTAGGTCACCCACTCCCCGAGCTGGGCCTCGCGCGAGCAGGCCCAGCTCGGTCATGAAAAAGAGCGGACATGTTCACCCTCGTGCTCATCGGCTTTCTCGGTGGGTTGATCACCGGAATCTCGCCGTGCATCCTGCCGGTACTGCCGGTCATCTTCTTCTCGGGCGCCCAGGCCGGCGAGCCGAAAGCGCGGCCATACCGCGTGATCGGCGGCCTGGTGCTGAGCTTTTCAATCGTCACGCTTGCCGGCTCGGCGCTGCTGTCGCTGCTGCACCTGCCGCAGGACGCGATCCGCTGGGTCGCGTTGGTGGCATTGGCAGCGATCGGAGTCGGCCTGATCTTCCCGAGAGTCGAAGCGCTGCTGGAGAAGCCGTTCTCACGGCTGCCGCAGAAGCAATTCGGTTCCGGCAGTAGCGGTTTCGGGCTCGGTCTGGCGCTTGGCGTGCTGTACGTGCCGTGTGCGGGTCCCGTGCTGGCTGCCATCGTCATCGCTGGCGCGACGGGCACCATCGGTCTGCCGACGGTGGCGCTGACACTGTCGTTCGCGGTCGGCGCCGCGCTGCCGTTGTTGTTCTTCGCCTTGGCAGGTCGCCGTGTCTCAGAACGCGTGGCGGCGTTTCGCCGACGTCAGCGCGAAATCCGCATCGCCGCAGGCATTGTCACGATCCTGCTCGCCGTGGCGCTGGTGTTCAACCTGCCCGCCGCGCTACAACGCGCCATTCCCGACTACACCGCCAAACTTCAGGAAACCGTCGGCGGCGACGAGCAAGTGCGCGAAAAGCTGAATCTGGGCGGCCTTGTCAACGACCAGAACAAGGAGCTGTCCAACTGCACCAACGGCGCGCCCGAGCTGGAAAACTGCGGGCCCGCCCCGGATCTCACCGGGATCACCGGCTGGCTGAACACGCCGAACGAAGCCGCCGTCGATCTGAAATCGCTGCGGGGCAAGGTGGTTATCGTCGATTTCTGGGCGTACTCGTGCATTAACTGCCAGCGCGCCATCCCCCACATCGTCGACTGGTATCGGGCCTATAAGGACGCCGGCCTGGAGGTGATCGGTGTGCACACACCGGAGTACGCATTCGAGCGCGTACCCGCCAACGTGGCCAGCGGCGCCAGGGATCTGGGCATCACCTATCCTGTGGCGCTCGATTCCAACTACTCGACGTGGAGCAATTACCGCAATCGATATTGGCCCGCCAAGTATCTGATCGACGCCAATGGAGCCGTGCGCCACATCAAGTTCGGCGAGGGCGACTACGCGCAGACGGAAACCCTTATCCGCCAACTCCTTTCCGAAGCGCACCCCGGCATCACACTGCCGGCTCCCACCGATGCGTCCGACACGACTCCCCCATCGGACTTGACGCGGGAGACCTATCTGGGCGTCGGCAAGGTGGTGAACTACGGCGGGGCCGGTGGCTATGACGAGGGCACAACGACCTACGACTATCCAACGCTCCTGCCCGACGACACGTTCGCCTACAGAGGCGATTGGAAGCTGGACTACCAGGGCGCGACGGCCAGCGGTCCGAACTCGGCCATCGAACTGAACTACCGCGCGCGCGATGTCTACCTGGTGGTCGGCGGGACGGGCACGGTGACTGTCACCCGCGACGGCGAGTCCAAGCAGATCCCGGTCAGTGGTCCGCCTACCCTGCGCCAGATCGCCGCCGACGACGACGTCGACCGCAACACGCTCGAGGTGCAGCTGAGCCAAGGGCTGCAAGCGTTTTCATTCACCTTCGGGTAGGTCAGAGGGCACGGAAGTTCATCGCGACGCCGTTCATGCAGTAGCGCAGCCCGGTCGGTTGCGGACCGTCGTCGAACACGTGGCCGAGGTGACCACCGCAGCGCCGGCAGAGCACCTCGGTGCGTCCCATGCCGATGCTGTCGTCCTGGCGCTCCAATACTGCATTGCCGAGCGGCCGCCAGAAACTCGGCCACCCGGTGCCGCTGTCGAACTTGGTGTCAGAGGAGAACAGTTCGAGCGCGCAGCCCGCACAACCGAACACCCCATGCCTGTGCTCATCGTTGAGCGGGCTGCTGTACGGCATCTCGGTGCCTGCCCTGCGCAACACGTTGTACTGCTCGGTGGTCAACAGCTGCTTCCACTCGGCGTCGGTATGAGTCACCTCGAAATCGACCGGCGGACTAGCCGACGCCGCCCGCGCGCACGCCGCGGTCGCAACGAGGGTGGCCGACGCCGCGCCGACCAGGAATTGCCGTCGCTTCAGGCTCATCAGTGGAATCTATGCCCACAGTGGCGGCCATAACCGTTGTCCTAGAAGCAGTGTCACAGTTCGGTAAGGAATGATCCGATCGCTTGCGCAACTAGAGTCGCTAGCCTGAACCGATGAGGTTGACCGCCAAGACGGCCGGAATCGCCGCGCTCGCCGTGCTCGTGGCACTGGGTTTCGCGCTGTTCCCGGCAAGCGCCTCGACAACGGTTCCGAGTCCTGTGCTCGACGAGCCTGTGGGTAGCCAGGGGGCGAGCGAGACCGCGGTGCTGGCAGGCGGCTGCTTCTGGGGTGTTCAGGGCGTATTTCAACACGTGAAGGGCGTATCGGCGGCGGTCTCCGGCTACGCCGGTGGCGACGCGTCGACGGCCCAGTACGAGACGGTCAGCAATGGTTCCACCGGGCACGCCGAGTCCGTTCGCATAACCTACGACCCCAGCCAGGTGACGTTCGGCCAGCTGCTGCACGTGTTCTTCGCCGTTGTCCATGATCCGACGGAACTGAACCGGCAAGGGCCCGACGTCGGCGAACAGTATCGCTCGGCGATCTTTCCCCAGAACGACATGCAACAGCGGGTTGCCGACGCCTACATCGCTCAACTCAACCAGGCGAAGGTCTTCGATAACCCCGTCGTCACCCAGACCAAACCGGACTCCGGTTTCTTCACCGCCGAGGATTACCACCAGGATTACCTCAACTCGCACCCGACCGCGGCGTACATCGCGATCAACGACATGCCGAAGCTAGACGCGCTGCGGCAACAGTTTCCGCAGCTGTACCGCGACCAACCTGTGCTGGTGCACGCGGTCACCCACCAATAGCTGCGGATGGATCGACGGTCGCCTCGATCTTGATGATCCGGTCACCGCGGACCGTCAGCACCAGCACCACGGCGAGCCTGCGGTCGGTGAAGCCAAGCACCTCGCCGGCTGGCCCGGCAACGAGCGTCGCACCATGGCCGAGGAAGTGAAGAAGGTTGGGCGCCACCGAATCCCGCCCGTGGTTGATCTGCGGGGGCGCACCGCTGACAAAGGCAGCCATCCCCCACACCGCGGGATCCAGTACCGCGGTCAAGGCTTGTAAGTCGCCGTTCGCGCACGCGGTGATGAACTTCTCGGTGACGATCCGGTGCTCGACATCTGTCACATCGGCGGGCCGAGGCCGTGAGCCCGCCGAATCTGCGAATTTCGCTCTCGCACGTCTGGCAAGCTGACGACAGGTGCCGACCGGCCTGCCCACCGTCTCGGCGACCTCTTCGAACGGCATCTGAAAGACGTCGTGCAGCACGAAGGCCACCCGCTCGCCGGGGCTCAGCCGCCGCAATACCTCCAGCAGCGCGGAGCGCACCTCGTCGTCGAGCGTGACCCGGTCGGCCGGATCGGCGTCCCGCGACACGGCGGTGTCGAGCGCCCCTGACTCATCGGGTTGTTCGTGGCGGGCGCGCGCGGACCGCATCTGGTCCAGGCACAGCCGGCCGGCGACCACTGTCAGCCAGGCACGGACGTCGTCGACTTGCGACGCGCGTGACAGCCGAAGAAACGCCTCCTGTGCGACGTCCTCGGCCTCGCCGACGTCGCCGAGCATCTGGTAGGCGAGGTTCACCAGGTACGGACGGTGGCTGCGCCACGCCGCGTCCACCTCGGGTGCAGAACTCATGAGACTAAGACGAAACGTCGGCGCGAAAAGTTACAGCCGCCTGTGCACGGACGCCTGTGTAACTTTTCTCGACGCGACGTCGTCCTTGACTCCATGAACGCAATTCTCGTCACCGGCGCAACCGGCAACGTCGGCCGCCCTCTCGTCAACGAACTCGCAACAGCCGGCGTGGAGGTGCGCGCCGTCACCCGACAACCCGATGCCGCCCGCTTTCCCGATGGCGTCAAGGTGGTGCGCACCGCAGCAGAGGGACTGGCCGGCGCCTCGGCGGTATTCCTGAACTCGCGCGCGTTGGGCGACGAGTTGGAGGCGGTCGTCCGCCAGGCGCGCTTCGAAGGTGTCAGCCGACTCGTGGCGTTGTCGGCGATCAACGCCGACGACGACTTCGCGCGTCAGCCCTCACGGTTTCGCGGCGACCGCAACAAGGAAGTCGAGCAACTCGCCGTCGACTCGGGCTTGGAGTGGGTCAGCCTTCGTCCAACGGTGTTCATCACCAACTTCTTTGGCATGTGGGCGCCGCAGATTCAGACGGGCGACGTGGTCAACGGACCGTATGCGACGGCATCGACAGCACCGATCGTCGACCGCGACATCTCCGCCGTGGCGGCCAAGGCCCTGCTCACCGATGAACTCGTCGGCCGCAAGATTCCGATGACCGGACCGCAGGCTTTCACCAACATCGAAATGGTCGAGATCATCGGATCGGTGATTTCCCGACCGCTGCGCTATCAGGAAGTCCCCGCGGACCTTGTTCGTCAGCGCTTCATCGGACTCGGTTTCTCGGCCGAATTCGCCGACGCCTATATCGCGTTTCTGGAGGCGACCGTCGAAAAGCCGGCGTTGGTCACGCACGAGGTGGAGAAGATCCTCGGCAGGCCCGCCCAGACATTCGCCGACGCGGTATCCGCCCATCAAGACCTGTTCATCAAACAGTAAGGGAGACAAGCCATGTCCGACCTTCGCCCGCCGCGCTATCTCAAACCGATGAACAAGTTCATGATGGCCGTGCAGAAGCTCGGCATCCCTACCGGCCCGGCGATGGTATTGACAGTGCCGGGCCGGAAAAGCGGAAAGCCGCGCAGCACGCCGATGACGCCGTTCGAGCATGACGGCGGCCTCTATGTCGTCGCCGGTTATCCGGGGGCCGACTGGGCGTCCAACGCGCGCGCCGCAGGCGCGGGGACGCTGTCGCGTGGACGCAAGTCGCGGCGCGTAAAGATCGTCGAACTGGATCCGGCGCAGTCGCGGCCCGTGCTGCGAGCGTTCGCCGTCAAGGTGCCGGTCGGTGTCGGCTTCGCCAAACGCGCGGGCCTGGTGCGCGACGGCGCCCCTGAGGAGTTCGCGGGCTTGGCGGGCCAACTCGCGGTGTTCCGGTTCGACCCCGGCGACTAGCCTCGTCTGGGTGGAGCTGACGACCGCCCGGCTGTCGTTGACTCCGTTGGATCCAGACCGCGACGCCGAGGCGCTGCACGTGGCCTACAGCGATCCGGACGTAATGCGTTGGTGGGACGCACCGCTATGCGTCGACGTCGCTGAAACCCGCGAACACTTGGCGCGCTACGTCCTGGGCGACGGCGCCCAGGCGTGGACCGTGCGGGAGGCAACCACTCCCGTCGGCGTGGTCGGGCTGCTCGGCGACGTAGCAGTGCCCGGTCTGAGTTGGATGTTGTGCAGGCGAGCGTGGGGTCGCGGGCTGATGACCGAGGCGGCGACGGCGGTCATCGAGTATGCATTCGGCCCGCTGGGACTTGCCCGCGTCGAGGCCTGGGTCGACACCACGAACGTCCGATCGCTGGCCACTGCCCGCAGGCTGGGCCTGACCGAACACGGCAGACTGGCGCAACGGTACCCGCATCGCGAGGATGCGCACGAGTCGATCGTCCTGGGTCGGTCGCGTGCACCGGAGCCCACCGCCGTGCTCGGTGTCGAGGTCACGCTTCCGGTGCACGATGTCACCGCCGAGCTCGAGCTACTGCGGTGTGTGCTCGGCGCCAGGACGCGCTACCACGTGGGCGATCCACCGACGATGGTCGGCGTGGTATTCGGTCCGTGGAGCGTCGGCCCTGTCATACGGCTGGTGGCGGCGTCGTCGAGTGCGCCCATCACCGTAAGCGTCGATGTTGGCATCGAGTTCGATGCGTCGTATGCCCGCGCCGTTACCGCAGGAGCATGCATAGCCTCGCCTCCCGTCGAACAGCCTTGGAGCATGCGGGAATTCGTTGTCCGGCTGTCGAACGGGCATCAGCTGGTGGTAACCGGGCCGTCCTGAAGCGCGCGCTGAATGACGACGTCGCCGGAGCGGGTCCGCGCGTGCACGACTAGCGTCTGATCACCATCGGCCGGACCGTCGGTCGACGCCAGCGAATTGCGCACTTCGCCCGATCCCGTCGTCAAATCCAGTTGGGCCGCCGTACCTTCGGCGACACCGACGAGGAGTTCACCGCTGGCGGTATGCACGGACACACCGCCGTTGACGGCCGTTGCCACATTGATGTCACCGGAAGCCGTCTGCGCGTCGACCTTGCCCTGTAGGCGTTTGACGGTCAGCGAACCGCTTGCGGCGCGGAATTTGATATCGGCATGCAGGTCTCCGATCACAACATCACCGGATGCCGTCGAGACGGCCGCCGAGCCGTTGATCTCGCGAACGGATAATCCTCCAGATGCGCTGTCCGCCTTCAGGTTTCCGTGTACGCTGCCGACCTCGACATTCCCGCTCGCCGACGCGAACTTGCAGTCGGCGTATCGACCCTCGGCGGTGATGCACGCCGACGCCGACGATGCGTTGACCCGCGAACCGGCGGGCAGCGCGATGTCGACAACGACCGCTCCGCGGCGCGGGAACGCGAACCCGCGCTGACTCGACACCCGCAGCGCACCGTTGCTGAAGTCGACCGACACCTGTTCGGCCGCCTTGACGTCATGGCTGCGGGATTCATCGCGAGGCCGCACCTCGACAACCGTGTCGTCGCGGTCACTGGCGACCAGTTGCACAGCGCCTGCGGAAATTTCGACCGTCGCGGTGATCGGTTGGGGCGTAGCGAAAGTGGGCATCGTTTCTCCTCCTGGGTGTTGTGGACTAGCGGACCCAGCCGCTGAAGTGCTTGCCGGAATCGCCGCGTGGACGCCGGGACCCCCCGAGCGCCGCCGACACCGCGCGGACGAGCCACGCGTTCACCGAGAGGCCGTCGCCGCGCGCGGCAGCGTCGACCCGCGCACGCAGGTGTTCGGGAAGCCGCAGCGTCACCCGCCAGGTGCCGCCGTCGTCGTCAGCCTCGGGCGCGACGGCGGGCATGTCCGGCCCGTCCTCTATGCCGGTCGACACACTGAACTCGGGATCGCGCCCCCGCAGTCGCACGTCGACCGAGCGGGGCGCGAGGTCGCGGGTGATCTGTTGCGCCGCCTCCGACAGCGCCTCGAGCAGGGCCAGCCGAATCGCCGATTCCAGGGGTGCGGTCAGTCGCTCGGCAAGCGCCTGCGCGTCCTGTCCCCCGGCGGCTGCCGCCACAGACAACTCGTGGCGCACCGAATCCACATACGGCTGCAATTCCATGGTGTCATGGTGACATCATTATGGTGTCATTGCAACCGTCAGTTTGACGCAGCAGCCAGCTAGGACCCCTTGAGCTGCTCCAATAGCCCGTGCAGATCGAGTTGGCCGCGATGTGCCACCAGCGAGTCCCCCTGGAAGCGGTCGATGTGAATGCCCGCGATCGAGACTTTGGTGCCGGTCGGCGCGATGCCCCGGAATTCACCGGTATGGGTGCCGGTGAACCGGCAGCGCGTTATGCCGTGCGAGCCGTCGACGAGGACTTCCTCGATTTCGTGTTGACCATCGGGAAAGCCCCGAATGAACTCCTCCAGATTCGCCCGCCACTCGGCCCACCCGAGGGGTTCCGAACTACCGACCTCAGCGATCAACCGAGGCGAGACCAACGCCTCGATGGTGTCCCAGTCACGTCTGTCCAGCGCCGCGTAGAAGCACTCCACCAGTTCCCGGACCGCGTCATCGTTCGAATCAGGCACGAGGCCAACGATATTTACCCACGAACCTTGGCGATGATCGTTTCGGCGAACCGCTCGATCGGTGCGCGGTAACGCTCGACGCCGCCGGGCGCCAACTCCGCCCCCATCCACGGCGCCGACATCACCTGGGTGATGCCGACATCCTCGGCCCGCTTGTACAGGTCAGGCGTCGGCGGTTCGAGCAGCGCCAGCAGGATGTCGAACGGCTCGTTCTCGCGGCCGTATTCGCGGCGCAGTTTCGTCAGCCTCTCGGCGTAATGGACCGCGTCGTCCCATGCGTACGCGTAGCCGACCCAGCCGTCGCACAGTCTGGCCGCGCGCCGCAGCGCGGCTTCGGATTCACCGCCGCACAGGATGGACACCGGCGCCTCGGGATGGGGTTCGATCATCAGCTCGGGAACCTGGTAGTACTCACCGCTCCAGGACACCCAGCCGCCGCGCCACAGCGCCCGCAGCGCGGGGATCATTTCGTTGAGCCGCTTGCCACGGGTTTCGAAGTCCTGGCCCAGCAGGTCGTATTCCTCGCGCATCCACCCGACGCCTACACCCAGTGACACCCTGTCCTCCGACAGCACCGCGGCCGTCGCGACCTGTTTGGCGACCTCGATCAACGGCCGTGCGGGCGCCACGTAGACCGCGTTCGAAAAGCGCAGCCGATGCGTCACCGCGGCCATCGCGCCAGTCAGCACCCACGAGTCCGGCCAGGCGGTTTCAGGTGCCCACCCTGGCCTTCCCGTCGATGAGTCCGGGTACGGCGAGGACAGCTCGCGGGGATAGATCAGGTGGTCGGAACAGATCAGCCCGTCAAAGCCGGCCTCGTCGAACATCCGGGCCACCGCGATGATCTCGGTGGTCTTCATGAACGGTGTGCCGCTCCAAAACTGCATCCTGTTTCTTTATCTCGAAATTCGGGCAGCATCAATGGATGCCAACACTGCTGTGGTTTCGGCGCGATCTGCGGCTGCGTGACCTGCCTGCGCTGCTCGACGCCGCCGCCCAGGACGGCGAGGTGCTGGCCTGCTACGTGCTGGACCCTCGGCTGACGGCTTCGGCTGGATCGCGCCGGCTGCAGTATCTGTACGACGCGCTACGGGATCTGCGCGACTCCCTCGATGGGCGGCTGCTTGTCACGCGCGGTCGCCCGGAGAAGCGAATTCCCAAGCTAGCCAAGGATATTGGCGCCACATCCGTGCATGTGTCGGCGGAGTTTTCGCCGTTCGGCCGCCGACGCGACGACGCGGTTCGCGACGCGCTGGGTGACGTATCGCTCGAGGAGGCCGGGTCGCCGTATCTGGTTTCGCCAGGCCGGGTCGTCAAGAGCGACGGCACGCCCTACAAGGTGTTCACCCCGTTCTACGACGCTTGGCGGCGGCACGGCTGGCGTCCGCCCGCCGACTCGAGCGCGAGCTCAGCGCGCTGGATCGACCCGGCCGACGTGCCCGGCGGGGTGGACATCCCCGACGCCGGGGTGGAGCTGGAGCTGCCTGCCGGCGAGACGGCCGCCCGCAAGCAATGGGCGAAATTCGTTGACAGCGAACTGGACAATTACGCCGAGCAACGCAACCGGCCCGACCTCGACGCCACCAGCCGGATGTCGGCGCACCTGAAGTTCGGCGCGATCCATCCGCGCACCATGGCCGCCGATCTCAACGGCACCACGGGCGCCCAGGCTTATCTACGCGAACTGGCGTTCCGTGACTTCTATGCCGCGGTGCTTCACGAGTGGCCCGACAGTGCGTGGTGGAACTGGAACAAGTCGTTCGACGCGATCCAGGTCGACGATGACCGAGAGCTGTTCGAGGCGTGGAAAGCGGGCCGCACCGGTTTTCCGATCGTCGACGCCGGCATGCGCCAACTCGCGCAGACCGGCTTCATGCACAACCGGGTCCGGATGATCGTCGCGTCGTTTCTAGTCAAGGATCTGCACCTGCCCTGGCAGTGGGGCGCCCGGTGGTTCCTGGAGCAGTTGGTTGACGGCGATATCGCCAACAACCAACACGGTTGGCAGTGGGCCGCCGGCTGCGGCACCGACGCCGCGCCGTACTTCCGCGTGTTCAACCCCGCTACGCAGGGCAAGAAGTTCGATCCGGACGGTGCCTATGTTCGCCGTTGGGTGCCCGAGGTGGACCACGACGACTATCCCGAACCGATCGTCGACCATGCGGCAGAGCGGAAGGAAGCGCTGCGCCGCTACAGCCAGCTCACCTGACCAGAAAGCCCGCGTCGATGGGAAGCTGGATGCCGGTGATGTAGCGGCCCGACGGTCCGCAGAGGTAGAGCATGGCCTCACTGATGTCACTGGCCTCGATGAGGGGGACCGGCAGCAGGTTTTCGAATGCCGCGGCGTACTCGGGCTGCTCGGCCAGCAGCTGTTCGACTTGCGGGTTGACGATCATCCCGCTGTTCAACCCTGTCGGATGGACGGTGTTTACGCGAATGTTCTTCTCGGCGAGCATGTTTGCGTAACCGCGCATGATGCCGACAACACCATGCTTGGCGGCTAGATAGCCTGCCCCGCCGTGAGTCTTCTGGCTCAGCTTGACATGCATACCGGACAGCCCGGCAACGGAGCTGGTGATCACGATCGCTCCGCCATCGTCGTGGGCGAGCAGTGCGGGCAACGCCGCCTCGATCGTGTAATACACGCCGTTGAGCATCACGGCGATCGCGTCGTTGAAAGCCGAAATGTCCTGTGCCTGTTGGCCGACCATCGGCAGGATCCCGGCGTTGGCGAGAACGAAGTCCAGCCGACCGAGTTCGGCTACGCCGTTGGCGACCGCCGCCTTCAGCCGTTCGAAATCACGGACGTCGCCCTGTTCGGCGACGATGCGGCGACCCGTCTTCTCGACGAGGTTCACTGTTTCGTCGAGATCCTCCGGCGTGGCCATCTGATAAGCGACGCTGTCGATCTGGTCGCACAGGTCGAACGCGATGATGTCGGCGCCCGCTTCGGCGAACCGAACCGCATGCGAGCGGCCCTGCCCCCTGGCGGCGCCGGTGATGAACGCGACTTTCCCCTCCAACTGCAATGCCATCAGACTCCCCCTTCGGCGCGCAGACGACGCTACGCTCCGCCAGTCCGCGATGCCGGCAAACGGAAAAGGCGACGTCAACGGGTGTACTGCCGCGCGTAGTAGGCCTGTGCCAGAATGTCTGCAGACTCAGCCCGACCATGAGGAGTAGCCGTGGCCAACACCGAGGTGGAACGACACACCGGCAGGGAAGCTCCGGACGTCGAAGATGTGCCCTCCGCGGAGTGGGGTTGGTCTAAGGAGAACCACAAGGTGATCCACATCGGGGGGCTGCTGGCCGCCGGATTCATGCTGCTGATGCTGCGGGGCAATCACGTCGGCCACGTTGAGGACGGCTTCCTGATCGCGTTCGCGATCCTCATCCTGATCGCGGTGGCGCGTGACTGGTGGTTGCGCCGCCGGGGCTGGATTCGGTAGCGCCCTCAGACCGAGTACAGCGGGCGGAAGGCCCCCGAGCCGATCCGGAAGAGCGTCTCGTTCGATGTGGCGTGGTCGCCTGAGACGTCGGCGGCGACAAGCGCGTGCGATTTGAAGGCCCGCGCAGCCGAACTCACCCGATGGTGGATCGCATCAGTCTGGCGACCCAGCTCGGCCGGCCACGGCGAACCCCACACGGTGACTTCGGTGAGTCCGCGCTTGAGCACGTGGACAACCTCGTCGCGGACCAGCTGATCGGCAGCCAGCAGTTCGGCGCTGACGGCCAGTGCACCGACGCGCGATGAGCTGCGAACCATCGACAGGAAACCCTCGTTCGCGTCTCGTGCCGTCGCACCCAGAATCGTCAGCGGCCGGGGGTCGGCTCCGTCGGCGACCATCACATTGACATCCCAGCCGGCCCTCGCGCGGTCATACAGCCAACCGCCCGCCGACCGCACGACATCCTCCGCGCTGGCTGCGAGAACGTTGAGTTGGTACCGGAGCACCCTGCTTGCGGCCGCGCGATCGATACCCGCGGCGGTCTTGTCGTCGGCGATGACGGATCGGGTAGCCATGCCTAGAGCGTGACACTTCTGTCATGATCTGTAAAGGTTAGATTTTCCTGGCCAACCGCCGTCCGGCCAACCGGCTGGTCGAAAATCCTGGCTTGTGCCGAGCGGTCAGCCGGCCGCAGCAGCCAGCGGCATGGCCGCACCGATCCGTGTCAGGTCGGTGGATAGCCCTGCCGCGCTGCGTATTTCGATGAAGGCGTCGACCATTGCGTCGGTGGCCTCATGCGGGTCGTCGAGAGTGCGATCGTCGGTCAACACCGAGATCGCGAGCTGGTCGACATAGCTCCATACCGTGATGTTCATCCCGCTGCCCACGACCACCGGTCCAACGGAATAGATTTCACTGACCGTCGCGCCCTCGATGTTGCCGCGTTCCCGCGGACCGGGCACATTCGAGATGACCAGATTCATGACGCTGGCCGACTCGAGCCGGCGGGCCTGGCTACGGAACAGTCCCGGCGCGAGCGCAGGAGGAAGATAGGACAGCCACGCGGGCAGGACTGTCGGCCCCAGCAGTTGGTTGTTTTCCTTCGCGATGGCGGTCGCCACCGACGTCAACTCCACCCGCTTGAGCGGATCATCGATGTGCACCGGCAACGACGGCGTCATATATGTGAATTCGTTGCCCACCAACCGCTCCGGCGAAGGGTTGTAGCTCACCGGGACTCCGGCGATCAGTGGTGAATCGGCCGTGCCGTCGTAGCGCAGCAGCAGCTGACGAAGGGCTCCCGCCGCGGTCGCCAACACGATGTCATTGAGGGTGACGCCGAGATGCTTGCTCGTTTCCTTCACGTCTGCTAGCGCCAGCGGTGCCGTCGCGAACCGGCGGCCAGGGGACACGACATGGTTGATGAAGCACTGGGGCGGCGCGAAGTTGCGGGCGAGATCCGGATGCTGGCCGCGCTCCTTCGAGCGACTCCGGACCCGCGACACACCGCGGGCCGTTTCCCGCACCAGCCGAGGCAGTTTTCCGATCAGGCGCAGGTGATCGCGACCGGCCGCCTTCAGCAGGCTGCCGCTCGCCTGCGCCGACGAGGGAGGTGGCGTGACGGGCAGCGCTTCCGGCGGCGCCATCGCCTTGGCCATCTGGTTGGCCGAGGCCACCCCGTCGGCCAGCACATGGTGGACCTTGTGAATGATCGCGATGCGGTTGTCGGCCAGCCCCTCGGCGACATACATCTCCCACATGGGGCGGCTGCGATCCAGCGGCGCACTGGCGATCTCGCCGATCAGCTGATCGAGTTCGCGGCGTCCACCAGGAGCGGACACCCGCGCGCGGCGCAAGTGATAGTCGAGGTCGATGTCGTCGTTCTCCACCCACATCGGGTGATGCAGCTTCAGCGGTATGTCGACCAGTTGGTAGCGAAGCGCGGGCAACGTCATCAACCGCGGATAGGCGACTTCGCGGAACAGATCGAAGGTGAATCCGCCCTCGACGCCGGACACGTCGAGGATGCCGATCTTGAGCGTGTGCATATGAACCTCGGGCGTCTCGCTGTACAACATCAACGCGTCGACGCCATTGAGTCGCCTCATACCCCACCCCGTTCTCCCTTGCCCTATTGCACTCCCTACAGATGCCCGCCATGCGGCTTCGGCGAACATTCACCACGGCAGTGACACTGCACGCGCACTCTGTAAAGCTTTGGCAATGAGTCTCGTCGCCGGACGCGGTCCACTCAGTAAGGACCCCGCAGGCTGGTTCTCGCCTCCCCTACCCGGAGAGGTGGTCTTCGTCGAGCCGCACCCCCGCCGTGTGCAGGCCATCCGCAACGGGCAGACGGTGATCGACACCGAGCGGGCGTTGCTCGTGCATCGGTGCGATCACCCACTGAGCTACGCGTTCCCGGCCGACGACGTCGGCGACCTGCCCACCGAAGCCGAACCGCAGGCACCCGGGTACGTCCACGTGCCGTGGGACGCGGTCGACACCTGGCTCGAGGAAGGCCGCCAACTCGTCCATTACCCGCCCAACCCGTACCACCGCGTCGACTGCAGACCGACTCATCGCCAGTTGCGGGTCGACGTCGCAGGCGCCACCCTGGTCGACACCGCGGACACCGTGATCGTGTTCGAGACCGCGCTTGACCCTCGCCTCTATGTCGACCCTTCGCTCGTTCGCACCGACCTGTTGCGCCGCACGAACACAACGTCCTATTGCAACTACAAGGGCCACGCGACGTACTGGGCGGCGGTCGTTGACGACACCGTGGCCGACGACGTGGCGTGGAGCTACGAGGATCCCCCACCCGAATGTCTGCCCATCAAGGGATATTTGAGCTTCGACGCGGCCCGAGCCGAGGTAGTCGCCGAGCTTCCTGCTATGTGACGCCCATCACAGCAAGCTGCCTGACCTGGTACCCTACGGTTCCGTCACCGTAGGTTGCCGTGGTTACGGTTGCGTACGTTTTGCCTGGCCCGCCACACTTTTCGCAGTTTGCCAAGCGAAGGGAAAAGCGTTGGGCCACTACCTCACCAACCTCCGTGACATCGAGTTCAACTTGTTCGAGGTGCTGAACCTCGGCGGTGTTCTCGAGTCCGGGGGCTATGGCGATCTGGACGCCGACACGGTGCACACGATGCTCGACGAGGTCGCGCGGCTTGCAGAGGGACCGGTGGCCGAATCCTTCGCCTCGGCTGACCGCAAGCCGCCGGTCTTCGACCCTGAGCACCACACCATCAGCGTGCCAGGCGAATTGGCCAAGTCGGTGCAGGCAGTCAAGGACGCCGAGTGGTGGCGTATCGGTCTGCCCGAGGAGATCGGCGGGGTGCCCGCGCCCAGGGCATTGGTGTGGGCGGTCAACGAAATGCTGCTGTGCGCCAACCCGTCCGCCGCGTTTTGGTGGGCGCTGGGGCCCGCGATGGCGCTCGCGCTGTACGAAGAGGGCAACGACCAGCAAAAGCATTGGGCTGCAGTGGGTTTGGAGCGCGGCTGGGCGGCCACCATGGTGTTGACCGAGCCTGACGCGGGCTCCGACGTCGGCGCTGGGCGTGCCAAGGCAATTGCCCAACCCGACGGCACCTGGCACATCGAGGGCGTGAAGCGGTTCATCTCCGGTGGTGACGTCGGAGATACCGCTGAGAACATCTTCCATCTGGTGCTGGCCCGGCCGGAGGGGGCCGGCCCGGGGACCAAGGGCCTGAGCCTGTTCTATGTGCCGCAGTTCCTGTTCGACCCAGACACCTTCGAGCTCGGCCCACGCAATGGCGTCTTCGCAACAGGGCTGGAGCACAAGATGGGGTTGAAGTCCTCCCCCACATGCGAATTGACGTTCGGCGGCCATGGCATCCCTGCCGTCGGTTATCTGGTTGGCGACGTCCACAACGGCATCGCGCAGATGTTCACCGTCATCGAGAACGCCCGGATGACAATCGGTGTCAAAGCCGCGGGCACATTGTCGACGGGCTACCTCAACGCGCTGGCGTTCGCGAAGGAGCGCATCCAGGGTGCCGACCTCACTCAGATGACCGACAAGTCGGCGCCGCGAGTGACGATCATCCACCACCCGGATGTGCGCCGCAGCCTGATGACGCAGAAGGCGTACGCCGAGGGGTTGCGGGCACTGTATATGTACGCCGCCGCGCATCAGAATGATGATGTGGCTCAGCAGGTTTCGGGCGCGAGTGCCGAGATGGCGCACCGCGTCGACGACCTGTTGCTTCCGATTGTCAAGGGCGTGGGATCCGAACGCGCATATGAACTGCTCACCGAGTCGCTGCAGACGCTCGGGGGTTCCGGCTTCCTGCAGGACTACCCGATCGAGCAGTACATCCGCGACGCCAAGATCGACTCGCTGTACGAGGGCACCACCGCGATCCAGGCGCTGGACCTGTTCTTCCGCAAGATCGTTCGCGACCGCGGTGAGGCGCTGGCACATGTCGCGACGCAGATCAGCCAGACGATCGACAGTTCCGATGCAGCGTTGAAGACCCAGGCCGCCCAACTGCGCGCCGCGCTGGAGCACGTCCAGGCGATGACCGCAACGCTGACCGGCTACCTGATGGCCGCCGCCGAGCAGCCAACGGAGATCTACAAAGTCGGCCTCGCGTCGGTCCGGTACTTGCTCGCAGTCGGCGACCTGGTGATCGGGTGGCGCCTTCTGGTCCAGGCCAACATCGCACAAGCCGCGCTCGCTGCGGCCAAAGGCGACGAGGCGTTCTATCGGGGCAAGATCGCCACCGCGGTGTTCTTCGCCGCCAACATGCTGCCGAACCTGGCGGCGGTGCGCGAGATCGTCGAGAACCTCGACGACGACATCATGAGTCTGCCCGAGGCAGCGTTCTGACCTAAGCGTTGTGCCCAAACGGACAAACGGGCGTGTAAGTGCGAGTGGATATCGCCATTTCGTCGGTCTCGGCGACCATGCCAGGCGGCGCCGCACTGATCTGAAGCGTCGGCAAGTACCCTTTACCAATGAGTAGTCCGGCAAACGCCCCTGTGCGACAGTTCTCGACGCCAGTCACGGCAGCGCAGAGTCGCATCCTCGATGCCGCACTGGACCTCATCGCCATTCACGGCGTTACCGGAACTTCGTACCAGATGATTGCCGACGCGATTGGCATTACCAAGGCCGGGGTCTATCGCCAGTACAAAGCCAAGGACGACCTGGTGATCGCCCTGATCGAGAAGCAACTGGGCCAACTGGAAGATGCGTTGATCGTCGCCGAACTATCGGAGGGTCTTCCGCGTGCCCGATCCATGCTGCTGTCAACCGTTGTGGATGTTGCCGTCGCTGAGCGCCAGCGGGCCAGCACACTTCAGTTCGATCCCGTCGTAGCGCGGCTGCTGGCTGAACATCCACCGTTTCAACGATTTAACGAGCGGCTTTACTGCGTGCTTGTCGGCAACTCCAGCGAAGAGGGCCAACTGGTCGCCGCGATGCTTTCCGGTGCCGTCGCCGTTGCGGTGACGCATCCGTTGTCGACCCGCATGGACGACGACGCGCTGCGCGCGCTACTGCTGAAGCAGGCGCGTGCGTTCATCAATCTCGACGTCAGCTGATTCTGATGATCTTGACCGGCAGGTTGAGCACCAGCGAGCGGTTCCTGCCGCAATTGCCACTCACCCCGGTGGTCTCGTCTTCACCCAGCCACAAGTCTGAAATGCGCTGAGACATGCCCTCCTCGGTGGCCGGATAGAACTTGTACACCTGAAGACCAGGTGCGCTGGTCCCGTCCGGGCATGGAATCCAGTCCGGAACAAGGTGTTTGACGTACCACAGGTTGCCTGCACCGGTGTAGATATCTTCGGTCCATCCCAGACTGCTGGTGACCTTGCCCGAGCAGGTGATCGCCGACGAACACACCGTGTCGACGGTCCACGTGCTTCGTACTGTCGGTTCGTCCTGGTAGCGGTCATTCATCCTGGCCCACTCGCCGTTCGAGACCACCGAGAAGGTTCCGTTCATCGCGTACTCTTCGTACTCCGCGCCGGCACTAGGCGCGAGCAGCAGCGCGACCATAGTGAATATTGCTGCGGCAGAATGCACTCTGATCGGATTCATTGCGATCTCACATTCGGATGAGTGAGAAGTTATAGGTGGCCGTGCCTCCAGGTGCGCCGTAACAGCCGGCGTCGAACGTGGACACGATGGTTCCCGCCAAGGACGCCGCATCCCAGTTGTACACATCGTGTGACGGCAGGTTGTAACCGATACAACGCACGCCATCGATCACGTCGACTGTCAACGTGTAGCGACCATCGGCGTAAAACGCTGTGTTCTGGAATCTTTGGCTCTTCAAAGGCCGCGGAATGGCAAGCACGTTGAGGTTGTCGGTCGCGGGCGCGATCACGGGGTCCACGATGTACGTCCCGCATTCGGGATCGTTTCGACATGAGTGAGTGACCGACCACACCCATGAGTGATCATTCCATCGATCGTTGGCCACCTCGTAATTGCCGATCTTCATCCCCGCAGCCCCTGCGGTTGGCGCCAGCGCTATGGTGGCCGACGCCAGAACGACAGACCCCACTACCGGTGCGACTGCGTTGACCATTGTGACCACGGTTATCTCCCATCGCGCGCACCACACCTAGTGGGGCAGCATGTCCTTCCACGTCTTGTCGATCGGTGTATCGGCAGCCAGGTTCGTCACCTTGTACAACTGGCCATCGGATCCGACGTACTCCCCGGTGCGCGGATTGTATTGAGCCACAGCCACTGTGGGTTTTACATCGGGGTTCGCAGCCCCAAACCCGCTCGGTGCAACCGGTAGCGCGCTGCCGTCGGGTACTGGCGGGGCGTCCGGTGCGGGAGCCGGCGGTGGTGGTGCCACGTCGGCGATCGGCGCCTCCAGCGGCGAATTCGTGACAGGGACTGGCTGCCCGGCGTCGGGAGGGGTACCGGACGGAACAGCACCCGGCGGCAACGGCGTTCCCTCAACCGGAGCGTGGATATTGTCGTTGAACGTCGTTCGGTCGTCGATCGGGATGCCCTGCGCGACCAGGCTCGGGTCGATCGGGTACGGCCCGGTCGCATGCTCACGCATGGCGAGCGGCACGAAAGGCTTGTCGCTGTTGCAGATCTGAACCGTCGGCGCTCGCTTGCCGGGGTGCCGGATACACGGAAAGTTTCGTACCCCTCGCACCGAGATCGGCGAATCCTGCGGCAATTTGCAGTAGAGCCCGTCGGGCGTGTCGATGTCGGACTCGTCGGCGGGCGACCGCCACGACGACGGCGGAAGAAACCCCACCGTGCATGCCGGCGGATCGCTGACGGTAGAGGCGAAATCCCCGCGCGCTTGTCCCGTGGAATCGCTGGTGACGGTGTATGACTGCTGCTGGGCGATGTAGGGCGGCAACAACACCATGAGCTGTTCCAACGATGCGTTGTACGTCATGAGGATTTCGCCAACGGTGCCGAAGTTCGCCAGGAGTATCGGCAGCGTCGGCTTGAGCTGGCTCAGCAGGCCGGAAGTCTGGTCGGCGAAGCCCGGGAAGCGTTGCAGCACAGCGCGAAGCTGTGGGTCGTTGGCCCTGACCTGGCCCGTGAACCCGGCCAAGCTGCGTGCCCACGTGCGGATGGGGTCCGCGGTCGCGGCCTGGCCTTCGAGCAGTGGTCGAGCGTCGTCGGCCAGCGTTCGAGTCTGATCGGCCGCACCCTTCAGCTGCGCGCTCAACGTTGCGCCCGAATCCAACAGCGATCCGAAATCGTATCCCGCGCCGTTGAATCCCTTGTACGTCTCGTCGAGAAGTGCGCTCAACCTGTCCTTCGGGAAGGTTTCCACCAGCTTGCTGACACGGTCGAGCACGGGTCCCACCGGCGTGGGTATTTCGGCCTGCGCAGCGGTGATGATCGAGCCGTCGTGGAGATAGGGCCCCGAGTCGCCACGTGGCTTGAGCTCGACGTACTGTTCGCCGATCGCAGAGACACTCGCGACCTCGGCCTGCAGATCCGCGGGAATCTTCGGCGAGGACGCCAGCGACAGCGTCGCCTCTGCGCCCGTGCGGGTCGATCGCACCTCGGTGACCTTGCCGATCTGCACTCCGCGGTAGGTCACGTTGCTGAACCGGTAGAGGCCGCCGGACGTCGGCAACTGCAGGGTTACTTCGTACCTGCCGATTCCGAGCAGCGTCGGCACCTGGACATAGCTGATCGCCATGACCACTATGCCGATGATGCCCACGGTGGTGAATATCGCAAGTTGGGTTTTGACGAAGCGTGTCAGCATCAGTTGCCTCCACCCGTCTGTGCGTACGGCCCGGCGAAAATCGGTCCGCCGCGGATCGCTGCGGGATCGATTGTCGTGGTGTCCAGACCGTCTTGTTGCGGTACCACCGGCAACACCGGACCGGTGATCGGTGGCGGCGCCTGTGGCGTCTGAGCTTGAGCGGCAAGCGAACCCGGGCCTGGCAGGCTTGCAGCCGCACCGGGCGGGTCGGCCTGCAATCCCGCGGTCGGCGGTGTCCCTGGCAGCGCTGACAACGGCCCGCCGGGAGGCGGCGGATCGATGGGCAGGCCCACCGGGTCATAGGTGTAGCGCTGGAAATACGGTTCGCCCGGCAGCGGCACCAGGTCGCGGCCCTCCTGGCCACCTCGGGTACCAAGGAAGATCGACTTTCGCAGCCGAGGCCCGGAAAGATCAACGGTGGCAAAAAGATTGATGTAGTCGCCGCGGACCGCTCTGTCGATGAGGTTCTGCCCGTACGGAAACACGGTCGCGTACGCGAGGCTCGCGTCCAGGTCGGGCCCGACATCGGCCAGCGCCTGAATGGTCGGCTGCAGATTCTGCAGGTTCTTGACCAGGTCGGCCTGGGTGTCGTTGACGAGCCGGTTGGCTGTTCGACTGAATTCGCCGAGCTTGGTGAGCGCAGTGGTCAGCTGCGGTCGCCTTCGGTCAAGGACTTCAAGTGCGCGTGGGATCCGCTGCAACGCCTGATCGATCACGTCACGTCTACCCGCGAAGTTCGACGCGATCGTGTTCATCGCTTCGAGCGTGCCGACCAGGCTCTGCCGCTGTTGATCGAGTGTGCCGACGAACGCGTCGAGTTGGGTGAGCAGATCGCGGAAATCGGCTTCCCGACCCGACAGCGCCCGGTTGAAGGTGTGCACGATCTCGCCGATCTGGCCCAATCCCCCGGCATTGACCACCACCGAAAGCGACGACAGGGTCTCCTCGGTCGTCGGATAAGTCGACGACTCGTTGAGTCCGATCGTGGCCCCCGGCGCCAGCCTGCCTTGCGGCTGCTGTCCCAACGGGGTGTTCAGCGCGAGATGCATTGAGCCAAGCAGACTGGTCTGCCCAACACTGGCAACGACATTGGCGGGGATGACGACGTCAGGCCGAACCGAGATGTCGACATTGGCGTGCCAATCTTGGGCGTCCATCTTGCCGACACTGCCCACCACGACGTCGTTCATCATCACTGGCGAATTCGACTCGAGCGTGGCCACATTGGCTATCTGCACGTGGTAGACCGCCGCGCCAGGCCCACGACCGACCGCGCCGGGCAACGGCAGCGAGTTGACGCCTTGAAACGCGCAACCCGTCGCACTGATCACCACGCACATGCCGACGGCAAGAATTCGATACACGGCCCGTCCACTCATTGGGATCCACCTTCTGCGGGCAGCAGCATCCCAGGAAGACCCGGTGTGCCCTGTTCGGTCGGCGCGGCTGCGTCTGGAGCGGGCGGACCGATGCGCGGTGGCCCAGACGGTACTGGCGCACCGGGATACAAGGCGGGGAACGGAGATACCGGTTGGCGATCGTTGACCGGCAGCGGCACGTCGGGCGGCCCCATCCCGGGCGGCGGCGGCACATCGTCAGCGCCCGTGTATGCCGAAACCGCCGGCGGTATTTCAGGTGCGGACGGTGCGCCGCCTTCGCCGCCGGGCGCGAGCCTGGGGTCGGCGTAGACGATGTTTTCGGGGCTGGCCGATTTGGCCAGGTACGGATTGATCGGTACCGGAATGTAATTGAGGTTGAGCAACCGCAGCGCTGGACCCAGGTATTGCGCGCAGAGCTTCGCCGTCTCGGCCGCGGTGGTGTTCTGCGTCGCGCCGATCATGCCGCAGACGAACTGCATCGGGCTGGCGAGGTTGGGAATCGTGAACCCGCCTCGGACGGCCCCGGTGTCCGGGTCAAAGATGTTGTAGGCGTTGGCGAAGGCGTTCGGTGTCACGTGCAGCACCTGTTCGAAGTCGTCCCTCTTGTCGGCCAGGACCTGGGAAACTTGCGCTAGATCCTGGACCTGTTTGACCGTCTGGTTGCGGGTGCCTGCGACGAACCGTTTCACCTCATCGACCGCGACGGAAAGGTTGGTCAGGGCGCCGTCGAGGTCGGACTTGCTTCCGTCGAGCACACTGGACAACGTCGCGAGTCGATCATTGAGCGACACGATCTGCTCATTGCTGTCGCGGAGGGCCGTGACGAAGACCTGAAGGTTCTTGATGATCCCGACGAAGTCGCCGCTGCCCTCGGCCAGAATGCGGCTGACCCCGGCCAGTTGCGCCAACGTCTGGCGCAGCTTGTCGCCATTGCCGTCGAGGGCATTGGCGGCGCTGTCGATGAACCTCCCGACGGAACTGGTGGACATGTCACCGGTCGGTCCGAGATCTGTTGCCAGACGTTCGAGTTGCCGTTTGACCTCGTTCCACTCGACCGGCACCGCAGTCCGATCCTGTGGGATGACGGCACCGTCGGTCATCTTCGGCCCCCCGACCGCAGATTCATACGGCGGCGTCAACTGAACGTAACGAGCGGCGACCAAGTTCTGGGCAACCACCACTGCCTTCGCATCGGCACGCACTGGGACCCCGTGATCAATCTTGAGCACCATCTTGGCCCGCGTGCCCTGCGGCTCAATGGAATCGATGGTGCCGACCTTCACACCGGCCACCTTCACGTCGTCACCCGGATAGACGGCCGTGGCCGCGGAGAAGTAGGCGACGATCGTGGTAGGCGCGAACAGCGTTGCACGCAGCGCCAATATGCCGCCGACGAGCGCAACCGTCAGCATCACCGCCACCGCAGATAGCACCCACCTTCGAGACCGGCCGGTCATCGCGATCCTCCTGGAATCGCGTTGTACGGCAACGGCAATTCCGCACGCGGGCCCGCAGTGGCCGGCGGCTGCCCAGCACCGAAAGCGCCCCTGCGGAAACCGAAGGCGTAGTCCAGGAAGGGCTGCAATATCTGCATCGGGTTGAAGTTCGGCACATACGCGGTGTAGTACGCCCCGCTGGAAACCGCTTCACTGAGGGTGGTTTGGTACTTGGCCGCCCCCGGGATTGCCTTGGCGAGGTTGTCACGGTTGCGCACCAGGACGTCGTTCACCTGGTTGAGCCGGTCAAGGGTAGGGGCCAACTCCGCCTCGTTGTCCTTGACGAGGCCAACCAGTTGCTTGGAGACGACAGAGGTATTGGCTAGGAGATCGACGATCGCTTGGCGCCGTTCGACGAGCACCGCCATCAGATCGTTGGCGTTGAGAATCAGGCTGTTCACTTGCTGGCTTCGTTCCGACAGAATTCCCGTCACGTCAGAGGCCGACCGCAGGACATCGCTGAGGGTGCCGTCACGACTGTTCAAAGCCTGCGACAGTCGGGACAGTCCGTCGAACGTCGGACCCAATTGGGGCGCAATGTCGTTGAGGGTCTGCGTGAGGGTGTCCAGAGCCTGATTGAGCTGCTGCGTATCGGTGCCCGCAGTATTCGCCGTGAGTTCGTTGACGGCATCGCTCAATGAGTACGGTGACGACGTCCGCGTGGCCGGAATCGGCTCGTTGCGCTCCCACATGCCGCTTCCGGTCGATTTCAGCGTCAGCACCCGCTCTCCGAGCAGCGTTCCGGTCTTGATGTGTGCCGATGTTTCGGACTTCAGCGGGTGCTCACTGGTGACCGTGAACCGGACGAGCGCCTTCCCGTCGTCGAGTACGACATCGGTTACCGCGCCGACTTTGATGCCTGCCAACGTGACGTCATTGCCGACGGCGATGCCGCCGGCCTCGGTGAAAAGCGCCTGATATTGCAACGACGTCGCGTACGCGAGTAGTCGTTCGGGTTGCAGGCCGACTGCGATGATCAGGATCGCCAGCACCACGCCGATGAAGCCGGCCCGGGCGAGACGTCCTCCTCGGTACTTCAGCATCAGGGCTCAGCGCACCTTCCGTTTTCCTGCTTGACGAAGGGGAACAGCGAGGCTCTGCCCTGCAGATCCGTCACGCGGATCGTGAGTTCGCAGATGTAGTACTGGACGAATGCTCCATAGGTCCCGATCCGGGCGAGTTTGCGGTAGTTGCCCGGCGCCCGCTGTAGCGCACCGTCGAGGTAGCCTTTACCGCTTTCCAGGTTGGGCGCCAACCGATTCAGTTGATCCACCGTGCCCGCGAGCGGGGGCCTGGCCTGGGTGAGCAGATCGGCAATCGAAGCGGTTCCGCTGTCGAGCGATTCGATCGCGGTGGCGATCGGGTCGCGGTCCTGCGACAGGCCGCCGATGAGTTTCTCGAGGCGGTCAATCGCGGTGGCGAACTGGTCACCGTCCTTCGAGATGGTGCCGAGCATGGTGTTCAGGTTGCCGATCAATTCCTCGACGGTCTGGTTGTGGTCGGCCAATGTGTTGGTGAACGACGAGGTTTTGGTCAACAGGGAGTTGATGGTTCCGCCCTCGCCCTGGAACACCTGCACCAGTGAGGACGTGAGCGCGTTGACGTCCTGCGGGTTGAGCCCCTTGATGACCGGTTTGAGCCCGCTGAGAAGGAGGTCCAAATCGAGTGCGGGCTGGGTTCTTTCGACGGGAATCTCACTACCTGGCGGCACCAGCCGTGTCGAGCCAGGACTGTCGATCAGGTCCAGGTAGCGATCGCCGGTCAGGTTCAGATAGCGGATCGCGGCCCTCGTGCCTGCGGTCAGTTTTACGTTGCGGTTGGCGTCGAACTGAACTCGCACTTCGTCGTCGGAATGCAGCGAGACCGCCGTCACCGTTCCCACGCGAATCCCCGCAACGCGGACGGTGTCACCCTCCTGCAATCGCGAGGCGTCGGTGAAGATCGCCGAGTAGCCGTTGGTGGATCCTGTCCGGTATTGCCCAAAGGTGAAGAACAGGAACACCGTAAGCAGCGACATGATCGTCGCGAAGGTGCCGAACTTGACTATGACCTTCCATGAGCCTGTCATCCCGGCATGCCGATCTGCGCGCTGTTTCTCGGCGGCCCCTGGATCGGCCCGAACAGCGCCTGCTTGAGTGCATCGGCGTTGAGCAGGATCCCTTGGTTTCCGTATCGCCACGGGTTGGCGCCGACGTCGGCGACCAAGAACGGGGGCCGTTTGCCGTTGGGCACGATGGGCAGCATCTGGTCATGGCAGGACGACCCGCTCTTGGCAGCGACCTTGGGCAGATCCTCTGGGTAGTGGTATCGGTCGACGCCGAGCGTGAAGTTGGCCGAGACGTCGACACCAGGCTTCTCCGGCGGCGGCGCGTGGACAAATGCGTTGAGGCCCTCGATTCCACACCGAAGGTTGTCGTTGTACTGATCGAGGACCGTGGTGGTGGGGACCAACATATGCAGAACATCGGTCAGCGCTTGGCGATTCGTGCCAACGACGTCGTTCCCGGCGTCCGCAAGTCCGACGGCGCTGACCAACAACTGATCAAGGCTCTGCTCCTGATCCACCAAGGTGTTTCCCACCCGGGTGCTGTTGTCCAGGATGTCGACGAGGTCGGGGGCGGCGTCGGCATAGGCGTCCAGTGCCACGGGCGCCGCCGCGAGATCGGCATCGATGTTCTCCAAACTCGGATTCACGGTCTTGAGAAACTGGTCGAAGTCGGTCACTGTCTGGCCGAGTTTGTCAGCGCGCCCATTCAGTGCCCCTGACATCGCGGCGAGCGTCTCGTTGAGCTTGACCGGGTCGATCGCGTGCAGCACCGAGTTGAGTTGTTGGAAAAGGGTATTCGTCTCAACCATGACATGCTGGGCATCCAGCTGTTGGCCTTCTTGGATCGCGTTCGACGAGGGAACGGCGGGCGCAAGCAGGTCGACCGACTTGGCGCCGAACACCGTGGGGGACATGATGTCAACGGTCACGTTGGCCGGAATGTTCTGCAGTTGCGATGAGTCCATCGCCAGGTGCAGCACGGCCCTGCCGTCGGGTCGGGCCTCGATTCGCTCCACTTGACCGACCTGTACCCCGTGCCACTTGACCTTGGCGTCGGGGTTCATCACAAGTCCAGCCCGCTCTGAGACAACGGTGATGGGCACTGTCTGACTGAAGCCACCTTGGAACAGATAAACAGCGAGACCGAGTGTCGCCAGCAACGAGACGACCAACGCCAAGCCGGCGAGGGGCCGCGCAAAAGAATTCGGTGCCGAATGTTCGTCCCCCGCCGCAGACGCCGACTGTGCTGTTAGACCTGCCCCCGGCCGATGGCTCAAGGGGCGACTCCTGCGGGGATATGAATTGGCCGGCCGGGCATGAGCTGTTCCATGTCGACTCCCTCGCACCAGGTCTAGTTGACGATCGGCAACTGTTTGAGTGACGATCGGCAACCGTACAGTAGCCGAGCGTAAACACCGGCACAAGAGGATCCGTAGCGTGCGGCTACCGCACTAAGCCGAGTCGGGCAGCGCCAGTTCGGCGATGTCCGGAAGCGGACGAGTGCAAACATCGTGCGCCTCGTCTGCGGGAAGTCCGAACAGCCGCAACACATCTTCGGTCACGCGATCGGCGGCAGCCGCGTCGTCACGTTCTGGCTCGTCCTGCAGCAGCTTGCCGAGTCCAAGCAGGGCACCGCCCGCGACGGCCAATGCCAGTTTCGGATCGTCGACCGTGAACCGGCCGGCGACGGTGGCCTCGGTGATGTCGCGTAGCGCGCGGGGGCCGAGGCCGCGCTCCGATCCCATCAGATTGAGCCCGCTCACAAGCAGGATCCGGCTCTCCTGCGGGCGGCGCCGAAAGAGTCGGCCAGTCAGCCGGAAGCTGCATGCGAAGGTTTCGGCAGGGTCGTCGATCGAGGCCGTCAGCTGGTCGAGCAGCGCGCCGTGGGTGTCGAGCACATCGGCAACGGCCGCCTCGAACAGTTCTTCCTTGCTGTCGAAATGGTTGTAGAACGACCCCATCCCGACGTCGGCGGCCTGGGTGATCTCGAGCACCGGCACGTTGAGCTTGCCCGCGGCGATCAGCGCCTGTGCCGCCTGGATCAGTGCCGAGCGGGTGCGTTGTTTGCGCCGCTCGAGCCGATTGACCGGCCCCTCCAGCTGTTCGCTCACAAACGCAGGATAGCAGACTCAGTCAGTTTTGAGGATTTCGTCAGCAACGCTTGACTGATCATTGCGTCGTATGTGACGATTTCGTCAGTACGAGAGGAGACGGCATGAACGACCTGTTCGGCGCCCACAATGAGCTGCACAGCGAGCAGGGCGCACGCAAGGGTGAGCACGCAGGACGGTCAGCCGACCCGGTCATCAAGGTCGCCGACATCGCCTGGTTGGAGTTCGAGAAGCCCGATCTGGTGCGAGCCGAGGCGTTCGCCCACGCCTTCGGTTTCGCCACCGCGCTGCGGACTCAGAACGAGCTACTGCTCCGGGGCAGCGACGCCGGTGCACCGTGCGTGATCGTTCGCCGCGGCCCGGGCACCCGATTCCTCGGCGCCGCCTACCGAGCCCAGGACGAGACCGACCTGCTGCGCCTTGGCGACGCGACCGGAACCCGACCCAAGCCGCTGCCCGACGTCATCGGCGGCCTGACCGTCGATCTGATCGACCCGAGCGGTGTCCCCGTGCATGTGGTCGCGGGCATGCATTCGATGGAATCGCTGCCGGCGCAGGCCCCGCACACCTTCAACTTCGGACACGACCTGCGCCGGGTGAACGCGACTCAGCGCCCGCCGCGCGCACCCACCAAGGTGCAGCGACTCGGGCACCTCGTGCTGCAGACCACCAAATACCTCGAGACGCTGAACTGGTATCTCGACACCCTCGGCATGATCGTCAGCGACTTCCTTTATTACCCCGGCCAGCGGGACCGCGGACCGACGATGAGTTTCATCCGCTGCGACCGCGGAACCGTACCCGCCGATCACCACACGCTGGCGCTGGCGCTCGGGCCGGCCAACCGCTATGTGCATTCGGCCTACCAGGTCTGTGATCTCGACGCACTGGCTGCAGGCGGTGAATACCTCAGGGAGCGCGGCTATTTCCGGTCGTGGGGCATCGGCCGCCACATCGAGGGCAGCCAGCTGTTCGACTACTGGCGCGACCCGGATGGCTTCATGGTCGAGCACTTCGCCGACGGCGACATGTTCGACTCGACATTGGAGCCGGGTTGGGCGCCATTCACCGCCTCCGGCCTGGCGCAGTGGGGCCCGCCTGCAAGCAAGGACTTCCTGGGCACCAACCCGAAAGCCATTCCCCACGAAGTGCGGTCGACGATCACCGCGCTGCGCGAGGACAACGAATTCGATATCAACCGCCTGCTCGGCCTACTGAAAGTTGCGACTTCATGACCGTCTCCGTACTCCGCACCGCCGATGCCTGGTGGGTCCAAACAACCGCCGGCGCAGTCAAAATCGATACCGACGCGATGACGACCGGTGAGCTGTTGTCGGACCGGTCCGCCATCGATGCCGCTTCGCATGGCGCCGTGAGCGTCCCGGTCGAAAGCCTCGACCTCGTCTCCCCCGTGACCGCGCCGTGCCGCGTCGTCGCCCAGATGACGAACTTCGTGTCACACGTCAAGGACGCGGGAATGGACCCAAAGACCATTCCGCTCACGTTCTTTCGCAAGGCGTCGGCATCCATCAGCGGACCGTTCGACGACATCGTCAAGCCGGCACACGTCAAGTTCCTCGACTACGAGGTGGAGATCGGCCTGGTGATCGGCCGGGACGTTCCGGTGGGCACCGAGATCGCCGAGTCGAATCTGGCCGACTACGTCGCGGGTCTGGTTGTGACGAACGATGTTTCGGCCCGCGATATCCAGTTGCCGCAAACACAGTTCTACGAGGCGAAGTCGTACCCGACCTTCACTCCCGTCGGGCCCGCCTTGGTGCTGCTGGACGCCGATGAGCTCAAGCGGTTTGGCGATCTGCGCCTGCAGCTTCGAGTCAGCGGCGAAGTACGACAGAACATGCTAGTCGACGCAGACATGATCTACGGACCGCTGCAGGCGCTGCAATCACTCACCCGATTCCAGAACCTGAACGCCGGCGACCTCATCATGACGGGTACTCCCGTCGGCACCGCGCTCAGCGCCCCGCCCAAGCTCATCCAGACGATCAGTGCCCTGCTGCCGCCTGCGGTCAAGTGGAAGGCGTTCTTTGCCCAACAAGCCAAGAACGACAAGTATCTGCAGCACGGCGACATCGTCGAGCTGTCGGTAGCCACCGACGACGGCGCCATCGATCTCGGCACGCAACGCACCGCGGTGAAATACGCGTGACCGACCTGCTCTGGCCGTCCTACGCCGTCCCGGCCGACATCGTCGCCATCGAATCAATTCCTTTGGCAGACAGAGGCCTTCCGGAGTCGACGTACGCAGCACTGCAGCGTGCAGCCACCCTGTGGCCGCAGCGCATTGCGTTGACGGCTCTGCCCGATGCCAGCCGGTGGGCCGAGCCGGAGTGTCGCACTTTTTCAGAACTGCTCGCCGACGTGCACAAGACCGCGAACCTGCTGCGCGACGTGGGTGTCCGGCGGCACGACGCCGTTGCGATCATCTCCCCCAACTGCGACGAGTTGATCACCGTGACGTTGGCAGCCCAGCTCGCAGGTATCGCCGCACCGATCAACGGCGGGCTGTCGGTCGACCACATCGCCGAACTCGTCACGAGGGCCGGCGCACGCGTGCTGGTTGCCGCCGCACCGGAATTGGACACGGCCAGCTGGGACACGGCCCAGCACCTGATCAATGCAGGCGTGGTGGATACCGTTCTCGCTCTTCGTCCAACCGGCGCAATCACTCCGGCCGACAGCTGCGTGAAATACCTTGGCGATCTCGCCGAAAAGTACGATGGCACAGCGTTTCACGGGCAGCCGCCGGTCGCGCAGGATATCGCTGCGCTATTTCACACCGGTGGAACGACGGGCAAACCGAAAACCGCAGCACACACGCATGCAAATGAAGTCACCGATGCGTGGATGATCGCCGCCAACACGCTGCTCGACGAGAACTCGGTGCTCTTCGCCGGCCTGCCGCTGTTTCACGTCAACGCCTCGGTGGTGACGCTGTTGGCCCCGCTGCTGCGTGGCCAGCAGGCGGTATGGGCCGGACCGCTGGGCTACCGCGACACGGCGCTGTACGCGACCTTCTGGAAGATGGTGCAGCAGTATGGGATCGGCGCGATGAGCGCGGTGCCGACGGTCTACTCCGTCCTGGCGCAGTGTCCGGTTGACGCCGACATCACGAGCCTGCGCTACGCCTTGGTCGGAGCCTCGGCGCTGCCCGCCGCGGTGCGTTCGGACTTCGAATCGCACACCGGGGTCCCCCTTGTCGAGGGGTACGGCCTCACAGAGGCCACCTGCGCCAGTGTCCGCAGCTTCCCATTCCATCCCAGGCCCGGTTCGGTGGGCCAACGACTCCCCTACCAACACGTCAAGACCGTGCGAATCGACGCCGATGGTCGTTGGCACGATCTGCCCGGCGGCGAGGTGGGCAACCTCGTGATCAGCGGACCCACCGTCTTTCCCGGATACGTCACTGCTCGCACCGGCGACTCGTACGTGCTCGACGGCCTGGGGAAACTCAACGACGGCTGGCTCGACACCGGTGACCTCGCATGGGTCGACGCCGAGGGCTTCGTCCACCTCACCGGACGGGCCAAAGACCTCATCATCCGCGGCGGCCACAACATCGACCCGGCAATGATCGAAGACGCGCTGCTCGCCCATCCAGATGTCACCGGCGCTGCAGCTGTCGGCCGACCCGACGCGCACGCCGGTGAGGTACCCGTCGCCTATATCGTCGTGAATCCCACTGCTTCGGTCACCGAGCTGGAGCTGGAGGCCTGGGCCGCAGGACATGTCGCAGAGCGCGCCGCCGCCCCCAAATCGGTGACGATCGTCGACGCGCTGCCTGTCACTGCTGTCGGCAAGCCGTACAAGTTAAGCCTGAGAGCCGACGCGGCCCGCCGCGCTATCCAGGACGCCCTGGCAGGAACCGTCGGTGTGGACCGCGTCGACGCCACCATCGACGACGGATCGATTGTCGTCATGGTCGCTGTCGACGCCGCAACGGATGCCGAAGCCGTCAAAGCCACGCTCGGTCGCTACGCGATCGCCTGGGACATCAAGGAGCGGTCATGACGCTGAAGTCCGTCCCAGTGGTGGTCATCGGCGCCGGCCCTACCGGCGTCACCGTGGCGACTTTGCTTGCCGATTACGGTATTTCGTGCCTGGTTCTCGACCGATGGGAATCGGTCTACCCGCAGCCGCGGGCGGTTCACCTCGATGACGAGATCTACCGCCTCGTCGCGCGACTCGGTGTGTCCGAGCAGTTCGCCGCGATCTCACGACCTGCGCTGGGTCTGCGACTTCTCGACCATGACCACCGGGTGCTGGCCCAATTCGACCGTGACCCGACCGAAAGCATCCACGGCTTCCCCCAGGCCAACATGTTCGACCAGCCCGAACTCGAAGCACTGCTGCGATCCAACTTGACGAAGCGCTCGGCCGCGGAGCTCAGGGGCAACGCGGAAGTCACGGACATCACTCAGCACGAACCCGGTCGGGTACGGGTGACCTACACCGATCGCGTCTCTGGCGACGAGCACATCGTCGACGCAGAGTATGTGCTCGGATGCGACGGCGCCAACAGCGTCGTTCGCGCCTCCATCGGCGCGGTAATGCAGAATCTGCGATTCGAGCAGCGCTGGCTGGTCGCCGACGTGATCACCGATGCAGAGCTGAACCAATGGGACGGCGTACATCAGGTGTGTGATCCCGCCCGCGCCGGGACCTACATGCGGATCGGCCCGAACCGGTACCGCTGGGAGTTTCGCTTGCTCACCGATGAGACGGCCGAAGACTACGGCACACTGGAAGCCCTTCGCGGCCTGATTACCCCGTGGGTCAACGCAATACCCAACGACAGACTCGAGTTGGTGCGGGTGACCGAGTACACCTTCCGTGCACAGATTGCGGACCGATGGCGCGATAGAAACGTCTTTCTGCTTGGCGACGCCGCCCACCTGACACCGCCCTTCATCGGCCAAGGAATGGGAGCAGGACTTCGCGATGCGATGAACCTGGCCTGGAAGCTCGCCGGCGTGCTCAAAGGCGACCTCGGCACGAATGTGCTGGACACCTATGAGCAGGAGCGAAAGCCGCACGCTCGCACGATGATTGGCCTCGCGTTGGGGATGGGTTGGGCGATGACCGCGGGCGGCAGCATCGGAAACGCAGCCCGACGCTTCATCGCCCCGCGTCTGCGCATGGTTCCCGGCCTGCGAGAAAAACTGGTCAACGGCACGACGCCGGCGCTGCACCGATCCGCACTGGTGATCAGGGGCCGCCGTCCGCGTCAGCTGGCCGGGACGCTATGCCCCAATCCGGTTCTGGCCGAAGGCGAAAGCCTGGATGAGGTGTTCGGTAATGGCTTCGCACTCGTCACGACCACGCGGCCGTCGGCATTCCAGTACGAGCTGCTCGAAGAGTACGGTGCCGTTATCCACGTCGTCCAACCCGGCAGTGAACTGGCGCAGTGGCTCCGCCGCGGACACGCGACCGCCGCGGTCATCAGGCCCGATCGAACAGTCATGTACGCGGGACGCAACTTATCGCGACTGTGCGCGACGATGCCCGCGTTTACGCCGGCCGTCCGCAGCAGTCAGGTCTCCCCCGCCACATAGAAAGGCACACGATGGTTGAACCACGCAACGCTGTTCCGCAGTACCGCAGCAACATATACACGACCGACGCGATCATTGACCCGTATCCGCATTACGCGCGGCTGCGGCAGCTCGGGCCGGTGGTATGGATGTCGCGCCATCGCGCATTTGCGCTGCCGAGGTACGCCGAATGCAAAGCGGTGCTGCGCAACGACAAAACGTTCGTCTCAGGGAACGGCGTGGCACTAAACCGCCTCACCAACCGGCTGTCCCGCGGCACCACCCTCAACAGCGACGGCACCGAACACGATGAGCGGCGAAAGCTCGTTGCCCACCGGTTGTTGCCCCGTGCGCTCCGCTCCGTCAGTGACAACATCGAGGAGCAGGCCGCACAGGTGGTCGACACCGCGTTGCGCCAAAGCGAAATCGATGGCGTCGAGGATCTAGCATGTGCGCTGCCGTTGGCGGTCGTCCCTGACCTCGTCGGATGGCCACCCAGCCAGCGTGACAATCTCTTGCCCTGGGGTGCAGCGACATTCGACATTCTCGGCCCGCTCAACAGGCACGCGGTCAGGTCGCTACCGGCCAGTTTGCGAATGCTGAAATTCGCCCGTCGAGTGGTCAGACAACGCAGCCTGATCAAAGGCAGCATCGGCCACGAGGTCCTTCTCGCCGCCGACGACGGCAAGGTTTCACCCGAAGTGTGTGCAGCCCTGATGATCGACTACATCGCACCATCGCTTGACACCACCATCAGCGCCATCTCGCACGCCTTGCACCTCTTCGCCACCCATCCCGAGCAGTGGCAGGTCCTCAGGCAGGATCCCGCGCGAATCCCTAACGCCATCAACGAGATTCTCCGTTATGAATCTCCGCTGCGCGCGTTCTCCCGCCAAGCCAAGGAGACGACAGAGATCGCCGGACACCTGGTTCCAGCCGGAGCACGCGTGCTGGTCATCTATGCTTCGGCGAACCGAGACGAGCTCGAATGGGATGACCCCGACAGCTTCAACATCGAGCGCGACGCCACCCGTCAACTCGGCTTCGGCCACGGCGCCCACGCCTGCGCCGGACAAGGTCTGGCCCGCCTCGAGACGTCCGCGATGCTTCGGGCGCTCGTGGAACGCGTCGACCGAATCGAACTCGCGGGCACGCCCACATGGGCGGTCAACAACATCATCCGCAGACACGAAAGCCTGCCGGTCAAACTCATTCCGGCCTAGGGCTGTATCGGAAGACGCTGGCACTCAGCGGATCTGACTGAGTCCCTTGATGAGCAGATCCAGCCCGAAGGAAAACTCGACGTCCAGCGGCACAGGCATCGCCTCGGCCACAGACAGCGTCGCCGGGAATTGCGACGGGTCGACGTGGTGAAACGCCGCCGCGTCATGCGCCGCATGCGCGTCGGGGTTTCCAGAGAACTGGATGGCGAAGCCGAGCACGTAGCGCGACAGCGTGGCGTAGATGCGGGCGGCAAGGTCAGGGGCGAAGCCGCTGTCGAGGAGCATGGACAGACAGGTTTCGCGGATCGCCATCGCGTTGGGGCCGAATGGAGTCTGATCGAGCATCAGGCGGGTGACACTGGGATGGCGGTTCAGCGCCTCATACATGGTGCGGACGACAGCTTCACACGAGCGCTGCCAGCTCTGCCCGGCCAACTCGGCGGCATCCAGATGCACTTCTCCGTACACGCGGTCCACCACGTGGGCGATCAGTTCTGAGCGGTTGGCGAAATGGCGGTAGAGCGTGGCCGTACCGGAGTTCAGCTGCTGGGCCAGTGTCCGCATCGACAGCGCATCGGCACCCTGGGCGTCGACAAGTTCGAGAGCGGCGTCGACGATCCGGTCCGGCGGCATGGCCGGACGTCCCCGGGAGCGCCGCGTCGACGCTTGCTCCGTGCTGGCCTTGGCGGTGTTCACGCTGCTCAGTATGCCCAGCATTGACAGCGAAAGCAATATCGGCAACACTGTATCCATTATGTCGGTACATTCCACCACGCGGTCGCAGTTCATGGACGTCGACGGCCTGCGTCTGCACTACAAACGTGCCGGGCGCGGTCCTGCACTGCTGCTGCTGCACGGCACCACCTCCTCGCTGGAGCACTTCGACTGCGCCGCGGTACTCCTGCAAAAGTCCTTCGATGTCATCCGTCCAGACCTGCCCGGCTTCGGACTCACAGGGCCGCGGCCGCACGGCGACTACCGAGTGGTGACCTATGCCGCCACCATGGCCCAGTTCATGAAGAAGTTGAACATTCCGCGCTACGCGGCGGCCGGAAACTCGTTGGGCGGCAACGTCGCCTGGAATCTGGCGCTCGATCACCCGGAACGTTTACGTGCGCTCGTCTTGGTCAACGCCACCGGCTACCCGGAGAAGTCGATGCCCGTGGGCATGCGGTTGGCCCGCAATCCCGTTGTGCGGCCGCTCATGCGCGCATGGATGCCGCGACGAATGGTCGAACGCGGCCTACAACAAGCGGTCGGACCGCACTGCACCATCGTCGATGACGCGATGGTCAGCCGGGTACACCACCTGTGGAACCAACCCGGAAACCGTTCGGCGTTCGTCGATTTCGTCAACACCGACCAGCCCGACCGCAGCGCCGAAATCACCCGCATCACGGTGCCGACCCTGGTGCTGCGCAGCGCCGGCATCGACGGCCAACACTTCGCCAGGGACATTCCCGGCAGCCGCGAAGCCATCCACCCCGACAGCGGGCACCTACTGCCCGAAGAAGATCCCGTCTGGTTTGCCGATCAGGTCACCACATTTCTGGACGGCCTCGCTGACAAGGATGTGTCTTGAGGTACTTCACGGTCAGCAGCGAGAACCGCCACCTCGACGACGTCACACGCCGCGAGTTGCGCGGCAGCTTCATCGAACTCAGCGACGGTGTCACGCATTACGAACTGCGCGGTCCCGAGGAAGGTGCGCTCGTCGTTCTCGTACCGGGATTGACCATCCCGCTGTTCTATTGGGACGCCTTCGCCGACGAACTGCACGCCCGCGGCCTGCGCACCCTGGCCTTCAGCGCCTACGGACGCGGCTACTCCGACCGGGTGCCCGGCCGTTACGACGACGCGCTGTTCGGCCGTCAACTGCGCGAAATCATCACCGCACTGGACTTGCCCGCGCGCCACCACGTCGTCGGCACGTCAATGGGCGCCTTGATCGCCATGGGGTATGTGGCGGAGCACTCCGAGTCCGTGGGGACGCTGACATTGGTGGGACCGGCAGGGTTATCGGATGCCACCGCGCGTCAGCAGCGACTGTTGCGCAGCGATGTGGTCGCCAGAGCCGCGGCCAAACTGTTGGGGCGACGCATTCTGTTGGGCCACCTCGGGCACAACGTGGCCGACCCAACGCTGGCACCGCAACTGACGGCGATGATCGCCGACACTTACGTCTATCAGGGATCGATGTTCGCGTTCTTCTCGACGCTGCAGAACTTTCCGCTCTCCGGACGAAAGCCGTTGTACCGCGGTATCGGTGACCGAAAGGTGCCGACAATGCTGATGTGGGGCACCCAGGACAAGGTCACCCCGATTTCGGACATGGACACGGCATGCACGCTGCTGCGCCCCGCCGAAACCCATGTCATCGACTGCGGCCACATGGCGCCCTATGAGCGGCCCATTGAGGTCGCCGAACATCTCGCGGCTTTCGCTGCCGCATACACCGATCGGATCACCCCATGACCACACCCATCCTCGATGTCCTTGTTGTCGGCGCAGGCCCCGTGGGCACCGCGCTGGCCATCGACCTGACGCGACGCGGACTGACCGTGCGCGTAATCGACAAGGCAGATCACGCCTTCGACGGCTCCCGCGCCAAAGGCATTCAACCCCGTACCCTCGAAGTGCTCGAGGATCTCGGCGCCCTCGAGGAGATACTGGCCGGCGGATCGACCTATCCGCTGATGGGCATTCACCTCGGACCTTTCACCGTGCCATGGCGGATGATGCGAAGCCGAAAGGGCGGCGACGACGTGCCGTTCCCAGACACGTGGCTGATTCCGCAGTTCCGTACCGACAGCGCACTGCACAACCGCCTGCGCGCGCTGGGGGGCGCCGTCGAATTCCACTGTGAGATAGCCGAACTGACACAAACACCTGACGCGGTGGTGACCTCGGTGACGACGAGAGACGGGGTCGAGACGATCACCGCTCGCTTCGTCATCGGTGCAGACGGGGGCGGTAGCGTCGTGCGCAAACAGGTCGGCATCGATTTCGTCGGGTCGACCGACGAGGCCGACCGTGTCCTCATCGTCGACGCCGCCGTCGACGGCGGCCTGTCGCGCGACCGCTGGCACGTGTGGCCCGGGCTACGCGGCCGCTTCGTCGGAGCGTGCCCGCTGCCCCACAGTGACCAATTCCAGTGGATGATCCGGCTGGCCCCCGACGAGTCACCGCCAATCGACGAAGCGCAAATCACCGAGGTCATCCGTGCGCGCACCGGCGACAAGCGGCTGGCCGTGCATGACATCGCGTGGAAGTCGGTGTTCCGTCCCAATATTCGGCTGGCGCAGAGCTATCGGCGCGGCCGGGTTTTCCTCGCAGGCGATGCCGCACACGTGCATACCCCCGCGGGCGCCCAGGGGCTGAACACCGGCATCCAGGACGCCTACAACCTCGGCTGGAAACTCGGCCAGGTTCTCGCCGGCGGCCCACCTGAACTGCTCGACACGTACGAGACAGAACGCCAACCCATCGCGGCGGGTGTGCTCGGCCTGTCCACCAAGAAGTACAGCGGGCTGGGAAAAATGGACCCCTCCAGCATTCGGCGGGGCGAGGACGAACAGCAGCTGTCACTGAGCTACCGTGGCGGCCCGCTCGCCGCGGACACCGACGAACGCACCGCGACGCTGCAAGCGGGTGACCGCGCCCCCGATGCGGTGCTGCGTGACGCAGACGGTAAGCCGGTGCGACTGTTCGATGTCTATCGGGGAACGCATTTCACGGCGCTGGCGTACGGCGAACGGGCGGCGCGCGAACTCGCGCAGCTGTCGTGGCCCGCCATCGGCGCCCCGCTCCGGCGAGTCACCATCGGCACTGACACCGCCCTCAGCGAGAAGCTATTGCAAGACCCGGCTGCAACATTCAAGAAAATCTACGGCCTGGACGCCGACACTCTCCTGCTCATCCGGCCCGACGGCTACATCGCAAGCATTGCCACCCGCGACATGCTCACCCGGGCCAGGGCAGCCATCAGCAGACTCGCCCCTCCGGTGCGGATCGTCGCCCCTTCGACGCGGGAGGAATCGCAACCATGACCCGCATCCTGCTGCGCAACGCCACCGTGCTGACAATGGACGACGACATCGGTGATTTCGCGCGCGGCGATGTGCTCGTCGAGGACGCCGTGATCAGCCGCGTCGGGGTCGATCTCACCGCCGACGCTCACGTGCTGGATTGCACTGACAAAATCGTGTTGCCGGGTTTCGTCAATTCTCACCTGCACATGTTTCAGACAGCACTGCGAGGCTACTGGTCTGATGCGCTCGCCGACGACTATTTCGCTCAGTCGCGGACAGGACGCGACGCGATCTTTCACCACTACACCCCAGAGGATGTGTATTGGAGTGAGTTTGTGGGCGCCCTGCAGAACCTCTCCGCCGGAACGACGACCGTAGTTGACACATCGCAGTGCTCCTACACCCCTGCGCACACTGACGCCGCGCTCGACGCCATCCGGCGTTCGGGCATTCGTTGCGTTTTCAGTCTCACCCCGGTTATGGGCCACGATGCGGCGCCGACGTACAACTATCCCAACGATATTCGACGATTGGTCGAGGCGGCAGGCGCCGCTGACACCGGCACGCGCGTGAGTTTGGCCATGGGCTACCTACCCGATGCCACGGACTTTCGAATCGCGCGAGAACTGAATCTTCCCGTGTTCGCACACATCAACAACGAATGGTTCGGTCGCGCGCTGGAAGAACTCGAGAATGAAGGACTGTTGGGTCCGCGCAGCACCTATATCCACTGCATCGGTCTGCACGACTCGACCTGGCAGGCCATTGCGCGCACCGACGGAAAGGTGTCGCTGTCGTGCTTCGTCGAGCACGCCCTCGGCATGGGAACCCCCGCGATACAGTCGGCGATCGACTACAACGTCGCCGCCGGCTTGAGCACCGACGGCGCCAGCTTGGGACCGGTCGACATGTTCTCCCAAATGCGCGCGGCGTTCCAGTCGCAACGCAATGTGAATCCTGATAATCCGAAGCCGGTCACCACCCGCGACATTCTGAGGATGGCGACTCTTGGCGGCGCGCAAGCGGCTCACCTCGACCATCTCGTCGGATCTCTCACACCCGGCAAGATCGCAGACATCGTCGTACTCAACGCCCGTACGCTCAACACCGCCCCGATGTCGCACGCGACCGGTGCTGTAGTCCACCACATGGACACCAGCAACATCGACACCGTCATCGTCGGCGGTGAAATCGTGAAGAGCGATGGACGGCTTCGGGGGGTCGACGTGGACGCCGCCCTCACCGCGCTGTCCAGATCCGCCGAAAGCCTCTTCAGCCGTTCACAATACCCAGACGTTCTGCTGACCTCATGTCGCCACTTCGGCTAACCCTGGGCGATCACCGATTTGCCGAAGCGTTCGATCGTCTCGAGAACATGAGCGAGGCTGTCGCCGGGCAGGCCGACCTGTAACCAGGTAACACCCAGTGCGGCAAGCTTTTCCACACCGCCGAGATAGGCATCGGCATTGAATTCTTCGGCCCCCGGGTTGCCACCCTCGGCATTGGTGAAGCTGATGTCGACGGCATCCGGATTCCGGCCCGCTGCCTCCAGTCGCCGACGTAGGTCGTCGATGCCCGCACCCAAGACCTCGGAGTTCATCTCCGCGGTGCGGGCAGTTTGGGCGAGCATCGCTGGCGCCGGGAACGGGCACCAGCCGTCGCCGTGTGTGGTCACCCGCCGACGCGCGGCCGCGGTGTTGCCACCGATCCAGATCGGCGGATGCGGTCGGCTCACCGGCCGCGGATGGGCGGTGATGCCGGTTGCGGTGAAATGCGTTCCCTCATAAGAGAAGTCATCGGTGGTCCAGATGCCGCGGATCACTTCCAGTGCCTCGTCGAACAGTTGGCCCCGCTCGTCGAAGTCCACGCCCACCGCGGCGAACTCGCGCTTGAGGTAGCCGACGCCGACGCCGAGGACGAACCGGCCATCGGACAGCAGATCCAGTGTCGCGCCGGCCTTGGCCACCACGAACGGATTCCGGTAAGGCAGCACCACGATGTTCGGGATCAGCCGCAGAGTCGTCGTCCTCGCCGCCGCATAGCCCATCGCCACGAACGGGTCCAACGCGTCGTGTCCGCCCGATTCCAGCCACCTCTGGGTGGGCGCCGGATGATCGGTGAACCCGAAGCCATCGAAGCCCGCCGACTCGGCCGCGGCTGCGACGGCCGCGATGCCCGAGCCAGTCACCAACTCCGGGTTGTACGGATGGCTGTGCATCGGGTGAGTGAACGTGAACCGCATGTAGGAGCTCCGCTTCAGAACAATCTTCTCGTTTTCTGAGAATGTCGTTACCATGCGAACGACGGAAAGTACAGAGCTTCAGCGTCAGAAGAGGTCAAGGGCATGAGCGAGGTGGTGCTGGCACCCGGCCGGCACGGCCCGTTTCCCGGCGCTCTCGCACCCGACGCCATCGCCGCCTATGCGGCCGCCACCGGAGATCGAACGGCGGCGGTGCTGGATGGTCGCGCTGTGCCTGCCGTGTTCCCGGCAATCTTGATCTTCGAACCGCAGGAGGCCGCCAGGTCCGACCTCCCTGAAACGGTGTGGCGGCACGTTCGCGGCGGCGTGCACGGTGAGCACGACATCGTGATTCATCGGCCACTGGTCGCCGGTGAGCAACTGGATACGTCGTCATGGATCTCGGCGGTGCGGACGTCGCGCGCGGGCACACAGATCGTCATGCAGTTCGAACAGCTCGACGCGGACGGCGCCGTCGCTGTCGAGCAGTGGTGGACGATGGTGCTGCTCGGCCTGCACGATGTCGCCGACCTCGGCGCGATGCCACCCGACCACCGCTTCCCAGACAATGCACGCGCCAAGCCCGTCGGGTCCGCGAGTCAGTACATCGACAAGGACGTGGCACATCGCTACGCCGAAGTGTCGGGTGACTGGGCGGCGCATCACTTCGACATCGAGGTGGCGCGAGCGGCGGGCTTCGACTCCGTGTTCACGCACGGGCTGTGCACGATGGGTATTGCGACGCACCTGCTACTCGGCCTCGTGGACGCCGACCCGGGCCGGGTCCGACGGGTAGCGGTCCGGTTTGCCTCACCGACGCCGCTGGACTCCGAGCTAGCCGTCAATGCCTTTGGCATCGACGAGAATTCGTTCGCTTTCGAAGCCATCGCCAACGGCACGACCACGATCACCCACGGAAGGCTGGAACTGCGATCATGAGTAAACCGGAGATCGGCGTCTATCTGCCCCAGATGGGCTTTACCTACGAGCAGATCCTGCACCGCGCGCAGCGCTGCGACGAACTCGGCATCGACTCGCTGTGGCTCTACGACCACCTCTACGGACCAGGCGCTCCCGGCTACCCCTCAATGGAAGCCTGGACGCTGGCCACCGCACTGCTCAGCCGTACCGAGCGCATCCAGGTCGGACATATGGTGCTGTGCAACCAATTCCGTCATCCGGCTGTGTTGGCGAAGATGGCCACGACGCTCGATCAGATCTCGGCAGGCCGGCTGCAACTCGGCATCGGCAGCGGTTCGATCGAAGATGAGCATCACCGAGTCGGGCTGGAGTGGGGAACCTTCCGCGAGCGCTCGGAACGACTGGGCGAGACGCTGGAGATTCTGCATCAGGCGTTCACGAATGAGGTAATCGATTTCACGGGCAAGCATTTCACCGTCCGCGACATGCCGATCAAGCCCGGACCCGTGCAGCAGCCGCGACCGCCGATCGTCGTGGGTGGTGTCGGCGAGAAGTACACGCTGCCTCTGGTCGCGCGCTACGCCGATGTGTGGAACATCCCCACCTACGCGCTGGGAGAACTCGACCATAAGGTGTCGGTGCTGCGGTCGATCTGCGAGGAGATCGGCCGCGACCCAACGAGCATCGTCATGTCGGTGGAGGCGGTGATGGCACTGGCCCCAGACGATGCCGCGCTGCCTGCGGTGCGGGAGCTCGCCGAAAAGCGGTTCGGAGTACCGGCATTCGGCCTTGCGGAAGGTGGCCTGGTCGGCACGCCGCCTGCCGTCGTCGATCGTCTGCATGAATTGACAGATCTCGGCTTCGGCCAAATCGTGTTGTTCACCCACGACCGAGGTTCGGACGAAACGCTCGAACTGCTGGCGTCACAGGTGATCGCTCGACTTTAGCTGCCTCAATTTTGCACCGAGGGCTGTGGATATCCGACACGTCACGACCCTCACTGCAAAAACGAGCCTCCTAGGTCTTCGGCGGCGCGTAGCTCGGCCGTCCCAACCCGAGAGCGTGCTGGGCGATCATGTTGCGGAACACCTCCAGGGTGCCGCCATAGATGCCTGTCGGCCCCGCTAGCCGAAGGATGTACTCCGCCGCTTCGTGGGAAACACTCGAAGCCGTGCCGAGGATGTCCATCAACTCCGGTGCCACGTCGCGCATGGTCTGCGCAATCGCTACGCGGCCAAACATATCTGGAGTGCTCGTCGCCGCTTCCATTCGGGCGATGCTGCGGCCAAGGCGATACTTCACCGCGTCGTCATTGCCCGCGCGGGCCGCCACGTTGTCGACGGCCTCGGCCAGTAACAGCAGATGTTCGGACATGGCGGCGAGTTTCTGCAGACCGTCGTCCTCGCGTTCCACCGTGCCGTGCTCGTCGTTGAGTGCATCCCGCAAGACGGCCCACCCACGGTTGACCTCACCGACGCGATACCTGTCCTCGATGCGCACGTCGCTGTAGTAGGTGATGTTGGTGCGATCGCCGTCGACCGTGCGGATCGGTTGGATCTCCACGCCGGGTCTGTCGAGCGGTACCAGAAACATGGTCAGGCTCTGATGTTTCGGAGCATCCGGGTCGGTGTTGGTGATCAGATAGACGTACTGCGCGTTGTGGGCGTTCGACGTGAACATCTTGGAGCCATTGATAACCCAGCCGTCCCCATCGCGCACCGCACGCGTTTTGCACGTCGCGACATCCGATCCGCCCTCGGGTTCGGTGTAGCCGAGGCACAGCCGAAACCGCCCCGACAGCACGTTCGGCATGACCTCCGCCTTGAGTTCGGGCGAACCGAATTGCTCGACCGCCCGCGCGACCATCGCGGTGGTGCCCCAGTGGAACCAGGGCGTGTGCCGGCGGCCGATCTCGAGATTCCAGATCCGCCGTCGCACCCGGCTGAAGCCACCGTCGGCCTCGTCTTTGAAGTCGGCTGCCAGATATCCGGCGTCGCCGAGCGCCAGATGCACACCTTCATCGAAGTTCTCACCCGTCTGGCGGTCCTTGGCGATGACCTCGTCAGTCACGATCCTGCCGAGGAACGCCCGCAGCTCATCGCGAAACGCCCGGTCGTCCTCGGACAGTTCCACGCGCGCGAAGTCCACCCAGACACCGTGACACTTTTACGTCATTCTGTAAAGTAGGGCGGTCAAACAAGCAGAGAGGCACGAAGTTGGGCATCGTCACCACGAGTTCGGAAACCGCGTTCAGCCATGCGCCGGAGACGATCTACGACTTCGTCACAAACCCGGCGAACTGGACGAAGACCTACCCCCACAGCACGCACGTGGGCGGTCTGCCTGAGTCGCTGCCCCTCGTGGTCGGCGACACGTGGACCGAGTCGGGGCCGGACGCCGAACGGATCTTCACATGGCATCTCGCCATCGCGATGCGGCCGACGTTGTGGGTCTTCAATTCGGTCGGCCGCCTCGGTCATGACCGCGACGGCAACGGTGGCATGGAAGGCCGAATCACCGTCCAATACCACTTCACCCAGCCTGGCGAAGACATCACGTTGTTCACCAGGACCATGACGATCGAGGCTTACAAGCACGCTCCGCTGCCGGACGGTTTCTTTCGAACCGTCAACCCCGCCAATATCGACGCCTACCACGCCGCCATTGCGCGCGAACTCGCCGCATGATGCAACGCCCGGCGCAGCGCCGCGCCCTGCAGCTCGAATAGCTGCCTGCTTGTCTCCCCCTCCGGCAGCAGCGAGTCGAAGCCATGGCAGGTGCCGGGAAAGACATGGAGCTCGGTGGCGACGCCGGCCCACATCAGCCGCAGCGCGTAGTCGACGGCCTCATCCCGCAATGGGTCCAGCTCCGAACACGAGATGAATACGCTTGCAACACCAGCCAATTCATCGGCACTGGCCGGAACAGCATCGTCAGGTACCGATTCGCCAGCCGCGTAGTGCTGCCACATCTGCGCCACCGCCTGGCCATCGAATCCCGGCGTGGTGACGAATTCGTCCTTCGACGGCGTCGGGCGATCGTCGAGCACCGGCTGATGCAGCAACTGAAACACGACCGGCGGCGCGGTTCCTTCGGCTGCGCGCTGAGCGAGCAGAGCCGCCAGAGCTGCGCCCGCGCTGCTGCCCCCGACCGCCAGCCGTGCGGGGTCGACACCCAGGTTCGATCCTTCGGCCGCGACCCAGTCCAGCACGGCCGCCGCATCGTCGAGTCCGGCGGGATGCGGATGCTCCGGCGCCAACCGATAGTCGACGGAGATCACCGCGCACGCTGCGCGTCGTGCAAACTCCACGCACTGGTGGTGGTCGGTGTCGAGATTTCCCAGGACGAAAGCCCCTGAGTGGCAATAGATCAACGCCGGCGATGGTGCCGGACTCGCGCGGTAGATCCGTACCGGGATCCCTGCGATTTCCCGGTTCTCGATCTCGACTCCGACCGTGTTGACACCGCGGGCCGCTTCGGCGCGCCGCTGGTTCAGCGAATCACGAACGACGCCGAGCAAGCCAGGCGACAGGTCGGTGCGCGCCGCGGCGAATTGCCGCAGCGCGGGGTCTAGACGGTCGGCGAACATGAGGCGTCGACCTGCTGCATGGACCGCTTCTCGGTTGCGGGATCAAACGTGTAGTCCGCGGGCCTGAATCGACGGGTCATCCCCCAGAACGCTCGCGCGCTGCGGGGCCACTGGGTGACCACTCGACCGTTGGCGGCGCGGAAGTAGTTGCTGCACCGGGTAAGCCACACGGTGCCCTCCATCCATCGGTCAACCTTGGCGATGAAGTCCGCCATGGCTGCGGGCCGCACCGCGACATAGGGTTTTCGCTTGCGCCGCATGTACTTCAGCGCGCGCACGATGTAATGAGCCTGTGCCTCCAGCATGAAGATCACGCTGTTGGAGCCGACGTTGGTGTTGGGCCCGTAGAGCATGAAGAAGTTCGGGAAGCCGGGAACCGCCATGCCCAGATACGCGTAGGCCCCCTCGCTCCACGTCTCCCGCAGCGTCACCCCGCGCTCACCGGTGACATCGATCTGCCCCAGGTAGTCGGCCGCCGCATACCCGGTGGCACACAGCACCACGTCCACTTCGAGTTCGGTGCCGTCCTCGGTGACCAACGACCCGGCGCGCAGCGAACGCGCCGGACTTGAAACCACCTCGACGTGTGGCTGCGTCAACGCCTGCAGATAGTCCGTCGCGAAGACGAGCCTTTTGCAGCCGAACGGATGATCCGGAGTCAGCCTGCGGCGCAGGTCTTCATCGGGCACCGTCGTTTCCAGCACACGCAGCGCGATGTCCTTGAACTCCTGCGTCTTGTCGCTGCCGTTCTCGATCACCGAGATGTTCGACTCGCTGCGCAGCCACAGCCGTGTCCGATAGACCCTCTTGGCGAACGGAATACGACGGAAAAGCCACTTCTCCCGCGCGGTGTAAGGCCGGTCCGGTTTGGGCAGGATCCAGGTCGGCGACCGCTGTACCGAGTACACCTTCTTCGCCACCTTGGCGACCTCCGGAACCAGTTGCGCCGCTGTCGACCCGGTGCCGAGCACGGCCACGCGGGCATCTCGCAGATCGACGGAGTGGTCCCACCGGGCGGTGTGCATCAGCGTGCCGGTGAACCTCTCCTCTTCGAGCAGCTCTGGCAGCACCGGCTGGGTGAACAGGCCGATGGCCGACACCACGACATCGAAGGTGTACTGCTGCCCGGTGCTCGTCGTTAGCTGCCATGCCGCACCATCCCAGTGGGCCGCAGTGATTTCGGTGTTCAGTTTCAGGTTCGGTGCGAGTTCATAGCGCCGCGCACACTCTTCGAAATACTCCAGAATCTCGGCCTGCCCCGACCACATTCGCGACCAGTTCGCGTTGAGCTCAAACGAGTACGAATACAAGTGTGACTTCACATCGCAGGCCAGGCCCGGATAGGTGTTGATCCGCCACGTTCCGCCGACACCGTCTTCGCGGTCGAAGATCGTGAAGTCCGAAAAGCCGGCCTTGCGCAGGAAGATTCCCAGCGCGAGCCCGCCAGGACCTGCGCCGATGATGCCGACCGACAGGTTCATCCCATTCGCAGACATTGACCTCCGTCCACGACGACTTCGGCCCCTGTCATGAATGATGCCTGGTCAGACACCAGGAACGCGACCACATCCGCGACCTCTGCGGGTTCACCGAGTCTGCCGAACGTGGCGGACAGCCTGTGCTGTGTCGCATCGTCGAGCATCGGCGTCGAGATCGGCCCTGGAAACACAGCATTCACCCGGATTCCGGCTGGCGCCAATTCCGCTGCGGCAGCTTGGGTTAGGCCCCGCAGCGCCCATTTCGACGAGCCGTACGCCGCGTGGTACGGAAACGGGCGGATGGCGCTGGTGCTGCAGGTGTTGACGATCGACGCGCCGGCGGCTTCTCGCAGGTGTGGCAACGCCGCCTGAATGCCGAGGAACGGGCCGAGGCAGTTGACCCGCCAGCTGCCCTCGAAGCCGGCTGCCGTTTCGTCGGACAGCGAAGCCCGGTGCAGGACACCGGCGTTGTTGACCAGCGTGGTCAACGTGCCGAACCGCTCGACGGTCGTCGCGACGGCGGCGGCCCACTGGTCCTCGTGGGTCACGTCCAGCGATATCGGGATCACGTCGCCGTCGTCCTGCAAGTCGGCGGGCAGCAGATCGCAGGCCGCGACGCGGAATCCGTCTTTGCGCAACCGCTCGACGATCGCCGCGCCTTGACCGCGCGCGGCGCCGGTGACGAGCGCGACCCGATCCGCTGTCATGGCGCATTCCGCCCTTTGGCTTCGTTGAGATGGTCGGCGGCTCCCCGCCTCAGTGCCTGGGACTCTGAGGCGAGCGTGATCATCTGAAAACCCGTCTCCGCCATGGCTTTACCGCGGATTCCAGTGCTCGCGTGGACTGCGGACACCAGTCCCGCAGCCGACGCCGTCTTGTGGACGCGGGCCATCGCATCGCGAACGTCGGCCTGTGTCCATGCTTCGGCAGGCCCGTATCCGAGCGAGATCGCGAGGTCTGCGGGCCCGACGTAGACGCCCGTCAGTCCCGGCACCGCGCAGATCTCGTCAACTGCCGTCAGTCCCCGTGCGGTTTCGATCATCGCGAATACGCTGACGCGCGCCTCGAGCGCAGCGGGATCGAGTCCGAGGCCGGCCCGCAGCGGGCCGTAGCTGCGCACGCCGTCAGGCGCATAGCGCGTCGCAGCGACGGCGGCGGCAGCCTGCTCGGCCGACTCGATCATCGCGATGATCACGGCGTCGGCGCCTGCGTCGAGCACCCGACCGATCGGGGCAGGATCGGTCGACGGCAGTCGCACCGCGGTGGCGATGGGGACGTGCTCGAGTCGACGCAGCAGCAGTGCGACGTCGGCGTCGTCGAGATAGCCGTGCTGTAAATCGAATCCGACATAGTCGTACCCCGCGGCGGCGAACTCCTCGGGGCCGATGATGGTCGGGCCGACTACCCATCCGCCCCACACCTGCGCCTTGGTGGCCAGCGCGTCCTGCAGCCTCGATGTCATCCGACGATCGCTATCTTGATGCGCTCCGGCGTCGGGCGGCATGCCAGTTCGAACGCGGCCTGCACCTCGTCGACACCGAAGGTGTGGGTGACATACGCGCCGAGCAACTCGGGATGCCTGCGCGCGAATTCGTTGGCGGAGCACAGCACGCGTCGGCGGTCCAGTGTCACACCCGATTTGAGAGTCAGGTTGTTGCGCAGCATCGTCCGCATGCTGATCGGATAGCTGTCGTCGTCCGGGACGCCGAAATAGAAGACCGTGCCACCGAACGCGGCCGCTTCGATCGCGTGGCCGAGCGTCGCGACCTGGTGGCCGACGGCCTCCACGACGATGTCGGGCTTGTCGCTGGGATCCAGGTGGCTGATCCACCGGTCGCTGGTGGCGCGGACGATGGTGTCGACGCCGAACTCCTTGCCGATACCGTCGCGGTCGATCGGATCGACACCGGTCACCTGCCGGGCGCCGAAAGCCTTTGCCGCATAGGAGAACAGCAGGCCGATGGAGCCCTGCCCGATGACGGCGACATGGCTTCCCTTGAGGTTGGGAATCTGTTCGAGCGCGTACAGCACGCACGCCAACGGTTGCAGCGCCACCGCGTGCTGCGGCGTGAGCCCGGGATCGAACGGGGCCAGGCCGTCGCCGTCGGCTACCACGTGTTCCATCAGTCCGTCGAAGCCGGACGCCCAGCCGACGACACGATCGCCGACACCATGGCTTCGATGCCGACTGGCGATCACCTCACCGACCACCTCGTGGATCGGGAAGCCGTCCATCTCGGCGGCGCTGAGCCCGGTGTCGCCGGGCAGCTTGCCCTTGGTGCCGCGGAAGCCGGGCAAGTCGCTGCCGCACACCCCTGCGGCGAGGAAACGCAACAGCACCTGCCGGTCGCCGAGGTCTTCCGGCGTCTTCGCCGGAATATCCACTCGCTCAAAGGTGTACGGGGCGACCAGCCGATAGGCCCACATCGTCAGACCTCCACCGGGATGGTGTTCCAACCCCACTGGAAACTTGACGGCGGTCGCGATGCGGAGTCACCGTCGATCCGCCACTCGTCGACCCGCTTGAGCCACTCGGTCACCATGATTGCGATCTCCAGGCGCGCGAGATGGACGCCGAGGCAAAAGTGCTGCCCGCGGCCGAACGCCAGCAGTCGCTCGATGGGCCGATTCCAGACGAAGTCGTCGGGTTCGGTGTACTCGCGCTCGTCACGGTTGGCCGACGCGAGCAGCGTGATGATCCGCTGGCCCGGCTCGATTGTGGTGCCGTGGATGGTGAAGGGCCTGCGAAGGGTCCGCGCGAACCACTGTGCAGGTGCGCAGTACCGGATCATCTCTTCCCGGGCCGCGGGTACGTTGGCGTGCAGGTCTGCGCGCACGGCGGCCATCTGGTCGGGCCGCAGGCCCAGTTCCCATAGCCCGTGCGCGACGATCTTCGGCACCGTTTCGGTGCCGCCGATGAAGATGCCAAGCAGTTGAGTGGCGGCCTCGATGTCGCTGAACCCGGAGCCGTCGGGCAACCGGTAGCCGATCAGGTTGTCGACAATCGTCTGGGCGCCGTCGGCCGCGTCAGCGCGTCGCTGTTCAACGAGCGGCACCAGATACGAGAGGTAGCCGGGCCGGGCGTTGGCGACCTCCACTCCGCTGCCGGGTTGCGCGAGGCTGCCCGCGTTGACCGTCGCCAGCACCTCGGCTGCGAGATCGACAGGCAGACCAAGCAGTTCGCACACCACGGATGCGGCGACGATTCCGCCGTACTCCTGCGTCAGGTCGAAGCTACCGCGCGGCAAGAGCTCGTCGAGGCGTTCGTTGGCAAGGGTGCGAATCCGGTCAGCGAGCTGCGACACCGACTTCGGCCGGAACGGGCCCGAGGTGCACCGCCGCACGCCGTCATAGATCGGGGCATCGAAGTTGGCGTGGAAGGGCATCGGGTGCAGCGGCGGATCGGGTACAGGCCCGTCATTTCGCTGTGCCAAAACGGTTGCGGCCGGCAGCGTTCCCTCTGAGGCGACGAAGGTGCCGTCGTTGATCTCGAGCACATCCCAGATGTCTGTAAACCGCGAAAGTGCATAAGTGTCCCACTTTTCGATGTAGTACACGGGATGCTCGTCGCGCAGAAATCGGTAGTACGGCAGCGGGTCGGCCATCACTGCCGGATCGAACGGATCGTATGAAAATTCCTGCATCAGTGGCGAATTCATTGCAGCGGTGACGGAGGTAGGGCCTGCAAGATCGAATCCTCCCAGCCGTCACGCAGCGCGGGCGCGACGCTCATCCACGTCACGATCTCGGCGGGCGGGCTGTCCTTCCACGACGGGTAATGGTTGGCGAAGCAGTCCCAGTCACCGTCGAGCGCCCAATAGTGGATCACCTCGTTGAACCGGAAGGTGGTGATGAACGAGCCAAGCCAACGCTTTCCGGTGCGCTCCGACCACGGGACGTACAGCCGTTCCAGTTCACGGATGTAGTCGTCCTGCCGGCCCGGCTTGGTCTGCATGATCTCCTGGATCACCAGTCCGGCCGCGAAATTGGACTCCTTGAGTTCAGCGAGCGGCTTGTTGCTCGCACCGGCGTACATGATCCGCCCCTCCCCCGCGGCACCGATCTCGGAAAGGAACGCCGCCCACTTCGCCGCGGACGCTTCGTGGCTGCCACCGCGCGCCTGCGCCTTGCCGATGCGCGAATAGTCGGCGAACGCGTCGATCTCCCACATGATCGTCACCTGCGGCCAATGCCCGTTGTAGGTCGTCGTCTCCCACATCGCGAACAGCCGTGCGCCAAGCTCTTCCATCATCGGGTGGTACACGTCGCTGAACATTTGAGTGAATATCTCGCTGCCCGATGATCCCAGGTCGATCGTCTCGTGCAGGTACAGAAGTGTGTGGCCGTGGTAGCGCTTCATGCTCACCAAAGATCGCAAGTGGTTGACAGTGGCACCCAGCGAGCGTGACACTTACGGCGTGATTTGTAAAGGTGCGACGCTGACGCCGCTGGCCGATGGTTTCTGCTTCGGGGAGGGAGCCAGGTGGTTCGAGGGGCTGCTGTGGTTCTCCGACATGCTCGGCGAGGCGGTGCACACCGTCAACCTGCATGGGGACATGACCAAGCTGCCGCTGCCGGGCCATGCCCCGTCGGGCCTCGGGTTTCGGCAGGACGGGTCGCTGCTGATCGCGTCGACCGAGAAGCGCCAAGTGCTGCGCTACGACGGCGACGCCGTCTCGACCGTCGTCGACCTCTCCGACATCGTGCCCGCGAACCTCGGCGACATGGTGATCGACGGCGTCGGGCGCGCGTACGTCGGATCGCAGGCCCGCGAGGGCGGCATCATTGTGCGCGTGGATCACGATGACACCCCGACCGTCGTCGCGACCGACCTCGACTTTCCGAACGGCATGGTCATCACACCCGACGGCGACACGTTGATCGTCGCGGAGTCGATCGGCAGGCGGCTGACGGCATACACAATCGGAGCCGACGGCTCACTGTCGGATCGACGAATCTTCGCCGAAGGACTCGACGGGCCGCCCGACGGCCTCTGCCTCGACGCACAAGGCGGAATCTGGACGTCGATGACCTTGGCCAACCGGTTCGACCGGATTGTGCAGGGCGGCAATGTCACCGACCGCATCGACATCGGCGACCGCACCGCAATCGCCTGCATGCTCGGCGGACCCGAACGCCGCACTCTGTTCATGCTGTCGAGCACAAGCGCCTATCCGGACCGACTGGTCGGCACGAAACTCGCGCGCCTGGACGCGACCATCGTCGACGTCCCAGGGGCCGGCCGGCCGTGAGCGACTCGTACTACGAATCGGTCGACGCAGAAGACGAACTCGGCGAAAAGTTCATAGCAACGGACATGGTGCGCAGCACATGGTCGGCCGCGATTCAGCATGCGGCGCCCGTATCCGCCTTGCTGGTACGGGGATTGGAGCGCTGCGAGCGCCGTGACGACACCCGGCTGAGCCGCGTGATGGTCGACCTGTTGGGGCCGGTGCCCGCCGAAGGTGACCTGTGGGTGCGTGCGCAACGCGAACGCTCCGGCAAGCAAATCGAATTGGTGACCGCAGAGATGCTGGCCCCGGGCCCCGACGGTGCACCGCGACCGGTTGCGCGAGCCAGCGGATGGCGGTTGCAGACATTGGACACCGCCGAGGTCGTCCACACATCAGCGCTGCCGCTGCGTCCGGTGGCCGAGGCGCGCGGTCGCGACATGAAGAAGGACTGGGATCCGAACTACGTGCACAGCCTGGATTGGCGTTGGCTGACCAAGCCCCTGAGCGAAGGGCCTGGCGAATCGTGGATCAGGCCCGAGGTCGATCTGGTCAAGGGCGAGAGCATGACTGCGCTGGAGCGACTGTTCGCAGTCGCCGACGACGCCAACGGCATCGGCGCGAAACTGGACATCCGCCGATGGACGTTCCTCAACACGGATCTCGTCGTGCATATCCACCGGGTACCCGACGGTGAGTGGATCGGTATTCGCGCGGAAACGAACTACGGGCCTGACGGTATCGGCACGACGATCGGCACGCTGTTCGACGAAAGCGGGCCCGTCGGCGGTATCCAGCAGTCGGTGCTGGTTCGGCGGCGATCCTAGCGCCGCTAGTCCACGAGTCGCAATGCCGCTGCGGGGCACTGCGTTACGGCCTGCTGCATGCGATCGCGGTCCGATTCCGGGCGCTCATTGTCGAGGATCGACACGGTGCCGTCGTCCTGCACTTCGAACACGTCCTCGGCGATCGACTCGCAAATGCCGTGTCCCGTGCACTTGTCGAGGTCGACTTCGACCCGCATGATGTCTCCTATTTGACGAACGCCGGGAGGCGTTTGACGCCGTGAACGAAGCTGCTGTGGAGCAGATCGGGTGCACCGAACTCCACGGTCTTCAGCCGGGTCAGCAACTCGCGGAACAGGTTTCGCAGTTCAGCTTTGGTCAGCTGGTTGCCAAGACAGAAGTGGGGGCCGCCTCCGCCGAAACCGAGGTGCGGATTGGGCGAGCGCTGCAGATCGAACCGGCCCGGCTCGTCGAAGACCGCCTCATCGCGATTGGCCGAGCAGTAGAACAGGCCGACCTTGTCGCCCGCGCTGACCGGCTGACCGTTGATCTCGGTGTCTTCGGTGACGAACCGCGCGAACTGCAGGACCGGCGACGACCACCGCACGAACTCCTCGATGGCGGGGCCGATCCGGTTCTCGAAATCCTCCATCAGCCAAGCACGTTGGTCAGGGTTCTCGACCAGCGCCATCATCGTGTGCGTCGTCGCCTGCTTGGTGGTGTCGTTGCCTGCGGACGCCAGCAGAATCAGGAATGCGCCCATCTCCTCGTCAGTCAGGCGGTGACCGTCGACCTCGGCGTTGACGATGCTCGTCATCAAATCGTCGCCGGGGTTGGCGCGCCGGAACTTCGCCAGCTCCTGACCGGTGGTGTTCAACAGCATGATCTCGTTGATCGTGTCCTGCGCGCGTTCCTCGAGCGAGCTGTATTCGTCATCGCTGAGCCCGAACAGCTTTTCGGCGGCCTTGGCAACCGCCGGCTGATCCGCCTTCGGGACGCCGAGCATCTCCATGATCGTCAGCATCGGCAGGCGCGCCGAGCAGGCTTCGACGAAGTCGACATCGCCCGCACCGACGAGGTCCTCGACGATGCTCACCGCGTTGGTGTGGATCTGCTCCTCGATCTGGCGCACGTGTCGCGGGGTGAAGGCCGAACTGATCAGCCGTCGATACACCGTGTGCTGCGGCGGATCCATGGTCAGGAAGAACGAGGCGAACTGCTGGATCTCGGCGGGCATCGGGTCGAGCGCGACGCCCTGCGTCGATGTGAACAGCTCGGGGTGCTGGCTGACGAACACGATGTCGGCGCGCCGCGTCAGCGCCCAGTAGCCCGGCTCCTCCATCGGGAACATCGACGGAAACGGCCGGTGCCAGCTCAGCCCTTCACCGGCGCGGAGCTGCGCGAACGCTTGGTCACGTAGTGCGAACGGCTGACTCCAGAAGTCGTGTGACGTGATGTCGATCGGACTGTACTCACGCGCCTGAACCGCTGCCGCTGTCACGGAATCAGCGTGACACTTCAGTGAAAATTTGTAAAGCTATGATCGTGCAACCGGTCGACAACTCCAGTCGCGAGCGAATCCTCCTCGCGACCGCAGAGGTGCTCGGCAGGATGGGCAAGACCAAGCTCAGCCTGTCGGAGGTCGCGCTGCAGGCCGGGGTATCCCGGCCGACGCTCTACCGCTGGTTCGCCTCCAAGGACGACTTGCTCGATGCGTTGGGCATCTGGGAACGGCACATGTACGAACGCGGCGTCGCCGACGCCTGCGCGGGACTGCCCGCAAACGAGAAGCTCGACGCGACGCTGCGCTACATCGTCGAGTATCAACATTCGTATCCCGGGCTGCGCGTGGTCGACATCGAACCTGCACACATGATCCGACGGCTGTCGCACATCATTCCGCTGATGCGGGCACGGCTCGAACGGCTCATCCCCGGACCCGATAGCGCCGAAGCCGCGGCGACCGCGGTGCGCGTTGCGGTCTCGCACTATCTGGTGCGCAGCGACGACGACGCAGATTTTCTGGATCAACTACGGCACGCGGCGCGGGTCAGGCATCACGCGCCTTGAGCTCGGCGAGGATCTCGTCGGTGTGCTCGCCGAGTCGCGGTGCGGCAGAACGGGGTTCCCATGGCGTGCCGTGGAAATCGGCAGGCGTCGCGATCATCGGCCCGCCACCGTCGGCGTCCGGCACGTAGACCACACCGCCGGCGGCGTGAAACTGCTCGTCGGCCACCACATCCTCGATGGAGTTGATCGGCGACCAGAAGAACTCAGGTTCTGCCGCAAAGATTTTCGCCCATTCGTCGAGTGGCCTCGTCGCGAAGATCACGTCCAACTCGCCGACGAGCTCGGTGGCATTGGCGGCGCGGGCATGTGCGGTGTCGTAGCGCGGATCGGTCAACCACTGAAGCCGATCGACGGCACGGCACAGCGCAGGCCAATGCCGGCTGCCCTGCAGGCCGACGATCCAGAACCGCCTGCCATCGCCCGCGGTGTAGTTGTTCATGCACGGGTTGCCCATCGACTCGCGTTGGCCGATCGCGATGGAATGGCCGGTCATCAGGAACGTGTTGAGATCGAAGCTGACGGTGTACGCGCCCTGCCGGTACAGCGACGTGCTGACCAATTGCCCGGCGCCGGTTCGTGTTCGCGCGACAAGCGCCGCACAGACCGCGGCCGCCAGCGTCATACCCGCCGAGTGGTCACCCATGCCGCCCCGCTGAAACGGCGGCGTATCGCCAGGGCGGGTCAGCAGATGCGCCAGGCCGGCCCGCGCCCAGAATGCGGCGACGTCGTATGCCGCGCGGTCGGCGTCGGGTCCGGTCTCGCCGTAGCCGGTGATCAGGCCGTAAACCAGTCGCGGATTGCGCGCGGCGACCGTTTCAAAGTCAAGGCCGACCCGCGCCAATGCACCCGGGCGGATGTTTGTCAGGAAAACGTCTGCGCCGCTGAGCAATTCGAATGCCGTGTCGCGACCGTCGTCGGTCGTCAGGTCCAGCACGATGCTGCGCTTGGAGCGATTGTCCATCTCGAAGGGCGGGCTGACGTCGTCCTCGATGCCGAGCATCCGGCCGAACATGCGCGCGGGATCGCCGTCCGGCGGTTCGATCTTGACGACGTCGGCGCCCCAGTCGGCGAGGATGCCGCCCGCCGCGGGGCCGGCCACCCAGACACCCAGTTCGACGACCCTGATGCCCTCCATCGGTCCGGCCATGGACATCCTTCCGAATCGCCTTACAAAATCCCGCTAGTTCGTAAACTCACCAGGTGGATCGGGGTTATGTCGATCTCGACACGGTATCGCTGCTTGAGAAGTCACTGTGACCGCACCATCTAGGATCAGCTGGACCAAACGATTGAGGTCTGGGAAGTGAACGAACCGCTGCGCGACGCATCCGGAGGCGTCGAGGACACCTCGACGCGGCACCGGATCCTCGTCGCGACCGCGGAAGTGCTCGGTCGCAGCGGTCAGACGAAGCTGAGCCTCTCCGAGGTGGCGCTGCAGGCCGGGGTGTCCCGTCCAACGCTGTACCGGTGGTTTGCCTCGAAGGGCGAGCTGCTCGACGCGTTCGGGGTCTTCGAGCGCGAGATGTTCGACAGCGGCATCAGCCGCGCGACATCGGGCCTGCGCGGTACCGACAAGCTCGACGGTGCGCTGCGATTCATCGTGGAGTACCAGCAGTCGTACTCCGGTGTGCGGCTCGTCGACATCGAACCCGAGGTCGTCATCGCCCAACTGGGCAGGATCATCCCGATGATGCGGGCCCGCCTGCAGAAGCTGATGCCCGGGCCGAACGGTGCCGTCAAGGCCGCGACGGTGATCCGCGTCGCGGTGGCGCACTACATCGTGCGCAGCGACGACGGCGATCAGTTCCTCGCACAGCTGCGGCATGCGGCAGGGATCAAACAGAACGGGTGACATTCTCCCGCTAGTTTGTAAAGCTGTCCCCCATGACGGGAGTGCAGACCGAAACCGGGGTGCTCGCCGGTGACGAGCGGATGCTCATCGAGGGCGAATTGCAGATCACAAGAAGCAAAGCGACATTCGACGTCGTCCACCCGGCCAGCGAGCAGGTGGCCGGGCACGCCACCGACGGAACGGTCGACGACATGGCGCGCGCGGTCGCAGCCGCGCGCCGGGCGTTCGACGAAACCGACTGGCCGCGCGATCTGGAGTTCCGTTACCACTGCCTGACCCAGTTGCACGAGGCGCTGGAGCGCAACAAGGAACGGCTGCGCAGGGTGCTGATCACCGAGGTGGGCTGTCCCGTCACGGTGAGCGGCAGCCAGATCGAGAGCCCGATCGCGGAGGTCAAACACTGGGCCGAGCACGGCAAGGCTTTCGAGTACCTCATTGACAACGGGCTGCACGAGACGCCGCTGGGCCCGGCGCGGCGCAAGATCCACTACGAGCCGGTCGGCGTGGTCGGGGCGATCACGCCGTGGAACGTGCCGTTCTACCTGAACGTGGCCGAGACGGTGCCTGCGCTGATGGCGGGCAACACGGTGGTGCTCAAACCGGCGCAGCTGACGCCGTGGTCGGGCAGCGAGTACGGCCGCATCGTGGCCGAGGAGACCGACATTCCGCCGGGGGTGTTCAACGTCGTGGTGTCGAACGCGAACGAGGTGGGCGCGGCGCTGTCGGCCGACCCGCGCGTCGACATGATCACGTTCACCGGTTCGACGGCGACCGGCCGCGCGATCCTGGCTGCGGGCGCGCCGACGGTGAAGAAGACGCTGCTGGAGCTGGGCGGTAAGTCGGCGCACATTGTGCTCGACGACGCCGACTTCAACTCGGCGCTACCGATGGCGGCGATGATGGCGTGCGTGATGTCGGGCCAGAGTTGCATTCTGCCGAGTCGAATCCTATTGCCGCGCAGCCGGTATGAGGAAGGTCTCGCGATACTCAAGGGCGCCATGGAGAATTTCCCGGTCGGCGATCCGTGGACGCCGGGCAATATGCAGGGGCCGCAGATCAGCGAGACGCAACGGCAGAAGGTGCTGGGGCTGATCCGCAGCGGCCTGGACTCGGGTGCGCGCCTGGTGACCGGCGGGGGCATTCCGGAGAACCTGCCGACGGGTTATTACGTGCAGCCGACGCTGTTGGCCGACGTCGATCCCGATTCGCAGGTGGCGCAGGAGGAGATCTTCGGACCGGTGCTGACGGTGACGCCGTATGACAGCGACGACGAAGCGGTCGCGATCGCCAACAACACGATCTACGGGCTCTCGGGTGAGGTCAGCAGCGCCGACGTGGGCAGGGCGTTCGAGGTGGCCAAGCGGATGCGGACCGGCAACGTCACGATCAACAACCGCAGTCACTTCGGGATCGGCAGCCCGTTCGGCGGAACGAAGCAGAGCGGGCTTGGCTACCGCAACGGCGAGGAAGGCTACAAGGAGTACCTCGAGGCCAAGACGATCGGCATGCCCGACTAATGGGCCAGGCGGCCGCGGCCGGCGGTGTCGATCTCGCCGGCGGGCGCGGCCCAAACCCACGTGTGAAAGTGCCCGCGTACGGAGCGACAACACCCCGACATGTCGGACATGCCTGCTTCGGTTCGACGATGGAGACCAGACATCTGTTGCGGGGCATTGACCTGCGATACGCGCTGACGATGTACCTGTTGCAACACGGCCCAACAACCGTCGACGAACTTCTCGAGGCGTTGGAGTGGCAGGGCTTCGACTTCCCCGGGCGCGCGTCGAAACAAGTATCGGACGCGCTGCGGTGGGAGCGGGGTCGCGGCCGTGTCCGTCGAATAGCGCGAGGACTCTACGGCCCCGGATACGTACCACGCGGCACCGCGCATCGGATATACACGCGCGTGATGAATATGCGCGCCGCGGCGAAACCCTCGGCGTACTTCCGCGGTTTCCGGTTATGAGCTCGAGTTGTCGCTCAGTACGTGGGCACTTTCGTATATGCCCCCGCGCCAGCACGGGACCACGGGACCCGCTGTCTGAAGATCAGCTGGCCAGGTCGGATGTCTCGCTCAGGCGAGTGACTCCGCGGGGAAATCCGCGCTACGCGAGAGCGTTTCGTTCGCCCGGATGTCGGCCAGGGCCTGCTCCAGCGCATCGATCACCGCGTCGTATCCGCTGTTGCCCAGGACCAGCCGACGGGGCGGCGGATCTTGGGTCATCGCCGCGATCACCGCACGGGCACCGCGGCGCGGATCGCCGGGCTGCACACCGTCCATCCCAACGAAGTCGGCACGGACCTGCTCCAGCATGTCGTGGTACTCCGGAATGGTCTCCATGACAGGTTCGTTGGCGAAGCCGGCGTAGGCGTTCGTGCGAAACGCTCCGGGTTCGACCGTCAACACCGAGATCCCCTGTGCGGCAACCTCGTCGCGCAGCGCATCGGTGATGGCTTCGATGGCGAACTTCGTCGCACTGTAATAGCCAAATCCGACCGCCGACACAAGCCCGGCCACCGAGGACACGTTGACGATCCACCCGTTTCCGCGGGCGCGCATCCCCGGCAACACTGCACGCGTCACCGACAGCACCGCGAAGAAGTTCAGCTCGAACATCGCCCGCAACGAGGACTCGTCCATCCCCTCGACCGACCCGTACCAACCGCGGCCGGCATTGTTGACCAGCACGTCGATGCCGCCGAAGTGGTCCTCGGCGGCATGCACCGCGCGCTGCACCTGCGTCGCATCAGTGAGTTCCAGTGGCACGACGAGAACCCGGTCGCCGTACTGGTCGGCCCACGCCGCCAGCTCCTGCGGGCGCCGAGAGGTGAGCGCCACGCGGTCCCCCGTCTCCAGCGCCGCCTCGGCGAACGCCACCCCGAAGCCGCCGGGCGTGCCACCTGTGATGAACCATCTCCTGCTCATGGCTCAATCACCAACCGGCTAATCGACGCACCGTCCATGGTGAACCGGTAGTGCAGGTCGGCAACGCCGCCGGGGAAGTCGCCCTCGAGGTGCTGTGCGACATCGATGGTCGTGTCGGTCGTGGTCGCGCCAGTGACCTTGGTGGTGTAGGTGTACTCGCTGGCCGCAGTGGCGATCCAGGACCCGATGTCATCATGGCCCGTGTAGTCACGGCCCTCGTCGGTAACGGTTGCGTCGGCGGTGATCGTGGCGAGCGCTCGTTCGGTCTCTCGGTTGTCGAGTGCGGTCATGAACGTCTTGATGGTGTCCGGGAGTGCATCCCATTCTGTGGTCATGGCCCCACGGTGGAGGTTCCCCTAACGGGAAAGTCAACCTTTGACCATTCCCTAGGGGGAAGCTGCACGATGGCCTTACCCGATACCGCGGGCGGCGGATCGCAGAGGAGGACGCCATGGGAGCACGAGTATCGATCGGTGACTTCGCAGTGATGACCACCCTGAGCAGGAAGGCGCTACGGCACTACCACGACATCGGCATTCTCGAACCAGCTCACATCGATTCCCACACCGGCTACCGCTTCTACGACACCGGCCAGGTCGACCATGCACACATCATTCGCCGGTTCCGCTCGCTGGGCATGTCCATTCCCGACATCAAGGCGCTGCTGAGCACCGACGACGCCGCGGCTCGCACCGAAATCATCACGAGTCATCTCGAGCAGATGGAGGTGCAATTGCAGCAGACTCGTGACACCGTGGGCGCGCTGCGCGAACTACTGTCGCCTGTAAACACTCCTCCCCATGTCGAGTTGCGCACTGAACCCGCGCTGGCGGTGTGGTCCATTGGCGCCACCATCGAGGTTGCCGAGATCGACAACTGGTTCATGGCGACATTGAGCCAACTGTGGGACGCGGTTGCCGCGGCAAGAGGCGCTCCGTCGGAGGTCGTGCCGGGTGGCCTATACGAACGATCGATATTTCTCGAATCATACGGCGACGCAACCTTATTCGTACCCGCGCCGCAGTCCGCGGAACCACCGAAGGGCATCCGCGCCGAGGTCTTACCGCAGGCCCAATTCGCCGTGCTCACCCACTCCGGTGGTCACGAAGGAATCGACCGCAGTTATGGGGCGCTGGGAGTATACGCAAACGAGCATCTGATCAGCGACCAGGGGCCGATTCGCGAGCACTACATCGGCGGCACGCCCTCAGATCCGACAGCGTTCACCGCCACAGAGATCTGTTGGCCGATCTTCAGCACCACTCCTCCGACAAACTGACAGCAGACCTACCCTCAGCCCTCGGCCGCCAACTGCCCACAGGCCGCAGCGATTTCGCGGCCGCGGGTGTCGCGCACTGTGCATGACACGCCGCGCCCCCGCACCCGCCGCACAAATTCGCGTTCGGCCGCCTTCGGGCTGGCATCCCACTCGCTGCCCGGTGTCGGATTCAACGGGATCACGTTGACGTGTGCCAGCGGACCGAGCGCGCCGTGCAGGCGCTTGCCCAAAAGGTCTGCCCGCCAAGGCTGATCATTGATGTCGCGGATCAACGCGTATTCGATGGACACCCGCCGCCCTGTCACGTCGGCGTAATACCTTGCCGCGTCAAGCGCTTCGGACACCTTCCACCGATTGTTGACCGGCACCAGCGTGTCGCGCAGTTCGTCGTCGGGTGCGTGCAGAGACAACGCCAGCGTCACGCCGAGCCGTTCGTCCGCGAGCTTGCGGATCGCGGGGGCCAACCCCACCGTCGACACCGTCACCGATCGCGCCGAAATGCCGAACCCGTTCGGCGCTGCCGCGGTGATGCGCCGCACCGCGGCCAACGTCCGGTTGTAGTTGGCAAGGGGCTCACCCATGCCCATGAAGACGATGTTGGACAACCTGCCGTGGTCTCTATCGCGTAATTCGACCGCCGCGGCGCGCACCTGCTCGAGAATCTCCGCCGTCGACAGATTGCGCGTCAAACCGCCCTGCCCCGTCGCGCAGAACGGGCACGCCATGCCGCAACCGGCCTGCGACGAGATGCACACTGTGTTGCGCTCCGGATACCGCATCAGCACCGACTCGAAGGTCGTACCGTCAACCGCCCGCCACAGCATCTTCCGCGTCTCGCCTGCGTCGCACTCGATCTCGCGCACCGCATCGAGCAGTCGCGGGAACAACGCGTCGGCGACCTGCTCGCGCACCGCAGCGGGCAAATCGGTCATCTCCCGCGGATCGGCGATCAGGCGGCCGTAGTACTGATTGGCCAACTGCTTGCCCCGAAACGCAGGCAGCCCCAGCTCAGCGACGGCGGCCGCGCGCCCCTCTTCGTCGAGGTCGGCAAAGTGCCGCGGCGGCATCGCGCGACGCGGGGCATCGAAAACCAAAGGTAAAGACATGTCTTGTCAGTATCTCACCCGGGGCTGGCCGAAATTGATTGGCGATGACAGACGTTGATCGCAACCATGGGAACCATGCCCCTGCCACCGATGCCGCTGCGCGCCGCGTCGAATCTGACGTTTTTCTACGCGCTCGGTTATCCCATTGGCGCACTAGCTGTTTCAGCGATGTCGCCGATGGCGGTGCTGACTTTCCGCTTCGGACTCGCCGGCATGATCCTGTCCGGCTGGGCACTGCTTTCCCGTGTGACGTGGCCCACTGGCCGCACCCTGGCACACGTTCTGGTCGCCGGATTGCTCACCAACGCGCTGCAGTTCATCTGCCTGTACCTGGCCCTGATGCACGGTGCACCGGCCGTGCTCGGCGCGGTCGTCATTTCGATGAATCCGGTGGTCACCGCGGTGCTCGCGACGCTATTCCTGGGCGAGGGCTTGACGTGGACGCGGGTCGGCGCGTTGGTCCTCGGTGTACTCGCGGTGCTGGCCGCCTGCGCGGGACGCCTGATCGCCGTCGGCAGGGTCGACACCGTCGTACTGCTGTTGCTCGGGGCGCTGCTGGCCATCTCCGCCGGCGGGGTCTACCAGCAGCGGTTCTGCTCGGGCGTCGACTTCCGGGCCGCCGCGGCGCTGCAGAACGGAGTTGCCCTGCTGCCCGTCGCGGTGCTCGCCGCCGTTACACCGTTCGCGGTCACCGATCCGTGGAAGGCCGCCGGTGCTGTGGCGGCCGTCGTGCTGTTCAACGCCACCCTGTGCATGACGCTGTACGTCCGCGCGATCAACAACTTCGGCGCGGCCGCGGTGGCGATGCTGTTCGCGGTCATTCCCGCGGTCGCGGGCGTCTTGTCGTGGCTGATGCTGGGCCAACGGCCCGATATCGGGATCGCGGTCGGCCTCGTCGTCGGCGCGGCGGCGTGCTGGCTGAACGCCAGGGTGTCACGCCAACAGCGTGAGAACGATCCAGCCGGCGACGGCGGACGGCAACATCGCGTCGATCCGGTCCATGAGGCCCCCATGACCGGGTAGCAGCGTGCCCATGTCCTTGATGCCGAGATCGCGCTTGACCTGAGACTCGACCAGGTCACCGAGAACGCCGGTGACCACCAGCATCAGTCCCAGTGGCACGCCGACCCACGCGGGTTTGTCGAGCAGGAAGGTCACCGACAAGACGGCCGCAGTGATGCCGAACAGCAGCGAGCCGCCCAGTCCCTCCCATGATTTCTTCGGGCTGATCGCCGGCGCCATCAGGTGCTTGCCGAACAACACCCCGGCGACATACCCGCCGATGTCGGCGAAGACGACGGTCACGATCACCGTGAAGGTTCGGAAGCCGCCGTGATCCTGGAAGATCAGCAGTGCACTGAAGCTGCCGAACAGCGGCACCCACGTCGCCAGCAGCACGGTGGCCGAAATATCGCGCAGGTAGTTGACCGGCTGCTCGCCGAGACCCTGCCCGACGAGGCGCCACACCATGCACACCACGATCGTGCCGCCGTAGGCGCCCAGCAGCCCGGTCGGGCCGAACGGCCACGTCAGCCAGATCATCGCCTGCCCGCCGACCAACAACGGAATCAGGGGTAGCGCGTAACCGGCCTCGCGCAGCCTGCGGACGACCTCATGGGTAGCAATCGGCATCGCCACCGCCAGGACCGGCAGCCAGCCGATCGGCGCGAAGAACAAGACCGCAATGGCCATTCCGCCCAAGAGGACGCCGACGGCGATGGCAGCCGGCAGATCGCGGCCGGCGCGGGACGCTTTCTTGGGCGGCTCAGTCGGGCCGGCTTCGGTGTCTGCCACGGGAGTCGCTTGCTGCTGGGTCACTAGACCTCCAGCAACTCGCCTTCTTTGTGCTTGACCAGCTCGTCGATCTGAGCGGTGTAGGTGTGCGTGGTCTTGTCGAGATCCTTCTCGGCGCGGGCCACCTCGTCCTCCCCTGCCTCGCCGTCCTTCTTGATGCGGTGCAGTTCCTCCATCGCCTTACGACGGATGTTGCGCACGGTGACGCGGGCGTCCTCACCTTTCGCCTTGGCCTGCTTGACGAGATCGCGGCGACGCTCCTCGGTCAGCTGCGGAATCGAGACCCGAATGACGTTGCCGTCGTTGGTCGGATTGACCCCGAGGTCGGAGTTGCGGATCGCGTCCTCGATATGTTTCAACTGGTTGGCCTCATAGGGTTTGATCACAACCAGCCGGGCCTCTGGCACGTTGATGCTCGACAGCTGGGTGATCGGAGTCTGCGACCCGTAGTAGTCGACGCTCACGCGCGCGAACATCCCGGGGTTGGCCCGGCCGGTGCGGATCGACGACAGGTCGTCGCGCGCTACCGACACCGCCTTCTCCATCTTCTCTTCGGCGTCGAAGAGGGTTTCGTCGATCACTGCTGCTCCTTAGGTGGTGACCAGTGTTCCGATCTTCTCACCTGCCACCGCCCTGGCGATATTGCCGTCTGTGAGCAGGTTGAACACCAGAATCGGCATACCGTTGTCCATGCACAGGCTGAACGCGGTGGCGTCGGCGACCTTCAGCCCCCGATCGATGACCTCGCGGTGGCTGATCGCGGTGAGCAGCTGGGCCTCCGGGTCGACCCGCGGGTCGGCGGTGAACACGCCGTCGACGGCCTTGGCCATCAGCACCACCTCGGCGCCGATCTCCAGTGCGCGTTGCGCGGCCGTGGTGTCGGTCGAGAAATACGGCAGGCCCATGCCTGCACCGAAGATCACCACGCGACCCTTCTCCAGGTGTCTGCGGGCCCGCAACGGAATGTAAGGCTCGGCGACCTGTCCCATCGTGATCGCGGTCTGCACACGCGTCGCGATGCCTTCCTTTTCCAGGAAGTCTTGCAGCGCAAGGCTGTTCATCACGGTGCCGAGCATGCCCATGTAGTCGCTGCGGCTGCGCTCCATGCCGCGCTGCTGCAGCTGTGCGCCGCGGAAGAAGTTGCCGCCGCCGATGACGACAGCGACCTGCACGCCGCTGCGCACCACCTCTGCGATCTGTCGTGCCACCAGGTGCACGACGTCGGGGTCGAGGCCGACCTGGCCGCCGCCGAACATCTCACCGCCGAGCTTTAGCAGCACACGGGTGTACATCGGCCTGATCGATGATGGTTCGGCGCCGTTGGGGTTGGTGAGCTCGGGGTCCGCCATCCGACTCCTTCGGGGTCCTCACATGAGATCACCCCTAATCCTGCCCCATAGCGGCCCGAAAGCCGCTATGGGGTCGGTGGCGCGTGGCGGGTCAGCTCTGCGGCAGGTGTGCGGTCAGCAGGAACGCGGGGACCGACTTGCGACCGTTGGGTTCGTCGCGCAGGTCGCCGAACGCCATCGGCATGTGCTCGGGAAGCTGCGCAGGGAAGTTGGCGTGGATTCTGGCCGGGCGGATCTCGTCGATGGTCCAATACTTCGACACCACGGCGCGCAGTTCGTCCTCGGTGACGGGGTTGGCGGGCCCATTGGGCAGTCCGGCGCGATCGAAGACCAACACGAAGTACAACGCCCCGGGCGCTGCCGCGCGCACGATCGACTGCTGGTAGCCCTCGCGGGCCTCCACCGGGATCGAGTGGAACAACGTCGAATCGACGATCGTGTTGAACCGGCCGTCGTAGCCGCCGAACGCGCTGATGTCGGCGACCTCGAAGCTGGCGTTGGTCAAGCCGCGCTTGGCCGCTTCGGCCCTGGCGAGCTCGATGGCCGTCGGCGAGAGGTCGAGGCCGACGGTGGTGAAGCCACGCTCGGCGAGATAGAGATCGACCGCAGCCTCGCCGCAGCCGACGTCGAGCACCTCACCGCGGAACTTGCCCTGCTCGATCAGCGCCGCGATTTCCGGCTGCGGTTCACCGATGCTCCACGGCGGCTTGGTGCCGAGACCCATTTCTGGCGCCTCGCCCTTGTAAGCGTTTTCGAACAAATCCTGTGGTGTGGTCATGCGTCCGGTATATCAACCTAGTTGATATGTGTCAATATGATTGACATGAGCGACAACCTCGAGGACCAGCCGCTGGGTTACCTGCTGCACCGGGTGATGCATGCGCTGAAGACCGACGTGTCGGCGGCCGTCCTCGATCCGCTCGAGGTGGCCTTCCCCGAGTACCTGTGCATGCGGGTGCTCTCGAAATATCCCGGCCACTCCAACGCCGAACTGGCCCGCGCACTGAACGTGTCGCCGCAGGCGATGAACATGGTGCTGCGCGGCCTCGAGAATCGCGGTCTGGTCAGCCGGCCGACGAGTGTTTCGTCGGGCCGATCGCTGCCCGCGCAGCTGACCCGCGACGGTGAAGAACTGCTGAAACGCACCGACGCTGGTGTGGTTGCGGCCGAGGACCGGCTGATGACCCACCTGACCGAGAAAGAGCGCCGCGAGTTCAGGCGCATCCTCGCCACGCTGGGTTCGGATCCGCTCTGAGCGCTCCTCAGTGGTGGTGGCAGGCCGCAGGCGGTGAGGGTGGAATGTCCAGCGCCGGATTGCCATCGAAGAAGCCGATTGGCTTCAGGTGGAAGCCGGTATAGGCGCATGGCATCACCGGCCAGTCCTCCGGCCGCACAACGTGATGCGCGCCGACGGTGTACCACAGCACCACATCGGTGTTCTCCAGCGGCGCGTCATCGGCGATGAACTGCGGCAGGCCCTGGACGTCCGCGGACTGATACATGTAGTCGCCCGCCGCGAACTTCTCCGCGGGGTCGTAGCGCGTCACCCACAGGTTGTGCTGCACGAACCGGGCCCTGTCATAGATGTAGGAACCCTCCTGCACCATCACCGGCACAACGTCTCTCGGCGTCAGCTTGTAGGCCACCGGATTGCCCAGTTCGTTGCGCTTGGACGGGTTCGCGATCTTCCAATAGCGGCCCTTGGACCAGTCCCAGTCTCTGGCCCCGTCGGCTTCGGACGCGACCAGCGTGTCCTGCGTGATCCATGCGTTGTGGTGCGGGTTGAGGTCTGGATCGGGTTCGGGGATCGAGTCGACCTCGTAGACGCTGTTGTTGGCGCCGTCGACGCTCATGTCGAGGCGGAAGCTGAAGAAGTGTTGGTGATTAGGCCCATAGATGTTGGGGGCGACCAGCTTTCCCCATCGCGGCTCCTCACCGTCCTTGACCGCCCCGGTGGTGAGCACCCCGGAGAGCTTGACCTCCACCTCCATCGAGGCGTCGTTGTAGAAGTACCAGAAGAAGCCGTACTCGTAGTTGCCGACGGTGCAGATCATCGAGATGACCAGCCGCCTGGCCCGCCGCACCTCCACCTCACCGGTCCGGAAATCCGTATGCTTCCAGGAGATCCCGTAATCCTCCTCATGCATGCAGATCGCATTCGGGATGGTCACCGCATTGCCCGAGGAATCGTTCACCGTCCCATCGAAGTAATAGATCTCGCCGAGACAGTCGCAGCCAAGCGTCAGCGGGTTGGCGGAGAAGCCCATCCCGACCTCACCCATGTCGAAGACGTTCTTGTTCCAGTGTGTGGGTGCGGTATCGCCATACGGCACAACCATTTCCGACAATGAAGCCCGGTAGATGATCGGCCGCGTCTCGCCGCGATCGGTGTAGGTGACCTCATGCAGCGTGATGCCTTCTCGCGGGTTGAAGCCGACGCGCATCGACCACTTCTGCCATTGCACCTTCCAACCGTCGACAGTGAAGCTGGGGCCGTCGGGTTGGGTGATCTCGATGGGCTTGACATCGTCGCGAAATTGTTTGAAGGCGGGCCGGTTGTTCTCGTCGAACATGAACTTCTCGGCGTAGTTGCCCGCGGTCGGCGGCAGCGGAACCACCCCGTGGTCCTCGATGTCGATCACCTTCATGGCGTCCAGATCGAATGTGACGATCAGGCCCTCGACGGGCCGCGCGTAGCCGTGCTCGGAGGCCGCGGCACGCATGAATGTCAACGGCCGACAGATCAGCGGGGAGTTGTCGTAGTGGTCTCCAGCGCCGTAATAGCCTGCGGGCCAGGGGTCGATCATCGCCAGGTCGAAGTCGGTGACGCCACGCTTGAGCATCGCCTCTTGCCAGCGTGGGTCGGCCCGCACCACCTCCTCCACACCGGTCATGTGCTCCACGAGATAGGACGGGAACCGGCCCGGCACCGCGGTCCACGAATCGATGATCCGCGCGCCGAGGTCGACGACCGCCTCATAGATCAGCTTGGCCGCACCGTCGTACATCGTGACGAACGCGCACCGCGGCACCTGCGAACCCTCGAATGTCAGCTCGGCGGTCTTGTCCGGCTCCGCCAACTGGATCATCACGAATCTCAGTGTCGGCGTGGCATATTCGGAGTCGGTGATCACCGCGGCTGCGGCTTCGATCTCTGCACCGGTCAGTGGATCCAGTGCGTACGGAGCCGTATTGTCGATCGCCTCCGTGCCGGGCACGGTGCTTTCCATCGTCATTTGGCTTCGTCCTTCAATTCGAGTACCGCCAGGTGTGCCAGTGCGTCTTCCGCGGAGGTCTTGTGCGCCGCCCGGCGGCCGAAGATGTAGACGACGACGCCGAGCAGGAACATGCCCACCGCGATGCTGCCGGTCCACATCATCCATGTGCCGTCCGGGACGTCTTTTATCCACGACTTCGCGAACGAGTAGTAGATGCCGCCGATGGTGCCCAGGCTGCCGACGACGACTGTGACCCACACGCCGGCCATGCCACCGGGAATGCGCCAGAACTTCTCGGTGGCGTACCGGTCGGCGTACTTCTTGCGCGCCAGCACGACGGGCACCAGGAAGAAGAACCCGGAGATCAGCCACGCGATGGACAGACCGCCCTGCAGGAAGATGGTGACGTTGGCCATGCTGCTCTGCGAATACAACCCCACCAGAATGAGTGACGACAGCACGCCCTGAATCAGCACTGCGGTGACCGGGTTTCGCGTGCGGGGGTTCAGGTGGGTGAAGATCCGCGGCAGGTGACGCTCCAGTCCGGAGACGAAGATCAGTCGCGAATAGGTGACCTGGTAGGACATCAAAGCGACGAACACGATGCACGCGAGCACGATCGCGCACACCTCCATCACACCCTTGGGCGCCGCAGTTCCCAGCATCCCGATCACCCCGGTGACCGGGTTGATCTGATCGGCGGGCAACACCATCACGGTGCCCAGCGTGGTCAGCAGGTAGATGACGACCAACGCGATCGACCCCCACACCACCATCTTCGGTCCGCTCTTGCGCACCGAAAGGAACTCCGCACCCATGTTGTAGGGCGTCTCGACGCCGACGAGATAGAGCAGGACAGTGCCGTAAAGGAAACCGGCACCGGCGAAGTCAGGCACCAGTGCGGCGTGTGCGCTGAACGGCTGGGCGGAACCGTTGCTCAACGCGTACACCAGGCCTGAGATGAAGATGACCGCGGTCAGTGCCAGGTAGACGACGAAAACGACGTTCATGATGCGTTGATTGGCAGCGAGTTTCGCCAGCGCCAGACCCACCACGGCCCACAGCAGCGCCAGTTGCAGGATGATCGTCAGCGTCAAGCCGAGTTCCGCGTGGAACGCCAGCAGCAGGAACTGCAAGATGATCGCCGGCGACGACGCTGAATTCAGCACCACCGGTATCCACGACAGATAGCCGCCGATGAACCCCCACGTCTCGCCCATGGTGCGGGTCGCCCAGATGTACACGCCACCTTCACCGGGCCACAGGTTGCCCAGTTCCGCGACCGCCATGCCGGCCGGTACCAGGAACGTGAGAATACCCAGCACCCACATGGGGATGGCTGTCCAGCCGCCGGCGGCCATGATCGACGAACCGGTGATCCAGCAGATGATGAAGACGTAGGTTGCGGTCAGACCGAACGTGGTCATCACCTTGGGCAAAACCTGTTCAGGGACCAGTTCGGTGGTCAGCAGCTTGTCGCGCCCGGCCGGCGGGGCTGCCTCGAGTTCTTGCGTCATAAATGGCTCTCCCAATACCGTTGGGTCAGTTGACAATTTGTCCGTCTTTCATGCGGACGACAAGGGTCGCTTCTTCGGCCACCGTGGGATCGTGCGTGCTGGCGACAACGGTGACGCCGAGCGTGGAACACAGGTCGCGCAGCATGCGCACCACCGTTTCCCCGGTGCGGTGGTCGAGGTTGGCGGTCGGCTCGTCTGCGAGCACCAGCGTCGGGTTGCTGATCAGCGACCGCGCGATCGCCGTGCGTTGCTGTTCGCCGCCCGACATCTTCGTCGGCTGGTGGTGAATCCGATGTCCGAGACCGACGAGCTCGAGCAGTTCGACCGCCCGCTTACGCAACGACTTGCGGTCGTAGGGCTCGAACATGAGTGGCAGCTCGACGTTTTCAACCGCCGAAAGGAACGGAATCAGGTTGTAGCTCTGAAAGATGAACCCGATGGTGTCGTGCCGCAGCGCCGCGAACTGGCTCTCGGTCAGCAGTGCGGTGTCGCGACCCGCGAGCTTCACCGTCCCCTTGGTGGGACGGTCGAGGCCGCCGATGATGTTGAGCAACGTCGACTTGCCACTACCGCTGGGTCCCATCAGGCAGACGAATTCACCTGGCATCACTTGTAGTTCGGTCGCGACGAGTGCACGGACCACCTCGTCACCGAGTTTGTGCAGCTTCCATACGTCCGAGATCTCGATGACCGGGGACTGACCGCCGGCCGCGATGGTCGTGTCTGCGGTTTCGTCGAGCTTGTCGATGGTGGTCATCCCTTAACCTCCTGCGGTCAACGAACGGATCGGCGGGCGCGAGGCGGCGTTCCAGGTGGGCACGATGCTGGTGGCCAGTGCCGCGACGATACTCACGCCGATCGAGATCACCGCGCCGAGCGTCAGCCCCTCGACCGACACTCCCGTCGCCACCAAACCGGCTGCGCCAAGCACGATCCCGGTCACAGCGGCGAGCAACGCCCCGACGAGCGCGCCGAGTATCGCCGCGATCACCGGCTCAACCAGCAATGCGGCTACCACTGGTGTGCGCGGCACGCCGTTGGCGCCGAGCACCCCGAGTTCGCGGGTGCGGTGAGCGACGGTGCGTGTGGTGGCCACCGCGACCTCGACCACGCCCACGAGCAGAACCGTCACCGCGATCAGCACGACGGCGCGGCCGATCTCGGCCGCGTGGCCCAATGACGCGGATTGTGCGCGGATTCCGTCGGACATGCCGAACACGATCACCACGAGGAATGCACCCGTCGCTGTCGTGACGACAGGAAGCACCATCTCACCGATCCGGCGCCGCGCGGCCAACCACCCGTAGGACAACCCTTTGCGCAACATCACCTGTCCCCCAACAACGAGACCGGACGTTGTTGCAACAACCGGTGCACCGGTACCAGGGCGCCGACGATAGCCATTGCCGGGAGGAACGCAGCAACCATGCCGGCCGCCTGCAGCCATGCGATAGGTGTTGCGATACCGGGGATCACCAGCGCCACAGCGGCTCCTGCGCCGAGGACTCCGACCACATAAGCGGTGACGAACACGATCCCCGACTCGACGAGGAAGAAGTAGAGCACCTCGTCGGCCAGTCCGATGCTCGACATGATGCCGAATTCGCGTCGTCGCTCCTGCACCGCGGCCAGGAACGACGACACGGCGATCACGAAACCGAGACCGAGTCCGATCGTCGAAATCAGGCCGAGGGTCGAACTGGTCACCTTGCCGGAGAACAGTGCGGAGAACTTCTGCTCGAACGTGAGCGGTCCTGTGCCCCCGACGGTGTCGTAGATCAGCCCGTTCCCGGCTGGATCCGGCTTGACCGACGGATCCGATGTCCATGGCAGCCCGACTGTATCGCCGATGATCTGCCCCAGATCGCGGCGCTTCTGGTCAGCCGCGGGTGCGAAGATCAACCACCAACCCTTGTCGCCGACAACCGAACGGGCAAGAGGAGTGGCGACGATGATCGATTGGCCGCTGCCAGTGACGTTCACGACGAGGCTCTGGCCGCCGATCACGAGCCGATCGCCCGGGTGCAGATCCAACCGGCCGGCCACCTCTTCTCCCAAAGTTGCTTGGCCACTTGCGATTTCGTCGCTGCCGCGTAGCGATACCTTGTTGCCGTTGATATCGGTGATGCCCGACGGCACACGGGTCGCGGTCCAGCCTGCGGGAACGCTGACGCTCGGAGCGGGCCCGTCGGCGACGAGGGCCTGCGCATCGGAGTCGTAGTGCACACCGGCGGCGGGCACCGCCCACAACTGGGCATCGCCCAGCACGTCGGTCACCGAATCTGCGCCGGTGATCGCAAAACTCGCCGAGATCGTCCGAACAACCATCACACAGGCGATCGCCAGCGCAATACCGAGCACCGACAGCACGAAGCGCTCTGGGCGACGGCGGATGTTGGCAAGCGCGAAGCGGATGAGGCACATGAAGGTGTTCCCCGACGCGGCGGCTATCGCGGGCGTTCGAACGCCGGTGGGTGCAGTACTGACCGGGATGGTCTCCACAAAGAGGGATGGTCGGCCTGCAAAGTTTCACCCGTAGCCACGCGCAATGTCGACAGCGTTAACTCGAACGTGGTGGGGTTACGGCGCGATTGCGCAGGCGCAACGGATTTCGTTGTCTGTTCAGCCGCGGCGGCCGATACCCGCCATCATCATCGGCGTGAGCAATCGACGATCCTCCTGAAATACGGAGGCCGCGGCTTCGGCTTGCTCGGCCGACAGCAGTCCGGCCTTCACGATGGCTTCGCGCAGGCTTTCAAAGGTCAACCGAAAGAAATCGAAGCCGGGCGACGCCGAATCGATCAGCCTGGCCCGTCCCTCCCCCCGCATCTCGGTGAGACCGGCAGCTTCCATGTCACTGACTACGCGCCGTCCGTAGTCACGCTCGAATCCTGCCGTCGTCATGAAGTCGAAGATGACCTCACCGATTTCACTGAATCCGACACTCCCGTCCTCGAATCCGTAGTTGGTCCAGTCGTAGTCCTCGATGACCATCCACCCGCCGGGCTTCAGCGTGGCGACCAAGCGCTCGAGAATCTGCCTGCGATCGGCGAGATGTTCGAGGACCAACCGCGAATGGACGAGGTCGTATTCGGAGGTCGGCAGTTCGTCTTCGCGGAGATCGACGCGGCGCACGGTAATCGAATCGGAAGCCAGCTGCTCGATGAAGCGGGTGTCGATGTCGATCGCGGTGACATGGGCGCCACGAGACGCCATCCACTCGACCATCGACCCGCCGCCCGCGCCGACCTCGAGGCAGTTCCAGCCGGCACCGATGCCGAGTTCGTCGAGCAGCGCCTGCGTGCCGGGATCCCAGAGTGCTTCCATGCCGGATAGCCTGGCCCGCTCCTTGCTGAAACCCGGGTCGAGGACGTAGTCGCGCGTCATGCCTGGATTCTGGCCCAGGGCCGCGCCTCCTCGAGTTCGTATGCCAATTCCAGCAGCCGGGATTCTCCGCCCCACACCGTGGACAGCATCATGCCGACCGGCAGGCCCGACGCGGATTCCCCGAGCGGAAGCGAGATCGCCGGGTCGCCGGTGGCGTTCTGGAACGGTGTGAAGGCTGCCCAGTCGATGAGTCGATCCATGACCTGTTCGTAGTCGGCCGTCGGATCGAGATGGCCGATACGCGGAGTCACCTCCGCCAGCGTCGGCAACAGAAGCGCGTCGTAGGTGCCCGACAATCCCTGTGTGATCCGGCGCGACGCTGCCAGCCTTCGAATGGCGAGCGGCATCCTGTGCAGGTTGCGGGTCGCGCCTCGCTCCAACCCGAGCGTCAGGTTGTCGAGCCGCGTGCGATCGAAACTGGGCCCGAACATGCGGCGGCCGCCACGCACCACCGCCAAAGCCAAGAACATCCAGTACAGATGGAAGTCATCCTTGAACCGCGCAGGCACCGGATTGTCGATTTCGGTCACCTTGTGGCCGAGCTCCTCGAGCAGCGCCGCCGTCTTGAGGGTGATCTCGCGGATCTCCGGGCTGGCCTCTCGCAGAATCGATTTGGTGCAGAACGCGATGTGCAACCGTTGTGCGCCGGGTCCGCCGACATCGCCAATCGGACGCAATTTGGCGTTGCGGTACGCTCGCTCGGCCTCGCGAAAGAACGCGGCGGTATCACGCACCGAGCGCGTCACCACTCCATTGGCGACGAGGTGCAGCGGCATCCGCGCGGTCTCTTTGTCCAACGGAAGGCGGCCGCGGGTCGGCTTCAGACCAACTAATCCGTTGCAGGAGGCGGGAATTCGAATAGAACCGCCGCCGTCGTTCGCGTGGGCGATCGGCACCACGCCGGCAGCCACGAAAGCGGCCGAACCTGACGACGACGCTCCGGCTGTGTATTCCGGGTTCCACGGATTGCGCACCGGGCCGATCCGAGGATGCTCAGCTGAGCCGCTGAAGCCGAACTCCGACATCTGCGTCTTGCCGAGCGGTACCAGACCGGTACTCAAGAACACGCGCGCCCACGCGCCATCGGACGGCAGCGGTCGCGGCTCCCATGCGTCGGTGCCCTGCATTGTCGGCATGCCGCCGACAGCGACGTTGTCCTTGATGAACGACGGCACCCCGTCGAAGTAACCGCCATACGGTCGCCGCGCTTCGGCCCTGGCCCGCGCACGGTCGTATGCCTCGTATGCGAGACCGTTGAGCGTCGGGTTGACCATTTCGGTGCGGACGATGGCGGCCTCGACCAACTCGCGCGGCGACACCTCGCCGCCGCGCAACTTCTCGACAAGGCCGACAGCATCGTGGTCACCGAGGGCGTCGTCGCCGAAGGCGTGAATGCGGTTCATGCCCAGACGGTACCAAGTCGTACCGCGTCTGTGGTTGCCGACGCAAAAGGCCCCCGGGAATCCCGGGGGCCTTCGCGTGGGCGTGCGGCGACTAAGCCTGGCCGACCTCGAACCGGACGAACCGGGTCACGGTCACACCGGCCTCGTCGAGCAGCGCCTTGACAGTCTTCTTGTTATCGGACACCGACGGCTGGTCGAGCAGCACGACGTCCTTGTAGAAGCCGGTCACGCGACCCTCGACGATCTTGGCCAGCGCCTGCTCGGGCTTGCCCTCGTTACGGGCGGTCTCCTCTGCGATGCGGCGCTCGTTGGCGACGACATCCTCCGGAACGTCCTCACGCGTCAGGTACTTGGCCTTCAGCGCGGCAATCTGCAGGGCGACCGCGTGCGCGGCCTCCTTGTCAGAGCCTTCGTACTCGACGAGGACACCCACGGCGGGCGGCAGATCAGACGCCCGCTTGTGCAGGTAGGCCTCGACCGTGCCGTCGAAGTACGCGACCCGGCGCAGTTCCAGCTTCTCGCCGATCTTCGCGGACAGGTCGGCGATGACCTGCTCGACGGTGGTATCACCGACCTTGGCGGCCTTCAGCGCGTCGATGTCGGTCGCCTTGGCGGCAGCAGCCGCCGCGACGATCTGATCGGCGACCGTCTGGAATTCGGCGTTCTTCGCGACGAAGTCGGTCTCGGAGTTCAGCTCGATCAGCGCGCCGTCCTTGGCGGCAACCAGGCCCTCGGCGGTTGCGCGCTCGGCACGCTTGCCGACGTCCTTGGCGCCCTTGATGCGCAGCAGTTCGACGGCCTTGTCGAAATCGCCGTCGGCATCAACCAGCGCGTTCTTGGAGTCGAGCATGCCGGCGCCGGTCAGCTCCCGAAGTCGCTTGACGTCGGCAGCGGTGTAGTTAGCCAATGTTCAGCCTTTCCTACTAAGCGTCTGTGGTGGGTTCAGTTTGGGTGCCCGCCCCGGCCGTCTCCGTCGACGCCGTGGCACCGGCCAGCAGCTCCTGCTCCCACTCGGCGAGCGGTTCGGCGCCCTCGGTCTCGGCCTCGCCGTCGCCCTTGCCGACGCCGGCACGGGCCTGCAGGCCCTCGGCGACCGCGGACGCGACGACCTTGGTCAGCAGCGCGGCCGAGCGGATCGCGTCGTCGTTGCCCGGGATCGGGTAGTCGACGAGGTCCGGGTCGCAGTTGGTGTCGAGGATCGCGATGACGGGGATACCCAGCTTGCGGGCTTCACCGACGGCAATGTGCTCCTTGTTGGTGTCGACGACCCAGACGGCCGAGGGCACCTTCTGCATGTCCCGGATACCGCCGAGGCTGCGCTCGAGCTTGTTCTTCTCGCGGGTCAGCATCAGGATTTCCTTCTTGGTGCGACCCTCGAAACCACCGGTCTGCTCCATCGCCTCGAGTTCCTTGAGGCGCTGCAGCCGCTTGTGCACGGTGGAGAAGTTGGTGAGCATGCCGCCCAGCCAGCGCTGGTTCACGTAGGGCATGCCGACGCGGGTCGCCTCTTCGGCGATGGATTCCTGCGCCTGCTTCTTGGTGCCGACGAACATGATGCTGCCGCCGTGGGCAACAGTCTCCTTGACGAACTCGTACGCCTTGTCGATGTAGGTCAGCGTCTGCTGCAGATCGATGATGTAGATGCCGTTGCGGTCGGTGAAGATGAACCGCTTCATCTTGGGATTCCAGCGACGGGTCTGGTGCCCGAAGTGGGTGCCGCTGTCCAGCAGCTGTTTCATGGTCACTACGGCCATGGGTTTATGCCTCTTTTGTTGTCGGTTGTCGCGCAGCGCCGGGTGGCGCCGAGCCCTGGTGTCTGCGGGATGCCGAACCCGTCCTGAGTACGGGACCGACGGCATCCGGATATGACCGCCATTGGGTGGCCATGGGTAGACACGCGAAGTCAGCCCGCGCGAGCGAGCTGCGATTAGGAGTTTACACGCTGGACAGGGGTGCTTTTTCCACACTCCGGTCGCTATCCACAGTTTGGCGATCAGGGCTGGATTTCTTCTGGGTTGGCGCGCTGAGCTGGGAGTATGCGGTTTCTGGCGGTGTTGTCGGCGATGGTCTTGCTATGCGCACCGGCGGTCCGGGCCGACGACGGCAGGCTGGACTGGCCGCTGCGGCCGCGACCAGCCGTGCTGCGGGTATTCGACGCGCCGTCGCCGAACTGGAACCGCGGCCACCGCGGCGTCGACCTCGCAGGGGTCGCCGGCCGGCCGGTGTACGCCGCCGCAGCGGGCACGGTGGTGTTCGCCAGTGAGCTTGCCGGGCGGACGCTGGTGTCGATCGCGCACCCCGGCGGGCTGCGGACCACCTACGAACCGGTGCGGCCCGCGGTGCGCGCCGGGCAGCTCGTCGAGGCGGGCACCGTGATCGGCGAGCTGCTGGCCGGCCACGCCGGTTGCTCGGCCGCGGCATGTCTGCACTGGGGCGCGATGTGGGGCGCGGCATCGCGGGCCGATTACGTCGACCCGCTTGGCCTGCTGGCCAGCACCGAGATCCGACTCAAACCGCTGGGCTAGGCGATTCGGCGCGCCAATCCACGCTCAGCGACGGTTTGCGCGCCGAAATCGCTCAGGCCCGAGGGTGCGCCTGGTCGTGCACCGCGCGCAGGCGCGCCACCGTCACATGGGTGTACAGCTGCGTGGTGGCCAGCGTCGAATGACCGAGCAGTTCCTGCACGACGCGCAGGTCCGCCCCACCCTCGAGCAGATGCGTTGCGGCGCTGTGCCGCAACCCATGTGGACCGATGTCGGGCGCGCCGTCGACCGCGGTCATCGTCTGGTGAACCACAGTGCGCGCCTGTCGCGGATCCAGTCGACGGCCGCGCGCACCCAACAGCAGCGCAGGCCCCGAATCGGAGGTCGCCAGCGCGGGCCGTCCATTGGACAGCCACGCCGTCAACGCCGCCTGCGCCGGTTCGCCGAACGGCACGGTCCGCTGCTTGTTGCCCTTGCCGAGAACGCGCAGCAGCCGCCGGGGCCGGTCGATGTCATCGATGTCGAGTCCGCACAGCTCACTGACGCGAATCCCGGTGGCGTACAACAACTCAACGATCAACTGGTCACGCAAGGCAAGCGGATCGCCTTGCTGCGCACCGGATTTCGCCGCAACCATGGCGTCCAGCGCCTGATCCTGCCTCAACACGGAAGGCAACGTCCGTCGCGCCTTGGGCGTCTGCAACCGGGTCGCGGGATCAGTCGCCATCAGGCCGCGGCGCGTGGCCCACTTCGTGAAGGTCTTGACGGCCGACGTCCGCCGCGCCAGCGTGGTGCGCGCGGCGCCTGCCGACGCCTGGGCCGCGAGCCAGGACCGAAGGATCGGCAGGCTCAGCCCGTCCAGTCCGGTGCCGGGAACCCGTTCGGAGAGAAAGTCGAACAGCGAGCGAAGGTCGCCCAGATACGCCCGACGCGTGTGGTCGGAGCGGCCGCGCTGCAGCGCGAGATACTCGTCGAACTCTTCGAGAACCGCGTCCACTCCCCTACCGTCGCAGACGCCGGCGCCCTGTCTCAGGTGACGCGCCGCAGCACGTCTGGCGTCAGATCCTTCAGGGTCGGATAACCGTCGACGGCCATGATGAGGTCCGTCTCGGCTAACAGCGAGCGCAGCACGTGCACAACCCCGTCCTCGCCGCCGATGGCCAGCCCGAATGCGTAGGGGCGACCAATACCCACGGCCGTGGCGCCCAGCGCCAGCGCCTTGACGATGTCGGCGCCGCTGCGAATGCCGGAATCGAAAAGCACCGGCAGGCCGTCGGCCGCCGCCACCACATCTGGCAGGCAGTCGATGGCCGGAATGCCGCCGTTGGCCTGACGTCCGCCGTGGTTCGAGCAGTAGATGCCGTCAACGCCGCCGTCCCTCGCGCGTCGCGCGTCGTCGGGATGACAGATGCCCTTCACGATCAGTGGCAGCTCCGTCAGGGATCGCAGCCATGGCAGGTCGTCCCATGTCAGCGGATTGCCGAAGACCGAAACCCAGCGCAGCACTGCGGCTTGTGGATTCTCTTCTGGTGTTTGTTGCAGGCTGGCGCGAAACACCGGATCGCTGGTGTAGTTCGCGAGACAGCGGCCGCGCAGCTGCGGGAAGTTCGATGTCGACAAGTCACGTGGTCGCCAACCCGGCACCCAGGTGTCCAGCGTGACGATGATGCCCTTGTAGCCGGCGGCCTCAGCACGCGCGACCAGGCTTGCGGCCAATTCGCGATCGGTCGGCGTGTACAGCTGGAAAAAGCCTGGGGTGTCACCGAATTCGGCGGCGATGTCCTCCATCGGGTCCTCGGTCAGCGTCGAAATGACCATCGGCACACCGGTGCGCGCGGCGGCTCGGGCTGCGGCCAGGTCGCCGTGGCCGTCTTGCGTGCAGATGCCGGTGACGCCGATCGGCGCCATGAAGACAGGCGACGGCAGCGTCAGACCGAATGCCTCGACCGACAGGTCACGCTCGCGGTGGGCGTTGAACATCCGCGGCATCACGCCCCAGTTGTCGAAGGCGGTGCGATTCACTCGCTGGGTGCGTTCGTCGCCCGCGCCGCCTGCCACATACGACCAGATCGACGGCGGCATCGCCGCTTGCGCCTTCGCCTCCCATTCCGCGTAGGCCATCGGGAGCGACGGCACGATGCCGGACAAGCCCTGCAGGTAGATCTCGAACTGGTAATCGCCGAATGCCATCCGCCTAGCGTGCCAGCCCGCCGCGGGCGATGGTCAGCGAACCAGTCGCTCCGCCACCCCTGCGTACACCAGACCGAGCTTCTCGGCATCGCGGTGCTGCCGCGACGGGAACCATCGGCACACGTCGACACACAGCGACGAGATCGCCATCACCACCTCGTCGACGTTGTCGACGTCGAATTCCCCCGCGGCCACACCGCCTGCGACGATGTCGGTGAGTACGTCGGTCACCTGGTGTCGAAGCGGTGCGATGGTGCGGTAGTGAGCCGAAGTCAGGCCGTGCAGTTCGTATTGCACGACGCGGGCCTGTTTGTGGTTCTCGGCGTGCCATGACGCGAACGCCGCGACGACCGCGCGCAACCGCTCGGTGAAGGTAGCGACCGGTTGGTCGGCCTTTTTCAACGCTGCCAGCAGACTGCTGTGACCCTCGAGCGCGATCGCGTAGAGCAGCTCTTCCTTGGAGCGGTAGTGCGGGTACATGGCCGTCGCGCTCATGTTGAGTCGCTTGGCGATCTGACGCGTGGAGCTGCCGCCGTATCCCGACTCCGCGAAGGCTTCGATTGCGGCGCGCCGCATGCGTTCCGCTGCAGCTGAATCCGCAGCTCGATCGATGGTCATGACGGTCGGGATCCTACACGTGATTGACATATTCCGACGGTCGGCGCATTATTAGCGAGCGCTCATAAAATGAGCGCTCGCTTATGTGATGTACATCTCGGAAAGGCTGTCCCGACATGGCGGAGTTCTTCTCCAGGCGTGATGTCGACTTCCTGCTCTACGAATGGCTAGACGTAGTCCAGCTGACCAAGCGCGACCACTTCGCCGAACACTCCCGCGACACCTTCGACGCCGTCATCGACCTGTCGGCCGACATAGCGACGAAATGCTTTGCGCCACACAACAAAAAGGGCGACCAGAACGAGCCGACCGTCGGCCCCGACGGGAAGGTCGTGCTGATCGACGAGATCAGGGACGCGCTGAACACGTTCAGCGAAGCGGGCTTGCTGGCCGGATCGTTCGACGACGCGGTCGGCGGCATGCAGCTGCCGACAGTGGTGGCGCAGGCGTGCATGGCGTTCTTCCGGGCCGCCAACCCGAGCACCACGTCGTACGCGTTTTTGACCGTCGGCAACGCCAACCTGCTTGTCGAGTACGGGACCGAAGAACAGATCGACACCTGGGTCCGCCCGATGCTCGAGGGACGGTACTTCGGCACGATGTGCCTGTCGGAACCCGACGCCGGGTCCTCGTTGACCGACATCACGACCAAGGCCGTCCCCGCGGCCGACGGCACCTACCGGATCACCGGAACCAAGATGTGGATCACCGGCGGCGACCATGAGCTGACCGAGAACATCGTGCACCTCGTGCTGGCCAAGGCGCCCGGCGGTGGCCCGGGCGTCAAGGGCATCTCGTTGTTCATCGTGCCGAAGTACCTGCCCGATGGCACCCGCAACGACGTCGCACTGGTCAGCCTGAACCACAAGATGGGCAACCACGCCACCACGAACGCGTTGCTGAATTTCGGCGACGGCACGCATCAACCGGCTGAAGAGCCCGGCGCGGTCGGCTATCTCGTCGGTGAGGAGCACAAGGGCCTGGCCTACATGTTCCACATGATGAACGAGGCGCGGGTCGCCGTCGGCTACCAGGCGATGGCCACGGGATACGCCGGTTACCTCGCGTCACTCGAATATGCCAAGCAGCGCACGCAGGGTCGGCCCGTTGGCGACAAGGACCCCAACCGCCCGCAGGTGGCGTTGATCGAGCATGCCGACGTCAAGCGAATGTTGTTGGCGCAGAAGTCTTATGTCGAGGGCGCGTTCGCGCTCGGCCTCTACTGCTGGATGCTGGTGGATGAGGGGCGCACCAGCGTCGGGGCCGAGCGCGAACGCGCCAATCTTCTGCTCGAGGTGCTGACTCCGATCGCCAAGAGTTGGCCGTCGCAGTGGTGCCTCGAGGCGAACAGCCTGGCGATCCAGGTACACGGTGGCTATGGCTACACCAAGGAGTTCGACGTCGAGCAGTGCTACCGCGACAACCGTCTCAACGCGATCCACGAAGGCACGCACGGCATCCACGGCCTGGATCTGCTGGGCCGCAAGGTGGTCATGCAAGACGGTGCGGGCCTGAGGTTGTTGGCCGAGCGGATCAACGAAACCGTCGACAAGGCGTTGCAGACCGAGAGCACGGCGGGCTATGCCCGGCAGTTGCGTGAGGCGACGCAACGGCTGGTCGACGTCACCGAAACGCTCTGGGCCGCAGGCGATGTCGCTACCACGCTCGCCAATTCCAGCGTCTACCTCGAGGCGACCGGGCATGTCGTGATCGCGTGGATGTGGCTGGAGCAGCTGATTGCCGCCAACGACCATCAGGGCGACTTCTACGACGGCAAACGCGCTGCGGCACAATACTTCTACGCCTTCGAGCTGCCGAAGGTCGGCCCGCAGTTCGACCTGCTGGCCAGCCTGGACCGCACCACGGTGGACGCGCAGCCAAGCTGGTTCTAGGCGGACGACTCCGCTTCGGCCAGCTCGCGCTTCCACTGGCGGAAGGTCTCCTCGGTGCGGCCGCGTCGCCAGTAGCCGGAAATGGATGCCGCCCACTTGGCGTCCACACCGCGTTCCTTGCGAATGTAGGGCCGCAGGTTGTGCATCACGGTCTGGGCCTCACCATGGATGAACACCTGCACCTGGCCTGGCAGCCAGGCCGCCTCCTTGACCGCGGCGATCAGCGGTGCGTTGTCGCCGGCCATGTCTTCGGGCACCAGGTCGGCGCGGCCGCCGCGGTAGATCCACCTCACCTCGACACCCGCCGGTGCCCTCAGTGCGATCTCGTCCTCAGGTCCGGCGACTTCGATGAAGACTTGGCCAATCGCGTTGTCGGGCAACGATTCCAACGCGGCGCTGATGGCCGGCACGGCGGCCTCGTCACCGGCGAACAGGTGCCAGTCGGCCGCCGGATCCGGTGTGTACGCCCCGTTGGGGCTCGTCAGGTAGGCGGGTTGTCCCGGTGTGGCCGATGCCGCCCACGGCCCGGCCACACCGTGCTCACCGTGCACGACGAAGTCGATCGAGATCTCGCGGCGCTCGGTGTCGACACGGCGCACGGTGTAGGTGCGCACAGTGGGCCGGTTATGGGCAGGTAGCTCGTTGAAGCTGTCCATCGTCAGCGGCTGCGGCAGCGCGGCGACGTCGACGCCGTCGGGTACAAACGCGATCTTGACGTAGGCGTCGGTGTTCTCGTTCGGGACGAACGTGTCAAAGCCCTTGCCCCCCAAGACGACACGGATGAGGTGCGGGGTCAACTGCTCGGTGCGCACCACCTCGAACGTATTCAGCGGACGTCCTGCCACAACTCCTCCAAATTGATTAGCCAAACTTATGGTTGTGTTTTCACAACTATATGCGATCGGGCGCCCGCTCGGTGAGCTACCTGGCCAGCACGCTGGCCGCTAGCTTCGGCTGCCAGTCCGACGTCACCAGCGCGCCGAAGTTGTCCTGCTCGTTGTCCTGGTCGGCGGTGTCGACATCACGGATCGAGAAGATGAACGCCGGACCACTGAACCCGGACTCCGCCGCCTTCCAGAGAATGTCGGTGATCTGGCGGGCCTGCTCCTGCTGGCTGACGCCGGCGGCCGAGGGCGCACTAGTCGGCGCGCCGATTTCAGTCATCCAGATCTTCTTACCGCCGTCGCCGTTGTCGACCATGAGTTCGTGTACCCGCTCGACGTCGGACCACCCGTTGTGATCGTCGACGGCCAAACCGTTGGGATAGACGTAGGGGTGCATCGCCATCGCGTCGAACGATCCCTTCGCGCCGAGTTCGTACATCGATTTCACGAATGCGGGCGGGTCGTCGGGCGCCCATGCGCGGCTCAATCCGGCAGCGATCACGGTGCTGTCCGGTTGGGACGCCTTGATCGCGGGATAGGCCACCTTGAGCAGTTCGGTGTAGCGGGCTGCGCGATCGGGAACCTGCCCGAAGAACAGCGGAACGTTGGGCTCATTCCAGATCTCCCAGTCGCTGACTCGGTCGCGGTACCGCTGCACCACCTTTTCGGCGAAGGCCGCAAACGTGTTGGGGTCGATCGGTGGAGCGCTGAAGTAGCTTCCAGGCGTCCGCGCCCAGTCGGGGGTGTACGCAATGAGGCCAAGCACTTTCAGGCCGCGCTGCCGCGCGCCGTTCACCCAGTGGTCGACGTAGCCCCAATTGAACGCGCCGGGCATCGGCTCGACGAGGTGCCAGTCGATGAGCACGCGCAGCCAAGAGGCGTTGGTCTTGGCCGCGGCGTCGAGTTCGCGATCGGCGTCCACGGTACTCATGTACGTCATCGGCGCGCCGACGCTGAACCCGTAACCGTCCTGCGGCGGGGTCACCGCTTCGGCGATCACCGCGCGCTGGCCGACGACCGTCATCGCGGCGACGAGCAGGACGATGGCTGCGGCGCGGGCAACGATCCTGCTCGTCACGCTGTGCATGGAGCCAACCTACCGAAGCGCCAACTTCCAACGCCCACCTTGACAGACGACCAGGCCCGCGATCTCCAGCATGGAAAGCGGACCCAAGACCTGCGTCGGTGGCAAACCGGACCCAACGGCGATCTCGTCGACGGTGCGCGCACCGCGGGCGGGCAACGCCTCGTACACCCGACGCTCGTCGTCGGCAAGACCGTCCAGCGGCGACGTCGGACGCACAGGATCGGCGGCCAACTCGCCTACGTGGCCAACCTGTTCCACTAATTCGTCTGCGCGTGTGACGAGGATTGCGCCCGAGCGCAACAACACATGGCAGCCGACGGACGCCGACGATGTGACCGGCCCCGGCACCGCGCACACTCCGCGCCCCAGCGCCTTGGCCCACGCGGCGGTGTTAGCCGCGCCGCTGCGGGCACCGGCCTCGACGACAACCGTGGCGCCCGACAATGCCGCGACGAGTCGGTTGCGGGTGAGGAAACGATGCCGCTGGGGCCGCAGGCCCGGCGGGTACTCGGTGACTATCAACCCCGCTTCGCGGATCCGATGCAACAGCGCAGCATGGCCCGCAGGGTAGGCCACGTCCATGCCACCGGCGAGCACCGCGGCAGTCAATCCGTCGGCCGCCAGCGCCGCACGGTGCGCCGCGCCGTCGATGCCGTATGCACCACCGGACACGACCGCCACGTCCCGTTCTGCCAAACCGGCGGCCAACTCCCCAGCGACATGTTCTCCGTATGTGGTTGAGGCCCGAGTGCCCACGATCGCCGCCGCACGTTCGGCTATCTCGTCGAGCCGCTCCGGACCCGTCACCCACAGCGCCAGCGGTGGATGCGCCTCCTGGCGCTGCCTCGAATCGATGCCATGGAACGACGCGAAGGCCAGCAGCGGCCACTCGTCGTCTTCAGCGGTGACGAGGCGGCCACCCAGCCGTGCCATCACCTCCAGATCATCTGCAGCGCAGTCGATCTGGTAGCGCGCCTCAGTCAGCCGGAGTAACGGCCCCTGCACCTCGCGGCGCTTCACCTTGCCCGCGGCGTCGACGGGGCCGACGCTGGCCACCAGCGCCGCGAGTTGCGGGCACGGCGGCTCTGCGACGCGGGACAGGTAGGCCATGGCGAGCAGAACGGGATCGTTCATCGCGCACCGCCGGCCTGACGGAAACTCAGCGCAGTGGTGACCTGCTCGACTCCAGGCGACGTCCGGCCGTCCAGATCGGCCAATGTCCAAGCCACACGCAAACTTCGGTCGAATCCCCGCGGACTCAACTGACCACGGTCGAGTGCCGTTCGCAGCGGCTTCATGGTGTTGAAGTCAAGCCGAAATTTTCGGCGCATAAGCGAGCCGCTGACTTCGGCGTTGGTGCGGACGCCGTACGGCCGCCATCGCTCGGCGGCCGCCATCCGGGCCGCGGCTACGCGCTTGCGGACGGCGGCGCTGGACTCTCCGTCCTCGGCCGCGAATGCTCCGGCCCGTGACGTATGCATCTCGACGCGCAGGTCCACTCGGTCCAACAGCGGCCCAGAGAGCTTGCCCAGGTATCGCCGCTTGACCATCGATCCGCACGTGCAATCCTTGGGGTCTGCGGGCGCACACGGACACGGATTGGCGGCGAGCACCAATTGGAAACGCGCCGGATAGCGAGCCACCCCGCCACGGCGGGCAATCCGAATCTCGCCTTCCTCCAATGGAGTTCGTAAGGCTTCCAACGCGGCCACCCCCATCTCGGCGCACTCGTCGAGAAACAGCACGCCGCGGTGCGCTCGGCTGACCGCACCCGGTTGGGCCATCCCCGACCCGCCGCCTACCAATGCCGCAACGCTCGACGTGTGATGCGGTGCAACGAAGGGCGGCTGGGTGATCAACGGTGTGCCGCCCGACAACAAACCAGCCACCGAATGAATCGCCGTCACCTCGAGCGCCTCTTCGTGTGTCAGTTGCGGCAGCAGGCCCGGAAGCCGTTGTGCCAGCATGGTTTTGCCGACGCCGGGCGGACCGGTCAGCATCAAGTGGTGTGCACCTGCGGCCGCGACCTCGACGGCGTACCGAGCGTGGGACTGGCCGACCACATCGGCGAGGTCGACCGACGAACTCGGCGCGGAAGCGGGCACCTCCACACGGTCGTCGAGCTCGGTCTTGCCCACCAGCCAGGCCAGCAACTGCCCCAGACTGCTCACACCCCAAACATCGATACCATCGACCAGGCTGGCCTCCGCGAGATTTTCGGACGGGACCACGACGGCGGGCCATCCCTCACGCTTGGCGGACAGCACGGATGGCAATACACCTTTCACGGGGCGAACCCGGCCGTCGAGGGCGAGTTCGCCCAACAGCAGTGTCTTATCGAGCCGTGGCCAGGCCGTCTTTTTCTCCGCGGAAACGACGGAGGCCGCCAAGGCCAGGTCAAAGACGGAGCCCATCTTCGGCAAGGTGGCTGGGGACAGTGCAAGTGTCAGCCTCGCCTGCGGCCAATCCATGCCGCAATTGGTGATCGCCGCGCGCACCCGGTCGCGGGACTCCTGCAAGGCGGCATCGGGCAGACCCACTAAATGCACACCCGGCAACCCGGAACTGATGTCGGCTTCGATCTCGACGATCACCCCGTTGAGTCCGCGTACGGCCACCGAAAAGGCCCTCCCGAGCGCCATCAGCCGACCCCCTGCACGTGTGTGATCTCCGGCGTTCGGCTACGCCCGATGCGCACACCGATCACGTCGATGCGCACCGCACCCCAGCGGCCGGGCTGGGTTGCCAACCACAGCCCGGCGAGACGACGAAGACGACGCACCTTCACAGGTGTCACCGCCTCGGCCACACCACCGAACTGGTCGGTGGTGCGCGTCTTGACCTCAACGAACACCACCGCGCGAGCGGCATCGTCAGCCGCAATCACGTCCAATTCGCCGTAGCGGCATCGCCAGTTGCGCGTCAATACGCGCAGCCCCAGCGATCTCAGGTAATCGACCGCCAATTGCTCACCCAGCGCACCGATTTCGGCCCGCGTCAACGAAGTCATGGCTTCACAGTGCGGCGCAAGGCCGACACGTCAGTGCGCTCAGGACCCGGCACCCGCGTGGTTTCCCGCCTAAAAGCGGAGTTATCCACAGTCATGACTTCATCCACAGCAGGAGCCTGATTCGAAAACCGCTTGCAGCAGCAAGTTTCGCCTTCGTCAAAATGCGGGTATACGGGGCCATGGTCGACGACTCAGTTCACGGCGTAGTCGATAGGGCTACCGACAGCGACGCCTTCGAATACGCAGCCCGCGCCGGGTTTGCCGTCAGCGGTGTCCTGCACATCGTCATCGGATACCTGATTGCGCACATCGCCTTCGGTTCCACGGGCAACGCGGATCAATCCGGCGCGTTGGCCGCACTGGCCAGTCAGACCGGTGGCCCGGTGATCCTCTGGGCCGTCGCGGCGGGCCTGATGGCACTCGGCCTGTGGCGCATCGCCGAAACGATCGTCGGCTCGAAACCCGGTGAAGGGTCTGGGCCCACGCAGGACGACACCCCGGTGTGGAAGCGCGCGAAATCCCTCGGACTGGCGATCGTGAACTTCGCGATCGCCTTCTCAGCAGCGCGCTTTGCGATGGGAAGCGGTAAGCAGAGCAGCGAGCGGAATGCCGGACTGAGCGCGCGCATGATGCAATCCGGTTGGGGCAAAAGCATTCTCATCGCCGTCGCATTAGGTCTGGTCGTGGTCGGCTGTTACCACATCTATAAGGGAGTGGCGAAGAAGTTCTTCAAGGATCTGCGGGTCAGCGGTGGACCGATGGTCACCGCTGTCGGAATCGCCGGCTATGCGGCCAAGGGCGTCGTGCTGGCGGGCGCCGGGGTGCTCGTCGTCATCGCGACGGTGCAAGCCGACCCGTCGAAGGCGACAGGGCTCGACGCGGCGGTCAAGGCGCTCGGCCATGCTCCGTTTGGGAAGGTGCTGCTGGTCGTCGCCGCCCTTGGGATCGCCGCGTTCGGCTGCTACAGCTTTGTCCGCAGCCGGTATGGCCGGATGTAGCGCGCTACATCGGGGCGCCGGATTGGGACAGTGCTTGGTACAGCGCGGCGATCTGCATCGGCTGGATCGCTGCGTTGCAGCCATGCTGCAGGTCGATCAACGGCGCCGCGATGCCGCGCAGCTCCGCAAATTCCTGCGGTCGGCCGGTGAAGTAGTCACGGACCGATTGCTCGGCGCCCGCGCCCTGCATGCCGGCCGCCGTCAGCACGTTGTTGGCGTCCGGATGGGCATCGAGCCACGCACCCGCCGCGGCGAGGACCCCGCTGGCGGTATGGGAGAAGCCACTCGCAGTGCAGTCGGGCTGAGCGCCCGCCGTCGGGACAGCAACCGTCACGGCTGCAACGGCGCAAGTGGCAAAGGCGCCGAACAGGCCGCGGCGCACGGCAGTAGCTGACGTTGTCATGTGGGCACATATACCCCCGGGGGGTCAAGATCAAGCCAGGTGCACGCCTGCTTCGGCAACCGTGGGTAACCCATATTCGGGCACCCGCCCAGATCAAAAGTCCGCTACGGGTAAATTCGCTTAGGTAAAGCTCAGCTAAAAGCGTGCATACGGAAGGATCTGACTGGATGCGACGAGGTTGGAGCCGTATCGCCGCACTGCTATCAGTTCTGGCCGTCGTGCTCGGCGCCACTGCATGCTCGGGCTCCGAAGACAAGAACGAGCTACTGATCTACAACGCCCAGCACGAGTCGCTGACCAAGGAGTGGATCGACGCCTTCACCAAGGAGACCGGCATCAAGGTTTCCTACCGTCAAGGCGGCGACACCGAGCTCGGCAACCAGCTGATCGCCGAGGGCGACGCCTCGCCGGCCGATGTGTTCCTGACCGAGAACTCCCCCGCGATGGCCGCCGTTGAGCGCGCCGGGCTGTTCGCGGACCTCGACGGCGAGACCTTCAAACAGGTTCCGCCGCAATTCCGTCCGGCCAGCGGCAAGTGGACCGGCGTCGCCGCGCGCACCACGGTGTTCGTCTACAACACGGCCAAGCTCAAACGTGGTCAGCTGCCGAAGTCACTGCTGGACCTCGAGCAGCCCAAGTGGAAGGGACGCTGGGGTGCGCCGCCGGCCAAGGCGGACTTCCAGGCGATCGTCGCCGCCCTGCTGCAGCTGAGAGGTGAGCCCGCGACCGCGCAGTGGCTGGCGGCGATGAAGGCCAACGCGGTGATCTACAACGACAACATCGCCACGCTCAAGGCGGTCAACGCAGGTGAGGTCGACGGCGGCGTGATCTACCACTACTACTGGTTCCGCGATCAGGCGGAAACCAAAGAGATGAGCGGGAATACGGCGCTGTACTACTTCCGCAACCAGGATCCCGGCGCCTTCGTCAGCATCTCCGGCGCGGGCGTCCTGAAGTCCAGCAAGCGGCAGAAGGAAGCCCAGCAGTTCATCCGCTTCATCACGGGCAAGACCGGCCAGGAGGTCCTACAGAAGGGCGATTCGTTCGAGTACCCAGTGGCCGCTGACGTCCGCCCGAACCCTGCTCTCACCCCGCTGGTCAAGTTGGGCGCCCCTCTTGTGGACCCGTCGACGCTTGACGCGCAGAAGGTGACGGACCTGATGACGAAGGCCGGGTTGTTATAGGTGGTCGCTCCCCCGGTCGGCCGAGCCGACGATCAGACCCAGTCGCGCCCGGCGGCGCCGGTCTCGAGGCCCGACAGGGCCGCTCGACCCGGCCCGCTGGTCAGCGCGGCCGTCACGATCCTCGTCGCGGCCACCCTGATTCCACTCGGCTATGTCGCGTGGGCAGCGGTGTCGATCGGGTGGACGAAGGCCTATCACCTTGTCGTACGGCCCCGGGTCGGCGAACTGTTGATCAACACCGTGGCGCTGGTCGCGATCACGGTGCCGGTGTGCGTGGTCATCGGTGTCGGGGTCGCGTGGCTGGTGGAGCGGACCGATCTTGCGGGCCGCGCGTTCTGGCGTCCGTTGTTCGTCGCACCCCTCGCGGTCCCGGCTTTCGTCAACAGCTATGCGTGGGTGGGCGTGGTCCCGTCGCTGCACGGGTTGTGGGCGGGGGTGCTGGTGTCGACGCTGTCGTACTTCCCGTTCATGTATCTGCCGGTGGCCGCGACTCTGCGCAGGCTCGACCCTGCCATCGAGGAGTCCGCCAGGGCGCTGGGCTCGAACTCTGCCGGGGTGTTCTTCCGCGTGGTGCTGCCACAGCTGCGGCTGGCCGTCCTCGGCGGCGGCCTGCTGATCGGCGTCCACCTGCTTGCCGAGTACGGCGCTTTCGCGATGGTGCGGTTCGACACGTTCACGGTCGCCATCTTCCAGCAGTTCCAGGTCACCTTCGACGGCGCGGCGGGCAGCATGCTCGCCGGGGTGCTGGTGCTGCTGTGTCTGGCGCTGCTGGTCGCTGAGGCGCTGGCACGTGGCAGGGCCCGATTCTCCCGCGTCGGGTCGGGTGCGCCGCGCGCGGCGACACCGATTCGGTTGGGACACAACATGCTAACCGGGCAAATCGCTCTTGCCGCTCTGGCGGTCCTCGCGCTCGGCGTGCCGGTGTGGACGCTCCTACGCTGGCTGTGGATCGGCGGGGCCGACGTCTGGGTGTTCGATGACATCCTCACCGCGCTGGGCCAAACCATCGGGCTCGCAACGGCTGCCGCGGTGCTGACGACGGTGCTCGCCTTCCCCGTCGCCTGGGTCGCCGTGCGCTCCAGCGGCCTGCTCGCCCGTGCCGTCGAAGGCGCGAACTACGTCACCAGTTCACTTCCCGGCATTGTCACCGCGCTCGCGCTTGTCACAGTGACCATCCATCTCGCGCCGCCGCTGTATCAGAGCATCGCGCTGATCGTGTTCGCCTACGTGCTGCTGTTCATGCCGCGCGCGCTGGTCAATGTCCGCGCCGGACTTGCTCAGGTGCCGCCGAGCCTCGAGGAGGCGTCGCGGTCGTTGGGTAGTTCACCGGCGGCCACCTTTCTTCGGGTCACGCTGCGACTGACCGCACCCGCGACCGCGGCGGGTGCATCGCTGGTATTCGTCGCTGTGGCAACCGAATTGACCGCGACGCTGCTGTTGGCGCCGACGGGAACCAGCACCTTGTCGATGAGGTTCTGGTCGTTGTCAAGCGAACTGGACTATGCGGCCGCCGCGCCTTACGCCCTTGTGTTGGTGGTGCTCGCCGTCCCCGTCACGCTGGTGTTGTTCCGGCAGTCGACGAAGGTGGCCGCGCTATGACCGCCGCGACGCTCGAGGTCAATGGAATCGCCAAGTCTTTCAGCGGACATACGGTGCTGCATGACATCGATCTGAGCCTGCAGCCGGGTACCACCACCGCCGTCGTCGGCGCATCGGGCTGCGGCAAGACCACGCTGCTGCGCCTGATCGCGGGGTTCGAATCCCCCGATGCGGGCACGATCTCCATCGACGGACGGCAGGTCGCCGGTCCGCAGCGCGCGGTGGCCCCGCACCGTCGCAGCGTCGGCTATGTCGCGCAGGACGGCGCGCTGTTCCCGCATCTGACGGTCGGGCAGAACATCGCCTACGGATTGCGCGGCACGGCGCGTGACGAAGTGCGCGCCCGCGTCGCCGAGCTCCTCGAGACCGTTGCCCTCGATCCGTCGTACGCGGCGCGCCGACCCCATGAACTGTCCGGAGGACAACAGCAGCGGGTGGCACTCGCACGCGCACTCGCAAGGCACCCGGTGTTGATGCTGCTCGACGAACCGTTCAGCGCGCTGGATACGGGCCTTCGCGCTTCGACCCGCAAGGCGGTCGCCGGTCTGCTCGCCACCGCAGGCGTGACAACACTTTTGGTGACGCACGACCAGGAAGAGGCACTGTCGATCGCGGATCAGGTGGCGGTCATGCGTGACGGACGGTTCACCCAGGTGGGTACCCCGCAGCAGGTCTATCGACAGCCGACCGACCGATTCACCGCCGAATTCCTCGGCGACTGTATCTCACTTCCCTGCACGGTCGCGTCGGGCTTCGCCCAATGTGCACTGGGCCGGGTGCCGGTCCAGGCCGGCGACGGGCCGGCCACTCTGGTGCTGCGGCCCGAACAGCTTGTCGCGACGGTGGTTTCGGACAGCGAGCACCTCGACGGCGTGGGTACGGTGATCGCCACCGAATTCCTCGGCCACGATGTGCTGTTGACCATCGATCCGGCGGGTGGGGCCGCGCCGCTCGTCGTGCGTCAGCACAGCTTCAACCCGCCGCCCATCGACGCCAAAGTGCGGATCGAGGTGGTGGGCGCCGGGATTGTGCTGACGTGAGGCAACTTCTCGACCACCTTCGCGCCCATGGCGAGAAGGTGGCGATCCTGACGGACACCCAGCAGCTCACCTATCACCAACTCGCCGATACGGTCGCCGACGCCGCCAGCGAACTCGACGGGCCCCGTCGCCTGGTCCTGCTCGAAACGCACAACGATGTAAGCAGTTTGGTGCACTACCTGGCGGCGATGACCACCGGCCACGTCGTCCTGCCTGCCTCTGCCGGCTACGACCACACGGCGATCCTGCAGACCTACGAACCGGGCGTTGTCATCGACGCCGACGGCATCCACCACCGCCACAAACACCATCGGCTGCACGACGATCTCGCGTTGTTGTTGTCCACCTCGGGCAGTACCGGCTCCCCCAAACTCGTACGGCTGTCCCACCGCAATCTGTGCAGCAACGCCGCGGCGATCGCCGACTACCTCGATATCCGCGAAACCGACAGGGTCGCAACGACATTACCGATGTCCTACTGCTATGGGATGTCGGTAATCCACAGCCACCTGCTGCACGGCGCAGGTCTGATCCTCACCGATCGCTCGGTCGTCGACGACGAGTTCTGGGACCTGTTCCGCGCACACCGAGGCACCACCTTCGCAGGCGTGCCCTACACCTTCGAGCTGTTGGAGCGGGTCGGCGAGCAGGCGCTGGATCTGCCGCATCTGCGCTACCTCACCCAGGCCGGCGGCCGGATGCCACCGGAGCGTGTTCGCCGATTCGCAGAGCTCGGCCGACAGCAAGGCTGGGACTTGTTCGTGATGTACGGCGCGACGGAGGCTACCGCCCGAATGGCTTACCTGCCACCGCAACTCGCCTCGTCACGTCCGACCGCGATCGGCAAGCCGATACCGGGTGGTGCGTTCAGCATCGAACCGAGCGGAGAGCTGGTGTACCGCGGCCCCAATGTCATGATGGGGTACGCGCACCGGCCCGACGACCTCGCTCTCGGCAAGACCGTCGATGCGCTACACACCGGAGACATCGCGCGCCGCGGGCCTGATGGCTTGTACGAAGTGATCGGGCGCAATAGTCGTTTCGTCAAGATGTACGGGTTACGGATCGATCTGCAGCGCGTCGAGGCGACGTTGTCCGACCATGGTGTGACGGCGTTCTGCGCCGACGTCGACGACCGCCTCGCGGTGCTGACGGCCGGGCACGATCGCAACGAGGTGCAACACATCGCCGCGTGGGCAGCGGGCATCCCAGCCGCGAGCGTGCAGACCGTCACCGTCGCCGAGTTGCCGATGTTGCCATCGGGCAAACCGGACTACCAGAGGGCGCGGGCCCTCGCACGCATGTCGGACACCAAGCCTCCCGGTGTGATTGGGCTGAGCAACCTGTTCGCCGACGTGCTGGGGCTTGACGCCGAAGGCATCGACCCCGAAGCAAGCTTCGTCGACCTCGGCGGCAATTCACTGACGTACGTGACGATGTCGGTGCGGCTGGAGCAGGCACTCGGGCGGCTACCCGCTGACTGGCAACGGCTGCCGCTTCGGGAATTGGAAGCCATGCCGAAGCCGGCACGGCGGCGGTGGCGTTCGACGCTGGAAACCACTGTCGCGCTGCGCGCCGCCGCGATCCTGCTCATCGCCGGTTCGCACGCCGGGCTGTTTGAACTGTGGGGCGGCGCGCACGTGCTGCTCGGCGTTGCCGGATACAACTTCGGCCGGTTCTGCCTCACACCTGTGTCGCGCACCGATCGGGTCAGGCACCTGCGCAACACGATCGCATGGATCGCCGGACCGTCGGTGGCGTGGGCCGCGATCGCGCTGCTGATCACCGACGACTATGCGCCGACAAATCTGCTGCTGGCCAACAAATTCCTCGGCCCGCACGACAGCATGACCGCAGGCCGATTGTGGTTCGTCGAAGTGCTGGTGTGGATCCTGGTTGCGCTCGCCGTGCTGTGCTGGCTACCGGCGGTCGACCGATGGGAACGGCAGTGGCCCTTCACCGTCGCCGTCACAGTCCTGGCCGTCGGGCTTGCGCTGCGCTACGACATCCTCGGACTGCATCTCGGCGACGGCGCATGGTTCACGATGCTGGCGTTCTGGTTCTTCGCGGTCGGCTGGGCTGCGGCCAAATCCTCGACGACATTGCAGCGGGTGGCGGTGACCGTCGTGCTGATCGTCAGCCTGCACGGCTATTTCGACCGCACCGAACGAGAATTGCTGGTGCTGACCGGGTTTGTCCTGCTGATCTGGTTGCCTGCGTTGCGCTGCCCGCCCGCGGCGTCAGTCGCCGCAGGCGTCATCGCGGAGGCGTCGCTGTACATCTACCTGACGCACTACCAGGTCTATCCGCTGTTCAAGGGTCATCCGCTGCTTGGCGTACTCGCATCAGTGGTGGTGGGTGTCGTTCTCACGCAGCTTGTCTCGACACTGCGCAGGCGGCTAACGGTCGGCGATAAGGCCTTCTTGCGCCAACGTCGCCGCGATGAAACCGTCGGCGCGGACCAGGCTGGCGGTCACGACACCGCGCCCGCGCGCCGCGGCCGGTGAACGGCACTCCAGCAGATTCCATTCATCGGCCCGAACGGCCCGATGAAACCAGATCGACGAGTCGGTGGTGCCACTGCGATGGGTACGGGCCTTCATCGAATGCCCGTGCACCTGCAGCGCGGGGTCGATCATGTAGACGTCGGTGACGTACACCGCGACCAACGTGTGCAACACCGGATCGTCGGGTAACGGAATCGTCGCCCGCCACCACAGCCGCCGCACGAACTCCCCGCTCGAACTGTCGTCGGCGATCCTGATGTCGAGTTCCTCCAGCGGCATGGACGGCGCGGGGCCGGCGGGCCCGGTCCGGGGTAGCGCCTCGGGGTCCCCGGGCATGTCCGCAACGTGCCCGTGCTCGGGGCCGGGCAACTCCGCAGCGAACGACACTGTCGCGGTCGTCAAGAGTCGCCCACCCTGGTGAGAGTCGACTCGACGCGCCGCCGCGGTCCTGCCGTCGAACACCCGTGTAACGGTGTATTCGACGGGATCGCCTGCCTCACCGCCGCGCAGGAACTGCAGATGCATGTTGGTCGGCAAGCGGTCCGCGTCGACGGTGCGGCACGCGGCAGCCAAGCTCTGGGCGACGAATTGTCCACCGTAGGAACGCTTTCCGGTCGGTCCGCTGGCGGGACCGATCCAGGTGTCCACGGCGGAGCCTGGAGCAACCTCGAGCAGCTTCAACAGTGCGCTCATGTCTCGACTCCTCCTCGCTCCGGTCCTCGCTCGTTCCTCGCTGCGATCCTCGCTCGTTGTCGTCCTCGGGCGCTCATGCCACGGTGCCCGATTCGGTGAGTTTTCCGATCTCATCGGCAGTCATCCCGAGCCATTCGCCGAGTACCGCGGCCGTGTCGTCGCCGAGCGCCGGTGCCGCGACCGCGGGCGGGTAGTCGCCGTTGATCTCCAATGGCAGGCCCGGTGCCAGATACTGCCCGATCCGCGGCTGGTCGAGCGAGGTGAACATCGGGTTGGCGGTGACTTTTTCGTCGACGGCCGTTTCTGCGAATGTGCGGTAGCGCTCCCACAATACGGAGGTGCTCGCCAACCCCGCGCGGACCTCTTCTGCGGTGTGTTGGGAGAACCATTCGGTGAACAACCCGGACAATGCGTCGCGGTGGCGGTACCGCTCCCCCTCGTCGGAGAGGTCCGCACCGAGTGTGTCGGCAAGTGCGGCAACAGCTTTCGTCGTACCGGTCAGCTCGGTCAGGTCGCGGAAGTGCCTGCCGGTCAGCGCGACGATCATGAACGACGCCCCGTCGCTGCTGGTGAAGTCCTGCCCGTACTGGCCGTACACCGAGTTGCCGATCCGCTCGCGGGCAGTACCGTTCACCATCACCTCGGTGAACAGGCTGAGATTGCCCGCGGTCGCCAGCGCGACGTTCTCCAGCGGAATGCCGATCCGCTGACCCTGCCCTGTCGCATCGCGATGCCGCAACGCGGTGACGACCGCCAGCGCCGCGTAAATGCCGCACGAGACATCCCACGCAGGCAGCACATGATTCACCGGTGTCGCGAGTTCGGCGGGACCGGTGACCAACGGAAAACCAATGCCCGCGTTGACGGTGTAGTCGACCCCGGTGCCGCCGTCGGCACGCCCGGACACCTCGACCTGAATCAGGTCGGGACGCAACCGCGTCAGCGTGTCGTACGAATGCCATTCCCGGCCCGCGACATTCGTGATCAGGATGCCACTGTCGGCGATGAGCCGCTGCACCAAATCCTGGCCTTCGGCCGAGCGGAAGTCGGCGGCAACCGAACGCTTGCCCTTGTTCAGGCCGGCCCAGTAGATGCTCTCCCCGTCAGCCGTGACCGGCCAGCGATGGTAATCGGCGGCACCACCGATCGGGTCGACGCGGATCACCTCGGCGCCGAGTTGGCCCAGCGTCATCCCGGCCAACGGCACCGCGACGAAGCTCGAGATCTCGACGATCCGCACCCCGGCCAGCGGGCGGGCCGCATCTACAGTCACCCGGCCAAGCTATCAAGCGCCCGACAAACCCCCGCGAGACTGCGGGGAGATGGTGAAATGCCGACGAATTGCGATCTCCCCGCAGTTTCGGCGGATGGTCAAGCGCCCGCGCCGGCGAGTTTGGTCGCTGCAGCTTCGATGGTGTCCTCCGACAGCAATACCTGCAAAGCGGCCTCGCCCAGCGGAATGAAGCTGTCGCTGCTGGCCACCCGCTCCACCGCGCCGGTGTAGCCGTGCTCGAGCAGCGCAGCGAGCACACCCTCGCCCACCCCACCGGTCGCGCGGGTCTCGTCGACGATCAGCACCCGACCGGTCGCGTTGGCCTCGCGAACCATGTCGTCCACCGGCAGCGGCGCCAGCCACCTCAGGTCGACGACGCGCACACGGATGCCAACCGACTCGAGCTTGCGGGCCACCCGCAGGCTCATCCGCAGCCCGTTGCCGAGCGTGAGCATCGTCAGGTCCGTCCCGTCGCCGTATGTCCGGGCCCGTCCGAGCGGCACCGCTTCCTCCGGATACGGGGCGAGCCAGCCGTCGTCGCCCTCGGCGTACAGATCGCGAGTGTGATAGAGCGCGATCGGTTCGAGGAACACGCACACGACGCCTGCCGCTTTCGCCGCGGCCGCGCAGGTGTGCAGCATCGCGGCGGCGTCATCGGGTCGCGCCGGTGACGCGATGACGACTCCTGGGATGTCGCGGAGCGCGGCAATCGAGTTGTCGTTGTGAAAGTGCCCGCCGAACCCCTTCTGATACCCATAGGCCGCCACCCGCACCACCATCGGATTGCGGTACTGCCGGTTGGAGAAGAACTGCAGCGTCGCGCCCTCCCCACGAATCTGATCCGAGGCGTTGTGAAAGTACGCCAGGTACTGGATCTCTGGGATCGGCAGCAGTCCCGACACCCCAGCACCGAGCGCAAGACCGAGGATCGACTGCTCGTCGAGCAGCGTGTCGAACACCCGCGCCGAACTGGTCTTGCCGAGAAGCCCACGGGTTACGCCGTACACGCCTCCCTTGCGGGCGACGTCCTCGCCGAAGATCATCGCCTCTGGAAAGCGGTCCAGGATGTCGTGCAACGCGCGGTTGATCGCAAGGGCGACCGTCAGCGGCGCATCTGGCTCGCCTGATCTCACCGTCGCGGCCAGCGACGCCGGCGACGCGGCAGCGGCATCCGAGAGGCTGTCGTGCAGCGGCCTCATTATCGCCGCCGCGCTGTCCAGCTGCGGCTCCAAGGTGACCTCTTCGGCGAGCTGAATCACGTTGGCGCGCATGGTCTCATACCGGTCGAGCACCTGCTCAGGCGTCAACACGTCAGCCTCGATCAGAGCCAAAGCCGTACACAGCACCGGGTCTCGGTCGTAGTCGGCTGCTATCTCGGCGGGACTGCGGTAGGCGGGCTCGTAGTCCGAACCGGCGTGTCCCATCAACCGGACCGTCCGAAGATGCAGGAACGCCGGGCGTCGGTGTGTGCGCACCCATTCCGCTGCCGCAGTCGCCGCCTCCGACGTCGCCGCCACATCCCAGCCGTCGGCGCCGAAATATTGCAGCCCGTCGCGATTTCCGTAGGTGTGTCTGATCCAGCCCCGTGGCGTTGCGACGCTGATGCCGATCCCATTGTCCTCACAGACGAACAGCAACGGCATCGGCACGCCCTGATACGCCGCATGCAAGGCTGCGTTGATCGCGCCGACCGCGGTCGAATGATTCACCGACGCGTCGCCGAAGCTGCACACCGTGACGGCGTCGTCGGGCCACGGGCATGCCACGCCAAGCTTGCGGGCGCGGGCGATGGAGAACGCGACGCCGAGCGCGCGCGGCAGGTGAGACGCGATCGTCGATGTCTGCGGGATGATGTTCAGGTCGTAGCGCCCGAACACCTTGTGCCTGCCGCCGGCGATCGGTTCCGCGGTGGCCGCCACCAGCCCAAGAAGCACGTCGCGCAACGGGTCTCGGCCACCGGCCTGCGCGGCGCGCGCCAGAAAGAAGCCTCCCGAGCGATAGTGCAGCAACGCCGGATCGGTCGGGCGCAGCGCGGCGGCTACCGCGGCATTGCCCTCATGCCCCGATGAGCCGATGGTGTAGTAGCCCTTGCCTTTCGACCGCAGCCAGCGGGCCGCCAGATCGAGGTGCCTGCTGGCCAGTTGAGCGTCGAACACACCAAGCAACGAATCGTCCTGCGAGGAGCGCTCGCCTGCACTCAGCGCAGAGACGGTCGCGGTGAAATGCTCATCGATCGGTTCGGCCAACCGAGCTCCTAAGGACTGATTGTCGGACGTACCAACACATTTCGGATGAACGCGACGATCTGCGCGGCACCGGCGCCGTCGGGGTCCTGATCCGGATCGTAGATCGCGAGGCTGCCGCCGACACATGGCGCGGGTCCGGTGAACAGCGCCGAGACGAGATCGGTGAGCTGATCCCACGTCAGGCCGCCGGGTTCATCGTCGACATCCGGTAGACCCTGCGCCGGAAACTCGACGGGATCGAGCACATCGAGGTCGATATGCAACCACCACCGGTCCACCCGGCCCGCCAGCTGTTCGATCGCCTGACGTCCAGTGCCAGAAGGGTCGTCGGCGACTTCGGCCAGCGGTGCCAGCCACACGCTTGAATCAGCAAGCGTTCCGACGTTGAACTGCCGCCGCCAGTCGTCGTCGCGCGGACCGAGGATCACCAGTTGTTCGGGCCTCAGCGCAGGCAGCCGATCGCCGAGCTCGCCGGTCAGCAGCCGACCGGTCAATCCGAGCAATAGACCGATCTCGGCGTTGGCCGCCTCGCCGTCTTCGGACACATCCAGCGGCATGGTGTCCTCGTGGCCGTCGATGAAGACCAGCCCGACACCGCCGACATGATCGCGCAGGCCGGTCACGATACCGAGCAGCGTCGAACAGTCTCCGCCGTAGACGAACGGGAACCGGCCCGCTCGTATGACTTCACCGACCTTGCGGTTGAGCGCGTCGGTCATCGCCAGCAGCGCACGCTCGTTGATCAGGCTGGTTGACTCGCCGCGGCCGGGATCCGGATCGGGCAACGCCAAGTCGTCGTCATCGATGACGTGGTGATGATCGAACGCGTCGAGAAGGCCGGCGTCGCGCAGCGCAGCAGCCGCACGCGCTTGATGCCCGCTGCGCCCGTAGCCGTCGAACGGCACCCCGATCAATTCGATATCCGAGATTGTTTCGCTCCTTACGTCCGCGGCATGCGACTCAGCCCTCGATGACCAGGGCGCTATCGCCCCTGCCCGTCAGCAACACGCCGCGATTACCTTCGACGATCACCCCCCGAACATAGGTCGTATAGGGGGTGGCGCCGTCGTAAATCTCGTTCTTGACCTCCTCGGCCAATATCGACCTGCCGGCTTCGGTCCACTGATACCCGGTACGACGTTCGCGTCTCGCCCTGACCGAGGCCCTCGTCGCATCGCGGTGGCGGCGTGCCGCGGTCTTTCATGGCACGCAGCGACGCATGCACTTGTGGGGCGAGTCCGACGCGCGTCAAACCAGTTCGATGCAGTCTGCGATCGAGTCGAGCACGCGGCCGGGCCGGAACGGATACCGCGCGATGTCGGCGGCGGTGGTCGAGCCCGTGAGCACCAAGACGGTGTCCAGGCCCGCCTCAATACCCGCGACGACGTCGGTGTCCATCCGGTCGCCGACCATCATCGTGCTCTCGGAATGCGCCTCGATCCGGTTCATCGCGCTGCGGAACATCATCGGATTCGGCTTGCCGACGAAGTACGGCTCGCGGCCGGTGGCCTTGGTGATCATGGCCGCGACCGAGCCGGTGGCGGGCAGCGGCCCCTCAGCCGACGGCCCGGAGACGTCCGGGTTGGTCGCGATGAACCGCGCGCCCCCGAGGATCAGCCGGACCGCCTTGGTGATCGCGGTGAACGAATATGTGCGGGTCTCCCCGAGCACGACGAAGTCGGGTTCGGTGTCGGTCAGCGTATAGCCGACCTGATGCAACGGCGTGGTCAGGCCGGCCTCACCGATCACGTAGGCCGACCCACCGGGCTGCTGAGCGTCCAGAAACGCAGCGGTGGCCAGGCCCGACGTCCAAATCGACTCCTCAGGCACAGTCAGCCCCGACCGTTTCAGCCGCGCGGACAGATCCCGCGGCGTGAAGATCGAGTTATTCGTCAGCACGAGAAACGGCCGCTCCCGCTCTACCAGGCGTTGCAGGAATTCTGCGGCGCCGGGCAGCGCGTGTTCTTCGCGGACGAGGACACCGTCCATATCGGTGAGCCAGCACTTCGGTGTTGAGCGCACCGGTCCACCCTAGGCTGATATTCGTGGATCAGACGTCTATCCGACGAGCCGCAACGGCTGACCTGGGGGCGATTCACCAACTGATCACCGACGCATACACGAAGTACGTTCAGCGCATCGGGCGGCCGCCTGCCCCGATGACCGCCGACTACGCCGCCGCGCTCGAGCATTGCCGGGTCTGGGTGCTTGTCAGCGACCGGGCTGTCATCGGCACGCTGGTGACAGAAGACCGCACAGACCACCTGCTGCTGGAGACGGTGGCCGTCGCGCCCAGCGCCCAGGGACGCGGCCACGGTGCGCGGTTACTGGCCCGCGCCGAACGTGATGCTGAAGAGCTCGGGCTGCCTGAGGTCCGGCTGTACACCAACGAGGCGATGACGGAGAACCTCACCTTCTACCCGCGCCATGGCTACCGGGAAACGGCCCGTGCCGTCGAAGACGGATTCCGGCGCGTCTACTTCTCAAAGGCAATGCGCCGCCGCGCTTCGTCGGGCTAACGCGCACTCAACGCGCCGGACGGGACGGACGCCCAAAACGCTTGCGCCAAGCCCGAGCGCGGTCACCAGCGCCGTCACCGCGCACCACTGCGCATGGAGCCACGCGAGTCCGCCGAGCCAGCCGAACGCACTGGACCCGGCGTAATAACTGATGTTGTACATCGCAGTCGCCTGCGCGCGACCGTGATTCGCCCGCGCCGCGACCATGCTGGACGCCACCGCGTGCCCGACGAACAGTCCGGTCGTCAAGACGACCAGTCCCAGCAGGATCATCGATACCGGCCGCGCAAGCGTCAGCGCGGCGCCGCCCGCCATCAACAGCCCCGCCGCCGCGAGTATCGGTGGCCCGCCGACGCGGTCGGTCAGCCATCCGGCGGCCCGCGAGCCGACAGTGCCCCCGAGGTAGGCCAGAAAGATCAGCGAAACCATTGTCGGCGCAAGCCGATACGGGTCCGCTTCCAGCCGGAACGGCAAATAATTGAAGACGATCACCATCCCGCCGATCAGCAGTGCGCCGATGGCGAACAAGCTCAGCATCGCCGGGTCACGGAGGTGCGCAAGCACGGCGCCGTGTTCAGGCACGTTCGCTGACGCGCCGGATGGCCGCGGGATCACGCCGATCAGCGCCACCATGAGCACGGCGACGAGACAACCGAGGATGAAAAGTGCGGCGCGCCAACCGAGGTGATCCGCGATGGGCACCACGAGCAGGCGCCCACTGAGACCACCCAATGACGTTGCCGCGACATAACTTCCAGCCATTGTGGCGACCCGCTGCGGCGCAGCGGAGTTGTGCAGCAGCGCCATAGCGAGTGCCGGGATGCCACCGAGGGCGATCCCGTGCAGGAATCGGCCTGCGAGCAACGTGTCGAAGGTCGGCAACCAGGGCACCGCGATCGCGGTGACGGCTGTGCCCGCGGCGGCCAAGCACATCGCCGCTGTGGTCCCGATGCGATTCGACAACCACGCCCACGGCAGCACCGACAGCGCGAGGCCCAACGTCGCCGCCGAGACCAGCAGTGCCGCTTGCGAGGGGTCGACGGACGCGTCGCGCGAGATCTGGGTGAGCAGCCCTTGCGGCGCGTACATCGTCGCGAATGCCGCCAGCCCGGCGCACCACAGTGCAGCCGACAATCGCCAGTGTGAGCTGTTCATACCTGCCATTGCACCCGGCCAGATATATATTGTGAAGGACCGATTCGGTCATGCAGTGATAGCGAATGGATATCAATGGTTGAGGTGCGAGAAGCTAGGTATTTCATCGCCGTTGCCGAGGAACTCAACTTCGGCCGGGCGGCCGAACGACTGCACATGTCTCAGCCGCCGCTGTCGGCGGCAATCAAGTCACTCGAGAAGCGACTCGACGTCGAACTTCTTCACCGCACCACGCGTGAGGTCCGCCTGACCCCGGCCGGAGCTGTTTTTCTCGACCACTGCCGCATCCTCGTCGCAGCCGCGGAGACCGCCGATGCCGCCGCGCGGCATGCGGCCGACGGCCAAGCGGGCGAACTCCGCATCGGTGCCGTCAGTTCGGCGTTCACCGACCCGCTGCCCACCGCGCTGAGCACCTATGCGGACACTCATCCTCGTGTCGACGTGCGGGTGCGCGAAGTCGACACCCACGTCGGCATCGAGCTACTCCGGCGCCGCGAGATCGACATCGCGCTGATTCGGCAGTTCGCGCCCCCACATGATTGCGAACACGCTGTCCTGCGGCGCGAAAGACTCGTGCTTGCTACGCCAATTGATTGGCAACTACCGCGGGGGTTGAGCCGTGACCTGGCGCTGGCGGCAGAGCTGCCATGGATCTGGGTGCCTCGCGACATCTCGCCGGACTATCACGATCAAGTGGCCGCCTGTTGTCGCGCTGCGGGTTTCACCCCGCGCGGTCAGCACTGGGCAGGATCCATCAACAGTCAACTGGCGATGGTCGCGTCGGGTCTCGGTGTCGCGCTGGTTCCCGCGAATTCGGTAGGCGCCCATCAGCTCAGAAGTTCGGTCAGGGTCATCCGGGTCTCGGGGTCGACGACCATCGACCTCGCCGCCGTCTGGCGGCCGGCCGCCAACCGACTGGTCACCGACTTCCTGGCCGCGATCAAACAGGCTGCCGCCTAGGCTCTTCCGCTTACGACTGCGCGGGCAGCGCCACGGTGTCCGGGTCGTCCTGCGACCGCCGCCTGGTTTGCGGCGGCAGGAAGTGATAGTCGCCGCGCGGATAGACGACTTGCGGCCACCAGAACCAACGGCCCAAAAGCGTTGCGATGGACGGCATCAGGAAGGAGCGGACAACGAACGTGTCGACCAGCAGGCCGATCGCGATCGTGGAGCCCATCTGCGCCAGCACGACCAGCTTGCTGCCCATCATTCCCGCCATGGTGGCCGCGAAGACCAGTCCGGCCGACGTCACCACACCACCGGTGCCTGCCATGGACCGGATGAGGCCGGTCTTCAGGCCCGCGTGGATCTCGTCCTTGAATCGAGAGACGAGCAAGAGGTTGTAGTCCGAGCCGACCGCCAACAGGATGATGACGGACATCAGCATGACCAGCCATTGCACCTGAATGCCGAAGAGGTCCTGCCAGATCAGCACCGAGATGCCGAACGACGCCGCGATCGAACTTGCCGCCGTGCCGACGATGACGGCAGCGGCAACGGCGCTTCGGGTCAGGATCAACATGATCGTGAAGATCAGCGTCAGCGACGACACCACAGCGATCATCAGGTCGTATTTGGCGCCTTCCGACATGTCCCGATAGGTCGCCGCCACGCCACCCAGATAGATCTTCGCGTTCGACAGCGACGACATCTTCAGCGCTTCCTGCGCGGCTTTGCGTTCCGAGTCAACGCGTTTGATGCCGTCGACCGTTGCGGGATCGCTCTCATGGGTGATGAACATCCGCGCCGACTTGCCGTCAGGCGAAAGGAACATCGTCAGGCCACGTTTGAAGTCGGGGTTGTCAAAGGCTTCCGGCGGCAAGAAGAACAGGTCGTCGTTCTTCGCCCCATCGAAGGCCTCGCCCATCGCCAGCGCGGTGTCGTTGGAGGCCTCCAACTGGTCCAGCAGCGCCTTCTGTGAGTTGTACGACGCCAGGGACAGGTCCCTGCTCGCCTTCATCGACGCGATCGTCTGCGGCAGGAGCGCGGTCAGCTTTGGCGCAAGGTCCGCCAGTTTGTCGGTGTTGACCTGCACCGCCCCCGTTTGGTCGGTCACTCGGTCTATCCCGTCGAGGGCGTCGAACAGGTTTCGTGTCGCATTGCAGAGCGGGATGTCGAAACAATGCGGTTCCCAGTAGAAGTAGTTCCGGATCGGCCGGAATTGGTCGTCGAAGTTCGCGATGTTGTCCCGCAGTTCTTCGGTGGTTTGCAGGAGCGCCTGCGACTTGGCCGCAGAATCCTGCGTCAGCTTGGTCTGCTCGAGGGACAGTTGGTACTGCTGCTCCAAGATGTCGATCGAGCGGTTGGTCTCGTCGATCGTTTTGAGCTGATTGGCCAATTGATCCCGCTGGAACGGCAGGTTCATGTTGTTGGTCTGGCCCTGGATGCTGGTCTGGAACGGAATGGAGCTGTGCTGGATCGGAATTCCCAGCGGCCGCGTGATGCTCTGCACCATCGCAATGCCCTCGGTGTGCATGACATTGCTTGAAATCTTGTTCAGCACAAGCATGTCGGCGGGATTGCGCATGTCGTGGTCGGCTTCGACCTCGAGGATGTCGGGGTTCATCCGGGCCTGGCTGAAATGCCGGTCGGCTGCCGCGAAGCCGATGTTGACCGGAGCGTCCTTCGGCAGATAGTAACGGTCGTTGTAGGCCGGCTTGTAACCCGGGATGGCCACGAGGCCGATCAGCACCACGAACAGGCTGGCCACGAAAATCGGTGCGGGCCAACGCACGACCGCGGTGCCGACACGGCGCCAGAACCTGCTCTGTGGAGGCCGCTTCGATTCGTAGAGCCCGACGCGGCTCCCGAGGAAGAGTACGGCCGGACCGAGCGTGACCGCGATCGCCACGACCACGATCATGCCGATCGCAACGGGCGCGCCCATGGTGGAAAAGTAAGGCAGTCGCGCGAAGGACAGGCAGTACGTCGCTCCCGCGATCGTCAGGCCGGAACCCACGATGACGGGCGCGACGGATTTGAAGGTGGCGTAATAGGATTCGTCCCTGTCCAGGCCCATACCGCGGTCTTCGCGATACCGGCCGAAGATGAATATGCCGTAGTCGGTGGCCGCGGCAATGGCCAACATCGTCAGGATGTTTCCTGCGAATGTCGTGAGCCCGAATGCTCCGTGGGTGGCCAGCATCGACACCACGCCTCGCGCGGTCAACAGCGCGAGGAACGTGAGAAACAGCTGGATCAGCGTGGTCCGTATCGAGCGGTAGACCACCAGCAGCATGGCCGCGATTGCGACGAGCGTTATCAGGGTGATCTGTGCCAGGCTGGCGTTACCGATGACGTGCAGGTCGTCGGTGAGCGCAGCCGGACCTGCCACATACGCCTGAACTCCAGGCGGCGCCTTCGTCTCCTCGATGACCTTGCGGACGGCTTGGACACCTTCGTTGGCCAAGGTTTGGCCTTGTTCGCCGGCGAGGTTGATCATCACGTAGGACGCCTTGCCGTCGGGGCTCTGCGCGCCGGCGGCGGTCAGCGTATCGCCCCAGAAATCCTGAATGTGCTGGATATGCTCGGGATCTTGCTGCAGCTTGCGGATGATCTCGTCGTAGTAGGCGTGTGCGTCGGGGCCCAGTGGCTTCTGGCCCTCCACCACGATCATGATGGTGCTGTTGGAGTTGAATTCCTTGAAGTTGGCGCCCATCCGCTTCATCGCGACCATGGACGGCGCGTCCTCGGGAGCCATTGGCGCCGAGTGCTGCTCACCGACGACTTCGAGCTGCGGGGCGAGCACATTCACCCCGACCGCGACGACGAGCCAGAACAGGACGATCGGCAGAGCAAGGATTCGGATCAGGTGCGGCACGACGGCCCGCTTCGGCTTTGGCACGCCCGCGGTTTCGGGCCCAGCGGCGTGGGTCATGCGGACTTCACCAAGCAGTAGGTCTGAGCGTTGACGCCGTCGGCTGATTGCTCTTCACGGACGGTTCCGTTCACGGTGACGCGGCATCCAATCTGGTCGCCGTCGGTCTGCGCCATGAGATTGGCGCTGACGGTCGGCAACGTCGTCGAAAGGGTGATCGACCACGGCAGCGGCGCGGTTATCGAGTGCACATGCGCGTCCGTGTCGAAATAACTGATCTGGGCGGTGGTCCCGGGTGCGCCGTAAACGTCGTACACCATGACCTTGGGGTTGAACTGAACGATCTCGATGCCTGCACCCGCGCCTGCGTTGAGGTCCGCCGAGGCGAACATCTTGTGCAGACGAGAGACCACCAGTCCCGAGACCGCCAACACGACAATCAGCAGCAGCGGGATCCATACGCGCTTCAGCACGCGGCTCGCCGGAATGGCCTTCACCCCAACACCTTTCGTGTCACCTCAGCGGACTGCGCGGCGCCGACATCGGCCGGACAGTCCACGTTCGCGATGAGCCGACGCAGAATCGGCAGCGCGACCCGCGCCGAAAGCAACAACGCAGATTCCTCCTCAGGCGTCAGCGTTTCCATCAACGCTGTCAGTCGTTCGCGGCGCATTCGCTTGCGCTCGTCGAGCAACGCTTGGCCGTGCTGGGTGATTCCGATCAGGGCGGCCCTGCCGTCGTCAGGGTCGGCAAGCCTGGCCACCAGGTCCAGCCGTTCCAGCCGCTGAATCAGCTGAGTCATCGACGGCTGGCTGACGCCCTCCTTAGCGGCAAGCGTCGTCAGCCGGATGGGACCTTCCCGACACACCCGGTTCATCGCAAACGCCGCAGACGCACTCAAATCGGCGCGATCGGACAGGAAACGCACTGTCAGGTCCACAGCCTGGTCGAGAAGCTCGCCAACACAGTCGCCGGCGGGTTCGTCAGCTGACCTAACTTTCACATCGTATCTATATCACTCGCCCTATATAGCGGCAATATATGGCTCGGTTTGTGCAGTTCACAGGCACTTCACAGGGATGCCTGCGTCCCGTGCACCAAAGGCACACACCTGCGGATTCGGCCAGGGTAGAGACCGGCTGCCACGGATGGTGATTGAACGCTGTTGCCGTACAGATGTTCTCAGACCGTCCGACCATCCCGACCGCAACCGGCCCAGCAACTACATTCTTCCGGCTATGTATTGTCGGGTCACAGTCGCGCCGGACTGACGCGTAACGTTCGGCTCATGCTTGACCGCACCGCAGGCCTCCGCGTTGCCGCCCGGCACGCGGAGGCGTTTCTCGCCACCCTCGACGAGCGGCCGGTGGCGGCCCGTGCCGACGCCGCAGCCGTCCGCGCCGTCCTGGGCTCACCGCTGCCCGAACACGGCGAAGAGCCTGCCGCAGTGATCGAAGCGCTCGCTGCAGGCGCCGAACCGGGCCTCGTCGCCACCCCGGGGCCACGGCACTTCGGCTTCGTCATCGGTGGCGCATTGCCCGCTGCGCTGGCCGCAGACTGGCTGGTGTCGGCATGGGACCAGTGCGCGGCCTTTCATTCGTTGTCCCCCGCCATGGCGGCCATCGAGGAGATCACCTCGGCGTGGGCGCTCGAACTGCTCGGCCTACCGGCCGGCGCGAGCGTCGGCTTCGTCACCGGAGGCCAAGGCGCCAACACCACATGCCTGGCCGCGGCGCGGCACACCGTCTTCGAGCGCGCGGGCTGGAATGTGGAGCGCGACGGCCTGATTGGCGCGCCGCGGGTGCGCATCGTGTGCGGCGAGCAGGCCCACGCGACGATCTACACGTCCCTGCGGTTGCTGGGCCTCGGGGAGCAGACCGCCATCCGGGTGCAGGCCGACGCACAAGGCCGGATAGATCCCGACGAGCTGGCAAAAACGTTGGCCGCCAACGACGGTCCGACGATTGTGTGCGCGCAGGCAGGCAATGTCGCCACCGGTGCGTTCGACGCGTTGGGGCCGATCGCTGACATATGCGCGCGGCATGACGCGTGGTTGCACGTCGACGGCGCATTCGGCCTGTGGGCCGCGGCATCTGCGCGGACCCGACACCTGACCGAGGGCATCGAGCGCGCGGATTCCTGGGCCGTCGACGCACACAAGTGGTTGAACGTCCCGTACGACGGCGCGATGGCCATCGTCGCCGATCCGGACGCTCACCTCGCCGCGATGCGCCTGTCGGGCCCGTACCTCGTCGCCGATCCCGGTCAGCGCGACAACACCAACTATGTGCCGGAGAGTTCGCGCAGGGCGCGCGCGGTTCCCGTCTACGCGGCGATCCGCTCGCTTGGCCGCGCGGGAATTGCCGAGATGGTCGACCGCAACTGCGCCCAGGCGCTTCGAATGGCCAAGCAGCTCAGCGCTATTCCCGGTGCCGAGGTGCTCAACGACGTCGTGCTCAATCAGGTGCTGGTCCGCCTGCCCGGCGGCGATGAGGCCACACGTGCCGCGGTCGCCGCGATTCAGCGTGAGGGCACGTGCTGGCTCGGAGGGACCACCTGGAACGGCGAGTATGTGCTGCGGGTGTCGATCTCGAACTGGGCGACGACGGACGACGACATCGACCGTTCGGCGGCCGCAATCGCCGCAGTGGTCACGGCATAAGCATTCGTCGCGCCGGCCTTCCCTAGCGTGGCTGGTTGGCAATTCCCGGGAACAATTGCACATCGGGGCCCGAGGTCACGTAACCCAGCTGTTTGGTGACGAGATGTGGCGCGAAAACCGCACCGTAGAGCACGTTTCCGATGACGACGACCGCGGCGACGGAGATCAGCGCCGACTGCAGACGAGTCTTCGACAACCTGTCCGACCACACTTCGATGACATTGCGGCCTTGCGAATCCGTCCGGCCCAGCAGGTAGGTGAAGACCATCATCTGGATGCCCATCGCGATCGCGTCGTAGATCGGATACTGATGCAACGTCCCCTCGAAGAGCCCGAGCCCGGGAATCACGTACGCGTAGTGGAAGACTCCGAGCCGGGCACCGAGGCCCCCGTTGAACAGCAGTGCCCAGCAGAACCCGACGACCAGGCCCACGATCAACAGCGTGATCGGTCTGCGCCAGCCGAACCGTGCGCTCAGCGCTCTGCCGAGCGCGGCGCCGACGACGGCGGGAATGCAGAAGTAGCCGATGTAACCCAACGGCACCGACGACGGCAATCCGCCCCACGTCATGTTCAACGGCCACCACGACGGCATGCGTGGAAGCGCCGGCGGAAATTGCGCATACATCGCCCAGTCGTAGGGCGCTTCGATCCACGAGAACGAAATCGCCGATATGCACAAGAGCAGCAGCGGGTGCAGCCGTCCACGGCGAACGCTCAGATAGATCCCGGCGACGGTGAACACGATGCCGCTGAGCCAGCCGAAGGCGTTGGCGGCCGTCAACAACGGCGTCAACGCTTTCGCGCCTCGGGGTCGAAATAGATGACCAGGCCGAAGATCAGCGCGATCAGCCCGACCAGTGTGCCGAGCATGATGAATTGGCCCACAGTCCCTTCCCTTCCGCACGACCACCAAACAAGTAATAGTGGATACTATTACTTGTGATGGGTCAAGGAGCGCTATCGTGGGACCTTCGTCAGCCGCTGAGCGCGGACCTAGGAGTGACTACCGTGCCCCAGCGAGGTTCCGTCAAGAAGCAAACGGCCACCGAGTCGGTGCGGCGCCGCCGCGGCGAAGCGCGGCGGCTGCTGCTCGACGCGGCACGAGAACTGTTCGCCCGTCGGGATTACCGGACAACCACGACCCGTGAGATCGCCGAGGCCGCCGGCGTCACCGAATACTTGCTCTTTCGCCATTTCGGCTCGAAGGCCGGATTGTTTCGCGAAGCGCTCGTGCTGCCGTTTACGAACTTCGTCGATGACTTCGGCAAGACGTGGCATGCCGTCGTCCCCGAGGAGACGGACGAGGAAGAGCTCTCGAAGCAGTTCGTCGGCCAGTTGTATGACGTGCTGGTGCAGCACCAGGGTCTGGTGTTGACACTGGTGGCGGCGGACGGGCTGAGCGAGGAAGAGATCGAGAGCGCAGGCATCGCGGACATCCGACGAGCCCTCACCGTGCTCGGGCAGATCAGCGCCGAAGGTATGAGCATCCGCGGAATGCGGTCTACCCAGCCCGACCTGCCTGCGCATTCGACGGTCGCGATGATCGTGGGCATGGTCGCGCTGCGCTCGACCTTCTACGGAGCCGATCCGCCACCGCGGGAGGCTATCGTCGACGAGCTCGTGCAGGCGATATTGCACGGCTTCCTGCACCGGCCGTAGCGATTTCGGAGCGCTGACGTCGAGACACTCTCGCGCGTGCTCGCCTCTTCCAAACCCCTTCGGCGACTCTGGGAGTGGAGCACCGATACCGAAGGCACCGCACTGCAGATCGAGGCGCGCCGACTGAAGCGTATGCAGGTCTTGCCTACTGACGACCTTCCCATATAGTGTTCGGAACAAATGTTTGGGCGCCGGGTGTCCGGTGGATTCAGGAGGTCCGGATGCCGGGTCGGCTCGAAGGAAAAGTTGCTTTCATCACCGGCGCGGCGCGCGGGCAAGGACGCGCCCATGCGATCGCGATGGCCCGGGAAGGCGCCGACATCATCGCCGTCGACATCTGCCGCGACATTCCGTCCAATCCCTATCCCCTCGCCACACCAGACGACTTGGCCGAGACCGAACGCTCGGTGAAGGAACTCGGCCGGCGGGTCGTTGCGCGCGTGGGCGATGTCCGAGAGCGACATGAACTGCGGGACGCGGTCGAAGCGGGACTGGCGGACCTCGGCAAGATCGATATCGTCCTCGCGAACGCGGGCATTCTGCCGATGGCAATGGGCCGCCCACACGACGCGATGGCGTTCGTCGACGCCAGCGATGTCGATTTGCTCGGCGTGATGAACACTGTCGCCGTCACGGTCCCACACCTGCCGAACGGTTCGTCGGTCATCATTACGGGTTCGACCGCAGGCATGATCCGCGGCACCACCGACAACCCGAACATGGGTCCCGGCGGCAGGGGGTACGGCTGGAGCAAGCGGGTGCTCATAGAATACGTAGAAGAGATGTCACTGGCATTGGCGGACCGGCTGATTCGGGTCAACGCCATCCACCCGACCAACTGCAACACCCACCTGTTGCAGAACGACGGGATGTACAGCATGTTCCGACCCGACCTCACCCAGCAGGGCAAGCAGGCCACCCGCGAGGACGCCGAACCGTTGTTCACGATCTTCCAAGCCATGCCGATTCCGTACATTGAACCGGACGACATGGCGAACTTGAGCGTTTTCCTGGCCAGCGAGGAGAGCCGCTATATCACCGGACAACAGATCCGGGTCGACGGCGGCTCGTTGCTCAAGTGGCCCAACGGTCCTGGCGGCTAGGCCATCTCCGATGTTTCGATCCAACCCGCATCACGTCCGGCCTGTTGTCGCGTGTCATCAGCGCAACGGTTGCTGGCTTGATTTCCAGCTGCAGTGAATCGAACACCTTCGCCAACGTGTCATATCCGCCCACGGTGAAGATCACGTCGAGAAGCTGTTGGGTTGCTTAGTTGTTCAGCTTCGGAATATTCCTGGCCGGCAACGGTTCTATACGCATCACACGAGTCGCAAGCGCATTGTCGTACTCACGTTCCGATCACCAGGCCTGACATGCTGTCATCCGAACGCCAGTCCTCGAGAAGCTGTTCAAATGCGTAGTACCCCAGGCCATATGTCTCCCCAAGGTACGTTCTTGGCCGCAGCTTGCCGTCCTCGTCCGTTACTTCCTGCCCGTCGTTGTTGAAGTAGCCCGGTGTGCATTCTCGAACAAAATCAGTGGTATCGATGGCCACTTCACGGACATGATGTACATATGCGTCCTGGGCCTCGAGGCTGGGTTCGACGAACGTCGCGCCACGCTGGAGTGCCTGGCTGACAATCCATGCGATATGACGACCCTGGTTGTTGAATGTCTCAGTGGTCGAAGCGTTGAAGCCGCCCTGGAAGAAGCCCATGTAGAACTGATTGGGAAAACCGTGTGTCATGACACCGTGCAGGGTTCGAAATTCGTGCGCCCACTGATCATAGAGAGATCGGCCCCCGCGGCCGGATACCTTGTCGATTCCCCATCTCCGTTGGAGATCGCTGGTCACCTCGAACCCGCTAGCGAAAATCAAGCAGTCAATCTCGTACTCGATGGACTCATGAATGAATCCGCGGGCGGTGATCCGTTCCACCCCTCGCGTTCGTGACACGTCGAGAAGCTTCACGTTGGGCCTGTTGAATGCCGGATAGAACTCGTCGCTCGAGGCGGGCCGCTTGCACATGTGTCGATACCATGGCTTCAGGATCGCCGCCGTCTCTTTGTCTTTCACCACCGCATCGACGCGATTGCGCAACCGCTCCATGACCCGAAAGTCCATCAACTCCCGCATCGCGAGGAAGTCCTCCGGTGATTGCGGCCAGCCTGTCTGTTCGAACTCTGCCGAGAGGTTCCGGTTGATTTCGGTCCAGATGTCACAGACTCGATCCGACTCACCGGGCATCAGACCGTCTATCGCCGCGCGGTGAAAGTTCATCTGGCGTTCGCGTTGCCAGCCAGGCTGTAACGTCGCTAGCCATGCTGGATCTGTCGGCGTGTTGTGCCTCTCATCTACGGTCGAAGCGGTTCGCTGCAGCACGTACAGCTGCCCGGCGAATTTGGCCAGGAACGGCACTGCCTGAATAGCCGAGGCGCCAGTGCCGACAATCGCAACCCGTTTGTCAGCTAGCTTGTCGAGAACCGGCGCTTCCTGACTGCCGCCGGTGTACTCGTAATCCCAACGGGCAGTGTGAAACATCCTGCCCTCAAAATCATCGAGGCCCGGTACGCGGGGCACCTTCGGCGTATTGATCGGCCCGAGGGCCATCACCACGAAGCGAGCCCGCAGGTCATCGCCCCGGTCGGTTCCGATGCGCCACCTACTGATCGATTCGTCCCAACTCAGCGCATTCACGCAGGTGTGAAAAAGTCCACACCGATAGAGGTCGAATCTGGCTGCGACGCTTTGGCAGTACTCACGAATTTCGAGTCCTTCCGCGAACTTCTTCGTCGGGAAGAATTCCATCTCCTCCAATAGGGGCAGATAGCAGTACGAGTCGTTGTCACATGAGAGTCCGGGATATCGGTTCCAGTACCATACGCCACCGAAATCGCCTGCCTGCTCGATGATTCGAACATCCTCGACGCCCGCCTTGCGCAGATGATACGCAGCCAAGATGCCCGCCCAGCCGCCACCGAGAATGGCCACATCGAAGCTTTCACTCACTGCGCTTCGCGGCATGCGGGGCATATGCGGATCGCTGTAATCAATCGCATCTATGCCCTCGACGGCCGGGGCGTATTGCTCCTGACCTTCAGGACGAAGGCGTCGATTCCGTTCGTCGCGATACCTTTTGCGAAGGGCCGCGATATCGACATCCTCCGGGTCAGGCAGATTCGTCGGATCACACGTCATCGGCACGTCCTTCGGGTATAGGAGAGAAGGTCAGGGGAAGTCGTTCCATCGCCAGGAGCGCGGCGTTGGGTAGGTAACGGATCTCCTCGACAGGTATCGCGAGATCGAGATTTCGCAGCCGCCTCGCCGTCTGTTTCGCCGCGACCAGCAACTGCATCCGCGCGAGAGAGACGCCAAGGCAAAGGTGGACCCCCGCGCCGAAGGTCATGCTCTTGCGGATATTGATTCGGCTTGGATCGAACCGGCGTGGGCAGTCGAACACTGACTCGTCGTCGTTGGCAGATGCAAACAGCACGAGAAGGTGCGCGCCCTTTGGCAGTTCCGTACCTCCCAGGGTCACCGCCTCGGTGGTGACTCTGGACAGCGCTCGCACCGGTGGATCGAGACGCAATAGCTCCTCGATGAATCGTCCCATCTGGGAGTCGTCGTCGACAGCGTCGTAGAAGTGGGTGGCTATCTGCGGATCGGTCACCACGTGGAACAGGATGTTGGTGAACGCCGTCGACATCGAATCATGGGTGTTGATGAGAAGCGCGCGAGCGGTGGCAACCAATTCGTCGAAGCTGAGTGGTTCCTCGTCGGGCGTTCGGGCCGTGATGATGTCGGACAACATGTCGTCCTCGGGATTGTCCATGCGTCGCCGGACCAGCGCGATCAAGTAGTTCTGCATCTCGGCCAACTCGCCGGCGGCACGCACCATGTCTTCACGCGTGTTCGCAAGACTGAATTGCGACAGATAGGCACTGCCCCATTTCTTGATTGTGGCCATGTCGAGATCATCGACCTGGAGCTGCTGCATGCTGAAGGCAATCGCCATCGGCAATGCGAGTTCGTGCAGTCCGTCTACCTCCCCGCGCCCAACAAAGCCATCGATCAGTCCATCAACAATCTGTTTAAACTGCGGCTCAAGGGATTTCATTCGTTTTCTGCTGAAAGCCTGTGACAGCAGACGGCGTACCCGCGTGTGGCGCGGCGGATCGATGTTGGCGACGTCGGGGAAAAAACCGCCGCCATCTCGCTCGAGTATGGCCTTCACTTCATCAAGGTGGCCGTGTGCCATCTGCTGGTAGTAGCCGAGTTCCTGCGAGAACACGACAGGATCACGAAGTACTTCAGTGAGGTCTTCATGCCGTGACACCAGGTACATACCCAGATCCTTTTCGAAATGGACCGGGGCGTCATAGCGGAGGGTGCGGTAGTAGGCGAACGGCTTCTGTTGAATAGCCGGATCAACGAAGGACGCCCCGTCGAGGGAGTCCAGACGCTCGGCGCCAACCGGGCAACCGGTCTCCACTGCTGAATTTTCTGTCGTCACAAGATGTGCCCTCCGTCCGTCACGTGTTCACACCCGCGCTCGCTTGTGTGCGAGGCGACTGTTGTTTGCCGTCCCACGTGTCGGGACCGACTCCCCGCCGCCGTAAGTCGGCTTTGATGACACGCAGGGTCGCTTGGGTTTTCGGCAGCTCGTCGACGAATTCCAAGTAGCGGGGAATCATGAACCTGGTCATCCGACTTTGGAGATCTTCGTATAGATCCTGCGGACTGATCGTGGACCCCTGCCTTCTCACCGCGAACAACATCACCTCGTCTTCGACGCTGTCGGCGGGTACCGCGACCGCTGCGCACTCGACGATCTCCGAGTTGCGCAACACCTCCGCCTCGACCTCGAACGACGAGATGTTCTCGCCCCTCCGACGGATCGCGTCCTTGAGACGATCGACGAAGATGTAGTCACCATCCGGGGTGCGCACGAGCGCATCCCCGGTATGGAACCATCCATTACGCCAAGCGGTTGCCGTCGCTCCGTCGTTGTTCAGGTAACCCGCATTCATCACCCATGGCACGCGAGAGCGAACCACACACTCGCCGACCGTTCCATCGGCGACTTCGTAGTCGTTCGCATCCACCAGTCGGACTTCGAACCCGGGATAGCCATCCCGCAGCCGGCCGACAGTGCGACTGTTCGAAGGATTCCAGCCGGACCTGATGGCCACACCGCCTTCCGTGCTGTTGTACACGGTGCAGATGCGGACGCCGAACCTGTCGCTGAATTCTCGATAATTCGCACCCAGCGGCGCCATGAACACGTTCTTGAGACTCGTTGGGCATGTCGGACTTTCGGGATTACGCAGGAGCACGTCGGCCATTGAGCCGACGAGCATGCCGGTGGTGATCCCGTAGTTCAGCACATCGTCCCAGAAGCTGATCAACGCGAAGCGCGATCTCATGACTACTTGCCCACCGACCATCGCGGCGTTGTACGGAATCGACTTCGAACCAAAGTGGGCATGCGACGTCGTGCAGTAAAAGACGTCCGCCGACGTGAGGTCCTCGATCGGAAATGTCCCAGAGTTGATGGAGTGCAATTGGCCCCACGGCAGCTTCACGGCTTTGGATGGTCCGGTGGTACCCGAGGTGTAGGTGATGCAGGCGATATCGTGAAACTCGGGCACGCTGACTCGTTCGCGCGTTGCCATCATGTCAAGTCGCAGACTCGAGTCCCGTGTGATGCCGGGCAGAGGTGAGTTCTGTTCGGCGTCGTACGGCTCACCGTCGATTACGAGCACGTGTTCGACACTTTGCAAGTCGGCGGCGACGGTCTCGACAACGCCGACATATTTTGGGGCCACCACCAGTAACGCGGGAGCGCAGTTGTTGATCGCGTAAGCGAGCATGCGCCCACGGAACTCCGGATTTGTCGCCGCGTCGATCGCGCCCAGACTCGCCAGCCCTAGCCAGACGGCCACCGAGTCCAGACCCGCGTCGAGGATGGTGACAACGACGTCGCCTCGCTGTACTCCGAGTGCTACGAAGCGAGCCGCCCATTCGTCCATCGACGACTGCAGTTCCCCCCACGTCGCGGACTCACCGTCCACGGTCCGGATGAACGTCCGGTCAGGATCGTCCTTCGCCATCCGATTCACGATGGCGGGCAGCGTTTCCGCTGACGATGATGTCACGCGTACTTCCAGAACGCACGCATCGTCTTGATCTTCCCGCTGTCGTCAAAGGTGAAGTGATCGACGAGCGGACCAACGTGCTGCATTGCACCCTCGCGCGTCACCACACCCTGCAAGATGGCGATGGCCTCGTTGCCACAGACAATGACGTCGCGCTCGAGCCACAGTTTCATCGGTGAAAGATCCGTGACCAACTTCCAGAACTCTGCTCGCAAACTTTCGATACCGGTGTAGGTGTCCACTCCAACCGGATCCTCCAAAACGGTGTCATCAGCCCAAAGCGCCAACCAACCTTCCTTGTCGTGGTCGCTGAGGGTGTCGCAATGCGCATTGATCGCCGCGACGATCATATTGGCGTCTGGCATTCTGGTTCCCTTCTAGCACTGTCGAGTCGTTCGGCGGTTCACGCGGTCAAACTTTGCTTACATCGTCATCCCAGCCCGTATCACGCTCTCTGACAGCGGCTTTCACGCCCTTCTCGTGTATCAGACGGAGGTGATGCTCTTTGGCGAGTGCTGCTTGTGCGCTGGGAGCGTACGGATCTCGGCCGACGTCGACCATCGCCGAAAGTCCAGCAGCCTCATAGAGGCGATGCGTACCACGCTTGTTCGCGATGAGGTCACCGGTTTCCATCCGCGCGATCTGCTCGGCAAAACGCATCGCCATGTCCTCTTCTTCGCCGAGCGCGACGACCCTGTTGACGTAGAACAGGCGATGGGCGGTCTCGGCGTCCAGCCAACCCCCGGTCATCCACAGCTGTTTCATGACGCGGATGGGAAAGTGGAACGGCATGAGCGCATAAGGGCCGTACGGCGCACCGACCCCGACGCGAGATTCCTCCCAGCTGAAGCGCGAATTGTCAGCGGCGATGACCACGTCGGCGGCTAACAAGAAGGTATTCGCGTGAGGTCCCACGAATCCCTTGGCGGCGACCACAAGTCCCTTTCTGAAACGCCACGGTGGGAGCAAATCGCCCGTATGCACCCAGTACTTGTCCTCTATCGTCGCCGGTGTCTGACCGCCGATTGTCTCGGCGGCAACCTGCGCAATGTCATGACCGGAGGAGAAGTTCGGACCTTCCGCCGTCAGCACGACACACTTGATGTCCTCCGTGCGGTCACAGTCAGCGAGTACCGAGTAGAACTCCTTTTCCATCGTGCTGTTGATGGCGTTCATCTTCTCGGGTCGATTCAAGCGTACGGTGACAATGCACGACTCCCGTTGCACCTTCACGCACGTCATGCCAGCCCAATCTGCTTCAGGCAAAACATGTCTCCTATTCGCTCATGTGCTAAATCGGCATGACCACGGTCTCAGGCGCGCGGAAGGCCGAGAACTTGCTGGGCGATGATGTTGCGTTGGATTTCGGACGTACCTCCGGCGATGGTTGCCGCGATACCTCGTGTGTAGCGCTCGAAACTGCTTGCGAAATACTCGTCGTAGTTCATGTGTTCGTAGCGACCGGTCACTGGATGCAGCAGACCTTCGATGCCCGCCGTTTCCAATAAGACATCGGCTGCCCGCCTTTCGGCTTCCGAACCGAAGAGCTTGAGTACCGACACGGAGGCAGTATCTGCCTCTCCGCGTGCGGCGCGGGCCAGCGCTGCTGACCCCATGGCGCGCAATGCGTGATAGTCCATGATCATCGACGCGTACTGGTCGCGCTCGACCGAGGTGCGCGGCCGGCAGTCCGCGATGAGATTGTCGATGCGGTCGGCGAACAGCAGCCACATCATCGTTCGCTCGTGGCCGAGGGACCCGTTGGCCACCCGCCAGCCCTTGTTGAGCTCGCCGACAAGGTTTTCCGCGGGCACCCGGACGTCGGCGAAGAAGACTTCGTTGAAGTCCAGATTGTCCTGACTGGCGATATCAGCGAACGGACGACACTCCAGGCCCTGGCTGTTGGTAGGGACTACCAACACAGAGATCCCCTTGTGTTTGGGAGCATCCGGGTCGGTGCGCACGAAAGTGAAGAGGAAGTCCGCGTGGTGCGCGCCTGACGTCCATACCTTCTGACCGTTGACGACGAATTCGTCTCCTTCGAGGACAGCCCTCGTGCTCAGCGACGCAAGATCGGAGCCAGCGCTCGGTTCGCTCATTCCCAGCGACGCGGTCATCTCTCCACGAAGAACTGGTATCGCCCATCGCTGCTTTTGCTCTTCGGTGCCAAAAGCGATCAGCGACGTTGCAATGATGTTGACGCCCTGCGGGTTGAAGCTGTGATAGATCCTGCGCCTGCACAACTCGTCGAGATGCACGAATTGCTGTAGCACAGTGGCGTTTCGGCCCCCGAACTCCGGCGACTGGGCGGGCAACAACCAGCCGTTGTCATATAGCAGACGTTGCCAGTCTCTGGCCCACTGCGGCATATGAGAGACCGATCGCGGGCGCTCGAGCGTGTCCGACTCGGCTGGCAGGTTGTCGTCTAGAAATGCCGAGAACTCCGCACGAAACGCCTCGACGTCCTCGTCAAAAGTCAGCTGCACGATACTCCCTTGCGATGACCGCGCGGTGTTCCGCCGCTCCTCCAAGCATCAGGTCACCCGCCTTCGCACGTTTGATCGCGAACTGCAGATCGTTCTCCCACGTGAGGCTCATCGCGCCGAAGCACTGCATACCGTGTCTCACAACGTGCGACTGCGCCTCTCCTGCAGCGGCTTTCGCCATTCTGGCGGTCAGACGGCGCCTCGGATCGTCGGCCGCGATGGATACCGCAGCAAAATACGCCAGCGCGCGTGCGCGTTCGATGAACACATGCATATCGGCGGCCTTGTGTTGAATGGCTTGAAATGAGCCGATAGCGACTCCGAACTGGTGCCGCTCCCTGACGTGTTGGAGCACCATGTCCAGAATCCGTTGGCAGGCACCGACGGTATGTATGGCCATGCCGGTGAGTGCAATTTGTCGTGCGCGCTCGGTGTCGGTGGCGGTCCGGTCTTCCTCGCTGACCTCGACTCCGTCGAACAACACGTCGACCACGTGCAGTGCGGGATCGAATACGGCTGCGCGCCGGGCTTTCACGCGATCGCCGTCGACCACGAAGACGCCTGCTTCTGTGACGACCGCAAGATGCTGGGCGCGGTCTGCGTCGAGGACGTAACGCGCTACGCCGTCGAGCACCCATCCGACGCCCTTGCGATGTGCAGACACGCCCTCGTAGACGGCCGCGCCCGATCTTTGCGGATCCACGCGGTCACCAACTAGAGGCGCGAATTGCGTGGTGGTGGCCAAGAACGGAGTCGGGTCCGTTGCTCGCCCCAACTCCTCGAGAACAAGGGCGAGTTCTATAAAGCTCTCTGCGCCGGTGAGTTCCGTCCACCCCTGGTCGCGGTACCACTGCCAGAGGTCATCACCGTCATCCTCGCCCTGCGCGATCGCCCGAACCACAGACGGCGGGCACTGTTTGGCCAGGGCCTCCTCGACAGTTTGCCGCCAAAGACGCTGGTCGTCGTCGAGCTCTAGAAGCACTGGCGCCCCATCTCGTTCGAACGTGCAACGTGAGAATAACGTTCTCGTTCTGTGAAAGTCAACGTAGGCAGATCTTGACAATCGAGATGATCCAATAGCAGCATCCATGCTTGACACCTTTGTCCAGGAAGGGATCGGAGAGGCGGCGCCGCCATGGACCGCCGACGATTATGGCGTGGAACGTGATTTGCTATCGCCACACATATGGCTGCACAAGTGGTCGCATGCCGTTAGCCGGAGCAACCCCGGAAGCCACGCCATCAGCCACCGCAGGAGATCACTATGGCCAGCAAGCCCACCGCTAAGTCGCCGCAAGTCGAGCTCGACCTATCCGACGTCGACCATCGAGTAGGCCAGCCCGTCGGCGGCGGTCAACTGTGGGATCCATGCAGTTCGTCTGACATCCGCCGGTGGGTGATGGCGATGGATTATCCCAACCCGATCCACTGGAACGAGCAATTCGCTCGCTCGTCGAAGTTCGGCGGCCTCATCGCTCCGCAGTCCATCGCCGTCGCGCTCGACTACGGACACGGCGCGGCACCGGCATGCGTCGGTCACATCCCGAACAGCCATCTCATCTTCGGTGGAGAGGAATGGTGGTTCTACGGTTGCCCGGTGCGCCCAGGGGACAAGCTGTTTCAGACTCGACGCTTCCACGATTACAAAGTGGTCGATACAAAGTTCGCCGGACCCACCATGTTTTCGCGTGGTGACACCGTTCACAAGAACCAGAACGGTGTACTTGTCGCCCGCGAGCGCTCGACTGCGATTCGTTACCTCTACGAAGAAGCGGTGAAACGGGGCATGTTCGAGAGCCAGCTCGGAGAGATCAAGCGATGGTCACAACACGAGATGGACGAGATCGATAGAGTCCGCCGCGATTGGCTGGAGTCGAATCGGCTCGGCGTATCACCGCATTTCGACGAAGTCAAGGTCGGCGACACCCTACCCCGCCGGGTCATCGGTCCGCACAGCATCGCGACCTTCACCACCGAGTACCGCGCGTTTGTCTTCAATATCTGGGGCGGCTTCGAGTGGGTGACGCCGCCCGACGTCGAGGATCCGTGGGTCTACCAGGATCCCGGTTTCGGCAAGGATTTCGCGTTCGACGAAGACGACGCGTTCATTGATCCCCGCAAGCGCGACGGGCTCTATCTCGGACCGTCACGCGGTCACATCGATGCCGAGAGAGCGACCGAAGTGGGCATGGCCCGCGCGTACGGCTACGGCGCGACGATGGGTGCTTGGTGCACAGACTATCTCGCATACTGGGCCGGCCACGATGGGATGGTCCGCCATAGTAAAGCCGATTTCCGCGGTCCCGCATTCGAGGGTGACGTGACGTACTTCGACGCCGAGATCATCGGTAAGGAGGCCGACTCGTCTTGGGGTGTCCCCCTCGTCCAGATACAACTTCACCTGACAAACCAGAACGGCGAAGAACTCGTGAAGTGTGTAGCCGAGATCGAGTTACCCGCCTGACGAGAACTCCTGCCACGTGAATTCTAAAGCGGGTCTGCCGCTTTCGATAGTGTCCGGCCCGTCGCTGCGCGATGAGCCAGGACTTGGGACCCTCACATTGCCCGGCTTTCTGCGCGATGTGACCACGATGTACCGCGACAGAGAAGCATTGGTTTTCCGCTCAGCCGACGCCTGCACTCGGTGGACCTACGCCGATCTATGCGATCGCGCCGTGGAAGTAGCGCGCGCGCTGCGCGCGATTGGGATCGGCAAAGACGCTCGGGTCGGCGTCTTGATGACCAACCGGCCCGAGTGGATTTCCGCCTTCTTCGGGATCTCGCTCGCCGGCGGCGTCGCTGTCACACTCAGCACGTTCTCGACGGCGACCGAACTCGAGTACTTGCTCACCGCGTCAAGTGTCGCCGTGCTGTTGTTCGAGCGGCAGGTGCTCAAGACGGACTTTGCGGCAGTGTTGTCCGAGATTGCCCCCGAAATCAGCACGTCCGCGCCCGGCACGCTGCAATCGGAGAAGTTTCCGTTCCTTCGTTACCTGGCAGCCTTCGGCGATGCGACCCCTGGCATCGACACATGGGACGCCTTCGTTGCTCGCGGCCGAAAAGAGCCGCACGAACTTATCCGCGCGACAGGCGAGGCAACGCGCCCCAGCGATGTCGGAGTGCTGTTTTTCTCATCCGGCACGACGAGCAAACCCAAAGGTATTCTCAGTGCACATCGCGGCGTCACCATACAGATGTGGCGCTTTCGGCGAGTGTGTGAGTTCGAACCAGAGGACAACATCCGGTGCTGGTCGGCGAACGGTTACTTTTGGTCTGGCAATTTCGTGATGTCGCTTGGCGCAACGCTTGCGGCGGGTGGGTGCCTGGTTCTGCAGTCGACGTTCGATGCGATTGAAGCGCTCGAGTTGATGGCTGCCGAACGAGTCAATTATCCGTTCGCGTGGCCGCACCAGTGGGCTCAAGTCGAGGCCGCACCTAATTGGTTGACGGTCGACCTCAGCAGCATGAAGTTCGCTGACGTCAAGACACCAATAGCCCGCCATCCGACGGTCTCTCACGAATGGCATCTCCCCGATCACGCCTACGGTAACACCGAAACCTTCACTATCTCAACTATTTTCGAGCTGAACGCATCACAAGAGGTGCATGCCGACAGTTGGGGTTTACCCTTGCCCGGGGTAACCCTCAAGATCGTCGATCCGATCACCGACGTGGTGCTTGCGCGTGGTGAAAGAGGGGAGATCTGTGTCAAGGGCCCCACTTTGATGCTGGGCTACCTCGGCGTCCCGTTGGACGAGACGCTGGATTCGGAAGGGTTCTTTCATACCGGTGACAACGGTTATCTCGATGACGCCGGCCGCTTGTATTGGGAAGGCAGGCTGTCGGACGTCATCAAAACAGGCGGAGCGAATGTTTCACCGCTAGAGGTCGACGATGCACTCTCGAAGCACCCTGGTGTGAAGGTGACCAAAACGGTTGGCGTGCCGCATGACACGCTTGGCGAGATCGTCGTTGCCTGCGTCGTGCCGCGCGAAGGCACAAACTTGGAACCGGAGGCGATTCGCGAATACTTGCGTGCCCGGCTGGCGAGCTACAAGGTGCCCCGCCGCGTGCTGTTCTTCGACGACGCCGACATCACGCTCACCGGCAGCGACAAAATCAAGGCAAGTGATCTGCGCGATCTGGCCATGCTGAGGTTATCCGAATCCGTTACAGAGCAATGACTTACACGCCGGGCTATCAGTCGCTGGTTGACGACTTCCCAACCGGTCCATGGTCCCCGCGCACAGCCGCCGACGGCATGATCGCCTGACGACACCAGGACCAAACAACGTCCTCAGTGAGGCTGGCGCCCTCCATCCCCTCATGCAACGCGTTGAATTGGCCGAAAGATGTCAGCGTGTAGCCCAACAGAGAAGTCAACTGCGGCAGCGTGAGATCGTTTCGAATCAAGCCAGCTTCCGAGCAGGCAGTCAGGATCTCCGTCAGCAGCTTCCGGTGCGGCTCCCATACTTTGGCGAATGCCTCTGGATTATCCAACTCGAGGCTCAGGTTGTAGATCAAAACCAAACGGCCGCCTACTGCTTTCGATGCGCCCGGGCGCGACAAGACACCTCGGCACCACGCCTCCAGCTGCCCCATCGGGTCCTCAGCGGCCTCGACCTGGGTCCTGATTGCCTCGGTGTACTTCGAAGTGACGTCTTCATACAGCGCCAGCAACAGCTCGTCCTTGCCGGCGAAGTGCTGATAGAACGTTCGCAGGCTGAGGTTTGCTCGATCGGCGAGTGCCTGCAAGGTGAAATTGCCCGGCCCCGACTCCTGGACAAGCTCGAGTGCGGTCGCCATGAACTGGGTACTGCGCTCAACGGCCCGCGCCCGCGCCTCGCCGAGCCGACGCTCGACTGCCCGCTCTTGCCAAGTACTACCCGCTACGCCGTTTGGACCCGACGCCCAGTTGGGTGTGTCCCCCGTTTTCATCGGCGACCATCCCCAGCGAGTGCATGACCGGATCGCCACTGCGAAATGCCGCGACAACGTATGCGGCCGCGGGGATATGCGACTAGTGGCGGCATACCGCCACCATATCGGCATCGCGCGACTGATCCGATGTTCGGATCGCCATCCGCCCGACAAGCACTATCGCCACCGCCCCAAGGACATCTCAAGTGAGAAGATGACTCTCTGAAATAGACTACTCGGTTCTTCTAATCAAGAAAAGTGTATTTGCATTTCAGTAGTACAGCCATTGGCATCAACCTGCTAAGCTCCATAGGCGTACCGGCGCAAGTGGTGGCTGGGCGTGCAGTCGTCTGTCACTCGCCGATGCACACCAATCATCGCGGGCTGCTGATGCGGCTGATCACGCGCCGCGAAGCGGATGCAGCAGAGGACAACACATGAAGGTCACCGTCGACGAGGACCGCTGCGCCGGCCACGGCATGTGCCTGACGCTGTGTCCGAAGGTTTTCGAGATGACCGATGACGGCTGGGCGGTCGCGGACCCGGGTGAAGTGCCCGCGGCTGTGGAGAGCGCGGTTACGGACGCCATCGCGAACTGTCCCGAACAAGCAATCACTGAAATACTCCCCTAGAGGAAAGGGCAACTGTTCATGAGTTCCTCAGACAGATTCACGGCATTGGTTGCCCGCCAGGACGATGACGGCATCACGACGGCGGTCGAGACATTGGGAAGTTCTGACCTCCCGCCCGGGGAGGTCACCATCCGGGTGCACTATTCGAGTGTCAACTACAAAGACGCGCTAGTGCTGACGCCGAAAGGCGGTGTCGTGCGCAACTATCCGATCGTGCCGGGCATCGACCTCACCGGCGAGGTCGTATCGTCGGAAGCCGACGAATTCGCGGTCGGCGAGTTGGTATTGGCGCACGGCTACGAGATTGGCACGGGCAGGCATGGTGGCTATGCGGAATATGCACGGGTGCCCGCGAATTGGGTTGTTAAGCTCGGCTCCCTGAGTCCGCATGAGGGAGCCGCCATCGGCACCGCAGGCTTCACCGCCGCGATGAGCGTGCAGGCACTGCGGCGGCACGGCATCACGCCGGAGGACGGACCGATCGTGGTGACAGGCGCGACGGGCGGAGTGGGCTCGGTGAGCGTCGATCTCTTGGCTGCAGCGGGTTACGAGGTGGTGGCCTCGACGGGAAAGCCGGAGGCGGAAGCACGTCTGAAGGCATTGGGCGCAACGGAGGTCATTGGCCGGTTACCCGAGGACCCGGACGCGAAGCCGCGACCACTGGGCAAGACACGATGGGCAGGAGCAATTGACTGCGTCGGCGGGGCCACGCTGGCCGACGTGCTGAGCACCATCCGTTACGGCGGTGCAGTGGCGGCCAGCGGGCTCACCGGAGGCGCGGGCTTGCAGACAACCGTGATGCCCTTCATCCTGCGGGGTGTCTCCCTGCTCGGCATCGACTCGGTACAAATGCCCATTGGACCGCGCCGCGCACTATGGGAGCAACTGGGCAGTTCGCTTCGCCCACAACACATCTCGGATGTGCTGCATGATGTCGATGCCAAAGACGTTGTCGGGGTGCTCGATGAAGTTCGCGCGGGCCGATACTCCGGGCGCGCGGTGGTGCGCATCGCCGACGGTTTCTAGCCGCACGGTGGTTTGACACGTGATGGTGATCCGATTGCACCCGACGAACGAAGCCGCTCGATTCCGGCCGCGTCGTAGCCCGACAGGGCGCCAAGTAACTCTTCCGTGTGCTGTCCAACGTGCGGCCCGGGTGGCGGCGCGAAGAGCTCGTCCGGCTTGGTCTTAATGCATATCACTTGATACTTCGACGCGTCGGTTCGCGATGCGCTATACCGTTGGCGGCGAACTGATATGAGCGATCCTACTCACTGGGCGACGCGGGCACCCGGGGTGAAATTGACGGGCAGGGCCCGGTAGCCGCGAGTGACCGAGTTCCCCTGGAAGTCGACTTCCGACTCCGGGCCGATGGCGTAGTCGGGCATCCGATTCAGAACCTGTTCGACACCCACTCGGAACTCGAGTCGGGCGAGATTGGACCCCAGACAGCGATGGACGCCGACTCCGAACCCGAGGTGCCGATTTGCCTGTCGATCGATGATGCACTTGTTCGGCTCGTCGAACTCGCGCGCGTCGCGGTTGGCGGCCGCATAGTTCAAGACGACCGTCTGGCCAGGACAGAACTGGTGGCCGCTGAGTTCGACCTCGCGGGTGACTGCGCGGTTCAAGCCGTGGATCGATCCGGCGAACCGGATGAATTCCTCGATCGCCCTGGGCATCAACGCAGGGTCGCTGACCAACCGGTCACACTCCGCAGCATTGGTACCCAGGTAGAAGAAGGCGAAAGACATTGCGCTGGAGGTTGTTTCGAGCCCGGCCTGCACCAGTAATATCACGTTCGCGACCACGTCGTCGAATCTCAGCTTCTCACCGTCGATCTCGGCATCGAGCAACACACTGATGAGGTCGTCACGCGGCGGTTCATCGCGACGCCTGTCGATCTCAGCGCGTACGCGCTGGTACAGATCGTTCATTGCCGCCTGTCGGACCTCTTCACTCTCACCGTTGATCGTGACGTCCGTCGTCTCGATGTACAACGCCACGTCTTCGACGGGCATGCCGAGCAGATACCTGAAAAACACGATCCCGGGCTGCCGCCACGCCACGTGGGCGAGGTCGCCGCGCCCCGACTCGATGAAGTCGTCGATCAGATCATCGGTGACCGTGCGCACCTGAGGTTCCAACTGCTTCATCCGCCCCGGGGAGAAATACGGGTTCAGAATCTTGCGAAGCTGCTGTTGCCGAGGCGGATCGATGGTAATGACGATGTCGCCGAACCACATGAGGGAGCCATCTGGATCCACGGGCTTGCTGGAGAAGCTTTGCCAATCACGAGCGACCTCAAAACAGTCGTCGTACCGGGTAGCGACCCACGCGCCGCCCGGCGTGGGTCCCACGAATGGGGAATCCTGATGACAGAACGGCGCGTATTCCCGCATCACCTCGTAGACCTCGTAGAGGTATTCCGGGTCGTTGAAATCGTCGTGTCGAAGGTCGAGGTTACGGGCGTGCTCCTCCGGGGATTTGCTCACCATGGCTAGTCCTTTCCAACTAAGCGGTTTTCGTCAGGACCAATGCAGCTTCGTTGTAGGGGAACAAGCGATAAAACAGCCGGGGCACCGGCATGACGAGCGGTGCGGCAACAGCCTTCTCGACGATCTGAGGGTTGGTCAACGTGACTGCCTTGCCCGCCTTGTGCAGTACTGTCGGTCCTCCCGCAAATATGTTCTTGAGCCAGTCGGTTTCCGGCCCGTAGCCGATCAGGATGACGAACCCGTTCTTGGTCCGGAACACCAGGAGGGGACTTCGATATCGTCTGCCGGACTTGCGTCCGGTGTGTTCGAGTGTGCCCAAGCACGGAAGCCACGGCGTAAGCGAGCGAGCCACGGGATTGGTGACTCGACGATTGAAGTTTGCGACAGCACGAGGTACGCGCATGAATGTCCCTCTCCAATTGCCAAATCTATTCAATCCGAACACTTCACGGCGCGAAGAATGGGGTCGGGATCACACTCGAGGCCGATCCCACAAGGGCTCGCCCAGCTTGGTGCGTATCTTTCCCCATGGATCCGCGTACTGACCCGGTGCGTTCCGATAGGGCGACTGTAGCCCCATGACCAGTCGCACGAGCGGGGCGACGAGCCGGCCCGGATAGCGCAGCAAGCGGTATTTCTGCGCTAGTTCGGCTTGCAGGTCGGGCCACGAATGATTCTGAAACTGCAACGCCTCTTGGGCGCGAGTGGTGTCCATCCAGTCGGTGACGAACCAGTCGTCGTCGCTGGTCGGATCGCCGGGGCGGCCGGGCGGCATGGCTCCGGGTAGACCAAGAGCCGCAACGAGGCTCGAGGTGACTTCGGCGTAGGTCAGTCGGTGGGAATCGTCGCCGCCGATCAGCAGGATTTCGCGAGCAACGTCAGCGGTGGTTGCAGCAGCGAACGCCCATGCGACGTCGCGAACATCGACGGTCTGCACTCGGCCGTCGCTGGGCAGTGCGGCTTGAAAGTACATCGCGTCGGTGGTCACCGGGAGTGACCCCATGTCGGGGCTCAGCACTGCGCCCAGCCGCAGTACCACCCACTCGAGCGTCGATGATCGCACGATCTCTTCGGCCTCGGACTTCTGGCCGCTGTAGACGTCGTAGGGCCGCATCGGGTCCTCCGCCGTCAGCGGAGCGGTGGTGCGGTGCGGATTTCGGGGACCCATCACGGTGATGCTCGACGCATGGACGAACCGTGGTGGCTTCGGTAGCCCCTCGACAACGCGGACAAGATGTGCAGTGGCATCAACGTTCACCCGTCGCGCAAGCTTGGGTATCGGATAGATCGCCGGTGCGATGACCGCCGCGAGATGCACGATCGCGTCCGGGGCGACGTCGGAAACGAGACGCTGCACTTGCGCGGAATCGGTCAGATCGACCCCCCGGAACTCGACGCCGCTCGGCAGTTTCGCGGCCGCCTTCCGGTTGGCGGGGGTGTCGAGATCCGTTGCCACCACCCGGCGACCGAGGTCAGCCAATCTGCGGACTGTCTGCGAGCCCACTAAACCCAAGCCGCCGGTGACGAGGACAGTGTCTGCCATGATTTCTCCCGGTGATGTCAGTCGCTTGTTCACAGATCGGGGTCATGTCCTGGGCGCTGCGGGAACCAGCTCGCTGATGTCTTCTCCTTGAAGGAGTTTGACGGTGAGGTTGACATCGAAATAGTCAGTCCATCGTGTGATCTTGCCGTCATCTCCGACCACGAAGGTTCCCATCACCGGAATTGCCGGCTTGGATCCATCGGGGGCTTGGATGTAGTCGAGGCGTTCGGTCAGCACGACTGAACCGTCACTGGCGATGTTGACGATCTCGAACGCATAGGCGTCTGGAAACATCGAGAACTGCGCGCCGATGTTCTCCACGATGGCGTCGACTCCGGTGAAGGCGGGCATACCGACGTTTTGGTAAACAGCGTCGTCGGCAAGCAGGGGACGCAGAGCTTCGGGATCGCGACGTTCCATCAGGGCGCAGAACTCGCGGACCACGTCAACAGGATCAGACACGGGAAACCTCCATTTCGGACGGAATTAGGCAACGCCACATGGTTATTGCGTTCAGCCGATCGCGGCGAAGGTCACGTGCAGTTCGCGTAGACCCCGCAAGATGAAGGTCGGGTCGTATTCGTAGTGCCGCTGGTCCGCCGGGCCATGATGCGCCTCAGAAATCGCGATGTCCCCCATGCGATCCAACACTCGATTCATCGTTATCCGACCTTCCGCCCTGGCCAACGGAGCACCCGGGCAGGAGTGCACCCCGCGGATGAAGGCGATCTGCTCACGGACGTTCGGCCTATTGATATCAAAGGTGTTCGGCGACTGGAACTTTCGTTCATCGCGATTGCATGCACCGGGCAGCAGCATGACCGTTGTTCCCGCACGCACCTCCACTCCCCCTACCGTGGTGGTCTTGCTGGCCATCCTGAAGTGAGCCTTGACAGGGCTTTCCATGCGTAGCGTCTCCTCGAGGAAGGCCGGAATCTTGGCTCGGTCCTCGCGTAGGGACGCTTGGAGTTCCGGATTCTCAGCGATGACCCGTACTGCCGCGCTGACCAGCTTTGTCGTCGTCTCCGTCCCTGCGGCGAAGAGGAACGTCGACAAGTTCATGACGTCCTCGATCTCGGGCGTCGACCCATCGTCGTACTTCGCCTGGGCCAACTCGGTCAGCACGTCACCGCGCGGCGAGCGCCTCCGGTCCTCGATGTAGGCGTGGAACTTCTCGTTGAGCCATTCCAGGGGATTGTGATCTGTCGTTCCCTCGCCAAGCTCTCCAGCCACCTGAGTACCGAAGTGTGCTTTGAATTCTTCATGATCCTCTGGTGGGACACCCAACAGATCAGCGATGACAAGTAGGGAAAATGGCTTTGCGTAGTCTGCCAGCAACTCGCAGCTACCTCGCTCGAGGAATGTGTCCAACTGCTCGTCGGCAAGCCGCCACATGAACTCCTCGTTCTCTTTCAGGCGCTTCGGAGTGATCAGCTTGTTCATCAGGCTTCTGGTCCGACTGTGCAGCGGGGGATCTTGATTCGAGATGTGCTCTGCCATGGGGGCGACATGGCGATGCTTCTCGATCAGGTCGGTGACGTCGTCGGCCCCATCCGGGCCGAAGGGCAGACCGGAGAACGGGCCAGCCAGCGAGTTGCATGATGAGAAGTCAACGTTGTTCTTGTAGACCGCCAGAGCTTCCTCGTAGCCCGTCACCGCCATCACGTCGAAGGGGGTTGCCGACGCTACCGGACATTTCGACCGAAGATGGTCGAAGTAGCCGTACGGGTCAGCAACAAGGCCTTCGTCAGTGAAAAAGTCCACGGTGTCAAAGTCGGTCATGCGCTTCTCATTCCTTTCAATGTTCATTGCCTGCAATCGGACTCGCACCCACGCCGAGCCGCGAACCCTCTCAAGCCGGGTCGAACAGCACAGGCAGTGACGTTGGTGAGCGGAACACCATGCCGCGGATGTGCGGATCGTCGCCGTCAGGGTCGAGGCGGAGGTTCGGTAGTCGGTCCAGGAGCAGGTTGATGGCGGTACGCATTTCCAACCGGGCCAGGTGCATGCCCAGGCATACGTGGACTCCGTGCCCCCAGCTGATGGGCACTTTCGCCTGCCGGAAGATGTCGAAGGCGTCGGGTTTGACGTAGCGATCTTCTTGGCGGTTGGCCGCACCGAGCATCGGCATGACCGAAGATCCCTGGGGAATGGGCACTCCCGCCAACTCGGTGTCGCGAGTGGCGACGCGAGTGATGTTGAGCAGCGGCGCATCCCAGCGCACGCCTTCTTCGATGGCTTGGGGTAACAGCGAGCGGTCGGCGCGGATCGCATCGAGTTGGTCGGGATGGGTGAGTAGCGCGAATAGCAAGCTACCCAGCGACCGGTAGGTGGTTTCCACACCAGCCGGAAGAAGGAGCCGGATGAAGGAGTAGATGTCCTCGTCGGCGAGCTTTTGTCCATCGATTTCGGCGGCCGCCAAGCTGCTGATCAAATCCTCGCGAGGTTCGGCTCGGCGCGCCTCCAGGATCGGGGTGAAGTAGTCGACAAGGGCCTTCGACGCCGCCAGACCGCGTTCGGGGTTGATGGTGTAGCTCAGCATCGAGATCGACCAACGCTGGAACTGCGGGAAATCCTCCTCCGGCAGGCCGAGCAGGGCGGCGATGATGCGGCTCGGGTACGGAAATGTGAACGTCTTGACCAGGTCCGTCTTGCCGTCCGAAGCGAACTGGTCGATCAGCTCGTTGCCGATACGCCCCACGATCTCGTCTTCCCAACGCGCCAGGGCCTTTTGGGTGAAGGCCTTCGTCACCAAGGAGCGGAGCCGACCATGGATGGGTTCATCCATACCCAGCATCACCCCATGACCCAAGACGTCGCCGAAGATCTGGATCACGGCCTGCGACGAGAAGGTCTCGTGATCGCGCAGCATGGTCTGGATGTCCTCGTGCCGGTAGACGATGAAGACAGGTTTGCCCTCCTCGCCGGGCATCGTCGACATATCGATGCGCTGGATCGGAGTGTCGTGGCGTTGTTTGGCCAGCTCCGGGTAGGGGTCGCGGACGTCGCCCGATACGACATCATCGAACGCCGCGAAGTCTTCGAGCTGGTCGAACAGTTCTGACATGCTGGCTCCTATCAAGTCGCCGGGTAGGCGACGGATTTCACTTCTGTGTATTGGCTGAAGCCGACCAGGCCGTTCTGGCGCCCGACCCCGCTGTCCTTGTAGCCCCCGAACGGTGTATCGGCGCTGTATCCAGCGGTGCCATTGAGGCCGATGAACCCGGCACGCAGCCGACGCGCGACGGCCAACGCGCGATCCGTCGAGCCTGACATCACATTTCCCGCCAACCCGTACACACTGTCGTTGGCGATCCTGATCGCGTCTTCTTCGTCCTCGTAGGCGATGACAGCAAGCACGGGCCCGAAAATCTCTTCCTGAGCAATCGTCATCGAGTTGTCGACGTCAGTGAAAAGTGTTGGGGTGACCCAGAAGCCCTTGTCGAATTCCTTCGGCGGCTCGGCGCTTCCGACGAGCATCGTCGCTCCCTCGTCTACACCCTTGCGGATATAGCCCAGGATGCGCTGTTGCTGCTTCGCCGAAATCACCGGTCCGCAGATGGTGGCCGGGTCCTGCGGATCGCCTGCTTTTATGTTCTCGTACAGACCCTTGAGAATCGCCACACCCTCGTCATAACGGCTGCGCGGCAACAGCATTCGGGTGGGGGTCGCGCAACCCTGGCCGGCGTGCATGAGCGGGCCGATTCCGATCAGGCAGGCGGTATTGAAGTCCGCGTCATCGAGCACAATCGTCGCCGATTTGCCGCCGAGTTCGAGGAACAGCCGCTTCATCGTAGCCGCGCCCTTTTCCATGATCCGCTTGCCCACGACGGTCGAACCGGTGAACGAGATCATGTCGACCTTCGGCGACAGGGTCAGTTCCTCAGCGACGAAGTGATCTGATGCGGTCACGACGCTGACCACACCCGCCGGGATGTCGGTCTTCTCGGCAATGAGCCGGCCCAATCGGGTGGCGTTGAAGGGTGTGTTCGGTGCGGGCTTGAGGACCACGGTGTTTCCGGTGGCCAGGGCTTGCCCGAGCTTGTTGATGGTGACTTCGAAAGGGAAGTTCCATGGAACGATCGCTCCGACGACGCCCACCGGCTCATGCCAGACCTTGCGCCTGGTGTTGACGCCGGTCACGGAGATGACCTTGTCACCGAGGTCGGTTTCCCATTCGAAGGAATCAATCAGTCTGGCAGGGTATTTGAGGCCATCTTCAAGAGGAGCATCCAACTGCGGACCATGGGTCACCGCCCTGGGCGCGCCGACCTCGAGGATAAGTTCCTCACGCAAATCCTCCAATTCGCTTTCGATCGCGTCGTGGAGTTGCAGCAGGCAACGCTTACGCAGCTCTTTGTTGGTCGACCAGTCGGTCTCATCGAACGCACGCCGCGCTGCGTCGATGGCACGGTTCATGTCGGCCTTCGACGCGTCTGCGACCTCGCCGAGCACGTCCTCGTTGGCCGGGTTGATGTTGGTGAACGTGCCTGACTCACCGTCGACGAGCTTGCCGTCGATCAGCATCCTCGACTCGAACGCCACTGTCGTTGCCTCAGTCATTGCTCTCACTTCCATTTGGAGCGTGCGTGGTGGCTGAACGCCGCGCCGCGAGCGACGCCAGTCGGTGTAGCACGGGCTGGGGAAGAACCTTCGCCGCGAAGACCATTGCCCGCTGGCTCGCGGTCAACGGATATGCTCCCCCGCGCATGGCGCCGAACCGCGGTATGCCCATCATCAACCGCGTCATGCGATGCATCGCGGCGCCGGACAAAAGGCGGTTGGCGACCAATAACATTCGCGCGTCATTGTCGATCCCCCGCTTGACGAACGGCGCCGAATCATCGAGGGCCTCGGCCAGTCTGACGGCAAACTGCTCCGGCGGCCTTGCCATACGTACGGCCAATTGTTCGAAACCACGCTTGTCCCAGGCGCTGTGGTGGGATGCATACGGCCCGTCGAAATCGCAGTAGCTTGCGGCACGCGGATTCGTGATGATCTCGGTCTTGTAGAAGCCGGCGACCAGGATGGTGACCCCGATCCCGAATGCTGCGACCTCACCTGCCATCGACTCGCCCCACCGTTCGAGCGCACCCTTGACCGCGGAATAGGTTGCGGTTACCGGCATTCCACGGACTCCAGCTGCGCTGGACACCAGGACGATGCGTCCCTGTCCGGCATTGCGCATGGAGGGAAGTAGCGCCTTGGTCAGCTCCACCGGACCGAAGATGTTCGTCGCGAACGTCTGTTCCCATACGCTCATCGGCGTCTCTTCGACCATCCCTGTCGGGCTAATACCGGCGTTGTGCACCAATCCAAAAGGAGCGCCAACCATCTCTAAGATCGACTTCCCCGCGGCTGCCACGGACGCTGCGTCGGTGAGATCGAGGGTCACCCCGATCAAGCGTGGATCACCTTCGCGCGCTCCAGTCGCCTCACGTAGTTGCTCCATGCCCGCATCGACTGACCGCATCGCGGCCACCACCTGCCAGCCCTGCTTGTACAGATGGCACGCCGACGCGAACCCGAGTCCTCGTGAGGCGCCGGTGATGACGACGCTGCGCGGCTCAGCCATGCTGACTTCCTGCCGCACAACGCATGCTCTTCGACCCCAACTCGACGTCGACATCGGCGAACGGCCCCTGCTGCCAGGTGGCCCACTTGCCGACCGAATACGGCCCCTCGGCCCCGTTGGCCCGGTAATACCCCTGCGGGTCATACACTTTCGCCTCGGGGTACGGCCACGGGCACGCAACCGATGTCGCCAACCCGCTCGCCTTGATCGCCCAGAACCATCCGCCGTAGGCAAAGTACGCAACGTTGATGATCGCAAACATCACCAAGAACGTGCCCAGCACCGGCTTGGTCGGAAACAGCTTGGCTCTCGCGGCCAGCTTTTCGGCCACCGACTTCCCCGTGTCATCGCGGTAGACGAGGATGGCCGCCGGGATCATCACGAACGTCACCGCGAGGGATTCCCAAATCAGCGGGAATTGGAATGGGGTGCCGTTGAATATCGACCCGAAGGGAATCACCTGGGAATAGATGTACAGACCGGTGCGGATCGATCCGACTTCAAGCATTGCATCGAACACGAAGCCGATAACCAGCACCAGTCCGCCCAGGCTGATGAGCGGATGCCTGCTGACAAATGCTTCGGGACCGCGTTTGGCCTGCCATCTGCGAAGAATCCAGACTGCCGGGAAATACGGTCCGAAATAGAATGTCACATAACCGAATACGATGAACGGCTCGACCGTCGGCGACATCATGATCAGATACCAGGACTCCGGCCAGTGCAGCAGGTCGGGGTTGTACACCGCGTACGGCGCCCAGTTCATGATCGGGTCCTGCCAGACGATCAACGTCGTGACCAAGAACATCAACATCACCGGACTGCCGGGATTACGTCGCCAGCCCACGATGAAAACGACCACGAGGGTCACCAGCATCAGCGCCGTGGCGACCTGGATGAACCCCATCCACCCGGTGAAGTCGAAGAGATAGTCCACCGGACGCGGCCTGCCGACAGTGTTGGGATTGGCCACTCGCGGATCGAGCGCAGTACGCGAAACCGCGATGAACAAGCCGATGAATGCGAGCAGGCCGATACCGGCCAGCCACGACCCCAGGCTTCCCTTTCCTCTTCGCCCCCTGGGTGGTTGCTTTCGGGAATCAACCAGTAGCGGCGTGGATTCTTCGGTGCTCATGCGTTCACTCCTGACCAAATCGGTCGACCAAATGCGAATTGACGCCGTCGGCGTCCAAGGTGCGGGCGACGAGGTACCCCGCGCCCATCCAGGCCCGGCGGGTCCACTTGCCAAATGACACGCGCGTCCCGGGCGCACCGGAGGCCGCGGGCATCATCTTCACCCGCTCGATTGCCTCCTTGACACCGCGAGGACTCAACGGATGCGCATCGGCGAAAGCACGCACCAACGTCGAGGCGATATCGTGATTGACCACGGAAACGCAATACTCGGGACGGTTGCCGTACTTGGCCTCGTAGCGGTCGAGGAAGTCCTGGCCGAGCTTGTTCTCCTCGTCGTACTGGTCGACACCGATCCACCCCATGAACGCCTTCCACATCACGGGATTGATCCACGCGTTCTGGAAGGCGGTGGTGGTGAAGCGCGGCGGATCCCAATTGAGGGCTTCGAGGGCCGGGTTGATGAAGACGACGCCAAACCCGAAGCCGAAGTGGACGATCGCCTCGGCCCCTGCCGCATGCAGCGAGGCCACTGCAGCACTGCAGTCCTGCGCCGTCTGAGCGATGGGCGCCTCGGCAACAATCCGAATACCCTTGCGAACACAGGCTTTTCGCATGTTGCTCAAGTACGACTCGCCGATCAGGTTCTGCTCGACCAGGATGCCGACCGTGGTCAATCCCCGCTTTGCCACGAGGTCGGCGATGAAGATGGGCTCATCGGTCATCGAACCCTGCGGGAAGGAGAACGTCCACTCGCCCAACCAGTCGTCGGTCCCGGTGACACTGATCGCCGGCACCTTGAAACGCTCTTCGATCGCCTCGCGCGTCGGAACCACGTTGTCGGTGATGTTGGGCCCGAACACCACAAGGCAACCCTCGTCGACAAGCTCGGCATAGGCGTCGATCACCGCTTTCACGGTGCCCTTGGGAAGACCCTCGACCTCCTTATAGATCACCTCCACGCGCCGATCCAGGATCCCCTTTTCGAGGGCATCCTCGAAAACGAGGTCTAAGGACTGGACGAACGAATCCAGCAATTCCTTCGGAAAGTCCGCGGCAAGCGTGAAGTCCATCAAATAGCCGACTTTGATCGGCTCCGCCCCGCTGACATACGACATGTGGCCTCCGCTGCACCAAACCTAATATTTGTTCAGACCCTAGCGTCCCCCGCCGCGCAACGTCAATCACTGCCTGTCGCGCGTGGCCCCGCCCAGATAGACATGGATCATCTCGTCGAGCCCGCGACCCACCGTGGGGTCGTCGGTAAGTGGTCCCGCGATCGCGGCTCTCGCCGCATCGCTGATAGACAGCCCTTCGGAGATCAGCTGACCTGCGGCGATGAGCACGCGGGTGGACGCCACCTCGCGCAGTCCCCCGGTCTCCAGTCGGCGGATCGCCTGGGCGAACTTGACCAGCTCGGCCGCAGTCGGCGCATCGACACCCGATTCGTGGACGACGATTGCCTCCTCGACCTCCGGGGCGGGATAACCGAATTCGATGGCGACCATGCGCTGCCGGGTCGAGTCCTTCAAGTCCTTCAGCACACTCTGATAGCCGGGGTTGTATGACACGACGAGGCCGAAGCCCGGTGCCGCATCGAGGGTGATGCCCAGCCGCTCGATCGGTAGCTGCCGCCGGTGATCGCCCAGCGGGTGCAACACGACGGTCGTATCCTGCCGGGCCTCCACGACCTCGTCCAGATAGCAGATGGCCCCTTCGCGCACAGCACGGGTCAGCGGGCCGTCGACCCAGACCGTTTCATCCCCCCGCAGTAGATACCGGCCCACCAGGTCGGCCGTGGTCAGATCGTCGTGACAGGACACCGTGATCAACTGTCGGCCGAGATCGTGCGCCATCGCCTCCACAAAGCGGGTCTTGCCGCAGCCCGTAGGGCCCTTCAGCACCAGCGAAAGTCCCTGACGGTAGGCCGCCTTGAAGACCGCCTCCTCGTTACCCACCGACTGGTAATACGGGCGCGCCGATTCGGTGTGCGGCCTGGCGCCGTTCTGCTCCGCCAGCCCGGCCTCGTTTGCCATAGTGCCCTTCCGTATCAGCCGCATCGATGCGACCACCCACAGCCTAATCGGAACAGATGTTTGTTTCAAGCATGTGAAGGCTACGGTTTCTCTCTGACCGCATACATTGAATAGAGTTGTTGGGCAATACATTTCCGAGTTCGCGGACGAATCTCACGACACCCGCCTCCGCATCTCGGCGGCGCGCACCGCCGATCTGAACAGCGGACCGACGACACCTGCGAGTTGTTCGGGCCTGCCGATGGTGGCGTGCGCGGAGCTGCCGAAGACCTTCTTCAACGATCGCACGTCGGTGCCCGCTCCCACCGTGAGGCACACGCACCCGATCCCCCGGCGCCGCGCCTCGTTCAGAGCTCGACGCGAGTCCGCGGCGCCGTAGTCACGCTCGTATCCGTGGTCGTAGGCCAGGCCGTCGGACAGCACGACCAACAACCGCCGGGAAGTTCCCCCACGCTTCTCCAGCACCGACGACCCGTGTCGTATCGCCGCTCCCAGTCGCGAATATGCACCCGGCTCAAGGCTGTTGAGTCGTCTGAAGATGCCTGCGTCGAGGTGCTCATCGAACCGTTTGACCGGCACCATGCTCACCGCCGCCCGGCCCTGCGAGTAGTAGGCGTACAACGACACCCGGTCGCCCAGATCGTGCAGTGCGACCGCGAGGTTGGCGACCGCGGTCCGCTGTTGCTGGTGCACAGTGCGTCCGAGTGTCCCCGGTTCGGCGGTCGACCCCGAGATGTCCAGCAGCAGTAGCACCGACAGGTCGCGGCGCCTGCGGAGGCTGTCGAGGTAAACGGCTTCGTCAGGCACCGAACCGGCCATCACCTCGACCCGCGACTCCACAGCCGCGTCGATGTCGATGTCGTCCCCCTGCGGCTGACGGTGCCTGCGGTGCAAGCCCATACCGAGCCGGGCCAGCGGTCGGCGCACCCCGATCGCACTCTCGATGGCCTGCGTCGCGAACGGCTTGATCTTCGGCTCGACTTCGCGCACCGTGCACCAGTCTGGGCGGTAGACGCCGCGCGAGGCGTCCCACTCCGGATACTTCAGCCCGTCTTGCTTGATGTCGGCGGCGTCCTCTCCCGTCGCCACTGCGGTCGAGGACACCGCGTAGACGCCCCGATTGGCCGAATTCGTTCGGTGGGTCGGCGTGTCCGCGCCGGGAGGTCCGCCGCCGTCGCTCCCCGTCTTACGCGCCGACGACAACATCTTCTTCAACAATTTCCCGATGAAGCCGCCGCCACCGACCGGGTTGGTGAACACATCGGGCTCGTCGCTGTCGTCGACAGCCTCCTCGTCGAGCGCCTCCAGCTCGCCCTTGGCCTCTTTGCGCGCCACGTGACCGGCCTTCGGGTCGTCGGCCTCGGTGCGCTTGATGGCCGCCGCCAGCTTTTTCGCGCGAATGACACCGAAAACGGTTGGCGGGTCGGAAAGCGGATCCTTGGCGGTCGCAATGCGAAGAGACGATGCCGCTGAATCACTGAGCGATGCGAGCTTGCGATCGGCCAAGGATGTAAGTACGCCGGGCAGCAGATCATTGTTGGCGACCAGCGCCCGGTGTCCCTCGACGGCCAAGTAGCGCTTGGCCAGTTTGGGTCGCCGTATCAGCTGGTCGATGACGTCGGGCGTGAGACTGTCCGCGGCGAGCAACGACGCGTGTACGGCTACCGATTCGAGATTGGCGCGGGCGCGTGCGGACGGATCGACGAACACTGTCTGGCCGTCGGTCCACGACGGTTCGCCCGCGCCGCCGGCGGCCACAGCCAGCGGACGGCCCGCAAGTGCGGAGGCCAACATTCCGAGCAGCTGCAAACGCTCGGTGTCGACATCAGAGACCATCGGGCCACCTCCTCACACACCGGCGCAATGTTGACCTAATAATTGTTCCACCGTAGAGTCCGCTTGAAGTGGAGTCAATCAAGCACCAAGTCAGATGAGGTTGTTCGGACACGTGGGTTTCTCGTACCCCTGGCCCGATGCCGACTTCGCCGAGGTTTTCTTCAACGACGACTGCAGTGACCAATTGGTAAGGAGTCCGCGATGATCGAGTTCGATGGCAAGGTTGCGATCGTGACCGGAGCGGGACGCGGGCTCGGCCGGCTCTACGCCCTCGACCTGGCGAAGCGGGGCGCCGCGGTGGTGGTCAACGATCTGGGCGGCACCATGGGCGGTCAGGGTGTCGACCCCAGCGTCGCCGACCAGGTGGTCGAGGAGATCACCAACGCCGGTGGCCGGGCGGTCGCATCTTACGACTCGGTCGACAGCCCCGAGGGTGGGCAGACAATCGTCGCCACCGCAGTGGAGACCTTTGGCCGACTCGATGCCGTCGTCAGCAATGCCGGCATCTTCAACAGCATCCCGTTCGACGAGATCTCGCCCGACCGCTGGCGGCAGATGTTGCGAGTGCACCTCGACGGCGGCTTCTATCTGAGCCAGCCCGCGTACAAGGTGATGGCGAAACAGAAGTACGGGCGCTTCGTCTTCATCTCCTCGTCGGCGGGAAATTTCGGCCAGCCGATGGAAGCGCATTACGCTGCCGCTAAAGCCGGCCTTGTTGGACTATCCAACGTCATCGCCATCGAAGGCGCCGCGCACGGCATTCTTTCCAACACCGTTCTTCCGACCGGCTTTTCGCGGATGGTCACCGAGACCGTCGGCGACGAAAAGTTCCTCGCCGAATCAGGGTTCATGCGCGCGATCAGGCCGGAACTCGTGGTGCCCCTCGTAGTCTTCCTTGCCAGCGCCGATTGCGACTTCACCCATCGCAACTACTCGGCATGCGCAGGGCGCTACGCGCGCGTGTTCATGGGACTCGCTGACGGCTGGTTGGCGGACTCAGAAACCGAGCCCACGGCCGACGATGTCCTCGCACACATCAAACAGATTTCGGCGACCGACAAATTCATCGTGCCCGACTCCATCGTCGACGAAGTCCTCGAGGTGTGCGACCGCCGCGGCATCAGCGCAATGCCCGACAACGCCGACGTCTCCTTTCCGGAACCCACAAGGAATTAAGGAGTGCCCGTGAACATGAACGACATGGTTCTCGTCTCCGTGGACAACCACATGGTCGAACCACCCGGCCTGTTCGACAACCACATTCCCGCCAAGTACAAGGACGACGTTCCCAAGCTGATCCAACGCGAAGACGGCACGGACGCTTGGGTTTTCGAAGGTGCGGAGGCCACCAATGTCGGTCTCAACGCCGTCGCCGGCCGTCCTCCCGACGAGTACGGCGCCGAACCGACGAAACTGTCCGAGATCCGCGAAGGCTGCTACAACATCGACGAGCGGATCGGTGACATGAACGCCGACGGGGTGGCGGCAGCGCCGAACCACAAGATTACCCACGGGAATGCCTTGCGGCTGTACAACTTTGATATGTTCAGCCACATTCCGAAGGAGCAGCTGACCGTTGGTGCCCTGCGCGTCCAGGCCACCGACGTCGATCTTGGCGTCCGATCCTCGGAGCGGCTGAAGAAAGAAGGCACCGACACCGTTACCGTGCTCGACCTCGCGTCGAAGATCGCGACGTAGTCGAGGCAGCCGTGGACATCGACCAATTGCTCACCACGACGAGGTCCGCACGCAAGGCGCTAAATCTGGCGGCTCCGGTCGCCCTGGATGAGATCCGCGAATGCTTGCAGATCGCGTTGCACGCGCCGAACGGCTCGAACCAGCAGGCGTGGCGGTGGATGGTCGTCACCGCACCGTCGCTGCGGGCACGAATCGCCGAGATCTACCGCGACACCTACCTGAAAAAGGTAGGCGGTCAGCTGGTTTCCGGCCTGATGCCCGCAGGCACGTCGGAGGCCAAACTGATGTCCTCGACGGAGTTCCTCGTCGAGAACCTGCACCAGGTACCGGTGCTCGTGATCCCTTGTTACGAGCCAAGCTACCCGCGCACCGACGGCGACGAGTCCTTCTACCTGGCAACCCTCTACGGATCGATGTTCCCCGCTGTGTGGAACTTTCAACTCGCGCTGCATTCGCGCGGTTATGGCACGTGTATCACGACAATGCACCTCGAACACGAGCGAGAAGTCGGCGAATTGCTGGGTATTCCCGCGACCTTCGTCCAGGGCTGCCTCCTTCCCGTCGCAAGGTTGCGCACCGGACACGTATTCGCGCCAACGCCTCGTCGCAATCTGGAAGAAGTTATTGCCGTCAACGAATGGGGTTGCCAATGAATGCAGATCTGCAGGAGCGCCTAGCCCGCCTCGAGGCTCGCACCGAGATCCGGGATTGCATCGAACGTTATGCGCGAGGGATGGACCGCCGCGATCGCGAGATCCTCCGGTCTGCGTACCACGACGGGGCTGTCGACGATCACGTCGGCTTCGTCGGTGAGGTGGACGACTTCATCGATTGGGCGTTCGCTTATCACTCGACGCAGACCAGGTACCAGCACTACCTGCTCAACCACACCGCCGACATCGACGGCGACCAGGCGCACGCCGAGACGTACTACCTGTTCGTCGGCACCGACAAGGAGCCTGCGAATCACCTGACGCTGTCTGGCGGTCGATACGTGGACCGGTTGGAGCGAAGGGATGGGCGGTGGGCGATCGTCGACCGCGTCTGTGTGGTCGAGTGGAACGCCGAGTCGACGTCGTTGGTCACCGACGAGGTGATCGCGATGATGGCACCGACGATGAGGGTCGCCACCCATGACAGGTCCGATGCCTCGTACGACCGTCCGCTGGTGGCCGTGCGGCACGCGACACCGGAGTGAGCGCCGACCGTTCCGCGCTCGGTAGTATCAATTCTCAGGTCCGCACCCGCGACGACCGGCGAAGGAGGACTCAGCGATGGCCGACGCCGACGCCGTGAAGCGGAGGTCCGTCCGCGGCCGTCCCGCGAGCGAGAAGGGCCATTCCACCAAGCTCTCTGCCGTCACGGAAGAGCCAACGGTGGATGCCACCAGGCGCACCGAGATCCTGAGAACGGCCGACACTGTCATCGCCACGACGGGACTACGGAGCTCGCTGCAGCAAATCGCCGACGCCGCAGGCATCCTCGCCGGCAGCCTGTATCACCATTTCGAATCCAAGGAAGCGATCCTGGTCGAACTGATCCGGCGTTACCACATCGATCTCGACCGCGTCGGTGATCGCGCCCTCGAACGCATCGATCAGCCCGATCCCCGTCCGGCCTCCGAGCAGATCACGGAACTCGGATGCGAGATCGCTCGCTGCGCGGTGGAACATCGCGCAGCTCTTCAAATGTCGTTCTACGAGGGTCCGAGCACCGACCCGGAGCTCGTCGAATTGGCGAAACGGCCGCCGACGAAAATTCAGGCCGCGATGTTGCAGGCGTTACGCGCCGGCCGCTGGAGCGGATACATCCGAGGAGACATCGACCTCCCCACGCTGGCCGATCGCCTCTGCCAAAGCATGTTGCACGCCGGTCTCGACGTCGTTCGCCACAACGCCTCGGCCACTGAGGTGGCCAGGCTGAAAAGCCGGATCGCCCTGCAAGGACTCGCCGTCGACCCGCCCACCGACACCGATTTGGACAAGTCGAACGCGTTCGCAGTGGCGCAGCAGGTGATCGACAGCTGGGTCGACACCGAGAATGACACGGACCTGAAGGCCGCTCATGTGCGCGCGGTGGCACGGGCCGAATTCGGTCGCCGCGGCTATGAGATGACCACGATCCGCGACATCGCGGCGGCCGCGGGGTTGGGGACGGGCACTGTGTACCGGGTGATCGGTTCGAAGGACGAGCTGTTGATGTCGATCATGCTCGAATTCGGGCACAAGGTCGGCGGCGCATGGACCGACATCGTTCGTTCGGATTCGACCACAGTCGAGAAGCTGGATGCGTTGAGCTGGTTGAACGTCAACGCGCTCGACCAGTTCCCCGACGAGTTCCGAATTCAGTTGGCGTGGTTGCGGCAGACGCCTCCGGACACGTCCACCCCGGCATGGTCGTTCACCACACGAATCCGGCAGATGAAAGCACTCCTTTCCGAGGGCATGCGCGCCGGCGAGATACAGGTGGACAGTCCGACCGCCGACCTGCTCGCCCGGTGCATCATCGGCGAGCAGTGGATTCCGGAGAACATCCTTCAGGAAATCGGGACGCGGAACGCATTGATTCTCGCGCGAGACACGACCCTGCGGGGAATCGCTGTGCGCGACATGTGACCATCCCTTCTCAACCCGTGATCAGCGGCAGTCTCCCCCACCCACGGACACTGGATGTGTGCGCCATCTCCGCGTCGTCAAGGTCGATCTCCCACTCCGGCCACCGCGTCAGCATCTCTTCGAGCGCGACCCGCGCCTGCATCCGCGCCAGCGACGATCCGAGACAGAAGTGCAGTCCCTGACCGAAGGAGAGATGCGATCCGGTGCGGTGGATGTCGAAACTGTCTCCGTCGGGGTACTGCCGCTCGTCCCGGTTGGCTGAACCGTTGAGTAGCAACATGATCGAACCCTCCGCGATCGTCTGCCCGTGCACTTCGGTGTCGCGGGCGACTGTGCGGGCCTGCACCGGCGACGGCGACTCGTAGCGCAGCACTTCCTCGATCGCGCGGGGAATCAGCGAGAAATCCTCGACGAGTTCGCGTCGCTGGTCGGGGTGCTCGGCGAGTAGTTGGCCGATGAAGCCGATCAGCCGAGTGGTCGTTTCGTTGCCCGCGCCAGCGATCATGCTCGTATATGTCAGCACCTCGATGCGCGTCAGCGGTCGCAGCTCACCGTCCTCGACCACCTCCGCGTTGAGCAGTTGCGTCATCACATCGTCGGACGGATGCTCGGCACGCCATTCGATGTAGTCGGCGAACAGTTGGTACGCATTCTCGAAGGTGGCGCTCGACACCGACAGGAAACTACCGTCTTTGAGGCCGATCGACGCATCAGTGTTGTCCCGGATCTGCTGCTGTCCCTCTTCGGGGATGCCAAGCAGGTAGCCGATGGTCCGCATCGGGATGAGCGCCCCGAAGTCGGTGATCAAGTCGAATCGCGAGGCACCTGCCAGCTCATCGAGCGCGCGTACGCAGTACTGACGAGTCAGCGGCTCGATGGCCTCCATCCGGCGCGGCGTGAAAACCCTTGACAGCACACGCCGATGAAGATCATGTAGCGGTGGGTCTTCGAAAAGGATTACGCCGGGCGGCACCTCGACACCACTCATGATGATGTCCATGGTCGTGCCCTTGCCTGACCGGTAGGTATCCCAGTTGTGCAGTTCACGCGCAACATCGTTGTACCGGCTCAGCGCATAGAAGTTGTACTTCTCGTTGTGGTAGAGCGGAGCCTCGTCCCGCATCCGCCGCCAGATCGGGTACGGGTTGTCATCGATGGCGAAGTCGAACGGGTCGTAATAGAGATCGGTGGCGTTCGCGCCGGTCGTCATGTCGGCCTCCTCTTCATTCGAATGCATAGCGCGGCAGGGTGTTCGGCAAGTCGAGCGAGCTCAGCAGCCCTGCCGGCGCTTCGACCACATAGCCGTTCTCAGCGGGGATGTCACAGGCTTACCTCTCGTTCACACCAAACTCGGCACGGACTCTAACCTAAATTTTGTTCCCCTCGAATATAATAGTGATTACTATTCTAAAGCGATCCGACAGTCGCACGCGATAGCTCTCGAGGAGTCGACATGGCAAAAGGTCAGCACCGCGTCGTGGTGTGGGCGACGGGCGGCATCGGATCGATCGCCATCCGCGCGATCCACCAGCGGCCCGACCTCGACCTGGTCGGGGTGTGGGTGCACTCGCAGGAGAAGAACGGCAAGGACGCCGGCGAACTGGCCAACGGCGAGCCGATCGGTCTGCAAGCCACCACCGATGCCGACGCGCTGATCGCGCTCAACCCCGACTGTGTCGTGTACGCGGCCAGCGGTCCCGAACGCGACGCCCTCGCGGTCCCCGACTACGTCCGACTGCTGCGCGCCGGAATCAACGTCGTGACGACGAGCACCACTCGATTGGTGAACCCGAACGCCTACGAGCCGGCCGAGTGGCGCGATCAATTGACCGTCGCCGCGAAAGAAGGCCAGGCGTCGCTGTACGCGTCGGGCATCGAACCCGGATTCGCCGCCGACTACCTGCCACTGGTGCTTACCACGCAGTCGTCGCGGATCGAGAAGATCCACGCGTATGAGATCGGCCTGTACGACGACTACGGCGTGCCCGACATCATGAGCGACGCAATGGGTTTCGGTCGCCCGCTCGACTACCAACCGTGGATCGCTTTTCCCGGTGCCATCGCAGGAGAGTGGCAGGGACAGATACGGATGGTCGCCGAGGCGCTCGGTGTCGAGGTTCAAGAGGTGCGCGAGACGTTCGATCGCGCGGTGACGGATCGGACACTCGAGGTGGCGATGGGCACCGTCGAATCCGGCACCTGCGGCGCATTGCGGATGCAGGCGATCGGCGTGGTCGACGGCCGCGAAGCCATCGTCATCGAACACGTCACCCGGCTGGCGCCCGACGTCGCGCCCGACTGGCCCACGCTGCCAGGCGCGCTCGGCTACCGCGTCGTGATCACCGGCCAACCCGACATTGACTGCACCATGGCGGCCACGGTTCGCGACCGCAAGGCGGCGGGCATCGAGGGCATGACGTCTGGGGCGGGCGCGATGGTTGCCACCGCCATGCGGGTTGTCAACGCCGTGCCGTACGTCGTCGCGGCACCCGCCGGCTTACTCAGCTCGGTCGACCTGCCGTTGACGATCCCGCGGGGCGCGTTCGGCTGACTATTCGGGCAGTCGGAGCTCGGGCTTCTCGACCTCTTCGATGTTCACGTCCTTGAACGTGATGACCCGGACCTGCTTGACGAACCGGGCCGGTCGGTACATGTCCCACACCCAGGCATCGGCCAGCCTCAGCTCGAAGTAGACCTCGCCCTCGGAGTTGCGCGGCACCAACTCGACGCTGTTGGCCAGGTAGAACCGCCGCTCGGTCTCCACGACGTAGCTGAACTGACCGACGATGTCCTTGTATTCGCGGTAGAGCGAGAGCTCCATCTCGGTTTCATACTTCTCGAGATCTTCGGCACTCATCGGCTCAGCTGTCCTTCATATCGGCGACGCCATCGGCTCTTCGCGCAAGCGCTCATCGCAACTTCCAATTCTCCCCTACCCCAATTGGCTCTGCTGCTCGGGTTCGGTCTCCAGGGCGGATTCCGGCACGAGTTCACCCCCGACCGGCACCAGCCGGCGCACGTTGATGAACGAATATCGGTGCTGGCTGCAGGGCCCGAGCTGGGCCAGCGCCGCACTGTGGGCCGGGGTGCTGTAGCCCTTGTGCTCGGCGAACCCGTAGCCCGGATGTTCGGCCTCCATGTTGACCATCAACCGGTCGCGGCTGACCTTCGCAAGCACGCTGGCCGCCGCGATGCAGGCCGCGGCCGCATCGCCGCCGACGACCGGAAGCGACGGGACCGGCAGCCCCGGCACCCGAAATCCGTCCGAAAGCACATAACCAGGCCGCACCGACAGACCGGCCACCGCCCGCCGCATGCCCTCGATGTTCGCGACATGCACGCCTCGTCGATCCACCTCGACGGACGGGATGAACACCACGTGATAGGCCAGCGCGTACCGGCGGATCAGCGGAAACAGCCGCTCGCGCTCCTTCTCGTTGAGCTTTTTGGAGTCGTCGAGCGCCGAAAGGCTCTCCAGCCGGTTCGGCCCGAGGACGCATGCCGCGACCACCAGCGGACCGGCGCACGCGCCGCGGCCGACCTCGTCGACGCCCGCCACCGGACCGAGTCCGCCGCGGTACAGTGCGGACTCCAGGGTGCGCAGGCCTGAGGACTTCCGGATCACAGTTCGCGGAGGCCATGTCGCCGGCAAGAGCAGCTCCCCCTGAGCTATTGAGTCTGCGGGTTCACCGCGTGGACTCCACCCCATCGCGACGGGGGCCAGGCGATGAACCGTGCTTTTCCAATCACATTGTCTACCGGCACCGTGCCAGGCGTCGGGTCACCCGTGCAGATCAGTCCCTGCTGCGCCTCGGCGGGCGTATTACCGCAGTGCGCACGGGAATCCGCTGAGTGGGTGCGGTTGTCGCCCATCACCCAGAGCCGCCCATCGGGCACCTTCACCGGCCCGAACTCCGGACCCAGGCAGGGGTAGATCTTCGGGTCGGCCAACATCGTCGACGGGTCGAGGTACGGCTCGGTCAGCTTCTTGCCGTCCACCGTGAGCCCAGTGTCGGCGCGACACTGGACAGTCTGTCCGCCCGTCGCGATCACCCGTTTGACCAAGTCGTTCTCGTCGGGCGGCACGAAACCGATGAACGACAGCGTGTTCTGCACGAAGCGCACGGCGGTGTTCTTCGAGCGGATCGACTTGTAGCCGATGTTCCAGTTGGACGGGCCCTTGAACACGATCACGTCGCCGGGCTGCGGTGCGCCGAACCGGTAGGTGAGCTTGTCGACCATGATCCGGTCACCCGTGCAGCCCGTACAGCCGTGCAGCGTGGGCTCCATCGACTCCGACGGGATCAGATAAGGCCGCGCGACGAACGTCAACATCACGTAGTAGAGCACCACCGCGATGGTGATCAGCAGCGCAGCTTCGCGCACCGCACCGCGCTTCTTGGGTTCTTCGACCTTTTCGTCGCTGACCGGGTCGGTCGTGTCGTCGGTGACCGAATCGGAGCCTTCGGGCGTTGGGTCGGAAGACGAATCCTGAGGGTTCGTGGAGTCGGTCACCGCATCAGAGTAGCCAGCGCGGTGCTTACCGCCGGGCTCGTCGGTTGCCAAGGATCAGACCTCGTCGATGCGCGAGATCAGCGCTTCTCCTTGATCTTGGCCTTCTTGCCGCGCAGTTCGCGCAGGTAGTACAGCTTTGCGCGGCGCACGTCGCCGCGGGTGACGACGTCGATGTGGTCGATGTTGGGCGAATGCACCGGGAAGGTCCGCTCGACGCCGACGCCATAGCTTTCCTTGCGCACGGTGAAGGTCTCACGGACGCCGCCGCCCTGGCGGCGAAGGACGACACCCTTGAAAACCTGGATGCGCTCCTTGGAGCCCTCGATGACCTTGACGTGCACGTTAACGGTGTCGCCGGGGCCGAAGTCCGGGATGTCGTCGCGCAGCGACGTCTGATCGACGAAGTCCAGCGTGTTCATCGGTGACACTTCCTTGTCGTTGGCGACTGCGGGCGCCTACGTCACGATGTGACGGGTAGCCGAGCCGATCTGTTCGGGCGTTCAGGGCGTCTCGCAGCGGGCGGCCTAGGCCCGCGCGGACAACTGCTCAATTGTGCCAGACGTACTTCAATCTCTGAAATCGAGTGAAATCGCCGCCCGACGACGCGAGCCAGACCCTTCCGAAACGCGCTGGCGCTAAGCACGCGACGGCGCCAGTCAACCGCTACGCTTGAGGCCACCGACAGGGCGGTTGGCAAACCTGATCCGGGATTGGGAAACGCAAAGGGAGGACCATGCGACGGCCGTCGCCGACACTGGTGAAGGCGACCGCTGCCGTCGCCATCCTGGCGCCCTTGCTGGCCGGCTGCGAAGCCAGGGTCTACGGCGACACCGACGCGCCCGCCGCGCCCCAGCTCACCGTTATCGCCCCGATGGGCACCAGGGCCCCGCTGCCCGAATCCCCGCCCGACGAGCCCGCGGCCACGTTCGCCGGCCTTGACGCCCGGGCCAAACAGGCGACGGCCGACGCCGCGAAGGCCGGTGCCGACGTAACCATCACGGTTCTCGACCGAAACACCGGGCAAATTGTCACCAACGGCAACAACAAACCAATGCCGATCGCCTCGGTGGTCAAGTTGTTCATCGCCGACGACCTGATGCTGCAGGAGGCGAAGGGACAGACCCAGCTGTCACCCGAGGATCGCCAGTCGTTTGACGCCATGCTGCGGTCGTCGGACGACAGCGCTGCGGAGGTCTTCTGGAATCGAAGCGGCGGAAGCGCGATCGTTTCGCGAGTCACCGGGCGGTACGGCTTGGGCGCGACAACCACCCCCTACGACGGTCGCTGGTACAACACGCTGAGCACGACCGGTGACCTCGTCCGGTACTACGACAAGCTGCTCGACGGCACCGGCGGGTTGCCGCAGGAGCGGGCCAACATCATCATGTCCAACCTGGCGGCCTCCACACCGCTGGCGATCGACGGCACCATGCCCGGCGGTGTGTATCCGCAGCGGTTCGGCATCCCCGAGGGGCTGTATTCGGAGCCGGTCGCCGTCAAGCAGGGCTGGTTCTGCTGCTGGAACGGCGGTAATTGGGTGCACCTGTCGACCGGCGTGATCGGACCGGACCGCCGCTACGTCGTGGCCATCGGCTCGATGCAGACCACCGATGCGGACACCGCCCGCGCCACCATCACCCAGGCCGTCAAGACGATGTTCCCTGGCGGCCGGATCTAGCCGCGATTTGTGTGCGTTTTTTTGCGCTCAGCGCTCTGAAACGCACACAAGTCGCCTTAATTGAGCAGGTCGGGGCGGCGCTCCCGCGTGCGTTGCAGCGCTTGTTCGTGTCGCCACGACGCGATCTTCGCGTGGTCACCCGACAGCAGTACTTCGGGAACATCGAGTCCGCGCCAGCTCGGCGGCCGAGTGTAGCTCGGCCCCTCAAGCAAGCCGTTGGAATGCGAATCATCTTGGTGTGACGCAGGATTGCCGAGCACGTCGGGCAGCAGACGAACGATCGCCTCGATCATCACCAGCGTGGCTGATTCACCGCCCGGCAACACATAGTCGCCGATCGAGACTTCTTCGACGCGCATCCGGCGGGCCGCGTCGTCGACGACGCGCTGATCGATGCCTTCGTATCGCCCGCATGCGAACACCAAATGCTTCTCGCTGCTCCATCGCTGCGCGTCGGCCTGTCCGAACAGCCGGCCCGCAGGCGTAGGAACGATCAGAAGTGTTTCCTCCGAGCAGATTTCGTCGAGCGCCTCGCCCCACACCGGTGCCTTCATCACCATGCCCGGGCCGCCCCCGTACGGCGAATCGTCGACCGATTTGTGGACGTCGTGGGTCCAGCGCCGCAGGTCGTGCACCGCAAGCTCGATGATGCCAGCTTCAATCGCCTTGCCCGGCAACGACTGTCGCAGCGGGTTCAGGTAGTCCGGAAATATCGTGATGACATCGATGTGCATCAGCCCAGCTCCAGCAGGCCGTCTGGCGGGTCGATCACGATCGTCTGGTCGGCGAGCGAGACCGACGTCACGATGGCGCTGACGAACGGCACCAACACCTCGCCCTCGTCGCTGCGCACTGACAGCAATTCGCCTGCGGCGGTGTGCAATACCTCTTCGACCGAGCCGACGACAGTGCCGGTTGTCGTCACGACCTGCAGCCCCTCGAGCTGATGGTCGTAGAACTCATCGGGGTCCTCGATCGGCGGCAGGTCCTGCGAGTCGACGAGAAAAAGCGTGCCCCGCAACGCGTCAGCGGCGTTGCGGTCGGCAACGCCTTCCAGCCGCACCAGCAGTCGCCCGCCATGTTCGCGAACGGAATCGATGACGTAGCGGCTTTCCGGGCCGCCCCGAGATGGCCTGCCCCGCAGAGACGAACCGGGCGTGAACCGGATGTCCGGATCGTCGGTGCGGATCTCGACGACCACTTCGCCGGAGACGCCGTGCGCTTTGGCGACGCGCCCGACTACCAGGTCCATCGGGACACTACTGGTCGGTGTCCACCACGTCGACGCGGATGCCGCGGCCACCGATGCCTGCGACCAGCGTGCGCAGCGCGGTTGCGGTGCGACCGCCGCGGCCGATGACCTTGCCGAGGTCGTCAGGGTGCACGTGCACCTCGACGGTGCGACCGCGCCGGCTTGTCACCATGTCGACCCGGACATCGTCCGGATTGTCCACGATGCCGCGGACCAGGTGCTCCACGGCGTCAACGACGACAGAGCTCATGGCCGCGGTCAGCTCTCGGTGTTCTCGGTGGCGCCGTCGACAGTGGCGTCCGCGCCCTCAGCGGCAGGCTCGGACTCATCCTTGACCGGCGCGACTTCAGCCTCAGCGGGGGCCTCGGCGTCGGCCTTCTCGGCCTTCTTGGCGGGCGCCTTCTTCTTCTTGGGCGTGGTGGCCTCGGTGCTCGGGCCACCCTCCGCCTCGGCAAGCGCGGCGTTGAACAGGTCCAGCTTGGACGGCTTGGGCTCCTTGACCTTCAGCGTGCCCTCGGTGCCGGGCAGCCCCTTGAACTTCTGCCAGTCACCCGTGATCTTCAGCAGCTGCAACACGGGTTCGGTGGGCTGGGCGCCGACGCTGAGCCAGTACTGGGCGCGTTCCGAGTTGATCTCGATCAGGCTCGGCTCTTCCTTGGGGTGGTAGCGGCCGATGACCTCGATGGAGCGGCCGTCGCGGCGGGTGCGCGAGTCGGCGACAGCGATGCGGTACTGGGGATTGCGGATCTTGCCAAGCCGGGTGAGCTTGATCTTGACAGCCATGATGAAACGATCTCCTGTGGTTGCCACGCTGCAATTCGGCGATGCGGGCGGAATGCCCGGATCCGGTTTTGCCTTACGTGTGTGACCGCCGCACAGCCGTAGTCGTGCGCCAGACAGCCGCCCATTGTGCCAGAACAGGCGCTACCGGCGAAAATCGCGGTCAGTCGAGCTTTACAACTTCTACCCATAGTGTCACGCTTCGGCTATGGATGACGCCGCCGCGCTGATCGAGATCGAGGCGATCAAACAGTTGAAGGCCCGCTACTGCCGCTACCTCGACACCAAGGACTGGGCGGCGTGGCGTGGGATTTTCAGCGACGACTTCCTCAGCGACACCTCGCAGGCGGGCGGCAAGGTGATCCGCGGCGCCGACGATTTCGTCGCGTTCACCAGCAAGAGCCTCGGAAACCGGGCCACCGCCCATCAGGTGCACGCGCCCGAGATCGAGCTGACCTCGGCCACTACCGCCCGCGGCATCTGGGCCCTCGAGGACGTGGTCCGGCTGGCGCCAGGAGTGAACCTGCGCGGTTACGGCCACTACCACGAGAGCTACGAGAAAACCGACGGCCAGTGGCTGATCACCAGCTCCACGCTGACGCGGCTGCGCGAGGACATCTTCAACATGTTCATCTCCGTATACGTCTCTCCCCGCCTCCGGGATGTGATCGGGAAGGTCGCGCGCACAGCGATGCGTTGAACCGGGCATGCTGGAGCCATGACGTCCTTGCGCGAGCGGTTGTTGTCCGCGGTGGCCGGGCAACTCGGCCGCCCCCACGGCATCTTGAGCCCTTTTGTGGCGCGGGCGCTCAACCGGGGCAATGAGAAGGCGATCGTCGCTGCGGTGGACGCGGCGCAGGCTGCGCGCGGCGGCGTCGTGGCAGACATCGGTTTCGGGGGTGGCCTCGGACTACAACTGCTGTTGGACCGCGTGGGCAACGACGGCGTGGTGCACGGCATCGAGATTGCCGACGACATGTTGAGCAGGGCCAAAGCTAAGTTCGGCAGCGACCGCCGACTGCGGTTGGCGCGTGGCTCGCTGACCGAACTGCCGTTGGACGACGGCACGGTCGACGCGCTGATCACCGTCAACACGGTGTACTTCATCTCCGAGCTCGACGGCGCCTGCCGCGAATTCGCGCGCGTGCTGCGGCCGGGTGGGCGCGCGGTGATCGGCATCGGCGATCCGGACGTGATGGCGCGGCTGCCGTTCGCGAAGCACGGCTTCACGATCAGGCCAGTCGGCGAAATTGCTGCGGCACTGCAGAATTCGGGCTTGCAAGTGGAGCAACGACGGATTGAGGACAAGCCGATACCGCGTTACCTGCTCATGGGCACACGCGGCTGACTCACACCACCTTGTCGAAGCACTTCTCTTCAACGCGACGATTCATGCGCCAGCCCTCGGGTGTGCGCGCGAACTCGTCGACGTACCACAGCCCGCAGAACATGACCTGATTCGTGTCGCCTTCGAACACCATCGGGTTGAAGCAGAACGTCCGTGACGACGCGGTGTCGCCGGAGATGCGGACATCGAAGTTGCCCAGCATGTGTGCGTGGGTCCGGAAGATCTTCGGCAGGGTGTCCGCCAGCCACGCCTTGACGTCCGGGAAGCGGCCGTCGATGCCGCCCATGGCCCGGTAGTCGATGTAGGCGTCAGCGGTGAACACCCGGTCCAGATCGTCGAATCGTCGAGAGTCGATCGCCGTCGAGTAGTCGATCAGCAACTGCTGGATTTCGAACCGGTCGGAGATCTCTTCCAGGCTCAACATGAGTCGATTGAACACGATCAGGCGCCGCGGTTAGGCTGCAGAACCCATGGGGAGGTTCTTCGCGGTCATCACCGCATGCCTGAGTCTGATCCTGCTGTCCGTGTCGCCGCTCGCGGCCGCCGATCCGGACATCCAACCCGTCGGCAGCGTGCCGATTCCCGACGGGCCCGCTCCCGCGTGGATCATCGCCGACATGGATACCGGCCAGGTGCTGGCCGGCCGCGACATGGACGTCGCCCACCCACCCGCCAGCACGATCAAGACGCTGCTGGCGCTCACCGCACTGGACGAGCTGCCCAGCCTGGATGCGACGGTCGTCGGCACCGAGGCCGACACCCACGTCGAATGCAACTGCGCGGGTGTCAAACCGGGCCGTGTGTACACCGCGCGCCAGCTGCTTGACGCCGTGCTGCTGGCGTCCGGCAACGACGCCGCCAATGCGCTCGCCGACATGATCGGCGGCTACGACACCGCGGTCGCGAAGATGAACGCCAAGGCTGCGTCCATCGGAGCGGTGAACACGCACGCGTCGACGCCGTCGGGGCTGGACGGGCCGGGCGGCTCGGGATTCACGACTCCGCGGGATCTGGCGATCATCTTCCGCGCCGCGATGGCCAATCCGACCTTCGCCCAGATCACGTCGCAGCCGGTGGCCATGTTCCCCTCTGATACCGGCGACAAGCCGCTGGTGAACGAGGACGAACTGCTGCATCGCTACCCCGGAACCATCGGCGGCAAGACCGGTTTCACCGACGCGGCAAAGAAGACGTTCGTCGCTGCGGCCGACCGTGGCGGGCGTCGATTGGTGATCGCGATGATGTACGGACTGATCAAAGAGGGCGGCCCGACGTACTGGGATCAGGCCGCGGCGCTGCTGGACTGGGGCTTCGCCCAGGACGGCGGGGCCGGCGTCGGCACGCTTTAAGTTGCGCAATCGCAACTGATCCGAGATCTCGTCGGCTACTGCGCTGACTAGGCTCGGCGGCCGTGCGAAAGTTATTGGCCGCGTTGAGTATCACGCTGTCTGCGGCCGTGATGGTCGCGCCTCCAGTGTGGGCCGAGCCGGCCATCCAGCCAGCGGGTGCGGCGGATCTGCCCCAGGGTCCTGCGCAGGCCTGGCTGCTCGCCGATCTCGACAATGGCCGAATCCTGGCCTCCCGCAATCCATATGAGCCGCACGCGCCCGCCAGCACCATCAAGGCTTTACTCGCGATGGTGGTGCTGGACCAGCTTCCGCTCACCGCCGTGATCACCGCGACACCCGCGAACACCGATGTCGAGTGTTCATGCGTCGGGGTCAAAGAGGGCCGGTCGTACACGGTGCGTCAACTGCTGGACGGGCTGATGCTGGTGTCGGGCAACGATGCGGCCAACACCCTGGCCGAGGGACTCGGCGGCTATCAGGCTGCCGTCGCGAAGATGAACGCCAAGGCCGCAGCGCTCGGCGCACGCAACACGCACGCCTCCTCACCGTCGGGTCTGGACGGCCCAGGGATGGAGTCGGTCACGACGCCTGCCGACCTCGCGGCGATCTACCGTGCGGCGCTTCGCTATCCGGCGTTCGCCGCGATCGTGCGGCAGCCGTCCTCGCTGTTCCCCACCGACGAAGGACCCAAGAAGATCATCAACCAGAACGAACTCCTGTCGCGCTATCCGGGCACGCTGGTCGGTAAGACCGGCTACACCGACCTGGCGCAGAAAACCTTCGTCGGCGCCGCGCAACGCAATGGCCACAACCTCGTCGTCGTGCAGATGTACGGCTCGGGCGACATGTACGACCAGGCGATCGGCCTGCTGGATTGGGGCTTCGGCCAATACCGCTGAGAAACTGGTGAGGCGCTAGAAAACGCGGCCGCGCAAGATGATTCGTGCCGGGTTGGTCAGCACGTCGACGCCCGACCGCGGATCGTCGGCGTAACAGACCAGATCGGCCGATGCCCCGTGTTCCAGCCCGGGTCGCCCCAACCACTCGCGCGCGGTCCAACTGGCCGCGCCGAGCGCTTCGGTCGGGCTCATGCCGATGCCTTTGAGCGCCTCGATTTCGTCGGCGATCCGGCCGTGCGCGACCGTGCTGCCCGCATCTGTGCCGGCGAAGATCGGAATGCCCGCTTCGTGTGCGGCACCGATGCGTGGATAGCAGGTGGCGTAGAGGTCGCGCATGTGCCTGGCGTAGGCCGGGTACTTCTCGGCCGCCGCGGCGATGCCGGGGAAGTTCTCGATGTTGATCAGCGTCGGCACCAGCGCGGTGCCGTGTTCGACCATCAACTCGATGGTGTCGTCGGTGAGCCCGGTGCCGTGCTCGATGCAGTCGATGCCTGCGTTGACCAGACCCGGCAGCGCATCCTCGCTGAACACGTGCGCGGTGACTCGCGCGCCGTTGGCGTGCGCGGCGTCGATCGCCTGCTTCAGAATCTCGTCGGACCACAGCGGCGCCAGGTCGCCGGTGTCCCTGTCGATCCAGTCTCCGACCAGCTTGATCCAGCCGTCGCCCCAACGCGCCTGCTCGGCCACCGCGTCGGGCAGTTGTGACTCGTCCTCCAATTCGAGGGCGAAGCCGCGCTGATAGCGCTTGGGCTTGGCCAGATGCCGCCCCGCGCGGATGATGCGGGGCAGGTCGTCGCGGTCATCGAAGCTGCGGGTATCGGTCGGCGAGCCGGCGTCGCGCAGCAGCAACGCACCCGCGTCGCGCTCGGTCTCGGCCTGCGCGATCGCTTCCTCTATTTCCACGACGCCGTGCTGGCCGAGCCCGACATGGCAATGCGCGTCGACGAGGCCGGGCACGATCCAGCCGCCATACCCATCAGCACCGAACACGGTTTCCGCATCGGCCACCGGTTCGGCGCTCAGCACCCCGTTCAGAATCCACCATTCGATCGGCTCGCCGTCCGGCAAGCCACGGCCGCGGACGTGAAGCGCGGGGTGAGCGACCACTAGTTCTTGGGGAACTTCAGCTTTGACAAGTCGATGTCCGCGAGGCCGGGCGGCAGCTCGTCGAGGCCCTTCGGCATGTTGGACAGGTCGGGGAATCCGGCTGGCAACCCACCCGCGGCGAGCGGATTGCGCACCTTCGGCGGTGTCGGTCCCCTACCCTTCTTCTTGCCGGCCTGCTTGTTCTTGCCCTTTCCGCCCTTGCGCGCAGAACCCTTGCGGCCGAACGGCATTCCCATCTGGCCGGCCATCTGCGACATCATCTTCCTGGCTTCGAAGAAGCGGTCGACAAGCTGGTTGACCTCCGAAACCGTGACGCCGGAGCCGTTGGCGATGCGCTGCCGCCGCGAGGCGTTGATGATCTTCGGGTCGGCCCGCTCTGCGGGCGTCATACCGCGGATGATCGCCTGCACCCGGTCGAGCTGGCTGTCGTCGACGGCGGCCAGCGCATCTTTCATCTGACCCGCGCCGGGCAGCATGCCGAGCAGGTTGCCGATCGGGCCCATCTTGCGGATGGCCAGCATCTGCTCGAGGAAGTCCTCGAGCGTCAGCTCGCCGGAGCCGATCTTGGCGGCGGCCTCCTCGGCCTTCTGTGCGTCGAAATGCTGTTCGGCCTGCTCGATGAGCGTGAGCACATCGCCCATGCCAAGGATCCGGCTGGCCATGCGGTCGGGGTGGAAGACGTCGAAGTCCTCGAGCTTCTCGCCCGCGGACGCGAACAGGATCGGCACCCCGGTGATCTCGCGGACCGACAGCGCGGCGCCACCGCGGGCGTCGCCGTCGAGCTTGGTCAGCACCACGCCGGTGAACCCGACGCCCTCACGGAACGCTTCGGCCGTGGTCACGGCGTCCTGGCCGATCATGGCGTCGAGCACGAAGATGACTTCGTCGGGGTTGACGGCCTCGCGGATCGCCGCCGCCTGGCCCATCAGCTCATCGTCGATGCCGAGCCGGCCGGCGGTGTCGACGATAACCACGTCGTAGTGCTTGGCTTTGGCCTCGGCCAGGCCCGCTGCGGCGACCGCGACCGGATCGCCGTTGCCCGCCTGCTCCGAACCTTCGGTCGACACGCCAGGGTGCGGCGCGAACACAGCCACGCCCGCGCGCTCACCGACAATCTGCAGCTGGTTGACGGCGCCTGGCCGCTGCAGGTCGCATGCGACCAGAAGCGGCGTATGTCCTTGGTCGCGAAGCCATTTCGCGAGCTTGCCTGCCAGCGTCGTCTTACCGGAGCCTTGCAGACCGGCGAGCATGATCACGGTCGGCGGGGTCTTGGCGAACGCCAGCCTGCGGGTTTCCCCGCCGAGGATCGCGATCAGTTCGTCGTTGACGATCTTGACGACCTGCTGGGCAGGGTTCAGCGCACCGGAGACCTCGGCGCCCTTGGCGCGGTCCTTGATGCGGGCGACGAACGAGCGCACCACGGGCAGCGAGACGTCGGCTTCGAGCAGCGCCAGCCGGATCTCCCGGGTGGTGGCGTCGATGTCGGCGTCAGTCAGCCGCCCCTTGCCGCGGAGTCCCTGCAGGGCACCGGTCAACCGGTCGGACAGCGATTCAAACACGCCGACCAGCCTAGCTGGCTTCAGATACCGGTTTCGCGGGCGCTGGCGCAGGCAGCACGGCGTACAGATCGCGCTCCAGCGCGTCACGCACCGAGCGATCCCCCGTCGCGAGCGTCGGCACCAGAATCCCGAACACGTCGACCACCGACGATCCCAGCGTGGTGACCTTCGCCCACGCGATGTCCACACCATCACGTTCGAATACCACCGTCAGCCTGGCCAGCAGGCCGGGGCGGTCGGTCGCCCGGATCTGGACGACCAGCTCGCCTGGCTCGGTGCCGTCGGTCCACAGGATCTTCGGCGGCGCAGGCACGTGGTTGATCGGCACCGCGTCGGGCACCTCACCCGCTCGCCTGCTGCCGTGCTGGGCGGCGTCGCCGTCGCGCTTGTCCAATGACGACATCACATCGAGTTCGCCCTCCAACGCGAGGATGAACTGCTGCCGCAACAGCTCCGCCGCGGGCGGCGAACCGAAGTGCGGTGACACGACGAACGTGTTGATCGCCGAACCCTGATGGCCGTTCACCGAAGCCGAATGCACCCGAAGCGAATTGAGCGCCAGCACACCGGCGGCCTTTGACAGCAGGCCGCGCCGGTCGGGGGCGATCATCGTCACGTTGTAGATGTGCGGGCTGTCCCCTGGCGTCATGTCGACGTGCACGCCGACGTCAGACGCCAACGAAAGGTAGTGCGGGTCAACGGGATCAGGCTTGGGTAGTGACTCACCTGCCATCACCAGCCGGCAGCGGCGGACCAGATCGCCTATCAAAGACGACTTCCAGTCGCCCCACACGCCGGGGCCGGTGGCTAGTGAATCCGCCTCAGCCAGTACCTGCAGCAGCTCAAGCAGAACCGGGTCGCCGTCGAGCGCGTCGACCACCATCGCGATGACCTTCGGGTCCTGCAGGTCGCGTCGCGTGGCGGTGTGCGGCAGTAGCAGGTGGTGGCGCACCACCTTCGACAGCAGCTCGACGTCCGACGGCCACAGTCCCAGCCGGGTGCCGATCTGCGTGGCCAACTCGGCACCGATCACGCTGTGGTCTCCTCCGCGCCCCTTGCCGATGTCATGACAGAGCGCGCCGAGCACAAGCAGGTCGGGCCGCGATACGCGGGTGGTGAATGCGCTTGCCCGCGAGACGGTTTCGACGAGGTGGCGGTCGACGGTCCAGATGTGCACCACGTCGCGCGGCGGAAGGTCGCGCACCGCACCCCACTCGGGAAACAGCCTGCCCCACAATCCGGTGCGGTCGAGCGCCTCGATGGTGGCCACCGCCGCCGGCCCGGCGGCCAGCATCACCAGCAGGTCCTTGAGCGCCTGACGTGGCCACGGCGTGCGCAGTTCGGGAGCGGACTCGGTGAGGCGGGCGAGCGTCGACGCCGCGATGGGCAATCCGGTGGTGGCCGAGGCGGCCGCGACCCGCAGGATCAGCCCTGGGTCGCGTTCGGGACGCGCGTCGCGCGCCAGAATCACTTCGCCGTTGAACTCGATGACGCCCTCGTCGAGCGGCCTGCGGGCGGGACGCTTGAAGGCCGCCAAGCCGCGGCGGGGCAACGCATTTGCGGCAGTGCGCAGTCCGGCGTCGACGTAGTAACTGACGGTGCGCGCGGCGTCAGAAAGCGTACGCGCCAAGTCGAATCGGTCGCCGATGTGCAATGCGGCGCCGATCTCGTCGGCGTGCTGGGCCAGCAGCAGTTCCCTTCCTCGTCCGGACACGCGGTGCAGTTCGGTGCGGACGTTGAGCAACGCAAGATGCGCCTCGCCAAGAGTGCCGATCGGCGAGGCGAGCGATCGGCTGGGATAGACGTCGGCGAGTTGAGCGATCGCAAGTGCATTGAGCAACTGCACATCGCGCAGCCCGCCGCGACCGCATTTCAGATCGGGTTCGGCCCGGTGGGCGATTTGACCGCTGCGGTCCCACCGCTGCTGGGTGTGCGCGACGAGTTCGTCGAACCGCGAGGCGATTCCGGTGCGCCACTGTCGTCGTGCTCCGCTGATCAACAACGACGACAGATCGGAGTCGCCCGCAATGTGTCGCGCTTCGAGCATCGCCAAGCCCGCCGAGATATCCTCACCGGCGACCTTCAGGGCCTCGGGCACGGTGCGAACGCTGTGATCGATGCGAATGTTGGCGTCCCAGAACGGATACCATAGCAATTCGGCGACTTGGGCGACGACGTCGCGGGGCATGTTGTCGTGCAGCAGGGTCAGGTCGAGGTCCGAGTACGGCAGCAACTCGCCCCGGCCAAGGCCGCCGGTGGCGACGATGGCGAATCCACTGGTGGCGGTGACGCCGATCTCGGTGGCCTTGGTGGTGAGCCAGAAATCATGCAAGTCGAGCAGTGCATCGCGAAGCGCGGCCGAATCCAATTGCCGCGCACCACCCGCGAGCAGCTTTTCGCAAGCGGCCACCAAATCCGTTGCGGGACGCGGAGACGAGCCCGCCGCCGGAGCTTCCCATCGGGAAGCGCCGGCGGCGGCCTTCTGTTCCTCGCGCAAGCGCTCGTCAGCGGAATCTGGTGTCTGCTCTGTCATTTCGAGTCCTCCCCCGGCCTTTACCTGTAGACGCTCACGGTGCACGCCGGGAGACGACGTCGCATTTCAGATGCGGCTCAGAGGGCGTCGGCCCCCCGCTCTCCGGTGCGTACCCGGACCACGGTGTCGACGGGGCTGACCCACACCTTGCCGTCGCCGATCTTTCCGGTACGAGCAGCCTGGACAATGACATCCACCACCTTGTCGACGGCGGAGTCATCGACCACAACCTCTACCCGGACCTTCGGCACGAAGTCGACCGAATACTCAGCGCCGCGGTACACCTCGGTGTGACCCTTCTGGCGGCCGTAGCCCTGCACCTCGCTGACGGTCATGCCGAGAATACCCGTCTGTTCGAGGCCGGTCTTGACGTCCTCGAGCGTGAACGGCTTGACGATCGCAGTAATCAGCTTCATATTCCCTTATCCCTCCGCGCCGGAACGCGCCAGCACTGAGCTACCACCCACTGGCACGAAATCGTAACCAGTCTCGGCGTGTTCGGCTTCGTCAATGCCGCTGACCTCATCCTCTTCACCCAGGCGCAAGCCAATCGTGTACTTCAGGATCAACGCCAAGATAGTCGTAACAATGAACGAGTATGCGAGAACCGCGAACGCACCGACCGCCTGACGCCACAGTTGATCCAATGAGTGGTCGCCGTAGAACAGGCCGGCGACTTTGGCGGGTGCCTCCGGGGTGGCGAGGAAACCGATCAGCAATGTGCCCGTGAGACCACCGATCATGTGCACCCCGACCACGTCGAGGGCGTCGTCGTAGCCGAACTTGAACTTCAGCCCGGTGGCCAGCGCGCAGATCGCGCCGCCCAGGAGACCGACGATCAGCGCGCCCAGGACGTTGACCGACGAGCAGGACGGTGTGATCGCAACGAGGCCCGCGACGATGCCGGACGCGGCACCCAGCGAGGTCGCCTTCCCATCGCGGATTCTCTCGACGAGCAGCCAGGCGAGCATCGCGGTACCGGTGGCCACGGTGGTGGTGACGAACGTCGACGCGGCGATACCGCCGGAACTGAGCGCCGATCCGGCGTTGAAGCCGTACCAACCGAACCACAGCAGGCCGGCTCCGAGCATCACGAACGGCAGGTTGTGCGGCCGCATCGGCGTTCCCGGCCAGCCCTTGCGCTTGCCGAGAACGAGGGCCAATGCCAAGCCGGCGGCACCCGAGTTGATATGCACCGCGGTACCACCCGCGAAGTCGATTGCCTTGAGCTTGTTGGCAATCCAGCCACCGGTCTCACCGGTGAAGCCGTCGAACGCGAACACCCAGTGTGCGACCGGGAAGTAGACGAACGTCGCCCACAGGCCCGCGAAGACCAGCCAGGAGCCGAACTTCAGGCGGTCGGCTACCGCACCCGAAACCAGGGCAACCGTGATGATCGCGAACATCAGCTGGAACATCACGAAGACAAGCTGCGGGATGGTGCCCGCCAGCGGGATGTGCACCGCATCGACAGCGGCAGTCCCGGTGGCGGGGTCCGCAGCAACCGCGGCGGTCGCGTTACCGGCGATCAGCCCCTTCAGTCCGAAGTACTGCGTCGGATCGCCGACGAAGTCGAATTTGTCGTTGCCGAAGGACAGCGAGTAGCCGTACAGCACCCACAACACGGTCACGACGCCCATGGCGCTGATGCTCATCATCAGCATGTTGAGCACGCCCTTGGCGCGAACCATGCCGCCATAGAAGAACGCCAGACCTGGCGTCATCAGCAAGACAAGCGCTGAGCTTGCCAGCATCCATGCCGTATCCCCGGTGTCGGGGATGCCCATTATTGGAAAGCCATCCACTCGCAGTTTCCTCCTTCAACATGCCACGGCCGCAGCTTTTTACGTCCGTTGACCTGTTGCAAGACAATGCTGAGTGGTTGTTTCGTCTAAGACGCTGCGGTGTTTCGCTCGTGTGAACGGATACGCAGACGACGTTTCGACGGTGTTACATCACGCGTTTCTTGACGACGCTTTGTTACCCGAGCAGCGCATCGACGAACGCCGCGGGCTCAAACGGGGCGAGATCGTCGGGGCCTTCACCGAGACCGACGAGCTTGACCGGAACACCCAACTCCTGCTGCACGCGGAAGACGATCCCACCCTTTGCCGTGCCGTCGAGTTTGGTCAGCGCCACCCCGGTGATGTCGACGACTTCGGCAAACACGCGCGCCTGGGGCAAGCCGTTTTGCCCGATCGTGGCATCGAGCACCAGCAGCACCTCGTCGACCTCGGCGCGCTTACTCACCACCCTTTTGACCTTGCCGAGCTCATCCATCAGGCCCGTCTTGGTGTGCAGGCGGCCCGCGGTATCGATGACGACGACGTCGGCGCCTGATTCGATGCCCTTGTCGACGGCATCGAACGCGACCGATGCGGGATCGGCCCCCTCGGCACCCCGGACCACCTCCGCGCCCACTCGCGATGCCCAGGTCTGCAGCTGGTCGGCCGCGGCGGCGCGGAAGGTGTCAGCGGCGCCGAGCACCACGCGTCGGCCGTCCGCGACCAGCACGCGGGCCAGCTTGCCGACCGTCGTCGTCTTGCCGGTGCCGTTGACGCCGACAACCAGCAGCACGGACGGCTTGGCGTCATGCGGCAGCGCTTTGATCGAACGGTCGAGGTCGGGCCGCAGCTCTTCGATGAGCACCTCGCGGAGGACGGCCCGGGCATCGGCCTCGGTGCGCACGCGACTGCTGGCCATCCGCGACCGCAGCGCGGTGACCACCGACTCGGTGACGACGGGACCGAGGTCGGCGATCAACAGGGTGTCCTCGACGGCTTCCCAGGATTCCTCGTCGAGGTCGCCGCCGCCGAGCAGGCCGAGCATGCCGCGGCCGAGCGTGTTCTGCGATTTGGCCAATCGGCCGCGCAGTCGATCGAGGCGGCCCTCTGCTGGTTCGATCGCTTCGATGGCCGGCGCCGCAGGCTCGGCGGCTGCGGCGGGCGCGGGCTCGGGAGTGGGCGGAGCCACCGGCGCCTCGGGAGCCTCGGGCAGCTGAATGTCGGCGATGGGACGTTTCGGCGCGTCCCGTGGAACGGTGGCATCATCGCCGACGGCGGGCAGCCCGCTGGTGTCTATGCGTTCGACCGGCTCCGCAGGCGCTGACTTGGTGAAAGTGATGCCCGAAGACGCGGTATATCCGCCGGACCGGTCGATCGGAGTGGCAGTGTCGGGAGAAGACAGGTTGATCCGTCGACGCCGGTATCGCACCAGCCCGACGACCAGCGCAACCACGACCAGAACGGCAACGACCGCGATTGCGATCCACAGAGCATCCGACACGACGCCATTGTCTCAGGGGGGTTAGGCGGTGACTCTCGACCCCGGGGGCATGGAAACGCGCAAACAGCGCCACATTGACGTGTGCCTGTCGGACGCGGTCGATTATCAGACCGTCACCACCGGGCTGGAGCGCTACCGGTTGCCGTACAACGCGCTGACTCAGACAGATCTGGGCAGCGTCGACCTGAGCACAAATTTTCTCGGTGCGAGGCTACGGGCACCCGTGTTGATCGGCGCGATGACCGGCGGCGCCGAGCTGTCGGCCACGATCAATCGCAATCTGGGCGCGGCCGCTCAGCAGCTCGGCATCGGCATGATGCTCGGCTCGCAGCGCATCATGCTCGACAACGGCATCGCGTCCACGTCGTTCACTGTTCGCGATGTGGCGCCCGACGCACTGTTGATCGGCAACATCGGGCTGGCCCAACTCAACGAGGTCGTGGTTGCCGACGTGGTCAAGCTGCTCGATGCCGTCGGCGCCAATGCCCTTGCGGTGCATACCAATCCGCTGCAGGAAGCGATGCAGCACGAGGGCGACACAGACTTCTCCGGCTCGATTGCCCGTCTGCGCGATATCGCGAGATCGATCGACTATCCGGTGATCCTGAAGGAAGTCGGACACGGCATCGGCGCGGCCGCGGCAGCGGAGTTGGTCGACTGTCCGATCGCCGCCGTCGACGTGGCGGGCGCGGGTGGCACCTCATGGGCGCGGGTCGAGCAGTTCGTGCGGTTCGGCGAGATCCGCTACCCGGCGCTTGCCGAGTGGGGCATCCCGACAGCGGAGGCGCTGCTGGAAGTGCAGCACACACTGCCCGATGTGCCGATCATCGCGTCGGGCGGCATCCGCACTGGCATGGATGCGGCCAAGGCATTGGCGATGGGCGCCGACGCCGTGGCGGTAGCGCGCCCCCTGCTGGCACCTGCGATCGAATCGCCTGCCGCCGTTGTGGATTGGCTGCAGCGGTTCATCGGCGAGCTGCGGGTGTGCCTGCACGGCTGCGGCGCGGCCAACCTGGTGGCGTTGCGGCGCCGCGGCGTCACCAAGATCGGCTAGTTGGCGGCGGCTCCCACCAATTCCTGGCCGCGCATGCGCTGCGAGATCACCTGCGTGATGCCGTCATCGCGCATCGTGACGCCGTAGAGCGCGTCGGCGACCTCCATCGTCGGCTTCTGGTGCGTGATCACGATCAGCTGCGACTGCGATCGCAGCATTTCGAACAGCCCCAGCAGCCGGCGCAGGTTCACGTCGTCGAGCGCCGCCTCCACCTCGTCCATCACATAGAAGGGAGACGGCCGCGCGCGGAAGATCGCCACCAGCATCGCCACTGCGGTCAACGACTTCTCGCCACCGGAGAGCAGCGACAGCCGCTTGATCTTCTTGCCCGGGGGCCGCGCCTCGACCTCGATGCCGGTGGTCAGCATGTCGTCGGGATCGGTGAGCACCAGCCGTCCCTCACCACCGGGGAACAGCGACGAGAACACGTCGCGGAATTCACGTTCCACGTCGGCGAAGGCTTCCGTGAACACCTGCAGGATGCGCTCGTCGACATCGGCGATGACGTCGAGCAGGTCTTTGCGGGCCGCCTTGACGTCCTCCAGCTGGGTCGACAGGAAGTTGTAACGCTCCTCGAGCGCTGCAAACTCTTCCAGCGCAAGCGGATTCACGCGACCGAGCTCGTTGAGCTCACGCTCGGCCTTCTTGGCGCGGCGCTCCTGGGTAGGTCGGTCGAACGGCAGCGGCGCCGGCATCGTGACCTGTTCACCGCGTTCACGCGCCTGCTCGTACTCGGCCATCTCCAACTCCGACGGCGGCAGCGCCACGTCGGGACCGTACTCGGCGATCAGGTCGGCGGTCGCCATCCCGAACTGTTCCATGACGTGCTCCTCGAGCTGCTCGATGCGAAGTGCCGCTTGGGCTTTGGCGACCTCGTCACGGTGCAGCGAGTCGGTGATCGCGGTGATCTTGGCCGACAGCTCGTTGACTTCTTCGCGCGCCCTGGTCAGCGCCCCTGCGCGGTGCTGCCGTTCGGCGGCCACCTCGTCGCGGGAACGCGATGCCACGCCCACCGCTGCGCTCAGCCGCAGTGCCACCAGACGTCCGGACTCCGCCACCGCGGCCGCGACCGCCGCCGCATGTTCGCGTGCCTCCCGCGCACGCTGAGCCCGCAACCTCGCCTCGCGTTCGGCCGCAGCCGCGCGTCGCAGCGAATCCGCCCGTCCGCGAACGGCATTCGCCCGCTCTTCGGCGGTGCGCACGGCCAGCCGGGCCTCCACCTCGACGGCGCGCGCCTCTTCTGCGGCCGCCATCGACGCCTGGCGGTCGACGGGTTCGGACTCGAACGTCGGTTCCTGCTGGGCGTTGTGCAGCCTCTGCTCGAGTTGAGCCAGTTCCTCGACAGTCCTGTTGCGGCCGGCCTCGAGCTCGTTGCGCTGCTGGATGAGCCGCTGCCATTCGTCGTCGGCCGCCCGGGCATCCTGCCCGAGCCTGCCGAGTTGCTCGTAAATCGCCGAGATCGCCGCATCGGATTCGTTGAGCGCCGCGAGCGCCTGCTCCGCTGCGTCCTGGCGGGCCCCCTGCTCGACGAGGGCACCCGACAGCGCGGCGGACAGCTCGCTGGTCTGCCGTTCGGCGTCGGCCAACTCGGCGCGGGCCTTCTCGACCTCCGAAGTGATTTCCAACGTGCTGGGCTTGCGGTCCGAACCGCCGCTGATCCAGCCGGCACCGACAAGGTCGCCGTCGGTGGTGACCGCCCGCAATTGCGGGCGCGAAGCGACGAGATCCAGCGCAGCGGACAGGTCCGAAACCACCGCGACGCCGGACAACATCGCCGTGATTGCGCCCTGCAGCCGGTGCGGCGCCTCGACGAGATCGACGGCCCAGGACGCGCCGTAGGGCAACGGATCATGTGGCGCCGATTGGTGCGGCCAGTCGCTCAGCACGATGGCCGCACGGCCCCCGTCGGATTCCTTCAGCGCCCTGACGGCCGACCGGGCCGCGCCGAAGTTCTCCGCAGCCAACGCGTCCGCGGCAGCGCCCAGCACCGTCGCAACGGCTGCCTCATAGCCGGGCCGCACCTTCAGAAGGTCGGCGATGGAGCCGAAAAGCCCTGCGCCGCCGTGGTTTCGCTGCAGCCAGGCCGCGCCGTCCTTGCGATCGAGCCCGACCGACAGCGCCTCGATGCGCGCCCGCAGCGAGGCCACCTGACGTTCGGCGCCGCGCTCGGCAGCCTGTAGTTCGGCGACGCGCTCGTCGGCAAGGCGCAGCGCAGCCACCGTGCGATCGTGATGTTCGTCGAGGCCGACCTCGCCTTCGTCGAGCGCAGTCACGCGGCTCTGGACGGTTTCGAATTCGGCCTGCATCTGCTGGGCCTTGGCCGCGGCTTCGTCGATGCCGCCGGTGAGCCGGGCCACGGTCTCGTCGATCGACTCGACGCGGGTCCGCATCGTGTCGACCTGGCCCGCCAGCCGCGCGAGCCCTTCCCTGCGGTCAGCCTCGGCGCGGGCGGCGGCCAGGTGGGCGCGTTCGGCCTCGGCCGCAGCGCGCTCGCACTCCGTCAACTCGGCGCGCGCGGACTCCAACCTGGCGCGGGATTCTTCGAGCTCGGCGAGCAGCTGCCGCTCCTGCTCAGCCATCTCTTCTGCTTGCGCCTCAAGGGTTTCCGGGTCCGGACCGGTGGATGCCTCGGGCTCGGCGTCGAGGTACTGTGCCCGCTCGCTCGCAATGCGCACTGTCGCGCTGACGCGTTCGGCGAGCGCCGACAGCCGAAACCACGTCTGCTGCGCGGCATCAGCGCGCTCGCTCAGCGTATTGACCGCCGCCTCATGGGAATTCAGTTCGACGGTTTTGGCTTCGAGTCGGGCGGCGGCCTCGTCGTGCTCGCGGCGCAGGGTGGTCTCGGCCTGATCGGTGTTGTCGAACTCGGCCTTGCGCGTCACCAGGTCATCGGCGGCCAGTCGCAGCCTGGCGTCGCGCAGATCGGCCTGGATGGTCTGGGCGCGACGGGCCATCTCGGCTTGGCGGCCCAGCGGCTTGAGCTGACGGCGCAGTTCGGTGGTCAGGTCGGTGAGCCGGGCGAGGTTCGACGACATCGCGTCGAGCTTGCGGACCGCTTTCTCTTTGCGCTTGCGGTGCTTGAGCACACCCGCGGCTTCCTCGATGAATGCCCGACGGTCCTCGGGCCGCGACTCGAGGATTTCAGATAGCTTGCCCTGACCGACGATGACGTGCATCTCACGCCCGATGCCTGAGTCAGAGAGCAACTCCTGCACATCCATCAAACGGCAACTGCTGCCGTTGATTTCGTATTCGCTTCCGCCGTCGCGGAACATCCGCCTGGTGATCGACACCTCGGAATACTCGATCGGCAGCGAATTGTCGGAGTTGTCGATCGTCACCGTGACCTCGGCGCGGCCCAGCGGGGCCCGCGACGATGTGCCCGCGAAGATGACGTCTTCCATCTTGCCGCCGCGCAGGGTCTTGGCGCTGTGCTCACCCATCACCCAGGTGAGCGCGTCGACCACATTCGACTTGCCTGAGCCGTTGGGGCCGACGACGCAGGTGATGCCGGGCTCGAAACGCAGAGTCGTGGGTGCGGCAAAGGACTTGAAGCCCTTCAGCGTCAGACTCTTGAGGTGCACAACGCGCCACACTACCGTCGCGGAGGCTAACGTTCGGTGAACCCCGAAAGCGAGTCGCCCGGTTCTGACCAGTCCGCGATGACTTTGTCGACCTGACCCGGCGTGTTGCCGCTTTCTAGCAGTTCAAGCAGCTTTTCGCAGGCCTCGCGGGGGCCCTGCGCGACCACCTGGACGCGGCCATCGGGCCTGTTCGAGGCGTATCCGGCCAGGCCGAGCTCCAGCGCCCGTGAGCGCGTCCACCACCGGAAACCGACCCCCTGGACGTGGCCGTGCACCCAGGCGGTCAACCGGACGTCAGCTAACTCCTGCATCACTGACCTCAAACGTCACTCTGGTCCCAGACTTGAGCGTGCGCCCGACCGTGCACACCTGATCGATGGCCCGCTCGACGACCGTCAGCACCCGCGCCACCTCGTCGGCTGAGAGCCCGGACAGGTCGAGTTCCATGCGTTCTTCGAGCAGCGGGTAGCGCTCCTGCTCACGGTCCGCAGGCCCGGACACCTTGATCGTCGTCTGGTAGTCGTCGCCGAGCCTGCGCCGCAGCGGCGCGTCGCTGGCCATTCCGCTGCACGCCGCCAACGCGATCTTCATCAGTTCGCCCGGCGTGAAGACGCCGTCGACGTCCTCATTGCCGACGAGCACCTCGGCGCCGCGTGTGCTGCGGCCGGTGTAGCTGCGGACGCCGGTGCGCTCAACCCACAATTCGGTCATGACTCCTCTTCCTCGTGAGCGACCGCAAAATGCCACGCGTTGACGGCGTGTCCACGTACAAACACGGTCGCTCGCGGCAGATTATTCCCGGGAAACCCGGGGCCGCGGTTGGCATTTCGGGCAGTAGAACGACGACCGGTTCATGAACTTGTCCCGCCGCATCACGGCGCCGCACCGCCGGCACGGCTCGCCCTCGCGGCCGTAAGCGTCCAGGGACCGATCGAAATAGCCGGATTCACCGTTGACGTTGACGTAGAGCGAGTCGAACGACGTGCCGCCCTGCCCGAGCGCGTCGGACATCACTTCGGCGGCGGCGTCGAGCAGCGCGCCCAGCTTCGCCCGCGACAACGACGACGCCAGCCGCGCGCCGTTGACGCGGGCCCGCCACAGCGCCTCGTCGGCGTAGATATTGCCGATGCCCGAGACAACTGTCTGATCCAGCAGCTGTCGCTTGATCTCAGAGTGCTTGCGCCGCAACACCGTAACGACTCCGTCGCGATTGAACGCAGGGTCCAGCGGGTCGCGGGCCAGATGCGCGACCGGCATCGGAACGTCGGTGCCGTCCACCGTGACCAGGTCGGCGAGCATCCAGCCCCCGAACGTGCGCTGGTCGACGAAGCTCAGCGCGGTGCCGTCGTCGAGCAGCGTCGCGATGCGCAAGTGGTTTTCGTTCGGCACCTCACCGAGCAACATCTGTCCGCTCATGCCGAGGTGCACGACCAACGCCGATCCGTCGTCCAGCGTGAGCCACATGTACTTGCCGCGCCGCCCGGTTCCGGTGATCTTCGCGTCCAGCAGTCGCGCCGTCAGGTCGGCGGGGCCTGCCTCGTGACGGCGCACCGCGCGCGGATGATGCACCCGCACCGCGGTGATGGTTTTACCCGTCACATGGGCCGCCAATCCGCGCCGGACGACCTCGACTTCGGGTAGTTCAGGCATCTACGCCTGAGGCTGAGAGCGCGGTCCACGCCGCGGCGGCCGCCTTCAACTCGGCCTCCTTCTTCGTCCGCCCCACGCCCCTGCCGTACTCGACATCGGTGACCAGGACTGTCGCGGTGAACTCCTTGTCATGGTCGGGACCAGTGGACGTCACCACATACGACGGAGCGCCCATGCCCCGCGACGCGGTCAACTCCTGCAGGCTGCTCTTCCAGTCCAGCCCTGCGCCCAGCGTCGGCGCGGTGTCCAGCAGCGAGGCGAACAGCCGCATGATCACCTCTCTGGCCACCGCGATGCCGTGCTCCAAATATATTGCGCCCAACAAGGATTCGACGCCGTCGGCCAAGATGCTGGACTTGTCGGCCCCGCCCGAGTGTTCCTCGCCCTTGCCGAGCAGAAGGTAGGCGCCGAGGCCGTCGTCGGACAGCTGCCTGCCGACATCTGCCAGCGCCTGGGTGTTGACGATGCTGGCGCGCAGTTTGGCCAAGTCGCCCTCGGAGCGGTCGGGGTGCCGGTGGTAGAGCTCTTCGGTGATGGTCAGCCCGAGCACCGCATCACCGAGAAACTCGAGGCGCTCGTTGGTCGGCAGCCCACCGTTCTCATAGGAATAGCTGCGGTGGGTGAGCGCCATGGTCAGCAGTTCTGGGGGCAGGTCGACGCCCAACGCCTTGAGCAGGGCCGCCCGATCCGTCACTGCTTGTCCTCGTCGAGGAAGCCCGAGAGCTTGGCCCACCGCGGATCGATCTGCTCGTGATGGTGACCGGGTTCGGCGGTCGCCAGCGGCACCCCGCAGTTCGGGCACAACCCCGCGCAGTCGGGCCCGCACAGCGGTGAGAACGGCAGCGCGAGCCCGATCGCGTCGATGATCGGCTGCTCCAGGTCGACGGTATCGGGCTCACCCGATCCGCCGACCCGGCCGATCTCATCGGATTCGGTGGTCTCGTCGGTGGCGCTGTCGGGGTAGGCGAACAGCTCGGTCAGGTCGATCTCGACGTCACCGGTGACCGGGGTAAGGCAGCGGGCGCATTCGCCTGCCGTCGGCGCGGACACCGTCCCGCTGACCAGCACTCCCTCTGACACGGACTCGATCCGCAGGTCAAGCGTCAGCGGCGCGCCCGCCTCGACGCCGATCAGGTCCAGCCCGATCCGCGACGGGCTGGGCACCGTCTCGGTGAAGGTCATCATCGACCCTGGCCGCCGGCCAAGCCGGGAAATGTTGATAACGAGCGGCGATCGTGAGGCGCGGCGCGCCGCCGCGTTCGCATGCGTCGCCATGGATGTCGATTCTACGGCGACAGCGCCGAGCTACCGCGCCGCGTAGTCGTGGGTGCCCGCAGCGGTGCGCAGCTGGTGACGACCGCGGCCCACCGAGCGGATGGTTCCGTTGAGGAATTCCTCGAACTCGGCGAGCTTGCTGTCGACGTAGATGTCGCACTCTCCGCGCAGGCGGTCGGCCTCGGCGTGCGCCGAGTCGATCAACCGGGTGGCCTCGGCCGTTGCGGTCTGCACGATCTCGGTCTGCGAGACCAGGCGCTGCTGTTCCTTGATGCCTTCCTGCACGGCCTTCTCGTAGGCCAGGTTGCCGTTCTCGATGAGCCGGTCGGCCTCGTTCTTCGCGCGCCCGGTGGTGGCCTCGTACTCCCGCTTGGCGGTTGCGGTGACGCGGGCCGCTTCCTCGCGGGCCTCGCCGACCATCCGCTCGCTGTGCTGACGAGCCTCGGCGACCATCCGGTCTGCCTGGGCCTTCGCGTCGGCCAGCAGCCGATCCGCTTCGGCGCGCGAGTGGTTGATCAGGGAGTCCGCCTCGGCGCTGGCCGTGGCCACCATCTGATCGGAGTGGTCCTTGGCTTCGCGCAGCATGCTGTCGCGCGCATCCAGGACGTCCTGAGCATCGTCCAGCTCGCCGGGGATGGCGTCCTTGATGTCGTCGATCAGCTCGAGGACATCACCGCGTGGGACCACGCAGCCAGCCGTCATCGGCACGCCGCGTGCTTCTTCGACAATCGCACCCAACTCGTCGAGCGCTTCAAAAACTCGGTACACGGCAACACCCTCCAGGCGTAGTTGACAGTTACTAGTGTGCCTGGTGTTACCGGTGTGACTCAGTTTCCGGGCCGGTGTGTCGTCGTTTGACCCTTTTGCTGTGTCCCGCGCTCCCCCAGGCCGCAACTCCCGCTTGAATTGCTTCGCTGACATTATGTCAACACGCCGGGGTCGTCGGTCCTCGCCAGCTCCTAGCAAATCGAAATCGCCCGCCACCGCGAGGTGACGGACGATTTCGCTTCAGCTCAGCACACTACGATGTGGCCTGCTTGATGAGGTCGCGGGCCCGGTCCAGCATCGAAGCGAACGGCCCGGCAGCAAAGTTCATCTTCGCCGACTCGACGCCAGGGTGCGGCCGGGTCGGAGCGATCGCCTCTGCAGCCTGAACGGCCTTGGCCATCCGCTCCCGGTCGTTGGCATCGAGCTCGCGAGCCAGCTTGGTGAACTCCTCGTTCTCCTCATGCTCGGCATGGTCGATCACCGCGTCGCGGAACTTCGACAACTCGTCGAGGAACTCTTTCGACGAAATGTCCATGCTCTCCAGCTTGGACAACTGTTCCTTGGCCTCGTGCTCCTCCTTCAACCGGGCGTCCACGATCGTGTCGCCGTCGGCGACCTCGCGCCGGGCCCGTGGATGAACCACCATCTCCTCGGCGGTCTCGTGCACCGCGAGCAGCGTGCGCAGGTCGATGAAGGCTTTCTCGCGGGCCTTCGGATCGGAGGCCGAGAAGACCTCCTCGAACATGTCCTTGATCAGGTTGTGCTGGTCTTTGAGGAACTTGACGACATCATCGGTCGACTGGACGAATGTCTGAACCACGGCAATACACCTCCGCTGGTCGTGGGTTGGTCTAGGCGCTGACGGGCTGTACGCCAACCCCAGTCCTACCCACGCCGAGCGTCAATTAACCCTTCAGCTTTGCCTGCAGACGCTCATTGACGGGCGCGGGCAGCAGTTCTGAGACGTCGCCACCGAGCGTTGCCACCTCTTTGGCCAGTGACGACGACACGAACGAGTACCGCGGCGTGGTCGCGACGAAAAACGTGTCGACGCCGGCGATGTGCTTGTTCATCTGCGCCATCTGCAGTTCGTATTCGAAGTCGGTGCCCGTGCGCAGACCCTTGACGATTGCGGTGAGCCCACGGGACTTCACAAAGTCGACGACCAGACCCTCCCCCGACTCCACGCGCAGATTCGGCAGATGCGTCGTCGACTCCTCGATCATCGCGATGCGCTCGTCGGGGGTGAACATGCCCTTCTTGTTGGGGTTGATCAGCACCGCGACAACGACCTCGTCGAACTGTGCCGCCGCGCGCTCGAGGATGTCCACGTGGCCGAGGGTGACCGGGTCGAACGATCCAGGGCATACGGCGCCACTCATGGTCGATGACGCTAGCAGGGCGGTTAGCGCAAGTGGGCCCCGCTCTTCAGCATTCCCACACTCACCCAGCCCCAATAGACCCGGTGGCGGGCGATCAGTCCGTCACGGATCTCCATCACCTCGACGATGTCCATCTGGTCGCCCTCCGGCGTCTGGCGCGGATACTCCCAGACCAGTCGGCCGCCGTCGGTCAGAAAGCCGGCGCGGTGGCGACGACGCTTGGCCGGCTGGTGTTCGAAGACCTTGGACACGAAGCGCCGCAAGTCTTCTCGGCCCCGCACGATGCCGTCCTCGGTGCCCAGCAGGTGGCAAACCAACGGACTCTCCAATGTCGCGTCGGGCTGATAGAGCGCTAGCGCGGCGTCGACGTCCTTCGCGCCGAGAGCCTCGTCCCATGCGGTGAAGATGTGCTCGATCTGTTCGGTGCTTGCGTTCATGGGGTCGACGGTAGGTCCGCAATGTTTTGGTCTGGACCGAAGTGTGATTGTGCGATGGTGGCGGTATGGCGCAGCCACACGACACCGGGCGAGTTCTCGACCGGGATCTCGCACCTGTGGCGTCGTTGATCGGTGATCCGACGCGCATCGCGATTCTGTGTGCCCTGGCCGAAGGCCACTGCCTGCCCGCGGGCGAACTCGCCCATCGCGCCGGAGTGCATCCCGCCACCGCCACCGCTCATCTACGCCAACTGGTCGACGGCGGGCTGGTGACCGTGCGGGCCCAGGGCAGGCATCGGTATCACGAACTGGCCGGGCCACACGTGGCGGCCGTGATCGAAGCGCTGGCACAGCTGGCGCCGCCGACCCCGGTGCGTTCGCTGCGGACGGATCGTGCGGCCAGATCCCTCGCCGAAGCCAGGACGTGCTACGACCACATCGCGGGAAGGCGTGGGGTCGAACTGCGCGAGCGGCTGCTGGACGCCGACGCACTGCACATGGTCGACGGCCGCGATCACCGGCTGACCGCGCACGGGCACGATCTGATGAACGTTCTGGGAATCGATGCGGCACAACCGAATACGAAGCGGCGGGTGTTCGCCCGCGACTGCGTGGACTGGACGCAGCGCAGGCCCCATCTGGCAGGTGCGCTTCCTGCGCTCCTGACGCGTCGGTTTCTCGAACTGGGCTGGATCTCCCGCGGGACGGGACGCAGCTTGCGCGTTGCGCGCGACTACGACGATCGGGTCGACGCGTGGCTGGCGAGCTCGATGCGGGTGTCGCCGTAGCGGCGTGAGCGCCACGCTTCCCACCCGTCGGGCCAGGCCAGCTCCGGCCCTGATGTCCCGCGTTCCACGATCACGACCGACCCGTCGCGCACCCAGCCGCCGTCGACCAGCGCGGTCAGCATCGCTTCGATCTCGGCGGCAGGGACCTCGTAGGGCGGGTCGGCGAACACCAGATCCACCGACCGGCCGGCGCGCCCAGACAGCACAGCGGCGACGGGTGCACGCCGCACGTCGGCCGCTACTCCCAGCGACGCGATGTTCTTGGCGATGACGGCCGCGGCGCGCTGATCGGATTCGACGAACACCGCCGACGTCGCGCCCCGCGACAGCGCCTCGAGACCGAGTGCGCCCGAACCCGCGTACAGGTCGAGCACCGAAGCCCCCGCGAAATCGACGCGTGCCGCCAGCACATTGAACAGCGACTCCCGCACCCGATCGGTGGTCGGTCGAGTTCCGGTGCGCGGCACAGCGATTCGCCTCCCGCCGAACGCGCCGGCGACGATGCGCGTCAGCTGACCACCACCAGCAGGTCGCCGCCTTCGACCTGCGCGGTGGCCGATACGGCCACGCGGCTGACTTTGCCTGCCTTGGGGGCGGTGATCGCGGCCTCCATCTTCATGGCCTCGATGGTGGCGATGGTCTGTCCGGCCTCGACCTCATCGTCGGCGACGACGTTGACCGTGACGACGCCTGCGAACGGGGCGGCGACGTGGTCGGGGTTGGACCGCTCGGCCTTCTCGGCGGTCGGAATTTCGCTGGCGACGCTGCGATCCCGGACCACCACCGGGCGCAGCTGTCCGTTGAGGATGCACATCACCGTGCGCATTCCTCGTTCGTCTGGTTCGGAGACCGCTTCCAGCCCGATCAGCAACTCGACACCGCGTTCGAGCCTGACGCGGTGCTCTTCGCCACTGCGCAGCCCGTAGAAGAACTGGTTGGCGCTCAGGCTCGAGGTGTCGCCGAAGGCTTCCCGGTGGGCCTCGAACTCCTTTGTCGGAGCAGGGAACAGCAGTCGGTTCAAGGCAGCCTGGCGGGTCTCGCCAGACTGCCCGAGCACTGCCTCGTCCTCCGGGGATAACTCTTGCTGGGCCTTGGCCGGCGGGCGCCCCGCAAGTGCCTTGGTGCGCAACGGTTCCGGCCAGCCGCCGGGCGGGTCGCCGAGCTCACCACGCAGGAAGCCGATCACCGAGTCGGGAATGTCGAACTTCGCTGGGTCCTCGGCGAATTCTTCGGCGGACACGCCGGCACCGACCAATGCCAACGCCAGATCGCCGACCACCTTCGAAGACGGGGTCACCTTCACCAGCCTGCCCAAAATCCGGTCCGCGGCAGCGTAATTCGCCTCGATCTCCTCGAACCGGTCACCGAGGCCGAGTGCGATCGCCTGTTGACGCAGATTCGACAGCTGACCGCCGGGGATCTCGTGGTGATATACCCGACCCGTCGGTCCCGGAATCCCAGATTCGAAGGGCGCGTACACCTTTCGCAGCGCCTCCCAGTACGGCTCCAGGTCGCACACCGCCGACAGCGACAACCCGGTGTCGTACTCGGTGTGCGCGGCCGCCGCGACGATGGAGGACAACGCGGGCTGACTGGTGGTGCCCGCCAGCGGCGCCGACGCCCCGTCGACGGCGTTGGCGCCGGCCTGCCAGGCCGCCAGATAGGTGGCCAACTGCCCGCCCGGGGTGTCGTGGGTGTGCACATGCACCGGCAGGTCGAACCGGCTGCGCAAGGCCGACACCAATTGGGTGGCCGCCTGTGGGCGCAACAGCCCGGCCATGTCCTTGATCGCCAGCACGTGTGCGCCTGCGTCGACGATCTGCTCGGCGAGCTTGAGGTAGTAGTCCAGCGTGTAGAGGTTCTCGTTCGGGTCCGAAAGATCGCCGGTGTAGCTCATCGCGACTTCGGCCACCGCCGTACCGGTTTCGCGTACCGCGTCGATGGCAGGCCGCATCGAGTCGACGTTGTTGAGCGCGTCGAAGATGCGGTAGATGTCGATGCCGGTCGCCGTCGCCTCCTGCACGAACGCGTACGTGACCGACTCGGGATATGGCGTGTAGCCAACCGTGTTGCGGCCCCGCAGCAGCATCTGCAGGCAGATGTTGGGCACCGCTTCGCGAAGCGCTGCCAGCCGTTCCCACGGATCTTCCTTCAAAAACCGAAGTGCCACATCGTAAGTCGCACCACCCCAGCACTCGATGGACAACAGCTGCGGGGTCATCCGCGCGATGTACGGGGCGACCATCAACAAACCGGTGGTGCGCAGCCGCGTAGCCAGCAGCGACTGGTGCGCGTCGCGGAACGTCGTGTCGGTGACGCCGACGGACTTGGATTCGCGCAGCCACTGAGCGAAGCCCTCCGGGCCCACCTCGGCCAGCAGTTGCTTGCTGCCGCGTGGTGGCGCCGCGTCGAGATCGATCTGGGGAAGTTTGTCTTGCGGGTAGACCGTCGACGGCCTTGGCCCGTGCGGCTGGTTGACGGTGACGTCGGCGAGATAGTTGAGGATCTTGGTGCCGCGGTCGGCGGGCGTGCGCGCGGTCAGCAGATAGGGCCGCTCGTCGATGAACGACGTCGTCACACGTCCGGCGCGGAAGTCCGGGTCGTTGACCACCGCCATCAAGAACGGGATGTTCGTCGAAACACCGCGGATCCGGAACTCGGCCAACGCTCGGCGGGCCCGGGCGATCGCAGCGGAGAAATCTCGTCCGCGACACGTGAGCTTCACCAGCATCGAGTCGAAGTGCGCGCTGATGTCCGCACCCAGATGCGAACCGCCGTCCAGCCGGATGCCGGCACCGCCGGGCGATCGGTAACCGGTGATCCGGCCGGTGTCGGGACGGAAGCCGTTGGCTGGATCCTCAGTGGTGATGCGGCACTGCATAGCGGCGCCGTGCAGCTGCAACGAATCCTGGCTCAGCCCAAGCTCTTCCAGCGTCTCACCGTCGGCTACGCGCAGCTGGCTGGCGACCAGGTCGACGTCGGTGATCTCCTCGGTGACGGTGTGCTCGACCTGGATGCGCGGGTTCATCTCGATGAACACGTAGTGGCCGCGCTCGTCGAGCAGGAACTCCACGGTGCCCGCGTAGCTGTAGTTGATCTGGCGGGCGAACGCGACCGCGTCGGCGCAGATCTTGTTTCGCAACTCCTCCGGCAGGTTCGGCGCCGGTGCGAGTTCGATGACCTTCTGGTGCCGACGCTGCAGGCTGCAGTCGCGCTCGAACAGGTGCATCACGTTGCCGTGGGTGTCGGCCAGGATCTGCACCTCGATGTGACGCGGGTTGAGCACCGCCTGCTCCAGGTACAGCGTCGGGTCGCCGAAAGCCGACTCGGCCTCGCGGGACGCGGCCTCGATGGCCTCGGGCAGTGCTGCGGCGTCGGCCACCCGGCGCATGCCGCGTCCGCCGCCGCCGGAGACCGCCTTGACGAACAACGGGAACTCCATGTCCGCCGCGGCCGCTATCAGCTCGTCGGCCGATGCCGACGGCGCCGACGAGTTGAGCACCGGCAATCCCGCGGCCCTGGCGGCGGCGATCGCGCGCGACTTGTTGCCCGCCAACTCGAGGATTTCCGCACCTGGCCCGACGAACGTGATGCCTGCCGCCGCACACGCAGCGGCCAGATCGGGGTTCTCCGAAAGGAAGCCGTAGCCCGGATAGATGGCGTCGGCGCCGGACTGCTGCGCAACGCGCACGATCTCGTCGACCGAGAGATACGCCCGGACCGGGTGGCCCGTATCCCCGATCTGATATGACTCGTCGGCCTTGAGACGATGCAGGGAATTGCGGTCCTCGTGCGCGTAGACCGCGACCGTCGCGATGCCCATCTCGTAGGCCGCCCGAAACGCGCGGATCGCGATTTCCCCGCGGTTGGCGACCAGAACCTTCGAAATCACGAGACGACCCTATCCCCCGATGACGCCGACTAGAGCAGCGTCGACCAGTAGTCCCAAAAACGCACCAGGATCATCAAGACCAGCGCGGTGAACCACAACGCGACCAGCGACCACCGCCAGGTGTAGAGCGCCCGCGCGACCGTGTTCGATTCCACCGGCTGCAGCGCGATCGAGGCGACCACGACGAACAGCGGGATGGTGACCGCCCACACGCCCATGCAGTACGGGCACAGCGCGCCGATGCGGTACAGGCTCTGAAAGATCAGCCAGTGGATGAACGCCACGCCGAGCAGCGTGCCGGTGGCCAGACCGACCCAATACCACCGCGGCAGGCTCACCCTGGCCAATGCGAGCACCCCGCTCACCACCACGACGCTGAACGCGACGATGCCGATCAGCGGGTTGGGAAAGCCGAAAGCCGACGCCTGCGGAGTGATCATCACCGAACCGCACGACAGCACCGGGTTGATGCTGCACGACGGCACATAGGCGGGGTTGATCAGAATCTCGATCTTCTCGACCGTCAGCGTCAGCGCAGCGGCGAGCCCGACGACGCCGGCGAGAAGAATCCACACCGCGCTGGCCCGCCCGACCGGTACCCGGTTCGGCCCGTCGGCCGCGGGTTCACTCGGCTGGACGTCGCTGGGCGCGGCCACCGTCATCGCGTTGTTGTCGGCGGTGTGATCGACGGGGCCGGCGCAGGAGCGGGAGCGGGAGCCTGCGGCGCGGCCGCCGGCGTCGGAGCGGGAGCGGCCGGCGCAGCGCTCAGGCCCGGAATGTCGCCGACGGTTTCCTTGATCTTGGCGATCAACGCGTCGGGTGTGCTGAATTGGTAGTCCTGACCGTTGATCCGGATGGTCGGGGTGGCCTGGATGCCGGTCGCCTTGGCCAGGCCTTGCACCATCTCGGTGTAGCGGCCCTTGTTGATGCAGTCCGGAACGCCGCCCGCGGCACCGGCCTGCCGAGCGATCTCTATCAGCCGCGCGTTGTCCGGGTACACGCCCGCGCCCTCTTGGGGCTGCTGCGCGTAAAGCGCGGCGTGGAAACGACGGAACGCATCGGTGGATTCGTCGGCTACGCAGTAGGCGGCGTTCGCGGCGCGCGACGAGTATCCGTTGCCCTGCCGGTCCAGGATCGCGACCATGTAGTAGTCGGCGGCTACCGCACCGCTGTCGATCAGCTTGCTCACCGTGGGTCCGAACTGCTGCTCGAACTCGCCGCAGTGCGGGCACAGGAAGTCTTCGTACATCGACAGCACGACCTTGGGGTCGTCGCTGCCTTCCTTCTTGATCACATTGCTCGAGGCGACGCGGATGGCCTTGGCATCGCCCGACACCGGCTTCTTGTCGCCTGACATCACGATGTAGAGCACCAGTGCGACGGCGAAGACCACGACGACCGCGGTCAGCCCGATCTGGATCGCCAGGTTGCGCTTGCGGTCGGCTGCCTTCAGGTCGTAGCTGGCTTGCTTCTTCGGTTTGGTCGCCACGACGTCAAGAGTACCGGCGGCTCATCCGAGCCTTTTCACGCGCGGGCGAGATGGGCACGCAGGGCAGAGATGGTTTCGGCCATCGCCGTCGCGCTGCCGCCGCCGAGCGGGAAGAAGTTGGCAAAACCATGGATGAGCGAACCGAACTCGCGATGATCGACCGGCACCCCCGCATTTCGCAGTGCGTCCGCGTACTGCCTGTCCTCGTCGCGCAGCGGGTCGAAGCCGGCGCTCAGCAGCAGCGCAGGCGGCAGACCGGTGAAATCATCGGCCAGCAGCGGTGACACCCGCGGGTCCGAGGCGTCGATGTCCGCGCCGTCCAGGAATTGGTGGCGGCAAAAGTGCAGATCGGCCTTGGTGAGGAAGAACCCGTCGGCGAACAATGTCTGCGAACGGGTTTCGTCGCGGTAGTTGACGACCGGATAGAGCAGGAACTGCAACACCGGCGGTGGCGCGCCCTCGTCGCGCGCACGTAGCGATACGACTGCCGCGAGGTTGCCTCCTGCGCTGTCGCCGCCAACGGCCACCCGGCTCGGGTCGGCGCCCACCTCCTGGGCGTGGCTCAACGCCCAACTGAACGCGGCATATGCGTCCTCCGATCCTGCGGGCGCCTTATGCTCGGGAGCGAGCCGGTAGTCCACGGACAAGACGTGCAACGCGCCTTCGCGGCAGATGTGCCGGCACAGGTCGTCGTGCGTGTCGAGGTCACCGGTGACCTGACCACCGCCGTGGTAGAAGACCAACAGCGGTTGGCCGTCGCCGTCGGTGGGCCGGTAGTGGCGTGCCGCGATCGGCCCCGCAGGCCCCGGTATCGAGAGATTGGTCACCGAGCCGACGGCAAGGTGCCGTTTGAAGCCGGCCGCCGTCACGCGCAACTGTTGCCTGGCCACGGGGACGTCCGGACTGGCGACGAGACGGTTGAGGCCGGTGGCGGTCATGCCTGCGAGCATCAATTGCAGTGTCGTGTCCAGAGTGTTGCCGTCGATCGTGATCGAACGGCCGCCCAGCAGAAGGCGTTTGACGGGCTGCGGTATCCGGGGCAGCGACCGCATCGTCAGCCCCGCGGCGGCGTTGACGATCGGGGCCTTGGCGGGTCGAGCCGGTCCGACAGTCGTCGCCTGTCCTGGCAGACTCTGAGTCATGGCTGCTCCCTTGATCACGCTCAACGACGGTTATTCGATGCCCCAGGTTGGACTCGGCGTCTGGCAGACGCCCGCCGAAGACACCGAGCGCGCGGTGGCGACCGCACTGGAGGCCGGGTATCGGCACGTCGACACCGCCGCAGGGTACTTCAACGAGCGCGAGGTCGGTAAGTCCGTCGCAGCATCCGGCCTACCTCGCGAGGACGTCTTCGTCACCACCAAGTTGTGGAACGCCGACCAGGGCTACGACAACACGCTCGCGGCGTTCGACGCCAGCATGGAACGCCTCGGAATGGAATACCTGGATCTCTACCTGATCCATTGGCCGATGCCGGCGAAGAACCTGTTCGTCGAGACCTTCAAGGCGTTTGCGCAGCTACGCGACCAGGGCCGAATCCGGTCGATCGGGGTGAGCAACTTCGAACCCGAACACCTGCGAATGCTGGTGGACGCCACCGGAATCGTCCCAGCCGTCAACCAGATCGAGCTGCATCCGCTGCTGCAGCAGGAGGAGTTGCGGGAGGTGCACGCCCAGCTCGGCGTCGCGACCGAAGCGTGGAGCCCGCTTGGACAGGGCTCGCTGCTGAGCAATCCGACCGTCACGACCGTCGCGGATGCCCACGGCAAAACGCCAGCGCAGGCACTGATTAGGTGGCATATCCAACTCGGCAATATAGTCATCCCGAAGTCGGTGACCCCCGAGCGAATTGTGAGTAACTTCGACGTGTTCGATTTCGAGCTGAGCGAGCAGGAGATGGCGACCATCTCTTCGCTGGGCGACGGAACGCGACTGGGTCCCGATCCACGGACGTTCAACTTCACAGGATAGGTGCCATGACGCCGCCGGCTGCGATTCCCACCATCACTCTCAACGATGAGAACACGATCCCCGTCATCGGTCTTGGCGTCGGCGAGTTGTCGGACTCCGAAACCGAACAGGCCGTTTCGACGGCGCTCGAAGCCGGCTACCGGTTGATCGACACCGCGGCCGCCTACGGCAACGAGGGGGCTGTCGGCCGGGCCATCGCAGCGTCGGGTGTGCCCCGCGAGGAGCTGTTCATCACCACCAAGCTGGCCACCGCTGATCTGGGCTTCCAGTCGTCGCAGGACGCGCTGAAGGCGAGCCTTGAGCGGTTGGGTCTGGAGTATGTCGACCTGTACCTGATCCATTGGCCCGCAGGCGAGCAGGGCAAGTATGTGGACAGCTGGGGTGGCCTGATGAAGCGCAAACAGGACGGCGACACCCGCTCGATCGGTGTGGCCAACTTCCACGCAGAGCACCTTTCCGACATCATCGACCTGTCGTACTTCACGCCTGCCATCAACCAGATCGAGCTGCACCCGCTGCTGAACCAGGCCGAGCTACGGAGGGTCAACGCGGAGTACGGCATCGTCACCGAGGCCTACGGACCGCTCGGCATCGGCCAGCTGCTGGACAACCCGACGATCGGGACCGTCGCGCAGGCACACGGCAAGACACCGGCGCAGGTGCTGATCCGCTGGAGCATTCAGCTGGGCAATGTGGTCATCCCGCGCTCGGCGAACCCGGAGCGCATCAAGTCGAACCTCGACGTGTTCGACTTCGAGCTGACCGACGACGAGATGGCCACGCTGAACGGCCTCGACGACGGCACCCGCTTCCGCCCGAATCCAGACACCTACACGGGAACCTAATCGTCGGGCACGCTAACGGGCAGGACCGCGGTCGGCGGGTCAGGCAATGCCGACGCGTGAGCCAGCGCGGCGGGCCAATAGGCCAGCACCCCAGCCCATTCCCGCTGTGCCCAGGTCAGCCGACCGGTGTGGTTGACTTAGACGCCGCGATACACCTGCGTCAATTCGCGGCGACGCAGTAATCGAGTGATGTCGCCGTCGGTGCCGCCGGCGGCGAGGATCTGACGGCGCCCGACGACTCCATCCTGCACCCCGGCCAGGTGCTCGACGTGCCCGAGATGCCAAGCCCGTCGCGCCATGGTCGTTAGGGTTGCACCACAGGCCGGGTCGCGGCCAGCGCGCGACGCCCATTCTTGTGGACAACTTCGACGAGGCGGGCTTGGCGGGTTGATTACACACGCCTGGCATGAGTAATCAACCCGTTAACCGGACAGTCAACCCGTCGGGCAGGTGGCTGCCGCGTCACGCAGCGCCGTCGCCGACGGCGCATCGACCGGCAGACCGTAGCCGCGCAATACGTTTGCGAACTGCACCGCGTACTGGCACCAGAATGCGTGGTTGGGCGGCAGCCAAACCGCAGGCTCCTTGTCGCCCTTGTCCTGGTTCGCCTGGCCTTCTACCGCAATGAGATTCGCCGGGTCGTTGGCGAACCGCACGCGCATGTCGTCGGGCCAGTTGCGGGCGCCGAGGTCCCATGCCAATGCCAGCGGGACGATGTGGTCGATCTGCACCGCTGCGCCGACCTGCGCGCCGCGCGTGAACGCCACGGTCGTGTTGGTGTACGGGTCGTGCAATATGCCCGTCGCAACGGCCTTGGGACACCGCTTGATCGACACATACGTCTTGTCGACGAGATCGCGGTCGAGGATGTCGTTTCGGGTATCGCAGCCGTTGTGACCGCCCGGTGCCGGGTTGTCGTCGGTCCACGAGTCACCGAACGCATCCCGGTGATAGTCGTAGCTCCGAATTCGGAACGGCACCTCCGGGATGTCCGCGAGCACATCGACACCCGGCGCGACTGTGGGGATATCGGCCTGAGCGACGAATTGCCCACGCTCGTCCGATGTCGTCCCCTGAACGGCGACCACGACGGCCAAAGCAACCGAGAGCACCAACCACAACAGGCGGTTACGCGTCATGCCTTGTCCAGGTATTCGACCCGGTCGTTGTCGACGAATTGCGCGGCCAGCAACGCCATACCCGGATCGGCCGGGTTCTTCTCATAGAGCTCCTCGCAGAGCTCACGTGCGTCGAGGATGACACCGAGGTGCTCGGCAAGCAGCAGGAACCGCAGTGTGACGGGTCGGCCGGATTGCGTGAGCCCCAACACATCTCCCTCTTGGCGTTCGGCGAGGTCGAGGTCGGCGAGCTTGAAACCGTCCAGCGTGCCCGCGACGGCCTTCAGCCGTTGCCCGGCTTTCGAATCCTCGGGTAGCTGCGTGGCCAGCAGGCACAGGCTGGGGTGCTGGCCGCGGCCGATGCGGCCCCGGAGCTGGTGCAGCTGGCTGATCCCGAACCGGTCGGCGTCGACCACGACCATCACGGTCGCATTCGGCACATCCACGCCGACCTCAATGACGGTGGTGCACACCAGCACATCGATCTGGCCCGCGCGGAATTCGGCCATCACGGCGTCCTTCTCGTCGCTGGGTAGCCGCCCGTGCATCAAGCCCAGCCGCAAGCCTGCAAGCTGTCCCCGGCGCAGCTGATCGAACAACTTGACCACCGTGGTCGCGGGCGGACCTTGGTCGTTCTTGGCGGGCTTGTCATCCTCGTCGATCCGTGATGCGACGACATAGGCCTGCCGACCGGCGCGCACTTCTTCGACGACGCGCTGCCAGGCCCGTTCGAGCCACGCCGGCTTTTCCCTGACAAAGATCGGGTTGGTGGTGATCGGTTGGCGGCCTCGCGGAAGCTCGCGCAGCGTCGACGTTTCCAGGTCACCGTATTGAGTCAGCGCGACCGTGCGTGGAATCGGCGTCGCAGTCATCACCAGCAAGTGGGGCGTCAGTCCGTCAGGAGCCTTGGCGCGCAACGTGTCTCGCTGCTCGACGCCGAACCGGTGCTGTTCGTCGACGACCACCATGCCCAGCCGATGAAACTCGACCGACTCCTGCAGCAGCGCGTGGGTACCGATGACGAAGCCTGCTTCGCCACTCGCGATCTCGTCGCGCACCTCGCGTTTTTGCTGTGCCGACATGGATCCGGTCAGCAGCGCGATGCGAGTCGCCCGGTCCGCTCCGCCGAGTTGTCCCGCCATCGCCAAGGGGCCAAGGACATCGCGGACCGACCGAGCATGTTGGGCGGCAAGGACTTCCGTCGGCGCCAACAATGCGCATTGGTAGCCGGCATCGACCATCTGAAGCATGGCGAGGACGGAGACGATCGTCTTACCCGAACCCACCTCGCCCTGCAGCATTCTGTTCATGGGCCTGCTGGCCGCAAGCTCGGCCGTCAGCACCTCGAGCACTTCCTTTTGGCCGTCGGTCAATTCGAACGGCAGTTGTTCGCGCATCGCGGCCAGCAGACCGCCCGGTTGCGGAGGTGCGACAGGGCCGGATTCGCTCAGTTCGCTGTATCGACGCCCCACCAAGGCCCATTGCAGCCCAACCGCTTCGTCGAACCGCAGCCGTTCCTCGGCACGCTCCCGTTCAGCCGCCTTCTCGGCCAGATGGATGGCACGTAACGCCTCGTCCTCGGTTATCAGATTGCGCTGCTGCAGAACAGCTTTCGGCAACGGTTCGGTGACGGGATCGAGCACGTCGAGGACCTGGCGCACACACGCGTAGATATCCCAGCTCTGGACCTTGGAGTTCGCGGCATAGATCGGGAAGAATTCCCGCTCGAATACCGAGAGCAAGTCCTCGCCCGTCGCGTCCGACGTCGCAGCGATGGTCTTCAGAGACTTGGTGCCGAATTGCCTGCCGCTGGGCGACTCCAGCACCAGAAACGCCGGATGGGTCAATTGCATTGTCCCCTTGAAGTATCCGACCTCTCCGGACAGCATCAAGCGAGTGCCCTCGACCAGACCCCTCTTCAGATACTTGGCGTTGAAGAAGGTGGCCGTCACCTTCGGTCGGCGATCGCGCAGCGTCACAACGAGGTACTCACGCTTGGGCGCGCGGTTGGTCCACCTGGTCTCCGCCTTGGCAATGACGTCGACGAACGTGACGTGTTCACCTTCCTCGAGTTCCTCGCCCTCTTCGAGCACCGTCATGCCGTCGCTGTATTTGCGTGGGTAATGGCGCAGCAGGTCGTTGACCGTGCGCATGCCGAAGTGTTCGGCGAGCGGATCCGCGGCCTTCTTGCCGAGGACGAACTCGAGCCGGTCGGTCAACGCGGCCACGGCTACTCCACCCCGATCAGCAGCGCATCGCCGCGGTGGTCGGTGTGATAGGTCACCAGCTCGGTCCCCGGGTGATGACGATGTGCGTGCTCCTGCAACGCTTTCCCGACACTGCCGTCGACACCGGCTCCGGTCAGGACGGTCACGAGTTCACCGCCGGAGGCCAGCAGCAGATCGATCAGGCCCGCGCCGGCCTCGGTGACGTTGTTTCCGACGATCAGCACCTCGTCACCGGAGATCGCCAGCCCGTCGCCCGGCTTACACATGCCCGCCCATGTCAGCGCCTCCTCGGTGGCCACGCGGACAGAGCCGTGCCGGGCGCTCGCGGCAGCACGGGCCATGGTGTACCCGTCGTCAACGGCCTGCCGCTCGGCGTCGTGCACCGCCAGCGCCGCGAGCCCCTGAACCATCGACCCCGCAGGCACCGGCACGACGTCGATGCCCCACCCGATCGCGGCGGTGCAGCCAGCGACGAGTTCCTCGGCTGCGACATAGCCGTTGGGCAGCACCATGATCTGTGCGGCGCCGGTGTTGACGAGCGCGTGCAGCAGTTGCTTGGCGCTCACCGGCGCATCGGCTTCCTGTCGCAACACGTGTGCGCCCTCGCCGCCGAACAGTTCCGCCGCGCCGTCGCCGTCGACCACGGCCAGGACCGCCCGTTCACGGGTCCACCCGCCGGCAGGCCGGGCACCCGAACCCCCAGACAGCGAGGTGATCTGGATCCGGCTCGGCCTGCCGACCGATAACGCCGCCTCCACCGCCGCGCCGGCATCGTCGGTGTGGACGTGCACCGAGTAGTGGCCAGCACCGTCGGCCGACGCCGCGATGGCAACTGATTCGCCCAACTGGTCCAGCCGCTCGCGCAGCGTCTCGACGCGGTTGGCGTCGCAACCGCTGAGCAGGTACATCACCTCGAATTGCGGCGCGGCCGCCGCGGCGACGGCGGCGTCGGCTTGGGGCGGCGACGGCTGATAGGCATGCCGGTGCGGCGCGCGCCCGGTCAGCGTCGTGCTCATCGCGTCCAGCAGTACCAGCAGGCCACGGCCGCCTGCGTCCACCACGCCGGCCTCGGCCAGCACATCGAGTTGTCCTGTGGTCTTGTCCAACGCGACCGCCGCCGCTTCGGCTGCCGCATTCACCACGTCAGCGAGGCCTGCCCCGTCGGCGCCTGCGTGTTCGGCCGCACCCGCAGCTTCCTGCAGTACCGAGACGATGGTGCCGGGCACCGGCTCCCCCATCGACGCGACGACAAGGCCGATCGCATGCCGAAGGGCCGCTGCGAAAAGGGGGCCGTCGATGTCGGCCAGCGCTCCTCGGGTGTCAGCCGCCGCGGTGGTGACGACGTCGGCCAGGCCCCGCAAGATCTGCGAAAGGATGACGCCCGAATTGCCCCGCGCGCCGTGCAGCGCGCCCGCGGCCAGTGCTGCCGCGATCTCGGCGACGTCGTCGCTGTCGGCGTGCGTGTCGGCCTGCGCCCACGCGGAACGCATCGTGAACAGCATGTTTGTCCCGGTGTCGGCGTCCGCGACCGGGAACACATTGAGCCTGTTGATCTCGTCGGTATGGGAAATGAGGTCGCCGACGGCGGTATGTGCCCAGTCCCGCAGAGCGGAGGCATCGAGCCGCCGAGCCGACATTCAAAACCTCCCCGTGCGCCGTGCCGCCGTGGGCGCCAGCCTAGCTAGGATCGCTGACAGGCTCGTCACAACGTTCGCGCCGGTGGATGCGTTTTTGGTGTTCGATCATGTGGCCGGTATCCTGGTCAGGTTGTCGGGTTCACCTGCTGGTCTCCAGCGAGAAGCCCAGACCCCCCAAGTACTGATTCGAGGAGTTTCTAGATATGGCTGCCGTCTGCGAGATCTGCGGAAAGGGCCCCGGCTTCGGCAAGTCGGTGTCGCACTCCCATCGCCGGACCAGCCGTCGCTGGGATCCGAACATTCAGACCGTGCGCGCCGTGACCCACCCCGGCGGCAACAAGAAGCGCGTCAACGTGTGCACCTCGTGCATCAAGGCGGGCAAGGTCTCGCGCGGCTGACCGCTGGCTCACGCGGGCTGACGCGCCAAACGGACAAATAGGCGGGAAAGCCCGAGTAGACGCCGCTAAAACGTCGATTTCGGCGAGCTTCGATAACGCGGAACCTATCCGTCGGCGCCGGCAGCGCCTGCCGTGCCCGGCGTCTCACTTCCCGTAGTACTTGTGGCTGGGCCGCCCGCGCCGCCCGCGCCCCCAGGGGCACCCTTACCGCCGTGCCCGCCGGTGCCACCATCGCCGCCGAAAGCATTGCCGGAGACATCGACGGCGCCCCCGCCACCGCCTCCTGCGCCTCCCGCTTTACCGGTGCCGCTTGGCCCACCGGCGCCGCCCATGCCACCCACTGCATCGCCGGACTGGCTGCCGGCCGCGCCGCCGAAGCCGCCATCACCACCGCTTCCGCGCGAACCGCCCGCGCCGCCGAAGCCGCCGCCGCCGCCGAATGCGTTGCCGCTGTTGCTGTTACCGGATGCGGCGCCACCGCCTGCGCCCCCGCTTCCGCTGCCCTTTCCATCGCCGCCTGAGCCGCCGTTGCCGCCCACGCCCTGGCCCGACGTGCTGATGCCAATGCCGCCGAAGCCGCCGGCACCGCCGTCGCCGCTAACAGTCGCATTGCCGCCGTCGCCACCGGAGCCGCCGAACGCATTGTCGGTTTTACTGAGGCCCTCGCCGCCGGGCCCGCCGTCGCCACCACCTCCGCGCGCACTGTCACCGCCGTCACCGCCGTGGCCGCCCTGGGCTTCGCCGTTGGTGCTGTCGCCCAGCCCACCAAAGCCGCCCGCACCGCCCGCGCCGCCAAACAGCCCGGACTTGCCACCGTCGCCGCCTCCGCCGCCGCGGCCAATACCGTCGACAGTGATCCCCTGGCCGCCGTCGCCGCCGGCACCGCCGTTGCCGAAGAGCAGGCCGCCTGCGCCCCCGCTACCGCCGCTGCGCCCGCGTGCGTCGGCCGTGGTCTCCAGGTCATCGCCACCGCGTCCACCGGCGCCGCCGTTGCCGATGAGTCCCGCGTGCCCGCCGTTGCCGCCCTGCTGTCCGGCTGCTCCGTCGCCGCCTTTGCCGCCGTTACCGAAGAAGAGGCCGCCGTTGCCGCCATCTTGGCCGGGGCCACCGTCGGCGCCGTTGCCGAAGAGAATGCCGCCGTTCTGGCCGGGCAGCACGCCGTTGCCGATCAGGAATCCGCCCGGCCCGATCAGCCCGAGGAACGCCGTCGATCCGCCGAGAGGCACCAGCGGCGCGAAGGCCGGGGCAAATGCTGACGATCCGCCGGACGACGGTGTCACCGACGCCGACAGGTCAGCTGGCGCGAAGAACAGGCTTGGATTGGAAGTAGCTGCGCCGGTTGGGCTTTCGGCTCTCCGCGCAGCGGAGCCGTCCGAAGCCGGCGCTGCGGTGTCGACCGAAGCCGGCGCTGCGGTGTCGACCGCTCCGCCCGCAGAGCCCAGATACGACAACGCCGCCGAAAACAACTTGTTCGGTGTGACGGCCGCCGCCAACATTGGGTCCGGCGTCGTGACGACGCTCCGCACAGGAACAGGCGTCGACACTGACTCGGTTCGGACCTGGCTGGCTGCGGCGCCGCTCGCGACGAGCACACCCGTGGCGAGCGCAGCGGTAATAGTGCGGTGTGTGGCCATTGGTACGCCCCCTCCTCTAGACGGCGGCGAGCGGCACAGTCACTGCTCCGCTGCCAAACCTTGAATGGGCAAACACTACGAGGCGGCTTGGCAAGGTGTCTTTCGGTCGTTTCAGTCACTGAAACGGCCGTCGGACCCCCTGGCGGCTGAGCGGCCCATCGTCGGCGGCTATTGCGTTGAATGCCCGCAGAAGTGCACGCAGAACTTCGCGCGAATTGGCGCGGCCGACCTGCAGCGTGACGCCGATGACGGCGAGCGTGTCCGTGGTGCTTGGCAATAGCGCCGCCGCGCAACTCCATCCGCGAGTGCTCTGCTCGGACTCCACGGCGAATCCGTCTCTGCGTACTCGATCCACGGTGGCCGACAACTCGCTCACCTCGCGCAGTGAATTCGGGGTCGACGGCGCCATCCCGCGGCGGGCAACCTGTTCAAATAATTCGGGCCGCTGCGCCAACGCCAGATGCCCTCCGGCGGTATTCGCCAACATCGCCGAGGTGCCTGGTGCGGGCCAGAGCGCCCGCGCAGCTGCCACAAGGCCTTTGTCGCACACCATCACAACCGGCTGCACCTTGTCCACTTCACGTCCGGCGGTCAGCCACGCAGCCCCTCCGTATGCCGCATGCAGGTCCTCGAGTACCGGAATATAACGCTCGAAATCTCTTTGTAGAGAAGCCGTTTCGCCCAGCCGACTCAAGGCAGGGCCTAGCGCGTAGCCGCGGTCGGTGCGCTTCAGGAGCTCGCGTGCCACCAGGTTGTTGACGATGCGATGCGTGGTCGGCTTGGGAATCCCTGTTATGTAGGCCAATTCGGCTAGTGACACCGGCGGCCCGTGCGCGGCGACGGCCTCGATGACAGCGAAGGCGCGGCCGACCATGGTGCGGTCGTCGGATACAACCTCACCTGCCACGTCGGTTCGACTCCCGCTTGATGATGCGTCGTTTCAATGAGCGAAACGATCCACAGAGATTCTGACAGACAACTCGTACAGTTTGCTCAGTTTGACAACAGGGAGGGTTTGCTGTGAAAAGCCTTGGAATTCACTGTAGGTGGCATGTCCGAGGGAGTAGCGCCTTCGTTCGCCGATCACACCGATTCGCGGCTGCTGCCGCGGTCATCGTCGCGGTTAGCGTTGTCAGCTTCAATGCGGCCGAGACCGCCGACGCCAAGCCAAAACCGCCGGCCGGAGTGAATGACTACTACGGCTGCATCAGTGACCAGATCCAACAGGTCAAGAAGAAGAATGGCGGCAGCTACACAGCGAGGGACATGTACAACGCTCGATTCGATTGCTGCATCACGCTTGGAGGCACGTCTAACCCAGGGCCGGATGCCAACGATCCTCTGATTGGCGCGACATGCACATTGCCTGATGGGTCCGTCGCACGCCCCGACGATCAGTCTTCCGGAGGTCCGCCTCTACCGGGAGCGACGGTGGTACTGCCTCCCGGAGTCGACACACGCGCTGGGATTCAGTAACGAATCAGGGAAGGCGCCAGTCGATCGGTTCGGCGCCCATCTTCTCCAACAACTCGTTCGCCCGGCTGAAGGGTCGCGAGCCAAAGAACCCGCGCGATGCCGACAGCGGCGACGGATGCGGCGACTCGATCGCCACGCAGTCTTCACCCTCGAGCCATGGCTTGAGTGTCGACGCGTCGCGGCCCCACAAGACCGCAACCAGCGGCTGCTGACGCGCCACCAGCGCCCGGATCGCACATTCGGTGACGGCCTCCCACCCCTTGCCGCGATGCGACGCCGGAGTACCAGGCCGCACGGTGAGCACCCTGTTCAGCAGCATCACGCCCCGCTGCGCCCACGGCGACAGGTCGCCGTTGGCAGGCGGCGGAAACCCCAGGTCCTTGCCGTACTCGGCGAAGATGTTGTCCAGGCTGCGCGGCAGCGGCCGCACGTGGGGCGCGACCGAGAAGCTCAACCCGACGGCATGGCCCGGTGTCGGGTACGGATCCTGCCCGACGATCAGCACCCGCACCTGGTCGAACGGAAAGGTAAAGGCGCGCAACACGTTCGGACCTTCAGGCAGGTAACGGTGGCCCGCCGCGATCTCGGCACGCAGAAACTCGCCCATCGCCGCGACGTTCGGCGCGACCGGCTCCAGCGCGGCGGCCCAGCCCTCTTCGACGAGTTCGGTCAGCGGACGTGCGGTCATGACTCGTCAACCTAGCGTGCGCGGGGGTCGCTCAGAACGACTCCCAACCCGTGTCGCCGTGCCATTGCTCACCATCCAGCAGAACGCGGGGTGCACCGCCCAGCACGCTGCCGATCGTGGCCCAGCCGGTCGGCGGTTCGCCGGAAAACGTCGCGACCAACGCGTGGTCCTCACCCCCGGCAAGCACCCACGCCCACGGGTCCATCGCCGTCGCGGCGGCTGCGGCCGAGAGTGCGTCACGGTATGACCCAAGCGCATCACCCGACAGATCGATGCCGACCCCCGAGGCTTTCGCAATGTGTCCGAGGTCGGCGACGAGGCCGTCGGAGATGTCGGTCATCGCGGTGGCGCCGGCTTCGGCGGCGACGCGACCCTGCCCGTACGGTGGCTCGGGCACAAGATGACGACGACGCAAGGCCTCGAAGCCCTCAATGCCGTTGCGCAGCAACGCATATCCAGCTGCAGACCAGCCCAGGTCGCCCACCACCGCGACAGTGTCACCGACTGAAGCTCCGTCGAGCCGTACCGCTGGACGCCCTGCCAGATCCCCCAGCGCGGTCACCGAGATCACCCACTGCGGAGCGCTCACCAGATCACCACCGACAATGCCCGCGCCGAGCAGCCCTGCCTCGTGCCACATACCGTCGGCCAGTTCGATCGCCAGCTGTGTCGGCGTATCACCGGGCGCGCCGAAGGCGACGACGAAAGCGGTGGTGGTAGCGCCCATCGCCTCGATGTCGGCGGCGTTCTGAGCGATGGCCTTTCGCCCGATCTCGTGCGGGGAGGACCAGTCCAGCCGGAAATGTTTTCCCTCGACCAGCATGTCGGTGGAGACCACCACGCGGGCATCGGCAGCGCTGACAACCGCCGCGTCGTCTCCTGGGCCCAACTGCACCGTTTCGGGCTGACGCCTGCCCGCGACCAACCGGTCGATGACGGCGAACTCCCCCACGCCGGCCAGGGTCTCGGCCTCGTCGCTCGCCATGTCACCTCCCCGGGGCTGCGGTACGTTTGGGCCCTGCGGCCAGCAGTCTATGCAGCGAGATGGAGGGGAACCGGGTGGTCGAGGCTTTCATGCTGATCCAGACCGAGGTGGGCCGCGCCGAGGTCGTCGCCAAGCAACTCGCCGCGCTGCCTGGCGTGTTGTCCTCGGAATACGTCACAGGTCCCTACGACGTGGTGGCCCGAATCGGCGCCGACACGCTGGCCGACCTGCAGGCCGACATCGTTCCGAGCGTGCAGCAGGTCACCGGCATCACCCGCACGCTGACCTGCCCGATCGCCAACGGGGTCGGCCCTTAGAGTTTGGGCCGTGGATGCCGAGACCCGCGACGGGCCCCCGCGGGCGCTACTGATCGCGGCGCTGGTGGTTGCGGTCGGGACGATGGTCGGCATCCTCGTCGTCGCCGCGCTGCGGCAGTCGCCGCCCGGCCAGCAGCCCGTCGCGATCGCATCGGTGCCCGCACCCAAGGGTGACAGCGCCGAATGCCGAGCGCTTCTAGGCGCGCTTCCGGCCCAACTGGGTGACTATCGTCGTGCCCCGGCGCTACAGCCTGCGCCAGCAGGGGCGGCTGCCTGGACGGCGGGCGGCGAAGCGGTGATTCTGCGCTGCGGCCTTGACCGGCCTGCCGAGTTCGTCGTCGGCTCTCCGCTCCAAGTGGTCGACGCCGTGCAGTGGTTCGAGCTGGCCGATCAAGGCCGCAGCACATGGTTCGCCGTTGACCGGTCGGTGTATGTGGCGCTGACTCTGCCGCAGGGCTCCGGACCGACACCGATACAGGAGATCTCGGACGTCATTGCAAAAGCATTGCCCGCGAAGCCGATTGATCCCGCACCGGCGCGGTAGTACGTGCCTAAAGTCGGCAGGCGAAGTCGTTCAGCGGCTATCAAGTTCCAGCACAATGTAATCGAAGTTGTCACTGGACTGCTCGCCGAACAGTTCGGCGGGCGACCGCACTTGTCGCAGACGGCATAGCGGCTCGTGACCGCGCCAGCGTCATGATTCGACGCCATGATTCGACGCGGTGTCGTCGTGCCGAAGTCCGAATCTCCGTCTACGACCGTGGTAGGAGGCCGGTATCGACCGCAGCATGATGTACGGCGGCCACGAATCCTTCTACGATGGCACGATGCTGGGTGCGGTGATGCGCCACGTGCGCGATACTCTGCGCAAACGGGGTGAGCTGATTCCGCTTGGCTACAACTGGCCGTTCGTCATCGCCATCGACGTCACCCTGGTCACCACCGTGGTCATCGCAACGCTGCAGCGGCCCGCTGCCGATCTGCTGGTGGCGCTGCTCGGCGTCACGGTGGCCCTCTTCCCATTCGCGCTGTTCTTCGTCTTCGGCGTCAAGTGGGTAGCCGATGTGGTCGGCATTGCTTGGACGGCATCGGCCGCGATCCTCCTGTTCGCCACGGCGACACCGGTTCCGACCGACTTCGCCCCGCTGATACTTGCGCTGATGATCGGCGAGGTCGGAGCCATCTCGACGGCCGTCGCGGGTTTCATTGCCACCGCATCGGCCACCGCTCTGCTGCTTCTCGCCTCGGCGCTCGACCGCCTCGACTCGGTTGCCCTGTACCTCGGCATCGTCGGAATGGCCTGGCTGGTCGGCTATCTCATGCGCACTCAGCAGCAGTTGCTGCTCGAACAGCAGCAGGCGCAGGCACAGTTGGCCGAGCACGCCGCAGCCGATGAGCGCAGACGCATTGCCCGCGAAGTACACGATGTCATCGCCCACTCTTTGTCGGTCACGCTTCTTCATGTCACCGGTGCACGGCGCGGGCTGCAACAGGACCGCGACGTCGACGATGCGGTCGAGGCGCTCGAACAAGCCGAGCAGCTTGGTCGGCAGGCAATGTCGGACATCCGTCGCACTGTTGGGCTACTCGACGGCGCTCCGATGAAGCTGGCTCCCGAACCCACCGTGGCCGACATCAGCGGCCTCGTCGACGATTTCGTTCGCGCGGGTCTGGCGATCGATCTCGACATCGACGGGCGACTAGACCGCGTCTCGGCCGCTATCGGGCTGGCGCTGTATCGCATCACGCAGGAATCGTTGGCCAACATCGCCAAGCACTCCCCTGATTCGCGGTCCACGGTGAGGTTGGCCATCGCACGCGCGTCGGCGACGCTGACCATCGCGAATCGACTGCCCGCACCTGTGGTCGCCACGAGTGCCTGTGAAGGACGGGGCCTTCGGGGCATGCGGCAACGCGTTGAGCTACTCGGCGGCACCATCGACATCGGGCCGTCCGACGACGGCTGGCTGGTACGCGCCGACATTCCGCTGCCCGACGCCGACTCCGTGCACTTTCCGCCGTGGTGTACCCGGTGAACGACGACCCATTCGACGTCGCCGTGCTGCTGGTCGACGATCAGGATCTGGTGCGCTCCGGCCTGCGCCGAATCCTGCGCCGCAAGGACGGTTTCACGATCGTCGCCGAATGCTCCGACGGCGACGAAGTGTCCGACGCCGTCGCGAAGCACCGACCCGACGTCGTCGTGATGGATCTGCGGATGAAACGCGTCGGCGGCATCGAAGCGACGGCCAGACTGGCGGCCGACGGCGGTCCGCCGGTGCTCGCGCTGACCACCTTCAACGACGACGAGTTGCTGTCGGGCGCATTGCGTGCCGGCGCGGCCGGCTTCGTGCTCAAGGACTCGTCGGCCGAGGAACTCATCCGCGCCGTCCGAGCGGTCGCGCGCGGTGACAGCTATTTGGACCCGGCGGTCACCGCGCGCGTACTCGCCACCTACCGCAACGCGGCAGCGCCCTCACCCGTCAAGCCGGTCGCGGATGTCACCGCACGCGAACTCGACGTGCTGACGCTGATTGCGAAGGGGTGCTCCAACGCCGAGATCGCCGACGCGTTGGGCATTTCCAACGTCACCGTGAAGAGCCACATCGGCCGCATCTTCGTCAAGCTCGATCTGCGCGACCGCGCCGCGGCGATCGTGTACGCCTACGACCATGGCATCGTCACGCCGCGCTGAGCTTCACAGTCGCGACATTTCGCGCGCCATCGCGGCGTCCTCGATGAACGGTTCCCGATGTCCGTGCACAGGACCGGGCTTTGGCGGGCGCGGGGCGCCGCGGAAGGCGTGCGTGACAAGGCGGGCCACTTCGGCCAGCCAGCGTCGAATGTTGGTGTGCGGTACCGGCGTAGCGATTGCCCATGTCATGCTTTGACGCTAGAAAATCGGCACCGGACACACATCGTGCCCAAGTCCGGTCTTTGGTGTCCTACGGCGGTAGGAGCCGCTGCCGCCTACGGCAGGATGTTCAGCGCAGGCCGGTGCCGCGCCGCAGTGCCGTTTCGACCATGGTGGTCAACAGCGTCGGATAGTCGACGCCGCTGGCCGCCCACATCCGCGGGTACATCGAGATGGTGGTGAAACCGGGCATGGTGTTGATCTCGTTCACCACCGGCCCCTCGTCTGTGAGAAAGAAGTCGACGCGCGCCAGGCCCTGGCAATCAACGGCGTTGAAGGCCCGAATAGCCAACTGCCGCACCGTGTCTGCCAGCTCGTCATCGATCTTGGCGGGCACGTCGAGCTCTGCGGCGTCGTCGAGGTACTTGGTCTCGAAATCGTAGAAGCCATCCTCACGGCCGCGCACGCCCGCGACCCGAATCTCGCCGACCGTGCTGGCCTCGATTCTGCCGTCGGGGAATTCCAGTACGCCGCACTCCAATTCGCGTCCCGGTATGGCCGCTTCGACGATCACCTTCGGATCATGCCTGCGGGCCAACTCAATTGCGGCAGGCAGCTGGTCCCACGCCGTGACGCGGCTGACACCGATGGACGAGCCGCCGCGTGCGGGTTTGACGAACACCGGCAGTCCGAGCCGCTCGCGGTCCTCGAGTTCGACGGTGTCCTGGCGCGGCCGCAGCACGACATGCTCGCCGACCGGCAGTCCCTCGGCCAGCAGCAGCTTCTTGGTGAATTCCTTGTCCATTCCCGTCGCGCTGGCCAGGACACCCGCTCCGACATACGGCACACCGGCGAGCTCGAGCAACCCCTGGATGGTGCCGTCCTCTCCATACGGGCCGTGCAGGACGGGAAACACCACGTCGACCGCTTCGAGCATCTCGCCACCCTGACCGAGGGACAGCAGCTGACCGCCGCGAACCGGGTCGGCGGGCAACGCCAGTTCGGCGCCTGATGCCGCACTGACCTCGGGCAGCCGGCCGTCGGTGATCGCGAGCGTTTCGGGGCGACCGTCGGTCAGCACCCACGATCCGCCGGGCGTGATGCCCACCGCGACCACCTCGAACCGTTCCGGGTCGAGGTTGCGCAGGATGCTGCCAGCGGAAACGCACGATATCGCGTGCTCGGAGCTGCGCCCGCCGTACACGACAGCGACGCGGATGCGTCCGGTTGGACCGGACTGGTGGGCAGTCACAACCTAGAGAGGCTACCGCTCTGGCCCGCACACGCATGATGCAGCGCTCCGACCTGGCCGAATCTGAGCTTGTGTGCGACATCTCGCGAATTTTTCGACCACACGCTCAGGTTGGCGCGGTTGCGCTACCGCATCGCTTCCTCGAAGTCGGCGATCAGGTCGTCGGTGTCCTCGATGCCTAGCGAGATGCGGGCGAACCCGTCGCTGACCGCATCTCCCCAGCGGGCGCGCCTGTCCACCGACGTGTGGATTCCGCCGAAACTGGTCGACGCGATCACCAGCGCGCTGCGCTCGACCAGCGTGCGCACGGCCGCGGCATCTTCGAGTTCCACTGCGACGAGCCCGCCGTAGCGTTTCATCTGCTGCGTGGCGATCGGATGCGACGGATCGTCGGGCAGACCTGGATACCGCACGGACTTCACTGCGGGATGCGCGCGCAGCATCACCGCGAGCGCCTGCGCGTTCTGGCATTGCCGCTCGAACCTCAGCCCCGCGCTGCCGAGGCTGCGCAACACCAGCCACGCCTCGAACGCACCGAGTATGGGCCCGGCGAGCAGCCGGTCGCGTTCGAGGGCCTGCATCAAATCGGGTTGGCTGCCCGCGACATAGCCGGCGAGTAAATCACTGTGCCCCGAAAGGGCTTTCGTTGCGCTGGCCACCACGAGATCGGCGCCCAAGGACAGTGGCTGCTGGCCGAGCGGCGTGGCGGTGGTGTTGTCGACGATCAACGTGGCGCCGCGGCCGCGGCAGTTCATCGCGAGATGGTGCAGATCGACGACATCCAATTCGGGGTTGGACGGCGTCTCCGCCAACACCACGTCGGCGTCCGCAGAGGCCTCGCACATGTTCGTGGTGGGCGCTTCGACCACCGTAACACCCTGCGGTGCAAGGTATTCCGCGGCATAGCGGCGGACTTGGTAATAGCCGTCGGCGGGCACCACCAGTTTGGTGCCGGGTTTGGCGAGCACGCGCAGCGCCGAGGTGATCGCCGCCATCCCGGATGCGAACGTCAACGCCGTTGCCGCGCCTTCCAGTTCGGACAGTGCCGATTCCAATTGGCGCCACGTCGGATTGGAACTGCGACCGTAACTATCCAGTGATTCGGTCTCGTCGGGCGACAGGTGATATGCCGAAGCCGGCACAGGCGGCGGTGTGACTGGACTGCCAGGAATCGCTTCCGAGCCAACGGCTTTGACGCTGCGGGTGGAATCGCCGTACGTGCCGTCCATGAATCTACTCCGGCTTCGTGCTGCGCCCCAGCAGCAGGGCGACCGCCTCGTCGACCGACAACCCTTTGTGGCAGACGCGCTGCACCGCATCGGTCAGCGGCATCTCGACGTCGTAACTTTCCGCAAGCGCGAGCACCGACTCGCACGAGGTGACGCCCTCTGCGATGTGGCCGCCCGCGGCCGCCAGCGCCGACTCCATGGTGCCGCCCCTGCCCAGGCGCTCGCCGAACGAACGGTTGCGTGAATGCGGGGACGTGCACGTGGCCACCAGGTCCCCGACACCGGCGAGGCCGGCCATGGTTGCGGGTTTGGCGCCCAACGCGATTCCCAGCCGCATGATCTCGGCGAGGCCGCGCGTGATGATCGCCGCCGCGGTGTTCTCCCCCAGTCCGACACCGGCGGCCATGCCGCATGCCAACGCGATGACGTTCTTGCATGCACCGCCGACTTCGGCACCGATCACGTCGGCATTGGTGTACGGACGGAAGTATCCGGTCGACAGCGCCCGCTGCAGCGTCACCGCCCTGCCCGAGTCGCTGCACGCGACAACGGTGGCCGCTGGTTGTTCTTCGGCGATTTCGCTTGCCAGGTTCGGGCCGGTGATCGCAGCGACGCGCGATGGGTCAGCTCCTGTCACCTGCACGATGACTTGGCTCATCCTCATCAACGTATCCAGCTCGATGCCTTTGGCCAGGCTCACCAGCGTGACGTCGTCGCCGATCAGCTCTCGCCAGCCCGTGAGGTTGGTCCGCATCGTCTGCGACGGCACCGCGAACAACACTGTGCAGGCACCGGCCAGCGCGTCGGCCGGATCGCTGGTCGCGCGGATCGACTTCGGCAGCTCCGTATCACCTAGATAGGAGGTGTTGCGTTGTGTGTCGTTGATCTCGTCGGCCAATTCGGGACGACGCGCCCACAATCTGACGTTGTTACCTGCATCAGCCAGCACCTTCGCCAGTGCAGTCCCCCATGCACCGGCCCCCATCACCGCCGCCTCGACCACCGCTTCACATTAGTTGACCGGTCGAGGGGGCTGGCAGGATGGCGCTCATGAGCGGCACCGGAACCGGCGACGTCGCAGATGTGGCGCTGGTGATCGCCGTCAAGCGATTGACTGCGGCCAAGACCCGCCTGGCCCCTGTCTTCTCGGCGGCGACCCGCGAGAACGTGGTCCTGGCCATGCTCATCGACACCATCACCGCCGCCTCGGCCGTTCCCGCGCTGCGCTCCATCACCGTCGTCACCCCCGACGAGGTTGCCGCGGCTGCCGCGCGAGCGCTTGGCGCACGCGTGCTCGTCGACCCGACGCCCGACGGGCACCCCAATCCGTTGAACAACGCCCTGGCGGCAGCCGAAAGCGCGGCCCGGCTCGAGACGCCGAATGTCGTTGCGCTGCAAGGTGATTTGCCGGCCCTGCAGACGCAGGAGCTCGCGGAGGCGATCGCCGCGGCCCGCGGCTACCCGAGAAGCTTCGTCGGCGACCGGCACGGCACCGGAACCAGTGCGCTGTTTGCCTTCGGCGTCGGACTCGACCCTCAATTCGGCCCTGATTCGGCTCAGCGCCATCGACATTCAGGAGCCATCGAGCTGACAGGTGCGTGGCCGGGCCTGCGGTGTGACATCGATACCCCCGACGACCTGCTGATGGCCCGCCGCCTCGGCGTCGGCACCGCAACGGCGCAGGCCATCGGCCGCCCGAGATGAACAGCAGGCGACGGGATGCACCACGGCGGTAGCCGGGTAGCTGCTCAATAAGGAATCATCGGAAACATGACAGAAGCCGAAGCCCAGATCCGACCCGACGGCGCGGACTTGGTCGACTCGGCGCCAGAGGCACCACCGGCTGCCACGTCGCCGGCCGTTGAGAACCCGCTGCCCGACGACAGGTACCTCAACCGCGAGTTGAGCTGGCTCGACTTCAACGCCCGGGTGCTCGCACTCGCGGCCGACACCTCATTACCGCTGCTCGAACGAGCGAAGTTCCTGGCGATCTTCGCGTCGAACCTCGACGAGTTCTATATGGTGCGCGTCGCCGGCCTGAAGCGTCGCGACGAGATGGGGCTTTCGGTGCGATCAGCCGACGGCCTGTCACCGCGCGAGCAGTTGCGGCGCATCAACGAGCGCACCCAGCAGATCGCCAACCGGCATGCGCATGTGTTCCTCGACTCCGTGCGACCAGCGCTGGCCGACGAAGGCGTTGTCATCGTGACGTGGAACGAACTCGACGACGACGAACGGTCGCGTCTGTCGACCTACTTCCACGAACAGGTCTTCCCGGTGTTGACGCCGTTGGCCGTCGACCCGGCGCACCCGTTCCCGTTCGTCAGCGGGCTGAGCTTGAACCTCGCCATCACCGTCAAACATCCCGACGACGGTGGACAGCACTTCGCGCGGGTCAAGGTACCCGACAACGTCGACCGGTTCGTGGAACTCGCACGCCGCGAAGGCAGTTCCGACGTCGTGCGATTCCTGCCGATGGAAGAGTTGATCGCCGCGTTTTTGTCGGTGCTCTTCCCTGGCTTGGATGTCGTCGAGCATCACGCGTTCCGTATCACGCGTAACGCAGATTTCGAGGTCGAAGAGGATCGCGACGAGGATCTACTGCAGGCGCTCGAGCGAGAACTGGCGCGGCGCCGCTTTGGGTCGCCCGTTCGTCTCGAGGTGTCCGACGACATGACCGAGAGCATGCTCGAGTTGCTGTTGCGCGAACTCGACGTCGACCCTGGCGATGTGATCGAAGTGCCTGGGCTGCTCGACTTGTCGTCGCTGTGGCAGATCTACGGCGTCGACCGCCCCGCGCTCAAGGATCCGCCATTCGTACCCGCGACACCGCCGGCCTTCGGTGAACGCGAAACACCCAAGAGCATCTTCTCCACGCTTCGCGACGGCGATGTGCTGGTGCATCACCCGTATGACTCGTTCTCCACCACGGTGCAGCGATTCATCGAGCAGGCCGCGGCCGATCCCAACGTGTTGGCGATCAAGCAGACGCTGTACCGCACCTCCGGTGACTCACCGATCGTCAACGCGCTCATCGATGCGGCGGAGGCCGGCAAGCAAGTTGTTGCACTCGTTGAGATCAAGGCCCGCTTCGACGAGCAGGCCAACATCAAGTGGGCCCGCGCGTTGGAACAGGCGGGCGTGCACGTGGTCTACGGCTTGATCGGACTCAAGACGCACTGCAAGACGTGCTTGGTGGTGCGGCGCGAAGGCTCGACCATCCGGCGGTACTGCCACATCGGCACGGGCAACTACAACCCGAAAACCGCGCGACTATATGAAGATGTCGGCTTGCTGACCGCCGCACCCGACATCGGCGCCGACCTCACCGATCTGTTCAACTCGCTGACGGGTTACTCCCGCAAGGAGTCTTACCGCAACCTGATGGTGGCGCCCTACGGGGTGCGCAAGGGCATCATCGAACGCATCGAGCGAGAAATCGCCGCCACCCGTGACGGGGCGGAGGGCCGCATTCGGATGAAGGCCAACGCGTTGGTCGACGAGCAGGTGATCGATGCGTTGTATCGCGCTTCTCAGGCGGGTGTGAAAGTAGAAGTGGTGGTGCGCGGCATCTGCGCGCTGAAGCCAGGCGCGCAGGGATACTCGGACAACATCGTCGTTCGCTCGATTCTCGGCCGATTCCTCGAACACTCGCGGATTATTCACTTCCGCGCCATCGACGAATTCTGGATCGGCAGCGCCGACATGATGCATCGTAATCTCGACCGGCGTGTCGAAGTCATGGCTCAGGTGAAGGATCCGAGGCTGACCGCTCAACTGGACGAGGTGTTCGACTCCACGATGGATCCCGCGACACGATGCTGGGAACTCGGTGCCGACGGGCACTGGACAGCGTTGCCGAGTGCGGGCGAGACCGTACGCGACCATCAGGTTTCGCTGATGGAACGCCACCGACATCCGTGACCGAACAGACCAGCATGACGGCCCGTCGGGCCCGGATGACCTGCAGGAGTTGAGGTGCCGAAGGAACTGTCATCGGATGCTGTCCCGGTGAGCAAGGCTGTTCTCGCAGCCGGTGCGGTGCTGTGGCGGCACAACGGCGACCCGTCGGCGCCAGAAGTGGCGATCATCCACCGCCCCCGCTACGACGACTGGTCACTACCCAAGGGCAAGGTCGATCCCGGCGAGACCGAACCCGTGACGGCCGTGCGGGAAGTACACGAGGAAACCGGTTATGCGTCGATCCTCGGCAGGCGACTCGCCGCGGTCAGCTATCCCGTCGAGCAGGGCACCAAAAAGGTGCGGTACTGGGCGGCGCGCAGAGTCGACGGGGAGTTCAGTCCGAACGCCGAAGTCGACGAACTCAAGTGGCTTCCCGTCGCCGAGGCATTGAAGCACCTGGAGTATCCACACGATCGAAAAGTCTTGCGCCGCTTCGCAAAACAACCCGTCGACACCAAGACCGTGTTGATCGTGAGGCATGGGACTGCCGGCAGCAAGTCGCGGTACAAGGGCGACGACAGGAAGCGACCACTGGACAAGCACGGCCGCGCACAGGCCGAGTCGTTGGTCGGTGTGCTGCTGTCGTTCGGCGCCGATACGCTCTACGCCGCCGACCGCGTCCGGTGCCATCAGACGCTCGAACCGCTCGCCGAAGAACTCGGCGCCACGATCGCCGGCGAGCCCGCGTTGACCGAAGAGGCATACGCTGACAATCGAAAAGCGGCCAGACACCGGATCCTCGAAATCGCGGCGGCCGGTGGGACGCCCGTCATCTGCACCCAGGGCAAGGTGATTCCCGATCTGATCGCATGGTGGTGCGAGCGGGACGGAGTCCGCCCTGACAAGTCGCGCAATCGCAAAGGCAGCACGTGGGTGATGTCATTGACCGATGACCGCTTGATCGCCGCCGACCATATCGGCAGCCCGCTGGCCTCTAAGAAGTAGTGCCCTGCTGAGTTAGAGCCAAAGTCCGCGACGTTCCGCTGAACTCACCACACACAGACACGCCGCGGGCCAGGTGACCCACGGCGTGCCCGATGACGAAATTTAGCGACGGCCGCGCTTGGCCGGAGCTTTCTTCGCTGCCTTCTTGACTGCGGCCTTCTTGACAGCCTTCTTGGCGGCGGTCCGCTTCACTGCCTTCTTCGCGGCAGTACGCTTCACGGCCTTCTTGGCTGCGGTCCGCTTCACTGCCTTCTTGACGGCAGTCCGCTTCACGGCCTTCTTGACTGCGGCCTTCTTGACGGCCTTCTTCGCGGCAGTACGCTTCACGGCCTTCTTGACTGCGGCCCGCTTCACTGCCTTCTTAACGGCCGCCCTCTTCACGGCCTTGCGGGCGCCGCCCGCGGTTGCGCCACGTTTCACTGCTGGTCCTTCCGCCGGGAGTTTTTGTGCGCCAGAGATAACCGCTTTGAACTGAGCGCCGGGCCTGAAGGCCGGCACGGATGTTGGCTTGACTTTCACGGTCTCGCCGGTACGCGGGTTGCGCGCGACACGAGCGGCACGACGGCGCTGTTCGAAAACACCGAAGCCGGTAATGGTGACGCTGTCACCCTTTTGAACCGCACGCACGATGGTGTCGACGACGTTCTCCACCGCATCAGTTGCCGACCGACGATCCGAGCCCAATTTCTCCGTGAGTACGTCGATGAGCTCCGCTTTGTTCATGCAAAACCTCCGAAACCAGTGGTCCTCTTTGGACCGACTAGAGGACACGGTAAACCCAATGACCACTGATTTCCAAGAGCCACGCGCAATTTCAAGCGAAACTAGCGAACTTTCTTGCCCCCCTTGGACTCCTGTCGAGGGCCCCGAGAAGCGGGTGAAAGGCGGCGATTTCGGCTCGCCGGAGCCATTGAGTCACGCGGGCAGAGTGCGCGGTTTCCAGTTCGGCCGACGCGCTTCGTAGGTCTCGATTTCATCGAGTTTCCGCAGCGTAAGACCTATATCGTCAAGACCCTCGAGCAATCGCCAGGCGGTGTAATCGTCAATCTTGAACGGCAGCATGACCGTTCCCGCGACGATATTCCGATCTTGAAGGTTCACAGTGATTTCCACCCCCGGCTGCTCCTCAATGAGCTTCCACAGGAGTTCCACATCATCTTGCGCTACTTCGGCCGCCAACAGTCCCGCCTTGCCCGCGTTGCCGCGAAAAATATCGGCGAATCGCGATGAGATGACCACCCTGAAACCGAAGTCCATCAGCGCCCAGACCGCATGTTCGCGTGACGAGCCGGTGCCGAAATCGGGTCCGGCCACCAACACTGAGCCCTTGTCGAAAGGCGGCAGATTGAGCACGAAAGACGGATCGTTACGCCAGGCCGCGAATAGGCCGTCCTCGAAACCTGTTCGGGTGACCCGCTTCAAATAGACGGCGGGGATGATTTGGTCGGTATCCACATTCGACCGGCGCAGTGGAACGCCGATACCTTTGTGCGTGCGAAACGCTTGCATGACGATCTCCTATTACTGAGTCAGGTCGGCAGGGGACGACAGCTTGCCGCGCACCGCAGTGGCTGCAGCGACTGCAGGCGACACCAGATGGGTGCGACCACCCTTGCCTTGCCTGCCTTCGAAATTTCGGTTCGATGTCGACGCGCAACGTTCACCGGGCGACAGCTGGTCTGGATTCATTCCAAGACACATGGAGCAACCGGCTTGGCGCCATTCCGCGCCTGCCGCGGTGAAGATCTCCCCGAGCCCCTCTGATTCGGCCTGTGCGCGCACACGCATCGAACCCGGCACAATCAGCATCCGCACCCCGTCGGCCACCTTGCGTCCGCGCAGAACGTCGGCGACGACGCGCAGATCCTCGATCCTGCCGTTGGTGCACGACCCGACGAAAACTGCGTCCACCGCGATGTCGCGCATCGCCGTGCCGGGACGAAGATCCATGTACGCCAACGCTTTTTCGGCCGATTGCCGTTCAGATTCGTCGAACATCAGCTCCGGGTCCGGGACCGAATCCGACAACGGAACACCCTGTCCTGGGTTGGTACCCCACGTGACGAAGGGGCTCAGCGTGGCCGCATCGAGATACACCTCGGTGTCGAATTCAGCGCCTTCGTCGGTGCGCAATGCCAGCCATGCGGCGACCGCTGCGTCCCATTCCGCACCCTTCGGTGCATGCGGGCGGCCGCGCAAGAATTCGAACGTGGTTTCGTCCGGTGCCACCATGCCGGCGCGCGCGCCGGCTTCGATGCTCATGTTGCAGATCGTCATCCTGCCCTCCATCGAGAGCGATTCGATGGCGCTGCCGCGGTATTCGATGACGTGGCCCTGTCCCCCACCGGTGCCGATTTTCGCGATCACCGCGAGAATGATGTCCTTCGCGCTCACTCCGGGCGGCAGTTGGCCGTCCACATTGACGGCCATGGTCTTGAACGGCCGCAGTGCAAGGGTCTGTGTTGCGAACACGTGCTCGACCTCGGATGTGCCGATGCCCATCGCGAGTGCACCGAATGCGCCGTGCGTCGACGTGTGGCTGTCACCGCACACCACTGTCATGCCGGGCTGCGTCAGTCCCAACTGCGGACCGATGATGTGCACGATTCCTTGTTCGGCGTCGCCCATCGGATGCAACCGGATGCCGAACTCTTCGCAATTTCGACGCAGCGTCTCGACCTGTGTCCGCGATATCGGGTCGGCGATCGGTTTATCGATGTCGACCGTCGGCACATTGTGGTCTTCGGTGGCGATCGTCAGGTCGGGCCTGCGCACCGTGCGGCCGGCCAGCCGGAGCCCGTCGAAGGCCTGCGGGCTCGTCACCTCGTGAATGAGGTGCAGGTCGATGTAGATCAAGTCGGGCTCGCGGCCCGCGCCTTCGCCTGCTCCATGGGCGACGACGTGGTCCGCCCACACCTTTTCTGCCATCGTGCGCGGCGTGTCGACACTGGTCATACTTGACTATCTCACAATCTGGGACGTTAGTATCTCCTTGTGAGACAGGATAGCGGCATCGGCGTGCTGGACAAAGCGGTGGGTGTGCTGCACGCGGTGGCTGAATCGCCGTGCGGGCTGGCCGAGCTGGTCGAGCGCACGGGCCTGCCACGCGCGACCGCCCATCGGCTGGCCGCAGGCCTGGAGGTGCACCGACTGCTGAGTCGCAACGGCGACGGCCTCTGGCGGCTCGGCCCAGGGTTGACCGAATTGGCGGGACAGGTGAACGACCCACTGCTTGCCGCAGGCGCCGTCGTGCTGCCGCGGCTGCGGGAAATCACCGGCGAGAGCGTGCAGCTTTACCGCCGCGAGGGCACCGCCCGGATTTGTGTTGCCGCACTGGAACCGCCTGCGGGGCTTCGCGATACGGTTCCGGTGGGTGCCCGGCTGCCGATGACGGCCGGGTCGGGCGCCAAAGTACTACTGGCATACGCCGACGCGGCGACCCAGCAGGCGGTGCTGCCCGCAGCGATGTTCACCGATCGCGCTCTTGCCGAAGTTCGCAAGCGCGGGTGGGCGCAAAGCGCCGCCGAACGCGAACCAGGCGTTGCAAGCGTGTCGGCCCCTGTGCGCGATGGCCGCGGCACGGTGATCGCCGCAGTCTCGGTGTCCGGGCCGATCGACAGGATGGGACGCAGGCCCGGCGCCCGCTGGGCGGCCGACCTGTTGGCAGCCGCGGACGCGCTGACCCGCCGCCTTTGAATTGAATTCAACTGGCGCCGATCGCCAAAATCGGCCCTCTACCCGGCCATTTACGGTAGCGTCAGCTACGCGGACCACAACGGCGATGGCCCACTCGCCGGGTTGGAGGCGGGGCGATGACCGTATGCAATCGCAAAACTCTTCGCGCCCTCGGCATCCGTCTGCTGATCGCCGCGATGTCCGCCGCGGTCGTTGCCGTTGCCGCCCAACAAGTCCCGCCAAAATCTGTGGCGCGCAATGTCGTTGAGACGGCAAGCATTGTTGAGGAACCGAGCGTTGTCGGCATCGCAGACTCGAACCTGTACAACCAGTCACAGGCCGACATCGACCGAACCCTCGACACCCTTCAAGCGATGGGCGTGCAAAACGTTCGAATCGTCATCCCGTGGGCAGGCGTGCAACCGCTCAACTTGCCGTTCTACAACTGGGCCAACGTCGATCGAATGGTCAATGCGGCGTCCGCGCGCAACATGGGTGTGTTGGCCGTCCTCAATTCCACGCCGGCATGGGCCAGCAACAGATATTTGAGCGGGCATCCCGACCCCAACGATTTCGCGGAATTCGCAGGCTTGGTCGCTGACCGGTACCAAGGCGACATCGCGGCTTACGAGGTCTGGAACGAACCGAACGCGATCACGTTTTGGAACCCCGTCGATCCGGTGGCCTACACCGAACTGCTGAAAGCGGGCTACACCGCGATCAAGGCGGAGGATCCCAACGCGGTAGTCGTCGGTGGCGTGGTTGCGTCGCTTTTCACCGCAGGCAACGTCACGATCAACCCGCAGGATTTCATCGCCGCGATGTATGACGCAGGCGCCAAGGGCTACTTCGATGCGATCTCATTCCATCCGTATCACTTCTCGTTGGAGTTCTCCGAGGGCAACAACCATCCGCTGTCGGCCGAGCAGCAGGTCGAAGAGATGCGGCAGGTCATGCTCGAGCACGGTGACGGTGCCTTGAAGATCTGGGCGACCGAATACGGCATGCCGACCTCTGCGCTTTCGACCGGTGAGGTCGTGACCGAAGAACAGCAGGCGGCGTTCATCGAGGATTTTCTGCACGCCTGGCAGAACGTGGACGGCGCGGGTCCTGCCTTCATCTATACCTTCCGCGATTCGTTCAGCGGCGATCCGGACATTCAGAAGAACTTCGGCATCTTCTATACCGACTGGACGCCGAAGCTCGCCGCTCAAGTCATCGCGCAGTTCGCCGGAGGTCAGCTCCCGGAGCGCCCGGACCGCCCGCTCATTGACGCGGCGTTGGCGATCACGCGTGCGATCGTCAACGCGGCGTCTCGCGTGATCCACGCGGGCGCCCAATTGTTCGCCGCCGCAGTCGATGCGACGGTCAAGGTGATCGCCGGATTGGTCGATCTGGGTGTCCGCGTGGTCAAGGGCTTGGCCACCGCGACGGTTGCAGTGATTTCCGGTGTGGTCGACGCGATCGGCCGTGTCATCGACTCAATAGGCGATCGCGTCAGACCCGACGACGCCGTGTCCCCCGCCACGACAGCGCTGCACGTCCCCACCGCTATGACCGCGGATACGGCCAAAGTATCCGTCACCACGCAGCGCCATGCGTCTTCGGCAGCCAAGCCGGATTCGAGTACGAACATCGCCGATACCAAACCGGCAGCGGTAGAAGGAGATAACGACTCCGGCACCCCCAAAGCCGAAGTCACCGCCAAAACCGATGCCAATGCCAATGCCGACACAACCGACACTGCTGGCTCGAAGCCCGATCGCGATGCTGTCGACAAGCCGGCCGACAACCTAGCGGCTGCACCGAAGGAGGACCCGACGCCGAAGAAGGGTGCGGAGTCATCCGCCAACGCGAACGACGACGTGACGAAGCCGAACGATCGGGACGCCGAGCAGGGCACCAAAGATCCGATAAAGCAGCCCTGAACCCGGCTCTCAGCGGAGACACAGCGACAGCTGTTCGGCTGTGTCGACTCGCGGGAGGGCCTATCGTTTTCCGCTAAGCCAGGCGATACTTCAGCTTGGGGGCACGCACCACAGATCTGATGGGGGTCAGAATCTTTGTCGTCGCAATCATCTCGGTGGATTGCCACCGCACGCCTGCTGCGGCGTGCCGGCTTCGGCGCGACCGGGCCGCAGATCGACGCGGTTGCGAATCAGGATTGGTCGATCTACCTCGACCAGGCGTTGGGCCTCGATCCCGATGCCGACCCAGGAGCAGTGGCCACACCGCGTCCGATGCCCGTCACCCCTGACATGCCCGACGACAACGCGGGCGACGCCGCGTTCAACGAGTTCAGCAGCACCCTGTCGGATCAAATGACCGAGTTGACGTCGTGGTGGGTGCGGCGGATGGCCGCGGTGAACGAACCGGTACACGAGAAGCTCACCCTGGTGTGGCACAACCACTTCGCGACCTCGGCGCAGAAGGTGCCTGCCGCCGAATGGATGGGACACCAGAACCAGAAGCTGCGCACGCTCAAACTCGGCGATTTCCGCACGCTGGCCTACGCAATGCTGACCGACGCGGCAATGCTGTTCTGGCTGGACGGCGTTCGAAACAGCGCAGGCGCGGCCAACGAGAACCTGTCGCGTGAGTTCATGGAGCTCTTCACCCTCGGACACGGAAACGGTTACACAGAACGCGATGTCAAGGAAGGCGCCCGCGCACTAACCGGCTGGTTCATCGGTCCCGGCGGCAAGGCCGACATCTCACCCACCCATCACGACAGCACGCCGAAGACAGTCATGGGTGTGGCAGGCGATCTCGACGAAGCCAATTTCTGCGACATCGTTCTCGGCCACCCGAAGTCAGCGCAGTTCGTCGCCACCAAACTGTGGCGAATGCTCGCCTCCGACACCGATCCGTCCACGGCGACGCTCGACCGCCTCGTGTCGGCCTATGGCCAAGGGCGCGATCTCAAAGCTTTGACGAAGGCGATCCTGCTCGACCCCGAATTCTCCGACCGCGCAGGCACCGTGGTGAACACCCCGATCGAATGGCTGATCGGCGTCATCCGTTCGCTCAAGGCGCCCATCGATGATCCCGATCTGCTAGACGCCATCGTCGTCGCGCTGACGGTGATGGGTCAGCGGCCCTTCTATCCGCCGAACGTCGGTGGTTGGCCCAGCGGCCAGGCGTGGCTGTCGACCAGCAGTATCTCGGCGCGGGCGTGGGCCGCCGACAAGTTCACCAAATCCGGTGACCTGTCTGTCGTTGAGCAATCCGCTCAGGGTGACCGCGTCGACGCCGTGGGGTATCTGCTCGGGATCGGCGCGTGGACCGATCGGACTGCGGCCGCACTCAAGCCTCTTGTCAACGATCCGCAGCAGTTGGTAGCCGCCGCGGTCAACACACCCGAATACCTGACGTCGTAACGAGATTCGATGGCCGAGTTCAACCGCAGGAAGTTTCTGATCGCCAGCGCCGGAGCAGGCGCGGTGGGAGTGTTGGGCGGGGTGGGTGCGCTGACTCTTCCGGACCTGCTGCACCGCACTCAAAATCAGCCCCCGCTCGCGGCCGACAGCGGCATCCTCGTGATCGTCACACTGTACGGCGGCAACGACGGACTGAGCACGTTGATTCCCTACGCAGACAATGCCTATCACGACGCAAGACCCGAACTGTCTTATGCGCCCGGCGAAGTCCTGCACCTAGACGGTCAACTGGGTCTGAATCCGGCGCTACCAGGGCTGAATTCGTTATGGTCGGAAAACCAGCTCGCGATCGTGCGAGGCGTGGGATATCCGAAACAGGACCGCAGCCATTTCCGGTCGATGGACATCTGGCAGACAGCGTCTGTCGACGAGCCCGTGAAGACGGGGTGGATCGGCCGCTGGCTGGATGCGACAGGCGACGATCCCCTGCGCGCGGTCAATGTCGGAGCCGTGCTGGCGCCGTTGGGAATTGGGCAAAAGCACGTGTCGGCAGCCCTCTCCAACTGGGTCCCGCCAGTGCCCGACGACATCGCCAAAACGCTGGAGGCGCTGAGCAAGGACGACCCGAGGGACACCGCGGCGATGGCCGCAGTGTGCGAGGCGTACCGGGCCAACAGCAAGACGACACCCGAGTTCGCACGGGTCGTCAAGGGCGCGACCCCTGGTGCCGAAACGACGGGCAGCGGTAACGCACAGACATTGGCGGCCGACCTCGATCTGGTGGCCACCTGCATCAAGGCCGGGGTGCCGTCGCGGGTGTACATGGTTTCCCTTGGCGATTTCGACACCCATGCCGACGAGCGTGCCGCACACCAGTCACTGCTGAAGGTTCTCGACGACGGCCTGACCACCTTCCTGCAGCACATGAGAAGCAGCAGCTTCGGCAACAACGTGGTCGTCATGGCCTACTCGGAGTTCGGGCGGCGGGTAGCGGCCAATGCGTCTGCGGGCACCGACCACGGCACGTCGGGACCGGTCTTCATCGCAGGCGTACACGTCAAGGGTGGCTTCTACGGCGACGAGCCCAGCCTGACCGACCTCGACGACGGGGACCTGAAGACGACGACCGACTTCCGCGACATCTACCACGAGCTGCTGCACAAGACGCTGCGCGCAGATCCGGAGCGGGTGGTCGGTTCTGGCAGAAAAGACATCGGATTCCTGTGAAGAATCCGATTTTGTAGCCCCGATGGGATTCGAACCCACGCTACCGCCGTGAGAGGGCGGCGTCCTAGGCCGCTAGACGACGGGGCCAGAACCGGATTGCCAGCATAACGCACGGGGTTACGCGGACCTAATCCGTTACAGACGCTGGGGTACCAGGACTCGAACCTAGAATGGCTGAACCAGAATCAGCTGTGTTGCCAATTACACCATACCCCATTGGCTGCCTATAACCGCAGGTCACAGGCTGTTTTCGGACCGGCCAAGCGGAGAGATGCTCCCGCCGCCTGTTGTATCGGGCCGACGTGCAGACTACCAAAGATTTCAGGCTGTCTTTTCACGCCTCCGCCGTGGCGGCGGCCGCCGCGTGGTCTCTGCCCGCGCGCAACCGCTGCAGGCTGCGATCGCGGCCGAGCAGTTCCAGCGACTCGAACAACGGTGGGCTGATCGACGCGCCCGTTGCGGCCACCCGGATCGGACCGAAGGCCTTTCGCGGCTTGAGCGCCAAGTTCTCCAACAGCGCCACCTTGAGCGCAATTTCGATCTTGGCCGTGGTCCATTCCCCGACGTCCTCTAGCGCTGCGATCGCTGCGTCGAGCACCGGGGCCGCATCACCGCGCAGCTCCTTGCCTGCGGCCTTCTCATCGAGCTGGTATTCGCCGTCGTTGAGGAACTTCAGCAGATCCCACGCATCGCCGAGCACGACAATTCGCGTCTGCACCAGACTGGCCGCCTCTGCGAACTGCGCGGCGTCCAGACCGGTCTCGTGACCGTGAGCTAGGAAATACGCGCCAAGGCGTTCGGCGAAATCGTCCGCACTGAGCAGCCGGATGTGTTCGGCGTTGATCGCGTCGGCCTTCTTCTGGTCGAAACGCGCGGGGTTGGAGTTGACGTTGACGACGTCGAATGCGGCGACCATCTCGTCGAGGCTGAACACGTCGCGATCCTCGGCGATGCCCCAGCCGAGCAACGCCAAGTAGTTCAACAGACCCTCGGGGATGAAGCCGCGCTCGCGGTGCAGGAACAGATTCGACTGCGGATCACGCTTGGACAGCTTCTTGTTGCCCTCGCCGAGAACGCTTGGCAGATGCGCGAACTCAGGAACACGCTCGGCCACGCCGATGCGGATCAGCGCCTGGTACAGCGCGATCTGACGCGGCGTCGACGGCAACAGATCCTCACCGCGCAGCACATGCGTGATTTTCATGAGTGCATCGTCGACCGGATTGACCAAGGTGTACAACGGATCTCCGCTGGCGCGCGTCAGCGCGAAATCCGGAACGGTCCCCGCGGCGAAGGTGGTGTCGCCACGCACGAGGTCGTGCCAGGTGATGTCTTCGTCGGGCATTCGCAACCGCACGACGGGAGCGCGTCCCTCGGCGACGAACCTTGCCCGTTGCTCATCTGTGAGGGTTCGGTCGAAGTTGTCGTAGCCGAGCTTGGGATTTCGGCCTGCGGCGATATGCCGGGCCTCGACCTCCCCCGGCGTCGAGAACGCCTCGTAGGCTTCGCCGGCATCAAGCAGTCGCTGCACGATGTCGCGGTAGACGTCACTGCGCTCGGACTGCCGGTACGGCGCATACGGGCCGCCGATATCCGGACCCTCGTCGTAGTTCAGTCCCAGCCAGCTCAGCGCGTCCAGCAACGCCAAATAGCTTTCTTCGCTGTCACGTTCGGCGTCGGTGTCCTCCAGCCGGAACACGAACGAGCCACCAGTGTGGCGCGCGTACGCCCAATTGAACAACGCGGTGCGGATCAACCCGACGTGCGGCGTGCCCGTGGGCGACGGGCAGAACCTTACCCTTACGGTCATCACTTTCCTTTGCGCACAACAGGATTGCTCAGCGTCCCGATGCCCTCGATGGTAACGCTGACGGTGTCGCCGTCCTCGATCGGCCCGACACCCTCCGGTGTTCCGGTGAGGATGAGATCGCCGGGCAGCAGAGTCATCACCGCCGAGATCCACTCCACGATTGCGCCGATGTCATGAATCATCAGCGACGTTCGGCTGTGCTGCTTGACCTCACCGTTGACCTCGGTGCGCAGATCCAGATCGGTCGGGTCGAGATCGGTGACGATCCACGGGCCGATCGGGCAGAAGGTGTCATAGCCCTTCGCGCGGGTCCACTGGCCGTCCTTCTTCTGTTGATCCCGCGCGGTGACGTCGTTGCCGATCGTGTATCCGAGGATGTTCTCGGCGGCCCGCGCCGCGGGAACGTCCTTGCACGGGCGCCCGATGACCACGGCCAGTTCGCCTTCGAAGTGCACGGGGTCGGCGTCGGCAGGCATCTGAATCGGCACGTTCGGACCGATGATCGACGTGTTGGGCTTCATGAAGATCACGGGATCGGGGAAGTCGCCGCCGCCCATCTCTGCGACATGGGCGGCATAGTTCTTGCCGATGCAGACCACCTTGCTCGCCAGAATCGGCGCCAGCAGGCGCACATCGGCGAGCGGCCACTGACGACCCGTGAAGTTCGGCGACCCGAAGGGGTGCTCCGCGATTTCCCTGACGACCGCCTCTGCCGGGTCGTCGATGGGTCCTTCGATGCTGACGAAAGCAACTCCGTCGGGGCTGGCGATTCGACCAAGGCGCATGGTCCCAGCCTAGTGGCCGTGGTCGCGACGCCCGCCTGCGGTCGTCGTCTCACCATCTGGAAAGCTGGTTCAGCATTCTGAGATAGCTGTGCGACGATGATCGCGTGTCCATCGAGACGATCAGCACAGTGCGGCGCTGGTCGATGCTGGCCATCGCGCTGGGCGCGACGTTGTTCGCGAACGTGTTCATCAACGGGGCGGCCTTCCTCATCCCGACGCTGCACACCGAACTCGGGCTGGATCTGGCGAAGGCCGGCCTCCTCTCGTCGATGCCGAGCTTCGGCATGGTGGCGACGCTGATCGCATGGGGCTACCTCGTCGACAGGGTCGGCGAGCGGATCGTGCTGGCGCTGGGTTCGGCGCTGACGGCAGCCGCGGCGTTCGCAGCGGCGTCGGTGCACTCACTCGTCGCGGTCGGCGCGTTTCTGTTGCTCGGCGGCATGGCGGCGGCAAGCAGCAACTCTGCTAGCGGCCGGCTGGTGGTCGGATGGTTCCCACCGCAGCAGCGCGGCCTGGTGATGGGCATCCGGCAGACGGCACAGCCGCTGGGAGTCGGGTTGGGAGCGTTGGTGATTCCGCGTCTTGCGGAAAGCGACGGTGTCTCCGTGGCGTTGCTTTTCCCAGCAGTGGTGTGTGCGGCGTCGGCGGTGGTGTGCGCCGTCGCGGTGATCGATCCGCCACGGCCACCGCGGCACGAGGCCGACGAAGCCGATCTGGCCAACCCCTATCGGGGCTCATCGGTGTTGTGGCGCATTCATGCCGTGTCGTGCTTGCTGGTGGCGCCGCAGGTGGTGGTGTGGACGTTCACGTTGGTGTGGCTGATGGCCGACCGCGGTTGGTCGGCCGCGTCGGCGGGCGCGATGGTGACAGGCGCGCAGATACTCGGTGCCGGTGGACGAATCGCCGCGGGCCGCTGGTCGGACGTGGTTGGCTCGCGACTGCGACCGATCCGCGCCATCGCGCTGGCGGCTGCTGCGGCTATGGGCCTGTTGGCCCTTACCGACTGGCTGCACTCCCCCGTCAGCGTCGCGGTGATGGTGCTCGCCTCGGTGATCACCGTGTCCGACAACGGGTTAGCGTTCACCGCGATCGCGGAGATCGCCGGGCCGTTTTGGAGTGGTCGCGCTCTTGGCACCCAGAACACCAGTCAGTTGCTGACGGCCGGCGTTGCGCCTCCGTTGTTCGGCGCATTGATCGGCGCCGCGGGATATCCCGTCGCCTTTGCCGTGTGCGCGGTTTTTCCCCTCGTTGCGATACCACTCGTCCCTGTGGATCAGAGACGAGCAAAGGCACGCTGAACGCCGCCTGAGAGTTACCTGGACGTACCCCGCGTTAGGCGCTTTTGCCGCAAGGGATTACAAATCGGCGTTTTAGGCTACTAACTAAAGTCGTTGTCCCGCTTCGCTATTTGACGTCCAGGTAAGGAGAGGATCGGTATGAACGTGTCCGTTCCAGCTGTGCTCGCAGCCGGGTTGGCCACTGCAGGAGTCAGTGTCGCGCTCGCCGGGCCCGCCGCGGCCGCGCCGTCGAGCACGACAAACTCCACCGCGTCGAGCCAACACGTCGTCCGCAATTCCGCCAAAGCCACGCCGAACGGCGGCACTTCGCACAAGTCGGCGGCATCGTCGTCATCAACGAAAACCTCGTCTGCACCGGGTTCGGCGCCCACGTCAAACAGACGGGTCTTGTCGTCCGACCCAGGCACGCCGGTCGCCGTCAAGCACCATTGGGGCACACATCACGGCCACGGGCTCTTTTAGCCCGCCGGTTACGCGCTCGACTGCCGCGGAAGGATCAGCAGTGCGGCAACAAGAAAGCACAGCGCCCCGACGAAGGTGCCGACGTTCGCGAGCAGCGCATCCTCGGTGACCCCCGATTTCGTGACGAAGGCGGCTAAGGCGGATACGCCGAACGCGAGGCAGCCGATCATGTTGATCCACTCCGCCTGCCAGTCTCGGGATTTCAGCTCGAAGATCCCCACGACCGCGGTCACCGCGACGACCCCGAGCGCGCCGCTCACCAGAAACGCCAGCGATCCGACAAAGTCCGGCGCCCACACCAAACGTCGCTCCGGCTTCACCGCGTGAGCCCACAACGAGGCCCCGGTGCTGATGTTGAACAGGATCGTCCCGGCGAATTGCGCGGCCGCCGAGAGCCATCCGATGCGCAGCGCCGGTCCGGACAGCACCAACTGCATCCATCCCGCGGTGGTGAAAAACCAGGAGCCGACGAAACACAACAGGTTGACGAGCCCCGCACCTGCGACGGCGGACACCCCCGGCAACGTGGCGATCGCGAACAATGTCGAACCGACCGCGAACAGCCAGCACTGCCGAGACAGTGTCGCCACTTCGCCGACCTAGAGGCCCGCCGCGATCCGCTCGCCGACCTCTGAGGTGGACATCTTCTGGTCGCCGCGGGTGGCAAGGTGTTGCTCGACGGCCTTGTCGATGCGGGCCGCAGCGTCGTGTTCGCCGACATGGGACAGCAACAGCGCGACCGACATGATCGCCGCGGTCGGGTCCGCGATGCCCTGGCCCGCGATATCCGGCGCGCTGCCGTGCACCGGTTCGAACATGGACGGATTGGTCCGCGTCGCGTCGATGTTGCCGCTCGCGGCAAGCCCGATGCCACCGCACACGGCCGCAGCGAGGTCGGTGATGATGTCGCCGAACAGGTTGTCGGTCACGATCACGTCGAACCGGCCCGGATCGGTGACGAGGTGAATCGTCGCCGCATCCACGTGCTGATAGGCGATTTCGACGTCGGGGTACTCGGAGGCGATCTCCTGCACGGTGCGCCACCACAGTGCGCCTGCAAACGTCAGCACGTTGTTCTTGTGCACAAGCGTGAGATGCTTGCGGCGCTGCTGGGCGCGGCGGAACGCGTCATGCACCACGCGCTGCACGCCGAACGCCGTGTTGACGCTGACCTCGGTGGCGATCTCGTTGGGCGTGCCGACGCGAATGGCCCCACCGTTTCCGGTGTACGGACCCTCGGTGCCCTCGCGGACCACGACGAAATCGATGTCGGGGTTGCCCGCCAGCGGGCTGGCGACGCCTGGATACAGCCGCGAGGGACGCAGATTCACGTGGTGGTCGAGCGCGAACCGAATACGCAGCAGCAGGCCACGTTCCAGCACACCGCTGGGCACCGACGGATCACCGATGGCACCGAGCAGGATCGCGTCGTGTGCCCGCAGCTCGTCGATCACCGAGTCGGGTAACACCTCGCCGGTCGCGTGGTAGCGCCGCGCGCCGAGGTCGTAGTTGGTCTTTTCGACGCCCGGCACGACCGCGTCGAGCACCTTTAGCGCCTCGCCTACGACCTCGGGGCCGATACCGTCGCCGGCAATGATCGCCAGTTTCACGAAAGGTCCACCACTTCCAGAAGTTTGGCGCCGACGGCCTGGGTGATCGCGGCGCGAACGTCGGCGGGCACTTCGCGGTCGATGCGCAGCAGGATCGTCGCACCCGGCCCTTCGGCGTCCTCACTCAATTGCGCAGCGTGAATGTTGATGTCAGCGGCGCCCAGCAGGGTGCCGATCTTGCCGAGTGTGCCGGGCTGATCGACGTAGTTGACGATCAAATAGACACCCTCGGCGCGCAGATCGAAGTTGCGGCCGTTGATCTGGACGATCTTCTCGACCTGCTGCGGTCCCGACAGCGCACCGGCGACGTTGGCCACTGACCCGTCGCCGTAGACGGCGCGGACGTCGACCACGCTGCGGTGGTTGGGACTTTCGGTGGCCGTGCTGATGTCGGCCTCCACTCCACGCTCGGCGGCCAGCGCAGGCGCATTGACGAACGTCACCGGATCTTCGATTACGGCGGAGAACAGTCCCCGTAACGCCGAAAGTCGTAGCACCTCAACGTCTTCCGACGCCAGTTCGCCGCGCACCTGCACCGACAACGACACGGGCAGCTCGCTGCACAGCACACCGACGAGCACGCCGAGCTTGCGGACCAGATCGAGCCAGGGCGCCACTTCCTCACCGACGACCCCACCGCCGACGTTGACGGCGTCTGGTACGAATTCGCCGGCCAGCGCAAGCTTCACACTCTCCGCGACGTCGGTGCCGGCGCGGTCCTGCGCCTCGCCGGTCGAGGCCCCGAGGTGCGGCGTGACGACGACCTGCGGCAGCTCGAACAGCGGGCTGTCGGTGGTCGGCTCGGTGGCGAACACGTCGATGCCCGCAGCGCGGACATGTCCGGAGCGGACCGCGTCGGCCAGCGCTTCCTCGTCGACCAGTCCACCGCGAGCGGCGTTGACGATGATCACGCCCGGCTTGGTCTTGGCCAGCGCTTCCTTGCCGATCAGCCCGGCGGTCTCCGGGGTCTTCGGCAGATGCACGGAAATGAAGTCCGACCGGCTCAGCAGTTCGTCGAGGGTCAGCAGCTCGATCCCGAGCTGCGCGGCCCGCGCAGCCGACACATAGGGGTCATACGCCACGACATGCGTGCCGAACGCGGCCAGTCGCTGCGCCACCAGCTGACCGATGCGGCCCAGGCCGACCACGCCAACTGTCTTGCCGAAGATCTCGGTGCCGGAGAACTTGGACCGCTTCCAGGTGTGCTCGCGCAGCGATGCGTCAGCCGCGGGGATCTCCCTTGCCGCGGCGAGCATCAACGCCACCGCATGCTCGGCGGCACTATGGATATTCGACGTCGGGGCGTTGACCACCAGCACGCCACGGGCAGTCGCTGCGTCGACGTCGACGTTGTCCAGGCCGACGCCCGCGCGGGCGACGATCTTGAGCTTGGACCCTGCGGCCAGCACCTCGGCATCGACGGTGGTCGCCGAGCGCACCAACAGCGCGTCGGCCTCCGGCACCGCGGCCAGCAGCTTCTCTCGGTCCGGGCCGTCCACCCAGCGGACCTCTACCTGGTCACCAAGTGCGGCGACGGTCGATTCAGCCAGTTTGTCGGCGATCAGTACAACGGGAAGGCTCACGCCCACACAGCGTAGTGGGCTTGAATCATGAGGTGGACGTCACCGTCGTAGGTAGTGGACCCAACGGCCTGGCGGCCGCCGTCATCTGCGCCAGAGCCGGTCTTTCAGTGCAGGTATTCGAGGCGCAGCCAACTCTGGGCGGCGGCGCGCGCACGCTGGCTGATCCCGAGTTTCCCGGGGTCAGCCACGACATCTGTTCGGCCGTGCATCCGCTGGCATTGGCATCGCCGTTTCTGGCGGCGTTCGATCTGCCGGCCCGCGGTGTGACGGTGACGGCGCCGCAGGTGTCCTACGCCAACCCCCTTCCTGGGCGCCCCGCCGCGGTGGGCTACCACGATCTGGACCGCACGTGCGCGGAGCTGACCGACGGGCAGTCTTGGCGTCGACTGCTGGGTCCGCTTGTCGAGCGCGACGCCTCGGTGCTCAAGGTGTTGCTCGGCGACAAACGCTCTATTCCGACCACCGATCTGATCGCCGCGGTACAGGTGGCCAGCCGACTGGTCGAGCAGGGCACGCCTGCCTGGCGGGCGTTGGCGGGGACGGATGCTCGCGCTTTGTTCACCGGTGTTGCGGCGCATACGATTTCACAGATGCCGTCGCTGGTCTCTTCCGGCGCAGGGCTGATGCTGGCCACCTTGGCGCACACGGTCGGTTGGCCGATACCGGCTGGCGGTAGCCAAGCCATTCCAGACGCGCTCATTGCCGACCTGCAAGCCCACGGCGGCACGGTGACCTCGGGTGTGGAGATCACCAAACCTCCTTCGGGTGTGGTGCTTTACGACACCGCACCGACAGCGCTGCTGTCCATCTACGGTGACCGGCTGCCGTCGCGGTATGCAAAGGCGTTGCAGCGCTACCGTTTCGGGCCAGGAGTGGCGAAGGTCGATTTCGTGCTGTCCGATGAGATCCCCTGGGTCGACCCGCGGCTGGCCGAGGCTCCGACACTGCACATGGGCGGCACCCGCGAGCAGATGGCGCACGCCGAGGCCGAAGCCGCAGCCGGCCGCCACCCGGAATGGCCGATGGTGCTGGCCGCGCTGCCGCATCTGGTCGATCCCGGCCGCATCGATGCAGCTGGCCGGCGGCCGTTGTGGACGTACGCGCATGTGCCATCGGGCTCGACTGTGGACCAAAGCGAAACTGTCACAAAGGTTTTCGAGCGTTTCGCCCCGGGCTTCCGCGATGTCGTGGTGGCGGTCCGGTCGGTGCCTGCCGCACGGTTGGCCGATCACAACGCCAATCTGGTCGGTGGCGACATCGGGGTGGGCGGCAACACACTGTTTCACGCGCTGGCGGGCCCGACGCCGCGGCTCAACCCATGGAGCACACCGATTCCCAAGGCGTATCTGTGCTCGTCGGCGACGCCACCGGGCGGCGGCGTGCACGGCATGTCGGGCTACTACGCGGCGCGCACGGTGTTGCGCCGCGAGTTCGGTATCAAGAAGCTGCCTAAACTCTCGCCATGACGAAACTCGCGGTCATCTACTACTCCGCTACCGGGCACGGCACCACGATGGCGCAGCGCATCGCGGCGGCGGCCCAGTCAGCAGGTGCCGAGGTGCGCGTCCGTCCGGTCGCCGAAACCCGCGACCCCGCGTCGTTCGCGCAGAATCCCGCGTGGACGGCGAACTACGAAGCCATCAAGGACCTGCCACACGCGACCGGCGACGACATCGTGTGGGCCGACGCGGTGATCTTCGGCTCGCCGACCCGATTCGGTTCGGTTGCTTCGCAATTGCGCGACTTCCTCGACTCGCTCGGCGGCCTGTGGTCGCAGGGCAAGCTGGCCGACAAGGTTTACGCCGGCTTCACGTCGACGAACACCGCACACGGTGGCCAGGAGACCACACTGCTCACGCTCTACATCACGCTGATGCACTTCGGCGGCATCATCGTCGCCCCGGGGTACACCGATGCGCTGAAGTTCATCGACGGAAACCCGTACGGCGCGAGCGTCATCGCCGACCACGACAACATCAGCGAGTTCGACGACGCAACGAACAACGCGCTCGACCATTTGGCCAAGCGCGTTGTCGCGGTCGCAGATCGCCTTACTTCTTAGCGGTTGTGTGCACTTTGTGGCGCTGAGCGCAAACAACTGCACACAACTCGATTAGGCCGTGTCCGTCAGCGGGCGGTCGACCCAGCTCATCAGTTCGCGCAGCTTCTTGCCGGTCACCTCGATCGGGTGCTCGGCGTTCTGCTTGCGCAGGTCTTCAAGTTCCTTGTTGCCGCCCTCGACGTTCGCGACGAGGCGCTTGACGAACGTGCCGTCCTGAATCTCGGTCAGCAGCTGCTTCATCCGGTCCTTGGTGCCGGCGTCGATCACGCGCGGACCCGACAGGTAGCCGCCGAACTCCGCGGTGTCGGACACCGAGTAGTTCATCCGCGCGATGCCGCCCTCGTACATCAGGTCGACGATCAGCTTGAGCTCGTGCAGTACCTCGAAGTAGGCCAACTCGGGCGCATATCCCGCCTCGACCATCACGTCGAAGCCGGTCTTGACGAGTTCCTCGGTGCCACCGCACAACACGGCCTGCTCACCGAACAGGTCGGTCTCGGTCTCGTCCTTGAATGTGGTCTTGATGACGCCTGCGCGCGTTCCGCCGATGCCCTTGGCGTAGGACAGCGCGAGCGCCTGGCCCTCACCCTTGGGATCCTGGTCGACCGCGATCAGGCACGGCACACCCTTGCCGTCGACGAACTGACGACGCACCAGGTGACCCGGGCCCTTGGGCGCCACCATGCCGATGGTGACGTTGGCAGGCGGCTTGATCAGATTGAAGTGGATGTTCAGGCCGTGGCCGAAGAACAGCGCGTTGCCGTCCTCGAGGTTCGGCTCGATGTCGTTCTTGAAGATCTCGGCCTGCGCGGTATCGGGTGCCAGCAGCATGATCACGTCGGCCCATTTGGCAACCTCGGCGGGCGTATCGACCTCGAGGCCCTGCTCGGTGACCTTGTCGCGCGACTTGGAGCCTTCCTTGAGGCCGACCTTCACCTGCACGCCGGAGTCGCGCAGCGAAAGCGAGTGCGCATGGCCCTGGCTGCCGTAGCCGATGACGCCGACCTTGCGGCCCTGAATGATCGACAGGTCCGCGTCGTCGTCATAGAACATCTCTACTGCCACTGAATTTCCTTATCTCGTAACTGACTTGGGGCTTACTTGGCGGTGCCGATGCCGCGCGGACCGCGCGACAGCGAAACCACACCGGACTGGACGAGCTCACGAATGCCATACGGCTCCAGCACCCGCAGCAGCGCCTCCAGCTTCTCGGGAGTGCCGGTTGTCTCGATGATCAACGACTCCGTAGACACATCAACCACTTTGGCGCGGAAAAGATTCACCGCCTCGATGACCTGACTGCGGGTGGCGGCATCAGCGCGCACCTTGATCAGCGCGAGTTCGCGGTCGACGGAGTTGTCGGGCTCCTGCTCGACGATCTTGATCACGTTGACGAGCTTGTTGAGCTGCTTGGTGATCTGCTCGAGCGGTGAGTCCTCGACGCTGACGACGATCGTCATCCGCGACATGTCCTTCTGCTCGGTCGCACCAACAGCCAGCGACTGGATATTGAAGCCGCGCCGCGAGAACAGCGACGCCACGCGCGCGAGCACGCCGGGTTTGTCTTCGACCAGAACGCTCAAGGTGTGAGTGGAAACGGTCATCACGCGTGCCCTTCTTCGGGATCGTCGAACAGCGGCCGGATTCCCTTGGCCGCCTGGATCTCGTCGTTGCTGGTGCCCGCGGCCACCATCGGCCACACCTGGGCGTCGGCGCCGACGATGAAGTCGATCACGACCGGCCGGTCGTTGATCTCCCGCGCCTGCCGGATGACGTCCTCGACGTCTTCGGCACGCTCACAACGCAATCCGACGCAGCCAAGCGCCTCGGCCAGCATCACGAAGTCCGGGATGCGATGCGAGTGGGTGGCCAAATCGGTTTGGCTGTAGCGCTCTTCGTAGAACAGTGTCTGCCACTGCCGCACCATGCCCAGGTTGCCGTTGTTGATGATGGCCACCTTGATCGGCGCGCCTTCGACGGCACAGGTGGCCAGTTCCTGATTGGTCATCTGGAAGCAGCCGTCGCCGTCGATGGCCCACACCTCGGCCTCCGGGCGGCCGAACTTGGCGCCCATCGCCGCGGGAACCGCGAAGCCCATGGTGCCAAGGCCGCCGGAGTTGAGCCACGTCTTCGGGTTCTCGTATTTGATGAACTGCGCGGCCCACATCTGGTGCTGCCCAACGCCTGCCACGTAGACGGCGTCGGGCCCGGCCATCTTGCCAAGGGTTTCGATGACGTACTCCGGTGACAGGCTGCCGTCACTCTGCGGGCCGTAGCTCAGCGGGTAGGTCGACTGCACCCCGCGCAGGTACTCCCACCAGTTGTCGATCGTGATCGAGCCGATGGTGCCGTCACGGCGCAGCGCCTCGATCAGGTCGGTGATGACCGCCTTGACGTCGCCGACGATCGGGACGTCGGCGTGCCGGTTCTTACCGATCTCGGCGGGGTCGATGTCGGCGTGAATGACCTTGGCTTCTGGCGCGAAGGAATCCAGCTTGCCCGTCACACGGTCGTCGAAGCGGGTACCGAGTGCGATCAGCAGATCGCTGCGCTGCAACGCCGCGACCGCCGAGACCGTGCCGTGCATGCCGGGCATGCCCATGTGCTGCGGATGGCTGTCGGGAAACGCGCCGCGCGCCATCAGCGTGGTGACGACCGGGATACCGGTCAGCTCGGCCAGATCCAGCAGTTGCTCGGTGGCCTCGCCGCGGATCACCCCGCCGCCGACGTAGAGCACCGGCTTGCGGGCCGCCGCGATCAGCTTGGCCGCCTCGCGGATCTGCCGGTTGTGCGGCTTGGTGTTCGGCTTGTAGCCGGGCAGATCGATCTGCGGCGGCCAGCTGAACAAGCACTGTCCCTGCAGCACATCCTTCGGGATGTCGACCAGCACCGGGCCCGGGCGACCGGACGAGGCGAGGTGGAACGCCTCAGCGATCGCCTGCGGGATGTCGTCGCCGTTGCGCACCAGGAAGTTGTGCTTGGTGATCGGCATGGTGATGCCGGAGATGTCGGCTTCCTGGAAAGCGTCGGTGCCGATCAGCCCGCGGCCGACCTGGCCCGTGATGGCGACCATCGGGATCGAGTCCATGTGCGCATCAGCCAGCGGGGTGACCAGGTTGGTGGCGCCGGGCCCCGACGTCGCCATGCACACGCCGACCTTGCCGGTGGCGTGCGCGTAGCCGCTGGCGGCGTGCCCGGCACCCTGCTCATGGCGGACCAACACGTGGCGCAGCTTCTGCGAGTCGAAAAGCGGGTCGTAGACCGGCAACACGGCGCCGCCCGGGATGCCGAAGATGACGTCGACGTCGAGTTCCTCTAGTGACCGGATTACGGCCTGCGCACCGGTGAGTTGGTGCGGCGCAATACGTTTCGGCTGCGCGGTGCTGGTCTTCGGCGCTGGCTTGGCGGCAGCAGGCACGGGTTGACCCCCATTCGTCTGCTCCGGCGGTCGCGTGGTTGGTGCGCTCACGGTGTCCTCGTCATCTCCGTCGTCGTCTCTAGGATCTCAAATCGGTGTTCGGGCAAGAAAAAACCCCCGTCAGCTGGCCGCTGTACGAGGGTCGCGCGTTGATGCTTGTGCTATGCCCGGCAGAAGGCAAGCGCGGCATCAACGCGCTTCCCAATTACTACGAGCAATGCCAGGGTCTGCATAACAGACGACCGTAGCCTCCGCACTGGTAGCGGGTCAAATCACCACCCAATGCGAAGATGGCTGAGTGCCCGCCCAACCCGAGCAGACCCGCGTCGTCATCCGGATCTCGCCAATGGCGCATTTCGCCGTTGGCTTCATCGCGCTCGGCATGCTGGCCGTCGTGTTCGCCGGTCCGTCGTGGTTCGCGCCGCTGCTCATCATTCCTATCGGGCTGTCGGCGTTCATCGTCCGCTACCGCACGGTGGCCGACCGCGACGCAGTCACCGTGCGCACGTTTTCGGCCAGTCGGACCGTCTCATGGGACGACATCGCCGGTCTGCGGTTCGGCAGGAGTTCGTGGGCATACGCGCAGCTCAAGGACGGCAGCGAACTGCGACTGCCTGCGGTGACGTTCTCGACGCTGCCCCTGTTGACCGAGGCCAGCGGCGGTCGCGTGCCCAACCCGTACGGCTAGGCCAGCGGGTTGCCGCCGTTCAGCAGCACCCACACCGCGACGCCTGCGCCGATGCCCAGCACCAGCGCAATGAAGGACCCGACGAACGGTCGACGCGCCCAGCCCCGGCCGGCGTCCAGCCCGTAGCGACCAGGTCCGATCAGGATGATCGCGGCGATCGCGCACGCGAAGATGACCTTGTATTCGTGGCCGTCGGTGAGGAAGGACGCCAGCCTGGCCTCTTCGTGGGCCATCATCGCCTCGGCCAACAGGCCGGTCACCGAATATGCGAGCGCCCCGGCGGCCGCCACAGGAGTAAAGAGGCCCAGTACGAGAAGCACGCCCGCGGCAAGCTGCCCGCCGGCCGCCACGTAGGTCAAGATGTCGGCGTACTTGAAACCCTGGTCGGTGAGCGACGTCTGGAGCCCACCGAATCCCGGGCCGCCCCACAAGCCGAAGGCCTTCTGAAGGCCGTGCCCGATGAGCACCGCCGCAACCGCGAGGCGCAGCAGGAGCAGTCCGAAGTCCTGGGTGCCGCGCCGGTCGCGGGCCTGATCATTGGCATCCGGCTCGATCTCGACGGGCTCGGCGCCATACGGGCCGAGTGAATGTCTGCCGCCGGGCTGCACGTAGGGCAACGGCTCTGGGTCGCTGATCAGGCCGAACGGCTGCTCGGCCGACTTGGCAGCGTCGTAGCGCGGGATCGCGGTGGTCTCGAAATCACCGGCGTAGTTCGAGGTCGGCAGATCGTCCTCGGGGTCGACCAGGCTCGCAGACGCCGGACGCTGCCAGGTGCGTGGATCAGGTTGACTGGTCACGATTGCCAGGGTAAGTGCTCGTCACCCGCAATTCGAGCATTGGCGCGGCGCTTTGGCGTCCCTATTCGCGAGGTCGAATCGGCCACGCCGTGACAGGCGCGTGGCGCGTATCGCCAAACAATCCGTAACCTGGCCTGCATGACACGACGCCGGCCCATGCGGGGTGTGATCGTCCTGCTGTGTGCGGCGTTGCTCGTCGGCTCCGGATGTGCCCGCTTCGATGAGGCGCAGTCGCAGCCGTTCACCACCGAACCGGAACTCAAGCCGGGTCCCTCGTCGACCCCGCCGCCCCCGCCGCCGCTGCCGCCGAAGCCGTTTCCGAAGGCATGCCCGGCGCCCGGCGTCATGCAGGGCTGCCTGGAGAGCACCAGCGGGCTGATCATGCTTCCCGACAGCCAGTCGGCGCTCGTGGCCGAGCGGACCACCGGCGCGGTCAAGGAGGTGTCGACCCACGCCGAACCCAAGGTCAAGTTGGTGATCCCGGTCGATCCGTCCGGTGACGGCGGCTTGATGGACATTGCGCTGTCGCCGACGTACTCGCAGGACCGGCTGATGTACGCCTACGTCAGCACCCCCACCGACAATCGGGTCATCCGCATCGCCGACGGCGACGTTCCGAAACCGATTCTGACCGGCATTCCCAAGGGTCCGACCGGTAACACCGGCGCGCTGATCTTCACGAGTCCGACGACGCTGGACGTGCTCACCGGTGACGCGGGCAATGCCGCGCAGGCGGGTGACCCGGGCTCGCTGGCCGGCAAGCTGCTTCGCATCGAGCAACCGACCACGATCAATCAAGCGCCGCAGACCACCGCGCTGTCCGGGTTGGGCGCGGGCGGCGGCCTGTGCATCGACCCGTCGGACGGTTCCCTGTATGTCACCGACCGCAGCCCGACCGCCGATCGACTACAGCGAATCACCAAGGACTCCAAGGTGTCGACGGTGTGGACGTGGCCTGACCGTCCGGGCGTAGCGGGCTGCGCGGCGCTCGACGGCACCGTGCTCGTGAATCTCGTCAACACCAAGCAGACGGTCGCAGTTCGGCTGGCACCTGACACCGGCGCCGTGACCGGCGAACCCGAAGTGGTCCGCCAGGATCAGCACGGTCACGCGTGGGCGTTGCAACTGGCGCCCGACGGCAACGTGTGGGGCGCCACGGTCAACAAGACTTCCGGTGACGCCGAGAAGCTCGACGACGTCGTCTTCCCGCTGTTCCCGCAGGGCGGCGGCTTCCCGCGCAGCAACGCCGACAACACTTAAGGCGCAACGGATTTCAGCTCTCGACGAGGCGCAGCCCGACGATCCCTACGACGATGAGTGACAGGAACAGGGCCCGCGCCGCGCTGACGGTTTCACCGGACAGGACCACGCCTGCGATCACGACGCCGACCGCGCCGATGCCGACCCACACCGCATAGCCAGTGCTCGCGGGCAGATGCCTCAGCGCGAGCGCGAGCAAGATGAAACTTGCCACCGCCCCGCCGACGCCGATCGCGCTTGGCCAGGGCCGGGTGAACCCGTACGAGTGCTTGAGCGCTGTGGCCCAGACGATTTCAAGCAGACCGGCGCCGACGAGGAGCAGCCATGGCATCGCGATCAGGCGTTCGTGCCGCCGTCGACGGTGACCACCGAACCGGTGATCATCCGCGCGCCTGAGCCCGCGAGGAAACCGACTGTGTTGGCAATGTCCGTCGGATCGGCGTACTGCCCGAGCGCAGAGAGTTCACGCTGACCGTCGGCGGTCGGGCCGTGCGCGGGATTCATATCGGTGTCGGTGGACCCGGGTTGCACGAGGTTCACGGTGATCCCGCGCTCACCGAGGTCGCGGGCCAAGCCCTTGGTGAAGCCGATGAGCGCGGACTTGCTCATCGAGTAGAGGGTGACACCCGAAAACGGCACGCGCTCAGCGAGATTGCTGCCGATGCTGATGATTCGACCGCCATTGGTCATGTGCTGCACCGCGGCCTGACTGGCCAGAAATACCGCGCGGGCATGGATGCCAAGCGTGCGGTCGATCTCTTCGAGTGAAACATCCTCGATCGGCCCGAACGGGAAGACGCCGGCGTTGTTCACCAGAACGTCGAGACGGCCGAACTCATCGACGACCTGTCCGACGGCAGAGACCACGTCGTGCGCGTCCGCGCTGTCGGCCTTGATGGCCAACCCACGGCTGCCGTGCGCCGCGATGACGTTGACGACCTCGTCGGCGCGTTCCTTCGACTGGGCGTATGTGATGGCCACGTCCGCACCGAGTTCGGCCAACCGCGCGGCGATCGCCGCTCCGATCCCCCGGCTGCCGCCGGTCACCAACGCCACCTTGCCTGTGAGTTCCGACATTCGCATTCTTCCTTTCTGTGTCGTTCGATACATAATTACTCACGCCAGGGTACGCTCGTCAATAGATTTCGTGTCGTTCGATACAGAAATGGGGTGTGACATGGCGGCTCGCGGCAGGCCACGCAGTTTCGACCGCGCTCATGCCCTGCGCCAGGCCATGGAGGTCTTCTGGAAACACGGCTACGAGGGCGCGTCGATCTCGGACCTGACATCAGCGATGGGAATCAACTCGCCGAGTCTGTATGCGGCGTTCGGTTGCAAAGAGGCGCTGTTCCGAGAAGCGGTCGCCTATTACAACGAAACCGAAGGCGTCGACGCGGTCAAGGCGTTGCGGGAACTACCCACTGCCAAGGAAGCGATCGGCGGGTTTCTGCACCAGAGCGCGATCTTCTACACCACACCGGACAAGCCGAGTGGGTGCATGATCGTGCTGACCGCGACCACCTACACCGAGCAGAGCAAGGCCGTGCACGCGCACCTCGCCGAGTGGCGCATCGCCACCGAGCACGACTTTCGAGAACGCATCGAACGCGGCATCGCCGAGGGTGACGTCCCGGCAGGCGCCGATGCCGCGACGATCGCCGCGTTCTACAGTGCGGTCAACCAGGGCATGGCAATTCAGGCGCGCGACGGCGCTGATCGATCAAAGCTTTCGGCCGTCGCCGAGTCGGCGATTTCCGCGTGGGACGGGCTCGTTGGTCAAGGGGTACACCGCTAGACGTTCACGCCTTCAGCTGCAAGCCGCGAGCACCAGTTCGCGCACTCGCGCGGCGTCGGCCTGACCCTTGGTCGCCTTCATCACCGCGCCGACGATCGCGCCGGCCGCTTGCACCTTGCCGCCGCGGATCTTTGCGACCACGTCCGGGTTGGCGGCCAGCGCCTCGTCGATGGCGCTCTGAAGCGCCGAGTCGTCGCGCACGACCTCGAGCCCGCGATCCTTCATCACCTGCTCGGGCTCGCCCTCGCCGGCCAGCACACCCTCGATGACCTGGCGCGCCAGCTTGTTCGACAGCTTGCCCTCATCGACAAGCTTGACCACCGCGGCCACCTGCGCGGGGGTGATGGCGAGCGCGTCGAGTTCGACGCCTGCTTCATTGGCTTTCTGCACCAAGTAATTTCCCCACCATGCGCGGGCCGAGTCGCTGGACGCACCGTGTGCGACGGTGGCGGTGATCAATTCGATCGCACCGGTGTTGACCAGGTCGCGCATCACCTCGTCGGAGATGCCCCAGTCCTCTTGAATTCGCTTGCGCTGCAACCACGGTAGTTCGGGAATGGTGCCCCGCAGTCGTTCGATCAGCCCCGCATCGGGTGCGACGGGCTCCAGATCCGGCTCGGGGAAGTAGCGGTAGTCCTGCGCGGTCTCCTTGCTGCGACCCGGCGAGGTGTAGCCGTCCTCGTGAAAGTGCCTGGTCTCCTGCAGAACTCGGCCACCCGAATCGAGAACGGCTGCCTGACGGCGCATCTCGTAGCGGACCGCCACCTCAACGCTCTTCAGCGAGTTGACGTTCTTGGTTTCGGTGCGGGTGCCGAACTCCTGCTGACCCGTCGGCTTGAGCGAGACGTTGGAGTCGCAACGCATCGAGCCTTGATCCATCCGCACATCGGAAACACCCAAGCCGCGCAACAAGTCCCGCAGAGCGGTCACGTAGGCGCGGGCGATCTCCGGGGCACGCGAGCCGGTGCCCTCGATCGGCTTGGTGACGATCTCGATCAGCGGCACACCGGAACGGTTGTAGTCGATAAGCGATGTCGTCGCGCCCTCGATGCGGCCGGTGTCGCTGCCAAGGTGGGTGAGCTTGCCGGTGTCCTCTTCCATGTGGGCCCGCTCGATGTCGACCCGCCAGGTGGTTCCGTCGTCGAGCGGGACGTCGAGGTAGCCGTTGATCGCGATCGGCTCGTCGTACTGGCTGATCTGATAGTTCTTCGGCATGTCCGGATAGAAGTAGTTCTTCCGCGCGAACCGGCACCACGGCACGATCTCGCAGTTGAGCGCCAACCCGATGCGGATGGCCGACTCCACCGCCGTCTGGTTGAGCACCGGAAGCGACCCCGGGAGTCCGAGACACACCGGGCACACCTGGGAGTTGGGTTCGGCGCCGAACTTGTTGGCACAGCCGCAGAACATCTTGGTTTCGGTGGACAGTTCGACGTGCACCTCGAGGCCGAGCACCGGCTCGTAGCGTGCGACGACGTCGTCGTAGTCGACCAGTTCAGCAGCGGCGATCGTCATGGCTCGATCCTAGTGGCAGCGTGCTAGCCCAATTTGGGGTGCACACCGGGGATCAGACCCGCCGTGCTCGACATCCGTTGCAGGTAATCCAACACAGAGCGGCGTTCGGCGTCAGTCAGCGATGCGGTGATCTCGTCTTCCTGCGCGCTGCCCTGTGCGTCCAGTTTCGGCAGTAGCTCGCGGGCTTTGTCGGTCAGCGTCACCGCGAACGCACGCCGGTCCGCAGGGTGCGGCATGCGCTTGACCAGCCCGTCGCCTTCCAGCTTGTCGACGACGGTCACCATCACGTTGCGGTGGATGCCCAGTTGGGTCGACAGTTCGCGCTGCGATCGCCCGTCGTCTTCGCTCAACGCCTTGAGCACCGCGTACGCCCGTGGTTCGACGCCCAACGGCTCCAGTCGATGCACGAAATCTTCGGCGAGGTGCACGCCGAGCTGCGAAAGCAGGAACGGAATGCGCTGGTGGAGTCCGGCGATACCGGCTTCGCGGTCGGCCATGCGCTTGACATTAGCACTGCGGATGATAGTCACGTAGAGTGATAATCACGGTTGTAGATCAATTAGGAGGAGCGATGAGCATCGTGGTTTTCGGCGCGAACGGCCAGACCGGCAGATTGGTGACCCGGCAGGCCCTCGACACGGGGCACTCCGTCGTCGCCGTCACGCGGCATCCGGATGACTTCCCGATCGCCGATCCGCACCTCACGGTCGCCCGCGCCGACGTGCGCGACCCGTCATCACTTTCCGACGTCCTGCGCGGCGCCGATGCAGTGGTGTCCACGTTGGGCGTGCCGTTCAGCACCCGACCGATCGACACGTACTCGGTCGGCGTGCGCAACATCGTCGACGCGATGCGATCGACAGAGGTCCGCCGACTGGTCGTGGTGAGTTCGACTGGCGCATACCACTACCCGAACCGGATCGATACACCGATGTCGTTGCGGATCTTCGAACCGGTGATCACGCGCACCATCGGCAAGACCACGTATGACGATCAACGCCGCATGGAGGACATCGTGCGGGCGAGCGGCCTGGACTGGACCGTCGTACGGCCGTCGGGGCTGTTCGACCGGCCTGAGGTCACGAATTACGTTGCAGGCGAGGTAGATCCGATCGGCGGGTTCACTGCTCGTATCGACTTGGCGGATTACCTGATCGCCTTGGCTTACGATGCATCCCCCGCGGGCAAGACCGTTGTCGTCTCCACCACCGAGGGCACGCCGACGATGTGGCAGATGATCCGCCGAGAAGCGTTCAAGAGTGCCTCATGACGACCGCCTACCTCGTCGTCACACTGACCGCCATCGCCGCGAATGGATTCTCAGGGACCGCGGCGCTGCTGCACTTTCAGCCGATCATGCCGGGCATGGCGAAGGCAGGCGTCCCCGTCTCGTGGCTGACCTTTCCCATCGGAACGCTGAAAACGCTTGGCGCACTGGGACTAGTGGCCGGACTGGTGTTTCGCCCACTCGGTGTTTGCGCGGCGATCGGATTGGTGCTGTTCTTCGTCTGCGCCATCTATACGCACATCCGGGCAAGTGATTACGGGGCGCAGTTCGGGCTCGCGATCGGATTTCTGGGCCTCAACGTGGCGGCGCTTGCTCTGGCACTGCCATAGCTGAAATCATTGGGGAGCAGCACATTTCCGCAACTCATTCAGATATTCGACGATGGCGTCGCGGTTGCGCGTCAAGAAATCGATGCGCTCGGTCATGCGGTCGCGCTCGCGCTCCAACGTCGCGATGATCTCCGGCGACGCTTCAGCGAAGTGAATGTCGCGCGGGGTCTTCAGGCAGGGAAGTATCTGCTTGATCAGCCGCGTCGGCAGTCCGCCTACGAGCAGGCCCCGGATCTGGATCACTTGATCGACCAGGCGCGCGTCATAGTCGCGATAGCCGTTGGCGCAGCGTGCGACAGCGATCAGTCCCTGCTCTTCGTAATAGCGCAGAAGCCGACGGGAAACTCCAGTACGTTGGGAAAGCTCACCTATCCGCATGTGGTGCACCTCACACGACGACTCTTTGACCCTCACATAGGTGTGAAGGTTTGAGCATAGAGGCATGGACAACCAACTCTTCGCGTACTCCCCCATTGTTGAGCGGCCAGCACTGCAGTGGCCCCACGATGCGAGGGTCGCGTTCTATGTCGGGCTCAACGTCGAGCACTTCAACGTCGACAGACCAGCGACGAGCATCTACTCCGACACCTCGAACCTGGTTCCCGATCCGTTGAACTACGGCTGGCGCGACTACGGGACGAGGGTCGGCATCTGGCGGATGATCGAGAGCTTCGACCGATACGGCATCCGACCCAGCGTGTTGCTCAACTCCGATGTTGCCGAACGCTATCCGCAGATCATCCATGCCGGGCAGGCCCGCGACTGGGCATGGCTGGCGCACGGCAAGAACAACTCCACGCTGCAGGCCGACATGACAATCGACGCCGAACGCGGCTATCTCACTGACGTGGTCGACACCATCGAGAGAGCGACCGGCCGCCGTCCACGGGGATGGCTGGGGCCCGCGCTGACTGAGACGTTTCACACCCCACAACTCCTTGCCGACCTCGGCCTGCAGTACGTACTCGATTGGACCAATGACGACCAGCCGTACCCGCTGTCTGTGCCGGGGATGCTCAGCGTCCCGTATTCGGTGGAGCTCAACGATATTGGGCTCTTCGTCGGCAAGAGCCTCAGTGGGTCCGACTTCGTGCAGATCGTCAAGGACCAGCTCGACCAGCTCTACGAAGACTCCATCGGCAGCGGCCGGGTGATGGCGCTGGCGTTGCATCCATTCGTCATCGGGCAGGCCTTCCGCCGGAAGTATCTGGACCAGGCACTCGATTACGTCGTCAACCACCCAGGTGTGTGGATCACCACGGCCGACGAAATAGCGGACCACTACGCCCGGACACTCGCTGGGTCAGCGGAGTGCGCTTGACGCTCGCGCGAAAGAACTCAGCCGAAGAATTCGGCGGCGTCGTCGTAGCGGCCCTGCGGCACCAGCTTCAGCTGACGGGTCGCGTCGGCCAATGACACCCGGCCGATCTCCTGGCCGCGCAACGACACCATCATTCCGTACTCGCCTGCGTGCGCAGCGTCGGCGGCGTTGACACCGAAGCGAGTGGCCAGCACCCGGTCGTAAGCCGTTGGCGTGCCACCGCGTTGCACGTGGCCGAGAACGGTCACGCGAACGTCTTTCTTGATCCGCTTCTCCACCTCGACGGCCAGCTGCGCGGCCACGCCGGTGAACTTTTCGTGTCCGAATTCGTCGGTGCCACCCTGCCGCAACTTCATCGTGCCCTCGGCGGGCTTGGCGCCCTCGGCGACCACGCAGATGAAGTGCGAATCTCCGCGCACGAAGCGCTGTTTGACGAGCCGGCACACCTCTTCGACGTCGAAGGGCTGCTCGGGAATCAGCGTCATGTGCGCGCCGGACGCCAGCCCCGAATTCAATGCGATCCAGCCGGCGTGACGGCCCATCACCTCGACCAGCATCACGCGCTGGTGCGACTCGGCGGTGCTGTGCAACCGGTCGATCGCCTCGGTCGCAACCTGCAGTGCGGTGTCGTGTCCGAATGTCACGTCGGTGCAGTCGATGTCGTTGTCGATGGTCTTCGGCACCCCGACCACTGGCACGTTCTCCTGCGACAACCAGTGCGCCGCCGTCAGCGTGCCCTCGCCGCCGATCGGGATCAGTACGTCGATGCCGTTGTCTTCCAGTGTCTGTTTGATCTGCGGCAGACCGGCCCGCAACTTGTCGGGGTTGACGCGCGCGGTACCGAGCATGGTGCCGCCCTTGGCCAGCAGACGGTCGTTGCGATCGTCGTTTTTGAGCTGCACGCGGCGGTCTTCAAGCAGACCGCGCCACCCGTCCAGGAAGCCGACTACCGAGGATCCGTAGCGTACGTCGCATGTCCGCACCACCGCGCGGATGACCGCGTTCAGGCCAGGACAGTCGCCGCCTCCGGTGAGAACTCCGATGCGCATATCCCCCATCCTCCCCTGTCAGATCGCGGTTGGCAGCGGACCTCGGGCAGCTTCATATGCAGCGCCCACCCGATAGAGCCGGTCGTCGGCCAGCGCAGGGGCCATGATCTGCAGACCGACCGGCAGGTTGTCGTCCGGCGAAAGACCCGAGGGCACCGACATCCCGCAGTGCCCCGCCAGGTTCAGCGGCAGCGTGCACAGGTCGAACAGGTACATCGCCAGCGGGTCGTCCACCTTCTCCCCCAGCGGGAAGGCGGTGGTCGGGGTCGCAGGCGAGATCAACACATCGACCTTTTGGTAGGCCTCGTCAAGGTCACGCGCGATCAGCGTGCGCACCTTCTGCGCCTGGTTGTAGTACGCGTCGTAGTACCCCGCCGACAACGCATATGCGCCAATCATAATGCGGCGCTTGACTTCTGGGCCAAAACCGGCAGCCCGCGTCATGGCCATCACCTCTTCGGCGCTGTGCGTGCCGTCGTCGCCGACGCGCAGTCCGTAGCGCATCGCGTCGAATCGGGCCAGGTTCGACGACACCTCCGACGGCAGGATCAGGTAGTACGCCGGCAGCGAGTAATCGAAGTGCGGGCAGTCCACCTCGCTGACCTCTGCGCCCAGTGCCGTCAACTGCTCGACCGCCGCGTTGAACGACGCGAGCACACCGGGCTGATAGCCGTCGCCGCGCAACTGCTTGACCACACCGATCCGCAAGCCCTTGAGGTCACCGGACGCCCCGGCGCGCGCGGCGGCGACCACGTCAGGCACCTCGGCCTCGACCGACGTCGAATCCTTCGCGTCGTGCCCGGCGACCACCGCGTGCAGCAGCGCGGTGTCGAGCACCGTGCGCGCACCCGGCCCGCCCTGGTCCAGCGAGGACGCGCACGCAATCAGCCCGTAGCGCGACACCGTGCCGTAGGTGGGCTTCACCCCGACGGTCGCCGTCAGCGCTGCGGGCTGACGGATCGACCCACCGGTGTCCGACCCGATGGCCAGCGGCGCCTGGAATGCCGCAAGCGCTGCGGCACTGCCGCCGCCCGAGCCGCCGGGCACCCTGTCGACGTTCCACGGGTTGCGGGTCGGACCGTAGGCGGAGTTCTCGGTGGAGCTACCCATCGCGAACTCGTCCATGTTCGTCTTGCCGAGGATCGGGATGCCCGCCGCGCGCAACCGTGCCGTGACCGTGGCGTCGTACGGCGACGTCCAACCCTCGAGAATCTTCGACCCGCAAGTCGTCGGCATATCGGTGGTGGTGAAGACGTCTTTCAACGCCAGCGGCACACCGGCAAGCGCCGACGGCAGCGACTCGCCCGCGGCGACGGCTTCATCGACGGCAGCTGCCGAAGCCAGCGCCTTGTCCTCTGCCACATGCAAAAACGCGTGGTATTTCTCGTCGGTCTTGGCAATTTGGTCCAGGCACGCCCGCGTGACCTCAACCGACGACACCTCTTTGGCTGCGATCTTGCCCGCGAGCTCGGCGGCCGACAGCCGAATCAGCTCGGTCATTCCGCCTCCCCCAGAATCCGCGGCACCGCGAACCGGCCCTCGGCCGACTTCGGCGCCTCGGCAAGCGCCTGCTCCTGGGTCAGGCACGGCTCAACGACATCGGGGCGGAAGACGTTGACGTCCTTCAGCGGGTTGTCGGTGGCTTCGACGCCGGTGACGTCGACGGCCTGGATCTGGCTGACGTGGCCGAGGATGGCGTCCAACTGGCCGGCGTAGCTGTCGAGCTCGTCATCGGTCAGCGCCAGGCGCGCGAGCCGCGCCAGGTGGGCAACCTCGTCTCGGGAGATCTGGGACACGACAGGCAAGCCTAGTCACCGCCGCGGCCGCACCTGCGAGCCATGTGGCCGGAATGCTGAGCCGCTGGTGCTGTGGAACAGTGTGCGCGTGCCTTCGTATCTGCTGCGGGTCCAGCTGGAGGATCGCCCGGGCAGCCTCGGCTCACTAGCCGTGGCGCTCGGCTCGGTGGGTGCCGACATCCTGTCCCTCGACGTCGTCGAACGCGCTGCCGGATACGCGATCGACGATCTGGTGGTCGAAGTACCGGCCGGGGCGATGCCCGACATGCTGATCACCGCGGCCGAAAACCTCAACGGTGTGTACGTCGACGCCATTCGCCCGCACACCGGACTGCTCGAGGCACACCGCGAGCTGGAGCTCATCGACCATGTGGCCGCCGCCGACGGCAAGCAAAAGCGATTGCAGGTGCTCGTCGACGAGGCCCCGCGCGTGCTGCGCGTCGGCTGGTGCACGGTGATCGAGCTGACCGAATCGGGTCCCAAGCGCGTCGTCGGCAGCCGGGGCGCTCCCGAAACGCAGGCTGCCGAAACTCCGTGGCTGCCACTCGACCACGCGAAAGCGCTCGACGACGAGTGGGTGCCCCAGCTGTGGCGGGACATGGACACCACGCTGGCGGCTGCGCCGCTGGGTGACCACCGCACCGCCGTCGTGCTGGGACGCCCGGGCGGCCCGCAGTTCCGGCCGTCGGAGGTGGCCCGGCTCGGCTACCTGGCCGGGATCGTCGCGACGATTTTGGGCTGACTCGCCTCAGGCCCCGGCGGGCACCGGATAGCGGTCGTTGACATCGGCATTGGTGTCCTTACGCGCGCAATGCGCACAGCAGAAGATCCCGTCGGGTGTCTCGATGCCGTGCCCGAGGATCCGGCAGCCGCAGTGCAAACACTCCGGGGCCAGTTGCACCGCAGCGCATTCGACGCTGTCGAACGTCGCGGTGCGGCCGTCGTGAAAGGTCACGGTGAACGACTTGTCGTAGTGGTTGCCGCAGGTATCGCATATCGCCATAGGACGCGGGTGCCCGGTCGATCCGGCAGACAAACTCAGACGCCGTCGGGCCCGCTCTCCAACAGCCTGCGGAAGCCGTCCTCGTCGAGGATCGGCACCCCGAGTTCGACGGCCTTGTCGTACTTCGACCCGGGTGAATCACCGGCCACCACATAGGCGGTCTTCTTCGACACCGAGCTGGCGGCCTTGCCGCCGCGCGCGACGATGGCCTCCTTCGCGTCGTCGCGGGAGAACGCGGGAAGCGATCCGGTGACGACGATCGACAGGCCCTCAAGTGTGCGCTCGACGCTGCTGTCACGTTCGTCGGCCATCCGGACCCCGGCGGCGCGCCACTTGTCGATGATCGCGCGATGCCAGTCGACGGTGAACCATTCGACGACGGCAGCGGCGATGGTGGGGCCGACACCCTCGACCACCGACAACTCCGCCTCCGACGCCGCCATGATCGCCTCGAGGCTGCCGTACTCGGTGGCCAGTGCGCGCGCAGCCGTCGGCCCGACGTGCCGGATCGACAACGCCACGAGCACTCGCCACAGCGGCTTCGACTTGGCTTCATGCAGATTCACCAGCAGCCGCTTGCCGTTTGCGGAGAGTTCACCGCTCTTCGTCTTGAACAGCTCGGTCCGCAGCAGGTCGCCGCTGCCGAGGGTGAACAGGTCGCCCTCATCGGTGATGACGCCGGCCTGCAGCAGCGCGACGGCCGCCTCGTAACCGAGGCCCTCGATGTCGAAAGCTCCGCGGCCTGCGACGTGAAACACCCGCTCCCGCAACTGCGCCGGGCACGAACGGGTGTTCGGGCAGCGGATGTCGGCGTCGCCCTCCTTGGCAGGCGCCAGCGTGGTGCCGCACTCGGGACACGTTGTTGGCATGATGAATTCGCGTTCGGTGCCGTCGCGCAGATCGACGACCGGGCCGAGCACCTCGGGGATCACGTCGCCGGCCTTGCGGATGACCACGGTGTCGCCGATCAGCACACCCTTGCGCTTGACCTCCGACGCGTTGTGCAGAGTGGCCTGGCTGACCGTCGAACCGGCCACCTTGACGGGCTCCATGAACGCGAACGGGGTGACGCGACCGGTGCGTCCGACGTTGACCTTGATGTCGAGCAGCTTGGTGGTGGCCTCTTCCGGCGGGTACTTGTAGGCGATCGCCCAGCGTGGTGCCCGCGACGTAGAGCCGAGCCTGCGCTGCAATGCGATCTCGTCGACTTTGACCACCACACCGTCGATTTCGTGTTCGACGTCGTGGCGGTGTTCACCCCAGTAGGCGATGTGTTCGGTGACCGCGTCGATGCCCTGCACGCGGGCGGTGTGTTCGGAGACGGGCAGTCCCCACGACGCCAGCGCGCGATAGGCGTCGTGCAACGACTTGGGCTTGAAACCCTCGGCGTGGCCGAGGCCGTGGCAGATCATCCGCAGCTTGCGCCGGGCGGTGACGGCTGGATTCTTCTGCCGCAGCGAGCCCGCGGCGCTGTTGCGCGGGTTCGCGAACGGCGGCTTGCCGTCGGCGACCAGGCCGGCGTTGAGGTCCTCGAAATCGGCGACCCTGAAGAACACCTCGCCGCGCACCTCGAGGACGGCAGGCACCGGAAACTCCTTGGAACCAGTGAGCTTCTCCGGCACGTCGTCGATGGTGCGCGCGTTGAGCGTGACGTCCTCACCGGTGCGGCCATCGCCGCGGGTTGCGGCGCGCTCCAGCCTGCCGTCGCGGTACACCAGCGCCAGCGCGACCCCATCGATCTTCAGCTCGCACAGGTAGTGCGCCTTCTCGCCGATCTCGCTCTTGGTCCGCGCGGCCCAGGCAGCCAATTCGTCGGGCGAGAAGACGTTGTCCAGCGACAGCATCCGTTCGAGGTGCTCGGCCTGGGTGAAGTCGGTGGCGAACCCCGCCCCGCCGACCAGTTGCGTCGGCGAGTCCGGAGTCCGGAGTTCCGGATGCTCGTCCTCGAGCCCCTGTAGTTCGCGCAGCAGCTTGTCGAACTCAGCGTCGGAGATGATCGGCGCGTCGCGCACGTAGTACCGGAACTGATGCTCGCGCACCTCGTCGGCGAGTTCCTGCCAGCGGCGGCGAAGGTCGGCATCGGGGGCTTCGTCGGCCTGCTCGGCAAGCACGGTTTCCGGCTTCTTCGGACTCACTCTGGTGAGGCTATCCGAGCAGGCCGACACCCGAACGGCAGCGGTTACGCTGGCTCCCATGCCGCACCCGATCATGTTCCGAGACGACGACCTCGGGCTGGCGGAAGTGCGAAAGATCTGCCTTGGCTTCCCGGGCGCCTTCGAGAAGATCTCCTGGGGCAGACCGGTGTTCTGCGCGCCGAAGATGTTCGTCATGTACGGCGGAAGCGCCAAAACCGGCGTCAAGGGCGAGTACCAGCAATACCCCTACTCCATCCTGGTCAAGGTCGATGACAGCGATCGCAAGGCTCTCGAACAAGACACCCGCTTCTTCTTCCCGGCCTACATGGGGCCGTTCGGCTGGCTGGGTATGGACTTCACGGCACGCAAGAAAGTCGACTGGGACGAGGTGCATGAGCTCGTCGATGCGTCATTCCGGTTGATCGCACCGAAGAAACTGGTCAAACAGCTCGACGAAGTCTGATCGGAGGCACCTTGAGTTTCGCCAGCCCCTTTCCCGAAGTCGACATCCCGTCGACGAGCGTCTACGACTTCCTGTTCGGCGACATCGCCGACGCCGACCTCGATCGCGTCGCGCTCGTCGACGCCAAGTCCGGCCGGGAGACCACCTACCGCGAGATGATCGGGCGCATAGAGGCGTTCGCAGGCGCGCTGGCCGGCCGAGGCATCGGTGTCGGCGACGTCGTCGGCCTGCTGTCCCCGAACAGTTCCGGTTTCGCGGTGGCCTTTCACGGCATCCTGCGGGCAGGCGCGACAGCCACCACGATCAACGCGTTGTTCACCGCCAAGGACATCGCCAAGCAGTTGACCGACTCGAACGCCAAAATGCTCGTGACGGTCACGGCGCTGCTGGCCCAGGCCAAAGAGGGTGCGGCGGCAGCCGGCATACCGGACGCCGATCTGGTGGTGCTCGACGGCGAGGGACAGGACGCAACGGGACATCCGAACGGCGCCGACCTGATGGCGAACGGGCTGCCCGCGCCGGACGTGAGCTTCGCGCCGTCAGCGCATCTGGCCGCGCTGCCCTACAGCTCCGGCACGACCGGCAACCCCAAGGGCGTGATGTTGACGCACCGCAACTTGGTGGCCAACGTCGCACAGATCAGGCCGCTGCACGGCATGGTCCCCGACGACGTGGTCCTCGCGGTGCTGCCGTTCTTTCACATCTACGGAATGACGGTTCTGCTCAACGCCGCGCTGCACGCCCGGGCCCGGCTGGTGGTGATGCCGAGCTTCGACCTCGGCGACTTCCTCGGCAACATCGCCGACCACAAGTGCACGATCGCGTTCATCGCGCCGCCGGTGGCCGTCGCGCTGGCCAAACATCCGCTGATCGACGAGTACGACCTGTCATCGCTGAACGTCGTGATGTCCGGCGCCGCTCCGCTGGATGCCGACCTCGGTCATGCCGTCGCGAAGCGGCTGGGCTGCCGGGTGGTGCAGGGCTACGGGATGAGCGAGCTGAGCCCCGTCAGTCACATCACGCCGTTCGACGGCGGCGAGCAGAACATGGGCATGGTTGCCCCGTTGAGCTCCGTCGGCTGGACGGTGTCCAATGCGGCATCCAAGCTGATCCATCCAGAGACCGGTGACGAAATCGAGCTTCCCGCAGAGGGTCTCAGCGAGACCGGCGAACTGTGGTTCAAGGGGCCCAATGTGATGGCCGGCTACCTCGGCAACGAGCAGGCCACGCATGAGACCATCGATGACGACGGCTGGTTGCACACAGGCGATTTGGCGCAGGTCGACGCCTGCGGCTGTGTGTACATCGTCGACCGGCTCAAGGAGCTGATCAAGTACAAGGGCTACCAGGTGCCGCCCGCCGAACTCGAGGCGGTGCTGCTCTCGCATCCCGCGATCGCCGACGCCGCGGTCATCGGGGTCAACGATGCCGAAGGCGAAGAGGTGCCAAAAGCGTTCGTGGTCAAGCAATCCGGCGCCGAGCTGACCGAGGCCGAGGTGATGGAGTTCGTCGCAGGCCAGGTCGCTCCGTACAAGAAGGTGCGTCAGGTCGCGTTCATCGACGCGATCCCGAAGTCCGCGTCCGGCAAGATCCTGCGCAAGGACTTGCGTACGAGCTAGACAGATTCGACAGAAGCTACTTCGAGGAGTGCTGTCGCATCAGCGCCACGAGCTCGTCGCGGCTGGCCGTGCCCGTCTTTCCCATCGCCCGGTACATGTGGCCCTCGATGGTCCGAACCGAAAGGCTCAGTCGAGCGGCGACCGCGCGATTGGACAACCCCTCTCCGATCAGCGCGACGATCTCGCGCTCGCGATCCGACAGTGGTGACCGCTCCTCTGCCCTGCGCAGCGCCGGGGTGACCGCGCCGCCGCACTTTTCGGCAAGCATGGCCGCCCGCGACGCGCACCCGTAAGCCGAACCTCCCTTACCGTCGCGTCGATGCGCGACGGCGGCAAGGGCGGCCGCGTCGATGGCGGCTATCACGTCACCCATCTGTTCGTATGCATCCGAAACCGCCTCGAGGCCCGAAGCGTCGAACGCGGTCAGCGCCGCGGCGAATCTCGCAGCCAGGCCGACCCGGGGACCTTCGACCAGGTCTTCGAGTTCGCGCAGACGCGCCGCGCCCGAACGATCCCCAAACTGTGTCACGGTCTGCAGGCACATCACCTCAGCCGCGAATTGCGAATTCTCCCTTGCTATTTCAGCACCATTCAAGGCCAGTGCGATGGCTTCGCTGATCGCTCCATGGCCGGCGGCCGCCCACGCCCTGGCAAGCGCGTACTCGTAGTCCAGACATCCCCAGCTCGGATGTCGCGACTCCTCCGAGGCCAGAAGTGCTGCGTCGGCCTCGTCGCGCGAACCGCGGATCGCAAGCGCGGTGGCGCGCGGGAGCTGATACCGGTAGCTCCAGCCGTTGGTCTCACCCGAACCGATCAACGCCTCGACGGTTGGCTCGAGCATCGCAGCCGCGCTCTCGACTCGGCCCGCCCCCAGCACAGCGCGGGCCGCTACCGCCCCACTGAATAGCCTTGCCGCGCCTGGGAGGTCGGCGGCTTGACGGCTCAGCACATCGGCGGCGTCACGGGCTTGTGCGATTTGACCCGACAGCACCAGCGCGCCGATGTGAGCATCGGCGATGACGAATCGCATGTGCGCGGCCTCGTAGGACCGACGGACGATTGCGTAGCCGGCATCGGCGGCGGCCAGCGCCTCGTTGAGACGCCCGCTGTCGCCCGATGCGGCGGTGATCGCCCAAGCGGTTACCGCGCCGACGGTGGTCGGTAGTTGCTCCAGGACAACGCTTTCCGCCGCTTTCAGTGCGGCCTTCGGCTTGCCCATCGCCGCCCAATACGCGGCCAGAAACGCATCGACGCAGGCCCGTCCTGAAATTGCCACGGTGGATGCCACCGTGTCTATCAGCTGCTTCGCGCGGCCGGGATCGGCGAGTGTCCACAACATGTTCGTCGCCCTCAGAAACGCAACGCGCGCACGGTCCTTGTCGGTGAAGCCGTCCGTCGGGATGTCGACAAGTGCGCTGTCGGCTTCCTCGCCGCGGCTGAGCCACGACAATGCGTGCGCGCGAACGAAGTTCGCTTCCGCGACACCTCCTGCTCGAATCGCGGCATCGGACAGCCGTTCAGCCAGCGGCAGGTCCGCCAGCCACACGGCGCCCTGCGCGGCGGTGACAAGCAGGTCCGCATCCGGTTCCAGGTCCGAATCGAGGCTCAACGCCGCGCGACGCACCACCAGACGGATGTCGTCCTTGTCACCCGTCGCCAGTTCGGCGACAAGCAATCCCCGCAAGCGTCGTAACCGCGACGATGGGGCTCTGCTGCGTCGCAACTCGGCGTAGAGCGGGTGCGCCGCACGCACTTCCACGCCTTCGTCGCCGCGGTCGAGCGTGACGAGGCCGCGTGTCTCCGCCTCCTCGACCGCTTGCCGATCGGTGATCCGCGCCAGTGCAGCCAGATCGATCGGCTCGCCCACCGCGACGATGTCGAGAACATCGCACACGGCGTCCGATAGCGCGCCGAATCGCGACTCGATGAGTTCGATCAGGCTGTTCGGCAGGATCGGATCACCGCTCCAACGCCAGTATCCGCGCTGGAGTGCAAGGCGCCCGTCACCTGTTTCCTGCTCGACGATGTTGCGCAGGTACAGAACATTGCCGCGCGTCAGCTTCCACAACCGTTCGGCGGCATCGTGGTCCACGGAAGCGCCGAGCGTCGCTGACAGCAACTCCGTCGTTTCGGCGCGCGACAGCGGCTGCAGGTCGAGCCGGTCGAATTGGCCGCTCTTCCAGAGCTCTTGCACCGCTGTGGAAATCGGTTCACCGTCGCGGACGGTGAGAACCACCTTGGCGGCGCGGCGCTGGACAATCTGATGCAGTACGAACGCAGACAGGTCGTCGAGCAGGTGCGCGTCGTCGATTCCCAGCACGACGCGGCTGCCCGGCGGGGACGACGTCAATGCATCGACCACGCCGCGCACGAGCTCGAGTTGGTCCGCGACGGCCGAAGGCGCCCACGCGGCGAACGCACCGAGCGGAAGCGTGCGGGCCGACGATGTGCCAACCGCCCATCGGACCACGTGGCCACGGGTGGCTGCCGCCGACAGCGCGTCGCGCGCGATCCGGCTCTTCCCGACGCCGGCCGCCCCGGCGACCACGATCCCGGACACATGCGCGGCAGACAGCGCCACATCGATGATCCGCATCTCTTCGGAGCGGCCCGTCAACGGCCACGCAAAGCGCACGAATGCAGCGTAGAAGCGCGGGCAATGCCTGCGCAGCGAGTTGACCGCTAGCTACGGGTGGCGACCTAGTTCCGCCGCCGCGTGCGCGCCTCGCGCCTGCCGGTAGCCGAGGACGGCGCCCGCGGCGGGTATCAGCAGCAGCCCGGCGACGCCCCACAGCGGGTCTGCGACTCCCGCCGTTGGCGCCACCAACTGCTGGACCACGCCGGGGTGGGTGTCCACGGGGGCGACGCTCGGCGGATTCAGCGGCACGGTGATGATCTGCGGCGGCGGGGGCGGCGGGGGCGGCTGCGGGGCATCCCAGCCCCAGCGTGGTCCGGGCTCGTGGCCCTGGACCCCGGGTGTCCGACCGTCGCCGAAGGTCACCTTCGGCGACCTGCTTTCTCCTCGCGGGTCCGGGCTGTAGTCGTTGCTGGGCCGCTCCTGGGACGTACCGGATTCGCGGCCCGAACCCACTCTGCTCGACGGACGGCTGTCGGTGGCCCCACTACCGCCACCGCTGCGCACGGTGTCGCTGTAATCCGAGCCCCGCGAACCTCCGCTCGATCCGCTTCTGCTGTTGTTGTCGGAGCGGCCGGAATGCCCGCCACCAGGGTCGGCAAACGCGACGGCCGCACAGGGCCCGCCGACGAAAAGGCATGCGGCCACGACTCCAACACCTGCCGTTAGGCGGATGCTCGGTGGGGCCACAGTTCCTCTCCTGCGAGTGGCAAAGATTTGCAGAGGCGTGCGGACTGAATTCTTGCATGCCCATGCCCCGTCGAGCCAGAGCTTCGCAGAATGCATGCAAATTTACGTTAGCCGTGCTATTCGTCTTCGACGTAAGCACGCAACCGGTCAATGGCGGCGTCCCAGCGTCTCGACAGCGCCGTGAGGTAGTCGCTCGCATCGCCGAGGGGTTTGGGTTCGATCCGCCAGATACGTTCCCTGCCATGGCGTTCGCTGCTCACCAGGCCCACCGCCTCCAGCAACAACAGATGCTTGGTCGCCGCCTGCCTGCTGACCGACATCACCTGCGTGACTTGTGTCGTCGAACACGGCCCGCCGTCGCACAAGCGCGTGACAATGCGCAGCCGATTCGGATCGCCGAGCGCATTGAAAACCGGGGACAGCGGCTCCGCATGAACCCCGGCCGCTGACGTGCTCACACCTTCTCGCTGAGCGCCAAATATTTGCTCACGAGTTCGGTCTGCTTGGCCCAGCCTTCGCTGTTGCCCTCGAAGGCCGACGCCCGATGCTCGGCCGGAATCTGGTCGAAACCGGATTCGACGATGCGCAGCAACACACCGCCCTCGGTCTCGGCGAGGGTGAACTCGACCAACGTCGTCGGCTGCTCGGATCCGTCGGCCTCTCCGGGATACGGATGCCAGCGGAACGCCAAGCGGCGCTGCGGTTCGATCGCGACGATCTGCCAGGTGTCCGTCTTTCCCGCATGCTCTTGCTGCCTACGGGCGACGTCCTCGTCGACTGTCGTCGGCGTGATCACCCCGGTGACCGACGCGCCTTCGGTGAATGGGCCGTCCAACCGGACTCCGAACCACTGGCCGAACTCGTCGGCGTTGCTGATCGCCTGCCACACGCGGGCAAGCGATGCCCGCAGAACAACGTCTTTTTCGATTCGATCCATACTCATGTGCAACCTCCTGGTTGCCTATCACGGTATCGCGACGCGGATCGAAGCGCAACCTTTTGGTTGCTTTTATCAGATCGCGTCCGGATCGTCGGCGAACGCGTCGGCGGCCTTCTGCGCCAATTCGACCGCGATGCGCGCCCACTGGGGGGTGGCGCCTGCCAGTCCGCACGCGGGCGTGATGCCGATGCGTTGGCGTGCAACCGAGCGTGCGAAGCCGAGGCGATCGGTGACCGCTACCGCGGCCTTCGCCACTTCTTCCGCCGACGGCCGCATTTCCGGAGCGGTCGGCGCGACGACGCCGAGCATCACTGTGCGCCCGGAGTCCACGAAGTCGCCAACCCCGTCGAGGTCGGCAGCAGTCAGCGTGCCGACGTCGACCGACACCGCACGAATACTGCTGCGCTGCAACGCCTTCCATGGCAGCCCAGCAGCGCAGCTGTGCAGTGCGACCTCACCACCGACGACGGATACGCAGTCGTCCAGCAGTCCGATTGCCACCGACTCGTCGACCGGGTGCACCGGCGTCAGGCTGGTCACCCCGGTCAACCTGCCCTCCAACGCAGCAGGCAGCGACGGCTCGTCGAACTGCACCACGACGGGAGTTTCGAGGCGCTTTTCGAGCTGCGCGCGATGCACCGCCAATCCCTCGGCAAGCGAGCCTGCCAGGTCCCGCAGCGCGCCGGCGTCGGTGATCGCGCGGTGACCGCCGGAGAGCTCGAGGGCAGCGGCAAGCGTGATGGGCCCCGGCGCCTGCACCTTCACGGTGCGCGCCCCCCCGCGCAAGCCTGCCTTCTCCCACGCCTCTTCGAGCGCGTCGACGTCCTCATCGAGCAGGCTGGCGGCCCTGCGCGCAGCGGAACTACGGCCGCCGGCGATGCGATACCCGCGTGGCACCGTGTCGATGCCGATGTCGACCAACAGTGCGCCTGCCCGCCCGATCATGTCGGCCCCGACGCCGCGGGCAGGCAATTCGACCAGATGGGGCAGCGTATGCAGCTCGCCGATGACGATCTCGGCGGCTTCGCGCGGCGACGACCCCGGCCAAGACCCGATCCCGGTCGCTGCGGCGAAAACACTCACTCGTTTGACGATATTCGATCCGGATAGCCTGGCCGCATGCCCGTATGGCCGAGACCGCTGACGGTCTGCTGTGCGGCTGTCCTGGTGGCCGCGGGCTGTGCGCAGACGGTCGGTGGCCGTGCGCTGCGGGCAGCGCCCGAGATCGACGACGGATCCCGGTCGCCGGTCGATGTCGAGACGGTGATGCTGGACCAGTCGCAGATGCGGGCCATCACCGGGGCCGGCGACGACTTGACGATCATCCCGAGCATGGACGGCAAGTCCCCCGTCGACATCGACCAGCTCGCGAAAACCACTCCCCCGCAATGCCAATGGGTCTTCGAAGAGACGCAGATATTCGGATTCGACGTTGAGGAATTTCACAAGACGACGTTTCAGAACCCACCCCGCGGCGGGCTGATCTCCGAGGGCGCGGCGGCTTACCGTGATCCCGCGACGGCCCGACGTGCCTTCGAAGGCTTGGTTGCACTTGCCGACGGCTGCGCCTCCACACCGTTGGGTGCGATGTTCGTCGGCGACTGGACCGCGTCACCGGATTCACTGCAGATGCGGCCAGGCAATGGCTGCGGCCGCGACTATCGGGTGAAGAGCGTCGTCTTGGTCGAGGTCACCTCGTGCGCGTTCCCGGATTCGGTGCCCGAGATCGTGCTGACGAACATGCTGGCGAAGGTGCCCGGCTAGCTCGGCGCGCGAGCTAGCGCGTGATTGTCGCGCTGGCGATGACCTCGTCACCGTCGGGGTCGCGACGGTAGAGCACCATCGTCTGCCCCGGCGCCACCCCGCGCAGCGGCGCACGCAGATCGACGACCAGACGCCCGTCGTGCAGTTCGGCCACGCCGTCGACGATGCCGCCGTGTGCCCGCACCTGCACGTCGCACTCCACCGGTCCGTCCGGTGCAACGCCGGAGGTGAACACCGGCCGCTCGCCCGTGAGCGTCCACACGTCCAACTCGGCCTTGCCACCGACGCGCACGGTTCCGGTCTCGGCGTCAATTCCGGTGACGTAGCGGGGCAATCCATCCGGGCCGGGGCCCGCGATGCCGAGTCCCTTGCGCTGTCCGATCGTAAAACCGTGCACGCCATCGTGTTCGGCGAGCACCGTGCCGCCCGAGTCGACGACCGCGCCGCGCCGCACGCCGATGCGGGCGCCGAGGAACGCGCGGGTGTCCCCCGACGGGATGAAGCAGATGTCATGGCTGTCCGGCTTTTCGGCCACCGCCAGGCCGCGACGCGCTGCTTCCTCGCGAATCTGCGGCTTGGGGGTGTCACCGATCGGGAACACCGCATGCCGCAACTGCTCGGCGGTCAGCACGCCCAGCACGTACGACTGGTCTTTGTCGGCGTCGACGGCGCGGCGAAGGCGGCCGTCGGTCAACCGTGCGTAGTGACCCGTGGCGACGGCGTCAAAACCCAGGGCCAACGCGCGGGCGGCCAACGCGGAGAACTTGATTCGCTCGTTACACCGCACGCACGGGTTCGGTGTCTCGCCGCGCGCATAGGACTCCACGAAGTCGTCGATGACGTCTTCGGAGAAGCGGTCGGCGAAATCCCAGACGTAGAACGGGATGTCGAGCACATCGGCGACGCGGCGAGCGTCACCGGCGTCCTCTTTCGAGCAGCAGCCGCGCGACCCGGTGCGCAGCGTGCCCGGAGCCGCAGACAACGCCAGATGCACGCCGACGACGTCGTGGCCGGCGTCCACCATCCGCGCGGCGGCGACCGAGGAGTCGACGCCGCCGCTCATCGCGACGAGCACCCTCATTGTTCGGCAGCTCCCGCGCTGGCCAGCGCCGCCTGGCGGGCACGATCGACGGCGGCCGGCAGGACAGCCAACGCGGCGTCGACATCGGCCTCGGTGCTGGTGTGACCCAACGACAATCGCAGCGATCCGCGTGCACTGGCCGGATCGGCGCCCATCGCCAGCAATACGTGTGACGGCTGTGCGACGCCTGCGGTGCACGCCGAACCCGTCGAGCACTCGACACCCTTGGCGTCGAGCAGCATCAGCAGCGAATCTCCTTCGCAGCCGCGGAAGGTGAAGTGCGTGTTGCCGGGCAGCCGCGCGTCACCGGCAGCGCCGTTGAGATACACGTCGTCGATCGCCGAAAGGACACCGTCGATCAGCCGGTCGCGCAGCTGCTGCACACGCGCACTGTTGGCGGCGAGGCCTTCGATCGCCACCTTCGCGGCAGCGGCCATCGCGACCGCACCTGCCACATCCGGTGTGCCGGAACGCACGTCGCGCTCCTGACCGCCGCCGTGCAGCAGCGGCACACAACTGGTGTCACGCCGCAGCAGCAGGGCGCCGACGCCGGTCGGGCCGCCGAACTTGTGGGATGCGACGCTCATCGCCGACAGGGCGCTCGCCGCGAAGTCGACAGGGATCTGCCCGACGGCCTGGATCGCGTCGCTGTGCATCGGCACGCCGAATTCCGCTGCGATGGTTGCTAATTCGGAGATCGGCAGGATGGTGCCGACCTCGTTGTTAGCCCACATGATCGACACCAGCGCGACGTCGTCGTTGGCCTGCAACGCGTCCCGCAGATCGGCTGGTGAGACGGAGCCGTCATCGCCAACCGGCAGCCAGGTGACCTCGGCGCCCTCGTGTTCCGCGAGCCACTGCACCGCGTCCAGGACCGCGTGGTGTTCGACGGGCGTGGTGACGATCCTGCGGCGCCGGGGTTCGGCGTCGCGGCGGGCCCAGTAGATGCCCTTGACGGCGAGGTTGTCGCTCTCGGTGCCGCCCGCGGTGAAGATCACCTCCGACGGCCGCGCGCCGAGCAACTGCGCCAGCGACTCGCGGGCCTCCTCCATCCGACGGCGCGCCACCCGGCCCGTGCCGTGCAGCGACGACGCGTTGCCGACGGTCGCGAGCACAGCCGTCATCGCCTCGATGGCAGCGGGGTGCATCGGGGTGGTGGCGGCGTGATCGAGGTAGACCGTCTTGTGAGAGGTCATAACCAGTCCATGCTAGCGGCCACGGACTGGCAGGCCCGAATCCGAGGTCAGGCCACCAGGGCGTGCCCGTGACTGCGCCGCGCCGTGTCTCCGCGGACCGCCGCCTCGCAGCGCGCCGCCAGATCACGACGGGATGCGCCCGGCAACTGCAGCGACTCGACCTGCACGTGGACCACCGTCCGTCGGGCCGTGACCAGACGGCGGATCGACGTCATCAGGGTGTCGTCGCCGACGTAGGCGGCCAGCGTCGAGGGCCGGCCCTCGCGATCCTGATAGGTCAACCGCAGCGGCTGCACAGGCCTGCCCGCGTCGACGGCCGCCTGGAACATGGCGGGGCGGAACGGGCCGTAGGCCAGCCCGCACCAGGTTGTCCCCTCGGGAAACGCGACCACGGTGTGGCCGGCGCGCAGCCTGCCCGCGACCGTGCTCACCACGTCGGGCAGGCGTCGCAGGCTGGACCGGTCGATCGGGATGACCTTCATGATGCGGGCCAGGACGCCAAGGGCTGGCCAGTCGATGAGGTCGGCGCGGGCGACGAACGAGCCCGGCATCACGGCGCCGATCGCGAAGATGTCCACCCAGGACACATGGCCACTGACCACCAGCACGCCGCGCAGGTTGCGAATAGGCCCGCCGGACACCGTGATTCGCACACCGAGACAGCGCAACATCATCCGGCAGTAACCGCGTTGGATATGCGAACGGCCCGGCATCGGGATGGCCAGCAACGGCAGCGCAAAAAGCAGTACGACCGCGAAGGTGGCCCGCACAGCGATGCGCCACGCGACGATCACCGAATGGCCGGCCGCGGTGTCGGTGTGCACACAGCTGGCGTCACACGTCGCGCGCGGCACCCAGGAATGCTCGACGGTCATGACGACATCCCGTCGGCCATGGCGGCCGCAGCCCCCACCGACCGCAGCCGTTTCAGGTAACGGACGTCGGCCTTGCGCTTGTCGAGCAGGGCGGGAAAGTCGCCGACGCCGAACTCCGGGTCGTGGGCGGGCTCGCCGCAGACCTGGGCGCCCAGTCGCAGGTAACCGCGCATCAGCGGCGGCACGCCGACCCGTCGTGGCGGCTCGATGTCGTCGAGTCCGCGTCCGTCGACCGTCACCGGCCGGTACGGATACACGGTGTACTGCTCGGGTGCGGCGTGCCTGCGCCGCACGAAGTCGCGTACGCCGCGGATCTGGGCACCCGGCGCCGCGTCCTCGGGACCGTGGACGGGAACCGACACGCAGCCGGTGACGTAGTCGTAGCCGCAGCGGTCCAGGTAGGCCAGGATGCCCGCCCACATCAGCAGCACCACACCGCCGTTGCGATGGTCTTCACGCACCACGGCACGGCCCATTTCGACCAGCGACGGCCGCAGCGTGTCGAGCCCTCCGACGTTGAATTCCGTTGCGGTGTAAAGACCTCCGGCTGCGATCGCACCCGGCGGCGGCAGCATCCGGTAGCAGCCGACGAGTTCGCCGGAGTTGTCCTCGCGGACGATCAGATGATCGCAGTGTTCGTCGAACCGATCGGCGTCACGGCCGGCTTCGAATCCGGGGCTCGCGTCTGACACTTCGAAACCCGGCTCGGAGGTGAACACATCGTGACGGAGGCGCTGCGCAGCCTCGATGAGCGCAGGATCGGTGGTCAACAGCAGGGTGTAGCGGGGGGTGTCTGAGGAAAGGGTCGGCGGATCTGCGGCGATGAGTACAGAAGCAGTGCTCATGGCTGCACGGTCGCGTAGCCGCATCTCCGGATGGCATCGCGGCGGTGACGTGTCCGTGAGCGCTAGGTGACGACTTGAAGCGGCCCGCTGTCAGCTATCGAGGAAGACCACGTTCGTCTCGACCGGATTGCGTGGGGTGAAGAGGCTATTGCCTGCGAACGCGGGGTCCGGGTAGCCGATCGCTAGTCCGCAGAGCACGGTCAGGTCATCCGGGATGCCCAGTTGGGCGCGCAGGATCTCCGGATACGCCGCGATCGACACCTGCACGCAGGTGCCGAGGCCGCGTTCGGTCAACGCGAGCACCAGCGTCTGCAGGAACATGCCGACGCCGAGGCTGTCGACCAGCCCGAGGTCGCGGTGCATGCACACCACGGCGCCGACGGGCGCGCGGAAGAACTCCCAGTTGCGCAGCTGCGCCAGTCGCCTGCCGTCCTTGTCATGACGTGCGATGCCCATGGACCCGTAAACCAGGCCGCCGAGCTCTTGCCGAAGCGGCAGGAACGTCTCCGGAATGCCCGTAGTGACCGGCAGGTCGACGGAGGCCTCCTCCAGAAGCGCCTCGACCAGCCGGTCCCGCCGCGGCCCCGAGGCGATGAACACGCGCCACGGCTGGATGTTGGAGTTCGACGGTGCCCGCATCGCCAGCTCGACGGCTTCCTCGATGAGTTCGCGCGGAACGGGCTTGTCGCGCAGAAACATGCGCGTCGAATTACGTTGCCTGACAACGTCATCGAACTCAGTCATCGCGGCACCCGCCGGTCTTTGCGCGCTTGGAGTTCTTCCTCGTCGACCACCACGAGCATCGGCACGCCCGGCGTGCACACCATCGTGACGAGGAACCGCAGCGGGACATCTGAACGGTTGTTGGCGTCCGAATAGTGGATTACGTCGCCGCCTGGCTCCCAGAAGGCTTCACCGGCCTTGATCACCCGCGGCGCTTCGCCTTCCAGCTCGAACAGCATCTCGCCCTCCAGCACGTAGCCGAATGACGGGCCGCCGGGGTGGCGGTGCGGCGGCGCTCCCGCGCTACCGGCAGGCCACTCGATGATCGACGTCATCACCTCGGCGTCGGTGGGAATGAACGGGGGCGTGACGGTCTGGATCGTCGTGATGGCCTTCATCAGATCAGCGGTATCAGTCATACGTTCAGACTCGCGGTCACGGCCCGTGGCCGAACCCTTGAAAGTCCGTAGTCTTCGCCGACCCCGATGCCGCTGCACGCAAAAGCCCCCGAACATCGTGGTGTCCGGGGGCTTCGCGCGGCGGCGATTAACCCTTGCGGGCCTTGACCGCTTCGGTCAGCTGCGGTGCGACCTTGAACAGGTCGCCGACGATGCCGAGGTCGGCGATCTCGAAGATCGGCGCCTCTTCGTCCTTGTTCACCGCGATGATCGTCTTCGACGTCTGCATGCCTGCGCGGTGCTGGATCGCGCCGGAGATGCCCAGCGCGATGTACAGCTGCGGCGACACGGTCTTGCCGGTCTGGCCCACCTGGAACTGGCCCGGGTAGTAGCCGGAGTCGACGGCGGCACGCGAGGCACCGACGGCGGCACCGAGCGAGTCGGCCAATTCCTCCACCACGCTGAAGTTCTCGGCGCTGCCGACGCCACGACCACCGGAAACCACGACGGTGGCCTCGGTGAGCTCCGGACGGTCGCCTGCGACCGCGGGCTCACGCTTGGTGATCTTGGTCGCATTCTCGGCCTGCGCGGGCACGTCGACGTTGACCACCTCACCGGCGCCCGCTGCGGGCTCGGCCTCGATCGCACCCGGACGGACCGTGATCACCGGGGTGTCGCCGGTGGTCTCGGCCTCGACGGTGAACGCGCCACCGAAGATGCTGTGGACGCCGACCGGCCCTTCGCGGACGTCGACGACGTCGGTCAAGATGCCGGAGCCGATTCGGGCGGCCAGCCGGCCCCCGATCTCCTTACCGTCGGCGCTGGCGGCCAGCAGCACACCAGCCGGAGTGGCCGACTCGACCAGCGCAGCCAGCACGTCGACGTACGGGGTGATCAGGTAGTTCTCGGCGTCATCGGATTCGGCGACGTAGATCTTGGCGGCGCCGGCTTCCTTCAACGCGTCGGTCAGCGCCGCAGCGGTGCCCGGCTTGCCCACCACGACGGCGGACGGCTCGCCCAACTTGCGTGCGGCGGTGATCAATTCGGCGGTGATCTTCTTCACCGCGCCCTCGGCGTGCTCAACGAGCACAAGTACTTCAGCCATATGTCTTCAAAGTCTTTCTGGGTCTATCGGCTAATGGGTTATCGGCTAGATGATCTTTTGAGCAACCAGGTACTCGGCGACCTTCGTGCCGCCGTCGCCCTCGTCGGTGACCTTCTCGCCGGCCGTCTTCGGCGGCTTCGGGGTCGACGCGGTGACCTTGGAACCGGCATTGGCGACGCCGACCTCGTCGGCCTCGACACCGATCTCGGCCAGCGTCAGCGTCGTCACTTCCTTCTTCTTGGCGGCCATGATGCCCTTGAAGGACGGGAAGCGGGGCTCGTTGATCTTCTCGTTGACCGAAACCACCGCAGGCAGCGGCGCCTCAACGGTGAACACACCGTCATCGGTCTCGCGCTCGCCGGTCACCTTGCCGTCCTCGACCGACACCTTGCGCAGGTGCGTCAACTGCGGCAGGCCCAGGTACTCGGCGATCACCGCGGGAACCGCGCCGCCGACGCCGTCGGTGGCCTCGTTGCCGGCGATCACCAGTTCGGTGCCCTCGATGGTGCCCAGCGCGCGGGCCAACGCCCAACCGGTTTGGATCATGTCCGAGCCGTGCATGCCGTCGTCGAGCAGGTGCACGGCCTTGTCGGCACCCATCGACAGCGCCTTGCGGATGGCCTCGGTCGCCCGCTCCGGTCCGGCTGTGAGCACTGTCACAGTGCTCTCACCGCCATTGGCGGCTTCCTTCTCCTTGATCAACAGCGCCTCCTCGACGGCGCGCTCGTTGATCTCGTCGAGCACGGCGTCGGCCGCCTCGCGGTCGAGAGTGAAATCGCCGTCGGTCAGCTTGCGCTCCGACCACGTGTCAGGGACCTGTTTGATCAGGACCACGATGTTCGTCATGAGTCTGGTTCGTCCTCCTCAGCAGAGGCCGGGCGAGCCGGCCTGCATTACCACGCTTGAAGCAACTACCACCATGTTACTCGCCGGTAACTTATGGCGGTTCGCAGGAACACCATAGCTGGTCGAAGTTTGCGTTCTAGCAGCCCGTAGTCGGCGAACCGTTCGCCATCGGGCCGATCCGCGTTAGCCTGCCTTGCAATGAGCGCCTCATTCGTTAGTAACTGTCCGGTTGGGTGCCCCGACGAGGGTGCCGCGTTGCCCCTGACTGGCGAACGCACCATCCCCGGGCTGGCGGAGGAGAACTACTGGTTCCGCCGCCATGAGGTCGTCTATGCGCGACTGGCCGATCGTTGCGCCGGTCGCGACGTGCTCGAGGCCGGATGCGGCGAAGGCTATGGCGCCGACCTGATCGCCGCTGTGGCGCGCCGGGTGATCGGGCTGGACTACGACGAGTCCGCCGTGGCCCACGTGCGGGCGCGGTATCCGCGGGTGGAGATGTTGCACGGCAATTTGGCCGAGCTGCCACTGGCGGACGGCACCGTCGATGTCGTCGTGAACTTCCAGGTGATCGAACACCTGTGGGACCAAGGGCAATTCGTGGCCGAGTGCTTGCGGGTGCTGCGGCCCGGCGGTGTCCTGCTGATGTCGACGCCCAACCGGATCACCTTCTCCCCCGGCCGCGACACCCCGATCAATCCGTTCCACACCCGTGAACTGAACGCCGCGGAGCTCACCGAACTGCTGACGGCAGCGGGCTTTTCGCTCGAGTCGATGCTCGGGGTCTTTCATGGCCCGCGGTTGGCCGAACTCGATGCGCGGCACGGCGGATCGATCATCGACGCCCAGATCGCTCGCGCGGTGGCCGACGCCCCCTGGCCCGAGGATCTGCTCGCCGACGTCGCCTCGGTGACCATCGACGACTTCGACCTCACCGACACCGCCGATATCGACGCCAGTTTGGACTTGGTCGCAATCGCGGTGCGGCCGTGACTCAGTCGAACCCGGTTCCCGGGCTGTTCACCCTCGTGCTGCACACCCACCTGCCGTGGCTGGCCCATCACGGCCGCTGGCCGGTCGGCGAGGAATGGCTCTACCAGTCGTGGTCGGCGGCCTATCTGCCGTTGATGCGGGTGCTGCGCACGCTGGCCGACGAAGACCGCAAACATGTTGTGACGCTTGGCATGACGCCGGTGGTGACCGCACAACTTGACGATCCGTACTGCCTGTCCGGCATGCATCACTGGCTGGCGAACTGGCGGCTGCGGGCACTGGAAGCCACGACGCTGCCTGAGCCGATGGGCGCGTTCGGGATTCGCGAGCAGACAGAAGCCGAGCGCGCCCTCGACGACTTCGCGACGCTGTGGCGCCACGGCGGCAGCCCATTGCTGCGCGGGCTGATCGACGCAGAGACCATCGAACTGCTCGGCGGACCGTTGTCGCATCCGTTCCAGCCGCTGCTCAGTCCGCGGCTGCGCGAGTTCGCATTACGCGAGGGCCTCGCAGACGCAGGCCAGCGGTTCGCCCACACGCCGAGGGGCATCTGGGCACCCGAGTGTGCGTATGCGCCCGGCATGGAAATCGATTACGCCGCAGCAGGTGTCGGCCACTTCATGGTCGACGGCCCGTCGTTGCACGGCGACACCGCGCTTGGCCGGCCGGTCGCCGCGTCGGACGTCGTCGCATTCGGGCGCGATCTACAGGTCAGCTACCGCGTGTGGTCACCGAAGTCGGGCTACCCCGGGCACGCCGCGTATCGCGACTTCCACACCTACGATCACGTCACCGGCCTCAAGCCGGCCCGCGTGACGGGCCGCAACGTGCCCTCGGATGCCAAGGCGCCCTACGACCCCCAACGCGCGGACCGGGCGGTCGACGCGCACGTCGAGGACTTCGTCGGGATGGTGCGCGATCGCCTTGTCAGCGAGTCAGAACGCATCGGCAGGCCGGCGCATGTGGTGGCGGCGTTCGACACCGAACTGTTCGGGCATTGGTGGTATGAGGGCCCGCTGTGGCTGGAGCGCGTATTGCGTGCGCTGCCTGCGGCCGGGATACGAGTGGGGACGCTGTCCGACGCGGTCGCCGATGGATTCGTCGGCGCGCCCGTCGAATTGCCGCCCAGCTCTTGGGGTTCCGGCAAGGACTGGCAGGTATGGGCCGGCGAGCAGGTCGCCGATCTGGTGCAGTTGAACGCCGAGGTCGTCGACACCGCGCTGACCACAGTGGACAAGGCACTCGGTGAGACGGACGCACCGACTGCCCGCAACTTCGTCGCCGACCAGATCCTGCGCGAAACGCTGCTCACCGTCTCCAGCGACTGGCCGTTCATGGTCAGCAAGGACTCCGCAGCCGACTACGCGCGCTACCGCGCACATTTACACGCCCACGCCACCCGCGAGATCGCCGACGCGCTCGCGTCAGGCCGCAGCGAGCACGCTGGGCGCCTCGCCGAGGGGTGGAACCGCGCCGACGGCCTGTTCGGCGCGCTCGACGCGAGGCGGTTACCGAGGTGAAGCTTCTTCCCGCGAGCGTCCGTGTCTGTACACGACACGCCGCGAATTGTTGGCATGTTGGGGTCGCTCGCGCATGAAAGTACTGATGGTGTCGTGGGAGTACCCGCCGGTGGTGGTCGGCGGGCTCGGCAGGCACGTCTACAACTTGGCGACGGCGCTGGCCGCGGCCGGGCACGAGGTCGTGGTTCTCAACCGCAGACCCAGCGGCACAGACCCGAGCACGCACCCGTCGACCGACGAAATCGCCGAGGGCGTAAGAGTTATCGCCGCCGCGCAGGACCCGCACGAATTCGACTTCGGCGCCGACATGATGGCGTGGACCCTTGCCATGGGCCACTCCATGGTTCGCGCCGGCCTCGCCATCAAGGACCGCCGCGGCCGAGCATGGCGCCCCGACGTCGTACATGCCCACGATTGGCTCGTCGCGCACCCGGCGATCGCGCTAGCCGAATACTTCGACGTCCCATTGGTTTCCACGATCCACGCCACTGAGGCCGGCAGGCACTCGGGCTGGGTTGCGGGTCCGATCAGCCGCCAGGTGCATGCCGTCGAATCCTGGCTCGTTCACGAATCCGATTCGCTCATCACGTGTTCGCACTCGATGAGCGACGAGATCACCGAGCTCTTCGGGCCCGGCCTCGTCGAGACCCGCGTCATCCGAAACGGGATCGATGCGGCACTGTGGCCGTTCGCGCGACGCCGACCCCGTACCGGGCCCGCGCAGCTGATGTACCTGGGTCGGCTCGAGTACGAGAAGGGCATTCACGACGCGATCGCGGCACTCCCCCGCATCAGGCGCGCACACCCCGGCACGACGCTGACTGTCGCAGGTGACGGCACACAGCTCGACTGGCTCGTCGAGCAGGCGCGAAAGTACAAGGTGCTCAAGGCCACAACGTTTGTCGGCCGACTCGACCACGACGAGCTCGTGAAGCTGCTGCACACCGCCGACGCGTGCGTGCTGCCCAGCCACTACGAGCCGTTCGGCATCGTCGCGCTCGAAGCGGCGGCCACCGGCGTCCCGCTCGTCACGTCCAATGTCGGCGGCCTCGGCGAAGCGGTGATCAACGGTCAGACCGGAATGTCGTACGCCCCGCGCGATGTGGCGAGTCTGGCCACGGCCGTGCGCGCGGTGCTCGACGATCCTGACGCTGCCCAACAACGAGCGATCGCTGCCCGTGAGCGCCTCACGTCCGACTTCGACTGGCACACCGTCGCCGATGAAACCGCGCAGGTATATCTCACCGCCAAGCGCCGCGAACGCGAACCGCACCGGCGTCGCGTTATCGTCGAGCACCCACTGCCTGACCGCTGACGGTCAGACGTCTAGCGTTGCCTTTTCTTCGCTTGTGATCGGCCCTTGCCGCCTTTGGCACGACCGTCGGCGGAGGCGAGCGCGGCGTTGTCGGTCTTCAGCTGACTGTTGGCCGTTCTCAACTCGGTGTTGTGCGTTTCGAGTTGGGTGTTGCGATCTTGGAGGTGCAGGATCTGGGCAATGCCGGCCACGTTGACTCCATCGGAAAGCAATTCGGCGATCCGCTGCAGGCGAATCAGGTCGTCGTCGCTGTAGCGGCGGGTGCCCCCGGCCGTCCGGGCGGGGGTGATCAGTCCGCGTTGCTCGTAGAGCCGCAGTGACTGCACCGGGATGCCGGACAACTCCGCGGCCACCGAGATGCTGTAGACCCCGCGCCGAGATCGGGCGCCCGATTGCTGACTCAACTGGCTATCCATTCGGTCGAAATCTGTTCTTGCACGAACCTAGCACCAGTGCTATATACAAATCTATACCAGATCACATAGATGATCTCTGGGATTCAAGGGAGGTGGAGATGATGTTGATGCGCACCGATCCGTTCCGCGATCTCGACCGCTGGACCCAGCAGGTGTTAGGTACCGCCGCCCGCCCCGCGGTGATGCCGATGGATGCCTGGCGCGAGGGTGACGAGTTCATCGTCGAGTTCGACCTGCCTGGTGTGACCGAAGACTCGCTGAATCTCGACGTCGAACGCAACGTGTTGACCGTGCATGCCGAGCGGCCGGGGCTGAATCAGGACCGGGAGATGGTGTCCGCGGAGCGCCCACGCGGGGTGTTCAGTCGCCAGTTGTTCCTGGGCGACAACCTCGACGCCGACCGGATCCAGGCCAGCTACCAGAACGGGGTGCTCCGGCTATCCATCCCGGTCGCCGAGAAAGCCAAACCGCGCCGCATCAAGATTGCCGGTAGCGACGAGAAGAGATCTATCAACGCCTGACCGCCACGGCCGCGCGTCCAAGCAGGAGCTTATCGAAAGGTGCTGTCCCGCAAGGGAGGTGATGCTATCGGCGATGAGCACAAGCGGGCAGTGACTCGCGCACCGTCCAACACACCAATCACTGTGCATTCGCGCAGACGCAGTGTCGCGTCCTCGACCTGCGCGCGCACCGCCACCGGCAGTGGCACGTGGTGAATGGTCGTGCGTGATGTCACTGCGCAGCCCGGGTCCGCCCGCCGCCGGGATTCCCCATCGGCGGCGGGCCCGGTGGCATGCAGGCGGATCAATCCCGGCGGGGAGACTGTCGATGATCGAGCGTTCCAATCCCTACGCCGTGTTGGGCGTGACACGCACGGCCACACCGGCCGAGATCACGCACGCCTTTCGCGCCAAGTTGCGGTCGCTTCATCCCGACACTCGTTCAGCAGGGGTTGGGGATGCCGAGCTGCGAGAAGTCCTGGCCGCCTACGCTCAACTGCGCGACCCGGGCCGCCGCGCCGAATACGATCGCGCGGCCACCGAGAATCCCCCGCCACAGCCGCGCGAATCGAAACCCCCGGTGCGGCCGCGCACCAATTCTGTTGGCCCAGTCCAGATTCCGGTTACCCATCGCCGCGCCGACCAGCCTCCGCGTGCCGAGCGCCCACTGTGGGCCGGGCCGGTGCGCCGGCATCCGTGAGCTCAACTCCCTCGATGCTGCTGCGGGCCGCAGAAAGTTCGATGCGCGTCGAATCATTCCAGGCCTACCTTCGAGGTGTGGGACGCGAAAAGAAGCAGGAGGACCGCCATGCGTAACGCTGCCGAGCTGCCGACCGGCGGTGACGCCGACATCGCCGCGGTTGCGTCACTGCTGGCCGACCCGGCACGGTGCAAGGTACTGCTCGCCCTCGACGACGGACGAGCCCTGCCTGCGAGCATGCTCGCCGACGAAGCGGGCATCAGCAGGCCGACGGCCAGTAGCCACCTCAACAAACTGACCAACGCCGGCCTGCTGACGGTCGAAACGCATGGCAGGCACCGCTACTACCGGCTGTCCGGCCCGGAGGTCGGCGAGCTGCTGGAGCAGTTGGGACGCCTCGCGCCGGCACGGCCGGTGCGATCGTTGCGCGAAGGCACCCGTGCGGCGCGGCTGCGCTCGGCCCGCACCTGCTACGACCATGTCGCCGGCCGTCTCGGGGTGGCCGTCATGGGCAGCCTGCTTGACCGCGAGGCGCTCGTCGGCGGCGACGGGCGCTACGACCCGTCGCGCGACGGCCACGATGCCCTCAGCAAGCCGGGCCGCGATCTGCACTACGAACTGACCGACGTCGGCCGCGATTTCCTGGCCGGCATCGGTGTCGAAATACCAACGGGCAAAAGGCCACTGGTGCGCTACTGCGTGGACTGGACGGAGCAGCGGCACCACCTCGGCGGCGGGCTCGGCCGCGCGGTGCTGGATCGGTTCCTGTCCGCAGGTTGGGTGAAGCGAGTGCCACGTGGACGCGCGCTCACCGTCACCGATCAAGGGCGTACTGCTCTTGCCGACGCGTTCGACATCGACTGGGCCGGCTACTGAGCGCCCAGCGCGACGAGAATCGCGGCAACCGCAACGACCCCAACCATGAGAGCGATCTGAAGGTAGCCGCATGCCATTGGTGGGCGGATCGCCACGTTCGGTTCACAGCGAGCGTGCAGGGAATGCTCAAGTTTCGCGGCGTGTCGACGTACAAACGCGCACGCTCGCGGGAGTAGGACTTAGCGGGAGGCCTTCTTGCGCTCGATGTCGGCGAGCGCCGCGGCCAATTCGGCGCGTTGGGCCGCCGACGTCTCCCACGCCAACTGCCGGTTCTTGACGACCTTCGCCGGCGCACCGACGGCGATCGAGAAATCGGGGATGTCGCCCTTGACCACCGCGTGCGAACCCAGCACGCAGCCGCGGCCGATCGTCGTGTTGCGCAGGATCGTGACCTTGGTGGCGATCCAGGTGTCCGGCCCGATCCGGACCGGGCCCTTGATGATGCCCTGGTCCTTGATGGGCACGTTGATGTCGTCCATCTTGTGGTCGAAGTCGCAGACATAGACCCAGTCCGCCATCAGCACCGAATCACCAAGCTCGATGTCGAGGTAGGTGTTGATGACGTTGTCGCGGCCGAGCACGACCTTGTCGCCGAACCGCAGCGAGCCCTCGTGACAGCGGATCGTGTTCTTGTCGCCGATGTGCACCCAGCGACCGATCTCCATCGTCGCCAGCTCAGGCGTGCACTGGATTTCCACACCCTTGCCGAGGAACACCATGCCGCGGGTGATGACGTGCGGGTTGGCCAGCTTGAATTTCAGCAGGCGCCAGTAGCGCACCAGATACCACGGCGTGTACGCCTTGTTCGCGATCACCCACTTCAACGAAGCGAGGGTCAGAAAGTTGGCCTGGCGCGGATCACGCAGCCGGGACCCCCGCCACCGCTTGTGTAGCGGCGCGCCCCACATCGTCGTCATGGCCGGAAAGCCTACGCGAGCGCTCGTACCGTCAACGGTTACCCTCACGTGGACCGAACGGTAGGAATGGGAAAGGATCCAGTGTTCCGGCGATTGATCGTGCTCACGTCAACGGCGCTGATCACGGGTGTACTTGCCGGGTGTGGCACCACCGATTCCTGGGTCGAGGCGCACGCGGCGGACGGCTGGCCCGCTCAGTACGGCAACGCGGCCAACAGCAGCTACACGACGGTCGGCGGTGCCGGCGCCCTGCGACTCGAGTGGCGACGTTCGGTGAAGGGCAACCTGGCCGCCCAGGTGGCGCTCGGGTCGGGCAGCTACCTGGCGATCAACGCACAGTCGGCGGGCGGATGCTCACTGATGGTGTGGGAGACCGACAACAAGGCCAGACAGCGCTGGTGCACCCGGCTGTGGCAGGTGCCGGGAACCGGAAGCCCCCTGTCCAGTCCGCTTTTTGACGGTTTCGACAACCTCTACATCGGCCAGCCCGGCGCGATGCTGTCGTTCCCGCCCACCCAGTGGATTCGATGGCGTCAGCCGGTGATCGGAATGCCCACCACGCCAAGGATTCTCGAGCCCGGTCAGCTGCTCGTAGTGACACACCTCGGCCAGGTGCTGGTGTTCGAAGCCCACAACGGTCGCGTCCTCGGCACGCTGGATCTGGTCAGCGGTGTCAATCCGACCGACTCCAATCGGGGACTCGCCGATTGCCAACCCGCCCGGCGGGGTTGTCCGGTGGCCGCGGCGCCCGCGTTCTCATCTGCCAACGGAATCGTCGTCGTGAATGTATGGCAACCCGACGCGCCCGCGCCGACGCTGGTCGGTCTTCGTTACCGTGCGGGCGATCCCCCCACCATCACCCGCGAGTGGACAACCGACGCGGTGGGACAGGGCCCGATCTCCAGTCCCGTGCTGTCCGCCGACGGGTCGACCGTCTACGTCAACGGCCGTGACCAACGTCTGTGGGCAGTCAACTCGGCGGACGGCAAGCCGAAATGGTCGGTGCCGCTTGATTATCTGGCGCAGACGCCGCCGTCCGTGACGCCCGACGGCTTGATCGTGGCAGGCGGCGGGCCGGGCGCCAAGCTGATCGCGGTCCGCGACAAGGGCGATCACGCCGATGTGCTGTGGACCCGTGACGACGTCGCCCCACTGGCCACGACCAGCCGGGCAGGTGACGGCATCGCCTACACCGTCGCCAAGGACGGCGAGAACGGCCAGGCGCTACTGGTGTTCGATCCGAACGACGGCCACACCGTGAACAACTATCCGCTGCCGCAGGCGACGGGCTGGCCGGTCGGAGTTTCCGTCGGCCACGACCGCCGCGTCGTCACCGCGACGAGCGACGGTCAGGTGTACGGCTTCGCACCCGAGTAGGTATTAGGCCAACAGCGCCGCGACCGTCGCGCGCGGCACCGTCGCCTCAACAGGACCCGCCGACTCCGGGAACAGCTCGCCCTGGCCGAAGAAGAACAGCAGCGAATCGTCTGTCAACGCGAAGTTCTGGTACTTGGCCGCATCGAGGCCGATCGCGGGCGGGATGCCGTCCATCAAACCCTGCTGCTTCTGCAGATACTGCTCGACGGCAGGAAAGATCACGTCGAGCGGCTTGGTGCCGGGCTTGAACAACGTGTCGAACGTGATCGGCGCCTTCTTGCCGACGTCCCAATTGAACGACTTGTACCACGTCTGCGGGTGCGCACCGCCGACGTTCTGCCACATGGTGAGCACCACGCTCTGCGTACCGCCCGTCGGCGGACCGGAGCGGTATCCGGTTCCCTTGGCGTCGAGTTCGTACGGCAGGTTGTATGACCCAGGCATCTCCGAGACGTTGACGAAGCCGTCGCGGGCCTGCGTCAGATAGGCCGTCAGCGCCTGCTGGTCGGGATAGTCGTTGGGGAACGTGAGGTCCATCGTGTAGGTGGAGTTCGCGCTGTGGACCGTGCAGATGCCGTCAGGCCCGACGCTGCCGTTCAGATCGACACAGGCCGACTGCGCCGCGGCAGGCGCCGAGCAGGCCAGCAGACCGGCCACGAGAATCGCAGCCACCCTGAGAATGCGCATCGTCGGACGTCCTCGCGAGCCGGCACCGGCTTCGGCACCGGCGCATTGATTCCAGGGTACGTGGCGTTTTCACCGCGCACGCGCGGAGCACGAAATCATCGGGACGGGCGACAGATGAATGCCGTTGCCCGGCTTGCCGCCCCGGATCCGATGCGGGTGATGACGACCGAGACCGGTTGCGTTCCGCGCAGCCGCAGCCGGGTTCGCAACGCGTCGGGGTCGACGTCGACTCCGCGGACCAGGATCTCCACGGCGCCCACATCACGGGCCGAAAGCGCTTGGCGCAGTCGCCGTTCGCTGAAGCTGAGCTCCTCGAGAACTTCGAACCCACGCACGTTGTCGGGCAGCCGATCCCCCGAGAGGTAGGCGATCTCGGGGTCGAGCTGCCACAGCCCGTGCCTGGTGGCGTAATGCCGCACCAGACCTGCGCGCACCACAGCGCCGTCGGGGTCGACGATCCACCGTCCTGCGGGCGCCACCGGGCAGTCGTCCGGATCGGCGTCGGTGACGACTTCGCCGGTGTCGAGCATCGTCGCCCTGCGGGTGACTTCACCGAGACCGCCCGACCACAGACAGGCCTCGCGCACACTGCCGGCCAGCGAGGTGACCTCGATCTCGCCGCGAAATCCGAGCCGCGCCAACTCGTCGAAAGCGATTCCGGGAGCGCACTTTACGACCAGATCGCGGTCCTGGTACACCTCGAGCAGGGCGTCAAGAGCTGGGGTGTAGTCAGCCGGGTTGAAGCGCCGCCGTCCCCCGCTGCGCCTGGCCGGATCGACGAGAACGACCGCGTCGCGAGTGACCGGCCGCAGCGCGTCGGCGCGACACAGGTCGACGCCAGGAACATTGTGCGCGGCCATCGCCAGTCGCACGGGATCGATATCGCTGCCGACAACATAGGACGCCCAATCCCGCAGCGCGGCAAGCTCGGTACCGATCGAACATGTCGCATCGTGCACGGTCAGCCCAGCCAACCGCCGCGCCCTATGCACTGCGACCTGTTCGGCGGTCGCCTGCTGCAGCGCCTCATCGGTGAACAGCCACCCCGAGGCGTCGGCGAACTTGGCTGCGGCCCTTCGCCGCAACAGTGTGGTCTCCACCAGGACGGCGGCACGGTCACCGAATCGCTCACGCACCGCGGCAATGTCGGCAAGCCGCGACGCTTCGGTGAGCCGAAACTCGTTGACCTCGCTGAGATCCCGTGCGCCCGCGTCGGAGTGCAGGTAAGCGACGGCTTCGATATCAAACGCTACGACGGCTTGACCCCGGTCACCATGACGTTGTAGTACCAGCTCTTCGGCACCACGCGGCGCCACAGGTTGTGGTCGACCCAACTCAGCGTGATCCAGCTGTGGAACGCGAATTTGGCGTAGCCCCAACCCAATCGGCCGGGCGGCACAGCGGCTTCGAGCGTGCGCAGCGGCCAGCCGAGCATTGCCGCGGTGAACTCGGTCGTGGCGGTCGACACCTCAACCGCCCCGGCATTGCGGGCCATCCGCTCCAGATCGCCGGGATTGAAGGTGTGCAGATCGACGATCGCCTCCAGCGCTGCGGCGCGCGAGGACTCGTCGAGCTCCGCTTGCGGACGGCGCCAACCGCCGAGCCCCGGGAGCTTGGTCACGTTCGTCACCGCCCGCCAGGTCAGCGTCGACAACGGGCGCGCGTAGTTCTCCCCCGCGTTCGTCGGCTCGCCGGCGAACACGAAGCGGCCGCCCGGCTTGAGCACCCGCACAACCTCGCGCAGTGACAGCTCGACGTCGGGGATGTGGTGCAGCACCGCGTGTCCGACCACGAGGTCGAAGGTGTTGTCCTCGTACGGGATGCCCTCGGCATCGGCGACGCGGCCGTCGATCTCCAGGCCCAAATTCTCGCCATTGCGCGTGGCCACCTTCACCATGCCCGGCGACAGGTCGGTCACCGAGCCGCGCCGCGCAACGCCGGCCTGAATCAGGTTCAGCAGGAAGAACCCACTACCGCAGCCCAGCTCGAGCGCCCGGTCGTAGGGCAACTCGCGCAGCTCGTCGGCGGGCACGGTCGCGTCGAACAGATCGCGGGCGTAGTCGACGCAGCGCTTGTCGTAGCTGATCGACCACTTCTCGTCGTAGCTCTCGGCTTCCCAGTCGTGGTAGAGCACCTGCGCGAGCTTGGAGTCGTGGCGGGCCGCCTCTACCTCTTCCGCCGTAGCATGCGGGTTCGGCTTGGGGTCGGTACTCGTCATAACAGGGCAGCCTAAACGTCGAAGGTTGCCTTGGCGGCAACCAGTGTCTGAGGTGAGTGGTTCAAGAAGCGCTTGGCCCAGGCCACCGCGGCGTCATAGACGCCGTCAGGCGCCACCATCTCGTCGATCAGGCCGAGCGCGAGTGCCTCCTTGGCGTCGACGAACCGCCCGGTGAAAACCAGATCCTTGGCCTTGCTCTCACCGGCCGCGCGGGCCAGCCGGGCAGTGCCACCCTGCGGCACCCGCCCTGCCAGGATCTCTGTCGCGCCGAACTTCACGTTGTCGCCGGCCACCCGCCAGTCCGCCGCCAGCGCCAGGTTCAGCCCGCCGCCGAGCGCGTAGCCGGTGATGGCTGCCACGGTCGGCTTGGGGACAGCGGCCAACGCGTCGACGGCATCACGACACACCCCCGCGGCGACCTCGGCCTCGGAGACGTTCAATGTGCTCAGCTCATGCATATCGTCTCCGGCGGAGAAGATCTCGTGGCCGCCGAACACGATGACGGCGTGGATGTCATCTCGCCGACTGAGATCGCTTGCAGCAGAGGTGATTTCACGATAAAGCTGACGGGTCAGGCCATTGCTGGGCGGTCGGGACAGCAGCAGCGTCGCGATGCCGGGCTGGTCATCGCTGGTGTGGATGGAGACGAATTCGTTCATGACTTCTCGACGTAGCCCTGGGGTGCGCGACGGTTGCGCGCAGCGTTGTAGCGGTCGCTGTTGAAGAACTCGATTTCCCAGTTGCCGGTGTCCTTGTTGGCGGCCAGGTGCGGCTCAACGGCGACGATCTGACGTTGCACCGCAAGCACTTCGGCAACGGTGCGGCCGTTCAGCGAGTCCAACTGCGTCCAGGTCGGCGGCAGCAGGAACGTCTTGCCGTCGGCGAATTCGTCGAGTGCGGCCTGCGGCGTGGTCCAGAACGCGCGGTCGGTTTCGGTGTTGTCCCCGTCGGCGCGCTGTCCTTCCGGCAACGCCCCGACAAAGAAATAGGTGTCGTAGCGTCGGGTGCGCTCTTCCTTCGGCGTCACCCAATTCGCCCACGGCCGCAACAGATCCGCGCGCAACACCAGCTTCTCCCGCTGCAGGAACTCCCCGAACGACAGCGAGCGGTCTTCCAGCGCCGCGCGCTGGTCGCGGTAAATCGACGCGTCGCCGACGATGCCGTCCGGGTCGTCGGCTGGTCCGGCGAACAACACACCGGACTCTTCGAACGTCTCGCGCGCGGCGGCGCACACGAGCGCCTCCGCGAGATCCGGTGCGACGCCGAACCGCTCGGCCCACCAGCCGGGCTGCGGGCCGAACCACGCGATGTCGGCGTTGCGGTCGCGGTCGTCGACCCCGCCGCCGGGGAACACCATCACGCCCGCCACGAACTCCATCGCGGAGTGGCGCCGCATCAGGAAGATTTCGATGCCCGGGCCCTTGTCGCGCACCAGCATCACCGTCGCCGCAGGCCGAGGCACCAATGGATGGTCAGTCATTTCGCCTCCTGTGCGCGGCCCTGCTTCGCGTGCGACGGGCGAAGTAGCGTCCGTCCACCACCTCGAGGGCGATGGACTGCCCAAACGCCTTCGACAGATTCTCGGACGTCAGCGTGTCCGTCAGCAGCCCGGAAGCCACGACCTTGCCCTCAGAAAGGATCATGCAGTGCGAGAACCCGCGCGGGATCTCCTCAACATGGTGGGTCACCAGCACCAGCGCCGGAGAGTCGGGATCGCCTGCCAGATCCTCGAGCCGCGCCAGTAGCTCCTCCCGCCCACCGAGGTCGAGTCCGGCGGCGGGTTCGTCGAGCAGCAGCAGTTCGGGGTCGGTCATCATCGACCGGGCGATCAGCACCCGCTTGCGCTCACCTTCGGACAGCGTGCCGTAGGTGCGGTCGGCCAGATGCTCGGCGCCCACGCTCTCGAGCATGTCGATCGCCTGGATGTAGTCGACGTCTTCGTACGACTCGCGCCAGCGGCCCAGCACCGCGTAGCCGGCGGAGACGACGAGGTCGCGCACCAGCTCGCCATCGGGCACCCGCTGCGACAACGCCGAGCTGGAGAGGCCGACCCGCGAGCGCAGCTCCGACATGTCGACGCGGCCGAGGCGCTCGCCCAGCACGTACGCCGTCCCAGACGACGGATGCTCCAGGGCGGCCGCGATCCGCAGCAGCGACGTCTTGCCTGCGCCGTTCGGCCCGATGACGACCCAGCGTTCGTCGAGTTCGACCGCCCAGGTGACGGGCCCGACCAGGGTCTGGCCGCCACGTCGCATAGAAACTTTGGCGAAGTCGATCAGCAGGTCGGGGTCGGCTGCATCTGCTTCGGCGTCGGCCACCCGACCATCGTGCCGTACTCGACGGGTGTCGCTTACCCGAGGCCCCATCCTGCGGCGCCGTTGACGATGACGCGATCGGCCCTGCCTGCCGTGGCTGCCACCAATTCCGAGTTGGCTTGGTCGGTGGTCGCTACCCAGGCGCGGGCCTGCTGGGGCGACTTTCCGAACTGGATGTGACGCGCGACGAGGCGCTCCACCCGCGTGGCCTCCTCGCTCGCGACGAACCAGACGGCGTCCATGGCCCGGCGCGCCCGCGCCCACTGCGGATCGTCGAGCAACAGATAGTTGCCCTCGGTGACGACCAGCCGTGCCGACGGCAGGACGACGAGCGCGGCCGCCAGCGGCTGTTCCAGCGTGCGGTCGAACCCCGGCACATACACCGGGGCGTCGATTTCGCGCCTTACCCGTTCGAGCAGATGTGCGTAGCCAGCCACGTCGAACGTGTCAGGCGCGCCTTTGCGGGCGCGGGCGCCGATGCGGTCGAGCTGGGCGTCGGCCAAGTGGAAGCCGTCCATCGGGATGTGGGCGACCCAGTCGTCGCCCTTGATTGCGCGGATGCGGCCGAGAAGCTCCTCGACGAGCGTCGACTTCCCGGCACCGGGGCTGCCCGCGATACCGAGGACCGCGCGCGCCGAATCAGACGCCAGCGCGATCGCGTCGCGAGCCAGCAGATCCGCTATCGCCATCTGCTGAGTATTGCGCGCCCAAGTCGCTGGCCTCGGCGACGGAAGCCCAGCCGCTCACAGCGAGCACGCGCCTTGGCGTGATGCGCACGAACATTTGCACCAGCGGGCCGATGCCGAACGCGTACAGCACGGTGCCGACGCCGACGGTCCCGCCGAGGAGCCAGCCGACGCCCAGCACGGTGGCCTCGATCGACGTGCGGACCAGGCGCACCGAAAGGCCGGTGCGCACTACCAATCCGGTCATCAGGCCGTCGCGCGGTCCTGGCCCGAGCGCGGCGCCGATGTAGAGGACAGTGCTGAACGCGTTGAGCACGACCGCGCCCACCATCATCGCGATGCGTAGCGGAAGTGCCGTCGGCGTCGGCAGCAGCCACAGCCCGGCGTCGACGGTGACCGCGATGACGATGACGTTGGCGATGGTGCCGATGCCCGGCCGGTTTCGCAGTGGGATCCATGCCAACAGCACCGCGACACCGACCACAGCAGATGCGACACCGATGGTCATGCCGGTGTGCCGGGCGAGGCCTTGGTGGAAGACGTCCCACGGATCCAGGCCGAGCCCGGCCCGCACCATCACCGCCATCGAGAAGCCGTAGCCGCACAGCCCAACCAGCAGGGCCAGGCCGCGCAGGGTGGCTTTACGCATGGTGGGGAAAGCGGATCCGGATCAGTTCTAATTCCCGGCAGATGCGTTCGGCGTCGCGGTCAACGAACTCGGCCGGCATGGTTTCCGCCGGTTGGAAGAGCCGAGCCAGCGGCCGGGCCACTTTGGATGTCCAATTCATGCTCATGACTCGATAATCCGACCGACTGGCTTGCTTCTCAATATCCAGTTGGTACATACTGGCCTGCAATGTCGATCGAAATGGGAGCCAGAGCGCTCGATGAGGACCTACTGGCCCGCGAGCTCGGTAACTGGCGCACGTCCAGTCGTAGCGGACCCGCGTACCTGGGTCTGGCCGACGGCATCCGGATGCTGATCGTGGACGGGCGACTGCCCGTCGGAGCCCGACTGCCCAGCGAGCGAGCGCTCGCCGATTCGCTGCGTGTCTCCCGCACGACCGTCACCGCCGCCTACACGCAGTTGCGCGAGGACGGCTACCTCAATGCGCGCCGTGGCGCGCGCAGCACCACCGCGCTGCCCGTCTCCGGCAACACGCCGGTCGCGACACAAGCCGCGGCCACCGCAAGCCTGGCCGAGGCAACGCTGGCCGCGCCGGTTGGCCCGATGATGGACGCGTTCTCGGATGCGGCGCGCGACGTGATGCCGTACCTGCACGACATCGGTGTCGAGTTGGTCGGCGTCGCGCCACTGCGTGAGGCGATCGCCGAAAGATATTGCGCGCGAGGCTTACCCACTGAGCCCGACGAGATCATGGTGACGACGGGGGCGCTGCACGCGATCGGGTTGATCCTGGCCACCTACACCCAACCGGGCGATCGCGTCCTGGTCGAGCAGCCGACCTACCACGGCGCGTTGTCCGCTATCACCACCTGCGGAGCCCGACCTGTGCCCGTATCCATGGTCGATGACGGCTGGGAACTCGACGCGATCGACGCGGCGGTCCGTCAACTTTCACCCAGCCTGGCCTACCTGGTCGTGGACAATCACAACCCGACCGGCATGACCCTCTCCGAGGCGGGCCGTCGGCGCCTTGGCACCATCATCGCCGAAACCCGCACTCGCACAATCATTGACGAGACGATCGCCGACATGTGGCTCGACCGGCCGGTGCCTGCGCCGATGGCGGCATTCATGTCGTCGCGTCGCGATCTGGTGTTGACCATCGGGTCGGTATCGAAGTCGTTCTGGGGCGGCCTGCGCATCGGCTGGATCCGCGCCGAGCGCAGCACGCTGGCGACCATCGCCGCGGTACGACCTTCGATCGACATGGGCACTGCAATCGTCGAACAGCTTGCCGCGGCACGCGTGTTCGGCAAGGCCGACGAGCTCCTGGCCGAGCGCCGCGATATCCTCCGCCATCGCCGCGAGCTACTGAGAAGGCTTCTGCGCGAACACCTTCCGGACTGGTCGGCCAGTGAAAGCCACGGCGGAATGTCACTGTGGGTTCGGTTGCCCGCGCCAACCAGCTCGGCGTTGTCGGCAGCGGCGTCGCGGCTGGGGCTGATCATCCCGCCCGGGCCGCGCTTCGGCGTCGACGGCACGCTGGAGCGGTTCATCCGGGTGCCGTACACGCTGCCCGACGAGCGGCTGGAAGAGGCGGTCGAGCTACTGGCCCGCGCCTGGCACAGCGTCACGGGCACGGCAGTGCCCGAGCCGACCGCGCTGGTGGTCTAACCCTTCATCAGTTCGCCGACGTGGGCGCTGACCGAATCCGCAAGGCCGACAAGGTCATAACCACCCTCGAGCACCGCCACCAGCCGACCGTCGCAGTTCTTCTCGGCCGACTCCATCAGCGCGCGGGTCACCCACGCGAAATCATCGGCCGTCATTTGCAACGACCCGAGCGGATCGCGCTCGTGCGCATCGAAGCCCGCGGAGACGATGATCAACTCCGGGCTGAACGCATCGAGCGCAGGCAGGATCCTGTCCTCGAAGGCTTCGCGCAGTTCGGCGCCACCATCGCCCGCGGCAAGCGGCGAGTTGAAGATGTTGCCCGCCCCGGTTTCGCGGACTGCCCCGGTGCCGGGGAACAACGGCATCTGATGCGTTGAGGCGTAGAGCACGCTGGGGTCGGAGTAGAAGATCTCCTGAGTGCCGTTGCCGTGGTGCACGTCGAAGTCGACTATCGCCACCCGCTCCAGGCCGTGGTGACGCTGTGCATGTCGAGCACCGATGCTGATGTTGTTGAAGAGGCAAAACCCCATGGCCCGTTCGGTTTCCGCGTGGTGACCCGGCGGACGGCATGCGACGAACGCGTTCTGCACTTCGCCGCTGCACACCTTGTCGACGGCTTGCACGGTCGCTCCGACGCCACGCAGCACGACTTCCCATGTTGACGGCTCCATCATGGTGTCGCCGCCGTCGAGGTAGACGTAGCCGGCGTCCGGGCGCACGGATTCCAGTCCGTCGACGTAGCGGTTGCTGTGCACGTAGCGTGCTGTGTCGAGATCGGCCAGCTCGGCCTCCTCGCGCATCAGCGGATCGAACTCGGGCCGCCCGAGCACCGACTCCACCACCCGGTAGCGGTCCGGCCGCTCCGGATGGCCGTGTGCGGTCTGATGATTGGCGAAGCACGAATGGTGCAGAAGCAGGGTGGCCATGAAATTCCCTCGTCGAATACTGTATGCAAAGCCTAGCGCATGCCGAAAGCCAATCGCAGGTTTTAGTCGTCTTCAGGGATCTCGACCCGGCGCACTACCCCGTCGCGCGAGTCGGCGGCTTCGATCTCACCACGCGTGATGCCGAGCAGGAACAGCACCGTGTCCAGGTACGGATGGCTCAGCGATGCGTCGGCAACTTCGCGCAGCGCGGGCTTGGCGTTGAACGCCACCCCCAGGCCCGCGGCGGAGAGCATGTCGATGTCATTGGCACCGTCGCCGACGGCCACCGTTTGTTCCATCGGTACGCCGGCCTGAGCGGCGAAGTTCCTCAGCGCCTTGGCTTTTCCCGCACGGTCGATCACGGGGCCGATCACCCTGCCGGTCAGCTTCCCGTCGACGATCTCGAGTTCGTTGGCGGCGACGAAGTCCATCTTCAGCTCGTGGGCGAGCGGGTCGATGACCTGACGGAACCCGCCGGACACGATGCCGCAGTGGTACCCCAGCCGACGCAAGGTGCGCAGCGTGGTGCGCGCGCCCGGCGTCAGTTCGATCTGTTCGGCGACATCGTCGAGCACCTCGGCGGGCAGGCCTTCCAGTGTCGCGACCCTGCGGTGCAACGACTCCGCGAAGTCCAGTTCGCCGCGCATCGCCGCTTCAGTGACCGCGGCGACGGCGGCCTCCGCCCCCGCGCGGGCGGCCAGCATCTCGATGACCTCACCCTGGATCAGCGTCGAGTCGACGTCAAAGACGATGAGCCGCTTGGCCCGTCGCGACAGGCTGTAGTCCTCCAGCGCGATGTCGACGCTCTCGTCGACGGCCACCTTCGCCATCGCGGCCTGCAGTCGTTCGTACACGCCGTTCCGCGGCACCGACACCCGCAACTCCAAACCTGTTACGGGGTAGTCGGAGACGCCACGGATGAAGTCGATGTTGACGCCGAGCGCCGCCAGTTCGCGGGCCACCACGCCGAACGACTCGGCCGTGATCGGCCGGCCCAGCACGACGATGGTGTGCGTCGACGGCTCGCGCATCACGGGCAGCCCGTCACTGCGCTCGATCGTCACGTCGAGCAGGCCGATGCCGTGGATGGCGTCCTCCACCTCGCGGCGCAGCTGCGAACCGCCCGCCACGTCTTGCGGGCCGACCACGAGGACGCCCAGCGTCAGACGGCCGCGGATGACGACCTGTTCGACATTGAGGAGTTCGACCTTGTGCCGCGACAGCACCTCGAACAACGCCGAAGTGACACCCGGTTGATCGTGTCCGGTGACGGTGATCAGCACCGACACCTTTGACATGCTCACCGCCTGAATGTCAGGTGCGGACGTTCTCGTTGTCCAGTCGCGTCACATCGCCGTCATCCGGCCCGTGAGCGCGGCCGACGTGGGCCTCGGCACGCATCCGATCAACCATGTGCGGGTAGTGCAGCTCGAATGCCGGCCGCTCCGAACGGATTCGGGGCAGCTCGGTGAAGTTGTGCCGCGGCGGCGGGCAGCTGGTGGCCCACTCCAGCGAGTTACCGTAGCCCCACGGGTCGTCGACCATGACCGGCTCGCCGTAGCGCCAGCTCTTGAACACGTTCCACACGAACGGAATGGTCGACACACCGAGGATGAACGCGCCGATGGTCGACACGACGTTCAGCGTGGTGAAGCCGTCGGTCGGCAGGTAGTCGGCGTAGCGGCGCGGCATGCCCTCGTCACCCAGCCAGTGCTGCACCAGGAACGTGGTGTGGAAGCCGATGAACGTCAGCCAGAAGTGCAGCTTGCCGAGTCGCTCGTCGAGCAGTCGACCCGTCATCTTCGGGAACCAGAAGTAGATACCCGCATAGGTGGCGAACACGATGGTGCCGAACAGCACGTAATGGAAATGCGCCACAACGAAATACGAGTCGGTGACGTGGAAGTCGATCGGCGGGCTGGCCAGCAGCACGCCGGACAGGCCACCGAGCAGGAACGTGACGAGGAAGCCCACCGAGAACAGCATCGGTGTTTCAAACGTCAACTGGCCCTTCCACATCGTGCCGATCCAGTTGAAGAACTTGATGCCGGTGGGCACCGCGATCAGGAACGTCATGAACGAGAAGAACGGCAGCAGCACGGCGCCGGTGGCGTACATGTGGTGCGCCCAGACCGCGACCGACAGCGCGGCGATCGACAGCGTCGCGTAGATCAGCGTGGTGTAACCGAAGATCGGCTTGCGGGAAAACACCGGGAAGATCTCGGTGACGATGCCGAAGAACGGCAGCGCGATGATGTACACCTCGGGGTGACCGAAGAACCAGAACAGGTGCTGCCACAACAGCACACCGCCGTTGGCGGGGTCGTAGATGTGCGCGCCGAGGTGGCGGTCGGCGGCCAGGCCGAACAGCGCGGCGGTCAGCAGCGGGAAGGCCAGCAGCACCAGGATCGAGGTCACCAGGATGTTCCAGGTGAAGATCGGCATCCGGAACATCGTCATACCGGGGGCACGCATGCAGACCACGGTGGTGATCATGTTGACGCCACCCAGGATGGTGCCAAGACCACCGACGGCCAGTCCCATGATCCACAGGTCACCGCCCGCGCCCGGCGAGTGAATCGCGTCGGTCAACGGGGTGTAGGCGGTCCAGCCGAAGTCGGCCGCACCGCCGGGGGTGATGAAGCCGGCGATCGCGATCATCGCGCCGAACAGGAAGAGCCAGAACGAGAACGCGTTCAGCCGCGGGAACGCCACGTCGGGCGCGCCGATCTGCAGCGGAAGCACCAGGTTCGCGAACCCGAACACGATCGGCGTCGCATAGAACAGCAGCATCACCGTGCCGTGCATGGTGAACAACTGGTTGAACTGCTCGTTGGACAGGAACTGCAACCCCGGCAGCGCCAGTTCGGTGCGCATGAACAGCGCCATCAACCCGCCGATGAAGAAGAAGATGAAGCAGGCGACGCAGTACATGATGCCGATCATCTTGTGATCGGTCGTGGTGATGAGCTTGTAGACCAGGTTGCCCTTCGGGCCGAGCCGGGCCGGGAACGGGCGGCGAGCCTCGAGTTCTCCGATTGGGGGCGCTTCGGCTACCAACAGGTCCTCCAAATATCTGGTGGGGACATCCCCGCGGTCTTCAAGTGAATCCTAGCTCCCGGAATACCCGGAAGTCGGGGTGGTCCTACAAACTGTCGTAAATGCTGCCAGACGCGGGCTCACCAGCGGCAAGGTGGCCGGATGTTAACGTCGGCGGCGTGCTGATCAGCCGAGCGCGGGTAGGTGTGGCGGCGGTCGTCACGGCTTTCGCGGTCACCGCGGTCAGCGGGTGCGGATCCCAGAGCGCCCCGTCGCAAGCCGGCGAACAGTCAGTCATCACCAGCACCACCAAGATCGCAAGCGCCGGCGTGCTCGGTAACCAGCGCAGGCCCGACGAATCGTGTGCACCTGATCCCGCGGCGCTCGATCCGGGCCCGCCGGATCGTGAAGTTCGCCACGCGGCAGGCACCACCACCGTGCGGGCCGACCCGCAGCGCATCGTCGTGCTGTCGGGCGACCAGCTTGACGCGCTGTGTGCGCTGGGCCTGCAGTCGCGCATCGTCGCCGCCGCCCTGCCGGACGGCTCGAACACCCAGCCGTCCTATCTGGGCAAGGTCGTGCACGATGTCGCGGGGGCGGGTACGCGCAGCGAGCCCGACATGCAGGCCATCAAGGCCGCCAACCCCGATCTCATCCTGGGCTCCGCAGCGCTGACACCGGACGCCTATCCGCAGCTGACCGCGATCGCGCCGACGGTGTTCACCGGTCCACCGGGGGCGAAGTGGGAGGACAACCTGCGCACGGTCGGGGCGGCGACCGGACGACTCGATGCCGCCAACGGATTGGTCGACGGCTTCGAAAGGGACGCCGACAAGACGGGCGCCGACAACGACGCCACCCACTTTCAGGCGTCGGTGGTGCAGTTCACCGACACCACGATGCGGGTGTATGGAGCGGATACCTTCCCGGGCAGCGTGCTGGCGGCCGTCGGCGCGGATCGCCCTGCGGCACAACGCTTTACCGACAAGCCATATATCGAGATCGGAATCACCGACTCCGCCATGGAGGAGTCGCCGGACTTCTCGGCCGCCGACGGCGACATCGTCTACATCTCGTTCGCCTCCCCTGCGGCGAAGGATCGCGCCCCCACGGTGATGAACAGCGACGCGTGGAAGAAGTTGTCCGCCAACCGGGACAACCGGGTTTTCGCTGTCAACAACGAGGTGTGGCAGACCGGAGAAGGCATTGTCGCCGCGCGCGGGATGCTGGCGGACCTGAAGTGGCTCAACGCCCCGATCAACTAATGTCGCGGTCGTGATCCACGTCCTCAAGTCGACGTACCTGCAAGCCCCGGACGTCGTCGAGCAGACCCGGCCCGCTCACCTGAAATTTCTGGAGGCCGAGATAGCGGCGGGCCATCTGCTGCTGGCGGGTCGTCAGGAGGACGGGTCAGGCGGCGTGCTGATCACCGCCGATATGACAGGCGAAGAAGCACAGGCGCTGCTCGATCGCGACCCTTACGTGCAGGCCGACGTCGCCCGCTACGAGCGGGTGTCCTTCAACGGCGCATTCCGCGCGCCTGGGCTCTAGGCTCTAATTCACAGTCACAACCGGGATTAAGGCCGACGGGTCAACCGTTGTCTCCGGTGGGCCGCACCGTTGCGGCAATTCCAATCTGGCTTGGCTAATCCCTTAGCGCTTGCTGTGAAGACACCAAAGAGGATCGTGATGAGCACTGTTACCGCATATGCCGCTACGTCGGCCACCGAACCACTGACCAAGACCACGATCACCCGCCGCGAGGTACGACCGCACGACGTTGCGTTCGACATTCATTTCGCGGGCATCTGTCACTCCGACATCCACACCGTCAAGGCGGAATGGGGTCAGCCCAACTACCCCGTCGTCCCGGGCCACGAGATCGCCGGCATCGTCACCGAGGTCGGTTCCGAGGTGACCAAGTACAAGGTCGGCGACCGCGTCGGCGTCGGGTGCTTCGTCGACTCGTGCCGCGAATGCGACAACTGCAAGGCCGGCCTCGAGCAGTACTGCACCGGCACCGGCATGGTCGGCACCTACAACGCCTTCCTCTCCGACGGTGAGCCGACCTACGGCGGCTACAGCGGAGCCATCGTCGTCGACGAGAACTACGTGCTGCGTATCCCCGACAGCCTTCCACTCGACGCCGCCGCGCCACTGCTGTGCGCCGGGATCACGCTGTATTCGCCTCTGCGGCACTGGAATGCGGGCCCAGGCAAGCAGGTCGCAGTCATCGGCCTCGGCGGTCTGGGCCACATGGGGGTCAAGCTCGCGCACGCGATGGGCGCACATGTGACGGTGCTGAGCCAGTCGCTGAAGAAGATGGAGGACGGTCTTCGCCTCGGCGCCGACGAGTACTACGCGACAGGCGACCCTGACACCTTCACCAAGCTGGCCGGCCGCTTCGACGTAATCCTGAACACGGTGTCGGCCAACCTGAACATGGGCGATTACCTAAACCTGCTCGCCGTCGACGGCACCCTGGTCGAACTGGGCATCCCCGAACACCCGATGGCCGTGCCTGCCTTCCCGCTGGCCGGCGGGCGCCGCAGCCTGTCGGGCTCGATGATCGGCGGCATCGCCGAGACTCAGGAGATGCTGGACTTCTGCGCCGAGCACGACGTGCGGCCCGAAATCGAGGTCATCGCACCGGATTACATCAACGAGGCATACGAGCGCGTGTTGGCCAGCGACGTGCGGTACCGCTTCGTTATCGATACGTCGTCACTGCGGGGCTAGCCGAAACGCCGCCAAGCCGGCCAGCGGTCATTGCACCGCGGCCGGCTTGGTCGTTTGTTAACGCCGTGTGTCTTCGGGTTGTCGAGATGGTCGCGGGATGCGACGCTCATGTGCGGACTGCAGCATCGCAGGCCGCTTTCGCACTCCGATCCGAACCAGGAGGCCCGCGGTGACCACTGAATCCGCAGCCGTCGAACCTGTCACCGCGCCACAGGCGGGCCTGAAAAAGGGCGCCATCGGCATCGTCGCGGTCATCTTCATGGCCGTCGCCAACGCGGCACCGATCACGGCGATGACGGGCAACGTCCCGATCGCCGTCGGCTTCGGTAACGGGTTGGGCGCCCCTGCGGGCTTCCTGTTCGCGACGATCGTGTTGACGGTTTTCGCGCTTGGCTATGTCGCGATGGCGAAGCACATCACCACCACGGGAGCGTTTTACGGCTTCATTTCCCACGGGCTGGGTCAGGTCTGGGGCATGGCCAGCGGCCTGCTCGCCACGTTCGCCTACGTGATCTTCGAGGGCTCGCTGATCGGCGGGTGCGCGTACTTCGCGAACGACGCCGTCAACACCATTGCCGGAGTGAACATCCCGTGGCTGGTCTTCGCCATCGGCGCGATCGTGATCATCGGGGTGCTGTGCCATTTCCACATCAGCCTGACGGCCGCGATTCTCGGAGTCACTCTCATCTCCGAGGTGTGCGTGCTGTTCGCGCTGGCCTTCTCGGTGATCTTCAAGGGCGGCGGCCCCGACGGGTTCATGCTGAACCAGACGGTGCTGCTGAACAACGCATTCGAGAGCCTGCCTGCGGGCGCATTCGGCACAGCGGCGGCGGCGGGGTCGATGGCGATCGGTCTGTTCTTCGCGTTCTGGTCCTGGGTCGGCTTCGAGACGACCGCCGTCTACGGCGAGGAGTCGCGCAACCCGAAGAAGATCATCCCGAAGGCCACCCTGATCGCGGTGATCGGGCTTGGCCTCTTCTACACCTTCATCTCGGCGATGGTGGTGGCGGGCAACGGGGCCAAGACGTCGATCGAGACCTCGATCAGCGCGTCGCCGCTCGACCTGTTCTTCGGGCTGGTGAAGGACAACCTCGGCAGCGTGCTGCTCGACGTATACAAGATCCTGCTGGTCATCGGGTCGTTCGCGTGCGCACTCGCGTTCCACAACGCGGCGTCCCGTTACCTGTATGCACTTGGCCGCGAAATTCCTTCTAAGGCAATGCGTTCCACCGTCGGTGCGACGCATACCACGCACGGGTCGCCGCACATCGCTTCGGCCGTACAGGCCGTGATCACGCTGGTGATCGTGCTGCTGTTCGCCGGTTTCACCGCGGTGCAGGTACCCGATGCCAACGGCGTCCCGGTGGACACCCCGTCACTGGTGCCCTACACCAACATCTACGGCCTGCTGGCGCTGATCGGCACGGCGGCGATCCTGCTGGTGCAGGCCATCTGTTCCGCTGCGGTGATCTGGTATTTCTGGGTGCGAAAGACCCACCGCGGCAACGTGATCACCACACTGATCGCTCCGCTGATCGGCGGAGTGGCGATGCTGTACGTGGTGTGGTTGCTGTGGGATAACCGTGCCTTCGCCGCGGGTTATGCCGCCAACTCGCTGGTGTTCAAGACAGGCCCGTACCTCATCCTGGCGGTGTTCGTGCTCGGCCTGGCCTACGCGGTGTGGATGCGATTCGCCAAGCCGGAGGCGTACGCGGAGATCGGTCGGACGGTCATCGAGGACGCCCACGAGCGCGTGGAGACCTAATACCGCGAGCAGACGCAGAAGGCCCCGCACGCTCGGCGTGTCGGGGCCTTCTTCGTCTTCTCACGGGGACGCGCTAGCGCTAGATTGCTAGCATGCTAGCATCGATCATGTGGGCGACGAGGACGTCAAGCAATTCAACGTGTACCTGCCGGTCAGCTTGATCAGGCGGGTCAAACACCATGCAATCGAAACGGAGTCCTCGCTCTCGGCGCTGGTCGCCGAAGCGCTACGGACCTACCTCGACACCCACGGAAAGCAATCGACGTAGGAGGACTGAATGACAACCGACGGCATCGAGGCCGTTTTCCTGGAAACCCACAACTGGGGCAAGTCGGCCAAGTTCTTTCAGACACTTGGCTACGAAATCGAGTTCGCGACCGACCACAACTCCGGGCAGCTGCGCCGCGGCGACGGGCCGTACCTGTTCATCGCGGAGGTTCCGGAGACCGAGCCGACGCGCAGACATGTCGTGCTGGCGGTGGCCGATGCCGACGCGTTCGAGCTCGACGGCTCCGTCGAGGTTGTCAGTCCGTGGGAGGACACCCATTGGGGCACAAGGTTGATGACGGTTCGCGATCCTGACGGGCGCGAGTGGAAGCTGCAGGCGCCGGCCAAATGAACCAGGCAACGTCAGCACCCGACAGCACCGCCGTCCGCACTGCGCTGTGGCGCGCCCTGCACGTCGAAGTCGACGCGCCGCCGCATGTCCTCGACGACACCATCGGTCTCCTACTGGCCGACCCCGATCCGCACTGGCGCGAGCGCGGCGACATGCATCCCGACGCGACGCGTCCGTTTCGCGCCTCGATCGTTGCGCGTGCCCGATATCTGGACGACCTCGTGATCGATCGCGCGGCAACAGGCGTGAAGCAGTACGTCATTCTCGGCGCCGGGCTGGACAGCTTCGCGCAGCGCCACCCGGATGCCGTGGTCCGGATCTTCGAAGTGGACCAGCCAGGAACCCAGGATTGGAAGAGGCGCAGACTCACGGAGATCGGCTATCCGCCAGGAGAGAATCTGCAGTTCGTGCCGGTCGACTTCGAACACGGGGAGACGTTCCCGGATGCCCTGCAGGCCAACGGCTTTGACGTTCATCAGCCAGCGGTGGTCTCGTCGATGGGCGTGAGCATGTACCTGACCAAGGAGGCGACCGAAGCGACACTGCGGCAGATCGCCGCCCTCGCGAGCGGTACGGTCCTGGCCATGACGTTCATGCTGCCGGTGGACTTGGTCGACCCGGTCGAGCGCCCGGTGCAGGAATCCGTCGAGGCTGCCGCGGCACAGTCAGGCACGCCCTTCATCAGTCACTACGCACCCGGCGAGATGGTCGAAATGTGTCTCAGCGCAGGGTTTTCCACGGCGCAGCATGTCGGCCCGGACGTTCTCACGGCACGCTACTTCGCCGGACGCACCGACGGACTGCGGCCGCCGAGCGCCGAACAACTGATCGTCGCGACCGTCCGAACTCTGGCCCGCAACTAGGTCGCGGGGGTTTAGCGGGCTCTGCGGGTGGGTATGCAGCCAAAAGGTTCATTCTGAGCCCACACCCACCTTTAACCAAAGGATGAATAATGGGCGCCCAAGACAAAGCCAGCAACAAGATCGACGACCTCGGCGGCAAGGCCAAAGAGGCTCTCGGCAAGGCGACCGGCGATAAAGACACCGAAAACCGGGGCAAGGTCGATCAGGCGAAATCCAGCCTGAAAGACGCCGGCGAGAAGGTCAAGGACGCGTTCAAGAACTAGGTTCAGCGCTTCTTCGTTGCGGCCACCGAACTGTGAACAAGTTCGGTGGCCGTACCTCGTTTCGAGCTATGGCTCTTAGAAGTCCCAGTCCTCGTCTTCGGTGTTGACGGCCTTGCCGATCACATACGACGACCCCGAGCCCGAGAAGAAGTCGTGGTTCTCGTCGGCATTCGGTGAAAGTGCCGACAGGATAGCGGGATTCACGTCGGTCTCATCGCGCGGGAACAGCGCCTCATAGCCGAGGTTCATCAGCGCCTTGTTTGCGTTGTAACGCAAGAATTTCTTGACGTCCTCGGTCAGCCCGACCTCGTCGTACAGATCCTGCGTGTACTCCACCTCGTTGTCGTAGAGCTCGAACAGCAACTCGTAGGTGTAATCCTTGAGCTCGGCCCTGCGGGCGTCGTCCTCGAGCGCCAAGCCCTTCTGGTACTTGTAGCCGATGTAATAGCCGTGCACGGCCTCGTCGCGGATGATCAGCCGGATCATGTCGGCGGTGTTGGTCAGCTTCGCGCGCGACGACCAGTACATCGGCAGATAGAAGCCTGAGTAGAACAGGAAGCTCTCCAGCAGCGTGGAGGCCACCTTGCGCTTGAGCGGCTCGTCACCCTTGTAGTACTGCATGACGATCTCGGCCTTGCGCTGAAGGTTCGGGTTCTCCTCCGACCAGCGGAACGCGTCGTCGATCTCGGCAGTCGAGCACAGCGTCGAGAAGATGTTGCTGTAGCTGCGCGCGTGGACCGACTCCATGAACGCGATGTTCGTGTAGACCGCTTCCTCGTGCGGCGTGAGCGCATCTGGGATCAGGCTCACGGCGCCGACGGTGCCCTGGATGGTGTCCAGCAGCGTGAGGCCGGTGAACACCCGCATCGTCAGCTGCTTCTCGTGTGCGGTCAGCGTGTTCCACGAGGGAATGTCGTTGGACACCGGAACCTTCTCTGGCAACCAGAAATTACCGGTCAGCCGGTCCCAGACCTCGGCGTCTTTTTCGTCCTGCAGGCGGTTCCAGTTGATGGCCGAAACACGGTCGATCAGCTTCATGCCATCACTCACGAGAACCCCATTTCGCCGCAGAAGTAGGTTGCCGAACCGGCATCCCCGACACTACCCCTGGGGTGCGACAACGGCCGGAACCGCGACATCTTGTGGCCGCGTGTCGCCTCAGTTTGTCGAGCCCGCGCCGATGAACTTGTACTCCGACGCCTTGAATCTGCGGGTCGCCAGCCAGTACTGCCAGGTCATCCCGCTCCACAGGGTCCGGTTCACGCCGTGCTCGTCCATGTACCAGCTCCGGCAACCTCCGGTGCTCCACACCGTGCCCGCCAAGTCGCGCTGCAATTCGGCGTTGTAGGCGTCGGCCGCGGCACGTGTGGGCGCCAGCGCCTGCGCGCCCGCTTTGTCGACGGCTGCGATTGCGTGCGCCGCATACCGGATCTGCGACTCGATCATGAACACCACCGAGTTGTGGCCAAGCGCAGTGTTGGGCCCGAGCAGGAAGAACAGGTTCGGCATGTCGGCGATCGTGATGCCGCGCAGCGCCGACACCCCCTCGCGGGTCCATCGGTCCCCCAGGTCCTCGCCGCCGGGTCCCTTGATGTCGACGTAGGTGTACGAGTCCGTGACGTGGAATCCGGTGGCGAAGACGACCACGTCGACGTCGCGTTCGGTGCCGTCGGAGGTGACGATGCCCCGCGGGGTGAACCGGGTGATGGCGTCGGTGACGACTTCGGTCTTGGGGTCGGCCACACCCCGGTAGTAGGTGTCGGAGTTCAGGATTCGCTTGCAGCCGGCGCGATAGTTCGGCGTGAGTTTGCGGCGTAGCTCGCGATCTTTGACTGAACGCCGGATGTTCCACTTGCCCATCAGCTCACCGATTTTGAGCAGCCGCGGCTGCTTGGTCATGGCAAAGCCGACAGCCTCATGAATCCAGTAGATGCCCGCGCGCATCGCCGCCCGAGTACCCGGCACGTTGGTGAACGCGTCGCGCATCCACTCTGGGATCGGGTTGTTGGGCCGCGGCATCACCCAGGCCGGGGTGCGCTGATACAACTGCAGCGCGCCGACGTCCTTGACGATCTCGGGCACGATCTGGATCGCGCTCGCGCCCGTCCCGATGACCGCGACCCGCTTGCCAGTCAGATCGACGGTGTGGTCCCACTGCGCGGAATGGAATGCGGCGCCGGCAAATTCGTCGAGCCCCTCGAACTCCGGGATCAACGGGATGTGCAGACCGCCGACACCGGAAACCACGAACTGCGCGACGTACTCGCGGCCGTCCTTGGTGAAGACATGCCAGCGCAACTCGTCGTCGTCCCAGTGCGCGCGGTCGACGTGGGATCCGAAGGAGATGTAGCGACGCAGCCCGTACTTCTCGGTCACGCCCTTGAGGTAGTCCAAGATCTCGGGCTGAAACGACCACATGTGCTGCCAGTCGGGCTTCGGCTCGAACGAGAACGAGTACATGTGCGACGGGATGTCGCACGCGCATCCGGGGTAGGTGTTGTCGCGCCAGGTGCCGCCGATCTCGTCGGCCTTTTCCAGGATCAGGAACTCGACGCCGCGGCGCTGTAGCTCCATGGCCATGCCGAGACCGGAGAAGCCGGTGCCGATGATCAGTGCGCGGGTGTGCACGGGCTGTTCGGTGCTGGACGCAGCCTGCTCGGGGGCAACCGTCATCGATCGGTCCTTCCTGGGAACGCCGGTACCGGGTACTTCAGCTTCCCAGGTTAGCCGTCGCGGCCAGCGGAGCCAACGGCGCGCCGCTCAGGCATATGACATGGCGCGCTCGGCGGACAGGTGCCGATCGGCGTCGAACGTTTCGAAGTGGCCCGATCCGACCATTGCGATACCGCGTTGCGGCATCCGGAAGTCCCCGAGCCGGGCTTGCCGCAGCAGCGGTCCGGACGGTCCGAGGTCACGACCGTGCAGCACCGCGGTCGAGTCGGCGACGATCCACAACTGCTTCGGCGCCATCGTGTAGCACTGCCCGTTCGGGGCGCGGCCGGTCAGCCGGACATCGCCCACGCCCAGCGTGCGGCGGGCGACGCGGCTCAGCCGGCGGGAGACCGTCGGATCGGCCCATGTCTCGTCCGGCAGCCGGCCGCCGATCCTGCTCATCAACCGAGTGGCCCTCGTCGTGTCGAAATCGGCTGCCCACCGCAACACTCCCGGTATTTCGATGAGCACCGAAGACGGGCCGGTCCAACTGACATCGATATCGCATCGAACCGCGTCGTTCGGAGTGGCCGAGCCGAAGTAGCGTGCGCAGCTCTGCTGGCCCGGCGTCGTTGCGTAGAACGTCCAATTACACGACGGGTCGCGATGCCACACCGAGATGTACGGCGGCGCAAAGGAAGTCGCGGGAAATTGGCGCATTGCCAGGTAGTGCCCGTTGGCGAACGGCAGGCCCATGATTCCGAAACCGACGAAACGTTCGTCGTCGCCAGGGGGCAGTATCGGGTTGGCCAGCACGGCCGCGACGGTCTGTTGTGGGGTGAGTTGTTTTGTCATGCACCGATGGTCAGGCGCGGCACGGACTCAGCGCATGAGGCGTCTGCCTCAAATTCGTCAGGCGACGTGTTCGCGACGCCGCACACCCTCGTGCAGCGGGAGGTCCGGGTCGATCTTGATGCCGAGCAATTCGCAGGTCCCGTTGATGGAGCCGACCATGATCGTCGTCAGGTGCGCGACGTACTCCTCTGACGGCATCCGGCGGGGACTGTCTTCCTCAGGGCCCAGCCACCAGTCCGTCGCCGAAGCGATCGACCCGAAAGCCGCGTAGGCCGCCAGCTCCATCGCCGTGGCGTCGAGTTCCATGTCATGCAGCTCGTTGTTGAACATCTCGGCCATCGCGAGGGTGATTTCGCGGCCCTCGTTGAGCGCCTTGACCGCAGAAGCACTCTGCTCGGCGAAGCGGCCCTCGAGCAGGAACCGGATGACGTTCGGGTGCTCGTCGACGAGTCGCACGTACTGCTCGACGCTGCGGCGGATGACCTCGCGCGCCGGGTCGCTCGACAAGTTGATCGACGGGAAGATCGCGGCCCACAACATGTCCCGCAGCCGCTCACCGACCGCCTGGAACAGATCTGACTTGTCGGTGAAATGGCGGTAAATCTTTGGCTTCGCGGTGCCCGCCTCTTCGGCGATCTCACGCAGGCTCAATTCGGGTCCGAGTCGGTCGATCGCCCTGAAAGCGGCGTCGACGATCTCCGAGCGCACCTTCTTGCGATGCTCGCGCCAGCGCTCGCTGCGGGCGTCTACTTTGACACCCGGCTCACTGCTGGAACGTGACCTCGACCCTCGTCGCACCCGCTTACTGTACCGCCCGGACGTCGCTGACCTGCTCAGACCGTCCCGCAACATGGCGTTTCGCTGCCCTGGCCAGGCAAATTTGCTTGCCGACAACCGACCAGTCACGCTGGGTAATATTTGTGCGACAGCCAATTAACGAGAGAGACGTATGACGCAGCGATACGACCTGGTCATCGCGGGTGGCGGACCATCCGGTTCGGCGGCCGCGTGGCAGGCCGCACAGACCGGCGCCAAGGTAGTGGTCCTGGACAAGGCGGAGTTTCCGCGGGCCAAGCCGTGTGGCGACGGCCTGACCGCGCGCGCCGTCAGCTATCTCCAGAAGATGGGCCTGGCCGACGAGGTGAACACCTTCCATCGGGTGAACCGGGTCACGGTGTTCAGCCCGTCTCAGTGGGAGCTCTCTTTCCCGAAGCGCCCAGGGATGCCAGACCACGGCCACACCGTGAGCCGCGAGCACCTGGACACGCTACTGCTCAAGCACGCGGAATCCGCGGGCGCCGAGGTGCGTCAGGGCGCCGAGGTGGCCGGCCCCGAACTCGACGCGAACGGACGCGTAGTCGGCGTCGTGTTGAAGAGCGGTGAGAAGGTGTACGGCGATGCGGTGATCGCGGCAGACGGCGCCTACTCCCCCATCAAGCGGGCCCTGAAGATCGATTCGGAGTACAACGGCTATTCCGCGATCGCGATCCGATCGGAGATGCACGCCAACCGGCCGGATTCCGACAGCCTCGACATCTATTTGAAGCTCGCGTTCCAGGGCGATCAGCTGCCGGGCTACGGCTGGGTGTTCCCAATGGGCAACGGCCTGTTCAACATTGGGCTCGGATACGTGAACAGCTACAAGAATTGGCAGTCGATCAATGCGACGCAGTTCCTTGGCGATTTCCTGCGCACGCTGCCGCGCGAGTGGGAGTTGCCGCCGATCGAAGAGCTGAAGAAGAACAAGAGCGTGCGGGCGTGGCGGCTGCCGATGGGCTTCACTGCGTGGCCGCCGTGGCGGCCGGGCGTGCTGTTCACCGGTGACTCGCTGGGCGCGGGTAAGCCGGCATCGGGAGCGGGCATCTCCAAGGCGCTCGAGTCCGGCTTGGCCGCAGGCGAATGTGCGATCGCGGCGCTGCAGAACGGTGGGCCCGACGACTTCACCAACTACGCGCTTCGGATGGAAGACGCGTGGGGCAGGGAGTATCGGCGTGGCCGCTACTTCCACAAGCTGCTGGGCTATCCGCGTTTTGCGAACGCCGGGATCAAGCTGATCGACAACGCGGCCTTCCGCGACCGGATGCTCAAGGCGTTGTACAAGAAGGCGCAAGGCCCGCAGCACACCGTCAAGAAGTAGTGCGCCCGTCGCTCGTCGAGCGGCCACTTATGGCACGCGATTTCGGGATTTGCGTGTCATAACTGGCCATTGGCCGCGCCCCTAATCCCCTACCGGGTGCGGCCGCCACAACCCCGACGCGTGATCGGTGTCGAGCGGAGTTCGCCCCGTTTTGGCGACGACGGCTGCGCTTCAGGCTTAGCGGCATGAACATCAAGGGACTTCTGGCCGCCGCGGCCATGACTGCGGGGATGGCCATCGGACTCGCCGCCAACGCGAGTGCACAGCCCGTCAACGCCGCGGGCGACGACTTCTGGCAGTGCGCAGCCGACCACCCGGACGACATTGGCGTCTGCTGCGTGTTCTACGGCGGCGACTACGACGAGCGCACCGGCGAGTGCTGGATAGACGACGAGGCGGAGCTAGAGGAGGCCAACCCCGGCCCCAGCGTTCCGCCGAAGCACTCAGTGCTGACGCGGGTTGATCGCCTGCCCGTCTACGCGATGGGTTAGCGCGGCCGCATCATCGGCGAGTGTGGACATATTGCACGCCTACTTCCCGCATCGCGTGTATCAAGTCCACACTCGCCGGCGGCGGTGTCAATGCTGCGATGGGTTGCCGTTGTCGATCGCCGCGGCATGTTGGCGCAATCGGTCGGCCACCTGGCCCAGCCATTCCTCGCACGTTATATCGACTGGGCTGTAATAACACCCGAGGGTGCGAAAAAGATACTCTTTCAACTCCGGTTCCGGATGGGCCCTGCGCACGCCGTCCATCTCTTTGGCCAACGCTTGCAAGCCTTGGGCTGTCGGATCATCGGAGACGTAATTGTCGACTATTCCTTCCCAGCCATCTGCGTCCAGGCCCCAATCCTCGTTGAAATACGCAGCGAAGAATTGCCACAGCTCCGAAGATTCCAAACTATCGTTCATGGCTGAGCCAACATGCCTACAGCATGCAGGACACGCAGCCCTCGACTTCGGTTCCCTCCAGCGCCATCTGGCGTAACCGGATGTAGTACAGCGTCTTGATTCCCTTGCGCCACGCGTAGATCTGCGCCTTGTTCACGTCACGTGTCGTCGCGGTGTCCTTGAAGAACAGCGTCAGACTCAGCCCCTGATCGACGTGCTGCGTCGCCGCGGCGTACGTGTCGATGACCTTCTCGTAGCCGATCTCGTACGCGTCCTGGTAGTACTCCAGGTTGTCGTTCGTCATGTACGGCGCGGGGTAGTACACGCGCCCGATCTTGCCTTCCTTACGAATCTCGACCTTCGACGCGATCGGGTGAATGGACGACGTCGAATGGTTGATGTAGGAAATCGAGCCGGTCGGCGGAACCGCCTGCAGGTTCTGGTTGTAGATGCCGTGCGCCTGCACCGACTCCTTCAGCCGAACCCAATCCTCTTGCGTCGGAATGCGGATGCCGGCGTCTGCGAACAACTCCTTGACGCGATCGGTCTTCGGCTCCCACACCTGCTCGGTGTACTTGTCGAAGAACTCCCCCGACGCGTACTTCGACTTCTCGAAGCCCTTGAAGTGCGAACCACGCTCGATCGCAATGCGATTCGACGCGCGCAGCGCGTGATACAGCACTGTGTAGAAGTAGATGTTGGTGAAGTCGACGCCCTCTTCGGAGCCGTAGAAGATCCGCTCGCGCGCCAGGTAGCCGTGCAGGTTCATCTGCCCCAGCCCGATCGCGTGAGAGTCGTTGTTGCCCTGCTCGATCGACGGCACCGACCAGATGTGCGTCTGATCGCTCACCGCCGTCAGCGCTCGGATCGCCACCTCGATGGTCTGCGCGAAATCTGGCGAATCCATCGCCTTTGCGATGTTCAACGAGCCCAGATTGCACGAGATGTCCTTGCCAACTTGGGCATACGTCAGGTCTTCGTTGAACACCGACGGCGTCGACACCTGCAGGATCTCCGAGCACAGATTGCTGTGCGTGATCTTGCCCTCGATCGGGTTGGCCCGATTCACCGTGTCCTCGAACATGATGTACGGGTAGCCGGACTCGAACTGCAGTTCGGCCAGCGTCTGGAAGAACTCACGCGCCTTGATCTTCGTCTTGCGGATCCGCGCATCGTCGACCATCTCGTAGTACTTCTCGGTCACAGAGATGTCGGCGAACGGAATGCCGTACACGCGCTCGACGTCGTACGGCGAGAACAGGTACATGTCCTCGTTCTTCTTGGCCAGCTCGAACGTGATGTCCGGAATCACCACACCGAGGCTCAGCGTCTTGATCCGGATCTTCTCGTCGGCGTTCTCGCGCTTCGTGTCCAGGAAGCGGTAGATATCCGGGTGATGGGCGTGCAGGTACACCGCGCCTGCGCCCTGCCGCGCACCGAGCTGGTTGGCGTAGGAGAACGAATCCTCCAGCAGCTTCATGATCGGGATGACGCCGGAACTCTGGTTCTCGATGTTCTTGATCGGCGCGCCGTGCTCGCGAATGTTGCTCAGCAGCAATGCAACTCCGCCACCGCGCTTGGACAGCTGCAGCGCCGAGTTGATGGAGCGGCCGATCGACTCCATGTTGTCTTCGATGCGCAGCAGGAAGCAGGACACCGGCTCACCGCGCTGCTTCTTGCCCGAGTTGAGGAACGTCGGCGTGGCCGGCTGGAACCGGCCGTCGATGATCTCGTCGACCAGCTTCTCTGCCAGGGTGGTGTCGCCTGCAGCCAGCGTCAGCGCCACCATGACGACGCGATCCTCGAACCGCTCCAGATACCGCTTGCCGTCAAAGGTCTTCAGCGTGTAGGACGTGTAGTACTTGAATGCGCCGACGAACGTCGGGAACCGGAACTTCTTCGCATACGCGCGGTCGATCAGGCTCTTGACGAAGTTGCGGCTGTACTGATCGAGCACCTCGCGCTCGTAGTACTCCTTTTGGATCAGGTAGTCGAGCTTTTCGTCGTAGTTGTGGAAGAACACCGTGTTCTGGTTGACGTGCTGCAGGAAGTACTGGTGCGCGGCCTCGCGGTCCTTTTCGAACTGAATCTTGCCGTCCGCGTCGTACAGATTCAGCATCGCGTTGAGGGCGTGGTAATCCGTTTCGCCCGGAAGCGCGTGCGCGCCGGTGGTTACAGGCTCTGCAGCTGTGACGGTTGGTGGCACGTCTGTTCCTTCCAGAAATCTTCCAAGCCCGCACGGACGGCTTCCACGTCCTCGGGAGTACCCATGAGTTCAAAGCGATAGAGGTACGGCACTGCGCATTTGCGGGACACCACATTGCCCGCGTATGCGAATTCGGCGCCGAAGTTGTTGTTGCCCGCGGCGATGACGCCGCGGATCAACGACCGGTTGTGTTCGTTGTTGAGGAAGGCGATGACCTGTTTGGGGACATAGCCGCCGTCATTGATGTCGGGAGTGACGCGCCCACCGCCGTAGGTGGGCAGCACCAGCACGAACGGCTCGTCGACCTCGATGCGTCCGTGCAGCGGAATCCGGACGGCGGGCAGACCCAGCTTCTGGACGAAGCGGTGGGTGTTTTCCGACACGCTGGAGAAGTACACGAGATTGCTCATCGGTCGTCTCCTCTCTGCTGTCGGGATACCCCTTATGCCGTTACCGCGACCGCGCCGCTCAGCGCCTTGATGCGATCGGGACGGAAGCCGGACCAGTGGTCGTTTCCGGCCACCACGACGGGCGCCTGAAGATATCCGAGCGCCATGACATAGTCGCGGGCCTCGCTATCCAGGCTGATGTCGACCTTCTCGTAGGCGATGCCCTGCTTGTCCAGCGCCTTGTAGGTGGCGTTGCACTGCACGCATGCGGGCTTGGTGTAGACGGTGACGGTCATCTGCGGTACGGCTCCTCTACAACTGGCACTGACTGACACTGCACTGAGACTGGCAACTGCTCTGGTACTGCATCTCGCTGAAGTTCAGCGACCCTTGGGCCCTCAAAATTCCAGGTGCCCTGCGGCCGCGCGCCCGGTGGGTCTGGGAACCGACACCGCCGGATTTGTGGCCTCCGGCCGACCCTGGGGTACTGGTACCGGTGGGGGTCTGTCGGTGTTCGAAACACTACACCTGGTGTCCGACATTGCGAAGGGATACAAGATGTTCTGAATAACATTTTTGAAATTCCCTGGTCGTAAGCATTCCGGCGTCAACACGCCCGGCGTGTCGCACATCACACTGCGGTTGTGTCGCGCCTGAGGTCTGGTCTACCACCGGGCACCGACACGTGACCCGACGCGAACCGTCACGGTGACGTAACAGCAAACCGACCGAAGGGGCCACGGCAAGTAGTGTACGTTTGTACATGTACATACGTACACTAGGGAGAATCGTGGCTTACTTGTTATTGGGCGTCGCGATCGTGGCCGAAGTGCTCGCGACCAGCCTGCTGAAGTCGACCGACGGCTTCACTCGGCTGTGGCCGACGGTGGCGTGCCTGGCGGGGTATGCGGTCGCCTTCGCATTGATGGCGATGGCGATCGCCCGCGGCATGCAGATCGACGTGGCATATGCGCTGTGGTCGGCGCTGGGCACGACCGCGATCGTCGTGATCGCGGTCGTATTTCTCGGCTCCCCGATGTCGCTGGGCAAGGTCGTCGGCATAGCGCTGGTGATCGGCGGCGTGGTCACGCTGAACATGGCAGGCGCCCATTGACCGCGCCGCCGCGGCGCAGGCCGCGTGATCCCGTCGGCCGTCGACAGCTCATCGTCGAAGCCGCGACCCGCGTCATCGCAGAAGCCGGGCTGGCCGGGCTGACGCATCGTCGGGTCGCCGAGGTCGCCGGCGTGCCGGTCGGCTCCACGACCTACTACTTCAGGGATCTCGACGAACTGCGCGAGGCCGCCCTCGCCGACGCGGCTCGCGGTTCTATCGAGGGTCTCGACGAATGGGCAGAACAACTGCGTGCCACTGCCGACCTACCCGGCACGCTCGCCCGACTCACGGCCGACTACCTGACCGACCACGACCGCTACCGCGCCTGCAATGAGCTGTACACAGCGGCCAGCCATCGGCCCGAACTGCGGCCGCACGCCCGCTTGTGGCTGGACGGTTTGATCGCGATCCTCGAGCCGAAGACAGGTCACAACGCCGCGCAGGCCGCGGCGATCTTCATCGACGGCGCCCTGTTGCACGCGCTGATCACCGGTGAGCCACTGAGCACCGATGTCTTGACCGACGCCCTGGGCAGGCTGCTGGCGAGCTGAAGCTGTTCGCGCTCAGGCGATCTCGGCGGCGAGCTTGCCGACGATGTCGCGCAGGTTCGCGGCCACCTCGGCATTTTCGCTTGGGTGCTTACCGTCGAATACCGGCGTCGGCACCGACAGCTTGAGATCCTCGACCACCCGAACTCCGGCGATACCAAAGGACTTGCGCGTCTCGTCGTGCGCCCACACGCCGCCGTACTGGCCGTGTGAGGCACCCACGACAGCGACGGGCTTGCCCTTGAGCGCGCCGTTGCCGAACGGTCGCGACAGCCAGTCGATCGCGTTCTTCAACACGCCCGGGATAGTCCCGTTGTATTCGGGGGTGACGACGAGCGCGGCGTCGGCGTCGGCCGCAGCGGCACGCAGCGCCTGCACCGGCTCCGCGGGCTGCTCGGTGTCGACGTCCTCGTTGTAGAACGGCAGCTCGCCAAGCCGGTCGAACAGCTCCAGGCGCACGCCGTCGGGCGCGGACTCGATCGCGAGCTCAGCCAGCTGACGGTTGATCGATCCGGCGCGCAGGCTTCCCAACAGCACCAAAACCTTGGTGTCGGACATCTCTCGTTCCCTTCGGTCTTTGCAAGATCCTCGCACGCCCCAACCGGACCGTGGTCCGATTTATTCCGCCTGAACTAAACTGCTGATATGACCGCTACTCCCCCGCTGCGTGAGTTGCCGGTCACGGATCAACCGCCGCAGGAACGCGGCGACGCCGCCCGCAACCGAACGCTACTGCTCGACGCTGCGCGGCGCCTGATTGCCGAGCGTGGCCCCGATGCGGTCACCACCGACGACATCGCCGCGGCCGCGGGCGTCGGCAAGGGCACGCTGTTCCGGCGGTTCGGCAGCCGGGCCGGCTTGATGATCGTGCTGCTCGACGAGGACGAGAAGGCCGAACAGCAGGCGTTGATGTTCGGCCCGCCGCCGCTTGGCCCCGGTGCGCCGCCGCTGGACCGGCTGCTCGCATACGGCGCCGATCGGCTCGAGTTCGTCGATGCCCACCACGCGCTGCTGTCCGACGCCAACCGAGATCCGCAGATGCGGTTCATCGCCCCGGTGATGTTTCACCACAGGCACATCCGGGTGCTGCTGGAGGCCGCCGGCACGACCGGCGACCTGGATGCGCAGGCGTTCGCGTTGCTCGGCCTGCTCGACCCTGACTATGTCCAGTTCCAGATGATCGAGCGCGGCCAGACCCTCGAGCAGCTCGGCGCGGCGTGGGAAAGCGTGGCGCGCAAGCTCTGCGGCCGATGAATCAGCGGTGGATCCTGCACGTCGACCTCGATCAGTTTCAGGCCGCCGTCGAGGTGCGCCGCAGGCCCGAACTTGCCGGTCTGCCGATCGTTGTGGGCGGCAACGGCGATCCGAACGAGCCGCGCAAGGTCGTCACATGCGCGTCGTACCCCGCACGCACGTTCGGAGTGCACGCAGGCATGCCGCTGCGCACCGCTGCCCGCAAGTGCCCGGACGCGACGTTTCTACCGCTCGACACCGCGACCTACGACGAAGCGTCTGAAGAGGTGATGACGCTGCTGCGCGACCTCGGCCACCCCGTCGAGGTGTGGGGTTGGGACGAGGCCTATGTCGGCGCCGACCTGGAAGAGTCTGACAACCCCGTCGCGCTGGCCGAGCAGATCCGTGAGGTGATCGGGCAGACGCAGTTGTCGTGTTCGGTCGGCATCAGCGACAACAAGCAGCGCGCCAAGGTCGCGACGGGATTCGGTAAGCCTGCAGGCATCTATCAGCTGACCGATGAGAATTGGATGGCGGTGATGGGTGATCGCGAGGTCGATGCGTTGTGGGGTGTCGGCCCGAAGACCGCGAAAAAGCTTGCCGGAATGGGCATTACGACGGTGGCCGATCTGGCTGCGACCGATGCGACGGTGCTCACGTCGACATTCGGCCCGACGACCGGGCTGTGGATTTTGCTGCTGGCCAAAGGCGGCGGCGACACCACCGTCAGCGCCGAACCATGGGTGCCGCGCTCGCGCAGCCACGTCATCACCTTCGCCACCGATTTGACCGATCGAGGCGAAATGGACTCCGCTGTAAGAGATCTCGCGCAGCAGACACTCGACGAGATCGTCGCTCAGGGTCGAATCGTCACCAGGGTGGCGGTCACCGTCCGCACCAACACGTTCTATACCCGGACCAAGATTCGCAAGCTTGCCGCCCCGACCGTCGATGCCGAACCCATCAAACAGACCGCGCTGGACCTTCTCGCCCAGTTCGAACTCGACCGCCCCGTCCGGCTGCTCGGCGTCCGACTGGAACTCAACCCTCCGGACGGCGGGTACTGAGCCAGATGCTGCAGACGGTCGCCATCCGCGGATACCGCTCGCTGCGGGAAATCGTGCTGCCCCTTGCGCGGCTCACGGTCGTCACTGGCGCGAACGGCACCGGAAAGTCATCGCTGTATCGCGCGCTGCGACTGCTCGCCGACTGCGGCCGCGGCGAGGTGATCGGCTCGCTGGCCCGCGAGGGCGGCCTGGAGTCGGTGCTGTGGGCCGGACCGGAACACCTGTCGGGCGCGCGTCGTACCGGAAAGGTCGAGGGCACAAGGCGCACCGGGCCGGTTTCGCTCGAACTCGGGTTCGCCTCCGACGATTTCGGCTACCTGGTCGACCTCGGGCTGCCGCAGATGGCGGGCCACAATTCGTTGTTCGCACGCGATCCGGAGATCAAGCGCGAGGCGGTTTTCGTCGGCCACGTGATGCGGACCAGTTCGACGCTGGTGCGCCGCACCCGTGAATTCGCCGAGGCCAGCGCGGAATCCGGGCGGGGCTTCGACGAGATGACGCGATCGCTGCCCACCTACCGCAGTGTCCTCGCCGAATACGCCCACCCGGGTGCGCATCCGGAGCTGGCCGCCGTTCGGCATCGGCTGCGCAGCTGGCGGTTCTACGACGGCTTCCGGGTGGACGCGACAGCACCGTCGCGACTGCCCCACGTCGGCACTCGCACACCGGTGCTTTCCGACGACGGCGCCGACCTCGCCGCCGCAGTGCAGACGATCATCGAGGCCGGATTCGAGGACCTGCAGCGTGCTGTCGCCGACGCCTTCGACGGTGCGACGGTGTCGGTGGCCGTCCGTGACGGCCTTTTCGATCTGCAGCTGCAACAGCGCGGCATGCTGCGCCCGCTGCGCGCGGCCGAGTTGTCTGACGGCACACTGCGTTTCCTGCTGTGGGCAGCCGCGCTGACGTCTCCTCGACCGCCCTCTCTCATGGTGCTCAACGAGCCGGAAACGTCACTGCATCCCGACCTGGTACGTCCGTTGGCGTCGCTGATCCAGGCGGCGGCCAGTCAGACGCAGGTCGTCGTCGTCACGCACTCGAGGGCGATGCTGGAGTTTCTGGACACCGTGCCGGTGAGCGACGCCGACGAGGGCAGCGCAGTGGAGGTCGAGTTGTACAAGGAACTCGGCGAGACCCGCATCAAGGGCTTGGGCATGCTGACCGCGCCCCCATGGGACTGGGGTAAGCGCTAGACGCGAGACGACGGCCGAAGTGCACGACTGAACAGAACGTTGACTTGCCGCATCGCCACGCTATACGGCCACCACGCAACACGTTTGAACGCATACAGCGCCCTGATGTCCGGCGACGTGTAGATCAGGAACCGGTTCTTCGACACACCGCGCAGAATCTTGTCCGCGACGTGCTCGGGCGAGACCGCATGCCCGCTGAAGCGGTCGGTCCACCGCTTCACATTGGGATCCTCGCGATCCACTCCGGCGATCTGAACTGTCTGTACCAGAGGCGTTTTCACCGCACCTGGCACCACCACCGAAACCCCGATGCGGTAGCGGGCCAAGTCGAAGCGCAGTACCTCCGAAACTCCGCGCAGCCCATACTTGCTCGCGCTGTAGGCGGCGTGCCAGGGCAGCGCGACCAAGCCGGCGGCCGATGACACGTTGACCAGATGCCCACCGCGACGGGCGGCCAGCATCGGCGGAATGAAGGTCTCGATGACGTGGATCGGGCCCATCAGATTGATGTCGACCATCGAGCGCCAATGTTGGTGCGTGAGCTGGTCGACCGTCCCCCACGCCGATACGCCCGCAATGTTCATCACCACATCCATCGGCGCATGGTTGGCGTGGATGTGGTCGGCGAACGCGGCCACCTCGTCGTAGTCGGAGATGTCGAGCACGCGGTGCTCTGGCACCTGGGCGCCGAGCGCACGTGCGTCGGCGACGGTTTTCTCAAGGCCCTCGGCATCACGGTCGGTCAGGTACAGCTCGGCGCCTTCGGCCGCCAGCTTCAGCGCGGTGGCGCGGCCGATTCCGCTCGCGGCACCGGTGAGAAAACAACGCTTTGCCGCAAAGCTCCGCTGTGCCATGGCGGTGAGACTACCGGTCACCCCAAAACGCGCTCAGCCATAATCGCTCGACGATGTCGATGGCGCGCGCAGGGTCCTCGCCGCGGCCAACGAACGCACTGTCCTCGGTCAACGTGAACGACGTCACCGCAGCCAGCGTGCGCACCAGCGCGGGCAGATCATCCGAGATCGGGCGCGCGTCGGAGTCCTGCTCGAGGAGCGTGATCAATTTGTCGATGATGCCGTCGTAGAAGTCGTCCATCATTTCGCTGATCTGGGCATCGGTATTTCGCGCCACCGAGCACGCCTTCAGCACCGGATCGTCGTTGTTGTATACCGCAGCCGCGCTGCCGACCATCCGCTTCGCGAACGCTTCAGGCGTCTCGCCGGGCTCACGCGGCGCGAAGTGATGCGTCAGCTCGTCGAGCAGCTCGCTGGCATCGGCAAGGATCACCGCCAGCACCGCGTATTTGGAGTCGAAGTAAAAGTAGAAGCCGGACCTGGCGACGCCGGCCCGCTCGCTGATCGTGCTGACCGACAGATCGGCGAACGATCCCTCTTGAAGGAGCTCGCGTACCGCGTTGACGATGGCCTCGCGCTGCCGGTCCCCGCGGCTGCGGCGAACCTGCTGTGGAGCGGGCTGGGCGGTCATCGCCCTAGACCTTTGCATCCACGCCGCGCCGAAACAAAACTTGACATGCGTCAAGTCTGCCATCCAGGATGAGGATCAGGAGTGACAACGGCCACAGTCTTTTGCCCAGGGAGAATTCATGGCGACCATCAGCACCAAGGATTACCTGCTTGACCAGGCCAAGCGTCGGTTGAAGCCGACCCCGGTGACCATCCCCGGCATGGGTCTGGCCGAGAAGCGGCTCCGCAGGCACGAGTGGAAACAGTTCGCGCTGGCCCAGCCACCCGCGGGCAGCGGTCTCAAGCCGGCGATGGGTGACTCGGGGCTGCCGATCATCGGCCACATGATCGAGTTCTTCCGCCTCGGGCCGGAGTTCGCCGTCGAGGTCTATCGCAAGTACGGCCCGATCCACTACCAGTACTCGCCCGCCCTGGCTTCGGTGATGGCGCTGGGCCCCGACGCCACGCAGGCCGTCTTCTCCAACCGCAACAAGGAGTTCTCGCAGCGGGCCTGGGACCCGGTCATCGGGCCGTTCTTCGAGCGCGGCCTGATGCTGCTCGACTTCGACGAGCACATGTTCCACCGGCGGATCATGCAGGAGGCGTTCACCCGCTCGCGCCTGGCCGGCTACGTCGAGCACATCGACTCGGTGGCCAGCAAGGTGGTTGGCAACGACTGGGTCGCCAACGACGCCCGGTTCCTGTTCCATCCCGCCGCCAAGGAGCTCACGCTCGACATCGCCTCGGTGGTGTTCATGGGCCATGAAGCAGGCACCGATCACGACCTCGTCACCACGATCAACCACGCGTTCACCACCACCACCCGCGCCGGCAACGCGATCATCCGCAAACCGGTCAAACCGCTGACCTGGTGGCGCGGCATCGAGGCACGCAAGACGCTGGAGAACTACTTCTCTGCTCGTGTCGCCGAGACGCGCGGTCACGAGCGCACCGACATGCTCAGCGTGCTGTGCCAGGCCGAAGACGAGGACGGCCAGCGATTCACCGACGACGACATCGTGGCGCACATGATCTTCGTGATGATGGCGGCCCATGACACCTCGACGTCGACGATGACGACGATGGCCTACCACTTGGCGGCCAACCCCGAATGGCAGGAGCGCTGCCGTGACGAGTCGGCTCGCATCGGCGACGGCCCGCTGGACATCGAGGCGCTCGACAAGCTGGAAACCTACGACCTGGTGATCAACGAGGCCCTGCGGATGGTCACGCCGCTGCCGATGAATTTCCGGCGCGCAGTCCGCGACATCGACCTGCTCGGTTACTTCATTCCGGCCGGCACCGATGTGGTGACGTGGCCGTCGCTCAACCATCGGCTGCCCGAACTGTGGACGAACCCGGACAAATTCGACCCCGAACGCTTTGCCGAGCCGCGCTCAGAGCACAAGAAGCACCGTTACGCGTTCGCCCCCTTCGGCGGCGGAGCGCACAAGTGCATCGGCATGGTCTTCGGTCAGTTGGAGATCAAAACCGTCATGCACCGGTTGCTGCGGAAGTATCGACTCGAGTTGCCCCACCCGGGGTACAAGCCGCGCTACGACTACGGCGGCATGCCGGTGCCACTCGACGGCATGCCAATTGTGCTGCGCCCCTTGCGATAACGCTTTCTCGGCGGAAATCAGGCCTCGGTCAGCAGCCGGTTGGCGCAGGCGATCACCGCGCGCAGAGCGGACTGCGTCGGGTCGTCGGACCAACCCATCGCCCAAAGCGATCGGGCACCGTCGGAGCCGCGGACGAATGTCGCGGTGTGCTCGCCGGCCGGAACCTGATGAAACGCCGTCATCTCGACCGCAATGCCGCGGTCATACAGCATCTCGGTGAGCGCCGCGACAGGTCCGCACGCGGCAGCAGACGACGTGGTGATGCGATCGCCGACGGCCAACGTGGCTTGGTAGTGGCGGGCCTGCGGGCCCAGCCGGGTCGACGGACATTCGGCGTCGGTGCACTGCCAATTACCGAGCCGCAGCGGCCCCGAGCTGGACGTATATCGGTCGTGAAACGCTTCGAAAGTCATCGCGTCGGCCTCCTGGCGCAGACCGCGGGGCATCGGGCCGGTGATGCGGGCCGCGAAGGACATCGGCGTCGGCGGCGCTGCGCTGGTAGCGGATTGGGTTGCAATAGAGCTTGTCATGTGCCGGTCTTCTCACTCAGGTGGAAATGACCGACGAGGTAGCAACGACCCACAGCGAGGGGTCGGTCTGGATCAGACCCCGCTGCGGGTTGCTACTACGAGTCGCCTCGGCACGTTGGCGATGTTAGGCGCCCCACCCCGCGGCATGCAAACCTTTTTGGCTCAGTCCAGCCAGAAACAAACCCGTCGCGGCGAACTAGTGAAGTGCATCGGCGAACAGCGGCAGGAACGGCCGGTGGTTGGGTGCGCCCTCGCGACGAAACGGCATGCTGTCGCGCGACGCGGCGTACCACTCCTCGCGAGAGACCGCCGACAGGTCGAGACGACGACCGCACAGCGTGGCGATGGTGTGTAACAACAACGCACCCGCCCGACCGTTGCCCTCGCGGAATGGGTGGATGAGGTTGTAGTCGGCGTAGAGCCGGGCCAGCCGATACGCCAGCCCCGGCCGATCGAGTCCGGCGCCGTTGATCGCAAGGGCCCGCGCGGTTTCCTCGAGCAGTGCCGTCAGCCGGCCCAGTGTCGATTGCCACGCGAAAAGCGAGTCGCCGCGCCGCAATTCGGTGATCCGGTAGTTGCCCGCCCACGAGTACACGTCGGCGAACAGATGCAGGTGGATCGCGCGGATGTCGACATCGCTCGCGGCGATGGCGCCCTCGGCCAGCATCCGATGCCATATCACCATCCGGCCGGCCGTCGCGACGAACTCGAGGTCGGAAAGCACCGCCTGGTTGTCGACGCCGAAGTTGTTGCGCAGCACAGTCGTTCCCGGTATCAGGTAGGGCCTGTTGCGACGGAAGATCCTCCGGTGCTCGCGCGGTTGTTGCGGGGGTGTCGTCGGGTTGTCGGCCCGATAGGACGCCAAGTACTCGCCGAAGGACACCTCGTCGCAGAGCAACCGCACCAGCGCGTCGACGTGGTCGTCGGTCGGTCGCCAGCCCTCGAGGCGTTCTGCCGCGATCGTCTGGTCGATGGCGTGCCGGAGAGAATCGGGCAGCCCGTCACGGGCGGACACGGCCTGTCAGCGAAACGTCGACGTCGAGGCGAGGTACGTCAGCTTGCGCCGGATGCCACTCACTTCACGCGCCACCGTACGTACGGTCGCACGGTCGGCAGGCGCCAACGCGGACAACGACACTCGCTCGGTAACGGGTTCGCCTTTCATCCAGGCGCCGGCGCGCACCCGCCAGCGGATCCGCGACAGCGACACGTAGCACTCGCGCAGTATTGATGCATCGTCGGTGTCGAGCAGGCGCCCCGTGGCCGCATCGGTCAGCCGCTGCAGCGTCGAGATCTCCGAGGAACCCGCCGACAGCGCGCCCCACCGCGCGATCTTCACGATCGGGTCGACCGCAGCCAGCTTCAGATCGACCGTGTCGTCTTGAGTCGCGAACACCCGCAGTCGCGACGGGATGGTGGCCCGCACCGCGGTCGCGTCCTGCAACATGGCGTGCCGCGCCTGCGGGTGTCGCTTGGCGGCCTCGACCGTGCGTGACCGAAGCTCGTCGCCGAGGTCGGCCACCGCGGCGGTGTCGGCCAGCAGCCCGGTCATCACCACGCCACGATCCTCAGCGGGCTCGGCGCACCACCGGTCGATCGACTCGTCCCAGTTGGCGCGCCTGCGGCAGAACCGGCCGCGACTGGCCAGCACTCCGTTGGCGTCCGGCGCCACGTCGCATCGCTCGAGCAGCGCGTGCACGTCCGCGGCCAGCGCCAGCGCCTCGGCCTTGTCCTCATCGCCGAGCCCATCGTCGAGCGCGATCAACGTCTCGACGTCTGACCCCGGTATCGCTTCGCCGCGCGCCACGCTGCCCGAGACGAACCACGTCCATCCCAGCGGTCTGCCCTCGGCGATCAGCCGCGCGGCGGCAGCGACCGACCGCCGCAGCACCTCCGACCAGGCCGCCGCCAAGGTCAGCGTTGGCGTGTGGGCAGCCAATTCGGCTGCCACCGCCTCTCGGGCGCCCAGCACGCCGGCGCGCAGCGCGGGTTCATCGACGGCGGCATCGATGTCGCCGATCGTCGCGGCGATCCCCAACTTGCTGGACACGGCATCGATTCTCACCGATCAGCGGCTTGGTCACACAGTTGTGACAACCAGGAAACCTGCGAAACAAAAACCACCGCTAATTTCTATCGCATGACAGGTATTGGACGTCAGGAGACCGCCCGTGACTGCGACCGCTGACCCGGTGGACCCCGCGATCTCGTCGGCGGAGGACGCCGACTCGCTGGCCGAACTCGGCTACACCCAGGAACTGCACCGCGGCATCGGCGCATACGCCGCCTTCGCGTCCGGATTCTCGTTTGTATCGATCCTGACGACGGTGTTCGCGCTGTTCGCACTCGGCTTCGGGCTCGGCGGCCCCGCGTTCTTCTTCACCTGGCCGATCGTGTTCGTCTGCCAGTTCTGCGTGTGCCTGGTGTTCGCCGAATTGTCGGGAAAGTTCCCCGTCGCGGGCGCCATCTATCAGTGGTCGCGACGGCTGGCCGGTAACGCCGTCGGCTGGTTCGCCGGGTGGTTCATGCTCATCGGCTACATCGTCAGCGTCTCGGCCTTGGCCATCGCCATGCAGAGCGTGCTGCCCTCGATCTGGAGCGGCTTCCAACTCGTCGGCGACGACCCCTCGCTCACCTCGGTCAGCGGCGCCACCAACGGCATCATTCTCGGCACCGTCACCATCGTGTTGTGCACGGTCATCAGCAGCGTCAGCGTGTCCTTCATGGGCAAGATCACGGTCACGGGCGTGACCATCGAGATCATCGGTGTTGTGCTGATCGTCGTGGCGATGTTCCTCACCGCCGAACGCAATCCGGCGCAGGCCGTGCTGTCCACCGGCGGGCACGGCTCCGGCCTTGGATATGCGCCCGCGTTTCTCGCCTCGATGCTGATGGCGGCCTACGTGATGTACGGATTCGACAGCGCCGCAGAGCTTTCCGAAGAGACGCGCGATCCGCGCAAGACCGCCCCGAAGGCGATCGTCAACGCGCTGTTGGTGTCGTTCGTCGGTGGCGGACTGATGATCCTCGCCGCGCTGATGGCGGCGCCGTCGCTGGATGATCCGATGCTGTCCACCGAAGGCATCGCATGGGTGATCACCAGCCAGCTCAACACCGGGCTTGGCAAGGCTCTGCTGATCACCGTCGCTGTCGCGATCTTCTCGGCGACGCTGGCGATCCAGGCGTCGGCGTCGCGGGTGATGTTCTCGATGGCGCGCGACAACCGGCTGCCGCTCGGCAAGTTCTTGTCAAAGGTGAACAAGCGCACCGGAACTCCACTCATCACCGGAACGACGGTCAGTGTGCTGGCGATCCTGGTGCTGCTGGTCAACCTCGGTCAGGCCGGGGTTTTCGCGGCCATCACCAGCGTGTCGGTGGTGATCGTGTACCTGGCGTATCTGATGGTTACGGTGCCCGCTCTGCTGCACCGGTTGCGCGGCACCAGCCTGAGCTACGGCCCTCCGATCATGGACCTCGGCAAGTGGGGCATCCCGGTGAACCTGACCGCGGTCGTCATGGGCGCGGCGCTGTGCATCAACATCGCGTGGCCCCGCCAGGAGGTGTACGACCCGGACGGCTCCTCGCTGGTGCTGCAGTATTTCGCCGCGATCTTCGTGGTGATCACGCTGATCGCGGGGTTCTTCGCCTACCGAGTCGTCAAGGACCGCGAGGGCGCACCGGAGCCCGTCGACGCGCTGGTTCGCGGCAAGAAGTAACGTGGGCGGCCCATGGACTGGGCCTTCCTCGCAGCTGCCGGCGTGCTCGGCGGTCTCACCGGCAGCATCGCGGGCCTGGCGTCCGTGGCCACGTATCCCGCCCTGCTCGTGTTCGGCCTGCCGCCGGTTACCGCCAACGTCACCAACACTGTTGCGCTGGTGTTCAACGGCATTGGGTCCATTGCGGGGTCGCGACCGGAACTGGCGGGGCAGGGCGCGTGGATCAAGCGAATCCTGCCCGCCGCGGCGGCAGGCGGCGCCATCGGTGCGGCTCTGCTGCTGACCACGCCCGCAGAGGGTTTCGAGAGGATTGTCCCGCTCCTACTCGGGTTCGCCTCCGTCGCGATCCTGCTGCCGACGTCGTCCCGTCAGGAAGCCAGAGTCGCGCATCACCAACGCCATACCCTGCGGGTGCTGCTCGAATCCACGGCCATCTTCGTGATCTGCATCTACGGCGGCTACTTCGGCGCAGCGGCAGGAGTGCTGCTGCTGGCGATGCTTTTGCGCGCAGGAGGCGCGACGCTTGCGCACGCCAATGCGGGCAAGAACGTGATCCTGGGCGTCGCGAACGGGGTTGCAGCACTGATCTTTACCGTCTTCGCACCTGTCCACTGGCCTGCGGTCATCGCCGTCGGCATCGGCTGCCTGATCGGGTCGCGGCTCGGCCCCGTGGTCGTTCGGCATGCCCCGACGGGGCCGCTGCGCGTGGTGATCGGCGCCGCGGGTCTGGCACTCGCAGTCAAACTGGGTATCGACGCCTACGGGTGATTCACTGAAATGGGCTGTCGCCCTTGGCAACCCGAGTGCCGATATCGATCAGGTTCTGCGCGTTGGAATGCAGTCGCTCGCCTGCCTCCCGGCTCGCCTGCCCCACCAGATACCGCGACCAGGTGCCCTCGATGACGATGCCCAGCTTGAAGCACGCCATCGCGACATACCAATCCAGGCTTGACGTTTCGCGACCGCCGGCAGCCAGATACGCGTCGAGCAGCTCACGCCTGCTGGCCAGCCCACCCAGCGCCGCGAGCTGACCGCCCGCGGTGATCGTGTTTGTCTCCAGCGGCCAGCAGATCAGCATCCAGCCCAAGTCCAACAGCGGGTCACCGACAGTGCACATCTCCCAGTCGACGAATGCGGCCAACTCCGGTTTGTCGCGGCGCAGCAGCACGTTGCTCAGATGCGGGTCGCCGTGCATGATTCCCGGCTTCGAATCGGCAGGACGATTCGCCTCCAGCCAATCCGCCAACTCCGTCACCGCCAGCGACTCGGGCGAATAGCGTTCGTGTCGATAGCTTTCCAGCAACCCGAGAAACTGCGGCACCTGCCGTTCGAGAAACGAACCGGGCCTCTTGAGTTCCGCGAGCGGGCTGCCCTCCCAATCGACGTTGCCCAGCTGCGCGAGGCTGGCTGCGTACGACAGGCCGACCTGATGCCGCCAGCCGGCGTTGCGGACATACGCCTCGTCCATGGTGTCGCCGGGGTTGAAGCCGTCGACCTCTTCCATCAGGTAGAACACCACGCCGAGCACGTCGAGGTCGTCGGTGCCCGCGATGAAACCTGGATGCGGCACCTGCGTGCCCGCCAGCGTCTGCAGCGCCGCCATCTCCCGCAGCATGGTCTTGTTGCTCGTCGGCCGCGGGTGAAGCGGCGGCCGTCGCAATACGACCGGCCTGCCGTCGATGTGCAGCCGTACCACGATGTTCTGGGTTCCCCCGGTCAAGGGCTCGACGTCAGTGACCTCCGACCCGAGGCCTTGCTTTTGGACCCAGCGCTGCACCGCAGCCTGGTCCTCGGCGGTCAGGGTCGGCAGCTGCTGGGCGTCGTCGGCCATGCCGACATCGTGTCAGGCCTTGCGCGCCGTCACGAGCAGGTACTCCCATTCCATGGCGTTCCCGCCCTTCAAAACGTCGTCACCGACCCGTGCGATCGCGTCATCGAGCTCAGCCACCCGGTCGGGGTCGCCCTCGATGTTGCGGTACACCGCGATCGTCGGCCCGTATACGGCCTTGAAGTAGTCACGGAAGGCGGCGCCGTCCGGGAAATGGTGGACCGGCAGCGTGCGACGCTCGGTAACAAGGTCGGTGACGCGGTCGCCCAACAGCTGCCGGACGTGGTCCTCCTGCCCCCACAACGGCGGGGGCTGCGCGCCAGGCGGCGGGGGCGGTGCGTACGGCTTCATCGTGGCCCACAACTGACCGATGTGACCCTCTGGCGTCCAGCTGATCAGGCCGATCCTGCCGCCGGGTTTGGCCACCCGGACCAGCTCGCCTGCGGCCTGCTGATGAAACGGCGCGAACATCACGCCGATGCACGACATCACGACGTCGAACTCGTTGTCGCCGAACGGCAATGCGTGAGCGTTGGCCTCGCGCCACTCGAGTTCGACACCCTGTTCGGCCGCGTCTGCGCGACCGCTCTCCAACAACTCTGGAACCAGGTCGCTGGCGACCACGCGGGCCCCTGTCCGCGCAGCGGGAATCGCCGCGTTTCCGGTGCCGGACGCGACGTCGAGGACGCGGTCGCCAGGGCCGATGCCGGTGGCTTGCACCAGCACGGGGCCAAGAGGTGCGACGAGTTCGGCGGCGAGCTTCGGGTAGTCGCCCGATGCCCAGATGGCTCGGTGTTTGGCCGCAATCTGACTGTCGCCGACGGCCGCGGTTGGGTTGCTCATGGCTGACATCGTCGCCTGATCGCGGAGACCAAACCAGTAACAGATCTGTACTACGCCTGGTTCTATATCTGTACTGGGATGTTGCCAACCGGGGAGGCACCGCGATGTCCGGATACGGCCAGTTCTGTCCGGTGGCCAAGGCGATGGAGTTGCTCGACGAGCGCTGGACGATGCTCGTCGTGCGGGAACTGCTGTTGGGCAGCAGGCACTTCAACGACCTGCGCCGCGGCGTGCCGAAGATGTCGCCTGCTCTGCTGTCGAAGCGGTTGAAAACGCTGACCCGCGCAGGCGTCGTCGAGCGCAACGAAATCGACGGGCGCACAACGTATTCGCTGACCGAGTGTGGCAAAGAGCTCGCCGACGTCGTCGACGCGCTCGGCGCATGGGGGGTGCGCTGGATCGGCGAACTCGGCGAGCAGGACCTCGATCCGCACCTGTTGATGTGGGACATGCGCCGCACCATCCCGATCGACGCGTGGCCGCGCACCCGCACCACACTCGCTTTCCGTCTCGACGGCGTGGCGGCGAAGGCGTCGCGGTGGTGGCTGGTGGTGGCCGACGGAGAAGCCGACGTGTGCGATTTCGACCCCGGTTACGAGGTGAGCGCCACCGTCGAAACGAGCCTGCGCACGCTCACCCACATCTGGCGCGGTGACGTCAGTTGGCAGCATGCGCTGCTCGACGGCACCGTCAAGGTGTCCGGCCCGGCCGATGTGCGCCGCGCCATCCCCGGGTGGATCGGACAGTCGGCCCTCTCGTCAGTGCCGCGGCCCGCCTGAAATACTTCGCCGCAACTGCCCCGAAACAAGGTTCCGGTACGTAAACCGGCGGTTTAGCGTGTCACAACTCTGATCTCGCCCGCCTGACCTACTTGTCCTCGTAGTTCAGGCAAGACTCCGCGCCGTCGATGACGCCCGAGCGGAACGCCTTGATCCGTGACCAACCCGCGCCCTGGCGCTCGACGTCGCCCTCGCCGCGGAAGACCAGCAGCGCCTTGATGCCTTCGTCCAGGTCACCGGGCGAGACGGACCAGGTGCTGGTATCGGCGCGGTTGTGCAGGATGACGCTGGCCGTGTAGCCGCCCGCCATACAGTCGGCGCGCAGCGTCGACGTCTTCTCATCGGATTGGTCGCCAAGCCGGGTCAGCGCGGCCAGTCCGTACTGGGTGGCGAGCAGCGTCGCGACGGCATAGTCGCCGCCCTGCTTGTACACCTCGGGCATCGCATCGACGTTGTCCCAGCCGACGTAATCGTCTGGCACGCAATAGAACAACGCGAACCCTTCAGCGGACTGCCCGCCGCACGCCGGCGGATGGTTGGGGTCGAAGGGCTCCAGGCCCTTCACCGGCGGCCACTGCTTTCCGTCGGTCAGTTCGGGATACAGGTGCGTGTAGTAGTCCTCGAGGTCGTAGGGCACGCCGTTGATGATCGAGTCGTACGGCGCATCGCCCCCCTGCGCCGCATCCTGCTCGTCGTTGAAAGGAAGTTCGAGCACCATCGGCTCGTCGTCGCGGTAGCCCTTGCACTTCTCGGGCCCGTTGTCGAAACCGTCCTGATAGGCGCTGACCCGGTCGAAGCCGCTGCCGTGCGCGTTCGGGTCGATGTTGGACGTGCCCGGCGTGTCACGCAGGTCGAGGATGCCGGCCAGCGCGGTGTCCATATCGGCCGCGGTCACCTTGAACACGCCGTCGTCCTTGGCGTGTTTGGACCACGCCCCCGCGAAGCAGTCGGCCTGCAATTCCTTGGTCACCGTTCGGGCGGTGAAGTTCGACCGGCCCTGGATGGCGTGCCCCCACTCGTGGGCCAGCACCACCGGGATGACGAAATCGCCGTACTTCTCCTTCAACTCGGGCAGCAGGCCCTCCGCGTCCCATGCCACGACGTCCTTGGTCGCGCAGTAGAACGCGTTGCCCGAGATCTCGCTGGCGTCCTGCGCGCACGGCGGGAAATCGCCCGAGGACGGGATGACCGCGTAGAAGCCGCCCTTGACCGGTTCGTAGTCCTTGCCGTAGAGCTGCGGGAATTCCTTACCCCAGTAGTCCTGCAGATCGGCGATCGCCTCGATCGCCAGCTTGTTCACAGCTGCCGAGGCGTCGCCGTTGATCTGGATGTTGCTGGTGTCGGGAGGCGACCCGGTCTTTTGCGCCATCCCGGAGACCTGCGGCTTGGGGCCACCACAGGCCGCCAAGAGCAAAACGACAGCAGCCACTGACCACACCCTCATTTGCATGGGCAAACAGTAGCGGTGATGCTTGGAATTGGCTTGGAAAGCCCCAAAACCAAGATCAGTCCAGGATGCGGCGCGCGACGTTGGTGGTGATCAGGTCGAGCAACTCGTCACCGCGGCCCGCCAGGATGGTCCGGATTGCGTAGAGGGAGAAGCCCTTGGCCTGTTCGACGGTGATCGCCGGCGGTATCGACAGCTCCTGCCGGGCGGTCACCACGTCGACGACCGCGGGTCCGTCGTAGGCGAAGGCATCGGCGAGTGCCTGCTGCAGATCCGACGGCTGCTCGACGCGCCTGCCGAAAATTCCCATCGCCTGTGCGACGTCGGCGAAGTTCGGATTGATCAGGTCGGTGCCGAAGTTGACGATGCCGGCCGCCTTCATCTCCAGTTCGACGAAATTCAGCGACGAGTTGTTGAACACAATCACCTTGACGGGCAACCGATTCTGGATCAGCGTGACGAGTTCACCGAACATCATCGTCAGGCCGCCGTCGCCCGCCAACGCGACCACTTGACGGTCGCGGTACGCCGTCTGCGCACCGATCGCGTGCGGCAGCGCGCAGGCCATGGTGCCGTGGTTGAACGAGCCGACGAGTCGCCTGCGGCCGTTCATCTTCACATACCGTGCCGCCCACACCACCGGCGATCCGACGTCGACGGTGAAGACCGCGTCGTCAGAAGCCAACTGATTGGCAAGTCCCGCAACGTATTCCGGTCGAATCGGGGTACGGTCGCGATCATTGACCGCCAGCTCGTCGAGCGTCTTGCGGGTCTTGCCGTAGTGCCGAAGCGAGCGGTCGAGGTGGCCGCGGTCCCCCTTCTGAGTCAGCAACGGCTGCAGAGCGGCCAGCGTGTCCTTCACCGTGCCGACCAGGCCGAGGTCGATCGGGGTGCGACGGCCGAGGTGGCGGCCGCGGATGTCGACCTGCACGACTTTGGCGTTGTCGGGATAGAACTGCTGATACGGGAAGTCGGTGCCCAGCATCAGCAGCGCGTCGGCTTCCTTGATCGCCTTGTATCCCGAGGCGAACCCGAGCAGTCCGGTCATGCCGACGTCGAACGGGTTGTCGTATTCGATGAATTCCTTGCCGCGCAACGCATGCACGATCGGCGCGCCCAATGTCGTTGCTGCCTGGATCAATTCGTCATGCGCGCCCTCGGTGCCTGCGCCGCCGAGAATCGTGACGGCCTGCGCACCGTTGAGGATGTCGGCGGCCGCACGCAGCGATTCGTCGTCGGGTCGCACCACCGACCGGGTCGGCGTGACCGGACGGGTCAGGTATCCCGATTCCTCGGCACGCTGAAGAAAGATCTCGCCGGGGATGACGACGACCGCTACCCCGCGTTCTTCGACTGCTGCGCGCATGGCCATCTCGAGAATGCGCGGGGCCATCTCAGGTGTGCTGACCAGTTCGCGGTAAACGCTGCACTCGCGGAACAACTCCTGCGGGTGCGTCTCCTGGAAATAGTCCGAGCCGATCTCGGTACGCGGAATGTGCGCCGCGATGGCGAGCACCGGAACGCGACTGCGCTGCGCATCGAACAGCCCGTTGATCAGGTGCAGATTGCCAGGGCCGCAACTGCCCGCACAGACCGCGAGCGCTCCGGTCAGTGCGGCGTCGGCCGCAGCGGCGAACGCGGCCGTCTCCTCGTGACGGACATGCTCCCAAGTGATTTCACCGGAACGTCGTAGCGCGTCGGTGAATCCGTTCAGGCTGTCGCCAGGCAGCCCGTAGACGCGGCGAACGCCGCTGACCCGTAATGCATTGATGACGTGATCGGCAACGGTCGCCACGTGTGGCAGCCTAGCGTCGGGCGACCTACTTCGGGGCGAAGCGCTGGCCGGCGTCCAACCGTAGGCACTGGCCGTTGAGCATCGGGTTCTCGACGATCGCCAGCACGAGCTTGGCGTATTCCTCCGGCCTACCAAGTCGCTTCGGGAACGCTGCGTCTTTGGTGAGGGCCTTGGCGAACTCGTCGGGGATGCCTTCGGTCAGCCCGGTCGCGAACAGGCTCGGCGCGATGGCCAGCGCCCGGATGCCCAGGCTGCCCAGATCGCGCGCCATGGTCAGGCACATGCCTGCGATCGCGGCCTTGGAAGCGGTGTAGGCGACCTGACCGATCTGACCTTCGAACGCGGCGATCGAGGCGGTGTTGATGATGACGCCGCGCTCCTCCTGCTCGTCGTCGACGAGGTCCTGCTTGCTCATCTGCCAACCGGCGAGCCGGCTGATGTTGAAGGTCGCGATCAGGTTGAGATCGACGGTCTTGCGGAACGACTCCAGACTGTGCGGCCCGTCCTTTTTGACCGTGCGCTCGCCGATGCCGCCGCCGGCCGTCGTCACGATGATGTGGAGAGCGCCCAGGGCATCGATCGCCTGCTGCAGCACCTTCTCGGTGCCGTCGAAGTCGGTGACGTCCACGGCGTGGAACGTGCCGCCGATGGCGTCGGCCACCTCCTGGCCCTTCGACTGAGGCCGGTCCAGCACCGCGACGCTGGCGCCACGCTTGGCCAGCGACTCGGCGGTCGCTTTGCCGAATCCCGACGCACCGCCAACGACGACGGCCTTCTTGCCCTCGATCTCCATCTAGCTCCCTTTCACGACTGTGGTCGGACCGCTTCGCAACATATCTCATCGTCCATCCGGTAAGCCTTTCGGGTGCCGTCACAACTTCGTAAGCCCTGGCGATCCGGCGCGCAGGTAGGTTCTGGTTATGGCCAGACCAGCTGCCGAATCGCGGATGCTGGCGGGCATTGCGGCTGCCGCTGTGGCGCTCGGGGTCACGCAGCTGCTTGCCGTCGCGTTCGGCCCGCAGGCCGACGCCCGCACGGCAATCGGCTCGGCGATCATCGACCTGACGCCAGGTCCGGTCAAAGAGTGGACGATCCAGACCTTCGGCACCGCCGACAAGCTTTTCCTGACGATCGTCGTGCTCGGCGTGATCGCGTTGATCGCCGCTGTCACGGCGCGATGGGAGACGCGCCGCGTCCCTGTCGGCAGTGCCGCAATCGTCGTCGCCGGGATTGCGGGCTGCGCCGCCGTGCTGTCCAGGGCGGGGGCGACGGTCGCCGACATCGTGCCAACGGTGATCGGCACCGTCTGCGGGGTGGCCGTGCTGCGACTGCTGACCTCCGGACGGTTCACCAACGCGCCGGAGCCGGAAGAGGGTTCCGACGCCCCCGACCGCGGTCGCCGACTGTCGCTGGTGACGCTGGGTTTTCTCGGCGCAGGAGCGGTGACGGGCGTTGGCGGCGTTGTGTTGTCACGCATGCTGTCGTCGGTCTCTGGTGATCGCGATGCGTTCGCGCTGCCGAAGGTCGACGTCGCAGCGCCGCCGGTGCCGCCGGCCGTGCAGCCCAAAGGTGTTGCGCTGCCGTCGTTTGTCACAAGCAACGCCGACTTCTACCGGATCGACACGGCGCTGAGTGTGCCACAGCTGAGCCGCGCAGATTGGCAGCTGAAGATCCACGGCATGGTGGACCGCGAGATCACCTACCGCTTCGAAGACCTGGACCGGTTCGACGTCGTCGAGAAATTGGTGACGCTCACGTGTGTGTCGAATCCGGTTGGCGGCGACCTCATTTCGAACGCGACGTGGACGGGGTACCGGGTGCGCGACCTGCTGGCCGACGCGGGTGTGCATCCCGACGCCGACATGGTGCTATCGATGTCGATCGACGGGTTCACCGCGGGCACACCCGTCGAGGCGTTGACCGACAAGCGGGACGCATTGCTGGCGGTGGGGATGAACGGCCAGCCGCTGCCCACCGAGCACGGCTATCCCGCCCGGCTTGTCGTCCCCGGGCTGTACGGCTACGTATCGGCCACCAAGTGGGTCGTCGACCTGGAGCTGACCCGATTCGATCGCGCCGAGGCGTTCTGGACGCAGCACGGCTGGTCGGCAAAGGGCCCGATCAAGACCGAGTCGCGAATCGACGTGCCTCGCAGCGGACAAGAGGTGGCCGAGGGGCCGGTCACATTCGGTGGCATCGCGTGGGCGCAGAACCGCGGCGTGCGCAGCGTCGAGGTGCGCATCGACAGCCCAAATAAGCAAGGCCCTTGGCTACCAGCCGATCTCGGCGCCTCGTACTCCAACGACACCTGGCGGCTGTGGAGCTTCAACTGGCAGGCCACGCAGCCCGGCGAGCACACCATCTCCGTGCGCGCGACCGACAACACCGGCGCGGTCCAGACGGCCGACGAGGCGTCGCCGGTCCCCGACGGCGCCACCGGCTGGCACACGGTCTCGTTCGCAGTGAAATAACTACCGCGAGCGTGCGTGTCTGCACGTGGACACGCCGGAAAATGACGTGCAAACATGCACGCTCGCGGCTACTTTGGCGTGCCATGTCGCACGCAACGAATTGGCGGACCAAGCTGCGCGACGCGCTGATGGCCGCACGCAAAGACCGCGACGCGATCCGCGTCGCGGCGCTGCGCTCTGCGCTCAGTGCGATCGACAACGCCGAAACGCCGGAGGGCACGCAGCTGGATGCCCAGTCGAGCGGCACGATCGCCAACGCCGTCATCGGCCTCGGCTCGGCCGAGGTGGCGCGCCGGGAACTGTCCGACGACGAAATCCGCGACTTGATGCGCGCCGAGATCGACGAGCGGATCACGGCGGCCGCGGCGATCGAGACAACGCACACCGAACGTGCGGACGACCTGCGCGCCGAGGCGGCCGTGATCACCGGACTCCTCGGAGATGTCTGACGCGCGTGCGAGGCTTGGCTGGTGCAGCTGACTGACGTCGCCTCCGCGTCGGCCGAGGTCGGCGCGACCTCGGCGCGGCTGGCCAAGATCGCCCGCATCGCCGACCTGCTGCGTCAGGCGGGCGACCAGGACGACGCGAAGCTGATCGCGGTCGTGGTGTCCTGGCTGTCGGGCGAGCTGCCGCAACGCCAGATCGGCGTCGGCTGGGCCGCGCTGCGTTCGCTTCCGCCCCCGGCCGCCGAACCGTCGCTGACCGTGCTGCAGGTCGATGCGGTGTTCAGCGAAATCGGCCAGGTCGCGGGAAAGGGCGCGCAGGCGCGGCGCGCCGAGCTCGTCAACGGACTGTTCGCCGCGGCCACCGAACCCGAACAGACATTCCTGCGACGGCTGCTCAGCGGCGAGTTACGCCAGGGCGCGCTGGTCGGGGTGATGGCCGACGCGGTCGCCAAGGCCGCCGAGATCGCCGCGCCCGTCGTGCGGCGCGCGGCGATGCTGGGCGGCGACCTGCCCGCCGTCGCCGCCGCCGCGTTGACCGGCGACGAAACCGCACTCGAGCAGTTCACCCTCAAGGTGGGCCAGCCGGTCGGTCCCATGCTCGCCCAGACCGCAACCGGCGTCCGCGAAGCGCTCGAACGTCTCGGTGGCACAGCGGTTTTCGAAGCCAAGCTGGACGGCGCGCGGGTGCAGATCCACCGCGCGGGCGACGCGGTATCGATCTACACCCGCAGCCTCGACGACGTGACCGAACGCCTGCCCGAGGTGGTAGAGGCGACGTTGGCGCTACCCGTCACCGATCTGATCGCCGACGCGGAGGCCATCGCGCTGCGACCCGACGGACGCCCGCATCGATTCCAGGAAACGGCCTCGCGGTTCGGACGCCGAGTCGACATTGCCGCCGCCCGCCAGGCGCAGCCACTGTCGGTGTTCGTCTTCGACTTGCTGCATCTCGACGGCGAAGACCTGCTGGACCGGCCGGCCAGCGAACGCGTCGATGCGCTGGACGCGATCGTGCCAAAGGCCCATCGCGTCGACAGACTCATCACCGCCGACGCCGATGCCGCCCAGCGGTTTCTCGACATCACCCTCGAGGCCGGACACGAAGGGGTGATGGCGAAATCGCTGACCGCACCGTACGAGGCCGGCCGACGCGGGGCGGGCTGGCTGAAGGTCAAGCCGGTACACACACTCGATCTCGTCGTCCTCGGCGTCGAGTGGGGTTCGGGCAGGCGCACGGGGAAGCTCTCCAACATCCACCTCGGAGCACGCGACCCGGAAACGGGCGGATTCGTCATGCTGGGCAAGACTTTCAAGGGCATGACCGACGCGATGTTGGAGTGGCAGACCACCCGCTTCATGGAATTGGCCGACGGTCCCACCGACGGCTATGTGGTCAAGCTTCGGCCCGAACAGGTCGTAGAGATCGCGTTCGACGGCGTGCAGGGCTCGACGCGCTATCCCGGCGGCATGGCCCTGCGATTCGCGCGCGTGCTGCGCTACCGTGACGACAAAAGTCCAGCTGAGGCCGACACGATCGACACTGTGCGCTCCTTCTACGAGCGCGGTTCATGACCAACGTCGTCAGCGCCGATGAAACGACGCTTGTTGCGCGAAGTTTCGGCCACGGCATACCCGTCGTCCTGATTCACGGTTCGGCCGGCGGGCTGGATTCGTGGGATGGTGTCGCACCGTTTCTCACCGATGCGTTCGAGGTCTGGGTCTACGCCCGTCGCGGCTATGCACCCAGCGGAACAGGTGCGCAGGCGAAGACATTCGCCGACGAGGTGGCCGACGCGCTTGCGGTCGTGGACGCCGCAGGCGGCGATGCCCACCTCGTCGGTGCCTCCTACGGCGGCACGGTCGCCCTTCACGTAGCGCGCAACAACGCCTCGGCCGTGAGGAGCCTGACCATATTCGAGCCGCCGTTGTTTGCGTCCGGTGCCGCACTGCTTTCGGTGCTCGAGTCATACGAGTCACTGATCGCCTCCGGCGAGTTGGCTGCCGCCGCGCGACTGTTCGCCGAGAAGGTCGCGCGCGTCCCCACCGAACTGCTCGTGACGCTGCAGCCCGAGGACGACGATGTTGCCGAGGCTGCCGGCTGCCTTAGTGATCTACGCGCGATGGCACGCGACGAAACAGACGTCGATCGCTGGGCCGATATCACCATTCCGACCCTGCTGATGCAGGGTGCGAACTCCTGGCCGCCCATCCCGTCGACGATGGAACGGCTCGCGAGCGTGCTGCCTGCCGCCGACCGCTGCGTACTCGAAGGTCAATCGCACTTCGCAACCCACACCGCACCAGAGCTATTCGCAGCGGAACTCCTGCGATTCCTGTACAAACACAGCGGTTAAGCAGCCAAAGCCCAGATTTCCCCCAACGCTGTTTTGCGCGGTGGAAGGATCGGTCCATGGCCACACCCACTGCCACACCATCTGACCGCGTCGAGGAAACCGACGGCGACATCACCTATATCCGCACCGATAAGGACCTGCCGCCGGTAGCGATCATCGACCGCTCCCCGATCACCACCAGACACAAGATCGTTTTCGGCGTCATCGCGTTGCTCGGCGCGATCGCGTGGGCGATGATCGCGTTCTTCCGCGGGGAGACGGTCAACGCGGTGTGGTTCGTCATCGCGGCAATCTGCACCTATGTGATCGGCTTCCGGTTCTACGCGCGGCTGATCGAGATGAAGATCGTGCGTCCGCGCGACGACAACGCCACTCCGGCTGAGCTTTTCGAAAACGCGACCGACTACATGCCAACCGATCGGCGCGTGCTCTACGGCCATCACTTCGCCGCGATCGCAGGCGCAGGTCCACTTGTCGGCCCGGTCCTCGCGATGCAGATGGGCTATCTTCCCGGCACCATCTGGATCATCATCGGCGCAGTCGTGGCCGGCTGCGTGCAGGACTATCTCGTGCTGGCGATTTCAGTAAGGCGACGCGGCCGCTCGCTCGGCCAGATGGCGCGTGACGAACTCGGAGCCATTGGCGGTGCCGCCGCAATCATCGGCGTGCTCGTCATCATGGTGATCCTGCTCGCGGTGTTGGCCTTGGTGGTCGTCGGCGCGCTCGCCGAGAGTCCGTGGGGCGTCTTCTCCATCGCAATGACCATTCCGATCGCGCTTTTCATGGGTGTTTACCTGCGGTTCCTGCGCCCCGGCCGGGTGTCGGAGGTGTCGCTGATCGGTGTCGTCCTGCTACTGCTCGCAGTCATCTCCGGCGGATGGGTCGCCGAAACATCTTGGGGCGCAGACTGGTTCACGCTGTCGAAGGTGGCGCTGTCGTGGTGCATCATCATCTACGGCTTCGCGGCCTCCGTGCTGCCGGTGTGGCTGTTGCTGGCCCCGCGCGACTACCTGTCGACGTTCATGAAGGTCGGCACCATCGCGCTACTGGCGATCGGCATCCTGTTGGCCCGCCCCATCATGGAAGCGCCCGCGATCTCGCAGTTCGCCACAAAGGGCACCGGGCCGGTCTTCGCCGGTTCCCTGTTCCCGTTCCTGTTCATCACGATTGCGTGCGGCGCGCTGTCGGGATTCCACGCGCTGATCTCGTCGGGCACCACACCCAAACTGCTCGAAAAAGAAAGCCAGATGCGCCTGATCGGCTACGGCGGCATGCTCACCGAGTCGTTCGTCGCCATCATGGCGCTGATCACCGCGGCCATCATCAACCAGCACCTGTACTTCGTGATGAACGCGCCCGCGGGCCAGACCGGCACTACCGCGCAGACGGCCGCGGACTACGTCAACAAACTAGGGCTGTCCGGCGCCTCGATCACCGCTGGGGAGATCACGGACGCCGCACAGGGTGTCGGTGAGAAGTCGATCGTGTCGCGCACGGGCGGCGCGCCGACGTTGGCGTTCGGCATGTCCGAAGTGCTGCACCAGGTCTTCGGAGGCACGGGCCTCAAGGCGTTCTGGTACCACTTCGCGATCATGTTCGAGGCACTGTTCATCCTCACCACCGTCGACGCAGGCACGCGCGTCGCCCGGTTCATGCTCTCCGACGGACTCGGCAATCTCGGTGGCCCGATGAAGAGGCTGCAGAATCCGAGCTGGCGCGTCGGCGCGTGGATCTGCAGCGTGATAGTCGTCGCCGCGTGGGGCAGCATCCTGCTGATGGGTGTCACCGATCCGCTCGGTGGCATCAACACGCTGTTCCCCTTGTTCGGCATCGCCAATCAACTCCTTGCCGCGATAGCGCTCACGGTCGTCACGGTCGTTGTGGTCAAACGGGGCCTGGTGAAATGGGCTTGGATACCGGCACTTCCGCTGTTCTGGGATCTCATCGTCACCCTCACCGCGTCGTGGCAGAAGATCTTCTCCGCCGATCCGAAGGTCGGCTACTGGAAGCAACACAGCATCTGCCAGGCGGCACAACAGGCCGGAAAGCTGTGTCTGACCGCCAAGTCCCCCGCTGACGTCGACAAGATCGTGCGCAACACGTTCATTCAGGGGACATTGTCGATCATCTTCGCGTCGCTTGTCGTCATCGTGTTCATCGCCGGAACAATGGTCGTACTCAAGTCGATTCGAGGCTCGGGCCGACCGCTGGCCGAGGACGAACCGGTGCCGTCGCGCATCTTCGCGCCATCGGGGCTCATCCCGACAAAGACGGAACGGGAGGTGCAAAAGCAATGGGACGCGCTGCCAAAATCGTCCACCAGATCGGTTGGTACTGGGGTTCATTGATGGGCGATAACCACTATCGCCGCTACGTCGAACATCGCCGCCGCATCCACCCGGGTGAGGCTGTCATCTCGGAACGCGAGTACTGGCGCATGCGCCATGACACGACGGAGAGCAATCCCAATCCGCGGTGCTGCTGACGCAAGGTGCCGAAACGGCATTCCTGCACGCGCAATCCCGGCGCGCCATCGGACCTGACGCCGTACGTTGGTACCCAGGACCAACTCACAGCTAAACTGTTGCCCATACGGTAAGCGCATCTTCTGGAGGGACCGGGCATGAACAAAGACGACATGATCCTTGTCAGCGTCGACGACCACATCGTCGAACCGCCCGACATGTTCCGCAATCACCTGTCAAAGAAGTACTTGGATGAGGCGCCCCGACTGGTGCACAACCCGGACGGGTCTGACACCTGGCAGTTCCGCGACGTGGTGATCCCGAATGTGGCGCTCAATGCGGTCGCGGGCCGACCGAAGGAGGAGTACGGACTGGAGCCAACGGGCCTCGATGAGATCCGACCCGGCTGTTACGACGTCGATGAGCGCATCAAGGACATGAACGCAGGCGGCATCCTCGGCTCCATCTGCTTCCCCTCGTTCCCAGGATTCGCCGGCCGCCTGTTCGTCACCGAGGACCCGGAATTCTCGCTGGCGTTGTTGCAGGCATACAACGACTGGCACGTCGAGGAATGGTGCGCCGCCTACCCGGCACGTTTCATCCCGATGTGCCTGCCCGTGATCTGGGACGCCGAGGCCTGCGCCAAAGAGGTGCGCCGCAACGCCGAGCGCGGCGTGCATGCGCTGACCTTCACCGAAAACCCCGCCGCCATGGGCTATCCCAGCTTCCACGACGACTACTGGACGCCGCTGTGGGAAGCGCTTGTCGACACCGACACCGTGATGAACGTGCACATCGGCTCCTCCGGGAAACTCGCGATCACCGCGCCGGATGCCCCGATGGACGTGATGATCACGCTGCAACCGATGAACATCGTGCAAGCCGCGGCGGATCTGTTGTGGTCCAAGCCAATCAAGAAATATCCGGATCTCAAGATCGCCCTTTCCGAGGGCGGGACCGGCTGGATTCCCTACTTCCTCGAGCGGGCCGACCGCACCTATGAGATGCACTCGACCTGGACCGGTCAGGACTTCAAAGGCAAGAAACCGTCAGAGGTGTTCCGTGAGCACTTCCTGACCTGCTTCATCTCCGATCATGTTGGGGTGGCACTGCGTAACGACATCGGCATCGACAACATCTGCTGGGAAGCCGACTACCCACACAGCGACAGCATGTGGCCCGGCGCCCCCGAGCAACTGCACGAGGTGCTCGAGAAGAACAATGTGCCCGACGACGAGGTCAACAAAATGACCTTCGAAAACGCGATGCGCTGGTATCACTGGGACCCGTTCACACACATCAGCCGTGAGCAGGCCACCATCGGCGCGCTGCGCAAGGCCGCCGAGGGCCACGATGTCTCCATCCAGTCGCGGTCGCATGGCAAGAAGGATTCGAGCCTCGGCGCCAACACGTTGCAGGCGCAGCTGGACAGGAGCAACGCTCCGGGCTGAGTTGCCGCCCAGCAGATTGCTACTGACCGCATAGCTGGCTCTTAGGGTGCCTACCTAACCTCGCCTTTGGGTTGGGGCGTCGACCGACGCGCGAAAGGCCAGGTTATGAAGCTCAAACAAGTGGTCGCCGGAGCGGCGATCAGCTGCGCTCTTGGCATGACAGGATTCAGTCTCGGGTCAGGCGTTGCCAGCGCCGCACCGCCTCAGTGCAACCCGGCGCCCGGGGTGCAGTGTGGCCCGGGTGGTCCGGGCGGGCCGCCGGCGCAACGAGGACCGGGTGGCCCGCCGCCCGAGCAGCGCGGCCCCGATGGCCCGCCACCGGGTGACTTCCGCGGTCCGGGTGGTCCCCCGCCTGGCGACTTCCACGACCGCGGCGGTCCGGGTGGTCCCCCGCCTGGCGACTTCCACAACCCAGGCGGCCCCGACTTCCACACGCCCGACAACCACGATTGGCGACCACCGTGGAATCCCGGCGACAACGACTGGCGCGGCCGATTCCACGGTGCGCCATGGGGTGGCGATCTGCCGCCATGGGGCTGGGGCGCGCCGCCGCCGCCTGCATGGGACGGTCCGCTGCCGGATCCGTGGGGGCCGCCGCCACCGCCGATCAACTACTGGGGCTTCCAGGAGCAGCCGATCTGGGATCCGGGCTACAACCAATGGGGCTTTTGGTTCTTCGGGATCTGGATTCCGCTCCCGGTCTGATCTGACGACGGCCGCCTCGAAATCTTCGGGGCGGCCGTCTAATTCACGTGAGCGAGTAACGGATCGGCAGGTGCTTGAGGCCGCCCACGAAGATCGTGGCGATGTGGCTTGGATCGCCCGTCAACTCGATCGACTTCAGTCGAGGGACCAGTTCGGAGAAGAAGCTGTTGACCTCCATGCGGGCCAGCGCGGCTCCCAGACAGAAGTGCACGCCGTAGCCGAACGCGTTGTGCCGGTTCGGGTCACGGCCCACGTCGAACCGGAACGGGTCGTCGAATACTTCCTCGTCCCGATTTGACGATGCGTACGACAGCAGTACGGATTCGCCGGCCTTGATCGGCACACCGCGTACGGTGGTGTCCTCGCGGGTCGTGCGCATGAACTCCTTGACGGGAGTTACCCACCGAATCATCTCCTCGGTGGCGAGCGGCATCAGCGTCGGGTTATCGCGAAGGCGAGCAAGCTGATCGGGGTGCTCGATCAAGGCCTGCAGGCCGCCGGAGATCACGGCGCTGGTGGTGTCATGTCCCGCGGTGGCGATGATGACGTAGTACGACACCGTATCGATATCCGAAAGGGGTTCGCCGTCGATCTTTGCGTTTGCGATGGCCGACGCCAGATCCTCCGTCGGGTCGGCCCGGCGCGAGGCGGTCAGTGCGGTGAAGTAGCCGAACATGTCGAGCAGCGCGGTCATCTGCTCCTCTTTGGAGGCACCGCGCTGCAATTCGGCGTCGTCGTTTCCGAATAACTCCTGGGTGTACTTGAGCAGGCGCGGAAAGTCGGATTCGGGCAAGCCAAGCAGCGACATGATCACGTAGAGCGGATAGTTCACCGCTACCTCTTGGACGAAGTCGCACTCGTTGCCCGACTCCATCATGTTGTCGACGAAACGCCTTGCGAGTTCGTCGACACGAACCTTCAACGCCCGCATGGCTTTCGGGCGGAACCAGTCGCCGCCGATGGCCCGAACCACACGGTGCTGCGGGTCATCCATGTGAATCAGCGTGCTGATTCCGATCGCCGCCTGTTGTTCGTCGGCCTCGGCCGTCATCAGCACCGGTCGCGGGGAGTTGGTGAACAGTGTGTTGTTTCGTTCGATCGCCATGATGTCGGCGTGCTTGGTGATGGCCCAGAACGGCTTGTAGTTGGGCATGTCCACCCACGCCACCGGGTTACGGGTCCGCAAATGGGTCAGTGCCGCATGGAGTTTGGCCTCGTCGGTGTATGCCAACGGATCAACGAAAACCTTGGCGGCCTCATCCATCGTCGGCGCGGTCACGGGCGACTCCTCACGGGTTGGCCGCGCAACTCCTCCAGCACGGCGATGACGGTGTCCTCGCCAACCGAGGACGGGAAACCGACCAGCACACGATCAATCACTCCGGCGCAGCGGTCGCGAATCTTGCTGGCCACCGTGTCGATGGGGGCGACGACCGCGAACGCCTCGAGGATCTCGTCGTCGATCAGCGTGCCCATGGTGTCCCACTCGCCCTGCAGGCTCAGCCGGTGCAGTTCGGAGTGCAGATCGCCCCAGCCGTGTAACTCGAGCACCTTTCGGTACGCCGGGGTGGAGCCGTAGAAGGCGATCTGCTTGCGGGTGCCGACGCCGGCCGCCGCCAACTCGTCGTCGGTCTCCCCCGTCACCACAAAGATCGGGGCCGACAGCTGAAAGTCCTTGCGCTGGCGGCCAGACCGCTGCATGCCCCGCAGCAACGCCGGGGTGGTCACCTCTTCGAAATACCGCTTGGTGGTGAACGCGTGAGCAAGCAGGCCGTCGGCGACCTCGCCGCACATCTCCGTCATCGCCTCGCCGACCGCGGCGACGAACACCTTAGGAGAGGAGTGCGGTTGCGGCTCGGGGGTGAACATCGGCGTCATCAGTTTGTGGGTGTAGAAATCGCCCTCGAAGCGCAGCTTTGTGCCCTCGCGCCAACACGACCAGATCTCATGCAACGCCATCACGAACTCACGCATCCGCCCAACGGGCTGACTCCACGGCATGCTGAACCGCTTCTCGATGTGGGCCTGCACCTGCGAGCCAAGGCCAAGAATGAATCGGCCGCCCGAATACTCCTGTAGATCCCACCCGACATTGGCAATCGTCATCGGGTTGCGGGCGAACGCCACGGCGATGCTGGTGCCCAATTCGATGCGAGTGGTGTGCTCCGCGGCCAGCACCAAAGGCAGGAACGGGTCGTGATTGATCTCGGCGGTCCAGCAGCAGTCGTAGCCTCGCCGCTCGAGCTTGGTCGCTGCCTGTGCGACGTTGGTGAGCCCGCTGGCCACGGCCGCGTCGACCTTCAGGCCGCCGTCGCTACCCATACTCGCAGACGCTACAGTAAGCAATTCAGTATGGTCAACGTGAACATACCGGTGCGACGATCGCCTTCTGACGACAGGAGCTGCGGCATGACCAAGTCCGAAGACTGGACGGACACGCTCGACGAGCTGTCCCGCCGACGTCGACACGCCCACGCGATGGGCGGCCCGGAACGCCTCGACAAGCACCACGGCAAGGGCAAGCTCGACGCCCGCGCCCGTCTCGAGCATCTTCTCGACAAGGGTTCGTTCCGTGAGTTCGGCACGCTCGTCGGCGGGGACATCGCAGCCGACGGGATCGTTGCCGGCTCCGGGCTGATCAACGGCTCGCCGGTGATGGTCGGCGCGGAGGACTTCACCACCCTGGCGGGCAGCATCGGTCCCGGCGGCAACGCCAAACGCTACCGGCTCGCCGAACTCGCGCTGCGCGACCGGATCCCGCTCGTGATGCTGCTCGAGGGTGCGGGGTTCCGGCCTAGCGGTGAGCATTACGGCCGCACCCCGACCGACCTGCTGGCGCAGGCACAGTGTTCCGGCAAGGTACCGATGATCGGCGGACTGCTCGGCCCTTCGGCTGGCCACGGCGCGCTGGTGGCACCGGTCTGCGACTTCACGATCATGAGCAGGCAGGGCGCCATCTTCACCGCCGGGCCGCCAGTGGTCAAAGAGTCAACGGGCGAGGACATTTCGAAGGAAGAGCTGGGCGGCCCGAGTGTGGCGCTGGCCAGTGGAGTGATCCACAACCTGGCCGAGGACGACGAGGCGGTGCTCGACGACATCCGCCGGTACCTGTCGTACTTCCCGCCCAGCGCGTGGTCGTATCCACCGTCGCTGCCCGAAGACGAAGCCGCCGAACCACGTTCGACCCCCGAACTGCTCGACATCGTCCCGCGGGGCAACCGCCGGGTCTACGACATGCGCGCGGTGCTCGACGTGGTATTCGACGCGCGGGGCTGGTTCGAGGTGCAACCGAAGTTCGGGCCCGCGATCATCTGCGCGCTCGCCCATCTCGGCGGCCATCCCGTCGCGGTGGTAGCCAACCAGCCGCAGGTGATTGCCGGTTCGATCGACGCCGACGCCGCCGACAAGGCAGCACATTTCATCACCGTTGCCGACTCGTTCCACCTGCCGATCGTGTTCCTCGCCGACAATCCCGGAATGCTGCCCGGCAGCCGGTCCGAGAAGAGCGGGGTGTTACGCAGTGGTGCAAGGATGTTCGCCGCGCAGACCGCCGCGACAACGCTCAAACTGCATGTGACACTGCGAAAGGCCTACGGGTTCGGGTCAATGGTGATGTCGCTGTTGGGGTTCGACAATCAGAGCGCGACATTTGCCTACCCCGGCGCCACGATGGGCGCGATGAGCGCTGCCGCACTCAGTCGCGCGTCTCACGCCGCCGAAGATGTCGAGGCCAAGCTTCGCAAGGCAGAGGTCGAGGCGTCGTTCCGCTCGGCCGGCCACCTCGGATTCGACGACCTCATCCATCCCGAGGAAACTCGCAACGCGCTGCTGTCGGCGCTGCAGCGGGGCATCTACGCCAGGCAGGCCGCAGCGGAACCGGTGTCCCGCACGGTCATCACACCCTGAGTTTGCGATTTCGGCGCGCTGATCCACGCTCAGCGACGGTTTGCGCGCCCAAATCACAACGCGCGGTAGGCGTCGACGATCGGCTCGAGTTCGTCGGGAGTGGCGCCGTGCATGATCAGCGCGTCGGCGCCGTAGTCGAACTCCTTGCGGATCCGGTCGACGCACTGCCGCGCCGATCCGGTCGCCGACGGCTCCAGCCATTCGTCGGGGATCAAGGTCGCGATGTGTTCGATCTGCTCGGGCGTGGCCTTGTGATCGATGCCGCCAGGTATCGACGTGACGACCGTATCCTCCCGAAAGCGTTGCAGTACAGCAGGATCCCAGCCATTCGTCGCCACCATGAGATCGCCGTAGCCCTGCAGATACGTCGCCAGTCGCGCGACGGTCTTCTTCAGTCGCAGCTCCTCGGGCAGGTGATCACCGACTGTTGCGAAGCACGACCACACGCGGACACTGGCCGGATCGCGGCCGGCCTGCTCCGCGGCGTCCTTCACCGTCTTCACGCACCGCTGCAGCGTCTCCGGTGTGAAGTAGGTGTGCAGGATGACATCGTCAAAGGCCCGGCCACCGAGTGCCAACGTCTGTGGTCCGAACGCGACCAACGCCAACCGGATGTCTTCGTTGAAGTCCGGATCCAGAAACAGCACCGGGTACTTGCCGATGGGTCCGTCGTGGTTGAAGATCAGCTCGCCGTGCCACAGCCGACGCATGACCTGCGCGAAGTCCTCCATCTGCGCGGTGGTCACCGCCGATATTCCGAACGCCGCATACATGGCCGCCACACCACGACCGATGCCGAGCGTGAACCGCCCGCCGGACAAGCGGTGCATCGTCGTGGCCCACGAACCGGTGATCAGTGGATGGCGCGTGTTGTGATTGGTTGCCGCCGTGGCGATCTGCATCCGGTCGGTCACCGCGCATGCGGCGCCGACGAGTGACGATGCCTCCTTGACGTTCCACCGCTCGGAGATGAAGGCGGTGCCGAAACCGAGTTCTTCGCCCCGCCGGGCCTCGGCCATCAGCGTGGCCGGACCTTCACCGCCGGCTCCGGCCAGCAGGTAGTAGCCAAGCTCATCGAGTACTCGCGTCACTGCCAAACCCCTTGCTTGTAGCCGCAATTCCACACTTCGGTGATCCTGCCGTCGACCACACGAAAGATCTCCATGCTGCCGACGGTGGTCTCGGTGCCGTCTTTCAGCCGTATCGGCGATTCATAGACGATCGCCACGTGTTCTCCGTCGTCGCCGGCGACTACGAGGTTCAGGTCGAAGCGGAGTTCCTCCGATACTTCCCACATGTCGACGATGCGATTCACCGCTTGGTCATGGGTCAAGGTGTGTGCCTCGCCAACTTCATGCCGGATTATCGTGTCACCGATCAGCTCGTCGGCGAGCGCAAAATCCTTCTTGTTCCAGACGACGAGGTTGTAGAGCTCCACCACCTCCCGTGCGGTGCGGGTCATGAAAACACCTCCAGTGCGCCTATGTCTTCGATTGTCGCCACCGCGCGTTCAGTGAGCTTCAGGCACAGCGCACGCGACCGCTCCGGCATGGCGTCCCAGCCGTTCAGCGTGATGACGGGCAGAACCATCAGGTAGGCCACGGCGAATCGGTAATGGCGCCACGCCTCGTCGAACGAATAGTCGGTCACGCCGTCGGCACTGAGGTACGCGAGGTATTCGCAGACCAGCTCCTCGTCGTGACCGCGGCGCACCTCCGTCGGCAGTCCCTGGCTCACCAGGTAGGCGATGTCGGCGGCTCCTGCGCCGCGGGCGGCGAATTGGAAATCGACCACCTTGAGTCGATCGCCTTCGAAAAACATGTTGTCGGCTCTGATGTCACCGTGCAGAAGCATCGAGCGTGCGGACAGTGCGTCCAACGCCTGGCCCGCGGCCTCGGTGAACCGTTCAGCGAAACCCTCGACTGCAGCCGAAACCGGCTTCGACGAGTGCTCGAGGTAAATCTGCCAGCCCGGCCCGAACGCCGGTATCAGCAGGTCGCGCACGATCGCGGTATCGATGCTCGGAAATGCTTCCAGCACAGCGGCATTCCTGCTATCACTCGACCAAGCGTGCAAGCCCGCGAGTTGCTCGATGCACACCCTCACGCGATCGAGCGACAGCCCGGCGAGGTGATCGGCGTTTTCCCAGTCGCACAGATCCTCGAGCACCAACACGAATTCCGCGGAGCCGTCGACCATGTGCGCCGCGTAGACATGCGGTGTTTGTATCGGCGCACTCCCGGCCACATGCCGGTAGAACGACAACTCACGCTGGTAGCCGCCCAGCAACTCCATGGCACCCCGCGCCTCCGACAGAGCGGGCAGCTTGACGATCACAGTCGACGGCACGCCATCGCCTTCGAGGTGCAGCCGGTACAACAACGACGAAAACCCGGTGTCCTCGGCGATCCTTTCGGCCCGAACGTCGGTCACCGTTCCGCTGTCGAGCGCGACGGTCAACCACTGCGCGGTGACGTCATCGATAGTCGACGGCCACGCCATCCCCGAAGTCACCATCGACCCCCTCGCAAAGAAATTTGACGCAGAACAACTAAGTTAGTTGTCGAGCGTCTAATATGCAAGAGTGCCTTCTCCTGCCCGCAGGTTGACGCAGCCGGAGCGCGTTGAGACCTCGAACCGGCGGATGCTCCAGGCTGCCGCGGAACTGATAGTCGAAAAGGGCTGGGAGGCAACGACTGCCGCGGAGATCGGACGTCGGGCGGGCTACAGCCGGGCCATGGTGCACGCGAGGTTCGGCAGCAAGGATGCCATCCTGGAAGCCTTCCTTCACGAATACGTGAAGCGACTCAATCCCGAGCCAGACCCCAAGGCCAGCGGCATGGATCAGGTACTTGCGCACTTCGACCGCATCGAAGAGATCTACACCGAGGACCAGGGTTTGCTGCTTGCGATGTTCGTCGCGACCTTCGAGGCGGTGAAGACCACCTCGCCCTTGCGTCAGCGCGTGCGGGATCAACTGCAAAGCGGCGCTTCGAAAGTCGAGAAGGGCCTGCGCAAGGGCATCCACGACGGTTCGATTCGTTCAGGTGTCGATATCACCCGCGCCGTCAGTGACATCAGCACGTCGGTGTTCGGCATCGCATTCTGGTGGACCGCGCTGCCCGACCGGTGCGACCTCGGGCGCGAGCTGACGAAGGTCCGGGAGCGCATCGTGGACACCTACGGCAACGCCACCTAGCGCACCCCTACCTCATAAAACCGCAGCTCGGGCTCCCCGCTGCCCCATGCCTTGCTTATATCGTGGGTTCATGCTCATAATATGAACGAGCTATAGGTCACACCTCTGAAGGGGCCGTATCCATGTCACATACCGCAATCGTCCTCAATACCGCGGTCGCGATCATCGCGGTGGTCGTGATGATCGTGCGGTTCAAGTTCAACCCGGTCGTTTCGTTGGTGGTGGGGTCCGCCTACCTCGGCCTTGCGGCTGGCCTTGGCGTTGAGAAGACGATCGACGCGATCATGAAGGGGTTCGGCGACATCATGGCCGAGGTCGGCTTGCTGATCGCGTTCGGCGTGTTGATGGGCGCAATACTGCAGCAGACAGGTGCCATTCAGCGACTCGTTCAGACACTGCTGAAACTGTTCGGGCCAAAACGCATGCCTTATGCGATGTCTCTGACGATCGCCACGCTGCTTCAGTCGATCTTTCTCGACGTGCTGCTTGTCATTTCAGCACCACTGGGCCGCAGTCTGGCCAAGAAGATCGGCAAGAACGGCACCGCGCGCATGGCCACAGCAATGGCCATCGGCCTGGAATGCGGAATCGTCCTGACCGTGCCTGGCGTCGGCGCGCTTGCGCTGGCCGGCCTGCTCGGCGTGCCACTGGGCAAGTACCTGTTGTTCGGTGTCCTTCTCGTCATCCCAACTGTCGCGATCTCGGTGGCGATCATGTCGTTCCTGTTCAACCACGGCTGGTGGAACCCGGAGCGCGACGAGCAGGAGTTCCTCGGCGCGGATGCGGAACCGATCGATTCGGACGACGAATCCGCAAGCGGGGCAACCACACCGGACTCGAGTGGCGGCGTCGCCACCAAGACGGCGACGGTCACCCGTACTCAGACGCCGCTGATTGTGCTATTCGCACCCATGCTGACATCACTGGTGCTCATCGCGACGGGTGCCATCCTCGACGCCGCCGACATCCACAACCCGATCGTCAAGTTCGTCTCCTCCCCCGTCATCGCACTGCTGATCGGCCTGATCGGCACGAGTTTCGTCGGCCGTCACGCATTAGGCGCGGAGCCCATCCAGCGCGCGATCGCAACCGGCTTCAAGGAGAGCGGTCAGATCCTGATCCTGACCGGCGTTGGCGGCTCACTTGCCGCGACCATCAAGGCCGCCGGCCTCGGCGACATCCTCGGTGAGTACTTCACCGCCAGCACGGCAGCACCGCTGCTCGTCGTATGGGCGATCGCCGCCGCACTGCACGTCGCTGTCGGCTCCGTGACAATCTCTGCGATCACGTCGGCAGGCATCCTGGCACCCGTCGCGCCGATCATCGGACTCGACCCGGTACTGATCGCCCTGGCCGCCGGTGCGGGTTCGCTGTTCGCCGTACACGTCACCAGCAATACGTTCTGGTTGCTGCAGTCGCTGTTGGGCCAGTCGACCCGCGGTGCGCTCAAGACCGTCACTGTCGGGGTATCGGTCGCATCGGTCGTGGCCATCCTGCTCATCCTGCCGATGAGCGTCCTGTTCTGAGAGGCAGGAACACCGTTGAACACCAATGACATTCGCCCACTGGCCGGGGTACGAGTGCTTGAGCTCGGCAACTACATCGCCGCGCCGACTGCCGGCAGGATGCTGGCCGACTTCGGCGCCGAGGTCATCAAGGTGGAGCGGCCGGTCACCGGCGACGAGCTGCGCAACTGGCGGTTGTACTCCGGAGGCACCTCGATGCTCTACCGCACCATCAACCGCAACAAGAAGTCCGTCGTGCTCGACCTCAAGACCGACCGCGGCAGGCAGACCGTCCTCGACTTGGTCTCCCATTGCGATGTGCTGCTTGAGAACTTCCGCCCAGGCACACTCGAGAAGTGGGGACTCGGGCCCGACGAACTCGACCGGGTGAACCCGGATCTGGTGATCACCCGCATCTCGGCATTCGGCCAGACTGGCCCGATGTCCCAGCGACCCGGCTTCGCCGCTGTCGCGGAGGCGTTCGGCGGCCTGCGTGAACTTGTCGGCGATCCGGACCGGCCGCCGGTGCGTACCGGCGTATCGATCGGCGACTCGATTGCCGGCATTTACGCCGCCTTCGGCACGGTGATGGCCCTCTTTCAGCGCGAACGCGTCAAAGTGCCTTTACCCCAGCGTGTTATCGACGTGGCGCTGAACGAGTCGGTGTTGTCTGTGATGGAGTCGCTGGTGCCCGACTACCTCGCCTACGGGGTCACCCGGGAACGCGCAGGAGGCCGGATGGAGGGCATCGCTCCCAGCAACGCCTATCCCTGCGCGGACGGCGCCAGCATCATCGTCGCAGGCAACGGCGATGCGATCTTTCAGCGCTACATGCACACAATCGGCAGGCCAGACCTCGCCGAGGATCCGGAACTGCAGACCAACGCAGGCCGCTGGCGTCGGCGCGACGAACTCGACGAAGCGATCGGGCAATGGACCAGCCAACGCGGCCGCGATGAGGCGCTCAAATTGCTCGACGAGGCCGGCGTACCGTCCGGCCCCATCTACACCGCCGCCGACATCTGCGCCGACGAGCAGTACGAGGCTCGAAACATGATCCAGCACTTCGACGTTGATACCGGTGCACCGCAGCCCAAAACGGTCGGCTTTCCCGGCATCGTGCCGGTGATCGGCGGGGAATCGCTGCCCATCCGCAACGTCGGCCCCGATCTCGGCGAGCACACCCGCGAAGTGCTTTCGTCGGTGCTCGGCCTGAGCGACGACGAAATAGGAGCACTGGCATGACACCCCGCCCCTACACCCCCCGCGCCGAAGTGCGAGATGTCACGCTGCGCGACGGCCTGCAGCTCGCCGCCAAGATGCTGCCCACCGAGCGCAAGGTCGAGATCATCCGCGAACTGTTGGCGCTCGGCGTTTCGGCACTCGAGATCGGTTCGATGGCCCGACCGGATCTCGTTCCGCCGCTTGCCGATACGCTCGACGTGATCACGGCTCTCGAACCCGACGAGTTGGACCGCTGTTGGATCTGGGTGGCGACGCCACGACATGTCGAGAAGGCGGCGGCAGCGGGCGCGCGGAACTTCCAGTACTGCTTCTCGGCGTCGGACTCGCACAACAAAGCCAACATCGGGCGCACCACCGAGGACAGCGTCGCCGCGATGCCCGACGCGGTTCGGATCGCGCAGGACGCCGGTGGTGCCATCCAGCTGTGCATCGCGACGGCTTTCACGTGCCCGTTCGAGGGCCTCACCGACCCCGAACGGGTGATCGGCATTGCCGCCGATCCGCGCACCTATGGAGCCGAGGACATCGTCGTCTGTGACACCATCGGGCAGGCGATTCCCACCCAGGTGACCGACCTGATCACCGGTGTCAAGACGCGAACCCCCGAGCGGCGCATCGTGTTTCACGGTCACGATACGTGGGGCCTCGGAGTCGCGAACACGCTCGCTGCGATCGACGCTGGCGCCTCGATGGTCGACGGATCCCTAGGCGGTCTGGGCGGCTGCCCCTTCGCCCCCGGCGCCAGCGGCAACGCCTCGACCGAGGACCTGTTGTTCGCGACCCGCCCGGACTGGTTCACTCCGGCCACGCTCGCTTCGATGGTGGACCTCACCGACAAAATGCTGGCCGAGCTTGGCGAGCCGAATCGCTCGCGGACGGCTCAGGGCGCGCGGTCCAAGGCCAAGGCTTTCGAGTGGGTCATCGACCGCGGGTAGATTCTCGTCATGGCAACCGAAGACGTGGCCAAGCAGCAACCGCTACTGGTGCTCGGCAAGATCACCGAGATCCTCGACGCGTTCTCGCTGACCCACCCGGACATGTCGCTCGGCGAGATCCAGCAGGCGACCGGGCTGCCCACGTCAACCGTGCAGCGCCTCGTGAGCAACATGGTCGCCCAAGGCCTGCTGGACAGGACGGGTGATCGCATCAGGATCGGCGTGCGGATGTCCTACTGGGCCGCCACCGCGCTGAAGGACCTCGACGTGTTGGCGATTGTCAACCCGGTACTCAAGGAGATCCGCGACAAGACCGGTGAGACGGCGTGCTTCTTCAAGATCGAACAGAACTTCAGGGTCGCCGTCGCGGTCGCAGAGACTCATCACGCTTTGCGTCGAGACATGTACGTGGGCAAGGTCATTCCCTTACATGTCGGCTCTGCGTCGCGCGTGCTGCTGGCCTGGAGCCCAGACCTCGCGGACAAGATCCTCGCTGCGCCGCTCGAGCCGATGGCGGGCGGGACGGTCACCAGTGCCGACGAGTTACGCAGGCTCATCGCACAGGCCAAGGCTGACGGCTACGCGATCACAGCCGGCGAACGCGAGGACTCCGCTTCGGGGCTCTCCGCACCGGTCTTCGATGCCGCAGGCGACATCCTCGGCGCGATCACCATCAGCGGCCCGACCGTGCGCATGCCGCAGTCCCAGTGCGAGGCATGGATCGATCTCCTTGTCGGATACGCCGAGCAGGTCACCCGGACGATCGGCGGGCGCCTTCCGCACTGAGCCCGGCCAGGAACCGCTCCGACGCCGCCTGCACGCGTCGCGACAGCAAGTGCCCCGCGTGGCCGCCATCGTGCCAGTACAGCTCGCCGCCCCACCGTTCATGCAGCGCAATTGCTGGTTCCCGCAACGCCATTCGGTCGTGCCAGGCGCCGACGATGAGGCGGCGCTCGGGTGGTGGTGTCGGATCTGTGGCCAGCAGATCGACCGGCGCCGCCAGCCGTGCCACAGTCGATGATCGCAACAGATCGCTGACGTCGACGACTGACGGCCCCCACCGCCCGAGGTGCTGCGCGATCATCGCGTTGAGCCCGAAGATCGGTGTGTAGACCGCAACGGCATCCACCGCCTCCAGGTGCGACACCAGCGCCGCGACCGGACTGCCCATGGACACACCCGATATCGCGATCGCGGTGGACTGCGGTCGCAGCCAACGCACGACGGTTCGGACCTCCGACACCGCGCGCATCATCCCCGCGATGTTGGCCAACGGATCCATGTTGGGATATGCCGGCCATGCTTGGCGTCGAACCCCGTGGCCGGGCTGAACGGGTAGCGCGACGTTGAAGCCGAGTTCGTTCTGGATGCGCCGCGCCCGCGAGAACAGCAGATCCAGTGGCTGCCCCTGACCCGCACCGTGCACCCACACCAGCCACGGCCGCCGGTCGTCGCCGCGCCGACACAGGTGCACCGCGGCGGTGGCGGACCCGCCGAAGTCCCTCAGCGTGCCCGGCAGCTTCGGGTCGTGTTCGAACATCAGCCGCTCATACACCGTGCGTCCGAACCGCTGGCTCCGAATGTCCCTCACGCGCAACGGTTCCGGGTCGGCGTGAGCACCGATTCCCAGTTCCGACAGCTCGCCGGCCGCGGCGGCGCATGCCTGCTCCGAGCGCTCCAGCTTCGGCGGCGGCGCCGTCAGGGTCATGCCCGTCAACGCCGCCTCGTCCATCACTACTTCAGCCAGCAGGCGAAGACCGTTCGATGACAGCGGATTCCAACCGTCAGACCTCAGCGCCGCGTGCGCGCGCGGCACCACTCCCGCGACATCGGTTCCGATCCGCCAAAAGCGCTCTGAAGTCTTCATCGGCTAACCGAGCTTGAAACCGGTGTATCCGGCCGCCGCGATCTCGTCACATCTGCGACGATATTCCGGAATTCCCGCCGTGTAACCCATATACATCCGCTTCTTGCCGGGCACGTTGCCACCGTTGTACCAGGAATTGCAGCTCGGGTGGACGAGCACAGTGGGCGCCACCAACGAGGTGGTGTGTTCGATCCACTCCCGCTGGGCGTCGGGCAGCGCCTCGATGGTCTGGTAGTCGTGGCCGCGCAGGTATGCGATGCAATCGCCGATCCATTCCACGTGCTGCTCCAGCGCGGCGACGAAATTTGTTGCTGCAGAAGGACTTCCAGGCGCCTGGACGATGAACAGGTTGGGGAATCCCGCGACCGCCAGCCCGAGATAGGACAGCGGGCCCTCGCTTGCCCAGAATTCCCGCAGCGAGATGCCGTTGCGACCGCGGATGTCCATCCGCGTCAGCGCGCCCGTCATCGCGTCGAATCCGGTCGCGTAGACGATGACATCGAGCTCGTGGAAGCCTTGCTCGGTGTCGATACCCGTCGGCATGACGCTACGGATCGGGCCCGTGCGCAGGTCGACAAGGGTCACGTTGTCGCGGTTGAACGTTTCGTAGTAGCCCTGGTCGATGATCGGGCGCTTGCATCCGAACGGGTGGCTTGGCGTCAGCGCAGCGGCAGTCGAGGGATCCTTGACGATCCGCGCGACCGCTTCGCCGTACAGCTTCGCCGCCATGTGGTTGGCCTCGATGTCGAAGAACACATCACCCCAACTGAGCGCGCCGATCACCCCGTGCTCGTCGATGGCCCGCAGCTGTTCCTCGCGGGTGGCCGACTTCAGCGGCGGCCGCTGGATCATCTCGAGCATCACCGAGAAGGCGCTCAGTCGCGCGGCCCCGACCGGGTGTTGGCGCTGCGCCGCGCGAATCTCGTCGTAGCGGGACTTCATCTCGTCGAGCTCACCGGGCTCGAGTGGCCGCACCTGCCATGGCAGTGTGTAGGCAGGCGAGCGCTGAAACACCGTCAAGTGCGCGGCTTGCCGTGCCACGACTGGAATCAACTGCACGCCGGTGGAACCGGTGCCGATGACCCCGACGCGCTCGTCGGCGAGATCAACGCCCTCCCTCGGCCAGCAGCTGGTGTACAGCGACTGGCCGGCGAAGGTATCCATGCCCGCGATCTGCGGTTCGAGCGGCACCGAGAGGATGCCGGACGCCGCGACCACAAAGGGAGCGACGAAGGACTTCCCCGCCCATGTCTCGACCAACCATTCACCGGCGTCTTCGTCGAAGGTCATCGCGACAACTTCGGTGTTGAACGAGATGTCCCGACGCAGGTCGAGCCGGTCGGCGACGAAGTTGAGGTACGCCTCGATCTCGGGCTGGCCCGGCATCGTCTCGGTCCACACCCACTCCTGCTGAATCTTCTCGGAGAAGCTGTAGGAGTACTCGATGCTCTCGATGTCGCAGCGCGCACCCGGATACCGGTTGAACAGCCAAGTCCCGCCGACGTTTTCGGCCATCTCCAGCACACGGGCGCGGACGCCGAGTTCGCGCAGACGGTGCAGCGCATATAGACCTGAGAAGCCCGCGCCGATGACGATCGCTTCGAAGCGTGTCGACGTGGTCGTCATTGCTCCTCCTCGGCCCCGGCTCAACACGACATGTTACTGTAACTCTTACAGTATGAGTCCGGGTTCTGGTGCGATTTTCCGGGGGACCGATGAAGTACACGCTGGAGTATCCGAGCGAGTTGCCAACCGCATCCGAGGAATTCCTGGAGCCCGACGTCATTCGACACCTCGCCCGACAAGCCGAGATCTCCGGCTTTTCTGCGGTGGCGCTGTCCGACCACCCGGCGCCCTCGGTCAAGTGGCGACGCAACGGCGGCCACAACACGCTCGATCCGATCGCCGCGCTGAGTTTCATGGCGGGCGTGACCACCCGCATCAAGCTGATGACCAACCTGTACGTGCTGCCGTTCCGCAATCCCTATCTATCGGCGAAAGCGCTGGGCAGCCTGGACCTGATCTCCGGTGGCCGGTTGATCGCCGGTGTCGGCGCCGGCTATCTGCGGTCTGAATTCTGTGCGGTCGGCGTCGACTTCGACCGTCGCGCACAGCTGTTCGACGAAGCCCTCGGCGCCTTGTGGTCGATCTGGGTCGACCCCGACGCGCCGGTCAGCGGGACAGCTTTCGAGACGCCCGGCCCGGTCTGGCTGCAACGGCCCGCGCAACGTCCGCATCCGCCCATCTGGATCGGCGGCAACGGCAAGGCGGCGCTGCGCCGAGTCATCGACTACGGGACCGGGTGGATGCCGATCATCGCGCCGGCCGGAATGGCCACGACGATCCGCACCGCGGCCATCGAGAACGCCACGCAGTTCGGTGCCATGGTCGACCAACTCCGGGACGGGATGGCCGAATCGGGGCGGGACCCAATGTCGGTCGATGTGCAGGTGGTGTGCCCCCACATCGAGATCGACGACCCCGCATCACTGCAACGTGCCTGCGACGTGCTCGACGAGTTGGGCGCCTACGGAGCCACCTCCGCCGTCGTGCAGGCCGACGGGTCGAGTCCGCAGGCTGCCGTCGACTTCATCAAGGCCTTCGGCGAAGCCGTGGTTGCCCGCGGCTGACGCGTCAGCGTCCGGACGGTGCGCCTGCGCCTGCCATCCGTTCTTCGCGACGCCGGTCATAGTACGAGGCCTTTTCCTCCACCAGGTCGAGAAACGCCGCCAGTTCGTCGCGAGCGCGCGCGCCTTCACCGTCGAAATCCTCACGCTCGAACACTCCCCAGAACCGCAAGACCGGACGCACGACGTCGTCCAAATGCGAACGCAGGTCATAGATGCCGGCCTTGGCGATCTTCAGAGCATTCTCTGCGAACCCTGGCATGGTGCTTCCCGGCATCTGGAAGTTGATCACTTCGCGAGCGATCGCACGCATCGTCGCGTTCGGTGCGATATCGAGCGCAGCGCTCACCAGGTTGCGATAGAAGACCATGTGCAGGTTCTCGTCGGTCGCTATCCGGGTGAGGAGTTGTTCCGCGATCGGACATCCGGATGCCCGGCCGGTGTTGCGGTGGCTGATCCGCGTCGCCAGTTCCTGAAAGGACACATAGGCCAGGGCCTCTATTGGCGATTTGTCGCCGGAGTCGTAGCCGGCCGCCGTGTGCACCATGCGACCGTGCTCGAGCTCCACGGGATCGACGCCTCGGGTGACGAGAAGATAGTCGCGTAGCGCAATGCTGTGCCGACCCTCTTCAGCCGTCCACTGACCGACCCACTGACCCCAGGCGCCATCGCGCCCGAAACGCGTCGCGATTTCGCGGTGGTAGGAGGGCAGGTTGTCCTCGGTGAGAAGGTTCACGATCATGGCGGCTTTGGACACCTCGTCGAGCTGGGAGTCCTCCGGTGTCCAGTCTTGGCCGCCCAGCAACGCGAAGTCGCGACCACGACTCCACGGCACGTAGTCGTGCGGATTCCACGGCTTCGCCTTCTCGAGGTGTCGGTTCAGGTTGGCCTCCACCACGGGTTCCAGCTCAGTGAGCAATGCCTCTTGGGTTGATGTCATCAAGACTCTCCCGGCTTGTCTGATACCTACGGCTGCGTAACCTACGCTAGCGTAGGTTTTGGGAAAATCAAGTGTCTCTTGAAAGGCGCTGAACGACAGCCGTTTCGGGTGGTTACCAGCGCCTCGGCCGCCCGATGTTGCTGTTTGCGGAAATCTATACTGTAATCGATTTAGTATCTGCGACCATGGAGGCGTCACCGTGAAGGTCCCCTTCACCTGGAAGGTCACCGGCTGGTTCATGATCGGCTGGTCGGCTGAGTTCGCCGTCGGCGAGGTACGTCCGCTTCGATACTTCGGCGAGGACCTCGTCGCGTATCGCGACGAGTCCGGTGCGTTACATGTGATGACGGCCCACTGCCGCCACCTCGGTGCCCACATCGGTCACGGCGGCAAGGTCGTCGGCGACTGCGTCGAGTGTCCATTTCACGGCTGGCGGTGGGGACCCGACGGCACCAATCGGTACATCCCCTACCAGCCGGATCGACCTAACAAATCGCTGCGGCTACGCGTCTTCCCGGTGCGCGAACAATACGGTTGCGTGTTCGCCTGGCACCAACCCGAGGGCAACGAACCACACTGGGAGATGCCCGACCTGTTCGGAAAGTTCCCGCAGTTTCCCACCGACCCCGAGGCGTATTACCGCCCGTATCCCGAGTTTTCGAGTCGCGCCGAGCGCGAACCCGTGCATCCGCAGATCGTCGCGGAGAACGGACCGGACAGCGCGCACTTTCACTACGTGCACGGAGCCACTGTCACGCCGGTGTGCCTGAGCTGGGAGGCCGTCGACGAGGAGTGGCGATTTCTGACCGGCTGGCCCGACACGCGCAGTGACGATCCGAACAAGATGGCGCTGTACATCCACAGCCACTTCTCCGGCCTCGGGTTTGCGATCAGCGCGTTCGAGGGATCGTCGAACCACCGGCTGATCTTCGCCTGCACGCCTGTCGAGGACGGATACTCGGACATGTTCTATTCCATCTGGTGGCCGCGACTGCCCGGCGACACCTCCGACGTGCCACCCGACAGCGTGCGCGAGCAGGTCCAGCGCCAGTTCCTGGGCACCGTGTGGGATGACCTCAACATCTGGCGCTATCAGGAGTACATCGAGCGGCCGGCGCTGTCGACAGTCGACGCGAAACCCTATATGGCACTGCGCAAATGGGCGACGCAGTTCTATCAAGTCCCCCCGACCGCCGCGGTCGTGTCCGGGTGAGACCCGACCTCGCGGAGGTCGCGGCGCCGGCGCACACCGCGATCGTCACCCAGGAGTGCCAGGGTGCCGTCGTCGGCCCCAACGCAGGGCTGGCGGTGCTCGCGAAGGAGGCGCGTCGCGAGGCGCTGCCCAACATCGAACGCCTTCTTCCTGCGGCCCGCGAAGCGGGAGTGAAGATCGTGCACTGTCTGGTGCAGCGGCGGCCCGACGGCCTTGGCGGCAATCACAACGCGAAGATCTTCGCCGTCGGCAGCGGTGTCGACATCGCACCGGGCAGTCCCGGCGCGGCCCTGCTCCCCGAATTAGGCCCTGCCCCAACAGATGTGGTGCTGCACCGATCGCACGGCATCGGGCCGATGGGCGGCACCGACCTCGACATCACGCTGCGCAACCTCGGGGTCTCGACGATCGTTGCCGTCGGCGTCTCGGTGAACGTGGCGATCACCAACCTCGTCATGGATGCCGTGAACCGGGCCTACCGCGTTGTGGTGCCGCGCGATGCGGTCGCGGGCATCCCGACCGAGTACGCCGCCTCGATCATCGACAACACGCTGTCGCTGCTTGCCACCATCACCACCACCGACGACCTCATCGAGGCGTGGAAATGACCGACACCGAGGACGATATCCGCGAATTCGCAAGGGTCACACCGGTTGACGCAACGCCGGAGCTGGCCCGATTCATGGCGGCGATGCGGCGGCTGCAGGACATCGTCGTGTCCACGAGCCCCGACGCCACAGTGTGGAACGAAACGGCCGCGCTCGTCGAGGACATCTGTGCCCGTCTGGAGAAGCACCAGGCACCCGCCGGTGTAGCGCCGGGCGGACGTACCAGGGACCTTCCGGGAAACGGCCATCCGCTGATGCCGCCGTGGCAGGTGGTGCAGTCAGGCCCCGACGAGGTGACCATGCGCGGGCACTTCACCCGCTTCCATGTCGGAGGCAACGGCGCGGTGCACGGCGGGGTGATCCCACTGTTCTACGACTGGCATTTCGGCATGGTCGTCTCAGCAGCAGGTCGACCTGACAGCCGGACCGCTTACCTGCATGTCGACTACCGCAAGATCACGCCCACTGACGAGCCGTTGCTGTCGCGAGCTTGGGTCGACTCGGTCGAGGGCCGCAAGTTGTTTGTGAGGGCGGAAATGACCGACACGGACGGCAACGTACTATCCGAGGCCAAGGGCCTGATGATCAAGCTGCTGCCCCACCAGCCCTGAGAGGCACGATGTCCGACTCCGAAACACAATTCACCGTCCCTGCCGCCGCAGACACCGTCGCGGCTGTGATCGGCGACAGGGAATTCCTCATCCAAGGCCAGCGCCGCTACACGTACGCGCAGGTCGTCGAGCGATCCAACCGGCTCGCGGCCTACCTGCATTCCCGCGGACTGGGGTGTAAGACCGACCGGTCGACGCTGCGCGGTCACGAAGTCGGTCAGGACCTGCTCGGCATCTACGCATACAACGGTCCCGAATACGTCGAGGCGATGCTGGGCGCGTGGCGCGCCCGGGTGGCGCCGTTCAACGTGAATTACCGCTACGTCAAGAACGAACTGCATTACCTGCTCGCCGACTCCGGCGCGACCGCGCTCATCTATCACGCGACGTTCGCGCCGCGGGTCAACGACGTGCTTCGGCAACTGCCCAAACTGCGGGTGCTCATCCAGATCGCCGACGGATCGGGCAACGATCTCGTGCACGGCGCGGTGGACTACGAGTCCATCGTCGGCTCGGGCATTCCGGTACTGCCGCCCGACGAGCCGTCGCCCGACGACTTGTATGTGCTCTACACCGGCGGCACGACGGGCATGCCGAAGGGCGTGCTGTGGCGCCAGCACGACATCTTCATGACCTCGTTCGGCGGCCGAAGCCTCTACACCGGAGAACTTGCCAGGTCCTACGACGACATCGCGAAACGCGTTGCGGACGCGCCGGAATCGAGGCTCATGATCCTGCCGCCGTTGATGCACGGCGCAGCGCAATGGGCCGTGATGACCGCGATGACGACCGGCCAGTCGGTGGTCTTCTCCACGGTCACCGACCGCTTCGACGCCGACGAAGTCGTCAACACCATAGAGCGCGAGAAGGTCATGGCGGTCACCGTCGTCGGCGACGCCATGGCGCGACCACTCGCTGCGGCCATCGAACGCGGTGGTGCCGATCTCTCGTCGTTGGCGGTGGTGGCCAACGGCGGCGCGCTGCTGACGCCGACGGCCAAGCAACGCCTCATCGACGTCAAGCCCGGCCTGATCGTCGTCGACGGTGTCGGGTCGTCGGAGACCGGCGCGCAGATGACGCATATGTCGGCCCCTGGCGCCGTGGCAACAGGCACGTTCAACGCGGGACCCGACACATTCGTCGCGGCCGAAGACCTCGGCGCGATCCTCGAGCCGGGTCATGACGGCATCGGTTGGCTCGCGCAGCGGGGCTATGTCCCGTTGGGCTACAAGGGAGATGAGTCGAAGACGGCCGCGACCTTCCCGGTCATCAACGGCGTGCGGTACTCGGTGCCCGGCGACCGCGCCCGTCATCTGGCGGACGGCACGATCGAGTTGCTCGGTCGTGACTCGGTGTGCATCAATTCCGGTGGCGAGAAGATCTTCGTCGAGGAGGTCGAGACCGCGGTCGCGTCTCATCCCGCGGTGGCCGACGTCGTGGTGTCGGGCCGGCCCAGTGAGAAGTGGGGCCAAGAAGTCGTTGCGATCGTCGCACTCGCCGAGGGCGCCACCGTCGACGAGCAGGAACTGATCGACCACGCCGCCGGCTCGATCGCGCGCTACAAGCTGCCGAAGGCGATCGTATTCCGGCCGGTGATCGAACGCAGCCCCGCCGGAAAGGCCGACTACCGGTGGGCCCGCGAGCAAGCGATCAGCGCCGGCGCCTGAGCCGCCGGCGAGTGCGGCTGCGCGCCATGCGCAGCGCCATCCTCGCGCCTGCGCGCGTTGAGCCGCTGAACGGCGGCGCCGCCGCACCGGTGACACTGAACGGCAAGTCGGTGCCGACCACCGTCCGATAGTGGCTGAACGCGTCGAAACCGGCCTTGCCGTGATAGGCGCCCATCCCGCTGCGGCCCACGCCACCGAACGGCGCGGCCGATGGGATCATCTGCGCGCCAAAGTCGTTGCGCGCAACGCCGCCACTGCGGGTATGCCGGACAAAGCGTCGGAAGTCGTCGTCGTCCGGGCCGTACCAGTACGCCACCAACGGCGAGGGCCGCTGGTTGATGTGCTCGATGACATCGGTCAGATTCGAGTACGGTCGAACGTCGAGGACGGGCCCGAACACCTCTTCGTTGGCGATCCTCATGGTCTCGTCGACGTCCCGAACGATCGTTGGCGCGATCTTGCGGGTGGCGCGGTCGGGCAGCGATTCGGCTGAGGGAGCGATGGTTTCGACGGTGGCACCGTTGGCCTTGGCGTCCTCGATCAACCCGACGACGCGATCGAAGTTGGCCTCGTTCACCGACGAGCAGTAGTCGTCGTTGGGCACGATCGACGGGAACATGCCACGCAGCGTCTCACGGGCGATGTCGACGAATGCGCCGATGCGACCGGCAGGCACGAAAACGTAGTCCGGGCAGATACACACCTGTCCCCCGTTGATCATTCGCGCCGCGGCAATGCGCGTTGCCGATCGCTTGAGGTCCGCATCGGGCGAAACCACCACCGGATTCTTCCCGCCCAACTCGAGCGTGACCGGAACGAGATTCCGCGCGGCGGCCTGCTGAACCAGTGAGCCCACCGACGGTGAACCGGTGAAGAACAGATGATCGAACGGCAGGCTCGCGAACGCCGCCGAAACCTCGGGCCCCCCGGTGACGATGTCGAGCTCGGTCGCGTCGAAATACTTCGGTGCCGTCGTTTTCATCAGTTCCGCTGTGCGGGGGGTTATTTCCGACATCTTGATCGTGACCCGATTGCCGGCGGCGAAGGCCGCCGATGCGGGCAGCACGACCAGCTGCAGCGGGAAATTCCACGGGCCGATGATCCCGACCACACCCAGCGGCGAGGGCTGCACCTCCGCCTTGAGCCCGACCAGCCGCGCTGCGCGCATCAGCTTTGTCGCGCGCATCCATTGCGGCACTTGTGATCTGGTGTGCTCGATGACCGAAACCATGCCGAACACCTCGGTGAACAGCGTTCCCGTCGAGGGTCTGGTGCCGAAATCGGCCTGCATCGCCTCGACGAAATCGTCGGCGTTTTCGAGCACCAGCGCGAGCAGCCGGTCGATGCGATTGCGCCGCACCGCCGCGGTGGGCGGGCCATCGGCCAGGAACGCGGCACGTTGACGTTCGAGGATCGCGCGCACCCCAATAGCGCCGTCGACCCGCTCCTGCGTTGTGCTCATTCGCCCGTCCCACGGTCATTGTCTGGCGAACCAGAATTGTTTACTGTCGACCTTACTGTCGGCCGTTCGATGATACGCAGGCTGGTCGGTGCGTTGGGAAGGTTGGGTCATATGACACGCAGGATCGTGGTGGTCGGCGCGGGATCAGGCATCGGGGCAGCGGTCGCGAGAACGTTTCATGACCGCGGCGACCACGTGCTTGCCGTCGACGTTCGCGAGCACCACACTCCGGCTGCCGAGTACATGCGGTGCGATCTGCGCGACGCGGCCGACATCGACGCGCTGCTCGGCCAGATCGGTTCGGGCTGGGACATGCTCGCCCACGTCGCGGGCATCCCCGGAACGGCGCCGGCCGCCGACGTGCTCACGGTGAACTACCTCGGCATGCGGCTGATGACCGAGGGCATGCTGCCGCTGCTGCGTGAGGGTGGATCGGTTGTCGCGGTGGCGTCGACGGCCGCGCTCGGCTGGGAGCAGCGCCTGGAACCACTGTCCGGCCTCCTGGAGCTCACCGACGCCGAGGCCGTCGAGAAGTGGCAGGCCGAACAGGACCCGAGCTACCCGGTGTACAGCACCTCCAAGCAAGCGGTGATCCTGTACAGCAAGCGCCTCGCAGGCCCCGCCTGGACGAAATACGGGGTGCGGATCAACACCGTGAGCCCGGGGCCGGTCGAGACGCCGATCCTGACGGATTTCGAGGCCACCATGGGCAAAGAGGTCCTCGACGCATGTCGCGCCACCGTTGGCAGGCACGCATGCGTCGACGACATCGCCCCGATCATCGCGTTCTTGGGGTCGCCCGAGGCGGGCTGGATCACGGGGCAGGACATCCATGTCGATGCCGGCTTCATCAACTCGATGCTCGCGGGACCGCCGATTCAGCTCTAGATTTGCAATACTGTAAGCTTTACAGTACCTAAAGCAGGATGCGTGTCCGATCGACGATGCTGGAGATCAGCGGTGGAAAGCCCAGTCACGGCCGACGAGACGTTTGACCTCCATCGTGACCCCTATCCGCTGTTCGCACAGAAGCGGAGCCAGGCCGGGGTGTTCGAGGGCAGCGTCATGGATTGGTCCAAGACACCCGAATCGATGAAGCCCGAACACCTATACGCAGCAGTGTCGTTCGACGCCGTCAACCGCGTCTTCCGGGATGGCAAGGTGTTCAACTCGCACATCTACGACAGCACCATCGGGCTGTTCATCGGCCCGACCATCCTTGCGATGGAGGGCAAAAAGCATTGGGAGCACCGCAATCTCGTGTCGGCGGCCTTCAAGTCGCGCTCGTTGGCGCGCTGGGAGCCGGAGATCGTTCGGCCCGTCGTCAATAAACTTATCGACGAGTTCATCGAGACCGGCGAGGCCGACCTGGTCAAGGACTTCACGTTCGAGTTTCCGACACGAGTCATCTCGAAGCTGCTCGGCCTGCCTGAAGAGGACCTCGCATGGTTCCGCAAACGCGCCGTCGAATTGATCAGCTACACCGTCCGCTACAAGCGGGCCTTCGAGGCGTCTGCGGAGCTGAAAGACTACTTCCTGCAACAGATCGAGCAGCGCAGATCCAAGCCGACTGAGGACATCATCGGCGATCTGGTGACCGCGGAGATCGACGGCGAGAAGCTCTCCGACGAGGCCATCTACTCGTTCCTTCGGCTGTTGCTGCCCGCTGGACTGGAGACCACCTATCGGTCCTCGGGAAACCTCTTGTATCTGTTGCTCAGTCACCCTGAGCAGTTCCGGGCCGTGCAGGAAAACCACGAACTGATCGCGCCTGCGATCGAGGAAGGCCTGCGCTTCGAGACACCGCTGACCACGGTGCAGCGCTACGCGAGCGAGGCGACTGAGATCGAAGGCGTCGAACTGCCCGCGGGCGCGGTCGTCGACGTCTGTATCGGCTCGGCCAATCGAGACGAAAAGCGTTGGGAGCGTTCAGAAGAATTCGACATCTTCCGCAGGCGCGTCCCGCACCTCTCCTTTGCCGCCGGTGAGCACACCTGCATGGGACTGCACCTGGCGCGGATGGAGACGCGGGTAGCGGTCGAAACCCTGCTGGCCCGGCTGACCAACATCGAGTTGGTCACCGACGACGACCCGCACATCTTCGGCCAGCCGTTCCGGTCGCCTACCGCGATTCCGGTGACGTTCGATGCGGTGGCCTGATCGCCGAAAGTGAGCTTGTTGTCAGACTCGACGCGGCTTAGCTCTTTCGTGGCACCCGGCAGCCGATGGCCTTGGTTTCCAGATACTGCTGAAAGCCTTCGATGCCGCACTGTCGTCCCATACCGCTGTTCTTGTAACCGCCGAACGGCGCATCGGCGCCGTAGAACATGCCGCCGTTGACGCCGAACGAGCCGGTGCGGATGCGACGCGCGATGTTCATGCCGCGTTCCATCGATCGCGACATGACCGCGCCCGCAAGGCCGTACGCGCTGTCGTTGGCGATACGCACGGCCTCGTCGTCGTCATCGAACGGCATCACGATCAGCACCGGGCCGAAGACCTCTTCCTGGGCGATCGCCGCGCTGTTGTCGACGCCGACGATCACGGTCGGCGCCACATAGTGGCCGCCTTTGAGATGCTCAGGCAGGTCGTCGACTTCACCGCCGCCGACAGCTATTTCGGCACCGTCGCGACGTGCCTGGTCGATGGCGATCAGCACGCGATCCTTCTGCGCCGCGCTGATCAGCGGTCCGACAAGGGTTTCAGGCTGCATCGGATCGCCGACGGGCACCGCCGAGTAGGCAGTGGTGATCGTGGCGACCGCTTCGTCGTACAGCGAGCGGTGGACGAGCATGCGCGTGGTCGCCGCGCACGCCTGCCCCGCGTGGACGCACACCCCGATAGCGGCGCCGAGGATCGCGGCGGGGTTCGCGTCGTCGAGCACAATCGACACCGACTTTCCGCCGAGTTCGAGGAACATCCGCTTCATGGTCTCGGCGCCCTGGCGCATGAGCATCTTGCCGACGGCCGTCGAACCGGTGAACGAGATCATGTCGACGCGCGGATCGGTGCCCAACAGTCCGGCCACGTCGTTGGACGGCGTTGGCACGACGTTAACCACGCCAGCAGGAATGTCGGTGTGGTCTGCGATCAGCCGACCGAGTCGGGTCGCGTTCCACGGAGTGTGCGGATCCGGTTTGAGCACAACGGTATTGCCCGCGGCCAGCGCTGGGCCGAGCTTGTTGAGGATGACCTCGATCGGAAAGTTCGAAGGCGTGATCGCCGCAACGACGCCGACCGGCTCCTTGACGACGGTTCGCACATTGCGCTCACCGAACAGGCCGCCACCCTCCAGCGTGCGCTCCCACTCGAACTCGTCGATAAGCCGGCTGGGATAGCGCAGCGCCTCAGCGAGTGGCCAATCCAGTTGTGCGGACTGGGTGATCATCGCGGGACAACCGACCTCGGCGATCAGTTCCTCGCGCAGATCTTCCCTGTCCGCCTCGATAGCCTCCTGAAGCTGATGCAGGCAGCGCTTGCGCAGCACGCGGTTGGTCGACCAGTCCGATTCGTCGAAGGCGCGACGCGCGGCCGCGATGGCGCGGTCCATGTCGGGCGGTTGGGCGGCGGCGGTTTGGCCGAGCAGCAGTCCCGTGGCCGGGCTGAAATTGTCGAACACTTCACCGGTTGCCGCGAACGTGAGTTCGCCGTCGATCAGCATTCGGGCTTCCGCGCGTTCGGCCACCCGCCCGCCGAGCTCGACGCTGGTCTCGGTCCGTTCTTCACGATTCTCGGTGGAGCTCACCCTGCTACCTCGTACAATCGGACTCTGCGGGACGATCAACTGTAAACATTACAGTAAGATATTTCAACAGCTAGAGAGGCTCACTTGATCAAGGTGATGGAGGGCGTCCGCGTCCTGGAAGTCGCACAGTTCACGTTCGTTCCTGCGGCCGGGGCGATCCTCGCCGACTGGGGCGCCGATGTCATCAAGGTGGAACATCCCGTGCGTGGCGACACCCAGCGCGGTTTCATCAACATGGGCGGCTTCCAACTCGACCCGAACCGGCACCCCTTGATGGAGCATCCCAATCGCGGTAAGCGCAGCGTCGGCATCGATGTGTCGACCCCGGGCGGTCAGGACGTGCTGTACGAGATCGCCAAGACCGCCGATGTGTTCCTGACGAACTACATGCCCGCACAGCGGCAGAAGAACAAGTTCGACATCGAGCACATTCGCGCGGTCAACCCGAACATCATCTATGCGCGCGGTAGCGCCTACGGCGACAAAGGGCCCGAGCGCGATACCGGTGGCTTCGACGGCACCGCGTTCTGGACACGCAGCGGCGTGGGTCATGCGCTGACGCCTGAGGAGTTGGGTGGCGCGCTGTCGCAAGGCATTCCGGCGTTCGGGGACTCGATCGGCGGGATGAACATCGCAGGCGGAATCTCTGCGGCCCTGTTCCACCGCGAGCGCACCGGCGAGGCGGTCGAACTGGACGTCTCGCTGCTCAGCACTGCCTGGTGGGCCGGCGGGGCGAGCGTCACGCAGGGCATGGAAACCGGAGAGACGATGCGTTCGGTCATGCCGGACGCAACAGGTCCGAGTGTGAACCCGTTCATGGCGAACTATTTGACCTCCGACGGTGGCACCATCAACCTGTGCATCGTCAGCCCGACGGGCTACATTCGCGACGCGTTCGAACATCTCGGGCTGCCGGAACTGGCCGATGATCCGCGGTTTTCCGATGTCATGCCGCTGATCGAAAACGCCGCAGCCGCAGCCGAACTCATCAGGGAACGGATTCGCAGCAAGCCCTTCGACTACTGGCGCCAGCACCTCAAGACGATGAAGGGGCAGTGGGCGCCGTTCCAGAGTTTCATCGATCTGACGTCCGACGAACAGGCGATCGCCAACGACATGATCGTCGAAGTCGAGGCGAGCGACGGCGGCAAGCCGTTCAAGGTCGTTCGCGGGCCGGTCCAGTTCAACCACGAACCGCTCGTGACCACGCGTGCCCCGCAGGCGTCCGAGCACACCGAGCTCGTGCTGATGGAACTCGGCATGGAATGGGATCGGATCGAGGAACTCAAGGACGCCGGCGCCATCGCCTGACTTCCCTCTATTCGCCGAGCGTGCGCGTCTGCACGTCGACACGCCGCAAATTGTGTACATTCGGCGCACCTTCGTGGCGCCATCACCGTGCGCGAAATGTGCTCAGCCCACGGCGTGTTGGCGTACAGACACGCACGCTCGCGGTAGTTGGGTGCGGTCTACGCGGTGCCCAGGTATAGCGTGGCTGGGTGCGGTGGATCGTCGACGGCATGAACGTGATCGGGTCTCGCCCCAACGGTTGGTGGCGTGACCGCAACCGCGCGATGACGGCATTGGTCGAGCGGCTCGAGCAATGGGCAGGGATCGAAGGCGCCGACGTCACCGTGGTGTTCGAGCGGCCGCCGTCGCCACCGATCGAATCGGCGGTGATCACCGTGGCGTATGCGCCGCAGCCCGCCGCGAATTCGGCGGATGATGAAATCGTCCGCCTGGTGCACGCCGACGCCCATCCCGAAAACATCTGCGTCGCAACCTCGGATCGCGCTCTGGCCGAACGTGTTCAGGCCGCGGGTGCGTCCACCTTTGCGGCGGAACGTCTGCGCAACCTCATCGATCCTCGCTGAGACCCACTCAGCAGGGATACTGTAATATTTACAGTTGCTTCCACTTGACCGAGCTGAACGGAGGATCGTCCCATGCAGAAGGCGCTGGCGCCGGATATTTCGACCTGGCCTGACGATAACCCCCAGCTCATCGGAAGCACCTGCGGTGACTGTGGCGCCACCGCGTTCCCGGTCCAGCCGCACTGCCCAAATTGCAGCGTCGGCGACATGGCACGAGTACTGCTCCCCCGCCGCGGCACTCTGGTCGCCTGGACGACACAGGGCTTTCCGCCAGGGCCGCCCTATCGGGGCCCGACGGGCAAGGACTTCGTTCCGTTCGGGGTCGGGCTCGTCGAACTCGGTGACGTCATCCGCGTCGAGGGTCGGCTGACCGAGAACGACCCGGCCAAGCTCGAGTTCGGCATGCCAGTCGAGCTCACCATGATCCCCTTGAACATCGATGACGACGGCGACGAGATCGTCACGTTCGCGTTCAAACCCGTCTAGAGAGGATCCGCCCAATGAACGACGTAGCCATCATCGGAGTTGGCCTGCACCCGTTCGGGCGCTTCGAAGGCAAATCCGCAATGGAGATGGGTGTCGACGCGATCTTCGCAGCGGTTGCCGACGCTGGTGTGCAGTGGAGTGATGTGCAGTTCGCCACCGGCGGCAGCTGGACGGTGGCCAACCCCGACGCGATCGTCGGAATGGTTGGCCTGACCGGCATCCCGTTCACGAACGTCTTCAACGCATGCGCTACCGCGGCCAGCGCCGCGAAGGCATGCGCCGACGGAATCCGGTTGGGCGACTACGACATCGGCATCGCGATCGGCCTCGACAAGCACCCTCGCGGCGCCTTCACCGAGGATCCCGCACTCGTCGGCATGCCGAGCTGGTACGCCGAGAACGGCCAATACTTGACCACCCAGTTCTTCGGCATGAAGGCGAACCGCTACCTGCACGACCACGGCATCTCACAGGAGACCCTCGCCAAGGTCGCGGCGAAGAACTTCCGCAACGGGGCGCTGAACCCGAATGCGTTCCGGCGCAAGCCCATCAGCGAGGACGAGATCCTCAGCTCGACGATGCTGAACTACCCGCTGACGCAGTACATGTTCTGCGCGCCCGATGAAGGCGCCGCCGCAGTCGTCATGTGCCGCGCCGACGTCGCGCACCGCTACACCTCCAAGCCGGTGTATCTGAGGGCCGTCGAGGTGCGCACCCGACGCTACGGCGCCTATGAGGTCAATACGACGTTCGCTCCTGTCACCGAAGACGTGGCGCCGACGGTGTATGCCGCCAGGGCGGCGTTCGAAAAGGCCGGTGTCGCACCGGAGGACGTTGACGTGATCCAGCTACAGGACACCGACGCAGGGGCCGAGATCATCCACATGGCCGAATGTGGCTTCTGCGCCGACGGCGAGCAGGAGAAGCTGCTGGCCGACGGGGCAACCGAAATCCACGGCGCCATGCCGGTCAACACCGACGGCGGGCTGATCGCCAACGGTGAGCCGATCGGCGCGTCGGGTCTGCGCCAGATCCATGAGCTGGTGCGCCAGCTGCGCGGCGAGGCGGGCGATCGCCAGGTGCCCGGCGAGCCGAAGGTCGGCTTCGCGCAGCTTTACGGTGCACCAGGCACCGCAGCGGCGACCGTCGTGTCGCTATGACCCAATTCATCCCGCCACTAGGCATGGTCAGCTGGGGCTGCGCGCAAAGATGACGGCTCCTGGGACGTCGTCGTCTGGCCTCAGAACCAGTTCGGCCTCGATCGTGAAGCCCGCGTCACGAAGCCATCCCGCGACCCTGCTCGGCGGCCGGTGGTAACTGTCGACATTGATCGAGCGACCCGTGTAACCCTCTGACGTGTGTTGTGTTTCGTCGCCGACATGAAATCCGACCAGCAGCGGACACCCTGGCCGCAACACTCGGCAGAACTGCTCGAAAACACCGGGCACGGCGTCGTCGGGCACGTGGATCACCGACCAGAACGCGAGTACGCCCGCAACGGAGTTGTCCGCCAAGGCGAGGTCGGTCATCGTCCCGACCTCGAAGCGCAGGTCGGGATAGTCCCGCCGCGCGATCGCGATCATCTCGGGTGACAGGTCAATGCCGAAAGCATCCACTCCGGCATCATGGAGGTAGCGAGTGACGTACCCCGGCCCGCAGCCGACATCGGCGACTGGTCCACCTCCGACGTCGCGCACCAACTCAGCGAACATCGCCAAACTCAGCCGCAGATAAGGCTTCTCGCCAAGCAACCCACGTACCTTCTCGGCGTATCCGGTGGCGTCGGTGTCGTATGAGGAGCGGGTTTCGGACAGCCAGGTGTCACCCATGGACGACATGGTAGCCAGTCCGGCGGCCGCGGTGACCTTCTTGCGTCGAGCGCTAGGAGGCCTTCTTCTGCGCTGGGGGCGCGTACGCCGGCTTGCCAAGCCCCAGCACGTACTGGGCGATCATGTTGCGGAACACCTCGAGCGTGCCGCCGTAGATGCCCACCAATGGGGCAAATCGGTAGACGTATTCCGCGGCGCCGTCGTCGGCCGCGCCGTCCGTGCCGACCGGCAGCGACGCTGCCGTGCCGAGGAGGTCCATCAGGTCCGGCGAGATATCCCGCATCGTCTGTGCCAACGCCACTCGCCCGAAGATTGTCGTGGCGCTCAGCGCGGCCTCCATCCTGGCGACACTGCGGCCGAGCCGATACGCCACCGCGCCGTCGTCAATTAGCCTGCGTCCATTGGGATCCGGCTGGGCTACCTTCGCCGCGGCCTTGTCGACAGCGTCGGCCATGAACCCGGCCTGATGCATCATGATCGACACGTCCTGCAGCCCGTCCGGGGCGACATCGACGGCGCCGTGCTCGACGTTCAGCGGTTCTCGCACCACGGTCCAGCCGTTGTTCACGTCGCCAAGCCGGTACTTGTCGTCGACGCGGACATCGCTGTAATAGACGATGTTGGTGCGGTCGCCGTCGACGGTGCGGATGCCCTGGATCTCGATGCCTGGTGAATCCAGCGGCACCAGAAACATGGTGAGGCTCTTGTGTTTTGGAGCTTCGGGATCGGTGTTGGTGATCAAGAAGACATACTGGCAGTTGTGCGCGCCGGTGGTGAACATCTTCGAACCATTGATGAGCCAGCTCGACCCATCCCGTACCGCGCGGGTCTTGCAGGTCGCGACGTCGGAACCACCTTCGGGCTCGGTGTAACCAAGGCACAACCGAATGTGCCCGCTGAACACGCCTGGCATCACCTCGGCCTTCAGCTCGGGTGAGCCGAACTTCTCCACCGACCGCGCGATCATCGCAGTGGTGCCGGAGGTTACCCACGGCACGTGTGCCCGGCGCTTCTCCAGTTCCCAGATCCGCCGGCGAACACGGTCGAAGCCGCCCTCGGCTTCAGATTTCCATTCTTTCGCCAGATACCCGGCGGCTCCCAGCGCGAGGTGCACGCCTTCATCGAAGTTGTCGCCGGTCTCACGGTCGCGGCGGATGACGTCGTCGGTCACATGGGTGCGCAGGAAGTCACGCGCCTCCTGGACGAACGCCTGATCGTCCTCGGCCAGCTCAACCCGTGAGAAATCCACTTATTCGCCCTTTCCTGAACCGCTTTCGCGGGCCGCGACGAGCTCCGCGATGTACTTCGCACTCGCTCCGGGATCGCCCCCTGCCAAGGCCCAGCCACGCGCGCGAAGAAGATAGGCCGATGCCGCCGCCTCAGCCGAAACCCCGAGTCCGCCCTGCACATGCACACACATCGTCGCGGCCTTGGAAGCTTCCTCGGCCATGAACACGAATGCCGACGGCGCGAGCTCCGGTCGCTCGTCGGGCTCGTTGTCCAGGAACCACGCTGCGCGACGGGCGAGATTACGGCCGCCCTGCACGGTGATCGCAATGTTGGCCAGCGGATGCGAGATGCCCTGCAGCGTCGAGATCGGCACGCCGAGCGTGTATCTGTTCTTCGCGAATTCCGCGGCGATCGTGAGCGTCTCCTCGACCAGACCCACCAGCGCCGCAGCGGTGAGCACCCGCCATTCGTCCAGCGCGCGTTGGTATTCCGCCAGCGCCTCGGCGCCACTGGCCAGCACTGTGCGGCTGTCGGCGGCTGCTTGGTCGACCCATGCCGTGGGCAGTCGGCCGATGTTGTCGACCTTGGCGGGACGGGTGCCGAACGTCAGCCGCACGATGTCTTGGCCGTCGCGTACGACGATCTGGTCGGCGATCGAGCCGGTCGGGATCAGCCGTACACCGGTCACGTTGTCGTGCTGCGGGTCGAATGCGGCCAGCTGCTTGCCGTTGACGACGTCGGGCTCCAGGGCACCCAGACGCGCGAGCAGCCGGGCCGCGCAGACGTGGTCGATCCACGGCACAGGCGCTAGCGAGCGCCCAACTTCTTCTGCCACCAGGGTCAGGTCGACGAGTGTCGCCCCGTCTCCGCCGACGGATTCCGGCAGCGCCATCGTCGTCGCCCCCATGGCGCACAGGCGTTCCCACAGGCTTTTGTCGAACCCAGACTCCTCTGCGGCCCGCACCGTTTCGATCGAACAGTGGCTCTTGAAGAAGTCCTTGTACGCAGCCTGCAGGGCTTGGTGGTCCTCGGTGAGGCTGTAGTCGATTCTGCGCAATTCGTAACGATCCATCAGTTCTCCTGTTTGGCGCCGAAGAAGAATTCGTTTGCGTTGTTGAAGAGGTAGTTGTCGAGTACGTCGGCAGGCAATTCGAGCGCCAGCGCCTCGGGCACGACACGGCGCATTTTGAGCACCGGCCAGTCCGAGGCGTACATCACCTTGTTCGATCCCCGAGTCCGCATGTAATGCAAGAGGCTGTCGGGCAGCCGTTTTGGTGACCACGCCGACGTCATGAGACGCAGGTTCTGGTACTTGATCATCAGCCGGATGGCGACGTCCCACCACGGGTCGGCCCCGTGGATCATGCAAAGCTTCAGTTCGGGGAAGCGCACGCACACCCGATCGAGATGAATCGGATTCTGGACTTCACCCGGTATCGGCGGCCCCGGGATGCCGGTGTTGATGCACAGCGGCAGTTCGAGCTCCGCGCACTTGGTGTAGAGCGGGTAGTACACGGCGTCGCTGGGTGGATATTGGCCGTCACCCCAGAAGCTCGGCCCCACAACGGTATACGCCACCGGCAGATCCGAGGCGACGGCGGCGAGCTCCCTCAGTGCCGGTATCGGCCGCAGCAGATTGACCCCGCCGATCGCCAGCGCGAACCGGTCCGGCTTCGCCTCGACGAACTTGCGCGCGGTCACCGACGGCTTGGCGACACTGTCCATCAGAATCGCTTTCGCGACGCCCTGCTCGTCCATCTCGTCCAGCAACTCGGCCAGGTCGACCGGCGCGAACATCGACTCCGGTCCCTTGAAGTAGTCGTCGCGCACCTTGAGCATCCAGGTGGGTTGCTTCTCGGTCTCGCCGAAGTGCACGTTGACCAGTCCGTCTATCACTTTGGTTGTCATACCGAAGCCTTCTGTGTCGCAACGCCTTTCGCCCACCGATAGTCCGCTTTTCCGTTGCCGAGGCGGCGCACCTGCTCGACGAAGATGATCTCCTTGGGCGCCTTGAACCGGGCCAGCTGCGATGCGCAGAGTTCCTGCAACGCTACGCGATCCAGCTCGTCACGTAGCGCCACCAGAGCGACAACCTCCTGACCCCACCGTTCACTCGGCCGGCCGACCACCAGCGCATCGGCGACGCCCGGGTGCGCACGCAGCACCTCTTCGACCTCCTCGACGAACACCTTCTCCCCGCCGGTATTGATCACCAGAGAGTCGCGACCGAATAGCCGCATGGTGCCGTCGGCGGCAAGCGAGCCTCGGTCCCCGGAGATCACCACACGCTGGCCCTCGACGACCGGGAAAGTTTTCTGCGTGGCGGCGGCATCGTCGAAGTAGCCGAGCGGAATCCTGCCTGCGCGTGCCACATAACCGATCTCGTCCTCGCCGGGCTGCAGGAATCGGCTGTAGTCTTCCGACACCACCAGTGCACCCTCGCGCAATTCGAACGTGTCCTTCTCGTCGCCGCGCTGACTGCGCCCGAACCCGACGTTGCCGGTCTCCGACGAGCCGTAGCCATTGATCAGGGTGATCTGCGGGAGCAATTCCAGCAGCGCCCGCTGGTATTTCGGGTTCGTCGCCGCTCCCCCGGTGCCGATCGCGAACATCGATGACAGGTCGTAGGAACCGCGCCGCAACTCGTCCACCAACGGCCCGGCATACGCGTCACCGACCATCGTCATCATTCCCACCTTTTCGCGCTCAGCGGTCGCGAGCACGGCTGGAGGATCGAATTTCGCCTTGTCGTACAGGACGACAGGCAGGCCGTTGAGAAGAGCGGCGAACGCCGTCCACATGCCGGCCGCATGCATCAACGGGGACACGGCGAACCATGGCTGTCCGCCGTGGCGCACCTTGTCGTGTATGTCGCCCGCGGACTCGTGATCGGCGCCGTTCATGGACACGACGTAGCTGTCGCTCTGCCGCCACATCACCCCCTTGGGTCGCCCGGTGGTGCCGCCGGTGCACACCATGAGCAGATCATCGGGAGACGGGGTGATCGGATGGTCGGTATCCCCTTGCGCCAGGGCGTCTTCCAGTGTGATGGCGCCGGACAGCTCCGCAACGTCGCTACCGTCGTCCACCGAAATCAGGAGGTCGGCCGAGGCGGGCGGCAACACGTCGGCGAACTTCGGCCCCAACGACCGGTGGTAGATGACTGCCCGCGGTCGCAGGTACTCCAACAGCTCGGCGACCTCGCGCGGCGTGTAGTTGTAGTTGACGTTCGCCGGAACGGTGCGCGCCTTCAGACAACCGATCACCATGTCGGGATAGAGGTCGTTGTGCATGATCAGTGCGACGCGATCCTGCCCGCATTCCCAGTTCTCGAGCTCGGCGCGCTCACGGTGGGCGCCGAACCCGTTATCTGCCAGGAAGTTCGCCAGCCTGCGGGTCCGGTCGGCCGATTCGCCGAACGTGCTGCGCCGCGCGCCGCAGACCGTCATCAGGCGGTCGGGAACCGTCTCCGCTATGGCGTCCAGAACCGCGCCGATGGTCCACTCGCTCATCGGAGGGCTATGCCGAAACCTTGGCGCCGAGTAGGTCCAATGCGTTGTCCCGCATGACTTTCCGGGTGTCCTCGGCGCTGAACTCGGGGAACTGCGGGATGTCGGCGGTGAACGACATCGGATCCGCCAACCCCTCGCCGTGTGGCCAGTCCGAGCCGAACAGGATCTTGTCGACGCCGATGGTTTCAGCGAGCAGCTTCACGTCGTCCTCGTAATACGGTGCGATCCAGACGTTGTTGCGCAGCTGCTCGACGGGGTCCTCCTTGAAGTGGTAGGGCGCGGTGTTCGCCGCCTTCTTCAGCCGCTTGATCAAGCGGTAGACGAAGTAGGACCCGTTCTCGATGCTGGCCACCTTCAGCGTCGGGTGCCGAGTGAACACCTGGTGCACGATCATCGAGGCCATCGTGTCGTGGATGGCGCGGTCGTCGAGCAGCACCTGGTCGAGCGGATCCTTCTTGCCGAACCCCTCGAAAGTTGACTTTCCGCCCCACAGCGCCGCGATCGCCAGATAGCCGCTGTCGGAAAGATGGAATCCCACCGGAATCCCTGCTTCCGCCAGCCGTGCCCAGACCGGGTCGTGCAGTGGATCACCCAACGACCGCGGCTTGACCACGCCGGGCACAGGTGCCGGCCGCACCAGCACCATCTTGGCGCCACGGCCGATCACGAACTCGACTTCCGCAACGGCCTTTTCCGGATCTGCCAGCGAGATGATCGGTGCGGCGATGATCCGGCGATCCGGACGGTCGAAACCCCAGTCCTCGTCGAGCCAGAGGTTGAACGCGTGCACCGTGGCCATCGTCGCCTCGATGTCGTGCTTGAGAGCTTCTTCGACGCCGCACGCGAATGTCGGAAGCATGAACACGGTTTCGAGGTTCTGCTTGTCCAGGATCTTCACCCGGGCATCGCGGTTCTGGTATTCGGGATGTTCGGCCAGCCGGTCGACCTTCATCAGCGACGCGGGATCGACGCCTTCGGGGATCTCGCCGCGAAACAACAGGTCGAGGCAACCCGGTTCAATGATCGGATCGAAGGTCGGATTCGGGATGAAGTGATTGACCTTCTCGGCCATCACCGCCAAGGTGCGCTTGCCGTCCTGAACCATCTGCACGCCGCGGCGCTTGAACTCCTTGGGCAGGTGCCGCGTACAGGAATCCACCGTCTCGTAGTAGTGGTTGTCGACATCGATGGCCCGGTAGTCCAGTGTCATGTCTCCTCCTTGAGCGGCGGGAAGTTGGGTGGGCGCTTCTCGAAGAAGCTCGTGATGCCCTCGATGAAGTCGGGTCGAAGCATCGACTCGTGCATCAGCTTCTCGGCCACCGCGCTCGCCTCGAAAACATCGCGCATGGTGTCTGCGTACACCTGTTGCTTGATTACGGCTAGAGAACTGGGCGCACAGTTGGCCGCGATGTCCTCGGCGTAGCCGATGGCCCGCGGCAGCAGCTGGTCGGGGGCGACGACGTCGTTGACCAGTCCGAGTTCCGCCGCCTCGTCGGCGAGCAAGACGCGACCGCTCAGCAGCAGATCCATGGCCACGCCCCAGCCGACGACGCGCGGAAGGATCCACGAGATGCCGTACTCGGCGATCAGGCCGCGCCGGGCGAACGACGTCGTGAACTTGGCGCCCTCGGCGGCGAAGCGGACATCGCACACGAGCGCCATGGTCAGCCCCATGCCGGCACACGCGCCGTTGATCGCGGCGATGACGGGCTTGCGCATGGTCAGCACGTGGTGCGGATGGTGCGAGCCGACCAGCTTGGTGACATCGGTGTCGCCTGCGTTGTCGATGGTGGCGTTGCCGATCGTGTTCAGGTTGCCCATATCGGCGCCAGCGCAGAAGGCGCGGCCGCTGCCGGTCACCACAATGGCCCGCACGCCCGGGTCGGCCTCCGCTTCGTCGAGGCGTTCGTAGAACGCGGAGGCGAGGCCTCCGCCCCAGCCATTCATCCGCTCAGGCCGATTCAGGGTCAACACCGCGACACCGGTATCGCGAACCTCGTACAGGACCGGATCGGTGTCGCTGGCCGCACTCACCCGGCGAACCTCCTCAGTAGCGGCTTCGAGCTCGGTGTATCCCCATACTGTACACCTATCGGTAGCGCATTCCGCACCGGGTTGCGCGCCCTCGAAGCGGGTCGGGCCTGCGTCGAGACCACGTCCAGAACGCCGTCGCTTTGTTAAGCTCGCGCTGCCGCTCCCGTTCTGGGGCGCAGTCGAATGTCGGGCTTTCGCCTGACGGTCGTTTTTCAACATTCTGCCGCGACGAGATGCGGCATCGGGCGCCGGCAGCAGCTCTGCAGGAATCGACATCATCTGGCCAATCATTTTCGGCCGCAACACAACTCGCTAGAAGGAGACAATCGATGAACCCTCCTGCCCGGATCACCGTTGGGCCCGAGCGGGCGCTGCTGGAAAACATGCTGGACTACAACCGGGCTGCACTGATCGAGACCGTGCGGGGACTCTCGGAGGCAGAGGCGCGCCGTCGTCTCGTTGCTTCGGCGACCACGCCGATAGGCTTGATCAAACACGCCGCCGCCGCTGAACGGATTTGGTTCCAGCACTACCTGTTTGGACTGCCCGAAGCCGAGTGCGACGGTTACGCACGGCGGGGCGAGGGCAGTTTCGCGGTGTCCGACGACGAGACGCTCAGCGACGTGATCGCAGAGTTCCAACGCGCCAGTGGCAGATCCCGAAGCATTGCCGCGCAGTACGACCTCGATCACACTGTGCAACATCCCCGCGCCGGCACCGTGAGCCTGCGGTTCATCTACCTGCTCGGGATCGAGGACTTCGCACGTCACGCCGGCCACGCCGACATCCTCGTCGAGCAGATCAACCACCCGACAGAGCCGTGAAAGCGCCGAGACGCCGCCACCTCTATTCGGCAATCAATCCGAAGCGCTGATACGCCGTACGGATCTGCGCTCTGCCCTCTTCGGGCAACACCGCCTGCGGCGGCCTCGAGTGCGGATAGTCACCGATGGGCAGGCCAAGCACAGACGCGGCGTACTTGAAGGCGCCGCCCCAGTGCGTGAAGTAGTCGGGCCGCCCGGGATAGCAGGTGAACCATGAGCGCATATCGACCCCGAACTGGTCGAGCCCGGACTTCTCTGCGAAGTCCATCGCCTCCACCAACCTGTCGTTCCACACCAGCTGCCAGTACTCGGAAAGGATTGGCTGTCGCGGGGTTTCGTACAAATAGCCGGCCGTGCCCAGCTGAGCTGGACCGACGATGCCTGCGCGCAGCCAGCCGGCGCGATAGACGGTCGTATCGCATTCCCAGATGACCAGATCGGGTGCGAATTCGTGCAGCATCCGGCTGGCGGCAGGCCGGAAGGCTCCTTCCTTGGTGGCGCAGACGGCTGGAATCTCGTCGTAAATCCGTGCGCTTTCAGCGGGAGACAACACGTACCCCGATGACGGCGAATTGAACATGCCCAGGGCGATGTCGGTGCGCTCGGCGACGTAGCGGAAGAAGTTCAGCACACCTTCGCCTCCGTGCGCCTCCATCATCGGCGTCTGGATGTAGACGATGTCCGCTCCGGCTTGCTGGGCGTGCAGCGTCAGCTCCAAACAGTCCTTGGCCGACATGGCTGCCGTGCAGGCCTGCACGACGACATCTGGATCGGCCGCGCGTCCCTCGTCAATCGCGACCTCCAGCAAGCGCTTTCGCTCGCCGAGGGTAAGCGACCAGAATTCGGCGATGCCGCTGGTGCACCACAACATCGGGTGGCGAAGCTCGCCGACGCAATAGCGCACCAGCGCCCGGTAGGCGTCCCAGTCGATGTCGTCGCCGTCGGTACCGCTGAACGGTGTGTAGAGGCTGTTGCCGATTCCGCGCAGCGCGGCGTGTGCCCATACGCGAGCATCCTTGGCAGTCGCCATAATTCACTCCCTAGGTGAAGTCGCTACCGCCGTCGACGTTGATGTTGGCGCCGGTCATGTACGAGTTGCGCTTCGAGGCGAGAAACGCGACGACGGGCCCGATCTCCTCGGGCTGGCCGGCGCGCGGCAGGTGCGCCGGATGCCCGAAGTGCTCGTCGATGGCGGCCATCAGCGCATAGGGATCGGCGCCGTCGACGCCAACCGACTCGGCCCAGCCGCGCAAGGCTTCTGACGCGATGCTGCCCGGGGAGACGACGTTGACCATGATCTCGTCCTTCGCCAGCAGCAGCGACAAGTTCTTCGAGACGCTCGTCAGTGCAGCCTTTGCGGCCGTGTACGCGGGCAGGATGACGGTCTGCCGTTGGGTTGAGTGTGCGGAGAAGTTGACGATCCTGGCCCACTGCGCTTTTCGCAGCAGCGGCAGCGCGGATCGCACGCAGCGCACCATCCCCAGCACGCCGTCGTCGAACGCCGCCCGCCATTGCTCGTCGCTGAGATCTTCGAATGAGCCTATCGACCCGGGGCCGACCGCGTTGATCAGCGCATTGAGCTCGCCGTCCCAGCGCACGCTCAGCTCGTCGAAGACACCCTGTACTTGATCCGCGTCAGTGGTGTCGGCGACCAGTCCCACCGCGTCCGGACTTCCGCGCTCGGTCAGTTCTTTCGCCGCTCGCTCGATGACATCCTTCGTCCGGCCGACAACGGCCACCCGCGCGCCGTCCTCGGCAAGGCAGCGTGCCGCCGCGAAGCCCATCCCGCGACCGCCGCCGACGACGACGGCCGTCGCGTCCCTGAGCCCGAGATCCACGGTGCTACTCCTAGGAGCCGGTCCAGTTGGGAGCGCGCTTTTCGGCGAACGCGATCGCGCCCTCCTTCGCGTCGTTGGACGTGAAGATCGGAATGATGTGTTCGAGTTGCTTCTTCCACATCTCCTCTTCACTCCAGTCCGCGGACTTGGTCATGATCTCCTTGGTGGTGGCAATTGCCAGCGGCCCGTTGGCCGTAATGCGCTCGGCGAGTTCGATCGCCCCGTCCAGCGCCTTTCCCGGTTCGGTGAGCACGTTGACGAAACCCCATGCCTCACCCTGTTCGGCGGTGAAGCTCTCACCGGTCAGCGCGAGTTCGAGCGCCTTTTGGTAGGGGATGCGTTTTTGCAGCCGCAGCAGTCCACCGCCTGCGGCCACCAGGCCACGCTTGACCTCGGGGATGCCGAATTTCGCGCTGCGCGACGCGACCACCAGGTCGGTGGCCAGCACGACCTCGGTACCGCCTGCCAGTGCGTAACCCTCGACGGCGGAGATCAGCGGCTTGCGCGGCGGCCGTTCGGTGAAGCCGATGCCACGGCCGGGGATGGCGACGACCTCCCCGGCGGCGAAGGCCTTCAGATCCATGCCCGCGCAGAAGTTGCCGCCGGCACCGGTGATCACCGCGACGGAAAGGTCCTTGCTCTCGTCGAGTTCGTCGACGGCGTCGGCCAGCCCTTGGCTCACCGCGAGGTTCACCGCGTTGCGCGCGTCCGGCCGATTGATGGTGATGACAAGCACCCGCCCGCGGCGCTCGGTGAGAATTTCGTCCGACACTCTTGGCCCCTTCACCTTTCGCACGTTTTGCTAGAAACGCTTACTATAGGTCTTACAGTAGAAGAATGAGAATGTGAAGACGCCGTCGCACCGATGGCTACCGGTAAGGTTGACGGCAACGGCCGATTCGCGACACGCATGCAAAGACGCAGTTCAGAGGTGTGGCTGCCGGTAAATTCGAGTCCACCAACACTTGATGGAGGTGCCCTTCGTGGCCAAGCAGGCAACCGCTGAGAAGCGTCAGCGACGCGAGCGCGGGTCCATCAATCCCGACGACATCATCAAGGGTGCCTTCGAACTCGCCGAAGAGGTTGGGATCGACAACCTGAGCATGCCGCTGCTCGGCAAGCACCTCGGCGTCGGTGTCACGAGCATCTACTGGTACTTCCGCAAAAAGGACGATCTGCTCAACGCGATGACCGATCGCGCCTTGCGGCAGTACGTGTTCGCGACCCCCTACGTCGAGGCCAAGGACTGGCGCGAGACGTTGCGCAACCACGCGCGCGTGATGCGAAAAGCCTTCATGGGCAACCCGATTCTGTGTGACCTGATCCTCATTCGGTCGGCCCTTTCCCCGCGGGCGGCCAAGCTCGGCGTACAAGAGGTGGAGAAGGCGATCGCCAGCCTGGTCGAGGCGGGGCTATCGCCCGAGGACGCGTTCGACACATACTCCGCGGTGTCGGTGCATGTGCGCGGGTCCGTGGTGCTGCAGCGGCTGCGGGAGAAGAACCGGGCGGCCGACGAGGGCCCGAGCGACATCGAAGAGACGATGACGATCGATCCCGAAACCACACCCCTGCTGGCGCAGGTGACGGCGAAGGGACATCACATCGGCGCGGCCGACGACCAGAACTTCGAGTTCGGCCTCGAGTGCATCCTCGACCATGCCAGCCGTCTCATCGACGGAGGCGGCAAGCGGCCGGCCAAGGCCGCGAAGGCGACCGGGCCCCGCACGCGGAGCAAGGCCGCTGCCGCCCGGTAGGCAGAGCCCTGGGCAGGACGTCGTTTTGCCCACCTCGAAGCGACACTGTCGCTCCCCGCGACAAAGTCGCCCAGAGCCGGGCATTCCGATAGTTGGCCCCTGAGCCGATCCGACCGTTCCGGCCCGGTTAAACCGCCACGAGAGCCCAGGGACCATGTCGTTTCTGCCCACCTCGGAGCGACACTGTCGCTCCCCGCGACAATGTCGCCCAGAGCCGGGCATTCCGATAGTCGGTCCTGAAAGGTCGAAATCCGCGACTCGCTGGTGGTTTCGGCCTGTCCTAGACCTCGATGACGACGGCGCCGCCCTGGCCGCCGCCAGCACACATCGCCGCGACACCGATACCGCCGCCACGCCGCTGCAGCTCGTAAACCAGCGTGGTGACCATCCGCGCGCCCGATGCGGCGATGGGATGCCCAAGGCTGCAACCGCTTCCGGAGAAGTTGACGAGCTCCTCGTCGAGCCCGTACTCGCGGCACGCGGCGATCGGCACAGAGGCGAACGCCTCGTTGATCTCCCACAGCGCCACATCAGAGGGCTTCAGACCGGCGCGCTGCAGCACCTTGCCGATCACCTTCACGGCACCCAGTCCGCAATCGCGCGGCGCGACACCCGCTGCGGCCCAGGCTTTTACGGTCGCCAGCTTGGTCAGCTTCTCGGCGTCGGCGTAGTCAGCGTCAACGAGTGCAACAGCGGCCGCAGCGTCGTTGGTGCCGCTGCTGTTGCCCGCGGTGATCGAGAATCCTTCGATCTCCGGATGCAGGACCTTCAACCCCGCCAGCTTCTCGACGGTGGTGTCGCGCCGCGGGTGCTCGTCGACGCTGAAGTCGACCACCGAACCGTCGAACTGCTGCACCTTCAGCGGGATGATCTCGTCGACGAACTTGCCCGCGTCGATGGCCGCGATCGCTCGCTGATGCGACCGGGCCGCCCAGGCGTCCATCTCTTCACGCGTGATGCCGACGGCCTGCGCCGTGTTCCAGCCGACGGTGATCGACATGTCCTTGCACGGAGCATCCGGCGTCTCGGGATGCGTAGGCGGCATCCACCGCTCCTCGAACTTCAGCTCAGGCCCGGGGATGCGCTGGTTCATCAGCGGCGTCATCGAAAGCGACTGCACCCCGCCCGCGATGAGCGCGCGCTCCATGCCGGAGCCGATCTGTGCGGCCGCGTTGCCGATCGCGGTGAGACTGCCCGCGCAGTGCCGGTTCACCGACTGGCCGGGGATGTCCTCCATGCCGGTCGCTGCCGCCGCGTAGCGCGCGAGATCGCCGCCGCCGTAATGCGATTCGGCGAAGATGATGTCATCAAACGCGCTCGGATCGACGCCGGAGCGGCGGACCACCTCCGGCAGCACTGTCGTGATCAGCGTCTCGGGGGGCGTGTTGACCAGCGTCCCTTTGAACGAGCGGCCGATGGCCGTCCTGGCGGCACTGACGATCACAGGTGTTGGCATGTTTCGACCTCGGCTTTCGGCGTTACGACTTTACAAAAGTAGCAGATACTGTATCGCCGCCAGTACGTGACCGGTGTCACTCCGGCTCGGGTACGTAGAAGTGTTCGTCACGCAGCCGGAACGCCTCCTTGGTCCCGTGTTGCGCCCGCGTCTTGACGAAGTTGAACTCCCCCGGCGCGAACTGCAGGTTCGTCCCGAACGCGTGGAACAGATAGCTGGCGACTTCCTCGCCCTGATACGCCTGACTCTGCTCGACGAGCCGGAAGGCCTCCTTCGCGATCACGACGCCGTCGGCAGGCATCTTCGCGGCCTTCTCGGCCCAGTATCTCGCCCTGGCCTGCACAGCGGCGGGATCGCACGTCTCGGTGAAGACGCCCAAGTGCTCGACCGCCCCCGCCTCGATGATGTCGCCGGTCAACAACAGGCGCCGGGCCAGCACCGGCCCGAGCCGGTGGAAGAACATGTGCAAGCTGCCCAGTGCCGGTCCGAGAAACCGGGTGGCGGGCATACCGATCTTGGTGTCGCGTCCGATCACCGAGATGTCGGTCATCAGCGCGATCTCGAAGCCGCCGCCCAGCGCGTATCCGCTGATCTCCCCCACTGTGACCTTCGGGAAGCCCATCAGGTTGTGGTAGAAGCCGAACGACTTGCGGTCGACGGTCAGACGGCGCCGCTGACTGGGACGGCCCTTCGCCGGTGGCTTATCGCCATACCAGCCGTACGCATTATTCATGTCTGCGCCTGTGCTGAACACCCCGTCCGCGCCTCGCAATAACACGACGGTGATGTCGTCGTCTTCGGCGACTCGGTCCAGGTGGCGCGCGACGGTCTCGCGCATCGCCGCGTCATACGAGTTGCGCTGGGCGGGATTGTTCAGCGTTATGGTTGCGATCCGCTTCTCGGCGTCCACGTCGAAGAGCACGCGATCGTCTGTCATCTGCCGGGCTCCTGATGGTTGCCGTTCGAAATCAATTTGGCCTCAATGGTTTTGTCACTGCCGACCGCGAGTGTGTTGCGCCTGGCAACCGCAAGGTGGTCCTGTGCGAGCCGCACCGCCCTCGCCGAGTCGCCGTCACGGATCGCGGCAAGCAACCGTTGGTGATCACGCAACGCCGCGCGCATGGTCTTGCGGGACATCGGATCGGCTGGGTTGTTGTCGTCGCTCCACACCGACGACTCGTGTGCCGACCAGATCAGTTCCAGCGAGCCGATCAGCAGGATCATCGGCTCGTTGCCACAGCGGGAGACGATCGCTTCATGAAATCGCCTCGCGTTAGGCACGTATCGGGACAGATCGTCGAATTGCTCTGTTTGCAGATCGATTTCGGCCTCGAGGTACGGCAGCACCTCGGTCGACCGGTCTTCCCGGGCGGCGCACATGCCTGCACATATCGGCTCCAGGTGCAGCAGCGCGCCGCTGACGTCCGCGGGTGTCGAGGCACGCGACTGCAACACCATGCTGATCATGTGCGCGGTCCGCTCGGCCGACGGCTGATGAACCACTGCCCCACCCATGTTCCCGCGTCGAACCGAGATCAGCCCGTCGGTTTCCAGGATGTGGATCGCCTCACGCAGCGCCGGTGGACTCACGCCGAATTCGGAGAACAAGCTCTCCTGCGACGGCAGCACATCGCCTTCCTTGAGGCGCCCGGACAGGATGTCCTCCCGCAACTGCGAGGCCACGATCTCTGCCACGCGGGGCTGACGAATCCGTTGAACCACCACTAGAACTTGGCCCGCCGCTTACCGAACTGGAAGCCGCTCAGCTTGTCCGGCGAGTTCACCACTGTCTTGAGCTCACCGATGCAGAGCACCTCGTCGCCTAGGAGCAGTCGCGCCGTCGAGGTCACCCGGCCCTCTTCTTCGAGCCGCTCGATGTCGAAGCGCAGTTCGGTGAGGACCGGTGTTGGGCGGCGGAACGTCACCGTGAGTGAACGGGTCTTGCCGGTCCGGGCGGCTGCGCAACTCTGATGCTGAGTGATGCAGTCGAAGAATACGGCCAGGAAGCCTCCGTTCACCAGCCCCGGTGGCCCTTCGTATACCACCGGGAATGTGACACGCCCAGAAGCGGTTTCGTCGTCGAGATGATCGAAGGCGTACTCGGGGAAACACGGGTTGTACGCCCCCACGTTGAAGGCATGATCCAGATAGATGCGCTTCTCCTCGCCGCCATCGCCGATGCGGGGCATGGGATCGGGAGGCACCGCGGGCGCCAACTCTCGCTCCCAGTCCGCGAACTGCGCAAGCATGGCGTCCACGGTCGGATGCTCGTGCTCCAAGGACAGCAGTAGCCCGGTCAGCCGCCGCAGCGCACCCGCGGCCGCGACCGTCTGCGCCAGCGGTTGCTCGCCGTACCGAGGAATGCCTTCCGTCATGCGCCCTTTCCTTGCTAACTTGTACAGGATAGCAATACTGTATGGCTAACCGTATAGCTAAGGACAGGCGGATTCAACGGTGAGCGACGACGGCTCGGTGACGACATCGCGGGGCGGCGATGTCCTGCGGCTCACGCTCGATCGCCCGTCCAGGCACAACGCGCTCAGCCATTCGATGATCGATGCCCTGGTCGCTATCCTGACCGACGCCGCGGCCGACGATTCGCTGCGCGCCATCCACATCCGCGGGGCTGGAACCGATTTCTGCGCAGGCGCGGACTGGGTGGCGACCAACAGCTCCGGACAGCGCCCGCGCACAGGCGATCTCGTCCGGCGCATTCCGCACACCGCCAACCGCGTGATCGAACTCGTCCAAACAATCCAGCTGCCGGTGGTCTGCAGTGTGCGGGGCTGGGCCGTCGGCCTTGGCTGCAATCTGGCGCTGGCCGCCGATTTCACCGTCGCCGCCGACGACGCGGTGTTCTGGGAACCCTTCGTCGGGCGCGGGTTCTCCCCGGATTCGGGTTCGACGTGGCTGCTGCCGCGGCTCATCGGCGTGGCCCGGGCCAAAGAGATGCTGCTGCTCGGCGAGAAGGTCAGCGCGAGCGACGCCGCAGAGTGGGGCCTAGTGCACCGGTGCGTCAGCGCCTCCGAGCTCGAAGCCGTCGCGGAAGAATTAATGAGCCGGCTGGCGTCGGGACCTACCGTCGCTATCGGGCTGGCCAAGCAGGCAATCAACTACGGCCAGCACGCGACACTGCAGCAAGCCATGACCCAAGAGCTGTTCAACTTGGAGTTATCCTGTCGGACAACCGATTTCAAAGAAGGTCTGGCGGCATTCCGCGAGAAACGCACACCGAGGTTCGGCGGAAGGTGACCGGATGAAATTCATCACGTACGAAGTCGACGCGCATACGGCGACGATCACGCTGAACCGGCCCGACGCGCTCAATGCGCTCAGTCCGGCCATGATCGCCGAATTGCGCGCCGCATACGACGCGGCCGAAAATGACGACGACGTCTGGACGCTCATCGTCACGGGTACCGGCCGGGCGTTCTGCACTGGAGCCGATGTCGGCGAGATCCCGGAAGACGGCCGGGTGATCTACGAGCGCCCGTACCTGTCCACCTATGACCAATGGGAAGCACCCCAGGAGGGCACGCCACCGTTTCGTCGGATGGCCAAGCCCGTCCTGACCGCCGTCAACGGATTGTGTTGTGGGGCAGGGCTGGACTGGATCACCACCGGGGACATCGCGATCGCATCCGATAAGGCGAGTTTCTTCGACCCACATGTCAGCATCGGCTTGGTGGCCGGTCGCGAAATGGTACGGCTCGCCCGTGTCCTGCCCCGCAACATCGCGTTGCGGATGGCGCTGATGGGCAAGCACGAGCGAATGAGTGCACAGCGCGCCTACGAGCTCGGCATGATCAGCGAGGTCGTCGAGCACGACAAGCTGCTCGAACGTGCTCATGAGATCGCCGATGTCGTGAATTCGAACGCGCCGCTGGCCGTGCGCGGCACGCGACTGGCCATCCACAAGACGCTCGACCTGCCGCTGCACGAGGCCGAGATCCTCGCCGAAACCTTCCGCGAGCGCGTGGTTCGCACCGAGGATGCACTCGAAGGACCCAAGGCGTTCATGGAGAAACGCGCGCCGAATTGGCAGTGCCGGTGACGGTGTTCGAAACGATCCTCCTCGACGTGAACGCCACCACACACGTCGCGACCATCACGCTGAACCGGCCGGAATCGCTAAACGCGTTCAATCGCACCATGTGCGAGGAGATGGCCGAGGCGTGGCGCCTCGTCAAGCTCGACGAAGCAGTACACGCTGTGGTACTTCGAGCGGCGGGCGACCGCGCGTTCAGCGCCGGCCTGGACATCAAATCCTCCTACGGCCAACCGGACAACGTGTGGAACCACGAGGATCCCGGCGAAGCGCTCAGCCCGAAATGGCAGAAGATGTGGAAGCCCGTCGTGTGTGCCGTTCACGGCATGTGCACGGCGGGTGCTTTCTATTTCGTCAACGAGTCCGATGTGGTGATCTGCTCAGCGGATGCGACGTTCTTCGACTCGCATGTCAGCGCCGGCCTGGTATGCGCCTTGGAACCGATCGGGTTGATGCGACGCGTCGGTCTTGGCGAGGCATTGCGAATCGCGTTGATGGGCAACGACGAACGCGTCGGCGCCGAAACCGCACTACGCATCGGCCTGGTATCCGAGGTCGTGTCCCGCGATAGGCTCTGGGCTCGCGCCGACGAAATCGCAACGGCGATCGCAACCAAACCCCCGTCGGCCACGCAGGGCACAGTGAAGGCGATATGGGAGTCGCTGGACAAGCCGTATCGGGCTGCCCTGGAGCAGAATCTGATTTACACAAGGCTGGGCAATCCGCTCGGGCAGGCAGAACTGGCGGCCGGCGCCAAGGGTACGGCGGCGAAACCGAGGGTCCGCTGATGCATCCGCTCACCGGACGTATCGCGGCCGTGCTGGCACTGCAGCCCGACGCCCGAGCGATCGAGTACAACGGCGACTGGTCGACATGGCAGCAGATCTCCGAACTGGCAGCGCGTATCGCCGTCGTCGGCGATACCCAGGTCGGGATCTTGCTGCGCAACACCCCCGCCCATGTCGCGGCGCTGCTCGGTGTTCTGCTTGGTGGCGGCACTGTGGTGACCATCAATCCGTCGCGGGGCGAAGACCGTACGCGCGACGACATTGCCGCGCTTGACCTGCCGATCGTGATCGGCACACCTGACGACCTTGCGTCACTGGTTCCGGATGGCCCCGCACTGATGCCGATCTCGGGCCTCGACGATCCGCCACAGATCGCATCCGTCGGAACCGCAGCCAGCCGCCCCGGCGTCGCGGTGCGGATGCTGACCAGCGGAACGACCGGGCCGCCCAAGCGAATCGACCTCACCTACGACATGCTGGCGCGCAGCGTGATCACGTCGCCGACGCCGACCAAACTGCGGAAGGGCATCGCAATCGTCAATGCCCCGCTGGTGCACATCGGTGGAGTCTTCCGCGTGCTGCAGTGTGTCTGCGAGGCAAGGCCGTTCGCGCTACTCGACCGATTCGAACTGAACCAGTGGGCCGACGCGGTCCGCAGGCATCAACCGCGCGCGGTCTCGTTGGTGCCGGCCGCGCTGCGGATGGTGTTGCATTCGGATCTGACCCGCGAGGATCTGGCCGGCATCCGAGCGGTGACGTCAGGCACTGCGCCGCTGTCGGCCGCCGACGCCGATGCGTTCACCGCGAAGTTCGGCATTCCGGTCCTGACATCGTATGCCGCAACTGAATTCGGTGGCGGTGTCGCCGGCTGGACGCTAGCGGATTACCAGAAGCACTGGCAGGACAAGCGCGGCAGCGTGGGCAGGGCAACCCTCGGCGCGCAACTGAGGGTCGTCGACGACGACGGCGCCCCGCTCGGCCCCGGCCAACCCGGCCTCCTGGAGGTCAAGCCGGGACAGCTTGGGCCGTCAGCAGATTGGCTGCGCACCACGGACCTGGCCCGCATCGACACGGACGGCTTCCTTTGGATACTCGGACGGGCCGATCAAGCCATCATTCGCGGCGGCTTCAAAGTGATGCCCGACGACGTCCGCGCCGCGCTGGAGAGCCATCCAGCCGTGGGCGGCGCCGCCGTCGTCGCCAGGACCGACGACCGTCTCGGTGAGACTCCGGTCGCGATGGTGGAGTTGCGGCACGACGCATCGGTCGAAGGCGATGCGCTGATCGACTTCCTGCGGACGCGGTTGGCGCGCTATGAGATTCCTACCGAGATCGCGATCGTCGAGCAGATCCCCAGGACACCCTCCGGCAAGGCGGACCTCGGTGCGGTCCGGCAATTCTTCAGCCAGCCCGTCCAACATGCCAAGTGACTCGTTGACCGTCGGCGACGTGCTGCAGCGACAGTCGCGCGCCCGCGGCGAACACCCGCTACTGGTCTGCGATGCCGAGCGGCTCAGCTACGCGGAAGCGGACCGCCGCTCGGCGCGGTTGGCGCGTGGCCTGATCGCCCTCGGCGCGGGCAAGGGCACCCACGTCGGCCTGCTCTATCCCAATGGCGCGACCTGGATCGTCGCGATGCTGGCCGCCGCGCGCATCGGCGCGGTCGTCATCCCGTTTTCCACGTTCGCCACCGCCCCGGAGATCACGGCACAGCTGATGGACAGCGACACCGAAATCCTGCTTGCCGCTGCATCCTTCCGCGCTCACGACTACCGACAGCGACTAGCAGGCATCACGGCCCCGCTACTAAGACATGTCCTGATCGACGCCGAACCCGGCGACGTCGCCGAGTCGTGGCGACTGGAAGCGCTGGAACACGACGTCGATGATTCGGATCCGCTGGCCATCGTCTACACGTCGGGCTCGACGAGCGCGCCGAAGGGTGTGGTCCACACACACTTCTCGTTGCTTGCCCACCAGCAGGTGCTCAATGAGATCCGCGGGTTGACGGCAGAGGACAAGTTGTTCTGCAACTCGCCGTTCTTCTGGATCGGCGGGATCGCGTTCGCGGTGCTGGCCACCCTGCTCGCCGGTGCGACGCTGGTGTGCTCCAACGCGGTCGATGCAGGCGAAACGCTGGATCTGCTCGAGGCCGAAAAGCCAACGATGACCAATGGTTTCGTCGCGGGCATCGCAAATCTGGCCCGTCACCCCAGCCTGCCCGACCGCGACTTGTCGTCCATGCGGCGCGGAAACCTGTACCCGATCATGGCGCCCGACGTCCGCCCCGCAGACCCCGAGTTGCGACACACCATGCTGGGCATGACCGAAGCGGGCAGCGTCATCACGATCAGTGCGGACGAATCCGACCAACCCGAACACCGGCGTGGCTCGTTCGGCAAACCCGCCCCCGGCTTCGAGACCAAGATCATCGACGGCGAATTGTGGATTCGAGGACCGTACCTGATGCAGCGGTACTACAAACGCAGCCGCGAAGAATGCTTCGATGACGACGGCTGGTTTCACACGGGCGATCTCGTTCGAACGGATGCCGACGGTTTCGTGTACTTCCTCGGTCGACGCGGGGCGATGATCAAGACCGCAGGCGCCAACGTCGCACCCGCCGAAGTCGAGCGGGCGATCGCCAAAGTGACCGGCGGTGCCGTCGCACATGTGCTTGGCCTTCCCGATGCCGAGCGCGGGCAACTGGTCGCCGCCGTCGTCGAGGTGGAAGACGGCGCCGAGTTCGACGAGGCCGCGGTGCGCGACCGACTGAAGGCCGAGCTGTCGTCCTACAAGATCCCGAAACGATTTGCCGCCGTGCCGCGGTCCGACATTCCAGTGCTCTCGAGCGGCAAGGTCGACCTCGTTGCGCTACGGCAGGTGTTCGATGGCTGACACCATCGACCAGCTGGTCAGAGTCCGCGCAGAACAGCACGGTGACAAGCCGATGGTCGTCGACACCGAGTCGCGGCTCAGCTACGCCGAACTCGACGAAACCACCCGTGCAATGGCCGCCGGTTTCGTCGACGCCGGCATCGGCAAGGGCACCCGAGTAGGGCTGATCATGCCCAACCGCGTCCAATGGGTGCAGATCGCGTTGGCGCTGACGCGCATCGGCGCGGTACTGGTCCCGTTGAGCACCCTGCTGAAGCCTCCGGAGCTGTCGGCCCAGTTGCGGGTCGCCGCCGTTCAGGCCCTGATCGCGGTCGACGAGTTCCGTGGCCATCGTTATCTGGATGATCTGGCCGGGCTGGTAGATACCCCGGAACTGCCTGCACTGCAGAGGATTTGGGCTCCAGACGAGTTGACGTCCAGCGAGCGGGATATCGACGCCGTGACAGCGACCGTGACACCGAGCGACACGCTGGTGATCATGTTCACCTCGGGAAGCAGTGGGCCGCCAAAGGGCGTCATCCACTCGCACGGCAACGCGTTGGCCGCCGTGCGGTCCGGACTGGTGGCGCGGTGCATCGACGCGGACACGCGGCTGTATCTGCCGATGCCGTTCTTCTGGGTCGGCGGTTTCGGCAGCGGGGTGCTGTCGGCACTGGTGGCGGGTGCGACGCTCGTCACCGAGGAGATCCCCGGACCCGAGACGACCCTGCCGCTGTTGCAACGTGAGCGCGTCACGCTGTTCCGCGGCTGGCCCGACCAGGCCGAGGCGCTGGCACGCCAATCTGCCTCTGCGGGAGCCGATTTGTCAGCCCTGCAACCCGGCAGTCTCGAGGCGCTGCTGTCACCCGAGAAACGCGCGGCGCCCGGTGCCCGCGCGAAATTGTTCGGCATGACCGAGTCGTTCGGGCCCTATTGCGGCTATCCCGCCGACACGGACATGCCGCGGTCAGCATGGGGCAGCTGCGGCAAACCGTTCGACGGCATGCAGGTGCGTATCGTCGACCCGGACACCGGCCAGCCCGTTCCCACGGGAACGATCGGCATGATTCAGTTACGGGGAGCGCATATGTTGCGCGGCATCTGCCGTCGCAGCCGCGAAGAGGTGTTCACTCCGGACGGCTACTACCCCACCGGGGACCTCGCGCATCTCGACGACCCCGGTTTCCTGTTCTACCACGGCCGATCCGACGACATGTTCAAGGTCAGCGGGGCCACCGTCTATCCGAGTGAGGTCGAGCAGGCGCTGCGGACCATCGACGGCGTGCAGAACGCTTTCGTCACCGACGTCTCCGGCGCCGTCGGTGCCGTCGTGATAACAGACCGCACCGTTGATCAACTGCGGTCCGAAGCTCGAAAGCGGCTGAGCTCCTTCAAGGTTCCGACACGCTGGTTGCTCGTCGGTTCTGACGACGACATCCCGCACGGCACGACTGGCAAAGTGGACATGCGCAGGCTGCAAGCCTCACTGCGCGAGCAGACGTAAAAATGGCCGACACGCCGATGAAATAGCCACTTTCGCGTCTGCTCGTGCAGCTAGTCGACGACGCCGCGTTGGGTGAGGTGTTCGATCAACGGCTCAGCGCCGGCGGCGAGGTGCTCGGACATCACAAGGCGCGCGCGCTTTTCGTCGTGCGCTTCCAGCGCCGCCAACAAACTGCGGTGATGCTCTGTCGACTGCTCAGGCCAGCCGGCGATGGTGGGAAACACCGATTCGGGTGCGTAGCGCGTGATCTGGGACATCAGCTGAGCGAGCTTCGGCGAGTCGGCGGACACATTGATCGCCTTGTGAAACTCATGATTGAGCCGCACCGCACGCTCATCGTCATCGCTGGCGTATGCATCCTCCAGCTCGGCCTGAATCTTTTCGAGTTCGCGCAATTGCTCGTCGGTGATGTTGGCCGCCGCCCGCGCCGCGAGCTCGCCGCCGATGTGCGCCTGCACGTTGGAGACGTCGGTGAGGTCACGCGCGGTCACCGGCACCACCGCAAAGCCGCGCCGAGGCTGCTGAACCAATAGGCCTTCGGCGGTGAGCATGAACAGCGCCTCCCGCACCGGCGTAACGCTGACTCCCAGTTCCACGGCCAACTGATCCAGCCGGATGTATTGGCCCGCGGCGTAGGTGCCGTCGAAGATGCGCTTGCGCACATATCGCGCGACGTCATCTGCCAGCTGGGGCCGAAACGCGAATTCCGCTGTGGTCATGGTCAGATCCGATAATCGGCGAGCAGTCGCTTGCTGATGATGTTCTTCTGGATCTCGCTGGTGCCCTCACCGATCAACAGGAACGGGGCGTCGCGCATCAACCGCTCGATCTCGTATTCCTTGGAATAACCGTAGCCGCCGTGGATGCGGAAGCTCTGCTGGGTCACCTCGGCACAGAACTCGCTCGCCAGGTACTTGGCCATGCCCGCGGCGACATCGTTGCGTTCCCCGGAATCCTTCAGCCGGGCCGCATTGACCATCATCAGGTGGGCGGCTTCGATTTTCGTTGCCATCTCGGCCAATTGGAAGGCGATCGCCTGGTGGTCGGCAATCGGCTTGCCGAACGTCTGGCGCTGCTGCGCATACCGCACCGCGAGTTCGAACGCGCGGATTCCGACACCGCATGCCCTGGCGGACACGTTCACCCGCCCGACCTCGATGCCGTCCATCATCTGGAAGAAGCCCTGGCCCGGCGCCTCACCCAGGATGTCGTCGGCGCTTGCGGCGTAGCCGTCGAAGATCAGCTCGGTGGTGTCGATGCCCTTGTAGCCGAGCTTGTCGATCTTGCCCGGAATGGTCAGCCCTGGCGCGACTTCGCCGAAGCCGGTGGGCTTTTCGATCAGGAAAGCCGTCAGGTTACGGTGCGGCTTCTCGGCTCCCTCGTCGGTGCGCACGAGCGTTGCGACCAGAGTCGAGCTGCCGCCGTTGGTCAGCCACATCTTCTGGCCGTCGATGATGTACGTGCCATCGGGGTTGCGTCTGGCCCTGGTACGGATCGCTGCGACGTCGGAGCCGAGTTCGGGCTCGGACATCGAGAACGCGCCACGCGTCTCCCCCGTCGCCATCCGCGGCAGGTAATGCTGCTTCTGGCGATCGGTGCCGTGCTGCCGAATCATGTACGCGACGATGAAGTGGGTGTTGATCACACCCGAGATGCTCATCCAGCCGCGGGCAAGCTCCTCGACGCACAGCGCGTAGGTGAGCAGCGATTCGCCGAGCCCGCCGTACTCCTCCGGGATCATCAACCCGAACAGGCCCATCTCCTTCATCGCATCCACGATGGCCTGTGGATAGGTGTCGGAGTGCTCGAGTTCCTGCGCGGTCGGGATGACTTCCTTGTCGACGAATTGCCTGACCGTGCTGATGATTTCGGTCTGGAACTCGGTGAGGCCCAGCGTCTGCGCAAGTTTCGTCATGCGCCGACCCTCTCGAACACGGCAGCCAGTCCCTGCCCGCCGCCGATGCACATCGTTTCCAGGCCGTAGCGGGCGCCGCGGCGGTTCAGTTCGCGGGCGAGCGTGGCGAGCATCCGGCCACCTGTTGCGCCGACGGGGTGCCCGAGCGAGATGCCCGACCCGTGCACGTTCGTCCGCTCGAGGTCCGCCGCACCGAATTGCCACTCGCGCATCACCGCAAGCGCCTGGGCTGCGAACGCCTCGTTGAGTTCGATCAGATCGATGTCCGACAACTTCAGCCCAGCCTTGCGCAGCGCCACCTCGGTCGCGGGCACCGGACCGATACCCATGATGTTGGGGGCGACACCGGCCGACCCCCATGAAACCAGCCGTACCAACGGGGTCAATCCGAGTTCGTCGGCCTTCTGCGGCGTCGTCACGATGCACATGGATGCCGCGTCGTTTTGACCGCTGGAGTTGCCCGCGGTGACGGTGGCCTCCGGATCCTGCTTCAACAGAACGGGTTTCAGTTTGCTCAGCGACTCGACCGAGGTGTCCGCGCGCGGATGCTCATCGGTGTCGATCAGTTCCTCACCCTGGCGGGTGCGCACGGCGACCGCAATGATCTCTTCGGCGAGGATGCCATCCTTCTGCGCGGCGACCGCGCGTTGGTGCGACGTCACCGCCAACTCGTCCTGCTCCTGGCGAGGGATGCCGTACTGCTTGCGCAGATTCTCCGCAGTCTCGAGCATGCCGCCTGCCACCGGATGATTTCGCCCGCCTGCGGTGGTGCGTCCGCGCGCGAGGCTGTCGTGCACCTGCACCCCGGTGCGGGCGCCGCCCCAGCGCATATCGGTCGAGTAGAAGGTGACATTGCTCATGCTCTCGGCACCGCCCGCGACCACAATGTCGTTGTCGCCGTTGGCAACCTGCAACGCGGCCTGGATGACCGCTTGCAGACCCGAACCACATCGGCGGTCGACCTGCATGCCCGGAACGGTCACCGGCAGTCCCGCATCCAGCGCCACCACACGCCCGATCGCCGGCGCCTCGCTGCTGGGATAGCAGTGGCCGAGGATGACGTCGTCCACTGCGCCACGCTCGATTCCGGTGCGCTCCAGCAGTCCGTTCAGCGCTGCGACGCCGAGGTCGACGGCCGTCAGTGATTTGAACATGCCGCCGTAGCGGCCGATCGGTGTTCGAACGGGTTCGCAGATAACGGCCTCGCGCATCAGATGTGCCTCCCGCCGGTCACCTCGAGGACGGTGCCAGTCATGTACGACGACAGATCGCTGGCGAGGAACAACGCAACCTTGGCGACTTCAGTCGGCTCGCCTGCTCGGCCCATCGGCACCTCCGCCAGCTTCTGGTCCCAAATGTGTTGGGGCATGGCTTCTGTCATCGCGGATCGGATGAGTCCCGGCTGGATCGCGTTGACCCGCACACCGAGGTGGGCCAGTTCCTTGGCTGCGGCCTTGGTCATGCCGACGATGCCTGCCTTGGCCGCGGAATAGTTGGTCTGCCCGATCAGGCCGACCTTGCCGGATATCGAGGACATGTTCACGATCGCGCCGCGCTTGTTCTCGCGCATGATCGCCGCGGCGGCCTTGAGACCGTTCCAGGTGCCTTTAAGATGCACGGCGATGACTTGGTCGAACTGTTCCTCGGTCATCTTTCGCAACGTCGCGTCGCGGGTGATTCCTGCGTTGTTGACCATGATGTCGAGGCCGCCGAACCGTTCGACGGCGGCGCCGACGAGCGCGTCGACCTCGTCGGCCTTGGTCACGTCGCAGCGCACGGCGAGGGCAACTTGATCTTTCGAGTCGCCGCCAAGCTGTTTGGCCGCCGCCTCCGTTGCGCCGAGGTCGAGATCGCCAAGCACGACCCGCGCGCCCTCGGCGATGAACTGCTCGGCGATGGCCAACCCGAGACCCTGCGCACCGCCCGTGACAACCGCGGTCTGACCGGTCAGCAACGACACCTGATCACCCCTTTTTCGCTGGTCAGGCCCCGAAGAGGGCCCCGTCAATCGAACATCATATTTCATATATGATTTTGCGAGCACCTGGCCCCACTCGTCGCAGAGGAGCGCGATGACCACCGAAGTCAGCGATGACGATTTCCAGGAGATCCTGGTCCAGACCCGGCACTTCATCCGCACCGCCGTGGTCCCCCGGGAGCAGGAGATCCTCGCCGAGGACCGCGTCCCCGACGACCTGCGCGACCACGCCAAGAAAATGGGGCTGTTCGGGTACGCGATCCCGCAGGAGTGGGGCGGCCTCGGACTCAACCTCGCCCAGGACGTCGAGCTCGCGATGGAGCTGGGCTATACATCACTGGCACTGCGGTCGATGTTCGGCACCAACAACGGCATCGCCGGCCAGGTGCTCGTCGGCTTCGGCACCGAGGAGCAGAAGGCACGCTGGCTGGAGCCAATGGCTTCAGGGCTGGTCGCCTCGTTCGCATTGACCGAACCCGGTGCGGGATCGAATCCGTCCGGCCTGCGTACGAAAGCCGTTCGTGACGGCCAAGATTGGATCATCAACGGGCAGAAGCGGTTCATCACCAATGCGCCGATGGCCGACCTGTTCGTCGTGTTCGCCCGCACCCGGCCCGCCGACGACGACGGCCCCGGCATCGCCGTGTTCCTGGTGCCCGCCGACGCGGCCGGTGTCGTCGTCGGCGCCAAGGACGCCAAGATGGGCCAAGAAGGCGCATGGACCGCCGACGTCAGTTTCGATGACGTCCGCGTCCCCGACGAGGCGCTGATCGGCGGAAGCGAAGACATCGGCTACCGGGCCGCGATGACGTCGCTTGCGCGCGGTCGCGTGCATATCGCCGCGCTGGCCGTCGGAATTGCGCAGCGTGCCCTCGACGAATCCGTTGCCTACGCCGCCACCGCCACGCAGGGCGGCACCGCGATCGGGAACTTCCAATTGGTACAAGCCATGCTCGCCGACATGCAAACCGGAGTGCTGGCGGGGCGCGCACTCGTCCGCGACACCGCACGGGCCTGGATCAGCGGCGAGGATCGCAGGATCGCGCCGTCGGCAGCCAAGCTCTATTGCACCGAAATGGCCGGCCACGTAGCCGATCTCGCGGTGCAGGTGCACGGCGGCAGCGGCTACATGCGTGAGGTCCCCGTCGAGCGGATCTACCGCGACGTACGGCTGTTGAGGTTGTACGAAGGCACCAGTGAAATCCAGCGACTGATCATCGGATCGAATCTGGTCAAGGCGGCACAGAAGGCGGCCAAGAAATGAGCGGACGGCTCGAGGACAAGGTCGCGTTCATCACCGGAGCGGCGCGCGGACAGGGCCGCGCCCATGCCGTCCGGATGGCCACCGAGGGCGCCGACATCATCGCCGTCGACATCGCGGGCACGCTTCCGCCCTGCGTCCCTTACGATTCCGCTACACCCGACGATCTCGCCGAGACGGTTGCGCTCGTCGAAGCGACCGGCCGCAAGATCCTTGCCTCCATTGTCGACGTACGCGATGGCGAGGGACTCCGCAAGGCCGTCGATGACGGCGTGACCGCACTGGGCCGACTCGACATCATCGTCGCCAACGCCGGTGTATCCGCTCCGCAGACGTGGGATGCCATCTCCGCCGAGGACTTCCGCGACGTGATGGATATCAACGTCACCGGCACCTGGAACACCGTCATGGCGGGAGCGCAGAAGATCATCGACGGTGGCCGAGGCGGATCGATCATCTTGATCAGCTCTGCCGCCGGAATCAAGATGCAGCCGTTCATGGTGCATTACACCGCGAGCAAGCACGCGGTCACCGGGATGGCCCGCGCGTTCGCCGCCGAACTGGGCAGGCACTCGATCCGCGTCAACAGCGTGCATCCCGGCGCGGTCAACACGCTGATGGGAAGCGGCGACATGATCGGCTCGCTCGGCCGCGCCATCGAGACCTATCCGCAACTGGCGCAGATGATCACGCCGTTTCTGCCGACCTGGGCCGCAGAGCCAGAAGACATCGCCGACGCGGTGTGCTGGCTGGCCAGCGAGGAGTCGAAAAACGTTACCGCGGCGGCGATCTCAATCGATCAAGGCATGACGCAGTATTGAGTCAGCCGATGAAGCGGACGATCGACTCGGCAACCGCGGCCGGCTTGTCCGATCCTTCGATTTCCACAGTGGTAGTCAGCGTCGCCTGCACCGCGCCGTCGAGCTGGTCGACCTTGGCGATCTCGGCACGCGCCCGAAGTTTCGCCCCTACCTTGACCGGGGTGATGAAGCGGACCTTGTTGTAGCCGTAGTTGATGGCCATAGCGATGTTGCCGACCGTGTACATCTGCGATGTGAAATGCGGCAGCAGCGACAACGTCAGCAGGCCATGCGCGATGGTGCCGCCGAACGGGCCGCCGGCAGCACGCTCCGGATCGACGTGGATCCACTGATGGTCATCGGTGGCGTCGGCGAACAGATTGACGCGCTCCTGCGTAACCTCCAGCCAATCGGTCGGACCGAGCTGGCTGCCCTGGGCAGCGACGAACTCGTCCAACCCACTGAACTTCTTCACCACTTCTCTCCTTCACCGCCTAAAAGACCACCGTCTGGTTGCCGTATCGGATGATGCGGTCCTCACAGTGCCACAGCACCGCGCGCGACAGAACAAGGCGTTCGACATCGGCACCGAGACGGACCAGATCTTCGACGCCGTGGCGATGGTCCACCCGCACTACGTCCTGCTCGATGATGGGACCGTCGTCGAGGTCCTCGGTCACGTAATGAGCTGTCGCACCGACGAGTTTGACGCCACGCTCCTTTGCCCGCCGATACGGCGCTGCCCCGATGAAGGCGGGCAGAAACGAATGATGAATGTTGATCGTCGGACAGCCGACTTCTGCCAGAAATTGCGGGGTGAGGATCTGCATGTAGCGTGCCAACACCACCAGATCGACGTTTCCTCGTAACAAGTCGAGTTGTCGTCGTTCTGCGTCGGCGCGAATATCCTTCGTCGAGGGCACATGCAGGAATGGCACAGAAAATGGCCGCACCTGATCTGCAAGATCCGGATGGTTGGAAATCACCATCACGACCGACATGTCGAGCTCGCCCCTGCGATTGCGCCACAACAGATCAAGCAGGCAGTGGTCCTCCTTCGACGCCATGATTGCGACCCGTTTTGGCTTGGCGGCCTCGGTCAAGCGGAAATCCATATCGAACTGCAAGGCGACCTGCTCACGGAAATCCCGTTCCAGTCCATCGCGCGCAGCCGTCAAACCAGGCAGGTTGAATATCGTCCGCTGCATGAACGTGCCGCCGGACTGTTCGGTGGAATGCTGATCCAGCGACACGATGTTGGCGCCCGCGTTCGCCAGGAATGCGGTCACCGCCGCCACCAACCCCGGTCGATCGTCGCAGCGCAGCAGTAATCGACCCACGTCCTTCACCCGCACGTCCCCGCGACCTGGGCTCGGGTAGCCCTCCTCCACGGGCTTCAGGGTTCCATCCCGTTGGGTATCCGGTCGTGAAAACTGCACATCTCACGCCGGCTGGGGCCGCTGTCATGCGACTGAGCGTGGTCTCGCACGTTGCCGACGGGCAGCGGGTTAACGAGTCGGCAGGGTCCAAACCCGATAGTGCCGCGCAAGTGCGGGACCCCGTTCGCACCCGAATTCCACTGGCTCAATCAACGCACAGCGAAAAGATGGCAGAAACCCTTACGCTGCCGTCAACGCAATTAATGTTATTGGCTGACAACTTCGCCAAGGAGACGCCCCGAGGATGATCACCAGTGGAAATTCAACCAGGCACGATTGCCGAGAAGCTGCCAACAGCTTGCTGCGAGGCACATTATTTGTGAGCCGACATCGACGTACAGGAAAAGATTCTATTGCTAGCTGGAATCCAAGTAAGTCGTGGCGAGATACTGATCTGCGACAGCCGGCCACAACGCCGTTGTTGGCCGACTGCCCGAGAAGGGACAAGAATGACCGTTCCCAAGTCTGAGGCCGCCCGCCGCAACTTTGTCAGCCTGAAGCGGACTCCAAGTTGTTGGGATCCGGACAGTGAAACCACGGTGGTATTCGCACAACCGGCGACCGAACGAGACCTCTGGTTGGACTACGTCCGTGGTGCGTGCGAGAACTACCGCAAACACGGCGTGGAAAGGGCACTCGATATGGATGCGCTCCGCAGCGGTGCCGACACGGTCATATTCGCCGCCTGTGTGAATGACGCGGGCAGGGTCGTTGCCGGTTTGCGTGGACGGGGCCCCTATCAATCCGCCGATGAATGCCACGCACTTCTCGAATGGAGTGGTCAGCCCGGCCTCGCCGCTGTCCGCAAAATGGTCGCCGACCGGATACCGTTCGGCGTAGTTGAAATGAAAACCGCATGGGTGGCCGACGATCCCGAGCGCGGCCGGCAACTCACCAGTGCCATCTCCCGTACTCCCCTTCACGCGATGCCACTTCTCGATATTCAGTTCATCGTCGCGACGGCGGCAGAGTATGTGCTGAAGCGCTGGCTATCCTCGGGTGGGCAGCTGGCGACGAAGATCCCCGCGACGCCCTATCCGGACCACCGCTACCAGACGAAGCTCGCATGGTGGGACCGCAGCACATTCGCCAAACACGCTGACCCCAAACAGCTTTCATTGTTCTTTGCCGAGCAGAAAGAACTGGCCAAACGAGTCGACCAGTCAACCGACATCGTTACCGCCGGAACCATGCGATGATCTCTGGCTCCGACGATGGCCAGCGGTGCAACGGAATAGTTCTTGACACCGACGATCCCGCGAGTGCCGCACTGCTAGACAACCTGCGCGCCGACGCACGGATCGAGTTCGTCGACAATGTGCGCCAACAGTCGGCGACGCTGTTGGAACTCAGGCCATCGCCCTCGCCCGAGCTGACGGCCGAGCCGACCCGGTGGGTGTATTACCCGTGGCGGCGGACGGTGGTCAGTGTGCTCGGGCCACGCGCATTTCGGCTGGTGCGGCTCGACCGAAACAGGAACTTGATCACCGCCGAGGAGCTCGATCAGTTGAGCCGGCTCCGCATCGGCGTCGTCGGTCTGAGCGTCGGGCACGCGATCGCCTACACCCTTGCGGCCCAAGGGTTGTGCGGTGAGCTGCGGCTGACTGACTTCGACGACATGGAGCTGTCCAACCTGAATCGGGTGCCGGCGTCGGTCTTCGACCTCGGCGTCAACAAGGCAGTGGTGTGCGCCAGGCGGATCGCCGAGCTCGACCCGTACCTGCCAGTGACTGTAATGACGACCGGTATCACGCCGCAGACAGTCGATGACTTTCTGAACGGTGTTGACATCGTCATCGAGGAATGCGACTCACTCGACGCGAAAGTCCTTGTCCGCGAGGCTGCCAGGGCGCGACACCTTCCCGTGTTGATGGCAACCAGTGACCGCGGTCTACTCGATGTGGAGAGGTTCGACATCGATCCTTCTCGTCCGCTCATGCACGGGCTGCTGGGCGATCTGAATGTCGCAAGCCTCGCCAATCTGACCACCAAGGACAAGTTGTCCTACGCGCTGCGCATGACCGATGCGACCCGCGTGTCCCCTCGGATGGCCGCATCTCTTGTCGAAATCGGCAAGACGTTATCGACCTGGCCGCAGCTCTCATCGGAGGTAGCGCTCAACGTGTCGGTCGTCGCCGAAGCGGTCCGGCGAATCGGACTGCACGAGAAACTGCCCTCCGGCCGGGTTCGAATTGACACCGCAGCCGCGCTCGATGCGCTCACAGAGCCCCCGATGGTGGCCCCCGATCCCCCACCTGTCGAGGAACCGGGACAACAGGAGGCGCCGACCGGGCCTTCGGAAATCGTCGCCGCCGCGGCGGGCCGCGCACCTTCTGGTGGCAACGCCCAGCCATGGCGCATCGAGGCGCACGACGGCGCGATCCGCATCCGGCTGGCGCCAGAGGACACGACGGCGATGGACGTGCAGTACCGCGCAAGCGCCGTGGCTCTTGGCGCGGCGACGTTCAACGCAAGGGTCGCCGCGGCAGCACATGGCTTTGTCGGCGACGTCGACTTCCAACCGGGCGACGAAGCATCTCCCATCAACGCAGTCGTGCGCCTCGCGCCCGGCGACCAACCAGAACTCACCGCGATGTACGACGCAATGCTGCGCCGAGAGACGAATCGTCGCAAGGGTGAACGCATCCCGATCGCGGCGCAAACCCGCGAGCTGCTCGCTGCGGCCGCACGCGCCGAAGGCGCCCGGCTTCAGATCATCAGTGAGTCAACGGATCTCGACCGCGCAGGAAGTGTTCTCGCGGCAGCAGACCGCATCCGTTATCTGACGCCGCGGCTGCACTCGGAGATGTTCGCGGAGCTTCGCTTCCCAGGGGATCCCGCACCGGAGTCGGGTATCGATATCCGCACGCTCGAACTCGATCCTGCCGATCTGGTGATGCTCGACATCTTGCGGCGCTCCGAGGTGATGGCGAACCTGGCGGCATGGGATGCCGGGACCGCGCTTGGCGAGGATACGTATCAGCGGGTGATCGCGAGCGCCGCGATCGGCATCATTTCCGTGTCCGGTCAGCGACTCACCGACTATGCCCGCGGCGGGTCGGCCGCCGAATCGGTATGGATCACAGCACAACAGCACGGCCTTGCCGTCCAACCCGTTTCACCGGCCTTTCTGTATGCGCACGACGACGAGGATCTGCGTGAGCTCTCGCCGGCTTTCGCCGGGGAACTGCGTGATCTGCAATACAATTTCCGCAAGCTGGCCAATACCGAGGCAACCGAATCACAGGTCTTGGTACTCAGGTTCAGTCGCGCACGGAGGCCATCGGTGGCTAGCCGGCGTCGTGGGCCACATCACGTCTCGTCCCCAACGGGCTGACCCGATACGGAGGATCTAGGTGCCAAGCAGCCTGGAGCTGGTCGTCACGTCAGTCGCTACCCAACTGATGGGCGTCAACGCAGCCACCTCGGTCCAGGTGAGTCAGCGCGTGTTGGCGGATCTCGTCGAGTACTTCGATGTCGACGTCAGCTTCTTGCGTCGCAACGATCACAGCATCCGCGCGTCGATATTGGTCGCCGAATGGCCGGTCCGCCCTGGAATCCCCGACCCGGACCCGCTGGCCGTCGTCTACTTCGCCGATGCCGATCCGGTTTTCGCGCTCGCCGAGCATCAGAAGGAACCCGTCGTCTTTCGTCCGGAACCCGCGACCGATGACTACCAACGCACGATCAACGAGAGCAGGCAGGTCCCGGCGACGTCGATGGCGTGTGTGCCGTTGCTGTCTGGCGACGAAACATCCGGCGTGCTCGGCTTCGTCAAGTTCGGTGACCGCGACTGGTCCGCGGAAGAACTCAACGCACTGAAGGCGATCGCATCGCTGTTCGCTCAGGTGCAGGCCCGTGTGCTCGCCGAAGAACAACTGCGCTACCTGGCCGAACACGACGACCTGACCGGTCTGCACAACCGCCGCGCGCTGCTGGCGCACCTCGACGCGCGACTGGCGGCCGGCCAGCCGGGTCCGGTGTCGGCGTTGTTCTTCGACCTGGACCGGTTGAAGGCCATCAACGACTACCTCGGCCACACCGCGGGTGACTGGTTCATCCGCGTTCTGGCCAAACGCCTGCGTGAAGGAGTCGACGGCCCGAGCCTCATCGCCCGGCTCGGTGGTGACGAGTTCGTGGTCGTGCCAGCCAATTCGATGGACGCGGATACCGCAGAGCAGCTGGCCTATCGACTGCAGTCGACGCTGCGCAAACGCGTTGCGATCGACGGCGAAATGCTGACTCGGACTGTGAGTATCGGTGTGGCACTTGGCGTTCCGGGCCGCGACACCACCTCGGACCTGCTCCGGCGCGCCGACCAGGCGGTGCTGACCGCGAAGGGCTCCGGCGGCAACACGGTTGCGGTGTTCTCCGACGAGATGTCGTTGGAAAGCGAGTTCCGCAACGACATCGAGCTTCATCTGCAGAGTGTGATCGAAAGCGGATCGCTGCTGCTGCACTATCTGCCCGAAGTGGACATGCGCACCGGCGAGATCCTGGCCGCCGAGGCGCTGGTGCGATGGGAGCATCCCACCCGCGGGCTGCTGTCCCCCGATTCGTTCATCGGGGTGGCCGAATCGATAAATCTCGCTGGCGAATTGGGCCGTTGGGTGATGCGTTCGGCCTGCGCGGAATTCGCGCGATGGCGCTCGCGTGGCGTAGGACTTGATGCAGTGTTGCGCATCAACGTGTCACCGGTTCAACTGGTCACCGACGGCTTCGTCGAGTCGGTCGCCGACATCACCGCCGAATTCGGCCTCGCCCGCGGATCGGTGTGCTTGGAGATCACCGAAAGTGTTGTGGTACAGGACATTGAGACCACACGGATCACCCTCGCCGGCCTGAAGCAGGCCGGCGTGCAGGTCGCGATCGACGACTTCGGCACGGGGTACAGCGTGCTGTCGCACCTGAAGTCGCTGCCCGTCGACACCCTCAAGATCGACAGAGGATTCGTCCGCGACCTCGGAGCCAATCCCGGCGATCTCGCGATCGTGCGCGCCATCATCGCGCTGGCGGATGCGTTCGGTTTGCAGTTGGTGGCCGAGGGTGTGGAAACCGAGGCGGCAGCCCTCACGCTGCTGCGCCACGGCTGCTACCGCGCGCAGGGATTCCTGTTGTCGCGCCCCATCGAGGGCAATGCAATGGAGGCCCTACTGGCCAGGGGACGGATACCCGTCGACTTTTCCGCAGCGCCACGTCTCTAGATGGCTGTGTGTCTCGTGCATGTTGACGAACAAGCGTCGAGTCACGGAGCGGCAGTTGGATGCGGCACTTTTGGTGAAGGGCTGCGATGTCAGCAGTTCGACGCGACCGAAGCGACTGGCGGTCTGGCCGACCAGGCACAAGCGCAGTGGAGCGTCGTCGGCGGGCAATGCCTGACCGGTCGCCGGAGCCACGTACGGTCCGCCGCTGGCGACGGTCACACCGTGTCGAGCGCGAACCGCCAGCGGGCCAGTCGGGGTCGTGAACTCGGCACCGACCACGGCGCCTTCCTCGAACACGAGCCGCTCGAGCGAGGTGCCGTGATGAATGTCGATGTCGCGCTCTACAGCCTGTGCAGTGAGCCAATCCAGAACGGAGCCGTTTACGTTGGCGGGATCGGGTGTGATCGAGCCGATTTCGGCGACCTCGATCGAGTCACCGTCAACGGTGCGTAGCGTAGTTGACTGCCAATCAGCCACGCGGGTGTAGAGATAGCCGTACGGCGATACCAGGCAACGCGCGGCCCAATCTCTGAGGCGGGCGCCGACGAACGGCATGACGACCCCACGCGGATCCACGGGCTCGGCGTGATCAACCACCCTGATCGGTACGTCAGCGTCCCGCGTCGACCTGGTCAGCGGACCAAGGTCAGCAGACAGCGAGGAGAAGTATTCGTTTGTGTCGGGATCCGAAGTGTCGATGTCGAGCCAATGCAGTCGGTCGATCCTGGACCGGACCGCGACAGCCGCCCCTCCGGGGCCGTGCGCCTCGCGGGAGCTGGCGAGGAAAACGTCGCCGCCAAGGTCGACGACCGCCACCGAGTGCGCCAGTCCGGCGACCCCTGTACCGGTACATATGACGTCGACTTCTTCGTCCCAGTTCACCGTTAATTACCTCGATATTGCTAAATCGTCTGATAGCGGCACAGACAACGGGAACGCCGTTGTCGTCCTGACTGCGCCGAGAGCCGAGTTTTGGCGGTCACGCTCGATGAATCGGGTGAGTACTTCAAACGTTCGACATGACGTTGCCACAGCCCGCGCAGGGGTTCGAGGGGGTTTGCCAACGCGGACTATGGCAACCGTATGAAAATACCACTGGGATTTGCTCGGTGATAGGGCAATCCGGCGTGACATAGGCCCACTGACCTCGGAATCAGCTGTCCGCGGCCGCCCGGCGAACGCCGGACCAAGAGTCATCACAATGTGTACCTTACATACCTTTTGGCTGATATGCAGACCAAAATGTGACCTAAAGTATTGACGTTCTGATTTGCCCCATGAGCCGCGCGCGGACTGCGCCGAGGAGGACCGTTGACGGCTTTGCCCTGAAAACCGGCGCGCCTACTCCTGCCGCTTATAGGCAACGGGTGAAAGAATCTCCAGAATTGACTAATTTACGGAAACCACGATTATCCGACCACCGGCGCCACCACTTTCCAGATTGAGGCTCGGCAGTGACCGAACAGCTCGACAGGCGAGCGGACACCACGCGGCAACAGATTCTGCGCGCCGCGTCGCGGCAGTTCGCGCGCAGGCCGTATAGCTTGGTCAGCCTCGATGACATCCTGGCCGACGCGGAAGTCACCAAGGGCGCGATGTATTTCCACTTCCGGTCCAAGCACGCGCTGGCGATGGCGATCATCGAACACCGGTTTGTGCTTGCGTCGGCGGCGGTCAACGAGCTGCTGGCGCGCAAGCTTTCGGGGCTGGAGACGCTGATCGACATCGTGTACCTGGTCGCGATCGAAGACATCGGCGACGAGATCGCCCGCGCCGGCTTGAATCTCCTGGAATCCATTGGCCGCACTGACGGTCTGCAAGCAGATGTGCTGACGCAGTGGGTAGACGCGTTCGCCGCGATCGCAGGCAAGGCCATCAAAGACGGCGACATCATCGCCGACCGCGATGCGCATGGCATCGCGAAGCTCTTGGTGTCGATGTACCTCGGTCTGCGCCAGACAAGCAATCTCGCTGAGCCCGACCAGTTTCTGCGCGACCTGGAGAACATCTGGGCACTTGTGCTACCCGGTTTCGTCAAACCTGACCGGATCGACTATCTCAACCAGTTCATCAAGCGGCGCACGGCCGTTGCGCAAAAGAAGGCGACACCGCTTGCAGCGGATGCTCTAGGTTAGGATGCCCTTCAGGCCGTAGCCCACCCTGGATAGGCCGACGGAACCCCCGGAGGTACTCGGACGATGGTGCGCCAAGCGCGATCCGAGGCTACTCGCAAAAAGATCATCACATCGGCGGTCGAACTCTTCAACGAAATCGGTTATCCGGCTACCGGATTGGGCGACATCATTGAACGGGCCGAGATGACCAAGGGCGCCCTGTACTACCACTTCGACTCAAAAGAATCGCTTGCGACCGCGATCATCGAAGAGGGCAGCACACGCCTCGCCGAGGCTTTCCGGAGCATCTCCAGCTCCTCGGCGCCGGCACTGGAAAGCATGATCCACGGTGTGTTCGTCGTTGCCGACCTGATGGCCACCGACCAGATCGCCCGCAGCGGAACGCAACTCTTGCGGGCCTTCGGTGAATTCAACGATGTGGCCGAACGGACATACAGCGGTTGGACGGCCGAGATGACGAAGCGCACGCGTCAGGCCATCGACGAGGGCGACGTGCGTGCTGAGCTCGACCCGCAGGCGATCGGCGAGACGATCATCGGCGCCATGCTGGGAGTGGAGTTGCTGGCGAGTGCGATTACCGCGGGAACCGACGTGTTGGAGCGGGTGGCTCGGGCTTGGCAGGTACTGCTGCCTGGGATCGTGAGCCAAGATTCGCTGGCGTACTTCGAGGAGTTTCTGGCGCGCGAGTCGATGCGGCACTCCCCTGCGCCGCTGGCCGACTGACTAAATCTCGTCAACCCACAGTCGTTCGGTCAGGTCCTGGAACGTGGCCAGCGCCAGGGGGTCATCACCGCGCAGCAGGGCTGACTTGCTCATCCGGGCACGCACGATGGAGCCGTCCTGGTGCACGAGCTCCACGATCAGCTCAGCATGGGCGCGCACGACAGATACAACGGAATCATCAGCGGGCATGGTGTGGAAGATCTGCCGGAACTGCAAAGCCTTGACCGCATCGGGCGGGTAACCGAGCATCTCGCCGAACGCCGCATTGGCGAACAGGATGTTGCCGTGCTCGTCGATCGCAAGCACCGGGACCGGAAACCGTTCCAGCACCACCAACGCCGGGAGCTCCTGGAGAAGGGCCATCGGGTCCTGACGTTCCTTGCCATCTCGTCGCCGCTCCACGCCCCCGATTATGGCCGTTGTCTCGAGGCTCGTCACCGTGAACGCGCTGAGCGTTTAAGCGGCGGCATCCGGGGTAGCTCGCAACCACGAATCGAGGAGGGGCCATGACCACCGCACACCAGCAGGACATCATCGACGATGTCATCACCGATCATCGCGAGGTCGAAGAGGTCTTCGCCGAAATCGAGAAGGGCGGCGGCGGCAAGAAGCGCGACCTAGTCGAGCACGTCATCGCCGAGTTGGTCCGGCATTCCGTCGCCGAAGAGCAGTACCTCTACCCCGTCGCGCGGCGGGTCCTGCCCGACGGCGACAAGATCGTCGAACACGAGTTGGAAGAACACGCCGAGGCCGAACAGGTGATGAAGTCGCTCGAAGAGACCGATGCCGAGGACCCGAAGTTCGACGAGTTGACTCGCAAACTGATCGACGCGATCCGCCACCACGTCGAGGACGAGGAGAAGGATCTGCTGCCGAAGCTTCGCGAGGCGTGTGATTCCGCGGAGCTTCGTGACCTCGGCGAGAAGTTCGAGAACAGCAAGAAGATGGCCCCGACGCGACCCCACCCCTCAGCTCCCGATCGGCCGCCTGCCAACAAGATCCTGGGGCCGGGCCTCGGTCTCATCGATCGGATGCGGGACGCGCTGAGCGGGCGCAACACCTGAATGGCGATTAACTTAACCGGCCCCCGGAGTTGGTCCACTTAACTAACTAGGTTTACTGTGTCTGAATGGACTTGGCCTGGTCACCTGCCGACGTGGAGTTTCGCGACGAAGTACGCGCCTTCCTGGCTGAAAAGCTGACGCCCGAACTCCGGCAGGCCGGACGCCTGATGACCAGCGTGTACGCCGATCACGAGGCGAGCATGGAGTGGCAGCGGATCCTGCACGAGCGTGGCTGGGCGGCGCCGGCGTGGCCGGTTGAGCATGGTGGCTGCGACTGGAGCCTTACGCAGCACTACATCTTCAGCCGTGAGTCTCAGTTGGCCGGCGCGCCCTCGCTGTCGCCGATGGGTATCCGCATGGTCGCCCACGCGATCGTCAAGTTCGGCACCGACGCGCAGAAGGACTTCTTCCTGCCGCGGATCCTCACCGGCGAGGTGTTCTTCTGCCAGGGCTACTCCGAACCCGAGGCGGGCTCGGATCTAGCGGCGCTGACGATGGCCGCCGTCATCGATGAATCGGCCGGTGATCTCATATGCACCGGCAGCAAGATCTGGACGACACATGCCGGCGAAGCGAATTGGATGTTCGCCCTTGTTCGCACATCGAAGACACCGAAGAAACAGCAGGGCATCACGTTCGTGCTGATCGACATGAGCACGCCGGGCATTCAGATCCGTCCGCTGGTGATGACATCGGGTGAGGAGATTCAAAACCAGGTCTTCTTCGACGAGGTGCGGGTGCCGAAGGCCAACGTGCTCGGTCAGATCGACGACGGTTGGACCGTCGCGAAGTATCTGCTCGAGTTCGAAAGAGGTGGTGGTGCAGCGTCCCCCGCGCTGCAGGTGATGGCCGAGGAGATCGCCACCGTGGCCGCGGAGCAGCCCGCAACGGGCGGAGGCAGACTGCTCGACGATCCGGCGTTCGCGCGCAAGCTCGCCGATGCGCGGATCCGCACCGAAGTGCTCGAGATTCTCGAATACCGGGTGCTGGCCGCGCTCGCCGGAGGCGGTCACCCTGGACCAGGTGCGTCGATGCTCAAGGTGCTGGCGACGGAACTGAGCCAAGCGCTCACCGAACTGGCGATGGAGGCTGCCGGTCCGCGCGGACGGGTCTATCAACCGCACGCAACATGGCCGGGTGGGCCGGTGTCTGACTACGAGCCACCGCCAGACGGTTACGTCAGCGGCGAGGCGTGGCAGGCGGTGGCACCGCTTCGCTACTTCAACGACAGGGCCGGATCAATCTACGCCGGCAGCAACGAGATTCAGCGAAACATTCTCGCCAAAGCGGCTCTGGGGTTGTGATGGATTTCAATCTGAGCAAGGAACAGGAACTGCTGCGCGACGGGCTCGGCAGGTTCCTGTCGACCCGGTATGACCTCGAAAAGAGTCGCGCCGCAGCGAAAACCGGGGCTGGCTGGCAGCCCGACATCTGGCGCGGCTTCGCCGACGAACTCGGCATACTCGGCGCCGCACTTCCCGAAGACATCGGCGGAATCGGCGGCGGCCCAGTTGAAGTCATGGTCATCGCCGAGGCGCTCGGCCATGCGCTGGTGATCGAGCCCTACGTCGACACGGTGGTGGTATGCGGCGGCCTCCTGCGAAGGGCCGGCGATGCAGCGGCCACTGCGCTGCTGGAGAACGTGGTCGCGGGCACCGCGATCGTGGCGTTGGCTGCTGCTGAACCTGGCTCCGGTGAGCGTTGGCAGGAATTGTCGACGGTCGCCGAACGCGCCGGCGACGAATGGGTTCTGCGTGGCAGCAAGATTGTCGCGATGAACGCGCCGATCGCCACGCATCTGCTGGTCACCGCCCGCACGCCCGGTGGCTTGTCACTGTTCCTGGTCGAGGCCGACTGGTCGTCAATCGAGGCGCACCACTACCGAACCGTCGATGACCGGCGCGCCGCCGATCTGCAGTTCGACGGGGTGGCTGCGGTCCTGCTTGGCGAGGAAGGCCAGGCGTGGCCGTCGCTGGCGCAGGCACGAGACGAGGGCGCGGCAGCGGTTTGTGCTGAAGCCGTCGGCTGTATGCGAAAGGTGCTGGCCGACACCGTCGAATACAGCAAGCAGCGGCACCAGTTCGGCCAACCAATCGGCAGCTTCCAGGTGCTTCAGCACCGCATGGTCGACATGTTCATGGAAGTCGAGCAGGCCGTCGCCGCGGTGTATCTCGCGGTGCTCAACCTCGAAGCGGACCCTGACACGCGTGCGCGGGCGGTTTCGGCTGCCAAGGCAACGATCGGAAGGGCCGCCCGCTTCGTAGGTCAGCAGGCCGTGCAACTGCACGGCGGGATGGGCATGACCGAGGAGTTGGCGATCGGCCACTACTTCAAGCGGCTCACCGCTTTACAGTACGAATTCGGCTCGACCGACTACCACGTCGCCCGTTACGCGGAACTGACCCGAAACTAGCCGCCGAACGTGGGTTACCCGCACACTTTTCGCGCTTAAAGCGTGCGGGTAACCCACGTTCGCGCAGGGTCAGCGCACCGCCATCGCCTTGCCTTCGGTGAGCAACAGCAGCTGTTCGTACGTCATCGACATCACCGAATCCGCGGTGCCGGCCGCGGTCCAGATGACGGGGTACTGCACCAATGTCTCGTCGACGACCGTGCGCAGCCGGCTCGGGTGACCCGTGGGGGCCACGCCGCCGATGACCTGACCGGTCGCGTTGAGCACGAACTGCGGATCTGCCTTGCGTATCTCGGTAGCGCCGAGCGTGCGGGCCAGCAGGTCGGTGTCGACGCGGTGCGCACCACTGGCCATAACCAAGAGCGGTTCGCCGTCGCAGTCGAACACCAGGCTGTTGGCGATCGCGCCCACTTCGCATCCCAGCTGTGCGGCGGCCGCGACCGCGGTCTTCGCATCGGCGTCGAGGATCCTGACGTTCGGCTCGACACCCGCGGCGGTCATCGCGGCCGTCACCCGTGAAATTCGTTTGTCCACGTTTCGTAGGGTAGGGAGGTGACTTCGCGCGGATGGATCCTGTTCCTCGCGATGAGCATCATCTGGGGCATCCCCTACCTGATGATCAAGGTCGCCGTCGAAGGCGTGTCGGTTCCGGTACTGGTCCTCGCCCGTACGGCCGTCGGTGCCGCGGTGCTGCTGCCCATGGCGTTTTCACGGCAGACCCTGACGATCGTGCGCATCCACTGGAAGGCGCTGCTGGGGTTCGCGTTCTTCGAGATCATCGCCGCATGGTGGCTGCTCTCTGACGCCGAACGCCACCTGACCAGTTCGATGACGGGCCTGCTGATCGCTGCCTCACCGATCATCGCCGCGGTCCTCGACCGTCTCACCGGCGGTGAGCGGCTGGGCTACAAGCGCATCATCGGCCTCGGCATCGGGATCTGCGGCGTGGCGGTGCTGGCAGGTCCGCACATCGGCGGCAGCACCTGGCCGATCATCGAGGTGCTGATGGTGGCCACCTGCTACGCGATCGCGCCGCTGATCGCCGCCCGCTACCTCGCCGATGTACCGGCGTTACCGATGACCGCGGTGTGCCTTGGCTTCGCCGCGCTGGTGTATGCCGCGCCCGCCGCTGCCACCTGGCCTCACGAGATGCCGTCCACCCGTGTGCTTTTGGCCCTCGGCGGCCTTGCCATCATCTGCACCGCACTGGCGTTCATCGTGTTCTTCGCGCTCATCCGCGAGGTAGGCGCCGCACGTGCGCTCGTCTTCACCTACATCAACCCGGCCGTCGCGCTGGCCGCCGGCGTCCTCGTCTTGCACGAGCCGCTGACGGCGTGGAACATTGCCGCGTTGGCCCTGATCATGACGGGTTGCGTCTTTGCCACCCGGCGACACCCGGAACAGGAACCCGACATCGTTACCGAGGCGACGGCCGCACCGCGGTAAACCGGCGTCGCATTCCGCAAACTTGCCCGACCTCGGTATGGGATGCTGGGCGCGGGCAAGAATTGAGTTTGGTCGGGGGACCCTATGCAGACCTTCGCTCGTGGCCGGGCACACCCGTGAAGCCAGCCCCTTTCGACTACCACTGCCCCGGCGAACTCTCCGAGGCGATCTCGATACTGCAGCAGTACGGCGATGAGGCCAAGGTGCTAGCTGGGGGACAAAGCTTGATTCCCCTTCTGTCGCTGCGTCTTTCGCGATTCGACCAGCTGGTGGATCTGCAAGCGATCGAGGACCTGCGCGGGATCACAACTGTCGATGACTCGATACGCGTGGGAGCCATGACACCCCAGGCCGCCATCGCGCGCAACGGGGACGCCGCCGCCGTCCCCTTACTGGCGAAGGCGACGTCGCACATCGGGCACTACCAGATCCGCAACCGCGGCACCCTGGGCGGCTCACTCGCACATGCCGACCCCGCCGCCGAGTATCCCGCCGTAGCGGCGGCCCTCGACGCGTCGCTCGAGATCGCCGGGCCAAACGGCACTCGCCAGGTCTCCGCAGCCGACTTCTTCATGTCGACGTGGGTAACCGCCATGGAACCCGAAGAGGTGCTGGTGGCGGCCCACTTTCCGGTGTGGTCCGGCACCACCGGGTGGGCGGTCGACGAGGTCGCCCGCCGCGCAGGTGACTTCGCCATGTGCGGCGCCGTCTGCGGAGTCCAACTCGACGGCGACCGGTTGAACCGGGTGGCGCTGGCTCTGTTCGGAGTCGGCAGCGTTCCGGTGCGAGCCCGCGCCATCGAAGCGACGCTCACCGGCGCCGCAGTGGAGGATCTCGACCTGCCGGACATCGGGGCGCAGGTCGCGGCGACACTCGATCCGCCCGGCGATCTTCACGCGACGGGCGAACAACGTAGGAGCATGGCCAAAATGCTTGTGCCACGGGTACTTTTGGCCGCAATCGACGAGGCGAAACATGCGTGAAGTTGCACTGACACTGACGGTCAACGGTGAACGAATCGCGCGCTCCGTTGAGGCGCGGCGCACGCTTGCGGACTTCTTGCGCGACGATCTGAGTCTGACCGGCACACATCTGGGCTGCGAACACGGCGTCTGCGGCGCGTGCACCGTGTTGTTCAACGGCGACGCGGTGCGTTCCTGCCTGATGTTCGCCGCACAGGCCAACGACGCCGAAGTCACCACGATCGAAGGCCTTTCCGACCCAGCGGGAGGTCTCACGCCAATCCAAGCGGCATTCCAAGCCGAACACGGCCTCCAATGCGGCTACTGCACACCAGGTTTCGTGGTTTCGGCCCATGCGTTCCTCGCCGAGCATCCGAATCCGTCTGACGAGGAGATCCGCGAGGCAATGTCTGGAAACCTGTGCCGCTGCACGGGATATCAGGGCATCGTCGCCGCGGTGAAGCGCGCAGCGAACAACGGGAGTTCGTCATGACCGCCGGGCGATTCATGGGACAGGCTGTTGCACGCTCGGAAGATCCGCGCTTGCTGGCAGGACGCGGCCGCTACATCGCCGACGTCGTGGTCCCCGGCGCCTCCGACGCGGCCTTCCTTCGTAGTGAGGTCGCCCGTGGCCGCATCGTCAGTCTCGACGTCGAGGCTGCCAGGTCGGCGCCAGGGGTCCGCGCTGTGTACACCGCCGCCGACCTCAACCCTTTGGTGCACGAGACCGCGGTGGCCGGGCTGCCGGAGGGACCGTTCCCGCCGAAGTACTGCCTCGCCGAAAACGACGTCCGCTTTGTGGGTGACCCGATCGCAATCGTGATCGCCGAAAATCGCTACCTCGCAGAGGACGCCGTCGAGCTGATCGACATCGACATCGAGCCGCAGGAGCCGGTGCTCGACGTCGACGCGGCGCGCAACGGCAACGGCGCATTGGTTCATCCGGAGATCGGCACCAACACTCCCCAGGTCATTCCGTTGTTCGGTGACCCAGATCTAGCGCAAGCGTTCGCCGACGCAGCGCACATGGTCAAAGACACCATCGTCATGCATCGCTACGTGCAAGCACCGATGGAGTGCCGTGGCATCATCGCGGACTGCGACCCGTACAGCGATGAGCTGACCGTGTGGAGCGGCACTCAAAGCGTGTACGGGGTACAGAGCATGATCGCCGGTCTGCTCGGCATCGGCACCAATCAAATACGGGTGGTGCAACCGGACGTCGGCGGCGGGTTCGGTCAGAAGATGGCGATCATGCGCGACGAGTGGGCAGTGGTACTGGCCGCCAAGCTGCTCGGCCGCCCAGTGCGCTGGATCGAGGACCGCCGCGAGAACCTGACCGCGGCAGCGCACGCCCGCGACGAGCGAATGGATCTCTCGATAGCAGTGGACAGCGACGGCAACATCACCGCTATCCAAGGCGAATACATCGAGAACATCGGGGCCTACCAGACGATGGGGTCCAGCGGCATGGGCGCCTTTATCGCCCCGTTCCTCACGAATGCGTACAAGATTCCGAAGATCGGCTTCGCCAGCCAGACCGTGTACACCAACACCTGCGGCAAGGCCCCGTACCGCGGCCCCTTCCTGATGTATGCGGTGGGCATCGAGCAGTTGATGGACACCGCGGCCCGCCAACTCGGTGTCGATCCGCTTGAACTGCGCCGCCGCAACGTGATTCGGGCCGACGATCTGCCCTACACGTTGCCCAGCATGTTGTGCTTCGAATCGATCACCCCGGCCGAGACACTCGAGCAGGCGGCGTCGATGATCGACTACGACGGCTTCCGGGCCGAGCAGCAGGCCGCCCTGGAACAGGGCCGCTACCTCGGCATCGGAATCAGCCTGTGCGTGGAGCCATCGGGAATCGCAGTCGGCTCGATGGCTACCGAGGCGGCGGAAATCCGCATGGACTACACCGGCAAGGTGACGGCGGCGGTTGGCAGCTCGAGCACCGGGATGAGTGTCGTGACGACCATGAAGCAGGTGGTCGCCGAACACCTGGGTTGCGCCCCGGAGGACGTCAACGTCATCCAGGGTGACACGGCAGCCACCCCGTGGGGAGCGGGAACCGGCGGCAGTCGCAGCGCGGTCCTCATCGGCAACGCGGTCGCCGCGGCCAGCACCGAACTCCGGACGAAATTGCTCGAGATCGCCGCGGACGCCCTGGAGGCGTCCGTCGAGGACCTCGAGATCGACAACAGCCGGGTGTTCGTCCGCGGCACGGCCACCAAGGGAATGAGCTTCGCCGACGTCGGCCAAATGGCGTACCACAATCCGGACATGCTCGGACCCGGCACGACGCCAGGACTCGAGGCGTCGCACCGCTTCAAAGCGCCGCCATTCACGTTTTCCAACGCATGCCACATCTGCACATGTGAGGTCGACGTCGACACGGGCCGGGTGAGCATCCTGCGCTACGTCGTCAGCGAGGACTGCGGACGCATGATCAATCCAAAGGTGGTCGAGGGCCAGGTCTTCGGCGGTGTGGTCCAGGGAATTGGCGGGGTGCTCTACGAGCACATGGTCTACGACGACGACGGCAATCCGCTTACCAGCACCTTCGTCGACTACCTACTGCCGACCGCGTGCGAGGTGCCGACGATCGAGGTCGGCCATATCGAGTCCCCTGCCCCAAACCCGTTGGGAGTCAAGGGAATGGGAGAAGGTGGCGCGATCGCGTCGCCCGCCGCGGTCATCAACGCCGTCGCCGACGCTCTGGCGCCGCTCGGCGTACGAATCTCCGGCTCGCCGCTAGGTCCCAGACAGATCCTCGACATGATCGCAGCGGCCGGCCGCTGACCGTCGAGACTCACTTGGCGTCGATCTCGTCCTGATACTTCTTCGTCATGTGGTCGATCGCCTGAAGCTGCGTCTGGGCCAGGTCGTCACGCACGTCGCTGGCTCGCGTCGCCGCGTCCAGCGTCGGCTGCGCCTGCCCCTGAAAGTGCGGTATCACCTCGGCGGCGAACAGCTCGGCGGACCGCTTCGTCGCCGCCGGGTTCGCCCACTCATGACCCATCTGCAGGAAGCAGCCGAACCCTCCTGACTGATCCCACAGCCGCTGCACCTGCGCGCGCGCCTGTTCGGGCGTACCGATGACGCCGGCTCCCGCGGCGTTGATGATGTCGACCATCTCGTCGACCTGATCTCCAGGCATGGTCATCTGTGGGAACGCGGCGACCTTCTGGAAGTACCGAAACCAGGGCCCGATTCCGAACCGCACATCGGCGCGGGCCTGCTCCTCCGTCTCGGCGATGTGCATCGGCCCGACCAACGTCCAATTGTTGCGGTCGACCCGCGTACCGAACACGCCCGCTCGCTCTTCCACGATCCCCCAGTGAAATGCGAGCGCATCGAAGCCGTCGACCACGAGCGTCGCGCCGATCGACAGCAGGCCGATGCCGTGCTTACCTGCCAGTCGCGCGCCTGTCGGCGAGGCCACCGCCGCCACGGCAAGCGGAATGCCGCCGTCGGAATACGGCGCGAGTTGCAGTCGCGCGTCGATCAATTCGTGCGTTGGGGTTTTCGCCGAAACGGTCTCCCCCGCCAGCAGCCGCACCACGATGTCGAGGTTGGTCTCCAGCAGCTCGCGCGTATCGGTCGGCGTCAAACCGATCATTGCGCTGTCGCTGGGCAGCGAGCCCGGCCCCATCCCGCCGATGATGCGGCCATGGGTGAGGTGGTCGAGCAGCATCAACCGGTCGGCCACCCAGAGCGGGTTGTGGTACGCGAGCGAGATGACCCCGGTGCCGAATCGGATCCGCTTCGCCCGTTCGGCTGCTGCGGCGATGAAGATCTCGGGCGAGCTGATGATCTCGCTGCCTGCCGAATGGTGTTCGCCGTACCAGACCTCGTCGAAGCCGACCGCGTCGAGATGCTCGGCGAATTCGAGGTCGCGCTGCAATGCCAACGTCGGGTTGGTGCCCGCGCGGTGGAACGGTGCGATGAAGTATCCGAACCTCAACCTGGCCATTACTCACTTTCGCACGGCGTCGTCACTTCATGTGCGACAGTTCGCCGATGGCGGCAAGCGTCGCGGTGATCGGTGCCGGACCCGGCGGGTTGGTGGCGGCGCGCTGGCTGCTGTCCAAGGGCTTCGCGCCGACGGTCTTCGAGCAGGCGCCGATGCTTGGCGGCCAGTGGACCGGGCTGGACGGCCGCAGCGGCGTGTGGCCGACCATGCACACCAACACCAGCCGAATCCTGACGGCGTTCAGCGATCTCGACCACGGCAGCGACGTCGTCTACCCGTCAGCCAGGGACGTCCTCGCCTATCTGCATCGCTATGCCGAGACGTTCGATCTTGTCTCGCGCATCCGGTTCGGCACTCACGTCGAGCTTCTCAGTCGAGGCGACGCCACCTGGCTGGTGCACCATTCGGGCGCGACCGAGGACTTCGATCGTGTGGTCGTGGCTACCGGTAGATTCCAATCCCCTTCTCTCCCAACAATTCCCGGACTTGACACGTTCACCGGCCCGGCCGGTGTGAGTTCCACATACCACTACCGCGGGCCCGCGCTCTTCCGCGGGCAACGAGTGTTGGTGGCAGGCGGCGCGATCAGCGCCATGGAAATCGCCAGCGAGCTCGCCCAACTCGGCGCGGCGCGCGTCGTCGTCACTCAGCGTCGTCAGCGATACGTGCTGCCGAAATTCGCAGCGGGCGTCCCTTCCGATCATCGGATGTTCACGTGGTACAACGCCGTCGCGAGCGAATACCTCCCCGCAGCGGAGATCGACCGGCAACTGAAAGAGATCGTCGTCGAGGCGGGCGGAAGTCCCGAGCAGTACGGGGCGCCCGCGCCTGCCCCGTCCCTCTTCGCCGCAGGCGTCACCCTGTCCCAGCACTATCTCCCCCTCGTCGCCGAGGGTTTGATCACCGTACGGCCGTGGCTGACCAAAGTTGCCGGCGACGTCGTGACTTTCGCCGATGGGACCGCCGAGGAGTTCGACGGCATCGTGTTCGGCACCGGGTTCGACCTGCACCTGCCGTTTCTGGACGAGCGCACCCGCGCGGTCCTCGACCTCGACACGGTGCATCTGGACGCCGACCGCTTCACGTTTCATCCCGACTTGCCGGGGCTGGCCTTCGTCGGCATGTGGGAGCAGTCCGGCGGATACTTCGTCCCGCTCGAGTTGCAGGCACGCTGGATCGCGTACACGTGGGCCAACACAATTGCTGCGCCGAGTGCGGACCGCCAGCGGACAGCCATCGACGCGTATCGGTCGCGGCGCGGCATGCCACAGAAGACGCGGATGAACCTGGTGGCACTGGCCTTCGCGCGAGCGGCAGGCGTCGACCCCAGTCCAGACAGGTGGCCGCAGCTGCGCCGCGCCCTGCTCTTCGGCCCCCTGGCGCCGAGCTGCTTTCGGCTCGAGGGTCCGGATGCGCTGCCGGAAGCCCCTGTCCGGTTCGCTCGCGACGCCGCCGCGTTCGGCGCGGTCACGTCGAACGACCTGACCGAGCGCGAGCAGCGCTACTGGTCGCTGCTGCAGAGCGCTGTGGTGGACAAGCTAACTTCCCAAGATCGTTCCAGCTAAGGGCGACGATCGAACATTTCGCGGCGAATTTTCCGCCAATTCCCATGGCTGTGCGCTAGCGTTCGAGCCGGGTCGGGATTTCAGGCGACCGTGAGGGGGCCTTCGTGGCAAAGCATCGCCATTCCAAGAATCGTCCAGCGTTCTCGTCGAACCGGACGGCGCGACGCCGACGGAGGACACCCTCGGTGATCTACCTCGGAACGATGGCGGCAGCGGTGTCGACGACGCTCGTGTTCGGTCATGCGACCAACTACACGGCAGACATCCCCCAGGTGGACCTGACAGCTGCCACCATCGGCATCGGCGGGCGCGGCGACCCCGACTCGGTCAACATCCCGAACAAACTCCAGGGCAACGTGCTCCCGCCGACGTTCAGCTACATTCCGATCCACTATCCGGCGGGCTTCGACATCGACAACAGCACGAATGCCGGAGTTCCGGTGCTGGCCGACGCGATCACCGACAACTCCGGTCAGTTCCTGATGGTGGTCGGCTACTCGGAGGGCACCGTCGTCGCGGAGAAGGTGCGACGCAATCTTGATCCGTCTGACCCCGGCGCGCCGCCGCTGAACCCGACCAACGATCCGACGAAGCCGGGGTTGCTCTGGGTGATGATCGCGTCACCGAATGTCCCAAACGGCGGCATCTTCAGCCGGTTCCCTGGGTTGAACATCCCATTCTTCGTCTCGTCGAACGGGGCCGCGGCACCGTCGGAATACAACACCACATACGTGACGGACGAGTATGACCCGTACGCCGATTTCCCTGCGTACTTCAACCCGCTGTCCCTCGCCAACAGCCTTGTCGCGGTCATGTACGTCCACCCTGACCAGTACTACGACAGCGTCGACTACGACCCGCTGACCAACACGACGAACGATCCGAACGTCTTGATAAAGCCCGTGACGCACATGGTGAACGGTCATCCGGTGACGGACACGTATGTGTTCGTCAAGGCCGAGCACCTGCCCCTGTTCGCACCCGTGCGGCAGATCGCGGGCATTCTGCAATTGACGCCACTCACCGAACCGGCGCTGGGCGCCGTCGAGCCGCTGGTGCGGTTGCTCGTGGACATGGGCTACACCGATCGGGCGAACCTGAATCCCGAGAAGCCCGTTCAGTTCTCGTTGATCACACCGCCAGGAAAGGTGCTCGAAACCGTTGCCGGCGTCCCCGGCGCGATCGGGCAGGGCGTGACCAACCTCGTCACCGGTGTCGAGTCGATCCCCGGTTCGTTGCCCTCGCCGTTGTCGACGACGAACTCGCCGTCGATCGCCGCGAAGTCGGAGCCCGGGGAGCAGAAGGCTCCACCTGCCGACGATCCGCCGCAGGGGCAACAGCTCTCCGAGGCGGCAACGACCACGACCGAACCGCCGGTCGCCACCCCGGACACCTCTGGACCGACGCTCAGCGCGGTCACCGGAGACGGCAACAAGGTCACGCCGGATACCACCACCAAGACCACGACGGCCAAGAAGAACCCGTTGACGCAGATCGCCGATTCGATCAAGGGGTTCTTCAGTCCGAAGAAGCCGACGACCACACCGAGTTCGAGCGACCCGAAACCGGCCGACTCGAGCTCGCAAGGTTCAACGAGTAACGCCGCCTAGGTTTTACGCGTTGAGCGCGGTTTCGCCGATGATGTGATGCGCACGCAGATCCGCGATCTCGTCGTCGACATTGAAATTTTCACTTTCCGCCGAGTGACCCAAGGAGACCGCTGAGCAGGGCCAGTATGGCCACGAGCGGATTGCCGGCCGGTGGCGTGGTTGTCGGCGGTGTCGTCGTCGTGGTGACAGGAGGCGTCGTCGTCACCGGCGTTGTCGTGGTCGGGATCGTGGTGGTGGTTGTCGTTGTCGTGGTGGATGTCGGCGTCGTGCCCGGGCCGTGGCCGTCGGCCCAGATGATCTTCGCGCCGGCAAGCGGGCTCCAGGTGATCTTGCCGTACTGGAATTCCGTCGTGGTACCTGTTGGGCCGCCGCTTTCGTCGCTGATGGCCAAGCCCAACTCCGGTACCCACACCTTCGCGGTGTGACCTGCCGCGGAATGCGCACCCGTCGCCTGCGAATACCACACCCGCAGCCCAGTCGACTTGTTGAAGTCCTGCCAGCCGTTGGCGAACGGCCCGATCGGGCTGAGCAGATACGAACCCGCCTTGAACGCAACGGGATTGGGTGAACTGATGAATCCGCTCGTAGTCTGGAAGACGGTGCTGACCGTGCGCACCTGGCCCCAGACTCCGTCGGTGGTCTTGTACACCGGAGACAGCACAGTGCCCAGTGCGGAGTCGGTAACCGTCGAGAACTGCTGATATTCGGCCGATTTCGCAATGGCGCCCGATGCGCCGGCCTTCACCGTCTGCTGAGCGGTCTTGGGCGTCCAGTCAGTCCGGAAGATGCCGAATGTCGACTGGGCGCTGGTGCTGCCCGTCTGACGATCTCGTGTGGTGTAGATGAACATCGGGCCCGTGTAGGGCATCTCCTGCCACTTCAACAGGATGTCGGCGATGTAATCGTTCTCTTTGGTCTCACCGCCGCTGGACGCGGGCTGGCCGTATTCGGTTGCCCAGATCTTCTTGTTGGCATCGCCGTTGGCGATCATGACCTGCCGCATGTCCATCAGCTGCTGCAGCGGTGAATTCGCCTTGCCGACGCCGCCGGAGAAGTTGAGCGTGTACAGGTAGGGGTGGAACGACATTGCGTCGAAGTACGGTTTAGCGCCTGCGGCGTACATCTGGGTCAGGTACGCGACGGGGTTGATGGTGACCGACCCGAAGCTTTGAATGGCACCGAGCCCCGCGCTCACCACGACGACCGACGGATCGACCGCTTTGACCTTTGGATAGGCGGCCTTGAGCAGCTCGGTGTAGGCCGCCGGGTCGGGCGTCGGCGTCCAGAACGTCACCGAGTTGGGTTCATTCCATATCTCGACGGCCGCGATCTTTCCCGCATAGCGCTGCACGAATTTCGCGACGAAGTCGGCATAGGCGGCCGGCGACGCGGGACGTGAACTGAGGTACTGCCCTCCCGACACCACGGCCCACCGTGGCGTCGAGTTGACCATGCCGACGACGGCGATGTTTCGGGCCGCGGCCGAGTTCACCGTCTTGTCGATGCTGGTCCAGTCCAACGTTCCCTGCGTGGCTTCGACTGCCGCCCAGGGGATCAGCAACCGCACGGCGGAGACGTTGGTCGCCTTGATCATGTCCATCGTCTTGTCGACGCCCGCCTGGTCTTGCCCCCAGACGTCCGAATCGGCAATGCCGGTGGTTGTCGGCGCCGGGTTGATGGTGGCCGCCATCTCCACGAAAACATCGCGCGGACGGTTGTGTACGAGGTCCTTGCTGATCGTTGTCGTGCACACCAAGCCGACCAGTACCGCTATTGCGGTGGTAATCAGTGCTCGGCGATACCCCCGGCGTCTTCTTAGGCCCACGGTCCACCCTTGAGGTCGGTCCGCGCGAAGCGGAGGTCAAATCCACCTACCTTTGCTCGATCATGATCTTGACCGACAAAGTGGCGCATGCGACGGATGTGGTCGGTGTGTCGTGTGTGCTGACATTGCCTACGCAAAGACTTGCACCCCGACGGAGGACCCCGGCAAGCAGCGCTGACCTGGATTTACCCATGCGCCGTTCACCGGCCAGAACGGCATTTTGCGGCCGGCGCCTTTTGCAACCTATGCGGGACGGAGCAGCGGTGGCGCCGCATTTCATCGCAGCAATCGCAGTTCACCGGCCTAACGTGGTACTGCACTATGGGCGAATTCGACATCCGAGCGGACTACGACAGCGAGACCATCGTTGTCTACCAGGCGTACCGGCCTGCGATCGCCAAGGCGGCGGTGGCGGCCCAGCGGTTCGTTGCTCCGTACAGCCTCAGCAGGATGACGTGGATCAAGCCGTCCTTTCGGTGGCTGATGCACCGCAGCGGCTGGGCGAGCAAACCCGGCCAGGAACACGCCCTTGCTGTGCGCATCACGCGCGCCGGTTGGGAGGAGGCGCTGTCGCAGGCGGTGCTGACGACTCCCGACCCCAGGGTGTACGGCAGCCATGAGCAGTGGCGGGATGCTTTTGCTCACGCGGTCGTTCGCGTGCAGTGGGATCCCGAGTACTCGGTGCGCGACGAGAAACTGGACCATCGCAGCATCCAAGTGGGTCTGTCACGCGACATCATCGGCCGCTACGTCAACGACTGGACTGTCGAGATCCGCGATCTGACCTCGTTGGCGCACAAGATATCTGAATGCTTGCGTCGCGGAGACGTCGAGGGAGCGCAGGCGCTGTTGCCGCCGGAAAAGGCGTATCCGCTCGATGGTGAGCTGGCGAGGCTGATCGGGGCGTCGCCCTAAAGGCGTCGGTGCCATGGCAAGTGTTCGGGCTTCGGAGTTTTGCTCATTATGCTCAGCCGGACGCGTACTCTCTGCCCATGGCGCGAAAGCTGCACATAGACGTGCGGCTCGCTACCCAGGTGCTGTTGCTGCAAGTGGCCGTGGTGACGCTCACGCTGGGCATCGCGGGCGGGCTGCTGGCCTTCATGAGCCACCAGCGACTCGCTGCCCAATACGAGGACCGTTCCCTGGACATGGCGCGTGCCATCGCGTTCGCCCCCGCGGTCCGCGTCGACGTCGCGCGCTATGAGAATGCACTGTTGACACCAAGCCCCGAGCTCACCGACCAGTTGGCGAGCGGGCAGTTGCAGCAATTGGCCACCGAAATCCAGCAGCGCACCAGCGTGTTGTTCGTGGTGATCACCAACAATCAGGGCATCCGGCTGTCGCATCCCAATCGCGATGAACTCGGTAAACACGTCAGCACCGATCCCTCCCAGGCGCTGGCCGGCCACGAGGTCGTGACGAGGGAATCCGGCCCGCTCGGGAGATCGGTTGGCGCGAAAGTACCTGTGTACGCGCCGGATTCGAACCGGGTCATCGGCGAGGTCAGTGTCGGCATCTCCACCGCCGCTGTTCATCAGCAGTTGTGGGCTGACGTCCGGACGGCGTCGGCTCTGGTGGGCTTGGCATTGCTCATCGGTGTCGTGGGCTCCGTGTTCCTCGCCAGGCGGTGGCGAGGCCTGACGATGGGGTTGCAGCCCTCCGAGATGGCCGAGTTGATACGCGGTCAGTCGGCAGTTCTGCACGGCATCGACGAGGGTGTGCTCGCCGTCGACACCCATTGGAAGACAACTTTCGTCAACGAGAAGGCCTGCCGCCTACTGGACGTCAGCAGCGAGGTGGGCAGGCCGGTGGAAGAAGTCGGTCTGACGCCAAGGGTGCTCGAGGTGTTTCGTTCGGCCGATCCGACGCCGACGATTGCGACCGTCGGCGATCGCATTGTGGTGGTCTCGGCGCGACGTGTGGCGCGTGAAGGCCGCGATCTGGGAACGGTGTTGGTGGTGCGCGATCGCACCGACGTCGAATCGCTGACCCGCCAACTCGACGCCGTGCAGCTGATGAGCACAGTGCTACGCGCCCAACGCCACGAATTCGCCAATCGGCTGCACCTGATCAACGGTCTGCTCCACGGTGGCCATACCGAGGAGGCCGCTTCCTACGTGGAGGAGTTGTTGGGGTCGGGCCCGCTGGGATCGGCGGTGCCTGGCATCGAAAACGTCCGCGATGCCTTCCTGCAGGCGTTCCTGGCGGCGAAGGCTGCTTCGGCCCGCGAAGCCGGGGTGACGCTGACCCTCGGCGAGAACACCTGGGTGCCAGGTCGGCTCGCGCTGCCCGTCGACGTGACAACCGTGCTGGGCAATCTGGTCGACAATGCCATCGACGCTGCCAGAACAGGTGCCAGCCAGGCCAAGGTGGTGGAAGTCGAACTGCTGCAGGATGGTTCGACGCTACACATCACGGTCGCCGACACCGGAGACGGTGTCGCCCCCGATTTCGTCGAGCACGTGTTCACCGAAGGCGCGTCGACGAAGCCGGAATCCGGGATACCCGGCGGCCGTGGCATCGGGATGGCGTTGGCTCGACAGATCAGCCGCGCGCTGAGTGGCGATATCCGGCTGTCCAGCCCGGGCAACCCGGACGCTCAGCTGTGCGGCGCAGAATTCATCGCCCGATTGCCGGGCGTCATGGCGAAGGAGGAAGCCCAATGGGTGGCTCAGAACTGACCGTGCTCGTCGTCGACGACGACTTCCGAGTCGCCAACATGCACGCGGGTATCGTCAACGCGTTACCGGGCTTCACGGTCACGACGACGGCGACCACACTCGCCGCCGCCCAGAAGGCCGACCCTGTCGATCTGGCCCTGGTCGACGTCTACCTGCCCGATGGGTCAGGAATTGACTTTGTTCGCGACTTGCGTTGCGACAGCATGGTTTTGAGCGCAGCGACCGACGCCCCGACGATTCGGGCCGCGATCGCGGCAGGAGCATTGAGCTACCTCGTCAAGCCGTTCGCGCCCACCGATCTCGTCGCACGGTTGTCGGGCTATACGCGCTACCGCAAAATTCTGTCGGGCACCAATCTTGGTGGAGCCGAGGTGGATTCGGCACTGGATGCCCTGCGCCCCCGCATCGCTCCTGCCCAGTCCCCGACCGCCGTGGCCTCCCCCACCAAGCAGTTGGTGCTGGACTCGCTGCGCGCGGCAGGCCAGCCGATGTCATCGGCTGAGCTCTCCGCCGAGATCGGCGTATCGCGGGCCACTGCGCAACGGTATTTGTCGACACTGGCCAATTCGGGCGAGGTCAAGATCCAGCTGCGGTACGGCACGACCGGACGGCCCGAACAGGAATTCGTCGCCGTGGACAAGCCGCCCAGCCGTCCGCAGCGCTGAACGTCACGATCTGATCGCGGCCGCCGCAACCCGTCACGGCTGCCAACTACTTCGGCACCAGGCAAACGACTCGAACAGTTTTACCTGGTCTATTCATCCTTATAGCTAACCCGGGTCGGGGCCTGAATCCGACCTTCAAGGATCTGCCAAGGATCCACCAAGCCCTCGGCCGCAATCTTTTCGTGACCGGCCCCACAGGCCGAAACGACAACGAAAGGAACGACCAATGCTCGGCCTGTACGCACTGAAGCCCTGGTACACCAGGCGACTGACACCCGTTCTCAATGCCGCGGTCGCGCACAACGTGTCCCCTGACGTCTTCACCGCCGCAGGCGTCGTCGCTGCCGGCGCCGCCGGAGTGACCATCGCGTTGGGCTGGTGGCCGCTGGCCGCACTGTTTCTCGCGCTGCGACTGGCCGGCGCCAACCTCGACGGCGCTGTCGCTCGGGCCCGTGGCGTGAGCCGGCCGTGGGGGTTCGTGGTCAACGAGATCGGCGACCGCGCCTCGGACCTGCTGACCTTCGCAGGCCTGGCGGTCTTCGCGGCGCGCCTGCACGGCCCCGGCTTCCACTGGCTGTCCTGGACGGTGATTCAGGTATTCGCCGCCGCGCTGGCCGCGACGCTGCCCACCTTCGCCTCGCTGGCCGCGGCGGCCGCGGGAGCGACCCGCCGCAACGGCGGCCCGTTGGGCAAGACCGAACGCTGCTTGCTCACCGTGCTGGCCACCGCGATTCCGTTCATCATGCCGGTGCTCTTGATGCAGATGGTCAACGGTTCGATCCTTACCACGGTGCTGCGGCTGCGCGCCGCCCGCCGCGAGCTGGCACAGAAGCGCGAGCAGGAGCAGGCCGACCTGATCGACCTCCCGACCCGCCCGATCTTGACGGCGGTGGCAGCATGACCGCGATCTCCTACGTGCTGCGGCACTGGATGTGGCGCCTTGCGAGCGCGGTATCTGGCGGGCTGACCGTGACCGGCAAGTGGCGCGGCTCCGGCGGCTGCATCGTGGTGGCCAACCACTCGTCGCATGCCGACACCGCGGTCCTGCTGGCCGCCCTTCCGCCCAAGGCCAAGCCGGTGTTCGGCGCCGCCGCTGACTACTGGTTCGACGTGCGTGTGCGCCGGTTCATCGCGACCTCGCTCGCCGGCGTCCTTCCGGTTCGGCGCAACGCTGAGGGCTCCTACGCGGCGCTCCTCGCCGCGGCCCGCCCCGCGCTGAAGGCCGGACGCACCATCGTCCTCTACCCCGAGGGCACCCGTTCGACCGACGGCACCATCGGCGAGTTCCGTTCGGGTGCACTGCGGTTGGCGCGCGAATGCGGTGTGCCGATCGTGCCGGTCGCAGTGACGGGCACGGCCGACGTGCTGCCCAAGGGCGGCCGCTGGTCCCCCGCCCCGATGCAGGTCCGCATCGGCGAGCCGATCGATCCCAACAGCACCTCGGCATCGGAGCTGCGGAGCGCGGTACTGGCGCTGCGGGACAACCTGCAACCGGAGGTTGTCAACCGCTACGCGCTGGCGGCGTGACGACGGCTACTTGGTGGTCGCTTTGAACCGGATCTTCCACCGCGCGAAGGCCAGATAGCACACCGCGAGCACGCCGAGCATGACGATGTCGAACGACCACGCCGCCGCGGTGTGTTTCCAATGCGAGTCATGCGAAATCACCGCAACGGTGTTCGTCAGGTCCACCGTCGACGCCGTCGCCGCCAAACCCCACCGCGACGGTGTCAGCCAGGAGACCGGGTCCAGCGGCCGGCCCGTCACCGGGATGAAGCCGCCGGCGAGCACGAGTTGCGCCATGACCGTCACAACCATCAGCGGCAGCACCTGATTGCTGTTCTGCGCCAACGCCGATACCAGGAGTCCGAGTACCGCTGCCGCCACACACGTTGCCGCGATGTCAACGAACAGCTCGAATCTCGCACTGCCGAGCATTGACGCGCCCAGCGGTGCGCCCTTGCCGATCGTCGGTGCCGTGACGATCAGTACCAGGATGGCCGACTGAATCACCGCGGCCGCTGCGAACACCACGACCTTGGCCGCCAGATACGCCGACGCCGACAGCCCTGCCGCCTGTTCGCGGTGGAAGATGGTTCGCTCGCCGACCAATTCACGAATGGTGAGCGCGGTGCCCATGAAGATCGCGCCGAGATTCAGCAACACCACGATCTGTTTGGCTTCGTTGGGCGCAGCGCTGTCGATTGCCGCCTTGCCGAAGCCGTTTTCGCCGGCCACCGCCAGCGGCAGCAACCCGAGCAGGAACGGCAGCAAGACCAAGAAGACGAAGTAGCCGCGGTCGGCGCGAACCAGCCGGACCTGGCGGCGGGCGATCGTCCAGAACTGGCGTGCTATCCCGGCATGTGCCGGTTTGGCGACGGGCTGCTTCGGCTGCGGGTGCTCGCGCGACTCAGCCGTGCTCTCAGCGCGCTCGAGGAATCGCTGGTGGGCCCCTTCGGGATCGGCCTCGATGGCGGTGAAGATGTCGGCCCAGTCGGTGCTGCCCATTGCATCGCCGAGCTCACCGGGTGGTCCGCAGTACGCGGTCCTGCCGCCGGGGGCCAGCAGCAGGACCTGATCGCAAACGTCGAGATAGGCCAACGAGTGGGTCACCACCACGACGATGCGACCGGCATCGGCAAGCTGGCGCAGCATCCTCATCACCAGCTGGTCCAAGGCAGGGTCCAGTCCGGTCGTCGGCTCGTCGAGGACAAGCAGCGACGGGCCGGTCAACAATTCCAACGCGACCGACGCTCGCTTGCGCTGGCCGCCCGACAGATTCTCGATCCGTGTGCCGGCGTGTGGCGTCAGCTCGAGTTCCTCGAGAACTTGCCGGACCACCCATTGCCGTTCTTCCTTGGTGGTGTCTTGCGACATTCGCAATTCGGCCGCGTAACCCAGGGCTTGGTTGACGGTGAGTTGGCGATGCACCACGTCGTCTTGTGGCACCATTCCAATTCGATTGCGCAACAACGCATAGTCGGTGTGGATGTTGTGCCCGTCGAACGACACCAAGCCGCCGTGCGGCCGCATCGTCCCGGCGATGACGTTCAACAGAGTGGATTTGCCCGATCCCGACGGCCCGATCACCGCCGTCAGGGTGGCGGGCTTAGCGGTGAACGAAACCTGTTCCAGCAAAGTGCGATTGCCACTGACCGTCAAGCTGATGTCACGGACGTCGAGGCCGGCGGAGTCCGCGGCCGGTGCGGTGCGACGGACCAAGGTGCCGTTGACGAAGACCATGTCGACATTGGCGATCGTGACGACGTCGTTCTCGGCCAAATAGGCGTCCTTGATCCGTTGGCCGTTGACATAGGTTCCATTGCTGCTGATGTCCTGGATCTGCACTCCCTGCGCGGTGGGAATCAAGCGCGCGTGATGGCGCGAGGCAATCAGATCCGGGATGACGATGTCGTTGTCGACTTCTCGGCCGATGGTCGTCGAACCCGGTGGTGGCTCCACGGGCACGCCCGGCCGCAGCACCCGGATCAGGGACGTCACGGCGTTGAACGCCTCGGTCTTGCCGTCGGCGTCGTGTTTCGTCGGGATCGTGGTCCTGTCGTCCGGCGGTCCACTGTCGCGGCCGAGCTCGAATGTCACCGTCGGACCGTCGGGTTCGCCGATGTGAATGGTCTGGCCGTCGCGAATGTCCACCGACGACACTCGCTGCTTGTCGACGTACATTCCGTTGGTGCTGGAGTTGTCGACCGCGACCCAGTGCCCGTCGAGGTATCGCAGCAGGACGTGAGCGCGCGAGACGCCCGGCTGAGGCAGTCGGACATCGGCGTGGACGTCGCGTCCGATCACGAGATCCCCACCAGGCCCGAAGGTGCGATGCCAGCCACCGGCGTAGACGGTGATCGTCGGCGGCGGTTGCTGATTCATCATGACCACGCAGCAATTACAGCGGAAAGTCCTGCGGTGAAAACCACCGCCGCGATGATCAGATAGACCCCGTACAGCCGTCGCAGCAAGGGGTGCAACACCTTTGACAGACCCCATACCACCAAGCCGACCGATGATATTCGCAGTCCACGCTCCAACAGAGTCCAGGCCGCCAGTCGCCACAGGTCGATGTGGTGCTCACCGGCCGCGCGCGCGTACACCTTGACCGGAATGCCCGACAATGCCTGGTGCATGATCGCGCTCGGTCCGGCAGACAGTTGGCCGAATGCCGTCGCCGCCATTCGCGGTGTGGTCAGCGGCGCCGGTAACAAAACGCCGCGAGATGCCAGCCAGGCGTTGGTGAGTACGCCGAGCACCGATCCGGCGATCACCGCGGCGGCCCACGGCATCACGCGCCGCGGGACTGCGGCGGCAAGCAGTATCAGCGCCATCTCCGCGACGATGAACCAACTCAGCGCTTCGGCGTATCCCCACACGAACGCCACAGCCAACCCGTACGGGCCGGCGACCAGCGCTGCGATCACAGTCCAGATACGTGATTGCCGATCGGAATGCGTTCCCGCAGAAAGGAACCCGCTGTCGCCGCTCATCCGAGGAGGTAGGCCAGCGGGAGTACGAGCAACAGTGAGTCGATCCGGTCGAGCAGACCTCCGAATCCGGGGAGCCAGGTGCCCGCGTCTTTGACTTGTGCCTGCCGCTTCACCATCGACTCCAACAGGTCGCCGAGCAGGCCGCCAAACGCCACCGCGATGAGCAGACCGACCGAAATCGTGCCCAACAACGTGAGCACGATGAAGGCGCCGATGAAGGCGCCGACCAGTCCGCCGATCGTCTTGTTCGGGCTCAACGGGGACAACGGCGCACGCGCCCAACCGAAGCGGCGCAACCCTTTTCCACCGCACCAGGCCGCGACATCAGCGGCTGAGGCGGCGAAGGCGACCAGGAAGGTATCGGGCCACACCATCACAAGGTGGGCCAGGGACCAACAGATCCACACCGAACCGAACGCGGTGAACGCTGTGCGTCTGCCACCGTGTTCGACGTCACCGCCGAGAACTGACGGCAACGCACAAGCCAACACGACGATCGGCGCCAGTCCCAGCAGCGTTGGATGCAGCCATGCCGCCAATGGATAGAGGACGCTCAGCGCCAACAGGATGCCGGTGTCGATCTTGCTGAGCTTCACCAACCGCGCGTACTCGACCACCGCGACCACCGCCAGCGTCGCGGCCAGTGCGGCGGTGGGTCCCCGCCCTATCCAGACCGGAATGCCGACGATGGGTGCGATGAGCACCCAAGTGGTCCACTTCTGGATCAATTCGCGCTTGCGGGACGCGAACACGGCGATTCCGCCGACCACCAGGATTGCCACGGTGATCCACATGAAGAACACCGCGCGGGCGTAGAGATGGATGTGCAGTGGGCCGACGTCAAGGTTGAGAGGCATGCGCCGATCGAAATGAACGATCGACAGGTACCAATCGACGAGCGTCAACGTGCCCGGCCTTCCGGCAGTCTTCAGTTCAGGACACGATATGCCGTGTCGGCCGATCCGGTAGCCGAAACGGAGTTCGGTTATTCCTTTTGCAGGTTTATCGTGAGGCCGTGGACGGCACGCCTTTTGGCCGCTACCAGTTGATCGAATTGCTGGCGCGCGGGGGAATGGGCGAAGTGTGGCGCGCCCATGACACCACGATCGACCGGGTGGTAGCGCTGAAAATGCTGCTACCGCACTACGCGCAGGACCCGGATTTCGAAAGGCGATTCCGCCGCGAGGCCCGCGCCGCGGCACGTTTGGATGACCCGCACGTCGTGCCGATCTATGACGTCGGCGAAATCGACGGCCGACTGTATGTGACGATGCGATTGATCGACGGCGTCGATTTACAAACCCTGTTGAACCGCGGCCCCTTGGAAGCTCGGCGCGCGGTACACATCGTCGAGCAGATCGCCTCAGCACTGCACAGTGCGCATCAGGCCGGCCTGGTGCATCGCGACGTCAAACCGTCCAACATTCTGTTGACCCGCAACGACTTCGCCTATCTCATCGACTTCGGCATCGCCCGCGGCGCGACCGACACCGCGCTGACATCGGCCAACACCACCATCGGCACGTGGGCCTACATGGCTCCCGAACGCTTCAGCACCGGGGAGTCCAAACCGAGCGTGGATATCTACGCGCTGGCATGCGTGCTCTACCAATGCCTCACGGGCCATCCGCCCTATCCAGGCGACACCCTCGAACAAGTCGCCGTCGGACACATGGTCGCCCCACCGCCACATCCCTCCGAAGACAGCGACACCGTCCCGACGGCGATGGATCACGTCATCGTCACCGGCCTGGCCAAGCAACCCGACGACCGTTACCCCACCGCTATCGAAATGGCCGCCGCCGCACGACATGCCATCACCGCGCCTGTGAGTCGGAGCAGCCGAGACGCCCAGACCCAGCGATGGCCTGCAGATCCCGCCTACGCCGGCGAAACGGTCGTGCAACCACCACCGCCGCCCCCGCTGCCGCCGGCACCACCGGTCGGCACGGGCCGGCGCCCCGGCATCCTGATCGGCGCAATCGCAGTCGTCGCACTACTGATCGCAGGCGGCGTCTTTGCAGTCGTGAAGTTCTCGCGCGACGACAAACCGGCCGCCGCCAAACCCACCGGCACTACCGCTGCCGCTGCTGCGGTCCCCGCGCCCAACAGCGGGCCGTTCACTGGGATGTACCGCGCCGACTTCGGCCCGATCAGCACTCTCGCCGGGGTCGCGGATCCAAGCGCTAAGCCGTCGACGGCTACGTACGGGGTCCGCTCGGTGTGCCGCGCGACGGGATGCGTCGCGACGGCGTCGCGACTGAGCGGTGACTCGTCGTTCGCCCCGACGGTGGAATTCGACGACGTCGGTGGGAGTTGGTTGGCGGTGACCCTCGCCTCGCAGCAGTGCCGGGAAAATCCGGGCGCCGAAGCCTGGCAGGTGTTCACGCTGCAGCCGCAACCTGACGGCCGCCTGACCGGCGATTGGACCGGAACAACCGGCAATTCCTGCGAGGCCAAGCACACGGTGACGTTCACCCGCACCGGTGATATCGACATCGGCAGCCTGCCCGACCCTGCCAGCCTGCCACCACGGGTGGTCTCGCCCGCCGAAGCGCTCCACGGCAGCTACCACCAAACGAGGACTTTCACCGACGGACAGAAACAGCAACCGGCCGACTTCGTCGTCACCACGAACTGTCTGCGCACCGGCGACCGGTGCATGAGCTACTTGCACAACCAGCAGGGCATCGTCGAACCGTTGGTATTCGCCGACAGCAGCTGGTCTTTGGCCACCGAGTTCGACGCCAAGTGTCCGACCAGCGGCGAGTCGATGCGTGTCAAGAAGACCGGGCAGTATCCGTTACCCAAACCCTTGCAGAATCCGATCACGCTGCTCACCGGGCACGGCGTCCAGGAACAGGCCCAGCCGTGTGCAGTCACCATCGAGTTCGACGAAACAATCACGCGCACTGGCGATTAGCGCAAGCATGTGCCAATCACACCCACAGACGTGGTAATTGGCCGTTATCGTGAGCCGGTGGAGGGCACGCCTTTTGGCCGTTACCAGCTCATAGAGTTGCTGGGCCGCGGTGGGATGGGCGAAGTGTGGCGTGCCCACGACACCGAGATCGACCGCGTCGTAGCGATAAAGATGCTGCTACCGCACTACGCCAAGGATCCCGACTTCGAGAAGCGGTTCCTGCGGGAGGCGCGCGCTGCAGGACGCCTGGATGACCCGCACGTCGTGCCCATCTATGACGTCGGCGAAATCGACGGCCGCCTCTACGTCACGATGCGACTGATCAACGGCGTTGACCTACAAACCTTGCTCGAGGCAGGACCGCTGGAACCCGCACGCGCAGTGCACATCGTCGAACAAATCGCCTCGGCACTACAGTGCGCGCATCAGGCCGGCCTGGTGCACCGCGACGTCAAACCGTCCAATATTCTCCTGACCGACAACGACTTCGCCTATCTCATCGACTTCGGCATCGCCCGCGGTGTGACCGACACCGCGCTGACATCGGCCAACACCACCATCGGCACCTGGGCCTACATGGCCCCTGAACGTTTCAGCACCGGCGAAACTCAGCCCGCCTCCGATGTCTACGCGCTGGCTTGTGTGCTCTACCAATGCCTCACGGGCCACCCGCCCTACCCAGGCGACACCCTCGAACAAGTGGCCGTCGGACACATGGTCGCCCCGCCGCCGCATCCCTCCGAGGACAGCGACACGATCCCCACCGCCATGGATCACGTCATCGTCACAGGCCTGGCCAAACAGCCCGCCGAGCGCTACCCCACCACCACGGACCTGGCCGCAGCCGCTCGCCTTGCCCTCACCACATCCAGCACTCGGCTTGACGCCACACACCCAACGCGACCGGCTGCCCTGAGCGCGATCAGCTCCGGCGCGCCGGTGACCGTGCCACCGCAGTACGCCGGACCACCGCCGGCAGCCGGAAAAGGGCGGCGCCCCGCTGTCGTGATCGGCGCCTTGGCGACCGTCGCGGTGCTCGTCGCCGGCGGCGTCGTCGCGGCCGTGATGCTCTCGCGCGACGACAAGCCGGCTGCCGGGCCACCGCCCACGACCACCGCGGGACCCGCGCCCAACACCGGACCTTTCACTGGTATCTATCGAGTCGACTTCGGTCGCGCCAGCACACTCGACGGCGCCGGGAATCCCAGTTCGACGGCGGTGACGGGTAAGTACGGTGTGCGCTCGGTGTGCCGCCAGGCCGGGTGCGTTGCGACAGCCCGAAAATTCAGCGGGGATGCGGCGTTTGCACCCACGATGGTCTTCGATCAGGTCGGTGCAAATTGGGTCGCAGTGGCGGTGGCCCCAAGCCCGTGCAAGGGCGCGACGAGCCAGGCCTGGCAGGTGTTCACGCTGCAACCACGTCCCGACGGAAGCCTCGCAGGCGATTTCGTCCGGCTCACCAGCGAGCAGTGCCAGGAAACACGACCCGTCACCTTCACCCGCACCGGCGATGTCGACGTCGACGCCGACTTCCGTGGCGTCGCCGACCCCGCTGAACTGCCGGCGCGGGTGGTGTCGCCTGCCGAAGGTTTACGCGGCCGCTACCGCGTCACGCGCACCTTCGCGGGGCGGCCCCCCCAAGAGCTGGGCGAGTCCCCTGTCACCACTTACTGTCTGCGCAGCGGCGACCGATGCATGAGCTACTTCCCGATCAACTCAGGTGATCTAGCGCTGGTGTTCGGTGGCGGAAAGTGGGAATGGAAGGACGAGAGCGACGGTCCGTGCCCCGCAGGCGAAATGTCACATCTGAAAGCCAGCGCGCAGTTTCCGCTGCCTCAACCACCACAGAATCCAATTCCGTCGCTCACCGGTCACGGCACCTGGGTTCAGACGGGCGGATCGTGCGGCGTCAACCTGAACTTCGACGAAACCTTCACGCGCACAGGCGATTAGCGTTTACGGCGGAAACACCTTCTTGATGCTGCCGTCCGCGTTGACTTGCATGTAGCCCGTCCCGGGGGCCGCGGAATGGATCGCCAGTTCCAGTCCACCGCCCTCGGCGCCCTCCACGATGAGGTAGGTCTGGGTGTTGTCGGGCGGCGCGCCGAGGGCCTGAGGTGCACCAGCCAACGTGGCGGCCACCGCGTTCGCGTCGAATGCACTGAGATCGGCGAGCACGTCGAATGAACTAGTCGTCGTATCCGAACCCCAACTGTTCCACTGCCCGTCGCGATACATGAAGTCCTGCTCGACATGGCTGTTGGTCGGCGAGACGCGTTCGAGCACCGCATAAGTCGGATAGATCACCAACTGGAATCCCATGGTGTCCCCGAAGTGGCCGCGCATGGTGTCGAGCAATCCGCGCAACCCGTCAGCCGTCTGAAGCTGCGATGGTCCCGAGGGCGTCGACTGTGTCGAGGTGGGCGCGGACGTCGTGTTCGTGACAGTCGTGTTGGTTCCCGGCGCGGACGGTTTCGTGCTCGGCGCGGACGGAAACTGCTGCCCGGTCGGCTGAGCGCGCGTGGTCGGGCGACTGGTTGAACCACCGTCGGGCCAAACGATGACGGCGACGACAGCGATGACAACGACGACGACGGTGGCCAGGCCCGCCAAGATCCACACGGCGGGGTTCTGCCACCACGCAGAAGAACCCTGCGCTTGTTGGGGTGCGGCTGGCGGGGACCACGGCGCGGGTTGGGGAGGTGCGCCGTATGCCGGTGCGGCGTATTGGGTGGCTGCGCTTGCATCTGCCGGGCGCGGCCCCGTGTCGGGGTATGGGACCGGCGACGACCAGGCCGGCGCGGGCGGGGGCACGGAAACCGGCGGCGGGGGCTGGCTGGGCAGAATCGGCGCGGTCAGTGCGGCGCGGGCCGCGACAGCGAGGTCTTTGGTCGTCGCGTAGCGCTGGTCGGGGTTCTTGGCCATACCCGTCGCGATGACTTGGTCCATCTGAGCGGAAATTCCCGGCTGCATCGTCGATGGGCGCGGCGGCGGCATGGTCAGGTGGTTGGTGATCTGTCGTTCCAGACTGTCGCCGGGGAACGGTTGCGATCCAGTCAGACATTCGTGTAACACGCATGTCAGCGCATAGATGTCGGCGCGTGCGTCGGTGCTGTCGGTGGTGAAGCGCTCGGGCGCCATGTAGGCCAAGGTGCCGATCGTGGCGCCGGTGCTGGTCAGCTTGGTCGCCTCGGCCGCGCGGGCGATACCGAAATCGATGAGGTAGGCGAAGTTGTCGTCGGTCACCAAGATGTTCGATGGTTTGACGTCGCGGTGCACCAGCCCGATTTTGTGAGCGGCGCCGAGCGCTGCGGCTATCTGCTCGACGATCGAGACGGCGCGTTCGGGCGGCAGTGGGCCGTCGGCGACCAAGGCGTCGATGGTCTTGCCATCGATCAGCCGCATCGTGACGTAGAGGCGTCCGTCGATTTCGCCGAAGTCGTGGATCGGGACGATGTGGGGCTCATCCAGGCTGGCGGCTGCCTGCGCCTCACGGCGGAACCTGGCCTGATATTGCGCATCGTCGGCGAGGTTTGCGGGTAGCACCTTCAACGCGACCACCCGGTTCATGGCGGTGTCGTATGCCCTCCACACCTCGCCCATGCCGCCGCGGCCCAGCATCTCGACCAACTGGTAGCGGCCGAACGGGGTCCCATCCACCGGCTAACCATAAAAGGCAGTCGGCTTAGCTGCCAGCAGATCGCCGGGGTGGCGGCCGCCGAGAACTGAGTACGTCCGCGACGCGGCGATCGAAATTGCAGTAGGCGGCTACTGCGTTCGCCCCACGTATCGCGCGACACGATCCCTTCACATCGGCAATGCGGGTCTGGAGGCTGTCATGAGGGCTGGGCGTTTTGTGGGTCGCGTAGGCGGGTTGGCTGTCGCATTGGGTGTCGGTGTCGCGGTGGCAAGTAACCCAGCAGTGGCCTGGGCCGAGGACGGTGGTTCGCCGAGCGCCGACTCGGCACCACCGTCATCGACGGCTTCCGAGGGCACCGATGGCGCCTCGACAACCACGGGTGCGTCGACCGATTCCGGTACTGGTGCTTCCACGCCGCCCGATTCCGTGCAGAGCTCGGAGGCCGACACCTCGGCGTCGACTGCCGGTTCGGTGCGAACGGCGCCGCCGGGAACGGCGGTGAGCACCGGTGGCGCGGACTCATCCTCGAACGAGTCGTCGGCGAAGCCCGACGCAGCGCGGACAACCAAGCGCGGTTCGAAAAGACAGCAGCGCCACGATGCCCCGACCGATGCGCCAAGCGTGAAGACCGACGAAGCGCCGTCGCGGCCGAAGACTTCGGCACCTCCACACACTGCGGTGCAAGCGTCCGCTACCACACCAGAGGTCGGCACAGCATCGCCTGCCGTGGCTAACCTCGTTGCTACGCAAGCTATCTCGACCGCTTCCGAGGACCTGACCGAGCCCCCCGAAACGGTCAGCTCAGTCCCGCTGACCGTCTCAGTGGGGTCGGATCCCCTTGCGCCCGGCGGTCCGCTGACACCAGTCGACTCGCCGGTGGAATTGGCCCTGCTCGCTGCGGGTTCGCGAACCCGCAACGAAAGCATCGACGGTGTCCAAACTTTCACCGCCGCAGCCATGCTGACGGTCAATTCGGCGCCGAGTGTCCCTGCACAACCCGTCGGGATACCGGACCCGGTGACAGGCGTGGTGGCCGGTACGGTGATCGCCACTGATCCCGAGAACAACTCGCTGACCTACACAGTCACAACCGCCCCAACACAGGGATCGGTGCAGTTGAACTCGCAGACGGGCGCATACACCTATACCCCGACCCAGGCCGCGCGCCTGGCTGCCGGTGCGACGAGCACGGTCGACACCGACTCCTTCAGCGTCGCGGTCAGTGACGGTCAACAGGCCACCACAGCACCGGTGTCGGTGTACATCTCGCCGATCCGGTTTGAGAATCAGGCTCCGATTGCGGTGGGTACCAATCCTTCTGCCGCGGTGATCGGGACCGACGGCCGGATGTGGGTGGCCAACACCGGCAGCAACACGGTGTCGGTGATCAACACCATCACCGGTCAGCGGATCGATGCCAACTCGAGTTACTTCTCGAAAGACATTTCGGTCAGTTCCTCGCCAAGCGCGTTGGCACTGAGCGCTGACGGCAAGCGGTTGTACGTGGCCAACACCGGCAGCGGCACGGTGTCGGTGATCGACACGGCGACCTACAAGCGCATCGACACCAATCCCAGCGCCTGGGGAACTCAATCGATTTCTGTGGGTTCCTCACCCAGCGCGTTGGCAGTCGGCTCCGACGGCCGCCTGTATGTGGCCAACCGCGGTAGCAACACCGTGTCAGTCATCAACACCACCACCTACAAGCTCGTCGATGTCAATCCCAATGTATCTGGCATACAGTCAATTTCAGTGGGAACGGCTCCGAGCGCGCTAGCGTTCACCGGCGGTCGACTATATGTAACCAACCGCGGCAGCAGCACGGTGTCGGTGATCGACCCCAGCAGCTACAGCGTCACCAACATCGCAGTCGGAAGCCAGCCCTCCGCCCTGGCTGTCGGCGGCAGTGGCCGGCTATTCGTGGTCAATACCGGCAGCGGCACGGTCTCGGTGATCGATACCGCTACCAATAGCGTTGTCAAGCAGGCTATTTCAGTGGGCCCGTCGCCCAGCTCGGTGGCGTTCAGCCCCAACGGCAGCCTGGCCTACGTCACCAACACGAACGACACCGTGTCGGTGATCGACACCGCTACCAACAAGGTCGTCAGCACGGTGGCGATCGATACCGATACAACCGGCGGGCACGTCGGCGCGGTGAGCTCAAAAGGCACGCTGTACGTCACCGATGCCGTCGACAAGACCGTGCGCGTGTTGACCATCCGCTACGGCAACGCTGCACCGGTGGCAGGCACCCCGACCGTCGGCACGCCGAATGTCGGCAGCGGAGCGGTCACGGGCGCCCTCAATTTCACCGATCGGGACGGAGATATCCTGTCCTACAGCGTGACTCAGCCGTCCTCCGGCACGGTCGCCATCACCGGCGCTGGCGCCTATACGTTCACGCCTACGTTGGCCGCCCGCCAGGCAGCGGCCACCGGTGGACCAACCAGCACGACCTTCACCGTGAAGGCAACCGACGGTCAGGCGATCGCATCCGTCAACGTCACCGTGCCCATCGCGGCGCCCGTCGCCGCAACGAGCGTGACCACCCTTGGCAGCGTTAGCGTCAACGGCTACGCATGGGGCCCTCCGCTGTTGAGCCCTGACGGCACTCGAGCCATGCTCACCACCTACCTTCCAAGTCTGAGTGGAACCACCACGCGGGTCGCGGTAGTCAACACCACCACCGGCAAGCAGGTCGGCAGCACCATCACCCTTGCCGGTTCCCCAGGATCACCGGGGTTGAGCGCCGATGGCACCCACGCCTCGATTGCCACCTCGGTCTACAACCCGACAACGGGTATTTACACAACTCAGGTCACAACGATCGATCTCGCGACTGGCGCTCAGATCGCCAACGACACCGGCACGCAAGCCGGCACCGGCGCTCCCGGCGACTCCTCCCCATATGCCGACTCGACGCTGAATGCCGACCACAGCCGCGCCCTGATCACCGCCCTGGTCACCGACCAAACCACGGGCGCCGAGTCCACCCGAGTCGCGGTCGTGGACACCGGCACCAACGCTGAAATCGGCACGCCCTTTGTCCTCGCCGGCAACGTCCAACCGATCTGGAGCGGCGATCGCACCCGCGCGGTGTTCATCACACCTGTATCCGACCCGAGCACTGGAACGTCCACTCAGATTTCGGTGGTCAACCTGGACGCCGGGACCTATACCAGCACGACCCGCGCCGGCGCATGGTCCATACCGCTGATAGGCCCCGATTACAGCCCGCAGCTGGTCAGTGCCGATGGCAGCCGCGCCTTGATCGCAAATGCGGTTACCAACCCGACCACGGGCGCAGTGAGCACCCGGGTCGCGGTGATCGACACGATCACCGGCGCCCAGACCGGTACCACGCTCGCCCTTGCGGGTGGCGAGTTTGGTTCAAAACTGGTGAGCGCCAACGGCAGCCGCGCGTTGATCGTCACGAACGTCTATGACGGGCGTACTAGCGTCAACACCACCCGGTTGACGGTGATCGACACTACGACGGGCACCCAGATCGGGCCCACCACCACACTCACGGGTTTCCTCAACGGGCCAGTACTGTTCAGCGCCAACACTGGACGCGCCGTGATCGCGACAATCAGCTCGAACTTTGCCACGACCGGCGTCGGCACAACCGAGGTGGCGGTGATCAACACCACCACCGGCGCGCAGGTCGGTTCCATCTTCACCTACAAGCCTGACACTGGCTCCGCACTGCTGAGCGCCGACGGCACCCGCGCTCTGATCAACACCGGCAGCCAGCTGGCAGTGATCAACACCCTCACCGGCACCCAGGCCGGCGCCACGGTCACTGGCGGCAACTATCCGCTGTTGACCCCAGACGGGACCCGCGCCCTGATCGTTACGGGCTACAACCCCACCAAACTGACAGTCCTGCAGATCAGGTAGACCGTCCACTGGCGGCCACGGAATCGCCGTTCCGCACGAGGGTTGTGATTCCTGGCGCCGTCGACGCCCTCTCTACGCGGGGTCGACGAAAACCGGCCGCTCTCCCGACATTCCAGCCATGACAGCCGCGATCTGGTTGGGCTTACCGATCAGCCCGGTCTGCAATTCGGATTCGAGCACCAGCGACGCCGCGGCGTCGCTACTTGTCCACGTCTCGTCGTACAGACGCTTGGCAGCGCGCACAGCGTCCGGCGACTTCTGCGAAATCTCTTCTGCGAGTGACAATGCCGCAGCAAGTGGATCCTCGGCAGTCCGCGTTACCAGCCCGAGCTCCAAAGCCTCACTCCCCGAAACGATCCGACCGCTGAACGTCAACTCTTTCGCGACGTCGATCGGCAAGAGTCGCGGCAGTGTCTGTGTGATACCCATGTCGGGGACTAGACCCCACTTGACCTCCATGATGGACAGCTTCGAGTCCGGCGCCGCGATCCGGATGTCGGCACCGAGCGCTATCTGCAGACCGCCGCCGAAGCAGTTGCCATGGATAGCAGCGATCACCGGTGCCGGCACCAATGACCAGTCGTAGGCCACCCGCTGGGCCAAATTGGCCAGCCGACCCTCCTCGCGCGCCAGTAGAACGCCTGTGCCACCTTCTCCCGACATGAAGCTTGCAACGTCCAAGCCGGAGCAGAAGCTCTTCCCCTCGCCATGCAGCACGACCGCGCGCACCGACGCATCGCCTGCGACCTGCTCGGCGGCGTTGACCAAACCTTCGAACATCGGTCGATCGAGTGCGTTGTGTTTATCCGAGCGCACCATGGTCACCGTTGCCACGCCATTGGGGGCCATCTGCACCCGAACCCTGTCTTCGCTCACGCGTCGCAATCTACCGCGACGCCTCGGCACCTCGTTTTCACTGATTCTCAAAAAGTTGTCCCCCACGCGCGGGCTGGTTGCACCTATCTACAGCGCGGCCGCCCGGGCCGCTGCACGAGAAGAGAAGGACACACCATGACCACCCACAACTTCAAGGCAAAAGGGCTTGTCGCGGCACTGGGCGTAGCGGCAGCGGCGGCAGTTACGCCCGCCGTGCTGTTCGCCGGCGCAGGAACCGCGCAGGCTGATGACTGTTACGGCGAACTTTCCTACTCGTACTACTGCTCCCCCGCGAGTAGCGCGTCAGACCCGAGTGCGCTCTACCCGGCGCCGGAGGCTCCGTCCTACACACCACCTTCGACGAACCTGTGGTCGTCCCTGCCCGGGTGCACCGGTGGGGTTCTCGAAGCTCTCGACGGTTCGTGCTAACAGCAAGCCATCCCCACGGTCGACCCGTCAACGCGTCCTGTTGGCGGGTCGACCGTCTTCGTTCCGTCCTCCGCGAGTCGCGCGGCTCAACGTTCGACGAACTGCCTATTCTCGGCGAATGGACGACGTCGTAATCATCCACACCGACGGCGGCTGCAGGCCCAATCCCGGGCCCGGCGGCTGGGGGGCGGTGCTGCGGCAAGGCCGGCATGTCCGCGAGATGTTCGGTGGCGAGTCCGGCATGACGAGCAATAACCGCATGGAACTGACGGCGCCGATCATGGCGCTCGAAGCGCTCACCCGACCGGTGCTTGTGCACCTGCACACCGACAGCACCTATGTCCGCAACGGCATCACCAAGTGGGTTCTCGGCTGGGAGCGCAACGGTTGGCTGACCGCGGCCAAGCTGCCGGTGAAAAACGTCGACCTGTGGCAACGGCTCCAGGCAGCGTGCGCGCGACATCACGTCGAGTGGTTCTGGGTGAAAGGACACGCAGGGGTCGCCGACAACGAACTCGCAGACAGTCTGGCGACGAGGGGTATGCACGAAGCGATCGCACTGTCGGTAGCTCAGCCCGCGATCTAGCAGCCCGAGAAGACTTGCGATTTCAGTGAATTCGAGCGCTGCCACCGAGCCCGATCTCGAGGACGCTGCCGGTGATGACGCCGGGATCCGTGACTAAATACAGGAGCCCGCGGCTGACATCGTCGGGCGCAAGCCACGGCTGAGGAATCGGGTTGGCCTTCATCATGCGGCGGACCAGGTCGTCGGGAACATCGTCGCCGCCCGCTGGCTGCACCATCGGTGTCTGCACGGTGGTCGGGCAGATGACGTTGACTGTGATGCCCTCCTTGGCGACTTCCAGGGCAAGCGACTTGGCGAGCCCGATGACTCCCCATTTGGTTGCGTTGTAGGCCGCGAGTTCTGGGATGCCCATGCGGCCGCCCATTGACGACGTGACGACAATTCGGCCGAAACGCTGCCGTCGCATCACCGGTATCGCGGCCCGCAGCGTGTGAAAAGCACCCGTCAGGTTGGTGTCCATCAGCTGCTGCCAGATCTCGTCGGTCACTTCTTCCAACGGCCCGGTACTGACGATCCCGGCGTTGGCCACCACGATGTCGAGGCTTCCCAACCTGTTGACCGTCTCCTCAACGGCCGCAGCTACCGCGACCGGATCCCGCACATCCATCGCGACCGGAAGACAGACGCTGCCCAGCGCCTCGACCTGCTTGGCCGTGGCGCGGAGATCATCCTCAGTGCCGAGCGGATACGTCAGACCCGACATCGGAGCGGGTGCATCGGCAATGACAATGTTCGCGCCTTCGGCGGCGAGGGCCAAGGCATGGGCACGCCCTTGCCCGCGCGCACCGCCGGTGACAAATGCGACCCGACCGTCCAGAGCGCCCATAGCCGGCTACGTTAACCCGCCGAACTCAGCCGAGCTTCGTCTTGATCGGATGGCTGTCGGCCGGACCCGAAACGTGGACGTCAGCGCCGCCCGGTGTCGATCCGGCCTTCGGGCCCTTATGGCGAGTCGGCGACGCAGTCGACGGCGTGGCCTTGGGGACCGTGGTCGGCGGCGTGGCTTTGCGCACCGTGGTCGGAGCGGCCGAGGTGGCGGGTGCGGAGTCCGTTGTTTCAGACGGCGCCGCCGGTAGCGTGACCGGAATCGATGGCGCAGTGGTGGTTTCGACGATGACTTGCGGCGGCAATTGCACAGTGGTGCTCGGTGCCGCAGGCGTGGTCGTCACGCTGACGGACGGAGTCGGCTGCGCCGACACACTCGGCTCAGCGGGCAATACCGCAACGGACGACGACTTAACCGCAGTGGACGATGCCACCGGCGCGGGGCTGATGACTACGTCCTGAGAGGTCGGCTGTTCCTGTAGCCCGCCGATGCCCAGCACCGCTATCCCGACCAGAGCAGCCAGGCCAAGGCCGCCAAGTACCCAACGACGGCCGTGGTGTGACCCGTCGCGATGGCCGTGCGGCGATCGTCGGGCGCCGTGACGTGGAGGCTCGGGGGCCGTGATGGATCCGCCGAGGCCTTCGAAGCCCTGCGCCGCTGTGCTGGCGCGTGGGGCGCCGTACTTGGCCCAGCCTGCTCCACCGCCTACGTAGTCCTGGTCGTCGACACTGCCGAGAAGGGCTGTCGGGCCGCGCCCGGCATGGCCGGACGAAGAGTGGCCAGACCCCGGGTGATGCCCGTGGCCGGGTCGCTCGTCTCCGCCGCCTTCGTCGCCGTCGTCCTCGCGGGGGCTGCCGAACTGGGCCCAGCCGAAACCGCTTTCGCCAGTGTCGATGTCACCTAGGCCGGCGCCAGCGCGCCCGCCACCAAAATAGGAACTGGCGCCGAAGTGTCCGCCCCCCGACGAGTGCCCCCCACTTGGCGAGTGGCCGTGGTGGGATGGCCCTTCGTTGCCGTCGGGGTCGTCGTCGCCGTCGGGATCGCCGGGGTCCGGTCCGGGATCGGGATCGCCTGGCTCGGGGCCGGTGTTGGGATCCTTGGGGTCGGAGTTGTCGTCACCGTCTTTGGGGTCATGGTCGTCTGGACCCTTATCGGGGCACGGGCCGTCATTGTCATTTTCACCAGTGGGATCGTCGGGGAAGTCCGTGCCGTCGGTACACGGCTGGAGGATATTCATATTCCAGTCGTAGAGGACGCCGTCGTCGTCCATCGTCTTGCCGTCTGGGAAGTAGAGGATGCCGTCTGCACCGCGGACGGGGTCGCCGCCTCCGACCTCGTTTGGAATGAGGGCGCTGCCATCGGGACCACGCACCGTGCCATCCCGATCCTGGCTCTTGCCGTTTGGAAAATAGATAGTGCCGTCAGAACCAATGACGCGGACGCCCCCCTGTGGCATGTCGTGCTCTCTTTCCTTGCTCGCAGGCGGTGCATTTCACCACCTCGCCCCAAAGGAGACGACGGGCGCCTTGGCGACTTCTTGTGCCACAGCTCAAGTTGGGTAGACGGCAGCGGTCTCAAGCGAATCGCCGAGCCCGACATTTTCTCATTCGCGCAATAGAAATCGATCGCCAAGATTCTGCCAAGGCAAGCATTTCAATCTTTACGCTGCAGCCAGCACCTCCGAGATAAGGACCACCTCAACATGTTTCGAACACCGCCGTTCCGCGCCCGCCGACGTGCCGCCGTCTTCGCAGTGCTCGTCCCGGTTGTGATGGCAAGCCTCAGCAGCACCGCGTGCAGTGCACCGCCGCCGTCTGCGCCTGCACCGGCGCCGCCGACCACGTCGGCTCAGCCTGCCCCGACACCCGCAGCCCGGCAAACCGCGTTGCCTTTCACGGGTCTCTCCAATCCCCAAGGGCTGGCGGTGAATTCGGCCGGCGACGTGTACGTTGTCGACTACGCCGGTGTTTATCACGGCGCGCCGGGCCATCTCATGAAGTTGGCGGCCGGAACGAACACCCAGACCGTGGTACCCCTCGACGGGGTCGACCGCCCAGGCGCGATCGCGGCGGACACCGCAGGCAACGTCTACGTCTCCGACTACGCCGACCGCCGGGTAGTGAAGTTGGCGGCCGGAACGAACGTCCAGACCGTGCTGCCCTTCACCGATCTGCAAGGACCTGGCAGCGTCGCGGTCGACACCGCCGGAAGCATCTATGTCATCGACGGTGGGAGTGACGCTGCCCCGCAGGAATATCGGGTCGTGAGGTTGGCGGCCGGAACGAACGCGCAGACGGTGCTGCCGTTCTCGGGCTTGCTGCTTCCCTTCAGCGTGGCAGCGGACACCGCAGGCACCGTGTACGTCGTCGATGCTGCCAGCGGCACGGCCATGACCCACGGGGCCTGCTGCGCATCACCGCGCGTCTTGTCCTTGTCGGCTGGCTCGAACGCTCAAACCGTGCTGCCGATAAAGGACCTCGACACCCCCACCGGCATGGCGGTGAACAGTGTGGGCAACCTCTACATCGTGGACCGCAACCACAACCGGGTGGTGCAGTACATCCCCGCATCGAACACCCAATCCGTGCTGCCGATCACCGGCCTCGAGTCGCCGGCCGATGTAGCAGTGGATTCCGCTGGGACCGTGTACGTCTCCGACCAGGATCGCCAACAGGTGGTCGAACTGACGCAACACTGAACTCGCCATACCCAAACGCTCCAAGAATTCGACAAGCAGCCGGTCCTACGTTCGTGTTGTCAACAACTAGCGGTCCGCTCAAAAGCGCTGAACCCCAAAGGTAAAACACAACATGAACGTCACCAACAACCTTCAAAAGGCGATTGTCGGGGCCCTGCTGTTTGGCGGCATCGCTCTGGCGGGACTGACTTCGGGGATCGCGCAGGCGTCAACGCAGCCAATTGACCCGTCGATCAACTCTTCGGACTTCAATATCCCGTTGGTCGAGTGCACGCAGTGCCAGCAGACCCTTCCCGGCCGACCGGAAGTTCACCCGAACGGCGGCAATAAGGGCGGCAGCCAGGGCAGCGGCCTTCCGGGACGACCCGAAGTGCGCCCCAATGGCGCCAACAAGTACGACAGCGACCACAAGCCGTAGCGCCACTCCTCAGAGTGCACGTAGGCCCACCAGGGTCCTTGTGATCAGTTCACGTCGTTCGTCGATGGTCATCGAGTCCGCGAGGGGCGCGCGCACCCGCAAGTAACCCTGTGTCACTAAGTCGTCGACCAGGAACCGCGTCGCGCCCAGCGGCAACGACAGACGAGCAGCGATCTCGGCAACGGTGGTGCTGTGCACGCACCACGTCAGAATCTGTCCCCGCACATCATTTTTCGGCCAGCGCGGCGGCTTCGCTGTCGTGTTCAGCGCTTCGATCGGAGCGTCGGGTGCCAATTCGAGACCAGAATCGATGCGGTCTGGCGTCACTAGGTGTGGCCGGGCCAAGCTCGGCTCGTCCTTGGCTGCCGAATGCTGACGCTCGTCGGTGTGCTGTGGCACGTTGTAGTTCTCCAAGAACCGCAAGGCCTGATCGGCATGCACCGATGCGCGCACCTCGTTGGAGACGACCTCGAGCACGGTGCGGTCGGTGTCGATGATGAAGGTGGTCCGCCTGACCGGCAGCACCCGGGCCAGCAGACCGCGGCGCCGGGTGTGCCGGCTGTGCCGGGCCGCCTCGCGTGCCAGGACGGACCTACGCAGCCTGGCGAACCTGCCTCGGCGCACCCCGAACAGCTCGGACACCACACCGTCCTCGTCGGAGAGCAGCGGATAGTCAAACGAGCGCTGTTGGGCGAAGTGCGCCTGCCTGTCAACGGTGTCGGTGCTGATACCGACCCGCTGGGCGCCCACCCTGGCGAATTCGTTGCTCAGGTCCCGGAAATGGCAAGCCTGGGCTGTACAAATCGGTGATGACGCCAGTGGAAAGAAGAACAGCACGACCGGCCCCTCGGAGAGGAGCGCAGACAGCGTCCGTGGTCGACCGGTGTGATCACACAGGGTGAAGTTAGGCGCCTTCTCGCCCGCGATCATCGGCAAAGACTAACGCGGGGAAGGTCTGGCAGCGCCGTGTTCCTGGTCTGTGTGTTTCCCCGCGGACGGGTTGTCGAGGTAGCGGTTGCGCGCCAACAACGTCAGTTCGAGATCCTCGACAAGCGGATCTAGAAACTGGTGTCGGTACTCGCCGTCGCCGACAGAACGCGCGCTGACGTACATGAAGGTGAGGGCGCCCAGAAAGAGCAGCATCTGGATGAACGCCTGCGGCACCGGGATCTGGTAACCGAGCAACGTTGCATGGGTCAGCCGGTGCTGGGTCCAATCTCCCAGCAGCTCAGGGGTGAGCCAAACGAGGCCCACCACGAAGAACAACAGCTGCGCGACGAAGGTCACCGCGAGTATCCGGGCGAACTGTGACGCCGCCAGTGTGAAGAACACGTTGATGCGCTCGTTTCGCGAAAGCGGCTGGACCTCAATGGGGTCTGGCAGGTCCTCGAAGGGCGTTCCGGCCAAACGCTGCACGCGACCCGGTGAGGCGGTAGCCGCTGCCAGCGTCGGCTTGGCGTGTTCGATCGTGCCTTCAACGACAAAAGCCGCTGCGATGACAACAAAAATGCTCAGCCCGAACGCGAACCGGGATGGGCTCAGGCTCGCTGCCGTGTTCCACACGGTGGTGTTGAAAAACACCAACACCGAAAACAAGACCACCGGTAGCGCCCGGACCAGCAGCGCCCACGCGGCGACGAACTGCGAGAGCGCCAAACGGACCCCCCAGCCGATCACCGAGCCGACCCCCACAGCGGTGAGTAGCAGCGTCACCGAAAGGGAAACGATCGCCTCGCTCAGGTACGCCAAATGTTGTTCGGGCGTAAGGCCTTTGACCACGGCGCTCGCGAGGCCGATCGGCACTGCAACTGTCGAGACGATCGCCTGCGCACGGTCGGTGATCTTCCGCGCAACGAACCAGCCGACACCCGCTGCCACGGGCAAGGTCAGCAGGGCGACGAGCAAACCGATCCGCTGCACATGGATGGGGGCGCCAAACCATTCGAGCCGGCCCGTCATCTGATAGGTCGCCGCCGACGAGACCTCCAGGGTTGCGAAAAAGGCCAGGCAAGGCGCGGAGCGAGACCAGACTGCTTGCAGGCGCGCCCCTGGTGTCAACACCGAGGGCAGGCCACGGTCGAGAAACCAGCGCTCTGCGGCGCGGTCGGCGGCAAGTGTCGTGCGCGTGGTGAGGCGAAGCGACATGGCATTTCCCCCTTGCCCATCATTCTGGGCGTGATTCACGGCTACCACACCGCGTTCGCTAAGGGTGGTCATCAACCAAAAAGCTTGGACCTCGTTTTGCATCCTCGGCGGCGACGGCGACATCGAGCGCACGCGACCGGCTTATTCATTGGTTACTGTACCGTCCGGTCGGTACAGTAATGCGGGTCATCGAGGTGCGGCGCCCGTCTCAGACGAGGCTCACTGCGCCTGTTCTTTGCCCATCTAAGGAGGATCCGTGGGCACGTATGTGCGGTTACTCCGAACACCCGGCTTGTTCCGAGTTACCGCAACTCAACTGTTCGCGCGACTGCCGCTCGGCATGCTGTCGCTGGCCATCCTCATGCACCTTTCGCAGAAGACCGGGTCATACGGACAGGCCGGCCTCGTCGTCGCCTGTGTCAGCCTTGCCGAGGCGGTTGCCATGCCAATCAGCGCTCGGCTCACCGGGCGATTCGGTGTGACACCCGTGGTGCTGTCGGCCGCGACAATGAACAGCGTCGGTTTCCTGGCGTTGGCGCTGGCTCCCCCGCATCTGATCTTGCTGGCTGCGCTGGGAACCCTTGTGGGAGCGACGATCCCACCGTTGATGCCCGTCGTGCGCGCGCTGTACCCGAGGATGGTTCCGGCTGACACGGTGCGCGCGTTGTTCGCATTCGACACCACCGCACAAGAACTGATTTGGGTTTTCGGCCCGGTCGTGGTGACCGTGTTGACCTCACTGATTTCCACCGCCGTGCCTCTGCTCGCCGCGGCAGGTATCACCCTGACCGGATCCATCGCTTTTGTGCTGAGTCTGCAACTGAAACAACCCCGGATCGCCCGTAACACTTCATCATTCGGTCGGGTACTGGCGCGCCAGGAGGTTCTGCTGGCCCTTGTCGCCAACCTTGCTCTGGTCGCATCGTTCATGGCGATGGAGGTCGGAGTGGTCGCTCAATTGGGGCACTCAATGGCCGGCGTGGCGATCTCGGTGTCGAGCCTTGGATCACTGATTGGCGGCCTGCTGCTTGGCAACCGCCGACTCGGCCTCGGCGCGTTGGTGGCGACGATGTCTGTCGTCGTGGCGGGGACGGCACTGACGGGCTTCGTCACCGGCCCCCTGCAATTCGTGGCGCTGTTCGCCGCTGGATTCGGATTCGCACCCGCGATGGCAGTGCTGTACCACGCCGTCTCACGCGGAGTCGCTGAAAACGTTGCCGCCGAAGCCTTCGGGTGGCTCAACACCGGCGCACTGGCTGGCGGCGCGGCCGGCACCGCGCTGTCGGGTGCTCTCAACGACACATGGGGACCAGGCGGGTCATATGTCGTGGCCACTGCCCTGGCCGTCGGCGCGGCGGTCAGCCCGCTTGTCGCACGGTTGGCCGGTCCGGTCCGCGGATTCTCGGCGGAAAGCCCGACGGTGAACATCGCCACTCGACGAACACCGGTGGGCGTTACTGTTGACCGCGACACATCGCATATCCACGCCTCTCAGGAGGCAGACGACGAGAGTGCTCAGTGCCAAGAGGGGACCGACGCGACGAACTGCTGGACGCCGCCGAGCAGGTGTTGACCCGAGGCGGCCCACAGGCATTGACCCTGCAGGCCGTCGCCGATGAGGCTGGGGTGTCCAAAGGTGGGCTGCTGTACCACTTCTCGAACAAGAGTGAGCTCGTTCGGGGGCTGGTGGAGCGGCTAGTCGACGATGTGAACAGTAACTACGCCCAGTGGGATGACGGCGAACCCGGCTCGTACACCCGTGCATACATCGCATCGACCTGCCACAACCTGACCACCGCCGACGCCGACCGGGTGCTGCGCCGGTGGTCGGTCATCCTGGCTGCCAGTACCGAACCGGAGATGCAGGGGCCGATCGCGGAAGCGTTCGAGGCGTGGATGTGGCCGGAGCCGGGGGTGGACCGTCACCCGCTACGCGCGCAAATCGCCCGGCTTGCAGCCGACGGACTGTGGTGGAACGCCATGTTCGTCAACGCCTTTCGCGATCCCGAACTCAACAAGCGGATCAGTGCCGCGCTGGTCGACTACGCCGAGGGGCGGGACCACCCGGAGGAATAGCCCAATCATGTTGTCGCGAAGGCGCTTCCAATCGCCAGCCGACTAGTAAAGACCTTGCGCACGAAGGTCGGCGAGCATGGCGGTGACCGCCGCAATGATGTCGGCATCTGGGCTGTGGAAGCGCCCTCCCAGGGCCTGGACAGCGGCGTCGATGCGTTGAAGCAGCGCGCGATAGGCGTCAGTCGCGGCCTCCGCGTAGCCAGAGGCGGAATGGTCGGCCAACTCGCGAGTTAGGCCCTTGGCCTGCTCCTGCACCTTCCAGATGAGGTTGCGCGTGAACTCGAGATCGGGCTCGAAATGCGTCTGCTCGTCCTCGGCCAGTCCGACCTCCAGCACGTAATCGATCTGGTAGAGCGCGTCGATTGTGGTCTCGGCAGACCCGATTCGGGTACGCACTTCCATCGGCGGGACGGGAATCGTCAACAATTGGGTCGACACTTCGGCCCGCGCCCATCGCTCCATATCCCCGGCATGGGCCTGCCAACGCGCGACCTCAGCCTCTGCAGCCTCCCGCGCGGCGGCGATCTCGGCTTCTGCTGCTTCCCGCGCGGCAGCGACGTCACCGCTCGCCTGCCCACGAGCCGCTGCCACCTCGGCGGCCGCGTCCGAGCGCACCTTTTCCAGTTCACGGCGCACGCGCTGCACGGCTTCCTCCCCCGTCGCCCGCTCGGTCGTCCGTTCGGTGGTCCGCTCGGCGGCACGTGCCTCCGCAGCTCGAACCTTCTCCTCGGCCGCCGCCACTTCCGCCGCCGCACTGGCGCGGACCCGCTCGATCTCGGCTTGAAGCTGCTGCACGGTTCTCTCCGCCGCCGCCCGATCGGTAGTGCGTTCCGTACCGCGCTCGACAGCACGCGCCTCTGCAGCCCGAACCTTTTCCTCGGCGGCCGCCAACTCGGCCGCCGCTCCGGCGCGGACCCGCTCGATCTCGGCTTGCAGCTGCTGCATCTTCTTCTGATCGGCTGCCCTCTCCGCTGTCCGCTCAGCATCTCGGCGCGCGGCCTCGGCCTCGACAGCGCGGATGCGCTCACCCGCCGCAGTGGCGACGCGCGCGGAGTGCTCCGCTTCATCCCGAGCTAGCGAGGCAGCCGCCTCGGCGTCCAGCCTGCCCTGGTGCGCCTCGCGCGCCTGCTCCTCGGCGACCCGGCGCAAATGGTCGGCCTCGACGAGCTGCATCGCCAGCGACCGGCGCGGCACGGGAGGTCCATTGCGTTCGCGGTGTTGGGCGAGTTCACGCTCGCTCATTGCGGCCAATGCGACCGACTCAGGCCGTGGCTCTATCCCCAACCGCTTCGCGGCCGCGACTGAATCCGCCGCCGCGCGTCGTGTCAACGTCGCCCACCTATCGACGTCGAGGCCCTCGATGTGTTGCCGAGTCGTCGTCATCGGCGCCGCCGCCCTCCACTGCTTTCGGTCGCCGTGGCGGGAGGCGTTGCAGCGGAAGGTGTTTCAGCGGCCGACGACGGTGTTCGCTCCTTGGCAGTCCCCGCGATGCCAGAAACGGGACCGGCCTGCTGTGCCAGTACCAGCACTAGCTGCTCCTGGTACACGGCCACGGCCTTGGCTAGCGTCTCATCGCCGAGCCGCTCGGCTTCACGGAGCAGCCCACCGAGCAACTCCAGCGTCACGGCGGGGCCGAGACCCAGGGTGGCGCCCTCGCTGGCGGCGGGCTCTATCCCGGCGGTATCGACCACCCACTGCCACCGCTCCCACGCCAGCGCGTTCGCCGCGTCGTCACGGGTCTGATCTTGACGACGCTCCTGCTGCTCGCGTTGCTGCTCGAATCGCTGACGGGCTCGTCGCGATGCATAGAGCACAGCACCCGCGACGATGACCGCTGCCAACAGCGCCACTACACCGGCAAAGCCAGGCGAAACCACGAAGTCCCGCACCGGTAGATCACCTAGAACACCTGCTCGCAGAACATGGTTCACCGTGCCAGTCTTTCACTTCGAGAACAATGCTGACGACGGCAATGCTGTTGCGCGTGGACTCCGCATCGAGGACCCGACGGGACTATTTCACTTGGAGCGGTCGTTGGCGCAACAATGACCGTCGTATTGCTGATCTCAGGAAGCACGCGGCTGGGTTCGACCAACACTGCCGCGCTGCGCACCGTTGCGGCGCTCGCTCCGGCTGGCGTCGAAACCCGGTGGTACGAGGGCCTCGCTGACTTGCCGGCCTTCAATCCAGATGACGACGGAACCGCTCATCCGTCGGTCGTCGCGCTGCATGAACAGATCTCGGGTGCCGCCGCCGTCCTACTCTGCACGCCCGAATACGCAGGCACCCTGCCCGGCAGTTTCAAGAACCTGCTTGATTGGACCGTCGGCTCGGCCGACCTGTACGAAAAGCCGATCGCATTCCTCAACGTCGCCGCTCCGGGCCGCGGCGATGGGGCTGTCGCCACCCTGATCGCCGTGCTCGGCTATGTCGGCGCGCTCATCCAGTCTGATGCTTGCGTCCGACTGCCCGTCGCCAGGGATGAGGTCGGACCCGACGGCCTCGTCATGAGTCCTGAATTCCGAGCCGGCGCACTCGATGCGCTGATCCGTTTGGTGGATTCGTAGGCGCGCCTGTCCCGTGCGTTGGGATCGTATCGAAGTCGCAGTTCAAGCCGTTGGGTCCGTTGGCGCGGTCGAATGGTTCGCGAAGCTACTGCGGACGCTGCCCAATGGCGTTCTGGCCGGAGAGAAACGACGCTGGGCCGCGCGAAGCGTATGAAGTTGCTCAACACAGGGCACCCCAGCCCCCTACAAACCGTCGTGGACAGCACTATCGGCGGAACGGTGAGGCGGTCGATCCCACCCGCGTCTGGACGTGTGATTAGTTGGCCAAGGCGCGCTGCCTGTGCAGCAGGCTGGCGTTGAAATAGGTCAGGTAGGCAAGTGTGGCTGCTAGGGCGGGTCGACGAGTCCGAGAGTTGAGCAGCGCTAGACCGAGTGCCGCTTCGATGCTGCCGTTGATGAGAACGTGGGCACGGATGTTGTCCTTGAAAGCCAACCGATTTACCGGTTCGAACGCAGGTGGGCACACTAAGTGCGCGACGCCGGACAGAGCGAGAGCAAGTCCGCCGAACAATGCCCATCGTTCAGACAGCTTGCGCTTCGACTTCATATGGTCGACCCCTCGTGGAGAACGACGGGCAGTTGGGTAGGCCCACGAAGCGAGCTATTGGTGGACCACGTTGTGGGTCCGGTGGTTTCGATTCGTGACACGCGGTCGACCAGTTCACGGAGTACGGCTTGTGCCTCCATGCGTGCCAGTGGCGCTCCGAGACATAGATGTGGACCGTAGCCAAAACCGACGTGGGAGCGTGGGTTTCGGTCGGCGCGGAAGGTGTTGGGGTCGTCGAAGGCAAGCGGATCGCGGTTGGCCGCTCCGAATGACATCAACACACGCGAGCCCGATGGGATGGTGACCTCGCCTACCTGATAGTCAGCACGTGTGTAGCGGTAGAGGTTCTGAATGGGGCTGGTGTAGCGGACATGTTCTTCGATGGCCTGCGGGATGAGGTCCGGATTGGCACGGATCATGTCGTATTGATCGGGATGCTCGGCGTAGGTGTGCAGCATCCCGCCGAGCAGGTTGGTCGTGGTCTCGTTACCGGCGATCAGCAGCAGGATGGCGATATAGAACAACTCGTTGTCCGTGAGCGCTCCGTCGGTGTTGTGCTCCAACAGGCGTCCGAGGACGGTGTCCGATCCCTTGAGGTCTCCAACTGCGAGGTGCTTCAAAAAGTAGCGGTGCAGCGCTAAAGCGGCCCGCATGGATCGTGCGGTACTCACGACGCCACTCACCGTGGGGGTGAAGTTGATCAGTTGGGTGCTGTCGTCTGACCAACGGCGGAAGTCAGCGATGTCGCTCTCGGGGACACCCAGGATGGCCGCGATCACCCGAAGCGGCATCGGCATTGTCAGCCGCTCCACGGCATCACAGTTGCCAGCAGCAATCATGTCGTCGACGAGTTGGGCGGCAAGCTTGTCGATGATGTTGCGCCAACTGTCCAGAGCACCTTTTGTGAACGCCGGCTGGACTTGTTTACGCAGGCGGCTGTGCTGCTCGCCATCGGTGACCACAACAAGGTCGGCCTGCATTCGTACCCGGGTTACTCCATGGCTGCTGGTTACCCGGTCTGTGTCGCGCAGGGCTGCGCGGACATCGTCGAGTCTGTGCAGAATCCAGGTCGCGCGCCGGGGGTTGTAGTGAACACGTCCGCTGCGGTGCAAAGCGTCGTAGGCAGCGTGGGGTTGTGCCGCGGTCGCTGGGTCCAACGGGTCATAGCCGGTATTGACCGCACCCGTCCAGCCGCCGTAGCCACGTCTGTGCGTGCGGATCGCCGCAGAGACGTTCAATCGCCCCGCCGCAATGAGGGGCGAGAACATCGAGGCCGCACCGTCAGCGACCCTTCCAAGCTTCAAGATCAGCACACCCTTTCGACAGCACTCCCCTCAGAGTCATTTCCTGCCGACCGGGAGGTCAATGGTTGGCGTCAAAGTTGAAAGGCTTACTACATTGCCGGTTACCACTTCTGTCCTCGGGAATTGCGCAGAGCTGCGAACATCGATGAGGCATATCACCGAATATGTCTCGCGGTGAGAGAACGAATTTCTTGTCTGTCTGCGCCTCAGCGGGAAGGCTGGTAGCCGTGGGACGGAAAGACTGGGTCCTCAGAGCGGACCGTAGCGCGGAAGCGCGTGACCGGATCATGTCGACGGCCTCAGAGTTCGTCTCGCGCAATGGTTTTGAAGCGTTCACCATCAATGCGCTGGCGGCGCAGTTGAATTGCTCGCCGGCAACGATCTATCGCCACGCCGGAGGGAAGGCGGAGATCCTCGAACGTCTCATCTTTGCGTTTTCCCAGCGGATAATCGGCGCGATAAGGCAAGCCATAGCCGGGATGGAGGGAACTGAGCGCGTCGCGACTGCCATCATCGTCGCGCTCGACCTCATGCGGGGTGAGCCGCTCGGAAAGCTGATGATAGGCGGCCTTGGCCACGACGGCGGGACCGTGACCGCATCACCCTTCGTGGTCAAAATGGCCGAAGAAATGATCGGACGCAGCGACCCGCTGGCCGCGCAGTGGCTTATCCGCATCACCTTTGCCTTGTGGTACTGGCCCGCCAAGGACAAACACACCGAGCACGAACTGGTGAAGCGGTTCGCCGCACCATCGGTGACAATGGGACTTCGCTAAAAAGCGGACCTGTAAACCACCTTTGAGCTGCGAATATGGTGGAGCTGAGGGGACAACTATCCAACCCCGACAACGCTGATCGTATCCATCGTCTGGCCAGGTCAGGGCAAATGAGTTGACTCGCGGCTCAAGGCAGGCGCATGGATAATCTGCATTATCCCGAAAGGGCTCCGCGAGCCGGATCGGAAGCGTCGTCGGCGAGCCCGGCTACCGTTCTGCCGCGAGGACAGGCGGAGTGACGAGCTTTCGAGGGGCAGCTGCCCCCGATGCCGACCATTCTCAATGGGGCGCAGGCAGCTCTTGCGCAGCGGATGTATGCGAGCGGCGAGTCGGCCATCACCATTGTGAACACCCTCAAAGTCAGTCGAGCCAGTGTCTATCGCTCACGTAGCGGTCGACGGGACCTGACCTCGCACGTCAGCGGCGACGTCGTCTTCAGCGAGGAGGCCGATGGGGGCGGTGAGGCGAGACCGCGCGGTGGCGCAGCACCAACAGCAGATGGCGAATTTCATCCTCCGACAAGGTGACTAACTTAGATTCGGCCCGGCAGTTGGATTCGGGACGTGCGTTCTCCTGCGACTCATCGCGCGCGTCCAAATGAGGTTTCTCATTTTCACTCTTCACAACTGCCCACCCCTAGATGCGTGCGTGCGGCGAGTTGCGCGAAGCGATGAGTCAGGTGTGATCCACATGCCCGAAACGAAACACCGCCCGGCCGCTGGCCGAAAGCCATTGCGTCGGGCGGTGTTCGGTGACAATGGTCTGTTTCAGACGCCGATTGCAGTCGTGCGGCGGTCGGGCGCAAAGTTGTCAACCGGCGCGGAGACGGTCTTGCGGTAGAGGTAGCCCAACTGCTTGGCGACGAAAGGCAGGCTGACGATGGGCGCGATCATCCACGGCAGGTTCTCGTAGATCAGCACGATCGCGACATCCCAGAATCCATGGCGGGGAAAGTTGGGGAACCCGTGGCGTGCTTCGGCGACGAAGTAGATGAAGAACACCGTCAACATCGCCGACATGGTCGCAAAACTCCACCACAGTGGCTGGATGCGCTTGTGGGGGTCGTTGCCCGCCTTCCTCAGCTTCCACCACGAGATCAGCAAAATGGCAGCACCGACCACGACGACCAGTTCCATGGCCCACAACGGCCCGTCGCTATTGAGATACCGCACGTCGTTAATGCCGTAGTACCAAAAGACCCATCCCCACCGCTGCTGGTCGTTGATGTGCATCCAACCCGCAAGATCACCGACCAGCCAGGCCACTTCCCACCACAACTCGCTCGCCGCGCCCGCGATGCAGAACCAAAGCATCTGAAACTCGTTGGCCTTTTCCAGCGTTGTTCGCGTCTCGCCCGGAGCGTTGATCCACGATGCCCCGAACATGACGAAAACTGGCGTCATGAACAGGAAGCAGGCAATGACTCCTGTCAGGGGCACCATGGGAATCCAGCCGACACCGACACCGATGATGCTTCCGACAGCGACCGTGGCGGTGATCGCAGAGCACCACGCGTAGACCTTGACGCGCTGCTTAGCCCATGGTCTAGCGAAGTCGTGTTCTTCCTCGCGCATCGTCACGCCAATTCCTTCCGATCTTGCTGATCTGAGCTGCTCAGCAGCCCGAAACAGAACAATGCTACTGTTAAACAGAATCAAGATTCTGCTAAGTTAGCAGTGCGTTCAACGCAGCGCAATGGCTGTTCCGCCGTGGACCGCATCCAGCCTGGCGACAAACTGTCATCCGCGCGGCGTGGGCAGCGGTCGGTCCACGCCTGCGGCCGACGTGCCTATGATTCGAACGTCAGACCCTCAGCCGAGAGGCCCCACGTGGTAGCGCAGGAATTCGCGAAAGTTCCCAATATTCGCGATGCACGCCGCGATATGTACCGCCAGCAGATCGTCTCTGCCGCAGAGTTCGAGTTCGCGAGATCGGGCTTCGACAAGACGAAGGTCGCCGACATCGCCCGCAGTGCCGATGTGTCTCTGGCGACGGTGTACAAGAACTTCTCCGGCAAAGACGAGATTTGGGATGCGCTCAATCGTCAACGAATGGACGAGTTCATCGCAGCGGGACGGCATGTGGCACAAGACATGGATTCGCCGCTCGACCGGCTCTACGCCGCAATGCGGGTGCTGGTTATCTATTTCACTGAACACCCAAACTTCCTGCGGCTCCACATCAATGAGGGATTGAACTGGGCCACCGCTGGCGTCGACTCGTGGCGTGGAAACCAACGCGACGCGTGGCAGACGGGTCGGGGCATCATGGTTGCGTTGGCTGAGGACGTAGTCGCTTCGGGCGAGACGCCATCGATGCGTCCGTCCATATTGGCCGGCCTGGTGGTGTCGGCGCTGCAGGTCTGGCTGACGGATTGGGCGAACTCTGGATGCGACCGCTCCGCCGAAGAAGTTGCGAGCGAACTGGTCGAATATCTGAAGCGGTCGCTAACAATCCCTAGCGTCGCAAGAACCCGCTAGCTGATACATGGGGGTTGGGTGTCCCCTGAGGCCACCGAACGGCTCAGCGCCCACTCTCTGTCCGGGTATGTAGCGCGACGTGGCGTCCGCGATGAGTACGCAGCAGCTCCGGCAACGCGCGGCAAACGGCCAACCTGGCCAACCTCTTGACCTGCGGTTTGTTAACGATGCCAACGTCTTCGACTATGGCAAACGTCCAGTTCGCCTCGTCCGCATCGAGTAGGTCAGCACATGTTTAATCGCGTCGTGCGACACAGCTGAATTCTGGGAAGCGTAAGCGATTCGCTGACTTCGAGTAAGGACACTTAGGTGTCGAAAAGTGGAGCTAAGGGGACTCGAACCCCTGACCCCCACACTGCCAGTGTGGTGCGCTACCAGCTGCGCCATAGCCCCGTGAAGTTGTGCTCATCGAAGTTACACCACCTGCGGGTTCGCATTCAAAACAGCAGGTCAGGGTAGTTCGCCGCCGGCCTCAGGCCCCAGCGCACGGGCCGGTGTGTGCTCCCCTGGCCGGACGCGGGTCTCCGGCGCCAGCACCCAGCCGACGGCCGCGACGAGCAGAATCCCGCCGCTGATCACGAAGGCAGCGCCGAACGAGACGTGCTGCGCGATTTCGCCGACCGCGAGCGAGCCGACGATCGCACCGGCGTCGGCCATCATCTGATAAGTAGCGACGGCCGTGCCGCCCCTGGCCTTGCTGCCGATGATGTCCGCGACGGCCGCCTGCTGCGGCGAGCTGAACATGCCCGCTGCCGCGCCCGCCACCAGCGCACCGGCCAAGAACAACGTCAGCGACGAGGCCAGCCCTACGGCCATCGTCGCCACCCCGGACACCGAAAGCCCCACGATCAACAGTGTGCGGCGCCCGATGCGGTCGGACAGATAGCCGCTCGGGATGACTGCTGCCACGTTGCCGACCGCGAATGTTGCCAACGCCAGACCTGCGACCCGCGGCCCGCGGTGCAGCAGTTCGGTGACGAACAACGGCACCAACGCAATTCGCAAGCCGAAAACAGACCATCCTGTCGCGAAGTTCGAAAACAGCGCCGACCAATACGCCCTGTTGCGCAAGGCAATTCGCAATGTCACGGGTTCTTCGGTGTCGGCCGCGGGCGCGGCGACCGCCGAGTGCCTCAGGTTGATGAACACCACGGCCGCCGCAATCAGCAGCGCCACACCGTAAATCGCGAACGGTGCGGACAAACCAAGCCCTGCGGTCAGGCTGCCCAACACCGGGCCACCGACCGAACCGACCAGGAATGCGCTCGAGAACAATCCGGCGACGCGGCCGCGGGCGTCGGGCGGCGAGATGCGGATCATCAGCCCGAGCGACGACACGGTGAACATCGCCGACCCGAATCCGCCGAGCGAGCGGAACAGCAACAGCTGCCAGTACGTCTGTGCGAACGCGCACGCGCCCGTCGACAACGCGACGATCAACAGCCCGCTGACGTAGACCCGCCGCTCCCCGAACTTCTGGACGAAAAGCCCACTCGCCGGCGCTGACACCAGTCGCATCAGCGAAAACGCGGTAATGACGAACGTCGCGGCACTGATGCTCACTCCGAAGTTGCGGGCATACTGCGGCAACACGGGCGAAACCACGCCATACCCGAGGGCGACCACCACGTTTGCGGTGATCAGCACCCAGACTTCGCGCGGGAGTTTCGGCTTGACGTCAGCCGGACACTCACCCTCCGTAACACTCACGCTATGACTGTATTCACTACGTCCTTGGCCGCTTGTTGGACCTCCGCCAGATGCTCCGGGCCCTTGAACGACTCCGCATAGATCTTGTAGACGTCCTCGGTGCCCGACGGGCGCGCCGCGAACCAAGCGTTTTCCGTCGTCACCTTCAGGCCGCCCAGCGGCGCGCCGTTGCCCGGCGCGGTGGTCAGCTTCGCGGTGATCGCCTCGCCCGCCAGTTCAGTGGCGGTCACCTGCTCCGGCGACAGCTTGGCCAGGCGTGCCTTCTGCTCCCGGTCGGCGGGCGCGTCGATGCGCGCATACGTTGGCGCACCGTACTTTTCGGACAACTCGTGGTACCGCTGCGACGGCGTCTGCCCCGTCACCGCGAGGATCTCCGATGCCAGCAGCGCCAGAATGATACCGTCCTTGTCTGTGGTCCACGTCGACCCGTCGCGACGCAGGAACGATGCCCCCGCACTCTCCTCGCCGCCGAAACCGATTGTCCCGCCGATCAATCCGTCCACGAACCATTTGAATCCAACCGGGACCTCGAGCAGTTTGCGGCCCAACCCCGCCACCACCCGGTCGATGATCGACGAGCTGACCGCCGTCTTGCCCACCGCCGTCGAACCCGGCCACTCCGGCCGGTTGGTGTACAGATAGTCGATCGCCACCGCCAGATAGTGATTCGGGTTCAGCAGTCCGCCGTCGGGCGTGACGATCCCGTGCCGATCTGAGTCAGCGTCGTTACCGGTGGCGATCTGATACTTGTCCCGGTTGGCGATCAGCGACGCCATCGCGTTCGGCGAGCTGCAGTCCATCCGGATCTTGCCGTCGGTGTCGAGCGTCATGAACCGCCAGGTCGCGTCGACCAAGGGATTGACCACCGTCAACTGCAGGTTGTGCCGTTCGGCGATCGCCCCCCAATAGTCGACGCTAGCCCCGCCCAGCGGGTCGGCGCCGATGCGGATCCCCTCGGCGCCGATGGCATGCAGATCGACGACGTTCGGCAGGTCCGCGACGTAGGCGTCCATATAGTCGTGTCGTTGTGCGGACTGCAGCGCCCTGGCCAGCGGCACCCGCTTCACACCCTTGAGGCCGTCGCGCAGGATCTCGTTGGCCCGCTTGGCGATGACACCCGTCGCATCGGTGTCGGCGGGGCCCCCGTTTGGCGGGTTGTACTTGAAACCGCCGTCGCGCGGCGGGTTGTGCGAGGGCGTGACCACGATGCCATCGGCCAGATCGCCCTCGCGGTCGCGGTTGAACGTCAGGATCGCGTGACTGACCGCAGGCGTCGGGGTATAGCGGTCGGCCGAATCGATCATCGCGACAACGTCATTGGCGGCCAGCACCTCGAGGGCAGAAGCCCACGCCGGCTCCGACAGCGCGTGTGTGTCGCGGCCGATGAACAGTGGCCCCGTGGTGCCCTGCGCCGCCCGGTACTCGACGATCGCCTGGGTGGTCGCGACGATGTGCGCCTCGTTGAACGCCGCGTCCAGACTCGAACCGCGATGCCCGGACGTGCCGAACACCACCTGCTGATCCACGTTGTCCGGGTCGGGTTCGACGGTGTAATAGGCCGTCACCACCTGGGCCACATCGATGAGGTCTTCGGGTTGGGCCGGGGTACCGGCACGTGGATTCGCAGCCATGTCCCCGATTCTGCTCCTCTCAGATTCGCGTCGTTGGCCGGAGCGAAAGCTCGACGGCGATACTTTGGCTCATGTTCAGTTTCGACGGCCGGGAACTGGCCGCGGTGTTCGTCGGTGGCGCGCTCGGCACGCTCGCGCGCGCGGCCCTGGCGACCGTCGCGGCGCCCGAGCCCGGGCACTGGCCATGGCCGACCTTCATCGTCAACATCGTCGGCGCATTCCTGTTGGGCTACTTCACGACCCGACTGCTCGAGCGGTTGCCCGTGTCGAGCTATCGGCGGCCGTTGCTCGGCACGGGGGTGTGCGGGGGCCTGACCACGTTCTCGACGATGCAGGTCGAAACCGTCAGAATGCTCGAGCAACATCACTATGGCCTCGCGGTCTGCTACACCGCGGCGAGCCTCGCGGCGGGGCTGCTGGCCCTCTATCTCGCGACCGCGCTGGTGCGACGCGCCCGGGTCCGCGCGTGACCGTCGCCGTGTGGGCGGGCGTCGTCGTGATCGGGGGCCTGGGCGCGGTGCTGCGCTTCCTGGTCGACCGCACGGTGTCGACTCGCGTCGGTGGATCGTTCCCGTACGGCACGTTCGCGGTCAACATCAGCGGCGCGCTGCTGCTCGGCTTCCTGTCCGGTCTGGCTCTCAGCCCGCACCTGGCGCTGCTGGCGGGCACGGCGTTCGTCGGCTCATACACCACGTTTTCGACGTGGATGCTGGAGACGCAGCGCCTGGCCGAAGAACGCCAGTTGCGGCCGGCCATCGCCAATATTGCCCTGAGCGTGGTGTTCGGTGTGGCCGCCGCGTGGCTGGGCTTGTGGATCGGGGGCCGGCTGTGAGCACCGAGTACCTCAAGCTGACCACCTACTTCGCTGAGCGCCTTCGCAGCGGCGACCGCTTTCTCGCCGACGCGCTGCTTGATCTCTACGGGCAGAGCGCCGTGGCCACCAGCGTGGTGCTGCGCGGCATCGCCAGTTTCGGTCCGCACCATGTGCTGCGCAGCGACCAGACGTTGAGCGCGTCGGAGGATTCACCGATTGTGATCGCTGCCGTCGACCGCGCCGACAAGATCGCGTCGCTCGCCGACCGCGCCGTTGCGGCGACGACGCGCGGTCTCGTAACTCTGGAGCGCGCACGAATGCTCGGCGGTGTCGAGGCGGCACCGCAGTCGGACACCGTCAAGCTCACCGTTTACATCGGGCGCCAGGACCGGGCGTCGGGACAACCCGCACACCGAGCCGTCTGCGACGTGCTGCATCGCCGCGGATTCGCAGGCGCATCAGTGTTTCTCGGTGTCGACGGCACCAAACACGGGCAACGGCAGCGCGCGCGCTTCTTCAGCCGCAACGTCGACGTTCCGGTCATGATCATCGCGGTCGGCACCGCACCTCAGGCCACCGCGGCGATCCCTGAACTCGAAGCCATGCTTCGCAAACCCCTGATGACGCTGGAACGCGTGCAGTTGTGCAAACGCGACGGACAAGTGGTGGGGCGGCCCGCCGCGCTGCCCGCCACCGACGACGTCGGCCGGGCGCTCTGGCAGAAGCTGATGGTCTACACATCGGAGGCGACGCTGCACGACGGCGTCCCGATCCACCGCGCCATCGTCCAGCGGCTATTCGACTCGGATGCCGCTCGCGGTGCGACGGTGCTGCGCGGCGTCTGGGGCTTTCACGGAGACCATAAACCCCACGGCGACAAGCTGATTCAGCTCACTCGCCAAGTTCCGGTGACCACGATCGTCGTCGACAGTCCCGACCGCATCGCTGCCAGCTTCGACATCATCGACGAGGTGACAGATCGACACGGATTGATCACCAGTGAGCTGGTGCCTGCATTGGTGTCGATCGATGACGGTGAGCGTGTGGGCGGAACGACGCTGGCCCGTTACGACTACTGACCGTCCGCGACGGGTGTCGCCGGCCGCGGCAACGCGTAGAGCGCCATCCGGCGGTTGGACATATCGTGCTCGCCAAGGAACTCGCACCCGGTGTATTCGCACAGTCGTCGCGCGGCGCTGTTGCGATGGTCGGGATCGAACATGATTCGGGTGCACCGGGTTTCGAGCTCGAAGAGACTGGCGACAATGCGTGGCAACAACAAGGATGCGGTCCCCCGGTTCACGGCTTCCGACTCGGCGATCGCACCGTGCAATCCGATGTCGTAGGGATCGGCTTCGTACCGCTCGGCGATGGAATCCTTTGCCGCTCGGTACAGTTCGACGTAGGCAAAGTCGCTGTCGCCGAAGCTGCAAATGAACGGCCGCGAGTACTGACCGGCGAGCTGCGCACGCAGGTAGCGCCGCCAACGCTCGGGCGGCCAGTCGTACTCCCACGCCTCCACCAGATGCGGGCGGTTCATCCACTCCGAGATCATCGCCGCGTCGGCGTCCGGATCGACGAGGCGAAACCGGTAAGGCTCGGCCAGCCGCGGCGTCGGGGGCGCGGTTACCGCGCGGAGGGCGTCGGAGATCTTGGTGCGTTCGCGCGGCAGCACCGGCGCGGGCGCTTGCTCAATCTCAGTCATTTGAGCGGGAGGCTACCGCAGAAATTAAGGCTAGGGTGACCTCCCTTTTGACGAGCCCGCGATGTTTCACCGACTGCGCTTGCGGGGAGCCTTTCGGTATGGATGAAGTGCTGGAACGCGAACTGAAATGGGACGTCGACGAGCATTTCGAGCTGCCTCGCATCGACGACATCGTCGCCGGAGCCGACGTCAAACGCAGCACCGTCACGCTCAGCAGCGCCTATTACGACACTGCCGACGGGGATCTGCAAACCCACGGCGTACTACTGCGGCGGCGCGACGGTGACGACGACACCGGCTGGCAGCTCAAGGTGCCCGCCGCCGAAGGACGCGTCGAGATCCGCACCGCGCTGTCCGAAGCGCCACCGGCGGAACTGGCCGACGCTCTCACGGGCATGCGGCTTGGCAAGCCATTGGTGAACGTGGCGACCATCCGCACCACCCGCGAGCGGTATCGGATCACCGACCGCAAGCGTGATCGGCTTTGCGCCGAGGTGGCCGATGACTCGGTGCTCGCCTCGGTGGGCCATCGCCTGCTGGCGTGGCGCGAGATCGAAGTCGAACTGGGCCCCGCCGCGCGTTCGTTCCCGCGTCAGCTCACCAAGCGACTCACGAACGCGGGTGCAACGCCGTCCCAGTACCCATCGAAACTCGCCCGCGTCGCGCGATCGACCCGCCGTGAACCCGCTGTCGAGTCCGCCGCGGGCCAAGCCGTCGTGGCCTACCTGGCAGAACAGATCGATGCCGTCTTTGAGGGGGATCTCGGCCTGCGCCGCGGAAGCGACCCGATTCACGACACACGGGTCGCGATCCGTCGGCTGCGCAGCACCTTGCGGGTGTTCGGCAAACTGCTCGACCAGGACGCCATCGGCGATGTCGACGCCGAACTCAAGTGGTTCGCGGGGCTGCTTGGTGAGGTCCGCGACTGTCATGTGCAGCGTCGCCGCTTCCGCGACGCACTGAACGAACTACCACCCGAGCTGGTCCTCGGCCCGGTGGCCAATCGGATCAACAACGACTTGCAGTCGTACCAATTGCGGGCCCGCAAGGTCGTCACCGAGGCGATGGACTCTCAGCGCTATCTGAGACTGCTCGCGACGCTGCAGAGTTGGCGGACCGATCCCCCACTTGATGAACCGCCGAGCCTCAAGGCGCTGACCAAGCGGGCGCGTCGCGCCGAGCGCAAGGCTGATCGCCGGCTGGCCGAGGCCGTCGAGGCCGGTGACGACACGTTGCTGCACCGTGCCCGCAAAGCCGCCAAACGCGCGCGCTACGCCGCCGAACTCCGCCTACCAGTCGACAAGGAAGGGAAGGCGACGGCCAAGCGCTACAAGCAATTCCAGCGGGTGCTCGGGGATCATCAAGACGGCGTGGTTGCCTCCTTGACGCTGCGACGGTTGGCACTGAGCGCCGGCACAACGCCGGGCGAGAACGGCTTCACTTTCGGCCTGCTGTACCAGCGCGAGCAGCAGGCCGCCGAGACGGCTCGCGCGCGAGTCCGGGAACTGCTGAGCTAGGCGGCGAGCAGCCAGACCCCCGCGATGAGCAGCGCGACAACCTTGACGATTTCGAGGCCGACGTACACCCAATGCGCATGTGAGCGTGGGCCCTCGCCGCCGGCGAGCACCGCGTCGGATCGTCGGGTGAGGCGCGGCCGCACAGCCAGCACCTGAGCCAAAAGGGTGACAATGGCGACGGCCACCGCGACCGCGATGCCGGTAGCCGGCGGGCTGATGACGAAACACACGATGACAACGGCACCCAGGGCGAGCTCGCAGGCGTTAAGCGCACGAAAGACCAAGCGGCCGATGCCAAGTCCGAGCTGCAGCGTCACACCAGGTGCCCGGAACTTCAGCGGAGTCTCGATGAATGAGATCGCCAACACCATGCCCAGCCACACGAACACGGCGGCGACACTGACCGCCACAGCTGCACCCACGGCTGGAGCCTATGACAACAACCGGGCGAGAACGGCAGCGTGGCTGCCGTCCAGATCTTTGACGGCCGTGACCAACGTGACCGGTCCCGACTCGAGCGCATCGCGCAGCTCGGTCAGCGCCGCGGCGCCCTCCCCCGTTTCCAGCTCTGCGGCGTAGCGCGCGGCGAAATCGTCGAATCGCGCCGGCTCGTGGGAGTACCACTTGCGAAGCTCGGTCGACGGTGCGACCTTCGGTATCCACCGGCCGGCCCGCGGGTCGGCCTTACGGAAACCTCGTGGCCACAGCCGGTCGACCAGGATCCGCTCACCATCGCCGGGCGCGGGATCGTCGTACACGCGGGCGACGTTGATGCGGCGACGGACGCTCATGGGGTGGAATCGTAGAAGCATGCACATCGATCGAACCGCAGAACTGCAGCGCTGGCAGGACTCCGGCGCGGTGTGGGAGGTGATCGCCCGCACCCGCGACAGCGTCACCATCGGGCTGTTGCGCTGCGACGGCGGCGAGGAAGTCGACCGGTTCACCTCCGACGACCCCCGGCTGCTCGAGTTCATCGGCGATCGACGGAGCAGCGCGGAATGACCGTCGAGCTGGGAAAGCTGACGTTTGTCCCGGCGACCGAAGCGCCCGAGCTCGTCGCCGCACCGGTGCGGCCGCACTTACGCGACGGGTCATGGGTCAGCCCCATCGATCCCGACCTTGCCGATACGGCAGCATTCTGCGAGCACTACGACATCGGCTTGGACATCTCTGCCAACTGTGTCGTCGTCGAAGCGCGCCGCGCCGATCGGCTGTGGTACGCGGCCTGTGTGGTGCTTGCCACCGCGCGGGCCGACATCAACGGCATTGTCCGCAAACACCTTGGCGCTCGCAAGATTTCATTCGCCTCGATGGATAGTGCGGTCACACTGAGCGGTATGGAGTACGGCGGGATCACGCCCGTCGGCTTGCCGAGCGACTGGCCAATTCTCGTCGATGTGAACGTCATTGACCGTGAGCGGGTCATCGTCGGAAGCGGCATCCGCGGTTCGAAGCTTCTACTCGCCACAGAAGTGCTGGCGTCACTGCCGAACGCCGAGGTGCTCGCGATCACCAAGCCCGTTGCCTGACAAGCTTTTACCCAGTTTCGTCACAGCGACATCGCAGACTCGCCGAGCAAACACAGTTTTCTTTCAACTTGAGTCGAAGCTTTGTCATTGCTGTGTCATCGTTATGCGTCGGTTGGCATGACGAAAGGACGTGACATGGCACGATTGATGACGCGGGGCGCGATCGTGGCCGTCGCGGCGGTGAGCATGGCCCTTGCGGGCTGTTCCTTTTCCGTTGGCAGCAACCAGGAGAAGACGGTCGCGAAGGCTGATGTCGCCGACCAAATCAGTGCCAAGGTGAACGAGAAGGCCGGGCACAAACCGCAATCGGTGACCTGCCCCGACGATTTGAAGGCCACGGTCGGCGCCTCCCTCGACTGCCAGATGACCGACGACGGTCAGACCTACGGCGTGAACGTGACCGTGACGAGCGTCGACGGCAGCAAGGTGAATTTCGACATCGTCGAGACGGTCAACAAGGACGACGTCGCCAAGTCGATAACCGAACAGCTGACCCAACAGTTCGGGCGCACGCCCGACATCACCTGTCCTGACGACCTCAAGGGCGAAGTCGGGGCCACCACCCGCTGCCAGCTCACTGACCAAGGCACCACCTACGGCGTGACAGTCACCGTCAACAGCGTCGACGGCGGTGACGTCAAGTACGGCTTCAAAGTCGACGACCAACCAGAACAGGGATAACCGTGACCACCACGCCGCCTCCGCAGACGAAGGCCTACCTTCTGCAGAACCGCGCCAACTCTTTCTTCGCCGTCGGCGAACTCGAACTGACCGACACCACGTTGCGCTGTCGGGTGACCGGCAACGCCGGCTGGATCGCCAAGGAGCTCGGGATTCCCGACCTCAAGGAGCGCCTCGCCGCCGGTGAGTCGATCACTGCATTCGAATTTCCCAGGGACGGCCTGAAGGTCAAATGGCTAAAGCAGTTCATGGGAGCGGGGTTTCAGGTCAGCAACGGCGATGGCAAACAGTGGATCGTGTCGCTGATCTATCCGAGCGGGTTCCTTGCGCTGCTGGAGATCTTCGAGGCCCGCAGCGCCCGCAAGGAATGGCGCGCGGCGCTTCCGAGTAGCTAGCTGCCGCGCGAGAGCTAGACGCGACGCGGCGGCCACACCGGTGATCCGAGTTCACGTGACACAGTGCGGGCCGTGTCACGCAACGCGTCGATGGCCTCGGCCTCCAGCGGCCAACGCCCGGCAGGCACCACCAGGCTGACCGCCCCCGTCGCCTCGCCGGAGGAGTCGAAAACCGGTGCAGCTGCAGCGCATTCACCCAGCACAGCTTCTTCCACCTCCAGCGCGATGCCAGACGAGCGGATCTGCTCCAGCTGATCGGCCAGCACCGCGGGATCGGTGATGGTTTCTCCGGTCATGCTGCGCAACTCGTCGGCCTTGTAGTCGGACTGAAAGGCCAACAGCGCCTTGCCAAGAGCGCTCGCGTGCGCGGGGATCACGATCCCCACCTCCGGCATCTGGCGCGTGCCGTCGGGCCTTGGCTCGTGGGCAACCACCACAACCTCGTCGAAGAGCAACACCGCGGTGCGGACCGCACAACCCGTACGCCGCGCCAGGCCCTCGGCCCAGATCGCAACCCGTGAGCGCAGTTCGAGCGTGTCGAGGTAAACGTTGCCCAGGCGCAGGGTCGCCGGGCCGAGGCGGTAGCGGCCGGAGTCGATCTCCTGCTGGACCATGCCGTGCGCCAGCAGAGTGCGCACCAGACCGTGCACGGTGGAGGGCGCCAGGTCGATGGCGGTCGCGATCTCGCCAAGGCTCATCCGCCGGCCGCCCTGCAGCACCGTGAGGATGCGCAGCGCGCGATCCACGGCCTGGATCATGCGTCCACCTTTCCTCGACGGCCCGGCATCGGCCTCTTGTGTTGACCGAAGCATAAGCGTATGTTCCAGATCACATTCGACATTATCGAATGCTATCCGAGATAGTCGACAACCACACGGTCTCAGGAGAACGTCATGGACGAACCTTCGCTCACCCAGAAACTCGCGGCCGAGGCATTCGGCACCGCCTTCCTGGTCTTCATCGGCGTGGGGTCCGTGCCCGCCACGATCATCGTCAACGGCGACGCGCCGTTCACCATGGCCGACCTCGGCATGATCTCGTTCGCGTTCGCCACCGTGGTGGTGGCGACGATCTACGCGTTGGGGCACATCTCCGGAAACCACATCAACCCCGCGGTCACGCTCGGCCTCGCCGCCACCGGCAAGTTCCCCTGGGCGCGCGTGCCGGCCTACATCGCCGCGCAGGTCGTCGGCGCGATCGTCGGCGCGGCCGCGATCATCGGGGTGCTCGGCACCGCCGCCCGCAACGCCGGCCTGGGCGTAGCCACCTATTCGAGCAACGTCAGTGCAGTACAGGCCTTTTTCGCCGAATTCGTAGGTACGTTCATTCTCGTGTTCACCGTCTTCGGCGTGATACACCGCAAGGCCTCCGCGGGATTCGCCGGTGTCGCCATCGGTTTGGTGGTGTTCGCGGCGATCATCCCGGTGGCCCCCACCACGGGCGCATCGATCAACCCAGCCCGCACCGTCGGCCCGATGCTCGTCCAGCAGATCGCGGGTGGCTCGGTTTCATGGAGTCAATTGCCGGTCTATCTCGCGGCCGAGTGTCTGGCCGGTGTCCTTGCCGGAATCGCCTACGTCGCGATTTCCAGGACGAGGGCCGACGAATCACCCGCGCCCGCTGCCGTACCCGCGACCAGCACCACCGCCGCCTGAGGAGTCCGGACATGAAGAAACTCATCAACGATCCCGCCGACGTCATCACCGAGGCCCTGCGCGGGATGGCCATCGCGCACCCCGAATTACGGATCGACCAGGCGAACCGGATCATCTACCGCGGCGACGCACCGGTCTCGGGCAAGGTGGGGCTGATCTCCGGTGGCGGCTCCGGCCACGAACCGCTGCATGGTGGCTTCGTCGGGAAGGGAATGCTCGACGCGGCTTGTGCCGGTGAGGTTTTCACCTCTCCCGTGCCCGACCAGATGCTCGAAGCCACGAAGAACGTCGACGGCGGCGCGGGCGTGCTTCACATCGTCAAGAACTACACCGGCGACGTGATGAACTTCGAGATGGCCGCGGAACTGGCCGACGCTGAGGGCGTCGCCGTCGAATCGGTGGTCGTCGACGACGACGTGGCCGTGCAGGACAGCACCTTCACCGCGGGCCGACGCGGTGTCGGGGCGACAGTGCTTGTCGAAAAGATCGCGGGCGCCGCCGCGGACCAGGGTCGGACGCTGGCCGAGGTCGCGGATGTCGCGCGCCGCGTCAACGCCGCCTCGCGCAGCATGGGCGTCGCGCTGACATCGTGCACGGTACCGGCGGTCGGCCATCCGACCTTCGACCTGTCCGACACCGAAATAGAGGTTGGCATCGGCATTCACGGCGAACCGGGCCGGCAACGCATGCCCATGCAGTCCGCCCGGGCGGTGGCCGAGCTCATGCTCGACCCGGTGCTGACCGACCTCGACTTCTCGGGCGATGACGGCGTGGTGCTGTTCGTCAACAGCATGGGCGCCACCCCGTTGATCGAGCTCTACGTCATGTATTCGGAGTTCGCCGCAATCCTCGACAAGGCCGGCGTCAGGATCGCCCGTTCGCTGGTGGGTCCATACATCACCAGCCTCGACATGGCTGGCTGTTCGGTCACGCTGCTGCGCGCGGACGACGAGCTGTTGCGGCTGTGGGATCACCCCGTCAACACGCCTGCGCTGCGGAGGGGATGCTGAATGGATCTCGCCCAGCTCACCGCATGGATCCGTGAATACGCGCGCGTGGTCAGTGAAAACGCCCAATTCCTCACCGATCTCGACGCGGCCATCGGCGACGCCGACCACGGCATCAACATGGATCGCGGCATGACGGCGGTACTCGCCGCGCTGGACGAAGCGACGCCTGCCGACACGTCCGCGCTGTGCAAGCAGGTCGGCATGACACTGGTGAAGTCGGTCGGTGGCGCCAGCGGTCCGCTGTACGGCACGTTCTTCCTTCGGATGGCAGGTGCCCTCGGCGCGGACGACGGCGCCGACGCGGCGGGCTTCGCGAAAGCGCTGCGCGCCGGCGTCGAAGGCGTGGTGCAGCGTGGTCGTGCCGAAGCAGGCGACAAGACGATGTTCGATGCGCTCGCACCGGCGCTAGACGCGCTCGATGCCGCGCTGGCATCCGGCAGCAGTCTGGCCGTCGCACTCGTCGACGCCACCGCAGCAGCCGAAAAAGGCCGCGACGCAACCGAATCCATGGTTGCCCGCAAGGGTCGAGCCAGTTATCTGGGGCAACGCAGCGTCGGCCACGTGGATCCGGGCGCGACATCGGCGGCCATGCTGATCGCCGCCGCCGCGTCGGCGTACGCCACCGGTGGGTGACGCCATGACAGTCGGACTCGTCGTCGTCTCGCATAGCAGGGCCTTGGCCCGTGCCGCGGTGGCGCTGGCCCAAGAGATGTTGCACGGCAAGCAGATTCGCATCGCGATCGCTGCCGGCCTTGACGAGACCACATTCGGCACCGATGCCGCGCAGATCGTCGACGCCATCACTGCAGCTGATCAAGGCAGCGGTGTCGTGGTGCTGATGGATCTCGGCAGCGCAGTCCTCTCCGCTGAGCTCGCGCTCGAGTTGCTCGAGGACGCTGTGAGCGAGCGGGTTGTCTTGTGCCCTGCTCCCCTCGTCGAGGGGTTGGTGGTCGCCGCGGTCGCCGCGGCCAGTGGCGCGTCTAGCGAGGAAGTCGCCGCCGAAGCCGCCGGCGCCCTGGCCGGAAAGATCGGCCACTTTGGCACGGCCACTGTCACGGAGGCGTCGGTGGTGGCCAGTGACCAGCCTGACGAATTGACGGCGCGCTTCGTTGTCACCAATCCACACGGCTTGCACGCCCGGCCCGCCGCGCGACTGGTTCAGGAAGTGCGGCCACGCGACGCCCACGCGAGGATCCGAAACAATCGCACCCAGTCGGAATGGGTTGACGCAGGCAGCCTTTCGAAGATCGCCACGCTCGGCGTACGGTCCGGCGACGAGGTGGAAGTCCGGGTGTCTGGTACTCAGGCCGTCGAGACCCTCGACCACATCCTGGCACTGGCTGCCCGCAACTTCGACGAGTCGACGGTCGACGCGTCACCCGCACCGGAGCCCACTGCCAGGCAAGCGCCCATCGGCGCCGCTCCTGGGCTGGGCATCGGGCCGGCATGGACCGCCCGATCCGGCGTCATCACGATCCCGGACACGCCCGCCGAAGAACCGGCCGTGGAATGGCGTCGGCTCGGCAAGGCAATCGCGGCGGTGCGACGCAACATCGGCCAGTTGCGGACCCGTACCGCGCGTGACGTCGGTGAGGCCGAGGCGGCGATTTTCGATGCGCATCAACTTCTGCTCGACGACGCGGCGCTGCTCGACGACGTGCGGGGCCGGATCGACACCGGCGACTCCGCCGTGGTGGCGTGGTCAGCCGGGGTCAAAGATCTGACCGCCGCGTTTGCGGCGGTGCCGGACCCTTACCTGCAGGCGCGCGCCGACGATGTGCGTGCGGTGGGCGATCAGGTTCTTCGCGCGATGCTGGGCACTGGCGAAAGATCAACAGGCCCAACGGGTGTGCTGGTGGCCGCCGACCTCACGCCTGCAGAGGCCGCCGAACTCGAACCGTCCCGAGTAGCCGCGGTGGTGCTGGCGTTCGGCAGCCCGCACGCCCACAACGTGATCCTGCTGCGCGCGAAGGGAATTCCCGTCGTCGTCGGCGCAGGCGCGGAAGTGCTGTCCATCGCCGATAGCACGGTCGTCGCGGTGGACGGCAGTCGTGGCGAGATCGTGATCGACCCGGCGCCGAGCGTCCGCGAGGAGTTTCAGTCCAGAGTCGCCGCGCTTGCCCGGCGGCAGCGCGAGGCGCACGCTCGCGCTGCGGAGCCGGCACGCACACGCGACGGCGTGACGATCACGGTCGGCGCGAACGTCGGCTCGGTCGACGACGCCCGCGCGGCCGCCGCCCACGGGGCGGATTACGCGGGATTGGTCCGCACCGAGTTTCTGTTCCTCGGCAGACAGGACGCGCCGGACGTCGAGGAACAGGTCGCCGTCTACCGCAAGATCGCCGAATCATTGCAGGGGCGGCGAATCACCTTGCGAACTCTCGATGTCGGCGGCGACAAACCATTGGAGTTCCTGCAGACGCCTGCCGAGATCAACCCTTATCTAGGCGTTCGCGGCATTCGGCTGTCGTTGACACACCCGGCGTTGTTGACCGACCAGTTGTTGGCGATGGTGCGGGTCGCCCACGACACGCCCATCAGCATCATGTTCCCGATGGTCGCCACCCTCGACGAATTATTCGCGGCGCGTGAGCTTTTGGAGGACGCAGTCACCCGCGCAGGGGGACGTCCCGCCGGATTGCAGGTTGGCATGATGGTCGAGGTGCCCGCCGCGGCGCTGAAGGCCGAGGCCTTCGCCCGCCACGTCGACTTCTTGTCGATCGGCACCAACGATCTGACGCAGTACGCACTTGCTGCCGATCGCAACAACGAAGCGGTCGCCTCGATCGGCGACACGTTTGATCCCGGCCTGCTGCAACTGATTCGGGCAACGTGTCGCGGCGCGGCGGGCCAAGCCTCGGTGTCCGTGTGCGGCGAGTTCGCAGCCGATGAAAGGGCAGCGGCGCTGCTGGTGGGCATGGGCGTCGATGCGCTGTCCGTCACTCCCCCCGCCATCCCGGCGACGAAGGAGGCCGTGCGCGCTGTGAACACCGTTGAGGCGCAACGAATCGCAGCAGAGGCGATCGCAAGCGACAGCGCGGCAGCCGTACGTGCGCTTCTTGGCGGCAACTGAACACAGAACGGCCGCCCCGCGAAGGCGAGGCGGCCGCTCTGTAAGCCGGTTACAGCGTCTGGAAGCTACCGTTCCACCAGACACCCCACGCGTTGAGCTCCGTGTTCCAGCTGACTGGCAGCCACGGCGCCCAGGACGGTGGTGGCGGAGCCGGCGGGGCCCATACAGGTACGACCGCGTCCTGCGACCCCGGTCCAGCGTGGCCAGGAGGCGGCATGTAGCCCTGTCCAGGCGGGAGCGGGTTGCCCGGCGCACCGGCATTGACGCCGGGCCCGTCCGCTGCCGGAGTCGGCCACGGTGGCGGTGTCGGGAACGGCGGATCGGCCTGTGCCAACCCTGCTCCGAACCCTGCCGCGGCGATGCTCATCGCACCGATCAGGGTTGCCTTGGCCGCGGTTGTTTTGAGCTTCATACTTCTCCTTCGATCGGCGCGCCAGCGACGTGCGCGGGCACGCTGGTCAGGACTGACCCCCCCAAGCGCATAGGGCTACCCACCGGTCCCCGCGGGCTAAACCCCTCGACGGAAATGTGTGACTGACGCGTAAATCAGTGAGCTCACAGAAGCGATTCAGTGATCCCTACGAATACGGCGCGACTATCCCCTTATGAACACGAAACGAACGCCGACCAGTCGTCGCGGTGTGAAGTTGATAGGAGCGGCGTGCGCCGCAACAGCAGTAGTCGGAGCGGGCATCTTCACCGTGGCCCTCGATAACAGTGGTGGAACCCACACCAGCACGCTGGCCGGATCCGGTGACGCACCGACCAATACGGTCTACGTCCAGCCGTCGGTTTCGGCGATGACCATGGGGGCGACAGCCACGTTCACCACACCCACCACAGTGGAGCCGACGACCGAAGCGGTCCCGCCGGTCAAGGCAGGCTCCTGATGGGCACACGTGCTGTCCTCAGTGTCGGCGGGGCAGCGACAGCCCTTGCCATGCTTGCCATTTCGGGCAGCGCCGTGGCCTCGGCCGCCACTGACGTGACGGGACAGAAGTACTCCGACGCTCAGAGTGCACTCAGCAGCGCCGGGTTCAAACCTGTGGTGGTATCGACCGTCGGCGACCAAAAGGCATGGCCAGACTGCATTGTCACGCGCACGCAGAAGCGCACGGTGCAGCCACCCGCCGACAGCAGCGGCTCGGCAACCAGTGAAATGCTTGTCTCGCTGAACTGCGACGCGGGCGTCGCCTCGGCCACCTCACCCGGGAATTCGGCTGCCAGTCCAGAAGGTAAGGCCGCTGCCGCCGCGGCTGCTCAGCAGTCGAGCGGGGGTTCGAGCTAGCCAGACCCGCGTCGAATCAGGTCGACGAAGGCCTGCGCTGCGGCGTCGACACCCGCGTGATCATCGGTGCCGACGAGGTCGAGCAGCAGGCCGCGCATGACGGCTAAACCCAGGCGTACCAATGCCGGATCTGCTGCGCCGGCTTCAGCGAGCCACGCCTCGACCGCACCCGGCAGCATCTGGTCGAACGGCCGCTCACCCTGTGCGCCGCGCGCATAGCACTCGAAGAACAGTCGCTCGAATGGGCGCAATTCGTCTCGGCGAAGGTCGGCCCACATGGCCGCCATTGCCGCGGCCGGCTCGCTCGGCAACTCAGGCAACAGGGCTCGCTGGCGACGCTCGACCTCGTCGACGATCGCGAGCAACAGCTCATCGCGTGAGCCGAAGTGGTGCAACAGCATTCGGTGACTCGTGCCCACCGCGGCCGCGACGTCGCGCAACGACCGGTCACCGATGCCGCGCTCCGCGCACTCCTTGACCACCGCGTCGAGCAGCTCCTGGCGCCGTTCGAGGTCAGGCGGTCGGGCCATCGACGCGCCGGTGCTCGCTTGCGGCCTTGAGGCCTGCCGCCTCCAAATCCAGGTAGCGCCTTGTCATTCCACGCATGAGCAACCCCACCAGGGCACCGAGCGGTCCGCGCTGATCGAGCTGCTGTCGGACTTGGGTCCGAATGTCGGACTCGGCAGTGACGTCGTGGCGGGCCACGGTGCGGCCGCCTGGTGAGCGCTGCACCCAGGTCCACGACGAGCCCGGCACGAGTTCGGTGACCTCCCAGACGAGCTTCGGCATGCGTGGTTGCTTGATCTCGAACCGCTTGCCGACCGCGAGCCCGGGCCCGTCAAGCGCGACGATCCGGGTGACCGACGCCGTCCATTCGGGCCAGCGCTCGACGTCGCTGAACACTTCCCAGACGACATCGGCCGGCGCATCGATCGCAACGCCGCAATCGGTAATCATGTACCAAATGGTACATGATTACCCAAGCCCTCGATAGTGGTCCAGCCAGTCGTTCAGTAGATTGACCACGTCGAACAAGGACCGGTCCCAATGGCCCGTGATCACGCCGTCCGCCCTGGTTCCGTCCCTGCTGACCAGGCCGCCGAACAGCCGGGGCGCTCCGGCGTGATGCCCCGGGGTGCACTCGAAGCCAACGTAGAACCTCGGACGTCGGCCCTGGCTGGCCTTGAAGGCGTCGAACCACGTCTTCGGGGGGTCCACCACTGCGGCGCTGGTCTGACCCCGCTCCGCAACGAGCATGAACTGGTTGACCTGGTGCCAGCCATAACGACGGGGGACGAATATCCGATCGTTGACCTCGAAACCCGTCGGTGTCAGCCGCAGCATCCATGTCCGCCGCAGACGCCTCCACCAGAGCAAGTACGCGCGGGTGGTGAACCAAACCAACAGCGACGACACCGCCAGCCACGCAAGCGCGGAACCGGCGACGGGAAGCCATCTCGTCTCGTTATGTATCAGGATCAAGTTCCCCCAGCCCCGACCCGCGAGCACCATGAGCTGGTTCACGGCAAGGAACAACAACCACAAACAGCCTGCGGTGAAAATGCACAACACAGGAGCGAACGCGACGACGCCCCGGCGGCTGACCCCGAATTGCCAGTTCAGCGGCGGGTAATACACGACGAGTTCTTGGTCCGGCTCCACATTGGCAATCATCGCGGCCGCGCAGACGCAAAGCTTCCTATTTTTGGCTGAACTCGAGCAGTTCGGCGTTGCCCAGCTCGTGCTTTAGAACCAGCCGTCCGGCGCGCGGCCGGATAGTGCCTGGGTCAGCTGTCGGGCCGCGCCGCGGACCGCGTCGACCAACACCGGCAATGCGGTGTTCGGGCGGTCTTCACGACGGGTCGCGCTGAACGCCGCAACCGGACGGCCGGCGTGGTCGAATGCGCACGCCGCCACCGATTGCAGCCCCTCGGTGATCATGCCGGCCTCCTCGGCCCAGCCCTGCGCGCGTTCGGTCTGCAGGATCTGCCGAAGCTCTGCAAGGGAATTGGGCCCGCGTTCCGTGCGATGGATGAACGACGCCGACGACGGGAACAGCGCCCGCACCTGAGCCGCCGACAGATGCGCGAGGATCGAGCGACCGTTCGCGGTCAGATGCGCGGGCAGTCGTACGCCCACATCGGTCACCAGGGTGACCGGCACGCCCGCTGTCTGCGGTTGCTCCTTGAGCAGATAGACACTCTCTGCGCCGTAAAGGATTCCGAGATGTGCCGTCTCTCCGACGGCGGCGACCAAACGCTTGAGAATGGGCCGCGCGATGTGCTCCAGGGGCTGATGCCGCAGATACGCCGAACCCACCTCGAATGCCGAGACCCCAAGCGCGTACGCGCGCTGGTCGGGCAGATGCACGACGAACCCACGCTCGATCAGCACCTCGAGCAAGTGATACGCCGACGACCGCGGCATCCCGATATCCCGGATCAACGCCGAACCCTGCACGGGCCCCGGCCGCGACGCAAGGTGGAGCAGCACATCGAGGGCCCGCCCGACTGCTGGTGACGTGCTGGACACGGCGCACCTCCTTGAATCTCGGATACGAGACACTATCGCCGGGTTCTCCCTACCGCAATGGGCGCAGGTGCGGTGTTCTGGAAGCACACCGAGTTTGACCAGCGAAAAGGAACCACCATGACCTCCACCGCGCGCCTCGTGCGGGCCCCCCGCGGCACCGAGTTGTCCTGTAAAGGTTGGCAACAGGAGGCCGCGCTGCGAATGCTGATGAACAACCTCGACCCGGAGGTGGCCGAGCACCCCGAGGATCTCGTCGTCTACGGCGGCACCGGCAAGGCCGCGCGCAGCTGGGAGGCCTTCGACGCGATCGTGCGGACGCTGCGCAACCTCGAGAACGACGAGACCATGCTGGTGCAGTCGGGCAAACCGGTCGGCGTGTTCCGCACCAACGAGTGGGCGCCCCGCGTGCTGATCGCCAACTCGAATCTCGTTGGCGACTGGGCAAATTGGGAGCAGTTCCGCAAGCTCGAGGCCGAGGGACTGATGATGTACGGACAGATGACCGCGGGCTCGTGGATCTACATCGGCACCCAAGGCATCTTGCAGGGGACATACGAGACCTTCGGCGCGATCGCGAAGAAGAAGTTCGGCGGCACACTGGCAGGCACGATCACGCTGACCGCGGGCCTTGGTGGCATGGGCGGCGCGCAACCGCTGGCCGTCACGATGAACGACGGTGTGGCGATCTGCGTTGACTGCGACGACTCCCGGATCGACCGACGAATCGAACACCGCTACCTCGACGCCAAGGCCGCCGACATCGACGACGCGCTGCGGCTGGCGGTCGAGGCCCGCGACGCCAAGCGGCCGCTGTCGATCGGATTGTTGGGCAACGCCGCCGAGGTGCTGCCCGAACTGCTGCGCCGCGACGCCCCGATCGACATCGTCACCGACCAGACCTCCGCGCACGACCCACTGAGCTACCTGCCCATCGGCATCGACTTCGACGACATGAAGAAGATGGCCGATAAGGATCCCGTCTACTTCACCGAGCAGGCCCAGCAGTCGATGGCCAAGCACGTCGCGGCCATGGTCGGCTTCAAAGATCGCGGCGCCGAGGTGTTCGACTACGGCAACTCCATCCGCGACGAGGCCCGAAAAGCCGGATACGACCGGGCTTTCGACTTCCCGGGCTTCGTGCCCGCCTACATTCGGCCGCAGTTCGAAGAGGGCCTCGGGCCGTTCCGCTGGGCCGCACTTTCGGGTGATCCGAAGGACATTGAGGCCACCGACCGGGCGATCCTCGAGCTGTTCCCCGACAACAAGCACCTCACCCGGTGGATCGAGATGGCCGGCGAGAAGGTCGCGTTCCAGGGGCTGCCCGCACGCATCTGCTGGCTCGGCTACGGCGAACGCCATCTTGCCGGGTTGAAGTTCAATGAGATGGTGGCATCCGGTGAACTGTCCGCCCCGATCGTGATCGGCCGCGACCACCTCGACTCCGGCTCGGTCGCATCCCCGTACCGCGAGACCGAGGCGATGCTCGACGGCTCCGACGCGATCGCCGACTGGCCGCTGCTCAACGCCTTGGTCAACACCGCCTCCGGCGCGACATGGGTGTCGATCCACCACGGCGGCGGCGTCGGGATGGGCCGCTCCATCCACGCGGGTCAGGTGACGGTGGCTGACGGCAGCGACCTGGCCGCGCAGAAACTCGCGCGGGTGCTGACCAACGACCCCGGCATGGGCGTGATCCGCCACGTCGACGCCGGCTACGAACATGCGGCCGAAGTCGCCGCCGAACGCGGTGTGCGAATTCCCATGCAGGAGAACGTGTGACGGCCTTTGACAGGCTCTGGCCGCAGATCCTCGACGTCGGCAGGCACCCCGCGACCGGGGGCTACCGCCGCTTCGCATGGTCGGATGCCGATCTGGCCTTGCGCGAATGGTTCGCCGGCTGCGCCGCCCAGCGCGGCATGGATGTTGAAGAGGACCGCAACGGCAACCTGTGGGCGTGGTGGATGCCGCCGGGCTGGTCCGGTGACCCGAGGGATGCCTTCGTCACCGGCTCACACCTGGATTCGGTGCCCGACGGCGGCGCCTTCGACGGGCCGCTCGGTGTGGCGTCCGCGTTCGCGGCCATCGACATCGTCCGCGAACGCGGTGTCGTACCAAAGGTTCCCGTCGCGGTCGCCGCATTCTCCGACGAAGAGGGCGCCCGCTTCGGCGTCGCATGCATCGGCTCGCAACTGTCCACCGGCGCGTTGAGCGCCGAGCGCGCGCGTGGGCTGCGCGATGTGCACGGCATGACATTGGATGAGGCGATGACGAAGGCGGGCAGGCGGCCCGACCACCTCGGCACCGATCCCCGGCTGACCAAACGCGTCGGTGTCTTCGTCGAACTTCACGTGGAACAGGGCCGTGCGCTGGATCTCGTCGACCGCCCGATCGCCGTCGCATCGGCCATCTGGCCGCACGGCCGCTGGCAGTTCACGTTCTGCGGCGAGGCCAACCATGCGGGCACCACCCGGTTGGCCGACCGGCGCGACCCGATGCTTGCATTCGCCTCGTCGGTCCACTCCGCACGGTCGGCCGCGGCCGCCCACGACGCGGTGGCGACATTCGGCAAGGTGATCGTTGCACCCAACGGGGCCAACGCGATTCCGTCGTCGGTCCATGCGTGGCTGGATGCCAGGGCAGCGGACGAGGCGACGCTGCGGTCGCTGGTCGACAAGATCACGGCCGAGGCCCGGCAGCACGCCGCTGCCGACGGCATCGAACTCGGCGTCGATGCCGAATCGGTCACCCCGATCGTCGAGTTTCCCGAGGGCCCGCGGGCGCGGCTACAGCAGGCGCTGGCCCACCTCGGCGACATCCCGGTGTTGCCAACGCAGGCGGGCCACGATGCAGGCATCCTTTCCGCGGTCGTGCCGACGGCAATGTTGTTCGTACGCAATCCAACCGGGGTTTCGCACTCCCCCGACGAATTCGCCGAGGCGTCTGACTGCAACACCGGAGCGGTGGCGCTGGCCGACGTCATGGCCGACTGGGTGGCATCGTGACCGAGGCGTGGTGGTGTGAGCATGCCTGGCTCGGCGATGACGACGTGGCGCATGGCGTCCAGGTCACCGTTGCCGACGGCCGCATCACGGCGATCGACACCGACACCACCGCGCGACCCGACGCGCACCGGCTGCGCGGGCTTGTCATTCCCGGCCTGGCCAACGCGCATTCGCATGCGTTTCATCGAGCGTTGCGCAGCCGCACCCAACGGGATCGCGGATCGTTTTGGACCTGGCGTGATCTGATGTACCGCGCGGCCGAGCGGCTCAACCCCGATCGGTACCGCCGCCTGACGCGCGCGGTGTACGCCGAGATGGCGCTCGCAGGAATCACCTCCGTCGGCGAGTTTCACTACGTGCACCACGACAACGGCGGCACCCGATATGCCGAACCCAACGCGATGGGACACGCCGTCATCGCCGGCGCGGCCGACGCCGGCATCCGCCTGACCCTGCTCGACACCTGCTATCTGAGTTCCGCGCCGGACGGCACACCGCTGGCCGGCCCCCAGCAGCGATTCGGCGACGGGACCGGCGACCAGTGGGCCGGCCGCGTCGAGGCGCTGCGACAGCAGGTAGACGATCAGCACGTTCTGGTCGGTGCTGCGCTGCATTCCGTACGGGGCGTCCCCGTCGAGCACATGGGCGCCGTCGTGGAATGGGCTGCGGTGCACGGTGTTCCATTGCACGTCCATTCCTCGGAGCAGATCCGTGAGGTCGAGCAGTGCCTCGCGGTACACGGTCGCACGCCGACCGCGGTGCTTCGCGATGCCGGCGCCTTGGGACCGCGGACGACTGCCGTGCACGCCACCCACCTCACTGCCGAGGACATCGCCGACATGGACGCGACGTCGACCGGCGCATGCTTCTGTCCCACCACCGAACGTGACCTCGGGGACGGCATCGGTCCGGCGCCCGGGCTGCTGGCCGGGCACGGACTGTTCTGCCTGGGCTCCGACAGCCACGCCGTGATCGATCTGTTCGAAGAGGCGCGCGCCGTCGAACTGAACGAACGCCTCGCCTCCCACACCCGCGGTGCCATCACCGCCGACCGACTGCTGCGCGCCGCCACCTACGACGGCCACCGCAGTCTGGGCTGGGCCGACGCCGGCGAGCTGAAGGTCGGCTCCCGTGCGGATCTCGTTGCCGTACAGCTGGATTCGGTCCGGACAGCGGGCGGTGGTGCGACCGCCGAAACCGCGGTGTTCGCCGCGGCCGCACCCGACGTGACCGATGTGGTGGTCGACGGCCGCGCCGTGGTCGTCGACCGCAAACACGTCGCCGTACCCAATGTCGAGGCCGAACTCTGTACGGCCATCGCCGACCTGATGGATGCCCGATGACCGTCCTGTACACCGACATCGGCGAGCTGGTCACCAACGATCCCGCGAACGCCGACGGCGATCCGCTCGGCATCATCTCCGACGCTGCCCTGATCGTCGATGGCCGGCAGATTGCCTGGGTGGGCCCGCGCTCGGCGGCCCCCGACGCCGACGAGCGGGTCAGCTGCGGCGAGGCCAGCGTGATCCCCGGATTCGTCGACAGCCATGCCCATCTGGTGTTCGCGGGCGAACGGTCGGCGGAGTTCGCGGCGCGGATGAGCGGTGAACCGTATGGCGCGGGCGGAATCGCGTCGACGGTCGCCGCCACCCGCAAGGCCGACGATGCCACCCTGCTCGCCGGTGTCGAGCGGCTGGCAGAAGAGCTGCTGGCTGCGGGCGTCACCACGTTCGAGTGCAAGAGCGGCTACGGGCTGACCGTCAAAGACGAGGCCCGCTGTCTGCGGATCGCCAAAGCCGTCACCGACGAGACGACATTCCTTGGCGCGCACGTCGTTCCGTCGGAGTTTCGCGACGACCGCGCGGCGTACATCGACATGGTCACCGGCCCGATGCTGCGGGCCTGCGCGCCACACGCCCGGTGGGTTGATGTGTTCTGCGACCGCGGCGCCTTCGACGTCGACGAGGCCCGACACATCCTCACCGAAGGCATGAAGGCCGGGCTCGTCGCGCGACTACACGCGGGCCAACTCGGGCCAAGCGCAGGCATCCAGCTCGCAGTGGAACTGGGTGCGGCGTCGGTGGATCACTGCACCTACGCCACCGACGACGATATCGAAGCGCTCGCGGCAGCGGCCGACACGACCGTCGCCACTCTGCTGCCGGGCGCCGAATTCTCAACCCGCGCACAGTATCCGGACGGTCGAAGATTGATCGACGCGGGGGCGACCGTCGCATTGGCGACCGACTGCAACCCCGGCAGCTCGTACACCACCAGCATGCCGTTCTGCATCGCGGTCGCGGTGCGGGACATGAACTTCACTCCGGCCCAAGCGTTGTGGGCGGCGACCGCAGGCGGCGCGGCAGCGTTGCGCCGGGACGACGTCGGCGTCCTCGCCGTTGGGCGGCGGGCTGACTTCGTGGCTTTGGCCGCCCCGTCCTTCATCCATTTGGCGTACCGCCCGGGTGTGCCACTCGTCCGCGACGTTGTGCGAGCGGGCAAGCACCTCACCGAAAGAGTGGAGTCACGATCGTGAGTACCGAAACCGTCGTCGTGGGCGTCGGCCCCGTCAGTTTCAACGAGGTGGTCGCCGTCGCACGCGGCGGCGCCGCGGTGAGCCTCTCCGATGAGTCGCTGGACGTGATCGCCAAGAGCCGCGCCCGCATCGAGGAACTCGCGCACAACCCGAAGCCCGTCTACGGGGTGTCAACGGGATTCGGCGCACTTGCCACTCGACACATCCCGCTGGAGCTGCGAACACAGTTGCAGCGCAGCCTGATTCGCTCACACGCCGCCGGTTCAGGCCCCGAGGTCGAGCCAGAGGTCGTCAGGGCCATGATGCTGCTGCGATTGTCGACCCTGGCCACCGGCCGAACCGGGGTGCGGCCCGAGGTGGCGCAGACGTACGCCGCGCTGCTCTCTGCGAACCTGACGCCCGTCGTCTACGAGTACGGCAGCCTCGGCTGCTCCGGCGACCTCGCCCCGCTCGCCCATGTCGCGCTGGCGGCCATCGGTGAAGGCCACGTGCGGACGGCCGACGGCGAACTGCTGCCCGCCGCCGACGCGCTGGCCCGCCACGGGATCGAACCGGTTGTGCTTGCCGAGAAGGAGGGGCTGGCACTGATCAACGGCACCGACGGCATGCTCGGCATGCTGGTGCTTGCGCTGCGAGACCTGGACGGGTTGCTGAAGCTGGCCGACGTCGCGGCGTCGATGAGCGTCGAGGGCCAACTCGGCACCACCCGGGTGTTCGCCGAGGACCTGCACGCCCTGCGGCCCCATCCGGGCCAGGCCGCCGCTGCCGCCAACATGCGCCGCGTGCTCGCCGACTCACCGATCGTGGCGAGCCACAGCGGCCCGGACTGCTCACTGGTGCAGGACGCGTACTCGCTGCGCTGTGCACCCCAGGTCGCCGGCGCAGTGCGCGACACCGTCGAGCATGCTCGCACCGTCGCGGGCCGCGAATTGGCCAGCGCCGTGGACAACCCAGTCGTCACGCCGGACGGCCGGGTGGAATCGAACGGCAACTTCCACGGCGCCCCCATCGCGTATGTGCTGGACTTCCTCGCCATCGCGGTTGCCGACCTGGCCAGTATCAGCGAGCGTCGCACCGACCGGTTCCTCGACGTCGCCCGCAGCCACGGCCTCAACCCGTTTCTGGCCGACGACCCCGGGGTGGACAGCGGCCACATGATCGCGCAGTACACCCAGGCCGCGATCGTCTCCGAGCTCAAGCGGCTCGCCAACCCGGCCAGTGTCGACTCGATCCCGTCGTCGGCGATGCAGGAAGACCACGTGTCGATGGGATGGTCGGCGGCGCGCAAGCTGCGCAGGGCCATCGACGGGCTGGCCCGCGTCCTGGCGATCGAGGTCTACACCGCGGCGCGCGGCATCGAGATGCGCGCCCCGTTGGCGGCATCGCCTGCGACCGCGGCGGTCATCGCCTCGGTCCGAGAATCCGTTCCAGGACCAGGCACCGATCGGTACCTGGCGCCGGAGATCGACGCGGTCGTCGGTCTGGCGGCGTCGGGCGCGTTGGTCACTGCCGCCGAAGCGGTCGTCGGCCCGCTGGCCTGAGAACTAGCGACGACTCAGAAAACGCTCCACCCCAACTGTTCGGCCCGAAGCTCCTTGATGGTGTGAAGGAGCTTCTTGTCGCGCATCGAGCGGGCCAGTTCAGCGGGTGTGGGCAGACGCAGTTCATGTCCTTGGAAGACCGACAGACCGCTGCAGTTGGCGCAAACCGAGATGTCGCCGTCGTGCGGTGTGTTGTCGGGATCCCGCGGATCGACGTATGTATTCACGATGTGCTGGCAGAACGGACAGCGCCGTGCCTCGACGACGTGGACATTCATCTTGATTACGTTAGGCCCGATGCGTACGCCTGCAAATGCATTCAGCGAATCTCTTACGGTTTTCTTGCAAGTGAAATGAATGCTTTCGATTGTCAGAATCGGTTGCGGCAAAGCCGATTTCGCGCGCGTAAACGGTTTCAACTGCGTTGCGAGCGATGAACTGGCCAGGCAGCGAAATGCCGAGCTATGTGGCGGTCGGCTCCGCGGGTTCGAGAATCCGCGCCACGGCGTTGCCCACCGAGCGCGCAAACGTGCGATCGTCGAGGTCGTCGAGCCCGGTCGACGCGCGGAGGAAGTCGCCGAACAGGCACCAGCCAAGCTGCAGGGCGATGGTGTGCGCCGCGGCCAGCTGAGCGTCGAGTTCGGACACATGCCGGGCGCGGACGCTGTCGAGCAACACCTCCATCGTCGGAAAGCGGCTCTGCAATTCCCCAATCGAATATCCGTCGAGCGAAGTACGGGCGATCACGCGCAGTTGACGGTCGACGGCCTCGCCCACCGCACTGCCATCGGCGTTCGCGGCGAGCAGACCCGCCAAGTGCTGGCCGAGATGATCGAGCACCGCCGCTACGAGTCCGTCCTTGCTGCCGAAGTGCCGGTGGATCAGTCCGTGGTTGACATTCGAGCGAGCCGCGATGTCCCGGATAGACGTCGCTCCAGGCCCGCGCTCTGCGAACAGATCGGCGGCTGATTCGAGGACCGCGGCAACGACCTCGGCCCTTCCCAGGGGCGCAGCGGCGCGATCCGATCCGACCCTTGCCCGGGCTGTAGTCACGTGACTACAGTACCGGGAAGGCGTTTGCGGTAGGCGGATGCCCTGCGGAAGGACTCGCCCCGTGCCAACGACGCCATACAGATACGGTCGATTCATCGGCAGGGTCGGCGGACTCGCAGTTGCATTGGGCATCGGGGCGGCAATCGCCAACAGTCCGGCTATCGCAGCAGCCGACGACGGCGCGAACTCGTCGGACTCCTCGAGTTCGAGCGCGACTTCTCATGACGCCGGGACAGAGAAGGCCACAAGCAAGGCCGAGACGAGCGAGGCGCCGGCCACACCGGCGTCGACCGACGACCAACCCTCTGCAACGCGCAAAAAGAAGAAGAAGGCAGCTGCGCCGAAGGCCGCCGACAGCACGGCCTCGACGGCGCAGACGACGGTCAGCGACCCTGCGCCGAAGCCGGATGCTCCCGCCCAGACCCTGGCCATGGTGTCGACGTTGAGTGCGGCCAGTCGCGAGGTCGTGCACACCTCGGGCGCGTCATCGATCACAGCGACACCGGCGGTCACCACTCAGACACTCGCTGTCAGCCCGTTAGGGACCCCCGAACAACTCTCCGCAGAACAGCGCGCCGCCCAGACCGTCAACACGCTTCCCGTTCAGTTGATGAAGCTGGTGCTCCAATTCGGTTGGCGCTCAACCGCGAAGCAACAGTTCAATCTCGTCGGCGGACCGGATCAGGAAAACCTCGACGCGCTGAACGAAGCCGTCAACGAATACGCCATGGGTGCGGCGTTTCAGCAGCAGTTGCTCAACCCGATGACCCCGACAGCCGTGATGCAAGTGGCTCCCCCACACACCTGGTACGGACAGGACGTCAACGGATCGCGCATCCTGTACGACAACCCGGACACCATCTACCGCTTCATGGCTGTCAACAAGACCTCGACGTACGTGATCACGGGCCGCTTCACCGGCGACGACCCGGCCGAGACGACGTTCAGCGTGCTGACCGGTTTGTCGGGCAACACGGCGTCGGTGCTCAACGGCAAGGATCTTGTGCGCAACCCCGACGGCTCCTTCACCATCACCGTGAGCGGCTCACCGACCGGGCCGGGCCCCAACCACATCCAGATCACCGACGACACCACACTGATAGCAGCACGAAATACATTGTCGGACTGGAATAATCAGGATCCGATGAGCTTGTCGATCGAGCGCGTCAGCGGGCCGCCCAACAGCCTGTTCGCCCAACTGGGCGGATTCGCCATTCCATTCATCGGTCCGACGGTGACGAAGAACCCGTTGTTGACGACGTTGGTATCGCTGATTCCGCCGCTGCCCGACACGCCGCCGTTGCTGCGGGGCACGGTCACCGCGGTCATCATGGCGCTCGGTCTGCAGATGGAAGCCAAGTACATCAAGGTGGCGACGGTCGACCCGACCACCGGCGAACGCAGGCAACCCAACGTGTTCACCAACCCGACGCGCAACGCCGAATTCCTTGCGACACAGATGCAGAGCGCCGGCTACTTCAAGCTCACCGATGATCAGGCGCTGGTCCTCACCATCAATCCCGGCGACGCCGGCTACTTCGTCGTGCCGGTGACCAACGACTGGACCATCACGGACAACTACTGGGATCAGCAGACCAGCCTGAATATCTCCCAAGCCAAGAAGAACGCCGACGGAACCTACACAATCGTGGTTTCACCGCAGGATCCAGAGATCTGGAACTGGGTGTCCACCGGCGGACTGAACCAGGGCACGATCTCGATCCGGTTCCAAGACATCGACCCGCAGGCCACGAATCTGCCCACCGTCAGTTCGCAGGTGGTCTCCCTCGATCAATTGGCCAGTGTGCTGCCCGCGGGAACCGTCCCTGCCACTGCGCAGGATCGGCTGGACCAGATAGCGCTACGAAAGTCCGGTTTCAACAACCGATTCGCGCCCTACCCGCAGCCATAGCTGTTCACGGCGCCGGACGAGGATACTCGGCAGCCACGGCCCGACCTCCAACGTGTCAACCCACGACGTTCGGTCGAGGACCGCCCGCAGCACGACCTGAGCTTCCAGCCGCGCGAGCGCCGCGCCGACACAGAAATGCAGGCCCTTGCCGAAAGTGATGTGCCCCTTACCGCCTGGCCTGTCGAGCCGGAACTCATTGGGTTCGTCGAACTGGGCGGGGTCGCGGTTCGCCGCGCCCCACAGCAGCAACAGCCGCGATCCGGCAGGCAGGTCCACGCCGCCAAGGGTGGTATCGGCGACGACGTGGCGATAGTGGCCGCGGAAGGGCGGTTCATACCGTAACGCCTCTTCGATGAACGGGCCGAGTAGGTCAGGGTTTTCGCGCAGTTGCTCCTGAATGTGGGGTCGTGTCGCCAAGATCTCCATTGCGCTACCGAGCAGCGAGGCGGTCGATTCTCCGCCTGCGCTGAACAAGATGACCATCATCAGCTGCGCGGTGATCTCCTCGACCTCGTTGGCGCGACGGCTGGCCGCAAGGGCACCGAGGAAATTGTCCTCCGGATCGCTTGCCGCGCGCAGAAACTGGCGATGGATGTAGTTACCCATTTCCATGCCCGCGGTGCCCGCTGCGATGAGCCGCTGCTCGTCGACCAGTCCGTCGAGCAATTGCGTGCTCGCATAGGCCCACTCGATCAATTGGTCGACATCCTCGGCGGGAACGCCGATCAGATGGGCGACGACCATCATCGGAAGCCTGTTGGCCACCGCTCCCATCCACTCAATCCGTCCATCGCGCAATCCGTCCGCCCATCGCTCCTCGAACGTGGCGCTGATGAACGCCTCCAACTCCCGTATCCGCTTCGCGGCCAGTTGCGGCACGAGCATCTTTCGGTGCGCAGCATGGGCCGGATCATCGGCAGTGGCGAGGATCTGTGTTGGTCCGCCGAGCCGGTCCAACTCGAACGGAACGACGGTGCCGTCGGCAGTGAACATCATTGCGGCGGTCAGGTTCGACGAAAAGTCGTCGGGACGGTTGACGGCGTCGTTGATCGCGGCCCAGTCGCACACCACGTAGAAGCCGGAGTCGCCGATCCGATGAACCGGCCCTTCGGCACGCATGCGGTCGTATAGCGGATAGGGGTCCTGAATCGCGTCGGTGTCGAAGAACGCGAGCGCATCGTGAAGCACCGTCATTTGTACAGGTTGACCAGCGTGATTGGGTCGGTCAACGACCTGGACAAGAGTCGATAACGCCACCGACGGGACCAGACTCGTCGGCGTCTCACCAAGGGCAGCGGACCTGCACAGACCGCTGAGAATTTCTATAAGTCTGTCTCAGGGATGAGATAAGTTCAAACACATGTCGCGCGACGATTGGCTGTTCAACGACGGCCGCCGCGCCGCCGCGATCGAGCGGATCTATGCCGCGGCGACCGAGATGATCTATCGCGACGGCATCGGCGCATTCAACGTCGACGCATTGGCCGCGCAGACCCATTGTTCGCGTGCCACCGTGTACCGCTACGTCGGCGGCAAGAAAGACATCCGCGAAGCAGTGCTCGCGCGAGCAGGTGCCCGCATCGTCGAGACCGTGCGGGCCAGCGTCAAAGGCCGCACCGGGCCGGACAGGGTGCTGACCGCAATCGAGGTGGCGGTCAAGGAGATCCGCGCCGATCCTGCGGGGCAGCTGTTCCTGGACTCGGCCCGCAGCGGTGGCTGGAACTGGCTGACCGCATCAGACGCCGTCGCCGACTTCGCCTCAGAGCTCACCGGGATCACCCATGACGACCCGCAGGCCGCGCAGTGGATCGTGCGCATGGTGTTGTCGCTGATGTTGTTGCCGGGCAGCGATTCCCGTGCCGAACACCAGATGCTGCAGCGCTTCGTCGCACCGGCTTTCACGGAAGGCGTTGGGCATCAGCCGTAAAGGTGATTAGGACACTCGACGTCGACGTACACGGTCGTGAAAGTTCCGGCAGGCGGCGCCGAGTCGTCGGGGTTATTGATGTTCTCTACCGTGCACACTGACAGCGGGACGGTGTCGTAGCCCGTCAGCCAGTTGATCACGACGTTGTAGCCCTCGGCCTTCAGGCCGTCGATCACCGACTGTGCTGACTCGCCGCTGTCCGTCGGTTCAGCCATCGCGGGGGAAGCAAACATCAGTGCACCGGTGATCGTAATCAGCACAACAGCCAAGTACCGCACGGCAATACTTTCAGTGGGAAGCCGCACCGAACTACCCCTCCCCCCGGTATGCAGACCACACCATGTCGACATATTCCGCGGCCAGCCGATGGCAATCACCGGGCCAGCGGGCCGACAGGTAGTTGCCGTCCTTCACGGTGAAGCCGCGGCTGAGGTGATTTGGGCTGTCGCGCAGCGTGACTCGCGGCCCGGGTTGAAAGTCGGTTGGTGAGGCGAGGGCCGCAGTGACCTCGGCCTGAACTGTCGTCGGGTAGGTGCGGTAGTAGTCCCCCAGCCACAGTCGGGTCATCGCCCAGCCGCCCAGCTCGAGCGCCGCGGTCAGCGCTGTGGTTCGCCGGCCATGGAGCACCGATCGCCCAGTCGCCGGGTCGATCGAGCGTGCCAGCAGCAGCACCCCGTGGCAGACCGCGCCGACGGAGATACTCCGCGACATCGCAGCCACCGTAACCGCTTGTGCCGCTGAGGATTCGAGCAGCGTTCGGACGCCCTTGGCATGGCCGCCGGGAACGAAAACGCCGTTGGCACTGTCCACGTCCACGTCTTGGTAGGCGCATGGCTCGGCGAAGCACGGGTCGTCGACCATGCGCCGATATGCCCTCAAATCTTCGGGGCGCGTCATGAGCACCGGCGACAGCACCGAGAATCCCTTGTCCACCAACCGCGCGTCAGCATAGGCGGGCCGACCATCCGGCGTGGCGAACCGCACCCCAATGCCGGAATCGGTCAGTGCGTCCCAAATGACAGCGGATTCGGTTGGGTCGTAATCGACTGCGGGCAGCAGCATCACAACGGCCGGTCGCGACTCGTTCATCCCAACGCCTCCCACGATCCGCGATGCAGTACGGCGGTCACCACCAGATCGGAGTCCAACACCACCAAGTCGGCGCCTGCGCCGGGAACAAGACCCGAGCATGCCAGCCCAAGCGCGCGGGCCGGGTTGATCGAGGCCTGCCGCACGGCCAGCGTCAGAGCCTCGTCGCGAGGCAGCCCGCAATGCATGACCGCGAACCGGAATACCCGATCCATGGTCGCCGTGCTGCCGGCAATGGTGTCTGTGCCCGCCACCCTGGCCACCCCGCCTACGACATCGACCTGGACCGGGCCGAGGTGATAGGCCCCGTCGGCCATTCCTGTCGCGGCCATCGCGTCGGTAATGAGCGACACCCGGTCGGGCCCAACACTGCGCGCGACATGCCGGTACAGCGCGGGGTCGACGTGCACGCCGTCGGTGATCACTTCGACTGTCACGCGGGCGTCTTCGAGTAGCGCGATCACCGGGCCGGGCTCACGAGTGTTGATCGGACGCATCGCGTTGAACAAGTGTGTGCCCACCGTCGCACCCGCCCCGATCGCCGTGCGCGTCTGCTCGTAGGTGGCCTCGGTGTGGCCGACGGCGGCCACCACTCCGCGATCGACGATGCGCTCGATCGCCGCCGGGGCGCCGTCGCGTTCCGGCGCCAAGGTGATCATGCGAATCGCGCCCGCTCCCGCGTCGAGGAGGCGGTCCAGCTCGCCGAGGTCAGGGTCGCGCATCAGGGATGCCTGGTGGGCTCCGCACCGTTTGGTGGACAGCCACGGCCCTTCCAGGTGGATTCCGGCGAGCACGCCGGCATGCACGTCCTCGGCCAATCCCTTTACCTGTCGCAGTAATTCGTCGGTGCTCGCCGTCACGAGGGATGCGACGAGCGTCGTGGTGCCGTGCCTGCGATGCAGCGCCGCCGCGGTGTCCGTTTCTGCCGCAGAAGCCGTCGAGAAGTTGGCCCCGCCCCCTCCGTGGACGTGCGTGTCGACGAACCCCGGCACCACGGTGACAGCGCCGAGGTCGCGATCTACGGCACCGGGCGGCGGGCCGCCACCGACAGCGCCGACGACACCGTCGGCAACGTCAATCCACCCGGGCCGCAACAGCTCTCGGCCCGTCAGCAAGGTGTCGGCGGTCAACAGCACTCAGATGCCCTGCCAATCCGGCTTGGCTCGGTAGGTCTCCCGGTAATAGCCGGCGAGCTGAAGCCTCTGTGCCGCAGCATCATCCAACAGAACAGTCACATGCGGGTGATGCTGCAGAATGGTCGCGGGCCACATCGCGCTCACCGCACCCTCGACGAGGTGATGGACGGCTTCGGCTTTACCTCCGCCCGTGGCAACCAGAATCACATGCCTGGCCGCCATGATGGTGGCCAACCCTTGGGTCAGGCAGTGCGTCGGCACGGCGTCGACGTCACCGCCGAAGAACCGGGCGTTGTCGATCCGCGTCTGCCTGGTCAGCGTCTTGATGCGGGTGCGCGACGCGAGGGAGGACCCCGGCTCGTTGAACCCGATGTGTCCGTCGGTGCCGATACCCAGAATCTGCACGTCGATGCCACCCGCGTCCCGGATCGCCGCCTCGTACGCCGCACAGGCGGCCGGGATGTCACGCGCCAGACCATCGGGACCGTCCACCGCCCCTGGCGCGAAGTCGACGCGCGAAACGAAGACCTTGTCGATGACGTTGCGGTAGCGCTCGGGGTGGTCCGCGGGCAGCCCGACGTACTCGTCGAGCGTGAATCCCCGTGCCTCCCGGAACGAAATCAGTCCGGCTTCGCAGCGCGCCGCCAACTCGTCGTAGATCGCAACCGGCGATGACCCCGTCGCGAGACCGAGGACGCCGGCCGGCTTGCGCGCCATCAACGCGCCGATCGCGTCGGCCGCGACAACACCGATCTCCTTGGCGTCTGCGAGAATTACGACTTCCATCTACTTGCTCGCAGTGAAAAGACTTGCGCCGGAAGTTATCTCCGCTCCCTCGAAAACCGCATCGGCTGGCACGATGTTCGAGGACTCGCGCTCGTCCATCACCACGACGGGAACAATCGGATTCAGCCCCTTGGCCTCGACCGAAGGTACGTCGTAGGTGATCACGAGTTGGCCGGCGCTGACCTCGTCGCCCTGGCTGACGTGCGTCGTAAAGCCCTCGCCGTTCAGTCGGACGGTGTCGATACCCAGGTGCACCAGCACTCCGACATTGTCCGGTGTCATGACGATGTAGGCGTGGGGCAGCAACTTCAAGATCTTCCCGCTGACGGGCGCGACCGCCTCGATCACGCCTCGCGGCGGGTCCACCGCCGCTCCGTAGCCCACCATGCCCTGCGAGAACACCGGGTCGGGCACGTCCTGCAGCGGAACCGCGCGGCCGCCAACCGGGGCCAAGACTGACGTCATACTCACGCACCAACAATACGAGCGTGTGAGCAAGACGGTCTCAAGTTCACCCGTTCTCGTCTAGGCTTCCGCTCAGCTTCGGCAGAGGAGGGTCACACAAGTGAGCGACACAGCGAAACCTCAAGGGACGGCGGCAAAGTCAGGTCGGCGCATTCCCGGCTTCGCACAACTACAGCGCCTCGGCAAGAGCCTGATGCTGCCGATCGCTGTTCTCCCCGCTGCAGGAATCCTACTGCGGCTCGGCCAGGATGACCTGCTGGGCAAAATTCACGCTCCGGTCATCGGGTCGTTCTTCAAGGCGATGACCGCCGCGGGCGACGCCCTGTTCAGCAACCTTCCTTTGCTCTTCGCCGTCGGTGTCGCGATCGGATTCGCCAGAAAGGCGGACGGTTCGACGGCGCTGGCCGCGGTGGTCGGCTATCTGGTGGTGCAGGCAGTGTTCAAAACCATGTCGCCGATCGTGCTCGCGGGCCAGGTCGACAAGGCGGGTGACCAAGCCCAGATCAACTACAGCGTGTTCGCGGGCATCGTGGTCGGCCTGGTCACTGCATGGCTCTTCGACCGCTACCACACCATTCAATTGCCGTCCTACATCGGATTCTTCGGAGGCAGGCGCTTCGTTCCGATCGTGGTGTCGCTGGCCTGTCTGTTCATTGCGTTCGCGATGAGTTACTTCTACCCGGTCTTCGACGCGGGGCTTACCGGCCTCGGGAAGTTCATCGGAGGCTCGGGGGCGTTGGGCGCGTTTGTTTACGGGTTCGCCAACCGGATGCTGATTCCGCTGGGCCTGCACCACATTCCAAACTCGTATGTCTGGTTCCTCTACGGCGACTATCAGACCCCGGGCGGCAAGGTCGTCACCGGTGAGCTCACCCGCTTCGCCGCTGGCGACCCGACCGCGGGCCATCTCACCTCGGGCTTCTACCCGATCCTGATGTTCGGGCTGCCTGCCGCCGCGCTTGCGATGATCCACGTGGCCAACAAGAAACAACGGAAAGTCGCGGTGGGCATTCTGGCGGCGGCCGCGCTGACCGCGTTCCTGACCGGCGTGACCGAGCCCCTCGAGTTCGCGTTCATGTTCGTGGCGTTCCCGCTCTACCTCATCCACGCGGTGTTGACCGGACTCTCACTGGCGATCGCGTACCTGCTCGACATACATCTGGGCTTCTCGTTCTCCGCGGGTCTCATCGATCTGCTGCTCTACGGGACGGCCCCTGCGGCGAAGAACATCCCGTTGCTGATTGCCATGGGCGTTGTCTTCTTCGTCGTCTACTACGCGCTGTTCCGGTTCGCGATCACGCGATGGAATCTGAGAACCCCAGGCCGCGAACCCGAGAGTGAATTCGAGGCCGAGGAGGCGGCCAACCTCGGCGAGGGCGCCGACTCCGCGACGGCCGTGACGGCGCGCGGATCCGGCACGACGACAGCAATCGCACCTGCAGCGGTCGACAGCAAGGCCGAACAGGTGATCGCGGCGTTCGGCGGCAGGGAGAACCTCGTGAATGTCGATGCCTGCATCACCCGGCTGCGCATGGAGGTGGCCGATGCGAGCAAGGTGGATCAGGCTCGGCTCAAGGCTCTCGGCGCCGCGGGCGTTGTTGAAGTCGGCAACAGCGTACAAGCGGTGTTCGGGACCGAAGCCGAGGCGCTGAAGAACGACATCAACGACATCCGTTAGGAGCCACGCACATCGGTGGGTGCGCTGGCCGGGGCGAGGCGGGCCATTCCGCGGAGAATCCACGGTGTCCGCCGCGCTATCACCGCCACGGCACGATCCGATCGGCGCATCGCGGTCCGAGGACCCGGCGTCGGCGTTGACGCCAGCTCCGCCTCGGCTGATCCGGCTCGTGCGCCGTGGCGCTCAACCGCCAGCAATTGCCAGACGCCGGGAACTCCACGCAACTCGACGCTGCCGCGGTCGGAAAAGCCTGTGCCCGAGCCGACGACCAGATCACGAACGGTGCTGGAAACGAGGATCTCCCCGACCCCGGCTTGGCCGAGGATCCGCGCGGCGATATGTACGGCAATTCCTCCGATGTCGTTGTCCAGCAGTTCGCACTCGCCGGTGTGAATCCCGGCGCGAATCTCGATTCCGACCGTCTCGGCGTCTGCGCGCAACGCCTCTGCGCAACGAATCGCCTGCGTGGGTCCGTCGAACGTCATGAGGTAGCCGTCGCCTGTGCTTTTCACCACCGTGCCGCCGAATTGGTTCGTGCGGTCGGTCGTGATCTCACCAAAGCGCTCCAGCACCGCCCGCCAGCGCTCATCGCCCGCGGCCGCGGCGCGTTGCGTCGAGGCGACCATGTCGGTGAACAGCACCGTACGCAACGCGCGATGCGTCTGCGACGGTGCAGCGTGGCTGCCGGTGAGGAACTCCTCGATCTCGGTGAGGATCGTGTCGGGCTCGGTGAACCACGGCGCGTGATCCGTCCCGTCCACCTCGAGCAGCCGCGCACCGGGGATATGGTCGGCGAGGTACCGGCCGCCCTGCGCCGGAATGCCGAGGTCGTCGCGGGCATGAACGACGAGGGTGGGCATAGTGATCGTCGGCAGGATGGGCCGGACGTCGATGCGGAACATAGCTTCGAGAGTCGCCCGCGCCATCCCCGGGCTCGCGCCCATGCGCTCCAGCATTCCCAGCTGGCGCACCGACCCGACCGACGGGATCAGTCCCTTGAGCGCGGCCCCACTGCCCCACGACGATCGCACTGCACGGGCAAGGCCCTGCATGCGTGCGATCTGCGCCTCTGACGGCGTGTAGTCCTCACCCAGCTCGGGTAGGACGCGTGCCCGAAGCTCGGCCGGGTCGCCATCGACCTCATCCCACCCAACCATTCCCGTATACGAGAACGTGCTGCAGAGGATCAGCGCTCGCGTTCGCCGCGGCCGTGTCGCTGCGAAGACGGTGGCGGCCGGGCCGCCCTCGCTCAAGCCGAGAAGGGCGGCCTGCCCGAAGCCGGCAGCGTCCATCACGGCCTCGATCTCGGACGCCCGCTCGTCCAGTGTCCGAACTCGCGGAACGGGGTCCGACAACCCGACCCCGGCCTTGTCGAATAGAAGGACGCGACAAAATGTGGAGAGCTGATCGAAGAAGGCCTTGAATTCTGGCTGGGTCCAAAATAATTCGACATGGGTGGCGAACGGCCCGACGACGACGAGCTCCACGGGCCCATCGCCAAACACCTGATACGCCAGGCTGAGATCGCCGCACGTTGCATACAACGTGTCCCCCACGCCGTCGAGCGTAGCGAGGCCGGGTGTTGCAAATCGGCACTTCGTACATACTGGCCAGCGGGGTGAAAGGAAGCGATCGCATATGTCCACCTGGCTCATCACCGGTTGCTCGACGGGGCTTGGCCGCTCGCTGGCGGAAGCCGTCATCGGCGCAGGCCACAACGCCGTCGTCACCGCCCGCGATGTCAGCAGGGTCGCCGACCTGGCGGATTCCACACCCGACCGGGTCCTTGCCGTCGCGCTCGACGTCACCGATCCGAATCAGGTGACGACAGCTGTGCGCCAGGCCGAAGATCGGTTCGGCGGCGTCGACGTGCTGGTCAACAACGCCGGCTATGGCTATCGCGCCGCGGTAGAAGAGGGTGAGGACGCCGAGGTGCGGACGCTCTTCGAGACGCACTTCTTCGGCACCGTCGCGATGATCAAGGCCGTCCTGCCCGGCATGCGCGCCCGCCGCTCCGGAGCGATCGTGAACATCTCGTCGATCGGGGTTCAGCTCACCCCGGTCGGCTCCGGCTACTACGCCGCGGCCAAAGCCGCGATCGAAGGGGTAAGTGGCTCCCTGCGCGGTGAACTTGCGCCCCTTGGCATCTCGGTCACCGTCGTCGAGCCGGGCGCGTTTCGCACCGATTTCGCGGGACGGTCGCTGACCCAATCGACAACAATCATCGATGACTACGCGGGCACCGCCGGACAACGCCGCAAGGAGAACGACACGATGGACGGCACCCAGGCCGGTGATCCCGCGAAGGCAGGCAGCGCGATCATCGAGGCGGTCGAATCGAGTGAGCCGCCCGCATTCCTGCTCCTCGGGCCCGACGCGCTGGCCGCCTACCGCTACATCGCCGACACCCGCGCAAGCGAGATCGCCAAGTGGGAAAAACTCACCGCCAGCACGAACTTCGATGCCTGACGTCGATTGCGGCAGCGCATCCGGCATGTCCGAAGGCGAAAGTGCCACCACCATCAGTCGACGGCGTCACATCGTGCGACTGGCACTGTTCGCGGCGTTCCTGCTCGGTTTGTTCTATCTGGTCGCCGTCGCCCGCGTCGTCGATGTCGAGGACGTGCGGCGCGCGGTCGCCGCGACCGGGCCCGCCGCGCCGCTGACCTACGTCGTGGTGGCCGCCGTGCTCGCCGCGGTGTTCGTGCCAGGCCCGATCCTGGCGGCGGGCAGCGGGCTGCTGTTCGGGCCCGTTCTCGGGGTTTTCGTCACGCTCGGCGCGACGGTCGGTACGGCGATCATCGCCAGTCTGGTGGGCCGTCGTGCCGGGCGCGACAGCGCGCGAGCCCTCCTCGGACCGCAACGGGCTGACCGTCTGGACCGGTTGATCGAACGCCGAGGGCTGTGGGCCGTGGTCGGCCAACGGTTCGTCCCCGGCATCTCGGATGCGCTTGCCTGCTACGTGTTCGGTGCGTTCGGAGTTCCGTTGTGGCAGATGGCTATTGGCGCATTCATCGGCGCGGCGCCGCGCGCGTTCGTCTACACCGCATTGGGCGCGTCGATCGGAAACCTGTCGTCGCCGTTGGCTTACTCCGCGATCGCGGTGTGGTGTGTGACCGCGATCGTCGGGGCGTTCGTCACGCATCACGGTTGGCGGAAATGGCGTGCGCGGCGTCGGGCGTCGGATTCGACGCCCTAGACAGTTACCCCGGCTATGTCGCAAAGCCAAGCGTCGATTGCCCGGCTGGCGTTACTGTCGTGTTCGTCGCGACCGGCGGCAAGGAGGCGACCATGAGTGGCTATCGAACGGTGATCGTCGGGACCGACGGTTCAGACTCGTCAATGCGTGCGGTCGAGCGAGCGGGAGCATTCGCGGCGCAGGAGAACGCCAAGTTGATCGTGGCGAGCGCGCATATCCATCACGAGGAAAAGGGTGGCTGGTCGAGGCCACCCTCGCCCGATCCGGCGAGCGACAGGCGCGCCGAGGATGCACTTGGGCGCGAAGGTTACAAGGTGCACGGTGATGCGGCCGTTTACGACATCCTCCACGACGCCCGCGACCGGGCCAAGGCAGCAGGCGCCAAGGATGTCGAAGAGCGCGCAATCGTCGGCGCCCCTGTCGAGGCGCTGATCAAGTTGGCGGGAGAGGTGAAGGCGGACCTGATCGTCGTCGGCGATGTGGGGTTGGATTCCGTGGCAGGGCGGCTTCTAGGGTCGGTTCCCGCCGACGTCGCCCGCAAGGCGAAGATCGACATTCTGATCGTCCACACGGCCAGCTAGCCCGGAAGCCGGGACCGTAGGACGGGCACGCCGGGGCCGGCGAGTTGGTCAAGCGCGACCGTGCGTCCGCACACCGCCAACATCACCGCCGCTCCCGGTCCGCGGATGGATTCGCCGTCGCCCCACGTCCGTCCGGTGTCCTGGTCGTGTAGCGCGATACCCCGCAGGCGTCGGTGCGGGAAGAAGCCGAATTGCGTTCGACTGGTGAGGAAATCGAGCACCCGGGCGACATGCTGTGGATCCGGCCGGTGCGGGATTCCCAGCGGTATGCGCAAATCTGCACCGTGTACCAAGACGTCCGTCAGGCCCGATAACGGGCCGGTCACCGGCGGACTGAGCCTGTGGTCAGCGCGACGACGTAACGTCTCGGCGATCTCGGTGGCTGAGGCTCGCGCCCGGCGACGGGCCAGCGCGTCGATTCCCCGATCGATGCCGCCGTGTCGAATACCGCTGGCAATGAAGCCCCAGAATCCGTCGGCGAAATCGCTGACCAAATGCGCGGCAACGGTTTTGACATCCCACCCGGCACATAGGCTTTGGGTCGCCAACTGGTCGGCGTTGAGACTTTCGATCAAGGTGGCGATCGACCGCCGCTCATCTGCCACCGCCGCGTATACCCACTCGCGTTCCGCTCCGTTCAGTCGCACAACGGCACAATAACCCGCTCCAGACAGTCGCAATCACACTCTGACCATCGACGATCCGGCACGGCGCAACTGCCTGAGCCGAGACGGCGCGATCGCCCTGGCCCTGACCCAGTACAACCTCGTCGCGGTTTGACTCGCAGGCCGGCGGGTACCTGACGATCAGACACGAGACGGGCGGGTCGGGGGAACGGGAGGGGACATGAGCGCACGCACGCTACCGGAGCTAAATAGTCTGAAGCCCAAGCGCTTTCGGCCGATCTGGAAGACGATTCCAACTCTGCTTTTCGCCCTTCACATGGCCGCGGCTCTCGCGCTGACTGGCTGTGCGCATCAGTCGGCGCCGACTGGCGCCCCGCTCCCGAACCCGGCGGAACCTGCGTCGCTCAAGATCGAACCCGCACCGGGCGCCCACGACGTCGACCCCGTCGCGCCTGTGTCGGTCAGTGCGCAAACCGGGACGCTGACCGACGTGGCGATGGTCAACGACACCGGCAAGCCCGTCGCAGGGATTCTCACTCCCGACGCGAAGTTCTGGCATCCCGTCGTCCCGCTGGGGTACGGGCGAACCTACACGCTGACCATCACCAGCCGCGGACCGGGCGGAAAGACGGCGACACAACCGGTTTCATTCACCACACTGACTCCGCCCAACCAAACCAAGGTGTCGTTTCAGACCACATCGGAGGCACCGCTTGCCGACGGCGCCACCTACGGTGTGGGCGTCGTCATCGTGGCCCACTTCGACGAGCCGATCACCGACAAGGCCGAAGCCGAGCGGCGGCTCGTCGTCACCCCTTCGCCACCGGCAGCGGGATCATGGAACTGGGTCGACGACCAGAACGCACATTGGCGCCCCGAGCACTACTACACGCCCGGAACCACGGTCACCGTCGATGCGAAGATCTACGGAATCCCGCTGGCCCAAGGCGTGTTCGGGCAACAGGACGAGCACCTCAAGTTCACCATCGGTGAATCGCATGTCTCTGTCGCCGACGACCACACGCATCAGGTCAGCGTCTATCGCGACGGCAGCCTGGTACGGACCATGCCGACGTCGATGGGCATGGGCGGCACGCAGGAAGTGGACGGACGGACCCTGTCGTTTTGGACCCCGCCGGGCGTCTACACGGTTCTCGACAAGGGCAATCCGGTGGTGATGGACTCCTCCACCTTCGGGCTGCCGAAGAACTCTCGGCTGGGGTATCGCGAGACCATCAATTACGCCACCCGCATCAGCACCGACGGCATCTACCTACACCAGCTCGACGCCACCGTATGGGCGCAGGGCAACACCGACACCAGCCACGGTTGCCTGAACCTCAACGGCGACAACGCCAAATGGTTCTACGACTTCTCGGTACCAGGGGATGTCGTCGAAGTCCGCAACACCGGTGGCCCCCCGCTGACCCTCGCACAGAACGGTGACTGGACCATTCCGTGGGATCAATGGCGCAACGGCAGCGCACTGAAGTGACGCCAGCCCTGAGCGTCACGTTGCGCCTTATCGGCTACAGATCGCCGGTGAAGTCGGCGGTGAGCCAGCGGTCGGGGTGGATGGTGAACAGCACTTCTTCGACGCCTTCCATGCTGCGCACGAATGCCCGGCCGCCTTCCTCGCCGAGGTAGCGGATCGCGATCGATTCCTGCAGTCCCGCCGGAACCTGTTTGGTGGTCTCGACGACGGTGCCCTCCACTACGACGTATTGATACGGCGGCTCCTCGCGCTGAACCACGAGCGTCACAGCTCGGGCGCGCTCGATCAGCCGTGCCTTTCGGCTGGACGCCCCAGTCATGATGCGGATGTTCCCTCCAGAGGCGTAGTCGTACCAGATCGGGACGCTGGCGGGCGGCCGACCGTCGGCGGCTGCTACGGAGAGGACGGCGACGTGGGTGTCGGCGAGGAAATCCTGGCGTTCGGTTTCGCTGAGGCTTCTCATGGGGACTATGAACGTCCATTCCGGCGTGCTATTCCCACGGCATCGGCTGATCTCAAGGGCGGGGAAGCCGATTTGGAGGCGACGGAGGCGGCGTGGCGACGCCAATTCACGTGAGGCGGGACATCAGACTTTGCTCATCAGATGAATCAATCAGTGCCGCACGGGATCTAGCCGGGTCCGCGGTGTCGTCCGCCAGGCGCCTCAGTACACGTTCGCAATGTCGCCGAACTGCGTGAGAAACGGCAGTACAGTGCTGCTCGTGCACAAAAAGCTGTTAGCCGACGGCCGTGGCCGCTGGTTGGCACTCGCCGCTTCGATAACCGTGGCCGGCGGGATGCTCTACGTACAGAACTCAGAGCATGCCCACAGCGCCCAACCATCGTGTTGCGCGCCGACCCCGGCGGCAGCTTCGGTGCCGGCGAGCCCGGAACTTCCGCCGCCCGGCGCACCTAAGCTCGCCACTCCGGCAGAGGCCCAAGTGTTGGCGGCAAGTGCGCCTGCCACTCCCGCCACCGCCTTGCCATTCGAGCTGCCACCTGGTGTCGCGCCCGAGAACGGGTTGCAGGTGGACACCATTCGGGTGGCCCGCGCCATCAGCGTGCTGTTCCCACAAATCACTACGATCGGCGGTTGGCGACAGGATGCGTTGAAATGGCACCCCGAGGGGTTGGCGATCGACGTGATGATTCCAAATCCCGACTCCCCCGAGGGCATCGACCTCGGCAATCAGATCGCAGGTTTCGCCCTGGCGAACGCGCAACGCTGGGACATCGACGATGTGATCTGGCGACACGCCATATACCTGGGCCCGAAGTCGGGCCAGTACATGCCCGAAATGGGATCAGAAACCGCGAACCACTACGACCACGTCCATATCGCCACCAATGGCGGTGGCTACCCGACCGGAAATGAGAAGTACTTCATCTGATTCTCCCTGGCGCGTTCTAATTCCGCGCCCAAGCGGAGAAGGGTCGCCTCGTCGTACCAGCGAGCGGCGATTTGGACCCCAATCGGGAGGCCGTCATGACTGAGGCCGAAAGGAATCGTCATCGCGGGAAGACCTGTCAGATTAAACGGCACGGTTGCGCGCATTACCCCCTGCGCCGCTACCGAGACGCCTTCTCGGACTGTGAGGCTGCGCTGGGCGTGCAGCGGTGCGGGGACAGGGGCGACTGGACACAAGAGCGCGTCGTAGTCGGCGAAGAATCCGCTCAGCTTGGCGGCTAAACGCTCGGTTTCCTGTTGAGCCGCAATATAATCCGCCAGCACCGGCTGCTCTCGCGCCAATATCGCGGCGGTCACGGGGTGCAGTTCAGCTTCGCGTCCCTCCGCGATCTGCTTGAAGTATGGGACGACCTCGGCGGAGTACAGCACAGCGCTCAGGGCGACACCGTCGATCGCTTCCAGTTCCGTCAACGGTGCCGGCTCGACCGTGCACCCCAAGCCTCGTAGCGCGTCAGCGGCGGCCAGCACTGTGGCGGCGACGTCGTCGCCGATTGGCCCGAATCCCGGTTCGACGAGGTATCCGATGCGCATATCTGCCAGACGTTTGACGTCATTGAGGTCGAGCGGGACGTCGCGTGTGTAACCATCGGCGCCGTCGGGGCCAGTCAGAATCTGAAGCGCTGCGGCGATGTCGCGAACGCTGCGCGCCATCGGTCCAACATGCCAATACCTTGCAGGGACAGCGGGCCAATGCCCGGTAATCGGGATACGCCCGCGCGTGGCCTTGAGGGCAACTATTCCCGTGTCATGGGCCGGCCCCCGCACTGAAATCGCGACATCGCTGCCGAGCCCGATCGGCGACATTCCCGCCGCGATTGCCGCGGATTCCCCGCCGCTCGAGCCCCCAGGCGTGTGATCGATGTTCCACGGATTAGCCGACCGGCCGACGACCCGATTGTCGGTCTCGGTCCAGTAGGAGAATTCGGGCAGGTTCGTCTTCGCCAGCAGTATGGCGCCGGCCGCACGGAACCGCGCGACAACCGCGGCATCCACGGTCGGCACGTGCTTCTGGAAAAGCAACGATCCACGAGTCGTGGCGACGCCCGCCGTGTCGAGTGCGTCCTTGACCGTGAACGGCACACCATGCAGGGCACCCAACTCGCCGCCCGCCCGCACCGCCTCATCAGCGACTCGCGCGGCGGCGAGAGCCGACTCAGCCAAAACCGTCACCGTCGCGTTGATCTCGGGATCCACTGCTGTGATTCGCTCTAGGTGGGCCGTCACGACCTCCACCGATGACAGCCGGCGAGCGCGGATTGCTTCTGCCAAGGCCGTGGCATCGGCGGCCACGATGTCGCTCGACTCATCCATCAGCTTGGCTTTCAGTTCGAAGGACCACCGGCGAGGGCTGCACGCGGTACCTCCGGACTACTACTCGACGAAGGCCGAAAGTATTCCCCGCGAAGGTGGTCCCGCATAAACCTTCAGTGGCTGAACACATTCGAGCATCCACCGGATGGGGTGTCGGGACGTCATCGCGACCAAGCATTGCCCAACAGCTACGGCCCGGTTCCAAGTGTTACGGGCGGGGTCGCGCTAATCTTCGTGTCGATGCGTCTCACATCGGTCAAAGCAATTTATTCGCACCTCGCGAAAACCTACGACTGCGATCTGCGCGACGCCATGAACTACACGGCGCATGTGGAAGTGCCGCGGCTGATCGTCGATGTGCTGGGCTCCAGACGAGCCAACGTCCTCGACCTCGGGTGTGGCACAGGGCTTTCCTCGCTGGTGTTCTTCGAACAGGGGTATGACGTAACAGGCATCGACGGTGTCGGCGCCATGGTCCGCCGCGCGCGAAAGTTGCCGTACAAGAAGGTCATTCAGCAAGACCTGGAGTCACCGTGGCGCGTCAAAGATCAATCGTTCGACGCCGCCGTGATGATCGGAGTGATGGAGTACATCATCTATCCCCAAGTGCTGCTGCGACAGGTCCGCGACAAGCTTGTCCCCGGTGGCGTATTCGGGCTGACCGTGCCGCGAAAGAACAAGCTCTATGAGCAAGATGGATTGAAGTCGTACTACGCGAAGGAGATCGCGCCCGTCATCGACAAAGCTGGCTTCGAAGTCATGATGTCGGAGAAGACCCTCGGCTACGAAGACCAAGGCAGAAAGATCATTTACTGGAACTACCTGCTGCGCAGACCGACCCTCTGAGGTCCTGCGTCCGAAGTGGTTCGTTACGTTCAACCGAATCGACAAAGCGCTGCTGCACTTCACGGTCGACGTGCAGCAGCACTTGTCTGATCAGGCTGCGGTGGAGCGGCTACCCGTGCAGCAGGCCCTGGACTGCAAAGCGCACGAACGAGTTGCCCTGTCCGACGAAGTACTGCACAGCGTGATTGCCGGCCGCGACGTTGTCCTGCAGCGCCTGGTTACCGGCCGCCACGTTGTCCTGCAGAGCCTGGTTACCGGCACCGACGAAGCCCTGCAGCTGGTGATTACCAAAATTGACGAGGTCTTGCAGACCATCTGCAGAGGCCGTGCCCGTGGGCGCGAAGAGCACGAGCCCGCCGGCGATAGCACCGATCCCGACAGCCTTCACGGCGGTGCGCTTCGAGATCGTTAAGGGGTTTGCCATCGTTCCTTTTCCTTTCCTGATATCCGGACGAGTCAGGACCGAAGAGGCTCCAACTCGACCAGCCGTATCCTTATCTCCCGATTTGCTCGGCATATCCAATACGGCGATTGGCTAAACCTCAAAAATCGCTATACCTAGGAACAAGATCAGGATGAGATGGCAAACCGCGGCACAAGCCGCAACGGGAATCCGTTAGCCAATCTCGGGTTTACCGGAGCGCTGTCGCCGCCACGGGTCCACGGTCGACCCGACCGATCCATCGACCTCGATGTATTTGCGGCTCGCAGGAAAGCCTGGAGCGCCGGTTCCACTGGGGACCCACACGCCCAGGCACTCTTGACTGTGACGACGCTCACAGTAATATGACCACTGGTCATATTGGCGCGAGGAGGTGCCGGTGCCGACGGTCACGTGGGCTCGTCTCGATCCGCTTCGACGCGCCGCAGTAATCGAGGCTGCCGAGGCCGAATTCGGGGCACACGGCTTCTCCGCGGGCAGCCTGAACGTCATCGCCCGCCGCGCGGGCGTCGCCAAAGGCAGCCTGTTTCAGTATTTCGCCGACAAGCGCGACCTCTATGCGTTCATCGCCGATGTCGGCAGTCAGCGGGTCCGCGCCTACATGGAAGCCCGCATCGTCGAACTCGACCCCAGCAGACCGTTTTTCGACTTCCTGACCGACCTGATGGACTCCTGGGTCGCCTACTTCGCCGACCATCCGCACGAACGCTCCCTTCACGCGGCGGCGAGCCTGGAGGTCGACACCGACGCCCGCATCAGCGTCCGCAGCGTCATTCACCGGCACTACCTGGACGTGATGCGGCCACTGGTGCGCGACGCGCATATACGCGGCGACCTACGCGAAGACGCCGACACCGACGCGCTGATATCGCTTCTGCTGCTGCTCTTTCCGCACCTGGCGTTGGCGCCGTACGTACGCGGCATGGATCCGGTTCTCGGACTCGACGAGCCCACCCCCGAGCAGCCCGCGTTGGCGGTGCGCAGGCTCGTCGCCGTGCTGAAGGACGCATTCGCCACGGCTCCCCGAAACGCATCGATCACCGCACGATCTAGGAGGTCACTGACATGACACGCACCCGCTCACATTCGCTCGACGCAGGCGGCCTCAACTGGGACAGCTTGCCGCTCAAGCTGTTTGCAGGCGGTAACGCGAAGTTCTGGAACCCCGCCGACATCGACTTCTCCCAAGATCGAGCCGACTGGGAGTCGATGAGCGACCTCGAGCGCGACTGGGCCGCCAGGCTGTGCGCCGAGTTCATCGCAGGCGAGGAAGCGGTCACCCAGGACATCCAGCCGTTCATGGCGGCGATGCGCGCCGAGGGCCGACTCGGTGACGAGATGTACCTGACACAGTTCGCGTTCGAGGAAGCCAAACACACGCAGGTGTTCCGGATGTGGCTCGACGCCGTCGGCATGACCGACGATCTGCAGCACTACCTCGACGACCTGCCCGCGTACCGGAAGATCTTCTACGAGGAACTTCCGGAGTCTCTCGACGCGCTGGCGACGGATCCGTCGCCGGCCGCCCAGATTCGTGCGTCGGCCACCTACAACCACGTCATCGAAGGCATGATGGCGCTGACGGGATACTATGCGTGGCACCGGATTTGCGTGGATCGCGGCATTCTTCCCGGCATGCAGGAACTGGTGAAGCGCATCGGGGACGACGAGCGACGCCACATGGCGTGGGGCACTTTCACCTGCCGGCGACACGTCGCCGCCGACGAGCGCAATTGGGCCGTCTTCGAAACACGTATGAACGAGCTGATTCCGCTGGCGTTGCAGAACACTGAAGACGCCTATGCCCTTTACGACGAGGTGCCGTTCGGGCTGGAGAAGGACGAGATGCAGCAGTACGCCGCCGATAAGGGGATGCGTCGGTTCGGCACCATCAGTAGCGCGCTGGGTCGTCCGGTGGCCGAGATCGACCTCGATTACACGCCGCTGCAGCTGGAGGACACGTTCGCCAGCGAGGACGAAAAAGTCTTCGCGGCACTTGCGTAAGACGGCACTGTCCCCCGATTGGGGGACGGACCAATCCCCCGGTGAATGGGCAGATCGCCGGACAGCCATGGCACCGCGGCAACGAAATACTCAATTCATGACAACAGCGCTCGCCACCGCCGCCAAGCCTCGCGTTGATGCGGCCCGCCCGACGATCCCGTCGCGCGTCGCCGCCCGCATGTGTGCCCGCCACCTGGACCGACTGGTGCAGGCAGGCGCCACTCCCCGACCCGGCACCGCGCTGGAGGCCCATGTGCTCCGGTTGACCGATATCGCGTATCGCGAGCGCCTTGCCGCGGAGTTGCGTCGCCGCGGCACGGCCGTGCTGTGCGATCGAGTCGTGCTGTCGCCGTCGCGCCTGAACGCCTCCGCTGTATGGGACGCGGCCGACATGATCGAGCGCGTGGAGAAGCGATTGGAGAGCCGTCACGTCAGCCCGCGCGGCGTCGCACGGCTTCGCCGCCTGCTGGCGGACTGGAACGGTCCGTTGCGGCACGGCTGCGGCGACCTGTGCGGCGAGCTGCGGGCAGTGCTTGCCGCGCTGTGAGCGCTATCCAAGGGTCGGACAAGCGATAACTGAATTGCCCGGCTCTGGGCGACTTTGTCGCTGTCGACGACTTTGTCGCCCAGAGCCGGACATTACGGGTATTGAACCCCGACGCCGCACTACCCGGTCTCCGCCGCGTCGCACCCCAAATCCCGCTGCCGATACCGACGGCAGCCGCTGCGTGGCCCGTGGATCAGCAGACGGTGAAGAGTTCGAGCTGAATGTTGTCCGGGTCGCGAAACACCAACGTGGCGAACGGGAACGGTTGGTCACCTGTCCTGATCCCGGAGTGCTCGACGCCGAGTTGGTCCAGCCACGCCGCCCAGGCCTCCAAGTCCTCGCGGGACGCCACGTTGAATCCGACGTGGTCCAAACCCGTACGGGCCTCGTCGAATTGCTCACCGTCGTTGCCGGTGTTGGTGTGTAAACCGATCGCCAGCCCCGAACGCGAATCGACGAGCAGCACGCCGTATCCGGTGTCCTCGCGTTCGTAGTGTGGGAATGTCATCGGAACACGGTCCGCGCGGAACACCCGCTGATACCAGGCCACGCTCGCGTCGAGGTCGCGCACCGTGACCGAGAAGTGGTGTATGCCCGTAATCGCGGGGGCCTCGCTCATGCCTCGTCCTTTCTCGGCGCAAACACGGGAACAAACACGCTCTCACCGTCGACATCCTGCGGTTCGAACCGGACTTCGACGGCAAGGCCGATATGAACCGAGTCCGGCTCACAGTCAACGATATTCGAAGCGATGCGCAAATCGGGCTGCTCGTCCAACTGGACGATCGCGATCACGTACGGCACGGGTACGTCAGGGTTGAACGGCTGATGGTTGACCGTATAGGTGAACACCGTCCCACGTCCGGACACCGGCCGCGCCACCAGTGCTCCCCCACAATCGGGACAGTCCCCGGCTGGCGGGCTCACCCATAGCTCGCACTGCGTGCACCACGAGATCAGCAGCCGCCCGTCGGCGCCGCCGGTCCAGAACGCCCGGTTGTGGTCATGCAGCTTGGGCAGCATTCGCCCCGGAATTGCGGGTGGGGCCACATCTGCCATGACAAGGAAAGTACAGTCCAATCGACTGTCATTACAAAAATAGAGGTTTGAACGGGGTGCCCAGGGGTGAGCTACTTCGAGAAGGACGCGATCATCAGCGGCCTGGGCATCTCCCGGATCGGCCGCCGAACGGGCATTCCCGGGTTGGAACTGACGCTGGAGGCGGCCCGCGCCGCCATCGAGGACGCCGGTCTGACCGCGAACGACATCGACGGAATCGGCACACTGGGCGATACCCCGCCGTCTGACGTGATGGAGGCTCTGGGCATCGAGGCGACAGACCAGACCTTGGGCTTCGACACCGGCGGCGTGCTCATCCCCGTCATGTCCGCGTTCCGCGCGGTAGCGGAGCGACGAGCCCGTCACGTGCTCGTCTACCGGACCGTCGCGATGCTGGGCGGGGCGATGAATCAAACCACGGCATCGCCGATGCTCAACCCGCTGGCCAACCCGCCGGCCGAACCCCGTGCGCCGGGTACCCGGCGCAAACTCAAGCCGTTCGAGGACATCGACGCGTTGGTGGCCGCGCACGCGTACTCGGCGGCGAACTGGGTCGCGATGCACTGCCGTCGTCATATGGAGCTATACGGCACAACCAAGGAGCAGTTGGGCTGGCTGGCGATCAACAGCAGGCGCAATGCCGGGCGCAACCCGCTTGCGGCATACCAGGATCCGATGACCATGGACGGCTACCTGGGCGCCCGGCCAGTGTCGACGCCGTTAGGGCTGTTCGACTGCGACGTGCCGATCGACGGATCGATCGCGCTCGTCGTCTCACACGCTGATTACGCACCGGACTGCCCGAATCCCGCGGTGTCCGTGGAGGCTATCGGCGGCGCGTACGGTTCTGGCGGATGGTTCCATCGCGATGACTTCCCGAAGATGGCGTCATCCGAAGCGGCGGCGGAGATGTGGTCGCGCACGGATTTGCGGCCGTCGGACGTGAGTGTCGCCGAAATCTATGACGGTTTCACGTTTCTGACGTTCGCGTGGCTTGAGGCGCTGGGGTTCTGCGCCGACGGCGAAGCCGGACCATTCGTCGAGGGAGCGACGCGGATCGCGCTCGACGGCGAATTCCCGCTGAACACGTATGGCGGCCAACTGTCGGCGGGACGCATGCACGGCTACTGGTTGCTGCACGAGGCGTGTCTTCAGCTACGCGGGCAGGCCGGCGATCGACAGGTAGCGCAACGACCGGAGGTGGCCGTCGCCGCGGCAGGCGGCGGGCCGATCGCAGGGTGCATGGTGCTCACATGTTGACACGACGCGACGCCCTCAAATACGGCCTCGCGGCACCGGTTGCACTGGGGCTGGCCACATTCGGCGCATCGAGGGCGTCCGCCGACGGCCTTCGGCTGGTCGATTTCACCCACCGACTGGTCCCGCCGGAGCTGATCAAATCCGCGGGATTCGACGGCGCACTGGTCTATGTGTCCGAGTTACGGCCGGGAGCGGACTTTGATTTCAAACCCGTGACCCGCGAGTATGCCGATGCGCTACGCGCAGCCGGTCTGCACATCGTGAGCTGCTATCAATACGGCAAGCCCGGCTGGCCCACCCCGTCCGATTACACCCGCGGATACGACGGCGGTGTGGCAGACGCTCAGACGGCGTTGCGGTGGCACGGCGCGGCGGGCGGCGCGGATTCCGCCCCGATCTTCTTCAGCGTCGACGAGGACATCGACCTCGACACCTGGAAAACCGTTGCACTTCAGTGGTTTCGGGGTCTCAATTCGGTCCTGGGTGTGAACCGCACCGGCATCTACGGCCATGCTCGAGCGTGCGGGTGGGCGATCGCCGACGGCGTCGTCGGGCGCTCAACCTCTGCTGGACACTCCTGGGCGTGGCAGACGAAGGCTTGGTCGCACGGTGAACGGGAGCCCGCGGCCGTGCTCTTCCAGTCCGTTGTCGTCACGCCGTCGGACCCGGGTGTCGTGGTCGGTGGCATCAGCCTGGATGTCGACGACGTCCTCGCACCCGATTTCGGACAGTGGGATTTCGCCCGATGAGCGCGACGCCAGAGTCGTTCAGCGTCAACGGTGTTGACGGCGTTCGCATCGCCGCCGACCGCCTCGGCGATCCGCTTGCACCGGCCGTGGTGTTCCTGCACGGCGGAGGTCAGACCCGCCGTTCGTGGGGTCGGGCCGCCGCGGCAGTAGCTGAGCGCGGCTGGCAGGCCATCACTGTCGACCTGCGCGGCCACGGCGAGTCCGACTGGTCGGAGGACGGCGACTACCGCGTCATCACCTTCGCGGGCGACGTCCTAGAGGTGCTGCGACAACTTCCCCCAGAACCGGTCCTGGTGGGCGCCTCGCTGGGCGGATTCACGGCAATGCTTCTGGCAGGCGAACTTTCGCCGGCCACCGTGCGCGCAGTCGTCCTCGTCGACATCGTGCCGAACATGGATCCCTCCGGCGCCACCCGCATACACGGCTTCATGAACGACCGCATGGAATCAGGATTTGCCTCGCTCGACGAAGTCGCCGATGCCATTCAGGAATACAACCCGCACCGACCGCGACCCAGCGATCTCGACGGCCTTCGCGCCAACCTCCGTGAACGTGACGGCCGCTGGTACTGGCATTGGGATCCGAAGTTCATCGACGGCACCTCCGCGCTGCCGCCCATCGAGGTGACCGAGGTCGATCGCCTGTACGCCGCCATCGAGGAGATCCTGCGCACCAACGTGCCCATGCTTTTGGTGCGCGGTCAGATGAGCGATCTGGTCACCCAGGAACGCGCCGACGAATTCATCGCGCGTTTCCCCCAGATCGACTTCGTCGATGTCGGCGGCGCGGGGCATATGGTCGCCGGTGATCGCAACGACCTCTTCGCCGGGGCCGTCGTGGAATTCCTCACGCGGCACGCACAAGTGAAGGACTGAGTATGCAAGCCAAGCGAATCATCGCGAATCTTCGAGTGGCTGACATCGAGGTGGCGAAGAGTTTCTACACGGACTTTCTCGGGCTGAAAACCGAAGAGTTCAACATGGGCTGGGTGGCCCGCTACACCTCGCCCGACGGCAGAGCCAACGTCCAGTTAGTCACGCGCGATGCGACTTCTGCCGAGGACTCGGTGATCTCTGTGCACACCGACGACGTCGACAGTGCTTACGACGAAGCGCAGCGCCTCGGCTACGAAATCGTGCACCCCTTGCGCAAGGAGCAATGGGGCGTGCGGCGGTTCCTCGTGCGGGCACCGGACGGCAACGTCGTCAACGTCGTGGACCATCGCGACTGATTCAGCGCCCGTGGGTGGCGAAGAACTGCCCACTTTGTTGCGACGCGTCCGCCGGCCACGTGTGGCCGCCGCCGTCGATTTGGACGAAAACGACCTCGGTGCCGCCCGCACACCCCGAGGCAGTGAATCGATGCTCAGCACCGGCCGGACCGTTGTCGACCGGACCGGGACAACGATCCACGTCTCGCCACCGCTGGGCCATCGCAGGCGCCGCGACGACGTCGCTGTAGCCGCCCCTGCCCAGCATCGTGCCACCGGTGAACGGCACCACCGCATCGGCGGTCCCGTGCATCTGCAGAACCGAGACCGGTCGCGAGGGCGCGCAAGGAACTGCGGCGCCCAACGTCCCTGCGACCGGTGCGATGGCTGCAACCAGATCCGCACGTTCGCAGGCCAGTCGGGTGGCCATGAATGCACCGGCCGACATGCCCGTCACAAAGACCCGGCCACGGGGGATGCCGTAATCGCGAGAGAGTTGATCGATGAGCGCGCTCACGAAGCCGACGTCGTCGACGCCCTGACGGTCGGGCACCGACGCGCCTCGGCCGTCGGCCCAGCTGAAGTCGATGCCGTCGGGATACGCGACGACGAACCCGTTCTGATCGGCGACGGCGTTGTAGTTGGTCACTGCGGCCTGCTCCCCGCCGGTCTGCCCTGCGCCGTGCAGGTTGATCACCAACCCCGCAGGGTGGTCAAGGCCGGCGGGCACATGCAGCTGATAAGTGCGCGGCAGCCCGCCGAACACCAGCTCACCGGGGACGTCGCCACCGGGAAGGGCCGACGCGGGAGCAGGACCGTAGGCGACGAAACCGAAGAGCACGGCGGCGACGGCCGTCACGCGGGCGATGGCATTCAGACTGAGCATCAGCGACCGAGACTATGGGATCTGGCGACCACGGTCATGCAAATTCCCGCGCTACTTGTCGTCTTTCTTTGGCTTCTTCCCTTCGGCCGCGTCGGCCTTCGGCTTCTTGACCGGTTTGGGCGCGTCGACGCGCGGATGGTCGACTGGTTTGCGTACGTCATCGGCGCTGGCCGTCGCCCGGTGCGTTGCCTTATTGGTGCTGGCGGTCGAACCGACCGCATCCTTACGGGTCACATCCCGGGTTTTCTTCACACCTGTGGGCGCCGCCGCTGCGGGTGTTTCGAGTTTGAAAACCGTTGCTGTGACGTGCTTCTCGGTTGACGTGGCGGCCAGGCCCGGCGTGACGAGACCGACGAGATAGTCGAGCTGCGCACGACCCCAGTCGGCCAATGCCTGAACGGCCTGACCGCCGCGTGTGCCGATCGAAGCGAGGGTGGTTTGGATCGCGGTGACCGTCGCGGCGATCAGCCCATCGCCGTGGACGGTGTCGACGACGAATTGATCTCCGGCGTTGATCAGGTCGTGCGCGAAACCGGTGATCGCGTCGCCCTCGCTGGCGATCAGTGTCCAACCCTCGTTCAGTTCGAAATTGATCAGCGGAACGAACGGGATCCACGCAACGGCGTCCAAGATGCCACTGATGGATCCGACTGCGTTGTCCACGCCGCCCTTGAGGGGCTCCCAGATGTTCCAGATTCCGTTGGCCGCACCGGCCAACGCGTTGGATACCGCGACCAGGACATCGCCGAACATTCCCTCCGGGATGTCGGCGTACGGGGGACGCGGTGGGTAGATAGGCAGTGGCGGAAGCGGAATCCATGAATCGATTTCGTCGATTCCGAGCCACACCAGCGCCAAGCCGGCGTCGACGATCCAGTCGGCAATGTTCTTCAGCGCGCTACCGTCTCCGCGCAGCCAGTCGGTGGTGTTGAAAACGCCACTGTTGATGAGGGATTCGACGAAGTTGTACACCACGTCGACCTGGTTGATGACGATCCAGCCGACATACGGAATGATCCAGGCCGCAACGTAAGCGGCAACATTGACCGCGTAATGGACCCAGGGCTCGATCAGGACGTAGGCGGCGTCGATGAAGTCGGCGAGCGCGGTAAGCGGCGGTGAGGGAGCGATCGCCGGGCTGACTGCCGTGCTGAGTGCGTGTCCGACGGCCAATACCTGTGCGGGCGACAGCGAGGACAACGCAGCCATTGCCCCGGCAGGCGCCAGCGGCTTCGTGGCGGCTCGCACGTCGACGGCATGTGCTGCGACGGGCCTGTTGGGAGCGGCGGTCGACGACTGGGGTAAGGGGGCGACCACCGATGCGAACACGATGGCGACGGCGCTGATCGCCACCACGCTGACCCTTGACACCACGCGAAGCAGAACAGCCATTTCAACGAGCCCCCTGCGAGGAAGTGTCTCACTTGGGCAGCGGGCGGGCGGGCAAACTTGCACACAATTAGTGGGCCGAAGCCCGCGGTCGCCAGCCAGTCCGGGAGTTACGCTCACCACAGCATGCCGGCGCCTTACGGTGGGGATGGCACCGGAAGGATCGCAGCGCTTGGGGGGCGTTCGTGAGCAAAATCCCGCGGCCCGTCACCGACGAACCCGTGCGCGGTGTCGTGGCTCCCCCCTGGCTCATGAGCTTGCCGGGAATTGAGCGCATGCGGTTATTCGCCCGCCGAGTCCTTCCCGCCACCCCGATCGCGCGGCTGACCGGTTTCGGGATCGGCCATATCAGCAGTGGGACGTTGACCGGAACGCTCAAGGCAAGCGGTCACCTCGTCATGCCGCCGGCCTACAACCTGAGCGCGCTGTCAACCCAAGCTCTCTACGCCTGCGGGCTCACGGCCGTCGACGCCGGGACGGATCTGCACCCGATCGTGAACTCCGTTCAGTACTTCCGGCCGCCGCGCCCCCAGCCCGGCAACTTCCTCGCCCGTGCACGGGTGGTCAACTCGAGCAGCTACTTCGTCTCCTGCACCGCCGAGATCGAGGATCCGGTCGGGCGGCTGGTCGGATTCGCCGCCAGTCAGTGGGGGGTACGGCGAATCGACCCGCCGCCTCCATCGCCACCCGCCGAGATCGAGCCGGCCGAGGACGCGGTGTACTCAGTGCCGGATCCTCCGGACCGTCCGGCCATCGGTGGCTTGGTGCCCGCGCATATGCAAGCTCGCCATACCGGTCTTGAACTGTCCCGCATGATCATCGCCGGCGAACTGCCGCCCCTGCCCGCGATGCACACCTTCGGGGTGCGGTGGACTGCCGTCGATGAAGGGGTCGTCTATACCGTCATGCCGGCGAGCGAATGGTTCTGTTCGTCGTCTCATGCCCTCGAGTCGGCCGCGGTCGAGTCGTTCCTCAACATTTCCTCGACCTTGGCCGCACTGACCTTGTCACAGCCGGGAGAATCCTTCGCGGGCCTGGAACTGACCACCCGGTTCCTGCGTCGGGTGCCCGCCGACGGCCGCGAGCTTTCCAGTCGCGGCAAAGTCGCCCATCGCTCGGGGAATCTCATCACCGCCGACGCCGAAGCCGTTGATGCCGACGGTAAGACGTTCGCCGTGCAGAGCATCACCTATGCAGTGCTCGACCCTCGTACACGCCACTCCGTGGAGCCCGAACGGGTGCTCGCCACGCTGTTGTTCACCGACATCGTCGGGTCGACTCCGCACGCCGAGCGGATGGGCGACGCGAGGTGGCGCTCGGTCCTTCTCGACTACGAGGCGTTGGTGAGAAGGGAGTTGGGCATCCACCGCGGTCGTGAGGTCAAGACGATCGGCGATGGATTCCTCGCGCGTTTCGACTCACCCGCGTTGGCGATCCGCGCAGCGCGGGCCATCCGCGACGGCGTGAAAATGCTGCACCTCGAAGTGCGCAGCGGCGTCCACATCGGGGAATGCCAGGAACACGGCACCGATCTGGCGGGGATCGCGGTTCACGTCGCCGCTCGTATCGTCGCGCTCGCAGAGCCGGGTGAAATCCTGGTCTCGCAAATGGTGCGAGACCTCGCGGCAGGATCAGGCACTCATTTCGCGGCACGCGGGCCGCACAAGCTCAAAGGCGTGGAAGATGAGTACCACCTGTTCGCGATAGAGGATTGACTACCGTTCTCGGTTTACCGAGCCCCCATGCCGGGGACGAGATACGTATGGCGAAGAAGCCGAGGCCGTGGGCTGTCGCAAAACATTTGTCGGCCGCCGACAAACGCTTCGAACTGCGACTCGGCGCGGGTGTGGTCGCCGCACCCGCGGCTGGGGTCGCGTTCGCGCTTCTTCTGCTGCTCGTCCGCGGCGGATGGCCGCCACTGCGGAGTTTCGACCTCGCGACAGCAGAAGCCCTGCACCGGCTAGGCATCGAGCATCCGGAACTGGTGAAGTCAGCCGAGATCGTCAGCGACGTCTTCGACCCGAACGTGTTCCGCGTCGCGCTCACGTTGATCGCACTGCTGTACCTCGTCCATGGCGAACGACACCATGCGATTTGGCTTCTCGTCACGGTATTCGGCGGGGCGGCAATCGGTTTCGTGCTGAAAGTGATCGTCGGCCGGGCCCGGCCGGTGCTGCCGGATCCGCTCTCGACAGCGCCCGGCATGTCGTTCCCATCCGGCCATGCGCTTGGCGCGTCGATCGGCTGCTGTCTACTGCTGCTGATCACTCTGCGCTTCCTGCCGCGCCGGGGTCGCATCGCCGCCGTCATCGGGACCGGCTTGATCGTCGGCGCCGTTGCGCTCGCGCGGGTCGTGCTGGGAGTCCATTTCGTCAGCGATGTGCTGGCCGGCATCACGCTCGGCATCGGCTGGGTGGCCGTGACGACATGGGCTTACGTCGCGTGGCGTCGCGAGACCGGACAGCCGATCGAGCGGCCAGCCGATGTGGGCAATTCCGAGCAGCCGATAGCACACCCCTGAACTGCTGGTTTTCGACTCTGATCAGCACCGAGTTAATTAACGGCAACGTGGGTATCCCACAGCATGACCGCACAGCGTTTCCGTGGTGTCGCCCGCGACGTCGGTTGGCTGATTGTTCCGGGCGTCTGCCTTCTCGCGATGATGGTCGGGCTGGGCTATCTCCTCACCGATGTTGTCCCCGCGACCGCACTCGGGAAGTGGGACGCCGAGGTGCCGAGGCAGCTTGTGGCGTACCGCCAGCAGGAGGGCATCGCGGGAAGCAAGCTCATCACGACGCTGTCCGAGACGCTGACGATCGTCATCCTGACGGCGTTGGCTGCTGCCATGTTCCGCTGGAAGTTCGGCCGCTGGCGCGAGTCCCTCGTCGTCATCTACGCGGTGGTCGGCGAGACGGTCATCTTCGTCGCGACAACGCTTTTCATCGACCGACCACGGCCGAGTGTGCCGCACCTCGACGATGCGCCGCCGACGTCATCCTTCCCGTCCGGCCACACCGCAGCCGCTGTTTGCTTTTACGGTTCCGTCGCCGCAATTGTCCTCTGGCACAGTCGGTATCGATGGATCAAGGTGGGAGTAGTCGTCATCTGTGCTGCCGTGCCGCTGTTGATCGCGGCCAGCCGCGTGTATCGCGGAATGCATTACCCGACCGATGTGTTCGCGGGGATGCTGCTCGGCGCGATCTGGCTAAGTGTCGTCCTTTTCTATGTGCGCACTCATGATGCCGGCGGCAGGCAGGACGCGGCCGTCGACGCCGACCGGCCTTCGCGCCCTGATCGATCGAGGAGTCTGAGATGAGCACTGCTACCCGCGTGCCCGAGACGGTCACCATCTCTGGCGACGAGCTGTCAGCGGACGACGCCGTCACGACGTTGCGTCGCTACGGGCGCTGGAAACTGGTGAAGAACTCGTTCATTCGCTTCAGGTACGCCGACGGATTCACCAATGCGCGCGCCTTGGCGCTGCAGTTCTGTCTGGCGTTCATTCCGCTCATCATTGCAGTGGTCGGACTGTCCAGCGCCCTGCATCACGAGAAGTTCGCCCGGGTCGTCACTGAGACCTTGGGCCGGGTGCTGCCCGGCAGGGACAACGGCGACATGATGCAGGAGGCGGCGCAGCAGAGCAGCGATCGAGGAGCCACCGGCGGTCAGCTCGCACTGTGGCTCGGTCTGCTCGCTGCGATCATCGCGCTGACCACCGCGATGGGCCAGATCGAGCGGGGCGCAAACCGCATCTACGGCATCGAGCGAGACAATCCCGCCCTGCGCAAATACGGCCGGGCGTTGCTGATGGCGGTGACCGCCGGCCTGCTGTCGCTGCTCGGATTCCTCGTCATCATCGCCGGCGACGCTCTCGGCGAATCGCTCGCGACGGTGTACCGCTGGAACGACCTGTCGGAGACGCTGTGGCGCCTTGGCCGCTGGCCGCTGGGCGTCATCCTCGCCTGGGCGTCGTTCACCGTCGTCTTGGAGCGCTCACCGCGACGCCGGCAGCCGGGGTACTCGTGGCTGGCGTTCGGATCCGCTGTGTCGCTTGCGCTTTGGCTGCTCGTCACCGGCTTGCTGGCGCTCTACGTGGCATGGGGCGCGTCGTTCGGCACCACCTATGGCCCATTGACCGGAGTTTTCGCCCTGTTGCTGTGGGCCAATCTGTCGTCGGTGGCGCTCTTCCTCGGTATCGCATTCGCCGCCCAGCTCGAGGCTGTCCGCGCAGGTGTGCCGACGCCGATTTTGGCTGACCCCGAGAAAGGACGTGTACGCGAAGGGGGTGAGATCGGTGGGCCGAGGAAATTCGAACCAAGCCTCACCTGAGCTCCCTTCTGCCTCGCCGAAACGGATCGCCGTCATCGCCCACCGGAAGAAATCACTGGGCGGCGGCCTCGACGAACTGCGAAAGCTACTCGCGGAGGAGGGATTTGACGACCCCGTCTGGCACGAGGTGTCGAAGAGCCGCAAAGCGCGCAAGCGGGCAAGGCGCACGCTCGCGGATGGTGTCGATCTGGTCCTCGTGTGGGGCGGCGACGGCATGGTTCAGCGGTGCGTCGACGCGCTGGCCGGCTCGGACGCCGCTGTCGCGATCATCCCGGCAGGCACCGCGAATCAACTTGCGAACAACCTCGGTGTCCCGACCGATCTGCAGGAGGCCGTGCAGATAGCGTTGCACGGCGCACGCAGGCGCCTCGACCTCGGCACGTTGAATGGCGAACACTTCGCCGTCATGGCCGGAGCCGGCTTTGACGCGCAGATGATCAGTGACGCCGATGGACGATTGAAGGACCGCGCCGGGCGGCTGGCCTACGTGTTGACCGGGCTGCGCCACGTGCGAGACAACCCAGTGCGGACCAAGATTCGAGTCGACGGGCGGAAATGGTTCGAGGGGCCGGCAACCTGCGTCCTGTTCGGCAACGTCGGCACCATCACCGGCGGCATCCGCGCTTTCGACGACGCCGAGCCCGACGACGGCTACCTTGACGTCGGGGTCGTCACCGCCCAGGGTGCACTGCAATGGGCCCGCACCCTCGGCCGCGCCGCGACGGGTCGGTCGGAGGTCTCGCCATACGTCGAGATGACGCGGGGCCGGACGATGGACGTCAAGTTCGCTGAGCCGATCACGTATGAGCTCGACGGCGGGGAACGCGGTTCCAGCAAGAAGTTACACGCGACGATAGTGCCTGCGGCGCTTACCTTTTGCGTGCCTGAGGAGTAAGCGCCACGCGGCACACTTCGTCCATGACAGCCGGGCCGCGTGGCTGTTCGAAAAGCACCTCTGCGCTGCGGCCGTCCACTTGCAGAGTGGCGATGGTGTTCCCGAACAGTGGACCGCACGTGTTGGCCCACGACAGCGGGAGCCTGGGTACGCCGTGTCGGCGTGCCCACCATCGAGCGAGCGCGGCCGCGGGGCGCGACCAGCTCACGGTGAACACCGGCTTGAGGAACAGCGGCACGTAATTGTTGACCGGCGAGCACACGAGTTGGTGGACCGTTGCGCCCCACTCGTCCGACGCACTCGCCCACTCGGCCCGCGCGGCGTAGCTATGGTGGACGTCCCCGGACAGCACGCTGACAGTTGCGGGTCCGCTCGGATGACGTGCGACGCGGGCGATCATCTCGGCGAGACGGAGAAATGACTTATAAAAGGCCGGCCAGTGTTCGAGATCGGCTGCCCTGCGAGTCTTTTCGGCGAGTTTCCCGCGAAGACCGGCCCGATCTGCGCTTCGCTCGTTCGCCGCCTCGAGGTCCCCGATGGCGGGTGGCATCAGCCACGGCACCGACGACGCCAGCATCAGGTGGTCCAACTCATCGAGGTCGTCTGTGGCCTGGGTCTCCAGCCATGCGAACTCGCGTTCGCCGATCATCATGCGGTCACCGGAATCGAGAATTCGGCCGTTACGCGAGTCAATCATCAGGAGCCGACTGCGGCCCAGATCCCATCGATAACTGAATCTGATGCCCTTGGTGGAATCCACTTCTCGATCGGCCCGGTCGGCTAGATCGACGAGTAGCGGCCACGTGTCGCCGTCCGCCGTCACCAGGCGCCTATAGTCCTCGTCGTCGGCCAACTCCGCCGGGCTCAAATTGCCTAGGTGCTGATACACCCAGTACGAGGCCAGTCCGGCTCGGATCCGGTCACGCCACCATGGTTTCTGCTTCATGTCGGCGCGCCAGGACGCCGACGTGTTCCAGTCGTCTCTGATGTCGTGGTCGTCGAAAATCATCGCGGTCGGAACCGTGGACATCAGCCACCTGATCTCAGGGTCACCCCACGAGTGGCGATACAACCGTTCGTATTCGGCGAACGTGATCACCTCGTCCGGCGGCCGAAGGCCACGCTTTCGTATCCGTTGGCGGCGCCCCGCCAGGCGTCGTCGGGTCTCGGGTGTGAGTTCGTCGGCGTACAACTGGTCGCCGAGCAAGATCAACGCCTCGGGCCAGTCGTCGACCGGATAGGTGGCCATCCTCGTGGCGTACACGTCCAGCGCGTCGAGCCCGAGGTTGCCGTCTACCTTCTGATCACCGGTTTTGGGGTACCGGCACGATCCGAAAATGGCCTGGAGCCGGTGAGTCGATTCAGGGCCGCGGGTGCGGATAACGCTCGCCGGAAACGTCGAGTCCGCGCGCGGCCAGACCCGTGCTCCGTCGAGCGTGACGTCATATTCGGTCGCGGTGTCCGGCGCCAGCCCCGTGACCGTGACGAGGGCGTAATGGTGGTCCTGCACAGTGAACGTCCGCGCTGCGCAGCCGAGAACCTCCGCTGTTCCCGGGCGGTCGGTTTGGACCCAGACCAGCGCCGTTGTGTCTGAAACGTGCCGCAGGACCGGGCCGAGCAACAGCGTCACCACGCCACCTTACGAGCGGGCGTTGGACGCTTTAGCCATTTCGACGATGACCGCCAACGACGGAGTTCGCGACCGGGGCGTGCTGGTTTGTAGGCTTTCGGGATGCCGTTCAACAACGGTGAGGTCTTCGCTGGTTACGTCATTCAGCGGATGATCGGCACCGGTGGGATGGGCGAGGTCTACCTCGCCCAGCATCCACGCCTGCCTCGTCGAGACGCGCTGAAGATCTTGTCGTCGGCCTCGACAAGGGACGACGAGTTTCGAGCCAGATTCACTCGCGAGGCCGAGTTGGCCGCGACGCTGTGGCATCCGCACATCGTCCGCGTTCTCGATCGTGGCGAGTTCAACGGCCGACTCTGGATCTCCATGGACTATGTAGACGGCACAGACGCGGGTCGTTTGATCCGGGAGCGCTACCCGAAAGGCATGCCAGAAGAAGACGTCGCGGAAATCGTGACAGCGATGGCCGATGCGCTCGACTTCGGCCACGAGCGCCGTCTGCTTCACCGCGACGTCAAACCCGAGAACATTCTCGTCAACGCATCCGACGGTCATCGACGCAGAGTGCTGCTGACCGACTTCGGCATCGCCCGCCGCATCGATGACGTCAGCAACCTCACCGACGCCGATGTCGCCGTGGGAACGATCAGCTACATCGCCCCGGAGCAGTTGCTGGGCAAGCCTTTGGACGGCCGGGCAGACCAATATGCGTTGGCGGCCACGGCTTTTCACCTACTGACCGGCTCGCCACCGTTTGAAGACTCAAATCGCGCCGTTGTGATAAGCCACCACCTCGGCACGCCGGCCCCTCGGCTATCTGAGCGCCGACCCGACCTCGCGCACCTTGACGCTGTGCTCGCAAGGGCGCTGGCCAAAGACCCAAGTGACCGATACCCGACGTGCCTCGACTTCGCCCGAGCCCTGACCCAGCAGGGCCCACTCCCCGATGCCACCGCACCGCTCGCCCAATCCGGGCAGATATCGGCATCGGGTGGTCGTCCGCACACGCAGCGCCTCGAGCGTTTGGTTGTTCACGGCACTGCTCGCGGAGTGCAGCACAGCGGCGCTCACGGTGAGGTCGGGATCTTGTCGTTCCACGTGCTGCCACGTGAGCCAGTAGCCGGTCGACATGCGCCTGTACCCGTCGAGATACCAACTCAGCTCAGCGCGGGTCAGCTCGCAGACGGCGACGAGGTGGAGGTCAGCGGCGTCTGGGATGGCAGCCTGCTGGACGCCGACACGATCGTCAACATTTCCGCGACACCTCGTCCCAAGCGAAGGCGGTCGAAGGCACCGCGCGAGAAGTCTCCGCGCGACAAAGGACCGAAAGGCAGGACCAGGACCGTCATCCTCGGCGCACTCGTCGGTGTGATCGTGTTGGCGGCGGCTGCGGTGCTGTGGTTCACCGACGGGTTCGGCCTGTGGAACCGTCCGGGACCGATCGTCAAGCCGATGAGCGTAACCGTGTTCTCGCCCAGCGGCGCCCCGGACAACCCCGACAAGGCAGGCTTGGCCATCGACGGCAACCCCGACACGGCGTGGTCGACCGTCACCTACAAGGACCCCGTCCCGTTCCCGAATTTCGTTGAGGGTGAAGGACTTTTACTGCACCTGTCCGAACCGACCGCGCTGAGCGCCGTCACGATCGACTTGTCCAGCACCGGCACCGAGGTGCAGATCCTGTCGTCGTCAACCGAAACCCCAACCAAGCTGCCCGCCACCGAACTTGCCCCGACGACGGCACTGCAGCCGGGACACAACCGCATCGAAATCCACGACGAAACCAAGACCTCGAATGTGCTCGTCTGGATCACGAAACTGGGCACGACTGACGGCCAAAGCCGGACGGCAATTTCGGAGATCACGCTGCAAGCGAGGGCCTAGGGGTACTTCCGCGATGGCTCGACGTTGACACTTCCGGCCGTCACTGTAATAGTGATCCCCACGTTATCTGAAAACGCTGTTCTCAGATAAGCAGCTCTAGATCCTCGGAGCGGAGGCGGCGTGGGCGTGGAGCAGAAGCCATTGGCCTGGTTACCGCACTCGATTGCGGAGGCGTCATCGACGGGCAGCGCCGGCGACGACATGGGGTTATCGGCAGCGTGGGGATATCTGCTTGGCAAGCTCGAGGGCGCCGCAAGGATCGTAGAGTCCGACCCAGCAGCCCGAAATGAGGTCGACTTCGCCTCAGGCATGCGCCATCTGTTGGTACTGCTCGCCGCCGGCGTCGACGAGGCGCTGCGGTTCGATCCGGAGCCGATCCTGTCGGTCCAGCGCGCCACCACTGACGATGTGATCACGTGGGGCATGGAATGCCCGGACTGCATCTACACCCGCGCATCGTTACGAGGCGGTGAAACCTACCGGCTGTCCGGCAACCGTGGCACCGCTCGCTATGTCGGCTTGCAGACGATGAACGGAATCGTCTCCAGTGCAAACGAATTGGTCGACGAACTCGAGGTGGACGCGGATGGCAACTTCGAGGTGATCCTCTCTGCCGAGGAGCGTCCCGGCAACTGGATGCGGATCGAAGGCGATCATCCCACTTTGACAGTGCGCCACTTCTTTTACGACTGGGACACCGAGGTGCAGTCCTCTCTTCGCATCGAGAGGCTCGGCGAAGCCGCCATCCGAGAACAGTCCACCGTCAGCCCGGATACCCTTGTGTCGCGCCAACTCGTCGCGCTCGGCGACTTTGTGCACGACAACCTGCAGTTCTTTCTCCAGTTCGGCGGGGCGGCGCCGGCGAACGGCTTTCTACCCCCGATCGACCGCACCGCGATGGGAGCGGCAGCCGAAAACAGACCCGTCATCGGTCGCTGGGAACTCGCTGCCGACGAGGCGCTGATCCTCGAAGTTGAACCGCCGCAAGGTGTTTACTGGAGTTATTCACTAGGCAACCCGTGGTGGGAGACCATCCACTATGGGCGCCACCAATCGAGTCTCAACGGCCATCAGGTCTGCACGGACACCGACGATCTGGTTCGTGTGGTGGTGTGCGAACGCGACCCCGGAATTGCGAACTGGCTCGACACCGCAGGCCACAGCAATGGTGCAATGATCCTTCGTTGCGTGCGCACCACGACGGCACCGACACCCATCGCCCGGGTGGTCCCCTTCGACGATGTCGCATCCTCGTTGCCGGCAGACACCGCGCGGGTGACCGCCGCTGAGCGCTCAGCCGTCCTTGCCCGCCGCCGTCGCGCGGTGCACGAGAGATTCGCGAAATGACCTTCAGCGCAGACGAATTGGAAGAGGGCGCTCGCGCAGCGACCGGCCTCGACGACTTCGGATCGCCCTACTACCGGGAGGGGCTCGAGCGCACAGTCGAGGCGTTGAATTCCGAAGCCGAGCTGTCCGAGATGGGCACGGTGATCCAACACGCCACGATCAGCAACGCTCTCATCCAGCGCCTCAAGATCGAGGACACCTATACCCGGCACCCCGAAATCGACAACGAGGTGGTGCGCGGCCCCGTGTTCGTCATCGGGCTACCGCGCACGGGCACAACGGCACTCAGTCAATTGGTAGCCGCCGACCCTCAATTCCGGTCGTTACGGATGTGGGAATCCCAGGCGCCCACCCCGCCACCGGAGGCGGCAACCCAGGACAGTGACCCCCGCATCGCGCAAGCCGAAGCCGGCCTCGCGATGCTGAATGACATGTTCCCGCTGATGAAAACGCTCTACAACTCGGAGGCGACGGCCGCGACGGAATGCCAAGACCTCATGGGAATGAGCTTTCGTACGTTCCACTTCGATGGCGCCGTGCGAGTGCCGAGTTACCTGGCCTGGCTGATGGATTGCGATATGCGCGAGACGTACACGTTCCATCGGCGGGTGCTCAAACTTCTCCAGTGGCACTGCCCTCCGACCCTGTGGCACCTCAAGACGCCCGTCCACATGTTTGCACTCGATGCGCTTGTCGAGGCATATCCCGACGCCAAGTTCATGTGGAGCCACCGTGATCCTGCCAAGGTGATGGGTTCGGTGTGCAGCCTCATCCGCTACGTTCGTAGCTGGAGCAGCGATCGCGATGACCCGGTAGAACTCGGTGCAGAACAACTCGACAGTTGGGCCGAGGCTGTCCGCCGGGCGATGGACTTCCGCAAACATGTTGGCGAGGAACGGTTTTCCGATGTCGCGTTCACGGATCTGCAGTCGGATCCGGTGAGCACCCTGCGGTCAAGCTACGAATCCCTTGGCTTGGTGTTCTCCCAAGCGGCCGCCGATTCGGTCGCGCGGTGGGCTGCCGAGCACAGGCCGGGTGCGCGCGGCGCGCACGACTACGAACTAGCCGACTACGGCCTCACCCCAGAAGGAGTTCGAGAACGGTTTACGGAGTACCTACACACGTACGACGCGACCGGATGACCGCCCCAGTGACGCGGCGGCGAAGCAAGCTCGCTCCCGATCCCGATACGCGCAGGGCGCTCCTGTCTGCAGCGTCGGCCGCCGTGCGCGAGCACGGGGTCCAAGGACTGAGCATCGCTACAGTCCTCCAACGCGCTCAACTGAGCACTCGCGCGTTCTATCGCCATTTCGAATCGAAGGACGAGCTGGTGGCTGCGGTCTTTCTGGACATGGCGAAAACTGAAAAGCGAAGGCTTAAACGGAAGATGGCGGGCGCCGACGGTCCGGCCGACGCTGTTGCCTCCTGGATAGACGGACGTCTGGACCTCGCGTTCAGCCAGAGCATCAAAACCGATCTGCGCAGCATGTCGCTGGAGGCACAATCGCAGAGTTTCGCAGCGCCCGAGCTGATCCAGCCGGCCTACGCCGAGATGCTCGAGCCACTCATCGACCAGATTCGACAGGGTCTGGAGCAGGGTGTCTTCCACGGTGTCGAAGCCACAAGTGCGGCACAGTCGATTCAAGGTGTGGTGTGGGCATGCACCGAACGGCAATGGGCAACAGGCGATTGTGAACGCGCGGAGGTTTCGCAACGCGCAATCCGCTTCTGCCTGCGCGGATTGGGAGCGATGGAGGAACCGCGATGGACCTAGGGCTAGCGGGATCAACAGCCGTCGTCACAGGCGGAAGTAAGGGCATGGGGTTGGCCATCGCTGAAGCCTTGGCAGCCGAGGGAGCCAGCGTCGCCGTGATGGCGCGCGGGGCCGCTGCGCTCGATGCTGCAGTGGAAAAACTCAGGGCCGCAGGCGCTCCTGATGCCCTGGGCATCAGCGTAGACATGGCCGATCCCGCGTCCATCGTTGCGGGGTTTGCTTTCGTCGCCGATCTGTGGGGTCAACTCAACAGCCTGGTGCACACCATCGGCCCCGGCGATGGGTATTTCGAGGACATGGAGGACAGCGATTGGGATGCTGCCTTCGCGCTCGGAACCATGTCGGGTGTGCGATCAATTCGTGCTGCACTGCCTATGCTGCGTGCGGCAGACTGGGCGCGCATCGTGACCCTGTCCGCCCATTCCATTCAGCGGCAGAATCCTCGCATCGTCGCCTACACCGCGTCAAAGGCCGCACTGTCCAGCGTCACCAAGAACTTGTCCAAGAGCCTTGCCAAGGAGGGCATTCTGGTCAACTGCGTGTGCCCGGGCACCATCGTGACCGCGAGCTTCACCGAAAACCTGAAGGACATTCTGGCTGCTGACGGTCTCGATGCGGCGAATCCGCACGATGTGATGACGTGGATCGACACGCACTTCCACCAGCCGTGCGATCTCGGCCGCGCCGGACTTCCGGAGGAAATTGCATCGATCACGGCTTATCTGGCGTCGCAACGCAACGGCTACATCACAGGCGCAACGGTGAACGTCGACGGGGGCTCGGACTTCGTGTAACGCCAGACCCTCGGTTTGGTCACGACAACGGTTGCGTGCTTCCGCCACGACGACCGAGGTGATTAGGTCGCCACATGAGTGCGGCTGGACCGCTGCAATTGCTTCTGCTCGCGGCGATCGCCGGCACTGGCGCGATGTGTGGTTTCCTCGCGGCGGCCGTGGTTCTTCGGAAGAAAAAGCGTGCGCGCGGTTATTTCGTCCTCGGCGTCCTCACCGGGTTGACGGCGGCTGCGGTGACGCGCGGCAGGTACCGCAAGCTCGGCGCGCTCAATTCCCTGGCGCGTGGCTTCGCACGTCAGTTTTCTGTCGTCGCCGTTCCCACGGCCAGGTCATCAGCGCCCATACGGCGAGGACGATCGCGATCTCGGCGATCAGATAGACCGGCCACGGGCCTAGTACGTCAAGCACTGACGCGGTGGGCGGCTTCCGGTTGAGATAGCCGTAGTCCGTTCCGGTGATCGCGTTGAAGGTGAACGTGAATGCCGCCCACACGAGGGTCACGACGACGGTGAAGCGGTAGTCACGCCAGCTCGGCCGGTTCCGTTGCCCCCACGTGAGATAGATGGCAGCCCACACCACGAGAACGTGAAGCGTGAAGAACGTCAGAAAAAGATGGTGTGGGAAATCCGGCGCACCTTCGGCCGGCGTGCCGACGTCCGGGGTGATCAATGCCTGTGAGCTGAGCACCAGACCCCAGTAGTAGGCGAGCGCGAAAGCCCAATGCCGCCCCGACCACAGCGCGTAGGCGGCTGCGAGTTCCGCGATGTCGCACAGCTGCAGCGGCACCGACGTTTGGATGTCGGGCCGAATCAGCTTGTACACCAACGCCACCGCGAACGCGGCGAGCAGCAGAACCGCCAACACGCGGCCGAGGATGCGGGCCTGCGCTTCGGTCTGCCGTCGGCCGATCCAGACCAGAAACACAGCTCCTACGACGAAAATGGCGAGTACGACCAAGTGCGACGGCCCATACGCCGTGAACTCCCGCTGCGCGGCCAGCGCGACCATCAGTTCGCGATTCCGACGGCTTGCTCCAAATCCGTCAGCGAGTCCTCGAGGTGAATCAGCAAGCGCTGCAGGTGTGGAACGCTACGGCGGCATCCGACGAGGCCGAAATCGAGGTTGTCGGCGTTGTTGGTCAGGGTGATGTTCAGGGCCTGCCCGTCCAACGCGATCGACAGCGGGTAGTTGCCGTCCAGCCGGGCGCCTTTCCAGTACATCGGTTCGCGGGCACCGGGAACGTTCGAGATGACGATGTTGAACGGCGGCGGCGCCGACGAAACGAATCCCGGCACCAATGCCAGTGCGATACCGGACATCAGGAACGCCGACAACGCAAGCGCCTGGGTTCGTGGCAGTTCGGCGAACACCTTCTTGTTGTCGCGCATGGAGGTGTTGATCGCGTCGAGTCGTTTGGCCGGGTCGGCCATGTCGGTGGCGAGGTTGCACAGAATCGTGCCGACCATGTTGCCACCGGCGTCCTGCTCGTCTGCGGCGCGGAGGCTGATGGGAACCATTGCCACCAAAGGGGTTTCGGGCAGGGCGCGGCTTTCGATCAAGTATGCACGAAGCGCTCCCGAGCACATGGCCAGGACGACATCATTGACCGTGACGCCTGCGGCGGACTTGATCGCCCTGATCCGCGCAAGCGGCCACGACTGGGCAGCCACCCGCCGCGCTCCCCCGATCGGCACGTTGAACATCGTCTTGGGCGCGCGAAACGGCAGAGTCAATTGCTGTTCCAGCAGCGCGGCCCTGGTGACCGCAAGAGCGGACGGGGCCAGCGATGCGACCGAACCGACCGCGCCGGTGATCGACTGCAACAACGACCGTGACTCTGCCAACTCCTTCTTTGCACGCTTGGGCCCGAGCGTCCACGGCACGCGGATTTCGCGGTCGTCTGGATCGGTCGTCATGGACCGGATCGTGAGGCGCTGCGCGGAGATGCCGTCGAGCAGCGCGTGATGGATCTTGGTGTAGACGGCGAAGCGGCCGTCTTCGAGGCCCTCGACAAGGTGCGTCTCCCATAACGGCCGGTGCCGATCGAGCAGCGTGCCGTGCCACCGCGACGTCAGCTCGAGCAGCTCACGAACACGTCCTGGCCTCGGGACCGCCGACCTGCGCAGGTGGTAATCGATGTCCACCTCGTCGTCGATCGCCCAGGCGAGGTTGGCGATTCCGCCGAGAAGGCTGCCTGGGTGCTTTCGAAACGTTGGCTGAAAGTCCTCGTTCTTGACGATCGTCTGGTGCAGGTCGCGGACAAAGTCCCGACCGCTGTCCGCTGGCGGTTCAAACAGCTGCAGGCCAGCGACGTGCATCGGATGCTCGCGGGATTCACCGATAAGGAACATCGAATCGGTCGGCGATATCAGTTCCATCGACGTGACGGTACCCACCCCGCGGCGGAATCGTGCAAGGTATAGGGGCTATTCCTTCGTCACGAGAGGCAACGATGTCGAACACGGTTGGCAGGGTGGCCGGCAAGGTCGCGTTCATCACCGGAGCGGCGCGCGGACAGGGCCGCGAACACGCCGTCCGGCTCGCGGAGGAAGGCGCCGACATCATTGCCGTCGACGTGTGCGACGACATCGACGCCGCCGGATATCCCGGCGCGACGGAGGCAGACCTCGACGAGACCGCGGCGCTGGTGGAGAAACTGGACAGGCGCATCGTCACCGCGAAGGCTGACGTCAGGGACCTGGAGGGCCTGCGCGCGGCGCTACAGCAGGGCGTAGAGGAGTTGGGCCGCCCGGACGTGGTCATCGCCAACGCGGGTATCAGCGGCAACCCCACTCCCGCCGCCTTGATCGACGAGTCCGCTTGGCAGACAACGCTCGACATCAATCTGACCGGCGTCATGCACACGGTCAAGGTCGCCTTGCCACACATGTCCGACGGCCGCGGCGGGTCGATCATCCTGGTGAGCTCGATGCTCGGATTGCGCGGCGGCGGCTATATGGCCGGCTACGCATCGGCCAAGCACGCCGTGGTCGGCCTGATGCACTCGCTCGCCAATGAGCTTGCGCCGCAGTGGATCAGAGTGAACTCGATTCATCCCGGCAACATTCTGACGCCGATGCTCGACAACGACCACTTCCGTCGCACCGTGCGACCGGACCTCGCAGAGCCGACCATGGCCGATGCGACACAGGTGATCGGGCACTTTCATATGTTGCCGAAACCGATAATCGAGGCCCGAGCGGTGAGCAATGCCGTCCTTTTCCTTGCCTCCGACGAATCGCAGTACATCACCGGAGCGGCGCTGCCGGTCGACGCCGGCGCCGTTGCGAAGTTCTGAACGACAGTGAGGGGCTGCTGGCTGCGCAACCCCTCACTGGTATCACATGCCGGAACCGGCCAGGCGCGAAAGCCGTAGCGTGTCAATGAATGTATTGCTCGATCTCTTCGAAGACCGTGATGGTGACCATCACATCCAGCGGCGAATCCGTGTCGACGTGGAGCAGGAACTCCACGCCGCCTCCGCCGCCTTCGTCTCCGTGTACACCGACATTCGAGACCCAGATGGGCGCTGCGCCCAGTAGCGGTCGAATGTCCTCGAGGCCGCCGAAACCCCCTGGCCATTCGAACTGCGCGGCGGTGATGACGACCGCCGACTTCTTGTCGATCGCGCCGGCCAAGTTGACGTTCTGGCGCACGACACCTTTCTGGTTGTCGTAGAAGATACGGAATGAACGGGCCATGTCAGAGTCCTCTCAAGTTGTTGCGTTTTCAGACGAATCAAGCCTGCGCGGCTGACGGGCCGCTGCCACGCGTAGGGGAGTACTCGACTCACCGAGCTTGATTACTCGAATCACTGAGGCTGCGAGAGGCTCGCCTAGTTCGGCGGCGTTTCCTGTCGGCCAGGGCTTGTCGCCGCGGCGGCGGCCTCAGGCGTTTCCGGCGTTGTCCGACCGATGAATTCGAGACCGGCGTTGATGGCGGGGCGGTGCCGCAGAATGCGGTAGTGCGCCAGGCGGCCCAGTCCGCGGGTGGTCACCAGCGTCGATCCGGGCCAGACGGCGACGAGTTTCTCGCTCATGTCGTAGGGACTGTCGGGGTCATCGGGGTCGTGGACCACCAGAAGAGGCGGCGGATCGTCGAGAGTCGCGGCCACCCGGCTGATGTCGGTGTCGACCAACGGCATACCTATCCGTCGGTCGAGGCGGCGATGCAGGCCACCGAGGATCCGCGGTCCGAAGCCATGGCGATCGGCGAAAACGTCCAGGTACCAAGCGAAGTCGCCCATCGGCGCCAGAAATACCAGACGTTCAGCCTGAGCGCCGCGCGACACCGCGAGAGCGGCAGCCTTGGCACCGAGGGAATGCCCCACGATCGCGCGCGCAGGCCCATGCGCGCGCACGAATGCCCTCACCGCTTCGGCACACTCGACGATCGTCGTCCGTCCCGGCGCGAGATCACCAGGTTCGGACTCGTTGTGGCTGGGCAAATCGAACGCGATGACACGGTGTCCCGCTTCGACGAGTGGTTTGACGAAGACACCGAGATGCGCACGGCATCCGCCCCAGCCGTGCACGAGATACACCGCAGGACCGTCGCCCCAGGACTCCCCCGCGATCCGGTGGCCCGACCAGCTCGCCTCGACAGGTTCGCTCGCAGGCACGCCTGGCGGCATGCGCAAGCTCGCGTCAACCGCCGGCGGCGTGCACCACAACTCGACAGCCCACCTCGACCCGAGCGCGGGCGCGAAGCGCTCGAGCAGCCCGAGCGCGCGCCGAACCCGTGGCTCGACAGGCGGCTCGATGCCAGATCCCGCTTCATTCCCGGGCGTTGCGGATTCGCCGACCATGCGGCCAGATCTTACCGGTGAGTAAGTTCAATTCCGCCGACGGGTCGGTCCGGCTGTGCTGCTTGACTGTCGTGATGACCGCGTCTGAGTCCCTGCTGCAGGAGATGCTCGATGAGTTTGCGCTGCGCAAGCTCGTCCATACCTACTGCCGCGCGGTCGACCGCGGCGACTTCGCGACCCTGCAAGAGCTCTACCACCGGGAGGCGGTGGACGCCCACGGCCAGATTTCGTCGGGGTCCGTCGACGAGTTCCTCAAGACGCTGGAAGCCTCGCGCCCGCACATCCGGTCGATGCAACACAATGTCACCACCGTGAACTTCGTCATCGACGGCAACCGTGCCGAGGGCGAGATCTACACGATCGCAACGCACACTTTCGGGGCGGGCGATAGGGACGTCGATGTGATCGTCGGTGGGCGCTATCTCGACAAGTACGAAAAGCGGGACGACGTCTGGAAAATCATCGAGCGGACGATCGTGACCGACTGGGCACACCTGAACGATCCGTCGTCGGTCGATCTGAGCCACCCGATTACCCGCGGCACCCTCCAGGGCAGCCCTGGTGCCGATGATCCGTCACACCAATTCTTTTCGCTTTTTACCCGCTGATCTGCCGAACCCTCAGGTCGGGCAGTAAGCAGTCTTCGCAATGGCGACCAGGCGGACCACCAGGTCGGGCTGTACGCCGGGCTTCTGGCGAAGGATCTGTTGTGACACCGCCAGCGACGAATTCCCATGCGTGAGTTGCCTGCAGATCGCACGCCCGATCTGAATCATGTCGCTGTCTCCGGTGGGACAGGCGAAAGGCCCTTGGCCACAACCCAATCCGCTGGCATTGATCAAACCGAGGTAGTTGTCGTCGTTAGCATCGGCGCCTGCCGTTCCTGCCAACGCCAACGACGCGGCTGCCGCGACGACGATCGATACGAACACGCCTTTCACACCAACAACATAGTTGGCCTTCTCACGCTCGGCCAGGTGGCGGGCCGAGAGGGCAAGTTCAAGCGTCGAGCGCGCTGACTGGCGTAGGTGCTGGGCCGCGGCCGGTGGCCGGAGCGAGGCGAGCCATTCCGCGCAAGATCCACGGTGTGCGCCTGGCCATCGCGGCCACGGCGCGGTCTGAGCGGCGCATCGCGGTGCGAGCGCTGGGGGTCGGAGTTGACACCAACTCGGCCTCGGCCGATCCCACCGGAGGCCCGTTGCGATCGACCGCCAGTAATTTCCAGGTGCCGGGCACCCCACGCAGTTCCAGAGTGCCGCGGTCCTCGAAGCCCGTGCCCGAGCCAACGACCAGGTCACGAACTGTGCGGGAGACGAGGATCTCCCCGGCGCCGGCCTGCTCGAGAATTCGCGCCGCGATGTGTACTGCGATTCCGCCGATCTTGTTGTCGAGCAGTTCGCACTCGCCGGTGTGAATGCCCGCGCGGATCTCGACACCGAGTCTCTCGGCGTCAGCATGCAACGCTTCGGCGCAGCGGATCGCATGCGTCGGGCCGTCGAACGTCATGAGATGTTCGTCGCCGGTGGCCTCGACCACGGAGCCGCCGAACTGTTCGGTCAGCGCTGCCGTCGTCTCACGAAAGCGGAGCAGCACCGCACGCCACCGTTCGTCTCCGGCGTTCGCGGCGCGTTGCGTGGAGCCGACGATGTCGGTGAACAACACGGTGCGCAGGGCGCGACGCATCGGCGACGGCGCGGTATGGCTGCCGGTGAGGAACTCCTCGACTTCGGTCAGGACCTTGTCGGGATCGGCGAGCCAGGGCGCGTGGTCGCTGCCCTCGACTTCTAGCATCCGCGCACCGGGGATGTGGTCGGCGATGTAACGGCCACACTGCACCGGAACGACCTCGTCGCGCGCATGGATGATCAGGGTCGGCACGCTGATCGTCGGCAGGATCGGGCGCACATCCATCCGGAACATCGCTTCCATTGCCGCACGCGCCATCCCGGGGCTGGCGCTCATTCGCTCCACCATTGCCAGCAGGCGTATCGAGCGCACCGACGGCAGCAGGCCCTTGGCCGCCTCGCCACTGCCCCACGTCGAGACGGCGGCGCGGCACCAATCCTGCCAGCGGACCAGTTGCTGCATCGAGGGCGTGTAATCCGCACCCAGCTCGGGCAGAAGGCGTGCCCGCACCTCGGCCGGCTCACAGTCCAAGTCATCCCAGCCATCGGCGAATGCGTACGCGGAGGTGCCGGTGAGAATCAATGCCCGGGTTCGCTCCGGTCGTGTTGCAGCGAAGAAGATGGAGGCCGGGCCGCCCTCACTCGCCCCGAAGAGGACCGCCTTTTCGAAGCCGACGGTGTCCATCACAGATTCGATCTCGGCCGCTCGATCATCGAGCGTGGGAATTTGCGGCACCGGGTCCGACAGTCCCGCGCCGGCCTTATCGAACAAAAGGATGCGACAGAACGTGGAGAGCCGCTCGAAGAAGGCCACGAATTCAGGCATCGTCCAATACAGCTCGATGTGGCTGGCGAAGGATCCACCGACGACGAGCTCGATCGGCCCCTCGCCGAACACTTGGTATGCCAGGCTGAGATCGCCGCAGGTAGCGTACGCAGTTTCTGGCATGACATGAGCGTAATTGACGGGCGTGCTGGCACTCTCGACTTTGACATAGCCGCAACGTGAAAGGTGTTGACGGCAACAACAGAAAACCCGATACCGCCCGGACCGTCACATGACGGCCCGGGCGGATCGGGTTAAGGGCGACTGCGGATCAGAAGTATGTCGTCGCCGTCGTGCTGGTGCCGTTGTCACAGGTGATCGTGACGGTCCAGTTCCGGAACTGCGGGACGGCCGGAACAATCCTCAGGTCGTACGAGGAGTTGGCCGCCAGCGCGAAGCTGCGGTTCACATTGTCCGTCGCGTAGGTGCACTGCGACGACACTCCGCTGCGGTCGGTGATGTGAGCCTGAAGACCACCCAGGATCGTCTTGAACGAGACCGTCGGCCCCAGCTTGGGCGCGGGGGGTTGCGGCGGATCGATCGGCGGCGGCGGCGGAGTCGTGGATCCGTTCGAGCAACCCGACACGATGACCTTCGCGCCCGTCTGGTTCTGCAGCATGCCCAGAGCGGCGCTCGAGGCGGCGGCAACAGTCGAGCCTTTCGCCCCGACCTCTTCGCCATAGTTGTTCGAGGCGGCCGCTGCGCACTCATTTGTGCCGATGACGACGGTCACGCAGTGGCTGCCACCGTTGTTGACGCAGTTGGTGAGCGCACCCTGAGCGGCGGCATCCTGGGTGCCGGCGATCGATGAGCCTCCGGCCATCGTGACTGGCGGGTTCTCGTTGATGTATCCGAGTGCCAGTGCGACGTACTGGTCTGCTGCGTTCGCGGGTGCGGCGGTGCCGACCAAGCCGGCGACGGTCGCGGCCGCAGCCAGCAGGATGGCGGCGTTGGTCCGGCCTCGCCGGCTCGGACAGACCTTGTTGGTGATTGTCATGATTTCTCCTGTAGGTAGTCGCTCCCCGGTCGTGAGGCGCGGGTTGGTCGAGTGGCCCTTCGGTGCGGGGTTGGTATGCGTATTGGCCGAATCTTCGGCCCTACTCGGCTGTTTCCCGCTGCTCCAATAGTCGTGCTCAGCGAACGCCCTGGTAATGGCCGGACAGCCAGAATCCCCTGGCTCAGGGGGAGGGTTTCCTATCCGCCGAGTAAGGATCGCGCGGACAAAAAAGAAACAGGCCAGGCCTTTCGGCCTGACCTGTCTTTCTCTGGTGGAGCTGCCGGGAATCGAACCCGGGTCCTACGGCATTCCCTCGAGGCTTCTCCGTGCGCAGTTCGCTATGTCTCTACTCGGATCTCCTGATCACGCGAACAAGTCAGGATGACGATCCCAGTCGCTGTTTGGTTTCCCGATGCGTTCCGCGACCGAACTCATCGGTTGATCCCTCTAGACGACGCCAGGGTCCGGGTCGAGGGCAGTCCCGGTCTGACGGACCAGCTATCGCTTAGGCAGCGAGAGCGTAGTCAGCGCGATTTGTATCGGCGCTTAATTGGTTGCAACGACGCTTACGGTGGTCTCTTGCCTGCACCGGCACGCTTCCCTTGATTCGATGCGCGAAGTCGAAACCGTTCAGCCCCTCGCATCCCCGCCGACGTTCGGCGGGACATCTCATTCTACCGGGCGGTACAACAAAGGCCAGCGAGTAAATAATCCCAGCTAGATCACGAATTTGAGGTGCTCGACGATCCGCCGTCCAACCGCTTCGTCGCCGCTGTAGGTGACCGCGTCGTGGTCGACGGCTTGCCGACCGCCCGCCAACCGGGTGAACAGCAGGCCATCGAGCGTGATCGTCGCCGTCGGCTCCTGACCGCCGAAGTCGTCGACCAACTTGGCCCTGCCGTCGACGGCGACGTTGATCGTCCGGGCCAGCGGCCCGGTCAGGACGATGGCCACCCGCGATCCCTCCGGTGCACCGCCGAGCTTGCCGACGACGAACCCCATGCTCGCCGTCATCTCGTCGAGGGCCAGCCGCGACGCCGGTCCGGTCGAGTCCGCGGCAGGTTGACCAAGCGCATCGCGAATGTCCTGCAGATGCATCCAGCAGTCGAAGTCGCGCACCCGCATGAACCGGCCGTATGTGTCGGGACCGGCGGGCGTCAGGATGACCTCGTTCCAGTCGGACTCGCTCATTGCCGTCAACTGCTCGCGGCGCTTGGCAGTCGTGCTGCGAAAACGGTCGAGCAGGTCGGCTGGGCTGCTGCCGCGGAACTTGAGAATCCAGCGCTCGTTCAGCACGCCGATGTCATTGCAGACGTGTTCGAGCGTCGAGATGTCGATGTCGACATCCGGCGTCGCAACACCCTGCAGCATCGACTCCGCGCCGATCAGGTGGGCCGTCACATCGTGGACGGTCCAGCCCGGCAGCGGGGTGTGAGCCTGCCACTGCTCGTCGTCCAGACCGGCGAGCACCCCGTCGATCTCGTCCCACACGGCGAACAGGCCGGCAAGTACATCGGATTTGTCGAGGGTTGTCACGGGGCGCGAAGGGCTGCTCACTTGGCAGAAGGTAGCGCTCGCGACGCACCCGCGCGCATGGATTGCGTCACTACCATCCGAACCCCACGCCGCGACGAATCCCCTTCGAACGACGATGCGGCAAAAAGGCGAAATGGACGTGAGGAGAGAGATTGCGATGGCCCTGATGCCGAAGCCGGAGCCCGCCGAGGCCGGCCAGGAGTCGGTGTGGGATTACCCGCGGCCGCCACGCGTGGAAGAGTTCGTCGGCTCGATCACGATCGAGCTGGGTGACCAGCCCATCGCTATCGCCGCTCGCGCCTGGCGAGTGCTGGAGACAAGTCACCCACCCACCTACTACCTGCCGCGGGCCAGTTTCGCCGAAGACGCGTTGCGGCCCGCCACAGGCTCGTCGTGGTGTGAATGGAAGGGCCACGCCAACTACTACGACCTGGTGACCCCGGCGAAGACTGCGCCACGCGCTGCGTGGAGCTACGCGAATCCGTCGCCCGCATTTCGCGTCATCGCCGGCGCCGTCGCCGTGATGGCCGCGCTCGTCGATCGGTGCACGGTCAACGGCGAGCAGGTGATCCCGCAACCGGGCGGCTTCTACGGTGGCTGGATCACGAGCCGGGTGGTGGGCCCGTTCAAAGGAGTAGCCGGCTCGGAGGGATGGTGAGGGTCCCCCCGTGCTCAAGAGTCGTCGGTTAGCAGTCGATAAACGACGTATGCCGCGAACCACGTGATGACAAGGGTGATTAGAACCAGCAGCACCTCGTAGAAGAGGGTCATACGTCCGATGCTAGGCCGCTCGCGGCTGGCGAGCGTGCGCGAAATGCTCGCCAAACGCGGCGTGTCGACGTGCAGACACGCACGCTCGCGGTAGTTGGGAAGTCAGCCGGTGGCGATCATCGCCACGGCCCCGAGTGCCAACACCATCCCGGCCGCCTGCCAGCGCGTCACTCGTTCGCGCAGCACCACGATCGCCAACAGCACCGTCGCGGCGGGGTACAGCGACATCAGCACGCCTGCCAGCGACAGATAGGAGGCGTGCAGAGCCAGCAGCATCGCGACGTTGGCACCCGCATCGAGCAGCGCCGCTAACACCGCGAGGCGAAGTGGCGTTCCGCTCGGCGGCCGCAGGTTTGCGCTCACTGCTGCGATGATCAAGACCAGCACGCTCGCCGATAAGCGAGCGAAGACCAGCGGCCACAGCTTGGCCGCCACCGGCGCCTGATGAATCAGCACGAAGTTCAGCCCGAATGCGATGCCAGACCCGACCGTCATCCACGCCACCTTGGCCGTGAACTTGTGCGGCGTGACGTCCTTGTCCGTTGTCTCCCGCGAGACCAACACCACCGCCACCAAGGCCAGCACCACTCCGACCGCGGCGACAGGACTCGGCCGCTCCCCCAGCACCAACCCGGCGCCGACGGGGATGCCCGCCACCAGAATCGCTGTCAGCGGCGACACCATCGAGATCGGGCCCGAACCGAGCGCCGCGTAAAACCACCAGATGCCGAACGCCTGGGAGACACCGCACAGCGCACCCCAGAACACCGCCCGCTGGTCGATCTCTCCGCCGACAAGAGAGGCCAGGACGGTCAGCACCACCAGCGCGATCGGATAGGACACCAGTACGACGCGCAGCGCCGCCACTCGCCGCGACGCCAGACCGCCGATGAAATCGCTGATGCCGTAACCGAACGCCGACAACAGTGCGAGGACTGGGCCTGCTAAGCCCGTCAGCTCATGCCCTTGGCACGGCGACCCAACTCGCGCGTCACTTCACGCTGTGCGTCGCGTCGCGCCATGTCTTGGCGCTTGTCGTGCGCCTGCTTACCGCGGGCCAACGCAAGTTCGACCTTCACCTTGCCCTCGGAAAAGTACAGCGACAGCGGCACCAGCGTCAGGTTGCCGTCCCTGATCTTGCCGACCAGGTTGTCAATCTGCTTGCGGTGCAACAGAAGTTTGCGGTTGCGCCGCGGCGGGTGGTTGGTCCAGCTGCCGTGGTGATACTCGGGGATGTGCAGATTGCGCAGCCAGATCTCGCCGTCGTCGACGGTGGCGAACGCATCGGCCAGCGAGGCTTGGCCGTCGCGCAGGCTCTTCACCTCGGTACCCACCAACTGGATGCCCGCTTCGTAGGTATCGAGGATCGAATAGTTGTGCCGCGCTTTGCGATTCGTCGCGACAACTCTGTTGTTGCTGGACCTCGTCGGGTCGGCTTTCTTTGCCATGGCTATCTTCGGACGTAGAGCCGTAGCGTGACGTAGCCGGTGACGCCTGCCATCGCCACGCCGACGAACAGCAAGATCGGAGCGATATAGAGGATGTCAGCGTAGTCGATCCTGGCGATCAGATTCGCTTGATAAAACTGGTTGAGCGCATTCTCCAGGAACATTGCGCGAACAACGACCAGGCCGATGATCGAGATGACCACGCCGATGAACGCCGCCAGCATCGCCTCGACCAGGAACGGCAACTGCGTGTACCACCGGCTGGCACCGACCAGTCGCATGATGCCGATCTCGGTGCGACGGGTGTACGCCGCGACTTGAACCATGTTGGCTATCAACAGGATTGCGCCGACCGCCTGCACTAGCGCCACCGCGAAGGCGGCGTTGGAAAGCCCATCGAGCACCGCGAACAAGCGGTCGATCAAGTCTTTTTGGTTCAGCACATTGAGCACCCCCGGCTGGCCGACCATCGCCTTGTCGAAGTCCTTGTGCTGTTCGGGGTTGTCGAGCTTGACGATGAACGACGCCGGGAACGCCTCTTTGCCCGCGACGTCCTTGTATTGCGGGAACTTCTTGATCGCATCGTTGTAGGCGTCGTCGCGATTCAAGAACCGCACCGACTTCACGTCGTCGCGACCTTCGATCTTGGCGCGCAGGGCCTTACACGCGTCGCCGTCGCATGTGGGGTCGTTCGCGGAGACGTCGTTGGTCAAGAAGACCTGGCTTTCGACCCGATCCAGGTAGATCTTGCGGGAGTTGTCGGCCAGGCGCACCACCAGCAGCCCGCCGCCGAACAGGCCGATGGAGATCGCCGTGGTCAGGATCATCGCAATCGTCATGGTGACGTTGCGACGAAAGCCGGTCAGTACTTCATTTATCAGGAAGCCGAAGCGCACTTAGCGGTCCATTCCGTAGACGCCGCGCTGCTCGTCTCTGATGAGCCTGCCGAGCTCCAGTTCGACGACGCGCTGACGCATCGAGTCAACGATGTGGTGGTCATGTGTGGCCATCAGCACCGTGGTCCCGGTGCGGTTGATCCGCTCGAGCAGATCCATGATGTCTTTACTGGTCTCGGGGTCGAGATTTCCGGTCGGCTCGTCGGCCAACAGCACCAGCGGACGGTTGACGAATGCGCGGGCGATGGCCACGCGCTGCTGCTCGCCGCCCGACAGTTCACCGGGCAGCCGATTGGCCTTGCCGGACAGCCCGACCATCTCCAGCACGTCGGGAACCACCCGGTTGATCACCTCGGAGCGCTTGCCGATGACTTCCAGCGCGAACGCGACGTTCTCGAAGACCGACTTCTGCTGCAGCAGCCGGAAGTCCTGGAACACGCAGCCGATCACTTGGCGCAGGCCGGGGATGTGGCGGTCGCGAAGCTTGTTGACGTGGAATTTGGACACCCGGATGTCACCGGCCGACGGATGCTCCTCGGCCAGCAGCAGCCGCATAAACGTCGACTTGCCCGAGCCCGACGGCCCGATCAGGAAGACGAATTCACCCTTGTCGATCTTGAGTGACACGTTGTCGAGCGCCGGCCTGGCCGACGACTTGTACTGCTTTGACACGTGGTCGAGGGTGATCATCACGGCTCGCCAGTGTAGCGGTGGCGCGAGCGAAGGCCGCTCAACGTCAGCTCGGCGCAGCCGGCGTGGTCGGCGTCGGTCCCAGCCCTGCCGCAGGCGGTGTCGTCGGCGTGAGCGTGGGCGGCAGCGTCACGGTCTGTGGCCCCAACGGACCGGGGATGACGGTCGTCGTCGGCGTGGACGATGTCGGCGACGTCGGGCTGGTGGTCTCCCCGGGTGACGTCGTCGTGGTCTCGGTCGGGCTGGTAGTGGTGGTTGTCGTGGTCGTGGTGGTGGTGGGCTCGGGTTCCTTCGGCCGCCGCACGTTGGTCCGGGGCACCCACGTGTAGTTCGGGTCGGGCACGAAGCCGGGCGGGACGACCGCGGTCGGCGGCGCTTCGGTGCGCGCAGGCCCCGGCTCGAAGTTGTGATACACCCAGAACAGCGCAAGGAACACGACGATCAGCACGATCGTCGAGACCCGCATCCGCCCGAGCCGGGCGGTGAACCACGACCTCATGTCTGCTTCTGCTCCGGCGGGGCCTGCGATTCTTCGGCGCCGCCCGCGGTCGCAGGATGCACGATGGCCTCGACCATCGGGGTGTGACCGTCGGCCGGCGTCACCACGCCTGCGCGGCGCAGGGCGCGGACCACCAGCACCCGGATGCGGCGGCCCACCTCGAACTGCTTACCGGGCAGCGTGCGCGCCACCATCCGCAGGTTCACGGTGTCCAACTCGATGCTCTCCACACCCATCAGCTGGGGCGCATCCAGGAGCAGCGCGTTGAGGCTGGGTTCTTCCATCGCCTTCTCGGCTACCCCGTGCAGCACGTCGTTCACCAAATTGAGGTCCGCCGACGTCGGCACCGGGATGTCGATGACCGCGCGAGCCCAGTCCTTCGAGAGGTTGACGGTCTTCACGATCTGGCCGTTCGGGATCGTGTACATCTCGCCCTCGGTGGAGCGCAGCTTGGTGACGCGCAACGTCACGTCCTCGACCGTGCCCTCGGCAGGCGAGTTGATGCCTGCCACCGTCAGGGAGACCAGGTCACCGAAGCCGTACTGCTTCTCGGTGATGATGAAGAAGCCCGAGAGCAGGTCCTGCACCAGGCGCTGCGCGCCGAAACCGAGCGCGGCGCCGAGCACTGCGGCAGGTGCGACGAGCGAGCCGACCGGAATCGCCAGAATCGTGGTGACCTGCACCGTCACGATGACGAACAACAGCGCGACCGATACCCAGGAAATGACCGAAGCCACGGCTTGCCGATGCTTGGCACTCTCGGTGCGCACCAGCTGGTCGCTCTCCTGGTACTCGGCATCGATACGGCGCACGATGCGGTTGGCCAACCAGTTGATGAAGCGGGCCGCGAGCAGACCGCCGATCAGATAGAGCGCAATCGGCACACCGCGCAGAAGCAGCCATTCGCCGATGCTGCCGGCCCAAAAGCCATGCCAACGGTCGGCGAAACTCATTGCTAATTCGGTGCTATTCGTCATCTCGTCTGTTGCGCCACCGGATTCCCGCTTCGAGGAACCCGTCGATGTCTCCGTCCAGTACTGCCGCTGGATTGCCGACTTCGTAGTCGGTGCGCAGGTCCTTCACCATCTGGTACGGATGCAATACGTAGGAGCGCATCTGGTTTCCCCACGAACTGCCGCCGTCGCCCTTCAACGCATCCAGCTCAGCACGTTCTTCTAAACGCTTGCGTTCCAACAACTTTGCCTGAAGCACTCGCATCGCAGAAACTTTGTTCTGCAGCTGCGACTTTTCGTTCTGGCAAGTCACCACGATACCGGTCGGGATGTGCGTGAGTCGAACCGCCGAGTCAGTGGTGTTCACCGACTGACCGCCAGGTCCGCTGGAGCGGTACACGTCAACGCGCACATCGCTTTCCGGAATGTCGATGTGGTCGGTGGTCTCGGTGACCGGCAGCACCTCGACTTCGGCGAACGATGTCTGGCGGCGGCCCTGGTTGTCGAACGGGCTGATGCGCACCAGTCGATGGGTGCCCTGCTCCACCGACAACGTCCCGTACGCGTACGGCGCGTGCACGGCGAACGTCGCGCTCTTGATGCCCGCCTCTTCGGCGTAGGACGTGTCGAACACCTCGACCGGATACTTGTGCGCCTCCGCCCAGCGGATGTACATCCGCATCAACATCTCGGCCCAGTCGGCCGCGTCGACGCCGCCTGCGCCTGAGCGGATGTTGACCAGCGCCTCGCGCGCGTCGTACTCACCCGACAGCAGCGTGCGCACTTCCATCGCCTCGATGTCCTCGCGCAGCTTCTTGAGCTCGGCATCGGCTTCGACCAGAGCCTTGTCGCCCTCTGCGCCTGCTTCCTCGGTGGCCAGCTCGTACATGACGGGCAGGTCGTCGAGGCGCTGCCGGAGTTCTTCGACCCGGCGCAGCTCACCCTGGGTATGCGACAACTCGCTGGTGACCTTCTGAGCGCGGGTTTGGTCGTCCCACAGCTTCGGGTCGGACGCCTCGTGCTCGAGCTTTTCGATTCGACCGCGCAGCCCGTCGACATCGAGCACCCTCTCCACCGTGGTCAAGGTGGAGTCGAGGGCAGCGATGTCGGCTTGACGGTCAGGATCCACGGGAGTTCAGGGTACCGGCGGTTTAAAGTCGGACTGGTAACCAGCCTGGCCACGACGCGACAGCCCCTTGCGCGTGGCTCGGCAGCGACAGAAAGCTGTATATGCGCCCATATCACGTGGCGATCGTCGGCTCAGGGCCTTCGGGCTACTTTGCCGCTGCCTCGCTTCTGAAGTTCGCTGACGCCAACGAGGATGCCGACGTGCGCGTCGACATGCTGGAGATGCTGCCGACCCCGTGGGGTCTGGTTCGGTCGGGTGTGGCGCCCGACCATCCGAAGATCAAGTCGATCAGCGCCCAGTTCGACAAGACGGCGCTCGATCCGCGGTTCCGGTTCTTCGGCAACATCGTGGTCGGCGAGCATGTGCAGACCTCCGAACTGGCCGAGCGCTACGACGCGGTGATATACGCGGTCGGCGCGCAGTCCGACCGGGCACTGGGCATTCCCGGCGAGGAACTGCCCGGCAGCGTCGCCGCGGTCGACTTCGTCGGCTGGTACAACGCGCACCCACACTTCGAGGAGATGGCGCCCGACGTGTCGAGCGGTCGCGCAGTCGTGGTGGGCAACGGGAACGTCGCACTGGACGTGGCGCGAATCCTCGTCACCGATCCCGACGTGCTGGCGAGCACCGACATCGCCGATCATGCGTTGCAGTCGCTGCACGACCGCGGCGTCGAAGAGGTGCTCATCGTCGGGCGGCGCGGGCCGCTGCAGGCTCCGTTCACGACGTTGGAGCTACGCGAGCTCGGTGACCTGGAAGGCCTAGGCGACGTCGACGTGATCGTCGACCCGGCCGACCTCGCCGACATCTCCGACGCGGACGTCGAGGCCGCGGGTAAGACCGTCCGCAACAACATCAAGGTGCTGCGCGGCTATGCCGAACGCGAGCCTCGCGGCGCCAAGCGTCGCATCGTGTTCCGGTTCCGCACCTCGCCGATCGAGATCAAGGGTGACGGGCGGGTCGAATCAATCGTGTTGGGCCGCAACGAACTTGTTGACGAGGACGGTCGCATCACTGCCAAGGACACCGGTCAGCGCGAGGAGGTGCCAGCGCAATTGGTGGTACGCGCGGTCGGTTACCGCGGCGTGCCGACGCCCGGCCTGCCGTTCGATGAGCGCAGCGGCACCATCCCGCATGCCGACGGCCGGATCGAGGGCAGCCGCAACGAGTACGTCGTCGGTTGGATCAAGCGCGGTCCGACCGGCGTGATCGGCAGCAATAAGAAGGACTCGCAGGAGACCGTCGACACGCTGCTGTCGGACTTGGCAGGCGCGGAGCTCGCCGAGGTCGACGCGGACTACCCGGACACCTTGGTGGAGTGGCTGTTGTCGCGGCAGCCCAAGTTGATCACCGACGACCACTGGAAGCTGATCGACGAGTACGAGCGATCAGCGGGCGAACCCCATGGCCGCCCGCGCGTCAAGCTGACCAGCGTCGCGGACCTGCTGCGCATCGGCCACGGCTAGCCCTTTTCGCGCGAACGTGGGTTACCCGCACACGATCGGCGCCGAAGGTGTGTATCAAGGCCACACTCGGCGGGCTGAGCTACGCCGTCGCGTTACGCGAATGTCCACCGGTCGGGGTTGTTCGGCGCATACATCACCGGGAACAGCTGGCCCATGCTCGGCCAGTCGTTGACGTCGATCGCGAGCTGTTGGTAGACGACGTGCTCGTCGACCGTGGGGCCGTTGATCACGCCGGTGATCGTGACGAACTGTTCGCCGGTGGCGTCCGGTTTCGGGCTGACGCCGGTGACCACCAGGTTGCCGTGCACCCAGTCCCCGCCTGCGCCGCGACGCCGCATGATCCAGGGTCCGGCGAGCGCGGCCAAGGCCCCGATGAGCACGATGATGATCACGAACTCCAACACAGGGCCATGGTAGGACTGCTGCCATGACCACGATCCGGGATGACGTCGAACTCGCGTTGCGGCTGGCCGACCACGCCGATGCGTTGACGATGGAACGCTTCGGCGCACTGGATCTGCATATCGACACCAAACCCGACCTGACTCCGGTCACCGACGCGGACCGCTCGGTCGAAGGCGCGGTGCGCGACACGCTGTCGGCGGAGCGGCCCGACGATGCGGTGCTCGGTGAGGAGTTCGGCGGCACAGCGGTTTTCACCGGACGCCAGTGGGTGATCGACCCGATCGACGGCACCAAGAACTTCGTGCGCGGGGTCCCAGTGTGGGCGACGTTGATCGCGCTGCTGCACGACGGGGTTCCGATCGCAGGAGTCGCGAGTGCTCCTGCGCTGCAACGGCGTTGGTGGGCAGGCGCGGGCGAAGGCGCGTTCACGTCCTTCGCGGGCGGTGCACCGCGACGGATCGCGGTGTCGTCGGTGGCCGACGTCGAATCGGCGAGCCTGTCGTTCTCGAGTCTTTCCGGATGGTCGGAACTGGGGCGGCGCGACCGCTTCATCGAATTCACCGACATGGTCTGGCGCGTACGCGCGTACGGCGACTTCCTGTCGTACTGCCTGCTCGCCGAGGGCGCTGTCGACATCGCCGCGGAGCCCGAGGTGTCGCTGTGGGACCTCGCCGCGCTCGACATCGTCGTGCGTGAAGCGGGCGGCGCGTTCACCAGCCTCGCTGGGGTGGCCGGCCCGCACGGCGGCAGCGCCGTCGCGACCAACGGTCTACTGCACGAATCGGTTCTGAACAGGCTCAACGGCGGATAGCTGTGAATTGGATAACAACTTACTCCAGAGTCAGTTCCGATACCTTACTCTGGAGTCAGTTGGGTATTCGCCCACGTCAACCAGCAAGCGAGGCAGCTGACAATGACCAACACACTGCCGTCCAAAAACCGCTCGGGAAAAGAGAGCGCCGTCGGCATGCACAAGCACAAGCGGACGGCCACCGACATCGGTTTGGCGCTGATCACGCCGATCGTCGGGCAGGAATTCCTGGACCGCTACCACCTGCGTGACCCGCTGAACCGCGGCCTGAAGTACGGCGTCAAGCAGGTGTTCTCCGCCGCCGGCGCGGCCAACCGACAGTTCAAGAGGGTCAAGGGCTCCCCCGGCGGCCCGACCCGGCTGAAGCGCAGCGGCGCCGACTACTTCGACCTGACGCCCGACGAAGAACAGCAGATGATCGTCGACACCGTCACCGAGTTCGCCGAAGAGGTGATCCGGCCTGCGGCTCATGACGCCGACGCGGCCGCGACGTATCCCGATGATCTCGTTACCAAGGCGACCGAACTCGGCATCACCGCGATCAACATTCCCGAGGACTTCGATGGCATCGCCGCGCATCGTGCCGCGGTGACCAACGTGTTGGTGGCCGAAGCGCTGGCGTACGGCGACATGGGTCTGGCGCTGCCGATCCTCGCGCCTGCCGGCGTCGCTTCCGCGCTTACCCACTGGGGCAGCGCCGATCAGCAGGCCACCTATCTCAAGGAGTTCGCGGGCGAGAACGTACCGCAGGCCTGTGTGGCGATCGCCGAACCGCACCCGCTTTTCGACCCCACCGCGCTGAAGACGACGGCGGTACGCACGCCGAGCGGCTACCGCCTCGACGGAGTGAAGTCGTTGGTGCCCGCAGCAGCGAAAGCCGAATTGCTCATTGTCGCAGCGCAACTCAATGGCAAGCCGGCACTGTTCGTCGTCGAGTCCTCGGCGAAGGGAATCACGGTGACGCCGGAGCCGAGTATGGGCGTCCGTGCCGCGGCGCTCGGCCGTATCGAGCTCGACAGTGTCACGGTGCCCCTGTCCGCTCGGCTCGGTGAGGACGGCGCCACCGACCACGATTACTCCGAAGCCATCGCGTTGTCGCGGCTCGGCTGGGCGGCTCTTGCGGTCGGGACCGCGCATGCGGTGCTCGACTACGTGGTGCCATATGTCAAGGAGCGCCAGGCCTTTGGTGAGCCCATCGCCCATCGGCAGGCGGTGGCGTTCATGTGCGCCAACATGGCGATCGAATTCGACGGGCTGCGGCTCATCACGTGGCGCGGGGCGTCGCGCGCCGACCAGGGGCTGCAGTTCGCCCGCGAAGCCGCGCTGGCGAAGCGGATGGCGACCGACAAGGGCATGCAGATCGGCCTTGACGGCGTCCAGCTCCTCGGTGGCCATGGCTACACCAAAGAACATCCGGTCGAACGCTGGTACCGCGATCTGCGTGCCATCGGTGTGGCCGAGGGCGTCGTTGTCGTTTAGCGGAATCATCTAGCCGGAAAGTCGAGTCATGGCAATCAATCTGGAACTTCCGCGCAAGCTGGAAGCTGTAATCGAAAAGGCCCATCAGGGCGCCGCGGAGATGCTGCGGCCGATCTCGCGCAAGTGGGATCTTCGCGAGCACGAGTATCCCGTCGAGCTGGACACTCTCGCCACGCTCTTCGAAGGGATCTCGGCGGCCAACACGATCTCGTTCGCGGGCGCGGAGGCCTTCGCGGGCGGCGACGAGCCCCGAGGTGCCAACCACAACGGCGCCAACATGTCGGCCGTGCTCAACGTGATGGAAATCAGTTGGGGCGACGTCGCATTGATGCTCTCGGTCCCGCGCCAGGGCCTGGGTAACGCCGCCATCTCCAGCGTCGCCACCAAAGATCAACTCGAGCGTCTGGGCAAGAATGTCTGGGCAGCGATGGCGATCACCGAGCCGGGCTTCGGTTCGGACTCGGCCGCCGTGTCGACGACAGCGAAGCTCGACGGCGACGAGTACATCATCAACGGCGAGAAGATCTTCGTCACCGCCGGGTCGCGCGCCACCCACATCGTGGTCTGGGCGACGCTCGACAAGTCGTTGGGCCGCGCCGCCATCAAGTCGTTCATCGTGCCGCGCGAGCATCCTGGCGTGACCGTCGAACGGCTCGAGGACAAACTCGGTATCAAGGCATCCGACACCGCGGTGATCCGGTTCGACAACGTCAGGATCCCGAAGGACAACCTGCTCGGCAGTCCAGACATCCAGGTGGAGAAGGGCTTTGCCGGGGTCATGGAGACCTTCGACAACACCCGACCGGTTGTCGCCGCGATGGCCGTCGGCATCGCCCGCGCGGCGCTCGAAGAATTGCGGAAGATTCTCACCGAGGCCGGTGTCGAGATCTCGTATGACAAACCGGCCCACGCGCAAAGCGCTCCCGCTGCGGAATTCCTTCGCATGGAAGCCGATTGGGAAGCCGCCTACCTGTTGATGGTGCGTTCGGCATGGCAGGCCGACAACGACATTCCGAACTCCAAGGAAGCGTCGATGGGCAAGGCGAAGGCAGGCCGCGTCGCCAGCGACATCACCCTCAAGGCTGTCGAATTAGCAGGGACCACAGGCTATTCCGAACAAATGCTGCTGGAGAAGTGGGCACGCGACAGCAAGATCCTCGACATCTTCGAGGGCACTCAGCAGATCCAGCAGCTGGTGGTGGCACGCCGGTTGCTCGGCCTGTCGTCCGCGGAACTGAAGTAGGTCAGAACCCGTCCTTCACCACGACGCGGGTGCGGCCCGTGACACCGCCGCCGATGATGGTGCGCAGTGTCTCGGGCGCCTCGAGGATCGAGACGTCGCGCGTGATGTCGTCGAGGTGAGGGGGCAGCAGGTCCGTCGCAATCGACTGCCACAGCTCGCGCCGCTTGTCGATGCGCAGCAGCACCGAATCTATGCCGGCCAGCGTGACGCCACGCAGGATGAACGGCATCACCGTCGTCGGCAGCTCCGCCGACCGGGCCAGCCCTGAAATCGCAGCCACCCCAGCGTAATTCAGGATGCTCAACGCGTATGCGAGCGTGTCGCCGCCGACGCTGTCGACGACTGCCGCATAGGCGGACTTGCCGAGCGGCCGGACCTTCTCCCCCTCGGCCGGCAGTCGGCCAACGACCTCGGTGGCGCCCAGCCCCATCAAGTAGTCGTGCGCCTCCGCCTTACCGGTGGACGCGATGACCTCGTACCCGAGGCCGGCCAGCAGGTCGACGCTGACACTCCCGACCCCGCCCGTGGCGCCGGTGACCAACACGGGGCCATCCTGCGGCCGTACACCATGCGCACGAATTGCGTTGACGCTCATGGCCGCTGTGAACCCTGCCGTACCGATCGCGGCCGCCTGAGCGGTCGTCAACGTGTCGAGCTTGACCAGGTAGTCGGCCGGAAAGCGGGCGGTGTCAGCGTATCCGCCGTGCCGAGCGGTGCCGATGTCGTAGCCGTGGGCGACGATGCGGTCGCCCACTGCGAAGTCGCCGGAGGAGCTCGCAGTCACTGTCCCCGCGACGTCGATGCCGGGGATCAGCGGATAGGACCGCGCCACACCGCCCTTCGGCGTGACGGCCAGGGCGTCTTTGTAGTTGACGCCGGAGTACTCGACAGCAATGGTGACTTCACCCTCGGGCAGGAAGCTGTCGTCGACAACTTCATGGGAAAGTTCGATGGACCCTTCGGCGTCTTGGTGTGCGACCAATGCGTTGACTGCGACCATGACGGCCATTCTTCACCAAACGCAAAAGCCCCCGACTAGGTGTCGGGGGCTTTCGCGTCTTCGGTCGTCAGCCGAGGTAGGAGATGAGGTCGGGCTTCATCTGCTGAAGCTGCGCACCCCAGTAGCCCCAGCTGTGGGTGCCGTTGGCCGGGAAGTTGAACACGGCATTGTGACCACCCGCGGCGATGTAATTGTCCTGGAAGGTCTGGTTGGTACGGATCGTCAGGCCCTCGAGGAACGTGGCAGGAAGATCACCGCCGCCCAACTCGTTGGGTGTGCCGTTGCCGCAGTACACCCAGAGGCGGGTGTTGTTCGCCACCAACGTCGGGATCTGGAGCATCGGGTCGTTGCGCTTCCAGGCGCTGTTGGGGTCCTCGGTCGGGCCCCACATGTCGTTCGCCTTGTACCCGCCTGCATCGCCCATCGCCATGTTGATCAGGAATGGCCAGCTGCCCTCGGAGGGGTTGAGGAACGCGGACAACGAGCCTGCGTAGATGTACATGTCGGGGTGGTAGGCCGCCAGGATCATCGCGGAGTTGCCCGCCATCGACAGCCCGACCGCGGCATTGCCGGTAGAGGCCACACCCTTGTTGGATGCCAGCCACTGCGGCAGCTCACTGGTCAGGAACGTCTCCCACTTGTACGTCTGGCAGCCGCTCTTACCGCACGCAGGCGAATACCAGTCGGAATAGAAGCTCGACTGGCCGCCGACCGGCATGACGATCGACAGCGGGGTGTCCAGGAACCACTCGAACGCCTGGGTGTTGATGTCCCAGCCGTTGTAGTCGTCCTGAGCACGCAGGCCGTCCAGCAGGTAGACCGCGTGCGAGCCGGTCCCCTTCTGGAACTGAATCTTGATGTCCCGGCCCATCGACGGCGACGGCACCATCAGGTACTCGACCGGCAGGCCCGGCCGGGAGAACGCACCTGCGGTGGCTGAGCCTCCGGTTAGACCGACCACGCCTGGTAGGACGGCCGCCGCGATGGCTGCGACCGCAAATCGGCGCGCCCAATGGCCACGAATCTTGTCAACGAACCTCATAGAGCAATTCCATCCATCTTCCGGTTACGCCGTAACACGCTTCCCCCGACGATCACAGATCGTCATTCGGCACCGCAGCACTTGCTTTACTGCGCTGTCGCGCCCGCTCCGCTGAGCCCGGTTCGGCGGAAGAGCGGACCGAGAAAATTTCAGTTGTGCGTGTGCAGTAAAACATGTGACCAGCTCGCGAGGACACCCGACTGGCGCTGACTGTCATTTTCCTGTGATCAAACAGAAGTATCGTCAGCGTTAGTTTGTGCCGCCCGCCAGGGCCGTAGGCTGCCGCTCATGGGGAGGGCGAAGGCCTCGGCGAACACCCGGTTATCCGTCGACGACTGGATTCAGGCGGGGTTCGCGATTCTGGCCGAAGAGGGCATCAAGGCGCTCAAGATCGATCGGTTGTGTAGTCGCCTTTCAGTGACCAAAGGCAGCTTTTATTGGCATTTCGCCGACATCGCGGCCTATCGCGCCGCGCTGGTGCAGGCATGGGGTGAGTTACGCGGTGACGACCGGCGCGACCTGGGCGAGCTGGCCGGGTTACCGCCGCGCCAACGCCTGTCGGAAATGATGTCGTCGTTGGTCAGCCCCCGACATTGGACGCTGGAGCGGGCGATGCGCGAATGGGCCCGTACCGACGAGGACGCCGCAGCCAGCGTGCGTGCGGCAGACCTGCGCGTCTTCGCGGCGGTCCGTCAGGCGTACCTGGACTACGGGTTCGACGCCGAACAGGCCGAGTTGCGCGCCGGGGCGACTTTTGCCGCCGGCGTCGGCTTCCTGCACATCGCGGGCCCGCAGCCGAGCGCACGCGCGGCCGCGAGCCGGGAAGGCTTCCTCGAGATCATGCTCAAGCGCTGACATTCGTCGAGAAACAGTGCTCACACTAGGTATGAAGGTGCCACGGACCGCCATGGTGTGAAAGGACTCCCATGCCCGACGACACACGTGACCGCGTTACCAACTTCTTCCAAAAACGGGTGGCCAACCCGCTGATGCGGCGGCTGCCCATTCAGACACTGCTGGAGACGACGGGCCGCAAGTCGGGCGAACCCCGGCGCACCCCGCTGGGCGGGAGCCGGGTCGGCGACCAGTTCTGGTTCGTCTCGGAGTTCGGCGACAAGTCGCAATACGTCAAGAACATTCAAGCCGACCCCCGCGTGCGGGTCCGGCTTCGCGGCCGCTGGCACAACGGGACCGCGCACCTCGTACCCGACGACGATCCGACCGAACGGCTGAAATCGTTGCCCCAGTTCAACAGCTTCGGCGTGCGCACCTTCGGCACCAACCTGCTGACGATCCGGGTCGATCTCGAGGATTGACTCTGCTCGTAAAGTAAAACTAACATCACTTTTAGTTCGCGCTGTCACCGTCGATGGAGCCCCCATGGAATCGTTTGTTCACCTGCGGAAGGGGCGGACACCCAAGCGTCTGCACGCGGACCTCGACGGCCTGAAGGACGACGAACTCGGGCGCGGTGGGTTCACCGGTCGCACCGCCAACATCTACCGGCGCAACGATCCCACCGCGTATCGCGCTTCCGGTCCGCTGCGCCCTGTTGACGTGCTGGCGGATCAGCTGAAACCCAGCGACGCCACCGATTCAGCGGGCGGCCCCCTGCTGATGTTCTCGAACGCCGACTGCCAGGTGCTGCTGTCGATGCGGAGCGAGGCGATGCCGTTCTTCGTCCGCTACGTGGACGGCGACTTGCTCAGCTTCGTGCACAAGGGTTCGGGTCTATTGGAGACGGAGTTCGGCCCGCTGCGCTATCGAGCCGGTGACTGGGTGTACATCCCGAAGGCATGCACGTTTCGCCAAGTACCCGATGAAGATTCGATGCTGTTGATGATCCAGGCCACCGACGAGTTTCGGGTGCCGCCGCCGGGATATCTGGGCCGTCACTTCCCGTTCGATCCGTCGCAGGCGACGATCCCCGACCCGGTGCCGCTCGAGGACGGCGATGGTCCGCACGAGGGCGGAGTGTACGAAGTCCGGCTGATCCACGAAGGTGGGCCGACTTCGCTGTTCTACGAACATCATCCGCTCGACGTGGAGGGGTGGCGCGGCGACAACTTCGCGTTCACTTTCAACATCGACGACTACAACGTGGTGACCTCCAATAGCGTGCACCTGCCCCCGACCGTGCATCTGTTCATGCAAGCCACCGGGGTCTACGTGATGAACTTCCTGCCTAAACCGGCCGAGGGCGTGCCCGGCACCGAGCGCACGCCCTGGTATCACCGCAACGTCGACTATGACGAGATCGCGTTCTTCCACGGCGGGTCCCTGTACGGAATCCCGATGCCGCCGGGGTTGATTTCCCATGCCCCGCAAGGGGTTCATCACGGTGCGCCGGAGAAAGCGCGCGAGCGAGCGCGCCGCAAGTTCGACGACTACGACTCGGTGGACTGGGCGGTGATCGCGGTTGACACGCGGCGTCGCCTGGTGCCGTCGGCTGAAATCCTTGCGAACGATTTGGGGCAACACTGATGACGACGACTGGATCTGTCGCGGCACCGCCGCGCCACGAGTACGACCGCATCCCGTATCTGATTGCCTACCAGAATCTTTCGGGTGTTCGCGACGTCTACGGCGGAGTCTCCGAACTCATCGTGTTGGAGAGCTATCTGCTCAAGCCGAAGACCAAACCATCCGATACCGTGCTGGTGTTCATGCACCCGATCGGCGGCGGCGCGTATCTGCCGATGATCAACGCGCTGGCACGCGCAGGCCATCATGTCATCTACTGCAACAGCCGATTCCGCGGCACCGACTCCGCGCTGCTGATGGAAAAAGTCGTCGAGGACCTCGGCGAGTGCATCAAAGACGCCAAGAACCGACTGAGTTACGACAAGGTGGTGCTGGCCGGATGGAGTGGCGGGGGCTCACTGTCGGTGTTCTATCAGCAGCAGGCCACTCATCCGACAGTGACGGCCAGCCCCTCCGGCGATGGCCCCGACCTGACGAAACTGGGGCTCATCCCCGCCGACGGCATCATGATGCTGGCCGCGCACATCAGCCGCCACGGCACACTCACCGAGTGGCTGGACGCGTCCGTCCTCGACGAGTCGGACCCGTCGAAGCGTGACCCGGAGTTGGACCTCTACAACCCGGACAACCCGAACCAGCCGCCGTACACCCCGGAATTCCTGGCGCGCTACCGGGAAGCACAGATCGCTCGCAACCGACGAATCACCAAGTGGGTCAAGGACAAACTGGCCGAGCTGAAGGCCGCCGGGCGCCCCGATGACGAGTTCTCGTTCGTCGTGCACGGCACCATGGCCGATCCCCGCTGGCTGGACCCCACGGTCGACCCGAACGAGCGTGAACCGCGGACCACCTATCTGGGCGATCCGCAGGTCGTGAACAACGGACCCTTCGGCCTGGCCCGGTTCTGCACGCTGCGCAGCTGGCTCTCGCAGTGGAGCTACGACGACGCCAACGGCGATGCCGTCAAGGCCGGGCCCGAAATCGACGTGCCCACGCTGGTGATCGGTAACCTGGCCGACAACGCATGTACCCCGAGCCACACCCGCAGGCTCTTCGAGGCCATCGGGCATCCTGACAAGGAGATGCACGAGATCCCCGGCGCCAACCACTACTACTCCGGCCCCGGCCAGCGCGACACGCTGCGCCAGGCCGTCGGAATCTGCACGGACTGGCTGCACCGACACGGGTTTTCGTTATGACGGTGACCGGTCCGCTCGACGGCATCAGGGTCATCGAGGTCGGCACGCTGATCTCCGGACCGTTCGCGGGACGCCTGCTCGGCGACATGGGGGCCGAGGTCATCAAGATCGAGCCGCCGGGCGCACCAGACCCGCTGCGGACGTGGGGTCAGGCCGAACTCGACGGCCATCACTTCTTCTGGACGGTGCACGCGCGCAACAAGAAAGCCGTCACGCTGAACCTGCGCGAGGAGGCGGGCCGGACACTGTTTCTCGACCTGGTCGAACGCTCCGACATCATCGTGGAGAACTTCCGGCCGGGCACGCTGGAGAAGTGGAACCTCGGTTATGACGTGCTGCATCAACGCAATCGCGGCATCATCCTGGTCCGGGTCTCCGGCTACGGCCAGACCGGACCAGAGGCACACAAGGCCGGCTACGCGTCGGTCGCCGAGGCGGCCAGCGGGCTGCGATACATGAACGGCTTCCCCGGGGGCCCGCCACCGCGGTTGGCCCTTTCGCTGGGCGACAGCCTGGCGGGCATGTTCGCCGCGCAGGGGGCGCTGGCAGCGCTGTACCGGCGCACTGTCACCGGCGAGGGGCAGGTGGTCGACGCCGCGCTGACCGAATCCTGTTTGGCTGTACAGGAATCCACGATCCCCGACTATGACGTCGGTGGTGTGGTGCGCGGCCCGTCGGGCACCCGGTTGGAGGGCATCGCGCCGTCGAACATCTACCCGACCGCGGACGGCAGCTGGGTGGTGATCGCCGCCAACCAGGACACAGTGTTCCGCCGGCTGTGCGCGGCGATGGGGCAACCCGAGCTCGCCACCGACGATCGGTTCGCCAATCACGTTGCCAGGGGCCGCAATCAGGACGAGCTGGACAAGATCATCGGCGCATGGGCCGCCGAACGACAGCCCACCGACATCATCGCCACGCTGTCCGAGGCGGGGGTGATCAGCGGGCCGATCAACACGGTCGCCGAAGTGGTCAACGATCCGCAGCTGCAGGCCCGCGGCATGATCGCTGATCACTGGGACCAGCGAATCGAGCGAAACGTCAAGGGCCCCGGCGTGGTGCCAGTGCTCTCGGACACACCGGGAACGATCCGCAGCGCCGGACCCGCCGCACCGGGCCAGCACAACGACGAGATCTATCGCGGACTGCTCGGCAAGACCGATGCGGAGATGGCTGCGTTGCAGGAGAAGGGCGTGCTATGACGGGGTTACCGCGCCATGTCGATATCCGCGACGTCTCGCTGCGCGACGGCCTGCAGATCGAAGAACCGATTCCGTTGTCGGCCAAGCTCGAATTGCTTGCCGCCGTCGCAGCGACCGGCGTGCGGGAGATGGAGGCGACGGCGTTCGTCTCGCCGTCCAAGGTGCCTGCGCTGGCCGACGCCGCCGAGTTGGCAGCCGAACTGGGCCGCTACCCCGACATCGAGTTCTCAGCGCTGGTCGCCAGTCCCAACGGCGCCAAGAGAGCGGTCGCGGCGCGTCTCGGGTCGATCGAGTACGTGGTGTCGGCGGCCGACGGGCACAGCCACGCCAACGTGGGGCGATCGACAGCCGAGTCCACCGCACTGATTCCGGAGATCGTCGCGATCGCACACGACAGCGGCGCGACCGTCGAGGTCATCGTCGCCACGGCGTGGGATTGCCCGTTCGACGGGCCGACATCGCCCGAACGGGTGGTTGACGTCGTGACCGCCGCGCGCGACGCCGATGCCGACCGACTCGCGATCGCCGACACCGTCGGGACGACCACCCCACGGCGGGTGAGCGACCTGATCGCACGGCTCCGACCCGTGATCGGCGACATCCCGCTGGGCGCACACTTTCACAACACCCGCGGCGCCGGACTGGCCAGCGCGTACGCGGCAGTCAGCGCCGGGGTCACCCGGCTCGACGCGTCGGTTGGCGGACTCGGCGGCTGCCCTTTCGCTCCCGGCGCCAGCGGCAACATCGCTACCGAGGACCTCGTCTACCTCTTGCGGGACAGCGGAATTCACGTCGACGTCGATCTGCAGGCCGCGATCGCCGCGGCGGAGGTGGCGCAGCGTGTCGTCGGCCACGACCTGCCGAGTTCGCTGCTGCGAGCAGGCGACCGCCTCCTCGGCGAGTGATGCCGTGCCAGTCGACACGCTGAGCGCCAAGGGCCGCCAAACCCGGGAGGCCATCGAGCAGGCAGCACGGAAGTTGTTCGCCGAGCGCGGGTTTCACGGCACCACCCTGGCCGACATCACGTCTGCGGCTGGCAAATCGCCCGCGGTGTTCTACCGCTACTTCGCCGACAAAGAGGACCTGCTCGCCGCGCTGGCCGAATCGTTTCTGCACGACATCGTGGCCCCTTCGGGTGGCAGCCTTCAGCTTCCGGATTCACCAGATGACGACAGCTTCTTCTCGACGGCTGTCACGGGCTACTGGAACATGTTCAAGCAGAACATCGGCATCATGATCGCCATGGCACAACTGGCTGCGACGCAGCCGCGGTTCGCCATCGTGCAGAACGAGTTTCGCCGTTTCGGAATGGACATCGTCGCCGCATCGGTGCGCCGCGCCCAGGACCAGGGCTACGGCGCCGAACTTCATCCCGAGCACACCGCAGCGGCAATCGCGCTGCTGTTCGAGAACTTCACCACCGTTTTCGCGGGCACGTCCGGGCTTGGTCTCGAGCTGAGCGACGAGGACGCCATCGCCACCCTAGCGAGGATTTGGAAGAAGACGCTGTACGGGGTCTGACCTACCAGAGGAGAATCACCGTGGATTTCACCCTCCCAGAGCATCTTCCGGGACTGCTCGCCGAGATGGACGCGTTCATCGAGGCCGAGATCAAGCCGCTGGAACGCGAACACCTGCAGTATTTCGACCACCGCAGGGAAAACGCCCGCACGGACTGGGACAACGGCGGCATTCCCAAGCGTGAGTGGGAGGACCTGCTCGGCGAGATGCGCAAGCGCGCCGACAAGGCCGGCTGGCTGCGCTACGGACTGCCGTCACAGTTCGGCGGCCGCGACGGCACTAACATCGACATGGCGGTGATCCGCGAACACCTGGCGCACAAGGGTCTCGGGCTGCACAACGATCTGCAGGACGAGTCGTCGATCGTCGGCAACTTCCCGCAGGTGATCATGATGGACCGATTCGGCACGGACACCCAGAAAGCCGAATGGACCGAGGCGCTGATCACCGGTGAGCGCTCGATGGCCTTCGGCCTGACCGAGCCGAACCACGGCTCGGACGCCACCTGGCTGGAGACGCGGGCTGTGGCAGACGGTGACGGCTGGGTGATCAACGGCGCCAAGCGGTTCAACACCGGTGTGCACCGTGCGACCCACGATCTGGTGTTCGCGCGCACATCAGGTGAACCGGGACAAGCCCGCGGCATCACCGCTTTCCTCGTTCCCACCGATGCGCCGGGCTTCTCCGTGCCCTACTACTGGTGGACGTTCAACATGCCGACCGACCACGGCGAGGTCGAACTGAAGGATGTCCGCGTCCCGCATGACGCTGTGCTAGGGGAGGTTGACCGCGGCCTCGAGGTCGGTCAAACGTTTCTGCACGAGAACAGGATTCGGCAGGCCGCCAGCAGCCTGGGGGCCGCACAGTACTGCATCGACCGCGCCGTCGACTACGCGAACGACCGCTCGGTGTTCGGCAAGCCGCTCTCGGTCAACCAGGCTGTGCAGTGGCCGCTTGTCGAACTGCAGACCGAAGCGCAGATGGTGCGGCTGCTGGTCTATTACGCGGCGACCCAACTCGACGGGAACCACCACATGGAGGTCTCCGACAAGGTGTCGATGGCCAACTACCGCGCCAACCGACTGGTGTGCGAGGCGGCTGACCGGGCGATGCAGGTGTTCGGCGGTGTCGGCTACAGCAGGCACGAGCCGTTCGAACACATCTACCGGCACCACCGCCGCTACCGCATCACCGAGGGCGCCGAGGAAATCCAGATCCGCCGGGTGGCCCAGCGGCTGTTCGGATTCGGGCGCAAGTGAAGGAACGGCTCGAGGCTGTTCTACGTCCGGTGCTCGGCGATGTGAAGGTCGAGAACCTGCGCGCGCTCACCGGCGGTGCCAGCCGGACCACGTGGGCATTCGATGCGGATGGCCGTGCGTTGATCCTGCGTACCGGCCCACCCGATGACATGCACGCCGGGATGGAGTTGGAGGCCGCAGTACAGCAGCGCGCCGCCGCGGCTGGTGCACCTGTCCCCCACATCCTTGCTGCAGACAATTCGCCTGCCGCACTGGGCAATCCGTATCTCATCTGCGACGCGATCGCAGGCGAGACGATTGTCAGGAAGATCTACCGTGGTCTCGACGACAGCGGCCGGGCGCGATTGTTGCAGCAATGCGCGCAGGCGCTGGCCGCCATCCACCGCGCCGACGCTGACGGGATCGGACTGGCTCCATCGGATCAGCTCGGCGAGTGGCGCGACCGTCTCGACGAAATGGGCGACACCACAGCCACATTCGAGTGGGCGTTTCGCTGGCTGGACGCCAACCGTCCCCCACCGTCGCCGCAGGTGCTTGTGCATGGCGATTTCCGGATGGGCAACCTGATCGTCGACGAGTCAGGTCTTGCGGCCGTCCTCGATTGGGAACTGGTGCACACCGGCGAGGCCTATGAAGACCTGGCCTGGTTCTGCATCCGGGCCTGGCGTTTCGGTGCGCCCGAGCATCTCGGTGCGGGCGGGCTTGGCAGCGTCGAAAGCTTCCTCGCTGCCTACGAGGCGGCGGCGGGCGTCGCCCTTGATCGTCACGTGTTCCGGTGGTGGCTCACCGTCGCCACCCTGCGCTGGGGCGTCATCTGCCGCTTCCAGGCCGAGCGGCACCTTTCTGGGCAGACACCGTCGGTGGAACTGGCCGCGATCGGCCGTCGCGTCGCCGAAACCGAGTGGGACGTCTTGGATCTGCTCGAGGGAGGTGGCCCGCGATGAGCTGGCTGTACGGACGGCCGACGGCGGCCGAACTCGTCGCGGCGGTCGCCGACTTCCTCGACAAGGACGTGCGATCCTCGATGGACGGGCCGATCAACTTCCACGCCCGCGTCGCCGCCAACGTGCTGCGCATCGTCGAGCGTGAGCTGACGGACACCTCAACGGCAGACGCCTCCGACAGGCTGGCCGAGTTCGGCTTCGCCGACGAGGCACAACTCGCGGCGGCGATTCGCGCCGGGGAACTGGACGACCGAGCAGCGGACCTCTTGCCCGTGCTGCGCATGCTCGTCCGTCATCGGCTGGCGGTAGCACATCCGGGCTATGACCAGTCGACGCCCGACAACTCCTGAAGTATCCGCAGGAACGCAGCACGATCGCTGGCCGACAGCGTGCCGAGCCAACGTTCCTCACCCCGCTGAATCGCGGCCTGCGTCGCGTCTTTCAGCCTGCGGCCTTCTTTGGTGATCGCCAACAGCCGCGCCCGCCGGTCCTCGGGGTCGGGCACGCGCTCGATCAGGCCCTTGTCCTGCAGCTCGTCGAGTATCGCGATGATGCGCGTCTTGTCCGCGCCGATCGCCTCCGCGAGCGCGGCCTGCGTGCGGATCGCCGACCGGTCAAGGGCGACGAGCACGCTGTAACCCCACATCGACAGCCCGTTTGCCTCCAGCACAGGAAGCTCGGCCGCCATCATGTCGCGCACCAACGGGGCCAACATGGCGGCGAGGTCGGGCCGCTTACGCCGGGACGTCACATCCGGATATTAAACATTGACCGATAATATGCATCCGCATATGATCTGCGCATGCTTACTAATCAGGACATCCGATCATTTCACCGCGTCGCGGTAGTGGCCTCCGTTGACATCGTCGACAAGGTTCGCCCCACAGATTTGCAGCGCCCGACGCCTTGCGAGGGCTGGAATCTGACTCAGCTGTTGGCGCACATGACGGTGCAGCATCGCGGTTTCGCGGCGGCGGCGCGCGGTGACGGCGCCGACCTTGCGCACTGGGACGCGTCCGCCGTGGCCGAGGCTGTGGCGTCCGACCCGGCGGCCACGTATGCCGCGGCCGCGGCCGACGTCCTCGAGGCCTTCGCCGCCGACGGCGTGTTGGAAGCGACGTTCGCCCTGCCCGAATTCGGTCCCGGCGCCGCGGTTCCCGGCGCGCAGGCGATCGGCTTTCACTTCGTCGACTACGTCGTCCACGGCTGGGACGTCGCGCGGGCGATCGACGTCCCTTTCACACTGCCGGACGAGGTGATCTCCGCGGTCCTGCCGCTGGTGTTGGCGGTTCCCGACGGCGACTTTCGAACTGCACCCGAGTCCCCCTTCGCCCGAGCCATCGCCGCAGGCGAGGGAGTCAGCGATCTCGATCGGGCGCTGCTGCACCTGGGCCGCTCGCCGGCCTGGACGCCGTCATAGCGACTTGTGTGCGTTTTGTTGCGCTGAGCGCTCCTGGACGCACACAAATCACTCAGACCCGGCGGGCTCGCGCCAGCCAGGCGGGCTCGTCGACGCGCGTGCCGACGGGCAGGCCGATCGCCTCGGCCTGAGCCTGCTGCACGACACCGCGGTAGGTGGTGGTGTCCAGTGCCTCGAGCGTCCAGCCGTCGCCGAAGGCCCCGCGGATCTCGGCCTCGCTGACCTGGGGACCGAACCCGCGGCCGGCATCGGACAGCGCCAAGACATGCACCACTCCTCCCGGCCGGAGCGCGGTATGCAGGCTGCTCACGTATCGCGCACGATCGGCGTCGTCGAAGATGTGGAACAGCGCGCTGTCGACGATCGTCTGATAGCCCGGTTCGGGGCCGAGGTTCATCGCGTCCGCCACCTCGAAGCGCGCATCGACACCCTGCTCGGCGGCATTGGCCCTGGCCTGCTCGACCGCGTGCGGCGCGAAGTCGATACCGAGCACGTCGTACCCCAAGCGGGTCAGCATGATCGTGTGTTCGCCTGTCCCACAACCGATGTCGAGCACCTTGCTGTTGATCTGGCCGGCGCGTTGCAGCTCGACGATCGCTGGCTGCGGCTGACCGATCACCCACGGCGCCGTTCGGGTCTTGTAGGCATCGTCGAATCGGGAGAGGGTTGGTGTTGAATCCATACAGACCAGAGTTCTACCTCAACCCAACTTGAGGTCAAGGGGGACGACGAACATGCCCGTCGCGGATATCGATGCAATCGCAGACCGCCTGTTCCACGCGATCGAGAACGGCGACATCGCCACGGTGCAGCAGCTGTGGGCCGACGACGTCGTGGTGTGGAAGGTTGCCGACCGGGGCCGGGACCGCGTACGCGCGCTGCGCGTCATCGGCTGGTTCGTCGACGCGACGACCGAGCGCCGTTACGAGATATTGGAGCGCCAGTTCTTCGAGGGCGGATTCGTCCAGCAACACATCCTGCATGCCAACGGCCGCAACGGTGGATCGATCTCAATGCGCGTCTGCATCGTGGTAAAGGTGGGTGCCAACGGTTTGATCAATCGCGTAGACGAGTACTTCGACCCCGCAGAAATGGGCCCACTGCTGGAGTCGGAGCGGAGGTGACATGCCAAGCACACAGGCACTTCTCAGCGATCCCGCATCCGTCGGAGTCTGGAACGTCGACCCGAACCGGTCGACGATAACGTTCAAGGCCAAGTCGATGTGGGGTCTCGCGCCGGTCAAGGGGCGATTCACCGAATTCAGCGGCGACGGCCAAATCACGGACACCCGAAAGATTTTCGGCCGGATCGATGTCCAGGCCGCATCTGTGGATACGAAACTCCGCAAGCGCGACGACCATCTGCGCTCGGCCGACTTCCTCGAGGCCGACAAGTTTCCCGATATCAGTGTGGTGGTGACCGACGCCGAAGCCATCACCGGCGACACCGTCGACCTGCGCGCACAACTCACCGTCAAGGGCACTACCGGGCCTCTGCCTTTGCGAACAAAAGTCGCGGTGCTCGACGACGGCTCGGTGCGTGTCATCGCGCAGGCCACTATCAACCGCAAAGACTTCGGCGTCGACGGCAACCTGATCGGGATGGTCACCGACCACGTCACCATTTCGGGCGACGTCGTGTTCCGGCGAGCCGGCTAGCCGTACCATCAGCCGCATGGCGGAACGTGCACTGCGGGTCCTTGTCTACAGCGACAACCCCAGAACCCGTGAGCAGGTGCGGCTGGCTCTGGGCAAGCGGGTGCACCCCGATCTCCCCGAGCTGACCTATGTCGAGATCGCGACCGGTCCGATGGTGATACGCCAGATGGACGAGGGCGGCTTCGATCTGGTGATTCTGGACGGTGAGGCCGCGCCGACCGGTGGCATGGGGATCGCCAAGCAGCTCAAGGACGAGATTGCCGACTGCCCGCCGATCCTGGTGCTGACCGGGCGGCCGGACGACGCCTGGCTGGCGAACTGGTCGCGCGCGGAGGCCGCGGTCCCTCACCCGATCGACCCGATCCGGTTGGGCGACGCCGTGGTGTCCCTGCTGCGCGCACCTGTGCAGTAGTCACGGCGCCAAAAACCCTGTTGCCCTTGCCTTTTCGGGGCACGGCAACATGGCTGCAGGCAGCTAATAGCGACTCTAACCAAAATGCGTGGCACCCGTCTCAAAGCTCGATAGGGTGTGGGTAAGCTCACATCGACAGCCCACGAGGGAGCGTTTGCTCGGTATGGATTTGTACACGCCAATATTGGTTCTTGGCGCCATTGCGGCTGCGTTTGCAGTCGGTTCGGTCGGCATTGCTCTGCTGGTCGGACCACGGCGCTACAACCATTCGAAACTAGAGGCCTACGAGTGCGGCATCGAGCCGGTGCCCGAGATGGCTTCGGCCCACGCGTCGGGCCAGCGATTTCCGATCAAGTACTACCTGACCGCGATGTTGTTCATCATCTTCGACATCGAAATCGTGTTCCTCTACCCGTGGGCGGTCGCGTTCGACAGCCTGGGGCTGTTTGCCCTGGTAGAGATGCTGCTGTTCATGGTCGTGGTGTTCGTGGCCTACGCCTATGTATGGCGGCGGGGAGGCCTGACATGGGACTAGAGGAAAAGCTGCCCGGCGGAATCCTGCTGTCGACCGTCGAGAAGGTGGCCGGCTACATCCGCAAGGGCTCGCTGTGGCCGGCGACCTTCGGACTGGCGTGCTGTGCCATCGAGATGATGGCCACCGCGGGACCACGCTTTGACATCTCGCGCTTCGGGATGGAGCGGTTCTCGGCGACACCGCGGCAGGCCGATCTGATGATCGTGGCCGGTCGGGTCAGCCAGAAGATGGCGCCGGTGCTGCGCCAGATCTATGACCAGATGGCCGAGCCCAAGTGGGTGCTGGCGATGGGGGTGTGCGCCTCCTCGGGCGGGATGTTCAATAACTACGCGATCGTCCAAGGCGTTGATCACGTCGTCCCAGTGGACATCTATCTGCCTGGCTGCCCGCCGCGGCCCGAGATGCTGCTGCACGCAATCCTGAAGCTGCACGACAAGATTCAGGAGATGCCGCTGGGCGTGCACCGCGAGGAGGCGATCCGCGAAGCCGAGGCCGCGGCGCTGGCGGTCACGCCGACCATCGAGCTCAAGGGTTTGCTGCGGTGACCGAAAACAATGGCGGTCAGGCTGACCTCGATCCCCCCGAGGTCATCGGTGTGCGCCGAGGAATGTTCGGCGCCAGAGGCACCGGCGACACCTCGGGATACGGGCGCCTGGTCCGTCCGGTGGCGCTGCCCGGCGGTTCGCCGCGCCCGTACGGCGGCTATTTCGACGACGTCGTCGACACGTTGACCGCCGCGCTGGGAGACGACGGTTACGCCGCTTCCATCGAGCGGGTGGTGGTCTACCGCGACGAGCTGACCCTGGAGGTTCGGCGCGAGCAGCTGCCCGCGGTGGCTCAGACCTTGCGCGACGACCCCGCCCTGCGGTTCGAGCTGTGCCTGGGGGTCAGCGGTGTGCACTATCCCGACGACCAAGGCCGCGAGCTGCACGCGGTCTACCCGTTGATGTCGATCACCCACAACCGCCGCATTCGCGTGGAAGTCGCCGCACCAGACGAGGACCCGCACATTCCGTCGCTGTATTCGGTGTATCCGACCGTGGACTGGCATGAGCGCGAGACCTACGACTTCTTCGGCATCGTCTTCGACGGCCATCCCGCCTTGACGCGCATCGAAATGCCCGACGACTGGGTGGGACATCCGCAGCGCAAGGACTATCCGCTGGGCGGCATCCCGGTGGAATACCACGGCGCCGAGATTCCACCGCCCGATCAGCGGAGGGCCTACAACTAATGAGCGCACCAACCAACCCGCCCGAAAGGGTGGTCGTCGTCGGCGGCCAGGATTGGGACCAAGTCGTTGCTGCGGCAAGGGAAAACGCGGCATCGCACGTCGGCGAACGGATCGTCGTCAACATGGGACCGCAGCACCCGTCCACCCATGGAGTGCTGCGCCTCATCCTGGAGATCGAGGGCGAGACCATCGTCGAGGCCCGGGCAGGCATCGGCTATCTGCACACCGGCATCGAGAAGAACCTCGAGTTCCGCAACTGGACCCAGGGCGTCACCTTCGTGACCCGAATGGATTACCTCTCACCGCTTTTCAACGAAACGGTGTACTGCCTTGGCGTGGAGAAGCTGCTCGGCGTCACCGAGGACATCCCGGAGCGGGCCAGTGTCATCCGCGTGATGATGATGGAGCTCAACCGCATTTCGTCGCATCTGGTCGCGCTGGCCACCGGCGGAATGGAACTGGGCTCCATGGGCGCGATGTTCTACGGCTTCCGCGAGCGCGAGCAGATCCTGTCGATCTTCGAAACCATCACCGGGCTGCGGATGAACAACGCCTACATCCGGCCCGGCGGCGTGGCGATGGATCTGCCCGAGGAAGCTGTGCCCCAGATCCGCGACATGCTCAAGCTGATGCCCCGCCGGCTGAAGGATCTCGAAGACCTGCTCAGCGAGAACTACATCTGGAAAGCGCGCACCCAGGGCATCGGCTACCTGGATCTGACCGGATGCATGGCACTGGGCATCACCGGTCCCTGCCTGCGCTCCACCGGTCTGCCCCACGATTTGCGCAGGGCAGAGCCGTATTGCGGCTACGAGAACTACGAGTTCGACGTCATCACCGACGACGGCTGCGACTCTTACGGCCGCTACCTGATCCGCGTCAAGGAGATGCACGAGTCGCTCAAGATCATCGAACAGTGCCTCGACAAACTGCAGCCAGGCCCGGTGATGATCACCGACAAGAAACTCGCGTGGCCGGCCGATTTGAAGCTCGGGCCCGACGGCCTGGGCAACTCACCTGAACACATCGCCAAGATCATGGGCCACTCGATGGAGGGACTCATCCACCACTTCAAACTCGTCACCGAAGGCATCCGGGTGCCCGCCGGTCAGGTGTACGTCGCGATCGAATCGCCGCGCGGCGAACTCGGCGTCCACATGGTCTCCGACGGCGGCACCCGCCCCTACCGGGTGCACTACCGAGACCCTTCGTTCAACAACCTGCAGGCGGTTGCCGCCATGTGCGAAGGCGGCATGGTCGCCGACGCGATCACCGCGGTGGCGTCGATCGACCCGGTGATGGGCGGGGTTGACAGGTGAGCGTCTTTCTCGAGTTGGGCCAGCGGCCAGACGAGCCCGGCCCACCGATCCAAGGCGCCAAGACCTACCCGGCCGACGTCGAAGCGCGACTGGCCGCCGATGCCGAGCAGGTGATCGCCAAGTATCCGCAGGGCCGGTCGGCCTTGTTACCGCTGCTGCACTTGGTGCAATCCCAAGACGGCTGCCTCACCGCGGCTGGTATCGCATTCTGCGCGAAGCAGTTGGGATTGACCGACGCCGAGGTGACCGCCGTCGCCACGTTCTACTCGATGTACCGGCGCACGCCGACGGGCGAGTATCTGGTCGGCGTCTGCACGAACACGCTGTGCGCGATCATGGGCGGCGACGCGATACTCGAAGCGCTGCAAGACCATTTGGGCGTTCACGCCGGCGAGACCACCTCCGATGGCCGCGTCACACTCGAACATGTCGAATGCAACGCCGCGTGCGATTACGCACCGGTCGTGATGGTCAATTGGGAGTTCTTCGACAACCAGACGCCATCATCGGCGCGCGATCTCGTCGATCAGTTGCGGGCAGGCCAACCGCCGGCGCCGACCCGTGGCGCACCGCTGTGCACTTTCAAGGAGACCGCGAGAGTTCTTGCGGGACTGCCCGATCCGGAGCGGGCCTCCACGCAGACCGGGCCTGGCGATGCGACGCTGGCCGGGCTGCGTGTCGCGCGCGAGCGTGGCATGGAGGCACCCGACGTCGAGGTAGCGACGGATTCGCACAGTGGCCCCGACGACGAGAAGGTGGCGAAGGAAGCCACGCGAAATCAGGCGGCCCCCGACCCAGCGGCTAGCGTGCCGCCCGAGCCGAAGGAACCCGAGACGGACCCGAGCGCAACGGACTCGAAGACATGACGCAACTCACTCCGGTGTTGAGCCGGTTCTGGGATGAACCCGAGCCATGGTCGCTTGACACCTACCGCCGCCACGATGGCTACAAGGCGCTCGAGAAGGCGCTCGGCATGGCCCCTGACGACGTCATCTCCACGATGAAGGATTCGGGTCTGCGCGGCCGCGGCGGCGCAGGATTCCCGACCGGTACGAAGTGGTCGTTCATCCCCCAGGACGACACGGGCGCCGGCGCCAAACCGCACTATCTGGTTGTCAACGCCGACGAGTCGGAACCTGGTACGTGCAAAGACATTCCGCTGATGTTGACGACGCCGCATTTTCTCGTCGAGGGCGTGATCATCGCGTCGTACGCGATCCGGGCGCACCATGCGTTCATCTATGTCCGCGGTGAGGTCGTGCCGGTGCTGCGCCGACTGCAGGCTGCGGTCGCCGAGGCCTACGACGCCGGATATCTCGGCTCCGATATTCAGGGGTCCGGGTTCGATCTCGAACTGATCGTGCACGCAGGCGCGGGCGCCTACATCTGCGGCGAAGAGACCGCTCTGCTGGACTCGTTGGAGGGCCGACGCGGCCAGCCCAGGCTGCGGCCCCCGTTCCCGGCGGTGGCCGGCCTCTACGCATCCCCCACTGTGGTCAACAACGTGGAATCGATCGCCAGTGTGCCGCCGGTGCTGCTGAACGGCGTGGACTGGTTCCGGTCGATGGGCACGGAGAAGTCGCCGGGGTTCACGCTTTACTCGCTGTCGGGGCATGTCACCAATCCCGGGCAATACGAGGCTCCGCTTGGAATCACGCTGCGCGAGCTACTCGAATACGCGGGAGGTGTCAGGGCCGGCCACTCCCTGAAGTTCTGGACACCCGGTGGTTCCTCGACGCCACTGCTGACCGACGAACACCTGGACGTACCACTGGATTACGAAGGCATGGCCGGTGTCGGCACCATGCTCGGCACCAAGGCGTTGCAGATCTTCGACGAAACGACGTGCGTGGTGCGCGCAGTCCGCCGCTGGACCGAGTTCTACGCACACGAGTCATGCGGCAAGTGCACGCCATGTCGCGAGGGCACCTACTGGCTGGCGCAGATCTACGAACGACTGGAAACGGGTGCCGGTACCGAAGCGGATATCCAGAAGCTGCTCGACATCGCCGACAACATCAACGGGAAGTCGTTCTGCGCGCTGGGAGATGGGGCCGCGGCGCCTATCATCTCGTCGCTCAAGTTCTTCCGCGATGAATACGTAGCGCACCTCTCGGGCGGTTGTCCGTTCGATCCGCATGCGTCGACGCTGATGGCAACGGAAGGGGTGGGTGTCTAGATGACGGTGACCGAGCCAGCGCATGACGCCCCGTCGGTCGAGATGGTGAACGTCATCATCGACGGCGTGGAAGTCAGTGTGCCGAAGGGCACCTTGGTGATTCGGGCCGCCGAACTGATCGGCGTGCAGATCCCGCGGTTCTGCGACCATCCGCTGCTGGACCCGGTTGGAGCGTGTCGGCAGTGCCTGGTCGAGGTCGAGGGCCAACGCAAGCCGATGGCGTCGTGCACCACGACGTGCACACCGGACATGGTGGTGCACACGCAGTTCACGTCCGAAGCCGCAGACAAGGCGCAGCAGGGGGTGATGGAACTCCTGCTCATCAACCATCCGCTGGATTGCCCGGTGTGCGACAAGGGCGGCGAGTGTCCGCTGCAGAACCAGGCGATGTCCAACGGCAGACCCGAGACGCGGTTCGAGGACGTCAAGCGGACCTTCCCCAAGCCGATCAACATCTCCTCCGAGGTGCTGCTGGACCGGGAACGCTGCGTGTTGTGCGCACGCTGCACCCGCTTCTCCGACCAGATCGCCGGCGACCCGTTCATCGAACTGCTCGAACGCGGTGCGCTGCAACAGGTCGGCATCGCGCCGGGCGAACCGTTCCAGTCGTACTTCTCCGGCAACACCGTGCAGATCTGCCCCGTCGGTGCGCTCACCGGCGCCGCGTACCGGTTCCGGGCCCGCCCGTTCGACTTGGTGTCCAGCCCCAGCGTCTGCGAGCACTGCGCGTCGGGCTGCGCCCAGCGCACCGACCATCGCCGCGGAAAAGTGATGCGCCGCTTGGCCGGTGACGATCCGCAGGTGAACGAGGAGTGGAACTGCGACAAGGGCCGCTGGGCGTTCACCTACACCACCCAGGGCGACCGGATCACCACTCCGCTGGTCCGTGACGAAGACGGCAAGTTGCGGCCGGCCTCCTGGTCGGAAGCCCTTGCCGTCGCCAGCGCAGGCCTGGCCGCGGCATACGGCAGCACCGGCGTGCTCGTCGGCGGGCGCGTGACCGTGGAAGATGCCTACGCATACTCCAAATTCGCCCGAATGGCGTTGGGCACCAACGACATCGACTTCCGCGCCCGCTCGCACAGCGCCGAGGAAGCTGATTTTCTGGCCGCGCATGTCGCGGGCCAGCCGATGACGGTGACCTACGCAGACCTGGAGAATGCGCCGTCGGTGCTGCTCGCCGGATTCGAACCCGAGGAAGAGTCGCCGATCGTGTTCCTGCGGCTGCGCAAGGCGGTCCGCAAGAACGCTGTGCAGGTCAAGTCGATTGCGCCCTTCGCCACCCGCGCACTGACCAAGATGCGGGGTGAACTGATCCCGACTGCGCCGGGTAACGAGGCGGCCGCCCTGGACAGTCTGGCCGACGATGCGAAGCTGAGGATGCCCGGCGCCGTAATCCTCGTCGGTGAGCGGCTGGCCGCCTCACCCGGAGCGCTTTCTGCCGCAGCGAAATTGGCGGCGGCTACCGGTGCCCGGCTGGCGTGGATACCGCGACGGGCCGGTGAGCGCGGTGCGTTGGAGGCCGGCGCACTGCCCGGGCTGCTTCCTGGCGGACGGCCCGTCAGCGACGCGGCAGCTCGCGAACAGACTGCTGCCGGGTGGAATTTCGACGAGCTGCCGTCGACGCCTGGCCGTGACGCCGCAGGCATCCTCGAGGCGGCACGAAGCGGTGAACTCGGTGCGCTACTCATCGGCGGGATTGAGCTCGCCGACCTGCCCGACCCCGACGTGGCACTGAAGGCGATCGACGCTGCACCATTCGTCGTGAGCCTCGAGCTGCGCGAAAGTGCCGTCACCGCACTCGCCGACGTCGTGTTCCCCGTCGCACCGGTCGTGGAGAAGGCCGGCTCGTTCATGAACTGGGAGGGCCGCATTCGCCCGTTCGCGCCGTCGCTGCAGACCAACGCGTTGCCGGACCTGCGGGTGCTCGCGTTCCTGGCCGATGAGCTCGGGATTGACCTCAACATGGCGTCCGCGTTGGTCGCGGGCGACGAGATGGCACGCCTGGGTCTGTGGGCAGGGCAGCGACCCGCTTCTCCCGAAGGGACACCGCCACGCCCGGCGTCCCCGGGTAAGGGACAGGCTGTGTTGGCGAGCTGGCGGATGCTGCTCGACGCGGGTCGGCTTCAGGATGGCGAACCGCATCTCGCGGGCACCGCACGAGAGCCGGTCGCACGGTTGTCGGCGGCGACCGCGGCCGGAATCGGCGTAGCAGAAGGCGATCTGGTGACCGTGAGCACGGACCGCGGCGCGATCACCCTGCCGCTGACGATCACGGAGATGGTCGACGACACTGTGTGGTTACCGCTCAATTCCCCTGGCTCAGCGGTATATCCGCAACTCGGCGTGACTGCAGGTTCCGTCGTGACGATCGGACGGTCGGCCTGATGACATATCCGGATCCCACCCTCTTCGGCCACGATCCGTGGTGGCTGATGATCGCCAAGGCGCTCTTCATTTTCGTCTTCCTGATGTTGTCCTTGCTGGTGGCCATCCTCCTCGAGCGAAAGCTGCTCGGCTACATGCAGAACCGGCCAGGCCCCAACCGGGTCGGGCCGTGGGGGCTGCTGCAGTCACTGGTCGACGGAGTGAAGCTGGCCCTCAAAGAGGGCCTCATTCCTGCGGGGGTGGACAAATTCATCTACCTTGCGGCGCCGGTCATCTCCGTGGTTCCCGCGTTCATCGCGTTCTCCGTCATTCCCATGGGCGGTGAGGTGTCGATATTCGGACACCGCACCGCGCTGCAGCTGACCGATATGCCCGTCGCGGTGCTGTTCGTACTCGCCGCGACGTCGATCGGGGTGTACGGAATCGTGTTGGCGGGCTGGGCGTCCGGCTCCACTTATCCGCTGCTGGGTGGCCTGCGGTCGAGCGCCCAGGTGATCTCGTACGAGATCGCGATGGCGTTGTCGTTCGCCGCGGTGTTCATCTACGCGGGCACCATGTCGACCTCGGGCATCGTCGCGTCCCAGCAGGGTCTCTGGTACATCTTCCCACTACTGCCGTCGTTCCTTGTCTACCTGACGTCGATGGTCGGCGAAACCAACCGGGCGCCTTTCGATCTGCCCGAGGCCGAAGGCGAACTGGTAGGCGGGTTCCACACCGAGTACTCGTCCATCAAGTTCGCGATGTTCATGCTCGCCGAGTACGTGAACATGTTCACGGTGTCGGCGCTGGCGACCACGTTGTTCTTCGGCGGCTGGCATGCGCCATGGCCGATCAACATGTGGGACGGGGCCAATCACGGTTGGTGGCCGCTACTTTGGTTCGTCGCGAAGGTCTGGACGTTCATGTTCGTCTTCTTCTGGCTGCGCGGCACGCTCCCACGGATGCGCTATGACCAGTTCATGGGGTTGGGCTGGAAGGTGCTGATCCCGGTCTCGCTGGTGTGGATCATGATCGTGTCGAGCACGCGCGCACTGCGCAACCACGGTTACGGCCAACTGACGACCGGGCTGATCACGGTCGGCGCTGTGGTCGCGCTCATCATCCTGTTCCTGTTGGCCAGATCGCTGCGGTCGAGAACCGTCACGAACGTTCCAGAGCAAGCCGTTGATGCCGGAGCGTTCCCGGTGCCACCGCTGCCGGCGGCGGCGAAGAAGATCTCAAAGGAGAAGGCCGATGCCTAAGTTCCTGGACGCGATCGCCGGCTTCGGTGTCACGTTCTCCACGATGTTCAAGAAGCGGATCACCGAGCAGTATCCGGAGAAGCCCGGCCCCGTGGCCAAGCGTTACCACGGCCGCCATCAGCTCAACCGGTATCCCGACGGGCTGGAGAAATGCATCGGCTGCGAGCTGTGCGCATGGGCCTGTCCCGCCGACGCCATCTACGTCGAGGGCGCGGATAACACTGAGGAAGAACGCTTTTCGCCCGGGGAACGCTATGGCCGGGTTTATCAGATCAACTACCTGCGGTGCATCGGCTGCGGGTTGTGCATTGAGGCGTGTCCCACCCGGGCACTGACGATGACCAACAACTATGAAATGGCCGATGACAACCGCGCCGACTTGATCTGGGGCAAGGACAAACTGCTGGCCCCACTGCAGTCGGGCATGCTGCCCCCGCCCCACGACATGGCGCCGGGAAGCACCGATGAGGACTACTACCTGGGCAACATCAAGCCGGTGACCGAGGACGTCAAGTGACGATCGAGATCCTCGCCGCGCTTCCCTCGGAAGCCGCGGGGCACACCTCCACGACGGAGGCGGTGCTGTTCTGGGTGCTGGGTACGGTCGCGGTGCTCGGCGCAATCGGCGTGGTATCCGCACCGAAGGCCGTGTATTCGGCGATGTTTCTGGCCACCACGATGATCGTGCTGGCGGTGTTCTACATCGCGCAGGGCGCGCTCTTCCTTGGCGTCGTGCAGGTGGTGGTCTACACCGGCGCGGTGATGATGCTCTTCCTGTTCGTGCTGATGCTCATCGGTGTCGACTCCTCCGAGTCGCTTGTCGAAACCATTCGGGGACAACGTGTCGCGGCCATCGTCGTCGGACTGGGTTTCGGTGTCCTGGTCATCGCAGGCGTCGGCAGCGTGTCGGTGAACGGCTACGCCGGGCTGGCAGAGGCCAATAGCGGCGGCAATGTCGAGGGGCTGGCCGTGCTGATCTTCACCAAGTACTTGTGGGCGTTCGAACTGACCGGTGCCCTGCTGATCACCGCTGCGCTCGGTGCGATGGTGCTGGCCCACCGCGAGCGGTTTGAGCGGCGTAAGACCCAACGTGAGTTGGCGCAGGAGCGGTTCCGGCCCGGCGGGCATCCGACCACGCTGCCCAATCCCGGTGTGTACGCCCGCAACAACGCCGTCGACATCGCCGCGCGCCTCCCCGACGGGTCCGCCTCGGAGCTGTCGGTGAGTGCGATTCTCCAGACACGAACCGTGAGTCAGACCAACGGCAATGGGGGTGACGAGTGAATCCCGACAATTACCTGTACTTGTCGGTGTTGTTGTTCACCATTGGTGCGGCGGGCGTGTTGTTGCGCCGCAACGCGATCATCATGTTCATGTGTGTGGAGTTGATGCTGAATGCCGCGAATCTGGCGTTCGTCGCGTTCTCCCGCATGCACGGCCATTTGGATGGTCAAGTGGTGGCGTTCTTCACCATGGTGGTGGCCGCGTGCGAGGTCGTGGTCGGTCTCGCCGTCATCATGACCGTCTTTCGCACCCGCCGGTCGGCTTCGGTCGACGAAGCCAGTCTGCTGAAACACTAAGGCCGCCATGACAACTCTTGTGTGGCTGGTGATCGCCCTGCCGCTGGCCGGCGCCGCCGTCCTGCTGCTTGCCGGCAGAGCAACCAACAGCTGGGGTCACCTGCTGGGCTGTGCCGCCTCGTTGGCCTCCTTCGGTGCGGGCGTCGTGTTGTTCGTCGACATGCTCGGGCGCCACGCAGAAGACCGAGTGATCCACCAGGCCCTGTTCTCCTGGGTGCCCGTCGGCGGGCTGCAGGTGGACTTCGGCCTGCAACTCGACGCGCTGTCGATGTGTTTCGTACTGCTGATCACCGGCGTCGGCTCGCTGATCCACATCTACTCGATCGGCTACATGGCCGAAGATCCCGAACGCAGAAGGTTTTTCGCCTACCTCAACCTTTTTCTCTCGGCGATGCTGCTGCTGGTGCTGGCCGACAACTACCTCGGGCTCTACGTCGGCTGGGAAGGCGTGGGCCTGGCGTCGTATCTGCTGATCGGCTTCTGGCAGCACAAACCCTCTGCCGCAACGGCGGCCAAGAAGGCGTTCGTGGTCAACCGTGTCGGCGACATGGGTCTGGCCATCGCGCTGATGGTGATGTTCGCCTACATCGGGTCGATCTCCTATGCCGGCGTCTTCTCCGCAGCCCCCAAACTCAGTGAAGGCGTCCTGACCGCGATCGGGCTGCTGCTGTTACTCGCCGCGTGCGGCAAGTCCGCCCAGGTCCCGCTGCAGTCCTGGCTGGGCGACGCGATGGAAGGCCCCACCCCGGTCTCGGCGTTGATTCACGCCGCCACCATGGTCACCGCCGGCGTCTACCTGATCGTGCGGTCGGGCCCGGTGTTCAACCTGGCGCCGGGAGCTCAACTGGGCGTGGTGATCGTCGGCGCGGTGACGCTGTTGTTCGGCGCGATCATCGGCTGCGCCAAGGACGACATCAAGAAAGCACTCGCGGCCTCCACGATGTCGCAGATCGGCTACATGGTGCTGGCCGCCGGGCTGGGCCCGGCCGGGTACGCGTTCGCGATCATGCACCTGCTCACCCACGGCTTCTTCAAAGCCGGGCTGTTCCTCGGCGCCGGGTCGGTCATGCACGCCATGGGCGACGAGGTGAACATGCGCCGCTACGGCGGGCTGCGCAAGGCGCTGCCGATCACCTTCGCCACTTTCGGGCTGGGCTACCTGGCGATCATCGGCGTCCCACCACTGGCCGGGTTCTTCTCCAAAGACGGCATCATCGAGGCCGCGCTGGGCAGCGGCGGCATCAAGGGCCCGATCCTGGGGGCTGCGGCGATCCTGGGTGCAGGCATCACCGCGTTCTACATGACCCGGGTGATGTTGATGACGTTCTTCGGCGAAAAGCGTTGGGCTTCCGAGGCGAGCGAAGCGACGGGGAACCAGTTGGTGGTACATCCGCACGAATCACCAGCGGTCATGACGTGGCCGATGATCCTGTTGGCCATCGGCTCGGTGTTCTCCGGCGGCTTCTTCGCCATCGGCGGCACCCTGCAGAAGTGGCTGGAACCCGTCGTCGGCGCCCACGAAGAGGCACACGCGACCCCGGTGTGGGTGGCCACCACAGTGATCCTCGTCGTGGTCGCCGTCGGAATCGCGATCGCCTACCGCATGTACGCCAGCCGCGCCGTACCAGAAGAGGTGCCGGCGGGCTCCGCGCTCACCGCAGCGGCGCGCCGGGATCTCTACGGGGATGCCTTCAACGAACGGGTGTTCATGCGGTCGGGGCAGCAGCTCACCGAGGGTCTCGTCGAGATAGACGACGAGGTGGTCGACGGGGCCGCCAACGGACTCGCCGCGGTCGTCGGTCGAATCTCGGACGGATTCCGGCAATTGCAAACCGGATTCGCCCGCTCGTATGCCCTGTCGATGTTGGCCGGTGCGGCCCTTGTGGTCGCCGCGATCCTGGCGGTGCAGCTGTGGTGAACAACATCCCGTGGCTCACGATCCTGTGGGCGATCCCGATGCTCGGCGCGGCGCTGGTGATGGTGTTGCCCGCCTCGCAGCGCGTCACGGCCAAGTGGCTCGCGTTGGTGACGTCGTTGGCCGTGCTCGGGGTGACGTTGGTGATCGCGGTCGGCTTCAAGCCGGGCGGCGAGCAGTACCAGTTCGTCGAAAACCACAAGTGGATCCCGTCTTTCGGCACCGGCTACATCCTTGGCGTCGACGGCATCGCCCTCGCCATTGTCGTGTTGACCGCTGTCCTGGTGCCGCTGCTGATCATCGCGGGCTGGAACGACGCCAGCGACCAGATCGGCTGGGGCGGCCGCTCGGTGCACACGTACTTCGCGCTGACGCTCGCGGTCGAGGGCATGGTGTTGATGTCGCTGGTCTCGCTGGACGTGCTGCTGTTCTACGTGTTCTTCGAGGCCATGCTCATCCCGATGTACTTCCTGATCGGGGGGTTCGGCGGCGAAAACCGATCCAAAGCAGCGGTGAAGTTCTTGCTGTACAACCTATTTGGCGGCCTGATCATGCTCGCCGCGGTGATCGGCCTCTACGTGGTGACCGCGCAGAGCAACGCGTTCGCCGCAGGGACGTTCGACTTCCGCGCGATCGTCGCCGCTGTGTCCAGTGGTCAGTTCGTGATGAGCCCGGCCGTGATGAACCTGTTGTTCGGCGGGTTCATGTTCGCCTTCGCGGTCAAGGCGCCGCTGTGGCCGTTTCATCGGTGGCTGCCCGACGCCGCAGTTGAGGCCACTCCGGCCAGCGCAGTGCTGATGATGGCGGTCATGGACAAGGTCGGCACGTTCGGCATGCTGCGCTACTGCCTGCAGCTGTTCCCTGACGCCTCAATGTATTTCCGGCCGCTGATCATCACACTGGCGGTCATCGGCATCGTCTACGGCGCGATCCTCGCGATCGGCCAGGTCGACGTGATGCGGCTGATCGCCTACACGTCGATCTCACATTTCGGTTTCATCATTCTCGGCATCTTCGTGATGACCAGCCAAGGCCAGTCCGGGTCAACCCTGTACATGGTCAACCACGGCATCTCCACCGCTGCGCTGTTCCTGATCGCCGGATTCCTGGTGTCACGCAGGGGAACCCGCTTGATCAGCGCATACGGCGGAGTGCAGAAGGTCGCGCCGGTGCTGGCCGGCACGTTCCTGGTCGCCGGTCTTGCGACATTGTCACTGCCCGGTCTGGCGCCGTTCATCAGCGAATTCCTGGTCCTGATCGGAACATTCACGCGCTACCCGGCATTCGCGGTGTTTGCGACGTTGGCCCTTGTGCTCTCAGCGCTCTACATCCTGTGGGCCTACCAGCGGATGATGGGCGGCCCGGTCAAGGAGGGCAACGATCGGTTGCGCGACTTGGTGCCTCGCGAAATCTTGGTCGTCGCACCGCTTATCGCGCTACTGCTGCTGCTCGGGGTGTATCCGAAACCCGTTCTCGACGTGATCAACCCCGCGGTCAGTCACACGCTGACCACCATCGACCAACCTGACCCGGCACCGAAGATGGCAGAAGGGCCGGCACGATGAACATACCTACCCCCACAGTCGAATACGGCCTGCTCTCTCCCATGCTGATCGTGCTCGGGGTGGCCGTCGTCGGTGTGCTCGTCGAAGCGTTCCTCCCACGCCAGCAGCGCTACGCCGCGCAGTTGGTCCTCAGCGTTGGCGGCCTGGCCGCCGCGTTGGTGGCGGTCATCGGGCTTGCCAGGGATCTGAAGGGCAGCCCAGGACGAACGGCAGTGGGCGGCGCCATCGCCGTCGACGCGCCAACGCTGTTCCTCCAGGCCACCATCGTGCTGGTCGGTGTGCTCGGCATCCTGCTCATCGCCGAACGCCGCATCACCGCACCTTCCGACGAAGAACCGGGCCCGGGCCTGGATGCGTTCACTCCGCAAGCCTCGGCGATCGCGGGCAGCGTCGTGGAAAAGCTGGCCACCAAAGCGGGCGTGATGCAGACCGAGGTGTTCCCGCTGACGATGTTCGCCATCGGCGGCATGCTGATCTTCCCCGCAGCCGATGATCTGCTGACCATGTTCATCGCGCTCGAGGTGCTGTCGCTGCCGCTGTACCTGTTGTGCGGCCTTGCCAGAAGGCGGCGGCTGCTCTCGCAGGAAGCCTCGGTGAAATACTTTCTGCTCGGGGCGTTTTCGTCCGCGTTCTTCCTGTACGGCGCCGCCATGCTGTATGGGTACGCGGGCACGCTGAACCTCGCCGGCATCGCCGATGCGGTGGCTGCGGGGTCCGGCAAGACGTCGCTGGCGCTGATCGGCACCGGGCTGCTGCTCGTCGGGGTGTTGTTCAAGGTCGGGGCGGTGCCGTTCCACTCCTGGATCCCGGACGTGTATCAAGGCGCTCCCACCCCGATCACCGCATTTATGGCCGCCGCCACCAAGATCGCCGCGTTCGGCGCGATGCTGCGCATCTTCTATATCGCACTACCGGGTCTGCACGACGACTGGCGACCGGTGATGTGGGCGATCGCGATCCTGACGATGGTGATCGGCACCGTCACCGCCGTGACCCAGAACGACGTCAAGCGGATGCTGGCCTATTCGGCGGTGGCACACACCGGCTTCATCCTGACCGGCGTCATCGCCCAGAACGAAGCCGGCGTGTCATCGACGCTGTTCTATCTGTTCGCTTACGGTTTCAGCACTGTCGGCGCCTTCGCCGTGGTGGGCCTGGTGCGAAATCCAGCAGGCGAAGAGGACACCGCGCTGGCCCGGTGGGCCGGCCTGGGCAGGCGCTATCCCGTTGTCGGCATTGTGTTTTCGTTGTTCTTGCTCGCCTTCGCCGGTATCCCGTTGACGAGCGGCTTCGTCAGTAAGTTCGCGGTGTTCAAGGCCGCGGGTGAGGGCGGTGCGATTCCTCTGGTCGTCATCGGCGTCGTTGCCAGCGCGGTGGCTGCCTACTTCTATGTGCGGGTAATCGTGTTGATGTTCTTCACCGAACCGCCCGACGACGCGCCCGCCGTGGTGGTGCCCAGCGTATTGACCACCGCGGTCGTCACGATCACCGCGGCGGTGACGTTCGCGCTCGGCGCGCTGCCGCAGCCGCTACTGGACCTGGCGAACACCGCCAACCAGTTCTTGCCGTGACCGAATCTCTTGTCCTGACGGCGGATCACGGCGCCGTCAGGTTGCTGACGCTCAATCGGCCCGAAGCGCGAAATGCGTTGAGCCGGGACCTGATCAGGGCGGCATACACCGCACTGACCCAAGCCGACGCCGACGATGCCGTGCGAGCAGTAGTGCTGACCGGCGCCGATCCGGCCTTCTGCGCCGGCGTCGACCTCAAGGAGGCCCAGCGCGACGGGCTGAAGTATTTCGAGGAGTTCCGCTCGCAAAGCTGCATCGCGGCGGTCGCCAAGATGCGCACGCCCATCGTCGGCGCGATCAACGGGGCGACTTTCACCGGCGGCCTCGAGATGGCACTCGGCTGCGACTTTCTCGTCGCATCGGAGCGGGCGGTCTTCGCCGACACGCATGCCCGCGTAGGCATCCTGCCGGGCGGGGGGATGACGGCGCGACTCCCCCAACTCGTCGGCTTGGGGATGGCGCGGCGGCTGTCGATGACGGGTGAGGTCGTCGACGCGGCCCGCGCCGAGCGCATCGGTTTGGTGACCGAGGTGGTGTCGCACAACAGCCTTCTCGATCGGGCGCTGTCACTCGCCGCACAGGTCGCCGAGGTTCCCGGTCCGGTCATGTTGGGGCTCAAGGAGATCTATACGGCCGGCTCCGCCGCAGTAATCGATCCCGGGCTTGCCGCGGAGGCGAAGATCGCCTTCGCGCAGCACCGGAATTTCGAGGGCCTCGGCGACCAGTTCCACGCCGTCTCCGAGCGCAACAAACAGCAGATCGAACAGCCGGAATAGCGCTGCGGACGCCGAGGTTGTGGACCACATGACCTCACTGACTGGTAAGACAGCACTGGTAACCGGCGCCTCTCGCGGCATCGGCCGTGCCATCGCCCAGAGACTTGCGCAGGATGGCGCCACAGTAGCCATCCACTATGGGAGTAACGAAGCCGCGGCGGCCGATACCGTCGCCGCGATTCAAGCCGCCGGCGGCCAGGCATTCCCCGTGCGTGCCGAACTCGGGATCGATGGCGACGTGGACACCTTGTTCGCGGCGCTGGAGAACGGTCTCGGCGGGCGTCCGCTCGACATCCTGGTGAACAACGCGGCCATCGTCACCTATGAGGGGACGATCGACGGAGCCACGCCCGAACAGTTCGATCGGGAATTCGCCATCAATGTACGAGCGCCACTTTTCATCACCCAGCGAGCATTGCCGCTGCTGCGTGACGGCGGCCGCATCATCAACATCACCTCTGGCGTCACCTGGTTCGCGACGCCACAGATCGTCTATTCAATGACAAAGGGCGCTCTCAATGTGCTCGGCCGTTCGTTGGCCAATACGGTTGGGACCCGCGGTATTACGGTCAACAATGTCTCCCCTGGCATCACAGACACCGAGATGAACTCGTGGCTGCACGAGTCGGACGAAGCGGTTTCCGGCGTTGCAGGTATCACCGCACTGAACCGTGTCGGAGCATCGGCCGACATCGCCGACGTCGTCGCGTTCTTCGCTTCCGACGACAGCCGGTGGGTCACCGGTCAGACCGTCGAGGTCAACGGGGGGCTGTGGCTCGGTGAGCGCACCGCGTTGATTCCGAACGCAGCCAACGGATAGATGATCGTCATGACCTGAATCGCCGCAGATTGAACTCCACGGTGCGTCTACCGCCGAATTCCGGGCGCGGACTCGTCGTCATGTCGACCTGCTTGCGAGCCTGCTCCAGCACCGGCGTGTCCGGGTCGAGCACCGAGAGATAGACCTCGTGTGCGGCCAGCGAGGCGACGGCCCGGTCGAAGCAGTCGTCGTCGACGACTTCGGCATGGGTGACTTCCGGCCCGTTCTCGAACAGCCAGCGCGGCGGATCAGGCAGCGAGTCATAAGCCGCTGCAACGGCATTGGAGAACTCGATGTGGTCGCGCTGGTTCGGCTCCCCCGGCGCCCATTCCGGGCCACTGTAGATCGTCAGCACGACGTCGGGCGCCAGCGCGGTGATCGTCTCGGCAATCTTGGCGCGCAGCTCGGGTGTGTTGTGAATCTGACTGTCCGGGAAGTCCCAGAACTGCAACTCCTCGACACCAACGATGGCAGCCGATCGGCGTTGTTCGGTTTCCCTCAGCGGGCCGGCTTGCTCGGGTGGCATACCCGCGATGCCCACCTCACCGCGACAGGCGAGCGCGTAGTGCACGACCTTTCCCTGGGACGTCCATTTGGCGACAGCCGCCGCGCAGCCGTACTCCGGGTCGTCGGGATGTGGCACCAGAAGCAGCGCGGTGTGCCAGTCAGTCGGAAACCGCTCAAGCATCGCCCAATGCCACCACACCGTGGACGACAATGGCGCTGGTCTGTGCGACCCAGTCCTCGCCGAGCGGTTCGTCGGGATGCAACAGGACCCGCAACATCGTGGCGCCGCCGATCACTTCGACCAGCCGGTCGGGATCGACATCCGCGTGCACCTCGCCGCGACGGACCGCGTCCGCCAGCCGTGTCCGCACGGCGTCGAATACGTCGGTGAATCGGCTCATCACCCTTGCGTTCAGGTCGGCATCGCCTGCCATGTCGGCGATCAACCCCGGCAACGCGGCGCGCACCAGGGGGCTGGTGAACACATCGCGGGCCGCGGCGATCATCGCGTGGACATCGGCTGCGATGTCGCCCGGTGGCGTCTCGATTGCAGTCGGCGCCGCAGGGAAAGCCGCCTCGTGCACAAGTTCGGCCTTGCTCGACCACCGCCGGTACAGCGCGGTCTTGGTGGTTCCCGCGCGCTCGGCCACCGCCGCCATGGTCAGGCTCGAATAGCCGATTTCCACAAGCAGATCCGCCGCGGCGCGCAATATGGCAGCGTCGATTCGCGGATCCCGGGGCCGCCCCGGGGTCTTGTCAACGACAGACACGTCTGCTTTCATAACGCTACCCACCGTATCGTAATTATCGGCCGAAGGAAGAATTTGTGGCTACTGAACCGGCTGTCGAAGATGTCAGCCGCCTCGAGCACTCCAGTCGCGACCTGAGCACGCTGCCCGACGTGATGTCGGGCTGGTTGTCCACCGTGATGCCAGGCGGCGTAAAGCCCGAGATCACCGTAGAAAGCGGTGTCGATTCCAACGGCATGTCGTCGGAGACGATCATCTTGACCGGCCGCTGGAACGAGGACGGCCAACCGCGGGAAGAGAAGTGGGTGGCGCGGGTGGCCCCCACCGCACAGGACGTGCCGGTGTTTTCGTCGTACCGAATGGACCACCAGTTCGACGTGATCCGACTGGTTGGCGAAATGACCGATGTTCCGGTTCCGCGCGTGCGCTGGCTGGAGCCGACGGGCTCGGTGCTGGGGACGCCGTTTTTCCTGATGGATTACGTCGAGGGCCAAGTGCCGCCTGACGTCATGCCGTACACCTTCGGCAACAACTGGTTCGCCGACTCTCCCGCCGAGCGGCAACGCGAACTGCAGGACAGCACGGTCGAGGTGATCGCCAAACTGCATTCGATCCCGGACGCCGAGACGACGTTTGGGTTCCTTGCCGACGGATCGGAACCAAATGCGTTGCGGCGCAATCTCAACTGGTTGCAGTCGTGGTATCAGTTCGCGGTACCCGATATCGGCCGTTCGGAACTACTGGAGCGGGCGCTGGACTGGCTCGAGTCGAACTGGCCCGCCGACGTCGCCGCAACGGATCCGGTGCTGGTGTGGGGCGACTCGCGAGTAGGCAACGTGCTGTACTCCGACTACCGGCCGGTGGCCGTGCTGGACTGGGAGATGGCGGTGCTCGGTCCGCGTGAGATGGACGTGGCCTGGATCATCTTCGCCCACATGGTCTTTCAGGAACTCGCTGGCATGGCCGGGCTGCCCGGGCTACCCGACTTCATGCGCGAAGAGGACGTCAAGGCGACCTATTCACAGCTCACCGGCGTCGAACTCGGCGACCTGCACTGGTTCTACGTGTACTCCGGCGTGATCTGGGCGTGTGTGTTCATGCGGACCAGTGCGCGGCGCGTGCGGTTCGGCGAGATCGAGAAACCCGACGATGTGGAGTCGCTGTTCTACCACGGCTCGGTGCTCAAGCGACTGATCGGAGAGGCGTAATGCTCGGCCCCATGGACGAATACCCGGTACATCAGATTCCGCAGCCCATTGCATGGCCGGGTTCGAGCGACCGTAATTTCTACGACCGCTCCTACTTCAACGCACACGACCGCACCGGCGACATATTCGTGATCTCGGGTATCGGCTACTACCCGAATCTCGGTGTCAAAGACGCATTCCTGTTGGTGAGGCGGGGTGACGTGCAGACGGCGGTGCACCTCAGCGGTGCCATCGATCAGGACCGGCTGAACCAGCACGTCGGCAATTACCGCGTCGAGGTGATCGAGCCGTTGCACAAGCTGCGCATCGTGCTCGACGAAACCGAGGGCATCGCAGCGGATCTGACGTGGGACGGGCTGTTCGACGTCGTGCAGGAGCAACCGCACATCATGCGGCGCGGCAACCGCGTGACTCTCGACGCGCAGCGGTTCGCTCAGGTGGGCGCCTGGAGTGGACACCTGGTGGTCGACGGCGAAGAGATCGCTGTCGATCCGTCCTGCTGGATCGGCTCGCGCGATCGGTCTTGGGGTATCCGGCCAATCGGAGAAGCCGAACCCGCGGGACGCCCCGATGATCCGCCGTTCGAAGGCATGTGGTGGCTGTACGTGCCGATGGCGTTCGACGACTTCGGCATCGTGGTGATCATCCAGGAGGACCCGCAGGGCTTCCGGTCACTCAACGACTGCACCCGCATCTGGAAGGACGGCCGCGTCGAACAGTTGGGTTGGCCGCGGGTCAAGATCCACTACCGCTCCGGTACACGGATCCCGACCGGTGCTACCATCGAGGCGACCGCATTCGACGGCAGCCCAGTGCATTTCGACGTCGAGTCGAAACTGCCGGTGCCCATTCACGTCGGCGGCGGGTACGGCGGGGACTCCGACTGGCTGCACGGAATGTGGAAGGGCGACAACTTCACTGAACGCCTCACCTACGACATGACCGATCCCGCGATCGTCGGGCGCGCCGGCTTCGGCGTCATCGACCACGTCGGCCGGGCGGTATGCCGCGAAGCCGACGGCGTCGAACGCGAGGGTTGGGGCCTGTTCGAACACGGCGCGCTCGGCCGGCACGATCCGTCGGGCTTCGCCGACTGGTTGACCGTCGCGCCTTAACCAAATGCCGGGTCCCGGAAACCTTCCGGTGGGACCATTCGCTGGTGGACCAAGATGACCCCGAGCGGCGGATCGACGAGCTGGAAAGCCAGTTGGCCGACCGGAATCACGTCGCGCAGCCGGAACGAGCAGCCGATGGTTTGGGACTAACCCCAGACGATGTCCATAACCAGGCATTCTCGAGTGCGAAGGGCGGACGTCGCGGCTACCACGAAGACGAGGTTGACGCGTTTCTGGACCGCGTCGAGGCAACGCTACGAGATCCGACAAGTGACCGCCTCACTGCGGCGGACATCGGCAACGCGGCGTTCTCCAGGGCGCCGATCGGAAGGCGCGGATATGACGAAGAGGAAGTTGATGCGTTTCTTCATCGCGTGGCGGTTGAGGTGGCGCGCCGCTCCGGGCAACCGCTAGCGGCCGATCCCGGACCCCGTCACCTTCGACAAGCGGACGAGTCAACCGCGGAGAAGATCGTCAACCACGTTGCCGCGTTCGGAGTGGAACTTTTCGGCCATCACTCCGCCGTGACGTGGCGAGCGCCGCTGGTACTCGCGTTGGTGTTCCTTCTGCTCGGCTTCGCCACCCATCCCGCTTACTTTGTCGTCGCCGGTTTTCTGTTGCTTTGGGCGACCGTTGCGTGGCGCACCGACCGGTGACGGCAGGTGATTCGGCGCGCGTATCCACGCGCAGCGACGGTTAGCGCGCCGAAGTCGCAAAGAGCGCGCCGGCAGCCAGTGATTCGACCAAGAAGTAGAACCAGTTCGGATAGAACGCGGTGCGGTCGCCCAGGATCGCAGCGGCCACGCGTCCAACGGCCATCCCTACCAAGGCGGCCGCAACGGTGATCAAGATGCCCCTTCGCAGGTCGCCGTCCGCAGCCGCCGCGTATGCGAGCACCGCCGCGATAGCCAGCCCGAAGCCGCCGTAGACCGCGCGCACCTCCGACCGTGATGCGTCTCCCCCGAGCGTCGTGCCGAATGGGCGCACCAGCGCGGCGGGCGCGGCAAGCGCGTACACGCCCATACCGAGGAAGAACACGGCGATGACGCCGATGACTGCAGTGCCGATTGGGCTGGCCACGATAACCTCCTGTCGAGTTGACGTGAGGAGGCCAGCATGACGGCAAAGGCCGGCGCGGCGCTTCCACAAACCTGCTATCCGTCGATCTGGCTGTGGCCGGGCCAGGCGCTTTATGCAGGTCCCAGCCTGAACCTCGCACCGCATTCGGGCTCGGTGTGGTGCCTCGCGGTCGGCATCGACGGGCCGCTCACCGTCGCGACGGAAGACGGAGTCAAACGCACGGCGCTCAGCGTCCTGATTCCGCCGAGGATGGTCCACCAGCTGACCTGCCACGGCGCCGGGCTGGTCTCCTGCTATCTGGAGCCGACATCGGAGCGCGCCAACGCGAGCAGACCCAAGTTCGACGACTGGCAAGGCGAAGTCGGCCTACGACACGTCGACGAAGAACGCCTGCAGTTCAGCCCGACCGACGACGAAACCGCTTCGCACTGGCTCGATTTGGCGGCGCCCGCCGCGCAGCGGCACATCGATCCCCGCATTGTCGCCGCGGCGCGCACAATACGTGACGACCCCGCGGGATCGGTTGCGTCGCGCGAACTCGCCGCTGCCGCAGGACTTTCCGAGTCACGGTTCCTGCACCTGTTTCGCGACGAACTCGGCACCAGTTTGCGCCGCTATCGGCTGTGGGTGCGGTTGACGCACGCGGGAGCGGCCATCGCGGCGGGTGACAACCTCACCACGGCGGCGATGAAGTCGGGTTTCGCCAGCCCGTCGCACCTGGCCGACAGGTTCAAGACGACATACGGGTTGTCCGCGTCCCAGTTGCTCGGGACGGGACTGACCCTGCGGACGCCGTAGCCGCACGCCCGAACACCATCGATTCCTCGATGGACTCGAATGGCCGGCGAAGCACGTCGAGCAGGAAGTTCTGCGATATCTGCCACGGCCTGCGATTGCCCGTCTTCGGCAGCATGTGCAGTCCCCGCTTCACGTAACCCGATTCCAGTTTGAACGCAGGCTCCTCGGACATGCCAACGGTGCCGACATGCGGATAGGCATGGGTGTAGCCATGAGAATCCATGTACGCCAACAAATTTGCGAACGACTTCGCGGTCAGGTCGGCGCCCAGGGTCCACGAAGCGTTGGTGTAGCCGACACACCACGCGGCGTTCGGAACGTCCTCGAGCATGTGGCGGCGATACAGAAACCGATCATGCGGGTCGACCTGCCTGCCGTCCACTCTGATCCGCGCGCCGCCAAGCGACTGCAACTGCAGTCCCGTCGCGGTGACAATCACGTCGGCGTCCAAATGGCGGCCCGAGCGCAAAACGATGCCCGTGGCATCCATGTGATCGACGTGGTCGGTCACCATCTCGACCCGGCCCTTGGCGATCTCCTTGTACAGATCGGCGCCGATGATGAAGCACAACCGCTGATCCCACGGGTTGTACGGCGGATTGAAATGCGTGTCGATGTCGTAGTCCGCCGGCAGCGTGCTCTCGGCGGTGCGGCGGAGAAAGCGCCTGCTGAACTCGGGCGCCCGGCGGGCGACGACCCACATGACCACCCCGACGATCGCGTTGCGCCAGCGGACGATCCAGTGAGCGAGCTTCAGCGGCAAGAACTTCCGGAGTGCCACTGCCGTCGGCTCGACCTTGACTGAGGAGATCATGTACGACGGCGTGCGCTGCAACATCGTCACGTGGGCGGCCCTGTCCGTCAGCGACGGGATGAGACTGACCGCGGTCGCCCCGCTGCCGATGACCACGACTCGTTTGCCTGCGAAGTCCAGCGATTCGGGCCAGTGCTGGGGATGCACGACCTGGCCATTGAAGGACTCCATTCCGGGAAACGTTGGCGCATAGGGCTCGTCGTAGTTGTAGTAGCCGGTGCCGAAAAACACGAACCGGCTACGGTACGTCGCGGGGTGGCCATCCTGGTCAACCTGCAGTGTCCACGTGTCGGTCGTCGAGTCCCAGTCAGCGCAACGGACGTAGGTGCGGTAACGAATACGCTTGTCGATGCCGTGCTTGCGCGCGGTCTGATCGAGGTATTCCCAGATATGTTCCCCGTCGACGATCATCTCCGGCCGGGTCCACGGCTCCCACGGAAAGCACAGCGTGTAGATGTCGCTGTCCGATCGAATTCCCGGATACCGGAACAGGTCCCAAGTACCGCCCAACCGCTCCCGTCGCTCCAAGATCGTCAACGACAGGTGCGGATTGCGTTCGCGGATCCGGTACGCGGCGCCGATGCCGGATATGCCGGCACCGATGATCAGGACATCCGAATATTCGGGTTCGCTCACCTTGGCACCTCCTAGGCGGGTTTCGCCTCCCGAGCCTCCGCGCGGCCGAACACCATCGACTCCTCGATGCGGTCGAGACGATGGTCGATGGCATCGAGTACGTAGTTGTGCCGCACGTTCCACGGTCGGCGCGTGCCGGACTTCGGCAGCGCGTGCAATGCGCGCTGCACATAACCCGCGTTGATGTTCCACGCCGGCTTCTCCGGCATCGGCTTGTCGCCAAGGTGCGGGTAGGCGTGGGTGTACCCGTGACCGTCCATGTAGGCCAACAGTTTTGCGACCGAACGCGCGGTGAGGTCGGCGCGCAGTGTCCACGATGCGTTGATGTAGCCGACGCACCACGCCATGTTCGGGATGTCCTCGAGCATGTGCTCCTTGTAGACGAACCGGTCCTGCGGCTTGATCTCGGCACCGTCGATGCTGATCGCCACCCCACCCAGCGCCTGCAGTTGCAGGCCCGTTGCGGTGACGATCACGTCAGCATTCAGGTGGCGGCCGGAGTTCAGCACGATGCCACTGTCGTCGATGTGATCGATCGTGTCGGTGACGACTTCGGCGCGGCCTTGGCCCACCACGCTGTAGAGATCGTTGTCGAGGATCGCGCACACGCGTTGATCCCATGGGTCGTACCTGGGCTTGAAGTGAACGTCGACCGGATAGCCCTCTGGGAGAGCATTTTTCGCAAGTGCGCGGATCAATCGTCGGCTGAGCTTCGGCGCCTTGCGCGCGATCGCGTACGTAAGCACGGTGAACAACGTGTTGTACAGCCGAACGGCGGCGAGTGCGACCCGCGGCGGCAACACTTTTCGGAGCGCCTGCACCACGGGGTTTATCCGGGGCACCGACAACATGTAGGTCGGGGACCGCTGCAACATGGTCACGTGGCCGGCCTTCTCGGAAAGCGACGGGATCATGCTCACAGCGGTTGCACCGCTGCCGATCACCACCACCCGTTTGCCCGTGTAGTCGAAGCCTTCTGGCCAGAACTGGGGGTGTAAGACTTCGCCGGTAAACGTCTCGATGCCCGGAAACTCCGGGCGATACGGCTCGTCGTAGTTGTAGTAGCCGGTGCCGAAGAAGACGAACCGACCGCGGTAGGTCTTCGGGCTACCGTTCTGCTCCGTCTCGACGGCCCACGTATCGGTGGTCGAGTCCCAGTCTGCGGACAGCACCCGGGTGTTGAACCGGATGTGCTCGTCGATGCCGTGCTTGCGAGCCGTTTCGCTCAGGTACGCGCGGATGTCGGAGCCGTCGGCCACGTTCTCCGGCCGTCGCCACGGCTCGTACGGGTAGCTGAGCGTGAAGATGTCACTGTCGGAGCGGATACCGGGATAGCGAAACAAGTCCCAGGTGCCGCCGATGCGGCCACGCCGTTCCAGCACCGTGTACGACAGCCCGGGATTCTTCTCATGGATCCGGTATGCGGCGCCGATTCCCGAAATTCCTGCGCCGATGATCAGCACGTCGGAGTATTCGACGTCTGTCGCGGTCATACCCAACCCCCTTTGGTCCGGCTGGGTACCACGATAGGGGCTCAGCGGTTGAGTGCGTCGACGATCGCGGCGAGCGACTCCACCGCGATCGGTCCTGGCTGGTAGATGCAGATTCGGTCGGACACTCCTGCCACCCGGTCGCGGATGTGCGCGGCGATGTCGGCGGGGCTGCCGCATGCCGCGATGGTGTGCAGCACCTCGTCGTCGATCAGCGCGCCCATGTCCTCCCACCGGCCCTGTTTGGACAGCTTGTTGAGCTCGGGCTGCAGCTCACCCCAGCCGTGCACGTCCAGGACGGGCCGGTAGGCGGGCGTCGACCCGTAGAACGCAAGCAGCCTGCGGGTGGCGGCGTGGTCTTCGTCTTTGTCGCCTGCAGACACGATGATCTCCGGCACCACCGCGAAGTCGCCCTCGGCGCGGCCAGCAGCGGCAAGCCCCTCCCGCACGGCCGGCATCGTCGCTTCCTGCAGAAACCGCTTGGAGCCGAACGGCATGACAAGCAAACCGTCGGCGACCTCGGCGGTGGCCCGTGTCAGCCGCGGCCCGAGCGCCCCGACGTAGATCGGCGGCGGGCCGTACGGGTTGGCGCCGGGGCTGAAGGTCGGCGTCATCAGCGTGTGCCGGTAGTACTCCCCGCGGAAGTCGAGCCGTTGGCCGGAGTTCCACGCCGCGAAGATGGCCCGCAATGCGCGCACCAATTCCGTCATCCTGGCAACCGGCCGGTCGAACTCGGCGCCGAACCGCTTCTCGATCTGCGCCCGCACCTGCGTGCCGAGGCCGAGCGTGAACCGACCCTTGGTCAGCAACTGCAAGTCATTGGCTTGGTGGGCGAGATGAATCGGGTTGCGGGGAAACGCAATCGCGACGTTGGTCATCAGATCGAGGCCTTCGACAGCCGCGGCCAGGGCCAGCGGTGTGAACACGTCGTGCGGCCCCTCGAAGGTGAACACCCCGCAGGCACCGGCTTCGTGCAGCACGTGGGCGCGTTCCTTGGCATCCGTCGGCCCGAACAGCGCTGTCATCACCCTCACGACGTGAGAGCCTAGTGGCGTGAGCATTGCAGCCGGCGATGAGCGCTCGCGCGAAGAGCAGACAGCCAATGTCGACGTCGTCGTCGTTGGTGCCGGGTTCGCGGGGCTGGCGGCCGCACGTGACCTGGTGCGGTTGGGTCACGACGTCGTGGTACTCGAAGGCCGTGACCGCGTCGGGGGACGTTCGTCAACAACGACGATCGCGGACACACCGGTCGATCTCGGCGGAACATTCGTCGGGCCGACCCAGGATGCCGTCGTTGCCCTGGCCAAGGAACTCGGCTGTGAGACGGTGCGGACGTACAGCCGAGGCAAGAACCTGATCCGGTGGCACGGCAAGGTGCGGTCGTATCGCAGCACGATTCCGAAGTTGTCGATCATCGAACTGCTCGACGTGTCCCGGATTCAGTGGCGATTCGAACGCGTCTGCAGGCGGGTTCCGGTGGACAAACCATGGACGTCGCCGATCGCCGAGATCCTCGACTCCAAGACCCTTGATGAGTGGCTGCGCTATGTGCATGCGAGCGCATCGACGCGGAATCTGATGGCGATCATGTCCCGCGTGACATGGGGGTGCGAACCCGAGGAAGTCTCCATGTTGCACGCCACCCGCTACATCAAGGCTGCGGGTGGACTCGGCCGAATGCTCGATGTCGAAAACGGCGCCCAGCAAGACCGCTTTCCCGGTGGCACACAACAGATTGCGCTGCGGATCGCCGACGAGCTCGGCGATCGCGTAGTGCTGTGCGCGGTGGTGCACAACATCGAACGGCGTTCCGACGGAACACTTGTCGTCAGCTCTGACCGTGGCGACGTCACGGCTAAGGCCGTCATCGTGGCGATACCTCCACAGCACCGGGCAGGCATCGCGTTCGACCCACCGCTGCCGCCCGAGTACGAAAAGCTTACGGAGCACTGGCCGCAAGGCAACTTGAGTAAGGCGTACGTGGCCTATGAGACGCCGTTCTGGCGCACCAACGGTTGCTCCGGTGAAGCGCTCTCTGACGAAGGGCCGGTGTTCATCACCTTCGACGTCAGCCCCGGCGACGCGGGGCCCGGCATCTTGCTGGGCTTCACCGACGCGCGCACATTCGACCCGCTTCCTGCCGAGCAACGGCGCGCCCAGGCGCTCGACGGGTTCGCGGCGCTGTTCGGTGACAAAGCCCGCCAGCCGATCGACTATCTCGACCATTGCTGGGGCGCAGAGGAATTCGCGCCAGGCGGCCCGACGGCCGCTGTTCCACCAGGGTCATGGACGACGTATGGGCCGTGGCTGCGCAAGCCGATCGACGGCATCTACTGGGCGGGGACGGAGACCGCCGACGAATGGACGGGATTTCTCGACGGCGCGGTGCGCTCGGGTAAGCGGGCAGCCGACGAAGTGCACCGGGCGCTGACCGGTTAGCGGCGGAGACGAACGCGAAAACTCAAGGGCCTGCGACGATCGTGCGGGCGAGCGCCTTTGCGTTAGTGGCGATGCGGCGTTGACTGAGCTTGGCTTCTCGGCGCTGGAAGGCGTACAGCTGGGCATCCACCGACGCGAGCAGCATGTCGGCGTACCAGCCGGCGTCCTTGGCGTCCAGGTCCGCCCGCAGCTCACGCAGGAGGAGGACGACATGCTGACGCCAACCGCCGTAGGCGCCGACCTTCAGCCGGCCCGGCGGCGTGGCTTCAGTAGCCAGAAGTGCGCCCAGATTGCGCTCGGTCAACGCCACCAACGCGTCGATGAATGCCGCCAATCTTTCGTCAGCGGGGGCGCCGGGCCCTAGCGGCGGTGCCCCCCGCAGGATGGCCTCCTGCAGCGTGCGCTCGTCGTCCCCGATCACCGCGGCCAGCAGTCCGGCCTTGTCGCCGAAGCGCCGATACAGCGTGCCGACGCCGACGCCTGCTGCTTGCGCGATGTCACGCATATCGAGCTTGGTCGCCTCGGGTGAGCGCAACAGGGATCGCGCCGTCTGCAGCAGCCGTTCCTCGTTGCGTGCCGCCGCTTCACGCTGAGGGCGCCACGGCCCACCCTCGGATGCCCGCTCTGACATAGCTACCATCCTAGATGCGGAATAGAGTTCCGCACCCGGTCGTTATCAGGTGCGGAACATAATTCCGTACCTGGAAGGGGCACACGTGAACGACTCGACAAGCGCACCCACTACGTCGCGGGTGCTGTTCGTGACCGCTTCGCCACGGAAGGACTCGCATTCCGTCCATCTCGCGCAAGCGTTTCTTGACAGTTACCGCAGTGTGCTGCCGAACACAGAGGTGGACCGGCTCAACACCTTCACCGATCTGCCGACGTTCGACGCACAACACGTCAGCGCCAAGATGGCGGTCATCGCGCGCGGTCCGGTACCGGAGACCGCGAGGAAGCACTGGGCGGAAGTACTCGAGGTCGCGGCTCGAGTGCAGGCGGCCGATACGCTGGTCTTCGCGGTGCCGATGTGGAACGGCGGAATACCTTGGTCGCTAAAGCTTTTCATCGACATCGTCACCCAGCCTGGGGTGGCGTTTCGCTTCGACCCTGCGACGGGATACTCGGGGTTGCTGGGCGGTCGTCGCGCAGTGGTGGCCTACGCCAGCAGGGTCTACGCCCCAGATGTGCCCCCTGCCTTCGGTATCGATCACCAGTCCACCTATTTCGGATGGTGGCTCCGGTACTGCGGCATAGCCGACATTCACGAATTACGGATACAGCCAACGCATCCAAGCGAAACGCTTGCCGCAGAGCGGAAGCGAGCGACGGAAGAGGCGCGCATTTTGGGCCACGCACTGGCCACCTCCCCGGTTCGGGTGGCCCGGTGAACCCCTGGGCGTGGCTGCTCACCGCCGCCGCGGCGGAAGTCGCATGGTCGCAGAGCATCAAGCCCACCGATGGCTTCACGCGGGTCCTTCCCACCCTCCTGTGCTTCGTCCTCGGAGTCGCCGCCGTCTATCCGCTGACTCGGGCCATGCAGGGCATTCCGGTCGGCACGGCCTACACCGTGTTCACCGGGATCGGTGCGACGGGCGCGGTGGTGCTGGGCATCGTGGCGTACGGCGACCCGGTGACAGCGCTGCGACTGACCGGCATCACGCTTGTCGTCGCGGGCGTGATCGCGTTGCGCGCCTCTGGCGGATGACTTGGTCAGGCGCTGCGCTGCCGGCTCGCCGACTCGATCAGCATCCGCAGATGCTTGTTGACGTCGTCGGGACGCTCGACGATGGCACAATGCCCGCCTGGTAGCTCGACGAACGACGCCAGGTTCGGCGCCATCCTGGCGATGTGCCGCGACGAAACCATCGGCAGCAGACGGTCTTTCGTGCTTCCGATGACCAGCGTCGGCGCGGTCAGGTTTTTCAGCCCGATGTGCTCGGGACCGAGAGTGTCGACCAGCGCGCGGGCCCAACCGCCACGGCCCGCCGGCGGCGTCGAGGTGAACAACTCGTAGATGAAGTCGACGATGGCGGGATCGGCGTCGCGTCCGACCGCGATCGTCGAGACAAATCGCCGACTCGGACGATCCACTGCGCGCAAAAGCGGTGCCGCACCGAAAGTTCTGAGCAGCGTGCCCGCCGCACGAACCCTGGCATCGGCCAGCGGCGGGGGCACCGGAAGAAATTTCACGTTGCGCAGCAGATCACCGGTCGTGGTGTTGATCAGCGCGACGGCGTCGACGCGTTGCGGGACCCGGTCCGGGAACCGGTCGGCCCACGACGTGATTGCGATGCCGCCCATCGAGTGGCCCGCGATGACTGCGCGCTCACCGGGCGCCAGCGTCGCGTCCAGCACAGAGTCGAGATCCTCGGCGAGGATGTCGAGGCTGTAGCGGTGGCGGTGGGGCGGCACCGCGCTCTTGCCGTGGCCGCGGTGGTCGAATGCGATGACGCGGTAATCGTTGGACAAATCCGCGATCTGGTAGGCCCACACCCGAAGAGCGCAGGTGATGCCGTGGGCGAGCACGATCGGGTAGCCGTCTTCTGGTCCGAAGACCTCGGCGTGCAGGCGGATGCCGTCTTTGGAGCGAACGGGAACGACGCGGCCCTTGGGTAATGCCTCAGCCGCGGCGAATTTTCTGGCCGGCGAACCGGCCTCCTGGCCACGTCCCATACGTGCTCCCATCGAGTTCGGCAACGCTGCCGTCAAAAGCAGCCTACCGGTCGGTTGGGCGCTGTCGCCGCAGGAGTTAAATGGTGCGATGCGCGCGATTCAAATTGCCCAGCTCGATGGCCCGCAAGCTGCGAAGATCGTCGAGATCGACGAGCCGACTGCCGGTGACGGCGAGGTCCTCATCGACGTATACGCCGCCGGTGTGGCGTTCCCCGACGCCCTGCAATCACGCGGGCTTTACCAGTACAAGCCAGAGATGCCCTACACACCGGGCGCGGAGATCGCGGGCGTGGTGCGCAGCGCACCTGATGGCGCGCACGTGGCGGCGGGTGATCGCGTTGCGGCACTGACCATGCTGTGCGGCGCGATGGCGGAAGTCGTTGCGCTGCAACCCGATCGAGTGTTCAAGCTGCCGGACACGGTGTCGTTCGAGGCAGGCGCGGGCCTACTGTTCAACGACCTGACCATGCATCACGCGCTGCGCACACGCGGTCGGCTCGCCGAGGGCGAGACGGTTCTGGTGCACGGCGCGGCCGGTGGCATCGGGACATCGACGCTGCGGCTGGCTCCGGCGTGGGGCGCTTCGCGCACGATCGCGGTGGTCAGCACCGAGGACAAGATCGCGATCGCGAAAGCGGCGGGCGCTTCGGACGTGGTGCTGGCCGACGGGTTCAAAGACGCCGTCAAGGAACTGACCGGCGGGCGCGGCGTCGACATCGTCGTCGACCCAGTTGGCGGCGACCGGTTCACTGACTCGCTGCGGTCGCTGGCACCCGGCGGACGACTACTGGTCATCGGCTTCACCGGCGGCGACATCCCGACCGTGAAGGTCAACCGGCTGCTGCTGAACAACGTCGATGCCGTCGGCGTCGGCTGGGGCGCCTGGAGCCTGACTCACCCCGGTTATCTGGGCGAGCAGTGGGCCGAGCTGGAGCCGCTCCTGGCATCGGGCAGGGTGTCGGCGCCCGAGCCGATCGTCTACCCGCTCGAGCAGGCCGCCGATGCGATCGCCTCGCTGGAGGACCGGACCGCGAAGGGCAAGGTCGTCGTCAAGTTGCGATGAGCGCTAGCGCGAAGAGCCGATAACCCCGATGAGCGTGGGCGCGAGCCTCTCCCCCACCTTTGTGAGCAGCTCGGCCGCATGTCTCATCGACCGCACAGGGTCGGGCTCCAAGTCGCTGAGCGTGTACACCCCTGCGAACCCCGCGGCGTTGACTTCGGCCGGAGTCAGCGCCGATACGCCCGCGACAGCGAACGTGGGTACGCCGTGCGTGCCGGCGCGACGACACACACCGATTGCGGCCTTGCCGCGCAACGACTGTCGATCCAGTGAGCCCTCACCGGTGACGACCGCGCATGCACCCGTCAGATACCTGTCCAACTCGATGCGGTCGATGATGACGTCGATGCCGGGCCGCATCTGTGCGCCGAGTACGGCCATCGCCGCGAAGCCCACGCCGCCTGCGGCGCCTGCGCCTGCGGCGTTTCGGTAATCCACTTTCGTTTCGCGCTCGAGGATGTCGGCCCAGCGACGAAGGGCGCGGTCGAGCTCGAGGACCTGATCCGGTCCGGCCCCCTTCTGTGGCGCATAAACGCTGGCCGCGCCAAGCGGACCATACAGCGGGTTGTCGACATCAGACGCGAGAGTGAATGAGGCACAGGCGATGTCGGGGTGTAACGCGGTGAGATCCAGGTGCGCTGCCTCCCCGACGGGCGTGCCCGCGGGAAGACGTACCCCGTCTCGATCGCGAACTGCCGCGCCAAGGGCGCTGAGGAACCCCGCGCCGCCATCAGTGCTCGCACTTCCGCCGACGCCGATGATGATGTCGCGGCAGCCGTGATCAAGGGCCTGCACAACGACTTCACCGAGGCCACGGCTGGTAGCGGTCATCGGGGCGGGCATGCCGCCCGGAAGCCGTTGTAAGCCACAGATTTCCGCCATTTCAATGACGGCAGTCCTACCGCTTCGCGCGTACGCGGTGTGGACGACCTGACCCGTCGGCCCCTTGGCATAGATCGGTATCCGCTCGAAGCCCGCCGCCAACACGGTGCCGAGCGTGCCGTCTCCGCCGTCCGCGACCGGGCAGTGCACCGTCGCCACCGTAGGGTCAGCCCGTTTGAGACCCACAGATATCGCAGCGGCAGCCTCCGCGGCCGTCAGTGAGCCCTTGAACTTGTCGGGCGCGATCACCACATGGCCACGCATCAGACCACCATCCATCTGCATTATTCCGTATTACGGAATCATAATTCCGATGTTTAACGCTGGCATACCGGCCATGGTCCCGTCAACAGCATCGCAGGACGAGCCCGCGCTACCGCGGGGTCGCCCTTGACAAGCAGCCCGGACGACCGGTTCACTATTTTGTATAGCGAGATATTTATTCCGCAATACGGAATTACTAGCCACCAACGTGTGCGACGTCCCGAGAAAGGAACATCGAGATGACGGCCTATACGGTCAACTGCTCGATCCTGCTGACCGATCTACCCCTGCTGGATCGGCCGCAGGCGGCCCGGAACGCCGGGTTCGAGGCAGTCGAGTTCTGGTGGCCCTTCGACACCCCGACACCACCGGACGCCGATGTCACTGCCTTCGTCCGGGCCATCCAGGATGCGGGTGTCCAGTTGACGGGTCTCAACTTCGCCGCAGGCGACATGCCCGCCGGCGATCGCGGTATCTTGTCGAATCCGACTCTGACGCAAGCGTTTCGCGACAACGTCGAGATTGCCGTCGGAATCGCCGAAACGCTCGGCACCCGTGCGTTCAACGCGCTGTACGGCAACCGCATCGATGACAACTCGGCCGCGAACCAGGATGACGTCGCCGCCGAGAACCTTGGCTATGCCGCACGGGCCGCGGACCGGATCGGGGCCACGGTCCTCATCGAACCGGTAAGCGGGGCACCCCGGTATCCGCTGCTGACAGCGGCCGACGCGATCCGTGTGATCGACCGGGTGCACGACCAGCACGGATCGACCAACCTGCGATTGCTGGCCGACTTCTACCACCTGCACGTCAACGGCGACGACATCGCCACCGCCATAACCGATTACGGCCCCCGAGTCGGCCACGTCCAGATCGCCGACGCCCCGGGGCGGGGCGAACCAGGGACCGGGGAAATCCCGCTGCGTACCTATCTCGAGCAGTTGGCCGCGCAGGGCTACCAGGGGTACGTCGGTTTGGAGTACAAGGCGACCAAACCCGACACCTTCGAATGGCTGCCGCGGGCAGAACGCGGCGCGTTGCAAGCACAAGCAGAAACGAGGATCTAATGAGCACAATCGCTTTCATCGGACTGGGCATCATGGGCAGCCCGATGGCGACCCACTTGGTCAAGGCCGGTCATACCGTCGTCGGGGTGGACACGTCGCCCGAGCGCACCGGCGCCTTGGTGGAAGCCGGAGGCGCGGCGGCCGACTCCATCGAACAGGCCGTCAAGGACGCCGACGTGGTGGCCATCATGGTGCCCGACTCCCCACAGGTGCAGGCGGTGCTGCTGGGAGACGACGGGGTGTTCGCTCACGCACAGCCCGGCACGCTGGTGATCGACTTCTCGTCCATCCGGCCCGATGTCACCGCGGAGTTCGCCAAGATCGGCGCCGAGCGCGGGCTGCGCATCCTTGACGCGCCGGTGTCCGGGGGTGAACCCGGCGCCGTGAACGCCACGCTGTCGATCATGGTCGGCGGGTCGGAGGACGACTTCGCCGCAGCCAAACCGATTTTCGACACAGTCGGCAAGACCATCGTGCACGTCGGCGCCAACGGCGCCGGCCAAACCGTCAAGGCAGCCAACCAGTTGATCGTCGCGGGCAACATCGAACTGCTCGCCGAGGCCATCACGTTCTTGAAGGCATACGCCGTGGACATCGAGGCCGCCGTCAAGGTGCTCGGCGGCGGGCTGGCCGGTTCGGCCGTGCTCGATCAGAAGGCCTCCAAGATGCTGACCCGAAACTTCGATCCGGGGTTCCGGATCGCGCTGCACCACAAGGACATGGGCATCCTCACCGCCGCGGCACGCGAAGCGGGTGTGGTCACGCCGCTCGGTTCACTGGTCGCCCAACTGATGGCGTCGGCGTTGGCCAACGGCGATGGCGGACTGGACCATTCGGCGCTGTTGTTGGGTGTCGAGCGACTGTCAGGCAAGGAAACGGCTCAATGACGCGTATGCGAACGGTCGACGCGGCGGTCAAGATCCTCGAAATCGAGGGGGCGACTCAGGCGTTCGGCCTGCCGGGAGCGGCGATCAACCCGTTCTACTCGGCCATGCGCGCACACGGCGGCATCAAGCATGTGCTGGCCCGCCACGTGGAGGCGGCCAGCCACATGGCCGAGGGCTTCACCCGCGCTGCGGCGGGCAACATCGGCGTGTGCATCGGGACCTCCGGTCCCGCGGGCACCGACATGATCACCGGGTTGTACTCGGCCTCAGCGGATTCCATTCCGATTCTCGCGATCACCGGCCAGGCTCCGGTCGACAGGCTGCACAAGGAGGACTTCCAGGCCGTCGACATCGCCTCGATCGCTGCCCCCGTCACCAAGATGGCGATGACCGTGCTCGAACCCGGCCAAGTGCCAGGGGCTTTCGCGCAGGCGTTCCACTTGATGCGGTCGGGACGACCGGGCCCCGTGCTCATCGACCTGCCCATTGACGTCCAGCTCGCCGAGATCGACTTCGACCCGGAGGCCTATCAGCCGCTACCGGTCTACAAGCCCGCGGCGTCGCGGGCTCAGGCCGTCAAGGCGATCGACATGCTGGTTTCCGCCGATCGGCCCTTGATCGTTGCCGGCGGCGGCATCATCAACGCCGACGCCTCGGATCTGCTGGTCGAACTCGCCGAGATCCTCAATGTCCCTGTGGTGCCGACCCTTATGGGGTGGGGCAGCATTCCGGACGATCACGTGCTCGCAGCAGGCATGGTCGGCCTGCAGACGTCGCATCGCTACGGCAACGCGACCATGCTCGCCTCCGACTTCGTTCTCGGAATCGGCAACCGGTGGGCCAACCGCCACACCGGCGGACTGGACACCTATCGACAGGGCCGGCGGTTCGTTCACGTCGACATCGAGCCGACACAGATCGGCCGTGTCTTCGCACCGGATTTCGGGATCGTCTCGGATGCGAAGGCCGCGCTCGAGCAGTTCGTCGCCGTCGCCAAGGAGCGACGCGCGGCTGGCACCCTGCCGGATTGGACCACCTGGGTCGAGGACTGCAGGCAGCGCAAGCAGACCATGCACCGCAAGACTCACTTCGACGACGTTCCGATCAAGCCGCAGCGGGTCTACGAGGAGATGAACCGGGCGTTCGGCCGCGATGTCAGGTACGTCACCGCGATCGGGCTGTCGCAGATCGCCGGCGGACAGTTTCTTCAGGTGTACGGACCGCGGAACTGGATCAACTGCGGCCAGGCCGGTCCGCTGGGGTGGACGGTGCCCGCTGCGCTCGGTGTCGTCGCCGCCGATCCGAAGGCGACAGTGGTCGGGCTGTCGGGCGATTACGACTTCCAATTCCTCATCGAGGAGCTCGCGGTCGGCGCGCAATTCAACCTGCCGTATGTCCATGTGGTGGTGAACAACTCGTATCTGGGACTGATCCGTCAGGCGCAACGCAACTTCGACATGAACTACCACGTGTCGCTTGGCTTCGACAACATCAATGCCCAAGAGTCCGACAGCGACGTTCCCAAGGGCTACGGCGTCGACCACCTTCGCGTGGCGGAGGGCCTGGGCTGCAAGGCAATCCAAGTGGTCGAGCCTGCCGATATCGGTCCGTCACTGGTGCGGGCGCAGCAACTGGCCCATGAGCACAAGGTTCCTGTGGTGGTGGAGATCTTCCTGGAGAAGATCACCAACATCGCGATGGGCACCGAGATCGACAACATCATGGAGTTCAACGATCTCGCCGAAACACTCGAGGACGCACCGACAGCCGCCGCACTGCTCTTATTGGACTAACGCCGAACGTGGGTTACCCGCACGCTTACGCCGCTTGAAGCGTGACACAAGCCCACACTCGGCGGGAGCTAGGCGGGCGCTTGGTCGAACTCCGAGGCGATGTCGCGGGCGACGCGCTTGAGCAGCGGCGTCACCTTCATCGCCGACTTCAGGGTGAGGCGCGCGGCCGGCCCGGAGATCGAGATCGCGGTCGGGGTGGGGGCGTCCGGTACGGGAACGGCGAAGCACCGGACGCCGATCTCCTGCTCGCCTTCGTCGACGGCGTAGCCGCGAGACCGGCTCAACTCGATGTCGCGGATCAGCGCTTCCGGGGTGGTGTACGAATTCTCGTTGGACGCCGGCATCCCCGCGCGCTTCATCAACGCCTCCACGCTGTCGTTGGGGAGTTGCATGAGCAGCGCCTTGCCGACGCCGGTGCAGTGCAGGTGCACCCGGCGACCCACTTCGGTGAACATCCGCATCGCGTGCGGTGACGGCACCTGCGCGACGTAGACCGCCATGTCGTTGTCGAGCACGGCCATGTTGGCGCTCTCGCCCGTCCGCTCGACCAGTTCGGTCAGGTGGGGCCGCGACCACGCCCCGATCAGCTGGGCGGCGCTTTCGCCCAACCGAATCAGCTTGGGCCCCAGAGCGTATCGCCGGTTCTCGAGCTGCCTCACGTAGCCCATCGCCAGCAGCGTGCGTACCAGCCGGTGAATCGTCGGCTGTGGTAGCTCGGCGCGTGCGGCCAACTCCCCCAGCGCCACGCTGCCGCCCGAGTTCGACATGATCTCGAGCAGCTCGAAGGCGCGCTCAACCGATTGCACACCGTCAGCCACCAGCGTCCTCCGATTCGCCGCGAAGTGACAAGCTTATTCCGTATAGCGAAATTATCGGGGACCCGTGTCCACCCCAGCAACCTTGCGTGGATTGGATCCTGACGACTGTATGCTGTTAACACCCTGCCGCGACTAGAAAGGCGGCCCAATGGTCCACCCGCTAGCACCGACCGCCGCCCTCGATGGCGGTCCGGCGCGGAAGAGGACGCCGGTTGTCGAGCGTCCCGCACCGCTGCGCGAGGCTGTCTTCGAGGCCCTCGTCGAGATGATCATCACTCGCGAGTTGCAGCCAGGTCAGCATCTGGTTGAAAAGGATCTGGCCGATGCGCTCGGAGTCAGCAGGCAACCTGTTCGAGAAGCGTTGCAGCGCATGCATACCGAAGGCTGGGTGGACCTGCGCCCTGCGCTCGGCGCGTTCGTCCACATCCCCACCGAGTCCGAAGCAGACCAACTGCTCGCCGCACGCAGCCTTTTGGAGGCCGAGTCAGCACGACTGGCCGCCGAGCACGCGACGCCCGAACAGATCGAGCACCTGCACGAGCTTCAACGCATCGGTGAGGAAGCGCTGGCCGTGGACGATGAGGAGGTCCTCGTCTCGGCGAACGCGTCGCTACACACCCATATCGTGACGATGTCGGCCAACAAGGTTCTCGCCGACCTCAGGGCTTCGGTCGAGCACCGGGTGCGGTGGTATTACCTGCCCATTGCCCAGGTGCGTTCGAAAGCCGCCTGGGAGGAGCATGCCGAGTTGATCGAAGCAATCGCCAATCGAGACGCGGGACGCGCCTGCACCCTGATGCGACTGCACACCGAGCGCACCAGGGAGATTTATCAGGAACAGCGGCGCCAGAAGGCGGCCAAGGGGAACTAGTCGTTCACCCTTGGCCGCCTCGGCACTCCGTCAGTCGGCCAACGCCGGCGTTGGCGACCTCTCCGCGACGGATGCGCTTGACTGCGCCGATACTCGGGTGCGACCGGGCTGCCGGAGGAAGGCCGCGATCGCCGCTGACACCAGCGCACTCGTCGCGGCAAGCCAGTAAGCACCGGCGTAGCCCCACGAGTCGATTACGCTGGCGCCCACGCCGATTCCCACGATCGAGCCAACCAGCTTGGAGCTGTAGACCAGGCCGTAGTTGCTGGCGTTGTTGTTCTCGCCGAAGTAGTCAGGCGTGAGCGAGGCGAACATCGGGTAGAACGCGCCGCCGCCGAAGCCGACGAGGAACGCGAAGCCGAGGAATGCGATTTCGCTCTCGGCCTTGCCCGCATACAGCAAGCCCACCAACGACAGGGCCTCGATGAGCAACACTACGAGCAGGGTCTGCTTGCGCCCGAACTTGTCGGACAGCCAGCCCGTCACCGTTCGTCCCGTACCGTTGATGACAGACAGCACACCAGCAGACGACGCCGCGATCAGCGGGCCGAACCCGAGGTCCTTGGCGAACGGCACCATGTAACTGATGCCGAAAAGCGATACACCGGCGCTGATTCCGAGCGAAAGCCACATCAGCGGCAGCATCCCGGTCTTGATCGCCTCCATCGGGGTGTATTGCCGCGCAGCAGGCGGGTTCTTCTTCAGACTCGCCGCGCCGCTCTTGCTGTCCGCCCACTTCACCGGGTCGACGTCGGAAGGCCACCAGTTCTTGGGCGGGTCGCGGAACAACCAGCCACATGCGGCGCACACGATCAGCATGTACGCGGCCACCAGGTCGAGCACCCAGACGTAGGTGTTGGGATGCAACGCGTAGCTGAAGATGAAGATGAACGGCACTGCACCATAAGCGAATCCACCGTTGACGAAGCCCGTCTTCCCGCCTCGTCGTTCCGGGTACCACTTGCCGACCAGGTTGATGCACGTCGCATAAACCAGGCCCGCGCCGATGCCGCCGCATACCGCGAAGCCGGCGTAGGCGAGCATCAGGTTGCCCTGGGTGATGCTGGCGAATCCGAGCGCCGAAAGGACCGCGCCGATCAGCATCGCCGCACGGGGCGACAGAATGCCCTTCTCCCGCAACTTGCCTGCCGGGAAGGCAATGCCGGCCTGGAAGAAAGCCCAGATCGACAGCAGCCAGAACGTCTGCGGCTGGCTCCAATGATGGGCTTCCCGAATCGATTTCGCGGCGGCACCGTAGCCGTACTCGTACACGCTCACTGCCATCATGGCCATCCACGGCAGCCAGATCATCCATGACCGCGATCTACCGAGCAGTTCACGGTCGGTTTCACCGACCCGGTAAACCCGCCCGTTCGCGTCGATGACCTCCCGATAACTTGCGAAAGTTGACGACATGCTTGAATCTCTTTCTACGAATTGATGAAGACTCGCTTCACCCGGGTGCCAGCCCACGTGAAGCAATCGCTCACCGCTGTTGCGGCTTTCGTGCGGCACGCGCCGCCCGGTCTATCCCAATACTGTTCTGTCCTTTCCTCACAGCGCGCATTGCTCAGATGACGCCGGCATTCCTGAACAGCTCGAGCTGCTCAGGCGAATAGCCGAGCTCAGTGCAGATCTCTTCGGTGTGCTCACCGAGCAGCGGTGAGCGGACGATGTCGACCGGGGAATCAGACAGCCGCAGCGGAGAGCCGACCGTCTTGAAGGCGCCGCGCTCAGGATGTTCGACGGTGACGATGGCTCCGAGTTCGGTCAGCGTCTCGTCCTCGATCAGCTCCCGAGTCGAGAGCACCGGACCACACGGGATGTTCAGCGCGTTGAGTGCTTCCAACGCCTCCCATTTGGTGTGCCGCTCCGACCAGTCTTCGATCAGGGCGAAAACCTTGTCCAGCTTCGGAAGCCGATCCTCCGGCCGCGCCCAATCAGGGTGATCGGCGAGGTCGGGCCTGCCGATCAGTTCCGCGAGCGGCGCCCAGCCCACCGGCTGCACGATCACGTAGATGTAGTCGTTGGGGCCCCCGCCCTTGGTCTTGACCGCCCACCCGGGTTGGCCGCCGCCCGAGGCGTTGCCCGACCGCGGGACCTCGTCGCCGAAGTGCTGGTTGGGATACTCGCGAAGCGGGCCCGCAGCGAGCCGTTGCTGATCACGAAGCTTGACACGGCAGAGATTGAGCACCGCCTCCTGCATGGCGACCTCGACACGCTGTCCGCGACCGGTGTTCGTGCGCTGGTACAGCGCGGCCAAAATTCCTGACACCAGATGGATTCCGGTGCCCGAGTCACCGATCTGCGCCCCTGTTGCCACCGGTGGACCGTCTTCGAAACCGGTGGTGGCCATCGAGCCGCCCATCGCCTGCGCGATGACTTCGTAGGCCTTGAAGTCGAAGTACTTCCCCGGACCGAACCCCTTGATGGACGCATAGATCAGCCGTGGGTTGATGTCGCGCAGCCGCTCCCAAGAAAAGCCGAACCGGTCGACGACGCCGGGACCGAAGTTCTCCACGAGGATGTCGACACGCGACACCAGATCGGTGAAGATCCGCTTGCCCTCTTGGGACTTCATGTTCAGCGTGATGCTGCGCTTATTGCAGTTGAGCATCGTGAAGTACAGGCTGTCCGCGTCTGGCACATCGCGCAGCTGGGTGCGGGTGACGTCGCCGGTGCCGGGTGCCTCGAGCTTGATGACATCGGCGCCCAGCCATGCGAGCAACTGGGTGGCCGAGGGACCCGACTGCACGTGCGTCATGTCGAGCACCCGAACGCCGGAAAGAGCCTTACCTGTCGGCGGACCGGATTCCACGATGCCCGTGTCGCTGGCTGAGGGGACCTGAACCATGTGCACTCTTCCTTCACTCGAGCCGGTTGCCTCCTCGTGCGGAGAAGCTCGTCACAAGATTGCATACCGTATGAGGTAGACAACAGTGTGGTGTACGCAACACGGCGTTGTCCAGCGATCCGTCAGTACTCACAGACTTCTCTGTCAGGGATGAAAACCACGTCCCGTTGACACCCGGCGGCAGACGAATTTCGTCGCGCGTCCAGCCCAGGTGCGGGGCGCCAAAATGGCGCGGCGCCGGCCGGATTGCCCGATTGCTTTCTCAAGTAAAACGCCTGTGCCGCACCGTATTACGCCTTCGGATTCGACGACCCGATCCCTGCAACTGGCCATTCCCGATAGCGGTGTCGTGCAGACGAAGATGCGCGCGGTGCCGCGGCATCGTAGGCGGCCGTGGCGGGCAATTGAAGAGACGTCAGCCGATTGACAGGAAACTAGGGGCTTGCGTCCAGATTGTATGAGGTATACCGTACGCCGTGTGATGTCGGTTACTTTCTGACACAGCGAGTGACTGCCTTCACAAACCATTCGATAGCAGCGAGCTGTGCCGGGTCCGGCAAGCGGTCACTGATCAACGTGTGGTCCGACTTCGGCGCGCAAAACTGCGCAGCCTGTGCGGTTGCCGGGGTCGCTAACCACACGTTCCACCAATAAGGGGACTGTCTTGGGTAAGGCACTCGAAGGCGTGCGCGTCCTGGATATGACGCATGTCCAGTCAGGGCCGTCGTGCACCCAGATCCTGGCCTGGCTGGGCGCGGACGTCGTAAAGCTGGAGGCACCCGCCGGCGACGTGACACGCAAGCAGCTGCGCGACATCCCGGGCGCCGACAGCCTCTACTTCACGATGCTCAACTGCAATAAGCGCAGCATCACGCTGAACATGAAGTCCCAAGAGGGCAAGCGCATCTTCACCGATCTGCTCCCCCGGTTCGACATCCTCGCCGAGAACTTCGGCCCTGGCGCCATCGAGCGCATGGGCTTCGGGTGGGAGGAATTGCAGCGCATCAACCCTCGGCTGATCTTCGCCTCCATCAAGGGTTTTGGTGACGGCCCGTATACGCATTACAAGGCGTACGAAGTCATCGCGCAGGCGATGGGCGGATCGATGAGCACAACCGGCTTCGAAGACGGACCACCACTGGCCACCGGCGCGCAGATCGGCGATTCCGGCACCGGCATCCACACGGTGGCCGGCATTCTCGCCGCGCTGTACCAGCGCGAGCACACGGGTCGCGGGCAGCGCGTGACCGTCGCCATGCAACATGCGGTGCTGAACCTGTGCCGGGTCAAGCTGCGCGACCACCAACGGTTGCAGCACGGACCGCTCGGTGAATACCCCAATGAGGATTTCGGAGACTGCGTGCCGAGATCGGGCAACGCCTCGGGTGGCGGTCAACCGGGTTGGGCGGTGAAATGCGCACCCGGCGGGCCCAACGACTACATCTACGTGGTCGTGCAGCCGGTGGGCTGGGAGCCGATCGCGCACCTGATCGGCAGGCCCGAGCTGGTCACCGATCCCGAGTGGAGCACGCCGCAGGCGCGACTGAACAAGTTGGACAAGATGTTCCAGCTCATCGAGGAGTGGACGATGGGCCTCGGCAAGTGGCAGGCGCTCGCGCAGCTGACCGAGCACAACATCCCCTGCGGCCCAATCCTTTCCACGAAGGAAATCATCGACGACGCCTCGTTGGCAGCCAACGACATGGTCGTGCGGGTGGATCACCCCGAGCGCGGCGAGTTCACCACGGTCGGCTGCCCGATCAAGCTGTCCGACTCCCCTGTCGACGTCGAACGCTCCCCTTTGCTGGGCGAGCACAACGCACACATCTACGGCGACGAGCTCGGGCTTGGCGACCAGCTCTCCGCGCTGAAGGCGAAGGGAGTCATCTAACGATTCCGCCACCAAAAAAGCAGACAGTCGGCAGTATACAGAGACGAAAAGGAGATTCGACAGGCATGAACGCGTCAGCTCAGCCGGCATACCGCGAGGTAGTCGACGATAACGGCCGGGTGTATCGAGTCGGCGAGACCGACCGCGACATCCTGGGACGGTCCCGGGCCTGGATGGTGTGGCTCCCGTGGATCTCGATGATGGCCATCAGCTCATCCGAATATGCATTCACCTCAGCCGACGACACGCTGTCAGAGGCCCACGGTTGGCACGGCGCCCATATCTTCTGGTTGCTGGGTGTATGGGTGATGTTCCAGGCCGCGGTGGCATTCCCCGTCGGTCAAATGCGGGAGAGCGGCAAGCTGTCGGCTCGTTCCGCGATGTTGCTCGGTGCGGGCGGGGCGTTCCTCGGATACCTGTCGCTGGCCTACGCCCCGCACGTCCTCCTTGCCTACCTCGGCTTCGGGTTGTTCGGCGGCGGCGGCGCCGGCTTCGTCTACGCCACGTGCATCAACATGGTGGGCAAGTGGTATCCGGAACGCAAGGGCGGCAAGACGGGCTTCGTCAACGGCGGCTTCGCCTACGGCTCGGTGCCTTTCATCTTCTTGTTCACCAACTACATGGACCTGGAGAACTACGAGGGCATCCTGTTGGCGGTCGGCATCTTCCTGGCGGCCGTCGTCGCGCTCTGCGGTTTCTTCTTCATCGACCCCCCGAAGAACTGGTGGCCGCCGCACGTCGACCCGCTGAAAGTCAACGACGACCCCAAGATTCGCCGCGCACTGCGAAAGAACCCACCGGCGGTCAAGCAGTACACCCCGAAGGAAGCCATCAAGACCGGCATCCTGCCGCTGATGTGGTTCGTCCTGCTGTGCACCGCGGGCATCAACATCTTCGGCATCGCAATGCAGGTGCCGTTCGGCAAGGAGATGGGTTTCGCAGGCGGCATCGTCGCGCTCGCGATGAGCTTCAAGGCGATCGTCAACGGCACCGGCCGCGGCGTGATCGGCTGGATCTCCGACCGGGTCGGCCGCAGAGACACGCTCATCATCGTGTGCGTGGTGCTGGGCCTGGCCCAGTTCGCGGTGTACTTCTCCGGGTCGATCGGCAGCATGCCGCTGTTCCTGTTGGCGTCGATGGTGTCCGGCTTCGGCGGTGGCGCGATCTTCCCGCTGTTCGCGGCGATGACCGCCGACTACTTCGGTGAGAACAACAACGCCACCAACTACGGCCTGGTCTACAGCTCGAAGCTGGTGTCGGGTCTGGTCGGCGCCGGTTTGGGTGCGGTCGTCGTGGATACGTGGGGTTACGGCGCCGCATTCGGAATCGCCGGTTCGGTCGGCATCGCCTGCGCCTTCCTGTCGATTCTGTTGCGTCAGCCCAAGCTCAATGAGCCAACACCGACGCGGTCATCCGATCCGACACAGGTCGAGGCCAAGGTACTCGTAGTCGATTAATCGGCTTCGGCGCACAGCACCCCGGGTGATGAGAAGGCCTGCTCAGGGCCTCACACCCGGGGTGTTGCGTTGCCGGCCGACGGGGTTCGACCACCACAGTGTGCGGCAATGGCGGTTTATTGCATACGAAAGCCGGTACTCTGTTGTCCGCAGCCACAGATAGCGGAGGAATGCGCGATGTCACTTCCCACCCCGAGTCCCCGTAAGCGCGCGCCTACGCTGACCGACGGCGCCTCACGCCGCGTGCAACGCCCCGCTCCCCTGCGCCAGGCCGTCTACGACGCGATCGTGGACCTGATCGTGCAGGGCACACTGCAGCGCGGCCAGCATCTTGTCGAGAACGAACTCGCCGAGTATCTGGGCGTGAGTCGGCAGCCGGTACGCGAAGCACTGCAGCGGTTGCAGACCGACGGGTGGATCGACCTTCGGCCTGCGCAGGGCGCGTTTGTCCACACACCGTCCGAAGACGAGGTGGATCAGCTGCTCGGTGTCCGCACCGTGCTCGAGACGTACTCGGCCCGCCTGGCGGCGGAAAACGCCACCGCCGAAGACGTCAACCGGCTGTGGGAGTTGCAGCAGGACGGCCTCAACGCGTTGGCCGCCAACGACTCCGAAGCGCTGGTGACCGCGAACGTGAACCTACATGAGGCGATCACCGAGATAGCGGGAAACTCGGTGCTGGCCAGGCACATTGGACTAGTCGAACGGCGGTGGCACTGGTATTACCTGCCGATCGCACAGCCGCGCGGTCAGGGTGCGTGGACCGAACATGCCGAACTGATCAAGGCCATCGCGGCCGGTGACGCCGATCTGGCGAGCAGCATCATGCAAAACCACACGGAGCACACGCGGAAGGTCTACCACGACCAGCGGCAGACCAAGTCAGCGTCCGAGTAGCTGCTCCGACTGGATCCGCTCGGCGCCCGCATAGACATTCATCGATGAGCCGCGCAGAAAACCGATCAGCGTAAGGCCCATCTCCCTTGCCAGATCGACCGCAAGGGATGACGGCGCGGATACAGCTGTCAGCGCAGGGATTCCGGCCATCACCGCCTTCTGCACCAACTCGAATGAGGCTCTGCCACTGACCATCAGGGTGGTGCCTGTCAGCGGCAGGTGGCCCTGATCGAGTGCCCATCCGACGACCTTGTCCACCGCATTGTGCCTGCCGACGTCTTCTCGCACGCACCACAGGTCCCCTGTCGCGTCGAAGAGTCCGGCCGCATGCAATCCGCCCGTGCGGTCGAAGACACGCTGTGCAGCCCTGAGTTTGTCCGGCAGGGCAGCAATCGTTGCGGGGTTGAGCTGCAACGGGTCTCGGTCGACGTGCCACCTGCTGATCGTGCGCACTGCCTCGAGGCTGGCCTTGCCGCACAAGCCGCACGATGACGTCGTGTAAAAGTTGCGCTCCACGGACACGTCAGGCGGTGGCACGCCGTCGGCCAGCAGCACGTCGAGCACGTTGTAGGTGTTGACACCGTCGGCTGTGGCTCCCGCGCAATACCGGATCCCGGCGATCTCGGAGGGGGCCGAAACGACTCCCTCGCTGACCAAAAAACCGCGGGCGAGGTCGAAGTCGTTGCCCGGGGTTCGCATCGTGACCGTGAGGGGACGGCCTGCGACGCGAATTTCCAGCGGTTCCTCCGCAGCGAGCGAGTCCGGACGGGCGCTGGCGACTCCGTCGGCCAGTCGAACGACTCGATATCTGCTGGTTACGCGTCCCATGCCGAGCCTCTCCCAAAAAGGTGGACAAGTGATCCACGTCATAGCTATGCTAGTCGCATACTGTATGCAATCGTATCCTTTGGAGGCCGGCATGACCAGCAGCGCACGCGGAGTCGCAGTCGCCGAGGTTCGGGATATGCACGGACGCTCCTACCGGGTCGGGGAACGACCACAGGACATCATGGGGCGCTCCCGTGCCTGGATGTTCTGGCTCCCCGCGGCGGCCATGGCAGGGATCAGCGTGCTGCAGTACGGCTACAGCGTCGCTGCCATCGCACTGCAACCGTCCGGTGCCGCTGCGTTCTGGGTGCTCGCACTCTGGGTGATGTTCCAGGCCGGCGCGGCTGCCCTGACCGCCGCACTGCGTCACCACGCGGCTGTGCACCCGTCGCGCGCGATGCTTGTCGGCGCGGTGCTGTGCGCCGCCGGACCGCTGACACTCGCCTACAGCGATAGCTTCGGCCTGGCTGTGCTCGGTTACTCCGCGCTGTGCGGCAGCGGTGCAGGCATCGTGTACGCGACGTGCAGCTCAACGGTCGCGAAGTGGTATCCCGAAGCGCGGGGCCTGCGAATCGGTTTCGCCACTGGCGCATTCGGCTACGGCGCCGTGCCGTTCATCATCCTGTTCGCTAGCGGTCTGACTCCCGCCAACCATGGCGACCTCTTCACCGGTGTGGCTGTCGTCGTCTTGGCCGTGGTGGCGTTGTGCGGCATCTTCTTTCGCGATCCCCCGCAGGGCTGGTGGCCGCCCGACGTCGACCCCCGTTTGTGGGCCATCGACAAGCGAATCAATCGCAGTCTGTGCAGCAATGCCCCCGCGGCTCGGCAATACGCGCCGGGACAGGCCGTGCGGACGACCCCGTTCGTGGTGATGTACCTCATCATGGTGTTCGCCGCCGCCACCTTTCTGCTAGCCGTGGCATACGTCCCAACCATCGCCGTTTCCAACGGATTCGGACCGGTGGTGGCTGCGTCAGCCGTCGGGCTGCTCGCCGTCGTCAGTGGCGGCGGGCGCGCGATCGCGTGTCGCATCTCCGACCGCTTCGGACGACGGCAGACGCTCAGCGTTGCACTGCTGCTGGCGGGGTGCGCACAGCTGGGCCTGGTGTACTCGGCCTCTGTTCATCAGGCCGAGGCTTTCGTGACGTTCGCCGGGCTCAGCGGGTTGGCAGGCGGCGCGTTCTATCCGCTGCTGGCAAGCCTGGTGGCCGACTATTTCGGCGAGCGCAACGCTGTGCGAAATTTCGGAGTTGTCTACAGCGCCAAGCTATTTGGCGGTCTCATCGGGATCGGACTGCCTGCGTTCGCGGTGTCCTCCCCCGCGCTGAACGCGGTGTTCGTCACCGCAGGGCTCATCGGCCTCTGCGCAGCTGTCACCACGCGACTGCTGCGTCAGCCCGGGCATCTCATTGCCCGGTTACCGCGGTAGACCCGAATTACTAATCATCACAAGGAGATCCAATGTCCCTGGCGCTAAAAGTAGACGAGCTGCAGCGGCTGATCGACGACCTGCGGGGATCAGTGACAGGGCTTGCCGCGACGTATGGCGACTGCCGGGCAACCCGTCGTATTCTGAACGGCATACACCGGTTGGAGATCGACGTCGAAGAGCTGGAGGCGACCAGAGGGCTCGCCCGGCCCGTGGCATCGAGGCAACTCATCCAGATTCCCGACACCCAGTACGACCACGACTTCTGGCGAGACGTCGACCACGAGGGAATAGGCGGACTCCGCGCCTGAGTGAAGAAACTACGCTCAGCGGCACTTCACCTCGAATGTCCGCGTGAAACAGCACTTCTTCTGAAATCCTGTGCATGACAGAGTCAGGAGGACCGGAGGATGCACCGAGTCGTCGCCTTACGGGCAAGAGCAACTGCGTCGGTGCGTGCCCCCGTGCATCGGCCGCTGGTGTTGACCGCGGCTGCGTACTTGGCAGTGATGACGGTTTCGTGCTCGTCGGCAATCCCCGAGTCCGCGGCGCCGAGCAGCGACGAGACACCACACAAAGCAGATCTCACACAGGTGACCAACTCAATGTTCGTCGATCGGTCGGCCGTCCCCGCAAACCTCCCGATGCGGTTCGCCGGACCCAGCATACGTAACGACACAGGCCCGAACCCGCCGGTTTATCCGTCCGAATGCGGTCCGATCTTCAGCGGCCCAGCCGACACGCAATCCGGAGACGTGAAATGGGCGACAGTGAGCGCGACCGGCGAAGCTCTGAACGCCGACCATGGAGGTTATTTGCTGTCGATCTCGGTTCCGCGAGAGCGGCCGGACCTCAAGAGCCTGCTGAGCAGATGCGCGAGTATCGAGCACGAAGGCGTCACCGCTACGTACTCGCCGCTACCCGCACAGGGACTGCCGGACTGGGCCGTCGCAACGCGCGTGGCCACTCGGGGAGCTACCGGCGCCGACATCATGGGCTATTGCCGTGGTCTTTACATTTCTGCGAACTTCATCCAGCGCCCGGCCGCAGACATGTCGCCCACCGACACCGACACCCTGGTGAAGCTCTTCAACGAGCAGGCGGCCAAGCTAGAAGCGATTTAAGCCGGGCGGCGCCGCTAGCGCAGCAGCCCCGCTGCGGCCACCGAAACCGGATCGAGATCCGTTGTGTCCGAGGCGACGAGCAGCAGCAGCCGTTGCTTCATCCGCGGGTCCCAGAACCGTCTGATGTGGTCTGCGACCGCGGTCGCAGCCTGGTCGGTGTGCAGGTAGCCGAAGTGCGCAGCGATATTGTTGATCATCCTGATCTCAGCAGGAGCATTGAGCCCCATATCAATCCACCAATTCCGCAGTCAGCACGCCATCCAGTTCTTGTTCTCTGATCACGGGATGCGCCAGGGCGACCTGCACAGCCGTCACCTTGTATTCGGGGCAGTTCGTGGCCCAGTCCGAGTTGTCGGTGGTGACGACGTTCGCACCCGTGACCGGGTAATGGAACGTGGTGTACACGACGCCGGTCGGCATCCGGTCGGAGATCTTCGCGCGTAACTTCGTCGTGCCGACGCGGCTGGCCAAGGTGACCTCGTCACCGTCGGTGATTCCGCGGTCCTCGGCGTCGTGGGGGTGGATCTCCAGCAGATCCTCCTGGTGCCAGGCGATATTGGCCGTCCGGCGGGTCTGCGCTCCGACGTTGTACTGGGACAGGATGCGACCCGTCGTGAGGATCAACGGGAAGCGGCGGGTGCTGCGCTCGTCGGTGGGCACGAACGGGGTCGGCACGAACCTGCCTTTGCCTCTGGTGAACCCGTCGATGTGCATGATCGGCGTGCCCTGCGGGGTCTCGTCGTCGCAGGGCCATTGGATGCTGCCCAGCTCGTCGAGCCTGTCGAATGACACCCCGGCGAACGTCGGTGTCAGAGCGGCGATCTCATCCATGATCTGGCTCGGGTGGTCATAGTGCATTGGGTAGCCCATCGCGGTCGCGACCCTGCACACGATCTCCCACTCGTGCATGCCGTTCTTCGGTTTCATCACCGCGCGAACCCGGTTGATCCGCCGCTCCGCGTTGGTGAACGTGCCGTCCTTCTCCAAAAACGATGCCCCTGGCAGAAACACGTGCGCGAACTTCGCGGTCTCGTTGAGGAACAGGTCCTGCACGACCACCAGTTCCATCGCAGCCAGCGCGGCGGTGACGTGGCCGACGTTCGGGTCCGACTGGGCAATGTCCTCGCCGTGGACGAACAGCCCCCGGAACGTGCCCTCGATCGCGGCGTCGAACATGTTCGGGATGCGCAGCCCAGGCTCGGGTAGAAGCGCTGTTCCCCAGAGGTTTTCGAAGATGCCGCGCACCGCGTCGTCCGATACATGCCGATACCCGGGTAGTTCATGCGGGAACGAGCCCATGTCGCAGGAGCCTTGCACGTTGTTCTGGCCGCGCAGTGGGTTCACACCGACGCCGTCACGACCGATGTTGCCGCACGCCATCGCCAGGTTCGCCATGCCCATTACCATCGTCGAACCCTGGCTGTGTTCGGTCACGCCGAGGCCGTAGTAGATGGCACCGTTCGGCGCCTGCGCGTAGAGGCGCGCGGCGGCCCGAACCTCGGAGGCGGGCACGCCCGTGATCGGCTGCACGGCCTCCGGGCTGTTCTCGGGGCGAGCGATGAACTCCGCCCACTCGGCGAATCCCTCGCAGCGGTCCGCGATGAACGATTGGTCCACAAGGCCTTCGGTGACCACCACATGCGCGATCGCGTTGACCACCGCCACGTTCGTGCCCGGCGCCAACTGCAAGTGGTGATCGGCCTCCACGTGCGGCGAGCGCACGAGGTCGATGCGACGCGGGTCGACGACGATCAGCTTTGCGCCCTGTCGTATCCGCTGCTTCATCCTCGACGCGAACACGGGATGCCCATCAGTGGGGTTGGCGCCGATCACCATGATCACATCGGCTTGCGCGACGGACCGGAAGTCCTGCGTGCCTGCCGATTCACCAAAAGTCTGCTTCAGCCCATAGCCAGTCGGCGAATGGCACACCCGCGCGCAGGTGTCGACGTTGTTGTTGCCGAACGCGGCACGCACCATCTTCTGGACGACGTAGACCTCTTCGTTCGTGCACCGCGATGAGGTGATCGCACCGATCGCGCCTGCGCCGTGCCGTCGCCTGATGTCGAGCATCCGGCGCGCGACGGTCTCAATCGCCTCGTCCCACTCGACCTCGCGCCACGGCTCGGTGATGGTGTCGCGGACCATCGGCTTGAGTTGGCGGTCCGGATGGGTGGCGTAGCCAAAGGCGAAGCGGCCCTTCACACATGAGTGACCCTCATTGGCGCCGCCGTCCTTGTGGGGCACCATGCGAACCAGTTCGTCACCGCGCAGCTCAGCCTTGAACGAACACCCGACGCCGCAGTAGGCGCACGTAGTGATGACCGAGCGCGAGGGCATGCCCAGTTCGATCACCGAACGCTCCTGCAGCGTGGCCGTCGGGCAGGCCTGCACACATGCGCCGCAGGACACGCATTCGGAGTCCATGAACAACTCGCCCGCGCCCGGTGAGACTTTCGAGTCGAAGCCACGGCCGTCGATGGTCAGCGCGAACGTGCCCTGAATCTCGTCGCAGGCACGCACACAGCGTGAGCAGACAATGCATTTCGACGGGTCGAAGTCGAAGTAGGGGTTGCTTTGGTCTTTGACCGCGTCGAAGTGGTTCTCGCCCTCATAGCCGTACCTGACCTGACGCAGCCCGACAGTGCCTGCCATGTCCTGCAATTCGCAGTCGCCGTTGGCGGCACACGTGAGGCAGTCCAGCGGGTGGTCGCTGATATAAAGCTCCATGACGTTCTCGCGCAGCTTCGCGAGTTTCGGCGTCTGCGTCCGCACGACCATGCCCTCGGCCACCGGCGTGGTGCACGAAGCCGGGGTGCCACGGCGACCGTCGATCTCCACCAAGCAGAGCCGGCACGAACCGAACGCGTCGAGCCGATCGGTGGCACACAGCTTCGGGACGTCGACGCCCGCGAGCGCCGCCGCGCGCATGATCGACGTGCCCTCGGGAACCGCGATCGGCAGCCCGTCCACTTCGAGCGAGAGCGTCGCCTCGCCCTCTTTGGCCGGAGTGCCGAAGTCGGGTTCCTTGAGCAGACTCATGTCGTACCTTCCGTCCTCGCAATCGGTTGCCTGGCATGGAAGTCGTCTGGGAAATTGACGATCGCACTGCGCACCGGCATCGGGGTGAGCCCGCCCATCGCGCACAACGAACCCTCGGTCATCACATCGCACAGGTCTTCGAGCAGCGCCAGGTTTTCGTCGCGGTGTTCGCCGGAGGTGATGCGGTCGATCACCTCGACGCCGCGCACCGCGCCAACGCGGCACGGTGTGCACTTGCCGCACGACTCCGCCGCGCAGAACTCCATCGCAAACCTGGCCTGCGCCGCCATGTCGACGGTTTCGTCGAACACCACGATGCCGCCGTGGCCGACCATCGCGTTGGCCGCTGCGAATGCCTCGTAGTCCATGGGTAAGTCGAACTTTGTTCTCGGCAGATAGGCCCCGAGCGGCCCGCCGACCTGGACCGCGCGCACAGGCCGACCGGACCGGGTGCCGCCGCCGTAGCCGTCCACGAGCTCACCGAGCGTGATCCCGAACGCGGTCTCGACGATGCCGCCGTGTTTGATGTTGCCGCCGAGTTGAAACACCTGTGTGCCGCGCGAACGTTCAACGCCGAGTTCTTGATACGCCTGCGCGCCGTGCGCAAGAACCGTCGGCACGGTGGCAAGCGTGAGGACGTTGTTCACCACCGTCGGCTTGCCGAACAGGCCGTGGATCGCCGGGATCGGCGGCTTCGCGCGGACCATCCCGCGCTTGCCCTCGAGGCTTTCCAGCATCGAGGTCTCCTCGCCGCAGATGTAGGCGCCGCCGCCCACCCGCACATGAAGATCGAAGTTGAGCGACGAACCGAGCACGCTGTCGCCCAGCCATCCTCGCCCGTAGGCGATCTCGATGGCGGCGCGCATTGTCGCGATCGCGTCGGGGTATTCCGACCTGATGTAGATGTAGCCCTCGGTGGCGCCGACGGCGTAGGCGGCGATCGTCATGCCCTCGATGAGCAGAAACGGATCACCTTCCATCAACATCCGGTCGGCGAAAGTCCCGCTGTCGCCTTCATCGGCGTTGCAGCAGACGAACTTCAGTTCGTCGGCGCAGTCAAGCACTGTCTTCCATTTGATGCCCGCCGGGAAGCCCGCACCGCCCCGGCCGCGTAGACCGGATTCTGTGACCTCGACGACGACGTCGGCAGGTGAATTCTCCAGTGCGCGAACCAGTCCGACCAGCCCGCCGTGACGCAGGTAGTCGTCGGGCGACAGCGGATCGGTGACGCCCACCCTGGTGAAGGTGACCCGATTCTGCGCGGCGAGCCACGGCAATTCGTCGACAACGCCCAACCGCTGCGGGTGCGCCGCTCCGTCCAACATGCCGGCCGCCACGAGGTCGTCGACGTCGCGCGAAGCCACCGGGCCATAGCCGATGCGCCCGTCGGGTGTCGCCACCTCAACCAGTGGCTCCAGCCACAGCATGCCGCGAGAGCCGTTGCGCACCAACCGAATCGAGCGGCCATGTCGTGCCGCGGCGCTCACAATTGCGTCGGCGACGTCGTCAGCGCCGACCGACCGCGCCGCAGAATCCCTCGGCACATACACGGTGACCGGTGTCATCATTGCGCGGCCGCCTCGTCGAATATCGCCGACAACCGCGCCTCATCGAGCCGGCCGCGCAGCCTGCCATTCACTTGCGCGGCGGGCCCGAGCGCACAGTTGCCAAGGCAGAAGACCTGCTCGACAGTCAATGACCCGTCGCGGCTTGTCTCACCCAAGGACATGCCGCACGCTTCTTGCACATGGTTCACCAGTCGCTCCGCACCGACCGACTGGCACGCCTCGCCACGGCAGATGCGCACGGTGGTGCGGCCTGCCGGTGCCGAGCGGAAGTCGTGGTAGAAGGACACCACTCCGTGCACGTCCGCACGGGACAGATTGAGCTCCTCGGCGAGCATCGGAATCGCTTCGGGCGGAACATAACCCAGCGTCTCCTGTACCGCGTGCAGGATGGGGAGCAGGGCGCCGCGCTGCCCTCGATGGGTGGCAACGATATCTCGGACAAGCGCTGTACTCATGCCTCGACTCCCAGAGGAAAAGGGTGGAACCGCCCCAGGGGGGAACTGGGGCGGTTCTCACCGGGCGGGCGGGTTAGACGACGATCTTCTTGTCGTGCCAGGCGGCGATGGTGTCCGCGTCATAGCCGAGTTCGGCGAGAACCTCGTCGGTGTGCTCACCGAGCAGCGGTGCGCCCTTGATGTCGGGCTTGAATGCCGAGAACTTAATCGGGCTGCCGACGGTCAGGTAAGTACCCCGGCCCGGCTGCTCCACCTCGACGATGCTGCCGCTCTTGCGCAGATCCTTGTCGTCAGCGAGGTCCTTCATCGACATGACCGGCGCACAGGGCACTTCCCACTCGCGCAGGATGTCGACTGCCTCCCACTTCGTCTTGTCGGCCAGCCACTTCTCGATCTCGGCGAAGATGTCGAAGATCTTGTCTTGGCGGGCACGCGCGGTGGCATAGCCGGGGTCGTCCACCCACTCGGGCCTGCCGATCGCCTCGGCGGTGCGCTTCCAGTTCTGCTCCTGGATGGTGAAGTAGATGTAAGCGTTGGGGTCGGTCTCCCAGCCCTTGCACTTGACCACCCAGCCGGGCTGACCGCCGCCGCCGGCGTTGCCGCCACGCGGAACGGCCTCACCGAACTCGCCGTTCGGCCACTGCGGGTATTCCTCCAGATAGCCGACGCGTTCCAGGCGCTGCTGGTCACGCAGCTTGACCCGGCACAGATTCAGCACCGCGTCCTGCATTGCGGCCGAGACCTTTTGCCCCTTGCCGGTCTTGTCCCGCTGGATCAGCGCCGTGAGGATGCCGATCAGCAGGTGCATTCCGGTGTTGCTGTCGCCGAGAGCGGCGCCGGCCACCGTCGGCGGACCATCCCAGAATCCGGTGGTGGAGGCGTTGCCGCCTGCGCACTGCGCGACATTCTCGTAGACCTTCAGGTCGTTCCAGGACGAGTCGTCGTTGAATCCCTTGACCGAGCCGAAGATCAGCCGCGGGTTCCATTCCTGGATCTTCTCCCACGAAAGGCCCATGCGGTCCATGGCGCCCGGCGCGAAGTTCTCGACCAGTACGTCTGCCCCGCGGATCAGCTTCTCCATCACCTCCAGGCCCTCGGGTGACTTCGTGTTGATCGCCAGTGAGCGCTTGTTGCTGTTCAGCATGGTGAAGTACAGCGCGTCCAGATCGGGGATGTCGCGCAACTGATTACGCGTCACGTCGCCCCCGCTGGTGCGCTCCACCTTGAGTACGTCGGCTCCGAACCAGGCGAGCATCTGAGTGCACGCCGGGCCCGCCTGGACCCCGGTGAAGTCGATCACCTTGATCCCGGAGAGCGGTAAATCGGTCATGACACGTTTCCTTTCGTTTGTTGATCGTGTCGGTGTTCAGTGCTTTGCGGTGATGCCCTTGGGATTGAGGTGCGCGATATTGCCGCTCTCGGTGCCGTCGGAGGGGTCGATGACGCAGTCGATGAGCGCAGGCCGGCCCGAGGCGAGGGCCTCGCGCAACGCCGCGCCGACCTCCGCGGGTGTGGTGGCCTGATATCCCTTGCCGCCGAAGGCTTTGATCATGTACTCGTGCCGGGCCTGCAGCACCGTCGGAGCGGGGTCGGCCGTGGTTGACGCCTCGTCGCCGCGGTAGACACCGCTGTTGTTCAAGATGACGGTGACGATGGGCAGGTTGTAGCGGCAAACCGCCTCCAGCTCCATTCCGCTGAACCCGAATGCGCTGTCGCCCTCGATCGCAACGACTGGCTGACCGGTCTCGACCGCGGCGGCGATGGCGTAGCCCATGCCGATACCCATCACACCCCACGTCCCGCTATCCAGCCGGTGCCGCGGTACCTGCATGCCAATGGTGTTGCGCGCCAGGTCGAGTGCGTTGGCTCCCTCGTTGACGACGTAGGCTTGCGGGTTGTCGTGCAGGACGTCGCGGATGGCCTGCAGTGCGCCGAGGAACTTCATCGGGTGTGCGGTCAGCGCTGCTTCCAACCGACCCGCCATCTTTGCGACGTTCCCGGACGACTTGGCCTCGAGCTCTTCGCGCCACTCGTTCTGAACCGTGATCTGGCCGGGCTTCGCGCGCTCGAGAAGCGCCTCCATCACCGAGCCGACATCGCCGACGAGGGGTGCGGCGATCGGTTGGTTGCTGTCCATCTCGTTGGCCGCGATGTCGACCTGGATGAACTTGGCATCCGGATTCCATTGCGGCGCATCGCCGTGTCCGAGCAGCCAGTTCAGCCGGGCACCGACGAGCATCACGACGTCGGCCCGTTTCAGGGCCAGCGAGCGGGCGGTGGCGGCCGACTGCGGATGGTCATCGGGCAGCAGTCCCTTTGCCATCGACATCGGCAGGTACGGCACACCGGTCGTCTCGACGAACTCGCGGATCTGCTCGTCGGCCTGCGCGTAGGCCGCGCCCTTGCCCAGCACGATCAGCGGCCGCTTCGCATTCGCCAGCAGATCGATTGCGGAGTCGACCATCTCGGTCTCCGGCAACTGGCGCGGCGCAGGGTTGACGACACGCCACAGTGTCTTGGCCGCCTCCTGCGCATCGATCACCTCGCCGAGCACGGCGGCTGGGATGTCCAGGTAAACCCCGCCAGGACGACCGGAGGCCGCGGTGCGGATCGCGCGGGCGATGCCGCGGCCGACGTCCTCGGCGCGCGATACTCGGTACGCCGCCTTAGCGAACATCCTGGCCGCCGCCAGCTGGTCCATCTCCTCGTAGTCACCGCGCTGAAGGTCGACCAGGTGGCGCTCGCTCGATCCGGAGATCTGCACCATCGGGAAACAGTTCGTGGTCGCATTGGCAAGCGCGACAAGCCCGTTGAGGAAGCCAGGAGCCGAAACCGTCAGGCAGATGCCGGGCTTCTTGGTGAGAAAGCCGGCCGCAGCGGCGGCGTGGCCCGCGTCGCTCTCGTGACGAAAGCCGATGTAGCGGATCCCAGAGGCTTGCGCGAGGCGGGCCAGGTCGGTGATCGGGATACCAACGACCCCGTAGATGGTGTGCACATCGTTGAGCTTGAGCGCGTCGACCACCAGGTGGATCCCGTCGGTGAGAGCACCTGGCCCTTGCGGATCTGGGGTGCTGTCTACCTCCGTGTCCGGCAGGGAAGCAATGGTCATGGTGTGAGCCCTTCCTGGCTGTTTCGCGCTTATTGCTTTGTTGGAGTTAACTTTCCGCGTCGCGACCTTCGGCGTCCAAGACTTGTCTGTGATCGCGTGATAACCGCCGGTTATCACCGTGAGACACGACAGTGCCCGCACATTGCGTCATTACGCGACGTGGACGAGGTCCTTTCCGTGGAGTTCAAAGATGTCGTTCAGCGGTGTTCCGATCGCGACGTTCAGAAACGCTCTAGCGGCAACCGAACCTGGCGTGCCCGCGTGGATCGCCATCGAGATCTTCGCTCTGGTATCCGGTTCGACGAGGCGAATGGCCCGTGCCGCTCCGTTCACGGGCATCGCCCGCAACCAGGTGTGTGGCACCACGCTGGCCCAGGCGCCGGTGGCGACATGCGCGTAAAGCGATGCGACAGAATCGGTCTCCACTTGCGGTGCGGCCGTCGCACCGCTGTCGGCGAACGCCTTGTCGATGAACTGGCGGAACCGCATGTCCGGCGTCAGAAGCGCCAGCGGCAGCTGCGCCGCTTCGGCCCACGTGATGGTTCGCTCGGCGGGCACCAGCTGATCACCCGACACCAGCAACACATACTGCTCTTCGTAGAGCGGCACCACCTCGAGGCCTGACTGGTCATCGGGGCCGAAATGCGCAATGGCGACGTCCAACTCGAAGTCACGCAGCTGACGAAGTAACTCGGTTGAGGAGAGCCGCGAACAGACCTTGACCCTGGCCAGCGGGTGCAGCGCGCAGAACGCCGCGACGGGAAGCGCGGCGGTCGTCGAAACGGTGGGGCCTATCCCGAGCCGCAGCGTCGCGGAGATGCCTGACCGCATCGCGGCCGCCTCCGCTTTGAGGGCATCGTGTTCGGCGAGTACGCGCTTGGCCCAAACGACGAGGCGCTCCCCCTCGGGCGTCAGGCCCTCGAAGTTCTGGCCACGATTGATCAGGGTGACGCTCAGCTCCCGTTCCAGCTTGGCGATCGACGTCGACAGCGCAGGCTGCGACACGTAACAGCTCTCGGCCGCGCGTGCGAAGTGCCGCTCCCTGGCCACGGCCACGAAGTACTCCAGCTGGCGCAGCAGCACAGGTCCTCCTTCAGGCGTCATGCAGGATTGTATTCAGTATTCGATATTGCGTATGCTAAGGCTCCGCTGCGCGGATGTCCAGCGAGTGACGGATAAGGAACGGGGTGTGATGTGACTGAAGGCGCAAACGTGGCCGGTGTGACCGAGGAATGGCTTGCCACGGCGGTCGTGAAGGAGTCAGCCGAGGCCATCGTGGTGACCGACCCGGCGGGGATCATCCGACTGTGGAACGAAGGGGCCGCCCGAATGTTCGGCTACTCCGTCGAAGAGGCGATCGGCCAGAACCTCGACATCATCATTCCGGAGAAGCTGCGCGACCGGCACTGGAAGGGCTACTTCCAGACGATGGCCACCGGCTACACCCGTTACGGCGACAAGCTGTTGAGCGTGCCCGCCACCCATCGCGACGGCCAACGGTTGTCGATCGAGTTCAGCGTGGCGCTGTTGCGCGACGGCGCCGACCAGATCGTCGGCATCTCGGCGATCATGCGTGAGGTCAGCGAACGACGTAACGCAGAACGCGAGTTGCGCGCGAAGATCTCCGAACTCGAAAGCCGGGTGGGGCCGGCCTGAGCGGCCCCCACCCCTTCGTCATTCGATCCGAAGTACACGCATCCGGTCGGTGTAACCGGCCACCCCGCTGCGGCTTCCGGACACCACGACCACGAGGCTGCCCGGATGGGAGACACCCAAGGCGGACAGACCCCGGCTCACGTCGGCGGGCATGGTCTCGGGCGTGCTTGACGGCGCCAGCACCGCAGACTGAATGCCCCAGGAGAACGCCAACCGCGCCCTGACAGCGTCGTTGTGCGTGAAGGCGATCAACGGCAGGGGCGATCGCTGCCGAGCCAGCCGCATCGCCGTGTCTCCGGAACGGGTGAAACAACACAGCGCCACCGCCCCGATCCGCCTGCCCAGATCGCAGGCGGCCGCTGCCACGGCATCGCTGATGCCGGCATCCTCGTCTTCCCGCAGCACGGCTTCGGCCACATTGCGTTGGCGCAGTGCATCTTCGGCCGTCACCACAATGCGACCCATGGTCTCGACGGTGTGGGCGGGATAGGCACCGACGCTGGTCTCTGCGGACAGCATCACCGCGTCGGCACCATCGAAGACCGCGTTGGCGACGTCGGAGACCTCGGCCCGAGTCGGACGCAGATCGGCGACCATCGAGTCGAGCATATGAGTCGCCACGATCACCGGCTTGGCCGCTTGCCGGCACAGACTGATCGCCCGCTTCTGAACCAGCGGAACCTGCTCCAACGGCATCTCGATCCCGAGGTCGCCGCGGGCAACCATCAATCCGTCGAACGCGTCGACGATCGCACTCAGGTCCGAAACCGCCTCCGGTTTCTCGAGTTTCACCATGACAGGAACACGCTTGCCCATCTCGTCCATCACCGCATGCGCGAGCTTGACCTCCTCGGGAGCGCGGACGAATGACATGGCCACCATGTCGACACCAAGCTCGAGTGCGAACCTCAAATCCTCGATGTCCTTCTCGGACAGGGGCGGAACGCTGACCGCGACACCCGGCAGTGAGATGCCCTTGTTGTCGCTGACGGGCCCGCCATGGACAACCTCGCAGCGGACGTCGTCGATATCCACATCGAGCACCCGCAGTTCGATCTTGCCGTCGTTGACGAGCAGCCGATCACCAGGCCCGACGTCGGAAGCCAGGCCGTCATACGTCGTCGACACCCTGTCGTGGTCGCCGGCACAGGGCGCGGTGGTGATCACGATCTGCTCGCCGTCGGCCCAGAACACCGGCCCGTCGGCGAAGCGGCCCAGCCGGATCTTCGGGCCCTGCAGGTCGGCGAGCACGCCTACCGCGCGACCGCGCTCGGCAGCGATCCGGCGCACGGTGTCATAGACAGCGGAATGCTCTGCCCGTGTGCCGTGGCTGAAGTTGAGCCGCGCCACATCCATTCCGGCGTCGATCAATTCAGTGAGTCGCGAAACAGAGGATGTGGCAGGCCCGAGCGTGCAGACGATCTTTGCGCGTCGATTCACGGTATTCCTTTCAGCGCAGGGCGGGGATGGCGTCGGCGTGCCACGCGCCCGGCACGCATGTCCGTGAGAGCAGGTCGGTGGCCGCGTGGACGGTGCGTAGCGTCGGAGCAGGCGCACCGGTGAGGTCGGCCATCTCGACGACCGCGGTGACGATCGCGTCGAGTTCCAGTTGTTTGCCCGCCTCGAGGTCCTGCAGCATCGACGTCTTGTGGTGGCCGACGTTCTCCGCTCCGCGCAGGCGCTTCTCGATCGAAATGTCCGGCTTACTACCAACTCTCGCGGCGATGTCGAGCGTCTCTTCCATCAGTTGAGTGACGATCTGACGGGTGTGCGGGTTTTGGCAGATCTCGACCATCGTCGCTCTGGTGAGCGCACTGATTGGATTGAACGCGACGTTGCCCATCAACTTGATCCAGATGTCGTCACGCAGATTCGGCTCGACCGGCGCCTTCAGCCCACCGGCAATCATGGCGTCGCTCAACGCTTTACAGCGCGGCGAGACCTCCCCGGACGGCTCGCCGATGGAGAACCGGGTGCCTTCCAGATGCCGGATCACGCCCGGCGCCTCGATCGTTGTCGCCGGATACACCACGCAACCGATGGCGCGCTCGGGTGACAACACGGCACTGGTCGCCCCGCCCGGATCCACCGCCTCGATGCGACGACCCTCGTATGGGCCTGCCAGTTGGTGGAAGTACCACCACGGGATCCCGTTCTGCGCGGGAAGCACCGCGGTGTGCTCGCCGAGTAGCGGTTCGACCAGTGGACCGCACGTCGGGTAGCTGTGCGCCTTGAGTCCGAGGAAGACGTAGTCGACGGGGCCGATCTCGGCGGGGTCGTCCGTGGCGTGCGGGTGAGCCACGAAGTCACCCCGCGGGCTGAGAACCTGGACGCCGTTCTCGCGCATCGCCCGCAGATGCTCGTTGCGCGCGATCAGGTGGACCTCCGCACCACCCCGGTGCAGTGCGGCGCCCCAGTAGGCGCCGATCGCTCCGGCCCCGACGACTGCAATTCTCACGGCGACTCCTTGGGTATGGTCTGGACTGGTTGCATACAGTATGCGATCTCCTCTACTGTGGCAATGGTCCCGCCCTGCCAGGAAGAGGAATATGACGCTGATCGGAGTGCCGCGTGAGACAGCGGCGGATGAACGTCGTGTCGCGTTGGTCCCCAAGGTCGTTGAGAAACTGCATGCCGCGGGCATTGCCGTCGTCGTCGAAAGTGGTGCTGGCACAGGAGCATTGATTCCCGACGAACAATACGAACAGGCGGGCGCCAGCATTGGCGACCCATGGCCGGCAGACCTTGTGGTGAAGGTGAACCCTCCGACCACCGATGAGATCGCGCTGCTGAAGCCGGAATCCACCGTCGTCGGGTTTCTGGCACCGCGAACTCGCCCCGAGGTCGCCGACGGCTTACGACTGGCTGGGGTGACCGGCTTTGCGATGGAAGCGATTCCCCGCATTTCCCGCGCGCAGGCCATGGATGCGTTGTCATCGCAGGCCAACGTCGCGGGATACAAGGCGGTGTTGCTGGCGGCGTCGGAATCCACCCGGTTCTTCCCGATGCTCACGACGGCCGCGGGCACCGTGAAGCCGGCTACCGTGCTGGTGCTCGGCGTCGGGGTGGCGGGTCTGCAGGCGCTGGCGACGGCGAAGCGACTGGGCGGTAAGACCACCGGCTACGACGTACGTCCCGAAGTGGCCGACCAGGTGCGCTCGGTCGGCGCGCAATGGCTGAACCTCGGCATCGACGCGGCCGGTGAGGGCGGCTATGCCCGCGAACTCACCGAAGCGGAGCGGGCGCAGCAGCAGGACGCACTGGAGAAGGCGATCACCGGGTTCGACGTCGTCATCACCACCGCGCTCGTGCCCGGCCGCCCTGCCCCCCGGTTGGTGACTGCGACCGCGGTGGAGGGCATGAAACCCGGCAGCGTCGTGGTCGACCTGGCCGGCGAGACCGGCGGCAACTGCGAGCTGACCGAACCGGGACAAACCGTCGTCAAACACGACGTGACGATCGCGTCTCCGCTGAACCTGCCAGCCACCATGCCCGAGCACGCCAGCGAGTTGTATGCCAAAAACATTGCGGCACTGCTGGATCTGCTGATCAAAGACGGCGAGGTAGCACCGGATTTCGACGACGAAGTCGTCGCTGCTTCCTGCGTCACACGCGAGAGGACGAACTGACGTGTACGACCAGTTGTTGGCGAACCTGGCGATCCTGGCGTTGTCGGGATTCGTCGGTTTCTCGGTGATCTCCAAGGTCCCCAACACCTTGCACACGCCGTTGATGTCGGGCACCAACGCCATTCACGGCATCGTGCTGATCGGCGCGCTGGTGGTGCTCGGCCGCGTCGAGCATCCGTCGCTCGCTATCCAGGTCATCCTGTTCGTCGCCGTGGTGTTCGGAACACTCAATGTGGTCGGCGGTTTCGTGGTCACCGATCGGATGCTGGGCATGTTCAAGGGCAAGAAGGCCGCGCGATGAACTATCTCGTCACAGTGCTCTACATCATCGCGTTCGCGATGTTCATCTACGGCCTGATGGGGCTGACCGGTCCCAAGACCGCGGTGCGCGGCAACTGGATCGCCGGTGCTGGCATGGCCCTGGCGGTGGTGGCGACACTGATCGCGATCCGGCACACCGAAAACTGGGGGCTCATCATCGCGGGCCTGCTGCTCGGCGTGGCACTGGGAGTGCCACCCGCGCGGTTGACGAAGATGACCGCGATGCCCCAGCTGGTCGCTCTGTTCAACGGGGTGGGCGGCGGTACGGTCGCGCTGATCGCACTGTCGGAATTCATTGATACGTCAGGCTTCTCGAATTTCAAGCACGGTGAGTCGCCGACGGTGCACATCGTGGTGGCCTCGCTGTTCGCCGCGATCATCGGCTCGATCTCGTTCTGGGGTTCAATCATCGCGTTCGGCAAGCTGCAGGAGATCCTGCCCGGCCGCCCGATCGGCATCGGGAAACTGCAGCAGCCGTTCAACCTGTTGCTGCTGTTGGGTGCGGTGGCCGCCGCGGTCGCTATCGGGCTTGGCGCGCATCCCGGCATCGGCGGGGCGGCATTGTGGTGGATGATCGGGCTGCTGGCGGCCGCGGGCGTGCTGGGCCTGATGGTGGTGCTGCCGATCGGCGGTGCCGATATGCCGGTGGTCATCTCATTGCTCAACGCCCTCACCGGATTGTCGGCCGCTGCAGCGGGTTTGGCTCTGAACAACACATCGATGATCGTCGCAGGCATGATCGTCGGCGCGTCCGGTTCGATCCTGACGAATCTGATGGCCAAGGCGATGAACCGCTCCATTCCCGCGATCGTGGCAGGCGGCTTTGGCGGCAGCGGAATGGCAGCGTCGAGCGATGACGGAGTCGAGAAGGTGGTGAAGGCGACCTCGGCGGCCGACGCCGCGATCCAGATGGCCTACGCCAACCAGGTCATCGTCGTGCCCGGTTACGGCTTGGCGGTTGCCCAGGCGCAGCACGCCGTCAAGGACCTGGCCGGCATGCTCGAACAGCGCGGCGTGCCAGTCAAATACGCGATTCATCCCGTCGCGGGACGGATGCCCGGACACATGAATGTGCTGCTGGCCGAGGCCGACGTCGAGTACGACGCGATGAAGGAGATGGACGACATCAACGATGACTTCTCGCGCACCGACGTGACCATCGTCATCGGCGCCAACGATGTCACCAACCCAGCGGCGCGCAACGACCCGTCGAGCCCAATTCACGGCATGCCGATCCTCAACGTCGACCAGTCCAAGTCGGTGATCGTGCTCAAGCGGTCGATGAACTCCGGCTTCGCGGGCATCGAAAACCCGTTGTTCTACGCCGACGGCACCACCATGCTGTTCGGCGATGCGAAGAAGTCGGTCACCGAGGTCGCCGAGGAACTCAAGGTTCTCTGACCATGGGCGTCGAGAACCCAAAGATCAAGGCGCCCAAGAAGTCAGCCGCAGGCGTGCCCGCCGTGATGCACGCGCTGGAGTACTCGCTCGGGCAGACGTCGCTGGTCCGAACGGCGATCAATCTGCTCAGCATCAATCAGGCCAACGGGATCGACTGCCCTGGCTGCGCCTGGCCGGAGCCCGAGGCGGGCAAGCGACACAAGAACGAGTACTGCGAAAACGGTGCCAAACACATCAACGACGAGGCCACCACGCGCCGGCTCACGCGGGAGTTCTTCCGTGAGCACTCGATAACCGAGCTCGCCACGAAGTCCGACATGTGGCTCAACGAGCAGGGCCGGCTGACCGAGCCGATGGTCAAGGCGCCAGGGTCAGATCACTACGAACCGATCAGCTGGGACGGAGCCCTCGACCTGCTGGCTGCCGAACTGCGCAGCCTCGATTCACCCGACGAGGCGCTGTTCTACACGTCGGGCAGGCTCAGCAACGAGGCGGCCTTCCTGCTGCAGTTGTTCGCCCGGGCGTATGGCACCAACAACCTGCCCGACTGCAGCAACATGTGTCACGAATCCAGCGGCGCCGGCCTGAACGAGACGCTCGGCGTCGGCAAGGGCAGCGTGAGCCTCGACGATCTGCACGAGGCCGACCTGGTGCTCGCAGTCGGCCTCAACCCCGGCACCAACATGCCGCGGATGCTGTCGGCGCTGGAGGAGACCAAGCGCAACGGTGGCCATGTCATCGCCGTGAACACGTTGCCCGAAGCAGGCCTGATCCGGTTCAAGAACCCACAGAAGCTCAGCGGAATCGTCGGCCGCGGAACGCCGATTGCCGATCAGTTCCTGCACATCAAACCGTGCGGCGACCTGGCGCTGTTTCAGGCCATCAATGCGCTGCTGCTCAAGGCCGAGGACGCCGCACCCGGGACAGTGCTGGACTTCGCGTTCATCGACACCCACACCTCAGGCTTTGCCGAGTTCGCCGATCACGCTCGGCAGATCGCATGGTCGGATGTCCTTGACGCGACCGGCCTTTCGCGTGAGGAAATCCAGAGCGTGGTCGACCGTGTGCTGAAGAGCACGAAGGTCATCGTCTGCTGGGCGATGGGGGTCACCCAACAGAAGCACGGCGTGGCAACAGTCCGCGAGATGGTGAATTTCCTGATGCTGCGCGGAAACCTGGGCAGGCCGGGAACCGGCGTCTGTCCGGTCCGCGGGCACAGCAATGTCCAGGGCGACCGCACAATGGGCATCTGGGAGAAGATGCCACAGTCGTTCCTCGATGCCCTCGAAGCGGAGTTCGGCTTCACTCCCCCGCCGCATCACGGCTTGGACGCGGTCGACTCCATCCGGGCGATGCGCGATGGCAGAGCCAAGGTGTTCGTTGGCTTCGCAGGCAATTTCGTGCGCGCCACCCCGGACAGCGATGTGACCGAACGTGCGATGCGCAACTGCCGGTTGACAGCACACGTCTCGACGAAGCTCAATCGCTCCCACGCGGTGTGCGGCCAGACGGCGTTGATACTGCCGACATTGGGCCGCACCGACCGCGATGTCCAGTCAACCGGCGAGCAGTTCGTCACGGTCGAAGACTCGATGAGCATCGTGCATCAATCCCGCGGCAGGCTCACGCCCGCATCTGACACTCTGCTGAGTGAGGTGGCGATCGTGTGCAGGCTCGCCCGTCGCACACTGGACAGCGGGCCGGAAATTTCCTGGGAGAAGTTCGAATCCGACTATGACGTGATCCGCGACGCGATATCCCAGGTGGTCCCCGACTTCGAGGACTTCAACGATCGGGTGCGTCGGCCGGGCGGCTTCGCACTGACCAATCCGGTCAACGAGTACCGGTTCAACACGGCATCGGGTAAGGCGCAGTTCACGCGCAACACCTTCGACAGAATCCGGGTCCCCACAGGGCATCTCGTACTGCAGACCATGCGGTCACACGACCAGTGGAATACTGTGCCGTACGCCCCGAACGACCGGTACCGCGGCATCAAGAACGCCCGCCGGATCGTGTTGGTCAATCCCGCCGACATCGATGCGCTCGGATTGGCCGATGCGCAGCGGGTCGACTTGGTCAGCAGTTGGGAAGACGGTATCGAGCGGCGGGCGAAGGACTTTCGCGTAGTTGCCTATCCCGCTGCGCGAGGTTCGGCGGCGTCGTATTACCCGGAGACCAACGTGCTCGTTCCGCTCGACAGCGTCGCCGACATCAGCAACACCCCAACCTCCAAAGGGGTTTTCGTTCGCTTGGAACCGGCGGCGTGCCAAGGCGAGGCGTCGGATGCCTGACGCCGTCGCCGCCACCGACAGTTAGTCGAGTCAGACGTCGCTGCTGATGTACCGCTTCTTGACGGGCGGCTCGGCGAGCAGTGGAGGTAAATCGGTGATTCGGCCGTCGCCCGCGCGAAAACTGCGGTAAGCCTCATCGTGCTCGACCGTCTCCCAGATTTCGTAGATGAGCCAGTGCGCGTCGTCGTCCTCATCGACGAGGACGTCGGTTCGGAGATTGCCGTCGAAGGCGCGGGTGTCTTGAAGCGCCCGGCCCATGACATCGCGGCCCGCCGCGACCGACTCAGGCTTGAATTTCAGTTCGAGTATCACGGTGACTGCCATAGAAATCTCCCTTGTTGTTTGACGGTGCCGGTAGTCAATGCTGGTTGGCTGACAGGAAATTGCGAATGTAGTCCGCCATTTCTGACGCGGCGGTGTCGAGCGCGAAATGGCCTCCGTCGACGATGTGCAACTCCGCGCCGGGAATGTCCCGTTGGTCCGCGGCGGTCTCCGCGATGAGGAACGACGGATCGTACTTTCCCCACAGCACCATGGTGCGCGGCTTGTGTTCACGCAGCCACGCATCCCAGGCGTCATAGGACGAGACGTTGGTCCGGTAGTCGTAGAACAAGTCGACCTGAATATTGCCCTGCGCCGGGTCGGTCAGGAAGCGGTATTCGTCGGTCCACAGATCGGGGTCGTAGCGCTCGATGTTTGGATCGGTGCCGACATGCCGCTGCCGGGTCGCCTCCAGGGAAAGAAAGTTCCGCCGGAACTGGGCCTCATGGGCCACGCGGTCGGCCCAGAAGGCTCGCCTCGCGTCCCACAGCGGCCCGAGTGCGTCAGCATGCAGTGCGGCGTTTTGGATGATGAGGCTCTGCAGTCGTTCCGGATGCGCGACAACCATTCTCATGCCTACGTCGGCGCCGTAGTCCTGGAACGAGAGGTTGTACTGCGACAGGCCGAGCTTCTCGGTGAAATGGTCCACCACCGTGGCCAGGTGATCGAAGGTGTAGGCGAACTTCGCTGGATCGGGCCAGTCGCTGTGGCCGAAGCCGGGAAGGTCGGGGGCGATCAGATGGAACCGGTCTGAAAGCCGGGCGAACAGCGGATCGAACATCCGCGATGACGACGGGAAGCCGTGCAGCAGAAGCACAACGGGCCCGTCAGTCGGACCGGCTTCGCGATAGAAGATCGAAAGGCCGTCGACATCCGCAGTCTTGTACGCCACGGGCCGTTGCTCGGTTGGAGGCCGATTCGCCGCACTGCCTGAGTTCGAGCACGCCGAAACCACTGTGACGAGCAACGCGGCCGCGAGCCACACACCCAGCGTCCTACGCATGATCCGTTTCGCCGAGTTGACCGACGTGGTAACCCAACCGCGTCTCCACGTCTCCGGGCTTCTGCAAGCCGCGTTCGATCAGCGTCTGCACCCGCTGTTGGGCAGCGGGCCTGGCCAGTGCAGCGAGGAAAGCCTCCCACTCCGGGGCGATCTCGGCGTCGGACGGCAAGGTGCTCACATTCGCGAGGTGTTTCGTTTCGGCGATGGCCTCCTTGTCGAACGACGAGATGCGCAGCGCCAGCGCGTCGACGAAGGTGTCGAGTTCCGTGTCGGGCAGCGCGCGGTTGACGTAGCCGTACCGCTCGGCGAGCTCCCCGTCGATGTCGTCCGCGCCGAGCAGTACTTCCAAGGCGCGCCCGCGACCGATCAACCGGGACAGCCGTGCGATCGGTCCGCCACCCGGCACCAGGCCGGCGCCGACTTCCCATTGCGACAAGACGGCCTTCTCCCGGCTGGCGAAACGCATGTCACTTGCGAGCGCCAGTTCGCTGCCCACACCCGTTGCCCTGCCGCGAATTGCGGCGATCGAGACGAACGGGGCCCGGCTCAGTCTGGCGAGAAGATCAGGCAGATACTGCAGACCGGTCGTGCCGACCGGTAGCCGGGTCGACTCCTCCAGCGGTCGTCAAAGTCGTAGTGCGTCAGGAAGAACCCGTCGACGGCGCTGTCGAAGACGACGACCTTGACGTCCTCGTCGTTCTCCAGATCGGCGATCACCCGCCCGAGTTCCAGGCTGCTCTCCGGCCCGAAGATGTTCAGCGGCGGGTGGTCGAACGTCACTCGCCAGTACGCGGGCGATCGGCGCGTAACGGAGATTCGCGTAGAGCTCACGATGCCTTCCTGCGTCGAAGCGCTAGCTGAGTGCTTTCATGAACTCGCGCGCCAATGGGCCTGCGGACGCAGGGTTCTGACCGGTGTACAGGTTGCGGTCGACGAGCGTGTAGGGCTTCCACATCTCGCCACGCTGGAAATCGACGCCCATCTTCACCAATTCGTCCTCGGCCGTCCACCTTGCCTTGGCGCGCAGGCCGACCCCGTCCTCCTCATCATTGGTGAACGCCGTGACGCGGTATCCAGCGAAGGGGGAAGTACCGTTGCGGCGAGTAGCCATCATGGCGACCGGTGCGTGACAGACGATGGCAAGTGGCTTACCGGATGCGAGCGCCGCGATCAGCAGTCGTCCGGAGTCGGCGTCCTCCCACAGGTCCTCCATGGGCCCGTGCCCGCCGGGATAGTAGACGGCGTCGTAGTCCTCGACGCGTGCGTCGGCCAACTCGATCGGGTGGCGCAACTCCTCCGCCGAACGAAGGATCTCCTCGAGTTCGAGGGCGATCTCCGCGCTGCCCGCCATCGCGGGACGCAGGCTCATCACGTCGACGTGGGGCACCACACCACCGGGTGTCGCGACGACGATCTGGTGGCCGGCTTTGGTGAGTTCGCTGTAGGGAGCGGCGAACTCCTCAGCCCAGTAGCCCGTCGGATGCCTCGTGCCGTCTGCGAGTGTCCAATAGCTCGCGCCGGTCACGACGAAAAGAACCTTGGCCATGGGGAAGTCACCTCGCGTCTCGGGATGGACTGATGAACCCACAGTCTCGCATCGGTCCCTGGCTCCCACCAGGTTCTCGTTCGACAGAAACGAAGATAGGTGACCGGTCGGCTACTATCGAAGGTATGCCACGCCCGCCGAATCCCGAAGTGCGCCAGCGTCTGCTGGCCGCAGGCCTGGACCTTGTGCACTCACGCGGCTTCGCCGCCAGCGGCGTCAAGGACATCACCGACGCGGCCGGTGTGCCGAAGGGCTCCTTCTACGCGTACTTCCCGAGCAAGGAGGCGTTCGGCGCAGCGATCCTCGACCACTACTGGTCAGACATCGAGGCGCGACTGCTGCCGATCCTCGATTCGGACGGTCGGGCGCAGGACAGAATTCAGCGCTTCTTCCATGCACTTGCCGACGAACACGCGGCAGGCGATTTCCTGCTCGGCTGCCTCATCGGCAATCTGTCGCTAGAACTCAGCGGAACGAGCGAGCCTGTCCGCGCCGAGCTCAAGCGCATCCTCGACGGCTGGGGCGGGGCTCTCACCGCATGTGTGCGTGCCGGCCAGCGCCGCTCCGGTGGCATTCGCTCGGACCTCGACGCGGCCGAACTCGCCGCCCTGTTGATCGAGTCGTGGGAGGGCGCGGCCCTTCGCGGCAAGGTGACGCGCAGTCGCGCGCCCTATGACCGGTTCGAAGCCATTACCGTCCCAGCCCTGCTCCGCTGATCCCCTGCCGTTCACGACGTGACCCTTCGCACATTGATTTATAGACGACTGGTCATCTATTCTCAAAGACGTGTCCACATACCAGGAACCACAGCATCCGGCGCTCCCGCCGTCCGGCTTCGAGCTCGACCACGCGCACGCCGCACTGGTCATCACCGATCCGCAGATCGACTTCCTCAGCCCCGCCGGGGTCTCATGGCCGGTGTTCGGTGACAGCATCCGCGACAACGACACCGTCGCTCACATCGGCGAGCTGTTGGATGCCGCGAAGCTGTCAGGCATCACGGTCGCGGTCTCGCCGCACTACTTCTATCCCACCGACAAGCAGTGGTTGTTCGGCGATCCGCTCGAACAGTTCATGGGTTCCGTCGGCATGTTCACCCGCCAGGGCGCGTACACGACGCAGGGTTTCGCGGGTTCGGGTGCCGACTTCCTGCCCGACTACCAGCACCACATCCACGACGGCCAAACCGTGATCGCGTCGCCGCACAAGATCGTCGGTCCCGAGTCGAATGACCTTGTGCTGCAGTTGCGTAAGCGCGGCGTGAACCAGGTCATCCTGGCGGGCATGGCCGCCAACCTCTGCGTGGAAGGCCATCTTCGCGAACTCGTCGAGCAAGGGTTCGAGGTGGCTGTGGTCAAAGACGCCACCGCAGGCCCACGGCTTCCCGAAGGCGACGGCTATCTGGCCGCGCTGGTGAACTACCGATTCCTCGCGAGCGCGGTCTGGACCACAGCCGTAGCCGTCGCACAGATGAAGGAGAACGATCGACATGGCGTTGAGTGACAAGCTGTTTCAGCACGGCAAGGCCTTGAACAACGGCGACGAGATTCCCGCGCTGGGGTTCGGAACGCTGGTTTCGGACCAAACGAAGACGCGGCGCGCGACCAAGTCCGCGGTCGAGGTGGGGTTCCGTCACCTCGACTGTGCCGAAAGGTACCGAAACGAAACGGAAGTCGGCGCAGCGCTCAAAGAGCTGTTCGAGGACGGAACCGTCGGGCGAGAGCACCTGTTCGTCACCACCAAGCTGTGGAACAACAACCACCGTCCGGACCGGGTCAGGGCCGCCCTCAAGGCCAGCCTGGAACGACTGGGACTCGACGCGGTCGACCTGTACCTGATGCACACGCCGTTCGCGTTTCAGCCAGGAGACGACCAAGACCCCCGCGATGCCCACGGCGCAGTCATCTACGACGACGGCGTCACGCTGGAGCAGACCTGGGCCGCGATGGAGGATCTCGTCGACGAGGGACTCACCCGTGGGATCGGCCTGTCCGACATCGGCGTCGACGGCACTCGTCGGATTGTCGATTCGGCCCGGATCAAGCCGGCGGTCGTCGAGGTCGAGTCGCATCCCTATCACCCGCAGTGGGATCTCCATGATTACTGCAGGTCTGAGGACATCGTCCTGCTGGCATTCGCACCACTCGGACACGCGCTGGAGCCGCGCCTGCTCGACGATCCTCTCATCCTCGATATCAGCGCGCGCTACGGAAAGACGCCCGCCCAAGTGCTGTTGGCTTGGGGCATTCAGCGCGACTCCGCGGTCCTCACGTCGTCGGTGACGCCTGCACGCATCGTTGAGAACTTCGATGTCACCGCGCTTCCCCAGAGCGCGGTCGATGAGATCACCCGCCTGAAGACTCGGGTTCGATTCAATTCGGTTGTCGACGCCGGGGAGCCGGGATTCGAACAGGTGCCGAAGGGCAGTTGCCTGACAGCTGAACCACAGGAAACGGGTTCAGAGTGAATGCCGGCCCGCGACCAAGATCCCGATTAGTCGAACGAACCGTGTGCGTTCTGACGCAGTGTTAGGCAGTACAAGTACGACGGAGAGGTCACTCTGATGGGTCGCGTTGCAGTAATCACTGGAGCCAGCCGAGGAATCGGCGCGGCCACCGCATTGGTCCTCGCGGAGCGAGGCTTACGGGTGGTCGTCAATTACAGGTCCAGTGCTGACGAGGCGGAGGAAGTTGTCCGGGCCGCGAAGGCGGCGGGTGGCGAAGCTGTGGCGATTCGGGCCGACGTCACAGACGCCGATGCGGTCACCGCGATGATGGACGAAACCGTGCAGCGGTGGGGCGGGGTTGACGTGCTGGTGCACAACGCCATGATCCCGTTCAAGGTCACCTCATTCGCCGATCTGACCTGGGCGCAGCTGGGTGACAAGCTGGATGGCGAGCTGCGCGCTGCCTTTTTGGTCACCAAAGCTGTTGTGCCAAACATGATTTCCCGCGGGTATGGCCGCCTGGTGTACCTGAGCACCGGATTGTCCCGGCGCCCGCGCGAGGGCATGATCACGTTGGGCACCGCCAAGGCCGCGCTGGACCAATTCGTCAGGTACGTCGCGCTCGAGGTCGCGCCACACGGAATCACCGCGAACCTCGTCGCCCCGGCCACGGTGGACGAGACGAAGGTTACCGAGCAGTTGACAGACGACCAAGTTCATCATCTCGGCGCGACCAACCCCATGGGGCGGCTCGTGCGCCCAGACGAGGTGGCCAGGACGGTGGCGTTCCTGGCAAGCGACGATTCAGGGTTCACCACCGGCCACTACCTCACCATCAACGGTGGCCTGTCCATGGATTGAACTTCGCTGTGAAGCAATAGATTTGGAAGAAGGCAGGCTCATGCAGACGATCGATCTGGCTTTTGTCGGGCGTGGTATCCACGAGGAACTCGTGGCGTACGTCGCCGACCAGGAGGGGTACTACCAAGACGAGGGGGTGCACGTCGCCGTGCGCGACGGCGTCGAGTGGCCAATCGAACGGGTGCGCCTCGGCGCGACGATCGGTTTAGGCCGAGCACTTCTGTCGCGGCTGACGGACGGCACCGAATGGAAGATGCTGTGCGTCAACACCCATCGTCCGCTGTTCTGGTTCCTCGGCGGCCCCGATGTGACGTCGATGGCTGATCTTCGCGGGCGGCGCCTGGCCGTTCACTCCCCTCATTCTCCACCCGGTTGTTTCGCCAGGATCGTGTTGCGTGCACACGGTCTTGACCCCGACCGTGATGTGGAGTCTGTGGTGCGCGCGCCCGCCGACTACCAGATGGACCTGCGACGCCTTCGCCAAGGCTCCATCGATGCCGCCTACGTGGGCAGCACGCTTTCTCCCGAACAAGTCGCCGAGGAGGAAGGCTTCCACGTGCTCGCGTGGGTCGGCGATCATTTCCAGATTCCCACCGTGGGTGTTGCCGTGGCTCCCGCTTATACGCCGCCGGACAGCCCAGCGCTGCAGGCGGTAGTGCGGGCCAACCATCGTGCGCTTCGCACTATGGCCGAAAAGCCCAATCTGGCAATCGATTACGTCGCCGCATTATTACCGCGGCTGACCCGGGAGGAAGCGCAGAAGCATTACGAGCGCTACATCGGCCCGTACTTCACCGCCGACGGGGGCGTGGATCTCGCCGTCGCACAGCGAGGAATCGACGCCGTCGCCGGAGAACTCGGCGTTGCCTCGGTAGCCGCCGAAGAGTTGTTCACGCCTCGCTAACGGCGATCAACTGAGAGGCTCAAGCCATGACGGGCGCGTTCATTCTGGGCGGGATCGGCACACCGTTCGGGCGCACGGTCACACCGGTAACACCAGCCGCGAGCTCCCGTGCGCAATGGTGTGGGTCGACGGCTGGAGTCGGCTGCCGGTGAGTGGCGGCTCGCCGGTGCCGAGGTTGCGCGCATAGCGCGGATGAGACCCGCCCGCGATGAGTAGCCGGATTCGGTGGCCCGCGCCGAATCGATGCGCGATGGCGTCGAGGTCCAGCCGAAGCGGTTGCGCCCGATCGGATGGGAGGCGGACGTAGCCGTCGCTGACGTTGCGGGAGCGGCCCTTGGGGTCGACGTCGCTGACCCGCACCCATACGTCGGCGTACGGGATGTCGGTGCTGTGAACGAGTTCGACGAACAGTGTCCCGATCACTTCGAGGTCTTCGGTGAGCGCGGGGCCGGTGAAGCTGAGCACGTCGCCGCGCTTGGCGAGGCGTGCGTCATTGCGGTATCCGGCCGCTGTGGACAACAGCCGCCCACCGATCGTCGGTGTCGGGTCGGCGGGGTTGTAGACGAACTGCGACGACGAGGCGTGCGGGGCGGGCGCTTGCTTGCTCAATGTCGAATCAGGGTGCAGGTAAAGCACTTTCGTGTCGTAATCGGGCGGCCAATGCGCCAAGTCGCGCCACTCCTGCGCTCCGGTGACAAAGATGCGGACACGATCTCTGCGCGCGCGTGAATGCGTTTGGGCCAGATGTTCGGCGAGCCAGTCCAGGGATTCACGAGTGGTCTGGCCCGCCCCGCCCAGGCCGATCTGTCCATGCGTCCACGGGCCGACGGTGAGGCCTACGTCGACGCCACGCGCCCGCAGGTGCCGGAATTGATACAGCGTCTGCTCGAGGAACAGGTCCTGCCATCCGGTGATCAACAGGATGGGGACATCGACCTTGTCGAGCGCCGACCGCAACTGTGTCGGGTGCCAGTACTCGGCGGTCGTGTCCGGGTGCGCGACCCAGGACTGGTACCACGGAGCGGTCTCGCCAAGCAGTGACTTCGCAGCATCGCCCAGTGGTAGGGCACGCAATGCGGGATCCACGCGCCAACGGCCCGCAAGGCCGACGATGAACGGTTTGAATCTGCCGTCCTCCTGACGGGCCACCAGATCGCTCCAGCCGAGGAAGTCGCCGAGCAGAAACGATCCGGTGCCCCATACGGCGTCGCTTATGTCGTGCGGGCCAACGGAAATCACCGCTGCCGCCAACTCTGGTGGCGGATCGGCGAGCATGGCCCACTGGGTGAAGCCGAGGTACGACCCGCCCATGGTGGCGAAGCGCCCGGTGAACCACGGCTGCGCCCGAAGCCAGGCCACGGTGTCGGCGCCGTCCTCGACCTCTCGCCTGCCGGGTTCGAATTCACCGCCGGAGCCGAAAGTGCCACGCACGCTTTGCAAGATGACGTGGTATCCGCGCGAGGCAAAGGCCCGCACTGTCTGGAATGCGGCCAGCGGGCCGCGACCGTAGGGGCCGCGGATGAGGATCGTGCCCGCTGGTGTCGTCGTCGACGGCGCGTAGTGATCGGCCAGCAGATCTATCCCGTCGCGCATCGGCACGACGACGTCGCGAGTCACCGTGAAGGCATTGGTGGGCGGCGGGAGCCGCAATAGCCGGGTGATGACCCGGTCGGCCAATCGAATTGATGGCATCGCCAACCGGCACCTCCCCCTGTGGCCCTAGACGCCAGAATGACAGAGGACCCCTGGGTTGGTCGCCAACTCCGACCATTGTTGCGTGGAAACCAACACGCACCCCGATACGCAACAAAATCGGTCGCAAGTGACCCAGCCGACACCGTCGCGCCAGGGCCGGACCCGCCGCCCAGCGAATTCCTCAAGAAATGGTTGTTGGGCGGCTGCTCAACACTTAGTCTGCCTTCGTGTCCAGCACTGCAGCTGACGAGCGACCGCGCGTCCGACGCGAGGCGACTCGGGCTGCGCTAATCGAGGCAACCGCCCAAATCATGCTCGACGAAGGCTACGCCGCGGCGACGTCACGGAGGGTCGCGGGCAAGGCCGGCGTCAAGCCCGCGCTGGTGCACTACTACTTCCCAAGCATGGACGATCTGTTCGTCGCCGTTCTGCGTGACAAGGCCGAGGACAATCTGGCACGCCAGCGTCAGGCAATCGCCGAGGCGCAACCGCTGCACGCGCTCTGGCAGCTGAGCAGCGCCCACGATGCGCAGTTGTTCACCGAGTTCCTCGCGATGGCTAACCACCGCAAAGCAATTCGAAGCGAAATCGTGGCCTATGCCATGCGATTCCGCGACCTAGAAGAAGGCGTAGTCACCTTGGCGTTGAAGGCCCGCGGCATCGACATCGAACAGTTCCCGCCGGTGGTCATGACCATGATCATGGGCGGCCTGGCGCGGATGGTGCTCCATGAACAGGGACTTGGCATCACCCGCGGGCATCGCGAAGCCGCCGCGTTCATCGACCGCTGGCTTGATCGCTTCGAAATGCCTGCGTGGGATGCGTCCGGGGCAGGAACGGAGGGCCCCTGATGCTGCGTTTCGCCAAGCGTATTTGGGTGCTGCTGGTCATCCTGCTGGTCGTGGCCATCGCGGTTTTCGTGGTTGGCCGCTTCCGCGGTTTCTTCGGCCACACGGTGCTGACCAAGCCGGGCGCCGGGCTGGTCAATGACCCGGAGCCGTTCAACCCCAAGGTCGTCAAGTACGAGATCTTCGGGTCAGGGTCGGTCGCGACAATCAACTACCTGGATCTGGACGCTCAACCGCAGAAGGCCCTGAATGTGCCGTTGCCGTGGGAGCTCACCCTGACGACCACCGCTCCGGCAGCCAGCCCCAACATCATCGCGCAGAGCGACGGCGGCACCATCAGTTGCCGGATCACCGTCGACGGCGTGGTCAAGGATGAGAGGACGACCAACGGCGTGAACGCCCAGACCTTCTGCTTGGTGAAGTCGGCATGAGCGAAGCTTGCGAGCGAATCATCGGCACAGAATGCGGTAACCGAGCCTGCGAGGTGACCGCATGAGTAATACGCACGTCGGCGCGCACCCGATGATCCCGCGATTCATCCGACTGTTCTGTGTGCCGATCTTCTTGGGCTGGATCGCACTGGTCGTGATCGTCAACGTCATCGTCCCGCAGCTGGAAGTCGTCGGCGAGGCGCACGCGGTGTCGTTCGCTCCCAAGGACGCACCGTCGATGCAGGCGATGCAGCGCATCGGTCACGATTTCCAGGAGTTCAATTCCAACAGCTCGGCGATGATCGTCCTGGAGGGCGACCAGCCACTCGGCGACGCCGCGCACAAGTACTACGACGGCCTGATCAAGAAACTCGAAGCCGACACCAAGCACGTCCAGCACGTTCAGGACTTCTGGGGCGATCCGCTGACCGCAACGGGCGCGCAGAGCGCCGACGGAAAGGCCGCCAACGTCCAGGTGTACCTGGCGGGCAACCAGGGCGAAACCCTGGCCAACGAGTCCGTGCAAGCCGTGCGGACGATCATCGACCAGTCGTCCCCGCCGCCTGGAGTCAAGGTTTACGTCACCGGCCCTACGCCGCTCTCGAACGACCAGCACCACGCCGGCGATAAAAGCGTCAAGCTGATCACCGCCATCACCATGGGCGTCATCTTCGTGATGCTGTTGCTCGTCTACCGGTCGATCGTGACGGTGCTCCTGGTTCTGGTGATGATGTTCATCGAGTTGTCCGCTGCCCGGGGAATCGTTGCGGCCCTTAGCTATTACAACTTGATCGGGTTGTCGACGTTCGCGGTCAATCTACTCACCACGCTGGCGATAGCGGCAAGTACGGACTATGCGATCTTCCTGTTGGGCCGCTACCACGAAGCGCGCAACAACGGCGAGGACCGCGAAACCGCCTTCTACACCATGTATCACGGCACCGCTCACGTCATCTTGGGCTCGGGTCTGACCATCGCGGGTGCGACGTTCTGTCTGCACTTCACCAGGCTGCCCTACTTCGAATCGTTGGGCATTCCGTTGTCCATCGGAATGCTCGTCGCGACCATCGCCGCGCTGACGATGGCACCCGCGCTGCTGACGATCTGCAGCCGCTTCGGCCTGTTCGACCCGAAGCGGAAGACCGACACCCGAACTTGGCGGCGGGTCGGCACCGCCGTAGTGCGTTGGCCCGGACCGATTCTCGCCGCATCCGTCGCCCTTGCGCTTATCGGACTCTTGGCGCTGCCGTCCTACAAGCCGGGCTACTTCGACCGCGATTACCTTCCACCGGACATCCCGGCCAACATCGGCTACGCGGCCGCCGACCGGCATTTCCCCAAAGCCCGGATGAACCCCGAGTTGCTGATGGTCGAGACCGACCACGACGTACGCAACCCGGCCGACATGCTGGTGATCGAGCGGATAGCGAGGGCGATCGCCCACACCCAGGGCGTCGGACGGGTGCAGGCCATCAGCAGACCGCGGGGCGTCCCGATTGAGCACACCTCGATTCCATTCATGGTCGGTGCGCAGGGCACCACCCAGCAGATGAATCAGGACTACATGGACAAGGTCATGGCCAACATGCTGACGCAGGCCAATGACATGCAGACCTCCATCGACACGATGGAGAAGATGCAGAACATCACCATGCAGATGGCCGCGACCACGCACAACATGGTCACCAAGATGGTGGTCACCACCGCCGATCTCGAGGAGTTACGCGACCACATAGCGGATTTCGACGATTTCTTCCGCCCGATCCGCAACTACCTCTACTGGGAACCGCACTGCTACGACATTCCGATCTGCTGGTCGATGCGCTCGATCTTCGACACCCTCGACGGCGTCGACACGATGACCGACGACATCAAGAACCTCTTGCCAGACCTGCAAAAGCTCGACACGCTCATGCCGCAGATGGTCGCGATCATGCCCGCCCAGATCGAGTCGATGAAGAGCATGCAGCAGATCACGCTGACGATGTATCAGAGCCAGAAGAGTCAGCAGGATCAGATGAAAGCGATGCAGGAGAACCAGGGCGCCATGGGCCACGCGTTCGATCAGTCGAAGAACGACGATTCGTTTTATCTTCCACCGGAAGTCTTCGACAACGCCGACTTCAAGCGCGGCCTGAAGATGTTCGTATCGCCGGACGGAAAAGCCGTGCGGTTCATCATCTCTCACGAAGGTGACCCCGCCACTCCTGAAGGCATCAAACTCGTGCCACAGATCAAGAGCGCGGCGTTCGAGGCCATCAAGGGCACACCGCTGGAAGGCTCGAAGATCTACATGGCGGGCACCGCCTCGACCTACAAAGACATGCAGGAAGGTGCCAACTGGGACCTGCTGATCGCCGGAATAGCGTCGCTCTGTTTGATTTTCATCATCATGCTGTTGCTCACCCGGGCGGTGATGGCCTCGGCGGTCATCGTCGGCACGGTGTTGATGTCGCTGGGCACATCCTTCGGCTTGTCCGTGCTGATCTGGGAGCACATCCTTGGCAGGCCGCTGCACTGGCTGGTGCTGGCGATGTCGGTGATCATCCTGCTGGCGGTGGGCTCCGACTACAACTTGTTGTTGGTGTCCCGATTCAAAGAAGAGATCCACGCCGGCATCAAGACCGGAATCATCCGGTCGATGGCGGGCACCGGCGCGGTGGTCACCTCGGCAGGCCTGGTGTTCGCGTTCACCATGATGACGATGATGGTGAGCGACCTGGTGGTGGCCGGGCAGGTGGGCACGACGATCGGTCTGGGTCTGCTCTTCGACACTTTGGTGATCCGGTCTTTCATGACGCCGGCGATCGCGGCGATGATGGGGCCCTGGTTCTGGTGGCCACAGATCATCCGGATGCGGCCAAGACCGTCGCCGTGGCCCAAGCCGAAAGAACGCGCGCCCGATACACCGGTCAGCGTCGGCGCCTCCGACGAGAATCCAACGGGCCCAATCGGATAGGGATGAGATGAAGACCAAACTGGCAGCGGTCGCCGCGGGGGCGATAGCGACGGCGCTGGTGTTCGCCCCATCCGCGTTGGCCGACCCCGACACCGATTTCACCAACGAACTGCACACCTATGGCATCTACGGCGGCAAGGACTACAACGCGTGGATCGGGAAGATCACGTGCAAGCGACTCGACAAGGGGCTGGACCAGGACGCCGACAAGTCGGCGAAATTCGTGTTCCTGCAACTGCCGAAGGGCAGCACCACGGAGCAGGCGTGGCAGTTTCTCGGTGGCGCGCTGCGCTATTACTGCCCCGAAAAGCTGCCGATCCTCGCGTCCGCCACGCAGCAGTGAAAACCGGGGCGACTCACCGCGAGTGTTGAGTGGCTTGAGAGTCGAACATATGTTCCAATGGGCTCTCGCAGGCCCGCTCACTGCGGGCGATGTTCAAAAAGGAGATCGCCGCAACAATGACTGTAGACACTCTGGCACCCGAAGCGCTGTCCACCGAGTTCGACACCCCCGCAATCGTCGTACCTTCCAGCGAGAGCTCCGCGCCTGAGACCAGGCCGGCGCCCGAAGCGGCCGCCACTGCCGCCCCTGCCGACGAGAAGCCGAAGAATACGCCGGCCAAGAAGGCGGTCGCCAAGAAGACCAAGACTCTCGAGCTGACTCTTACGGTCACGGGTACCGCCGATGGCGAATGGCGCGCCGAACTCAAACGGGGCACCACATACCTGGCCCGCAACGTCGCGGTCGCCGCTGCCGCTGTTTCCCGGGCGGCCAAGGAACTGCATGAGGACCTGTCCATGCCGATCGACGAGGTCATCGAAGAGGCACGCGCCGTGCAGGCCGCCAAGGTTGCCGCACTCGAGGCCGAACTGGAAGCGGCCCGCCAGGCCCTCGCCGACCTGGACTGAGCCCGCCGCGTTCGGTTGGGATGATCTCGAGGACCAGCTCGCGTAACACCAGAAGGGAGGGTGACACCGTCGCCGGGTATGGCGGCCAAGAGAAGAGGAAACATGAGCGTGGACAACGTTTCTCAGCTGGGCAGCACGGGACTCGACGAGTTGGTTCCGTCGCGCTACGCGCAGCAGGTCGGCGATATCGAAGTGCTGGTGATCAGCGATGGCGTGTTGCCGATTACCGCCTCGACGTTGGCCACCAATGCCGACCCGGCCGACTTGACGGGCTGGCTGACGGACATGTACCTGGCGCCCGACGTGGTCGACTGGCCACTCAACGTGGTCGTGGTTCGTACGGGCGGCCGGACCATCCTCGTCGACGCCGGGCTCGGGGTGGAGTTTCCCGACTTCCCGCGGGCCGGGCAGACAGTCCACCGGCTGGAGGCAGCCGGCATCGACCCCGGATCGGTGACCGACGTCGTGCTCACCCACCTGCACATGGACCACGTCGGCGGGTTGCTCACCGACGGACTAAAGGCACGGCTGCGTCCGGACCTGCGAGTCCACCTGGCGGCCAGGGAAGCCGAATTCTGGGAGGCGCCTGATTTCTCGCGGACCGTCATGCCACAGCCGATACCCGACGTGCTGCGGCGAACCGCAACGCAGTTCTTGGACGAATACCGCAGCCACCTACGGCCGTTCGAGACGGAATACGAGGTCGCGCCAGGAGTCCTCATCACTCGCACCGGCGGCCACACTCCGGGACACAGCGTGGTCCGCGTGGAGTCCAAGGGCGAGCGGCTGACGTTCGCCGGCGACGCAGTATTTCAGGTCGGGTTCGATAATCCCGAGTGGCAGAACGGTTTCGAACACGACCCCGACGAGGCTGCCCGGGTCCGGATCCGTCTGTTGCGGGAGCTGGCGTCGACCGGGGAGGCATTGGTGGCCACTCATCTGCCATTCCCGTCCGTTTGTCGGGTGGCGGCCGCCGGCAACACGTTCCGCTGTGTACCGGCCGTGTGGGATTACTGATCCCACAACGTCGACAAGTAACGGCCGCCAGCTGATGATGGCGGCCGTTACTGCGCTGTAGACCCAAGGACCAATGGCACTGCAAGTCAGGGGCGATTGGATCTGATTGGGAGCCGCTGCCGGCGCGTAGCGTCCGCCGTAGCCCATGGAAAGGATCGACGGATGACCGAGGCGACAACGACGTATTGCAAGGTCTGCGGGCACGCGAAAGAGCATCATGACTTGAATGTGCATCTAGATCCAAAGCACCATGTCAGGGCTCGCGAAGAGGCCGCGCAGGGTCACGGCGCCTGTCGCGACAATTCCTTTGGCGACAACCACTGCATCTGCGTCGAGTTCGAAAGCTGGACCTGACGGACCTTCACAAGATGTAGCGGGGACAGGATTCGAACCTGCGACCTGTGGGTTATGAGCTACGCAGCGTGGCTTCGCGAGTGCTCGCGCCGTCTCATACCTGCAGGTCGGTGCCTCTTCGACGTCCGCGCCGTTGCACATCGTCGCACCGGTCAGCGCGGGTTTCGCCGCGTTTGGTTCCGACATCTGTTCCCAAGTCGGGGTCACCAGCGAGCGGGTGCCGGCGCATCGATAGTCAGTGGTCGCCGATAAGAGAGATCTGTGTGGTCGCGGGTACCAATTGGATACCCCTTCTCAGTGAAGAACGGCGACTGCAGAACTCGCGCATCGGCGATGAACATTCCTTCGACTGTCGATCGGCGAACCGCAATGCGCCACTGTCCGTCTTGTCGCTCGAGACGATCGATATAGCGGCCGGTGATGAACTGGGCACTTTTCGTGTCGGACCCGATGAGGACGACGATGACATAGCTTTCAGCGTGCGCGGTCTCGCCGTCGATGTCGCAGGTGTGGGTTGTGATGTTGTGCGTGTGTACCCGTGAGGTCTCGGCATGGGTCTTGTTCGCCCACTGCGCATACTCGGGGCCTGCGTTGATCGCATCGCCGTGCTCGTCGACACCATCTGAGTGATATGCCGACGTGAGCAGGTCGACGTCATGGCGGTCATGGCCGCGCGCGTGCCGGCAGATGCAGTCCAGGATTTCGGTGCGGTCCAGGAGATATCGCACGTCGGCTTGAAGCGTTGCGAAGTCGGTGTCAACGGTCATGGTTCTCCTCAAGGCGGCTCATGGGTACGCCACTGCCCACTATACGACTGTATAGCAGACGGGCGTATAGCAGAATAGGGATCAACCGATCGAACGGAGCAGCCATGGCGACGGCGGCGCGGCGCGTGGGCGCCGAGACATCGAAGACCCGCGAGGTCCTTCTCGACTGCGTCGAAAAGATGATGCTCGAAGAGGGTTATCCGAGCGTCACCTATCGGGCGCTCGCGACGAAGGCGGGTGTCACACCCAGTCTGGTGCAGTACTACTTCCCCAGCCTCGATGACATCTTCGTCGCTGCCATCAAGCGTTACTCAGAACGCGGTTTGACATATCTCGCCGAGTCGCTGAAGCGTCGTGCCGAGGATCCGCTGCGCGCTGTGTGGGAGTACTCCTGGGATGAGGCGTCGGGCGCGCTGATCACCGAGTTCATGGCGCTGGGCAATCATCGTGAGTCCGTGCGGACCGAGATCGCGGCGGTCACCAAGAGCGTGCGCCGAATGCAGTTGGATGCACTGGTCGCCAAGTATGGCAAGGACGCTCGACCGATCGGCGACCTGTCCCTTCCAGCGCTACAGCTGTTGATGTCGGGTCTACCGAAATTCCTCAACCTCGAGAAGGGCATCGGGGTGAAGTCCGGACATGATGAGGTCACAAAGGCTTTCGAGCGCTACATCGGATCCGTGGAGCCGCCGGCCGATCCGCCCAAGCGAAAGTCGAGCACGCGCCGGCGCGCAGCGGGGCGGACCCGCTAGGCCGGTCTCAGCGGAGGACGGTCCCGCCGTCGATGTTGAGCACCTGCCCATTGATCCACGCACCCTCTTCGGACATCAGGAAGGCAACCAGCGCTGCGACGTCGCCGGTCTCCCCCACCCGCGGACCGCGAATGCGCCTCAGCGCGCCGGCTTCGAGTTCGGCCCACTGCGGGGCGGCGCGGATCGCCTCGGTGGCGGTGAAGCCCGGAGCGACTGCGTTGCAGCGGATTCCGTCTTTGCCCCAGCGAGAGGCGACGTGTCGTGTCAGGGCCCCGATTCCGGCCTTGGCGGTGGCATAAGCAGGCCGTGCTGGTTCGCCCTGGAACGCAGCCGCCGAGGACATATTGACAATCGCGCCGCCGCCGCGAGCCATCAGCTTTGGGATGACGTATTTCATGGCGGCGACGTAGCCGCGAAGGTTGACCGCCATCACGCGATCCCAGACGTCCAAGTCGATGTCGACGACATCGGTGTCAGACCGCAGCGCGCCCATGTCCGCTCCGACGGTGAACAGAAAGTCCACGCCGCCGAAAGTGTCTCCGGCGTCGTTTACGAGTACTGCGATGGATTCAGGTTCGGCTAAGTCGAAGGCCACCGGATGCGCGGATCCGCCTGCCTCACAGATACTCTCAGCGGTGCGTCGTGCGCTGTCGATGGCGATGTCGCCGACGACGACGTGGCAACCCTCGGCGCCGAGCCGGACGGCCGTGGTTGCGCCGATACCGGTCGCACCACCGGCCACGATCGCAACCCGGCCAGCCAATCCCTGCAGGGACATTCCCGCTCCTCCAGTTGCTCTCCTGACCGCCGACCAGCTGAGACGGTGCTTTCTACTGCTGTACGATCGTACGGCAGTAGGTCACCGCATCACATGCGGGTACTGACGATGCGGGTGCACGTCGAACATGTCGCGGTAGGACGGCGGCTGACGACCATCCTCGTCGGTGATGCCGTACTTTTTGGCAAGCTCCGCCCCGATGACGGTCTGGCCGCTCAGCGCCATCAGATCGGGATCGCTATACAGCGCCCATATCACGTGGCCCGTCAACTCTGGCGTTTCGGCGGTGTCGAGGATGTGTCCATGCTTCTCGGGGCTCCTTGCGATGATCGTGCGAACCCGTTCAGTGAGAAGCGATCCCATCCAGATGGATATGGCGGCGATACCGTATTCGCGGAAGTCGTAAGCCATGTCGGCGGCCATCTTGTCTGTGCCGGCTTTGGGGACCCCATACGCGGGGCCGAAAGCGTAGTGAACCGCCCCCGACGAAGACGAAAAAGCAACCAACCCTTTGCCTTGCGGAATCATCAGCGGTGCTGCATACACCGTGGCGACATAGCTGCTGCGCAGACCGACGTTGAGCGTGTCGATGACACTGAGGGGTTCATCCCAGAACTTCGTTCGCCCCATCATCTCATCGCGGATGATCGCTGCATTGTTGATCAGGATGTCGATCCGGCCATGCTGCGCGCGGATCTGTTCGAACAACGCCTCGACCTGGGCGTCGTCGCTGTGGTCGACGGCGACAGCGATACCGCTCCCACCGGCGGCGGTCACGCGCGCAGCTGTTTCGTCGATGGTGCCCGGCGCCGCCGCGGAACTAGAGTCGCTGGTGCGGCCGGTCACATAGACCGTGCAGCCATGGGCGCCTAGCGCACGGGCTATCCCTGCGCCCGCGCCTCGGCTGGCGCCTGTCACAACCGCGATGATGGTGTTGTCAGACATTGGTGTTCGTCGATTCGCAGTGCACGGTCTCCTGCTCTTCCTTATGTGGCTGGGCTCTTCGAATTTGGTCGGTTCAAACGACAGCTCCGCCGTTGACGCCGATCACCTGACCGTTGACGTATCCCGCCTGCTCCGAGCACAAGAAAGAGCACACCGCCGCCACGTCCTCAGCGACGCCGAGCCTCCTCGCGGGAATGGCCTGTGTAAGTACCTCCGTGCCCGGGAGCTTGCCTTCAGCCTGCTGTTGTCGAAGCATCGGCGAGTCGATGACGAAGGGCGGCACGGTATTTGCGGTGATCCCCTTGCGCGCGTAGTCCAGCGCGACCGTCTTTGTCATGGCGATGACTCCCCCCTTGCTGGCCGAATAGTGGCCCTGCCGCGGGGCGCCCTGCTGTCCGGCGGCCGAGGAGATGGTGACGATGCGGCCCCAGCCGGCAACCACCATGTCCGACAGCGCGGCTCGGATGCACAGAAACGTTCCCGTGAGATTGACTGCCAGATAACGGTTCCACTCGTCGAGCGTGATCTTGTCGAACCGCGTGAATCCAGCGATCGCCGCGCTGCTCACGAGAATCTGCACAGGGCCCAGCGAGTCACGCACCTCTGCGAAAGCCGCTTCGACTGCCGTCTCGTCCGAAACATCAACCCCTAATGCAACCGCGCCACCTCCGACGGCTTGGATTTCGGCGACAACCTTTTCCGCAGCTTCGGCGTTCACGTCCAGCACGGCAACCTTGTGACCGTCGGCGGCAAGTTTGGCGCTGATCGCATGCCCCAGGCCAGATCCGCCGCCGGTCACCACCGCTGTTCGGCTCATTGACACCACTCCTCGACTGCGGCTAGCTGCACCAGATGTGCTGTACGACTGTATAGCAGATGCCGATCCGGGCACAAGAAGCCCGTGCGGTCATACGCCCGCGGGGCCCGGTGCGCCGTGCATGTACAGCGTCTGACCCGAGCAGAAACTTGATGCGTCTGAGGCGAAGAACAGGACTCCGTAGCCGATCTCGTCGGGTTCACCCAGGCGGCCAAGACCGTTGGAGAGCGCAATCGCTTCCGGATCGAGGCCATACCGGGCCGCGTCGTCGGTCAGCGTGGCAGCGCGAACGGCGCCTACGGCAATGGCGTTGACCCGAATGCCTTTCTTCGCCCAGGCTGCGGCCATCGATCCGGTGAGGTTGTTGACTGCGGCCTTGGCAGCGCCGTAGGGAGCCGCCTGCGGCATCGCCAGAAGGCTGGCACCGGAGCTGATGTTGACGATCGCTCCCTTGCCTTGCGACATCATCGGCTTGGCTGCGGCCTTCGACAAGTGCCAGACGGCTTTGAAATTCAGCGCCAATACGTTTTCGAAGTCGTCGTCGGGCCACTTGAGGATGGATTTGGTTTCGGCGCCGCCTGCACAGTTGACGAGCACATCGAGTCGTCCGAACTCGGCGAGAGTGGTTTCGACCAGGTCGCGACACGCTTCGGCGCTGGTGACGTCGGTGGAAACCGCGAGGGCGCGCTGCCCCATGGCCATGACCTCTTTGGCTGTCGATTCCAGCGGGTCAGGTCGACGGCCGGCCAACACCACGTCCGCGCCGTGCTCTGCCAGGACAAGAGCAGCACCGCGTCCGATTCCCGTGCCTCCACCGGTGATGACGGCGACATGGCCGTCCAAGGCGAATCGACTAGACATTGCGCTCCTTGAAATTTGTGGCGGGCGGCCGCTGGCGCGGTATCTGACATGATGTTGTACGAGCGTATAGCACAGTCGTCCGTCTGCGAAGCATCAGTCGTGCTTGCCTACTGATCACTGCTCCTATACAGTCGTACAGCAGCCGTGGCATGCGCATGTGCTGTACCGCATTGGAGGAGCCGACGTTGAGCGACTTGTACTACGACCCCTGGGATTTCGATATCGACTTGGATCCTTACCCGACCTATCGTCGTCTGCGTGATGAGTGCCCGGTCTACTACAACGACCGCCATGACTTCTGGGGAGTCAGCCGCTACGCCGACGTGGATGCGGCGCTGAAGGACACCGCGCGGCTGAGTTCGGCCAAGGGCGACATCCTGGAAGTGGTGATGACCGATCCCTTGATGCCCCCAGGAATCTTCATCAACGAAGATCCACCGCTGCACACGATCCACCGGGCGATCGTGTCGCGGGCGTTCACCCCGAAGAAGATGCGTGCGATCGAGGACAAAATCCGCGCGTTCTGCGTCGCATGTCTCGATCCGCTCGTCGGTGGTGATCGGTTCGACTTCGTCGAAGACCTCGGCGCTGAACTTCCCATGCGTACGGTCGGCATGCTCGCCGGTATTCCTGATGCCGAGCAGCCCGCGGTACGCGCGCACGCCAATCAAGCGCTGCGCAACGAACCCGGTAAGCCGATGGAGATCAACAAGGATCGGTACTTCACCGGTGAGATGTTCGGCGAGTATGTCGAGTGGCGCGAGAAACATCCCTCCGACGATCTGATCACCGAATTGCTCAATGTCGAGTTCGAAGATGAGACCGGAACCACGCGCAAGTTGGCGAAGCAAGAACTCATCGTGTTTCTGGCCGTCGTCGCCGGAGCCGGTGTGGAGACCACGGGTCGCCTATTTGGCTGGATGGGCAAGGTGCTCGCCGAACACCCCGACCAACGCAAGGAACTGGCCGAGGATCATTCGTTGATCCCAACGGCCATCGAGGAACTTCTTCGCTTCGAGCCTCCGGGTCCGCACGTGGCGCGCTACGTCGCGTCGCAGGACGTGAGATTCCAGGGACAGGTCATACCGGCGGGTAGTGCGCTGCTGATGATGCTGGCCTCAGCCAACCGCGACGAGCGGCACTTCGAGGATCCTGACAAGTTCGACATCCACCGAAAGCCGGGTGGCCACCTCACCTTTGGTCGCGGAGCACACTTCTGCGTCGGAGCACCGCTGGCTCGGCTCGAGGGCCGCGTCGCACTCGAAGAAGTTCTCAAGCGCTGGCCGGAGTGGGACATCGACATGACCGGTGCCCGACGGTCGCGCACATCGACGGTGCGCGGCTGGGACAGCATGCCGGCGATCGTCGGGTGAGATGGCTGCCGGCGCCTCAGCGGATCCGGCCGAGTCCGTCAGCCACGACGAGAGACTCTCCGGTGATGTAACTGGCCTCCCCGCTCAACATGAACACCGTCGCGTAAGCGATGTCCCACGAGCTCGCCTGCCGTCCCAGCGGGAACTGAATCGGTGAGCCCGACTGCACATTCGCGCCTCCATAGCGGCTGAGCGGAGTGTCCACCGGACCGGGGATGAAGACGACATCGATGTGGGGGCATGGCACTCCCGAAGGCTCACTGATCATGGCGCGCGAAACTAGGCGCCCCATGATCTTTCCGCGACAGACACCGTGCCGCCCGGCCGAGCGGTAGTCATGGAATCACTCGGCCGAGCGGACGGTAGCCGGCTACTTCTTGTAGATCGTGAAGCTGGATCCGGTCGCCAGGACGAAGTCGGTCGCGTTACCGCAGATGGTCGCCGACACGGGCGAACCGTCGTACTGCTTGGTCCCGGGATCAGTAGCCGAAATGACACCCGAGACGCCCACCCGTGCAGGATGATCGGCCGGACACGTCGTCCCATCGGCCGGAGCACCGGTAGCGATACTGGTCAGCTGCAATGAAGCCCCGTTGAGGAACGGCGCGTCGAAGTAGATCGTTTCTGTTCCGGGTGCTGTCCTGGACGTATAGCCCGACCCTGGCTGCTGTTCACCACGGGCGACGCAGCCTCCCAGCGGATGGGGAAACGTTTGGTTGGGCCCCGAGAAGCTGCTGCATTGAATCCAGACATTGGGCGGTACCGGCGGCTCCGCACCGGCAGTCGCGCTCAGCATCACTGCCGATTCGAGAAGGCCTGCAGCAACCGCGACAACGACTGCCGCGGTGGGGATCTGGCGACGACTTGATGAAGTATTCATGCAATCCTCACTGGTGTGGTCATCGATTCGGAGGCCACCAGCGATCTGCTAGAGCGGGCCATCCCACCTCGCTGTACGGGCGTACAGCACGGTCGAGTCATTGGTAGCACACTTGTGATTCGCAGCACAAGCACGGTTGTCGGCTCACTGTCACGCGTGCTATACAGATGTACAGCGTCGTCTGATGGAGGCTCGAGGGGTGCTTCTGCGGGGACAACTGAAGCGACTAAACGGACTGGATTCGCCGTTGCCCGATTCCGAACCGCACAACGCGAACGGCTAACCGCCGCAGAACTCGCCGGTCGCAGACATGGCCCGATTGTCGCGACTATGCCCTCTCAGCTGTTGCGCCGCCTTCCCAACGCGAATGAAAACGGCCCCCGGAGTCTCCTCCGAGGGCCGTTTTACCTGGTAGCGGGGACAGGATTCGAACCTGCGACCTCTGGGTTATGAGCCCAGCGAGCTACCGAGCTGCTCCACCCCGCGTCGGGTAAACGAAAGGTTACCGAAGGCAACGCCTCACTTCCAAATCGCCTGTTGCCAGCCTCGAGCGTGCGCAAAATGCCACCGTTTGGCGGCGTGTCTGCGTGCAGACACGCACGCTCGGCGTAGTTGTTACTTGGCGGACTGATACTTCTTCATCGCGTCGTCCAGGCGCTGCAGCGCCTCCCCGTACTGAGAGAAATTGCCGCTCTGCTGCGCGGATCGCACACCGTCGAGCGCGGAGTTGACCTCTTGCAGCGCTGCGGCTTTCGCCGCCGACAACTGCGTCGCGCTGGCGTTCGGCGGCACCGCGATCGGCGTCGGCACCTCGGGCGCCTGGCCCTGGCTGGGCGGCGGCGCGTTCGGTGACTGACCGTCGGAGGGTGGCGGTGCCGCTGGCGGCTGCCCATTCACCGGACCGGCCGGCGCCGGACCCGTCGCCGTCGCGTCGGCACCCGGGCCGAACAACTCGGTCAGCGCGTCTCGCACCGTCGGCCCATAACCGACGCGGTCGTTGTACATCATCGCGACGCGGATCAATCGTGGATACGACGACGCCGCGTCACTGGCGCCTGGTGACGCGTACACCGGCTCCACGTACAGCAGACCGCCCTGCGCGACCGGCAGTGTCAGCAGATTGCCCCACCGGATCCTGTTCTGGTTGTCGCGGCCGATGACACCGAGGTCCTGGCTGACCGCCGTGTCCGTCGTGATCGCATTGTTGGCCAGCTTCGGGCCGTTGACCTGACCCGGGATGGTCAACACGGTGATCTTGCCGTACGTCGACGGATCCGAACTCGCGCTGATGTAGGCGGCCAGGAAGTCGCGTTGGAATCGGTTCATCGCACTGGTCAGCTGGAAGGACGCCGAACTGTCGTTGGACGCAAGGTCTTTGGCGACGATGTAGTACGGCGGCTGGAAGCTGCTCGCGGTCGGGTTGGGATCCAGCGGCACGTCCCAGAAGTCCGAGTTGGAGAAGAACGTCACCGGATCGTTGACGTGATACTTGGCCAGCAGCGCGCGCTGCACCTTGAACAGGTCCTCGGGATAGCGCAGGTGCGCCTGCAGTTCCGGTGAGATGTCGCTCTTGGGCTTCACCGTGCCGGGGAACACCTTCATCCACGCCTGCAGGACGGGATCTCGCTCGTCCTGCTCATACAGCGTGACGGTGCCGTCGTAGGCATCGACGGTGGCCTTCACCGAGTTTCGGATGTAGGACACCATCTTGTCGGGCGCCAGCCGGTTGATCGCCACCTCGTTGGAGTCGGCGGTCGCCGTCGACAACGACATCTGCTGCGAGTACGGATAGTTGTCCAACGTCGTGTAGCCGTCCACGATCCACACCATCCGCTTGTTCACGATGGCCGGGTACACGCTGGTGTCGGTGGTCAGCCACGGCGCCACCGCCTTCACCCGCGCCGACGGGTCACGGTTGAACAGCACCTTGCTGTCCGGCCCGATCGGGTTGGACAGCACCAGCTTTCGCTCGGAGAACTTCACCGCGAACACGGCACGGGCCAGCCAGTTGCCGATCGGCACACCGCCCTTGCCGGCGTAGGTGTAGTTCTTGGTCTCGGTGTTGGTCTCGTAGTCGTACTCGCGGTCATTGCCGTTCTTGCCGACGATCGCATAATCATCGCCTGTGCTCGCGATGACCGGACCGAAGTACACCCGCGGCTGGTCGAGCGGGGCCGGGCCGGGTGAGACGACGCTGCCGTTGGCGCCCACGACGCTGGCGAGGAACTCCGGATAGCCGCCGTTCTGGTTGGGATCGTTGGCGACCCCGCGCACCGTGTTGGCGGGCGAGGCGATGAAGCCGTTGCCGTGAGTATAGACGAAGTGCCGGTTGAGCCAGTCACGCTGATTGTCGATCAGCCTGTCGGGGTTGAGTTCTCGCGCGGCGACCACGTAGTCACGCAGGTTGCCGTCGGGGCCGTTGTAGCGGTCGATGGACAGCTGGTCGGGGAAATAGTAGAAGTTCTTGCCCTGCTGGAACTGGGTGAACGCGGGGCTGACGATGGTCGGGTCGAGCAACCGGATGTTCGACGTCGTCGCCCGGTCGGAGGCGACCTGCTGCGCGGTCGTCTGCGTGTTGCCGCTGTAGTCGCGGTACGTGACGGTATCGGCCGTCAGCCCGTACGCCTGTCTGGTTGCCGTGATACTTCGACTGATGTAGTCGCTTTCCTTTTGCGCCGCATTGGGTTTCACGCTGATCTGCTCGACGACCAACGGCCAGCCCCAACCTACGACCAAGGAGCTCAACAGCAGCAGCACCACCCCGATCGCTGGAATGCGCAAGTCCCGCAACACAATTGCAGAGAACACGGCGGCCGCGCAGATCACCGCGATGGCCATCAGGATCAGCTTCGCCGGCAGCACCGCGTTGATGTCGGTGTAACCCGCACCAGTGAACGGCTTACCTTGGCGTGTATTGCTCAACAGCGAGTAGCGATCAAGCCAGTACGCCGCGGCCTTGAGCAGCATCAGCAGGCCAACCAACGAGATCAGTTGGATACGCGCCGAGCGGCTCAGCGCCCCCGTGCGGCCCGACAGCCGAATGCCGCCGAAAAGGTAGTGCGTCACCAGGCTGGCGATGAACGCGATGAACGTCGCACCGAACAGGTACCCGAGCACCAGCCGGTAGAACGGCAGATCGAACGCGTAGAACCCGAGGTCCTTGCCGAATTGCGGGTCAGCGATCCCGAAGCTGCCCCCATGCAGGAACAACTGCACCCGATCCCAGTACGTCTGCACGAGGAACCCGGTGAAGACTCCGACGATCACCGGCACACCGATGCCGATCAACCGCAGCCGGGTCATCACCGCGGTCCGGTAGCGCGCCACCGGATCGTTGGGACCGGTCGTCGGAACGAACACCGGCCGGGTGCGGTACGCCACGGCGAGCGCGGCGAACACGATGGCACCCATCAAAACGCCCGCCACCAGGCCGACGACGATCCGAGTGAGGATCTGGGTGGTGAACACCGAGCGATAGCCCAGTTCCCCGAACCACAGCCAGTCCACGTAGGCGTCGATCATGCGCGGGCCGAACAGCAATAGCACCAGGACGGCCAGCGCGACCCCGATCAGAATCCGGCTACGTCGTGTCAGCTTCGGCATTCGTGCCGCGGGCCGCATACCCACTCGTCAACTCCAGTCTTGGCTTGTCGAAAACGTCTACCGGCGACGTGGCCCCAACTCTACGCATTCGGTGCACGGCGACTTCTCAGCAACGAGGAGGTTCGCCACCGGCAGAAATCGCGTGCAGTGCGTCGACGGCCTGGGTCAGGCTGTCGACCTTGACCAGCTCCAGGCCATCTTCGTGTGCCGATTTGGCCTCGTCACAGTTGTCGGCGGGCACCAAGAACACGGTGGCGCCCGCCTCGCGCGCGGCCATCATCTTGTGCGTGATGCCGCCGATGGAGCCGACCTTGCCGTCGCTGTCGATGGTTCCGGTGCCCGCGATGAACTTGCCGTCGTTGAGATCTCCGGTGGTGAGTTTGTCGACGACCGCGAGCGAGAACATCAGCCCGGCCGACGGCCCGCCGATGTTGGCCAGGTTGAAATCGATGGAGAACGGCGCCCACGGCGCATCCTGCACGCCGACCCCGAGGTATCCGTAGTCGCGGTCGGGGTTGGAGCCGAGCGTGATGGTGGCGACGCCGGCAGGAGCGTTCTTGCGGCGGTAGTCCAGCACGATGGTCTCGCCGGGCTTCGTGGCCTTCAGCAACGCCGTGAACTGCTCGAGGTTGGCCACCGGCTTGTTGTTGAACCCGTCGATCGCATCGCCGCGTTGCAGCTTTCCAACCGAAGGACCGGGGTCGCTGACGTTGGCCACGGTCACCGCCGACGGGTACTTGAGGTAACTCAGCGCTGCATACTCGGCGCTGTCCTCGGACCGCTTGAAGTCGGTGTTGTTGGCCTGGTCGATCTCGTCCTTCGACTTATCGGGCGGGTAGACCAGATCGCGCGGCACCAGTTGCTCGCGGCCCGACATCCAAAACGTCAGCGCCTCCCCCAGCGTCAGGTCATCGCGCTGGCTGACCGTGGTCATGTTCAGATGCCCCGAGGTCTTGTGCACGTCGGTGCCCTCGATGTCGACGACCTGTTTGCCGTCGACCTCGCCGAGGGTGTCGAACGTCGGCCCCGGCCCCAGCGAGACGAAGGGCACCGTCACCACCCACGCCAGCACGCCGAACACCAGCATCGGCACCAAGGCGACCAGCAGCGTCGAAATCCGCCTGTTCACGGCGACCAATCTACGGTTCGCTCTCGGCGTGACCTGCCGACCCACGCGATCGAGACCCGGTGAGTACCGTTGAGGGCATGGCTGACCTGCCTTTCGGCTTCTCACCCGGGGACGACCCCGACCCCGACAAGCGCAAGAAGGACCCCGATTCGGGTGGGGATCCCTTCGGGATGGGCGGGTCCGAGTTCGACATGTCCCAGTTGGGGCAGATCTTCAGCAAGCTCGGCGAGATGTTCAGCGGCGCCGGCAACGTGATGACCGGCGGCAAGCAGTCCGGCCCCGTCAACTACGACCTGGCCCGCCAACTGGCGTCGAGCGCGATCGGTTTCGTGGCACCGGTTCCCGAGAAGACGAGCGCAGCGATCGCAGACGCGGTACACCTGGCCGAGACGTGGCTTGACGGCGCCACTGCACTGCCGGCGGGCACCACGAAAGCGGTCGCGTGGACCCCCAACGACTGGCTCGACAACACGCTGGAGACGTGGAAGCGACTGTGCGATCCGGTCGCCGAACAGATTTCGACGGTGTGGGCCTCGGCGCTGCCCGAGGAAGCCAAGAGCATGGCCGGTCCGCTGCTGGCGATGATGTCACAAATGGGCGGCATGGCATTCGGTTCGCAGCTCGGCCAGGCGCTGGGCAAGCTGTCACGAGAAGTGTTGACCTCCACCGATATTGGGCTACCGCTGGGCCCCAAGGGGGTGGCTGCGCTGATGCCGGAGGCCGTCGAGTCGCTGGCCGAGGGGCTCGAACAGCCACGCAGCGAGATCCTCACCTTCCTGGCCGCCCGCGAGGCCGCGCACCACCGCTTGTTCAGCCACGTGCCATGGCTGGCCAGTCAACTCCTCAACGCCGTCGAGGCCTTCGCCAAGGGCATGAAGATCGACATGAGCGGCATCGAAGACTTCGCGCAAGGCTTCAACCCCGCGTCGCTGACCGATCCGTCGCAAATGGAAGAGCTGCTCAATCAAGGCATCTTCGAACCGAAGGCGACGCCGGAGCAGACCGCGGCGCTCGAGCGGCTGGAGACGATGCTGGCGCTGATCGAGGGCTGGGTGCAGACCGTCGTCGCCGATGCGCTCGGCGACCGGATTCCCGGCACGTCGGCGCTTTCCGAAACCCTGCGCCGCAGGCGCGCCACCGGCGGACCCGCCGAGCAGACGTTCGCGACACTGGTCGGGCTGGAACTGCGGCCGCGCAAGCTGCGCGAGGCAGCGGTGCTGTGGGAACGCCTGACGCAGGCCGTCGGCTCCGACGCCCGCGACGGCGTCTGGCAGCATCCCGACCTGCTGCCCAGTGCCGAGGATCTCGACGAGCCTGCCGGTTTCATCGACCGGATGATCGGCGGCGACACCAGCGGCATCGACGACGCCATCGATCAGGCGATCGCCGATCTGCAAAAGGATTCCGACAAGGGCGACGACAGCAAGGAGTAGCGCCGCGCCTGTGGATAACCTCCGGGGGCGTCGCTGACTTCGTGGCAGAGTCGGCGCATGGGGCGCTACACCCTTGATCCGGCGATGCCGGTGCTGCTGCGCCCCGACGGTGCTGTGCAGGTCGGCTGGGATCCCCGCCGCGCGGTGCTGGTGCGGCCGCCCGCCGGGCTGACGCCGGGTGCCCTGGCCGACCTGTTGCGCACGCTGCAGGCCGGCGCGACACTGCCCGAACTGCAGGCGCGCTTCGAGGTCGACGCGGGTGAACTCGTCGAGTCGTTGACGCAGGCCGGTGTGGTGACCGTTGCGGTGCGCGCGCGGACGCGCTGCGCGTCGATCCGCATCCATGGCCGCGGTCCGCTTTCCGACGTTTTGGCCAACGCGCTGCGGTGCTCGGGCGCTCGGGTGACGCGGTCGACCGTCACACAGGCTCCGCCGCCGGCGACGACGGATCTTGTTGTGCTGTCGGACTTTCTGGTCACCGAACCGCGGATCGTTCGCGACCTGCACAGTGCCGGCGTCGCGCATCTGCCCGTGCGACTGCGCGACGGCGCCGGTTTGGTGGGCCCGCTCGTCATCCCGGGCGTGACCAGCTGCCTGGATTGCGCGGATCTGCATCGCAGCGACCGCGACGCGGCGTGGCCTGCGGTCGCCTCGCAGTTGCGCAACGCCGTCGGCAACGCCGACCGGGCCACTGTGTTGGCGACGGCCGCGCTGGCGCTCAACCAGATCGACCGCGTCATCAGGGCGGTGGGATCGGACCCGAATGTCGAGACATCCACGGAGCCACCGCCGACCCTGGACACCACGTTGGAGTTCGACGTCAACGCCGGCGCGATCATGGCGCGCCGGTGGTCGCGGCACCCGCGCTGCTGGTGTTGAAAACGTTTGTTGCCAACTCGTTGCAGGCCACTCAGAAACGTCAGGGATGATGGTTTGGTGACTGACATCAAACGGGGTCGGGCCGCGCGCAACGCCAAGCTGGCGAGCTTGCCTGTTGGCATGGCAGGCCGGGCCGCGCTGGGGTTCGGCAAACGGCTGACCGGATCGTCGAAAGACGAGGTCAACGCCGAATTGATGGACAAGGCCGCACAGCAGTTGTTCACCGTGCTCGGTGAGCTCAAGGGCGGTGCGATGAAGGTCGGCCAGGCGCTGTCGGTGATGGAGGCCGCGATCCCCGAGCAGTACGGCAAGCCCTACCGCGAGGCGCTGACCAAGCTGCAGCGTGAGGCACCACCGCTGGCCGCCGCCAAAGTGCACCGCGTGCTGGACTCGCAGTTGGGCACCAAGTGGCGGGAACGTTTCGCCTCGTTCGACGACACCCCGGTCGCATCGGCGAGCATCGGCCAGGTGCACAAGGCGGTGTGGTCAGACGGCCGCGAGGTGGCGGTCAAGATTCAGTACCCCGGCGCCGACGAGGCGCTGCGCGCCGACCTGAAGACCATGAAGCGGATGGTCAGCGTGTTCAAGCAGCTCTCCCCGGGTGCCGACGTGCAGGGCGTGGTCGACGAGCTGATCGAGCGCACCGAGATGGAGCTGGACTACCGGCTGGAGGCCGACAACCAGCGGGCGTTCGCGAAAGCCTATGAGGGACACCCGCATTTCGTCGTGCCTCGCATCGTGGCCAGCGCACCGAAGGTCGTGATCCAGGAGTGGATCGAGGGCATCCCGTTGTCGGTGATCATCCGCGAGGGCACCACCGAACAGCGAGACCTCATGGGCACCAGGCTTTTTGAGCTGACCTACGACGCGCCGCGCCGTCTGGAGATGATGCACGGCGACGCTCATCCCGGGAATTTCATGCTGCTGCCCGGCGACAAGATGGGCGTGATCGACTTCGGCGCTGTCGCTCCACTGCCCGGCGGCATTCCGGTCGAGATCGGGCTGTCGACGCGCTATGCGCTCAACGACGACTACGAGAATCTGCTGACGACGATGCAGAAGATCGGCTTCGTCCAGAAGGGCGAGCAGGTCTCCAAGCGCGAAATGGACGAAATGATGCGGCAGTACGTGGAACCGCTCGAAGTCGAGGTGTTCCACTACACCCGAAAGTGGCTGCAGAAGATCACCGCCATGAACATGAAGCCGGACCGCGCCGCAGGCCAGATCAAGGCCGCCCGGCAGATGGACCTCCCCGCGAAATTGGCGATTCCGCTGCGGGTGATCGCTTCCAACGTCGCGATCGCTTGTCAGCTCGACGCGCACATCCCGGTCAGGCGACTGGCCACCGAACTGATCCCGGGTTTCGCTGAAGAAGCGGCCTGACACGACGGCTTCGAGCGACATTGTCGCCCAAGTTAATTGACGCCTGAGACGGGAAAACCCGGCAGCCCTTACGCGGCTGCCGGGTTTTCCTCGGTGTTCTTGCGTGGACGTCCACGCGGGCGCTTACGCGCGATGATCGTGCCACGCTCGAGGATCTCGCCACCCCAAACGCCCCACGGTTCCTGGCGTGCCAGCGCCGCATCGAGGCACTCGCGGCGGATCGGGCAATCCGCACACAGCGCCTTGGCGCGTTCGAGGTCAAGCGGGTTCTCGGCGAACCACAGATCGGGATCCTCGACATGACATGGCACCGACAGCATCGGTCTTTCACGGCATGTCTCTGATTCGAAGCTCTTCGCGCGAGCGCTCATCGCCGTCGACATGACTGCACCTTCTGCTTCCTGGTCGTTGGTTTCGTCGGCCATCTGTCTTCTGATGGATCCTTGACCAGGTCTTTCGGTGTCCGAATGACTCCAAAAAAATTGGCCACGGATCCTTGACTTTGGGTCCGTGGCCTTTCGGCTTCGTTCGGGGCTCTACCTAGGTGGTGCCTCGATCCACGGACTGTCCAGTCGCGGTAGCGTTGCGACGCTTGCGCTGCGGCGCAATGGCGGCCGCCCTTCCCGCGCCTGGGTACGCCCAAAAAGCGGGATGCGCCGGGGCGACAGCCTCGGCGATGTGAAGGGTGCGCGACATGCCGGCAGCCATGACGTCAACGCCTACGCCGGGTAACGCTTTAAAGCTCAACATGATCCGGGCACCCTCCTTTCGACTCGCGGTGTGATCTTGAGGCTAACGGTATCAGCTTTCGATGACAATCAATTTTTGACCAGCGGTTTTGGCACGATTTTTACGACGATTGGCCGTCTCTTCAATGTCGCCGGCCTAGCGGCTGCGGCCTTTGACCAACGCCAGCACGTCGGGCCCGTACTGCTCGAGCTTGCGCGCGCCGATGCCGGGGATCGCGACCAGTGCGGCATCGTCTGCCGGAAGCGTCTCGGCGATCGCGATCAACGTGTTGTCGGTGAACACGACATAGGCCGGCACACTCATCTCCTTCGACGTGCGCAGCCGCCAATCCTTCAGCTGCGCGAGCAGCTCCTCATCGAGGTCGGACGGGCAGGATTCGCAGCGCCGCAGCATGATTGCGGGCGGGGTGGTCAGTGTGCCGTTGCAGACGCGGCAGCGCGGTGTGGGACCGCGGGGACGGCGCGGCCGGTTGGGGGTGGCGTCACTGGGTGACTGCGGAGCGATGCCGTTGAGGAAGCGCGACGGCCGTCGACTCTGCCGGCCACCCGGCGCCCGGGCCAACGCCCAGCTGAGCGCCAAATGCACTCTGGCTCTTGTGATTCCGACGTACAGCAACCGGCGTTCCTCTTCGACCGGTTCACTGTCGGGCCCATGCGCAAGCGCGTGTGAGATGGGCAGCGTGTTGTCGGCCAGCCCGACCAGAAACACCGCGTCCCACTCCAGGCCTTTGGCGGCGTGCAGCGAAGCCAGCGTGACGCCCTGCACTGTGGGTGGGTGGCGCGCGTCGGCGCGCTGACGAAGCTCGACGAGCAGCGAGGCCAGGTCGAGCGTCGGGCGCAGGGCCACTTCCTCGTCGACGAGTTCGGCAAGCCCGGCGAGCGCCTCCCACCGCTCGCGGGCGCGGGTACCGGCCGGGGGTTCGGCGGTCAGGCCGAGCGGTTCGAGGACGGCGCGGACGACATCGGGCAGTTCGCCTTCGACATCCCGTTCGGCGGCGCGCTGCAGCGCAAGCAGAGCCTGGCGGATCTCCTGACGGCTGAAGAAACCCTCGCCGCCGCGCACCTGGAACGGCACCCCCGCGGCGGTCAGCGCCTCTTCGTACACCTCAGATTGCGCGTTGATGCGATACAGCACTGCGATCTCCGAGGCCGCGGTGCCCGACTCGATCAGGTTCTTGATCTTCTTGGCCACCGCGGCGGCCTCGGCGACCTCGTCAGGATGCTCGTTGAACGTCGGGTTGGGTCCGGGGTCGCGTTGACCGACGAGGTGCAGCTTGCTGCCTGCCATCCGGCCGCGGGCGGCGGCGATGACCCGGTTGGCCAGCGACACCACCTGCGGGGTGGATCGGTAGTCGCGCTCCAGTCGCACGACCGCGGCGTCGGGGAAGCGCCGCGAGAAGTCGAGCAGATAACGCGGTGTGGCGCCGGTGAACGAGTAGATGGTCTGGTTGGCATCGCCGACGACGGTCAGGTCGTCGCGGTTGCCGAGCCACGCATCGAGCACCCGCTGCTGCAACGGGGTGACGTCCTGGTACTCGTCGACGACGAAGCATCGGTAGCGATCGCGGAACTCCTGGGCGACGGCGTCGTCGTTCTCGATCGCGGCGGCGGTGTGCAGCAGCAGATCATCGAAATCCAGGAGCGCCATGCCGTCGTGGCGGGCCTTGAGCTTTTCGTATCCGGCGTATACCGCCGCGATCTTCGCTGCGTCGAACGGGATGTCGCGGCCGGCCTGCGCGACTGCGGCGCCGTAGCCCTCGGGACTGATCAAAGATGCCTTGGCCCACTCGATTTCGCCCGCAAGGTCACGCACGTCGTCGGTGCTGGTCGACATCCCGGCGCGGTTGGCGGCCTGCGCGACGACCGAGAACTTCGTGTCGAGCAGTTGCCATCCGGTGTCGCCGACGACGCGCGGCCAGAAGTAGGAGAGCTGCCTGCGGGCCGCGGCGTGGAACGTCATCGCCTGCACCGAACCGGTGCCGACGCCCTGATCGAGCGCCCGTAACCGGCCACGCATCTCCCCGGCGGCGCGCGACGTGAACGTCACGGCCAGCACCTGCTGGGGCGCGACGTGTCCGGCCGTCACGAGGTGGGCGATGCGGCGGGTGATGGTGCGAGTCTTTCCGGTGCCCGCGCCTGCCAGCACGCAGACCGGCCCGCGCGGCGCGAGGACGGCTTCGCGCTGCTCGTCGTCGAGGTCGGCGAGGAGTGCGTCACGCGAAATGGGCGCCTCGACCGACATGCGGTCCATCTTGGCAGGGGGCTGTGACATATGCCGGGTGCGGCGCGGGCATGTTGTGGGTATCCGTTACGTTGGACGGCTTATGAGCGCTTTGACCATGTACAGCACCTCGTGGTGTGGCTACTGCTTCCGGCTTAAGAAGGTTCTGAAGTCGGAGGGGATTTCGTTCGCCGAGGTCGACATCGAAACCGACCCGGCCGCTGCGGACTTCGTGGCCTCGGTCAACGGCGGAAATCAGACGGTGCCGACGCTGAAATTCGCGGACGGCTCGACGCTGACCAACCCGAGCGGCGCGGAGGTCAAGGCCAAGCTGGCGAAGCTGGCCAGTTAGTCAGCCTGCGCAGGTTGGGCCATGCGGCGGCCGAGTTCTGCCCGTGAACGTACGCCGAGCTTGCGATAGACAGACGAGAGATTGGACTCGACCGTCTTCGGGCTGACGAACAGCGCCGCCGCGACGTCGCGGTTCGTCATGCCGGTGGCCGCGAGTTCTGCCACACGTTGTTCTGAGGGGGTCAGGCGGCTGTCACGGCTCGGGCTCACGTTGGTCCGGGCCAATTCGCTGCCGACACGCTCCGCCCACAATGGCGCCCCGATGTCTTCGAATGCGCGCAGCGCCTCCTGCAGCGTTGCTTCGGCGGCATGCTTCTTGCGCTGGCGGCGTTGTATTTGGCCCAGCACCAGCTGGGTCCGGGCACGTTCGAAAGGCATCGACAGCTTCGCGTGTTCACGCATCGCCTGATGAGCCTTGTCGGCAGCCAGGGCCACGTCGCCGTGCGCAGCCAACCACATACTGCGACACCGGGCCCCCTCCGCCAACATCCACGGGCGATTCAGCCGAACACCGTTGCGTTCGAGTCTTTCGATCAACGGCTCGGCTTCATCGAGTCGACGCAGGTTGATCAACGCTTCGGCGGCATACGGTACGAACGCTGCGACGATGATCTCCGCGCCGTCCGGCGTCGCGTCGAACCGGGCCAACAGCGGGCCAAGCGCCGCCAGCACTTCCTCGTGGCGGCCCAGAGACAACTCGAGGAAGGCCAACGTCGTCAGCGACCAGCCCGCGAGCCTGAGCGATTCACCCCTTGCAGCCGCCGCCAGCGAGTCGGCAACATCGCGCCTCGCGTCGTCGGCGTTTCCCGCGAACGCGGCGAGGGCGGCACGGGTCGTCAAAGCCACAGACATGGCGACATCACCGCCAAGCAGTAACGCCCGTTCCATCGCTTCCGAGGCGATCTGATGGGCGCGGTCGAGGTCGGCACTCCAGATCTCCACCAAGAACCTGTGCATGGCGAGGAACATCAACTCGCCTTCACCGCCGTGATCCACGCAGTGGGTCCACACCTTCAGCAGCTCGCCGCGAGCGTCCTCCAGTCGCCCGACCCAGGCCAGCAGCAACGCGTTATGGACGCTTGGGCGGAACGGCGCGGGGGTGGTCGCCACGTGATCTTCCAATTCGAGGGCGCGCCGCAGGCCGGCTTCGTCGAGACCCGCTCCATGCATGAAGCTCAAGAACACCCGCATGCTCAGCGATTGGCTGAGCAGGTGCGGCTGACCAATGGGGGTAGCAGTTGCCACCGCCTCTTCTGCATGCCGCAGGCCGACCGCCAGGTCGCCGGAATTGAGCAGGGCGTAGCACAGCATGACCAGCATCTGCGTTTTCAGCGCAGGATGATCACCGACCTCCCCGAGGCCGCGTTCCAACACCTTCGCGGCTTCGATGAAACTGTCGTCGGATAATCGCACCACTGCGAGGAGCGTCAGCGCCTCGGCTCGCAGAGGGCCTGGCGGCAGCTGGCCGATCGTCTCGTCGAGCAGAGCCCGGGCCTGCGCGGCATTGCCGCCGTCGAGATGGTGCTTCGCCGAGCGGATCCGGCGCAATGGCGTATCCCCGCCGAGGTTTCGGGCGAGATCGATCAATTGGGCCGCCGCGGCGGGCGCGCCACGGATGCGGGCCATTTCGGCGGCCGTGTCGAGAGCCTTAAGGGTTGCCGGATCCTCGGTCGTGCACGCCAATGCAAGATGCCGGGCCTTCAGTTCAGGCTGCGTTTCAGTCTCGGCCAGGACGCTGTGCATTCTGCGCCGCCGACTGGCAGCTGCGTCCGTGTAGATACCGTGCGCCAGCAGCGGGTGGGCAAACCGCACAAGATTGCCGTCGATCACGATGATGCCGTTGCTCTCGGCCACTTCGAGTAACTCCACGATGCGGTCGACTCCGGTGCCGAGGACTTGCGCCAGCAGGTCCAAGGTTGGAGCGGAAACACATGCCGCAGCGAGCAATACATCGCGCGCCTGACCCTCGATGCGGCCGATGCGGGCGCGCATCAGTTCGGCCAATGTCGGCGGCACAACGAGGTCCGCGGCGGGCGATCGATCGTCTATCGCGCGCGCGAGTTCAAGCGCGAAAAATGGGTTCCCGCCTGAAATTTCGGCGATGCGCACAATGGCCGGGCGAGGCGGCGAAAGGTGCAGTTTTTGCGAAATCAGTTCACGTAGGCCACCCATACTCAAGGGTCCGACGTGCACGCGGTTCACCGCGTCCGGTCGACGCATCTGCAGCCATGAGGCCGCGCCGCCGCCGTTGGCGTGCGAACGCTCAGTGACCAAAACTCCAACCGAGCCATCGAGACGGCGCGCCGCGGAAGCGATTACCGCCTTGCTGGCCGGGTCCAGCCACTGCACATCATCGATCGCCAGCAGAACCGTTGCTTCAGCCGCGAGCCGGTTGACCACCGACAGCAGCGCAGCGGCCACCACACGCTGATCCGTGGCGGGGCCCTCCTCGATGGCGCGTAACATCACCCTGTCGACCGCAAGGCGTTGCGGCCCAGGCAATTTCGCCAAGATGGTGTCGTCCACGGCCGCGAAGAGATCGAACATCGCCGTATAGGCCATCACCGATTCGGCTTGCCCAGTCCTGGCGGACAGCACCTGCATGCCGCGCTCGCTCGCTTGCTCGGCAGCGGCCAGCCACAGCGTGGTTTTGCCGATCCCTGCCTCGCCCTCGATGACCAATCCCGACGGCTGGGTCTGTGCCGATGTCAGAAAGTCGGCGATCGCAGAGAACTCGACCGAACGGCTCACCACACCGGCAGACACGACCCCAATCGTGGCAGCCAGCAAACTATTCGACAGCTAAATCGCCAAATGTGGGGCGGCGACGTCAGTCCTGTGCGGCCCAGGACTCGATGATTTCCCTGGCGATCGAAATCGATCCGGGCAGCAGCAGCCGCGACGGTGAGTCGCTGCTCCAGTCGCCGTGTTCGAGCGCCTCGCGGATCTCGGCGCGGGTGAACCATGCCGCCTCGGCGATTTCGCCGTCGTTGAACGCGAACTCCTCGTCGGGATCGCCGAGCGCGTGGAATCCAACCATCAACGACCGCGGAAACGGCCAAGGCTGGCTGCCCAAATAGCGAACGTCGGTCACGGTCAGGCCGATCTCCTCGCGGATCTCACGGACCACGCACGCCTCGAACGATTCGCCTGCCTCGACGAAGCCGGCGAGCAGTGAGAACAGCCGCTCGGGCCAGACGGTCTGGCGGGCCAGCACCGCGCGGTCGTGGCCGTCGTGCACCAGGCAGATCACCGCGGGGTCGATGCGGGGAAACTCCTCGTGGCCATTGGTGGCGTTGACGCGCGACCACCCGCCCTTGATCGACTTGGTCGGCGCGCCGTCGACCGCGCTGAACCGTGCGTTGTCATGCCAATTCAGCAGGGCAGTTGCGGTTGCGACGAGGTGGGCGCTGACGTCGTCGAAGATCTGACCCGCGCGGCGCAGGTCGAGCACTTCGGTCTCCGCGTGCGGGTCCTCTGGTCCCTCGAGCGCGGCGCGAATCGCCCACACGTGCCGCCCGTCGGCGAGACGGCCGAGAAACACGGCGTTCTCCGGCGGCTTGTCCCCCAGCCCGGCGGCCTTGCCGAGCACCACCTGGCCGCCGGAAATCAGCACCTGGTTGCGTCGGTCGACCCGCAACACCAGGGCGTCGGGCCACCCGGCGATCGCCGCGTCGACGTCGGTGCGCAGCGCATCGGCCCGATCGGCACCGACGCGGGACAGCAGCGGGACATTGCGAAGCTGGAACCCGCCGGATGTCATCGGTCGGCTTCCGCGCTGCGGATGTACAGCAGCCGGTCACCGAGCTCCAACGCGTCGACCTCGGGCGCGTCGACCCGCACGAGTTCGCCGTTTCGAACGACGCCGAGCACGATGTCGGTCAGGTGCCGCGGCGAGCCGCCGGCTTCCTTCGCCTCGACCTCGCGCTCGGCCAGTGCGAAGCCCGCGTCGGGAGTCAGCAAGTCTTCCATCATCTCGACAACGCTCGGGGTCTGCGTCGCGATGCCAAGCAGACGGCCCGCAGTTTCCGATGACACCACCGTCGAGTCCGCGCCGGATTGCCTTAGCAGGTGCTGGTTTTCGGCTTCGCGGGCCGCGGCGATGATCTTCGCGTTCGGCGCGAGTTCGCGCGCGGTCAAGGTGACCAGCACTGCGCTGGCGTCGTCGTCGGTCGCGACGATGATCGACTTGGCGTGCTGGGCGCTGGCCAGCCGCAGCACCTCGGATTTGGTGGCGTCGCCGTGCACGGTGACCAACCCGGCGCTCTTCGCGCGTTCGAGGGCGGTGACGTTCTCGTCGACGACGACGATGTCGGCCGGTGCCACCTCGTCACCGACCATCGCGGCTACGGCCGTCCTGCCCTTGGTGCCGTATCCGATGACGACGGTGTGGTTGCGCACTCTGCTCCTCCATCGCTGGATCTTCAATGCCTGGCGCGACTGCGTGGTCAGCGTCTCCACCGTGGTACCGATGAGGACGATCAGGAATGCGATCCGCAGTGGCGTGATCACCAGGACGTTGACCAGCCTCGCCGACGACGTGATCGGGGTGATGTCGCCGTATCCGGTGGTCGACAGCGAGACGGTCGCGTAGTAGAAGCAGTCGAGGAACGACAGCTCCCTGTTGCCTGGCGTGTCGCTTATCTCATTGCGGACATCGCGGTATCCGTGGCGGTCCAGGTACACGATGACCACCGCCGCGAACAGCGCGAGCATCGCGTACACGATCCGGCGGAAGATGCGCTGGCCAGGGCTGACGAATGGCTCGGGAATGCGAAGGACGTCGACGAGCGCGGCATCCGGTCGCGACGTCAGATTCTCCTCGACGGCCGCCAGCCGACTTCGCAGTTTGCCTTTAGCCACAGGAACCCGTCATCGATCCGAGTTGGCGCACGCCACAATGTAACCATGACCTCACCCCCGCCTGAACTGCAGCAGCTTGCCAACCCGGCACCGGCCCTCCGGATGGGAGCGATGTTGTTGGGCATGGGCACCCTGCACTTCGTCGCGCCCAAGCCGTTCGACGACATCGTCCCGGTCGAACTGCCGGGCAGCACGCGGTTCTACACCTACGCCTCGGGGGTGGCGGAGTTGACGACCGGCGCCCTGCTTCTATCGCAACGCACCCGCAAGCTCGGCGCACTGTCCGCGGTCGCCCTGTTTCTCGCGGTCTTCCCTGCCAACGTCAACATGGTGCGGCTGTGGTTCAAAGACCCTGCCAAGCCGCTGGTGATGCGGCTGGGCGCTATTGCCCGGCTGCCGCTGCAGATTCCGATGATCACCTCCGCGCTGAAGATCTACCGCAACTCCTAGGCCGCCTCGATCAGCGCGACGAGGTCGTCGGCGTCGGGCAGCGAGTCGGGGATGACCGTTCGACCGGACCGCACGTAATGGAATGCCGCGCGGACTTCTTCGATGGGGCAGTTGTGTAGTTGCGCCCACGCGAGCCGGTACACGGCCAGCTGAATTGCCGCATGCTGCTTGGCTTCTGGGGTGTCCGGCGGATCGCCGGTCTTCCAGTCGACCACGGTGGTGCCGCCATCGTCGTCGGCGAAGATCGCATCGATGCGCCCGCGCACGACACGCCCGCCGATGACCATGTCGAACGGGACCTCCACGTCGATCGGCGTGCGCGCCGCCCACGGCGACACCGCGAACGCAGCCTGCAACTCGGCGAGCTCCTCGGCGGCGCCGGCCTCGCGGTCGACGGCTCCTGGCAGATCGTCCAGGTCGAACAGCCGCTCGGCGTGGAAGAACCGCTGCACCCAATCGTGAAAAGCCGTGCCCAGCAACGCGTGCGGGTCAGGACGGGTCGGCAGCCGACGGCGCAGCCGTTGCGCGACGCCATCAGGGTCACGACTGAGCTCGACGAGTGTGCTCACCGACAGCTGCGTCGGCAGCGGCGCAACGGGCGCGTCGGTCGCTTGGTCGCGTTCGGCCAGCAGAGCATCGACGTCGGCCACCCAGCCGTCGACATCGTCGGCGTTGAGGTCGATCTCCCCCGACATCGCCTTGGCTACCATCACCGCGCCGTTGTCGAGGTGTGTTCGTTGCGGGCCTGCCGGATCGGTGGGCCAGATGGCCTCGATAGCCCTGTCGCGCAACGGGTTCGGCGTACCGTCGGCCGGGGTGGGGGCCCACTGCTCGATGACGCCGCACGGATCGCCCGCGGCCTCCGACGTCTCGATGATGTCCTTGAGTTCGCACAGAAACTCGGAAGGGCCGCGCGGTTTGGTCTCGGACACACCCCAGTGGTGACCCGACAGCAGCAGGGTGTCCTCGGCGCGGGTCAGCGCGACATACAGCAGCCGGCGCTCTTCGTCGATGCGGCGTTGCTCGAGGCTGCGCTTGTGCTCGGAGATCTTGTCGGACAGCCGCTTTCGATCGTTGACGTCCGATGTGTCCAGCACCGGGACGCCGAGTTCGGAGGCCGTGGCCCGGTCACCGCGCAGCAGCGGCGGCAGGTCGCCCGCGTCGGTGAGCCACGTTCTTTGCGACGCGGTCGACGGAAACACCCGGCCGCTCAGGTGCGGCACCGCCACGACCTGCCACTCCAGCCCCTTCGCGGCGTGCACAGTGAGGATCTGGACCCGGTCGGTCGCGACCGACGTCTCGGCGGGCGCCAGGCCGTTCTCCACCTGTTCGGCAGCGTCCAGATACGCCAGCAGACCCGGCACCGTCGCCCCTGACCGGCCCCCGACGTCGGCCACCACGTCGGCGAACGCGTCCAGATGTTCGGTGCCAGACCATCCTGCGGCCAGCGGCCTGGCCGCCCGTACTTCGGCGTCGAGCCCGAGCACCCGACGGACCTCGGCGACGAGATCGGGCAGCGGGTGCGTCAGATGGGCGCGCAGGGCAGTCAGCTCACGGCCGAGCGCGACGATCCGTGCATACCCGGCAGGCGAATACGCGTCCGACTGCCCGGGGTCACAGATCGCGTCGGCCAAGCACGCGGCATCGGCGTCGGCGGCGGCCTGCGCCACGATCTGTTCGGTGGTGGCTTCGAGGGTGGGCCGGTCATCGAGTTCGACGGCACGCCGCCACAGCGCGGCGATGTCGCGACCGCCAAGGCGCCACCGCGGTCCGGTGAGCACCCGCATCGCGGCTGCGCCGGCGGTGGGGTCGGCGACCATTCGCAGCATCGCCACCAGGTCGGCGACCTCGGGCACTGCCAGCAATCCGGCTAGACCGACGACCTCGACGGGGACGCCACGGGCGGTCAGCGCATCCGCCATCGGTGCCGCGTCGGCGTTCCGGCGCACCAGCACCGCTGCCGTCGGTGCAGGGCCGTCCGCGCCGTGATAGATCGCCGCCAGGTGATCAGCGACCCAATCACGTTCGGCGACAACGTCATTCAGCAGCGCACACCGGATGACGCCGGGCTGGGCATCGGGTCGGGGTCGAAGGGCACGCACCGCGACGGAGCGCCGCCGCGCCTCCGCGGACACGGCATTGGCCAGGTGCAACGCCCGCGGCGGATTGCGCCAACTGGTCCGCAGTTCCAGCGCAGGCGCCGGGGTGCCGTCGGCGTGGGGGAAATCGGTGGTGAACCGCGGCAGGTTGGTAGCCGAGGCACCCCGCCAACCGTAGATCGACTGGATCGGATCCCCGACCGCCGTCAGCGCGAGGCCGTCGTCGACGCCGCGACCGAACAATGACGACAGCGCGACGCGCTGCGCGTGCCCGGTGTCTTGGTACTCGTCGAGCAGCACCACCCGGTACCTCTCGCGCAGCTGCTGGCCGACTTGCGGGACGGTGGCCGCCAGCCGGGCGGCCGAGGCCATCTGCATGCCGAAGTCCATGACCTTCTCGGCCCGCATGCGCGCATGCAGGGCGTCGATCAGCGGAACCAGTTGGGTGCGTTCGGTTTGGGTGGCCAGCATGCGCAGCAGCCACTGGCTGGGTCCGCGGTCGCGTTGATACGGACCCGCCGGAAGGGTGTGTACCAGCCGCTCGAGTTCGACGTGGGTGTCGCGTAGTTGTTCGGTGTCCACGAGGTGTTCGGCCAGCTGGCCAGCCAGCCGCAGCACCATCGCGGTGACCGCGGCCGGGGTCTTGTCCGTGTCGAGGTGCTCTGGATGCTCGCACACGACACGAAAAGCCAACTGCCACAGCTCCGTTTCGCTGAGCAGGCGGGTGTCCGGCTCGACGGGCAAAAGCAGTCCGTGTTCGCGCAGCAGGTTCCCGGCGAACGCGTGATAGGTGCTGACGGTCGCGGGGTCGTCGGCCACCTCGCCACCGCCGGGAACAAGACCGGCGCCGGCCAGCCGGGCCAGCCGCGTTCGGACGCGGCGCAGCAGCTGCCCGGCGGCCTTGCGCGTGAACGTCAGGCCGAGCACCTCGCCGGGACGGGCGTAGCCATTGGCCACCAGCCACACCACCCTGGCCGCCATGGTTTCCGTCTTGCCTGCACCTGCGCCCGCGATGACGACCAGCGGCCCGGGCGGGGCGGCGATCACCGCCGTCTGCTCGTCGGTCGGCGCGAAAAGGCCGAGCGCGGAGGCTAGTTCGGCCGGGCTGTAGCGAGGGGTCATGACCGCCCACCGGCGACGGCCTGGGCCGGACACATGGCGCGCACCGGGCAGTGTGAGCACCCGTCGTTGACCCGCGCGACGAACTCGGGACCTTGAGTGGCGGCCGCCGCCTGCTGCACCAACGCGAGCCAAGCGGCGCGAGCGTCGACTGACTGCGGGTCCTGCTCGCGTTCGGTGGCCCCACCCGATCCGGTTTTGCCGAGATACACCAGCCGACCGCCGCCGGGTGTATCACCTTGTGGCAGCAGTCCTTCCGCGACGGCGAGCTGGTACATGGCCAACTGGGCATGGCGTTGCGCGTCGTCCTTGCTGACCGGCGTCTTACCGGTCTTGATGTCGACGACCACCAACCGGCCCTCGGCGTCGCGCTCGAGCCGGTCAAGGCGACCACGCACCCGCACCCCCGGACCGACTGTGCCGTCGATGTCGACCTCGGTGCCCACCTCAGTCAGCTCGCCGCGGGTTTGCGCACGCCACTGCGCGAACGTCGACAGCATCGCACGGTGGCGTGCCAGCTCGTTGTCGGAAAACCACTGCGATTCGAACGGCAGCTTGGCCCAGAGCTTTTCGAGTTCGTTGAGCATCTGGTTTTCGGTCTTGCCCGGCTCGGCGACAAGAGCATGCAACAGCGATCCGATCGCTGAGCGGACATCGCGTCCGTCGGAGCCGCCGTGGCGTTCGAGCAGCCAGCGCAGTGGGCAGTCGGTCAGCATCTGCAGCGTCGACGGTGAGAGCGTCACGACGTGGTCGTCACCGTCCCACAGCGGTTCCGCACTGGACAACGGCGTCATGCCGTACCACTGAGCCGGGTCGGCACCGGCGATACCGGCCTCCGCCAGCCGCGCGAGTTGCGCTGCTGCACAAAGCTTTTCGCTGTCGTCTATGTTTTCATCCGCCGCGCATACCACCGCGCGCAGCCGTCCGACCAGCGCAGGTGGGGCCAGCACGCGCGGGGCATGGATCGGCTGTGGCGGGTCGGGTTCCGGGTCGGTCGCGAGCGCCGCGAGTTCGTAGCAGAACGGTGACGGCAGCATCGACTCGTCGCCGCAGTCGCTGTCGACCGCGGTCACCAACAGGCGGGTGCGGGCGCGGCCCATCGCCGCGATCAACAGCCTGCGTTCCTCGGCCAGCAGCGGCGCGCGACTCGACAAGCCCCGATCGACCTGCGTCTCGACTCCATCCATCACGTCGACGAGCTGCTGGGTGCCCAGCACGCCGCCACGCGGGGTCGTGTTGGGCCACAACCCTTCCTGCACTCCCGCGATGACGACGAAATCCCATTCCCTGCCGAGCGCCGCGTGGGCGGACAGGACCGCGACCGCGTCGGGGTCAGGCCGTTGCTCGCGAGGTGTCGGAGGCAGGCCCATCGCCTCGACGTGGTCGACGAGCCCGCGCAGCGACGCGCCCGTCGTGCGACTCACGTATTGCTCGGCGATATCGAACAACGCGGTGACCGCGTCGAGGTCACGGTCCGCCTGCGCACCCGCAAGGCCGCCGCGTTCACTGGCCGCCAGCCAGCGTCGTTGCAGGCCGGACCGATGCCAGGCCTGCCACAGCGTGTAGCGGGGATCTTGGCCTTGTGCTGCGCTGCTGCGCGCGGCGGTGAGCACTGCCCGTACCCGGCGCAACGGCCTACCGAGTTCGGCGGACAGTCGGTCGGTGTCGTTGTCGAGCGCCTCGACAAGCAGGTCGGTGAACTCCCGTGGCGGTTGGCTGCCGTCGGCTCTGCGCAACGCCCGTCGCAGCTGGGGCAGCGACACTGGATCGACACGGCCGATCGGCCCGGTCAGCAGCGACAGCGCGCGCTCGCCGTCCAGACCGTAGTCGGTGGCGTCGAGGACAGTCAGAAGCGCGCGCACCGCGGGCTGATCGGCCAACGGGGTGCTCGGCAGCGGGGCGTCCACCGGCACACCGGCCGAGACGAGAACGCGGGCCAGCGGCGCGCCCAGCCGCGGCACCGACCGCACGATCACGGCCATCCGCGACCACGGCACACCGTCGACCAGGTGGGCGCGGCGCAGGGCGTCGGCGATCAACGCGGATTCCGCGTGTGGCGTCGCAGCGATCTGCACATTCAGCTCGCCCGGCCGGTCCTCGGCACCGGTCATATGCCGCGCCGCGTCGGCACCCGGCAACCGGCGCGCAACAGCGGTGATTGCGTCGGCGATGACCGGCGCGCAGCGAAACGATCGCGTGAGCGTGATGGCGGGCTCGTCACCGCGCAGCAGCGACGGGTCGGCGCCGCGATATCCGAACACCGACTGGCTCGCGTCTCCGGCGATGACGGTCAGCTGCGCACCTGCCGACAGCACGCGAACAAGCCGGGCCGCCTGTGGATCGAGATGCTGCGCGTCGTCCACGAGAAGCAGCTTGATCCTGGCGCGTTCGGCCGCCAACAGGTCCGCGTCGGTCGCGAACGCTTCGAGCGCGGCGCCGACAAGTTCGGCGGCGCCCAGCGCGGGCACCGTGGCCTGCGGTGCCGCCATGCCGACGGCAGAACGCAGCAGCATGATCTGCTCGTAGGCCTGCGCGAACTTGCCAGCCGCCAGCCATTCGGGACGGCCGCTGGTTCGTCCGATGCGTTGCAGCGCAATGGGATCCACGCCGCGTTCGGTGCACCGGGCCAGCAGGTCGCGCAGCTCGTTGGCAAACCCGACAGTGGACAGCGCCGGACGCAGTTGGCTGGGCCAGCCCACCGGTGACGCGTCACCGTCTTCCAAGTCACCTGCGAGCAGTTCACGGATGATGCCGTCCTGCTCGGCGCTGGTGATCAGTCGCGGGGGCGGATCGCCGTTGCGCTGCGCCGCCAACCGCAGTACGGCGAACGCGTACGAGTGCAGGGTGCGGACCAACGGTTCGCGGACGACAGCGCGGCTGCCCGCCGACAACAATGCCGACGTGATGGCTGCCCGCGCCTGGCTGCCGAGCCGCGCCGAACCCGTCAGCAGCAGAACCGATTCGGGGTCACTGCCCGCGGCGATGTGGGCCGTCGCGGCCTGAATCAGCAAGCTGCTCTTGCCCGTACCGGCGCCGCCGAGCACGCGCACCACACCGCGCATGCCTGGTTCAGTGAGGGCGGTGAGGGTCAGTTCGGTCTGCGGTGCGGACATGAATGCATGACACCATGGGGGTCCGACAAGCGACTGTCACCGACTGCTGGCAGCATCAATGCCGTGAGCCTGCATGTGCATCGTTACGGACCGAGCCGCCCGCCGCAGATCCTGGCCGTGCACGGGCTGACCGGGCACGGCCTGCGCTGGCAGACCCTGGCGGTCAGGCATCTGCCCGAATTCGCGATCGCCGCACCGGACCTGATCGGGCACGGCCGGTCGTCGTGGGCGGCACCGTGGAGCATCGACGCGAACGTCGACGCGCTGGCCGCGCTGCTCGACGCCGAGGCGGACGGACCCGTGGTCGTGGTCGGGCATTCGTTCGGCGGGGCGATCGCCTTGAATCTGGCTGCGGCACGCCCTGATCTGGTGTCGGGGTTGGTGCTGCTCGATCCCGCGGTCGGACTCGACGGCGGCTGGATGCGCGACATCGCCGACGACATGTTCGCCTCGCCGGACTACACCGACCGCGCAGAGGCCCGCTCGGAGAAGGTGAACGGGTCGTGGGGTGAGGTCGACTCCGACGAGCTGGACCGCGAGCTCGACGAGCACCTGATAGACCGGCCCAACGGACGGGTGGGCTGGCGGCTCAGCATTCCGGCGATGTTGTCGTACTGGAGTGAGTTGGCGCGACCAATTGTGTTACCGCGCAATGGCATACCGATCACACTCGTGCTCGCCACCAAAACCGACCCGCCGTATGTCAGTGATGAACTTCTCGCCGGATTGCGCGAGCGACCCGACTTCACGCTGCTGGAGTTCGACTGCGACCACATGGTTCCCCAGGCGCGGCCTGCCGATACCGCGGCGGTGATCCGCAAGCAGTTGGAGCGCGGCTGACGTGCCCGCGGTCACCGACGAACAGGTCGAAACCGTGCGGGCTCTGGTCGCATCGATTCCAGCCGGGCGCGTATCGACCTACGGCGACATCGCCGACGCGGTCGGGCTTTCCAGCCCGCGCATCGTCGGCTGGATCATGCGAACGGATTCGTCGGATCTGCCGTGGCATCGGGTGATCAGGGCGTCGGGCCGGCCGGCGCCGCACCTGACGACGCGACAGCTCGAACTGTTGCGCGCCGAAGGAGTGTTGGCGAGCGACGGCCGCATCAAATTGTCAGAGGTCCGACACGAGTTCTAGCGCCGAGCGTGCAATAAGCCACACTCGCGCTACAGAACCAACCGCACCAACGCCGCCGTGCGCGCCAGACCCGGGAACGCCGCGCCCGTCGACCTCGGATGCAGTGCATGCACCGCGAGCCGGAACATCAACGCGCGCAACAACATCTGTGGCCACTCCGGCAGTGGGCTCCACCGCTCGATCAGCCCGTCGTCGGCCTCGCCCCACGACAGCGCGTCGACGACGACCACGCCCGCCGCCCACGACGATGGCCGCCAGTAGGGCGTGATGTCGGTGATGCCCGGAGCCGCGGTGCCCGCGAAAAGCACTGTGCCGTATAGGTCGCCGTGCACCAGCTGGTTGGGGCTCTTGGTCGGTCGGCGCAGCGAGGCCAGCTGGGTGATCAGCTCGACCGAACGCTGGCCGTCAGGAGATCCTGGCGACACTCGCGCTCCCTGAGGCAGCGAGTGCAGCGGGCGCTCTTCCCATGCCGCCCGATCGGCCGCGATGAAAACGTCGACGTCGGCCCACGGCGCGACGGGCGGCTGAGTCAGAAAGCGAGGCCGTTCCAGTTTGGCCGTCGCCTCGTGCAACCGCACCGCCGCCGAAACCACCTCGTCGTGGCGGGGCTCCGGCGTTCCGGCGACGTAGGTGTCGGCCCGCCAGCCCGCCACCACATAGCGGCCGTCGGTCGAGCGCACCGGCCTGGCCAGGCGGACACCGTCGACGAACAATGTCTCGCGAACTTTGGCGGACCACGCCGCACGCGCGTGATCGGCGACCATCGACAGCACGACTTCACCGCAGCGCCAGCCGCCCTCCCAGCTGGAGCCGAGCGCGACGGGGCGCACACCCGTCAATCCGAACGCCGCCAGCACATGATCCGGCGGCGGTTCGACACTCACCACCTCAGCCTAAGGCGAGGTACGGCAAACGAGCCGTTAGTACATCACCATGTCGGGTTCGAGTTGCTTGCCCCACGCGACGATTCCGCCCTGCACGTGCATCGCGTCGGAGAAACCGGCCTTCTTCACGATGGCAAGCACCTCGGCCGAGCGAACACCCGTCTTGCAGTAGAACACCGGGGTCTTCTCGACCTGCAGCTTTGCCAACGCCTCGCCGGTTTCGAAGGCGCCCTTGGGGATCAGCTCCGCGCCGTCGATGTGGTTGATGTCCCACTCGACGGGTTCACGAACGTCGATCAGCGCCAACGGCTTACCGGAGTCCAGCAGCTCGCGCAGCTCGCGGGGCGTGATCGTGGAGTCGGCCGCGGCCTCGGCAGCCGCATCGGACACCACGCCGCAGAACTCCTCGTAGTCGATCAACTCGGTGATCTTCGGTGTCGCGGGGTCCTTGCGGATCTTGATGGTGCGGTACGTCATATCCAGTGCGTCATAGACCATCAGCCTGCCCAGCAGCGGCTCGCCGATGCCGGTGATCAACTTGATGGCCTCGGTGCCCATCACCGACGCGATCGACGCGCACAGGATGCCGAGCACGCCACCCTCGGCGCACGACGGCACCATGCCCGGTGGCGGCGGCTCGGGGTACAGGTCGCGGTAGTTCAGGCCAAGACCGTTTGGCGCGTCCTCCCAGAACACCGACACCTGGCCCTCGAAGCGGTAGATCGACCCCCAGACGTACGGCTTGCCGGCCAGCACCGCGGCGTCGTTGACCAGATACCGCGTCGCGAAGTTGTCGGTGCCGTCGAGGATCAGGTCGTACTGCTTGAACAGGTCGACCGCGTTGTCGGGCTCCAGGCGCAGCTCATGCAGCCGCACCTCGACAAGGGGATTGACCTCCAGGATCGAGTCGCGAGCGCTCTGCGCCTTGGACCTGCCGATGTCGGACTGGCCGTGGATGATCTGGCGTTGCAGATTCGACTCATCGACGACGTCGAATTCGACGATGCCGATTGTGCCCACGCCCGCCGCGGCGAGGTAAAGCAAAGTCGGCGAACCCAGTCCACCCGCGCCGATGACCAGCACCTTGGCATTCTTGAGCCGCTTCTGTCCGGCCAAACCCAGGTCCGGAATGATGAGGTGACGGCTGTAGCGCTGAACTTCTTCGCGCGTCAGTTCGCCCGCCGGCTCGACCAGCGGCGGCAACGATGTCGACACGAAATCTCCTTGATTGACGGTCACTGCAGTACCCAGCACAACGGTAGTCCGGTCGCGATGCTTCCCGACGAGATGTCAGGCGATCGGATACGGCCAGGGATTGAACCGGCACGCCTTGCCGTCGGGTTTGACCGACTCCGGGTCGAACCGGGCGGCGTCGTTGTTGTTCGTCGAGAACGTCTGCTGCATCATCACCGGCGCCAGCCCGCCGTTTTCGCCGCACGGCTCGTGGCGCTGATAGCCGATCGCGTGGCCCACCTCGTGGTTGATCAGATACTGCCGATACGAGCCGACGTCACCCTGGAACGGCACAGCGCCGCGCACCCAGCGGGCCTCGTTGATGAACACGCGCGGCTGACTGTCGTAGGCGGGGTTGTAGCAGGACGCCTCGAGCTGGATGTCGTAGCCACACCCCTCGCGCACTGTCATTGGCGAGCTCAGCGAAACGCGGAAATCGGGCACCCCGTTGTCGATGCGGGTGAACGCGAACTGCGGGTTGTGTGTCCAGCTCTTGGGATTGGAAAGGGTTTCGCTGACCATTCGCGCGAACCCGTCGTCCCCGCCGAATCCGGTCGTGTCGACGCCGTCCTCCACCTCGACGGTGTAGGTGAACACCTTGGCCGTGCCCTCCCCGACCTTCGGTGCGGCCCCCGGCACGATGTGCCACGTCTTGGCGCCCGCCTCGGTGAACGGGCCACCCTCGGGAAGGATTCCGGTGGGCAGGTTCGCGTCGAACTGAGTCAGCCCCTTCGGCGGTGCGCCGATGATCTGCGTGCTGGCCACGCCGATGGTCGGCGGCCCCTGCACCGGCCCCTCGGCTTGCTTGGGCGCGGGTGCACTGGTTCCGGTGACGGTCTGGTAGACGACGATCACGGTCAGCGCGATCAACACCGGCAGTGCATAGGCGCGCCATCCGTAGGTGTGGATGAAGCGGCCCAGCCATGTCTGCTTGCGGGCCCTGCGATGCTCGTCGCGATTGGACCTGACCCGACCGGAGCTCTCGGCGATCGGGTCGCGTTGCGCGCGCAATGGCTCTCGCCACTCATCACGCAACACGGGCACGCGACCGCTCCCGCGACGCCCCGGGTCGTAGGTCACCGAAACAGGATGGCACAGACTGCTGGGCTTGCACTTCCGGCGCGCCACCGCCACGGCGCGATGGCGTGGATCCGCAAAGCCCCAAGCAACGGTAGTAGTGTCGTTGCGAAACGCAGTCGGATGAAGGACGTGATGAGCGATCTCGCCAACACCGCCGCCAGAAAATCGGCGAACGGCGGCGCGGTGACCGGCGTCGGTTCCGGGGCAGGCCGGCGGGGGAACAGGCTGCCCCGCGACGAGCGGCGCGGACAGTTACTCGCTGCTGCCAGCGAGGTTTTCGTCGACCGCGGCTACCACGCCGCAGGGATGGACGAGATCGCCGACCGGGCCGGTGTGAGCAAACCCGTTCTGTACCAACACTTCACGTCCAAGCTCGAGCTGTATCTGGCCGTGCTGCAGCGGCACGCCGACAATTTGGTCTCCGGTGTGCGCCAGGCACTGCGCACCACCACCGACAACCGTCAGCGGGTGCGCGCGGCCGTCGACGCCTTTTTCGACTTCATCGAGCACGACGGCCAGGGCTACCGGCTGATCTTCGAGAACGACTACGTGACCGAACCTCAGGTGTCCGCGCAGGTCAAGGTCGCCACCGAGGCGTGCACCGACGCGGTGTTCGACCTGATCAGCCACGATTCCGGGTTGGAGCCGCACCGGGCGCGGATGATCGCGGTCGGGCTGGTCAGCATCAGCGTCGACTCAGCGCGGTATTGGCTGAACAACGACCGGCCGATCTCCAAGGACGACGCCGTGGAGGGCACGGTGCAGTTCATCTGGGGCGGCCTGTCGCACGTGCCGCTTACCCGGTCTTGACGGCCTCAGAGCCGACGGCGCCAACACCGAAACCGACCCTGCGCACGTCTGCGGCGCCGATCTCGACATAGGCGATTCTCTTCGCCTGCACCAGAAAACGACGGCCCTTCTCGTCGGTCAGGGCCAGCACGCCGGCATCCTTGCCGAGCGCGTCGGTGATGGCCTTCTCCACTTCGCTGGGTGTCTGCGCGCTGTTGAAGATCAGCTCGCGCGGGCTGTCGGTGACACCGATCTTGACCTCCACGCCTGGACCCTTTCGTTTGTGTGCTTCTGGTCAGAAGGCTAGTGGACGCCCGCGGCGCGGCGCCGCCCCGGCCACTTCGCGGTCAGCGAAACGACGATGTAGTGCGCTCAGCGAACGACGATGCGGTGCGAGTAGCGAAACCGAAGCAGCCGCGACCGAACCGAGTCCGGACCGTGACCAAAGGCCCAGCGCGTCAACCTCATTCGTCACATGGGTCTCGATAGCATCAGGCCCGGCATTAACCGAAACGACCGGGGTAGCTGCATGAACAGGCCATATACCGCACATTCACCGTATTCCTTGACCCCGACCGAACGGATTCGCAGCGATTGGGCGGACGGCGGCGAAACCGTCGATCTCGACCGTGGGCGCTACGACGAACGCGAGCGCTACGACGAATACGAGGGTGTCGAGGGGTACGACGACGAGTACGGCGACATCGAGGAGTACTACGAGCCGATCGATCGCCGGTGGATCTGGGTCGCCGGGGTGGCAGGAGCGATTCTGCTCGTCGCGGTCATCTGCACGGTCGTCATCCTCGGCGGGGGCGACAGCGGCTCGGTCTCAACGACGGTCGCTCCGCCTGTCAGCACAAGCCAACCGGCAGCCACGTCGGCGCCGCCCGCGACCACGTCAGCCGCACCGCCATCGGCGACGCTACCGCCGGAGACCGTCACCACCGTGACGCCGACTGCGAGCGCCCCACCGACCGATACGCCCGCCCAGGCGGCTCCCCCGCCCGCGGCGGCGCCGAACACGATCACCTACCGGGTCACGGGCAACCGCAACCTGCTCGACCTCGTGACGGTCATCTACACCGATTCCCAAGGCGCGCTACAGACCGACGTCAACGTGGCGCTGCCGTGGGCCAAGACCGTTGTGCTGGATCCCGGTGTGACGCTGAGCTCCGTTACCGCGACGAGCGTGACCGGTCAGCTGAACTGCAGCATCACCGACGCGTCGGGCGCCACGATTGCGCTGCAGAACAACAACACGATGATCGCGAACTGCACGAAGTAGACCAGCGGGTTAGGCCAGGCCCAGTTCGCGCATCCGGGTGCTGTGGGTGTGCTGCAGCCGATCGAAGAACTCGGTCATCTGCGTCAGACCCTCACCGCTGGACATCACCAGGTCGACGAGCTCGTCGTGGTCGGCCATGACGTACTGGGCCTGGGTGATGGCCTCACCGAGCAGTCGGCGCGACCACAGCGCCAGTCGGTGGCGCTGCTTCTCGCTGGCGGTCACCGCGGCCTGCACCTCGGCGACGACGAACTGCGAATGCCCGGTCTCCGACAGCACGGCGCGCACGACGTCGGCCACCTCGTCGGGCATCGCGTCGGCGATCTCCAGATAGAAGTCCGCGGCCAACGCGTCGCCGACGTAGGTCTTCACCAGAGCCTCCAGCCAGGTGCTTGGCGTTGTCAGCCGGTGGTAGTTCTCCAGCGCCGAGGCGTAGCGCGTCATCGCGGGTACCACGTCGACTCCCCTGCGCTCCAACGCATCCCGCAGAACTTCGTAGTGGTTCATCTCCGCGGCGGCCATGGTCGCCATGTTGATCCGGCCGCGCAGGTTCGGCGCCATCCGCGCCTCTTCGGTGAGCCGGTAGAAAGCCGCCACCTCGCCGTAGGCCAGCAGCGCGAAGAGTTCGTTGACGCCAGGATGGTCGGCCGACACGCCCGGTGCGGTCTGCTCGGGAGAGGGCGCGGATGGCGTCGAATTCATGGCCCAACTCTAGACGGCCTTACCTGGTTGGCTGAGCGCACCGAGCGCCCGGCAAACCCGGCCAGCTATCATGGGTGCAGGCATTGGCACTGACAAGGTCGAAACTGACCGGCCATTACCTAAGAAATGTGCGTGCACCAGTCGGCCCGCGACCTCAACGCAGGGCCCTCGGCCGTGGCTTCGTCGAACTCGTGCGCGCGTGGAAATCCGCGAGGACTTACGAGGTTCGACCCAGAAAGGCTACGTACCCCAAGAATGACTCATCTGAATCCAAAATTTGCTGAGCTCGGCGTCCGCGACGAAATAGTGCGCGCATTGGCCGAAGACGGCAAGGAACACCCCTTTGCTATCCAAGAACTGACGTTGCCGCTCGCACTCGCGGGCGACGACCTGATCGGCCAGGCCCGCACGGGCATGGGCAAGACCTTGGCCTTCGGTGTGCCGCTGCTGCAGCGCATCACCACCGACGAGGAACGCCCGCTGACCGGTATCCCCCGCGCGCTGATCGTCGTCCCCACCCGCGAACTGTGCCTGCAGGTCTACGGAGATCTCGCGATGGCGGCGAAATATCTGTCCGCGGTTGACCGCAAGCTGACCGTCACCTCGATCTACGGTGGCAGGCCCTACGAGCCGCAGATCGAGGCGCTGCAGAAGGGCGTCGACGTCGTCGTCGGCACACCGGGCCGTCTGCTCGACCTGGCGCAGCAGGGTCACCTGCAGCTCGGTGGGCTGTCGATGCTGGTGCTCGACGAGGCCGACGAGATGCTCGACCTGGGCTTCCTGCCCGATATCGAGCGGATCCTCAAGCAGATTCCCGCCGAGCGGCAGGCCATGCTGTTCTCGGCGACCATGCCGGACCCGATCATCACGCTGGCCCGCACGTTCATGAACCAGCCAACGCACATCCGGGCTGAGGCCCCGCATTCGGCGGCCACTCACGACACCACCGAACAATTCGTCTACCGCGCGCACGCGCTCGACAAGGTCGAACTGGTCACCCGGATCCTGCAGGCCGAGGGACGCGGCGCCACGATGATCTTCACCCGCACCAAGCGCACCGCCCAGAAGGTCTCCGACGAGCTGGCCGAGCGCGGCTTCAAGGTCGGCGCTGTGCACGGCGACCTCGGGCAGGCCGCCCGCGAGAAGTCGCTGAAGTCATTCCGCACCGGCGCGATCGACGTGCTCGTCGCCACCGACGTCGCCGCGCGCGGCATCGACATCGACGACGTCACCCACGTCATCAACTATCAGATCCCCGAGGACGAGCAGGCCTACGTGCACCGCATCGGCCGCACCGGGCGCGCAGGCAAGACCGGCGTCGCGGTCACCCTGGTCGACTGGGACGAGCTGGCCCGCTGGGAAGGGATCGACAAGGCGCTGGGCCTGGCATGCCCCGATCCGTCCGAGACGTATTCCAGCTCGCCGCACCTCTACGAGGAGTTGGGCATCCCGACGGACGCGAAGGGCACCATCGGCGAGCCGCAGAAGGCGCAGGCCAAGCGTGCACCGGCGGACAAGCCCGCCGACAAGCCGGCACGCAACCGCACCCGCAATCGCAGGCGCACCCGCGGCGGCCAGGTGGCCGCCGGACATCCGGAGGCGACGCCCGAGCAGAGCGCACCGGCCGAGGACGATTCGACCGCTGACGGCGCATCACCGGCCAAGCGCCGTCGCCGTCGTCGCCCGCGCAAGGCCGCAGCCGCGAACGCCGGTTAGCCCGGCCCCGTCCGACGGATGGTCAAACCCGAACGCCGCACCAAGGCTGACCTGGTGGCGGCCGCGGTGATCGCCGCAGTGGTCGTCATCGTCGCCGCTCTGATCTGGTGGACCAGCGATGCCAGGGCCACGATCAGCAGGCCCGCTGCGACGCCCGCACCGACCCTGCCGTCGGCGAAGGCGGTGCCCACCGGGCTGCGGCAACTGTGGACGGCTTCGAGCCCGAAGACCACTACGCCGTTGGTGGTCGGCGGCAATGTCATCACCGGCGACGGCCGCGAGGTCGACGGCCGTGATCCGGCCACCGGGAACGCGCGGTGGACCTATGCGCGTGACCTCGAACTGTGTGGCGTCACCTACGTATACAACTACGCGGTCGCGGTGTATCCGGACGTCCGCGGCTGCGGGCAGGTCAGCACGATCGACGCGAAGACCGGCCAGCGTGGACCGAGTCGCACCGCCTACGCCGACCCAGAGGTGAAGCTGTCCTCCGACGGCACCGTGGTGCTCGCGGCCGGCGACAGCCGCTTGGAGCTGTGGCGCTCCGACATGGTCCGGATGCTGTCGTATGGCGCGCTCGACGCTCGGATCAAGCCGAGCGTGCCTGCGTCGACGATCTGCCGGCTGGTGTCGGCCGAGTCGAGTTCGACGGCGGTTTCGGTGCTGGAGGCCTGCCCGAAGCAGACCGATCTGCGGCTGACGCTGCTGCGGCCCGCGGACGAAGAAGACACACCCGACCTGAAATACGTGCCGCAGCCCGGCGTCGCCGACGGCTCGGGTGCGCGCGTGGTCGCGGTGTCTGACACCACGACCGCGGTCTACGTGCCAACACCGAAGCCGACGGTCAACATCGTCGACGAGACCGGTGCTACCGTCGCCAGCACACTGGTGGCCAAACCGCCGTCGCCGAACGCGGTGATGTCCCGTGCGGGCGACCTGATCACGTGGTGGACCGGCGACACCGTAATGGTGTTCTCCGCCAACGGACTTCACTACCGCTACAGCGTCAGCGCGGCGGGCAGCAACATCCCGCTCGGCCCCGCGACGATGATGGCCGGCCGATTGCTGGTTCCTGTCACCGGCGGCTATGACGTATTCGATCCCGCCACGGGAGCCGGCGTCGAACACATTCCGGTGCAACGCCCGCCGAGTTCGGCAGCGGTGGTACCGGCGGTGGCGGGGTCGACGATCATCGAGCAGCGCGGCGACCAGCTGGTCGCGCTGGGTTAGTCAGCGCCGAGCACTCCGGGCACTCGGAAATCACCGGGTGCTCGCAATGCGCGATGTGTTCGAGGAACTTGTCGGCACGCCGAAGGTTCGAAACCTGTTGGGCGATCTGGGCACGCTTGCTCTCGATCAGCGCGATCCTGCGTCCACGGTCGCGCCTGGCGAGTTCCTTGATCTCCGCCAGCGACAGCCCCGCCTGCTGACAGATCTGGATCATCCGGGCCTGACCGATCGTCTGGTCGTCGTAGGCGCGGTGCCCCGACGAGAGCCTGCGCGGCCGCAGCAGACCGACATCCTCCCAGTGCCGCAACACGTGGGTGGCGACCGCGAGCGTGGCCGCCGCGTCGCCGATCCGCTGGCCGTTGTCGGTCACGATTTCCCCTTTACTTCAGGTCGACCTGAAGTTCTAGCGTGGCATACATGTCGAGTCCAGTCAGATCCCCGTCCTTGGCCGCCTGCTGCGGCGCGTTCCTCGGCGTCGGGATGGGCATGCTTCGCCCGCGCCGCGCCGACGCCCGGTTCCTTGCCTCGTTACCCGATACCGGCCTGCCGAATGCCGCTGTGACAGTATCGGTTTCGCCGCTGCGCCAGGTGCCGCGCTCGGTTCCGACCGCATTGATCGTGGAGGGCCGAAGGCAGCCGAGGCGCATCGAGAATGCGCTGACCTCCTTCGTCGTGACTCATCCGTCGGCAAGGTTCATCGTGGACCCCGGTGTCTGCGTCAACGTTTCAGAGCGTGCCGTCGTGCAACTTCCCTCGGTGCTGCGCGCGGCGGTCCGACCGGGGGCCGACGTCGTCCCGACAGTGTCCGCGCTTGTGGAGCAGGGCTACGCGGCGTCGGACATCGATTTCGCGCTGCCGACGCACGCGCACTGGGACCACGTCTGCGGTCTCCTCGACCTCCCGGGCCTGCCCATCCACCTGCACCACGTCGAACACGCTTGGGTGACAACCGGATCCGTGGCTCCTGTGGGTGGAGTTCGCGATGCTCTGGAAGGCCGCACCACGGTCGAATACGACCTCGACGGTCCACCTGTGCTGACGTTCACCCGCAGCCACGACGTGTTCGGCGACGGCTCAGTCGTCATCGTCGACCTCGCGGGACACACTCCCGGCAGCGTCGGCGTGCTACTGCACACCGCGGCCGGTCCCGTACTGCTTGCCGGCGACGCCGCGTGGCACACCTACCAGATCGACGACATCCGCCAGAAGTCCAGCTATCCCGGAGGACTCGCGGACGAAGACCGCGACGAGGCGTTCCGCACGCTGCACCGGCTGCACGCCGTCAGGGATCGCGTGACGGTGGTACCGACGCACGATCCCAGCGCCACCAATCGGCTGATCAGCCCGAATTCGCTTGTGCCTTAGCTAATTCGGCCGCTGCCAATGCGGCGTACTGTCGCTCGAGCGCCTTGGCAGGCCCGCTGCGCCAGCCCTGCGCCATCGACACCGACATCGCATCGGGGAAGATGTCCTCTTCGCCGTTCTCCACACCGTCGAAGATGGCGCGCGCGACGGACTCTGGCGAAGCCTTCGGCGCCTCGAGGCCCCGCGTCATGTCGGTGTCCACGATTCCCGTCAGGACCGCATGAACGGTTATACCCCTGTCCGCCAACAATGTTCGCTGCGACTGCGTCAGCGAGAACGCTGCGGCCTTCGACACCGAGTAGGCGGGAATGAGCGGTAACGGAGCCAGCGCATTCACCGAGAGGTTGTTGACGACGGAGCCGCGTGAATTGCTCAGCAGGGGAAGGAAAGCCTGCGTGACCCGGTAGGTGCCGAACAGGTTGACGTCCAGGTGATGTTGCAGTGCGGCCTGGTCGCTGAGGTCGTCATAGTCGGCGATGCCTGCGTTGTTGACCAGAACATCGAGCGAGCCGATCTGCGCGACCGCCCGCTGGATCTGCTCCTCATCGGTCACATCCAGTTGCACCGGTACGGCATTGGAGTTGGGCACCGGCTTGCGGGTGCCGACATAGACCTTTCTCGCGCCCCTTCTCAGCGCGTCCTCGACGAGCGCGCGGCCGATGCCGCGGTTGCCTCCGGTGATCAGAACTGTCTTGTCCACGATTGTTGTCATGGCAATTCAGATACGCCGCAGGACGCGGATTCATCGGTGCCCGGTTACATCTCCGGGGTGAAGGTCGCCAGCGCCTTGCCGTTCTTCCAATGCTTGAGCAGCGCGCCTGCCAGTTCGCGGTACGCGAGCGCGCCTTTGTTCTTCCTGCCAGCCAACACCGAGCACCCCGACGCGCTGGCCTCGGCGAACCGCACGGTGCGCGGGATCGGCGGGGCGAGCACCGGCAGGTCGTAGCGGTCGGCGACGTCGAGCAGCACGTCGCGGCTGTGGGTCGTGCGCGAGTCGTAGAGCGTCGGCAGCGCGCCGAGCAGCTTGAGGTCGGAGTTGGTGATCTGCTGCACGTCGGTGATCGTGCGCAGGAACTGCCCGACGCCGCGGTGCGCCAACGTCTCGCACTGCAGCGGGACGATCACGTCGTCGGCAGCGGTCAGCCCGTTGAGAGTCAGCACACCCAGCGACGGCGGGCAGTCGATGATCACCACGTCGTAGGTGCCGCCGACCTTGGCCAGCGCCCGCTTGAGCGCATACTCGCGGCCGGCCCGCATCAACAGCATCGCCTCGGCTCCGGCGAGGTCGATATTGGCGGGCAGCAGCGTCATGCCCTCCGACGTGTCGACCAGTGCGGCGTCGGGTTCGACCTCGCCGAGCAGCACCTCATGGATCGACACGGCCAGCTTGTCGGGGTCCTGGCCCAGGGAGAACGTCAAACATCCCTGGGGATCCAGGTCGACGAGCAATACCCGTCTGCCCTTCTCCTCCATCGCCGCGCCCAACGACGCAACCGTCGTCGTTTTGGCGACCCCACCCTTTTGATTGGCGACCGCAAGTACCCGCGTCACGGTGTTCATCGTTGCACGGGTACCCACGCAGCAGCCGACGTGCGGCAGAATCAGTCCGCGTGGGCCTCGTGCAGCATCGGCTGTTTCTGCTTCGCCATGGCGAGACGGAGTGGTCGAAGTCAGGTCAGCACACCAGCAGGACCGAACTCGACCTGACCGAGACGGGCCGCGAACAGGCCAAGCTGACCGCCGACGCGCTTTCGGTGCTCACCCTCGACAACCCGCTGGTCGTCTCCAGCCCTCGACAGCGGGCGTTGGTCACCGCCGAACTGGCCGGCCTGAAAGTCGACGAGGTGTCTCCGCTGCTGTCGGAATGGGACTACGGCGACTACGAAGGCTTGACCACCAAGCAGATCCAGGAGAAGGTGCCCGACTGGCTGGTCTGGACGCACGGCTGCCCCGGCGGAGAGAGCCTGCAGCAGGTCAGTGAACGGGCCGACAAGGCGATCGCGTATGCGTTGGAGCAGATGGAGTCGCGCGACGTGCTGTTCGTCGGGCATGGCCATTTCTCCCGCGCCGTGCTGACGCGGTGGGTGGAGCTTCAGATCTCCGAGGGGATCAGGTTCGCGATGGTGGCCGCGTCGATCGCGGTGTGCGGCTTCGAACACGGTGTGCGCCAGATCAGCGCGCTAGGACTGACGGGCCACCGCCACCCGTGCCTGCCGGCGTGACCCGCGAACCGGCCTTCGTGCTCGCGGGGCGCACCGGCGTGGTGGTCGCCGAGGGTGTGCACACCGCCTTTCCCCGGATTGCCGAAGCCAGAGCCGCGCTTGCCTCGCACAGCACACCAATCATCTTGGGCGCCTTGCCTTTTGACTTGACCAAGCCTGCGGCGCTGATCCGTCCGCAGGCGGTGCAGTTCACCGACGCGCTGCCCGACTGGCCACTACGCGAGCTGCCGACGGTACGTATCGCGCAGGCGATGCCCGATCCCGAGGAGCACCGCGCGCGCATCGGCGCGGCGCTGCGCCGACTGCAGGATCCCGCCAGCGGCCTGCACAAGGTGGTGTTGGCCAGGGCGTTGCGGCTGGTCGCCGACGGGCCACTGGATGCCCGCACCATCGTGCACCGACTGGTGGCCAACGACGCGGCAGCCAACGCGTATCTGGTCGACCTCACCGCCGCGGGCGGCGGATACTCGGGCGCCGCGCTGGTCGGCGCCAGCCCGGAACTACTCGTCGCGCGGCGCGGTGACCAGGTGACCTGCCGCCCGTTCGCGGGCTCGGCGCCGCGACTGCCCGATCCCGAGGCCGACGAGGCCAGCGGCGCGGCCCTTGCCGCTTCGGCCAAGGATCGTCACGAACACCAACTCGTTGTCGACGCGATGCGCGAGGCCCTCGAACCGTTCTGCGTCGATCTCCAGATCGCCCCGACACCGCAGCTGAGCAAGACCGCGGCGGTCTGGCACCTCTACACCCCCATCACCGGCACGCTGCGCGAAAAATCCACCACCTCATTGGATTTGGCGATAGCGCTGCACCCCACGCCCGCCGTCGGCGGAGTGCCCGCGTCGGCGGCGGCCGAATTGATCAACGAGCTCGAGGGCGACCGCGGCTTCTACGCCGGTGCGGTCGGCTGGTGCGACCAGCGCGGTGACGGCCGCTGGCTGGTGTCCATCCGGTGCGCGCAACTGTCGGCGGATCGGCGGACCGCCGACGCGCACTCGGGCGGCGGCATCGTCGCCGAATCCGATCCCGACGACGAAGTCGCGGAAACCACAACAAAATTCAACACGATCTTGTCGGCCCTTGGAGTACAGCCTTGACTGAAATCATCCGACCGGTGCAGCCCGGCGACGAGTCCGAACTGACCGCGATGATCCACGAACTGGCAGAGTTCGAGCGCGCCAGCGCGGACTGCACGGTTACCGAAAGTCAGTTGCGGGAAGCCCTTTTCGCCGATCACCCGACGGTATACGGGCACATCGCAGAGGTCGACGGTCAGGCCGCCGCCGGTGCGCTGTGGTTTCGCAACTTCTCCACCTGGGACGGCGTTGCGGGTGTCTATCTCGAAGACCTCTTCGTGCGCCCGCAGTTCCGCCGCCGCGGACTGGCCCGAAAGATGTTGTCCACGTTGGCCAAAGTCTGCGTCGACGGCGGATACACGCGGCTGTCGTGGGCCGTGCTGGACTGGAACGTCAATGCGATCGCGCTCTACGACGCCGTCGGGGGGCGGCCGCAGACCGAGTGGATCACCTACCGGGTGTCGGGCCCGGAGTTGTCGGCGCTGGCCGGATCCTGAGCACCCAGCCACTGCAGCGTCGACGGCGCGAACAAAAGCCCGAGCGTGGCCAGCGCGACGACACCGACCGGGATGGCATAAACCCAACGCTGTGAGCCGACGCCCATGTACCACGCCACGGGCAACAGCAGCAGCTGGGCAAACACCGCAATGCCGCGGCCCCACCGGCGGCCGGTCCACAACGCCCATCCTGCGGCCAGCACCCCGGCGCCCATGATGACGAACCAGGCGGCCGTGCCGTACCCGCTGAGCCACGGCTGATCCCGAACACCCCCGAGGTGACGCACCACCAGCACCGCTGCGACGCCGACCAGCGCGGCGCCCTCGAGCGCGACGGCGACGGCTGCCTGCCGAACAGTGGATGGCGAGGGAACGATCACGGAGTCGAGCCTAGAGGCTGGCGGATAGGCTCGGACCCCGTGCGCGCCGTGCTGATCGTCAACCCCAATGCGACCTCGACCACGCCTGCCGGCCGCGACCTGCTGGCCCACGCGCTGGAGAGCCGCGTGAAGCTGACCGTCGCCCACACCGATCATCGGGGTCATGCCATCGAGATCGGCCGTGACGCGGCGCGCGAGGGCGTCGACGTGCTGATCGTGCACGGCGGCGACGGCACGGTGAACGAGGTCGTCAACGGGATTCTCGGCGAGGTCGGCCCTGGCGGGCCCGCTCCCGCGGTCGGGATCGTTCCCGGCGGCTCGGCCAACGTCTTCGCCCGTGCGCTCGGCATCAGCCCGGACCCGCTCGAGGCGACCAACCAGCTCGTCGACCTGCTTTCGGCCTACAAGCGGCGCAAGACCTGGCGCCGCATCGGGTTGATGGACTGCGGTGAGCGCTGGTGCGTGTTCACCGCCGGTATGGGCGTGGACGGCGACGTCGTGGCTGCCGTGGAGGCCCAGCGGGACAAGGGCCGCAAGGTGACCGCTTCGCGCTACATCCGGGTCGCGGTCAGGGAGATGCTCTCCAGCGCCCGCGAGGAACCGTCGTTGACACTGCATCTGCCTGGCGTCGACCCCGTCCCCGGTGTGCACTTCGCGTTCGTGTCCAACTCGAGCCCGTGGACGTACGCGAACACGCGACCGGTCTGGACGAATCCGGCGACCACGTTCGAGACCGGCCTCGGCCTGTTCGCGATCACCAGCATGAACGTCTGGGCCAATTTGAGGCTGGTGCGACAGATGGTGTCCAAGAGACCACGGCTGGAAGCCGAGCACTTGATCCGCCACGACGACCTGCCGTGGGTGCGGGTGACGAGCGACACGCCGGTGGCGTGTCAGATCGACGGCGACTATCTGGGTCCGAGGCGGTCGATGACGTTCACAGCGGTTCCCGACGCGCTGGGCGTGGTTGCACCGCCCGCGAAACAAGCGCCTGACCAGCGTTGATGGATTTCGCCCCTCCGATTGAGGGCGCAGATTGGTTGAGTGTAGTACAAACGAGTGGGGGTTCTGCTAACGACCCTCGTTAGTGAGATTACCCACTTGTTAACTCACGAGTATTGACATCTGTTCAGCCTGTGAAAGCATCGGATGCAACAGTGCAGAAACATTTCAAGTGCACGCGTTAACAGCCGAAGAAAATAGCTCGTGCGCCCTGCTGCGCACACAGTAAGGAGATTGGGACCTATGGATTGGCGCCACAAGGCTGTCTGTCGCGACGAAGATCCGGAGCTGTTCTTCCCCGTGGGGAACAGTGGCCCGGCGCTCGCGCAGATCGCTGACGCGAAGCTTGTCTGTAACCGCTGCCCGGTGACCACGGAGTGCCTCACCTGGGCATTGGATTCGGGCCAGGACGCCGGCGTGTGGGGTGGAATGAGCGAGGACGAGCGGCGTGCGCTCAAGCGGCGCAACGCTCGCACCAAGGCCCGCAGCGGGGTCTGACCGCCACCAGCGATTCGAATTTGGCTACGGCCCCGGCAAATCTTGTCGGGGCCGTAACTATGTGCAAATGCAATTTAATGAGAATTACGTCACACAACGACAATTTGCCAAAACGCATCACAAATTGTGACATTGCTGTGGAGTTACTGCGCTAGTCGCGCCTTGCGCCCGATCGGTACCCGCAGCACCACGTCCGTCCCGCCCGTCGGCACATCATGCATGCCCAGCGAACCGTCCAGTTCGGCTGATACGAGCGTGCGCACGATCTGCAGACCGAGCCGATCGGACTTCTCCAGACTGAAGCCGTCGGGCAGGCCCCTGCCGTCGTCGTGCACGACCACATCCAGCCAGCGCGCTGAGCGCTCCGCCCGGATCGTCACACAGCCCTGTTGCTTGCTGCCGTCGAAAGCGTGCTCGATGGCGTTTTGCACGAGCTCGGTGATCACCATGATCAGCGCAGTGGCGCGATCGGCGTCGAGCACACCAAGGTCGCCGACGCGGTTGATGCGGATCGGAGCGTCCGTATTGTCCGGCGCCGCAACGTCATTCATGATCGGCAGGATCCGGTCGATGACCTCGTCGAGGTTGACTTCCTCATCGACCGACATCGAAAGCGCGTCGTGCACGAGCGCGATTGACGAAACCCGCCTGACGGATTCGATCAACGCTTCGCGACCCTCGGCATTGTTGGTGCGCCTGGCCTGAAGCCGCAACAGCGCCGCGACGGTCTGCAGGTTGTTCTTCACGCGATGGTGGATCTCGCGGATGGTGGCGTCTTTGGACAGCAGTGCACGGTCGCGGCGCTTCACCTCGGTCACGTCGCGAATCAGCACCGCGGCGCCAACGGCCTTGCCGTGCACCACCAATGGCAGCGTGCGCAGCAGCACCGCCGCTCCGCCTGCGTCGACCTCCATCCGCATGCTCGACCCGCCGGCCAGTGAGTCGCGGACATGGTTGGCCAGCTCCTGCGCCTCGAAGGGATCGCCGATCAACGGCCGCGTCACTGCGACGAGGTTGTGGCCCTCGAGTTCGGCGGCCAGGCCCATTCGGTGATAGGCCGAGATCGCGTTCGGGCTGGCGAAGGTGACGACGCCCGCCTCGTCGAGTCGGATGAATCCGTCGCCGACGCGCGGGCTCGAGCGTGACATCGCGAGGTCGCCGACGTTGGGGAAGGTGCCCTCGGACAGCATCAACAGCAGATCGCCTGCGCAGTCAAGGTAGGCGCTCTCCAGCGGACTCGCGTTGCGCGATCCCAGCGCCGTCTGATGCGTCAGGACTGCCACCACATCGTTGCCATACCGAACCGGCACTGCCTCCACCTTGAGGCCGCCCGAATCCTGTTGGCCCGCACCGTTTTCCCGGCCGATCGCACCGGACAGGAATGCAGACGTCACCAACGGCATCTTGTCGGCGTGTTTCACGGTGCCCACCGCATCGGCCAGCAGCACCGTCGGCGCCGTGTTCGGACGAACCTGCGCGACGCACACCACCACCCCGTCGTCGCGGCGCACCCACATCAGGTAGTCGGCGAACGACAGGTCGGCCAGCAGCTGCCACTCGCCGACCAGCGCGTGCAGATGGTCGACGGCATTGCCGGGAAGAATCGTGTGCTCGGCGAGCAGATCACCGAGAGTGGACATCGGGGCTTACTCCGGCGCCGGGGCTAAAAGAGCGCGCGTCAGCTGATCACCGCGATGAGGTCGCCGGCCTGGATGACATCGCCAACGGACACACTCACCTTGCTGACGGTGCCCGCTACTTCGGCCAGCACCGGAATCTCCATCTTCATCGACTCCAGCAGCACCAGGGTGTCGCCCTCACCGATCTGGTCGCCCTCGTGAACCACAACCTCGAGCACACTGGCTACGATCTCGGCGCGAACATCCTCGGCCATCTTCACCCCTTTCGGCTGCTCCATGCCGCTCTATCGAACCACAACGGCACGGTTCGGGTGCTGCGGCAGGCCATGAGACAATGGACGCAAGTTCAGCAAGCCTTCAACAAAACGGGAGAATCATCATGGCCAAGCGTGGCCGCAAGAAGCGCGACCGCAAACACTCAAAGGCCAACCACGGAAAGCGGCCGAACGCCGGTTCGAAATCGGTGGGGCGCTAGCCGCGCCGGATGATCGTGGTGCGGCTGATCTCGACCCGCAGCCGCTCACGTAGCCCTTCGGGCGCCTTCTCACCGCTGCACTTCTTCGCAATCAAAGTTTTGACCCGCTCCTCTACGCCGTAATAGCGCAGGCACGTCGGGCACTCTTCTAGATGATGCCGGAGCTTGTCGCGGGTTTCTGCGGTGCATTCGCCGTCCAGCAGCGTCCAGACCTCCGCGATCACCGCCGCACATTCGGGGTGCTCGGGGTCTACCGGGCCGACCGGCGGGGACCAGCGTTCTTCGGCATTACGGTCGCTCATGACGACACCTCCTCGGGTGTGTCGAGCTGCTGTCCGCGGATGAAGCCCCGGTCCCGTGCCACGTCTGCCAACAACTCGCGCAGTTGGCGCCTGCCTCGGTGCAACCGGGACATCACAGTCCCAATCGGCGTGTCCATGATCTCGGCGATCTCCTTGTACGGGAAGCCTTCGACGTCGGCGTAATACACCGCCATCCGGAACTCCTCAGGCAGCGCCTGCAGAGCCTCCTTGATCTCGCTGTCCGGCAGTGCCTCCAGCGCCTCCACCTCCGCCGAGCGCAGGCCGGTCGAGGAGTGCTCCGCGTTGGCAGCCAGCTGCCAGTCGGTGATCTCCTCGGTCGGATACTCGGACGGCTGCCGCTGCTTCTTGCGGTAGCTGTTGATGTAGGTGTTGGTCAGGATCCGGTACAGCCACGCCTTCAGATTGGTGCCCTCGCGGAACGAGCGGAAGCCGGCGTAGGCCTTCACCATGGTTTCCTGCAGCAAGTCCTCGGCATCCGCCGGATTGCGCGTCATGCGCAGCGCACCGCCGTAGAGCTGGTCGAGCAGCGGAATCGCATCGCGCTCGAACCGCGCCGTGAGCTCGGCGTCGGTCTCTTCCGGTTTGTCGGGCACCGGCGCGGGCGCCGAATCGGGCACCGGCGTTTCCGGCGCCGTGTCCGGCGCCTGCCCGTCGATGTCGGTCATTGTGGGGAACACCGTCCCTTCCGTTGCGGTGCCGCCAAACAGGCCCGGCACGTCGACCGGACGGTCCAGGCATGTGGCAGGCACCAAAGACCCCTTCCTTGATCCTAGAGGCTGCAACGGACATGACCCCTTTGCGGGCCGAACTGCATGCAATAACAGCGCGGACGGACGCGATTGTTCCCGCATACGCTGAGCCGGTGGCGCGTGCGGCAACTCCGGCGGTCGCGGCCTTGTTAGCCGCGCAAATTCCTCACCAGGTGCTTCAGTACCACCACGACCCCCGGACCGATTCGTTCGGCGAGGAGGCGGTCGAAGCGCTCGCAGGAGCGGTGGAGGGCAACAACGGGATCGTGCCGGAGCAGGTGTTCAAGACGCTTGTCATCGCGCTGCCCAAGGGTCTGGCCGTCGCGGTGATTCCCGTGCCGTCGAAGTTGTCGTTGAAGGCCGCCGCGGCGGCGCTGGGTGTGCCCAAGGCGACGATGGCCGAGCGGGCGGCCGCCGAACGATCGACCGGCTACGTGATCGGCGGGATCTCACCGTTCGGGCAGCGCAAGCGGTTGCCGACCGTCGTCGATGCGTCGGCGCTGGATTGGGACGAGGTGTTGTGCAGCGCGGGTAAGCGCGGCTGGGACGTCGCGCTGCATCCGCAGGACCTGATCGCGCTGACGAACGCGGTCACCGCCGACATCTGCGCCTGACGCTGTGCCGAACGTGGGTTACCGTCACGCTTTCTGGGGCGGGGACGTGTATTAATCCCACACTCGCACCGTCGGTTGGCACACGCCGCCTAGGGTGACCCCATGTCGCTTTCGCAGAAGACCATGTTCATCTCCGGCGCCAGTCGTGGCATCGGGCTGGCGATCGCCAAGCGGGCGGCCGCCGACGGCGCCAACATCGCGCTGATCGCCAAGACCGCCGAGCCGCACCCGAAGCTTCCCGGCACGGTGTACACCGCGGCCAAGGAACTGGAGGAAGCAGGCGGGCAGGCGTTGCCGATCGTCGGCGACATCCGCGACGAGGAATCTGTCGCGGCGGCGGTCACGCAGACCGTCGAGCAGTTCGGCGGCATCGACATCTGCGTCAACAACGCCTCGGCGATCAACCTCGGCTCCATCAAAGAGGTTCCGCTCAAGCGCTTCGACTTGATGAACGGCATCCAGGTCCGCGGCACCTACACCGTGTCGCAGGCCTGCATTCCCCACATGATCGGCCGTGACAACCCGCACATCCTGACGCTGTCGCCGCCGGTCCGGCTGGAGCCCGAATGGCTCAAGCCCACCGCGTACATGATGGCCAAGTACGGAATGTCGTTGTGCGCGTTGGCGATGGCCGAGGAACTGCGCGAGGACGGCATTGCGTCGAACACCCTGTGGCCGCGCACGCTGGTGGCCACCGCCGCAGTGCAGAACTTGCTCGGCGGCGACGAGGCGATGGGCCGGGCGCGCAAGCCCGACGTGTACGCCGACGCGGCGTACGCGATCCTCAACAAGCCGGCCCGCGAGTACACCGGTAACGCCCTGCTGTGTGAGGACGTGCTGCTCGAATCCGGCGTGACCGACCTCTCGGTCTACGACTGCATCCCCGGTTCCGAACTGGGCGTGGACCTGTGGGTCGACACCCCGAACCCGCCCGGATACAAAGCACCTTAGTCGAATTCGATGATTCCGCGGATGTTGCGTCCTTCGCGCATGTCCCGGATGGCGTCGTTGATCTGGTCGAGCTTGTAGCGCTTGGTGATCAGCTCGTCGAGCTTGAGATGACCGTTGCGGTACATGTCCAACAGCATGGGCATGCTCGCGCGCGGGTTCATGCCGCCGTAGATCAGCCCTTTGAGCGTCTTGCAGCTCTGCAGCATGTCCACGAGCAGCATCGGCACCATACTGAATTCGAACTTCGGGACACCGGTGATCAGGCAGGTACCGCCCTTACCGGTCAACATCAAGGCCGGGGCCAGCATGTCCGCTGTGACCACGCTGGGCGTCAGCACCACGCGGTCGGCCATCACCCCACGAGTCAATTCCTTTACCTGCGGGATGGCCTCCTCCATCGACGGACTGGTGTCGGTCGCGCCGAAGAATTTCGCCGAATCACGCTTGAATTCAACGGGATCCACCGCGATCACCAGGTTTGCGCCCGCGGCGCGGGCCCCCTGCACGGCGTTGATTCCCACACCTCCCGTGCCGACTACGACAACGGTATCGCCGGGTTTGGTTCCCACGCCGACCGTGCCGGAACCCCACCCTGTCGTCACCCCGCAGGACACCAGCGATGCCGCTTCGAGCGGAGTCGACTCGTCGAGCTTGATCACCGATTCCTCTGCGAGGACGGCGTATTCGGCGAATGTGCCGAGCTGGCAGAAGGCCATCAGATCCTGGTCGCCGATGTGACGCCGCACGGTGTTGTCGGTGACCATTTCCCTGGCCAGCATGCTGGCGCCGTTGTCGCAGAGATAGGTCATCCCCGACACGCACCATCGACATGCGCCGCACGCGGCGATGAATGACAGGCCCACGTGGTCTCCCGGCTGCACGGACCGCACACCGGGACCGACCGCCTCGACGACGCCGGCACCTTCATGGCCTCCGAGCGCCGGGAAGTAGTCCGGCGTGGGCATGCCCATCGCCTCCATCATCGCCGTCATGTCTGGAGTGGGCACCATGTCTCCGGTGCTGAAGTGATCGTCGGAATGACAGATTCCCGCGACGGACATCTTCACCAATACCTCACCGTCGCGCGGCGGGTCGAGGGTGATCTCCGTGACGTCCCAGTCATGCCCGACTCCCCGCATCACCGCGCCCTGACACTTCATCGCGCACCTCCCCGCGGTTTGACGCCGAGCCGTCGCAAACCGTGAGCCGCGCTCGCGCGCATCAGACCCAGCCCGAATCGGAACTTCCTGCGCGAATACGGGTACCACAGTGGCTCATTGGCCTGCGTCGGCATTCGCGGCGTTGTAATCGCTTGGACGCGACAGTATTTCAGGATTCCTTCGGCTCCGCCGTTGCGTGCCCCGATCCCCGAGTCCTTCCAGCCCGGCATCGGCACCGCGAACTGGAACCCGTTGGCCATCGCGTCGTTGATGTTGACGGCACCCGCCTCGATCCGGCGCGCAACCCGTTCACCGCGGGCGGCATCGCTGGTCCACACCGTGGCCGAAAGGCCGTAGCGCGAATCGTTGGCCAGCCGGACCGCCTCGTCCTCGTCGGCCACCTTCACCACCGGCAGTGTGGGTCCGAACGTCTCTTCTCTCATGCACGACATCGATTGGTCGACGTCGGCCAGCACCGTCGGCTCGAAGAACGTTCCGACTCCAGTCGGCTTGCCGCCGGTGGTTATCCGCGCTCCCCCGGCGACCGCTTCGTCGACGTGGCGCGCGACGATGTCGCGTTGCGCGGCGGTGGCCATCGCTCCCACGTCGAAGCGGTACCTGTTGTCGTCCTGACCCTGGCGCAGCTGGCTCACCTTGTCGGTGAGCTTGGCGACGAATTCGTCGTATATCGGCGCCTCGACGTAAACCCGTTCGATCGACACGCATACCTGACCGGAGTTCGTCATCCCGCCCCACGCGATGCCGTTGGCGGCGCGCTCGAGGTCGGCGTCGGCCAATACCACCGCGGGATCCTTGCCGCCCAACTCGAGGCTGTAAGGGATCAACCGCTCGGCACACGCCACCGCGACCTTGCGGCCAGTGGCCGTCGAGCCGGTGAAGTGGACGTAGTCGGAGTTGGCGATCACGGCGGCGCCGGTTTCGGCGTAGCCGGTGGTCAGCGCGAGCACCGGCGGCGCGCCGATTTCGGCCCAGCCGCGGGCGAATTCGACCGCGCTCAGCGGCGTCACCTCCGAGGGCTTGAGTAGCAGGCCGGCCCCTGCGGCCAGCGCGGCGACGCCATCGAGTGCGGCGTTTGCGAACGGAAAATTCCACGGGATGATCAACCCGACGACAGGGTAAGGCCGGTAGGCGGTGGTCAACCGCTTGGTCTTCATCAGAATGTTGTGTGGCTTCGGATGGCGGTCGCGCAGGAAGGCCTCCGCGTTGCCGGCCCAATAGTCCAGCAGTCCCGCGGTCAGGGGCGCCTCGAGCGAAGCGTCCGCCCGCACCTTGCCGGTCTCCGATTGCACGACATCCGTGAGATGTTCGGCGTTGTCGAGGACCCAGTCCTGGAACTTCAGTAGCCATGTCTTTCGGCCCCTGGCGCCGAGTGCCTCCCACTCCGGCTGGTACAGCCGAAGCTCGCGAGCCTTGGCTGCGACGGTGTCTGCCGAATCGTTGGGTACTTCCCCGACGACGCTGCCGTCGGCTGGATTGCGCACCTCAATCGTGTTTCGGCGGGTGTCTGGCTGGATCGCGGTCATACAGGGGCCCCCATTTCGCGGCGCAGCGGGATGTGCGCCGTGTGGTCAGAATCCCATCGGCCGCACGCGCGGATGCAGGTATTCGGATACTCGTCTCGGCTACGCCACGCAGACGTCGACGCCGAACAGCCCCGCAGGCCAGAACAGAGCCGTCAGCCCATAGGCCGCGATGTCGGAGCCTGCCGGCAGCCGGGTCTGCAGTTGCGTCTGGATCATGGCCACCTGCTCGGCGCGGACGAAGGCGAACACCAACCCGGCCACGACGTAGGGAATCGCCATCCACAACGCGAACTCGATCATCGCTTCGACGCTGACTCGGCGGCTCAACACCCGGCGCAGCACGGTCACACCAGCGCCCGGTGATCGCGAACCCGCCTGCGCACGTCGGCCAGCAGGACGTAACTGCCGCCCTGGCGGATGAACACCGGCAGGAACCGGTTCACGAGGGCAACCAGCAGAAACAGCCGCTCGAACTGACGCTGTCTGAAATCGCTCCACTGCACACCAAGGGCTTCGCGGAAAACCGGAGCAAGGAAGCCGACCGTGAGGAATTTCAGTAGCGGCCGAAACGCCCACGCCAGAACAGGTTTGATCATGCGCAGGTTCAGCAGATCCTGCAGGTACGCACGCACGTTGTCGTCGATTGAGACGCGCCCGCACGCATCGACCCAGTAGGTGTCGAACTCCGCGCGCGTGGGCGGCCACTGGTCCTCGGTGACCTGCAGGGTGGTGCCCAACGTCCACGCCGACCGGTAGAACTGTTCGGCCTGTTCGGCGGTCATCTCACCGCGCAGCAGCTGATAGGTGTCCTCGAGTCCGACGAAAAGGCATGCGGCGACCCACATCTGAAGTTCACGGTCGAAGGCGTTGTAGCGCACCGGGCTGTCCGCGGTGGACTTGACGTGGCGATGGGCACTATTGACCGCCTCTTGGAACGCGGCCCGGTCCTCGGGGCCGCCGAGCAGTGCGACGGCCAGGTAACCAAAAGTCGTTCTCGCCCGCTTCCACGGGTGCTTGAGCAGATTGCCGGAGTCCACCTTGCTTTCGGCGACCCCGTAACCCACCTCGGGCCACGACAGTTGCATGACGACGTTGGCGGCCCCGGCGGCGAATGCCCAAAAGTCCATGGCCTCAGTGGCGCTGACATCGCCGATCGGATCCCAGCGCGCGGTGCGTCGACCGATACCGATGCGGCAGTCCGCTGGGTTCAAGCCAGGCATACCGTCGACACCAACTGCGCAGGCCACCACACGATCGCGGCCATCCCTCCCGAGTTGAGCAGCGCCCACAGCACTCCGACGGCCAGATACGGGACCGCGAGCATCGCCGCAGTGCCGATCCACTCGGCGATGGTCATCTCAAAGCTCAATACTCGGCGCAGCGGGGTGAGCACGGCGATTATGTTAATGACGATTCCGGCTAGCGGGTAGCCATTTGCGATTGTTTCAGTCAAAAATCGGACCGGATGTGAACAGCTGTGCCTACTTCAGCATCGAGCGCACACTGTCGGCAAACGCCGCGGTGGTGAAGCACGCGGGCTCGGCGAATTCCTCCAACGTGATCGCATCGTTCCAATTCGCGTCGGCAGTCGCGCGCAGCAATGGTTTGCTCATCGCGACCGCATGAGGTGGCAAATCGGCGATGCGCGAACACCATTCGTCGGCGGCAGCCAGCAGACGGTCGTGTTCGACGACCTCCTGCACGAGCCCGAGCCGTAACGCCGTCTCGGCGTCTATGTGGTCGCCGCGCAGGTAATAAGCCAGGGCGCCCTGATAGCCCAGCCGCCGGGTCAGCGCCCAGCTGGTGCCGACCTCGGGGATGAGGCCGAGGCGGCCGAACGCGGGGACGATGACCGCGCGGTCGCTGGCGACGACCAAATCGCAGGTCAGAGCCCACGCCAGACCGACGCCGGCGGCCGCGCCGTTGAGCGCAGCGATGAAGATGGTGTCCGACCGTGCGATGAGCCTGGCAATGCCGCCGAACTCGCGGCGGATCCACCGCCACACGTCGGCGACGCCTTCAGGCTCGCCGAGCGATTCGATGGCCACGTTCATCATCTTCAGGTCGCCGCCTGCACTGAACCCGGGATCGGCGCCGGTCAGCACGACGCTGCGGACATCGGGGTCGGCGTCCACGGCTTCCAACGCCCTCCGCAGTTGACGCACCAACGGAGCGGAAAGCACGTTGAGACGGTCGGATTCGTCGAGCGTGATCACCGTGCGGTCGCCGCGGCGGTCGACGTGCACGCGCTGCGGCGCATCCGGGTCGTCACCGGACGCCACGATGGTGCGGTACATGGAATTCATTTCTTCTGCTCCTCAATATCGTTGGCGCGCAATACAGTCCATGCGGCTGACGCGAACGTCTCGACCACATCGCGTGGCAACTTGGCATCGCCGTCTGCGACCCAATGGCGGCTGAACTCCTGCGCGGGGCCCAGCCAGAGCGCGGCCGTGATCCCTACGCGCATCGGCCGCAACGCCCCGTACGTGTGATGCGGCCGCCACCAGTCGCTCACAGCGGCGAAGAACTCGCGATTGGCGTCGTGCAGTGCCGCACTGTCGAGCCGGTCGCCGAGCATCAGCCTGGCCTCGCCGCGATGCTCGCTCACCCACCGCAGGTGATACGCGACGCCGCCGCGGATGCCGCCCTCGGCGGTGTCGTGCTCGCGCAGCATCGCGACGAATCCCGCTTGGTATTCGGCCATCAACTGCGCATAGACAGCCGCGGCAAGCGCGGCCTTGTCGGGGAAATGGTGGTACAGCGCGCCGACACTGACCTCGGCTTCGCGCCGAACCTCGTCGAGCGTCGGCACCAGTGCACCGTCGACCGCGAACCGGCGCCGCGCCACGTGCAGCAACCGGTCCCGGGCGTCTGACGTCCTCGCACCCGAACGCGGCACGAGGAATACTCTAACTTAACCGAGAAATCCTCGGCTATAGCAGTGTCGCCTGCTCAGGCTCCTGCTTGGCCGGCTCGATCAACTCGGGGCCGTTGTTTCGGATGCTGTTGACCAGGCGCGAGACCTCGCGAATCGCGATGCGATCGAGGTCGCCGTGGCCGCGCAGCAGCCCCTCATCCACGGGGGCGTCGGGGTCGAGCCAGCGGTCCCAGTCGTCGCGGCTGATGGTCAATGGCATCCGGTCGTGGATCTCGGCCAGCGGGCCCGCCGCGTCGGTGGTGATGATCGTGCAACTCAGCAGCGGCGGCGCATCCTTGGGTGCGTCTTTCGGCCGCCACGTCGACCACAGGCCCGCCATGAACAGCATCTCGCCGTCGCTGCCGTACATGTAATACGGAGTCTTCGGCGCCTTCTTGCCCGACGCGAGTTCGCCGTTGGGCTTCCACTCGTACCAGCCGTCCATCGGCACCAGGCAGCGCTTGCTCTTCGCCGAGTTGCGGAACGCGGGTGAGGTGGTGATCTTTTCGGCCCGCGCATTGATCAGCAGCGGTCCCTTGGTGTCGGGACCGCCGTCGACTGTGGCCTTGGCCCACGGCGGGACCAGACCCCACCGCATCGATCGCACCCGCCGCGTCGACTCGTCATCCGGTTCGGTGTGCCGCTTGACCACCGTGCTGATCGTCGTGGTCGGCGCGACGTTGTAGTTGGCCCCGGGAGTGTCCTTGTCCTTGGCGGCCGCTGTGCTCTCGTCGATGGCCTTGATCTTTTCGGCCAGCAGGGCCGGATCGGTGGTTACCGCGAATCGCCCACACATATATCCCATGGTGGCACGCGCAACCGACAGTGCAGGATAGAGCCGTGAGCAACTGGCAGGCACCGTCGACGTCGACCCCTGTGCATGCCACCGTGACGATCCCCGGCTCCAAATCCCTGACCAACCGGGCGCTCGTGCTCGCGGCGCTGGCGACGCCGAACGGTACGTCGACCATCAGCGGCGCACTGCACAGCCGCGACACCGACCTGATGATCGGCGCGTTGCAGACCCTCGGTGTCGCCATCGACGGTGCGGGCAGCGAGCTGACCGTCGGCGGTGCCATCGCACCCCGGCCCGAGGCCCGCGTGGATTGTGGTCTGGCAGGCACGGTGCTGCGCTTCCTTCCGCCGGTCGCCGCGCTGAGCACGCAGTCGGTGCTGTTCGACGGTGACGAACAGGCCCGGGCTCGCCCGATCACGCCGCTGCTCGACGCGCTTCGCGGCCTCGGTGTCGATATCGACGGCGACGGCCTGCCGTTCTCGGTGCGCGGCGCCGGTTCGGTGGCCGGTGGCACGGTCGAGATCGACGCCTCGGCCTCGTCGCAGTTCGTCTCGGGTCTGCTGCTGGCAGGGGCAGCGTTCGCCGACGGGCTGACGGTCGTGCACACCGGCGAATCGGTGCCGTCGGCGCCACATATCGCGATGACGGTCTCGATGCTGCGCGATGCAGGCGTCGACGTCGACGACAGCTCGGCCAACCGCTGGCGCGTCGCGCGGGGCCCAATTGCCGCGCGGGACTGGACCATTGAGCCAGACCTGTCCAACGCGGTACCGTTCCTGGCCGCCGCAGTGGTCAGCGGTGGCAGCGTCAGGGTTTCGGGCTGGCCGGAGGCAAGCATCCAGCCGGTCGAGGACATCTTCGCGATCTTGGAGAAGCTGGGTGCCGTTGTGCGCCAAGGCGGTTCATATTTGGAGGTGCAGGGCGCACCGAGTTACGGCGGCTTCGAGGTCGATCTGCACGACGTCGGCGAGCTGACACCTGCGATCGCAGCGCTTGCCGCGTTGGCCTCCGACGGATCGGTGTCGCAGCTCAGCGGGATCGCGCATTTGCGTGGCCACGAAACCGATCGGCTCGCGGCGTTGTCGACCGAGATCAACCGGCTCGGTGGGCGATGCGAGGAGACGCCCGACGGCCTTCGCATCACCGCGCGGCCGTTGCACGGCGGGGTGTGGCAGTCGTATGCCGACCACCGGATGGCGACCGCGGGAGCCATCGTCGGGCTGCGCGTGCCCGGAGTCGAAGTGGAAGACATCGGCACGACAGCGAAGACGCTGCCGGATTTCCCACGGCTATGGGATGAACTGCTCGCGGGCAATCCGCACGCGAGGAGGACAACCGGCAATTGAGTCCTCGCGAGTACGACGAGTCCGATGTCCGGGTGCGACCCGGTCGCGGCTCGCGGCCGCGGACCAAGACTCGCCCCGAGCACGCCGACGCGCAGGAAGCCATGGTCGTCGCCGTTGACCGTGGCCGGTGGGGCTGTGCGCTGGGCGGTGACCCCGAACGTCGCGTCACCGCGATGCGGGCCAGGGAGCTGGGCCGCACGCCGATCGTCGTCGGCGACGAGGTCGGCATCGTCGGCGATCTCTCCGGACGACCCGACACGCTGGCGCGGATCGTTCGGCGTGGTGACCGGCGAACGGTGTTGCGGCGCACCGCCGATGACACGGATCCGACCGAGCGCGTCGTCGTAGCCAACGCCGATCAGCTGCTGATCGTGGTCGCGTTGGCCGACCCCCCACCGCGCACCGGCCTGGTCGAGCGGACACTGATCGCGGCGTATGCCGGTGGGCTCGAACCCATTCTGTGCCTGACGAAGACCGACCTGGCGCCGCCGGAACCGTTTGCCGCGCAGTTCGCCGACCTCGACCTGACCATCACCACCGCAGGCCGCGATGATCCGCTCGACGCTGTAGCGCCACTGCTGACAGACAAGGTGACCGTGCTACTGGGGCATTCGGGCGTCGGCAAGTCGACACTGGTGAATCGCCTTGTGCCGGATGCCGATCGGGCCACCGGTGCAGTGACCGACATCGGCAGGGGCAGGCACACGTCGACGCAGTCGGTGGCGCTACCGCTGAGCTTTGGCGGCTGGGTGATCGACACGCCGGGTATCCGGTCGTTCGGGCTTGCGCACATCGAACCCGACGACGTGATGCTGGCGTTCTCGGATCTGTCCGAGGCGATCAAGGACTGCCCGCGTGGATGCGGGCACATGGGCCCGCCTGCCGACCCGGAATGCGCGCTGGACACGCTGACCGGGCCCGCGGCGGGGCGCGTCGCCGCAGCGCGACGGCTGCTTGCGGTGCTGCGGGAGGCCGCACAAAACTGAGGCCCTCCCCGGGAAAGGGAGGGCCTCAGTCGGTCGTCGGCCTGTCAGGGGCGGTAGCCGGGCTCGAAGTGCTCGATGCGCCAGGCGCCGTGGTGGCCGTGCCAGCCCGGCATCGCATCGGGTGCGGGGTGCGCCTTGACGCTCGGGGTGAACATGTGGCCGGGGCCGGTCGGATGTGTCGAGGTGGAAGCGTTCGCCATGCCGGCCATGCCGAGAGCGGCGCCGCCGATGATGCCGGCCGAGACGACGGACAGTGCGAAGGTGCGGGCGATGTTGATGGTCATTGTGAATTCTCCTGTGTGAGTGGGCTTTTCGGTTTCTGCGCCGGTGCTTTCCGGCGATGACTAAAGAATGCCCTGACCTGCGCTCGCTGTATGTCCGGTGATCGGCCGTCGCAGCGGTGGAATCCGTTGTCCCCCGATCGGGGGAACTAGGCTGGCCGACGTGAGCCAGGTACCCGCCATCACGCTCAACGACGGCACTGCCATCCCGCAGTTGGGGTTCGGCACGTACAAGATCGCGCCTGATCAGACGGCCGCCGCGGTGCGCACCGCGCTGGAGACCGGATACCGTCACATCGACACCGCGCAGATGTACCGCAACGAGCATGGCGTCGGGCAGGCTATCCGCGAGGTGGGAGTCGACCGCGACGACGTGTTCGTCACCAGCAAGCTCAACAACGGCGTGCACGAACCCGACGAGGCGCGCCGTGCCTTCGACGACACGCTGACCGCGCTGGGCTTCGACTACGTCGATCTGTTTCTGATCCACTGGCCGTTGCCGACGCGCTACGGCGGTGACTTCGTCTCGACGTGGCGCACGCTCGAGGATTTCAAGGAGGACGGGCGCGCCCGCAGCATCGGGGTTTCGAATTTTCAGGTCGCACATCTGAAGCGCCTGGCCCGCGAGGCCGACACCACGCCCGCGGTCAACCAGGTCGAGCTACACCCGTACTTCGGCAACGACGAAGTGCGCGCGTATGGCCGCGAGCACGGCGTCGTGACCGAGGCGTGGGCGCCGCTGGCGCGCGGCGCGGTGGCCAATGATCCCGCCGTGGCGCGCATTGCCAAGGCGGTGGGCAGGTCGGCTGCGCAGGTGGTGCTGCGCTGGCACATCCAACGCGGCGATGTGGTGTTCCCGAAATCGGTGACACCGCAACGGATCAGGGAGAATCTCGCGCTGTTCGACTTCGAACTCAGCGACGCCGATGTCGCGGCCCTTGACGCGCTGAACAGGGGCGAGGCCGGACGAACGGGCCCCAACCCCGACCAATTCGACCGCCTCGACACCTGACACATTCCGCGAGCGTGCGTGTCTGCACAATGACACGCCGCCCGGCGCGGGCGTTTCATGCACGCTCGCGGCCGATGACCGTGCGTAGAGTGCGAAGGTGACCGATCTGGACTTCCTGGACACGACGCGCGAGGGCTACGACCTCACCGCAACCGAATACGCCGAACGGTTCCACGACCACCTGCACAACAAGCCGCTGGATCGCGCGATGCTGACCGGCTTCGCCGGACTGGCCGGCCCTGATGCGCTCATCGCCGACGTCGGCTGCGGCACGGGTGCGACGTCGCGCATGTTGTCGGAGAGCGGGATGAACGTCGTCGGTATCGACTTGTCCCCCAACATGATTGCCACCGCCCGACGGCTCAATCCCGGCCTGCAGTTTCAGGTCGGCTCCATGACGAGTTTGGACTTCGAGGACGGCCTCTTCGACGGGATCTGCGCGTGGTACTCCGTCATCCACATACCCGACGAATTGCTGCCTCGGGTCTTCGCGGAATTCCATCGGGTGCTGCGACCCGACGGCGTCGCGCTGATTGCATTCCAAGTGGGCGATCAGCCACGCACATTCAAGGAGATGTTCGGCGAGCAGGTGTCATTGACGTTCTACCGCCGCCAGCCCGACACCGTCGCACTGTTGTTGGACGAGGCCGGGCTAGAGCCTTACGCGGGTCTGGTGCGCGAACCCAATGACGACGGCTTCGAATCGACGCCGCACGCCTACCTCATCGCGCGCCGAACCTGAAGCGAATCAGGCTGCCAGAGCCCGCTTTTCGCGCCTGCGCGCCCGCACTGCGGCGATGGCCGACTTGAGGCCCCGCCGCTGACTGGGCTCCAACTCGGTGAACATCCGCTCGCTGCGAGTCTCGGGCGCATCGTCGGCAGTATCGCGCAGATACTTGTCCGGCAGCGACAGCTTGGCGATCGTTCGCCATGTCTTGCCGTACTGCACCAGGAACGAACCCGTCGTGTACGGCAGGTCGTACTTGTCGCAGACCTCGCGCACCCGCAGTGAGATCTCATGAAGCCGGCTGCTCGGAAGGTCCGGATACAGGTGGTGCTCGATCTGGTGGCACAGGTTGCCGCTCATGAAGCGCAGTGCGGGTCCACCCTCGAAGTTGGCGCTGCCCAGCATCTGGCGCAGGTACCACTCGCCCTTGCTCTCGCCTGCCATATCGGTCTTGGTGAATTTCTCTGCGCCATCAGGGAAGTGGCCGCAGAAGATCACCGCGTTGGCCCACACGTTTCGGATGACATTGGCGACCGCGTTGGCCTTCATTGTCGAGGAGAACGTCGCGCCGGGCGACAGCGACGTCACCGCGGGCCACGCCACGTAGTCCTTGGCAAGCTGGCGACCGGCCTTCGCCGAGAACTCGCGCAGCCGCACCATGGTGGCGTCGCGGTCGTCGCGGCCCTTGAACATCCTGCCGAGTTCGAGGTGCTGCAGCCCCACGCCCCACTCGAAACCGAGCGCGAGCATGGTGTTGTAGAACAGGTTGCCGAGGTTGAACGGCTTCCACTTGTCGTCACGAGTGACCCGCAGCAGGCCGTAGCCCACATCGTCGTCCATGCCGAGGATGTTGGTGTACTTGTGGTGCATGAAGTTGTGGGTGAACCGCCAGTGCTTGGACGCCCCACTCATATCCCACTCCCACGTCGAGGAGTGAATCTCGGGATCGTTCATCCAGTCCCACTGGCCATGCATGACGTTGTGGCCGATCTCCATGTTCTCGACGATCTTGGCCACACCCAAAGTCACAGTGCCCGCCCACCATGCCGATCGCTTCGAGCTCGCGGCCAGCATGAGCCGGCCCGCCACCTCGAGTGCACGCTGGGCGGCGATGGTGCGGCGGATGTAGCGCGAATCGCGCTCCCCACGGGAGTCTTCAATGTCCTGCCGGATGGCGTCGAGCTCGACCGCGAGACTTTCGATGTCTGAGTCGGTCAGATGCGCGAATGCCGGTACATCGGTGATTGCCATTGTTCTGCCTCCCTTCTGATGCCAACCCTATCGTAACCTACGATACCGTAGGTTACCGGTCAGTAAACCTTAGACGTCGAGCACACAATCGCCAGAAGCTGCGGAAATGCACGTCTGCACCCGGCTTCCCGGCTCGTGCTCGACACCGGTGCGCAGGTCGCGGACGTGCCCCTCGAGCAGTGGGACGACACACGACTGACAGATGCCCATCCGGCAGCCGAACGGCATCTGGATGCCGACGCTCTCGCCGGCGTCCATCAGTGGCGTCGCCCCGTCCACGGACAGCGTCTTCCCGCTGCGGGCGAACTGCACCGAGCCACCCTCGCCGTGCGCGGCGGCCTTCGATACGGCAAAGCGCTCCAGATGCAACCGCTCCGCTATGCCGGCGGCCGTCCAAACCTCCTCGGCGTGGTTGAGCATGCCCTCGGGACCGCAGGCCCAGGACTGCCGCTGACGCCAGTCGGGCACTTCTTCATCAAGCGCAGACAGGTCAAGGCGGCCTTCGGTGCGTGTCGACCGCAGCTTGACCCGATAGCCGTCATGGCTGCGCTCGAGAGCGGCCAGCTCGGCGGCGAACATGACGTCGGATTCCGTTGGGGCAGAATGCAAATGGACCACGTCCGTGATCTGATCGCGGCGAGCCAGAGTGCGAAGCATCGACATCACCGGTGTGATGCCGGAGCCGGCGGTGATGAACAACACCGAGGCGGGCGCAGGGTCGGGCATCACGAAGTTGCCTTGCGGTGCCGCTAGTCGCACCACCGTGCCGGGTGCCACTCCGCCGACCAGGTGGGACGACAGAAACCCCTCGGGCATCGCCTTGACGGTGATCGTGATGATGCGTGCCCCGGTCACCGGGCTGGACGTCAACGAATACGACCGCCATCGCCAGCGGCCGTCGACCAGGACCCCGATCCCGATGTACTGACCGGGCTCATAGTCGAAGGAGAATCCCCAGCCCGGCTTGATGACCAGGGTCGCGGAGTCCTCGGTTTCCCGGCGCACCTCGAGAATCCGGCCGCGAAGTTCGCGCGCCGACCACAACGGGTTGGCGAGCTTGAGATAGTCGTCGGGAAGCAGTGGCGTGGTGATCCGCTCGGCAAGGGCCCGCGCCGCGTCCCACCCGCGATGCTTACCGGCACCGGCGACGGTCGGCCGCACAGTGTCCGCGAGCACGGCCGCGGGCCTGCTGCTGCTGTATTTCTTGCCCAACGAAAGCTCCTGCCCCAGTTTCAGGATCGCGTCTCCCGTCCTCCGGGAGACGTAACCTACGGTACCGTAGGTTCGCCGCTTGAGCCAAGGGAGAGCCATCACAGCAGCTCGAGCAGGAACGGCAGCTCTTGGGGCGCATACCAGGCGAGATCGTGGTCCTGGGCGTCGCCGACGATGAATTCCGCGTCCTCATCGCCCAGGTCAGCGGCGTCGACGGCCTCGATCGCAGCCACCACTGCGGGCTCGGCGTCCGCATTGTCGACATATGCGGCGATCACGTCGTCGTAGGCGATCGGCGCCGACAGTCGCACCACCGCGTCGTCGAGATCCGGGCGCGCAGTCACGCCCTCGACCTCGGCGACCACCACCGCTCGCCGCGGAGGCAAATCCGAGGCGCCCTCGCCGGACAACAGTCGCAGCGAGGCGAGTGCCGCATCTCGAAGCGCAACATCGGCAAGCTCTTCGTCGTCGCCTTCGGCATAGGACTCGCGCAGCGCCGGCGTGACCGCGAACGCGGTCCCACTGCGGGCGTGCAGCAGCCGATCGGCGACGAGCTGCTGCAACATCGCCAGGGTCGCCGGAACATAGACACGCACCAGGCGAGGTTAACTGCTACTGCGCGGCTTCCAGCAATTCGTCGAGCGACTCCCGCAGCAGCGAGGGAAACACGTCGACATCGCTCATCGCGTCGCGGTCGGCGTTGATGCCGAAATAAAGCATGCCGTTGTAGGACGTGACGCCGATCGCGAGCACTTGGTTGTTCAGCAGCGGTGGCACCGCATAGGTCTCCAGCAGCTTGGTGCCCGCTATGAACATCTGCTTCTGCGCGCCCGGCACATTCGTGATCAGCAGGTTGAACTGCCGCGCCGAGAACGTAGTGGCCACCCGAATTCCCATGGCGTGCAACGTCGGTGGCGCAAAACCGGACAGCGTGACGATGGTCCTTGCGTCGACGAGGCTGGCGGCCGTCGGGTGTGACTCGGTGGCATGCGAAATCTGAGACAGTCGCACGACCGCGTTTCCCTCACCTACCGGCAGGTCGACGAGAAACGGCGCGACCTCGCTGATGGCCTGACCCGGTCCGGTCGTGTCGAGATCTGCGTCGGGATAGACCGACATCGGCGCCATCGCGCGCACGGTCGTCGTCGATGTCACCGGCTCGCCCCGCGACATCAGCCAGTTCCGCAGCGCACCGGCGACCACCGCCAGCACGATGTCGTTGATGTCGCACTCGTACCGCGCTCGCACCGCTCGGTAGTCCTCGAGCCGATGGCTTGCCACGGTGAACCGACGGTTGCGCGAAACCGTGGTGTTCAGCGGGCTGTTCGGCGCGGTGCCCCGTGCGACGGTGCGCGCTACGTCGACGACGCGGCGGCCGACCTCGGCCAATTGACCGGCGTTGGTCGCCACCTCCGTCACCGCCGAGCGCACCGCGCCGAGTTGCTCTGCCGGCCGGGTGATCCACTCACCGACCGCGCCGAGCAACAGCTGACGGTCGCTGGGCTCGCGCGCCGGAATCCAGATGTCCTCGCCGAACTCCGGTGGCTTCTGCGTGGGATCGGCGATGACGTGGCCGAGCGCGAGCGCCGTCATGCCGTTCACCAACGCCTGGTGTGACTTCGTGTAGATCGCGACGCGGTTGCGGGTCAGCCCCTCGATCAAGTACATCTCCCACAGCGGCCGGGACTTGTCCAAGGGCCGCGAGCCGAGCCGGGCGATGAGCTCATGCAACTGCGCGTCGCTGCCGGGCGACGGCAGCGCCGATCGCCTGACGTGGTAGGTGATGTCGAAGTCGCCGTCGTCGATCCACACCGGCCGGGCCAACCCCAGCGTCACTTCGCGCACCTTCTGCCGGTAGCGCGGAATCTGCGGCAAGCGCTGTTCGACTGTGGCCAGCAGGGTTTCGTAGCTCAGGCCGTTGCGCGGCTTGCGCAGGATCGACAGCGTGCCCACATACATCGGGGTCGAGGTGTCTTCCAGGTGATAGAACGACGCGTCTGACGCCGACAACCTGGTCACCATCCGGTGCAGTCCCCCTCGTGATGTCGTCGCTGTCGATTGACCCCCGTGCAGGCTATCGGCAGGTTCCGTGCGCGCGCATCACGGGTGGATACCGGCGCCGTGAGGCCCTGGGAATCCGTGGGATCATGGACGTGTCTGCGACTCTCCAGCAGATGCCGTCTTGTCGTACCGAACGCTTGTCGCACCCAACGCTGGAGAGCACCGATGACCGCATCTCGGATTCCGCCAAAACCGCTGTCGTTGACGACGCCGATCATCGACTGCGAACCACCGCCCGTGGGAATCACCGCGTGCCCGCCGCCAACGTCCGCGGCGCTACACCGCCGCACCAACCGAACCCATCGGCCCGTGCCCCGTCCGGTGCCGCACGACCCGCTGCCACCGCGCGCCGCGGTGGTGTTCGCCGACGCGGCGTTGCGCCGCGTGCTGGAGGTGATCGACCGGCGCAGGCCGATAGCGCAGCTGCGTCCACTGGTGGCGCCGGCTTTGATCGACACGGTCACGGCGTTGACGCGAATGCCGCAGACTGCCGCCGCGACGCTGCAGCGATCCCGCCTGCGCATGGTCGACACCGATGCCTGCGAGCTGTTCGCGACCTACACCCGCGCGCAACGGGTCCGGGCCATCGCAGGACGGATCGAATGCCGCGACGGTCGCTGGCGAATTGTTGCCTTACAGCTGGGATGACGCGACTAGCGTTGCGGCGTGCAGGTAAACAGCATCAGTGTCGAGCGCGTCATCAATGCGTCCGCAAGTGAAATCTTCGCCATGATCGCCGACGCCGGGCAGCATTCCAGCTTCGACGGTTCCGGGACCGTCGACCATTCCCGGGAAAAGTCTCAACCGCTGGAACTCGGCTCGAAGTTCGGCATGTCGATGCGCGGACGGCCCGAAACACTGTTCGTGCCGTACCGCACCACCAACACCGTGATCGAGTTCGAGCCCGACCGCCGCATCGCGTGGCAGACCAGAACGGGACCGCTCGGGTTGATCGGCGGGCGGATCTGGCGCTACGAACTGAGCCCGGTCGAGGGGGGCACGCTGGTGCGCGAAACCTGGGACGTCTCGCGGGACCGTCAGCGACCGATGCTCAAGATGGGCGGCATGCCCAAGCAAACCGAGGACGGCATGCGCGCCACATTGGAGCGCATCGCCGCGATCCTCGAACCGCGTTAGCGCCTGCGCATACCCTTGGCGGACTTGGCCTGCTGGCGAGCGGCCTCGCGCCGCTCACGACGACTGGTGCCGCCCGTCGGCGCGGCGTGCTTGCCGCCGCCACCGTCACGCTTCACCTGTGCCGAGCCGTCCTCGGATGGGCCGGAGTAGGTCAGCGGCGGCGCGGAGTCTTCAATTCCCTTGGCGCGCAAGCCAGCTGGACGCTCCTTGGTGGCCAATCCGCCCTGGGTGCTGTCCTGTGCCTTCGCAGCGGCGTCGGCGGCGAACTGCGCCAACCCTGAGGGGGTGGCGACCGGCGCGACGGTCGGCGCCGGCGCGGCCTCCACCTGGACGTTGAACAGGAAGCCCACCGACTCTTCCTTCAGCCCCTCGAGCATGCCGACGAACATGTCGTAGCCCTCCCGCTGGTATTCGACCAGCGGATCGCGCTGCGCCATCGCCCGCAGGCCGATGCCCTCCTTGAGGTAGTCCATCTCGTAAAGGTGTTCGCGCCACTTGCGGTCGAGCACGTTGAGCAGCACGTTGCGCTCGAGCTGCCGCATCGCGCCCTCACCCGCGATCTCCTCGAGCTGCTTCTCGCGTTCGGCATACGCGCGCTCGCCGTCCTCGATCAGCGCGTCCAGCAGCTCCTCGCGGGTCAGCTCGCCGGGCTCGCCGACCGCGTCGGAGTCGAGCAGGTCGTGATGGTCGATACCGACCGGGTAGAGCTGTTTGAGCGCCGTCCACAGCTGCTCGAGATCCCAGTCCTCGGCGTAGCCCTCGGCCGTCGCGCCGTTCACGTAGGCGGTGATGACATCGATGAGCATCCGGTGCGCCTGCTCGGCGAGGTTCTCCCCCTCGAGGATCAGGCGACGCTCCTCGTAGATGACCTTGCGCTGCTGGTTCATCACCTCGTCGTACTTGAGGACGTTCTTGCGGACCTCGAAGTTCTGCTGCTCGACCTGGGTTTGAGCGCTCTTGATCGCGCGGGTGACCATCTTGGCTTCGATCGGCACGTCGTCGGGCAACTGCAACCGGTTGAGCAGCGCCTCCAACGTCTCGCCGTTGAACCGCCGCATCAACTCGTCGCCCAGCGACAGGTAGAACCGCGATTCGCCAGGATCGCCCTGACGTCCCGAGCGGCCGCGCAGCTGGTTGTCGATGCGGCGCGACTCGTGCCGCTCGGTGCCCAGCACGTACAGGCCGCCGGTTTCGATGACGTCCTTGGCCTCCTCGGCCGCCTCCGCCTTCACCTGGGGCAGGACCTGGTGCCAGGCCGCCTCGTACTCTTCGGGCGTCTCGACGGGGTCGAGGCCCTGCGCGCGCAGCTTCTTGTCGGCGAGGAAGTCGACGTTGCCGCCAAGCACGATGTCGGTGCCGCGGCCTGCCATGTTGGTGGCCACGGTGATCGCGCCCAGCCGACCGGCCTCGGCGACGATGTTGGCTTCCTGCTCGTGGTACTTCGCGTTGAGCACGTTGTGCGGGAGCCGCCGCTTCTGGAATTGGCGCGACAGGTATTCCGAACGCTCGACGCTGGTGGTGCCGATCAGCACCGGCTGGCCCTTCTCGTACCGCTCCGCGACGTCGTCGACGACCGCGATGTACTTGGCCTCTTCGGTCTTGTAGATCAGGTCGGACATGTCCTGGCGGATCATGGCCTTGTTGGTCGGAATCGACACGACGCCGAGCTTGTAGATCTCGTGCAGTTCCGCGGCCTCGGTTTGGGCGGTGCCCGTCATGCCGGAGAGCTTCTCGTAGAGGCGGAAGTAGTTCTGCAGCGTGATCGTGGCCAGGGTCTGGTTCTCGGCCTTGATCTCCACGTGCTCCTTGGCCTCGATGGCCTGGTGCATGCCTTCGTTGTAGCGGCGGCCGATCAGCACGCGGCCGGTGAACTCGTCGACGATCAGCACCTCGCCGTCGCGGACGATGTAGTCCTTGTCGCGCTGGAACAGTTCCTTGGCCTTGATGGCGTTGTTGAGGTAGCTGACCAGCGGCGAGTTGGCGGCCTCGTAGAGGTTCTCGATGCCGAGCTGATCCTCGACCAGCTCGACACCCAGCTCATGCACGCCGATGGTGCGCTTGCGCAGGTCGACCTCGTAGTGGACGTCCTTCTCCATCAAGGGGGCCAGCCTGGCGAACTCGGTGTACCAGTGCGAAGAGCCGTCGGCGGGTCCGGAGATGATCAGCGGCGTGCGGGCCTCGTCGATCAGGATGGAGTCGACCTCGTCGACGATCGCGAAGTTGTGCCCACGCTGCACCAGGTCGGCCAGCGAGTGCGCCATGTTGTCGCGCAGGTAGTCGAAGCCGAACTCGTTGTTCGTGCCGTAGGTGATGTCGGCGTGATACGCCGCCCTGCGTTCTTCGGGGTTCAGCCCGGAAAGGATGACGCCGACGTTGAGCCCGAGGAAGCGGTGCACGCGGCCCATCCACTCCGCGTCGCGTTTGGCCAGGTAGTCGTTGACCGTGACGACGTGCACGCCTTTGCCGCTCAATGCGTTGAGGTACGACGGCAACACAGCGGTCAGGGTCTTGCCCTCACCGGTCTTCATCTCGGCGACGTTGCCGAAGTGCAGCGCCGCGCCGCCCATCACCTGGACGTCGAAGTGGCGCTGGTCGAGCACCCGCCACGCCGCCTCGCGGGCGACGGCGAATGCCTCGGGCAGCAGTTCGTCGAGGTCTTCGCCGTCGGCTACGCGCTTCTTGAATTCGTCGGTCTTGGCCCGCAACTCGGCGTCGGAGAGCTTCTCCACATCGTCGGACAGGGTGTTGACGTAGTCAGCCACCCCCTTGAGGCGCTTGACCATGCGGCCTTCACCGAGACGGAGCAACTTGTCCAGCACGCGATTTCCTCAATTTTCTCAATGGGTTCGATGGACCTCAGTCTTATTCAGACGAGGTCCATCGTAGGTGACCCGTTGAAATTGCTGGTCGAAGCCGCTGGAAAGGGCTAGGCGAGCCTGATCAGTCCGTAGTCGTAGGCGTGCCTGCGGTACACGACGCACGGTTTGTCGCTCTGTTTGTCGTGGAACAGGAAGAAATCGTGGCCGACGAGTTCCATCTGGGAAAGTGCATCGTCGACGGTCATCGGGGTTGCCGGGTGCTCCTTGACGCGCACCACGCGACCGGGTTCATGATCGTCGATGGCGGCGCCGTCGACCTGCGGGTTTTCCTCGGCAAGCGGCGGAGCGGGCTGGAATGATTCCGGCTCTATCTTGGTGGCCTCGGCCAGCGAGACGGGCGTCTTGTCCCCGTAGTGGATCTTGCGGCGGTCCTTGTGGCGGCGCAGGCGGCTCTCGAGCTTGCAGACAGCCGATTCCAGGGCCGCGTAGAAGCTGTCGGCGCAGGCCTCGCCTCGGACAACGGGCCCGCGGCCTCGCGCGGTGATCTCTACGTGTTGACAGTTCTTGCGTTGGCGCCGGTTGCGCTCATGGTCTAGTTCGACGTCGAAGAGGTAGATGGTGCGGTCAAATCGTTCCAGGCGGGACAGTTTCTCTGAGACATAGATGCGGAAGTGGTCGGGAACCTCGACGTTGCGGCCCTTGACGACGACCTCAGCGTTCGGGGTTGGTTCGGGCGGCTCGTCCTCGATCACCATCGTTGTGCGGTCTGAGTCCACGGAATGGCTTGACATGCTTGGCAACTCGTTTCTCTACGGAGTCGCACGCTTCGCGTGCCCGGCTTGGCTTTCGGATTCCGCGCCGGCGGGCCTGCATGTCGCTTCGCCCTCCGGCGCAAGGTGTCGAGTACTCACCTCCTACCGCTGGTCGGCGATGCTGGCGCGTCGGGGTTGAGCGCCGCCGTGAGGCTTCACGGGTGGTTGTTGCCGACGGTAATCGTGTTCACCCGGTAGTGCCAGTAAATTCGCGGACCCGTTTTCAGTTCTTCACACAGGGTTGATTTGAATCTCGGTTGCCCGCGCGTCAGGCGTTGGCGATGGCAAGCACCGCGGCCACGTGAGCACCCGCGATGTGCAGGACGCGGACCGATTCCGAGGCGGTGGCGCCCGTGGTCACGATGTCGTCGACGACGAGCACCGCTCCCGTTACGGGCTTCGTGATCTTCACGCGGCCGGCGATGTTGCGCTGACGGTCGGCGCCCGACAGGCCGACGGAGTCGCGGACCATACCCCGCAGCCGCAGGGCCTGGACGACGGCGATCCCGGCGTGCTGCTTGGTGGCCGCCAGCGCGATCCGGGTGACCGGGTCACCGCCGCGGCGCCGGGCCGACGAGCGCCGGGTGGGTGCCGGGACGACGGTCAGCGGCGTGTCGATGACACCCCAGTCGAGGAGGCGATCGATGGCTTGTTCAAGCGCGCGGGCCAGCGGTGCGACCAGGTCGGCGCGGCCGTGCTCCTTGACCGCGACGATGGCGTCGCGGCGCGGGCCTGCGTAGCGACCGAGCGACAGGACGGGCACGCCGGGATCGACGCGCGGGGTGATCAGGTGGGGCTGGTCAGGCTTGACGGCAAGGTCCTGGGCGCAGGCGCGGCACCATCGCGTCGATGGGGCCCCGCAGCCGCCGCACTCGAGCGGCAAGACGAGGTCGAGCATGTGCGAAGTGTGGCGGCGAGGTACGACATCACCGTCGAGTGTGGGCTTGTGTCACGCCATTCGCCGTTTCGTGTGTATCAAGTCCACACTCGCCGCGGTACGACTTGGCCGCTGGTCCTCTCAGCCAAGGACAATCGAGTCACCCTGAACCGAGATGTTCTCGGTTGCGAGCGGTTTGTCCGCAGGCCCCTTGGCCACGGTGCCGTCGAGGTTGAACTTGCTGCCGTGGCACGGGCAGTCGATGGTGCCGTCGGCCACCTTGTCCACCATGCACCCCTTATGTGTGCATTTCGCGGAGAACCCCTTGAAGACACCGGCTGAGGGTTGCGTGACCACGATGTCGTCGACGATCACGCCGGACCCCACCGGCACATCGGCGGTCTTGGCGATGGACTTCGCCGCCGGGGTCGCGGTGCCGCCCGCGGTCGGGGCCGCGGTCGTAGTGGCGGATTCGCTTGCCGCTTCGGTCTTTTTGCCGTAGGTGCTGCATGCGGCCACAACCGCCGTCACCAGCCCCAGACCGGCACCGAGCAAAACCTTCTGCCGCGAGATGGGGAACTCTCCGATGTTCATACACAACCTTTCAGTTAGAACGTGACACCGTTGGTCTGGAAGAACCACAGGGCTGAGGTCAACCAGACATACACCAAACCGAAGAACACCAGGCCGCCGACAACCGGAATCACCCAGCTGCGAAGGCCTTTGCGGGTCAGCAAGATCATCTTCGTGACGAATGCGCCGTAAAAGAAGCACCCGAACAGCGAATGGAACAGCACGCGGTTGTCGTAGGACTCAAACCCCAACGCGTACAAGCAGTGCACGGCGACCGGAACACTGGTGAGCACCGCCAGCCGACCCGACCACACGTGCGCGGTGCCGATCCACGATGGCGCCTTGCCGCCCGGAACCAGCCGATACATCGCGAATGCCGAACCCAGCTGGAAAAGCGCCAACGCCACGGCCAGCGTCGCCAGCCAAGCCTTGACCGCAAGTCCGCTGGAGAAGCCGGCAAGGTTGATCGAAAAGAACTGTGGCTCATGTACTTTCCCGAACACCCCGAGCCCGCCGGCGACGAGCGCACCGAGCGCAACGGCAATCAACACCGCAACTGCCGACGACTTCGCAGGCACCGCGGCAGTCGAGGCCTCGGTATCAGACATTGCTGTCGCCCTCCACCCGAATCGCCTTGACCTCTATGCCGTCGATGTTCGCGATCCCGTCGGTCGTCAGCTTGGGGGCCGGGGCGGTCGAATTGTCTTCGCGCCGTTGCACTCCGGTCACCCCGCCCGTCGAGTCGACGATCCAGCTGTTGCGCACGCCCGCGTTCTCGTAGACATACAACCCAGCGGGTGGCTGCGCGACGGGCGCGTTGAAGTCCCACTTCTTTTCGCCGATGGACAAGGTTCCGACGATCGCACTGCCTTCGAGGTGGCCCTCGAGTCGGCTCGTCTTGTCCTTGTTCGCAAGGCTCACAGCGCCGTTGACGGCGCTACCCCGCAACCACGACTCGACGGCGTTGCCGTCGCAGGCATACGCGATGGCTTTGTCACCGTCGACGGTGATCTCCAACGTGAGCGTGCCGTTGGCGGTCGGCACCTTGCCGACGTAGTCGGCCTTGGCCGGGAACGCGGGCGGTGGCGGTGGCGTGCTCGGTGCGGGTGGCGGAGCGGCCGGCGTCGCGGCGGCTGTGGTGGTGGACTGGCTGTACGGATTCGCCGGCGCCGGGCCCTCCTTCGACATATTGATGAGTAATATGCCGACCCCGAGCACCGCCACCGCGGCGAGGGTGACTATCGGGCCGCGAATCTTCATCATCCCCTCCTGGGAGTTGAGCAAACACCTCTAGTGGTGTTTTGTCTGCACAACGGGCGATGCAGGGGGAAGGTTCAACGCAATTTCGCGCGAGGTTGGAAAGCTAGCCGGGCAACACGGGCAGCGCGTTTGGCATCATCAGCGGCCGCACCTCGGCCCACGCCGGATCGTTGTCGGCCGCCGAGCCGGATAGTTGAAGCACACCGCGCGCGTCGGCGACATAAACCGTCGACGGGTTGGCGGCCACAGTGGTGACCGGCATCAACAGGTTGCGGCTCGGGCCATCGGAGTTCACGCCGTCGAGGTTGACGTAGGACACCGGGTGCTGCGGGTCGGTGCGACTGACGACGATGTCGTCGCCGGTACGCCAGGCCAGCGACACCGCGGTATTGCCGAGCCCGAAGCCAAGCCGCCGTGGATATGTCAGCGCATAGCCGCCGCCCGCGGTCTGCTCGACAGCGGCGAGGATCACCTGACCCTCGATGACCATCGCGGCACGCGTTCCGTCCCGGGAGAGCTGGAGTTCAGCGATCACACCGGGGAAGCGCATCGACACCACACTGGAGTCGACGGGGATGCGGGCCGGTTGGCCTGAGGCATCTTGGATCGCGCGTACCACGTTGATGCCGTCGACCACCACCCAGATCGCGTCGTCGAGAGCCCAACTGGGCCGCGACAGCGTGCGCCCTTCCATCGCTTGTGTCGCATTGCCGTTCAGCGGGCCCACCCATAGCGACGACGCCATGTCGGGCGCGCCCGGCCGCAGCGTCACGATCGATGCCACTTCTTGTCCGGTGCGCGACACCGCCGCTGCGGTCTGGCCGGGCATCTGACCGAACTGGCCCGCCACCCGATTCGTCCGCTGGCCATCCAGTGACACCAGCGATCCGCCCACCAGTGCGTGCAGGCCGGCAGCGGCGCCGTCGGCCGCGCCGGGGTCGGTGGCCGCGACGTCGGAGGTGTCCCAGCCGTCGGCGAAGCGATCGTCCAGCGCCGCGCCGTCGGCGTTGATCACATACGGTCCGTTGATCCCGGCCCGGGACAGGGTCCAAATGATCTGTGCGGCAAGCAGTTGCCTGCTGTGCGGGTCTGTCGTCGATAGGTTTTCCAGGTCGACGCGGGCGCCGCCGTAGCCACGGCCCACACCCGTCTTGCCGCCATCGGCGCGCGTCACCGGCCCGCGCAACTTGAGCGGCGGACCAAGCAGGTTGCGCACCGTGTTGGTCATCTCCGGCCGGGGGCCTGCGATCAATTTGCTGACCAGTTCGGTGGCCAACTGGTCGGAGTCGGACACCGCGACGTACCGCGGGTCGGGTACGACGGTATGCCCGGTAGGGTCGGCGAAGTACAGCGTGTTGCGCTTGTACGTCGACTGGAACTGTTGCCAGTCAAGGAAAACGCCGTTGGGCAGCCTGTCGATGCGCCACCCGCCGGGTGTCTTGACCAATTCGATGGGACCGGGATCGGGCAGCGCGCCCTCCCCTGTTTCGAAGACACCGACATCCGACAGGGAACCGAGGATGTCGGCGCGCATGTTGACCGAAACATGTTCGGGGCCGCGAGTTTCGACGAAAACGACGTTGTCGATCAGTAGGGCGCTGCCGGCGTCATCCCATGCGCGCGAAGCGGATTCGGTGAGAAACTGTCGTGCCGCGAGATGGCGGTTGGCGGGATCGGCTGTCGCCTTGAGGAATTCACGCAACAGGACGTCGGGATCCATGCCCGGGGTCGGCTTGGGCAGGCTCGGCGGCGCCGGACGATCGACCGTACCGATGGCCTGCGGCGCGGACGAACTGGGTACTCCCGCGCAGCCCGTGAGGACGAACGCAAGCAGCCACAGTGCGGCAAGGACGCGTTTCACACGTTCTCCGCTGCGGGTTCGCGCTCGCGGTTTCGGCGCGGATTACGTTCTGGCCCAATGGGTTTCATCGGCAACGGGCTTGTGGTCACTTTGTGGCCGCGTACCAGCGGCAGCGTCAGCCGGAAGCAGGCGCCCTTGCCTGGTTCACCCCACGCCTCGAGCCGGCCCTGGTGCAGCCTGGCGTCTTCGATGCTGATCGCCAGGCCGAGACCGGTGCCGCCGGAGCGCCGCACCCGCGACGGGTCCGAGCGCCAGAACCGGGAGAACACCAGCTTCTCCTCGCCGGGCCGCAGCCCGACGCCGTAGTCGCGGACGGTAACTGCCACGGTGTCCTCGTCAGCGGCCATCCGGATACGCACCGGCTTGTGCTCGGCATGGTCGATGGCGTTGGCGATCAGGTTGCGCAGAATGCGCTCGACGCGCCGCGGGTCGACTTCGGCGATCACTTCTTCGGCGGGCATGTCTTCGATCAGCTCGATGTCGGCGTCCTGAGCCAGGTGGCCGACGTTGTCCAGCGCGCTCTGCACGGTGGAGCGCAGATCCACCGACTCGACCGACAGTTCGGCGACACCGGCGTCGTGGCGCGAGATTTCCAGCAGGTCGTTGAGCAGCGTTTCGAATCGGTCCAGCTCGTTGACCATCAGCTCGGTGGAGCGGCGCAGCGCAGGATCCAGGTCCTCGCTGTGGTCATAGATCAGGTCGGCTGCCATCCGCACCGTCGTCAGCGGGGTGCGCAGCTCATGGCTGACGTCGGAGGTGAACCGGCGCTGCAGGTTGCCGAACTCCTCGAGTTGGGTGATCTGGCGGTGCAGGCTTTCGGCCATGTCGTTGAACGACACTGCCAGCCGCGCCATGTCGTCCTCGCCGCGCACTGGCATGCGCTCGGTGAGGTGGCCTTCGGCGAAGCGTTCGGCGATCCGCGACGCCGACCGCACGGGCAGCACGATCTGGCGGGCAACCAACAAGGCGATCGCGGCCAGCAGGCCGAGCAGCACCACGCCGCCGGTCAGCATGGTGCCACGCACCAGCGCGATGGTGGATTCCTCGTTGTTCAGCGGAAAGATCAGGTACAGCTCGAGATTCGTCACCGGAGAGGACGTCGGGCTGCCGATGATCAGCGCCGGGCCGGAGAAACCGTCGGTGTGCACGGTTGCGTACTGATAACTGACCTGCCCGGCCTTCACGAAGTCGCGCAACGCGTTGGGTACCTGCTGCACCGGGCCTGCCGCCGTCGCGGCGCGGGGACCGTCGCCGGGAACGACGAGGACCGCGTCGAAGGTGCCCGCAAGTCCTGCGCCGGTGTCGGCCTTGCGGTCGATCAGAGTGTTTCGCGCCAACTGCAGGCTGCTGTCGAGCGACCGTGTTTCTTCACCGCCGACGATGCCACTGACGGTGTTGCGGGCGCGCTCGATCTCTTCGGTTGCGGCGCGGACCTTGACTTCGAGGATGCGGTCGGTGATCTGGCTGGTCAGCACGAAGCCGAGCACCAAGATGACGGCGAGCGACAGCCCGAGCGTGAGCACCACCACCCGCAGTTGCAGGGAGCGCTTCCACGCCAGACCCATCGCTCGACTCAGCGCCGCGAATCCGCGTAGCAGTGGTGCAGAACGCCGATGGATACGTCGCTTCGAGCGAAAGATCACGGCGACCGCCAAGCGGCAAAATTCACGGCCACCGCCGAGCGGTCAAAATCGCGGCGACGGCGAGCCGTCCGATCACGGGGGTCCGGCCTTGTATCCCACTCCTCGAACGGTCAGGACCACCTGCGGGTTCTCCGGGTCTTTCTCAACCTTGGCCCGCAAACGTTGGACATGCACGTTCACCAAACGGGTGTCCGCGGGGTGCCGGTAGCCCCACACCTGTTCGAGCAGCACATCACGAGTAAACACCTGCCGCGGTTTGCGCGCCAACGCCACCAGCAGGTCGAACTCCAGCGGTGTCAGTGAAATCTGCTCACCCTGCCGGGTGACCTTGTGGGCGGGCACGTCGATCTCGACATCGGCGATCGACAACATCTCCGCGGGCTCGTCCTCGTTGCGGCGCAGCCGGGCGCGAACTCGCGCTACCAGCTCCTTGGGCTTGAACGGCTTCATGACGTAGTCGTCGGCCCCGGACTCGAGGCCGAGCACCACGTCGACCGTGTCGGTCTTGGCTGTGAGCATGACGATCGGCACACCGGAGTCGGCGCGCAGCACGCGGCACACGTCGATGCCGTTCATGCCTGGCAGCATCAGGTCGAGCAACACCAAATCGGGCCGCAACTCGCGGACCGCCGTGAGTGCCTGCGTGCCATCGCCGATGACCGCGGTGTCGAAACCTTCCCCGCGCAGGACGATGGTGAGCATCTCGGCCAGCGACGGGTCGTCATCGACAACCAGAATCCTTTGCCTCATGGTGTCCATGGTGGCACCAGATTGCGATAAAACGCTGCTAGCACGCCCGCGAGTCGGCTATTGAGCCAGGTCTGCGGCGAGCGCGGCGGCGTTCACGTCGGGTCCGGCCACCAGCCAGCGCCCGCACCACTGCGCGGCGGCGAGCCCGGAGTAGACCTCGCCGGTGCGCCGCTGCAGCCCGTCGTCGCGTTCATAGGAGTCCTTGGCGCGGTCGGCCTCTTCGTTGGCGCGGCGCTCGGCGCGCTCGGCGGCCAGTTCGGTCGGCACGTCCAGGAGCACCTGGGCATCCGGCTTGGGCAGGTGCAGCCGCTCGTATTCGAGGGTGCGGACCCACTCGACGGCCTCGCCGTCGGCGCCCTGATGTAACCGCGCGGCGCTGTACGCGGCGTTGGAGGCGACGTAACGGTCGAGGATGACCACGTCGTACGCGGAGGTGAGGTGCGCGATTTCTGTTTTGGCGTTCGCGCGATCGAGGGCGAACAGCACGGCCATGGCATAGACAGACTGCGCCAGATCGCCGTGGCCGCCGTGCAGTGCCTCGGCGGCGAGGTCGGCTTCCACCGAATGGCCGTAGCGCGGGAACGCCAGGCTGGCGACGGACTTGTGGGCGGCTTCGAACGCCGAGCGCAGCCCGTTGGTCAGCGTGCGCTTGCCTGCTCCGTCGACACCCTCGATCACGATGAGCACGCGGGCAGCCTATCCGCCCGCCGTGAGGGCCTACCGTCGCCGAAACGTCCGCCGCCTGTGAGCACTGCCCGAATCTGCTGTGGAACTGCTTGCGATGGCGGCGCATGAGTGCCCGTTGTGCGCAGACTGTGAGACATGATGTTGACTCGCCTCGCCGCCGCCGTATTCACGGGCGCAGGAGTCGGTGCGGCGCTGTTTGCCGGCAGTCCCCTCGCTCATGCCGACCAGGACCCCGCCGCAGATCCGCCGAACTGCAGCGCAGCCGATCTCGAAGGCGTGCGGTCAGGGGTCTCGGCAGCGACGTCGGCCTATCTGTTCACCCATCCCGACGTGAACTATTTCTACACAAGCCTCGAAGGCCTCACGCGGGCTCAGGTCGCCGAAAAGACCAAGGCCTACTTGAACTCTCACCCCGATGTCCAGGCGGACATGACCAATATTCGGCAGCCGCTCATCGATATCAAGCAGCGGTGCGCTGCTCCGCCCAGCCCCTAACCGGGACTACGCCGCGTAGCCACGCTCCGCGGCAACGCGCATGAGCAGCCTCCGCAGATTGGCGCGCCCGCGGTGCAGTCGTGACATCACCGTGCCCAGCGGCACGTCCAAGATCTCGGCAATCTCCTTGTACCGGAAGCCTTCTACGTCGGCGTAGTAGACCACCAACCGCTGACCCTCCGGCAGAGCCTGCAGCGCATCACGCACGTCCTCATCGCCCATCGCCTCCAACACAGCCAGTTCGGCCGACGGGTTTCTGGCCGCAGCAGGCCACACTTCGGCAACGTCACCAGAGAGCACTTCGTCAACACGTCGCTGCGCGCTGCGATACGAACTGATCCAGGTGTTCGTCAGGATCCGAAAGAGCCATGCACGCACATTGGTTCCGTCCGAGAACCTGTGAAATCCTGCGTACGCCTTGACCATCGTCTCCTGCACGAGGTCTTCAGCGTCCGCCGGCCGGCGCGTGTAGCGAAGCGCCGCGCGGTAGAGCTGATCGACCAACGGCAACACATCGCGGACGAAACGTGCCGAGACGTCATCTGTCCAGTCGCTCATATGAGCAGCTTGGCACCTCAAGTGGACTTGAGGTCAAGCCATTTTGCCGAAGACGCAAAACCCCCGACGCGTTATGCGCCGGGGGTTTCGTCGCGTTACGTCAGTAGCGGTAGTGCTCGGGCTTGTATGGGCCCTCGACGTCGACGCCGATGTACTCCGCCTGCTCCTTGGTGAGCTTGGTCAGCGTGCCGCCGAGCGCCTCGACGTGGATGCGCGCCACCTTCTCGTCCAGGTGCTTGGCCAATCGGTAGACGGCGTTGTCGTACTCGTCGTTCTTGGTCCACAGCTCGATCTGTGCGATCACCTGATTGGAGAAGCTGTTGCTCATCACGAACGACGGGTGACCGGTCGCGTTGCCCAGGTTCAGCAAGCGGCCCTCGGACAGCACGATGATCGACTTGCCGTCGTCGAACGTCCACTGATCAACCTGCGGCTTGATGTTCAGACGCTTGGCGCCCGACTTCTCGAGTGCGGCCATCTGGATCTCATCGTCGAAGTGACCGATGTTGCCCAGGATCGCCTGGTGCTTCATCGCCTTCATGTGATCGAGGGTGATGATGTCCTTGTTGCCCGTCGAGGTGATGATGATGTCGGCCTCGCCGACACCCTGCTCGACGGTCACCACGTCGAAGCCGTCCATCAGCGCCTGCAGCGCGTTGATCGGATCGATCTCGGTGACGGCCACGCGCGCGCCCTGGCCCGCCATCGACTCCGCGCAGCCCTTGCCGACGTCGCCGTAGCCACAGATCAGCACCTTCTTGCCGCCGATCAGCACGTCGGTGCCACGGTTGATGCCGTCGATCAGCGAGTGCCGGGTGCCGTACTTGTTGTCGAACTTGCTCTTGGTAACCGAGTCGTTGACGTTGATCGCCGGGAACGGCAGCTCACCGGCAGCCTCGAACTGGTAGAGCCGCAGCACGCCGGTCGTGGTCTCCTCGGTGACGCCCTGAACCGACTCGGCGATCTTCGTCCACTTGTCCTTTTCGGTTTCGAAGCGCGTCCGCACCAGGTTGAGGAACACCTTCCACTCGGCGGAGTCGTCCTCCTCGGCGGGCGGCACCACACCGGCCTTCTCGTACTGCGCACCGCGCAGCACCAGCATGGTGGCGTCACCGCCGTCGTCGAGGATCATGTTGGCCGGCTCGCCCGGCCAGGTCAGCATCTGCTCGGCGGCCCACCAGTACTCCTCGAGCGTCTCGCCCTTCCACGCGAAGACCGGGGTGCCCTTGGGCTCCTCGGGTGTGCCGTGCGGGCCGACGACGACGGCCGCCGCGGCGTGGTCCTGGGTGGAGAAGATGTTGCAAGACGCCCAGCGAACTTCGGCGCCGAGGGCGACCAAGGTCTCGATCAGCACCGCGGTCTGCACGGTCATGTGCAGCGAGCCGGAAACCCGGGCTCCCTTCAGCGGCTGCACATCGTGGTACTCGCGCCGCAGCGACATCAGGCCTGGCATCTCGTGCTCGGCCAGCCGGATCTCCTTGCGGCCGAACTCGGCCAAGGACAGATCAGCCACCTTGAAGTCGATGCCGTTGAGCACGTCGGCCTTCAACTCAGTCATGTATTAGAGCCCTTCTTCGTTCGTCATTGCCAATGTGCGCACGGACGTACGCAGCGGCGACACCCATGCGGAAACCCCCTTAGCCTGCGGGCTCGCGGGACAGGCGCTTGTGCGGTTGAACAGCAGGGGCGCTCTGACAGCTAAGGAGTATCTACAACACCGTAGCGTTCGGCGAACGGCGTCATCAAACGGGCGAGGTCGCGGGCGACGTCGTGGTCGGCCTCCGGCGGCATCGAAACGTAGCTCATGGCGAGCCTGACGATGGCCCGGGCAAGGACCCCCGCATCCTCCTCGCTCGTGCGCACCCAGCTATTCATGAAGGTCTCGGTCAGCCGTTCCGAACAGCGCGTGATGATCGGCGCGGAGTCCGTGGTGATCAGCTGTAACAGGTCTGGTTTGGTGGTACCGGTCAACAGCGAGATCACCAGCGGGTCTGCGGCCGACTCGGCGAAGAAGTCGCGGAATCCCTGCAGAAACGCGGCGTAGATGTCGCCGACGTTGCCTCCGATCGCGTCTTCGATTTGATCCACCAGGCGGTCGGCGAGCCGCAGCGCATAGCCCTGCGCCAGCCCCTGGCGCGATCCGAATTCGTTGTAGATCGTCTGGCGGCTGATGCCTGCGGCCTTCGCGACGTCCGACAGCGTGATCGACGACCAATCACGGCTCACCAGGAGTTCCCGCATGCCGTCCAAAATCGAATCGCGCAGCAGCACCCGGGACGCCTCGGCGTACGGAATGCGCTGCGCGGTTCGATGGTCGCGCGGGCTAGTCACACGCGCAACCGTAGCGGTCACGACCGTGCGACCTCCACCATCTCGAAATCGGATTTCGCCGCGCCGCAGTCCGGGCAGCTCCAGTCGTCGGGGATGTCGTCCCACCGGGTGCCCGGGGCGATGCCGTCCTCCGGCCAGCCCTTGGCCTCGTCGTATTCGAATCCGCACTGCACGCAGATGAACAGTCTGTAGTCGGTCATTTCATTACCTCGTCCTTCTTTTCAGAAATCTCTTCGAAGTCGGCCTTCTCGCGTACTGCACAGTCCGGGCAGCACCAGTCTTAGGGGATTTCGCTGAACGGCGTGCCAGCGGGAAACCCTTCCCGCGGTGCGCCTTTCGCTTCGTCGTAGGTGTAGTCACAACCCGGGCAGCGGTACGTGCTCATGCCCGTGCTCCGTACTTGGCCATCACCTTGTCGCGCATCCGTGGCTGCACGTTGACGCGGGTGATGTCGCCGTCGTAGTGCTCGAGCACCCGGTGATCCATCACGCGACGCCATAGCGGCGGGAAGTAGGTCAGCGCGATCATCGACGCGTATCCGCTCGGCAGGTTCGGCGCGCCCTCCATGCTGCGCAGCGTCTGGTAGCGCCGCGTCGGGTTGGCATGGTGATCGCTGTGCCGCTGCAGGTGGTACAGGAACAGGTTGGTCACGATGTGGTCGGAGTTCCAGCTGTGCACCGGCGCGCACCGCTCGTAGCGACCGCTTTCCAGCTTCTGGCGCAGCAGGCCGTAGTGCTCGAGGTAGTTGACCGTCTCCAACAGCGTGAAGCCGAACACCGCGGAGATCACGACGTATGGGATGAGTGCCACGCCGAAGACCGCGATCAGGATGCCGTAGAACACCACCGACATCGCCCACGCGTTGAGCACATCGTTGGACCAGTGCCACGGACTCTTGCCGGCACGTCGCAGCCGCTGGGCTTCCAGTTCCCACGACGACTTCAGACTGCCAAATACGCTGCGCGGCAAGAACTCCCAGAACGTCTCTCCGAAACGGGCCGACGCGGGGTCCTCCGGGGTGGCGACGCGGACGTGGTGGCCGCGGTTGTGCTCGATGTAGAAGTGGCCGTAGCAGGTCTGGGCCAGCGTGATTTTCGACAGCCAGCGCTCGAGTTCGTCCTTCTTGTGGCCCATTTCGTGTGCGGTGTTGATGCCGACGCCTCCGAGCACACCCACCGAGAGCGCCAGACCGATCTTCGCCGGCCAGCCCACGCCGCCGTCGAAACCCAGCCAGCTCAGGTCGGACGCGGTGAACAGGTACGCGCCCAGGATCACGCTGGCGTACTGGAACGGGATGTAGATGTAGGTGCAGTAGCGGTAGTACTTGTCGTTCTCCAACCGCTCCATCACCTCGTCGGGCGGGTTCTGACCATCGGGACCGAAGCGAAGGTCAAGCGCCGGCAGCAGGATGTAGAGCAGGATCGGCCCGATCCAGAACGGCACCTGGGCCGCCGCGTGCCAACCCCACTGGTTGAACGCCCACACCAACGGCAGCATCACGAACAGCGCCGTCGGCGCGATCAGCCCCATCAGCCACAGATGGCGCTTCTTATCGCGCCACTGGGTGACCTCGAGGTCGGACATTTGAGTGGTCACTACATGCCTCCTGAAGTGAGTGCCATCACGTTCAGTTGACTATAGAGCCGATTTTGTCGGCTGTCTAGACACAGAGGCGCGTTTTGTAAAGAACGGGCTAGGAGCTGGCAAGTACCTCTTCCCGTTGCGCCAGCGCCGAGTGCCTGCGCCCATAGGCGAAATAGATGACCACGCCGACGGCCATCCAGACCACGAACCGGATCCAGGTCAGCGTCGTCAGGTTCAACATCAGCCACACGCAAGCGAGGATCGACAGAATCGGCACCAGGGGAACCCCCGGTGCTCGGAAACCGCGTTCCAGGTCGCCGCGCGTGCGGCGCAGGATCATCACACCGGCGGACACCAGGACGAACGCGAACAGCGTGCCGACGTTGACCATCTCCTCGAGCTTGGCGATGGGAAACAGCGCCGCCGTCAGCGCCACGACAACGCCGACCAGCACCGTGATGCGCACCGGCGTGCCGCGCTCACCGGTCTGCGCCAGACTGGCGGGCAACAGCCTGTCGCGGGACATCGCGAACAACACCCGCGACTGCCCCAGCATCAGCACCATGACCACGGTGGTCAGACCGGCCAGGGCGCCGATTGCAATCACTTTGGCCGCCCAGTCGACGCCGTTCAGTTCGAAGGCCGTCGCGAGGTTGGCGCCGGAATCCTCACCCGCGCTCTTCAGGTCGGAGTAGCGCACCATGCCCGACAGCACCACCGACACCGCGACGTAGAGCAGGGTGACGATGATCAACGAGGCGATGATGCCGCGCGGTACATCGCGCTGTGGCCGCTTGGTCTCCTCGGCGGTGGTGGCCACGACGTCGAACCCGATGAACGCGAAGAACACGATCGACGCGCCGGCCAGCACCCCATACCAGCCGTATGTGCTGCTGCCTGCGCCGGTGAGCAACGAAAACAGTGACTGCTCAGTCGCGTCGGAGCCGCCTGCCGCAGGCGGCGGAACGAACGGCGAATAATTGGCGGCCTTGATGAAGAAGGCGCCCACCACGATCACCAAGAGCACGACACCCACCTTGATCGCGGTGATGACCGCGCTGACGCGCGACGACAACTTGGTGCCCAACGCCAGCAGCACTGTCAATACGGCGACAATAAGCAGAGCCCCCCAGTCAAACTTCAGTGGCCCCAATTCCACTGTCCCGCCGGAGAATCCGAAGACTGTGCCGAGATACGTCGACCAACTCTTGGAGACCACCGCGGCACCGACCGCGAACTCCAGAATCAGATCCCAACCGATGACCCATGCGATGAACTCGCCGAACGTCGCGTACGAGAACGTGTACGCGCTGCCTGCCACCGGCACGGTCGATGCGAATTCGGCGTAGCACAGCGCCGCCAGGCCGCATGCGATGGCAGCGATGATGAACGAGACGGAGATCGCGGGACCGGTGATGTTGCCCGCGGTCGAGGCGGTGACGGTGAAAATGCCCGCGCCGACCACCACGGCGACGCCGAACACCGTGAGGTCCCACCAGGTGAGGTCCTTACGCAACCGCGTCGAGGGCTCGTCGGTGTCCTCGATCGACTGCTCAACAGACTTGACTCGCCAACCCAAAGAACCCGTAGCCATCACCGGCCCCTTCCTGGTCCCGCCAGCCGGGATCTATTCGGTACTGTTCCCCCGATGGGGCGGAGTTATAACCACGCGATCGTGATAGGTGCCAGCCTGGCCGGCCTGTGCGCAGCGCGGGTGCTGTCAGACGTCAGCGAGCAGGTCACCGTCTACGAGCGCGACCCACTGCCTGCCGGCCCCGAGAACCGCGCCGCCGTCCCGCAGGGCAAGCACGTGCACCTGCTGATGGCGCGCGGTGCGCAGGAGTTCGAACAGCTGTTTCCAGGCCTTCTCGAGAAGATGGTGGCCGACGGTGTGCCGATCCTCGAAAATCGGCCCGACTGCATCCATTTCGGGGCCGCCGGTCACGTGCTCGGCACCGCCCATCGGCTGCAGGACGAGTTCACGGCATATGTGCCGAGCCGGCCGCAGCTGGAGTGGCAGATCCGGCGCCGCGTGCTGGCCATCGACAACGTCGACATCGTCTCGGCCGCGGTGAGCGAACCGATCTTCGACGCCGCACAACAGCGTGTGACCGGGGTGCGACTCGACTCCGGCGAGGTGGTCGACGCCGACCTGGTCGTCGACGCCGCGGGCCGCGGCACCCGGCTGCCGGTGTGGCTGGAGGCATGGGGATACGGGCGTCCACATGAGGAGACCGTCGACGTCGGCATCGCATATGCCAGCCACCAGGTGCGTGTTCCTGACGGTTTGCTGGCCGAGAAGGTCGTGGTGGCCGGCGCATCACGCGCACAACCGCTGGGCATCGGAATGCTCTTCTACGAAGACGGCAACTGGAACGTCACGACGTTCGGAATCGGCAGGGTCGAGCCACCGCAGACCTTCCCCGAGATCCTCGACCTCGCCGACGAAATCCTGCCCGCACACGTGTCGTCGGCCTTGCGCCGCGGCACTCCGCTCGGCGAGATGGCCTTCCACAAGTACCCGACCAGTCGGTGGCGCCGCTACGACAAGCTCGAGCGTTTCCCCGAAGGCATCATTCCGTTCGGCGACTCGGTGGTGAGCTTCAACCCGACGTTCGGCCAGGGCATGACCATGACGGCGATCCAGGCAAGCAACCTGCGCACGGTGCTGGCTCTTGGAGACGTCGATGTCGCGGGCCGACTGGCCAAGGCCACCGCCAAGACGACGTGGCCGGTCTGGATGATGACCTCGATCGGGGATCTCACGCTGCACAACGCGACCGGCGACACGAAGTGGTGGTACAAGCCTGTCGGCAACCTGTTCGACCAATTCCTCGGCGCCGCGGAGACGGATCCCGTTCTGGCCGAATGGTTTTTACGCCGATTCAGTTTGCTCGACAGCCTCTACATGGTGCCCTCGGCCCGGTTGATCGGTCGCACCGTCCGGCACAACATGCGGATGTGGCTGGCTGACCGGCGACGACCGGCCGTTGCGCGGGCAAAAAGCCCGGTTGGCTGACGAAATACGAGGTGCGCCGACCACTGGACGTAGCTGAGCTGCGGCCTCACAATCCCGGTGTGTCCGGCTGGGCGAGCCCTAAAGCATCACGGGCCCGGGCCATTTCGGTCAATATGCTATCGGCTGGCATTCGTTCGACAACGCTCGTCAGCGCGAGACGAGCGGGCGCGCCACGCAGCGCGTAATCATCAAGGGCCGCACGCAATTCGAATAGCGTGGCGCCCTGACAGCGCGCGAGTTGTATTGCGCCATCAACGTCGGCTTGCCGGTCCGTGGGGTCCTTCTGGACGGACCCACGTATTCGCAGTAGTTCCGCGTCGTAGAAGTGCATCTGGGTGGTGCGCGCGAACTGAAGTGCGGTGTCAAGGCGGCTGCGGGCCGCTTCTGGTTGTCCGGCGGCGCTCAACAGTCGGCTGAGGACAGCGTCGTAGTACGTGCGGAATCGATTGATTTCGAGCGTGCGCCAAGTCTCAAGGAGGCTACTCAGGGTGTCGATATGACTATTGAGGGTTGTATCGCCCTCGGCTACGGCGGTGAGGCCGTCGACTGCAGCGCGGCACGTGTCGCCTTCCAGTCGCCACTGATCGAAACCATGTCGCTCGGCCAGTTCGCTGACTTCTGCGGCAAGGGCTCCGGCACGGTCGAGATGACCGGCCTCCATGTGCATCCAGGTTTGGAGTGATCGAGTGAACGCCAAGCTGTACGGGCCTCGAGGGAATGCCTGGTCCGTGGCTCGCTGGGCCGCCTGAGTCAGCAGGCCGTCGGCGCCGGCGAGATCGCCTCGAAAGAGATGAACCACTCCTAGGTGCATCCGCGCGTGTGTCTCAGGATCTGTGAGGTTGCGCCAGACGGCGCCAATCCTGCGGACGTCTTCGCCGGCCAGGCCGACCAGCGCCTCCTCGAAATGAGAATGGGCGTCGCTGAACTCGCCACGGCGGAATGCCAGCACACCCGCCATCTCCGCGATCACGGCACGGCGCGCCTGGTCTCCGTGTTCGAGGCCTGTCCGCAGCGACTCAATCAGTTGGGCTACCCGCCGCAAATCCGCACGTACCGTGAAATAGCCAACGACCGCCACCAGCGCCGCGAAAAGTTCGTCGTCTCGCAGATCCGTACCAGCTAGCTGCAAGCATCGTTCGAAATCGACGGCGGCGGCTTGGCTTTGATAGCCGTCTGCGGCAGAAGTCAGCAGGCCCCGCTCGAGCCGTGCCGATCTTTCGGCGTGGTCGCGGCTGGGACCCGACGCGCTATAGGCCAGCTGCGCAAGTGACTGGCTGAGATAAGTGCGCGCCTCGGCAAGTGCGCCGCGCCGGCGAGCCTCGCTGGATGCCCGCTGATAGGCCGACGCAGCCTCATCGAAGCGCTCTGCCTGCTCGTAGTGGGCGGCGGCCAATCGCCAATCCGGGTCACCCGCGGCCGTCAGGGCGTCAGCCACCTTTCCGTTAATTCTCCGGCGCACTGATGGCGGCGCCAGCTCGGCGGCGACTTCGCGCAGCAGCTCGTGGCGAAAGCGCCAGTTGCCAGTTCCAAACTGCTCGAGCACTCGCGCATCTGTGAGATCGTCGAGGGCCTTGTTGATGGCTTCATCCCCGAGGCCGACCACTGCACAAAGCAGGTCGCGATCGATCTCCCGACCAATGATGGCGGCGACTTCCACCACCGGCATGACGTCGGGACTGGTGCGCAGCCGGGCGAATAGCGGCTCATACAACGTCTCGGGTACGCCGACGTCGTTGTGCCCGTTGACGACCTCTTCGATGTAGAAGGGCACACCGTCGCAGCGGCGCGCTACCGCGGCGCGATCCTGGGCCGACATACCGGGGTCGAGGGCGCAGATCAGATCATCGGTCTGCTGTTCGGTCAACGGCGTCAGGTCCACGACGGTTGCCGGCCACCCGGCCGGCAACCACTCTCCTGGGCGTCCGGTCGCCACCACCATCAAGGCGCCGTTTGCGTTGTCGCGCAAGGAGCTGAGGATCTCAATGGTGGAGTGATCGAACCAGTGCATATCTTCGGCCACCACCAGCCCGGGGGCATTCCTCAAGCAGGCCAACAGGTAATCGCGGACGGCATCACCGATCTGTTCGTAGAGTTTGTGGCCCTGGACGGCGACAGGCTCATAACCCGCTTCGGTGCTGATACTCAATACCGGCGCCAGCAGGGAGATGAGTGCCGACCCCAGCCCGAGAGCGCGCACCTCGTCGCCGAGCAGGCGCAGCCGTTCGGCTGCTTCAGTGGTGCGACCGATGCCGCACCGGCGCTCGAGCAGGGCACGGACCGGGTGCAGGCCGGCGTCGGTGTGAAACGGCGATCCCACAAGCTCCAACACGACGCCGCCGTCACGCCGGATCAGCTCACCAGCGGCGGCAGCCAGGTGGCTCTTCCCAATTCCGGCCTCACCGCGAAAAACCACAGCAGGTGGAGCGAGCACGCCGGATTTCGCTTGCGCCCAACACATTTCCAGTCGATTGAGCTCCGAATCGCGGCCCACCGTAGGACCCACACTCAGGCGGTGCGACGGCGCCCGCTCGCCGACAACGCGGTGATAGGCGATCGGTTCCGTGACACCCTTGACTGGTGCTGCGGCCCGGGCCTCAAGGTCAAACCTATTGCGTATCAACCTCTCAACCGGTTCGGAAACCACCACCGCTCCCGGTGGAGCCAGGTTCGAAACGCGAGCAGCCAGGTTGGCGCCCAACCCATCGACGCCGCCTCGAGCCTTGTCTAAATACACCAATCCGCGATGCACCCCGACCCGGACACTGATCACGACTCCGAAGCGCCGCCGAGCTTGCTCACTGAGCCGGGACACGTCCCGGCAGACGTCCAGTCCTGCCCGCACTGCCCGGCAGACATCGTCCTCGTGTGCGATCGGGTAACCGAATAACGCGAGTAGCCCGTCACCCTTAACGGAGTCGATATGGCCCTCGTAACGATTCACGGCACGCTGGACCGCATCTCGATAGCGACCGACCACCGTGCCGTACGTCTCCGGCTCCACTTGGGTGGAAAGGGCCGTTGAGTCGACTAGGTCGGCGAAGAAGATCGTGAGCCGCCGGATCTCGCCCCCATCGCCAGGCGCCGCCAACAAGTCCTCGGCGTCGATGTTGCCTTGGTCTACCGTCAGCACCTGGCCGGCTAACGCGGTCGCGGTGGCGAGGTCACCCCGATTGATCGCTTCGATCGCATCATCGAGCCACTCGTCAATCGACGAGCTTTGCTTTTCGCGGATACCGCCGTCTTTTGACGAGCGCACCCCGCCTTCAACCACGCGATCTATCGTGTCATCACCACGGTAAAGGCGTGCGCTAAAGCGCAGCGCAACATCGGACCCACCCGGTTGCTGGCATTGCGTTCGAGGGGAGGCAGATGGACAGTGACGAGCTGCATGCGCTGGTGTCAAGGCATATGCAAGCAGAGGACGCAGGCGACGTCGACGGCGCCGTGGCTGTCTACACAGACGATGTCGAGCACGATGTGGTGGGTTTTCCCGGAAGCCCAAGACATGGGAAAGAAGGCGCGCGCGAATTCTATGAATATCTCGTCGCGAACTTTCGGACCGAAGGCTGGGAAGTCCTGCATCGTTTCGCAACACCGGAGGCGCTGGTCCTAGAACAGGCAATGACCGGAACGGTCATCGGTTCGATGCTCGGCCTTCCAGGCAACAACCGCCGCATTACTTTTCGTATGCTGCATGTCTTCCAATTTCGCGACGGCCTGATCAGCCGGGAAAACATCTGGCTTGACTCTGCGGCCATCGTCGACCAGCTGAGCTGACCTGTCGGCCGGAGGACTGCCATGGCAGGGAAGCCGGCGCACTCCCCTGCGTTTACCCCTCCTCTACAGGGGCTATTGGAGTTACCGTCGAGTAGGGCCAATTGCTAGGGAGGTCTGCGATGACCGCTACCGGGGAAATCAGCGAGAAACAGGCCAGGGAAACCGCCGAGCACGCGCGCGAGGCGCAGTGGCTGGCACCCAGTTTCGGCAAAGAATTGTTCCTCGGCAGATTGCGAATGGACCTGGTCCATCCGCACCCCAGCGGCTCATCGGAGGACAGCGAGCGCGGCGAGGCTTTCCTCGCCAAGTTGCAGGAGTTCTGCGAGTCGCAGATCGACGCCGCCGTGATCGAACGCGATGCCCAGATTCCCGACGAGGTGATCCTCGGGCTCGAGGAAATCGGCGCGTTCGGCATGAAGATCGACACCGAATACGGCGGTCTTGGCCTGTCGCAGGTGTACTACAACAGGGCTCTGGCCATGGTCTGCTCGGTACACAGCGCGCTGGGCGCGCTGCTTTCCGCGCACCAGTCGATCGGGGTGCCGCAGCCGATCTCGATGTTCGGCAGCGAAGAGCAGAAGCGAAAGTGGCTGCCGCGGTGCACAACCGAGATCAGCGCGTTCCTGCTGACCGAACCGGATGTCGGCAGCGACCCGGCCCGGCTGCGCACCACCGCGACCCCGGACGGCGACGACTATCTGCTCGACGGGGTGAAGCTGTGGACTACCAACGGCGTGATCGCCGACCTCATGGTCGTGATGGCCAAGGTGCCCAAAGGCGAAGGCCATCCCGGCGGCATCACCGCATTCGTGGTGGAGGCCGATACACCGGGCATCGCGGTCGAGAACCGCAACGCGTTCATGGGATTACGCGGCATCGAGAACGGTCTGACCCGGCTGACCGATGTAAGGGTGCCCGCGGAAAACAGAATCGGCGAGGAAGGCGACGGCCTGCGCATCGCGCTGTCCACGTTGAACACGGGGCGGCTGTCGCTGCCCGCGACGTGCTGCGGCGTGGCGAAATGGTGTTTGTCGGTCGCCCGCCAGTGGTCATGCGAACGCGTGCAATGGGGCAGGCCGGTCGGCGAGCACGACGCGGTGGCCGGCAAGGTGGCGTTCATCGCCGCCACCGCCTACGGGCTGGAGTCGATGGTCGAGCTGGCCAGTGAACTCGCCGATGCCGGCCACAACGACATTCGGATCGAGGCGGCTCTGGCGAAGTTGTACGGCTCGGAGATGACCTGGCTGATCGCCGATGAGCTGGTGCAGATCCGCGGGGGTCGCGGTTTTGAGACGGCCGAGTCGCTGGCCGCCCGCGGCGAGCGCGGAGTCCCGGCCGAACAGGTGCTGCGCGACGTGCGCATCAACCGGATCTTCGAGGGCTCAACAGAAATCATGCATCTGCTGATCGCGCGCGAAGCGGTGGATATGCATTTGAGCGTCGCGGGCGACATCATCGACCCCGACGCCGACATGCGGCGCAAAGCTAAAGCGGCGGCCAACGCTGGCCTGTTCTACGCACGCTGGCTTCCCACCTTGTTCGCCGGAAAGGGGCAATTACCAACATCATTCGGTGAATTCGGGCCTCTCGGCACGCATCTACGCTATGTCGAGCGGGCCAGTCGCCGGTTGGCGCGCAGCACGTTCTATGCGATGTCACGCTGGCAAGGCAAGCTCGAACACAAGCAGCGGTTCCTTGGCCGCATCGTTGACATCGGAGCCGAGTTGTTCGCGATGACGGCCGCCTGTGTCCGCACACAGCGGCCAGGGGTGGACGATTCGGCGATCGGGCTTGCCGACGCGTTCTGCCGCCAGGCGCGGGTGCGCGCCGACCGACGGTTCGCTGAACTGTGGCGCAACAGCGACGGCAGTGACCGAACCTTGGCGAAAGATGTGCTCGGCGGTCAGTACACCTGGCTCGAGGAAGGAATTCTCGACCCGTCGATCGAGGGACCGTGGATCGCTCATGACGGTGGCACCACGAAGGAGGATGTGCACCGCTTCATCCGCGCGGCCGCCCGCCGCGGTGTTGCATGACCACACAGATCCGGCCGCTGGACGACCTGGCGCAGTTCGGCATCGCCTACTGGTTGCCGCCGGGCGGCAGGGACAACGGCGTGTGGGCCGATATGTGGGTAGCCATCGCCGACCTCGAATCCGGTGACGCCGGTGCGGTTCTCGACCTGTTGGCCAAAGCAGAGGTCGGCGGCTACGTGGCCGTTCCCGGCGGCATCCGGGCCAGGGCGGGTGGCGGCCCGGTCAACTGCCGGGTGTGGGTTGATGCGATGCAGTACGGCGTCGCCGAGGACGTGCTGATCAGGTTCATGCGCACGCACAGGTAGCCTTCGGTGCCATGGGGACGACGCGATGAGCGCTGGTCTGTTCGGGCTTCTTGATGACATCGCGGCTCTGGCCCGGCTGGCCGCCGCCTCGGTCGACGACATCGGCGCTGCCACCGGACGTGCGACAGCGAAGGCCGCTGGCGTCGTGATCGACGACACCGCCGTGACACCGCAGTACGTGCACGGGATCACCGCCGACCGCGAGCTGCCGATGATCAAGCGGATCGCGATCGGGTCTCTGCGTAACAAGCTGATCTTCATCCTGCCCGCGGCATTGCTGCTCAGCCAGTTCGTGCCGTGGCTGCTGACGCCGATCCTGATGGTCGGCGCGACGTACCTGTGCTACGAGGGCGCCGAGAAGGCGTGGGGTTATGTTCGCGGACACGACAGCCATGGCGCACCGACCACGGCCGCGGGCGAAGACGCCGAGAAGAAAATGACGGCCGGGGCCATCCGAACCGATTTCATTCTGTCCGCCGAGATCATGGTCATCGCGCTGAACGAGGTGGCCGATCAGTCGTTTTGGCCGCGGCTCATCATCCTTGTCATCGTGGCGATTGTGATCACCGTCGCGGTGTACGGGGTGGTTGGCGCCATCGTGAAGATGGACGACGTCGGATTGAACCTGGCCCAGCGCGGCTCCCGCTTCGCGCAGCGGGTCGGCCGCGGCTTACTCGCGGCAATGCCCAAAGTGCTGTCGACGCTTTCGGCCGTCGGCACGGTCGCGATGCTCTGGGTCGGCGGCCACATCCTGCTGCAGGGCACCGACACGCTCGGTTGGCACGCACCCTACGGCTTGGTCCACCACGCCGAAGATTTCGTCCACCACGCCGTGCAGGGCGTCGGCGCACTGCTGGCCTGGCTGCTCAACACCGCGGTGTCGGCCGTGGTCGGCTTGATCGTCGGCGCCGTGGTGGTCGCGATCATGCACGTGCTGCCGTTCGGCCGCAACGACGAGCAAGGGCATTAAATCCCGACGGTCGCCCGGAACAACTTCGTGGGCGTCTGCGCGACCAGCCGGATCGGCCCGTCGTCGGCTGCCACCCATGCGGCCATTCCGCGCTCCAGCGTCACTGCAGTGGATTTGGCGTGCACCACCGTCGAACCCTCTGTGCAGAGCAGGATCTGGGGCCCGTCGTGCTGGGTAGGGGCGTCGATCTCATGGCCAAGGTTCTCGCCGTCGATGCGCAACACCGACACCGCGAACTCCGGTGCGGGCGTGTTGTAGACGAGTTCCGTTCCGTCCCTGGTGATTTCGGGATGAATGACGTCGTCGGTGGCCGGCGTGAAGTCGAGCACCCGCAGCAACTCAGGCACGTCGACGTGTTTGGGGGTGAGCCCGCCACGCAGCACGTTGTCGGAGTTGGCCATCACCTCGACGCCGACACCGTGCAGATAGGCGTGCAGATTGCCCGCGGGCATGTAAATGGCTTCACCCGGCTTGAGGCTGATCCGGTTCAGCAGCAGCGAAGCCAGTACCCCGGCGTCGCCCGGATACCGCTCGCCGAGTTCGAGCACGGTCTTGGCTTCGGCCGCGAACTCCTTGTTGCCCGCTCGAATGTATTGAATCGCACCATCGATCACCGCGGGCACCAGCACATCGAGGTCGGGCTGCGGCGCGGTGATCCACGTGGTGAACAACGCCCTCAGACCGTCGGCGTCGGACTGCCCGGACAACAGGTTGACGAACGGGTCGAGGTCGCTGACGGCAAGCGCGCGCATCAACTCGACCGCGCTCTCGGCCGATCGGAATCCGGCCAGCGCCTCGAATTGCCCTAGCGCTACCAATAATTCGGGTTTGTGGCTGCGGTCGCGGTAGTTACGCGTGGCCGCCGTGATCGGGATGCCCAGCTTCTCCTCGCGCGCAAAGCCTTCCAGCGCCTGCTCGGCACTCGGATGCGCCTGCAGCGAAAGCGGTTCGTCGGCGGCGAGCACCTTCACCAGGAACGGCAGGGTGTCACCGAACCGGCCGCGCACCGCGCCACCCAACTGGCCTTCGGGATCGCTTCGCAGCGTATCGAGTAGCGAGACCTCACCATCGTCAGTCTCCAGCCACGCCGGATCACCCGGATGCGCACCGAACCACAGCTCTGCCTCGGGATGCGCTGTGGGACTTGGTCGTCCGGTGAAATCGGCAATAGCGGTTCGCGAACCCCATGCATAGGTCCGCACCGCTCCGCGTAGCAAGTGCACTTGCTTAACCTCGAACCAGTCGCAGATAGGTGGCCGCCATCTCCAACCGCACGGCCATCATCGCCAGTTGTTGTTCCGGCCGGCCGGGCGGCGCGGCTGCCACCGGAGCATCCACCATTCCCAATACTTCCGGTACGTCTTCGGCATTGATCACGTCGACGTCGTCGAACCCGCTGATCCGCGCGGCAACGACCGGCCGTTCGGCGTCGGTGGCCAACACGAACGTGCGCACCCGTCGCGGTGACGGGCCGTCGATCTGCTCGTCATGAAATATCGACGCTTCGCCATCGGCGGCAGCCCCACCACCGAAACCCGTGTGCAGTGCGACCAGCGCGTCTCCCAGCCCGACCGCTGCCACGGGTTGATGCGCGATCCGCAGCAGGACCGTCGCGGCATGGCGGGCGAGCGCCACCGTCGCCGCGTTGTCGCCGGCCAACACCACGTCGCGTCCCGACATGCGTTCGGCCAACGCCTTGGCGGGATTGGTGAACAACTCGCGCCCGGCGCTGTTGCGAAAAGCCTCCGCGTCGAGTTCGTCGGCCAGCATCGCGAGATCCACTTGCAGTCCGGGATCCACCACATGCAACACGGCAAGGCCCGCAGCCAGATAGCGGGCCAGGCCGAAGTCCTCACGGACCCACAGGCGTGGCGCCAGCGATGCCGAGCGACCAGCGGTGGCGTCGCGCAGTGGGCCTTCGTTCGGCGCGACGACGACGATGCGCGCACCACGGCGCACCCCGGTGGCCGCCGCAGAAACCAGGGCGGCGTCGCCGGGGTCGTCACCGGCGAGGACCAGGACATCGAGTGCGCCGATCCACGGCGGGGCCTCGGATACGACGACGATCGGCGCCGCCACCGAACCGGCCAGTGTCGCCGACAGCATTGTTCCCGCCGTCTCGGCAATGCCGCGGCCTGCCACCCAGACGACGGTGCGCGGTGGTTGGTCGGACTTCAGCGCATCCAGGTCGCCCTCGTCCAGTGCCGCGGCAGTGGCACGCACCTGCGCGCCTGCCATCGACGCCGAGCGCAGCAAACCGTCACGATCGGCGGCGAGCAGGCCCTCCACATCGTCGAGGTCGATGGTGGCCTGCGTACCGTTCACGTGGCCGCCTTCTCGACGGAGGCGATTTGGGCACCGACGACTCCGACGATCTCCTCGATCTCGTCGGACGTGCGCGCTTCGACGTTGAGCCGCAACAGCGGCTCAGTGTTGGACATCCTGACGTTGAACCAGCTGCCGTCGCCCAGGTCGACAGTCACCCCGTCGAGGTGATCGATGGAGTGGATGCGGGTGCCGAACGATTTCAGCACCGCATCGACACACGCCTCGGCGTCATTGACCGTGAAGTTGATCTCGCCGGAGGCTTCGTAGCGTTGGTAGTCGGCCATGATGTCCGAAAGCGGCCGCTCCTGTTCGCCGAGCGCGGCAAGCACGTGCAGGGCGGCCAACATCCCTGAGTCGGCGCCCCAGAAATCGCGGAAGTAATAGTGCGCGGAGTGCTCGCCACCGAAAATCGCTCCGGTGTCGGCCATCAACGCCTTGATATAGGAGTGGCCGACGCGCGAACGCACCGGTGTGCCACCCCGCTCAGCGACCAGTTCCGGTACCGCCCGGGAGGTGATCAGGTTGTGGATCACCGTCGCCCCGATCTCCCTGTTCAATTCCCGCGCAGCGACCAAAGCCGTCACCGCCGACGGAGAAACCGGATGCCCCTTTTCATCGACCACGAAACACCGGTCGGCGTCGCCGTCGAACGCCAAACCGATATCGGCGCCGGTCTCGACGACGTGCGCCTGCAGGTCGACGAGGTTGGCCGGATCCAGCGGGTTGGCCTCGTGGTTGGGGAACGTGCCGTCCAGTTCGAAGTACAACGGCAGCAGGGTGATTGACGGGATCACGCCGAGCACCGCAGGCGTGGTGTGACCGCCCATGCCGTTACCCGCGTCGACGGCGACGCGCAGCGGGCGCAGCTCGGCCAGGTCGACGAGGGAGCGCAGGAAGTCCCCGTACTCGCCCAGCACATCGCGCTGCGAACTGCTGCCGCGAGGACCGTCGAATTCCGGCACGCCGGCGATGATGTCCTCGCTGATCTGGGTGAGCCCGGTGTCCTTGCCGACGGGCTTCGCACCTGCGCGGCACAGCTTGATGCCGTTGTAGGCGGCAGGATTGTGACTGGCGGTGAACATCGCGCCGGGACAATCCAGCAGCCCCGAGGCGAAGTAGAGCTGATCTGTCGAGGCCAGCCCGATGTGCACGACATCGAGCCCCTGGGCCATCACACCTTCGGCGAAGGCGGCCGCCAGCGACGGAGAGCTGGCCCGCATATCGTGGCCGATCACGACCTGAGATGAGCCGTCGCGCATCAACCGAGCGAAGGCACCGCCGACGTCGGCGACGAAACCCTCATCGATTTCCTCGCCGACCAAGCCGCGAACGTCATACGCCTTGATGACGCGGTGAACAGCCGCGGCGGGCCGAGACATAGAGCTCCTTGCGAAGGGGACCGTTGGCGTCAGCCTAGCCGTCGGGCGGTGAAGAGATCGCGGCTAGGCGGGCTCGAGGCCCGGGTTGGTCAGTACAGCTAGGCCCAATTAATCGGAGGGGTCCGGCAACACCCGCAGGTGGCCGCGTCTGCGCCCGTTGGACTCGGGCCGCCGGGCCGCGGGCGCCATCAGCGCACCGCCGTGCACGCCGGTGGCCGGGTCCGAAAACCCTGCCGCCACGCCGTTGATCGGTCCAGGGCTGTCGCGACCTTCGCGTACCGCGTCGGCAAGAGCGACCAGATCGTCCTCGTCGGGGTGGGTCGGCAACGGTCCCGCGTGGCGAACCAGCTCCCAGCCGCGTGGCGCGGTGATGCGGCCGGCGTGTGCCACGCACAGGTCCCACGAATGCGGCTCGGACACCGTCGCCAGCGGGCCGACCACGGCGGTCGAATCCGAGTAGACGAAGGTCAGCGTCGCGACCGCATAGTGGGGACACCCGGGCCGGCAGCAGCGACGGGGAACATTCACGAACGAGAGGTTATCGTGCGAAAACGCTGTAAGCCGCCGGACACGCGCAGCCATCAGACCGCCGATCTCCAACCGTTACGATCGGCTGCGTGACGCAGCGCAATCTGGGCCGATCACGCCGCGGCCGAGAGATGCGCGGCCCGCTGCTTCCGCCGACCGTGCCTGGCTGGCGCAGCCGGGCCGAGCGGTTCGACATGGCGGTGCTCGAGGCCTACGAACCGATCGAACGGCGATGGCAGGACCGGGTCACGGGGCTGGACGTCGCCGTCGACGAGATCCCCCGCATCTCGCCGAAGGACCCCGAATCTGTGCAGTGGCCGCCCGAAGTGGTCGCGGACGGTCCGATCGCGCTCGCTCGGTTGATACCGGCAGGGGTCGATGTCCGCGGCAACGCGACGCGCGCGCGAATTGTGTTGTTCCGCAAGCCAATTGAGCGACGGGCGAAGGACACCATCGAACTCGCCGAGCTGCTTCATGAACTGTTGGTGGCTCAGGTGGCCACCTATCTGGGCGTCGAACCGTCAGTCATCGACCCGACGATCGATGACGAGTGACCCGCTAGAGGTCAGATGATTCCGCGCTTGAGGCGGCGGCGCTCCCGCTCGGACAGGCCGCCCCAGATGCCGAAACGCTCGTCGTGAGCCAGCGCGTACTCCAGGCACCGGTCGCGGACCTCGCAACCCAGGCAGATTCGCTTGGCTTCCCGGGTCGAGCCGCCCTTCTCGGGGAAAAACGCCTCGGGGTCGGTTTGAGCGCACAATGCGCGCTCTTGCCATTGATCGTCTTCGGTAGTTGCCGGAGCAACTTCATATCTCTCGGGTTGTTCGGGTACCAAACTCAATTGAGGACGCCCGGGGACCCCAATCGGTGTAGGTCCGGTAATGGTGTGACGGGTGTCGCCTACTGAGCCGAGAATCCGGTTGTCGAATCGATCGTCGTGACTGGAATCGACCTGCTCATAAGCCATGCTCCGCCTCCTCACCTGGTCTCGTAGATCCCTTATTTGAGCCCCACCATTTATAAGTAGGGCCCGCTTCAATTCGAACAAGTGATCGAATCTCGGTCTGCGCCACCGAAACCGGCCGTCCAACCAGGAAATGACACTGGTGTGATTACACACGCGTTAGCTGTCGCGGTCAAGCGCTGGAACAGAAATTCATACCATTCCGTGACACGAATTCGGCGCGTCGTCACGTCGGCGTGTCTGTCACAGCACCGCGGCGCACGGGCTTTGGCGCCACGGCCTAATGTCGGTCACGTGAAGGTCACGGTTCTGGTGGGTGGCGTCGGCGGCGCCCGCTTCCTGTTAGGGGTGCAGCGCCTGTTGGGCCTCGGCCAGTTCGGCGGGTCCCCATCAGACGACGAACTGACCGCGATCGTCAACGTCGGCGACGACGCCTGGATGTACGGCGTGCGGATCTGCCCGGACCTCGACACCTGCATGTACACCCTCGGCGGCGGCATAGACCCTGAGCGTGGGTGGGGACGTCGCGACGAAACCTGGCACGCCAAAGAAGAACTCGCCGCCTACGGCGTACAGCCAGACTGGTTCGGTCTCGGCGACCGCGATCTGGCCACCCATCTGGTCCGCAGCCAGATGCTGCGCGCCGGCTATCCGCTTTCGGATGTGACCGCGGCGCTGTGCGACCGGTGGCAGCCGGGCGCGCGTCTGCTGCCCGCCAGCGACGATCGCAGCGAAACCCACGTCGTCATCACCGATCCAAGCCCCGGTGATCAGGCTGGCGAGAAACGGGCCATCCACTTCGAGGAGTGGTGGGTGCGCCACCGCGCGCAAGTGCCGACGCACAGCTTCGCGTTCGTCGGCGCCGACAAAGCCACCGCGGGGCCAGGCGTCACCGAAGCCATCGAGACCGCCGACGTGGTGCTGCTCGCTCCCTCCAATCCGGTGGTGAGCATCGGCGCAATCCTGGCCATCCCGGGAATCCGTGGCGCGCTGCGCTCGACGACGGCCCGCGTGATCGGCTACTCCCCCATCATCGGCGGAAAGCCGGTGCGCGGCATGGCCGACGAATGCCTCTCGGTGATCGGGGTGGCCAGCACCTCGGAGGCCGTCGGCGGTTACTACGGACCCCGCTCCGGCGTCGGCATCCTCGACGGCTGGCTGATACACGAGGGCGATCACGCCGACATCGAGGGAGTCGAGGTGCGCTCGGTGCCGCTGCTGATGACCGATCCGGCGGCCACGGCCGAAATGGTGCGTGCCGGACTGGATCTGGCAGGGGTGAAGCCGTGACCGAGCATGGGTCAGCTGCGGCAGTCGAACTGCTCCCGGTGCCAGGACTTCCCGAGTTCCGGCCCGGTGACGACCTCGCAGCCGCCCTGGCGCAAGCGGCGCCGTGGCTGCGCGACAACGACGTCGTGGTCATCACCAGCAAGGTCGTGTCCAAGTGCGAGGGCCGCATCGTTGACGCCCCAATCGATCCCGAAGAGCGGGATGCGTTGCGGCGCAAGCTGATCGATGCCGAGGCCGTCCGCGTGCTCGCACGCAAGGGCCGCACGCTGATCACTGAGAACGCACTGGGGCTGGTGCAGGCCGCGGCCGGGGTGGACGGTTCCAACGTCGACTCCGGCGAGTTGGCGCTACTGCCAACCGATCCCGATGGCAGCGCCGCGGCGCTGCGCACCGGTCTGCGCGAAAGGCTCGGCGTCACCGTCGGCGTCGTCATCACCGACACCATGGGCAGGGCCTGGCGCAACGGCCAGACCGATTTCGCGATCGGGGCCGCAGGACTGACCGTGCTGCACGGCTACGCGGGATCGCGGGACCGGCACGGCAACGATCTGATCGTCACCGAGATCGCTGTCGCCGACGAGATCGCCGCGGCGGCCGATCTCGTCAAGGGCAAGCTGACCGACATCCCGGTCGCCGTGGTGCGTGGACTCACGTTGTCCGACAACGGTTCCAACGCGCGCACGTTGCTGCGGCCAGGCGAAGACGACCTCTTCTGGCTCGGCACCGAAGAAGCCCTGGCCCTTGGCCGCAGTCAGGCACAGCTGCTGCGCCGATCGATCCGGCGGTTCAGCGCGGAACCCGTCGCCCCCGACCTCATCGAGGCCGCGGTCGCCGAAGCGCTCACCGCGCCTGCGCCCCACCACACCCGTCCCGTGCGCTTCGTGTGGATGCAGGACCCGCAACGGCGCCTGCGCCTGTTGGATCGGATGAAAGATCAGTGGCGCGCCGACCTGACCTCAGACGGTCGCTCTCCGGATTCTGTCGAGCGGCGTGTCGGGCGCGGCCAGATCCTCTACGACGCACCCGAACTCGTCATCCCGTTCATGGTGCCTGACGGAGCGCACAGCTACCCCGATCAGAGCAGGACCGCCGCCGAGCACACCATGTTCACGGTTGCGGTCGGTGCAGCCGTGCAGGCGCTGCTGGTGGCACTGGCAGTGCGCGGGGTCGGCAGCTGCTGGATCGGCTCCACGATCTTCGCCGCCGACCTGGTACGCGACGAACTCGCGCTGCCCGGTGACTGGGAACCGTTGGGCGCCATCGCCATTGGCTACCCTGAAGAACCGCCTGGCCCTCGCGATCCGGTGGAAACCGACGGGCTGCTGGTCCGCAAGTGAGCCTGCATGAATCGGCCGTCGACGCGTTGACGCGTTGGCACGCACCCGATCCCGCACAGGACACGCTGCGGCACGCCGTGCTGGCGTTTCTCGCCGCACGGCCGGATGGCTGCCTGCGCGAGTGCGTACCGGGTCACGTCACCGGCTCGGCGCTGGTCCTGGACCACACCGGCGAGCGCGCGTTGTTGACGCTGCATCCACGCTTTGGTCGGTGGCTGCAACTGGGCGGGCATTGCGAGAAGACCGATGCCGACATCGTCGCCGCCGCGTTGCGTGAAGCCACCGAGGAATCCGGCATCGACGGCCTCATCATCGATCCTGAGCCTGCCGCGCTGCACGTGCACCCCGTCACGTGTTCGCTGGGCGTGCCGACGCGTCACCTCGACATGCAGTTCATCGTTCATGCGCCGGCGAACGCCGAAATCGCGGTCAGCGACGAGTCTTTGGACTTGCGGTGGTGGCCGCTGGATGCGCTGCCCGAAGACTGCGACTTCGGCCTCACGCAATTGGCGGATTCGGCGCGCAAACGCACGCTCAGCGACGGTTAGCGCGCCGAAATCGCTTAGACGTCGGTCGAGTAGCGGATGCCGCCGTCAGGGATGGCGACCCCCGGCCACACCCGCGCGCCGCGCAACAGCTCACAACGCGCGCCGATGTCGGCCCCGTCGCCGATCACGCCGTCGCGGACCAACGCGCGCGGCCCGATGCGAGCACCGAAGCCGATGATCGAACGCTCGATGACCGCGCCGGCCCCGATGCATGCGCCGTCGAAGATCACCGCGCCGTCCAACCGGGCACCGGCGCCGATCTCGGCGCCGCGGCCGACGACCGTGCCGCCGATCAGCAGTGCACCGGGGGCGACAGCGGCACCGTCGTGCACCAGCTTTTCGCCACGCTGACCGCCGAGCGCAGGCGACGGCGCGATGCCGCGCACCAGGTCGGCCGAGCCGCGCACGAAGTCGTCGGGTGTGCCCATGTCACGCCAATACGTGGAGTCGACGTAACCGCATACCCGCAGCCCGTCAGCCAGCAGCCCCGGGAAGACCTCCCGCTCCACCGACAGCGCCCGGCCCTTGGGGATGCGGTCGATGACGTCGCGCTTGAACACGTAGCAGCCTGCGTTGATCTGATCGGTCGGCGGGTCCTGCGTCTTCTCCAGGAAAGCCGTCACCACGCCCTCGGAGTCGGTGGGCACACAGCCGAATGCACGAGGGTCGCCGACGCGCACCAGATGCAGCGTGACATCGGCGCCGCTGTTCCCATGCGAGTCCAGCAGCGCCCGCAGGTCAGCACCCGAGAGCACGTCGCCGTTGAACACCAATGCGGTGTCATGGCGCAGCTTCTCTGACACGTTGGCGATACCGCCGCCGGTGCCAAGCGGCTCGTCCTCGACGACGTAGTCGATCTGCAGGCCAAGCTTGGATCCGTCGCCGAACTCCGACTCGAAAACACCCGCCTTGTACGAGGTGCCCAGCACGACATGCTCGATGCCTGCATCGGCGATCCGCGACAGCAAGTGCGTCAGAAACGGCAGGCCGGCCGTCGGCAGCATCGGCTTGGGCGCCGACAGGGTCAACGGCCGCAGGCGCGTGCCCATACCGCCAACGAGTACGACCGCGTCCACTTCAGCAGGATTGACCACTAGTGCCGTCCCTTTCTCAGCTTGCGCTTCGAGTTGCGGACCACAAGGCCCGCGCGCGCAGCTAGCGCGCCCCTGATGGTCCACCGCAGTGGCGCCTGCCACAGCTTCGGATGCCGATCTGACAGGAAAGTGTAGGTGCTCGTGTGGTGGGCCGCCAAGTTGCGGGCCGGGTCGCGGCCCGTGGCGTGGCCCTTGTCGTGCAAAATTTCCGCCGACGGCACATAAATGTTCTGCCAGCCCGCCTTGCCGAGGCGATCTCCCAGGTCGACGTCCTCCATGTACATGAAATAGCGCTCGTCGAAGCCCGACACCTCATCGAATGCAGAACGCCTCAGCAACAAGCACGAGCCGGAAAGCCAGCCGACAGGGCGTTCGCTGGGCTCGGTTCGCTCCTGGCGGTATTCCGCTGTCCACGGGTTGGATTTCCAGAACGGGCCGACGACCGCGTGCATGCCGCCGCGGATCAGGCTCGGCAGGTGGCGCGCCGACGGGTAGACCGAGCCGTCGGGATCGCGGATCAACGGCCCCAGCGACCCCGCCTTCGGCCAGCGTTCGGCCGCTTCCAGCAACAGGTCGATGCTGCGGGGTCCCCACTGCACATCGGGGTTGGCGACGATGACAAACTCCGACTCCGGGGTGATCTCAGCGACCGCGCGGTTCACCGCGGTGCCGTAGCCGAGGTTTCCCTCCATGCGCAGCAAGCGCGCATTCGAGTAGCGCTCCGTCGCCTCTTCTGGCGCGCCGTCAGTCGAACCGTTGTCGGCCATGATCACCGTCACAGGCCGTTCGGTGGCAAGCGAGAGCGTCGCAAGGAACCGATCGAGGTGTGGCCCCGGTGAATAGGTCACCGTGACCACGGTCAGTCCATCGCTCACGCGGACAGACCCAGTTCGTCAATCATTGGCTAGAGGGTAGCGGCATCCCAATGGGCCACCGCAGCAACGGCAACCAACTCCGGTGTTGGCGCTTCAGCCCGGTAGTCTGTCTAACGGCCGCTAAGGGGGTGGACAACCGCGGCCTGAAAGGACGAGCAGTATGCCCGCGTTCGACTACGTCATCCTCGGCGCAGGAGCCGCCGGCTGTGTGCTGGCAAACCGACTTTCGGAGGATCCGCGAACCGAGGTGCTGGTGGTCGAAGCGGGTCCGCCTGCCCGCGGTCCCTACTTCGCGATCCCGATGATGGGCGCAGGCCTGTTCGAACAGCGCACCGATCACCCCGACCCCCTCTCCTACGAGGGACATAAGCACAGCTTCGTCTACCAACTCGAGCCCTACGGCGCCGCCGACAAACTCAATGAACGATGGGTGCGCGGAAAGGCGGTCGGCGGCTCCACCGCCATCAACGGCCTGGTCTACAACCGCGGCAACCGCGAGGACTACGACGAACTCGAGCGGCTGGGCAACCATGGCTGGGGCTGGGACCACATCCTGCCGATCTTCAAGGCCTTCGAGGACAACCAGTTCGGTCCCTCGCCGACGCGCGGTGTCGGTGGGCCACTGCATATCTCGCAGCCGAAGTTCCCAGATGAGTTGAGCCAGTACATCATTGACGCCGCCGCCAGCACCGGCCTCAAGAGCGTGCAGGACTACAACGAATCCGACGACGAGCGCGTCGGGCCTGCGATGGCCATGATCCACCGTGGCCTGCGGGTCAGCGCCGCCAAGGCTTTCCTCGATCCGGTTCTCAAGCGGCCCAATCTGCACCTGGCCACCGACACCTACGCGCAGCGGCTGATTTTCGAGAACGGGCGGGCAGTCGGTGTCCAGATCCGCAGCGGGGGCAACACCTCGGAGGTGCGCGCGCGACGCGAGGTGATCAGCGCACTGGGTGCGTTGCACACCCCGAAGATTTTGCAGCTATCCGGCGTCGGCCCCCGCGAGGTGCTCGAAAAGGCCGGTGTGCCTTTGTATCTCGAACGCGACAACGTCGGCCGCCGGATGACCGAGCATTTCTGCGCCATCATGATGTACCGGCTGCGCGACGATCTGGGCTACAACCGGCAGCTGCGCACCACTGTCGGCAAGGCGATTGCGGCACTGAAGTTCGCGGCGACACGCAGGGGACCGCTTGCCACGCCGACGGGCGACGTGATGGCGATCTTCAAGACCCGACCCGAGCTCGAGCGCGTCGACGGCCAGTTCCTGGCTCGGCTAATGTCGGTTGCCGACGTCAGTGGCGGCGAGCGCGGCCAAATCGATTCCCACGGAGGCGTTTCGTGCGCGGCCGAGATTCTGCGGCCGACGTCGGAAGGCAGCGTGTGGATCACCTCAGCCGACCCGCACGCCAAGCTTTCGATCGACCCCAACTATCTGGCCACCGAGTACGACCGCACGACGATGGTCGGTGTGGTGCGCAAGATCAGGGAGATCTTCGAGCGTTCGCCGCTTGCCGAGCACGTCGAGCTGGAGACGACCCCAGGGGCCGGCGTGCAGACCGACGACGAAATCGTCGACGCCACAATCAAAACCGGCGCGACGGGCAGCCACGCGGCAGGCACCTGCATGATGGGCCCGAACGACGAGGACATCGTCGACGATCAATTGCGCGTCCGCGGCATCGAGGGGCTGCGCATCGTCGACTGCTCGATCATGCCGAAGCAGATGTCGGGCAACCTCGCCGGACCGATGCTGGCGATGGCCGGGCGGGCCGCGGAGTTGATCCTCGACACCGCGCCTGCCGAGAAGGCGCGCCGCGCCTGACTATTGCGCGAGCGCAGCGGCCAGCGCTTCACGCCACGGCCGCAGCGGTTTGAGGCCAGCCTCCGTGGATCGGCGGGCGGACAACGCCGAATAGGCCGGCCGCGGCGCGGGACGCGGATGGCGGTCGGTGCCCACCGGCCGAACTCGCTGGGGATCGGCACCGACGGCCTCGAACACCGCCTGGGCCTGCTCGAAGCGACTGGCAGCACCCTCGTTGGCGGCATGCAGCACCGGCTCGCGGATCGATCCGTCATCGGCCAGTTGCAGCAGGGCCTCGACGAGATCACCGACGTAGGTCGGCGAACCGACCTGGTCGGCCACGACTTCCACCTCCCCGTCACCGGCGGCCAGTCGCCGCATCACCGCAGCGAAATCCTTTCCATCGGCGCCCTCGTAGATCCACGCGGTCCGCACGATGTGCGCGTCGGGCATCGCGGCGAGAACCAGCAGCTCACCGGCCAGCTTGGTACGGCCGTACACGCTCAGCGGCCCGGTTTCGTCGTCGATCTCGTAGGGGTGGTGTTGACCGCCGGAAAACACGTAGTCGGTGGAGATGTGGATGAGGTCTGCCCCGGCGCGCGCGCAGGCGTGCGCGACGTGTTCAGGCCCGACGGCATTGACCGCGTGGGCCCGCTCCGGTTCCTGTTCAGCGGCGTCGACCTGCGTATAGGCCGCACAATTGATCACGACGTCGCCGGGCTCGATGAACCGCTCGGCGGCCACGGGATCGGTGATGTCCCAGTCCGCAGACGTCAGCGCCAGCACTTCACGGCCTCGCCTGCGCGCCGCAGCGGCCAGGGTGCGGCCCACCATGCCACCCGCGCCGGAGATAACAATTCGGTCAGGCTTACGGGAATTCACAGTCACGAGTCTGGCACGCCGACCTGCGCTACCGGATGTGCGGGCATCTCGCCAGTAGCCTGGGCAGATGCCCGCTCGCCTGTCCCGTGTCATCGCTGTGACGGTGGCCCTGGCCATCGTGGTCGGCACGGGTGTCGCGTGGGGCAAGATCCGGTCGTTCGAATCCGGCATCAACCACTTTTCCTCGGTCGCGCTGGGCGAGGGCGGCGCCGACGGCGCGATCGACATCCTGCTGGTCGGCTTGGACAGCCGCACCGACGCGCACGGTAATCCGCTGTCGGCGGAGGAACTGGCAACGCTGCGGGCGGGCGACGACGAGTCCACCAACACCGACACGATCATCCTGGTGCGCATCCCGAACAACGGAAAGTCGGCCACTGCGATCTCCATCCCCCGCGACTCGTACGTCCAGACGCCGGGCGGAAACAAGATGAAGATCAACGGTGTGTACGGCTCGGCGTATTTCGACAAGAAGACCGAACTCGTCGAGCAGGACGGTGTCGATCCGGCAAAGGCCGAGCCCGAGGCCGTCGAAGCCGGCCGCGAAGCATTGATCAAGACGGTCGCCAACCTGACCGGTGTCACCGTCGACCATTACGCAGAGATCGGCCTGCTCGGCTTCGCGTTGATCACCGACGCCCTCGGCGGGGTCAACGTCTGCCTGAAAGATGCTGTGTACGAACCCCTTTCGGGCGCCGACTTCCCCGCTGGCTGGCAGAAGCTGAACGGCCCGCAAGCGTTGAGCTTCGTGCGGCAGCGCCACGACCTTCCGCGCGGCGACCTGGACCGGGTGACCCGACAGCAGGCAGTGATGGCGTCGCTGGCCCACGACGTCATCTCCAGCAAGACGCTGTCGAGCCCGTCGACCCTGAACCGCCTCGAGGACGCCGTCCAGCGCTCGGTCGTGCTGTCCGAGGGTTGGGACATCATGGATTTCGTCAAGCAGCTGCAGCAGCTCGCCGGGGGCAGTGTCGCATTCGCGACCATACCGATCGTCGAAGAGGCCGGCTGGAGCGACGACGGCATGCAGAGCGTGGTGCGCGTCGACCCGGCTCATGTCAAGGAGTGGGTGGGCAGCCTGCTGCACGACCAGGACGAGGGCAAGACCGAGCAATTGGCTTACTCGCCAAGCAAAACCACCGTCGACGTGGTCAACGACTCCGACATCAACGGACTGGCCGCGGCGGTGTTGCAGGTGCTGACCAACAAAGGGTTCGCCGCAGGCAACACCGGCAACAACGAGGGCGGCCACGTGACAGGCAGCCAGGTGCAGGCGGCGAAGGCCGATGACCTTGGCGCGCAAGCGATCTCCAAGGAACTCGGAGGGCTGCCTGTGGTCGAGAACGCCTCGGTCGCACCCGGCTCCGCGCGGGTGGTGCTCTCGGCTGACTACACCGGCCCCGGGTCCTCGGGCATGGATCCAACGCTGACGACCGTCGACCCGGCAGCCGCGGGGTCGACCGACTCGGGCGACGCCGAGCCCACGCCGTCGCCGATTCTCACCGCAGGCTCCAACGACCCGGAGTGCGTCAACTGACCACGGTCACATCGGCGCTACTGGATCCGTTGATGGCGGCGGACCCGATGGGCCCGCGAATCACGTATTACGACGACGCCACCGGTGAACGCATCGAGTTGTCGACGGTGACACTGGCCAACTGGGCCGCCAAGACCGGCAACCTGCTGCGCGACGAAATGGGCGCAGGACCCAGCAGTCGGGTGGCGGTGCTGCTGCCTGCACACTGGCAGACCGCGGCAGTGCTTCTCGGAATCTGGTGGATCGGCGCCGACGTCGTGCTCGACGGCGACGCGGACATCGCGATGTGCACAGCTGATCGGCTGTCCGACGCAGACGATGCCGTCGGGACGGGCGAGATCGCGGTGCTGTCGCTTGACCCGTTCGGGAAGCCGGTGGCCGACCTCCCCGTCGGCCTCACCGATTACGCGACGTCGGTCCGGGTGCACGGCGACCAGATATCGCCGGAACGCCACCCGGGACCAGCACTCGACGGCCGGTCAGTGGCCGAAGTCCTCACCGCTGCCCAAACCTCGGCTGCCACACAGGGTTTCGGCCGTGACGACCGGGTGATGTCGACGGCTGGCTGGACGACGGTCGACGAATTGACCGACAACCTGCTGGCTGTGTTCGCCGCGGGCGCGTCATTGGTACTGGTGGCCAACCCTGATGCGGGTGCACTCGACCGTCGCCGCGAGATGGAGAAAGTCACCCGCGGCTAGCACTCGCGAGCAGCCGCGCAGGTGCCCTGCAGCTGGGGGGCGATAGTTGATCGCAGGACTAACAGCGATTTCTACGTCAGGGTCGTGCCACGCACCTGTTGTGCGGAATTGCACAGCCTTGGTGTCGAAATCGCGCATAGCATGCCGAACTGTCGGTGTGCGCTGCAGAGGACCTACTTGAGCAGCGCGCGCGACATCACGACGCGCTGAATCTGGTTGGTGCCCTCGTAGATCTGGGTGATCTTGGCGTCCCGCATGAACCGCTCGACCGGAAAGTCGGTGGTGTAGCCGTAGCCGCCGAACAACTGCACGGCGTCGGTGGTCACCTCCATCGCAACGTCGGAGGCGAAGCACTTCGACGCCGAGGAGATGAAGCCGAGGTTGGGCTCACCACGCTCGGCCCGCGCGGCCGCGGTGTACACCATCAGGCGGGCGGCCTCCAGCTTCATCGCCATATCGGCGAGCATGAACTGCACGGCCTGGAAATCGGCGATCGCCTTGCCGAACTGCTTGCGGTCCTTGACATATGCGATCGCCGCATCCAGCGCGCCCTGCGCGATACCCACCGCCTGCGCACCGATCGTCGGCCGGGTGTGGTCCAACGTTGCCAATGCCGTCTTGAAACCCGTACCGGGCTCACCGATGATGCGGTCGCCAGGGATACGGCAGTCCTCGAAGTACAACTCCGTGGTTGGCGAGCCCTTGATGCCCATCTTGTGCTCCTTGGCGCCCACCGTGAAACCGGGATCGTCCTTGTGCACGACGAACGCGGAGATGCCGTTGGCGCCCTTGTCCGGATCGGTCACCGCCATCACCGTGTACCAGGTCGAGTGACCGCCGTTGGAGATCCAGCACTTGGCGCCGTTGAGCACCCACTCGTCACCCTCGGCCTTAGCGCGGGTCCGCATCGACCCCGCGTCGCTGCCTGCTTCGCGCTCGGACAACGCATACGAGGCGACCGCCTCGCCCGCGGCGATCGACGGCAGCACCTGCTTCTTGAGTTCCTCGGACCCCCGCATCAACAGGCCCATCGTGCCGAGCTTGTTGCAGATCGGGATCAGCGACGACGACGCGCACACCCGCGCGACCTCTTCGATCACGATGCAGGCCGCCACCGAGTCGCCGCCCTGTCCGCCGTACTCCTCGGGGATGTGGATCGCGGCGAAGCCTGACGACGTCAGCGCCGCCAGCGCCTCATCGGTATAGCGGGCCTTGGCGTCGACGTCGGCGGCGTACGGGGCGATCTCCTTCTCGCAGAGATCACGCAGCACCGAACGCAGTTCATTGTGCTCGTCGGCGAGCTTGAAAGCGTCGAACGACGGGTTACCGATGGCCATGGCGACTCCTTGCTACTCGCCGGTAACCTTACCTTTTCCGCCGGAGACGACCTGCAGCCCACGGACCATCTGCCGGTAGGTGCTGTGGTAGAGCGTGCGGGCGAGCTGGCTCTTGCGCAGGATGTCCTTCGCGCCCTGCGGTGCCACCAGCGAGACCTCGTGGCCGGCGAACTCAGAGGTCCCGGTCGCCAGGAGCAGCTTGCCTGCCAGCGCCGAGGACACCTCGCCGCGGTAGAACTCGCTGAACTCGGCGTGGGTGAAGAACACCTTGTTGAAGCCGATGAGGAACGGCACCAGCTTGGCGCCGTCGTTCAGGTACCGCAGCGTGCCGGTCGCAACGCCGGGCCAGTACTCGTTGAACACGTCGTCGGCGATCACGATGCCGCCGCTGGCCAGCGTCGCCTCGGCAAGCTTCATGTCGCTGTACACGATCTCGTCGGTGTGGCCGCCGTCGACGGAGAAGAACCGGATGTCGCCACCGGTCAGTTCGCGCAGCTTCGCCGGTTCCAGCTTGGTGGAATCACCCTGGTGCACGGCGACGTCGTCCATCGACGACCACAGCTTGACGTTGTTCGCGAACTTCTCGTAGTCGCCGTGCCCGGAGCCGTCGACGTTGAGTTCCTGATCGCCGAAGATGTCGATCGCGACGGACTTCTCCCCCGGCCGCTGTAGCAAGCGCAACCCGATGAACAGCTTGCCGTGGTGAACGCCGATCTCGGCGACGGCGCCCGAGACCTGCTTAGCCCGCTGCGCCGCGTTGAGCACGTCGAGGATCAACAGGATCTCGGGTTGCAGGAAGCCGGTGACTAGCCGCTGACCAATTGCCCGGTATCGATTGAAGTTTGGCTGCATCGGTTGGCAGCCTACTGCCCGAGCAGCCGATTTCGCAGTGCGGCATCCTTTTGCAGCACCATGTCTGCCAAGTTGCTCTGAAATTCCGCCATTCGCGTCCGCAACCCCGAATCCGAGGCGCCGAGAATGCGCACCGCCAACAATCCGGCGTTGCGGGCACCGCCGATCGACACCGTGGCGACCGGCACGCCCGCTGGCATCTGCACGATCGACAGCAGCGAGTCCATCCCGTCCAGGTTGGCTAGCGGCACCGGAACCCCGATCACCGGCAGCGGCGTCGCCGAGGCGACCATGCCCGGCAGGTGCGCGGCACCGCCCGCGCCCGCGATGATCACCTCGATGCCGCGGTCGGCCGCGCTCTGGGCGTACGCGAGCATCCGGTCGGGGGTCCGATGTGCGGACACCACACCGACTTCGAACGGCACTTCGAATTCGGCAAGCGCATGCGCCGCTTGCTCCATCACCGACCAGTCGCTGTCGCTGCCCATGATCACGCCGACGCGAGGGCTAGTCATGTCCACTCCATCCATCGGTCCATTCGGCATGCGACAACCAGTGTGCGGCCCGATTCGCGCGTTCCCGCACATCTGCGACGTACGCGTCGTCACCGAGCGAGCCGCCAGGAGCGCCGAGAATGTTGACGTGGCCGATCTTGCGACCCGGCCGCTCCCCCTTGCCGTAAAGGTGCACCCTGGCCTCAGGCAGCCTGCCGAACAGATGATGCAGTCGCTCATCCATGCTCATCGCCGGAGTCTGTTGTGCGCCAATCACATTGGACATCACCGTGACCGGCGCGATCGGCGAGGTGTCACCGAGCGGATAGTCGAGCACCGCCCGAAGGTGCTGCTCGAACTGACCGGTGCGCGCACCATCCATACTCCAGTGCCCCGAATTGTGCGGCCGCATGGCGAGTTCGTTGACGACGAGGTGGCCGTCGATTGTCTCGAAGAGTTCGACCGCCAGCACGCCGACCACACCGAGCTCGTCGGCCAGTCGCAACGCGAGTTGGCTTGCGGCGCTGCCTAATTCCGGGTTCAACTGCGGCGCAGGCGCAATCACCTCGACGCAGATGCCGTCGCGCTGCACCGTGTGCACCACCGGCCACGCCGCGCCCTGGCCGAACGGCGAGCGCGCCACCAGCGCCGCCAACTCGCGGCGCATTGCGACCTTCTCCTCGATCAGCACCGCGGCGCCGTCGGCCAGATACCGCCCGGCGACCTCCCGCGCCTCGGCGACGTCACGCGCCAGCGTCACGCCGCGTCCGTCGTAGCCCCCGCGCGCGGTCTTGACGACGATGTCGGTGCCGACGCGCGCTGCGAACGCATCCACATCGCCGACCTCGGTCACCTCGGCGTACCGCGGCACGGGTGCGCCCAACGCCTCGAGCCGGCGCCGCATCACCAGCTTGTCCTGGGCGTGGATCAGGGCGGACGGCGGCGGTGCGACGTTGACGCCGTCGGCGACGAGTTTCTCGAGCAGTTCGGTGGGCACGTGCTCGTGGTCGAACGTCAGCGCGCTCGCGCCTGCCGCCGCCTGCTGCAGCGCCTCGAGGTCGGTATGCGCACCGATCACCACGTCGGGGCTGACCTGCGCAGCCGGATCGTCAGGGCTGGCGGCCAGCACGCGCAGCGTCTGACCAAGCGCAATTGCGGCCTGATGAGTCATCCTGGCCAGTTGCCCACCGCCGACCATGGTCACGGTTGGAGGCGAAGTCGGGTTACGCGGCACAGCCATATGGTGTCATGGCGGCAATCAGCTTGTTTACACGCCGTGACCTGCACGGGTACGCGTGGCCTCCGGTATTTCCGTACACTGCGCTGTTGTGTCCTTTACTGATGCCACGATCGCACGGCTGCCCCGCCCGATCCGGCCGTACTTCGAGCGGCATCACGAACTGATCAAGTTCGCCATCGTGGGCGCAACGACTTTTGTCATCGACTCGGCGGTGTTCTACACGCTCAAGCTCACGGTGCTGGAGCCCAAGCCCGTCACCGCCAAGATCATCGCAGGCATCGTCGCGGTGATCGCGTCCTACATCCTCAACCGCGAATGGAGCTTCCAGAACCGCGGTGGCCGCGAGCGCCACCACGAGGCGCTGATGTTCTTCGCGTTCAGCGGTGTGGGCGTGCTGCTGTCGATGGCGCCGCTGTACTTCTCCAGCTACGTGCTGATGTTGCGCGTTCCCGAAGTCAGCCTGACGACGGAGAACATCGCCGACTTCGTCTCGGCCTACGTGATCGGCAACCTGCTACAGATGGCGTTCCGGTTCTGGGCGTTCCGCCGCTGGGTGTTCCCCGACGAGTTCGGCCGCCACCCCGACATGGCCGTCGAATCGCTTACCGCAGGCGGCATCGCCGAGGCGATGGAGGATGAATACGAGCGCGGGAAGGTCACCCCGCTGCGCCGCCCCACCCGACGGGCGCGCCGGCTGGCTCAGCTCGGCGATTCCTCCGAGCCCAGGGTGTCGAAGACTTCGTGATACAGCAGTGAGTGCACCCGTTCCACGCGCGGAATGTCGTGGAATTCAAGGGGATCCTGCGACGCGGACTCGATGATCAGCGTTCCGGTGCGCAGCATCCGGTTCAGCAGGCCGTGCCGGAACTCGACGCTGTTGATGCGTGCCAGCGGAATGTCGATGCCCGATCTGGTGAGCAAGCCATGGCGGAACATCACCCGCCGATCGGTGATGACGAAATGCGTTGTCCACCAATTGAGGAACGGCCAGACCGTCAGCCACCCGATGATGACCAGCCAGACCACCCCGATGACGATCAGCACGACCCGCTTCGCGGTGGCGTCCCAGTCGAGGGTGTTGACGTAGCCAAGGCCGAACGCGGCGATTGCGGTGGCGATCAACAGGATCAGCACGGGGCCGACCAGCCGCTTCCAATGCGGATGGCGGTGTAGCACGACCTGCTCGTCGCCGGCGAGCACATTGTCCGGGTAGCCCACGGCTGGAACTCTACCCAGCCGCCACCCCGGCGAGCGGGACTTACCCCGACTTGCAGTCGTTGGTCGCGGGTTTGCCTGCAAACCGGTCGGCGATCCAGGCAATCACGGCGTCGCCGGTCGGCGGGTTGTGGCCGCCGTTCGGATCGAAGTCGACCGTGACCGTGCCGCCCATCTCGCATGCCTTCTCAATGCCGGCCTTCGTCCAGTCCGCGTCGATGAACGGATCCTGGCCGCCGTACCACACATATAGCGGCGCGGACAGCGGCTTCTGCGGCAAGGCCCATTGCTTCAGTAGATCGCGCAAGTGGATGGCCGCGTCGGCGTTGTCGGGCGCGAAGTCCTTGGGCCCGAGCCGCTTGATCGCCTCTCCGCGTTGGTATGCGGTGTCCTCACTGCAGGCGGACATGGCGTTCCAGAATTCCTTGGCCGTGCCGTGGCGGTACAGGTCGCGGTCGAGGTCCGGGTGTAGCCGGGCAAGCGATTCGATGATCGCCTGCATCACCGCACCCTGCTCCGTTGTCAGCTTGCCGTCCTGGGCCTTGTCGACGAGGTCGGAAAGATCGGTCGGCGGTGAGGTCGCGGCTGCGCCGACAAGTGTCAGCTCCGGCGCATAACCGGCGGCTTGTTCGTCGGCCGCCCACGCGGCGCCGCCGCCCTGCGATCCGCCCATCGCCGCCCACCTGTTGGAGATGTCGGGAAACGTCCGGTGCAGCGCCCGCACCGCGTCGATCATGTTGAGCGCCGCGGTTTTCGAATCCGCGTATGGGTGAACGCCTTTCGCGCCGAGTCCCTGATAGTCGGGAAACGCGACCGCATAGCCGAGCTTGATCAGCACCCGCACCACCCCGATGTAGGTGGAGAGGTCCGGAGACAGCGACGGCGCGCACTCGTTGTCGATGCCAAGGGTGCCGTGGCCGAACCCGACGACGGGCCAGCCGCCGTCGGGCGCTTTGCCTTTGGGCACGAACACCGAACCCGATACGACGGTCGGCGCCCCGGTGTCACCCTCCGTTGATCGGTACAGCACCCTTGCAGCCTGCAAATCCCTGCCCGCGAAGGTGCGGGTGACGCCGGGCATGGTGGTGGCCGACACCAGGCTTCCCGGCCCGGCGTCCGTCAAATCCGCTGTCGCCACATGAACCGGCGCACCGCCCGACGACGGAAAGATGTCGAGGAACTTTATGACGGACGGCTGCAGATAGGGAAGCAGCAGCACCACCGCCACGATTTCCGCCACCAGAACAAGCGCCACACCGGACCAGAGCGCTTTACGGCGCATGCGCCTCCCTTGGCTAACCCCATCGACACCAGCCCCGGCACAACCTACCTGACCAACCTTCGCGTCGCCGGGCGCCAACGCCGCATCGCGATTTCAGCGCAGATGCACCACGTCGCCCGCGGACACCGCGACCGTTCCTGCGTCGGAATCGATGTGCAGCCTGCCCTGCTCGTCGATCGATTGGGCGACGCCGAGCACCTCGCCTCCACCCGGAAGGATCGCGCGCACCCGCGAACCGATGGTCACGCTGCGCGCTCGATAGTCTGCGATGAGCCCCGCGTCGGCGCCGTCGGCTTCCCGCCAACGCGAGAAGCGCGTGCCCAACTCCCGCAGCAGCGCCGCCACGAGTTGACCCCTGTCGAGCGTCTCGACGCCGAGGGCGCGCAGTGAGGTGGCGTCCGCGTCGGGAACCTCGTCGCCGCGCAGCGTCACGTTGAGGCCGATGCCGACGACGATGAAGCGCTGGGCCGCGGCGACCTCGGTCAAGATGCCTGCCAGCTTGCGATCGCCGACCAATACGTCGTTGGGCCACTTCAGCCCCGCGGCGACGCCGTAAGGCGCGACGGTGTCGACGACGGCCACCCCGGTGGCCAGCGGCAGCCAGCCCCAGGAGTCGGGCGGCACCCCGCCGCCGTCGACGCCGACCGACATCGTCAGCTGCGCTCCCGGGGAGGTCCACACCCGCCCATTGCGGCCGCGCCCTGCGGTCTGGTGTTCGGCGATCAGCACTGCGCCTGCGATGTCCTCGCCTGCGGCGGCACGCGCAAGCAGGTCGGCGTTGGTGGACCCGGTCTGCTCGACCACGTCCAGTTGTCGCCAGTGCCGGCCGGGGCCAGCAACCTCGGCGCGCAGCGAAGGCGTATCGAGCGGTGGCAGTGCGTCGTATTCAGGCATCGCCGCCGATTATTTCAAGACCGTGCCCGCTGCAATTGATGCCCACGGCGGCCGAGCGATTTCCCGGTGTTTGCCATCGCGTTAATTTTGCGTACCGCGCGCGCCCGGCCGGAGTCCCAGTCGCGATGCCTGTGAGGTTGCTGGACGTCAGTACGCGCCGCTGCCGGCGAACACCGTGCGCACAGTCTTGGCCGCGATCAGCAGGTCGTTGGCGATCGACCAATTCTCGACATATGAGAGGTCGAGCCGAACCGAGTCCTCCCACGACAGATCCGAGCGGCCGCTGACCTGCCACAGCCCGGTGATGCCCGGCAGCACGAGAAGCCGACGGCGCACCTGGAAGTCGTAGGTGTCCACCTCACGCCGCAGCGGCGGACGCGGTCCCACCACGCTCATATCGCGGCGCAGCACGTTGAAGAACTGAGGCAGCTCGTCGATGCTGTATCGGCGCAGCACCCGGCCGACCTTCGTGACGCGCGGGTCCTGGCGGATCTTGAACAGCACGCCGCCTGCGCTCTCGTTGAGTGCCTGCAGCGCGTCGACCTGCTTGTCAGCGCCGTCGACCATCGTGCGGAACTTGATCATCTGGAACGGCTTGCCGTCCAGGCCGATGCGCTCGGAGCGGTAGAAGATCGGGCCACGGCTGGTCAGCTTGATGGCGATCGCGGCAAGAAGCATCACGGGCAGCGCACCTGCGAGCACGGTCATCGACACGCAGATGTCGAACGCTCGCTTCTGCAGCCGCTTGGTCCCGCTGTACTGCGGCTTCTCCACGTGAATGAGCGGAAGTCCGGACACCGGCTGCATGGTCAGCCGCGGGCCGGCCACATCGACGACGCCTGGCGAGACCACGAGGTCGACGCCGAGCTTGTCCAGCTGCCAGGACAGTTCGCGGATGCCTTCGGGGCCGAGGTGTTCGGTGGCGGTCAACGCGACCGTGTCCGCGCCGGTTTCGAGGATCGCGCGCTCGACGTCGTTCTCATCGCCAAGCACAGGCAGGGTGCCTGCACCGGGGATTTCGATCGTCCCGCCGGTGCCACGCCCGGTCAGGCAGACGCCGATGACGGAGTATCCGTAGCAGACTTCCCGCGAAAGGCATTGCACCAGGCTGCGCACCGCGCGGGGATCGCCGACGGCGAGCACCGAGATGACGGCCTTGCCCTTGCGGCGCTGCCTGGCGAGCACGCGACGGCACAAGCTGCGGCCAAGGAGCAGGGCGAATAACCCGAGAGGAAGTGCGACAGCCAAATATCCGCGCGCGTATTCGGGGCGGAAGATCATCAGGCCGACGGCGATCACGCCGACCGTTGCGAGCGTGGCGGAAAAGACGCGGCGATATTCCTCGACACCAGCGCCGATAATCCGCGGGGAGCGCGTGCGGTAAGCCGCCAGCAGCGTCAACCAGATCGTGCCGACGATCAGCGAAGCCAATGTGTAGTAAGCCATCGCCAGGTCGAACTTGGTGAACGGCTGGCCAAGACGCACCATCTGGCCGCCGACGAGGGCGAGCGCGACGACGACGACGTCCGTGACGATCAGGGAGAGGCGATACCGACGCTGCCAATTCGTGCGAGACGCGGGGGTGATAGCCGTCGCCGGCGACTCGGTCGGAGCGAGAAATGTCTCAACCGCGGTCACAGCAGTGCGTACCTTCCGTTTGCTAAGAATCGGTAGCCCTGGCCGATCATAGCGGCCAATGACTAACTATTGCACTACTGTCAAGAGTTCGCTGAGCGAACCGGAAAAGACGCTGGTCAGTCACAATCCCCTCGGATGGCTTGATTGCTGTTCGCGGCGTTTTGAACGGCGAAGATAACGCTCCGCAACGGCGCGGACAGCCAATAGTAGCGTGTGCGGAGCCGTATTACGAAGCGAGAGCGAAGCCGAGTAAAAGCATTGCCCAGCCACACCCCAGCTAGCGTTCAGCCGACGAATTCTTGTCACTACGAATCCCGCACAACGTGATCGCTGAGAGGCCGCAGGGGGCAGTCGAGCACCCCCTGTTTAATCGCTCCGGGGAGCGGGTCCGTTACGAAGCGCCCGGGGCGCCCGGCATGGGTACTGCAGGGACGCCCGGGGTGCCCAGTCGGCCCGCGAGCCACGGCAGCGCCATCGGGAACGCGCTCGCCGCCGAGGGCCAGTCGTGCTTGCCCGGGTCCGACACCACAGCACATTCGACGCCGTAGTCGCTGGCCAGTTCGCACAGGTACTGCGCCGCCCCGGCGTGGTCGCTGGCGACATCGGGCGGCTCAGGCAGCGGCGCCGAGCCCGGATTCGGGTCAGGCGGGCGGTACAGGTTCGGCACCTGCTCCCCGACGACGAACCATCCGGCGGTGCCCGGGTACGGTCCGTGCGCCTGGATCACGCTGGCCGGTTCCCACGACTTGAACGCCTCCTCGTCACCGTCGAACAGTCGGGCGATTGTCTCGTCCCTGCCGCCACCGTCACGGGGGAACAGGTCGCCGCCGATGTCGATGAATGCACTGAACAACTCGGGGTACTTCATCGCGAGCGTGACCGCGCACGTACCGCCCATCGAAAAGCCGGCCACACCCCAGTTTGCCGGGTCCGGGCTGACTCCGAACTTCGAAATCATGTAAGGCACAACGTCTTTGGTGAGATGGTCGGCAGCATTACCACGGCCGCTGTTGACGCACTCGGTGTCGTTGAGGAACGCGCCGAGCACGTCGACGAACACCACAACGGGTGCGTTGCCGCCGTGTTTGGCCGCGAAGTCGTCAAGCGTTTTCTGCGCGTCTCCCGCGCGCAGCCAGTCTCCCGGCCTGCCGATCACGCCGCCGATCATCATCACGACCGGCAGCTTGGGAGGCGGATTGCTGGCGTACCAGACGGGCGGCAGGTAGACCACTTCGTCGCGGTGTTTGAACCCGGAGCCGTTGTCCGGAATCGTCACCGTCATCACGGTGCCCTTGTCGGGGATACCACCTTTTTCCTGAATCGCCTTCACACCGGCCGCGTCGGTTTGACCGGCCACCGGCTTGCCGGTGAGTTGGTCGTAAGCGGTCTGCAGGCTCGGCACGTACCCCGTCCACATGTTCAGCGCCAACGCGACGCACAACAGTGAAAGCGGAACCGCGAGCACCGATGCGCCGCGTCGCGACCAACTGGTGTCGCGCCAACCGAGCACGAGTACCGCGAGGGCCACACCGCCCAGTACCACCCAGATCCAGAAGTAGTACGGCGCCAACCGGCCGCTCGACAGATCGGACCACTGGATGTACCAGTACGTCAGCGCCGCTGCGATCAAACCGACGACCAGCGCCACCGGTAACCAGATCAGCCGCCAGCGCCGGGTGCGCCACCCGATCGCATAAACCAGCACTGCGGCGGCAATCGCCTGCAGCGCTATCGGCGCCCAGCCACCAAGAAGCGAGATGGGGGCCAGTGCCATTGGTTCAGAGTGGGGCACTACGCCACCGTACCTGCGTCATTACCGTGCCGCGTCCGTCGACGACGACGGTGCCTGGTCAACGGATTTGCAATCGCCCATCGCCTCCGCTTTCGCAAATGCGGCGTATTGATATGCATAGATGAATTGCCAGCGCGCCAACGAGAAGTCGTATCGGCGCGGAACGGCTTCCATCACAACCGCGTCTGAATTAGGGGAAAAGCATTGCTGAAAAATCAGCCGTGCCCGGGGTAGATGGTAGCGCCACGTGACCACGATGATCTTGGACCACGATCGCTGCGTGGCCAGCCGCTCCACCATCTGCGCCTCGCCGCGGGTGGTCAGCTCGCTCGCCCGCGCGCAGATCACTTCTATCGTCGGCTGCGACTTGCACACCCGCTGCATGACCGGGTCATCCTTCGGATAGGCATCCGAGATGACGACCGTCGGCGCCCATCCGCCGCGCGCCAGCCCGATGCCGTAGTCCTCACGGCCGTCGTGTTCACCGCCGAGCACCACCACCGCGTCGGCCTTTTGCAACGGGTCGGTCTTGGCGTTGGTGAACAGCGTGACACCGGACACCGCCATCACCACCGTCAGTGCGACGAGGAGTGCCGCGGCGACGACGACCGCGCGACGAAGATCATTGAGCGCCATAGTCGGCCAGGTCATCCACTGCGATGCTGCGGTACGCCGACCACATCGCCCTGCCCATGTCCCGCTGCCCTGCGGCGTTGTAGTGCCGGTCGGCGCCGCCGTTGATCGAGGAGCGGGCACCGGGAATGAACGCGGTACGTGGTCGGCGGTTGGGGGTGTCGGCGTGCACAGCGTTGATCGGCCCGTAGTTCTTGCCGCTCAATTCCATTTCCTCGGCAACCATTTGGCCGACCAGGAAAGGCAGCCCGGCGCCGTACCGACTGCGAAGGTCGTCGATGACCGAGTCGAGCTTGCGCTGATACTCCGGCGCTGCCATCAGCGGTACATCGGTCTCGCCCTGATGCCACAGGATCGCGGCGACCGTGCTGCCTGGATAGCGGGCCAGCGCCGCGTCGATGGCGGCAATAGCGTTGCGGTACAAGTTCCTTCGGGTGCGGGTGTCAGCGGGGTCCCACGTCCACCCGTTCTTCGGAGTGAACGAGGTATCGCCGCGCGCGCCGGGAATCAGCAGCACCGCGCGGCCGGTCTGTGCGGCGAGCTGCTTGCCGAACGTGATGCCGAATCCCACACCGCCGGCCGGGATTTCGTGCAGGAGCGGGTCGACGGCCAAGACGGCGGAACCTTTTGACGGCCCGCACATCGCCCACTGGTGCACCAGCGGGTCGGGTCGGTCCGGACCCTCGAGGTCGAGCCCGAGACCCATCCCGACGGCGTTGGACTGGCCGAGCACCGGCACGATCAAGTAGGGCGCGTCCGGCGAGTCGACCGGCGTGCCGGCGGGCGCCAGCCTGCGCTTGACGGCAGACTTGGCCTCCATCAATGCGCGACGCCACAGCGGGCTGTCGCCGTCGGGGTTCCTACGGGCACTCACTGGCCACCGGCTTCCCCGCGAATCGGTCTGCCAACCAATCGAATTGAGTGCTGATGTCCACGCTGCCGTGGTCCTTGTCCGGCTGGAAGTCCCACACGATCGGTCCGCCGAGCGCACATGCCCGAGCGATCGCATCGGTGGTCCACTGCGGATCGATGAGAGTGTCCTGGCCGCCGTAGATGATCGACAGTGGGGCGGAGACCCGCTCGTGCGGCAGCGCCCATTGCTGGAGCAGGGTGCGCAGGCGATCGGCGGCTTCCGGCGTGCGCGGAACGAAGTCGGTGTCCTTGAGCTCGGCGGCAGCGGCGTTGCGGTCCAGCGATTTTGGACCCGAACACGACGTCAGGATGTCCCAGTACTTGGCGGCGGCGCCACTGCGGTAGTCGTCGCGGTTGAAGTCCGGGTGCAGCCGTCCCATCACCTCGACCAGTGGGAACCACGCCGGCGCTTGGTCGGTCGTCAACGTCTTGGCCGTCGCCTTGTCGACAATCCCGCTGACATCGGCGGCGGGCGACATCGCGACCGCCCCGACGAGGTCGAGTTCAGGCGCATAGGTGGCGGCCAGTTCGGCGGCAGCCCAGACCGCTCCCCCGCCCTGCGATCCCCCGAACGCCGCCCAGCGGTTGGAGACGTCAGGGAACGTGTGTCGAAGCGCGCGCACCGAATCGATGACGTTGTAACCCTCGGTCTTGTTGTCGGTGTACGGATGCACCCCCGGCGCGCCGAGGCCTTGGTAGTCGGTGAACGCGACCGCGTAGCCCTTCCTGATCAGCGAGACGACCCACACCTTCATGTTGAGCAGTGAAGGCGACAGCGAGGGTGCGCACGGCTCGTCGATGCCCACCGTGCCGTGCCCGAACGCCATCACCGGCCAGCCGCCCGCGGGCGCGGGAGCCTTTGGGACATAGACGGATCCGGAGACGACGGTCGACTGCCCGGTGTCGCCCTCGGTGGAGCGGTACAGCACCCGAGCGGAACTCCACAGTGAGCTGTCGGGGTCCTTGTCCAGTTGGTCCATCGTCGTCGCGCTGACCAACGAGCCCGGCTCTGAGCCACCGATCTGGGCGGTGGCAATCTGCGACGACTCCGACGACGCGTCCTTGAAGTGGTTGACGATGTCGGGCCCGAACACCCATGCCACCGTGATCGACCCGGCGACCAAAGCGACCCCGAGACCTGCGGCCACTGCAATGGCAACCCTGCGCATCAGCGCCACCGATACCGGTAGCGCCTCGCGAGGTTCATCGCGGGTTGTTCAACGGCGTAGTAGGTGACCGTGGACACCACCATCGTGACGGCCAGCACGGTCACGATGTTGATGCCCATCCCGCCCATCGAGTCACCGGCCAACAGGCCGTATCGGTACATCATCAACATGATCGGGAAGTGCAGCAGGTACAGCGACAACGAGACCTTGCCCACGTAGCGGAACGGCGCCATCTCGAGGGCTTCGCCGATCTTCGAGCGCTGACCACGGGCAAGCGGCGCGACGATCACCAGGATCACCAGAGCCGACGCGAGCGCGATCCCCGACAGCCCGAACAGGTTTCCTGCGGCGATCAGCGCCAGTGAACCCACCAGCGAAACGACGATGCCGATGGCCGAATACAACTGCACCCGACGGCTTATCCGCTCACTGACGGTCCGCTGTTCCATTGCCACCATCAGCATCGCCGCCAGCATGCCGAATGCGAAGTTGTCCGCATTGGCCAGGAAGCTTCTCATGTAGACCGCGACCCAGTTCGGTCCCCACTGCATGAGCTCGGGGTCGGTGATACCGAAGTGCGTAACAACCAAGGGGGCCAGGGCTTTTCCGATGAACCCGATGGCGAGCAGGATGACCGGGCCGATGAGGGCCACCCGCATCGGCCGCATCGACGATCGCTTACGCGTGGCGAACAGCAGGTAGCCGATCAGCGGCAGCGACGCGTAGAACGCGAACTCCAGCGTCAGCGACCAGGACGGGTTCAAACCGGTCAGCGCGTACTTGGGAATGTAGGTCTGCACCAAGGTCAGGTTGGCCAGCAGCTGCCAGGGGTCGGTGATCATCCCGGTGCCCTTGTCGGTGCCGATCGGCTGCAGCGCCGGATTCTCGACATAGACGACCTGGAAGACGTAGTTGCACAGCAGGAAGATCGCGAGGTAGCCGGGCACGATGCGGGCGAACCGGTGGATGGCGAAGTTCTTGGTGCTGGGAATCGTTGCGACGGAAGGGTCTTCGGTCAACCTGCGGACGTAGGGCAAGAACAGCAGGAAACCGCTGAGTACGTAGAAGAAGATCAGGCTCATGCCGACCAGCGTGATCTTCGTGGTCGCCGCGGCGTGCGGGGAGAAGTTGCCTGCCACGTGCATGACCGCCACGCCGACCGCGGAGAGCCCACGCGCGCCGTCCAGCCCGATGATGCGTGCAGCGGTGCCCGGTGCGGCCTGCGGCGTTTTGGCTGCGGGCTGGTCCCGTCGATGACGACCGCCGCCCCGGGCAGAGGCGGCGGTCGTGGATTTCGGCTCAACCGTCATTGAGGCACTCCCAGCCCTTGAACAGCGATGGAGCCCAACCGTTGGGCGGCGGAGAACGACAAGCAGCTGTTCGGCGCGGGCTCACCCTTGAACCGGTTGTTGATCCAGCCGAACGCCGAGGAGACATCGATGTCGCTGTGGCCCTTGTCGGGTTGCGTCAGGATGTCGATGACGTCGCCCATGCCGCATGCGGCCGTCAGCGCGCGATCGGTCCACGGCGCCGGCACCAAATTGTCCTTGCCGCCGTAGATGACCAGCATCGGCGCCGCGGCCGGGCCCTGCGGGAGGCTCATCTTCTGCAGATAGCTGCGCAGGGTGTCGACCGCTTCCGGCGTGCTCGGCCGCAGATCGTCCGGGGTGATCTGGTCGGTGATCTTTTCGCGCTCAGCGGCTTTCGGTCCCGAGCAGGCCAGCAGGGTGTCCCACTTGTCAGCCACGATCCCGCGCCGGTAGTCGTCGAGGTTGAGCTCGGGGTGGGCCTTCTTCAGCCACGACAGGATCGACGGCAACGCAGGCGCCTGCTCCGGGGTCAGCTGACCAGCCGCGGCCGCATCGGCGAAACCGGTGATGTCGGCGGCAGGCGACAGGCTGACGGTTCCGACCAGCGCCAGCCCACCGTTGTAGTTGGCCGCCAGTTCATTGGCGGCCCAGGTCGCCTGTCCGCCCTGCGAAAGGCCAAGTCCCACCCAACGATTGGATGACTCGGGCACCAGTTTGCGCGTCGCGCGCACCGCGTCGATGACGTTGTAACCGGCCGTCGTCGCGTCGAGGTACGGGTGATACGTCTTGTCCAGCCCCAGGCCCTGGTAATCGGGCAGCGTCACGACGAAGCCGGCCTTCACCAAGGTGGTCACGATCGTCGACGAATTCAGCAGTGTCGGTGACAGCGAGGGCGCGCACTCGGGCTCGATGCCCGTCGTCGCATGCGCATAGGCCACCACCGGCCAGCCACCTTCTGGCGGCTTGCCCATCGGCACGAACACCGTGCCGGTCACCTGCTCGGTCCCTCCGGTTACGCCGGAGGTCGAGGTGTACTCGATGCGAGCCGCGAGCGAGGTGGCCGCACGCAGCCTGCGGTCGACGGTCGGCAAGGTGGTGGCATCGGAGAGCGCACCCGGCTCCTGGCCGGCGCCCGTGTAGTCGGCTTCCAGGTGCATGCCCTGCGCGGCCGCCGGCTCCTTCTGCTCAGGCGCCTTGTTGCTGCACCCGGATACCACCATGCCTGCCACCACGGCCAGGCACGCCATTGCAGTTCCGAACTGAGCGCGGTTCATGCATCCCTTCCCGCGATAGCCTCACCGACGATGCGGTCGACGTGACCCTTGCCAAGCAGTTTGTTTCTCACCAAGCCGTAGCCGAGCACCAGAACAACGCTCAAAGCCAGGCCCAGCGCGCCGGCGTGGAACATGAACTGCCACATCGAACCTACTCGTACGGGCGCGCTGCCGCTGTCCACGAGCGTGAGGTCGACGTTGGAGGTGTCGATGCCACCGATTTCGCGCGTCAGCTGCATCAGGTTGGCCGCCACCGCGTTCGCGGTGCGCCTGGTGGACGTCGGATCGCTGCCCGTCACGATGATGTCCATCAGGGCGGAGTTGGTGACCACGACGGCTATCCGTCCGGCCAGGTCGCCAGGTGTGTCCTGAAGGCCCAGTTGGTCGATGGTGCGCATCGTGACCTGCGGACTGCGGGCCAGGCTTTGAATCGTCAGGGTCCGCGAGACCGAGTTCAGATGTCCGTAGTAGGCATCGACCGGCGTCGCGCTGCCCTTCGTCGTCGCGAACACCTTGGCGGTCGAGCTGTAGACCGGATCCGACGTCTGCCATGCCAGCCAGCCCGCGCCAACCGAAAGCACCGTCGCGCACAGGATCACGATCCATCCGTTGCGCAACAGCTGGGCGTAGTCCCGCACCAGTGGCGCGTTGGCCGGCGACTTCATGAGGCACCCACGCAGACGTCGTTCGGCTTCACCCCGTTGAAGCGGTTGGTCAGCCAACTCAGTGAGGTCTGGATGATCTGGTAGTTGGTGGTGGAGGTGTCGCCGATCTGCCTCATCACCACGATGGGATCGCCCTTGCCGCATGCGTTTTTCAGGGCGCGGGCGATGCCTGCCTGCGGAACAAGCGTGTCGTCGGTGGCGTAGACAACCAGGATCGGTGCGATCGCGGGACCCGCGTTCCCCGGTAATGCGCTGGCACTCAACAGATCACGCAGTGCGTTGGCCGCGGCATCGTCGCGCGGACGCAGATCGTCGGCCTTCACCTGGGATGCGATCTTCTGCGCCCCGTTGGCGTCGGTCGGCGCGCAGTCCGTCAGCAGGTCCCAGTTGTCCTTCGCCACCCCCGAGCGGTAAAGGTCGAGATCGAAATCGGGCGTGTGCTGAGCGGTGTTCTGCAGCAGCACCATCATCAACCGCTCCTGCATGGCACTCAGCGCGCCCTTGTTCGCGATGTCGACCAGCGGCGAAAGATCCGAGAACGGCGAAAGAGAAACGGCGCCAACCATATTGAGCCCGCCGCCATAGTCTCGCGCTCGTTCCGCCGCCGCCCACGCCGCCAGGCCGCCCTGGCCGCTGCCGTCGGCCGCCCAGTTCACCCCGGCGTCGGGCGACACCTTGCGTGCCGCGCGGACGGCGTCAATCATGTTGTTGCCCAACGCCGTCCAGTCGGTGGCGTTGTGGTCCTCGCCCTTGACGCCGAGCCCTTGGTAATCGGACATGACGACCACGTATCCGCGATTGAGCAAGGTCACCATCGCCGACGAGTAGCCGCCGAGTTCCTTGGCCATCGACGGCGCACACTTCATGTCAAGGCCGGTCAGCGAATGCCCGAACGAGACGATCGGCCAGCCGCCCTTCGGCGCTACCCCCGCGGGCACCGCCACCACGCCCGAAACCTGAGTCGGCTCCCCGGTGCTCGACGTCGAGCGATACACCACTCGCACCGCTGACGCGTTGGCCGACTGCAGGACCGAACTCTCGGTGTACGGCCTCGCGTCGATCAGCGAGCCGGGTCCGTCGTCGGTCATGTTCGCAGGCGGCAACTGCGCCGCACCGGCAAACGCCGGGACCAACGCCCGCTGAGGCCGGTTGTAGTCGGGCGGCGGCGCCGGCGGACTCGGCGCGCAGCCGGCGAGAATCGACATCACGCCGACTACGGCTACGACTAGCCGCAAACGCACGATCAGCTGCTTCCGTGCCGAGCCCTGGGACGCCGCGGGCTCCCCGACCCGACGAGCTGACCTTCCTGGGAAGTGATCACGGCAGTGTCGTCGGAGCCGCCACCGCCGCCGCGTGAGGTCGCATCGCCCTGCGGGCCACCGCTTCCTGCAGCGTCCTGCTCGATCTGCTTGCGGTGCGCACGCTTGCTCAGCATGCCGACCCGGTCGAAGGTCGCCACCGGCCCGAGGATCCGAACGTTGGCAGCCTGCAGGGTCTGGATGGCGCGACGCAGGGCCGAACTGGTGGTCCGGCCGATCCGGGACAGCACCAGGACGCCGTCGCACAGCGCGCCGACGTTGGCGCCGTCGGCGTAGGTGCCCAGCGGAGGCGTATCGACGATCACGTAGTCGAATCCGCGCGCAAGATCTTCGAACAGCGCACCGGCCCGGTCGTTGGCCCACAACTCCCCGGGCCGCGGCGGCTTGGGTCCAGCAGGCAGCAGCGCGATGGCATGTGCGCCGACGGCTACCTCGCCGATCAGAACCTGAGGCAGTGCGTGCTCACCGGCGAGCACCGTGCTGACGCCGCGCTCGGACGCACCGATCCGGGCCTGCGGTTCGAGCGTGAGCCGGTCGGCGAGCACCGGATTGCGCAGGTCGCCTTCAACCAGCACGACGGAGCGGCCCGACTCGGCCAGCGCCGCCGCCAGGTCGATCGCGGTGGTGGTCCGGCCTTCATCGCTCGATGCGCTGGTGATCGCCACGGTCCGCGCAGGGCCTTGAGCGCCTGGCGGCACGGAGAAGCGAAGGTTGGTCCGCAGCTCACGCACACGCTCCGCGTAGAGCCCATTGCCGTCCAGGTCGACGACCTCGACGCGGGGCCGGGCCGAGTCTTCCGGCAGCGCGCCGATCAGGTTCGTTCCTGCGGTCCCCTCGATCGACTCCCGGCCGCGCAGGCGCTTGTCGAAAATGCCCCAGAGGACGGCGGCGATGATGCCGACGAGCAGACCACCCGCGGCGCCAAGACCCAGAATCGTCCAGAAGCCGAGGCCGTTGGCCTCGGTCGGATAGCTCGCCTCGTCGACGACGACAACGCCCGCGGCAGGGCTGCCACCGCGGCGTGAGGTTTCGAGTTCACTGACCAGGCCGACGAGCTGATCGGCGACGGCATTCGCGTAGGTCTGCGCCTGAGCGGGATTGGGGTCGGTGACGCTGACGTCGAGCAGGACGGTCTTGCCTTCCGGTGCGGCCGAGATCGCAGCGCGGAGGTCCTCCGGCGAAATGGGCGCCTTGAGCTGATCGACCGCTCGGGCTGCCACTTGTTCGCTGGTGGCCAAGCCAGCATATGAATTCACACGTTCCTGCGAAAAGAGATTGTTCTGGTACGCCTCTGTTACCGAAGTGCCGTTCTGAGTTGCCACGAACAGCCGGGCGGTGGATGAATATTCGGGCGTCAGAAAAAGCGTCGTTATGTAGCCGGCGGCGGTGCCGACGATCGTCAGGACTACTACCAGCCACCAGTACCTGCGAAATATGCGCAGGTAATCCATGATCTCCAAGATCAGCCCTTTCGAGAAACTCGGCAAACAATGACTAGGGTATCGGGTTGTCGCGCCCGCGGCGCCTATGAACTTCTTGGGGCAAGCTGGTGTCGCGTCGCTCGACCTGACACCATAGACCCCGTGAAGCCCCGCTGGAATCTGCTCGGCAAATACATGTTAGCCGTCGCAACGGTTGCTGCAGTCCCCGCAGGGGTCTGGGCGGTCATCAGCCAAGGCAGGATGCCGACCTTTGGCCTGGTGGCCCTCCTAGCGTTCGTCGTCGGGGTCTACGTCGGTTTGCGGCACCCGCTGTGGCTCTTCTGGGGCCTGGCCATCGTGATGGGCGCAATCCCGTTCGGATACCTGCCCGGCGTGCACGTGCCGATGTATCTGTTGTTCGCTGCAGGGGTTCTGCTCGCCGTACTGATTCATACCACCGAGCGCAGCTCGCTCAACAGGCTCGAAGTTGCGGTGTTGCTGTTGGTTCTCGCGTCGGGCATCTCGGTGATCGCCACCGGTATCTCACTGTTCAGCTTGATGTCGTTCACCAGGTGGGCCATCGCCACCCTGCTGGTCGTGGCGCTGCTGCGGCTGTCGCGGGAAAACCTGGCCAAATTCGGGCGGGTTTTCGTGGTGTCGGCCTCGGTCAACGCCCTCGCCGGCATCGCCATGGCCACCGTTGACCAGCAACAACGCATCCTGAAACCACTCAAGGTATTCGGCTACGGCGTGGGCGCCGAACTGCGTCAGAACACCGCGCTCTACGTCTACTCCGATGAGGGCTCAGGCGTGGTCGGCAAGACGATCCGGCTCGGCGGCACCTGGGTGCTGCCGAACAGCGCGGGCTTCTGCCTGACGATCGCCTTGGTGATGTGTCTCGTCCTGTTCCGCGGCTGGATCCGCGTGTCACTGTCGGTGATCCTGTTCGCGGCCATGCTGCTCACCTTGAGTAGGGCCACCCTGTTCAGCGTGGCCGCCGGGCTCGTGCTGGTGTTCCTGTTCCACAGCATGCGGGCGCGCGATCGCCAGGTCGCGATAGGCGTGGTGGCCGTCGGCGCCGCCGCCGCGTTCCTCACCCCGATGATCCGCGACCGCATCCTCGCGTCGTTCGCCAGCGAAGACAAAGGCCGATCGGACCGCGTGGCGGCGCTGCACAATTTCCCGCACCAACTGTCCGGACATTGGGTTTTCGGCCTGGGCTGGGATCGACCCGAATTCCGCAGTGGACAAGCGGCCCAGTCGCTCAACTACGTGTCGAATGCACCGCTTTTGACGGTCTATCGAGGCGGCATCATCACCGGCCTGGTGTTTGTCACCATCCTCCTTATCGGCTGTTTCTTGGGGTACCGCGCGATGCGCTCCCCATCGCTACCGAATGCCGTTTTCGGCGGTGTCTTCATCGGCACAGCCGTCGTTTATATGAATTTGGCTCAGTCGGTCGTCGACATGCCGGTGATGGCATTGCAGTTCGCGATGTTCCTGGCGTTTATGGTCTACGTCGACCAATCGCGCAGATTGGCGAAAGACGAAGCGGCGCCTCGCGAAACCGCCGCCGGGCCACCGGCCGCAGCGCCGACGCAGCCGGTGCCTGCCGGCGCCCGATAGCGCGGCCGGCTACCGCTACGCCGTTCAGTCGAAGAGGCTGGGCAAGCCCTGCATCGAGGCCGCGGGTTCGACACCGAGCACGTTGGCCAGCAGCGAGGGAGCGACGTCCAGGACGTCGACCTCCTTGCGCGACGGATCGCGGGTCACGCCCGCTCCATAGGCCAGCATGATGCCCTCGGGGATGTGGTAAGCGGTGTTGTCGCCACCGACCCGCGACCGGATGATGAAGCCGAGATCCGCAGGGCTTGCGGTCACGTCGCTTTCGGCGCCGGCAGGGCGGAAATGCACCGGCAACGACAGCTCCTGCTGGTCGACCGGATTGTCGATCACGTTGGCGATGCCGAACGTCACCGTGCGGCCTTCCACCCGGAACCGGCCGAACAACTGCCCGATGCCTTCGACCACCACGGACTCGAGCGGCTTGATCGCGGCCTGCGCCTGCGCCTCGTCTGCGAACACCAACGACAGGTGTGGGTACATCGTCAGGCCAAGCTCGGCGGGTGGCAGCCCCAGCCGCGACACCAGCTTGTCGTGTTCGTCGAGGACGAAAAGGCCGATGTCGGTGAACCGCGGATCGACCGGCCCCTGCCCCATGCTCGCGGCCAGTACCAGCATCGAATCTTGGTGCGACGCCAGGTATTTGCGGATACGGCCCAGGTGGCGATCGGTGAAGTCCATAGCCGTCAGGATGAAGCTGCCGTACACCTCGTCGGCGGTGTAGTCATGCTCGTCGGTGTAGCCGGGCACCGCGTCACCCCAGAAGCGGTGCATCATGCTCGCGACGTGGTTGGTGAAGAAGATGGACAGCCGCGGCTGATGCTTGCGATGCAGTCGCCAGTACAGGTCGAAGCTGGGCAACACCTGCATGGAGGCTCGAAGCTGCTTGTAGCGCTCGTCGCGCACCTCGCGAACCAGATGGGTGCCCAGTGTCGTCGCTGAGTGCGGGGTGAGGCCCTGACGCAGCAGATCGACGCCAGTCCCCAAGAGCGACTTCGGATTAAGGGCGGCATCAGACGAGAAGCCGTTCTGGCCCGTCATCGCCAAGTTGAACGCCTGAAACCTGCTCAACGACTCCGGGTAGGTCTTGCTGTCCTGGCTGAAAGTGTCCGGAACGTAGAAGCCGCCGTGGCGGAACTGACGTGCGGGCCAACTTTGCAGCGGCCCGAACAGACCGACACTCAGCCCCGCGCGCTCGGCCACGTCCCAGATCGGATCGCCGCGGAAGGTGGCCGGATCCTGGCCCAGGTCAAAGGAATTGTGGTCGTACGTCGAATTGTGAAGCGACGGCCACGTGCGCCACGGCTGCAGACCCTGCAACTTCGGGTCGTCGGAATGCCGCGTCGTCAGTGACTGTCCGTTGTCCAGCAGCGCCGCGAAATTCGACTTCGGACGACGCTGTACGTAGTAGTCGACGATGCTCCAGGGCACTTCGTTGAGCTCGTAGAGAATCACGTCTCGCTTACGGCCGGCCATCGGCGCGTCCCCCTCGGGGTCGGTGGTTGCTGTAGCTGGTTGCGCTGTCACGCATCGTATCGGTTCTCGCCTGTCTTCACCGCATGTGCTGGCGGGGCCGAATTTTTTGCGGCCGTGTGGCGGATGCGGTTGCCGCCGAAATGGCGCAAATGTTAACAGCGTGACTGCCGAGGAAACTGTGACAAGACCCCGCAAAGCGGATTTACAGATTCCAGTCAATGATCCCGAATTTGCTAGAAATGCAGTTGGTATGCGTCGGCAATACGGATGCGCCCGTCGCCGCATTCTTTTGCGACACGCCCGACGGCACAGAAGCTGTGAAATTGCTGGTGGATGACCCAAACTTGCCGTGAATCAAGATCGGAATCCACCGTCACTCCTCGCCAACAAGACTTGGAGACATACTCGTGCGACGCGCGCATTATTGGGGTTCTCACCGCACCTTCTTTACGGTCACCATCGCTGTGGCAATTGCGATTATCTGCGTAACCGCAATTGCCGTGGTAATGCCGTCGGGCAAACCCCGGCAGGTGAATGTTATTGACGCCGCAGCAATTAATCCGCTGCCGACAACAATCGGTTTTGCGGATGCCGACACTTACGGCATGACGCAGGCCGATGTCGACAAAACGGCCGCGAAGTGGGCGTTGACCAAAGTCGACACGGTACGGGTGATGATCCCGTGGGCCGGGGTGGAACCCATTCGCGGAGGCACGCTGAATTGGGCCAACGTCGACAAGGTCGTCAATGCCGCAGTGGCGAAGAACCTGGCCGTCATGGGATTCATCAACTCGACTCCATCGTGGGCGGTGGCGCCAGGTGGCCGACCACTCAGCGGTCGGCCGGCATCACCCGATGTGTATGCGGACTTCGCCGCGAAAGTGGCCCAGCGTTATCAGGGCAAGATCGCGGCATACGAAATCTGGAATGAGCCCAACGCGATCACCTTCTACACCCCCACCCCTGATCCGGCCGGCTACACCGATCTACTCAAGGCGGCGTATCCAAAAATCAAGGCGGTCGATCCGTCGGTCACGATCATCGGCGGTGTACTGGGCGCGGTCATCGACTTCGGAAGCGCGACCATCAATCCGGTCCGCTTTGTCAGTGAGATGTACGCCGCGGGCGCCAAGGACTATTTCGATGCGCTGTCATTTCATCCGTACCACTACACGCTGAAGTTCTCCGACGGCGTTCCCGTCGCCAATTCGCCGGTAAACCAGCTGATGGGTATGCGCCAGGCGATGGTCGCCAATGGCGACAGCGCCAAAAAGATCTGGTGCACCGAATACGGCCAACCGACGTCGAAGGTCAGTGAGGCCGATCAAGGCGCATTCATCAAGGACGTGCTGCTCAAATGGCAGGAAATGCCCTACACCGGACCGGTGTTGATCTACACGACGCGCGATCGGGCGACGGGTAGCACCGACGCGCAGGACACCTTTGGTGTTTACCACAGCGACTGGACCCCCAAGCCGGCTCAGCAGGTCATGTTGTTTGCGCCCGGTAAGTCCTTGGAGTTCACCAGGTTCGCCAAGCAGACCAGCCCTGATCTGGGTGAGGTGCTGAGTCCCGTGTTCCGGGCAACGCCGACCGTGTGGGCGCAAATGCGTTCTGTGAGCACGCTTTACGAAACCCCGAAGGCCAGCATGTTCATCACCTCACCGACGCAGATCGCGCAGTTGCTGATACCCAAGAAGGTGGCGCCGACCACCCAGTTCGCCAACGGGATGCAGGAGTTCGAGAGCGGCATCAAGGCGTGGTGGTCCCAAGCAACCGGGGCGCACTGGCTCGACGGCCAGATGGCCGCGGCCTACGTGCCCGCACTCGGGCTGGCGACCAGCGACAAGTATGCGCCTCAAAGTGGAACCGCCAGAATGGATTTCGAACACGGCTACATCACCTGGGCGCCGTTTACCGGCGTCAAGGTGGTCCTCACCTGATCAGGCGGCGACGGCCTCGGCGCGCAGCAGCGCTTCGACCGCGCGATGCGGCCGTCGCTCCTCCCAGCGCCGCTTGTTGATTTCGTACAGCCGGCCGGCGGCCTCGACTGCGGCCTGCTTGTCGAGAAGGTACCGACGGCATTCGTCGACGAAACCGTCGTCGTCGTCGAAGGTTTGCAGGCCGAAGAGCGAGCCGAGGTCACCGACGGCCGCGCTGGTGCCAACGACAGGCAACCCCATCCGCAGCGAGTCGAGGATCTTGACGCGCACACCGCCGCCGGTCTTGATCGGGGCCACCAACGCTCGGCAGGTCCCGAGGAACTCCCCTAGGTCGTCCACGAATCCGAGGTCGCGCACCCCTTCGGGATAGACCGGGTCCGCGGCGCCGGGCTTCTTCTTCCCGATCACACACAACTCCGCGTCGGGAATGCCCGCCGCGATGCGCGGCCACAGCCGCAAGGCATACAAAAACGCCTCTTGGTTCGGCGGCCAGTCACGCAGGCCCATGAAAACCAACCGGCGCGGCGACGTCGAGACGTTCACGGGCTCGACCGGCGGAAGTGTCAGGTCGAGCCAGCGAGCACGCGGCACCCCATTGGCCCGGTAGAACTCGGCCTCCGGTTCGTCATAGGTGCCGACGGCGTCGGCGGCGCGGGCGACGCGCACTTCATCTCGTCGCAGCCGCGGCGCCTCCAGCCGACCGAGCGCACCTCGACTCGCCCGCCACACCAGCGCCTCGCTGACGTTCGTGTTGACGATCAGCCGCGCACTACGAAATTTGTTGCTGCGCAAGAAAGATTCGGCCATATAGCTGTGCTCGGCGACGAAGACGTCGGAGTCGGCGGCGTCGATCGCGGCCACCAGAGGCGCGGTGTCGAAGCGGACGTGAACGAGGCTGCGACGCTTGCGAACGGCGTCGGCGAGCAGTTGCACGGGTTGCACCTTCGGCTTGGGGATCCGCGTAACGGCAATGCCGCCGGGCAGCTCCGCCGGACCCACCTCGCTGGACAGGCACACCGCCGACACGTCGTAGGCATCGGAGGCGAGCTGCATCATCAGCCTGCCGAGTTCGACGTCACCCGCCCTCTCGGTCACCGGGTCCTTCGACAACAGGAACGTCGCTCTTGGCATTCCACCTCCCCCCGTAGATCGCCATCGTGAAGATCACCAACAGCAGGAGGTCGCTCACGGACGTCGCGATCGCGGCCCCGACCGCGCCAAGGGGTGATGCCAATGCGGCCAGGATGCCGAATTTGACTGGCACCAAACCGATCACGGAGGTCAGCCGGATCACGTCTCGCCGCTGGGCATAGAGAATGAAGGTGAAGACCATGATGATCGTGCGGAACGTGGCGTATGCCGACATCACAATCATCGCGATCGCGAGTTGACGCGGAACCGGCGTGAACAACAACACGATCCCGGTGATCAGCACGATCACGCCGCCCGCCAAACCTATTGCGACAGTGAGGCGCAGCGGCGGCCCCGTCTTCACATCGCCACCGCTGTCGCGCAGGGGCTGGGTATACGTCGCGCCGAAGGCTTGGCCGACATAGCCGATGGCCGAGGCGAGCACCCACGTCAGGTTGTAGTACCCGACGACGGTGGTGTCGGTGAGCCAACCCAGAAGCAGGATGTCACCCTGAAGGAAGGCCGCGGTGCCCAGCATCTCGCCCGAGAGCACCAGGATCGTCCGAATCGGCCCAGGCCACTGGGGGCGGTGGCCGCGGACGGTGACGGCGGCCAGCACTGCGATCACCACATAGGGGATGCAGTAGGCGATGCTCGCACCGAACAAGTTGGGTCCGTCTGCCGAAAACAGATGCGCACCGAACAGGTAGGCGCAGCCGGCCACGACGCTGCCGATCTGCCGGCTGGTGTCGATCCGAGAGGTGCGGTGGGGGTCTCCTTCGCGCAGTGCGCGCGCCTTGTAGGCACCCACACACAGCTCGCCTCCGGCCGCGAGGATGCCGAACCAGAGGATGTAGTTGATCGGCAGGAAGACCTGTGCGATCACCATCAGCGCGACACCGAGCAGATATCGGCTGGCGCGCTCCCGGACGAAGTCCTCCTCCGGTTCGCGAGCGGCACGCACCACGTACGGGTTGTTCAGGGTCTGCCCCAGCACCGACGTGACCGCGAACCCCAGGCTGTACAAGCCGTACTGGCTGATGCCCAGCTGGTGGATCATCGCCAGCGTCCACAGCAGACCCGCGGCGCGGCCGCCGTAGACGAACATCAGCGACATCAGCGTCTTGACGGACCGGCGGGTGCCCGCTTCTGGCGCGGTCAGCTCAGGCCCCCTGTTTGCAAGCTGATATCAAGCTGACAATCCCTTTGAGTGGCGGTGCGGCCGTTTTCTGCGGCCGCGTGGCGATAGCGGATTATTTTTTCCGAACTAGATGGAACCGCAAACTCGCCATGGTGACAAGCCGGGCACAGTCGTTCACCCCATTTGCCCTGGCCACGAATGTCGACATGAAGTTGCTGGGAGTCTGCCTGCGCGCCTTCGCGGCATGATCGCAAAACGCGCCCGCGGCTCGGATTGGCATGGCCGATTATCGCGATCTTCCCTGCGCCCGGCCGATACCCGGCCCCTGCGGGCGACCACCGGGCCTATCGAGTAGGCTGTGCCGACCATCGTTCGCCTTCTGCGGGAGTAACGCGTGAGTATTGCTGGGACCCTGAAATTTCTCGTTCTGCAGCGGGTTATGGACTTCCCTGTCCCCGATAGTCCGTTTTTTTACGGCACCGACGGCAAGGGCGACGAAGGTCTCGCCTTTTTCCTCGAGACACTTAAGGGCTCGAAGCGCTACCTGGAATTCGGTACCGGCGGCTCCACGTATTTGGCCGCGAAACACGGCATCGAATTCATCGCCGTCGACTCGGACCCGTTCTTCTTGAAGAGCGTCCGCAAGAAGATCAGCAGCGCTGGGCTGGAGCGGCCGACCGGCCAGACGTACCGCTACGGCGACATCGGATTGACCGGCCATTGGGGTCGTCCCATCGGCTTGCGCGATCCGTCGCCGAAGAGGCTGGAGAAGTTCCGGCGCTACTCCGATCCCCCGGCCGAATGCCTCGAGGGCGGCCGCACCCCCGATTTCGTGTTGGTGGACGGGCGGTTCCGCGTTGCCTGCGTGCTCAAGTCGATTCGCATGCTGCAGAACGAGCGCGGCTGGACGATCGCGATGGACGATTACGGCGACCGGCCGCCATATCACGTGATCAATGAGTTCGCGAACATCGACCGCCTCGTCGGCGGCCGGATGGCCGTGATCACCTCTCTCAAGGACTTCAGCCCCGAGCAACTCGACGCCGCGATCCGTAAGTACGAAATCGATCCCGAGTAACTCAGTTCGGCTGCGCGAGGATTCGCGTCCACAGCGCGGCGAACGCCTCTGCCGTGCGCGGTCCTGAGCGGTCCTGTCGCGTCTTCTCGGAATACTCGCCGAGCTCCGTCAGCCTCGCCTGATCATTGACCAGCTGCTCGATTGAGCGCGCCAATTCCGTTGCGACGGTTTCTGGTTGCGAATGGTCGACCGGCACGACGACGGCTCCGGCTTTTGTGTCCAGTTCAGCCAAAGCGCCGTAGCCGGTGGTCACGATCGGCGTGCGGTAGGCCATGGCGTGTGCCACCACACCCGACGCGGGATACGTCACGTCCTGCCAGTGCCGCTTGCCGTAGGGCACCACGATCGCGCGGACGGACTCGAAGAACGCGTCCTCTTGGGGACCGTCGACGGCGCCGAGGACTTCGATTCCGTCCTGCCGCGGCAGCGCCTCGGTGCCGCGGCCTGCGATCCGAATCAATATGTCATCGGGCAGGTGCCTGCGAATACCTTCGATCTGCTCGAATCCCTTGCCGCGGTAGACATGTCCGAAGAAGCCGATGGCTTTCGGGCGCTCCTGGACGGGCCGGATCGTCGGGCGGTCGCGCACGATGTGCGGGATGTGCACAGCGGACAGGCGGGGGTAGCGCTCTTCGATGGACCGCCTGCCCGTTTCGGTGAGCGCGACGAGCGTGCGGCCGGTGTAAACCCGGCCCTCCAGCGCTGTGGTCAGTTTCTGCGATGTGAAGTGCACACCGTGGAAGATCAGGCGGCTGCGGTGCAGGAATCGTGCCGACCACGGCCACCAAACCCCTTGGGGCGGATCGTGAATGGTCGCTGTCACCGGCACACCTGGTAGGCCCACGATCGACCAGAACGGCACAAACCCGCCGGCCGCCAACTCGGCGTGTACCAACACGCGGCCCTGCGGTGCGGTGGCGACGGCCTCCCTGACTTCCTTTCGGGCACGCCTGGCCTCGGCTACCCCGTCCTCGCCAGGCGACCCGCACCTGACCTCCACCACCTCACCGAAATGCCGGCGAACCGGCGTGATGAAGTCTTCGGAATAGTCGCCGACCGCGGTCTTGCCACGCGCGGGCGCGACGAAAACCAGCCGATAGTCCTTGAGGTCGGCCATCAGTGGAACAGCGGCCGATAGCTGGCGCTGTATTTGAGCGCCTCCGGATCCCGCTTGCCGATCACCTTGGCAGGCACACCGCCGACGACCTCGCATTCACCGACGTCCTTGGTGACCAGTGAGTGCGCCGCCACGACCGCGCCCCGATTGAGTATGCACGGCAACGTCATTGCCCTGCTGGCGATCCAGACGTAGTCGCATATGACGGTCGGGATGCCCGGGATCGGCAGGAAGTCGGGCTGGTTGATGTCGTGGCCGCCGCCGACGACGTGCACGTCGCTGGCGAGCGTGACGTTGTCGCCGATCCACACGCTGGCGCGCGCGTCGATCATGCACCGCATGCCGATAGTGCTGTTCTCCCCGATCCTCAAGAACTCGGGATCGAGGATCGTCGTGGTCCGCATGATCGACGACCCCTTGCCGATCTTGGCGCCTGCCAGTCGCAGGAAGCCCAACCGCACGGTGTGCGACGGGATGTAGGTGACGAACATGTTGTACAGCAGCGTGGCGAGGCGGTTACGTACCTTCCGGGGCAGGCTGATGTCCTGCATCTTGTAGCCGACGAGCTTCTCGCCGTCTTCGGAGAGCTGGATGACCGGCCCTGGGACGATCGTCAGATCAGGAGCGACCTCGAGCTTGCGAGCTATGTCCGCGGGATCCGCCTTCTGAGGTTCTTTCCACATGTGCCTGCTCCTGTCGTAAATCGGAAATCACCATCGCCTTGACGATTTCGTCGAAGTCAGTGGTCGGGCGCCAGCCGAGGACGTCGCCCGCCTTGGTGGCATCGCCGACGACCGCGGCGCCCTCGCGAGGACGCAGAAATGCGGCATCGGTCTCGACGTATGCCTGCCAGTCAGGAATACCTGCGGCACAGAACGCCGCGGCGACGAAGTCGCGGACCGAGTGGGACACACCGGTGGCGACGATGTAGTCGTCGCCCTTGCCGTGCAGCGCCATTCGATACATGGCGTCGACATAGTCGGGCGCCCAGCCCCAGTCGCGCTCGACACCGAGGTCACCGAGCACGAGCCGGTCCTGGCGTCCCGCGGCGATCGCGGCCACTGCCTTCGTGATCTTGCGAGTCACGAATCGCTCTGGGCGGCGCGGTGATTCGTGGTTGTAGAGGATCGCGTTGCAGACGTCGAGTCCCTTGTCGCGGTAGACCTGACACAACATGTGGCCGAACGCCTTGGACGCGCCATAGGTTGAGATCGGCCTCAGCGGGGTCTCTTCGGTCTGCGGCGACGTGTCGGCGCCTGCGAAGATCTCGCAACTCGACGCATTGACCATCGCGATCCGTCTGGCCGTGCGATCCTGCGCAACAATGCACGCATCGAGAAGGGCGGCGGTGGCAAGCGAGTTCACCCGCGTCGTCGTCGCCGGGTCCTGCCATGACGCGGCAACAGAGGAAACGGCGGCGAGGTGAAAGACGACGTCCGGCTTGACAGTGGTCATCAACGCGGTGAGTGCAGGGACATCGGTCAAGGCGTCGCGCGGAACGCCGTGCACGTCGAAGCCGTTGCGCTGCAACAACTGCGACAGGTAGTAGCCGTCCTGCCCGGTGATACCGGTGATCAGCGCCGTGCTGCTCGCGCCGACAATCGACATCAGTCGCCGGCCAATTCGTTCACGATGCCGTAGAGCCGCTCGGCGAAATGCTCTTCACTGAACTGCTCCACGTGACGTCGGATCTTGTCCGGATCGAACTGCATCTGCTCGAACCGGTCGATCGCCTCGGCGATGGCCTTGGGCTCCGGCTCGTCGAAGTACACCCCGGACAGGCCTTCGTCGACGGTGTCCAGGAACCCGCCCCAGCGCAGTGCGACGGTGGGCCGGCCGCGCAGCCCCGCTTCGATCGGCGTCAAACCGAAGTCCTCGTAGCTGGCCGCGATGAGCGCTTGGCAGTTCTCGTACAACCACGAGATCTGACCGTCGGTGAGGTCCGAGAGCATCAGCACGTTCGGCGTCTTGATGCCGCGCAGCCTTTCGGCCTCGGGTCCACGGCCAACCACCACCAGTTTGCGGTCGGTGTCCGCGAAAGCCCGGATGATGACGTCGACGTTCTTGTACGGCAGCAGCCGGGAGACGCACAGGTAGAAGCCGCCGTTCTCCGCGCCGGTGCCATTGAGGGCTGGAATCGTCTCGGCTGCAGCAAGATTCGCCGTTTCGGCGGGACCAAAGACCAGCTCGGACTCGATGCCGTATGCCTCGGTGATGCGTCCCTTGATCAGCGTCGAGATCGCCAGATACTTGTCGGCAGAGCGCGCCATGCGCCGATCCCACGCCTTGAGGTATGGGCTCGTTGCGGCGAGGCCGACGCGCTTGGCGAAGCTGGCGTCCTCACCGAGGTACTTGTCCGGCAGGTAGAGCCAGCGCGCGGGAGAGTAGCAATAGACGAGCTTGCGTCCCCTGGTGCGGAAGCCATGGGCCCATCCGCTGCTGCTGGTGAGGACCACGTCGGCATCGACGAACATCGACTGGGCGAACGCAGGCCAAATGGGCAGTCCGAGCCGATGGTGTTTGCGCAACGGCCCGATCTTGTTCGCCGCCGAAACCCGAATGTCGCGTTCGGCAAATTCCGGATAAGTCGTCGCCGGGTCGTATAGCAACGTGTAAATCGGTGCGTTCGGGAAGGCCCGGCTCATCGAAAGAACCATCTTCTCGGCGCCGCCCAACTGCGTGAGGTAGTCGTGGGCGATCGCCACCTTCGGGCCGTCGACACCGTCGTACCTGCGATCTGGTTGCACGCTGGTAATCCCCTTGAAAGGCTGTGCGGACGACGGACGGGAGTCGGCCGGGCCGGAGAGCGTGCCCGACGACTCCATTAGAACTGCAAACGTACCGTACTCACAACCCGTGCCAAAGATCGCCACGGCAAATCCCGGCAAATGGCGGATTGCGAGTTTCGGTCTACCGAGACGCCGTCCCCAACTGCCGCTTCGCGACCGTTACGAGCACGTCGTGCGGCAGCGTCACTCACACCCGTACACCTGGGCAAAACGGGCCGGTTGCGAATAGAATTCGGGCTGGTGCGTTGTTCGCCCACCGAACGCCTGGCGCACTGGACTGGGCGCGATGACGGAGTTGACGGGGCCGACTGCTGCTCGCCGCTACGGATGAGTTCTTAGCTTGACGGTGAGGTAAATTTTGCAGGCGCGCACGGACGCAGCCGTCGTCAATGACGATGGATTGGGAATCTGTCATGCGGTGAACGCAACTGCCAGACGTTTGCCCACCTGCCAACATCACGTCGAGCGGAGTCCCGCGGTGCGCTGGCCGAAAGCTGCTTTTGCGCACCCATCAAGTTACGGGTTATCGTGGATTCAATGGCGCGTGTGTTAGCCACCTGTGTGCGCGTCGGCCCGCAGTTTCTTCCAGCGGGAGAGCAAGGTCATTGCAAGTCCGGCGTGCTAGCCTCGGGAGTCTGGCAATTAAGTTTCTTTGCTAGGCAACTAACCGGCAAATACGCCACAGCAAATGGCGCCCGCTACCATTGACGATCATTACAATTTGACGCGACAAGCCCTACGACCTTATTGGAGTGCGCATATGGGCAAGCCCGGCGGCAACGTTGTCTACCAAGACATCGATGAGCTGTGGAACGGCTACGAGGACCTACTCGTCGACCTTGCCAAGCGGGAGGGCGTCAAGGCTGTCGCGGAGCTCGGAGGCGGTGCCAATCCGATCGTCGCCGAGTCCAAGTGGGATTTCGTACAGCAACGAGTGGTGCTCGACATCTCAGCGACCGAGCTCGACAAGAGCGAAGGCAATGTCGAGACCAGGGTGGCCGACCTTTGCCAGCCGATCGAGGACGGCCACAATCAATACGACCTCGTGTTCTCGAAGATGTTGTGCGAGCACCTGCCGGACCCGGTCACGTTCCACCAGAACTGCTTCAAACTCCTGCGCCCAGGCGGCCTTTCGGTGCATTTCTTCCCGACGCTGCACAGCCTGCCGATTCTGGTCAACCACCTGATCCCGGAGAAGCAGGCCCGGGCGCTGGTCCAGGTTTTCCAGCCGTGGCGGATTTCCGACCCCAAGCAGCAGAAGTTCCCCGCCTACTACCGCTGGTGCCTCGGCCCGTCGCGGCGTACCGCTAAGCGTTACGAGAGTGTGGGCTTCGAGGTCGAGCGCATCAACGCGACCTTCGGGCATGGTTACTACCGCCGGCTTCCGCCGCTGCACGCGCTCGAACGCCTCAAGATGAAGCTGCTGCACCGTCACCCGGTGCCATACCTGGCGAGCTTCGTCGTGGTCATCCTGCGCAAGCCTCATGTCGGCTACGGCAGCGGGTCGCTGTCGGCGAGCGCCAAGGTCTCCGAAACGACTCTGAAGAACGCGTCCGGCTAAACCGTCGCCACGGCGCGCAAGCCTGCCTAAGAAGACTTTAAGGGCGTTCGTTAACATCAGCACCATGACGAGCGTTTCCGAGCATCGGGCTGAGGCTGCGGCAGAGCACGAGATCGATATCCACACGACCGCGGGCAAGCTGGCAGACCTGCGCAAGCGGACCGAAGAGACTCTGCACCCGGTCGGTGAGGCTGCAGTCGAGAAGACCCACGCCAAGGGCAAGCTGACTGCTCGCGAGCGCATCCTTGCGCTGCTGGACGAGGACTCGTTCGTCGAACTCGATGCGCTGGCGCGGCACCGCAGCACCAACTTCGGCCTGCAGGACAAGCGTCCCCTCGGTGACGGCGTGGTGACCGGTTACGGCACCATCGACGGTCGCGAGGTCTGCATCTTCAGCCAGGACGCGACGGTGTTCGGCGGCAGCCTCGGCGAGGTGTACGGCGAAAAGATCGTCAAGGTCCAGGAACTCGCCATCAAGACCGGCCGGCCACTGATCGGCATCAACGACGGCGCGGGCGCCCGCATTCAGGAGGGCGTGGTCTCGCTCGGCCTGTACAGCCGTATCTTCCGCAACAACATCCTGGCCTCCGGGGTTATCCCCCAGATCTCGCTGATCATGGGTGCCGCGGCCGGTGGCCACGTGTACTCCCCCGCGCTGACCGACTTCGTCATCATGGTCGACAAGTCCAGCCAGATGTTCATCACCGGACCCGACGTCATCAAGACGGTCACCGGTGAGGACGTCACGATGGAGGAGCTCGGTGGCGCGCACACGCACATGGCCAAGTCGGGCACCGTGCACTACGTCGCTTCCGGTGAGCAGGACGCCCTGGAGTACGTCCGTGAGCTGCTGAGCTATCTGCCGAGCAACAACTACGCCGATCCGCCGCGCTACAACGTGCCGGTGCCTTCCGGCGGTATCGAAGAGAACCTGAACGACGAGGACCTCGAACTCGACACGCTGATTCCGGATTCGCCGAACCAGCCGTACGACATGCACGAGGTGATCACCCGCATCCTCGACGACGACGAGTTCCTCGAGGTGCAGGCCGGTTACGCGACCAACATCGTGGTCGGGTTCGGCCGGGTCGAGGGCCGCACGGTCGGCATCGTCGCCAACCAGCCGACACAGTTCGCCGGCTGCCTGGACATCAACGCCTCGGAGAAGGCCGCCAGGTTCATCCGCACCTGCGACTGCTTCAACATCCCGATCGTGCTGCTGGTGGACGTGCCGGGCTTCCTGCCGGGCACCGACCAGGAATACAACGGCATCATCCGCCGCGGCGCGAAGCTGCTGTACGCCTACGGTGAGGCCACGGTCGCGAAGGTCACCGTCATCACCCGCAAGTCCTACGGCGGCGCGTACTGCGTGATGGGGTCCAAGGACATGGGTGCCGACGTCGTGGTGGCATGGCCGACGGCCCAGATCGCCGTCATGGGCGCGTCGGGCGCTGTCGGGTTCGTGTATCGCCAGCAGCTGACGGAGGCCGCCAAGAACGGCGAGGACGTCGATGCGCTTCGCTTGAAGCTGCAACAGGACTACGAGGACACCTTGGTGAACCCGTACATCGCCGCCGAGCGTGGTTACGTCGACGCGGTGATCCCGCCGTCGCATACCCGTGGCTACGTCGCCACGGCGCTGCGACTGCTGGAGCGCAAGATCACTCAGATTCCGCCGAAGAAGCACGGGAACATTCCACTGTGAGCCGAGCGAACGATTCAGCAACTGTGAGCGACGAAAACGAAGTTGTGGCCACCGATCCGCACGCGCATGACCCGCACATCAAGGTGGTCAAGGGCGAGCCGACCGCTGAGGAGTTGGCCGCGGTGATCGCCGTGCTGGCCAGTGGTTCGGGCACCCCGCCCGAGCCGCGGGAAGCCGAGCAGAACCTGTGGGGCCATCCGGTGGACCGGCTGCGCTATGCAACCTTCAGCTGGCAGCGGGTGACGCTGCTGGAGCGGACACACATGCGGAAATGACCCGCTTGGTGCTTGCGTCGGCCTCACCAGGCCGTCGTAAGGTGTTGCGCCAGGCGGGAATCGATCCGCTGGTCATCGTCTCCGGGGTGGACGAGGACGCCGTCGTCGCGGATCTCGATCCATTGGCGACGCCAGGCGATGTGACGACGGCGTTGGCCACTGCGAAGGCGGATGCTGTCGCACATGTACTTGATCCGGAGGTTGGCGCCGATTGCGTTGTGATCGGCTGTGATTCGATGCTGTATCGCGACGGGGAGCTGTTGGGTAAGCCCGCGACTGCGGACGCGGCGCGTGAGGGCTGGCAGCGGATGGCAGGCAAGTCCGGCCAGCTCTATACCGGGCATTGCGTTATTCGGTTGTCAGGCAACAAGGTTACGTATCGCGCCGCCGACGCGGTCTGCACGACAGTCAACTTCGGCGTGCCCTCACCCGCTGATCTGGACGCGTATGTGGCCCGCGACGAACCGCTCGCAGTGGCTGGCGGTTTCACCCTCGACGGGCTCGGTGGCTGGTTCATCGATGGCGTGGAGGGCGACCCGTCGGCGGTGATCGGCATCGGCCTGCCGCTGACGCGACGACTACTCGGCCATGCGGGCCTGTCGATTTCGGACCTCTGGGCGGCGAACCCGCTCCCCTCTTAACGCGAGATTGCACTTATTGCGCGCCGCACTCGAAACTCCGCACGATAACTGCAATTTCGCGTCTGCTCGCGGGACAAGTGCTACATCAGGTCGTTGGCGGGGACATCGTTGCGATGCTCCCGATACCAGGCAACCGTGCGCTCCAGACCCTCATCAAGTCCCACGACCGGCGACCAGCCCAGTGCGCGCATCTTCGAAATGTCCGGGCAGCGGCGCTTGGTGCCGCCGTGTTGCAGTTCGCCCGGCTGGATGTCCAAGTCGATGCCGACGATCTTGCCGATGCGCGCGGCAAGGTCGCGAATCGTGATCTCCTCATCGCTGCCGATGTGGTAAATCTCGCGGTGCCCGCCCTTTTCGTACATCGTCAGGATCCCCTGGACGACGTCGTCGACATAGCAGAAAGACCGCGTCTCGGTGCCGTCGCCCTGGATCGGGAAAGTCCCGTCACCTGCCTCCTGCGCCGCAAGCGCCCGCATGATGAATTGGGGCTCCACATGCTTCCAGCCCATGTTCGGCCCAAAGACGTTGTGCGGCCGGAAAACCTGCACCTGTCGATAGTGGTCCTGGCCGTAGTTGAATGCGATCAACTCGCTGACGATCTTGCCGCCGCCGTATGAATACCGCGGATTGAGGCTGTCGGGCAGCATCAACGGGATGGTCTCCGGCGTCGGGATGATCGACGGCGTCTGATAAACCTCGGCCGTCGACGCGACCACCAGATCGGGCACACCGACTTCGCGGCCGGCGTTGGCGACCGCCAGCATGCCGAGCATGCCGACCTCGAGCACGAGTTCCGGTTGCTTGTAGAAGTTCTCGGTGCCGTTGACCGCCGCCAGGTGCATCACGACCTCGGCGCCCTTGAACGCCTTTTCCAACGCGCCCTGGTCGCGCACGTCGCACGTGAAAAGCTCGACCTCCGAAGCGACTTCGGCGAATCGGCTGGCATCGCCGCGCACCATCGAGTCGACTACCGCGACGTTCCAGCCGTCGGCCACCAGTCGCTTGACCAGATACGCGCCGATGAAACCGCCACCGCCGGTGACGACTACCCTCTTAGCCATCGATCGGCGCCCATCCGCTGCGGCCCACCGCGAAGTACGAATCGCCGAGTTCCGAAGCCGGCAGGTGGCTGAAGTGGTTCCAGTAGTCGAACACGAAGCCGTCCGGGCTGATGAACTCACTGATGGTGCGCGGCCCGATGGTGCCAAGCGAGGGATGGTTGTTCGCGATCACCACCACCGACGCGCCGCTGACCGCATCGCCGAACCGGTTGAACACTGCCTCGTCCGGAAACTCCGACGCCAATACTTCCGGCGAGGTCACCGGGTCGTAGACGCCGATCTCGGCATTCGGGTGCGCCTTCTTCAGCGCGTCGAGCACCTTGATCGACATCGACCCGCGCAGGTCGCTGGTTTCCGGCAGGCCCTTGAAGGCCATGCCGAGGATGCTGATCTTCAGCGGACCCGACGCCAGGTTGCGCCGGTTGATCTCGCTGCTGATGAACTGCACCGTCTCCTCGGGCTGGCGCTCGTTGACAAGTCGGCCCGCCGAGGTGATCTCCATCTCGATGCCCCGCGTGCGCGCACTCTCCATCAGGATGTGCGGATCCTTTTCCAGACATGGGCCACCGACGAGCCCCGGCAGCGGGATGTTCGTGCGGTTGTAGCCCAGCTTGCCCGCCGAGATCACCTCGTGCGCACTGACTCCGAACGCGTCGCACACCCGCGCGACCTCGTTGGCGAAGGCGAACTGCACATCACGGAACGTGTTGCTGACGAGCTTGATGATCTCGGCGGTCTCGATATCGGCGACCTGAACGATCGAAATGGTGAGCCGGCGAAATATTGCAGCGGCGCGATCTGCAACAGCCGGATCGTCGGCTCCGACAATTTGCGGCAATTCACGCAATTCCTGCAGCGCCTTGCCTTCCAGTGTGCGTTCCGGGCACATCGCGATATCGAATTTCTTGCCGCTGGCCGCCAGAATCGGCGCCACGACGTTGCGCGTCGTCCCGACTTTCACGGTCGATCGCAACAGCACCAGCGCCCCGTCGCGCATGTTCTCGGCGATGTCGCGGGCCGCACTTTCGATCATGTCGAGGCGCGCCACACCGTCAGGCGACAACGGCGTGCCGACCGTGATGATGTATGTGTCGCAAGAGAAGCTGTCATCGAAGCGTTCTGCGGCCACCAACTTTTTCGACCTGGTCACGCCTGCCAACGCGTCCGGCAGACCCGTCTCGGTGAAATGCGGCGTTCCCGCGTTTGTCATCTCGACGATGTCGGGGCGCTTCTCGACGCCGATGACCGTATTGCCGGCCTCGGCGAGAACGGTCGCCAAGGTCAGTCCCACATAACCGAGTCCGACGATTCCGACGTCGTAATTTGCTGGCCCAGCCATCATTCCTCAAGTTCCTTGCGCGGAGACGTTGCGACAACAGGTGTTCACAATACGTTGCCCCCATCCATTTGGAGCAGTGGGCGTGTGCTGTTTCGCACAGCGCCTGGGTAGGCTCGTGGTGTGCCGCTGCCTGCCGATCCCAATCCCGCCCTGCAGTCATATGCCCATCCCGAACGCCTGGTCACCGCCGACTGGCTCTCGGGCAATCTGGGCCGCCCAGGGCTCGCCATCGTTGAGTCCGACGAGGACGTGTTGCTCTACGACACCGGCCACATCCCCGGTGCGGTGAAGATCGACTGGCACACCGACCTCAACGATCCGCACGTTCGCGACTACATCAACGGCGAGCAGTTCGCCGAGTTGATGAACCGCAAGGGCATCGCCCGCGAAGACACCGTCGTCATCTACGGGGACAAGAGCAATTGGTGGGCGGCCTATGCGTTGTGGGTGTTCACGTTGTTCGGTCATCCCGACGTTCGGCTGCTCGACGGCGGCCGCGACTTGTGGATCTCCGACGGCCGCGACACCACGCTGGACGTCCCGTCCAAGCAGTCCACCGGATACCCGGTCGTAGAACGCGACGACGCACCGATCCGCGCCTTCAAGGAGGACGTGCTCGACATCCTCGGCAAGCAGCCGCTGATCGATGTCCGCTCACCGCAGGAGTACACCGGCGAACGCACCCACATGCCGGACTACCCCGAGGAAGGCGCGCTGCGCGGTGGCCACATCCCCACCGCACGGTCCATCCCGTGGGCCAAAGCCGCTCAGGACAACGGCAAGTTCCGCAGCCGCGCCGAGCTCGACGAGCTGTACGGGTTCCTCACCGCCGACGACAAGACGGTCGTGTACTGCCGCATCGGCGAGCGGTCGAGCCACACCTGGTTCGTGCTGACCCATCTGCTCGGCAAGCCGGGCGTGCGCAACTACGACGGCTCGTGGACCGAGTGGGGCAACGCGGTGCGTGTGCCCGTCGCCGTCGGGGAAGAACCCGGAAGCGCGCCATGACCATGCCGGCCGCGCTGGCCGAAGTCGTTTCGGACTTCCAGGACGTACAGGGACAGGACAAACTCGCCCTGCTGCTGGAGTTCGCCAACGAATTACCGCCGCTCCCAGCCGATCTCGAAGAGGCGGCGATGGAACCGGTGCCCGAATGCCAGTCGCCGCTGTTCCTTCACGTCGACGCGGGTGACCGCGACAAGGTCCGACTGTACTTCAGCGCACCGGCCGAAGCCCCGACGACGCGCGGCTTCGCCGCGATCCTCGCCGCGGGCCTCGACAAGCAGTCTGCCGACGACATCCTGGCCGTACCCGACGACTTCTACTCCGAACTCGGCTTGGCGAAACTGATCAGCCCGCTGCGGTTGCGCGGCATGTCCGCGATGCTGACGCGCATCAAGCGGCACTTGCGCGCGGCAACGCCTGCCTGACGATCAGAAGAACGGCAGCTTGTACTTGCCGCTGTACTGCAGGGCTTCCTTGTTGCGCTCACCGATGACCTTGGCAGGCACACCGCCGACGATCGCGAACGGCGGCACCTCTTTGTTCACCACCGAATGTGCGGCGACGACGGCGCCCCTGCCGATCAGGCTGGGCAGCACCATGGCGCGGCTGCCGATCCATACGTGATCGTCGATGACGATGGGATCCGGCGGGTTCGGCGCGGGCACGAAGTTGGGGTGGTTGATGTCGTGGCCGCCGGCGATGATCTGCGTGTCGCTGGCGATCACGACGTCGTCGCCGATCGCGATCCCTGCCCTGGCATCCAGCAGACAGCGGAACCCGATCGACACGTTGTTGCCGATCACGATGTATTGAATCGACCAGACGCCGGTGCCGCGGTTGATCGCGACGCCTTTGCCGATCTTTGCGCCGAACAGTCGCAGGTATCCCAGTCGGATGAAGTGGAACGGGATGTAGGTGACGACCGTGTTGTAGAAGTACGCCACGTACACGTCGGCGATCCTGCGGAACAGGGTTTCGCCCTCGAGCTTGTAGTTGACGATGCGACCGTCGGGTTCGGTGACCCACTCCATCTTCGGTGGGATCCGCACGTTCGGGTTGACTTGGCGCTTGCGGGCGATCATCTCGGGGTCTGAAGCTTGCGGTTCAACGAACAACGGGGCTCCCCTATGTGCATCAGCGATTTGCTGGACCGACAGCCACCTTAGCCCGGTGCGCGGTCAACCTTCCAAACTCACCGCGAATTTGCTCGCGGGCGTGCCGCACCCGCGGGTTGGGTAGGCAGTCATGCCCCTTAAACTGCGAGGCGCTACATTCTTAAAGACGTTTCTTAGAGAACATGCCATCAGGAGGCGAAGTGCCTAGTCACGCCAGCTCGAAGATCTCCAAGGTGCTCGTCGCCAACCGTGGGGAGATCGCGGTCCGGGTGATCCGGGCGGCCAAGGACGCCGGGTTGGCCAGCGTGGCCGTGTACGCCGAACCTGATGCCGACGCGCCTCACGTACGGCTCGCCGACGAGGCCTTCGCACTCGGTGGCCAGACCTCCGCGGAGTCCTACCTCGACTTCGCCAAGCTGCTCGACGCGGCCGAGAAGTCCGGCGCCAACGCGGTCCACCCCGGGTACGGATTCCTTTCGGAGAACGCGGATTTCGCTCAGGCGGTGCTCGACGCCGGGCTGATCTGGATCGGGCCGAGCCCGCAGTCGATCCGCGACCTCGGCGACAAGGTGACCGCACGCCACATCGCTGCGCGGGCCCAGGCCCCGCTGGTCCCGGGCACCCCCGACCCGGTGAAGAACGCCGACGAGGTCGTCGCGTTTGCCAAGGAGTACGGCGTGCCGATCGCGATCAAGGCCGCCTTCGGCGGCGGCGGGCGCGGCATGAAGGTGGCCCGCACCATCGAGGAGATCCCCGAGCTGTTCGATTCGGCGACGCGTGAGGCCGTCGCAGCATTCGGCCGCGGTGAGTGCTTCGTCGAGCGCTACCTGGACAAGCCCCGCCACGTCGAGGCCCAGGTCATCGCCGACCAGCATGGCAACGTCGTCGTCGCGGGGACCCGCGACTGCTCGCTGCAGCGCCGGTTCCAGAAGCTGGTCGAAGAGGCGCCCGCGCCGTTCCTGACCGACGCGCAGCGCAAGGAGATCCACGAGTCGGCCAAGCGCATCTGCAAGGAGGCCGGCTATTACGGCGCAGGCACCGTCGAATACCTGGTCGGCCAGGATGGGCTGATCTCATTCCTCGAGGTCAACACCCGTCTGCAGGTCGAGCACCCCGTCACCGAGGAGACCGCGGGCATCGACCTGGTGCTGCAGCAGTTCAAGATCGCCAATGGCGAGGCCCTGGACATCACCGAGGACCCGACCCCGCGCGGCCACGCCATCGAGTTCCGCATCAACGGTGAAGACGCAGGCCGCGGCTTCCTGCCCGCACCCGGCCCGGTGACCAAGTTCGAGCCGCCGAGCGGCCCCGGCGTGCGACTGGACTCCGGCGTGGAGAGCGGCTCGGTCATCGGCGGACAGTTCGACTCGATGCTGGCCAAGCTGATCGTGTACGGCGCCAATCGCGACGAGGCGCTGGCGCGGTCGCGGCGCGCACTCGCCGAGTTCAACGTCGAGGGCCTCGCGACCGTCATCCCCTTCCACCGCGCGATCGTGTCCGACCCCGCGTTCATCGGTGATGAGGACGGCTTCACCGTGCACACCCGCTGGATCGAGACGGAGTGGGACAACACCGTCGAGCCGTTCACCGGTGGCGACCCGATCGAAGAAGAGGACACCATCCCGCGGCAGACTGTCGTGGTCGAGGTCGGCGGCCGCAGGCTCGAGGTGTCGCTGCCCGGCGACCTCGCGATCGGCAACGGGGGCGCGCCCGCCGCCGGCGGCGGCGTAGTGCGAAAGAAGCCGAAGCCGCGCAAGCGTGGCGCACACTCCGGCGCGGCCGCGTCCGGTGACGCGGTGACCGCACCGATGCAGGGCACCGTGGTCAAGGTGGCCGTCGAAGAGGGGCAACAGGTTTCGGCGGGAGATCTCGTCGTCGTGCTCGAGGCGATGAAGATGGAGAACCCCGTGACCGCCCACAAGGACGGCACCATCACCGGGCTCGCCGTCGAGGCCGGTGCCGCCATCACTCAGGGAACGGTGCTCGCCGAGATCAAGTGATTCAGTCTGGAGTCACCAGGCTGCGTTCGGCCAGTTTCGCACCGAAGTACTCGGCGTCGGGGTCAACGACGACCGTCGTGTCGTCGTTGCGGCGCGCCAACGTGTCACGGGCCATCTGCTCGAACGAGATCTTCTGCGGCCCACCGATGTTCACGACGCCGTTGAGTGGGTCGGCGACGGCCGCACGGGCGACGACCCCGGCGACATCGTCCGCGGCGATCGGCTGAATCAACGCGTCCGGTACCCGGACCTGATCGTCGTCGGCCATCGAATCGGTGATGGCGTCGGTGAATTCGGTGAACTGCGTGGCCCGCACGATCGTGTATGGCAGGCCCGATTCGGTGATGATCTTCTCCTGCACCACCTTTGCCCGCATGTAACCGCTGTCGGGTAACCCGTCGACTCCAACGATCGACAGCGCCACGTAGTGGCCGACTCCGGCACGCGCCGCCACGACCACCAGATTGCTGGTCGACTTCTTGAAGAACTCCATCACGGGATCGTCCTCGAACGAGGGCGAATTGACGACGTCGACGAGCACGTCGGCGCCGCTGAGCGCCTCGGCGAGACCTGAGCCGGTGAGTACGTCGACGCCCGATCCGCGCGATGCGGCGACCACGTCGTGGCCCTCCGCGGTGAGGAGGTCGACGACCTTGGTGCCAATGAGACCGCTCGCGCCGATAACTGTGATCTTCATGCTTACCATCACACGCGTGGAGCCCGTCGAAATCAATGCAGGTGCTTGGTATTTGCGTATGCCGCGCGCGGATGACCGCGTGGACGACCGGCCCGCACTGGCCGAGCTGGGTGAGACCGACGACGACTACGTCCAAAAACGGGCTGCCCAGTGGGAGTCGGATACCACCTACACGTGGGCGGTGTGCGAGCCGACGACCGGCGAACTGGTCGCTGAAGTCACGCTGCAACCGGCGACCGGGTTGATCGGTTTGCGCGCGCGCCAGGGCCACGCCGAGGCGGCGCAGGCCGCAGGCGACGCGGTGCGGCGATTCGCCGACAGCCTCTAACGCGTGTCGATGTCCCGACCGGTCGCGAGATCCGCACAGTCGACCGCGATCACGTCCGTCCGCCTGCTCAGGAAAGGCCGCGCGCCCTCGTCACCACGAAGCGTCGCCAACAACTCCGGCCAGTGCTCGCGCGCTATGACGACCGGGTGCCCGGGCCTGCCGTCGTAATGCGCGCGGGCCAAACCGGAGGACGACGAGCGTGCCGCGTCCAGCACCCGTCGTATCGCGTCGGGGCCGGCGTCGGGGGTGTCGACTGCGTGCAAAACCGCGTACTGCGCGTCGACGGCCGCGATGCCCGCACGCACCGACGCGCTGAGCCCGTCTGCCCAGTCGTGCGCCAGCACGGCCCGCGCGGGCGCAGGTACGTCGACGATTGCGGCACCCAGCACCACGACGACGTCGTCGCACCCCCCGTCGTTCAGCGCAGCCACACAGGCACGCAGCCACCGACCGTTCTCGGCACGCACTTTTGGCATGCCGTAACGCGTCCCCGCCCCGGCCGCCAGCAGCACACCCGCCGCGGTGCCGCTGTTCTGCATGTGAACAGTGTGAAACATCGGCGGCCACCGATCCAGGCGACCGTTCGTACTGTTTCGGGTCTGAGCTGGGGGAACGAAAAACCTGGTAGATCGATTGCGACATGTTCGCGATTGGGCGTAGGGTCAAATCAGGTTGAGTTCACAGCCAGCGGAAGCGTCAGACGACGCGCAGGGTAGAGAAACCCGCCTTGTAGCGAGGCTTTGAGGACGCAGGGCCTAACAATTTGACGTGAACCACAGTACGAATCACGTATTCCCACTGATGGAGTCACAATGTCTACCCCCAATGTCCGTCCGGGCTCCCCGGGCGCTTTAATCGAACCCACCGACTGCCACGCGGCGCATTTCGCCACCCGGTGGTTGAAGCCTTCGATGGCCGTGATCACGGCGCATGGCGAACTCGATGCGGCAAATTCACAGCAGTTCGTCGACTACGCCTTGCGGCACGCACCGCACACCGACCGCTTGGTCTTGGACCTGACAGGCGTGGAGTTCTTCGGCACGGCAGGTTTTTCCGCCTTGCACACCCTGAACGTCCGCTGCGCTGCAGAAAAGATCGAATGGGCCATGGCGCCCAGCCCAGCGGTCAGCCGGCTCATGCGCATCTGCGATCCGGACTCGACGCTGCCCATTTGCGACGGCGTGGACTCAGCGCTGGCAGCCGTGCAGGGTGAGCCACGCCGGCTATTGCAGCTGGTCCCGAAGTCTCGCTAGGGATTTCGCCAACAACCTAGACACGTGCATCTGCGAGATGCCGACCCGCTCGGCGATCTGCGTCTGCGTCAACGATTCGAAGAACCGCAATAACAGCACGGTCCGCTCACGCTCCGGCAACGCAGCGAGCAAGGGCCGCAACGCTTCTCGGTTCTCGATCTGGTCCAGGCCGAGATCGACGTCGCCCAGCGTGTCGGCAATCGCAGGCGCATCCTCATTGCCGCTGCCACCGCCGCTGTCGATAGACAGGGTGTTGTAGGAGCTACCCGCGACCAGACCCTCGATCACCTCGTCGCGATCCATGTCGAGCTCGAGAGCGAGTTCGGTTGCCGTCGGGGCGCGGCCGAGTCGCTGCGACAGTTCCGCCGTGGCGGCACCCAGCCTCAAGTGCAGTTCCTTGAGCCTGCGCGGAACCTTGACCGACCAGCTGTTGTCGCGAAAGTGCCTGCGAACCTCACCCATGATGGTCGGCACCGCGAACGAAACGAAGTCCGATCCCGCATTGACGTCGAATCGGATCACCGCGTTCACCAGCCCGACGCGGGCCACCTGCACCAGATCGTCGCGGGGTTCGCCGCGGCCGTCGAATCTGCGGGCGATGTGATCGGCAAGCGGCAGACAGCGCTCGACAATCCGGTCGCGCTGACGCTGGAACTGCGCCGACGAATCGGGCAGCCCTTCGAGTTCGCGGAACATGGCTGCGACGTCCGCATATTCAGAGTTCGATCGTGACGATGAACCCTGGGCCGACGAGGGGGTCACTGCAGCGAACTCGCTCGCCTTGCCGTCATCGAGATTCCGAACACCCGCTCCTCCTCGGGGCCCTGCCCGTCTTGGAAGGTGCGCACCTCGTCGGTGAGTGAGCTCAACACATGCCAACTGAAGCTGCCCGGGGCAAGGATGTCCGGGCTCTTACACGTGGTCGACGCGTCGATGACCACCGCGTCGTCTCGCGGGACCACCACCAGCGAGAGCGTGGAATCCGGAACGGCCGATCGAATCAGCCGGGTGCAGGCTTCGTCCACGGCGAGCCGCAGGTCGGCGACGGCGTCGAAATCGAGGTCCTCAAACGTCGCGACGGCCGCCACCAAGGTACGCAGCACCGCCAAGTTCTCCAGCTTCGCAGCGACCCGGAATTCGACGGAACGGGCGCTGCGCGCCTGCCCGTTGTCTGTATTCGTGTCGTCGGCCATGTGACCTCCCGGAAATTTCCTCGCGACACTACCCCAGGTCGAATCCCAGCTAGTCACCGGAGCACCAACGACCTGTCGGGGACGACGTGTGGCAACGACGGCGGCGGGGTAATCCCCCCGCCATGGACGAAGTTCGGCGACGCCGTGCGGTTGACAAGGTGATGACGCTGTGACGCCGATGGCGAGCAAGCCGACGCGCCAGTTGATGTCCTCTTCACCATGGTGCACGTGCAGTACCCCACCGTGGTTGCTCCTCAAACATGCGGCTTCGTCGTAGCGCCGTCCGCGGCCCCGGAATACGTCGGGTGCGCCGCGGCAGGGGTTTCGCCTACGAGCACCCGGACGGCACACCAGTCACCGATGCGGCCACACTGCAGCGCATTCGCGATCTGGTGATCCCGCCCGCCTGGAAGAAGGTCTGGATCTGCCCGTACCCGAACGGGCACATCCAGGCGGTCGGAACCGACGCCGCGGGCCGTCGCCAGTACCTCTACCACCAGCGATGGCGGCAGGAGCGGAACGAGGAGAAGTTCGACCGGGTGCTGGAGATGTCGGCGGCGCTTCCGGAGATGCGCCAGCGCATCGCTGCCGACCTGCGCGGCCGGGGAATGGGCCGGGATCGGGTGCTTGCCCTCGCGCTGCACCTGCTGGACCTCGGCTACTTCCGTGCCGGCGGCGAGCAGTACGCCGAGGAGCACAATTCCTATGGCATTGCCACGCTGCGCTGCGAGCACGTGGCGTTACAGAAGCAAGCTGTCGAGTTCGACTATCCGGCCAAGAGCGGGGTGCGCCGCACGCTGCTGATCGATGATCCCGAGGTGATCCGCTCGGTGCGCGCATTGATGCGCAGTCGGCCGCGGTCCGATCGATTGCTGGTGTGCCGCAACGGTTCTGACCGCATCGAACTGCATGCAGACGACCTCAACGCTCGGTTCAAGGAACTCGTCGGCGACGAGTACACGGTCAAGGACCTGCGCACCTGGCACGGCACCGTGCTCGGCGCCGCCGCATTCGCCGACGCGGACCCTCCCGTGAACAAGACTGTGATCAAGCGAGTCGAATCCGCTGTGATGAAGGAGGTTTCAGAAGAACTCGGCAACACGCCGGCGGTAGCACGGTCGTCTTACGTCGACCCGCGGGTGGTCGAGGGATACGAGGCCGGCTTGACCATTGCCGCGGGTGTGCGTCGAGCCGACCGCACCAGGGTCCCCGCCAAGCGGCAGGCCATCCTTGAAAGCAGCACCGCGAGGCTGATCCGCAAGGTGGCCAAGGGCTAGCCAGTGGCGGCTTCCGGCTTGCTCTCCGCCAATATCGACGCATGGTAGAGGCGGACGGTGTCCTCGGCGATCCGGTCCCAGTTGTAGCGGGCCACCACACGATCACGTCCGGCACCGCCGAGGCTGCGCCGCAAGAAGGAGTCGCGTAGCAGCAGGTTCACCGCGGCCGCGAGTTGCCGAGGATGCTGGTGTTCGACCAAGCGGCCCGTCACGTCGTCGATGACGATGTCGACCAGTGCGCCCGCCGCAGACGCCACCACGGGCACGCCGCAGGCCATGGCTTTCAGCGCTACGACGCCGGACGACCCGCCGGCAGGGGTACACGCGACCACATCGGCGGACCGCAGCAGCCCCGGCATATCGTCGGGTGCAACTGCACCGTGCAGTCGTAACCGGTCGGCGACACCCAACTGTGTCGCGAGGCCGCGAAGCCGGGACGCCTCGGCGCGGGACTCCCCGGCGACGCTCCCCCCGACGACGACGAATTCGGCGTCGGGGATGTAGGGCAGAGCGTGAATCACGGTCTCGAACCCATTGCCTGCCAACAGCTTTCCGACGCTGACAATGCGATGCATCTCGGTTCGCGGCGCTTGTGGCCCATTTGGGGTAAACCGGCTGACGTCGACACCGGACGGAATCACAGATGTGCCTCTTCGCGGCCGTCCCATCCGAGTCAACTCGAACGCCTCCGCCTGACAACTCGCCGACACCTGCGTCGCGGCCTTGGCCAGCTTCGACTCCAACCGGCGTCGCGGCCCATCCGTGCCCAAGCCGTGAAAAGTCAACACGGTCGGCAGTCCGAACTGACGTGCCACGAGTTCGGCCACGAGGCCCGACGTCCAGAAGTGCGCGTGGGTGAGATCGGGCGCGCCGTGGGTCCAGTCTGCCGCAAGATATTGGGCAAACGAACTCATCGCGGGTAGCAGCTCGTCGCCGACGAGGCGCTTTGGCGGACCGGCGGGCACCTGAATAACGTTGTAGCCCTGTGGTGTTTCGGCACGCTCGGGCAGATGAGGGTCGTCACGGCGGGTGTAGACCGTCACTCGATGTCCACGCCGGGCAAGTGCGGCGGAAAGGTCTGCAACGTGCGCACTTTGCTCGTCGGCCGCATCGCCCGCCGTCGCCGCGAGCGGGTTTGCGTGGGCCGAGATCATCGCGATGGTCACAGGCTCGTCGATGACGCCATGAGTCACGCCATCGGATAGCCGCGGCGTTTGATCCGCAAACTGTCGAGGGTTCGCTGTTCGCAATCCGGATTCACAGGTTCGCTTTCGGGATCAAAGGTGGGCCGCAGCGGTTTTCACCGAGATTGCACCGGGTATTCCGCGGCCATGCAAGACAACGAGCAGCTCCCCGACGACGTCCCGGTCGCCGATGCAGTCGAGCAGCACCGGCCAGCCAGCGAATCGGTTCCCGACGAAGAGGCTACCGTCGAGCCGTCGCAGGACGCGCCACTGGAGGCGGCGGGCGCCGACTGGCAGGAACAGCTCGAAACCGTTGAGCTGGACCCGGAGTTCGATGAGGTCGACCGGCCATGACCGATCCCGACGGTGTCATTTCCTACCCAGGCGAGACGTCCGAAATGGACGAACAGCCGCGCGACGAAATGCGCGAGTACGTCGGACGCGACCTGTTGCACGGCAAGTGCGCGCTAATCACTGGCGGGGATTCCGGTATCGGACGCGCGGTCGCGGTGGCGTTCGCGAAGGAAGGTGCAGACGTCGCGATCGCCTACCTCGAGGAAAACGACGACGCGGCGCACACCGCCGAGCTGGTCGAACACGCTGGGCGACGCTGCGTGCGGTTGCCTGGCGACCTCGCAGATCCAGCGCACTGCCGCGCGATCGTCGAGCGCACTACCGAAGCGTTGGGTGGGCTCGACATCCTGGTGAACAACGTCGCGTATCAAAACCCCACCGACAAGTTCACCGACATCTCCGACGACCAGTGGCGTCGCACCTTCGCGGTGAACATCGACAGTTTCTTCCACGTCACGAAAGCAGCGCTCGAGCACATTCCCGACGGCGGCGCGATCATCAACACGGGTTCGATCAACGGCCTTCGGGGCAACAAGACGCTGATTGACTACTCCGCGACCAAGGGTGCGGTGCTGGCGCTGACGTATTCGCTTGCCCAATCGCTTGCAGAGCGCCGCATCCGCGTCAACTGTGTTGCGCCCGGCCCGGTGTGGACACCTCTGATTCCCGCGACCATGGATACTGAAAAAGTCGAATCATTCGGCGAGCAGACGCCTTTCGGGCGCGCGGCTCAACCCGACGAGATCGCGCCCTCCTACGTGTTTTTCGCCGCGGCGCAGATGTCGTCCTATTACAGCGGCGAGGTACTTGCCCCCATCGGCGGTGAGACGCTTCCCGGCTGACAGGAGCCGCGATGGCACAACAAGGTGAGCGTCTGCGACGGTGGCGCACCCTGGCTCTTCTCGCGGCGTTCTTCGTCGGTCTCGGCCTGTTGTTGACGCAGTGTCCTGCGAACAGGGACGGTATGCCTGGCCAACTGGCGCAATCCATGGATGAGACCGTGAACTCTGCGCGCAGTGGCGCCCTTGCCATCGACCTCTGGCTGCAGCGACGGTCCACGAATCAACTTGCCAGCGTGCAGATCTCGGATGCCCGTGATGAAGTGGTGAAAGCGTACAAGGGAGTTGCGCAGCTGAGGGCCGAAGACCCCGCGGACATCAGGCGTCAGCAGATGCTCACGCAGTCGATGACCAAGATCATCGGCCAGCTCAATGCTGCATCGGCCACGCTGCGCACGATTACCCGCGAGCCAACCTTGGACTCGGTGCGTGCCAGCCTGCTGGCGTCGGCCGATGCACTGGAGTCGGGATACCGCTGATGAAGAAGATATTCGCGGTAGCCCTTGGCATCCTCACCGCAATCGGCGGCTTTCTCGACATCGGCGACCTGGTGATGAATGCCGTCGTCGGTTCCCGGTTCGGGTTGGCGCTCGCTTGGGTCGTGGTAGTCGGAATCGTCGGCATCTGTTTGTTCGCCGAGATGGCCGGCCGCGTCGCCGTCGTCAGTGGTCGGGCAACCTTTGAAATCATCCGGGAACGGTTGGGGCCCAAGATGGCCGGCGCGAACCTGGGTGCGTCGTTCTTCATCAACATGATGACATTGACGGCCGAGATCGGTGGCGTCGCACTCGCGTTGCAATTGGCCACCGATGTGGGCCGATTCATGTGGATTCCGGTCGCCGCATTCGCGGTCTGGGTGGTGATCTGGCGCGTGGGCTTCCAGGTCATGGAAAACGTGACCGGTCTGCTCGGCCTGTGCCTCATCGTGTTCGCCGTCGCCGTCTTTCTGCTGCACCCGAATTGGGGCGATCTCGCCCACCAAGCTGCCGCGCCCGTGATTCCGGAAAAGGAATCGGCGGCCATGTATTGGTATTTCGCGATTGGACTGTTCGGTGCCGCGATGACGCCCTACGAGGTCTTCTTCTTCTCGTCCGGCGCGGTCGAAGAGCGTTGGACCGACAAGGATCTGGGCACCGCCAGGCTCAACGTGATGGTCGGCTTCCCATTGGGTGGCATTCTTTCGATCGCCATCGCGGCCTGTGCGGCGGTCGTGCTGCTGCCCGCCCAGATCGAAGTGACTTCGCTTTCGCAGATCGTCATGCCGGTCGTGGCGGCGGGCGGCAAGCTCGCCTTGGCCTTCGCGATCGTCGGCATCGTCGCCGCCACCTTCGGTGCAGCCCTGGAGACCACGCTTTCGGCCGGTTACATCATCGCCCAATTTCTGGGCTGGCCATGGGGCAAATTCCGCCGTCCGGCGCAAGCCGCGCGCTTCCACGTGTTGATGTTCGTCGCCATCGTGCTCGGCGTCGCGGTGCTGTTCACCGGCGTCGACCCGATCATGGTCACGGAGTATTCGGTGGTGTTCTCCGCCATCGCTTTGCCCCTGACCTATCTACCGATCCTCATCGTGGCCAACGATTCTCAGTACATGGGCGAAAAAACGAACGGGCGCCTGATCAATGCGCTCGGCTCGGTGTACCTGGTGATCATCCTGGCCGCCTCGCTGGCTGCCATTCCTCTGATGATCGTGACGGGAGCAGGACAATGACCACACTCGACGCGCGACTGCACCTACTGGACCGCCAATTGCTCGACGATGACGACGCTCCCGTCGGCATCGTCGATGACCTCGAGCTCAGCGATTTCGATGTGGACAAAGACATCCCGTCGGGCACGCCTGCCCCGCGGGTGACCGGCATCCTGTCTGGCCGAGTGGTCGCTACTCGCATCTTCGGCGGATCACCGCCGCGGTCGCGGCTCCAGGAAATTCCATGGAATCTCGTCGATTCTGTCGGCACGGTGATAAAGCTCAAGCCGACCGAGATGACATTCGACGTCGGGTGGGTCGAGCGGTGGTTGCGTGACCGCATCATCAAACACATCCCCGGGGGCAGGCATGCAACTGAGTAGCTTGTTGGGCCTGCGCGTCATGGATGCGGCACAACACCCGGTCGGCACCGTCGTCGATGTTCGGCTCACCATGACCGGCGACCGCGAGCACGGCCCGGCAGCGCCCCGGGTGCTGGGGCTGGTGATCAGCCCCCACACGAGGTCCGCGTTCCTGGGATACGAACGCTCCGATGCAGACGCACCTGTGATGCTTGCCTCACTGCTGCGCTGGCGGCATCGCGGCACCTTCCTCGCCGCCTGGGAGGACGTGGCGCGGGTCGGGTCTGACCTGGTCAAGCTGCGCGCCGGGTACACCCGCCAATCTGCGGTTCTCCGCCAAGGTGATTGATCGTCACGTTTAGCCCCCCGGCCGGACCGGGAACCCCGCAATCACGTGGGGAGATTCCCCTCGTGCCGCCCGCAAGGGCTGACGCTCAAGAAGTGGGCAACGACCGATCCAGCCAAATACGCGGAAAGGTAAGCATGACCGACAAGAAGAACACCGGTCCTGAAGAAGGCATCAAGGGCGTCGTCGAGGACGTCAAGGGCAAGGCCAAGGAAGCGGTCGGCACTGTGACGGGCCGCGACGACATGGTCCGCGAGGGCAAGGCTCAGCAGGACAAGGCCGACGCTCAGCAGGACGTCGCGAAGAAGGAAGCGCAGGCCGACTCGGCTCGCGCAGGCGCCAAGGCTGCCGAGAAACGCCAGGAAGCCGAGCAGCGTCCGTAAGCACTCGATGGAAAAGGCCCAGCCGATCGGCTGGGCCTTTTTCTTATGCCGTCAACTACTGGGGCGCTGTCGATGCGCATCGGGATGCTCTGCGTACCAACGCTCTTCGATACGACGCACGCGCATGTGCTCGATCAGCAGCCAGCCCGCGCCGATGATGAAACCCGCGCCGGCAAGAGACGACAGTGTCAATCCGACGTCATGGTGCCCAGTGGCGAACGCCGCAAGGCACGACACGAAAAGCACCAGGGCAACGCCGATCACGATGAGCCCCGGCATGATCTTGTTGTCCTTCATCGACTCGCCGGCATGTGGCCGTGTTGTCCTCGCGTGGTCGACGGGATCCTTTGGGCCCTTCATCGGTACTCCTCTCTCGGATACCTACACCCGCCAAACAGGGGCTGATTTCAACGGTAGGCCTACCCGACACCGTTATGGGGAAAACGCCAGGTAAAGCCGACTTCTCGTCGGTAATGGCGGCTCTCAGGCGCCGAAAACGGCAGGGCCCGCCAGGGTCGGCATGCTCATCGTCAGCACCACCAGCATCAAGGTGAACAGGAACCACCCTGCGCCCTGCCATGCCCACCAGTTCTTGTGGCTGCGCCAGGTCTGATAGGTGCGGACAAAGGACCGCAGTCCGCCGACCAGCAGGATGATCGGCGCACCGACGGCGAGCAGGGTGCGCTGAGGTACGCCGCACGCCGCGGTGTCCGCTGTCGCGCCGTTGCATGTGCTGACCCATAGGGCTGCGGTGACAAGATACGCCACCGCGAGCAACACGACCACGAGAGCAAACCGCAGGGCCGCTCGCACGTTTGCGTCGTCGTGTTGCACGTCGTTGGGGCTATGAGAGACAGCCACTTCCGCACTCCAAATTCGCTGCTAGACCACCCGCAATCAGATGTCGGACAGAATTCCCTGTCCATACAGCGAATAAACCTCAGGATTCGACGCGGTAATGCGCCGTCAGCAGCAACCTGTCGTAGACCGCGCGGGCCGGCAGCACCTCGTCATAGGGGAGGTCGAGGAAGTCTTTCGCGATTTGCTCCGCCAGCGCGCGCAGTTTGGTGTTGGTTTCCTGCGAACGCCATTTCAGCAGCTCGAACGCGGAGTCGGCGCTGATCCGGTAGATCAGCATCAGCATGCCCTTGGCCTGTTCGATGCCGCTTCGGGCCTCGGCGATCTCGGCCACCGCCTCCGAGACGCTCTCATCGTGGGCCTCTTGGACGGTCGGCGTGACGTCGACGTAGAAGCCGTGGGTGCCGATGACCACACCGGCGTCGTCGAAGATCTGGTCACCGACGACCACGACATGGTGGACATCGCCTCTGGTGTCGATGATCCGATGCCGGGTCGAGAAAGCCCCCGCGGTGCGCCGGATCTCGTCCAACGTGTCGGCGACCTGTCCGTAGTCGTCTGGATGCTTGTGCGACAGCACAAGGTCGGTGGTCGGATGCACAGTCCCTGGCTGATAGCCGTGCATGTGCTCGACCTGAGGTGACCACTCCCAGCGCTCGTCGGCGAAATAAAACCGGAACCAACCGATGCGCTGGGGCTCGCCGCCTGCCAGTGCGTGCTCGACGGGCGTTTGCCCCTCGAGGTCGGTCAGCTCATCGGTCATGATGCGAGATTAACCCCGCTAACGACGGCGCTGCATCCAAGCTCGTCGAGTAGTTCGCTATCCGGACAGACGACTGCTGTCGGCCCTGGCTCGTAGCATTCGGCCCGTGAGGTTGAAGGTGTATCTCTTTGCCGGGGTCGTATCAAGTGTCGCCGCATACCTTCTCGGCCTCGCCCCGGCATGGAGTCTAGTGGTCGGCACACTCGCGCCTGCGGCGCTCGCGGCGCTGCCTCACTTCCTACGTGGCGCTCTGGCCGGCCTTCGCACTCACGACGACACCGCGGCCGAAATGTCGGGAATAGAATTCGAGGACTACGTCGCGCGGGTGGTCCGGTCGTGTGGCGTCCCGGTGATCATGACGTCGGTGACAGGCGACTGGGGCGTCGACATCATTGTCGGTCGACGGCCCAATCGTCTTGCGATTCAATGCAAGCGGCAGGCCCGGCCGGTCGGAACGAGTGCCATTCAGGAAGTGGTGGCTGGCGCGCCCATGCAGGATTGCGCAAAGACGATGGTGGTGACCAACCACGAATTCACGCCTGCGGCACGCAAACTCGCGGAGTTGCACGGCTGCGAGCTCGTCGGCCGAACCGAACTGACCCGGTTGCGGTCGACGATTCGCCGGCTCACCGCATCTGGTTGAGCACCTGGCGCACCGCTTCCACGGCGACGTCGATCTCCTCGCGCGAAACCGTCAGCGCCGGACGGAACCGCACGCTGTCGGCGCCGCTGGCCAGCATGATGACCCGGCGGTCCCAGAGCCGACGGATCAGCTCGTCGCGCTCAGCGCCGCTCGGCAGGCTGAACGCGCACATCAGCCCGCGGCCACGCACGTCGAGCACCAAGCCCGGGAATTCCGTTGCCAGATTCTCGAGGCGGTCCAGCAGATAGCGGCCCGCCTTGGCAGCCCGCAACATCAAATCCTCGGCCTCGATGGTCTCCAGGATGCGGCGCGACCGCACCATGTCGACCAGGTTGCCGCCCCACGTGGAGTTGATCCGCGAGCTGACGGCGAACACGTTCTCGGGCACCTCGTCGACCCGGCGGCCGGCCATGATGCCGCAGACCTGAGTCTTCTTGCCGAAGGCGACGACGTCGGGCGCGACGCCCAATTGCTGGTAGGCCCAAGGGGTTCCGGTCAGTCCGCAACCGGTCTGCACCTCGTCGAAGATCAGCAGTGCGTCGAACTCGTCGCACAGCTCGCGCATTGCCGCGAAGAACTGCGGACGGAAGTGCCTGTCGCCGCCCTCCCCCTGGATCGGCTCGGCGATGAAGCAGGCGATGTCGTGTGGATGTGCCTCGAATGCCGCGCGGGCCTGACGCAGTGTCTCGGCCTCGACGGCGTCCATGGCCGCCTCATCCATGCCAGGCCGGATGACTGGCGCGTCGATGCGGGGCCAGTCGAACTTGGGGAACCGCGCGACCTTGTTGGGGTCGGTGTTGGTCAGTGACAGCGTGTAGCCGCTGCGGCCGTGGAACGCGCCGCGCAGATGCAACACCCTGGTGCCGAGTTCGGGATCCCGGCCGTGCGCCTCGTTGTGACGACTCTTCCAGTCGAACGCCACCTTCAGTGCGTTCTCGACAGCGAGCGCTCCGCCGTCGACGAAGAACAGGTGCGGCAACGCCGGGTCGCCGAGCACGCGGGCGAACGTGTCGACGAAGCGGGCCATCGGCACGCTGTAGACATCGGAGTTGCTCGGCTTGTTCACCGCCGCCTGTGCGAGCTCAGCGCGAAACGCCTCGTCGTCGGCCAACGCGGGGTGGTTCATCCCAAGCGCGGAGGACGCGAAGAAGGTGAACATGTCGAGGTAGCGCTCGCCGGTACGCGCGTCCACCAGATACGAGCCCGAGGACTGGTCGATGTCGAGGACGAAGTCCAGCCCATCGGCCAGGATGCTGCGGGCGAGCACCTTGCGGACGTCATCGGGGCGCAGGGCAGCAGGTGTCAGCACAGCGGTCATGAGACCATCTTAACAAACTTTTTACGGCATGCTACCCGGTCAGCAGGAACTATTACGGCATGATTTCGCGTCCGGAGTAAAAAGTCTGTAAGATGATGGTGCTTCGGGTGCGCACGTTCGCCGTCGTCCGGATCTGTTGCAACAAGTCTTCAAGCGCGCGCGGAGACTCGACACGTACGAGCAGGACGTAGCTCTCATCACCGGCCACCGAGTGACACGACACGATGGCCGGTATGTGTTCGAGCCGGGCAGGCGCATCATCGGGTTGAGAGGGATCGAGAGGAGTGATGGCCACGAACGCCGACAGCATCTTGCCGACGGCCTCAGGGTCGATCCGGGCGGTGTATCCGGTCACCACCCCGCGTGATTCGAGCCGGCGCACCCGGGACTGGACTGCCGACACCGACAGCCCGGCTGTTGCCGCGAGATGGGCCAGCGTCGCCCGCCCGTCGGCGACCAGTTCGCGCACCAAGATGCGATCGATCTCGTCGAGGTGTTCAGCGGCCTCCACCATGGCCGCACTGTATCCGAGGCGGTGCACATCGTGAGCCGCCGTATCGAAACTTGGCAGCTGCGCGCGAAATTCGCCGCAGCGCTGTCGCGCCTCTACGGCGCCGAGGTGCCTGCCTACACCACGCTCGTCGACGTCAGTGCCGAGGTGAACCGGGAACTGGGCGCATCTGATCGAGTGACGGCCGAACGCCACGGCGCGATCCGCGTCGGCGGCGTGCGTGAACTGGCCGACGCCGCCGACCTGTTCGCCGCGTTCGGCATGTATCCGGTCGGCTTCTACGATCTGCGCGATGCCGCCTCGCCGGTTCCGGTGGTGTCCACCGCGTTTCGGCCGATCGACACCGGCGAGTTGGCCCGCAATCCGTTCCGCGTGTTCACCTCGATGCTGGCGACTGCCGACGCGCGGTTCTTCTCCCCTGACTTGCGAGAGCGCGTCGAGCGGTTCATCGGCGCGCGGCAGTTGTTCGACCCCGCGCTGATCGCCGAGGCGCGACGCATCGCGGAGGACGGCGGGGCCGACTTCGCACGGGCCGAGCGGTTCGTGGCAGCGGCGGTATCCGCCTTCGCGCTGTCTCGTGAGCCGATCGACCGCGGCTGGTACGACGAATTGGCGCGCGTCTCGGCGGTGGCCGCCGACATCGCCGGTGTTCGTACCACCCACATCAACCACCTGACGCCGCGCGTGCTCGACATCGATGAGCTGTACCGGCGGATGACCGCCCGCGGCATCACCATGATCGATGCGATCCAGGGCCCGCCCGCCGGGGATGGTCCCGATGTGTTGTTGCGCCAGACGTCATTTCGGGCGCTGGCCGAGCCGCGCCGCTTCAGAGAAGCCGACGGCACCGTGGTCGACGGCACACTGCGGGTGCGGTTCGGTGAGGTCGAGGCGCGTGGCGTCGCGCTGACCCCGAAGGGCCGGGAACGCTACGACGCGGCGATGGCCGCACCGAATCCTGCCGCCGAGTGGGCTGACTTCTTCCCAGTTACCCACGAGGAAATGGCGGCCGAGGGGCTCGCCTACTACCACGGTGGCGATCCGGCGAAACCCGTTGTGTACGAGGACTTCCTGCCTGCCTCCGCGGCCGGCATCTTCCGGTCGAATCTCGATACCGACACCAACGCCGTCGAGGCGGCAGATGATTCGGAGTACAGCCTGCACTGGCTTGCCGGCCGGCTCGGACACCACATCCACGACCCCTACGAGCTCTACGAGAAAGTCGCATCATCATGACCACTGCTCAGAAATCGAAGCTTCCGACCGCCGAGGACCTGCGTGCGCAGGCCCGCGACGCGCTCAGCGCCGTCGGCTCGCACGTATCGCTCGGCGACCCGGGCGGCGACGGATTGCAGGCCAGCACGCCCATCACCGGCGAGGTGTTGTTCACCGTCGCCGAGTCAACACCTGAACAGGCTGAGGCCGCGATAGCACAAGCCGCGCAAGCGTTTACGACATGGCGCACCACCCCGGCTCCCGTGCGGGGCGCGCTGGTGGCCCGGCTTGGCGAGCTGCTCGTCGAGCACAAGGCTGATCTCGCCACGCTCGTCACGCTCGAGGCGGGCAAGATCACGTCCGAGGCCCTCGGCGAGGTGCAGGAGATGATCGACATCTGCGAGTTCGCGGTCGGCCTGTCGCGACAGCTGTACGGCAAGACGATTGCGTCGGAGCGGCCGGGGCACCGGTTGATGGAGACGTGGCATCCGCTGGGTGTCGTCGGTGTGATCACGGCGTTCAACTTCCCGGTCGCCGTGTGGGCGTGGAATACCGCGATCGCGTTGGTGTGCGGGGACACCGTGGTGTGGAAGCCCTCGGAGTTGACGCCGCTGACCGCACTGGCATGCCAGGCGCTGATCGAGCGGGCCGCGGCCGATGTCGGGGCGCCGGCGGAGGTCAGCAGGCTGGTGCAGGGTGGCCGCGAGGTCGGCGAACGACTGGTCGACGATCCTCGGGTGGCGCTGCTGAGCGCGACCGGATCGGTGCGAATGGGCCAGCAGGTCGGCCCGCGGGTGGCGCAGCGGTTCGGCAAGGCGCTGCTGGAACTGGGCGGCAACAACGCCGCGATCGTCACCCCGTCGGCCGATCTGGACCTTGCTGTGCGGGGCATCGTGTTCTCGGCGGCGGGCACCGCAGGTCAGCGGTGTACCACGCTGCGCAGGCTGATCGTGCATTCCTCGATCGCCGACGAGCTGGTCGGCCGGATCGCGAACGCCTACCGGCAGCTGCCGGTCGGTGATCCGGCGGCCGACGGCACGCTGGTGGGTCCGCTGATTCACGAGACCGCCTACCGCGACATGGTGCGCGCGCTCGAACAGGCCCGCGCCGACGGTGGCGAGGTTGTCGGCGGCGAGCGCCACGACGTGGGTGACGAAAACGCGTACTACGTGGCACCCGCGGTGGTGCGGATGCCGTCGCAGACCGCCGTGGTGCATTCGGAGACGTTCGCGCCGATTCTCTACGTGCTGACCTATGACGACCTCGACGAGGCCATCGCGTTGAACAATGCTGTGCCGCAAGGTCTTTCATCGGCGATCTTCACCCTCGACGTGCGGGAGGCCGAGCGTTTCATGGCAGCCGACGGGTCGGACTGCGGTATCGCGAACGTCAACATCGGCACGTCGGGCGCGGAGATCGGCGGCGCGTTCGGCGGAGAGAAGCAGACCGGCGGCGGCCGCGAGTCAGGTTCGGACGCGTGGAAGGCGTACATGCGTCGGGCCACCAACACCGTCAATTACTCGTCAGAGCTGCCGCTGGCCCAAGGCGTGCATTTCGGCTAACCCTGCGCGTGCCGCGGGCGTTTTGATGTCAGGCGGTCGGGTCACTCTACGACCATGCGAAACCACAATTCGCGCGTAATTGCCATGGTCGGCGTGGTGGTGGCGGCGGTCGCAGCGGCCCTTCTGGTGATGCCCGCCGCACGTCAACTCGGCCCGGCGAGTGGAATGTTGACGGCGGCCGCGATCATCGGGATACCTGTCCTTCTGGTGCTGGCGGCCACGGGTGCCCCGCACTACGGCGCGCTCACCAGCTGCGTGATCGCCGTCGTGATAGCGGCCATCGCCTGCGTGGTCTCCTGGGTCATCGCCGCCGTCGCGTTCGCGACGGCACTGTCGGGTTCGGCGACGGGGCTGCTGCCGGCCGTTGTGCTTTTCGGCGGTCCAGCACTGTGCGTGCTGATCCTGGGACTGGTTGCGCTGCGCGTCGTGCACCCCAGCATCAGCAGGGACGATGCTCGGGTTGCCTGACGGCGTGCGCGCCTGCCTGTTCGACCTCGACGGCGTGCTGACCGACACGGCGAGTGTGCACAAGAAGGCCTGGAAGGCCATGTTCGATTCCTACCTGCGGGAGCGGGCGAATCGAACCGGAGATCCGTTCGTCGAATTCGATATCGACTCCGACTACTTGACCTACGTCGACGGCAAGAAACGCGAAGACGGAGTGCGAACGTTCCTGTCGTCGCGCGGCATCACATTGCCCGAGGGCGATCCCGACGACGACTCGTCGCAAGAAACAGTGAACGGGTTGGGCAATCGGAAGAACGACCTGTTTCACCAGACCATTCGTGAGGACGGCGTCAAGGTATTCGAAGGTTCACGACGCTATCTGGAGGCGGTCGCCGACGCGGGCTTCGCGGTGGCCGTGGTGTCCTCCAGCGCCAACACCCGTGAGGTGCTCGAAGTCACCGGACTGGACAAATTCGTTCAGCAGCGGGTGGACGGCAGGACGATGCGCGAGGAACACATCGAAGGCAAGCCGGCCCCCGACTCGTTCCTGCGGGCAGGCGAATTGCTTGGCGTAGCGCCTGCCGAGGCCGCGGTCTTCGAAGACGCGCTGGCCGGCGTCGAGGCGGGCAAGCGCGGAGACTTCGGCTGCGTCGTCGGCGTAGATCGTGTCGGCCAAGCAGAAGCGTTGCGCCGCAACGGCGCCAGCGTCGTCGTTGCCGACCTGGCCGAATTGCTGCCGAACCGATGATCACCGAACAGACGTTCCCCGTAGAGCCGTGGTGCATCCGCGAGACGACACTCGATCTCAATCTGCTTGCGCAAAGCGAGTCGGTTTTCGCGTTGTCCAACGGCCACATCGGGCTGCGGGGCAACCTCGACGAGGGCGAGCCGTACGGGTTGCCAGGAACCTATCTCAACTCGTTCTACGAGACGCGGCCGCTGCCGTACGCGGAAGCTGGATACAGCTATCCGGAGGACGGTCAGTCTGTAGTCGACGTGACCAACGGCAAGATTCTGCGGCTGCTCGTCGACGATGAACCGTTCGATGTGCGCTACGGCGAACTCGAGGAACATGAACGCGTGCTTGACCTACGCGCGGGCACTCTGACGCGGCAGGTGTGTTGGACGTCGCCTGCGGGCAAGCGGATACGGCTTCGCACCACCCGGCTGGTGTCGCTGGCGCAACGGAGTGTGGCTGCCATCGAATACGTGGTCGAGGCTGTCGACGAATTCTCGCGCATGACGGTGCAATCGGAGCTCGTCGCCAACGAGGACCAGCCGAAGCCCTCGGCCGATCCGCGGGTCGCCGCGATGCTGCTCAATCCGCTGGAGGCCGTGCAGCACGACGCCGGCAAGCAGGGAGCGCTGCTCGTGCACCGCACCAGGAGCAGCCGGTTGATGATGGCCGCCGCGATGCAACACCAGATCGACGTGCCGGGCCGCGTTGAAGCGGAAACCGAGGCCGGTGAGGACTGGGCGAGAACGACCGTCATCTGCGGCCTTCGGCCCGGTCAGAAGTTGCGCATCGTGAAGTTCCTCGCCTACGGATGGTCGAGCCTGCGGTCGCGACCCGCGCTGCGCGATCAGGTGCTCGGCGCTGTCGCAGGAGCCGAGTACTGCGGCTGGGACGGCCTGCTGAAGTCACAGCGGGACTATCTCGACGAGTTCTGGGACTGCGCGGACGTCGAAGTCGAAGGCGACGCCGATTGCCAGCAGGCCGTGCGCTTCGGCCTGTTTCACGTGCTGCAGGCCAGCGCGCGGGCCGAGCGCCGCGCGATTCCCGGCAAGGGCCTCACGGGCACCGGCTATGACGGCCACACCTTCTGGGACACAGAGGGTTTCGTCCTTCCCGTGCTCACTTACACCGCGCCACACGCCGCCGCCGATGCATTGCGCTGGCGCGCCTCGACCCTCGATCTCGCGCGTGAACGGGCCGCAGAACTGGATCTCGCAGGCGCGGCATTTCCTTGGCGGACCATCCGCGGCCAGGAGTGCTCGGCATACTGGCCCGCAGGCACCGCGGCTTGGCACATCAACGCCGACATCGCGATGGCATTCGAACGGTATCGCGTTGTCACAGGCGATGATTCGCTGGAGGTCGAGTGCGGCCTGACGGTGCTCGTCGAAACCGCGCGGCTATGGATGTCGCTGGGCCATCACGACCGGCACGGGATCTGGCACCTCGACGGCGTCACCGGTCCTGACGAGTACACGGCGATCGTTCGGGACAACGTGTTCACCAATCTGATGGCGGCACACAACCTTCGGACCGCCGCCGAGGCCTGCAGCCGTCACCCCGAAGCCGCAGCCACCCTGGGTGTCGGGTCCGAGGAGACCGCCGCGTGGCGCGACGCGGCGGCCGCGGTGAACATCCCCTACGACAAGGAACTCGGCGTCCATCAACAGTGCGAGGGGTTCACCACCCTGCGCGAATGGAACTTCACGGAGAACACGTCCTATCCGCTGCTGCTGAACGAGCCCTATGTGCGGCTGTACCCGTCGCAAGTGGTCAAACAGGCCGATCTCACGCTCGCGATGCACTGGCGCAGCCAGGAGTTCACCGCCGAGCAGAAGGCCCACAACGTCGACTATTACGAGCGGCGCATCACCAGGGACTCGTCACTGTCAGCCTGCACGCAGGCCGTGATGTGCGCCGAGGTGGGCCATCTGGAACTGGCCCACGACTACCTCTACGAAGCAGCACTGATCGACCTGCGGGACCTGCATCACAACACCCGCGACGGGCTGCACATGGCGTCGTTGGCCGGGGCGTGGACGGCGTTGGTCGCAGGCTTCGGCGGCCTGCGCGACGACGGCGGCGACCTCGCGTTGGATCCGCAGCTGCCCGACGGCATATCGCGATTGCGATTTCGGCTGCGCTGGAAGAACTTCCGATTGACCGTTGACGTCGACCACGACGAGGTGACCTACGCGCTGCGGGACGGACCCGGCCATCAGCTGACTATCCGCCACGCAGGCGAGAAGCTTGACCTGAACACCGACTCGCCGACGACCGTGGCGATACAACGTCGTAAGCCGCTGTTGCCCACGCCGACACAGGCCCCCGGCCGCGAACCGATTCGTCGACCGACCCTCGGCACGTTGCTCGACTAAAACGTGTTGCGTTCGTCCTCGCCGCAGCGGACCATTTGTGGTTGCTACTCGGGGAGGGAAATCTACAGTGATCCAACAGCTCGAAGGGGGAAAGGTCCTCAACTTCGCCAGCCACATCGACGCGCGCACGATCGAGCAGGCCAATCAGACTGCCGCGCTTCCGTTCGTCTATCCGCATGTGGCATTGATGCCCGACGCGCACCTCGGAAAGGGCGCAGCCGTCGGGACGGTGATCCCGACGCTCGGAGCGGTCATTCCAGCGGCGGTGGGTGTCGACATCGGCTGCGGCATGATCGCGGCCCAAACACGGTTCACCGCAGCCGATATCGAGGGCAAGGATCTTGCGCGCCTTCGCGGTTCGCTCGAGTCGGCCATCCCGCTGAGCGCAGGCAACTACAACCAGTCGCTGCGCCGGTATGCGTTCACCCACGCCCGCATCGACGAACTCGAACAACTGGCTGCCGACACCGGAACCGACCTGTCGCACTCCCCGAAGTGGAAGCTTCAGTTGGGAACCCTCGGCGGCGGAAACCATTTCATCGAACTCTGCCTCGACGACGAGGACACGGTGTGGATGTTCCTGCATTCCGGATCGCGCGGCGTTGGCAACAGGATCGCCACGCGACACATCAACGTCGCCAAGCAACTGTGCGCCAACCGCGGCGTCTCGCTGCCCAACGCCGACCTCGCATACCTCGAGGAAGGCACTGCTGAGTTCGACACGTACATCGCCGAACTCCGTTGGGCCCAACAGTTTGCACTCGCCAACCGCGCCGAGATGATGGACCGGTTCCGGCAGGCGTTGGCGCATTGGCTGAACGTCGAACCCGACAACGTCGAAACGGCGAGAATCAACACGCACCACAACTATTCGACGCCAGAACGCCACGGCGACAAGGATGTCTGGGTCACGCGCAAGGGCGCAGTCAACGCGCACGAAGGCGTGATGGGCATCATCCCCGGATCGATGGGGACTCGCTCGTACATCGTGCGCGGCAAGGGCAACGCCGCCGCGCTCTGCAGCGCCCCGCACGGCGCGGGCCGGCGGTTCTCCAGAACCGAGGCCAAGCGGCGGTTCACTGCTGCCGATCTGGCCGAACGGATGGCTGGCATCGAGTACCGCCACGGCGAGCAGTGGGTGGACGAGATTCCGGACGCATACAAGTCCATCGACGTGGTGATGGCGGACTCGAAGGAGTTGGTCGAGGTGGTCACGAGCCTGCGGCAGGTCGTCAACGTCAAGGGCACGTGATTCCGACGCTGTTGTACATGTGTTAACTAGAATGGTGGGATGGCTGAGTCCAGACGTCGGCTGTCTCCCGACGACCGTCGTAACGAGTTGCTGGCGCTGGGCGCCGAGGTGTTCGGCCAGCGGCCGTACGACGAGGTCCGCATCGACGAGGTCGCCGAGCGCGCCGGGGTGTCGCGGGCGCTGATGTATCACTACTTCCCGGACAAGCGGGCCTTCTTCGCCGCGGTGGTGCGCGCCGAGAGTGACCGGCTCTTCGAGGCCACCAGCACCCCGCCGGATCCAGGGCAGAGCCTGTTTGACCAGGTCCGGGAGGGCGTGCTGGCGTACGTGCGCTACGACGAAGAGCATCCTCATGGCGCCTGGGCCGCGTACGTCGGCATCGGCAGCTCAGATCCTGTGTTGCGCGGCATCGAGGACGTCGACAACGACCGGCAGGCCAACCGGATCATCACCCGCATCCTGGGCGCGGTCGGGGACGCGATGGACTCCAAGGTCGAACGCGACCTGCGCGTCACCATCTACGGCTGGCTGGCGTTCACGTTCGAGTGCTGCCGGCGGCGGATCATGGACCCGTCGATCGACGCCGACTACGTCGGGAATGCCTGCGCACACGCGCTGCTCGACGCGATCGGCCGGGTGCCGGGCATCCCGTCGGCGCTGAGCGAAGCCGTCGCCCCCGAGCATCGCTGATATTTGTCGGTGCCCGTTGGCACCATGGCTAGATGACCTCCGATCCGCTCGAGCGCTTCAGCGCGCTGACCCGTGAGTGGTTCCGGGGTACCTTCGCCGAGCCGACGCCTGCCCAGGCGCAGGCCTGGTCAGCCATCGCCGACGGCGACAACACGCTGGTCATCGCGCCTACCGGCTCCGGCAAGACGCTGGCGGCGTTCCTGTGGGCCATCGACCGGCTCGCCGCGTCTGCGCCAAGGCCCGCGAGGGCCGGCACGCGCGTGCTGTACGTATCGCCGCTGAAAGCGCTGGCCGTCGACGTCGAACGCAACCTGCGCACCCCGCTGACGGGTGTCACCCGCATCGCCGAACGCCGCGGCGTGCCCGCGCCTGACATCAGCGTCGGCGTCCGCTCCGGCGATACTCCCGCCGCCCAGCGCCGCGCGCTGATCACCAATCCGCCGGACATCCTGATCACCACGCCTGAGTCGTTGTTCCTGATGCTGACGTCCGCGGCCCGCGAGACGCTGGCCGAGGTGCAGACGGTCATCGTCGACGAGGTGCACGCCGTGGCAGGCACCAAACGCGGCGCGCACCTGGCCCTGTCGCTGGAGCGGCTCGACCAGATCCTGGCCACCCCCGCGCAGCGCATCGGCCTTTCGGCCACCGTCCGCCCACCCGAGGAGGTTGCGCGGTTCCTCTCCGGGCAGGCCAGAACGACCATCGTCGCGCCGCCCGCAGCCAAGACCTTCGACCTGTCGGTGCAGGTTCCGGTCCCCGACATGGCCAACCTCGAGAACAACTCGATCTGGCCGGATGTCGAGGCGCGCATCGTCGATCTGATCGAGGCGCATCGCAGCTCGATCGTGTTCACCAACTCGCGCCGACTTGCCGAGCGACTCACCTCGCGGCTCAACGAGATTCACGCCGAACGCTCGGGCGTCGAACTGTCCGGCGCGCGCAACCCGCAGGTCGGCGGAGGATCGCCTGCGCAACTGATGGCCAGCGGCCAGTCACACGGAGCACCCACGCTGCTGGCCCGCGCGCATCACGGGTCGGTCAGCAAGGAGCAGCGCGCGCTTGTCGAGGACGACCTCAAGAGCGGGCGCCTGCGCGCGGTCGTCGCCACCTCCAGCCTGGAGTTGGGCATCGATATGGGCGCGGTCGATCTGGTGATCCAGGTCGAGGCGCCGCCGTCGGTGGCCAGCGGTCTGCAGCGCATCGGCCGCGCCGGACACCAGGTCGGCGAGATCTCGCAGGGCGTGCTGTTCCCCAAGCACCGCACCGACCTGATCGGGTGCGCCGTCACGGTGAAGCGGATGTTGGCAGGCGAAATCGAGACCATGCACGTGCCGACGAACCCGCTCGACGTCTTGGCCCAGCACACGGTGGCGGCTTGCGCCCTTGAGCCCATCGACGCCGATCGCTGGTTCGACGCGGTGCGCCGCAGTGCGCCGTTTGCGACCCTGCCGCGCAGCGCTTTCGAGGCGACGCTGGACCTGCTGTCCGGCAAGTATCCGTCCACCGAATTCGCCGAACTGCGGCCACGGCTGGTCTATGACCGGGATGCGGGCACACTGACCGCGCGACCGGGTGCGCAGCGGCTTGCGGTGACGTCCGGCGGCGCGATTCCCGATCGCGGCCTGTTCACCGTGTACCTCGCCACCGACTCCGAAAAGCCTTCGCGGGTCGGCGAACTGGACGAGGAGATGGTGTACGAATCCCGCCCTGGCGATGTGATCTCGCTTGGCGCGACGAGTTGGCGGATCACCGAGATCACCCACGACCGGGTGCTGGTCATCCCGGCGCCCGGACAACCCGCGCGGCTGCCGTTCTGGAAGGGCGACGGTGTCGGCAGGCCCGCCGAACTGGGTGCAGCCGTCGGGGCATTCACCGGTGAGCTGGCACGGCTGAAGCGTGACGAGTTCGTCGAGCGGTGCCGGGCAATGGGTTTCGACGAGTTCGCCTCCGACAACCTGTGGCAGTTGCTCGATGACCAACGCCAGGCGACGGGCACGGTGCCAAGCGACAGCACGCTTTTGGTGGAGCGGTTCCGCGACGAGCTCGGCGACTGGCGGGTGATCCTGCACTCCCCCTACGGGCTTCGAGTGCACGGCCCACTGGCACTGGCGGTGTCGCGGCGGCTGCGCGAGCGCTACGGCATCGACGAGAAACCGACCGCGTCCGACGACGGCATCATCGTGCGGCTGCCCGACACCGAGGACGCGGCGCCTGGTGCCGACCTGTTCGTGTTCGACGCCGACGAGATCGAACCGATCGTCACCGCAGAGGTCGGTGGCTCGGCGTTGTTCGCGTCCCGGTTCCGCGAATGCGCTGCCCGCGCATTGCTCTTGCCGCGCCGGCATCCCGGCAAGCGCTCGCCGCTGTGGCATCAGCGCCAGCGCGCCGCCCAGCTGCTCGATGTCGCCCGCAAGTATCCGGACTTCCCGATCGTGCTGGAGGCGGTCCGCGAATGCCTGCAGGACGTCTATGACGTACCGGCGCTCACCGAGCTGATGCACCGGGTGGCGCAGCGGCGGCTGCGCGTGGTCGAGGTGGAGACCGCGACGCCGTCGCCGTTCGCGGCCTCGCTGTTGTTCGGCTACGTCGGGGCATTCATGTACGAAGGCGACAGCCCGCTCGCCGAACGCCGCGCCGCGGCGCTGTCACTGGACAGTGTGCTGCTGGCGGAGCTGTTGGGCCGGGTCGAATTACGCGAGCTGCTCGATCCACAGGTCATCGCGACCACCACCCAACAGCTGCAGCATCTGAGCTCCGACCGATTGGCTCGCGACGCGGAAGGCATTGCGGATCTGCTGCGTGTGCTCGGTCCGCTGACCGAAGGAGAGATCGCCCAGCGCTGCACCACAACCGAGGTGGGCGGCTGGTTGGACGGCCTGCTGGCCGCCAAGCGGGCGGTCAGGGTGTCGTTCGCCGACCAAACCTGGTGGGCCGCAGTCGAAGACATCGGGCTGCTGCGCGACGGCGTCGGAGTGGCCGTGCCGGTCGGGGTGCCAACCGCGTTCACCGAATCGGTCGACGATCCGCTCGGCGAACTGCTCGGCCGATATGCCCGCACCCACGGACCGTTCACCACCAACGACGCCGCGGCTCGCTTCGGGCTCGGGCTGCGGGTGACCGCCGACGTGCTGGGCCGAATGGCGATCGACGGCAAGCTGATCCGCGGCGAGTTCACCACCGACGCCGACGGCGATCAATGGTGTGACGCAGACGTTTTGAAGATCTTGCGACGACGGTCGCTGGCTGCGCTTCGCGCCCAGGTCGAGCCGGTCAGCACAGCGGCGTACGGACGCTTTCTGCCGTCGTGGCAGCACGTCGGCTCCCACAATTCGGGCATCGACGGTCTCGCCGCCGCGATCGAACAACTGGCTGGAGTGCCCATTCCGGCCTCTGCGGTCGAATCGCTGGTGCTCGGGCAGCGGGTGCGCGACTACCAGCCCGCGATGCTCGACGAGTTGCTGGCCTCCGGTGAGGTCACGTGGTCGGGGGTAGGCCAGATCGGTGGCGGCGACGGCTGGATCGCGTTCCATCACGCCGAATCGGCCCCGTTGACGTTGGCCGCGCCGAACGAGATCGAGTTCACCGACACCCACCGAGCCATCATGGCCACGCTTGGTGGCGGCGGCGCTTACTTCTTCCGGCAACTCGCCGAAAGCGATACCGAACAGTTCAAACAAGCGCTGTGGGAACTGATTTGGGCGGGCTGGGTAACCGGCGACACCTTCGCTCCCGTACGCGCGATGCTTGTGGGCTCGCGACGGTCCACCGGTCGGCGCGGGACGCCCGCACATCGACAACGCCAGCGGCCGCCGCGGTTGAGCCGTTACAGCGTCGCGCATGCGCAGGCCCGCAGTTCCGACCCGACGGTGGCAGGCCGGTGGTCTGCGTTGCCGACGGCGGAGCCGGAGTCGACCGTGCGCGCGCATTTCCAGGCCGAGTTGTTGCTCGGCCGCTACGGCGTGCTGACCAAGGGGGCGGTCGGAGCCGAGGAGGTGCCGGGCGGCTTCGCGATGCTGTACAAGGTGCTGACCGCATTCGAGGATGCGGGCCGATGCCAGCGCGGTTATTTCGTCGAATCGCTGGGCGGGGCGCAATTCGCGGTCGCGTCGACCGTCGACCGGCTGCGGTCCTACCTCGACGGTGTCGACCCGGAGCGCCGCGAATACCACGCGGTCGTGCTGGCCGCCGCCGATCCCGCCAACCCGTACGGCGCCGCACTGCCGTGGCCGTCGCGCAACCTCACCGACGAGGACGCAACGCACCGGCCTGGCCGCAAGGCCGGTGCGCTCGTCGCCATCGTCGACGGCGAACTGGCCTGGTTCCTCGAGCGTGGCGGACGCTCGCTGCTGAGCTTCACGGCCGACGCTGAGGCGCATGCTTCGGCCGCACAGGCGCTGGCCGATCTGGTCACCGGTGGGCACATCGGTGCGTTGCTGGTCGAGAAGGTCAATGGCGTGCCCGTGCTGGAACCGATCGCCGAAGGCGAGCGTGGGGCGGTGCAGGACGCGTTGATCGGCGCCGGGTTCGCACGTACCCCCAGGGGACTTCGGCTGCGCTGACATCGACGCCTACAGTTCGGGACATGGCCCTCCGTACGGCGCTGACGACAATGTTCGGAATCGACCACCCCATCGTGCTTGCCCCGATGGGCAGTGTCGCCGGTGGTGCGCTCGCCGCGGCAGTGTCAGAGGGCGGCGGCCTCGGACTGCTCGGCGCCGGCCGCGGCGGCCTGAACTGGCTCGAACGCGAGAGTGCGATAGCAACGGCGGCCACCTCGAAGCCATGGGGCATCGGTTTCCTGACGTGGGCGATCGGCCAGGAGGCCGTCGAGGCGGCGATACAACTATCGCCTGCGGCGATCATGCTGTCGTTCGGCGATCCGAGCCCGTTCGCCGAGACCATCCTGGCCGCAGGCATTCCGCTCATGGTGCAGGTCACCAACATGGACGAGGCACGACGTGCGTTGGACGTCGGCGCGAATGTCGTTGTGGCACAGGGCAGTGAGGCAGGCGGCCACGGCGGCGGCCGGGCGACACTCCCGTTCGTGCCTGCGGTGGTGGACATCGCGGGTAGCACACCGGTGCTCGCTGCGGGCGGGATCGCCGACGGTCGCGGGCTGGCGGCCGCGCTGATGCTCGGCGCCGCGGGCGCCATGATCGGAACCCGGTTCGAGGCAACCAACGAGGCGCTGCTCGACGACGAGGAAGTGCAGGCGATCATGGCGGCGGGGGCAGCGGGGACGGTCCGCGGCCGGGTGCTCGACATCGCCGCGGACGCCGGCTGGCCCGCCCGCTATCCGGCCAGGACGCTGCGCAACCGCTTCACCGACGCATGGGACGGCAAGGAGTCCGAACTCGAATCCGATCGCACCGCGTTGGCCGAATACCGCGCCGCGGCCGACCGCGGCGACCGCGACTACCTGCCGATCTGGGCCGGTGAAGCCGTCGACCTGGTGAACGAGCGCGACTCCGCGAGTGCCCTGGTCGTCCGCATCGCCCAGCAGGCCGAGGACGTGATCACGGCTACGGGGAACAGTGTCCTGGGGCCGCGGGTTGGCGATTGACATGAGCCCTGACTTGATCAAGACACCCTTCGGTTTCTCCTCCACGGCCGCCGAGGTCATCGCCGGCGTGGATCTGAGCGGTAAGCGAGCCGTCGTGACCGGCGCATCGTCGGGAATCGGCGTCGAAACCGCGCGGGCACTGGCCGCAGCCGGAGCGGCGGTCACGTTGGCGGTCCGAAACACGGAAACCGGCGAGCGGGTGGCCGCCGACATCCACCAGAGCACGGGCAACGACGCGGTTGACGTCGCGGCGCTTGAACTGTCGGACCTCGCCAGCGTGAACGCATTCACCGCCGCGTGGAGCGGGCCACTGGACATCCTGGTCAACAACGCCGGGGTGATGGCGATTCAAGAGCTGACGATCTCGGCCAGCGGTCACGAAATGCAGTTCGCCACAAATCATCTCGGGCATTTCGCGCTGGCCCTCGGGTTACACGATGCGCTGGCCGCTGCCGGCTCCGCACGCATCGTCTCGGTCAGCTCCGGTGGGCACCTGCGTTCACCGGTGGTGTTCGACGACATCGACTACGCGTTTCGCGACTACGACCCGTTCGGCGCCTACGGTCAGTCGAAGACGGCCAATGTGCTGTTCGCCGTGGAGGCCACTCGCCGGTGGGCATCCGAGGGAATCGTCGCGAACGCGCTGATGCCGGGCGGAATCGCCACGCCGCTGCAGCGACACCTGCCGGCCCACTACGCCGCCGACGCGCTCAAGGCGTTCCGGGCGGGCGGCAGCGACTTCAAGACGGTCGAGCAAGGCGCGGCGACCTCGGTGTTGCTGGCCGCTTCCCCGTTGGTGGAAGGCGTCGGCGGTCGCTACTTCGAGAACTGCAACGAGGCGGCGTTGGTTTACCGGCGCGGCGGGCCAGGCACCGGCGGTGTCGCGCCGTATGCGCTCGATGCTGCCAATGCCGAACGGCTGTGGGAACTCTCGCTGGCATGGGTGCAATGAAACATGCCTGAGGGCGACACGGTCTGGCACACCGCCACCATCTTGCGCGATGCGTTGGTCGGCAAAACGCTGACCCGGTGTGACGTCCGAGTGCCCAAGTACGCGACCGTCGACTTGACCGGCGAAGTGGTCGACGAGGTGATCAGCCGGGGCAAGCACCTTTTCATCCGCGTCGGGTCGGCCAGCATCCATTCGCATCTGAAAATGGAGGGCAGCTGGAAGGTCAATCCGGTCGGCAAGCCGAGCCGGGCCGGCTATCGAATCCGGATCATCTTGGAAACAGCCGATATTCAAGCGGCCGGTATCGATCTCGGGGTGCTCGAGGTGCTCGAGCGCGACCACGATATGGACGCCGTCGCCCATCTGGGCCCCGACCTGCTTGGCGACGACTGGGATCCACGGCTCGCGGCGGCGAACCTGGCGGCCGATCCCGACCGCCCGTTGTCGGAGGCACTTCTCGACCAACGCGTGATGGCCGGTGTCGGCAATGTCTACTGCAACGAGTTGTGCTTCGTCACCGGACACCTGCCCACCGCGCCGGTCAGCAACGTCAAGGACCCGCTGCGAATGGTGCAGCGGGCCCGAGACATGCTGTGGCTGAACCGCTCTCGATGGAATCGCACCACCACCGGCAACACCCGCCACGGCCAAGAGCTATGGGTCTATGGCCGCCGCGGGTTGCCGTGCCGGCGCTGCGGCACCCCGATCGAATCAGACAACACTGGCGACCGAATCTGCTATTGGTGCCCGGTTTGTCAGACCTGACATCGCCGAGAGTGGGATACATGACGGATTTCGGTCGAATTCCGTCAACTTCCCGACTCTCGGTGCCATACCTAGCCGCGTGACGGCAGCGCCAGTTTGACGATCTTGCGGACCACCGTGGCGAACTGCCTCGGCAGCGGGCCGGTGTTGTAGGGCACGCCGTAGCGCCTGCAGATCTCGCGCACCTCTTGCGAGATCTCCGCGTGCCGGTGGGCCGGGATGTCGGGGAACAGATGGTGTTCGATCTGGAACGACAAATTGCCGCTGAGGATGTGAAAGAGCTTGCCGCCGGTCAGGTTTGCCGATCCGAGGACCTGTCGGAAATACCACATGCCGCGGGTCTCGGCCTTGGTCTCCTCGATGGAGAACTCCTGGACGTCTTCGGGGAAGTGGCCGCAGAAGATGATCATGTACGACCAGACGTTGCGGATCAGGTTGGCGGTCAGGTTGCCGGCCAACACCCATGGCGCGAACGGGCCGGCCAGCAGCGGGAAAGCCACATAGTCCTTCAGCGTCTGGCGCTTGGTCTTGCGCCAGATGCCCTCGAGGATCTCCCGCTTGTCAGCGATGGAAATCTCACCGGCGCGGATCCGCTCGGTCTCCAACTCGTGCAATGCGACGCCGTACTGGAACAACACCATCAACAGGAACGCATAGACCGGGTTGCCGAGGAAGTACGGCCGCCACTTCTGGTCCTCGCTCATCCGCAGGATGCCGTAGCCGATGTCGCGGTCCATTCCGACGATGTTGGTGTAGGTGTGGTGCATGTAGTTGTGCGAGTGGCGCCACTGGTCGGCCGGGCATGCGGTGTCCCATTCGAACTTCTTGCTCGACAACGCCGGGTCGCCCGTCCAGTCGTACTGGCCGTGCATCACGTTGTGGCCGATCTCCATGTTGTCGAGGATCTTCGAGATGCCCAGCATCGCGGTGCCTGCGAGCCAGAACGGCGGGAAGATTCCGCCGAACAACAGCGCGCGGCCGCCGACCTCGAATGTGCGCTGCGCCTTGATGATGCGCCGGATGTAGGTGGTGTCGCGCTCGCCAAGGTCGGCGATCACCCGGTCTTTGAGGGCATCAAGCTCACGGCCGAACTCGTCGGCCTGCTCCGGCGTCATCGTGATGGTCTTGCCGCCGACGGTCTTGCTGATCGTCTTCGGGGCGGCAGTGATAGTGGTAGTCATTTCGAGCACCTTTCTCTTTAGAGGGCGATGTCGACGTCGCCGACAGGGACGGACACGCAGATCTGCACGTCCTCCTGCTCGGCACTCGACACCGCTCCGGTGATCAGGTTCTTCACCGCGCCGCGGGTCTTGCGGCGGGTGCAGCTGTGGCAGATGCCCATCCGGCATCCGCTTTCGGGGGTGAGGCCCGCGGATTCGGCCTGCTCGAGCAGCGGCCTGCCGTCGTCGGTGACCGCGACGCCGCTTTCGGCGAAGGTAACGCTGCCGCCGGAGGCCTCTGCTGCGAGGTCGAATACCGGCGGCACAAAGCTCTCCGAGCGCACGTTGGTGCAATGTTCGCGAACGGCGTCGACCAAAGCCGGTGGGCCGCAGACGAACACAGCCTCGGGCTGCGGCATCGCGGCGGCCAGGTGGTCGGAACTGAATCGGCCGTCGAGATCGGAGCCTGCGGTCACCCGTGTGTAGCCGTGCAGGACTCGAACCCCACGCATCGTGTCGAGTTCCGCGCGGTAGCACGCTTCGTCGGCGGACCGCGCGTAGTGAACGAACGCGATCTCACCGGTGTGGCCCTGGGTGCGCAGTGTGCGCAGCATCGACATCACCGGGGTGATGCCGCTGCCGCCGGACACAAACAGGATCCGTTGCGGCCGCTGCACCGGCAGCGTGAACTCGCCGCCGACAGAGTCGAGGCCGACGACCATGCCCGGCCGCGCATGCTCATACAGATAGGTGGAGACCAGCCCGCCGTCGTGGCGGCCAATGGTCAGCTCGATGTGCCGGGAGCCCTCGGCGCTGGCCGGTGAGTAGGGCCGGGTGCGGCGACGACCGTCGATCTCGACGGTCAGGTTGATGTGTTGGCCGGCGCGAAAGCCGGTGAATGCCCGGTTGGGCTCGAGGGTCAGGGTGACGCTGCGGGGAGTCTGGCGACGGACCGCGACGATCTTGGCCCGGGCATCTCCCGTGGTCCAAGTCGGGGCAACCAGCTCGGTGTAGCGATCCACGCCGTGCGGCCCGGTCAGCAGGTCGACCAGCGGTGACGCCAGCACCCTGTCCCTGAGCCTCGGTGCCAAAGTTTGAGTGAACATGTGTACACCGTGCGCCATGGCAGCGGACCGCGTCAACCGATTCGAGCAGGTTGTGGTAGGTTTCACACAGTGAACAGTCGTACGCCCAGTTCACGAACGAGTAGATCGGTTCGTTCGAGTAAATCGCGCTCCCGCGACACCCTTTCTCGTGAGGAACGCAAGGAAGCCACCCGCCGCGCCATCGTCGCGGCGGCGCTCCGGCTGCTCGAGGACCGCAGCTTCGCCGCGCTGAGCCTGCGTGAGGTGACCCGTGAGGCCGGCATCGTGCCCGCGGCGTTCTATCGGCATTTCGAGTCGATGGAGGCGCTGGGGCTGGTCCTGATTGACGAGTCGTTTCGCAGGCTTCGCGACATGCTGCGCTCCGCGCGGGCAGGCAAGCTTGACCCCAACCGCGTCATCGAATCCACTGTCGACATCCTCATCGACAGCTTCAACGAGGACCGAGAACACTGGCGCTTCATCGGACGTGAGCGCTCCAGCGGCGTGACGGTACTGCGGTATGCGATCCGCACCGAAATCCGGTTGATCACGTCGGAGTTGGCGATCGACCTGGCCCGGTTCCCCGGGCTGAACACCTGGACTAGCGAGGACCTCAACATCCTGGCGAGCCTGTTCGTGAACGCGATGATCGTGATCGCTGAAGCCACCGAGGACGCCAACGACGCGGCGGCAATCGATGAGATCAAGCGCACGGCGGTCAAGCAGCTACGGATGATCGCCGTCGGCGTCAGCGGGTGGCGCAGCGACGGATAGCGTGAGGCGCATGTCGCACCTCGAACTGGCCTACCCGCGTTCCGACATCGCGATGCTCACCCTGAACCGTCCCGAGAAGCTCAACGCGCTGAACTTCGAGCTCGTCGAGGAATTGCACGCCGCGGTCGACGGAATCGCCGCCAACAACGACTGCCGCGTCGTGGTGTTGACGGGGGCCGGCCGCGGCTTCTGCTCAGGTCTTGACCTGTCCGATCCGAACCCGCCGCACGCGGGCGGCGGCACCGAATTCCCGCGGTCGGGCATGCGCTGGCAGGAGCTCATCGCGAACCTCACCGCGAAAATCCACCGGCTGCGTCAGCCGGTGATCGCGGCCGTCAACGGCCCCGCCTACGGCGGCGGTTTCGGGATCGCGCTGGCCTGCGACATCCGGATCGCCTCCGAGTCGGCGCGGTTCTGCACCCAGTTCATCAAGCTCGGCATCGGCGGCTGCGACATCGGCGTCAGCTACACGCTGCCCCGAATCGTCGGCGCCGGCACCGCATTCGACTTGATCCTGACGGCGCGCGACGTCGATGCCGACGAGGCACTGCGGCTCGGCATCGTCTCGCGACTGTCGGAATCGGTGGTCGACGACGCGCTGGCCATCGCCGAAACACTTTGCAGCTACGGCAAATTCGGGCTCGAGTCCACCAAACAGGTGATGTGGGCGAATCTCGACGCGGGAAGCCTGGAGTCCGCTCTGCACCTGGAGAACCGCAGCCAGATCCTGGCAGGCGCAGGCGGAATGCTCGGCGAGGCTACCGAGGCGTTCCGCCACCGTCGGCGATGATGACCTGCCCGGTGATATAGCTGCCGGCGTCCGAGGTCAACAGCAATGCGGCGCCGACCATTTCGTCGGGAGCGGCCAGCCGCTTCATCAGTGTCCCGCCCTTCATGTACTCGATCGCCTCGGGCGGGTTGTTGCGCATCATGTCGGTGTCGACGGGTCCTGGCGCCAGCGCGTTCACCCGGATGCCGTGTGAAACGTAGGCGGCGGCCATCGACCGGGTGAATGACAGCAGCGCGGCCTTACCCGCGGCGTACATCGACACCTGCGGCGCAAACTGAAATGCGCCGGTGGACACCAGGTTCAGCACCGCGCCATGCGGGCTCTCCTTGAGATGAGGCAACGCGTGCTGCACCAGGAACACCGGACCGCGCAGGTTGACCTCGTAGGATTTCCCCCACGCGTCGACCGTCATCTGGCCCAGCGGTTGGGTGAGTGCATTCGCGGCGTTGTTCACCACCACATCGAGGCCGCCGAATTCGTCGACGGTCCGCTGCACCAGCGCGCCCAGAGAGTCGACGTCGCCGAGGTGAGTGGGCACGCCGATGGCCTCGCCGCCGAGCCCGCGCAGATGCTGCGCCGCCTGCTCACAGGCGTCGGGCTTGCGACTGGCCACCACGACGCGCGCACCGGCCAACACGTAGCCCTCGGCGAGGGCGAGGCCGATGCCCCTCGTGCCGCCCGTCACGATGACGGTGCGGCCGGTCATGTCGAAAAGACGCTCGAAGACTTCGCGATTCACGCGCTCAGTAGAACAGATCGGGATTGGCCGCCACGTACTGCTCGACGCTTTGTGCGGGTCTGCCGGTGATCTGCTCGACGTCGTCGGTGCGACGGTCATAGCGGCCCTCGCGATGCAACCGCGCCATGGTGGCGAGGTGCTGTTTCAGGTGGTCGGGCAGGCCAAGCGGTGCGAGCACCACACGCTCCCACTCGTCGAGGGGCACGTCTTCGGCGGTGATCGGCCGGTTCAGCGCCCGGCTGTATTGCTCGGCGAGGCCGTTCATGTCGAGCACCTCTGGGCCGGTGAGCTCACAGACCTGGCCGATCCGGCCGCCGGGGTCGACAAGCAGTGCTGCCACCACGCGGGCGACGTCGTCAGCGGAGATCGGCGAGGTGCGCCCGGTGCCGAACGGCAATGGCAACACACCACGCTCGCGCACGGACTGCTTCGCCAGCAGGGTGAACAACGGATTGTCGAGAAAACTCGTTGGCCTGACGTGGATTACCGGTAGACCCGACCAGTTCAGTACGTGCTCGGCAAGCCAGTGCAAGCGGTGCTGTTTGGATTCGCTGGTGCTGGTCAGCGTCATCTGCGACACCGTCATCTGCGACATGTTGACGATGACGTCGAGCTTTGCGCGTTCCAACGCGACCGCGCAGACCTCGGTGGTCGCACGCAGATAGTCCGGCGAAACGCTCATGTTGAAGAACATCCGGCGCACACCGTCCAGCGCGTCGACGATGTCGCCGGCACGGGTCAGGTCGCCGAGGATCACCTCGGCACCCATCGCACGCAGTTGGCCGGCGCGCTCGTCGTCGCGGCGCACCATCGCACGCACCTGCGCGCCGCCGTCGAGCAGCGCCTCGACGACACGACGGCTGATGCTGCCGCTACCGCCGCCGGCTCCGGTGATCAGATACACGGCTACTCCGCGCGAGTCCAAACGGAAGTGGCGATGAGATCGCCGCGGTCCAACCCGCCCACCCGATGCTCGTGCACGGAGAGGTAAGACTCATCGGTCACCATGTCGAGGAAAGCGCCTGGCGTCGGGTACTCGACGACGATGATGGCGTCCCACCAAGGCTTTTCGCCCTCGCCGATGACGACGCCCGGCGATTCACCTGCATACCGGACGGTTCCGCCGACACGTTCGAGATGCGGGGTGACTTCTTGGATGTACCGGATATAGCTCTGCCTTCCTTCGTCGCCGCGGAACTGCAGCAGGTTGATCATCACCACGGGTTCGTCCGCCGGACGCGCTGCGAGCGCGGCGATCTGCTCCTGCGTCGGTTCAAGGGATGAGCTCATCCGACGCACCCGCTCACGTTGATGCGTCGACCCGCGTTCACGCAGACATTGACATTGGGTGCGGGCGGAGGTGGCGGCGCGTACAGCGCGTCGTTCAGTTCCGAGAACGGATCGGCGCACCCGCTGACGTCGACGAACCTGCCACCGACCGAACCGCATACGGTCGCGTGCGCCGTCGGTGTGACAGGCAGCATCAGAGCTGCGGCGGACACGACCGTCGCAGCGGACAGCCAGACAACTCGCACAGTGACCTCCCTCGGCTAGTGAGGCCTTATCCTGCCTGTGGTGCTGTCGCTGCACTCGCCGTTTGGCGATTCGAACCGGAAATCACGGCGAAAACTTGCATGGGCGTATATATTTTGCTCCCTGGGCAAGCACCACTCGCCTGTCCGCATCGAGCGGCACCCGCCATCGGGCGTGCCCAAATTCGACGGCTCGCTGTTTCGTCTGGCTTCCGGCGTTGCCACTTGACTTTCTCAGCCCTCACATATCCTGAAAAGTTCTTGGGCGAAACGCATTTGGATTAGTGGCGATCTTGATCGGTGCTAGCGTAGATTTGCCATCGGCAATCGCAAGGTCTCGACCCGTTTTCGACGCAGTTCGGTCGTAAGCACCGGATTTCGGCATCACCGATCGGCGCCGTGCGTTTGCTATGCAGAAGCGGTGCGCAGCCAGGCGGGGGCAGGCGCTGACATCCGTCCTGTCCCGGCATCAAACCCTGGGGGTTATCGCTGTGCGCGCTGGCTTCGAGCCGTCCCATGCTGTTGAACGACGGAATCGCCTGTGGATCAGGTGCTTCGCGGCGGCGGGGTGCGCGCTGTTAGCTGTCTTCATGACCGGTAACGCGATTGCCAACGCGGCCGTGTCCTGGCATCCCAAAGCGGCGCCGTTGTCCACCCCATGGACGAATCTTGTGGGACCGGACAACGCACTGCCCGACTATCCGCGGCCGCAGATGACTCGGACGAATTGGCTGAACCTCAACGGTGTGTGGGACTATCTCGGTCGGCGCGACGGCGCCGGACCGACACCACCCGCGCCGCACGAATACGGCGAGCGGATCTTGGTCCCGTACCCACCGGAATCGGCGCTGTCCGGCATCCAGCGACACGACGAACAGATGTGGTATCGCAAGATCTTCAAGCTGCCGAGTTCGTGGCTGGGCCGACACGTGCTGCTGCACTTCGGGGCCGTCGACCAGATCGCGACGGTATGGGTGAACAACCAGGAGGTGGCCCACCACGAAGGCGGGTTCACCGAGTTCAGCGCGGACATCACGAAAGCACTGCGGTGGCCCGGGCCGCAGGAGATCACGGTACGGGTCGACGACCGCAACGAAACCAACCCGTTCCCGGTCGGCAAGCAGCGCAACAACCCGAGCGGCCTCTTCTACACCGGGTCATCGGGCATCTGGCAGACCGCGTGGCTCGAGCCCGTGCGCGCCACGCACGTCGAGAAGCTGGACATCACCACCGATCTGACGAGTCTGACAGTCACACCAAGGGTTGCGGCCACCAAGAACGAGCGCGCGATTGTGATGGTCTCCGCGCCGGGCCGCGGCGTGGTTTCGATCAGGTCTGGCAAAGCGGGTGAGCCGATTCGGCTTTCGATACCGAACGCACGGTTGTGGAGTCCCGACGATCCGTACCTCTACGACGTCAAGGTCGCATTGCGCAACGCGTCCGGCAAGGTGATCGACGAGGTTTCGAGCTATGCCGGGTTACGCACCATCGGCACCGTCCGCGATGCGAAGGGTAAACCCCGAGTCGCGCTGAACGGTAAGGTCACCTTCCTGCATGGCCCCCTGGACCAGGGGTACTGGCCCGACGGCCTCTACACCGCGCCCACCGACGCCGCGTTGAAGTTCGACCTCGAGCAGATCAAGAAACTGGGCATGAACTTCGTCCGCAAGCACGGCAAGGTGGAACCGGCGCGCTGGTACTACTGGGCCGACAAGCTCGGGCTGATGGTGTGGCAGGACATGCCGTCGCTGTCCGTGTCGCTCGACATCCCGACCGGACCACTTCCTGATCCGCCTCCGCTGGCTAAGGCGAATTTCGAGCGCGAACTGTTCGCGATGATCGATCAGCTGCGCAGCGTCACGTCGATCGTCGGCTGGGTGCCGTTCAACGAAGGCTGGGCCGAATACGACACCGCACGGATCACCAACGCGGTGAAAGCGGCTGACCCGACGCGAATGGTCAACGCCAACAGCGGCGCCAACTGCTGCAAATCACGACCCGACAGCCATGCCGGAGACATCTGGGACGACCACACCTATGTCGGGCCCGGCCGACCCGTGTTGCCCGATCCGCTCGACCCTCGGGTGACGGTGGACGGCGAATACGGCGGACTCGGACTGGTGCTCGATCACAACCGTTGGCCAGGACGACCCGAGTCCTACGAGATGACCGGCAGCCAGGAGCAGCTGACGCAGCGGTACATCAAAGTCAGCCAGGATCTCGAAGAGTTCATCCGCGGGGCCAACCTGTCGGGCGCGATCTACACCCAGACCACCGATGTCGAAAACGAGGTCAACGGATTTCTCAGCTATGACCGGCGAGTGGTCAAGATGGATATCGGGGCGGTGGCCGATCGGAACCGCGCGGTCATCGCGGCGGGGACGGAGTCTGCCGACCGTCGGTGATCAACACACGTCTGCTGACGAACTCACGCTCGTCGCCGCGGATCGGATCGGTGAACGCAAGGGTGTGCGCCAGCAGTTGTAACGGCCGCGAGAAGTCATCGGGCGGCACATCGACGACAACGGGGTACAGCGGGTCGTTGACGATCGGCAGGCCCAGCGAGGCCATTTGCAGTCGCAGCTGATGCGTGCGACCGGTTCGCGGAGTCAGCCGGTACAGGCCATCGCCCAAGTGCTCGATGAATGTCTCGGCGTTCGGCTCGCCCGGCTCTTCGATTGCTTGTAACTGCCCGCGCCGCTTGATGATTCGGTTGCGTACGGTGATCGGGAACTCGAATTTCGGGTCTGGAGTCGCTTGCGCCAGATATGTTTTCCGCACCTCGCCGCGTGAAAACAAGGTCTGATAGCGGCCCCGTATCGCGCGGCGCGTCGTGAACACCAACACGCCGGCGGTCAACCGGTCCAGCCGATGGGCCGGGCTCAGTTCCGGTAGGTCGAGTTCGCGGCGCAGCCGCACCACCGCCGTCTGCGCCACATGCCGGCCACGCGGCATCGTCGCCAGGAAATGCGGCTTGTCGACAACGACGATGTCGTCGTCGCGATACAGCACAGGGATGTCGAACGGCACCGGCACTTCGTCGCGCAGCTCGCGATAGAAGAAGACGTGCGAGCCGGCCCGTAACGTCGTCGTCGCATCGACTGCGGTGCCGTCGGGCAGAACCACTTCTCCCGCAAGCACTTTCGCGGCCGCCGCATCGCCCCACCGGGACCGGAACTCGTCGACCACCAGTCCCCCGCGCAACCGCACCCGCGCCGGGCCGAGACCATCGCGCACCGGCAGCGGCGCGGGTCTCAATTGAGCGGCACCGGCTCGAGGATCTCTGCGCGCGCCTCCGGCGCCGCGGCCCGCAGCGCGTCGGCGGACTCGTCGTCGGGCTGCTGCTGCGACCGGACCTCCGCATCGACCCGCGCGCAATACGTATCCACCTCGCGGTCGATGTCCTCGGCGCTCCAACCCAGCACCGGCGCAACGACTTCCGCCACCTCACGGGCACACTCGACCCCGCGGTGCGGGTATTCGATCGAGATCCGCATCCGGCGCGCCAGGATGTCCTCCAGATGCAGTGCACCCTCGGCCGCCGCGGCGTACCACGCCTCCACCTTGAGGTACACCGGTGCCTCGGTGATCGGCGTCAGCAGCTCCGGCCTGCCCTTGGCCAGGGCGAGCACCTCGCCGATCAGTGATCCGTACCGGTCCAGTAGGTGCCGGACCCGATACGGGTGCAGGCCGTAATGTGAACCGACGCTTTCGGTTTGGTTCACCAGCGCGAAGTAGCCGTCGGCGCCCATCAGCGGCACCTTCTCGGTGATCGACGGCGCGACGCGAGCGGGAATGAACTCGGCTGCCGCGTCGATCGCGTCCTCGCCCATCACCCGATAGGTGGTGTACTTGCCACCGGCGATGGCGACCAAGCCGGGAGCGGGGACGGCGACCGCGTGCTCACGCGAGAGCTTGGACGTCTCTTCACTCTCCCCCGCCAGCAGCGGCCGCAGCCCGGCATAGACACCGTCGATGTCGTCATGCGTCAACGGCGTTGCCAGCACGGTGTTCACGTGTCCGAGGATGTAGTCGATGTCGGCCTTGGTGGCCGCGGGGTGGGCCAGGTCGAGATTCCAGTCGGTGTCGGTGGTGCCGATGATCCAGTGCGTGCCCCAGGGGATGACGAACAGCACCGACTTCTCAGTGCGCAGGATGATCGCGACCTCGCTGACGATGCGGTCGCGTGGCACCACCACGTGCACGCCCTTCGAGGCACGCACCCGAAACCGGCCGCGCTGCTTGGAGAGTGCCTGGATCTCGTCGGTCCACACCCCGGTGGCGTTGACCACGACATGACCCCGCACCTCGGTCGCGTGACCGTTCTCGGAGTCGCGCACGCGCACGCCGATCACCCGGTCGCCCTCGCGCAGCAGCGCCACCACCTGCGTTGAGGTGCGGACGACCGCGCCGTAGTGAGCCGCCGTGCGTGCCACCGTCATGGTGTGACGCGCGTCGTCGACCACGGTGTCGTAATAGCGGATGCCGCCGATCAGCGAGCTGCGCTTGAGCCCAGGAGTCAGTCGCAACGCGCCCGCGCGGGTCAAATGCTTCTGCGCCGGAACGGATTTCGCGCCACCGAGCTGGTCGTAAAGGAAGATGCCAGCGGCGATGTACGGCCGCTCCCACCACCGGTGGGTCAGCGGAAACAGAAACGGCAACGGTTTGACCAGATGCGGAGCCAACGTCCTGAGCGACAACTCGCGTTCGTGGAGCGCTTCGCGCACCAAGCCGAACTCCAGCTGTTCGAGGTAGCGCAGTCCGCCATGGAACATCTTCGAACTGCGACTCGACGTGCCGGAAGCGAAGTCGCGAGCCTCGACGAGCGCCACCTTCAGCCCGCGCGTCGCCGCGTCCAGCGCCGCGCCCGCGCCGACGACGCCCCCGCCGATCACGACGACGTCGAACTGCTCGCTGCCGAGCCGCTGCCAGGCCCGTTTCCGCTGCTCCGGGCCCAGCAAGGTCTCGCCGTCGGCCGAGATCGGGGCGCTCACGTCGAATGGATCCTTGTTACTCGTCGGTACGTTTCCATTCACAGGTTACTGGCGATCAGTCCAGATCGTCGTGCGCCATCAACCGTCGCGCCGCCTCGACGATCGAGCCGGACAGCGAGGGATACACCGAAAGCGTCTGCGCAAGGTCGGTGACCGTGAGGTTGTTCTGCACCGACAGCGCGATCGGCAGGATCAGCTCAGAGGCGATCGGTGCGACCACAACGCCGCCGATCACCACACCCGTCGCCGGCCGGCAGAAGATCTTCACAAAACCCAGCCGCAGCAGGGACATCTTCGCTCTGGCGTTGGTGTTCAGCGGCAGCATCAGCGTGCGGGCGGCCACCGTGCCGTCGTCGATCCGGGACTGCGGCACGCCGACGGCGGCGATCTCCGGCCTGGTGAACACCGCAGCCGCCACCGTCCGCAGCCGGATCGGGCTGACCGCCTCGCCTAGCGCGTGATACATCGCGATGCGGCCCTGCATGGCCGCCACCGACGCCAGTGGCAGCAGCCCGGTGCAGTCGCCTGCCGCATAGATGCCCGCCGCGGAGGTCCGCGAGACGCGGTCGACGGTCAGGTAGTTGCCCGGCCCCAGTTCGATGCCGACGTTCTCCAGACCCAGCCGCGAGGTGTTGGGCACCGAACCGACGGTCATCAGCGCGTGGCTGCCCTCGACGGTTCGCCCGTCGGCCATCGTCACGAGCACGCCGTCTTCTGTCCGGGTCACCGATTCCGCTCGCGCGTTCTTCACCAACCGGACGCCGCGTTCGGCGAACGCCTCTTCCAGCACCGCGGCCGCGTCGGAGTCCTCGTGCGGCAGGATCTGGTCGCGGCTGGCCACCACCGTCACGGGGACGCCGAGTTCGGTGTAGGCGTTACAGAACTCGGCGCCGGTGACGCCGGAGCCGACGATGATGAGGTGCTTGGGCAGCTCGTGAAGGTCGTAGAGCTGGCGCCAGTTCAGAATTCGTTCGCCGTCGGGCACGGCGTTGGGCAGCACGCGGGGGCTGGCGCCGGTGGCGATCAGCACGACGTCGGCCTTCAGCGTCGCGACCCTGCCGTCGACGGTCGTGACCTTCACCCGGTGCTGAGCCAGGCCCGAGGAGTCGTCGACCAGTTCGCCATGTCCCTGCACCACATTGACGCCCGCGCGCAGCAGCTGATGGCCGATATCGGTCGACTGCGACTTGGCCAGGGTCTTCACTCGGTTGTGGATCTGGTCCAGCGAGATCTTGGCGTCCTCGATCGCGATGTCGAACCCCAGCGGTGACGCGCGGCGCAGTTCGGTGCGCACTCCGGTCGATGCGATCAACGTCTTCGAGGGCACGCAGTCCCAGAGCACGCAGGCGCCGCCGATGCCGTCGGAGTCCACGACGGTGACCTCAGCCACCTGTCGTCCCCTCGCGGCCGCGACGAGCGCCGCCTCATAGCCGGCGGGCCCGCCGCCGATGATCACGATGCGGGTAGCCACGGCCTAAACCTAGCCAAGCGTGCCGTTGATCGCGCAGCCAGTGAGCGAACCTCTAGGCTTTCCCCGTGCCGCTATACGCCGCGTACGGATCGAACATGCATCCGGAGCAGATGCTGGAGCGCGCTCCCCATTCCCCGATGGCGGGAACCGGGTGGCTGCACGGCTGGCGGTTGACGTTCGGCGGCGAGGACATCGGTTGGGACGGCGCACTGGCCACCGTCGTGCAGGACCCGGATTCGAAGGTCTTCGTCGTGCTCTACGACATGACGCGCGAAGACGAGGAGAACCTGGACCGCTGGGAAGGTTCAGAACTCGGCATCCACAAGAAGATCCGATGTCGGGTCGAGCGCACGTCGTCCGACACCACTACCGATCCGGTGCTCGCGTGGCTGTATGTCGTCGACGCGTGGGAGGGCGGCATACCGTCGGCGCGCTACCTCGGCGTGATGGCCGACGCCGCCGAAATCGCCGGTGCGCCAGCGGAATACGTCCACGACCTGCGCACCCGCCCAGCACGCAACATCGGCCCCGGCACCTCGTAACTCCCCTTTCCCGCGACCGACCGTGTCTGTACGCGACACGCCGCTGTTTGTTGGCATTTTGCGGTCGCTCACGCGGCGCGAACGCGGCGAAGTTGTCGGTCGATGCGGTTAACAAAGTCCCACGTCCGGTATCTGACGTCCTCGAACACGATTGGTATGACAGTCCATCGCACGTCCTGCAGGGCTGCTTGTCGTCTGCGATCGCGTCGCATGGCTTCAGCGCCGCTGTGCCAGTCTTCGCCGTCGTATTCCACCGCGACGCGTTCCTCTGGCCAGGCGAAATCAACGCGGCGCAGTTCGCCATTCCCGTCGATGATCTCGTATTGCAGCTCAGGCATCGGCAGGCCGCCGTCGATCATGGCCAACCTCGCCTCGCTTTCCATCGGCGACTCAGCTCGCCCGTCGGCCAGCGGGATCAACTCGCGAACGGCGACTATGCCCCGCCGTCCCGCTTGTTCGGCAGCAGCCCGCGTCAAATCGACGTGTTGGCACGACCCGCTACGTAAAGCAGCATCCAACGTCGCCAGGGCACGGGGCCGGCGAAGGCTGCGAGCGACTTCGACCGCCGTCCATGCAGGCGATGTGGCGAGACGCTCGCTCACCTTGACCAGCGGTGCGCCGTCGCGGCGGTGCACGACGAGCCCGTCTGCCGAGCGCAGCCGAGAGCCTGTCGGACTGAGTACATGGAGATCGGCAGGCTGCTCCGTGTCGAACCCGTGAAGTGCTGCCGCCGTACCAAGGCAAACCGGGACAGCGGTACCGCAGGCATGATTCAGACCACGCAACCGTGTTAGGTCGTCCGGCTCGCCACGGCAGTAGATTCCCTGCCATATCCGTTCCAGCACACCGGAATTCACCATCGCCTCGAAGCCGCGACGTGTTGTGTAGTTCAGGATCTGGCCGCTGCTCGCGACTCCATGCTGGCGATCGAACAACGCGTCGAGCTCCGGTGGCATGACTTAGATCGTCACGGCCCCAACCGCACCGAGGCAGCAGATACCACGCTAGCTGTGGATAACTACCGCCGAGCGACCGCAAAATGCCAACGGATCACGGTGTGTCGACGTACAGACACGGTCGCTCGCGAGAAGGCGGGTTAGAACTGGGCGGCTTGGTCGATGATGTTGACCAGCACGCGAACCCCGACTGCCAGCGACCGCTCATCCAAGTCGAACGTTGGCTGGTGCAAGTCGAGCTGCGGGCCGCGGCCCGACCACACACCGAGGCGTGCCATCGCGCCGGGCACCTCCTCGAGATACCAGGAGAAGTCTTCGCCGCCGCCGGACTGACGGGTGTCGCACAGCACGTCGGGGCCGATCGCCTCGACCGCATGCATCAGGATGCGCGTCGAGATCTCTTCGTTGACCACCGGCGGCACACCCCGGCGGTACAGCAGGCTGTGCTCGATGCCCAGCGGCTGCATCAGCGACGAAACGATCTCGCGCACAATCGATTCCAGCGAATCCCAGGTGTCGCGGCTGGCCGTGCGGATGGTGCCGGCCAGCGTGCCGGTCTGCGGGATCGCGTTCGCGGCCACCCCCGCATTCACCGCGCCCCACACCATCACCGTGCTGTTTCGCGGGTCGATGCGGCGCGACAAGATTCCGGGCACTCCGGTGATCAGCGTGCCGAGCCCGTACACCAAGTCACCGGTCAGGTGCGGGCGCGACGTGTGCCCGCCGTGCGACTGCAGCGTCACCTCGAGCTGGTCGGCGGCCGACGTGATCGGCCCCGGCCGCAACGCGACCTTCCCGACGGCCAGCCGCGGGTCGCAATGCAGCGCGAAGATGCGTGACACCCCGGTCAGCGCCCCGGCCGCGATCGCGTCGATCGCGCCGCCAGGCATCAACTCCTCGGCCGCCTGGAAGATCAGCCGCACGCCGACCGGCAGTTCGGGCACCGACGCCAGCGCCAGCGCAGCGCCGAGCAGCACCGCGGTGTGCGCGTCGTGGCCGCAGGCGTGCGCGACGTTGGGCACCACCGACGCGTACGGCGCACCCGTGCGCTCGGCCATCGGCAGCGCGTCCATATCGGCGCGCAGTGCGATCCGCGGCCCGTGCTCGGGCCCGAAGTCGCAGGTCAGCCCCGTTCCACCGGGCAGCACCTTCGGATTGAGACCCGCATCGGCCAGATGCGAGGCGACAAACTGCGTGGTGGCGAACTCCTGTCGGCCCAGCTCCGGATGCGCGTGGATGTGCCTGCGCCAGGCGACCATGTCGTCGTAGTGGGTGTCCAGCCACAGTTCGGTGGCGTCAACGAGGCTCATGACGCCCGCCTCGCCTGCAGTGCCAGCACCCGCTCCCGCTCAGCCGGTGTTTCGGCCAGGCTGACGACGGTGCGGGCGAGCATGATCGCGCCTTCGACGACGGCCTTGTCGGCGCTGGGGCTCGCCGCCGCCGCGGTGAATGCCGGCTGGTGAATCGACGCGCCACCCGCCTCGACGCCGACGATCGGGTGGATGCCCGGCATCACCTGCGTGACGTTGCCCATGTCGGTGCTGCCCAGCGGCAACGCGGCTTCGAGATCGATGGCCACCGGGTTGCGGCCCAGCCGCACCATCTCTTCGCGGAACACCGACGACAGCCACGGGTCGGGCGCCAGCTCGGCATATGCGGGCGCGGTCTCGGTCACGGTGTGCGTGCAGCCGGTGCCGACGGATCCAGCGGCGAAGCAGCCGGCCATCTTGTCCTCGAGATCGTGCAGCGACTCGGAGTTCACGGCACGCATCGTGTAGCGCAGCTCGGCCCGCGCCGGAATGACGTTGGTGGCCTGCCCGCCTTCGGTGACGATGCCGTGCACCATTTGACCCGGCACCAGGTGCTGTCGCAGCAGACCGATGGCCACCTGCGCGACCGTGACCGCGTCGGCGGCGTTGACGCCGAGATACGGCGCGACGGCCGCATGCGACTCCTTACCGCTGTACCGCACCGTCACCTCCGACAGCGCCAACGAGCGTGCGGCCGCGATGTCGATGGGACCGGGATGCAGCATCACCGTCGCCGCGATGTCGTCGAACGTTCCCGCCTTGAGCAGCAACGCTTTTCCGCCGCCGGCCTCTTCGGCGGGCGTACCGATCAGCGCCACGGTCAGGCCCAGCTCGTCGGCCACCTCCGCCAATGCCAGCGCCGTGCCGACCGCCGAGGCGGCGATGATGTTGTGCCCGCAGGCATGTCCGATGCCCGGCAGCGCGTCGTACTCGGCGCAGATGCCGACGACAAGCGGACCGCTGCCGTAGTCGGCGCGAAACGCTGTGTCCAGGCCGCCTGCCGATGCGGTGATCTGAAACCCGCGCTCGGCCACCAAGGCCTGGGTCTTGGCGCAGCTGCGGTGTTCGGCGAAGGCGAGTTCGGGCTCGGCATGGATCGAGTGCGACAGTTCCACCAGATCACCGCTGCGTCGGTTGACGGCGTCTTCGACGCTTATCGACGCGGTGGCGGTGGGCATCTCAGCAGTATCTCACTGTCCCGACGACTAGCTGGCCGACGGCTAAGCTCGCAAACCGTGACAAGCCCGGCAGCGGTGGCGCAAGAAGCGGCGAGCGCCATCCGCGAGCGCACCGGCGTCGACGCGCACGACGTCGCCGTCATCCTCGGTTCGGGCTGGGCGCCCGCCGTGGCGCAGCTGGGCGACCCGGTGGCGGTGGTGCCGATGGCCGAGTTGCCGGGGTTCGTCGCGCCGACGGCCGCGGGTCATCGCGGGGAGGTGTTGTCGCTGCATGTCGGCCCGCACCGGGTCGTGGTGTTCGTCGGCCGCATTCACGCCTACGAAGGCCATGAGTTGCGCCATGTCGTGCACCCCGTGCGGACGGCCTGCGCCGCCGGGGCGCGCACCGTCCTGCTGACCAACGCAGCCGGCGGACTGCGCGCCGACTACACCGTCGGCCAACCCGTGCTGATCAGCGACCACCTCAACCTCACCGCCAGGTCTCCCCTGGTCGGAGCGCAGTTCGTCGACCTGACCGACGCCTACTCGTCGCGGCTGCGGAGACTCGCCCGGGAAATCGATCCGGCCCTGGCCGAGGGCGTCTACGCCGCGCTGCCGGGACCGCATTACGAGACGCCCGCCGAGATCCGGATGCTGCGCACGCTTGGCGCGGACCTGGTCGGGATGTCGACCGTGCACGAGACCATTGCGGCGCGCGCCGCCGGTGCGCAGGTGCTGGCGATATCCCTGGTGACGAATCTGGCGGCGGGGATGACGGGACAGCCGCTGAGCCACGAGGAAGTTCTCGAGGCGGGCCGTCAATCCGCGACGCGGATGGGCTCTCTGCTCGGCTCGGTGATCGCGCGGCTCTGACGGCCGAATCGCTTGCTGATCCACACCACGGTGCGCGCCATCAGCGGTGCGGCGAACAGCATCAGAAGGATGCGCACCACCTGCGCGGCGATGATGAACGTGACGTTGGACCCGGTCTCGACGGCGGTGGCGAGCACCGCGTAGACCCCGCCTGGACTGGTGGCGAGGTAGCCCTCCAACGGCGTCAGCCCGGTGAAGTGTGCCAGCAACACACCGAGGCCGGCCGTCGCGACGCCGAGCGCGACGATCAGACCGATCGCGGCGGGCAGCATGCGGCCGATGGCGCGCAGCGATTCTCTGGTGAACGCCAGCCCGGCCTGCCAGCCGATCACCATGTAGCCGGCCTGAACCAACACCATCGGCACGGCCAACCCGAACGACAGGCCGGTGACCTCCAAGGCGACCGTCAGCGCCATCGGGCCAAGCAGCCCCGCGCCAGGGAGCCGGACCAGCTTGCCGACCGCGGCGCCGACGAGCACCAGACCTACGAGCATTGCGACGCTCAAATACCAAGGGGCTGAATCTGTTTCAGCGACGGGCGCGGCGCCGTGCGACTTGTCGGCGTGATAGATCAACGTCACCACCACCGGCATCGACGCGGTCACCAGGCCGACGCGCAGATATTGCACGACGGACACGACGCGGTCGTCGCCGCCCAGTTCGCGGGCGATGGCCACCAAACCTGATGCGCCGCCTGCCACGAGCGCCAGCGATCCGGTCAGCGGCGTGACGTCACGGTGCAACCCGAGCAGTGCGCCCGCGACGACGCTGAGCAAGAGGGTGGCGACGGCGATCGCCACAACGATCGGCCAGTCATTGCCCAGTGCGCCGACAGCGTCTTCGTGGACCATCGTCCCGATGTAGACGCCCAACACGCCTTGCGCCGCGACGCCACCGGGGCGCGGTATCCGGGCGGGCGCCAGTGAGGTCAGCGCCAGCACGATGCCGACGACCAGTGCGGCGAACAGCGCTGCCGAGGGCACTCCGACGCGAGTGAGGGGGACGGTGACCGCGACCGTCACCGCTATCAGTAAGGCCCACCTGAGCGTCCGTCGCATCCACGCCATATCGATTACAAGTATGCCCTTGCTATTCGGCCGCCTGCAACATGCAGTGATAGGCGTGACACACAGGCTTTGCCAAGGTATACCTTGGTTATGACGCGTGTGGACTCCCCGGCCACCGAACTGCGGGAATCGATGATGGCGGTGACGCGGCAGATGCGCAGGCACCGCCCCGACCACGGCCTGACGCTGAGCCAGATGGAGCTGATCGGCGAGGTCAGCCGCACCGGCGTCACCACACCTGCCGAGCTCGCGAGCCGGTTGCACGTCCGGGTGCAGTCACTGACCGACAGCATCAACGAACTGGTTAGCCGTGACCTCATCGTGCGCCGCCCCGACGAAGCGGATCGGCGACGGCAGCTCATCGAGCTCACCGACGCCGGGACCGCGCTGCTGGAAGCCGACCGCGCCGAACGGGATGCGTGGTTGAACGCGACCATGCGCGACAACCTCACACCGTTGGAATTCGACCTGCTGATGCTCGTCGCCCCGGTGCTTCGCAAGCTCGCTTACGCCGACGCGAAAGCGGGCACACTAGCCGTATGACTTCTTCGCCGCGCCAGGCGAGTATGGCGCCGCCGTCGGTCGCGCAGGAGTGGATCTCGCACGACCCCGATCCGAAGACCGCGGCCGAGCTAGCGGCGCTCAGCGAGGACGAACTCGAGGAGCGCTTCGCGCAGTCGCTGACATTCGGAACCGCGGGCTTGCGGGGTCCTTTGCGGGGTGGGCCCAGCGGAATGAACCTGGCGGTCGTTCTTCGGACGACGTGGGCGGTCGCCAAGGTGCTCAAGGCGCACGGCATGGCGGGAAAGCCGGTGGTGGTCGGACGCGATGCCCGCCACGGCTCCGAGGACTTCGCCCTGGCTGCTGCGGAAGTCCTTGCTGCCGAAGGCTTTGCAGTGACCTTGATGTTCGTGGCAGTGCCGACTCCTGTGGTGGCGTTCGCCGTACGTCACAACCGCGCGGCCGCGGGCATCCAGATCACCGCCTCGCACAACCCGCCCTCCGACAACGGCTACAAGGTTTACTTCGACGGCGGTTTTCCGATCGTGCCGCCCATCGACGAGGAGATCGAACGGGCCGTCGCGGAAGCGCCGCACGCGGACGAGATTGCGCGTCGGGACGTCACGCCATCAGGTGTGGACGCGGTTCAGCACTACATCGACCGCGCGGCGCACGTCCGGCACACACACGGGTCGGTGCGCGTGGCGTTGACGCCGTTGCACGGCGTCGGCGGTGAGTTCGCAATGGACGCCTTGGTGCGCGCCGGGCTCAGCGACATCCACGTCGTCGAAAGCCAATTCGCGCCTGATCCCGACTTTCCGACCGTGGACTTCCCCAACCCGGAAGAGCCAGGCGCGGTCGACGAGCTGCTGAAGCTGGCCGGCGAGGTAAACGCCGACGTCGCCATCGCGCTCGATCCCGACGCCGACCGGTGCGCGGTGGGCGTGCCGACCCCGCAGGGTTGGCGCATGCTCACGGGCGACGAAACCGGTTGGCTGCTGGGCGATTACATCCTTTCGCAGATCGATCCCGGCCCGGTCACCGAAGCCATCGCGGTGGCCAGCTCGGTGGTGTCTTCGCGGATGCTGGCCACTATCGCCAAGGACCACGGCGCCAGGCAGATCGAGACACCGACCGGATTCAAGTGGTTGTCGAGGGCCGATGTCGGCCGACCAGGTTGCACACTGGTCTACGCCTATGAAGAGGCGATCGGCCACTGCGTCGACCCAGGCGCGGTCCGCGACAAGGACGGCATCAGCACAATGGTGTTGATCTGCGATCTCGTTGCGGCACTGCGGGATCAGGGCCGGACGATGCTCGACGCCCTCGATGAGCTCGCCCGTCGCCATGGGGTGCACACCACCACTGCGGTATCGCGGCGAGTCGCCGACGTCGACGAGGCCGAAGCGGTGATGGCCAGGCTGCGTGCGACACCGCCAGATCGGTTGGCCGGGTTCGAGGTAGCGGCGACGGATCTGCTGCATGAGCCGGGAGACCTGCGAACCGACGCGCTGGTCTTCTTCGGTGGCGATGACGAAGTCTGGGTCCGTATGGTCGTCCGGCCGTCCGGCACCGAGCCAAAGGTCAAGTCCTACATAGAGGTTCGCTGCGCCCACGCGAATAACCTCGAGGAGACGCGCACGAAGGCACGGGCGATCCGGGACGAGCTGGTGTCCGTCGCCCAGCAGTTCTAACGCGGGCCGAACTGCCGGTCGCCGGCGTCACCGAGACCCGGCACGATGTAGGCGATGTCGTTGAGCTGATCGTCGATGGTGGCGGTGAAGAGCCGCAGGTCCGGTGCGACCTTCTCCAGCGCCGCAATGCCTTCGGGTGCACAGACGACACAAATGGCCGTGATGTCTGCGGCGTTGCGGGAATGCAACAAACCGATCGTGTGCGCCATCGAGCCGCCGGTCGCCAGCATCGGGTCGAGCACCATCACCGGCTGTGCGCTCAGGTCGTCGGGCAGCGACTCCAAATACGGTGTTGGCTCGTGGGTTTCCTCGTCGCGGGCTACTCCGACGAAACCGACGCGGGCCTCCGGAATCAACGCGTGGGCCTGATCGACCATGCCCAGCCCGGCGCGCAGCACCGGCACCAACAGGGGCGGGTTGGCCAACCGGCAGCCGGTGGTCTCCGCCAGCGGTGTTCGCACGGGGATGGTTTCGCAGGCGATGTCGCGCGTCGCCTCGTACACCAACATCAGCGTCAGATCGCGCAGCGCGGCACGGAACGCCGCGTTGTCGGTGCGCTCATCTCGCAGGGTGGTCAGCCGTGCGGCGGCCAGTGGGTGGTCGACGACGCGCACATCCATGGGCCGACCCTAGTGGAACCGAACGGTCGCCGCGGCCGTCCTAACACCCATGTTCGCCGATACCGATGCCGTCCGCGCCCTCGGCGCCGCCAACTCGGCGCACGCGGCAGATCTCGCGAAAGTTGCGACCACCATGTCGTCGATTCCGGCGGCCACGGCGACGCTGGGCCCCGTCGGCGCCCGCTTTGTAGCAGCACTCGCCGAGGCCACCGCTGACGCGGCGCGCGCGGTCACGGCGCTGGCCGACCGCCTGGAGGCCGGAGGACACACGGCGAGCGCATCGGCGGCCGCGTACGAGAATGCCGACGAGCGCACCGGGATCCGGGTGTCCGGGGTGTACTGATGCCGAGTGCCCTGGTCGCGGCGCTGGCGGCGCCGATCCGTGAGGTGCAGGCTCTGGTCGGTCCCGGGTGGTCGGGCGACCCAGCGGGCACGCTGATGGGCGCGCGCGACGCGCTGACCGACGTCTCGGCGGCTGTCCGTCGCGCGTGGCGGCAGTCGGAGGTGGGGTGGTCCGGCACCGGGGCCGACGCCGCGGCGGAGTTCGCGGCCGCGACGGTCGCGGCCGTGGACGCGCTGTCCATGCGCGCCGCCCGTCTCGGCACTATGGCCGATCAAGCGGGTGCGGCGGTCGAACGGGCGCGAGACCGGTTACAAACCATCGTCGAGGAGTTCGAGGCTCGCGCTGCCGCGCTCGAGCCGTATCTGGATTCACCGGGCGGCGTCGAGGGGCTGATGGCCGAGGCGCGCCGGTCGCTCGAAGAGGCCGTCGCGGTGGTCGAGGAGCTTCGGGCCGAGTTGGACGGGCACGCCGCCGCGCTGGCCGCTCCGTCGCCGACGTCCACACCTGCCGCGACGACGCCAGCCGGCATGGGGTCTGCGCCGATGCCGTCGATGCCGATGGGCTCCGGCTCGGGCGGGGGTGCGCCGGTCAGCCCGCTGTCCGGGTTGGGCGGCATGCCGAGTTCGGGCGACCTAGGCGACCTCGCGAAGTTCTCGGGATCTGACACGCCGTTACCGGATGCCGCGGCATTCGGAGATGGCTTCGCAATCCGACTGCCCGATGGCAGCACGGCGATGGCGCCGAATGCCTTGGCCGCCAGCGCGGTTCGGTACGCGCTGACCCAACTCGGCGTGCCGTACCAGTGGGGCGGCACCGCGCCGGGCGTCGGCCTGGATTGTAGCGGGTTGACGCAGTGGGCGTATCACGAAGCGGGACTGGAACTTCCGCGGCTGGCCCAGGAGCAGGACGTCGGCGCGGCCGTGAGTGCGGGTTCGTTGCGGCCGGGTGACCTGGCGGTGTGGGATGGCCACGTCGCGATGATTGTCGGCAACGGCACGATGATCGAGGCAGGTGATCCCGTCAAGCTGTCGCCGATTCGAACCACCAACGCCGGGCAGGGTTTTCAAGGCTTCTGGCGACCGACGGGGTGACCGGCGAAGGCCGCCATGGTCAACCCCACCGACTGTTCGAGTAGCTGATCGTCGATCGGGCGATCCAGCAGCAGCACCCGCAGGTACGCAGGCGCTACGAGGAACTCGACGAACTCGCCGGGGTCGGTGTCGGCGGGCAGCTCCCCGCGCTCAACCGCCCTGCCGATGATGACAGCAGAGCCCGCAAATCTGCTGCGCCAGAAGCTCTTACGGGCCTCGACCGCGCCGCTGTTTCGACTATCGAGGGCGGCAACTGTGCGCAGAATGCGCTCCACCTCTGGCCGTCGGAGCAGGACGAAGATCTGCGAGAGCAGCGCCCGCACGTCACCCTCGAGGGTCCCGGTATCCGGGATCGGGTTCTCGGCGTGTGTGAGGTGCGCGACCGCCGCGGCGGCGAGGTCATGTGTCGTCGGCCAGCGGCGATAGACAGTGGTCTCGGCGACCTCCGCCGCCCGTGCGACGTCGCGCACGTTGAGTCCGTCGTAACCCTCCTTCAGAAGCTGCGCGAGCGCGGCATCGAGGACTTTGACACGAACCCGTTCCGAGCGCCCACCCAGCCGGCGCTGCGTGACCATCGTCACCTCCGTTGACTTGCGCCTACAGACAGCCTAGCGTATCTAACGCAAGTTTTATAGCGTTAGGAACACGGTGTCCACTCCCTCGATCACGGCTCACCTACACGGCGAGACCGTCGCACGCGAGCAGATCCTCGACTGGGAGGATCGGCGAATCAGCGCAGCGGCCCGCAAGCTCGGCGTGCGCGTGCCTGAAGGCGAAGGCGTCGCGACGCGACGCGAAGCGCTGCTGCAGGCAAAGCTTGCGCTCGGGCCCGACGGAATCAGTGCGCGCCTCAAGAACGACACCCGATTGGCAGAACACGTGGCGCGGGTGGGAGCCGGGATGAGCAAGCGACGGCGACTCTGCGTTACGGACCTCCGCATCGGCGACGGCACTGCCGAGCGATTCGTCGAGGCCTTCGAGAGTTGGAGCAATACATCTGACGAAGAAGCAATGCTGCGAGCGTGCCCGGATCACTTCGTGATCCGAACCCGAATCGATGGACGACAGGAAGTTCTGGAGACAACCGGAGGCAGTCCACTGCCGTCCCACTTTTTCATCGACTACGACGATGTTTCGTCTTTGAGGACGCAGGCGGATCCGCGATTTCCCTACCAAATCGCAGGTGTGGCCAGAGCTTCCAATGGCACGGCGATCGGCGGTGTGCGTCACCAATTCCAAGACACCTCGGATGGATTCCACGCTCGCCTGACCGTCGAGTTCCCGCTGCCGACGCTGGACAGAATGGTGTCCGGGCACCGATGGCACCTCGCATGCGAGTTCTCCAACTGGATCGAAGCGGCGCTCGGATGAGCGGCGCACGCTGCACCGATATTGATGCCCAGTCGAGGCGGCTGATCCCGTCAAGCTGTCGCCAATTCGAACTACCAACGCCGGGAACGGTTTTCAGGCCTTCTGGCGACGGACGGGGTGACTACCCGAGTTCCCAACCGTCGCGCGAGATGCGGAAGTAGTGACCCGTGCTGGTGTCGGTGCAAGTCATTCCGGTGAACTCGCTGTCACAGGTGATCGATCCAAAGGATCGTGTCTGGCCGTATGCCAGGGTCTCGTTCACCGGAGGGAACTCTTGGCCGTAGCAGGCGAAGAGGGCGTTGTTGCCCTCGCTGAGCTCGAAGCGGTCGCCCCAGTTCAGATGGCATTCCGGCTCTCGTGGCGGAGCGACCCAGGTGTGTTGAACCACCTCGCAGCGGGCAGCGATCTTGCCGCCCGGGGTGGACAGGCTGCAGTTGATGTTGCCTGACGGCGAGCGGAACGACGCCGGGCCATTCGCTGCTGCTTGCACCACGATCGTCGGTGCTGGCGCAGGCGCCGGTGCAGGGGCCGGCGCGGGTGCCGGTGCCGCCACCGTCACGGTCACGGGGGCCGGTGCAGGTGCGGGCGTCGCGGTAACCGTGACCGTCGGTGCCGCTACCGGGGTTGGGCTGTCGGATGCGGGATGGGTCGAGCCGGCCGACGAAGAGCACCCAGCCAGGGTCAACGCGGCGAGCGCGACGAGCCAAAGCTGCGGACGGTACAGGTTCTCTCTCATGCGAAGAAGGATCACGCGAAGGCCTTGGCGAATTCTTGGTGCTACGGCATCGCCCCGGCCCAAGCCACGTGCCCCTCGAAGCCGAACGATTTCGACATGGCTTGATACCGATCGCGGAGGTCGCGGTAGGCCGCCTCGTCACCGTGGACTCGAGCGAGCAGCGCCCGCAGCCGCAGCAGCCAGACATCGCGCGGCGCCAACCCGTCCTCGGCTGGCGCGGCTTCCAACCGTTCGATCGCTGCTTCGGCTTCCGCCACATCGCCGTCGCCCCGGCGATCGACGAGGATCTCCACCAGCGCGCGGGTGGTGAGAAGGCAGTGCGGCAGCTGACCGCTACTGAATGAATCATCGACCGCAGTCCGTAGTACTGCTATCGCTTCCTCACGGTCTCCGCGCCTCGCTCTCTCATAGGCGTTGTACATCAAGACAACTGGCAGTTCGCTCAGGTAATACCGACCCTGGCGGATCATCTCGCCGACCTGGTCAAGCAGTTCCAGTCCACGTTCGCGATCCGCCTCCGAATCCCGATGCAGAAGTACGTGGGCCATTGTTACCCGCGCCGCGCCCAGCGCCACATCATCAGCGCTTCGATCCGCTGTCTGCAGCACATCGGTGATCTGGCGAACCGCGCCGTCATCGGCCAGGCGCAGTCCATGAGCGGTCGTCAGGCCGTATGTCCAGTAGACGATTATCGAGCGCGAGAGCGGGTCGGTGCCTTCGGCCATTGCACCGCCCTTTTCGAGATCCTCGCGCCCACCCGCCTGCCCCAACCAGAGTCGAGCGAGACCTTTTGAAGCCAGCGCCAGGGCTAAAGGTGATCCCAAGCCAATGAAGTTGCCCTTCGTCGGATCACCTTCCGCCAGGTCGATGACGCGCTGGGCCACTTGGTGCACTTGTGCCATCTCGCCCGTCACGATCTTCACCGTGAGCGATCCAGCTGACACCGCGACCGCGAGGGTCGGGTCACCGATCTCCTCGGCCATCGCCTGCGCCTCCGAAACGGTGCGCGATGCTTCACGAACCCGGGCATGAATTGTCTGCTCGCCCGCCAGCCCACCCATCGCGATTGCGAGCGAGGCTTTGTCCCCCGCAGCCAGGCACAATTCGCGCAACTCCTCGAAGCCGGCGTCGGCGGTAGTCACACCGACACGAAAGGAGTTGAGACACATCATGGTGCGGGTGGCGATGCTCAGAGCGGTGCGGTCCGGATCATTGGAAGGTAACGAGTCGGCGATCTCGCGCGCACGTCGCCAACTGACGTACGCGGCGGCGACATCGCGCAGGGCAGACCACGCGGCGGCGCGCATGTGCCAGTCGTAGGCGGCGCGAAGGTCACCGGCGGCGTCCAAGTGCTCTGCAATCAATGCGGCGTTCTCGTCGACCGAATCTGTTCCGCCGCTTTGAATTACAGATGCCAGGCGCCGGTGCCACTCGGATCGATCGTATTTCAATTGCGCCTCATATGCCACTGCACGGATCAGCGGATGGTGGAACGCGTATTCCGCTGTCGGATGAAAACGGACCTGATCGATCAGCTCGGCATGCAGCAGCTCGTCAACCACGGGCTCAATTCCCAGCTCAGTGAGAAGGTCAGTGCCAAAGCGCAACCCGATCACAGCCGCGGCAGCCAGCGTTCGCTTTGCAGCGGGATCCAGCCGGTCGATGCGTGCGCCGATGGTCGCCTGCACGGTGCCAGGAACGGTCACATCACCACCGTCCACCTGACAGATGTAACCGCCACGCTCGCCGTCGAGGACTCCACGCTGAGCGAGCTCCCGCACCATTTCCTCTGCGAAGAATGGATTGCCACGGACGCCGGAGACGACCTTTGCGGCAAGCTCGTCGACGGATGGATCGGCGCCGAGCAGCTCCCGCGTCAGTTGCGTTGTTTCCGAATCAGTAAGCGGGGCAAGGGCGATTGTCTGCGCGCCGTGCATGCGAGACAGGGCTCCCTCATACTCGGGGCGGTAAGTCATCAAGGCCAACGTCGGCGTTTGGCCGATCACGGCAAGCACATCGGCCATCATCGACTCACTGACTTCGTCGATCCAGTGGACGTCCTCGATCACGTAAACAACCGGTTCGGTACGGGCGTGATTTGCGGTATTGATCAACGCCGTCAGCCGACGCCGTCTGGCGTCCGGATCGATCCGGGGCGCAAGCACCTCCGGATCGGCGATGCCCATTAGGTCGTCGAGCAGTAGCAAATCCTCGGGATCGGCGTCGGGAATTCTCGCTCGGAATAGCGCCCGCGCCGTGGCATCGTCCAGCCCCGCTATCCATGCGGCGCGAAAAAGGCCGGCCATTGCATGAAACGGGATCTGGGCGGTGTGGGACTCGCAATAGTGTGAATTCACATAAACCCCGCGGCTCCTGGCGATTCCCACGACTTCACGAACTAGCCGGCTTTTCCCGATTCCCGGCGGCCCGACCACACCGACTACCGAGCCGCGGCCGCTGATCAACCGGTCCAGAAGTCCAGTCAGCGTGTGCAATTCCAGCTCGCGCCCCACCAAGGTCGACTGCGCGATACCCATCCGCTCACGATCAGAAGCGACGCCCAAAAGGCGGTGCGCGAGCACAGGTGTGTCGGCGCCTTTGATCGATACCATCTCCGGCTCACCGAGCACGGCTATCCGATCGACGAGTTGGGCGGTCGAATCGCTCAGCATCACGCCGCCGGGCGGCGCAATGGATTCCATCCGCTGCGCCATCCCTACCTGCTGACCGATGGCGGTGTAACCGATTGCCGCCGAACCGAAGTCACCGGCGATCACCTGGCCTGAGTTCAGGCCGATCCGCAGTTGAAGACCGACCCCGTCGCGTCGCTCGACCTCAGCGGCCAAGCCCTCGACCTCGTGCTGGATGTCCAATGCCGCGAGGCATGCCCGGAAAGCGTGATCCTCGAGCGTGAGGGGCGCGCCGAACACCGCCATGATGCCGTCGCCGGTGAACTGGTCGACGGTCGCGCCATAGCGCTGGACCACCGCCATGGCTCGACTGACCAGTTCGGTCATGATCTCGCGCAGCCGCTCCGCGCCGACGACGGCCGCGATGTTCATCGAGTGCACCACGTCGGCGAAGAGCACGGTGACCTGCTTGTACTCCGCACGCCTGTCGGCCCCACCCATCTGGGCGCCGCAGCCGTGGCAGAACCGCGCATTCTGCAGCGGCTCGGTGCCACACGTCGGGCACGCCGCTATGCCCTTCATCCGACCCCCGCTGCTGTCGACCTCAAACCCCCTCAAAGAGTAGGACGACAAACGTCCAGCCATCCTCGGTTTAAGACCTGGCGACCTCGTTGCTCGCAAGAGCGCCGCGCCGGGGGCGCATCAGGCATGCTGCTGAAGTGCTGCTGCTCAGTCGGATTGTCGGTCAGGACGTCCGCGGTCCGGATGAGCAGTCGCTTGGCCGCCTCGTCGACCTGACCGTCAGCCTTGCTGAGCAGAACGGTCCGACGCTCGTTGACCGGATCCTGGTGCGACGCGGCGGGGCTCGCGACTTGCTTGTTCCGTGGACCGCGATGGGGTCGTATCGGCACGGCAGCGTCACGCTTGCCCAGGATCCGGACGCGTTCATCATCCGATCGATCGCTGAAGCCCTCCAACCCGACGAAATCCTATTGGCGCGAGACGTTTTGGATACTCAGGTCGTCGACATCGCGGGTCAGCGGCTGGCTCGTGTCGCCGACGTGGTGCTCACCCACGCCGCCGATGGCCAACTCGAAGTCGTCGGCGCCGAAGTCGGTTTCGGCGCGGTGTTGCGACGGCTGGGCTTGAGCGTAATCGCCTCCCGTACCCGCGCCGACGCCGTCGCCTGGACCGACTTACACCTCACCTCCGAACGCGGTCACGCCGTGCAACTGGCTACGCCTCGCTCCGCCGTGCATCACCTCGACGCGCGCGGCCTAGCGGTCCTGATCAGTCGACTCGACACCGAATCGGCCACCGAAGTGCTGGCGGCCAAGGCACCGGCCGTCGCGGCCGACGTCGTCCGCGTCAGCCATCGCGTAACCGCCGAGCGTGTGCTGCGGGCGTTGCCCGACACCGCGGCCGCCGACATCGTGGCCGCCATGCCCGCCGAACATGCAGCACACTGGCGTACCCGCCTTGCGCATGCCCCGGGGCTGCGCGGACGTCGGCTGCTCCGTTCGCATGTGTGGCCGCGTCGTCGCCACAATCCGCGGGGAGCGAATACGTGAGGCGCAAGGGGCTGACCGTCGGTGCGCTGCTGACGGTGGTGGGCCCTGGCCTGCTCGCCGGATTGTCCGACGACGACCCCGCCGGCATCACGACGTACTCGGTGCTCGGCGCTGACCACGGCTACCAGCTGCTCTGGGTGCTTCTGTTGTCCACGGTCGCGCTCGTGTTGTTCCACGGGCTGGCCGCCCGGATGGGCGTGGTAACCGGCCAGGGCCTGATCGGCCTTGTTCGGCAGCGTTACGGCGTCCGGCTGGGCGGTGCAGTGCTCGCCACACTCGTCGTCGCGAATGTCGGCACGACCTGCGCCGAATTCGCCGGAGTCGCAGCGGGTTTCGAGATCTTCGGCATCACTCGCTATGTGAGCGTGCCCGCCGCTGCGGCCGTCGTCTCGTTGTTGGTGCTGCGCGGCAGCTTTCACCGGGTGGAGCATCTGCTGTTGCTGTTGTCGACAGTCTTCCTCGCCTACGTCGCGTCCGGTTTTCTCGCCCATCCGGACTGGGGCGCCGCGGCCGAAGGCCTGGCTGTGCCGACCATGCCGCTGGACACCGACACGATCGCGATCGTCACCGCCACCGTCGGCACCACGCTCGCGCCGTGGGGCCTGTCGTTCATCCAGTCGTATGCCGTCGACAAGAAGCTGCGCACCGAGGACCTGGCGCTGGAGCGCGTCGACGTGGTGACCGGAGCGGTGCTCACCGGTGTGATCGGCTTCTTCGTGGTCGTGGCCTGCGCGGCGACACTGCACCGCGACGGCCGTTCCATCACCGATGCCGCGGATGCGGCCGTGGCTCTGCAACCACTGGCCGGCGATGCAGCTTCGACGCTGTTCGCGGTGGGGCTGATCGGCGCGGCGCTGTTGGCCGCCTCGCTACTGCCGCTGTCGACGGCGTACTCGGTGTGCGAATACGTTGGCGTCGAGGCCGCACTCGATGACCCCTTTGACGAAGCCAAGACCTTCTACCTGAGTTTTGGTCTTGTCACTGTGCTCGCCGCCGGTGTGGTGCTGATCCCCCACGTCCCGCTGGTGACGATCCTGGTCGCGACTCAGGTGCTCAACGCGGTGCTGCTGATCCCGCTGCTGTTGGCAATGATCGGCATCGGTCGCGACGAGGACCTGATGGGCCGCTTTGCCGTCGGCAGGTCGGGCACCGCGGTATACGGTCTGACCGCTGCGACGGTGGTGCTGTGCGTAGTGGCGCTTGGACTAACGTCCCTGGTGGCTTAGCGGCCAGCTGTCGTCGTTAGGCTGTGCGCCATGGCTGCTGACATCGTGCCGATTCGGCTCGCGCTGACCAAGGGCGACCTGTACACACTGTGGGCTCCACGCTGGCGCGATGAGGGCGACGAGTGGGAGGCGCTCCTCGGTAAAGACGAGGATCTGTATGCCTTCGAGTCGGTCGCCGACCTGGTGGCGTTTGTCAGGACCAACACCGACAACGACCTGGTCGACCATCCGTCCTGGGAGAAGTTGACCCAGGCGAACGCGCACAGCTTCGACCCGCCGGAGGATCGCCAGTACGACCTGGTCAGCCTCCAGGAGTTGGTCGCCGAGAAGCCCAGCGAGGAGACGGTCAAGGAGCTTCATCGCACGCTGGCGATCGTGTCGTCGATCGGGTCGGTTTGTGAGATGCCCGCGGTCACCAAGTTCTTCAACGGCAACCCCGTACTCGGCACGGTCGGCGGCGGCATCGAGGCCTTCGCGGGGCGGCCCGGCCGCAAGCGCTGGGCCGAGATCGAGGCCGTAATCGGCCGCGGCTGGGACAACGCGATCGACGCGATCGACGAGATCGTCACGATCCCCGACGTCGACAAGGCCGCATCGGAGAAGGCCGCGGCGGAACTGGCCGAGCCGGCACCCGAACCCGAGGAGATCGAGGTCGAAGAGACCACCGACTCCGAGGACACAACCGCCGACGAGGCCGACGAGACCGAGGCCGACGTCGAGGAGACCGACGACCTCGCCGACCAGGCCCAAGGCCTGGTGCTCGGCAGCGACGACGACTTCTGGATCAAGGTCGGCATCGACCCCGTGCGGGTGATGACCAGCGCGGGCACCTACTACACCCTGCGGTGCTATCTCGATGACGCGCCGATCTTCTTGGGCCGCAACGGACGCGTCAGCGTCTTCACTTCCGGCGGTGCTCTGGCGCGCTACCTCGCCGACGAGCACGATCATGACTTGTCTGATCTGGCGACCTACGACGACATCCGCACCGCCGCCACCGACGGCTCGCTGCGGGTCAACGTCAGCGACGAAAACGTCTACGTGCTCACGGGCATTGCCGACGACCTCGCCGACGGGCCCGACGCCATCGACCGGGACCAGCTGGAGCTTGCCGTCGAATTCCTCAGGGACGTAGGCGATTACTCCGAGGACACCACAGTCGACGAGACACTGGATGTCGACCAGCCGCTGGGGCGGGTGGTCGCGCATGTGCTGGACCCGGACACCGTGAAGCGCCCGACCCCGCCGTACGCCAAGGCCGTCGAGCAGTGGGAGGCGCTGGAGGCGTTCGTCGAGTCGCGGCTGCGCCAGGAGTAGCGCGCTACCGGTTTTCGAGTTGCGTCAGGGCTCGCCGCACGCCGCTGTCGCTTGCCAGTCTTGCGTCGACGATCGGTCCAGCCACGCCGCGAAGCGCCGCGACCGGTCGCCAGCGGCCAGGGACGGTGATGGAGGTTCGCCTGCGCTCGAGACCGTCGGCGATCGCCGCGGCCGCCGTCTGCGGCTGAATGCGCTTGAGGACGAACTTCGGCATCGCTGCGAGCAGCGCCGTCAGATGCGGGTCTGCGTCCAGGCCCTGGCGGATCATGTCGGTCTCGATGAGGGAGAAGTACGCCGTCATGGCCGACGCACCGTGGCGTGCCAGCTCGACGCCGAGGCCACGGCCCAGTTGCTCGACCGCCGCCTTGCTCATCGCGTACGGGATGGCGCCCGCCCCGTTGATGTAGGCGAACACCGAACTCACCAAGACGATCTGCCCGCGGCTGTCGATCACCGGATCCAGCGTGGCCGATACCGTGTTGACGACACCGTCCACGTTGACGGACATGACGCCGCACACCTGGCCGGGCGTGAGTGTGCGCATCGTGCCACCACGACCGAGCACGCCCGCATTGGCGATCACGACATCGATGCGGCCGTAATGCTCGAGAGTCTGGCGCGTCGCGCGTTGGACCGAATCGAGTTGCGTGACATCGCATTGCAGCGCTCGACCGTGGCTCGGCAGCGACTTGGCAACAGACTGCGCCGCGGTGAGGTCGATGTCCGCGATCACCACCTGTGCGCCGCGCTGAGCCAGTGCCGCGGCGGTGGCCGCACCAAGCCCGCGACCGGCTCCCGTGATCAGCACGACCTTGTCGGAGAGTGAATATCGCATGTCACAGACCGCGCTTGCGTCCGAACGACGCGCGACCGTTGCGCCGCACCATCGCAAGTGTGGTGGCGGTACGGCTCCGGTTCAGATCGGGTGCCAGCCCGGCACCCACCCGGTGGAGTTGGTCTGTGTGCCAGGAAAGTTCGAGGATTCCGTCCAGCGACTTGAGGTCGAGAAACTTGCCCAGCACGCGGCGCAACCCGAAACGCACGCGGTGTGAGGTCAATGTCTCTGCGCGTCCGGCCAGGATCACCTCGGCGGCGTCGGTGGTGGTTACAGTCGGTCGGCCAAGGCCGACGACATCGCACTCGCCTGAGCTGACAGCGTCGGCCATGCCTGCACGGGAACGGAAACCGCCCGTGACCGCCAGCGGGATGTCGCCGACCAGGCTGCGCACCGTGCGGGCGTACTCCAGGAAATAGGCTTCGCGCGCCCTGGTGCTGTCGGCGGCCTTGCCCATCATCGCGGGCTGTTCGTAACTTCCGCCGCTGACCTCGATCAGATCGATACCTTCGCGCGCCAATGCCGCCAGCACGGCACGGGATTCATCCTCGGTGAACCCGCCGCGCTGGAAATCGGCCGAGTTGAGTTTGATACCAACGGCAAAGCCCGGCGACACGCTCGCGCGGATGCGGCGCACGACTTCCAGCACGAAGCGCATCCGGCGCTCGGGGTCACCGCCCCATTCGTCGTTGCGCTGGTTCGACAGCGGCGAAAGGAACTGCGCAACCAGGTAGCCGTGGGCACCATGTATCTGCACACCGTCGAAGCCCGCCGTCTCGCATACTTTCGCCGCCGTTGCGAAGCGCTCGATGATGTCTTCGATCTCGGCAGGTGTCAGCTCGCGCGGCGTCGCCGCACCGGGAAGGCTCAGCGGTACCGGGCTGGGCGCAACGGGTGTGTGTCCAAGCGCGAGCGGGTTCGATTGTCGCCCTGGGTGATTCAGTTGCACCCAGATCGGCACCCCGGCGTCTTTGGTGGACTTCGCCCATCGGGACAGCGCATCGAGGTTGCGCTCGTCCTCGATCACGACGTTGCCCGGCTCACCGAGTTGCGTGCGGTCGACCATCACATTGCCCGTGATGATCAGACCGTATCCGCCCTGACTCCAGGACGTGTAGAGCCGTTCGAGGCGCTCGTCGGGGGCGTTCTGCTTATCCGCAAGCGCTTCGCTCAACGCGGCCTTCATGATTCGATTGGGCAACACCTGCCCGCACGGCAGTGTCAGCGGCTCGTGTAGCGATGTCATAGAGATGTTCCTTCCAGATGGGCGGCCCGCAGCGGCGCCTTGTCGGTCTTGCCAACCGCGTTCTTGGGAATGCCGGCTACGACGGTGATGGAGGTCGGGCGTTTGTAGCCGGCGAGCTTGCGCGCGCACAGTGCTTGCAGCGCTGCAGGATCGACGGTCAGGCCGGGACGTGGCTGGACGTAGGCGGCGACGATCTCGCCCCACTTGTCGTCAGGCACCCCGATCACGGCGGCCTCGAGCACAGTCGGATCGCCCGCCAGGACGTCCTCGATCTCCTTGGGGTAGATGTTCTCCCCGCCGCGGATGATCATGTCTTTGGATCGCCCCACCAGCGTCAGGTATCCGTCGGCGTCCAGATGACCGATATCGCCGGTGTGCAGCCAGCCGTCGACGATGACGCGCACCGTTTCATCGGGCCTGCCGAAATAGCCGCGCATGACATTGGGGCCTGCGATGACGACCTCGCCGTCGACACCCGTGGCTAGCTCGGCCCCGGTTTCGTCGACGATCCGAAGCTGCTGGCCAGGAAAGGCAATTCCCACGGTCCCGGCCCTTCGGGGTCCGGCGATGGGGTTGATGGTGGAAGCACAGGTGCCTTCTGACAACCCGTACCCTTCGATCACCGGAAATCCGTACCGAGACTCGAATCGCGTCAGCAGGTCCGGCGGTGCAGGCGCTGCGCCACAGACGGCGAACCGCACCGACGACGTGTCGGGTGTGACGTGGGCGGGCAACGCGGCGAGCATCGCGAAGATCGTCGGCACCGCACTGAAGAAGGTGGGCCGTTTGTATTCAACTGTGTCGAAGAATGTCTGGGGATCGAACTTGTCGGCGATGACTACGCTGGCGCCTGCCAGCAGCGGCATCAGGACGCTGACCACGATGCCGTTGACATGAAACAGCGGCAGGATCAGCAGACACCGGTCTGCCTGACCGATCTGCAAGGCCCGGCGCCCCATGTCGGCCATCGCATCGATGTTGGCGTGATCCAGCATCACGCCCTTCGGGATCCCTGTCGTGCCGCTGGTGTAGATGAGCAGGGCCAGCCCAGAGGATGCGAGATGGGGCGGCTGAGCCGCGTCGTCGGGTTCGGTACGCAGATCGCCGACGGCGAGCGTGATGACGCCCGCCGGTGCGGGGGCGCCGTCCTCCACCACCAACAGGCGCGCACCGGAGCCGTGCAGTTGCCGAACGACCTCGCTGTCGGTCAGGCTCGGATTGACCGGCGTGACAGTGGCGCCCAGCCGCCATGCCGCGAACAACAGCACCACGAACTCGACCCGGTTCTTGAGCTTGAGGGCCACCACGTCATCGGGACCGATGCCGAGGCTGTTCATGTGAGCTGACGCCGCCAGGACGCGATGCAAGAACGCCGCGTTCGTAAGGGACTGTCGCGGGTCCGCGATCGCGAGACGATTCGGGTCGGCAGCAGCGCGGCGATCGGGTAGCGATGCGAAATTCATTACGACGTACTCACATCCACCGGATGGAGGTGGCGGGTGAGGAAGTCCACTTGGTCACGTACCAGCGTTTCGAAAGCCTCGCCGAGGTAGAACTCGAAGTGGCCGGCGTCATATCGCTTGATCTCACCTCGCGGCGCGGTGCGCGCGTAGCGCAATGTTTGCGCCGGCGGCGTGACGCTGTCGGTGTTGCTGACACAGAAGAGGATTGGAAAGTTGATCTTCTTGGCCGCCCGGCCGGGCCGGTACGCCATGATGGTCGGAGCGACGCGTGCCGCCGCCTCGTTGCGGAACGTCATGCGGGGCGGCAGCAGCGCCTGATAGCCGGGCAGAGCGTCCGGGGCGTTCATCAGGGCCACCGAACCTGGGGCGCCTGCGAGTGGGATCGTCACCGGGGCGCGGCCGCGGACCTTGGCGGCAAGGTCCCGCGCGACCAACGGCAACGCCTTCAGTGAGGCACCCGGTCCGAGCGCCAGCGCTGAGGCAACACCGTCGGTGAATGGACACTGGGAAACCGCTGCCCGTAGTTCTGGGTGGCGCGACGCGACCGTGATAGCGTGACCACCGCCAAAGCTGCTACCCCACACCGCGATTCGCGTGCTGTCTACGTCGCGACGATCCTTCACCCACGCGATGGCGGCGTCCCAGTCGGCGAGCTGCCGCTTGATCGAAAGCAATTGGCGCGGTTGGCCGCCGCTGTCGCCGAAGTGCCGATACGTGAAGGCCAACGCGGCGATGCCAGCCTTGGCGAAACGTTCGGCGAAGGCGTCCAGACGCATCTCGCGCGTGGCACCGAGGCCGTGCCCGAGGATGACGACCGGCGGGGAGGTGACCCCGTTCGGCAGGTAAAGCCAAGCCGCACAGGTGTCTTCGCCGGAACGAAACGAGACGTCGTGTCGCGTGAAGGGGGCCACTATCGGCTCACCGCCCCGTTGGTCGAGCCAACACTGGGCACCCGGCCCGATTCGAGCGCCTCCGCGTAGGTGTCCGGACGGTACAGAGGTAGCTCGCCGGTGGACGCCGTATCGGCGAGGTACTGAAGCATCAATTCCTGGCCCTCCTTGGACTGATCGGTGCCGAGGAACTCGGTGCGCTCCATGTGCAGGCCTTCCGTCAGCGACATCGAACCGCCGAAGTACACCGACCGCTTGATGGCCTCGACCGATCCCTTGGTCCGACGGCCGAAATATTCGGCGAGTTCGACCGCTCGCGGAACGACGTCGTCCGTCGGCACGACCTCATCGACAGCGCCGTTGGCCAGCGCCTGCGCCGGCGTGAACGGCTTGCCCTCGAGGATCGCCACCAACGACTTGTGGGTGCCGATCAGGCGGGTCAGTCGCTGGCTGCCGCCTCCCCCCGGCATGATGCCCAGCAGGACTTCTGGCTGGCCGATGAAGAAGTCACCGTCGGCCATCACACGCAAGTCGCACGCCCAGGCGAACTCCGCGCCCAGACCCAGAGCCGAACCGTTCAGGGCGGCAACGAATATCACCCCGCTCGCATTCATGCGCAAGAAAGTCGCGTGCAGGCGGTCGAGTTGCGCGACACCCCGCATCGGAGTTTTCTGCAGGAGTGGCTCAGGGATGCGGGCGCGGTCTACGCCCCGGGCCAGTCGCAGGGCGGCCGATGCGCCGCGTCGGCCCAACTCAGGAACGGCAGCACCTTCGGCCTGCAGCCACCGCACGTCGGCATGGCTGACGAAGCGCCCGGCGCGCGCGCCGGTGAAAACCACCGCGTGGACGCTCGGATCGCGATCGACGCGGTCTACCAACTCATCAAGCTGGTTCGCGATGTCGACCCCGAACAGGCTGTGCGGCCCACCGTCGACCCGTACCACCAGGACGGCACCGCGGTCCTCGACCTCTAGGCGATTGTTCATTGCAACCCTCCGATAATAACTTCGTTATGGGGTAATATAACGAAGTTATATCCGATTGACAATGGGTGTGGGAGATGACTGCGGTTTCGACCCCTGACGCTGTACCGGAGCGGCTCATTCAAGCGACGGTTCGCCTGCTCGCCGAACAGGGCCCGTCCGCCATCAAGGCGAGAACGGTGGCGGCGGCAACCGGGCTCTCGACGATGGTGGTCTACCACCACTTCGGCGGGATCCCCGAGCTCACCCGCGCCGTGATCGACCACGGCTTCAACGAACTCGACAGGGCGTTCTCGGAACTGCCGGCCTCCGATGACCCGATCGCCGATCTGGCCCTGCAGGGCTTGACGTGTCGGCGCGTGGCCCGCCAGAACCCCCATCTCTATGACCTGATGTTCGGCCTGTCGAGCCGTGCGACGTACCGGCCGCTGACGGACCCCGACGCGCGCTTGAGTGGCCGCTCGCCAGGCTTTCGCGCCGCTTATGCGCACGTCGCAGAATCGTGCCGACGCCTTGTCACCTCGGGCCGAGTCAGAAAACAGGACCATGAGGGCGTCGCGGCTCAGCTGTGGAGTTTCGTGCACGGGTTCATCACTCTCGAACTGGCAGAGACCTTCACCGGGTTCGACGATCCGGTACGCCAAGTGCTCCTGCCGCTCGGCGTGAATCTATCTGTGGGACTTGGTGATACGCGCGAGCGTGCCGAGGCCTCACACGAAAAGGCCGCCCGCATCTACGACTCGATCACGGGGGCCAAAGAATCGGAACCCGCGGCCAAATCATAGGTGCGCTCCACGCCGGGCAGGAGTTGGTCATGCCTGCCCAATGCCGCGACCTCACGCTCGAGAGTCGGCGTCACCTGCGCGGCAAAGCGCCTCATCCACGGCCAGGCGGCGGGTGAATTCAGCGCTGCCTTCGCCCAGTTGGCCACCACGACTGCGCGCGGCACGTACACCCGGCTACGCCGACGCACGAGTCCGTTGACGATCGCGGTGGCTGCCCGGTCGACACTGGTCGTGACATTGCCCGGATAGGGCAACCGTTCCCGAAGTTGTTGGAACGAAGGAAGATCCGCTTCAGCACCGCGCACGAGGTCCGTGTCGATCCACGACGGATGGACCAATCCGACGGTGATGCCGAGGTGGGCCACCTCTTGGCGGTAGGCCAGAGCGAGCATTTCGACTCCGGCCTTGCTCGCCGCGTACGACGCAAGGCCGGCAAGCGGTGTGAAGGATATCGCCGACGCCACCACCGTCGCGTGCCCTCGACTGCGCTCCAAGTGCGGCGTCGCATATTTGAGGGTGCGGAACACGCCGTTCAGGTTGATGTCCAGCACGCGTTCGAACGACGCCTCGTCGGCCTGCCGCACTGTTCCGTATGCAGCGACCCCGGCATTGGCGACGACGAAGTCGATGCCACCCAGGGCCGTTGCGCAAGCGTCTATCGCAGACCGCAATGCGGCGCCGTCGCGCACGTCGGCCTCCCGCCACGACACGCGGCGTCCCAGGTCCTCGGCCAGTGCACGTAACCGATCGGGTTCGAGCCCAATCAGCGCTACGCGAGCGCCGCGGCCCGCGGCAATCCGTGCCACCTTCTCCCCGATGCCGCGCGCGGCCCCGGTGATTACCACCTTGCGGCCGGTGAGGTTTCGACGCATCAGAGGCGACATCACGCGATGCTCATGACCGACGCCCGCTGCTGCGGCGGAATGCGATAGCCGCCAAGCACTTCGGTGAGCAGAGCAGCGAACTCGACGGTGGTGCGGTCTCCCCCGGCAGGACCCATCGCCTGGAGGCCGATGGGCAGACCGGCCGCGTTGGTGGTGATGGGCATCGTGGTCGCCGGCGTACCGGCGATGTTGGCCACGGCGCTCCATTTGGTCTGATCCCAATATGAGCGGGTGACGCCGTCGACGTCGATCGTGCGGCCGAAGCGGTCGTGGTCCTTGTTGTGGTGCCCGGGCGCGGCGGTGGGTGTCACCGGCAGCAGCAGCACGTCGAATTCCTTGAAGAATCCCGCCCAGCGGTACGCGATCTCCCGCCGGGCCGCGTCGCGGAACAACCACGCGCGGTGGCTTTGGATCGTCCCGCGCAGCGCGGCGGCGGCGTCGCCGCGCGGGCTCATCAGCGAGCGCAGGGCAAGGGCACCGGCGAAGCGCGGGCTCATCGTGGACCTGTCTATCGAGAACGCGGCCATGACCAAGCTCAGGAAGAGGTCGTGTGAGGTGGTCAGATCCACCGGGATGCCTGCGGGTTGCTCGACGACCCGCGCGCCGGCGTCTCGCAGCGCTGCGACCGCCTCATCGATGGCTCGGTGAGTGTCGTTGTCGATCGGACAGGCGGGATCGTCGGCCCACACCGCGACCCGGAAGTCCTTGAGCGCGGTGGCCCGCGGCGCGGCGAGGGTGTAGGAGAAACCGCCGTCGGGATTCAGCGGGCCGACGGTGGCGTCCAATGCCGGAATGATGTCGCGAGCGCCACGCACCTGCACACCGGCGCAGGCCATGTCGGCTTCTCCCCAACGCCCGGGGTCGCCAGGCCCGCCAGGAATGTGACCGACCAACGGAACGGACTGCCACGTCGACTTGTGACCGTAGAGACCGCAGAAGTGCGCCGGAATCCGGGTGGAGCCACCGATTTCGGATCCGAAATCGAAGCTGGTAAGCCCGGCGGCGGTCGCCGCGGCACCGCCGCCTGCCGAGCCACCGGAGGTGCGCGAAAGATCCCATGGATTGTTCGTCTTGCCGAACACGGGGTTGCTGGCCTGCACGTCGGCATTGCCGGTGGGCATGTTGGTCTTGCCGAGAATGATTGCGCCGGCGCGGCGAAGGCGTGCGACGGCCTCGGCGTTCTGCGTCGGCACGTAGTCGGCCAGGTCGGGGCGACCGCAGACCGTCCGCATGCCGGCCGTCTCGTAGCTGTCCTTGACGGTGATCGGCAGGCCGTGCAGCGGTCCCAGGCGCTGGCCGTTTGAGCGAGCCCCGTCAGCGTGCTTGGCTGCGCGACGTGCGCCGTCCGCGTCAACGGTGACGACTGCGTTGAGCGCAGCGTTGTGCTCGGTGATGCGGGACAGGTACAGCTCGACCAGCTCAGCGCTGGAGAGGTCCTTCGCGTTCAGCGCGGCCAGCTGTTCGGTCGCGGGCAAGAAGGCGAAATCGTGTGGGGCTGCGGAGGACACAGTCGTCCCTTTCCTTGGCAAAGAATGCGGTATACCGTTCGGTCTACCGCGTAAGTCGGACATTAGTAGACCGACTGGTATATTGCAACCATGCGGGTACGCGATCGACTCACGGCAGCCACGGCCACGCTGATGCAGCGACATGGTGTGGCTGGTACCGGCATCGCCGAAATCCTGGCGACCAGCGGCGTGACACGTCGCTCGATCTATCTCAACTTCCCCGGCGGCAAGGCCGAACTCGTTGCCGCGGCCACCCGTGCCGCCGGAGACGAGATGACGGCGACGGTGCGCGGCTACCTGGACGACCCCGATCCAATCGGGGCCTTCGCCGACATGTGGGGCGAGGTGTTGGTGAGCACGGACTTCGAAGGGGGCTGCCCGATCGTGGCCGCGGCGAGCAGTCGCGACGAATCACCCGAAGGCGCGTCCACCGCCGCGGATGTCTTCGCGGAATGGGGTCAGTTGTTGGCCGATCGGTTGCGGAAGGACGGCATCAATCGCGCTGCCGCCCAGTCGTTGTCGACGACGATCGTCGCCGCGGTCGAAGGAGCCGTCATCCTCTCACGCGCCGCGCGCTCGACGAAGCCTCTCGAGCAGGTGACGAAACACCTCAACGAGTTGATCTCCCAGCACCGTCCGGCTGAATCCCGCGGCAGACGTCGTTAACTCACTGCTTGGTCGAGCAGGGTCTGCACAGCCTTCCGCGCGTGCGTCCAGGGGGTGGGGTCGTCGAGGGACGTCGAAAGTGCAGCAGCGCCTTCGTAAATCAGCCCGAGTTGATTGCCCAGCAGTGTGGGGTTGCCGGCGCCCGCCTGTCGGGCCAGCTTGATCAGGCCCCTGATGTATTTGCGCTTGTGTTCTTGGACGATCTCGTGAATTTCGGGCATGGCGTCGGCAGCCTCGACGGCGGCGTTGTGGAACGGGCAGCCGCGCATCGTCGCGTCCGGTGATGGCGTGGCGAACAGGGCGAGTATGCGCTCGCGGGGGCTTTTGTTCGCGGCCTCCGGTCCCGGGTGGATCGGGTCGCCGACACCTTGCTGGATGCAGCGAAGATACTCCTCGACCACTGCCGTCTTACTCAGAAAGTGTTGGTACAGAGTCCGCTTGGATACTGATGCTTCGCTGGCAAGCCGCTCGACCCCGGTGGCATTGATGCCCTCCCGGTAGAACAAATCGGTGGCGGTGTTCAGGATGCGCTGTCGTGCACCGCGGCCGCCGCGTTGCGTGGTCATGGACAAAGGATACCGATGGGTTTACACCACGCGCAAAGGCGTGTAGCGTCGGCCTCTGTCAGTAAACCGTTCGGTATACCAGGAGTGTTCATGGCGCACAGTGACAGCAGTCGACGAGGATTGCAGCGGACATTAGCCGTGCTCGCTGCCATACCCACGGCCAGCGCGATCAGTGAGATCGTCCATGGCCCGCAGGGTGTTCCGGGCGGTTCTCCGGACGTGGCGCCGACGGTGGACAGCTCTCTGCGATATGCCAACGTGTTCAAACTGGCAGTCGGGCCGGCCATGTGGTCTCAGCTCGGACGTGTCGAGGGCTCTCGGGTCGTGACGTTCGCGCTGTCGACCATTTTCGTCGGTGGTCTCGCACGACTGCGGTCATGGCAGCAGCGCGGGAGGCCGCACCCCTTCACGGTGGGGGCAATAGCACTGGAGACGTTTGGCGTGGCAGGTCTTCTGGCATGGCAGAAGAGCCTTTCATCGAGTGAGGTCTGACGACATGCCTTCAGTACTGGTTACCGGCGCCGGCAGAGGCATCGGGCTTGCGATCACCAAGCACATGAGCGAACGGGGCTGGGACGTGTATGCCACCGCCCGATCCGAAGCGGCCCTACACAGCCTCGATGGCATGCCCCGTGTGCGCGCGGTCGCGCTCGACATCACCGACAGGTCTGCCATTGCGGCGCTTCCCGATCTCCTTCCCGCCGAACTGAACGGCGTCGTCAACAACGCAGGCATCATCCTGAACGGCCCCGTCGAGGGGTTATCCCTCGATGATCTGACACAGCAACTGGACGTCAACGTCATCTCGCAGATCGCGGTTACTCAGGCAGTGCTGCCGAAGATTCGCGCCGCCCGGGGCCGGGTGGTGTTCATGTCATCCGTCAGCGGGTTGATCACCACACCCGGCACCGGCGCCTACAACGCCTCGAAGTACGCAATCGAATCGTTGGGCGACGCACTACGTATGGAGCTGCGTCCGTGGAAGATTCGCGTCTCGCTCATCGAGCCGGGCCCCATTCGCACCGACATGTGGGGCGACGCTGTCGACGACTACGACCGCATGACCAAGCGATTGGCTGACGAGCACCGCGAACTCTATGCCGCGCATCTCGCCGGCAGCCGGAAGCTGTTGGGACGCATGCAGAAACTCGCCGCCGATCCGAAACGAGTCACCAAGGCCGTCGACCACGCGCTGACCTCGCGTCGGCCCAAGCGGCGCTATCTGTTGGACATCGCCAGCCGCGCCCAGAAGGCTGTCGTGACGATCACGCCCACCGCGGTCACCGACACGATCTTTGCAGCGGCGACGACGTCGAAATCGCCCGCCACAGCCTGATTCTCAGCCCGCGCGCCCTATCGCCTGGTCGATCAGGGCCTCGGCCGCAACGCGGGCGCGCGCCCACGGCGCCGGATTGTTGAGCGAGGTGGACAATCCTGATGCACCCTCGTAGAGCACTGCGATCTGATTGCCCAACATCTCCGGATCGGCAGCACCCGCCTGTCGTGCCAGCTCATTGAGGCCATCTATGTAGTCCCGCTTGTGCAGGTGAACGATGTGCTCGACGCCGGGCAACGCTCCCGCCGCCTCGACGGCCGCGTTGTGAAATGGACAGCCCCGCATCCGACCGTTCTCGGAGTCCGAGAGCTCGAACAAGGCGAGCAGTCGCGCACGTGGCGTCCCCGCCGTCGACTCCCCGGCCTCTTGCCGGAGGCGCTGCAGGTACTCCTCCACCAAGGCTGCCTTGCTCGGAAAGTGCCGGTAAAGCGTTCGTTTGGACACCGACGCCCTACTCGCGATCCGTTCGACACCGGTCGCGTTGATGCCCTCGAAATAGAACAGCTCTGAAGCCGCCGTCAGGATCCGCGCACGCGCCCCGCGGCCCCCGCGACCGCTCTGGGTGAGTGACGTCATAGTTCCAAGTATACCGATTGGTTTACACAGGTGCGAACAGCGTGTTACGGTCAACCGCAGGAAGTACACCAAACGGTTTACCAAAGGAAGCGATCATGGCAGGCAAACGAACCACCCGGCACGACCCCACAAGTCATCTGCACGAGGCACGCAGCCGTTGGGGCGGCACGTCGTACAAGAACGCGCCGACGAAATCCGTTTCCGTGGACGGAACCAAGTTCGTCTACCGTGAACTGGGCATCGACACCGGCGTACCGGTGATCTTCCTAAATCATCTGGCCGCCAATCTCGACAACTGGGACCCCCGCGTCGTCGACGGCATCGCGGCCAAGCACCGGGTGATCACCTTCGACAACCGCGGACTGGGGGCCTCGGAGGGCGAGACGCCCGACACCGTCGAAGCGATGGCACACGACGCGGTGGCGTTCATTCGCGCGCTGGGCTTCACCCAGGTCGACCTGCTCGGCTTCTCGCTCGGCGGCATGGTCGCACAGGTGATCGCGGCCCAAGAGCAGGCACTTGTTCGCAAGGTCATTCTCGCGGGCACCGGCCCCGCGGGAGGTGAAGGCATCGTCAACGTGACGAAGTTGAGCTACCTCGACACCCTGCACGCCTACGCCACTTTCAAAGACCCCAAGGAACTGCTGTTCTTCACCAGAACGGCGCACGGCAAGTCGGAGGCAAAGGCATTCGTCAAACGGCTCAAGGAACGCACCACTGACCGCGACAAGGCGACCTCGATCCGGGCATTCCGCACTCAGCTCAAGGCCATTCACGCGTTCGGGTTGGCGAAGCCGGCCGACCTGTCACGCATTCAACAACCCGTGCTGGTGGCCAACGGCGACGACGACCGCATGGTGCCGACCAGCAACTCCTACGACCTGGCTCACCGTCTCCCCAATGCGACGCTGCGCATCTATCCAGACGCCGGACACGGCGGCATCTTCCAAGCCCACGAACGCTTCGTCCCCGAAGCGCTCGAATTCCTGGGATCGACGATCTCATGACCTCGCTGACCGGTCAGACGGTGTTGGTCACCGGAGCCAACCGTGGCATGGGCCGCGAATACGTTGTGCAGCTTCTCGATCGGGGTGTCGCCAAGGTGTATGCGGCCGCGCGCGACCCACAGACAATCGACGTCGCGGACCCGCGCGTAGTTCCGCTACAACTCGATGTCACCGACGCCGCGTCCGTGGCCAGGGCGTCCGACGCGGCGTCCGATGTCAGCGTTCTGGTCAACAACGCCGGCATCGCCAGGGGCGCCTCCGTCCTTCACAGCGACACCTCCCAACTGCGCGAAGAGATGGAGACGAACCTGTTCGGACCACTGGCATTGGCATCGGCTTTCGCCGACCGGATTGCCGAGAGGTCGGGCGCAATCGTCAACGTCGCGTCGGTTCTCGCATGGCTGCCCGTCGGCGCCAGCTATGGGGTGACGAAGGCCGCGCTGTGGAGCGCCACTGACTCGATGCGGCTTGAACTCGGGCCGCGTGGCGTGCAAGTGGTCGGCGTTTACGTCGGACTGGTGGACACCGATATGGGCGCGTTTGCGGATAGCCCCAAGTCCGATCCCGCCGACGTGGTCCGTCAGGTCCTCGACGGAATCGAGTCCGGCGCCGACGAAGTGCTGGCCGACGAAATGACTCTCGTCGTTCGCGCCCAACTGAACAAACCGATCCGCGAGCGTGTGGCATGAAGGCATTCGCCATCGACCGCTACAAGAGCAAGGACGGCGGCCGAATCGTCGACTTGGCGCAGCCGGAGGTCGGCGACAACGACGTACTGGTCCAAATCCATGCCGCGGGCGTCAACCTGGTCGACGTGAAGATCTCAGCCGGAGAATTCAAAATCTTTCTGCCGTACCGCTTTCCGCTCGTTCTAGGCAACGATGTGGCCGGCGTTGTGGTCGAGGTCGGCTCCCGCGTGCGGCGCTTCAAGCCCGGCGACGAGGTCTATGCGCGGCCGGACACCTATCGCATGGGCACCTTCGCGGAGTTCATCGCGATGAGTGAAGACGACGTGGCGATCAAGCCGAAAGAACTCACCATGGCCGAAGCGGCGTCCATTCCCCTGGTGGGCCTGACCGCGTGGCAGGCACTGGTCGAGAAGGCCAACCTGAAGCCAGGGCAAAAGGTTTTCATTCAGGCAGGCACCGGCGGCGTCGGCACATTCGCGATTCAGTTGGCCAAACACCTGGGTGCGACGGTGGCGACAACAGCCAGCGCAGCCAACTTCGGCATGCTCACGAGTCTCGGCGCAGACGTGTTGATCGATTACAAGACAGAGGACTTCGAGACGCGGTTGCACGGTTATGATGTCGTGCTGCACAGTCAAGATGCCAAGACCCTCAACAAGTCGTTACGGGTACTGAAGCCGGGCGGAAAGCTGATCTCCATATCGGGTCCACCCGACCCGGCCTTTGCCGAAGAGATCGGCGCGCGCTGGTTCGTGAAGCCGATCATGAGTGTCTTGAGCTTCGGTGCGCGGCGAAAGGCAAAGCGCCGCAACGTGACCTACTCGTTCTTGTTCATGAAGGCGAACGGCAATCAGTTGAGCCGGATCACCTCTCTCATCGATGAGGGCGTCATACGTCCCATCGTCGACAAGGTATATCCGTTCGAGTCGACCAGAGACGCCCTGGACTACGTCGAAAAGGGCCGCGCCAAAGGCAAGGTCGTCGTCGAGGTGAGGTGATCGCCGGTTACAGCTCGGTCGCCTTCGGATGCCGCGGCTCGTAGAGGCCGAGGTCGCCGCCGCCGGGCAGCCGGATGCTGGTCAACAGGCCCCACCCCTGATCGCTCAGGGGACCGCAGTTGACGCCCTTGGCTTTGAGCTTGTCGACCGTGGCGTTGACGTCGTCGCACATCAGATAGAGCTCATGCGACGGCGCGTCGGCGGGATGCACGGCAGCCTCGGCGGGCGGCAACTTGAAGATCAGCCACCCACCGCCGGCGTCGACGTGCGGGTAGTCAAGGACGTCGCGGAAGAACGCACGATCGGCATCGGCGTCGCGGCTGTAGATGATGACATGAGCGCCAGTGATCATGGCGCCACGGTACGTCGCGATGATTTTGCGGCCCAGCAGCGGTCTGCACCGGTATGACCCTGCCTATCGCCACTCGTTCTCTGTCCGTCCCCGGCGCCCGCCTGCACTATGAGATCCGCGGAGCCGGTCCTCTGCTCCTCGTCATCGGCTCTCCGATGGCATCTGCGGAGTTCGCGCCGCTGGCCGAAGCGCTGGCCGGCGACCACACCGTCGTCACCTACGATCCCCGCGGCTATGCGAACAGCCCGGTCGACGACCCCGCGGCCGCGTCTGGTGTCGAGCAGCGCGCCGACGACGTCGCGGCGATCCTGGACGACCTCGATGCCGAATCGGCCGACCTCTTCGGCTCCAGCGGCGGGGCGGTGACCGGCCTGGCACTCGTGACGCGGCATCCGGGGCGGCTGCGCACGGTCGTCGCGCACGAACCGCCGCTGCTGGAATTGCTGCCGGATGTCGCCGAGCAGCGCGCGAACACCGAGGCGATCCTCGACACCTTCCATCGCGACGGGTTCGGCGCGGCCTGGATGCACTTCATGCGCAACGCCGGATTCGATGTGTCTGCAGGCGATGCGCCGTCGGGTCCGGCCGAACCGTCCGAGGACGAGGTGCGCCAGGCCGCGCGGTTCTTCGAGATCGACCTTTTTCCGACGACGCGATACCTGCCCGACATCGACGCGCTGAAGGACAGCACGACGCGCGTCGTCGTCGGCATCGGCGTCGACTCCGGTCGATTGCTCACCTACCGGACATCGGTGGCGCTGTGTGAACGGCTCGGTGTCGCGCCGGTCGAGTTCCCCGGCGATCATGGTGGATTCATGGGCGCGCCCACAGAATTCGCCGAGACGCTGCGGAGTGTGCTGCGCTAGCCGAGAGGACTTACAAGCATTGCCCGCCTGATGCCTCTATCCGTTGGGCAGTGATCCAATTCGCCGACATACCGGTGACTGCACATATTGCACCGGCGATATCGGCGGGCTCACCGACGCGGCCAAACGCGTGGTTGGAAGTAACCATGGCGCGGTAGGCGTCGTCGTCGCGGATCATCCCGCCACCGAAATCGGTCGCAGTCGCCCCTGGCGCAACAGCATTGACTGTGATTGCTCGCTCGCCGAGGACTTTGGCGGCGTACTTGGTGTAGACCTCGATGGCTCCCTTCATGGATGCGTAGACGGAGTACACGGGGTTGGCCACATACCGGGTGAGCCCCGTGGAGAGGAACACGATGCGGCCGCCGTCACGAAGATGAGGCGTAAGCAGCTCTGTCAGCAGAATCGGACCCTTGACATGCGCGCTGTACAGCGCATCCATTGTGACGGCATCGGTTTCGCCGAAAGGTGTTCGGCCTTCGAATCCCGCGTTGTTGATCAGGATGTCGAACTTTGGTTCTGACGACATTTCGCGGAGCGCAACGAGCAGGTTGTCGCGGAACTCGCCAAACCTGTCGTGTTTAGCGGATTCCAGTCGCAGAGCAGTCGCGCTGCGCCCGCGGTTGCGTACGCCGTTCACCACAGCCTCTGCCTCCTCGGGGTGGGAGCGGTACGTGATGATGACGTCTGTGCCGCTGTCGGCGAGCACCTCTGCTGCCGCGCGACCGATACCACGGTTTCCTCCAGTGATGAGGGCAATTCGTGTCACGCGACTGCGTCCCTGCCGTAGTTGTCGGCATAGGCGTTCAGAACGCCCGGCAGGATTTCGACAATCGTGAAATAACGGTCCCACAAGGGGGTTTCGCGTAACTCCTCGACCACCAGCTCATACTCATGCGGAGCGGAGGTCTCCCACATCCAAGTGTCCGTAACGCGCGCAGTGTAGAACTCGGTGTCATACCAACGAAATTGGACAGTCGGGTGCCGATCGAGTGCCGATTGCAAGTGTTTGACCACTTCGTCGTATCGTTGCTCAACCGACATCGCCAACCACTCTGGGTTGGTCTTCACCAACATGAACACCGTCAGTGCCGTTCGCGGCTCACCCAGGTTTTCAGACATGATCTCGCTCCCTTGATCGATCGTTTTCAACGACGAAGAGAAACGAAAAACAGGTCAACGAATCTCTTCGCTGACCTGTGAGGTTGTCACCACCGCACGCTTTACCGCGTGCACAGTCAAGGTAACCGCAGATGCTGGAGACGTCAACAGCTGTCGAAAATCCGCCTCGTCACGAAAGATCGAACTAGCCGACGAGGACCGCGTAGCGCGGTTTGATCACGTCGTCGATGATCGACAGCCGCTCGTCGAACGAGATGAACGCCGACTTCATCGCGTTGATGGTGAACCGCTGCAGATCTGTCCAGCCGTAGCCGAACGCCTCGACGAGGCGCAGCATCTCCTGGCTCATGGTGGTGTCGCTCATCAACCGGTTGTCGGTGTTGACCGTCACGCGAAAACGCAAGCGGGCCAACAGATCGAACGGGTGCTCGGCGATGCTGCCGACGGCCCCGGTCTGCACATTCGACGACGGACACATCTCGAACGGAATCCGCTTGTCGCGCAACAGCGCTGCCAGCCTGCCGAGCTGCGCGGTGCCGTCTGAGCCGACGGTGATGTCGTCGACGATCCGCACGCCATGGCCCAGTCGATCGGCGCCGCAGAACGCGATGGCCTCATGAATCGACGGCAGCCCGAATGCCTCACCGGCGTGAATCGTGAAGCGCGCGTTGTTGCCTCGCATGTATTCGAACGCGTCGAGATGCCGTGTCGGCGGGTAGCCGGCCTCGGCGCCGGCGATGTCGAACCCGACGACACCCTTGTCCCGGAATCGGATGGCCAGCTCGGCGATCTCGCGTGACCGCGCGGCATGCCGCATCGCGGTGACCAGACACCGCACGGTGATGCCGCGACCCTCGGCGCTGGCGGCCTTCTCACCATCCGCGAACCCCGCCAGTACGGCGTCCACGACCGCGTCCAGCGACAACCCCCGATCGATGTGCAGTTCCGGCGCGAACCGGATTTCGGCGTACACGACGTTGTCAGCCGCCAGGTCCTCCACACATTCGTAGGCGACACGGAACAGTGCCTCCGGCGTCTGCATCACCCCCACGGTGTGCGCGAACGGTTCGAGATAACGCACCAGCGACCCGCTGTGTGCGGCCGTGCGGAACCACGCGGCGAGCTCATCGATGCCAGTGGCTGGCAGCTCGTCATACCCGTTGGTTTCGGCGAGCTCGAGCACCGTGGCAGGCCGCAGCCCGCCGTCGAGGTGATCGTGCAGCAGCGCCTTCGGCGCTCGCCGGATCGAATCAAGGGTCAGCGGGGTGGTCACGGAACGATCCGATCGATGATCAGCGGACGGTGAGGCGGCGCGCTATCGCCGACAGACCATGCGCCGTCCAGTTCTGCCATCGCGACCTCGAACCGTTCCGGAGTGTCGGTGTAGAGGGTGAACAACGCTTCACCTGCGGCGACGGCTTCGCCAGGACGCCGATGGATACGCAGCCCCGCTCCAAACTGAACCCGCTCACCCGGGACGGAGCGGCCCGCCCCGAGCCGCCACACCGTCAGTCCCACCGCCATCGCGTCGATGCTTTCCATCGTGCCATCGCGCGGCGCCGAGATGGTCTCGGAATATGCACCGATCGGCAGCGGTCGGGACAAGTCGCCGCCCTGCGCGGCGACGAGCGCGCGAAACCGGTCCATCGCCGAGCCGTCCTTCAGCGTCTGCGCGGGATCGGTCCCATCGAGTCCCGCGGCGTCGAGCATCTCGGTGGCCAGTGCCAGCGTCAGCTCGACCACATCAGCCGGGCCTCCACCGGCGAGCACCTCCAGCGACTCCTCGACCTCGACGGCATTGCCGACGGTGCGGCCCAGCGGCGTCTCCATGTCCGTCAGCAGCGCACGGGTGTTCAGACCCTCGGCGGCGCCCAGCTCCACCATCGTGCGGGCCAGCTCACGTGACTCGGCCTCGGTCTGAAGGAACGCTCCGCTGCCGACCTTGCTGTCGAGCACCAGTGCCCGGGTGCCCTCCGCGATCTTCTTGCTCATCACGGAACTGGCGATCAACGGCAGCGACTCGGTGGTCGCGGTGACGTCGCGCAACGCATAGATCTTCCGATCCGCGGGCGCCAGCTCACCCGCCGCGAAGATCGCGGCACCGAGATCGCAAAGTTGTTGCCGTATTTGGCCTTTCGAGATCTCGGCGGTGAATCCCGCGATGGACTCCAGCTTGTCGAGAGTGCCGCCGGTGTGACCGAGACCGCGCCCGGCAGCCTGCGGCACCGCTCCCCCACACGCCATCACGACCGGAACGAGCGGAATGGTGATCTTGTCGCCGACGCCGCCCGTGGAATGCTTGTCCACCAACGCCAATGGCTTGCCGTCACGCCGCAGGTCCGTAAAGTCCATCCGCTCACCGGAGTCCACCATCGCAGCCGTCCAACGGGCGATCTCGGCACCGGTCATCCCCCGCAGGAAGATGGCCATCAACAACGCCGACATCTGTTCGTCGGCGACGCGGCCATGGGTGTAGCCATCGATCACCCAGTCGATCGCGGCGTCGGACAAGACGCCGCCATCGCGTTTGGTCCGAATAACGGTTGGCGCGTCAAATGCGAACGCGGTCACCGCGGTTACGTTACCGGTGACGGTCGCAGGAATGCCGCTACGCGGGCACCTGCTTATGGCTCAACGAGCTCGGCGCGTCGGGATTGGCGCCCTCGTCGATCCCGATAGCCAGGCGGTCGACCAGCTCGCCTCCCAGCCACGCCGCGACGGCGGCCACCACGACTGCGACGAAGCTGCACGCCAGTGCCAACGGCCTCGGCTCCCAGCCACCTGCATTCCAGCGCAGCAGCCAGCTGATCGCGAACAACACCAGCACGACGACGTTGATCAGCCCATGCAACAGACCAATCCGCTTGGCACGCGTATCGGCGGGGATCTTGAAGAAATCAATCCAGCCGAACGGCGCGGCGAGCAAGCCGCCGATGATGCCGCCGGCGATCGCGTAGGCGGCCGCGATCGTGAATCCAGGCCGGTCCGTGATCAGGTAAATGATGTCGAACACCACGGCTGTGGTCAGCAGCCCGATCGGAAACGGGATCAGCATCGGGTGAACCGGATGTCCCACCAGCTTCGCGCGACTAGTCATGGCCCTCCTTAAGCAAACTCCGTGACAGCCCAGGACTACCCGTCGGCGACCACCTCAAACGGTCTAAATGTGAAGCCGGTCACGGTGTTTCTTCGTGCGCGGACTCGTTGCCGCGGGCCAGGTCCTGCGGTCCGAACGCGTCGGGAAGCAGCACGCTCAACGGTCGCGGCCCCAGCGGATGGTCGATCAGCAGATCGGGTCCGCCGTGCTCGAGAAGCACCTGCCGGCATCGCCCGCACGGCATCAACACCTCGCCCGCCGCGTCCACACACGAAAGCGCAATCAGCCTGCCGCCACCCGAGGAATGCAGGGCACAGACCACAGCACACTCGGCACAGAGACCTAGACCATATGAGACATTTTCCACATTGCAGCCGGCCACCATTCGGTGATCGTCGACCAGCGCTGCCGCCCCGACCGCGAAGCCCGAATACGGTGCATAAGCGTGCGCCGACGCCTCAGTTGCCTTGTGCCGCAACATCTTCCAGTCAATCTCGGATGTCACGTCAATTCCACCGTTCGGATTCTGAATGCATTCCGAAGCCTCCGCTCCACGGCAGGGCCACCTAGATAGGTAACCCTAAGTTTTGCCGTTTTCCGTGCGCCGACGGCTAAACGGTAGTTCGTTTAGCAGTAGAACTGGGTTTAGAGTCGCCCCGAGGTTTGGGCAGGTTCTCAGCCGAGCCGGATGTCGCCGCCGGTACGGCTCCGATGCCCAAGCGTCCACCGATGGCGTTGGAGGCCAGATGAGTACTGCGACACCAGCAAGCCCGGCCGTGCCGGCGCCGCTACCTCACCCGTCGCGCAGACGTTCGCTCTATCGCGGTGATCCCGGCATGTGGTCCTGGGTGCTGCACCGCATCACGGGAGCGACGATCTTCTTCTTCCTGCTCGTCCACGTACTCGACACGGCGCTCGTGCGCGTCAGCCCCGAGGCCTACAACGAAGTCATCAACACCTACAAGACACCGATCGTCGGGCTGATGGAAGTCGGCCTCGTCGCGGCAGTGCTTTACCACGCACTCAACGGGATCCGCGTGATCCTGATCGACTTCTGGCAGCACGGCCCGCGCTACCAGCGGCTGATGTTGTGGATCGTCGCCGGCATCTGGCTGGCCGTGATGATCCCGACGCTCGGCGTCATCGGAATGCACATGGCGGAGCGATTCCTATGACCGAAGCGCCGGGAGCTGCCTGGACACCCCACCACCGCGAAGGCCGACTGGCCCCCGTTCAGGAAAAAGAACACGACCGTCCGGCCAGCCTGGACCATCCCCGCGCGCCGCGACGCCCCAGGGGCATCCCGTACTTCGAGAAGTACGCGTGGCTGTTCATGCGATTCTCGGGCGTCGCGCTGGTCGTGCTGGCGCTCGGCCACCTGTTCATCGGGCTGATCTGGGACAACGGCGTGTATCGGATCGACTTCAACTACGTCGCGCAGCGCTGGGCCTCGCCGTTCTGGCAGATCTGGGACATGGCCCTGCTGTGGCTGGCCATGGTGCACGGCGCCAACGGTATGCGCACCATCATCGGTGACTATGCGCGCAAGAACATCACCAAGTTCTATCTGAATTCGCTGTTGTTGCTGGTGACGGGCTTCACGTTGGTGCTGGGCACCTATGTGCTGGTGACATTCGACGCGAACGTCTCGTGACGGGGAGCTGATCAATGCTGATTGAACATCGCTACGACGTCGTCATCGTCGGAGCAGGCGGCGCGGGTATGCGCGCGGCCGTCGAGGCGGGGCCACGCGTCCGCACCGCGGTGCTGACCAAGCTGTACCCGACGCGCAGCCACACCGGTGCCGCGCAGGGCGGGATGTGCGCGGCGCTGGCCAACGTCGAAGAGGACAACTGGGAGTGGCACACCTTCGACACCGTCAAGGGCGGCGACTACCTCGCCGACCAGGACGCCGTCGAGATCATGTGCAAGGAAGCCATCGACGCGGTGCTCGACCTCGAGAAGATGGGGATGCCGTTCAACCGCACCCCCGAGGGCCGCATCGACCAGCGCCGGTTCGGCGGGCACACCCGCGACCACGGTAAGGCGCCCGTGCGGCGGGCCTGCTATGCCGCCGACCGCACCGGCCACATGATCCTGCAGACGCTGTACCAAAACTGCGTCAAACACGACGTGCAGTTCTTCAACGAGTTCTACGCGCTGGACCTTGCGCTGACCGAGACGGCTGCGGGCCCCGTCGCAACCGGCGTCATCGCTTATGAACTGGCGACGGGCGACATCCACGTCTTCCACGCCAAGGCGATCGTGCTGGCCACCGGCGGCTCAGGCCGGATGTACAAGACCACATCGAACGCGCACACGCTGACCGGCGACGGTCTTGGCATCGTGTTCCGCAAGGGACTTCCGTTGGAGGACATGGAGTTTCACCAGTTCCATCCGACAGGCCTTGCGGGCCTTGGCATCCTGATCTCCGAGGCGGTACGTGGAGAGGGCGGCATCCTGCTCAACAGCGAGGGTGAGCGCTTCATGGAGCGCTACGCGCCGACGATCAAGGACCTGGCGCCCCGCGACATCGTGGCCCGCTCGATGGTGCGCGAGGTGCTCGAAGGCCGCGGCGCTGGCCCGCACAAGGATTACGTGTACATCGACGTGCGCCACCTCGGCGCGGATGTGCTCGAAGCCAAGCTGCCCGACATCACCGAGTTCGCCCGCACCTACCTGGGTGTTGACCCGGTGAAGGAACTGGTGCCCGTCTACCCGACCTGTCACTACGTCATGGGCGGCATCCCGACAACAGTGAGCGGTCAGGTGTTGCGCGACAACACGACACCGCTGCCTGGGCTGTACGCGGCAGGGGAATGCGCCTGTGTGTCGGTGCACGGCGCCAACCGGCTCGGCACCAACTCGCTGCTGGACATCAACGTGTTCGGCCGCCGCGCAGGCATCGCCGCGTCGAATTACGCGATGGGCCACGACCATGTCGACCTGCCGTCCGATCCGGCGGGCATGGTTGTCAGCTGGGTGGGCGACATCCTGTCCGAGCACGGCAACGAGCGCGTCGCCGACATCCGCAGTGCACTGCAGCAGTCGATGGACAACAACGCCGCCGTGTTCCGCACCGAGGAGACGCTGAAGCAGGCGCTGACCGACATTCACGCGCTCAAGGAGCGATATGCCCGAATCACGGTGCACGACAAGGGCAAACGCTACAACAGCGATCTGCTCGAGGCCATCGAGCTCGGCTTCCTGCTCGAGCTCGCCGAGGTGACGGTGGTCGGCGCGCTGAACCGCAAGGAATCCCGCGGCGGGCATGCCCGTGAGGACTACCCGAACCGTGACGACACCAACTACATGCGGCACACCATGGCCTACAAGGAGGGCAGCGAGCTGCTGTCCGACATCCGGCTGGACTACAAGCCGGTCGTGATGACGCGGTACGAGCCGATGGAACGGAAGTACTGATATGAGCGCACCAGCTGTCGATACCACCGAAGGCGCCGCACCGCCGGTGCCCGAGGGCGCGGTGATGGTCACGCTGAAGATCGCCCGCTTCAATCCGGAGGACCCTGACACCGCCGGGTGGCAGAGCTTCCGCGTCCCGTGCCTGCCCACCGACCGGCTGCTCAACCTGCTGCACTACGTCAAGTGGTACCTGGACGGCACGCTGACGTTCCGGCGGTCCTGCGCGCACGGTGTGTGCGGCTCGGACGCGATGCGGATCAATGGCGTGAACCGGTTGGCGTGCAAGGTGCTGATGCGCGACATGCTGCCGAAGAAGCCGGGTAAGCAGCTCACGATCACGATCGAGCCGATTCGCGGCCTGCCCGTCGAGAAGGATCTCGTGGTCAACATGGAGCCCTTCTTCGACGCCTACCGCGCGGTCAAGCCGTTCCTGATCACCAGCGGCAATCCGCCAACGCGCGAACGCATTCAGAGCCAGACCGACCGGATGCGCTACGACGACACCACCAAGTGCATCCTGTGCGCGTGCTGCACCACCAGCTGCCCGGTGTACTGGAGCGAGGGTTCGTATTTCGGGCCTGCCGCCATCGTCAACGCGCACCGGTTCATCTTCGACAGCCGCGACGAGGGCGCCGCCGAGCGACTGGACATCCTCAACGAGGTCGACGGCGTGTGGCGCTGCCGGACCACGTTCAACTGCACGGAGTCCTGCCCGCGCGGCATCCAGGTGACGCAGGCCATCCAAGAGGTCAAGCGCGCGTTGATGTTCGCCCGCTAGCTCAGTTCCACGCCCGCGAGCGACCGCGAAATGCCAGCTTTTTGCGGCGTGTCATGCGCAGACACGGTCGCTCGCGGGGGGGCATGTCACACATCGACGGGCTGTCTCGTCATAAGGGCATGACGGAAAAAGCACAGAAAACCCGCATCGCCCCTGTCCCCCCGAAGCAGGCCGGACTGCTGACCCGCGTCATGTACCGGGTGGCCCGGCGCCGGTTCGGCGAGGTGCCCGAGCCGTTCACCGTCGCAGCACATCACCCGCGGCTGCTGATCGCCAACGCCGTGCACGAGACGCTGCTGGACTCGGGCTCGAAGAAGCTGCCCAAGAACGTCCGCGAACTGGCGGTGTTCTGGACGGCCCGCACCATCGGCTGCTCGTGGTGCGTCGACTTCGGGTCGATGCTGCAGCGGCTCGACGGCCTCGACGTCGACCGCCTCAAGGAGATCGACGACTATGCGACGTCACCGCGCTACAGCGATGACGAGCGCGCCGCGATCGCCTACGCCGACGCGATGACAACCGATCCGCACACCGTCACCGACGAGCAGGTCGCCGACCTACAGCGACGCTTCGGTGACGACGGCGTGATCGAGTTGACCTACCAGATCGGTGTCGAGAACATGCGGGCGCGGATGTATTCGGCGCTGGGCATCACCGAGCAAGGCTTCAACTCGGGCGACGCGTGTCGGGTGCCTTGGGCTACCGAGGATCAGCAAGCGGCGACGCGGTGAACTTGTCCGGGTTGGCGATATCCCATATGGCGCAGACCTTTCCGTCGCGCACCGTCATCGCGGTGATCCGGGGCATCAGCGCCGGATAGCCCTCGCGGGCCGGTGCGCCTTCGGTGAAGGTGCCGACCTGCCCGTTGATCAAGGCCAGCTGGCCGCCGGCCAACCAGTTCGGCCCGTACCTGCGTGCCAAGCCGAACAAGAACCGCGCGACCTTGTCGGGTCCGACGATGGTCCGCGCGGCGGTCGGCGCCTTGCCGTTGGAGTCGCCAGTGAACGTGACATCCGGATGGAGCACGCGCACAACGGCTTCCATGTCACCGGCAGCCAACGCCGCCATCAGTGAGCCGGCCACCTCGTTGTGAGCCTGGTCGGCCACTGGCGGCGGCGCGGACGCCACGGCACGCCGCGCGCGAGACGCGAGCTGCCGGGCCGATGCGTCGCTGACGCCGAGCACCGAGGCGATCTCACCGAACGGCACCCCGAACCCGTCGTGCAGCACGAAAGCCACCCGCTGGTCAGGGGTCAGCCGCTCCAGCACGACCATTGCCGCGAACCGGGCATCGTCGGCGGCGACCACAGCCGCGAGTGGATCCTCGCCGTCGAGTCCGGTCACCACCGGTTCGGGCAACCACTCGCCGACATAGGTTTCGCGGCGCCTGACCGCCGACCGCAGCCGGTCCAAACTCAGCCTGCTGACCACTGTTGTCAGCCACGCGGGTAGATCGTTGATGGACTCCGAGGTGCGGTCCCACCGCAGCCACGCATCCTGCACGACGTCCTCGGCGTCGGCGACGGTGCCGGTGAGCCGGTATGCGACGGCCAGCAGGTGTGGCCGTAGCTCCTCGAATTCGTCGACACGCGTGCTCGCGGTCATGTGACGAGTCTAGGGCTTGGTGAATCGCGGGTAGTGCGCGACGACCGCGGCGCCGTCTGATCGCGGATCCGATGCCGCCATCATCGACCCGCCGTCGTCGATGAAGACGACATTGGACTGTCCGAGGCTTTCGGTGTGCGGGGCGACCTCGGTCGAGACCAGGCCCCCGCCGCTGATGGACGACGCCGCCACGGGCGGTAGATCGGATTCCGCCGTCACCGAATCCGTTGTGCCACCGTCGACCTGAAGGCCGACAATGGCTCGAGGTGCGGTGACCGCGGCCTCGGCGCTCGCACCGTCGATCGCGCGCAGCAGCACCTGCCCGAGGATCTGCGGTTGCCCCTGGCCACCCATGGTCGCCAGCACATGACGCGTCGCACCCTCGTGCGTCGTCATCACCGGCATCAGGGTGTGCGCAGGCCGCTTGCGCGGCGCGATGACGTTCGGGGAGGCATCGTCCAGCGAGAAGCCCGTCCCGCGATTGTGGAACAGGATCCCGGTGGCCGGGTCGATCAGTCCCGACCCGAACGCGTGGTAGACGCTCTGAATCAACGACACCGCATAGCCATCACCGTCAGCCGCCGCGACGCCGACGGTATCGCCGTGCGGCACCAGCGCAGGACCCTGCTGCCCCGCACCGACTTCGGTCATCTCATCCAGACCGCTGTGCACCAACGCCGCTACATCGACGTCGGCGTGCCTGGGATCGGCCAGGCGCGACGAGCGTAACGCGTTGCCTCGGTGGAAGATCCGCAGCAAGGTACCGAGCCCGCCGCCGAGCGGATCGGCGACGTCGAGTTCCGCCACCGCCGTCAACGCTCGCAACAACAGGAAGCCGTGCGTGTTCGGCGGGCTGGTCAGCACCGTCAGACCGCGGAAGTCCACGGAGATGGGTTCGACGACTTCAGGCTGATAGGCCGCGAAATCGTCTGCCGTCAAACATGATCCGCGCGATCGCAGATATTCGACGGACTGTGCGGCGAGCGTGCCCTCATAGAAAATGTCCGCGCCGCCGGTGCGAAGCGCGCTGAATGTATCGGCCAACTCCGGCTGCACGAAGTTGTCCCCCGCGCGCAGGTAGCGATCGCCGAGCCGAAACACCCTGTCGAAATCCGCTGTGCCATAGAGGTCGGCGTTCTCACCGTCGGCGATGTGAGCGGCCAGCGACGACGCTACCGGAGCTCCTTCGCGTGCCGTCGCTTCGGCCGCACGCAGCGTGTGCTCCCAGCTCAGTCGAGCACCGAAGCGCCGCAACGCCTCCCATCCGCGGACACCGCCGGCCACCGTCACTGCATCTGCTCCGCGGGCGGGCAGCCGATTGCCGTGCCGAGCGCGCAGAGTAGCGGCATCGACCGCGGCACCGGCCCACCCCGACGCGTTGACACACCGGATCGCACCGTCGGGAGTGCGCACCAGCGCGATGAGATCTCCGCCGAGCGCGACGTTGTGCGGATACACGACCGTGAGCACCGCAGCGGCGGCGATGGCCGCGTCGATCGCGTTGCCGCCCTCCCGATATGCGCGCATTCCCGCCTCGGTCGCCAGCGAATGCGGGGTGGCGAGCGCTGCGGTGAACGACGTCGACGGTGACTCGGTGGACACGTTGGGACGACTCCTCGTTAGATGGTGGACAGGAATGCCTTGGTCCGCTCGTGCTGCGGACGGCCGAACAACTCCGTGGGTGCGGCGTCCTCGATGATGCGGCCGCCATCCATCACGACGATGCGATCTGCCGCGTCGCGGGCGAACCGCATTTCATGGGTGACGACGATCATCGTCATGTTCTCCTCGGCGAGCTCTCGCATCACCGCAAGCACCTCGCCCACCATCTCGACGTCCAGCGCGCTCGTCGGCTCGTCGAAGAGCATGACCTTGGGTCGCATCGCCAACGCTCGCGCGATCGCGACGCGCTGTTGTTGTCCGCCCGACAACTGGCTGGGCCTGGACTCGGCCTTGTCGGCCAAGCCGACCCGCGCCAGCAAGGCAAGAGCGTCTTGACGCGCCTTGTCCTTCGGCATGCCGAGCACGCGCACGGGACCGTTCCAGACGTTCTCTGCCGCGGTCATGTGCGGGAACAGATTGAAATGCTGGAAGACGAAGCCGATTTCGCGGCGACGGCGGGCGAGCTCGCTGGTGCTGACCTTCTTCCTGCTGGCGGTATCGCGGTGTCCGATCGGCACGCCGCCGATCAGGATTTCACCACTGTCAACGGGTTCGAGGTGGTTCAGCGACCGCAGCAGGGTCGTCTTGCCCGCACCGGAAGGGCCGATCAGCACTACGACCTGCCCGCGCATCACGTCCAGCGAGACGTCGTCGAGTACCCGGCGACCGCCCAGTGTGCAGCACACCCGCCGTACCGAAACGATGGGTGCCGTGGCATCCGCGCTGACACTCATGGTCGACTCCTTCGTGTTCACGGTCATCCGTGGGGTTGCAGGACCGGGGTCCCCGGACGACGCGCGCCGAGGAGCCGCTGGGTGATCCTGACCCGCTGCTCGATGCCGAGCTGGCGCGCCAGCCGGTTCTCGATGTATGCCTGGATGAACGTCCAGATCGTGGTCAGCGCAAGGTAATAGATCGCTGCGACGATGAAGATCTCGAACGTGTGGAAAGTGAAGGAACTGATCGACTGGGTGACCAGAAACATCTCACTCACGCCGATCACCGACAGCACCGACGTCGTCTTCATCATGCCGTTGAAGGAATTGCCCAGTGGCGGAACCATGACGCGCAGCGATTGCGGCACGATGATCCAGCGCATCACCTTGCCGGGTTTCATGCCGAGCGATGCCGCAGCCTCGAACTGCCCCTTTGGCACCGAATCCAGTCCGGCGCGGATGATCTCGGCGATGTAGGCGCTCTCGTTTATCATCAGCCCGATGATCGCGGCCTGCACGGCCGCTTTGACCGAAAGGCCGAAAAGCGAGACGTCGTGGAACTGGTAGAGGCCGACGGCCGCCAGCCCGGTATAGATCAGAACCAGCTGCACCAGCAGCGGTGTCCCGCGGATCACCCAGATGTAAATGCTTGCACACCAACGCAAACCAGCGAATTGCGACCGTCGCATCAACGCGACAACCAGGCCCAGCGCGGTGGCCAGGGCCATGGCGATCACTGAGATCACGATGGTCAGCACCAGCCCGTCGAGAAATGGCCCGCTGGGCGTGACAAGGCTCTTCCAGAAGAACTGCCAATCAAAGTGCATCAGGACCGTCCCGTCACCTCTGGATGCTGAGGTCCGTCTGCCCCCATTGCGCGAGGATCTTGGTGTAGCTGCCATCGGCTTCCAGCTGATTGAGCGCGTCCTGAATGGCATTGTGCAACGACGTGTTTCCCTTCAGCGTTGCCGCTCCGATCTTGATGGTGCCGAACGGCTGCCCGGCCATTTGAATCTGCGCACCCGTCTTGGTTGCGTAGTAACCCAGCGACTCCGCGGTGTCGAGATACGCGTCGACCTGGCCGTTCTGGACCTGCTGAATGGAGACGTCGGCGTGGCTGTTGCGGCTGATGTCGACACCCTGCTTGCCTGCCGCGGTGCACTTGTCGGACTGTTCCTGGGAGAGCGACTCGGCCGTCGTCGCCACCGCGACGATGACCTTCTTGCCGCACAGGCTGTCGTCGAGTCCGGTGATGGCTGCCGGATGTTCTTTGGACACCGCGATTCCGGTGCCCGACCAGACGTAGGGCACGAAGTCGACCACTTTCTCGCGCTCCGGCTTGATGTACAGCTGCGCCATGATGACGTCGCACTGCTTGGCCTGCAATGTCGGGATCACGGCGGCGAAGGCGGACTCGACGAACTGTGGGGTCAGACCGAGCTTGCCTGCGATTGCCTTGCCGAGATCGACCTCGCTGCCGACCAGCGCGCCGGTCTCGTCGTGGTAGACGCTCGGCGGGGTTCCGTCGTTGGGCGCGCAGATCTTCAGGGTGCCGGCCTGCAAGATCGCTGGCGGTGCGACCTTGGCCGGGCCGGTGGTGGTCGACGCCGCCTGCTCGGATGACGATGAACAACCGGACAGGGCGAGGATGACGGCGCCGAGGATGACACCGGCGATTGCGGTCTTCTTCACGGTTCCTCCAGGACTCGGGCGGGGGCAGCGGTCCGGCGGAGCGTTGTGTGACGCCCGCCACACCGCTGGCCTATCAAACGATAGGCCCCTATCGGGCGATAGGCCAGCCCTTTGCCTAGTTCGGCCGCTTTTGTTGCACGGAATTAACGAATTGGCAGCGTTGCCGCAGGTCAGCGCAGAGCGGCGGTCTCGAGTTCGCCGAGTCGATCTCGAGTGACCACCCGAATCTGTTCGAGCCTGGACTCATCGACGAGCAAGGCCCGCACGATGAAGTCGGCCGCCTGCATCGGCCGCTGCTCGCGAATGCGACCACCGGGGCCACCCTGCTCGCGCAGAGTTTCAAACAACACGCCGTTGACGGCGCGCTGCACGAAGCTCGGCTCGAAGACCACGAACTCCCCTGCCTCGCGGCCGCCGGAGATCAGCGCCTCGACCAGTTCGTGAAAGAGCGCGATGCCCGCGCGTTCGTCGGCGAACTCGTCGAGACCGAGCACGGCGTCTTGGTACAGACCGCGCGCGTCGAACGGCTGAATCAGCGCCTCACGCACATCGCAGGCGATCGTGAGATGCAGCTTTTCGGCCCACGTCGAATCCTCGGCGAGGCGACCGCGGACGCGGTCGATCGACGGTCCGAGATCCAATTCGACTAGCGTGCGGAAGATTTCGTGCTTTGCCCCGAAGTGATGGAACAGCGACGGCTGCCTGATGGCCACCGCATCTGCGATGTCGCGGGTCGAAGTTCCGAAGTAGCCGCGCTGGGCGAACAACGCCGACGCGGCAAGCAGGATGCGGCCCCGCGTCGACGCCCAGTCGACTGGTGCGGGTTGCCAACCCTGCTCGTACTTCACCGGTCGATTGTGTCACCGAACCGAACGGTCTCCGGGCAACGGCCCTATCGCTTGGTGAAAATCGTTCGGTGCCAATCCTTGTCGGCGACGCCGGTGATGTCGCTCATCACGTGCTTGATCGTGAGGTACTCCTCGAGCGAGTAATCGCTCATGTCCTTGCCGAAACCGGATGCGCCGAGCCCACCGTGCGGCATCTCGCTGATGATCGGGATGTGGTCGTTGATCCACACGCAGCCGGCCTTGATGTCGCGCGACGCACGCTGCGCGCGGTAGACGTCGCGGGTCCATGCCGAGGCCGCCAGACCGTAGTCGGTGTCATTGGCCTGCCGTAGCGCGTCGTCGTCGTCGGTGAACGACCGCACGGTCAGGACCGGGCCGAAGATCTCGTCGCGGTAGACCTCCGACTGCTCGGAGACATCGGCGATCAGCGTCGGCCGATAGAACGAGCCCGGCAGATCCGGGGCACTGCCACCGGTCACTATGCGCCCACCCTCCTCGGGCGCGCGGGCGACCATGCCGGCCACCTTGTCGCGGTGGGCCGCGGTGATCAGCGGGCCGAGATCGGTTTCGGGGTCGTGCGGATCGCCGACGACGACCTTGCCCATCACTTCTGCCACGCCGGCGACGAAGTCGTCGTAGAGCTCACGGGCCACGATCGCCCGCGTCGCTGCGGTGCAGTCCTGGCCGGTGTTGATCAGCGCGCCAGCCACCGCACCCTGGATCGCGGCGTCCAGATCGGCGTCGTCGAACACCACGAACGGTGCCTTGCCGCCGAGCTCCAGCTGCACGCGATGACCGTGCACCGCCGCGGCTGCCATCACCTTGCGGCCGACCGCCGTCGATCCGGTGAACGTCACCACGTCGACGTCGCGGTGCCCGGCCAATGCGGTGCCTGCATCGGCACCCGCCCCGGTCACCACGTTGAACACGCCGGCGGGCAGCCCCGCCTCACTGGCCAGCCGAGCCAGCGTCAGTGTCGTCAACGGAGTCAGCTCGCAAGGCTTGATCACCACGCTGCATCCGGCGGCCAACGCGGGCAACACTTTCCACACCGCCATCTGCAGCGGGTAGTTCCACGGCGTGATGGTGGCGACCACACCGACGGCCTCGCGCCGGATGCTCGACGTGTGATCGCCCGAGTACTCCGCGGTGGCCTTGCCCTCGAGATGGCGGGCCGCGCCGGCGAAGAAGTCGATGTTGTCGACGCTGCCCGGCACGTCGAACTCGGCGGCCAGCCGCACGGGTTTACCGGTCTGGCTGACCTCCTCGCCAACCAGATCATCCGCGTGCTCGTCGGCCAGCTTCGCCAATTTGGCCAGCACCGCGGACCGATCGGCGGGCGTCGCGGTCGCCCAACCGGACAGGGCGGCGCGCGCGGACGCCACCGCCCGGTCGACGTCGGCAGCGGTGGCCAGCGCGTAGTCGGCGACGGGCTGGCCGGTCGCCGGGTTGATGACCTGATGGCTGGCGCCGCCGTTTTCCACCGGGGCGCCGTCGATCCAGCTGCCTGCCACGCTGGTAGATACCGTCCGGCCCTGAAGCACAGTCATGGCCCAACGCTAGCCCACGCCTCACGGCCCGGCTACGCATTCCCGCCGCGCGAGGCCCTCCAAACGAGGGATTTCATCGCTGTAGTTGCTTGTAACGACGGATTCCGTGCACAATCACTGGCATGGCCAACCCCGGCGCACCGCAGCCACTGGGCCCCGTCTCGTTCCGCGTCAACCAGTCTCGACCTGGCGCGGCGTTCCAGCTCGACGAGTTGTCGAAGCAGATCATCGAGAAGTTGCAGCAGGACGGCCGCCGGTCGTATGCGGGCATCGGCAAGGCGGTCGGGCTGTCGGAGGCCGCGGTCCGTCAACGTGTCCAGCGGATGGTCGACGCCGGTGTCATGCAGATCGTCGCAGTCACCGATCCGATGCAACTGGGCTTCGCCCGCCAGGCGATGATCGGCATCCGCTGCACCGGCGACACCACCCGCGTCGCCGAGAAGTTGGCCGCCCTCGAATCCGTCGACTACGTGGTGCTCACCGCCGGCTCGTTCGACGCCATCGTCGAGGTCGTCTGCGAGGACGACGACGACCTACTTGACCTACTCAATACTCAAATTCGCGCATTGCCTGGGGTGATATCCACCGAGACACTTGTTTACCTGAGACTCGTTAAGCAGCAATACAATTGGGGTACAAGATGACAACTACCGATATCACACAAGAGGTTTCAACCGATCTGGGCGCAAAGGCCGCCCGTCACCTATGGGGTCACTTCGCCCGCCATGGCGAAGGCATCACGCCGCCGATCATCACCCGCGGCGAGGGCGTGATGATCTGGGACGACAAGGGCAAGAGCTACATCGACGGCCTGTCAGGTCTTTTCGTCGTTCAGGTGGGCCACGGCCGCAAGGAACTCGCCGAGGCCGCAGCTAAGCAGGCCGAGACGCTGTCGTTCTTTCCGCTGTGGTCGTATGCCACGCCGACCGCGATCGAACTGTCCGAGCGGATCGCCGGTTATGCGCCGGGTGACCTGAATCGGGTGTTCTTCACCACCGGCGGCGGCGAGGCCGTCGAGTCGGCGTGGAAACTGGCCAAGAACTACTTCAAGCTCACCGGCAAACCCGGTAAGCACAAGGTCATTTCGCGTTCGATCGCCTATCACGGCACCCCGCAGGGTGCGCTGGCGATCACCGGTCTTCCTGCATTCAAGGCACAGTTCGAGCCGCTGACGCCGGGTGGCTTCCGCGCGCCGAACACCAACTTCTACCGCGCACCGGAACCATATGCCCACGACGTCAAGGCGTTCGGGCAGTACTGTGCCGACCGCATCGCCGAGGCCATCGAGTTCGAGGGCCCCGACACTGTCGCGGCCGTTTTCCTCGAGCCGGTGCAGAACGCAGGCGGCTGCTTCCCGCCGCCACCCGGATACTTCGAGCGAGTCCGCGAGATCTGCGACGAGTACGACGTGCTGCTGGTGTCCGACGAAGTGATCTGCGCCTACGGCCGGATCGGTTCGATGTTCGCCTGTGACGACTTCGGGTACGTGCCCGACATCATCACGTGCGCAAAGGGTTTGACGTCGGGCTACTCTCCGATCGGCGCGATGATCGCCAGCGACCGGCTCTTCGAGCCGTTCAACGACGGCAAGACGACGTTCGCCCACGGCTACACCTTCGGCGGCCACCCGGTCTCGTCGGCGGTGGCGCTGGCCAACCTCGACATCTTCGAGCGCGAGGGCATCAACGACCACGTCAAGGAGTCGGCACCCGCGTTCCGCGCGACGCTGGAGAAGCTCTACGACCTGCCGATCGTCGGTGACGTCCGCGGTGAGGGCTTCTTCTACGGCATCGAACTCGTCAAGGACAAGACCACCAAGGAGACGTTCAACGACGAGGAGTCCGAGCGACTGCTGCGCGGTTTTCTCACACCCGCGATTTTCGAGGCCGGGCTGTACTGCCGGGCCGACGACCGCGGCGACCCAGTCGTGCAGTTGGCGCCGCCGCTGATCAGCGGGCAGAAGGAGTTCGACGCCATCTACGAGATCCTGCACGGAGTGCTGAGCGAAGCCAGCCGAATGATCTAGCCAGACCGGTAGCCTCGGGCGCGTGACAACCGCCCCGAAGCCACCCGTCGACCCCGTCCGCTGGCAACCGCCACCCGTCGACGCGCTGCCGGAAGTGCCCTCGGCCGACCTCACCGTCGTCCCGGTGCCCGGCAACGCGCCGGAGGATGTGGTCGTCGACGCCGACGGCAACATCTGGACAGGCGTCGACGACGGACGCATCGTGCGGATCACGCCCGACGGTCAGCCCACGGTCGTCGGTACCGCAGCGGGCCGTCCGCTGGGACTGGCCGTCGCGCGCGACGGACGGCTGCTGGTGTGCACCAGCCCCGGCGGCCTGCTCGTGATGGACACAGGCAGCGGCAAGTTCGAGACGCTCGTCGACGAGGTCGACGGTCGCCGGTTGCAGTTCTGCTCGAATGTGACCGAAACACCGGACGGCACAATCTTTTTCACCGAGTCGACGAGTGCCTTCACGTATGCGAACTATGTGGGTGCGATCTTCGAGGCGCGCGGCCGCGGCAGCCTGTTCCGCCGCGATCCCGACGGCACCGTGCTGACCGTGGTGCCGGGCCTCTACTTCGCCAACGGCGTGACACCGACAGCGGACGGGTCGGCGCTGGTGTTCGCCGAGACGCAGGGACGACGGCTGTCGAAGTACTGGTTGAGCGGGTCGCAGGCAGGAACCGTCACACCGCTGGCGGTCAACCTGCCCGGCATGCCCGACAACCTGTCGACCGGCGCCGACGGCCGCATCTGGTGTGCCTTGGTCACCCCCGCGAACCGCGTGGCGGACCGACTCGCGGCGGCGCCACCGATTCTCCGCAAGATTTTGTGGCGCTTGCCGGACCGACTTCAGCCGAAACCGGAATCGGTGGTGTGGGCCGTCGCGTTCGATCCCGACAGCGGGCACGTGGTCGCCGGCGTGCGCACGACGCATCCGTCCTTCGGTCTGGTGACCGGCCTCGTCGAGGCGGACGGGAAGCTCTGGATGGGCTGCATCGGGGCGCCGGCGGTCGCGCACTGCGACCTTGCAGCGCTCGCGCTCTGACCGAGCGCCCGTGCCCGCGAAGTCACATTTGTAACTTCAAACTCATCAGTCACAGCGCGCCTCCACGGGATCCGGCGGATGTCCGCCTAATCTTCGGTCACGATGGCGAACGTTCGAATCGTGTTACCGCGGGCCGCAGCGCTGGCAGCGGCGCTTTTCCTGGTGGCAGGCCCGGCCATGGCAACGGCCGAGCCCGATCAGGCACCCCCGGAAGCGGCGACGTGCCCGTACCGGGAGTCGACGCCCCCTGCCGTCGACTCCTCCGAGGTGCCCGAGGCCGGGGATCCGCCTGCGCCGCTGCCGGTTCCGGCCAAGCCGCTCGGCGGTGACGCGCTGTCCGGGTGCGGCATCGTGACCGCTCCCGGCACGCCGCCGGTACCCGAGGACATCTCCGCAGAGGCGTGGCTGGTCGCCGACCTCGACACCGGCGACGTCATCGCCGCCCGCGACCCGCACGGCAGGCATCGGCCCGCCAGCATCATCAAGGTGCTGATCGCCACGCAGGCGCTGCGAGAGTTGCCGATCCACAAAGTGGTTGCGGGTACACAGGAGGACGCCAACGCCGAGGGCACCAAAGTCGGCGTCGGTGAGAACGGCTTCTATTCGATCAACGACCTGCTGCACGGGCTTCTCATGCACTCCGGCAACGACGCCGCGCACGCTCTGGCCATGCAACTCGGCGGGATGGATACCGCGCTACAGAAGATCAACGACCTTGCCGGCAAGCTCGGTGGCCGCGACACCCGTGCGGCGACGCCGTCGGGTCTCGACGGGCCTGGCATGAGCACGTCAGCCTACGACCTCGGCCTGTTCTACCGATTCGCTTGGCAGAACCCGACTTTCGCCGACATTGTGGCTACGCGCACGTTCGACTTTCCCGGCCGCGGCGACGTCGGCTATCCGGTCGAAAACGACAATCAGCTGCTCTACAACTACCCCGGCGCGATGGGCGGAAAGACCGGCTACACCGACGATGCCGGGCAGACGTTCGTCGGCGCGGCCAACCACGACGGCCGCCGGTTGATGGCCGTATTGCTGCACGGCACTCGCCAGCCGATCGCGCCGTGGGAGCAGGCCGCACACCTGCTGGACTACGGCTTCGCGACCGCACCCGGCACCAAGGTGGGCACGCTGATCGAGCCCGATCCGTCGCTGCTCGCAGCCAAGCCGGACGCCGCACCCAACCCTGCGACCGCCGCCGCCTCCACGCCGCTGCCGGACATCAACGCGATGCCGGTTCGGGTCGGCGTCGGCATCGTCGGGTCGATCGTCGTGTTCGGACTCATCATGGGCGCACGGTCGCTGAACCGGCGCCCGACGCTCTAGTGTTTGCGTAACCGCGAAAAGCTCAGCGCGCCAAGCGCTCCCACTGCCGCAGCGGTCAGCGCCCCGCGCACCCCGAGCCCCTCGCGGATCTGCACCCGCGGCGTGATCTGCGCCGGCGCCGGTGGTTCCGCCGGTGCAGGCACGAGGTTTTCGGTCGACGTCGCCGCCCACGCCGTCGCGAACAGGATCAAGCGGGCGGTGATGTAGGCGAAGACCATCAGACCCAGCACCGGACCGAACGTCGCGCCCGCCGGTCCTGTCACCACCGATCGCAGGTAGATCGAGGCCACCTGCTTGAAGATCTCGAAGGCCACCGCCGCCAGCAGACCGGCCTTCGCCGCACTGCGAAGGCTGACCGACTCCCGCGGCAGCCGCGCGATGATCCAGGTGAACAGCAGCCACGAGACCGCGACGGACACCAGCAGCGACACCACCCGCAGACCCAAATCGACGCCCGGAACATTCTGCAGCCCAAGCCATTCCAGCACGCGCTTCATCAGACCCGAACTGCCGAGAGCCGTCAGCGCGGTGGTGAGGACGATCGCCACGAACAGACCGGCGATGGCAATGAGATCGGACAGTTTCGTGCGGAGGAATCCCGGCGGGTCATGGCGCAGCAGCCCCCACATCTGGCTCAGCGCTTCGCGCAGATTGGCCATCCAACCAAGGCCGGCCCATGCCGCGGTCGCCAAGCCGATGATGCCGACCGAGGTACGTGACTTGATCGCCGAATCCATCAGGTCGATCAGTTGCTGGCCGGCGTTTCCAGACACCGCGGACTTGATGCGCTGGGTGATCTCGGCGAGCAGGTCAGGCTGGCTGGCCAGGATGAAGCCACCGATCGAGAAGCCGACCATCAGCAGGGGGAACAGCGCGAAAATCGTGAAGTAGGTGATGCCCGCGGCGTAGAAGTCGCCCTTGTTGTCCTGATAGCGCCCCTGCGCTCGCATCACGTGGTCGAACCACCCGTACCGCGCCCGCAGGCGATCAAGGATCCCCGGTTTGGCCGGCTCGGCCGGTTCTGTCATCCAGCCTCCCCGGAAAGCGTTATGCGCGTGGCGCTAAGAACCCTAACCGGTCATATACCCGCTTGAGTGTCTTGGCAGACACGTCCCTGGCGCGCTCAGCACCCGTGGCCAGCACCGCCTCGAGTTCGGCCGGATCGTCGAGCAGTTCGTCGACGCGCTCCTTGATCGGCGTGACGAACTCGACGACGGCCTCGGCCGTATCGGTCTTGAGGTCTCCGTAGCCGCGGCCCGCGTAGCCCTCGACGAGCTTGTCCACGTCGGTCCCGGTGACGGCGGCCTGGATGGTCAGCAGGTTGGACACCCCCGGCTTGGCGCCCTGGTCGAACCGGATCTCGCGCTCACTGTCGGTGACGGCAGAGCGGATCTTCTTCGCCGAGGCCTTCGGATCGTCGAGCAGGCTGATCAGCCCGGCCTCGGTGGCCGCCGACTTGCTCATCTTCGACGTCGGATCCTGCAGGTCGTAGATCTTGGCCGTGGCCTTCTGGATCAGCACGTCGGGCACGACGAACGTCTCGGGGAAGCGGGCATTGAACCGCTGCGCGACGTCGCGGGCCAACTCCAGGTGCTGGCGCTGGTCCTCGCCGACCGGAACCAGATCGGTGTCGTAGAGCAGGACGTCGGCGGCCATCAGCACCGGGTAGGTGAACAATCCCACCGTGGTGGCTTCGCTGCCTTCCTTCTGCGACTTGTCCTTGAACTGAGTCATCCGCGAGGCCTGCCCGAAGCCGGTGAAACAGCCCAGCGCCCAAGCGAGTTCGGCGTGCGCGGGCACGTGGCTCTGCACGAAGATCGTGCTGCGCGACGGGTCGATGCCCAGCGCCAGGTACTGCGCGGCCGTCACCAACGTGCGCCGCCGCAGCTGCTCGGGGTCCTGCGGGATCGTGATCGCATGCAGGTCGACCACGCAGAAGAAGGCGTCGTAGTCGTCCTGCATGCCGACCCACTGCTTGATCGCGCCTAAAGCGTTGCCTAGGTGCAGGGAATCAGAGGTGGGCTGGACACCGGAAAAGACGACAGGGCGGGAAGTGCTCATGATGGCTCAAGTTTCGCACGCCTCAACCAACGGATTTTTCGGCGCTCTGCTCCCGCGACTGTTCCAGCGCCCGTCGCGCGAACACCCACCGCTCGGTGATCGCCATCTGACCGCGGCCCCTGCCGAGGAACGTGACGAACCACGAGATGACGGCGATCAGCCGGTTACGACCGCCCACCAGGTAGTAGAGGTGCAGGCCGAGCCACGCCAGCCACGCGAGGAAGCCGCCGAACTCCAGCTTGCCGATCTGGCACACCGCGGAGAACCGCGAGACCGTCGCCATGCTGCCTTTGTCGAAGTATTTGAACGGCTTTCGCGCCGCAGGCTGCTCGCCCTTGAGTTCGGCCTTGATCTGCTTGGTGGCATACACGGCGCCCTGGATCGCGCCCTGCGCCTGGCCGGGCACACCGGGCACGCTCATCAGATCCCCGACGACGAAGACGTTCGGATGGCCCTTCACTGTGAGGTCGGGCTCGACGACCACCCGGCCGGCCCGATCGACTTCTGTGCCATCGGACTGCGCGGCGATCAGCTTGCCGAGCGGGCTGGCCTGCACACCGGCCGACCACACCTTGACGGCGGCCTCGATGCGGTGTTCCTCGTCACCCTCCTTGACGGTCAGCCCCATGTAGTCGACGTCGGTGACCATCGTGTTCAGCTTGACCTCGACGCCCATTTTCTCCAGCCTGCGCTGCGCCTTGAGCCCCAGCTTCGGGCCCATCGGCGGCAACACCGCGGGTGCGGCCTCGACGAGAATCACGCGCGCCTCGGCCGGGTCGATCGTCCGGAACGCTCCGGTCAAGGTCCGGTCCGCCAGCTCGGCGATCTGGCCGACCACCTCGACGCCGGTGGGGCCCGCACCGACGACGACGAACGTCAGCCGCCGTTTGCGTTCCTCCTCCGACGTCGTCACCTCGGCTGCCTCGAACGCACCGAGGATGCGGCCGCGCAACTCGAGCGCGTCGTCGACGGTCTTCATGCCCGGCGCAAACGCCTCGAACTGATCGTTGCCGAAATAGGACTGCTGCGCGCCCGCCGCAACGATCAGGCTGTCGAACGGCGTGACCCGCTCCCAGTCGAGGAGTTTCGACGTGACGGTCTTGTTCTTCAGGTCGATGCCGACGACTTCGCCGAGCAACACTTGCGCATTCTTCTGCTTACGCAAGATGATTCGCGTCGCGGGCGCTATCTCACCGACCGACAGGATGCCTGTGGCGACCTGGTACAGCAGCGGCTGGAACAGGTGATGCGTGGTCTTCGCGATCAGGGTGACGTCGACGTCGGCGCGCTTGAGGTGCTTGGCCGCGAACAGCCCGCCGAAGCCCGATCCGATGATGACGACGCGATGGCGCATTGGCCAACCCTATCTCGCGAGTTGTGTGCAGTTTGTGGCGGTGAGCGCAACAAACTGCACAGAACTCACCAATATTCGACCGTCACGGGCGCGTGGTCGGACCACCGCAACGCGTACGCCTCGGCCCGCTCCACCCGCGCGCTGCTCGCCCGCGCCGCCAGCGCGTGGCTTGCAAGCTGATAGTCGATGCGCCAGCCGGCGTCGTTGTCGAACGCCCTGCCCCGCCATGACCACCACGAGTACGGTCCCGCCACGTCCGGATGCAGCGCGCGAACTACGTCGACCCAGCCAGCGGCCAACAGTTCGGTCAGCCATTGCCGTTCGGCGGGAAGGAATCCCGACTTCTTCACGTTTCCGCGCCAGTTCTTGATGTCGTTCTCGGTGTGCGCGATGTTCCAGTCGCCACAGACCACAGCGTCACCGTCGGTCAGCGTCGACATGCGGTGCGCGAGCGCCGTCATGAACCGCTCCTTCTCGAGCTGGCGGTCGGTGCCTGCCTCACCGGTCTGCACGTACACGCTCGCGACCGTGAGCCCGTCTATGTCGACCTCGACATAGCGCCCGTGCAACGCGAATTCGTCGGCGCCGAGGTCGCGCACCTGATGGATCGGATGTCGGCTCAGCACCGCAACCCCGTTGCGGCCCTTGAGATCTCCACCCGCGGATGCCAGCTGCCAGCCGTCGGACAGCGCCGGGCTGAGCGCGCAGGCGAGTTGATCGTCGGCGGCCCGCGTCTCCTGCAGACACACCACATCGGCCTTGGTTTCGGCCAGCCACGGCAGCAGACCGAGGTTGGTCTCCGATCGCTGCCTGATCGCAGCGCGGATGCCGTTGACGTTGATCGTGGTGACAATCACGGCCTCAGACCGTAGTCGACCGGCTTGCGATACCGGCGGTATCACCTTTATGGTCGGGCTCATGACCGAGCGCACACCGATACACCTGGGCTCCGGCGAACCGATGCTTTTGCTGCATCCGTTCATGATGTCGCAGAGCGTGTGGAAAGGCGTCGCACCGCTGATTGCTGGCACTGGTCGTTACGAGGTGTTCGCGCCGACCCTGCCCGGCCACAACGGCGGCGTCAAAGGCCGGTTCTTCCTGGATACCGCCGAGTTGGCCGACGACATGGAACGCCGGATGGATGCGCTGGGCTGGGACACCGCGCACATCGTCGGCAACTCGCTCGGCGGCTGGGTGGCCTTCGAACTGGAACGCCGCGGCCGTGCGCGCACACTGACCGGCATCGCGCCGGCCGGCGGCTGGAGCCATCTGACGCCCGCGAAGTTCGAGATCGTCGGCAAGTTCGTTGCCGGCCTGCCCGTTTACCTGGTCGCCAAGGCGCTCGGTCCCCGTGCCCTGAAGCTGCCATACGTGCGCCAGCTCGGCTACGTGCCGATCAGCGCGAGCGCCGACCGGCTCACCGACGAGGACTGGCTCGACATCATCGACGACGTCACCCACTGCCCCGCCTACTACCAGCTGTTGGTCAAGTCGCTGTTGCTGCCTGGTCTGCAGGAGCTGGCCGAAGGCACCGCGCCGACGCATCTGGTCATCTGCGAAAAGGACCACGTGCTCCCGCATCCGCGCTTCACCCGGCACTTCACCAAGCACCTGCCGGAGGCCACGGAGATCACGCATCTGGATGCCGTCGGGCACATCCCGATGTTCGAAGCACCGCAGCGCGTCGCCGATCTGATCGTCAACTTCGTCGACCGCTATGCGACGCCGCCGCCGCACCAGGCGTTCGGCTAACCCTTTGTCACCGGCTCGGCCGTCACGCCTTCCAGCGCCGAATTGAGCGTCTTGCTCGGCCGCATCACCGCGGCCGTCTTCTCTGGGTCCGGCCAGTAGTAGCCGCCGATGTCGACCGAATTCCCTTGCACCTCAGCCAGTTCGGCGACGATCGCGTCCTCGTTCTCGGCGAGCGTCTTGGCCAGGCCCGCGAAGTGGCCTGCCAGTTCCTGATCCTCGGTCTGCTCGGCCAGTTCCTGCGCCCAATACATCGCGAGGTAGTACTGGCTGCCGCGGTTGTCGAGCTCACCGGTCTTGCGTGACGGGGCCTTGTCGTTCTCCAGCAGCTTGCCGATCGCACCGTCGAGCGTCTTGCCCAACAGTTCGGCCCGCTTGTTGCCGGTCTTGGCGCCAAGGTCTTCGAAGCAGGCACCCAGTGCGAGGAACTCGCCAAGCGAATCCCAGCGCAGGTGGTTCTCCTCGACCAACTGGTGCACATGCTTGGGCGCCGAACCACCCGCGCCCGTTTCGTACATGCCGCCGCCCGCCATCAGCGGGACGATCGACAGCATCTTCGCGCTGGTGCCCAGTTCGAGGATCGGGAACAGGTCAGTCAGGTAGTCGCGCAGGATGTTTCCGGTCGCGGCGATGGTGTCCTGGCCGCGAATCAGCCGCTCCAGCGTGTACCGCATGGCCCACACCTGCGGCATGATCTGGATGTGGAGGCCCTCGGTGTCGTGGTCGGCCAGATAGGTCTTCACCTTCTTGCGCAACTCGACCTCATGCGGGCGCTCGGTGTCCAGCCAGAACAGCACCGTCATGCCGGAGGCCCTGCCACGGTTCACGGCGAGCTTCACCCAGTCCTGGATCGCGGCGTCTTTCACCACTGGCATGCGCCAGATGTCGCCGGTCTCCACGTTCTGGCTCAGCAGTACCTCGCCGGTGTCGATGTCGACGATGTTGGCGACGCCGTCGGTGGGGATCTCGAACGTCTTGTCGTGGCTGCCGTACTCCTCGGCCTGCTGTGCCATCAGCCCGACGTTGGGAACGGTACCCATGGTTCTCGGGTCGAACTGGCCATGCGTCTTACAGAAGTTGACCATCTCCTGGTAGATCCGCGAGAACGTCGACTCGGGGTTCACCGCCTTGGTGTCCTTGGTCCGGCCGTCGGCGCCATACATCTTGCCGCCCAACCGGATCATCGCGGGCATCGACGCGTCGACGATCACGTCGCTGGGTGAGTGGAAGTTGGTGATGCCACGCGCCGAGTCGACCATCGCCACCTCGGGCCGGTGTTCGTGCACGGCGTGGATGTCGCGAATGATCTCCTCGCGTTGCGAGGCGGGCAGCGACTCGATCTTGGCGTACAGATCCGACATCCCGTTGTTGACGTTGACGCCGAGTTCGTCGAGCACGGCCTGATGCTTGGCGAAGGCTTCCTTGTAGAACACCTTGACCGCGTGGCCGAACACGATGGGGTGGCTGACCTTCATCATGGTCGCCTTCACGTGCAGCGAGAACATCACGCCGGTTTTGTAAGCGTCCTCGATCTGCTCTTCGAAGAAGTCGCACAGCGCCTTCTTGCTCATGAACATGCTGTCGATGATGTCGCCCTCGTCGAGCGCGACTTCTGGCTTGAGCACGATGGTTTCGCCGTTTTTGGGCTCGAGCACCATCTTGACCTTGCGCGCCTTGTCGAGCGTCATCGACTTCTCGCCGTGATAGAAATCGCCGCGCTTCATGGTCGCGACGTGGGTGCGCGAGGCCTGCGACCACTCACCCATGCTGTGCGGATGCCTGCGCGCGTACTCCTTGACCGCATTGGGCGCGCGTCGATCCGAATTGCCTTCGCGCAGAACGGGGTTCACGGCACTGCCGAGAATCTTGCCGTAGCGCTCCTTGATCGCCTTTTCCTCGTCGTTCTTCGGCTCGCCCGGGTAGTCGGGCAGGTCGTAGCCCTTCTCCCGTAGCTCCTTGATGGCGGCCAGCAGCTGCGGCACCGAGGCACTGATGTTCGGCAACTTGATGATGTTGGTTTCGGGGTGGTGGGTCAGCTCACCGAGCGTGGCCAGGTTGTCAGGGACCCGCTGCTCCTCGGTCAGCCGGTCGGAGAACTCACTGAGGATGCGCGCCGCCACCGAGATGTCGCTGGTTTCGACGTTGATGCCGGCCGGCTCGGTGAAGGTGCGGATGATCGGGAGGAAGCCGTAGGTCGCAAGCAGCGGCGCCTCGTCGGTCAGCGTGTAGATGATGGTCGGCTGCTCGGCGCTCATTGTGTTGTCTCCCGGATTCAGTTTCGGTCAGTTCGCTGCTCGCGGGCCAGACTACAAGCAGCATCGGGTGCACGAAGGCTCAGCTTGGCTACTGACCAGTAGCTTCTGTGCTGGGCGAACATAGGGAAATTCTCCCGATGTCTGGGCCGTAGTGCCACCGCGACGATGGCGTAGAGCGATCGAGAAACAAACCAGCCGGTGGCACCCAGTCAGTGGCATGCGATACCCTTCTCATCGGTCATGAGTGCCAGCGTCAAGCCCCGGCTTGCTGGCCGGCAACCCTCCAACCGCGGTGGGGTGCCCCGGGTGATTGACCAGGTTGAGTAGCCGCCACCGGCTACCGGCAAGCGCGGGTCCGTTGTGACGGGCCCCCAGAGACAGATGGAGGTCCGTTTCGTATGAGCACGCCAGATCCGACGGCCGGTTGGTCGTTTGAAACCAAACAGGTCCACGCCGGTCAGACGCCCGATATCGCGACGAACGCGCGGGCGCTGCCGATCTACCAGACCACGTCGTACACGTTCAACAGCACCGAGCACGCCGCCGCCCTGTTCGGCCTCGCCGAGCCCGGCAACATCTACACCCGGATCATGAATCCGACGCAGGACGTCGTCGAGCAGCGCATCGCGGCCCTGGAAGGCGGCGTCGCCGCGCTGTTCCTCGCGTCCGGTCAGGCCGCTGAGCACTTCGCGATCCTCAACCTCGCCAACGCGGGCGACCACATCGTGTCCAGCCCGCGGCTCTACGGCGGCACCTACAACCTGTTCCACTACACGCTGCCGAAGATGGGCATCGAGGTCAGCTTCGTCGAGAACCCCGACGATCTGGAGTCCTGGCGCGCTGCGGTCAAGCCGAACACCAAGGCGTTCTTCGGCGAGACCATCTCGAACCCGCAGAACGACATCCTCGACATCCCGAACGTCGCGGCCGTCGCGCACGAAGCCGGTGTGCCGTTGATCGTCGACAACACCGTCGCGACCCCGTACCTGATTCAACCGCTGTCCCACGGCGCCGACATCGTCGTGCACTCGGCGACGAAGTACCTGGGCGGACACGGCGCGGCGATCGCAGGCGTGATCGTCGACGGCGGCACCTTCGACTGGACCAACGGCAAGTTCCCCGGCTTCACCACCCCGGACCCCAGCTATCACGGCGTGGTGTTCGCCGAACTCGGCCCGCCGGCCTTCGCGTTGAAGGCAAGGGTGCAGCTGCTGCGCGATCTCGGCTCGGCTGCCGCGCCGTTCAACGCGTTCCTCGTCGCACAAGGGCTGGAGACGCTGAGCCTGCGCGTTGAACGCCATGTGCGAAATGCACAAAAGGTGGCGGAATTCCTCGCAGGACATCCGGACGTGACATCGGTGAACTACGCGGGGCTGCCGAGCTCGCCGTGGTACGAGCTCGGAAAGAAGCTGGCCCCCAAGGGAACCGGCGCAGTGCTGGCGTTCGAGCTGGCAGGCGGTATCGACGCGGGCAAGGCGTTCGTCAACGCGTTGACGCTGCACAGTCACGTCGCGAACATCGGTGACGTGCGGTCGCTGGTGATCCACCCGGCGTCGACGACGCACGCCCAGCTCACCCCGGAGGAGCAGTTGGCCACCGGCGTGACCCCCGGCCTGGTGCGGCTCGCCGTCGGCATCGAGGGCATCGACGACATCCTGGCCGACCTGGAGCAGGGCTTCGCCGCGGCCAAACCGTTCAGCACCTCCGCGGGCGCAGACCCGAAGACCGCGGCGGCGTTCTGATGACGGTCATCGACATGAACACCGTGACGCTGCCTGCCGAGGGTGAAGTCGGCTACGTGGACATCGGCCCGCTGACGCTGGAGAACGGCGCCGTGATCGACGACGTCACGATCGCTGTGCAGCGGTGGGGCGAGTTGTCGCCCAACCGCGACAACGTCGTCGTCGTCCTGCACGCCCTGACCGGCGACTCACACGTCACCGGCCCAAGTGGCCCTGGTGACGAGACCGAAGGCTGGTGGGAAGGTGTTGCCGGCCCGGGGGCACCGATCGACACCGACCGCTGGTGTGCGGTGGCCACCAACGTGTTGGGCGGCTTTCGCGGGTCGACGGGCCCGAGTTCGCCCGCGCCGGACGGGAAGCCTTGGGGCTCAAGGTTTCCGCTGATTTCTGTGCGAGATCAGGTCGAGGCCGACGTCGCCGCGCTGGCGGCGCTCGGCATCACCGAGGTCGCCGCGGTGGTCGGCGGGTCGATGGGCGGTGCTCGGGCGCTGGAGTGGATCGTGAGCTACCCGGACGCGGTGCGCGCGGCGCTGGTGTTGGCCGTCGGCGCCCGCGCGACCGCAGACCAGATCGGCACGCAGAGCACGCAGATCGCGGCCATCAAATCGGACCCGGGCTGGCAGAACGGCGACTACTACGGCACCGGCCGTTCGCCCGATGTGGGCATGGAGATCGCGCGAAGGTTTGCGCATCTGACGTATCGGGGCGAGCCCGAACTGGACGCGCGGTTCGGCAACGATCCGCAGGGCGACGAGGATCCGGCGAAGGGCGGCCGCTACGCGGTGCAGAGCTATCTGGAGCACCAGGGCCGCAAGCTGCTGGCCCGCTTCGACGCCGGCACCTACGTGGCGCTCAGTGAATCGCTGTCCAGTCACGACGTGGGCCGCGGGCGCGGCGGCATCGAGGCGGCGCTGCGCGGCTGCCCGGTTCCGACAGTCGTCGGCGGCATCACCTCAGACCGGCTGTACCCGCTTCGGCTGCAGGAGGAATTGGCCGAGCTGTTGCCTGGTTGTACCGAGCTGAACGTGGTCGACTCGATTTACGGCCACGACGGATTCCTCTTGGAGACCGAGGCGGTGGGCAAGTTGATACGTCGGACCTTGGAGCTGGCCGAGCGGTGACCGACCCCAGGCAGCAGCGTTCACTGTCGTTCGGCGTAGAAGCCGCGGCATACGAGCGCGGCCGACCGTCGTACCCACCCGAAGCGATCGACTGGCTGCTACCCGCCAACGCGCGCGACGTGCTGGATCTCGGGGCCGGCACCGGAAAGCTGACCACGCGGCTCGTGGAGCGTGGCCTCGGTGTGGTCGCGGTCGATCCCATTCCGGAAATGCTCGAGCTGCTGAGCAACTCGCTGCCGGACACGCCCGCGCTGCTCGGCACGGCCGAGGACATTCCGCTGCCCGACGACAGCGTCGACGTCGTGCTGGTGGCTCAGGCCTGGCACTGGTTCGACCCGGAACTCGCCGCCAAGGAGATCGCGCGCGTACTACGGCCGGGCGGCCGACTCGGCCTGGTATGGAACGCCCGCGACGAGCGGATGGGCTGGGTGAAGGATCTCGGGCGCATCATCGGCCACGAGGACGCGCAATTCCACGACAAGGTGACGCTGCCGACGCCGTTCACCGATGTCGAGCGGCGCAAGGTCGAGTGGACGAGTTACCTGACACCGCAGGCGCTCATCGACCTGGTCGCATCGCGCAGTTACTGCATCACGTCGCCGGAGAAGGTGCGCACCCAGACGCTGGATCGGGTGCGCGAGCTGCTGGCGACCCATCCCGCATTGGCCAACACCAACGGCCTTGCGTTGCCGTACGTCACGGTCGGCATCAGGGCGACGCTGGCCTGACGCCCACAAGACCGTTCGTCGAGATCAGACTTGTTGCACGGTTTTCCGCGTTTCGCGTACCGGAACCTTATTTCGGCGAACGTATGTAGTCGCCGATGAGGGCGGTGCCCGGGCCTGGTTTGGCGCCAGGCCCCGGCGAGTGAATCGCATTGGCGGCGTTCAGTTCTCCCCCGCAATCGGCGCACACCATCTTCGCAGTGGTGACGTGGCCGCAGTCGGCATGCACGATCAGCGCAGGCGGCCCGTCGAGTGACAGCCACTTGTCGCCGAATGCCAACAAGGTGGCAATGACGGGATACAGGTCGCGGCCCTTGTCGGTCAGCACGTACTCGTGGCGGGCCGGCGCGCTTTGGTATTGACGCCGCTCGACGACGCCGTTTCGTTCGAGCTCGGCCAGCCGGGCGGCCAGGATGTTCGATGCGATTCCGAGGTCGCGACGGATGTCCTCGAACTTCGTCATTCCGGCGAACAGGTCGCGCACGATCAACGGTGTCCACCGCTGGCCGATCACGTCGACGGCGCGTGCGATCGAGCACGCGATGTCCGCGAACTCCGGCTTCGACATGGGGCCATCATAGTCCATTGCAAATTGCAATTGAGCTGGTTACGTTGGGTGCATGGCACACATCCAAACCGATGACGCAGTTGCTGCCTTCTTGGCGGCCACCAAGGCCCGCGACATCGACCAAATGGTGAGCGCCCTTGCGCCCGATGCCGAACTGGCCTCTCCGCTGTTCGGCCGCATGGTCTTCCGCGGGCGCGATGACCTGCGGGTGCTACTCGGTGCCGTCTACGGCGGGCTGTCCAACCTTGTCTGGCGCGAGGTCATCGGCGAGGGCACGACGCGAGTAGCGGTGAGCGATGCGCGCATTGCCGGCGTCACGATCACCGACGCGATGGTGCTCGAGCTTGACGATGCGGGGCTGATCGTGCGGATCCGCCCTCACCTCAAGCCATGGCTGGCCATCACGCTGTTCGCTCTTCTGCTGGGGCCGAAGATCGCTCGCCACCCCGGCGTACTTCGCCGCGCCCTGCGGCGCTGACACCGAACCACCGCTGCAGCGCGTCACGCAACCGGCGCTCCGCGTCGACGTCGAAAGTGTCCGCCGCCCAAGCGACATAGCCATCGGGTCTGATGAGCAGCGCACAGGCCGCGAAGTCCGGCACCTCGCCTGTCACGACATCGATCCGATCGACGGTCTGGCCGATGCGTCCGCCGGACAGGTCGAGCAGGACCGGACGGGCGTGATGCAGCAGCTCGCTGACGCGACGTCCGTCGCCAAGCGTCACGTCCGGCACCAGCCGACCCGATAGCGGATGGCTGTCACCGGTGTCGTAGGCCACGTCGGAGCCCGCGAGCAGGTGCGCCATGTGCTCGGCGACGCTCGGCAGTTGCAGGAGCTCGTTGAAAAGCTTTCGCAGAGCGCCGATCTCGGGTCCGGGGCCAAAGAGAGCGGTCTGCGACATGGAGTGCATCATCACCCGTTCGCCGACTGGATACCGCTCGCTCTGGTAGGTGTCGAGCAGATCCTCGGGGGCCCGGCCGTCGACCGCGGCGGCCAGTTTCCAGCCGAGGTTCATCGCATCCTGCAAACCGAGATTCAAGCCGGGTCCGCCCATCGCCGAGTGCACGTGCGCGGAATCACCAACCAGAAAGACGTTTCCGACGCGATAGCGGTCGGCTTGCCGGCTGTTCTGACCAGCGATGCGGCGCAGCGCATTTGGCTTGCCGTCGTCAGGCAATTCCATGGGCAGGTCGACACCGAGCACCCGCCGCGCGCTGTCGCGCAGTTCGTCGATGGTCATCGGCACAGCCTCGTCAGCAGGATTGCCGAACTCGATCGTGCCGACCATCGGGCGGTCGGGTTCGAACGGGGCATAGATCAGCCCACCGTTGTCGAGCCGGTTGTGACCGAAGGGCAGCCGGCCCACACCGGGCAACTCGATATCGCCGCTGGCGGTGCGGACTTCGTCAGGCAGACGCACGTGGGCGATCCGCGCGACAGTGTTCGACGTGTGACCGGGGAAGTCGATGCCCACCATCTTGCGGACCGTGCTGCGGCCGCCGTCGGCGCCGACAAGGTAGGTGGCCTCCAATGTGTATGTTTCGTCGGAGGTCGAGACGTTGACTTTGACACCGTCCGAACGGGATTCGAGGCCGATCAACTCGTGGCCCCAGCGGATGTCGACGCCGAGTTCACGGGCGCGCGCGTCGAGGTGTCGGACAAGCTGCGGCTGGCCCATCATCAGTGCGTACATCGGGTTGTCCGCCATGCCGAACAGCGGCACGGACATGCCGCTGAAGATCCACTCGGGCAGCGGCTTCGGCGGCTCGGTTGAACCCGTGAACCGTTCGTACAGGCCACGCATGTCCAGTAGCCGAATGACCTGGCCGACCATGCCGTTGGCCTTGGGCTCGTCGCTGGGCGCGGGCAGTCGCTCGAGCACCACCGGCCGCACACCGGCCAGCGCCAGTTCGCACGCCAGCATCAAACCGTTCGGCCCGGCGCCTGAAATGACAACGGACACTTGGTTTTCTGACATCGGCATTACCTTTCGGGCAGTCCGGCCGCGACATCGGTCAAGCCGCGGCGAAGGAGTTCGGTATAGGCCACCGGCGGATCGGCATTGGCGTAGGTCTCCATTGCCGTTTCACCGACCGCGCGAACGACGGCGGCGACAAGCCGCGGATACATATCGCGAACGGGATCGGTCCCGGTGCGTTCGGCGATCGCATCGACCCAGTCCTCGAAGAGGTGCCGCGTCAGCGCGGCCCGCATGTCCCGGGCGGACAGGAGCTCACGGATGACGGCCAGTTCCTCAGGAGTCGGCCTGACGTCGGTTGCGCCTGCAGCCTCGAGCGGCGCGAGCATGGATTCGGTGATCGCCGACCACAGCGGCTCGTCGGCGGGCCGCTCCCGGAAGACCTCGAGGCTGCGTCGCGTGCGATCGATCTGCCGGAAGGAGATCGCCTCGTACTTGCCTGCGAAATAGTTGTTGAACGTCCGCAGTGAGACACCGGCCCGGTTGGCGATGTCCTCGCGGGTGACGTTGTCCAAGCCACGCTCCAACGCCAGCGCCAATGCGGCGTCGCTCAAAGCCCACCGGGTCCCGAGTTTCTTGCGCTCGCGGAGCCCCAACGCGGTGTCCATGCGACCAGGCTAGCCAAAACTTGCCCGGTAGGCAAAATTGCCTGACAGGCAATTTTCCAGCATGCCAGAACGCTTCACTTCGTAGCCAGAAATGGAGTAGTCGATTACCCCATCCACGCGGGCGCCCGGACGCGAATATGGCCCTATGCGCATTGCCGACGAGAACTTCGGCTGCGCCTCACGAAGGGAACTAACGATGAACCGAGTTTCGCGGATCGCGACGACTGTGGTGGCGTCTGGCGCTCTGGGTCTGGCCGCATTCGGGCTGGGCGCCGGCGTCGCCCAAGCAGATACCTGGTGTCCGGGCCAGCCAGTCCCCGGAGGATTTGTAGACGTTGACTGGGACTGGACGGTCTGCCACAACTACTACGCAATGTCGCGCGGCTATCCACCTCAGATCGTTGGACTGAAAGTCCAAGACGGCGCCATTGGCGGCAGCTGGCGCTTGGTCGCAGGCGAGGACACCAACGTCACGTGCCAATTCTTGGGGTGCCCTCGCCCGTAGCACCATAAATGGCCATTTCGGATAGAATGGCTAGAATGTCTGATATGGCCACTTTGACTTTTCGGAATCGCGACGGCGAGCTGGTCGACGTCCCGACCGTCGCCGCCACCCGCTTCAAGAACGAGTTCGGCTCGATTTTCGAGCAGGCCTCCCTCGGCGGGGCGGTCGCGATCACCAAGCACAACACGCCCAAGGCCGTGTTGTTGTCCTACGCCGAGTTCGAGGCGCTGACCAAGGCCAGCACACCCGCGCTGGACGATCTCTCCGAGGAGTTCGACCAACTGCTCGAGCGCATGCAGAGTCCGGAGTCGAAGAGCGCGATGGCGTCGGCATTCGACGCCACCCCCGAACAACTCGGCCGCGCGGCGGTCAAGGCGGCCCGCGCCAAACGGTAAGCCGACCGGATGGCCCGCAAGGCCCAGGTACCGCGTCTGTACGTCCTCGCCGGGGTGAACGGCGCGGGCAAGAGCAGCATCGGTGGCGCAATGATCCGTGCGTCGGGCGCGGACTATTTCAATCCCGACGAGGCGGCTCAGAAGTTGATGGCCGCGAATCCCGGCCTCGATCAGGTCAAGGCCAACGCCGCGGCATGGCATGAAGGCCGACGGCTGCTGGAGCGAGCGATCGCCGAACGCAAGGACTTCGCGTTCGAGACCACGCTCGGTGGCAGCACGATGCCGCGACTGCTCGCCGACGCCGCCGCCAACGGATTCGAGGTGCGCGTCTGGTACGTCGGACTGGCGAGCCCCGATCTGCACATCGAACGGGTCCGCAACCGCGTGCAGGCGGGCGGTCATGACATCCCGGAGTCCAGCATCCGGCGCCGGTGGCGGCACAGCAGGCTGAATCTGGTGCAGTTGCTGCCACACCTGACCGAACTTCGCGTCTACGACAACTCCGCAGATGCCGATCCAAAGGCCGGTCAGGCACCGCGGCCGGTGCTTGTTTTGCACCTCGACCACGGCGACATCGTTGGCCCGCCGGACCTTTCGTCGACCTCCGAATGGGCGAAGCCGATTGTCGCAGGTGCCTTGAAATTGGGGTGAAAAATCCAACGGCGATGAGTCTCGCCGCGGTTCCCAGTCTGTCTTCTCAAACCCAGCACACACTCGAGGAGAGCATCATGACCGCCACCTACACCTTCGACGTCTTCTCCAGCCTCGACGGCTACGGCGGCGTCAGCGGCGGCGACTGGGGCGGATATTGGGGTAAGCAAGGCCCCGAACTGCTAGACCACCGCCTCGGCTTGTATCAGGCCGAGCAGCGGATGGTGTTCGGCGCCAACACATATCGCGCGTTCACAGAGATACTGGCCTCAGACGAGGAGACGGTGCACGACCCATGGGTGACCCGCATGAGGAGCCTGCCGGCGACCGTCGTGTCCACAACTTTGAACGGGCCTCTCGACTGGCCGGACGCGACGATCGTGAGCGGTGACGCCGTCGACGTGGTCGCACGACTCAAAGACGAGTCCGATGTGCCGATGCGTTCGCATGGCAGCCTGTCGATGAACCGGGCTCTGATGGCCGCTGGCCTGGTCGACCGCATCCAGGTGACGATCTTTCCCGTCATCACCGGTCAGACGGGCGACGACGCCATCTTCGCGGGCGCAGCGGACTTCGATCTCGAGTTGATCGAGAGTCGGACGCTCGACGGTCATATCCACGAGCTCATCTACCGCCCCAGCCTGCATGTCTGAGTGACTAGCTGGTGCCGAGCGGGTCGATCGTCCACGCGACGTAGAGCATGGCCGCGCTGACCGACGCGGTCGTGACGAAGTCGATGGTCCTGCTGCGCACCGCCAGCAGACCCACCCGGTCCTCGGGCAGCGCCAGCCGAAACGCCGCGGCCACACCGACGCCGATGGCGAGCACCAGTCCACCGCGCCGCCAGTAACCTGCGACCACCAATCCGAACGCGGCGGCAATGATGACGCCGACCAGCAGGATCGGCCACTGCCCACCAAAAACCTTGCGGGCGAACTCTTTTAAGGTCATCGGTTCCTCGCGCGAGCGCTCGTCACTGTCACTGCAAGGCTTCGGCGCGCTCGACCACATTCGTCAGCAGGAAAGCGCGGGTCAGTGGGCCCACACCGCCGGGGTTGGGCGATACGTGACCGGCGACCTCCCACACGTCTGGCGCCACGTCGCCGACCAACTTTCCTTCGGCGTCCCGTGACACCCCGACGTCGACGACGGCGGCGCCAGGACGCACCATCTCGGCGGTCACCATGTGGGGCACTCCGGCGGCGGCGATGATGATGTCGGCCTCGCGCGTCAGCTGCGGCAGATGCCGAGTTGCGGTGTGGCACAACGTGACTGTCGCGTTCTCCGACCGTCTCGTCAGCAGCAGACCCAGCGGTCTGCCGACGGTGACACCACGCCCGATCACCACGACCTGTGCGCCTGCGATCTCAACCTCGTAGCGGCGCAACAGATGCACGATGCCGCGCGGGGTACACGGCAGCGGCGCCGGCTCGTTGAGGACCAGCCTGCCGAGATTGGTCGGATGCAGCCCGTCGGCGTCCTTGCCCGGGTCGACACGTTCCAGAGCGGCGTTCTCGTTGAGGTGCTTGGGCAGCGGCAGCTGCACGATGTAGCCGGTGCACTCGGGGTTGGCGTTGAGCTCGTCGATGGTCTCGTCGAGCTTGGCCTGGCTGATGTCGGCGGGCAGATCGCGGCGGATCGAGTTGATGCCGACCTTGGCGCAGTCGGCGTGCTTGCCCCGCACGTAGGCGTGGGAGCCGGGGTCGTCACCGACCAGGACCGTGCCCAGCCCTGGGGTCCGGCCCGCCGCGGTCAGCGCCGCCACCCGTTCCTTCAGGTCGACGAAGATCTCGTCGCGCGTGGCCTTACCGTCCAGTGTCATCGCACCCACGGATCACATTGTGGCAGGCTCCCCTGCATGGACACTCCCCGGAATGTGTTCACCCCAGCCAAGCTCGGCCCGGTGACGCTGCGCAACCGCATCATCAAGGCGGCGACGTTCGAGGCGTCGTCGCCGAACGCGCTCGTCACCGACGACCTCATCACCTATCACCGGCTGCCCGCAGCGGGCGGCGTGGGGATGACCACCGTCGCGTACCTGGCCGTGTCGAAAGGCGGGCGCACCGAGGGCAACGTGATCTGGTGGCGCCCCGAGGCCATCCCCGGCCTGCAGAAACTCACGGCGGCCATCCATGCCGAGGGCGCGGCGATCAGCGCGCAGATCGGTCACGCCGGGCCGGTGGCCAATGCCCGGTCGACGAAAGCGACGGCGTACGCACCGGTGCGGTTCTTCAATCCGCTCTCCATGCGCTTCGCTAAGAAGGCCACCAAAGACGACATCGACAACATCATCAAGGCGCACGCCGACGCGGCGCGTTACGCGATCGACGCCGGATTCGACGCGGTCGAGATCCACCTCGGCCACAACTATTTCGCTAGCTCCTTCCTCAGCCCGCTGATCAACCGCCGCGCCGACGAATTCGGCGGATCGCTGGAGAACCGCGCGAAGGTGGCGCGCGGCATGGTGCTGGCCGTGCGGCGGGCGGTCAAGGACCAGATCGCGGTGACGGCCAAACTCAACATGTCCGACGGTGTGCGCGGCGGCATTTCGACCGACGAGTCCCTGCAGACCGCCAAATGGCTCGAGTCCGACGGCGCCCTGGACGCGATCGAGTTGACCGCTGGCAGCTCACTGGTCAACCCGATGTATCTGTTCCGCGGCGACGCTCCGGTCAAGCAGTTCGCGAATGCGTTCAAACCGCCGCTGCGGTGGGGCATCCGGATGACGGGCAAGAAGTTCTTCCGCGAGTACCCCTACCGCGAGGCGTACCTACTGCGCGACGCCAAGCTGTTTCGCGCCGAGTTGAAGATGCCGCTGATCCTGCTGGGCGGCATCACCAACCGCGAGACCATGGACCTCGCGATGGCCGAGGGGTTCGACTTCGTCGCGATGGGCCGGGCGCTGCTGGCCGAACCTGATCTGATCAACCGCATCCAGGCCGACAGCGCTGTTCGATCGGCGTGCACGCACTGCAACATCTGCATGTCGACGATCTACAGCCACACCCACTGCGTGGTCACCGGATCACCGGATCGCGTCGCAATCGGCTAACCGCCTGCAGATCCTCGCGGCTCCACGAACGCGACCATGGGCTCCTTGTGGATCACCCATCCCCAGCCCTGCAGGATCATCAGTTCCTTCGCCGAGAAGATGTAGGTGAACTTGTCGTTGCGGGCCACATACTTCCCGCCCTCCACCCCGGCGCCGGGCACCTTGAGCGCGTAATCGTCCTTCACCCGCATACCGCGGTATTCGTAGTGGCCCTTGCCATCGACGCAGATCACCACCAGCGATTGCTCGGTACGCCCGAGCGCGACGGCGGACTTCGGCCCGTCGCAGCGGGCCGCCCTGTCGATGAACCCGCGATCGTCGGTGGCAAACGCGCCGGGCTCGGCGCCTGCCTTTGACAACTGATTCGCCAGCAGCAGCGCGACGATGAGACCGGCGCAGACTAAGAGCACCGGGAGCATCGCTCGCCCCAGTTTGCCGTGGCGCAATGCCGTGGCCTTCACAGACCGCATGCCTAACCAGAGCATGCTCGCGCTTGTGAGCGTGCGCGACGCGCCGTGACGTGGCCGAAAAGTTAACCAGCCCGCATAAGTGCCAACCATCGGGCAGGCGACCTGACGCGCCCCACCGGGCAGCACTCCATCCGGCCCCGGGACCGATAGAGTCGGTGCCGATGAGCCGACCAAACCCACCCGCGCTGACCGTTCGGCACGAGGGATCGACGCGGACCTTTTCGCCTGGCAACGACGTTGTGGTCGGCCGCGACCTGCGCGCCGACGTCCGCGTCGGAAACCCGCTGATCTCACGCGCCCACCTGGTGCTGCGATTCGACCAGGGTCGCTGGGTCGCGATCGACAACGGCAGCCTGAATGGCCTCTACGTCAACGGCCACCGCGTCCCGACGGCCGATATCCACGACGGCATGCAGGTCAACATCGGCAACCCCGACGGTCCGGGGCTGTCGTTCGAGGTCGGTCGCCACCAGGGATCGGCCGGCATGCCGCCGCAGACCACATCGGTGCCGGTGGCATCTCGGCCAAGCCCGGCGTACCCCATGCAGAGCCCGCCGACGTCGCGACCGCATACGCCTCCCCCGCAGCAGCCGGTGTATCCGTCGGGCCAGCAGGCGCGCTACCCCTCCGGTCCGCACTCCTATCCGAGCGGACCGGCGTATCCGCCGAGCACACCGCAGCAGGCCCGCCCAGCCGCCGTGTCGCAGCCGTCGATCTCCTCGCCCAGCCTGGAGTCCGTCACCCAGATGGGTCCGACGGCCGCGCCGCGCACGAGCGAGGGCAACCTCGCGACGAGCATGCTCAAGATCCTGCGGCCCGGCGGTGCGCCCAAGGCACCCCCGGGGTCGATCAAGATCGGGCGGGCCACCGACAACGACATCGTCATTCCCGATGTGCTGGCGGGCCGCCATCACGCGACGCTGGTAACCACTGGCCGCGGCACGGAGATCATCGACAACCGCAGCATCAACGGCACTTTCGTCAACGGTGCGCGCGTTGAGTCGGCGGTCCTGCACGACGGTGACACCGTCACGATCGGCAACGTCGACCTGGTTTTCCGCGGCGGCACGCTGGTTCGCCGCACCGAGACCGAGGCAGCGACCCGCACCGGCGGCCTCGAGGTGCATGGCGTCACATGGACCATCGAGGGCAACAAGACGCTGCTGGACAACATCTCGATCTCCGCCCGGCCTGGCACGCTGACCGCGGTCATCGGGCCTTCAGGCGCGGGCAAGTCGACGTTCGCGCGCCTGGTGGCGGGCTATACCCATCCGACGACGGGCACGGTTTCGTTCGAGGGCCACGACATTCACGCGGAGTACGCATCGCTGCGTTCCCGCATCGGCATGGTGCCCCAAGACGACGTGGTGCACGGCCAGCTGACCGTCAGCCAGGCGCTGATGTATGCCGCTGAGCTTCGACTGCCGCCGGACACCTCCAAGGAGGACCGCGCCCAGGTCGTCGCTCAGGTGCTCGACGAACTCGAGATGACCAAGCACCGCGAAACGCGGGTGGACAAGCTGTCCGGCGGCCAACGCAAGCGCGCATCGGTGGCCATGGAACTGCTCACCGGGCCGTCGCTGCTGATCCTCGACGAGCCGACGTCCGGCCTTGACCCGGCGCTGGACCGTCAGGTGATGACGATGCTGCGCCAACTGGCCGACGCAGGCCGCGTGGTGCTGGTTGTCACGCACTCGCTGACGTATCTCGATGTCTGCGACCAGGTGCTGCTGCTGGCTCCCGGCGGCAAGACGGCGTTCTACGGGCCGCCGAACCAGATCGGCGCGTCGATGGGCACCACCAACTGGGCCGACATCTTCAGCACTGTCGCAAGCGATCCCGATGCCGCGAACAAGCGGTTCATCGCACAGCACGGCCCGCCGCCGCCGCAGCCACCGGCGCAGAAACCCGCAGACCTCGGCCAGCCGACGAAAACCAGTCTGCCACGGCAGTTTTCGACGATCGCGCGCCGTCAGATGCGGCTGATCGTTTCCGATCGCGGCTACTTCATCTTCCTGGCATTCCTGCCGTTCATCATGGGTGTGCTGTCGTTGTCGGTGCCCGGCGACGTCGGATTCGGCGTGCCCGTTCCCGCGATAAAGGGCGGCGAGGCGCCCAACGAACCGGGACAGATCCTGGTGCTGCTGAACGTCGGCGCGATCTTCATGGGCACTGCGCTGACGATCCGCGCGCTCATCGGCGAGCGGGCGATCTTCCTGCGCGAGCAGGCGGTTGGGCTGTCGACATCCGCGTACATCTTGGCCAAGGTCTTCGTCTTCGCCGGGTTCGCGTTGTTGCAGTCGGCGATCGTCGTCGGCATCAACGTGTGGGGCAAGAAGTGGGGCCCGGGAGCCGTGACCAGCGGCGCCGTCATACCCCCTCGAACCCTGGAGCTTTACGTCGACGTCGCGGCATGCTGTGTGGCCGCCGCGATGACGGGTTTGGCGCTCTCGGCGCTGGCCAAGTCGAACGAGCAGATCATGCCGCTGCTGGTGATCGCGATCATGTCGCAGCTGGTGTTCCAGGGCGGCATGATTCCGGTGACCGGCCGCATCGGCCTCGATCAGTTGTCGTGGATCACCCCGGCCCGCTGGGGCTTCGCAAGCACCGCGTCGACGATCGATCTGCTCAGACTTGTGCCAGGTCCGCTGACTCCGCAGGATTCGCACTGGAAACACCAGGCGGGCACTTGGTGGTTCAACATGGCCATGCTCGGTGCGATCTGCGTCGGCTACATCAGCTTCGTGCGCTGGAAGATTCGCCTCAAGGGCGGCTAGGCCACTGCGTGGCCGTCAGCGAGTCGTGCGAATTGGTGTCCAACTAGCTTGTGCCACATGGGTTTCGCGCTGCATGGCGACGGCCTTTTGGGATTGACGGCGAAAATCCAAGTTCTCGAATGGGAGGACGGCCGTTTCGCGGCCGCGGAATTGAATTTAAACGCGGCTGACCAATAGCGAATTCGGCCGGCAAGTCGCTCGCGCGAATATCGGTAAAGGCCGCCTGCGGTGCCTATGACGCGTAGCGTTCGAGCCAGAGCCGGCGGCGCCTTCGTGATCGAAAAACAGAGTGGTACGAGAGCGGTACATCAGCTCTCAGGAAAATCACCACGCCAGGAGCAACGCCCATGAGCACCATTAAGGCCGATCCCAATCCGATCGTCGTTGACAACACCATCTCTCCACCCGAGGCCACCGGAAATACCAATGTGAAGTACAAGAAGGAACAGGCTGAGGAACTGTGGGAGAAAAAGCCCGGGATGGGTTGGACGAAAGTCAATGTCCACACGTTGACGGGGCTAGGTGATGAGGCCGACTTCTCCGGAAATTACTCGATCACCCTGAGCCCCGGCGAGATTTACACCGCAGGATTGTTCGATTCGCTGCACACTCCGGTCTCGACGGACCCGGTGGGTACGAAGGTCGTTGTCGTCGCGGTCTTCAAGAAACCGGCGGCAAGGAGACTGATTAGCGATCACAGTGGCACGGGTGGGGGCACATGGCTGAGCCACGGAATAAAAACCAATAAGCCGACGACCCTCGTGCTCGCCGGTGCCAGTCGATCACCGGCCGTTTCCGACGCAATCGGTATCCCAAAATTGGTTGATCCCGATGCCGTCATTCCCGCGCCGCTCGGCCCCGCTGTGAGTCATATGTTCGAGCTCAAGCCGCTGGTACCCGGGCATCACTATTTCCTCACCGCGATGGTGGTCGATGCTGGTGGCAATTGGGAGATACTCGATGTCGAGCAGGACTCCCTCAAACGCAAGCTGACGGTGCAGTTCCCTAAAATGCACGTATTCAACGACGGCGACTGGGCGACTACCGGTGAAGGCGACTTCTGGTTCGAGGTTTCCGCGGGATCCGACACCGGCCCGTTGAATTCATTGGAACGGTTCAACCTCCCTGAGCCCAACCTCGATGACTGGGGCGAGACCGACCGTCCTTACACGGTGGGCTTCGCCTACATAGAGTCGGACGCACAGACGGTTGCTGCGGGGCGCACCTGTATCTGGGTTCACTCATGGGCGCGAGAAGATGACGCGCCCTGGGGCGACGACACTGCCGGCAGTGGGATTGATCGGGGCAGGCGGCTCGATCTGCCCGACGGGCCTTCGGAGAAGGTGACCAGCAGCAGCTTCAAGATGGACATCCCCGCAACTTCGGGCGACTTGCACTATGCCGTCGATGTCACTTTCGCAGTCGACTATCTGCCATAACTACCGACAAAACAGACCCGAGTGCTGATTCCTATTCGACTGCATTGCCTTTTGAGGCGAGGGCGTTTCGGACGATCATTTTGGTTGTCCGCCAACGCTGTTCGCGCTGATCCAGCGATTGGGCCGCAACATATAAGCGTTTTCGGCGACCGGCAGATCGGCGGCGTCCCGGCGCTCTGCTAGACGCAGCGTCGCCGCCGCCTACAGGCCCGGCTGGTCTTCGAGGATGCCGAGCCAGATCTGGACCGCATCGATGGCGACCTTCTCGCTGATGAACGCATGCTGCGTACCGGTGTACAAATCGCGGAAGGCACGCTCCAACCGGCTGCCTTCGCGGATCGAACTGGTGCCGGCCACCAGATGGGCCCACTCTCCGCATGCCCGTGCCACGTCGGTGGCGTAGACGGCGGCCACCCGCATATCGGCGCGCAACCCCGGGGTGAGGTCGTTGCCTGCCGCCACCGCAGACTCCGCAGTGGTGAATGCGTCGAGCACCAGCAGGCGGGCGGCCCGCCACGATGCGACGTGATGCGCCAAGCCTTTCTGAAATGTCGGACGGCTGGCCAGCGAAGCCATGTCGCTCATCCGGAACTTCGTGGCGGCCAGCTCCTCGACGTCGTCGAGCATGCTCTTGGCCACCCCCAGCGCCCACGACGCGTGCCCGGCGGCGACGACGGGCATCAAGCCCATGCGTGTCGCCGGCGACGTACCCCGCTGCGGCTCACGGACCATCAACGGAAAGGTCCGGCACTGCGGCACGAACACATCCGCAGCGTTGTAGTCATAGGACCCAGTTCCCTTGAGCCCCTGGACAAACCAGCCGTCGGTGAAAGTGATGTCGGCGCGCGGCACGATCGCCACCTGCATGTCGGGCAGGCCCTCGCTGATCCAGCGGACCTCACCGTCGTCCATCGGCATGAACCCGGCCGCGATGTACTCCGAATGGCCGGTGCCCGACCCGAAGCTCCACGATCCCGTCAACTTGTAACCGCCGTCGACGGCATGACCTTGCCCGTTCGGAAAGAACTGGCCGCCCATGGTGATTCGGTTGTCGTTGGCGGTGAACACCTCGGCGAAGCCCTCGTCGGGCAGATACGCCCCTGCCGCGAACGTCGACGGCAGGTTGGCGATGCCACACCATCCGAACGAGCCGTCCTGCCAAGCCATTTCGATCCACGTCTCGATCATCTCGGCGAACGTCGGCTCGACGCCACCCGCCGCGACGGGATTGAACGACGACATCAAGGCACTCGCCCACATCTCGTCGACGATGGCGGGCGACAAGGTCCGCAATCGCTCCGACTCGGCGGCCTGTGCTCGCACCAGCTCGCGCATTCCGCGCGCCCGCGCGACGACCTCGCTGTCCAATGTCGACGTCATGGTCGATGACCGTATCCTGTCGCGGCTCAGACCACGTCCAAAACCGCCTTGCCTGCGACCCGACGGTCGAGCAGCGCCTCGGCCGCGTCCGCTACCTCGTCCCATGACGTCCGCAATCCGATCTGCGGATCGATCTCGCCGGCGACCAACAGTTCCACCAGATACCCGAGATCCGGCCCGAACGGCGCGCCAACGGTGAACGGTTCCAACCGCTTGTGCACGCCGAACTGTCGCTCGGCCTCGAAGTCGATGGTCGTGGGTTGGTTCGACGCCATCCCGATGGATTGCGCTGAGCCACCGTCGTCGACGAGACGGAACGCATCAGCGAGCAGTTGTCCGCCGACGTTGTCCAGAACGCCGAAGACGGGCTCGGTGACATCCGCCAGCCCGACGACGACCTCCGCCGCGCCGAGGTCGCTCAGACCGGCCCCGCGTGCCGCAGAACCGACCGCCGCGATCACGTGTGCGCCCGCCCGTGCCGCCAGCTGAACCGCGAAGCGGCCGACGCCGCCCGATGCTCCCGTGATCAGCACCCGACGCCCGACCACCGGCCCGAGCCTGCGCAGCGCCTGTAATGCTGTGACGCCCGCGACCGGCAGAGCGGCCGCTGGGCCGAAGTCCACCGAATCCGGAAGCACCGCAAGGTTTTCCGTCGGCACCGCCCGCCGCTGCGCCCAGCCGCCCGCGCCGTTGAACCCGACGACGCGGCTGCCGACCGGTGGGCCAGAACCGTCCGCGGCGGCCTGAGCAACCACGCCCGCGGCGTCCCAACCCGGTACTTCGCCGGGTTGACGCATCCGATCGATGAAGTGCACCTCGCCGAAGTTCAGTGCTGTTGCCCGCACTTCGATGATCGCCTCGGATTCGGCGGCGACGGGCTCGTCGACGTCGGCAAGTCGCAGGTTCGCCCGTGCCTGAGGGTCGTAGATGACTGCTCGCATGCCACCGTCAACCCGGCTACGCGGCAGTTATTCCCCTAGCTGCGCGCCGGCGCAAGCCGCTTCAGCGCGAGGCCACCTTCGAATGGTCGGTAGCCGAACGCGGCCGGAGCGACGTAACCCGTGTCCCCCAACGGCGTATGGACCTCGGCGACCGTCGGACCAATCTCGGCGGCTATCGGGGCCAGTGCCGCCAAATCGAACCGGTACAACCGCCCCGCGTTGCCGGCCAGAATCTTGCGGCAGGCGTCCTCGGGCCGGTGGTGCAAGGCCCACCTGATAGCGAGCTTGGAATGCGGCGCGAAGCCTTCCTCGTGCGGATAGTCGCTGCCCCACATGATGTGATCGGCACCCATGTAGTCGATCATCGAATCCTCGAACGGCATGAGTTCGGCCGCGAGGTAGCAGTTCCGCTTTGCGTAATCGCTTGGCGCCATGGTCAACTCGTCGACCGACGATCCGCCGAACACGCCATAGGTGCGGTTGCCTGCTTCGGATTTCATGCTCGGCACCATCGCGTCGAGCATCATCATCTGGTGCTGCAGCCACATCGTGCCTTGCTCCGTCGGCACGAACCGCAGTGTTGGATGCCGTTCGAAGACGCCGGCAAGGACGAGGTGGCTGACGGTGCGTTGGGCCCACATTGCCATCTCGGTGACCAGTACGGCGTTGGAGGCCGGCTGATCCATCGGCATCGCCGGACTCCCTGCTCCGGCGTGCTGGACCACTGTCAGGTCGAGTTCGGTGCAGAGCGCCCAGATCGGTTCGTAGCGGGTATGGAACAGCGGGGCGACGGTCGGATCACCGGGTGAGACGGCGGGGATGAGCACGCCGCCGAAGCACTCCTGCGCTGCGCCCCATCGGATCTCTTCGAGGGCCAGATCGATGTCGTTGGGGAAGATCTGGATCAAACCCCTACGGCGCGTGGGGGCCAATGAACAGAAGTCGACCTGCCAGCGATTGTGCGCTTGCACTCCTGCCCAACGCTTTTCGAACTCTTCGCGGGTACTCGGCAGGCTGATGGTGATGTTGGGTGTGGTCGGGAAGAACGGGGGAATCGTGTTGGGGAGTAGCACCTCGGCGGCAACCCCGTCGGCGTCCATTTCGGACATCCGCATGTCGTGGTCCCAGTTGCGCTGCGCAGTGGCAATAACGAGGTCGTCGAACGGACTCACGTAGGTCTTTGCCCACGCGTCGAACTCGTCGTGCAGCCGGGCCGGCAGGTACGGCTTGTAGTCGTATAGATCAGCCCCCGCGTGGGTGTCCGTCGAAATGACAACGTAGCGATCGATCGTGTCCCAGGTAGCAGCCATGGGCTCATCCTCGCCCGCGCGGGGCCGACGCAGGCGGGATTCGTTGCATTTGATCAGTCGGCGGGCCCTTGGAGTGAATCTTGTTGAGCTGCGCGCTGTCCGACGTTGACGTCCGGCTCGCTGACGATGTCGAGGCTGAGGAACTCCGGCGCCTTGATGACCCGCCTCAGCATGAAGCGGATGAACGCCGGCATGTCGGAGGCGGTCTCGTCGCGGTAGAGGCGCGGTGCACCCATTTGGTAGCGGCGCCGCCTGCTCTCCAGCTGGCAGCCTTCCGCGGCCATGACATTGCGCACCCAGTCGGCGCCGGAACCGTACGTCAGCGCGATCACGTATCCGCCCCTGCGCCGGAAGGCCCACAGCGGGGTTTCAAACGTCCGGCCCGACTTGCGTCCTCGGTGGATGACGACTGCCCATCCGGGCGCCCACGGGGCGACGAATTTCGTCAGGCGATTCAGGCCGATCTTGTTTGCGCGGGCAACCCATCGTGGTGCTGGCATATCAAAAACTCCTCACCTGTGGAATTTCTGATCATCACGCTAACTATGCATCGCTCAAAAGTCAACGGCTGTAGAATTTCGCCACTATGGCCAGGATCGGACGCCCGCGCGGCAAGACCGATACCCGCAACGTCATCCTCGGCGCAGCACGGCGGTTGTTCGCCGACACCGGATACGACAAGACCTCGGTACGCGACGTCGCCGCCGCCGCCGGCGTCGATCCGGCGATGATCCGCCACTACTTCGGCAGCAAGGTCGAACTCTTCCGCGCAACGATGGGTTGGCCGTTCGAGCCTGCCGACATTGCCGCCCGCATCACCGCGGGAGACCGCGGCGACATCGGTGAGCGCCTGACGCGGGTGTTCTTCGAGGCGTGGGAGCAACCGGAATCCCGTGCGCCACTGCTGGCGATTCTGCGTGGGGCGGCAACTCACGAGGAGTCGGCGAACCTGGTGCGCCAATTCATCCAAGGACAGGTGTACGCGCACATCGCGGCGGCTCTCAAGGCGCCGGACGCCGAGCTTCGCATCGACCTTGCGATGTCGCAGCTGCTGGGCATCGCGTATCTCCGGCACATCCTGCGCGTCGAACCCGTCGCGTCGACGCCGATGGAAGAACTGATCGAGCGGATCGCGCCCATCGTCAGTCGCCACCTGGCCCCATGACGCCCGCACAAGCAAGCAGACCGCCGCAATCGGCGGTCTGCTTACTGCCTGTAGGCGATCAGAACGGGACGTCGACGAAGCCGTTCGTCGTGTTCGCGTCGTCGTGATTGTCGACCTGGTAGTGAGGCGCGACGGGGTTGGTGACGATATCGGCCTGGGCCGGTCCAGCGAGACCGAGCAGTGCCGCTGTCAGACCACCGGCGATCAGGGTGGCGAATCCGAACTTCTTCATTTCGATGCCTTCCTCTGTAGGTTCTAACCGCATTAACGGCTCTGTAGGGTTAAACGCGCTGGCGAAGCCGATAATCCCGCTGGCAGAAATTGACCGCCGGTTGGCAGGAATCCGCAGTTTCGGCGGGCGGGACGCAGTCAGCCGCCCTGGATATCCAGACCGTGCGCAGCGGCGAACGCCATCGCCTGCTCGATGTCGACCTTCGCGCCACGCAACCTCGCCGTGGTCCACAGCGTCGGATCAACGCGTGCGCCACGCAGATCGGCTTCTTCCAGTTTTGCGTTCTGTACGCGAGCACCGGTCAGGTCGGCGCGCCGCAGCACGGCCTTGCGCAGGTCCGCGTCCACCAGGCTGGCTTCGCGCAATCGGCAGTCGGACAGGTCGGCGCTGCGCAGATCCGCCGCGGCAAGAACCGTCAGCGTGAAATCCACCTCGACGAACTTGATCGGCCGCAGGCGGCATTCGGTGAAAACCGAACCCAAGAAACTGCAGTGCCGAAAGATGCTGTGCAGCAACGATGTTCGTCGGAACGTGCAATTGCGAAAAGCCGAGCCCTCGTGCTCTGATTCCGACAGGTCGGCTCCGCTGAAATCGCAATCGGTGAAAATTGCGCGTTCGGTTCGCAGCCGGCTCAGGTCCTCGTCACGAAAGTCGTGACCGTTGAACTCGCGCTCGGCCCAAACCTCGTCAGCCACGAACTGGGGTCAGGCTATTCAGCGCATACTCGGTGATGGCGATCAACGCAGCCTTGGTCGAATGGCGGTCGCGCGCATCGACGGTGATGATCGGAATGTCCTCGCGCAGCGCCAACGCCTTGCGCACCGCCTGAGCGGGATGCTTTGGCGCCCCGTCGAATTCGTTGATCGCGATCAGGAACGGCAGCTTGCGCGCCTCGAAGAAGTCGACCGCGGCGAAGCTGTCCGCCAGCCGTCGCACGTCGACCAGGATGATGGCACCGATGGCACCGCGCACCAGGTCGTCCCACATGAACCAGAACCGGCGCTGCCCCGGTGTGCCGAACAGGTACAGCACCAAATCCTCGGCGAGCGTGATGCGGCCGAAGTCCATCGCCACGGTGGTGGTGTTCTTCGTCGGGGTCAGCTCGAGCCCATCGACGCCCGCAGACGCGTTGGTCACCAACGCCTCGGTGCGCAGCGGCATGATTTCGGAAACCGCACCCACGAACGTCGTCTTGCCGGCGCCGAAGCCACCGGAGATGACGATCTTCGTCGAGGCGGTGTCCCGCCCCTCAGAGCGCTCGAAGGCCACGCAGCGTCCTTCCTATCAATTCACGTCGTTCATCGATGGTGGTGGAATCACCCAGGGTCGTGTGCACCCGTAGATAACCTTGCGTCACGAGGTCACCGATAAGCACGCGCGCCACGCCGAGAGGCAGCGATAAGACAGCGGCAATTTCGGCGACCGACGGGCTGTCTGCGCACATTGACAGCATCCGGCCGCGTACGTCGTTGCCAGGCCAGCGCGGCGCTTTCGGCGGCAAAAGCACGGTCTCGATCGGCGCCTCGAGCGGCAGGTTGACGCGGGAATCGGTGCGGCCGGCCGTCAGGGTGTACGGCCGGACCAGCTGCGGTTCGGCCGTGTCGCCTGACTCCCAATTTTCCATAGGCCACTCACGAGTGCTGCGGGGAGCGTCGTGCCGACTGGACCATGGCGCCTACTCGCTCCACCAAAATGGCCATCTCGTAACCGATTTGGCCGATGTCGCAGTTACGGGTGGCCAGCGTCGCAAGGTTGGAGCCGTCGCCGACACGCATCAGCAGCAGATAGCCGTTCTCCATCTCGACAACCGACTGCAGCACGTATCCGCCGTCGAACAACTGCGAGGCGCCCGTCGACAGGCTCGCGAGGCCCGAGGCGACCGCGGCGAGTTGGTCGGCCCGTTCGGTCGGCATGTGTTCACTGGCCGCCATCAGCAGTCCGTCGGCGGACACCAGCACGGCATGCGAGACACCGGATACTTCGCGGGCGAACTTCGAGACCAGCCAGTCGAGCGAGTCGCGCTGCGTCGAACGTGGCGGGTAGTTCATTCGTTATCGGTTCCTCTGGTCTCTTGGGCATGTGATCGGCCGGCCCGCACTCCACCGAAATGGTTGCTGATGCTTGCGCGGACGGCCTCAGGATCGCGGGACGGAATCGGTCCTCCGCCGGCGCCGAACTCAGCCGCCGATGCTACCTCGTCGTCGTCCTGGTCGCTCCGGTGAGCACCGCCGTTGGTGTGCGCAGTGCCGTTGGACGGCCTTGCCACGTCGACCGCACCCGGGACCAGGCGCGCGCCCGGCTCACGAACCGGCAGACCTTCCTCGGTGTGCTCGGCGACCGGCGCCTCCTCCGCTGCCGCGGCCGCCGACCAGCCGTGATCCCACACCGATTCCCAATTCAGGTCCTCGCTCTTGGCCAGGTCGGTCGGATCGACGAGCCATTCGGACAGCATCTTCTGATAGATCGCGTCGTCGGCACCCGCCGTGGCCGACGGCTCTTCGACCGCAGGCCCCGTCGACTCGGGTTGCGGGTCCTCTGAAGCGGCAGACGGCTGAGCTTGCGCAGTGGGTTGCGGCTGCGCTTCCTCGACCTCCGGCGAAGCGGGCACACCGTTGCTGGCGGCCTGCGCGCGCGACGCGAAGAACGCCGATGTGTCGACCGGAGCCCGGTCGGCCTCGGGCTGCGGCGCGAGGCGCTGACCCCAAGGCGGGACCTCTTGCGTCTGCGCGGGCATCGAGTCTTCGGGCCACTGCTCTTCGGCCGGCCACTCGTCGGCGGGCTCTTCCTCGGCGGGTTGGGCGAGCGACGCAGGAAGGTCGGAGATTCCGCTTGCGCCGGGATTGCGTTGCGGCAACAACGCGACGGGCACGTCGCCGTGGCCGTTGGTGTATTCGTGTCCGGGTTCTTCGACGTAGTCGCCGAAGTCGTGGTCCTCGTCGAGCGCCAACGCAGTGTGGATGCCCGCGTGGGCATCAGCGGGGGCGCCGTACTCGGGTTCGCCGAACTGATCGGGCCCAGCCCCTGCGACGACGAGCAAGTCGCCGGGCACGAAGACACCGGCGGTCGTACCCGAATTCGGTTCGCCTGCAATGGTGCTGCGCAGCCGGACCACCAGCCCGTGCTGCGAGGCGAGCCGCCCGACCACGAACAGGCCCATGTGCCGAGCGGTGTACGGGTTGACTTCGCCGCCGGACTGCAGGCGCGTGTTGGCCACGCGCAGATCGGGTTCGGTCATGCCGATGCCGATGTCGCTGACCTCGATGACCAGGCCGCCGTTGCCGGTGTGCACGGCCGAAACACGGACCTGGGAGATCGGCGGCGAATAACGCAGTGCGTTGTCGAGAAGCTCGGCCAGCAGGTGCACCAGATCGCCTGCGACGGCGCCGATCACCTCGCTGTCGGGCACCGTCGCGGTGACCACGCGGGTGTAGTCCTCGACCTCCGAGGCGGCAGCGTTGATGATCGCCGACACCGGGACCGGCTCGGCCTGGTCGCGCGGCACCTTGGCACCGGCGAGCACCAGCAGGTTGGCGCCGTTGCGACGCATCCGGGCGGCGAGGTGATCAAGCCGGAACAGGCTCTCCAGCCGCTCGGGGTCCTCCTCGTTGCGCTCGAGGCGGTCGATCAGCGAGAGCTGCTGATCCACCAGCGACCGACTGCGTCGCGACAACGTCTCGAACATGTCGCTCACCTGCAGCTGCAGCTGGGACTGTTCACTGGCCAACATGACGGCCTGCTCATGCAGCTCGTCGACGGCGTGCGCGACCTGGCCGACCTCCTCGGAGGTGTACACCGGAATCGGCGCAACGTGGCCCGCCTCGCCACCGGCGCGGACTCGATCGATCTCGCGGGCCAGATCGTCGTGCGCGACCTTCAGTGCGCTGTCGCGCAGTCTCCGCAGCGGGCGCACCAGCGATCGCGCCACCAGGATGACGAGCAGCAGCGCCACCAGCATCGCGCCAACGACGATCGCCGCGTCGCGGATCGCAGCCGTGCGCTGGGCCGCGGCCTCGCGCTCCACCGCATCCGTCACCGCCTTCGACGTGTCGGCGACCATCTCGTTCGCGATCTGGTTGGTCGCCTGGATCGATGCGCTGAGGTCCGGATTGTTGACCAGCACGGCGGCGGGGTCGGACATGATCGCCATCCGTTTGACGAACTCTTGCTGCAGCTTGCCCGCCTCGGGCGAGCCGATGCCGAGCACCTGGCTCATGCCGAACAGCGTCGACGGTTCGGTGCCTGCCACTGTCGTCATCGACATCCGCAACTCGGGGTCGGGCAATTCACCGCCGAGGTTCACCAGCAGCTGCTGGATCATCATCTGGCCTCGGGCACCGACGGCCCGGCTCAGGCCAAGCGTCTCGGCGCGGATGCGCTCGTCTTCCACCCGCACCGAGCCGTTGATGGCGTCCTCGGCGGTCAGCAGGATCGGGGTGTAGGCCTGCACGCGATCGCGCAGCCCGATGCTGTTGGCCGTGACCTTGTCCATCAGCGCCTGGCCTGCGCCGATCATCGTCGTCACGGCCTTGCTGACATCGGGGACGACGTCGGTGTCGGTCAGTCGTCGTTGCAGGTTCTGCCGGGCGGTGTCGAACTTGCTCAGCGCGGCCTGGGTGTCACCACCGGTCGAACCGGCCAGCATCGCAGCGTCGAGCGCACCCATGTAGCTCTCGATCGCGGGCACCATTTCGGCGCGATCGGCGGCCCGGCGCAAATCGGCCGCGTCCGTCGCACTCGAGTAGATGCGCAATCCGCCGAACGTCCCGGCGAGAACCAACGGCACCAAAACGATCGCAAAGACTTTCCACCGAACCGGCCAATTCGTCATCGACCATCGCGATGGTCTCTTGGCGGGCCGCTGAGGCTTTGGTTCGAAATCGACGAGCGTGCCATCGGCCTTTTTCAGCTGCGAGAACGCGGTCATGGGCGGCCGCCGTTGCTATCGGTCGCCTGCCCGCAATTCAGTAATGGAGCGTCGTTCATATGACTTCCTGCTGATTTCGCCCACCGATGGGCGGCGTTCTACGCCTGGCAATTGGTCGAGTATGACAGCCATGTGCAGCCGATTCCACAATTCTTACTGAACAGACAGACTTGATAACCACTCTGACGAGCCGTTTCGATACGCCCGAGCAAATGATTGGGCGGTGAAGCGACGAATCTTTCAGACCGCCCGAAGGACCGCGACAAGGAAGTCGGAGTCATCGGCGAACGGCCGCAGATCCCAGGTGGACAGCAGTAGATCGGGCACCAATCCCGCCGTGGCCGCGTCATCGAGAAACTCGGCGAACTCATAATCGCGGCCCGCACCGAAACCGGTCACCGCGCGACCGTCGGCGGCGAGGTGTACACGCAGCCGACGCAGCACCTGAACCCGGGTGCTCGGAGCCAAGAACGCCATGACGTTGCCCGCTGCCACGATGACGTCGAACGGTTCGACGATGCCGCGGGCGGGCAAGTCGAGTTCGGCGAGGTCGCCGACGAGCCAGCGCGGGCCGGGGTGATCGTGCTCGGCGGCTTCGATCAGCGCCGGGTCGACGTCGACGCCGACTACGTCGTGACCGGCCTTGGCCAGTGCCCCACCCAACCGGCCGGAGCCGCAGCCTGCGTCGAGGATGCGCGCGCCACGGGGCGCCATCGCATCGACGAAGCGCGCCTCGCCGGCCAGATCCTCGCCGGCACGCGCCATGGCGCGGAAGCGCTCGATGTACCAATCCGAATGTCCGGGATTGGCAGCAACCTTCTGCATCCAGATGCTCCGCTCGACCATGCAAGCATTATCGCCGTGTTCAGATTGCTGTTCTTCTCGCCGCGTATCGCGCCCAACACGGGCAACGCGATCCGGATGGTGGCCGCGACGGGATGTGAACTGCATCTGGTGGAACCGCTCGGATTCGACTTGTCCGAACCCAAGGTGCGCCGGGCCGGCCTCGACTATCACGACCTGGCGTCGGTCACTGTGCATCGCGATCTTGCGACGGCATGGTCGGCGTTGGCGCCTTCGCGGGTCTACGCCTTCACCGCCCATGCCACGGATTCCTTCGCCGACGTCAGCTACCAACCCGGCGACGTATTGATGTTCGGCCCGGAACCGACGGGCCTTGATGCGGCGACGCTCGCCGACCCGCACATCACTGTGCAGGTGCGCATCCCGATGCTGGCGGGCAGGCGGTCACTGAACCTGTCGAACGCCGCGGCCGTCGCCGTCTACGAGGCCTGGCGCCAGCAGGGCTTCCGCGGCGCCGTCTAACCCCTAGTACCGCGCGCCCCCTCTAGTACCGCGAGCGTGCGCGTCTGCACGCCGACACGCCGCATTTGGTGTGCATTCTGCGCACGCTCGACGTCAGCCCCCGGTCCACACCTTGTCGATCGTGATCCGCAGTCGCGTGTTGTACGCGGCGATCGCCTCGGTCATTCCGGCCCGCTCGATGTCAGCGCGGTACTTGGCCCAATAGGCGTGGTCCGCACGCGGGTCGACGTCGACCGCGTCGACGGTCGCAACGCCGCCCACCACGACGATCCCGAAGCCGTTGCCGTCGGACTCCAAATTGAGGCTGACCCGGGGCTGGCTCTTGATATGCCGAACCTTCGCGGCGTCCGGCATGGAGTACACGAAAACGTGGGCGTCGTCGAAGTAGAAACCCACCAACCGCGGGACCGGCTGGCCGGATTTCGCAACCGTCGTCAACCAGCCGTAATGATCGAAGCGCAGTCGGCGGGAAATGTCAGGCGTGAATTCGACTGCCATGAAACGAATGTAATCTCGCGAAATGACCCTGAACCTGTCCGCCGATGACGTCCTGACCACCACACGCTCGGTGCGCAAGCGGCTCGACTTCGACAAGCCCGTGCCCCGAGACGTGCTACTGGAGTGTCTCGAACTGGCGCTACAGGCGCCGACGGGCTCGAATGCCCAGGGCTGGCAGTGGGTCTTCGTCGACGACGCCGACAAGAGGAAGGCGCTGGCCGACATCTACCGGACCAACGCAACGCCGTACCTCGATCTGCCGAAGCCCGAGTACGGCGACGTGCGTGACGAACAGCGCCCGCGGGTGTACGACTCGGCGAAGTATCTCAACGAGCACCTTCACGAGGCGCCGGTCATGTTGATTCCCTGCTTGGAGGGCCGTCCCGACGGAGCGCCCGCAGGCATGAGCGCGTCGTTCTGGGGATCGCTCCTGCCCGCGGTGTGGAGCTTCATGCTGGCACTGCGCTCGCGCGGGCTCGGGTCGGCGTGGACGACGCTGCACCTGCTCGGCGACGGCGAGAAGCAGGCCGCCGAATTGCTCGGCATTCCGTTCGACAAGTACAGCCAGGCCGGCCTCTTCCCGATTGCGTACACAAAGGGCACCGACTTCCGGCGCGCGACGAGGCTGCCCGCGCAGCAGGTTTCGCACTGGAACGACTGGTGAGTGTGCGCGAAATGTCCGCTCGCCGCGGCGTGTTGGCGTGCAGACACGCACACTCGGCGTAGTTGGGGGTCAGCGGAAGTCGCGGCTTTTCGAGCTGACTTTCATGGACAGCTTGCCTAGCCGATCGGCGACGACGGTGACCGCGCCGGTGGCGTTCTGCACCTGACCGCGGACCAGTAGCGCCGACGCCGTCTGCGCCAGCCTGCGGTGTCGCGCCCAAACCCCAGGCGCGCAAAGCACATTCACCATCCCGGTCTCGTCCTCGAGATTGATGAACGTGACGCCCTGCGCGGTCGCGGGCCGCTGTCGATGCGTCACCGCACCCGCGACCAGCACGCGGGTGCCGTCCGGCACCGACAACAACTGATCGGCGGGCACCACGCCGATGGCCTCGAGATCTTCGCGCAGGAACTGCGTGGGATAGCTGTCCGGTGAGATGCCGGTGGCCCACACGTCGGCTGCCGCCAGCTCCAGATCGGTCATGCCGGGCAGCGACGGGACATGCGACGACGACCCAACGCCGGGCAGCCGGTCCGGCCGCTGCGTGGCCGCCGCGCCCGCGGCCCACAACCCCTCGCGGCGGGTGACGCCGAAGCAGCCAAGCGCCCCCGCGGTGGCCAACGCCTCGGTCTGCGGCACCGACAGCTGGATGCGTCCGGTCAGGTCGAGCAGAGAAGCATACGGCCCGTTGGCTTTTCGCTCGTCGACGATCTGCTCGGCCAACTCGTCGCCGATGTGGCGGACACTCCCGAGGCCAAGCCGCACCTCCAAGCCCGCATTCTCCAGCGTGGCGTACGAGAGGCTGGCGTTGACGTCGGGGCCGTGCACTGTCACGCCGTGCCTGCGGGCGTCGGCCACCAGCGACTGCGGGGAGTAGAAGCCCATCGGCTGCGCCCGCAGCAGCGCCGCACAGAACGCCGCCGGATGGTGCAGCTTGAACCACGACGAGTAGAACACCAGCGACGCGAAGCTCAATGAATGGCTTTCCGGGAAACCGAAATTGGCGAAGGCTTCCAGCTTCTCGTAGATCCGGTCGGCCACCTCGCCGGTGATGCCGTGCCGCTCGCGCATGCCGTCGTAGAACCGGCCGCGCAATCGTCGCATCCGCTCGGTGGAACGCTTGGATCCCATGGCCCGGCGCAACTGGTCGGCCTCGGCGGCTGAGAAGCCGGCACAGTCGACCGCGAGTTGCATCAACTGCTCCTGAAACAGCGGCACCCCCAACGTTTTTCGCAGTGCCGATTCCATCGAAGGATGGTCGTAGGTGACGGGTTCTTCCCCGTTGCGGCGCTTGATGTACGGGTGCACCGACCCGCCCTGGATCGGTCCTGGCCGGATCAGCGCGACCTCGACCACCAGGTCGTAGAACACTCGCGGCTTCAGCCTCGGCAGCGTGGCCATCTGCGCGCGCGACTCCACCTGAAACACCCCGACGGAGTCGGCTTTCTGCAGCATCTCGTACACCGCAGGCTCGGAGAGGTCCAGTTTCGCGAGGTCGACGTCGATGCCCTTGTGTTCGGCGACCAGATCGATGCAGTAGTGCAGCGCCGAGAGCATGCCAAGGCCCAGCATGTCGAACTTCACCAAACCGATTGCCGCACAGTCGTCCTTGTCCCATTGCAGGACGCTGCGGTTCTCCATCCGCGCCCATTCGACCGGGCACACGTCGGCGATCGGCCGGTCGCAGATCACCATGCCGCCGGAATGGATGCCCATGTGCCGGGGCAGGTTCGAAATCTGCATCGCGAGGTCGATCACGGCTTCCGGGATGTCCTCGACGTGAGGCGCTTCGGCCAGGTTTCCCCACTGGCCGATCTGCTTGCTCCACGCGTCCTGCTGGCCCTGCGAGAACCCCAGCGCTCGCGCCATGTCGCGCACCGCGCTGCGGCCTCGGTAGGTGATGACGTTGGCGACCTGCGCGGCGTAGTCACGACCGTAGCGGTCGTAGACGTACTGAATTGCTTTCTCGCGCAGGTCGGATTCGATGTCGATGTCGATGTCGGGCGGACCGTCGCGCGCCGGGGACAGGAACCGTTCGAACAGCAACTCGTTGGCGACCGGGTCGACGTTGGTGACGCCGAGCGCATAGCAGACCGCGGAGTTGGCCGCCGACCCGCGACCCTGGGCCAGGATGCCGTTGTCGCGGCAGAACCTGGTGATGTCGTGTACGACCAGAAAGTAGCCCGGAAAGGTCAGCTGCTCAATGATTTTCAGCTCGTGCTCGATCTGTGCATACGCCCGCGGCGCCCGCTCCGGTGGGCCGTATCGCCCGCGGGCACCCTCCATCACCAGCTGCCGCAACCAGCTGTCCTCGGTGTGCCCTTCGGGGACGTCGAACGGTGGCAGCTGCGGGGCGATCAGCGCCAGCCCGAACGCGCACTGCTCGCCGAGATCGGCCGCAGCCGTGACCACCTCGGGGCAGTGTGCGAACAGCCGCGCCATCTCCTCCCCCGATCGCAGGTGCGAGCCGCCCAGTGGCGCAAGGTATCCCGCCGCCTCATCCATCGAATTTCGGGCCCGGATCGCACCCATCGCCATGGCGAGCCGGCCCCGCGACGGCGCGGCGAAGTGCGCGGCGGTGGTGGCCACCATGCCGACACCGAATCGCGGCGCAAGGTCGGCAAGCGCCGCATTGCGCTCGTCGTCGAGGGGATGGCCGTGGTGAGTGAGCTCGACGCTGACCCGGTCGGCGCCGAACCGGTCAACCAGATCGGCAAGGGCTCGGCCGGCTGCCTCCGGGCCGCCCTCGCAAAGCGCTTGGCGGACATGGCCTTTGCGGCAGCCTGTCAGGATGTGCCAGTGTCCACCTGCCGCCTCGGTCAGCGCGTCGTAGTCGTAGCGCAGCTTGCCCTTCTCCCCGCCCGTCAGATGCGCCGTCGCCAGCTGTCGCGACAACCGCCGATAGCCTTCCGGCCCGCGGGCGAGCACCAGCAGGTGCGGTCCCGGCGGATCGGGATCCTCGGTGCGGTCGCCACCGCCAAGTGACAACTCGGCGCCGAACACCGTCTGCATCTGGAGTTCCTTGGCCGCTTCGGCGAACCGCACCACCCCGTAGAGCCCGTCGTGGTCGGTCAGCGCGATGGCCCGCAGATCGAGGCGGGCTGCCTCCTCGACGAGTTCCTCCGGAGTGCTGGCGCCGTCGAGGAAGCTGTACGCCGAATGCGCATGCAGTTCGGCATACGGCGTCGACGAAGCCGGCCGGTCGACCTCGAGCGGCTCGTAGTCCCCCCGCTTACGGGACCAGGCCGGGCTGTCGCCGCCGTCGCCCACCTGCTCGTCGATGGGCCAGCCGGCACGGCGCGGCTTGCCGTTGAGCACCCGCTCCATCTCGGTCCAGCTCGGCGGCCCGGTATGCCAGCCCATGCCGCCAGCATAATCGAACGCATGTTCGATGGCGAGCCACGATGACTTTCGGGCTCGATTCCGGTCAACACTGGAAAGCACACCGATAGCCCTGGAGGAATCGTGACTGAAAAGACGGCAACCGCGTTGCCCCCGTTGGTCGACCACGACACCTGGCGCGCCGCCCTCGACGAGCTACGCCGACGCGAGAAGGCAGCCACCCGCGAGCTGGACGCGATTGCCGCGCAGCGCCGTCGCCTGCCCATGGTCGAGATGCCGGACTACACACTGATCGGCAAGGACGGACCCGTCCGGCTGGCCGACGTCTTCGACGGACGCGCGCAGCTCATCGTCTACAACCACATGTGGGAGGACGGCGCCGAGTGGCAGTGCGGTGGGTGCACCGGCTTCACTTCGCAGTTCACCAGGCTCGAGTTCCTCGACAACTACGACGCGCGCTTCGTCATCGTCACCAACGGACCCATCGACGAAGCCCTCGCATACAAGGAACGCGTGGGCAACAAGATGGACTGGTACTCCTCGTCGGAGAGTTCGTTCGGCGCCGACGTCGATGCGCCGCCAGGAGGCGGATTCGCGGTGAATGTCTTTCTGCGTGACGGCGAAAGGGTGTATCGCACCTGGCACACCAATGGTCGCGGCACCGAACAGCTCAGCCACAGCTTCGCGCTGATCGACATCCTTCCGTGGGGCCGGCAAGAGGAATGGCAGGACTCGCCCGACGGTTGGCCGCAATCGCCGACCTACTCCAGATGGTCGGACTCCCCCGACATCGCCCGCGCCTACGGACCCAACGGCGGCAGCCGCTGACCTTACGGAATGTCGTGCTTGCCGAGTTCGTCGCGCGGCACGACCATCATCGGAGTGTCCAGCACCCGCAGCATCTTGGCGGCGGTCGAGCCCAGGAAGAGGCGCTTTGGCGCACTCAGCCGACTTGAACCGACCATGATGAGGTCGCCGTCGTGCCAGTCGAGTTTACGCACCGCCTCCTCGACGGTCGCCCCTTCCACGGCCGTAGCGGTCACCGGAAACCCTTCCGGCAGCGAGCTTTTCGCGGTTTCCAAAACCTGCTGCGCGTGCGCCATCGCGCGCTCACGGACCGCTTCCTCGTCGCCGCGCAACTGGCCGAATACCGGATCGAGCGCCACCAGCGAGACCAACCGCAGGGGTGTACCGGCCGCCTTGCTGAACTGAACGGCCTTCTCCAACAACAGATCCGCGCCCTGACGCTGCCCGAGTGCACAGGTGACTTCACGGACCCGATCGATCTTCGTGTCACGGGTGCCGCGTGCGGCGACCACGACGGGCACGGGCGCCGAGTGCAACAGTTCGTTGACCACGGAGCCCAGCGAATAACTGCCCGCCAGTCCACCGCCTGAGCCACCGACAACGATGAGGTCGGCCTCGAGTCGCGCGGTTTCCCGAATCAACCCGTCGGCGAAAGAGTCATCGAAGCTCACGTGGCTGTGCGCGGTGAGGTCGTCGGGCACCGATGCCAGCGCCTCGGTCAACCATTTCTCGGCCTGCTCGCCCAGCTTCGCCTCGTAGTCCCGCGCGCCCGTGAGCGTCGGCAGCGCCCGATCCGCAGGCAGGACGATGCACGCCTCTAACTCGGCATCGAGCGTCCTGGCAAGCCGCGCGCCAAGCGCCATCGCGTCAGCGCCGCCCGGTGTGGCCAGATAAGCAACGACCAGCTTCATGGGAGACATCCTGTCAACTCCCGGCAGCCGGTTAGGTCACTTTGGCGAGGACCCGCAATTAGTCGAGGTATTCGGCGGTGCCGTCCTCGAGCACCAGGCGCGCGTTGGACCCGTCGGGGTTGGCCGCCTCGGTGCGGAACACCGCATGCCCGGGGTCGGTCCGCCAGATCGACGTGGTGAGCGTCTCGCCTGGGAACACCGGTGAGGTGAAGCGAGCACCGACCTGTCGGACCTTGGTGGCGTCGCCGCCGCCGAGCTCGCCGACCAGCGCGCGCCCGGCGACCCCATATGTGCAGAGCCCGTGCAGGATTGGCTTGGGAAAGCCGGCGAGGTTCTGCGCGAACCATGGATCGCTGTGCAGCGGATTGCGGTCGCCGGACAACCGGTAGATCAGCGCCTGGTCTTCACGCGTCGGCAGTGCGACGCGCGCGTCCGGTTCCCGCTCGGGGATCTCCGGCGCGACGGGACGCTGCCCCGGCTGACCCCCGAAGCCACCCTCGCCGCGGATCACGGCCGTCGTCAACGTCTCGGTGACCACCTCGGAGGTGGCCGGATCGGTGCCCGTCGCCTTCAACATGACGATCGCGTTCTTGCCCTCGCCCTTGTCCTGAATATCGGCCACTTCGGCGACGACGCTGAGCTTGCCCGCCGGTGGCAACGGCTTGAACAACCGGATCTCCTGCGAACCGTGCAGCAGCATCGCGAAGTTGAAGGAGCCGATCTTGGCTGCCGCGGCGAACGGCAGGCAGGCGATAACCGCGTAGGTGGGCAGCACCTGCTGCGGGATGTCGTGACTGTTTTCCGTGGTGAACGCGAGATCGTCGACCCCCGCGCCGACGCCGAGCGCGTAGAGCAGGGTGTCGCGGTCGGTCCATTCGAAGACGGTCGGGTCGGTCTTGGCGCCTACGGCGGTGGGGTCAATCGGCATAGTCGGACGATATCGGGTCGGTCGAGGACCACGTCACACCTTGTTGACCTTCGCCGGGTAACGGGTGACCATGGCTCGCATGCGCTATGTCGTTACCGGCGGTACCGGGTTTATTGGCCGCCGAGTCGTGTCCGAGATCCTGGCCGGCAGCCACGACGCCGAGGTGTGCGTGCTGGTCCGGCGGAATTCGCTGGGACGGTTCGAACGGCTCGCCACCGAATGGGGTCCGCGGGCCAAGCCGCTGGTCGGTGATCTGACGGCAGCCGATCTGGGGCTTACCGACGAGGCGATCACCGAGTTGGGCGCCGTCGACCACGTCGTACATTGTGCGGCGATATACGACATCACCGCTGACGACGTCAGTCAGCGGGCCGCCAATGTCGAGGGCACCCGGGCGGTCATCGACCTGTGCCGACGACTGGATGCAACGCTGCATCACGTCTCGTCGATTGCCGTCGCAGGCACCTACCGCGGCGAGTTCACCGAAGACGACTTCGATGTGGCCCAGGAGCTACCGACGCCGTATCACCAGACGAAGTTCGAGGCAGAGTCGTTGGTCCGGTCCACGCCGGGGCTTCGCTACCGGGTGTACCGACCCGCCGTCGTGGTTGGTGACTCACGCACCGGCGAAATGGACAAGATCGACGGCCCGTACTACTTCTTCGGCCTGTTGGCGAAGCTCGCCGTGCTGCCCAGCTTTACCCCGATGGTGTTGCCCGACACCGGGCGCACCAACATCGTCCCCGTCGACTATGTGGTGGACGCTTTGGTTGAGCTGATGCACACCGACGGCCGAGACGGGCAGACCTTTCATCTCACGGCCCCGAAAACCATTGGGCTGCGCGGCATTTACCGCGGGGTCGCCGAAGCGGCGGGACTGCCGCCGCTGCGGGGCTCACTGCCTGGCGCGACCGCGACACCCTTCCTGCGCGTCAGCGGACGGGCGAAGATCCTGCGCAACATGGCCGCCACGCAACTCGGCATCCCGGGTGAGATCCTCGACGTCGTCGACCTGGTGCCGACGTTCGCGACGACGAACACGGTAGAAGCGTTGCGCGGCACAGGGATAACGGTGCCGGAGTTCGCATCGTACGCGCCGAAGTTGTGGCGGTACTGGGCCGACCACCTTGACCCCGACCGCGCCCGCCGCGACGATCCTGCCGGGCCGTTGGTCGACAAGCATGTGATCATCACCGGCGCATCAAGTGGTATCGGCCGCGCCTCGGCGATCGCGGTCGCCGAGCGCGGCGGATGCGTATTCGCGTTGGCGCGCAACGCCGAAGCACTCGACGGGCTGATTGCCGAGATCCGGGCCGCGGGCGGGCGGGCCTATGCCTTCACGTGCGACGTCACGGATTCGACGTCGGTCGAGCACACGGTCAAAGACATCCTCGGCCAGTTCGGCCACGTCGACTATCTGGTCAACAATGCGGGCAGGTCGATCCGCCGCTCGATCTCTGCATCCACCGATCGGCTGCACGACTATGAACGCGTGATGGCTGTCAACTACTTCGGTGCGGTCCGCATGGTCCTCGCCCTGCTACCGCATTGGCGTGAACGCCGGTTCGGCCATGTGGTCAACGTGTCCAGCGCCGGCGTGCAGGCCAGCAGCCCGAAATACAGCGCATACATTCCGAGCAAGGCTGCCTTGGACGCATTCGCCGAAGTGGTCGGCACCGAAACGCTCTCCGACCACATCACGTTCACGAGCATCCACATGCCGTTGGTCAAGACGCCGATGATCGCGCCGTCGCGCCGACTCAACCCGATGCCTCCTATCACCGCCGAGCATGCGGCGGCCATGGTGGTGCGGGGCCTCGTCGAGAAACCAGCGCGCATCGACACGCCGGTCGGAACGCTCGCCGATGTCGGGATGTATTTCACGCCGAAGCTGTCGCGGCGCGTGCTGCACCAGCTGTACCTCGGCTACCCCGATTCGCCTGCGGCCCGCGGACAGGACACCGAACGGGTTCAACAGCGCACACCGCGGCGGCCCAAGCGCCCGAAGCCGGCGGTCACGGCGTTGCGCGTGCCGCGAACCGTCAAGCGGGCGGTGCGGCTGGTGCCGGGCGTGCACTGGTAAGTGGCCGGCTCTATCGTTGGCGACGTGACTGCGCTGCCCGTCTTCGTCGACGTCGACACCGGCGTCGACGACGCGATGGCTCTGGTGTATTTGTTCGCAAGCGACGACGCCGAGGTCGTCGGCATCGCTTCGACTGCGGGAAACGTTCCGGTGCAACAGGTTTGCGAGAACAACCTGGCATTGCTCGAGATGTGCCGGATCGCGGGCGTGCCGGTGTCCAAGGGTTCCGAGCAGCCGATCAGCGCACCGCTTCGCACGGCTGAGGACACGCACGGCCCGCAGGGCATGGGCTACGCGACGCTGCCGTCGACGGATCGGGAACTCACTGCGTACGACGCAGCCGAAGCGTGGGTGCGGGCGGCACGCGCCTACCCCGGTGAGTTGGTGGCCATCGCGACCGGCCCGCTGACCAACTTGGCGCTGGCACTGCGCATCGAACCCGCGCTGCCCAAGCTGTTGCGGCGATTGGTGATCATGGGCGGCGCATTCGACTACCGCGGCAACACCACGCCCGTTGCCGAATGGAACATCAGCGTCGACCCGGAGGCTGCCGCCGAAGTGTTCGCGGTGTGGGGCGCGGCGTGGGGACTTCACCCACCCGAACACCTTCCGATCGTGCTGGGCCTGAACCTGACTGAGCACATCGCGATGACGCCTGCGCTGTTGTCCCGGCTAGCGACAGCGGCGGAGTCGTCGTCGACGCCCATGAGCGTGCTCGATGACCGCGGCACCAGGTCGGTGGCGTCCAACCCGCTGATCGCGGTGCTGGAGGACGCGATGCGGTTCTACTTCGAGTTCCACTTCGATCAGGGCGAGGGCTACCTGGCGCACCTGCATGACCCGCTGGCCGCGGCGGTGGCGCTTGACCCCGATCTGGTCCAGTGTCGGCCTGCCGCGATCGATGTCGAGTTGACGGGAACGCTCACTCGCGGCATGACCATCGCCGACTGGAGCAAGCACTGGGGACGAGAACCCAATGCGCTCATCGGAGTTGGCGTCGACCCCGCGGCCTTCTTCGACCGGTTCATCGCTCGGGTAGGGACCTTCGCGCAGCGCCTGGGCTAGCCCTTCTCACGCCGAAACTGCGGGGAGATCGCGGATTTCGTCGAAATCTCGATCTCGCCGCAGTTTCGCGGTGCTCAATCGGGCTCAGTCGTCGGTGACGACCAGCTTCACGTCGATGTTGCCGCGCGTGGCGTTGGAATACGGGCACACCTGATGCGCCTTTTCCGCCAACTGCTGGGCGGCGTCATGGTCAAGGTTGGGCAACGTCACCTCGAGTTCGACCGCGAGACCGAAGCCGCCGTTGTCGAGCTGGCCGAGCGAAACCCGCGCCCCTACAGCCGAATCCGATACGTCAGCCTTGTCCTGGCGGCCGACCAGTCGCAGCGCCGAGTGGTAGCAGGCGGCGTAGCCGACGGCGAAAAGCTGCTCGGGATTGGTGCCGTTGCCACTGCCGCCCATCTCCTTGGGGATGGCGAGGTCGAGATCGAGCTTGCCGTCCGAGGTGCGGCCATGGCCATCGCGCCCTTCGCCGGTGGCCAGCGCTTCGGCGGTGTAGAGGGTCTTCATGCGGATTCCTTTCGTTGCGATGCGTTGAGCGCATCGGTGAGGTGACGGACCGCATCGCGCAGGTCCGCGGCTTCTTGTTCGGTCATTCCGGTCGAGCCGAACAGCTGCTCGGGGATGCATTGGGCTTTGCGCTCGAGGCGACGGCCGGCCGGGGTCAGCGTGACCTCGACGAGGCGCTCGTCGTCCTGCGAGCGTTCGCGGCGGACAAACCCGTTGGCCTCCAACCGCTTCAGTAGCGGCGACAGGGTTCCCGAGTCGAGCTGCAGCCGCTCGCCGAGCCGCCCGACGGTGACACGTTCGTCTTCCCACAGCACCAGCAGCACGAGGTATTGCGGATACGTGAGGTTCAGCTCGGTCAGGATCGGCCGGTACGCGGCCGTCATCGCCCGCGACGCCGAATAGAGGGCGAAGCACAGCTGGCGATCAACGCTCATCGTAGCCATGCGCAGAACTGTAGCGCACAATTCAGTTGTGTACAACTAATCTAAGATCTACTCGTAGATCCCCTCGACGTACCACCGCCGCTGCCGATAGCACAGCAGCAGGGCTTGCGGCCGCTGATCACCGTTGACCAGCACCTGCGCCCGCGCGGTCCGGCCTGCCTTGGCCTGCTCGGGATCCCACCACCGCTCGTCTACCGGCCATGGTCCCGCCCACCAGGACAGCTTGCTGTCCCTCCCCGGCGAGGCCAGCCGCGACGGGTCGGCGGAGAACAGCCCGCGACCAGTCACCCGCACCGGGTTGCCGTCGGCGTCGAGCAATTCGACCGGATCGTCGAGCAGCACCGTCGGTGACGGCTCCGGCAGCTGACCTGGCCACGGCTGACCCGGATCGGCCCGCGGCACCAGCTCATCGCCAAGCGGGGCGAACGTGATGCGTTCGGCCGGCCCGCGACCGCCGCTGAGCACCGGCACCTGTACGGCTTCGGGCCCGAGTAGGCCCTGCACCCGCACCAGCGCGCGGCGAGCGCGTAGCCGGTCCTCCTCACCGATACCTCCCCACAACGGCAGCTGCAACGCCTCGGCCGACACCACCTCAACCGGCCGCAGCCGGATCAGCGTCACCGGCGCGGTCGGCCGGTCGTTCGGATTGCGTTTGTTCAGCCAGCCGTCCAGCTGCCAGCGCACCCGGTCAGCGGTGGCGTCCTCGGTCAGCGGTTCGGCGCACCGCCAAACACGTTCCAGCTCTTGACCATTGGCGGTGACAGCGTGGATCGCCAGCCGGGTGCATCCGACCCCGGCCGCCTCGAGGCTGCGATGCAGCGAGCTTGCCAGCGACCGGCCTGCGAACGCGGCGGCATCGACACGGTCGATCGGCGGATCACAGCTCATCACCGCGTCGAGTTCTGTCGGTGGCTCCTTACCCGATGGCCCGCGGGTCGGCTCGCCACGAGCGAACCGGTGCGCGGCGACGGCATCGGCGCCGAACCGGGACGCCACATCGCTGCGGGTAAGCGCGGCGAACTGACCGATATTGCGAATGCCCATGCGCCACAACAGGTCTGCTAGGTCCTCGCGGCCGGGCGCGGCCAGGCTGGGCTCGGTGGCCAGTTGCCGGATCGACAGTGCGGACAGGAACAGCGCGTCCTTGCCGGGTGCGATGATCCTGCCCGCCCTCGCAGCGAAGACGGCGGTGGCCAACTGGTCGGCGACGCCGACCTGACATTCGGCCCCCGCCGCCGCCACCGCATCGACCAATAGCTCAGCGGCTGCCTCTTCAGATCCGAAGTAGCGGGCCGCACCGCGCACGGACAACACCAGCAGGCCGGGCCGCAGCACCTCGGCCCGCGGCACCAGGTCGTCGACGGCTGCCGTCACGACTTCGAAATGGCGGGCATCGCGCGCGGGATCTGCCGTGACGACGTGCAGTTCCGGGCACCGCGCCTGAGATTCCCTGCGGCGCAGGCCTCGTCGCACGCCAGCCGCTCGCGCTGACGCCGAACACGCGATCACCCGGTTGGCCAGGGTGACCGCCGCCGGCGTCGTGGGAGGAAGGTCGGCGGCAGCCAACGCGGCGACCGCCGGCCAGTCCATGCACCACACGGCCAGCACTCTTGAGGTAGATCCGGAAGACACTCATCCGCCTACTGCCCGAACGGCCCCTCCGAAGGACCGACCCCTGGCCCGCATAGCCAGCCGCACCTTGCTGATCCGGCCGATCCCCGGGCGGCCGGGGCCAGTGACCTCGTAACCGCAGACCCTGGCCTCCAGCCGGGTGGACGCCCCTTGCCAGTCGCCACCGGTGACCAGCAGGGTGCACCCCTTCTGCCGCGCCCTGGCCACCACCGCCCGCGCCCGGCCCGCAGGCACCGACCGGCCACCAAGGCCGAGCACCACCAAGTCCATGCCATCCATCAGCACCGCGGCCACCTCGACCGGATCGGCGCCGGGTTCGGGGATGACCGCGATCCTGCTCAGGTCCGCGCCCATCTCGACGGCCGCCAGCAGTCCGACATCCGGCTGGCCGACGATCGCGGCGTGCCCACCTTCCGCCGTCACCGCCGCCACCATGCTCAACGACAGGGACCGAGCGCCCGACAGCACCGCCACCGTGCCCCGCGGCAACGGCGCAGGTAGCAGTTCGGACAGCGATTCGGGCACCGGCAGCAAAGATTCAGCGTCCGGTAGCGGGTCGATCGACGAAGCAGCGCCGCGGCGCCCGTCGCCCACCTTCCCGGACACCGCCGCGATCTTGCGACGCAGGTGTTCTACCTGCTCAGCGCGGTTGACGCGGCGCTGCTCCAGGCCCATTGCCACTGTCACAGCAGCACCTCCTGCATCATCAGAATCACTCTATTTTCGAATGTATGTTCGATGTCTCGAGTAAACACCCACCCACCGACACCGTCAAGCGACGATCAGATGCCGGCCCAGTCCACGACGAAACGGTGCGTGGGGTCAGCCGGGTCCACCGCGCACGTCAACTGAAGGCCGATGGCGAGGTTGGGCACCTGGGACACCGGCACCGCCTGAACGGCTCGGCCAGTCATCGGTGCCAGGTGCGGAAAGTGCAGTTCGACCTCGAGCATGTAGTGCGGAGCATCAATGAGTTCGGGTCTGCTGGCAGTCCTGCCAAGACTGCGCGCCGTCGTTCCGGTAGGAGCGAACGATTTCAACACCGCCGGTACGCGCTGACCGGTCGCCAGTAAGTCTGCCGCGGATATGAACGGATTCCCGAAGACTGTCTTGAGTTGGTCCGCAATGTCGCCGGACGGCGGCGAACCCGACCATCCTGTCTGCGGCGACCAACTCGACTGGTTGAAACTGACCACGGGCGGCGCATTGAAAACTGTTTGCATCGAAGCGGATCCCGCCTCCGGCGGTCGACTGAGATCGATCCGCACGCGTTGCGGATTGCCGGCATCAACCTGCACCGCGACCGTCCTGCCGACATGGATGGCGTCGAGCGTCCGCGGACGGAAATTCTGCCGAGCCGTCGCTTCGTAGGGTTCGCGACCCGGGACTTCCACGCTCAGACGTATTCGACACACGACCCGCTGGGCACCCTGAACCGCGTCACCCACGGCCCCACGGGTTTTCACTCCCAAGACCCGCGCGGTTCCAGTCAGCGCCTGGCCACGAATCTTGGTTTGCCTCGATCCGATGAACGTCATCCAAAGGCCCCATGCGATAACTCCCGCAATTACTGCGATCAGCCCCACGGCCAACCACGGCGTGTTGTCGGACTTGATCTGGAATGCCAGGTAGACCTCATTCATTGCAACAGTCTGCGCCGCTGAGAAGGTCAGCGGCATCGGGGAACCTTCCCTACATTTAGCGATACCACTGGTCAGGGGCCGCATAAGTTCCCATTGATCGATGGTGACATTGACAAATGTCATCATTCGGTGCTGTACTCCAGCGATGCTCAATGATGAGCGCGGATCGCTCCGTTCCCGCGGCGCCGCAGCAGTCAGCAGCCTGACCCTCCGGCAGATCGCCGCCGTGATTCCCTCCGAACCGGCATGGGGCATCTGGCTGTCTCGCCAGATCATCGCCCGCGTGATGGACACGTTCGGGCCGTCGCTCACCGGCACCCACGTCATCCCCGTCGACACCAGGACCTCCGATGGCCGCCGCGTCGTCGGCGAATGGGTCTACGGCGCCGGGGTGCCCCACGGTCCTGCCGATGCCGCAATCTATTTCGTTCACGGCAGCGGCTATGCCCTGTGCTCGCCACGGACACATCGACGGCTGGCCTCGTGGCTCTCCCGCCTGACCGGAATCCCGGTATTCAGCATCGACTACCGCCTGGCGCCAAAGTACCGATTCCCCACTGCCGCAGACGATGTCCGCTCCGGGTGGGACTGGCTGACCGGTGACTATGGGATTTCGCCCGAATGCACCATCGTGGCCGGCGACTCCGCAGGCGGGCATCTGTCGGTCGACCTGCTCCTGCAACCCGACGTCGTCCACCCGGCGGGCGCGGTATTGCTCTCCCCCGCGATCGACCTGACGTTCACCCTCGCCCGCACCCGCGAACGACTGCGCAGCGATCCGGCCGTCCGCTCTCGCGACGCCATCCGTCTCATCGAGTTGTACTGCGCGGACATCGATTCCAGCCATCCCCGGCTGAAGCTCGACGTCGCGGCCGGGCGCATCCTTCCGCCGACGCTGATCCAGGCCGGCGGAGCCGAGATGCTGGCCGCTGACGCGATCGCGCTAGCCGACCACATCCGCTCCGCAGGCGGACAGTGCGAACTGCAGATCTGGCCCGACCAGGTGCACGTCTTCCAGGCGCTCCCGCGAATCAGCCCGGAGGCCCGCCCGGCCATGCGCCATATCGCGGGCTTCATCGCACATGCATTGCGCCACAACCAAAAAGACAAGGCCGCGGGGTGATCCGCATGGGACTGTTCGGAACTTCGAAGAAGCGCAGCCACGATGCCGCCGCTGTCATCACCGGAGCGGGCAGCGGCATCGGCGCTGCGTTCGCGACAGAACTGGCGAGCCGCGGCGGTCGCGTCGTCTGCAGCGACATCGATGAAGAAGCAGCCCGTACAACGGCCGACGCGATCATCGCCGACGGCGGAAGCGCACTGGCCACCAAATGCGACGTAACCCAGGTCGACGAAGTGCAACGTCTCGCCGCTGATGCGCAGGACTGGTTCGGCGGGCCGCCGACGCTCGTCATCAACAACGCCGGCGTCGGCGCGGGCGGCACGGCGATCGGTGAAACCAGCCTCGATGACTGGAACTGGGTGCTGAGCATCAACCTGTGGGGTCCGATCAACGGCTGCCATGTATTCACGCCGATTCTGCGGGAAGCGCGCTTCGGCGGCATCATCAACGTGGCATCGGCTGCGGCGTTCGGCGCCGCACCCGGCATGGCCGCCTACAACGTCAGCAAGGCAGGCGTGCTCTCGCTGTCCGAGACGCTTGCCGCCGAACTGTCCGGCACCGGGGTGAATGTCACCGTGCTCTGCCCGACGTTCGTCAAGACCAATATCGTCGAATCCGGCCGCATCACAGCACAATCCAGCCAACTCGCCGATCGGCTGATGCGCTGGACGGGCTTCTCGTCCGAACGCGTGGCCCGGATGTGCCTGGACACCAACGACCGCGGCGGCCTGTACTGCATGCCGCAACCCGATGCCCGGATCGGCTGGGGCATCAAGCGTTTCACTCCGACGGTGTACACCCGCGCCGCCGGCCTCGCCAACCGCGTGACGACGTAGGAGGACGCGATGATCGACATGGATGTCATGCTGGCCAAGATCAAGGACCGCCAATGGGCGCTGGCCGACATCGACTGGGATGCACCGGGCGCCGAGATGATCACCGACGAGCAGCGCCCACAGTTGAAGGCATTCATGGCCGACCTGTGCTGGATCGAGAACATCGGCGCACGGGGTTTCGCCGCGCTGGCCAAGAAGGCGCCGACGCCCACCATCGCCGAGATCTATCGCTACTTCCACGCCGAGGAGCAACGGCACGCCAATGCCGAACTGGCACTGATGAAGCGGTGGGGCATGCTCTCCGACGGTGAAGTGCCCGAGCCGAACGTCAACATCCGGTTGGCCATCGACTGGTTGGACCGCTGGGCCGACGACATGCCGCTGTCGTTGCTCGGCACGGTGATCCCGATGCTGGAGGTCGCCCTTGACGGCGCGCTGCTGAAGTTCCTTCTCGACGAAGTGCACGATCCCGTGTGCCATCAGGTCTTCGAGAAGATCAACAACGACGAGTCCCGGCACCTCGTCGTCGATTTCGAGGTGCTCGACATGATCGGGCACGCCAAGATCCGGCGGATGTTGATCGACTTCATCGGCCACAACGCGACTCCCGGTCTCATCATCGGCGCGATCATGGGCGCACCGCTGATCAACCGGATCCGCAACGAGATCACGGCCATGGGCATGGAACCCGAGCGGCTTTACCGGGCCGTCAAGCGGTTCAAGGAGCTGGGTGATCGGGGCCAATACACCAGTCGCGTACCGACATACCGGTTCCTGAGGCGTTACGCAGGCGTGGTCACCAACCCGCGTCACCCGTACCACCTGCTGGCGAATTCGATGGTCTGGCTCTCCGACCGTTATCCGAGGCCGCTGCTGCCCTCAGTACCGAGCTGGGTCAAAGAGGTCACCCACGAGCCGGCGGCCTGACATGCCCATTCACGTATACGACACGCTGATCGTCGGTGCCGGCTTCACCGGCGTAGGCGCAGCGATCAAGCTGACCGAAGCGGGCGTCGACGACTTCGTCATCCTCGAGCGCGCCGACCGCGTCGGCGGAACCTGGCGCGACAACACCTATCCCGGTGCCGCCTGCGACATCCCCTCGCTTTTGTATTCGTTCTCGTTCGTCCACAACCCGGCCTGGTCTCGCGCCTACTCACCGGCCGACGAGATCTGCAAGCACATCGAGGACACGGTGTCCGACTTCGGCCTTGAACCCAAGATCCAGTTCGGGGTCGAGGTCAACGCGCTGGAATTCGACGAAACCCAAGGCCTGTGGACAGTAAAGGCGAACGGGCGCAACAGCTTCCGGGCTCGCACCGTCGTGCTGGCGTCGGGTCCGTTACCCGACCATGACTGGCCGGCGATCCGCGGCCTGGACACCTACGAGGGTCACAAGATCCACAGCGCCCGTTGGGATCACACCTACGACTTCACCGGCAAGCGGGTCGCGGTCATCGGAACCGGCGCTAGCGCGGTGCAGATCATCCCCGAACTCGTCAAGGAGGCGCAGTTCGTCAAGGTCTTCCAGCGCACACCGGGCTGGGTGCTGCCAAGGCTCGACCTGGCCACGCCCGCCAAAGCTCAGGAACTGTTCGCGAAAGTGCCTGCGGTACAACAACTCGCGCGACAAGCCCTGTTCTGGGGACACGAGATCTCGGCGACGGCACTGGTGTGGGACACTCCGCTGACGGGGCTGGTGGCCAGGCTCGGCAAGGCCCACCTACGCCGCCAGGTCAAGGACCCATGGCTGCGGCGCCAGCTCACACCCGACTTCACGCCGGGGTGCAAGCGGATGCTGATCTCCAGCGACTACTACCCCGCGTTGCAGCGTGACAACTGCAAGCTCATCGACTGGCCGATCGCCACGATGAGCCCGGCCGGAATCCGCACCAGCGACGGCATCGAGCATCACGTCGACTGCGTCGTCTTCGCCACCGGCTACGACGTGCATCTGACGGGGCCGCCGTATCCGGTCACCGGAATCGGTGGCCGGTCCCTGGCGCAGGAGTGGGCCGGCGGAGCACAGGCGTACAAGAGCATCAACGCGCACGGCTACCCGAACCTGTTCTTCATGACGGGGCCCAACTCCGGTCCTGGCCACAACTCGCTGCTGGTCTATGTCGAGGGACAGCTCGACTACGCCGTGCGTGCCATCACCACGATTCTCAATGAGAATCTGCGCTATCTCGATGTGCGCGCGGACGTGCAGCTGCGCTACAACGACCGCATTCAGAAGCGGCTGGCCAAGACGACATGGATGTCGGGCTGCAGCAGCTGGTACCTGACCGCCGACGGATTCAACGCCGCGATGTATCCCGGCTTTGCCACGCAGTATCTTCGACAGATGCGGGACTTCCGGTTCGGTGACTACGAGGCGGTCGCGCACGACGCGATCGGTGCCCGCGTACAAGCATGACCACCAGGCCGGACGCGTCGTCGCGCAAGCCGCGGCAGCAGTCCGGTGCGATTTCCACGGTGCTGACAAACCTTCGCCGCCGGGTCCAGCGCGGCTCACGCGACGTCATCGAGACGGCGGTAGCGCAGTTGTTCGACGCCGCCGTCCACCCGCACGGGGTCGCCGCGTCGGGCGAATACCGCATCGATGACCTGGCCCGGCTGGCGGGCACGACGACCCGCAACATCCGCGTGTATCGCGATCGCGGGTTGCTGCACCCTCCGCTGCGCGTCGGCAGGCTGGCCCTGTTCAACGACACGCATCTGACCCGGTTGCGGCTGATCACGTCGCTGCTGGACCGCGGCTACAACATCGCCCACGTCAATGAGATGCTCAGCGCCTGGGAGCAGGGCAAGGATCTGGGCTCGGTGCTCGGGCTGGAGTCGGCGATCGCGGGCACCTGGGCGGCGGAGAAGCCGCAGACGATGACGGTCGTCGACGCGCGTCGGCTGATCGACGACGACGCCGCGTTCGACCGGCTGGTCGGGGCTGGGTTGATTCGGCTCGAGGATGACGACGCAATCGTGGTGCGGCCCAAGCTGATCGAGGCGTTCAACGACATCCGCGAGTACGGGGTGTCCATCGACAAGCTCATCGACATCCACGAACAGGTGCTGCCTCTGGTCGACCAGATCAGTGCGATCCTGGTGCAGGCGGGCCTCGAGCACGTGCAGGATCGGATCAAACCCGGCGTAGGACTGCCCGACGACACCGAGGTCGCCGAGTTGATCACGATGCTGGTGCGGTTCCGGACGCAGGCGGTGGCGGCGGTCACCGCGACGCTGGCGTCGTCCATCGAGTCGACGATCGAGGAACTGGTCAGCCGCATCCTCGCCGACTATGTCGCGGCGGCGCCCGACGCGGACGCGTAGCAGCCTGGTCGAAGCACCTCCGATGATGGGGTCGGTCAGCTTAGGGCGAACGCGGCGCTGAGGTGCACAAATCCTGGTTAGCGTTGGCCACATGATCGTCACGCAGGAGGTCACCTACGACGTCGACGGTCTGACGATGGTGGCCCACTTGGCACGGCCAGACGGCAAGGGTCCCTGGCCGACAGTGCTCATCGGACACGATGGAATCGGTCTAGATGACTATCAACGCGGCCGCGCCGACGACCTCGCCAAGCACGGCTACCTCGCCCTCGCGATGGATTACCACGCTGGCCGGACGTTCTTCGGCGACCCGCAAGCGATGTTGGCGCGGGTTATGCCCCTGATGGCTGACCCCACCCGCATGCACGCCATCGGCCGTGCTGCGCTCGACGTTCTACTCGCTGTACCCGGCGCAGACCACGACCGGCTCGCAGCGCTCGGATACGGTGCCGGTGGCCGGATCGTGCTCGAACTTGCCAGCGCGAGAGTGCCATTCAAGGCAGTCGCCGTGATCCATCCGGGCCTGCCAGCCGCGCGCGCCGAAGACTGGAACAACGTGGGCGGAGCCTACTTGCTATGCACAGGCTCCGAGGACCCCCTCTGCACTCCCGATCAACTGTTCGCGTTCGCCAGTGCGCTTCAGGATGCCGGAGTTGATTGGCGCGTAAACGTTTACGGTGGAGCCAAGCATGCCTTCTGGGCCGCTCCGACGCATCCCGACGGTTCATTGACCGGTGGCACCACCCACGTCGTCGCCACCGTGCCCGGCGTCGGTCATCACGCTTTGCACGCGACACGGGCCTGGCAGGCGGTGCTAGACCTGCTCGATGAGACAGTTGGAGCTTCGTCCGCGAGCCACTAAGCACTGCACATGGGGCGGGCGACTTTCACAAAGAGAAGTTACTCCCACTCGATGGTGCCGGGCGGCTTGCTGGTGACGTCCAGCACAACCCGGTTCACCTCGGGAACTTCGTTGGTGATGCGTGTGGAGATGCGTTCGAGCACCTCGTAGGGCACCCGCGTCCAGTCGGCGGTCATCGCGTCCTCGCTGGACACCGGACGCAGCACGATCGGGTGGCCGTAGGTGCGGCCGTCGCCCTGCACGCCGACCGACCGGATGTCGGCCAGCAGCACCACCGGGCACTGCCAGATCTGGTTGTCCAGGCCCGCCGCGGTCAACTCCTCGCGGGCAATCGAGTCCGCGCGGCGCAGCGTGTCCAGCCGGGCGGCAGTGACCTCGCCGACGATCCGGATGCCGAGACCGGGCCCCGGAAATGGTTGGCGCGCAACGATTTCCTCGGGCAGACCAAGTTCGCGGCCCACCGCGCGCACCTCGTCCTTGAACAGCAGCCGCAGCGGCTCGACGAGTTTGAACTTCAGATCGTCGGGAAGCCCGCCGACGTTGTGGTGGCTCTTGATGTTGGCCGCGCCTGTGCCGCCGCCGGATTCGACGACGTCCGGATAAAGGGTGCCCTGCACCAGAAACTCGACGTCAGAACCGCTGTCACCCACGATGTCTCGGACAGCACCCTCGAACGCGCGGATGAACTGGCGGCCGATGATCTTGCGCTTGCCCTCCGGGTTGGTGACCCCGGCCAGCGCTTCGAGGAACCGGTCGGCGACGTCGACAGTCACCAGGTTGGCCCCGGTGGCGGCGACGAAATCACGCTGCACCTGTGCGCGTTCGCCCGCACGAAGCAGGCCGTGGTCGACGAAGACGCAGGTCAACCGATCGCCAATGGCGCGCTGAACCAACGCTGCGGCCACGGCGGAGTCCACGCCGCCCGACAGTCCGCAGATAGCCCTGCCGTTGCCGATCTGGTTGCGCACCTGCTCGACCAGCGAGTCAGCGATGTTGGCCGGCGTCCAGGACGAGTCGATACCCGCGAACTCGTGCAGGAACCGGCTGAGCACCTGCTGTCCGTGCGGCGTGTGCATCACCTCGGGGTGATATTGCACACCCGCCAGGCGCCGCTCCCGGTTCTCGAACGCCGCCACCGGGGCGCCGGCGCTGGTGGCCACCACATCGAACCCATCGGGAGCGGCGGTGACGGCGTCGCCATGACTCATCCACACCGGTTGGGTCGTCGGTAGATCCGAATGCAGCTGTCCCCCAGACACATTCAGGTCGGTACGGCCGTACTCGCTGGTTCCGGTCTTCGCGACCGTTCCGCCGAGTGCCTGTGCCATCGCCTGAAACCCGTAGCAGATGCCGAACACCGGGACCCCGAGGTCGAACATCGCGGGATTCAGTTGCGGCGCGCCGTCGGCGTACACGCTGGCCGGTCCACCCGACAACACGATGGCCTGCGGGTCCTTGTCCTTGATGTCCTCGACGCTGGCGGTGTGCGGGATGACCTCCGAAAACACCCTGGCTTCCCGGACGCGGCGGGCGATGAGCTGCGCGTATTGCGCGCCGAAGTCGACCACCAACACGGGGCGAGGCGATGCTGATTCCACCGACTCAGTCTAGTTGGCTGGGCAAAACGCGCGCCGTGACGTCGACGCTTCAGACATGCAGCGCTGGAAACGGCCCAAAACCCAAGTTGCGCACCACAAACCACACGACCGTCAACGCGAGAACCGTCGGCGCCGACCATCGCAGGTGCTGCCAGCTGCGCACCTGCCTGCCCACCACCCTCCCGTACGTCCACGCCGCGAATGCCCACACCAGCAGTAACACCGCCACCAGACCGAGAGCGTTGTAGTGCGCCGCGGAGGCGAAATCAAGGTGGAGCAGGGAATAGATCATCCGCAGGCTCCCGCAGCCCGGGCAATCTATGCCCAGCAGCGCCTTCGTCGGGCAGACCGGCAGGATCCCGCCGGGGATCGTCGGGTTGGCCGCCCAGATGACGGCGCACCCGCCCGCCGCCGCGGCGGCGACCGCCAACGGCGCAGCAAGCGGGTGGACGTGCATCACGAAACGGACATGTAGCCGGATAGCCCACCGGCGACGGCGAGGACGCCGTAGATGATGAGCCCGATGACGCCTGCCACGGCGCCCCAGATGGCCCACTTCTTGGCGCTGTCGGCGGCGCTTTGGGCCTCGGCGTAGCGACCCTGCACCCACAGCCCCGAAACCTTGCTCGCGTAGAAGATCGACACGACGCCCAGCGGCAGACAGCACAGCAGCGCACACAGGATGCCCCACACGAGGTTGCTGTCCGGCTGTTGCACGGGGTAGCCACCCTGCGGCGCTCCGTACGGCGGCTGTCCATAGGGCGGGGGTCCATAGGGCGGAGGTCCGGACGGCGGCGGTGGGGGCGGCTGATACGTCATGTAGTAAGTCCTTTTTCTAGAACCAACTGGCGTCACGGGTTTGCGAGCGCCGCTGTGAAACCCGCTCAATATAAGGCACCGATTTGCTGTTTGCGTGGTGAATCAAGCCGCCACAGCACCGATACGGCCTCGTCACCGCAGGCCGGTCACGCAGAGACGCCCTCGACGTAGTGGGTGATCATGTCCACCAGCGCGCGTCGCTCACGGCGGGTGTCCACCGGCTCCGACACCACAAGCGTGGCCACCACGAGCCCGCGCAGCGTCGCCCAGATCAGATTGCCGATCGCCGCCGCGTGGCGCGCGTGAAGGCCTTCGCCGATGTGCTTGCCCAACCGGGCCATCGTGGCGCCGAGCGTGGCAAGGTGCGCACTGGCCCCGGTATCCCGCATGGCGCGGGTGGCGATCAGGATCTCCAGCGCCGCCATCGACGTCGGGCTGGAGAACGCCTCCCAAGCCGCGTTGACGACGAATTCTGCTCGGTCACCGACGTTTTCGGCGGCGAGCGGCAGGCCGCGCAGCGCCGCGGTCAGTTCGGCGAAGCCCTTGTCCACGACCGCCATCAGCAGGCCGTCGCGGTCCCCGAAGTGATACTGCACGACACCCCATGTCACCCCGGCCCGCTCGGTGATGTGTTTGGCGCTGGCAGCGGCGAACCCCTCGTCGAGGATGCAGCGAATCGTCTCGTCGATCACCAGTGCGCGGGTGCGCTCGGCACGCAGTTGTGTCACCGCATCACACCGCGGATATGCGCTGCGGGCAGATCACGGGCGGCCAGCAGTCCACTGGGTGCGGTGCACACCGGTTCGATCATGTTGACGGCGCGGGCGGCGGTGGCGATCACGCCGCCTTGGTTGTGGTCGACGCCGGCCAGCCCCACATGTGCGTTGATCTCGACGCCGGGGTCACCCGCGACGGTGACGCGGTGCACGCCAGCGCGACCGTCAGGCGGATACGCCCAGTCCGGTCCTGCGATGTCGGTAAGCCGATTGACGTGCTCCATGGTGATGATGGGCTCCCCGGCACGCACGCCCTCGACTGCGAACCGGACGGCAGCCACTCCACCCGCTGGGACTGTCATCATCGTGCACGCGATCGGCTCTGGAGTCACCCAGGTTTCATGACGCTCGCGAACGTCGTCGAGCTCGACGCCGAGGCACTCGGCGAGACTTTTGACCTGCCCACCCCACAGCGACCTCAGCACCCCTGGCGCGAACATGATCGGGGTGTGATCGGGTGTCGTACCGAATCCCATACTGACGCCGGTGAATTCGGCATCGTCGTAGGTGCCGTAGTCGAAGATCTCCTGCACGGTGATCGCGGTGGCACGCGCCGCCAGACTCAGCGCGGTGTACACCAACGTATCGCCGGAGAAGCCGGGATCGATGCCGTTGATGTACAACGACGTGCCGCCCGCCTCGCATGCGAACTGCAGGGGCTCGCGTAGCCACCCGTCGGCGTACCCGGGCGCGACCAGCCAGACCATGGACGTCCCAACGACATTGGTACCCGCCACGAGGAATCGGGAGATCTCATCGATGGCCTCGCTCGGGCGCATCTCTGCCTGTGACGTGTACACCACGCAGTCCGCACCCAGCGCGACGAGTGCGTCGATGTCGTCGGTCGCCACCACGCCACTCGGCGTCGTCAGTCCGCACAACTCCGCGGCGTCGCGGCCCACCTTCTGCGCGCCGCTGGCGTGCACGCCGACCAGTTCCAGGTCGGGGCGTTCGATGATCGTGCGCAGCGCATGGCGGCCCACGTTTCCGGTGGAGTATTGGATGACTCGTCGCACGTGGATTCCCTAGAGCAGATCGGTGATGGTTTTGAGGCCGGCCTCGTAGAGCACACCGGGCAGCATGCCGCCGTCGATCTCGATGGTGGTGCCGTTGATGAAATCGGCTGCGCCGCTGCACAAGAACACGCAGGTGCGACCGACTTCCGCGGGCTCCCCCGCGCGTCCGAGCGGCACGCTGCGGAAATACTGCGCACCGTCGGGATCGTCCTTGGGCAATACGAAGCTGCGGAAGTTGTCGGTCATCGTCGGGCCGAGGGCCAGCGCGTTGACCCGCACGCGCGGCCCCCACTCCTCGGCCAGCGAACGGGTCAGCTGGTTGAGGCCCGCCTTGGCGGCGCCGTAGGACACCAGCGTCGGTGAACCAGCGGGATGCCCAGCGCCGCTGGAGATGTTGATGATCGACCCGGTGCCGTCCTGTTCGCGCATCTGCCGGTACACCCGAATCGCGAACCACAACGGGCTGATCAGGTTCATTTGGATCGCGAACGAGTGAAACAGCACGGTGCGCTCGAATTCGTCGTCGCTACGTGGCGCGCCCTGGATCTTCGAAACCAACGACGGCACCTCCTCGACGTGCGGGGTAGGTACCGTGCCGCCGGCGTTGTTGACCAGGATGTCGATGCGGCCGTAGGTCGCAACCACCTCGGAGACAAACTCATCGATCGCGCGGTAATCGCCTTGATCGCACGTCATTTGGGCGCAGCGCGACGACCACTCGGGTGTGATGCCCGGCAGCTCGTCGATTTTCGAGCGCGAGCAGCCGATCACGGTGGCGCCTGCACGCAGCAGTTCGTGCGCGATGCCGACGCCAACGCCCCTACTCGTGCCCGTGACGATCGCGATCTTCCCGTCGAGTGCGCCCATTCGCAGAACCATAAAGCACTCAATGTTTTGTCGGAGCGTTTCTCGACTTCGCGGACAGCGCAATTCGCGCAGGGATCGCATGGCGGCGCATTAGCTGGGTTGTGCGACGTCGATGGTGCATCCTTAGCGGTGTGAATGTCGACGCGATCCTGCAGACGATCCCTCCGCTGGCCATCTACCTCATCGTCGGGGCCGTCATCGGCATCGAAAGCCTTGGCATCCCGCTGCCCGGGGAGATCGTGCTCGTCAGTGCCGCCCTGCTGGCATCCCGTCATACCCTCGACATCAGCCCGGTGGCCGTCGGCGCGTCCGCCACGATCGGAGCCATCATCGGCGACACGATCGGGTACTCGATCGGTCACCGGTACGGCATGTCGCTGTTCGAACGCCTCGGCAACCGCTTCCCCAAACACTTCGGCACCGGTCACGTCGCGCTGGCCAAACAGCTGTTCCACCGCTGGGGTGTCTGGGCGGTCTTCTTCGGTCGCTTCATCGCGCTGTTGCGGATCTTGGCAGGCCCGCTCGCCGGCGCGTTGAAGATGCCCTATCCGCGTTTTCTTGCCGCCAATGCCAGCGGCGCGCTGTGCTGGGCCGGCGGCACCACCGCAGTTGTCTACTATCTCGGGCTGGCCGCCGAGAAGTGGCTGTCGAGGTTTTCGTGGATCGCGCTCGTAGTCGCGGTGCTCATCGGTATCGGCATGACGCTGTTGCTGCGCGAACGCACCGCCAAGGCGATCGCCCACCTAGAAGACAAGCACGACTGGGAATCGCTGAAGAAGCACTAAGCCATCTGTTTGTGGTCGGGCAACCCGCCCGTCGCCTCGAACACCACCCGCTTGCCGATCTCGACGGCATGGTCGGCGAAGCGTTCGTAGAACCGGCCGAGCAGCGCGACGTCGACCGCCGAACACACCCCGTCCTGCCACTTGTGATCGATCAGCAGCGTGAACAGGTGGCGGTGTTCGGCGTCGACGGCGTCGTCCTCGGCGCGCAGTTGTACGGCCTTTTCGGGGTCGCGCGAAATCAGCACCTCTCGGGCCATCCGCGCCAATTTCACTGCCCTGTAACCCATCTCGGAGAAACTGGCGCGCACATCATCGGGCAGCGCGCATTCCGGATGCCGCAGCCGGGAGATTCTGGCGACGTGCACCGCCAGCGCGCCCATCCGCTCGACGTCGGCGCCGATGTGGAGCGAACCCACAATCGTCCGCAAGTCACCCGCGACCGGTTGCTGCGTCGCGAGCAGTTTGATCGCGCTTGCCTCGGCCTTTCTGCTCATCGCGACGATGTGCTCATGGTCGGCGATGACCTGCTCGGCCACCGATAGGTCGGCGCCCAGTAGCGCTTCGGTGGCGCGTTCCATCGCGTCGGCGGCCAGCCCGCACATGTCGCCAACTTGCGCGGACAGTGCGGAAAGCTCCTCGTGAAAGGTTGTCCGCATGGTCTGACCTCCGGTCTCAGGGTACTCGCGTAGCAAGTACCCAAGCCGGAGCGACGCAAACCGGTGCGGATCAGTGGCCTTGCTGGGTGCCGAACTGGTTGCGGTTGTCGGTGTGTCCAAATTGGTCGCGTTGCTGCCATGTCGGCGTCGCAGTGACTGTCTGAGTCTCCGTCGCCACCGACGTCTGGACGGTGGTTTGCACTGTCGTCTGCACGTCGGTTTCGGTATTCGTCACCGTGTTGGGAGCGACTGTGACGGTGTCGGTTTCGGAAGCTTGGGCTGCACCACCACCTGACCCGCCCGACGAGTCGTGCTTTTCATGGTGGCCGCCACCTGACGCCGCGGCCGAAGTCGCCGTGGTCGTTGTTGTCGTGGTAGTCGCGGTCGGCGCGGGTGTCGCGCTCGTGCTGCACGCCACCGAGAGCACCCCGGCCGCGACGGCGGTGATGCCGACGCTCAGGGATGCGCGCTTGCGGATATGGGCAGTGATCAACGACAACGGGCTCTCGCTTCCTCGCAAAGTTACGATCGGACAGCGAGATTCATACCTGCCGGCCAGTGACAGGCACCAGAACCGTTACGTAGAGCTGCCTGTCAGCCCGCTGAGCTAACCGGTTCGATGGGCAGCTGGCGCAGCGCCGCAGGCGCGTCGGCTGGCACGACAGGATGTTCCGGCGGAATGGGTGCGAGCCGCTTGTATGGCTGGCCCTGTGCCGGGCGTTGGTCCACCTGACCCTTGTTCGGCCACAGCGACGCCGCCCGTTCGGCCTGCGCGGTGATCGAAAGTGACGGATTCACACCAAGATTCGCAGAAATCGAGGCACCGTCGTGCACCGAGAGCGTCGGGTAGCCGTACACCCGCTGGTACGGGTCGATGACGCCGTGCTCGGGCGTATCGCCGATGGCGGCCCCGCCAAGGAAGTGCGCGGTCAACGGGATGTTGAACAGCTCGCCCCAGGTACCGCCCGCCACGCCATCGATCTTCTTGGCGATCCGACGAGTGACCTCGTTGCCTGCCGGGATCCACGACGGGTTGGGTTGGCCGTGGCCCTGCTTGCTGTCAAGCCGTCGGATGCCGAGCCTGGTGCGCCGCGTGAAGGTGGTGATGGAGTTGTCGAGATGCTGCATCACCAGCGCGATCATCGTGCGCTCGCTCCACCGCCGAGGGTTGAGCAACCGAATCATTCCTCGGGGATCCTCACCGGCCTGCTGGAAGAACTGCTTCCACCGCGGAACGTCAGTCCCCTGCGGCCCGTCGCCGTCGGTCATCAGCGTCTGCAACAGTCCCATCGCGTTCGAGCCCTTGCCATATCGCACCGGCTCGACGTGTGTGTCCGACGTCGGATGGATCGACGAGGTGATCGCGACACCGTGCGTGAGGTCGAGGTCGGGCGCCACGGTGAAGCGGCCCGCACCCACGATCGACTCGGAATTCGTCCGAGTCAGCACGCCGAGCCTGTCGGACAGCTTGGGCAACTTGCCCTTGTCGCGCATCTTGAAAAGCAGCTTCTGCGTGCCCCACGTGCCCGCAGCGAGCACCACATGCGAGGCGGTGTACGTGCGCCGCTTGAGCGGCAGCAAGCCCGTTCTGGCAGTGCGGACCTTCCATGACCCGTCGGACTGCGGCTCGATACCGGTCACAGTGGTCATCGGAATGACCTCTGCCCCAGCTCTTTCCGCGAGCCCGAGGTAATTCTTGACCAACGTGTTCTTGGCGCCGTAGCGGCAGCCCGTCATACAGGAACCGCATTCGATGCATCCGGTGCGGGCTGGCCCGGCGCCACCGAAGTACGGGTCCGGCACGGTTTTGCCCGGCACCTTCTCACCGTCCGGCCCGAAGAACACCCCGACCGGTGTCGGCACGAAGGTGTCACCGACGCCCATGTCGTCGGCGACCTCTTTCATCACGCGGTCGGCGTCGGTGAACGTCGGGTTTTTGACCACGCCGAGCATCCGCTGAGCCTGGTCGTAGTGGGGCATCAACTCGGCGCGCCAGTCGGTGATGTTCTTCCACTGGGGATCGTTGAAGAACGGCTCCGGCGGCACATACAGCGTGTTGGCGTAGTTCAGGGAACCGCCGCCCACGCCGGCGCCTGCCAGGATCATGACGTTGCGCAGCAGATGGATTCGTTGAATGCCGTACATGCCGAGCTTCGGCGCCCACAGGAACTTGCGCAGGTTCCACGAGGTCTTGGCGAAGTCTTCGTCATTGAACCGTCGGCCCGCCTCGAGCACCCCGACGCGATAGCCCTTCTCGGTGAGCCGCAGCGCGGTGACACTTCCCCCGAACCCCGAACCAATGATCAGAACGTCATAGTCAGGTCGCATGCGACCAGTATGGACTTAGCGCTCGCAAAGTTCTAGACAGGGGGGCCTAATTTGTAAAGCGACGCGTCGCCGAGCAGCGGAAATCAGGACCCGACGGTCAGGCCGACCTTCTGGAACTCCTTGAGGTCGCAATAACCGGCCTTCGCCATTGACCGGCGCAGCCCGCCGACCAGGTTCAGCGAGCCGAACGGGTCGTCCGACGGGCCGCCGAGCACCTGCTCGAGCGGCGGCCGCTCACCGATGGCCACCTGCAGCAGCGCGCCGCGCGGCAGCGACGGGTGGGCAGCCGCGGCCGGCCAGAACCAGCCGCCGCCAAGCGCCTCGGCCGCCGTCGCCAGCGGCGTGCCGAGCACCACCGCGTCGGCTCCGCACGCGATGGCCTTGGCCAGGTCGCCGGAAGTGTGGATGTCCCCGTCGGCCAGCACATGCACATAGCGCCCGCCGGTCTCGTCGAGATATTCGCGACGGGCCGCAGCCGCATCGGCGATCGCCGTCGCCATCGGCACGCTGATGCCAAGCACCTCGTCGCTCGTCGTGACGCCGGAGGTCGAACCGTAGCCGACGATCACGCCGGCGGCGCCGGTGCGCATCAGGTGCAGCGCCGTGCGATGGTCGAGCACGCCGCCCGCGACCACCGGCACGTCGAGCTCGGAGATAAAGGTCTTCAGGTTCAGCGGCTCGCCGTCCTGCGCGACGCGTTCGGCCGAAATGATGGTGCCCTGGATGACCAACAAGTCGATGCCCGCGGCGACCAACGCCGGCGTCAGCGACTGCGCGTTCTGCGGACTCACCCGCACCGCTGTCGTCACGCCTGCCTCACGGATCCGCGCGACCGCTGCGCCAAGCAGCTCGGGATCCAGTGGCGCCGAATGCAATTGCTGCAGCAGTCGAATCGACGCCGACGGCTCGGGTTCCTTCTCGGCGGCCTCGAGAACTTGAGCGATCTTCTCCTCGACGTCGGCGTGCCTGCCGATCAACCCTTCGCCGTTGAGCACGCCGAGCCCACCGCATCGCCCGAGTTCGATCGCGAACTCCGGTGAGACCAGCGCGTCGGTCGGATGCGCCACCACCGGGATCTCGAATCGGTACGCGTCCATTTGCCAGGCCGTCGACACATCCTGCGACGACCGCGTGCGCCGCGACGGCACGATGTTGATGTCGCCGAGTTCGTATGTGCGACGGGCGGTTCTGCCCATGCCGATTTCAACCATGTCTCGCATGGGTCATCTCCTCTTCACGCACGCGCACATCAGCGCGCCCACCCTTCAGCGGGCGTAGTAGTTGGGCGCCTCGACGGTCATCGCGACGTCGTGCGGATGGCTCTCTTTCAGGCCCGCCGCGGTGATCTGCACGAACTGCGCCTGCTGCAACTGCTCGATAGTCGCCGAACCGGTATACCCCATGGCCGCGCGCAGGCCGCCGGTGAGCTGGTGGATCACCGTCGACAACGGCCCGCGGAACGGCACCCGGCCCTCGATGCCCTCCGGCACCAGCTTGTCCTCGGAGAGCGCGTCGTCTTGGAAGTAGCGGTCCTTCGAATATGACTTGGCGCCGGCACGGCCCTGCATCGCACCGAGCGAGCCCATGCCGCGGTAGCTCTTGAATTGCTTGCCATTGACGAAGATCAGCTCGCCAGGCGACTCGGCGGTGCCCGCCAGCAGCGAGCCCAGCATCGCAGTGGACGCGCCGGCGGCCAACGCCTTGGCGATGTCGCCGGAGTACTGCAATCCGCCGTCGGCGATGACCGGCACGCCGTGTGGCGCACAGGCGGCGACGGCCTCGAGGATCGCGGTGATCTGGGGTGCGCCAACTCCTGCGACCACGCGCGTGGTGCAGATGGAGCCGGGGCCGACCCCGACCTTCACCGCATCGGCGCCCGCATCGACCAGTGCGGCGGCCGCGGTGCGCGTGGCGACATTGCCACCGATCACCTCGACCCGATCGCCCAGCACCGTCTTGACCCGGTGCACCATCTCGAGCACCGTGCGGTTGTGTGCGTGTGCGGTGTCCACCACAAGTACGTCGACGCCCGCATCCGCCAGGGTCATCGCGCGCGTCCACGCGTCGTCGCCCACACCGACCGCGGCGCCGACCAACAACCGGCCGTCGCTGTCTTTGGTGGACAGCGGGAACTGTTCGGTCTTGACGAAGTCCTTGACGGTGATCAGCCCGGTCAGCTTGCCGTGTCCGTCGACGATCGGCAGCTTCTCAATCTTGTGGCGGCGCAACAGTCCTAGCGCGGCCTCGGCGGAGACGCCGGCCTGCGCGGTGATCAACGGGGCCTTCGTCATCACCTCGGAGACGGGCTTGGACTGGTCGACCTCGAATCGCATATCGCGGTTGGTGATGATGCCGACAAGCGCGCCGTCGGCGTCGACCACCGGCAGCCCGGAAATCCGGAACCGCGCGCACATCGCGTCGACCTCGGCCAGCGTATTGTCCGGCGAGCATGTGACCGGGTCGGTGACCATGCCGGCCTCTGAGCGCTTGACCGTCTCGACCTGGCCGGCCTGCTCTGCGACGGGCAGGTTGCGATGCAGCACACCCATGCCGCCCGCGCGGGCCATCGCGATGGCCATCCTGGACTCGGTGACGGTGTCCATCGCCGAGCTGACCAACGGCACCCGCAGGCGGATCTTTCTGGTGAGCTGGCTGGAGGTGTCGGCCGTGGCGGGCACCACATCTGAAGCGGCGGGCAACAGCAGTACGTCGTCGAACGTGAGCCCGAGCATGGCGACCTTGGTCGGGTCATCGCCGCCGGTCGGCACCGGAACGGCGATGGGAATGCTGCTTTCAGCAATCGACATGGGCGGGCCTTCCCGTGACAAGCACAGTCGTCGAGCTAGACATCCATCTTATCGGCAATGAAGTCACCGCTTCGGCCCCACACTGGCTTGCGGACACGCAGGTAACGAGGTTGCCAACGGCTGGCGCGATGCCAGGGCTGCTGCGTAGTGTGGACTCGTGCGAGATCACCTGCCACCGGGTTTGCCGCCCGATCCGTTCGCCGATGACCCGTGCGACCCCTCGGCGGCGCTTGATGCACTCGAGCCTGGCCAGCCGCTTGACCCGCAGGAGCGGACAGCGGTCGAGGCCGATCTCGCCGATCTGGCGGTCTACGAAGCGCTGTTGGCGCACAAGGGAATTCGTGGTCTCGTGGTGTGCTGCGACGAATGCCAGCAGGACCACTATCACGACTGGGACATGCTGCGCGCCAACCTGCTGCAGCTGTTGGTCGACGGCACCGTACGTCCGCACGAGCCGGCCTACGACCCCGAGCCCGATGCCTACGTGACCTGGGATTACTGCCGCGGCTATGCCGACGCGTCGCTCAACGAAGCCACGTCGGAATCCGACGGTTATCGCTAAGGGCTAAACCCGCTGTCAGCCGTCGCCGCGCTTTTTGGGCGGCGGCATCTCCCATGTCGTCGTCGTGACCGGAATGTTGACTGACGGCGGATTCTCGACCACCGGATTCTGAGGCGCCGGGTTCTGCGTCACCGGGCTTTGTGTCGCCGGGCTCTGAATCGCCGGGGCCTCAGGTGCGCGCTGACGCGGCGCCTCTGACGGAACCGTGACCGGGGGCGCGACGACCTGGGCGCCGCCGGCGACCGGTGAACCGGAGTCGCCCCCCGCGGGCGGTGCGCCGCCACCCGCAGGCGGCCCGGCGATGACAGCCGGTGAGGTCGTGGTGGTCGTCGTGACCGCGTGAGTAGTCGTTGTCGTCGTGGTCGTTGTCGTCGGAGTCGGCGACGACGTGGTCGTGGTCGGCGTGCCACTCGGCGGCGGCGGTTCAGCAGAAGCCGAACCCGATGTCGACGAACTCGGCGTGGTGGCCGACGACGAAGACGACGTCTCCGACGGCGAAGACGAAGTGGTGGTCGCCGACGACGTTGCGCTGTCGGTCACCGACGAAGTCGTCCCCGTGTTGGAATCCGGCGCAACCACAGCGGGCTCGGGCATCGGCGGCGGTGGCGCACCGGGCGGCAGCGTCGCGTCGGCGTCCTTGGCGTCGACCTTGACGGTCAACTCTTGCCACTGCGTGACCAATTCTTGTTTCTGCTCAACGTCATTGACGGTCGCCACCGTGGTGGTGACAGCCTGCAGCTTGTCCTGCGCGGCCTGCCACTGACCCTCGTCGATCAGCTGCTGCACCTCGGCCAGTTGCTGCGAGGCGAGCGTCACCTGGTCGGTTCGGGTCTGCTCGCCGAACAATGCCGTGTGCAAGCCGTACAGCGCGTCGCCGGGACCGGAGCTCGCGATTACGGCACCGAAACCGCCGATGCACAACACGGCCGCGGCGACCGAGCCGACCAGAGCCATCGAGAAGCGGGTGCGCTTGCGGGCGTCGATTGCACGCGTCAACGCCGTCGCGGCATCGCGCGGCGTCACGGGCCGCATCAACGGCGGAGTGCGAATCTCGTCGCGCCAACCGGCCAGCAGCTGCGCGAGTTCAGCCTCGCTCGGCTCGGTCGAGTACACCGGCTGTTGACCGGCCAGTGCATCGAGGAACCGGTCCGTGCGGTTGATTTCATTGAGCGACGGGTCGCCGCCGCTCGCGTTCCAGCGTCCGAAGTCAGGCACGGCCGTGCTCCGTCGCGCTGATTTCAGACTTCAGCTTGGCCAGTGCCCGGTGCTGTGCGACCCGGACCGCGCCGGGCGTCGAGCCGACGGCCTCTGCGGTCTCTTCGGCGCTCATCCCGACGACCACGCGCAGGATCAGGATCTCGCGCTGTTTTTCGGGCAGCACGGCCAGCAGCTTGTTCATCCTGGCGGCCGATTCGGAGTCCAAAGCCATCTGCTCGGGTCCCGCTTCCAGGGAATATCGCTCCGGCACGACGTCTGTCGGGTCGGAACGATTCCTGGCCGCCGCGCGGTGCGCGTCAGCAACCTTGTGTGCAGCGATGCCATACACGAAGGCCAGGAACGGTCGTCCCTGATCCTTGTAGCGCGGCAGGGCCGTGATGGCGGCCAAGCACACCTCCTGTGCGACGTCATCGGCTGAAAGACCACTTCGCTCTGTCGTCCCAACCCGGGCTCGGCAGTACCGAACCACGATCGGGCGAATGATCTCCAGTACCTCCCGGAGCGCGTCCCTGTTGCCAGCCACCGCCTCAGCAACGACAGCATCGAGACGTTCTCCCGAAAATGTCATCGTGAGTGGTATCTCCAGCGTTACGTGAGGGACACGTCCCCGAGGTGTGGACGTCAGCTAAACAATAACGATCATCAAGGCGTGACCATTGTCAGCGCTCCGCCAGGTCGCCACCCCGGCGACGCACCGTAGCTGCGCATTCGTTACGAATCCTCAGCATCTCTGGTGCTGTGTGACGGGCGCTGCCGATGTCGGCCAGCAAGCAGGCCAACGCCCAGCGCAGTGGGATGATTCCCAGCCGCTCGGTGTCCTGTAGTGCGGCATCGGCGACCTCCCTGGACGCATCCAGCTCGCCGGCACTGCACAACGCCGCGGCCCTGACGACCTCCGATTTCACCGCGTGCCGGGCCGATCCGAGCGCCTCGGCCAACTCGACGGCGCGTTCCGCGTGGCCAACGGCCCTGGCACCCTCACCGCAGGCCATCGCCAGCTCCGCAGACACCCACGCCAGCCGGACCGGCAACCTTGATCCGCTGACCAACCCGCCGGCGCGCTGGAGCGCGACAGCCGAGGCGGCTAGCCTGCCGACGCCGAGTGCGTCGGCGGCCAGCCCGATGAGCGCGTCAGCGCCCGCCTCTTGGTCGGAACCTGCCAGCGCCAGTGCCCGCCCGTCCCAGCCGCGGGCGCGGTCGTGCCAGCCGAGCTGACGCAGGAACGACGCCCTGGTGCTGTGCGCCAGCGACGCCAACGGACCGCGATGCTGTGTCCGGCACAGCTCGTCCAGATCCGCGATGGCGTTGCCGTAGCGGCCCTGCCCGCCCGCAGCCACCGCACGCAGCCACAGCTCGTGCGGAGTGGACGCCGCCGGCAACGGCCAGAGATTCGGTGTGCCACCGAAGGCCGCATCACTGAGACTGCTCATCGGGTCGCGACGCTATCAATACGCCGTGCAATACCCGGTACCGCTGGGCACGCCTCGGACGAGTTGCGAAAATTGTGATCGGTTAACAGTTCGTGGTCGCCACGTTAAATCGATGTCAACTGGCTTCAGGTAGCCACAGCCTTTGTTTGCGACGCGACGAGAAGCGAACAGCGAAAACACAAGTCGTGATTGCAGTGCCGGTCTTTCGTTACCACCGCTGGCGTTGCCGGAGGGTCGCAACGATGAACGTGATGTAAATTCTCGGCCTGCGGTTATGTGGTTGAGCACATGATCGGGCTATTGACGAAATTTCGTGAGCGCCCCTAGTTTGTGTGCACGAGTAGTCATTGGCGACTTGTGCTCGGATCGGTTCCACACAACTCATGCGCCCATCTGTCGCGAAAAGGGTGGGTAGAGAGGGGTTTTCCTATGCCACAGCCGCAGCAGCTACCCGGACCAAATGCCGACATCTGGGATTGGCAGATGTCCGGCCTGTGCCGAGGTGTCGATTCGGCAATGTTTTTTCATCCCGACGGCGAACGTGGCCGGGCCCGCGCACAGCGTGAGATGCGCGCGAAAGAGATGTGTCGTCAATGCCCCGTCGTCGCCCAGTGCCGCGCCCATGCCTTGGCCGTCGGCGAGCCCTACGGCATCTGGGGTGGCCTGTCCGAATCTGAGCGTGAATTGTTGCTGAAGCGAGGGATCCGCCGCGCTTCCTGAAGACCCCATACCGAAAGGGCCCTACTCCGGCGATCCGGGTGGGGCCTTTTTCGTCTGGTCTTCTGCCGCCACGTCCGAACACAGCGCGATGAAGTCCGATGCCAGCACGAGGTAGAGGTGGCGCTTCTTGTCGCGATCAGATGACACGTAGATGCCATCGAAGAGGTCCGCGGTCTCACCACAAAAGAACGTGAAAGCGAAGCTGTGCATGATCTCGTGGCACAGGTCCGTGACCGAAAGCGTGCTGCGACGGCCGTTCTCGAAGTCGTAGCACCCCGAGATGTCGTCTGGATCAGGCGGCGGCGCCGCGGTCAGCTCGTATCGCCTGACCGGGATGTGACGCCGACACATCTCCGCCGACACGCCGTGTGAATCGACGAGCTTTCGCATCGCGTAGGAACCGACGATGAAATCCCGTTCGATCAGCAAGCCGGTGCGCTCGGTCCACCGCGTCTGCCTGGTCTTCGCCTCCAGTCGGTCGGCGACCCTGACAAGCTCGTCTTTCCACTGGACTGCGTCCTCGATCACCCAGTGACAATAGGTGGCATGACAACACCAGAGACTGCATCGGCCGAAGGCACGGTGATCGTCACAGAGACCGGTTCGGGGACTTTCACCCGACAGATCACAGCGGGGCGCCACGAGCTCGTCGCCGACGAGCCGGCGCCGATCGGCGACGACACAGGACCGACGCCCTACGATCTTCTGCTCGGCGCGCTCGGGGCCTGCACCTCCATGACAGTACGGATGTACGCCGACCGCAAGGGCTGGCCGCTAAGGAGTATTCGGGTAACGTTGCGGCACAAGCGTATTCACGCCAGGGACTGTGCCGAATGCGAGACCACCAAGGGTTTCATCGACCACATCGATCTCGACATCGAGTTAGTGGGAGACCTCGACGACACGCAACGCGAGCGGCTGCTGCAGATCGCCGAACGTTGCCCCGTTCATCAGACCCTGACGTCGGAGATCGACATCGCTACGACGTCGCGGAACGCCGCAAGCTAGGACGCCGCCTGACCTTCCACGAACTCCACTCACCCAGCGTGACGCCGGCCGCCAGTGCGGTGCCGATTGCGAGCGCACCGAGCACCGAAGCGAATCCAACGGCGTGCTGGTCGTTGAGAACCGCATAGATGCCGTGCAGCAGCGCAAGGCCAGGCAGTAAGGGCACGATGCCCGTAATCGAAACCACAAGCGGCGGAGCCAGATTGCGTCGTTCCATCAGCCGGCCGACCAGGCCGATCGGCACTGCCGCGACGAACGATGCCACCACTGCGCCCAGGCCCGCTCCCTGAGCGAGAAGAAACGCAATGGTGCCCGCCGCGCCGCCGAACGCCGCGGCCATGGCTGCGGACCGCTCGGCATAGCAGGCCAAGGCGAAAGCCGCGGCGCTCGCCGCGCCGAATGCCACACGTGCGGGGAACTCTGCCAGGGCCGGCGGGGCATCGGCGCTGATGGCGACGAACGGCGCGCCGAAGCGGCTGGCGAGGTGCAGTACGAATGCAACGCCTGCGATCGTCGCAGCTGTCAACATGACCAATTCGAAGAAGCGCGCCGCAGCTGTGACGGGGGCCCCGGTGATCACGTCACCAACCGAACCCACCAACGAAAGGCCGGCAAGAAGAACAACCAGGCCGGCCGCGATGGCCACCGTCGGTTCGAAGTGCCATCCGAGCTTCGGGCTCAGCGCGTAGAGCAGGATCGGGGGCGCAGTCGCGATCGCACCGCCAACTGCGTACTGGAAGAAGAACGGCAGCCCATGCCGGTTGAGCACCCGGTTCACGCGGTCGATCGTCATCGCACTGACAGCGCTGACCAGACAGACCAGCCAGCCCGCGCCGAGCGTGCCCGCGGTCGCGAACGCCAACGCGCCCCAGGCGAGAGTGGCGATCCAGCGCTTGTAGGGATGCGGCGCGGTGACGATGGCGTCGAGCTCCTTGCGGGCTTGCGACGGCGGGACCTCGCCCGCACGGATCCGGCCGATCAGGCGGTCAACGGCCGCCAGCCGGCTGAAGTCCATCGATCTGGCATGCACGATGTGCAACGTGGTGGCCGCAGGCATCGTCGGGCCACGGTATGCGGCGACGTGGATCGTCGTGTTGATGACGTCGACCTGGCACCGCTCGATGCCGTACGCGGCGGCGATCGCCGCGACCTGGTCCATCGTGGCCGTAGCGGGCGTACCGGAGGCCATCAGAATGGCGCCGATGTTGCCTGCCAGATCGAGCACCTCACCGACAAGCTCCTGATAAGCAGCGTCGTGCTCGCTGCGCACTGGATCGGTGATCCGAGGCAGACTGCCCGTCGGCGGATCGGTTTCCCGGACTATTCGATTCAAGATTTCGCGTTGACGCGCCCCCCACGGCTGGCCCGCGCGCCCACGGGTCAACTGCACTGCACTTTCCTCCATTTACTCCCGCTCACTCGGACACCACAACGCGCGGGCCCCCGGTGCTCGTTCCGTTATCTCCCAGAGTTCCCGGTGTTTTCGCTCACACCGCAAAACACCCCCGGCGGACAGCCGGGGGTGTTTCGCGTGCTACTCAGCGGCGCAGGACTACTTGCCGAGGAAGCTCTGCAACCAGGCGTTCAGGGAGCCAACGCCATTCTGGAGGCCCGAGTTGTTGAGCGAGGTGTTGCTCTGCAGACCACCGTTGTTGATAGCGGTGATGCCCTGCAGACCCTTGTTGTTCTGGTTCACGATGTTCTGCACCGCGCCGTTCGCGCCGCTCACGGCCGAGTCGAGCGCGCCGTCTGCGAATGCCATTCCTGCCGGCGCTGCCAGCAACAGTCCGCCCGCGACGAGTCCAACACCGACCGCCTTCGTTGCCTTGTTCATGCTTGCCTTCACCCTCCTGTTGTTGCCCTGGTTTGCCAAGAATAGCGCCTGTTAGGCGTTTGGCAAACAATCAATAAAATCGTTATAAACTGTGTAATCGCTGGTAACCACGTTTTTAACAGTTATACAGCACTCATCAGGCAAATAGACAGTAGAGGCATGTAGTCAATAAAGTTTACTGTCACGTTATTTTCCCTATCGCCGGACGATTCCAGGGCGTTACACCTGCCAGGTTGAGGCATGCGAGTGTTCCGCCAAATCACAGTGCGCGGCGTCGTGCAGCTATCTCGATGTGCGTAGCCGCGGCGGCGCCTTATCGCGAAGCAGCGATAGCCTTTCTAGGAACTCCGACCGGGCTCCACGTAGGGCACGACGCTCTTGACGAGCACCTCCTCACACACGACCTCGCCGCCAAGATCCATGTGAGAATCGAAAGTCACTCGGATACCAGACCCTGCCCTCTGGAAGCTCAGGCTGCTCAGAACATCTCCCTCATACGGTGAGGGCAACGAATCTGACTGCACGCCAAGCATCAAGAGTTCGACCAGGTGATGCTTGCGAAGGACGAAGAAGCCCGCCGAATCAACCTGATCGGTCATTTCGTAGACATGGATGATCACGGTGCAGGAATCCGAATCCCGAGTGGCTTGTCGAACGTCGGCGTCGTGGAACGACGGCCAATAGCCCATGGCCTTGACGAGGATATCCGCGGCTTGGATGAAGTCCGGCGCACTCACGACCGGCGAGCCTTCATCAGCCTGATGGCGCCGTAGCCGATGCCGCCGATTACGGCCAGCACCCCCAGCCAGGGCAGCACCAGACCGAAGAGCAGCACCAGGTTACCGACTACGGAAACCAATGCATCCCAACCTCTTTCGATCTGCCCCAGGAAACCTTGATACTCGTTGGGCGCCGGGCCGCCGACGGTCTCGGCGATGAAGGTGACGTTGACGGTGCTGTAGTCGATACGGTCCCCGAGAGCCTGGCGTTGTGCCCGCAGGCTGTCGAGCTCCGCCTGACGTTTCGACAGCGCGTCCTCGGCCTTGATCAGCGCATCGGGATCCCTGGCATCTCGCATGATGGCGAGCAACCGATCTACCGACGTCTGCAGTGCCTTGACCCGGGCGTCGAGGTCGACGCGCTGCGCGGTGACGTCCTCGGCGCTGACCTCGGCACGTTCGACGGTGCCCAGTGCCTTGAGATCCCGCATCGCCTCGTCGAGCTTCGCGGCGGGAATTCTCAGCGTCACCGATGTGCTCGCCTTCCCGCTGCCCGACCCGGCATCTTCGGACCGGCTGTCGACTCGGCCGTCCGCGTCCCCGGCGATGACGGCGGCCTTGTCGGCGGCCTCAGCGGGATTGGCCACGACGACGGTCATTGACGCCGTCTTGACGATGTCGCGCTCGACCTTCGGTGCCGGCCCAGGCACATCCTGCGGTGGTGGCGCTCCCGCAACTCCCGCCATGCCGTCGGTCGCAGGCATCGGCCGCTCGGGCGAAGCGCCGCATGCGGTCAATACACACAGCAGTGCGGCGCCCGCGATAGTCAACGCCGCGAAGCGGCCACCCAACCTGTGAGAACCCTGGCTCATGCCTGAAAATCTAGCCGCAACACGAAGCCCGGGGCACCGATCGTCTATTGCGCGAGACCGTACACCGTCACAGCGTCCGCCTTGCCTTTCAGCGCGTGCGCCCCACGGTCGATCAGTCCGGTCGGTGCAGATCCCAGCGCGTCGACGGTGGGCTTGGCGAGAAGGATCGCGTCTCCGGTGGTTTTGGTGAGCTGCTCGACGCGGGCAGCGACATTGACCGTGTCGCCGATCAACGTGAACTCGAGCTTGCTTCCGCCCCCGATGGTGCCTGCGATCACCTTGCCGGTGTTGATCCCGATGCCGATCCGAAGGTCTCCGGCGAACCGCTCGGCGACAAGTCGCTGAATCAGCAGCGCGGCTTTCACAGCCGAGTCAGCATGATCTGCAAGGTCATTCGGTGCGCCGAACACCGCCAGCGCGCCGTCGCCAAGGAACTTGTTGACGTGCCCACCGGCATCGACGACCGCGGGCACGACGATCTCGAACAGTGCGTTGAGCCTCGCGACAGTTTCCTCGGCGGTGTTTGCTTCGGCGAACGGCGTGAAATCACGGACGTCGACGAACATCACCGTTACCTCCCGGCGCTCCCCGCCGAACACGTCGTCGCCCTGCTCGAGCAACCGGGCCGCCAGAACGGGATCGACGTACGTGCCGAAGGCAGCGTGAAGTCGTTGCCGCTCAGCCAAACCCGCCTGCATGCTATTGAATGACGCCGCCAGCGCACCGAGATCGTCGTCCTGCACCACCGGCACTCGCTGACCGTAATCCCCGCTCGCAACGCGCTTGGTCCCTTCGGCGAGATCGCGAATCGGTAGCAGGGACGGCGAAAATGAGGGAGCAAGGGTGATCGCTACACTGAAAAGTGTTAGAGCACAAGCGATCATGAGAACAATCAATGGGCCGTGCCCAGCCGGGTCGAACACGGCTGCCAACTGCGCGCTCGCGACGGAGAACGCGAAGACAGCGCCGAGCATAGCCATGTTTGTCCACGCGGCAAACGTCGGCCGAGACTGCGGAAGTGAATCACCGATCCCGGTGTGACCGGCGATGGCGGACCTGGCCGGCCGCAGCGCTGCTTCAAACCCGCTGTGCACACCGATCACAACGATAGAAGGTCCGAGTACGGCGCCAAGGACCGCGTACTGGACGAGCCGTGACCCGGTCGCCCCTGCGATCGCAGCGACAGCGACCATTACCGAAGCGGCCCAACCAGAGTTGACGCTCAGCGTTCGAATGACCAAACGCCGAGCCCAGGTGTAGGTGGCTTCCATTGCCGATGCCCGGTCCACCGTGTGGCCGGCAGCCCATTGCTCAGCAAGGCGGACCCGACCCAGACCAGGGAGAACCGACAAGTACACCAGCACCGGCACGGCCACAAGGGTGGCCACGACAGCCTCGGCATAATGACTGGAGCCCTCGAAAGCAACAACGACGACCGACGCGAAGAGGTAGATCGGCAGCATGATCGCGGAGAACACCACGCAGATCACCCACGAGTACCTCGGTCCGTGCCGATCCCACGCCCACTGCCAGATACGGTCCATCCCGCGAGATTAAGCGTGTGGGGCCAACAGAAGTGAGAAACGAACTCAGGTGACTCTGATCCAGGGTTCGCAGTTCTGCGACTCGAAGGCCTTCACGGTCGAGTTGATGGTCACATACATCGGACCGACGGACATGTTCGTCGCGACCACATGGTCTTTGTTCGCATCAGGCGTGCTGTAGGTGAACCACAGGCACATCGAATCCTCGGTCGGCACATCGTTTATCAACACCTGCCAGGTCGATGCCGTCCCGTCCGTCCGGTACAGGCCGGGCGCAATGTCTGTGCCAACGACGAAGAAACCGCTGCCCGGAATCGGCTCTCCCGGGTCAGCACGGACCGGCGACCCGAACGCGATCGCGGCCACGGCGGCAACAAGGCCGGCGGCTACGCGAGATAGCCAAGTCAGAGGCATACTTCCTCGTCATCTGGTGCTGATCTTGTTGGCAGCGTATGCCCGTACGTCATCGAGCGGAGGCTATTCATTCACACTCGGATCGAGCCCGAAGACCTTCACCTCGGCTGATTTGCCTTTCAGCGCGTGCGGTCCTCGGTCGACGAGTCCCGATCGTGGAGACGTAAGAGCGTCAACGGTCTGCTGGGTCAGAAGAATTGGATCACCGGTGACCCTGGTGAGCTGCTCGACACGGGCGGCGACATTGGTCGTGTCGCCGATCAGGGTGAACTCGAGATGGCCTCCGCCGCCGATCGTTCCGGCGATCACGACGCCGGTGTTGATCCCGATCCCGATACGCAACTCGCCGCGGAATCGCTCGGCGACGCGATGGTGAACCAGCGCCGCGGCGTTCACCGCCGCATCGGCGTGATCGGCAAGATCATTCGGGGCGCCAAAGACGGCCATCGCGCCGTCACCGAGGAACTTGTTGACATGTCCCCCGGCATCGACGACGGCAGGCACCACAATCTCGAACAGTGCATTGAGACGGGCGACCGTGTCCTCTGCCGTGTTCGCCTCGGCGAACGGCGTGAAATCGCGGACGTCGACGAACATCACCGTCACCTGCCGGCGCTCGCCGGTGAACACGTCGTCGCCCTGCTCGAGTAGCCGAGCCGCGAGCACCGGATCGACGTAGCTGCCGAAAGCCGCCTGAAGTCGTTGCCGCTCAGCCAAACCCGCCTGCATTCGGTTGAACGACGCCGCCAGCGCACCGAGATCATCGTCCTGGACCACGGGCAGGCGTTGCGAATAGTCGCCGGCGGCAACCCGTTCGGTGCCCTTGGCGAGGTCGCGAACCGGTCGCAGTGACGGCGCGATGAGTACGCCGACGGTGACGGGCACCGCGAACGCCGTCCACGCACACGCGGTCACTACCACGGTGAGCACCGGAAAATCACTCGTTCGGTCCAATACAACTGCCAGCAGCGCGCCCCCGATCGCAAAGGTGAAAATGGCACCCAGGAAGGCGAGGTTCAACCAGGCGGCAAAGGTCGGGCGAGAGCGGGGAAGCGTGTCGCCGATGGCGGTGTCTCCGGCGAGGGCCGCCCTGGCGGGCCGCAACATTCCTTGCACAGACGTGTGTAAACCCATGAGCGCCATGGCGACTCCCAAGGTAGCGCCCAAGATTCCGTATTCAATCAGCCGCGCCCCGCTCGCTTGGGACATCGCACCAACAACCACTAGCAGCACTGCCGTCCACGCGGGTTGGAACCACAACGCTCGGACACCTGCCGCCCGAGTCCAGGTGTACGTGTCATGCAACGCCTGAGCGCGGTCGACCTCGTGGCCGGCTGCCCACCGCTGAGCGAGGCGGAATAGCCGGCTGCCCGGAAGAATCACCACGTACGCGTCTACCACCACGGCGGCAACGGTGTAGGCGGCCGCTTCGGCGTAATGACCCGACTTCTCGAAAGCGACAACCAACGACGACACGACAAGGTACGACACCAGCATGGGGACGACCATGATTCCCCAGACGGCCCACGAGTATGTCGACCCCCACCGATCCCACGCCCACTGCCAGATACGGTCCATACCGAAAACAAAACATGCCCGGCCCGGCCACGGGGCGTGTTCCGTTCGAACTAGACCTGCGCGTTGCGGCGAAGCCCAAATAGGTTGACCAAGCACACGCTCTGAACGAACAATCTTTCATGGCTATGACACCTGCGGTCCAACATCACATGCTGGTGGACAGCCTGCGCCTGGTCGCTGCGCCGCCCGAAGCTCAGGTCTCGGCGCTGCCCGACTTTGTCTGCCTCCCCTGTGAGATCAGCACCCTGTACACCGACGCGTATCTGCTTGTGCCGCAACTGGAGGAAGCCAGTCTGATCACTGCTGAGGCGGGTGCGGCGCTACGAAGGCGTCGCGACCGGGTCAAGACCGAAGACCGTGGTCTGGGCTGACTTACCCTTCAGCGCGTGGAGACCACGGTCAGCCAGTCCGGGCGGTCGAGAAACCAGGGCGTCAACGGTTTGGTCAGTGAGAAGGATGGCATCGCCGGTGGTCTTGGTGAGTTGCTCGACGCGGGCAGCCACGTTCGTGGTATCGCCGATCAGGCCGAACTCAAGATGAGCTCCGCCGCCGATAGTGCCGGCGATCACCGTACCGGTGTTTATCCCGATGCCGATCCGAAGCTCACCGCCGAATCGCTCGGCAACGAGACGGTGAATCAGCACCGCGGCGCTCACTGCGGCGTCGGCATGGTTCGCGAGATCGTTCGGAGCGCCGAAGACGGCCATCGCGCCGTCGCCGAGGAACTGGTTGACGTGCCCTCCGGCGTCGAGGACAGCGGGCACCACGATCTCGAACAGGGCGTTGAGTCGGGCTACGGTGTCCTCCGCGGTGTTCGCCTCGACGAACGGGGTGAAGTCGCGGATGTCGACGAACATCACCGTCACCTCGCGGCGCTCGCCGGTGAAAACATCGTCGCCCTGCTCGAGCAGTCGCGCGGCGAGAGCGGGGTCGACGTAGGTGCCGAATGCCGCCTGAAGTCGTTGGCGCTCAGCCAATCCCGCCTGCATGCGATTGAACGACGCTGCCAGCACTCCGAGATCGTCGTCCTGAACCACCGGCACGCGCCTGCCGTAGTCACCGGCTGCGACGCGCTCGGTTCCCTCCGCGAGATCCCGAATCGGCCGCATCGACGGTGAGAAACCGACGCCGACGACTAGCGGAATTCCGAATGCGACTGTCAAGGCAGTGCCGATCCCAAGGAACAGAAGTGGCTGCGGGCTGGCCCCAACGATCGCGGCAACCAACATTGCGCTGTCGACGGAGAAAACGAACGCAGTCCCCAGGACCGTCATGTTTGACCACGCGGCGATCGTCGGACGAGCGCGGGGTAGAGAGTCCCCGATGCTCGTGTCGCCAGCGATCGCGACCCGTGCAGGCCGAGCGGTCGCCTCCAACATGCTGTGCACACTGATGAGATACGTCACGGTCCCGACCGCGGCGCCCAGCACACCATACTGTGCAAGTCGCGGTCCGCTCGCTCCAACAATTGCACCGATGCTCACCGACATCAGGGCAAAGCAAACCGCGGCTAACCAAAGCGCCCGGTAAACCGCGCTCCGGGAGAAGCTATATGTGGCCTTCAGCGCTGTTGCCCGATCGACGTCGCGGCCGGCCGCCCATTGCTCGACCGGGCGATAGCGCTTGCGGTCGGCGAAAGCCGCGTACAGATTCAGCGCCAGCAGAGCGACGAGGGTCACGACGCCTGCCTCAACGTAGTGACGGGAGCCTTCCACAGCGACGATGAGGAACGACCAGAACAGGTAGATCGGCAATCCTGCTGGCAATACGACGGCCAGACCCGCCAAGCGGTGTTTCGCTCCAAACCGGTCCCACGCCCACTGCCAAATGCGGTCCATATCAAAACGAAAACACCCCCGGCCTGGTGACCGGGGGTGTTCCGTTGAAACTAACTAGTGAGCGTGGCCGTGATGACCGTGGCCGTGGCCGTCGTCCTCCGGCTCCGCCGGCTTGTCGACCACAGCCGTCTCGGTGGTCAGCACCATCCGGGCCACCGACGCGGCGTTGAGCACCGCCGAGCGGGTGACCTTGACCGGGTCGACGATGCCACCCGCGACCAGATCGCCGTACTCCAGCGTCGCGGCGTTGAACCCGTGGCCCGTCGGCAGCTCGGCGACCTTGTTCACTACCACGGAGCCGTCCAACCCGGCGTTGGCGGCGATCCAGTACAGCGGGGCCGACAGCGCTGCGTTGAACACCTCGACGCCGACTGCTTCGTCGCCGGTCACCGATTCGCGCAGCGGAGCCAGCGCCTTGCGCGCTTGCACGAGCGCCGCGCCGCCGCCGGTGATGATGCCCTCTTCGACCGCGGCCTTGGCCGCCGCGACCGCATCTTCGACGGCTTCCTTGCGCTTCTTGAGATCGGTCTCGGTGGCCGCGCCGACCTTGATCACCGCGACACCACCGGCCAGCTTGGCCAGTCGCTCTTCGAGCTTCTCGCGATCCCAGTCGGAGTCGGTGTTCTCGATCTCGCCTCGTAGCTGAGCGGCGCGGGCATCAATGGCGTCCTTGGTGCCGCCGCCGTCGACGATCGTGGTGCTGTCCTTGTCCACCACGATGCGGCGAGCCGAGCCGAGCACCTCGAGTCCCACCTCGCGCAGCAGCAACCCGACGTCCGGATTGACGACCTGACCACCGGTCACGATCGCGAGGTCGTCGAGGAACGCCTTGCGACGGTCACCGAAGAACGGCGCCTTGACCGCGACGGCCTTCAGGGTCTTGCGGATCGAGTTGACCACCAGCGTTGAAAGCGCTTCGCCCTCAACGTCTTCGGCGACGATCAGCAGCGGCTTACCGCTCTCGGCGACCTTCTCCAGCAGCGGCAGCAGGTCCGGCAGCGAGCTGATCTTCTCCCGGTGCAGCAGTACCAACGCGTCCTCGAGCACCGCTTCCTGGGCGTCGAAGTCGGTGATGAAGTACGCCGAGATGAAGCCCTTGTCGAAGCCGACGCCGTCGGTGATCTCCAGCTCGGTGTTCAGGGTTGACGACTCCTCGACGGACACGACGCCGTCGTGACCGACCTTGGTCATCGCCTCGCCGACCAGCTCACCGATCTGCTCGTCGCGCGACGAAACGGTCGCGACCTGGGCGATCGCGGTCTTGTCGGACACCGGGGTGGCCGAGGCAAGCAGAGCCTCCGACACGGCGTCGGCGGCCTTGCTGATGCCAGAACCCAGCGCGATCGGGTTGGCACCGGCGGCCACCTGCCGCAGTCCGGCCTTAACGATGGCCTGCGCCAGCACTGTCGCGGTGGTGGTGCCGTCGCCTGCGACGTCGTTGGTCTTGGTGGCGACCGACTTCACCAGCTGTGCGCCGAGGTTCTCGAACGGGTCCTCGAGGTCGATCTCGCGCGCGACGGTGACGCCGTCGTTGGTCACCTGCGGTCCACCGAACGCCTTGGCCAGCACGACGTGCCGACCGCGTGGGCCCAGGGTCACACGAACCGCATCGGCGAGCTTGTCTACGCCGGCTTCCATTGCGCGGCGCGCAGTTTCGTTGAACTCAATCTGCTTGCTCATAGTTGGCTTTCTCCTATGACGCATACCGCCCCGGAAATCGCCCGTGGGTACGGGGATCTCCGGGGCGGGACACGACTGATTACTTGTTGACGACTGCCAGCACGTCGCGGGCGGACAGGATCAGGTACTCCTCGCCGTTGTACTTGATCTCGGTGCCGCCGTACTTGCTGTAGATGACGACGTCGCCCTCGGAGACGTCCAGCGGAATCCGCTTCTCGCCGTCCTCATCCCAGCGGCCGGGGCCGACTGCGACGACGGTGCCTTCTTGCGGCTTCTCCTTGGCGGTGTCAGGGATGACCAGACCGGATGCGGTCGTGGTCTCGGCCTCGTTGGCCTGAACGAGGATCTTGTCCTCGAGTGGCTTGATGTTCACGCTCGCCACGATGGAGCCCTCCAGTAGTTCGGGTTGTCGATCCGGAGCCAATCCCCGGATGCATTACAGGTGTTCGGCAAGCGTCCGTGCCCTCGCGCCGTCGTCGCGGGTGCCGGAGCAGGGGTTGGCCGCGTGCCACCTAGCACTCTATACACGAGAGTGCTAGCACTCAAGGTCACCCCGCTACTAACGGTCGAAGTCGCGCGGATCGAACATCAGATGCGCCGAGATGTCGCCGATCATCTCGACGTCGACCTGCCGCTCGGTGAAGTACCAGCCATCATCGTCGCAGGTGAAGCTATCGAAATAGCGTCCGACGACGATCGGCTGCAGCGGCACGGTCTCGGTGTTCTGCACAACGCAGAAGGTCGAGCGACATTTGGCTGTTCGCGCTCCGCTGATCTCGCTGCTGATCTCGATGATCGGATTGAGCACCAGATGCCTGGTGCGCGGGGTATTGCCGTGTCCGGGATAGCGGCGGGTTGTCGCGCCGAACAGCTTGGCGATGGCCTCGGCGCTCGACGTGGACGCCGACCTCGTGCCGGCGAACGTGGCCCGGGCCAGCAGCCTGCCCACCCCCTCGAAGTCGCCGGCGTCGATCAACTCGGCGTACCGGTACAGCAGTTCGGTGATCGCCAGCTTGTCTGTGACTTGCGATCCCTCTTCGGCTCCTCGCGGGCTCATGCGACTTGTCCCCTTACGACAGGCAGACCGGGATCGCTGGCCACATCCAGCGGTGAGGGCGGCGCCCCGGCGGCGATCAGATGCGCGGCGAACGAGGCGATCATCGCGCCGTTGTCCGTGCACAGCCGCGGCCGCGGGATCCGCAGCGTCAGTCCGTTGGCGTTGCAGCGCTCCTCTGCCAGTTCACGCAGCCGCGAGTTGGCCGCCACCCCGCCCGCGATCAACAGCGTCGACACGTTCAGTTCCTTGGCAGCGCGCACGGCCTTGAGTGTCAGCACATCGGCTACCGCCTCCTGGAACCCGGCAGCCACATCGGCCTGCGGCGCGTCAGGATGACTCTCCACGTATCGGGCGACCGCGGTCTTGAGCCCGGAGAAGCTGAACGCATACGGATCGTCGCGAGGGCCGGTCATGCCGCGGGGGAACACGATCGCGTCGCGGTTTCCTTGGCGCGCAAGATCGTCGAGCACCTTGCCGCCGGGATAGCCGAGCCCGAGCAGCCGCGCGACCTTGTCGTAGGCCTCGCCTGCGGCGTCGTCGACGGTGCTGCCGAGTTCGACGATCGGTTCACCCAGCGACCGCACGTGCAGCAGGTTGGTGTGGCCGCCCGAAACGAGCAGGCCGACGCTCTCGGGCAGCGGGCCGTGGTCGTACACGTCGGCGGCGAGGTGGCCACCGAGGTGGTTGACGGCGTAGAACGGCACCTGCCACGCGGCCGAATACGCCTTGGCCGCAGCAACTCCCACCAACAGGGCGCCGGCCAGTCCGGGGCCGATGGTGGCCGCGACGATATCCGGCTTGCCGATCCGAGCGACTTCCAGCGCGCGCCGCATCGTGGGTCCCAGCGCCTCCAGATGTGCCCGCGAGGCGATCTCGGGGACCACGCCGCCGAACCGCGCATGCTCGTCGACGCTGGAGGCGACCTCGTCGGCGAGAAGGGTCACGGTGCCATCGTCGTCGAGGCGCGCAATGCCGACACCTGTTTCGTCGCACGAGCTTTCAATAGCCAAGATGGTCGTCATTGCGGATCTCGTCTCATGGTGTATGCGTCGGCGCCGCTGGCGCGGTAATACCGACGGCGCAGCCCGACGTTGACGAAGCCCAAACTCTCATACAGAACGATCGCGGCTTCGTTATCGGTGCGCACCTCGAGGAAGACCGCCCCGTCCGCGGCGTAGTCGAGCAATTCGGTCATCATCTTTCTGCCGATGCCCTGACCCTGGTATGCCTGGTCCACCCCGATGGTGTGAATCTCGTACTCGTACGGCTTTTTCCGGCCGAGCCGGGAGATGCCTGCGTAGCCGACGAGCTTGTCGCCGTCCCGGGCCGCGACGTAGCGGATGTGTTTGGCCTCCAGCTCCGCCAGAAAGGCCCGCGCGGGCCACGGGTCGTCGCCGTCGAACAGTTGCTTCTCCAACTCCGCGCAGCGCGCGGCGTCACGCGGGGTCAGCGACGTGTACACGACGGTCATCGGGCCACCACCGATGGTTTGGCGTCGGGACGGCGCAGATACAGCGGTATCAACGGCTCGGGTGCGGCCGCCCAGTCGGCGACCACCCGCACCAGCCCCGCGACGCTGGGATACCTGGGCGGAAGCGCCAAGGCATCCTCAGCCCCAGGCACATCGGCTGGTGCGTTGACAGCAGGACCCGCCACGCGGACGCCGTCGCGATAACGCGCCCAGTAGACCTCGCGGCGGCGGGCATCGGTGACCACGAGCGCGTCGCTCGTTGTGTCGACACCGATCGCATCGAGGCTGCACACCCCGTGCACGGGGATGTCGAGCGCGTGACCGTAGGCCGCTGCCGTCGCCATACCGACCCGCAGACCGGTGAAAGGGCCTGGGCCGCAGCCCACGACAACGGCATTCAGGTCGTTGACGGTCACACCCGCGTCGCCGAGTGCACCAAGCACATTCGGAGTGAGGCGCTCCGCGTGGCCGCGGGCGTCGACGGTGATCCGCTCGGCGAGCACCTCGACACCGTCAAGCCGCACGACTCCCGCGGTGACCGCGGGTGTCGCGGTGTCGATTGCCAGGATGAGCGTCACTGTCGGCTCCACTGCCAGATCGCGGTGCGCACCTCAGTCTGCGGTCCGCGCTCGAGTCGGATGTCGAGGTGACTGTCCGAAAGTCGTTCGGCAAGGCCCTCGCCCCACTCCACGACGACAACCGCATCTTCCAGATCGGTGTCGAGGTCCAGTGAGTCGAGCTCGGCGAGCAGGTCGACCGTCCCGTGGTCGAGCAGCCGGTACAGGTCGACGTGGATCATCGCCGGAGCACCGATCCGGCGGGCACGGTGCACACGCGCCAACACGAACGTCGGCGAGATCACCGGTCCTTCGACGTCCATCGCCGCAGCGATTCCCTTGGCCAGCACCGTCTTTCCCGCGCCAAGTGGGCCAGACAACACCACCACATCGCCTGCGCGCAGTTGACGGCCCAGCTGTGCTCCGAACGCGATGGTGTCCGCGGCTGTGGCGAGCTCTGCGGTGCCTGATGTCGCCGCCGGAGCGGCGCCGGTGCCGGACTGATGCTCAACCATGGTTGCGCACCCGATCACGAACCCGCCTGGTGAGCGCGACGAGTTTGGATGGCGTGGCGCGTTCGACGAGGCGGACGAGGCCGTCGTCGATTGCCTCAGGCGCTTCGAGCTGTACCAGATGCCCTGCGCCGCCGACGATCACCAGCTCGGACTTCGGCAACGCGGCCGCCATGCTTTGCGAGTGCTCCACCGGGGTGAGCAGGTCGCGATCGCCACAGGCGATCAGGGTGGGCACCTTCGCAAGCGTCGGCAGCGCCGCGAGCTCGTCGTGCACCTCGAGCGCATGCAGGAACTCCACCAGCGTGGCGATCGGTGTTTCGTGCATCATCTTCTCGGAGAACGCGACGACGCTGGGGCTGATCTTCTCGTCGCCGTAGGATGCGGCTCGAAGGATCGGACCGATGACGGCCTTGGCCGCACCGCGGGTGCGGTGCACCGTCTTCGGGGCGTAGCGGACGGCGAACCGCGCCGCCTCGAGTGCCGGGTTCTTCAGGATCTCCCCCAGCGGCGACCGCGAAACCCCTTCGGCGGCAGAGGCGATGATCGCGGCGCCGACGACGCGGGTCGGATAGCGGTGCGGGAATTGCCGAGCGTGTGACAGCACCGTCATGCCGCCCATCGAGTGTCCGACCAGTACCACCGGCCCGCGCGGCGCCATGACTGCGAGCACGGTCTCCAGATCGCGGCCCAGCTGCTCGACGGTATAGGACTCCGGCGACGCCTCGCTCGACTGGCCGTGGCCGCGTTGGTCGTAGAACACCATGCGCACCTGGGAGCCCCACTGCTCGGCCAGCCTGGCACGCTGAAAGTGGAAGGCCCCCATCCGAAGACAGAAGCCGTGGGCGAACACCACGGTCAATCGGGCGTCTTCGGGACCCACCTCGCGCACAGCCAGGTCGACACCGTCGGGAGTCGTGACGACGAAACCGCGGTCAGCGTCGAGTAGTTCGAAGTCCTCGTGGTCGTACGGATCGTCGGTGGTCACCCGCCTGCGCAGAGACCTGGCCACCGACACGCCGGCGGCCGTGCCGACCGCCGTCAACCCAGCGGCTCCGGCCAGCCATGGCGCGTTGGACCTTCGGGCGCGCGGCTGCACAGTCTCGCTGTCACTCAACGACTTTGGCCCGTCGCTCCACGATACGTTCGGGTGACCCTGCCGCGCGGACTGGTGACGACCTCGTAGTTGATGGTGCCGAGAAGTTCGGCCCATTCTTGTGCCGTTGGCTCACCCTGCGTGCCGGGCCCGAAGAGGATGGCGTCGTCGCCCTCGGCCACGTCGACCGCGCCTGGACCGAGGTCGACGACGAACTGGTCCATGCAGATGCGGCCGACGCTGCGCCGGAGCCGACCGTTGATCAGCACGTCGATGCGGCCGCTCAATGTCCGGAAGACACCGTCGGCATAGCCGATCGGCAGCAGGGCCAACGTGGTGTCGCGTTCGGCGACCCAGATGTGGCCGTAGGACACCCCGTCTCCTGCCTGCACGGAACGGATAAGCGCGACAGGGCATTTCAGCGTCATCGCTGCCCGCAATCCCATGTCACCGCGCTCGGGTATCGGGGTCTGGCCGTACACGGCGATGCCGGGTCGCACCATGTCGAAAGCCAGATCGGGCCGGGTCATCGCGGCAGGCGAATTGCACAGGTGTACGAGTTCGAAGTCCACGCCCTGCTCGCGCGCCTGCCGGGCCAGGTCGGTAAGCCGTTGCGCCTGAAGGTCATTGAACGGATTGTCTGGATCGTCGCCGTGCGCCAGGTGCGACATGATGCCGCGGGCCCGGACCGCGCCGTCGGACTGCGCGCGGCGCAGCACGCTCAGTACTTCGGGATACTCTGCTGCGCTCACGCCGTTGCGGCTCAGGCCGGTGTCCGCCTTGACCGTGACGGTCGCGGTGCGGCCGGTGCGCTCGACCGCATCGAGCACCTCGCCGAGCTGGCGCACCGACGACACCGCCAGCTCGACCTCGGCGTCCAGCGCGGGACCGAAGTCAGTGCCGGGGGCGTGCAGCCATGCCAGCACAGGACTGCGGATGCCGTCGCGGCGTAGTGCCAACGCCTCGTCGATGGTGGCCACGCCGAGTTCGGCGGCGCCCGCAGCCAGCGCCGCCCGTCCGACTTCGGCGGCACCGTGCCCGTAGCCGTCGGCCTTGACGACGGCCATCACCTGGGCCGATCCGGCGTGCTCACGCAGTAGCCGCACGTTGTGCGCGATGGCGTCGAGGTCCACCACGGCCTCGGCGGCAGCAGTCGGGCTGAGTGAAAGTTCGGTCGTTTGCATGGTCACGTCGATTGTCCCAGATGCCGAACGCACACCTCGCTCCCGGCGAAGGTGCTAGTGGGCGAAGGGCTGTATCTCGTCGAAGTGGCCGCCGGGCTTGAGCTGGTCGAGGTGGCCCAGCGCGGTGATCATGTCGTCGCGAAGGACCCTGGCCAGGTCCGCTGAGAAGCCCTCGCGCACCACGACGCGCAGCATCGTGATGTCGGTCGCACCCTCCGGCATGGTGTACGCGGGCACCTGCCAGCCGTAGGAGCGCAGCGCATGCGACACGTCGAACTCGGTGTAGCCGGGATCACCGGCCAGCCGGAAGCTGACCACCGGGATCCCCGACCCGTCGGCCACCACCTCGAAATGCTGGCTTTCGCGCAGTGCGTCGCCCAGCCACCGGGCGGTCGTCGACAGGCACTGCATCACCTGGCTGTAGCCCGCGCGGCCGAGTCGCAGGAAGTTGTAGTACTGGCCGACCACCTGGTTGCCCGGCCGGGAGAAGTTGAGCGTGAACGTCGGCATGTCGCCGCCGAGGTAGTTCACATGGAATACCAAGTCCTCGGGCAGGTGCTCCTTGCTGCGCCACACCACGAACCCGATGCCGGGATAGGTGAGGCCGTACTTGTGCCCACTGACGTTGATCGACACGACGCGTGGCACCCGGAAGTCCCATTCCAGATCCGGATGCAGGAACGGCACGACGAAGCCACCGCTGGCCGCGTCGACGTGCACGGGGATGTCGAGTCCCCCGCCCGCGGCAAGCTTGTCCAGTGCCGCGCAGATCTCCGCGATCGGTTCCAGTTCGCCCGTGAATGTGGTGCCGAGAATCGCGACGACGCCGATGGTGTCTTCGTCGATGTTGTCCAGCACCTGCTCGGGCGTGATGATGTAGCGCCCCTCTTCCATTGGTAGATAACGCGGTTCGACGTCGAAGTAGCGGCAGAACTTCTCCCACACCACCTGAACGTTGGAGCCCATCACCAGATTCGGCGTGCGGCCCTTCCAGTCCTTTCCCACCTTCTCCCGCCACCGCCACTTCAGTGCCAGGCCGGCCAGCATCACCGCCTCGCTGGATCCGATCGTCGACACCCCGGTGGCGCTTGACGGGTCGTCGTCGCGCAGGTCCTCGGCGTGGAACAGGTCGGCCACCATGCAGACACAACGCTGCTCGATCGCCGCGGTGGCCGGATATTCGTCCTTGTCGATCATGTTCTTGTCGAACGTCTCGGCCATCAGTTTCTCGGCCTGCGGATCCATCCAGGTGGTGACGAACGTCGCGAGGTTCAGCCGGCTGCTGCCGTCGAGCATCAGCTCGTCGTGGATGAATCGGTAGGCGTTGTCGCCATCCATACACTCATCGGGCAGGCGCAGGGACGGAACCGGAGCCATCGCCAGTCGCCCGGTATACGCGGGAGCAATCTGGGGGACGCGAGGAGCCTTGTGCGGCATGGCAAGTCCTTTCTAGAGCGAAGCGATGGCACCACGGACGTGAGCAAGAATGCGCGACGCCGACGTCGGCGCCGGCCGTGGTCCGGGGTCGGCTGCCGACAGGTTGGCGGCGCGGGCGTGCACGAACGCGGCCGCAGCGGCCGCCTCCCCGGCAGGCAGCCCGGCGGCGAGTAGCGCGCCGATGATGCCCGACAGCACGTCGCCCGATCCCGCTGTGGCGGCCCATGATTGGCCCGCTCGGTTCAGATATACCGGCCCCCCGGGCTCGGCGACGATCGTGACGTTGCCCTTCAGCAGTACCGTTGCGCCGAGCCGGTCGGCCAGCTTGCGGGTGGCTGCGACGCGATCGCTGCCGGGCGGAGCGCCGGCCAACCGCTCGAATTCGCCTGCGTGCGGGGTCAATACGGTCGGGGTTTTACGGCCAGCGATGAGGTCCGGGTGTGCGGCGAGGATGGTCAACGCGTCGGCGTCGACGATCACCGGCAGATCGGTCTCCAACGCGAAAGCCAGTGCAGCGGCACCGGTTTCGTCCGTTCCGAGACCGGGCCCGACCGCCCAGGCTTGTACGCGGCCCGATGCTTGCGGGCTTGGGGCGGCGATGACTTCTGGCCACTGCGCGAGCACCTGCGGGCCCGCACTTCCGGCGTAGCGAACCATTCCTGAGGTGGCGGCGACGGCGGCGCCAGTGCAAAGCACAGCCGCGCCGGGATAGGTGGCGGAGCCGGCCATAATGCCGGTGACGCCCTGGGTGTACTTGTCGTCTTTCGGGCCCGGCTTCGGCCAGCGTGCGGCGACGTCTGCGCGGTCGAAACCGAGCACGTCGGTGGACGGGAGGTCGAGGCCGATGTCGACCAACTCGACGCGTCCGCAATCGCCAAGGGCGTGAACGGGTTTGAGGCCACCGAACGTCACTGTCAGGGTGGCGTGCACGTGCGGACCTTCGGCCGCACCGGTCTGCACATCGATGCCGCTTGGGATGTCGACCGCGACGACGGGAATGCCCGCCTGGTCGACGGCGGCGAAAACCTCGGCCGCGTTCGGCCGCAGCGCTCCCGACCCGGAGATGCCGACGACGCCGTCGATCACCAGATCGGTTGTCGCCGGCACGGTTTCCACCACGGTGCCGCCGGCCCTGGTGAACGCCGCCAACGCCGCCTTGTGGGTGCGCTCGGGGTTGAGCAGCACCGCTGCGGCGGCGACGCCACGGCGGCGCAGGAACGTCGCTGCCCACAGCGCGTCGCCTCCGTTGTCGCCGGAGCCGACGACGGCGCATACCCGACGTCCTGCGAGGCCGCCGGTCAGCACAACCAGTTCGCGCACGATCGCGGTGGCCAACCCGAACGCGGCGCGTCGCATGAGCCCACCCTCGGGCAGCGACGCCAGCAGCGGCGCTTCGGCTTCGCGGATCTCATCGGCGGTGTAGTAGTGCCGCATTCCAGCCAGGATTCCATGCCCGCGACACTGACAGCGACGTTTCAGGCTCCGCTTTTCGTCCGGCTGTAGTGGCGGCGGGCTTTCATTCGGTTGCCGCAACCACTCATCGAGCACCATCGAGCGGTCCCGGCGCGCGAGTGGTCGATGAGGAACTGCCGACACTCTTCGTTGGCGCACGGTCGCAATCGACCGGGCATATCCCTTTCCAACTCACCCCATGCCAGCACCACGCGCGCGGGCCAGTCGGCCTCAAGCGACCAGTGGACACCGTCTGGCCCAAGGTCGGGCACCTGCCGGGCGTCGGTGAGGTAGTGACGGAGCACCGAAGCGTCGGCCTCCATGAGGACGACTCGTTGCAGGTCGTCGCGCAGGTCCCGGACGTCGGCCCCCTTCGGAGCGCCGTGGGCCCGCAGCCAACGGGCGTCCAGCCGATCGACGATCTGCCCGTCGACCATCGGCGTGGTGTTGAGCAGGTCAAGCAGGACGGCCTGCCAATCCACTGTCGAAGGCATGCTAACCATCATATAGCTGTTGACGGGTTAGAATCAATAGTGTTGACTGCGCCTAACCACTATATCCAATAGAAAGGGTTAGGAATGGTCACGCACCATCGCTTCGCCGAGGTCGCCGGTCGCCGGATCTTCTATCGCGAGGGCGGCTCACCCGGCGCACCCGCCGTCGTTCTGCTGCACGGCACGCCCGCCAGTTCGCACCAGTACCGCAACCTGATCCCTGCGCTGGCCGATCGCTACCACGTCGTCGCCCCTGACTACCCCGGCTTCGGGCACTCCGACGTGCCGGGCGCCGACGAGTTCAGCTACACGTTCGACAACCTCGCCGACCATGTCGACGCGCTGCTCGACCACCTCGCACTGCCGAGGTATGCGATCTTCGTCCAGGACTACGGCGCTCCCGTCGGCTGGCGGCTGGCACTGCGCCATCCCGAGCGCATCGCAGCGATCATCACCCAGAACGGCAACGCCTACGTGGACGGGTTTGTCGGCGACGTGATGAAGCCGCTGTTCGCCTACGGCCGCGAGCGGTCCGAAACCAACGCCGCTGCCCTGCGCGAACTCATCAGCACAGACGGGCTGAAATGGCAATTCACCCATGGGGTTTCGGATCCGTCGGTGGTCGACCCCGACACGTGGGTCAATGCGCACTCAGCGGTGGCGAGCAGCCCGCAACGGATCGCCGCGCAGCTGGAACTGTTCGCGGACTACAGCTCCAACGTCGATCTGTACCCGCGTGTGCACGAATACTTCCGGACCTCGCAGGTACCGCTGCTGGCGGTATGGGGCCGCAACGACCAGATATTCGGCCCGGACGGCGCATTGGCGTTCGCGCGGGATCTCCCGGGAGCCGAGATCAACCTGCTCGACGGCGGCCACTTCTTGTTGGAGAGCAGGCTGGCCGAGGTCGTCGCGTTGGTCCGGCCGTTCCTGGAGCGGCATTTAATCGGCTGAGCGCCCCTGCGTCTTGTCGACCGCGGCGGCGGAGCGTTGTTGCCACGGCCACGCCCCCGTCACCTCCAGTTGCAGCGAGAAGCTCAGGAACGTCCGGATCAGCACGATGCCGCCGAGCACTGCCACGCTCTCGGCACTGGGTGTGACGGCAACGGTGCGGATGATGTCTGCGGCGACCAGGAATTCGAGCCCGAGCAGGATCGCGCGGCCGAGGCGTCTGCGGAAGAACTCATATGCGCCACCATCTTCTTGGCGAGCCCGGCCAATCGTCAGGAAGACGGCCAGTATCGCGCCGCCTGCGATGACGGCGACACCGATCGCATCGATCGTCGAGCCGATGCCCTCGATCACCTCGACGAGAGACACGCCGTCATGGTGTCACTCTCGGCGCTGCTATTGCGACGACACGCCGCCGCACTACTCGACTGTGACGGACTTCGCCAGGTTGCGGGGCTTGTCCACGTCGTAACCACGGGCCTGCGCAACGCCTGCGGCGAACACCTGCAGCGGGATGGTCGACAGCAGCGGCTGGAAAAGCGTTGACACCGCCGGAATTTCGAGCAGGTGATCGGCGTAGGGCCGGACGGTGTCGTCGCCTTCTTCTGCGATGACGATCGTGATCGCTCCGCGGGCCTGGATCTCCCGGATGTTCGACAGCAGTTTGGCGTGCAGCGTCGGTGAGTTCTTCGGCGACGGCATCACGACGATGACCGGCAGGCCGTCCTCGATCAGCGCGATCGGGCCGTGTTTGAGCTCACCGGCGGCGAAACCCTCGGCGTGCATGTACGCCAATTCCTTGAGCTTGAGCGCGCCTTCGAGCGCGACGGGATAACCGACGTGGCGGCCGAGGAACAGCACCGTCTGCGACTGCGCGAACCGGTGAGCGAGCGCCACAACCGGTTCGGTGGTCTCGAGCACCCGCGCAACCAAGTCGGGCATCGCCTCGAGATCGCGGTACTCGCGCTCCACCTCGTCGGGGTACTTGGTGCCCCGCGCCTGCGCAAGAGCAAGGCCGACAAGGTAATTCGCGGCGATCTGGGCGAGGAATGTCTTGGTCGACGCCACGCCGATCTCGGGCCCGGCCCGCGTGTAGAGCACCGCATCGCACTCGCGCGGGATCTGGCTGCCGTTGGTGTTGCAGATGGCAAGCACCTTGGCCTTCTGTTCCTTGGCGTGGCGCACCGCCTCCAGTGTGTCGGCGGTTTCACCGGACTGCGAGATCGCCACGACCAGCGTGTGGCTGTCCAAAACCGGGTCGCGGTAACGGAATTCGCTGGCGAGTTCGACCTCGACGGGTAGCCGCGTCCAGTGCTCGATCGCGTACTTGGCGAGCAGCCCGGAGTGATAGGCCGTCCCGCAGGCCACCACGAAGACCTTGTCGATCTCCCGCAACTCCTGATCGGACAGCCGCTGCTCGTCAAGAACGATGCGTCCGTCCGCGAAGTGGCCGAGCAAGGTGTCGGAAACCGCGGCGGGCTGCTCGGCGATCTCCTTGAGCATGAAGTACTCGTAGCCACCCTTTTCGGCGGCCGACAGGTCCCAGTCGATGTGAAACTCACGAAAATCGACGTTCGGATCGCCGTGGAAATCCGTGATGCGGTAACCGTCCGCGGTGATCACGACGGCCTGGTCTTGGCCTAGTTCGACAGCGTCGCGGGTGTGCTCGATGAAGGCGGCGACGTCGGAGCCGATGAACATCTCGCCGTCGCCGACACCGACGACCAGCGGGGTGGAGCGGCGGGCGGCGACGATCATGCCGGGTTCGTCGGCGTTCGCGAAGACCAGCGTGAAGTGACCCTCGAGCCGGCGCAGCACCGTGAGCACGGAGGCCGCGAAGTCGCCCGCTGTCTCACCGTCGCGGTACTGCCGGGAGACCAGGTGAACCGCGACCTCGGTGTCGGTGTCGCTGGCGAACTCGACGCCTGCGGCCTCCAGTTCGGCGCGCAGCGGCGCGTAGTTCTCGATGATGCCGTTGTGGACCACCGCGATCTTGCCCGCTGCGTCGCGGTGCGGGTGGGCGTTGCGGTCGGTGGGCCTGCCATGCGTGGCCCACCGGGTGTGGCCCAGGCCGGTGGTGCCGACGAGACTGTCGCTGGACTCTGCGAGTGTCGCCTCGAGGTTGGCCAGCCGGCCTGCGCGCCGACGGATCGTCAGCCCGCCGCGGCCGTCGAGCAGTGCCACCCCCGACGAGTCGTAACCCCGGTACTCCATGCGGCGCAGCGCGTCGACGACGATGTCACAGGCAGGGCGCTGCCCGACGTAGCCGACGATTCCACACATAGGCATCCAGGGTAGTGCAAGGGCTGGGTCACACCTGCTGCGCTACGGTTCGATGGTGGCCAGCACGAAGAAGCTTTTCGCAGCTCTGACCCGCCGCGGACCGCACCGCGTTTTGCGTGGTGACCTGGCCTTCGCCGGTATGCCGGGTGTGGTCTATACCCCGGAGTCCGGGCTGAACCTGGCGGGTGTGGCGTTCGGGCATGACTGGCTCGCGGGCGTGGACCGCTATGAGGGCACGCTGGAACACCTGGCGTCGTGGGGCATCGTGGCCGCCGCCCCCGCGACGGAAACAAGCGTGGCGCCGTCGGTGCTGAACCTGGCTTTCGACCTGGGCACCGCCCTCGACATCGTCGCGGGCGTGCGACTGGGTCCGGGAAAGATCAGCGTGCACCCGACGAAGCTGGGCGTGGTCGGGCACGGCTTCGGCGGCTCGGCGGCGGTGTTCGCGGCGGCCGGAATGCCGGCCAAACCGAAGGCCGTCGTAGCGATGTTTCCGACGGTGACCAAGCCACCCGCGGAGCAGCCCGCGGCCTCGTTGCCGGTGCCTGGTCTGGTGCTCACCGCGCCGGGTGACCCAATGACGTTGCGCTCCAACGCCGTCGAGCTGTCCAGAGTCTGGAAGGGCGCGACGCTTCGCACGGTGAACAAAGCCAAGGCCGGTGGGTTGATCGAGGGCAGGCGGTTGGCGCGTGTCGTGGGACTGCCGGGGGCCGACCGTAGCACGCAAAAGGTCGTGCGCGCTTTGCTGACGGGTTACCTGCTGCACACGCTGACCGCAGACAAGGCCTACGCCGACTTCGCCGACCCCGAGGTCGACCTGCCCAAGGCCCCGGCGGTTGATCCGTTCGCCGATGATCCGGTGGACATGGAGAACAAGGTCATTGCGCTACTGAAGCCCTGAGTTCTGTCAACCAACCGGTTGGGGGTATAACTTCGTAATGCGGACAGGGATATTTCTCAACTACGCCGGTGGCTTTCTGGAGGCCGTCGACGAGGTCGTCGAACTGGAGAAAATCGGCGTCGACATCGCATTGGTGGCCGAGGCCTACTCCTACGACGCGATCAGCCAGTTGGGCTTCCTGGCGGCCAAGACCTCGCGGATCGAGCTGGGCACCGGCGTCGTTCCGATCTACATCCGTACCCCGTCGCTGCTGGCAATGACGGCGGCAGGACTCGACTACGTCTCCGACGGTCGTTTTCGACTTGGCATCGGCACATCGGGGCCGCAGGTGATGGAGGGCTTCCACGGCGTGCCGTTTGATGCGCCATTGGGACGCACCCGCGAGGTGGTCGAAATCTGCCGTCAGGTGTGGCGCCGCGAACGCGTCACATACGACGGCAAGTACTACCAGATTCCGCTGCCGCCAGACCAGGGCAGCGGGCTTGGCAAGCCACTGCAGTTGATCAACCATCCTGTCCGCGAGCGCATTCCGATCACGATCGCCGCGCTGGGGCCGAAGAATGTCGAGCTCACCGCCGAGATCGCCGAGGGCTGGCAGCCGGTGTTCTTCTACCCGGAGAAGGCCGACGACGTATGGGGTGAGTCGCTGCGGGCGGGCTACGCCAAGCGCGATGCCGCGCTGGGTCCGCTCGACATCATGGCCAGTGCTCCGTTGGCGATCGGTGACGATGTCGACGACCGATTGGCTTGGGTGAAGCCACAATTGGCGCTCTACATCGGCGGCATGGGTGCGCGTGGCCGCAACTTCTACCACAACCTGGCGACGCGCTACGGTTTCGGCGACGTGGCCAACCACATCCAGGACCTCTACCTCGGCGGCAAGAAGGAGGAGGCGATCGCGGCGGTGCCCGACGAACTGGTGCGCCACGTGTCCCTGGTAGGGCCACGAAGCTACGTCAAGGAGAGGCTCGCCGCGTTTGCCGAAGGTGGTGCGACGACGCTTCTGCTGCAGCCGCTTTCGGGCGACCGCCGCGAATCCGTACGCTTCGTCGAGGAATTGCAGTCGCTGCTGCCATAGCGGTCAGTACGGCGCCGCGACTCCATCGCGAGTCAGGGTCAGATCGCCGCAGCTGAGGTCGGCCGCTGTGGTCCACGCCGGATCCTGCTCCGACGTCGCGGTGACGGTGTCGGATCGGCCGAGGGTGACCCAGGCACCGTTGAGGTCAATCTCGGTGCGGCGCACTGCCAGTAGCGGTCGGCCCTGATCGTCGCGCAGCTGTAGTAACTGGACCAGGTGCCTGCCATCGCCGAGATCGCTGCAACCTATGCCGTCACCGAGCGCGCGTCGATGCCCGACGTCGAAGCGGAATTCCTCGCCGGTCTGCTCGACGGCTGGGTAGATTCTGCAGCCCGACACCACGTACAGAATTGCCTCGCGGCCGGTGTCGACGATGATTTGATGGTTGCCGTCCTGCTGAGCGTCGACCAACATCGCCCGGCGCTGCAGCGGGCTGGCGCTGATGACTTTCGCCGCGCTGTAGCCCTGCGGCGTGGTGAGGCCGACGACGGTGTCGGAAATCCACAGTGTGGCCGGCTGACCGTAGATGTCGCTGACGTCCTTGCTCGCCGCCTTGGCCGGCGGTCCACCGTCCCGGCAGTGATCATCGGCCGACGCGCGCGGGACGACGACCATGCCGAGCAAGATCATCGCGATGGCCGACACCGCGCGGATGACGCGAAGTGACTTCCCTGTCTCAGCCGACATCGAACGACTCGTTGGACAAACGGAAGAAATGGCCCGTGGAATTATTGGTGCAGGTGATCCCTGATACCTCGCTAGTGCAGGTGATCACACCGACAGTGCGGCTTTGGCCGTAGTCAAGCGTCGGCCATGGCAGGGGAAGCTGGTTGGGATATTTGGCACATGTCACGATCGGCGCCTTCGTCGCATCGGCGCGCATCGACACCTGGGCGACATGACCGCGCGTTGTGCCGCACTCATCGGGTGTCGACCACGTATGGTCGACGATCTCGCAATTCACCACGTTGTTGCCCGCATACTGTTGGCCGTTGGCTTCGAAGGGAGCCAACAACGTGATCGAGCAGCTGATGTTTCCCGTCGGCGACAGAAAGTCCACGTCCGCAACGTCATCTGCATGCGCGGTCGCCGATAGGGCGATGGCGGCAGCGGCGGTCGCCGTCGCGATCAATGCGAGTTTGGCCGTCATCAAAGGGTCCTTTCCAAGTGGGAACGAGGGCTATGCGCCAATACGGCCAATTGCCTTCTGGGCGAACTGCTTCAGCGAGTCGCAACTCATGTAGTACTTTCCGACCGCCCGGTACAGCCGGTCCCCGCTCAACACGACGAGCAACGCCGTCGACGGCGGCGTGGTGCCTGCGTTGAACACGCACGCGGCTTTGACGCCGAGCCCCTCGACCGTCGTCGGATTGTTCGACGTAGCAGCCGCGAGCGCCAGCAGGGATGCGGCATCGACTGGAAAGGCGCCAGGCATCAGTAATTCGGATTCCACGCCGCTGTCCGGCGATCTTCTGTAGGCGCACGAGAATTCGACCGAACCGGCCTCATCGAGCAGCGGCTCGACGGTCGCCGGACCACCGAGGACGCCGGCAGCTTCGTCCGTGGTAACCCAGTCGCAGGGTCGGGACGCCGGCGGCGCCTGCCGATCGACACCGGTCAGCTGAACGGTCACCGCGTCGTGGCGGCCGATGGGCGTGCCGGGTGGAGGCGATACGGCGGTGATGAGATAGCCGGCTGCATCGGTGGCGTTGCCGACCGGATCATGTCCGTCTGGCGCGACACCGCGAACGTTGTCCCAACACGCCAGTGCCCCTTGCCCCGTCACCTGATCGAGGTTCTTCCCGACGACGTCGGGCATGGACCGCGGCCACTGCTGAGCCGCGCAAAGCTGGTCAACGGTCGTGGGCGCCGGGCTGGCAGCGGCTCCCGGGGCGGATGCCGCCGCGGCCACAATCCCTGCCGTCATGCCCAGTACGACCAGCGGGCTTGGCTTCATGACTCGGTCATCTCCAGGTGAGTGAAATGGGTTCACGTGAAGACTGCCGTCTTGGCCTTGGCGGATTCTTGGCTCGAGTCCAGCCGGAAGGTGTACGCCTGCGGCGCGGTGATGGCTTGCGATGCCAGGGAATCGGGCAATGACAGGTGCAGCTGTGTGGCAGATCGCATGCGACAAAACGAAAAGCGCCCAGCCGCTCGCCCGGCGTGCTCACAGGTTGATCGCAGTGTCCCCATGTATTGCCTCCTTCGCGCTCGCTGTGAAGTGTGCGCGAAGAGACGGTCGCGAATGAATGGGGAGATTTCCCTATCTTTTGCCGTGCTGCTCCTCAGCGGGGCCTAGACCAGGACGGTCCCGCCGTCGACGGTCAGCACAGTGCCGGTGCCGAACTGCTGTTCCATGCAATAGAGGTACGCCAGGGCGGTGTCGGCGACTTCTCCGATGCGGCCCAGTGGAAGCTGCTGCGCGGCTTGGTCATACATGGCGTGCCGGTCGGACTCGGTCAACGCGTCCCACAGCGGAGTGCGCACGACGCCCGGCGCCACGGCGTTGACCCGGATCGGTGCCAGCTCCACGGCAAGGGCCTTGGTCAGCGCGTTCATCGCGCCGCAGATGCTCACCGGCAGAGCACCGAAGCCCGGCTGCTCGGCCGCGGTGCCGCTCGTCAGCGTGATCGACCCGCCCGGTGTGAGACGCGGGGCGAATACCCGCACCGCGGTCAGCGCGCCGACGAACCGCGTCTGGAAGAAGGCGGAGATGATCTCCGGAGTGAGGTCGGCAAGCGGCGCCAGTTGAAGCGATTCGCCGGCAGTGAAGACCAGGTGTTCGATGTCGCCGATCTCGATGGCGAGTCCCTCCATTCCCGGGAGGTCGGTGAGGTCGACGGTTGCGCCCTTGGCATGGTCGGGCAATTGGGTCAATGCCCGGTCGACACTGGACTGCCGCCGCGACACCACGATCGGGGTGGCTCCCCGGTCGGCTACCGCGGATGCGACGGCGAGGCCGATGCCGGAGGTGCCGCCGATGACGAGGACTCGTGCGTTCTTCAAGCTCATGTGTCCACTGTCGGGTCGAAGGGTGCGCGGAGTCCAAGACCCTTTTCGTCGCGAAGCGATACCCTAGCGGTATGGCCGTGCCCGACCTCGACATGCGCAAACTGCGGTATTTCGTGGCCGTTGCCGAGGAACTGAACTTTGGTCGCGCCGCCGAGCGCCTGCACATCGCGCAGCCCGTGTTGTCACGCCAGATCCGCTCGTTCGAATGCGAACTCGGCGTGCAGCTGTTCGCCCGCGATTCTCGCGGGACGGAGCTGACCATCGCAGGCAAGCAGCTCTTGGACGATGCACGCTACCTTCTTGTTGAGGCAAAAGCATTGCAGCAGAGGCTAACCCGCGCCACGCAGGCAACCGTGACCGTGACGGTCGGCGTGATGCCCGGGCTGTTGGCCACCGCGGCCGCCGCAGCGTTCGAAGCAGACGAGCCGTCGCGGCGCGCGGTGGTCGTGCAAGTGGGATGGGCCGATCAGGTCGATGTCGTGCACCGCGGCGAGGTCGATGTCGTCTACGCGCGCGAGCCGATCGATCATCACGGGTTGGGCACGGCACCGCTGCTGGAGGAGCCGCGAGTAGCCGTGCTGCCCGCCGCAGACCCGCTCGCCAAGAAGCGGTCGGTCCGATTGAGAGACCTGGCATCAAAGCGGCTGTTGCAGGACCCGGCCACGGTTCCGGAGTGGTATGCGATTGCCGCACCGGAGTATCGCCGCGCCGGCCAAACGGCGCGCACCGTCGAAGAGAAGTTGGAACTCGTTGCGGCACAAGAAGGTTTTGTGATCCTGCCCCAGTCGACGACGGCGTTCTATCGCAGGCCCGATGTGCGGGTGCTGCCGATTGAGGACATCGGCCCCAGCCAGGTCACGCTGATCTGGGATGCCGCAACCGATAACTCCGCTCGCGACACGTTCGTCAGCGCGGCGCTGGCGTGCCGAACGCAGACGATCTGACGGCCGGCCGGTCTTGGCGGCTATCTCTGCAAGCTCGCCAGCGCGCCTGCACCTGCCGCTGCCGCAGCGCCCGCGGTTCCCAGACCGAGCCACCGTTTGGCGGGCGGCATGTGCCGCCACGCACCCGCGATACCGGCCATGTCACCGGCATCGGCCAGCAGACCCGCGATCACCCACCGTCTCGCGGGCCCACGTGAACCGATCGCGGCGAGCAGGCCGAGCCCCAGTCCGATTTCGCGCGCTCCCATGCCCCGCAGAAATGCCTGCGCGTCAGGTAGGGCGCCACCAGGTCCGGCGAGCGTCGCGCCCGTGACCGCCGGCGCGGTCAGCGAGGCGACCCCAAAGGCGATGCGGCCAAATGCATACAGCTGCAACGGTTTCACGAGTCCGCGATCCAATCGCAAGCGCGATCCAGGATGGCGCCTCTTTCGAAACGGTCCGCCGTCCAGGTAGTCGACCGCACGGTGCCGCGGTCGCCGTATCGCCGCATGATGTCGACGTGGTGAGGAAGGCCGACGAACCGTTCGAGGTCTTCGTCGGACGCCCAGACCGAGACCGAACCTCCGCGCCCGGCGGCCGGCAGCATCCAGAGCCACATACCGACGGCTCCGGACATGGCGTACCAGCCCATCCGCATGCGCAGCCCGTTGACGGCGACGGCGGGAAGCACTCGGCGGTGATGCGCCGAGAACTCGGTGACGCTGACCGTCACCGGCGCATCACCGGGATCGACCGGACCAGGCGTCCAGGGGGTCAACATGGGAGCGGCTACCGCGGCCGTCGGACTTTTCACTGGGGACATGGCCCCACTGTCGGCGCATAATTGGTGCGTGTCAGTATCCAATTCGCAACTTTTTGAGCAGACCAATTCTGATCTGCGCGGCTTTCCGTCGGACCTTCTCGTCGCTCTGGATCGGTCTGGCCGGCGGGGGCTGTCCGCGCAGCTGCAACAACAGTTGCGCTCGGCGATTCAACAGGGGCGCCTGCCTGCCGGAACGGTCCTGCCGCCGACGCGAACACTGGCGCGCGATCTCGGTATCGCACGCACTGTGGTCGTGGCCGCGTATGAACACCTCGCGACCGACGGCTATCTCAGCGGGCGGCAAGGGTCCGGTACGCAGGTACTGCCGATCGCTCCGGCATCGGTGCGGGCACCATCGGTGACCACCGAACCGGTCGCTGACGTTCGCCTGCTCGGCGGGCTCCCCGACCCGGCGCTGTTTCCGCGAACCGAGTGGCTGCGCCACTACCGCGCCGCGCTCAACGAGGTGCCCAACCACCAGCTCGGCTACCCGGGTCCCCTTGGGGCACTTCAATTGCGCGAAGCGCTCACCAACTACGTCGCGCGTGTTCGCGGTGTCGCGACGACGCCAGATCGCATGCTGATCACGTCGGGCATCACCCAGGCGGTGGTGCTGGCGGTCCGCGCACTGCGTGCCCGCGGGGTGGACGCAATCGCCGTCGAGGATCCCTGCTTCGGACTTCACCGCCAGGCCATCATCAACGCCGGCCTAGGTGTCGTGCCGATTCCCGTTGACGACGGCGGGCTCGATGTGGCGAAGTTGTTGGCGCACAACGTCAGAGCTGTCCTGGTGGCGCCTGCGCACTCTTATCCGACGGGTACCGTCCTGAGCGCGGAGCGACGTACCGCTCTCGTCAAGTGGGCCCACGACAACGACGGGCTGATCATCGAAGACGACTATGACGCCGAATTCCGTTATGACCGAGCACCAATCGGCGCCCTGCAAGGGCTGGCACCGCAACGAGTGGCTTACGCGGGGTGTGCGAGCAAGACTCTCACGCCTGCACTGCGGCTGGGTTGGCTCGCGGCGCCGGACTGGTTGGTCGACGAAGTCGTCGCGCAGAAGCTGCTGGACGACATGGGAAATACCCTGCTTGAACAGCTGACCCTGGCACGGTTCGTCGAATCGGGCGGTTTTGCAAGGCATCTCCGTCGGGTCCGGCCGGTTTATCGACGGCGACGCGATACCGCCCTCGCCGCGGTCGCTACGTCGCTGCCCGACGCGATTCCAACGGGAGTGGCCGCCGGGCTGCACATGTACTTGCGACTGCCATCGGCGTGCGACGAAGTCAGGCTGGTAGACGCTGCGCGCGACCGCGGCGTCCTCGTCGAGGGCGCGAGCTGGAACTGGTCGACGCCTTCGGAAGCACCGCCCGCACTGGTGATCGGTTACGGCGCGATTGCCGAGCCGGCCATCCGCAATGGGTTGGCGACTCTCGGGTCACTATGCCCTGTGTAGGTCAGCTGTTCAGGTGAGCGGACTTGGGATGAACTGGTCAGCCCACCAGACGCCCCAGGCGAGCACATCCGGGTTCCAGACGACTGGTAGCGGGCCTGGGATTCCTAGATCAGTCCAATTCGGCGGAAGCCACGTCTCCCCCCAGTGACCCGGCGGAACTCCAGTCAGTCCGGGACCCCCCGCGTTGCCTTGCATGACCTGCCCAGGCGGCCCGAAGGGGTTGTGTCCGGGTGGGTCACCCGGAACCCAACAGTCAACCCCTGGGACGCAGGGATCCGGACCGTGCGGTTTGGCGGCCGCGACGCCGGCGCCACCTAGAGCTCCGAACCCAAGGACGGCGCCGATAGCGGCCCCAGCAGCGATTTTCTTGAGATTCATCGTCAACCTCCTCGTCGACGGTGTCACCGTGTTTGCCCCCGACGATCGATTTGGACCGATGCTGCCCGTTCTGAGTTCCAGGCGAACAGCACGACAATGACAACTTCTGGTTACCCAAAGTCTCGCCAGGTCACTCGCCGACTTGGGGTAGTTCGTCGGCCGCTATTTCACACGGCGTCTCGGCGGCGACGGGTTCAGGCGGCGGCGAATCTGGCGGTGGCTCGGGCACCGGGGTCGGCGCTGGCTCGAGTTCTTCCGGTGGCGGCGGTGCTTCGACCGGAGTCTCTGCCGGTTGGCAGACAGGCTCCTCAACGGGCTCTTCTGCGGCGGGCTCGTCCTCTAGCTCGGCCGCGGGCTCGACCGGCTCATCGTCGTCTTCCGTCTCATCGTCCAATTCGTCGTCGATCCCCGGCTCGTCGATCTCCGGATCGTCGATGCCGGGGGTGTCCACTGCGTCGGCCGACCCCAGCAGACTGCCGAACGCGTCGGCGAGCTGCTGCCCGAACCCCGATAGGCCGCTACCGAGATCCGGCATGCCGCCGAGTGAAGGTGCCGACGGCGGTGCGGCCATCGCTGGTGCGGTCGAGGCCGCATCGACCGGGGGTGGCGCGGGTGGTGGTGGCGGCATTGGCTCGGCCGTCGTAGGCGCCGGCGACGGGACGGCTGACGCGCTCCACAGCGGCGGCGCCGCGACGGGTGGCGGCGGCGCGCTGAAAGCCGCAGGGACCGTGGATGTCTGCTCGGCGCGCTGCGGTGGCGTCCACGACGGACCGAGATCGCCAGGCACGTCGAACACCGCATCCGGCTCGGCGGTCAGCTCCGCCGTTGCCGTGTCGTAAAGATTCGTCACCGCAGCCGTTGCCGAACGCATCGCCGTCAGCCACCCGATGCGAATGTCGTTGTCGACAAACGGCTTAACCTCCTGGTCGATCTTCTCACTGGCTGCCGCACGATCCCCCGCACCCGTTGTCACCGTGCGCGCGGCCGCCACCCAGTCGTCCTGCGCGCGTCCATCGGCGTCGATCGCGGCCGCCACCTTCTGATCGACTGTCTTCCACAGGTTGTCCCGCAAGTCGGCCAACGCATCCGCCGACGTGCGCACAGCGGCCGCGGCAACCTCCGATGCTTGACCATGCCGACGCAGGAACGCCGTCGACGCGTCAGCGCCGTCACCCTGCCATGCCGTCGACAGTGCGCCGATGTCCTGGCGCGCCAACGCGTCTTCCGTCGCCGCCACCGCGGCTTCGAGCGCAGCGCAGTCGGCGTCAAGCGCACGCAGGTCGAGCCCGTCCTCGCTGCCGTACCAGTCGCGCACCTGCGCGGCATGGAGCGTCAGATCCGGATTCGTGTAGCCGAGCATCTGGCAGGCCCACACACAGGTCTGGACATTGTCGACAGCAGGCAATCCTTCAGCCAATCGCGCTGCGACATCTAACTTTTCGGCCACCGCTACCCCACCCGTCGGCCTGCATCGACATCGGCTTCGGCGTACCGATCCGCGGATGCGCGCAGTGCCACAGCGATCTCGGTCGCGGCCCTCGACCATTGCCCGAGCTGGACCACCACGTGATCGACAGCGGTGCGCAATGCGTCCCCACCGGCGGTGTGCGCCCGCCCGGCCGCCGCCCCGTCGAACCGCAGCCCGGACAGATGCGTGCGGACAACGCCATCGACGATGTCGGCGACTGTTTGATATTGGCGGGCCACGGCATGCAACGCCGCCACGTCGACATCAGCTTGTCCCATACCAGCTAGGACGCCGGCCAACCCCCGCCGGTTCCAATGAATTTCAGCGCTGGTCGCTGACCGACTCTGCGACGCGGACGGCCACCTGCCGTGCGGTGTCCTCGTCGGCCGCCTCGACCATCACGCGGACAACCTGTTCGGTTCCGGAGGGCCGCAACAGAATTCGGCCGCTGTCGCCGAGCTCCGCCTCGGCCTCTGCCACCGCCGAGCGCACCGACGGCGCATCGGCCACCGTGGCCTTGTCCGCGACCTGCACGTTGATCAGGACCTGCGGCAGGGTCTGCATCGGCTCGGCGAGTGCGGCAAGCGTCGAGCGCGTCTGCGCCATCCTCGACATCAGTCGCAAACCCGTGACGATGCCGTCGCCAGTCGTACCCAGGGCGGGCATCACTATGTGACCCGATTGCTCACCGCCGAGCGAATATTCGCCTGCCCGAAGCTCTTCGAGTACGTAGCGGTCACCGACACCGGTGGTGCGGACCTCGATGCCGGCCGCGCGCATGGCCAGATGCAGCCCGAGGTTGCTCATCACCGTCGCCACCAAGGTGTTCGAAGCCAGCTCACCGGCGTCCCGCATCGCCAGCGCCAGGATCACCATGATCGCGTCGCCGTCGATCACCCGGCCTGCGGCATCGACCGCCAGACAGCGATCCGCATCGCCATCGTGCGCCAGCCCGAGGTCGGCGCCGTGTGAGATCACCGCGCTGCGGAGTTGTTCCATGTGCGTCGACCCGCAGCCGTCGTTGATGTTCAGCCCGTTGGGCTCGGCGTTGATCGCGATGACGTTCGCGCCCGCGGCGCGGTACGCCCGAGGCGCTGCCGATGACGCCGCCCCATGTGCGCAGTCCACGACGACGGTCAGCCCATCGAGCCGCGTGGTCACCGCCTTGCCCGCGTGGCGCAGATAGCGGTCCAACGCGTCCTCGGCGTCCACGACTCGGCCGATGCCCGCGCCGGTTGGCCGGCTTCCCGGCCCCTGATGGACGAGTTCCTCGATGCGGTCCTCGGCGGCATCGTCGAGTTTGTGTCCGCCGGGCCCGAAGATCTTGATGCCGTTATCCGGCATCGGGTTGTGTGACGCCGAGATCATCACGCCGAAGTCGGCGTCATAAGCGCTCGTCAGGTAGGCCACGGCCGGTGTCGGCAGTACCCCGACGCGCAGCGCGTCGACGCCTTCACTGGTCACCCCGGCGATCACCGCTGCCTCGAGCATCTCGCTGCTGGCCCGCGGATCGCGACCCACCACGGCTATCCGGCGGGCATGGCCACCAACGCTGCCGAGGCGGCGCGCAGCCGCCGAGCCCAGTCCCAACGCCAGCTCAGCGGTCAGATCCTGATTGGCGACTCCGCGCACCCCGTCGGTGCCGAACAGTCGAGCCATGCCGACAAACTTCTCATAGATGGCGGTCAAAGGGCCAACCGCCAGGCCATCAGCACCGGAAAAGGCTCGCCGCCCGCACTCGGGTGGATGCGGGCGGCGAGAGTCCTTGGTGTTATCCGAGCAACCCGAGTAGCTGGTTCAGCAGGTTCAGGAACTGGAGCAGATCCGTGATGTTCCCCGCCGGGTCCAGCAGACCGGCCACCGCGCACAACAAGTTGCCGAGCAGGTTGCCCGCACCCGGCACAGCCGTGATGTTCAAGTGCACGGTGTCGAGGTGCACCGTAAGGCCCAGGAGATTCAGGTCGAGCGGCCCCAGAACGAGGTCGAGAATCTCGCAGCTGGACTGCGCCACCGCGGCGGGCATCGCCACGCCGGACTGCGAAACGTCCTGGGCGCCGGCTCCCTGACCCGGGTGGATCAGCTTGCCGGTGAGGTCTCCGACCGCCTCTACAGGTGAGGGTGCGTTCGGGGCTGTCGCCTGGCGGAAGTTGGTCACCGTGAACTGGCCGTTGAACTTCGACCCGTCAGTGGCGGTACCACGCACCTGCACTGTTTTCTTGCCAACGACCTCCGGGGGCGCTGCGCCGGCGCTGCCGGCCGCGACACCTCCCACGAGCGTGAGCGTCGCAACGGCCACCACGAGAGCGAGTAGCCGCACAAACCGTGACGTCATAGATGTACTCCTTTTCCTGTCGGGAAGCAGTGAACCGGTCCCCGACCAGCTCCGTGACGTCGCACCGGAGGTAGGAGCGGCCCGCTTTCGCGAGATGCACCTTGCTTCCGCAGCGGTCTTTCCTCGATCAGACGGGGGTTCAAACCAAAAATTGCCAGAAAAATTATTGTTGGCGTAAATCTCGCCCACAGCCTAAATAGCTAGCGAGTCAATAATTTGCTGGTTATCTACCATCGCAATGTTTACTGCCGCGCAGAATTCTCTTGGGGCTGTGCTGTACGAATAACGAATCCGCTTGTGCCCGAACATGACTCACCGCCCGCACCCGGGCGGGTACGGGCGGTGAGATTTGAGAACGAGAGCTACCGCGCGGCAGTAGTGGTCGTCGTCGTAGTCGACGGCGTGCTCGTCGTTCGGTTCTGCCCAGGCGCGTTCTCGGAGTTACCCGGCCCGTTCTGGGCGAACGTGAACGTCAGCCCGCCCTCGGCGCCCGCACAAGTGCCGGGCACCGGCGTGCCGTTGACGTCGAGCGCCTGCAGCGCCTCCGTGGTGATCCCTCCGTTCGGGCACGCCGACGCAATGAGCGCCTCAGCGTTCGTCAGCGACACGTCCTGCAGGACGCCGACCTGCTGGCCGCCCGCCGTCACGGTGACGTTGACCTTGCCGTCATTGACGACGGACTCAGCCGGCGGAGCTGCGTGCGCGAGTCCAAGGCCGCCCGCAGCCAGAAGGGCTCCACCCAGGAGGGCACCAGCGGACGCAAGCTTCACACGGTTCTGCATGTGTTATTTCCTTTCAGTCGGGACGCGCCGGTTCGTTCCCCCGACGGCGCGTCCGACGTGATGGCTCCCCGATGGCCCGCGATCTCAAACGCGGTGTGACGAATTCCCAGGAATGCAAAACGCCGGGCGTGCATATCGCACACCCGGCGTTTCGGCAGGTAGATCAGCGCTTGCTGTACTGAGGCGCCTTGCGGGCCTTCTTGAGGCCGTACTTCTTGCGCTCGATGGCCCGCGGGTCGCGGGTCAGGAAGCCGGCCTTCTTGAGTGCGGGCCGGTCCTCCGGCTGCACCAGGATCAGCGCCCGGGCGATGGCCAGGCGCAGCGCACCGGCCTGGCCGGACGGGCCGCCGCCATCGAGGTGGGCGTAGATGTCGAAGCTCTCCAGCCGATCCACGGTCACCAGCGGCGCCTTGATCAGCTGCTGGTGCACCTTGTTCGGGAAGTAGGCCTCGAGAGTGCGGCCGTCCAGGTGGAACTGGCCGGTGCCGGGCACCAGGCGCACCCGCACCACGGCCTCCTTGCGGCGGCCGACGGTCTGGATGGGACGGTCGATCACGACGGGCTCGCGCGGCGCCGCCTGGGTCTCGGCCTCGGTCTCGACCACGGCATCCGTGGTTTCCACGTTGTCGTCGGTCTGCTCAACGGTCTCGGTCACTGGGCCACCTGCTTGATCTCGTACGGCACCGGCTTCTGGGCGGTGTGCGGATGGTCGGGCCCGACGTAGACCTTCAACTTCTTCTGGATCTGACGACCGAGCTTGGTGTGCGGAATCATGCCGAGGATCGCCCTTTCGACGACCCGGTCGGCGTGCTTCTCCATCTCGTCACCGAGCGCACGCTTGCGCAGACCGCCGGGAAAACCCGAGTGGCGGTAGGCGTACTTGTTCTGGAGCTTGTCGCCGCTGATGGCGACCTTGTCTGCGTTGATGACGATGACGAAGTCGCCACCGTCGACATTGGGCGTGAATGTCGGCTTGTGCTTGCCGCGCAGCAGAGTTGCAGCTGCGACGGCGAGCCGGCCGAGCACCACGTCGGTGGCGTCGATGACGTACCACGAACGCGTGGTGTCACCCGCCTTCGGCGTGTATGTAGGCACAGCGTCTACCTTCTTATCTCGGGTTGGATCCCGGTGTGACCCGGGTGCCGGTCAGGCGTCGACGGCAGGGTGGTCCTCGGCGACCGACAGTGACCCGAGGCCCGTGCATACCGCACGCCAACGGAGGAGCTTACCTGCGAGCGTCCGCGCAGGTCAAAACGCGTTCGATGCGGCTATCCGCCCGCCAGGTTCAGCACGAAGTTCGCATCCGTCTGGTTCGGCACCTCCGGCGGCACCTGGACCGTTCCGGTGCCGTGCGCATTCTGGTAGATCCCGTTGCCGCCGACGATCGTCACGGGTGCCGGTTGGCCGCTGCTGAAAATCGCATCAGTCTGGTCTACGCCCTGGATGACGATCTGACCTCCGGCGAGGTTGAACGTGCCGTTGCACGCCGACTTGTCGCCGGTCAACGTGGTGCAACTGCCGCCGGTCGTGCCCAGGAACATCCCGCCGGGGCGGTCGAACAGATCGCCCGCAAAGATGAATTGGTCACCGGGGCCCGGTCCGGGTGCACCGAGATCGGCTTGGTATTGCACGGTGTCGTGCTCGAAAAGGACCAGCGTGGTGTCGGCGCTGGCCGTCGGCGCCGTCAGACCAAGCATCGGCAGCGCGAGGATTGCCGTGGCTGTCAATTTCGCATGTTTGTTCATCCCAGAGCCCCCCTTGTAGCTACTGATAGTTAGCTGAACGTACGCCGACGCGACGACGACTACAAGACAAACTCCCCCGATGCGTCGAGCTGTCGGGGGAGTTTGCGTCGGGGGCCATTGATTACCGGTAGTCGATGACCACCCGGCCGTCGATCTGACCGCGTTCCATCCGGCCGAACACCTCATTGATGTCGTCGAGGCGGGCGCTCTCCACCGTCGGGTGAATCAGGCCGCGGGCGTAGAAGTCCAGCGCCTCGGCCATGTCCTGGCGGGTGCCGACGATCGACCCGCGGATCGTCAGGCCCTTGAGCACGATGTCGAAGATCGGCGCTGGGAAGTCACCCGGCGGAAGGCCGTTGAAGACGATCGTGCCGCCACGCCGCGCCAGTCCGATCGCCTGACCGAACGCCTGCGGGTGAACCGCGGTGACGAGCACGCCGTGCACGCCGCCGGTGGCCTTCTGCACCTCGGCGACGACGTCGGACGTGCGGGCGTTGACGGCGACCTCGGCACCGAGGCGGGTGGCCAACGCGAGCTTGGAATCGTCGATGTCGATCGCGACGACCCGCAGTCCCATCGCCCGCGCGTACTGCACCGCGACATGGCCGAGTCCGCCGATGCCGGAGATCGCCACCCATTGGCCGGGCCTGGTGTCGGTCACCTTGAGGCCCTTGTAGACGGTGACGCCCGCGCACAGGATCGGTGCGACCTCCAGCGGGTCGGCGTTCTCGGGGATGCGCGCCGCATAGGCGGCGTTCACCAGCATGTAACTGCCGAAGCTGCCGTTGACGCTGTAGCCGCCGTTCTTCTGGCTCTCGCACAGGGTTTCCCATCCGGTGCTGCAGTATTCGCAGGTGCCGCAGGCCGACCACAGCCAGGCGTTGCCGACCTTGTCACCGACCGTGAGGTCGTCGACGCCATCGCCGACTGCGACGACGGTGCCATACCCCTCGTGGCCGGGGATGAACGGTGGTTGCGGCTTGACGGGCCAATCTCCGTGCGCCGCATGAAGATCCGTGTGGCACACGCCGGAAGTCTCGAGTTTGACCAATGCTTCGCCGTAGCCTGGCGTTGGCAGCTCGAGTTCCTCGACCTGTAGGGGTCCACCGAATTCGGTGACGACGGCGGCACGCATGGTATCGGTGTTGGTGGTCGCCGCGGGGGCGCCGAGGGTCTGGGTCATTTCATCATTCCAATCGTGAAAGTGGTTTTATTGAAGGGTCTTTGGTCCCGGCTTAGAAGAAGCCTTGGGCCTTGTTTCCATAGGAGACGAGCAGGTTTTTGGTCTGCTGGTAGTGATCGAGCATCATCTTGTGGTTCTCACGGCCGATGCCCGACTGCTTGTAGCCACCGAACGCGGCATGTGCGGGATACGCGTGGTAGCAGTTGGTCCACACCCGGCCCGCCTTGATGTCGCGGCCGGCACGGTAGGCGACGTTGCCGTCACGGCTCCACACGCCCGCCCCAAGGCCGTAGAGCGTGTCGTTGGCGATGTTGATCGCGTCGTCGTAGTCGGTGAACGACGTCACCGCGACCACCGGTCCGAAGATCTCCTCCTGGAAGATCCGCATCTTGTTGTTTCCGGTGAAAACCGTTGGGGTGACGTAATATCCACCACTCAAATCGCCGCCGAGTTCTGCGCGTTCGCCGCCGGTGACGAGTTTTGCCCCGTCTCGCTTGCCGATCTGGATGTACGACAAGATCTTTTCCATCTGGTCCTCGGATGCCTGGGCGCCGATCATGGTCTCGGTGTCCAGCGGATCGCCCTGCCGAACCGCTTTGGTGCGGATGGCGGCCAACTCGAGGAACTCGTCGAAGATGTCGGCCTGAATCAGGCTGCGCGACGGGCAAGTACAGACCTCGCCCTGGTTGAGTGCGAACATCGTGAAGCCCTCGAGCGCCTTGTCCTGATAGTCATCGTGCTGGGCCATGACGTCGTTGAAGAAGATGTTCGGGCTCTTGCCGCCCAACTCCAGCGTGACCGGGATCAGGTTCTGCGACGCGTACTGCATGATGAGCCGGCCGGTCGTGGTCTCCCCCGTGAATGCGATCTTGGCGATCCGGTTCGAGGACGCCAGCGGCTTGCCCGCTTCGAGGCCGAGGCCGTTGACGATGTTCACCACACCGGGCGGCAACAGATCACCGATCAACGAGAACAAGTACAGGATCGATGCGGGCGTCTGCTCAGCCGGCTTGAGCACCACGGCATTTCCCGCCGCGATGGCCGGCGCCAGCTTCCAGGTGGCCATCAGGATCGGGAAGTTCCACGGGATGATCTGACCGACGACGCCGAGCGGTTCGTGGAAGTGATAGGCGACGGTCTCCTCGTCGATCTGCGACAGCGACCCTTCCTGCGCACGGATCGCGCCTGCGAAGTACCGGAAGTGGTCGATCGCCAACGGGATATCGGCGTTCAGCGTCTCGCGCACCGGTTTGCCGTTGTCCCACGATTCGGCGACGGCGATCGACTCGAGGTTCTCCTCGATGCGGTCGGCGATCTTGTTGAGGATCACCGCCCGTTCTGCTGCAGTGGTTTTCCCCCAGGCCGGCGCAGCGGCATGCGCGGCGTCGAGCGCCTTTTCGATGTCGGACTCATCGGAGCGGGGGATCTCGCAGAACGGCAGACCGTTGACCGGGCTGGCGTTCTCGAAGTACCGGCCTGCGGTGGGAGCTACCCACTGCCCGCCGATGTAGTTCTCGTACCGGGACTGGAACGTCATCACAGAGCCTTCGGCACCCGGTCGGGCGTACACGGTCATTGGCTTCTCCTAGCTTCGCGACGTCTATGTGTCGGACGTCACTGAAGGTAGGTTTTGGACGGTTGCAGCACGGTTGCACGACGTTGCAACCGCCGGCAGGCTAGGCCAGGTCGAAATCGAGACCGGCGAGGCGTCCGCGGGCCTGGGCTCGCATCGCTGATCCCGGCGCGGCGTGGTTGTAGAGCACCCGCCAGCAGTCCCGGTCGTCGCGCCCCTCCGGCAGGTCGAGCCAACGGCGAAGCAGCGCAAGGTTTCCCGATGCCAGCACCGCGCCGCGCACGCTGGCGCTGAGTTCTCTGCGCAGGCGCGCGATGCCGGGTGACACCGACTGCGGTAGCAGTTCGCCGGTGTAGTGGGTGAGTACGCGGTCGACGTCGCCAGCGTGCAGGGCTTGCGAAACGTCGTCGTAGTCGCTGGCGATCGGTTTGAGCAACCGGTACGGCCGAGAGTCGATGTAGTCGGCGCCGATGACTCGGCGCAGCCGGGACATCTCGGCGCGGATAGTTACCACGTCGAGGTCCTTGTCGTCGAGCAGCATCGCGAGGTGATCGGCGCTCAGGCCTTCGGGGTGGCGGCCGAGCAGAACCAGGATGTCGGCGTGGCGACCGGTCAGCGTGCTGGTGTCGAGCTCGGTGCGCCAGCGCGGCCGGTCGGCGCCGAGCACCGTAAGGCGGGTGGCGGTGGGTGTTGTCGTGGGTTGGTTGAGCTGCAACAGGGCGAGGTGGTTTTCGACGGCGACGGCAGTGGCGCGGACCAAGGCAAGGGTCTGCGGCGAGGCGACCTGGGTTCCGCCGGTGAGGTCGATGGCGCCGATGAGCACACCGGTAGCGGGGTCGTGCACCGGCACCGCGGTGCAGCTCCACTGCTGGACGATCCGCGAGAAGTGCTCGGTCCCGCGGATTTGTAGCTCGGCGTCGAGTGCAAGTGCGGTGCCGGGCGCATTGGTGCCCGCGCCGCGTTCACTCCAGTCGGCGCCGGGCACGAAATTCATCCGTTCGGCCTTGCGGCAGGCTTTCCGATCGCCCTCGACCCAGAGCAGGGTGCCGTCGGCAGCGGTCACGGCGACGACGACGCCTGCGTCGGTGGCGTCGTCAACAAGCAGGCGGCGGATGACCGGAAGGGCAGGCGCCAATGGATGCGAAGCGCGCATGCGGTCAAGGACAGCGGTGGCGGTGGGAGGAGCCCCGAGGTCGGGGTCGACGCCGGTGGCCAGGCTGCGCCGCCAACTCTCAGCGACGAGGGGGCGCAACGGCGTGGCGTCCAGATCGACCTGGCCAGAGACGAATAGCTCATGGACAGCGCGCAGCGACGAAGACGACACCCGGGCTGCTGCCCGGTTGCCCGAAGTCTTCGAGATGTCCACCGGCGACCACGCTCCTCGCACGCGTGGCCGCCACGATAACCCAAGCTCGCTGGTCGCGGGCAGGGGCTTTCGGCCCTATTGCGCCGAGAGCAAACATAGGGAAACACCTGATTCCTTGCGCAAGGAATCAACATAGCTTCGCTGTGACGGACTCCCGAGTTATCTGGACCGTCTCCCCACAGTTCAAGATCCAACGGAGTGAAGATGTTTCGTGTTCTCGGCTCTGCCCTGTTCATGGTCGGCGCGGCCGCAATCGCGTTAGCTCCCGTCGCTTCGGCATCGGGCCCCTACAACAACTGCAGCCAAGCCAAGGCGGACGGCGTCTGCAACATCACGACGGATTCGCCCTGGTACCTGGCGAAGCTCGACCGCGACGGCGACGGCGTCGCCTGCGAGTGCTAGGTACGGCGACCGAAGACTCGCTGGGCTTCTGCTCGAAGTCCCCAGACTGGATGCCGCAGGACCTCGGTGATCTCATCCCGCATGGTTCCTGGCTGAAAAAGATGGGCGCCCACAATTACGGCGAGGCCGCCCGCTGCGCCGATCACCCCTACCTGTGCGCGCCTGGTCGCAACGGCAGTGGCGATCGCGGTTAGGAAGAGGACGTCTCCGACAGTCGACAACACATCGGTGGCGCGATTCTCGTGACGACTCAGCAGCCGGTCGCGGTAAGCGATAAACGCTTCACTCATCTGACCCCCTCGAACGTTCGCACGCCGCTGGCATAACGGTAGTTCGTCGAGCACGAACCGTTGTTGATTGCGACTCTTCCGCTGCACCCCTTTGCTTTTGCAACCAAAGGCAGGACTGTGCGGTCCCGTTGGCTCCCCTCCAAGCGGGACCGCACAGGGTCCTGACGTTGGGCGTCAATAGCCCCAGGCGTTGGCCGCGCTGCGATCGGTCGCTGCGACCTCATCAGAGCCGTTGCGCACGGCATTGCCGAGATTGACCAGGATCTCGTTGAGCGCGGCGGCCGCCTGCTCCCACCGTGTCTGCTCGACGCGGTACGCCTCCGCCGCCTCCCGCGTCCACACCTGTTGCAGCGGCGCGATCTGCGACCGTAGCTCATCCAGCGCGCCGTTCAACCGCGCCGACGTCGCGTGAATGTCTTGTCGCACCGTGTACTCGATTTCGTCGAAGTCATACGACAGCACGTGATCCATGACCCAGCTCCTTACAGGTTGGTCGCGACGGAACCGATTTGGTGCGAATGGCTTTCGCCGGCCTCACGCAACGTCCGTTCGTTGAAGCGGATGGTCTCTGCAATGCGCTGCAGAGCGGCGTGCAGCTTCGTCGACTCCGCGTTCCACCGCTCGACCACATCGCGGAAGCGAACGGCGGCGACACCTCCCCACACCGACGGTGACACGCTGGTCATCCGCCCGATGAAGGATTGCAACATCGCCCGGATCTCTTCATTGCGACTATCCGTCTTGCCTGCGACCGCCGACATGAGCTCGAAGTCGGTCGCGAGCGGTCCGCCCCCGGGTGACGTCATTTGGATCCTTCCGTGTCGTTCTGCGCGATATGAAGGTTGGACGTCGGCCCGTCGCATTCGGTTCCATCGAGGCGATTGGTTTTTCAGAACACCGCATGCGCCGAGGCAATCGCCCGATCGCAAACCTGTTGCATGACCTCTTCTTGTCCTGGCGCGCTCTGACACCCGATGGCGATCCTCAGTGACCGATCGATCAACACGAACCACGCGATCCGACGGTCCCGACGCACCTCGCGGTATGTCACCACAGCGCGGTCGACCCGTCGTCCGGTCGGATTGAAGTCGGCGAAGACACCATCGGGCTCCTGCTCCAGCGCGTCGCGCAGTGAGTCCGCGACCTGCTCATGCGCTTGCTGCGGTGCCAACGTCGACTGCGTGATGTGCAACGCGACGGTCGCATCATTGGGCGAAACAACCTCGACGCGTGCCGATCCGGGGCCCGAGGTGATGCGCTCGACCACCCACTGCGCGGGCACCATGACGCCGACCCGCCCCTCGACCAACAGTGTCATCGGCAGATCCGCCGTGGCCGTCGCCAGGTGGTGGCGCGCCGCAAATCCGCCGCACATCACGGCTGCCGACACCAGTGTTCCCGCCAGCACCGCCGCCGCACGTCCACTGCGCCTAACCGATGGGTGTGTCTCGCGGTGTCCTGTATCTTCCGGCGAACACATCGACTCAACACTGCGGCCAACCCAGCCGCGATCCGCAACGGTGACGTTTATGTCGTTGGCCCGCAACACCTTTATGAGCGGACGATCGCCCTCGACTCCCTCCGGCGTATCCAGCACAGCCGACGTCGGAATTCTCGCCAGCAGTCGCTCGGTGTCGTCGGGTCGCACCACGTCGACGATCGCTCCGCGCGACGCTATGACGACGAACTCGGGCGCCAACTCCACGAACGACATCTGTGGGTCGGACAGCAGTTCTGCCCGCCGCAGCACAACTACGTCGTTCGCCACTGTCTCGGCGGCGCCACACACCCGCTCCACCCGCGACGACGACCACCACGTCGGACAGACGAGCACAACCGTCTCGGCGGAACCACCGACGACGTCCTGCATGATTCTTTGCCATACCTGAGTGGCTGGTACCGCACGGTCGTCGATCAGCACAAACTCGTCGTCGATGGCGTCGATACAAGCTGAAACCCACTCCCGCTCAGCCTCATTCGGGCCGCGGATGGTGATCGGGCCTACCTCGACGACGACCTGTTTCACGGCGGGTCTGTCCACGCCACCTGGACCAGGTGATCGGACTGGACGCGGGTGACAAGCGTTCCCCGCCCCGGCGGCTGCCGCGACGGCCGAACCGAACCCAGCAAGACGCCGTCGTCCGCGCTGGCGCTCATCATCAGGCCCATGCATCCCAACTCGCGCAGCCGCGCCAGAACCGGATCGAACATCGCGCGCGCTGCTCCACCCGAGCGGCGGGCAGCGATCACGTGCAGGCCGACATCCTTGGCATGTGGGAGATAGTCAGCCAGTGGCGTTAACGGGTTGCCGGTGGCGGTAGCGACCAGATCGTAGTCGTCGACGACAAGGTAGATCTCAGGTCCGGACCACCACGACCTGTCGCGCAGTTGCTGTTGTGTCACCGTCTCACTGGGCAACCGGGCCTCCAACTGCTCGACAAGGCCAGAGACTCGCGTCGCAAGGGTCGTGGCCGACATCGAGTACCCACCTAGATGAGCCGATTCGACAACACCGAGCAGCGTTCGGCGGAAGTCGACGATCTCGATCTGCGCGGCGTCCGCACTAGTGGTGCGGACGATCTCCCGACACAGCAGGCGCAGTGTCGACGTCTTTCCGCACTCGGTTTCTCCGAGCACCAGCAGATGTGGCTGATCCGCGAAATCGAGTGTCACCGGTCGCAATTCAGCCTCCCCTACGCCGAGAACCACGTGGCCGCCGGTGGCATCGTGAGCAACGTGCAGCGGCAGAAGTTCGATCGGCTGTGCGCAGCACCCGCCCCACCGCATGATCCTGTCCTCGCCGACGCGTGGCCACGCGATCAACATTTCCTTGCCGTCGCCCGTGATGCCGCGACCCGGCGGGATATGGCCCAGTTGCCGGGCACGCTTGCGGTCCATTTCGGAGTCGGCCGGATCGCCGAGTCGCAACTCGATGCGGGTGCCGAGCTGATCCTTCAGCGCGGGGCGGATGTCGGCCCAGCGGGATGCGGTCACCACCACATGCACGCCATACGAAAGGCCCTGGGCTGCCAGGGCGATCACCCGCGACTCGAGGGCTTCGAAGTCTTGCCGCAGGGTGGCCCAGCCGTCGATGACGAGAAAAACATCACCGGAGCGCGGGGCACCGGCCTCTCGGTTGCGCACGATCGACTCCATCTCGGCGACCACGCGCCTGCAGAGGTCGGCATCGGATCGTGCCGCGACCGATCCCACATGCGGTAGATCACGCAACGCCGCCAATTCACCTCCGCCGAAGTCGAGGCAATAGAACCGCGCCACGGTCGGGTTGTGCGTTGCGGCAAGTGCTGTCACCAAGGTGCGCACGGTTGTTGACTTACCAGTTTGTGGTGCACCGACAATGGCGACATTTCCTGCGGCTCCGGATAAGTCGGCGATCAGCAAGTCACGACGTTGGTCGTAGGGGGAATCGATGACCCCGATCGGCACCGACAACGGGCGATCGCTCGAACCGCAGACGATGAGATCGTCGAGTACCGGTGACTGCGTCAACGGCGGCAGCCACACCCGGTGCGCCGGCGTTCCATGGCCCGCCAGTCGATTCAGCACAGTATCCATCAACGTCTGAGCGCCGGGTGGTTGTACCGGCTGGGTGATCCGGCCGACGGCCGCTGCGGTGAACAACCGGGGCGTGCTCGACGGAACGGAACCTTCGGCCACGCGCAGATTTTCGTACGGTGCCGAGACAAACGCCGTTTGGAAACGCACCATCTCTGAGTCCGGCGTCTTCAGGTACGCGGCCCCGGGTGAAGTGGGTAAGTGATACGCGTCGGGCACACCGAGCACGGCTCGGGATTCACTGGCGGAGAACGTCTTCAAGCAGATGCGATATGACAGGTGCGTCTCCAATCCCCGCAGCCTGCCCTCATCGAGCCGTTGGCTGGCCAGCAGCAGATGCATGCCGAGCGAACGGCCCAGCCGTCCGATTGCGACAAACAGTTCGGCGAACTCGGGATGCTGACTGAGCAACTCGGAGAACTCGTCGACAACGATGAACAGGGCTGGTAACGGCGGCATGGCGCGACCTTGTCGCCGCGCTCGTTCGTAGTCGGCGACGTTCGCGAAAAGTCCCGCGGCACGCAGCAACTCTTGTCGACGGTTCATCTCGCCGGCAAGTGCGTCTTGCATACGAGCGACGAGGTGCGCTTCGTCGGACAGGTTCGTGATGATCGCCGAAACGTGGCAGACGCGGTCCAGGCCGAGGAACGTCGCACCGCCCTTGAAGTCGACGAGCACCAGATTGACGACGTCGGGCGGATGAGCCGCGATCATGCCGAGGACCAAAGTGCGCAGGAACTCCGATTTTCCCGAGCCGGTGGCGCCAACGCAGAGGCCGTGCGGTCCCATCCCGCTCTGCGCGGCTTCCTTGATGTCGAGCATGACCTTGTCGCCGGCTTCGGTCACGCCGATCGGCACCCGAAGCCGTTGGCTGTCCGATCGTGGATGCCATTGCCGCGCGGGTTCGATGCTGTCCGGATCGGTCAGGCCCATCATTTCGAGCCAGCCGGTGATCGAGGCATGGCGGGCCGCACCGACGTCGCGATACGGCGCTAGACGTCTGGCGCAGACCAAGGCCTGCGACTGCGTCAAACCGTCGCTTCGCATATCGCCGTCCAGGGCCAGCCGCAGGCGCGGGCCTTCGATGAAGGGTTGCTCGAGTGCGGGTGCCCGTCCGTCGTCGACGACGACAACCACATGCGGCGCCGTCGCGTCGTTTCCGCACGCCGCGGTCGCATCGGCCAGACTGCGGTAGATCATCCTTGCCGGACCGGCTGCGTCGGCCAGCAGCGGATGCTGTTGGTGTGGAAGCCATTTGAGCCAGTCCCAGTCCTCGGACATGGGTCCCGCCACGACGACAACTCGCAGATCGTCGGGGCTGTGCAGAACCGCAAGCTGACAGAGCATGGCGCGCAGTAGCGCCCTCACGACCGTCGGATCCCCGTCGAAGACAACGGCGGAGACGTCCCGCAACGACGCCACGACCGGCACATCGGCCACCACCGATCGGCGCCGGATCAATCGGGACACCGCCGACGCGGTGACCGGGTCGAGGCCGGGCTCCGGCGTCACGAGACGGGCGGACAGCGGCCGCTCGCCGAGGCCGATCCTGACCTGACAGAAGTCGGGATCGTCGAGCGCACGCTCCCACATGCGCTGCCCGCCGATCAAGGTCCATAGCGTCGCCGGATCGGGATGGCTCCAATGCAGCGAGCGATGCTGATCGGCAGCGGCGCCGGCGATTGTCCGATCCAGACCGTCGAGGTAGCCGAGGTAGTCGCGGCGGCCCTCGTTCAATTGCGCGTTCTGATTTGCGCCTCGTGTGCTGTATGCGAGCGAGCCAAGGACCGACGCGATCATCATGACCGGAAAGAACATGGACATCGGCCCACGGCTCGCCGACGCGCCGCCCGACGAGAAGTACAGCGCCATCATGCCGCCTGCCGCGACCAGCATGGCCACCGGCAGCAGGCGCGCAAGTAGATTGCCGGGCAAGGGTTTCGGGACTTCGGGCGGCGGGTCGACCGTGACGTCGCCCTGCACCATGGTCGGGGCGGGCAGTCGCGGCTCACGGGAGAACTCCATCGTCTGAAGGACGATGCGTAGGTCCGTTTCGTTCCATCCACAGCTCCCGAAATTGTCGAGCCGGCGTGGGCTCGGGTCGCGTTACGGTGAATGCGCGGGCGTCAATGGGGGGTGATGCGATGCCGGATTCGATGTGCCGGTTGGCAGTTCAGCACGGGCCGGACACTGTCGAGCTCGCACTGCCGAGGAGCACGCCGGTCGGACTACTGCTGCCGTCGGTCGTGGACCTCGTCAAGCCCGACACGCTCCCCGCCGAAGAGGGGTTGCGGTGGCACCTGTCCCGCGTCGGCCACGGCCCGCTGGACGAAGCGATCAGTCTGCACGACAACGCTGTTCACGACGGTGAGCTGTTGCTGCTCGCCACCGCGCCCTCTCCAACGCCCGTCCGTGTGCCAGACGACCCGTGGCAGGTGCTCGTCGAAACCCGTGACCGTCGGTCTGTGCCTCAGCGTGCCATAGCGGCGGCATGCTTGAGTGCTTCGCTGTTCGGCGTCGCGGCGTTGGCCTGGGCAGGCGTGGTCACCCAGGCAATCGGCAACGTCATGGCGGCAACCGCCATTGCGGCCGCGGCCATGATCGCAACGGTGGCGGTGCGCCGCGCATACCCCGACCCGCTGGTCGTCGTCACCCTTGGCGTCATCGCCGTTGCGTTCGGCGGCGCGGCCGGATTTCTCGCGGTGCCCGCCGGACCCTCGACGGCCAACGCATTGCTCGCGGCCGCGGTGGCATTCGCGACATCGACGGTGTTGATTCGCATAACTCATTGCGGTGCAATCTGTTTGACAGCTATCGCGACCTCATCCGCACTGACGACCGCTGCTGCCCTGTGTGGTGTCGCATGGGCAGTGCCGATCACCACAACCGGCGCGGCGCTAGCCACGCTGGCCCTCGGAGCCCTCGCAGCGGCAGCCAGGTTGTCGATCGCAACTGCCGGGTTGGCCCACGCAGAAGACGATTTCACTGAGCTGACGCCACAGGCGATCGCCGCTCACCAAACCTTCACAGGACTCGTCACCGGGTCGGCGGCCGCAGCTGCGATCGGTGCGGCACTCGTCGCATCCGGTATACCTACCAGACCGAATGCAGTCCTCTTCACGGCCGTGGTGGGTCTGGTGATGGTGCTGCGCGCCCGAACCCACGTCGACAGGCATCGCACCGTCGCGTTGGTGGCGGCTGGGATCGCGGCCATCGCAGCCGGTGGTGTCACCGTCGTGATTTCGGCTCCAGAACACGCTGTCTGGGTGAGCCTCGTCGCGCTCGCAGTCGGCATCGGCATGCTGGTTCGTGGATTCGGCGCAACGCGAAACGTACTCGCGCGCCGCACCGTCGAGGTGTTGGAGTACGCGACACTGGCCGCTGTGCTGCCACTGGCATGCTGGGTCGGCGACCTCTACGGGCTGGTCCGCGGTGTGAGCCTGTCATGATTGCCGAGCGGATGACGAGGTTCTGTGTCGCAGGCCTTCTCGCGACATTGCCCACCTGTTTCGCGCCGCCCGCCGCCGCGGTCACACCGCCGATGGTCGACGATTCGATGCTGCCGAAGCCGGGTCCGCCTGCGCCACCGCGGCCGACGAAGCAACGGGACCCTTGCGTCGTGGCCGCACCCGCCGGCGACAAGGCTGAGGCTGGACAACTGGCAGGACTGAATCTGCAGCAGGTCTGGAAGTTCACCCGCGGAGCCGGGCAGACCGTCGCGGTCATCGACACCGGCGTCCAACGTCACCGCCTCCTCCCCCACCTGGTGCCCGGCGGGGACTACGTGTCCTCCACCGACGGTACGACCGATTGCGACGGCCACGGCACCATCGTGGCCGGGATCATCGGTGCAGCACCGGATTCAGATGGATCGACATTCAGCGGCATCGCGCCCGACGCCACCATCGTCAGCATTCGCCAGTCCAGCAACAAGTTTCGGGCAACCGATGATCCATCGGGCTCCGGCTTCGGCGATGTCGACACGCTTGCGAGCGCTGTGCGTACCGCTGCCGACATGGGCGCGACCGTGATCAACGTGTCCTCGGTGGCGTGCCTACCCGTGGACAGCGGTTTGGACGACCGTCCCCTCGGCGCCGCGTTGGCCTACGCGGTCGACGTGAAGAACGTCGTTGTGGTCGCCGCCGCCGGAAACGTCGGCACCGCCGGTCAATGCCCCGAACAGAATCCGGCAACCGATCCGGCCCGCCCGGGCCGACCAGATTGGGATCGGGTGAACGTCGTGGCGAGTCCTGCTTGGTATGACGACTATGTGTTGACGGTGGGTTCGGTCGATACGCACGGCGCGCCATCAGCGTTCAGCCTTGCCGGGCCCTGGGTGGACGTCGCGGCTCCGGGTGAAGGTGTCGTGTCGTTGGATCCCGATGGTGAGGGTCTGGTGAGCAGCCTTCCTGCAGCCGGCGATCCGATCCCGATCACGGGTACGAGTTATGCGGCACCAGTGGTGAGCGGCATCGCCGCGCTGGTGCGGTCGCGCTCGCCCGAACTGACTGCGCGGCAAGTCATGCAGCGCATCAAAGCGACAGCGCATCAGCCCGCCGCCGGTTGGGATCCTGTTGTCGGGCAAGGGGTTGTCGATGCGACGGCGGCGGTGACGGCCGGTACCACACCTGCCCTGGCAGATGCCCCGTCACGACCCGTCTCCTATCCGAGCCCCGCTCCCACTGAGCATCGGGCATATCGGATTTCCGTCGGCGGCGCGGCGGTATGTCTGGCAGTATCCGTCGGCGCAGTCGTGATGACGACAGCGGCGGCACGGCTACGACGGTCCGGCAACACTGTCCCGCACGATTGACGCCGCTTCCTTGCTCAGCTCCGGTCCGCGTGGCAACCGGGCCAGCACCGGCCAGGGCGCCGGAACGGGCGGTCCTGGCAGACCCAGCTGCTTCGCAGTGTGTTCGTCGCGAAGACCGAATACGACGCCGGCCTCGGTGACGAAGTAGAGCGAACCGGCGCTCGCGCCGTCGTCGGCGATGCCGACTGACCGAATGTAGGCGCCGCGACCCCGTGGAATCGAGAAGGCGTCGACGTTCGGACCGTCGCCGTCGGACTGCGCCAGTGTCAACGAGCTCGCGGGGGCTGGAAGTGAATCACCCACCAGCACAGCTATTTTGGTGTCCGTCACAGTCAGTTGCCATCGGGCACACACCATCGCAGCGGGTGAGACACCGGCGGTATCCGGATACGTCGAGACTCGAAGCGTGTCGACACCAGGCATGGCCGCGATGACGTCTGGTGTCACCACATCGATGTCACGGTCGTCCTGTGAGTCGGTGAAGCGGACGAGGTCCGCGGTGACCTGGCCGACCCGCTGCACCCCTGTGGCGAGTACGACATAGTACTCGTCGGCGCCCGCGCGGGCGATTCGCACCACGCTGCCGACGGCAAACCCGCGCAGCGGACTCGGTGCGCCCGCACCGGGAATGTGGGGCGCGGCGATGGGCGGCGCTTCGGGTGTCGCGTCCAGAAGCGTCCGCGAAACCGAGCGAGGGGTGACGCCGTCCAGTTGCAACGCTCGAACGACCGCACGGTTGCGCAGGTCCACCTTGGCCCGCAACCCGGAATAGAGCAGATACGTCGAAGCCGCGCTCTCCCCGCGAGCCGTGACGAGAACCGCGGGACCCGTCGCGAGGCCACCTTCGGGCAGCGCTCCGGCGATCACGGTCGTCTTGGCCGCGTCCTCGCAGACCGCCCAGCCGGATTCGTCCTCTCGCAGCGGCGGCGCGATCTCGGCGGGCGCGCCGGGAATGCCGAGAAGCGGACCACGCGTGGAGTTGCTGATGGCCGCCGCGCTCACCGCTTCGGGATTCGCGGGCGTGTCAGCGATCAGGCGCGCGGACGCGAGATTCAGCACTGGATGAACGACGTCACCGATGCGGACGTAGAGGGCACCCGATTCCCGCACCACCACTATCGGGGCGCTGCCAAGGTGGTCCGGTGGGCGTAAGAACGCCAGCACCACACAGACCGCGACGACGATCGCGGTGATGACGGTGCCTGCGCTCAACGAAAGCGATTGCGCGCGAAGCGGATCGTCGAGCATTCGCACGTCGCCGCGCACCAGCGCGTGCTCCATCCGGCGCAGCAGGAACCGCTGGCCGCTGACCTGCAGCCGCATAGGTGATTGCCGAGTCATACTTCCCCCGCGGCCAGCCTAACCGCGGCCAAGGGAGGCCGATGTCACGGATTTCGTCAGAACGTGCGGAGCAGAGCGGTTCGACCCTTGATGTGAAGCTTCTCGATGCTCGAGCCGCGTAATTCCTCCATGCGCCGCCGCATTTCGTCACCGAGAGCGTCCAGCTCGTCGTCGCTCATCTCCACTGGCGGTGGACACAGGTCACGCTCTTCTTCGGCGGCGTGTGCGTCCAGCACCGTGACGAACGATTCCCACTCCTCTTGGTAGCCAGGCGCATCGGGCGCTGTCCTCAGTGCCACGGCAAGTTGGTCAAAGACCTGTCGATGCTCTGCGTGTGCGATGGCAACGAGCTTGCTGGCCGCCTGCACGGCAGGGTAGAAGAGTTCGTCTTCGATACGCATGTGGATGTCCAACTCGACCAAGAACTCGTCGAGGGTTTCCTGCCGTTCGTCCGAAACGGGCGGCATCGCGGTGATCTTCTTGCACAGCCCGCGCAACGTGTTGTGGTGCTCGAACAGCACGTCGAAGGCGTTCATTGCGCGCGCACCTCCACCATTCCGTCGCGGACGCGGGCCGCGTAGCTGGGCAGCGGCGCGGTGGCCGGCCCCTTCAGTACGTTGCCGGATTCACATTCGAATCGTGAACCGTGCCAAGGGCATACGACACGGCCGCGGTCGACCCAACCGTCCGACATCGGAGCGCCGAGGTGAGGGCAATACTCGCCGACCGCGAGCACATTGCCGCCGTCGCGGTGCAATACCACGCCGACGCCGTCGATCTCGACTCGCTGCGGTCGCCCATCCAACTCGTTCACCGGCAAGGCCGGCGTCCAGTCCGCGGTCTGCAAACGTGGACCCGACTGGTCAACACCCACACCCGACCCGTACACCAGCGAGGCACCCAGATAGCCGCTTCCGAGAGTGAGGCCGTAGCCCAGCGCCGTCCCGGCCATGCCGCGGAGATGACGGCCTCGTCGACGATCCCACCACGACACCGCATACAGCCCGGTCGCGACAACGTTCAACAGGCCGTGCACGATCCCGATTCGCCGGGACTCGTCGTGGGTGTGCTGCCAATCGGTCGCACCCGTTGCGGCGGCGCCGAGATTGCCGAGAATGCCAACGCCCAGCGCCACCGTCGACGCGTCGCGCATGGTCGTGCGGCCCGGGAGCACGCTCACTGCGTCCAACGTCACCGCCGTGGCGACTGCGCCCGTCGGCAGGCTGGTCAAGGCCGGGTGAAGCGGATGCCCCAGCCACGTCCCGTGCAGCGCGTTGCTCACACGCTCCCGATTGCGGCCGAGCGCTGCGAAGCTCACCGCAAGGACGTGTTCGAGTCGATAGCTCGGACGATCCAGCCACCGTTGACGACCAAGCTTCTCGATTGCTCGGAATCCGATTTGTCGCGTGTGATCCGGTCTGGAACGCGGCTGATGTACCACGGCAGCCCTCCCCAGGTTCTGCGTGTTGAAACTTCGGCCGGCCGTCCCCGCACACCCTGACCCGTCACCAGAAACACGAAACGCCGCCGGCTTCGGTTCAATCGGAAGCACGGTGGCGGCAAGCCGGTAGACGTACCTGACGGTTACGTGAATTTTCCCTGATATGTCGCGAGCCGCGACAAAACAGATGTACGTTCCGCTGCATGTCCAACCATTTCACCGGCCTGTCCCTTGGACCGCCGCTCGGCGATCAGCGTCTCGATCTGTGCGATCTCTACGCGTTCGTTTCGCCCGCCGACCCGGGCCGGACCGTGATCATCATGAATGCCAACCCGCTGGCCGACGCGCTGCACCCCGACGCGATCTACCGGGTCGCGATCGACAACGACGGAGATCTGTTGAACGACATAGCTTTCAGCTACGTCTTCTCAGAACCCAAGGACGGCAAGCAGACCGTCGACGTCTACTTGGCGGCCAATGACGAAGCCGAAGAGGCCGAAGCCGTCGGCGAACGGATCTTCACGAACGTTCCGGTTTCGTTCGTCGGCGACGAGCCCTACATCGCCACCTCAGGCGACTTCACGTTCTTCGCAGGCGCCCGCAGTGACGCATTCTTCTTCGACTTCGACGGCGTCAAGCAGCTGTTCGACACCTCCGGTAAGCGCAACTTCACCGATCTGACGCTGCCCGGCGAATCCCCTTGGACCGGAGTCGATTCCAACACCAAGGCCAACGTGTTCTCCACCGCCATCGAGATGCCGACCAGCTTTTTGGGGGCCGACCCCGACATCCGGATCTGGGGCCGTTGCAGCGTGCGGAAAAACGGCAGGCTGCTTCACGTCGACCGCGCAGGTCACCCGTCGGTCAGCAGCTTCTTCAATACCGACGACACCAAAGAGGAGTACAACGCCAGCGAGCCGGTGCACGACCGGGAGCGGTGGATCGACATGTTCATCCACCAACTGGGCCACACCGGTGACTACTCGCGCGAGGAAGCCATCGCGGCCATCGACACCGAAGGCACGCTGCCCGACATGTTGACGTTCAACCCGTCGAAGCCGGCGAAGTACCCGAATGGCCGCGTCTTCACCGACGACGTCATCGACTACCGGCTGGCGTTCCTGACCAAGGGCGAGTGCCCGCCGTCGGGTCTGAGCCCGCACACCGACACCCTGGCGGAGTTCCCGTACCTCGGACCGCCGCACCAGTGACCGTCAGCGCCAGCGGGCCCACACATAAGGCACCAAGGCGCGCAGAAAATCGAGATCTGGACCCGGTTGGGCATCGACGAACGCCTGCTCGAAATACTCCTCGGCGACCAACAGAATGCCTTCGGCGTATTCGGAGGTGAACGCGATGCTGCCGTAGTCGTCCATCAGCGCGCGCACCGCGTTCACCATGTCAGCTGATCGTTCGGAACGGTTGCGCCATAAATAGTCTCGAACAAACTCGAGGTCGACGCCCGACGCGTTGGCGAGCAGATGGACGAGCGGAAGCGTGCGCTTACCCTCGTACAGATCGCCGAGGATCTCCTTACCGTAGGAACGCTCGTCCCCGACGAGGTTGAGTAGGTCGTCGCGAATCTGGAAGGCGGCGCCGAAGTGAAACCCGAAGCGCACCAACGGCGCCAGGTCGGCCTTACCGCCTGATCCCACCAATGCGCCGACACGTAGCGGGTGGATCGTGGTGTACCAGCACGTTTTGTGCATGATCAGCTCGAGGTAGTCGTCGGGCCCTAGATCCTCGACATTGTCGAGTTGCCAGCCGACTTCGATGGCCTGGCCCTCCAGCGTGCGCATGGCCATGGTGTCGAATTCATGCCACACCAGGTCGGCGAGATCGCCATCCAGTCGCCGGGTCGCCTTTCGCAGCACCTGCCCAGCAATGATGGCAAGGCCGTCACCGGCGTTGAGCGCGGCGGCCATGCCGTGCGTTGCGGCAAGCGTCGGTCGGCCACGGCGCATCTCGCTGCCGTCGGCGACGTCGTCGTGAACCAGAAAAGCGTTGTGCAGCAGTTCAATTGCGACCGCTATACCCATGACAGCTTCGGGCTCTGCGCCGAACGCCCTGCTGGCGGACAGACACAGCGCGGGCCGCAGCGCCTTGCCCGGCCGCGACGGGTACTCGCGCATCGGCCCGTACAGCCATTGCGCCGGTTCACCGTCCGGCATGGCGTCGAGCATCGCGCGACGAACCACCTTGGCCACTCCGCGCAGGTGGGCGTCGACCTCAGCGACGAGCTCGGCACGGTCGGCGGTGCTCGTCACGGCAGCAGCGATGTGACGGTCAGTACTACTGGAAGCCAGACGTCGGGATGACCGTCGGCCAGAAGGTTTCCCCGATACACGCCAGGCCGGACGTCCCCGGTCACGTCAACCCCGATCTCGACGCCTCGACTCGAACGTCGCGGCATAGGAACAGGATTCGGATCGCAGTGCACTGTGGCCGCCGGCACCATGTCGCCGTCGTGGGCCAGTAAATCGCTGCACCGCAGCCGAATCTCGCCGAGCTGATCGGGACCATTGTTGTGCAGCCACACCTCTGTGCTCGCTCGACCCGGCGCGTCGGCGTGAAGCTCAAGAGTCCCGTTGCCGCCGGTCCGGCCGAACTCAAGCGTCGCCGGGCCGGCAAATGGCAAATTCGAGAACTTCGCCGAACCCACGAGAAACTGACCCGCCATCGCCCACCAGATATTCATCAGTCTCTCGATATCCGGATTGTTTCGCCGGCCGGCGCCATTCTCCTCGGCCAGATCTGCGGCAGAACCCGTGGACGTTTCTCCCGGACCTTTGTCATTGATCGCCCCGACGAAGCGGTCGACCAGCTTGCTGGCAGCACGGAAACCCTGGGCCTGGATTGCGTTCAGCGCGCGCACATTGGCGGCCGGGTCGAAGACCGACGCCCACGGCACCTCCGTTATGTTGCCGTCATCGCCAAAACCCCGGCTCACCTGCAGATCCTCCCCCGCAAATCAGACTGGTTTGCGTACGCTCCACGGTATGCTAAGCGCGCCAGCGGGGGGTAGGAGGAGCAAATGGCTGTCGGCCATTCTCTGTTAGCGGTGTATGGCGCTTTCGACCAAGTCGTGATGGAAAACCCGGACAGCCAGGTGCGACAGCAGATCGAGCAGTTTCTGCCGGGCACGACAGGACCGGGCCAACGCGGCTGGTACGCCGAGATTCAGGATTTCGTGCGTCGGCATGCGACTGACCCGGCGGCCGCAGAGTTCCCCACCCTCGACGAAGCGCTCGACGAACTCACTGGCGGCGGTGGAGGATTCGACGCCGCATCACAGGTGATGGGTCCGCGAGAGCGGGCTCGTCTCACTTATGCGACCGCCGCGATGCGAAGCCTGATCGGCACTGACTTGGTACCTCGTGAGCGCATCCCCGTGCTCGAGACCGTCGATACGACCCGACTGGACGAGGCCCTCGGCCAGGCTGGCGACGACAACGCGCTGAGCAGTGCCGATTCCGCACCGATGCCTCGCCATGGTCGCGTGGATCGCCTCAACGAGATGACGCAAGCGTTTACCGGCCGCGGCGACTGGGCCGTCATGATGGCCCAAGCTGCGGACGAGGGCCTGGTGGCGCCGCAGGTCGCGGCGATCCCCGCGATCTCCGTACACGGCGAGAGCACCGGGCCCGTCGTCCGCATGGACAACGCGCCCGACGCCCTACGTGGGGAGTATCGGGGCAAGTGCACCGGTGAGGTGATCGAGTCTGATGGCGTCCTGGCCGCGTTGCTCACTACCGAATTCGAGCGGTCAGCTATCAGCATCGACCAGGTCAAGGCGATAGTCGATCCTCTGAATTGGGACAACTGCAACACCTTCTTCGTCGATATGCAGAAGCTGAAGCCGGCCGCAGGCCGCAGCCAGGTGCTGGAGTTGGTCAGCACCGACAAGGACCTTTACGTCATCAAGACAGCGCTGAAGTATTGGAAGCAGGAGCGGGGTGGCAGCGCGATTATCAATTACGACCTCGCTGATAAGCGCAAGGGCACCGGCGACACCGGTCAGGTGCGCGTCGACAGCGGATACATCGTTCTGATCCCAACAAACGACGGCCAGGGCACCCGGGTCCTCACCAGCAAGATGGTCGCGATCGATGGCCTCAGCCCGACGGCCGTCGCCATCTACGCCTCTGTGCTCGGATGGGTTTCGATCGGCGAAATGATGATGTTCGACTGTGCACTTAGGGGCGGCGCCCTCCAAGACGCCGATGACGCCCTGGTTCCATGGCAGCTCTCACCTGAGCCTGACCCCGCAGGCCAAGGCTCCAACCGCGCGTCTGCGACCACGGCATCCGATGATGGCGGAGCTGGCGTGCCTCCTGTCGCGGGAATCCTGATGGCCGAAGCGTCGACCCGGATGGCCGACTTCATCGAAAGCACCACGAAGGACGCGGTTGTCATTGCTGACAAGTGGGTCAAGGGCGACCTCTCCGTCAAGGAAATGGTCGACTACACCAGCAAGGTCGGCGCGCAGCTGGCGAGCGAGCCATGGCGACTGTTGCAGGACATGCTCAACCGTGTTCCGACCCGGCCCGCTGCAGGCAGCCCACCAGCCAACGAACCGCAGGGGGATGGTTCGCCATGACGAATCCGGCAACCAGCAAGCCTGTCGTGCTTGCCGAGTACATGGCAAAGATCTGGGTCAGGATGCTTCGGCGAAGCGGTGCGATCGCCGAAGATGCTTCCCAAAAGATGTCGGCCGGCAAGTACGGTTACGACGACTACGTACGATCTGTAAGGCAACTCGTCGACGGCAATCTGCTCGACGGCATGGAGCTGGCCGAAACGCTTCTTGCCGGTCCCGGATTCAAGTCGGCGGCTAATGTGGCTCGGTCGGACCCGTATCCCGTTGGCCCCTACCAGAACTCCGAATACGAAGTGACGGTTACGTCTCCGCTGAGTCGAGGGTTTGGCGACGCCATCCCCGGCGCTCGAATCGGTTTCGAAGCGGTGAAGAGCGGCGAGGACGACAGACTGACATCAGGGATCCTTCCAACTGGAACCGAACACTTCCGGCTTGTCGTCGACCGAACCAATCTTCAAAGCGGTTTTTACTTCGGCCAGGTGACGATGGTGGCGCGACCCGCGACCAAAGCGGATGCAGGCGACCAGCAAGTCGTGGACGTTGCCATCGGCCTGTGACTGATCACGTTAATCAGCCGAGTATCGACGAGCTGCTGGACCGGGCCGTCGACGCGATCAACAGCGGAGATCGCGCAGCGGCGGACGCATTGGCCGGTCAGGTGCTCGACCTCGACCGAACCAACAGCGACGCCGAAGAGCTGCTGGCGGCGCCGTCTGGACACGGCGAGATCCGGCGAATAACGATCCTGTTCGCGGATCTGGTCGGCTCGACGGCACTGTCGACCCGGGTCGAGCCCGAGATCTATCGCACCGTCGTTGGTCGCTACCGCGACGAAGTGCGCAGCATCGTCGAACAGTACGAGGGCTACATCGGTGCTACGAAGGGTGACGGACTCCTCGCTGTGTTCGGCCATCCCCAGGCGCACGAAAACGACGTGCAGCGCTCGGCATCGGCCGCGATCGACATCATCCGCTCCGTATCGGATCTGAGCGATCGTGTGCGGCAGCAATTCGGTTTCGGGATCGATGTGCGGGTGGGCATTCACCGTGGAGTCGTTTACCTGGATACCGCACAACTTGACGTCTACGGATTCGCGGCCAATCTGGCGGAGCGGATGTGTGGTCTCGCCGACCCCGGAACCGTCGCCGTGTCGGACTCGATTGAGCCGCTGATTCGCGACAGCTTCGAACTAGAAGCGCAACTGCCCGAACGGGTCAAGGGAGTGGAGGGCTTGGTCCGGCACTTCCGCATCATCGGTGAGCGCGAAGTGTCCAAGGTGGTGCTCGGCCCGTTGATCGGCCGCCGCAGCCAGATCGCTTATCTGACGGACCGCTGGGACGAGGCGCAATCGGGTGGCCTTCGGACCCCGGGCGTGGTGCTTCAGGGAGAGGCGGGGATCGGGAAGAGCCGGCTTGCCTGGGCGGCAGTCGAGATGGCCGAGCGGTCGAATGCCATGGTGCTCCAACTGATTGGATCGCCTTTCCATTCGGACGTGGGCCTGTGGCCGGTACGCCGACTGCTCGAGCGGCGATGCCGCATCAGCCGCACGTCAGATCCAACAGAGCGCCTTGAGCATCTCGAAGCCGAGATCCGGCGGCAGTCGCTGAATCCGGCGACGGTAGTCCCACTCCTGGCACCTGTACTTGGCATCGATGCGCGATACGGCTACGAACAGGTGCACGCGGAGGGCAGAGCGCTCTACGAGCAGATCGTCGCCGCGGTCTGCAACTATCTCGTCGCATGTATGCGCGATGGTCCCGTGTTGCTACTTGTGGAAGACATGCACTGGTTCGATGAAGACAGTGCTGAACTGGTGAATTCCTTGCTGGACACCGACCTCGGCGGCCGCATGCTAATGGTCATGACCGGGCGGGATTTAGCATCGTTACCCGACAGTCCCAAAGCTCGGGTCTTTCATCTGAACCCGTTGACCGACGATGAGTCGGATGAGTTGATAGTCGCGCTTCATCCTGAGATGACTACGGATACCCGCGGGGCGGTACGTCGGCGTTGTGACGGAATCCCGCTCTACATCGAGGAAGTCGTGGCGAAGCTGAAGGATCAGCAGACTGATGCGGCAGAAAGCGTCGGGGTGCCCGACACCCTTTATGAAGCGCTGATCGCGCGGCTGCGGTCCAGCGCGGATGCCGTGCTCGTTGGCGAGGCCGCCGCCGTCATCGGCGGCCGCATCGACCGAGGCCTTCTGTTATCTGTCGTCGACCTTGACCCGCAGCACGCAGACCGCGTCCTACGCGAACTCACCGACGGTCGGGTTCTCGAGCCGCTCGATGAGCACAGCTGGCGGTTCCGGCACGAACTGATACGCGAAGTCGCGGCCGAACTTTCGCCGCCGAGTCTCCGTCGGCGACTGCATAGCCGGGTCGCCGATGCCCTCGCCGCCGCCAGCGACACCAACCCCGACTGGCCATTGGTGGCACGGCATTACGAGCACGCAGAGCGGTACGCAGAAGCAGCGAAGGCCTTTCGGCAAGCGTCGACAGACGCGCGGCGCCGAGGCGCGCTCGGCGAGGCCCGCACGTATCTTGGCCACGCGGTCGAACAGGCCGAGCGCTCACCGGCCGGGCAGGACCGAGATCAGCTCGAGATCGCTCTCCGCCTCAGGCGCGGCTTTCTCGTCTCGGCAGCGGAAGGCGTGGCGAGCCCGAACGCCGCCGCCGACTTCGAACGGTGTCTTCAGTTGTCCAGCAGTCATTTGGCTGACGACGAGTTCTTCTCCACGTTGGTCGCGCTGTACGGCTACTACGCGATGCGCGCCGATCTCGACCGAGTGGAACGACTGCTGCAATCCGTACGAGCGAGTTTGACCGGGCGGCGCAAGTGGTTTCTGCCCTATAACGACGCCGGATTCGGCATGCTGGCTTGGTACCGCGGCGATTTCGACACTGCGCGCGAGAGGCTCGAAGGAGCCGCGTCATCACGAAACGAAGAAGGAGCAAAGGAACTCGAGGCGGTCTGGTTCATGCCCAATGAGGGGACGGCATCGATCTACACACATCTCGCGCTGGCCTACTACATCCAGGGTGACTTGGCCAGCGCCGAGGCTGAACTGGAGCGGACCGAACGCCGATGCGAGGCACTCGCGTTTCCCCAAGGCGCGTTCAGTTTGGCGTATGCCCGCCAGATGGAGGTGCTGATCCGGATGGAAGCCGGCCAACTGGATCGCGCGATGCAGGTCGCCACCGCACTGGCCAACGGCGGTATGCAACACGGCTTCGACTCATGGGCAATGGTCGGCGCCGCACAGCAATCGATGATCAGCGCACTGTCGTCGCTCGCCAGCGACGCGGTTGACCCGGCAGAGTTACAGATGCACATCGCGACCATCACCTCCTATGTCGACCTGTGGCGTGCGTTGGCCGTCAGGTCACTCATCACGATCTATGACGCGGCGCTGGCCCGCCTGCTGACCGCGGCCGGTCAGCGCGATGCCGCGCGCGATCGTTTGCAGATCGCGCTGCAACTCGCCGATGAGACAGGTATGCATTTCTATGACGCCGAGTTGTTGCGGTTGCGCGCCCACACGACCGACGACTTGGATTCGCGTCGAGCGGACTTGAGCGCCGCCGCAGACCTGGCGCGCCGTCAGGCCGCGACCATCTTCGAATTGCGCATTGCCGCAGACAGTTTCGAACTCCATGCCGACTCGGCGCATCAGATGCTGATCGACGCGCTCGCACGCTTTCCGCAGGGCAGTACCTGGCCCGAACTGACCCGCGCCCGGGCACTTCTCGGGTGAAGCGGCCGAGAGAAAAGGTCGTCGTCTTCGGCGGCGGGATGGCCGCGTTGAGCGCTGCATGGCGCCTCAGCGAAGCCGGATGGCGCGACCGCTTCGAATCGATCACCGTGTACCAACGAGGATGGCGCCTTGGCGGCAAGGGCGCATCCAGCCGCGGTGCCAACGGCCGCATCGAGGAGCACGGTTTACACATTTGGCTCGGATCCTACGAGAACGCTTTCGCGCTTCTGCGTGACTGCTATGCCGAACTCGACAGGGCAACAACCGATCCCGGCGCGCCGATCCACACCTGGGATCAAGCGATGCTTCCTGCCGACAATTTGGGCCTTGCTGACCAGTGGGGCGACGATTGGTTGACCTGGCTGGGCACGTTCAGCAGAAACAGCCGGCTGCCAGGCGATCAGGACGGCAACGGTCGCGAGATGACCGTGGTGGGATTCGTGCAACGCGCGGTGCAGCTCGTGCTCGACTTCGCGGACTCGCAACGAGACGCGACGCCCGTCGGCCTCGCAATGACAACAGCGCCATACGCTCCGGGCAGTTGGATCGCAACGGTGCAACGCGCGCTGATCGCGGCCATGCTGACGCTTCCCAATCCACACACCCTCGAAACCACCCCCGTCAAGCTCTTCGAGCATGCGATGGACGCCATCCGCTGCGCCATCGACTATGACCACCGCCCCGACCACAAACGGTCCTGGTTGTTGATATCGCTCGTCACCTCGGTGGTCCGCGGCATCATCGTCGACAACCTGGTCACGGATCCGCGCGGCTTCCGCGCCATCAACGACGAGGATTTCGGGCAGTGGATCCTTCGCCATGGCGGACACCCTGACGTACTCGAGTTTCCGTTGGTGCGTGGTGTTTACGATCTGGTGTTCGGTTACGAAGAAGCCGATCCCGAACGACCAGCCGTCGCAGCGGGTTTGATGATCTTCCTCATCGGTCTGGTGTTGTTCGAGTACAAGGGCGCGATCTTCTGGAAGATGTCTGCGGGAATGGGCGACGTCGTAATCGCACCGCTCTATCAGGCCTTGCGCCGGCGCGGAGTGGAGTTCGAGTTCTTTCATCGGCTCGACGCGTTGCATCTTGACGCCAACCACCACGCCATCGGAGCGATAACCATTGGTCGGCAGGTGCGCCTGGCCGGCGGCCGCCGCCATTACGAACCGCTGTCGACCGTTCGTGGGCTTCCCGTATTCCCCGACGCGCCGATCGCCGAACAAATCGAGCCTCGGCCGGGCATCAAGGACCTCGAATCGCACTTCGGCGACCGCAACGACATCGAGACACGGGTCCTTAAGCGCGGCAAGGATTTCGATCAGGTGGTGCTCGCCGTGTCGCTCGGCATGATCCCCGTCGTCGCCGATGAACTCATCCGCGATCGACCCGAATGGCGGGAAATGATCAGCCACGTCCGTACTGTCGCGACGCAGGCATTTCAGATGTGGCTTCAGCCATCCGAACCCGCTCTCGGGTGGCAGGAGCCAGGCGTCACGATCAGCGCCTACCTGAGGCCGTTCGAAACCTGGGCCTCAATGCCGCAAACGCTGTGGGCAGAGGATTGGCCAGACGACACTCGGCCGGGCACGGTGGCCTACTTCTGCGGCAGCCTCAACGCACCTTGGCCCGTCACCGAGGAGCCCGACGCATACGTAGAGAGGCATGTGCGCTCAGTGCTCGCACAGGCAACTGCATACGTCGACGCCAACCTCGGCCTCTACTTCCCCAACGCCGTCGGCGATACAGGGTTCGCGTGGCACCTGCTCTGCGGCGCGGACGGTCAACGCGGTCGCTCGGCGATGGCTACCCAGCACGTCAGCGTGAACATCGATCCGTCAGATCGGTATGTGCAGTCGGTGCCCGGTTCCGATCGGTACCGTCTGCGGCCCGACGAAAGCGGTTACGACAATCTGGTGCTGGCGGGCGACTGGACCGATTGCGGTATGAATGCCGGCTGCATCGAGGCCGCCGTCATGTCTGGCCTGCAGGCTGCCAACGCGCTGCTCGCCCGCGGCCGGTATCACCGCATCCGCGGTTTCTACCTACCTTGAATTCGCTCACTCGCCTTTAGACCGGCGCTCGCGATACGCCGCCACATGCTGGCGGTTGCCGCAGTTGCCGGTGTCGCAGAACTTGCCCGACCGGTTGCGCGACAGGTCGATCAGCACCGCTTCGCAGTCCGGCGCCGCGCAGACCTTCAGCCGTCGCAGTTCCCCGATGCGGATCAGGTCGGCAAGCGCCATCGCGAACTCGGCCCCCATCCGCTGCCAGAGCGGATCGTGCTGTGACGCCAGGTGCAGATGCCACTCCGGCATCTCGGGGTGACGGGTCAGCCACGGCGACGCCTTGGTGTCGCTCAGCAGCCCGTTGACCTGCTCGACGGTCCGGACCTCGTCGTCGGCGGTCGCCCAGATCAGGCCCAGCCGCTCGCGCAGCCGATGAATGGACGTCAGCTCGGCGCTGTCGTGGTCACGCCGACCGGTATAGCCCCAGCCATCCAGAAACGCCTCGAGAGCGGCGGCGTCATGGAGATGCTCACCATCCACCCGATCGCTGTTGATCAGGGCACATGCCGCGCGCAGGGTGATCTCGGTGTCATGACTGAAAAGCATTTGACCCATGACCCCTTCCCGGCGTAGCGTCACGACCAAAGCAGATTTTACTCATTACATCCCGGAGGTGCACCCATGGCGACCACACAGCCAACGGTTGACCACTTCCGAGTCGGTCTGTTGCTCGCGGTCGGGTCCGCCTTCGCCTTCGGCTGCTCCGGGCCGTTTGCCAAGTCGTTGATGGAGGCGGGCTGGAGCCCGACGGCCGCTGTCACCGCACGCCTCGCCGGCGGCGCCCTGCTGATGATCATCTTCGCCACAGTCCTGAAACCCGGTTGGGTCTGCGAGGCACTGCAGCACAGCAAGACCGTAGTCGCCTACGGACTGATCCCCATTGCGGGCGCGCAGCTCTGCTATTTCAATGCCGTGGCGCACATGTCCGTCGGCGTCGCACTGCTATTGGAGTACACCGCCCCGATCCTGGTGGTCGGGTGGGTCTGGGCCACCAGTCGACGCAGGCCAAGCGCACTGACGCTGACCGGAGTCGCCCTGGCAATCGTCGGAATCATGTTGGTACTCAACGTTTTTGCGGGCGCCCACATCAATTTGGTCGGCGTCGGCTGGGCGCTGGCCGCCGCCGTGTGCGCCGCCTGCTACTTCTTGATGTCCTCCTCGGTGGCCGCCGACGGAGACGGCCTGAACTCGATCACGCTTGCGACCGCAGGCCTGATTGTCGGCGCTGCGGCCGTCGCGACCCTGGGTGTCACCGGGCTGATGCCGTTGACGTTCACCACCACCGAGGCCGTGGTCGCGGGGTGGACGATGTCGTGGCTGGTGCCCGTCATCGCGCTGGCCCTGATTCCCACCGCCATCGCTTACACGCTCGGCATCATGGGCATCGCCCGGTTGCAGCCGCGATTCGCGTCTCTGGTCGGCCTCTCCGAGGTCATGTTCGCCGTGCTGGCCGCCTGGGTTTTGCTGGGCGAGGCCGTGACGCCGACACAGGCGATCGGCGGTGTCGTCGTTTTGGTCGGGCTGACGCTCGCTCGGCAGGGCGATCGGACCGAGAAGCTGGCCGAATTGACGCTGGCGGAAAGCCTGCCCTCTGACCAAACGGTTGGCCGGAGCTGATCTCGATATGTGAAGATGACCGGCGTGACTTTGCTCAAGATGTCAGGCCGGCTCGCCGCGATCACCGCGGCCGTGGTTTGCGCGGCCACCCCCCTGGCCGTCGCACCGTCGGCGACCGCAGACCCATGCCCCGACATCGAGGTCATCTTCGCGCGCGGCACCAACGATGCGCCCGGCCTCGGCAACCCCGGCCAGGCCTTCGCTGACACGCTGCGAGGGCTCGTCGGTGGCCGCACCATGACCACCTACGCGGTGAACTACCCCGCCAGCTACGACTTCCTCGCCGCAGCAGACGGCGCCAATGACGCCGCCGCTCGCATCGCGACGATGGCCGCCTCATGCCCGTCCACGAAGCTCGTACTCGGCGGATATTCGCAGGGCGCGGCGGTCGTCGACATGCTGGCCGGCATTCCGCCGCTTGGCAACAAGATCGGCGAGATCGGTTCGGCGCCCCCGCTCGCGAACAACCTCGTCCCCAACGTCGCCGCGGTCGCGGTGTTCGGCAACCCGGCGACGAAGTTCAGCAATCCGATCACTGGATCGGTGTTCGGCGGGCGCGCGATCGACCTGTGCAAGGACGGCGACCCGATCTGCTCACGGGGCCGCAACCCGTTCGCTCACAGCGATTATGTGAGCGCAGGCCTGACGGATCAGGCCGCGCGCTATGTCGCGGGCATAATTTAGCCTGTCTACGCGCTAAAATTCCTTGTGCATTCGAGACGACTTCGCCGCTTCGCCATCGCTTCAGCCGCTGTGCTCGCATCAGTGGTGTCGCCCATGCCAACTGGGATCGCGTCGGCCGACGACTGCCCTGACATCGAGGTGGTCTTCGCCCGCGGTACCAATGACGCCCCGGGCCTTGGGAATGTCGGCGGCGCGTTCGTCGACTCGTTGCGAAGCAAGGTCGGCGGCAGGTCCGTCGGCGCGTACGCGGTGAACTACCCCGCCAGTTTCGACTTCCTCGCCGCGGCCGACGGGGCCAACGACATGAGCTCCCATATCCAGTTCATGGTCGACAACTGCCCGAACACCAGGCTGGTGCTGGGCGGCTACTCGCAGGGCGCGGCGGTGGTCGACGTCATCGCCGCAGTGCCGCTGCCCGTTCTCGGCTTCAACAACCCGCTGCCACCCAACGCGCCCGATCATGTTGCGGCCGTCGCGGCGTTCGGAAATCCGTCGGCCAAACTGGGGCTGCCGCTCACGGTCAGTCCGGTGTGGGGCGGCCGGGCGATCGATCTGTGCAACGGCGGTGACCCGATCTGCCAGACCGACGGGGAAAGCCTGGCTTCACACCGCTCCTATGTGGGTGGGCCGACCAGCCAAGCCGCGGGCTTTGCCGCGGGCCTGCTCTAGCCGCGACGATAAATTGACGGTTACGTTCACAGCATTCCGTTAGGATCGCGGGAGTGGGGATTGATCTTGACTCTCGTCGTTGGACCCGTCGGTGCGCATTCGTAGCCATTGCGGTGGTTGTTGCCGTTGCCGGGCTGATCGCACCTGCCACAGTTCCGGCGCCGGGGGTGATCCCGTCAGCGTCTGCGGCCTGCCCCGCCGTCGAGGTCATCTTCGCCCGAGGCCGGTTGGAGTCTCCGGGCGTCGGCGCCCTGGGTAACGCGTTCATCAGCGCGCTGCGGGCGAAGACGAACAAGAACGTCGGTGTGTACGCGGTGCAGTATCCCGCCGACAATCAGATCGACGTCGGCGCCAACGACATGAGCGCGCATATCCAGTCGATGATGAACAACTGCCCCGACACCAGGCTGGTGCTGGGCGGTTACTCGCTCGGTGCAGCGGTCACCGACGTCGTCCTCGCCCTGCCGTTCAACTTCTTCGGATTCAAGAACCCGCTGCCGGCGGGCGCCGACACCCACATCGCCGCCGTCGCACTGTTCGGCAACGGGTCGGCATGGGTGGGACCGATCACGAACTTCAACCCGCTCTACAGCGAGCGGACCATCGAGTTGTGCCACGGCGCGGATCCGATCTGCAACCCGGCCGATCCCGACACCTGGCAAGACAACTGGCCCGCCCATCTCGCCAGCGCCTACATCAGCGCCGGCATGGCGAACCAGGCCGCCGACTTCGTCGCCGCCCGGGTCTAGTCGACCACCCGCAGTTCGCGCGTGACTTTCGTGCGCGCCTCGAGTTCGTCGTCGGGCGGGTAGTCGACGCCGACAAGGGTCAGGCCGCGGGGCGGCGCCGCGGCGAAATCGCTCGACCGCTGCGTCGACGTCAAAAGCCCCGCGCACCAATCCGGTTCGCGCCGATGCTCGCCGACCGCAAGCAGCGCGCCGACCAATGACCGCACCATCGACCAGCAGAAGGCGTCGGCGCTGACATATGCGGTGACGCGGTCGCCTTCGCGGGACCAGTCCAGGCGCTGCAGATCACGGATCGTGGTGGCACCTTCACGCTGACGGCAGAACGCGGCGAAGTCGTGCAGCCCCAACAGATGTCGTGATGCCGCCGACATCGCATCGACATCGAGCGCCCTCGGCCATGCCGTGACAAAGCGCGCCTCCCGCGGCTCGACTCCGTACGGCGCGGTCGAGAGCCGATAGACGTAGTGGCGACGCAGCGCCGAGAACCGGGCGTCGAAACCCGCTGCGGCACGGCCGATATCGAGCACACGTACATCGGCGGGCAAGAACCGTCCTAAGCGTCGGACGAGCGGCAGGAACTCACTGTCGTCTGGGCGGGTGGCACGGGGATATGCGTGCGTCAGCGCATCGGCAGGCACGTCGACGTGAGCGACCTGCCCGGTCGCATGCACCCCGGCATCGGTGCGGCCGGCCGCGCGCAGCACTACCGGTACCCGGAACACCGTCGACAGCGCCGCGTCGAGAACCCCCGCGACGGTCCGTTGCCCCGCCTGAACCGCCCAGCCCGCGAATTCGGTTCCGTCGTAAGCGATATCGAGCCGAAGACGAACAAACCCGCCACCGGAATCGATGGCGGGTTTGTTCACAGCTGCGTCACTACTTGGCGTCGTCGGCCTCGTCCTCGGCCTTGTCCTCGGCGGCCTCGGCGACCTCTTCGGCGGCCTCAGCGGTCTGAGCGTCCTCGATGGCCGCGTCTTCCACCTTGGCGTCCTCGACTGACTCCACCTCGGTCGGGCCCTCGGCAGCCTCGGGCTCGACCGCAGCCTGCGGTGCGGCCGCAGCCGCGACGGGCTGCTCGGTCTTCTTCGAGCCAGCGGAGCGACGGGCCCGGTTGGCCTCCGAGGTCACCGTCTTCTCCCGCACCAGCTCGATGACGGCCATCGGGGCGTTGTCGCCCTTGCGTGCCTCCACCTTGATGATGCGGGTGTAGCCGCCCTCACGGTCGGCGTAAAACGGTGCGATCTCGGCGAACAACGCGTGCACCACGTCCTTGTCGCGGATCTTCTTCATCACCTCGCGCCGATTGTGCAGCGCGCCCTTCTTGGCGTGGGTGATCAGCTTCTCCGCGTAGGGGCGCAACGCCCGAGCCTTGGGCTCGGTCGTCTTGATCCGGCCGTGCTCGAAGAGCGAGGTGGCCAGGTTGGCCAACAGCGCCTTCTGGTGCGAGGACGACCCGCCGAGGCGAGGACCCTTGGTGGGCTTGGGCATTGCTACTCCTAATTGGGGCCGGTCCCCGTATCAGGTAGGACCGGGACGGGTTTTCTTAGAGCTGTTCGGTTTCGGCGTAGTCCTGGTTGTCGTCCAGGTCGTAGCCGGCGTCGCTGTTCCAGGTGCCGGTGGCAACGTCGTAACCGGCGACCTCCGACGGATCAAAGGTGGCCGGGCTGTCCTTCAGCGAAAGACCCAGCTGATGCAGCTTGATCTTCACCTCGTCGATGGACTTCTGGCCGAAGTTACGGATGTCCAGCAGATCGGACTCCGTGCGGGCGACGAGTTCGCCCACCGTGTGCACACCCTCGCGCTTGAGGCAGTTGTACGACCGCACCGTGAGGTCGAGGTCGTCGATCGGCAGCGCGAAGCTGGCGATGTGGTCGGCCTCCGCAGGCGACGGCCCGATCTCGATGCCCTCGGCCTCGACGTTGAGTTCGCGTGCCAGACCGAACAATTCGACCAGCGTCTTGCCCGCCGACGCCAGCGCGTCGCGAGCGGTGATCGAACTCTTGGTCTCGACGTCGAGGATCAGCTTGTCGAAGTCGGTGCGCTGCTCGACACGGGTGGCCTCCACCTTGTAGGTGACCTTGAGCACCGGCGAGTAGATGGAATCGACTGGGATACGGCCGATTTCGGCACCCGACGCCTTGTTCTGCACGGCAGGCACGTAGCCACGGCCGCGCTCGACGACTAACTCGACCTCGAGCTTGCCCTTGTCGTTCAGCGTCGCGATGTGCATCTCGGGGTTGTGCACCGTCACACCGGCAGGCGGGACAATATCCCCCGCGGTGACCTCACCCGGGCCCTGCTTGCGCAGGTACATGGTGACCGGCTCGTCCTCTTCGGACGAAACGACCAGACCCTTGAGGTTCAGGATGATGTCGGTGACGTCTTCCTTCACACCGGGGACAGTGGTGAACTCGTGCAGCACACCGTCGATGCGGATGCTGGTGACCGCCGCGCCAGGGATGGACGACAGCAGCGTGCGCCGAAGCGAATTGCCAAGGGTATAACCGAATCCCGGCTCCAGCGGCTCAATGACGAACTGGGACCGGTTCTCCGACTTGACCTCTTCGGCCAGTGTGGGTCGCTGAGAAATCAGCATGTTTTCTTTCCTCCTTCACGACACCCGCTATTTGATGCCGTGTTTCCCGGCCGCTATCCGAGCGGCCGGAAAGTCTTTACTTCGAGTAGAACTCGACGATCAGCTGCTCGGCGAGCGGCACCTGAATCTGCGCACGCTCGGGCAGCTGGTGCACCAGCACGCGCTGACGTTCGCCGACCACCTGCAGCCAACCCGGGATCGGACGGTCGCCCGCGGTCTCACGCGCCACCTCGAAAGGCAGTGTGTTGAGCGACTTGTCCTTGATGTCGATGATGTCGTACTGCGACACCCGGTAGCTCGGGATGTTCACCTTCACGCCGTTGACGGTGAAGTGACCGTGGCTGACCAGCTGCCGCGCCATCCGGCGGGTGCGCGCCAGGCCGGCACGGTAGATCACGTTGTCCAACCGGCTCTCGAGGATCTGCAGCAGTTCCTCACCGGTCTTGCCGGGACGGCGCACGGCCTCTTCGTAGTACTTGCGGAACTGCTTCTCCATCACGCCGTAGGTGAAGCGGGCCTTCTGCTTCTCCTGCAGCTGCTGACGGTATTCACTTTCCTTGACCCGGGCGCGGCCGTGCTGGCCGGGCGGGTAGGGACGCTTCTCGAACGACTGATCGCCGCCGACCAGGTCGACGCCGAGGCGACGCGACTTGCGCGTGGCGGGTCCGGTGTAACGAGCCATAAGTCTTTCTCCTCCTAGACCCGGCGACGCTTGGGCGGACGGCAGCCGTTGTGCGGCTGCGGGGTGACGTCGGAAATGGCGCCGACCTCGAGGCCGGCGGCCTGCAACGACCGGATGGCGGTCTCACGGCCCGAACCCGGGCCCTTCACGAACACGTCGACCTTCTTCACACCGTGCTCCTGCGCCTTGCGCGCGGCGTTCTCGGCGGCCAACTGCGCGGCGAACGGGGTCGACTTACGCGAGCCCTTGAAGCCGACGTGACCCGAAGACGCCCAGGCGATGACGTTGCCCTGCGGATCGGTGATCGAAACGATCGTGTTGTTGAACGTGCTCTTGATGTGCGCGGCGCCGTGCGGGACGTTCTTCTTTTCCCTGCGGCGGGTCTTCTGCCCCTTCTTAGGAGCAGCGGCACCCTTTTTTGCTGGTGGCATCTACTTACCTGGCCTTCTTCTTGCCGGCGATGGTGCGCTTCGGGCCCTTGCGGGTGCGCGCATTGGTCTTGGTCCGCTGGCCGCGCACCGGCAGGCCGCGGCGGTGCCGCAGGCCCTGGTAGCAGCCGATCTCGATCTTGCGGCGAATGTCGGCCTGGACCTCGCGGCGCAGGTCGCCCTCCACCTTGAGGTTGCCTTCGATGTAGTCACGCAACTGGGTCACCTGATCGTCGGTCAGGTCCTTGGTGCGCAGGTTCCGGTCGATGCCGGTGGCTTCCAGGATCTCCTGGGAGCGGGTACGGCCGATGCCGTAGATATAGGTCAGGGCAATCTCCATGCGCTTATCGCGCGGAAGATCGACGCCCACGAGACGTGCCATCAGGCGGTGTTCCTTCTTCTATGCGGAGGTCTGGTCCCAGTCCGTTCCCTCATCTAGTGGGGTCCGGCCTCCGTGCCGGACGTAATTGAGTGGCGTATCCGCTCAGTGGTACTGGGATTTCGTCATTAAGTTGTCGGCAAAACAAGCGGAAGCTCTGACTAACCTTGCCTCTGCTTGTGGCGCGGATCTGAGCAGATCACCATGACCCGCCCATGCCGACGGATCACCCTGCATTTATCGCAAATGGGCTTGACGCTCGGGTTCACCTTCACGGCTGTCGTCGATCCTGTTCTGTGTGTCGTCTTACTTGTACCGGTAAACGATGCGGCCCCGGGACAGGTCGTAGGGAGACAGCTCCACCACGACACGGTCCTCGGGCAGAATGCGGATGTAGTGCTGCCGCATCTTGCCGCTGATGTGGGCGAGCACCTTGTGTCCGTTCTCCAGCTCAATGCGGAACATCGCATTGGGCAGGGGTTCGACCACGCGGCCCTCGACCTCGATGGCACCGTCTTTCTTGGCCATGTCCTCCGTTGTCCCTGATCGTTGGCGCCTTTGGGCGGCGCAGTTCACTCCGAGCTACAAAACGTGGACCAGCGATCGGAAATTCCGGAAACAGGGCACGCAAGAGCCGGCGCGTAAGCCGCACCGTTGGTCCATACTACCTGCTCGGCGGCCTGCCCCAAAATCGCCGAAGTGCCAGGCCAGCGGGAACATCCTGGGCGGATATCCGCTAGACGACGGGAGCATACTTATAACCGATGACTGCACCGGTCTCTGCTCCCCGAAAACCCGTAATACTGACCGTCGACGACGACCCCGCGGTGTCCCGCGCGGTCGCCCGCGACCTTCGTCGCCACTACGGCGACCGCTACCGCATCGTGCGGGCCGAGTCGGGCCCGGACGCCCTGGAAACCCTCAACGAACTCAAGCTGCGCGGCGACACCGTCGCCGTGTTCGTCGCCGACTACCGGATGCCGCAGATGAGCGGCATCGAGTTCCTCGAAGAGGCGATGGACATCTATCCCCTCGCCCGTCGGGTGCTGTTGACCGCGTACGCGGACACCCACGCCGCGATCGACGCGATCAACGTCGTCGACCTGGACCACTACCTGCTCAAGCCGTGGGACCCGCCGGAGGAGAAGCTCTACCCGGTGGTCGACGGGCTGCTCGAGGCGTGGCACGCCACCGGCGACCGCGCGATTCCGCACACCAAGGTGATCGGGCACCGCTGGAACGAGCGGTCATGGCAGGTGCGCCAGTTCCTGGCCCGCAACCAGCACTCGTTCCGCTCGTTCACAGCCGACGAACCCAAGGGCAAGCAACTTCTGGACGCGGCCGGACTCGACGGCTTCCAGCTCCCTGTCGTCATCACTGAACAGGGCGAAACGCTCGTCGAGCCCACCGACGCCGAACTGGCCGGCATGCTCGGCCTGTCCACCACCCCGTCGCTGGAGATGTACGAGCTCGCTGTCATCGGCGGCGGACCCGCCGGCCTTGCCGCCGCGGTGTACGGCGCCTCCGAAGGCCTGAAGACCGTGCTGATCGAAGAGACCACCACGGGTGGCCAAGCCGGTCGCAGCTCCAGAATCGAGAACTATCTCGGGTTCGAAATGGGAATCTCGGGAGCCGAGCTGACCACGGCCGCGCGCCGCCAGGCCGAGCGCTTCGGCGCCGAGGTCATCACCACCCGCAAGGCCGTCCGGCTGCACGCCGGCGACAGCGGCACCGCGCGCACGATCGAGTTCGCCGACGGCAGCACGATCGCTGCGCAGGCCGTCATCCTCGCCACCGGAGTGTCCTACCGTCAGCTGCAGAATGTTCCAGGCTGTTGGGACGACCCCGACGAAAACGCCTGCAACTACATCGGCCGCGGCGTGTTCTACGGCGCATCGGTGTCCGACGCCAGTGAGTGCGCGGGCGAGGACGTCTTCATCGTCGGCGGCGCGAACTCGGCCGGACAGGCCGCGATGTTCATGTCCAAGTCGGCGAAATCGGTGACGCTGCTCGTGCGCGGGCCGTCACTGGAGGCGTCGATGTCCTACTACTTGATCCAGCAGATCGAGAAGAACGAGAACATCAACGTCCGGGTGTGTACCGAGGTCATCAACACCCTCGGCGAGGACAACCACCTGACCGGCCTAGTGCTCCGCAACAAGCAGAGCGGCGAGGAGGAAACGGTGAAGGCCGATCGGCTGTGCTGCTTCATCGGCGCCGAGCCGCGCACCGACTGGCTCGACGTGGTGGCCAAGGACGACCACGGTTTCATCCTGTCCGGCCCCGACCTAAAGGACGTCTCGGGATGGACGCTGGACCGTCCCCCACACCACTTGGAAACAAGTGTGCCGGGTGTGTTTGTTGCAGGAGATGTGCGTGCCGAATCCGCCAAGCGGGTCGCAGCAGCCGTCGGCGAAGGGTCGATGGCGGTGATGTTGGTCCACCGCTACTTGGCGGACGCGTAGAAAAGAGAGCCTGACATGGGCGAGAAATGCCTGCCTACCGAACTGCGGTCGCTGTTCCTGTTCGAGGCTTTGAACGACGAACAGCTACAGATGCTGTGCGACAACGGGCACATCCAGTCGTTCGAGCCGGGGCCGGTTGTGGTCGAAGGCGAGCCCGCGACGTGTTTTTACGTCCTGCTCGACGGCGAAGTGGTGATGTCGAAGCGCTCGGCAGGCATGGACATCGTGACGGGCCGGACGTCGCAGCGGGGCGTCTACTTCGGTGCGTGGTCGGCCTACGTTCCCGCCGAGGAGCACCTCTACGAGGCGTCGGTGCGAGTCACGAAGCCGTCCCGGTTGTTCGTGCTCGACGCCGAGGCGTTCGCGACCTTCATGAAGACCCAGTTCCCGATGGCTGTGCATCTGCTCGAGGGGCACATGGTCGGCGGGCTGCGACAGCGCCAGATCATCGGCCAGCGCGAAAAGCTGCTCGCATTGGGCACCATCACCGCTGGCCTGACGCATCAGCTCAACAACCCGGCCGCGGCGATCTCACGAGACGTATCGAACCTGCGCGAGAACGTGGGCAAGATGCGCCACAAGCTGTCGATGCTCTCCAGCGGAAAGTTCACTCCTGAAGCGCTGCGGGTCTTGGTGTCCATCCAGGATGAGGTGGCCGAGCAGGTGGCGAAGGTCAAGACGCACGAACTCAGCCCGCTCGAGACCTCGGACCGCGAAGACGAGATCGGCGACTGGCTGGAGGACCACGGCATCGCCAGCGGGTGGGATTACGCGCCCACGTTCGTCGAGGCCGGACTCGACATCGACTGGCTGGAACGAGTGGAAGCGTCGATCGGCGACGTCGACTGCTCCGCGACGCTGCAGAGCGCCATCGGGTGGCTGAAATACACCATCGACACCGAACTCTCGGTGAATCGGATCGCTGAGGCTTCCAAGCGCATCTCGGCGCTGCTCGCCGGCACCAAGCAGTACTCGCAGATGGACCGGGCGCCCTACCAGTCCGCCAACGTGCACGAGTTGTTGTGGAGCACGGTGATGATGTTCGGCGAGAAGGTCGGCAAGGACGGCCCGGTCAAGATCGTCAAGGACATGGACAAGTCCCTGCCCGAATTGCTTTGTTACCCAGGCGATCTCAACCAAGTCTGGACCAACATCATCGACAACGCGATTCAGGCGATGGACGGCCACGGCACGCTCACATTACGGACCAGGCGCGAAACCGACGACATGATTCGGATCGAGATCTGCGACGACGGCCCCGGCATCCCCGAAGAGATCATCGACCGGATCTTCACCCCGTTCTTCACCACGAAGCCGTTCGGCGAGGGCACCGGCCTTGGCCTCGATCTGGCCTGGCGGATCGTCGTCGAAAAGCATCACGGCAACCTGCGGGTGGAGTCGCGGCCTGGGGAGACGAAGTTCATCGTGGTGCTGCCACTGCAGGCCCCCGCGCCGGAACTGCCGACGCCGACGGAGCTTCCGGCCGGGCTGGAATAGGCACCGGCCGCGCCGGGGTTGACCGAACCATGACTGACGCGAAGCCCAACCTTGGCCGATTCGGATCATTCGGCCGCGGAGTGACCCCGGAACAAGCCAAAGACATCGAGGCCCTGGGCTACGGCGCCGTATGGGTTGGCGGTTCGCCGCCCGCCGAACTCGACTGGGTCGAACCGATCCTCGAGAAGACCACGACGCTGCAAGTTGCGACGGGCATCGTCAACATCTGGACCGCCGACGCCGGACCCGTCGCCGAGTCCTACCACCGCATCGACAAGGCATACCCCGGCCGCTTCCTGCTGGGCATCGGCGTCGGCCATCCCGAGGCGAATCAGGAGTTCCGCAAGCCGATCGATGCCCTCACCGAGTACCTCGACAAGCTCGACGAATACGGCGTTCCGAAGAACCGTCGAGTGGTCGCCGCGCTGGGTCCCAAGGTGTTGAAGCTGTCCGCGGATCGCGCCGCCGGTCCGCATCCGTATCTGACGACGCCCGAACACACCGCCGAGGCGCGCGAACTGCTCGGGCCCGACGCGTTCATCGCCCCCGAGCACAAGGTGGTGTTGACCACCGACGCCGAGAAGGCCCGCGAGACCGGCCGCAAGGCTCTCGAGATTTACCTCAACCTGAAGAATTACCTCAACAGCTGGAAACGTCTCGGGTTCAGTGATGAAGAGATCGCCAAACCGGGTAGTGACCGTCTGGTGGACGCCGTCGTCGCCTACGGCACGGTCGACGCCATCGCTGCGCGACTGAAGGAGCACCTCGACGCCGGCGCCGATCACGTGCCCGTGCAGGTGCTGACGTCGCCCGACAAATTGGTGCCAGCACTTGCCGAACTCGCCGGGCCGCTCGGCCTGCAGTAGACGAAGGGACGAACATGACTGAACTCAAGCCCGACCTCGGCCGCGTAGGGGTCTGGACCTTCGGGTCGCCGGGACCCGAAGCAGCCGTCGAAATCGAGAAGCTCGGATATGGCTCACTGTGGGTCGGCGGGTCGCCGGCGGCCGACCTGTCGTTCGTCGAACCGATTCTCGAACAGACGCAGACGCTTTCGGTGGCCACGGGCATCGTCAACATCTGGACGGCAGACGCCAACGAGGTCGCGGACTCCTATCACCGCATCGAGAAGGCGTACCCGGGCCGCTTCCTGCTCGGTGTCGGCGTCGGGCATCCGGAGCACACCCAGGAGTACCGCAAGCCGTACGACGCACTGGTCGACTACCTCGACGTGCTCGACGCCAAGCAGGTGCCGACCAGCCGGCGGGTGATCGCCGCGCTGGGCAAGAAGGTGCACGAGCTGGCAGCGAAGCGCAGCGCGGGCGCACACCCATATCTGACGACGCCGGAGCACACCGCGCAGGCACGCGAATGGATCGGCTCCTCGGTGTATTTGGCGCCCGAGCACAAGGTGGTGCTGACAACGGACGCCGACGAAGCCCGCGCGATCGGCCGCAAGACCGTCGACTTCTACCTGAATCTGAGCAACTACCTGAACAACTGGAAGCGGCTCGGTTTCACCGACGAGGACATCGCGAAGCCCGGCAGCGACAAGCTGATCGACGCGGTAGTTGCCCATGGCAGCGCCGACGACATCGCCAAGCGGCTGGGCGAGCACCTGGCCGCAGGCGCTGATTCGGTGTTGATTCAGGTGCTCGGCGGCGACGACAAGCTGTTGCCGACCCTGACCGAACTGGCGGGGCCACTCGGGCTGAAGGGCTGAATGCCGGACCGTCCGCCGGCCCACACCGACCGGCGTCGGGCTGAGTCGTTCGGTGTGGCTGCCGAGCAGTACGACCAACACCGTCCGCGGTATCCACAGCCACTGATTGCCGGTCTCGTCACGTCTGCCGGCATGCGCGTGCTGGACGTCGGCGCCGGAACTGGTATTGCGGCAACGCAATTGGCGCAAGCCGGCGCGGACGTCCTTGCCGTCGAGCCGGACGAACGGATGGGGCGCGTAGCGGCGGCGAAAGGCACTCGGGTCGAACGGTCGACCTTCGAGGCATGGCAGCCGGCGGGCAGGGATTTCGATCTTGTCGTGTTCGCCCAGTCCTTCCACTGGGTCGACACGCGTCCCGCGCTGCACAAGGTGGCCACGATCCTGCGTCCAGGCGGACGGCTGGCGATACTCGCGAACCGTATCCTTCCGACCTCCCCGACTCAGCACGAGCTCGACGAGATCAACGTGGACTACCTCGATGTGACGGCGAGGGCGACAGTCAACGACGAGGAAGAGGTGATCGGGCTGATCGAGACGTGCGGGTTCTCCGTCGAACGCCGCCGCTGCGAGGAAGTCCTGCATTACGCCACCGAGGACTACCTGAACCTGGTGTTCACCTACTCCAATCACTTGATGCTCGACGCGGCAGCACAAGATCAGTTGCGATCACGGCTCGCAGAACGGATCGGCCCCGCCGGCGTCGATGCGCAAAACGCCGCGCTGGCCGTGGTTTGCACGCCAACCCGCTAGGGTTTGACCATGCGGTTGCTGGTCACCGGTGGCGCGGGTTTCATCGGCGCCAACTTCGTGCACAGTAGTGTGCGCGAGCACCCCGAGGACGCTGTGACGGTGCTCGATGCGCTGACCTATGCGGGCAGCCGCGAGTCGTTGACCCCGGTTGAGGACGATATCCGCTTGGTGCAGGGCAATATCACCGATGCGGAGTTGGTCGCCAAGCTCGTCGCCGAGGCGGATGCGGTCGTGCACTTCGCAGCGGAAACCCACGTCGACAACGCACTGTTCGACCCCGAGCCGTTCGTGCACACCAATGTCGTCGGCACCTTCACGGTGTTGGAGGCTGTGCGCCGCCACGGGGTTCGGCTGCATCACGTGTCGACCGACGAGGTGTACGGCGACCTCGAACTGGGCTCCGCGCAACGGTTCACCGAGTCGACGCCCTACAACCCGTCCAGCCCCTATTCGTCGACCAAGGCCGGCGCCGATCTGCTGGTGCGCGCGTGGGTGCGCTCCTACGGCGTTGCCGCGACGATCTCGAACTGCTCCAACAACTACGGCCCCTATCAACACGTGGAGAAGTTCATCCCGCGCCAGATCACCAACGTGTTGTCGGGCCGACGCCCCAAGCTGTACGGCACCGGCGCGAACGTTCGCGACTGGATTCACGTCGAGGACCACAACAGCGCGGTGTGGCGAATCCTCGCCGACGGTGAGATTGGTCGCACGTATCTCATTGGCGCAGAAGGAGAACGGGACAATCTATCGGTCATGCGCAGCATTCTGCGGCTGATGGATCGCGATCCTGAGGACTTCGATCACGTCACCGACCGGGCCGGACACGACCTGCGCTACGCGATCGACCCGTCAACGCTGTACAACGAACTGGGCTGGGCTCCCAAGCACACCGACTTCGAGGACGGCCTTCGCGACACCATCGACTGGTATCGCAACAACGAATCCTGGTGGCGCCCACTGAAAGACGCGGTCGAGGCCGAGTACGAGGAGCGTGGCCAGTGAAAGCTCGTGAGCTGTCCGTCGCCGGTGCGTGGGAGATCACTCCGCAGGTGCACACCGATTCGCGTGGCCTGTTCTTCGAATGGTTCACCGATTCGGCATTCACCGAGTTCGCGGGGCACCCGCTCGATCTGCACCAGGCCAACTGCTCGGTGTCGTCGGCGGGCGTGCTGCGCGGCGTGCATTTCGCCCAGCTGCCGCCGAGTCAGGCGAAATACGTGACGTGTCTGCACGGGTCGGTGTTCGACGTGGTCGTCGACATCCGAGTCGGTTCACCGACATTCGGCAAATGGGATGCCGTGGTGCTCGACGCGCAAGACCGCCGCACGGTCTACATCTCCGAGGGACTTGGCCACGCCTTCCTGGCACTCGACGACGACTCGACGGTCATGTACCTGTGCTCTGCGGGCTACGCTCCCGGTCGCGAACACACGATCAACGCCCTCGATCCGGCGCTGGATATCGCATGGCCCTCGGTGGACGGCGAACCGATCCTCTCCGACCGCGATCGCGAGGCTCCGACGCTGTCGGAAGTGCAGGCTGCCGGCCTCCTGCCGACCTGGGACGAGACGCGCGCCTTCATCGACCGGCTTCGCCGATGATCGAAGTCGGTTATGACGTTCGAGACAGAATCGCTTACGTCACGCTCAATCGGCCGGCCTCGAAGAACGCGGTTACGCCGGACATGCACGACGAGCTTTGCCGCGTGTGGGCCGACTTCCGTGACAACGATGAGGCCGATGTCGCGATCCTGACGGGTACCGGTGACGCCTTTTGCGCAGGCGCCGATCTCGCGACCTATGTGCCGCTCAATTACGTGGACGCCTCGCCGAGTCGGGTTCGGGACATCGTCGACCTCGGATTCGGCGGCATCACCCGCGGGCTGCATCGAATCACCAAGCCGACCATCGCCGCCGTCAACGGGTGGGCACTGGCCGGAGGGCTCGAACTGGCGATGGCCTGCGATCTGCGAGTGGCTTCCGATCGCGCGATGTTCGGATCGTTCGAAGCGCGGCGCGGGTTTCATCACGGTGACGGCGGAATCACCCGGCTGGTCAACACATGCGGCGTCGGCGTGGCAATGCAGATGGTCCTCACCGCCGAGCCGATCGACGCCCAACGCGCTTTGCAATGCAACATGGTGGCGAAAGTCGTTCCCCACGAACAGCTTATGGACGCGGCTGAGCTGCTGGCCCATCAGATCCTGCGCAACTCTCAACGAGCGGTCCGCTCCGCCAAGGAGACCGTCCTAGAAGTCGTCGGTAAGCCGCTGGACGATCAGCTACGGATCGAGGGCTGGAACTCCTACACCTGCGTCGACAAGAACGAGGCTCGTACCTTGTTGAGTCAGTTCTTCGACAAAACAGATGTTGGCCGGGCCGGTACCCACCCCGAAACGTGATTCGTCACGCGCCGATACCCAATTTCGCCAACGTGACCTCCGCAGCGACGAGGTCTTGCGCGCCGATCCCGACGAATTTCGCGATGGTGACGTCGTTTTCCGACGTGCGGCCCGCAGTCTTGCCGGAGATCACCTCGCCCAGCTCGCCTGACAACTCTTCCAATGCGTACCGGCCACTGCACATCGCTCGGTGAACATCGCCGTTGGCTGCGGCGCTTTCTCGCGTGTCGACGAAGACGCGAGCACGTCGAAGCGCCGTTGAATCGAGTTCGCATTTGGTGGCATCGTCGGCGCCGACTGCGGTGATGTGCATACCCGGATGCAACCACGCGCCCTGCACCAGCGGTTCGCGCGCCTGCGTCGCGGTGATCAAGACGTCCGCGCTGCGAACGGTTTCTTCGATATCGGACTCACAACGGATGTCGACACCCGGCAGTCTTCCACTCAGCCGCGCCTTGAGCTGCTGCGCTTTCTGCGGATTGCGGGCCCAGATCAACAAATTCGAGAAGGGGCGTTCGCCGTAGAGCGCCAAGGGCTGCCAATAAGCCTGTACGCCGGCGCCGAGCACAGCGACGGTCTGCACGTCGGACGGCGCGAGCAGGCGTGCAGCGAGCGCGCCTGCCGCGGCGGTCCGGACGTCTGAGAGGTAATGCTCATCGTTCAACAGTGCGATCGTTCGCCCCGTCTTGCTGTCGAAGACACCGACGAAACCGCCTTGCGGTGCCCCGCTTTCGACGTTCGCGTTGAACCATGGCGATACCTTGACGATGTATACGCCGTGGCCGCGCAGGGTGCCGGTCTTGACATAGACATCACCCAGTTCGCGGGTCTCGGCGGGAAACATGACGACCAGACCGTTGTCGGCAAGACCCGCGCTCGACTCCTCAAACGCCCGTGACACTGGTTCGATCAGATCCTCGAAACCGACACAGGCCCGGATGTCGCTTGCAGAGATTGCCGTTGTCACGGAAGTACCTCGATCATGCCGTGGCCTACGAATGAGACATCACCGCCTACTTTTACTGTTTCGATATGCTCTGCGCTGCCTTCCGGCAACACGCGCAATTGACTTGGGCGGCCGGTGAATCGGCCCTGATTCAGGGTGAAGCTGTCACCGCCGCGGACCAGTCCGTGGCGTAGTCGGTACGCGCCTATCGTGCCCGCGGCGCTACCGGTGGCAACATCCTCGATGATTCCGTCGTTGTTCCAGTGCCGCACTTCGACAGCGGATTCGTCGAACACCACCGCGAACTGGGCGTTGACTTCCGTCAGTAATTCCGTGATGTCGCTTCTGATTCGAGCCCGCGGCAATACGCCCGGCCGGACCGGCACGATCAGGTAGCGAAGTCCGGTGCTGACCACTTCGACGGGTAGGTCTGCGGCGAGATCCGCCGGCGCGAGGTTCAGGGCACGGGCGATGTCACCCGCGTCATCGAGCGAACCCAGAAAGTCCGGCGGGCCCTGGTCGAGCCAACCCGAATAGCCGCCTGCCGTAGCTTCGGTCACGACTTCGACAGTCCTACTTGGCAGTTCGAAACGCCAGGTTTGCCTCCCTGCTGCCTGGGAGCGCTCATGGATGACGGCCGCCGCCCCGATGATCGGGTGTCCTGCAAAGGGCAATTCGTCGAACAGATCGAAGATGCGGGCCCGGACGGTGCATGCCTGTTCTGACGGTTGGAGAAAGATCGCTTCGAAATGGCGCAACTCCTGGGTGATGCGCAGCATCTGGTCCGCAGTCAACTCCGGAGCGTCGTAGAACACCGGTAAGCTGTTGCCGCCGAAGGGAATCTCACTGAAGACGTCGACATGGCGGTAGGCGAGATTCACCGCATTCTCGTCACAGCTCGGACTTCAGAATGTCGGCGAACCGTGTGATGGCCGACTCGTCACGGCGATAAAAGGTCCAGCCTTTCTTGCGCGTCGCCGTCAAGAGTCCAGCCTCGGTCAACAAGGTGAGGTGACGCGATGCGGTTGCAGCCGCGATCCCCAGCTTGTCCCGGATGAAGTCGGCGCAGACACCATCCCTGATGAGATCACCGTCGGTCTGCGGCGGGAAGTTCGCAATCGGATCTTTGAGCAAGGACAGGACTTCCAGTCGCACGGGACTCGAAACGGCCTTGATCGTCTTGAGTAGCGCACCGGGTGCATCCACCGATTCGCTATTTCGCATAAATGCAAACTAGCCTCCGCGGTTCCCTGTGTCAACGCCCGTCTCGGGTCACTTGCCACACCGAGCGCTCCAATACTAGGATGTCCTAGTATTCAGCCATTCGGGCGAGGGACAGACTCATGACCACACAGATTTCGCATTTCATCGACGGCAAGCGCACCGCCGGACAGTCGACGCGCACCGCAGACGTGATGAATCCCAGCACTGGCGAGGTGCAGGCCAAGGTGCCGATGGCATCACGGGCCGATGTCGACGCCGCGGTCGCAGGTGCTGCCGAGGCGCAGAAGGAGTGGGCGGCGTGGAACCCCCAGCGCAGGGCCCGCGTGATGATGAAGTTCATCGACCTGGTCAACCAGCACCTAGAAGAGTTGGCGGAACTCCTCAGTTTGGAGCATGGCAAGACGGTCGCCGACTCCAAGGGCGACATCCAGCGCGGCATCGAGGTCATCGAGTTCGCGATCGGCATCCCACACCTCAGCAAGGGTGAGTACACCGAAGGGGCAGGCCCCGGCATCGATGTGTACTCACTGCGCCAGCCACTCGGCGTCGTCGCGGGTATCACGCCGTTCAACTTCCCCGCGATGATCCCGCTGTGGAAGGCGGGCCCCGCGCTCGCATGCGGCAACGCGTTCATCCTCAAGCCCAGTGAACGCGACCCGTCGGTGCCCGTCCGGCTGGCCGAACTGTTCCTGCAGGCCGGCTTGCCGCCCGGCGTCTTCCAGGTGGTGCACGGCGACAAGGAAGCCGTCGACGCGATCCTCGAGCACCCGGTCATCCAGGCCGTCGGCTTCGTCGGCAGCTCCGACATCGCGCAGTACATCTACTCCGGCGCGGCGGCACACGGCAAGCGTGCGCAGTGCTTCGGCGGCGCGAAGAACCACATGATCGTGATGCCCGACGCGGACATGGACAACGCGGTCGACGCGTTGATCGGCGCGGGTTACGGCAGTGCCGGCGAGCGCTGCATGGCCATCAGCGTGGCCGTGCCCGTCGGCGAGCAGACCGCAGACCGGCTGCGCGCCAGGCTGATTGAACGCGTCAACAACCTGCGCGTCGGTCACAGCCTCGACCCGAAGGCCGACTACGGCCCGCTGGTCACCGAAGCGGCACTGGCCAGGGTGAAGGACTACATCGGCCAGGGCGTGGCCGCGGGAGCAGAGGCGGTGGTCGACGGCCGCGAACGCACCAGCGACGACCTGCAGTTCGGCGACGCCAATCTCGAGGGTGGCTACTTCATCGGCCCCACCTTGTTCGACCACGTCACCCCCGACATGTCGATTTACACCGACGAGATCTTCGGCCCGGTGCTGTGCATCGTGCGCGCCAAGGATTACGAGGAGGCGCTCGCGCTGCCGTCCGAACACGAATACGGCAACGGCGTGGCGATCTTCACCCGTGACGGCGACACCGCGCGCGACTTCGTGTCCCGCGTTCAGGTCGGCATGGTGGGCGTCAATGTGCCGATCCCGGTGCCGGTGGCCTACCACACCTTCGGCGGCTGGAAGCGGTCCGGTTTCGGCGATCTCAATCAGCATGGCCCGTCGTCGATCATGTTCTACACCAAGACCAAGACGGTGACGCAGCGTTGGCCGGCGGGTAGCCATGGCGCCGAGTTCGTCATCCCGACCATGAAGTAAATGGACTACTTCGGGTTGGACGACGACGAACGCGTGATCGCCGAGACGGCGGCCGCGTTCGCCGAAAAGCGCCTTGCGCCATTCGCATTGGAGTGGGATGCCGAGCACCACTTCCCCACCGACGTATTGCGCGAGGCGGCCGAGCTCGGGATGGCGGCCATCTACTGCCGCGACGACGCGGGCGGCAGCGAGCTGCGTCGGCTCGATGCGGTGCGCATCTTCGAGGAGCTCGCGAAAGCGTGCCCGGCCATCGCGGCGTTCCTGTCGATACACAACATGTGCGCATGGATGATCGACAGCTTCGGTACCGATCAGCAACGCAAGTCGCTGGTGCCGCGGCTGGCGTCAATGGAGGCCATCGCCTCCTACTGCCTGACCGAACCGGGCGCGGGTTCGGACGCCAGTGCGTTGCGTACGAAGGCCGTCCGCGAGGGTGGTGATTACGTCATCGACGGTGTCAAGCAGTTCATCTCCGGTGCAGGCACCTCCGATGTCTATGTCGTGATGGCCCGCACGGGTGCGGATGGCCCCCGCGGCATCTCCGCGTTCGTCGTCGAAAAGGACACGCCGGGGCTGAGTTTCGGCGCCGAGGAGCAGAAGATGGGTTGGAACGCGCAGCCCACCGCGCAGGTCGTCTTCGAGGGCGTCCGCGTGCCCGCCGACGCGATGCTGGGGGGCGCCGACGGCGAAGGCACCGGGTTCGGTGTCGCGATGAACGGGCTGAACGGCGGCCGGATCAACATCGCCGCCTGCTCGCTGGGCGGGGCGCAGGCCGCCTTCGACAAGGCGTCGAGTTATCTCGCCGACCGCCAGGCGTTCGGCGGCTCGCTGCTCGATGAACCCACCGTGCGGTTCACGCTCGCCGACATGGCCACCGCGTTGCAGACGTCGCGAACCTTGTTGTGGCGCGCGGCAACTGCGCTCGACGAGAATCATCCCGACAAGGTCGAGCTGTGCGCGATGGCCAAGCGCTACGTCACCGACGCCTGCTATGACGTCGCCGATCAAGCACTGCAATTGCACGGCGGCTACGGCTATCTGCGCGAGTACGGGCTGGAGAAGATCGTCCGCGATCTGCGGGTGCACCGCATCCTCGAGGGAACCAATGAAATCATGCGTGTGGTCATCGGTCGGGCAGCGGCTGCCCGGGCCCGCGCGTCCGCGTAAGGAGAGCAGATGACCACGATCGCGTTCTTGGGCTTGGGCCACATGGGCGGCCCAATGGCTGCGAACCTCGTCGCGGCCGGGCACACTGTGCGTGCCTTCGATCCCGTCGCTGCCCTCAAGGAAGCCGCCGCCGAAAAGGGCGCAGAGGCCTTCGACAGCGGAGCCGAGGCGGTGGCCGAAGCCGATGTGGTGATCACGTCGCTGCCCAACGGCGCTGTGGTGAAGGCGGTATACGCCGAGGCGCTGCCCGCCGCCCGAGAGGGCGCGTTGTTCATCGACACCTCCACGATCTCGGTCGACGACGCGCGCGAGATCCATACGCAGGCGGCCGAACGCGGCATCGCCCAACTCGACGCGCCGGTCTCAGGCGGAGTCAAAGGTGCGACCGCGGGGACTCTCGCGTTCATGGTCGGCGGTGAAGACGACGCCGTCGAACGTGCGCGGCCCGTGCTGGAGCCGTTGGCGGGCAAGATCATTCACTGCGGCGCTTCAGGTACCGGCCAGGCCGCCAAACTGTGCAACAACATGGTGCTGGCGGTCCAGCAGATCGTCGCGGGCGAAGCCTTCGTCCTCGCCGAGAAGTTGGGACTCTCCGCGCAGGCGCTGTTCGACGTGATCACCGGCGCGACCGGCAACTGTTGGGCCATCCACACGAATTGCCCAGTGCCAGGACCGGTTCCGACATCACCCGCCAACAACGATTTTCAGCCGGGGTTCGCGACCGCGTTGATGAACAAGGACATCGGCCTCGCGATGGACGCGGTCAACTCGACCGGCTCGTCGGCTCCACTGGGCAGCCACGCAGCCGAGATCTACGCGAAGTTCGCGGCCGACAACGCCGACAAGGACTTCAGCGCGGTCATCGAGATGATCCGCAACGGCTAGAACGGTGCGGGCAATTCGTTGCGCGCGCGTTCGGCCTTGATCCAGGCGGCGTATTCGGCAGCACGGGTACGCCGTCGCCTTGGCATCATCAGGCCGCGGTCGCCGGTGCTCGGCACCACGATCGACGGGGGCGGAAGGTCGGCGGTCGTGGTGTCCCATGTCTCGAAGAACAGCCGACTGCCAGGTTTGGTCACGTATTTCCTGCCGGTCGGTGAGATCCAAATGACTGTGCCATCCGACAACTGAATATCCTGCCATCCGCCAAACGTCTTCATCAGATGGTTGGTTCGAACGCGCGAAAGACACTCTGCCTTCCGGGTGACTCACGGAATCGGATCATCCACGCCCCGGAGGGGGCTTATGCAAGACTTTCCCGCATGCCTTCGGACGGTTCGGCCGTTGTTCTACTGCACGGCCTCAATGCGTCTGCAAACGCATGGCGAGACGTCATCCCATTTCTTCGTAGCTATCACGAGGTTTACACACCGACCGCGATAGGGCACCGCGGCGGACCACCAGCACCGCGACGACCGGCCACGATTCACGACGTTGTCGACTGGGCCGAACGCTACTTAGACGAACAAGATCTACATCAACCCCATCTCGTCGGCCACTCGATGGGTGGTTTTGTCGCCATTGAATTAGCACGGCGCGGCCGAGCGAAAACGGTTTGCGCGTTATCGCCGGGCGGCTTCTGGTCGTCTGGTGACGGACTGCGAGCGCGGATGATGGCAAGGGTCACGAGCGGCGCAGGGATGGCGCGTCTTGCTCGACCTATTACGCCATTTGTAATGAGGTCTGCGACGATGCGACGGCTCTGGTTCCGAGGGTCAGCCGCCGAGCACGGGGACCGGATCACTGCGCAGCGAGGTGTTGAGATCGCCGACGACTACCTGGCGTGCACACTCCGCAGCGAGGTCTTCTCGACCGACGAAGAGCAGGTTGCGCCACTCGATCCTCTACCGTGCCCGATCACCCTGGCATGGTCGGAGAAAGACGCCATGTTGCCGGTCGCCTCCTACGGCCCTAATGCCCGTGAGCGCCTCCCGCAGGCGACGTTCATTATCCTCGAGAACGTTGGGCACGACCCGATGATGGACGACCCCGCTCTCGTGGCACGCACCATCCTTGCGTGCACAGGCGCAGCCACGAATTGAAGTCGGCCCGTAGGTCAGGTCGGCTCAGACGAACATCTTCTTACGACGGTTGGTTCGACACAGACACTTGATGTTTGACGCGTGGGTGGGCCCGCCCGGATACGGGATGGTGTGGTCGAGGTCGCAACGATCGGCCGGCACGTCGCAGCCGAGCCGCGCGACAGTACAGATCTCGCATCCGCACGAACTCAGCCAGCTCTGCCGACGGTCGATAGTGTGGTTCCGGCTCATCGGCGGGCGTGGTAATCGGGCGGACCTTGGCGCCGCCGCGAATCAGCTGCGATAAAAACGGTGTCGGCACGATGCCCTCTCCGACGATCAGCGCTGCGGGCGGCGTGACAGCGGCCTGCTCGGCAGAGCCAGTTGCGGCGTCGACCGCCGATTGTTCGGCCAGCACCTGGATCACCACGTTGGACGAGATCGGTGCATCCCCCGCCGGGCATGTCTGCGAACCGCGTTGGCACGCCAGACGGAAGCTGCCCGCGGCGATGGCGCCGACCGCGTCCGAGCGGCGCTCGCCGATGGGGCGAGGATCGTCGTCACAGACTCCCTGCACCATCTGTGCGATGCGACGCTTGAGCACCGCCGCGTCGGTGGCCAGCAGAGCTCGGCGATGGCAGCCAACCGGCGGGCCCCGGCAGCAGCTTCTGCTCGCGTGCCCTCCTCGATGGCGGCGACGACCGTCGCGTCATCCGCCGCCGAGAACTCCGTATCGAACACACTTGCGACTCTGCCACCGCGCACCGACGTTTCGAAAAAGTTATCCACAGCCGCAAACTGATCCACAGATTCTGGCCCTCAACGCATTTGGACTTGACAGCAGGCTCTACGGAATAAATGGCGACCTGCATTGCTTGTCGCGTTAGTGACCTTTCCCGTGCGCGTTGCCGTTCAGATTCAGCCCGCCGACACTCCTAACTACGCCACGTGGCGGCAGGCCGTCCTGCAAGCCGAGGAGATCGGGGTCGACGTCATCTTCGGCTATGACCACTTCCATGCGCCGTTCATCGAGTCGATCGCCGATGCGAAACCGGTGCTGGCTTCAGTGCAACCCGATGTGAACAACTTCGAGGGCTGGACCGCGCTGGCGTCCTGGGGCGAGATCACCACCCGCGCCGAAATCGGCCTGCTGGTAGCGGGAATCGGGTACCGCAACCCCGATCTGCTCGCGGACATGGCGCGCACCGTCGACCACATCAGCGGTGGCCGGGCCATCCTGGGCGTCGGCGCCGGTTGGTACGAGAAGGATTACACCACTTACGGTTTCGATTTCGGAACGGTCAAATCGCGGGCGGACCTCTTCGATGAGGGCTTGCTGCGCATCGAGCGCCGGTTCGAGCTGCTGCAGCCGCCACCGCTGCGCAAAATACCGATCCTGATCGGCGGATCCGGTCCCAAGCGCACCTTGCCCGCCGTCGCACGCCACGCCGACATCTGGCATACGTTCCTGCCCATCGACTCCTACCGCGAGGCCAGCGCCCGTGTCGCCGAACTCGCGGCCGGGTTCGGGCGCGCCGACAGCGATATCGAGCGCTCGACGTTGTGGACCGATCCGCAGTCGGCGGACGACTACCTGGCCGCCGGAGCCACGTTGTTCCACACCGAGGTCCGCGCGTCGGAAGGCAAGTACGACCTCAGCACAGTGGAGAAGCTGGTCGACTGGCGCGACACGAAGCGCTGATCAGCGCTGCTCGCGCACCCCGAGCACATCGCGGAACAGCGCCTGCCGAAGCGCCAGTTCCCGCGGATCGCTGAACGGGTACAGGCCCATCCGGTTCATCACATAGGCAAACCCCACCCCGGTGTCCGGGTCGGCGAACGCGAAAGACCCTCCGGCACCAGGGGTTCCGAACGCTGTGCTCGACGAGCCGAACACCCACGCGGATGTCGGCTTGTTGAAACCAAGCGAGTACGACGTGTCCGCCTGACCCACGAAATCCCGAACGCCCTTGGTTGGGGCCACGGCGGGCGCCTTCAACGCGTCGAGGACAGCCGGTTTGAGACCCAGTTCCGCACCGCCGGCCGCCGCGACGCCGTACAGCTTGGCAAGCGATCGCGCGGTTCCGGTGCCGTTGCCCGCCGGTATCTCGAGCGCGCGGATCTCGTCGCTGTTGATGTCGACGTCCTTCTTGCCGTCGGCCAGTGCAATGGCTTTAGCCGACAGACCGAACGGATTGACCAAGGCGAGCAATTGGCGCAGCGGCATCGAGAACGCTTGCCGCGCCGCGGTGGCCTTCGACGGGGTGCGCAAATCAGCGACGCGGGCGCGCCCGATGTCGGATGGCAGGCCGATGTAAAAGTCCAACTCAAGTGGTTGTGCAATTTCGTCGGCGAAGAAACGAGCGACCGTCCGGCCCTGCGCATCGATTTGCCGAATCAGTTCCGACGCATACCAACCCAGCGTCAGCGCGTGGTAACCATGCCGGGTCCCTGGTGACCACAGCGGAGGCTGGGCCGCGAGCTTGGCCGACATCGCTGCGGGATCGGTGAGGTCGGAATACGTCAACGGCGGATCGATGACCACCAGCCCGGCCTGATGCGAAAGCAGTTGCCGCACAGTGATGGCGCCCTTGCCTGCCTGCGCGAACTCCGGCCAGTAGTCGGCGACCTTGGCGTCGTATTCGATCAGCCCACGCGACACCGCGAGCGCAACTGCCAGCGCCGTAACGCCTTTCGTGGCCGAGAACACCGTGATGATCGTGTCGCGCTCCCACGGCTCCAGCGTGGCCTCGTTGCGGTAACCGCCCCAGAGGTCGACGACCTTGCGGCCGTCGTGGTAAACCGCAGCTGCGGCACCGGCCTCCCGACCGCTTTCCAGGTTGCGACGAAACGCGTCGGCGACTTTTCCGTAACCCTCTTCGACGTCGCCGCCGACGAGGTCTGGCGAGATCTTCAATTTCGCAGGCATGTCAGCGCGATAGTAATCGCGCTTCCTGCGAGACCGCTTGACGAGGCGTTAGGCGGCAGACCTCTTGTGCGCGGCCCACCAGCTGCCGTGCAGACGTTGGCAATCCGCGATGGTCAGCGATTCGCCGGTGCAGTAGTCGGAGCGAACCGCCACAGCAGCAGGGATGTCGGGTGTTCCGTCGCCGGTGACGACAACCGTCGCGAGACCCGCGGTGGTCGCCGAGCGCAGCCCCGATGCGGACCCAGTGATCGCCAGCGCGTTCTCAGCGGATATGCCGAGTTCCCACAGCGCGTTCTGAATGGCTTCGCGATCGGGCATCGGCTTCTTCACGTCGTCATTGGTGACAACCGTTTCAACCAGACCGTCGCCGACGAGCTGGCGGATCAGCGGCTCGGCCCAGCTTCGCGGACCGTTCGCGACTACACCCACCCAAACGCCTGCGGCGAACGCATCCATGACGAGGTCAACGAGACCCGGACGCGGCGTCAAATCCGCGTCGTGAACCAACTCGTCGAACATCACGGTCTTGGTCGAGTAAATCTCGTCAGCAAGCAACTGGGTCAGCACATCGGACTCCGTGGAGATCCCCCGCTTGCGCAACTCGGCCGAGACACGCTGCCGCTCGTCGGGGAGCGCCAGCAGCTGCCGATAACGGCCGACCGTCCACTCGATATCGAGGCCGTGCGCCGCGAAGGCTGCGTTGTACGCCACGCGGTGGCCGTCGCATTCGATGTCCGTCAGGGCGTCGAGATCAAAGATCACGGCGCGCAGCGGATAGACAACGCTTTGAGTTGTCGCGGTGGCATCCCACCAGAAGCGACCGGCGCGCCACGATTTCTCCTGCGTTGTAGGCATGCAGATAGGGTGTCCCACATCACAGGCGTCGGTCCTCCCCCAATTGGGGGATCGGGCAGGCCAAGTTGTTCTACCTCAGAAAAATCCCAGCTCTAAGGTGGTGCCATGACGTCCAACGGGGCTCCGGTACGCCTTGTGCTCGTCGACGACCACGAAATGGTCATCGAGGGCCTCAAAGCGATGCTTGCCGCCTTCTCGGACCGCGTCGAGGTCGTCGGTCAGGCCGTCGGCGCTGAGCGCGCGCTCAGCGTAATCCGTGAGCTCGACCCGGACATCGTGCTGTGCGACGTCCGAATGCAGGGGGCCAGCGGCCTGGACCTGTGCCTGGAGCTGCGCGAGAGTGACCCGAAGCGCAAGGTCGTGATGCTGTCGGTCTACGACGACGAGCAGTACCTGTTTCAGGCCTTGCGCGTGGGGGCGTCGGGATATCTGCTCAAGAGCATCAGCAGCGACGAACTCGTCCGTCAGCTCGAGTTCGTGCACAAGGGTGAGACCGCCATCGACCCGGGCATGGCCGCCCGCGCCGTCGACACCGCGGCCCGACTGCAGCGCGATGAGTTCTGGCCGGGTGCGCGCCAAGGCCTGACGCAGCGGGAGAGCGAGATCCTCTCGTTCGTCGTCAACGGGCTGTCCAACCGCGCGATCGCCACCAAGCTGGTGATCGGCGACGAAACCGTGAAGTCGCACCTGCGGTCGATCTATCGCAAGCTCGGCGTCAGCGACCGCACCGGCGCCGTCGCCACCGCGTTGCGGGAGGGGATCTACCAATGAAGCCAACAGCTTCGAACGTCGGCGCCAATGTTCGAGATCTCGTCGACGCCGACCGTGAACTCGCACTGCTGCGTGAGCTGATCCAGGCCGCGTCGAAGGGCCCCGGCGTCGAACCTCTGGCCGCGGCCGCGGCCCGGATGATCACCGCCGCGACGGCAAGCGATGTGTGCTTTGTGCACGTGCTCGACGACACCGAGCGGTCGCTGACGCTGGCGGGCGCGACGCCGCCGTTCGACGCCGCAGTCGGCGAGGTCAGACTGCCGCTGGGCCAAGGCATCTCCGGCTGGGTGGCCAGCCACCGCGAACCTGTGGTGATCAGTCACGACAAAGAGGCCGATCCGCGCTACATGCCGTTTGAATCGTTGCGCGGCAAGGACTTCACGTCGATGGTGTCGGTGCCGATGGAAACCGATCCCGGCGGGTTGGTCGGCGTTTTGAATGTGCACACCGTCGAGCGCCGCGAGTTCACCGAACGCGACGTGGAACTGCTGCTCGTCATCGGCCGGCTGATCGCGGGTGCGTTGCATCAGGCTCGGCTGCATCGACAGCTGGTCGCTCGCGAACGCGCACACGAGAACTTCGTCGAACAGGTCATCGAGGCACAGGAGATCGAACGACGAAGGCTCGCAGGCGATATCCACGACGGCATCTCCCAGCGGCTCGTCACGCTGTCCTACCGGCTCGACGCGGCGACGCGGGCCGTCGGCGATCCGGTGATGATGAGCGAGCAGCTGAGCAAGGCGCGCGAGCTCGTCGACCTGACGCTGCAGGAGGCCCGCGCCGCGATCAGCGGGCTGCGGCCGCCGGTGCTCGACGACCTCGGGCTGTCGGGCGGGTTGGCCAGCCTGGCCCGGTCGATCCCGCAGATCATCATGGAGATCGACCTCGACGACACCCGACTGCCCGACCACATCGAACTCGCGCTCTATCGCATCGCCCAGGAGTGTCTGCAGAACGTCGTCAAGCACGCCAAGGCCAGCCGGGCGCGCCTGACGTTCTTCGTCACCAGTGAGGCTGCGCGCCTCGAAATCGTCGACGACGGAGTGGGTTTCGACACGTTCGAGCATCCACTCGGCGGCGACGAGATGGGTGGCTACGGCCTGCTGTCGATGGCCGAGCGCGCCGAGATCGTCGGCGGCAGGCTCAACATCCGCTCGCGCCCAGGCGCGGGAACCGCAGTGACCGCAACGATCCCGCTACCGTCTGCGGTCGCCGACTGCTGACTGGATCTCGTCGGCCACCCGATTCGGCTCGTCGAGCGGGAAAAACAGCCGCCCGCCGGGGATTTCGACAAGACGTGCATTCGGGAAGGCGTCACGCAACCGTTGTGCGAGGTCCATTGGGAAGAACGGATCCGCATCACCCCACAACAGCACGACGGGCTTGGTGAACCGCTGCAGCCGTCTCGAGACCTCGACCAGTTCGGCCGGATCGATACCCCGCATGACTTTGGCGGTGTCGCGCCGCACCCCTGGATCGGTCAACGCAGGCGTGATCCAACGACGAGTCAACGCGGGATCCAGCGGCGTGGAGACGTTTTGGTTCTGGATGCGCTGCCGGATCCACGTCGGCCGCATGACCGACATCAGTGCGTAGACCCCTGCGGGCCTGCGTCCGATTTTCAGTACCGGCGTGAACGACGGTGGTGGGAAATGCTCGAAGGCATCGCCGTTGGTGAGCACCAACCGACCGATACGGCTCTCATCGGTGTCGATGGCGAACTGACACAACGCACTTCCGGTGTCACTGCCGACCAGGGTGACATCGGTCAGATCCAGCGCATCGAGGAACGCGGTGATCAGTCGCGCGATCCCGCGCGGCGTCAGATCCGCATCTGGCTGCATGGCGATCGAATGCGCGCCCAGAGGCAGATCGACGGCGTACGAGCGTATGCCGCGCGCTGCGAGTTCATCTGCCACAGGAGTCCACAATTCGCTGTTGACCAATAGTCCGTGCACGAACACGACCGGTGGCTTGGCGCTGTTCGCGGGTCCTGCGAGTCGATACTGAACGCGACCATGGGGCAAATCGATGATGGGCATCGGTACTCCGAACTACGATTGGTGACCACTTACATACCGCATGCATGAGGATACATACGGTATGTATGAGCAGACAAGGACGTTATGGCAGACACCCGCCGGACCCAGGCTGAGCGCGCCGCGGATACCCGTGAGGCCCTGATCGCGGCGGCCCGGCCGTTGTTCGCCCAGCACGGTTTCGCCGACGTGGCACTGGAGACGATCGTGCGCGCAGCGGGTGTGACACGCGGCGCGCTGTACCACCACTTCGCGGACAAGACGGAGTTGTTCGCCGCGGTCTTCGAGCGCGTCGAGGGTGAGGTGGCCGCCCGGCTGACCGAGGCGATGGTGTCGGCCAACGAGGCGGACCCGGTCGAGGTGATGCGACTTGGCGCGAACTTCTGGCTCGACGCCTGCTCTGATCCCGAAATTCAGCGCATCACGTTGGTCGATGCGCCTGCCGTCCTCGGGCTGGCCCGATGGACCGAGATCGGGGAACGCTACAACACAGGTCTGGTCCGCGACCTACTCACCAATGCCATTGAGACCGGGCGCATCCCGGCTCAGCCGGTCGAGGCGACCGCGTTGACGATGTTAGGGGCGATGCGCGAAATGACGCTCTACGTCGCGCGCGCCGATGATTACGACAGGGCACGAGAAGAAGCCGGAGCGGTCATGGACCGGCTGATCCGGGCGATCACCTCGGTCTGACTAGAAGTCGCCGGAGGTGCGGCGCAGGGTCTCGATGGAATCCGCGAGCGCGCGCGACTGGCTTTCGGACATCCCGATGTCGGCGAACACTTCATTGTTCAGCGTGACGGTGGCGTCCTCGACCGTTGAGCGGCCGAGTTCGGTGATCTGCACCAATGTGGTGCGGCCATCGGTGGGATGCGGCAACCGCTCGACCAGTCCGTCGGCTTCCAGTCGCCGGATCGCGTGGGTGACGCTGGTGACGTGCACCTGCAACCGGTCGGAGGCCTTGGTGATCGGCAGCGCACCGGTGCGGCTGAACGCCAGCAGCCGGAGCAACTCGTACCGGGAAAAGCTCAGGTCATACGGGCGCAACGCTGTCTCCACCCTGGCAAGCAGGATTTGGTGAGCCCGCATCACCGACGTCACCGCGACCATGCCGTCGGCCACATCGCCCCAACCGGCCCGCTGCCAATTCTCGCGCGCGAGCGCGATCGGATCACGCTCGTCGGGTTGCGAAGCCACGCCTCTTCATACCGCATCCACCGGCCGTCGCCTGGCAGATTCTCAGCGCAACGCGACCGACGCCACCGCGGCCAGCACGGCGCGAGTGGACTGCCGGTTGCCGACGGTGATGCGCACACCGCCGTCGGCGTAATGGCGAACCTGCAGTTCGGTGCTGTCGAACAGCGCCCGCCACGGCTCACGCCACGGAGGTAGATAGACGAAGTTGGCATGTGCGTCGGTGCTGTAGACGCCCATCGACCGCAGTCGCATACGCAGGTAGCGCCGCTCGGCGGCGATCATCCGAATACGTTGCCGCAGCTGGCTTTCCGCGTCATAGGAGGCGGCGACCGCGACCAGGCTGGTGATGCCCATTCCGAACGGCGGCTGCATGGTCCACAGGCGTCGGGCCAGGCCGGGGGCACAGAACCCGTATCCGATCCGCAGGCCGGCCAGCCCATATGCCTTCGAGAAGGTGCGTAGCACAACGACATTCGGATAGCGGTCGACGAGCGCGGGCGCGTCGATCCGATACTCCGGCGACAGGAACTCCACGTAGGCCTCGTCCAGCAATACCACCGTGTCCGAGGGAACCCGCTGCAGGAAGTGCTCGATGTCGGCCGCTGGTTCGACGGTGCCCGTCGGGTTGTGCGGCCGACACACCACGACGACGCGCGCGTCTGCGGCCGCCTCTGCCATCGCGTCCAGGTCGTGACGACCGTGCACATCCAGCGCTACAGTAACCGATTCCAGTCGCGCCATCTGCGCGAAGATCGGGTAGCCGTCGAACGTCGGGTAGCTCATCACCATCTTCTCGCCAGGACTGGTGACGGCATGCAGCACCTGCAGGATCACCCCCGTCGCACCGGCGCCGATCACCACCTGTTCGTCGCGCACGCCGACCCGGCCAGCGATCAACGCACGCAGCCGCTCCGGCAGGAACTCCGGGTACCGGTTCGCCGCGTCAATCGACTCGATCAACGCCGCCCGCACAGCAGGCAGTGGCGGGAACGGATTTTCGTTGAGCGACAACGCCATCGGGTTCAGCGCGCTGGGCAGCGCACCAACCGCATCGCTCAATTCGCGCTTGAGTGTGGCCATCAGCGGCCGCCCCACTTGACCGCGGCGGCGCCTGCGAAATCTCCTGCGTGCGCGAACGCTGCCATCATCACCACATCACCCTTCTTCACCGTGCCTTCGGAGATGGCGCGGGCAAGGTTGACCGGGATTCCAGCGGCGAACAAGTTGCCACAGTCGTCGAACGTGTCGACGTGGCGCTCCTTCGGCAGTTCCAGCGCCTCACGCCAGTTACGCAGGAACACCCGGTTCGGCTGGTTCGTCACGAGCAGGTCAAGGTCCTTGGGCTGCATACCGATTCGGTCACACACCGCATATGCAACCTCCGGCACCTGACGGTTGCCTCGGGCAAGCACCTTGGTGATCTTGCTTTCGGTGAACCCGATGTAGGGCTCACCGGATCCAGGCTGCCACCACTTGCGCGGCGGATCCATCACGATAGTCATCTCGCCGGCGTACTCACCGTAGGTACGGCATTCCACATCGAGAATCGGCGACTCGTCCGACAGCGTCACCAACCCGACCGCCGCGCCGTCGCCCGGCACCGACGCCTGCGCCTTCCGACGCACTCCGGGTTGGTCGAACACCTGCCCGGCGGCGTTCTGCGCGATCGCGATCAACGCCGTCTCCCCTGCGCCCGACGACAGCAACTGCCGCGCCATCTGCAGCCCGAGGACGAACGCCGCACATCCACCGTTGTGCAGATCGAGTACCCAATTCGGTTTCATACCAAGGCGATGCGCCATGCCGCCGCCGCCGCCATAGAACGGCATATCGGGCACTTGGGTGTGGGTGATCAGGATGTCGACGTTGGCGATGGTGTCGGCACCGTGGCGCTCGATCAGCCCTGCCGCCGCGCGCTGCACCATGTCGATGGCGGTCTCGTCCTCGGCGACGTGGTGGCGAAACTTCGGCGCCCGGAACATCACGTTGTCACGCAGGTCGTCGGAGTCGGCGAACTGCGCGTAATACTCGGCGCTGATCGGCTCCCCCGGCAGATACGTCGAAAGGTCGACAAGACTGACTGGCCTCTGCTCGTTCACGCGGGGCTCATCTCATCCAGGCCGGCGTGACCGGCAGGCCGTTGTGGTGTCGGTATTCGGCGATTGCCTTGAGGTTCTTCAACTCCAGCAGATGGCCTGCGCCGAACATGTCCCAGAAATCCCCCACCCACACCGGCCGCTCCTGCGGTGCGGCTTCCGGATAGGGGTTGCGGTCGTAGAACGGGTGGTGGCAGTTGGTCCACAGCACCACCGAACCCGGCTTGTCGAACACGATCTCGGCATCGACGATCCGCATCAGGTAGACCATCCAGAGATGCTTGCCCTGATCCCATGCGCAGTGGTAGTCGACGGTCATGGCGTCCCGGTTGGCATGAGTCCGGGTGAATATCTTTGTCTCCGAACCCAATCGGTCGTAGGCCAGCCACAGGCCTGGTTCTTCGGTCGGCGTGAACCCTCGCAGGCTGTACGTCCACTCCTCGAGGCAGCGGGTGTCGGACATGTAGTCGAACAGTTCGTCGGGCGGACATTCGATATAGCTGTTGACGGTGCAGAACTCGCCGAACACCTGATCGTGCGGGTACACCGACCGCATCATTTCCATGATGACGGGCGTGGCCGTTTCCCGGGGTGAGGTCTCTATGCGGACCAGATCGTCGATCGGATCCGAGGTACCCCGGTGGGCGGTGATGTCATCAAGCGCGGGCAACGACATGGGGGCGGTTCTCCTTTGGGGTGGGCGGTGGTGAGGCGGTAGTGCTGAGAAATGCTGCGAACGGCGGTATTTCGTCGGCCGAGCACTCGACGCTGACGACTGACGGGCCATCGGTCTCCAATGCGGCGCGCAGCGCGCCTGGCAACTGATCGAGGTCCTCGACGTCCACGGAGTTCACGCCGGGGAACATCGCGGCCAGCCCTGCGCCGAATCGGCTCGGCCCAAATCGGTTGTAGCTGTAGAGGTCGTCGTAGAACAGCTGTTCGCGCGTCACGCACATCGCATGGGCATGGTTGTCGAAGAGCAGGAACGTCACCGGCAAGCGATACTGCAGCGCCGTGTGGATCTCCATGCCGTGCATCAGGAAGGAGCCGTCGCCTGCGATGACGACGGTGCGACGACGGCGCCCGAACGCCACGCCGACGCCGGCTCCAAAGCTATATCCCATGCCGCCCATACCGAGCGCGACGATGAATCGGCCGTCACGCCGCACGGGCAGATAGTGAATCGCCGACGCGCCGATGTTTCCCGCGTCGACGATGACGTCCGCACCGTCGGGCAGCATCTCGTCAAGCGCCCTCATCGCGTCGCGATAGCGAATACCGGGACCGTCCACGTGCGGAGGTTGCAGTTCGGTGTGCGGCACCGCGTCAGGTACCCGCACACCGAGCGTCCCGACCGACAGGGCGGCCGTCAGCAGCGACAACGAGGAGCGCAGGTCGTCGGTGTGCACGTGTTGACCCGCTACATACGGCGCAGCCGAACCGATCGAAACGACCGGAACCGACGACAGCACGTCGTCCAGACCGGCACGCGACGTCACGCCCATCCGCGTGCCCACCAGGAGGCACAATGCGCTGTCGGCGATCGCGGTTGCGACCCCCGGATGGCCCATCACACCGGTGACACCCAGTGCCGATGACGACCCCATGCCCGGTGTCCCCGCGACGTCCTTCGCGTCAGGCACCGTCGCGATCCTCGCGCGCAGCACGGCACGCAGCCGCTCGAGTTCCACGCGCGCGTCGTCACGAGCCACCTGCTCGCCCGCGATGATCGTGATCGGCCCGCCTGCGCCCCGCAGCGCTTCTGCGATGGCCTCGGGATCGCCCGGCTGCGTCGCCGCGGTTTCGGTGACGACTCCGTTGGCACCGACCTCGGATTGCTGAATATCCTTGGGCAGCAACAACACAGCCGGGCCGCCAGTCGCAGCGGCCGCGATCGCTTCGGGGAGCGCGGTGAAGATGTCGTCGGCCCGCATCACCCGCTGGCAGTACACCGACACCTCGGCGAACAACGCCTCGGCATTCAAAGCGCCGTTGCGGCCGCTGGTGTCCTGGAAGGAGCCTCTGCCGTCAAGGGTGGTCGGCGGTTGTCCGATCAACGCCAGTACCGGAACCCGGCTCGCATACGCCTCGCCGAGCCCGGGAACCGTGTTCAGGCAGCCGCCGCCCGAGGTCGCGACCACCACGCCAAGCCCGGCGCCGCTGCGGCTGTAGCCGTCGGCCATGGTCGCGGCGGAGAACTCGTGCTTGGCGAGGACGGCGGTGATGTCATCGCGGAAATGCGCGGCGTCGTAGAGATCCTCGATGTTGGCCCCGTCGACACCGAAGAGATAGTCGATCCCGTTCGTCGCCAGGTACGCGACGATGTGGTCGACAACCCGGTGCCTTCTGGCCATTTCTCACTCGCTTCTCCCCGCCCCTACCAGTGACACGACTGGCAACCGAGTTGGGTTCACCAAGTGGCCCGGATCACAAGTGTCGTTCGAGCAAGACCTTCCCGTCGGCAGACGAAACCAGTTGCACCGCAGCGATTTCGTCCTTCTGCATCGGGGTGGTGGCGCTCGGCAGCGCAGTGGCGCCGGACAACCCGAGCCAGGTAGCTACCTCGGTGTGGCTGCCGTCGCGGCCCACGACGACCATGCCCAGGTTCTGCGGAGGGATGGTGCCTGCCTGGCCCCATTCGCCATACGAGCACGCCATGTCGATGCGGGTGCCCCAACCGAATCCGGTCAGCGTGATCGACGCGTTGATCGGGGTATCCGACACCTTCGCCATGTCCATCGCCTGGGTGGTTTCCTGCGGGGTGTAGTCCTCCAGGCCCACGATCTCCGGACGAATGGCGATCACCACACCGACCGCCAGCAGCGCGGCGGCGACCCCGACCGCGGCCGACGTCAGCCACCGCGACCGTCTGCGGCGCCACCGCACCTTGTCGAGGATCGAGTCGAGCACCTCGGGCCGCAGCGGCGGAGTTTCGGGCGTCTCCTCATCGAGCGCACGAACGTCTTCGAGGTCCATCATCGCCAGTAGTGCAGGCACGCCGCTGATCTCGGCAACCGCCGATCGGCACCGCTCACACGTCTCCAGGTGGGCCTCGTACTCCCGCCGTTCGCTGCTCGTCAGTGAACCCAGGACATAGGCCGCATCCCAGGTCACGTAGCGATCGCCGTCCATCAGATCACCGCCTAGGGGAAAACCGAATTGTGTCATCGTGTCACCCCCATTTCCTGAAGATTGAGTCGCAACGCCCGAACGGCGTAATGAAGCCGGGATTTCACCGTGCCTTCCGCGATCGAGAGATCCTTGGCGATCTGTGCGGTGGTCCAACCCTGGTAGTAGGACCGTCGAATCACTGCGCGATGTTCCTCGGAGAGCTGGCTCAGGGCCGTGCCTAGCAGCAACCTGTCCAATGCCGAGTCCACCTCGTCGGGGGCGGCACGGTCAGCGACCTGCTCGAGGTCGGGTGTGCCGGCTTCGTTGCGGTACCGCGCGCTGCGGCGCTCATCGATGATGAGGTTACGCGCCACGGTGAACAGCCAGGCCCTTGCCGACCGCTCGACCTCGTCGGTCACCTCGGGATGGCGCCAAGCACGAAGCAGCGTCTCCTGCACCACGTCCTCCGCACGCGCTTGATCCCCAGTAAGCCGCAGCGCATAGCGCCACAACGCCGCGGCATGCTCGTCATAAAGCACCCGCATCATGGCGGCTTCTGGATCGTCCACTACCAACCTCCGTCTTAGATACGACGTTGGTGGTGCTCGAGTTCATTACACGCGCTATGTGACCACTGCGCGGCCGAACGAATTAGACGGTGAGGATGCGCGGGCCGTCGTCTGTGACGGCCACGGTGTGCTCCCAGTGTGCGGCGCGCGAACCGTCGGCCGTGACGACGGTCCACTCGTCCTCCAACACGACGGTCTTTGTGGTGCCGAGCGTGAGCATCGGTTCGATGGCCAGCACGGACCCCGGCGCAAGGTACGGTCCGCGCCCCGGCGAGCCCTCGTTGGGCAGGAACGGGTCCATGTGCATCTGCCGGCCGATGCCGTGGCCGCCATAGCCCGCGACGATGCCGAACTTTCGGTCGTAGCGGGCCTCCGCGGCGTGCGTACCCGCCTCGATGGCATGGGAGACGTCGGTGAGCCGGTTGCCGGGCACCATGGCAGCGATGCCTGCTTCCATCGACTCACGAGTGGCCGCTGACAGCGCTTCGTCGACGGGGATCAACGCACCGATGCCGAAGGTGACGGCAGAGTCGCCGTGCCAACCGTCGAGGATCGCGCCGCAGTCGATGGACACCAGATCACCGGCGGCCAGTATCTCGCTTGCCGACGGAATGCCATGGACCACACGGTCATTCACCGATGCGCAGATGCTTGCCGGAAAGCCGTGATAGCCGAGAAACGACGGGACACCGCCGCCGTCGCGGATGATGGATTCGGCGATCTCGTCGAGAGCCAGCGTCGACACGCCCGGCGCCGCGGCCTGGCGGACGGCCAGCAGCGCGGAGGCGACCAGCGACCCGGCCGCCGCCATTGCATCGAGTTCGCCTGCACTGCGCTGCGCGACGACCTTGCGGTTGCGCAGCCCCGGAAGGCCGATCATCTACTACCGACCGAGCGCCCGCAGGGCCCGCGCGAACACCTCGTCGAGCGCGCCGACGGCGTCGACCCGCTGCAGGTTGTTGTGGCTGTAGTACTCCAGCAGCGGCTCGGTCTCGTCGCGGTAGACCTGCATCCGGTTGTGGATGACCTCTTCGGTGTCGTCGGCGCGACCACGGCCCTTGAGGCGCGCGAACAGCTCCTCTTCAGAGACGGAGAACTCCAGCACCGCGTCGAGCTTGGTGTTGTGGTTCTTCAGCATCTCGTCGAGCGCCTTGGCCTGCTCCACCGAACGGGGGTAGCCGTCGAGAATGAAGCCGTCAGCGGCGTCGGCCTGCTCGATGCGGTCCTCGACCAGCTTGTTCGTCAACTCCGACGGCACCAGATCACCGGCGTCGAGGTAGCGCTTCGCTTCGACACCCAGCGGGGTGCCCTCGCTGATGTTCTTGCGGAACAGGTCCCCGGTCGAGATCTGCGGGATGCCGAGCTTCTCGGAGAGCTTCTGCGCCTGCGTGCCTTTGCCCGCGCCGGGCGGTCCCAGTAGAACGACTCTCACTTCAGGAACCCTTCGTAGTTGCGTTGCATCAGCTGGCTCTCGATCTGTTTCACGGTATCCAGTGCGACGCCGATCATGATCAGAACTGCGGTTCCGCCGAACGGAATGTTCTGCACACCGCCGCCGCCGCTGATGTCGAGGAACATGTTGGGCAGCACGGCGATCACGCCCAGGTAGATCGAGCCCGGCAGGGTAATGCGACTCAGCACGTAGCGCAGGTAGTCGGCGGTGGGTTTGCCGGGGCGGATGCCGGGAATGAAGCCGCCGAACTTCTTCATCTCGTCCGCACGTTCGTCCGGGTTGAACGTGATCGACACGTAGAAGTAGGTGAAGAAGATGATCAGCCCGAAGTAGATCGCGATGTACGCCGGATCGGATGGGTTGGTCAGGTGTTGGGCGATGAAGCGGGACCACCAGCTGTTGCCGGAATTGGCATTTCCGCCCTGGATCAGCTGGGTGATCAGATGCGGGATGTAGATCAGCGAGGACGCGAAGATCACCGGGATGACGCCGGCCTGGTTGACCTTGAGCGGCAGATACGTCGACGTGCCGCCGTACATGCGTCGGCCGACCATGCGCTTGGCGTACTGCACCGGGATGCGTCGTTGGCCCTGCTCGACGAACACCACGCCGACGATGATCGCCAGCGTCGCCAGGCAGACAACGCCGAATGCCAGGCCGCCGCGGCTGTCGAAGATCGTCTTGTACTCGACCGGGATACGCGCCGCGATGCCGGCGAAGATCAGCAGCGACATGCCGTTGCCGATACCGCGCTCGGTGACCAGCTCGCCCATCCACATCAGCAACGACGCGGCTGCCGTCATCACGAGCACCATGACGACCATCGTGAAGATGTTCAGGCCCTCGCTCTGGCCCTGGATGATGTCCAGGGTGCAGCTCGGGAAGAGCCCACCGTTGGCGGCCAGCGCCACCACACTGGTGGCCTGAAGGATCGCAAGCGCAACCGCGAGATAACGCGTGTACTGCGTCATCTTGGTCTGGCCCGCCTGGCCCTCCTTGCGCAGCTGCTCGAAGCGCGGAATGACCACGGTCAGCAGCTGCACGATGATGCTCGCGGTGATGTACGGCATGATGCCGACCGCGAACACGGTTAGGTGCAACAGTGCACCGCCGGAGAACAGGTTGATCAGCGAGTAGATCTGCGCCGAGTCACCGCCGCTGACCTGCTCGACGCACTTCTGTACGTTCGGGTAGTTGACGCCCGGCGAGGGGATCGAGGCACCGATCCGGTACAGAATCACGATGCCAATCGTGAATAGGATCTTTCGCCTCAGGTCGACTGTCCTGAGCGAAGAGATGAAAGCCGAGAGCACTCTTCCTCCTGCGCAGCCGACCCGTAGTTCCCGGCGTGCGAATGGGGCTGGTTTCACCAGCGTCTTGGTTTAAGTCCTGCGCGCACCCCTGTCAGGCTCGTAGCCTGCGAAGTCACGCGTCAAACAGTCTACGAGACTAACAGTTGAGGTTGTTCCGCCCCGCATCCATCGTGGGCAACCGCGGCACGGACTGCATTCAGAATCCGAGCGTACAGTCGGCGACGGGTCATTACATCACCTAAGTAACGGCCTTCTACTACGTCGATAAGGGGTTTTGCGGCATGGCACGCACGGACAACGACTCGTGGGATCTGGCATCCAGCGTTGGGGCGACGGCCACCATGGTGGCGGCGGCCCGCGCGATGGCCACCACAGCCGAGCATCCGTTGATCGACGATCCTTACGCCGAACCGCTCGTCCGTGCAGTGGGCGTGGACTTCTTCACCCGCCTCGTCACCGGTGAGTTGCGCCCCGAGGACCTCGACATCGACAGCCAGTCGGTCGGCATGCAACGGATGGCCGACAACATGGCGGTGCGGACCAAGTTCTTCGACGACTTCTTTCTTGGCGCGGGGGCGGCCGGCGTCCGTCAAGCCGTGATTCTCGCTTCGGGGCTGGATTCCCGCGCATACCGGCTCGCGTGGCCGGCAGGGACCACGGTCTATGAGATCGACCAGCCCGAGGTGATCGAGTTCAAGACCCGCGTGCTCGCCGACCTTGGTGCCGAACCGACCGCGAAGCGGCGCACCGTCGCGATGGACCTGCGTTACGACTGGCCCTCCGCGCTCATCGAGGAGGGTTTCGACCCGAACCAGCCGACGGCATGGAGTGCAGAAGGACTGCTCGGATACCTACCGCCTGATGCACAGGACCGACTGCTGGACACCATCACCGAACTCAGCGCGCCCGGCAGCTGGGTGGCGGTGGAAAGCGTGCCGAACATCAATCCCGACGATCACGAGAGGGCGATCCAGCGCATGCAGGCCGCTTCGGCGCGGTGGCGCGACCACGGCTTCGACCTCGATTTCGCCGAACTCGTCTACCTCGGTGATCGCAACGAGGCAGCCGCCTATCTCGGTGAGCACGGCTGGCAGTTGAGCCGAAACAGCGTCACGGAGCTGTTCGCCGCCTACGGGATGCCGCCTCTCGAAGTCGACGACGAGGGAAACTTCGGCGATCTGCAGTACGTCAGGGGCGTGCTGAAAGGAGCGCACTGATGACCCGATCCGATGCCGACAGTTGGGATCTGGCGTCGAGCGTGGGGGCGACGGCCACCATGGTCGCCGCGGCGCGGGCGCTGGCCAGCCTCGAGCAAGAGCCGCTGATCAATGACCCGTTCGCCGCGGATCTGGTGCGGGCGGTCGGCGTCGACTTCTTCACCCGGCTGGTGAACGGCGAGATCCCGCTACCGGAGGGGGACGGTCCTCGGCTGATGGGCAGCGTGATCGCGGTGCGCACCCGCTTCTTCGATGATTTCTTCACCGAAGCAGGCGCGGCGGGCATCGCGCAGGCGGTGATTCTGGCCAGTGGATTGGACTCGCGGCCGTACCGGTTGGCGTGGGCGCCTGGCACGGTCGTCTACGAGATCGACCAGCCGCAGGTGATCGAATTCAAGACCACGACGATGACCGCGATCGGCGCGACACCGACCGCGCAGCGCCGCACCGTCGCCATCGACCTGCGCGAGGACTGGCCGGCCGCGTTGCGCGCCTGTGGTTTTGATGAAGCTCAGCCCACCGCGTGGAGCGCAGAAGGCTTGCTGCCGTATCTGCCGCCGGATGCCCAGGACCGGCTGTTCGACAACATCACCGCGCTCAGCGCGCCTGGCAGTCGACTCGCCACCGAATATCACCCCGATGCGGGTGCTGCGGTCGCGGAGCGGACGAAACGCTTGGGCGGACAGTGGCGCGAACATGGGTTTGACGTCGACTTGTCGCAGCTGTTCATTCCCGGCGAGCGCAGCCACGTGGGCGAATACCTGACCGGACACGGCTGGCAGGTGTCGACGCGAACGCGGCGCGAGGTGTTCGCCGGCTACGGCAGGGAATTTCCCGTTACCGACGACGTTGCGCCGCTCAGTACCTCACTGGCGGTCATCGCGACACGAAAGTAGGAGACTCATGGCCCGAACCGAGGGTGACACCTGGGATCTGGCGTCCAGCGTGGGTGCGACCGCAACCGGCGTGGCCGCCTCCCGCGCGTTGGCGTCCAAACAGCCCAATCCGCTTATCAACGACCCCTACGCCGACGCGCTCGTCAAGGCGGTCGGTCTCGAACATCTCAACAAGTTCGCCGACGGCGAACTGGAGTACGGCGACGATCCGCTGTTCAACCGCCAGCAGATATGTGAGCAGATCGCCGTGCGCACAAGGTTTTTCGATGACTTTTTCATCGGGGCCGTATCCGCAGGTATTCGCCAGGCGGTGATTCTGGCATCAGGTTTGGACACCCGCGCCTATCGGCTTCCCTGGCCGCGGGAAGCGGTGGTGTTCGAAGTCGACCAGCCACAAGTGATCGAGTTCAAGACCCGCGTGCTCGAAGGTTTGGGCGCACAACCCGCGGCCACCCGGCGGACGGTTTCCGTCGATCTGCGCGATGACTGGCCGGCGGCGTTGCGGGACAGCGGATTTGACCCACGGCTCCCCACTGCGTGGATTGCCGAGGGCCTGCTGATCTACTTGCCGCCCGACGCTCAGGACCGGTTGTTCGACAACGTCACCGCGCTCAGCGCGCCGGGCAGCAGGCTGGCGACCGAGCACATGGATTTTCAGGGGTCGCCTGACGAGTGGGTCGAGAGGCTCTCCGAGAGGTCACGCCGCATGGGCTCCGACCTCAACCTCGCCGAGCTGTTCTACACGGCCGATCGCAACCGGGCCGACCAGTACCTGATCTCCAAGGGCTGGGACGTCACCATCCGGCCGAACCGAAAAGCCTATGCAATCAATGGTTTCCAGTATCCCGAGGATGAGCTGACCGCCTTCGCCGGCGACAGCGGTTATCTCTCGGCAATCCTCGACTAGGAGAATCGCATGCCACGTACAGAAGGTGATACCTGGGATCTGGCGTCCAGCGTGGGCGCCACCGCCACGATGGTTGCCGCGCAGAGGGCGCTCGCAAATCGAGAGGGCCTGATCGACGACCCGTTCGCCGAGCCACTGGTGCGCGCCGTCGGCTTGGACTTCTTCATTCAGGCGCTCGACGGTGACATCGTTTTCGAAGACGTGAATCCGGAATTCAAGATGCGCCGGGCGGCCGAAGGCATGGCGGTGCGCACCCGTTGGTTCGACAAGCTGTTCACCGACGGGACCGCCGTTGGTGTGCGACAGGCAGTGATCCTTGCCGCCGGACTCGATGCGCGGGCTTATCGACTGGACTGGGCTGACGGCACGACTGTCTACGAACTCGACCAGCCTGAGGTCATCGACTTCAAATCGAATACGCTGGCAGGGCTGGACGCCAAGCCCAAAGCGAACCGCGTCACGATCGCGATCGATCTGCGCAACGACTGGCCGAAAGCGCTGCTGGACAACGGCTTCGATCCAGGCCAGCCCACCGCTTGGATCGCCGAGGGCCTACTGATCTACCTTCCGCCCGAGGCACAGGACCTGTTGTTCGACCGGATCAACGAGCTCAGCGCCCCCGGCAGTCGGGTCGCAACCGAGCACATTCCGGGCGTCAGCATGTTCTCCGATGAGCGCGCACAGCAGATCAGAGAACGGATGAAGAAGTACGGCCACGATATCGAGATGGGTGACCTCATCTACCACGGCGAGCGCAGCCACGTCATCGAGTATCTGGAGGGACACGGCTGGGACGTGACGGCGCAGGCCATGCGAGAGGCCTACGCCGCCAACGGCTTTGAGTTCCCCGAGAACGAGACGATCGGGTTCTTCTCGAACCTCAGCTACGTCGCCGCGGTGAAGCGCTAGGTCCGACCGACTACGTACCCGCTCGAGCCGCGTCCACCCTCGCCGGATCCAAGAGGACCAGCGTGTCGCCATCGAGGGTGGACTGGATCTGCGAGCCGGGGGTTGTCGGGGTAATCGTGCGCGTCAACTTGTTGATGGTCACGTCGCCCGTCAAGGAACCGGTGTGAGTTCCCGTCACCGTGACGGCCGCCTGGTAATGGATTGTGTTCTGTGCGGCGCTCTGATCGGTTGACTCGGTGCCGTTCAGAATCATCCCCTGGTCATTGACGTAATTGGTGTAGGTGACCGTGCGGGTGATGTGACCTGTTGTGGCGTCCGTCGACTCGGTGACTAACGCAGTGCCGCCTCCGGTGCCGGTGTACGTCCCGGTTGGCAGCAGCTTCACCTGCTGAGGAGTGTTGGAGGCAAGCGTCGGCAATGTGGACGACAGGGCTGGCGTCGTTTTGTCTGCCACTGAACCGACGCTGGTTGTGTACTTCAGGTTGGCCACAACCAGCCGTGATCTCTCACCCGTCGGGTCTGTGGAGTCAGCTTCCCAGAACGCAACCGCGGTACCGTCGGCATTCCAGCTCGGCATGCTTCGGGCGGTGTAATTGTCGCCTTCGTCTTCGGGAGTGTTCGGGTCGTCACTGACGAAAAGTGGAATTCCGTTCTCGCGCTTGAGATCATCCTCGACCGCGATCAGCCACGGCTGATTGGAAACATTGTAGGCATCGGACGAGCCCGCATACACGGTGTAGACCGAGCCTTGGATCAGGAGCGGCAGGAACGCCGGCCGCACGATCCTCGACACCGGTGTCAGCGCGTCAAGGCCGCGTGCACTGTCGATCGTTATCCACTGGTTGTTGGGCGACAGATCGGCGTCTTCGTCGTAGTCGAGGTTGCCGGTCAGCCGGGTCACATTCCCCGTGGCGAGGTCTACGACGATGTCATCGACGTTGCCCGACTCATAGAGGCCGCCCTGAACGATCACGCCTTTGCCGTCATGCGTCCATTGCTTGCCCTCACCAACCGGATAGACCACCCGCGCATCGGTGATGCGATATTCCAGCGCGCCTGTCGTCGCGTTCGTGGTGCGGGTCAACGTGCCGACGACCGGGACGGCCGTGATGAAGCCGGGGGGATCCAACGGGTTTGGAACGAGCTGAATTTGGCTGAACAGCACGTGCGTCCCGTCTGGGGAAACTCGCATCTCGCGCTGGGGGTCGGTGGCAATGACGCCGGGCTTGCCGGGCGGGGTGAACACGCGTACCAGCCGTGTTCCGTTGGCATCGCTTTCCAAAACGACGTTGGTATAAGAGCCCCCTGACCGGGATTGCATCAGAATGCGACCCGACCCATCCTCGAAAGGCACTGGCTTATACAGATCCCGGGGGGCAGTGGTGCCGCCGGGCAGAGGAGTCGGGTCGGCCAGTCCACACGTCAGGCAACGCAGACCAGTGCCGTCGGGACTGACCTGATAGATCTCCCGGCGTGCGTCGGCCGCAGCGCCCGGTGGTGTCGCGCTGAACAAAAGGGATTTCCCGTCGGCGGCGAAACGTGGAATGGCCGCGTCGGTCATGCCTACAGGCAAGGAGACGATCACGCGCTCGGCGGTGGGAGATTGCACGGCGAGACCGATGGTCTGCTGGTCGCTATGGGCGGTGAACAAGCTCAGCAGATTGAACTTGCCGTCCGTGACCGACACAGTGAACGAATCGGTTTGTGCCGCATCATAATTGATGTCACTGGGCGTGTAGGTGAAGCTACCGGTTGCTTGATCGATCGTCAGCGTGCCGTGCTGCGGCGCCTGAGTGACCTTGTAGGTCAACGGATCACCCTCGGCGTCGGTGGCCCCGATCTTGCCGGTGACGGTCTGACCGGTCTGCACCGTCGTCGTCGGGTTGTAGTTGATGGTCGGCGACTGGTTGAACAGATTGCGTCGCACCCACGCCAGCACCGCCCACACCGCCGGAGTCAACGGCTCCGGCGAATCGGGGGCCGGCGCCAGGAACGGCTTGAGCAGATTGGTGACAACGGCGTTGAGAAATCCCACGACCCCGGTGACCGGAATCGCGAGTTGAGCCGTCGGTGCGACCGGAGCGGTGACCGGTGTGATCGCAGCAGCGAGCGTGCTGGTGGCGCCAGGTGCCTGCTCCGCCCTCGCAGCAGTGATCGAGGTTGACGTGGTCGCCGTGGCCGCGCGCTCGGCGACGACCTTGACAGCTGCAACCGAGGTCGTCGGTGACGAAGGCGCCGACACAGCGGCGACGGCCGCGGTGTGTTTCGAGTTCGATTCGGGCACAACGGGCTTCGATGCCGGCTGCTCCGACTCAGGCGCCGAGGTAACTGGCAGCTCCGGTTGAGCCTCCGTGCTGGTCGGCGCAGGAGGGGTCGGTGCTGCCGGTTCGGTGGTGCTGGTGTGCGCCCCACCGCTGCTACTCACAGTCACACCCGGCCCAACCTGGGTAGTCGACGACGTCGTGCCGGACGTCGATGTTGCGCCAGCCGTGGCCGTGCCGGTAGCGGTCGACGATGATCCGGCGCCGGTGGTGGATGAGCCGCTATCTGTCGTCGTCGTAGTGGACGTTCCAGTGCTCGGTGGGACCGACGCCGACGAGCTGGATTCCGTGTTGGTCGCCGAACTGTCTTGCGACGTCGACGATGTACTCGAAGTGTCCGCGCTCGCCAGACCTGGCGAAGTAACGACCATCACCCCGATACCCAACGCCGCGGCCAATGCACCGACGCGACCGATATAACGTCCATAGGTGCTGACGTCGGAAGTCGATGTCCTCATGTGATCCTCCTTGAGTGCTTCCGATTGGTGGGTAGTTAGACGCCCGATTGCGCGGCAGCTACGTCGGCCGGGTCCAGGATGCTTTGCACGTCTCCATCGAGTTCGGAAGTGATGTAGCCGTTCAGTGTTTGGCGGTTCACGACCGTCGCATCACCGCGCAGGTAGCCGGTGTGCGTTCCGGTGACCGTGATGTTGGCGGTGTAGTGGATGGAGAGTTGGTTGGCGGTGATGTTGGTTGATTCGGTGCCGTTGAGGACCATTCCGTCTTCGTTGACGTAGTCGGAGTAAACGACGGTGCGGATGGTGTGGCCGGCCTGCGTCGGGTCGGGGGTCTCGGTCACCGTGGCCGTGCCGCCCCCGGCCCCGGCGTACGTGCCTGTCGGCGGCAGGGCCGGGGCGCTGGGAACGTACGTGCTCAGCTTGGGCATGGTCGACGACAGTTGCGGGGTCGACTTGTCACCCTCTACCCCTCCGACGCTCGTCGTGTACTTCAGGTTGGCGATGACGAGACGCGTGTCGGTCGGATCATCCTTGCTCTGCTCCCAGAAGGCGACCGCGTTCCCGGTGGGGCTCCAGCCAGGCATGCTCTGCCCGGCATATCCGTCGCCCTCGACGATCAGTGGGAGGCCGTTTTCTCGCTTGAGCTCATCGTCGATCGCGACCACCCATGCTTGATTCGAAACGTTCACGGGCGAGGCATAGGCGAGGTACACCGGGCCGACGATGTAGGCCGGCAGGAATGCCGGCCGTACGATCCGCGACATTGGCGTCAGCGCGTCAAGCCCTCGCGTACTCCCGGCGACAATCCACTTCCCGTTGGGCGATTCGAAGACGTTCTCTTCGTAATCCAGACCGGCGGTCACCCGGGTGATGTTCCCCGTGGCAAGGTCGACCTTGATGGCGTCGACGTTGCCTGCGTCGTACTGCCCGCCCTGAATGATCGCGCTCTTGCCATCGGGCGTCCACGACTTACCTTCGCCGTAAGGTGCGACCACACGCGCGTCATCGATGATGTATCCGTTCGCAGTGCGCACCAAGGTGCCCACGACCGGGACGATAGCGACGTAGCCGTTGGTGCCTAACTCCAATCGGCTGAACAACAGGTGCGTTCCGTCGGGCGAAACCTTCACCTCGCGTTGCCGATCAACGACAAACGTCGGACTGTCCGGCGTGGTTAGGGGAACCAACTGCTTGCCGGCGACACCGTCTTCGAAAATCACGTACGTGTACTTGTCTGGGCCGGTTGTGATCCGAATCAGAACCCGCCCGGAACCGTCTTCGAACGGTAAGGGCTTCTGCAGGTCGCCCGTGATGCTCGTACTGACACCACAGGTCACGCATCTGAGGTCGGTGCCATCGATCCCGATTTGGTAGACCTCCTGGCGGCCACCGACTATCGGTTGGGCGCTGAAGTAGAGGGATTGTCCGTCGGCAGAGAAGCGTGGCCGGTTCGGGTTGGATATGTTGTTGGGCAAGTTCAGGATGACGCGTTCGACAGTGGGGTTGAGCACTGTGACGCCGATGGTTTCCTGGTCGCCGTGCGGGGTGAACAGTCCCAGCAGGTTGAACTTGCCGTCCGTGACCGACACAGTGAACGAATCGGTTTGTGCCGCATCATAATTGATGTCACTGGGCGTGTAGGTGAAGCTACCGGTTGCTTGATCGATCGTCAGCGTGCCGTGCTGCGGCGCCTGAGTGACCTTGTAGGTCAACGGATCACCCTCGGCGTCGGTGGCCCCGATCTTGCCGGTGACGGTCTGACCGGTCTGCACCGTCGTCGTCGGGTTGTAGTTGATGGTCGGCGACTGGTTGAACAAGTTGCGTCGCACCCACGCCAGCACCGCCCACACCGCCGGAGTCAACGGCTCCGGCGAATCGGGGGCCGGCGCCAGGAACGGCTTGAGCAGATTGGTGACAACGGCGTTGAGAAATCCCACGACCCCGGTGACCGGAATCGCGAGTTGAGCCGTCGGAGCGACCGGAGCGGTGACCGGTGTGATCGCAGCAGCCAGCGTGCTGGTGGCGCCAGGTGCCTCCACCGCCCTCGCAGCAGTGATCGAGGTTGACGTGGTCGCCGTGGCCGCGCGCTCGGCGACGACCTTGACAGCTGCAACCGAGGTCGTCGGTGACGAAGGCGCCGACACAGCGGTGACGGCCGCGGTGTGTTTCGAGTTCGATTCGGGCACAACGGGCTTCGATGCCGGCTGCTCCGGCTCAGGCGCCGAGGTAACTGGCAGCTCCGGTTGAGTCTCCGTGCTGGTCGGCGCAGGAGGGGTCGGTGCTGCCGGTTCGGTGGTGCTGGTGTGCGCCCCACCGCTGCTACTCACAGTCACACCCGGCCCAACCTGGGTAGTCGACGACGTCGTGCCGGACGTCGATGTTGCGCCAGCCGTGGCCGTGCCGGTAGCGGTCGACGTTGATCCGGCGCCGGTGGTGGATGAGCCGCTATCTGTCGTCGTCGTAGTGGACGTTCCGGTGCTCGGTGGGGCCGACGCCGACGAGCTGGATTCCGTGTTGGTCGCCGAACTGTCTTGCGATGTCGACGCTGCACTCGAAGTGTCGGCCGTAGCCACACCCGGCGAGGCAACCACCATCACCCCGATCCCCAAGGCCGCGGCCAGGGCGCCAACTCGACCTACATGGCGGCCGTAGGAGCTCACATGCGAAATCGGTGCGCCCATACTCATCCCCAAGTGCCTCGAAGTGGACGTTCGGCGCAGCGATTCACTTGCCGATCGTAAAGTGTGTACTTGCTGACCGTAAAGCTGGTGCTTGTCGAGTGTCAAGCCCCTAATGACCGTTTGTATGGCGATAACTTGCCGATCGTCTGGGGCGTGGTTCACTTACTCCACAGGAGGTGAGCAGTGACATCCGCCAAGATCGACGGTGCCGACAACACGATCGACACCCGGCAGCGGCTGCTGGACGTCGCGGTGGCGCTGATCAGCCAGCACGGCTTCGCCGGCACGTCGCTGCAGATGATCGCTGACGAACTCGGGTTCACGAAGGCAGCCATCTACTACCACTTCCGAACCCGCGATCAGCTGCTCATCGCGCTGATGGAGCCACTCCTACAACAGATCCGGCTGGTCGTTGAGACGGCGGAGGGTCAGCAGACGCCGCGGACTCGGATGGATGCCATGGTGCAGGGCTTCGCGGGTGTCGTCGCCAAGAACCGGTCGCTCGCCGCGGTCATGGTCTTTGATCCAAGCGTTCATCAGGTACTGCAGTCACAACCGGAATGGGGCGACCTGATCACACGTCAGCTGACACTGCTGATGCAACTCGACTCAGGTCCCACGGGCGTCATCAAGGCCACAGCCGTTTTCACTGGGCTTGCCGGCGCGGCCACCGGCGCACCAGACGACATAGACGAGCGGTCACTTGTCGAGGAACTCGCCGGCCTCGGTCGACGCATGCTCGGTCTGCGCCAACCAGCCCGCCGCAGCGACGGTGACTCACGAGCGCCGAAGCGGATCGAACACGCCGGGGGCCGGTGGAAGGACTTCTTGGCCGACGCGTGACTGGCTCAGCTCACGGTCCCGCGAGTCCGCGGAAGCGGACGTAGCGGTCGTGTACTGCGTTGGTCCACAACGGATCTGGTTCGAGGATGCGATCCGTCGACGCCCACCGGACCGCGTCGGTAATCGAGGTCTCCAAGCCGGCCGCGATCCTGCCGATGAAGGCTGCGCCCAACGCCGCGCCCTCAGGCACGGCGGACACCTCGACAGGCAGGCCGGTGGCGTCGGCCAACGCCTGCATCCACGGCTGGACCCGCGTGCCGCCGCCCGTGGCCACGATCCTCGCGGCGGGCGCCCCACTCAACTCGATGAGTTGGCGCACAACGAAACCCGACGCTTCATAGCCCGCGCGACGCACCGCAGCCCCGCCGTGCGTGAGGTTCAAACCGTCGAGCACCGCACGGCGATCCGGGTCGTGATACGGTACGCGCTCGCCGCGCACATACGGCGACCACACCGGCACGCGTCCCGGGTCGACCACCGAATTATCCTCGGCCACAAGATGATCCACCCAGCTGAGGAACAGGCCGCCCGCGTTGCTCGGCCCGCCGATCTGAAACTTGCCCCCCGTCGAGTGCGGCACGGTCCACAGCCCCGGCACTTCGCGGTATTCGGGAATGGTGATCCACACGATCAGGGTGGTGCCGCAGAGCACAACGACATCGCCATCCCGATCAGCACCGGCGACCAGCTGCTCACACAGTGCGTCGACCGAACCCGCCGCCAGCACAACGTCACTACCGCGCAGATGCCCGATGGCGGTGCCCGTCGGCGCGACGTTCGGCATGCGGTCGGCCGTCGCGCCGCAGTTCGCGCACCGTTCCTCGTCCCAACGGGTGCCGTCGAACAAGGGATAGGCCGTGCTCGCGGTGGAGTTGTCGATGACTGCGTCACCGGCCAACGCATGGTTCGCGACCGCACTTGCAGGCCAGTACCCCAAGGCATTGGGTGCCTTTTGCGCCGTCCAGCGCAAGAACTCGATGGTCTCGCCGGAGAACATCGACGCGTCACCGAACGCCGCTCCCCTGCCCCTGCTGTCGCCATAGAGCAGACCGGATGTCACCGGCCGACCGATGTCATCGACGGCGGTCAGCGACGGCACCATCGCCGTCACGCCCACCGCGGCGGCATCGGGTCTGGCCAACTGCTCGACTGCGGCCAACGGCCCGCGCCGCCACGCCTCATCGGCATCGTGCTCGAGACAGTCGGGAGCGGGCACCCGGAGTTGATGAGGAATCCGTGTCCTGGCGACCACCCGGCCGTCCTCATCGGCGGCCACGGCTTTGACGGCGGTGGTGCCGATGTCGATGCCGATTGTGACCGCTTTTGCTGACACCCGGGCCACCGTACGCCAGCATGATCATTCGTGACGCGACTTCGGGCCCTCGTGACAGCTCCTTTGCGCGGACCCGGTTTCGAGAAGCTGCGCGAGCTGGCTGACGTCGTCTACGACCCCTGGATCGACCAGACACCGCTGCGGATCTACTCCGCCGAACAACTAGCCGAGCGGGCGTCGGCCGAGCACGCGGATGTGCTTGTGGTCGAGAGCGATTCGGTCAGCGGGCCAGTGTTCGACCTGCCCCTGCGGGTCGTCGCCTCGACGCGCGGCGACCCGAACAACGTCGATGTCTCAGCCGCCACAAAGGCCGGTGTCCCGGTGCTCTACACCCCGGGTCGCAATGCCGACGCCGTTGCCGAGATGACGATCGCGCTGCTGTTCGGCGTCACCCGTCACCTGCTCACCGCCGACGCAGATGTCAGGGCGGGCCAGGCGTTTCGCGACGGCACAATCCCCTACCAGCGGTTCCGGGCGTGGGAGGTGGCGGGGCAGACCGCAGGTTTGGTCGGGCTCGGCGCGGTGGCGCGGGCCCTGAAGTGGCGGCTGGAAGGGCTCGGGGCCAATGTCATCGCGTACGACCCCTACAACGACGACGCCAGCCACAGCCTCGACGACCTGCTCGCCGAATCGGACATCGTGTCGCTGCACGCGCCGGTGACCGACGAGACCGCCGGCATGATCGGAGCGGCACAATTCGGGGCGATGCGCGACGGCGTCGTCTTCCTCAACAGCGCGAGGGCCCAGCTGCACGACACCGACGCCCTTGTCGACGCGCTGCGCAGTGGCAAGGTCGCCGCCGCGGGGCTCGACCACTTCGTCGGTGAGTGGCTGCCGACGGATCACCCACTTGTGGGCATGGCCAACGTGGTCCTGACACCGCATATCGGTGGAGCTACGTGGAACACTGAGGCCCGGCAGGCTCAGGTCGTCGCCGACGGCGTCGAGTCGCTCCTGTCCGGACGCATGCCCGCGCACATCGTCAACCCGGAGGTGCTGGATCGATGAGGTTCGTCGACAACGCGGCAGACGCAGTGCTGGCCGCCGCCAAGGACATGCTGCGGCGCGGACTGGTCGAGGGCACCGCGGGCAACATCTCCGCGCGCAGGGAGGACGGCAACCTCGTCATCACGCCGTCGTCGGTCGACTACGCCGACATGGCGCTGGAAGACCTCGTCGTGGTCGACCCCGACGGTGCTGTCCTAGAGGCCAAGGAGGGCCGGGCACCGTCGTCGGAGATGAAGCTGCACCTGTCGTGCTACCAAGCCTTCGACGACATTGGCAGCGTGATCCACAGCCATCCGGTGTGGGCCACCATGTTCGCCGTCGCCCACCAACCGATCCCTGCGGCCGTCGATGAGTTCGCGGTGTACTGCGGCGGTGAGATTCGCTGCGCCGATTACGCGGCGTCGGGCACACCGGATGTTGGAGCCAACGCGGTGAAGGCGTTGGAGGGCCGCGCAGCGGCATTGATCGCTAACCATGGACTAGTTGCGGTGGGCCCGCGCCCCGACAAGGTGTTGCACGTGACGGCGCTGGTCGAGCGGACAGCCCAAATTGTTTGGGGCGCGCGGGCTCTCGGCGGACCCGTGCCGATTCCCGATGAGGTCAACCAGAACTTCGGCGCGGTGTACGGCTACCTGCGCCAAAACCCGATGTAGTCGCCTATCCCGCGAGCGACCGTGTCTGCCCACGACACGCCGTCGAATTCCGTACAAAAGCGGTCGCTCGCGTGGGTGCTTAGGACGTGCGCACGCCGCGATAGAACGTCAACCGTCCGATGAAGCGCTGCGGTCGCGAAGCCACCACGCTCGCGTCGAACCCGACCGACCGCAACAACCGGGGGATCGCGTCGCCGAGGCTGCCGACGATGTGCGGATTGCGGAGCATGCGGCGTGCCATGAATCCATCGCCAGCCGTCATCGGGCCGCCGATATCGACAATATGCACAATGCCGCCTGGCCGCAGGACGCGGTACATCTCCGCTGCCGCAGCAGCTTTCGTGTCGTTGTCCAGGTGATGCAACATCATCGACGACAGCACCCGATCGAATTCACCCTCCTCAAATGGCAACTGCTGCGCGTAGGCGCGCTCGAAACGTACACCGGGCAGTCCGCTGAGTTTGCGCTGCGCCCGCGCGAGAGCGAGCGGGTCGGGATCGGTCGCCACCACGTCCGCTCTCGGTGCGGCCCGCTTGGCACGGAGGGTGACGTTGCCCGTTCCGCACCCGATCTCGAGGACCCGCAACCCGTCGGTTAGATCGGCCTGCGCGACAAGCGCGTCGTAACCCTTGTGCATGCCCAGTGCCCGCGTCAGCAGGTCATAGCCGGGTAGGAATGCATCGCGACCGGCGGCGGGAATGTAGTCATGTTCGGTGGCCGTATGTGGACGATGTTCGGTCATATGATCCATAGTTGCCTGAAGTTACACAAAGGTGTTAGGTGATCATCGGCAATAGTTGGACTATCTTTGGTCATATGCCCTCGCCGTCTCGGGTGGTCCGTCATCGCAACGGAGTGCCTGTCTATCAATACCGGGCCGACTCCGACACGCCTCCTGTCTCGGTCATCCGAGCCGACGGCATCCTCGAGCACGAGGTGCACATCCACGATTTCCCGGTGCTCTGGTACTCGGATGCGGCTGGAGTGGTGTACGTGGTGGCACCGGGCGCGGCCGTCGACCCCAACCGGGTTCCGCACCGGGACAGCGGGCTAGGCGTGTTCTTCGATCCTGCCGCGCTCGACGGCGACGGACGATCGCCGTGGCCGTCGTGGCGTGCACACCCACTGCTGTTCCCGTTCGTCCACGGCCAGCCCAGCGGACTGCTTCAGCTGACGGTGCCCTCGGCGCGAAAACCGCTGTGGTCCGCCGCAATCGCGTCGATCGAGACCGAACTGGCCGCCCGCGACGAGGGCTACCGGCAGGCGGCACTGGCACATCTGACACTTCTGCTGATCGACGTCGCACGCCTGGCCAGTGACGTGGTAGGCGACCTCAGACGAAGCGGCGAACCCCTGCTGGCCGAGGTGTTCACGGTGATCGATCGACACCTCAGCGAGCCGCTGTCGCTACGCGACGTCGCGGCGGAACTGGGAGTGACGCCAGGGCATTTGACTACCGTCGTGCGCCGACGTACCGGACGCACCGTACAGGAGTGGATCATCGAACGCCGCATGGCCGAAGCCCGCGGCCTGCTGTCTGAAACTGAATTATCGGTCGCGGAAATCGCTCGGCGCGTGGGCATCTCAGATCCTGGATATTTCAGCAGGCAGTTCCGCCGCACCCACGGGGCATCGCCACGGGAATGGCGCGATCGGTCCGCCTAGCGAAAATCGAAGGCTACCTTGACGGCGCCGCTCTCTCCCTGATTCGCGATTGCAAGGAATGCCTCTCGCCACTGCTCGAGCCGGAAGGTGTGAGTCAGCATGGGGCGCAGGTCAACTCGGCCGTCGACAACCAGCTCGAGGTAGTGCGCAATGGCGTGCTTACGCCTGCCCTCGACTTCCTCGACGCCGAACGCGTTGGAGCCCACCCAGCTGATCTCCTTGAAGTACAGCGGGCTCCACTCCCACCGTCCCGGCGCGTGCACACCCATCTTCACCAGCGTTCCTCGCGCCTTGAGCACGCGCACGCCCACTTCGAACGTCTCCGGCTTGCCGACCGTGTCATAGACGACGTCGACCGCACCGGGATACGCCATCGGCAGGCCCTGCAACGGCTGGCGCAACCGTCCCCCGCCCCACGCCGCCACTTCTTCAACGACGGCCAGTCGGGGTTCGTGCGCCAACACGAGGTCCGCGCCCATCCGACGCGCCGATGCCGCCTGGGCCTCGAACCGCGCCACCACCGCGATCGCCACCTGCGGATACAGCGCCCGTAACACGGCGACCGCGCACAGCCCCAGAGAGCCCGCGCCGTACACGACGGCCCGGCCCGACGGCGGAGGCGGATGTCGCGTGATCGCATGCAGCGACACCGAGAACGGGTCTGCGAACACCGCGACTTCGTCGGGCACCGAATCCGGCACCGCGAACAACATGCTGTCGTGGGCCGGCATCAATTCGGCGTATCCCCCGGTTGCGTCGGCGGATACGCCGGTGTGGATGCCGGGCTTGATGTCGCCATCGGTGAAGCTCCAGCACAGGCTGTAGTCGCCGACTTCGCATGCCGCACAATGGGGTTCGATGCCGCGCGGGCCACACGACAGCCACGGGTTGAGCACGACGCGCTGTCCTGGCTCGAGTCCGCGCGCCGCTGGGCCCAGTGAGACCACATCGGCGACGACCTCGTGGCCCATCACTTGCGGAAAGGAGCAGAACGCCGCCAACGCGTTGTCCGCGTCACCCTCGCCGAAGTCGAGCAGGATCTGCTTGGAGTCCGAGCCGCAGATACCCGTCAGCCGCGGCCGGGTGATCACCCAATCATCGTGCAACAGAACAGGATCTGGCACGTCACGCAAACCGACCGGCGACTGCGCGAGAGCATCGGGCGCCTCAAGCGGTTCAGGCGGCACGCCAAAGACCAACGCCCTCATGCCATACCCGCCGCTCCGGCGATGTAGGTGTCGATATCGGCGTTCTTGAGGTCGACTACCGCCTTCATGTCAGGGACGTAATGCTCGAACCTGTCGCTGCCGAGCGCGGCAATGATGCCGGCGGCGACCTCATCCGGGCCGAACTTGGGTCCGTCGTAGATCGGATCGTCGTTGTCGGGCTGGTCCCATATTTCGGTGTCGACAGGCCCGGGCTCGATCAGCTTTACCGCTACGCCTGAGCCGTACAGATCGACCGCGAGCGACTCGCTCCAGCCGCACAGCGCGAACTTGCTTGCACAGTAAGCAGATTCATGAATGATGCCAAGCCGGCCGCCGACACTTGACACATTCACGATCATCCCCGAACCGCGCTCGAGCATTCGTGGCAGCACCGCCAACGTCAACCGCATCGGGGCGAAGAAGTTCACCCGCATCACGGCTTCCACTTCGTCGGGCGTCAACGCAGAAACGGCCCGGCGCTTCGGCACCGCCGCATTGTTGACCAGAACGTCGAGCCCGCCAAGCGCCTCCCAAACCTGGCGCCCCAACTCACCGGCGTCATCGGCGACGTCGGCCACCCACATCCGCGAGTCGGGCGACGTCTCCCGGCAACCGGCGAGCACCTCGGCCAGTCGTCCCTCCCGACGCGCGATCAGCCCGACGATCGCCCCATCCGCGGCGAGTGCCCGGGCAAGCGCGGCGCCCACCCCGGATGACGCGCCGGTGATCAGCACCCGTTTTCCGTGCGCAGCGAACGCCATCCCTCCAGGCTGGCCTATTCGGTGACGGTTAGAAGCGGTAATCGCCGAGCCAGAGGGCGCTGACGCCGGTCAACGATTGTTCGGCTTGGCTCAGCACGCCGGCCACCGAGCGGCCGACAAGCGCGCCGACCGCGTCCGGCAACGACGCGGCAGCGGGCTGCGATGACGCCTTGGGCCGCAGCATGTCCATCAGCGACGAACCGGGGTAACCGACCACGCGGACATCGGCGTCAGGTTCCAGTCCGGCCAGCACCTTCGCGCGGGTGATAGCCGCACGCAACCCGCCGAGTTCGTCCACCAGTCCCCGCTCCAACGCATCGGCACCGGTCCAGACCCGGCCGCGCGCGATCGCGTCGACCGCCTCGACGGTCATCTTGCGGCCCTTGGCCACCCGCTCGACGAAGTCGGTGTAGAACAGGTCGGCCTCTGCCTCGACGTGAGCGTGCTGCTCGTCGGTGAACGGCTGGTTCATCGACCACGCATCGGCGTTGGGGTTGGTGCGCACCGAATCCGATCCGACACCGAGGCGGTCCTTGAGCTCGCGCGCCACCAGCTTGCCGGTGACCACACCGATCGAACCGGTGATCGTTCCCGGATTCGCGACGATGGCGTCGGCCGACATCGACACGTAGTACCCGCCGGACGCCGCAACCGCACCCATGGATGCGACGACGGGTTTACCGCCGTCGCGCACCCGATTCACTTCGCGCCATACGGTTTCCGAGCCGGTGACCGAGCCGCCCGGGCTGTCCACCCGCAACACGATCGCCGACACCGAGTCGTCGGCGGCGGCCTCACGCAGGGCCGCCGCGATCGTGTCACCGCCTGCGTTCGAGCCGCCCAGCGGCAACAGCTGAGGTCCACCCCTGCCGCTGACGATCGGGCCGTGCAGCGTGACCACGGCGATCTTCGGCTTCGCCTTGCGTCCCGGCATCGGCGGCGTTGGTGGCATCGGCCGAGACGCGGAGGCGCGTGCATACCGCGACAGAAACAGCCGCGGCGGTGCGTCGTCGGAGTCGGCATCCCCGGTCTCGGGCGAAATGCCCGGTGCGCCAACGAGTTCAGCGATACGCGCGTAGGCCTCGTCACGGAAGCCGATGCGGTCGACCAGCCGTCCGGTGACGGCGTCGTCGCGCAGCAGTGGTGCCTTGTCGGCGAGCGCGTCAACCTCTGCGGCGTCCAGATGACGTGACGCCGCGACGGCCTGCCACACCTGGGAGCGCAGGCTCTCGATCAATCGGCTGTCAGCCTCGCGATGCGCGTCGGTATATCGGTCTTGGGTGAAAAGGTTTGCCGCGGACTTGTATTCGCCACGTGCGATGAACTGAGCCTCGACGCCGGCCTTGTCGAGCGCGTCGCGCAGAAACAGCGCGTTGGTGGCGAAACCGATGAGTCCGACGGTCCCCGACGGCTGCATCCACACCTCACGGAACGCCGAAGCCAGGTAGTACGACAGCGTGCCGGGATATGTCTCGGCCCACGCCAGCGACGGCTTGACATCGCTGAAGGCGGTGATCGCGTCGCGCAGTTCCTGCACCGGGCCGGCAGCCGCGGCGGGAATCTGCACGCGTGCAATGAGCCCGGCCACCCGTGGGTCTTCGGCGGCGCGATGAATGGCTGCGACGGCTTCGCGCAACAGCAGCGGTTTGCCGCCACTGACGATCATCGCGAGCGGATCGAACCCACCGGTCTCGTGCGGCATCGCCTGGAGATCCAGTTCGAGCACGCACCCGCTCGGAACGCCGTGATGCCGAGCGGTGTCTACCCGCTGGGCCAGATTGCGGAGCTCGTCGGCGCCAGGGATGCCGGACAGGAAAGCAAACATGATTTGAGCGTACCGATGCGCGGGTGCTAGCCCGCCTGCGTCTGGATGTAGATGTCGACGCGCGCGATGCGCCCGTCGCCGTCGAGCCCGAAGACGAGCACTTCCGGGGTGACCATCGGCTTGCCGTCGACCTCGACTGTTTCCCTGAGCTCGACGAATGCCAGCGCATCGCTCGCATAGGTCACCCGCTCGAGTTTCATCTCATAGCCCTCGAGCCTCGGCATCAGGTCGGCAATGAAGGCGAGATACTCGTCACGTCCGGCATAGCGGTCCCCATAGGGCCCGACGCGAACGATGTCGCCGGCTATGCACTCGTCGACTACGTCCCAATGGTGCGACGCGATCGCGTTCAGATACCTCTCGACGATGTCGGGCACACGCTTACGGTAGATGGATGGACTTTTCCATTTCGATCCCCCAGCGCGCAGCGGACGGTTTCGACGCCGAGGGCACGAGCAGTTATCTCGAGCGGGCTGAAGAGCTCGGGTTCGAAGGCGGCTGGACGCTGGAGCAAATCGTCGGTCCCGCACCATCTCTCGCGCCCCTGCAATTGCTCTCATGGGCCGCTGCGCACACCACCCGGTTGCGGCTGGGAGTCGCGGTGCTCATCACCTCTATGCACGACCCGCTTCAGCTGGCATCCGCGATCACCGCGGTGGACCAGCTCAGCCACGGCCGACTCGACGTCGGCATCGGTCATGGCGGCAACTTCCGGCCGTTTTCGGCGTTCGGCGTCGAGAAGGCCACGTTCGTCAGGTATTTCACCGAGGGCCTGGAGTTGATGGAGGCGGCCTGGTCCGACGGTCCGACGGTGACATTTCACGGCCGCTTCCGCGATGTCGAAGGTCTGCAGATTCAGCCGAAGCCGGTACAACGCCCGCACCCGCCCCTGTGGTTCGGCGGAAGTGCACCGAAGGCCGTTGCCCGCGCGGTGCGTCTGGGCGACGCCTTCATGGGCGCAGGCTCGTCGACCACGGCCAACTTCGCGGAAGCGGTGAAGGTCGTCCATCGCGAACTCGACGAACAAGGTAAGGACGCAACGCAATTCAGAATCGCCAAGCGCGTCTACCTGACCATTGACGACGACACTGCGCGCGCCCGTGAGCGGGTACTCGCCGGGTTGGACCGCATCTATGGCGACTTGCCGGGCATCGACTTTTCGGCGGTTCCGGTGTACGGCGGTGTCGCCGACGTGGTCCGCGGGCTTCGCGAGGTGATCGACGCCGGGGCCGAGATGATCCTGCTCAACCCGGTTGGTGCGACCGTCGCCGAGGACCGTGAGCAGATGGAACGGCTTGCTGCGGAAGTGATCCCGCAGCTCAGCTGACTCACAGCTGTTGCTGAAAATTAGCTGTTTTAAGTTTGTGATCTTGGTGGTAAAACCGGAATCATGATCGCGAGACTGAAATTTGTTGCACCGCTGGTCATGGCGGGTGCGGCCGCGACGGCAATCTTCGCGGCGCCGGTGGCTGCCGCGGAGTCCTATGCGGCGGCGGCGGGCATCTCCGGCATCACGATTCCGCTCGACCCCGGCGGTGACGGCTGCTATCAGGGCACCTGCGGCAACGGCGGTCCGCAGGGCGGCAGCGGCTGTACGCCAGACGGCACGTGCGGCAACGGCGGCCCGTTGGGCGGCGGCGGCTGTACCGCTGAGGGCGTGTGCGGCCACGGCGGCCCATGGGGCGGCGGCGGCTGCGTGCCCGGCGTCGGCTGCTTCAACTGGGGCCAGTAACGCAAAAGGGCCCCGCCACGCCTAAGCGTGCGGGGCCCAGTGCGCGAACTAAAGCTCGGTCGCGGAACCGCCCGCGGATGTGATCTTGTCGCGGGCACTGCCGCTGAACTTGTGTGCGGTGACGTTGACCTTCACGGTCAACTTGCCGTCACCGAGCACTTTGATCAACGAGTTCTTGCGCACCGCACCGGCGGCCACCAGCTCGTCGACACCGATGTCGCCGCCCTTGGGGAACAGCTTGTTGATGTCGCCGACGTTGACGACCTCGTATTCGGTGCGGAACCGGTTACGGAAGCCCTTGAGCTTCGGCAGCCGCATGTGGATCGGCATCTGGCCGCCCTCGAACGTCGCGGGGACGTTCTTGCGGGCCTTGGTGCCCTTGGTACCGCGGCCGGCGGTCTTGCCCTTGGAGCCCTCGCCGCGACCCACGCGGGTCTTGGCGGTCTTCGAGCCCGGGGCGGGCTTCAGGTCATGCAGTTTGATGGTCATTGCTATACCTCTTCAACCTCGACGAGGTGATGCACGGCCTTGATCAGACCGCGCGTCTGCGCGTTGTCCTCACGGACGACGGACTGGCGGATCTTCCGCAGCCCCAACGTCCGCAGGCTTTCGCGCTGGTTCCAGCGCGCACCGATGGTGCTGCGCACCTGGGTGATCTTGAGCTCTGCCATGGTTATGCGGACCCTTCACGTGCGGCCGCCGCGGCCAGCGCGTCGGCCTCCCGGCGCTGCCGCAGCATGCTGGGCGGCGCCACATCCTCGATGGGCAGCCCGCGGCGTGCCGCGACCTCTTCCGGGCGCTGCAACATCTTCAGTGCGGCGACGGTGGCATGCACCACGTTGATCGCGTTGTCGCTACCCAGCGACTTGGCCAGGATGTCGTGCACGCCAGCGCATTCCAGCACTGCGCGGGCCGCGCCACCGGCGATCACACCGGTACCCGGGCTCGCCGGGCGCAGCATTACCACACCAGCTGCGGCCTCACCCTGGACCGGATGGACGATGGTCCCGCCGATCAGCGGGACACGGAAGAAGCCCTTGCGGGCCTCCTCGACACCCTTGGCGATCGCGGCGGGAACTTCCTTGGCCTTGCCGTAGCCGACGCCGACCATGCCGTTGCCGTCGCCGACGATCACCAGGGCGGTGAAGCTGAACCGCCGGCCACCCTTGACGACCTTGGACACGCGATTGATCGCGACGACGCGCTCAAGGTAATTGCTCTTCTCGCCACCGTCGCGGCCGCCACGGCCACCACGGTCGTCACGTCGACCCCGGCCGTCGCGGTCACCGCGACCGCCGCGATTGTCCTGCGCCGGAGCGGCGCCAGCCTGCTCGGCCATCATGCAGTCCTCTCGTTAACAGTCATTAGAACTTCAGCCCGCCTTCGCGAGCCGCGTCGGCCAGCGCCGCGATGCGGCCACCGTAGGTGTAGCCGCCGCGGTCGAACACGACCTGCTCGATGCCTGCGGCCTTGGCGCGCTCGGCGATCAGCTGTCCGACCCGCACGCTGTGGGCCTTCTTGTCACCGTCGACGGCGCGCACGTCGGCCTCGATCGACGACGCGGCTGCCAGCGTGGTGCCGGTGAGGTCGTCCACCAGTTGCACGTGGATGTGCCGCGACGAGCGGTTGACCACCAGACGCGGCGTGGTGGCCGTGCCCTCGATCTTCTTGCGGAGCCGGGCGTGCCGACGCAGTCGCGCGACCCGCCTGGTCGCAGAAATGTTCTGGCCCACCGGCTTACGCGCGGACTCAGTTGTCTTAGTTGCCATGACCTATTTGCCCGTCTTTCCGACCTTGCGGCGGATCTGCTCACCCTCGTAGCGGATGCCCTTGCCCTTGTAGGGGTCGCTCTTCCGCAGGCGGCGGATATTGGCCGCGATCTGGCCGACCTTCTGCTTGTCGATACCCGTGATCGAGAACTTCGTCGGCGTCTCCACCGCGAAGGTGACACCTTCCGGTGCGTTGATCAGTACCGGGTGGCTGTAGCCGAGGGCGAACTCGAGGTCACTGCCCTTGGCCACCACGCGGTAGCCGACGCCGAAGATCTCCATCTTGATGGTGTAGCCCTCGGTCACGCCCGTGACGAGGTTGGCCACCAGCGTGCGCGACAACCCGTGCAGCGAGCGGTTGCGCCGCTCGTCGTCGGGCCGGGTCACCACGATGGCGCCCTCGTCGTTGCGCGAAACCGAAATCGGCTCGGCGACCGCAAGTTCCAGCGTGCCCTTCGGTCCCTTGACCGACACGTTCTGGCCGTCGATCGTTACGTCGACCCCGGACGGCACCAGGACCGGTTGCTTACCAATACGCGACATGTCTACTTCCCCCTCACCAGACGTAAGCGAGGACTTCGCCGCCCACGCCCTGTCGTGCTGCCTGGCGGTCGGTGAGCAGACCCGATGACGTGGAGATGATCGCCACGCCGAGGCCGCCCAGAACGCGGGGCAGATTGGTGGATTTCGCATAGACGCGCAGGCCTGGCTTCGACACCCGGCGCAGCCCCGCAATGCTTCGTTCACGGCTCGGGCCGTACTTCAATTGCACTACCAGCGCCTTGCCCACGCGGGCATCCTCGGTGTGGTAGTCGGTGATGTAGCCCTCCGCCTTGAGGATCTCGGCGATGTTCGCCTTGATCTTGCTGTGCGGCAGGGTCACCTCGTCGTGGTACGCCGAATTGGCGTTGCGCAGACGTGTCAAGAAGTCTGCGATCGGGTCCGTCATGGTCATGACAGCCGGTTCACCTTCCTCGCGGCGGTTCCCTCAGTTGGGGCCTACCGCAACCTGTTTCGAATGTTGTGGTCTGGTTCGCTTACCAGCTGGACTTCTGGACGCCGGGCAGTTCGCCGGCATGCGCCATCTCGCGCAGGCAGATGCGGCACAGCCCGAACTTGCGGTATACCGCGTGCGGGCGACCGCACCTATTGCAACGCGTGTAGCCGCGCACCTTGAACTTGGGCTTCTTGTTGGCCTTGTTGACCAGAGCCTTCTTTGCCATCTGTTCAGTTCTCCTTGAAGGGGAAGCCGAGGGCGCGCAGCAGCGCTCGTCCTTCGTCGTCGTTCGTCGCCGAGGTGACGACGGTGATGTCCATGCCACGCGTCCGGTCGATCGAGTCGACGTCGATCTCGTGGAACATCGACTGCTCGGTCAGGCCGAAGGTGTAGTTGCCGGTGCCGTCGAACTGCTTGGGCGACAGGCCGCGGAAGTCGCGGATACGCGGCAGTGCGATCGAGATCAGCCGGTCGAGGAACTCCCACATCCGGTCGCCACGCAGCGTGACGCGCGCGCCGATCGGCATGCCCTCGCGCAGCTTGAACTGCGCGATGGACTTGCGCGCCTTGCGGATCTCCGGCTTCTGGCCGGTGATCAGCGCGAGGTCGTTGACCGCGCCGTTGATCAGCTTGGCGTCCCGGGCGGCGTCGCCGACACCCATGTTGACGACGACCTTTACCACGCCGGGGATCTGCATGACGTTGGCGAAGTTGAACTCTTTTTGCAGCGAGTCGCGGATCTCGTCGCGGTAGCGCTGCTTGAGCCGCGGCAGAGTCTTCTCAGCGGTAGTCATCTCAGATGTCCTTGCCATTGGTCTTGGCGACGCGGACCTTCTTGCCGGTCTCGTCGTCGCGGCGGAAGGCGACGCGGGTTGGCTTGCCGTCGGAGTCGAGCAACATCACGTTGCTGACGTGGATCGGCGCTTCCTGGGTGACGATGCCGCCGGAGGACGCCCCGCGCTCAGTGCGCGAAACGGGGGTGTGCTTCTTGATCCGGTTCACGCCCTCGACGAGGATCTTGTTGCGGTCGGGGTAGGCCACCAGGACCTTGCCCTTGGCGCCCTTGTCCTTGCCCGAGATGACGAGCACGGTGTCGCCCTTGTGGACGTTCATCTACAACACCTCCGGGGCGAGCGAGACGATCTTCATGAAGCGCTTCTCGCGCAGTTCCCGGCCGACCGGGCCGAAGATGCGCGTGCCACGCGGGTCGTTGTCCGCCTTGATGATGACGGCGGCGTTCTCGTCGAACTTGATGTAGCTGCCGTCGGCGCGGCGGCGCTCCTTGACGGTGCGCACGACGACGGCCTTGACCACCTCACCCCGCTTGACGTTGCCACCGGGGATGGCGTCCTTGACGGTTGCCACGATGATGTCGCCGATGCCGGCGTAGCGCCGCGACGAGCCGCCGAGCACACGGATGCACAAGATCTCCTTGGCGCCCGTGTTGTCGGCGACCTTCAGCCGCGATTCCTGCTGAATCACTCGATCTCCTCGACCTGGTTAATGTGTGCATGGCAGATTCCGACCTGACATGCGCGGTCTTGCTGTTTCCGAAGGGCACGCAGGGTCTTCTTACGACGACCGAGGTCTGCCCAAGGCAACCCGTTGATTCTAGGTGAGGACCTGCGAGGAACCAAATCGCCGCTGGTCACCTCATCTGTGCCGCGAACGTGGGTTACCCGCACACATTCTGGCCCTGAAGCGTGCGGGTAACCCACGTTCGCGGTGAGCGGGGGGCGGCACACCCCGAAATATCGTCAACACCTGCCGTCTTTCAGGCGTTCACCTGGGCGTATTACATCCGGTCAGACTGGGCACCATGCTCGCAGTCGCCGCGCTGGCGCTGGCGGCCGCGTTCCTGTTCGCCCTGTCGGCGTTCATGCAGCAGCGGGCGGCGCGCACGGTCGTCGGCACCGACGCCGCATCACTGCGCGACGCATCCGGGGTCACCCGGCTGTTTTCCCGGCTGCTACGAAGCAGGGTCTGGCTGGCAGGCTGGCTGACGAACCTGAGCGGCGTCGGCACCCAGGCGGTGGCGCTGAAGCTCGGGTCGGTGGCCGCGGTTCAACCGCTGATGGCCGCCCAACTGGTGTTCGTGCTGTCGCTGGCCTCGGGCGAGCAGCGCCGGTGGCCGTCGCGGCGTGACTGGGTGTCGGCGCTAGCCGTGTGCGCAGGCCTGGTGCTGCTGGTTGTGGCCGATGCGTCGTCGCTGACGGCCCAGCCACACCGCAACCGCGTGTTCATGGCGACGGTCTGTGTCGTCAGCGGCGTCGTCGTACTTCGGCAGCTGAGCCGACACGTTTTCCCGTCGCTGCTCGTCGGAGTCGCGGCGGGCCTGTGCCACGCGCTCAACGCCGTGTACCTGAAGCTGACGGTCGAAGACCTGTACCGCGGCGGGGCAGCGGCCGTGGTTTTCGACTGGCCCGTGTACGGGTTGGCCGCCACCGCGCTGAGTGGAATGTTGTTGGTACAGATAGCTTTTGCCAGCGGTCCGCTGCCACCCGCCGTCGCGGCCATGAGCGTCACCAATCCCGTCGCCAGCTTCGTGTTGGGCATCCTCGCTTTCGATGCCCCCGCTCCGCGCGATCCGGCCGTGCTGTCGACGATCGCAGTGTCCGGACTGTTGACAACGCTCGGGATCGTCGGCCTGGCCAACGCATCGAACACCCGCCTGCTGTACCGCGCCGATTCGTCGACGATTCCGCTTCTCCCGGTTGATCATGGTTGACATGCAACTAACCGGCGCGGTGGTGCTGGTCACTGGTGCGTCGGCGGGCATCGGCCAGGTCGCGGCGGCCAAATTCGCGGCGAAGGGCGCACACGTGTTGGTGCACGGCCGCGACCCGCGACGGACCCCTCAGATCGCCGACGAGATCGGCGGCCGGGCCGTGATCGCCGACTTGGCCTCAGCCGGGGACCGCGAACGGCTTGCCGCCGCCGCGCTAGCCGCATATGGACGCGTCGATGTCCTGGTGAACAACGCCGGGTTCGGCTATCTCGGACCCGTATCCGAGATGTCCGTGGCCGTGATTCGGCGGTTGGTCGAGGTCGATCTGCTCGCCGCGATCGAGCTCACCCGCTCGCTTCTGCCAGGAATGATCGAACGGCGCCGCGGCGCAATCTGTTTCGTCACGTCGATCGCCGGACGCACCGGTGTCGCAGGTGAAGCCGTCTACTCGGCGACCAAGGCGGGCCTCGACACGTTCGCCGACAGCCTGCGGGTCGAGACCGCCGGATCTGGCGTCAACGTCAGCGTCGTCGTTCCGGGCGTCGTCGACACAGGCTTCTTCGAAACCCGCGGCGCTCCGTATGCGCGCTCGCGGCCCCGGCCGATTCCGGCGCGGACGGTTGCCGACGCTGTCGTCCGAGCGGTCGAGCGCGACCGTGCCGAAGAGTGGCGGCCACGCTGGCTTCGAATCGCGCCGACCGTGCGCGCGGTGGCGCCAGGTGCGTTTCGGCGGCTTGCGGTGCGCTTCGGCCGTCAGGCCGGCGCGGACTAAAGGTCAGCCACGCAACGGAATCCGATATGCGTGGTCGCGCTGTCCTGTGACTGCGGCGAGCGGGCCGCCGGACGATACCGCTGGCAGTATTCTGGGGCGCACAGGTGCGACCCGCCCTTGAGCGTCTGGTTCACCGACGGGTCAGGACTTGATGGCCCGCAACAGGATTCGATGGGACCGTCGAGCCGGTGGTGAGCGGAGAATTGTGTCGTCGTCCACTCCCACACGTTGCCGATCATGTCTAAGAGGCCGAATCCGTTCGGCGGGAAGGTGCCGACCGGCGACGTGCCCACCCAGCCGAGTGCGCCATCGTTGCGGAAGGGAAATCGCCCCTGCCACGTGTTGGCCATCAACTGACCGCCCGGCGTCACGTCCTCTCCCCAGGCGTACACCGTGGTCGCCCCGCCGCGAGCGGCGTACTCCCACTCGGCCTCGGTGGGCAGGCGACGACCTGCCCAGCGCGCGTAGGCAACGGCGTCCGGATAGGCCACCTGCACCACCGGATGGTCAGGCCGGTCGTCGATTCCGCTGCCGGGGCCGAACGGATGTCGCCAATCGGCGCCGGGGACCCACGCCCACCACTGCCGCCAATCACGCAGATCGACGGGGCCGCTGCTTGGCTGGAACACCAGCGAGCCGGGAACCAGATCCTGCTCGGCGGCTCCCGGGTACAGCGCAGGATCCGGGGCCTGCTCGGCGACGGTGACAAATCCCGTGTCGGCGACGAACTCCGCGAACTGGGCGTTGGTCACCGGGTGACGCTCGACGGCCAGAGCGCCGACGGTCGCCGTGTGCACCGGCGCCTCTTCCGGATAGAACTGCGTTGAGCCCATCCGAAACGACCCGCCCGGCACCTCGACGAGCTCGGTCAGCATGCCAGTCAAGGTAGAACGATCTCGAAGTCTTGGGTCAGCAGCGCCGCCGCGGAGTCGAAACCCGGGGTTCCCGTGGGAGCCTGCACGTGGACTGCGACGAGATAGTCGGGACCGTGGTCGGTCCAGATGTGAACGATGCGGTCCTCGTATTGCACGGCGTTCTGCGGTGTGTCCGACCACGCACCCATCAGCTTCTGCCCGCTGTAGCCGCACAGCTCGCCAGGCAGCACGCTGACGGAGCTGACTGGCGATTTCGCCATCAGGTCATCGGAGTACTTGCGAAACGCGGCCGCGGGATCCAATTTCGTCGCTGCGATCGTGACGGTGGCCGCCATGCCGTCGGGTCCGTCCAGCTTGCCGCCCACGTCGCCGGTGCCCGCAGTCATCGACCACTTGTCGGGAACGCCGACCGTGATCCTCGGTGCCTGCGGGTCAGCGACCTCGGCCGCCAGCCGCACACTCGGCGTGATCGTCTGCGAGCACACGACGCTGTTCGCAGGCACGGGCGCGCGCGTCGTCGGAAGGACACCGAACGTGGAGGGCTCCGGCTGCTGTGGTAGCGCGGTTGTCGCCGAGGACGACTGGGGGGCCGCGACGGTAGGAGCCTTGCCTGCAACTGGCAGGCCTTCGCTGGTTCGCACGCACGCGGCCAGCAGACAGGCCAGCACGAGCGTCGCCAAACCGACCCGCTTCATCAGTCTTTCGCGAACGCCCGCGCGAACTCTCGTTCCAAATCCACGTACGGCTTGCCTGACACGTCGACGTTCACCATTGCGATGGTGCCACCTGTGAACGGGAACGGCGCCTTGTACGTCCGCGAAACCGGCGATCCGGTGTTCTGCCCCACACTGAGGCTGGCTCCCGCGAGCCCGAACGTGCCGGGATGGATCTTCATGCCGGACAGCGATGCCACCTCGGCGTCGTCGATGTAGAGCGCCGTATCGCCGACGGGGGTGTGGCTGCCCTCCACCGTCCCGGTGCGCACAAAGGCGACGCCGAAAGTGTGCTTGCCCAACGGAACGGCATCCGACGACAGCTTCTGCTCCTGCTCGCCGAGGAAGTTGTAGATGTAGTGCAACCGGCCGTCCTGGACGAACAGCACGTGCCCGCCGTGTGCGCCACCGTGTTTGATGATCACACCCTCGGCGCCGCTGTCGATCGTCACTTCGGCGATCATCGCGAACGACCGGCCCTGGATCTCAACGGCGGCACCCATGCCGACGTCGGCGGTGCCGGGGTAATAGGTGTAGGACTCGCGGGTGCCGGTGAGGTACGGCCGATACCGCGTCATCGTCTCGAGGATGTTCAAGTCGGCCAGCGGCAAGCCGTTGTATTTGTCGGCTTCTCTGAACCACAACTTCTTGAGTTCTTCGAGTTTGTCGGGATTCTCGGCGGCCAGATCGTGGCATTGGCTGCGGTCGGCCTGGATGTGGAACAGCTCCCAGCGGTCCTTGTCGAAGTGGGACCAGCCTGCGGGCGACGCGGCGTGCACGGTGTTGGCGAACCAGCCCTTGTCCCAGATGCCGCGGGTGCCGAGCATCGCGTAGAACTGCGTCTCCTTGCCGGTCGGCGCATGCGGATTGTCAAGGGCCACTTTGATGCTCACACCGTCGAGAGGCTTCTGCGGAACGCCGCGAACCGTCGCGGGCGGGGTGATGTCGAGCAGGTCATACACCGTCGGGGTGATGTCGCAGACGTTGACGTAGTTGTCGCGCACCTCCCCGTGGGCTTTGATTCCCTTGGGCCAGCTGATGATTGCGGTGTCCGCGATGCCGCCTTCGTGTGAGGCGTAGCGCTTGAACAGCTTGTAGGGCGTGTTGAACGCCATCGCCCATCCGATTGGATAGTGGTTGTACGTCTCGGGGCCGCCGAGGTTGTCCATCACCTTCAGGCTTTCCTCGACGCTGTCGATGTACCCGTTGAAGAATTTGACCTCGTTCACCGACCCGTTCGGACCGCCTTCGCCACTGGCACCATTGTCGGAGATGACCACGATGATGGTGTTGTCGAGCTGACCGGACTCATCCAAATAGTCCAGGATGCGGCCGATTTGGGCGTCGGTGTAGGACAGGAAGCCTGCGAACACCTCGGCCATCCTTGCGAACAGTCGCTTCTCGTCGTCGCCAAGGGATTCCCACGGTCGCACGGTGTCCTGCGGCGGCCATGGCTCACCGTTGGGCCCCTTGACCTCCAGGTATGGGTTGATCGGCGACAGTTCGGTGTCCGGCGGGACGATGCCGAGCTGCTTCTGGTTCTCCAGCACGATTTCGCGGTACCGTTCGTAGCCCATGTCGAAGCGGCCCGCGTACTTGTCGGCCCATTCCTTGAATACGTGATGTGGCGCATGGCCGGCGCCAGGGCAAACGTAGGAGAACCACGGCTTGTCGGGCGCGATCACCTTGGCGTCGCGGATGAATTCGATTGTCCTGTCGGCGATGTCCTTCGACAGGTGGTAGCCGTCCTCCGGTGTTCCCGGCGGCGCGATCGGGTGGTTGTCGTAAACGAGTTCGGGATACCACTGGTCGGTCTCACCGCCCATGAAACCGTAGAACCGCTCGAACCCGCGCGCCAGTGGCCAATGCCGTTTGGTGGCAGCAAGATTCGACTCTTCCAGCGGCGTGAGGTGCCACTTGCCGACGCAATAGGTGTTGTAGCCGTTCTCGACCAGGACCTCCGACAGCAGCGCGGTGTCGTCGGGGATCCGGCCGTTGCAGCCGGGAAAGCCGTCGGTGAACTCTTCGATCGTGGCCATCCCGACTGTGGTCGGGTTGCGGCCCGTCAGCAACGAGGCCCGCGTTGGCGAGCACAGCGCGGTCGTGTGGAACTGCGACAGCCGCACACCGCGTTCGGCGATACGACTCATGGTCGGCATTTCGACCAAGCCGCCGAAGCAGTCCCACGTCGCGATGCCGGTGTCGTCCCACACGAGATACAAGACGTTGGGCGCATCCTGTTGCGCGGTCGGTGCGGCGTACGGTCCCCAGTCGGGCTCGGAATCCCGGATGTCCAGCTCGATCTTGCCGTTGAATTCCCTCGCCATGACAGCCTCGTCCCGGGTTTGTTATCGCCGTGTCTTCGACGATCGCACCGAACCTACACCGGCTGCGTATCGCTTAGCTGAGAAATTGACGACCGCGGCATTACAGTTTTTCGGTTCAACCAACGCCGCACCGAGAAGAACGGAATCGACCAGCCCAGCCACGCGCCGATGCCGGCCACCAACCAGACGAAATACTCCTGATTTCCCCCAAACATGCTGTCCTGCAACGGCAGGAACACGACTATCAACAACGGCGTCCAAATCCGGTTCGCGATGATCGACAATGCAAGCGTCGCACTGAGGACCATGTGTCGCCGATGCGTCACGAATTGCCGCTGCCGTGCGGCGAGGTAGCCATTGATCGTGAACCACAGCCACAGCGTGGCGAGCAGAACGTTACTGACGGCCAGGAACGGGCCGAACGGCGTCATCGCGCCGATCACCATGGCGCACACCGCGGCGGGGATCGCGGCGAACACGTAGACCCGCCCCACCCTGCGGTGCAGAACAGGTCGCCGCTTCCGCAGTCCCGGCCAGATCTGCGCGACTGCCGCCACCATCGCGATGCTCGCGAGCATCACGTGACCGACCAGCAGCGGGTAGTGCAGTGCGAACGTCGCGGGCACCCGGGTGCCTCCGGTGAAGTAGGGCGGCAACGAATAGACCAGAAACGCGACGACGACAACAGCGAGGACGAAAGCGGGCCAATTCCGCCGCTGGCCGGGTTTTGCGTATGACATACGCATGAGCGTACGACATACGCTTTCCCTAGGTCTACCGATTAGGCTGGTGTGTGATGACCTCTGACGAACCGCTGCCCAGAGCACTGGAGATCCTCTGGCGGGACGAGCCGCCGGGGCGGCGTACGCGCGGCCTGAGCCGCGAGCGCATCGTCGCGTCCGCGATCGATTTGGTCGAGACGGAAGGGTTGGCCGCGCTGTCCATGGCGCGGTTGGCCGATCGGCTGGGCTGCGGCACCATGTCGCTGTACCGCCACGTCGCCAACAAGGACGAGTTGTTGACATTCATGTTGTCGACGGCACCCGACCCGCCGCCCACACCGGCCGATCCATCGAATTGGCGTGGTGCGCTGAGTGATTGGGCTTGCGGGCTGTGGGAGGTCTATCACAGCCATCCATGGGTGCTGCAGACCGCTGCGGCGGGTCCGCCGCTGGATCCAGGGCAGTTGGCGTGGCTGGACGCCGGCCTTGCCGCGCTGGCCGAAACGACGTTGCCAGAGCGCGACAAGCTGGCTGCCGTCATGGCGGTGCTGCATTACGTCCGCGGCGCTGCGGCATTGAGCATCGAGGCCGCCAGCCAAGGTCCTGACTATCCGGCCCTGCTTCGGCGACTGTTGGACGGCGGCCGGTTTCCGGCACTGGCGGCCGCGCTGCAGGCCGGGGTCTTCGACGACGCCGACAACGATCACCTCGCCGAATTCCGTTCCGGTCTGGGTCAGCTGCTCGACGGCATCGCCGCAAAGGTCGAGCCTCGCTGAATACACGGTCGGCACGATCACGTGCGCGAGTGCGCCGTCAGGTGTGACATGCACCGACTCGGGCACCGGTGATTTCTTCCAGGTGTCGCGGGACGCCTACCAGCTCGGTTGACCCGCGCTGAGCGGTTTCCTCAGCACCACAGTGGCGAAGCTTGTCCACCAGGGCACAGGGTGTCGCAGCAGCCATCGCGTCTTCGCCTGCTCAGCGGCTTCAAGCGGCGGCAGCATCGCGTAGTAACGATGCCCGAATGCCGCGGTGAACGACTCCACGGTGAAGCCGACGCTCTGGTAGCGCGCGAGTGTCCGCCGCGTTGGACCAGTGCACCAGCGGTAGTAAGCAGGGAACTTCTCGTGTTTGGGGTCGTCGATGCGGCCCGGTTGGATTCTGCGCAGCACCGCGCGGGCGAACTCCTCCGGGATGAGCCGGTTAGCAACGAACGGCAACGTGAAAAGCGTTGGGAAGAAATGCACTGCGCGCCCGCCGGGTTTCAGCAGCCGCAGGCAGTTCTCGTGGAATGTCCGCGCGTCGGGCAGGTGCTCGCACAACATCTTGGAGAAGACGAGGTCGTAGCGCTCCAGGCCGTCGTGGATGGGCTGGCAGAGATCAGCGACGCGGGTGTCGAAATCACCTACGCCCAGCGCGAGTTCGTGCGCCGAGACGTCGATCACCACCCGCTCGGGAACGGATCGCCACTGTTCGGCCGCCAGGATCGGGTTGGCGCCGCCTCCCAACTCCGCTACGGACTGCGCTTCGGCCGCGAGCTTGAGCAGCAACTCGTCGTAGTTCTCCCATAGCTCGGATGCGCCGGTGTAGCTGATCGTTTCAGTCGGGCTGACGGCCATGGGTTAGTCGCACCTCCGCGGGTTGCGGGGGACTCTAGTGACAAATTATCAAAAGTGTCAATTGTCGAGATCGGCCCGCCACCACTCGGTGTTTAGGTTGCGGCCTTTCGTGCAAAGTTAAGAAGGGCCGTCGGGTGCGTGATGCGGCGGTGGCCAATGGTTTGGCAGCCTGCAAAAACCGTGGGGCGGTGGAAGTATGCCGAGAGTGACGACCAGCAACCCGCAGACGATTTCGTATCCGGCAGTGGGCTCGCGCCCGTACCGACAGGACGAAGTCGCGGTCGACCCTCACGTTGTCGTGCTCTTCGGCGCTACGGGAGACCTGGCTCGTCGCAAGTTGATTCCTGGCCTCGCCTACCTCGACCAGTCCGAACTGGCTCCCCACATCGAGATTGTCGCCACCTCGCTGGAGGACATCTCCACCGACGAGTTCCTGAAGGTGGCCAAGGAAGCGATCGAGGACTTCGGGACGCACAAGCTCAACACGGACCAGTGGGGCCGCTTCGCCAAATCGGTGAGCTACGTGCCGCAGAGCGCAGGACCCGAAGCGCTGGCCGCCGCCGTCGCCACCGCCGAGGAGAAACTCAGTAAGGGAGTCCGCCGTCTGCACTATCTTTCGGTACCGCCGAAGGCCGCGCGAGCTGTGATCGACACGCTGCGAGAGGCCAACCTGGTGGACCGGTCCCGCGTTGTGATGGAGAAGCCGTTCGGCACCGATCTGGCCAGTGCCGTAGCGCTCAACGACTTCGTGCACGAGACCTTCAGCGAAGAGCAGATCTTTCGCATCGACCACTTCCTCGGCAAAGAGGCGGCGCTGAACATCCTGGCGTTCCGCTTTGCGAACGGGCTGTTCGAGCCGATTTGGAATCGCAACTTCATCGACCACATCCAGATCGACATCCCCGAAACCCTCGGTCTCGACGAGCGCGCCAACTTCTACGAGAGCACCGGCGCGTACAAGGACATGGTGGTCACCCATCTGTTCCAGGTGATGGCTTTCGTCGTGATGGAGCCTCCCACTGCGCTGGAGCCGCGTGCCATCAGCGAGGAGAAGAACAAGGTATTCAGATCGATGCTGCCCGTCGACCCGGCTCACGTGGTCCGCGGCCAGTTCGCCGGCTATCGCGAATTAGACGGCGTGGCAAAGGATTCCGACACCGAGACATTCGTCGCGCTCAAGGTCGGCATCGACAACTGGCGATGGGCGGGCGTGCCGATCTACTTGCGCACGGGCAAGCGGATGGCCGAGGGCATGCGCATCATCTCGATCGCGTTCAAGGAGGCGCCGCGCACGATGTTTCAGCACGGCTCCGGTGTCGGCGCCCAGGGGCCGGACCACTTGACGTTCGACCTCGCCGACAATTCCAAGGTGTCGCTGTCGTTCTACGGAAAGCGGCCGGGTCCTGGCATGAAGCTGGACAAGCTGTCGATGCAGTTCTCCACCCAGGAGGTCGACTCCGGCACCGACGTGCTGGAGGCCTACGAACGGTTGATGCTCGACGCGATGCGCGGCGACCACACGCTGTTCACGACGGCCGAGGGCATCGAGTCGCTGTGGGAGCGATCGGAGGGCTTGCTCTCCGATCCCCCGTCGGCCAAGTCCTACCCGCAGGGCACGTGGGGACCCAACGCGATTCATCAGCTGATCGCACCGCATGCATGGCGGCTGCCGTTCGAGCGCGCGTGGCGAGAAGCCAAGAACGACAACAACGACTAGCTCTGCTTCACCGGCTCGTTGACCCGATACAGCCGCCACACCGGCTGGCTGTCACCGTCATTGGCGATTTCCAGTTCGAGCGTCGCGATATCGGCGCCGGTCTCAAATAACGTGGGATACCTCAGATTCAGTGCATCAGAAGCCCCGCGGCCGACCGGCGGCACCGCGAGCATGTACTTGATCCCGTTCTCTATCGGCGCGTTGAGCAAGTCGGTGAAGTCCGGATCCGACGGCACCACAAAGACTTTCGGACGCCGCGACGCGGCAAGCACAGCGAATCCGTACACCGTGTCGGTGAGCACAGAGCTCTCCGGCAGGTCGAGCTTCTCGAGGTAGCGCGCGATGTGGCGTTCGGTGGAGAAGCTGGCCGCGATCCGCTGCTCGGTGGCCTTCCGTTCGCTGGTGCTGCCGGGATCCGGTGCGAGCACAGCGCCAAGGGCGTACTCCTGCGGCGCATACTTCGGCTGACCCATCCCCCACGCCGTGATCGGCAGGGCGATCGCCATCGCTGCCGCAACGGGGAGGTAGGCGGGAAGCGAGTTTCGCCGGTGTGTCGGTGGCGGCGATGTCGGGGCATATTTTCCGCGCCGTTTGGCAACCACCAATCGGCCGTCGGGCACAGCGAGCATGGCCAGGCATGCTGTGAGTGGAATGGCCACCATGTAGAAACGCAAGAACGGGAAGGTCGATCCCATCGCATAGCTCAACGTCTGAAACGCCAGCGCCGCACCGTATATCACAGTCGGCACCAGCAGCACGTGCCAGCGCTGTCGTCGCCACCGCTGCGCGGCCGCCCATGCGGCGATGGGGACCAGGGTCGGTGCGAGCAGCGAAACGCACACCGCGGCGAACGACACGCCGTCGCCGAATCCCGGTTTCGTCTGGCCGGACTGCGCAAGGATCGCCGAGTTCCCGTACTGCGACGTGAATTGCGCGAACCCTTCTCCGGTGATCAGCCAGCTGATCACCGCCCAGCCGACGAAGGTGGCCACCCCGGGACCGCTGACCATGATCATGTCCAGCACCGCCCGGCGAATTCGTGGGGCGGCCCTGGCCCGTAGGTAGGTGGTTGCGCCGACCAGTAAGCCTGCCGCCGCAATACATGCCACAGCGTCGTAGCGGGTCAGATAGGCCATTCCCATCGCTATGCCACCGGCGACGATCAGGTGATGCACATCGTCGTCGGTCATCCACAGGATGAGCCTGCGGACAGCCCATGACATGAAGAAGACGAAGGGCGCCTCACTCATTCCGTTGGCGCCGTAGAAGACGATCATCGGGTTGAGCGCAAACAGTGCCGTGATCGCGATCGAATACCCCCGCGGCAACCCGCGGTCGGTTCCCATGTTGAGAATCTGCACCACCGCGCCTGCCATGAAAACGGCCGACATGATCGTTCCGGAAAACGCGCGGGCAGCCATGTCGGGCCACACGGCGCTGAGGGCGACGGCGGGGATCTGAACCATCGACGCAAGGGGCGTGAAGATGAATCCAATGGCGGCCAGGTGCGGGTCGCGGCTGAACAACACCGACTGTGCCGCAGCAACTCTCGACAGCGTGTCACCGAGGATGAACCCGTGTTGCACCTGCAGCCAATATCCGACCATCAAGTAGACCGCGAGCGAAATGAAGTATGCGGTCACCTTCAGGCTGCGATTCGAAGATGCCCGCGCGGTCACGAGGTATCCGCGTTGTCTGGTCGTTCGGCCAACCCGTGGAAGGTCTTCTCCCAGTATGAGGGATTGCGGACCAACTGATAGCAACCCTTGGCGGCGGCCACGCTCATCATCAGCCAGAAGACGGGCACGGTCAGCGCCGCTGTGAGCAGATCGGCCCGGTCGTCTTCGCGCAACGTGATCAGATTCATGTACAGCGTCGCAGCATTGCCCAACACGAGCGCAATCAGCGCGGGAAAGTATATGTACCAGGGGAATACGGCTTCGATCGCGGCAGGCTGACCGAGAAACCACACCAGCGTGATCAACCAGAACGCGAGGTTGAGTAGCGCGATGATCGGAGTACCACCAAGGACGAGGTTGAACCGGATGAAGCTGCGCCAGCCGATCGTCCGCAGCAGTCGGACGGGACGCCGGATCTGTACCAGCCAGGTCTGCAGGTAGCCCTTGTACCAACGAGAGCGTTGCCGAATCCAGTTGATCGCGTCGCTATTGGCTTCCTCCAGAGTGCTGGAGTCGATGACGGCGGTGTGGTAACCGCGCGAAGCTATGCGCAGCCCCAGGTCGGCGTCTTCTGTGACGTTGAATGGGTCCCACGCCCCGATCTCGTCGAGAACTGCACGGCGGAGGTGATTCGACGTGCCGCCCAACGGAATAGGCGAGCTGCTTCGCATCATCCCCGGCAGCAGATATCCGAACCACAGCCGGTACTCCGCGGTGAACCACGCCGTCAGCATGTTCTGATGCCCGTTGTGGTAGACCAGCTTGGCCTGCACGCATGCGACGGTGTCGGGAAGCTGCCGGAACGCTGCCACCACTCGGCGTAGTTGCAGCGGTTCAGGCAGATCCTCGGCGTCGTAGATGGTGACGATGTCGCCTGTTGCGAAGGATAAACCGTAGTTGCAGGCCTTTGGCTTGGTGCGAGGCTCGGCCGGCGGGACGAGCAGGATGGTGATCGCGTCTGATTCCGCGGAATTGCGTGCCGCGGCAATGGTTATGTCGTCGTCGGCTTCGAGCAACAGCAACACCTGAAGCTTGTCTGCCGGGTATTGCAGCGCAGCCATTGCGCCGATGAGCTCCCCGACCACCTCAGGTTCGTTATACGCAGGAACCAGGATCGTGTACGGCGGGAGGTCGGCATCGCAGATACCAAGGGCTTTCTCGTCGGGGATGACGATGGCCCGCGCGGCCAGACCGTCGCGAAAGATCAGCAGCCGATCGGCCATGGTCAGCAGGTAGCCGACCGTACTGATGCCGACAAGGACGACCGCGGTACTCCCCGGCTGCCAGATCGCGCATCCCACCACAAGGGCCAGCAATGACCACAACGTCCATCGCTGCCACCTGACAACCGGCACCGATGCGGAGCTGACGGGATCGTCCTCTCGCAAGCCCTCGATCGCCCGCCACAGAGCGAACTGCCGTTCCTCCTCACTGATCGTGTCGGGGTCCCACTGCTTGATCTCGGTGCTCATCCGCGGTCCCCCGGCCGCCGGAATTGCGCGCTGACCAAGCCGCGACCGAATTCGGTGAGCAGGTCGGCATCCTTGAATGCCGCCCGGCGCGACTCGAGCACGGAGTTGCCCCGAAACAACAATGTGATCAGCGATCGAACCGTTCCGATCATGTCGCCGCTTGGTTCAGGAAACGGCGCGTTGGGATCGTGGTTGTCGACGGCGAAGATCGTGATCCGCTGAGCGACTTTCCTATCACCCCAGGCGAATTGAATCGAGTTCCACGTGACGAGCAGATCGTCGTCGACGACCGACATCATGCTTGCGGTCACGCCCATGCCGAGATCGATCCGCCGTGGTGCGCTGAACCTCGCACCGGTCAGCCCATACAACACCCGCGCCGGGTATACACCGAACGAGAACGGCCGACGGCTGACGAGGCTGTCCACCACCAGCGTTCGCGGGCGAGAGAGTTTGTCGAACCGAGGATCCGGAGCCGTTGCGGTCATCCACTGCCGTACCAACACGGAGTCGCCGTACAACCGTTTGACGTCGCGATAGTCCTGAAGCTGAACGGTCGCCCAACCTGGTGGAGCGATGAGCGGTTCCCCGGCAACGAGCACACCAGGACTCGGCCTGTCGACCGGTGCGGTGGTGGGATCTGTCGGAATATGAACCAGGGCCAGCGCGACGCCGACGGCAACGACGAGCGGCACACTCGACCAAACCTGCCTGGCCGCAAGCGGTTCCACCTTGCGATCAAGCAGGCGCTTGGGCTGGCCGCGACGGGCCGCCAAGTACATGACGATACCCACGACAGCGACGGCGCCGACCGTCGGCACGTATTGATACATCCAGAGCGGCGTGTCGGGCAGAAATACCCAGATCGCTGTCAGCACCGCGAAACCGAACGCCCAGGCAAGCAACGATCCCACGATTCCGCGCCGCATCGTGCGGCCCACCGCGATTCCGCTGCCGACTCCCGCGTTGAGCAACGTCGCGGCGCCTGCGGCGTAGGAGCTGCCGCCGAGAGAGATCACAAGAAGGAAGTAGGGCAACGGGAAGATCAGGAACATCATGGCCCAAACCCAGGCGAATCTGCTGACCGGCCGCAATCCGAACAACACGATGCAGCTGCTGAACACAAAGAGCCACATGGCGAGCAGATCCAGCCGGAGCAGATGGAAGTACAGCGAGTATCGGTGCAGCAGAACATTGTTCATGAGCAGGGCCAGCACCAAGCCCATCGTTCCTACGATGATGTCGACTTGTCGGTCATGTATCGGAAGCTCCGTACGGTGACGGCGGGCCACCCCTACCGCCACCAGCACGGCCACCGTCGGTACGGTCCAGGCGAAGCCACCGAGGCCGCCCACGTGTGCGGTCAAACCGATGCTGTACAGACTCTCGTGGAAGGCGATACCGGTCAATGCCGATATCAACGCCCACCGCAGGATCAGGCGAAGGGTCGGATGAACCCGTTCCCGCGGCGGCGAGTGCGATGCGGCGTCTGCAACCGGTACCGCGGTGGGCACCGTCACGATTGCGCTCGAGACCGCCTGCCGCGCAGCATGATGAGCCCGGCGGCCAACACAATCACCACGGCGATGCCTGCGCCGGCGCCGACACTCCACCACGGCACGGAAAGACTCTTGGACTCCACGACCTGCTGCGGCGCCGAGTGTGCGGTCCCGACCATCACCGGCGCATGTCCCGGTGTGGCGATGAGCGCATCGCCAGTCAATCGTGACCAGTGCTCGACGTCCGAATCGAGCCATCGCAGAAGGTCATCCAGCTGATCTGGGGCCTTGTTGGAGGTTGCGATGACGACCGTCCTGTTGCCGTCGAAAGTCGTTTGCAATGAACCGAAGCGCAATGACGGGTCGAGCTTGAGCTTGCCTTCTTGGCCTGTTCCGTCTGCGTCGGTAACGGTGATTTCACTGTCCGAATGCGCGGCGACCGGCAGGCTGATTCGCTGGTCCGTCGGTTGCTCGGCGCTGATCAGGATGGCGGGAAGCGGCGAGGTCATCGCCTCATCGAGGCTCGTCACCGCGGTATCGATGGGCAGCGCGCTCAGGCGCTGCAGTCCGACGACGATGGTCAGTGCCCGTCGGGTGTCGTCGAACGTGTTCCCCATGCCGATCTGCACCCGCGGCATGAGCGCCTGGGGTAGCGACTGAAAACCGCCAGGCACAGGCGGTTTGGCGGCGACACTCTCCACCGGGCTGTCGCCGTCGATTGTCAATGTGATCGGCTGGAATTCGCCACATCGTCCGGTGTTCCCGGTGATGTTCACGGCGACGCCAAGGCTGGTGTAGCGCTGCAGGAGTCGGTCCGGGACGTCGATCCACCGGTCGATGACCCCCGTGCCGTCGACCGGCCAGCGGTCGATGGTCTCACCGCCGATCGAAGCCACGACTTGGCCACCAACCGATGACGGGAGCGGTGTATACGATCCGCGCAAATGAACCCGGATGTCATGTGAGGGTCGCCCGAGCCGCGTCTGATCCAAGGGGATCGACACCTGCGGCGACAACGCCGTCGCGTTGACACCGGGTTGGCCGAGCTGTCGTATCGTGGTCACGTTCGGCGCCAGCTGCGGAACCGGCTTCAGCGGCCCCGCAACGGCTTTCGAGCTCAATGCGAGTCTGCCGATGTCCCCTGACAACACCCGCGTTTGATTGATCAGTTCATCGGGTGGCCCGCCGATCAGCAGCCAAGGGCTTCCATCATCACGGCCCTCGAGTTCGAGGCCACTACCCGGCCCCTGCCGGATGACGATTTGACGCTGCAGCGGGAGTGCCGGTTCCGCAGGGGCGACCTGTCCGTCCTGCAGCGGCGTCAACGAGACGACGGTGTTCTGCTTGCCGTAGTGCGCCACAACGGTCGTGGCGACCCGTATCGCAGCATCGGACTCCGCCCGCGTCGGCGATGCCGGAACGAACAACTGGAGTTCTTTCAGGACCGGCGGCAGGAAGTCGGCGATGGTTGTGGGCACGGTCTCGGCGCCCGCGAAGGAGGCGGATGCGTCGTCGAGGCGAAGGGGCACCGTCGGGTCGTAAAGGCAATAGCCCTCGAATGGGTCGAGATAGCTGTGCAGGGTGAACGTCACCGCGTTGTCGACGACAGCGGCGCCGGCCAAAGGAATCGAGACCGGCGCGCCGAAATCGGTCGGCAACGGCACCCGCGCGAGGGTGCGTTCGTCCTGTGTGACGGTGACTGTTCCGGCACGCACCCCCACCGGCAATTCGACGAGCGCGTCCAACGTCGATGGGGCAAGCCCAGGAGGTACCGGCATGGTCAGCGTTTGCGTACCTTGCAGCCCGTAGAGGGCGAGGCCGTTGTCCAAGCCCATGGACTTCAGTGCCATCACGGTCGGAGCCGGGGGCGACAAGTCTTCGCCCGGAGCCGCGGCGGCAACCGATGTCAATATTCCCAGCGCAGCGAAAGAGAGCGCCGTCGCGAAAATTGTCGCAGTATAAATTGACGACAGCGCAATATTTCGCATTCTGCGATCGTATAGCAATCAACAGGCGCGTCAATTAGCAAATTTTGCTGACTATGCCAAAAGCACTCCGCTAGGGACTTTTGGCCCTAATGCAAGTGACCATCGACCCTGGATCGCCTGGCAGCGCCTTCCTAATTTCCACTGCAACAAATGTGGAGGTGCGCAATGAGTATCGACATGACCATGCGCGTGGTTTTGCTCGGCGGTTTGGCCGCACTCATTTTCATCGCGCTCGCCATGGGGCAGGACACCTATGAGCGGCCGCACGTCCCCCGTCCCCGACAACACAGCGACGAATCGCACGACGCCTGACGACAAAAGCCCCCGGTTGAAACCGGGGGCTGGTGTCGCGCTGAAAAACTACTTGGCCTTCTCGAGCACCTCGACGAGGCGCCAGCGCTTGGTCGCCGACAGCGGTCGGGTCTCCATCAGCGAAACGCGGTCGCCGACACCGGCGTCGCCGTTCTCGTCGTGCGCCTTGACCTTCGAGGTGGTGCGGATGATCTTGCCGTAGAGCGGATGGCTCTTACGGTCTTCCAGCTCGACCACGATGGTCTTCTGCATCTTGTCCGACACCACGTAGCCGATGGCCGTCTTGCGACGACCGCGCGGCTTGTCCTGGCGCGGAGTGTGCTTGGGGCCCTTGGTTTCTGCCATTTTTACGATTCCTCACCAGCGGGCCCGGAAGCCAGGCCCAATTCACGTTCGCGCAGCACTGTGTACACACGCGCAATTTCCTGTCGCACCGTACGAAGCCGACGGTTGTTGGCGAGCTGTCCGGTCGCCATCTGGAAGCGCAGATTGAACAGCTCTTCCTTCGACTCGCGCAGCTTGTCCTTCAATTCGTCGTCGGTCAGCTCGCGAAGGTCGCCAGGAGTCACTCCCACTGCCATCAGAAATGATCCTCTCGAGTCACGATGCGTGCCTTGATCGGCAACTTGTGGATCGCGCGCGTCAGTGCGTCGCGCGCGGTCTTCTCATCGGGGTAGCTCAGCTCGAACAGCACACGGCCGGGCTTCACGTTGGCGACCCACCACTCCGGCGAACCCTTACCGGAACCCATGCGGGTTTCGGCAGGCTTCTTGGTCAGCGGACGGTCCGGGAAGATGTTGATCCACACCTTGCCGCCACGCTTGATGTGCCGGTTGATGGCGATACGAGCGGACTCGATCTGCCGGTTGGTGATGTACGCATGCTCCAGCGCCTGGATGCCATAGTCACCGAAGCTCACCGACGTACCGCCGCTGGCGATGCCACGCTGCCGTGGGTGGTGTTGCTTCCGGTGCTTGACCTTACGGGGAATCAACATGATCAGCTCTCCGTATTCTCCGTGGCCGGTGCTTGTGCAGCAGCGGCCTCGGTTGCGCCCGTCGCCTCGGCGACTGCAGGCGCGTCTTCGGTGCCGGTGGCGGCGCGGCCGGCCTCGGTGCTCGTCGCGGTGGTGCCCGACGCGCCGCTACGACGCGGGCGGGTGCCCGACGGACGCTCGCGGCGGGGACGATCGGCACCCGAAGGAACCGTCGCGGTCGCCTCGCGCTTGCCACCGACGATGTCGCCCTTGTAGATCCACACCTTCACGCCGATGCGGCCGAAGGTCGTCTTGGCCTCGTACAGGCCGTAGTCGATGTCGGCGCGCAGCGTGTGCAGCGGCACCCGGCCCTCGCGGTAGAACTCCGAGCGGCTCATCTCGGCGCCGCCGAGGCGGCCCGAGCACTGCACCCGAATGCCCTTCACGTTGGGCTGACGCATGGCCGACTGAATCGCCTTGCGCATCGCGCGACGGAACGCCACGCGATTCGAAAGCTGTTCTGCCACACCCTGAGCCACCAGCTGCGCCTGCGACTCGGGGTTCTTCACCTCGAGGATGTTCAGCTGGACCTGCTTGCCGGTCAGCTTCTCCAGGTCGGCGCGGATACGGTCAGCCTCGGTGCCACGGCGGCCGATGACGATGCCGGGACGCGCGGTGTGGATGTCAACTCGAACCCGGTCACGGGTGCGCTCGATCTCCACGTCGGCGATGCCGGCGCGCTCCAGACCGGTGGCCAGCAGCCGACGGATCGCCACGTCTTCCTTGACGTAGTCCTTGTACTGCTTGTCGGCGTACCACCGGGACTTCCAGTCGGTAGTGATACCGAGCCGGAAGCCGTGGGGATTGATTTTCTGGCCCACTACTCTGAGCCCTCCTTCGCGTCAGACGCTTCGGCAGTCTTCTTCGCGGCCGCCTTCTTGGCGGGCGCCTTCTTCGCGGCTCCGGAAGCCTTCTTGGCCGGAGCCCCGGCAGCAGCCTTGGACGCCGGCGCCTTCTTGGCCGCGGCGGCCTTGCTGCCCTGGGCACGGCGGGCGCGCGCTGCGCTGGCCGACCGACCGGCGCTGCGCTCGTCGCGTGACGGGCGGCTTTCCACGATCACCGTGATGTGACTGGTGCGCTTGCGGATTCGGAACGCACGCCCCTGGGCGCGCGGCCGGATGCGCTTGGCGGTGGGGCCACCGTCGGCGTAGATCGTCGCAACCACGAGGGTGGACGGATCCAGGCCCTCGTTGTTCTGCGCGTTGGCCGCGGCACTGGCAATCACCTTGGCGACCGGCTCGCTGGCCTCCTGCGGTGCCCACCGCAGAATGTCGAGCGCCTCGGTCACCGACTTGCCGCGCACCAGATCGATGACGCGGCGTGCCTTCGTCGGCGACATACGCACGAAGCGCGCCACCGCGGTCGCGGACGGATATTCAGTAACAGTGGTCATCGCCGTTTGGCCTTCCGGTCATCCTTGATATGACCCTTGAATGTGCGCGTCGGCGCGAACTCGCCGAGCTTGTGCCCGACCATCGCCTCGGTGACGAACACCGGGACATGCTTGCGGCCGTCGTGGACCGCGAAGGTGTGCCCGATGAAGTCGGGGATGATGGTCGAACGCCGCGACCAGGTCTTGATGACCTGCTTGGTGTTCTTCTCGTTCTGGACGTCGACCTTCTTGAGCAGATGGTCGTCGACGAACGGACCCTTCTTAAGGCTGCGTGGCATATTCCTGTCCCTGGCTAACTCTTACCGGTGGTGCTTCTTGCCGGTGCGCCGGCGTCGGACGATGAGCTTGTCGCTCGGCTTGTTCGCCTTGCGGGTACGGCCCTCTGGCTTGCCCCACGGGCTGACCGGGTGACGGCCGCCGGAGGTCTTACCCTCGCCACCGCCGTGCGGGTGGTCGACCGGGTTCATCACGACACCACGGACGGTGGGGCGCTTGCCCTTCCACCGCATACGGCCGGCCTTGCCCCAGTTGATGTTGGCCTGCTCGGCATTGCCGACCTCGCCGACGGTGGCGCGGCAGCGCACGTCGACGCGACGGATCTCACCGGACGGCATACGCAGCGAGGCGTAGGTGCCTTCCTTACCCAGCAGCTGGATGCTCGCGCCGGCGGAGCGCGCCATCTTCGCGCCGCCGCCGGGCCGCAGCTCCACAGCGTGGATCACGGTGCCCGACGGGATGTTGCGCAGCGGCAGGTTGTTGCCGGGCTTGATGTCGGCGTTGGCACCCGACTCAACGATGTCACCCTGCGAAAGTCCCTGCGGCGCAATGATGTAGCGCTTCTCGCCGTCGAGGTAGTGCAGCAGCGCGATGTTCGCAGTGCGGTTGGGGTCGTACTCGATGTGCGCGACCTTGGCGTTGACGCCGTCCTTGTCGTGGCGACGGAAGTCGATCACGCGGTACGCACGCTTGTGGCCGCCGCCCTTGTGCCGGGTGGTGATCCGACCGTGCGCGTTGCGACCGCCCTTGCCGTGCAGCGGACGAACCAGCGACTTCTCCGGGTGATCGCGAGTGATCTCGGCGAAATCGGAGACGCTGGCACCGCGACGACCCGGGGTCGTCGGCTTGTACTTGCGAATTCCCATGATTGGTTAGGTCTCTCTGCGTTATCCGCCGGCTAGGCCGGAGCTCCGAACAAATCGATCGGCTTGCTACCCGCGGCCAGCGTGACGATGGCGCGCTTGGTGTTCTTGCGCTTACCGAAGCCGGCGCGGGTGCGCTTGCGCTTGCCCTGCCGGTTGAGGGTGTTCACCGACGCGACCTCGACCTTGAAGATCTTCTCGATCGCGATCTTGATCTGCGTCTTGTTCGAGTCGGGGTGCACGACGAACGTGTACACGTTGTCCTCGATCAGCCCGTAGGACTTCTCGGAGATGACCGGGGACAGGATGATGTCGCGGGGATCAGTCACGGTTGCCATCTACGCCGACACCTCCACAGTGCTGTCTTCGGTCTTGGTGCTGGCGCTGATGTAGTTGTTCAGCGCCTCGACGCTGAACACCACGTCGTCGGCCTTCAGCACGTCGTAGGTGTTGAGCTGGTCCGGCGAGAGGATGTGCACACCGGGCAGGTTGCGCGCGCTCAGTGCACTGGTCTCATCGGCACGCCCGATCACAACCAACACCTTGTTGTTTTCGGCCGTGCGCTCGCCCGTCAGCGTGGCCAGGAACGCCTTGGCGCTCTTGGTCGACGGAGCCTGACCCTCCACCAACTCGGTGATGGCGTGGATGCGGCCGTTGCGTGCCCGGTCCGACAGCGCCCCGCGCAGGGCGGCGGCGATCATCTTCTTGGGCGTGCGCTGGCTGTAGTCGCGCGGCTGCGGGCCGTGGACGGTGCCACCGCCGGTGAACTGCGGAGCACGCGTCGAACCCTGACGGGCACGACCAGTTCCCTTCTGGCGGTAGGGCTTCTTGCCGCCGCCGCGGACCTCGCCGCGTGTCTTGGTCGCGTGCGTGCCCTGCCGCTTGGCGGCCAGTTGCGCCTCGACAACCTGATGCATCAGCGCGATGTTCGGCTCGACGTCGAACAGCTCGGCGGGCAGCTCGACAGAGCCGTCCTTCTTGCCGGCCGGGGTGTGGACGTCGATCTTAAGAGTCTTGGCAGCCATTACTTCTCGCCTCGCTTGATTGCGCTGCGGACCGCTACGAGTCCGCCGTTGCGTCCGGGAATCGCACCCTTGATCAACAGCACGCCGTTCTCGGCATCGACCTTGTGTACCAACAGGTTCTGCGTCGTCACGCGGTCGTTGCCCATCCGGCCCGACATGCGCGTGCCCTTGAACACCCGGCCCGGGGTGGCGCAGCCTCCGATGGATCCGGGACGACGGTGCACGGCCTGGGCGCCGTGGCTGGCGCCCTGGCCCTTGAAGCCGTGGCGCTTCATGGTGCCCGCGAAACCCTTGCCCTTGGAGGTGCCGGTTACGTCGACAAAGGCGCCGTCGGTGAAGATCTCGGCGGTCAGCTCCTGACCGACCTCGTACTCCGCTGCGGCAGCCTCGTCGTCGAGACGAAACTCGGCGATGTGACGGCGCGGGTTGACGCCCGCCGCGGCGTACTGACCGGACAGGGGCTTGTTGACCTTGCGGGGGCTGATCTCGCCGTAGGCGAGTTGCACCGCGCTGTAGCCGTCGCGCTCCGGCGTGCGGATCATCGTCACGACATTGGGACCGGCCTTGACGACCGTCACCGGCACGACCTTGTTGTTCTCGTCGAACACCTGCGTCATGCCCAGCTTGGTGCCCAGAATGCTCTTTCTAGCCATTTCTCTTGGGATCTCCTACTGGAATGACTTATTGGATATTGACGTCGACACTGGCCGGCAGATCGATGCGCATCAGGGCGTCAACGGTCTTCGGCGTCGGGTCGAGGATGTCGATCAGTCGCTTGTGCGTACGCATCTCGAAGTGCTCCCGCGAGTCCTTGTACTTATGCGGGGACCGGATGACGCAGTACACGTTCTTCTCAGTCGGCAGCGGCACAGGGCCAACCACGCTGGCGCCGGTACGGGTGACCGTCTCCACGATCTTGCGTGCCGAGGCGTCAATTGCCTCGTGGTCGTAGGCCTTGAGCCTGATGCGGATCTTCTGTCCCGCCACGCTTCTCCTACCTCACTACTACTGGGCCCCTTCCGGGGCCGCTTCCGTCCGGCGCACTCGCCGGCTGAGCCGGCGATTTAGCTTCGCGCTGGTATGCCGCCGCTGTTTATCTGTCTGTGGTTCACCGATCCCCGCGGTCGGGCGTGTCGCCCTCACGCACACTCAGCCGCGGCGGAAATCGTCGCGATCGAGGTGGGGACCGGATGCGCCCGTTCAGGCGCTGGTCGTATGCCCCGGCCAGGCGCGAACCCGGCTCAAGGCAACCCGAACAGTATGCCTTAGATGCCGGCCTCATCCAAATCTCTGGCCATGGGCAACCGTCGGCGACCTTACTCCAGAGTAAGGTAGCCACTCGCGGCGGCTCCGACCACCACTTATCGGCGTTGCGCTACGAGGTACTGACGGGTGTGAAGTACTCGCGCCATGCGGTGATCTTTTGATCCTTGACCTCGTAGGCACCCATCACCGGCCAATGCATCTCTTTCCCGTCCACGATCCAGTGGTCGTCACGCTCCATCAACACGACATCGCCGTCGACTGCGACGTAGAGAATCTTCAGGTCGACGCACGTTCCGCGAGAGAAGTAGGCCTCCATCGTCTTGCGAATCGCGTCGCGACCGGAAACCGGCGGATACGGGCCGACATAAAGCGTCAGATCGTCAGCGAAGTGGCTCATCACTTCGTCGACATCGTTGCGGCCCCATGCGGCCAACTCGGCGCGAACAATTTCCTCGGCGCTCACGATCCCCCCAATCGAGAAGTCAGACGCACTGGAGCGTAGCTCGCGTGCTCATTGAGGTCAGGGTTCGACCGTGTACCGGTCGCCCAGGTAGTGGGTGAGCACCAGCCATATCTGACCCTGGCCGTGTGCGGTGAAGTACCAACGCACGGTTGTGGTCGAGCCGTCGGTGGCCTCGATTCGCACGCGGCGTGCGAACCGGCCGTCGCGTGCCACGGCCGAGGTGATCTCGCCCCACCGAAAGTGCCGGGCTCCCTCGGCGAGCACTTGAGCCGGTTCCCGATTGAGCAGCCTCTTGGCGTAAACGCGCCCCTCGTTGCGAAAACTCTGCGCCGCAAACGACGCCGCCCAGCGATCCTCGAGGCGCGGTTTGCAGATCAGTACGCCACTGTCGGCGATACCGAGGACGCGGCACCGGGAGAAGCGGGAAATCTTGACCGGTGCGAGTACGCCGAACCATTGAGTCGGCTCGGCAGGCGGCTGTTCGTCTTCCTGCTCGACGGGAGGAAACTCGATGTCGCGACGAACCTGATGGTTGTCGAGCCAGGTTTCAAACGCGGCTACTGCATCGTCGTCCGCGCCGAGCGCCTCGTAGGCGGGAGTCCATGGATCGAGCGATTCGCCGCTTTCGTCGACAAGCCGCGGCGGGCCGTTCCAGTCCAGCACATAGCGAGCGGAGCCCTGCTCGAGGAGTCTGTGCGCGATCACATCCCCCAACGCCGTTGCGGCGGTGGTCCGCGCGGCCTCGCTCTCGCCGCCGCTTTCGGTTACCGCGCACAGCAGCGCCTGCGTCCGCCCCTCATTGATCGCAGTGATTACCCCACCCAGGGTCGGAATCGAAACTCCATGCTTGGCAGCCGCATTCAACAGAACCCGGGCGTTGTGCTCGGACTTGGCGCTACCGGCCAGTGCCGCTATCTCGTCGAATGTCGTTGCCGCCAGCCCCGACTGGCGGTAGATCACCTCGCCGAACTGAGCGAGGTCGGCTTGCGGGTCGCTGAGCAAGGTCGTGGCGGGGCCGGAAGTGTCTTGCTCTCCACTGGTCCCAATGCGGTCAAAGGCCGCCAATCGCTTGCTAATCGACGGGTGGCTGTCGTAGATCGACTGCGGTGGATCTTCCGGGTTCGCCTTCACCTTGGCCAGCTGGCGCTGTCGCTCCGGGGCCGCCAGGAAGCACCGGAACCCGTCGAACAAGTCGTGCGGTCTGCTGCCTTCAGCCATGCCGGTGTTCACGTACAGCATGAGGAAGTACTCCCACGCCGGATCGAGGGCTGTGCCCTGACGAAGCGCCTCGGCCGCAGTGTCGGCGCCGACAACTTCGGCGCTGAGTTGATCGGCCTCGAACTCCTGGCGGCGGTTGACCGTCTGTGCGACAGCGATGTAGAGGCGCGCGTACAGCCACAGCGGGATACGTACGACACTGTCGTCGAGTTCGGTGAGGACCTTCGCGATGGCTTCCATGCCGCGGTACGTGAGTGCTGCCAGCGCCGTGTGACGGGCGCTGTAGTGGCCGAGTTCGTGCGCCAGCACGGAGCGCAGCTGCTCGCGACTGAGACCGACGAGCAGCGGTGCGCCGATGTACATCTTGCGCCGTCCGCCGACGAGTCCCAGCAGTGAGGTCTCTTCTGCGACAGCGGCGTTCGCGCCGGTGACAAGCTGGATCTCGTCGGGAGGCCGCGTACCAGCGAATGCCGCGAGTTCACGTACCTCCCGCCACAACTTCGGCTGTTGCGCCTCGTCGAGGGCGAGGCCGATCTGATCCTGAGCCTTCGCGTCCTGTTGTGAGAACATTGTTCGGCCGACGGCGATCGCCACACCGCCAGCCAGGATCCAGCACACGGCCGCGAGGCCGATGCCCCACGCGGACACCAGCAGGCTGCCCACATACACCAGCGTCATGACGATGCCCAGAGCGACCACATAGAAGCCGACGAGCAGACCGACTGCGAGCAGAGCTTGAACTCTGTACTTCATTTCCCCCCCAGGAAAATCGGTGCCGAATCAACCGTGCAGATACGTCCCGTGGCCCTCGCGCACCAGGCCGTCGGCGTCGAAGGTCAGCACCTCGTTGACCAGTTCGCCGCGGTGGTTGCGGTAGTTGATCACCAGCGTCGACTCACCGCGGTACACGCCGACGATGTCAAAGTGCAGCTCCGGAAAGGCCTTCAGCGCAACCGTCCAGTAGTCGCGCAGCGCTGCCTTGCCTCGCACCACTCCCCCGCTTCCGGGGACGACGCGTGCCGCCACCGGCGACGTGAACAGCACATCGTCGCGGAAGTGCGCGAGCACCGCCTCGACATCGTGCGCATTCCATGCCCGCACCCACTGGTCCGCATAACCGTTGGGGTCGGGAGTCGGCATCGCCGTCAGCCTTTCACGCTAGCCCAGAACGCGCACTGGTGGGATTCGTCGTAGTCGGTGATCACTGTGCTCCCACCCGGCTGAAACGACAACCGATTTTTGTCGGCGCCGAATGCAGGCCACTGCCCACCCGGTTCGGTCGTTCGCACGAAATGCGCCCAGTAGTCGATCATTTGGTCAGACAAGACCTGCTGGGCAGGGTTGAGCGGCGGCGCACCGCCCATGTCGAACAGGTAGCGCAGTTCCAGGGAATGGCTTGCGCCGACTGGGAACGGCACTGTGCGCAGCGGATCGGGTGCCGGCGCATCGCGGTCATTGAACTCGTAGGCGTAGACGGACCCTTTGCGCTGCATTGCCTCGGCCATCCGATCCGACGGGCACGCGAACACCCCATCGGTGACCGCCGCCGAATATGCAAGGGGCGCACCACCGTAACGCTGCAATGGGTAATGGGCCTCGACGGCAGCCGCGTTGGCGCCGAACGTCTCGGCCAGCAGTTGTGGGTACCCCTCGGTGCTGTACTCGGCGTGCCGCAGGTACTGCAGGGCGACGAATAACGTGAATTCGTCGCGGTTGGTGCCGATCAGCACCGGCACGCGCGCCGTGCGGCCTTCGACGGATCCGGCGACCGGATCGACCGGCAGTCGCTTTGTACCGGTGACGGGACCGCTGAGCTTGTCGGCGCCGATGCGGTAGTACCAAACCGGCTCGCGTAGCTTGCCGGGCGGCAGAGCGCGCAGGCACTGGGCCGCGGATTGCGGTTCGCCACAGCCAAGTTCGGCCGCGTAGTCGAGGCTGGCCTGCTGCGCCTGCGCGAGCGGCAGCTGCGCCTGGCACGGTCCGCTCTGAATGATCGCCGCCCGGAACAGCCCAGCCGATTCCGGCGCAACCAGGTGGTCACATACCGACATGCCACCGGCAGACTCACCAGCCAGTGTCACCTTGCCCGGATCGCCGCCGAAGTCGGCGATGTTGTCGCGCACCCAGCGCAGCGCAGCCTGCTGATCGGCGAGGCCGTAATTACCGACATCGCCCGGCGACCCCAGCGCCGGATGCGCGAGGAACCCCATCGCGCCCAGCCGGTAATTGATGGTGACGACGATCATGTCGCCCCGCTCGGCGAGCCACCGCGCGTCGTAGATTCCTCCGCTGCCGTTGATGAACGCGCCACCGTGAATCCACACCATCACCGGCAAGGGCCCGCCACCCCGGCCGACGGGCGGTGTCCAGACGTTCAGTGTCAGGCAGTCCTCGTCGGTTTGCCGCCCGAATTCCGGGTCGCCACCGGGATCCTGAAGGCACCGCGGTCCGGGGCGGGTCGCGTCGCGCACCCCTTGCCATGCGGCAGCCGGTGCCGGGGGCTGCCACCTCAGCGGCCCGAGTGGCGGTGCGGCATAAGGGATTCCGGCGAACAGCCGGTGATCGGAGGCGACGACGCCGCGCAGCGCCCCTGCGCTAGTGTGAACCACGGCGGGATCTGAGGGATGCGGCGGAACGGCGGTCTTCGGCGGTTCACCGTCACCGCGGGCGCACCCCACAGCCAGCACCACACTCAAGGCGAGCGTCAGCAGGCGGCGAAGCATTTGGGACGGCACGCCCTTAGAGCCTAGCGGCGTCTGACTCACCCGCCCCTTCCCACAGGTGGCCCGCATCACATAGACTCCAAACTTGACACCCGTCAAGTCCGGGAATACCGGAGGTGAGGAGCCCGAATTGAGCACGCCGACGATGGACGACGCCGCCAAAGTCCTGGCCGATCCCACCGCCTATGCCGACGACGAACGACTGCACGCGGCGCTGACCCATCTGCGGGCGAACAACCCCGTCGCCTGGGTGGACAACCCGCCCTACCGGCCGTTCTGGGCGATCACCAAGCACGCCGACATCATGGCCATCGAACGGGACAACAACCTGTTCCTGTCCGAGCCGCGACCCCTGCTGGCCACCGCCGAGGTCGACGACGTGTTGAAGGCTCAGCAGGAGGCCGGGTTGGGCATCCGCACGCTGATCCACATGGACGATCCCCACCACCGCAAAGTACGGGCGATCGGCGCGGATTGGTTCCGACCGAAGGCCATGCGCGATCTCAAGGTGCGCGTCGACGAACTGGCGAAGCGCTACGTCGATATGATGCGCGACATCGGCCCCGAGTGCGACTTCGTCGAAGCAGTGGCGGTGAACTTTCCTCTCTACGTGATCCTTTCGCTCCTCGGCCTGCCCGAGGAGGACTTCCCTCGCATGATGAAGCTGACGCAGGAGATGTTCGGCGGCGAGGACGAGGAACACCGGCGCGGGGATTCGACCGAGGATCTGCTGGCGGTGCTGGCCGACTTCTTCAACTACTTCTCGGCGTTGACGGCCTCCCGTCGCGCCACCCCGACCGAGGACCTGGCATCGGCAATTGCCAACGGCCGCATCGACGGTGAATACATGTCGGACATGGACACCCTGTCCTACTACGTGATCATTGCCAGTGCCGGCCACGACACGACCAAGGACGCGATCTCCGGTGGCCTGCTGGCATTGATCGAGAACCCGGGCGAACTGGATCGACTGCGCCAGAACATGGATCTGATGCCGACGGCGGTCGAGGAGATGATCCGGTGGGCCACACCGGTCAAGGAGTTCATGCGCACCGCTGCCGAGGACACCGTCGTTCGCGGCGTGCCGATCGCCAAGGGCAAATCCGTCTACCTCGCATACGTTTCAGGTAACCGGGATGAAGAGGTGTTCGACGAACCGTTCCGCTTCGACGTCGGCCGCGATCCGAACCGCCACGTCGCGTTCGGATACGGTGTGCACTTCTGCCTCGGCGCCGCGCTGGCCCGGATGGAGATGAACAGCCTCTTCACCGAACTGATCCCACGGCTGGAATCGATCGAACTGGCTGGTGAGCCGGAGCTGACGGCCACCACATTCGTCGGCGGTCTCAAGCACCTGCCGATCCGCTACTCGCTCAGGTGATCTTGCGCCGCTTCTTGGCGTGGGTGGCCAAGAACCCGTCGACGGCGATCTCGGCGCATCCGCGGTAGTCGAAATCGGCTACGGTGGAGAGCCTTCCGAGGATCAACGGTCCGATCAGCAATGCGATTGCCTGGACGCGGTCGACCTCGCCGAGCTCCGCCACAGCCCGCGGGCTGTCGAAGATGGCGTCGAACGGCGCCGAGTAGAACTGGATGATCTTGGTCCGCAAAGTGCCGACCGCATCCGAATCCGGTTGGCGCACATCGGAATAATTCCCCGCTGCCGGCCCTGACGCCAACCAGGTCATCGCGGCGAGCGTGGTTGGCGCCTCGGCGATCGCCTCGGCCCACCCCACCACCACAGCGATCAACTGATCGCGCGTCGTGCCTTCTACTGGCGGCATCGGCGCGGGTTGCAACAGGCTCGCGAATGCCGCGGCTAGTAGGTCGTTGGCGCTCGGAAAGTGGCGATACAGCGTGGCCCGTGCGACGTTGGCGCTGCGGGTGACTGCGTCGATCGTGACCGCGCTGGGGCCGCCCGACCGCAACAGCGCGGTCGCGGCATCGAGCAATCGCGCCCGCGACCGGGCCGGTCGGGGATCACTCCCGATGGCCGCCATCCGTTTACACCACCTCCCACGTGGGAACAAGACTATCGGTCTCGCTACGAGACTGTTAGTCTCGAAACTATCCACTTAAGGAGAACGCCGCTGATGGTCGACACCCTCGCTCGATCCGATCAGGATATCGACGGTGGCGTCGCCTCCCTCTCGAACCGCGCCCGGTTCTGGTTGTTGACGGTCGCCGCGCTCGACGTGCTGCTGGTGATCTCGTCCATGGTGGCGCTGAATGCGGCGCTGCCCGACATGGCGGTACAAACCGCCGCGACACAGACACAGCTGACATGGATCGTCGACGGTTACACCCTGGTGCTGGCGTGCCTGTTGCTGCCTGCAGGAGCGATCGGCGATCGGTACGGCCGCCGCGGCGCACTGCTCGTCGGACTCGCGATCTTCGCCGTCGCTTCCGTTTCACCGACCGTCTTCGACAGCCCGGTTCAGATCATCGTCGCGCGCGCGGCCGCAGGGCTGGGCGCCGCGTTCATCATGCCCGCGACACTGTCGCTGCTGACCGCTGCGTTCCCGCGCTCCGAGCGCAACAAGGCCGTTGGCATCTGGGCAGGCGTCGCAAGCTCAGGAGCGGTAGTCGGGTTCATGGGCGCCGGCCTTCTACTCAAGTACTTCTCCTGGCCGTCCATCTTCTACGGGTTCGCCGCCTCGGCCCTCGTACTATTCATCGCCACCTGCACGATCTCCTCATCGCGTGACGAGACCGCTACCCCACTGGACTGGCTCGGGGCGGTGCTGATCGGCGGCGCGGTGGCGGTGTTCGTGTTCGGAGTCGTTGAGGCACCGGTACGCGGCTGGACGCACCCCGTCGTGTGGGGCTGCATGTCGCTCGGCGTCGTGCTGGCTGTGGTGTTCGCGGTGGTCGAACTGAGGCGTGAACATCCTCTGCTCGACATCCGCCTTTTCGGTAGGCCCGACTTCGCGACCGGCGCGGTAGGCATCACCTGCCTGTTCTTCGCGAATTTCGGATTCTTTTTCGTCTCAATGCAATACATGCAGTTGATCCTCGGCTACAGCCCGCTGCAGACTGCCTTCGCGCTCACCCCGTTGGCGGTACCCATCATGGTTCTCGGCGCGACACTGCATCTGTACCTACCGAAGATCGGACTGCGAACAGCAGTCGCGCTCGGTCTGTTTCTGATCGGCGCAGGCCTGTTCTGCATGCGCTACCTCGACGCAGGGTCGGCATACATCGACATGGTCTGGCCGTTCCTGATCGTGAGCACAGGCATCGGCTTATGCGTCGCGCCAACGACTTCGGCGATCATGAACGCGGTTCCCGACGAGAAGCAGGGCGTCGCTTCTGCGGTCAACGACACCACGCGTGAAGTCGGCGCCGCGGTCGGGATCGCCGTCGCCGGATCGGTCCTCGCCGCCCAGTACAACGATGTGCTCCGACCAGCCCTGGCCGGCTTGCCCGACCAGGTCCGCGAATCGGCCCTCGATTCGCTCGCCCATGCGCTGGCGGTCGCCGACCAGATGGGGCCGCAGGGAACGAGACTGGCCGACCTCGCCGAGTCTGCGTTCATCCAGTCGATGGACTTATCGCTGTTGGTCATCGCCGCCACCGTGATGGTTGCGTCGGCATTCGTCGCGGTGTGGGCGCCCGGCCGCAACGGAAAACAGTTCGGATTCCTACGCAACGACGACGAAGTCAGCGGCCCGGTGACCGATCATCACGATGGTGGCGTGCGGTCCCCTGCTGGTGATGGCGGGAAGCACCGAGCCGTCGACGACCCATAGCTGCTCGACCCCGTGGACTCGACACTGAGTGTCGACGACCGCGTCGGAGTTGACGCCCATCGGGGCCGTCCTCGCAAGGTGCTGCGAGGTTGACCACGAAACGGGACCCACTTGCGCTGTCTCGCCGACCAATTCGCGCGCCAACTCGGCGCCATCGGTCAGCTTGGCGACATCGGCCGGCGAAGCGTCGTAGTGGTGTTCGATGATCGGACCGACGTCAGGGTCAGCAGACGCGAGCGTCACGCTGCCGCGGGACTCGGGCCGCATCAGCGCGACCCCGATGTGGGGATGGTCGCCGGGATCGTCGCGCCGGCCGCTGACCATTGCACCGAATCCTGCTGTGTACGGCCGGATCTCGAGCTCGTCGGTCGTCAGCACCGCCTCGAGCGGAGGCAGTCCGTGGGTTTCCGTCCAGTTGACCGGCAACACCCATTCGGGATGGTCAACACAGGCCGCGCCGACAGGCAGGTCAGCGAGCACCGGTACGCCTGCCGCCCGTAGTGCACCCTGCGGGCCGATGCCGGACAGCATCATCAGATGCGCCGATCCTATTGCGCCGGCAGACAACACGATTCGATCCGCACTGAGAACCGAAACACCGTCCGGCCCGACGCATTCGACACCGATGGCCGTGTCACCGGCAAACCGCACTCGGGTGACCCTGGTGTTCGTCAGCAGCGTGAGGTTGGTCCGGCCGACTGCGGGCTTCAGATACGCCCCGCCGGGCCCCACCCTTGTTCCGCCGTTGATGTTCAGTGGCACCGCGCCGACTCCCGGCGGTAACGCTCCATCTGAGGTGGCGCCGTTGAGGTCATCGATCCACCGGTAGCCGGCCTGCCCTGAGGCCTGCACGAAAGACGCTGTGCAGCCGTCGAATTCGGACACCCGGCGAACCAGAATAGGCCCGTCTGATCCGTGCACGGGGGTATCGAAGTCGAGATCGGTTTCGATCGCCCGAAAATGCGGCAGGACATCTTCCCATTTCCAGCCCGGCAGACCCCAGCCGTTGAAATCCGTTGGCAGCCCGCGACAGAAGTAGCCGCCGTTCACGGCGCCCGACCCGCCGACCACGGCGCCACGCATTATCTGTGCGTGCCGTTTGGGCTCGTCGGTCAGCGTCGTCGGGTAGCGCCGCACCACCGAGCTTGCGGTCCCGATCGGCAACCTCAGCCCGTCGGTGATTTGCGCGAGCACCCGAGGATCCGACGGGGTTGGCCCGGCCTCCACCACCGTCACTTGGCACTGCGGATCGGCGGAAAGGCGTTCGGCCAGAACGGACCCAGCGCTGCCCGCACCGACGATCAGCACGTCGCTATGCAAGGTCGTATCAGGTCCGGATCTGGGGTTTGAGCGCGCCGGCGTGCCGTTCGCGCACCACCCCGGTCCATAGGCCGGCACCGTACGCGATGTCGTCGAGCCGCTTCAGCAGTATGTAGGTCAGCAACCCGACTCGCTTGGTGTCGTCGTCGACGTTGCCGTTGCGGGTGATCCAGTCCACCACCCCGTCGACCACGGCTGCCACGAGCACCACCTGGCGACAGCGCCTGGACAACAGGGCGGCGATCAGGGCGACGGGCCAGTAGTGCCGACAGATCGCGGAGGCCAGTTGCAGGGCCGCCGACCACAGGCCGTGCGCGGCGACGACCGCCACCTCCTTGGGTTCGGTCTCGACCGTGCTCAGCGAATTGGCGATGCGCCGGCCGGTGATGGCCGCGACGATCATCGACGCCAGGTAGCCGATTCCCGAACCCATTGCGAGCAGGATCCACACCACCAACGTCCATCCGGAGATCACCAGAGGCGCGGTCTTGCCGGGATGCCGGATCGACAAGGGAGCGGCCGATTCACCGTAAAAAGACTTGCGCGCGAACCACTCTCGCATTTGGGTGCGATGGTCGTGGGCGACAAGCGCGATGGGTTCGTACCGCAGTCGCGCACCCGCCTCGATGAAGCGCCAACACAGGTCGACGTCCTCACCGGACTTCAGCGTCTCGTCGAAGCCGCCCAGGTCCTTGATCACGGCACGGCGGCAGATGATGGCCGCGCTGGGGACGTAAGACACCGTGCCGTACGGCACGACCGGGGCCTCGCGTAGCCCGAGGTCCAGAGACGAACGCACCGCCTCGTAGCGCGCCACCAGGTTGTCGGCCTGGCGCAACCCGACGATGCGCGGGGCGACCAACGCGACGGCAGGATCGCAGAAGTGTCCGAGCAGCGCCTCGAGCCACCCGCGCCTCGGCACGACGTCGGAATCCAGAAAGGCCACGAAGTCGGTGTTGCACGCCGCCAGCCCGGTGTTGCGCGCAGCGGCAGGCCCCTTGCTGCGCGGGTGGCGCAGCACTTGAATGTCGCAGTGCATGTCGGCGAAGTCGCTCTGCTGCACGGGTGTGGCCGACCCGTCGTCGACTACCACGACGCGCATGCCGCGCAGTGTGCCGATCAGACGAAGAAGGCCAGAGAAGTTGTCCCGCACCGGAATAACGACCGTGACATCGCGATGGGACGGTCCACTGGCGGGTCGCGGATGGGCTACCGTCGCGTCAAGCAGGGTGCGCGCGAGCTGTGCGCTGACCGCGTCGTGCACCTCGAGCCTGCCGCCGTTGAGCATGGTCTGCGCGGCGGGCGCCAGCCGCAGCAGCCGGGTCGGCGAACCGCCGAGCAGGGCGGACCCCTCTCCGAGCACCTTCACCCGGCGATCGACCTGAACGGCGAAGCCGTCGGGCAGCCGCGGTCCCGTCATGTCAGCATCCCGTCGCGGTTGGGCGTCCAGGCGACGATACGCCGCAAACAATCCTCGATCATCGCCAGGTAGATCCGCTCCCCGTCTTGGGCCGTTGCCGTCGTCGGATCGCCGAGTACGCCGAGTTCGCTGACGGCGGCCACGCCGCCCTGACGCAACTGTGGCATCAACTGGGACAGCGGCGCACTGTTGCCGGGGAGCAGTTCATCGGTCCAGACGTCTTTCGGCGAAATATGTAGCAATACAGACGTTTCGGTGTGGCCGGCGTGGGCGTCGGCGTCATTCGCCGTGCACGAAACCCAACCCGCGTCGCGGCCCTCGTAGCGAAGCAAAGCCACCGCGGCCGCGAGCGCCTCGACGTTTCCGCCGTGTCCATTGACGAATACCAATCGCGATGCCCATCGCGAGGCTGACCGGCCGAACTCCACGAGCAACAGCCGCAGCGCTGACGTGCCGATCGACACCGTGCCGGGGAAGCCCTCGTGCTCGCCGCTGGCGCCGTAACCGATCGCGGGCGCCAGGGCCCAGTTGGATTCATTTGCCTCTGCCAGCCGCTCAGCAACCGATGAAGCGACGGCGGTGGCGATCCGGGTATCGGTATCCAGCGGCAGATGCGGTCCGTGCTGTTCGACCGACCCTACCGGGATAATCAACGCTGGCGACGTGCTCTGAAGCTGTCTCGACGTTGAGTTCGCGAGGTCGGCAGGGAAAGCCACCCGCCGATGGTAGGCCGAATTCACCTGGCGTGCGCCAATTGTTGGCGCATGCGCAGCAATTGATTTCCCTGAATTTTCCTCGGCCGCCTCAGCGCAGCCACGCCAGCCCCCTCCGCCACGTCTGTACCAGGATCTTCGGCCCCGCCCGGTTTGCCCGTCAGGAATCGGCGCCTGGGGGCACCCCGAGCGCGCGGGTGAAGCCCGGTGGGACGAGCACGTCGCCGGCAACAAGATCATGGACCGACGCGCGGCCGAGGCCCATCAATGCCGAGTCGATGCCGCCGCGCAGGACGTCGAGTACGTTCTCGACCCCAGCTTGACCGTTGGCCGCCAGGCCCCAGAGGTAGGCCCGGCCGATCATCACCGCGCGCGCGCCGAGCGCGAGCGCCTTCACCACGTCGCTGCCGCGCCGGATGCCGCCGTCCAACAACACCTCGACCTGGTCGCCGACGGCATCGGCGATCACGGGCAGCGCCCTTATTGACGCCGGTGTGCCGTCCAGGTTGTTGCCGCCGTGGTTGGATACCGAGATTGCCGAAACACCGGCATCCACAGCACGTTTCGCGTCATCGACGCGCATAACGCCCTTGAGCATGAACGGCCCGCCCCACAGCTCGCGCAGCCAGGCGATGTCCTCCCACGTGGGTGGAGGCGTGCCCATCCATTCGCCGTATGCCTGGAAGAACGGCGGGCCAGTTTCACCGCGCGCCGCCTGGTTCGGCACACAAAGGTCGGGCGGCCGGACGTTCCTGGCCCATTGCATCGAATAGCGCGGCCGTCTCACGAGCTCTGGCAGCATCGAGACGATCGTGCCAAGGCTCATCTTCTCGGGGATCTTCGGGCTGCCCCAGTCGCGACCGTGCGAGAAGCTCCAATCGGTGGTGACGATGAGCCCGACGGCCCCCGCCTCCCGTGCCCGTTGCACCCGCGCAGCGATCGCGTCACGTCCGCCGAGCCAGTACACCTGAAAGAACAACTTGGGGTTGGCGGCAATGACCTCTTCGATCGGCTTGCTCGCAAACGACGAAAGGCCCATCGCGGTGCCGCGGGCGGCTGCCGCCCTCGCAACCGCGACCTCACCGTCGGGATGTACGGTCTGCACACCGGTAGGTGAAATCAGGACTGGCAACGAGATCTCTTGTCCCATAACGGTCGTCGCGAGATCACGCTTCTCGATTGCGCCGATGACGTGCGGGGCGAAGCCGAGCTCGCCAAAAGCCTCGACGTTGCCGCTGACCGTCATCCCCTTCTCGCTGCCCGCAACCAACGCACCATAGACGGACTTGGGCAGCCGCTTCTTCGCGCGCTCCTGCGCGATGGCGACGGTTTCGAACCATTTGTCGCGAGCCATGACCTATACCGGACTTTCATTGCAGGGCCTCGCGGGCGGTTTGGTGAGCAGTTTCAGCATCACGGGAGCAGCGCGGGAATGGTCGACGCTCGACTTCGGCTTCACCCGGTCCCGCGCCAGCGCCGGAGCGCCGTAGCCCTCAACGCATTCGGGGTCGGGCCCGTCGAGCGGCAGGCCCGTGAAGAACTTCGCGGCCATGCAGCCGCCGCGGCAGCTGTCGTAGTGCCCGCAGCTGCCGCACGCCCCGGCCGACTGCGGTTCCCGCAGCTCCCGAAACAGCGGCGCGTTCTTCCACACGTTGTCAAAACCGCCATCGGACAAGATGTTTCCGGCAAGGAAGCGGTCGTGGATGGCGAACGGGCAGGCGTAGACGTCACCGACCGGGTCGATCAGGCACACCACGCGGCCGGCGCCGCACAGGTTGAGCCCGGCCAGCGCGCCCGGCTCGCCAAGGCCCGACAGGTGGAAGAAGGAGTCGCCGGTGAGCACCCGGTCGCCCTTGGCCACCAGCCAGTCGTAGAGCTGGACCTGCTGTTCGGCAGTCGGATGCAGTTCGTCCCATACGTCAGCGCCGCGGCCGGACGGACGCAGCCGGGTGATCCGCAGGGTCGCACCGTAACGCGCTGCGAGAGCGGCGAATTCGTCCAGCTGGTCGACGTTGTGGCGCGTCACCACGACCGAGATCTTGGCATCCTTGAAGCCGGCCGCAGCCAGGTTCTCCAACGCCCGCGTCGCCATCGCGAACGAGCCTGCCCCGCGTACGGCGTCGTTGACCTCGGCGGTCGCACCATCGAGCGAGATCTGCACATCGACGTAATCGCTTGCCGCCAGCCGGTTTGCGACCTCAGGGGTGATGCGCACACCGTTCGTGGAGAACTTCACCCCGACGTGATGTGCCGTCGCGTAGTCGACGAGTTCCCAAAAATCAGGCCGCACAGTCGGTTCGCCGCCGCCGATGTTCACATAGAACACCTGCATGCGCTCGAGCTCGTCGATGATGTCCTTGCACTGCTGCGTCGTCAGCTCGCGAGGGTCGCGCTTGCCCGACGACGACAGGCAGTGCACACATGACAGGTTGCAGGCGTAGGTGAGCTCCCACGTCAGGCAGATCGGCGCGTCGAGTCCGTGCTCGAACTGTTCGACGAGCCGAGGTACCGGAGCCAAAGACGTCATGCTTCTCCCGTCACGAGCATGTTGGACTGGGCGAGCACGCCGAGTGCGTGCAGATACGGCGCCTGTTGCGCGTCGTCGATCCCCGCGGCTCGGCAAGCCGAGCGAGCGTCGGGGTGGTCGCCAATCGAGTTGACCACCTCGACGATCGTCCGGTTTTTCAGGAACGACAGCTTGCGGGTGCCGAAGTGATAGAGCAGCGCACCGAACGGCTCCGGCCGCACCGCCACTTGGCGATGCAGCCGCCAGCTGACATCCGGATCGAACGCCACGACAGGCGACGACACGGTCAGTAGACCCCGCACATCCCGTCGATCGACACCTCTTCGACCAGCGTCTCGGTGACGAGTTCTTCGGCTTCGACCTGCTGGTTCGGCTCCATGAGCAGCACCTTTCGTATGGTTGGGTCTCGACAGTGTGACCGAGGTCGCAATAATATGGCATCCAGTGCCGAAATGGAAGGGGTGGTGATGCGGCCGGTATCCCAGCACCGGGTGGGCCGGCGACGCTCCACGACCACCGACCACATCTCCAACGTCGCGATCGACCTGTTCGCGGCGCGCGGCTTCGACGAGGTCAGCGTCGATGACGTCGCCGAAGCCGTTGGCATCGCCCGTCGCACGCTGTTTCGCTACTACCCGTCCAAGAACGCGCTGCCGTGGGGCGATTTCGACGCACACCTCGACCACATGCGCGATCTGCTCAATGAGCTGGAACCCGACGTACCCGTCAAAGAGGCGCTGCGCACAGCGTTGTTGGCGTTCAACAGCTTCGACGACCAGGAGACCGCACGGCACCGGCAACGCATGCGGGTGATCCTGGAAACCGCTGCACTGCAGGCTTATTCGATGACCATGTACGCCGGCTGGCGCGCGGTCGTCGCCGCTTTCGTGGCGCAACGGCTCGGGGTGAAGGTCGAAGACATCGTGCCGCAGACGGTCGCGTGGACCATGCTCGGCGTCGCGCTGTCGGCCTACGAGAACTGGCTGGCCGACGAGTCGGTGTCCCTCGCTCAGGCGCTTGGCGCCGCGTTCGACACCGTCAGCGATGGGCTAGCCGCACTGGATGTGAAACGGCGCCCGAAAAATTCGTGATTGAGGCGTCGGAGTTGGCGCCGCGGCGGCGACGATAAGGGTGTGAGCGCCGAACCGAACGGCAACGACGCTCCGCAGACCCTGCTGGCGCTGTACGACGATGCCCTCCCGGTCGTATACGGGTACTTCGTCCGGCGCTGCGGCGACCGCGGAACCGCCGAGGATCTGACCTCGGACACCTTTCTGGCGGCGATGGATGCTGCCCGCAAGGAAACGCCTCCCCCGATGACGATCCCGTGGCTGCTGGGGGTGGCGCGCCACAAACTCGCCGACCACTACCGGCGTCGGCACGACCGGTTCAGCGTGCCGGTGGCCGAACTTCCAGAAGCGGTGGATCCCGCCGACGGTTGGGATGCGGCGCTGGATCGCATAGTCGCCGAAAGCGTGCTCGCCAGACTGCCTGAGCAGCATCGCACGGTGCTGGCGCTGCGCTACATGGACGACTGCTCGGTGCCGGAGTGCGCCGAGTTGATCGGCCGCACCGTCCACGCGACGGAGGCGCTCTTGGTGCGGGCCAGGCGCGCCTTCCGATCTCACTATCCGGAGCCGGAAGGAGGGAAGCCATGAACAACAACACAGATCCGCTGACCGTGCTTCATGGCGACGAGCTTCCCGTCCAACCCGATCCGGAGTTCGCGGCCCGCCTTCGTGCCCGCCTGGAATCCGCTGTGACCTTTTTCGGGTCCCAACCCAACAGAACCCAAGGAGTCCTCATGAGTGGCACCGACACCGCCCTTGCCGAGCTCAACGAGCCAACCGTTGCGCCACCCCCACGTGCGGCGGCGCTGCCGTACCTGGCCGTTGCCAACGCGCGCGATGCCATTGCCTGGTACGTCGACACATTCGGCGCCGCAGTGGTGGGCGAGCCGTACGAGATGGACGACGGTCGCATCGGCCACGCCGAACTCGCAATTGGCGGAGGCGTGCTGTACCTGTCCGACGAGTATCCGGCCCTCGGGGTGAAAGCACCTGCACCACAAGCGACTTCGGTCAGCTTGATGCTCCACGTATCCGATACCGATGCCACGCTGGAACGCGCCAGGGAGCGGGGTGCGCAGGTGCAACGGGAAGCGTACGAGAACTACGGCGGCCGCAATGCCACGATCATCGACCCGTTTGGTCATCGCTGGATGCTCAGCGGACCGGTGACCGGCGCGGCCATTCCGATCCAGCACGGCGACGTCGGCTATGTCTCGGTCTGGACGCCGGACGCCGACCGGGCGGCGGCGTTCTACGGCCACGTGCTCGGGTGGATATACGACCCGCAGACCCACGAGGTCACCAACACCACGCAACACATCGGCATCTACAGCGTCGCCAGTCCTCAGGGCATGCTCTGCTGCTATGCCGTTGCCGATCTGCAGGGCGCGCGCCGGGCGATCCTCGACGGCGGCGGCGCCGTAGGTGAGGAGCAACAGTTCGACTTCGGCACCGTGCTCGACGCCACCGACCCGCAGGGTATTGCATTCGCGGTGTTCCAGCCAAGGGCCGGCGAACCGCGACCTGCGCTCAACGGCGCTGGGCCGGGCGAACTTTCGTACATCACTTACGAAGTGCCCGACTCGGCGGCATTCAGGTCGTTCTACAGCGGCGTGCTGTTCTGGACCTTCGAACCGGGCCGCATCGACGACGGTTGGGGCGTGCAGCAGACCCATCCGATGGCCGGTGTCGCGGGTGGCGGCGCGACAGCGGTGACCGTGCCGATGTGGACGGTCGAAGACATCGACGCCGCGGTGGCCCGGGTACGCCAGGCCGGCGGCACGATCATCGAAGAGCCCTCACAGCAGCCTTACGGGAAGATGGCGCAGTGCACCGACGACCAGGGCACGCGCTTCTACCTCGGCGAGTTCTAGTGATTGCTCAGCCGAGGACGTCGGCGATGGGTGCGCCCGCGGCGATCTTGTTGCGGGCCTTCATCACCTTGCCCGGCATCCCGCCACCGACGACACCGGCGACCACACCGTCGCGCTCGTAGAACGCCAGGAACTTGCGGCCGTCGTCCTCGACGATGTGCACCGTGTCGGTGGCCTCGGGCTCACCGAGGCACTGGATCTTGACGTCGTACTGATCGCTCCAGAAGTACGGCACGGTGACCGTGGCCGGTGCGTCCTGGCCGAGCATCGCGGGCACCAGCGCACGCGCCTGGTCAGCGACATTGCTCCAATGTTCCACGCGCACTTGGTGTCCCACCGGATGGCGCCACGATGCCACGTCCCCGATCGCCCACACGTGCGGGGTAGCGGTACGGCCGACTTCGTCGCAGACCACGCCGTTGTCGACCTCGATGCCGCTGCCCTCGAGCCAGCCGGTGGCTGGTGTCGAGCCGATCCCGACCACGACGATGTCCGCATCGAGTTCGGTGCCGTCGCTCAGCTTGACGTTCTCGACCTTGTCGGTGCCGTGTACTTCGGCGACTCCGATGCCGCAGCGCACGTCGACGCCCTCGGCCTGGTGCAAGCGGGTGACCAACGCGCCGATCTGCTCGCCGAGCACCGAGGCGAGTGGAGTCGGTTGCGGTTCCACCAAGACCACGTCCACGCCGAGCTTGCGCAGACTGGCCGCCACCTCGCAGCCGATGAACCCGGCGCCGACGACGACGGCCTTGGTCGCCGAGTCCGCCTCGCTGCGCAGCTTCAGGCTTTCATCGAACGACCGCAGCACGTGGATGCCGGGGAGATCGGGGAACGACGGAATCCGCTTGGGCACCAGGCCTGTCGCGATGATCAGTTCGTCATAGCCGATCGAGCTGCCGTCGGCCAGTGTCACCGTCTTCGCCTCGGTGTCCACCGATCGAGCGGCCTTACCGAGCAACATGGTGATGTCGTGCTCGGCGTAGAACTCGGCGGGTTTGAGGGTGACATCGTCGGTCTCGGCGCGCAGCACCTCCTTCGACAGCGGCGGCCGGTCGTACGGCAGATGGTCTTCGTCGCTGACGATGGTGATCGCACCGGTGTACTCCGAGCGACGCAGTTGCTCGGCGGTGCGCGCGGCCGCCAGGCCTCCTCCGACGATGACGACGCCCCCACTGATAGCCATGCGCAGTTCTTACACGATCACTTGATGGTTGTGACTGCCACCCTGCGGTTGAGGTCTTAGCCCCGCATTCGATCGATGATGTTGGTGAGTACGACGATGCTCTCGCTGCGCTCGACGTCGGCGGCCGAGCGGATCCGTTCCAGCGCCTCCTCGAGGTGGCGCATGTCGCGGGCGAGCACGTGCAGGATCGCGTCGGCGGTACCGGTGACTGTCGCGGCGCTCACGACTTCGGGTATGTCGATCCACGCCTTGCGCAACTCATCCGGGGCGATGGTGCCGTGCCGGAACACCTGCACGTAAGCCTCGGTGTTCCAGCCGAGGGCATTGCGGTCGACGACCGTGGTGAACCCGCGGATGACGCCGGTGTCGAGCATGCGGTCGACCCGCCGTTTCACGGCGGGCGCGGACAGGTTCACCCGTCCTCCGATCTCGGCGTATGTCGCCCGCGCATCCTCGGCCAATTCGGCGAGAATGCGCTCGTCGGTGTCGTCCAGACGCTCCATGACCACCTCCACGCAACAAACTGCCGTATTTTTCAGTTTGACACAATAGATCGCTGGGTTATACGCAACAGACGGCGATTGATTGCAAAATCTCCACCTTATACCGTCTAATCATGACGTTTACGCGCACGGCGCGCCCCCGCCACTACGCCATGACGGCACCGACCTTCTTCGCCGTCGAGTACGCCATCAACCCGTGGATGGATACGTCGACGACCGTCGACACCCACGTCGCGATGAATCAGTGGGAGAGCCTGCGGCAGACGTACAAGGAACTCGGCCACACCGTGGAGTTGATCGAACCCCTCGCCGGCCTGCCCGACATGGTGTACGCCGCCAACGGCGGCCTGGTGGTCGGTGGCGCGGCGGTGGTGGCCCGGTTCGCCTATCCGCAGCGTGCGGGCGAGTCGGTCGCGTACGCCGAATGGATGACACGCCACGGTTTCGGGCCAACGCAGACGCGCCACGTCAACGAGGGCCAGGGCGATCTGCTCGTCGTCGGCTCAATCATCTTGGCGGGCTATGGATTTCGCACCGAGCTTGCTGCGCACGCAGAAATCGCCGCGCACGTCCGGATGCCGGTGGTGAGCCTCGAGTTGGTCGATCCGCGGTTCTACCATCTCGACACCGCGCTCGCTGTGCTCGACGACACCACGGTCGCGTACTACCCGCCGGCGTTCAGCGCCGAGGCACGGGTGAGGCTGCGCGAACTGTTCCCGGATGCGATCGAGGTAGCCGACGCCGACGCGAACGTGCTCGGCCTCAACGTCGTCTCCGATGGGCTCAACGTGGTGATGCCCGCGGCGGCAACTGGTTTTGCCGAACAGTTGCGGATGGCCGGATTCCGGCCGATCGGGGTCGACCTGTCCGAACTACTCAAGGGCGGCGGATCCGTCAAATGCTGCACGCTGGAGGTACATCCGTGACCATCCTCGAATCCATGAGCGCTACCGACAATGCGATCGCCCTCGACGGCCGCTACGTCGCCCACAACTACTCCCCGCTGCCGGTGGTGGCGGCCAGCGCTGACGGCGCGTGGATCACGGACGTTCAGGGGCGCCGCTACCTGGATTGCCTGGCCGCCTACTCGGCGGTCAACTTCGGGCATCGCAACCAGGAGATCCTGGCCACCGCGCACGCACAACTCGACGCGGTGACCTTGGTCAGCCGCGCCTTCCACTCCGACCGCCTCGGCCCGTTCTGCGAGGCGCTGGCCGACTTGTGTGGCAAAGACATGGTTCTGCCGATGAACAGCGGCGCCGAGGCTGTCGAAAGCGGCATCAAGGTGGCTCGCAAGTGGGGTCACGACATCAAGGGCGTCCCAGCCGATAAGGGCAACATAGTGGTGGCGCACAACAACTTTCACGGCCGCACCACCACGATCATCAGTTTCTCCGACGACGAGACCGCCCGCCGCGGCTTCGGTCCGTACACCCCCGGCTTCCTGGCCGTGCCCTTCGGTCCCGACGATACGCAAGCCGATGCGATGGCAGCCGCCATCGACGATGAGACCGTCGCAGTGCTGATCGAGCCGATCCAGGGCGAGGCCGGCATCATCGTCCCGCCCGCCGACTACCTGCAGCGGGTGCGCGCACTGTGCACCGAGCGCAACGTGCTGATGATCGCCGACGAGATTCAATCGGGCCTCGCCCGCACCGGTCGCACTTTCGCTTGCGACCACTTCGGCGTCGTGCCCGACATCTATCTGCTCGGCAAAGCCCTTGGCGGCGGCGTGGTTCCGGTGTCGGCAGTGGTGGCCAACAGCGAAATCCTTTCGGTGCTGCATCCGGGTGAGCACGGCTCGACGTTTGGTGGAAATCCGTTGGCCGCAGCGATCGGCACGACGGTGGTAGCCATGTTGCAGCGCGGCGAATTCCAGTCTCGCTCAGCAGAATTGGGCGATCGCCTGCATGCTCGGTTGCGTGCACTGATCGGGCAGGGTGTGGTCGCGGTGCGCGGCATGGGCCTGTGGGCCGGTGTCGACATCGAGCCGTCGTTGGCCACCGGCAAACAGATCAGCCTGAGGTTGGCCGAACGCGGTGTGCTGGTTAAGGACACGCATGGCTCAACGCTGCGCTTCGCACCTCCGCTGGTCATTACGGCTGAGGAAATTGACTGGGCGATTGATCAGTTCGCCGACGTTTTGGCCGAGTCAGGTTCACACTTGACTCGCAGTTCAATCTAGGCACCACAGGAGGCGCCATGACCGCTCCACCGTTAAGCCTCTCCAAGCAATTGTTCCGTCGCAGGCCCGTGATCGGCGCGCCGGTCGCGCACGGTGCCTCGGATCACCTCAAACGAAGTATCGGCACATTCCAGCTCACGATGTTCGGGGTTGGCGCCACCGTCGGCACGGGCATCTTCATCGTGCTCCAGCAAGCCGTGCCGAAAGCTGGCCCCGCCGTGCTGGTCTCATTTGTGATCGCAGGTATCGCCGCTGGACTGTCCGCGATCTGTTACGCGGAAATGGCGTCGTCGGTACCGGTGTCGGGGTCGACCTACTCGTACGCCTACTCGACCATGGGGGAAGTCGTGGCGATGGGCGTGGCCGCCTGCCTGCTGCTCGAGTACGGCGTTTCGATGTCGGCTACGTCGATCGGTTGGAGCGGCTACCTGAACGAACTCCTGAACAATCTGTTTGGGTTCCAAATACCACACGCGTTGACCGCAGCACCTTTGGGAGAAGATCCCGGGATCATGAATCTGCCGGCGATGATTCTCATACTCATGTGCGCGTTGCTGCTGATCCGGGGTGCCAGCGAGTCGGCGATGGTCAACAGCATCATGGTGATCATCAAGCTGGGCGTGCTTGCCTTGTTCGTCGCAATCGCGTTCACGGCATTCACAACCGATCACTTCGCTGGCTTCTGGGACAAGGGTTTCGCCGGGATCACCGCCGGGGCGAGCACGATTTTCTTCACGTTCATCGGACTCGACGCGGTGTCCACCGCCGGCGACGAGGTCAAGAATCCACAGAAGACGATGCCGCGGGCGATCATTGGTGCTCTGGTCGTCGTCACGAGCATCTACATCCTGGTGGCCTTCGCCGGCCTCGGTACACAGTCAGCTGACGAATTCGGATCCGATGAGCAATCCGAAGCCGGGCTGGCGGTGATCCTGCAGAACATCCTCCACGGCCAGACGTGGGCCGCCACCGTGCTGTCTGCCGGCGCGGTGATTTCGATCTTCTCGGTGACGCTCGTTGTGATGTACGGCCAGACCCGCATCCTGTTCGCGATGGGTCGCGACGGTTTGCTGCCTGCGATGTTCGCCAAGGTCAATGCGCGCACCATGACTCCGGTCAACAACACGATCATCGTGGCCGCGGTCACCGGGATTTTGGCCGGCTTCGTGCCACTCGACTACCTGTGGGACCTGGTGTCGATCGGGACGCTGGTCGCCTTCATCACGGTTTCGATAGGCGTGATCATTCTGCGAGTCCGCGAGCCCGACCTGCCCCGCTCGTTCAAGGTCCCGGGCTACCCGGTGACGCCGATACTGTCGGTGATCGTGTGCGGCTGGGTGCTGTGGGGCCTGCCGCGAATCACCTGGCTCTGGTTCGCCATCTGGGTCACCGCGGTACTGACCTTCTACTTCCTGTGGAGCCGTCGCCACAGCGCGCTCAACGACGGCGGCGACGGCTACATTCCGGGCCAGGTTCCCGGTGATGACGACGTCATGTTCGTCGAAGAGCCTGCCGACCATCACTTCGTCACCAAGCACACGGACGAGCCGTGACCGTCGCAGTCGGCTATCTGGCCGGCAAGTGCGGCACGTCGCCGCTGTACCTTGCCGCGGAAGCGGCGAAGACCCTGAAGACGTCGCTGACGGTCGTCACCGTGGTTCCGCGACCGTGGATGACGCCGTCACTGGGTCGGGTCGACGCCGAATACGCCCAGTACGCAGAACAATTGGCTGCGAACTCGGCCAAGCAAGCACAAGAGTGCATCGACTCGATCGCCAGTGGACTCGAGGTGAATTACCACAAAGTCGCCCACCGGTCGGCGTCCGGCGGGCTGTTGGACGCGGCGTCGAAACTCGAAGCCGACGTGCTCATCCTGGGGTCGGCATCCGGCGGCAGCCTCGGCCAGGTGGTGGTCGGATCGACGGCAGATCGGCTGTTGCACTCGTCGCCGGTGCCCATGGCGATCGCACCACGCGGCTATCGAGGATCGAAATCCGGTGGGCTGACCCGGATTACCGCTGCATACCCGGGCACTCCGGAGACTCTGCACGTGGTTGAGCGGGTTGCCGCGCTCGGTGAGCGGCTCGGCGTGCCGATGCGCGTCGTCACGTTCGCCGTTCGTGGCCGCACCATGTATCCGCCGGAGGTGGGGCTGAGTGCCGAGGACTCCATCCTTGACCAGTTGGCAGCCCATGCGCGAGAAACGCTGGCGCAGTTGAAGACCGACGGCGTGGTTGGCAAGGACGTGGAGTTGGCCGTGGTCACCGGCAACGGCTGGGACGAGGCATTGGACGCGGCCGACTGGCAGGACGGTGACCTGCTGGCCATCGGCACCTCGCCGGTTGGCGGCATCGCGCGGGTGTTCCTCGGTTCGCGCGGCTCAAAGATCCTGCGGCACAGTCCCGTTCCGGTGTTGGTGTTGCCGGGCTAGTACTTCATGGTGCCGCGGTCGACGGCGATCTGGCTACCCGAGATCGTCCTCGACCCGTCACCGGCCAGCCAAGCCACCACGTCCGAAACCTCTTCGGCCGTCATGAATTCCTGCAGGCCCTTCTTGCCCTCGTGGTTGACCGGGTGATACGGCATCGGCGAGAAGCTGGGCAGGTACTGCGGGTATTTCGAGAAGATGGCCATCATCGCCTCCTTCTCCACCATCGGCGTGTCGATCGAATACGGGTGGATCGAGTTGACCCGAATCCCATACTCCCCCACCTCGATCGCCAACGCGTTGGTCAGTGCCACGACACCGTGCTTGGACGCGGAGTAATGCCCATTGCCCGGCGTGGCCTTCAGACCGGCCGACGAGCTGACGATGATGATGGACCCGCCGTTGCCCGCTTCGATCATCGCGGGCACCGCGGCGCGGATGGTCCGCCACGTGCCGTTGAGGTTGACGTCGATGACGGTGTCCCACTGAGCCTCGGACATCTCGAACATCCGGCCCCAGCTCAGCACGCCGGCGTTGGCCACGACGATGTCCAGACGGCCGAACTGCTCGACACCGTCGGCCACCACCTGCTGCAGTGCGGCCAGGTCGCGAATGTCGACCTGACGCGCCAACACCTTGCGACCGGTGGCCTCGACCGCGGCCACGGTCTCGGCCAGCTCCTCTGGAGTAGCCAGCGGATAGGTGATGGTCTCCGAGACCGGGCCGCAGATGTCGATCGCGATGATGTCGGCACCCTCGTTGGCCAGCTTGATCGCGTGCGCCCGGCCCTGGCCGCGCGCGGCCCCGGTAATGAATGCCACTCGGCGTTGGAGGCTGCCGCTCGATGCCGTCACCGCTGCTCCTTTCGTGAGCTTGCGGACCAGGCTAACAGCAGAACTGGAACGTGTTCTAGTACACCCGTCAGGCGGGGTCGCGGATCAGCGGACACGTCATGCAGTGGCCCCCGCCGCGGCCGCGGCCGAGCTCCGCGCCGACGATGGTGATCACCTCGATGCCAGCCCGGCGCAGCAGAGTGTTCGTGTGGGTGTTGCGGTCGTATGCGAACACCACCCCCGGTTCTACGGCAACGAGGTTGTTGCCGCTGTCCCACTGTTGGCGCTCCGAGTCGTAGGCGGATCCGCCCGTCTCGACCACCCTCAACTTGCCGAGCCCGAGCGCAGCGGCCACCACCTCGACGAACGGCTTGTTCGCCTCGACAACCTCGACGCTGATGTCGTTGTCGGTTGGGTGCAGCGTGAAGGTCTGCAGGGCGTCGACGATATCGGGATAAATGGTCACCACGTCGCGATCGGCGAAGGTGAAGATGGTGTCCAGGTGCATCGCCGCCCGCAGCTTGGGCATGCCAGCGACGATCACCTGCGTCGCGGCCTCTTCGGCGAACAGCCGGGACGCCACCTGGGTGATCGCCTGCCGCGATGTGCGTTCGCTCATCCCGATGATGACCACGCCGTTGCCAGGCACGAGCACGTCGCCGCCCTCGATTGTGGCCATGCCCCAATGCTTTTCGGGATCACCCCACCACACCTTGGAGCCGACGAAGTCGGGGTGGAACTCGTAGATCGCCTTCATCAGCAGGGTCTCGTCATGTCGCGCAGGCCAGAACAACGGATTGAGCGTCAGCCCGCCATAGATCCAGCAGGTGGTGTCGCGCGTGTAGAGCGTATTCGGCAGGGGCGGCATCAAATACTCTGTGACACCGGTACTTTCGCGTGCCAGCGCGCGGTAGCCCGATTGCAGTTCCTTGGGCAGGTCGCGGGTGGACATGCCGCCGATCAGCAACTCGGCGAGTTGGCGCGGCTGCAGCGAATCCAGGTAGCCGCGGGTGTCGTCGACAAGTCCGAGGCCGACCTCGTTCGGGACGATCTTGCGGTCAAGCAGCCAGTCCCTGCCCGCCGGGATCTCCATGGTTTCGGTGAGCACGTCGTGTAGTTCGACCACCTCCACGTCGCGGTCGCGCATCTTGTCGATGAAGTCGAAGTGGTCGCGACGGGCGTTCTGCACCCACAACACGTCGTCGAACAACAAGTCGTCACAATTCGTTGGGGTGAGGCGCTCATGCGCCAAGCCGGGCGAGCACACCAGCACCTTGCGCAGCTTGCCGACCTCGGAGTGAACGCCATAGCTGGCAGACGCATTCGTCACGACTACTCCTAGATTTCGATCGCCCCTGTAGCCAAGGACACCACACCCGCGACCGCCCCGAGGACGATCACCCCGAACAGCACCGCTTCGGCGGGCCTGAACACCCGCAGACCGCGTTCCCGGCGCGCTATGAAGTAGAGCGCTGCGGCCGGTGCGTACAAGATGCACGACAGGAGAAGCTTGTCGACTCCGGCCGCAGAAACCAGGAACAGGGTGTACGCCGTCGCCACCGCGGCGATGATCATGTCTGGCACAAGCGACTTTCCGGCGTCGTAGGTCTCTCGCGTGATCGTCAACTTCAGCGCGTACGCCGCCGCCAGCAGGTACGGAATGAGAGACAACGCGGCGGTGAGGTCCAGCATGAAATCGAGCGCGTCAGCGGCGAACAGCAGCGCGACAAGCAACAGTGAAATCATGCAGGCGGCCATGATCAATGCGGTCACCGGCGCACCGTGGCGATTGGTCCGGGCCAGGAACCGCGGCATGTCCTCACTTTTGGCGGGAATGTAGAGGACCTCCGCGGCCATCAACGTCCACGCGAGATACGCGCCAAGCACCGAAACGATGACGCCGACGCGGATGACGATCGACCCCCATGGTCCGACGATCGATTCCAGCACGGCGGCCATCGACGGCTGACTGACGCCAGCCAACGTGCTCTGGGGCATCACGCCATACGACACCAATGTCACCAGCGCGAAAACGCTGAGCACGCTCAGGAAGCCGATGACCGTTGCTCGCCCGACGTCCTCACGCCTGCGCGCCATTCGCGAGTACACGCTCGCGCCCTCGATGCCGAGGAACACGAACACGGTGATCAGCATCGTGCCCCTGGCTTGGTCGAACACGGAGGCAGCCGAGTAGTCTTTGTCGCCCCAGAAATTGTCGGCAAAGACATCAGCCTTGAACGCGATGATCGCGATCACGATAAACATCAGAATCGGCACGACTTTGGCAATGGTGACAACGTAATTGATCACCGCCGCGTCCTTCACGCCACGCATCACAAGGAAGGCGAACAGCCAAACCCCGACGGCCGACACCACGACCGCGAGGACCGTGTCGCCCGCCCCGAGTCCGGGTATCAGCGCGCTCATGGTCGCGGTGATCACCACCCAGTACGACGTGTTGCCTGCGCACGCCGACGCCCAATATCCGATCGCCGAATTGAAGCCGACGTAGTCGCCGAATCCGGCCTTGGCGTAGGCGAAAATGCCGGCGTCCAGTTCAGGCTTGCGCATCGCCAAGCGCTGAAACACGAAGGCCAGCATCAACATTCCGGTGCCCGCGATGGTCCACGCGATGATCGCGCCGACCACACCCGTCTCGGCGCCGAACCGGCGGGGTAATAGGAAGACCCCGGAGCCGATCATCGAGCCGACGACCATCGCGGTCAGTGTTGGGAGACTGACCTTTTCGGTTACCTTTTCCGGTTGCTCCGTCGCCGTCATGACAGTCGCAACAAGACTATGCGACTCAGGTGAACGGCATTGAGGATTCTACGATCCGGCTACAGATCGGAGAGGATCTGCTGGCGCTTTGCGTTGTATTCGTCGTCGGAGATCGCGCCGGTGGCGCGCAACGTCTCCAGCTCTTGCAGCCGCTGTGCGGTGGTCGGCTCTGGCGCGGGAGCAGGGGCAGGCGCATAGGGCGCCCCGGCGGGGGCAGGAGCGGCGGGGGCCTGCTGGGCCGCCGCGGCGCGCCGGACAACGGCCTGCACTTGAGCGCGGGCCGCGGGGTTCGAGCGCAGGTCGATCATGTTGTTCAGACCGATGCCGTTCGCCTTGAGGATCTGCAGGATCTCCATCAGCGGGCCGGCCTGCCCGCTGAGGTCGTATGTTCTGTTGTCCTCGGCGATGGTGAAGTTCGCAGGCATCACGCCAGCGACCAAAGCGCTTCGCTCCCAATCGATTTGGTACTCATTGGTAGCAGGGTCAACGAGCGCGACCAGTTTGCGGCTGGTGATCATCGGCAGCCGCGTGATCGACGCGATCACCCGGTCCTGGGTGGCGAACGGGTTGATGCCGGGGCCTGAGATCTGCAGGTCGATCTTCACCAACGGCTGCTCGTTGATGCGGGTGCCGGTTTCATGGATGCCGACGACCTGTGCCAGTGCCAGGACGCCGCTCTGTTCGAGCGCCTGGGTCTTGGCGGCCGACTTTGCGCCGAAATTCGCCAGCGCCAACGCGATCAGCACGTCGGCCACGGTGATGAGCAGGCCGACCCAGAGCATCCAGCTCATGATGCTCATCTGGCCGAGCGCGAAGTAGACCGCCAAAAAGATCGGACCGACGAGACCGCCAAAGATGAGCACCGTGATCTGGGACTTGATGTACCGCCCTAACATCTGCCACGCTCCTGTCGTTTGCCAGCTTCGCGTGTCAGATTAGCGCCAATCCGGCGATTGTGAGCCGTATCGTCGGGCCGTGAGCGCGAGGGGCGAATCTGTGCGTTACCGGTGGATCCTTGCGGCCGTCTCGATGGCGCTGTTCTGCGTGCAAATCGACTACTTCGCCATGAATCTCGCGCTTCCCCGGATGGCGCTCGATCTGAAAACCACCACGCCCGACCTGCAATGGGTGATCAGTGTTTACATGCTCGCGCTGGGCGCCTTCATGGTGCCCGCGGGCCGTATCGGCGATATCTTCGGCCGCAGGCGCGCGCTGCTCGCGGGCGTTGCGCTGTTTGGAGTGGCGTCGGCGCTGTGCGCATTGGCACCGACAGCGGGACTGGTCATCACCTTTCGCGCTCTGCAGGGCGTCGGTGCGGCGCTGATCTTTCCGGTTTCCGTGAGCGTGCTGACCAATGCCTTTCCGGCCTCGCGCGCCAGTCATGCGATCGGGTTGGCTTACGGCATAGCGGGATTGGGCAATGCGGCGGGCCCGTTGATCGGCGGGCTGCTCACCGAGACAATCGGCTGGCGCTGGATATTCTGGCTGAACGTACCGCTCACGCTTGCCGTGCTGGTCATAGCGGCCCGGTTCATCACGGAGTCGTATGACGAGTCGGTGCCGCGTCGCATCGATGTTGCAGGGTTGGCGCTGATCACCGCCGGAATTGGCTTGTTCACGTTGGCATTTGACCGAGGCCCTACGTGGGGGTGGCTTTCGGCGCCGACGGTTGTCGCGTTCGGGTGCGCGTTGGCGGCACTCGCGGTGTTCGTCGCCGTCGAGAACCGCGTGCGCTGGCCATTGGTGGATCTGTCGCTGGCCCGCAACGCACGGTTCACCGTCTTGGTCATCGCAGGCACCGTGGCGAACGTCGCTTACGGAGTGACGATCTTCTTGTCGACGATGTACCTGCAGCAGGTGCGCGGACTCGATCCGCTGGCAGCAGGACTGGCCTTCCTCGGACCGTCGGCGGGCGCCGCGTTGGGCGGCGTATTGGCGGGCCGGCTCGCGGCCAGCCGGCCGCCGGTCCTCGTGATGGGTGCGACGACGGTCGCCGCAGCGCTGTCGCTTGCGGCGCTGGGCGCGTCGCACAGCTGGGTCCTGTATCTACCCGCGCTGAGCGCGTGCGGATTCACGCTGGGCTTGGTCTACGCGTTCACTACGGTCGCGACTCAAGCGGTGGTGCGCACCGAGCGCGCGGGCGAGGCAGCCGGTGTGACCCTCACAGCGTTGGTCACGCTTGCCGGTGTCGGCGTTGCGGTATCGGGAACGGTGCTCGAGATGCTTCAGCGGGTCGGGATGTCGCCTGCCGGTGCCATTGACGCCATCGTCGTGGTGCTGGCTGCGCTGTTGCTGCCCGCCGGTGTGGTGGTGCTGTCGATTGCATGGGTATCCAAACCGGGCACCTGAGGCGCCGGACCGAGCAGGAAGTACAGCGGCGCGGTCCAGGCCAGGCTCTGCGTCTGGCCCACGCCGTAGCTGGTGTGGACGGCGACGCGCCGTGCATACGCCGCTTTGGAGTCATCGGCGTCTTCGTCGTAGTCGCAGACCGCGTCGTTGAGATTGCAGACGCTGATGGTGCGCGCGCCGAGTTCCGGAGCCAGCGGTGCGGGCGCGTGAGCCAGGATCGGCCAATCCTGGGCGACACCCTTGCCGCGCTCGGGGATTCCGCTCGCGGTGCCCAGGTTGAGGGTGGGATCCTCGGGCCGCCGGTCACCGTCGGCGATCAGCAGCACCGCAGTGAGGTTCGGGCTGCCCGCAAGCGCGGCCAAGTTCCGGTGCACGACCATGGCGCCCTGCGAGTAGCCGGCCAACACGACCTTGGAGGTCGGGCACTGCGCAACGAACGTGGCGTACTGCTCGCCAAGAGCCTTGGCACCCGCGTCGACGCTGCCCATGAAGCCGAGCCACGCCCCGACGCCGCCGTTGTCGTCGGGAACCGGCACCGCCGGATAGTCGACGGCCTCAGCGGTCATCGTGCGGCCGTCCTGTTGCAGCTGCGACGACAGATCGGCAAGGGATTGATTGACCACCCGGCCCATGCCGTTATATGTGGTCAGATCCGCGCCTGTGCGTTCGCCGGATCCGGCGGCGCCGATCCAGTGCACGTCCGGGCAGCCGGGCGCAGCTGAGGCAGTGGCGGCCGAGACGCCGGCGAATACGGCACTGGCGGCGGCTGCTGCGCAGGCAAGCGTTGTGACACGACGAAACATGGAACCCCAACCCTTCTCCGGCCCTACCAGGACCTTCGGGAGGTTCATCGTCCCTACCTGCGCACGCGTTACACGTGTCACAATGAAGCGCTGGGCCGCCGACGGTACGGTCGACGGCCCAGCGCAGTCCGGGTTATCGCTAGCCGCTGCTACCGCCGCTGCTGCTGCCGCCGCTGCTGCTGCCGCCGCTGGTCCCGCCGGTGCTGCTACTACTGGAGTTGCCGTTACCACTCGAGGTGTTCGAGCTCGAGTTGTTGTTCGACAAGTTGCCAGATCCCACGCCGGAAGCACTGGTGGTGGCATTGCCGCCGATCGCGGTGCCTCCCGTCGCGCGTCCGCTTGTCGCGGTTCCCGAGTTGGTGGCCGAGCCGCCGGTCGCTGCTCCACCCGTGGAACTGCCGCTGGTGACGGAGCCGCTCGTGGCTCCTCCGCCTGCGCCTCCGGTGGCGTTGGCCTCGCCGCCAGTCTGGTTGGTGTTCACATCGCCACCGGTGGCGTCGCCGGTAGTTCCACCGGTCGCGCTGTTTGCACCGCCGGCGGCGGTATTGCCCGCTGCCGTATTGAGAGCGTTCGTCTGGGTTGCCGCAGCGACTTCGGCAGCGGTGCCGCCGAGCGCCGCGTTTGCGGCGGGGCCGCCGACGCCCGCTCCATTGAGGTTCGCGCCGCCCAGCGCCGCCCCCAGGCCTCCGATGCCGCCCACCGCCGGATTGATGCCGACCGCCGGGTTGACCGCCGCGCCTCCGACCGCCAGCCCGCCGATCGGCACACCGGCTTCAGTGGCAGTGCTGAGAGCGGGGCCACCGACCGCGTTGCCGCCAACCGCAGGAGCCGCGTTGGCCACCGTGGCGACCCCGAGGCTGAAGAGGTTGAGCTGCGCGTTGAGGATATTGCCCGTACCGAGGGCAAGCTGATTGGAATTGCCATTTCCACTGGTGCCGATGACAAGATTGTTGCCGCTCGCAATGGGGGTGTTGTTTCCGCTCAACAGCCACCAACTGGAATCGGTGTCGGCATACGCCGTCGGTGAATTCATTGTCATGAGCGCGCCGAATCCAATGGCGCTGCCGGCGACGGCGCTCATCGCAATCGCACGATTGAGCTTCACTGGTATCGGCGATTTGCGTGTCTTGCGATGCTTATTCATTTCTGAAAGTCCTTCTTGTGTCGACGTTGTTCGGTTGTCGTTTGTGATGCAGTGCGACACTCAGCGACGACACTGCCGATTGCGTTCACTTCATTCGCACCTCCTGCTCACCTCACCCCGCTCCTGAACCGCCTGCGCCTCCCGAGCCAGCTGAATCGCCGGAACCGGAGGTTCCGCTTGTGCCGGAAGTCCCGCTTGTGCCAGAGGTTCCGCTGGTACCCGATGTGCTGCTGGTACCTGATGTCCCGACGGAACTCGTTGTGCTGCTGCCACTTTCAGTCGCAGTGGACGTAGAGGAGCTGACCTGGCCGGAGGTTCCCGCCGAAGACGTCGACGTGGGGGTCGTGCTGGATGTGGTGAGCTGACTGCCGGACTGGCTGCCACTGAGCTCCGCCGGACGAGGACTCAGGCCGATGTCCCCGATACTCGTCTGGGGGTTGTCGACATTGCTCGTACCGACCGCCGTCTGATTGGTGTTGCCATTGCCGGTGGAACCCGTCGATATGACGCTGCCCGACCCGCCGACCGTCGTTTGGCTGTTATTGCCGTTACCGGTCGCTTCGTTTGTGACCGCCGTGTTGTTGCTTTGATTTGAGCCGCCAATGCTCACTTGGGGGTTCGTTATGTTCGACGTGCCGACTGCGGTTTGAGTGGTGTTTCCGTTGCCGGTCGCACCACCGAGGAAACCTCCCCACAGCCGGGTGACGGCTCCCAGAAGTCCACCGGCTTGCGTCACGGCAGCCTGGCTGTAGTTCCCGTTGTTCTCCGCGAGATTGGTGATCGCGGTGTTGTTGCTGACGTTCGGGCCGAAGATGCTGAACTGCGGATTGACGATGTTGCCCGAGAAGAACGCGAACTGAGTAGCGTTGCCGTTTCCGGTCATTCCACCGAACCAGCCCGGCCACAGTCCAGGGACCGATGTCACCGAGGCGGCGGTGTTGTTGCCGTAACCGCTGGCGACGTTGGTGTTCGTCGTGTTGTTGCTCAAATTTCCGCCGAAGAGGCTGGTTTGCGGATTGAAGATGTTGAACGACAGGAAGCTGATCTGGGTGACGTTGTTGACGGGGCCCTGCGCGGCTCCGCCGATCACGAGCTCTTGATTCCAAAAGCCCTCGATGAACTGGGTGATCGGGTTGTTGAAGAGCGGATTGTTGACGAGCGGATTGTTGAAGGTACTGGTCGTGCCGTTGTCACCGGTCGAGTTGTTGCTGACGTTGGGACCGAGCAGCCCCAGCTGCGGATCGAAAATGTTGCCCTGAACGAGGTTGACCCGAACCTCGTTCGTGCTGCCGTTTCCTGCCGTGGAGCGAAACACGATGGTCAGCGCCTGGACGGTCGGGGTCGCCATCTCCACGGCCGCGCCGATGCACATGCATGCACCGCCCACCACCACCACGCGCGTCAGCGTGGATCGTTTACGAGGCTGTCTATGCGCGCCCGTAGTCGTCTCTTGTTGCAGGCCATAGCCGCTACACCGTGTCATCGGCGTTCCCCATCCCGCGTACCCGAAGCTGGAAGAACTCGCTTACGCAGACGTTAAAACTTTGCTAGCTAATGTGTCAAGGGTCACATCTGCCAGGGATGGGTGCGGACACTGCGGTTTTGGCGAAGATCACGGCGCGCAGGCGGTGGCCAGATAGCTGCCGCCCTAGGTCACAATATCCACGTATAGCTGCAGTTATTCGGGTTTCACCGGTCGCCGCTGCGGCGTTGACGCAAGCGGTAATTCTTGCACAAGCAAACTAACTAAGCTGATAATTAATTTTTACGTTCGAGCAAAATTATCGGTTCCGCTGTTAACTCACGTGGGAGTTGGTAGGGTGCGGCTGCCAACACCAGCTCGCGCACAACACGAAAGCGGCGCCCACCGGAAAGGTGAGCGCCGCTTTGCGGTACTAAGTGTCAGATCACTTGATGATCTTGGTAACCCGGCCGGCGCCGACGGTACGGCCACCCTCGCGGATCGCGAATCGCAGGCCCTCGTCCATGGCGACTGGCTGGATGAGCTTGACGGAAATGTCGGTGTTGTCACCGGGCATGACCATCTCGGTGCCCTCCGGCAGCGTCACCACACCGGTCACGTCGGTGGTGCGGAAGTAGAACTGCGGACGGTAGTTGTTGAAGAACGGCGTGTGGCGGCCGCCCTCGTCCTTGGACAGGATGTAGACCTGGCCCTCGAACTCGGTGTGCGGCGTGGTGGTGCCGGGCTTGATCACAACCTGACCGCGCTCGACGTCCTCACGCTTGATGCCACGAAGCAGCAGACCGACGTTGTCACCGGCCTGGCCCTGATCGAGCAGCTTGCGGAACATCTCGACGCCGGTGACCGTGGTCTTGGTGGTCTCGGGACGGATGCCGACGATCTCGACTTCCTCGTTCACGTTGACCACGCCGCGCTCCACACGACCGGTGACCACGGTGCCGCGGCCGGTGATCGTGAAGACGTCCTCGACGGGCATCAGGAACGGCTTGTCGGTCTCGCGAACCGGATCCGGGATCGACTCATCGACCGCGTCCATGAGCTCCTCGACGGACTTGACCCACTTCTCGTCGCCCTCGAGCGCCTTCAGCGCGGAAACCCGGATGACCGGGGCATCCTCGTCGAACTCCTGGGCGGCCAGCAGCTCGCGGACCTCCATCTCGACGAGCTCGATGAGCTCCTCGTCATCCACCGCGTCGGCCTTGTTCAGGGCGACCAGGATGTAGGGCACACCAACCTGGCGGGCCAGCAGCACGTGCTCACGGGTCTGCGGCATCGGGCCGTCGGTCGCGGCGACTACCAGGATCGCGCCGTCCATCTGGGCGGCACCGGTGATCATGTTCTTGATGTAGTCGGCGTGACCGGGGGCGTCGACGTGCGCGTAGTGACGCTTCTCGGTCTGGTACTCCACGTGGGAGATGTTGATCGTGATACCGCGCTGACGCTCTTCAGGCGCATTGTCGATCTGGTCGAATGCGCGCGACTCGTTCAACTCGGGGTACTTGTCGTGCAGAACCTTGGTGATTGCTGCAGTAAGCGTGGTCTTGCCGTGGTCAACGTGACCGATGGTCCCGATGTTGACGTGCGGCTTCGTCCGCTCGAACTTCGCCTTCGCCACTGTGTTGTCCTCCTGGACTGTGTTGGTGCTTGTTGTAAAGCAGGTTTGATCTTTGCAGTTGTTCTTCGCCGCGGTGACGGCAGGTCAGGTTACTGACCTGTCGCCTTAGCGATGATTTCCTTCGACACGTTGGCCGGAACTTCGGCATACGAGTCGAACACCATGGAGTAGTTCGCCCGGCCCTGGGTCTTCGACCGAAGGTCTCCGACGTAACCGAACATCTCCGACAGCGGCACATGCGCCTTGACGACGCGTGCACCTGCCCGCTCCTCCATGGCCTGGATCTGACCACGGCGGGAGTTCAGGTCGCCGATCACTTCACCCATGTAGTCCTCGGGCGTGGTGACCTCGACGGCCATGATCGGCTCCAGGATCACCGGTTGTGCTTGTCCCGCAGCCTTTTTCAGTACCTGCGAGCCGGCGACCTTGAATGCCATTTCCGAGGAGTCGACCTCGTGGTAGGCGCCGTCGAGCAGGGTGACCTTCACGTTCACCAGCGGGTAGCCGGCGAGCACGCCGTACTGCATGGCGTCCTGGGCACCCGCGTCGACCGACGGGATGTACTCACGCGGGATGCGGCCACCGGTCACCTTGTTCTCGAACTCGTAGGTGGCACCGTCCTCGCCCGTGAATGGTTCGAGGTCGATGAGCACCTTCGCGAACTGGCCGGAGCCACCCGTCTGCTTCTTGTGGGTGAACTCGACCTTCTCGACCTTGCGCCGGATGGTCTCCTTGTAGGCCACCTGCGGCTTGCCGACGTTGGCCTCGACCTTGAACTCGCGCTTCATCCGGTCAACCAGGATGTCGAGGTGAAGCTCGCCCATGCCACCGATGACGGTCTGGCCGGTCTCCTGATCGAGGTGCACCTTGAAGGTCGGATCCTCCTCGGCGAGCTTCTGGATCGCCGTGCCGAGCTTTTCCTGGTCGCTCTTGGTTTTGGGCTCGATGGCCACCTCGATCACCGGATCGGGGAAGGTCATCGACTCCAGCACGACCTGCTGGTTCGGATCCGACAGGGTGTCGCCGGTGGTGGTGTCCTTCAGACCGATCACTGCGTAGATGTGGCCTGCCGACGCGCGCTCGACTGGGTTCTCCTTGTTGGAGTGCATCTGGAACAGCTTGCCCAGCCGCTCCTTCTTACCCTTGGTGGCATTGATGACCTGCGAACCGGACTCGACGGTGCCCGAGTAGACCCGAACGTAGGTGAGCTTGCCGAAGAACGGATGCGTGGCCACCTTGAACGCCAGCGCCGAGAACGGCTCGTCGACGGACGGCTTGCGGGTGATCTCCTCGTCCTCCTTGCCGGGGGCATGCCCCACGGCAGGCGGCACATCCAGCGGCGACGGCAGGTAGTCGATCACCGCGTCGAGCATGGGCTGCACGCCCTTGTTCTTGAAGGCGCTGCCACACAGCACGAGGTAGGCCTCGGAGTTGATGGTCAGCTTGCGCAGCGCACCCTTGATCTCCTCGACCGACAGTTCCTCGCCGCCGAAGTACTTCTCGAGCAGCGACTCGTCGGTCTCAGCGACCGCCTCGAGCAGCTTGGTGCGGTACTCGTCTGCCTTCTCCTGCAGATCGGCTGGAATGTCGATGGTCTCGTAGGTCTCACCGAGCTTGGTCTCGCCGCGCCACACCTTGGCCTTCATCTCGACCAGGTCGACGACGCCCTCGAAGTCACCCTCGGAGCCGACGGGCAGCTGGATCGGAATGACGTTGGCGCCGAGACGCTCCTCCATGGTGCGAACCGAGAAGTAGAAATCGGCGCCGATCTTGTCCATCTTGTTGACGAAGCAGATGCGCGGAACGTCGTACTTGTCGGCCTGCCGCCAAACCTGCTCGGACTGCGGCTCGACACCTTCCTTGCCGTCGAACACGGCAACGGCACCGTCGAGCACGCGCAGGCTGCGCTCCACCTCGACGGTGAAGTCGACGTGTCCCGGGGTGTCGATGATGTTGATCTGGTTGTCGTTCCAGAAGCATGTGGTGGCCGCGGAGGTGATGGTGATCCCCCGCTCCTGCTCCTGCTCCATCCAGTCCATCGTCGCGGCGCCGTCGTGCACCTCACCGATCTTGTAGCTGATACCGGTGTAGTAGAGGATGCGCTCGGTCGTCGTCGTCTTGCCGGCATCGATGTGCGCCATGATGCCGATGTTCCGGACCTTGGTCAGGTCGGTAAGCACGTCCTTCTGTGCCACAGAAGTCTTCTCTTTCGCTTGATCGTTGCTGTTGTCAGGCTTGACACCCCAGCGCCTGCGGCTGCACTGCCGTCAGGCGCTGAATCACCAGCGGTAGTGCGCGAAGGCGCGGTTTGCCTCGGCCATTTTGTGGGTGTCCTCGCGTCGCTTGACGGCGGCACCCAGGCCGTTACTGGCGTCGAGGATCTCGTTCGCCAGGCGCTCGACCATGGTCTTCTCGCGGCGGGCCTTGGAAAAGCTGACCAGCCAGCGCAGTGCCAGCGTGACCGAACGGTCCGCGCGCACCTCGACGGGAACCTGGTAGGTCGCACCGCCGACGCGGCGGCTGCGGACCTCGAGTGCGGGCTTGACGTTGTCGAGTGCGCGCTTGAGGGTGACCACCGGATCGGTGCCGGTCTTGTCCCGAGCCTGCTCGAGCGCACCATAAACAATGCGCTCGGCCAGCGATTTCTTCCCGTCCAGGAGAACTTTGTTGACCAGCTGGGTGACCAGCTGCGACCCGTAGACCGGATCGTTGACCAACGGACGCTTGGGTGCGGGCCCCTTGCGTGGCATCAGCTCTTCTCCTTCTTGGCGCCGTAGCGGCTACGGGCTTGCTTGCGGTTCTTCACACCCTGGGTGTCCAGCGAGCCGCGGATGATCTTGTAGCGCACGCCCGGCAGATCCTTCACACGACCGCCACGCACCAGCACCATCGAGTGCTCCTGCAGGTTGTGGCCCTCGCCTGGGATGTAGGCCGTGACCTCAACCTGGCTCGTCAGCTTGACGCGGGCGACCTTCCGAAGCGCCGAGTTCGGCTTCTTCGGGGTGGTGGTGTACACGCGGGTGCACACGCCGCGACGCTGCGGGCTGCCCTTGAGGGCCGCGGTCTTCACCTTGGCGATCTTGTCGCGGCGGCCCTTGCGGACGAGCTGCTGAATGGTTGGCATCTACCGGCTTTCTGTGTAGCTAGTTCGTTCTTCAAGTCTCTGTACTGCAGTTATGTCCCGTTCACGTACCCCGCGATCGGGTGTGTCGCATGCGCCCGCCGCGTAGATTTTCTCTAGGCTTCGTGGACACGCGAATTGGCCCGGCGTGCAGGCATGCTTGAGCTTTTCACGTCTGCAAGCGCCTTATCTGCCAGGCACGATCGTCCACAATACCAGCAGGGCCGCAGCGCTCCAAACCTGCGCGAAACCGCCTAACCGCAGGTCAGCCCCAGCTCGCTCAGCGCCTTTCCATCCCGGTCGCCAGCCTCATCACCATATCCGTGAAAACGGCATCCGTGTCGATCCCGTACATGGCTCCGGTCATCTCCAGCAGCACGAACCCATGCATCGCCGACCAGAATTCGAGCGCGGCGTAGAACGCCGCGTCGCCGTCGAGGCCGTAGGAGGCAAGCACGGAGATGACCGGCGCGGCGGCCGCCCTTGTCGCGTCGGTGAACTCCGGATCGTCGCCGCCGAGCGGCATCCGGGTGAACGCCGAATACCGACCCGGGTGGTGGTGCGCGTAGCTGCGGTAGGCACTGGCCATCACCATCACCGCGTCGTCACGGGTGCGGCCCTCACCGACCGTGTTGAGCATTTCGATGATGTCGCCGACCACCCGCATGCGCACGGTGCGACGCAGGTCCTCGAGGCTCTGGACGTGGTTGTACAGCGACGGGCCCTTGGTGCCCAGCTGGGTGGCCAGCGCGTTGATGGTCAGCGCGTCCCAGCCCTCCCTGTCGAGGAACGTCAGCGCAGCATTCACTATGGAGTCCCGGCTGAGCTTGGTGGCGCGTCGGCCGCTCGCTGATGGAGCCGCCATGGCCGTTTCCTTCCGTCGAACAGAACCTGATCAGGGAAAACTAACACCTCTAGTTTCCCTGCGGTCAGTTGACGCGCTCCTGACTGAGCTCGGCGAGTTGGCCGGTGACCATGCACAGGTCCGGCAGCATCGCCGGATTCATCGTCTGGATCGACCACGTGATGACGTCAGAGCCCTTGGCCACGTAGATGCTGCAGGCGTTTGCGTCGAATGCCTTGAAGCCCTTGTTGCCGTCGATCGACAGTTCGGTCAACGTGCGTCCGGCCCGCTGTTCCAGCGTCCGTTCGGTGTCCATGTCGCTGCCCCGATACCACCAGGTCGAGATGCCCATGCCCTGGCCGAAGGTGCCGAGCACGGTGTTCTCCTGCCAGAAGCACCCGGCGTCGCTGACCACCGTCTTGGTGAACATCGAGGAGCCGGCGGCCTTGGTGATGTCAGCGTCGGTGACGCCGTTGCAGTCGGCGCTGCGGAACCCGGCGCCCGGCGGCGGTGCAGGCGTGCTGGGCGCCGCCGGATGATTCGACGGCCCGCAACCGGCCAGAGCCGCCGCCGCGCAAAGCGCACCCACATACGTCCAAATCGGTTTTGCGGCAGCCATGTTCACATGTCCGACTGCAGGGTGGCGGTGAGCAGCTTCTCTGCGTCCTTACAGGGATCGCCGCTGTGCTGGCTGCGGTACTGCACCCACCAACTGAGTACGCCGGTGCCTGCGGCCGCGGTGGCCGAGCATGCCGCACCTGTGGTGTCGCGCCGCGCGAGGAACGCCTGATGCCGCTCGACGACCTTCTCGGTGATCGTCGCGCCGCGTTGGGTGGCAAGCGCGCGTTCGCGGTCGAGGCTGCCCGTCTCGTACCAGGAGAACGTCACGTCAACCATGCCCGAACCGCGGGCCAACACGTATTGGCAGACCGCCCCGCTGTAGGGACGCACGATGTGGTCGGCGCCGATCGCCTGCTGAATCGAACTGTCCACCAGCAACCCGCATCGGTCGTCGACATATCCGTAACTGCGGGTGGGATCGGGCACCCCGGATTGCGCCCGGCGCGCAGCGCCGCCGACGGTCTGAGAACACCCTGCGACGGCCACTACCGCTATGACCGCCACGACAGCAACCGGGTTGACCCGCCAACGCATCGGTCATCACGCTACCCAGCACGGTCAACGAAGGCGACTCGTGCGAACCACTGCCACGACCGCCGATCACCGACGTACGCTCCCTGCATGATGTCGAGAGCCGTGGCCCGCTCGTTGGCGGCATGCATGGTTGCGTTCCCGGTCGCACTGACGGCGGCACCCGGCGCGAATGCGGATCCGGACCCGGTCGTCTGCAATCCGTACTTACGCAACTGCGCCGACAACGCTGTCGTCGGTGCGCACGTCCAGGGCGATACCCACATCACCGGTGTGGGCATCCAGCAGACGCTGGATTGCAACAACGGCACACTGCTCGTGAACGGCAGCTACAACACCGTGTACGCACTGGGCAGCTGCTGGGCGGTCACCATGCAGGGCTCGTCGAACACGGTGATTGCCGACAACGTCGTCAACGACATCACCGTGTACGGCAACGACCAGATGGTGTTGTACAAGAGCGGTGAGCCGGTGGTGTTGGACCGCGGCCGGCAACTCGGGATGGTCAACCGGATAGATCGGGTAGCCGCCTGATATGTCGAAACACGCCTTCGCCGTCTGCGTTACCGTCGCGGCCTGCACTCTGGGATTGGCAGGCTGCAACTCCGAAAAGAGGGACACCGACGCCCCGATGGCGACCGCCGGGACCTCGGGCGCCCAGGTCGAAATCGGCAACACGATCAACTACGGGTCCTTCGGCACCACCGCCGACATCGACTGCGCCGACGGAAAATCGCTCAACGTGGGCGGTTCCAACAACTCATTGACGGTCAAGGGCACCTGCGCGAGCGTGAACATCGGCGGTGCCGACAACAAGATCACCTTCGACAACATCGACAAGGATTTGTCGGTGGTCGGCCTGAACAACACCGTCACCTACAGGGCCGGCGACCCCAAGGTCGAGGACCTCGGGTCGGGTAACAAGATTTCGAAGGGCTGACGCTAGGCGTTCGCGCCGTGCCTGCCCGCGCCGGCAGCGAATCGTGATGCGCCCTCGAGTGATTCGGCTGCCACGCGCGAGATGCTGGCGAATTCGAAATCCATGGCCTCGGCTTCCGATGAACCCCATTGGTTCAGCAGCGACATCCGATCCGACCGCATGCACTGTTGCGGCAGCTCGGCGAGTTCGGCGGCAAGCGCCTCCGCACTCTGGCGCGCTTGGCCTTTGGGCACGACACGGTTTGCCAGCCCCATCGCGAGGGCTTCTGCTGCGTCGACACCGCGGCCGGTCAGGATCATGTCCATCGCCCGGCTGTGACCGATCAGCCGCGGCAGTCGCACCGTACCGCCATCGATCAGCGGGACGCCCCACCGCCGACAGAACACGCCGAAGACGGCGTCCTCTTCGACGACACGCATATCGCACCAGATCGCAAGCTCGAGGCCGCCTGCGACCGCGTAGCCGCTGACCGCCGCGATCACCGGCTTGGACAACACCATTCGGCTCGGGCCCATCGGACCGGGGCCGGTGCGGTGCACCGGGTTGGCGTCGGGAGTGCCGAGCGCCTTGAGATCTGCTCCGGCACAGAATGTTCCGTTATCGCCCCAGAGCACGGCTACTGCTGCCGAATCGTCCTTGTCGAACTCGTTGAACGCCTGGTACAACTCGGCGGCGGCGGCACCGTTGACGGCGTTGCGCGCCTCGGGCCGGTTCATTATCACCGTCGTCACGGGACCATTGCGCTCGACCCGAACACCACCACTTGTCACGTTGCCTCCATCAGTTCGACGTTATCGCGCCGCGCGACCACTTCCGCGGCGAAGTTCGTGTAGGCCTTCCGCAGCGCATCGCCAGGCCAATCATCGGGCAGCAATTCCCGGGGCAGCACCGGGTCAGTCAGCACATGTCGCATGATCGCGGCAGCGGCGACGAACCTCGCGGAACTACCTGTGGCGGTTGACATTTCACGCAACAAGTGATGGCCGTAGCGGGCCCATCGTGGCAGGTCCCACAGCCGGGCCGCGAGCTCCGCCGGGTCATCGTCGCGGGAGTGCAGCATCCGAACCCGGTCCAGAACTTCGGTCGTGAGTTCTACGTTCAGGTTGTCGGGCCGCAGCCATACTCCCTCGCGAAGTTCAGCGAAACGCTTGTCCTGCAGCGTGGTTCGCAGCGCAGCACGGGTGCGGGCGTCGGTTCCCACACTGGTGATCACCAGCGTGGTCCACATGCCGTCCCAGCTACGCAGCGTGGGGCTGATCGCGTCATCCTGACGGCGCTGCCTAGCCAGCAGCCGGTCGGAGAGCCGGTAGCCGTCCTCGGACCGCACCAGGTCTCCCGCACTGACCATGCGGGTGAGTGCCACCCGAAGCGTTGGTTCCTTGACACCGAAATCTGCTGTGAGCCTGATGAGTTCACCCGCGGTGGCCCAGGCCGGATGCGTACCAAGCATGACGCTCAGCACCACCGACCGCGCTGTCAACCGCGAGGGTATGGCCGACACGGCTAGACTCCGGATGCCTTCCGGCCATAGTCACCGAATGGCTCGTCGCGTTGCCGGACCGCTTCACGGAAACCGTGCTCGCGCGATTGCGCGACGAACGCGTGCCCCTCGGGGGTGTGCCGGGCGATGCCGTCGAACACCGTGCTGACCATTCGACTGGTCGCGATGCCCTGCTGCAACAACGCTGTGTTCATCGCCAGTTTGACCATGATGAGCTGGTTGACCGGAACTGCCGCGATGCGTTCGACCAGCCGCTCGGTGCGCTCGTCAAGATCCTTCGGGTCCGGCGCCTCAACCGCGAGCCCCCATTCGGCGGCCTGCGCACCGGTGATGCAATCACCGGTCAGCAGAAGACGTTTGGCGCGTTGATCGCCGAGGCGATGCGCCCACATACCCGCGGCAGGCACGCCCCAGACGCGGGTGGGCGGGTAGCCGATCTTGGCGTCTGCCGCGGCGATCACCTGATCGGCGTGCAGCGCGATGTCGGTGCCGCCCGCCACGCAGTAGCCGTGGATCTTCACCACCGTCGGCTTGTCGGCGTGCAGCAGACTGGAGAAGCCTCGGACGAAGCGGCTCATCATCTGGTAGTCGATCATCGGATCCCACGGCTGATCCGGCAGATGGTTGATGGCCTGTGTCTTGCCGGACAGCACCGTGTCCTTGTACGGGTTGCCGCCGCCTGCCGACGACGAACCCTCGGCGTAGGCGGACAGATCGAAACCGGCACAAAAGCCTTCGCCCCGACCGGATACCAGGATCACGTGCACATTGGGGTCCAGGTCGGCCCGCTCGACGAGGGCCGACAGCTCCAACGGGGTGTCCGCGATGATCGCGTTGCCCTTTTCAGGTCGGTTGAAGGTGATGCGCGCAACCCGATCAGCGACCTCGTAGGTCATCGTTTTCAGGTTGTCGAAGTCCACCGGCCTAATGGCGTGCGTCATCCCTTGACCATCGCACGCTCCAGGATCGGCGCGAGATCCAGCCCCGTTGGCATGGTTCCGAACGCGCCGCCCCATGCGCCACCCATCCGGGTGGCCAGGAACGCCTCGGCGACCGCGGGGTGCCCGTGGCGCACCAGCAGGGAACCCTGCAGCGCGAGGCTGATGTCCTCGGCGACCTTGCGGGCGCGGTACTGGATGGTCTCGACATCCGCCAATGCTGGCTTGAGAGCATCGACGTGGGCATCCAGGCGTGGGTCCTGGCCCGTCGTCTTGGCCAGTTCGTCGAAGAGCACGTCGACACATTCGGGCCGAGTTGCCATGGCGCGCAACGTGTCCAGCGCGCTCACGTTCCCTGAGCCTTCCCAGATGCCCATCAGCGGCGCTTCTCGGTACAAGCGCGGCATGCCGGACTCCTCGACGTAGCCGTTTCCGCCAAGGCATTCCATCGCTTCGGCCGCGTGTGGGGTCGCGCGCTTGCACACCCAGTACTTGCTGGCCGCCAGGCCGATGCGACGCAGCAGCGTCTCCCGGTCGTCGCCGCGCACCGCCGCATCGGTGGCACCGGCCATCCGCATTGCGACCATGGTCGCAGCCTCGGCCTCGACTGCGAGGTCGGCAAGCACGTTGCGCATCAGCGGTTGGTCAATAAGGTAGGCGCCGAACACCTTTCGGTGCGCAGCGTGGTGAATGGCGCGGGTAAGGCCGCTGCGCATGCTGGTGGCGCTGCCCAGGGTGCAGTCGAGCCGGGTGAGGTTGACCATCTCGATGATGGTCGGCACGCCGCGCCCCTCCTCCCCGACCAGCCACGCGGTGGCGCCGTCGTACTCGACCTCGCTCGACGCGTTCGCGTGGTTGCCGAGCTTGTCCTTGAGCCGCTGCAGGAACATCCGGTTGCGAGTGCCGTCGGGCAGGATCCGCGGCAGGAAGAAGCAGGACAAGCCGCCGGGCGCCTGGGCCAACACCAGGAAGACGTCGCACATCGGCGCCGACGTGAACCACTTGTGGCCGACGAGGCGATAGGTGCCGTCTCCATTCGGCGTCGCCTGCGTGGTCCCTGCGCGGACATCCGAGCCGCCCTGCTTCTCGGTCATCGACATTCCCGCAGTGATGCCGGCCTTGGTGGCGGGCACCTTCAGTTCGGGGTCGTACTCGCGGCTGGCGAGCAGCGGCTCATAGATCGCCGCCAGTTCTGCGTTGTTGCGCAGCGCGGGCACGACGGCATAGGTCATCGAAATCGGGCAGACGTGGCCGGGCTCGGGCGTCCACGCCGACATCTTGGCGGCCCGCACGACGTGCGCCCCGGGCCGGTCGTCGGCCCACGGCGCCGCATGCAGACCGTGACCGATCGCGGCCTTCATCAGCTCGTGGTAAGCCGGGTCGTACTCGACCTCGTCGACGCGGTGGCCGTAGCGGTCATGGGTGTGAAGGATCGGCTGGTTGCGGTCGGCCAGCTCGCCCCAGCGAACCGCCTGCTTGCTGCCGGCCAGGGCCCCGAGTTCGGTGACCTCGTCGAGCCCCCACTCACCGCCCTCGCGGATCAGCGCCTCGGTCAGTACGGGCGAGGTCGCGGGGTTGAAGTTCTCCAGTGTCGGGACCTGGTTGGTGACGGCATGCGTGTCTGGCATGCCTTTATATTACAGTTTCACGACAGTCGCACAATGGGCGTAATATCAGCTCTTCTTCGACGGAATCACGATCACCACGATCAGTGTCAAGATCGAGAAGAACAGCCCGAGGATTCCCCATCCCAGCGCGCTGCGCCCTTTCATCCCGGCGATGAGGGCACACACAATGGCCGCGATGATGCTGCCGATGGCGACGAAGATGCCCTTGATTCCCCGCAGAATGAAACCTGCCGCTTCAGGCTGACTCTGTGCAGCCAAGACCAATTCGTGCAGCATGATCCTCCTCAAGAGATGCCCCGCCCCCGTCGAGCACGAGTACCCGAGGGGCGAATCCTCAACCTGTGGTGTTCCTGTCTGCTGCCGAACACGCGAATAGCCCTGCTTTAGTCACGCGTCGGCGCGCTGCTCCTGCCGTCCCGCAGGTATACGGCGGCGACGGCGACAGCAATCAGCACGAGTACGGCGAGCTCCATGAGCATGCCGACCGTCCCTGGATTCGGAACCAGCGAGTCGGCTGCGTTGAAGCCGAAATGAGCGGCGACCGCGGCGATCACGCCGCCACGCAAACGCTCGACGAGAAACAACATCACCAGCGAGAAGGGGAACAAACCAACGAGCAATGTGACGCCGCGGACGCTGAGCAGGCCCGCAGCTTGTTGCCCGGTGCCGTGCAGAAAGAACAGCGGTAGATGCCACACCGACCAGACCAGCCCGATGATCGCGGTGGCTGCCAGGATGCCGTGCTCCCGACGAACTCGTGGCTGCAGATATCCCCGCCAGCCGAACTCCTCGGCCAGCGGCCCCGCCAACAAGGTCAACCCGACAAATCCGACAAGCCCACCCGCCTCAGCCAGGGCCGCCGACGAACTCTGCGACACCGTCGAGAGATCGTTGCCATGCAGCACAAGCGCGGGCAGGCCGGGCACCGCAGTTCCGACTACAAGCCCTAGCGGTACCACCCACCACGTCGGCTGACGGACCGGACCGCGCTCGCGAGGATGGACCAGCCACATGACTGCAGCCATCAAACTCGGCCCGCAAGCCGCGACGGCAAAGAGGGCCTGCGCTGGACCCCCGCGCACGTCCGCACCGAGACCGATCAAAACGATCATGGGGATCCAGGTGAACGCATACGTGGCGAGCACGAAACCGCGGGCCCGACGCCGGACCGGAGCGGCTTCGCTCATCACCTGCGGGGACGGATCTGCTTCATTCGAACCAGCGGGCGAAATGTGGGCGGCCATGTCCACTCCAGATTCAGTGTGCGGTCCGGTCGTGCCGATGGTAGTGGCAGACGATGCGGGCGAGATGGCCGGACAAATCCTTGAATTGCTGAGGGACGCTTCGCCATTGAGGGGTCGACGCGAGGTTCGAGAATCTCGAAGTCAGCTATTTCGAGCCGGCGGCAAGGTTCGGGGAAGTCCGAAGGGGACCAGCACGCTGTTGTCGAAGCGGGTCATAGCGCAGATACGATCGCCCGCGAGCGTGAGCACCAGCAGGCCGGTGGCATGGAAGACGCCGGTAAGCGGATCGCGGAGGTAGACACCGAAGGCGGGCTGTCCGTTGGCCCTGGTCGCTACCAGCCGGAATACGCGGCCTGTCCGGAACATCGCGGCTTGGAACTTCGCTGCCGATTGGCGGCCGTGATACTCCATTGGAAGAGGGGGCATGGTCAGCCGGACGTCTTCGGAGAGTAGGGCCACCACGCCGTCCACGTCGCTGGCCTCGAAGGCTCGAGTGAGCCGTTCGACGAGACCGCGCTCCACGGGCGAGTCCGGTCGAGGCGGTGGTTGAGCTTCGGCCGGTGGGAGCCGCTGCCGCAGCGTGGCGCGAGCACGTTTGAGCGCGCTGGTCACCGACTCCTCGGTGCTCTCGAGGATGTCGGCGACGTCGCCGGCACGAAACCCGAGTACGTCGCGCAGGATGAGCACGGCGCGTTGACGCGCCGGCAGTAGCTGCACGGCGGTCACGAAGGCCAGCGAGATTGCTTGCTTGGCCTCGTAGCGCGCCTCGAGCGCGGTCTGCGAGGCCTTCGAGGAGGACCTCCGGACAGGGCTCGAGCCAGACCACCTCGCCCAGACGAGTGGGCTCGGGCGGCTCAAATCCGGGCGGGAAGGCGGTCATCTGCGGCCGGCGGCTGCTTGATCGCAGCGCTTTGAGGCATTGGTTTGTGGCGACCCGATACAACCAAGTCCGCAACGAGGACCGCTCCTCGAAGCCGCGAAGACCCTGCCAGGCCGCCAGCAGGGTTTCCTGCAGCGCGTCCTCGGCGTCTTGGACCGATCCGAGGAACCGGTAGCAATGGACCAGCAACTCGCGGCGATGAGGGTCGATCAGCCGGCGAAACGCTTCCTCGTCTCCGGTCCGGGCCGCGATCAGGTCTGTAGTCACCGCTCCATCCTCGTGTCACGTCTTCCTCCCGCTTCGTGCGCGATCCCCTGCGGGTGTTGGTCTGCGTAGCTAGTCAGTCGCGTCCTGCCTGTATGAGAGTGTCAGCGAGTTCACTGGGGCGGGTGACCATGACGTAGTGGGCGCCGTGGATTTGCAGGATCCGGCACAGCGGTCCAAGCCGCTGAGCGAACCGTGGGAACGAGCTGAATTCACCTGGCGGCAAGGCGAAGTCGTTGACCGGGTGTATGTAACTGGTCTTGAGCCTTCCCGTGCAGACCCCTTCGTAGAAGACCTCGAGATCGAGTTTGTCGGTGAAATAGGCGACCGGGATGGGCGACATGTCGGCATAGAGTGCGGTGGCGGTGGGCAGATCCATGTCGTTGCAGGCGCGTTCCCGGATCACCTCGAACGGGAGCAGAAATCCCTCAGCGGCATCGGAGATGCCGAAGAAAGCGGCGTCGGCCGGCGGGAACTCGTCGGCCAGCGCGTTGCGATGTGCCGCGGCGAATGCGCTTTGGAACACCAATCTCTTGATGCGTTCGGGGGCCTGCTCGGCGGCCTTCGCGATGAAGGCCCCCGCAATCGAATGCCCCACCAGCACTACAGCCGACAGGTCGTGGCCTTGCAGGTAGGCCACGAGCGAGGCCACCGCGTCGGCGTGTGTCAAGTTCATCGCCGCATCCGGGCCATGCCCTGCAAGCGTCGGGGTATGTACGACGTGGCCCCGGCGCCGTAGCTCGGAACCCACGTACTCCCACACGGTTCCGGTCTGGAAGGCTCCGTGCACCAACACGAACGTCAACCGCTCTCGGGGGGACTGCTCTGGCTGGTGCTGCTGCCTGGTCAGCGATAGGGCGGTCATGCGTCCTCCTCGTCGGTCACGGCGGATGTGTTGGTCAGTCATTGGTACTGATCCCGGCGAGGAAGAGAAGTGGGCGGCCGCGACCGCCCAATTGCCCAACCGGCAGGGGTCTATCCCGTTGAGCCAATTCATGACCACGCGGTGGTCGCACCGTCGCGCAAATTAGGAGCACAACATGGGAAGCATCGTCGTCTTCGAAAACGTCTCGCTTGATGGAGTCACTCAGGACCCGACCGCTGACGAGGGCTTCAACCGCGAGGACTGGCGCGCCGGACTTGCGCTGACCGATCGCGAGGAATGGGCCAAACGCCTACTGGACGACGTGCTGGGCGCCGAGGTTCTGTTGCTGGGCCGCCGCAGCTATGAGTTTTTCGCCGCGCGGTATCCGTACCGTTCCGGTGAGTTGGCGGACAGGATGAACGTCCTGCCGAAATACGTTGTCTCCGCGACCCTTACAAAACCCGGCTGGAACAACTCGACGCTGTTAGGCGGTGACCTCGTAGACGAGGTCTTGAAGCTGAAGCACACGGTCAACGGCGAGATCCGCGTCTACGCCAGCTCGCAGCTGGTGCACACGCTGATCGAGCACGACCTCGTCGACGAGCTGCGGCTGGCGATTTTCCCGGTCGTAATGGGCGCAGGTGACCGCCTCTTCGACCAGACCAGCAACCCCAAACGTTTTCGACTCATCGATACCCACACTGTCGGTGACAGCCTCACCTACCTGACCTACCAATGTCAGACGTGATCGGTGTGCGACGATGCGGTGGTGTCAGGCGCGGAGCATCAGACGTTGCGGATGCTGGAGGGCCGATACGTACTGGAGCGGCTGGCATCCGACGTCGGGGCCGCGCGTGGTGGCGAGGTGCTCGCGCTCGTGCGCGGCCCTGACGGCGGAGCTTGCATGCGGCGCCAGGATGGGACCGACGATGCATGGGTGGCGCTCTGGAACGGCGACGAGGCCCACCCGCCGAACGCGACCGGCATGTTGGCTGCGGTCGTCGCGCCGCTCGCAGCAGGCAACGTGCCCGTCTGGGTCGCCGCCAGCTTCGACGGAGACATCGTGCTGATCCCCGCGGATCGGGTGGACGAGGCAGCTGAACTGCTGCGCCGGGCCGGCCACCGGGTTGTCTGAAGACCACGAATCCACAGCTCCCGCAGGTATTCTCGGCGCTTGGCCCGCCGGTTTATCGGGCGTTGGGCCGCCACACTCCGAAGCGGTTTCCCTGCGGGTCACGTAGATGGGCGAATTGCAGTGCGCCGTTGTCCGTGAACGGAACACAGACGGTGGCGCCCAGGCCTTCTGCCTTTTCGATGGCGACCCGCACGTCGTCGACCTGGACGTAGAAGATCGCCCACGCATCCCCGCCTGTGCTGCTGGTGTTCCAGACACCACCTTTGTCGTCATTGATCATTCGGTATTGGTCGTCGGCCGAACCGCCGACCTGCCAGCCGAACAGATCGCCGTAGAACGCTGTTGTCGCCGCCGAGTCGGGGGTGCCGATCTCGAAGTAGTTCACAACATTGGGCATGGTTGCCTCCTGTGATGATGGACGGTGCGCAACCCGTTATAGACCCAGCCACCGACAAGTCGATCTTTCCGAGGGGCGCCGCTGCGGGGCCAAAATATTTCCGCAACGAGGGCGCGATGGTGCGCGAGTTTGGGAGTAGCCTCAACCATGGTTGAGCTAGCAGCTGGGTTGCGGCCGATCAGGCTTTGACCGGCAGAGTCATCCGCCGTGACCCACACCTTGGGGACACAGGGGGTTCGCGATGCCGATTGCTCACACCGCCAGGTTGTATCGCTCGCAGCTGTCCGCTGCCGATGAATCTGCCGATGAATCGGAACGTTGCGGACGCGCCGCTCTTGCCCTGCGGCATCTGAGCGCAAGGCGACTGCTCATCACCGCAACCGGCGATCTGGACGCCACCAATGCCCGCAGCCTTGGCCGCTTCGTCGAGCGCAACACCGGCGTGTCCAAACAACTCGTACTGGACCTAAGCGACGTCGAGTTCTTCGGTACCGAGGCATTTGCCGCCTTGCACTACGTCAGTGTCCACTGCGCTCGCCATGACGTGGACTGGATGTTCATCGGCGACCGAATCGTGCGACGCATCGTTGGAATCTGCGATCCGCACGCAGAGCTTCCGCTCGCACAGGACATGGCCGCCGCGCTGGCCCGCCTCGATCACCTAGCCCACTGCCGGCATTCCGTCCAATCCGCTGGATAGCAGATCGCTGCCAGCCGGAAGCTGCCTCCGCGGGGCCATCGTTCGAACTGTTGCGCTGGCCTACAAGCGGTGCCAACCACCTCGACTCGCCAGGTCGGAACTCACGGCTCCTACGGCTGGATATCGATGCTGGCGTTGATAGCGCTGGCGCTGTTGTTGGTCTCGTTGTCGCCGAGGCCGCCGGTCGCGCGAAGGCCTGAAACGCTTATCGGTCGGTCCCTGCCGCGGCGCCGGCCCTCGAACCACCGAATCGCCAGCAGGACAATGCCGGCCAGCAGCCAACCTAGAAGAATGTCGACGACGTAGTGCTCGGCCGTGTAGACCAGCGTGAACGCCATCACGAGAACATAGGCCGCCAGCAGCGGTCGCCACTTACGCGCCACGCGAGTCCACAGGAACGCCGCGATCGCTGCGGTCAGGCCGGCGTGCAGGGAGGGGATCGCCGCCACGAGATTCACGCTCGCCTGGCCCTGGTCGATCAGCGCACTGGCAGTCTGCAGATTCAGCTTTCCCCAGCCCCGTCCGACGATCCGCTCAACCCAGTCGTTGGCGCCGTCGCGCGTCGAGTGCATGGCGCCGAGCAGGCCGCCGTCCGGCACGCCCCGCCCAGTGCGGAACATGCAGTCAGGGCCCGACGGGCCACTGGCCACGTCCGCGGCTGTGCATCGGGCCGCTGCCCACGGCGGTGCCGCTGGCAGCAGCGTGTAGATGACGAGCGCCGCGAACGACAGCCCGACGAAGAGCCGAACGAATGCCTTCCACTCCGCGCGATCGCGCAGCCAGAGCACCGCGGCGACTATGTAAGGAAGGATGAAAAACGACATGTAGACGGTGCTGATGACGATCTCCCACCACGGCGGGTAGGCCACCTTCAGCCGCTCCTGCAGCCACACCGTCGGGACCGTGCCGGCGAACATCCATCGATCCGCGTCGACCTGCCAGTGCCACATCGTCGGCCGCCCAACCAGGGTGGCCGCTCCCCTGCTCAGGTCGTAGGCGATGAGCACCAACGCGAATGGCAACCAGTCGCGGACTACATAGAGCATGCGGCGACCCTGACCGATGCTGGCCGCCAGCAGCCCGGTGCAGATGTAGAGCAGCAACAGTTCGCGGTTGAACGCGAAACCCGTTGTGACAGTGCGATATACGATGACTACGGCCCAGATCGCGACCGCGACGCGCCGAGTAATTGTCAGTCGACGCTCACGCGTTGGGACCGCATCCTCGGGGCGGACCAACGCAATTGGCGAGTCGTCAACTGCCGACACTTAATTCAGCGTAGTTCACCCTGGCGCCACCGCGGGTTAGATCATCGTTCGTTTATCGAACCGTGCTTCACCCGATGTTTTCGCGCAGGAACGCGATGTCGTCCTTACGGCCCTCGTCGGCAGTTTCACAGATCACCGGCGCGTCGGCGGCCTTGACCACCGCGACCAGCAGTTCGGGATCGATCTGTCCAGTGCCGAAATTCGCGTGCCGGTCCGCGCCCGACCCTGCGGCATCGCGAGAGTCGTTGCAGTGCACCAAGTCGATGCGGCCCGTGATACTCATGATCCGCTCGACGGCGTCGATCAGTTTTTCGCCTGCGGCCCACGCATGGCAGGTGTCGAGACAAAAGCCGATGCCCTTGTCCCCGATGTGGTCCCACAGTCGGGCGATGGTGTCGAAGTGCCGCGCCATCGCATGGTCGCCGCCCGCGGTGTTCTCCAGGTAGACCGCCACGTCGGTCTCGAGGTATTCCAGCGCCTTGCGCCAGCGCTCGAATCCGGCCTCCCAGTCGTTGTCGTCGGCGTGGCCGCCGTGCACGATCACCGCGGTCGCGTTGATCTCCGAGGCCGCGTCGCAGGTGTCCTGAAGGATCTTGCGCGACGGGATGCGCACCCTGTTGTTGGCCGAGGCCACGTTGATCAGGTACGGAGCGTGCACGTACAGCGGCATCTTCGACGCCTTCAGCACCTCCGCGTCCTCGCGGGGTTTGGGCTTCTTCCAACTCTGCGGATTGCCGAGGAAGAACTGCACCACGTCGGCGCCGTCCGCGTCCGCCGCGGCCAGGGGATCGTCTTGATGGACGTGGGAACCAATGAGCACGGGGTCGAGTCTAGTGAGGCGGCCCGACACTGCCGCGCGGCCGACGGCACGCCCAGGTAGGCCGAGGTACACCTGCAAGCTCAATTTAAATCTTCAACTATTCCCGCTATTGTCTGCAACGGTAATTAATGGCTTGACATTTGATCGCTGAAGCAAATATTCAATTTTCAATTGATATCAAGAATATCGCACTGAAGTTCCTAAATTGTTGCTCGCATATCAAACGGCGGAGCGGTACCGTTATATCGCGACAGTTGGACTACAGAAAGTAGGAACCCAATTACTACCTGAGCAGCCCTCTGCCGTTTCTTGATATCGACACAACGGGGAGGAATCATGACTGCAATAAGACAGGTCGTAGGCGGTCTAAGCGGCATTGCTCTCGCTGGCGGCATAGCGGTCGGGGCAAGTGTGGCGCTCGCCTCATCGGCGCACGCAACATGTGCGGATCTGGGCGGAACGTTCGCAGGTGGCAAGTGCACAGTCGTCACCGGCGGTACCACGACAGTCACACCGATCGCCGGCCCCTCGGGGAAGGTAAACGAGAACAATCCCTGGACGGAGACGGTGACGACGCCATCGACGGTAGACGTGTACCACGGCAATGGCCCCGGGGCGCTCATCAGCAGCACCCCCACCGGGGGCAGTACGACGATCGCCAACCCCGGCGGCCACGAGGTCGGCAGCGTGCCGGGCGGGGGCGCGCCGTAGGCCTCCGCGAAGGTAGCGCCTGCGTGCGTGCCACCGGCGGAGGGCCGACAATTGAACTTGGAAATATCGGCCTGCGAAATTAACAATTGGCATTGCCGAGGGTCGTAATTATCGCTGACGAAGATTAGTTTGGCTGGGTATTCGCGCTCTAAACCAGCCTTATTATTCACGCCTGCGAAAATAGCGACACCCTACGGCGCAAACAAATGCACGCCTAAATCCGGCTATCCCAAGTGGTCCAACGTGCCCTCAGACTGTGCCGAATTGGGGATGCCAGACTCGTCGAGATCAGACTTATGACACGCGTCGTCCGTGCCTTGACTCTGATCTCGACAGCGCGGGTAAGCGCAACGAAAAAGCCCCCGCACTCGGCGGGGGCTTTCTCGTTGTACTAGCGACGGTGACTACCGGTAATCCGAGTAGCCGTAATCGTCCAGCGGCACGGCGGCACCGGTGGCCTGGCCGAAGTCCGGGCTGTAGTACTGATCCTCGTAAGACGGGATCGTGTACGCAGCGGCCCTGGCCTCTTCGGTCGGCTGCACCTGGATGTTGCGGTACCGGTTGATGCCCGTGCCGGCCGGGATCAGCTTGCCGATGATCACGTTCTCCTTGAGACCCATCAGCTTGTCGCTGCGGCAGTTGATCGCCGCATCGGTCAGCACTCGAGTGGTCTCCTGGAACGACGCCGCCGACAGCCACGAATCGGTGGCCAGCGACGCCTTGGTGATACCCATCAGCACCGGGCGACCCGCCGCGGGCTCGCCGCCCTCGGCAACCACCCGACGGTTCTCGGATTCGAACTCGGACCGCTCGGTCAGCGAACCGGGCAGGAACTCCGTGGCACCCGAATCGATGATCGTGACGCGACGCAGCATCTGCCGGACGATCACCTCGATGTGCTTGTCGTGGATCGACACACCCTGAGCGCGGTAGACCTCCTGGACCTCCTTGACGAGGTGGATCTGCACCTCGCGGGGGCCCTGGACACGCAGCACCTCGTGGGGGTCGGCTGAGCCTTCCATCAGCTGCTGGCCGACCTCGACGTGGTCGCCGTCGGACAGCAGACGCTCGGTGCCGTCCTCGTGCTTGAACACCTTCAGGCGCTGACGACGAGAGAGCTTGTCGTACACCACTTCTTCGCCACCGTCGTCGGGAACGATGGTGATCTTGTAGAAGCGCTCACCCTCTTCGAGACGCACGCGCCCGGTGACGTCGGCGATCGGCGCCTTGTCCCGCGGCACACGAGCCTCGAACAGCTCCTGCACGCGAGGCAGACCACCGACGATGTCTCCACCGCCGGTAACGCCACCCTGGTGGAAGGTACGCATGGTCAGCTGCGTGCCGGGCTCGCCGATCGACTGCGCGGCGACGATGCCGACAGCCTCGCCGATGTCGACGAGCTTGCCCGTCGCCATCGAACGGCCGTAACACATTGCGCAGACACCGGTTCCGGTGGTGCAGGTCAGCACGGAGCGGACCTTCACCTCGGTGATGCCGGCGGCCAACAGCGCATCGATCGCCGGATCACCGAGATCGTGACCACGCTCGACGACGACGTTGCCCTTCGAATCGACCGCGTCCTGCGCCAAAGTGCGCGCATAGGCGGATGTCTCGATGTGCTGATCGCGCACCAGCGCCTTGTCCTGCAGCTCCGCAAGCGTGACGTTGATGCCGCGCTCCGTCTCGCAGTCGGTCTCGCGCACGATGACGTCCTGGCTGACGTCCACCAGACGACGGGTCAGGTAACCCGAGTCGGCGGTACGAAGAGCGGTGTCCGCCAGACCCTTTCGGGCGCCGTGGGTGTTGATGAAGTACTCCAGCACCGTCAGGCCCTCACGGAACGAGGACTTGATCGGGCGCGGGATGAACTCACCCTTCGGGTTGGTCACCAGGCCCTTCATGCCTGCCAGCGTCCGCGTCTGGGTGAAGTTACCCGTCGCACCGGAATCCACGATCGTGATGATCGGGTTGTCGGCCGGGTAGTGCGACCGCAGCGCCTCACCGACCTCTTCGGTGGCCTTCTGCCAGATCTTCACCAGCTCGCCGTTGCGCTCCTCATGGTTGAGAGCACCACGCTGATACTGCTTTTCGATCCGGTCGGCTTCGGCCTCGTAGCGCTCGAGGATCTCCTGCTTCTCCGGCGGCACGATGACGTCGGCCATCGAGACCGTGACACCCGAACGCGTGGCCCAGTAGAAGCCGGCGTCCTTGAGCTTGTCGACGGTCTGCGCGACCACGATCATCGGGTAACGCTCGGCCAGATCGTTGACGATGCGCGCCTGCACCTTCTTGTGCATCTGCTCGTTGACGAACGCATACCCAAGCGGGAGCAGCTCGTTGAACAGCACGCGGCCCAGCGTGGTCTCGGCTGTCCATGCGTCGCCCGGCTTCCAACCCTCGTCGCCGAAGAGCTCGGCTTCGATGTCGGCAGGCGGACGCAGCTGCGTCAGCCGCACCCGGATCTTGGCGCGCACGCTCAGCGCGCCGCGGTCCATCGCCATGATGGCCTCGGCCGGCGAGCTGTACACGCCCGACTCCGGCTTGTCCTTGGCCGCGGCCACGAATTCGCCGGTGTCACCGGGGACCTCGGTGGTCAGGAAGAACAAACCGGTCACCATGTCCAGACGCGGCATGGCCAGCGGGCGGCCCGACGCAGGCGACAGGATGTTGTTGGACGACAGCATCAGGATGCGGGCCTCGGCCTGCGCCTCCGCGCTCAGCGGAAGGTGCACGGCCATCTGGTCGCCGTCGAAGTCGGCGTTGAAGGCCTCACACACCAGCGGGTGCAGCTGAATTGCCTTGCCCTCCACCAGCATCGGCTCGAAAGCCTGGATGCCGAGGCGGTGCAGCGTCGGCGCGCGGTTCAGCAGCACCGGGTGCTCACCGATGACCTCTTCGAGCACGTCCCACACCTGCGGGCGCTGACGCTCGACCATCCGCTTGGCGCTCTTGATGTTCTGCGCGTGGTTCAGGTCGACAAGGCGCTTCATCACGAACGGCTTGAACAGCTCCAGTGCCATCAGCTTGGGCAGACCGCACTGGTGCAGCTTGAGCTGCGGACCGACCACGATGACCGAACGGCCGGAGTAGTCGACGCGCTTGCCGAGCAGGTTCTGACGGAACCGGCCCTGCTTGCCCTTCAACAGATCCGACAGCGACTTCAGCGGACGGTTGCCCGGCCCGGTGACGGGCCTGCCGCGACGGCCGTTGTCGAACAGCGCGTCCACCGACTCCTGAAGCATGCGCTTCTCGTTGTTGACGATGATCTCGGGCGCACCGAGGTCGATCAACCTCTTCAACCGGTTGTTGCGGTTGATGACACGGCGGTACAGGTCGTTGAGGTCGGAGGTGGCGAACCGGCCACCGTCGAGCTGCACCATCGGTCGCAGCTCCGGCGGGATCACCGGAACGGCGTCGAGCACCATGCCCAGCGGCGAGTTGGTGTTCGACTGGAACGCCGCAACCACCTTCAGGCGCTTGAGAGCACGAAGCTTCTTCTGGCCCTTGCCGTTACGGATGGTGTCGCGCAGGCTCTCGGCCTCGGCGTCGATGTCGAAGGTCTCGATGAGCTTCTTGATCGACTCCGCGCCCATGGCGCCGGTGAAGTACTCGCCGTAGCGATCGACGAGCTCGCGGTAGAGCACCTCGTCGACGATCAGCTGCTTGGGAGCCAGCTTGGTGAAGGTGTTCCAGATCTCCTCGAGCCGGTCCAGCTCACGCTGGGCGCGGTCGCGGAGCTGACGCATCTCACGCTCGCCGCCGTCGCGGACCTTGCGCTTGACGTCGGACTTGGCGCCCTCGTCCTCGAGCTCCTTCATGTCGGCTTCGAGCTTCTGCGCCCGGGCCTCCAGGTCGGCGTCGCGCTGATCCTCAACGGCCTTGCGCTCGACGGCCATCTCGGCCTCGAGCGTGGACAGCTCGTTGTGGCGCATCTCGTCGTCCACGCTGGTGATCACGTAGGCGGCGAAGTAGATGATCTTCTCGAGATCCTTCGGCGCCAGGTCCAGCAGGTAGCCAAGGCGCGACGGAACACCCTTGAAGTACCAGATGTGCGTGACGGGCGCGGCCAGCTCGATGTGGCCCATCCGCTCACGACGCACCTTGGCGCGGGTCACCTCGACGCCGCAGCGCTCGCAGATGATGCCCTTGAAGCGGACGCGCTTGTACTTGCCGCAGTAGCACTCCCAGTCGCGAGTCGGTCCGAAGATCTTCTCGCAGAAAAGGCCGTCCTTCTCCGGCTTCAATGTGCGGTAGTTGATGGTTTCCGGCTTCTTGACCTCACCGAACGACCAGTTGCGAATGTCGTCGGCGGTGGCAAGACCGATCCGGAGCTCATCGAAGAAGTTGACGTCTAGCACGTAACTCCCTTTCCCCTTTCGGGATTAGTAACCAATAGCGCTGCGGCTCCGCCGCAATTACGCAAGATCCTCGACAGAAGCAGATTCGTTGCGCGACAAGTTGATTCCCAGGTTCGCGGCAGCGCGCTCCAGGTCCTCGTCGTCGCCGTCGCGCATCTCGATCGCTGCACCGTCACTGGACAGCACCTCGACGTTCAGGCACAGCGACTGCAATTCCTTGAGCAGCACCTTGAACGACTCCGGAATGCCCGGCTCGGGGATGTTCTCGCCCTTGACGATCGCCTCGTACACCTTGACCCGGCCGACGGTGTCGTCGGACTTGATGGTCAACAGCTCCTGCAGCGTGTACGCCGCGCCGTAGGCCTGCATGGCCCAGCACTCCATCTCACCGAACCGCTGGCCACCGAACTGCGCCTTACCGCCCAGCGGCTGCTGGGTGATCATCGAGTACGGGCCAGTGGAGCGGGCGTGGATCTTGTCGTCCACCAGGTGGTGCAGCTTCAGGATGTACATGTAGCCAACCGTCACCGGGTACGGGAACGGTTCACCACTGCGACCGTCGAACAGCTTCGCCTTGCCGTCCTCGTCGACCAGCGTCTCACCATCGCGGCTCGGCAGCGTCGATGCCAACAGACCCTGAAGCTCGGCTTCACGGGCACCGTCGAACACCGGTGTCGAGACAATGCTGTTCGGCTCGACGTCCAGCATCTCCTCGGGCAGGTTGGCAGCCCACTCCGGAGAACCGTCGATCTTCCAGCCCGCCTTGGCCGCCCACCCGAGGTGGGTTTCCAGGATCTGACCGATGTTCATACGACGCGGCACACCGTGGGTGTTCAGGATGATGTCCACCGGAGTGCCATCGGGCAGGAACGGCATGTCCTCGACGGGCAGGATCTTGCCGATGACACCCTTGTTGCCGTGGCGTCCGGCGAGCTTGTCGCCGTCGGAGATCTTGCGCTTCTGAGCGACGTAGACGCGGACCAACTCGTTGACGCCCGCGGGCAGCTCGTCGTCGTCCTCGCGGGAGAACACCCGGATGCCGATGACCTTGCCGGACTCACCGTGCGGCACCTTCAGCGACGTGTCGCGGACCTCGCGCGCCTTCTCACCGAAGATCGCGCGGAGCAGCCGCTCCTCCGGGGTCAGCTCGGTCTCACCCTTCGGGGTGACCTTGCCGACCAGGATGTCGCCGTCGCGGACCTCGGCGCCGATGCGGACGATGCCGCGCTCGTCGAGGTCGGCCAGCACCTCATCGGAGACGTTCGGGATGTCCCGGGTGATCTCCTCGGCGCCCAGCTTGGTGTCGCGGGCATCGATCTCGTGCTCCTCGATGTGAATCGAGGTGAGCACGTCCTCTTCGACCAGGCGGTTGGAGAGGATGATCGCGTCCTCGTAGTTGTGGCCTTCCCACGGCATGATCGCCACGAGCAGGTTCTTGCCGAGCGCCATCTCACCGTTCTCGGTGCAGGGGCCGTCGGCGATGACCTGACCCGCCTCGACACGCTGCCCGGCGTCCACGATCGGACGCTGGTTGGCGCAGGTGCCGTGGTTGGAGCGGGCGAACTTGCGCATCCGGTAGGTGTGCCGGGTGCCGTCGTCGGCCATCACGGTGATGTAGTCAGCCGAGACCTCTTCGATGACGCCGGCCTTGTCGGCGACGACGACGTCACCGGCGTCGATCGCGGCGCGCAACTCCATACCGGTGCCGACCAGCGGGGCCTCGCTGCGGACCAGCGGAACCGCCTGGCGCTGCATGTTGGCACCCATCAGGGCACGGTTGGCGTCGTCGTGCTCGAGGAACGGGATCATCGCGGTCGCGACCGAAACCATCTGGCGCGGCGAGACGTCCATGTAGTCGACCTCGGTCGACGAGACGTACTCGACCTCGCCGCCCTTTCGACGAACCAGGACGCGCTCCTCGACGAAGCGGCCGTTGGCGTCGATCGGCGAGTTGGCCTGCGCCACAACGTGGCGGTCCTCCTCGTCGGCGGTCAGGTACTCGATGTCGTCAGAGACCACACCATCGTTGACCTTGCGGTACGGCGTCTCGATGAAGCCGAACGGGTTCACCCGCGCGTACACCGACAGCGAGCCGATCAGACCGATGTTCGGGCCTTCCGGCGTCTCGATCGGGCACATGCGGCCGTAGTGGCTGGAGTGCACGTCGCGGACCTCGAGGCCGGCGCGCTCACGGGACAGACCGCCAGGGCCCAGCGCCGAAAGGCGGCGCTTGTGGGTCAACCCGGACAGCGGGTTGTTCTGGTCCATGAACTGCGACAGCTGGCTGGTGCCGAAGAACTCCTTGATCGCCGCCACGACGGGACGGATGTTGATCAGGGTCTGCGGCGTGATCGCCTCGACGTCCTGAGTCGTCATGCGCTCGCGCACGACGCGCTCCATGCGGGACAGGCCGACCCGGATCTGGTTCTGGATCAGCTCGCCAACGGTGCGCAGACGACGGTTGCCGAAGTGGTCGATGTCGTCGGTCTCCACCGGGACCTCGACACCGCCGGGCACCGTCATCGAGGTCTGGCCCTCGTGCAGGCGCACCAGGTACTCGATGGTGGCGACGACGTCCTCTTCGGTCAGCGTCGAGCTGGTGATCGGCTGCCCGGCGTTCAGGCCCAGCTTCTTGTTGACCTTGTAGCGGCCCACCCGGGCCAGGTCGTAGCGCTTCTCCTTGAAGAACAGGTTCTCCAGCAGGGTCTGCGCGGACTCCTTGGTTGGCGGTTCGCCCGGACGCAGCTTGCGGTAGATGTCCAGCAGCGCCTCGTCGGTGCCTGCGGTGTTGTCCTTCTCCAGCGTCCCCATCATGATCTCGGAGAAGCCGAAGCGCTCGACGATCTGCTCGTTGGTCCAGCCCAGCGCCTTCAGCAGCACGGTGACCGGCTGACGACGCTTGCGGTCGATGCGCACACCCACGGTGTCGCGCTTGTCGACGTCGAACTCCAGCCACGCACCGCGACCGGGGATCACCTTGACGCTGTGCAGCGTCTTCTCGGTGGACTTGTCGATGGTCTCGTCGAAGTACACGCCAGGCGAGCGGACCAGCTGGGACACCACGACACGCTCGGTGCCGTTGATGATGAAGGTGCCCTTCTCGGTCATCATCGGGAAGTCGCCCATGAAGACCGTCTGGCTCTTGATCTCACCGGTGTTGTTGTTGATGAACTCCGCGGTGACGAACAGCGGAGCCGCGTAGGTCATGTCCTTGTCTTTGCACTCGTCGACCGGAGCCTTGACCTCGTCGAAACGCGGGTCGGAAAAGCTCAGCGACATCGAGCCGGAGAAGTCCTCGATCGGCGAGAGTTCGGCGAGCACCTCTTCGAGGCCGCCGACCGGATTGACGTCACCGCGGGCCTTGGCCTTTTCGCGCCACGAGTCGGACCCGACCAGCCAGTCGAACGACTCGGTCTGAACGTCAAGTAGCCCCGGAACCTCGAGAGGCTCACGGAGCTTGGCGAAAGAAACTCGGTTGGGTGCTCCGGGGACGGAGTTATTGGGATTAGCTACTGCTGACTTGGATTGGCGGGACCCTGCCAAGATGCATCCTTCCAGCACCTCATGCGACTTTCGGTGACCACAAAGGATTGAGTGGCCTGTCCTGTAGTCGCTATCTGCGTCGGTTTGGCTGGCCTCTCAGGACCACAAACTCCCCGAACGCACGGCACGCGACTAGATCACTGAGCGGGGCTCAGGCTAGGACATCGGTGTCAGGTGCGGGTTTAGGTGGGCAGGATGCAGCCAGCGCAACGTCCAACAGTACCGCAGGACGGCGTATTCCTCAACCACTGCATGCAAAAGTAACCGGGCGCTGGCTGGCGACTCGATCTTTCACACCTTTTTCATACATCGCTGCCCAACAGATTGGCCCGTCGAACCCTTTCCGTCAAGAGATAGCGCCGTGTCGGCTGTGGAGTTTTCGGTTAATTCTGGGTTTGCGGCGGCGCTGAAGGTCGACGAAGGATCTTCGGCGCACACCGCGAAGTTCTTGAGCAAGAGAGTCGACCGCAATGCCGCGTCCACGATCAGATCGACGATCGTCAACTTGGGCGCGGGCGTCGGCAGCACATGGGCTTGGGCGCCATCGGTGCCCGGGATGTCGACCGTCGACCCCAGTGCGCCGTAGACGCCGGTGTGCGTGCCCTCGTAGAAGTCGTTGATCCAGCCCTGCGCGATCACCTGGACGGCCTGCACGTTCTCCGGACGTGAGAAGCCCAGGCCCGCTATCTGGCCTCCGATCAACACGAGCGGGTTGTGCGTCTGCAGCGCGTCCGAGTGCATCCCGTTGACGAGTTCGACACCGACGAATTCGCCCGGCCGGGCGGCCACCAGGGCCCGGTTCATCGCGCCCTTCGAGTTCAGAAAGTTCGGCGCCGCAGAGATGGTGTACACCGGGATGTCGTCGGGAATCTTCGTGAGCCCGCGTTCGATCGCTCCGCCGATCGGAGAGGTGTCCAGCAGGATCACGCCGGCCAGGTTGTGGTCCTCGGCATCGGGCGCGAACTCCTCGAAGTATCCCGCCGCGCCGCCCACCAGCTGTCCACCGCCCGAATGGCCAACGAGCACGAATCGCTCCGGCAGCGCGTCACCCTCGAAACCGGCCGCCTTCGCGCTTGCGAGCAGGTCGGCGCGGTCGCCCAGGAACAACTTGGCCACCGCCGCATGCATCGGATCGCCGCCGAGGTGGCACGCGTAGCAGTCGAGGAGGTTCCCAGAAATAGAGGTCGCGACAACGATCGCGTTGTTGCGCTCGGCCAACTCTGCGGCCGTGTAGTCATATTCGGCGGCCGAACCCGGGAAGCCGTGCTGGAAGTAGATGAGCCGCGTCGGCGCCTCTTCCGTATCGGGGAAGTACCAGTCGGCATCCACGGTGTAGCCGGGACCGCAATCGAGGTCCACCGTCGACCGTTGCACCCGCACGGTGCTGCCCGGCGGAACCTGCGGCGGGCCTGCGACGGCTCTCTCGAACGCCTGGAAAAGCCCGAACGCAAACGAGCCGACGACGTTGATCAATGTCGGTCGGCCCGGAATCGCTTGAGCCACTTGTGGTTCCGTGACACTTAGGGGGGCGTCCTCGGTGAGCCCGAGCTGACGGTAGATGTCGGGACGAACCGCCGCTGACTGGGAAAAACCAACCGGCGGCGAGCCGAGGGCCGGCCAGTCGTGGATCAGCCCCGTTCCGACCACCACCGATATCGGGGCGCCTTCGTCGACTGCGCGCTGGTGCAGGAGCAAGGTGTCGGGATACAGGATCTCCCGCTCCCCGACGTAAATCGTGGTCGGAGGCAGCGCCTCGAGAATCTCGGGCTCGAAGAACAGCGGACTGACGAGTGGATCCCGCAAATCGGTGATGCCGTCGAACCAGTGGGACTTCCATACGTCCTTGGCGTTGTCGACATCGAAGATCGGATCGTCGACATTGCGGATATCCGGGTTCGACAACGTGGAGTCGATCGACCCGGATATCAGCACCATGCTCGACGGGATCGGCTTTCCGGCGAGCAACAGTTGCCGGACGGCAGAGATTGCGATGGTGCTGCCCGCCGAGTCGGCGTAGAGGCTGACGTTCTCGGCTCCGTGCGACTCGATCTGGCCCGAGACGAAGTCGGCCGCCTCAGGGATGACAACGGTGGCCCGTCCCGCTTCCGTGGTTGCCAGCGGGTACAGCGGCACGACCACCGTGGCGCCGGTCTCGCGCGCCATGTTCGTGTAGTCGAGCCAGTTCAAGACATTCGGTTGGTAGATCCACCCGCCGCCGTGGAAGGCGACCACCGTCTTGCCGGTCGGGTCGGCCGGCTGGAACTCCCACACCCGCCACTGCGCGCCGTCCTCGGCAGTCCACACCGTGCGCTGTGTGTCCAAGCCGAACGTCAAGAAGAACGGCGGTGTGCCGGTGGCCATCACCCTGCCAAGGACGGCCTGCACACTCACACCGGTCACCTTGCTGACGAAACTCATCGCGTCTTGGAACATCAGGCTGATGCGGTCGGAGAAGTTAGGTGGCGGCGTGTAGGTCAGCGAATTCTCAACGGGTGCAACCGCTTCCGCCACCGACGGCGACACAGCGCCCGGCTCGAATTCCCGCCGCGCCGCTGCCGCCAACGTCCACACTGGCGGCTGGGCACCCGGCGCGTTCGGTGTCGTGCTCGCGCCGAACGGCTTCAGCAGCGTGGTGACCGCCGAGGACACCGCCGTCGCGACGCTTTCGACGACGGTGGGCTTGCTGGGCGCTGTTGGCGTGGCGGTGGGCGTCACCGCGACGTTGTCGACGCTGACCGCGGGATCCGGGTCGGTCGCTTTCGTCGTCGTCGTCTTCGTGCCGGTGGCGTTGGCCGCAGTCGACGCGGCAGGTGCCCGGCGGACATGAACCCGCGGCGGCGTGTGTTGCCGTCTGATGTGGTGATTGTCGCCGTCGGCCTTACCAGAGGTCGCGGGCTTTTCCTCGTCGAGCTTCTTCGGGTCTTCGGGTGGCTTCGTGTTCGAATCGCCTTGGCCCTCAGCGGCTTTCGTCGAGTCCGACGTCGTGGTGGTACCGCCGCCGTCGGCGCCGTCACCGTCGGCGAGTGCCACGCCTGCGCCCACGAGGGCTGCAGCCGAAACGCCGGCAGCCACGACGCCCGCACTCATCCACGCCAAGAACTGGTTAGCCATGCCCGCTCCCACCTCGACCGCAGCAAACGATAGCCCGAGTGCCGTCACCGGTGGGGCGGTTTACACAAACCGCTGAAGACGTCAGGCCGCGACGGGCTCCTGAGTGGGCTCGGCCTTACACGCCGGTTCGACCGGGCCGCACGTCGGTTCGAACGTGAAAAAGCCGTTACCCAGGGCAACGAACGCCTGAAGCGGGTTCAATATGAATGGCTTGGTGAGCGAATTGGGCAGCGCCACCGCCGTTGCCGGACCCGCGGAAGTTTGGATCGTGACGGACTCGCCGGCGTCCACGTAGATGCCCTTGTCGTGGTTGCCAGCGAACATGTCATTGACCCAGCCGACCATCAGGACCTGCGCGGCCGCCACATTCTGCGGCTTCGAGAAACCCGAAGCCAATTGTTGCGAGAACTGGATCAGCGGGTTGCCGCCCCGCATCGAGTCGACATGGGAGCCGCCGACCAGCGTGACCCCGATGAACTGATCCGGGCGCGCCGCGAGCAGCGCCTCCGTGCCGACGCCGAACTGGTTCCAGAAGTACTTCGGCGAGGCGAGTTGGTAGATCGGGATGTCGGCGGGCACCTTCTTCAGCGACGCCGCCGCCGTGCCGTCCAAGGGGACCCCGTCGAGCATGACGACCCCGGCGAGCCTGTCGACGGAACCGTTGTCGGCCATGTAGCCGGCGGTGCCCGCGACGAGGCCGCCGCCGAGCGAGTGGCCGACCAATACGACCCGGTCGGGAATGGCGCCGGTGTACCCGGCGGCCAGCGCGCTGTCGGCCAGCGCCGTGTTGCCGTCAGCGAACAGGTTCGCGACCGTCTGCTGCATCCGCGGCGCGCCCAGCCAGCAGGCGTCGCAGGACAAGAAGTTCGACGTGATGGTCGGTGCGACGACGATGCTGTTGGTCTGCTCTGCGAGCGCGGCCGCCGTGTGGCTGTACCACGGGCCGCTGGCCAAAAAGCCGTGCTGCAGATAGATCAGCCGCGTCGGCGGTTCGGCGCTGTTCGGGATGTACCAGTCCGCGGGCACGTCGTAGCCTTTCGCGCAGTCGAGCCGCAGCGTCGAGCTGTGCACGGTCACTGTGCTGTTCGGCGGAAGAGTCGGCGGTCCGCCGACCAACCTGGTCGCAAGGCCGTACAGGTTGAAGACGAGCGTGCCGATCGCGCTGAGCAGACCCGAGAACGGTGGCGTTGTCGCCGTGGACGTCACCGCCGCACGGCGCGGTGCCGCGAACGCGACTGCGGCTGTCTTCGGCGCCGGGGCGGGTTCCTCGATGGCAGGCGTGGATACCGGCGCGACGTCGGCCACGGATTCGACAGCCGACTCTGCGGGTTCTGTGGCTTTCTCTGACTCTGGTTCGTCGGCCGCTTTCTTGGCCGTCTGCTTCGCCGCGGGCTTGTGCCCGACGGTTGTGCGCTTGGCGGGCTTGGTCTCGGCCTTCTCTGCGGTATCCGAACCCTTGGATTCCTTGACAGTCGCCGGCTCTTCGTCGGCGGGTTTCGCGTTGGGCTCGGCCTCGTCCCTGCCCGGCTTCTCGCTAGCGGCGCCCGAATCTTCTTTGTTTTCAGTCGGTTTCGCCGACTCCGACGAGGTAGCACCGTTGGCGGCCGAGCCGTCACCTTCGTCGGCGATCGCCACGCCCGCCCCGGCGATCATCGCCGCCGCCACGCCAGCGGCCACCATCACCGCGCCCAACCACGCCGAGAACCGGTCCGTCACGCGCGTCTCCTGTCGTTGACGGCGCAAAGGTAACGCGCAGGGCGGGTTGACGGAGGCGTTTATTTCAAATGCAGGCGGCCAGTCGGCGGCGGCGCATCCGCGGTCGCGGCCCTGTAGATCGGTTTATGCTCAGGTCAGCGGCCATGGCACGGCCATGGCGGATATCGAGACGACCGATGGTAAGCAGCGACCCGCTGCCCACGCAGGGGGACATTTACGCCGGAGTCCCGGCGGAGTTGGTGGCTGCCGGTTTCGAAGATCCCCAGGAAATCGGCCGGGGCGGCTTCGGCGTGGTGTATCGCTGCAGCGAGCCCGAACTCGATCGCACCGTCGCGGTCAAAGTACTGACGGCGGACCTCGAACCGGGCAACGTCGAACGTTTCGTCCGCGAGCAACTCGCGATGGGCAAGCTCTCCGGCCACCCGCACATCGTGAGCATCTTCCAGGTCGGCACCACCGCCACCGGCCGGCCGTACATCGTGATGCAGTACCACCCGCACGGCTCGTTGGAAGCCAAGATTCACGACAACGGACCGGTGGGCTGGGCCGACGCGGTTCACATCGGGGTGAAGGTGGCAGGGGCGCTGGAAACCGCACACCGGCGCGGGACCATTCACCGCGACGTCAAACCGGCGAACATCCTTCTCACCGAGTACGGCGAACCGCAGCTGACCGATTTCGGAATCGCCAGGGTCATGGGCGGATTCGAGACCGCCGACGGCGCCGTAATGGGTTCGCCCGCCTACACCGCCCCGGAGGTGCTGCTGGGGCAGGCGCCCGACGTCACCTCCGATGTCTACAGCCTGGCGTCGACGCTGTTCTGCGCAGGCACGGGGCACGCGGTATACGAACGTCGCAAGGGCGAGCAGATGGTCGCCCAGTTCCTGCGGATCACCAAGCACCCCATCCCGAACCTGCGCGACTCCGGTCTGCCCGCCGACGTGTGCACGGTGATCGAACAGGCGATGTCGCGCAATGTCGAGGACCGCCCATCGACCGCGGCGGCATTCGGGGAGCAGTTGCGCGAGGTGCAGCGAATGCACGGATTGCCGGTGGATGAAATGCCAGTGCCGATTCCGGCGCCGACCATCCGGTACAACCCACCCCGCTCCCCCGGCACGCCGTCAGGTTCGTATCCGGCGCGGACGATGACGCCGCCCGTACCCGCCACCCGGTTTCAGCTACCCGTGTCGACGAAGCCGTTGGTCAACCGAGCCCGGTTGATCGACGTGCTACGGGCCGGACCGCCAAAGAAGCTCACCGTGATTCACGGTCCGACCGGCTTCGGGAAGAGCACGCTGGCCGCGCAGTGGGCGAAGCTGCTGAGCGCCGAGGGCGTCGCGGTGGCGTGGCTGACCGTGGATCACGACGACAACAACGTCGTCTGGTTTCTGTCCCATTTGATCGAGGCCATTCGAGCCGTGACACCCGCGCTCGCAACGGAACTCGGCGAAGTGCTACAGGAGCACGACGATGAGGCGGAGCGTTACGTGCTGACCTCGTTGATCAACGAGATCCATGAGACGGGCACACGTATGACGCTGGTGATCGACGACTGGCAGCGCGTGACCGACCCTGCGACCATCGGGGCGCTGCTGTACCTGCTCGTCTACGCCTCTGATGACCTGAACGTGGTGGTGACCAGCCGCAGCCAGAGCGGCCTGCCGATGAGCCGGATGCGGATGCAGGACCAGCTCCTCGAAATCGACGCCACCGCACTGCGTTTCGACGTCGCCGAGTCGAAGAACTTTTTGGTCGACCTCAGTGGGCTGGACTTGGACCACGCCGATGTCGAGGAGTTGACCACCAAGACCGACGGCTGGGTCGCCGCACTCCAGCTGGCGTCGTTGTCGCTGCGCGGCCGCGACGATCCCGTGCAGCTGATCGACACGATGACCGGCCGCCACCACGCGATCAGTGAGTTCCTTGCCGAGAACGTGCTCGACACCCTGGAACCGTCGATGCTCGACTTCTTGCTGGCCACCTCGATCACGGAGCGGATCTGCGGAGACCTGGCGTCGGCACTGTCCGGTGTTCCTGACGGCCAGGCGATGCTCGAACAGGTCGAGGAACGAGATTTGTTCCTGCACCGCATCGACGACACGTGGTTCCGCTACCACCAATTGTTCAGTGACTTCCTGCAGCATCGGCTCGGCCGCGATCCCGACCGGGTCGTGCGCCTGCACCGCGCGGCATCCACTTGGTTCGCCGATCGGCAAATGGTCAGCGAGGCAGTCGATCACGCGCTTGCGGCCGGTGATGACGAGCGCGCAGTAACGCTCGTCGAGAACGGCGGCATCGACCTGGTGGCCAAGTCACAAATGGCCACGCTGATCGGGTTGATCGGCAAGCTGCCTTCGGCCGTCGTTCGCTCCGACCCGAGGCTGCAACTTGCGCTCGCGTGGGCCAACATCGTGCTGCACCGGATCCCCGCCGCCGAACAGGCCCTGGATCTGATGGAAGCCCGGATGACCAAATACGGCATCACCGACGAAGAGATCGCGGACATGCGCGCAGAAGGCGGCGTCGTGCGGGCAGTGGCCGACCTGCGCTCGGACCGCCTCGCGGGCATCGACGAACACATCTCGGCATGCCTTCAGCGACGAGAAACGCAGCGGCCCTTCGCCGTAGGCGTGGCGGCGACCGTGTCCACCTTCGCCGCCGCGTATCACTACAACCTCGAGGAGGTGAACCGGATCCAGTCTTGGGCGGCGCCCTACGCCGAGCGCAACGGCGACAGCTTCAACATGGTTCATGGACTCTGCTACACCGGACTGGCCCACCGGCTGATGCTCGACAACCCGACGGCGGAGGCCTGCTTCCGCAAGGCTCTCAAGATCGCAAAGCGCTCGGGCGGCAGCCATTCCTACACGGCACGGCTTGCCAGTTCTGCTTTGGGCGAATTGCTCTACGAGCGAGGCGATCTCGATGAAGCGGCCCGGCTGCTCGAGGAGGGCTACAAGGTCGGCCCCGAGGGCGGCTCGGTCGACTTCAAAATCGCCCGTTACGTGATCGCCGCCAGGATCAAGGCGCTGCAGGGCGACCGGCACGCCGCGGCGCAACGGCTCGACGAGGCCATCCGGGTCGCGAGGGCGCTGTCGCTGAGCCGGTTGCGAGCGATGGCCGAACACGAACGCACGCGGCTCGGGCTTGCGCCGCATCCGGATGCCGACCCGTGGCCGACGACCACCTATGACAGCCGCCGCCAACCGGTCGACGCGATCGACGAGATCACCGTCCAGTTCGAGGAGGCGTCGGCCATCCGCGTGCTGATGGGCGCCGACGATCAGGAGTCCAAGGAGCTGGCCTGTCGGTGGGCGCAGGAGTGGGTCGAGCGAACCTCGTCGCCGGCAAGGCCGCAGGCGTTGCTGCGGGCGCGGCGGCTGCTGGGAGCCAGCCTGTCGGCGGCCGGACACATCGACGAGGCCAAGGCCATCATCGCGACCGTCGCCGCGCAATGCGCACGGCTGAAGATGTTGCGTTACCTCGTCGACGGTGGTCCGTATGTCGCCGCAACACTTTCGGAGTTGCAGGCCGATCAGCGGTCCGGATGGTGGCGTCCCGAATGGCCGGAGATCCCGCCCGACTTCCTCGATGAAGCGGTTACTGCGTCAGTGGCGCAGCGGATTTGACGGAGGCTCGCTCGACGCGCACCGGTACGCCCGTCAGCCGAGCCATCCCGGCCAACTTCTCCAAGTCTTGTGGCGCGCTGGACATCAGCTGATTGACGTTGGCGCCACCCGCTCCGTTGGCCACGCGCCAGCCGCCGGTCCCCTTGTGGCCCCAGCCATGCGGAACCGCGACGACGCCGGCGACGATGTCCTTGGTGACCACCACGGGTAGCTCGATCTCGCCGTACGGGGAGGCGATCCGCACCCTGTCCCCATCGACGATGTTGGCCGCGGCCGCGTCGTCGACGTGCATGCGCGCTGCCTGGACTCGATCCCCGCGCATCAGCAGCGGCGAGTTGTGCATCCACGAATTCTCCGAGCGTGTCTCGCGCATGCCGATGAGCCGCAGCGGATATCCGCCAGGCGCGTCCCGGCGCGACAGCGCGTCGACTTCAGCGGCGATCTCGTCATGGCGCAACCGCACCCGGCCCCCGCGGTAGACGACTACCTTGCGCAGCACGCCGTCGCGCAGATTGCGCGCGAGAACCTTTCCGTGCGGATGGTCTGCCGCAAGTCGTGAGAACGACAACCCGCCGCGGCGCAGCCCGTAGCGATCTCCGCCTTCGCCCAGCCGGATCACGGCGTCCACCAGCAGGCGCGGAGTCAATCGAATACCGAAGAGCCCCAATATCTTTCGTATCGCAGCCAGCGCGATCAGTCCCGGCGTGCGCCACCACATCCTGCGGGTGAGGTCGTCGATCACCTGCCACTCCTCGCGGGCCTGCCCTGCGGGAGCGACGACGGCCTCGGTGGCCTGTCTGAACGGCGTTGGCTGCAGCGTCTGGAACGGCAGCGGGAAGTCGTCGCGCTCGTACATCGTCGCCGCGGGCAACACGTAGTCACAGTGCGCGAGTGTCTCGTTGACGTAGAGGTCGATGCCGACCATCAACTCCAAGGACGCCAGCGCCTTCTCTAATTCGTTGCCGTTGGGCACCGATAGGGCCGGATTGCCCGCGCTGACGAACAACGCGCGCACCTGTCCTCGGCCGGGTGTGGTGATCTCCTTGGCCATCACCCCTGCGGGCTCGGACATCAACACCGATGGGAAGCCCCCGATGCGCGACCGACGGCTGCTGTAGCTGGTTCGCAGCAGCGCGCCGAGCACCTTCATCCCCCACCGCTCGCCCGGAATGCCGAGGGTGCCGAACATGCTGCCGCCCGGCACATCGAGGTTGCCTGCGACCAGGTTCACTGCGTCCAGCAAATACGTTGTGAGAGTGCCGTTTTCACCCGTGCTGGTACCCACCCGGCCGTACACCGCGGCCCGCGCCGTGCGCGCGAGGTCGCGCGCTAGTGCCCGCACGACGCCCGGATCGATTCCAGTGCGCGGCTCGGTGGCTTCCGGGCTGAACGGTCTGGCCAACAGTTCCAGCCAGGCGACGCTGTCGGCCTGACGGGCCAGCGCGGTGCGGTCGGCGAGGTTCTCTTCGAACAACACGTGGAGGACAGACAGCAGCAGGAAGGCGTCCCCGTCGGGGACGATACCCAACCATTCGAACTGGGCCGCGGTCTCGGTCTTGCGCGGATCGATGACGATGACCCGGCCGCCTCGCTTGACGATGTCGTGCATCCGGTCTTTGATCCGCGGCACTGTCAGCACGCTGCCGTGTGAGACAACGGGATTCGCGCCGATCACCACGAGCAGATCGGTGCGCAGAATGTCGGGCACCGGCAGCGCGAGCGGCGAGCCGTACAACATCTGGCTGGCCACGAAGCGGTTGTTGACGTCCTGGGACCCGGCAGTGAAGACATGCAAACGCGGGCCGAAGGCGTTCATCAATGTCGCAAGGCCCAGGGTGTGTGAGTAACTGAAGGCACCCGGGTTGCCGTAGTACCAGCCGATCGCGCCGGAACCGTGCTTGCGGTGAATGGCCGTCAGCCGGGCGGCGATATCGGTCATCGCGTCGTCCCAGCTGACCGGGTCGAAGCCATCCGCTCCACGCCGCAATGGCTGAGTCACGCGGTCGGGGTCGTTGACGACCTCGGTGAACGCGATGCCCTTCTGGCAGGCGAAGCCCGCAGACAGCGGGTGGTCCTTATCGGGACGCAGCGACACCAACCGGCCGTCGTCGACGGTCGCGATCATGCCGCACAGCGGCTCACAGATCCGGCAGAACGTCGCTTTTTGGACTGGAGCTTTCTGAACGCCAGCCTTGCGCTCGACGTTCGTCAAAAGTTACCTCTCGACGCGGGGAATTGCCCCCGTCGGCGCGTCGTCGTCCAGCGAGCGGTGCCGCGCGGTGGCGCCTTCACCGAACTCAGACGCCGAATATTTGTGGGTGCCCTCGAGGTCGTCGCGGATCGCTTCCTGCGCCTGCGGCGGAAGGGTGTGCATGATCTCGCGGACACGCGCCTGCCTGCGGCCGACGGCCTGGCGCTCGGGCATGCCGGGGGTCGCCTGGATCTGCGGCGGCACACCCTGGATCTCCTCGACACCACCGTCGTGGTGACCGGCATCAACCATGGCCTGCTCTTCGGCCATCGTCGACTCGTCCTTCTCCTCCGACATACCGATGGGACCGATACGGCGGCCGTTGAGGAACTGGCGGACGACGGGCTCGTCGCTGGTCAGCAACACCTCGCGGGGGCCGAACATGACCAGGTGCTTGCGGAAAAGCATGCCCATGTTGTCGGGCACCGTGCGGGCGATGTTGATGTTGTGCGTGACGATCAGGATCGTGCAGTCGATCTGGGCGTTGATGTCGATCAGCAGCTGGGACAGGTACGCGGTACGGACCGGGTCAAGACCGGAGTCCGGCTCGTCGCAGAGGATGATCTGCGGGTCGAGCACCAGCGAGCGGGCCAGGCCGGCGCGCTTGCGCATACCGCCGGAGATCTCGCCGGGGAACTTGTTCTCGTCCCCGCCCAAGCCGACCAGCTCGAGCTTCTCCATGACGATGTTGCGGATCTCGCTTTCCTTCTTCTTGGTGTGCTCACGCAAGGGGAAAGCGGTGTTGTCGTACAGGCTCATCGAGCCGAACAGCGCGCCGTCCTGGAACATGACGCCGAACAGCGTGCGGATCTCGTAGAGCTCTTTCGCCGAGCACTCGATGATGTTGGTGCCGTCGACGATGATCTTGCCGCGCTCGGGCCGCAGCAGGCCGATCAGAGACTTCAGGAACACTGATTTACCGGTACCCGACGGGCCCAACAGGACGCTGACCTCACCGGCCGGGATCTCCATGGTGACGTCTTCCCAAATTCGCTGGGCCCCGAAGGACTTCGTCAGTCCTTCTACTTGAATTCCGATGCCCACGCGCGATCCTTCCGCCAAGTATTTCAGCCCCAGCCACATGCCTCCCGCCTGTGGCTTGAGTCACTGTAGCTTACGCCGTCTGACCACGACACACGTCTTGCGTCACATTGTGATCGACCCTAAACACACCCTAGACGCAGCTGTGGGGCGGACCTGTTTGCCAGATCCGCCCCACAGGTGATGAAACTACTTGACGGTAACCGTCGCGCCTGCGGCCTCGAGCTTGGCCTTGGCCTCCTCGGCGGCTTCCTTGGCGACCTTCTCGAGCAGCGGCTTGGGAGCGCTGTCGACCAGGTCCTTGGCCTCCTTGAGGCCCAGGCCGGAGACGATCTCGCGAACGACCTTGATGACGCCGATCTTCTTCTCGCCTGCACCCTCGAGGATGACGTCGAACTCCGACTGCTCCTCGGCGGCCTCGGCGGGGGCGCCACCAGCGGCGGGGCCGGCAGCCGCGACGGCGACCGGAGCAGCGGCGGTGACCTCGAAGGTCTCTTCGAACTTCTTGACGAACTCAGAGAGCTCGAGCAGCGTCAGTTCCTTGAACGCGTCGAGCAGGTCGTCGGTGGACAGCTTGGCCATGTGTGGTCCTTCCTTACTTACTTACTTACGTGTGTGGAGTTGATGGATCTATTCGGCGGCGTCGTCGGACGGCGCCGGGCTTTCGGGTGCAGCGTCGGCGGGCGCCTCGGCAGCTCTCTTCTCTTGCAACGCGGCTGCCAGCCGGGCGACCTGCGACGCGGGAGCGTTGAACAGGCCAGCGGCTTTGGACAGGTTTGCCTTCATCGCGCCGGCCAGCTTGGCCAGCAGCACCTCACGCGACTCCAGGTCGGCGATCTGTTCGACCTCGGAAACGCTCAGCGCGCGGCCATCCATGTAGCCGCCCTTGATGACCAGCGCCTTGTTGTCCTTGGCGAAGGTCTTCAGCGCCTTGGCGGCGTCGACGGCCTCACCCTTGACGAACGCGATCGCGGTCGGACCGACGAACAGTTCGTCGAGCCCGTCGATGCCTGCCTCCGCCGCGGCACGCTTGACCAGCGTGTTCTTGGCGACCGTGTAGGTGGCTGAGGCACCGAGCGAACGGCGCAGGTCCTTGAGGTTGGCCACGGTGAGTCCGCGGTACTCGGTGACCAGAGTGGCCGTCGAGTCCTTGAACTGCTCGGCGATGTCGGCGACCGCGGTGGCCTTTTCAGCTTTGGCCATGCATTGCCTCCTCGTGGTTGGTATCGGGTTGTCCCGCTTCAGAGCCGCACGAGGGCCGGAAATGACGAACGCCCCGACGCAGACAGGTCGGGGCGTGAAAGAACAAGCCTCGTCCTCCTGCGTGGGCCGCCGGGACAATCCCGGACCTTCAACCGATTACTCGGTGACCGACGGTCTTCGGTGGAACTGGTCAAGAATAGCCTGCTACCCGCCGATCAGCCAAAACGCTCCCTCCTCCCTAACGCGAGCGACCGTGTCTGCACGCGACACGCCGCCGATCAGTGGCATTTCGCGGTCGCTCGCGCCTGGTTTTCAGGCCTCGAGGAGGGCTGCCGCGCCCACCAGGCCCGCTTCGCCGCCGAGTTCGGCGGGCAGCACTCGCAGGTCGCGGACGAAGTCGAGGCGGGCGTAGGACGCCAGCGCCTCGCGCAGCGGATCGAAAAGCAGCCCTCCGGACTTCGCGACGCCGCCGCCGATGACGACCAGGTCGAGGTCGCACACCGCCCCGACCGACGCGATCATCGCGGCCACCGCCGTCGCGCCGCGCCGGAACGCCTGCAGCGCGACGCTGTCACCGGCGGTCGCCGCGTCGGCCAGTTCTTTGGCGTCGGCCTCCGGCGGGGCGGCCCAGCCGTTCTCCCTGGCCCACTGCGCCATCCGCGGTCCCGCCGCGATCGTCTCGACGCACCCGCGACCGCCGCACGAGCACGGCCCGCCGTCGGGGTCGACGACGACGTGGCCGACGTGTCCCGCGTTGCCGGTGCGCCCGTCGTATGGCGCGCCGTCGAGTACGAGGCCGCCGCCGACACCGGTCGACACCACCATGCCGAGCAGAAACTGCGCGCCCCTGCCCGCACCGCGCCAACGCTCCCCCATCGCCATGCACAGCCCGTCGCCGCCGAGCCGCACCGGAGCATCCGTGGCTGCCGACACTCGATCCACGATCGGAAACCGTTGCCATTCAACGATATTGATCGGGCTGACCGTCCCCGTCGGCAGGTCGATCGGGCCTGCCGAGGAGATGCCGACGCCGCGCACCCGACCGTGCGCTTCGGCCAGTGCCTCGGTGACCAACCTGTCGACGACCGTCCAGATCGCCTCGGCGTCACCGTCCGGCGTTGGCAGCTTGGCGTGATGCACCAGCGTGCCCTCTGCGGAAACCAGTCCCGCGGCGATCTTCGTGCCGCCGATGTCGAGTGCGAGGGTGACGTCCATCAGTGCCTGTGGGTGTTATCGGGCTGACGCGGATCCCCTGGATGCTCGTAACCCGGTGCCAGCTCGACCAATTCAGCGCATCGCGCATCCAGCCACAGCCGGAAGGCGCGCCGCTGAGCTGCGCCGCGCAGATGGTCGGCGACCTCCGCATCGCCGCCGAACCGCCGCGGGTTGCGCTCGCGGTAGTCGCGCACCTGGGCGTCGGTGACATCGACGTCCGCGGTCACGTCCACGAACAAGGCGCGCGCCAGCGGTTCGGTCAGCACCGATGCGGCAACGCTGCCGATCTCCAGCCGGGTCGTGACGTCCGGCAGCAGCGCGTCCTCGCTCGGCGCGCCTTCGCCGGTAAGCCCGCGTGCCGCCGCCTCTGTGGCGGCCACCCGCTCGGTCACCAGCAGTTGGGTCAGCCACCGCCGCAGTTGCCTGCCTTCACTGGTGCCAGGACGCGGCAGGGAGGAGGCCAGCCGAGAGCCGCGCAGCCGGTCTTCGCGGGCGTCGACCTCGTCGACCCCTACCGGCACGCCGCCCACCGTCGCCGCCACAATCATCGGACTGTCACCTTCACCGCGGGTGAATACACCAGCCGACCGGCACAGCCGATCCGGATCAGCGCCCACCACTCTCCAGGTTCCGTCCACGCGGGCGGTGCGACGTCGAACTCGAGCTCTACCGTTCCGCGGGCCGGCAATTCGCGGCCGACGGCGGCGGGCCCCATCCACTCCCATGTCCCCCACGGGCTGATCAGATGTGCCTCGACCGCAAGGTCGGCATATGCGTCGGTGCCGACGGTCACTGCCAGCCGTCCGGTCTGGCCTGCCGAAAGCTCGACGGGCTCAGGATCGCTGACCAGTCGCAACAGACTGTCGTCGCGGTGACCGATCGCTATCACGCACACGTCCTCGACCGTCTGGCGCCACGACGGCGGAATCGACGCGGCGTCACTTCCCGTCACGGCCAGTTCGGCGCGCAGCGGGTACAGGCCCGGAGGTACGTTCGGCGGCACCGCCACAGCGACGTCTGTCTCCAGGTAGTCGCCTGGCGGCAGTACGAAGGACAACTCGTCGTTCTCGGCACTCCAACCGTCGGGGCACAGCAGCCGCACCTTGCCCTGCAGTGCCGCGTCGCTCGTATCGGTCGCCACCGTAAGCCGCAGCGACACTTGGGAATTCGGCTCTGCAGTGAGCTGTTGCGGATGCAGGTGTGCGACGGCGGGCAAGCCGCCAACGGCGGCTGGACCGCGGTTGTGCAGCCAGTAGCGCGCGTACAACGGCTGCGCGGCCTCTTCGTCGGGTGCGAGTACAGCGTGGTCCGCCTCGAGCACCTGCGGCATGTTCAGCCGCGTCAGCACCGTGGCGATCTCAAAGCCGTGCAGCATCAGGTTGTCCGCGGCGCCTTGCACCCGCGGTTGCTCGAGTAGGTCGACGCGCGAGGCCGCGGAGATCCGGCGCAGACCAGAGCGGACCACGACATCGGTGGTGGCACCGCAGGTTTCGACGAGTCGGACCGCGACGCCGTCGGCAGCCTCGACGTGGCTGCCGCTGCCCGATGCCAGCGGATTGCCTGCTGCCTTGAGCGCGCCGAGCGCGACCTTGCCGGCCGGCTCGATCTCCAGCAGCGACCCCCACGAGGGCAAACCGCCTGCTGTCCGGTCGTTTTCGGCGACCGTCAAGAGTGGGCGGGAGAACTCGGCGCTGCGAGCCGGGAGATCTGCCTGCCGCCAATCTCCCTCACCGGAGACCAGCGCGTAGTCGAAGGTGTGCGTCCAGTGCTGCAACTGGAAGTTCGAGCCGTCCGGCGCCGTGCGCCGCGGCGGATCGATCCATGTGCCGGACGGCCAGCCGGCGCAGGACCGCATCAACGACATGTGTAGCGTGCCATCGGATTCGACGGCGAAGCCGGGCATTCCGCGGTTGAGCACCGCGACGGTATGCGCTTCGAACGGCTCCAGCCCGGACGAAGCTTCCTGCTCGACGACGATCTCGAAGTCGGCGAGGTCCTCGACAACGGAGCCGACGGCATCCTCCAACTCGGCTCCCGCGACGATCAGTACCGGCAGTGCGCGCACACCGCGCAGGTCCGCACCGGGCACCCATTGGTCGGCCAACGACGAAACCGGCGGGACCCATAGTCGCGCCGACCCGCGGGTGTAGAGCTGCCGTTTCAATTCCTCCGCGTAGACGGGCTCTGCTTCGGCGAGAACCGCTGCGGTGAAATCGTTTTCGTCAGGGCCACCGAGCGCGATCCTGGCGTCGGGCAAGTTCGAGTCGACGGACAGATCGCCGTAGCGCGGCTGATCCCCACTGCTGCAGGTGGCCGTGACGCCTGCGCGGACCAGCGCGACCATCAACGGCCGCGCCAGCGCCGCCGAGACCGATTCCGACGGCGCGATGACCTCGGCGACCGAAACCGCGCGGACACCGTCACCGACTCGCACGCGTGCCGCCGATGACAATCCGAACCAGCCGAACGCGGGGTTGTCCAGCGTCCACGGGTGCTGCGCGGAGTCGACGACCGTCCCTGCGCGGTCGTGCAGCAGCCCGAAACCGCGTCCGATCACCGCGTCGCCGACCTCGCTGACCGGCAACGCACCGGGCACCGGGCACCGCCAGCGCAGCCGCAGCAGGCGGTCCTCGCCGGTGAACTCGTCGACGGTGGTGCTGCAGTCCACCCGGGCCACCCCATGCCACAGGGTCACGATCTGCTTGTAGCGCAATACATCACCGATGCGACCGTCGATCACCAGCCGCTCACCGAGCGGACCGCGGTATGCCTGCACCGAAGCCGTCGCCGCGGAGGACGCGACGACCGGGCCCTTCGGCAACAGGTGCCACGGGCCCTCACCGGCCTGCGGATGCGCGGGGTACTCCTCGTAGACGGCCAACTCGTTGCCGACCCTGCCGTCAGCGATCAGTTCGCGCTCGGACGCCACCTCCACCAGCGAGCCGACTCCGCCGCCGCGCGCAGGGTCGACGGCGAGCCGGTAGTGATCGTTGCGAATCAAGTTGCCGTCCAACGGTTCCCAGCCAGACTTCGCTTCCCCGGCGGTGAGCACATACGACTGCCACCCCACCGAGGGCACATCCCTGGCCAGCCAGCTCACTGACCGCCCGCCGTGGTCGACATGCGCGGCAAGTTCGGCGCCGTCAGAGTCGACGACCCGCACCCCCTCCCCCACAGGCCGTGAGAACCGCGCTGTCACCACGTCGGAGCGCTTGTGTGCCAACGGGTTCCACACCACCACCGAGCTGTCGACCGCACTGGACAGCAGCCGCAGCGCGTTGTCGCGGGCGGTGGTGCCGAGTTGCCATGCGTCGCGCCAGCCGGTGAGGAGATCGAGGTACACCTGATCGGATTCCGACCCGGTGATCGCATCGTGGTGCGCGCCGTAGGCCAGTTGTACCCATGCCTTGGCCAACGCCGCCTGCGGATACGTCGCGCCGCCGAGCAGACCCGCGAACACCGCGAACCGTTCGGCATCGAGCACCGCGTCCTCGGCGGCCCTGTTGGCCTGCTTGGTGTCGATGTAGGACACGTGGCAACCCGTGTAGATCGGGTTCATGTCGCGGGTCTGCGGTGACGCCTCGATGCCGCGGTCGGCAAGCTCGCCCCGCACCGCGGCGAAGAACTCCCGCGGCAGCGCACACACAAACCGGGGCCAGGTGTAGCGCGCATTCCAATCCCGGTGGATATCGGTGACCCACTTGTTCGGTGGCGTGTAATCGGTGCCCACCGGCAGCAGCACGTTTCGGGTCAGCGCAACCGTCTTCAGCGTCGTGAACAATTCATACGTCGCCTGCTCGGCCTCGGCCAGCGTCGCCGACGAGTCCATCCACCAGCCCGCGGAGTAGTGGGCAGGCATGTAGTGCGTCAACAATCCGCGTCCCGACGGTGCGATCCACTCGAACTCACTGGAGAACTGCATGCGGCGCGGATCGCCGCCGCCGGCCACGGGCCCCCACTGATGGTGTGGACCACGTGCCCATGAGCTGGATGTCAGCCCCGCGTCGGCGGCCATCCCCGGAAATTGCGGGTCATGGCCGAACACGTCGAGCTGCCACGCGGTGCTCGGGTCGGCGCCCATGATGTCGCGCTGAAAACCCATGCCGGCCACGAAGTTTCGGATCGTCGTCTCGGCGCTCGTCAGGTTGGTGTTCGGCTCGTTGTATGCCCCACCCATCACCTCAACGCGACCGTCGGCGATGAACCGGCGAAGGTCGTCGCGATCCTCAGGATGGGTGTCCCAGTACGGCTTGAGGTAGTCCACCTCGGCCAGCACGAACTTGTACTCGGGCTCGCGGCGGGCCATCTCGAGGTGCGCGCGCACCAGGTCGAAACCGTTGGTCTGACGGCAGCGGCCCGGCGGGTCCTCGCTCCACACACTGGTATAGGCGGCCTGCGTGTTCCACCAGACCGGGTCGTAGTGGAAGTGGCTGATCATGTACATGGTCCAGCCGGGCTCGGCGACGGTGAACACGAACGACGCGTCGCCGGCGCGGGCGGTTCTCTGCTCTCCCGGCGTGGGCCGTTCGACGCGAACCGGCACCTCGACGGCGCCGTCACCCGGCGTGACTTCGGCCGAACCAGCCAGACCGTCGCCGTCAACGTGGATTTCGCCGACTCCGCCGGTGTAGTTGACCCGCACCAGTTGCAGTGGGTTGTCGGCGGGCCCGACGAAGAGTTCCGTCGACTCCGCGGAGATGACGTGCACGCCAAAACCCTACGGCGATCGGAGACCGTTGCGGCCTCAGGCCCGCGAAATGTCGACGACCAACGCTCGATGATCGGAGATCGGCAGCCGCGGTGACGAGCATTCGTCGACACGCAGAGTCGTGTCATCGGTGAGGATGTGGTCGAGCTGGTGGCAGGGCTCGTCGGCCGGGAACGTCGTCGCCTCGCCCAGCGACGACATCCGTGTCCAGCGCCGAGGCGTCGGTGGATCCATGTTGAGATCGCCCATCAGCACCCGGGGGCCGGGGAAGCCACGCAGGTCACGAACCAACCGCCGCATCTGCACTCTGTTCCAGCCGGGCACGAACGACAGATGGGTGTTGGCGACGGTCAACGGACCGAGCGGGGTGTCGAGTCGAGCGACCATCGCCGCCCGCGGTTCCTCGTGCACGACCTGTACGCGTCGCGGTCCTGGCAGGTACATCGGAAATCGCACCGGAATGCGCGGCAACCGCACGACCTGCCAGCTCTCGGCCAGATAGCGCGACAGCAAGGCGATTCCGTAGGCCGCGGTGCCCGGCTGCTCGCGACCCGTCGCCGCCATCCACGTCGCTCCCGGCGTGCCGGAGATCGCGGCGACGAACCGGTGGCTCACCGCCCCCATCGCTTCGGCCGCGACCGCGGTCAGATCCGCGTTGCCCGACCGCGCCTGCTCCAGATCGACCTCCTGCAGCGCCAGGATGTCGGGATCCAGTTGCTTCACCGAGTCGACCAGCCTGTCCAGGTGCACCGCCCCGTCGTGAACGCTGCGACCGTGCAGGATGTTGAAGGTAGCCATCCGCATGGGTACTCAAGTACCCACGATGACGCTTTCCGATGTACCCGCCCGAAACGACGAACTGCGCGACGCACTCAAGCGAGCCGCTTCGGCGCTGAAAGCACAGGGACCCGAGTTCGCGCTCGCGGGCAGCTACGCCCTGTGGGTGCGTGGCGGTCCCGAGCCCGTGCACGACGTCGACTTCGTCGTCGCCGAGGAGGATGCCGACACCGCGGCCAAGACGCTCGAGGAGGCGGGCTTTCGGATCGATCGCCCGCCAGAGGACTGGTTGTTCAAGGCATGCACGGGTGGCGTCGTCGTTGACGTGCTGCACCGACTCAACGGCGTCCCGGTCGACACGGCGACCATCCGCGGCGCCGACATCGTCGAGGTGCTCGCGATCGCGATGCCGGTGCTGCCGCCTACAAAGGTGCTGTCCGAGAAGCTGTCGTCGTTCAGCGAACATCACTGTGACTTCGCCGCTCTGCTACCTGCCGTGCGAGCCGTGCGTGAACAGGTGAACTGGAATCAGGTCCGCAGCGCCACCGCTGACAACGACTTCGCCGCGGCGTTCCTCTTTCTCACCGACCGCCTCGGCATCACCGCTTAACCCGCCGCGTGCCGCAACCGCTCGGCCAGCGAGCCGACCGCCTGGATGACCTCTGGCGGCTCCAGCACCTCGAACTCGCAGCCCGGCAGCGCCAGATAGAAGACCATGCGCTCGGGATCATCCGCGCCTGCGGTCAGGATGCACGCGTCCGGCCCGTCTGCCTCGATGGTCACCGACGTCGGCGAGAAATGTTGAGCCACAACATGTTCAGGAGCCTGATAGCGCACCCGGGCAACGTATCGGTAAGGCGACGAACTGATCGAATGCCGCACATAGGTCGCCGCGTCGGGTGCCTGCCGAGGCGTGAACGTACTGCCGAGCGCGCGCACGTCGGCCATCCGGTCCAACCGCAGGCTGCGCCAATCCTGCCGGTCACGGTCGTAGGCAAGCAGATACCAGCGCCTGCCGGTCGTCACGAGTTGGTAGGGCTCCAGTCGCCGCTGGGTCGCGTCGCCTGCCCGCGAGACGTAGCCCGCGCTGACGTGCTCGCGGTCGCGGCATGCCCGCGCCAGCGTCATCAGCACCTCGGGTTCGACGGGTGAGTCCGAGTAGTTCGACGGCAGTGTCACCGTCGCGTCGTGCACCGCGGCCACCTGCGACCGCAGCCGCGCGGGCATCACCTGGTCGAGCTTGCTCAGCGCGCGCAACGCCGATTCGCCGACGCCGGCCACGCTGCCGCCAGCGGCCAGTCGCAGGCACACCGCCATCGCCACCGCCTCGTCGGGATCGAGCAGCAGCGGCGGCAGCGCTGCGCCTGCGCCCAGCTGATAACCACCGCCATGGCCCTTGCTGGCCTGCACCGGATAGCCGAGCTCCCGCAGCCGCTCCACATCACGGCGCACGCTGCGCGTCGTCACGCCGAGTCGCTCGGAGAGCTCCTCGCCCGTCCACACCCGGCGCGACTGCAGCAACCCCAGCAGCTGCAGCACGCGACTCGTCGTTTCGGACACCACTCCACCATGACACAGTCATAGGACAGAACCTGTCCTATACCTCTGCCAGGCTGAGCTCATGAGCGAATTGACCACCCATCTGGCCGACCAACTCGACTACCACTGGACCAACCAGCTGCGCCCTCGGCTCGACGGCCTGACCGATGAGGAGTACTTCTGGCAGCCGGTGCCGGACTGCTGGACGGTGCACCCCGACGGCGCGATCGACTTCGCGTTCCCGCCGCCTGAGCCCGCGCCGTTCACGACGATCGCGTGGCGGCTGGCCCATGTCATCGTCGGTGTTTTCGCGATGCGCAACCATTCCCATTTCGGCGGCCCGCCCGCCGACTACGAGTCCTGGCACTATGCGACGGACGCGAAGACAGCGCTTGGCCAGCTCGACGATGCGTACAAGAATTGGATCGCCGGCGTCCACGGTCTGGATGACCAGGATCTGGCGCGTCCGATCGGACCTAAAGAAGGTCCGTGGGCTGAGCATTCGATGGCAGAACTCGTCCTGCACATCAACCGCGAGGCCATTCACCACGGCGCCGAAATCGCTTGCATCCGAGATCTTTACCTACACACCACCAACCGAGAGGGAAAGTAGCAATGCCAGGACAAGCCCCCATCGTCGGCGACGAGCGCGACGCCTTGCGCGTCTTCCTCGAATACCACCAGGGCTCGTATTTCGCGGTTGCCTTCGGCCTTTCCGACGAACAAGCCCGCTCGACGCCGTCAGTGAGCGAGTTGTCGATCGGCGGCCTGATCAAGCATGCGACCGGCGTTCAGCGCTCGTGGATGGAACGCGTCGCCGCGGCCCCCGACTTTCCGGCGAAGGACACCCGTCCCTTCGAAGAGATCGTCGCCGACTACCAAGACGAGTACGTCATGCGCGACGACGAGACGCTTGCCGAGTTGTTGGACAAGTTCAAGGCGCAGAACGCCGAAACGCTGCGCATCTTGGCGGCGACCGACCTCGACACCGCGGTGCCGGTGCCCAAGGATGTGCCGTGGTTCCCCAAGGACATCGACAACTGGACGGTGCGCTGGGTGATCCACCACTTGATCAACGAACTGGCCAGGCATGCCGGTCATGCCGACATCATTCGCGAATCCATCGACGGTGCAACGCTTTACGAATTGGTGGCCGGAGTCGAAGGCTGGGAACCCACCGAGTGGATCAAGCCATGGCAACCTGCTGTCGACGTCACTGGTACGTGACCGTCACCGCGTCCTGAATCCTGCCTGCCGGCAAGGTGATTCGTAGGTTGCCGGTGGCGCTGTCCCACCCATAGTTCGACGGCGCCACCGTGCGGCCGTTTATCGTGACACTGGCCGGAGCGGCGGCATGAAGCACTGAGATCGTCCACTGGCGCTCGCCTTCCTGGTCGCGGAAAGTGCCGTCGGTCGAATCGATTCGAATGGTGTGTGTGCCTGCATTCTCGGCGTAGTCGATCTTGGTGGTCGCACCGCGGCGGTTCCTGCCGCCTGCGCCGTCGTCCTCGTAGAGGGTGAAGGTCCCTGGCGCTCCTTGGGCGACGACGAGTGTGACGTTGCGCATCGGTGCGCCGCTGTAGGCCACGTCGGAGGTTCGCATCGGGATGATGGCGCCTGCTTTGACGAAGACCGGCATCGCGTCGAGACCGCTGGTGATCTGGTGCGTGGCGCCGCCCTGGACCGCCTCGCCGGTGAAGTAGTTCGTCCAGCTTCCTGGCGGAAACCACACCGACCTGGTGACGCTGTCGCCGGGCGCGGTGATCGGAGCCACCAAAAGATCTGAGCCGAAAAGGTATTCGCTGTCGGCCGCCGCGTAGGCCTGCTCTTCGTGGGGATACTCCAGGTACAGCGGCCGCGCGATCGGCAGTCCGGTGCGGTTCGCGGTGTCGGCGAGGGTGTAGATGTAGGGCAGCAGGTTCTCACGCAGATTCAGGAATTTCTTCGCCGACTCCTTCGCGGCGACGCCGTACTGCCATGGCATCCGGTCGCTGTGGTCACCGTGCAACCGGTCGATCGGCTGGAACGTTCCCAGCTGCAGCCAGCGGACGTAGAGGTCGTCGGGCAGCTTCTTGGTGCGCCCCCCCGAGCCGTCGGTTTCGGAACCGACAAGCCCGGTCGCGTCGAGGAAGCCGCCGATGTCGTGGCTGACCGCTGCCATGCCGGTCGCGACGGATTCTGCTGGTGTCCAACCGACTTCGCCCGCCAGCGTGCCCCAGGTCGAGTAGGTGTCTCCGGTGAAATGAATGGTGGTGCGCTTGTCGGCCCATGGGCCGGTCGGCGTGCCGGCAGGCCCGACGTAGCCGCTGCTCTGCAATGAGCCGTAGGCACGGGAGAGCACGAAGCCGCGTCGGCCGTCCTTCTCCGCGGCCTCCGCGTACTGCTGGTTGATCCACGCGTCGGGCGTCGCTCCCGTAGGAGTCTGCGGACCGTCGCAACACGACCCCGGTGACCAGGGATCGCCGCCTGCGAGCCGGTTGTTCGCAACGGCCTGTACCTCTGCGAACCCCGGATTCGACTCGACGAGACTCGGGTGGACGTTGAAAACGGTATGCAGCCCTTGGGTATTGGCCCAATCGAGGAACCCTTCGGGCGACGGAAATTTCGGGGTGTCGAGCACCAGCACGTCGAGCGGGACGCCCTGGGCTCGAAACTGTGGAACGACCTCGGTCTGGAGACTGTCGGCGGTGCGGTCGTGGTCCTCCGAATACCAAACGCCGTAAGCCCATTGCGGCAGCAGGGCCGGGGGTCCGGTCAGAGTGGCGAGGTCGCCGAGGCCGCGCTGGTAGTCGTCGCCGTACCCGAACAGGTAGCCGTCAAGGTAAGCGCCCCGGTTTTCGGGCCGCGACGAAAGCTCGTTCGTCGTGGGGTCGAACATCGCCGACGCGGAATCGTCGAGCAGGTACCAGCCGTCGCGCTGCAACAAGCCCGGGGTGCTGGAGGGCATGGCGAGGTCGCCGTTGACGGTGTCGAAGCTGCGGCGATAGCCGCCAAGAGGGACATGTGGCGCAGGCGATTTCGCGCCTTGCGCGGTGACGGCGACGGCATCCACGTTGACTCGGCACGCGTCGGCGCCCGAACACCCGAGAACGATGTCGTTGGTACCAGCCTTCAGGGCGACGGGCGCTTCCGCGGTGGCCCACGTGTTCCAGTCGGCGGTCGCAGGCAGCGCGACACTCGTCGACACGTCACCGATGCGAAGGGTCGCCGTGCGCGTAACCTGCCGCGCGTTCGCGTACCGGATATGAAGCGTGTAGAGCCCGTCGGCCGGAACGCCGACGGCGCGAATCAACAAGTCGGACTCCGGGTTCAGGTCGTTGACGAAGCCCGTGCCCGAATATCCTCGCCGATCACTGACGACCGTGGCCGTGCCCCGCAGCCCTGAGCCTTCGGCCTCACAGGTGACATTGAAACCACAGTCGACGAGCGGCTCGCGCGACAACTGCGGAGCTTGGGCACCCGGCGCGACGACAGCGACGGTGTCGATGTTGACCGCCCCGGAGTCCGATGTGTTCCGCGAAAGGCGCAACGTGTGATGACCTTTGGCGAGATCGACGGGGATCGCGGCCGTTCGCCAGGTGTCCCAGTCCGCGGACGGCTCCAGGATCAGGGTCTGACTCGGGTATCCGTCGACGGCCAGGCTGAACGTGCGCGTCTGCTGCACTTCTTCGCCAAGCTGTGCGTTGGCATAACGGACGACGAATTGGTACCGGCCAGGCGAGTCTGCGTCGACATCGGTCGTCAGGCCGTCTCCTGCGAACCTGAACCCGGCGAGGAACCCACCTCCGGAGTAGCCGCGGTGATCACGCTGGACTGCAGCTCCGGTCGGCGTGAGTTCCTCGGCCTCGCAGATGACGCCGACGACGCAGGTTGGTCGCTGCCACGGCGTCGCGGTCACGTTCTGGTCGCCGGACTTCAATTGCAGGATGAGGTTGCGTGGCGTGAATGGTCCTGAGTCGGTCTTGTATCGAAGGGTCATCGCGCTCGTGGCGATCGTCAGCCAGCCGTCGATTGAGGTCACCGTGTAATCGGCGGGTGCGAAGTTCCCCCGGCCGATCACGTTGAACGTCGGCTGATCGACGAACTTGCGGTCGCTCGCGTATTCGGTGCGGATCAGCGTCGGCGACAGGATCTGGAAGCGAGCCGAGCCTGCGGCTACAGTCGGAATTCGATGGTGTTCAGCGCCGGCGCCTCGGCGCACCGCGCATCCGGCCGCCCATGCCAGTGTCAGAACAAGCACAGCGGTCATCACGAAGGCAAGGGCACCGGAACGCGTCCGCACTGCGATAGCCTCTCTCCCCCAAGAAGCCCGGAACAGCAAAGAACATAGACTAGCGGAAAACAGACTGATCAGGCGTAGATCAGCAAATCGTTATAGGAATTGTGTGACAGAGCGCAGAATCGGCAAAGCTCAATGCGGTGACCCCGTGTCCCCGATCGAGCTTCACTACGAGGACCTCGGCGATATCGGCGACCCGCCGGTCCTGCTCATCATGGGCGTCGGCGCACAGCTGCCGATGTGGCCGGACGGCTTCTGCGCGCGCCTGATCGACAGCGGGTACCGGGTGATCCGGTTCGACCACCGCGACACCGGCCTTTCGACGAAGATGCACGGCGCGCGGGCCAAGGGGTCGGTCTACCCGCGGGTGCTGCGGTATCTCGTCGGCCGCGGCAGCCCTGTGCCGTACACGCTGGTGGATTTGGCCGACGACGTCGAAGGACTCCTCGATCACCTCGGTATCGAACGAGCACACGTGGTGGGCGCCTCGATGGGCGGGATGATCGCCCAGGTGCTGGCGGGCCGCCATCCCGAGCGGGTTCAGTCATTGGGCCTGATCATGACGAGCTCCGGCAGGCCGATGTCGTCGATTCCGAAGTGGCGGGTGATCCGCTTGGCGTTCGATGCGCCGAAAAAGGATGCCCCCGCTGAGGAGAGGTTGGCCAACGAGGTGCGCAACGTCTCGATCATCAACGGACCGAATTTCCTTCCGCCCGTGGAGGATTTGCGTCGTCGCGTCGAGGAGCTCACTACCCGCAGCGACTACCCGCAGGGCATGCTTCGCCAGTTCGATGCGATCCTCGGCACCGGCAGCCTGGTGCGCTACGCCCGTCGCATCACCGCGCCGACCGTAGTTATTCACGGGTCGAAGGACCCGATGGTCCGACCGCGCAACGGACGCAATGTCGCTCGAGCCATCGAAGGTGCGCGCTACGTCGTCGTCGACGGCATGGGCCACGATCTGCCCAAGCCCGTGTGGCGGCCGATCATCGAGGCGCTGACGGAGAACATGCTCCCGGAGTCGTGACTTCACCGCCTACTGCGGTGTGCGACACAGACTTTAGTGGACACGGCGGAAAAAGCGGCGCCGCCCCGATATCCCGAAACAGACTGAGCCCCTTCCCGGTACGTCGAGAAGAGGCTCAGAATGAGGGGCTGCGCGTCAGCTGCGGTGCCAACCGAACGAGTGATCCCGGTGGTGCCAAAGCCAGAAGTCCCAGAAGTCGGGCCGGAAGTCGCGGTCCGAGTCCCGCGAGTCGTGGCTGGGGTGGAAGTCCGTCGAGTAACCGCCACTCATGTGATCCGACGAACCGGTGTCGGCATTGGCTGCTGCGGCCACTCCAAGTGCGGCGCCGCCAAGGATGCCCGCGGCGGCGATCGGGCCTGCGACGAAGCGGGTGAAGAACCGTGACTTGTTGGTGTTCATGTGAATTCTCCTGTGTAAGTGGATGTTTGGTTGTTCGTGACGGTGTCACATCTCCAAAGCTACGGATCCGTGTTCGCTGCGTCGCTGTTGTGCGCACAACCCGCGCAATGGGCGATCTCTGCGTTTACCGCATTGTGCTCACTGCTATTGCAGGGCAACGCCTTTGGTTTCGGGCAGCAGGACCGTGCAGATCACGCTGACCACGACGACCGCGGCCATCATGGCGCCGATCGCGGGCACGCCGCACGTCGCAACCAGGGGAGCCGCGATGATCGTCGGCACCGCACCGCCCACCAATCCCGCGAGATTCAGCGACACGGCCGCGCCGCTATAGCGGTATCGAGTGCCGAAGATCTCCGGAATGAACGCCGCCATCGGGCCGTAGGCCATTCCCGCGACCGCATAGGTTCCGCAGAGCGCCAACGCGAACAAGCCGGCATTCCCGGTGTCAACCAGTGGAAGCACCGCGAATGACCAGGGCACGCCGAGTGCGAACGCCGCGATGATGACGCGACGGCGCCCAACGGTGTCAGACAATACGCAGCCCAGCACATTGAAGACCACCACGACCACGCCGCCGAGCAGTCCAACCGCCAAGATCAGTGTCGGCGAGAACCCAACGTGGGTATGGGCATAACTCATCAGGTAGGCGTTGGCCATGTATCCCAACGTGAAGAACCCGATCATGGCGCCGGCAGCAAGAACCACCTCGCGTCGCTGATTTCCGAACAAGGCGGCCAGTGGCGTCACCCGTGCGGTGTCGCTTTCCTTGTGCTCGGTGAACACCGGCGTCTCGGCGACGTTGAGCCGGACGTACAACGCGATGGCGATCAACACCGCACTGAACAGAAACGGTATGCGCCAACCCCATTCGAGGAACGCGCGACTGGACTCCCCGATCGTCTGGTTCACGACCAGGAACAGCAGGCTGCTCATGACGAGCCCGCTGCCGACACCCATCTGGGTGTACATGCCGTAGCGACCCCGGGCTCGCGCCGGCGCGTACTCGGCGGACAGCAGCGCGGCGCCCGCCCATTCACCGCCGACCGCAAACCCCTGGACGAGGCGCAGCGTCAACAGGATCAGTGGCGCGGCCATGCCGATGGTCGCCTCGCCGGGAACCAGTCCAACGGCCACCGTCGACAGGCCCATGATCAGCATGGTGGCGATCAGGGTCGACTTGCGGCCAAGGCGATCGCCGAAGTGTCCGAAGAACGCCGCGCCGACCGGCCGTGACAGAAACGCCGCGGCGAACGTGGCCATCGACGCGACCGTGGCCGTCGTGCCGTCCAGATGAGGGAAGAAGACCTTCGGGAACACCAGCGCGGCGGCGGTGCCGTAGATGTAGAAGTCGTAGTACTCGATGGCCGACCCGACAAAGCTCGCCGCCGCGACGCGCTTCATCGACGTGCGGCGCGGTGCCACCAGTGTTGCCATATCCGCTCCTCAGACGTTGATTGCGTCTGAAGCTATGGATCGGCGACGAAGGTGGCGCGCTTGTGCTCGCTAGCGGTTTAATCAGCGATGTTCGGCTTTTGCGCATTCTGCTCAGGTGTGACCCGGTGCACACGATTTAGACTCGTCAACCCGCCGTTTGAGACACTGCAACCATGAGTACGACTAAACACCGCGAGGTGGCCAAGCTGGACCGGGTGCCGCTGCCGGTCGAAGCCGCCCGCATCGGCGCGACGGGTTGGCAGATAACCCGCACCGGCGCGCGAGTCGTCGCCAAGCTCGCCGGTAAGGGTTCGTTGCAGCAGAAGATCATCAGGCAGATCCCGCAGACGTTCGCCGACCTTGGGCCTACCTACGTCAAGTTCGGCCAGATCATCGCCTCAAGTCCGGGCGCGTTCGGCGAACAAATGAGTCGCGAGTTCCGCAGCCTGCTCGACGCGGTGCCGCCCGCCGACGAGGACCAGGTCTACAAGCTGTTGCGCGAGGAACTGGGCGACGATCCCTCGAAGCTCTTCAAGTCGTTCGAGCCGACGCCGTTCGCGTCGGCTTCGATCGCGCAGGTGCACTACGCGACCCTGCACAGCGGCGAAGAGGTGGTCGTCAAGATCCAGCGGCCTGGCATTCGCCGCCGCGTTGCGGCAGACCTGCAAATCCTCAAGCGCGGCGCGCAGATCGTCGAACTGGCCAAGCTGGGCCGCCGGTTGTCCGCACAGGATGTCGTGGCCGACTTCGCCGACAACCTGGCCGAGGAACTCGATTTCCGGCTGGAAGCGCAGTCGATGGACGCTTGGGTCTCGCACATGCACGCCTCGCCGCTGGGCCGCAACATCCGGGTGCCGCAGGTCTATTGGGACCTGACCAGCGAGCGGGTGCTGACGATGGAACGCGTCGCGGGCATCCGTATCGACGATGCCGCCGCCATCCGCAAGGCCGGCTTCGACGGCACCGAACTGGTAAAGGCGTTGCTGTTCAGCGTGTTCGAGGGCGGCCTGCGGCACGGCCTGTTCCACGGCGACCTGCACGCAGGCAACCTGTACGTCGACAAAGACGGCAAGATCGTGTTCTTCGACTTCGGCATCATGGGCCGCATCGACCCGCGGACCCGCTGGCTGCTACGGGAGTTGGTGTACGCGCTGCTGGTCAAGAAGGACCACGCCGCGGCGGGCAAGATCGTCGTGCTGATGGGTGCGGTCGGCACGATGAAACCCGAGGCCGAAGCCGCCAAGGACCTCGAGAAGTTCGCGACGCCACTGACCATGAAGTCGCTTGGCGACATGAGCTACGCCGAAATCGGCAGGCAGCTCTCGACTTTGGCCGACGCTTACGACGTGAAGCTGCCGCGTGAGCTGGTGCTGATCGGCAAGCAGTTCCTCTACGTCGAGCGCTACATGAAGCTACTCGCACCGAAGTGGCAGATGATGTCCGATCCGCAGTTGACCGGATACTTCGCGAACTTCATGGTGGAGCTCAGCCGCGAACACACTGAAGAGGTCGAGGCGTAAGTGGAAATCCGTTCGGGCACAGCCAAATCCGGCGATCTCGACATCTACTACGAGGACATGGGGGACCCCAACAACCCCGCCGTCCTACTGATCATGGGCCTTGGCGCGCAATTGTTGTTGTGGCGCACCGACTTCTGCGAGAAGCTCGTTGACCAGGGCTTGCGCGTCATCCGCTACGACAACCGCGACGTCGGCCTGTCGACGAAGGTGACCGGCGGCCACTCCGGCATGCCGCTGCCGAGAAGAATGGTCCGCTCGTTCCTCGGCCTGAAGAGTCCTGCCGTCTACACGCTCGAGGATCTGGCCGACGACGCTGCCGCGCTGCTGGACCACCTGAAGATCGAGACGGCGCACATCGTCGGCGCCTCGATGGGCGGCATGATCGCGCAGGTTTTCGCGGCCCGGCACCAGCCGCGCACCAAGACCCTTGCGGTCATCTTTTCCAGCAACAACCAGCCGCTGCTGCCCCCGCCCGGAACCAAGCAACTGCTCGCCATCCTGCAGAAGCCCAAGGACGCGACGCGCGAAGCGCTCGTCGAGAACGCCGTCCGGGTTACGAGGATCACCGGGAGCCCGGCCTATCCTGCGCCGCTCGAGCGCATCCGCGAGGAGGCGATCGAGGGCCTCGAACGGTCCTACTACCCCGCAGGCGTCGGCCGCCATTTCGCCGCGATCCTCGGCAGCGGCAGCCTGCTCGGCTACGACCGGCAGATCAGCGTCCCCACGGTCGTCATTCACGGCAAGGCCGACAAGCTGATGCGCCCGTTCGGCGGCCGCGCGATCGCGCGTGCCATCAAGGGCGCGCGGTTGGTGTTGTTCGACGGCATGGGCCATGACCTGCCCCGCGAGCTGTGGGACGACATTGTCGGCGAGCTGAAGACCACCTTCGCAGAAGCGGCGTGATCCCGGCCACACCTTTCGATTCGTTTCCCGAGGTGCATGGCGCGTAACCTCGGGAGGAGTGCATCAGCGCACCTAAGCCGTCATCGTCGACCCGCGCATAGCCGCTGACCAGCCAGGAAGGCACCCAGATCCATGGCCCAAGCCAACAAATTGAAGCCGCATTTCGAGGACGTCCAGGCGCATTACGACCTGTCCGACGAGTTCTTCCGGCTGTGGCTGGACCCGACCCAGACCTACAGCTGTGCGTATTTCGAACGCGACGACATGACGCTGCAGGAAGCGCAGCTCGCCAAGATCGACCTGGCGCTGGGCAAGCTCGGACTGCAGCCAGGGATGACGCTGCTGGACGTGGGCTGCGGGTGGGGCTCGACGATGATGCGCGCGATCGAACGCTATGACGTCAACGTCATCGGGCTGACCCTGAGCGAGAACCAAAAGGCGCATGTGGAAAGGGTTTTCGCGCAGTCCGACAGTCCTCGTGACAAGCGGGTGCTGCTTCAAGGCTGGGAGCAGTTCGACGAGCCGGTGGACCGGATCGTCTCGATCGGCGCGTTCGAACACTTCGGTTTCGACCGCTATGACGACTTCTTCGCGTTAGCCCATTCACTGTTGCCAGACGACGGCGTGATGTTGCTGCACACGATCACCGCGCTGACGCTGCCGCAGATGGCCGAGCGCAAGATTCCGCTCACCTTCGAGGTCGCCCGGTTCGTGAAGTTCATCCTCACCGAGATCTTCCCCGGGGGCCGGCTGCCTTCGATCGAGAAGGTCGAGGAGCACTCGGCCAAGGCCGGGTTCGAGCTGACTCGCCGCCAGTCGCTGCAGCTGCACTACGCCCGCACCCTCGACTGCTGGTCCGAGGCGCTGGAGGCGCACAAGGACGAGGCCATCGCCGTGCAGTCCGAAGAGGTCTACGACCGCTACATGCACTACCTCACGGGCTGCGCCAAGGGTTTCCGCATGGGCTACATCGACGTCAACCAGTTCACCCTGGCTAAATAGGGCTGGCAGGAACCGCCAAGTTTGACGCGTAGCATGGCCGCTCATGGCCGACCTGACGCCTCATTTCGAGGACGTGCAGTCCCACTACGACCTGTCGGACGACTTCTACCGGCTGTTTCTGGATTCCACGCAGACCTATAGCTGCGCCTACTTCGAGCGCGACGACATGTCGCTCGAACAGGCTCAGCTCGCCAAGATCGACCTTTCACTCGGCAAGCTGGGTCTGCGGCCGGGGATGACACTGCTCGACATCGGGTGCGGCTGGGGCGCGACGATGCGGCGAGCGGTCGAGCGCTACGACGTCAACGTCGTCGGGCTGACGCTGTCACAGAATCAATACGACCACGCCGCGCAGGCGTTCGCCGCGATGAACGGTCCGCGATCAAAGCGGGTGCTGCTGCAGGGGTGGGAGCAGTTCGACGAGCCCGTCGACCGGATCGTGTCGATCGGCGCATTCGAACACTTCGGCCACGACCGGTGGAAGCAGTTCTTCTCGACGACCTACGGCGTGCTGCCGGACGACGGCGTCATGCTGCTGCACACCATCACCCGGCTGACGCTGGATGAGGTCAAGGACCGTGGCATCCCGATGTCGATGGACGCCGCACGCTTCGCGATGTTCATCGCCAAGGAGATTTTTCCCGGCGGTCAGCTGCCGACGATAGGGGCGGTCGAAGAGCACGCTGCGGCGGCCGGTTTCACGGTGACCCGGGTCCAGTCCCTGCAACCCCACTACGCGCGCACCCTCCAAACGTGGGCCGACACGCTGGGCGCGCAGCGCGAAGCGGCGATCGCCGTCCAGTCCGAAGAGGTCTACGACCGCTACATGAAATACCTGATTGGATGCGCGGACATGTTCCGCAAGGGCTATATCGACGTCAACCAGTTCACGCTGCACAAGTAGCGTCAGATTGGGTTCAGCCCTCGCGGACGGCTAGGGTGTACGCCTAGTTGCGCACGTAGCTGCCGTAGCGGCTCGTAGAGTGCGGTCACACCAGGAGAAGGCTTAGCAGGGAAATATGTCTGACAATTCATCCGGCACGAAGGACATGACGCCGCATTTCGAGGATATTCAGGCGCATTACGACCTTTCGGACGACTTCTTCGGGGTGTTCCAGGATCCGACGCGCAAGTACAGCTGCGCGTTCTTCACCGGCCCCAATGTCACGCTGTCCGAGGCGCAGATCGCCAACGTCGATCAGCACCTGGACAAGCTCGATCTGAAGCCGGGGATGACCCTGCTCGAGGTCGGTTGCGGCTGGGGGCTGACCCTGCAGCGGGCGATGGAGAAGTACGACGTCAACGTCATCGGCCTGACGCTGTCCAAGAACCAGAAGGCCTACTGCGACCAGCTGCTGTCCAAGCTCGACACCAATCGGACATTCGACGTGCGGCTAGAGGGCTGGGAGCAGTTCCACAGCCCCGTCGACCGCATCGTGTCGATCGAGGCCTTCGAGCACTTCGGCTTCGAGCGCTATGACGACTTCTTCAAGACCTGCTTCGACATCCTGCCCGACGACGGCCGGATGACGATCCAGAGCAGCGTCGGCTACCACCCATATGACCTGGCCGAGCGCGGCAAGAAGCTGACCTTCGAGTTGGCCCGGTTCATCAAGTTCATGATCACCGAGATCTTCCCCGGCGGCCGGCTTCCGACCACTCAGATGATGGTGGAGCACGGCGAGAAGGCGGGCTTCGTGGTGCCCGAGGCGAAGTCGCTGCGCAATCACTACATCAAGACGCTCGGCATCTGGGCCGACCGCCTCGAGAAGAACAAAGATGCGGCGATCGCGGCCACCGACGAGGAGAACTACCACCGCTACATGCGGTACCTGACCGGCTGCCAGTACTACTTCATCGACGAGAGCATCGACGTCAGCCTGGTCACCTACCTGAAGCCGGGCGCAGCCGCGTAGTTTCCGTCCGTTAGCAAATCCCCCGGCGTGTGGCGCGCACGGGGGATTTGCGGTTGGATACCTTGGATTGGTCTAGGGAAGGTAGCTGTGCTGTGTCGGAAGTGGCAGTCATCTCGGAGAAGATGCGCAAGAACTTCGACAACATCGGTGCGCATTACGACCTGTCCGATGACTTTTTCGGGCTGTTCCAGGACCGCAGCCGCATCTACTCGTGCGCATACTTCGAGCCCGATGACCTGACCCTCGAGCAAGCCCAGTACGCAAAGGTCGACCTGCACCTCGACCGGCTGGGACTGGAGCCGGGGATGACCGTGCTCGACATCGGATGTGGCTGGGGCGGAGCGCTGAAGCGCGCGATCGAACGCCATGACGTCAATGTCATCGGTCTGACGTTGAGCAGGAACCAGCACGCTGCCAGCACCAAATTGCTCGCCGGCCTCGACACCGACCGGAGCCGGCGGATTCTGCTGCGCGGCTGGGAGGAGTTCGACGAGCCCGTCGATCGCATTCTGTCCATCGAGGCCTTCGAGCACTTCGGCTTCGAGCGCTACGACGAGTTCTTCAAAAAGTGCTTTGCGCTTTTGCCGGACGACGGCCGGATGACGATCCAGAGCAACATCAGCTATCACCCCGACGAGTTCCGGGAGCGGGGCATCCCGTTGTCGATCGACGTGCTCAAGTTCATCAAGTTCATGGTGACCGACATTTTCCCCGGCGCGCGCCTGCCGTCGTCGCAGATGATGCGGACGCACGGCGAGGACGCGGGGTTCGTCCTCGACGACGTCGTATCGCTGCGGTCGCACTACGTCAGGACGTTGACGATGTGGGGCGACGCGTTGGAGGCCAACAAGTCCCGCGCGATCGAGATCCAGTCCGAAGAGGTCTACGACAACTACATGAAGTACCTGCGGGGCTGTGCGCAGAAATTCGCCGACGAATACATCGACGTGCACCTGGTGACGTACCTGAAGCCCGGCGCGACCGCCTAGTCCGCCGAACGTGGGTTACCCGCACACTTTTCGCGCGGAAGCGTGACACAAGTCCACACTCGGCAAGGCGCTCGCCAAAGGAAATCCCCCGCCACTGCCTGATGTGACGGGGGATTTGCTTCTCGGGTCAGGCCGCGGCCTTGGCCGTATCCGCATCCTTCTTGTCGGTGTCCGACTTCTTTTCGTTATCGGACTTCGTCGTGGCAGCAGGGCTCGTGTCGGCCGCGGTGTCGTCGGCCTTCTTATCGTCGGCCTTCTTGTCGTCGGCCTTCTTGTCGTCGGCCTTCTTGTCGTCGGCCTTCTTGTCGTCGGCCTTCTTGTCGCCCGTCGTCGCCTCGGGCTTGGCGACAGGCGATTCCTCCGTCGACGCTGACGTCTCGTCCTTGACCGTCGTCTGCTGCTCGGTGGTGTCTGTATTGGTGTCCTTCACCAGCGTCAGCTTCGACGTCGACTTCGTGTTGTCGATGGCCTTGTCGGTCTCGGTCACTTCCGTCGCGGTCGTCCGCGCGGCCGCTGCCAACGTCGACACCGTGGTCGTCGACGCCGGCGACTGCGTGGTGAGCGGGAGCGTGGACGTCAGCCCACCGAGGTCGCCGATGAAGGCCTGGATGCCCTGGATCGTCGCGGCGACGAGGTTCACGCCCACCGCGGGCCAATTCTGAATCGGGTTGAAGGGCAGTATTGACAGCCACTTCTCCTTGCCGGGATCACCGCTCCAGTCGTAACCGAGATCGATCAGCACCTTCAGCACCGGCGACACCAGGTCGGCGACCGGTTTGGCCACCGGTTGCAGCGGGGCAGGGATCACGCCCATGACCGAGTCCACGATCGGCAGGCTCTTGGCCGGAATCATCCAGTATCTGTTGCCGTGGGAGTCGACGCGGCAGTTCGGACCCGGGCACGGGCCTGCCAAGATGTCCGCCAATTCCTTGTCGGTGTAGCCGTAGGGCAACCCGGCGGTCGGATCGTTTCCGTTGGGCGCCAGGTAATACCCGTGCACTGTGTTGAATGCGGCCAACGCGTCCAGCATCGCGAACGGGTTGCCCCAGTACGTCGGGGCGTACATCACGGGGTCGTACTGGAAGCCGATGCTGTCGATCGGTATCCCGGTGTCGGTCGGCATGGGCGGACCGAAGGTGATATTGAGGATCGGGATCGTCGGCAGGAAGCCGAGCCGGGTGAAGATTCCGCCGTCGGGATTGAAGGCGTTGCCGATCGTCACCACCGACAGCCGGGCGCGCTGCTCGGGCGTGAGGTCGCCGAGATTGCGCAACTCGTCGGAGACAACCGCTCCGCCCTGCGAGTAGCCGAAGATGACGACGTTGTCCGACGTGGTGTTCAGCAACCCCCGGAGCTGCCCGTCCAAATTCTGCACCCCGGTACCAACCGAGTCGTTCCACGTATCGCACTTGAACCCGGGACACCAATTGCCGATGAACCCCAGTGGCCAAAATGACGCGGGGTAGTTGACGCCTTCGAGGGCGCACGTGTTGTCCGTGCATGGGGTGAACGGAGCCATGTAGCGACTCCTGGCGTTTTCCATGTAGTTCGTGACGATGTTGGCGTTCGGGGTGCCCGTGCCCGGTACCACCAGCGCAGTAGTGGCCCCCAAAGCCAGCGCCGCCATGAACGCCGACGTGACGCCCAGAACGACCGAACTCAGGATTGCGAGGACAGCAACGACGAACGCGCGGGAGAACTTACGCATGTGTCAACCATCACACAGCGGTGCAGCGGCGGTTGGCGGAACCGAAAACTTCCTTCCGCAAAGTTCACTGAGCGTGTCGGATTCGCGCGGCGCCGTTCGTCGGACAGGTAGAGAGTGGAGCAGAGGGTTCCGCTCGCGACCGGAAGGTGACTCCCATGCAATACCTCGCGCTGCTGCGTACCGCCGAATCCAACCGAACCCCCGACCCCGAAACATTCGCCGCGGAGATGTCCGCATACCAGGCCTTTCACACGACGGCCCGAGCGGCGCTGCGGGCCGGCGACGCGCTGGCCCCGACGGAGGCCGGCGTGCGAATCACCGGCGGACCCGATGCGCCGACGATGACCGACGGCCCGTTCGCGGAAAGCGCAGAGGTGGCCTGCGGCTACTACGTCTTCGAGGCCGAGAACCTCGACGACGCACTGGCATTGGCCCGCGACGTTCCTGCGGCCAAGCACGGGTCGGTTGAGGTTCGGCCGACCTTCCACGCTTTCGATCCCGACTGGTCGGGCGCGGGCGGTGCCCAATGGTTGGCGCTGCTGCTCGAGCCACCCACCTCTGCCCACACCCCAGGCACGCCGGAGTGGGAGGCCGAAGCGGCCCGGCACGGCGAGTTCGCCGCTGCGGCAGGTGACCATATCGTGAGCGGCGCGGCGCTGCATGAGCCGGCGTCGGCCACGACGGTGCGCGTTCGCGACAACAAGGTGCTGATGACCGACGGGCCGTACCCGGAGAGCGCGGAGGTCGCCACCGGCTTCTACCTGCTGGCGGCGGCTGACCGTGACGAGGCCACCAAACTGGCGTCGATGATTCCCGCCACCACGGTCGAGCTGCGGCAGCTGATGGGCGTCTCAGGGCTGTAACCGCGTCAATGACCAACCTGGACGGCGTCTTTCGGCGGGAATGGGGGCCCGCGGTCGCGGCGCTCGCGCGCTGGTCAGGCGACCTCACCGTCGCCGAGGACGCCGTCCAGGAGGCCTTCGCCGAAGCATTGCGTAGCTGGCCCCGCGACGGTGTGCCCGACAACGCGGGCGGATGGGTCGTTCGGGTCGCCCGCAACCGGGCACTGGACCGGTTGCGACGCGAATCCGTGCGCCCCGGAAAGGAACTCGCAGCCGTGGTGGACGACATCCGGGCCCGCACCGACCGCGTCGACGTGCATCCCGTTCGCGACGACGAGCTGAGGATGATGTTCACCTGTGCGCATCCCGCGCTCGACCCGACCTCGCAGTTGGCGCTCACGCTACGGCTGATCTCGGGGCTCAGCGTGCCCGAGATATCGCGGGCGCTGCTGCAGTCGCAGTCGGCCGTCGGACAGCGGATCACCCGCGCCAAGAACAAGATCCGGCACGCCAACATCCCGTTGCGTGTGCCGCCGGCCGAGTTGCTACCGGAACGCACTCCGCACGTGCTGGCATGCATCTACTCGGTGTTCACCGAGGGCTATTGGTCCACTGCAGGACCATCGGCAGTTCGCGACGAGCTGTGTGACGAAGGCGTGCGGCTGGCCGGTGAACTGTGCTCGTTGATGCCCGACGACCGCGATGCGCAAGCGTTGGCCGCCCTTGTCCTGCTACATGATTCGCGACGACAGACCCGCGTCGACGCCGACGGCGCGTTGCTGCCGCTCGAGGAGCAGGATCGGAGCCGTTGGGATCGCGGCCGGATCGCCAGGGGCCTCGACCGGCTCACGCGCGCGGCGGGCGCGACGGGCCCCTACTTGCCACAGGCGGTGATCGCGGCGCTGCATGCGACCGCACCGAGTTGGCAGGAGACGGACTGGACCACGATCTGCGCGGCCTATGACCGGTTGATCGACATCACCGGGTCACCGGTGGCCCGCGCGAATCGGGCAATGGCCATCGGCTTTCGCGACGGGTTTGCCGCCGGCCTTGCCGCCCTCGATGCCGTTGCCGACGATCCGCGGCTGGCAGCATCGAACACCGTCATCACAATTCGCGCGGATCTGCTGCGGCGTGCGGGTCGGCGTGCCGAGGCCCACAGGTGGTATCGCGCCGCGCTCGACGGCAACGGTTCTGGTCCCGCTCAGGAGTTCCTGCGTCGCCGGCTCGCGGAGTGCGCCGGCTAGTGGTCGCTACCCTCGTGCCGTGACCACAGCGATCGGAGTCGTCCTATTGGCCGTCGCGGCGGTCGCATTGGCCGTGCGCTACGTTCCGATCACCCACCTCGTCGTGCTCGCGGTGGCCGCGCTAGCGCCGTACCTGATGTTCGGCGCGCCGGCGTCGCTGATTGTGTTTGCGCTGCAACGTAACTGGATCTTAGCGGCGGTGGCAGCCGGAGTGACGGCTGCGGTGGTCGTCGTCCAGCTGCCGTGGTATGTGCGCCGCGGCGGGACTCGCGGAGTCAGGGTGCGCGTGATCTCGGCGAATCTGCGCTATGGCCGGGCCGACGCCGACGGGGTCGTGAAGATGGTTCGCGACGACGCCGATATCCTTGCGGTGCAAGAGCTTACGCCCGAGAAGGCCGAGCTTTTGTCGGCCGCCGGCCTCGATGAGGCCCTTCCTCACCGGGCGCTTCGTGCGTGTAAGGGCCCCGCGGGTGTCGGCATCTGGAGTCGCTACCCCATCGCAACCACCGAGATCGACGACGACTTCTGGCTCGGCCTGGTCACCGCGAAGGTACGCATCCCCGACGTGTCCGCCGAAGCGACCGTTGTGGTGCTGCACCTGTCCGCACCTTGGCCCGATCCGATCGCGGGCTGGCGCGCCGACCTCGCTCGGCTGGCGGAGAAACTGCCGCGGCTAGCGGCGGCCAGCGAGGGGGCAGTCATCGTCGCAGGCGACTTCAACGCGACGCGTGACCTTCGCGAGTTCCGCCACCTGCTGCGCGATGGCTTTGGCGATGCGGCCGAGCAGGCAGGCGCGGGACTGACCCGCACCCACCCGGCCGACGTTCGAGCACTTCCCCCGCTGTTCGCCGTGGATCACGTGCTGACGCTGCGCTGCACGGCGACGGCTGTTCGCACACTCGCCATCGCAGGTTCCGACCACCGGGCCCTTGCCGGCGTGATCGAGATTCCTGTATGAGCAGAATTAAGCGGAAGCGCCCATGTCGTCGACAGGCTGCCCGGCCGCGTCGCGCCTGGGTTCAACGGCCGGCTTGCTGACAAGCCGCCGGAAGAAACTGCGGATGGGGGTGGCGGACCGATACCGAGTGCACTTGCCGGGTGCGCACAAAGCGCACTCGGAGCCTGCCCGGTAATGCTGATGGGCGGCTCGCTGGTGGTCACAGCGGCAAAGGTCGTTCACAATACAAGTACGGTACCCGGTGGACAGCGTCCGAACCTGAGAGCACGTTTAGAAGTACCTGATCGTTACCTCGGCTTGACCCCGACCACAAGGGTGGATACGCCAAACCGTCGCAGCCCCGGCGTGCGGTCCCAGGTGCGGAAATGGCGCTGGTAATACGCAAGGGCCCGAGACGGCAGCCACGGATATGTCTCGAGCACCGGCCAGATGAAACCGGTCTCATCGATGGCGAAGCCGGCATTGTTGACGTCTCGGACCAATTGCCTGGGCCAGTAGTTGCGCGCCGCGGTCCAATCGTGGGTGAGACGTTCCGGCAACCACGGGATCAGCGGGGCCGGGCACACGGTGACCGGGCCGATCGACACGTTGTGGCCTTCTATCGGAAACCACCGATTCGGGCTGATGAGCACGAGTACTCCGCCGGGCTTGAGGACCCGACGGGTCTCCGCCAACGCCCGCGCCTCGTCGGCCACATGCTCGTACACCTCGTTCATGAAGACGCCGTCGAACGTCTGGTCGTCGAACGGAATCGTATGGCCGTCGAAAACCAGGAAATCGGCACGCGCGAGGTTTCGCCGTTTCGCCTCGGCGATCCGGTCCTCCTCGACGTCGACTCCGCTGACCGCGTCGGCGCCGCGAGCCAGCATCGCTTCCACGTAACCGCCATCCGCACAACCGAAGTCGAGCCAGCGGCCGGCCAGCCGTTTGGCAATCCGATCGATTCGGTATTCGACGTTCAGCGGCGTCGCGGTCGGGTCACCCCTGTCGGGTTCGCGGTTCACCACGGCGCACTCCGCTCTGCGCTGCTCGCCTCGCCGCCTGCCGCAGCTGTGCGCCGACGGCGACGGACGACCACTCGGGCGCCGTGGGCCGGGCCGAACGCAACGCCCTTGCTCTGCCACCGCTCACCGGGCGCGGATGTCGGCACCAACTCGTACTCCCGCAGAATCGTGCGCAGCACGACCTCCATCTCCATGTGCGCGAAAGCGGCGCCGGGGCATCGTCGGTTGCCGCCGCCGAATGGAATCCACGAGTACAAATCGATGGCCGCATCCAGGAACCGATCGGGATCGAATGCCTCGGCCTGCTGGTACAGCTGCTCGTTGAGATGGGTGAGGTAGATGTTCACCGACACGGTGTAACCGCGCGGTATCACCCACGGCCCCAACGCAATCGAAGGCGCGATCACCTGGCGTGCAGTCGATGCGATCACCGGGCGTGTGCGCAGCACTTCGTAGATGGTCGCCTGCAACAGCCGCGATTCGCCTGCCTCGATCTCGTCGACAAGTCGTGCGACGACATCGGGATGCCTGCGCAACCGTTCCAGCGACCATGCCAATGATGTCGCGGTGGTTTCGTGTCCGGCGACCACCAAGGTGAACAACTCGTCGGTGATGTCACTGCGCGACATCGGCGTTCCGTCGTCATAGCGGGCCAGCAACAACGCCGAGAGCACATCGGTGCGTTGCTCAATGGCCGGATCCGCCAGCGCTTTCGCGATCTGGGTCTCGATGATGCCGTCGAGTTCCTTGCGCATGGACTTGAAGCGCACCCATGGACTCCACGGGCCGAAGTCATGCCGCAACCACGGGACGAAAGGCATCCGCTGGCCGACTTTCACCAACGGGGGCATCAGCTTGCGCAGCGCCTCGAGTTCTTCGCCCGCCGCGCCGAAAAGCGCACGGAGGATGGTGTTCAGCGTGATCGTCAGTGTCGAATCCAGCACCGAGAACTCTTGATCTGCAGGCCAATTGGCGATCTCTGCCAGCGTCTCCTGTTCGATGAGGCCTTCATAGGCGCGCATCCGCTTGCCGTGAAACTGCGGCAGCAGCAGCTTGCGATGTTGCCGGTGTTTGTCGCCCTCGAGCCCGAAGCTCGATCCCGGTCCGAGCATCACCCCGAGGTTCGCGTCCACACCGCGGACCGCGTCCGGCGGCTGCGCGAACAGCGCCTTGGCAAGTTCACGGTCGGTCACGGTCACGGTGGGCCCCACAACCGGCAGATGCATGGTGAAGGCAGAACCGTAGCGCTTGGTCATCGCCTTCATCACCGGGCCTGCGACGGTCAGGTATGCGATCGCCTGGATGAACTTCGGCCAGCGCGGCCCAGGCGGCACGCGGGCTGCCACCCCCATTTCCCCTCCCCCACCGCGACGACCTTTGCGGTGCCAACACCTTACTCCGCGACAAACCCGCCTGTCGGGCGATCGGCGCGCCTGTCAGCAAACGGGGCGGCGGTTCATCCGAGCGAGTATTCGCGCGCCCAGTCGATGCGTTGGCGGCCCCCCGCGGCAATGTCGCCGCCGAAGTTGTCGAGCTGCATGCACAGATGCATCGGCCCCGGCGGGAAGTGCGCGGTGTCCCGGGTTTCCCACCATTGGGCTCCGTCGACGAAAAAGGCGATGCGCTCAGGCGTCCACTCGACGGCCCAGCTGTGCCACTGCGTGGCGTCGATCGGAACCGTGGTGCCCTGCCGTTGATCGTCGAACCCGAAGTGCAACCAGCCCTCGGCGGTCTGCCGCGTCGGATCCGGGATTTCCATGAAGTCGATCTCCCCGCCGACGGGCCAGTTCTCCGCGTCGGGCCAGAGCAGCAGCACCGAGTGATATCCGGGCGCGGCGGGAAGCGACTTCATGCAGACCTCCCAGCGGCCGAACATCTGGCCAGGCCCCTTGAGCGCCACTCCGCCCGAGTTGCCTTCCGCATCGCCGAAGATGGTGAGGTAGCCGTCTGCAGCGCTGATCGCCCGTGGCGTGCGGCGTCCGTTGCCGGCATGCCCGGGCCCGTCGTAGAGCCACCAGTTGTTCACGTCGGCGGGACTGTCGAATTCAGAACCATGCACCGGGGCGCCCCAACCCAACGTGGCCGCGGCAGTGGTCGGACACTTCGACTCCGCGGCGGGCTCGGCCTTCCCCTCGATCGAGCAGCCCACAGCCCCCGAAAACATGGCGGCCCCGGCGAACACCGCAAACGCGGCGCGCCACCCACCCATGCTGTTGCTGACCATGTCGACTACCCCGTTGTAGCTCGTAAGAGCAAACCCCGTTTCACGTTACATGGTGGACCGGGCTCAGCCGAGGCCCGCAATCCAGTCGAGTACTTCGGTGCCCTGGTAGCACTTCGTCGCCACATGGCCGCCCTTGCAGTCGACGAGCGTGATAGCCGCTACCGACCGGAACCGGTCGGCGAAGGCCCCCGCCGACGCGGAGCCGGGAATGGTGTCATCGGTACTCGAGGCGTACAGCCGAAAACTACGTCCTGCGAACACGTTTGGCGGCCAGGACAGCGGGTCGGCGCTCTCCGGCACGACGCCACCCCATGGGCCTTCGACGTAGCTGACCTTGCGAATCTCGAGGGGCATCCCCATCAGCGGACTGACGCCGACCATGCCCTTGACCTGATGGGCGGTGTCGTCGCGGATCAAGGCGAGCGCCGCAAGCGCACCCATCGACTCGGCGACGAAGAACATCGGTCCGGCGATGTACTTCTTCTGCGCGGCCGCGATCAGCCCACGGTATGCGTCTTGCGACGCCGGGTTTCCGAACGCATTTCCGCCGGCGTCCGCGGCGACCACGGCATAACCGGCACGCAACAACGGGTCGAACAGGTCGGTGTGCTTGCGCTCGGTCTGGATCACGTGGGCATCCTGATCGCTGCCGTGGAAGTACACGACGAGGCCCTTGATCGGCACGCCGGTGGCTGTCAAACCCCACGTTCCCTCGCCGTTGACGAGCACCCCGTCGACGGGCATGCCGTAGCCGACGGCTTCCTTTTCCTTCGCACAGCCCGTCAACCCCACGACGATCGCTGCGATCAATGCGACAACGGTTAGAGGTTTGATCATCCGGCCATCGCTCTTGAGACACCACACATTTCGGTCAGCACCTCGACGTTTCGCGCGGCCTGGGTTTGGAGTTGATGATGTGCCAGCACATGTGCGCGGGCGTTGCGCCCCATCTCGATGCGCGCCGCTGAATCCGTGGTGACCCGGCGGAGCGCGCCACCGAGGGCTGCGACGTCGCCGGGCGGCGCCAGCAGGCCGGTGACCCCGTCGCGCACGGCCTCGGGAACACCGGCCACGGCGTATGCGACGACAGGTGTGCCACACGCTTGCGCTTCGAGCAGTCCCAACGGCATCCCTTCCACCACCCCGGCATGCAACACCACATCACTAGCACGAAACAGGTCCGGCATATCGTCGCGTTCGCCGCAGAAGATGACGCGTGGCCCAAGCAGCTCTTCTCCGATGGCGCGCACCTCGCGTTCGTACCCGGCAAACGCGCTTGTCACGCCCGCCACCACCAGCATCAACCGCGCGTCGTCGACGGATCGGACGGCATTGATCAGGTCCTCGATCCGCTTGACGGGGTCGAGTCGGGTCGCGGCAAGCACCATCAGGTCTTCTGCACCGATGCCGAGAGTTGCGCGAAATGCATTGCGATCTGCGCCTGAGTCCGGCGAAAACACCTCGGTGTCGACACCGTTCTGGATGACCGTCACCCGGTTGCGCGCGACCGCGGGAAGCGACCGGGCGACACCGCGACTCACTGCGACCGTGCGCGTCGCGAGCAGCATCGCCCCGGCGCGCAGCCACTGCCCCATCCCCGGCACGGCTTCCTCGTGCAGATGCAGGACGACGGGCTTTCGGCATATCCGGCCCGCGACACTGGCCTCGGCGTGTGTCCAATGGGCGTTGGCCCATATCGCGTCGTAATCTCCCGCGCGCGCCACGTCGGCGATCAGCCTCGCCATCCTGACGCCGTCCCGGCCCTCGTGGGCAAGCCCGGACGGAGTCGGACGTCCTTCGGTGCGGATATTGCGGTCCACCGTCAGGTCGAGGTCGACGGCGACGAATCCGGCCGCCCGCCACACGCCGTGCAGTTCCACCGAACGCGGACCGCCCAGCACCAGCTCGACACCGGCCTGCCGGAGCAGCGGCGCCAGTCGCAGGATGTAGCGCTGCGCGCCCCACACCCCCCGCGCCTGGTCGAGGACCAGCACCCTGAGTGTTCGCGGCGGCATGAACACGACCTCCTCGCGTTCGCGGGACCTCACCACCCTATCGGTGCTGGACGGAATATCGGTACAAGACACCTTTGCTACCGGTACAGTCCCGGTATCGCAACGCATGAAGAAACCAAGGAGAAGCGCAGCTCCCGAGCCATTCGGATGCGTCGCACGCTGACCGTCCTGGGGGTGACGGCGTTAGCCGTCGGTGCCGTCGGGCTGCTCGCACGCTATCTACCCATCAGCAACCATGCGCTGCTGGGCGCCGCGGTGATCTCGCCCTATCTCGGGCTGGCTTCCTTCGCCGCAGTCGTGTTCCTGCTATTGGCGCGTCGAAAGGTCATCTCGGCAATTGCCCTCGCGACGGCGATCGCGACCGTTGCCGTCCAACTGCCGCTGTACATAAGCGACCAATACGACCCCAGAAGCATCCGGATCCGGGTGATGACGGTGAATCTGTTTCTGGGACAGGCGGATCCGCAGGCGGTCGTGGACAGGGCCAAGGCAGGCGCCGACATCGTCGCGGTCCAAGAGCTCACCCGCAGAGCGGCGAGACAGCTCTCGGCGGCGGGGTTGGACCGCGCTTTTCCATTTCAGACCCTCGACGCACGACCGGAAGCCTCGGGCACCGGCCTGTGGAGCCGGTACCCGATCAGCGATGTCCAGTCGTACAAGGACTACACGCACGCGACGTTGAGCGCCCGGATCCATGTCGACGGCCTGGCAAGGGACCCGACGGTGTTCGTCGCGCACATTCAAGGTCCGTGGCCAGATTCCGTCGATGCGTGGAAACGCGAAATCGATGATGTACAACCGTTATTGCAACGCCTCGCCAATGATGCGGGAACGGCTTGCGTCATTGCCGCAGGCGATTTCAACGACACGCTCGACACTCGGAATTTCCGTCGGTTGCTCAGCGGCGGTTACCGGGATGCCGCCGAACAGTCAGGAGCCGGGATCACGGCCACTTACCCGGCCAACGTCCGGCTGCCTCCCCTGGTCGCCATCGACCACGTGTTGACCAACCGATGCTCTGCATCGTCGGCCAAGACGGCCAAGATCACCGGCTCCGACCACCGGGCGCTGCTGGTCGGAGTCGAGGCACCAGAGTCCTGACGGCGTGATCATCTCCTTCGACCGCAAGTTCGTGTTCGTGCACATCGCGAAGACGGCGGGGGACTCAGTGACGAAAGTCCTTGTCCCCCACCTCGGCACGGACTCAGTGGTGGTCTCCAACGATTTTCAAGCATGGCGGGACCGCATGCTCCGGCCGCGTTATCGGTCGCTCTACCGGCTGGCCAAGCACAGCACGGCCGACGAGATTCGCGCGGCGTTGACTACCGATACGTGGGACGGCTTCTACAAGTTCGCTTTCGTACGCGACCCCATCGCCAGGGCGGTCTCGCTCTACACGTTCATCGAGCGCAAGGCCGAGGAGCGGGCGAGGCTGCTACCGCGCAACCTGTGGTACGCGGTCATGTCCAAAGAGGCTGACGATCCGTTGAATTGGCCGGCAATGATCGCCTACCGCGAGACAAGCGGCTTCTCGGAGTTCATCCGCCATCCCTGCGCGCTTGACGACCAGGCCATGCATCCACAATCCAGCTTCTTGTGCGATACGTCCGGTGCTTCGTTGGTCGACTTCGTCGGGCGCGTCGAGCGTATCGACGAGGACTTCGGCGAAATCTGCAGGCGCATCGGCCTTGGCGACATCCGACTGGGCCGGGCGAACAAGTCCACGCGAACGCTCCCCGGCGACGAGATCACCAGGGACGATCGCGATTACCTACACCGGCTCTTTTCCGTCGACTACGAACGCTTCGGGTACGCGTGAGCTCAGGCCGGTTTGCGGCGTTCCCACCACATCTGCAGCCTGCCCACCGCATTGCCGATGCCCGCGAGGGCGATGCCGATGAGCGCGGCACCCAATTGCAGCACCTCCTCCGGCTTGCCGGTGAAAACGCCTCGGGCTGCGGCGGCGGCGTGGCCCCGGATGGCGCGAAGGACGAAGCTGAACTCGGCGGCCAGGCTGGCGGCCTCGCCCATCTGCGCGAAGGCCGGCACCTTGTCCCGGTTGACGAGGAAGTTACGCGTCCAGAAGTACCGCCAAGTAACACGTTTCGCCGGCACGAAGTGGTGGGCAACGGCCCTCGGCTCGTAGAGGAGCGCCGAATCGCGAAACCGGTACGCCAGCCGTGTGCACATGTCCAAGTCGTCGAAGTCCACGGCGCGGAACCCGCCGAGTTCGCGAAACGCACTCGCCCTGACCGACATGTTGGCGCCGATGAGGCGCGGGGTCGGTGCGAGAACCGTCGGCAGCCCATCGTATGCGCAACCGAAGATCCAATCGAACGTGCGGGGAAACCAACGGGGTCTTGCCGTTTCGAAATCGGGCACGGTCTTTCCGCCGACGGCGACCACCGCCGGATCGTCGTAGGGCGCAAGGAGGTAGGAGAGGCAATCCGGCTCGGGCCACGCATCGTCGTCGAAGGTGACGATGACGTCGCCCGTCGCGGCTGCGGCGCCTGCGTTGCGTGCACTGCCGCCGCCGTATCCCCGCGCGACCCCGTCGGAGCTGGCCTCGGTGGCCACCCGCGGCACCCACTCGTTGGCATTGGCCATCACCTTGACCGGTACGGGCAACGCCGCCGATCCCCAGCGCCGCTGGCAAGCGGCGAGCAGCTCAGGGTTGCGGTCGATGCACAGGATCAGCTCGACCGGCAACCGGGTCTGCGCGGCAACGGCGTCGACCGCTTTGGCGATGTTGTCCCAGCGATCGAACGTGAACGCCGGGATCACCACCGACGCCGTCACGCGGTTGTTCTGCCTCACGAGCCGTGTCCCCCACCATCGTGATCGCGGAGTCGCCCACGGGGCTCCGCGCTACGAGCCTAATCGTCGCCTTCGTGTTGTCACGGTGAACTCCGATAGCCGATATGCATTTCGCTGACGTGCACTCCTGACGAAGCTCAGCGAGCTTGGCATTACCCGGATAACGGGCAGAATTGCCTCGTCACCGGTGAAAACACGTTTGAAGACAAAAACAGCAGGCTATCGTCAGGCCAATGGGCTTCTGTGTAGCTGCGCGAGTTCCGCGCTAGGGCGCCGCATAAGCAACGACCTGGCTCTGTCGCGGGGAACAGACTCTGGTCGTGAAGTCGATTTTGGGGGGTTGGTGACCAGAAACAGGGCGGGGATCACTGCGCGTCGCGTCCGTTTCACCTCGAGGCGGGGCGGGCATATGGTGTCTGGCTGGCCGGCCTCCGGAGTGCTCCGTGCGTGACATCGGACGCGACGAGTTGCGGCCACCGGCCGCCGTGTTCGACGTCGACCTGTCGACGACGTATGGCGTCGAGAGGATGGATGTGACGCACTACCAGACAGCATGGTGTCTCATCCGGCGGAACACCGTCGGCGTCGCGGTTCGGTTTCTGGACATCGCGGACCGGTCGGCGCTCACCCTTGCGGAATTGAGGGACCATTTCGCAGGCAAGGACCTGCCCGCGCCCGTCGCGGCGACCGACTCCGTCAACAGCAGCTTGACCGTGGTGATCTGCACGCGAGATCGCGCCGAGGGGCTGCACAGGACGCTCACCAGTCTTCGGAAGCAGGCAGACAAGAGCTTCGATGTGGTCGTCATCGACAATTCGCGGGAGCGGGACATCGCCGACTCGCTTACCGATTTTCCCGGCTTGAACCTTCGCTGCTATCACGAACCGCTTCCGGGGCTGTCGCGTGCCAGGAACCGAGCACTTGGTGAGGAGCTCGGTGATCTTGTCGCATGGATCGACGATGACGAGGTGGCTGACCCGGAATGGATCACCTGGCTGAAACGAGGATTCGCCTCGCCGCACCGCCCGGACGCCGTCGTCGGCGTGATGCTGCCTGCCGAGTTGGAAACGAGCGCGCAAGTGGATTGGGAACGCTACGGCGGTTTCAACAAGGGGCGCGGCATGGAGCCGACCGTCCTGCGGGCGGGCGCGCCGCCTGTCGTCGACCCGTTGTATCCACGACCCATCTTCGGATCGGGCGGCAACATGGCAATGCGAACGGCAGCTTTGCGCGCCATCGGAGGTTTCGAGAACCGTTTGGGCGCAGGGACATTGACGAAGGGCGGCGAGGACACCCAGGCGTTCTCCCGGCTCCTGCAGGCAGGCTCGGCAATCCTGCATTGGCCGCCCGCGATCACATGGCACTATCACCGCCGCACCGACGCGGCTCTGGAGAGTCAGCTGTTCGGCAACTCGGCCGGACTCACCGCTTTCTACATGAGCTCGCTTCTCGCCTCGCCCCGAAATGCGTGGCGAATCCTCGGGTTCGTGCCTCGCGAGGTGCGCGCGATGCTGAAAAACGGGCGGCGACGCGGGCAGAACCCCCTGCCAGAACGATTGTTCCGCGCCAGCCACAAGGGGCTGTGGCGGGGCCCGTGGTTGTACGTCCGCGAAGCCTTCAGACAGCGCAACTCCTAGGTCACGACGCCACGCAGCAATGATCATCTCCGGCAACGACATTGAGCAGGGAGCGCACCTGCACGCGCAACTCGTCGTCATCGGCGCCGGCCCGGCGGGCATCGTGTCTGCCCTGGAGGCCAGCCGCAAAGGCATCGAGGTCATCGTCGTCGAAACCGGCAACCGCCGCAGGCGGCGCGTTTACCAACGACTCTCGAAGGCACGCAGGCCTAAGCCAGATCTGCACGCGCCGGTCGAGTTCACCGTGAGCCGCGGAATCGGCGGAACAACGTCGATCTGGGGCGGTCGCTGCGTACCCTACGACGCGGTCGACTTCGTCCAGCGCGACCTCACGCGCGATGCCCGGTGGCCGGTTTCCTACCGGGACGCCGTGGCGTTTCTGGACCGCGCCTGCGAATGGATGCAATGCGGGCGCCCGGTCTTCGACGTCAGAGATATCGAGCATCTGCCCCGCCACCTGGTTCCCGGTCTCGAAGACGGCGATGTTCTGACGTCAACGCTCGAACGATGGTCGCTGCCAACGAATTTCGGGAAAGTGTACTTCAGCGACCTGCGTGATACCCCCGGCCTGACGGTCATCACCGATACCACCTGTGTGCGGATCAATCTCAACGACGATCAGAGCAGAGCGGCGGGTGTCGAGTGCAGGACCTTGTCGGGCGGCTCGTTCACCATCGGCGGCGACGACATCATCGTGGCAACGGGCGGGTTGGAGAGCACCCGATTGCTCATGTGCTCACCGGGACCGGCGGGAAAGAGCATCGGCGATCACTCCGGCCATCTCGGCCATTGGTACATGGCGCATCTCGAGGGCGTGGTTGCCGACCTCGTCCTCACCACACCGGCGGATCAGACGATTTACTACTACGAGCACGACGTCGACGGGTCATATGTCAGGCGCCGCTTCACATTCGACCACGACTATCTGATCCAACACGAACTGCCCAACATCTCCGGCTGGATCGCCAACCCAGAGCTAGCCGACGCGTCGCATCGAAATGCCTGGCTCTCTTTGACGTATCTCGTATTGCACTCACCGCTCGGCTCGCTCGTTGCCCCGCCGGCGCAGCGCCTCCCCCTCACTGGTCGCAGGGTCCCTGGCACTCCCTACGGAATGGCGAGCAGATCGTCGGTGTGGGCGCATATCCGCAACCTCGCGCGCGAACCCGTCGCCACGATCTGGTTCGGACTCGGCTTCGGCCTGAAACGGTTGTTCTCATCTGGGCGCAGGCCGCCTGGTTTCTTCGTCCTCAACCGGAACAATCGATACCCGTTCCAATACCACGCTGAGCACCTGCCGCAGTACGACAGCTGTGTCAGGCTTTCAGACAATGTCGACGAACTCGGAATGCCTCGCCTCGAGATCGATATCCGATGGACCGACAAGGACATCGACGGCGTCATAGCGGCTCACCGGCACTGGGACAAGTACCTGCGTGCCAACGGTGTTGGGCGGCTGGAGTACCTGGCCGACGACCTGCACGCCGCGGTGCGCGAGCGCACCGGCGGAGGGTTCCATCAGGTCGGCACCACCCGGATGTCGAAGGACCCCGACGACGGTGTGGTCGACGAAAACCTTGCGGTGCACGGTATTCCCAACCTGCATGTGGTCGCCAGCTCGGTGTTTCCGACTTCGGGACAAGCCAATTCGACGCTGATGGTCGTCGTGTTCGCGATTCGACTCATCGAGCACCTTTATGGCGCGACCAGCGGTCTGAATTCGATGCCGCGCTCGGCGAGCAACTCCTGCCCGGGCAGGACCTTCGCGGATTCGACGAGCCCGAGTAGTGAGTCGGATCGAAACGGCAATTGAACGCCCATACTTTCGAGCCCGCGCAGCACGGCCATCACCAGCCCGGCCGGAACAGGAAGAGCGGGGCGACGGCGGCCGTGATCCGAAAGCCCGACCAGAATCGACGACAGGTCGAGTGGCGTGGGGTTGGCGAAACCGAGGATGTGGCCCGATAACTCGTCGGAGGACTCGACTGACCGTGCCATCGCCGCAGCGACGTCGGCCTCGTGAGCCAAAAACAGCTGTGCCGACGGGAATCTGGGCCACAGCGGTAACCGCGAAATCCGCTTCAAGGTGCCCGCCATTCCGCCAGGCGACGGCCCATATACCAGCCCGGGACGGACCACAATGCCGCCGAGATCCAGGGCTGTGCGTTCGACGGCGAGCTTCATGAGCCCGTAGGCCTGCCTGGTCCCGAAGTAGGCGGACATCGATGAGACGAACACGACCGTGCCCACGCCCGAGGCCACCGCAGTCTCTATCAGCCGCCGCGAGCCGACGACGTTCTGGCGCCACAGTTCGGAGGTGTCTTTGCCGCTCAACACCCAGGCGGCGTGAATCAACGCATCAACCCCGTCGAATGCGTTGGCGTCCAAGGGTTTACCGAGATCGAAGCGCCGCCACTCTGCGACATCGACCTCAGGGCGGCAGCGCGTCAGCGCAATCACCTCGTGGCCCTTGGCTGTCAGCTCGCTGGACAACACGGAGCCCAAGTATCCGGTGGCCCCGGTGAGCGCCAACGTTGGCATCAGGTGGCACCGACGGCGTCGGCAGCGATGCGGTGCGCATTGGCCATCACCGTCAACGTGAAGGTGGTGGCAGGCACTGTCGGGAAGACGGACCCGTCGATGAGATGGACGTTGCGCCACGGGCCTACCCGGCCGAGGAGGTCACTGCGGAACTCGCCTTCGCCGCCGCTGGTCATCGGGAACGACCCGCCGAAGTGATAGCTCTTCGCAGGCGCCGAGATACGCGTCTGGCCCGGTATCGGAAACAGATCGAGTGCCGGTCCGCAGCGCCGGAGCTGACGAATCACACGCTTCAGCATTGGCTTCGTCATTTCGTTCTCACCTGACTTCACACGGACCGGCGGCAACGTACCGTCCTCTTCCGCGAGCCCGATTCGTAGGTCAACCGACGGCGATGCCCACGATGGCAGGTAACCGAGGCCGACCGTGAGATGACGCAAACCTCTTCTGCCAAGGGCACTTAGCGGGCCAGTCGCGACCACGGCGGGTAGCGCGTCCACCATGATGTCGTTGTACGGGTAGCAATGCACGAGCGCGGCGTCCTTGCCGTCGCTGTCGAAGCTGACGAACAGGTTGAACTGGTTCAGCGTGAACTCGCCCTGCTGCGACAGCCGCGTCTCGGGCTTGCGCGACAGAAACGGCACCATGTACTGCACCGACTCGGCCATCCTCACCGTGCGGTCGGTGAGCCCGAGAGAGTTGGCGACTATCCTGGTCGTCCCGATGGCGCCGGCACCGATGAAGACTTTGTCTGCCCGCAAGGTCACCGGCTGTCGCGTCGCAATTTCGATCGCGTGAACCGAGACACCGTCGTCGCGCTCCTCGATGCGATGAACCCGCACCCCCGACCGGTAAGCGACGCGCCGCCTGCTTCTGAGCTCGTCAAACGTTTGGGAGGCGGAATAGATCAGCTCGTAGGGGCAGCCCGTCATGCACAGCCCGCAGAGTCGGCACGCCGAAGCCCGCAGCGCCAGACGCGCGTGTCCGACGATCACCCCCTGCGCCCTGACCTTGATGCGGTGCTTCTCGTAGCGGCGCAGGACCCCGGCGGTACGGGCCGTCACCTTCGGCAGCCGGTCGGGGGCGCCCATCAGGGGAAACGTCTCCTCGAGATCGTCCGACTCTGCGGCATACGGGATGCGCTCGAGGACGTCGCGGTAGTGCGGTTCGAGATCGCTGCGCGCGATAGGCCAGGTCCGGAAGGTGCCCGTCGAGTACGGCATCACCTGCGCGCCCCAGGTGTTGGAGAAGCCACCGTAGGCACCGGACACCACCAACCGGTTCGCACCCGCGTCGGCACCGATCCGGTCGAGTTGGCCGAAGTCCTGAAACGGAAAGTTCGATCCGTAGATCTGTTTCGTCGGTAATTCGCCAGGACTGCCGGACTCCGGCCGCGCCGACACGAGCTGCAGATCGTTGGGCCGCCACGAGTCCGGTGCCGTTCGCGCCATCGCCGAGCGCGCGGTCACTCGCTCACTTTCGAGTTCGCCGCCGAGGTCAAGAACGGTGATCGCGACATCCGGTGTCTCGTCGAGCGCCAGCGCCGCGGCGGCCGCGGATGGACCCGACCCGACGATCACAACTTCCATCGCTCCCCGCCCGCACGACGAATGTCCGGTCATCCTAACTGCGCTTACGCCGCAAATCTGGCTAACCCTGCAGACCATTCGCAAATGCCATTGTGCTGCGCGCAGCAACCAGACCCCCGTACCATGCGAAATTAACGGCGGCTGACGGGGCAGCGGGCCGGGAGTGGGGCGCTCGAAGTGTTTGTGTGGGGGATCTGTGACCGACTCGTTTGACGAACCAGCCGGCAAGAAGGGGTGCGGAGCGCCCGTCAAGTCTCGATCAGACCCGCCGCCGCCGCGGCAAGAAGCGCCCTCGCAGACCCTGTTTCGACGCGTCGGCGGCAAATTAGTCGGTCACCGCGACATCGTGGTTGGCTCGGTTTCGTTGATGGGCTCGACGCTCGTCACGTCCGTCGGCGGATTCTTCTTCTGGCTCGTCGTCGCGCGCACGTTCTCACCGACCGAGATGGGCCACGCGACAGCCATCGTCTCCTCGGTGACAGTGCTGAGCGTGCTTGGGGTATTCGGGCTCGGCACCATGCTGGTCGGGCAGTTGGCGCAGGACCGCACGCGCATCGATCCGCTACTACCGGCCGCGCTTGGCGTTTCGGCGGTGCTGTCGGCGGCCCTTGCCACGTGCTTTGCGCTCGTCGTCGCCTCGCTACCGAACATGGGCCTGCATCACGTTTTCGGAACTCACTGGCCGACGTATGTGTTGTTCATCGTCGGCGTCGCCGTTTCGAGTTGGGCGCTGGTCTTGGATCAGGCTTCGCTCGGCGTCACCGGCGGATATGTCCAGATGACCCGGATGGTGCGAAACACCGTGCTGGTGGCGCTACGCATCCCCGGCGTATTTCTGCTGGCCTTACTGGTCGGCAGGACGTCCGACACCGTCCTGATCGTGTGGGCCAGCACCGTCGTGCTCTCGGTCGCGATAACCGCTCGGCCGTTACGACGACGGGGCGTGCCAAGCATGCGACTGCGCTCTCCCCGTCACCTTCGTGGATTGGTAACGCAGATAGCGCATTACAACACGCTCAACATGGCCATCAGCATCCCTCGGCTCGCGATGCCTGTTGTTGTGGCGGCATTCGCCCCAGGCAAGTCCACCGCGGTCTTTTATGTCTCGTGGATGCTCGTCGGCTTCCTCTACCTGGTGCCGACGCACCTCTCCACGACCCTGTTCGCGGTCTCGACGCGCGATCCAGAAACCCTCCGCAGGAAGGTCCGCTTCACGCTCTCGGTCTCTGTCGTCGCGGGATGCGTCGGCATGCCGCTGCTGGCATTGCTTGCGCATCCGGTGCTGTCGATCTTCCGTCCGGAATACGCGGACTTCGGGGCAACCACCCTTGCGATCCTGACCCTCGCCTATGTCCCCATCGTGATCAAACAGCACTACGCGGCGATATCGCGGGTCCGTGATCGCGTTCGGACGGCAGGCATGGTCTGCATGATCGGCGCCATTGTCGAGCTTGTCGCCGTGGCGACGGCCATGAAGCTCGGCGGCGGGATCGACAGGGCGGCCACCCTGCTGTGCGGCGTGCTGTTCATCGAAGGGCTGATCATGCTGCCCCCGGTCATCGGGATACTGCGCTCGAACCGTGTCAGCTTCGCTTGACGAAAATTCTTGGCACCGAACGCAATCGACGGGTGACGCCGCGACGAGTCGAGTCGAGCAGCGCGCCGACAGCAAGTCTGCGCGAATATCGCAGTGGCGGCGCTCCATCATCCGGGTACGCCCACGTTTGAAGGTAGCGACGCTGCGCCTGCTCGTCGCTTTTCGATCCCGAACCCGAATACGGCTCCGGGGGCGGCACGTCACACGCGACCCCCAGCTTCGCGCCGATATCCGCGATCGTCTTGGACTGATCGGCCACGAAGTCCTCGTACGCCAGGTCGACTACGTCGATGTCGTTGGACTCAAAGAAGAACCGCCACATGCCGTTCCACGCGATGAGGCGGTATGCCAGGTGGTCCGTCTCCCGGTTCTCGGTCAGCCCTGGCAGCGCCCGCGGGGCAGCGCTGATCTCGTCTGCGACGTCCCAGATGCCGGTGTGCAGGGACGCCCTGAAAGACACGGCCTGCGAAAGCAGGCGGCGGCGGTGCAAGAACAGGCATACGGTGCCGGGTTGGCGTAGCCACGCGTTGATCACTTCTGGATGCTTCTCCATCTGTGGCCAGTGCAACTTGGCGGCGAACACGCCGTTCGGCGTCGTTCGGTTGTGCTCGACCCAGTCAAGATAGGAGCCGCAACTGCGGGCCGCGATGACCGAGATGTTGACGGGATTCAGATACTCGTGAGGAATCCCAATACCAGCGCGAATCAACTGTCGCGCAAGGAGATACGAGCCAGACCGAGGGGTGGTACAGATTATCAGCCGCCGGGTCGGCGCCGAAGGTGGCTGATCGAACTCGATGCCGTTGACGGCTCTTTCGGTGATTACCACTTCTTCGTACACGAGCTCCCCCGGATCGACGTCTCGATTGTATGCTGCGAGTTGCCGGGCTAACTCGGTAACCGCCGCAGGGGGTGTGGTGAGGGATTCACTGAAGGCAGCGCTGAAAGCCATCCCGCTCAGCGACGATCGCAAATACGGTTTGGCGCGGCGGCTTCGAATCGATCGCACGATCGCGGTGTCCGTCGGCCGCTACACCGAGCCGGCATTCCTCATCTTGGGCGCCCAAAAAAGCGGAACGACATCGCTTTACCGATATTTGACAGCGCACCCTTCGGTGAAACCCGCCCTACGGAAGGAGATTCACTACTTCGATCTCAACTTCGAGAGAGGCCGGAATTGGTACCTGACTCATTTTCCATCCCGCGTGCCGCCCGGGTCGATCACCGGCGAGGCGACGCCCTACTATCTGTTTCACCCTGCTGTACCCCGGCGGGTCGCCGACATGCTGTCCGACGCCAGGCTCGTCGCGGTCCTGCGCAATCCAGTTGACCGCGCCTATTCGCACTATGCGCACTCCGTCAAACACGGACTTGAAACGTCATCCTTCGAAGATGCGCTGGCACGTGAATTGAAACTGATCGGTGACGGCGCCAGGCTCGCCGAGGACGTCGGCGACGACTACTCACACCAGCATCACACCTACATGAGTCGCGGTTTGTACGCCCAACAGCTTGACCGGTGGTATTCGCTCTACCGACCCGAGCAGATTCTCGTATTGAAGAGCGAAGATCTGTCGAACCACCCTGCCGCGGTCGTACAGCGAACGGTGGAGTTCCTCGGGCTTTCCTCCAGCGAAGTCGCCGACCTCAATTACCCACGCCTGCATCAAGGCACCTACGGCAGCGCAATGAGTCCAAAGACCCGCGAGATGCTGCAGGAATTCTTCCGTCCGCACAATCAAGATCTCGCGGCCACCCTCGATTTCGACATATCCGACTGGGCGCAGAGTCGCTAAACCGGACCGGAACTGCTGATTGTCAGCAAACGCGCTTCGGCAGCGGCGGCGTGGCTAGAATCGGATGGGTGGCTACGCAGTCCGCCGAGTGGATCGCCGCCGCACGGTTGATGCGGCGCATCGGGTTCGGCGCCGCCGGTGCCGCGGTGGACGCCATCGCGGGCGAGGAACCGTCCGCGTATCTCGATCGCATTCTTGCCTCCGATCCGGATGCCGATCCCGGGGCGATCGCGACGCCAATGCCCGAGCTGACGCCGCCTGCGAAACCGGCCGGCGACCAAACCGATGACGCCATGGCGGCCTACGAGGAACAACGCGACGCACAGATGCGGACGCTGACTTCATGGTGGCTCACCCGGATGGCGTCCGTCGAGGAGCCCGTCCACGAGAAGTTGACATTGTTGTGGCACAACCACTTTGCCACCTCGGCAAAGAAGGTTCGGTACGCGGCGTGGATGGCGGCCCAGAACCAGGCGCTGCGCACCTTGAAGCTCGGCGACTTTCGGACCTTGGCGTACGCGATGCTCACCGACGCGGCGATGTTGCGGTGGCTCGACGGCATACGCAACACCGCGGCTTCGCCGAACGAGAACCTCTCGCGTGAGTTCATGGAGTTGTTCGCCCTTGGACACGGGAACGGCTACGGCGAGGTCGACGTCCGCGAGGGTGCGCGGGCGCTGACCGGATGGGCGGTCGGCCGCGGCGGCCAGCCCCATGTTGTCGCCAAGGACCGCGACCCCCAGTCGAAGACAGTGCTCGGCGTCTCCGGCGACCTCGACGCCGCGGCGTTCTGCGATATCGTCCTCGCGGCGCCCGAATCCGCTCATTTCGTAGCCGGTCGGCTGTGGCGCCAACTCGCCATCGATTCGGCTCCACCGCCGAGCACGCTTGACCGGCTCGTCACCGCATACGGCCCCAACCGCGATCTGATGGCGCTGACCAAGGCGATACTGACCGACCGGGAGTTCACCGAGCACCCGGGCGGGATGATCAACACCCCAACCGAATGGGCGGTCGGGCTGGTGCGGTCGCTGCGCGTTCCGTTCGACGCCCGGCTATTCGATCTCCCGCTCGCCAAGGGGCTCGCAGACACCCTCACAAACCTCGGGCACAAACCCTTTTATCCCCCCGACGTCGGCGGCTGGCCGAGCGGTCGCGCGTGGTTGTCGAATGCCAGCACCGACATCCGATTCGCCGTGGCGGTGTCGCTGGCCGGCTCGGCTGATCTGTCGACCGTCGAGCAGGCCGCTGCCGCTGACCGTTTGGATGCCGCCGGCTATCTCCTCGGCATCGGTGCCTGGACCGACCACAGCGCGCAGGCATTGCGCAAGTTCGTCGACAACCCGCCTGCGCTCGTCGCGGCGGCGGCGAACACACCGGAAAATCTGACTTCGTAAGGGGCATAAGGCACAGACATGGTCGAACTCACCCGCCGACGATTCCTGTTGGCCAGCGCCGGTGCCGGTGCGGCAGGACTGCTGGTCGGTACCGCCGCGGTGACGTGGCCCGACCTGCTGGACGCGGCGCGTACTCGACCCCTTGCCCACGGCAGCGGAATCCTGGTGCTCGTCACGCTGTACGGCGGTAACGACGGCGTCAACACCGTGGTGCCATACAGCGACAGCTCATATTACAGTGCCAGGCCCGAATTGGCCTACGACGCAACCGAAGTGCTGCACCTCGATGACCAGCTCGGGCTGAACCCGGGCCTCAAGGGCATGTACGAGCTATGGCAGAGCCGCCACCTTGCGGTCGTCCGCGGCGTGGGGTATCCGAAACCCGACCGCAGCCACTTCCGGTCGATGGACATTTGGCAGACCGCCTCCCCGTCGGAGCCGGTGAACACCGGCTGGATCGGACGTTGGCTCGACGCGACCGGCGACGACCCGCTACGCGCGGTCAACATCGGAGCCGTGTTGCCTCCGCTGACCATCGGCGAAAAGTACACGGCCGCAGCACTCATCGTCGGCGATGAGGCGGGACACCCGTACCAGGACACCATCGCCGCACTGGGTGCCGACGATCGCGAAGACACCCCGGCGATGTCGACTGTGCGCGCCGCCTACCGGGCAGCGCAGCGTGCCGACAGCGCTCTGCAACCGCAACCGGCCGATGCCGGCGCCACCGCTGCCTACGACGGCTACGACAACCCGCTCGCCGACCAACTCGAGATGGTGGCCCGCGCGATCTCCGCCGGCGTCCCCACCCAGGTGTATACCGTTTCGTTGGGCGGGTTCGACACCCACGCCGACGAACGAGACACCCAACAGCAACTGCTTTCGACGTTCGATACCGCCGTCAGCGGGTTCCTGCAACGGATGGCGGAGGACCGCTACGGTCGCAACGTGGTGGTGATGGCGTACTCGGAGTTCGGCAGGCGACTGGCGGCCAACGCATCGCTTGGCACTGATCACGGCACCGCAGGCCCCGTGTTCATCGCAGGCGCCCGAGTCAAGGGTGGGTTCTATGGTGACGAGCCCAGCCTGACCGATCTCGACGACGGTGACCTCAAGGTGACCACGGATTTTCGTGACGTCTACTCCGAGGTGCTCATGCACGGCCTCGGCACGGATTCCGAACAGATCGTGGGAGCGGGCCGCAGGGACCTCGGATTTCTGTGAGATGCGCAGGCTACGAACGCTTCTCCTGCTCGGCGAACCATTTCACCAGGTCGTCACCTTGATAGCAGGCGGCGCTGCCGTCGTTGCCCGCGCAATCGACGACGGAGATGTCTGAGACTGATCCGAATCGGGCCGCGAACGCGCGTGCATTCGCATCGCTACGCACGACCTGATCGTCAGGACTCACATAGAACCGCATGGCCTTGCCCTTGAACGCGTTGAAGGGCAGCCCCATCGGATTCACCTCATGAATCGAAGCGTCGGGGTACATCTTCGTGACCGCGGATTCATATTGTGGTGCAACGGCTTTCAAATCAAACACCGGGTTGATCGCCGCGAAGCCACGTACCCTTACCGTGGGCCCCGCTGCGAGCAGATTCGCAGCGGCGATGGCGCCCATCCCGTCGGCGAGAAAAAACACGTTTTCGGTCCGGTAGTGCTGTGCGGCCGTACCGCCCACATAGATGTAGTTGCGTTGCGATGCCGCGTTGCCCCACGCGTCCCCACTGGCCCTGCTCGCAACCACGGCAAATCCCGCGTTGACGAGCGCGCTTGTCAGCTTTGCGTGTGGCTCGTCAGCAGTCATTGCGAACTCGTCGTCACCGGCGTCGTGGAAGTAGACGACCACCGCTCGGATGAGCTTGTCCTTGCCCGCGATGCCCAGCGTTTCCTGACCGTCGACCGTGAGCCTCAAATACTCGTATTCGACGCCCTTCTGCCGGTCGGCACATGCGGTTGCGGTGACCATGACCACGCACAGCACCAGGACGAGTAGTGAACGGATGGCCGAGGGCCGCCGGATCGAGGACTGCGTAGAAGCGGTCAACCTAGTCGTGCTCCTCGTGAGTCGGAAAGGAGGCCGATCGGGTCGGCCAATGCCAAGCCCATCGCCTCTCTCAACATGACCGGATTGACCGCGTTGTCGTGAAACGTCGTATCCATGGCCATCACTCGGCGGTTGTCGCCGCAGAGAACTGTCATCCCGAGCGGACCCTCCGGCGGGACGCTTCCCGCATAGACGGGCGGTTCGTCGGGCAGGAAGGGCAGGCTGTCGATCTCGGGCGACCACCCGAGATTGCTGAATGTCATCCTCGGTCGCGCGGCGGTGTCGACCGACGTCGCCTCCGGCATCGAAACGCCGCCCAGCAGCGCAGCGAGCATCTGGCCGGCGAGCGGACGCCCAGAGGCGCTCGTCGACTTGATCCGCACCGAAATCTCCTCGGGACCCATGGTCCAGTCGAGCAGCATCGGAACGCCTGCGACGAAATTCCCGTCGATGTACTTCCACCCGAGATACCGCCGAAGGTCGACGATGACCCGCACATCCGGGGCAATCTCGAGGCCCGCCTTGTGCAATGCCTTCAGATACAGAGAGACCTGAAGTGCGAACCGACTGGCGCGCGGAGTATTTCGCTTACCCCAGGCATACATTTCGTCCGCCTGCTCTCGCGGCATGTTGGTGTGCTGCACGCTGCGAGACGGTGACCAAGGGCGCTGCTCGCCAGGCGGATTCGTCGCACCGTCGTGATCCGGTCGATCAGCAATGGCAGCCAAGGCCAACGCGGGCCGACGGCCGAACGTGTTGAATGCCGCCGAGGCCAGTGGGAAACGACCGGCGCTCTGGACTGGCCATTGCACCACTTCGCCGGTGATGGCGGTTTGCAAGGCCGCGGCGATCACAGTGAGAAACAGCCGACCGTCGCCGACACCGTGCGACATCCTCAGTCCAATGTGCCGCGGATAGCGGATCAGGCTGAGCGGTGGTTCCAGTGTCGGGTCGCCTGCCAGGTCGGCGACCCGGTCGCCGACATCGGTCGCGTCGTCCCAATCCCGTTCGACGACAATGGATTCGGCGGGCCGGTCGGTGATCCAGTACCGCCTGGCGTCGTCGGGTCGCCACGTCAGGCGGCTGGCCGGATATCGCTTCGCCAGTGCGGCGACCGCTGTCCTCAAGTCATCCGTCGAAGGCATCTCGAAGGAGCCGACCAGGACCGTGACGTAGGTGTCGAGCCAGGGCCGGTCGCGCCGCTGCAACGCAACGGTGTCGTCACTGCGGCCGCGGACCCTGTTCATCGGCGGCCTACCCGCGGCCTCGCTGGGCGGCGTTGCCCACCATGACCGGGTCCGGTGAGCCACTTGGCCGAATCTTGTGAACGAAGACCGTGACACCTTCGCCCTCGAAGAAGGGCTCCCACCGTTCGCGGTCTGCGTAGAGCCGTGCCTTCAGATTGGGCAGCGCATCCCACGGCAGGATTCCGAAATACCAGCAGTACACCTGCATCTGGTCGGTGATGATCAAGTACGTCGACGCGTCCTGACGCCCGTCGAGTGCCTTGATGACCCACTCGTAGTCTTCGTCGGTATTGAAATGCCGCTTGATCAACTCGTTCTTGAAGATCATCGGCTGGTCAAAACTGCTCTTGAAGCGCATGTAGTTCGCATACCGCCAGGTGCTGCGTTCCGGCCAGTTCGGTGCGGCTTCGGTGATGTATGCGGGTAGCTCCGCCTGAGCCAGCACCTGTTCTGACGTCTCGACCTGGTTCTTGGGCATGACGTTGGCGAACCACGAACCGGTGTTCCCCATGACCGACGCCGAGATCGCGATCAGCAACACGCACACCGCCGCGGTGTAGCCGCGCAGTCCGCCCTGCAGTATTGCCACCACTACCGGCGCGAGCACCAGAGAACACCCCATCAAGCAGTACAGGTAAACGCGGAAAATCGACTCGCCGCCGTAGTCGAGGCCGCCGACCAGACACATGCCAGTGAAGGACAGCACTGCAAGCGCGAAGAACGGCTGCTTCCTGCGCCACCGGTACAGCAGCGTCAAAGCCGTTGCGCCCCAGAGGGCAACGGCCATCGCGCGGTTGCCCCAGCCGACAACACGCTGGCCGAATACCGGATCGAAATGGAAGCGGCCGAGATTTGTCTGCAGGTTTCTGAAGAAGTCCAGCGACAGGTGGTCCTTGAAGTCGCTGACCTGGTCCCAGTTCAGCCACAGCTGGCCGGCCAGCAGAGCGGCCAGCGGAAACAGGATCCACCACGGCCGCATGTTGCGCGAAATGACCAGCAGCCCGATGAGCAGCGCGACCCAGTAGGGAGTGAGCGGGTGCGTCAGGTTCACCGCTGCGAACAGAACGATGATCAGGCATACGCCCGTTCGGCGTTCCCGCGACAGCCCGAGGAGCGCGATGATCGCCGCGGACAGAAAGAGACCAACCGACTGGGGCGAAAAATAGTCCTGGGCAACCCAGTTGAGCGCTGCGACCATGAACATCGCCGTCACAGCGTGCAACGGAGCAAGACCCCATGCTCGCGCCACCCCGTACACCATGGCCACCAGCGCCAAATGGAAGCACGGTGTCCACCAGTGCGCGATCACGATGGGCGGGACGCCGGTCAAATCCGAGAACCAGGCGGTCAGCGCGAACAAGCCGGGCCAACCGTTGTAAATGTCGAGGCCCCACGCCAACCCGCCGGAGTGCTGGATGTAGTCCACGACACCGAGGTGCTTGTACGTCCAGGAATACATCGGCATATCGGTTGCCGTCGCCCGCGGCAGTTGCAACACCAAGACGAGGCAGATCGTGGCGATCGCCGACGACACCACGTTGGCCTGCCGGATCGCGATCGTGAACGCAATGACGACGAGCGCGATGGCGATCGGATAGGCCGGTGACGTGGCGCCGATCAATCCCCACTGCGATGGTCCGGCGTCGGGAATCGAGCGTTCGCCGATGACATAGCAGATGGCGCTGACAGCCAGCAGCGCCCATGGCAACCACCGGCGGGGCGGCCGGGCGGGCTCGGCGATGTCGGCGGCAACCGTCTCGACTTCCTGGCCGGCGACGACCGTCGCGGTCATGCGGACGTCACCGCCTTCCGACGGGCTCGGGCGGCGAGGAATCCGAGTCGAAGCAGCCCGAAGGCAACGGTCGCTCCGGTCAGCCCGAACAGGACGACGGTTGGGTCATAGAAGCCGAGCATGATGAGGGCCGTCACCACCAGCAGGCAGATCGACACGCTGATCGCGGGCACAAGGGAAACCATCACGCCGGTGGGCAGGCGCGTGTACCAGGACATCACGAGGCTGCCGGGCCCGCCAAACATGAAGAGCCCCACCGCAATCGCCAGCAGAAATGTGGGTAAAGCCGAAACCGCGCCCAGAGCGCCGACCAAGCCCAGCACGACAGCAAGGACTGCCAATCGTCCGGCGGCAATGGCATTGTCCGGATCACCAAACATCTGACCCTGGCGGTAGTCGAGTGCCCGAAACAGCGAAAATGAGGGCGTCGTCAATGGTTTCGCCTTTCGACCCGCGATTCGCGCTCGCGCCAATGCGAACGGTCCTGTGAGCACACCATGAAGTTCACGACGATCGAGCCGCACCAGGCGGGGATCATCTGCGATCGTGTCCGGCGGGTCGACAACGGTCACACCTCTGAGATGGTCGATGGCCTTGCGGCCACGCACCAACACCATCCGCAGCGTCCGCGGCTTGACCAGAAGCTTCGAGATCCACGCCCCAAGCCCGAGGCCGTAATTGTGAATCTGGTCCTCGAGTTCCTCTGGCGTACGGCGATGTTGATGCCAGACCACCGCCGACGGCTCGCGCACCAACAACCAACCGGCCAACAACAGGCGAACGAACATGTCGATGTCCTCGCCTCCTCCGGTCGGTGATCCGATTCCCATTCCTTCGTCAAACCCGCCGACCTCGACGGCGGCATCCGTGCGCACCGCGAAGTTCGCGCCTGTCCCGTATTGAGCCACCCGGAACGGAAAAAGCGCGTCGTCGGGCGGCGGATCGGCGAGGCTGAACACCGCGGCATCACACCGACGAGCCCATCCAACGCGTCGGTCAAAATACGACTGCGCGGGAGTAGCCAGCTCGGCGCTCGGCACCATGCCGCACACACACGCCACGCGCTCGTCGCGCCCGAAGCCGAATGCGAGATTGTCCAACCAGTTCGGGTCGACGATGACGTCGTCGTCGGTGAAGGCGACGATGTCGAAATGGGCGTGCTTCAACGCTGTGTTGCGAGCGATCGAGAGCCCGCTGCCCGCGGCGCTGACGAGACGGACGTTGGCGCCTGCGAACGCCTCGACCACCGGCGGTGTCAGTCCGCTGGCGGGGTTGTTGTCGACGACCAGCACCTCATACTCCGGATAAGGCAGCTCCGTCAGGTTCTTTATGACGTCTCGCAATTGCTCGGGGCGGTCACGCGTGCACACCACTACCGAGATCGGTGGCAAATCTTTACGCTCCGACTTCTCAACGATTGCAGGCAACTCGTCGATGCCGGCTCGCAGCACCGAGCCGTCGACTCCTCCGTCGACAATGGAAGCCTCAACGAAACCGCGCGGTTGGCCATTGCTCCACACCAGCAGCCGCGCCCTGGCGAAATCCTCGGCGCCGAAGAGCTGCATCCGCTGACCATCGACGTGCTCCTCGTCGATCTGGCCAACCCACGTCGCGCCTGCCCATGTTTGCGCGGGAGCGGCACTGACGATCGGCCGAAGCGTCTCGGTCATTTCCTCGTCCCCCCACCGGACGGTAGCGCTCACCTGGCCCGCCTCCGCGTGGCCCCGTAATGGATGATGATTCCAGCAACGAGGACGACTTGGGCAAACAATAGCGCGATCGCTCCACCCCATGCCCCGCGCGCGGGCACCAGGACGGGTATGGCGGTGATCAACACGACTCCGGTGATGGCGTTCAGGACGAGCGGGGTCGTCATGTTGCGGCGCGCCTTCTGCAGCGCGGCCCACACCATGTAGATGCAGCGAACAACCGAGCCTGCGGCCAGGGCCGCGATCACGCCGGTGGCTCCCAGTGCGCCGTACTCCGGATTGAGTAGGCGCAAAGCCGTTGGGACGACGGCGATCAGAACGACCGCCCCGACGCTCGACAGCGCGACGGCGCGGATCATGATCTTGCGCGTCATCACCCCCGCTTCTTCGGGCGCACTGGATGCGTGAACCACAAGTGACATGGCAAGGGACCCGCCGACGAAATCGAGCGCCTGCGCTATCGAAAGGGATAGGGCGAACAACGCGCCCTGCTTCGGATCGGAATAGACCGTCACCAGAAACGGGGTGACCATCAGCAACCCCATGGTGAGCGCCGAGGACGTCACGGTCTGTCCGACGAACAAGCGGAACGTGCGGTTGAGCACACCCTCGGGGGCGGCGGCCGGGGGCAGGTCTCTACCTGATCGCACGACCCTGGCGATCATCGGTTGCAGAACGGCGATCACCACCGCCGCGGCCACGATGAAAGACAGTTCGACCGGGTGCCAGCTCTCGGTGTAGGCCAACAGCACGAGCAGCGCGATCTTCGTGAGATTGACCGCGACGGTGGTCGCAGGCAACCAACGGGCCCGGCCGAGCGCAACGAGCGCCGAGGTCTGCAATGTCAGGGTGGCCCAGGCGAATACGCCGATGATGACCAACATCGCGACCACGACGGAGCCGCGGACCTCATCGAGCCAGGCGACCGTCGCACCGGCAGCAGCGAAGCCGCTCACGAGCGCCAACACGACGAACACCCGCTGGCCACGGCGGTACAGCTGGAGTCGAGCCACCCCGGCGGCCGGAAGGAGTGCGGTGTACGCGTCGCCGACACCCGTCGCCACCACTATGGCGACCGACACGATGACCGCCAGCACGGCGGTCATCACGCCAAGTTGCGCGGGCGGGAACATCTTCGCGGCAAGCGCCCAGAAGGCTACGCCCAGTACAGCATTCGTGACAGACGACGACGCCAGTGACGCAGCATCTCGATACAGACGCTGCGCCCCGAACCGTGAGGCCGGCCCGTCGACGACCGCCTCAGGCTCCGCGGTCATCGGCGGGCTTGTCGACGAACGCTTGGACCTTCGCGCCATTGATCACGTGAGGCTCGAAACTGCGTTGTGATTCAACAACTTCCGGTAGCCCGCTCAGGATTTCCGGAATGATGACATCGGCGTCGAGCGTCGACACTATGTTGCCGTCTCCGCGTGGCGATTCGCCACACGCCCTGAGACGCGCGTATTCCTTTTGGATGGTCCGAAGCACCCTCATCCCGTCGCCGACCGCGTTGAGGTTGCTCAGGCCGTACATCCTTGCCTTCTCATAGCTGCACACTTCTGCGACGCTCAGCCCGGCAGCGGCCACGCGCAGATTGATCAGGGTTTCGATCTCGAAGCCGTCCCCCCACTGCGGCAGCGGCGCGTCGATGTCGGGCAGCCACATGTGAACCAGGCAGTGCCGCCAGAACGCATTGAAGCCGTAGCACAGATCGGTGTACTTGGTGGAGAACAGTCTGTTGACGATGCCGACGAGACCGTGATTCCCGAAACTGCGGAACCGCGTGATGTCTGCACTGCCGCCGCCTTGGACGAATCGAGACCCCTTCGCGAAATCTGCACCAGAGATCAGCGCGCCCAGGAATCGCGGTAGCTCTGTCGGACACGTGCTGCCGTCGGCGTCCATCATCACGATGATGTCGCCGGACGCTTCAGCGAACCCACATGCCAATGCATTGCCTTTGCCGCGGCGGGTCTGCGACAGGTGGATACCGTCGGGCCAAAGCTGCCTGGCGACTTCGGCAGTTTGGTCGACCGACGGCCCGTTCACGAACACGATCTCGTCGATGTCGCGCGGCATCCGGGATGCCAGGTACGGCAGGTTTCGCTCTTCGTTCACCGCCGGGATGACAACGGACACCCTCGGACGATGGGTCTCGTGCGGTATTCCGTCCCAGATGCTGGCTAGTGCGGCCATTTCGATGGCACTCCCCCAGGTGGTACGTCAATCGGATCTACTCGGAACGCTGTTTGGCCAATCCCCCGACTGACCATGCGCTATCAATTCACAAACGGTGCGCTTCGACGTCCGACGATCACGGTGCGTGCGGAACCACTGCCCTCTAACCCCCTTCGTTCGCCTCCGCGCCGACGAGTCGGTCATGGCAACATCTGCGAAGATTGCGAACGGGATCAGCCTTTCATAACCGCAGCGGGATTGCAGCAAATTGAGGAGATTTCCTCTTAGTTACCAATGCAACCATTTGGTCCCGGCTGTTTCGCTTAACGGACATCCCTACGCCAACCACGCCCGACGGCTTGCGGTGCACGGCAGCCTGAGCCCGAGTGAAGCGGCAGGCCAACCGGCCCTTCAACGTTGCCCGACACGACCCATATTCGGCCCTTTAGCTGCATAAATGGCCGCACCATCCACCCCGGCCTTGGCAGACCGAGCGCCGCTCGAATCTGGGCGCGGGCCGCAACGTCGCATTGAACTCGGCGACCCTCCGATTCGGCGGACGCGACGGCCGCACGGAGCCGACGGCAAGACCGAGAACCTCCCGTAATCGCACGGATCCTTCACGATGGCAAATATTATCGCTGCGGGAAATTGCGGTGCCCGGGCCAAAATGATCATGGCGCATAGAGCTAGTGGCGAATTCGACGGTCGAGCAGCGCGACGTCAACGCCCGAGTGGTCCAAGCCGATAGGCGAACGGATAGGGAAACACCCGATTCCAGCAGCACCGTTGCGCACTACCGTCCGATTCATGGATGCCCTCGCTGATGTGGCGTACTACCTCGCCGAGTGGTATCTGCCCGAGATGACCGCGACATCGGTCGATGAGATGGTGGCCAAACTCGATGCCGCCGCCGTGGCCGTCAGTACCGAGGGCACGCCGGTTCGGTTGATCGTCACGCTTTCCGTGCCGACCGACGAAGTGCTGTACGGAGTCTTTGGGGCGCCGTCACCCGACATCGTGTCGCAGACATGTGTTCGTGCCGGCGTCCCGTTCCAGCGGATATCCGGTGACGTGGGTGCCCGGATTCAACCCCACCCCGTGGCTGAAGTTGCCGATAGCGCACCCGTCTGATCGCTAACTGATCAGCGAAACTGTGATCTAGCTGCCACGCGCGGCATCGCAATGCGCCACGAAGGCACCCTCGTTCGATGTACCCTCTGTTTGCTGGGGGCAATTTGGGGGTGATCGTTGATGCCGGGCGTGGTGAGCCGTCCGCTGGAGATCCGCGCGGTTTCGGAGTTCCTGGAGTCGGCAGCCCATCAGCCGTCTGCACTCGTCATCGAGGGTGAGCCGGGGATAGGCAAGACCACGCTGTGGTTGTCGGCCGTCGAACGGGCGCGCGACAACGGTTGTCTCGTGTTCAGCGCCCGCGTTGGCCAGGCGGAGTCCATGCTCGCCTATGCGGCGGTGGCGGACCTGCTCCGTGACGTCGACCCGGGAGTCCTTGCCGGCTTGCCGGACGTCCAGCGCCTCGCCGTCGACCGGGTGTTGCTGCGTGCCAGCGGCGAGGATCACGCCACCGACCAACGCATCGTTGCGGCCGCCTTCGCGGCGGTCTTCGAATGCCTCGCAGCGGACGCGCGAGTGTTGATTGCGATCGACGATGCGCAGTGGCTGGACCGGTCCAGCCAGGACGTGATCTCGTTCGCCGCCCGGCGATTGCGAAGCCCGGTCGGGTTGTTGCTCACCGAACGGTCCGATGCAGATGGCGCGAACACGGCGTCGTGGCTGCAGTTGTCCAGGCCCGACGGCATCGAAAGGTTGCATGTGGGGCCGCTGAGCCTTGGCGCGCTGCACGTGTTGATTTCCGGGCGCCTCGGCCATGCGTTCTCACGACCGACGATGGTGCGCATCGCCGAAATCTCTGGGGGTAACCCGTTTTTCGCGCTCGAGTTGGCGCGCGCCATCGATCTCGGCTCCACGGGCCCGCAGACAGCGCTACCCGGTTCGCTTGCCGAATTGATGCGACTGCGGATCGGGCGGCTGGACCGCGACGCCCGAAAACTGTTGCTGGCGGCGGCATCCGTCGCCGATCCGACGGTCGAACTACTCACGAAAGTCACCGGCGCTTCCATCGACTCGCTCGATGAAGCGGAAGCGAAGGGAATCGTCGGAATCGACGGCAATATGGTGCGTTTCACCCACCCGCTGCTGGCCCAGAGCGTCTATGCGGATGCGAGTGCGGCCGAGCGGCGTGCCATGCACAGGTCATTGGCGCGAACAGTGACGTTGCCCGAACTGAGGGCAAGGCACATGGCGCTGGCAGCGTCCAGCGCGGACCCGGACACATTGCATGCCCTGGACACCGCGGCGGAAGAAGCCGCGGCCCGTGGCGCGCCTGCCGCCGCCGCCGAGCTCGTGGAGCTCGCGATCGGCCTCGGCGGCGACAGTCCCGATCGCCGAATCAACGGTGCGGTACACCATTTCAACGCCGGGGATCCCGAAAGAGCGCGGGCGTCTCTCGAGCCGACGTTGGGCGTGCTGACGTCTGGCGAGCGGCGCGGGGCCGCACTCAACTTGCTGGCCGGCATACACCTATACGACGACAACTGGAGCGAGGCCGTCGCTGTTCTCGAGCGGGCGCTGGCTGACGCAGAAGACAATCCGGCGCTGTTGGTGCAGACGCTGATCCTGCTGGCATTCGGTCAACGAATGATTTCGAGATACGAAGAGTCGTTGGCCACCGCGCACACAGCGCTGACCGAGGCCGAGCGCTGTGGCGATGCGGCGCTAATCAGCAGTGCGTTGGCGATGTCTGTCCAGCTGAACTTCATGTTCGGCAACGGCGTCGATGAAATCAGCCTTCGGCGCGCCGTAGAACTAGAGGACCCCGACGCCGATCTGCTTATTCCGTTCAGCGCCAGCATGATTGAAGGTTTGATCATGGCCTGGACAGGACGTCTGGACGCTGCCCACGCCAGAATGGAGGCGCTGCAACGCCGATGCACGGCGCGCGGCGCGGAAAACGACCTCACCGCCGTCGAGAGCTGCGAGGCCATAATCGAGATTTGGCGAGGAAACCTTGACGCCGCCGATCGACTTGCCGAAGAGGCTCTGTTGCGCGCCGAACAGGGCAGCGGGTCGCTTGGCATTGCGCTTTCTATGCAGGCAATGGCGATGGCTTACCTTGGGCGCGTGCAGGTCTCGCGAGACGCAGCCCGCCACGCGTTGGAAATCGCGAGCCGCACTGCTTCACCACGCCTCGCGGAATGGCCCACGATGACCCTGGGATTTCTGGAGGTATCGCTCGGTCACTACGCCGAGGCGCTCGAGGTGCTTGCCCCGATGCGGCGAACGCTCGAGGCGATCCCCGGCACGGAGATCATGACCGCGTCGTTCATGCCCGACGCGGTCGAAGCCATGATCGCACTTGGCCGCAGCGACGAGGCTGAGCCGTTGATCGAGGCGCTGGAAAGCAATGGCCGCAGGCTCGATCGGTCGTGGATGCTCGCTGTCGGTGGTCGCTGCCGGGCCATGTTGTCGGCGGCGCGGGGCGATGTCGAGGCCGCCTCGGCCGAGGCGCAGGAGGCGATGGCCCAGCACGACCGACTGCCGATGCCGTTCGAGCGGGCGCGAACTCAGCTGTTGCTGGGCCAGCTCCAGCGTCGACAACGACAGAAGGAGCGCGCCAGGGCGACGCTGCGGGAGGCGCTGAAAACGTTCGAAGCGATCGGCGCACCGCTGTGGGCCGGGCGCGTTCAGTCCGAACTCGCCCGCGCAGAGGTGGTCCCGTCCCACGACCGATCGCTCACGCCGTCTGAGCGGCGGGTGGCCGAGCTGGCGGCGTCGGGCATGACCAACAAGGACGTCGCGACCGCGTTGTTCATCAGCCCGAAGACGGTCGAGGCGAACCTGGTGCGGATCTACCGCAAGCTGGGCATCAAGACGCGCGCGGAGCTGGGGCGGGTGATTGGGGAGCTGTAACCGGCAACAACCGCCATCCTGCAAGGTCCGAGCTGTTTCGCACTTTTTACCGCTGGTCTAGCTGTTTTCAAGTGGTAACGAAATCAACGACTGTATACTCCAGCAAACCGCAGCGATGCCCTGACCAAGGGCACGGGGGGCGGGACAAATAGCGCTGAGGGGGCGGATTGACAATTCAAAATTTCCTGCGGCTCTTGCGAGCCCGGTGGATCACCATCTTCCTGGCCGTCGCCGTGGCCGTCGGCGGAGCCGCCGCGCTGACGCTGCTCACGACGCCGCTTTATGAGGCTTCCACGCGGCTATATGTCTCGACTACGGCCGGCGCCTCGGCGACCGATATTTATGAGGGCAATCTCCTGTCCCAGGAGCGCGTTTTCTCGTACGCCGAGCTACTGATGGGTAAGACGGCCGCTCAGCGAACAATCGACAAGCTCCACCTCGATATGACCGCGCAACAGCTGCAAAAACAAGTCAAGGCGACGACAAAACGCCAGACGGTTCTGATAGACCTGGCGGTGCGGGACGCGTCGCCTACCAAAGCTCGCGACATCGCCAATACGTTATCCGACGAATTGGTCGAAATGGTCCGTGAATTGGAAACTTCGGGGTCTGGCGCCGAACCCGATGCTCGCGTGGTCGTAGAACAACGTGCCACGACTCCTACCGAGCCGGTAGTTCCGAAAACCGCGATCAATATGGCAGGTGGCCTCGCGCTCGGTGTACTGCTGGGAATCGCGTTAGCATTGCTTCGCGACCGCTTGGACAACACAATAAGAGACCAGCAAATTGTTGAAGAAATCACGGGTGTCGGAGTCGTCGGCAGCATCCCGTTCGACAAAGAGCTGCGGAATACGCCGGCGATCCATTTTGATAACGACAACACACCGGCTGCCGAAGCATTCCGCAAGTTGCGAACTAATTTGCAGTTCCTCGCGGTGGACAATCCCCCGCGCCTCATCGTTTTCACAAGTTCGGAGCCGAGCGAGGGTAAGACAACGGCGGCGATAAATACTGCGCTAGTGCTCGCAGAGTCCGAGCACAACGTAGTGCTTGTCGACGGTGATATGCGCCGGCCCCGGGTGGATAAATACCTTGACTTGATCGGTTCGGTGGGTTTTAGCACCGTGCTCAGTGGCGGCGCATCGCTTTCCGAGGTCTTGCAAAAGTCGAGGTTTCCCCGGCTAACCGTCCTAACTTCGGGCGCGATCCCGCCGAATCCGAGCGAGCTCCTCGCGTCGCTGGCAGCGCGGAAGGTGCTCAGTGAATTGCGCACGCGTTTCGATTACGTCATCGTGGACTCCTCACCGCTGCTCGCGGTGACCGACGGCGCGGTTCTAGCCGCCCATTCAGACGGCGCGCTAATCCTGGCACGGTATGGGCAAACCAAACGGGACCACCTAGCGTACGCGGTCAAAAACCTTGAAGATGTCGGCGCTTCACTTCTTGGTGCGGCATTTACCATGACGCCGGAAGGCAAAGGAGGCGCATACCACTACCGCTACTACGGCTCGTATGTCACGGGAAAACGATCGGGCGGTCCCGGCGCGTCAGCCGACGGTTTTGACTCGTGGAGCGACGACGCCAAGCATCGCGCCCGACTAAGAGATTGACCATGGGGAAGAGCTAGATTAATGGGGGTAGGTGATCGGCTTGTCGCTGTCTGAAGCATTCAGAAATTTCGTGAATCGAGGCGTTCTTTTTTACAGCGTTCGAAATCGCAAAAGGAAAGCGCACAACATATCCCGCTGGATGAGAGAGCACGACTGTCGGACAGTCCTTCTCGTCGGGGTCTTGGGCGATGAATACTCGGGCTCCGACATCGCTAGCGCTGACATCGTCGAGAGAAGACTGCTGTCCGAATTTGATGTAAAAATGGGGATCAATATTGTCCCGGCCAACACCTCGTATCCGTTCATGGTTGCAGATGCACGTGACCTCCCCTTCGAGGAAAATTACGTCGATTTCGCGTTGGCAAACGCCATCATCGAACATGTCGGCACCCGATCAGACCAGGCTCGTATGGTCTCGGAGATGAGTCGTGTCGCGCGCTGCTGGGTCATTACTACCCCCAACCTGTGGTTCCCAATTGAGGCCCATACCGCAACAGTTTTGCTGCACTGGCTGCCCTCTTGGCGTCAACGCCGAGCAGATCGCTTCCGACTGCTGTCGAAGCGAGATTTTGAATCGATGCTTCCGGAGGGTGCGCGAATCGATGGTTCTTTCTGGAGTCCGACGTTCACCGCATACTACTGCGGCCAGTGCGGTGCTCGATCCGAGCCAGTACATCACAAACTGACCAACTCTTAGCACTGGTCGCGGCGCTGGAGTGAGTTAGCATAGGACCGCTCGACTGACCAGATCGCGATACCAGACTTCCAGCGAAAGCAGCGTCCAGATACGCAATTCCTCGTCACGACGTCCGCTGGTGTGGTCCACGAGAAGCCTCTTGACTGCGCCGCTATTTAGGTTATTTCCGACGTACGACGAAGGGCCGGTAAGCAGGTCGAATGCCAAGTCCTTCAGACCATGTCGAAACCAGCGATCCAAGGGCACCCTGAAACCGATTTTGGGGCGGTGAACGATGTCGTCGGGTAGGTATCGGCGCGCCACTTGCTTCAGCACCCACTTAGTTGTGAAGCCCCTCGTCTTTAGGCGGCTTGGCAATTCGAAGGCCAGTTCAACTAGCCGATAATCCACGTAAGGGGGGCGGGATTCGAGCGACGCCGCCATCGACATGCGATCACCGCGCTCAAGCATATTATCGGCGAGCCAAACACACGTATCCGCGTACAGCATCCGGCGCAAGCTATCTCCGCGCCCAAGGCGGTAAGGGTTGGGCGCCCTGCGCTGTGGTGGGCGGCCCGTTAGCAGCCTCCGTTCCGCCACCGTGAAGGGAGCAAACCAGCCGCGCAGCCGTTCTTCGTATCTTCTCTGCGCCAGGGCGCGGGCTACGGTCCTCATGCGGGCCTTGCCCGGGGGCAAAGATCTTTCAAACGACCCCAACAGCCCGACAGAGGGAACGGCACCTAGCCAACGGGTGGCGCCAGCAAAGATGTACTTGGGATAGCCGGCAAATAGTTCGTCGCTGCCTTCCCCGCTCAGCACGACTTTGACGTAATCGCGGGCAAGCTGGGCAAGCCGGAAGATCGCCACGTCTGCGGGCTCCGACAATGGTCCGTCCCGATGCCAACTCAACTTCCCCCAATTGTCGAGGAAGTCGTCTGCGGTGACCACGACCTCGTGATGGCTCGTCCCGGCAAGAGAAGCCACTCTGCGGGCCCATGGACTTTCGTCATGCCGCTCGTCGCCGAAACTTGCTCCGAACGTGTGCAGGACTTGGTCTGGATGTTCTCGCTTTACCATCGCGGTCAACAGGCTGCTATCAACGCCGCCCGACAGGTACACGCCGACCGGTACGTCGGCGACGAGGGACTCGTGCACAGAAGTCTTGAGTGCGCTGTCGACTAGTTGAATGGCCTCGGCGGTTGTCACCGCGCGCGGGATGGCCTGCGGAGGCAACTCCCAGTAGGCGGATTCGCGATACGTTCCGTCGGCCCTAACAACTAGGTGATGGCCCTGGGGCAGTTTGCGGACACCCTTGATGAGCGTGTGTGGACTGGGCACTGCGCGATGCGCCAAGTAATCGTGGAGGCTGTCCTCGTCTACCGAGGGCGAGTTGATGAGCGGCAGAAGCGCCTTGATTTCCGAAGCAAACGCGAACACGCCGGTGTCTGCGTAGTAGTACAGCGGCAGCACCCCGAGGCGGTCACGAAAAAGGTGCGTCTCGCCGGTCTCAGAGTCGTGTATCGCGTAGGCGAATTGGCCGCGCACTTGCTCTACTCCGGCGGGCCCGTATTTTTCGTAGGCGGCAAGCAGAACCTCGGTATCTCCCAGCGTGCGATACGGGTACGAAATATCCCGGCGCAACTGCTGGTAGTTGAAGATCTCGCCATTAAAGACAAGGTGCCGAAGCCCATTTGAGCTGGCCATGGGCTGCTGGGAGCCCTGCAAATCAATGATCGACAGCCGTGTGTGCGCCATGCCAATCGAGCGGCCTAACCAGTGGTCCATTGCGTCCGGACCGCGATGACGCAACTGGTTTGCCATTGCTAATAGTGTCTCGGAGTCGATCGGCTTGCCGTCGGTCCGGCGGATCCCGGCTATCCCACACATGCGAAGAACCTTCCCGGTTTCATTCCACGTTGAGTACGCACGCCGTTACCGACCGGCTTCGTGGGGAACACCCCATCGCAATCGGCGGCGGGCAAGTCGTTGCCTGCCACCGGTTGCCACGGCAACGCGTTCAATGGCCCGGCGGGGCATCAGCCCGGCAACTCCAATCACGATTGGCCCGGCCGACGGAAATTGATTGACGCCCCGCAGGGCGGTAATCACGGCTCGGACCCCTGCCCATGAACGAGCCGCTAACGCGTAACGCAGTGGTTGCGCCGCAACGAAATCGACATAGACCGCTGGATCGCCACGGAGTAATTGGTTTGCCCAATCTAGAGACGCGCGCCAGTCGGTCGTCATTGAGATGGAAAGCGCTGAGCCGAGGTGAACGCGCGCCACAGCCTGGGGCGTTTGGACAAAGGTGGTCCCAGGCCTGCGGCCCAGTCGTATTAACCAATCCCAGTCTTGGTGCCGCACCAGCGACTCGTTCCAAGGTGTCGATGCCGCCAGTTCGCGGGGGAGAAGCAATGTGGGAGTGGTCAAAGTCGGGCGTCCGCCGTTCGGCGGCCGGCGTCGAAACAAATAATGCTCCACGGGCTCGCCGGCACCGATCAAACGGTCCGGGCATGGTCTGGACACGGCACCTTTGCGGGATACGAATAGCTGCCGGCCGGAAACCACGGTATGGGCCGGGTCCGACGCTTTCCCCAACAACGCAAGCTGCGCTTCAAGCTTCCCCGGCAACCATTCGTCATCGTCATCAAGCAGCGCAACAATGTCGGCGGCGGCTGCCGAGATACCTATGTTCCGGGCACGGCAAGCGCCGACCCGGCCAGCAGTGCGGATGACACGATCCGCCAGACGGCCGACCCCAGCTGGCAGTTCAGGACCAGGTTCACCGTCGTAAACCACGATCACTTCCAGCGCCGCAGCGGAGCGCTGTGCACGCACACTACGCAACGCTCTGATGAGCTCAGGCCTGCCGATTGACGGCACGATCACACTGACGGGGGTTGCTAGCGGCCTGCCGATGGCTGCTTTGTCTGCATCCAATCCCGTATCCCCCCGGTGCGTCGCGCCAAGCCACTGTGGGCGCAGTCTCCTGTGTCAGCAAATAACCCCCCGACCACACTACGGCAACCCAGCGAACCGCGGACACATCTAGACAGAGCCAGGACTAATTCTCATGGCACCGTGCGCATCGGCTTCTGGGCAACTAGTCCGTAACCCAACGGCAGGGTCTCGCTGCCGAGCATCGATAATCGATAACCAGGGCGTGTGCGGTGGAAAGCCATTACGAGGCGATGAATTGAAGTGACGACGAAAGCCAGCCTAAAGTGTTCAAGCAATTTAGAAGAGAGGTCAGCCATCACCTCGATCCAGCCTCCCAACGGAACTAAATCAACGACTTCTAACCCCGCTTGACGTGCGAGTCGATCCAAAGCAAAACGCGTATACCTGTAATAATCGTAGGGGCCTTCATGTATCCAGTAGATAAACGGCACGTTCAATAGTAGTCGACCGCCGGGCTTAAGTATGCGCGCGATTTCTGACATCAGCAAAGCGGGCTCACTAATGTGTTCGAGCACATCCGAAAGAACAACCACATCGAAAGAATCAGAATTCAGACCCTCCAGGGGGAAATTTAGATCGAGCATCAAATCGACCATTGAATCGGTGTGTGGTGAATTCGGCCAGTCCACCAGAAGAATCGAAGAACAGTACTCTCGGTACGCTCCCAGCAAAGGGGCCTTCCCGCAACCCAAATCTACCAAATCGCCCGATACCCACCGCGGTATCGTACGCGAGTAAAACTGTCCGACGAGATCTGCGATGATGCGCGAGTGGCACGGCAATTCACGTCTGTTTTTCGAGGCTCGGACGAACGGTCCGTCAACCGCATATTTCGATTCGCGCCATTCGCCCAGCCGCTGCAAGTCACTCCCCCGACCATCCATTCAGCCACGCTGCCTTCGCCGACTCATGAGGCAGCACTGTTTATCAGAAGCTGCCAGTCATGAACAATTTTCTGCGCGCGAGCATCTCGCCTACGCTCTGCGTCCGTGAACTCCTTGTCCGAGACCGGGTTAGTTTCGAGCGAAAGAATCGCGGCCGCGAAGTCTCCTGGGTCCGCTTCCGCGAGCAAACCACTAACGAATTGCGGTATCGTCTCCCGCATTACGCCTCTGTTCAACGCGACGACAGGCTTTCGGAATCCGGCTGCCTCGAAAAACACCAATCCGTAGGTCTCAGTTAAGGACGGGTGTATCACGCACTGTGCGCGGGCGTAGTATTCGGCGGGGTTTGAGACGAAACCGTAGAAGTTAACGCGATCTGCGATTCCGAGTTCCGTCGCAAGGTTTTCCAGTGCGGTCCGTTCAGGACCATTTCCCAGAACGTCCAAACTATAGTCTGTCGGAAGGAGGGCAAGAGCACGCAAAGCGAGGGCTTGATTCTTGCGCTTGTCCAACGAACCAATTGTCAGGAGCCTCCTAGCCACCACTCGCGCGGTATCGCCCGATTCAAAGGTGCGAGTAATGTTTGGAATCACCTCTATCGCACCATCAAATCCCGCTGAACGCATATCACTCCGTAGTGACTCACTCACGGAAACGATCGCGAATGCACGTGCATAGAGTGGGCGCGCGAGCGCGCGCAATATCCGCAACTTTTTAAGTGACCGGACTTGCGCGCTGGAAAAGGCGTGCTCCCACACGATGGTCCGCATCCGAAACTGCTTCGGCAAGACGCACAACATGGGGACGGCCGCCCATACGCCGCTCAGGATGATGACATTATCGCGCAAGTCATTTCGATGTCTGAAAGCTCGTAACACCGTGACAACCCGTTTCCACCCGGCTACTTTTCGTCCCCACGACTCAAGGGTTGCCTGCGTGTCCACGAAATCCTCGGGTTCAGCGTCAGCGATGGTGATCACTCGCACGCTGTAACAACGTGCGAGCACATCGACGAGTGAAAGTGTCGCTGCTTCGATGCCAAACCGCGGCGATAGTTCAGACGCGACGACAGCGACGCCAATGCGCGAACAGGACGTATTTTCGTCTTTAATCGCCATGTTCTCATCGGATCCCATCGTGGAAGCGTTCTCGTTTCTGGGCGCGAGTAGGGGCTGTGGCACCTGCGATCTCAATGGCGATCCGCACGACGAGACCGCATATCACCCCGGCCAGCGCTCCAGTGGCACCGAATCGGAGGGTCCCCACCAAGGTGATCGGTAGCATCACTAGAACGCTCGTGGCCGTTGCTCGGGTGACAATCTCGAGGCGGTCTAATGATGGCATCACCGCGAAGGCCAGAACAGAGTTGAATAGATCGAATGAAATCACGAGGGCTGTCAGTATTAGCACGCTTTGAGGAACGGCTATCTGGCCGGCACCTAGCTGGTGCATGAGCGTCGGGCCTATCGGCAAAAACATGCTGGCGAAGAGAACCGCCAGCGCAAATGTCGCAATAAGTGCGGTCCGACTGCGTTTCTCTACTCCATGGTCGGCGCCGCTGGGCACCCATCCTTGGTACACGACGACCACGGGGCTAAAACCCGCGCTAACTAACTGGCGGACTCTATCGGCTAAGGCGAACACTGGCTGCGCCGCCGGCGAGAAGACTGAAATGATCGCTAACGGCAAGCTGAAGAATACCTGAGTTCCAACCATCGATGCGATACCGTGCCGACGAGAAGCCAACACCCGAGCCAGTTTCTCCCTAGGTGTTCGGTCAACACCAGCCTGTCCCGCCGAACGATACACCCATATCGTCACGACTAGGAAGGCCGTGATCATCCCAATCGAAGTGAAAGCAAGTCCAATTATTGCGCTGTAACCCAAAATCATTAGAACTATGCCAGCCACAGTACCGGCCACCCGCGGTAATGTCTCGAGGACCAGACACAAATAGGGTCGCATTAGCCCTGCAAAGTACCAATTACTTGTGAGCGCCACAATTGTGGTCGAAATTGCACCGGCTACAGCGAAAGCCGCATGACTGGGAGTAAGAACGGCCGCGACGAGTGCGGCGCAGGCACTACCGGGAAGTAGCAGAGCCAGCTTCACGCGCACCGAATCTTCATATTCTTTCAGCCGCTCGCTGAGGTTGGCACGCGCAATTTTCGAAGGGCCGGACATAGCCCAGCCGTAACCTACGACAAGCGAGGAAACTGCGCCGACGCTTTGGCCCAGCGCGATAGCTCCCCACGCGACCGGGCCATCTGCAGCGACCATTGCGGGCGTCGCCGCAAGCGAAGCGAAAAACAACAAGCCTGTCGACAGGCCGAACCCTGCAAAGGTCCCGACAGCGGCCGGCCTACGACAACGTGTGAACCCGCCGATCTCGGCCCCCATTCCCTCCTGGACGCAACCTCGAAGAATTAGACGTCGCTCGTCGCAGATTCTCTGCACTGCCAGTGCCAGCCGCGTCATTTGACGCTTCGCGCTCACTTGTGCGGGTGACACACGCCACCGAAATCAGAGCAAAAAATAGCCAGCTCCCGGCATCGATGGTCAGAGGATTCCACATGGTTTCAATCATGCCGCAAATCGCAAAGGTAAGGGGTACCACGACTCCGCGGCCAAGGGAGTTCTGTTCTTTAATCGCAATATAGGTGATCCGATACAAAACTCCAGCGATTAGTACGAGCCCAATCACGCCGCCTGAAAAGTAAAACAACAAGTACTCGCTGTGGGTGAATTTCTCGAATTGCCACCCGAAGAACCCAGAAGACTTCAGGAGATTCCATGTATCTATTCCACGTCCGGTTACTGGGAAGTCGACCAATGCTTCGCGAGCATAAGCCCACACAGCGCCCCGTGCGCTGAACGCATCGGGATCAGAAGTAAAAACCAAATACATCCCTATAGACATTGGAACCACGGCTATGCAAACGGCCGTGGTCCCCGCCAACCAGTCTGGGATGCGCTCAAATGAAGGCTTGCGGAAGAGCAGCCGATCAACCGCGAAGAAGCCCACCGCTGCACCCAAGGCTATAAATGATGTCCGTGACATCGTCGCGTATAGAACGAGGAGGAGAAACACCATCACCACCAGACTGCGGCGCGAAATCCCCAAGTTGAACACTAGCAAAGCTGCGCACATAGCGGCCGCCAGGCCCAGGAGGTTGCCCGATTCCAACGGGCCCTGGAGAATCGCATCAATTCGATTGCACTTGAATTGAACTTCGTCGCAAGGGATGAACCAGCTGGGGAATAGCGGCAATAATATCAGCAGGCTGGCGAGCGTAATCACAGATGCTGAGTAATATTGGAGCGCTGCAAGGGGATGATGCCGTTGATCAATCGAGAATACCAAGGGGTCATTCCGCTGAGCGATCAAGAAGACCAAAAGTGTAATGCCTGATACGACCCGGAAAATCGCCTGATGATAATCAGCGCCAGTCGCAAACCATATATTCACCACGTACAACCAGGTCCACATTACAAGGACGATCAGCACCGGCGCCCCCGTGTGCGTCAAAGACGCATCTCGTGAGTGAAGGCTGTAGGCCCGCGAGTTCGGGGTGGACAATTTAGCAAGCACCAGTAAGTACACGAAGATAAAGATCGTCCCGACCTGAACGAAGTGTCGATCCCCCACGACAGTCGCGGCGCCCAGCCCGCCCGTAACGAGCACTTGAGCCGACATGGCTTGGAGTCGTGCTCCGGGACGCCATGCGTGAGCGATGGTTTGTCGAGATGCAATAAGACTAAGCGCGGCAAATGCCGCTATGACGAACCTAGCTAGATCTACTACCCCCATGGACGAATCTTAGCCGCCGCTGCGCATTGGGTGGGTCGGAATGCGCAAGAGGAGACCGTATAGGCGCAAAATTCGAACCGGCCGCAGCGAAGCCTAGCGGACTTCACAAACACCCGAAATTGCGGGTCCATTTTTCAGCGGATTTTCGCGAATATGAAAAAATCAGCACAGCTGGTGTTGTCGGGGTCTCGTACCCAGTACGGGTACAAGTTGCGTATCGTCTGTATCAGCTCGAAATCGGGCTCGTTCTGCTCAACCCATGGAGTGAATCGCCGGTGGCGAATATGTTGACTCGGCCACTCTCTTTCGACGTTGCTTGAATAGATGATGACGAATCTCGTTGCCGCATCGAATAGTCGCCGCATATATACTTCAAATTGCTCGTCCTCGACAAGATGATAGACAACATCGAGCGAAAGGGCGAGTTCGGCGCGCTCATCGGGTGTCACTTCACTGGTATGCAAGAAACGAATCCCTGGGACGTCAGCACACCTGCGCCGCGCTGAGTCCAACGCTATTTCGGACAAGTCGACTCCGGTATATTTCGGGTATTTCGCCAAACTCAATTGGGCGCCGTCACCCGAACCGAACTCGATAACGCTTTTGATCTCATTCTCAGCGACAAACCCGTTAAGGACCTCGGCTTTGAAGGCCGCAAGTCGACCGTATGACCCCGGGCCCGAGTTACCGCCCTGGCGGTAATTCTCCGCCCAATACTCGGCTGATGAACTGAATCGGGGGGACCCTTTTACGGCGTTCCTTAGTCTGAAAATGAACTTTCCCACCCGCGGCGTTCGCGTAAGAATCTCGGCCAGCAGGTTCTGATACTCCACGTGGTGGCGACTCAATCTGGCTGAGGGTCGCGTCACGGGACCGCGCAATGGTCGATGCCAAGGCGATACGTTGCGTCGAGCACGATGGGCTGGTCCGCAAGCCACCTGTGGTCGACGTCAGGATGCAACGTGTGAACGAGCACAAGGTCGGGTGCTGTGGTCGCCGGCTCCTCAACGTTGTCGAACCGGAGCCCGCCGGGCAGATTCACCCGCGGCACGTACGGGTCGGAGTAGCTCACGTGCACACCCAGCGCATCGAGACTCGAAAGAATCTGGAGCGCAGGAGATTCCCGTAGATCGGCGACGCCTGCCTTGTAGGTCACGCCGACTACATGGACCGAGGCGGTGCGCAGTGCCTTGCCGTGTTGGCCGAGTACGTCAGCGCAACGCCGCACCACCTCCGCCGGCCTGGCGTCGATGCACGACATGGCTTCCTCGACAAGCGGCGCACGGTGGTGCAGTGCACGCAGCTGCCACAACAGGTAATGCGGATCGCAAGGGATGCAGTGCCCGCCGACGCCGGGCCCGGGGTAGAACGGCATGAATCCATATGGTTTGGTAGCCGCAGCCTCGATCACTTCCATGGCATCGAGGTCGAGAGCCCGGCTCACAGAGGCCATTTCGTTTGCAAGCGCGATGTTTACGGCACGGAAGGTATTCTCGTAGAGCTTCGTCATCTCCGCCGCCTCGGCGGAACTGACCACGTAGACCTCGGCTGCAATCCTCGCGACCACTTGGCTGGCCTTTGCAGCGCATGAGGCGCTCGCACCCCCAACCACTCGTGGCACCCGGTCAGCGGGGAACCGCTCGTTGGCAGGGTCAACGCGTTCCGGGCTGAACGCCACCGCGATATCGCGACCGACTAGGAGGCCTCGGCGTCGTAGCGGCTCGATGAGAAAGTCACGGGTGCAGCCCACGTAGGTAGTCGAGCTGAGTAGGAGAAGCTGACCGGGTCGCGCATAATCGACGACGGTCGCGCAAGCGGAAGCCAGCGCGCCGAGATCCGGGGCGCGATGCTGGTCGACGGGGGTCGGGACACAAATCGCCACAGTGTCAGCGCCGCTCAGAATCTCGAAGTCATGCCCCACGCGAAGTCGCTTGCCATCGAGTGCCCCTCGCAGGCGCAAACGATCGCGGTCAAGTATGTCGACGTCGAGCGCACGGATGGCATCGAGACGGGACTGGCTGATGTCAATACCTTCGACGTCAGCACCGGCGGCGACGAACGCGAGCGCGGTGGGCAGGCCGACATATCCGAGCCCAACGACAGCGACGCGGCCCAGCGGAAGGGCTGACCGGGAAGAGTCGGATCGCGAGGAATCAAATGTTTCGGCGAGAGTCATCTAGACCACCTCTAGCGTCAGATAGCAACCGCCGTCGAACGCGCGGCGTCGACCCAGCAGCGAGGCTGTGTGATTGACTTCCAGTCCCGGCGCCCGAGCCGGGATATGAGTGGTCGACAAGTGCCAGCTGGGTCGGCGCTGACGGCCCACCGATGGCGTTCTCGCGCGTATGTGCTGCCCCCGTGTTTGCATGTAAAACCCCCAGTGTCGTGCGGCGACACGTAGCTGCCAAGAGGTGGCCTGACAGCGCGGCCGTCGTTTGGCCCGCCAGTGGCAAGCCACCTAGCAGATCCGAACTACCGGCCATCCCCAATCTTTCAAGCAAACCGTAGCGTATTAACCAACCGCCGATCGGCGAATCAGGTGTTTCCCTATGTTTTCGGTTTTTGCGCCGGTAGTAGGCCTGTTTTGCGCCGCGGGCGACCTCGGCAACAACTCCGAGGATATTTGCGACAATTGCGCCAGTTGGCTCAAAATAAATGTCGGCGTCAATTATGCAATTGTCTGCGCTGGCAGCCTGCGCCGCGTTCGGGATGGGGCCCGGATACCCTCGCGCGGCGATAGCTGCGGTGAGCGCGTCTGCTCGCTTCGCACCCGGCGATCGGGCTCGGCGCCTGCATCCAACGAACGGAGCCGCTGCGCCCGATGGCGCTCAGTGGAGACTTCGGTCCGCAGCCTGGCGCTCGGCGCCGGAGCCGGTGACACGTGCATCGACCGGGGTGGATAGGGAGATCGGACGAGGCCAGTACAGTGCTATTGCGATCCGATGCCGTTCAGGTGGGCGTCGCAAGGTCTGCTGTGAAGTGGAGGTTCGCTGTGCACGTCTTGTTTGTGTGCACTGGAAACATCTGCCGGTCGCCGATTGCCGAGCGACTCGCCGCCGCCTATGCCGCTCAGTCTCAGGTTCCGGGACTCAGTACCTCCAGCGCTGGTACCCGCGCAGTCGTCGCGCATCCGATTCACCCCGAGGCGGCGCTCTACGTCGAGAAGCTGGGTGGAGACGTCTCCAACTTCGCTGCGCGACAACTCACATCGAGGATTGCTTCGGCTGCCGACCTTGTTCTGACTATGACGGCTAGCCACCGCGACAATGTGCTTGAACTCGCTCCGCATCAGCTCCACCGAACTTTCACGCTGTGTGAAGCCGCACGACTCGCCTCAGAGTGCAATGCACGAACTGTCGCAGAGCTCGCGGCGGTCCGCCCGCAGTTGGCAAGGCACGAAGTGCGGGACATTCCCGACCCCATTGGTCAAAGTAGAGAAGTCTTTGCGATGGTCGGCTTACAAATCGCGGAACTCCTGCCGCCGATCCTCGAGCTTGTCCGGCGCTCCGCCCCTGTCGCGTCCGATTAGCTGGTAGTACCACCGACGCTTGACGCGCGCTCAGAACCGTTCAGAAAACGCCGGCGGACCGCAATGACTCGCCAAGTACAGGAGAGATCATCTCCTCGTAGGCCTGGGTCGAGTGCACCGCATCATGTTTCGTCGGTGTCGAATCCACAAAACTTGGACACAACCCGTCCTCGCTGCAAAACAAAGGTCTGGAGTCCACCCACACCCCGCCCACGGATTCGGCAAGGCGCCGCTCAGTCGCAGCCATCGAAAGCCACTTAGTAGTGATGCGGGCGATGCAATCCGCCGGGACACTTGCGCGATTGCCATAACAATCTTTGATGTCCTTGTCCTCGTCTAGGGGAGGCGCGGACAGCCACGCAATCTTGGCGGCGCTTTCGCGGACCTTGTCGACCATCTGACGCACCGATTCAATCCACTCGTCCGGCGTCATTGCCTGGTCAACACCAACCCGGCGATAAGGTAAGTAGCTGTTCGAGATAATCACGACGGTCGGCTTATTCGCGTTGATGTAATCGACGGCGTGTTGCTTGCGAGCAGGGCAAGCATCGATCAAGGCCTGATCCGTGGTGAACACCTGGTCGTTGTTGAAAGGGCACCCCGCCATCGCCTCGACGTGAACCTGGATCTCGTCACCGGAGTTCAAAGCCAGTGCGCGCAGCGAATTAGCATAATGCGCGGCGACAGAGTCGCCTACCACGACGATCCGGGTCGGCGCTGACGGTGAACCCCATGTGCACTCTTGATCACCTGGGGGCGTAGCCCAGAGGCACGGCTTCATTTCATCCGGCCAGGTCTCGGCGATGGCCGATTCCATTGACGGATTGAGCTCCGGCCACTCGGTGGCGGAGAGCGCTGTCGTGATTTGCTGTTGCAGCGCCGACGCCAGCGGCCCTAGTTGCGCTCCGGCCGGTTTCAGTGGCATGTCCGATGAGGCGTCCGCCGCCGGCGGCGGCGACCCATGGACGTGATCAGCAGGCCGCATCACGTAAGCGGTCAGGGCCACCAACAACGACGCCATGACCGCGACGGCAGCGTAGCGGCTCGACTTCTGCGGACGGAAGCGGCGGCGACGTATCTCCCGAATCGTGGAGCGGACCTTTCGCCAGTCGCCGTACCGCAGCGGATTCTCGACGAAGTGATAGGACGCGATCGCCGAACCGGATATGAGCGCCACGGCCACGAGAGAGAAGGAGATCCCGCTGGGCATGAGCGCGCCGAGGATGACGATGACGGGCCAGTGCACCAGATACAGGGAGTACGAGATGTTCCCGACATAGACGCTGACCCGGTTTCGCAGAAACCCTTGTGCCGGTTCGCCTCCCACACCCGCGGCGATGACGAGTGCCGCACCTGTCACCGGCAGCAATGCCCACGGAGCCGGAAAACCCACTGACTCCTCACCGATCAGAACCACGCCCGCGGCGATGAGGCCGAGCCCGGCCCACGACAGCCACGGCTTGACCGCCGCCGGTATCCGGGCCAGCACTCCGACCGCAGTCGCCAGCAATGCACCAACGCCCAACTCCCACACCCGGGCGAAAGTGCTGAAGTACGCCCAGGTCGGGGATGAAGCGGTCTCTAACAGCGCCCACCCCAGCGAGACCGTTACGACGCACGCCATCACGAACCCAGCGATCCCCATCCGGCGACTATGCGTCCACGCCTTGCGAGCGACAGCAAGCCCGATAATGAAAATCAGCGCGGGCCAAACGAAGTAGAACTGTTCTTCGATGGACAGCGACCAGTAGTGCTGAATCGGAGAGACCACATCACCGGCTACGAAGTAATCCGTTTGCTGGACGGCGAACTGCCAGTTCGACATGAAGATGAACGCGAAGAAGGCATCCACCCCGACTTGGTTGGCCCGGAAGGGCAGGAACACCAGTACAGCTGCCAGGTAAGTGAGGACCAGCACGACTGTGGCGGCCGGAACGATCCGCCGGACCCGATTCCAGTAGAACTTCTTGAACGATACGTTCCCGCGAATCTCGGCCACTCGCAGCAGGTTTCCGGTGATCAGGAACCCCGAAATTACGAAGAACACGTCCACGCCGATGAAGCCGCCCCGCGGCCACCCGCACAGGTGAAACGCGAACACCGTGAGGACCGCCACCATCCGCAGTCCCTGAATATCCAGGCGCTGATGTCCCCGCACGCCTCGCCGCCGACGGCGCCGTGATTTGTGTTGGACCTCATTTTGGGTGGTCGCCACGTTCAACCCCGATGTTTGCCCGTTGCGGAGAATATACCCAGCAACCCCTCTGTAGGGGGTCTAGCTTCCACTTTTGAGAGCAAGGCCGCTCACATTGTCGCGCGGTGGCTTGGGGCGACGGATCCAACCGAATCGAGAGCTTTTGGCAGTCCGGTGCCTACCCCGGACAGGTAAAGGCGATATCAGCTCATCTGAGACATCCGGATGGTCCATAGTTTGATCGCCTGACAATCGCCTGACCGCTGGGTAGCTGAGAAGTGCGCCAGGAACGATCCACAACACCCAATCGGCGCTGTCGATGGGCCAAGGCCGCTCGGTCACCGCCAGTAGGAACACCGGAAGCAGCACGCATCCCACGACTAATCCATACGTTCGGCCGGCTTGCCAAACGAGGACAGCTAGAAGGCCTACGAACAGCAGGAGCCCTATTACACCCGTCGTGAACAGGACGTGGAGCCACTGGTTGTGGGCGGAGTAACCCATGGAGATGTGGAGGCGGCCCGCATCCACCACATGCTGCCAACCCAACATTCCGGTGCCATAGATCAACGTAGCCGGATCAGATAGCGCGTCCTTCACCAACATCCACATGTGGCCTCGCTCAGAGAGGAAACCTGGATCGTTGATCACGAACGGCAGCGCGAAGCCGGACACGAACGAGACTGCCAGCACAAGATTGAGCAGGGCTGTCCGTTTCCGGGCCGATACCGCCTTCCGGATGTTCGGCCGCAGCAGGATCAGGACGACAAACGTTAGGACCGCCGCCGCCATGCTTGACCGACTTCCCGACAGGAGGACCATGCCGAGCAGATAGGCACTCAGTAGGGGGCCTTCCCAGGAGGCGAACCCGATGTAGACGAATGGCATTGCAAGCGTGAGGAATATTGCGAACGCGTTCTCGTGATGGAAGATGCCTCGGAACTGGAAGCCGAGAATTCCGCACTTGTCCCAGGGGCATGGCATAACGCTAAAGTCTTTGTGCACCACAATCGCGAAACCGCTTGCAATCGCTGCGATCACGCAGAACGCGCCGATGCCCACATGGACTCCCAGCCCGCGTGGCGCGACGGTGCACGCCACCAGAACGGCCAGCATCAGTCCGGCCGCCGGGCGAATTGGGTTATCTCCGTTCAGAATTGTTGAAACGATCGAGATGATGGCGAGCGCAAGGGCCAGCACTGCCGCGGGGTTATATATGTTTCGGAACTTGTTCCGGCGCAGTGTTAGGAAGAAAATCGCCGCGCAAACGGCGACAAGCACCGCACCTACTCCCATTATCAGCAAGTTCCCCCAACGGGGCTTGAGCTCCATGTCTTGGTATTGCTCGGTTACGAGGTCCCATGCGCCCGAATAGGTCACCACGACATATGCAAGGCCGAACAACACAACCGACAGCGCTCCGAGCAGAGCGGCACTGTCCCACTCAGAGGCTGCGATTGTTTTCTGAAGCGCGTTGAGCAGCACGAGGAACGCAATCGCGGAGACCGCAACGACTGCTGCAGCTGTTGCGGCGTTGATCATCGGTCGTCCACGGTGGTAGCGGCGCGCAGGTGGCCCTGCAATTTTGCTTGCCGCGGCATCGACAAAGCCGTCCCGAAGCCCCGAGCAAAGTCGTGAATGCGAACAGTGCGGACACTGCGGCGTTGTGGCAATCTCCACCTTCCCCGGGCGCCCACAGTCCGCGGACACCCCACATGCGCTTTGGATGCTGTGTGTAAGCGTAGCCACAGCGAACTCTTAGCCGATGCAAAAGCCCCGATAATCAAGGGACTGACGTGAGGAACACTGGTGGCACAGCAACGGTGCACAAAGAGATGTGGATGCCGTCCTAGCCGACCAGAACCGTCATCGACTGGTCGATCGCGTCCACTCGAAAGTCGTGCTTGGGACGCGGACGACGGCCATGATCTGCGCTTCGCGAAAAGCAAGTCCTATCGAATGGGCGAAGGCAGGCGGGAGTCACGACAGTTTCCGGGCGTGAGAACCGGACGAAAACTACTCGACTAAATAGCGACGGTACATGTCCGCAAACTCAACATCACTGCGGGCGCATGCACTCCTCCCGTCGATCGCAAAGATTAGCGAACAAATATTGACGGTGGCGTAAGTCAGGTTATTTCTACGCTCGCCCCCATCGCACCTCGTCAACCCACGCTGATCCGCGACGTCAAACCCGGCGACGCGTGGAAGCTTGGCAACGCTCGATGTCTGCGCGATGATGAAGCGAATCGTTCATTTTGGCAAACGCGAAAGACGTCGCTGCGCTATCTTGAGCGAAGGGGGACGGCGTCGTTCCAGCGCACGAAACGGGGGTTGGTCGTGGGAAAGCAACAGACGGTCTTGGTTGCCGGTGCAGGAGGTTTCATCGGGGGCCACCTCGTAGCCACCCTGCTAGAACAGGGCGCCGAGGTGCGGGGCGTGGACATCAAGCCTCTTCATGAGTGGTACCAGCTGCCCTACGGGGTGGATGCCGTGCAGCTCGACCTATCCAAGATCGAGGCGTGCCACGAGGCGGTGCGCGGGGTCGACACGGTCTACATGCTCGCCGCTGACATGGGAGGCATGGGTTTCATCGAGAGCCACAAGGCCGATTGCATGCTGTCCGTGCTGACCAGCACCCATATGCTGCTGGCGGCGCGGGACGCGAACGTTGGTCGTTACTTCTACTCGAGTTCGGCCTGCATCTACCCGCTGCACAAGCAGACCAGCGCCGACGTGGCCGCGCTGAAGGAGGCGGACGCCTATCCCGCCATGTCCGAAGACGGCTATGGCTGGGAAAAGCTGTTCACCGAGCGGATGTGCCGGCACTTCCTCGAGGATTTCGGCCTCGTGACCCGGGTGGCGCGCTACCACAACGTCTACGGGCCCAATGGCACTTACGACGGTGGCCGCGAGAAGGCGCCGGCAGCCTTATGCCGAAAAATCGCCGAAGCCGAACTCAGTGGACACCACGAGATCGAGATATGGGGCGACGGCGAGCAAACCCGAAGCTTCATGTACATCGACGACTGCGTTGAGGGCACGCTGCGAATCGCCGCCGGCGACAGCATCGAGCCAGTCAACCTCGGCAGCAGCGAGCTCGTCAGCATCAACCAAATGGTGGACATCATCGAGCAAATTGCCGGCATCCACGTCAAGCGCACCTACAAGCTCGATGCGCCACTCGGAGTTCGCGGACGCAACAGCGACAACACGATGATCCGCGATATCTACGGTTGGGAGCCCTCGACCACGCTTGCCGACGGCCTCGAGCGCACCTACCGGTGGATATACGACCAACTCGTCACCCAGGGCGACGCGTACGCCATGCAGAAGGTGGCGCTGTAGGCCCAAATGACGCCCAACTTACTGACTTTCGGCATCTCTTATGCACCGGAGCCGATCAGCACCGGGGTAAACACCACCTGGCAAGCAGAAGCGCTGACGGAGCTCGGCTGGGACGTCACGGTGGTCACTGGAATCCCACACTATCCGTGGTGGGAGGCCCGTCCGGCGCCACCGATGCCGCCTGACTACCCCGTCCAGGTAATCAGGCGTCGGCACCACGTTCCCCCGCGACAGAGCGTGGGCCAACGCCTGCTGTACGAAAGCAGTTGGGTCGCTTCATCTTTGCCGGTGCTGACCGCTCGGCGCGAAGTCGATTTGGTAATGGGAATCGTGCCCAACCTCGGGGGCGCCGCGCTCGCCGCCGCGGCAGCTGCCAGGTATCGCGTCCCCTACGTGCTCCTGATTCAAGACATCGTGGGGCGGGCCGCAGAGCGCAGCGGCATCAGCGGCGCGGGCCGAGTGGCCGGCTCGGTTGCGAAAGTCGAGACGTGGCTTGCGCGGCGGGCCAGCGCAGTAGCTGTGGTCGCCGACGGTTTCCGCGACTACTTTGTGCAAGGGGGTGTCGACCCCTCACGTATTCACAGGGTGCGTAATCCCGCTCGACTCAAACCGCCCACGGAGGACCGCGCAAGTGTGCGCCGTCGAATGAATTGGGCCGAAGAGGATTTCATCGTTCTCCACTCGGGGGCGATCAGCTACAAGCAAGGCCTCGAGGGCTTGCTCAGAACGGCCGACCATGCCAGGAATCAGCCCCATCTTCGTTTCATCCTCCAGGGGGAAGGAAGCATGCGGGCTGAGCTCGAGTCGATGGCGCAGCAGCTGCAGTTGCCCAACGTCACGTTCGCGCCGCTCGCTCCGGAGGAGGAGTACTCCAGCATCCTGGCAGCCGCTGATGCTCTCCTGCTCTATCAGCGCCCGACAGTCCGCAACATGTCTTTCCCAGCCAAGTTGGGTAGCTACTTCGCCGCCGGCGTTCCGGTTATCGCGGCAGTAGACGAGGAAGACGAGACGGCTACCGAAATTCGTGGCGCGAACGCCGGCATCGTCGTAGCGCCCGATGATCCGCAGGCTCTGCTGTCAGCCATCGACGCCCTGCGCCGGAGCCCCGAGAAGGCTGCGTGTCTCGGGGCGGCCGGACAAACCTATGCGGAACAAAAGCTGAGTCCCGACGCAGCCATCCAGCGGATCAACTCGGTTCTTCAGCAGGCACTTTCAGATGGACCGGAACTTCTTACGGGGGAAAAGAAATGACCAGGTATTCGGTGGTTGGGCTCGGCAAGCTCGGCGCCAGCATGGCCGCGGCGATCGCGTCCCGCGGACTGGATGTTGTTGGAATCGACGTCAATCGCCGGGCCGTCGACCTATTGAACGAAGGAAGGGCGCCAGTCCAGGAGACCGACCTCGAACAGTTGATACAGGAGAATCTGTCGCGACTGAGGGCCACGAGTGACTTCGCAGACGCCGTCCTGAATTCGGACGTCACCTTCGTCGTCGTTCCGACCCCGAGTGACGACGACGGTGCCTTCTCAATCGCGTACGCCGAGGAGGCGTTTCACGAGATCGGCCGTTCGCTTGCGCGCAAGGCCGGCTATCACCTCGTCGTGCTGACGAGCACCGTCTTGCCCGGAGCCACCCGTTATGGCCTGATACCGGTCATCGAACGGGCGTCGGGCAAGGTCTGTGGACGAGACTTCGGCGTGTGTTACAGCCCCGAATTCATCGCATTGGGTTCGGTGATCCGGGACTTCCTGCATCCAGATTTCACGCTGATCGGGGAGTTCGACAGTCGAGCGGGAGAGCTTCTGCAGCAGTGCTATTCGGAGATCATGAAGAACAGCCCGCCGGTGCGGCGAATGAGCCTGGAGAACGCCGAGCTGACGAAGATCGCATTGAACTCGTTCGTCACCACGAAGATCACATTCGCGAACATGCTGGCGACAATGTGCGAACGCATACCTGGCGGGGACGTCGAAACCGTCAGCGACGCTCTCGGCCTCGATCATCGAATCGGCCGGAGTTATCTCACGGGCGGCATGGGCTTTGGTGGGCCGTGCTTCCCCCGCGATAACGTCGCACTGGGCTTTGTCGCGAGGGCCCTGGACGCGACAAATACATTGCCCGACATCGTCCACGGCTTGAACGAGGCCCGCCCAGACGTCCTGATTGAGCGTTTGCAACCGCACCTCCGCCCTGGCGTCAAAGCGTCGGTACTAGGACTCTCCTATAAGCCTCTTTCGCATGTGATCGAGCAGTCACACTCGACGAAAATCGTCCGCCGATTGCTGAACCTCGGTGTGCGAGTAACCGCCTACGATCCCCTCGCAGGCGAGGCAGCACGTGCGGAATTCGGCGAGTCGGTGCGGATCGCCGAAACCGTCACTGATTGTCTCGAGGACGCTGAAATCATTCTGCTGACAACGCCAGATCAAGTCTTTCGCGCTTTGACCAGAGAAGAACTCGGGCGCGCTGCTCGAGGCGCCGTCTTCCTGGATGTGTGGCGCTTACTGGACCCAGATCTGGTGACGTCAAGTGGCCTTCGCTACATGGCCACGGGCCGAAGCAGTCAAGATGCGTTGAACGCCTCCCGACTCGAGGCGCTGTGGGGCGATTCTGACGTGCGCGCGACGATGGCCGTTTAGATCCTTAAGACCGCTCGCATTAGCGGTTGCAACCAACGCCGCAACACATCCCACCGTGAAGTACAGTTCGCGGTCGACTATCTGGTTTTCCACCACGCCGAGAACCAGCCACACAGCGATGGATATCGTCAGGAAGCGCGCCAGGAGAATTCCGTTGCGCGATAGCCGGCGGCAGTCTCGCAAGATGCAGAGAAAGTAGGCGAGCATGCCCGCCACGAGCACGACTCCACCGGCGGCCAGGAGTTGCAGGTAGATGTTGTGCGCTTCACTGATGTGCCGTATGCCAGCACCGAACAGTGGATACTTCTGAAAGTCGGTCCACGCCTGATCCATTAGTCCAAGGCGCATTTTGTCGCTGCGTTGCGCTTCGTACGGGTCACCACCGCCGGTGAACCGGAGAAACCAACGCCGGTCATCAGCAAGCACCGTAGACAGCAGCACAGTCCCGGCTGCAACCAAGACGGTTGCGCTGACCGCGATGGCTCGGACGATGGCGCGCTTGTTTGGCAGACATAGCACCGAGACCGTGACTATCAAAGGTGAAATTGCTTGAGCGCCACGGGATCCCGAGGCAAGCAGGCCCGCGAACAAGGCGATGAGTGCGATGGCGGAGATCCAGGTTCGCCCTCTGCGCCCCATGAAATAGATCGCGAACGGTAGCGAGATCGCGCATATCAGTCCGAGCATATTCGGATGATCCGCCAGCCCGGCCTGACGCTCACCCCACCGGTAGTCCAACGGGTTTGCGATTTCGCGGTGGTAGGTCAGGTTCGACGCGATATGGGTCAGCCTCAGACTGTCGGTCATGGCCACGACGCAAGAGACCGCAACCCCTGACACGTACGCGCCGATCACCCATTCCACAACTCGGCGTTCAATGGCAGCGCTCGCGGTGATGGCCAGCGGAACAACGTACAGGGCCGCCAGCCAGATCAGCGCTTTATGAACGTTGTCCGGGTTCTGCTCCTGCACCTGCAACCTCAGCACGCGCCACGGGTCTCGGGGTGGGTCGAGTTGCCGAACGAGTAGGCACACCGGGATGACCACGGCAGGGATGAAGATCCACCCGGGAATGCTGATTGGCCGACCGCCGAGAACCACGATCGGAATGGTGACAAGAAGCGAGAGCGCGAGTAGGTAGTCAGATATCGCGAGCTGACCGCCCAGCGGCTTCACGATCGACCACGTGCACGTGAACGAAGCGAGTAGCAACGGGACGAGGGCGAGCCGGACCGCAACGGTATTACGCGGACCAGCTAACAGCTCGTCCTGCGCCCGGTAAGACTCAGTGGTGACCATGCTTCACGGTGTTGGCATAGGCTTTGCGACCTGTTCGGATTCTCGTAGCAAATCGCTCTGACCGCTCGAATCAGAGACTACACTCAGCCCTGCAAATGCGCATGACAGTGGTCGACGTCCGCGTGGGCAGCCAGTTGACCACGGCGCGGCAGAAGGGGTGCCGGTGAGCCAGGCGGCCAAGGCAGCAAATGTGACGAATCGTGGAGGCGGGCGTATCGGCGCCGGGCTGTCCCGGCTGTTTGGCTTCGGGCTGTCCGTGCTCACTCTCGGAGTTCTGTCCCTTGCAGCCATTCCCGCAATGATCGCCACCGACGGCAAGGTGGCCTGGGGCGCCATCGCGCTGGGACAAGCCATCGGCACGAGCGGCGGTGTGATCGCCGCTTACGGCTGGGGACTGTTCGGCCCCGCCGAAGTCGCCACTGCCACCGCGTCAGAGCGGCGATCCGGATACCTCGAGTCGGTGACGACCCGGATGACGTTGGTCTTGCCGGTCGCCCTGGTCGCGGCCGCTCTGGCATCTGCGTTGGCGCCTGGCTGGCCGATATTCGCAGCGGTCGGAGCAGTTTCAGCCACCAGCATGGGACTCAGCGCAAATTGGTACTTCGTAGGCTTAGCGCGGCCCTACACCATGCTACTGCTCGAGACACTTCCTCGGGCATGCGGTCTCGCGGCAGGAATAGCCTTGATGGACAACGGCTTCAGCGCGGTGACACTGCCTGCTTGCGCGTTGGTCGGGATGCTCGCTGCGTTCGCCATCTCGACAACGTGGATCTTGCGCTCGACAGCACGTGAAGGTGCTCACCGCGTTCGCGCTCGTGCACTGCGCGAGGTACTTTCTGCACGCAGGCACGGCGTCGCGGCCGACTTTGCGATGACGACCTTTGCCGCCGCACCGCTGATGATCGTGTCAACCGTCGCTCCAGCGATACAGCCCACGTTCGCGCTCGCGGACCGGTTCGGTAGACAGGCGGATGTCGCCCTCGCGCCGGCGCGTACCGTGCTGCAGGGATGGGTCCCGAGAGCCACCGGCGCAGCGCGCGCCAGACGCGTGCGGACCGCACTTCTGGCGTCTGTCGGATTCTCCATCGCCATGGGTCTCGGGCTGGTGGCAGTCGGCCGCGCACTCATGAGTTGGCTTGGTAATGGCGAGATCTCGGTGTCAACGGGGGTGGTCGTGCTGATTGCCGCCTGCATCGCCCTGAACTTTGCCGTGCGCGCCTTTGAACTTGTCGCGCTAGCACCGTCCGCCAGGCTCGACGTCGCGGCCAAAGCAATCGTCGCGAGCGCTGTGGTCGGCCTGCCTGCGGTTGGGCTCGGCGCGGTGTTCGCAGGAACTTCCGGTGCGCTGGGCGGTGTCCTGCTCGGCCTTGTCGTCTGCGGTGCTCTCGAATTCGTTCAGTACGCCCGCAGCGTTCGACCGAGCGAGTCTTAATCCGCTGTCGATCGAACAGCGCGAATAATCGGCCAAGTCAACTGCGCCAGACGCCTTCTGGACATCAGATACTCCGCGACGTAAGAGCGTCCTCGGCGCAGCAGGCTCTGCAGAATGCTCCCGTACCCCGTGTGTAAGACGTCGCGCTGCACACGCACGCATTCTCGTGCATGGCGCACAGGGTGGCTGTGCGAGAAGGATTCCCCGCCGCGCTGGGCGACGACGAGGGGATCGTCGATGTAACTGCAGCTCTGATCGCGCAGGAAGACTCGGCAGATCGAGTCGTAGTCGCCGACGATGCGGTATGTCGTGTCATAGGGAACCTGCTGGTGAAGACGGCGATCGAAAAAGATCGCCTGATGCGAAGTCGGGTTGCTATGGCGGATGTAGGTTTCGACTCTTCGTGGCTTCTGGATCACGCAGTGCCCGTGAGGATACTGAAAAAGGGCTCCGCCCAAGATCATTGCGGGCATCCGCGGCAGATCGGCAACTGATCGCGCGACGCTGTTCAGGGTGTTGTCGGCGGCGAAGCAATCTCCTGAGTTGAGAAATCCGACATAGTCGGCGCTTGCCTGGGCCAGACCCGCATTCATGGCATCGTAGATTCCGTCATCCTTCTGAGATTGCCAGTAGTCAATCGACCCCTGGTATTCAGCGATGACGTCGAGTGTGCCGTCGGTCGAACCCCCGTCGATCACAATCCACTCGTATTCAGCATCCCTCTGTGCTACAACCGATTTGGCCGTTCGCGCAAAGCCCTCCTTGTTGTTCAGCACAACAGTGACTATGGAGAACTTCACGGCCCGACCACCTTGGCCGGCTCGCCGTCCAAGCCCACCGCTCGACCGTTACTCGGCGGTCCATCGCCGGTCGAATCCGCTGTGCGCAAGGTCGAGTCGGCACCGCTCGCGTCACCGACCTGCGTAATTCGCCCGTCTCGCAGCAACACTGCAAGGGCAGCAACGAACAGACCGATCGTCGCCGCTAGCACGACATTCATATTGGTCGTTGGAGCAACGGGTTCACTGGCGACAGTTGCGGGTGTCACTATCGACAGTCTGGCGGCCGGCTCGAACCCGCTCGCTGGGACTTCTAACGTCGCGACCGCCCGCGTCATCGAGTCGGCGATGGCGGCGGCAAGCTTCTGAGCGGCGTGCGGGTTCGAATCGCGCACCGAGACCGTCAGCGTGACAACTTCGGGCCTACTCTGCACCGTAATCTTTTGACGCGCCTCTTCGAGCGACCAGTCAAGACCCGCAGCCGAGAGGGCGGGGGTGAGCACTGCTCCGGAATAGGCGAGCTGACCGTAGGTGTCGACCCGCTGCTTCGACGCCTCCACGATGTCGTTCTCCGAGGAGGCACCGGTGGTCCCCGCGGTGATGTAGAGGGTGGTGACGGCTTCGTACACCGGCTTCTGTAGCAATGAAAACGTAAGTGCGGCGTACCCGAAAACAATCGCCGTGCCGACGATGACCGCCCACCTCTTCTGAAGCAGCGCAGGGACGCTGTCCTTGCGCGCGCGCCAAGAGATGGTCGCCATACCCAGTCCTTCGGTTGTTGCTGACGTGGATCGTTCTCGGATTGCTGCTCTAAGAAAACCTTACTCGACCAGCCAGATATGCGGAGATGTATGATGACAGGCGCATGAGCGATAATTCGCTATGTTGATCCGGGCTCGAGAGGCCGACCGATGGCTACTGGTTCTGTCACCAAACGGAGGTGGCCGGGGTCGATCGTCGTGTTGAGCCTCATCACACTGATCGGCGGCGTGCTGTGGGCAAACCAGCGTGATCGGATCACGCCCCCGCCATCGGCGCCCGTCTCGCTCGAGGTACCGGCCGGTCAGGCGTATCCGACGTTCGCGGTGCTCGGCGACAGCTATGCGGAGGGTTATGGGCCTGGTTGGGCCAGCGGCTGGGTCCGCCTCCTCAGCGACAGGATGTGCTGGACGTTGACACCGGCCTCGGGCGAACACGGGGCCGGCATTCAGCACGGGACCGGTTTCACCACAGCGGGTCGCGATCCGGGGACGGCGCGTTATCTCGATCGGGTACCGGCGGTGACCGCGGGAAAGCCCGACGTTGTCCTTGTCGAGGGCGGTCTGAACGATCAGGGCGCACCCACGTCTGAGGAGATCACCGCGATCGCCGCGAGAACGTTTACCGCGATCAAGGAAAGGATCCCCACCGGCACGGTGGTCGCAATCGGCCCACTGATGACGACCGGACAGTACACCGTGCCGGAAGAACTGAGGCGCGTATCGGCTGCACTGGCCGCGGCCGCGGGCGAAGCTGGAATTCCTTACATCAGCCCTATCGACGAGCAATGGCTGGCCACCGATCCGAACATGTTCAGCTCAGACGAGATTCACCCGAATCGGGATGGCTACCGGGAGTTCACCCGACGGCTGATGGACGACTTGAAAACGATCGGTTTGACATCGTCCTGCAAGTAGCGGCGAAACCTTATGACAATCCGGCCAATTCGACTGCTGGTTGCTTCATGTACGACGGCGGATCGACGCCAAACAGCCGCAGGATGGTGGGTGCCACTGCCGTCAACGGCATCTTCTCGTCGATCCAACGCGGCATCGACGATTGCACCCAGAAGCAGCCGTCGGGGTGATGCACGCCGCTGCGCAGGCTGTGAATCCGGTAGAAGAGATTGTCGAAGCGATCCTGTCGCCCGTCGGGCAGTTCGACGAGTGTCTGGCCCTCGACATTCCAGTCATTTACCGCGCAACATAGCTTGACCCGCAACGGCTCGTTCTGCAGGATCCGGAACAGCGGTTCGTCGCCAATACGAGAAGCCTTGAGTCGCACCATCGCGTCGTCGACGGCCGGCCCGTCGGCAAAGGACAAGAAGAACTCGTCGGCCATGACGGGTTCTACTGTGGCGCTGAGCTTATCGATGCCCAGCGCCTCGAGTAACTGGTCGAAGTCGTGAGGCCGATACGTACACCAGGTGGTGTCCCACGGTTCTTGACTCAGGGCCGTGGCGAAGATCAACCGCTCGTTGGGGAAGTCCGATCGGAATCGGCCGATCAGACGGTCGTAGTTCTTGTATCCGGTGAGTACGGCATCGGACAGCGAGGGATGGTCCTCCGGCGGCGGTGGTATCGAAAAGCCCTGGGGCCGAAAGTTTCTCCAAAAGTAATGCTGGAAGTGGGCGGTGGAGTTCGAGAAGAACGTGGCATAGGCGACATCGTGACGGCGCATCAGGCTCCGAAACAAGTCATACGACATGGAATCCAGGACGAGGGAACGTCGCCACTTCAGTCCGGGATCGCGTCGTTCGTCGAGGAGTTGTCGAACTGCGGCGACTACAGTCGCCGCCGAAAGGCCGTGGCTTGCAAGGTAAGCGAGAAACGGGATGGCTGCTCGCTTGTCCAGCCGATCCGCGGAGTTCTCCTGCACAGCCGAGTTGACGAAATCGGTAAAGGCCCGCAGCGAAGCAGGATGCGGAGTCGCCTCGGGGTTCCACGGATCCGGCACGACAAACGAGTCGAGAGGTCCGTATTCGAGATTCATCGAGCCGAACACTCCGACCTTGAACCCGGCGGCCGCCAATTCGCGGGCCACGCCCCGGCCCTTGACACGGTTCGCCTCGCCGAGATCCCGTATGCCGTGTTCACTGTCGTCGATGCCGGTGTGAAGCGTCGGCCACTGGACCCAGGGGTTGAGACTGACTTCGTTCGAGGCATCCGTGACAAAGACTTCCGAACTATCGCGCAGCAGTCGGAAGTTCGGTAGCTCGCCGGCTTCGATGAACTCGTCGATCAAGACAGGACTCAGCTCGTTGAACTCAACCTGAATCGTTCGCTGCATCCCGATCCCCCTGCTCCCCTCGCAGTGCACAATACCATTTATTGGCGGCTAGGGGGTCCGTAAAGTGTTTGCTGGAGTTTGCCACAAGTTGAAGCTGCGTGCCGATATCCTGGCTGGGCCGAGGGAGTGAGGGTGAAGTTGGCGATCAGCGCGCGTGCCAGGGACCAGAACCGTCGATGGTTGCGAAAAGGAGCGGTCGTTCTAAGTCACCCGGCCTTTGTCCGGGCAATGGTCGGCCATCGCGTCGCCGCCGCCACCGAACACCTGGAGGCGATTCGTCTCTGCGCGGCCAACACCTTGGTCGATGTCGGCGCGAACAAAGGCCAATTCAGTCTTGCGTTCCGGGCTGTGCGTCCCGACGCGCAAATCATTGCCTTCGAGCCGTTGCCCGAAGCGGCTGACGTCTACGAGAAGGTCTTCGCCCAAGACGGCTTGGTCAGCATCCAGCGTGTAGCGCTCTCGACCAGCAGTGGCAAGGCGCAGTTCTACGTCACCGACAGGACCGACAGCTCTTCGCTTCTCAGACCGGCCAAGGGCCAGGACCGCTTACACCGAGCAAGGACAATCGAGGTGCCGGTCCGGCGACTCGATGAGTGCGTCGACGTCGCATCGCTCAATCGCCCAAGCCTGTTGAAGGTCGATGTGCAAGGCGGCGAGCTCAGCGTGTTTGCGGGCTGTGACGCGCTAGGGGAGTTCGACTTCGTCTACGCGGAGCTCGGGTTCGTGGAAGTCTACGAGGCCCAACCGCTATTCCGGGAGGTCGCAGAGTATCTCGCCGGCCGCGGATTCACCATCGCAGGCGTCTTCGATCAGATCGCCACACGTGAGTACGGACCAACTCAAGTCGACGCGTTGTTCAAGCGCACGCAGTGAATGGCCTTGCCGCTCAGCATCCGCGGCGAAGAAGCACCTCTCGGAATGTTCTGAGAATGATTTTGATGTCGAGCCACAGCGACCAGTTTTCGATGTAGAAGTTGTCGTGACGAGCCCGTTCGGCGATCGAGGTATCCCCGCGTAGTCCGCTGACTTGAGCGAAACCGGTGAGTCCCGCCTGGACGCGGTGACGTTGGGCATAGCGGTCGTACTGGGCGGAGAAAAGTTCGACGAAGTGTGGCCGTTCGGGTCTTGGCCCCACGAGCGTCATATCGCCGCGAACGATGTTCCACAGCTGCGGTAGTTCGTCGATCGAGGTGCTGCGCAAGAACCGTCCCACCGGACCGATGCGATCGTCGGTGGCTACACACCACTTCGTTTGCGACTCACACTCATCAGCAGGGCGCATGGAGCGAAACTTCAACAGCTCGAACTGTTTTCCGTCGCGGCCCACCCGTACTTGGCGGAAGATCACACCGGGGCCACCCTCTAGGCGGACCGCTAGTGCGGCAGTGATCAGCAGTGGCGACAGAACTGATAGCGCCGTGATCGCGAAAGCGATGTCGAAGGCCCGCTTGATCAGGCGTGCCGGCCCTTGAAGATTGGGATTGCGAATCCGCATGATCGGTATGGAGCCGATGTGATCGGCCATTCCGGTCTGGGTGTGGAAGTGATGCATCCGCGGGACCACGAGCAGGTCGGCCGCCTGGCACTCCTCGGTGCGCACCGCGTCCATCAACTCGCGTTCGTCGAAATTACCGTCAGCGACCAGCAGAGTGCTCGCGTTCGTCGTTTCGACGGCAATATCGAGATCAGACAGGCGGCCCAACCGAGGCAGGTGGTCTTCGGCGGGGAAGTGCTCGCCGTCGTCGACGAACCCGTCCACCTTGAGACCGTAAACCGGGTGCTGCTCAAGGATTTTGGCCAACTCAGCGGCCATGGGGCCGCCGCCGATCAGGATGGTGTGATACTGCGCGATCCCCCGGCGTCGCGCGAAACCGATCAGCCGGGTGGTGATGACACGGCCCACGACGAGCAGCGCGATGGCCTGACACGCGGTTTCGAGGAACGTGATGACCGCTTCACGTTGATGTAGATACAGAATCACCGCGGCCACCGCAGCGGTCGCGGTCAGCATCCGAGTCAGGATGGTCGGCAACTCATCCAGCACGCTCAGGTGCAACCGTGCGCGATAACGACCTCCGCCGGTCAAGAACAGGGTGCCCAGCACCGCCATCGCCACGACCGCGTGAACCTGATGCGGCCGCCATAGCAGTGGCAGCATGATCAGCACGAAGTCGACCAGCGGTACAAGCATCCAGGCCCGGACACGGCGCAGGACCCCTACCCCCACGGCCTCGGGTGGGGCCGTCAGGGATGAAGCTTCTCTTAGCGCAGCGGCGTCAAGTTGCGAAACGAGCGGGATCGGCCCGCTCGGGTGCTCTGATGTCCAAGGACCAGTCGGCCGGCCCGGATCGACGACGGTCATCGCAAGACCCCCGCATCGCGGCCTCGGCACACGTCAATCACGCGCCCCCGCGCGACGCTCGCCGTTAGCATCCTCAACCCCCCGGTTGTCGTACATCGGCAACTTTGCTGCTGAGAGTCCGGAAACGCTGCCCTGTCTTTTCGACCACTTCGTGCCTGCTGCAACCCCTCGTGCGAACCAACAGCACGGCCTCCAAACTTCTCAAAGTGAAACATAGCGTATTAACCAGGTAGTGGCCAGCGAATCAGGTGTTTCCCTATATTTACGTTCTGCTAACCCGTTCTACCTCGTATTAATGGCCGCTGGGCGACCGCACGCTCGCGATTACAGGAACTGGGTAAAACTTTGCTATAATTAACGCTGCCGTTTAAAATGACCGAGTTGCCGAGCACGCAGGTTTGCATCAGGCAAACGTCGGAGCAGCCTTGCGCAGTCGCAGATCGGCCAGCGGCAATCAGCGGGGCCCGGGCGCGTATTCGGTTAGCTACATCTGGCGTCGACTGTTCGGCGGACACGGTTCGCGGCATCGCTACACACGAAGCTGCGGGTAACCCGACGCACCCGGGCTGGCAGGCACTCCGACGACAAGGACGAGTTCGGAGAAAGAAGCTGGTCGGCTTGGTAGTTGAGGCGCTCCGACAACCCTGGGCCCGGAACGACCACTGGGGGGGTTCGTAGGCGACACAGCGTTAGGGAAACAACCGATTCGCGGCGGGTTGCGCTTGGCTAGCCTCGACTTATTGACAGCAATGTCGAATAGGTCAAGGGGGCCGCAATGAACAAGCTCGGTACGAAGCTTCAGATTGGCACTGCTACATGCGCGGTCGCCGCCGCTGCAGTGTTGATGCCGCTGCCGGCGGCCCAGGCGGCCTCGCCGGGTTCACTGGGCGGGTCGGCAGGTGGCGGAGCTGAGCTCATCGCCATCCCGACGGACTGCGTCCCCACGACGCCGTCAGATTGCGCCACCACGCTCGCGCCGAGCGCGGCCGCACTCCCGAGCCTTCTTCCTGGCGGTAACACAATCTTGCAAAATCCGTTGTGGTGGTTCGGGCCGCCCAATACGAATCCCCCGACACAAACGCCTGTCTTCACCTTTTACCCGCTGAACTTGCTTCCGGGTTTCATCCGGCCGCTCTTCAGTTGGTTCGCAGACATCAACTACGAAGCGTGCATCTTGGGCTTCACGTTGCACATCGGGCCTTACGGTGCCGTCAGTGGCTCATACAGTCGAGGCTGTGCCTAGTTTTAGTCCGACGCGAGTCACCCAGCTAGTGCGGCGCCCGAGCTAGTCCGGTCGGTGCTGCACCCCTCGTAGCACGGACCTCGCCTTAGAGCACGGGAACTCTCAAGTGCATATCCTTTCGCGACAGCCGTTTAGCGATGAACCGAACGGCGGAGATCACCAGTCCCCGAAAAAGACGTCTCGGCGTCACCGCCGCATGATGTGGGCTGGGCTGGCACTGCTGATAGGCGGCATAGCGTTCGGTTGCTGGCTGGGCGTCCGAGCCCTCGAAGCAAAGTCGAATCTCGAACAGGCGCGTTATAGCGCCCAGCATGCGAAAGATGCTCTGGTCAAAGGACAAACCGCTGACGCCGCGCGCTTCGCGGACGACGCAAATTCGCAGGCTCTATCCGCACGAGCGGCCGCTCACTCATTGCCGTGGAACATTGTCGCGGCTGTACCGTGGTTAGGCAGCCCGTTCAAGAGTGGTCAGCAGATGACCGACGTTGTTGTGGACCTGACGACAGAGGTGCTGCAGCCCACCACGCGTATCGGCGTAGCGATCTCGCCGGACCGGTTGCTCAACAACGGCCGGGTGGACTTAGAACTACTCCGAAACGAAGAACCCCGACTCAGCAAGATATCGGCGGATGCCGCGCGATTGAATGTTGAGGCCAAGGCAATCTCAGACCCCACATATGTCTCGCGTCTCCGCGAAGCTCGGTCCGCGATTCAGGGGCAAACGTCGGAAATCGCAAAGGTACTTGAAAACACTGCCCTAACCGCGCGTCTTGCGCCATCGATGATGGGCGCCGATGGGCCGCGCACATATTTCATGGGCTTTCAAACGAACGCAGAAGCCCGAGGGACTGGCGGGCTCCTCGGCGGATTCGGGATACTTCGGTTCGACAATGGAACCGCGACCGTGGATACATTGGCAGCCGACACTGAACTCAAGGGCGCGTCCGCTTCCCTTGATCTCGGCTCGGAATTTTCGGGCGTGTACGGGTTCACCAATCCTTTTACGGACTTTCGCAATAGCAATTTGAGCTCCCACTTCCCATACGCTGCCCAAATTTGGCAATCCATGTGGGCGCAGCGGTCCGGGATGAACGTAGACGGGGTCATCGCTATCGACCCCGTCGCGTTGAGTTATATCCTCGGCGCGGTCGGCCCGGTTACGATTCCGAATGGTGAGGTGGTAACGAAAGATAATGTCGTTGAATTAACGGAGTCGACTGCCTATCGCCGGTTCCCGACAGACCAAACTGCGCGCAAGCAATATCTACAGGACATCGCAAATCAAGTGGTGAAACGAATGACTGGACGGGTAGACTCACCACGCCAGCTGCTCGATGCCCTGGGGAGAGCTATCAGCGAGCGTCGCATCGCGGTATGGAGTTCATCGCCTGCCGATCAGAAGCTACTTGAGGAAACGCCGCTGGCACATGTAATTCCCGACGACTCCGCCCCGTACGCCGAGGTTGTGATCAACAATCTCGGTGGCAATAAGCTCGACTATTATCTGCGACGGCACATCGAATACACGGCGGACGGATGCGCAGGAGATACGAGGAAATCTATAGTAGTTGTCCAGATAATGAGTATTGCGCCGGACAAATCTCTTCCCGACTACGTATCTGGTTTAGCTGGCATATCACCCCAAATACCGATCGAGGCGCCGGCCGGCACAATGCTCACCTCCGTCCGCCTACTCGCGACGAAAAATGCCAAACTGCTGAGCGTACTTGCAAATGGCCAGAAGGTGCCCGCCTTCACGAACACAGAACGGGGCCATCCGAGCTTCGAGGTACAGGTCGCCATACCCCCCGGCAAGTGGGGCGAGCTGCGCTTCCAGCTGTCCGAACCTACCTCCCCCGGCACACCGCAGGTGCCCACCCAGCCACTCGTCGACAACATCAGTCCCGTCGTCAAGGTGCCCGAGTGCAGGGGATAAGCCGCAGAAGCGGCATTGACTCGACGGCTACGTCGACCTTCACGGCGAAGAAAACCACATTGGACCAGGTTGATCTGTTATTCGATGCGCGACACATTCGGCAGACCGGCATCGGCAGCTACATAAGCGCCCAATTACCATATCTGGAAGAGGCGCTGTTTCAACGTCAGAAGTCGCTCGCCGTCTTGGCGGATGAAGACGCAGTACCACCTGTCCGTGGAAGCACGAAAGTTATATCATCTCCTCAATCCGCCGCTCCAATGTATTCAATTCGCGAGCAGAAAGCTTGGAGTGATGCTTTGGACTCGGTTCGGCCACGCGCGGTTTGGCTGCCACATTATCCATGCCCGCTTGCTCTATTTCGACCGCGCAATAGTGAAGTCAAGCTCTTTGTCACGGTGCTGGATACGATCCACCTCTTGGAAAGAAATATCAGCGGCTTGGGATTCGGGCGCCGAATGTACGCGCGCACAATGCTAAGCCTCGACGTGCGAAGATGCCGTCAAATAATTACACCTTCGTACGCAACGGCGAGGAATCTCCTTCGCCTGGCGCCAACCGCACCGGTGACAATGGCACCGATCCCAATTGACAGTTCCTGGTTTGAGCCCGTCGACACCACCCTGTCACCCATCCAAGGGAAGTACATTTTGTATGTCGGGTTGCCCAAGCGCCATAAGAACCTACCCCTTCTAATCAATGCTCACGCCGCAATTGCGTCGGAGGTACCCCACAAACTCGTGATAGCCGGGGGCGGTAATGTTGCCAGCAGAGTCGACGAAAGAGTCGAACTTCTCGTCGGCAATAACGCGCACAACATTGAGCTGGTGGGGAGACTCGACTTCGACGCTCTCCGTTCGCTTGTCGCAGGTGCAGATCTTCTGGTTTTACCGTCGCTGCACGAAGGTGCTGGACTCCCTCCGCTCGAAGCAATGGCATGCCGCACTGCTGTACTCGCGTCAGACATCCCAGCGCTGAGAGAAACCTGCGGGGATGGCGCCGACTACTTCGATCCCCACGATCCTGAAGAACTGGCATACCTCATGCGAAGGTATTGCTCCGATCAGGAGGCCCGTGCGCAACTGACTGAACGCGGCTGGTCTCACGTCACCCGACGACAATCGACGATTTCATTCTCCGCGGCCGCGGAGGCCATATGTTCCGGGCTGGAATGAGGGCCGATCATGTACGCGCCTGATTCGATGATGCACATCAACGAAGACGTCATCCCCAGCGACGGCGGGCATGAGATCCGAGCCGGGAAGACCGGCCCAAGATTCCTCAATCGGGGCTGGCTGATGTTCTGCGACGCTCTGCGTCAGTTCGTCCAAGCGAACGTCGAACTCTGCGACCGCATCACGCCTTCCATCGTCCAGCGGACACATGCGTACGAAAAGTATCGAGAGGCAGGCGTAGCCCTACTCCAGCGCGAGCCGCGGTGTGTCCTCGACGTGGGCGCCGGTAGACAATGGCATTTCGAACCTTCGCTCAAGACGCGGGACATGGTTCTGATCGGCTTTGACATCGACAGCTCCGAGATGGCGCAGAATCTATTGCTCGATCAGAGAGTCTCCGGAGACGCGTGCGCAAGCCTGGGGGTGCCCGACCAATCCGTGGATCTGATCATGGCGCGGGCCGTGATCGAGCATCTCCATGACAACGGGGCGTTCCTGGTGAACGCAAATCGGGCCCTTCGCGAAGACGGCCGTCTCATTGTCACCTTTGCAAGCAAGCATGCTCCATTCGCGCTGTTGAACCAGGCTCTCCCCCAACGTGTTTCGGAATGGCTCCTATCACGCCTCGTGCCAGGCACGTCTGGGCTCCTCGGCTTCAGGGCATTCTATGATCGCGCGAGTTACCGCGAATTCAAACGACTTCTGGTCAACTCTGGCTTCGAGGTCGAGCGCGCGTACGCAAGCTTCTTCTCCGCGGGATATTTTCGGTTCTTCGTGCCCCTGTTCCTCGCACACCTCGGGTTCGACTACCTGCGCAACGCGCTCGGCAACCCCCGCCTGGCTTCCTATTTCATGTTCATCGCGAAGAAGAAGCCCTCGACAGTGCCATCGGACCAGTCAAAAACTGAAATTTGAACGAATGAAGAGCGGACCCACTGCCTCCCGTGTATCTCGACGATCTGACACGACCGCCGAGACGAACGAACGCGTTACTCCTGTCCTCCAGAGAACAAACCTCGAAATCAGTCACGCTGAAACAGTCATGCGTAGCAGCGCGTTCGGCCGATGGTTTTCCCAGCACTGCCGCCGCATCCCTTGGCGGGATCGAATGCTGGCGCTGATTGTCAAGGTCGAAGGGGGCCAGCTTTATTCGACCACTCTCAGAGCAGCCTTGCGGCGGTGGTACGACGTCGAGGTCGGGCCGTATTCGTACGGATCTTTGCTAATTCCGGGAAATGCTGATCGCCATACGGTCATTGGAGCGTACGTCTCTATCGGGCCGAATGTGCGCAGATTCGGTGCTGCTCACCCCATGTCGAGTCTCAGCCTGCATCCCTTTTGGTACAACCCGGCGCTCGGCGTAGTACCCAGCGGTAGCGACGTTCCGCGCACGGCGATATCGATCGGTCACGATTCGTGGATTGGAGCCAACGTCACGATCCTTCCAGGCTGCAGAAAGATCGGCGTGGGCGCGGTGATTGGCGCGGGATCAGTTGTGACCAAGGATGTCCCCGACTTCACCATGGTAGCGGGCAACCCCGCACGAACCATTGGCACGCGGCTCACTGAGTCCGAGCGCGACGCGCTCTTTGACGCGAAACCGTGGCTCCTGCCGCCCGCAGAAGCAGCACGAGCGCTCATCTCAATCCGTGACAAGCCGCGCGGCTAGTGTTCGCAGCCAATCGATCTGCGACAGCAGCAGCGCCTCGCCGCCGATCACCGTCACTTCTCATCATTGGTCGCCTTGGTGCCGTATCCCTGGCACTTGTGAGTGCGCCCATAGTCGCGCGGACCCTTGGCCCGCAGGGCCGCGGCGAAACGGCCGCCGCCCTTGCCCTGTTCCTCATCGTGCCGGTCGTCCTCGGGTTGGGAATCCCGTTAGAAGTACGGCGACAGGCCGCGACGTCCGACGGGCACGCTGTCATGCGCACAGCCAGAACACTTGTCGTTCTTTCAACGACCGGCGCCGCAGCGATCGCGGCGCTCACCTACTTCACAATCTTTTCCGGCTTCAGCTCTGGCGGACGTGCAATCGCAACGTTGGGCATCGCGTTAGCGCCGTTGTCGACGAGCTGGGCGATTGACGTCAGCGTCCTCGTCGCGCATCGGCGGTACGGCGCTGTCTTACTGATGCAATTGTTACAGCCGGCCGTATACGTCGCACTCATTCTTCTGTTCTGGGTCCTCGACATTGCGACGGTGGCAACCATTCTCTCGGCAAGTATTGGCGGCACAGCGGCCACGTTCTTCGCCGGGCAACTGCTGGTGCGTGTTTCGGTTCGAGGTCAGCGTGTCGACGCGAAATCACTCTTGCGGAAGGGTCTTTCGTTCTCTGGAAGCGCTGTCGCGGAGGCGGCGACCAGTAGAGCGGATCAGGTACTGGCGTTGCCCCTCATAGGTGCTTACCAAGCGGGGCTTTACTCAGTTGCCGCCACGATCGGTGCAGTTCCGTTGGCAATTGGGCATGCGCTGGGTGCCAGCTATTTCGCTCCGGTCGCGCAGGCAGAAGGTAAACGCCGGTTACAGATACAGAGCGAGGCAATCCGCGCGGCTATCGCGGTCGCGTTGATGACTACACCGCTCATTGCAGTGATGGCCTGGGTTGCAATACCTGTGCTGTTCGGCGAAGCGTTTTCGGCCTCCGTCCCGGTGACCATGATCTCGCTGCTGGGAAGCGCCGCGATGTTGGCCGCCTATGTTGCATCGATGTCACTCGCCGCCGCCGGTAGAGGAATCAAGATGACAATCGCCCAAGTGGTCTCGCTCATTACTGGGCTCGTCGGCTTGGTGGTCATGGGCCCCGCGCTTGGCGCAGTCGGAGCAGCAATTGCCTCGACTCTCGGCTACTTCACGCTCTTAGCGATACTGCTTGGCTCCCATCGTGTTTCGTCACGAACGTTTGTTCCTCACGCGCGTGACTTCACCGGCGTGATCCAACGGCTGAGACGCGATTGACGACGGACGGATCGCTGCCTCAGCAGACCCGCTTGCATCGTCATAATTCTGGAGTTCGGTACCTCGCCTTGAAGAGACTCCGTTCGAGTGTCCCTAAGAACGCTTTGGCCAACTTCTTCGGATTCAAAGTCGTAGAAGCAACAAGGTGATAGCCGTGGTAGCTCGGAACCGGTCGGCCCGCGAGTACGCGCCCGATAAGCCGCACGACCAGGGTGCGCTTGCGTTCAGTCTGTAATGGCTGGACTCGGGCCACGCCATCCAGGTCGATGCTGGAGAGGTGGAGTACACCCTCGCTGGCTGCCCGCAGGAGCCAGTTATGCCCACGCTCGGTCCTGGCGATAACAACCGACGTTCCGTCCCTGTCGGAAAATGTTGGAAACCCACGCTCATCTGCTTCCCAGAAGTCGCCTACCGCGATGTCGGCAGATGCTCCGGTCCCGTCGGGGCACAATTTGCATCGCCAAGGCAGGTCACGCCCAAGGTGCTCACCCCAGGATTTCTCGTACGACAGCCGTTTCGCGTTGCCGCATTCGTCCTCAAATGTGAAGTCGCCCGGCCACCCGTTGCCGCGATACCTCAGGATGCGAGCCTTCGCCGGTTCCGTCCCGAATGAACGGATCAGATCATCGGTAGCAGCTTGGCTCGGCACGCCGGCGCAGAAGAAGCTCAGCGATGGAGGCCGATCGCCGGCGGGAACAAGTCGATAGTCTTGCAGCTGACGAAGCGCGCCTGCCTCACACGGCCTGCCCACATAGACATCTCGCCCTGTGACATCGTAGGCGGCTAGCGTGGAGACGGGCGCGTAACGCGAACCGGCGGAGCGCAGCGCCTCTTCGCGCTTCATGACGGATACGGAGACGGTCCGGCGCGACTCGTCGGCATCTGGAGCGACGCCGACCGCGCCTTTCGCGATTCCAGAGTCGATCATCCATAACGTCAACGCGGTGAGTACGCCTGCGCTGCCTCCGGCGAAACGGATCTGCGCATCGCTTGCCTGACCCTCCCACGCCGAAACGTAGCCGCCAAAAACCTTGTGATGCTTGAGCTTTGCGAGGTCAGGAGCCTCTAACCGGAGGCCGGGACATATCGCGTCGAATTGGTGTCGTTCCTCGCGGGCTTCCGCCGCCGTAGCTGGCGGACAACTGACCCGCGGCCGTAAGTGACCACGCTCGTCCAACGCAAGGGTCACCCTAGACGACACATGCGAACAGGCGCCGCAGCCCGAGCAGGTATCTGCTCGGCGGACGACATGTGCGATGCGTTCTTCAAGTTCGTCTCGACCAGTCATGGCCTTATGCGCCTTAGCGTCGAGACCGCTTCTTCCAAACGGCTTTGAGCGATGGCGAGACTGATCGGCAGCTGCTCTAGAAGACGTCCCTCGAGTGTCATGTCGTCGAGCAATTCAGACAATCGGCAAGAGAAGTCCGGAGTTTCTCGAAGGTCGATGATGTGATTCCACCCGATGTCCCTCAGGAGTGGCTCGAACTTGCGGGAGTAGGCAAGGGGTATGGCTGGAGTACCCATGGACAGCGCATTAAGGCAAGCGTGCATCCGCGAGCCAATGACGAGCCTGCCGCTACCTAGAATCACCCGGGCCACAGTGAGATTCGGCGGGGCCAGAAACTCGAGGCTGCTGTCCCCGCCATACTCTCGCTCCAAGAGCTTCAAGGGGGGTACGTCATTGTCTCCGGCACCAGGTTCATTAATGGGAACGTCTGGACCCACAACATGGGCCAACAGCGTCACCCGGCGGCCCCGATTGAGGAGATCTTTGATCGAGCTGCGCACTGCCCGCTGGTAAGCGAGATTATCCACATGATGGTTCGGCGGCCACAGCAAGCCAGACACGTTGAAGATGACGTCCCGGGTCTTCTCTACCGGAACTTGCGGTAGCGCGAACACCACGTCAGTTGAGATCGCGTCTGCCGGTCGAGCCAGCCGTGCAACAGCTTCCGCACTGACGCTGTCCCGAGTAACGATGCACGCGACGCGGGAGATCGCGCGGCGCGCCAACATCTGACCGATACGGGTGCTAAATGGCCCGATCGTCTGTGGACCAAAGACGACTGGGATACCAAGCCGATGCGCAACGCTCTGGACGTAAACCATGAGCAGGAGGCGCTTGAAGCCGTAGGCGTCGGTGAAGCTATCACCCGCGCCTGAGTCAAGGACCATGTCGAAGTCGCTCAGGCGCTTCGTGATTGGCCCTCTAAACGAAAGAAGCTCTTGAGCGGCCGATCGTTTGCCAAAACTAACGCCGGATTCGCCCCACGCGAAGTCCTGTAGTTCGACCTTGGTGTCGTCACCCCACGTCCGCCGAGCCAGCATCGACATGCCCTCTGCTAGCGCTCGTACACCAAGGTTGTAATTCTTGGTTCCGTCAGCCCAAAGGACCAAAACCCGCATCGCCATTTTCCCTACGCCCGCAGATTCCACATTTGTACAACGCCAGCTTAGCCACGTACCACCTCTCCCGTTCGATCTCGACAAAATTCTAATGAGGACGCCGATTTTGCAGCAGCAGCAGCTCTTTCTGAGCTCGATCGATAACACAAATAACTACTGACACAGCATTCACTTGCGATCAACAAGAAACGCCTTTTGGGCGCCGCCGCCGATCCCTGCACACCGCGAATGTTGACGCGGCGAAAGCCACACAAGACAGCTAGGCTACGCCTACAGTTACTAGGTGACCATCGTTCGCGAACCGGCTGCCGCAAGAACTATCGCAGTAACCGCGCCCGCCGGCGGACTCCTACTCGTCAAGGCGCTGGTAGTTGTTGCAATGTTCAGCGGGTTTATCAATCTGATCCCAGCTGGCGAATTCATGCCCGCCACATTCCTCATTGACTCGATCGTCGCCGCTATGGCGCTTTTAGCGTTCATCGCCTTGTGCCGTGGTGCTTCGTTGGAATTCTGGATGATTGCTTTGATTCTATTGCTCGTGGCCAGCGTGGTACTAATGCTTCAGGGACCCGAGGCCGTAGGACCACAGTTCCGGGCGGTCCGCAATCAGGTCTTCTACGCATTTGCGGGCTTATATACCGCTGTCGCAGTTCGAGACAGAGATGGTGCAATGTCGATCATGACCCTCGTTATGCGATTGGGTCTGGTGCTCGCGGCATTCGGCTGTGTGCAGTTTTTCTTCCGCGATATCTTGCCCGAATGGCTCCTTTTCTCGCGTGACACTATTCTGTTTTCCTATTATGGCACCGACATATCCCGTTCAACTGGATTGGTAGGTAACTCGATAATTTTTGCGACGCTGTTGGTGCTCATTTACTCGCTCTGGCTGGCCCAGGCGCTGTGGCGTCCTCGCGTCATGACCTTCGCGAACGCAGCGCTAATGGCGGCCGGCATCGTCACCACCTTTTCCCGTGCATCCATACTCTGCGCGGCATTGATTAGTTTCTGCATGCTGGCCGCTGTGCTGTGGCGCATCCGTCCGAGCCGCCGCATCCCGCTGCTGGCGTCATTGTCGCTGGCTGGTGCACTCTTGGCGATCGGCTTCATCGGCAACGAGAGCTGGCGGGATACGCTGACGGGATCCTTTATCTGGAAAGGACTTTTCCTCGGCGAGAATGCCACGGCGGCAGGATCAAATAAACGGCATTACCAATACGCGACATTTGCGATTGAATCGTTTTCACGACATCCGGTGTTCGGGATCGGTCTTGGTACCCAGAGCCAATACTCAGAGAACGCGATGTCGTCAGTGGTGATCACAGATGGATTCCACTACTCTACCTTAGTCGAGGGTGGGCTATTCCTCTTCCTTCCGACGCTTCTGTTTTTGTTGGCAGTCATTTTTCGAGCGGTGCGGGCGTACCACAGCTTCCCCCTCAGCTTCAAGCACATTCCATTCGCAATTGCGATATATTTCTTTTCTCAGGTTGCGATTGCCGGGTTCATCAACACTGGTTTCTATGGCAAGGTTGCGAACCTGATCGGATGGATTGTTTTTGGCGCAATGGTAGCCCTTGCTCGCGCAAACACGGCCGAGGGAGCGCTAACGCAGGCCCTCAAACGCGATGTATGCCGGACCCGTTACTGTTCGACCTAATCGCCAGCCTTCAGTTATGTACCGGGCTCGGCATCCATCTCCCGACAGCAACGAACGAGCCAGCCTCGCCCATAGGCGAAGGACGCCGATCCATATTCGACCGCCGGCATGCAGGTGTAAGAAGTAACGAAATGAGGCTGTCTCATACGCTGTCACACGTGTACCTGCACGAGCGTGGGATGACGCCACTTCATGGATCAAATGAGCAGAGGGCACCACAGCGAATCGCAATGAGGCTTGCTTCATTCGCAATCCGAAATCTACGTCCTCCCAGTACATAAAGAATCGTTCGTCGAGCAGTCCGATTTGTCGAAATGCTGAGGCGCGCACCAGCACACAAGCCCAGGTCAGAAAATCTATGTCGCCCCGGCGACTGCGCTCGTCCATGTTCCAGGTCCAACGATTAATGACACCGCCTGAGGAGATGAGTTCGCCTTGTGGCGTCAAGTTTTTCGGGCCGACCATTGACAACGATGTGTCGTCATTCAGAGCGGCAACCAATCTTGCTAGGGATTCAGCCGAAAGAACGGCATCATTATTTATCACCAAGACTGATTCAACATTCGGATGGCTCAGTAAGTCGCGGATACCCGAATTGACTCCGGCAGCAAAACCAATATTCAGACGGTGCTGAATGATGCGTATCCTCGCATCCGAGGGGAGCGCACTTTCGAGGCTACCGTCAGATTCGTTGTCCACAGCGACGATGTTCGTCAGCAGCGGAGATCTGATGAGCTCGGAGACACAGCGTGCAGTCTTCTCGGTATCGCGCCACGTCAATACAACTGCTCCAACATGCCCGGCAGCCTCTATCGCGCCCGATGCTTCGCTCATGCGCACCGTGTCCCGAACGTTAGGCATGCGGTTCATCGTTACCTGGGTCGCACGGAACAGATCAAGTCGGAGCCGCCGTAGTAGTAGTCGCGGCGGACAGTCTGGTAGAGCTCTGGAAGTCGACTTCGTTCCACGACGCGCTTGTCGGTGGTCAGTGAAAAGCATTGGAACTGAGGAGGAATCCGCTCAACGAACTGCTCGAATGAGCACCCGTAGGCGTGTTCGACGTGGTTGGGCACGATCTCGCAGACGAAATGCCTTGCACTCGAGAGAATGCGCTGCATGCCTGCCATCGCGCGGTATTCCGCACCTTCGATGTCCATGATGACGACGTCGAACTGTCCACTCAATTCGTCGTCCAGGCTAGCGCCGCGCACGCTGATGATTTCCGGTTGGTCGTAGAAGAACTCAAACTGTCGATCGGGCGGCATGATCTTCGCGCCACCGCTGTTCGCCTTCGACGCCACGAACTCGAGCACACCGGGCGCTTCGGACGCCGCCAGGTTGTAAAGCCGGCAGTTTGTCAGTCCATTGATCGCCACATTCATCTCTAACAGTCGGTAGCTCTCGGGATTCGGTTCGACCCCGACCGCCTCCCGTACGACTGCGGCAAGCGGCAACATGATGGCGCCGACGTGGGTACCGACCACCAACAGCCGCGTCTCGGGCGTCACCAGGGACCGGTACTCCTCGAGGTTTCGCGCGTCGTAGCAGCCATCGAACGCCAATCTGCGTCCGACACCGAAATCCCTAGCCGCGGCGATCAGGAACATGCCGTCTACCTCGTTGAGGAAGCCGAGGCAGTGTGGCCCAGCGATTTTCGCCCTTATATCCGAAACAGTCGCCAACACACGAAGTTTCGAGTGTACCCAAGCTGTCTTCAATTCAAGCCTCCCAGCGCAGAAAGGGCTATCGTGTTGATCATCCGGGGCTAGGTGTCGTCTCGAAGGAGGACATCGGCAGCAGCATTTGCCCGCCCAGGTCTACATGAGGCGGACGCAGCGACGCCGACACCAGCATGATGTTTGCAATCACCATGACGATGAGGGCGATTATCTGCCACCTCCATAGCAACATCCCCCGACTGTTGGCCAGGGTCTTCTGGTTCTTCATGCGGCCACCTCTGATATCGCCGCTGAGGCTGCGCGCTCGATTCGCGCGACGGCATTGGCGATGAGGGCGGCCGACGCCGCGTACGCGCCATCATCGCGGCCGTATGGATCGGGTATGTCGTCATCGGCGAGATCCGCTGGCGGAACTGCGAATCCGCGTCGAGAAGCGACGATGCGAACAAATGTAGACATCATCTCCGGCACCGGAACCCTTTCCTTGAAACGCAAGAGTCCCGCAGCGCGGGCGTCTTCTGTCAACCGGGCAAACTCGTTGAGTGTGAAGGAAACCCGGCTCTTCGAGGGCACGAGCAGTGCGGTCTCGCGCCGGTGATTGCGGGTCATCGCGAGGACTAAGTCAGCCTGTTCGGCTTGTAGTCGGTCCAACTGACGCGCAGTGCGGCTCGTGACGTCCACAACAACATCTCCTGCAAGAACGGCCATTTGGGGTGCAATCACGGCGCCACGTAGTGCCTCAGTTCCGGCACTAATAATCTCAACTCCGTCAGCCCACCCGAGACGAGCGATCGCCGCGCGTAGCAGCAGCGCGGCATAGGGGGATCGGCAGACGTTCCCGGTGCATACCGAGAGGATGCAGAAGCGTGCAGACTGAGGTGCGGCGGACAAGTTTCAGGTTCCCCTCGTATTGGTCACTGTCTTGCTCATGTTCAGAAATTGGCCCGGGTCCAAAGGTGACCCATTCGTCTCTCGGCCGGCGATCCCGTACGCCCGGTATCCATATCGGGCGTACCCGTACGCCTCGGCCCCCTTAGTCGGCATCATCGTTAACACGATTCCGGCAATCCGGGCATCGACGTTGTTCAGGGCATCGATTGCCGACTGGAGCTGCGCCTTATGGGTACGCCCGGATGCGACTACCAGTAATGCACCACGTACATGCTTTGACAGCACGGCGGCGTCAGTAACGGGCAGCAGTGGCGGGGTGTCAACCAACACGACGTCATATTCCTTCTCCACCAACTGAAGCAATTTCATCATCGCTTCTGACCCAAGTAATTCGCTGGGGTTCGGGGGGATCCTGCCGGCGGGCAAGATGTCGAGATTTCGCAGGCCCCAGTTCTGCACTGCGTCAGGCAGCTCCACTTTTCCGATGAGTACATCTGTAAGCCCGACTGCGCCCTCCAGGCCGAAAATAGGAGCGACGTTGGGATGCCGCAAGTCCGCGTCGATCACGAGCACGCGGACATCGGACTGCGCGATGACGATGGCAAGATTCGCGGTCGTTGTTGACTTACCTTCGGCGACCGATGCTGACGTAATGACGAAGCTTCGCGGGCCGCCTTCGACATCAAGGAACTGCAGGTTGGTGCGTAGGCTTCGGAATGCTTCCGCCCGTGGATCTGTCGGCGCAGACTGGACGATCAGGGGGCGCGTCTGCGCGGATTCGTCGAACGCGACGCCACCTAGGATTGGTGCATCGGTGATGCCGCGGACATGCTGACGACCGCGGATGCGCGTGTCGAGCGCGTCGATCAGCACTGCCGTGACGACGCCAACCGCAAGGCCCACAAGCAGGCTCGCGGCAAGGTACAACTTGGTTCTGGGCACCACTGGGGCAGTTGGGACTTGGGCTGGCGTCAGAATCGTCACCGCCACGGGAGACTGCTCATCCGCCCGGGGGCGGGTCAGCATCGACGCTTCATCGCGAAAACTGGCGGTGACGGCGTTCGCGATGTTCGCGGCCTCTACTGGGTTCTCACGTGTAACGGCGATTTCAATGTTCACCGTGTTTGGCGCTACCTTCGCTGTGATGTCAGATGCGAGATCCGCGACCGTCTCGGTGAGCCCGAGTTGCGGGTCATCTACAACCTTGCTCAGTACTGCTGGCGAGGAAATCGCCTCAGTGAACGACTTGATCATGCTTTGGGTGTAAAGAGCTCCCTGATTGAACTCCTGCATCGTCCCCGCGTTCTGCACGGAGACAAAAGACAGCGTCCTTGCTTCATACTGCGGGGTAATCAGGATGCTCGCAGTAGCACCGATGGCGAGCCCAGCCATTGCTGACAAAGCGATAAGTAGCCATCGTTTCCGGATCACTCGGATGTAGTCGCGTAGCTCCACTCGTCCTACTCCTTACATCCGAGTATCTCGTGCAATCGACACCGGCCACGGCCCGAGCGCGAAACTATGTGTCCGCCCAGCAGAGGCACAACAAAAGTCGTCATCGGCAGGCTCCGACCATTGCGCCGCCGTCGGCCGAGCCGAGTGAGCTGCTTGAGTCAACCGCGATGCTCACATAGTCCTCGACTGATGACTGCAGTTGGATTCCTGGCCGCCATCCCGTCTCGGCGCAAAGGCGTTGAGCATTCCCGATATTGGCCGAAGGATCGATTACGCGATCAACTGTGACGTCCGTGGGCGGGATCGGCTTACTTAACGCGGCGCACACCGCCTCCAGCATCTGCCAGCCTGATCGGGCGATGCCGGTGCATACGTTGTAGGTCGTGTGGCGCGGCTCAGGCTGCTCTAGCAGAAGCCGGTACGCCCAGGCAATGTCGCGAACATCGGTGTAATCTCTTGCCGAATCGAGGTTTCCAACAGACATTACTGTTCCTGGTTCCCATTCTTTCACCTTCGCAACCAGATCGGGCACGATGAAGTTTGGGGATTGCCCCGGCCCGACGTGGTTGAACGGGCGAACAACGACCGCGTCAACTCCTCGCTGCATGTAGTACTCAGTCTGCCGTTCCACCAACAACTTTGAAACGACGTACGGTGACGTAGCCAGCAGCGGAGATCCTTCTGTCAGCCCGAGGCTCTCTCGGGTGTTGTCATAGACGGCGCCGGAGCTGACAACGATCGCTCGCCCCCGCCATTCGGCTTTGAGAGCGCTTTCGAAAATGTGGGTCACCATCGAGCTATTGGTGTTGATGTATTCCTGGGGGTTGTCGAACGACGGTCCGACAGCCGCCAAGCCGGCCAGATGAACCAGCCCATTGATCGGGCCTACCTTCGGCCAGCCTCGCGTCAGGTCGAAGGGGTAATACTCCTCTAGCCACTGTGTGATACGCGCAGGCGGCTCGTCCGGATCGGATATCCCGATGACGCGATAGCCGGCGGTCGCGAGGTTTTCTACCAACACTTGGCCGACGAAACCCGTTGCGCCCGTCACTGCGATCCGATCCCCTGGGCGGACGGGCCTCATGCGCTAACCGGAATTGCAAGGGCACCATAGCGGCCGCGCTGTAATGCGATGTCGTGGTGGACCATTCGGCTAACCAGCTCCGGGAAATCTACTTCACGCTTCCAGCCGAGTACCGTCTCCGCCTTCGCCGGATTGCCCAGCAAGATGTCGACTTCGGCGGGGCGCACGAACGCCGGATTACGTTTGACATATGGCGACCAATCGTCAATACCAATCTCCTTGAACGCCAAGGTCAAAAAGTCACCAATCGAGTGTGTCTCACCGGTAGCGAGGACGAAATCGTCCGGTTCATCGTGTTGCAACATTTGCCACATTCCGCGAACGTAGTCGCCGGCGTAACCCCAATCCCGCTCTGGCCAAAGGTCACCTAGCTCCACGTACTGTTGTAGGCCGAGGTAAATCCGGGCGACCGCATGGGTGATCTTGCGAGTTACGAATTCGACGCCACGTCGCTCTCCTTCGTGGTTGAACAAGATGCCGCACGACGTGAAGATTCCGTGGCTCTCGCGATAGTTTCTCGCGATCCAGTGACCGTATAGCTTGGCCGCCCCATACGGGCTACGGGGATGGAAGGTTGAGTTCTCGTCGTAGCCCAACACAGGGCGGTTATATTCGAGGCCGCCGAACATCTCAGATGTCGACGCCTGATAGAACCGCGTCTTGCCGGACCTGCCCGTCATCCGAATTGCCTCGAGGCAGGCCAAGACCCCTCGACCCGTAGTGTCCATCGTCAGTGCCGGATTTTTGAACGAGTACCCGACGTGGCTGATCGCCGCCAGGTTATAGAACTCATCCGGATCAGACTGGTCGACGGCGCGGAGAATTGACGCTGGATCCAACAAGTCCGCCTCGAGGAGGACGGCAAAGGGAAACTCCTCGAGGATCTGCTCCTTCTTGAGGTTGCTCTGACCGCGCACTATCGCGTAAACGTGATAGCCCTTCTCGTGCAACAGGGCCGCAAGATGCCCACCATCTTGTCCGGTGATGCCCGTGACAAGAGCGTTTTTGCCGTGTGTGTTCACTTGACCTCCTGCGGGTGATACCTGTGAGTGAATGTGAGTGGTTGACGTGTTGAGCGGGCATTTCGCGCATTGCGCATCTCGTCGGGGCTGGGACCGCCGGTGACCCAGGCGACGAGGCGTTCAGCGAATCTGGATTCAGAGAGCTCCAGCAGTTCGCAGAGGGTCGGGCGACATCCCTCGTTTATCAGCTGTCGTGTCTGCTCTGCGACTTCATGGAGATCCGCGAAATCTACTGCTGCGCTTGCCAACGAACTCGCAACCGCCTCCCGGGCGCCGCCGGCGAAGTTCACAATTGTGGGTGCTCCCGCCGCCATCGCCTCGACGGGCATCATGCCGAAGTCTTCGACGGACGGAAACACGTAGGCGGCCGTTCTCGCGTAGAGCGCATGAAGAAGGGCATCCGAAGGTGACAACACCAACTCGACGGGCACTGCGGCACTTGCCGCCAGAGCTTTCAGGCGCGACTCCTCTGGGCCGCTACCTGCGATCACGACTGGGAGTCCGATGAGTTCACCGACTTTGATTACCTTGTCCAGCCCTTTGTAGGGGACGAAACGTGATGCACCAAGGATGAATTGGGCTGGCAGTTGGTCAATGACGCGGCGATCAGAATCGCTTAGGCCTGCACCGGTTCGCGCAGACTCTGCGATCGCCTCCACCGCGACGGGCGGAAAGATCACTTTAGCGTCCCGATTCCAGTACCTGCGGATGCGATCTCGCACGTATCCGCTGATTCCGGCGATTGCAACGGCCTCAGCGGCCCGACGACGGTCGAGCTGCCGGTAATGGGACGAAGCGACGCGTACGAGTGGATTGTTACCACGAATGTCAACTTCCGGTGTCCAGATATAGCGCGCCGGCGTATAGGCGTACACAAACTTCGGCGCAGACAGATTCACACCCGAGAACCGAGCATGATGAGCGAACAGGTGAGAGCTCGCCAAGACCCAGTCGTACTGATGATCACTCCGAAGCGCACGCCACGTCGTGGGCATAAAGGGCAACGCAAGAGCCTTGGAACGACGGAGTGGTGTACTCGAAAGCCACGATTCGGAGATATCGCGTCCGGCCATAACGGATCCGGAATCGCGCCAAAGCGTGCGCAAGTCCGCATCAGGAAATGCTCGGCTCATCGCCGCGAAAACCTTTTCAGACCCGCCGTGTGCCGATATCCACTCGTGAATGATGACCCCCGCCATTATGTAATGTCCGCCCTTGCAGGCATGGTTACGGGGCGGGCGGCCCCACTGAGGCATTGTGCGTTCGACATGGAGATCACCGACCCCGGTAGCAAAAGACCTGGCGGAATGTCCGCAAGATGATCTTGATATCGAGCCAAAGCGACCAGTTTTCAATGTAAAAGTTGTCGTACCGAGTGCGGTCGGCGATAGACGTATCACCTCTGAGGCCACAGACCTGAGCCAAGCCGGTAAGCCCGACTTGCACGCGATGACGCGCGTTATACCGATCGAACTGCATGGAGAACTGCGCCACAAAGTGCGGCCGTTCCGGCCGCGGACCTACCACAGCCATGTCGCCTCGAAGAATGTTCCACAGCTGAGGCAACTCGTCGATCGAAGTGCATCGCAGAAACCGTCCGACCGGGCCAACGCGGCTGTCATTGGCCACACACCACATCGTTTCTGACTCGGCATCATTGGCAGGCCGCATAGAACGAAACTTAAGAAGCTGGAAGTGCCTTCCATCGCGCCCAACTCTGACTTGCCTGAAGATGACCCCGCGACCACCCTCGATCCTGGTGGCCACCGCAGCACCAATGATGACCGGCAGCAAGACAATCAGCGCGACGGTCGCAACTACGACGTCCAGCCCTCGCTTTACGGCCTGGGCGGGACCGTAGAGACGGGGACTGCGGATACGCATGATCGGGATGGAGCCAATACGGTCAGCTCTCCCCGTCGCGGTGTAGAAGTGATGCAAACGTGGGACAACGAGCAGCTCCGCGTCTCGACACGTCTCGGTACGAACCGATTCAATCAAGGCACGTTCATCAATACCGCTGTCCGCCAACATCAGACTGTCTGCACCAGTTGTCGACACCACCCTGTCTAGATCAGCAAGATGGCCGAGGCATGGTAGATAGTTCTCGACTGGACAGTGGTCGCCATCATCGAGGAAGCCCGTCAGATCGAGTCCATACTCCCTGTGCTGCAATAGAGTTCGTGCGAGTTCTGCTGCTACCGGCCCGCCGCCGATGAGGATAGCGCGACGCCGCATTATCCCTCTTCGCCGACTTATGACAAGTATCCACATGATTAGGACCCGGCCGAAAACAACCAGAAGAGCTGCCTCGCACGCAGTTTGGAGGAAAGGCACTACCTCCGGCCGTGGGCGAAGGTAGAGGACGGCTATGGACGCAATCGCCATGGCGGTCAGCAACCGACCGACGATAGAGGGCAGCTCATCTAGCGCGCTGATGTGCAGGGGTACAACGTACCGACCGCCATCAGACAGGAGGTAGGCGCCCAGCACTGCCATCATCGCCATCGAAGAGAACTGGGCGGGACGCCAGAGAAGGGGAGTAAGAATCAGGACAAAGTCGACAATCGGGACGACCATGCGCGCGGAGAAATGACTGTCGGATCGCACGCTGAGACCACTGTTGCAGTTATAGGAATTGGTACGACGCCCATCTTCTGCACTATCGAGAACCGTTGTGCGATCATTGCTCCCGGCAGCCGCAGGTAGATCAGGGCCCGCTAGTGGATTGTCGAGGGTGAGGACGCTGGTCGGTAGATCACCGCGAGCATTGACATCGGCGACCGGGGACTGCCGAGGAGCAGTCACCGTCATGGGATCGAGGACACCGGTCACTGTTTAACACCTGGCGTGCGGACGTGGACTGTCGGCCGTCCCCATGTCGGAGCTGCGTTGGCCGCAAGTGCATGTTCGCGCGCGTCCTGCCAAGAAAACATCCGTAGCCCCCTGTTGCCGCCGATAACGACTTGGCCCGTGAGAGTGACAGTCTCAGAGCCGACTTGTCGGTGCCGAGTGACACTGCCTCACCTGATCTTTAGCCTATTCACCCCGGGCGCTTTACGAAATGAGGTGTTTCCCTAACGTTTTTGGCGTGAGTACCCCCGGAATTCACAGCTATAGGCGCATTCTTTAGGGATAGACCCGTCGGCGCTCTGTCTGCGCGACAGGGAATTGCGTGGGCACCCTCACGCCGCGAGCCCATGCGTTAGCGCAACACCGTGATCGGCGGGTCCCATTCAATCCGCAAGGTCGCGCAACGAATTACGTTGAAATGATTGGGCAATCTGGGTTGCGCGTTCGAGAACTAAACGGCAGAGCCGTTTTTCGCCACGTGTGCACTGGGTCACCAGCCGCGCCTTCCGCCCGCTCAGATTTCACATAGCCCTGAACGTTTGCAGATGACCTGGCATTGATGCAGGCGCTCGTCGCTCGAATTGCACCATGTGGGGTCCTTGTTGATGATTGCCGCTGCTTTCTGATCTCTCTTCCCCATGGCGCCTTGCGGGGTCATCACCGAGTTGCCGGGATGACCTGGCGAGGCGACGCGGTTGGTGCAGTTTAAGTTGAGTATGTACTCGTTTTTCCGCATATTGTGACCGCTGGCATCGAGGAACTTCGACATGTGCCAACTCGTCACGATGCAGTCGTCCGTCGTCAGTTCGCTTCCGGTGATCGTCCCAATCACGGGCTTGCCGTTCCACTTGGCGATCGCCGATGCAGCGTCGCCGTATTTCTGCCCGGCCAATGGGTCAGCTGCGGACGCGATGCCGCAACTGAGCACCGCCGAGAGGACCGCCGCACCAGCGACACCGAGTATCCGTCCAACCAAACCGTTGATCACGAACCCCTCCTCGTGGCAACACGCATCACGTCGCACCGGTTCCACCGCATATTGCCGGCGCGTCCGAAGCCGCTCGATGCGGCCACTGTCGCTATTGAACCGACACTATTGCGAGGGGGAATGGTGATGAATCGGTTGTTTTCCCCTGCTTTGCCTCCCCTACCCCCAGCCGTTTGCCGCCCAGGACCGCAGGTACCCGCCAGCTAACGACTGTGCGCAGAGCAATCAGCAGATCGTTACAACAACGTGTCAGCGACGTCAGGCGCTGGTCAGCGACTGATCGTTCGGCCACTGACAGACCTCCGCCAACGGCCGGCGCGGAGTCGAAGGAAGCGGATCGGCGTCCACCTGAGGCCAGCCGACACGCATCAAAATCTGCGGAACTCCAACCACACTGAACAAGTTTGTGTGCATGGTGTCTCGTACGTCGCCGCACTGAAGCGCCTCCGTGACAGGACAACTCGCAAGTCCCAACGCGGTAGCCGACAGCAGCACCACGCTCATCGCTTCACCAGCGCGCAGGCGTGCGAGCCTACTGTCATCTTTGGTTCCAAGCGCCAATACGACCGCGTTGTCAACCGCGGCATCAGCGTCGGATTTTGCCGCGTTCCAGTGCGGACCGTCGGCAAACGTCACATGGCGTTCGCTTTGGCCGGCCGCGTCGCCATGGTGTTCGTGGCCTGTCCGGTGTCGCCAGACTTCTTGGGCCACAACGTGTTGCACATTCTCCACGCCTTCGACCCGCCGCGTCGTCACCCCTGTAACTGCGGTGCGTGCGCCGATCAGCGCCAGGTCAGCGGCAGACACCGGCCACGAGCTGTATGGCCGCCAGTCATTTCGCTGCCTCGGTATTGCGGAGGCAAGCGCGACGTCGAGTGCACTGGCCGAGTGCGGATACAACTCCAAGTCCGCGAGATGTTCGGGTTCGGCGGCATCGGGCAATCGCTGCACCCTCGCACGCCAGCCCATCGCCGCCAGCGCGACGAGGCAGTGGTGCAGCGACGCGCCACAGCTCAGCAATACGTCTCGATCTTCCGCGTCCGTGTGAGCGCCGCGCCGGTTCGCGTCCGCGTAGAGATGCAGACTCTGCGTGCCCACCCGCCATAGCCACGGTTGGCAGTCGCCGACCGACGGCGCACGCGTTGCGAGCGACAGCGCCGTATGGATTGTGTTCTCTTTGGGAAAGCAACTAATCATTTGCTGCCCTCGCTTTCCGGGCCCCCCGGCCCAGCCCGAACCACCGCTCCCGGCGACGGTGATTTTGAGTGATTGGGACATCGACTCGGCCGTCGAAGCGGCCATTGCTTGCTATATCTGCACCGCTGTGCGTGTTCGGCGCAGTAGCCAATGTCCGATTTGCGAAGTCCCCAAGCTGCCTCTGCAACATACCGCCCCCGGTAAACACGCTGTTCAGGCCGGATATCGCAGACGGCGGCGCACTCTGGTTCAGCGCAGCGGACAGTTGCAGACGCAAAAAGTTGATTTTCGGTCTGCGCCGAACACTCAGCTTTGCCATCTCTGCACCCCGCGGGAAACTTATTAACGCCTAGGTAAATCATAACGAGAAACTTGAAGGATTCTGGCAAAATCGGGATTTGCTAGGTGAATACTCCACCCTGTGTCGGGGGTCGGCGTGAACCGCTTTGGGAAGCTGGCGGCGGTAGGGGACTTCTTGACGGAGGCCAGTGCGCAGCCGTCGTGCCTTGTCGTCGACGGCGAAGCCGGCATCGGCAAGACCACACTCTGGCTGGCTGCGATCGCACAGGCGCGCGAGCGTGGCTTTCGAGTGCTTTCCGCCCAGGCGGGCCAGGCCGAATCCTGGCTGGCCTACGCGGCCGCAGCCGACCTGGTCGGCGAGATCGAAGCGTCTGTCTTGGACCAACTTCCAGAGGTGCAACGTGTCGCGCTGGACCGTGTTCTGTTGCGATCCGACCTCAGCGGCGGCATGCCTTGCGACCAACGGGTCGTCGCAACCGCTTTCCTCTCTGTGGTGGAAGGGCTCGCACACACGACACCGGTGCTGGTGGCGATCGACGACGTCCAATGGCTGGACCCGTCGAGCAAGGCCATACTCGCGTTCGTCGCACGTCGTTTGACGGGCCGCGTCGGAGTGCTCGTCACCGAACGGTCGCAACGCGGCGTCGAGACCGCGACATCGTGGCTGCGGCTGCGCAGACCCGACGGCGTCGAGCGAATTCGCGTGCGCCCGTTGAGCCTAGGCCGTCTACGCGACTTGTTCGATGAGAAACTTGGTCGATCATTTCCCCGCCCGACAATCGTACGAATAGCCGAGATATCCGGCGGCAACCCGTATTTCGCGCTCGAGTTGGCACGCACAATGCTCACGGGCTCACCATCTGAAGAATCAGACTTACCCGCCACGCTCGCCGACCTGGTACGCGCACGAATCGGACGCCTGGACACCCAAGCGCAGGAGATGTTGTTGGCGACCGCCTGCTCCGCCGAGCCGACGGTCGACCTATTGGCAAGGGCCACAGGGAATTCCATTGAACAAACCGTCGAGTTACTCGAAGAGGCCGAGAGTGAGGACATCATCGGCATCGACGGCAACCATGTGCAGTTCTCCCACCCGCTATTGGCCCGCGGCGTCTATACCGACGCCACACCGTCGCGCCGCCGAGCAATGCACCGGGCACTCGCTGACGTCGAGGCCCTGCCCGAACTGAAGGCCAAGCACCTCGCGCTTGCCACCACCAATACCGACCCGGTCACTCTTCGCGCACTCGACGAAGGCGCGGACGCCGCGCGGGCCCGCGGAGCCCCAGCGGCGGCAGCCGAGTTGGTCGAATCGGCGATTCGACTCGGCGGTGACACCCCATCGCGCCGGTTGCGGGCGGCCGACCACTACTTCCAGGCCGGCGATAACAAGCGGGCCCGTGCCCTGCTCGAGCCGACGATCAGCCAGCTCGAACCCGGACCGCAGCGCGCGACCGCACTCACCCTGTCCGCCGAAATGCTGATCGCTGACGGTAGTTTCGAGCAGGCCGTCGATCTGCTGTGGACAGCGCTGAGCGACGCCGCAGACGATCACCCATTGTTGGTGCAAATACTGCTGTTGTTGTCGAACTCACTGATCGCCACGTGTGAATACGACGAGAGCCTGCACCACACCCGGCAAGCCGTGGTGCTGGCAGAAGAACTCGGCAATCCGATGCTGAGCAGTCAGGCGCTGGCGATGTGGGTGAAGGTGAGTTGCATGTGCGGCCAGGGAGTCGACGAGCTCAGCCTGTCGCGTGCACTGGAACTCGAAGACCCCGAGCTCGACGTGCCGTATCCGATGCGCGCCAGTACCGCCTACGCCCTGACACTGGCCTGGACAGGACGACTGGCCGAGGCGCGCAGACAGATGTACGAGGTGCGCCGCCACTGCATCGAACGTGGTGCAGAGGGCCTCCTCATGGACCTGTCCCTGCACTGCGCCTTGATCGAAATCTGGCGCGGGAGCTTCGTTGACGCCGCACAGATTGCCACCGACGCGATGGAACGCGCAGAGCAACTCGGCGGCGACCAAATGCTTGCTGTCGCAATGGCAATCCAATCCGCGGTCGACGCATACGCCGGCCACGACGAGGAGGCCCGCGCCCATGCGCGCACCGCATTGGAGGCCGCAGAGCGCTGTGGGGCGCGCAGCCTGACCCAATGGCCTGCCGTGACTCTGGGATTCCTGGAAGTCTCGCTCGGCAACTACGCCGAGGCGCTCGCTGCGTTGGAGCCTTTACTCTCCGAATTCGACGCGATACCAGGCACTGAGATCATCACCGCCTCGTTTCTGCCCGACGCGATCGAGGCGATGATTGCCGTTGGCAGGCTCGACGATGCCGAACTGCTCATCGACGCGCTGGAGCACAACGGCCAATGGCTCGACCGTCCTTGGATGTTGGCCGTGGGGGCCCGCTGTCGAAGCATGTGGCTGGCCGCGCACGGTGATGTCGCGGCTGCCGATCAGATGGCCCAACAAGCGCTACACGAGCATGAGCGATTGGCCATGCCTTTCGAGCGCGCGCGCACCCAGCTACTGCGCGGCCAGTTGTTACGTCGGCAACGCCGAAAGGATCTCGCGGCAGCCGCTCTGCACGAGGCGCTCGACGCATTCGAGGAGATGGGCACACCCCTGTGGGCAGAGCGGGTCCAAGCGGAGATCGCGCGCACCCGTGTCAGCGCGACCCACGATCTGGGGCTGACCCCGTCAGAGCTGCGTGTAGCCGAACTCGCCGCTTCGGGGATGACCAACCGCGACGTCGCCGCCACCCTGTTCATCAGTCCGAAAACCGTTGAACACAACCTGGCACGCGCCTACCGCAAGCTCGGAATCCACTCCCGCGCCGAATTAGGGCAGCAGATCAGCCAGCTCAATCTGGGGGAATCAACCGATTCGCACAGCGCCGGGGGTCATTAACCTAACGACGGTGAGCAACGTTTCGCCGTCGTCGTGCTTCCTCGCGGAGTGGTATCGACCCGACGTCACCTCACGAACCATCGACGACATCGTCGCCGCGCTCCAAACCGCCGCCAGTGCAATGCGTGCCAAAGGCATTCAGGTGCAATTGCTGATGACACTCGCCGTCCCCGCCGACGAAGTGCTCTACGCAACCTTCAGCGCGTACTCCCCCGACAGCGTCGTCCAGACATGCAAACAAGCCGGGATTCCCGTCGAGCGACTCAGTTCGGATGTGTTGCTCGGATCAACGTGGCCACCAGCCGGGGGTACCCCAGCGGCTCACGCCGTCGGGTAGGCGTTGACTCCTACGCCTCGGCGAAGTTGCGAGTGATCTGCGGGTCGACCGGGATACCCGGACCGGTGGTCGTCGAGACGGTGACCTTCTTCAGGTAGCGGCCCTTCGACGACGACGGCTTGGCACGCAGGATCTCGTCAAGCGCAGCACCGTAGTTCTCGGCGAGCGACTTCTCGTCGAACGACGCTTTGCCGATCACGAAGTGTAGGTTGGCCTGCTTGTCGACGCGGAAGTTGATCTTGCCGCCCTTGATGTCGTTGACCGCCTTGGTGATATCGGGCGTCACGGTGCCGGTCTTCGGATTCGGCATCAAACCACGCGGACCGAGGATGCGCGCAATGCGGCCCACTTTTGCCATCTGGTCGGGCGTTGCGATCGCGGCGTCGAAATCCAGGAACCCGCCCTGGATCTTCTCGATCAGGTCGTCACTGCCGACGATGTCGGCGCCGGCCGCCGTGGCCTCCTCGGCCTTGTCGCCGACGGCGAACACGGCGACCCGGGCGGTCTTGCCGGTGCCGTGCGGCAGGTTGACGGTGCCGCGCACCATCTGGTCGGCCTTACGCGGATCGACGCCGAGCCGGATTGCGACCTCGACGGTGGCGTCCTGCTTCTTCGACGACGTCTCCTTGGCCAACTTCGCGGCCTCGAGCGGGGTGTACAGCCGCTCGCGGTCGATCTTCTCGGCGGCTTCGCGATATGCCTTGCTGGTCTTGCTCATTGAAATCTCCTAATTGATGAGTTGTGGTTGGCGGGCCGCAGCTGGCCCTCCCACGGGAGCCGTCTTATTCGACGGTGATCCCCATCGACCGGGCAGTGCCGGCGATGATCTTGGCCGCCTGATCGATGTCGTTGGCGTTCAAGTCTTCCTTCTTGGTCTCGGCGATCTCGCGCACCTGATCCCAGGTCACCTTGGCGACCTTGGTCTTGTGCGGCTCGCCCGAGCCCTTCTGCACACCGGCGGCCTTGAGCAGCAGCTTGGCCGCGGGGGGCGTCTTCAGGTTGAAGGTGAAGCTGCGGTCCTCGTAGACGGTGATCTCCACGGGGATGACGTTGCCGCGCTGGTTCTCCGTCGCGGCGTTGTACGCCTTGCAGAACTCCATGATGTTGACGCCGTGCTGGCCGAGTGCCGGACCCACCGGCGGGGCGGGGTTGGCCTGCCCGGCCTGGATCTGCAGCTTGATCAGCCCGGCGACTTTCTTCTTCGGGGCCATGAGTGTTGGTGTTCCTTTCTAGGGATCGCGTCCGCGATCAGATCTTGGCGACCTGGTTGAAGGTCAGTTCGACAGGTGTTTCGCGACCGAAGATGGACACCAGCACCTTGAGCTTCTGTTGTTCGGCGTTGACCTCGCTGATCGAGGCAGGCAGCGTCGCAAACGGCCCGTCCATGACGGTGACCGACTCGCCGACCTCGAAGTCGACGAGGATCTCCGGACGCTCCATCGATGCCTCGGAGGACGCGGCCGCGCCTGCGGTGCTCTTGGCCGGCTTCTTGGCGGCCGCGGGCGGCAGCAGGAACTTCACCACATCGTCGAGCGACAGCGGCGAGGGTCGCGACGTCGCCCCGACGAAGCCGGTGACGCCCGGAGTGTTGCGCACCGCGCCCCAGGACTCGTCGTTGAGCTCCATGCGCACCAGGATGTAGCCCGGCAGCACCTTGCGGTTGACCTGCTTGCGCTGGCCGTTCTTGATCTCGGTGACCTCTTCGGTCGGTACCTCGACCTGGAAGATGTAGTCGCCGACGTCGAGGTTCTGCACGCGGGTCTCGAGGTTGGCCTTCACCTTGTTCTCGTAGCCCGCGTAGGAGTGGATGACGTACCAGTCGCCCGGCCGGGTGCGCAGGTCTTTCTTCAGCGCGACGGCGGGATCTTCATCCTCGTCGACTTCCTCGGCCGGCGCCTCGTCAGCGGCAGCCTCGTCAGCCGCAGCCTCCTCGACCGGCGCAGCGTCTTCCACGGCCTCGGCGGCTGTGCTGTCCTCCAGACGCTCAGCGGCCTCGTCCACGATCACGGTCGCCGGGTCCGCTGCCTCGGCGAGCGCATCCGACACGGCCGAAGGCGATTCGCCCTCGAAGGAAGTCACTTGTCAGTCCTCTCTAGTTCTCGTCAGCCGAACACCAGCATGACGAGCTTGGCCAGGCCCAGGTCGACCAGGCCGATCAACGCCACCATGAACGCCAGGAATACCAGCACCACCGCGGTGTAGTTGACCATCTGCTTGCGGTTCGGCCAGATCACCTTGCGCAGCTCGGCGACGACCTGCAGCAGGAAGTTCCAGACGAACGTGAACGGGTTGCGTGACGGCCGATCGGCGGACTTCTTGGCCGTCTTCGTCGCGGTGCCCCCGCCGTTCTTGGTGGGGCTGGCCTTCGTGCCCGTCTCCAGGTCGACGGCCTCGCTGTCGGCATCCACCGCGCCGCGCCGCGACCGCTTGCCTGTCGGACGCGCCGGACGGGTCACCACCGCGGTCTGACCGGTGCTGTCAGTGACGCTGTCGGTTACCGTGCCGTCGTCTATCGAGTCGCGGCGTGCCGGGTCGGAATCGCTCACCGCATGCCTTTCGTCTGGGTTTGTGTGGTCACCTACCAGTGTCCACACTTGTCGAGTATTCAGTTGAGCAGGGGCGACAGGACTTGAACCTGCAACCTGCGGTTTTGGAGACCGCTGCTCTGCCAGTTGAGCTACGCCCCTTCAAACCCGGGGCTCACACAATTTGCGCGCTCCCCGTTCGGTCGCTTGGTAACCGATGGACAGCGCGCTGGACTGGGAAAACCCCGAGGTCCGAGTGTAGCGCGCCACCCGTACTAGTTACTAATCCGCGGTCTGCCCATTCTTGGCGACGGCAGTGCGCACGACCTGGCCAGTCTCGGGATCCCACTTCGCCGAAATCGAGTTGTCGCCCTCGTGGCCCATGAGCGTCGTGAACGCCTCCATCACGACCTCACCGTCGACATCGGTGCAGACGTTGCGAGTGGTGACGATATCGGCGCCGAACCGCTCGTCGACAGACTCGATGTGCATGGTTCCTGTCAACGCGTCACCAACCTTGATCGGCCGGTGAAACTTGAACTTCTGATCCACCTGGACGATCTGCATGGTCTCCAGGCCGACGTCGACGTGCTGAAAGAAATGGTTCTGGATCATCACCGCGAAGATCGAGGCGAAGGTGAGCGGAGCGATGAGCGCGTCATGCCCCAGTTCGGCGGCGGCCTTGTCGTCATGTGTGGCCGGATCGAGCGACTTGACCGCCCGCGCGTACTGCCGAACCTGCTCGCGTCCCACAACAAAGGTGTCCGGGTAATGCCAGACCATTCCCCGAATATCGGTTTTGAGTGCCATCAGTTATGCCAGCTTTGCGGTCGCGACAGCGCGGCCGAAGATCTTTTTCCCCCCGGTGGTGGCCGACAACGCGATGGTCACTGACTTCGTCTCGGGTTCAACGGATTTCACGCGTCCATTGAACACGATTTCCGCGCCGACGCCGTCATTTGGGACGGGCACCACAGCGGTGAAGCGCACGTTGTATTCGGTCACCGCGGCGGGATCGCCCACCCACGACGTCACGTAACCGCCGCCAAGGCCCATGGTCAGCATGCCGTGGGCGATCGCGGTGTCCAGACCGACCTGCTTGGCGATGTCGTCATCCCAGTGGATCGGGTTGAGGTCGCCGGAAACGCCGGCGTAGTTGACCAGGTCCTGCCGCGTCAGCGGGATCACCTTCTCGGGAAGCGTGTCACCCACCTTCACCGAATCGAACTCACGCAGTGGCATCGGAAAAACCCTCTTCTCCTTCTTCACCCGTACGGCCCGCCAGGGTCGTGTAGGACTCCTGCACGATGTCACCTTTGTCGTTGGTGACGATGTTCTTGGTCACGATGATGTCTGTGCCGTGCGCCTGACGGACGGAGTCCACGTACACGTCGCAGTGCAGCGTGTCGCCGGCATGAATCGGCTTGACGAACTTCAGCGCCTGGTCGACCTGGACGATCTGCATCTCGGTGATCCCGATGTTGGCGGCGGCGAAGAACGCCGACTGCGCCTGGTAGCCGAAGATCGAGATGAACGTCAGCGGGGCGGGCAACGCATCGTGCCCGAGTTCGGCAGCGACCTTCTCGTCGAAGAACGCCGCGTCGTCGTTCTTGACGGCGACGGCATACTCACGAAGCTTCTCCCGGCCGACGACGTAGTGGTCAGGGTGCCGGTAGTGCATGCCGACGATGCTCTGTGACAAGCCCACGTTCGATGAACCTCTGGTCAACCCCGGGCAGGCGCCCTCGGGCTGGCGCGTTAGCGCGATTCCTTGTGAGCTTGGTGCTTGCCGCAGTTCGGGCAGAACTTCTTGATCTCGAGCCGGTCGGGATCGTTGCGACGGTTCTTCTTGGTGATGTAGTTGCGGTGCTTGCACACCTCGCAGGCCAAAGTGATCTTCGGCCGTACGTCTGTACTGGACGCCACGTCAAGTGCCTCTTTCTCAAATACTGCGGTTGTCTTGTAGCGGTGGGGGGACTCGATCCCCCGACCTCACGATTATGAGTCGTGCGCTCTAACCAGCTGAGCTACACCGCCATCCGGGTGCCACTTCGCCTTGGAAAAGCTTGGCGACCACCGAGCCCCCTAACGGAATCGAACCGTTGACCTTTTCCTTACCATGGAAACGCTCTACCGACTGAGCTAAGGGGGCCTGACCCGCGCAGCCGTGGCGTGGGCCTTAAAGAGGGTACATTCTCGCGGTTTAACGCGCCAAACCGCTGGTCTTCGCCGCGCTACAGCGCGACCGTGACGCCTGTCGAGGTTGGCCCGTCGTGCAGGTCGACGGACTGGACCTCCGTGCCCTTCGGCACGTCGAACACGACGGCGGTGTCGAAAGAGTCGCCGGGGTTGAGCCGTGGCGGTAAGTGGCCGAAGTAGAGCCAGGCCTCGTCGTCGGATTTATAGACCGTGCCGCCGTCGGACAGCGTGTTGAACGACCCGGAATAGGTCTGCGGTTCGGCGCTGGTGTTCGTCACGGTCATCTGGACAACGACGTATTCGCCCTGCGCCGTCTTCTCGATGTCGGGGTGCTCGGGATTGACCACGGCATCCATGCGCTGCACGCCGGTGACGACGAACGAGAAGTCGCCGTCGCGCACCTCCTGGCCCATCGCGGCAGGCGGCACGTCGGGCCTGGCGACGTCGGTCGCCGTGGGTTCGGTCGCAGTCGGTCCGGGCACCGCGGCCGTAGCCGACGGTGCTGCGCTGCTGGTTTGCGCCGTGACAGTCGGTGCGGCGACATTCATCCTCAGCGCCAGGATCACTCCCGCAACGATGGCACCGACGACGGCGACGACCGCCACACCCATGCCAACGAGCAGGGCCCGCTCACGACCCGACCGCTTGGGGGTGGCGGCATGTCTGGGCACGCAGCAATTGGAACCCCGTTAGCCATGACTTCGATGGCGGCGCGCCGGGGCCGAGGAGGTGATAGACCGTAAGCGTGACTGATCCCGGCGCACCCCGCGTGGCCGTCTACCTCGACTTCGACAACATCGTCATCTCCCGCTACGACCAGGTGCACGGCCGCAACTCGTTCCAGAAGGACAGAACGGCGGGCTTTCACAAGCAGCCGGGGCGGCTTACCCAGGCGACCGTCGACGTCGGCGCCATCATCGACTTCGCGTCGTCGTTCGGGACGCTGGTGCTGACGAAGGCCTACGCCGACTGGTCGGCCGACGTCAACGCCGACTACCGCGGGCAGTTGGTCGGCAGGGCGGTCGACCTCGTCCAGTTGTTTCCTGCCGCCGCATACGCCAAGAACGGGGCCGACATCCGGTTGGCCGTCGACGCGGTCGAGGATATGTTCCGGCTGCCCGACCTGACCCACGTCGTGATCGTCGCAGGCGATTCCGACTACATCGCGCTCGCCCAGCGGTGTAAACGCCTTGGCCGCTACGTCGTGGGCATCGGCATCACCGGCTCGATCAGCAAGTCGCTGACGGCCGCCTGCGACGAGTTCGTCAGCTACGACGCGCTGCCCGGCGTCCCCGTCGCCGAGCCGAAGAAACGGGCAAGGCGCGCCAAGGCGGCCGAACCCGACGACGAGCCCGAGCAGCCCGATCCGCAGGCCGCCGCGACGGGACTGCTGGAGCGCGCCCTGCGGATCGGCCACGAGAAGGACGACGCCGACTGGTTGCACAACTCGGCGGTCAAGGCGCAGATGAAGCGAATGGACCCGTCGTTCTCCGAAAAGTCGTTGGGTTACAAGTCGTTCAGCGACTTCCTGCGCGCGCGCACCGACGTGGTCGACCTCGACGAGAGCAGCACCACCCGCCTGGTGCGGCTCAAGACCACCGCCACCTAGTCTGAGCACATGACCGACCGCCTGTATTTTCGGCAGCTGCTCTCGGGGCGCGACTTCGCGGCAGGCGACATGATCGCCGCGCAGATGCGCAACTTCGCTTACCTGATCGGTGACCGCGAAACCGGCGACGCTGTCGTCGTCGACCCTGCCTACGCCGCGGGTGATTTGGCCGACGCTATCGAGGCCGACGGCATGCGGCTGTCCGGTGTGCTGGTCACCCACCACCACCCAGACCATGTCGGCGGGTCGATGATGGGCTTCGAATTGAAGGGCCTCGCCGAGCTGCTGGAGCGGACCAGCGTGCCTGTGCACGTGAATTCCCTTGAGGCGGACTGGGTTTCGCGCGTCACCGGCATCGCCCGGTCGGAGCTGACCGGACATGAGCACGGCGATGTCGTCAAGGTCGGCGATATCGACATCGAGTTGCTGCACACTCCCGGCCACACCCCTGGCAGCCAATGCTTTCTCGTCGACGGACGGCTGGTCGCGGGCGACACACTGTTCCTCGAGGGCTGCGGGCGCACCGACTTCCCCGGCGGTGACGTCGACGCGATCTTCCACAGCCTGCAGGCGCTGGCGCAGTTGCCCGGCGATCCGATGGTGTTTCCCGGCCACTGGTATTCGGCGGAGCCCAGTGCGTCGCTGTCAGAGGTCAAGCGGACCAACTACGTGTATCGGGCGAGCAATTTGGATCAGTGGCGCATGTTGATGGGCGCGTAACCCCGCCCCCTACTGAGTGCGTGAGCAAAACGCGCGCCGCTTCATATGAATCGGGATATCCTCCCGCGGTGACCACACCCGCAGGTTGGTATCCGGATCCCGACGGCTCAGGCGGCCAACGATATTGGGACGGGTCCACCTGGACCGAGCACCGCGCCCCCGCCGCGCAGGAGCCGGCGGGCGAGCACGTCGGCTCCCATCGGGCGCCCGAGCCAGAGGCGAAGGCGGAGTCCGAGCCCGGGCCGACCGCTGTCATCAACCTCGACGCGGTGCCGAGCGCGCCGAGCGAGCAGGCCACGTCGGTGATCCGCAGGCCTCAACAGGCCTTCGAGCCGACGTCGACCGCGTCTGAACTCACGTCGGCCACCGAGCCGACGTCGTTCGGTGCCGGCGGCACGCCACAGCCGTCGGATCCGCGCCGCAGCCTGATCGTCAAGTTCGTCGCCGCATGCGCTGCGCTGCTGGCGGTGCTCGTCGCTGTCGTCATCTACGGGCTGTTCTTCACCAAGTCCGACGACACCACCCAGGCGTCCTCAGGAAAGACCAGCACATCGAAGCCTGCACCTGCGACCACCTCGTCGGACAACGGCTGGGGCAACAGCACCGAAAGCCCGAGCCAATCACCAAGCGCCCCTTCAGGTTCCGGGCCGCAGGCATCCGACGGCGGACTGACCTTCGCGATCACCGGGGTAGAGAACGCGCCGACGGTCAAGTTCCAGGACGCGCCGGTGGAGAAGCAGGCGCAGGGCGAGTTCCTGATCGTCCACATGACCGTGCTGAATTCCGGTGACGCGAAAGGCACGTTCCTCGCGACCTGGCAGAAGCTCAAGGCAGGCGGCACCACGTACAACGTCGACGACCAGGCCACCGCCTATCTCAACGGCACCTGGGCGGACCTGGATCCGAACGGTTCTGCAGATGTAGCAATCGCTTTCGATGTGCCACCGGGGACCTCCGCCGAATCGCTCGAAGTGCACGGGGAGCCGACGAGTACCGGCGTCGACGTCCCCTTGTCGTAGTTGCCCGCAGACTGGAAGTGTGGCTGACACGCTCTACGCCGATGTGTCCGAGTGGCAGGTCGGCGTCAACGACAGTTATCCGTATCCGGTGCTGTGCATCCGGTCCAACGACGGCACGCATCGAGATCGTCGCTGGACCAACAACTATGGCTGGTGTCTGCGCAACGCCGAGGCCGGAAGGCTGACCTTCTTCATCGTTTACTTTGTCTGGCGGCCCAATTGGCAGCAAACGGTCGAGGTGTTCAAGGAGATGGTCGGCAGGCCGCATCCGAAGATGGCGGTGATGCTCGATGTCGAGTCGTGGAGCGGACAGATCCGCGGCAATCAGTCGGCGGGCATCAACGCGGCATATGAGGCCGTCGGTGCGTTCGTCGGCTCGACTGCCAAGGTGATCGGATACGGCAATGTCGGTGACCTGAACAACTTGTGGCCGAACAAACCAGCGGGCATCCGACTGGTGGTGGCCGCCTACGGACACAACCCGCCCTACCCCGGGAAGGTCGCCCATCAATACACCGACGGCTCCGGGTACGGCGGCGGCCTTCCTGAGGGCGCACCACCGTTCGGCCGCTGCGACATGAACTCGGCCGACGGGCTGACGGCGGAGGAATTCGGCCGCGCCTGCGGCATCACGATCGCGGATTCCGCGCCCAGTGAGGTCGCGCTGTAGCGAATCCGCAGTGATTCGCAATTCGAGTAGTGCGATACGCAGGACACGGCGAATTTTGCGGAGCAAACTTATCCCCAACAGCGTCAATAGTTCCGTCGGGGGTCACCGTGAAGAACATCGTGCTGTGCTTTGACCGGGCGCCAGACCATCCTGGACCCCGTGATGCCACCAACGTCGAGGCGTTGCTGCGTCTGCTCGACGAGAGCGACGAACAGATCACCTGGTACCACCCGGGCGCGAAGGTGCCCGCCGCCGACCGCGATCCGTTGGCCAGGTTGCGGTGGCGCCAGGCCGCCACCGACGAGGCACGGACCACGATCGCCGAGGCCTACGAATTCTTGGTCGACAACTGGGACCGCGGCGATCGGATCTACCTGTTCGGCGTCGGCCGCGGCGCATACTGCGCGCACGCGCTCGCCCGACTGCTCGGCACCGTGGGTGTACTCCCCGACCTGATGGACTACGTGCTCGCCGCCTATGCGGTGCCACGGACCCGGCGCAGCCCGCAGGATTGGCGGCGGCTTCGGGTACTGGCCGCGCGGTTGGCCGGCCATCGCGAAATCGGCGTTCCCGTACAGTTTTTGGGGCTCTGGGACATGGTCGGCGTGCCGGGTCACGCGGCAGAGGAACCGCTGAAGAAAGTCGTCGCGGGACGGCACGCGGTCGCAATCGACGGCCGGTTGGGCTCACACCATCTGGTGTCGTCACCCGATAGCGTCGAGGAGGTCTGGTTCCGCGGGGCGCACTGCGACGTCGCGGGCGGACCGGGAGCATGCTGGCCGCTGGCGGACATCGCACTCGATTGGGTGCTCGACGGTGCGGTGCACGCCGGTGTGGCAGTACGCGCCACCGGCCACAGGGACGCGCCTGCGCCAACCGAATTCGACGCACTGGCAGGCAGCGCCCGCACGGTGTCGCTGCGACGGCTGCCCGCCGACTCGCTGGTACACGCGAGCGTCGACATCTATCTGCGCGCGCATCCGGAGTACTGGCGGCGATTGCCCGGCCATGTGGTGTGGGTCGACACCGACTGGCTCGCCCGCGGCGAACGACTGGTGCAAACCGAGTCGACGGCCGTGCCTGCCGAGCCCACGGAATTCGCCGCGGCGGCGTCCTAGCTTAGGCGAGATCCCGCATTCACGTACTTTGCTAATTCCTACCACCTGCGTTAGTACATCGACGTCGTTGCTCCATTTCCCGAGCTAACGAAAAGTTGCTAGCCTATGACGGGTGCCGGCAATCGGATACGTGACGGGTTTGGCCGCGGCGACAGCCGTTGGCTTTTCCGCGTGGCTGGTCGGCGGGTGGGGCGGCAAGTGGGCCACCCACGTGGGCTCCACACTTGGATTGCTGAGCTTTGCGGTATTCGCGGCCATCTGCGCGGCGTTGGCAGCGAAGTCGGCACGGGGCAGGCAACGGACGGCGTGGATGTGTCTGACCGTCGGTATGGTCGGCTGGGTAGCGGGCGACGTATTCTCCGACTACTACGAGTTGATTCTCAAGCAGCCAACCCCATTTCCGTCGCTTGCCGACGCCGGTTACCTGTTGTTTCCGGTCGGAGCGTGTCTGGCGTTGGTGTTGTTTCCGACCGGATACTCGAAGCAGTCCCGCGCCCGTCTCGTGCTAGACGCGCTGATCATCGCGGGCGCCCTGTTCGAGGTGTCCTGGGTGCTCGTCCTGGAGAACGTTTACCGGGCCGGGGCTGAGAGCGCTTTCGCGCTGGCTGTTTCGCTGCTGTATCCCGTGAGTGACATCGTTGTCGTCACCGTTGCGCTATTGATCCTGGGGCGGGCGCGGACCAGGCAGCGCACGACGCTGGTGTTGCTGCTGGCCGGCAATGTGTTGAATGCCTTTTCGGACAGCGCCTACCTCTTCGTGGCAGGCAACGAGGACTCCAACGGCGGCAGTCTGATGGACATCGGCTGGTTCGCGGCATTGCTGGCGCTGAGCTCGGCCGCGCTCGTCAGCCTGCGGACCCCACACAGCGACGAGCTCGAGGCGGAAGCGCCATCGCGGGCATCGATGTGGATCCCCTATCCGCCTCTCGCGCTGGCCGTCCTGGTATGCCTCCCGAAATTCACGCCCATATCTGGTCTGGGTCCAATACTCGTCACGTCCGCCCTGCTGGTTCTCGTAGTCCTGGCAAGGCAATTCATTGTCGTCGGCCAAAACCGGCGGCTGATGGCAACGGTGGCCGATCAGGCGTTGCGCGACCCGTTGACGGGGCTGGCGAACCGGGCGCTGTTCAACGACCGACTGACACACGCCATGCAACTTCACCAGCGCGACAACCAATCGGTGTCCGTGTTGTCGCTGGATCTCGACGATTTCAAACTGGTCAACGACAGCTTGGGGCATCCGGCGGGAGACGCGTTGTTGGTCAGGACCGCAGAACGGATACTTGGCTGCGTGCGGACAGGCGACACAGTCGCCCGGCTGGGCGGTGACGAGTTCGCCATAGTGATGGAGGGCAGGCCCGAGCACTCGCGCCTTGTCGCGCACCGGGTGGCGAACGTCTTCGATGAACCGATACCCATTGACGGGCACGATCTACTGTTGCGGCCCAGCATCGGACTTGCCGTCGCCACCGGCGACCAGCCCGACATCACCGCCGATCAGCTGCTGAAACAGGCTGACGTAGCAATGTATTCGGCAAAACGCTCGCGGACTGGCGGTGTGCATACCTTCACGCCGGACATGCACTTGTTTGATCCGAGTGAACTCGGAGCGATGAGAGACATCAGTAGAAGCAGAGCGCGCGACGGAGCGATCGCATTGAGGCTGCTCGGCCAATTGCGGCACGCGATCGACAATCTCAACTTGAGCCTTGTCTATCAGCCCAAGTTCGACTTGCGCGACGACAAGATCGTCGGCGTCGAGGCGTTGGTTCGATGGCCACATCCCGAACGCGGCTTGCTAGGCCCGGACCACTTCCTGCCGATGGTGCGTGAGCACGGACTGATGGGATCGGTGACGGACCTCGTCTTCGCTCAAGCTCTCGACGACGCGGCGCACTGGCAGTCGAGAGGACTGCGAGTTCCCCTTGCAATCAACGTCTTTGCCCCTTCACTGGGTGACCTGGGCCTGCCGAGCCGGATAGTGCGTTTACTCAACGAACGTGGCCTGAGCGCAGACGCACTGACCATCGAGATCACCGAAGACCTCTTGCTCGACAACATCGACCGGACCCGCGTCGTCCTCGACAACCTGCGAGGGCACGGCATGCGGGTTGCGATTGACGATTTCGGCAGCGGCTACTCGGCGCTGCGGTATCTACGCGATCTGCCCATCGACGAAGTCAAACTCGATCGACAGTTCATCGGACCGATTCTCGTTAACGAACGGGCCGCGGCGATCGTAGAGGCGGTCATTGATCTCGCGCACGTCCTTGGCGTAACGACCGTCGCGGAGGGCGTTGAGAACAGCGCCACGGCGGCCAAGCTGCGTGAGTCCGGTTGCGAAGTGGCCCAGGGGTATTACTACAGCCCGCCCCTCACCGCATCGGAACTGCTCGAGCATCTGTTGTCGACCAAAAATGCGCCGACCGCAGTGAGATCGCTTTGATGCCGTAGCGGAACGAGAGCCAAGAACACGCGATTCGTCCGAACCCATAGGCGTTCACGCTGAGCGACCACCCTATGCCGGCACCGGCAATGCTTCCGAAACCCCCTTAGGCACTCCAGTCTCTATTTACCCACAAATCCACACCGTCTCAGCAACCGGCAAAGTCGCACCCCGGCGAATGATGTAACGACGCGCCGACCGTGGTTTACTGCGGTGCGTGGATTGGTTTTCAGACCATGTACTCGGCATGTCGGCGGGCGGCTGGACGGCGCTGGCGGCATGGCTGGCGGTCATGGTCGGGATCGCGGCGTTGGTGTACGCCTGGCGTCAGTACCAACAGGCCAAGGCACAGAGCGCGGAGCTGACGCAGCCCAACGTGGCGATGTTCATGGAGCCCGCCGCCAACGACTGGCATCTTGTGGAGCTCGTCGTCAAGAACTTCGGAAAGACCCCGGCGTACGGCATCCGATTCGAGTTCGCGAACCCGCCGACCGTCGGAAAGTACGAAACCGCTTACGAGGACCGCTATGTCGACATCACGGAGTTGAACCTGCCCGCGGAGATCCCTTATCTGGCGCCGACGCAGGAATGGCGCATCGTGTGGGATTCCGCGCTGGACCGCCGCGAGTTGGGCGAGGCCATCGCGTCGCGCTTCCACGGCGCGGTGACCTACTACGACCAACCCAAAGCCAGCGGGCGCACCAAGCAAAAGCGCACACAGTTCCGGTCCACCGCGGTGTTGGACTGGGCGACACTGCACCCCGTCGAGCGCCTCGAGCTGCTCACCACCCACGACCTGGCCCGCCAGGAGAAGCAGAAGCTCGAACTGCTGCGCCACCTGCTGACCTATTACCACTACGCGGCCAGTGAGAGCCGCGAGGACGTGCTGCGCGTCGAGATCAACCGCGTGCGGGCGGCCGCCGACGACCTGCGTGAGCGCTACCGCGACCAGTACCAACTCAACGACGCCGCGGCGAACAACAACCATGTCGACACGGCTTTCGAGGACGCGCACACCACGATCATCAACGGCAGGCATCGCGCCATCTAGCAGGTGTTGGCTTTCGTAACCTTGTTACGTAACATCGTTAGCCATGGCTGACACCGTCACATACGAGCTCAACGAAACCGTCGCGACGATCACCCTCGACGACGGCAAAGTCAACGTGCTGGGACCGGCAATGCAGTCGGCGATCAACGAAGCGCTCGACAAGGCCGAGAAGGACTCGGCCAAGGCGGTCGTGATCGCCGGCAACCAGCGTGTGTTCTCCGGCGGCTTCGACTTGGCGGTGTTTCAGTCGGGTGACGCCAAGGCAGCGTTGGGCATGCTCGCGGGTGGCTTCGAGTTGTCGATGCGTTGCCTGACGTTCCCGGCGCCGGTGATCATGGCGGCGACGGGCCCCGCGATCGCGATGGGATCGTTCCTGCTGCTTTCGGGCGACCATCGGATCGGCCAGCCCAAGTCGAGGTGTCAGGCCATCGAGGTGGCGATCGGCATGACGATTCCGATCTCGGCGATCGAGATCATGCGGGCGCGACTGACGCCTGCCGCGTTCGAGCGCGGCGCGTCGATGGCCGCGACCTTCGCAGGCGACGAGGCGGTCGCGGGCGGCTGGCTCGACGAGCTCGTCGAGGCCGAACGGGTGCTGACCCGGGCGCAGGAGGTGGCGCGCGAGGCGGCTTCGACGTTGCACGCCGGTGCGCACCTGGCAACCAAGCTGAAGGCGCGCGACTCCGCTCTCAAGGCGATCAAGGCCGGAATCGACGGGCTCGCAACCGAATTCACGCTCGGCTAGGCCTTCGATGCCAAGGGCCAAGCAGCGCACGCCCGAGCTTCGGGACCGGCTGCTCGAGGTCGCGATCAGCACGCTGTCGGACGAGGGCATCGCCCGGTTCACCACCCGTCGGGTGGCCGAGCGGGCAGGCACATCGGTGCCTGCGGTGTACGAGCTTTTCGACGACAAGGCCGGCCTGGTGCGGGCGATGTTCTTCGAGGGTTTCCGGCTGCTTGGCGCCGAGTTGGCGAAGGTTCCCGTGACGTCCGATCCGCTTGGGGACGTCGAGCGGCTGGTTCCGGTGTTCCGGTTGTTCTGCCGGGCGTATCCGCGACTGGCGCAGGTGATGTTCTCGCGGCCGTTCGCGGATTTCGAGCCGGGACCCGAGGAACTGGCGGCAGGGGCGTCGGTTCGCGAGGTGTTCATCGGGCGGATCCAGCGCTGCATCGACGCGGGTCTGCTCAGTGGCGACGCGAACGACATCGCACACGTATTGCTCGCTCTGGCACAGGGTTTGGCGGTGCAGGAGGCGGGGCGCTGGCTCGGATCCGGGACGCTGATCGAGCGACGCTGGAAGCTGGGGGTGACGTCACTGCTGGCCGGGCTGCGATAATCCTCCTGTGCCCAGTCGCGTCGGCTCGATGTTCGGCCGTACGAGTTGCCGGACGGCAGACGGTCGGACGCCTCGGGAAACTCGTATGTGAAATTGCCCGGCTCTGAGCGACTTTGTCGCTCCCGGCGACTTTGTCGCTCAGAGCCGGGCAATTGGGAGGTCATGCCCTGGGGCAGAAGATCCCGAGAATCTGCGCGCAGTTGTCGCGATTGATCAGCGCCGGCGGTGGTGGCGGCGGCGGGGGCGGAGGCGTATCGCCCTCGAAGATGTTCTGCGCGACGTTGCCTTGACCGAAGTACACGTACCAGTAGGTGTGGCAGACACTTTCGTCCCAAACCACTGGATTAGTGATGTGATTGCCGGTCTGAACCGGAGGGTCCCCAGGGCACCAGCGGCACGGCCCCTCCGGGTGGTCGTTCGGGCAGCCGGGCCACGCATCGGCATGTGCAGTGCCGGCAGCCAACCCGAAACCGCCCAGGCTCAGGCCCGCGGACACCAGCAATGTCATTGCGAGTCGCGAAACTCGTTTCATGTCAACACCTTTCGTCAGACCTACAGCCCGCCGCACCGCGAGGGCGCGAGGAACGGCGACCACGGTGGGCAATCCGGGGGCAACGGCTGCGGAGGGGGCGGGGTGTAGGGCGGCAGTTCCGGCGGCGGCGGACCCGCGTCGTGCGGAACGCCATGCCACGGGTAGATCATGTTGGAGTTGACGTCGACGACGCCCTCCGAGTTCCAATACCAGTCGTGGCAGACGTTCCAATCCCAGGGAATCATGTTGCTCCAGGAATACAGCGCGTCGCCCGGACACCAGTGCGTGCACGTCATGCTGCCCGGACAGTTGCCGCCCTGATAGCTCGGGCCCCAACCGGGATCGGCGTGAGCCGTGGCCATCGCGGCCAGGCCGACTCCGCCGGACACGACGACAGCGGTTGCGAACCGTGACATTCGGCCCATGGTTGCTTCCTTTCGTAAGGCGCCACCCCGCTGGCGATGCGGTCACTACCACCCCAACCTGCGGCGGGCGCCTTGGAGGATTCTTGGAGCCCTGCATGTCGGGGAAATCCAGTACAACCCTGGCGACCCGCTACCGATCCCAAGTTGAGGCAATTGCCCCATGCCCTGGCCGGCTCGGACGGCACACCATTGGCCCATGACAAGCACCCCACAAGCCGCCGCGGCCGCCACCAAGGATCTGGAGTTGCCGCCCGGGGACGACGAGCGCGTTGTCGGCTTCGGCGTCATGGGCCTGCCGTTCGCCAACGGCCACTACCTGGCTTTCCGCGACTTCCCCGCGACCTCGTTCGCGCCCGGCTACCTTTCGGTGTGGCATCGCACTCCGGACGGCGTCTGGACTTTCTATGCCACCACGCCGGGCCCGCAGAGCTGCTCGCGCTACTTCAGCTCGGCGACCCCGGTCGAGCCCCAGGTGTGCGATATCGGCTCCAGCTGGCTCACGCCGTGGTCGCTGCTGATTTCGATCGAGGATGTGCTGCAGTGGCGCGTCGACGTCGAACAGACGTGGGCGACCCGCCTGATGAGCGCCGTCGGCGGCCATCTGCCCACCGCGGCCTGGACCAGCCGCGGCATGCTGAAAGCGATGGGCGCCATCGTCGGCCCGCTGCTCGGCGTCGGAAGGATGCGGCTGACCGGGCACCTGCCGAACGGCCAGGAGTTCCGGATCGCGCCCAAACAAGTCTGGGCCGTGGCCGATTCGACGGCCGTCGTAAGGGGCGAGAACCTGGGCCGCGTCGGTCCGCACGCCGTGCAGGGCAACCTCGCCGACTTCCAGCTCCCCCAACGCGGCATCTGCGCCGTCGCTCAAGGCCGCTTCGAGCCGTTCGACATCGCGCGGCATCTCGACGGGGACAGAATCGGCATATGACTACCCGCGCTGAGGTGCTGGCCGCGCTGTCGGTGGCCGTCGACCTCGGTCTCGGCCAACCCGCGGAGCACATGCTGCGGTCGGCGCTGATCGCCACGCGGCTCGCCGAACGCATGGGACTGCCGCAGGCGCAACGGGATCACATCTACTACACGACGCTGATCATGTGGATCGGCTGTCACGCCGATTCGCACGAATACGCGCGGTGGTTCGGCGACGACATCTCGGTGCGCCGCAGCTCGTATCTGGTCGACTGGTCTGGGCTGCCGTATCAACGCTTCCTGCTCACCAACATCCGGCACGGCGAATCGCTGCTGCAGCGACTGAAGACCATCTCGACGCTGTATCTCAACGCCCGCGGTCAGATCTCGAATCTCATCCATTCGCACTGCACATCGGCGGCCCTGCTGGCCGAGCGCATCGGCCTGGCCACCGATGTGCAGACCGCGCTGCGGTTCACCTTCGAGCGGTTCGACGGCGGCGGCCTGCCGAACGGCGCTGCGGGCGAGGCGATCCCGATCGAGATGCGCGTCGCACAGGTGGCCGACATGGTCGAAGTGCACCAGCGCGAGTACGGCACGGTCGGCGCGGTTGCGATGGCGCGCAACCGGCGCGGCGGGCAGTTCGATCCCGCGGTCGTCGACGCGTTCACCGCGGACGCGGAATCGCTGCTCGCCATCCCGTCGACCGGTGACGTCTGGACGATGGCGCTACAGCAGGCACCCGATCGGCACATCACGCTAGACGAGCAGGCTCTCGACCACCTCATCGTCGCCATCGGAGACTTCGTCGACCTGAAATGTCCATTCACGCTGGGACATTCGCGGGCGACCGCGCAGCTTGCTGCCGACGCCGCGGCGGCCGCGGGCCTCGACGCCGATGCCGTCACTTTGACCCGCAGGGCCGCCCACATTCACGACATCGGCCGGATCGGCGTATCCAACCAAATCTGGTCCAAGCCAGGCGAATTGACGATGGCCGAATTCGAGCGGATGCGGCTGCATCCGTATCTGACCGAACGCATCCTGCATCGGGTGCCCGGGCTGAAGGACGTGGCCGAGATCGCCGCGAATCATCATGAGTGCCTGAATGGCACGGGATATCCGCGGGGGTTGTCGGCGCGGCAGCTGACGATGCCGGATCGGCTAGTGGCGGCCGCGGTCAGCTATCAGTCCGCACTCGAGCCACGGCCGTATCGCGAGGCGATGTCGCCGGAGAGCGCGGCGCGACGGCTGCGAAACCGGGTGCGCGACGGTGAGCTCGACGAGATCGCCGTCGACGCGGTGCTGCACGCCGCAGGTCACGCGTCGCTCAGATCCAAGCCGCGGCCCGATGGGCTGACGGCGCGCGAGGTGGATGTACTTCGCCTCGTGGCGCAGGGCGCGACCAACAAGGAGATCGCCACGAAGCTGGTGATCAGCGAGAAAACCGCCCGCAACCACGTCGAACGTACTTATGCCAAGATCGGTGTTTCGAACCGGATCGGCGCCAGCATGTACGCGCTCGAACGAGGTCTGGTCGGGCGCGTCGAGAGTTGAGGCAAATGCCCCATGCGCGGGGCACCAGCCCGGCGCGACGCTGACAGCCATGAACCGTTATTTCGCAATCACTTACGGCGCGATCAGCTATGCGCTGTTTCTCGTCGTGTTCGTCTATGCCATCGGCTTCGTCGGGGGGTTGACCCCGCGCAGCGTCGACAACGCGATCGCCGCTCCCGTCGGCCAGGCGATAACCATCGACGTCGCGCTCCTCACCCTGTTCGCGGTGCAGCACAGCGTGATGGCACGCCCGGCGTTCAAGCGATGGTGGACGCGCTACGTTCCTCAGCCGGTCGAGCGCAGCACCTACGTGCTGCTCGCGAGTCTTGTTCTGGCTCTGCTGCTTTGGCAGTGGCGGCAGCTTACCGGCGTCATGTGGGACGTGAACTCGCAGCCGGTGCGGCTGGTGATCTGGGCGCTGTTCTGGCTCGGCTGGGCGATCGTGCTGGCGTCGACGTTCATGATCAACCACTTCGAGCTGTTCGGGCTGCGGCAGGTGTTCGCGGTGTGGCGGTCGCGGCCGCAGGCGCAAACGGGCTTCCGCACGACGCTGTTCTATCGCGTGGTGCGTCATCCACTGAACCTCGGCTTCATCGTCGCGTTCTGGGCGGCGCCGACGATGACCGCCGGGCATCTGCTGTTCGCCTGCGTGACGACGGCGTGGATCCTGGTGGCGATGCAACTGGAGGAACGCGACCTGACCGCCACGCTCGGTGCGCGCTACGACGCATACCGCCAGACCGTCCCGATGCTGGTGCCGCGGCCACGCGCGCGGATGCGCCGCCCTGACATGATGAAGGAGTGACGCACGTCCGAGGCCGGGTCTGGCGGGCCGGCAAGCCGCAGGACGATTTCGACTTCCCGTCGATCTCGGACTACCTGGCCGAAGAGGACACCCTGGTGTGGTGCGACATCTACGACCCCGACCATGCGATCCTCAAGGACCTGGCCGAAGAGCTGAGCCTGAACAGCTGGGCCGTCGAGGACGCGATCGCCGAGTCCGAACGCACCAAGGCCGTCGTCTACCGCACCCACACCTTCGTCACGGTGTACGGCGTCTCGACCCGCGAGCCCGCCGATGACACGGAGTCGATGCTCGACGTGCACCGCATCTCCGGGTTCGTGTTGCCGCGGGGGTTGATCACGGTGCGGCTGTCACCGCATTTCGACATCGATGCGGTGTCTCAGCGGTTCGACGAACTCGGCGGCCAGGAATACGGGGTCGGCTCGCTGGTGCACGGGCTGCTCGATGTGGTGGTCGACGGGCACTTCGACGCGGTGCAGAAGCTCGACGAAGGCATCGAGAGCGTCGAAGACGACCTGTTCGAGAACAGCCCGCGGAAAGATTTCCAGCGCAAGACATTCCGGATGCGCAAGGACCTGGTCGAGCTGCGGCGCGTGGTGCTGCCGATGCGCGAGGTCGTCAACTCCATCCAGCATCGGCGTCTCGACGCGAAGACGGCACCCGAACTCGATCCGCTGTACTCGGACCTATACGACCACGTGCTGCGCGTCTCGGAGTGGACAGAGTCGTTGCGCGACATGGTGACAACCGTGTTCGAAACGAACCTGTCGCTGCAGGATGCCCGGCTGAACACGGTGATGAAGAAGCTGACCGGGTGGGCGGCGATCATCGCGGTGCCGACCGCGATCACCGGGTTCTACGGCCAGAACGTCGAGTACCCGGGGATCAACACCTTCTCGGGATTTCTGGTCAGCACGTCGGTCATCGTGCTGATGGTCATCGTGCTGTACTGGATGTTCCGCCGACGAGATTGGCTGTGAGGACGCCGACGACATCGCCCTCCGACTCGTAGTAGACGGTGAACCCGTCGCGGTGGTCGACTAGTCGAGTGTTGTCGTAGTCGATACCCCAGCCGCGGTACTTCAACGTGGATTCGCCGATGAGGCAAGAGAATTCGGGAATTTTGCGCCAGGACGCAGGCTGGCCGGCCGCGGTCAGGCCCGCGATGCGGCCCTGCTGCGCGGCGTCTCGCCAGTGCTCGGCGCGGATGCGCCTGCCTGCGGTGACGTTGTAGGCCAAGGCGACATCGCCTGCGGCGTAGACGTTGCGTGCCGAGGTGTGCATGTGCTCGTTGACGACGATGCGGCCGTCGCAAGTGTCAAGCCCGGCGTCGACGGCAAGATGCGCATCGGGACGCACGCCCGTCGCGGAGACGACGACGTCACCGTCGATGCTCGCACCGGTGTCGAGATGGACGTGGGTGTCGTCGATCGCGGTCACGGCCGTCGACCCGATGAAGCGAACCCCGTTGTCCAACAGTATCTTTGCGACTCGTTCGCCGACTTCGTCACCGAATCTACGCTGCAGTGGCACGGGTTCGGCGGCAACCATCGTGGTGAGCACGCCGCGGGCGGCGAGCGTGGCCGCGGCTTCGCAGCCGATCAGCCCGCCACCGATCACGACCGCGGAGTCGGCGGTGCGGGCGGCCATCCGCAGGATCAGCGCGTCGGCGAACGACCGCAGCGGAAGCGCGGCCTCGGCCCCGGGGATCGCGAGAGGGACAGGACTGGCGCCGCAGCCCAGCACGAGATGCCAGTACGGGTAGCGGCGGCCGCCCTCGGTGACGACCTCCTGGCCGACCACGTCGATGTGGTCGACGGTGATCCCACGGACCAGTTCGACGTCGTGGCGGGCGAACCAGCCGGGGCTGTGCAGATCGCGCTTGGCTTCGCGGCCGCAAAGATAGTCCTTGCTCAGCGGCGGCTTGGCGTAGGGCAGGGCGGCGTCGTTGGTCAAAATCCGCACGGGGATGTGCGGGTGCTTGCTGCGGAACGTCTCCGCTGCGCTTAACCCTGCCGGACCGCTGCCGATGGCGATGAAACCAGCTGCCACCACACTTCCTGGGTACCACTTCAGCCGACGTTGCACGCCCCTCGTCAGCAAATCGTCACATTCGTTGAGGGCACCTACTGTCTGTGGGACCATCTGCGCATGAATCCACAGGACGACCCCGAGGCTCGGATCAGGGCGCTCGAGCAACCGCTGGCCGATACGGCGCGGGCGACCGAGTTGGGGACGGGGACGACGCCGTACACGGCACCCGATCAGGCGTACGCACCGCCGCCGTTGCCGCCGATGCCGCCGCCGGCCCAGGGTCCGTACACGCCGCCGGGGTACGGCGCGCCGTGGGCGCCGGCGCCGCAGCGCAAGTCGTCGGCGGGCATTCCGTGGGCGCTGTTCGCGGGCATCGCTGTGGTGTTCCTGATCGTTGCCGCAGGCGTCGGGTTCGTGGTGATGCAGAAGGCGACGCGCGACATCTCGAGCTTCCCCGGCATCTCCATCCCGAGCATTCCGTCGATGCCCTCGATGCCGAACGCTCCCTCGCAGCCCACCGCGGCGCCGCCAGGTAGTCAGCTCAGCGTCGCTGGGATGGGCGCGAACAAGACGCTCGAATGCAACGACAATCCGGTGAGCATCAGTGGCGTCTCGAACACGGTCACGATCACGGGCCACTGCACGACGGTGTCGGTGTCGGGCATGCAGAACAAGGTCACGCTCGAGACGTCGGATCAGATCAGCGCGTCGGGGGTCGAAAACGTGGTGACCTATCACTCCGGCTCCCCGGACATCAATAACTCGGGAAACAACGTGGTGCAGCAGGGCTGAGAGCCTCGCATTCGGTGCGCTCGGAGGCGAGCGTGAACACGTTTCGCTCGTCGGCGAGGACGGCGCCGGGCACCAGCAGGACCTGCCATTCGGGCGCCCACTCGGCGTGGCCGTCGCTGCTTCTCAGCGCATGCGCGACGTCGTCGGGCCGGTGATGCCAGAGGATTTCGCCGGTGTCGAGGTGGACGAGCCCATCGCGGACGTGGGCGCTGACCGGAAAGGCCACCGCTGATTTCGCGACGGCCATGAAGTAGCGGCCGATGTCGACGTGGTGACCGGGGTCCGCGGACGCGCAGACGGGATCGGCGATGAAGGCGCGGAAGAAATGCTTGCGCATGTTGCTCCCTCGTCGGGGCCTCCGGTGGAGGCGCTCTTGTCGGCACCGGTCGGTGCGGACCGCTTCGTCATCCGAGCCACCCACGAGCGTGGGGTTGGCGTGCCGTCCAGTCGGAGCTTGGCGACGGCAACTCGTGAAGCTGTTTTCAGTCTAGAGCGTCAGGCTCGGGCAGGGTCCCAGGCCAGCATCCGGGCGGCCAACTCCGGGCCGCAGTCCTCCTGAACGAAGTGGCTGCCGTTGATACGGGCGTGGGGCTGACCCGCCGCGCCGGGCACATGCGCGATCAGGGGGCGGTCGGCGCGACCGAGGATGGGATCTTTGGCGCCGAAGACGCACAGGAAAGGCTTCTCCCACCGACCGAGGGCCTCCCACGCGGCGCGGTTCGCCGGGAGCGCGGGGTCATCCGGCGTTGTCGGCACCAGGGTTGGGAATGCTCGCGCGCCTGCCTGAAAAGTCTTGTCGGGGAAGGGCGCATCGTATCCGGCTCGGATTTCGGCTGAAATCTTCGTGACGGTGCCGGCGGATACGATGCGTCCGCACGGCAGCACCGGCGTGTAGCGCGCGAAGGCCCGCCACGTGCGGAAGGCGATGTTCGCGGGCTGCTGACCAGCAGGCAAGTACCCGTTGCCGACGACAATGCGGCCGACGAGGTGGGGTTGCTCTGCGGCCATGCGCAGGCCGATCAGCGATCCCCAATCCTGCACGAACATCGTGACGTCCCTGAGGTCAAGGGCGTCGAACCATGCCGTGACCCATTCGACGTGCCGCAGGTACGTGTAATCGGCGATGGCGCTGGGCTTGTCGGAGCGACCAAAGCCGATCAGGTCCGGGGCGAGCACGCGACGGCCTGCGTCAACGAGCGGCGGAATCATGGTGCGGTACAGATAACTCCAGGTGGGCTCGCCGTGTAGGAGGACGACTGGTGCGCCGTCGGCGGGGCCCTCGTCGACGTAGTGCATCCGAAGGCCGTCGGTGTCGCTGGCGGCAACGTCGACGTAGTGCGGCGCGAACGGGTAGCCGTGCAGGTTCGCGAAGCGGGAGTCAGGGGTTCTCAGGACATTCATCGTCAACTCCCTTGAGGGCTTGTGGCGTCGCTCTTCGGATCGATCAGTATTTTGGCTTGTGCGTCGGGATCGGCCAGCGCTTGGAACGCGTTGTCGACGCCGTCGAGTCCGACGGTGCCGGTGATGAGTGGCGTGGCGTCGACCTTGCCGTCGGCGAGCATGTGCAGTGTGTCGCGGAATTCCATTGGGGTGTAACCGAGTACGAAGCGCAGATCGATCTCTTTGTTGATCGCCATCGACGGCCGAACCTGATCGGCGCCCATGCAGACGCCGACCACGACCACGCGGGAGAACAGCGGCGCGCCAGTGATGATGCTCTCGATGACGCCGGGGACGCCGACGCATTCGAAGACGACGGGGTGTTTGGGAGTGGCGGCACCGACCGCGTCGGCGGCGCGCCAGACGTGCCACCACGGCAGGCGCACCCGCTGCAGCTTCTCGATGGTGCCGATCGCGAGATCGAAAGCGTCGAGCGGTGTTTCGAGATGGCCATGGCCTTTCGCGGCCTCGTACGGCGAGTCGAGCGCCGGGTCGACGACAATGTCGGCGCCGCACTTGATGGCCAGCGCGCGACGGCCGGCGGAGTAGTCGCTGGCGATCACCGTTCGCACACCCTTGGCCTTGAGCATCAGGATCACGGCGAGGCCGATCGGTCCGCAGCCGATGACGATGGCGACTTGGCCTCTGCCGATGTCGGATCGGCGGACGGCGTGCCAGCCGACGGCCATGGGTTCGGTGAGCGCGGCCTGTTCGACGGGTAGGCCGTTGGGGACCGGCAGCGCGAGGGACTGCTCGACGACGACGCGTTCGGCGTAGGCGCCGGGGGCCCGCGTGCTCAGCCCGAGCGCGTGCACCTCCTTGCCGCGTCGCAGCAGGGGTAGCGCGACGACGGGTGTGCCGGACTTCAGTGTCTTGCGAGTTTTCGGACCGTGGTCGAGGACTTCGCCGCAGAACTCGTGGCCGAAGACGACGGACTGGTGCGAGCGCATGAAGTCGGGGTAGCCGGTCTCGGCCATCACTTCGGCGACCTCGTCGCAGTGGTTGCGCGCATGCAGGTCCGAGCCGCAGATGCCGCAGCGAATGACGTCGAGAAGCAGTTGGCCCTTGGCCGGCGTGGGTGTCGGGTGGTCGACGACATCGAGCTTGGCGTTGGTGCAGGTGACTGCCTTCATACGCCGAGCGTAGAGATTCGGCGTGTCACCCCCTGCGGCTATGGTCAGACTGAAAGGGGAGAAATCGCATTGAGTGAGCAGACCTCCACACCGATACTGACCGACCAGTTCTCCAAGGCGCTCGTCTACGCCGAGCACAAGCACCACAACCAGGTACGTAAGGGTGGCGACATCCCTTACATGGGCCATCTCCTGAGCGTGGCCGGGCTCGTCATCAACGACGGCGGCTCCGAAGCCCAGGCCATCGCGGCGCTGCTGCACGACGCCGTCGAGGACCAGGGCGGTCCCCCAACGCTGGCCGAGATCCGAACCAAGTTCGGTGACGACGTCGCCCGCATCGTCGCCGAGTGCAGCGACACCGACGAGGAACCCAAGCCGCCATGGCTGGACCGCAAGCGCCGCTACGTCGACCACCTTGCCGAGGTCGGCGTCGACACGCTTTTGGTCTCCGTCGCCGACAAGCTCGACAACGCGCGCTCGATGCTGCGTGACTACCACGAGCACGGCCCGAAACTGTGGGAGCGCTTCAACCGGAAGAACCCGCAGGATCACCTCTGGTACTACGGCGAACTGCTGAAGGCCTACCGTGCTCGCGGCCTGGACAGCTGGATGGTCGACGAGCTCGACCGTGTCGTCGACGAACTGGCCCGCCAGGTCGACGGAGGCTCCTAAGGTGAGCACTGATGGCGCTTCACCTCCATCGCGCTGAGCGCACCGATCTCCTCGCCGACGCCCTCGGCCATCTGCTGTCCACTCCGCTGCCCGACCCGTTCGCGCAAGAGCTGATCATCGTCCCCGCCAAGGGCGTCGAACGGTGGCTGAGCCAGCGGCTCTCACACATCCTCGGCCGCAATGCCGGCCAGGACGGCATCTGTGCAGGCATCTCGTTCCGCAACCCGCATTCCCTGATTGCGGAGATCACCGGTACCGCGGACGACGACCCATGGTCTCCCGACGCCATGGTCTGGCCGCTGCTCGAGGTCATCGACGCCAGCTGCACTGCGAGCTGGTGCAAGACGCTGGCCACTCATCTCGGCCACTTCGAAGTGGGCGAGGAGAAGGAGTTGCGCCAGGGCCGCCGCTACGCCGTCGCCCGCCGGCTCGCGGGCCTGTTCGCCTCCTACGCCCGGCAACGGCCACAGCTGCTGATCGACTGGGAACGCGACGACCCAGGCGACATCCCATCCGACCTCGACTGGCAGCCGCCGCTGTGGCGCGCGCTGCTCGCCAAGGTCGACGACGACCCGCCGCATGTCCGGCACGCTAAAACCCTTGTGCGGCTACAAGAATCGCCTCTGGACCTGCCGGAGCGGATGTCGCTGTTCGGTCACACCCGGCTGCCGTCCACCGAGGTCGAACTCCTGACCGCGCTGGCCACCCACCACGATCTGCACCTGTGGCTGCCGCATCCCAGCGACGACCTATGGCGCAAGCTCGCCACCGACAGCGGCCCGATCCCCCGCCGCGACGACACCAGCCACCGCAACGTCGCCCACCCCCTGCTGGCCACCCTCGGCCGCGACCTGCGCGAGCTGCAGCGCAGTCTGCCCGACGATCCCGCCACAGACGAATATCTCAGTGGCTCAACGCATCCCGACACCCTGCTCGGTTGGCTGCAGTCCGATATCGCCGCCAACGCCGTCAGGCCGGACGGCCGCACACACACGCCGACAGACCGCTCCATCCAGGTGCACAGCTGCCACGGCCCGGCCCGCCAGATCGACGTGCTTCGCGAGGTCCTGCTCGGCCTGCTCGCCGACGACCCCACCCTCGAGCCTCGCGACATCCTGGTCATGTGCCCGGATATCGAGACCTATGCGCCACTGATCGTCGCCGGCTTCGGCCTCGGCGACATGATCCGCGGCGTGCATCCCGCGCACCGGCTGCGCGTACGCCTGGCCGACCGCTCCCTCGTGCAGACCAATCCGCTGCTGGGCGTCGCGAGTCAGCTGCTCAGCCTCGCGGGCAGCAGGGCCACCTCCAGCGAGGTGCTCAATCTCGCAGCCGCCGCGCCGGTCCGGGCCCAATTCGAGTTCAGCGACGACGATCTCGAGGACATCACCCGTTGGGTGCGCGAAGCCAACATCCGCTGGGGTTTCGACAAGGAAGACCGCCAGCCGTTCGGCGTCGACTTCATCCAGAACACTTGGCGATTCGGCATCGACCGCGTCCTGGCCGGTGTCGCGATGTCCGACGATTCGCATGCCTGGCTTGACACCACGCTGCCGCTCGACGACGTCAGCAGCAACCGCGTCGAGCTGGCTGGGCGGCTCGCCGAATATGTCGACCGGCTGCACCGCGTCACCGAATCACTCACCGGCACAAGGTCACTGGAAGAGTGGCTGACGTCGCTGGAACACGGCATCTACCTGCTGGCCAAGGTCAGCGACGACGACCTATGGCAGATCAGCCAGCTGCAACGCGAATTCAACGACGTCGTGCGCCAAGCCGGCCCACGCGCGGACACCCTCATGCGGCTGCCCGACATCAAGGCACTGCTCGAGCGCCATCTCGCCGGGCGCCCCACCCGCGCCAACTTCCGCACCGGGACGCTGACGGTCTGCACGATGGTGCCCATGCGCTCGGTGCCGCACCGGGTGGTGTGCCTGGTCGGCATCGACGACGGGGTGTTCCCGCGGCTCGGGGTGGTCGACGGCGACGACGTGTTGGCGCGCACTCCGATGACCGGCGAGCGCGACATCCGCTCTGAGGACCGGCAACTGCTGCTCGACGCCATCCAGGCCACCACCGAGCACCTCGTGATCACCTACACCGGCGCCAACGAATACTCCGGACACGAACGCCCGCCCGCGGTGCCGCTGGCCGAATTGCTCGACACGCTGGACCTGACCACGCCGGACAAGGTCCGCGACGCCGTCGTCGTTCGACACCCGTTGCAGCCCTTCGACACTCGAAACGTCGTGCCGGGCGGCCTTGTCCCCGACAAACCGTTCACCTTCGACCCGACGGTGCTGCGGGCGGCCCGCGTCCGCTCCGCCGGCCGTGCCGAGCGGCCACCGTTCATCTCCGGTCCGCTGCCGGCCCCGCCGACCGAGGACGTGGTGCTCGCCGACCTCGCGGCGTTCTTCCGGGACCCGGTGAAGGGGTTCTTCCGCGCACTGGACTACACGCTGCCCTGGGAGATCGACGGGGTCCAGGATGCGATGCCGGTGGACATCAACGCGCTCGAGGAGTGGACGGTCGGCGACCGCATGCTGCACGACATGCTCGACGGCATGCAGCCCGACCAGGCGCGCGAGGCCGAATGGCGGCGCGGCACACTGCCACCCGGTCGACTGGGCTGGCGCAAGGCCACCGAGATCCGCGACCAGGCCACGCAACTGGCGGAGGTCGGGCGGCACTACCGCGGCGCGCAGTCGCGGGCCCTTGACGTCGACATCGACCTCGGCGGGCGGCGGTTGACCGGGACCGTCTCGCCGGTGTTCAGCGAACGGCTGGTCGCGGTGACGTATTCGAAGCTCGACGGCCGGCATCTGCTGCAGTCGTGGATTCCGTTGCTGGCGTTGCTCGCTCACGCGTCGCGCACAGACTGGTCGGCTGTCGTCATCGGCCGACCGAAACGCGGCACCACGCCGCGCGAGGAGGTGCTGGGACGCCCCGCGGAATCCGCTGTCGAACTGCTCGCTGACTTGGTGGCGATCTACGACGCGGGTCGACGGGAGCCGCTGCCGCTGCCCGTCAAGACCTCCTACGCGTGGGCGGAAGCCAAACACTCACACGGCGACCCGGAACGGGCGGCAATGTATCGCTGGCGCTCCGATCGCTATCCCGGCGAGGACGCCGAGAAGGCGCACGAACGGGCATTCGGCAAGGGCGCGTGGCTATCCGAACTCGTCGAAAGAGGGCTCGACGAGTATGCCTGCCGGTTGTGGCTGCCGATGCTGAGGGCACTGGGATGATGGACCGCTTCGATCTGTCCGGTCCGCTGCCCGACCCGTGTTCGACCACGGTGCTGGAAGCAAGTGCGGGCACGGGCAAGACGTTCGCACTGGCCAGCCTCGTCACGCGGTATGTCGCCGAGGGCGTCGCGACGCTGGACCAGATGCTGCTCATCACGTTCAGCCGCGCGGCAACCCAGGAGCTGCGCGACCGGGTGCGTCGCCAACTCGTCGAAGCCGCGGCCGCGGAAGAACAGCCCGACCGCCGTCGACGGCTCCGAGATGCATTGGCCGCGTTCGACGCAGCGACGATCGCCACCACGCACCAGTTCTGTCAGCTGGTGTTGCGTTCGTTGGGTGTCGCGGGCGACACCGACGCAGGGGTGACGCTGGTGGAGAGCCTCGACGAGCTGGTCACCGAGATCGTCGACGACCTGTATCTGCGGCACTTCGGCCGCGAGCGTGAGGACCCGCTGTTGGCATACGCCGATGCGCTGCGGTTGGCGCGCGAGGTGGTCAACAAGCCGGCGACCGAACTGCGGCCCAAAGATCCCGATCCCGATTCGCGCGCCGCAGTCTGCGTGAACTTCGCGAAAGACGTTGTGGCCGAACTGGACAAGCGTAAGCGGCAGCGGGGCATCCTCGGCTACGACGACCTGCTGAGCCGCTTGGCTGACGCGCTGGACGCCGACGACTCACCGGCGCAAGTGCGCATGCACCAGCGGTGGCCGATCGTGTTGGTCGACGAGTTCCAGGACACCGACCCGGTGCAGTGGAAGGTGATCGACCGCGCGTTCAGCGGCCGCTCGACACTGATTCTGATCGGCGACCCGAAGCAGGCGATCTATTCGTTCCGCGGCGGCGACATCGTCACCTACCTCGACGCGGCCGCAACCGCAGGGGTGCAGAAGACGCTCAGCACGAACTGGCGCAGCGACGGCGATCTGGTGCGGCGGTTACAGGTCGTGCTGAAGGGAGCCGAACTCGGCGACCCGCGCATCATCGTGCATGACGTCGACGCCCACCATGTCGGGTCGCGACTGAAGGGCGCCGGAGATCCGTTCCGGCTTCGGGTGGTACGACGGGAAATACTGGGCCGCAGCGGAACTCGCACACTACTGATCGGCGACCTGCGCTCGCACATCCCCCGCGATATGGCCGCCGACATCGGCCGCCTCCTGACCGGCGGCGCCACGTTCGACGACAATCGCGTCTGCGCGGGCGACGTCGCGGTCATCGTCGAGAAGCACGTCGACGCCCGAGCCTGTTACGAGGCGCTGTGCGAAGCGGGCATTCCTGCCGTGTACACCGGCGATTCCGACATCTTCGGGTCCGACGCAGCCGAGGACTGGCTGTGCCTGCTGGAAGCGTTCGACCAGCCGCACCGACCCGGGATGGTGCGGGCCGCTGCGGCGACGATGTTCTTCGGCGAGACGGCCGAATCGCTTGTGGCAGGCGGCGACGCGCTGACCGACCGCGTCGCGGAAACCCTGCGGGAGTGGGCAGGCCACGCCCGCGAGCGGGGCGTCGCCGCGATCTTCGAGGCCGCGCAGCTGAGCGGAATGGGCGACCGCGTGCTGTCGTGGCAAGGCGGCGAACGCTTGATGACGGATCTGTCGCACGTGACGCAGCTGCTGCAGGAGGCGGCGCATCGCGAGCACTTCAGCCTTCCCGCGCTGCGCGACTGGCTGCGTGCCCAGCGCGACGAGCGAAGTGGCGCAACGGAACGCGCGCGCCGGCTGGACAACGACGCGGCCGCCGTGCAGGTGATGACGGTGTTCGCCGCCAAGGGCCTGGAGTTCCCGGTCGTGTATCTGCCGTTCGCGTTCAACCGGTACGTCCGCGATCCCGAGTTGGTGCTGTACCACGAGGGCGACACCCGATGCCTGCACATCGGCGGCCCCGACAGCCCGGATTACAACGCGGTCGTCAAGCTGGGGCGGGCCGAGGACGCCAGCGACGACAGCCGACTGACCTACGTCGCGCTGACCCGCGCGCAGGCTCAGGTGGTGGCGTGGTGGGCGCCGTCGAACGACGAGCCCAACGGCGGGCTGTCGCGGCTGCTGCGGGGCCGCAAGCCGGGCGAGGCCGAGGTGCCGAATTCTGCTCAGCCGGCGAAGATCTCGGATGCCGACGCGATGGCGCGGTTGCGGGAATGGGAAGCCGCGGGCGGTCCGGTGATCGAGGACTCCGTGATCGCGCCGATGCCCGAGCTGCCAAGCGCTGTGCCGCCGACGGATCTTGACGTCCGCCACTTCCACCGCGGCATCGACACGTCGTGGCGACGCACGTCGTACTCCGGCCTGATCCGCGACGCCGAGGCGACGCCGGTCAGCAGTGAGCCGGAGGTCGTCGAGTTGGACGACGAGGTCGCCGAGATTCCGGTCGTGGCGTCGGCGGCCGGCGACGATGTGCCCTCACCGATGGCTGACCTGCCCGCAGGAGCGAAGTTCGGCACGCTGGTGCACGCGGTGCTGGAGACGGCGGACCCGTTCGCGGTCGATCTGGCCGCGGAGCTGGAGACGCAGATCCGCGAGCACTCGGTGTGGTGGCCGGTCGACGTCGAACCTGAGGTGTTGGCGGCGGCGATGATTCCGATGCACGACACTCCCGTGGGCCCGCTTGCCGACGGTCTGACGCTGCGGCAGATTGGTCTGCGAGACCGCATGTGCGAGATGGACTTCGAATTCCCGTTGGGTGGGGGGCATCTGCGCGACGTCGGCGAGCTGCTGCGGACGCATCTGCCGAAGGATGACCCGTTGGCGTCGTATGCCGATCGACTGACGGGAGCGGCGCTGGGCGGCCAGCCACTGAACGGGTATCTGTCCGGCTCGGTGGACGCGGTGCTGCGAATCGGCGACCGGTATGTGGTCGTCGACTACAAGACGAACTGGCTCGGCGATCCGGCGCGGCCGTTGACCGCCGCGGACTACGCGCAGCCGCGGCTGGTCGAGGCGATGCTGCATTCGGACTATCCACTGCAGGCACTGCTGTACAGCGTTGTGCTGCACCGGTTTCTACGGTGGCGGCTGCCCGGATACGATCCTGCCACGCATCTCGGCGGCGTGCTGTATCTGTTCCTTCGTGGCATGTGCGGACCGGCCGCCCCGGCCGGGGTGTTCAGTTGGCAGCCGCCGGTGTCGTTGATCACGGCGGTTTCGGAGCTGGTCGCATGACGCTGGAACTGGTCGTCGACGACACTGGCTTCTTCGCACCCGCGGATGTCCATGTCGCGCAGCGACTCACCGCGCTCGGCAAGGAGACCGACGAGCGGGTGGCGTTGGCGGTCGCGCTCGTTGTGCGAGCGTTGCGCGGCGGCTCGGTATGCGTCGACCTGACCTCGCCGGAGATGACCGATCTGGCGGCGGCAGTGAAGGCCAGCCCACTGTTGACCGACCCGCCGGTGCTACGTGTCGAGGGGGATCTGCTGTACCTCGACAGGTACTGGCTAGAAGAGCAGCAGGTGTGCGACGACATCCGCGCGATGGTCTCGGCCCGACCGACCGAGGTGTCCTCCGACATCGACCGGCTGTTCCCTGCGGGGTTCGAGGAACAGCGGGTGGCCGCGGAAATCGCTCTGTCGCAAGGGCTGACGGTGTTGACGGGCGGCCCCGGCACCGGCAAGACGACGACGGTGGCGAGACTGTTGGCGATGCTCGCAAGCGGTGGGCGGTTGCGAATCGCGTTGGCCGCGCCGACAGGCAAGGCGGCGGCGCGCCTGCAGGAGGCGGTGCAGTTGGAGGTCGGCGCGCTGTCGCAGGCGGATGGAGAGGCGTTGGCGGGCTTGCATGCCACCACGCTGCACAGGCTGCTGGGCAGCAGACCGGATACGTCGGCGCGGTTCCGGCACAACCGCGGAAATCGGTTGCCGCACGACGTGATCGTCGTCGACGAGACGTCGATGGTGTCGCTGACCATGATGGCCCGGCTGTTGGAGGCGGTGCGGCCGGACGCAAGGCTCATCCTCGTCGGCGACCCGGATCAGTTGGCGTCGGTGGAAGCGGGCGCGGTACTGGCGGATCTGGTCGACGGATTGGGCGAAACCAAGATCGCGGCGCTGAAGACGTCGCACCGTTTCGGTAAGTCGATCGGCGCGTTGGCGACCGCGATCCGCGTGGGCGACGCGGACAGAGCGATCGAGGTATTGCGGGCCGGCGACGAGCACATCGAGTGGATCGACGCCTCGGATCCGCGGGACAAGTTGCGCAATGTGCTTGTCCGACATGCCGTTGCGCTGCGGACGGCGGCGATCCTTGGCGATGACCGGGCGGCGTTGAAGGTGCTCGATGAACATCGGCTGTTGTGCGCGCACCGGCGGGGGCCATTCGGCGTTACCCACTGGAACCGGCAAGTCGAACGCTGGCTGACGGAGGAGACGGGCGATCCGATCTGGTCGTCGTGGTACGCGGGCAGGCCGGTGTTGGTGACAGCCAATGATTACGGACTGGGCCTCTACAACGGGGACACGGGTGTGACGGTGGTCCGCGACGATGCGCTGCGAGCGGTCATCGGGGAGACGTCTTTTGCGACGAGTCGCCTGGCGGATGTCGAGACGATGCACGCGATGACGATCCACAAGAGTCAGGGCAGCCAGTCCGAAGAGGTGACGGTGCTGCTGCCGCAGGAGGATTCGCGGCTGCTGACGCGAGAGCTCTTCTACACCGCGGTGACGCGCGCAAAGGAACGGGTCCGGGTGGCGGGCTCGGAGGCAGCGCTGCGGACGGCGATCGAGCGGCGGGCGGTGCGCGCGTCGGGCTTGGCGCAGCGGTTACGCGAGTAGCGCGTCCCAGAACGCGGCGTCGTTGTCGGCCTGGCTGGCGATGAGTGCGGCTTCCTCGCGAAGGTCGAGCACGCGCTGGTGTATCCGATACTCGGTGGAGCGGGGCATCTCGCCGGGGCCATAGCGGCCGCGTTTGAGGCGGATCACTCGGCCGTGCGCGATCTCGGCGCGCAATGCGTCGGACACCACCTTCGAGGCTCGGCCGGGAATCTCGAAGCATTGGTATTCCAGTGCCTCGATGAGGTCGGCGACGGTCTTTGCGCCGTGCTGGAACAGAAACATGGTGAGCGCGCAGCGAAGCTCGACGCCGCGGAGCTGTCGTCTGTGTGTCATGGCTCGACGGTGTCAGGGGCGACCGACATCATCGGCGAGCGCCGCCAGGGACACTATGTGAATTGCCCGGCTCTTAGCGACAAAGTCGGCACGAGCGACAAAGTCGCCCAGAGCCGGGCACTTTAAATAGTGGCCCCTAGGACAGGGCGCTGCCCTTGCGCCACTCGCTCCACGGCATCGTCCAGTCGCCGTTGTCCCACAGCTTCAACGGCGGGCCCCCGGTGTTCCGTACCTCGACGACATCGCCGGGAACCGAAAAGTCGTAGAACCATGCCGCGTTGTCGCTGTTGAGGTTCAGGCAGCCGTGGCTGGTATCGGTGTTGCCCTGCGCCCACACCGTCGCGTTGAGCTGGTGCAGATAAATGCCGTCCTTGCTGATGCGCGTGGCATACGGAATCGTCTCGCGATATCCGAGCCGCGAATTGATCGGCAGCCCGAACGTCGACGAATCCATGATCACCGGATTGGCCTTGTCCATCACGGTGTAGACACCCGGCGGCGTCCAAAAGCTCAGCGTCGTACCGCCAATCGTCTCGGTGCCGCCCATACCCATCGAGGTCGGCATCGTGCGGACCAGCTTGCCGTTGTCGTAGACGCTGACCTGCTTGGTGTTGTCATCGGCGATCGAGACGTGCGAGTCGCCGATCTTGAACGACACATGCTCGTCCTCTTGGCCGTACAGCCCGTCACCGACAAGGGTGCCGTACAGATTGGCCGACACATCAACGGTTGCGCCTGGGGCGTAATACTTTTCGGGCCGCCAGTGCGCGGTCTGATCGTCGAGCCAATTCCACGACCCGGACACGGGCGGGTTGGTCTTGACGACGAGGCGGCGTTCGGCGTTGGCCTTGTTCTCGATGGGCTCGTCGAACTTCGCGACGACGACCATGCCGACGCCGTACGTCGCGCCGTCCTGCAGCAGACCGCCCGCAGTGGTCTCGAGGTACACCTGCGTCTGGTTGCCCGGCGACAGCGTGCTGAAGCTCGACGTCTGGCGCGTCGGCATGCCGTTGGGCCCGCGAGCAGAAATGCTGAGCGTGTAGGTGCGGCCATAGCCCAGCTGAGCGGTCGGCTTCCACACCGTGCCGTCCGGGGTGAGCACGCCGGGGATCACCTTCCCCGAATCACTGCGCATCTCGACGCCGGTGATCGTCCCCGAGGTGGCGGTGACCAGTACGGGACCCGAAGGGCTGACCTCGTCCGCGCCAGGAGCCGGCGCCGTCCACACCGCGGCGGGCTGCGGAGCTGTCGGCTTCGAAACCGCCTGCGGAACGGGAGTCGCCGTCACCGTCGGGCAGTGGTCCCCGCATTCAGGGGTGGTTGACACCACGACCCCGCCAAGTACTGCGAGGATGGCGAGCACGACAGCCAGGCAGGCTCCCTGGACACGGCGAGTAGACGTCAAGTGTTCTCCGTTGGGGTTCGGCGAGGGCCGGGACGGCTCATATCCTAGCCACACGCCAGCGGGCTCGCCGCAGCACCGCCGACCAGCACTGATTCGTAATCGTCTTGTTGCGTGGGCGAATTCAGGCCTTCACCGTCGAGCTTCGCTAAGGCCGCGTGCCGCCCTCACGAGGACCGGGAATCCACGTCAGGAGGTCTTGCACCCCATCGTTGTAAACGACGCTGTTGGGGACGTCGCCGACGACGTCGAAGTACAGCTTGCCCGGCGCCGTGCCACCGATGAAGCGGTAGTTGGCGCCGCTCTGCGCGCGGGCGTTGAACATCGTCACCATGGGAACGGCGCCCCGCGCGTCGACGTTCACGACCGCCTCGTACAACTGGCCGTTGTGGGGCACGGCGTCGGAACTCGGATTCAGACCCTCGACCGTGTACGTGATCGTCGGAAACCCGCTGACCGGATCGAGCAGTGTCTCCGGCTGACCGAATGGCTTGATGTTGCTGGCCGCCGACGCGGGCGCGGTCGTAGCGACCCCCATGCCGACCGTGATCGCTATGGCGGCGACGGTTCCCGTTAACTTCTTCATTGTCCACCCCTGTGTTGTTGCTATGCCGAGTTGGCGTGGTAGTGCCAGCGGTACCCACAGGGCGGCCGTCAAAACGCAACAACGCAGGTCAATCGGGTTTACGGTACGGCCGCCACTGCCCTTCCGGCTGAGCCAGACGGTCGCTGATCACTCGCAAGGTCTCCACGTTGTGCCCGTAGCCGAGGTGAGTGCTGTGCACTTCGACGTTCTCGGTCTCGGGCGCAGGCAGGCTCAGGCAGCACTGCCACGCGACGATGCCGTCGGACTTGCTGTAGATGCAGGTGGTGGGAACCTGAAGCGGCGCCTCCCGCGCAATCCGGGCGGCCTCCGAAACGACTTGGCGAGCTTGTGATTTCCGATTCAGCAGCCGCCACATGCGCCACGCGTGAGTGGCTTGGTGGTTGCCGCGGATCGGCGAGCCGAGCGTGATCACCATCCGCACGTCGTCCGGCTGAGCCCTCGCCAGCTCGCGCGCGAAGATGCCTCCCGCGCTCCAGCCGACCACACTGACTTTGCGTCCGTCATTGCGCGCTCGGATGTCGTCGAGCCGGGCAGGCAACTGCTTGATCATCCCCGGCCGGACTCCGAGGTTGGTACCGAGGCGCCAGTCATACGCGCGGTATCCGAGCCTGCGCAGTAACTGCCTCAGGAACTGAGTGGACGCCGCGCCCGCGAGGAAGCCCGGCAACACCAGTACCGGATGACCGTCCCCCCGCGGCCAGTGCGCCGTCTGGCTCACCGCCCGGCGGGCGGCGACATATTCACCGACGGTGCGCCACTCGCGGGCCAGTAACCAGTAGTCCGGCGGCAGGGCGGCCTCGGCGTCGGGCAACTGGTCACGGTCGTCGCGCATCATGTCTCCTACTACCCCGTTTAGGACAGTGTTGGTCGGGCACCCCGGCCTGTCGAGGAGGTAAATGGTGACCAGCGTCGAAAACCCCGTTCCACCGCAGGATCTGAGCGGCATCGTGGGGCATCGATTCATCTACACCTATGCCAACGGCTGGCAGTACGAGATGTACGTCAAGAATGACCGCACCATCGACTATCGAATACATTCCGGCCACGTCGGCGGCCGTTGGGTGAAGAACCAGGTTGTCGACCTCGTCCAGCTCGACGACGACAGCTTCAAGGTGTCCTGGACCGAGCCGACCGGTACCTCCGTGGCGGTCAACATCATGCCGAGTAAGCGCCGCCTGCACGGCGTGATCTTCTTCCCGCAATGGATCCGTGAGCACGGCGAGCGGACGGTCTGCTTTCAGAATGAGCACCTCGAGCAGATGCACGCGTACCGCGACCAGGGGCCGACGTATCCGATCTACGTCGTCCCGGAATTCGCCTACATCACCTTGTTCGAGTACGTCGGCGCCGACGACGACTCAGTGATCGACACGGCGCCCAGCCAGCTTCCGGCTGGCTGGGCCGACCGCGTCAATTGATCAGCGACGTCCGCCGCCGCCGTTGAACCCTGGCTCAGCCACTTCACCCGGGGTGAGCTCGAAGGGGGCAGGCGCCTCGACTGCAGGAGCGAAGTCGTTGCCGCCCGTCTCATCGCCGCCGCCGGTCGGGGCGCCCCCGATCTCGTCGGTGGTCTCGCCCGCGACGTCCGGGGCACCGCTGGAGATCGGCTTCGGGGAGACCCACACCAGCAGATCCTGGACACCGTCGTTGTAGACAACGCTGTTCGGGGTGTCGCCGACGACGTCGAAATAGATCTTGCCGGGGATTCCGCCGCCGATGAATCGGTAGTTCTCCCCGCTCTCAGCGCGGGCGTTGAACAGCGCGGCGATGGGAATGCCGCCGTCGTTCGTCACCATCGCTTCATACAACCGGCCGTTGTGGGGCACCGCGTCAGAGCTCTTCCTCAGTCCCTGAACCGTGTACGTGATCATCGGGTTGCCGTAGACATCGTTGAGTGACTCCGGCGTGCCGAACGTCTTGATGTTGTTGGCCGCCCCGGCAGGCGCGGCGGTGACTGCACCAAAGCTGAATGCGATTGCTGTGGCGGCTACTACTCCCGCCAGTTTGTTGACCTTCACCTTGACTCCCCTCGTGTGACGACGCTTTAACCTGCGCGAACGTTACCCCTCCGCAGGAAAATCGAAACGCAAATTTCTGATCTTGTTCCGCCCGTGTCGTGTTAACACATGACACCGCCGCCACAACCACCTCTTTGGCAACATTGACCCCACATGCTGGGCTTCCCGCCGCCGCTACCTTGGTCCGGTGGAGATCGTCCTCACCGACGAGTTCAGGCACGCGCTGGCGTTACTCGCCGAGGGCGAGCACCTCTTCCTGACTGGTAAGGCCGGCACCGGTAAGTCGACGCTGATCCGCCGCTTCATGGCCGAGACCGACCGCAACGTCGTGGTGGTCGCGCCCACCGGCATCGCGGCGCTCAACGTCGACGGCTACACGATTCACCGGCTCTTCGGGTTCCGCACGACCACGACGCTGCATGACGTCCGCGACGGCGGCTATCGCCCTGGCCGGTTCACCAAGACCCTGGCGTCGCTGGACACGTTGATCATCGACGAGGCATCGATGGTGCGGGCCGACGTCTTCGACATGTTGGCCGCGGCGCTCGAGCGGTTCGGCCCGTCACCGGGTCAGCCGTTCGGCGGCGTGCAGATCGTGCTTGTCGGGGATCTCTACCAGCTGCCGCCGGTGGTCACCGAAAGCGAAGCCGGCTTCTTCTCTACTACGTACGAAACCCCGTACTTCTTCTCCGCCACCACTTTTCGGCGTGACGACTTCCCCACCGTGGCATTGACGACGGTGTTCCGCCAACTCGGCGACGATCGAATGACCGCTATCCTCAACGAGATCCGCGAAGGTGTGCTGTTGGGTCATGCCCGAGAACAGCTCAACGCCCGGACGGATCCCGACTTCGTACCGCCCGATGGCGAGTTCTGGCTGACGCTTGCGCCGACGAACCGCCTTGTGACGGCCCGCAACCGTCAACAGCTCGAACGCCTGCCCGGCGACGAGTTGGTCCACCACGCTCGGGAATCGGGCGACCTGTCGTTGTTCGACCCGCCGGTCGAGCAGACGCTGCGGTTCAAGGTCGGGGCGCAGGTGATGATGCTCAACAACGATCAGGGCAATCGCTGGGTCAACGGCACCATCGGCCGAATCGTCGGCGTGGACTACGACCGCTTCGGAGCCGTCGTCGAGGTGGAGTTCCCCGACGGCTCATGTGCGGACGTCAGCCCCTACACCTGGGAGGCGACACGGCCCGTGGTGGCGGGTGGCTCGTTGACCCGAGAGGTGATCGGGTCGTACACACAACTGCCGTTCAAGCTGGCGTGGGCCATCACGATCCACAAGAGCCAAGGCCAGACGCTGGACCGGTTGATGGTGGACCTGACGGGCGGGATGTTCTCGACCGGCCAGCTCTATGTCGCGCTGAGCCGGTGCACGTCGATGAACGGGCTGGTGCTGAAACGCCCTGTGCTGCCGAAGGATTTGAAGGTCGACCGCCGCATCGCGCGTTTTTTGCGCGGCGCGGTGCGCGATGATCGGGTGCGACGGTATTGCGCGATCGGCATCCTGACCGTCGGCGACGAAGGGCGTATGTCGCGGCCGCGGCCGGTCGAGCTGGCGGTGGCCTTCGACGACGGGACGGCGCTGTCGACCGTGGTCAATCCGCAGCGCGATTTGGCCGACGCGCGGCAGGCATATGGGATCACGGTGTCCGACGTGTTGTTGGCACCGACACTGCGAGAGGCGTGGGCGGTGATCGCGCCGATGCTGGCCGGCTACACGCCGGTCGGTTTCGGGATCGACGAGACGCTCGGGCTGATCGACTTCGAGCTGAAGCGGCTGGGGCATGTCGCGCCGATGCCGTTGGGACTGAACATATCCGGAAGCGCCGGTGCGTCGACGGCACTGGAGCTGGCACAGGCTGCGCTGCAAGCGCATGCCGGCTCGCAGATTAACGACGGTGGCGCGTCGGCGTTCGACGAGCCGGAGCCCGTTGAATCCGTGTCCGGCCTGCTCGTCAGCCGCGACGGCGACGCACCGACACCCGAAGCGGGCCATCTGCCTGGTTTGTCGGCTTTGCTGCGGGTGAGCCGCGATGTCGGCGCGATCGTCTTGCGGGGCGCATCGGCGGCAGACGTGCAGGGCGCTGAGGAGACGCCGTGGATTGCAGCGGCGCGGCAGTCGGTGGCCGACCAGCTGTGCGCGGCAGCCTCCCGGGCGACGCTGACCGATGAGGTGGTCGAGCGGCTCAGGGAGGCGGAGACTTTTCTGGGCGCCGAGATTCTTTCTGGCGCTTGCATTTCCGAACATCACGATATCGGCGCGACCCTGGTGCCGGGCGCACGGATCTGTTTCACGGGGACGGCGCAGGACGCCAGCGGGCGGGTCGTCGAGCGCGAGGAGATGGAAAGGCTGGCGTCGCGGGCAGGCCTTGCGCCGGTCAAGTCGGTGACGAAGACGCGATGCGAGGTGCTGGTGACAGCCGAGGCGGGCACGCAGTCGGGAAAGGCGCGCAAGGCGCAGGAGTATGGGAAACCGGTGTTTTCGGCCGACGAGTTCTTTGCGTGGGTGCGCAGTCGTCAATAGGACGAGACGCCGTCAATGGAGACGAACATGCCGTGGCCGCTGACGTCGTTGGTCAGCCGGGTGCCGTCGAAGCTCGGCATGACCGTCCATCCCTTGATCCGGTAGGTGTCGCCGTACGTCAGTACCAGGTCTTGGTTCTCGGCGCCGCCGCCGATGTTGCCGTCGGACCAGTTGAAGTTGCCGTCTGCGTCTAATCCTGCGTCGTGCCAGTGACCGTACTGGCCGGCCGGGGCATCGGGAAACCCGTCGGGGCTGGTGCGCTCGCACGTGGCATGGGCCGCGCTGATGACGCATCGCACCTTGCCGGATTCGGTACGGACATATTGATAGTCGTTGGGATCAGCGAAGGCCGACGGGGCCAACACTCCCACTAGTACAAGCGAAGTCAAACCGATGACTGCACCCGTTCTTGCACCCATGATTCCCCCTCGGTCACCACGATTGTGCGTTGCATCCGACACCGCGCGCAGCAAAAGCAGCAAACAGGCACGCCTGCCAGGCGTAGTGTGCCGATGGTGCGCGTCGATGTGATGACGGTTCCGCAGCCACTCGGCAAGGTGAGCGATCTGGCCCGGCGAACGCAGGCGGCCGGGTTCGACGGGATGCTGTTCACCGAGACCGGCCGCACCGCATATCTCACCGCGGCCGTTGCGTCGCAAGCCGCACCCGGTCTGGAACTGTCGACCGGTGTGGCGGTCGCGTTTCCGCGCAGTCCCTTCGTGACGGCCGCGACGGCGTGGGAACTGCAGGAGGCCACCGGCGGCAAGTTCCGCCTCGGCCTCGGCACGCAGGTGCGCACGCATGTGGTGCGGCGCTACGGCGTGGACTTCGAAAAACCGGGCCCACGGCTGCGTGACTATGTGCGCGCGGTCAAAGCCTGCTTCTCCGCGTTTCGCACTAACAAGCTGGACCACCACGGCGAGTTCTACAACCTGGACTTCATCACACCGCAGTGGAGTGCGGGACCGATCGAAGCACCGGATCCGAAAGTCGATGTAGCGGCGGTGAATCCGTGGATGCTGCGGATGGCGGGCGAAGTCGCCGACGGTGTGCATGTACATCCGCTCGGCGAGCCGGGTTATCTATTGCGACACGTCGTACCCAATGTGGCTGAGGGAGCGGCGAAGTCGGGCCGGTCGACCTCCGACATCGCAGTGATCGTGCCGGTGATGACGATCGTCGGCGATAGCGACGAGGAACGCCACAACGAACGCGAACTCGTACGCGCCAGCATGAGCTTTTACGGCAGCACGCCGAACTACGCGTTCATCTGGGACGAGGCGGGGTTCGAGGGGACGACCGCACGCATTCGCGAGAAGCAGAAGGCCGGCGACTTCAAAGGCATGGCCGACCAGATCACCGACGACCACATCGCCACCTTCGCAACCGAGTCGACATGGGATGGCCTGGCCGACGCGCTCACGGCCAAGTATGACGGGGTCGCGACTCGCATCGTGCTGTACAACGCGCTCGGTGATCAGGACCGCTTCGAGCGCTATGGCGCTGTGGCGCAACGCATATCGAACTAGTCCACCGAGCCGATACTGGCATCGCAGATCGGCACGTCGACATTCATCGGGTGCGAAACGAATCCGTTGGGCGGCGTGACCACCAGATTGCCCCAACGCGGGCACGCATTTCCGGTCGCGGTGTCGATCGCATAGGCCGTGACGTCAGCGGTCGCGACGTCGCCGGGATTCAGCGTCAGGTGGTGCGCGGCGTTGGCGGGGCGCCGAGGCACGTTGATCAGCAACCCACCCACCGGCGTGACCAGGTCCGCGCCCGGATAGCCGAAGAGCGTGCAGGAATGCGACGAGGTGTTCTTGAACGACAGGTTCACGTGCCGTTGCGTGTTCGCGGACTCCAGCGGCCCATTGCTGACCGCGAGATCGTCGTCAGTGCAGGGGCCGGCCGCCTCAGGCGCAGGTGACTCAGGCGCCGGGGCCGCGGGCGTGGTGGTCACGGTGACCGTGGCCGGCGCTGCGGTCACCGAAGCCGACGGCGTGGCGGTGACTGTGACGGTCGAAGCCGGTGCGGCAGGCGTCGTCGTCCGCTCGGCCGAACAACCGGCCAGCAGGGCGACCGCGAGTAGAGGCAGCGCGATTTGCTTCATGTCCAACAGGATGGTGCCATCCACTTGGCGGATTCTTGGAGTTTCGGGCCACCGCCACGGGGAAACACTGAGCGCATGAGCCGGGCCGTTCGTACTGTCGCGGCCGCAGCAGCTTCCGCCGTGGGCGCTGTCGTCGCGCGCGACCTCTTCCAACGCAATCACGCACTCCTGCGCAACTTCCCGCTGCTCGGCCACGCCCGGTACCTGATCGAAGCCATCGGCCCCGAGCTGCGGCAATACATCGTCGCGGCCAACGACGAGGAGCGCCCGTTCACGCGCGATCAGCGTCGATGGGTGTACGCGTCGGCGAAGAAGGAGAACAACTACTTCGGCTTCGGCACCGACAACGACCTCGAGTACACCGCAGGCTATCCGGTGATCAAACACCGCACGTTCGGTCGAGCCGTGCCGCGGTCGGCACCCAACGCCTCGCACGAGGTCGACCTGCCGTGCGCCAAGGTGATCGGCGCCGCCCGCAACCGGGCCAAGGCGTTCCGGCCGAAATCTGTCGTCAACGTCTCCGCGATGAGCTTCGGGTCGCTGTCGGGCAACGCCGTCGAGGCGCTCAACCGCGGTGCCGCGCTGGCCGACTGTCTGCACAACACCGGTGAAGGCGGAATCTCGCGCTATCACCGCCACGGCGGCGAGCTCATCTTCCAGATCGGCACGGCCTACTTCGGCTGCCGCGACGCCGAGGGCCGCTTCGACCTCGACAGGCTCAAGGACGTTGTCGCGGGCGCACCGGTGCGGGCCCTGGAGATCAAGTTGAGCCAAGGCGCCAAGCCAAGCCTCGGCGGGCTGTTGCCCGCGCCGAAGGTGTCGGCCGAGATCGCGGAAGCGCGCGGGGTGCCCGAGGGTCGCGACTGCATCAGCCCGTCGCGGCACGCGGAATTCACCGACACCGACGGCCTACTCGATTGGGTGGAAATGCTCGCCGCCGAGACTGGCCTACCCGTCGGTATCAAGTCTGCGGTCGGCGATCTCGAATTCTGGTATGAGCTAACCGATCTCATGCGCGAGACGGGACGCGGCGTCGACTTCGTCACCATCGACGGCGGCGAAGGCGGCACAGGCGCGGCGCCGATGATCTTCACCGACGCCGTCTCGCTGCCGTTCCAGCTAGGCTTTGCTCAGGTGTATCGGATCTTCGCCGAGCGCAATCTGCATGAGGACATCACGTTCATCGGCTCCGGCAAGCTCGGTTTGCCCGACAACGCCGTGGTGGCCTTCGCGCTCGGCTGCGACATGGTCAACGTCGCTCGCGAGGCCATGCTCTCGATCGGCTGCATTCAGGCCCAGAAGTGCCACACCGACACGTGTCCCACCGGTGTCGCCACCCAGAACGCCTGGCTGGCCCGCGGCTTGGTGCCCGAGGTTAAGGCCGCGCGCATGGCGAACTACATCAAGACGTTGCGACGCGATCTGGTCAAGGTGGCCGAGGCCTGCGGGGTGGAGCACCCCGGCCTGATCACCACCGAGTCGGTCGACATCCTCGACGGCCGGACCGCCGCGACACCGCTGCACGAGGTCTACGGGTACAAGCCCGGCATGGGCCTACCGTCGGCGGCCGATCGCGAAGAGATCGTCCGGTTGATGACGGCCACTGAGCCGCAAGGCGGTTCGGCACAACCGTCGCAGTCCGCCGTCGGATAGGGCAGGGAGCGTAGGCGACCGCCCGATCCGCGGGGCCAGTTTGGGATCGGTAGCGCGAGGTCGGTCCTAGCCTTGGACGATGGACACGATCTGGATCGGCCCTGTCGTCTTGATTCTGTTCTTCGGTCTGGCGGTGTATATCAATCGTCGTCGAATGAGCCGTTGGAGTAGGGAAAGTCAGGATTACGAATATCCGGCCAGACAGACCAAACCGCCTCGCTACCTACCCAATCCACGGGTTCCGGGATCGATGGCGAACTATCTGTTGGCGATGACACTTCCCGTGGCGGTTGCACTCGCGGTGGTCGGCTTCTGGCTCGGCGTCACTGACCTCCAGAGATATTCGGAAGGCACGCCGACGAGGGCGACGGTCACCTATTGCGGGGTCGGCTCGCGTAGTAATTGCGAGGCGACATGGAGCATCGGCGGAGTCTCGCAGACCGGGGTGATCAACGGAGGCTTTTGGGATGGCGCCGATCGCGTCGGATCAACGCTCGATGTTCGGGTGAACAACGGCGAGGCCTATACGGCGGGATCAGTTCCCGTCGGTTTCGCGATCGGCGGCGGTTCCGCCGTGGTCGCGATTTCTGCCCTCGTAGCGCTGATTTGGAGGCGCGTCCGGAGTCGTCGCGCTGTCGGCGCTCAGGGCGTGTAGGGCCGAGCGGCACCCTCCGCGCGGACCGAGCCCCTACGTCGCCCGACGCCCTCGGCGGCCAGCGGCGTCGCGATCTCCTCCAACGACTTGCCTTCGGCGTCGACCGCAAGGAACCAGGCGGTGAGGCCACCTGCGATCATCACGGCGGCACCAAGCAGATAGCCGAGGAACAGCAGGAACGGTTGAGAGCCGTCGCCGATCAGCGCGCCGTAGATGACCGGGCCCAGGGCACCGAAGCATTGCGCGATGGAGAAGAACACCGCAATTGCCTTGGCCCGGACCTCGAGCGGAAATATCTCGCTCACAGTCAGATACGCGGCGCTGGCGCCTGCCGACGCGAAGTAGAAGATGATGCACCAGGCGATGGTCTGGGTGATGGCATTGAGCATCCCGGCGTTGAACAGCACCGCGCTGACGGCGAGCAGCAGACCGGACAGCACATATGTGCCTGCGATCATCTTCTTGCGGCCGATCGTGTCGAAGTAATGCCCAATGGTCAACGGGCCGGTGAGATTTCCGACGGCGAACGCGATCAGATAGAGCGGGGTCGACCCGGAGGCGACGCCGTAGAACTTGCCGAGCACCAAGGTGTAGGTGAAGAAAATCGCGTTGTAAAGAAATGACTGACTGATCATCAGCACCGCGCCGAGGATGGACCGACTTGGGTAGTCGCGGAACAGGACTCGGGTCAGCGCGATATAGCCGATCTTTTCGGTCGGCCGCAGCTCGATGGCCTTGCTCTCGTCCACCGGAGGCAGTGTCTTGCCGGTGGCCTCCACCTCTTGCTCGATGTAGGAGATCGACTGCTCGGCGGCATCCACGCGGCCGTTCATCACCTGCCAACGCGGGCTCTCCGGCAGGTTGCGTCGCACCACCAGAATCACCAGGCCCAACACGGGACCGATGAGGAATGCCAGCCGCCAACCCAGGCTGAGGTCAATGGCTTTGAGGAAGACGAACGTGCCCAGTGTGCCGAGAATCGCACCGCCCCAGTAGGTTCCGTTCACGGCGATGTCGACGCGGCCGCGGAAGCGGGCCGGAATCAGCTCGTCGATCGCGGAGTTGATCGCGGCGTATTCGCCACCGATACCCATGCCAGCGATGAACCGCGTGACGTACAACCACACGACCCAACCCGGCCCGTTACCGAGTGTCAGCGCTGTCAGGCCGCTACCGAAGAGGTAGACGCCCAACGTGATCATGAAGAGGTTGCGTCTGCCGAGCTTGTCCGAGAGCCGGCCGAAGAACAGCGCGCCGACGACCTCGCCGGCCAGGTACACGCTGGCGATGAAGCCGACCGCGGCCGACGACAGCCCAAGCGTCTCGGGCTGGGTGAGGGTGTCGGCCACGGAACTGGCCACGGTGATCTCTAGACCGTCCAGGATCCAGGCCACACCGAGCGCGACGACGATGCGGGTGTGGAACGGCGACCACGGCAATCGATCGATGCGTGCGGGAATGGTGCTGCGGATTATGCCTTGCGTCTCGGCGGGCGCTGCCATGATCGCCTCCTTGCGAACAGGACAAATAATGGACACCGCTTTCCCGCGGCGGTGTGATCGCAAACCTGTCGCCATAACTGCCGGCGAGCGGCGCGTCCACAGATCAATGCAGAAATGCCCGGCTCGAAGCGACAATGTCGCTGGCACCGACACTGTCGCCAAGAGCTGGGCATTTCGACAACAACTGTGGTGGAGAGCGAGCCATTTGCAGCACGCAAAATTCGTGAAACCGCCGTCGGCGGACACCCCCTAGGCTCGATTTGTGGGACGCATCGTCGTGTTGTCTGCGGATCGAGGGTGGACATGTGCATCCTGTGGCGGCACCGGCGATTTCCTACGCATGCACAAGTCCGGTCCGATGTGTCTTGACTGCACCGACCTCGGCCACCTCGAGTTCCTGCCGTCCGGTGACGCCACGCTCACCCGGCGCGCCCGCAAGGCCAGCGGACTGTCCGCCGTCGTGGTGCGGTGGAGCGTGCGACGCAGTCGCTATGAGCGGCAAGGCATTCTGGCGGAACCGGCTGCAGTCGAACGCGCCGCACGCGAATGTCTCTGCCACACCGGTGTGCGCACTCGCCGAACCGATCAGCGGGTGCAGTTTCGCGCCGAGTTCGCCGCCGCGATCCGCGAGCAGTTTCCGGGGTGTCCACCTGACCGCGCCGAGGCGATCGCACTTCATCAGGCGGCGCGCTGCAGCGGCCGGCTGGGACGCAGCGCAGCCCGGCCGGCCCTCGACGCCGACGCCGTACGACTCGCTGTGGTCGCGTCGGTTCGCCACGTCGACACCGACTACGACGACCTGCTCATGTCGGGTCTCGACCGCGAAACTGCTCGCGTGCGGGTGCAGCAGCGGGTCGAGGACGTCATCGATGCGTGGCGCCACGGGGTCACGATGCTCGACGGATAGCCCTCCGCTTGTCCGGTCCGCCCCCGTACCGTAGTGTCAACCAAGTTGATATCCCACGGAGGGATGTCATGCCGTCCGTCAACGTGTCACCAGTCGTCGAAAGGGTCACGGATGCAGCGGGTTTCCATCGGAAGCCGATTGTTGCGACGGTGGACGGTGCTGGTGGCAGTAGTCGTTGTGGCGATTGCTGGGTTCGCTGTGTATCGGCTGAACGGCATCTTCGGTTCCAAGCACGTCACCTCAACTCCCGACGCCGCGGCCAATGAGATTCATCCGTTCAACCCCAAGCACGTAGTCATGGAGGTGTTCGGCCCCCCTGGCACGGTCGCGACCATCACCTACCTGGACATCAACGCCCAACCGCAGCGGGTCGACGCCGCGCAGCTGCCGTGGGCCTATGACACGACCACCACCCAACCGGCCGTCTTCGTCAACGTCTCCGCCCAGGGCGACAGCGACTCCATCGGCTGCCGGATCAAGATCGACGACGTCGTCAAGGACGAAAGAACGGTCAACACGTTGAACGCCTTCACCTACTGCTTGGACAAGTCCGGATGAGCCATTACGTCGCCGAACGCCCGACTCTGACGAATCGCGTCGCCAAGTGGATTCGTTGGTTCTGCGTGCCGATCGTGTTGTTCTGGGTGGCCGTCGCAGCACTGACCAACGTGTTCGTCCCGCAGCTCGAAAAAGTCGGTGAAGAGCACAACGTCGCGTTGAGCTCCCCGAGTTCGCCTTCGCTGCAAGCATTTCAGCGCATCGGCAAGGTGTTCCACGAGTTCAACTCCGACAGTGCCGCGATGGTGGTGCTCGAGGGTGACCAGCCGCTTGGCGCCGACGCACACCGCTATTACGACGAGCTGGTCAAGCGGTTCAACGAGGACACCAAGCACGTCCAGCATGTGCAGGACTTCTGGGGTGACCCGCTGACCGCGGCGGGCTCGCAGAGCGCCGACGGGAAGGCCGCATACGTCCAGGTGTTCCTCTCCGGCAACCAGGGCGAGCAATTGTCGCTGGAGTCGGTCGACGCGCTGCGCGACATCATCGCCAAGACGCCAGCGCCGCCGGGTATCCACGCCTACGTCGCGGGCTCGGCAGCCCAGATCGCCGATCAGTTCGCGGTGGGCAACGAAAGCACCAATTTCGTCACGGCGTTGACCGTCGGCGTCATCGCCATCATGTTGCTCATCGTCTACCGGTCGCCGGTGACCATGCTCCTGGCGCTCGTCACGGTGCTCATCGAGATGGCCGCGGCCCGCGGGATCGTGTCGTTCCTGGCGAATGTCGGACTCATCGGGCTGTCGACGTATTCGACCAACATCCTCACCCTGTTGGTCATCGCCGCGGGCACCGATTACGTCATCTTCTTACTGGGCCGCTATCACGAGAGACGCAACGAGGGCGACGAGCGTGAGGTCGCCTTCTACGACATGTATCGCGGCACGTCGCACGTGATACTCGGGTCAGGGCTGACGATCGCGGGTGCAGTGGCCTGCCTCTACTTCACCCGCCTGCCCTACTTCCAGAGCCTCGGGATTCCGGCCGCGATCGGGGTGGTCGTCGCGCTGCTCGCCTCGTTGACGCTGGCGCCCGCGGTGCTGGTGATCGGCGGTCGCTTCGGCCTGCTGGATCCCAAACGCAAGACGGCCAAACGGGGTTGGCGGCGGATCGGCACGGCGATAGTTCGGTGGCCGGGACCCATCCTGGTCGCCACGCTGGCGCTGGCCTTCATCGGTCTGGCGTCGCTGGCGGGTTACACGGTGAGTTACGACGTCAGTCAGTACATGCCGGCGAGCGCGCCGTCCAATGTAGGAAACGCCGCCGCGGAGCGTCACTTCTCGAAGGCACGGCTGAATCCGGAACTGCTGATGGTCGAAACCGACCACGATCTACGCAATCCCACCGACATGATCCTGTTGGAACGGGTCGCCAAGGCCGTCTTCCACACCGACGGCGTTGCGCAGGTGCAGTCGATCACCCGGCCGTTGGGCACGCCGCTGGACCACACGTCGATTCCGTTTCAGATCAGCGCGAACAGTGCGGCGCAGCTCAACAACCTGCCTTTCCAACAGGACCGCGCCAACGACCTGCAGAAGCAGGTGAGCGTCATCAACGACTCGATCAACATCCTGCGGCAGCAGTACGCGCTGCAGCAGCAGTCGAGTGCGGTGACGCACGAACAGACGGTGGCGTTTCAGCAGACGGTGGTCGTGGCGCAGGAGTTGCGGGACAAGATTGCGAACTTCGACGACTTCTTCCGGCCGATCCGCAACTACTTCTATTGGGAGCCACACTGTTACGACATCCCGATCTGCTGGGCGTTGCGCTCCCTGTTCGACGCGTTGGACGGCATCAACGACTTAACCGACCAGCTGGCCAATGTGTCGGGCAGCATCGCGAAACTGGATGAGCTGCAGCCCAAGCTGCTCGCGTTGATCCCGCCGCAGATCACCAATCAGCAGACCAACCGCGACTTGACGATGACGAACTACGCGACGCAGTCGGGTCTCTACGACCAGAGTGGGGCGGCGCTGCAGAATTCGACCGCGCTTGGCCAGGCGTATGACGCATCGAAGACCGACGACTCGTTCTACCTACCGCCCGAGGCGTTCAGCAACCCCGAGTTCCTGCGCGGGCTGAAGTTGTTCCTCTCGCCGGACGGCAAGGCCGCGCGGATGATCGTCACCCACGACGTGGATCCGGCGACGCCCGAGGGTCTTTCGCACATCGAGGCGATGCGGCACTCCGCGATGGAAGCGGTCAAGGGCACGCCGTTGGCCGGGTCCAAGATCTATCTCGGTGGAGAAGCCTCCACGTACAAGGATATTCAAGACATGGCGCGCTACGACCTGATCATCGCCGGCATCGCGTCGCTGTGCCTCATCTTCCTGATCATGTTGTTCATCACGCGCAGCCTGGTCGCGGCGCTGGTGATCGTGGGCACGGTGGCGTTGTCGTTGGGCGCATCGTTCGGCCTTTCGGTGTTGGTGTGGCAGCACCTACTCGGCGTGGACTTGTACTGGGTGATATTGCCGTTGGCGGTGATCCTGCTGCTGGCCGTCGGATCGGATTACAACCTGCTGCTGGTCTCCAGATTCAAGGAGGAGATCCATGCCGGCATCAACACCGGCATCATCCGGTCGATGGCGGGCAGTGGTTCGGTGGTGACCGCGGCGGGGCTGGTGTTCGCCTTCACCATGGCGTCGTTCATCTTCAGCGACTTGCGGGTGCTCGGTCAGATCGGGACGACGATCGCGCTGGGGCTGTTGTTCGACACGTTGATTGTGCGGTCGTTCATGACGCCGTCGATCGCGGCGCTGCTCGGCCGGTGGTTCTGGTGGCCGGTGCGGGTGCGCCAGCGGCCGATCCCACAGAGGTTCGGAGAGGATCGGCAGCTGGCGCTGTTCTAGCTGGCAAAACGAACCTCTTCAGATTTCTTTTCAAAAAAGTGTGGGAGACGGGACCGCCGGCCGCTCCTAACGGGTGAACGCAGCCCACCAGGGGCTGCGACGACCCTGAAGGAACAAATCATGACCAGCACCAACACCACACGGAAGCGGTGGATCGCTGCGACCGCCAAGATCGTCATCGCATCCGGCGCCATCGCCGCCGGCGCCATGGCTCTGTCCCCCGCCGCTCAGGCGGACGCCCAGTTCGACGCGTTCAAGCAGTCCTGCGTCAGCAACCCCGGCGCGTATGTGGCCGGCGCCGTGCGCGGCGAATACAGCGTGGGGGACATCGTTCCCGGCCTCTATACCGACCAGATCTGCTCGCTATACGGCCCGGCCAAGTATGTGTGGGTGCTGGGCCATCCCGTCCCGGCTCCCAACAGCAATAAGCACCTTGGCGACTACACGCGGCGGGCCTACACCCCTCCGCCTGGTCCTGGCCAGGTGAACCCCGGTTAACCGACGACACCACGACCTCGAGAACATCATGGCCAGCACCAGTTCCACACGACGGCGACTGAGGGCTTTAATCCTTTTGGTCCTCCTCGTTTTCGGCCGTTTGGGTGTCGTTGCCGCCATCACGGCGCCCACGTCATCCGCCCCACACGCAGACCCGCAGTTCGATGCGTTCAAGCAAACCTGTCCTGCCGACCCGTGGTCCTATGAACCACGGGCGGTTCGCGGCGTCTACCGCGAGCGGCCGGCCGCTAGCGGTGCGATTGACCAGATTTGCTCGCTGTACGGTCCGCCGGAGCCTTCATTTCCCGAGGGCAAATGGCTGCGTGACTACACAATGCGGAACTGCCCCCAGCCACAGGGCGCCCGACCCGTTGACACGCCACCGCCTCCGACAGCTGTCGGTTCAGCGGCTTCGCTGGCAACCCCGATGACGGCGGGGTAGGTCGTGGTGATTTTCATTGCACAGCGCTGGCAAGGAGGCCATGATGAGGTACTTACCATTTGCCGGGAGCCGGCTGGGGGCAAGCTATGACGAGTACCCATGTGGCACCCGCGCTGGCCGATGACGACGCCACGCTTGCCCGCGCCGCCGCGGCCGGAAACCAGAAGGCGTTCGCGGCGATCTATGACCGCTACGCCGACCGGCTTCATGACTTCTGCGTCGGAATGCTGCGTGATCGGCACGCCGCCGCGGACTGTGTGCAGGACGTGTTCGTGACGGCCGCCAGCCGACTGGCCCAGTTGCGAGAACCGGAACGCCTGCGTTCGTGGCTGTACGCCATCGCCCGCAACGAGGCGCTGGCCGTGATCCGGGCCCGGCGGCGCGAACTCCCCAGCGAAGAACTGCCGGAGATCACGAACCGCCAGCCCGACCTCGCGACCCTGGCCGCGCGGAGCGAGCTGGCCGATCTCATCAGCGACGCATGCGGTGGGCTCGCAGAGCGTGATCAGGTGGTGCTCGAGCTGTCGTACCGAAAAGGCTTGGCGGGGCCGGAACTTGCTGAGGCCCTTGGTGTTACGCCAAGAAACGCCAATGTCCTGGTCGAGCGGTTGCGCGACACCATCGCGCGGTCGCTGGGCGCGCTGCTCGTCTGCCGCCAGGTGCGCGCCAACCCTGCCAAGTGCCCAGAATTGGCTGCGCTGATTGAACATTGGGATGGCCAGTTCACAGTGTTGATGCGTAAGCGCGCGGCTCGCCATATCGACGGCTGCCCTCGATGCGAGCAGCAGCGGGCGAGCATGGTCACTCCGGCAGCACTTCTGGGTGCCGCACCAGTGATCGTCCCGGCCCCCGCCTGGTTGCGCGAGCACACCCTGTCACAAGGCATGCAAGCGTTGCCATCCGGACCGTCGGCGTCGACCGGCGGCGGTCCGGATGGCAACGAATCATGGTGGCCCCCAAATGATTTGGATACTACCGATCTTCCCGACGGTCCGCTCGAGGCTGCCAAGCCGCCCTCTGAAGCGACATCGGCATCCGGCGGAACGACGAAATTCCTCAAGCGCCATGTCTGGGCGGCGGTCGGAGTGGCGGGGGTAGTCGTCGCAGGCGGCGTCGCCCTCGTCGAGGTGCCGCAGATCTATTCCGTGCACCCGGCCGTCTCGACTGACCATCCCACGACAGCACCGTCACCATCGGCGTCGGCAACGGCGACCGTGCCGAGGCCGTCGGGCAACGTCGCGAAGACCGGATCACCGGATTCCCCGACTACATTGCCTCCAACGCCTGCCTCTACCGTGACTCCAGGTGGCTCGCGTGTCCCTGTGCAGACGCCGGAACCAAGCGAGGCCCTGCCGACACCGACGCCCGGCAGGGGCCGCCAGAGCGAGCCGCCGCCCAGTACCCCGACTAAACCATCTGCGCCACAAGGCAATTCGGGCGGACCGACCAAACCGCCAGCCGGATCCGGTGGATCGGGCCAACCGCCGAGCGGGTCGGGTGGCTCGGGCTCGGGCGGGTCGACCGGTGGCTCGGGCTCGAGCGGGTCGTCCAGCGGATCCTCCAGTGGTTCGTCGGGAGGTTCCGGTGGCGGACCAACCGCCCCGACCTCCCAAGCAGGCAAGACAGCCGCGCCTGGACACCTACCGTCTGGTGAAACCGGCATCGGTGGCGGCTCCAACAACTGCGTCCCGCCGACGTGCATACCGACCAACGGGCCTGCCAGGTAACCGTCAGAACTGTTGGCGCCTTGGCCTAGCAGTCAAACACCGACCAGCAGAGGTCATTTCGCAAGCGTTGGTCGTCGACGACGAGATCGCGGATCGCCGCCGGGAGTTGCTCACGCTGCCATTGGCATTCACGCCTTCCAGCGGCCTCACCTTCGCCGTGCGGCGCGGCAGCACGTACCGCCTTTATCGCGTAGGCGGCTGCACCAAGCTCGTGTGCTGCGACATGTGCGACGACTGCGGCCTGGCCGGCAGCGTAGGCGGCATACCGGGGCGCCCCACGCAAGTCCCTGGCCGCGCCCATGGCGTGGCCGCCGGCGGCGCGCGCTTGCATCATCTTGACCTCGCCGCGCACCCAGGCGCGGGCATGCTCGATCGCTTGACGCGGCCTCGGGTCCTGCGGCCGAACCGACTCGAAACAGTGAAGGACATGCTCAGCGCACTGTGCTGCCCACAGCGCAAGGAGATGATGGTCTGAATCTGTGAGCGTCCCGCCGCGGCGGATCGTCACCAGGCGAGGGTCCCGGACTTTCGAAAGGATCATCGCATCCATTGTCGATTACTGGTTTGACCTCGCGGGCCAATACCATCGCTGGTGCTATGACCGACAATGCCCTGGTCGCTCCCGCGACCCCCGACACCGTTTCAGCTGGCCGTATCGGGGCTGAGGCGGCCCGCCGCCGTACCTTCGCCGTGATCAGCCATCCCGACGCCGGCAAATCCACGTTGACCGAGGCGCTGGCGCTGCACGCCCGGGCCATCACCGAGGCCGGCGCGGTGCACGGTAAAGCGGGCCGCCGCTCGACGGTGTCGGACTGGATGGAGATGGAGAAGGCCAGGGGCATCTCGATCACCTCGACGGCGTTGCAGTTCCCGTACCGCACCTGCGTGATCAACCTGCTCGACACCCCGGGCCACGCCGACTTCTCCGAGGACACCTACCGGGTGCTCACGGCCGTCGACTCCGCGGTGATGCTGATCGACGCCGCGAAAGGCCTTGAGCCGCAGACGCTGAAGCTGTTTCAGGTGTGCAAGCACCGACGGATCCCGATCATCACGGTGATCAACAAGTGGGACCGGCCCGGCCGCCACGCCCTGGAGCTGATGGACGAGATCCAGGCCCGCATCGGGCTGCGCCCCACTCCCCTGACCTGGCCTGTCGGCATCGCCGGCGACTTCAAAGGCGTGCTCGACCGCCGAAGTGGCAACTACGTCCGGTTCACCCGGACCGCAGGTGGCGCCACCGCTGCTCCCGAAGAGCACATCGCCGCGGCCGACGCCCATAGCGCCGCCGGAGTCGACTGGGACAACGCCGTCGAGGAGTCTGAACTGCTGTCCGCCGACGGTTCCGACTACGACCGCGAGCAGTTCCTGAGCGGCGCGACCACCCCGGTGCTGTTCACGTCCGCGGCGTTGAACTTCGGGGTCAATCAGCTGCTCGACGTGCTCGTCGACATCGCGCCGCCACCCAGCGGTGCGCTCGACGTCGACGGGACACGGCGCGGCACCGAATCACCTTTCAGCGCTTTCGTTTTCAAGGTGCAGGCCGGAATGGACTCCGCGCACCGCGATCGCATCGCCTATGCACGCGTGGTCTCGGGCACCTTCGAACGCGGCGATGTGCTCACCCACGCCGCCACCGGCAAGCCGTTCGTCACCAAGTACGCGCAATCGGTGTTCGGGCAGCAACGCGCCACGCTGGATACGGCCTGGCCAGGAGATGTGATCGGACTGGCCAACGCCGCCACCCTGCGCCCGGGCGACACGCTGTATCGCGACGTCCCGGTGCAATATCCGCCGATACCGAGCTTCTCCCCCGAGCATTTCGCGGTGGCCCGCGGCACCGATCCCAGTAAGCACAAGCAGTTTCGCCGCGGGATCGAACAGCTCGAGCAGGAGGGCGTCGTTCAGGTGCTCCGCTCAGACCGCCGCGGCGACCAGGCTCCGGTACTCGCAGCCGTCGGTCCGATGCAGTTCGAAGTGGCTACTCACCGGATGGCCACCGAGCTCAGCGCCCCGATATCGCTGGAGTCACTGCCCTACCAAGTCGCGCGGATCCTCGACCCCGCCGACGCCGAATTCATGGCCAAGCAGGTGTCCTCCGAGGTCCTGACACGCACTGACGGGGTGATGCTTGTGCTGTTCTCCACCCGTTGGCGGCTGGAAGGTTTCCAACGCGACAACCCCGACGTGAAGCTGGGATCGTTGGTGGCGGCGGAGGGGTAAACCCGGCAAACAGCACCTCAAGGCTCTTTCGGGCTCGCCGCGGTCGCAAGCAAGGACATAACGACGTCATCACAAAGGGGTACGGCAGATCTCGACAGGCCAGAAATGTCGACCTGAGGGCGGTCTAGGCGGTACGGTCCAAGCGGGTTGACTCTCCAGCCTCGCGGAAACGTCACGGCGGCGATCTGACCTCCCCGCCGGAAAAGGGCGCCTGAGCCCCGACGTCAGCCGATCTTCACGGTTGCGCATGACGCAGGGGGGTCCCGTGTCTGCTTGTTCGTCGTTTATAACGACTTGGGCGGATCTCGGCGCGCGTGTGCGTTGCCCCGCTGCCGGGTCTGTACAGTCTGTCTGTCTGCAACGTAAGGCACCACGCTTCATCCGGGGCGAGGTGACCATCTGGGGTGTACACAGAGGAGACCCGCACCTCCGCACTCATCGTCGGCCCCTTGGCAGGGCTGCACGACGGTCGAACCCCAGCGGCTCGCGCATCATCGCCACGCGCAGCGTCCCCAGCTCGCTGGATGACTCGAACAACCTCCACAGGCGTCAAAACGTCTATGTCTAAAGGACTTTCGTGAGCCAATTCACCGAGACAATGTTCACCAATGCGAAATGGAGCATGCGGAGCTTCATTACCGGAGAGCCGCATGAACCGCTTCGGCAGAGCTGGGCCGAAGTTCACCAGCGCGCCGCGCGAATCGCGGGCGGACTGGCCGCCGCCGGCATCGGGCACGGTGATGCCATCGCGGTGCTGGCGGGCGCGCCTGTCGAGATAGCGCCTACCGCCCAAGGGATTTGGATGCGCGGCGCCAGCGCGACGATGCTGCATCAGCCGACGCCCCGCACCGATCTGGTGCGGTGGGCAGACGAGACGACGGCCGTCATCAACATGATTTCAGCGAAAGCCGTCATCGTTTCCGATCCGTTCATGGCCGCGGCGCCGGTGCTGGCCGAACTCGGCATGACGGTGCTGACCATCGAGGCACTGCTCGCGAACGCCCCTGTTGGACCCGTCAAGAGCTACGACGACGACATCGCGTTGATGCAGCTGACATCGGGCTCAACGGGTTCGCCGAAGGCCGTCCAGATCACGCACGCCAACATCGTCGCCAATGCCGAGGCGATGATGGAAGGCTGCGACTTCGACCTCGACACCGACGTGATCGTGAGCTGGCTGCCGTGCTTCCATGACATGGGCATGACGGGCTACCTCACGGTGCCGATGTACATCGGCGCCGAGCTCGTCAAGATCACGCCAATGGACTTTCTGCGGGATACGTTGTTGTGGGCCAAGCTGATTGACAAGTACCGCGGCACCATGACCGCTGCTCCGAACTTCGCCTACAACCTGTTCGCGAACCGGTTGCGCAAGCAGGCCAAGCCCGGGGAGTACGACTTGTCGTCGCTGCGGTGGGCGCTGTCGGGGGCGGAGCAGGTGGACCCCGTCGACGTCGAGGATCTTTGCGAGGCGGGCGCCCCATTCGGGCTGCGCCCTGAGGCGATCATCCCCGCCTACGGCATGGCCGAGACGACGGTGGCCGTGTCGTTCTCCGAATGTGGCGGCGGCATGAAGGTCGACGAGGTGGACGCCGATCTGCTGTCCGTCCTGCATCGCGCGGTCCCCGCGACACGCGGAAACACCCGGCGACTGGTCACCCTGGGCCAGCCGCTGAAAGGCATGGAGCTACGCGTCATCGATGAGGACGGCGCGGTGCTGGGACCGCGCGCAGTCGGCGTCATCGAGGTGCGCGGCGAGCCTGTGACCCGCGGATACACCACGGTGGCCGGGTTCATCGAGGCGCAGGACGCGCGGGGCTGGTACGACACCGGCGACCTCGGCTACCTGACCGAAACCGGCGATGTGGTGGTGTGCGGACGCCTCAAGGACGTCATCATCATGGCGGGCCGCAACATCTACCCCACCGACATCGAACGTGCGGCGGGCCGCGTATTCGGGGTGCGCCCGGGATGTGCGGTCGCGGTGCGGCTGGATGCCGGGCTGTCGAGGGAGACCTTCGCGGTCGCGGTGGAGTGCAAGGAATTCGATGATCATGAACAGATTCGCCGGGTGGAACGCCAGGTAGCGCACGAAGTTTTCGCCGAGGTCGACGTGCGGCCGCGAAACGTCGTCGTGCTCGCGCCCGGCATGATCCCGAAGACTCCGTCGGGCAAGCTGCGACGCGCGCACGCATTGTCACTCGTCAACTGACATGGCCTTGCCCGGCGAGTAAGTTCCAACGCAGGATGGCTGATTACGACGCGCAGCCCGGTCGGGTATCGGCACCGGAGCCGGATCTGTCTGCCGCCCAACGCGAAGCCGACGAGGACGACCTGCATGCCGCGCTCACCGGTGTGGCCGGCATCGTCGCAGGCGCCCGCAGCCTGATCGCGGTGCTCGGTGATGTGGCGGAGTTCGCGCAGCAGGCGATTCCCGGCGTCAACGGTGCCGGCGTCACACTCGTCGACACCGGGGCCGATTCGATCGAAACATGGGCAGTCACTGGGGAGTTCGTCGAAGACATCGACAAGGCGCAATATCTCGACGTCCAGGAGGGTCCTTGTCTGACATGCATGTCTTCGCGGCGGGCCACCGTGAGCGGGTCGCTGGGAAGTGACAGCCGCTGGCCTCATCTTGGTGGCCGAGTGGCCAGGATGGGCGTGCATTCCGCACTGGCACTGCCACTCATCGTGGACTACGAGGTGATCGGCGCCATCAATGCCTACGCCTACCGCCGCGACGCGTTCGGAGAGCACGCGGTGCAGTTGGGCACTCAGTTCGCCGGACCGGCTGCGGTATCGGTGTACAACGCGCAGCTGCTCGACAGTGCCCGGGAGCGCACCAATCAGCTGCAGCGTGCGCTGGACAACCGCGCCGTGATCGATCAGGCGATCGGGATAATTCGGAGCCGGTCGGGCGCCGGCGCGGAAGAGGCGTTCAGCCGATTGATGCGGCTGAGTCAGGCGCAGAACATCAAGCTGCACCTCGTGGCCCAGCGGCTGGTTGACGAGGCGGTGCGGCGCGCGCAAGCCCGCCGACGCCCTTAAGCCCTTGGGGACGTTGCGAATTCAGCGATCGCCGCGACCAGCACCGGCCGCGCATGGCGGTCGGTCATCAATCGGCGGGCCACAACCGTGAGGTGTTCATTGTTGGCCCTGGCGTAGGCCCGCAGCACCGCGAACGCGTCCTCCACCGACACATCGAGGGCTTCGCGCAGGAATCCCTTGGCCTGCTCGATCAGCACCCGGCCGGCCAGCGCGGCGCGTAACTGCGGGATGACCGTCGACGGGGTCGGTGCGTGCTCGCGCAGCAGCGCGACACTCGCTACGTGGGCGAGGGTCTGCGCTACGAGGCGGTCGGCGTCGTCGAGTTCGCCGGGGCCGCTGCCGAACAGTCCGAGCGCACCGAGGACGAGGCCCGCCGCGCGCATCGGCACAGCGTGTACGGACGCGAACCCTGCCTGCAGCGCTGCCGGTACGAACCGGGGCCAGCGCTCCTCGGCCGCCGTCAGGTCCGCGACCGAGACCGGCTTTCCGGTGGAATAGCAATCGATGCACGGGCCCTCGTCGGCCTGCAACTGGAACAGTTCCAATTCACGAGCCCGTTCGGTGGTAGCGGCCAGCAGATGCAGCTGGTCGAGCGGGTCGGCGAGCAGGAAGCCGGCGGCGGCGACGTCGAGCAGCTCCACGCAGCGCTCGCTGAATTCGGTGAGAAGCTCGACGGTGTCGAAGTCCTCGAGCACGGTTTCGACGAGGGAGACCACCGCGTCGAGTGCGCTGGTTTCGCGGGCGGGTTCAGTCACGATGCCCTCCAATGTCGTCGTGCAGCGGTGGCGGTTTGCGGACCTGCATTCAATCCTCCTCCCCGAGCCTCAACCGACGGTCGAGGATGTCGCGGGCCACATCAGTGGCGCTGCGGCCGGTCGCATAGGCGTGGGCACGCAGCCGCACCAGGGCCTCGGCGGGTTCGACCCCGAGCTGAGCAACCAGCATGCCGGTGGCCTGGCTGACCTCGGCGCGCGAAAGGGTGTGGAGGTCGGCCCAGGCATTGCTGTCGGGGTCGTCGAACGCGGCCTGCATGTCGGTGTCGAGAAGATCGAGTAGTGGGATGCTGGCCAGCTCGGCGGCGGCGATGGCTCCGGCGAAGTGGTGGTCCTCCAGACGCTTGGGCTCGGTGCGAAACAGGTCGAGTGCGCCGATGTATTCGCCTGCGACCAGGACGGGCATCGCATAGACGCCGTGCACCTTGAGGTCCAGCATGGCAGGGCCGTACACCGGCCAGCGCTCTTCGTCGGGGTCGGCGAGGTCGACGACGGCGACCGGTGAGCGGCGGGCGACGGAGTCCAAGCAGGGGCCCTCGCCGAGGATGAACTGGAGTTCGTCGTACATTCGCGCGGGTTCGCCGCTGGAGCCCAGCGTGCCGCTGTTGGCCCCGTCGAACACCAGCGAGATCGCCGCGGCGTCAACATCGAAGAGGGTCACACACGCCTCACAGAGCCGATCAGCGGCGTCTACCCCACGCGTGCCGTCGACCGCGGCGAGGAGCTCGTCGTGGATGGCCATCTAATTCATGCTCGCGAGCGCCATTCGGCCAGAAGGCTGTGGGCCAGTCGGACGTAGGCGGCGGCCACCACCGGCCATGTCAACTCCGCTGCGCGGTTGCGCGCCTCGGCGGCCATGGTGCCGGCAAGGCGGGGCTGCCGGATGACCGTACGCAGCGCCGCCGCCAGCGCCTCGGAGTCGTCGGGGTCAACGATGATGCCGGCCCCACTGTTGAGAAGCTCGACGGCATGCGGAAATTCGGATGCGACAACAGGTCTGCCGTTCGCGATCGCATCGACGAGCACGCCGCAACTCACATGCTCGTCGGAGTCGAAGGGCAGCGCGATGACAGCTGCCTGCTGAATCAACGCCGTCAGCATCGGCCCCGAGTAGTAACCGGGGTCGAATTTCACCGAATCCGCCACGTCGAGGCGCCGGGCTTGTTCGATTCGTGCGCTCCGATACGCCTCGCCCTCGGCGGCCATGACTCGCGGATGGGTGGGACCGGCGACCACGTATCGGGGCCGCCCCGGCAAATCCTTCAACAGGGGCATCGCGTCGATGACTTTTTCGATGCCTTTTCCCGGGCCCATCAGCGCGCACGTCAAGATGATCGGCCTGCTGGGCACCTTCACCCGAGGCGCCTCGGGGACGGTCGCACCCAGCGGAATCATCGCGACTCTCCGGCGGTCGACCTGATAGGTCAGACACAGGTGCCGGCATGCCGCCTCGGACGTGACCACCAGGTGGCTCGCGGTGGCCGCGATCGCTTCGAAGACCGAGCGCTGTTGTGCAGTTGGCTTTTTGGGAACAGCGTGGGCGATGACGATCGACGGAACACGCAGCCCACGAAGAACGTCTATCACGCTTTCGCCGTCGATGCAGTCGACGGCGTTCCCGTATTGGATGACCGCGACGTCAGCCTGGTCTAGCTGGCTGCGGCACGAACCGATCTCTTGCTGCCCTGACGAAAGTTCACCGTCGGGCACCCAAATGACGTCTGTGTCCGATCCGTGAGCACGCAACGCAGCGGACAATCCGGCGCTGAATTTCGCAGCCCCGCAGGGGGGTGACGTTTGGGTGCTGAGAATCGCGAACCGTGCGGTGCGGGAAAGTCGTTGCGGTGCAGCAGGACTCGCCGATTCGACGATGGTTGGAGCGTTCAACGTGATCCCGACATTCCGGTACCTGCGTGTCCGGCATGAGCGGTTGCTCGGCGCGATCAGCGGTCAGGACGGCTGACACAGCCCGGAGTGGCTGGGTTTCCAACGGGTTTTACGGTACACCCGAGGCCCGCCGCGGTGAGACAGGAATCGCATGTTTTGTGGCGTATGGTCGAAAGAATCGGGACCAACCAGGCCCCCATAAAACAAGGGGCCAGCAGTGTCTGACAAGTCTCCGCGGCAAGCGATGTCCAAGAAGTCCGGAAAGTCTTTGAAGGAGAAACGGGCGGACAAGAACGCGAAGTCCGCAGCCAAACTCGCGGCGACGGAGTCGATCACGGATCTGAACAAGCGGCGCTGAGTCTGGCCACCGAAATGAGATGTGGGCTGGCGGGAGTAATCCCACCAGCCCACAGTTAGACCGGACTCGTTAGAGCGCCGTCACTCCGACCGCCTGAGGGCCTTTGTTGCCCTGTTCGATGTCGAACTGCACGCGCTGGTTCTCCTCGAGCGACCTGAATCCGCCGCCCTGGATTGCCGAGTAATGAACGAACACGTCTTCGGTGCCGCCGTCTGGGGTGATGAAGCCGAAGCCCTTGTCACCGTTGAACCACTTCACAGTTCCCTGTGCCATACTTTTCAACTACTTTCATTCTTGAACGGATGCACCTGAGCATCCTCGACAACGCTAACACGGACGGCCCCTTTCGCCCACTTCAGGCGTTGTTTATGGCCGGTTTTCGACGTTTGGACGCAACGGGTTTCGCGCCCCGCAGATAGCACTTTGCAGCGTTTGCTCGCCGGGTCGCGTCACATGTCGCCGGGTGTATCGTCAATGATGAACCGTTTCGTTTGTCAACGTGATCCTGCCCCCGTGGGGCCGAACCAGATCGACGTGCGATCCGATTTGCATGCCGGTCGCGTCGCTGTATTCGTCTCGATCGGCTTCGAAGCGAAGGACAAGTCCGTGGATCACGCGTTGAATTTCAAAACCGCTGCGAAACAACTGATTTCGGTTATTCGTCCATGAGCCGCCCAGATCCCAGACGGTTGGCCAAACCCACCCGGGTCACGTTGGCGACCGTGCTGATCGACAACGAGGTCAACGGGGCATGGTGGCCGCACAGTCCATCGGTGGCACGCGAGCTACCCGGACTGATGGACGCGGTTCGCGATCGACTGGGCGATGTCGTCGACATCGGCGTCAATTGGTCGGCGATCGACGGGGTGCTCGACCTCGACTCCTTGACTCGTCGGGGGGCTGATGTGCTACCCGGCTGGAAGACTCGCCGTCAACGCGTCATGACGGTTACCGGCAGCCTGGCCCGAGCGAACCTGCTGGTGGTGCCCTGTGCGACCAGCACGGCGCTGGCCGTGATGGTGCTGCGCCGGGCCGCCTGCCTACCGGTGTTCGCGAGCCACATGGAGTCCGCCGCTTACCGCGCGGCCGACGAGATCGTTCGTGCGGCGCAGGCGGAATGCGGGCGGTCGAAATCCGGCGCCGACCAGGCGACGCCGGTTCAGCCGGTGAGCAGCCTCTGAGCCGCGTGCGATCAGGCCGCTCGCCTGGTGCTGCGGCGACGCCTGGGGCGCCCACCGGCAGGCGCACGTCGCTGCGATCCTTGCGCGTGCGGTGCGGCGTTGGCGGGCTGCAGGGCCTTCGGAGCCTGATATGGGGCGATTTCCCCGACGAGCGCCTTGACGGGTTCCGAGTGCGCTGAAACCTCTTGCGGGCGAACGCTGATGCCCGCTTTGCGCATGACGTGCTGCAGCTCGCGGCGTTGCTCGGGCAGCACCACGGTGACGACGTCACCAGCGTTGCCTGCGCGGGCGGTGCGGCCGGAGCGGTGCAGATAAGCCTTGTGCTCCACCGGAGGGTCAACGTGCACAACCAGTTCGACGGCGTCGACGTGCACACCACGCGCGGCGATGTCGGTGGCGACCAATACGCGGGCGGTGCCTGCGCTGAACGCCGCGAGGTTACGGTCCCGGGCGGGTTGAGAGAGGTTGCCGTGCAAGTCAACTGAGGGCACACCGGATTCGGTGAGCTGACGGGCGAGCTTGCGCGCCTGATGTTTGGTGCGCATGAACAGAATCCGGCGCCCGGTGCCAGAGGCAAGGTGGCGAACCAGTTCCGTCTTGGCCTTGGTGTCGGCGACGTGAAAGACGTGGTGGGCCATCTCCTGGACGGGCGAGTGCGCCTCGTCGACGGAGTGGGTGACCGGGTTGCGCAAGAAGCGCTTCACCAGCTTGTCCACGCCGTTGTCCAGGGTCGCGGAGAACAGCAGTCGCTGTCCGCTTGCGGGGGTGGCGGCCAGGATACGGGTGACTCCGGGAAGAAAGCCGAGGTCAGCCATGTGATCGGCCTCGTCGACGACGGTGACCTCGACCGCGTCGAGGGAGATGACGCGCTGCTTCATCAAGTCTTCCAGCCGGCCCGGGCAGGCCACGACGACGTCGACGCCGGCGCGCAGCGCACTGACCTGGCGGCTCTGCGGCACGCCACCGAAGATCGTGGTGACCTTCAGGCCGTGCGCGGCGGCGAGGGGGGTGAGAGCCGCAGCGATCTGAGTCGCGAGCTCACGGGTGGGTGCCAGGACGAGTCCGGTGGGGCGCTTCCGTTGTGGCAACGCCGCGATCCGGGTGATCAACGGCAGCGAGAAGGCAAGTGTCTTACCGCTTCCGGTTTTGCCGCGTCCCAACACATCTCGGCCTGCGAGGGTGTCGGGAAGGGTCTTCTCCTGGATCGGGAAGGGGTTGAGGATGCCGCGCGCGGTGAGTGCATCGATGAGCGGCTGGCCAACGCCGAGGTCGGCGAAGGTCTGTTGGGTTGTCACGTTGAGAGATGTCTTTCGGTGGTTGCGCCGCGCGCGGCGAGGCTCGACGCGAACGAGTGCAAGGTGGCGAGATTGCCGGTGGGCAATATCGATCGCCGCGAGAAAACCAAGTGCGTGAGCACGGGTGAGAAGTGATCCACGACGTACCGGCGTCGAAATCCCGACGCCTGCGTTACGCCCAGCGTACAGGGTCGATGGTTTCGTAGGAAATCACTACAGCCTGGCCGGCTGCTAGCCGATCGACACCAGTTGGTCGATCGAGTCGTTCGGTAGGTCACCGTCGACGATCGCCATCACCTCCATTTTGGTGAGTTCGATTGCGCCCTTGTGGTTGTCGAGGAACGCGATGTCCGCGGCGTCACGCCCAGTGGCGATGCGCACCAACGACTGACGAGGAGCCAGCAAGGTCCCGTCGACCACCCGCCATTGCCCGTCCACGAATGCCTCGGCCACCGCATGGAAATCCATCGGTGACAGTCCCGGCGCGTACACCGAGACGACTCGGGCGGGCATTTTCACGGCCCGCAACAACGCGACAACCAAATGTGCGTAGTCGCGGCAGACTCCGGCGCCGGCAAGCAGGGTGTCGACCGCGCCGTCGATCGGGTCGCTGGATCCGGGTACGTAGTTGAGTCGGGTGCCGACCCACGAGGACACCTTTTCCAGCAATGTCGTCGAGTCGGCGTAGTTGCCGAATTCTGTTGCGGCGAAACCGAAGAACTTGTCGGCCTCCGCGTAGCGGCTGGGGCGCAGATACATCGACAGGTCGTACGCGGTGACGGGCGCCGGTTCGGCTCGGCCGACGATCGCTGCGGCGTAGTGGACGCTCAGGCTGCCGACTGGCACTTCGAGTTTGTGGATGCGGTTGCCGTGTACACCGCTTACCTCCAGCGGCTCCACGTTCGAGCCGTTCAAGTTGAACGACAGGGTCTCCGAAACCGAGGCGTTGGGATGCGGTGCGACCGCAATCTGGAACTCCAATGTCGTCGGCGATGTGATTTCGATCTCTAGTTCAGCCGCGACCTCTCGTCTCACTTCAGTCCCTCTCGTCCATCGCACCGTGACTCGGCACCAAGTCATTGACGTACCGTCGATGGACGCCGCGCTTTGCAACGTCGAGATCAGTCGCTTCACCCATCGTATCCGCCGCCAGGGCGAATGGGGCGACTGCACGAAGCCGTCACCGCGCCCGGCCACGCCCGGTGATCAGCCCGATCTCACATCGGATGCCTGGGCGCGAGCATTGGTGCGCTGAGACACCCGCCGAGAGCGATATCGTGATTCCTCGGTGCTGAGTCGATTTCGGAGGAGTCCGACGATATGACGGGGCCGGTTCTCGAGGTCGACATCGATGCGCTGAATGCCGACGGTGGGCGGCTACAGTCGCTGGGGCATCCGTTCAAGCCGTCGAACTGCGCGCCACCAGGTTCTGACTCCACATCGCTTGGCGCAGCGAGGACGCTGAACGCGCATGAGACCGCGCTGATTGAACTACTGGAAAACGCGGCTCGGGTCCGAGAGTATGGCGGCGCTGTTATCAAGTCAGCAGCTGTGGTGTTCGAACTGGCAGATCGACCGGGAGCCGCCGCCATCCACCGTGTCGATAACTCTGACGCGCCGCCGGTCACATCGTCGTCGGGTCCACTGCAGATGCCGGTGCTGCAGCCGATGCCGCATCAGCGGCCGATTGCGATCATTCCCGAGCCGCCGGCACCGCCGAACCAAGGGAAGCTCGGAGGTGGATGATGCCCGCAGATGAAGCCAGCGTGTCCCGAATGCTCGAGAATTATCGGGAATTGATCCGCCGCTTTGTAATTGGGGATATCTCGGCCGTCAGGTTTGAGACGGACTACCTAGCTCGGTTCAAAGATGACCCGAACCAAGTGATCGGCGAGCAGTTCGACATCCTGGACGAACTCTTTGCCGACGTCGACGACTACGTCAGCGATCCCGCCCTCAGAGAGCGCACGGGTGGCATCAGCGGCGAAGAGCTGAGGGCTCGGGCGCGCGACGCCTATGCTCGCCTCTACGAAGGTCGCGAATGCCCTTAGCGACGTCTTGTTGTCCATACCAGGAACAGCAGTGATCAGAGGCGGGGAGGCGTCGGATGGCTGAGGAGTTGTTTGATCCTGACGGCCCAGCTCTCTCGGTCATGGGCGCCACCCCATCGACGGTGGCAGACCACCTCATGGCATGGACACCTGCACACCCAGAGTGGACCATTCTTCGTGTACGAGGCACCAAATCCTTTGACGAAGCACGCTTTTTCGACGAAGTGGCTGCTGCGTTGCAGTTTCCCTATTACTTCGGCGAGAACTGGAATGCATTGTGGGACTGCATAACCGGCCTCAACTGGCTACCAGGGCTGAGCTACTTGATCATCTTTGATTCGGCGGAGCATCTCCTCTCGGAGTCCGACCGTGGGTTTCAATCCTTGCTTATAGTCCTTACAGATGCGCATGAGAGATGGCATCAAGAGACCGCAGACTTCGGCGCCCGTGGCCGCCGGCCAATCGCGTTTCAATCAATACTGGCGTGCGACCCTGACGCTGTTGACGCGTTGGTAGCGAGGATAAGCGCCGCAGGCGCCACCTTCACTCCTCTCTGATGCTCTCGCCTGCGGAGTCGCGGATATTGATGAGGTGGACGCCCCGGCCGACGAGGACTCGCGGCCATATCGCTCCCGGGTCGCAGCAGCCCCGATTCGAGCTGTCCGCAGAACCACTGCCGTACTGGCGGCGTCATCAAATGTTGACACGCTGCGGTGCTGTCCTGGTTACCTCTACTGCTTGCGCATACCGACAAGGTCCTTGGCCGACATCCGCGGCACAGCTGCGAGGCAAGCCCAAGTCACGCCGATCACCATCCACAGCAAGGCCTGGTTCACAAACGAATACAGCCGGAACTCGGCCAGCACCTCGGCCGGAAAGCCGGCCAACACCAGGCCGTCAGGTCCGCTCAGCGGGCCGGGGACTTCGTGGAAGCTGGGCAGCAGCGCCATCGCGCACAGCATCACCGCCACGTAGCCGCCGGCCGCAACACCAGTGGCCCGCCAGACACCCCACCGACGCGACCAAGCCAGCCCAGCAGCCACCGCGACGCATGCACCCACGACGGAGACCACCGTCATCGCCAGGAACGACGAACTACGCGCTCCGATCGTGTCTTCCAGCCCCACCGTCGGCGGATTCGCCGGATACTTCAGGCTCGGCACTAACACAATCACCACAAACATGCCCGCGGATAGCGCCAACGCCAGACCGGTCGAATCCGGCGTGATGCCCCGTCGTTCCAACACGGTTCGAATCGCGTTGTAGGCCACCGCGAACAGCACACCCATGACGACGCCGAAGACCACGACACCGACCGCAGCGCCGACGTTCTCTTGCACCGCACGGGTGAACACCTCATGACCGTGGTCATGATCGCCCCCGGCAAGTTGTGACTCGGCGTGCTCGCGAGCACCCTCGTAGTCCACCGCGGCGCCGATCAGCGGTTCGATCATCACGCGGCTGAACGCGTATGACACCATGCCGGCCACCGCGCCGGGCACCAGAAAGCGAACAGCGTTTAGTGACATGGGAATCCGAGCAGGTGCCGCGCATCATGCAGGAACTCGTGGATGTGGGTGTCCGAGCCGAACACCGACACCGCACCTTGGTCGTATCCCACGAAGTAGTACGCGATCAGCGCGAGCATAGTGATGACGGTCAATCGAGCCGGGGTGGCGAGCACTGCAGCCGCCGCCCGCAGGTTGACCCGGGGGACGGCAAAAGCGGGGTTTGCGTTGTTCATCGGAAATCCTCAGTGGTCGTGGTCGTGTGCGACGGGCAGCGCATGGTCGCTGGCGTCGGTCAGCACCGGCGCGGTCAGCAGTTCGTGGCGGTCGATGAGCTTCTCGAGCGTCGCGACCCAGTGGTCGTAGTACTCCCATTGCCCGCGTTCGGATTCCGGGGTGCTCTCCCACTCCCCGATCGTCGCGATCAGCGTTTCCTGGAATTCACTCCAGGGGTAGTGGCGGAACTCGGACAGTGCGAGCGCCAACCCGAACGCCCTGCGCTGCCATTCGTGATCGAACTGCGGGGCGGCCTGGTCGGTGGTGCAGGTCTCGTGCAGCTTCATGACTGCTGTCCCGCCAGCGCGACGCCGATCATCGATTCGGTCGTCACCAGATCCATCAGCATCTCGTCGGTGAAATCTTCGGTGCCCAAAGGCCTTTCGGGAATCACGAACCAACGCGAGTGTCCGCTGGAGTCCCACACCTTGATCTCGGTGTCGGCGGGCAGGTCCACACCGACTTCGGCGAGCACCTTGCGGGGCTCGCGGGCCGCGCGCGACCGGAACGTCGGGTCCTTGTACCAGTACGGCGGCAGTCCGAGCACTGGCCAGGGGAAGCACGAGCACAGTGTGCAGATCACCAGGTTGTGCACGCCTGCGGTGTTGGCGACCGCCTGCAGGTGCTCGCCTTCGGCGCCGGCCATGCCGTCGGGAAAGTCCATTTCGGCGATCGCTGCGGGCGTGTCGGTGATGATCTTCTCCGCGAATTCCGGGTCGGTCCAGGCCTTTACGACGATCTTCTTGCCGTTGAGCGGTGTCATCTCGGTCTCGAAATATGCGAGCACCTTGTCGACGGTCTGTGGTGTGATGACACCCTTCTCGATCAGCAATGACTCCAACGCGGCTGCCTTCGCCGCGCTGGCTTCCTCGCGGTCTGGCGGGTAAGCGAACTGGCCGGTCATGACTCCTCCTCGATCGGTTCCAAATAGGCCTCGAAAAGCTCGGCGTACAGCATCAGTGGGCCGTCCTCCGCGCGCGGACCCCAGATTTCTGACGGCTCGAATTCGACGATGTAGATCGGCATCGGGTCGCCGATGCCGTCTCCGGTGTGGCAGAAGTAGGCGTAGTCACCCTCGAAGACGCGCTCCACCGTGCCGGTGCGTCCGCGCAGATAGCCCGGCAACCGGCTGTGCGCGTCGGCAGGCACATTGGTGATGCGCACGGTTGACCCGACGGCAAACTTCGGATGAGCGACGTCGCGGCGTGGGCTGTCACCCTCACGCAGATAGGCGATCACCTGGTCGTCGACCGCGGCCTCCCCCGAAACGTCTGGTGCTGACGGGAGTTCGGCGGCGCGTGCGGTGAGTTCCTCTTCGGTCACGTATCCCTTGTCGATGAAGAACTGCGTGATGCCGCCCAGCCACTTCTCGTAGTAGCGGTACTTGAAGTAGTCGAACGGATTCATCGCCTCGGCGCCGGTACGCAGGTCGGCCCATGTCCATTCGTCCTTGAAGGCCGTCGGCACCTCGTCGATCGGATAGGCAGGCAGTGCGGAGCCGAGATGGTTCGACAACCCCATCATCGCGACGTGGATGCCGAAGATGCGTTTCTCCCACTCCTCAACGAAGACACGCTTTTCCATCGTCAGCGGTTCGGGCAGGCCTTCCAGGCCGCCGAGATAGTGCTGCAGTTTCATCAGGCAGGACTTCCTTCCGTTGGCGCGGTCCCGGTTGGCCTAACGCGGTCATCGGCCGTTTTCTTCGTCATCGCGGTGGCCAAATACTCCTGAAGCAGTCCGAAGGACGCCCCGAGCACGCACGCGACGGCGGCGACGAGGCCGGGGTGGGAGATGGTGGTGACGGTGATGTCGTTGCGGGTGCCTGCCACCGTCGACACGGTGGAGGCGAATCCGACGACGACGGCAGGCGTGGTCGACAACAGCGGCACCCACGACGCCTGCACCATCACCGCACTGCCAACGCCCACCGCGATCGCGGTGACCAGCAGGCTGCCGCCCATCAGGTAGGCGGCGTAGAGGCTCGCCGACGCGATGACCACGCCGACGAGGTTCGACGACACGGAGCGAATCCAGCCGGCGGTCCCGCCGCCGACGAAGAAGAACGACGCCCACGCCAAGAACACCACCCAGATGGGCACCGTGATGACTTCTGCGGTCAGTGCGACCGCCAGTCCGCCTAGGACGCCGATGCTCAGCGTCGAGGCTGTCCGAGAATCCATGAAAGGAGCTTCAGCTCAGCAGGTTTCGCCGGTGTTACGCTTGGAATTCTCAGGCCGTCAGGACCGGACACGATTCGCGCAAATCCGGACGTGCCGTCGGCAACGTCGTCGTAACACATGGCCGTTAGCTTGTGTGCACCTTTAGATGGGGGTGTGACGGTGCCCGACGAGAACAGCCCGCAGCGGCCGGGGAAGGCACACAAGACTGTCGTCTTCGCGTTGTACGACAAGGTGACGCTGCAGGACGTGGCCGCGCCGTTGGAAATCTTCGCCCGTGCCAACGACTTTGGCGCGCGGTACGACGTGATCTTGGCATCACTGACAGGTGAAGCCGTCCAGACGACGTCGTACGTCACGCTCAACGTCGACACGTCTCTCGCCGAGGTGCCCGACCGGATCGACACGCTGATCGTGCCGGGCGGTGTGCCCGCCGACTTCAACTTCACGCCCGGTGAGCACGACATCCCAGAGGAGCAGACGCCCGACGTCGTCGAGTCTGCGTTGCAGATGGTGTGCGAACTGGCGCCGCGGGCGCGCAGGGTGGCGTCGGTGTGCACGGGCGCGTTCGTGCTCGCCGCGCTCGGGTTGCTCGACGGGCGCCGCGCGACGACGCATTGGGCGCATTGTCAGGAGTTGGCGCGCGCGTATCCCCTCGTGTCGGTGGACCCTGATTCGCTGTTCGTTCAGGACGGGCGGTTCATCACCGGTGCGGGCATCAGCGCGGGCATCGACCTCGGGCTTGCGCTGGTGGAAAGCGACTACGGCCCGGACGTGGCCAGGCGGGTGGCGCGGTGGATGGTGGTGTTCCTCCAGCGCCCGGGCGGTCAGGCGCAGTTCAGTGTCTGGACCGAGGCGGCGCTGCCGGTTTCGAGGGGACTGCGCGAGATCCTGGACTCCGTTGTCGCCGATCCCAGCGCTGACCATTCCATCGCGACCATGGCCGATCGCGCGGCCGTGAGCGAGCGACATCTCGTGCGCATGTTCCGGGTCCAGGTCGGGATGACGCCGGCACGGTTTGTCGAGCGGGCGCGACTGGAGGCGGCCAAGGTGCTGCTCGCCACCGGAGACAACAGCCAGGAAGCGGTTGCGCGGCGGGCTGGCTTCGGCTCGGCGGACACGATGCGACGCACTTTCCGCCGCGCGCTCGGCGTCTCCCCCAGCATGTATCGGAGTCGCTTCCGGACGACAGGTGTGCGGTCGACCGCACCCGTCGGCTCACGTTGAGTCTCGAAATCTAGGTCCCGAACGGGCCACAATGGCGGTGATGCTCCGCCGCGACACCAAGGCAGATTCGCTCCAGTCGCCCGACTACCGGGCAGAGGCTGGGGTACTGCCGTGACTGCGTGTCCATATTGCGGTACAGCTGTGGACAGCAGCGGAGTCTGTGAAAAGTGCGGCGCCGCAGGCAAAGACGTCACCCTGACCGGATGGCGTCCCGACCCGACAGCACGGCATGAAGGCCGGTACTACATCGCTGGACGTCCCACCAGGCGGGTCCGCAACGGCAGGGCCCAGGCCGACGACCCCGACGGTGGCGCCATGCTGCCCGACTACGTCGATGTGCCCGCGCGCGGCAGGACCAGTATCCGGTCAACCTGGCTGGGCACCGGCGCGGCGGCCGTCGTGATCGTCACGGCGGCCCTGGTGTTTTGGGCGCTGCACGTTCCCGAACGCCGTCATTCGTCGCCGCCGGAGGACGTCTACCTGTCCACGTTGCACGATGCCGGGCTGGCTGGCCAGTTCAACTCCGATGCCAACGCGGTTGCGCACGGCAAGCAGGTCTGCCGACAACTCGACGACGGCGGGCCGCAGCAGGGTCAGGCCGCCGACAAGATCGCCGTCGATATTTTCTGTCCGCGGTTCGCCACCGGCTTCCGTATTCTCGAAAATGCCACTGTGACAGGGGCATTCGTGCTGACAGGTGGTGGACCAGATGCGGTTGTCAGTTCGATCGCAGCAGACAATGGGGCATGCCACGGAGTCAACGGCTACTCCGATATCACCCCCGCCACGCAGGTCGTCGTCCGTAACGGCAAAGGCGAGATCCTGACCTCAACATCACTAGGTGAGGGCAAGGGCGACGAAACGACCTGCACGTTCCTGTTCACCTTCCCCATCACGGAGGGCCAGGACCGATACGTCGTTTCCGTGAGCCACCGCGGGGACTTCATCTACACCTTCGACCAGCTCGCCAGTCACGGGATCCATATCCGCCTCGGCAACCCGTAGTCACCGCCGGCCTAGGTGTGCCGCAGTATTGGCGGCCAACGCATTGCGGGCGTGGTCCATGTCACAGCGCGTTTCGCGTTAGCTCCTACCCGCGTAATGGGTAGCCGCATGGGTGAGTGCGGAAAGCACAAGCAAACACACCACTTGAGGGGGCTTATCCACCATGTCTGCAACAGACACCGACACCAGGCTGCTCGCGCAGCTGCGCACCATGCTTGATCTCACCCACACCGAGATCCAGGTCGCGGAAACACGCGTCGCGCAGGCCCGCACCGAGGCGGTGCGCAACGAGCTGTCACAGAATGCGAACAATGGCCGCATCCGCGCCGAGGCCATTCAGAAGGCGATCAGGGACCTGGGCGGTTTTCCCGACACGATCGGCCCGTTCCTCGGCCGCGCCGCGGCTGCGGTCAAGGCGCTGACCGAGCAGGCGCAGCCGTTCGACGAAGCACTGCTCGGCGACCTCGCGCTGGAAGACCAGCTGCTCGATCGTGCCCGATACATCAAGGCGCTGGCGGTAGCCGGTAAGCACACCGACGTGCAAGAGCTCGCGGACCGGCTGATCACCGCGCATTCGGCCACGGTCAATTGGCTGACGACGGTGCTGGCCGAGGACGCGCTCGGTGGCCCCGCCGCGCTGCGGCGCACACCGCTGCAGGCCACGGCGGGCACCGCGATCAAGCTGTTCAACCTGCCGGCGACGTGGTCGGCGCAGTCGGTCGACCGGGCGGTCGAAGCGCTGCGTTCGACGGGGCCTGCGGTCGAGGAGCTGCGGCGCCGCGCCCAGCGGGCGAGCGAAGTGACGCTCAAGGCACTGGGTGCTTCGCGCGATGCGGCGCTCCAGCGTGCCGAAGAGGTCGTCCGTGGCGAAGGCGCAGGCAAGGCCGCCGACGCGCTGCACTCCGCACGTGCGGCCGGCGGCGTGCTCGACGCCGCGGAGTTGCCGATCGCGGACTACGACGAACTGACGGTCGCCGACGCGATCGCGGAGGTCAAGGAGCTCACCGATCCGAGCGACATCCGCGCGATCGTGGCCTACGAGGAGGCGCACAAGAATCGTGCGCGCGTCGTGTCGGCTGCCCAAACAAGGCTTGCTGATATCGCTCAAGAAGTGGTCGGTATCAGCACCTAACCGCCCGATGCCCGCCTGTGAGCGACTGTCGCTCACAGGCGGGCATTTTCATGCCCATCCAACGGCGTCGCCGCTCCGAATCCCTGTAGATCATGGGTCCGAAGGGAGACGAGTTGGCCAACGCAACGAACATCGAGCCGAGAGCAGTGGTGAGGTGGCGATGGATCGCTGCGGTGCTGGCGCTGAGCCAGTTGGCCGCGCCGTTCGTCGCCGAAGCGATCGCCGGTAATTTCCTCGAGTCGGGCGCCACGAACGAGGCGCTGATCACGCCGGCCGGGTACGCGTTCGGGCTGTGGGGTTTGATCACTGCGCTGAGTGCGGCGACGGCAGTGGCGGTCCTGCGCTATGGCCTGGGCGCGTGGTGGGAGACGAGCCTGCTCATCGACGCCGGCGTGGTGTTCGTCGGATTCAGCGTGTGGCTCGTGGTGGCCGCGCAGGACTGGCTGTGGGTCAGCGTCGTGGTCTTCGCGGTGATGGTGTCGGCGTTGATCCATATCATGCGACTGCTGGTTCGACGGCCGCACGACATGACGTGTCCACGGTGGCTGGTGGTGTTGGCGACGGTGACGTTCGGTCTGTATCTGGGTTGGAGCAGCATCGCGGTGTTCGCGAACGTCGCTGCGGCGCTGATCAATTCGGGCGTATCTGCGTCGGTGCCGTGGTGGCAGTTCGTCGTGTTGGCGGCTGGCTCGGTGTTCGCGGTGGGGATGACGGCGATGTTGCGCGGCTCCGCCGGATACGTGGCCGGTGCGTTATGGGCGCTGGTGGCGATCGCGATCGGCGCCGCAGGGCGCGACAGCACGGCGTTGTCGGTGACGGCAGGCGTCGCCGCGGTGGTCGTGGTGGGTGCGGCGATCGCGGTTCGCCGCCGATGAATTCATTGCTCCAGCCTCAACCGAACTGGCTGGGGTTCCGGGGTGAGGCCCGCGAGGATCTCGGCGATCGTGTCGAAGGCATTCGTTTCGGCGATGTTGGCGGACAGCGTGCGCGCGGCGGCGCGATAGCGCTCGTTCGACAGGATGTCGTCGACGGCCGCGGTGATGTGCGACGGCGAAAGACGTTTGGCGTCAAGGGTTATGGCCGCTCCGGCAGCGCGCACGCGCACAGCGACCTCGGGCTTGTCGGCGCCCTCCCCCGCGATGATCAGCGGGATGCCATGGGACAGCGCCTCATGCACCCCGCCGTAGCCGCCGTTGGTGATCATCACGTCGACGTACGGCAGCAGCTCGCTGTAGGGCAGATAGTCAGTGATGTAGGTGTTCGACGGGATCCTGCCGGGCACCGTCGTGCGCCCCGGCTGGCCGGTCGTCACTACGAGCAGCAAGTCGCTTCGATGCCCGAGCGCGTCAAGCGTGGGCCGAATCAGGTCAGCGGGATCGTCGTTGTTCCAGGTGCCCTGTGTCACGTGCACCACCGTCGCGGCGGCGCGGGCATCGGTGAGCCAAGCGTGCGTGGACTCGGTCGTCTGTGCACGAGGGAGGACAGGCCCGGTGAAGACCACGGAGGGTGGCAAATCGCTACGCGGGAATTCAAGCGCGGGAATGGTCAGCTGCAGCAGCCGATCGGCGAGCATCGGCCAGTCTGTGAGAAACACCGGCGAGGGTGACGACCCGAGTTCGCTTACGCAGCGGTTGAATTCGGCTTGAATGTCGGCGAACAGTACGCGTTGCACGAACCAGTGCATCCCGCCGTAGTCCGTGTTTGGGCGTGGCTGCCAGGCCATGCCGAACGGCGGGGTATCGGCACTGGACAAGGTCAGCGGCCCCACGCCGCACACGAGGACAGGCGGACGCCGCAGGTCGCTCGAGATCAACGGCACGGCACCGGTGAACGCGACGTCGCACAACACCGCGTCGACCTCTGCTGTGTCCACTGCGCCGAGCAGCGCTTGGTATTGCGCTGCCATGGGTTCGATGAAAACCGAGCGCATTTCGGTGCGTCCGGCCAACAACCGGTTCATCAGCGAGGGCAGCCATGCCCTGCCAACGCTCCTACCGCGCTGCGCAGACGGCTGCCCGGCGAGTGGCAGATCGATCGCGTGAGCGCCAGAGCTGCTGATCGAATCGTGGTAGCGCGCGGCGGTGAGCATGGTTACGTGGTGGCCGCGGTCGTGCAGATCCGCGGCGATGCGCAGCATCGGCATGACATGACCGGCCAAGGGGCTTGCGGCTAGGAGATATCGGGCCATGGCGCCTTTCGTCGACTGTCTATCAGCTGCGCTGACGCCAAGCGTAGCCATCGATGCATGACCGATGCACACGCTGACAAACGTGTGGTTTAGGTGACGGCCTTTCACGGGTACCCGTGCAGAACCATCTCGGTTGATCCAACAGCCTGAGCCCGTTGTGGCGTCGCAAATTTCCGCTTCAGCTTTGTTGATCAATCCGCGGATGACGAGGCGTCACTGTTCCGGCCTGCGCTGTCGGATTAAGGATTGTCATGACGCTCCTCGATACGGCCGACGTCGCGCCCAGCACACGAACCACCACGCCACGGCCTGCACCTGTATCCCGACGGCACGACGTCGGCGAATACGACGACGTAGTCGAAAAGTTTCGACGGTTGGCGACTCTGCCGCCGGGCTCAACTGCCTGGAAGCACCAGCGCGAGGCCATCGTGGTTCGATGCCTCCCGTTGGCCGAACACATCGCGCGACGGTTCAACAACCGCGGCATGGAGTCCGATGACCTGGTGCAGGTGGCCCGTATCGGCCTAGTGGCGGCCGTGGATCGCTTCGACGTCGAAAATGGCGCGCACTTCGCGTCTTTTGCGATACCCACCATCACGGGCGAGCTGCGTCGACATTTCCGCGACCGGGGCTGGGCGGTGCGGGTGCCACGCCGCCTCAAGGACATGAACGTCGCTATGTCGTCGACCATCTCAACGCTTACTCACCAACTCGGGCGGGCGCCCGTCGCAACTGAATTAGCCGCCGAACTCGGTGTCGACCGGGAGGAGGTAGTGCAGGCGCTGATCGCACGGGACTGCTACCGCCCCACGTCTTTGGACGCCCCGCTGACCACCCGTGAGGGTAGAACTGAAACGCTCGGCGCCTCGATCGGCGAAGCGGAGCCTGATTACGAGCTCATACTGAACCGAGAAGTGGTGCGCGCGTTGATTGCTCGCCTTGATGACCGCCAGCGCGCTGTGCTGAGAATGCGATTCTTTGAGTCGATGACACAGAGCCAGATCGCCGAGCAGCTAGGGGTGTCGCAGATGCATGTGTCGCGCATTCTCGCGCGCACACTGGCCGAAATGCGCGACGCACTGGGGTGAGTCGACAAGTTTTCACCCCCAAGCCCCGTATCTGAGAGGAGTCCCTTATGAGCACAACCATCGCGTCAGTGGACGTGGATCCCCCCATCGAAATGGTCTACAACCAGTGGACCCAGTTCGAGTCGTTTCCGGAATTCATGGAAGGTGTCGAGCGCATCGAGCAGCGCGATGACACCCATTTGCACTGGGTCGTCAAAGTGGGTCCCGTGACCCGCGAATTCGATGCCACAGTCACCGAGCAGCATCCCGACGAGCGGGTGGCCTGGAGATCCGATAGCGGCCCTGACCACGCAGGAGTGGTGACCTTCCACCGACTCGACGCCAACAAGACCCGTGTCACCACGCAGATGGATGTTGATCCCGACGGTTTCGTCGAGAACGTCGCAGACAAGCTGGGCATCCTCAAGACTCGCGTCAATGGCGATCTGCAGCGTTTCAAAAAGTTCATCGAAGACCGGCCGACGGAAACTGGGGCGTGGCGCGGGGACGTCTCGCAGCCAGACGCCTGACGACGATGAGTTTCGGCCGGCGCGGTGGTCGTATTGAAGCAACGGCAACCCGACGGAACGGAACTTCACATGGCGCGCACCAACCTCTCGATGTCGATCTCGGCCGACGGCTACGTCGCCGGGCCCGATCAGAGCGAAGACAACCCGCTAGGGGTGGGCGGACTTGCTGTGCACGACTGGCATATCGGCCCCAACAGGGATCACCCGGTCAACCAGCAGGTGATGTCCGACATGCTCGACGGCATGGGCGCAACGATCATGGGGCGCAACATGTTCGGACCTGTCCGCGGCGAATGGGGTGACTCGGATTGGCGGGGCTGGTGGGGCGACACCCCGCCGTATCACTGCCCGGTCTTCGTGCTCACCCACTACGCGCACGACCCGATCGAGATGGCGGGCGGGACCACGTTCCACTTCGTCACCGACGGCATCGAATCCGCCTACGCCCAGGCTGAGGCGGCGGCCGGCGGAAAGGACATCTCGATCGCCGGCGGCGCATCGTGCGGTCGCCAAGCGATCAAGGCGGGCTTAGTCGACGACATCGACCTGCAAGTGTCCTCGGTGATCCTCGGCTCCGGTGAGCGCTTGTTCGACGGCTTCGAGCCCGGCGTGCCGAAGATGGAGCTGGTTCGCGTGCTCGAGGCTCCCGGCGTCGCACACCTCCGCTACCGCGTCCTGCGCTGAGCTTTTTGGTGTCATTCGGGGGTCTAACGTCGCGGTACGCTTGCAAGGTCAAGGAGTTTGCTGGCGAGGGGATCTGCGTTGTCGAGTCCGAGAGACCCGTTGAAGGTCGATCCGACAGAGCTGCACTTGACAGCCGACCAGCTCGACGGGCACGCAAGCGATTTCCTGGCAGCTCATCAGACTGCGCATTCGCGGGCGAGCCAGGCGAAACTCGGGTCGGGCTTGTCGGCCGCCGCGTTGCCGCAGATGCTCACGGCCTGGGAGGCCGACAGCGCCCGTTTCGGCGAGCATTTTGCAACGAATGCCCAAGGCCACCGCGAAGCCGCGGCCCAGTATGTGAAGACGGATACCTCGAGCGCTGACGGCATCGACGACGCGAGTGCCGCGCTGTGAGCTGAGCCCGTGCCGCTGAACTTGAGGGAGCTGCGCGAGTGGCCGCCCGAGATCGCGGATCTGGCCGGGTCCACCCGTCAGGCTGCCGCGAACCACACGAACTCCGCTGACTTCTACCGGTCGTTGGCGAAAGCTTCCACCTGGGAGGGAGACGGCGGCGAGGCGGCCAAGGCGGCGATGGTGTCGAGCGCCGGTCAACACGAAGCGGTGGCCGAAAACCTGGGCAAGGCCGCCACCGGCATGGAGCACGCCCAGCACGAAGCCGAGGGTGTTGCTCAGAAGATCAAGATCATCCTGGACTACGCCGCGCAGCAGCCTGCGGTGCAGGTCAATGAAGCTACCAATCAAGTGATCCCGCCGGACACCAGCTATCTGGATGACGAGGCAGCGGCGAAAGTCGCAGCCAAGGTCGCCGACTTACAGGCGCAGATCTCCGCCGTTCTCGCAGACGGCGAACGCGTGGATGGCGAATTGGCGGGTGCAATCGGAACCGCCACGGGGACAACACCTCCCGTGAAGAAGACGGCGTCCTCGCTGGAAGACCTGCTGATGCCTGGTAGCGGGGAACGGAAACCACCGCCGCGGCCCGATGACGGCACGAAGCAGCCGGACAGTCTGGACAGTGCACTGGATCAGCTGGCCGGAAAGCCCGGTGATCGACCAGCCACCCCGGGTGGCCAGGCAGGGGCCGACCCTGCGACGGGGTCGGTCCCGCTGGACCCTAAGAAGGTAGAGCAGTTCAAAGCGCTTGCACGACAGACGATGCTGAACGACGGAGTGCCGCCGGATCAGATCGAGCAGCGACTCAATGCGATGGTCGCGGCAGCGCAAAAACCACAACCCGCCTACACGCCGCCAAAACCAGACAAGATGCCACCGCCGAGTTTCAAGGATGGTTTCGCCGACGGCTGGTTCGGCACCGAAGAAGGCATCCGTGACCTGGTCGGCGCGAACGGCTGGGACGACTTGAAAAAGTCCTGGACCGATATGGCCAAGGGCGCCTGGGACCGGATCACCAACCCCGTCGAGTCCTGGACCGAGGAAGTCGAGCACGCGACGAAATACCCGGCGCACTATTTCGGTGAGAAAGCCGGGGAAACAGCCCTCACGGCGCCAGGCGCCATGTTCGGCGGCGAGGGAGCGCTGGCCGCGCGAGCCGGAGCACTCGACGACCTCACGCGCGTCGGGGCCATCCCTCATGAGCTCATCGATAACCCAACTGCAGCAGGCACATTCGAGCATCACACGCCGACACCGCTCGGCGACCTACCGAGCCACCATGGTGCACCGACACTCGTACCCGATGCGCCGCCGCCGCTGCCGCCAGATCACCCGATGTTCGACGGCTACGATCCAATACCCCCAGGTCCGGAATTCACGCACCCCGACGGCGGGCTGATCTACCCCGACGCAAGCTTGCCCACTAAGCCGTACGCGATACCCGGCACCGTCATCGACAACGCCCAAATACCGCAAGGCACCGTCATCGACCGCTTTGGCAGCCCGTTTGGGTCATGGTTGTCGCCGGACGGAACGCCATTTCCGGAACGTGCGCTCCCTCCGGATAGCGCCACTAAGTCTTACTATCAGTACGCGGTTGACGACCCCACCAAACTTCCAGCGGGATTTCGAATCGAGCAATCTCAAGTGGCACCCTGGTTCCACCAGCCGGGCGGAGGTATTCAGTACCGTATCATTGGGCCGGACGGAAATGATGCGTCGGTGAATGACTTACTTGACTCAGGATATCTGAAGGATCTGCATGGGTGACTCAATTGACTTCTCGCGACTATCAGAGGCATGGCTGTATTGGGCGCCGCTAGCGGGTTTGACGAATGCGCAGACCTCGGATGCTCATCCTGGGCACGAAATTCGCTTCAAGTCTGATGACTACTCGTTTCATCTTAAATACAACGACGGCTGGTGGGTGATTGACACGATCGATGATCGGGGTCAGCTCCACAGCGGTGCCGCCAAGTTCACTACGTACGACCTTGTCGAGAAATACCTAATCTGGCAATGGTCGTCAACCGCCCGGAACGTGCTACGACTTCCCAGAATTGGTGCCAACTTGTACTCACTGGGCCACAATTCCGATGTTCAGTTCGTACCTGTCAAAGAAGGGATCTACGAACTCCGCATCCCAGAAGGACGCGCGGTATTGATGGAACCGTCAGCGACAATTTTCAGTCATCTAATGCTGAAATCCGTGAAAGAAATTCAGGAGTTGGTCAAGCCATAAAGGAGGCTATGTGGGCCTATTCAAAAAGCAGAAGCAGCCGAAATCGGACGTTGCCACTAATGCCAAGGTCTACTACTCCACCCCTTTTGGCGACACGACAGACGGAAAACAAAAGCTGTTCTTGCTCGAGCGGGCGGGCATCTTGTACATGCCGGTGTTTCGTAGCGTGGAGTCGATGAAAGAGTTCTACGAACGAATGAATCGAGCCGCCTACATGATCCTCGAAGGGGACGTAGCGGGCGTGATGGACACCAACCGCTCAATTGATCAGATGAAACGGGTGGGGGTAGTCATTGAGCCTTTGAGCGAACACCCGGTTGAGATCTTGCCTGACGCCTGACTGATGCGGAGCGCTGTCGAACGCGTCACCAGGCGTTCGCGTGCAAGTAGTTTTCCCGAGGCATGAGCGGCGGGATGCCGATGGTTTCTGACGTCGCAGCGGTCTCATCGATGCCCTCGCAGTTACTGTCTCGACCATGGAAGGCGACAATTACGAGTTCAAACTTGTCGAGTGGGCGCACGAGTACGACGGCTACGCGCGGCTGGCCCGCAATCCAGAAAACCTGTGGGAAGTAATTCGGCCGGCGCGCGAAGTCTTCGAGCGGACGGGTGAGATTCCCGACTGGGCCGGCGTCGACTTGCTACGTGGCTGGGCTTTCTATCTCGTACGGGCACACCGACACGGTGGTGCCTACGAGCCTCTGCAAGAGGAGTATCCAGAGATTAGGTCAATCACTGAAGCCCTCAATCGCCACCCCAATGCGCGCACCGAAGATCGACCTCCGAGGCGTTGATAGACATCAATATTGGGATCCACCGCGTCGATCGGCCGGAGGAGTCACCACCGGTGCGCGTTACGACTGTCGCGCTTCTCCCGAGTGAGTCACCTCAAGCCAGCACGGTCGGCGCGAAGAGATCGAACAACCGCGCTTCCCATCCGCGGGCGACCCGCCCGGTGCGGGCGCGCTCGGCGATATGCGCACCCACCACGGCGTCAATGAGCGTGGCGGCATCGACGTCGGCCCGGAACGAGCCGTCGGCCTTGCCGGCGTCGATCATGGACTCCAATTCAGCGCGCTGCTTGGCGAGGATGCGGCGGAAGAGTTTGGTGAAGTCGGGATCTTCGTCGGTGAGCATGGCCGCGAAGCCGCCGTAACCGATGCCGACTTCGACGATGTTGACAGCTTCTGTGATGAGCCACCGCAGCCGATCCGACGCATCGGCCTGCGCGGCAAGCGGTTCGGGTGTCGTTACTCGCAACAAAGCGGCGGACAGCATGTCGCGTCGGTCGCGGTGGCGGCGGTAAATGGTCGTCTTGGCAATACCGGAGCGCGCGGCGACCGCCTCGACCGTCACCGATCGCGGTCCCTTGGTGCGCAGCAGCGCGAGGGTCGCATCGGCGATGGCGTCGTCGACGTCTTGTCGCTGCACCATTCGCGCCTCCTCCGTCCGGGAATACCAGTCGCCGGAAGAACGCTACACTAAACGTAGCGATACGCTACACGTAGCGTATCGGCATCGACTAAAGATCGTAGAGAGGTGATAGAGGTGTTGAGGGCATTGCGGAGGGTTTCGATGACGAATGTCGCGTATGTGCTGTTCTTGCTGGTGTTCGTCGCGTTGGGGATGTTCGTCTACGCGCTGGCAACCGGAGGCGCGCTGGTCGGAATTATCGGGATCGGGCTGGTCGCGTTGATGGTCGCGTCTGTCGTGGGGTTCCGCATCGGTGCCCGCAAGCGAACGGAGTCCAACAACAGCGGCATCGAGATCCCAGGTGAGAACATCTGGGCTCGCCCGCTGCGCCGCGAGCAGATCGACCGGTATCTGCGGAGCTACCGCGGTGCGCAAGACGACCACGATCAGATGGTGCACGCGGCCGCCGAGCCGACGAGACTGATCGATCGGCGCGCGGCCTGACCGAAGCTATACGTAGATTGCTGCTGTTCTCTTGAGCAAGAGCCGCGCTCTCGAGTGGTTGTGGTTGAAGAAGTGTCATCAATTGATGACGCTTTCAGATTCGACAGTTGGCCAAGAGTATCTGTGTGGCGTTCAACTCGCCCGAGTACATCGTGAATGCCGCCGCGGCGCCTAAGTAGAACGAAGCCCCAATCGGGCGAGATTGCAGTGGCAGGATACTGCGCTCGTCGCACGCCAAGGCAGCCACGATTTCCACTGTGGAGCGAAACATCTGACCCTGTGGCCGTCGTTTCGCCAGGACATCGCGGAAGGGACGATGATGGGTGGGGCAAGCACATCGGTCGCAAGCGACTTGGCGGTCCTGCGCCGGATCCGGGGTCCGCGTGACTTGCAGGGATTGTCGCGCAATGAGTTGACAGGACTCGCAGATGCGATCAGAGCATTCCTCATCGAAAAGGTGTCGGCGTCAGGAGGGCACCTCGGCCCTAACCTTGGTGTGGTCGAGTTGACCATTGCACTTCATCGCGTATTCGAATCACCTTGCGATGCACTGATTTTCGACACCGGTCATCAGGCCTACCCGCATAAAATTCTGACGGGTCGCCAAGATGGCTTCGACCAGTTGCGCGCATCCGGCGGCCTGTCAGGGTATCCCTCGCGCGCAGAAAGCGAGCACGACTGGGTCGAGTCTTCGCATGCGTCGGCGGCGCTTTCCTACGCGGACGGGTTGGCCAAGGCATTCGAATTGGCCGGCAGTACAGATCGCCACGTGGTCGCGATCGTTGGTGACGGCGCGCTCACCGGCGGAATGTGTTGGGAGGCCATGAACAACATCGCTGCCGGCAAGAGCCGTCGTGTCATTGTCGTGGTCAACGACAACGGCAGGTCTTATGCACCGACGATCGGTGGGCTTGCCGAGCGTCTGACCAGCCTGCGGACGCGTCGGAAGTATGAGCGACTCCTGGCGGCGAGTCCGGCGACCCTATTCGGAGATCTCGACATCGAGTATCTCGGCCCGGTCGACGGACACGATATCTTCGCACTCGAGATGGCCCTACGGGCGGCAAAGGACGCGGGCGGTCCGGTCATCGTCCACACGGTCACCCGCAAGGGAATGGGATACCGCCCAGCGGAGGAAGATCCGGTTGATCGCATGCATGCTTGCGGACCGTTCAATCCTCGAACCGGCAAACCGAAGGCCGGCGCCGATGTCACCCAGTGGACGGATGTCTTTGTCAGTGAGCTGCTCCGATGGGGCAGCCGCCGCGACGACGTCGTCGCGATTACCGCCGCCATGCCGGGGCCGACCGGTCTCGCGGCGTTCGGAAAGCGGTTTCCCCACAGGATGTTCGATGTAGGGATCGCCGAACAACACGCTGTTACATCCGCCGCGGGGCTCGCCCTCGGCGGCATGCATCCCGTGGTCGCCATCTATTCCGCGTTCCTCAATCGGGCCTTCGACCAGTTAATGATGGATGTCGCACTGCTGAAACTGCCAGTGACATTCGTTCTGGACAGGGCAGGCATTACCGGGCCTGATGGGGCCAGCCACAACGGCGTGTGGGACTTGTCACTGCTAGGCCTGGTGCCTGGCATGCGTGTCGCCGCCCCACGCGATGCTGCTTCGCTCCGTGAACAACTCGGCGAGGCGCTCGAAGTCGATGACGGCCCTACCGCGATCCGGTTCCCGAAGGGATCAGTCGGCGCTGATATATGCGCCGTAGAACGAATCGAAGGCGTGGATATGCTCTGCGGCCCGGATGATCCGGATGTTCTGCTGGTCGCGGTCGGGCCGCTCGCGACCATCGCAGTGTCGGCGGCTGCGACACTCGGCGAGCGTGGCGTGGCCGTCGCGGTAGTGGATCCGCGGTGGGTGCTGCCGGTGCCCGAGCAAGTGGTGAAGTTTGCCGGCAAGGCACAGCTCGTGGTGACTCTGGAAGAGTCGGGGCTACACGGCGGGATCGGGTCGGCCGTGGCGGCCCGGATGCGCGAGGCCCGGATCGACACACCGGTGCGCAGTGTCGGTGTGCCGCAACGATTTCTCGCTCATGCGACGCGCAGCGCAATTCACGCCGACCTCGGCCTCACAGCCGTGGACCTGGTCACCAACATCAGTTTGTGGGTTGAGCGGGCGGCTGACCATGCGAAGCGGGGCGAGGGCGGCGAGCTGGAATTGCGTTGCGAGGGCCCGCATGGCGTCGGCGTCGCGGGGTCGCAGCCGTTCCAGGGCGCAGAAGGCTAGATGATCGGCGATCATCATGCGGCGTACTTGCAACTCGGGCAGTTCGCCGGTCAGCGGTTCTTCCGACAGTCCTTCGACGATCGCAAAGGTAGCGCCGACGATGAGCGGGCCCACCGAGGACGGCATCGAGCGCGGATCCCCAACGGCAAGGATGTCGGCCACACCCGATCGAACAGCACGGCCGGCCTTCAAGGAAGGGTGGGGCGCCGCATCCAACAGACGCTGGATCGCCCTCTCGACGGACCACTGCACTCGCTCCAGCATTGTGGTCCAGTGAACAGTTGAGACGGCGGCCAGCACTGCCGCGGCCGGCCGTACCGCTCGCCGGTAGGGTGCGGGCGCGTCGACGGCCGCGCACAAGAACGCGGTCGTCGTAATGGTCATATAGGCCATCGCCACCCGGGCGCCGCGACTGTGGATGCACGGGCCGAGCCGGGCCAGCAGTGCGATGCTGCCGAGCGCGGGGACCAGCAGGCGTTGTACTACCGCCCGGGTCAGTTCCTCGCGGTCACGGGCGCCGTACAGCGCCAGTTCGCCGTCCCGCAAGTCGTTGGCCAACTGTGCAGTGACGCCGAGGCATCCGGCCAGCTCGCTCAAATCGGCCTCGGCGCACGCATTTTCGGCGACCAGTGCGCATACGTATAGCATCACCCGTCCGAGCACGCCCTCGCCGTAGACGGTCCGCGGTAGCGGGCATTCCAGGTTTCGGGCCATCACCTGGCCGACATCGGTCAACAATCGGCCGATCCGTTTGCGGCCTTCGTAGGGCAGTTCCGACAGCAGCTCCCGCACGTCGCGGATGCGCTCGGCCAGCACCAGGTCGACCGCTTCGGCGTCTCCGACGGCGATCGCCGACAGTGGCGGCGGCGGTGTGTCGGTGTCGCCGTTCAGGTAGTCCACGGCGGTGACGACGGCGCCGGCCGCCAGCGGGCGGGCGCTCAGGTCTTCGTAGGCGTGGAGCACCCGACAGGCCAGCAGGGCGGTGGTGGCCTCGGATCGCCGGTCCGCGGGAAGGAAACCGGCCGCGATGCCGAGGTTTCGAGCAGCTGGGACAACCGCCAGCCGGGCCAACTCGCCCGGTGACCGGGCCGCCCGCATCGCAGCCAAGTCCGGCGTGCTGTGCAGGTGCCACAGCCCGTCGGCCAGGGCGCCGAGTCGTCCCCCGCTCATCGGGACACCACCCGCACCGAGAGTTCGCGTAACTGCTCACGCGCTGGGGAGTGCGGAAATGCATTGATCGCCCGGCAGGCCGTCTGGGCGGCGCGCACAGCGACGGCACGGGCAGTCCGGGTGGCCCCGCTGCGCATCAGGTCGGCCTGCAGGTCGGCACTGGAAGTCAGCCTGGAGAGCCACATTTGACGAGACCCGGGCCGGATGGCCAGCCATTCGATCACCGGCCAGGTCGGCACTCGTCGGTCGAGGTCGCCGGCGGCCGCCTTGCCCAGTGAGGGGCCGCCCTCGACGTCGCGGACGTCATCCATGATCTGAAAGGCCAGCGCGAGTTGGTCTGCGTATCGCATCAGGGCGCACAGCTGATTGTGGTCGAGACCGCCGGCCGTGCCGCCGTACGAGCAGGCCAGCCGGAACAGCGTGCCGGTCTTCGCCCGGGCCACGAGTTCGTAATGTCTACGCATGGCGGCGTCGTCTATGGCAGGTGGCACGGTCTCGATGAGCTGTCCGAAAGACAGGTCTGAGATGCTGTCGAGGCAGGTGACCCCGGGGACCTCACCGAGCCGCGCGAAGGTCGCCGGATTGTCGTCCAGCACTCGTGCGAGTACCTGTAAAGCATTGCCTACCAGATGAAATCCCGCCCGAGCGGCGGTGCGGACACCAAACGCGGCCGGTACTGACGGCGCATCGCGTCGCAAGAGCGATCCGTCACAGATGTCGTCGTGAACGAGCGATGCCTCGTGGATCATCTCGATCGCGCACGCCACATCGACGGCGTCGCGCAGCGGCACCGCGCCAGCCGAGGGCACCAGACGGGCACAGGCCAGCACCATCGCGGCTCGGACCCGTTTACCGGGGACGGCAAGGATGTGACGGTGGATTGCATCGAAACCGCCACCGATGACCAGGATTTCGCGCAATCGATCGGCGACCAGTGGCAACTGATCGGATAGTCCGGTCAGCGGACGGTTGTCGACGCTGAGGCCGTCGGATGCGACCAATGTGCTTGCCTCGATCATCATCATTCCCTTTGCGATGTTTCACCACATAAATCGTCGCTGCCGTGTGGTGCAGGGAGCGCAGTAGTGCGCCACTTCTATCTCGCCCGATTTTGGCGCGGTACTACTTAAGCCCGGGCAAGACCGCTCAACCCTGCGACTCAGTAGTACTGCGCCGAGACGCGCATTCGATTGCAGTAGGGCTCTACTGAGAGCCACTCCTCGAATCGGAGCGACGATCTCTATTGCAGTGGTCCCTTGCGTCGGATCTTCAGACGGCGCAAACGAGCGGAGGAGGCAGCGATGCATGCACTTGCACCGAGTACGCCTCGGGTGATGCCCGGACGCACGATTGACACCCTGGACTTGGCGCCAAGCGGTGGCGTTTCTCGCGGGTTCATCCGCGTGGATCTGCACGACCCGGTGTTCTTCGACCATCCGCTCGATCACGTGCCGGGAATGCTTCTGGTGGTGGCTGGTCTTGAACTGGCTGAGCACGCAGCGATGCTGCGGCCGGCCAATGTGAGCTTCCGCCTCACCTTCACCAAATTCTGCGAGCTCGACGCCACAATTGAGGTGAGTGCGACACGCGAAACCGGCGGAAACCCATTCGAATTCATCCAATCAGGCCGCTGCATAGCGACGGGACTGCTGAGTCGACGCGAGGCCGCGCTGCCTGCGGAGCTTGCCCCGGTGCCGGCATTTGGGAACGGCTCGATCCCGTGTGAACTGGTGCACCGCGCCGACCCCGGAAATATTGCAATCGGCCCGCTCACAGTCGACACCGGACGCGTCTGGGTCCGCGTACACGAGCAGGCTGCCATCGGCGGAATACCGCCGCGAGCCAGCGCGGTCGCCTCCATCATCGAGGCCGCGCGTCAGTTCGTCATCGCGATTCTTCACTTGTGGGGTCAGCAACCAATGGGGACGAAGATGATATTCGTCGGGCTCACCGCATACGTGCCCACTGCGATGCCGCAGAGTCACATGACGCTGGCGTTGTCGTGGCAGCCCACTCCGCCAGAACAGACGCGCAAAGTCCACATCGACGTGCACGCAGTAGGCGATCGAGCGATCAAAGTCGGCTCGATCGTCATCGCGACCCGGTGCGTCGACGAAGTCGAGTACGCGCAATTGCGCGCAGGCTAGAGGCTGACTCGATGGAGGCTGGTAATGACTGATCGGGTCGCCATGTACATCCTTCGTACTCTGTTGGCACTGACCGCCATCGGCCTCACCATTGCGGTCGCGGCGCACCTTCTCGGCGGACGCCCCGCTGCAGCGGCTTTCGTCGCCGCTTATCTGGTGTGGTTGCTCTCCGAAGCACGAATCACCGTCCGAGCACCCACACAATCGGCCGCTGAGAATCGCACCCTCGTTCCATACGCGGTAGCGCGAATCGCGACGGCACTTACGGCTGCGTACTCAGCGCCCGCGGTGCCCGACCAGTTCGGCGTCGTGCTCGCCGGGGTCTTCGTTGCTGGTGTGACGTTACGCGCGTGGGCGATTCACGAACTCGGCGTCCAATATTCGCACCGAGTGGTACGGATCTCCGACGGTGGCCTCGTTTCATCCGGGCCGTACAGGGTGCTGCGCCATCCTGCTTATGCCGGGATGCTGCTCGCCAACGTCGGGTTCGCCGTTTACTTTTCGAGCCCTGCGAGTATCACGGCATTGACTCTCCTTGTCGCCGCGGTTCTCTGGCGCATCAGGATCGAAGAAGACGTCCTCACTGAATTGCCGCAATATCGGGATTTCGCCAACACACGATCCCGGATTGTGCCGGGGGTGTGGTGATGATCAAGATCTTCGACGCACCTGCAGAACTGGCCGACGCTAGCGTGGTTGGGCACAAGTTCGCGCGCCAGCAACGCTTACGCGATGCCGGAGTTCCCGTCCCGCCGTTCTTCTGCGTCGTCAGAGAAACTCCGTGGACAGCCATCGCCGATGTGGTTGGCCCCTTTCCCGGTGTCGACGCCAGTGTCGCGAAATTGACTGCCTGGGCCGAGGCGAGTCGCAGCGCCGCCGAACACTTGCGCCTTCTGCCGGAGACAGAAACCGAGATCCGCGACAAATATGTGGCCCTCGGCTCACCCGACGTCGCAGTCCGAGCATGCGTTGTCGGCCGCCACGCACAGCCGGGCGAAGATGACGCTGCCGACCCGTTCGCGGGCCTCACAGATAGCTACCTGTACGTCGGTGCCGACACGCTCATCGATGCCGTTTCAGCCTGTACCGCATCGCTTTTCAGTGTCAGATCGGTACTCTACCGCGCCCGGCGAGGAATCGACCCCCGAGTCCTCAGCATCTGCGTCGGAGTTCAGCAGATGTTGGACGGCGAGCGGTCGTTTGTCGCGTTCACCCACGATCCTGCCAGCGGTGCCAGAGAAACTGTGGTCGCTGCGGTCTACGGCATCGGAGAAGGTGCGGTAGCCGAACGTGCCGACATCGACCACTTTTTCGTACGCGCGGACGGGATCGGGCGGCTGATCTCTCACAAGACAAGAATGCTCCGCCGGGCTCCGGGCGGTGGCGTTGTCGAATATCGGGTGCCGGATCGGCTCGCCGACCTACCGGTGTTCTCCGATGCGCAGATCAGTCAGATCGCAGCACTGGCGGAGACCACCGAGCAGCTGTTGTCCGGACCCCAGGACATCGAGGGCGTCGTCACGGCGGACTCAGCGATTCACCTGGTGCAGGCACGGCCCGCCACGTCGCCCCAAACGCCGGCGACGACGATCGAATGGACCAATCACAATCTGACTGAGAGCTTTCCGGGCGTCACCACCGCGATGACGTACTCACACGCACGAGTCTTCTACCGCATGAGTTTCCGCGACTTCTATCGCATCGTCGGAGTTTCTGAGAGGCAACTGCGGAGTCGGGAACACCAACTTCGTCGCATGATCGGATACCTCGACGGCCGGGCGTATTACCGCCTGGACGCGTGGTACGCGCTGCACAGCCAGCTCCCCGGGTGGGACGCTCTTCGTCCGATGTGGGAGCGGTCCTTGGGGCTCGCAGAACGGAAACCCGACCCGGGCCAAGTGCTCGAACGCCATTCCATCACAGGCATCATCAGGCGTTCACCGCGACTGATATGGGCGGCCGTGAGTTTTCCCCGCAAATTGCGGAGATTCTTGTCCTGGTGGGATTCCCAGCACATGGTGGGGGCAGGACTGTCGGAAAAGCCGGTCGAAGAAGTAATCGCCACGTATCGCCGAGTCTGGTCAGAAGCCAAATCACGCTGGGGCATACCCATTCTCGCTGGTTACCTCGCTCTGGCCGCCTATGTCGCAGGGAGCGTGCTGGTACAGCGGTGGACCGACTCCCTCGAGGTGGACCTCACTGTGCTGTTGCCCGGAGGACCGCCGAACCGAACCTTGCAGTCGGTGCAGTCCACGGTGGCGCTCGCCGAGCAGATAAACGCCAACCCCGCGTTGGCCGCCAGAGTGCTGACTGCCGACGCACGCGATACCTGGGACCGCATCGCACGAGGCGCCTACGGCGGCAAACTTCAGTCCGATGCCCTCACGCACCTCAGGGAATTCGGCGATCGCGCCATGCACGACCTCAAGATCGAGGAGCCGACGCCACGCCAAAGACCTGAGATGATCGTCGACGCCCTGCGGCCGTTCGTTGCGGCGGGAGTGACGATGCAGCAGACGCGTCTTCAGGAATCGACCGCGGCGACAGTCGCACTCGATGAACTACACCGCATCTGCCCGTCACGATGGAAACGCGCTATTCTTCGTGCCGCGATGCGGGCGGGTCGGTTCCTGGTGAAAGCCCGCGAGGACACTCGGTTCTGCCGCACCCAGTTATACGGATTCTCGCGGGAGGTCATGCGACGACTCGGATCTGAGCTGGCCGCTGCAGGGTGTCTGGACTCGCCCGAGGACTATGTCCATCTGGAGGTCGAGGAATTACTGGGAGCCTTCGACGGCACCTCCACACATCCCGACCTGCGCGTCCTGGCGCGGACCCGAAAAGACGCCTATCTACGATCGTGCGAGCGGCCCGCCCTCGCAGCCATTCTCACAACCGCCCCGCCGCCGATCGCTGCCGCCGACCTTCGTCGCAGGGCTGCCACATCGGCGACCGCAAGTTCCAACACCGAACTCACCGGTCTCCCCTCCAGCGCCGGGATCGCCCGTGGTCGCGCCAAATTGGTACTGCGGCCGGATCTTCCGCCGAGTGAATGCGCTGGGATGATCCTGGTCGCCCGCGAAACCGATCCTGGATGGCTACCACTGATGCTCAACGCAATTGGACTCGTTGTCGAGCGCGGCAGCATGGTCTCGCACACTGCGATAACAGGACGGATGCTCGGAATCCCGACTGTAGTAGCGGTTTCTGGCGCGACCTCGAAGATATCTGACGGCGACGAGATCGAGATCGACGGTAGGTCCGGCATCGTCCGCGTACTCCGCCCCCACTCGCAGAGACCGCGGTGACACCATGCAATTACCGCTGGAGAGCTGTCCGCGCGCTTCGCTCCCGCAGCATCATGTCGATCTTTTTCGCGACGAACCGACACTCGACATCACGTTGGCTGACGGCACGGCGGCGATTGCCGTGACTCGTCAGTGCGACGTACGAGTCGTGTTGAGTGACAACCGCTTCAGTCGGGCACATTTTCACCTGCCTACCGTTGGTGCGGGCGCCGACCTGCCTCTGGCACTGGTCACCTCGGATCCGCCAACCCATACGCGTCGGCGCCGGGCCGTCCAGGGATGGTTTACGAAGCGGCGGGCCGAGAAGGCCCGGCCGCTCATCGGCCGCATCGCCGATCAACTTCTCGACGACCTGCTCGCGGCGGGGCCACCAGCGGACATCTTCGCCCAGTTCTGCCAGCCTTTTCCGAACCTCGTGCACATGACCCTGCTCGGGCTGGACACCGCCGATCTGCCCTTTCTCGTGCCGCGAATGACGGTCGCATGGTCAGCTGGTCACTACCACCCTGACGAGGTCACGAAAGCAAACCGCGAGTTGCACGACTACTTCGATAGTCGAGTCAGTCGATCGGGTAGCCAGACGACAGCGGGCGGGCTGATCGATGCCCTGGTACACGAAGAATCCTCAAACAGCCTGACCCACGAAGAGATCGTCATGCTCGCCATGGGGCTGCTCATGTCCGGCGCAGAGACGACCGCCAGTCACCTCGCACTGAGTCTCATCGAGGTACTTCAGCATCCCGGACTGGTGGATTCACTTCGCCGATATCCCGGGCAGATTCCTTCCGCTGTCGAAGAGCTGCTGCGCTGGGTTTGGTTCGGCGGCACGATGGGTGGTACCGCGGGGCGTCCGCACCTCGCAACGGCTGACGTGAAGCTGCACGACCGTGTGATTTCAAAAGGTGAAATCGTCGTTCCCGTACTCGATGTCGCCAACCGCGATCGCGATGTGTTCCCGGCCGCTGACGAGTTCTGCCCTCAGCGGAGTCCGAATCCGCACCTCGGATTCGGCCACGGTCGGCACCAGTGCATCGGAATGGCTTTCGCTCGTCTCGAACTGCAAGTCGGCCTGCAAACCGTGCTGTCCCGACTGAGCGGACTAGCTCTTGTGACTGCGTCCGAGATCGAGTGGCGCACCCAGATGTTCACCCGCGGGGTATGGAGCCTGCCGGTGACGTGGCAAGGAGGCGGAAAATGACTGCTGCGGTCGGTATCTCGAATTTCATTCTCACCAGGTATCCGCCGGTTCTTGCGACCGTGTACGTCTTGGCGTTCGGCGTAGGAGGAATCGGTCTATTCGCCGCGCTCGCCGGCGAACGGATTCCAGCCAGCGCGATACCGATGTTGGGGGTAGTCACTGTAACCCTGTTCGCCGACCTGCTGATCATGCGTGTCCTCGATGACGTCCGTGACAGCGACTACGACCGCATTGCGAACCCACAGCGCCCCGTGGCGTCCGGCGCAGTTGCGCGGCGGGACCTTTCGGCTCTGTGTGCCCTGTGCCTGACGGTCATCGTCGTCGCGAATCTGTTCTTCCCCAGTGGACTGTTGGTCCTCGCTGTCCAGCTTCTCTACACCGGGGCGCTGATGGCTGTCGGGCAGCGAGTCCCGGCCACCCGCGGTGACAACCTCGTCCTGAACGTGCTCGTGAGCTTCCCTGTTCAACTACTGCTGTATGTGTACCTGCTCGCGGCCTCGGCCAAGATCCACGCCGATGCGCCGACCGCAGTCGTTGGTGGGCTGGGAATTCTGATCCTGACACTGTGCGCCGGCCAAGTCGAGTTCGGAAAGAAGCTTGTCCGCCAGCCTGCGCCAGGCGAACGGAGCTACGTCAATTCGATTGGCTATTACGGGACTTCGCTGCTCACAATCGGCACTGCGCCGCTGGCCGTCGCGCTGTTCGCCATCGCTGCGCCTGTTTCGCTGCTCTCCAAGGCATTCGTCGCGTTGCCTTCGATCGGTGTTGCCGCCTTCGGCATCAAGTACCTCAGCCACAAAGACAACCGATGGCCTGCGGCGCTATCAACCCTCGGTCTACTGGGCACGCTGGTCGGTTTCGCCATCGTCGGAATGGTCGGTTAGACGCAGAACCAATCCCCTGCCGGTTCGATTGCCACGTTCGACTCCGCGTGCCAATACTCGTGGAAAACCGAGCAGCGTCCGTCCGATCCGAACCGCAGTGTGAGGCAGCCGGATACGGTCCGTGGTTCGCGCGTCGCGGGATCATGAAGAATGCACCAGAATTCCACCGCGGCGCGGTCCCCGCACTCGATCGCACTGCCAAACCAGATTCGCGGGGCGACCTGTCTGGACAAGGTCTCGACCCAATGAGCGCGGATCGCGTCGCGTCCCCGATGCGGTTCACCAAACGGGCCGCGAATGTAGTACGCATCGTCAGTGAAGAGGTCGGCAATCGAACTCGGATCCCTTTGCCGCCAACACGACTCGAGAGCGCTGATCCACTCGTCGGCGCTCACGGGTCCTTTCCTCACCGGAGTTGAAACTGCGGAAAGTAGGAGACCGTCTCGTCGATGAGCCGTGCTAGCTCGGTGACACACTGCGGGTCACCTCCGAGCGACGCAAGCATGTCGCGAGCGGCACGGACGATGGGCTGGATGGTTTCCGCGTAGCTGGAAACGATGTCCGGCGCCAACATCGCGCGCTTCAGTTCGGCCCGCGCCTCCGCCGAAGTGCGTGCTTGCCGGTGAAGGCCAATCAATTCCGCACGGCGGGCACTTGACGCAGTGCCCAGGAGATGAACGAGCAGATAGGTCGCAGTGCCGTTTCGCAGATCCTCGTCGCGCTCGGTGACCAAGTCGCGCTGGTCGTTGACCAGTTGACGAAGCACTCCGAGCACCCTACCGAACGACCGCCAGGCATCGACCCGGTCGGCATCGCGCTCCGCGAGCTGCGCGGCGAGCGCGGCGGACATCCCGTAGGGCGCGCCCGTCTTGCACTCGTAGTTGCGCAGCACATCGTCTAGAGTTGCGTTCTCCGCGTCGAGAACCAGGTCGGTCAGCTGCCCACTCAGTGCGTTGATACATCCGTTGCTGTACTCAGTGAGCAAGCGAAACCGAACGGCGTCGGAGACAGCCAGCTCGCCAACTATGTTGAGCGGCAGATAATTACCCACCGCAATTGCGGTCATCACACCGCGGTTGAATTCCGCGGGATCCGACCGGGCGAGTTGCGGATTGTCGATCATGTCGTCCAGATACCGCGCCGCCGCCCACCACAGTGTGTGCATGAGCGCCACGGGTGTCGCGCGCATCGGCGCAGCGGTTTCGGCACCGAACACGAGCACGGGCAGCATGACGATGCCGTTGATACTGGGCGCGGAGCCGTCCAGAGGAATCATGTCGAAAAACGTGTCGACGAACGTCCCCATCGCGTGATCGCCGGCTGAAGTGCTGGTCGACAGCCGTTCGGTCATCGCCGAAGCTTGTGCTGCGACCTCCGCCAGCACGCGTTGCTGTGTAGTCATTTCGCACGCATCGCGTCGCAGTGCGGGCATGTTCAATTCGCTGCTAATTGCGCCGTCAATTGGCGCACGGTCAGTTGATGCCGACGACGGGCCCCGCTGACGAGCAAATGGGCGGGAGGCCGTCGCCAATGAGGCGCCCACCAATTCGCGCGGCCCATCAGCCTCATCGCGGCGGGCATGAGTATCGCACGAATGAGTGTGACGTCGAACAGGATTGCCAGCGTCAAGCCGACGCCTAGCAACTTGACGAACGACACCTCAGAAGTGGCCATCGCGATGAACACGACTGACATGATCACTGCCGCCGCAGTGACGACGGGGCCAACGCGTTGTAGCCCGCACATCACCGCGCGGTTGGTGTCGCCGTGCGCGCGGTACTCCTCAGTGATGCGCGACAACAGGAACACTTCGTAGTCCATGGACAGCCCGAACGCGAGACAAATGATGAGGATCGGCGTCGGTGTAGCCAGTGTCCCGGTGACCGAGAAATCTCCGACCAGCCACTTGAGGTGGCCCTCCTGAAAGATGAACACCATCGCACCGAGAGTCGCTGACAAGCTGACTACGTTGAGCAGCAACGCCTTTATCGGCAGTACCACGCTTCGGGTGAACACGAACAGCACGCTGAACATCGCCAGGGCGAGCAGTGCCGCGGCGAACGGAACTCGGTCAAACAAAGCATCTTTGGTATCGATGTTCTCTGCGGTGAGTCCACCGACATGCACGGTATCTGGAGCTGGGGTTTGGCGTACCTGATCGAGCAGCACGTGGGCTGCGTCGCTGTAGGGATCGACGTCTGGGAGCACCCGTAGATAGGCGCCATTCGCGTCGGGCAGCGGCATTTCGCCAATCCGCTCCCCGCCGGCATAGCTTGTCGTTCCCAGCTTGACGGCCACGACATGGGGCAACTGTGACAGCGCCCTGGCGTACCCGTCCAGCTGATCCGCGCTCGCGGAGCCTTCGAGGATCACATCCATCGCGGCGGTCGCTGTCGCCGGGAAATCCGAGCGGATAACGTCTCCTACACTTCGGCTTTCAATTGTCGCGGGCAGCGACCGGTCATCCGAAGAGGTCAACCGGATGGCACCGAAAGGGGCCGCAAGCACAAGAGCCAGGAGCAGAACCGCGCCCCCCATCACTATCGGCCTACGCATGACCAATCGTGAACTGCGGAACCAGAACCCGTCTTCCTCGGCACGCGATTCGGCCGGTTCGTGACGTCCAAATACCTGTGGAACCAACCTGCGCACATTCAGCGTGTCGATTCGGGGGCCCAGCAGGCGCAACATGGCGGGCATGACAACGAGCGCGCACACCGTCGCGAGCAGTATCACACCGATACACGCGTAGGCGATCGAACGCAGGAACATCATCGGGAAGACAAGCAGCGCCAGCACCGACAGCCCCACCGCAGTCGCAGAGAATACGACCGTGCGGCCCGCGGTTCGAACCGACTCGAGGATCGCATCATCGAGGGACTGGGCGCGCATTCGCTCCTCCCGGAACCTGGTCAGCACCAGCAGGCTGTAGTCGATCGCCAGAGCAAGACCGAGGATCGTCGTCACGTTGAGCGCATAGTTGGACACCGGGGTGAGGGCCGCCAACAACGCGAGAAGGCCTAGTGAACCCACGATCGAAAGCACACCGATCACGACCGGCAAGCCGGCCGCGACGAGGCTGCCGAACACCAGTGTTATCAGCACCAGGATTATCGGCATCGCGATTGCTTCACTGATCCCCAGGTCGTGGTTGAGCTGATCGGTCACATCGTCGTAACTAACTGCCTCACCACCGATTTGGAGTTTCAGCGGACCGTGCTCAGTGCCGCGGTAGGTCGCGATGAGACGTCTGGCCGCCGCCGCGAACTCGCGCTCATCGCCTTCGACGTGCGCCACGATTAGCGCCTTCGTCCCGTCCTTACTGCGGAGCAATTCAGACTGGCCTGGTCCCCAGTACGAGCTCACTGTCGTGATACCAGGCGTGGCGGCAAGTTGTTGAGTCAGCGCCTCGCCGGCGGCAACCGCAGCGGGATCGTCGACGGACCCGCCGGCGGTGTCGGTCGCGAGAATCACCACGTTTGGTTTGCCGACGTGGAAACGCTGCTCGAGCGCGTCAGCGGCGCGCTGCGATTCGGAAGAACCGTTATAGAAGCCGCCACCTGACAGCCGCTCATTGATCCCGGACCCATATGCAAGTGCGGCCACCATGACTACCAAGGTCGCGGCGAGAACCGACTTCGGCCGGGCCACTGCTAGTCGTGCAAGCCGGTCTAGCATGATTGCCTTCTCCTGCGTCGACGTCCGCCATGAATCATCAGTCGCGTTCGATGCGACGAGTGCAGTAGGACCCCACTGCAATCTCGCCCGGTTTCAATCCGCCACTACGTAGTCCCGATCTCGGGGCGCGGTCATCTGACGCGGACAGCGCAGCACAAATGCATTTCTGTGCATTTGCTGTGGATGCGGCACTTTCTAGTGCACATAGCCCCCTGAGAGCTTCGTTATTCTGTTTACAACGCAAATGAAAGTCACTCGCGGGGGTTGAACGGTGTCAGATCTGCAGGTCACGGCGTCGGAGTTGGTTGCGGTGTCAGCCGAGCTCAACGCGCTCACCGAAAGTCTTCGCTCAGGCCTGGGCTCGCTCGACAGCGACGTGTCCGGGTTGTTGGGTTCAAGCTGGACAGGTTCGGCGGCGTCGTCGTACTCCGGCGTCTGGCAGGAGTGGCATCAGGGAGCGGCGCAGGTCGTCGAGGGTCTGTCGCGGATGTCCGGGCTGCTGCAGGAGGCCGCCGCCCAGTACTCATCGACGGATACTGCGACGGCCGACGGCATCTCCGGAGCGGGGCTCTGATGGCCGCGTTCAGCGTCGACCCGGCCGCCCTGCTGGCAGTGATTGACCGCATGACGGCGTTCGACTCCGAACTCGAAGCGCACCTGGCACAGGCCGCCAAGTCGGTGGCCCGACTGGGCACCACTTGGTACGGCGACGGCGGTGAGGCGGAGCGCGCAGCACAAGCCCGATGGGACGAAGGCGCACGAGAGATGCGGGAGGCGCTGGCCCGATTACGCCAGATCGCCGAGGGCGCGCACGAAAACTATTCCTCGGCGGTGCAGGCGAACACGCGCATGTGGGGTTGATGTGTGACCTCACCGATTGCGGTTGATCCGTCGGCTCTCGCGGCTACCGGAACGAGCGTCAGCAATGAGGGTGACGCGGTGGCCACCGCGACCCAGACGTTGTCGTCGGCGTTGTCAGGCGCCGGCGCGTTGTTCGGGCACGACTCGGCCGGGATCGTGTTCGGGCAGGGCTACACCCACTCCGGCCAGGCATTGCTCGATGCGGCAGAGTCCGCCGTAAATGCCTGCCGCCGAGTGGGTTTCGGTGTGCAGATGTCGGCCTCGAACTACGGCAAGGCGAACGCCGCATCCACAGTGGGCGGTGGCGAGTCGCCGGTGCCGGTCCCGACGGAACCGTCGTGCTTTGGTGGACTGACGATGCCGCCTCCCATGGGTGGCGGGGTCGCGGCTCCGCTCGGCTGGTCGTTGGTGGAGCAGTTCGTCGGTGAGGTCTGGCCCGACGGCAATCCCGCGCAGATGCATGCCGCCGCGGCAGCGTGGCGTGGGTTCGCAGCGGCCATCGGCGCGGCGGCGGGCCCGGTGTCGGCATCAGGAACGGCGTTGGGCGGCATGCAGATTCCCGAGTCGGGGAAGATGGTGGAGGCGGCCGGCAAGGTCGCGTCCGGCTTGAGCGATATCGCCGCGCAGGCGCAGGCATTGGCTTCAAATGTCGACGCGTTCGCAGACAACGTGCAGGCGACGCAGGACGCGGTGCGAGATCTGTTGCACCAACTGAGCCCAGGCGGGGTGCTGGAAACCATCGGCGGCATCTTCACTGGTCACAATCCGATCGACAAGATCAAGCAGGTCGCCGGCGAGATCAAGACCGTGCTCAACAACATGAAGCGCCAGGCCGACGCGTCGAGTCAGCTCTTCAGTCAAGGCATCAATGCTCTTGATTCGGTGACGGATTCGCTTGAAAGCTGGGCGAAAAAGGAGTTCATCTCGGCGTTCGGGCAGGACGTCGGCAATGTGCTGTCGTCCGACTTCAACGCGTTGGTGGATCTCCCCGAGGGCGGGCTCAAGTTCGTTGCCCAGACTGCGCACGGCCTCGATCAACTTGACCCTTCACGTTTCGCCTACGACCCGCAAGGGGCGTTGGATACTTGGAAAGGGTTGGCGAATGCCGCTGAAACGCTGACCAATCCGGTGCATCTCGCGAGTGAGATCATGTCCGATCCACAAGGCAGCCTGAACACCGTCAAGGGCCTGGTGGATTGGGAAGACGTCGAAAAGGGTCATCCGTTCCGTGCTCTCGGCTACGACGCCGCCCAGGTCGGCAGCTTCTTCATCCCGGGCGCCGGAGAGGCCGCGCCCGCAGTCGATGGAGCCAGCGCGGCTACCCGGGCAGCAGCCGACTCTGCGGGAGCCGAGACGCGCGCGGCCGGCGCGGCCACGCGAGATGCCGGGGCGACGGCCGCTACCCGCGCGGCCGGGGCGACCGAAGGCATCACGACCAAGGCTGGGGAAATCAGCAGCAAGCTGGACAGCGTCAGTGTCCCCGAGGGTGCTACCCCCGGCACCGTCCCCGGCGGACGTGCGCCGGTCGAAGCCCCTGTGCCGCAAGAGACTCCGCGGGTCGAGCCCACGCCGCGGGCGCCGGATGTTCCGCACAGCGAGCCGTCTGTGACTGCCGAACCGCACACTTCTGCTGAGCCGCAAGTGTCAACGCCGCCGCACAATGGCGCGCCAGCCGTGCCCGAAGCGCCACGGGCGCCCGAACCGGTGCCTCACTCTGCAGAGGTATCGAGCGTGCCAGCGGCGGCAGAGCCTCATGTGCCAGCCACAACGGCACCCAGCGCGCCGCATATGGAGCCGCCCGCTGCGCCAAGTGCTCCTGGGATTCCTTCTGCCAGCGAGGGATTCGGTTCAGCACAGCCTGCGACCGTACCGTCACAAGAACTTGCCTCTGTCGGCGCGGAAACCCGTGGCGCGGAAACGTCTGTCGCGGCAGGCGAACACGCGCCGCCAACCGTGGAGCATGGCTCGGGCTCTGGTGAGTCGGGATCCGGGCACGGCGGTTCTGGCGACGGCCATGGTCCAGCGGGCGACGGTCGAGGCGATGGCCCTCCCCACGAACCGGGCGACCCGCCGACTCACTCAGACGAACAGGGGCATCACTCGGACTCGGATCCGGGCGACCACTCTCACGCTGACTCTGACCACGGAACCTCGCCAGACGACAATGGGCTGAGCGAGGAGAAGCGTAACGAAATTCTTGCTATGGAGCAGGGCACTCGGCCCGATCCTTCGGAGTACTTGTCGCACGAATTCATAGAACGCCATCTTGAGAAGTTCGACGATGGCGCCACTCGGTTCATGACCCGAGATAGCTTGGATACCTATGGGATTGGGCAGCGCGACGGTACTTCATTTGTGATGCCTACCGACGAAATAGATGCCCTAATGAATGCGACCCACGGCGAACCTCGTGCGATGGAGAAGGCACTCGGCCTACCCGAGGGATATTTCTCTGGCGACGATGTGGTCCGCGTCGACATACGAGACCCACGAAACTACGACCTACGCCTGCCGTCCGGCAACGAAGCCGGTGCTACCGGCCAATGGATCCCCGGTGGCTTCCTACCTCAAGGTACGTCGGAGGCTGTCATCGACGGCGCCCAAGTTCCGGTCGAAGATTACATTGTCACGGATATGTCGACGATGACGGAAGGATTGAAATGAGGTTCGAAAAGACGCAGTTCTCCAAAGAAGACAGGTATTGGCTCGGCACGGATAACGAAACTGACAGGCGTTTTATCGGAATTCCTGTAGCCAACGCGATGGTTGACTATATCGAGTATTACTACCTCAGCGAAGAGCAGTATCAAACGTTCCTCACCGACAAAGCGGCCGCCTTCGAATTCGCTGAATCATGTCGCAGACATGAACGAGACGACCTGCTTATCCAACAGCCTGGAAGCGATCGCGGAATTCCCCGGTAATATCACCAGATGGCCGAATCAGAGTGTGGTTCATTGGTTCTCGCGACGTAGCCCAGGAAAATCGGCTTGAAGGTGATCAGCATATGGGATGGACCGGCTTGGTCAAACCTGACGAGTTGACAGACATACGGATAGTGGAGACTCGACGTGCCTAAGCGACTCGTGTTGCAAAAGCTGCTCACTGCACCTATCGCCGCGGCCATCGTGGAATCCGGCTCTGACCAGGTCGGTGGTTACGTCGCAGCAGCCTCGGCAGCAGCCAGCCTGAGGACTCCGGCGGACCTGTTGGCGGCATACGGCGTCGATGGCACACCCGAATTCGTAGACGTGGTGCGCTTCGAGCAACCCTGGTTGGCAACACTGAGCATGCCGGACGGTCGAGAGCGGCCGTGGCAGACCTTCCCCAATGGATTTTTGCTCGGCGACTCGCTAGCACAGGTGTGGACGTTGGGCCGTACTCGATACTCGTATGGCGCTGAATACTGGCGAATCCGTGCCGACGGTGAGCAGAAGTGCCTGTCGCGTTATGAAGGGGCTGCCCGCGGGTGGATCGGCGCGCGACGGTGGCGTGCGCCCAGTCCGATGGTCGGCACCCTGGCCCGCTGGCAGGGTCGCGAGTTCTTCGCCGACGTTTTACCGGAAAGCGTTCTGTTGACGGCGATCACCGACGACGGGCCAGCAGGTTTTGAGCAGGTTCACCCGCGTGTTTGTTGTGCGACAGCACCGATGTCTGAGTGTGAGGTGTTCGAGCGGGTTTTCACGGCCGAGTTGGAAGGGGTGCCGGTGCGTCTGTTGCGCAGCATGGGACGGACCGCGGAAGTCCTCTTACTCTCCGACGAGCCCTCGGACGCCGGACGGATGGGCGCGGGTCTCGTCGAGCCTGGCGTCTATGAAGTCATTGTCGATGCGGGCCGCCTGACAAACGTACAGGGTGTGGAAAATCAGCTGGCACCACCGAAGGGATGACGTCGTGGCTGAGGCCGTCGACCATGACGAAGGGATACATCATCACGGACCTATCCGACTAGGACGGAGGGACCATGGTTTACAACGACACTTTCTTCTCCAGGGAAGACAGATATTCGATCGGCATCGAAGAAGACTCTGCCCAACCCTATGTGTCGATTCCTGTGAGTAACGGAATGTTCGACTACGAGGAGTATTACAAGATCACGTCAGATCAATACCAGGCCTTTCTCAACGACCGTGACGCGGCAATCGAATTTGTCGAGTCGTGCCGCAGACACGAACGTGACGCCTTACTGATCGAGAAGCCTGGATCGAACCGTGGGACTCCGGTGTGAAATTTTTCGGTGGCGCAAAGTCTCGATCGACTGTCAGGGAGGCCCGCGCCCTCGCAGCAGAAGCGATAGAGAGACTTGCGCAAGAACAGCAGTTGGGCGAACTTATGATCATCGATGATGCAGTCGTCGAGACTGCGTCCGCATGGTACTTCCCTTACGATTCAATAGCTTTCATCCTCCATGGCGACATCGCTGCGGCACTGGCCGGCAACTTGCCAGCGAGAGTAGCGAAAGATGATGCGAGCGTGACTTTTGCCGTGCCGCAATAGTCAATTACGAACCGCGCTCAAACGTCACCCGGCCGGCCACTGGATGTAGTGCATCAGATCAGCGCCCTGCGGACCGTAGACACCGCGATCGTCACCTTGTAGCACCCAGTTGTGTTGCTGGTCGGCACGTGCGGCCAACTCATTCATCTGGCGCGCCAAGATCGCGCGACGACGGGCATCAGCCCGCACGATTGCGCGGATCACGTAGAACAGGCCGACGAGTACCGCGGCACCGATGATCCACCAGATGAACTTGATGATCAGGCCGACGATGAACAGCACACCAATCGCACCGGCGAATCCGCCGCCACCCGCCGACGTATTTCGGCGTCTACTCATCGCCGCACCAACCTCCCCAGCGTTTGTCCCCGCTGTGCAGATTGTGCGCCTCGGGTCCGACAAATCCGTTCGCGTCGCTAGCGGCGGCGAAACACCTCCGCCGGCCGCCCGCGAGTTCCCGAAGTCGCGGTTCCTGTTGCGACGAGGTGCGGTTCCATCGTGCGCCGGAAGGTGTCGCGCTGCAGTTCGCGTCCGGCGACCGCCTCGTGTGCGAGTCGCAGTTCTCGCAGCGTGAACTCCTCGCCCAAGAGCCGATCGGGATCAGGTTTGTCGGCGTAGTTCGTGCGGATGTGCTCGACAGCGAGCTTGATGATGTCGGCATGGTCATACGGCAGGCGGCCAGGAGAGTGAACCGGAACCAGCCTGGTGGCCTCGGGCAACCGCGAGGACAGCTGATCTGGCCGCACCACGTCGATATGCGCAACTGACAGCACCCATCCGCGATTGTCGCGACGCGGGTCGTCGAACACATGCAACTGCCGCGGACGCAGTCCGCGCACGTTCGCCTTTTCCCGCAGTGACCGATCCACGGCATCAGCCAGAGTCTCGCCTTCGTGCAGGAACGTCCCGGGCAGCGCCCACCCCGTGCCGCTGGGACGGCGCACTTCCAACACCACAAGTCCAAGTTGTGTGTCGAGAGTGAGCAGCGCCGTGTCCACGGCCACCGACGGCCGCGGATAGTCAGCCAGGGTGCGCCCGCTGCTGTCTCGATGATCGCGCTCGCTCATGTCGGAGCCTCAGCGTACAGTGAAACGCAATTAGCGCAGAACTGCGCAAAATACTCTCGAGAGGAGCGGTGATGACTTCATACCAGGATCGCGTCGAGGGTGTCCTTCTGGCGACCGCGGCCGGCGATGCACTCGGCGCGCCCTACGAATTCGGACCACCGCGTGGTCCAGAACTCGAAGTGGCGATGGTCGGCGGCGGCCCGTGGGAGCGCGGCGAGTGGACGGATGACACCGCGATGACGATCGCTGTCGCGGAAGTCGCCGCGACGGGCGCCGACCTTCGCGAGATCTCCGCTCTGGACACCGTCGTCAAGCGATGGCGCGAATGGTCGCGCCACGCGAAAGACGTTGGCATACAGACGCGGTCGGTACTCAACTCGGCATCCCGCGACGGCGCCATCACCGTCGCCAGTGCGCGTGCCGAGTCAAAAAGGCTGCATGAGCAGACTGGCCGCACAGCCGGAAACGGATCGCTGATGCGCACGGCGCCGGTGGCACTCGCCTATCTCGACGACGAGCAGGCCATGGTGCAAGCTGCCCGCACTGTCAGTGAGCTCACCCACTTCGACCCCGACGCCGGCGACGCCTGCGTGTTGTGGTGCAGCGCCATAGGGCACGCCGTGCTCACCGGACAGCTGGATGTGCGAATCGGCTTGCGCCACATCGACACTGACCGTCGTAAGCTGTGGTCGCAGCGGCTCGACGCGGCCGAATCGGGGCGGCCATCGTCCTTCGCGAACAATGGCTGGGTGGTCGCCGCGTTACAGGCGGCATGGTCGGCGATTGCCACCACTCCCGTACCGGTGGACGACCCCGACTCTGAAGTGTTCCGTGCAGATCATCTTCGCCTCGCGCTCGACGCCGCCGTCCGGGCCGGAAACGACACCGATACGGTCGCTGCGATCGCAGGTGCGCTGCTCGGAGCCGCATATGGCGCATCGGCCGTACCCCTTGACTGGCGAAGGCTGCTGCACGGCTGGCCAGGGATCACTGCCCACGGCCTGGTGTCACTCGCGACGGCGATCGAGCGCAAGGGAAAACCGAATGAGTTTGACTTCTCTTATCCGGGGTCCCCAATCGACGTCTTTGCGCGCCACCCCTACGATGACGGCGTCCTCCTCGGCGGCATCGGTGTCCTACGAGACCGTCCGGCGAAATTCGACGCGGTGGTCTCGCTGTGCCGGGTTGCAGACGACGATGCGCGCACCGATATACCTCGTGTCGAGGTGCGCTTGATCGACCGTCCCGAACACGACGAGAACCCGAATCTCGACTTCGTGCTCCTCGACACCGTGCGTGCCATCGAGGAATTCCGGCGCGAAGGGCGGACCGTGCTGGTGCATTGCGTCGGGGCGTACAGCCGCACACCGACCGTTGCGGCGCTGTACGGTGCGCGCCTGCGCAACGTCGACACCGAGAAGGCACTGCACGACGTCACGGCCGTTCTCCCAGGCGCGCATCCCAACCGGGCGTTCCGAGAAGCGTTGCGGCGCTTGCGCACGGGTCACACCGGCTAGGGTCACGACGAGCGGATCGGAAAGGATTGTCGTGGACATACTGACCACGCTGGTTGCGCCGTTCACCCACGTGATCTTCGTGCTCGGCAACGACGAAGTCAGCTGGGCTGAACTACTGGGCTTCGTCACGGGCGGCGCGTGCGTCTTCCTAACCGTGCGGGCATCGGTCGCGAACTTTCCGGTCGGGATCGCAAACTCCACCTTCTTCCTGCTTCTCTTTCTGTCGACGCGGCTGTGGGCCGACGCCGGACTGCAGGTCCTGTACATCGCACTGGGGTTCGCGGGTTGGTGGCAGTGGCTTTACGGCGGCGCCCAGCATCGCCGATTGGAGGTACGCAGCGCCGGGGTAGGGACGGTCATCGGATGCGTCGTGTTTGTCGGCGCGGCGACGATGGTTCTGTATCCGCTGCTGCACAGCATCAACGACAGCGCGCCGTTCTTGGATGCATTGACCACCGCCCTGTCGCTGGCAGCGCAATGGTTGTTGAACGGCAAGCGAATTCAGAATTGGTACTTCTGGATTGCCGCCGACATCATCTACGTACCGCTGTACGCCAGCAAGGGGTTGATGTTGACCGCAGCGGTCTATGTCCTGTTCCTTGCGCTGTGTATCGCCGGTCTACGTGCTTGGCGCAGGCAATCTGACACCGCAGCGGTCGACGTCGCCGAGCAGAAGAGTGCCTCGAGCATATGAGCGCGTTTGACCACGGGTTGCTGATCGGCAAGTTCTACCCGCCGCACCTTGGACACCACGCCGGCATTCGCGCCGCTGCCGCACGATGCCGCCGATTCACCGTCCTGGTGATGTCCGCTGCAGTCGAGTCGATCCCGCTGGAGCAGAGGGTGTCGTGGCTGCGTGAGGAGCACCGCAGCGACGCAAATGTCCGAGTCTTGGGGGTCCGCTGCGATGCGCCCTTAGATGTCACGGACGAACAGGTGTGGACCGCGCAGGTCGCCGTGATGCAGGCTGCGCTCCGGTGCGGATGTGCACCGGCCGTGGATGCAGTGTTTTGCGGTGACGACTACGGCGACGAGCTGGCCAGCCGGTTCGGCGCCACCGCGGTGCGCCTGGATCGCTACGGAAGTAGCACCGCAGTGCGACGCGACTTGGCGTCGCATTGGGGCGAACTGGCGCCAGCCACCCGGGCAGGCTTGACCACACGAGTCATTGTGGTGGGCGCCGAATCAACGGGGACGACCACCGTTGCGCAGGAGCTGGCCGCGCATTACCAGGCGCGGGGTGGGGTGTGGGCAAACACGCGCTGTGTGCGGGAGTACGGACGCGAGTACACCGAGATCAAACATCGCCGCCAAGGCGGCCAACTACGCGACTTGGTCTGGGAGCGTGACGATTTCGATGTCGTCGCCGCGGAGCAGACGCGCCAAGAGGAGAAAGCGGCTCGCGTCGGCTCCCCGCTCTTGGTCTGCGACACTGATGCATTCGCAACCGCCCTGTGGGAGCGGCGCTATCTCGCAGCGGCCGCCCGTACGGGTCAGATGTGGACGCGAGTTCCGCCGCGAGCGGTGTACCTCGTCACTGATCACCAAGGCGTGCCGTGGGAGGACGATGGCTGGCGCGAGGGTGACCTCGAGCTGCGGGCGGCGATGACGCAGTGGTTCATCGACGCTTTGACCCTGGCGGGACATTCCTGGGTGCTGCTGACGGGTGATCTCAGTCAGCGTGTGGATCTGGCCATACGCACGGTGGATCCCCTGTTGCATCTGAGGGCTAAGTTCGGAGAACCCTTGCACGGCCCGGGTTTCGAAGGAACATAGTCGCCTGGCGGCGTCACCACTGGTATGCACACGCCGCACAGGTCCAAGGCTCTGGGTTGACGCAGCATCCACGAATATTGCGCCATGGCGGGACATACTGGGTCGACGGCTCACCGAACAATCCTCGTTGTGTGCGCTGCGCGCCACAGCGGGGACATCTGGGATGCTGCGAAAAGCGGAAGTCGAGCAGGCTGGTGTGTCCATCGTCGTGCATACGGACAACACACCGCTCGCACAGCACCCCCGGCCAATCGGCGGGAAGCGTTGGTAGCAGCCAACTCTTAGGCGAGTATGGCCCGTCGATGTAGCTGGCACGGCCGTTAGCCGCTTGGATGAGCACCTCCGGCCCCTCGCGTCGTGGCGCATCGACAGTGCGAATGTGCACAACATCACGGGCGTCTTCGCCAGTCATATCGATGGGGTCATCGCATCCGGTACATGTCCCCTGCGAATGCAGCAAGATCCGGGCTGCGGCCACCGTCGAATGCCCGTACCGCATCGAGGGATCACTGCGGTACCTGCATTCGTCCAACGCCAGCTCCATCTGTACCGCGGCGTCTCCGTGTAGTTGCCACACTTCGCGGGGGTCCTGATCGTGCCTGAAGTCCATCACCGCGGTAAGCGTCGTCAAGTCGACCAAGGTGGGCGCGTGATCAGACCATTCGACTACCGCACGGTCCATGCGACCGTCGATGCCCACTCTTCCGAGGGTCGTCAAGATGGCGGGCGGATCGGTGTCCAGGACAATGGCCACCGCGTCGCCCACCTGAGCGCCGAAGCCGTGTCGCCAGGGTCGGTACGGGCTGCGAGAATCCAACAGCGCGATCACCGCGTCTTTCCAGGGCGTTCCCTCGACGATGTGAAGGCGTTCGGTCTTTGTTTGCGTCACCTACCAATTATTCCAGAGAGGTATGACAATTCAGGCCGCACAGCGTTTGCTGACAGGTTCAGTCGACGTTCAACCGCCGAGCGAGGTCCCAGCCACCCTGATCGCGATGAAGCCGAGGTCGCCGCACAACGAGTGGCCGCGAGCCCGCGAAAGGCCGATGTAGAGACGTTCCCCAGACCGCTCGAAGGCCATCAGCAGCACTCATCGCATTGTCCGGTCGCTGGGAGCTCTATGTGGTGGACCTTGCAATACTCGGGAGGCTGATTGTGGTCGAAACGAGCGAATGACCGTCTGGCGGGCAGCACCCACTGCTGAACGTCAGGGAACGGGTCGCCATCGCGTATGAACATAAGAACCGACGACGATATGGTCTGCCACCAACCTCTGGCGCCGTCGGGTTCGACATCGAACACTTTGAGGAACGTGGTCTTGCCGTCCGCCATAAAGAACGAGCCGTCGCGCTCGTAAAACCGGCCGCCGACGCCGCCACGCCGGAGATTGAAGAGGTCGGCAGCCTCGTCCAGCAGCGGAGACAATCCTGTCACGTCGTACCGACGGCCCGAGTGCAAGCTCCAACCAATCGCATCCGTCGTAAACACTGATCCGTCAGTTGATACTCCGAATTGCGCGGCTCCTGGGACTGAGGTCATCGCAATGGCCCGCACGATGAGTAGCTCGATCGGGTCTGCACGGACGAGGGCCGGACTCGCTTCGGCTACCGGCCGCTTGTCCTTGAACCGGCCTTGCGGCGGTAAGAAGTCGCCGTGCCAATGCGCTAATCGCACGGTCAACGCCATCGCCGCGCGCTCTTGCACATCGGGGGTGGAGTCGCGTTGGTTGGCCATACGCTGCATCGAGGCCCTAGTTATGTCGGCAATCTGTGCCGGAAGCAGTCCCGGCATATCCGTGTCCTCCTACCCCTCAAGTGCCTGCAGGAGTGGCAGGCTGGCGTCGTCGGGTATGACCGTCGGCCCAAACGCACCGACAAGCTCAGCGCCTGGCGGCGTATGTCGGCGGCCGTACCGAAGCCCAGATTGCTCTTGCGGTTCAAGGATGAATTCCATCCTCGTCCTCAACCCCCGTCGCACGAAATCTGCCGAAGAACTTCAACATGTCGGCCAACTCGACTGCTCACTGCGCCTGCAACCGTCTCACCGCACCGACGAGCTGTGTAATCTCGGCGAGCGACGGCTGCAGTTCGTAGGCGTGCCGGTGCACCGCCAGACTCAATCCGTGCCAAACCCGCTTCGCCTGCTCGCCGAGAGCGGGACCTCGAAGCGCCCCTAGCGCAACGAGTTTCGATCTTGTCGTGGGAAAGCCATACGCCTGCTTCGTCCACGACGCGCACTGCTCGTCAAGCCATTCCTCTAGTGCGGAGCGTGCCAGCAGCGCCGCGATGCGCGGCCCGCGACCGCCCAATCCGTACTCCCCCTCGAGCAGTCGGTCAGCTTCGTCAAGTACGGCGTTGCGATCGTTCATCAGGCGAGCCGTCCGAGGTCCTCAACTGCCAACCGGGCCTGTTTGACGGCTTCACGGTAATCCCGGATTCCGGCGTGTATCCCCTTGGTCGCCACCATCATGGTGGCTTTGCGTGCTGAACCGCCATCCAACCACTTGTCGATCGCCGCACTATTAGTCGGATCCACCGCCAGCGCGACACGCTGCCGCGTCGTCGTGGCGTCGTTCCACATGTCCTCGAGTTCGGCGCGCGAGTTGCCTGCGGTGAACTGGCGCGAGGAGAAGACGTCCCACGCCGTGACCTCCAGCGCCTCTCGGCACAGCAGCGGAACAGCCTTCTTCTTGATGTCGTCGGGGACGGCCTCGTCGACCGCGATTGCAAAGGCATCCTCAAGTAGTCGGTCTGCGGGCCGAGTCGATTCCGTCACGGTGACAACCGAATTCGCACCACGAACAAGTTCCACGATCCGCGCCGGCGACCGTGACATTCTGATGGCCGAAGGGAGTCGGTCGTCGTGGGTGAAGACGATGACTTGGCGGTTCTCGGCAAGCCGGGTCAGCACCTGCAGGAAGCCGTCGATCTTCGACGGGTCCATCGCCTGGATGGGGTCGTCGAGCACGAGAAAGCGAAACGGGCTCGCCGGCGACGTGGCACGCGGAATGAAGATCGCCAGCGACAGCGCCTGCAGCTCGCCCTGACTCATCACCCCGAACGCGTCGGTGTCCGACCCATCTACGTCGGCCTTCAAAACAACTCGGCGCGTGGTCTTTTGGCCTTCGAGCCGGATCTCGCCGAGATCGACGTTGCTTTCCTGCCGCAGCGCGGCCCAAATGCCCTTCGCCTGGTCGGCCAGCGGGGTGATGCGTTCGTTGCGAAGCATCCCGCCGTTCTTCTGCAGCCACTTAAGAGCCTCGTCGGCGACAGCGAGCCGAGGCTCCGCTTCAGCCACCTTCTCGGCCTTGCTGATCCATCCCGCAAGCTCCAAGGCCACGGGATGCCATGCGTCAGCGCGTGATTGGATCAAAGCGGCGGCCTGTTGGCGCAGATTCGCATAGGCCTGGCGCAGTGGTTCGAGAGTCTCGGTCACGTGGTCGGCGAGAGCGCCGTCGTCGTCGACGGGCAGCTTCACGAAGGCGTCGTAGGTGGTGCGGGCGGCGTCCAGGTCGGTGAGGTCGGCGTCCGCAGTCGGCGGGGCCGGAACTTCGCGGATGGCCGCCAAAACTGCGGAGCGGGCTTGGGCAGTCGCGGCCCGCGCAGCGGTCAGCGCCTGAGCGGCCTCCTGTTCCTGTTCCAGGGCGGCGCGAGCAGCGACTGCCCAGTTCGCGTCCAAGGTTCCGTGCCCGCACACCGGGCACTTCTGGTCACCGAAGTGCTCGTGGAAGTCGAGTCCCATCTCCAGCAGCTGGGCGCGGTCGGCGGCGAGCGCATCGGAGCGCTCCGCCTCCTGCCGCTGGCTGTCGGCGGCGGACCGCAGCGCGGCACACTTCAGCGCCATGTCGTCGGGCTCGGGAGTGGTGAGGCGCTCGGCTCGCAGCCACGCTTGCGGGACGGCGGCATTAGTGCCGTCGGTGATCAACGGTCGCACCACGTCAAGGATCGGCTTGGTCTTGCGGACCTGCGCCAGAGCGGTTGCCGCCCTTGGGTCTTCGTGTGACTCCAGGGTCGGCTTCAGCGCGTCACGGGCCTTGCGTAGTTCGGCTGCGGGTTGGCGCAGTTGCTTGACCTCAGCGTCGAGACGCGCCATCGCGTCGGTGAGCTGTTCGAGGCCGAGCAGCTTGTAGAGCTGGTCGTAGAAGGCGCTGGGACTGCCCTCGAGAATTCCGCTCAATTCGTCGTAGCTCATCAGCGGGCGATACATCTCGAGCGCACTGTCCCATCCGAGCACCGAGACGTCTTCTTGCTTCTTGCCTTTGCGCTGCACCCACCGCTTGGAGTCGTCGACAGCGACGTCGTCGCCGGGTGGCCAGTCGACTCCGATCATGGTGGTGCCTTCGCCTTCCTCGGCGAGGCCCACACGGATCTCTGACTTCTTGCCGGCATGCAAGTTGCGCCAGTCCTGCGACCAGATCACAGGTTTGTTCTTCCAGCGCGAATTGGTGCCGGTGAGCGCGAGCTCCAGCCCCTCGGCGAGCGTCGACTTGCCCGAGCCGTTGCGGCCGGCGACGACGGTCAGGCCGGGTCCGGGCTTCAGCGGCAGCGTTACCTTCGGGCCGATGCCGCGGAAGCCCTCGACGGTGACCTCGGTGAGGTAGGCACCGGTCGGTTCGCTGGGCTCCTCGATCGGCGCCGTGAGGGACTCGACGAGTTCGCGGCGGGTAGTGCCCCCGCCGAGGACTTCGGACAGGTCCTCGGAGGACTCCAGTGCGGCCAGGACGACGAGGCGGGCCTGTTCGCTGAGGTCCGGGTCTTCGTCGGCGCGGGCCAGTACGTCGTTCTTCAGCCGCTCATCCGACACGCATCCACCTCCCGATCTGAGTCAAGGCTGCGGGTCAACACCGTCTAGCCATAGCCGCAGATCGAAGCCTCCCCGCTCGTCGCGCTTGACTCGTGCGATGTCGACGATGGTAGCGAGAGCGGCCCCGTGCTCGACAGCGATCGCGGCGAGGACTTCCGGACGTCGGATGCATTGCTTCAGAGGTACAAGCGCTCGACCGGCAAGCTGTCCCACCGCGTTAACCTCCTAAACTGCAGCCGGAGTGCCCGCGTCGGCTAGTCCGCCTACTTGTCCGGCGCAACCTTGATTCGGCGCTACCGTGGTGCCAGATCGCGTGATCGAGCTGTAGCACGCTGGCCTGAAGCTCCTCGGCCAAAATCGTGACTAGCTGCGCGGCTTCGACGTCGGACACGTGACGTTCGAGGGCATCGTCCACGAATCGGTTGATCATGACGTCGGCTTTCACGCCCGGCAGCCCAAGGTTCATTAGGAAGTAGGTTGCCGCTTGACGACCTACACCTCGACCTCTCCGAATGGCCCTCAAAAGGTCCATCGGTCGTTCTGCATGCGACTCCACGACGTCTCGAGCGTTTCGAATGCCTGCGGCCAACAGTGCGGAAGCGGAGGTGTAAACCGCGAGCGCCTTTGTTGGCCTATCTGGCGAATTGGGAACCGCGACAGCATTGCTTTTCAAGACTGCGCGAAACCCGTCGACACCTCCAAGGGCTTCCACTTCGTCGATCATCTGTTGAAAGTCATTCAGCGGCCTACCAACATGAGCACGCCAGCGTTCTACGACAGCGCGAGGTCCCTTCACTGCCGATCGACCGTATACAGCTCGAAGAGAAAAGATGGAATCTAAAAGGGCTGCTTCCGCTTCATCTCGGTAACCTGCAGGTGTTGGCGGCCATTTGATCGCGTCGCGCCCGATCGTCTTGTCTACGTGATCAAGAAGACGTCGTAGCAGCATCGGATCGACAGAATTTGCGTTCGCCAGAGCACCCACTCGAAGATCGTAACTTCGAGACGCTGATTAACCTGCCACCATGGAGCCTCCACCGGATCCAAGCCGCCGCGCTCGTTCGACCTTGCGTTGCAACAAATGGCAGGCGCCCGCGTCAGAGAATTCCAGCGATTCAAAGACTACAGGCTTCTCGCCGAGCAAACCGGAGTCAGCGGCAGGCACCGCACAGCGAGCAGGACGTCGATGCGCACCTCGACGGCCTGGCACCGGAATTTGTCCAGAAACGACCCTGGCGTTTCGGGTGCGGAGCGGACAACGGGGTACAAGATTCACCCTGGCAGCATCGCAAGATTGGCCCTCCGACTTCTTCATCTTGATACGGACACGTTTGATAGGAAACCTAGAACTTTCTGTCGAGCGCACCCAAGCGGTACTTGCTTAGCTTCGTCTTGCTTAACCAGTCGAACCGTCCATAGCCAATCTCTCGCTAGCGACCGGGGTTGTCGTACCGGTCTAAAGCTTGATGACCCCAGCTACGCTTTACCTAGAGCTACTGGCAGCTCCAAATACAACTTTCAGTTTCGACCACACTCGCTTGCGGCCAACATAATTGAGCATCGAGAGGGCCAAGTTGAGGTTGATCAGGTGTTCGTTGCCCAGCGGAACGGTGACAACGTCGTGTTCCTCGTCGAAGCGGACACGGAAGGTCAGCGGCTTACTCGCGAAGCATGGGCTTCTCTTTCCCCCGCCTAGCCGTTCGTCCGCTCGTCCCAGACGGCATGGAGATTGTGCCTGCATACGTCCGCGCCAGCCATGGTTATGAAATGATCGGCTTCCACATAGCGGAATGCTCGTCTCTCTGCGGGGCGATACTCAGACCGCCTCCGTCGGCATGGTCAAAGTGGAACACCATGTGTCCCTGCGTCTTCCCTTCGCTGTTCCACGTTTGACACATGCAACCAGCGTCAGAAGCGTCCCTAACCCGCATTTAACACGTACAGCGCTTGCCTAGCTCGACGCCTTTACGAGACGATGTCCACGCAGCGTTACTCCACATCTCTTCAGTTCCGCATTCCATCCATCCTCGAGCCCAATCATGTTGGGATTCAAATACAATCCAGCGCGCACCTCTGCGGCCGTCAGACGGCGGTATTTGGCTAAGTCTGGATCTTCGGGCGCGAGGAACTCTTCTTTGCGATGCAGCAGAGGCCGGTTGGATCGATCACCGAATCGCTGGAAATTTGAGTTAAGCGACGTCATATCAACGCCATACGTCCAATCTAACGTGGGATGCGGGTGCTTATCGAAGTCCGGATACGAGGACCACGAGACACGGCGACCTCGATGGTCAAGCTTGAGTATGTTCCATCCATCGGGACGTCCCGCTGCTACAAATCCGCAGTGCTCGTACAGCCGCAGCACTACAGGCACTTTCGGAACTGCGCGCCGATGAACATACAGCGCCGTAGCTGTCAGCTTTCCGGGCGAGTTCTGCATTGCCCCACGGATATACTTGTCATCCCTGATCTTTGACAGCAGGCGGTCAGCTCTTGCGCATGCCTCCCGATAACTCTTGAAACAGGATTTAATATCCGCTTGCACACCGAGCGGAAGAGCATTGAAGGACGCGCGTCCATTGAAGATTGATGTTCCCAAGTACAGCAACGTGTCGAGCGTAGTGCGTTTGAAGCCTTCGGCAACCCGTTCGGGGGAGGCACCCTTATTCACTAGGTCGAGTATTGTCCGACGCGAGAGCGTGCCAAGGAGCGGAAGCAGTTCCGCTGGAATCTCCTCGAACAAGGGGGGCCTGCCTCGCTTCTCAGTGAACGAGACGACCTCGGCTACCGCCGCTGAGTAATCCTGGCTCCTCGCCCACTCATAATCAGCAATAGTACCGCGAGCGAGATAAGCGAACCTGTCTTCGTCATTACGGAAGGCGTAGACGACGCCTGGGACGGGAGACACACATCTGCGACCTGTCACTTCCTCAACTACTTGCCGCAGCTCACGCGGGCTGTAGAAATGCTGGAAAGTGTTGCGGCTAGTGAGAATTCCATCGCCTGACGTAGTCCCGTTCAGCGAGTTGACTTCCCACTGCAGCCGGCTCGATACCACTATTGCGCCCTCAGCTAGGCTCCAAGCCCTTTCGAGGGTCGCGCGGCGTTCTATCGAGTCTTCGATAACGTTTAAGACGTACGTCAGCAGTACGACATCGCGCTTCTCAAGGGGTGTGTCGGCTGCAAAGTATGGATCCCAGCCTCTGACAGCAATTCCCATGCGCCCTAAGCGATTTACGTCCTGACCACGACCGCAACCGTAATCGAGTACCGAGAGCTCCGGTCGAATTATGTGATCGCGAAGACTTTGCCGAACCGGCATCGAAAGATCGCCCCGTCCGATTGCTGTGCGATGTCGGCGGCTTCCCCAGTCGGGCTCCCGCGGCGGCGTCATGTTCCGCGGCCGTCGACTTCTGACGGCCAGAACACGCGACCTGCAGCAACGGTCCGCTCGTCAGCCACGCTGTCCGTCGCCTCAGTTTCGCGACCAGTCATAGTCACGATAGCGATAGTAGGAAGACGGGATGCCATACTTAGCTAGATGATCGTCAAAGTCCCAGACGCGCGCCAGAGCTGATCCGCCTGTCTTCGGTCCCCTTGCAGCTCGCCCCACCATTTGCTCGAACAATATCGGACTTCCGACCGGCCCGAGTAGTAAGACATCTGATACCGCAGGGCAGTCGTATCCTGTTGCGAGCAGCCGCTGGTTCGCCAACACCTGGATACGCCCTTCTCCGAACGCTGCGAGTATTGAAAACCGTCTCTGCGCCGGCAGCTTTGAACTCACGCTCGCAGCAGGAACCTCGAGACCCCACAAGGCGGCCGCAAGGCATTCAGCGCCCTCGACTGACTGTGTAAAGACCATCACACGCCTTCCGTGCATCGCGAACTGCTGGCAAGCTGTGATTGCAATGCGCAAACGCGAAACTTCGTCCGCCACGGGGATCTCCCGTTTCGTGAGGCTGCGGAATTCGAGTCGAGCGAGCACCCCCCGCCGTTGAAGTGTCAGGACCGGATTGGCACCCAGCGTTGAGCTTGTTATCAAGTGGCCGCCGAAAAAATCGACGAGTCGGCTTGTTTCATCTTCCGCCGTTCGCCCAGGGGTTGCCGAGAGGCCGATGAGTCCTGTTGGCTGCGATCGATAGCCCGTATGTTGGGAACACAGCGCACGAACCGACTGCTCATATGTGCGTGCGCCTAGCTGGTGAGCTTCATCGAAGATCACAGCATCCCAAGCTCCCAAATTCGTTTCCTTCTGCAACCGCGCGTAGACTTCCTGAGGCGTTGTGACACATACACTCAACTCCCTCGACATCCGAAACCCCCGGTCAATACGAATATCAGGGCATCCACCAATCGCCTTCCACATATCGACGAAGGTCAGCTGCGCTTGCTCGACTAGTTCCCGCGTCGGAGCTAGCCAGATTGCATTGTGAATTATGTTCCGCGAGAACGAATCTAGACAAGCGACGACAGCCGTACGGGTCTTCCCGCCTCCCGTCGGAAGCGATAGCAAACCGGACCTTCCACTTTCGATACAAGCGACGAACTTCGTTACCAGATCACGCTGATAGTCGAACAATCGTGGCCGCAGAGACGACCGGACGAGATCCAGGGAGTGAGTTCCAACCGTAGCGACATCCGCACTATCTTCCTCATCGAAAAAACCTTCATCCCACGGCGACGATTCCATGGCGAAGTGTCTTGACAGCGCGCGACGAAGGACACCCGCCGAATCCGCTGGCGGCATGCTACAAACCTATACCTTCCCACACGAACAGAAGGCGGTTATAAACCTCGACCATTGCTGCATCCGGATCGTGGCTGTAGCCCTGTGAACGTAGGATTCGGCCCCCAAGTGAAGCGTCGGTATTTGTCATTCGCTTCAGTACACGGCCTACTTTGCGACATACGGCGCCAGACGAAGGATCTTGACAGGTGGACCAGAACTCGTCGAACTCTGATTCCTCAGCCGGTTCGCGCATGTCGTCGTACAAGCACATGGCGGCGACAATAAAAAGGATATCCTTCGCCCGAGTCGATGCCCCCTGTGTAAAGTCAATCCCTCCTTCGGCTTTCCAGAAGGAGCCAAGCCAGAATTTGGCCGGACTTTCTTCAGCAACTTCGAAGTCAGCTTGAACGTTTAGTAATTCAGGAAGTCCCGCCAGGAACCGATTAAGGGCCGTAATGTACTCGGCGGAGCGCAATTCGTACTGAGCCTTCAAGGCATGCTCAGCCTTCTGGGCGGAAGCCTCGCTTTGATCAGCGATAGCCTCCCTCGCACTCTCCGCTTCAAATTCACTAGCATAAGAATCATCGGCTTCTGAGTCTTCCTGGAACGCGAGATCGCCGAAGTCAATATCGTCACCCTCGTCCTCGAGCGCCAGTTCATTGACGGCGGCCTCGCCAAATTGGGAGTACTCGAGGAAGCCCTCTACCATCGCCCGCTGAAAAACAACGTTGAAGGCCAATCCACCATCTGCCTTGGCGACATTTTGCGCCTTGAGAACCTTCAGAAAATCGCCTTCGCCCTTGGGGGTATTGTCGTCTAGCGCCGCGCGTTGCAAGAATTGCCCGTACTCAGTAGTTGCATGCCCGCCGGTAAGGCCCTCCTTTTGGCTTGCCTCATATAGCTGGTACCACTGCTGGTATTGCATAGAAAATGAGCCGTCCTCAACCCGCTGCGCGATGAGGTCCGCATACGGCTGAAACTCAGTCAGCAACTTGATGATCGGCTTCCGCCAGACTTCACCAAATGCGGTCCGAATCGCATCAAGATCGGGTTCTAGATAAGAGAATGAACTCACCTGAAGATTCTGCAGCTCGGTTAACCTGCCGCGCGCGGATGCTAGGCTTATTCCCGTACGGCTTTCAATCTTTGTTATCTGCCTAGCGATAGCGTTGTAGTCGGTCCAATCGGAAATCGGTTTTGTGTCGAGTGCACGAATAACAATCCAGTCCAGCCCGAGCACCGTGCTGAGATAGGGCCCGACGTCGAATTTAGCCTGCTCAGAATGCCAATCAACGAGCGACAGCGGCAGGCGGGGAGGGGCCCCGTGCAGGCTGTCGGCGTGATCACTCAAACGCTCAGCTATCAGCGTGCGGACGCAGACGGCGTGAGGATCCCGATCGTCGAGGAGAATCTGCCTACCGCGCTTGACCGTCTGGGCGTGCTTGTTCAAGTCGATGAACAGCGCGCGGAGGAGCTCAACCGTCGGTGGGTCGACAGGACCCCGGTAACCTACCTGCTCGTCGAACAGCAAGAAGATCACTGGAATCCGAGACCCTTGAATGTTCGCCACCGACGCGGCTCCCTGCACGTACGATTTAATCGCGGCTAGGCGATGTTGCCCATCGATTGCCACTCCGAATACTTCGTCAGTGTTCCACCGAATTCGTCCGCTGCGAAACTCATCGTCAGACGGAGAATTCCAGGAGTTCCATGTCCCGATCTTGATCGGCCCGACTTCAATTATTTTTTCAAAGGTTTCTTCGTTTGCTAGCTCTGGGGGATTCCACTCGATATTACTATCAAACTTGTCGGCCAGCCGACCTCGCATAGTGTCGTAAGGTAAGAGCGCAATGGTGATCGAGTTGAAGAATTGCGGTATCTCTGAGTTTCGGAGATAAGGCACTATCTGTCGCTCGACTCGTGGCCAGTCGATATCACGCTGGTACAGCTCGTTGAGGCTCCATTCGATATTCTCTGCCCCCGGAATCTCCGAGGTAAGTCTCAGGTCTGCCGCGGCGTCCTTCAAGCTTACCGTGGTTGCAAAGTACGGAATTTCCCACTTCGAAAGCCTGAAGCTCCCATACAAAAAGTCGAAATTCTTCGTAGCGGACACGTCTTTAATTGTAGAATGTGCTTTCACGCTTTCCTCCCTATCCTGGCCGTGTTGTGAAGCCGGCTATCGTTAGCGTAGATGTCAAATATTCGAGTGACCTACGTGCGACAGCAGCAAAATCAGCGTCTTTATTGTCGATTTTGACGAAATAGAGGCGCATCATGTTCCAATTTAATTCAGGTATCTCTCGTACCTGGGCACCGAATTGACTGTCTCCCGAGAGGTGCTGTGTAACCCGCTGTTGTAGGTTTTCAGTCTCCCCTACGTACAAGGCGGGAAGCTGGCCGCTGAGCTCGCTTATATATTCCGTCATCCACTTTCGAGCAGACGGTGGAGATAAGAATTTACGAAAGAATTGCTTTTTTTGCTCCGGAAGGCCCCGGCCACGGATTTCGACTTTCGATAGCCGAAGGTAATGTGACAGCTGCGAATCTACGATTCTGCCGAGCGGTAAACTGCAAAGGCTATCAAGCCATGTTGTGTACTCATCTGGGTCGGTCTTCTGCAGAATCCCTGGAGTTAGCGAAAGTTTCCACATATAAACTGCGGCGCTTTTAGGAAGCAATACCGAGAGAGGTTCGGCGCCGTTGTACAGGTCTAATAACTCGGCGCCTGATTCGCTCTGCCATAAGGTATGTTGGTGGCTTCTGTACGTGGACATCAGAGAACCTTGACTGCGGTTTTCTCACCACACGGAGGAGACTCGCGATCGCATCCGACTAAAGCGCGCAAACCGAGCATTGCATCGAATCGTCGTCATCATCAAGCGCGTCTCCGAGAACCTCCCAAACCGACCGATTCTTCTTACGCTTCTTCGCCTGTTCTTGTGCCTCTTCGTGTCGAACAAGGATCTCTTCCCTGCGAGCGACTAGCTCCGGCAGCGACTCACCTCCCGACCAGGTGTATTGGCGACCCTTCATCGCGTATTCGCCGAATGACGCGTCACCGTCGGCGCCGGCATCTTGACGAACCTTCGCTTCGATGGCAATCGCCCGTCGCAGTAACTCCGGATGTCGATCAGCCAGCCCCACCCACTCGGCTTTGCGCTGATAAAAGCAGAAGTAGCACCCTGACCTTGTGCGCCACTCGTAGTACTTCGGCAGCCCGATACCGGCCTGATCAAGGATTCGCAGCACCCCGTCGTGGTCGACGCCGTCCTCGACGAACGGCAGGACTGTGCGAATGTTCGGCTTCGTGCTCACATAGCCCTTGCGCCCAGATTCGTCTGCCCTGATCGCAACGTAAGAAACGGCTTGGTCGTCTCCGATCCACTCTTCTAACGGCTCGATCTTCATTTTCTTCGTGCACCAGCGCATCTGAGGGGAGGGCAAAGTTCCCCGATAGACATCGAACCAGTGGTCGAAGCCCTTTCGGGGGTTGAGCCGGGCTATCGGCTTGCCCAGCGCAGTTTCAAGGCGATCTAGGTACTCGTAAGTCTCCGGCAGCTCAGCTCCGGTGTCGCAAAAGAAGTACTCCATCTCCGGTACCCGGTGCCGCATGTACACCGCTAGCGCACTAGAGTCCTTACCTCCACTGATTCCGCAGATGTGACGGATGGCCTCAGGCATATTTTTGGTCCTTACTGGCAACGTTCTGGGCGTCGGACGGCTGGCCCGCGTCGTGTTCTACGGCCAACCTTGCCATCAGCATCCGACAAGCTGCGGCTCTCGACACACCGCCTTTCATCAAACTATCGAGCAAACGCGCGAAGTGGGGTTCGATTGCGGCTTTCTCAGGTTCAGTTAGGACCAGGAGCTCAATGGACTCCGTGCCGTCGGGACGTGTAAGTGTCATCCTGCTCGCCGAATATGCATTGTTCACGTTCCCGGCAAGCCGCTCGTGGAGCAACGCCGACGTACGCCGCAAGGCGCCTCCTAGTTCGGCGATTCGTAACGGGAAGCGACCAGCGATATCGTCAGTCCACACGCGCGGTGCCTGACCTTCGGAAACCACCATTGCCACGTTCTCCAGCCAGGCTTGATCGTCAAGCGGACGTGCGAGCGCACCAACGAACGCTTTTAGCCGTGGCTCGAGCACATGACCTTCCAATCGGGTCGCATCGGCCGCCAAAGCCTGCCGGAGCTGCGGTAGCCGCCCAAAAGTCGAGGTCGCATCTGCAAGCTGCTGCTGCACTGAGTTGATGAGTTGTGGATAGCACTCACGCAACTCGCGGATCGCTTCCGCCAGACGTTCCGCGAACTTGTCGGCGACCTTGGCGTCCGGCCGTCCGCGTCCAGAGATGGGCGCAGACCCGAAGATACTGGGCAGCGTCTCGAATAGAAGGACGTCGGGCTCTGTCGCTAAGTGGAACGCATCTCGGACCGCGATTGCTTCCGGAGAGAGCCCGCGCATGGTCTTCTGGACGTAAGGCGGCAGTACCCGCAGTTCCCGGTAAAGCGCCGTCGCGACGTTCAAGAACGTCGGAGTACCCGCGCGGTTCGGATTGGTAATGCCCATGCGACCTACGAGGCTGGTAATAGCGACAGACCTCTTACCGCTACGTGTCTCAGTGTTCTTGATGGAGAAATGCCCGAGGTTCTTGGTCAGTCGCTCCGCAACGGCATCATCTATCGATAGGACTAGGCTGCCATGCTCGTAAACCGCGATCTCGTCGCTCCTAGACACGAGACCGGCGATAAGCAGCAGAGGGACGATGCCGTCTTTCAAACCAACCGGAGGTCGCATCAATCGAATACCGATATCCGCGAGGCTAAGGCGATCGTCCACGGCACGGTCGAACTCTGAGTTCATCAGTGACCAAACCGGTTTCCAACTTCGGTCAGTCGGTGGGCGCAGGGCCCACGCCGGCCCATCGGTCCTGCGATGCATTCCGGTCTTCCGGAAAATGGCTTCATAAATAGCGCGATCGGGCCCGTACCCGTCGATCCCAAATGCTTCCGACTCCTGATGCGATAGCAGCGCGTCGGTAAGGAACCGACGGGCCTTCGCCCCCTGACTAGTCAACTCGCGGCGGGCGATCATCTCGTTGGCAATGTGAGGAGTGTCTGGGTAAGCGCGATCCGCTATCGCGGAGAGAAGTGCTGAAAGTCCGGGCCGCGGATCAAGCGATTCAGCTGTGCCTGCGACGAACCAACCTGCCCCGCTGCTCCAAGTCTCAGCGATGACAGACTGTAACCTCTGCTGAGCACCCGACACACGCTCCACGAGCTCACTACGTGCAACCCAGTCGGCGCCTTCGAGTTCGGCACTCTCCAGGGCCGATTTCAGCGCCGCTGCGTCGACCGCAGCCTCGCGAACCCTCGACACATCCTGTGGCACTACGTAAACGGCGGGGCGCCCATCGACGAGGCCCGGAGCTGACGCGGGGTCCAGATGTGCATCTGTTGTGTAGTAGACGATTCCATCCCAGGCGGGATCGAGCACACCGTTGGCGTCAGTGGGTTGATCACTGAATTCTCGTGCAAAAACCCTCAGCACTCCCGTGCGCTGGCTGTGGCGTCCCGCGACGATCGGCTCGAGGCTGGATGCGTCCCGAAGGAGGTCGACGAGGTCGACATCCTCGTAGAACCTCCTCGCATTCTCGACCACATGGCGCAGGTTGTAGTCGGAGCCTTGCCAGATTCGGTATTCATCAGAGAACGCTCGATAAGTAATCAGTCCTGCATCGATCAGTGGTGTGAGGATGCCACCGAGGCCGGTACCGCAGTCAGGGTCGGATTCGAGCGCGAGTTCTAACAGTGCGCGCGAGGCCCTAATGCGCCCGCCGCTCGCAACGAGATTTAACAATCCAATTGTCTTGAGTGCCTTCAGTTGTCCCGGTGGCAACCCCGCCGTGTCACGGATACGCGTCTCAATCTCTATCCAGCGACTAGCACCGTCGGCAACGCCGATCGTGCTGCCTGACGATTCTAGGAAGTAGTCATACAGCAGGTCGGCACCCGCCAGAGGAAGCGGTGACTTCGAATCCCAACCAGTGTTCGCGAGATACTGAGGTAACGCGGATGGCTCTGCGCCTGTGAGGAACGAGAAGAGTGTGCGCTCGTTCTGGCCATATCTACTGCATAGCTCCGGAAGAACTGCGAGCGCTATTGGGTGCAACGGCATCGCGGCCGCCGCATCGTCCGCGATATCACGTAAACCCTGCGTTTCCAACGATTGTCGGTGGTCAGCTACCCATTGATCCGCAGCACGCCGTAACGCTTTGTCTTGATCCAGCACCGATGCAATAAGGCGTCGAGACTGCGCGGGCGTTTCTATGTAGGGAATATCTTGAAAGCGGCCCTGCACCTTTGACCACTCGCGGCGGCGGGCTGTCGAGGTACCTTGTACGTATTCATCGAATGACAAGTGCTGCATCGTAACGATGACCAGCGGCGCGGCGCCGTCGCCTTGGGTCATCTCAGCTAATTCTTGTAGAAGATATGGGTCGCCATCGGCTCCGGAAGCTGCGAAATACTCCAGATTCTTACCGAACTCGTCAATTACGAGGAGGACCGGATGGCACGGCGTGAGCTCCTGGACGCAACGCCGGATTTCGGCGGCAGTCGCTGTGCGCTTTGGCGATGCGAACTTGGCAGGCACGATCGCCTGCGCTTCACCGAGCTGACGGTTGGCGCCGTCATGCAATGCTCGGGCGATGGTTGCGGCTACCGGTTCAGTTCGTGCGGTCGCGTACGCCCGTATGAAGCCTGCCCTTCCGCCATTGACGGATCGCATCCCTGCGCGCAGTCGGTCGTCAACGGAGCGATCTACGCTCTCCAAGATCGCGTGCGCCCGCTTAAATTCCGGTGTCGTCGACTTAGCGAGCAGGCCATCCAGGAACACAGCTAGGGAAGACTTTCCGCCTCCGTGTGGCCCTGTGATTGAAAACGCCCGGCCTGCTGCGGGATCGATGAGGCCGCCGGCGATACGCGAGATAACATCGAGTGCGCGGCCAGTCGGCACGTACCCATCGATCGCCGCGCCACCATGGTCGCGTTCGACGTTTGCAGACCTGTTGAATCTACTACTCGTCTTTACGTGATCTGCGAGAGTTCTTGTCACGCCGCGTCTCCGCCCATCCGTGCTCGTGATCGCTCTACTTTGCGAAGTACACCCTCTACTTCGACGTCGGAAAGGCACGCTGTTGTGGCGTCGCGGCCTACGAGCGCCCAGTCATCGAACGTTGGGACGTCGGCGCTACGCTGGGCGCTTCTCGCAGCCAGCAGTTCAAAAGCCACGTCATTGACCGGCGCACTGATCGCGAGTTGCCGCGAACCTGCCGGCCTCATCAAGCGAAGATGGCCTACAACAGCAGCGCTGTCCTCGATCGCTTCTGCGATGTCTTGTTCGGCTACTTTCATGATGCGGCCGGGAGCTCCCGGGTCCGTGGCAAGGCGAGTGAGCGTCACAGTTTTACTTCCCTCGACTCCCTTACTCAGGTAGTCGAGGCACGCGTAGGTGATGGCCGCAGCGGGAAGCGTCGGCTTGCTGCCTCTAATCATCCGGTACGTGTTCTTTTTCGTCCCGTGGGAAGGGCGTACGAGGCCCAACTCGCGAAACGGTGAGTCGAGAAGATCATCCAGCGTTTGGCGGCCCTGTGTCTCGCGACGCGAATACATACGGAGCAGGCAGTCGACGTCCTTCTGGATGCTGCTCTTCATCGGCTGTGACCAAGTGGTAGCAGCAATTTCACCTAAGCAGTATTGAAGCAGGTCCTCGTCTGTGAACTCCAGTGCGCCAAAGTCGTTGAACACTAATCGCCAGACGGGCAGAATCGACGTCTGGGAGATCGCGTGCCAATGAAGCATCCATAGAGTCGCGGGATCCTCGATGAACGGATCGAGACCGTCTCTGTCGTCAAGTAATGCTCGCCCAATACGCGTCGGAGTGTAAACAGACGTCCGCGGGCGGTCAGGATGAGGGCGGCGGGCAATGACCTTAGTCGCTAGCGCCCAGAAGCGGATCGCCTCCACCATATTCTTACCCACGCCGAGATCAACTGGCGCGGATTTCTCGTTGAAGACGTTCGGGTTACGCACCGCGGCGTCGTAACCCTTCTTGATCCATCCGAATCGCGGATGGAATGTCTGATGATTGGCGAACATTGGGGTCGCCGCCTGCTCTAGCGTCATAGTGCGGCCCTTCTAGTCTGAGGTAAGTTCGCGAACGCGAGTAACCGCCGCCGCTATCGAGCGAGCGGCGGCTTGGACGTCTTCCCGCGTGGTCGGTCTGCCGAGTGAGATGCGAAGCGATTCAGAAGCTGCCTCTTCACTTATGCCCATCGCTAGCAGCACATGCGACGGCGTCGTGACTGCCGATTGGCAGGCACTGCCGGCCGACACGAGTACATCCGGCATGGAAGCCATGACAGCCTCGGCATCTGCACCAATGAACCGAAGATTCAGTGTGTTCGAAAGCCGTTCAGCCCCAGCGCCGTTCACGTGCACGTCATCGACTTCGCTTGTGAGTTGAACTAACAGCTCATTAGCTAACACTCCTATACGAGCCATGTCGCTTGCCTGTTCCTTCATCGCAAGCTCAGCGGCCAAACCAAATCCCACGATTGATGGCGTGTTCTGGGTACCGCCGCGGAAGCCGCGCTCCTGTCCCCCACCCGAGGCTATGGGAACCATCGATTTCTGCGTGCGCCGGCTCGCGATGATGGCGCCCGCACCCTTCGGACCGTAAATTTTGTGGCTGCTACAAACCATCAAGTCGGCGGCTTCGGCCACCTCAGTGGGTGGACCCTTGCCAATGAGCTGAGTGGCGTCCACGAAGTTAAACGAGCCGTGCCGCCGCGCGATGGTTGCGACTTCAGATACGGGTGCGATGACTCCTGTCTCGTTATTCGCGGCCATGATCGCAACAACGCCCACCGAGTCATCGACGATGATTTCGAGGTGCTCTAGGTCGACAAGCCCATTGCGGTCGACGCGCGCGTGACGAACTTCGCCACCGCTCAGTCGAGCGGCAAGCTCCGTAGCAGCGACGATCGCTTTGTGTTCGGTAGGGGAGACGACCACGTTGGGGCGTTGTGGAGCGCCCAGCATTACACCCACCAACGCCAGGACGGCACCCTCGGTTGCGCCGCTTGTGAAGATAACGTCCTGCGCAGGACGCTCCAGAAGTGCAGCCACGCGACTCCTGGCCTCCTCAATCAGTTCGGCCGCAGCTTGACCGGCACGGTGATGCGTACTTGCAGGGTTCCCGAATGCTTCGTGGGCATTGACAACCGCCGGGAGAACACGCTGGTCAACCGGCGTCGATGCGTTGTAGTCGAGGTAGACCATCGCTGTGATCCTATTCTTCGGGCGGCAAAATTCTGTACGCCACGCGGGCGTCGCCACCCTCGCACATACGTACGACAATGCGGGGCCCCTCGGCTAATAGCCGCGCGCAACCAGCGGGCACCGTCCAAGTCGGGATCACTCATCACCGCACCGAAAGCCGACGACTTGTACTGACCACGGACGTTGGTGGCGGGTGACGTAAACAAGACCTCCGAGTGAAGTGCGAGCTCTGTAGGAATGCCACATACTCCGGAGGTCTTCGTGGTCCACAGTAGTGCCCTGCTGACTGAAGCTGGTCACTTGCGGCTCGCGCGTTGTGTTGCCGAGGACGGACGGCCGCTTCGGTGGGCCCCTGAGCGGTTCCAAGTGTCGGCTCCGACGGCGCCACGATGGGCCCGCCGGCCCGCGAGTTGGGGCGGCCGGGATGGCCAATCGCGGCTCACCAACGGCGAAGTCGAAAGACTTCGTCGGACCTGCCGACGGGTAGGGCTACTCGCGCCCTTACCGAAGCACTGCAACGAGTTTCCTCGAGGGCTCCGCACCTACAATCTCCACGCGGCCACACCACACTCAGAGGTCAACCACCCGATAGCCGCGTACCTAACCTCTCAGGTCGGCACACCTAGGTCGGCAAGTCTCGGGAGATCAATCTAGCGCTGATGCATCAGTTAAGGAGTTGGTGACTGAGGCGTCAGATTAGGGCACGGCTCAAATCGCTCGCCGCGCTCCCCATCGCCTTGGCGACTGACCTAGTCCCCAGATTCTGCTCGAGGCCCCGCTCCACACCAACACTCAAGACACCGATTACATTGCCCCGCCTGTCTTTCACCGGCTCGGCGATTAACCCACCGTATCTGCGATTTTTAAGCTGACGATGATCTTCCCACGTCAAGCCAATCCGTTCCTCATCAGGGACTAATTCCCAATCCTCGGGACCATCCGCATCAATACTTCGGCGAGTCATGAAGACCATTGTCGTGCTTTTTGAAGTGAGGCAGGTCCCTATCACTCCTTTAGACGGGCCGAATTCTATATCCGTGGGTGAGAACGAGTCGTTGAAGACGAGTCTGTCGATTCGGGTCAATTTTATTTGATCCGCTCTTGTCCAAGGCCACCGTCGCTCGACCACGTGAATATGCGCTGTTATCGCGCTCATTTGCGCTTGAGCTAGATGTTGAATTTCGGCGACAAGCCGAGCGAGAGCCGCTCGCACAAGGTCAAGTTGATGCGCCGAGTAGCCAGCCTTCTTTGCTCGTCGACGTTCACGAATGGGCTCGTAAACGAGGAGCAGCCCGAGCGTAGTCGCGGCGCCAACAAGTAGTTGAGGCTCTTCTCCTTGGGGATCCCAGTACCGACCTGTCGCCACGATCGCCGCTGCTGCCGCCTGGATGACGGCTCTGACCACGCTTCCCCAAAAAGCCCAATCCGTCCTTAGCGGAGTAACGTTCTGTGTCACGGCTCGAGTATTGGTAGTTCTGATTCAGCGCGGGCTTGTAGATACTTGCGGAGTCTTCCGTAATAGATTTCATGCCGACGAGCCACGTTGTCCTTTGTCGCGCCCTCTCGCCTAAACGCGAGGACGTATCGATCCATATCTCCAAGGTCGTATTCGCCGTCCGATTGACTCAGAGCGTCTTCTAAGGCACCAGCAGCCTGCAAGCGTTCATCCTCGAACGAAACATGGTGGTCGAGGACGTCTTCAGTGACCTGCTCGACGTTGATGCCATCCCTGGCTAAGCGCCGGGCGGCGAGGTAAAGATCAACGAACCCCCAGCGTGTCTTGAAAGACCCGCGTCTCAACCTCGCTATCGAGGCGAACAAATCGAGATTGCGGCGGACCGCCTCAGCAACGTGCCCGTTCGGCTTGAATTCAACATCACGATACATCCGATAAAGGGGCGCACTTTTGAGGTCGGTAGGACCGTCCGCCTGCTCGAGCCGTAGCGCAATTGCGACCAGTTCGTGCCACAGGAAACGCTTCTCGGTGATGCCCAACTGGGGAAAGAGAGGGTGCTCTTCTGCCAGACCTGCGACGAAGTCGCGCACTGGCCCGACCATCGCGTTGCGCCGCTCGGCTGGGTTCAAGCTCACACCTTCTTGAAGGCGGAGAAAAAGCTCTTGGACTTCTTCCTGAGGCGTGTCCGTTTCCAAGACGCTGAATACGAGCCGAAAGAGACCGATCTGTTCCTGAAGCTCGGCGCTGAGCTCGGAGAACGTCCTACCCACAATCCCGTCTGGCAACTCGATCGCCGCGTCGAACTCACCAACTTCGAGCTCATCGCTCAAGAAACTCCAGATGGCGCGCAGCCGCTGCTGACCATCGACGACTTCATACTCGAACGGGTCTCGATTCTTAACGTAACGCAGGTAGAACTTTGGGATGTCGTATCCACGTAGGATGCTGTCGATCAGTAACTGCTGTTTTCTGCGGTCCCACACTGCGCTTCGCTGGTATCCGGGCTTTGGGTCAATGACAAAGCGCCGCTGAAACACGGTCAGGACAGTCCAGATTTCAAGATCGGATTGCAAAGCTCTCCTTTGATCGGTTGCCTGCCCGACGGTCGTCCGTTCAAGCAGTAATAGCTGGGGGACCGAGGCGGCTGGACGTAGATTAGCTACTCTCTGGCCCGACCCAAAGCATCGGCCGCCACGAGCGTCACTCGGATACAAGCGGGTTACGCAATAGGCACGCGTCGATATGCTTACTGCTTCGCCGCCGGCGGCTCGCGAAGCAGTAGCCGATCTATGCCCTGACGCGTATATTTTCGGCGGTTCACCGTCCCTCCAAGCGCCACGAATGCGTCGTCGTGGCGTCGCGGGTGCTACAGCGGGTTCAGACTGCCCAGTTCGCCTTGAGGGCGTGCTCTCGGAGGCGAAGGGACTTGCGACGAACCACTGTCATTTGATCAACGCAAGGTAAAAGGTTCTCGCCACCCGTGAAGGCCTCGCATTCTGCAACATGGAAGTCGACTCCATCTGGGCGGACGCTAATCTTCAGATAGACAGGAACGATTTTCATTGTAGACGGAACTTGCGGGGCAATCGCGAGCACAGGGAAGAGCAGCTTTGTCTTCGCAAGGCTCGATCTCGAATGCCAATTTCCGTACTTCCAGTCATCTCGCTTTGCCTCTATGACGAAGACAGCCTCCGAACCTCTTCGTTCTGCGACTAGTAGTAAGTCAATTTCAACCTGTCCGGAATCATGCGACAAGATTGCTCCGTCCGATGAATGCGGCTGAAACCGGAAGCTGTAGGGGGCGCCCCCGGTGGCGCCTGGTGGCCCGTAGCTGAGGTCATCGATTTCGAGCGCACTCGCAAGAGCACCGGTGGTCAGCGCAACATTCACAAGCGCGCGTTCGCTAGGTTTGAGAAGTCCAAAAGCGAATAGCTCGCGCAGCGGAGCCTTGGAAAGGAAGATTGGCGGCTCTGCGTCGAAGTCCCTGTCGAGGATGAAGTAATCGTCCGGCCACTTAGCTGCCTTCGCGAGCGCGAACCGTGTGGTTCGCGACTCTTTAGGCGACCCATAGCGAAAGACCATCACCTCTCGCGCGCGGAGCTCCGGATTAAGCGACGCCAGAGTCTGGATTGAAATTGCACTCGCGGTATCAACCTTCGAGAAGCCAGTTTGCCTCTTGTACTCATCGAAGCTTCCGAACGGCAATACCCATTCGTCACCTAGCTGTTCGAGTGCCTGGTGGAAGACGCCCGGCTGACCTGATTTTCCCATTGCTCAACTATGCCCGCAAGGCGCAGACGCTTCGGCGCAACCACAGATGACTTGATCGACCTTGCTCAGAAAGCACGCGGGGATGTGATCGCGGTCGGCAGACCGATACTGCCTGGCGGCGATTCAAGTCACTGGACCGCTTGCGCGCCCCGGCCGACAGCGCTTTCCATATGGACTCACATCATCGCGGCGGTCCGTAACCCTCTGAGCGGGAGACACTTCCACTACCCGCGGGAGACACCGTCGCAACGAAGATCATCGCCGACACGGCCCCTCTTCGCGCCGAGGGTGTCGTCGCCGTGCCCTGTGTTGGGGCCTTCGGACGGACGCTGAATGGGGACGTAGGTGTAAGACAACGCGGAGCTGTCGGCTACCGACCTGCTCGAGCTCAACCGCGACCTGCAGGGCTCCCGCGCGGTCCGCCTGCTCGCCACCACCAACCTGAG
>NZ_JADBDS010000002.1 GCF_014873705.1 Mycobacterium sp. OAS707
AAACGCCCGGACCCATCCCGAACCCGGAAGCTAAGCCTGCCAGCGCCGATGATACTACCCAACCCGGGTGGAAAAGTAGGACACCGCCGAACACACATTAGAATTACCCCCCACGATTTCGTGGGGGGTAATTCTATATTCGCCGTTAATCGACAACTGAATTGCCATGAATTGTCGAGATTGGCAAATAAGTGTAGAAAGGCATACGTGGTCCAGGACAGGCAGGGCGGCAACAACGGCCGCCGTCCGCGGCGATCGCCGCCGCGCACCTCGGGGCCGGACCGCGCCCGCAGAGCCCAACCCAAAGCGGATGGCGACGCCGCAAAGCCGCTAGGTCCGCCGATACCCGCAGAGATCGAAGCCAAGCAACTATCGCCCGAAATCCGGGGCGAATTAACCACTTTGGATCGCTCGACGGCCGACGTCGTGGCGCGGCATCTGGTCGCGGCCGGCGAACTTCTTGATGTCGACCCGGAGGCCGCATTGGCGCACGCTCGCGCCGCCCGCGCCCGGTCTGGGCGCATCGCGGCGGTCCGCGAGGCGGTCGGCATCGCCGCCTACCACTGTGGCGACTGGGCCCAGGCGTTGGCCGAACTTCGTGCCGCCCGCCGGATGGGCAGCAAGTCGCTGTTGCTTCCGCTCATTGCGGACTGCGAACGCGGCGTAGGCCGGCCGGAACGGGCGATCGAGCTGTCGCGCACACCCGAGGCCGCGCAGCTCGAAGGGGACGATGCCGACGAGCTGCGGATCGTCGTGGCAGGCGCACGGTCCGACCTCGGCCAGCACGAGCAGGCCCTGGCACTTCTATCGAGCCCGACACTTGACCCGACCCGCACCGGACAGACGGCCGCCCGGCTGTTCTACGTTTACGCCGAAACGCTGCTCGCGCTGGGCCGCAACCAAGACGCATTGCAATGGTTCATCAACGCCGCGGCAGCGGACATCGATGGCGTCACCGACGCCGAAGAGCGGGTCACGGAGCTCGCCTGACGTGAGTACCCTTGCGCAGGACCACGATTGCTTACTTCTCGATCTCGACGGCACCGTTTTTCGCGGTCATGAACCAACAGACGGCGCCGTTGAGACACTGGCGGCAGTCCGCTCACGCGTCCTGTTCGTCACCAACAACGCATCCCGCGGACCGGCCGAGGTCGCCCAGCATCTGTGCGATATGGGATTCACGGCCAAACCCAATGACGTTGTCACGAGCGCCCAAAGTGCCGCACGACTACTGCAGGAAGAACTACAACCGGGTGCCGCCGTCCTCGTCGTCGGCACCGATTCGCTTGCCGCCGAAGTCAGGCGGGTCGGCCTCAAGCCCGTCCGGCAGTGGTCCGATGGACCCGTCGCTGTCGTGCAGGGCCATTCGCCGCAGACGTCGTGGCCGGACTTGGCAGAAGCGGCGCTGGCCATCCGCGGCGGGGCGCTGTGGATCGCGGCGAACGTCGACAAGACGCTGCCGTCCGAACGCGGACTGCTACCAGGAAACGGCGCAATGGTCGCCGCCCTCGAGGCTGCGACCGACCGCAAACCTCAGGTCGCAGGCAAGCCCGAGCCGACGCTGCTGATGGATGCGTTGGCGCGCGGCAAGTTCCGCACTCCGCTTGTGGTCGGCGACCGGCTCGACACCGACATCGCGGGTGCCAACGCCGCAGGCCTGCCCAGCCTGCACGTGCTGTGCGGGGTGAGCACCGCAGCCGACACCGTGCGCGCCACCGTTGAGCAACGACCCAACTACATCGCCGAAGACCTTCGCGCGCTCTACGCCCGCGCCGACAGCCTGCGCATCGGGCCTCACCCGGCGTGGTACGTCGACGTCGGCCCGACGGCGGTGACCGTGCAGGCCACCGGGCGCGATCCCGGAAACGATCTGTCAGTGGTCCGCGCGACGGCCAGCGCAGTGTGGAATGCCCAGCTCGACGGCCGGCGTGTCGTCCTGCTCGCGGGCGACGACGTGGCGCGACAGGCCATGGACCGCTGGTCCCTGCTCAGCCCGCCGGATCGGCTAGCGTAAACAGCGAAATGAGTACCGACCCCGACGAGATCCGCGCCCAGATCGCGGCGTTACTGGCAGATGTGCCCGACCCTGCCCAGGAGGGTTCCGGATTCGACCAGCTCGCTGAATCCGACATCGATGCAGTCGCCGCGCGGCTCGAGGAGGCCCACGACCTGCTGGTACGTGCGCTGGAATCGGTCGAGAAGGGCTAACCGCACGTGACGCGGCGCGCTCGTGTTGACGCCGAGCTGGTGCGGCGCGGTCTCGCGCGCTCGCGGCAGCAGGCCGCCGAGTTGATCGGCGCCGGACGCGTCTCGATCGACGGCATGCCGGCCGCGAAGCCCGCGACCGCGATCGCGGTCACCGCCGCCCTGACAGTGGAGGGCGATGAGCAACGTAACTGGGTCTCCCGCGGCGCACACAAGTTGATCGGCGCCCTTGACGCGTTCGACATCTCGGTCGACGGCCGTCGCTGTCTGGACGCCGGCGCGTCCACAGGCGGTTTCACTGAGGTGCTGCTTGACCGGGGCGCCCGCACGGTCGTCGCCGTCGACGTCGGATACGGCCAGCTGGCGTGGTCGCTGCGCACCGACCCGCGGGTGGTCGTGCACGAACGCACGAACGTGCGGGAATTGAACGCCGACGCGATCGGGGGACAGGTCGATCTCGTCGTTGCCGATCTGTCGTTCATCTCCCTGGCGACGGTGCTGCCGGCGCTGACGTCCTGCGCGTCAGAGAACGCGGATATCGTTCCTATGGTGAAGCCGCAGTTTGAGGTCGGTAGGGATCGAGTCGGTCCGGGAGGGGTCGTCTCCGACCCGGAGTTGCGCGCAGACGCGGTGGCTGCCGTCGCGCGCAAGGCCGCCGAACTCGCGTGGCACACGGTCGGCGTGACCGCCAGCCCGTTGCCCGGCCCGTCCGGCAATGTCGAGTTCTTTCTTCACCTGCGCACCACCACCGACTCTCCGCTGAGGGGTGAGCTGCTTGAACAGGCGGTGCTCAAGGCCGTCGCGGAGGGACCGCAATGACCTGTGAACGCACTGTCCTGCTGGTCGTACACACCGGCCGCGAGGAAGCCACCGAGGTGGCTCGCCGGGTCGAGAAAGTGCTGGGCGACAACAACATTGCGCTGCGTGTGCTTTCTGCGGAAGCCGTTGACCGCGGACCGGTGCACCTGGCGCCGGACGACATGCGGTCGCTTGGCGTCGAGATCGAGGTCGTCGACGCCGACGAACGCGCAGCAGAGGGCTGCGAACTCGTCCTCGTTCTCGGCGGCGACGGGACTTTTCTACGGGCTGCAGAGCTTGCGCGCAACGTCGAAATACCGGTGCTCGGTGTCAATCTCGGCCGCATCGGTTTCCTCGCGGAAGCCGAGGCCGATCACATTGACACGGTGCTCGAGCACGTCATCAAAAAGGACTACCGCGTCGAGGAACGCATGACGCTGGACGTCGTGGTGCGCGTCGACGGCAAGATCACTGACCGCGGCTGGGCACTGAACGAGGCGAGCCTCGAGAAGGGTCCGCGGTTGGGCGTGCTGGGTGCGGTGCTCGAGGTCGACGGACGGCCGGTGTCGTCGTTCGGCTGCGACGGGGTTCTGGTCGCGACGCCGACGGGATCCACCGCATGGGCTTTCTCGGCCGGCGGGCCGATCGTGTGGCCTGATCTGGAGGCAATCCTGGTGGTGCCCAACAATGCTCATGCGTTGTTCGCGCGGCCGATGGTCACCAGTCCGAACGCCGCGATCGCCATCGAGATCGAGGCCAGGGGCCATGACGCGTTGGTGTTCTGCGACGGGCGTCGCGAAATGATTGTTCCCGCAGGCGGCCGACTGGAGGTGACGCGGTGCGGCACCCCGCTGAAATGGGTGCGGCTGGACAGCGCGCCGTTCACTGACCGTCTGGTGCGTAAGTTCCGGTTGCCGGTCACAGGGTGGCGCGGACAGTAGTGCTATCCGAAATCCGCATCGAGTCCCTTGGCGCCATCAGCGCCGCGACCGCCGAATTCGATCGCGGGTTCACGGTGCTGACCGGCGAGACGGGTACCGGTAAGACGATGGTCGTCACGGGTCTGCATCTGCTGGGCGGCGGGCGTGCCGACGCCAACCGGGTACGCTCCGGCGCCGAGCGTGCGGTGGTCGAAGGACGTTTCACCACAACCGAACTCGGCGACGGAGTGGGTGCCCGCGTCGACGAGATACTGGACTCGTCGGGCGCCGAGCGTGACGACGACGGAAGTGTGATTGCCGCCCGGTCGGTCAGCCGTGACGGCCCGTCCCGCGCTTACCTCGGTGGCCGCAGCGTGCCCGCCAAATCGCTGAGCACGTTCACCACCGAACTGCTTGCGCTGCATGGCCAGAACGACCAACTACGGCTGATGCGTCCCGAAGAACAGCGTGGGGCACTCGACCGTTTCATCGACATCGAGTCACAACTCAAGCGCTATCGACGGGTGCGTGATGACTGGCTCGGCGCTCGCCGCGACCTGGCCGACCGTAAACAGCGGGCGCGCGAGCTTGCCCAGGAAGCTGACCGCCTCAAGTTCGGGCTCAACGAAATCGACACCGTGGCACCCGAACCCGGTGAGGACGTGGCGCTCGTCGACGACATCCGCCGACTCTCCGAACTCGATGCGCTGCGCGAGGCCGCGCAGACAGCACGGACGGCATTGTCGGGTTTGGACGACGACCCTTCGGCCGCGTCTGCCGCCAACGGGGTTGGACACGCCAAGTCGACGCTCGAGGCTACCGATGACTCAGCGTTGCGGATGCTCGCCGAGCAGCTAGCCGGTGCGTTGGCCGTCGTCTCCGACGTCTCGACCGAGCTCGGTGACTTTCTGGCCGGATTACCAAGCGATGCAAGCACTTTGGAAAACAAGCTGGCCCGTCAGGGTGAGCTGCGCACGCTGACCCGCAAGTACGCCCCCGATATCGACGGGGTGCTGCAGTGGGCGGCCGAGTCGCGCGAACGGCTTACGCAGCTGGATGTCTCAGAGGAAGCACTGGGCGAGCTCGAACGGCGCGTCGACGAGCTCGAGGCCAAAGTCGTCAGCGCCGCAATCGAACTCAGCAAGGCGCGAACGAAAGCGGCTAAAGGTCTGTCCAAGGCGGTGACCGCCGAACTCAGCGGATTGGCCATGGCCGATGCCGGTTTCAGTGTTTCGGTGGCCAATCTCGCGGCCCGCGCGGACGACTCAGCGCCGCTCAGGCTGCCGTCCGGGGAAACCGTTCATGCCGGACATGATGGCATCGACGCCGTTGAATTCGGCTTCGCCGCACACCGCGGCACCGACATGCTGCCGCTGAACAAGAGCGCGTCGGGCGGCGAGCTGTCGCGCGTCATGTTGGCGCTGGAGGTGGTGCTGGCGGCCTCCGCCGAGGGCACCACGATGGTCTTCGACGAGGTCGACGCCGGGGTCGGCGGACGCGCCGCAGTGCAGATCGGTCGGCGACTGGCCCGGCTGGCCCGCACGCACCAGGTCATCGTCGTCACGCACCTGCCACAGGTCGCGGCGTACGCCGACGTTCACCTGGTCGTCGACAGCGGAGGCCGGAACAAGTCCAGCGGTGTGCGCCGCCTCGACGATGGCGAGCGCGTCGCCGAACTCGCACGAATGCTGGCCGGGCTGGGGGAGTCCGACAGTGGCCGGGCGCACGCCCGCGAGCTCCTCGACGCGGCGCAGAGCGATCGCGCGGACTAAACACCGAGCACGGAGTCGACCAGACGCCTGATGAAGTCGGCGTCCGGCGCATCGGGGGTCATCAACCGCAGGTAGAACATCGCGCCCGCGAGCGCCGCCGAGGCCGCATCGGGGTCGACACGCGAAGGGAATTCACCGGTTTCGACACCCCCGGCAATCGCGTCGGTAAGCCGCCGGCGGCGTCGCGCCGAATAGGCGTGGTGGAAGTCGCGCACCGCGGGTTCTGTTTCGGCGGCATGCACCAGCGCAGGCACGCAGGCCGACAACGGCGAGTCGCCGAGCGCGTCGGCGAGGTGGCGCAGGATCAACTCCACCCGCTCGCGGGCAGTACTGTCGGCGAGTTCGCGGGCCGGGTCCGGTTGCGTGTTGAGAGTCTCCAGCGCGTCGGCGATCAACGCCGCCTTGTTCGGCCAGTGCCGGTAGACCGTGCTCCGCCCGACGCTCGCGAGGGCCGCCACCGACTCCATCCGGAATCCGCTGTATCCCGCGTCCGCGAACTCCTTCAGCGCAGCGCGCAGAATCACGCGGCGAGACTGCTCGATGCGCGGATCCGGCCTGTACACACTCTGGGACACTTCTGTATCATAACCGCCAGGAGGTGCAATGATGACCGAATTCAGTGTTCGCTACATCGTCGAGGACGTCGATGCGGCCGCAGACTTCTACACGCGTCACCTTCAGTTCGAGGTGGTGATGAAGCCCGGGCCGGGTTTTGCCATGCTCCGCAGAGACGGCCTCCGACTCCTGCTCAACACGCCGGGTGGTGGCGGCGGCGCGGGCCAGACCTTGTCAGATGGCTCGACGCCAGAACCCGGCGGCTGGAACCGATTTCAGCTAGCTGTCGAGGATCTGGACGGCACCGTGGACTCGCTTCGAGAAGCCGGCGTGGCCTTTCGCGGGGAAACCATCACCGGCCGCGGGGGTAAGCAGGCGCTCGCGGTCGATCCGTCGGGCAACCTCGTCGAGTTGTTCGAGGCCTATGAGGGCTGACACGAAAACCGTGTTGCAGTTGTGACAGAAAGGCACTTCTGGGGCTGATGTTACGGCGCGCCTCCGACGGATACGCGCAGTTCCTCGACAGAATCGGCCCCTATGAAGATGTCTGCGTTGCTTTCCCGTTCTGCCAGTTCACGGCCGGGCATCACCGGAACCGCGAGGGTTGACCGCGACATCGATCGGCTGCTGAGACGGATCACCCCTGGTGACATCGTCGTCATCGACGCACTGGATCTTGATCGGATCACCGCTGACGCGCTCGTCGAGGCGAATGTCGCCGCCGTCGTCAACGCATCGCCATCGATCTCGGGCCGCTACCCGAACCTCGGGCCGGAGGTGCTGGTCGCCAACGGCGTCACGCTCATCGACGACACCGGGCCCGACGTATTCAAGAAAGTCAAAGACGGCGCGCGCGTGCGCCTGTTCGAGGGTGGCGTGTACGCCGGTGACCGGCAGCTGATCCTGGGCACCGAGCGCACCGACCACGAAATCCACGAGTTGATGCACGAAGCCAAAAGCGGCCTGGTGGCTCACCTCGAGGCGTTCGCAGGCAACACGATCGAGTTCATCCGCAGTGAGAGCCCATTACTGATCGACGGCATCGGCATCCCCGACATCGATGTCGACGTCAATCGCAGGCACGTCGTGATCGTCGCCGAGGACATCAGCGCCGCCGCGGACCTGAAGGCCCTCAAGCCGTTCATCAAGGAGTATCAACCGGTACTGGTGGGTGTCGGAACCGGTGCCGACGTGCTCCGCAAGGGTGGCTACCGGCCGGCGCTGATCGTCGGCGATCCCGACAAGATGAGCGCCGAGGTGCTGCGCTGCGGCGCCCAGGTGGTGCTGCCTGCCGACGCGGACGGCCACGCTGCGGGTTTGGAGCGCATCCAGGATCTGGGCGTAGGCGCGATGACATTCCCCGCCGCCGGCTCCGCCGCGGATCTGGCGCTGCTGCTGTGTGACCACCACGGTGCGTCGCTGATCGTCACCGCCGGACACTCGGCCAGCATCGAGGAGTTCTTCGACCGGTCACGGCAGCAGAGCAACCCGTCGACGTTCCTTACCCGGCTCAAGGTCGGCGAGAAGCTCGTCGACGCCAAAGCCGTCGCCACCCTGTATCGCAGCCGAGTGTCCGGCGGGGCCATCGCGCTGCTGGTGCTGGCGATGCTCATCGCGGTGATCGCGGCGCTGTGGGTGTCACGTGCCGACGCCGCTGTGCTCGACTGGATCTCGGACTACTGGAATACCTTCTCGCTCTGGGTCCAGGGTTTGGTCACCTAGGACTCAGCATGATTTCCCTACGCACACACGCGATTTCGCTTGCAGCGGTTTTCCTTGCGTTGGCAATCGGCGTGGCGCTCGGGTCCGGACTGCTGTCCAACACGCTGCTGTCAGGGCTTCGTGACGACAAGCACCAACTGCAGAACCAGATCAACACACTCACCGACGACAAGAACGCGCTGAACGAAAAGCTCAGTGCAGCAGGTGAATTCGATGCCCAGATGTCGCCGCGGATTCTGCACAACGCGCTCGACGGCAAGTCCGTTGTGGTGTTCCGCACGCCCGACGCGAGCGACGACGACGTCGACGCGCTGACTCGGATGGTGGGCCAGGCCGGCGGCACGGTCAGCGGGACCATCGCACTGACCCAGGAGTTCGTCGACGCCAATTCCGCGGAGAAGCTGCTGTCGGTGGTCAACTCGCCGATCGTGCCTGCCGGTGCGCAGCTGAGCACCAAGTCGGTGGATCAGGGCTCGCAGGCCGGCGACCTGTTGGGCATCGCACTGCTGATCAACAGGGATCCAAAGGTTCAGGTGGTCGACGACGCCCAGCGCGACACCGTGCTGGCGGCACTGCGCGACACCGGCTTTGTGACGTATGGCACCGAGCGCATCGGCCCCGCGAACACCGCGCTGATCGTGACGGGCGGCGGCCTCGGTGACGGTGCGGGCAATCAGGGCGCGACGGTCGCCAGATTCGCGGCGGGCCTCGCCCCGCACGGCTCGGGCACCGTGGTCGCCGGGCGTGACGGCTCGGCATCCGGCACCGCAGCGGTAGCGGTGACCAGGTCAGACGCCGGGCTGAGCGGAGCGATCAGCACCGTCGACGACGTCAACGCGGAGTCCGGCCGGATGACCGCTGTGCTCGCACTGGGCGAGCTGATCAACGGCGGACGGCCCGCTCAGTACGGCGTCGGCCAGGGCGCGTCATCGGTAACCCTGCCGCAATAGAAGCCAAGGGCGTGTCAGCGACGGCTTGTCGGCGTCGGTGTTAAGGTGAGATTCCGTGGGTCGGCAGGCCCCAGCTAGTTCAGCGATCCCCTGCCCGTCGTCACGGAGGTTGCTCTTGCCAGCGTTACGCAAGCACCCGCAAACCGCTACCAAGCACCTCTTCGTAACGGGCGGCGTGGTTTCCTCACTCGGTAAAGGCCTGACGGCGTCGAGCCTTGGTCAGTTGCTGACGGCGCGGGGCTTGCAGGTGACGATGCAAAAGCTCGACCCGTACCTCAACGTCGACCCCGGCACCATGAACCCGTTCCAGCACGGCGAGGTGTTCGTCACCGAGGACGGCGCCGAGACCGACCTCGACGTCGGGCACTACGAACGCTTCCTCGACCGCAATCTGTCCGGATCGGCGAATGTCACCACGGGACAGGTCTATTCGTCGGTGATCGCCAAGGAGCGTCGAGGTGAATACCTCGGCGACACCGTCCAGGTCATCCCGCACATCACCGACGAGATCAAGAGCCGCATCCTGGAGATGGCCGACCCCGACGTCGACGGAAACCGGCCCGACGTGGTGATCACCGAAATCGGCGGCACCGTCGGCGACATCGAGTCGCTGCCCTTCTTGGAGGCCGCCCGGCAGGTGCGTCACGAGGTCGGCCGAGAGAACTGCTTCTTTCTGCATTGCTCGCTGGTGCCCTTCATGGCGCCTTCGGGGGAGCTGAAGACCAAACCGACGCAGCACTCGGTGGCGGCGCTGCGCAGCATCGGTATCACTCCGGATGCCCTGATCCTGCGCTGCGACCGCGACGTGCCCGAACCGCTGAAGAACAAGATCGCGCTGATGTGCGACGTCGACATCGACGGTGTGATCTCCACGCCCGACGCGCCGTCGATCTATGACATCCCCAAGGTGCTGCACCGCGAGGAACTCGACGCCTATGTGGTGCGCAGGCTGAGCCTGCCGTTCCGCGACGTCGATTGGACGCAGTGGAACGATTTGCTGCAGCGGGTGCACGAACCCCAGGAGACGGTGCGAATCGCGTTGGTGGGCAAGTACATCGACCTCTCCGACGCGTATCTGTCGGTGGCAGAGGCACTGCGCGCCGGCGGCTTCAAGCATCGTGCCAAGGTCGAGATGCGCTGGGTAGCCTCCGACGACTGCGAGACCGAAGTCGGAGCGGCCGCGGCGCTCAACGATGTGCACGGCGTGCTGATCCCCGGCGGGTTCGGCATCCGCGGTATCGAGGGCAAGATCGGCGCCATCTCGTACGCGCGCAAGCGCGGGCTGCCGGTGCTCGGGCTCTGCCTCGGGTTGCAGTGCATCGTCATCGAGGCCGCGCGTTCGGTCGGGCTCGCAAGCGCCAACTCCGCGGAATTCGATCCGAAGACGCCGGATCCCGTCATCTCGACGATGGCCGATCAGCGCGACGCTGTTGCCGGCGACGCAGACCTCGGCGGCACCATGCGGCTGGGTGCGTATCCCGCCGTGCTGGAGGCGGGTTCGATTGTGGCACAGGCCTATCAGGCCACAGAGGTGTCCGAACGACACCGGCACCGCTACGAGGTGAACAACGAATACCGTGATCGGATTGCCGAGAGCGGATTGAAGTTCTCCGGCACCTCTCCCGACGGACACCTCGTCGAGTTCGTCGAGTACTCCGCGGATGTGCACCCGTTCATCGTCGGCACCCAGGCTCACCCCGAGCTCAAGAGCAGGCCAACCCGGCCCCATCCGCTGTTCGTCGCGTTCATCGGCGCGTCGCTGGACTACAAGGCAGAAGAACGGTTGCCGGGCATGGACATTCCCGAGCAGCACGCGAATGGCGTCGAGCACGACGACAAGGTTTCGCAACTGCTGCAAGAGCCCGCGACCCGTGGCTGAGCACGAGTTCGAGACGGTATCCAGCGAAACCCTATACGTCGGCAAGATTTTCGCGCTGCGCACCGATGAGGTCCGCATGCCGCACGGCAACACCGCGCGCCGCGAAGTGATCGAACACTTCGGGGCGGTGGCCATCCTGGCGATGGACGACCAGCGCAATATCGTGATGGTCTACCAATACCGGCATCCCGTCGGGCGGCGGTTGTGGGAACTGCCGGCAGGTCTGCTCGATCTCGGTGGTGAGGCGCCGCATATCACCGCGGCCCGCGAACTCGAGGAGGAAGCCGGACTGGCGGCCGCGCAGTGGCGGGTGCTCGTCGATCTGATTTCGGCGCCGGGTTTCAGCGACGAAAGCGTGCGGGTCTATCTCGCGACCGGAATAACCGATGTCGGCCGCCCGGAAGCTCATGATGAGGAAGCCGACCTGAAGGTGAAATGGTTCTCTCTCGAAGAGGCCAGGCAGATGGTGCTGGCCGGGGAGATCGTCAATTCCATTGCGATAGCGGGCATTCTGGCCGCCCATGACGTCGAAGATCCGTCGTCGCTGCGCACCGTCGACGCTCCCTGGATCGACAGGTCAAAGGCATTCGCGAGGCGGCAGGCCAACCCATGACCACTTTTCGGTCGGCCCTCGACGACCAAGTGCAGGGCTACCTCAACCACCTCACCATCGAACGCGGGGTCGCCGCGAATACATTGAGCTCATATCGCCGCGATCTGCGCCGCTACGCCGAGCATCTGACGGTCCGCGGCATCGATGATCTGACCAAGGTGACCGAGCCGGATGTCAGCGACTTTCTGGTAGCGCTGCGCCGTGGCGATCCCGATACGAAAACCCTTCCGCTGTCTGCTGTTTCGGCAGCCCGCGCGGTGGTCGCCGTACGTGGGCTGCACCGGTTCGCGGTAGCTGAGGGACTGACCGAGGTCGACGTCGCGCGCGAGGTGAAGCCGCCGACCCCGAGCCGGCGACTGCCGAAGAGCCTGACGATCGATGAGGTGCTAGCGCTGCTCGAAGGCGCGGGCGGCGACAGTGAGGCCGACGGTCCGCTGACTCTGCGCAACCGCGCGCTGTTGGAGCTGCTGTATTCGACGGGCGCGCGCATCTCCGAGGCGGTCGGGCTCGACATCGATGACATCGACACTCAGGCACGGTCAGCGCTGCTGCGCGGCAAGGGCGGAAAGCAGCGGCTGGTGCCGATCGGTCGGCCCGCCGTAACGGCACTCGACGCCTACCTGGTGCGCGGCCGCCCTGAGCTGGCGCGCCGCGGCCGCGGCACGCCGGCGATCTTCCTCAACGCGCGCGGCGGCCGGCTGTCACGACAGAGCGCGTGGCAGGTGCTGCAGGATTCCGCCGAGCGGGCAGGCATCACGGCCGCGGTATCGCCGCACGTGCTGCGTCACTCGTTCGCCACCCATCTGCTCGACGGTGGCGCCGACGTCCGGGTCGTGCAGGAGCTGCTCGGCCATGCGTCGGTGACGACGACGCAGATCTACACCATGGTCACCGTAAATGCACTGCGTGAGGTGTGGGCGGGAGCCCATCCGCGAGCGCGATAACTGATGCAGACGTCGGCTTCCATCGCGATGCGCTGGCGACCGACAGCCGTTGGCTGCCGATGTAGCCCTCTAGATCCTCCCGGGTCAGGAATCCGAGCCGGACTTGCAGATCTGTGAAGCTGAGTGTGAAGGCATCCGCGAGTCTGTGCAGTTCGTCGGCGTTGGGGAAGTCATCCTGCTTGACCCTGCGGTAGTAGCCGCTACTGGACATTCCGAGCGCTTGAGCGATCTGCTGGTTGGTCACCCGACCATCCATTAAATAACTGAGTAGGGCTCCGAGGTGGCGCCCGTTTTCGTCTGTGCGGGGCACCCGGTCACGCTACCGCGATCTGCTAGCTGTGTCTACGAAAGCGTCAATAAAGGTTAAGAAAGACGCGCGTTCGTACTGCGGCCCACGAAGGGCTTGTCCCCTGTTCAGGGGACATGTGCTATCCGATTAACGATTGCGAGATCAACTGCAGCAATGTAGCCGATGCTGAGCAAATAGTTTGCTGGATAACAGGGCCCGCGGCGCACTTCCAGTGCAGCCGCGCTCGCACGCGCGGTCCAGGCGCACGTTGAACAGTCCGGATGTGATTCCGTTGGAATGGACATGTGTGACGTCGTGACGCTGGGGCGCGCCCGGCAGGCTCAAGGTGGATTCGCTGATGCGCACCGCGAATGGCAAAGCGGATCGCGCGAGAGTTGTCAGTTGCCTAAGTATTCCGACTCCAGCACGAGGTCGGGCATCAGCGACTGATACTCGCCGTGCGTCTTGTGCTCAACGGTGTCGAACAACTTGCCCTGCTGCTGGGTCATGAACCCCCGGTATTTCGGTGAGCCGGGAATCAGGATGTTGTCGGCGACGACGATCGATCCCCGATGCAGCCAGCCCCGGTCGATGATGCTCTGCAGGTCGGCCAGATAGGCGGCCTTGTCGTGGTCGATGAACAACAGGTCCAGCTTCCCCGCGGCGAACCCGTGCTGATCGGCCAGCGCGTCAAGCGTCAGACCGCCGTCGCCGATGGTGCCGACCACACACGTGACCCGGTCATCGACGCCGGCGTGAGCCCAAATACGCTGGGCCACTTCGGCATTGGCCTTCGAGAGCTCGACGGAAAACACCTTCGCCGAGGGCGCGGCGCGGGCGATCCGCAGCGAGCCGTAACCGCAGTAGGTGCCCAGCTCCAGCGCCACGCCGGGGTTGGCGCGGCGGACTGCCGCGTCGAGCAGCTCACCCTTCTCGTCGCCGACGTTGATCAGGAACGACTTCTCGTATGCGAATTGGTCGACCTTGGCGATCACGTCGTCGATGTCGCCCTTGCGCGCGTTGGCGACCACAAATTCGGCGGCGGCTGCCTCGCGTCCGTCGCCGATCTGACCGGTCTTGGTGATGTTGCGGGCGCCGATCGCCAGCCGCCAAAACGACCAGCGCAGGAACGGTGCCCGCTGCTTCAGACTCATGGCGGTCAGCCTATTCGCGCGGCCACCGCGATTGGGTTCCACGTTGCCCGCGGGTCTGCCAGACCAGGCAGGTGCGCACCGTTAAACTTGCCCGGATGTTCGGAATGCCTTCAGCTTGGATGACCAGCGACGGTCGGGCATGACCGACGAAGGCGGAGGCTCCGAGTTCGGTCTGACCGGTCGCCCGCCACGGACCATTCCCGAGCCCAAGCCGAAAAGCGTGCACGGGCCGGCCAAGGTCATCGCGATGTGCAACCAGAAGGGCGGCGTAGGCAAGACGACCTCGACCATCAACCTGGGCGCCAGCCTGGCCGAGTACGGCCGGCGCGTCCTTCTAGTCGACCTCGATCCGCAGGGCGCGCTCTCGGCGGGGCTGGGAGTGCCGCACTACGAGCTGGAACACACCATCCACAACCTGCTGATCGAACCGCGGGTCTCGGTGGACAACGTGCTCATCCACACCCGGGTGCCCGGCATGGACCTGGTGCCAAGCAACATCGACCTGTCGGCAGCGGAGATCCAGTTGGTCAACGAGGTGGGTCGCGAGCAGTCACTGGCCCGCGCGCTGTACCCGGTGCTTGATCGCTACGACTACGTGCTGATCGACTGCCAGCCGTCGCTGGGTCTGCTCACGGTGAATGGGCTGGCGTGCAGTGACGGTGTGATCATCCCGACCGAATGCGAGTTCTTCTCGCTGCGCGGGCTGGCGTTGCTGACCGACACCGTCGACAAGGTTCGTGACCGGCTGAACCCCAAGCTCTCGATCAGCGGCATCCTGATCACCCGCTTCGACACCCGAACCGTCAACGCCCGCGAAGTGATGGCCCGCGTGATCGAGAGGTTCGGCGATCTGGTGTTCGACACTGTGATCACCCGCACGGTGCGTTTCCCCGAGACGAGCGTCGCGGGGGAGCCGATCACCACATGGGCGCCGAAATCCGGTGGGGCCGAAGCATATCGGTCATTGGCGCGCGAGGTCATCGACCGGTTCGGCGCGTGAACGACGTCCAGTCGACGCCGGAGGAGCAGACCCAGCAGAGCGGCTTCCAGGTCCGGCTGAGCAATTTCGAGGGTCCGTTCGATCTGCTGCTGCAGCTGATCTTCGCGCACCGCCTCGACGTCACCGAGGTGGCGCTGCATCAGGTGACCGACGAATTCATCGCGTACACCAAGGCGATCGGCCCGCAGATGGAGCTGGACGAGACGACGGCGTTCCTCGTCGTCGCGGCCACGCTTCTTGACCTCAAGGCCGCGCGGCTGCTGCCCGCCGGGGAGATCCACGACGAGGACGATCTCGCGCTCCTCGAGGTCCGCGATCTGCTGTTCGCCCGCCTCCTGCAGTACCGGGCGTTCAAGCACGTCGCCGAGATGTTCGCCGAACTCGAGGCCGCTGCGCTGCGCAGCTATCCAAGGGCGGTGGCGCTGGAGAAGCGCTACGAGGACCTGCTGCCCGAGGTGATGCTTGGCGTCGACGCCGAGAGCTTCGCCGAGATCGCCGCGGCAGCGTTCACGCCGCGTCCCGTGCCGACCGTCGGCACCGACCACCTGCATCAGGTGGTGGTGTCGGTGCCAGAGCAGGTCACCAATCTGATGAACCTGCTGGAGAGCCGCGGCATCGGGCAGTGGGCGTCGTTCTCCGAGCTGGTCGCCGACTGTGGGGCCTCGATCGAGATCGTGGGCCGCTTCCTGGCGCTGCTCGAGCTGTACCGTGCGCGGGCGGTAGCATTCGAGCAATCAGAACCGCTTGGTGTGCTCCAGGTTTCGTGGACCGGAGAGCGGCCCACCAACGACCACCTCGCGGCGGAAGTGGACCGATATGACTGAAGAAGTTCCGAACGACATCACCACCGACCTTCCCGCGGATCTCGACCTCGGCATCGACGTCGCGACGGCACCGGAGCTCGAGGATTCCGAGCTCGGCGCGGCGCTCGAGGCGCTGCTGCTGGTAGTGGACACCCCGGTGACGGTGGATCAGCTGGCCGCCGCGACCGATCAGCCGGCCTACCGGGTGGCGGCCAAGCTGCAGGTGATGGCCGACGAGCTGGCGGCCCGGGAGAGCGGCATCGATCTGCGCGAAGCCGCAGGCGGCTGGCGGATGTACACCCGCGCGCGGTTCGCGCCGTATGTGGAGCGGCTCCTACTAGACGGCGCCCGGTCGAAGCTGACGCGGGCGGCGCTGGAGACGTTGGCGGTGGTCGCGTACCGGCAGCCGGTGACGCGGGCCCGGGTCAGTGCGGTGCGTGGCGTGAACGTCGATGCGGTGATGCGCACGCTGCTGGCGCGCGGGCTGATCACCGAGGCCGGCGTCGATCCGGATAGCGGCGCGGTGACCTTCGCGACCACCGAGCTGTTTCTCGAGCGCCTGGGTCTGACGTCGTTGACAGACCTACCGGACATCGCGCCACTGTTGCCCGACGTCGACGTGATCGACGATCTGAGCGAAACCCTCAGCGAAGAGCCACGTTTCATGAAGCTCAACGGCGGGGCGCCGGCAGGAGACGCGCCCATGTCGTTCGACGTAGACCAGGAGTGAAATGGTCGCCTCTGAGGGCGTGCGTCTGCAGAAAGTGTTGTCGCAGGCCGGAATTGCGTCGCGCCGCGTCGCCGAGAAGATGATCCTCGACGGCCGGGTCGAAGTCGACGACAGGATCGTCACCGAATTGGGCACCCGCGTGGACCCCGACGTCTCGGTGATCCGCGTCGACGGGGCACGGGTGAGCGTTGACGACACGTTGGTGCACTTGGCGATCAACAAACCGAAGGGTATGCACTCCACCATGTCCGACGATCGGGGCCGGCCCTGTGTCGGCGACCTCGTCGAGCATCGAGTGCGCGGCAACAAGAAGCTGTTTCACGTCGGAAGACTGGACGCCGACACGGAGGGGCTGATGCTGCTGACCAACGACGGCGAGCTCGCACATCGGCTGATGCACCCGTCGTTCGAGGTCCCCAAGACTTATCTGGCAACGGTCGACGGCGCAGTGCCGCGCGGGCTGGGCCGTAAGCTGCGCGACGGCATCGAGTTGGACGACGGACCGGCGCGCGTCGACGATTTCGCTTTGGTCGACAAGGTGCCCGGCAAGACGTTGGTGAGAGTGACGCTGCACGAAGGTCGTAAGCGAATCGTGCGACGAATGCTGGCTGCCGTCGGGCATCCGGTACTGGAGTTGGTACGCACCGATATCGGCTCGGTGTCGTTAGGCGACCAGCGCCCGGGCAGCATCCGGGTGCTGAGCCAAAAGGAGGTAGGGGAGTTGTACAAGGCGGTGGGCCTGTGAGCTCCTCACTCGTGGTCGCGGTCGACGGACCCGCAGGTACTGGAAAGTCTTCGGTATCAAGAGGTTTGGCTCGGTCGCTGGATGCCCGCTATCTGGACACCGGCGCGATGTACCGGATCGTGACGCTGGCGGTGCTTCGGGCGGGCGTGTCACTCGAGGACGTCGCTGGCATAGGCGCAACGGCGACTGCTGCGGACCTTGCCGTGGGGTATGACCCTGATGAAGACCGTTCTTACCTTGCCGGAGAGGATGTTTCGGCCGAGATACGCGGCGACGAGGTGACCAAAGCGGTGTCGGCAGTTTCGGCGGTGCCCGCGGTGAGGACCCGGCTGGTGCAGTTGCAGCGCGAACTGGCGGCAGGGCAGGGCAGCGTTGTGGTCGAGGGCCGTGACATCGGCACGGTGGTGCTACCCAACGCCGACGTGAAGATCTTCCTGACCGCTTCGGCCGAGGAGCGCGCGCGACGACGCAACGACCAGAACATCGCGTCCGGGCTGGCGTCTGACTACGACGCCGTGCTGGCCGACGTGAAGCGCCGGGATCACCTGGATTCGACGCGGGCGGTGTCTCCGCTGCGGGCCGCCGACGACGCTTTGGTCGTCGACACCAGCGATATGACCGAGTCGCAGGTCGTCGCGCATCTGCTGGAACTGGTCAAGCAGCGCGCCGGGGCTTCGCGATGAGCGATGGAACGTGGGCCGATGAAAGTGATTGGGAGCTAGGCGCGGAAGACGTCGCGGAGGCGATCGAGGAGGCCGCGGCTCCGCCGCCTGTGGTGGCAATTGTGGGTCGCCCGAACGTCGGCAAGTCGACGTTGGTGAACAGGATCCTGGGCCGTCGCGAAGCCGTGGTGCAGGACGTCCCTGGCGTGACGCGCGACCGGGTTTCCTACGACGCGCTGTGGTCGGGCCGGCGGTTCGTGGTGCAGGACACCGGCGGATGGGAGCCGGACGCAAAAGGCTTGCAGCAGTTGGTGGCCGAGCAAGCATCGGTGGCGATGCGCACAGCCGACGCGATCGTCTTCGTGGTCGATTCGACCGTCGGGGCTACGACGGCCGACGAGGCGGCGGCCCGGTTGCTGCAACGCTCGGGCAAGCCAGTTTTCTTGGCGGCCAACAAGGTTGACAATGAACGCGGTGAGGCCGACGCGGCCGAGCTGTGGTCGTTGGGCCTGGGGGAGCCGCATCCGGTCAGCGCGATACACGGCCGTGGCGTTGCCGATCTGCTGGACAAGGTCACCGAGGCCCTTCCCGCGGTGTCGGAGATGGCGTCCGGCGGCGGCGGTCCGCGCCGAGTCGCCTTGATAGGCAAGCCGAATGTGGGCAAGAGTTCGCTGCTGAATCGGCTGGCCGGTGACGAGCGCTCGGTGGTGCACGATGTGGCGGGCACGACGGTCGACCCGGTCGACTCGCTGATCGAGATGGACGGCAAGGTCTGGCGTTTCGTCGACACCGCGGGACTGCGGCGCAAGGTCGGTCAGGCCAGCGGGCACGAGTTCTACGCCTCCGTGCGCACGCACGGTGCAATCGATGCCGCCGAGGTCGCCATCGTGCTGATCGACGCCTCGCAGCCGCTGACCGAGCAGGACCAGAGGGTGCTGACGATGGTGATCGAGGCTGGCCGGGCCCTGGTGTTGGCGTTCAACAAATGGGACCTGGTTGACGAGGACCGGCGTTATCTGCTGGATCGCGAGATCGACTTGCAGCTGTCGCAGCTGCAATGGGCGCCGCGGGTGAACATTTCGGCGAAGACGGGCCGGGCCGTGCAGAAGCTGGTGCCTGCGCTGGAGACGTCGCTGGCGTCGTGGGACACCCGAGTGCCGACGGGGCGGCTGAACACCTTCCTCAAGGAGGTCGTGGCGGCGACGCCGCCGCCCGTGCGGGGAGGCAAGCAGCCGCGAATTCTGTTCGCCACGCAGGCGACTGCGCGACCGCCGACGTTTGTGTTGTTCACCACAGGGTTCCTCGAGGCCGGCTATCGGAGGTTCCTTGAGCGGCGGTTACGCGAGACCTTCGGATTCGAGGGCAGCCCGATCAGGATCAACGTCAGGGTGCGGGAAAAGAGGGGCGCCAAGTCTCGATAGGGTTGGGCAAATGCCCGTCTCGCACATGATCCTGATCGCCCTGGCGGGCGTCGGGGCGGGGGCTATCAATGCGATCGTCGGCTCCGGCACGCTGATCACCTTCCCGACCCTCGTGGCGCTGGGATATCCACCGGTGACCGCGACGATGTCGAACGCGGTCGGCCTGGTGGCCGGCGGTGTGTCGGGGACGTGGGGATATCGGCGCGAATTGCGCGGCCAATGGCATCGACTCCGATGGCAGATACCTGCGTCCTTGGTCGGCGCGCTGTTGGGGTCGTGGCTGCTGCTGCACCTGCCGGAAAAGGTGTTCGAGAAGGTCGTGCCGGTGCTGCTGGTGCTCGCGCTGGGCCTGGTCGTCATCGGTCCGAAGATCCAGGAGTGGGCGCGGCGGCGAGCGGAGCTGTCCGGGCAGTCGCCCGAACATGTGAGCGGCCGGCGGATGGCGGCTCTGGTGTTCGGGACCTTCGCGATCGGGATCTACGGCGGATACTTCACGGCCGCACAGGGCATCATGCTGATCGCGGCGATGAGTGCGCTGCTGCCGGAAGACATGCAGCGGATGAATGCGGCCAAGAATCTGCTGTCGCTGTTGGTGAACATCGTGGCTGCGGTGGCGTACACGCTCGTCGCATTCGACCGGATCAGCTGGGCGGCGGCGGGATTGATCGCGGCCGGCTCGTTGATCGGTGGATTCCTCGGCGCGCATTACGGACGGCGGCTCTCGCCCACGGCGCTGCGGACAGCGATCGTGATGGTCGGCGCGATCGGGCTCTATCGACTGGTAACCGTTTAGGGCGCGGAGGCGGTCTGCGGTAGGCTTTCGACCTGCTGCCGGCGATCCTGGCAGCACCGCGGGCTGTGGCGCAGTTTGGTAGCGCACTTGACTGGGGGTCAAGTGGTCGCAGGTTCAAATCCTGTCAGCCCGACCAAGCTCAGAGGCGGCTTCCGAGATTCGGCAGCCGCTTTTTTCATGCCGTACCGCCATTTCAAATCGCCATCCGAGCGCATCGCGAAGTCCATTGGCTGCCATCCGCGCGGCGTCGCCACTGGTGTGCCCGTAGAGATCACCGGGGACGCTGATCGACGCATGGCCGAGTAGGTCAACCTCATTGAAAGACGCTTGACCCTCCCCCTGGGGGAAACTCCACTGTGGCGGTATGACCAACACCGACACCACATGGGATGCGTTGCCCGCTTTGGTGACCACGTACCTGACCGCTCACCAGACTCGGGACGTGGCCACCGCCATCAGCACCTTCACCGCCGACGCTGCCGTCACCGATGAGGGCCGCACCGTCCAGGGACGGCGGGACATCGGCGCCTGGCTGGACAGCGCAGGCAGCCAGTACACCTTCACCACCACCTTCACCGGCGCCGATGTGCCCGATCCCGAGCATGTCCACGTCGTCCAGCGCCTGGAAGGCAACTTCCCGGGCGGGGTGGTCGATCTGCATTACCGGTTCACCCTGGACGGTGATCTGATCAGCCGACTCGTGATCGAGCCCTGACATGGCATCGAAGAATTGGTTCATCACCGGAGGCACCCCCGGTGGCTTCGGAATGGCTTACGCCGAGGCGGCATTGGAGATCGGCGACCGGGTAGTGCTCACCGCACGTCGCCCCACGGAGTTGGATGCGTGGGCTCGGCCGTACGGCGACCGCGTGCTGGTGCTGCCGCTCGACGTCACCGACGCAGATCAGGTGCAGCGTGCAGTCCGGACCACCGAGGAGCACTTCGGCGGCATCGATGTGCTCGTGAACAACGCCGGACGGGGCTGGTACGGATCGGTCGAAGGGCACGACGAGGCCGCGGTGCGTGCCATGTTCGAACTCAACTTCTTCGCCGCACTGTCTGTCATCCGGGCTGCGCTGCCGGGCATGCGTGCCCGGGGCAGTGGATGGATCGTCAATATGTCCTCCGTGGCAGGCCTGCGCGGTGTCACCGGATTCGGTTACTACAGCGCGACGAAGTTCGCCATCGAAGCGGTTTCCGAGGTTCTCCGCGAAGAGGTTGCACCGCTGGGCATCCGGGTGTTGGCCGTGGAGCCGGGAGCATTCCGCACCCGGGCTTACGCGGGTTTCGCCGACGAGCCCATCGCAGAGTCCATCGCCGACTACCGGCCGATGCTGGAGCGTGTCCGCGCGGCGATGGTCGACGAGGACGGTGCGCAGCCCGGCGATCCGCGGCGCGGCGTGCGCGCCGTCATCGCCGCCATGAGGCGGGACCCGCCGCCCCGCCGGCTGGTGTTGGGCAGTGCCGGATTCGATGCCGTCGTCTCTGCGCTCGAGCACGGGCTGGCCGACGTTCGAGCGAGCGAAGCGTTGTCCCGCGGCGCCGACTCTGCGCCGGGACACTGAGCAGCGCGGTAAGCACATCGCCGGGCCGATTCGCCCCGCGGCCACGGGCGCCAGAGTGAAGGACCCATCACGATGGAAAAGCCAGGGGGACAATGTATTTCGCTTGGATACTGTTCACGGTCACCGTCGCCGCCTTGGCCAGGTCGCACGCCGTGTCAGCCCGGGGCGGTCGCCGATCTCGTCGGCGAAGTTGCAGGCCTAACCGTCCCATGACCACCGAGGCGGCGGTCGGTGCCGGCCGGGGCGAGCCGAAAGACCGGCCAGCCGATCTCTGTTCGCCATTTGGACGGGTCGTCGGTGTCGCGGGGCCCGACCCGATAGGTCTCGTGTATCGGTCCGTCGACGGCCAACGCGTGAGTGACGACCCAGGAACCGAGGCGGCCATAGGTGACGTCGATGTCGTCATGGGGCCCGGCATGGGTGGCGACGGCGAGGTCGGCTGCCGGGAGCTCAAGAACGTCGATCCGACCGGATGGCCGGGGTGTACGCACCGGCCGGAAGACCGTCATCACCCCAGCGCCATGCGCAAACAGCGCGTTCGCATAGTTTCCGCCGGGTGGTCCTGTGCGTTCGCCGGGAGGGAACGCCGCGTCCAGTTCCGTCATCGCCGCGTCGTACCAGCTGAGCGAATCGCTGAGGCGCACATGATCGCTGATCGCGACAACCGTACGAGCAGGCATCGACCGGAGCTCGACGTGAATCTCGGCTGGATCCGGGCGCAAGAGCCGACGTAGCGACACCACGGCGGCCTGGGTTCGGTTCAACTCGGCTTCCAGTCGGCGGAGGTGGCCCGCGATCACCTCGGCCCGTTGCTGCGGATCGTCGGTGGCCAGAATCGACCGAACCTCTGCCAGTGGCACGTCGAGCCGCCGGAGCTGATGAATAACCTGAGCGACCGGGATCTGCTCGGGCTCGTAGTACCGGTAGCCCGAGAAGGGGTCGACAGTCGCGGGCTCGAGGAGTCCGGCCTCGTGGTAACGCCGCAACGTCCGCACGCTCAGGTGCGTCACCGTCGCGAACTCACCGATGGTCAGCTGGGAACCCATGACCCAGTTCCTCCTTGTCCCGCCGGGGAGACCGCACTTTCTGCACTGCAGAACATAGCGCTCCTTGCTGCGTCGTCGGCATTCATCGTTTCGGCTCAGTGTGCGAGTCCACCGACGCACCCCCGACATCGTGGAAGCCGCGCCGGCACGTTTGGTCCTTTGTGGTGCGGGTAGGCGGTTTCAATGTCAGCCGAGCCCTCATCGATCTTGCTACTCGCCGATCCCGGTGCCCCGGCAGCGATCGCCGAACGTCTGTCTCATTCGCTACCGAATGCGCTGGCGGACGGCCCCGGAGATGACAGTTGGGATGTGTCCGTGCGGCGGCACGCCTATCCCATCGATGAGCACACCGAGGTTTCAGAGGTGGTCGGCACCATCGAACCGGCCAGCGAAGCAGAAGACATCGTCATCTATCTCACTGATCTGCCCCGCCGGCAGGGGACGACCCCGGTGATCGCTGACATCAGCGTCCACAACCGCTTCGGAGTGATCTCCATCCCCGGGCTAGGTGGCGCGTTCATCGATCGCCGGGTGAGGAAGTTGGCACGAACCGTGGTGGATGAGGTGACGCGCCAGCCGACGAAGCAAGAGGTGCCGGTGAAGCGGCTGACCCGGATACAAGACGACGACGTCGTTCACTACTTCGCCCCGTCAGCTCTGTCTCGTCTGCGCCTCCTGGCCGGCATGGTTTACGCCAATCGACCGTGGCGACTGGTTACTGGTTTGTCGAAAGTGATGATGGCAGCGTTCGCTACTGGGGCTGTGAGCCTTGCATATCCGACGATTTGGCAGTTGTCCGCCACTATGGGCCCCTGGCGGTTGAGCGCGGCAACGATATTGGCGAGTACAGCCCTGATCGCGTGGCTCGTCGTTGAACACAAAATATGGGAACGCCCGCAGTCGGCCGACGAACGTGACCGCGCGGTTCTGTACAACGCCTCGACTGTCGTCACCCTTGCAATCGGCGTCATCGTTTTCCACGCCGGGCTGTTCATCCTGCTGCTGGTGACGGCCTGGTGGACACTTCCGCCGCAAATGGTCGCTCAAAACATCGGCCATCCGTTCGGACTTTCCTCCTTGTTGTTGATGGCCTGGCTTGTGGCGGCAGTCGCCACACTTGGCGGCGCGCTCGGCTCAGGGATGGAAGACGAGATAAGGCCGTGAAGGCGGCGGCATATGGAATCCGGCAACGCCAGCGATTCGATCAAACCAACTGACGCGCGTCCGTTGTTAGTGGCGGCGCGGGTCCCATAGCTGCGTGGACCTCCCGGATCAACGAAACGCGGGAATCACTTCGTTGGCAAAGGTTTCCGCGTACTTCGCGAACTGCTTGGCCGGAATGCCAGGCGGCAACATCATCATGAAATGCTCGACCGGCGCTTTCGCGCGCATCGCGTTGAAGAAGTCGATGGCCACCGCCGGCGTCAGGACCTGCAGTATGCGACTCGCCTTGAATTGTTCGAGCGTCATCGGCTTCAACACCGCGTCGCCGTCGATGCCCGTCGACTTTCTATCCTCGCTCAGCCACTGCCCGTACGAATTGTTGACATGGAGGTAAAACGGAGCAAGTTCCTCTGCCGCTTGCTCTGGATCGTTCGCCACAACCACAAAGAGTCCCTGAATTCGGATGCGGCCCGCTGCAGGATCTTTGCCGTGCGTACGCAGCTTCTCGTTGTACAGCTCAACGAACTCCATGTTGCCGAAGTAGCCGTCGCCGAACTTCGCGGTCCGATCAATCGCTTTTTCGTTGAAACCCCCGAGATAGAGGGGAATTCGACCGTTCGGAGGTACCGGCATGATCTTGGCGTCCCGCAGCTGGAAATGCTTGCCGTTGACCGTGACGGATTCGCCTCGCCAGAGGCGCAGGAGAATCTCGAGGAATTCGTTTGTGCGGCTGCCGCGCGTTGTGAAGTCGATGCCGTAGCCTTCGGCTTCGCGCCGCCGATAGCCGACAGCAACGGACACATCGAGGCGCCCGTTGGACAGGATGTCGAGCACCGCGCACTCTTCGGCAAAGCGCACCGGGTGATAGAGCGGCGCCAGGGCGACCGCGGGACCGATCCGCATTCTCTTGGTACGAGCCGCAAGCGCCGCCAACATGACCATCGGCGAGGGTTGATAACCATCCTCGGCCGCGTGATGTTCAGGCACCCACGCGCCCTCGAAGCCCAGCGTCTCAGTCCATGCGGCGAACTCCAACGTCTCTGCATAGACCTCTGCCCATGGCCGACGCCACTGGGCGGGATTCCGGAAATCGTAGAGGTAGCCGAACGTCAGTTTGCTGTTCATTAGTCGCGTTACTCGGTCCGGATGCCCTTATGTCCCAACGGGAATCGCTGCAGTCGCGGGGTAGCCGATCGGAAGGAGCACGTCGCCGGCCGTGGTGGGGTAGTAGACCTCCCACCGGTAGTAGCCGGTGAATGCCGACGGGTCGGCCGCGAGCACCGCCGCATAGTCATTGACCGCGTGCACGTAGGCATCGGCGTTGTTGTACCGGTAGATCGCATGATCACGGTCCGTCGCAAAGCCGTTGGCAGCCAACATCCGCCCGGCCGCCGTGATGCTGTCGTGCGGCGAGTGGATATCTCCGCCGTCTCCATACGCCGCGAACGTCGACGGCAAGAACTGCATCGGACCTTGCGCGCCCGCGGTGCTCACACCGTTGATCCGTCCGAAGCGTGTCTCGATCAAATTGATCGCCGCCAGGAAGTTCCATCCCACAGCCGAGGCCGACTCTGACTCGCGGTAGTAATTCAGAAGGTCATCAGCCGGAGCAGGTGCTTCGATTCGCCACGCTGGCACCGCATCTGTGGCATGTGCCAACGTGTCGAGCTGGCGCCGCGCATCCACATTGAGGTCATAGACCTCCAGCATCGTCGCCGGGATGCGTCCTCGCGCCACTGCATCCCATTCGGGATGGTGCCCAATGGCGCGAAAAGCCGCCTGCTGTCGGCGCGCCGCCTGCGTCAGCGCCGCCTCCGACGCCGAGGGGTCATGCAGAACCTGCTCGTCGGCGACCAGATCGTCGGCCAGTTGCGCCGGGTCTGCTGCCAGCCGCGGTTGCGCGGCCGCGGGTGCCGTTGTCTCGTCGAGCATGGTCGCGCCGACCGGCGGGCTTTCAGCCGCCGTCGTCGGTGCGGCGACGTCCGGTGTCGACGTCGAACACCCCGCAAGCAATACCGCGGCGAGCAGGAGGGCCGAAAGTGGTTGCAGCACAGTGGATCCTGTCAACTCGACCTGGTGATGCCACGAGCTACGGCGACGCACAGATCAGCGCACACCGCCGCCACCTCGCCGGTGGTCTCCTGCGGATTCTCCAGCCAGGCTCCGATGAGTTGATTGACACCGCCGACCATGAATACGGCACCTCGGCGCAAGTCAGCGGGGTCCTGAGTCTCGCCGGTCAGGACGTCCGGAGCGTGCTGGATCACCAGATCGGTGATCATGTCCAAGATGTGCGTGCGGTGCTGCGCCAAACCCGGAACACTGCTCACGTCCCCGGTGGCGATGCGGTGCACGTGAGGATCGGCGGCAATCATGTCGAGGAACGCCGTCAGCGCCGACCGAAGTTTGTCGCCGAGCGTTCCAGGGGCGCCGATCCCGGCGACAACCAGCGCATCGAGCAGTTGATCGCGGACGTCGTCGGAGATGGCGAACAGCAGCGCCTCCCGGTTCGGGAACTGCTCGTAGAAGTAGCGCGAGGTCAGCCCCGCATCGGTGCAGACGCCGCGGACCGTCACCTCGGTGACTCCGGACTCGCCCCACGTACGCCGCCCTGCTGCCAGCAGCTTTCGACGGCGTTCGGCGCGGCGGTCGGTCGCGCTGATGCCGCCGTATTCGCGCACCACCTCCGCGCGCTTCATTGACAGCACGATACCCGCAACCTAAATTCTGACTACGAGCGTTATCCAATGTGCTCAAAGGAGAGCAGCGATGAACATTCCGGCACGCCACCCCGAGAGGCCGCTCGCCGTTCCTGCCGTGGTTCGGATGTTCGCTCACGTTATGGGCTTGCGCGAGCCGACACCGGAGCAGTGGCGCAGACTCGGCGAGCGGCTGACCGTGGGCGACGAGCCGATGGACAGCCTTGTCGAATGGATGTCGTCTGCAGGCATGCAGCAGATGCGCATCCTGTTCGATCGTGCAGCAGCCGAGGGCATCGACAACGTGTCCGAAGCACCAGAACCGTTGCGCGAGTTCTTCATTGCCGTCGAATCCGCCCCCGATTGGGTTGACTGGGACAAGGTGCGTAAAGGTCAACGCGCGCTGCGCAGAGGTGGCGCAGACGGCATGTACATCGCGCGCGACGTGTCACTGCTCGGCGGGTATCAGTTCTCCGGATTCAACAAGACGCTGCTGCGTACCGGCGCGCTGGAGAAGGGCTCGAACCAGCGCTTCGCTGAGACCATGCAGTGGGCGATGGACGTCATCGCCGACGGCGGTCTGACCCCGTTCGGAATCGGCTACCGATCCACACTGCGCGTGCGCCTGATCCACGCCTTCGTGCGCAGGCATGTGGTCGCGATGCCCGATTGGCGCAGTGATGAGTGGGGTTTGCCGGTCAACCAGACCGACATGGCCGCGACCCTGGTCGGCGCGCTGATCGCCCCACCCGTCGGTGCAATGGGAATGGGAATCCTGCCCGCGCCCGGCGACCTCGACGCCATCGCACACCTGACCCGCTATGTCGGCTGGCTGATCGGCGTGCAGGACGAATGGCTGCCGCACGACTTCCGTGACGGCATCCGCGTGCTCTTTCACACCGCCACCGCGCTGTCGATGCCCGACGACTCGACCCAGCAGCTTTCAGTGCCGATGGCCGAGGATCCGCTGTCGTGGCACTACCGCGGCGCGCGGGGACTGCGCCGCCGCCTGGCATGGGCCCAACACCTGTCGGTGACGAGCGGTTTCCTCGGACCGCGGGCGATGCGCACGCTCGGCCTGACCTACGTGCTGCCGTGGTACCCGCTGTTGCGAATCCCGGTCAACGTAGGCCGCAGTGTCGCGGCAATCGCGCTGCCCGGCGGCAGGGATCGTGCGGCGTCCCGTGGCCGACGCGAACAAGAAGCATTGCTGCGCACCATCATCGGCGACAGCCAGGCGACAATCGGCGACTCTGCTTCACACATGAGCAGCGTCGCGTAGCGCGATTCAAGAACGCATGGAGTCAAGGAAGTAGGCTTCTTTTCCCGTCGGATAGCCGCCGCCGTCGGTTGCGATGTGAACGTGGTCCATGTGGTTGGCGGTTTCATTGCCGTAGTTCGCCGTCCAACTCGGAGCGGCTTGGGCCGGGTAGAAGCCCTGCCGCCAAATGACGTGGATCACGCCCCACGTCTTCGCCATCGCCAGTGCGTAACCCGCGATCTGGTTGCCCAGCGCGATGCCCGCTTCGCTGTGATAGTCCGGGATCATCACGTCGATGGCCAACCCGTTGGGATGCCACGGCAACGGGTCCTGCCGATACCCGCCGATCGTCTTGATCTCCGGGAACATCACATTGATCGCACGCGCCACCCAAATGGTGTGGGTCTGCAAGCCGTTCTCCGGCGCGATGCCGGCAGGCAACGCGAACTGGAAATCCTGGCCGGCCACCGGCGCACTCGCGGCCAACAAGTCCGCGGCCGAGGGAGTAGCAAGCTTCGTCGCGCTCGGCGGAACGGCTTCCTGCGTTGATGGTGGGACTGCCGCGTTCGCAGGGCTGTGCCGAGGCTCTGCGCCCTGCGCATAGAACATGCCGCAGGCAAGAACAACCGACGCGCCGAGCGCCAACCAGCGACCCCGGCCGTCGGCTAACAGGTTCTTGCCCACGGCCAGCACCCTACTGCCGGATCCGAGTCGGAATGGCTACCTTCACCAAAGGTTGAGAGTTACGCAATCATCGGGTCGATCGCCGACCGGGGCACCAGCACCTGCGTCGCCCCTGCCGCCTCCGGCAGCAGTGTCCCCTGGTCGAAGAAGAAAATCACTCCGTCGTTGACGACCGCGAAGTTCTGGTAGTTGTTCGGGTTGTACAACGCCGCAGGAGCAATCGCGACGGGCGGTGGCGCCGCCGCCGGCGGCGTTGTGGGCGCTGGGCTCGTGGTGGGCGTCGTCGCCGAAGGCGGGGTGGCAGGCGCGGCGGGCGGTGGAGGTGCCAGCTGCTTCTGCAGTTCAGCCTGCACGATCGGGCCGACGACCTTCAGCGGATCGTCGACTCGCCACAACGGCGTGTTGTTCTTATCGTCCGGTGCAGCCGTCCAGATGATCGCCTTGCGATAGCTCTGGTCCCAGTTGAACGCCTTGAACATCGTCTGCGGATGCGCGCCGCCGACGTTTTGGTACACCTTGAACACCACAGCTTGCGTCCCGCGCGGCGGCACTGCCGAGTTGTATTCCGTCGGCGTGATGTTCAGCTCGTACGGGGTGTCGCGCGGCGCACCGGATTTGGCCACGTTGAGGAACCCGTCGCGCGTCTGGGCGATGTAGTCGGCCACCGACTTCTGGTCGGGATAGTCCAGCGGGATGCTGATGTTGACGCTGTAGCCGGCGTCGGAGAGCTGGATCTCGCACGTCCGGCCGGTATTGCCGCCCTTGAGATCGGCGCAGTAGTCCTTTGGCGCGGCGGAGGCCACGCCGGAAGAGCCGAAGATGGCGACGGCCGCGACCAGCGCGGCCACATTGAAGATGCGCACCCGTATTCCCTCCTGGCAAACTGCGGCGTACGCCGCGGACGAGAGATTAGCGCGTAGTACTACTCATCCGCTAAATGCCCTGGCCGGGCATGCTTGTGTCATGTCGCTCAGCCAGCCCGCATCCGACAGCGGCACGGACGCCGTCACCACACCGGTCGGCCGCGACCGTGCTGTCGACGTCATCCGCATCGCCGCACTTGTCGTCGTGATGTTCGGCCACTGCGCGCTGCTGCTTGCCACCATCGACTCCGGTGGGCTGCGCATCGGCAACCTGCTCGGTGAGATTCCCGCGCTTGCCCCGATCACCTGGGCCGTTCAGGTGATGCCGCTGTTCTTTCTGGCAGGCGGCGCTGCCGGCGCCTACAGCTGGCGCGCCGGAACCCGCTGGGGGACATGGCTATTCACCAGGGCGCAGCGCCTGTGTCGGCCCGTGTTCTGGTACCTCGCGGCATGGTCGGCCGGTCTCGTGGTGGCGCGCATGACCCTTGGCGCCGCATCCGCAGAGGGGCTGGGGCGCGAGTGCGTCGCGCTGCTGTGGTTCCTCGGGGTTTACCTCGTCGTGCTCGCCTTCGTCCCAGCGCTAACCAGGCTTCAAACCGGCCGTGGCATCGCCGTCGTCGTTGTCGCATTGCTCGCCGCAGCGGCGGCCTTCGATGCGATCAGGATCGCCGTCGGCACACCCATGTCCGCGGCAGCCAACTTCCTGATCGTCTGGCTCATTCCCGTCGCGATCGGGGTCGGATACGCGCGTCGGCTAATCAGCGTCCGCATGGCATGGGCCGTTGCGGTCGCGGCGCTCACCACACAGGTCGTGGTGGCGATCGCGGGGCCCTACGAAGTGTCTCTAGTGGTCACCGGCACCGAGCGGATGTCGAACGTGACGCCGCCGACGTTCCTGCTCGCTCTGCAGTGCACGTGGTTGTCGTTCGCCTTCGTCGCTACCGCGAGCGTGATCCGGACATGGGCGGCCCGGCCGCGGGTTTGGCGGGCGGTTGCCGTCGGCAACGGGGGAGCGATGACCCTCTACCTTTGGCACATCCCGGCCATCGCAGTAGCCACCTTCACGCTGAACGCGTTCGGTCTCGACGCGTATGACGTTCACGCGCAAGGGTTTTGGGCCCGCCTAGCGCTGCGGGCGGTCGTGTTCGCGGCGGTGATGGCCGTGGCTTTCCGACTGCTGTCACCGCTCGAGCATCGCCGGCTGCCGTGGTGGGATACACCGGCCGACGCCGACGGCGTCCGTGCCTACGCCGCCGGAGCGCTGGTTTGCGTCGCAGGCGTTGCGGTCCTGGTACTCGCCAAGAACGGGCTTGCAGACGCCACCGGGTGGACGGCCCTCGGCGGCTTCGTCGCCGCCGCGGCCGCCGCGCGGATAGCCGCTACACCCCGAGCGCGGGTCCGATAGTGGTGTTCCAGGACTCCTGCATCTCCGACTCGAACAGCCCCCAAGTGTGAGAGCCCTCTGGTCGCACCACATAGTTGATCGGCACCCCGGCCGCCGCCGCGGAGTCGGCGAACACCTTCGTGCTGTCGGCGACGATGCGTTCGATCAATCCGCCGGTGAAGTTGGGGCCGAAACCCTCGGGCAGCCGGTCGACGGCACCGACTCCGCCGCTGGCCGATGCGGCGGCATAGACAGCCACTCCCTTGAGCTTGGATACGTTCTTCGACGGGTCGTGGGCCACCCACAGCGGGTCACCGGGCGGGCCCCACATCGCGTCGGCGCTGGCACCGCCACCGGCCAGGGTCAACGACACCTGCTGGGGCTGATCTGAGGGGTTGAGCAGCCCACTGTAGGAGCCGACGGCCCGATACAGGCCAGGCGCCTGCACGGCGTAATCCACGGCGGTGCCACCGGTGCTCGACAACCCGCCCACCGCGTTGCGGCCGTTGGTGTTGTACTGCTTGTTGATCAGCGGCGGCAGTTCTTGCGTCATGTAGGTCTGATACTGCTTGCTTCCGTCAGCGACCCAGTTGGTCCACCAGCTGAAGGCGCCGCCCAGTGGAGAGACCACGTTGACGTTCTTGTTCGCGAAAAACCCCTGAATGTCGGTCATGCCGAACCAGCTCTTGCCGCCGGGCGCGATGCCCCCGCCGGCAATGTCGTCGCCGCCGTCGATGCCGGGCAGCAGATAGAACGTGGGCGCGCCCGACTTGGGGGCCTTGAAGACGTCGTTGACGATGACGGTATTCATCGACGGCGAGTACACCGACACCTTGTCCCACCGGTCGTTGACGTGCTGAATGTCGGTGATGTGTGGACCGCCGCCCGGAGCCCCACCCGGCGGATCTGCCGCCGCGACCGGGACCGATAGGAACGGAATTACCGAGATCAAGACGACGACGAACACACGGATACGACTCTTCAGTTGGGTCACGGGCTGATTATGTAGTTCAGCGAATCGACAGGCAACTCTTTCCGACTTCAAATGTTGCGTGTCGGTCGATCTCGCCGGCCCGCCCTGACCTGCGGTTCGTAAAATGAAAGTGGCTGTCATAAGACGCCAGTTCTGTTGCATCCCAATCGAAGAGAGCGCCGGTCGAGCTAACCGGATTGCCACTGACGGCAATTGTTGGGATCGGTAGCCGCCGAGGCCGTCTGTACTTATCGCGATGACGACGCCAACGAGGCTGCGCACCACGAAAGGACAACCGTAATGAAGCTCGTGCCCACCCAGCTCGAGGAACAGATCAACCGCGTCGACCGCAACACGGCGCTGGGGATCGGGATCGCAACCGGCCTGACCGCACTGTGGTGCGCATACCGGCTGATCTGGCTGATCTACACGGCAGTCACGTTCTCCAGCGTCGGCTGGTCACCGATTGCACTGGTCTTCCCGTTCGTGATCTGGGGCGTGATAGGTGTTGTCGCCGGGATCGCTGCATTCAGCTTCCTGACCCGCTACGCCAAGGGGACCTAACCCCAAACGACAAGGCCTGGCGCTTGTTCGCGACGTGGGCGGGCGCCAGGCCTCGTTGCGTCAGGCGAGGGGTGCAATAGGCGGTGCGGGGGGAGCCGCAGGACCCGGAGGCACCGGAGCGGCCTCCAGATGCGGTGCGGGACCGACAGTTCCCGCGGCGGGTATCGTCGGCGCCGCGGTAACCGCAGGCGCGGACAGCGGCGACGGCCCAGGCGTGGCCTGCGGCCCTGGTGCCGGGCCAGTGCCGGGTGGTTGCGCCAACGCGTCCGCGGCCCAACTCGCCTGCAGCTGATTGGCGACGAAAGTGGCTGCCTGATCGGTCATTCCGGCATCGATGTACGTGTTGTGTGCCGAGAAACTCCTGCCGCTGGTATCGCAGACGAGGTCGTTGTCGACACACAGGTCGATGGTCTTGCCCACGTACTGCGGCCCGATAGTGACGGCCGGGTCATTGATCGCACGCATGAAACGTGTCGACGGCTTGCCGAACAGGGCTACCGCTGCGACGTGGTTTGCCACCTCGGGGGGCATCGGTGCCGGCACCTCCGCCGGCGAAACCCCATCGGGCACAACGCTTGCGGTGACGAAGCCCATGACCGCCGCGCCCTGCGAGAACCCGCCGAGCACCATCTTGGTCTTCGGGCAATTCGCGGCAGTGGCGAGGATGTGTGTGCGCGCATCGTTGATGCCGTCGATGGCGGTGGAGAATTCGATGGTCGCCGGATAGTCGACCGCGTACACGCCAAGCCACTTCGGGGCGACCCGCGCGCGCAGTGCGTCGACGAACGCTTCCCCCGTCGGCCCTAGGCCCGGCGCTTCGGTGGTGCCCCGAGCGAACACGACCTCGGCGTCCGGGCACGGCTCGGCCTGCGCTGTCGGAATCGGTGCACTCTGCAGACCGCAAGTCGCCAGTGCCGCAGCGCCGATCGATACCGCGATGTGACGTGGCCTCACGGACCTATGCTTGCATACCTCGACGGGTGATGCGCGCCGAGCGGAAAGCCCTTCGCGCGCCCCGAGTTTGCCCCATTTTCCCAGCACAGCAGCAGTAGCGATGAACTGCAGCTTCGCCATGACTGACCTCCCGACTCGCAACGATGCCATCTATGTCGTGAGACAGCCGCCGAGTATTACGCGGAACCCAGATGCTGCCAGCCTGGCTGAAGTGGATTGCGGTGAATACTACGTAACTCACCGCCGAATACCTAGTCTCTTACCGCCTCCTTAGAGCTTGCTAATCGCACGCTAGCGAAGCGGGCGCAAGATCCTCTGCACGCGTTGATGTTTCGCCTTCCTAGATCCGATTCGCCGCGAAAGTTGCGGCCTGATCGACCATTCCGGTCTCGATGTATGCCGTGTGGGCACGCATGTCCCCGCCATCGGAACAGATGGGGTCGTTCGGCACACACAGGTCGATCGTTCTGTCTACGTACTGCGGAGCGATCGTTGGCAGTGGGCCGGGGGAGAGCGTGTCCGCGAACGCACTCCGCGGAGCGCCGAAGAGCGCGGCGGCCGCGACGTGATCGACGATCTGGGCAGGCGCGGCCGTGGTCGACAGGTCGATCACCGCTGCGCCTTGGGAATATCCGCCGAGCACCAACCGGGTATTGGGGCAATTCGCGGCCGTCGCTTGAATATGGGCGCTCGCGTCCTGTGCGCCGGCCGGGGTACTGGTTTCGAAGTCGCGGCTGGCGGGATAGTTCACCGCGTACACCCCGACCGTGCGTCCGCCCAGTTGCGACCGAAGTGAGTCGATGAAGGTCTGCCCGATGCCACCCGGACCTGGCGGCTCAGTCGTCCCGCGCGCGAACACGACCTCCACATCAGGGCATGGATCGGCGCCGGCGGCCGGGAGGTTGGCAAGAGGCAGTGCCCAGGCAGTCATCACCACTGCCGCGCCGACGGTGATTCGGTAGAAGCTCGACGTGCCCATGCTGGTATGTCGCCAGACGGCCCGCGGATGTCACATCAACGAACACATCAGCCCGGTCGGGTCGTATTGCCGACGGACCGCACCCAGCCGCTGTAGGTTCGCGCCGAAGTACAGCGACGGACGGGTGTCCGGCTCCGCATAGTTGACATAACGTCCCACCGAATGTGCTTGAACCGAGGTATGCGCACTGGTCAGCCAGCGGTGCGCGGTGTGTCAATTCGGGCAGCCGAGGGTTCGGTGTACCACTGGACGCAGGCGGCCGCACGTCGCCAAGGGAACGCGGCATCACCAGGCCCGCGGTCTTGGACAGCACCGGATAGTGACTCGATCACCGCAGTCGCCGAACCCGCGTCGAGCGGCCATGCAGTCGTCGCAGCGGCGATCGATTCCGCGGCTCCGCGCGTCATCTCCCCGATGATGTCGGATCCTGCGACGAACGCTCGCGGACGAGCCGCCTGACTGCCTCCTTCGAAGTACCGGACGAAGTCCCTGCGCCCCAACGTTCGGGTCGTAGTGCTCGTGGGCTGCACACCAGCGGCGGCACTGAACTGACTGGCTCTGTGCGGCCCGTCGCCTGCCGGCGTCGCCAGCACAACGGTGCAACCCGCCGAGCCGGCTCCCACGGTGATGTTGACCATGCCCCAGATCGCGCGGTCGGCGCTCTGCAACCAGTCGTGCCAACCGAGGATCACGTCCGCGGTCGCATCTTCAGGGAACTCGACGGTGACGACGTCCCTTCCGGCGGTCGGAAAGGTCCGGAATGTCAATGAGGCGACGACGCCGACGGCTCCGCCGCCCCCGCCGCGCAGCGCCCAGAACACGTCGGCATGCTCATCTGCCGACGCGGTGATGACCTCACCACTGGGCAACACGACGACGGCCGATGCCAGGGCGTCGCACGTCAATCCGGCGCGCCGCGCATCCGACCCGAGTCCGCCGCCCAACGTCAACCCGGCGATGCCAACCGTCGGACAGCTACCACTGGGAATCGAAAGTCTCTCCGCGGCCAGGGCAGTCTGCACCGAATCCAGTTGTGCCGCAGCCGGAATCGTCACCAGCTCGCGGTCGTGGGTGGGCTCGCCGGGCAGTCGCCGTAAATCGATGACCATTGCGCCGTCGGCGGCCGAGGCGCCGATGTAGGAGTGTCCGCCGCTGCGGACGGTGACCTTGATGTCTTTTCGCGCGGCGAACTCGAGGGCCTTGCGAATGTCATCGGTCGATTGCGCCGTGACGACGGCGGCCGGTGTCGAGTCGTCGAAGAGCGCGTTGAAAAGACTTTTCGCCGTGGCGTAATCGGGATTGGACGGGAGGAGGACGTGGCCCTCGATGGCGTCGTCGAGCGCCGCCCAGTTCTGCGGGCCGGAAGCCTCAGCCGGGCTCGGTGCGGCCGAATTCGTTGGTTGCACCTGCGGTCCGTGCACGGGTGTCCGGCACGAGGCCAGCGCAGTGGCCGCGGCAGAGCCGAGTGCACCGCGGATGAAGACCTGACGTGAGATCTCCCGCGTCATGGCCGGATTACGGCTGGACTGTCAGGCAGCCTGTTCGAAGAGCGGCGTGACCCGCGCTGCCGTCTGCAGGACGACGCGTGGCGACCGCCGATTGCGCGTATGCAGCGTGACCAGTGAACCCGACCGTACGACGCCCAACGGCCCCTGACGCGCGAAACGCGAGATCGCGCTTGTCCGCACGGCCATCGCTGCCTTCGCCTGGCGGTATCCGAACCGAATGCCAGCTCCGGAGATGATCAGAAGCCCGGCGATGCCCGGCAGCGCGAACGCGGCGAGGGCCGTCAGGGAAGCGGGCGCCAGCACGGCCTTGACGGTGTGCTCGAGGAACGACAGGGCGTCGGTCGGGCCGGCGCCGCCAACCGCCAGCGGGGCGGTCCCGGACAGCGACAAGTCGGCGCTCAAGCCCGCGGCCGCAATTCCGCCGAGCGTTGCGGGTGCGATGACGTCGCCGAGCAGCGGCATGTCCCCGCTGGGAGTGAACGGAAGAATCGGGCCGGCGAACGGCGTCGTCGGTGATGTCAGGCCGGCACCTGCTGCAACCGAACGGCCGAGGCCGGAGGTGACGCCGACGGTTTCGACTGGCGTCGTCGCGAGTCCGACCATCAGCGAGTACAGATCGCCCGGCATCTGGGCGAGCGGCGCGACCGCGCCATTGACGGTCACCAGCATGCTCTGCAACGAAGTGATGACGTCGCCGAGCGGATCTTCTGACCCGGGAAGGCCAGCGAAGACGCCGGGCACGGTGAGCGCAACCCCGGCAACTGTTGCCACCGCGTTGGTCACCGGTCGGAACGCCGCCATGCCGGGCGCGACATTGCCCGGTGGGGGAGGTCCGCCCGGATCTGCCGCGGCGGCGTCGGCGTTGAGCGGAGTCGCGGCGGGATCGCCGGCCTCCGCGTTTTCACCGGCCTCGGCTGGATCGGTGGTGATCGCGGCCGGAATGGCCTCTGAGGACTCAGTGTTGTCGGCATCGGGGTCGGGCGCAACGACATCTGGCGTCGGTTTCACCGCAACGGGTGGTTTCGGTGCCGGTTTGCCGAGCGAACGCAGCTTCTGAAGGACGCTTTGAAGGGTGGTGTTGAGCGAAGATTTCGGTTTATTAGCGGTGCTAGCGGTCGACGCGGTCGAACCGCCGGCGTCGCTCGATTCACTGACCGACTGGCTCGTGGAGGTGCTCGCACCTGTTGTTTCGGTGTCGGCTGTCGCGATCGCTCCACCGCCGCTCCCGATAAGGAGTCCGGTGGTGAGCACGCAGACACCCGCTGCGAGGCGCAGTTGCGTCGAAATCTTGGTCTCCTCCCACCAGCAAGCGATCTCGTCGGTAGGTAACGAGGGGCATTCTCGCACAGTTTCGGTCTTTAACTAACACGATTCTGCAGTGAATCCGGCTCAAAAGAAATGGGCAGCAAACAATTTCTTCCAGGGACCCGAAAATGATCTTTGTCCGCACCGGCGAGGGGCGTACGAATTGGGTTTGCTGGCATCGGTTTACGCCGCGAGTTTCCCGGTGGACGCCGAGGTGGCGGGGCGTAAAGGCCGGTCCACCGACAACCCGATCACTCCGCATATGGTGGCGTTGCCGTCGCTTTGGTATTGGTGCATACCTCACGAGCCGCCGGCGGCCGAGGCGTCATCTTTACGCGACTGAGTTTGCCGCGGATCTCGCGCCCGGGTCCGGCCCGGATCGCGGCGATGGCCGCGGGCTGGTCGGATCATTGCGAATTCAACTCTCGATCACCCGTGCGAGGGTTGGTACGACTTCTGACCATGGCCTTCGTTCAGTTCAGCGGCGTGACGTTTCACGACCCCGACCTCGCCCACGGCAGTTACGTCCTGTACACCGGCGCCGACGGGATCAGTCGGTTGATCGACCTCGACGGCGTGGTGCGCAACGAGTGGCCGTATCCGGGCGTTCCGGCCAGGATCATCGATCCCGCCCTCAACGGCGGCCGGGTCGGCGATATCGGCGTTCAGCTCACGCAGCTGGCCGACTCGCCGGGCGGCATCTACGGCAATCGGACTGTCGGTCAGCTCTCGTGGTCGGGGGAGAAGGTGTGGGAGTGGGGTACCGAGGCGCCGGATGGTGCGGCCCGCCAGAACCACGATTGGGAGCTGCTCGACAACGGCAACCGCCTCATTCTGGTGGCGATCCCGCGCGAGGTTCCAGCGCTGGGCCCCCACATCGTGGGGGATCAGGGCATTTACGAGGTGGCGCCGGACGGTCGAATCGTCTGGGAATGGAAGGCGGGCGACCACCTCGACGAATTCGGCTTCACCGCAGAAGGTTTCGAGTACCTACGGCGAAGTGTGGCGCGCCAGCCCGACAACATCTGGGGCTACCTGGAAATCAACAGCGCCAGCACGCTTGGACCGAACCGCTGGCACCGCGATGACCCGGACTCCGTCTTCCATCCCGACAACATCCTGATCAGCTCCCGCAAGGCCAACATCGTCGCTCTGATCGACAGGGCCTCCGGGCGGATCGTGTGGCGGCTCGGTCCCTATTTCGACGACGCTCCCGGCGCCGAGCATCAACGCATCAACAGCCACGCGTTGCCGCGGCCACTCGATCAGATCTCTGGCCAGCACAACCCGCATTTCATCGCCGATGGGCTGCCAGGAGCCGGGAATCTGCTTGTGTTCGACAACCAGGGCGGCGCGGGCTATCCGCCTGCACCCCTTGGCATTTACGCCGGTTCGCGGGTGCTGGAAATCGACCCCGTCACCGAGCACATCGTGTGGCAATACACCGCGGAGGACTCGGGTCGCCCACCGTGGACCTTCTTCAGTTCGTTCGTCAGCAACGCGCAGCGCCTCCCCAACGGGAACACATTGATCACCGAGGGGATGCACGGCAGGATCTTTCAAGTCACGCCGTCGGGACAGGTGGTCTGGGAGTACCTCACGCCGTATGAGGACTACGCGGTTGCGGGTGAACCCGAGGTGAAGGTCCCTACCGTCGACGGTGTCGACCGCCCGACCTTGACGCGGATGATCTACCGGTCGCAGGCGGTGCCGTACGAGTGGGTGCCGACGGACACCCCACGGTCGTCGAACGCTGTCGACCTGCGCCTCGCTAGCAAACGGTGAACGGGGGCCGTCCGCGACACATCGAGGCGATGAACACAGCCGGGAGCATGCGTGCAAGGTCGACAGTCGCGCCTGATTCACAGGAGTTTCCCGAGGAAACGTCAATATCGAACGGTGTACGACGTGGTAACACCGCCGGTGGCCGTTTCGATAAACGCCACGACGCCGGTGCTGTGCGCTTTCTCGTCTTCACGAGATGACGCGCAGGAGCGAGCAAACTATGCTCGCTTCGGGTGAGCGCCTGACCCGTAACGGCGACGTCGGTTACGCGACGAGAGTGAGGCATTACGTGCAAGCGGTGTTGGGGCTGTCGATGACATCCACCAGCGTTGGGTGGGTGCTTCTCGACGGACAAGGTCCCGATGCCGCCGTTCTCGACAACGACGCGTTCGACTTTCAGTCCGCCGACGGTGGCGCCGAAGGGGACACGTCGCCGCACATCGCGGCCGCCCGTGGCGCGCAGACGATCGCGACGGCCAGCGGTCACAAGGTCGACACCGTCCACGTCACATGGACCGACGACGTCGAGGCCGACGCCGTGACTCTGCTGAAATCGTTGGTGGACTTGGGGTTTGACAATGTGCACTCGATCTCGCTGAGCAAAGCCGCGCAGGCGTGGGGGATCGAGGTCGGGCAGCAAAGTGAGCACGCCAAGACCGGGCTGTGCATCCTCGAGCCTCATCTGGCCACGGTCATGATCGTGGCCACCGGAGCGGGCACGGTGCGCACCGCCGTCACCGATACCCGCGAGTCCCCCGAGGACCTTGTCGAATGGCTGAGGACCGTGTTCCGCAAGGACGGCTGGCTACCGGAAAGTCTGTATCTCATCGGGGCGCATAGCGATCTGGATGAAGTGACCCAACCGATCGCCGACGCCCTGCCGATAGCCGTGACCGACTCGGTCGAAACGCAGATCGCGCTTGCCCGCGGTGCGGCACTGGCGACGGTCAGCCAGGGCGAAACGGCCCCGCCGCAGACTGTCGAGCCGACGTGGCGGGTGTCGCTGACGAAGAAGACAGCCGCCGCTGCGCCTGCGACAACGCAGTTAGCCGCGACGGCCATCGACACGGCCGTCACACAGGAGATCGCGAAGCCGCGAAAACAGCCGAAGGCTGGTTCGTCGACGCGGCAACGGCCATGGCTGCTGGCGCATGCGAAGAAGCTGACCATCGGTGCCGCGGCGGTCGCGGTTTTCGGCGCGGCTTTGTCGCTCGCCGCCGGTTCGGCGCTCAACGTCGAGAACTCCTCCGCACAGGCCGCCGACCCGGCCCCGGAGGGTGCATCGGTCACCTCGGTGAGCATTCACACGGTTCCGCCGCAGCCCGTGCCAGAGCTTCAACCGATGGCCGCCGAACCTCCGCCCGCACCACCGCCGCCACCGCCGCTGGAACCGCTGCCACCACCGGCAGAGCCGGTTGCATCGGTAGCGCCCGAACCGGTCGCGGTCCCTGTTCCCGAACCGGTGGTTACCGTTGTGCCCCACGCTGTTCCTGCGGCCGCTCCGGTTGCGCCGCTGGCTGCGCCGGTTCCTCCGCCTGCCGCAGCGCCCGCTCCTGTCGCCCCGCCACCTGCGGCACCCGCACCGATCGCGTCGCCACCTCCACCGGCCGAGGGTGCAGAGCCGCCGCCGGCGGATCCGATTCAGCAGGTGTTGAGCCCGCTGTTCAGCGGGCTGCCCTGACCTCTAAGGCTTGACGCCGATGGTGATCAAGTCCGAAAGCACCTGCGTCCACGCGGGCCGGCGGACACGGTGTTGATCGCTGATCGCAAAGCCCGCATCCTCGAACAGCCTTCGCATCTCAGTGGGCGATGGGTTGTGCGAGGGGTTGAGCCGGTTGGCGGACAGCCGATGCAAGGGCAGCACCTGCCGCGGGCTCAAGGTTGCCACTGCGGCCAGACCGCCCGGTGCGAGCACGCGGTGGAAATCACGCAGCGCGGCGGGTTGGTCGAAGAAATGAAACGCCGATGTCGTCACGACGGCGTCCAGCGAACCGTCCTCGAAAGGCAGATGCTCGGCAGGCCCCTTACGCCACTGCACATGTGACGAGCGAGCCTTCGCCTGAGCCAGCATGCCGTCGGACATGTCGACCCCGTAGACCTCGTCGGGATGCAGTTCGGCGGCGATACGGGCCGCGAGAATGCCTGTGCCACATGCGATGTCGGCCACCCGGCGGGCGCCGCTGTCCTCGAGGGCAGCGATCACCTCGTCTTGCGCCGGGCGATATACCCACTGCTGAAGGAACGGCAGATCGTAGAGCGGCGCGGCGATGCTCCAGAACTGCGTTACCGCGTCGTTGAGAGTCCGGCGCGGCACCGACGTCACCAGGTCCAGACCGTGGGGTCGGTCGGCGGGTAGTTCATGCAGATGTCGGTGCCGTGTGCGGCGACGCCCTTGTTGTTGAAGAACAGCTTGGCCCAGTTGCCCCAGTGGGTGGCCATCTGCTCGTAGTAGACGTTGGTTGCGGTGTCCTCCGAGTACTGCCGGCGGCCGGCGTAGTCCAGGGAGAAGAACCAGTAGATGCGGTCGCGGGCGGCGTCTTGGACGTCGACGGGCCGGTTCTTGTAGTCGGTCATGTAGCGCTCGTAGTAGACGGGTTCGACGTCGCGCACGGCGGCCATGTACTGATCGACGGTGCAGGTGGTCTTCAGGATCCGGTTCGGGATCGGGTAGTCGTCACTGGCATCGGCCGCCGCGACCGCCGGAAGTGCCATCGCCGCCACGCTCACCACAGCCGCCGCGACACTCGCCTTGATCCACATCATCTGACTCCTCACTGGTGGGCGGCCGCGTCGAGTACTGGCAGCTTATCGGGACAGTAGTAACGAAGCGATGCCCCGAGGAACTGCCATGCCTGTTCCGTTGTACTGCCTTTCGGCAGTTGAAGGAAGACGAACTTCGCCGACTTGTCGGCATCCTGGTCGAGCCCGTTGTACAGCCGCTTACAGGTGATCTTGCCGATCCACGCGTTGTAGTCCTTGCCGCCATAGATGCCGTACGTGTGGAGTTCGTTGGCGAAATCCGTGTCCGGATCAGCGTGCGCCGGCGCGGCGAAGACCAACGCAGGTGCTATCGCCGCCACGGCAACCGAAGCGAGTCTGAATCCCTTCATCACACACCTATCTGATTGGGCCCGTTGGGTTTTCATCAGCAGTACCGCCACTGCCGACGCTGACTGGGGTGTCGTCCGAATGCCGGGCCGGCTTCGGCCACGGCACCGGCTTTGGCCGGGTTCGCACGTTCTGCGGCCACCAGAACCAGCGGCCCATCAGCGCCGCGATCGACGGCGTCATGAACGAGCGGATCACCAGCGTGTCGAAGAGCAGGCCGAGTCCGATCGTGGTGCCGACCTGACCGACCACGATCAGATCGCTGACCACCATCGACATCATCGTGAACGCGAACACCAGGCCGGCCGACGTGACCACTGCGCCGGTGCCCGCCATGGAGCGGATGATGCCGGTCTTGATGCCGGCGTGTATCTCCTCTTTGAATCGGGACACCAACAACAGGTTGTAGTCGGATCCCACCGCCAGCAGGATGATCACCGACATCGCCAGCACCATCCAGTGCAGCGGAATACCGATGATGTGCTCCCAGATCAGCACGGACAAGCCGAAGGATGTGCCCAGCGACAACAGCACCGTGCCCACGATGACCGCAGACGCGATCACCGCCCGGGTGAGCAACAGCATGATGATGAAAATCAAGCAGAGCGAGGATATTCCGGCGATCAGCAGGTCCCAGTTCGAACCTTCCTGCATGTCCTTGTAGGTGGATGCGGTGCCGCCCAGGTAGATCTTCGAGCCCTCCAGCGGCGTGCCCTTGATGGCCTCGAACGCCGCGTTCTTGATCTGCGGGATCAGCTTGATGCCCTCTGGGGTGGCGGGGTCCGCTTCGTGAGAAATGATGAACCGCACGGACTTTCCGTCCGGCGAGACGAACATCTTCATGCCGCGTTTGAAGTCCGCGTTGTTGAACACCTCGGGCGGCAGGTAGAACGAATCGTCGTTCTTCGATGCATCGAACGCCTGGCCCATGGCGCCCTGGTTCTCCTGCATCGCCTTCATCTGGTCCTGCTGACTCTTCTGGCTCTGATACATCGTCAGCGAGATGTTCTTCATGCTCTGCATCGTCTCGATCATCGACGGCATCAGCGCGACCATCTGCGGCATCAGGGTGTCCAGCCGCTCCATGTCGGGGAGCAGGTTCTTGATGTCATCGGTCATCGTGTCGATGCCGTCAAGCGTGTCGAAGATCGATCTGATCGACCAGCAGACGGGGATGTCGAAACAGTGCGGTTCCCAGTAGAAGTAGTTTCGCAGCGGCCGGAAGAAATCGTCGAAATCCGCGATGTGGTCGCGCAGTTCCTCGATGTCGACCGTCATGCCCTTCATCTTTTCGACCATGCTGTGCGTGGTCGCCGCCATCTGCACGGTGATGCTCTGCATTCGCTGCATCGTGTCGATCGAGGTCTGCATGTCGTTGGCCTGCTTGAGCATGTTGGCCATGACTTTGTCCATGTAGTCCTGGTTCATCTGCTGGGTGGTGCCCTGCATGCTGATCAGGAACGGGATCGACGTGTGCTCGATCGGGGTGCCCTCAGGCCGGGTAATGGACTGCACCCTGCCGACGCCAGGAATGTGGAAGATGCCCTTGGCAATTCGGTCGATCACCAACATGTCCGCGGAGTTGCGCACGTCATGATCGGTTTCGACCAGCAGCATCTCCGGGTTCATCCGGGCCTGCGGGAAATGCCGGTCCGCCGCCGCATATCCGACATTGGCGGGGATGTCTGGAGGCAGGAAGATCCGGTCGTTGTAGCTCGGCTTGTAGGACGGCAGCGCCAGCAAGCCGACCAGCGCCAGTGCCACCGATGCAGCGAGAATCGGCCCCGGCCAACGCACTACGGCGGTACCCATCCTGCGCCAGCCACGGGTCTTCATCGCCCGCTTGGGGTCGAGCAGGCCGAACCGGCTGCAGATGGTCAAGAGCGCGGGCGCCATCGTCAGCGCGGCCGCGACCGCCACCAGCATGCCGATCGCCAGGGGAATCCCTAACGATTGAAAGTAGGGCAATCGGGTGAAGTGCAGGCAGAACGTCGCGCCCGCGATCGTCAAACCCGAACCCAGAATGACGTGAGCGGTGCCGTGATACATGGTGTAGAACGCGGTTCCGCGATCCTCACCGCTTTCACGCGCTTCGTGATAGCGCCCCAACAAGAAGATCGCGTAGTCCGTGCTCGCCGCGATCGCCAATGTGGTGAGCAGGTTGACCGCGAACGTCGACAATCCGATCAGGTCGTAAAAGCCAAGCGCAGCAACGATTCCGCGCGCGGCCGCCAGCTCGATGAACATCATCGCCAGCACGATCAGCACCGTGACGATTGACCGATAGACGAACAGCAGCATGATGAAGATGACGCCGATCGTGATGGCGGTGATCAGCTTCAGGCTCTTGTCGCCAGCATGGTGCTGGTCGTAGGTCAGCGGGGCCGGCCCGGTCACGTAGGCCTTGAGTCCAGGTGGCGCCGGGGTACTGGCCACGAGGTCGCGGACCGCTTGCACTGACTCGTTGGCCAGGCTCTCGCCCTGGTTGCCCGCCAGATAGACCTGCACGTAGGCGGACTTGCCGTCGGCGCTCTGCGCACCGGAGGCGGTCAGCGGATCGCCCCAGAAGTCCTGAATGTGCTCGACGTGCTTCTTGTCGGCCTCGAGCTTGTCGACCAGCCCGTCGTAGTACTTGTGCGCGGCGTCGCTGAGCGGCTGGTCGCCCTCGAGGACGACCATGGCCGAGCTGTTGGAGTCGAATTCCTGGAACGTCTTACCGATGCGTTGCATCGCCTGCATCGATGGGGCGTCGTTCGGAGCCAGCGACACCGAGTGCGCCTCACCGACTACTTCGAGCTGAGGGGCGATGACGTTGACGATCACAACCAGCGCGATCCAGCCCAGGAAGATCGGCACGGAGAACAGCCGGATGAACCGGGGGATGATCGGGTGCGCCCCGACATGTGTGTTGCTCACGCGGACTTCACCAAGCAAAAGGTCTGGGCGTTCACGCCGTCGGTGGTCCTCTCGTCCTTGACCACGCCGTCGACGGTGATGCGGCAGGTGATGGAGTTGCCGTCGCTCTGGGCGACGATGTTCGGGCTAGCGGCGGGCGCCGTCGTGGTCAGCGTCAACTGCCACGGAATCGCGGTGTTGACCGCCTTCTGAGGCTGCGCGTCGAGGTCCAGATAGTTGATGGTGGCTGTCGCCCCGTCGCCGAAGATCTCGTACTTCACGACTTTGGGGTTGAAGGGCTCGGGGTCATTGACCAGGCCGGCGCCCGGCTTCGTCAGCACCGTTTGTCCGAAGAACCCGCGGAAGCGGTCTACCACGAACACTGCGATGACCACTACGAGCAGGATCACCAACAGCACCCAAATGCGCTTGGCAAAACGCAACATCAGACGATTCGCTCCCGTGTCTCAAAGGCAGTCGAGGCTATAACTTAGCCGGTATAACTTCTCATCGCGAAACCATTACCTCAAGTGGTTGTGTTGCTGGTCACCTCCTGGTCGGCGGCGCGGGCCGGGTCACTGATCTGCTGCCCCCATGCGGGCATTTCGAACTGGTCGAGGCAGCGCTCGATGAATGCAAGGGCCTGGTCGTGACCGCGCGTAATGCCGAGACCCTGCTCGTGGATCACCATGCGGGACAGCCCGCCCATGATCATCGACATGACCACCGGCGGGAACTGCTCGAGGTCGATGCCACGGGCTTTCATGGCCAGCGTCACGACTCCCTCTTCAAGGTCGCGGAAGCGCATTGCGTAGGCCGAGATCTCGCTTCGGATGGCCTTGCGATGGTTGGCCATCGCCAAGAACTCGGTGAACAACTGGGCGTCGGTCGCGCTGTTCAGCAGCCACAGCGCGTGCAGCGGTCGCACCTCGGCGATCGCCTCGCGCTGATGTTCCAGATTGCTCTCTGCTTTGTCGCGCAGCACCGCGACGAACAGGTCGTCCATGCTTGGGAAGTAGTAGTGCACCAATGCCGGCTTGACGCCTGCCTTGGCGGCGACCCGTCGTGATGTCGCTGCTGCATAGCCCTCTTCGAGCATGATTTGGGCAGTTGCCTCGATCAGTGCCTCGCGCGTCGCCTCACGGCCAACTCGTGGCCGCTTGTCAGCGGGGCGCCTGATCATGAAGGCAGACTAACGGTTGGGCGACCGCCCAACAACCGCTACGGGTTTTCGGGCGCGGCGGGCGGCAGTAGCGACTCGAGCCGTCCGAGCGCGTCGTCGAGTGCCGCCGCGCGTGGCACCCCGCCTGCGAGCGTTCGGCCGACCGCGCAGCCGATCACAAACGTCGAGAGCGGGGTCATCGTGCGTTCGACGCGGTGTGCGACGTCGCCGGCGGCGTCAAGCAGGCGGGTCATCTCGGCGGACGTCAGTGGTGCCTCACCGAGGCTGCGGGCAAGCTCGTCGATCCAGTTGTCCATGTTGTCTGCCTACTCCTCTTTCGAACTAGCTATTTTTGCTAAGATACGAACTTGTGAACTGGACACCACTTCCCGTTCCGTGGGCAGTCCAGGCTGTGGACCGGATACCCAAGCAGCGCTACTACGACGAAGAGTTCTACGCGCTCGAGGCCGAACTGTTTTGGCCGCGGGTGTGGCAGATGGCCTGCCGCCTCGAGGAAATTCCGGCACGCGGCGACTTCGTCGAGTACGAGATCCTCGACCAGTCGGTGATCGTCGTGCGGGTGGACGACGACAACGTCCGCGCCTTCTACAACTCATGTCGCCATCGCGGGATGAAGATCGTCGAAGGCTGCGGGTCTCGCCGCAGCTTCGTCTGCCCGTTTCACGGGTGGTGCTGGGGCCTCGACGGCGCCAACACGTTTGTGTTGCGCCCCGAGATCTTCGACGAGAAGAACCTCGACGCCGAGGATCTGAGCCTCGTTCCCGTCCGGGTTGAGCTGTGGGGTGGTTGCGCCTGGATCAATCTCGACGACACCGCGCCGCCGTTGCGCGAGTGCCTCGAGCCGTTCGCGTCCAGGCACGACGAATGGAAGGTGGGCGCACTGCGCACCGAGTGGTGGAAATCCTGCCTGCTGCCCGTCAATTGGAAACTGGCGGCCGAGGCCTTCATGGAGGGCTACCACGTCCCGCAGACACACCCGCAACTGCTGCCCTCGTCGCACAGCCCGGACACGTCATCCGTGCATCCCCTCATCGAGATGAGCCTGCACTTCATGCGCACCCTCGGCTCGGGTATGGGCGGCATGACGCACGAGAATGACGTCCGCATCGCCGAAGGGCTGCAACACATGTCGCTGCCCGACGATCCGGCGGAGGCGATGGCCGCGTGGCGTGGTGCGGTGAACGACGCGGTGACGAAATGGCACCGCGCCCGCGACTGCGATTTCCCGGACCTGAACGATCTGGACCGCCGCGGCGTTATCGACCCGATCGGCTTCTGCTTCCCGCACTACTTTCTGCTGCCGCAGTACAGCAGCGCATCTTCGTATCGAATCCGACCGCTCGGGCCAGAACAGACGCTTTTCGAAATCTGGTCGCTCACCCGCTATCCCGGCGACCGCTCACCCGGTAGGCCCACGCCGCCCGAACCGCTGGCACCCGACGACCCGAGTTGGCCGACCATCCCGGCTCAGGACTTCTCCAATCTGCCTAGGCAACAGAAAGGCTTGCACGCCAAGGGGTTCGACTTCATGCGGTTGTCAACGCAAGTCGAAGGGCTGATCTCGAACTTCGAGCGCGTGATCGACGGCTTTCTGGCAGGTGTGCCGTACGAGCGGCTGGTCGGAGCGATTCAGAAAACGAACACCACGATCGACGTCCCTGTCGCCGACCTCGAGCTGTCCGAAAGAGTCCAAGCATGACGAAGTGGGACAAGTCCGTCGACCTTCTCATCGCGGGAAGCGGCGGCGGGGGCATGGCTGCCGCGCTCGCCGCACTGGACTCCGGAATCGAACCGCTCATCGTCGAGAAGCAAGCCCTCATCGGCGGCGCGACGGGGATGTCCGGCGGCATGCTGTGGCTGCCGAACAACCCGCTGATGCAGGCGGAGGGCGTCCCCGATTCTCACGAAGACGGATTGGCGTACTTCGACGACGTCGTCGGCGATATCGGTGAAGCGTCGTCGGTTGCGCGCCGCGAGATGTTTCTGACCGCCGGCAACGAGATGATCGACTTCCTCACCCGCAAGGGTGTTCGCCTGGTCCGATGCCCGGGCTACAGCGACTACTACCCGAATCACAAGGGCGGCAACGCGGCCGGACGATCCATCGAGGGGATCCCGTACGACGCGGCCGCACTGGGGGACTGGAGCGAGAAGCTTCAGACGATGGACAAGAATTGGAACCGCGGCTTCGTGGTGAAGACCAGCGAACTGGTGGTCGTCGGATACTTCAACCGCTCGCCGCGAGCATTCGCGTTGGCCCTGAAGGTGTTGCTGCGTACCCAAGCCGCCCGGCTTCGTCGCCGCAAGGTCCTCACCAACGGGGCCTCGGTCATCGGGCAGATGCTCGAGGTGCTGATGGGCCTCGCCGGTGGCCAGCCGCCGGTCTGGACGAACACCGCGATGGATGATCTGATCGTCGAGGACGGCCGTGTCGTCGGCGCCAGGGTCACTCGCGATGGCGCCTCGCTGAATATCGAAGCGCGCAAAGGGGTCCTGCTCGCAGCGGGAGGCTTCAGCCGCAACGCGGAAATGCGCCGTCGGTACAGCGGCGATCAGCCCAACGAAGCGAAATGGTCGCTTGCCAACCCCGGCGACACCGGGGAAGTGCTGCGGACCGCGATGCAACTCGGAGCGAAGACCGACTTACTGGATGAGGCCTGGTGGCTCCCATCGGTTTTCGTCGCCGATCCCCGTGCACGCGTCGTCGGTCAGGCCCGGCAACGACCGGGGGCGATCTATGTCGACGGGAATGGCAAGCGGTTCTGCAACGAGTCCAATTCCTATGTCGAGGTCGGCAAGGCCATGTACGCCAACAAGGCCGTGCCGTGCTGGCAGATCTTCGACGAGGGTTATGTGCGTCGCTACGTCTCCGGTGCGAACCCGTTCCAGAAGCGGCGACTGCCGGAGGAGGTGATCGAGACGGGCGCCATCATGCGGTCTGACTCGATCGCCGACCTGGCACGCCAGATCGATCTTCCTGCCGACACATTGGAGCAGACGGTCAAGCGTTTCAACGAGTTCGCCGCCAAGGGCCTCGACCCGGACTTCGGGCGCGGCCAGTCGGCGTACAACATCTGCCTCGGCGATCCGGGCCACAAACCCAATGCCGCATTGGGGCCGATCGATCGTGCCCCGTACTACGCCACACGGGTGTTCCCCGCCGACGTCGGCACCTGCGGGGGAGTGATAACGAACGAATACGCACAGGTGCTCAACGAGAACGACCAAGTAATCGACGGCCTCTACGCAACCGGCAACATCACCGCGACGGTGATGGGCCGCACCTACCTCGGCGCGGGTGGCAGCATCGCCAACACCATGGTGTTCGGCTACGTCGCCGCCCGTCACGCGGCCGGTGGGGCTTTGGGCGGCGAGCAGGGCAAGTAGCCGCGCGAGCAGACGCAAAAAGCCCCGACACGCCGAAGAAATGGGGACTTTTACGTCTGCCCGCCGGAGGCAGTGTCACCCTGATCGACGAAATCCCTTGGCTTCAAGCCGGACTCGATGAGCGCTCGCCTTCGCTCCTGCACATCAGAAGCCGCGCCGACCATATTGGTCAGGATGTGGCTGACCTGAAGGTGGACCCGCATCCCCATCAATTCCCACGCCCGCTTCACGTTGTTCTTCACGGCCATCAGCGTGGTCATCGGGATCTGCCCGATCTTGCGGGCCATCTCCTCGACGGTGTCCTCGAGGTCTTCACGCGCAACCACCTTGTTGAGCAGCCCCCATTCCAGCGCCTCCTGCGCGGAAAGCGTTGGCGCCAACAGCAACCAGTCCATGGTGCGATGCCAGTTCATCATCAACCACGGCTCGATCATCGTGTGCCCGCCGGGCTCGCCGAGGCTTTGCGCCAGCGGCATCTGGAAATACGCATCCTCCGACGCGACACTGAAATCCGTCAGCAGCCCAAGGTAGATGCCGCCTCCCATGCAGTACCCGTGGATCGCCGAGATCGTGATCTTTGGAAACTCCCACAGATACAAGGTCGGCCACAAAAACAGGTCGGCGGTGCCCTTGTACAAATCCTCGAAGGTGTCGCCGAAATCCGGGTACGGATTTTCGTCGGGACCCCACCGCGCCACATGCCCGCCGCAGAAGCCTTTGCCGTTGGCCTTGAGGATGACGACCTTGATGTCCTTGTCGCGGTCGGCCTCGTGCAGGCAGGCGTCGACCTCCTCGACCAGTTTGGCGTCCTTGGTGTTGGCCCGGTCGGGCCGGTTGAGGATGATCCGCGCTATCGGCGGCTCCCGTTCATAGATGACCGATTCGAGCACGCGCTTCGTCATGGGGCCTCCTAGAGAATCGCGCCGCTGTCCTTGGCCGCCGAGATGTCATCCCAGTCGAGATCGAGCTCCAACAGGATCTCCTCGGTGTGCTGTCCATGTTCGGGTGCACGCGCCGGACCCGGGGGAGTTTCGTTGAATTGCACTGGAGCCGCGACGATCTGGTACTCGACACCCTTGTCGTCGACATTCGGGATGGTGAGCCCGTTCGGTGCGACCTGAGGATCGTTCAACGTCTCCTTCGGCGTCGCGAGCGGCGCCCATACCCCGGGCTCGTCAGCGAGGGCCGTGCGCCAGTGTTCGAGGTCCTGGCTCGCGATCGCCTCCCCGACCAGTGCACACGCCTGCGCGGCGTTGGCGATCAGATTGCTCGACGGCACGAAGCGTTCGTCGGTGGCGAGCTCCGGCAGGCCGATCCGCTCGCAGAACCCCGCCCAATACCGATCGGGTTGCAGGAAGACCAACTGAAGCCACCGGTTGTCTTTGGTTTTGTAGCGATTGACGAGCGGGTTGATCGCCAACCCCGGTGGGGCACCGGGTATACCGTCGATGCCGAACAGGTCGGCCACCGAGATCGACGGCGCGATCGACCACATCGCCTGAGCCAGCAGCGACGAGTCGACGACGGAGGGCTCACCGGTCCGTTCTCGATGGAACAGCGCCGCGCAGACGCCGCCCGCGAGCGTGATGCCGCCCTGCAGGTCGCCGAATCCCGGGCCCTGCACAGCCGGGGTCTCGGTGCCGAACGGAGTCATGGTGTAGGACACCCCGCCGCGGGACAGATACGTAGCGGCGTCGAATCCACCCTTGTTCGCATCGGGACCGCGCACACCGGTGCCGGTGCCGCGCGCGATGATCAGGTTCGGATTGAACGAGCGAAGGTCCTCAACGGTGAGCCGCGCACGCTCCAGGGGGCCCGGCAGCCAGTTGGTCAGAAACACATCCGCGGTGGCCAGCAGGCGGCCGAGATATTCGCGACCGGTTTCGGTCTTGATGTCGATGCCGATGCTGCGCTTGCCCCGATTGCCGATCTCGAGGATGAAGTCGACGTCGGCGCGCGCGTTCTGGCGAGTGAAGCCGCCAATCACCAGTGCCCTGCCGGGGTCGCCACCCTTGACGTCTTCCACTTTGATGACGTCGGCGCCCCAATCGGCAAGCGCCGCACCGGCGGACGGCACATATGTCCATGACGCCAGTTCGACGACACGCACTCCGCTCAGCACTCCCGTCATTGCTTCACCTTTCCGACAGCTCTGCCCACTTCTTGCAGATATCTATCCGAGCCGCCGGCGAATGCGCTCCAGCCCAGCAGCCGTTTCAGATAGAGGTGCGCGTCGTGCTCCCACGTGTAGCCGATGCCACCGAAGATCTGAATCGCGGTGTCAGCGACGGTGGCCAGTCGCCCGGCGAATGCCTTGGCACGCACTGCCGCCAGGTGGCGTTCGGCGGCCTGCGCGGCGTCGGCCGCCCACAACGCGTGCAGCACGCCGCTGCGTGCGAGTTCGACAGTCTCGTACATGTCGACACACATGTGTTGGACCGCCTGGAAGCTGCCGATCGGCTGATCGAACTGCCGCCGCACCTTTGCGTATTCGATGGCGAGATTCATCACCCCGGTGGCGGCGCCCAGGGCGTCGGCCGCATAGGCGATCAGGACATCGTCTGTGTGCCCGTCGATATCATCTGCCGACCCCAGCCACTGCGCGTCGACCCCGGTGAACCGAACGTCGAATTGTTTGCGCGTCGAATCAACGTGCTCCCGCTCGGTCACATCGACGGACTGGGCGTCAACGGCATAGAGTCCGATTCTGTCGCTATCCACGGCGAACACCAGGATGACGTCGGCGGCCGCCGCGTCTGGCAGCGCAGTGATCTCTCCGCGCAGTACTCCGTTTGCGACCGCGGGCAACTCCCCGTCGAGGGGCCCCACGGTCGCAATGAGGGAACCATCGGCGATACCAGTCAAGATCGTGCCGGCGTCTGCCCCACACCGTGTCAGTGCGCGTGTCGCGGCCACCGCACTCGACATCCACGGTCCCGGGTACAGCGCGGCGCCGAGTTCCTCTGCGACGACGCCCGCCTCGAGCATCGTCATACCCGCGCCGCCGAACTCCTGGGGCACCAGCACACCGGTGGCGCCGATGGCCGCCAACCCGTGCCACACCTCATCGGTGGTGCCCCTGGGGTCATCGAGCATCGGTCGCACATGAGTTGGCAGGCTTGCCTTTTCGGCCAGGTAGCTGCGCACGGTGTCGCGCAGCGCCAGCTGTTCGTCGGTGAGTTCGAGGTTCACTTCCGCGGCAGCCCTAGCACCCTCGTCGCGGTGACGCTCTTGTTGATCTGTGTGGTGCCGCCGGCGATGGTCAGTGAGCGCGACGTCAACCGATACTCCGTCCACCGCCGCGGACCGCCGAGCGGGCCGAGCACGTCAAAGGCCAGCGCGGCGAGCTCCTGGCCGATCTCTGCCCACACGCTTTTGGCCAGACTCGCCGACCCCAGTGCGTCACCGCCGTGCAGCGTCGCCGAGATCGACCGCTGACACAGCACTTCCAGGTACTTGATCCGCACCGCCACCTCCCCGAGCCGGCGCAGGGTCACACCGTCCTCCATCAGGCCGGCGTCGGTGAGGTCGGCCACCAGGTCCTGCAGCTGCATCTCCAGCTGGGCATAGAGCCGAGCCGCGCCCGCTCGCTCGTGGCTCAGCGTGGTGGTGGCGACCTGCCATCCCGCGTTCAGTGGGCCGAGCAACGCGTCGGTGCGAACCCGGACGTCGGTGAAGAAGATCTCCGCGAAGTCGCTGGCGCCGTTGATCGTGACCAACGGCCGCACCTCGATCCCGGGCAGGGTCATGTCGACGATCAGACACGAGATGCCCTTGTGCTTGGGCACTTCGGGGTCGGTGCGCACATAAAGCTGACACCAGTCGGCACGGTGGCCCAGCGACGTCCAGATCTTCTGGCCGTTGACCACGAAGTGGTCGCCGTCGCGCAGCGCCCGGGTGCGCAGCGAGGCGAGGTCGGAGCCGGCTTCGGGTTCGGACATGCCCTGACACCAGATGTCGTCGGCGCGCACCATGCGGGGGAGCAGCTCGCGTTTCTGTGCATCCGTGCCGTACTGCATGATCGCCGGGGCGATGTTGTTCATCCCGATCACATTGAGCGGCACCGGCGCTCGCGCGTGAATGGTTTCCTCGGCGTAGGCGAGTTGTTCGAGCACGCCTGCACCGCGGCCGCCGTATTCCTGCGGCCACGACACCGCGCCCCAGCCCGCGTCGGCCAGCGTGGCGTCCCATGCGCGCAGGGTTTCGAAGGTGTCCGGATCACGGCCACGCCGACGACCGGCGGCCACCACCTCGTCGGTCAGGTTCGCGGCCAACCACGCGCGCAGCTCCTTGCGGAACTGTTCGACCTCCGGCGGGTAAGAAAAGTCCACGGTGTCCTGTCGGGATCGTTTCTTTATAATTTTAGGTAGTATAGCTACTGCAACACGTTACAGTTGGGGTCGCCATATAAGTCTCCGGAATGGTCACTTCAGGGAGGTTCGGTCGTGGGCCGAGTAGCGGGGAAAGTAGCCCTGATCAGCGGAGCCGCTCGCGGCCAGGGGCGATCGCACGCTCGATTGCTGGCCGCCGAGGGCGCCGACATCATCGCCGTGGACATCTGCGAAGACATCGAGACCAACGAGTATCCGCTGGCACGGCCGGAGGACCTGGACGAGACCGCTCGGCTGGTCGAGAAGGAAGGCCAGCGCGCACACACCGAGATCGCCGACGTTCGCGACCGCGCCGCATTGGCGGCGGCGATCGATCGCGGCGTTGCCGAGTTCGGTCAGCTCGACATCGTGGTGGCCAATGCCGGCATCTGCCCGATGACGGCAGGGCTTCCGCCGCAGGCGTTCGTCGACGCGGTCGACGTCGACCTGCTCGGCGTCATGAACCTCATCCATGCCAGCATCAAGCACCTCCACGCGGGTGCGTCGATCATCGCGACGGGGTCCGTTGCCGCGTTCATGGCGACGGCCGTCAACACCGCGGGGATGGACGGCGGCCCGGGCGGTGCGGGCTATGCGTTCGCGAAACAGGTTGTCGCACACTATGTCAACGACCTAGCCCGGACGCTGGCGCCCGAGCAGATCCGGGTGAACGCGATTCACCCGACCAACTGCAACACCGACATGTTGCACAGCCCGCCGATGTACAAGGCATTCCGGCCGGATCTGCAGAACCCGACCCGCGAGGAGGCCGAGGTCGTCTTCCCGATGATCCAGGGTTTCCCGATTCCGTACGTCGAGCCCGAGGACATCAGCGAGGCGGTGCTGTTCTTGGCCAGCGACGCCGCCCGGTACGTCACCGGCCAACAGCTGCGCGTCGACGCGGGCGGCTTCCTGAAGATCAAGCCGTGGTCCGGGCCGTAGGAAAGGCGCAGGTATGCCAAGGGGAATCATCTACGTAGAGACGATGCCGGCCTCGCCGGACCGGGAAGCCGAGTACCACAAGTGGTACAACGACACGCATTTGGAGCAGATCCTGTCGGTGGACGGGATCGTGTCGGCCCGCCGGTTCGCGCCGACAAGCGGCGACGGGCCGTTCATCGCGATCTATGAGCTTGACTGTGACGACCTGGATGCGGCCGCGAAGCGGATGGGCGAGGTCAACCTGACCGGCCTCGACAACATCGCGATGGACCCCAAGCCGATCCCGCACGTCTACCGCGAGATCGGATCGCTTGGCCCATGACCTACCCCGCAGACGTCCAGCGGCGCATCTACGCGTTGATGGTGTTGATGAAGGCCGCCGACGATCGACTCTCCAAGGGCATCGGCACCGGCGAATTCATGTGCGTGTACTGGCCGTCGCGCGGCCAGGAGGCCGTTGCCGCGGCGATGGGTGTGTCGCTGCGTGACGACGACCAGTTGGTGACGACGTATCGCGGGCTACACGACCTGATTGGCAAAGGCGTTCCGCTGGAAGAGATTTACGGCGAGATGATGGGCCGCGTCGTCGGCGCGAGCCGCGGTAAGGGCGGCACCATGCACATCGCGAACCCCGACAAAGCCGTGATGCTCTCGACAGGAATCGTCGGGGCCGGACCGCCGGTGGGCGTCGGGCTGGCCATGGCGGCCAAGCGAAAGGGGCTCGACCGGGTCACCGTGGTCAGCTTCGGCGACGGAGCCACCAACACCGGCTCCTTTCACGAGGCGGCGAACATGGCCGCGCTGTGGGACCTGCCGGTCGTCTTCGTCTGCCAGAACAACCAGTACGCCGAGATGACGCCGACCACCGACACGATGAAGCTCGAAAGAGTCGCGGATAGGGCGGCCGGCTACGGCATGCCGGGTGTCCGCGTCGACGGTAACGACCCGCTTGCCGTCGCGACAGTACTGGACGAAGCGCTGAGCCGGGCCCGCCGCGGCGCGGGCCCCACCTTCATCGAATGCGTGACGTTCCGCTTCCGTGGCCACTATTTCGGTGACCGGACGCCGTATATCCCGAAGGAGCAACTGGAGGCGGCGATGGCAGCTGACCCGGTGCCGCGCTTCCGCAGGCTGCTGATCGACGACGGCGTCTGCACCGACGAGGAGCTGAGCCGGATCGACGAGGGCGCACTCACCAAGGTCGAGATGGCGCTGAAGACCGTCATGGCCGCCGATGCCCCTTCGATCGACGAGCTGGATCGAGACGTGTACGCGACCCCGATCTCCTACCCGGTGTGAGGACGACGCGCATGGACGAGAAGGAAATGACGATGCGCGAGGCGCTGAACTTCGCGCTCGATGCGGCGTTGGCGGCCGACGAGCGGGTGTTTCTGCTCGGCGAGGACATCGCCGACCCCGGCGCATCCGGTCCGACTGCGGGTCTTTCGACGAAATACGGGCACGACCGGGTCCTGGACACCCCGATTTCCGAGGCCGCGATTCTCGGTGCGGCGGTCGGCGCCGCGATCGACGGCCTGCGTCCCGTCGCCGAGATCATGATCATGGACTTCATCGGCATCGCCGCGGATCAACTGATCAACAACGCCGCCAAGCTGCGGTTCATGACCGCGGGCAGGACGACGGCGCCGCTCACCGTCCGGACCCAGGTGTACGGCGGGTTGGCCACCGGTGCGACGCACTCGCAGAGCCTCGAGGCGTGGTTCATGCACATTCCCGGGATGAAGGTGATCGTGCCGTCGACGCCGCGCGACGGTAAGGGGCTGCTGACGTCGGCGATCTTCGACGAAGACCCCTGCCTGTTCGTCGAGACCATCCGCTTGCAGGGCCAAAAGGGCATGGTGCCAACCGATCCCGGGTTCTCGATTCCGCTCGGGCAGGCCGACGTCAAGCGGCGCGGTTCCGACGTCACGATCATCAGCTACGGGCGCAGCGTGCTCGATTCGCTGGCGGCCGCGAAGGTGTTGGAAGAAGAAGGGGTCAGCGCCGAAGTAGTGGACCTGCGCACGCTGGTGCCGCTCGATGTCGAGACGATGGTCGAGTCGGTGCGCCGCACGCGGCGCGCGGTCGTCGCACATGACGCCGTCCAATTCGCAGGCCCAGGAGCCGAAATCGTAGCGACCCTGCAGTCGGAGTGCTTCAGTGAGCTCGCCGCGCCGATCGAAAGAGTGGCGGCGCGATTCGTTCCGACGCCTGCCGCCGCCGCGCTCGAGGCGCAGCTCTACCCGTCGCCTGCCCGCATCGTCGCGGCCGCGCAGCGCACCCTCCAAGAGGCGAGAGTTCGTGGCTGACTTCATCATTCGCATTCCGCGCGTCTCGGTCGCTGTGTCGGAAGCGGAACTCATCGAATTCCTCGTCGCCGACGGCCAGCACGTCGAAGAAGGCGCACCGATCTACGTGATCGCAACGGAGAAGGTGGAGCAGGAAATCGAGGCCGGTGCATCGGGCACCGTCCAATGGACCGGCGAAGTCGGCAACGTGTACGACATCGGCGTCGAAATCGGCGTCATCAAGTCATAGGAGAGGGAATGGATCTCAACGAGACCCGCGAACGGATCATCTTCGAAAAGAACGGTCCGATAGCGACGATCACACTGAACTGGCCGGAGAAGGCCAACGCTCAGGACCAGAAACAGGTCGAGGAGATCGACGACGCTTTGCGGGACGCCGACCGCGACTACGACATCAAGGTTCTCGTGATGAAGGCCAACGGGCCAGGGTTCTGCTCGGGACACGCGATCGGCAACAACGCCGTGGACTACCCAGAGTTCGTCGAGGGCTTCAAGGCGACGGGTATGCCGTGGAAGCCGCAGACCGACTTGTTCGTCAAACCGATCCTCAACCTGTGGGAGTTCTCGAAGCCGACCATCTCACAAATCCACGGCTACTGCGTGGGCGGTGGCACTCACTACGGTCTGGTCACCGACATCGTGATCGCTTCAGAGGATGCCTACTTCTCGTATCCGCCCCTTCAGGGCTTCGGCATGCCGTCGGGCGAATGTTCGATCGAGCCATGGGTTTTCATGAACTGGCGGCGCGCATCCTATTACCTCTATACCGCCGAAACCGTCGACGCGAAAAAGGCACTCGAGTACGGCCTCATCAACGAGGTGGTCAAGCGTGAAGATCTGGACGCGCGGGTGGAGTCGATCGCCCGTCACATCGCGCAGGCGCCACTGACCACACTGCTGGCCACCAAGGCAAACATCAAGCGGGCGTGGGAGATGATGGGCATGCGGGTGCACTGGCAGAGTTCCAACGACCTCGTTGCGCTCGCCTCAGTCAGCAGGGACGTCCAGGAGTTGATCCAGCGGGTGTTCGCCGACAAGATCCTGCCGTCCGAAATGGCCAAGCGCCAGGCGGCGGCATCCACCGACGGCAAGGCGACCTAGGCGCGTCGTGCACATTGCCGACCACGCGATCAGCGCCCCGCAGTCGGTGGCGCTGATCGTCGCGGATGGTCCGACAGTTTCATACGGCGACCTGTACGCGAGGAGTCAGCGGGTCGCGGCCATGCTCCACGACGCGGGGCTGCGGCGCGGCGACGGGGTCGCGCTGGTGCTGCCGAACCGGCCGGAGTTCCTCGAAATCACCTGGGCGTGCCAGCTTTCCGGGCTGTACTACAGCGCGATCAACACCCACTTCACGCCCGACGAGGTGGCGTATGTGATCGAGGACTCCGAGGCCAAGGCGGTGTTCACCGAGGCAGACGGGGAGATACGCGTCAGCGTCGGCGGCAGGGTCAGCTCATACGAGGATGCCCTCGCCACCGCGGGCGACCCGCCGCCCATATCGGACGGTTCGGAGATGCTGTATTCGTCGGGCACCACCGGCCGGCCGAAGGCCGTGCGAAGGCCACTGCCGGAGGACGGCAACGGGTCATGGGCGCAAAAGGTGCTGGAGTACACGCTGATTCACCGTTACGGCATGAGCCCGTCCAGTGTGTACCTGTCGCCTGCGCCGCTGTATCACGCCGCTGGGGTCAACTACACGATGGCGGTGCACCGCGTCGGCGCGGGGGCGCTCATCATGCCGCGGTTCGACGCCGAGGCGGTGCTGCGGCTGATCGAAACCCACCGGGTCACCCATGCCCAGTTCGTACCCACCATGTTCGTGCGGATGCTGAAGCTCCCCGACAAGGTCCGTGAGTCCTATGACGTGTCGAGCCTGCAGTGCGTGATCCATGCGGCGGCGCCGTGCCCAGTGGACGTCAAACACCGGATGATGAAGTGGTTCGGCCCCATCATCCACGAGTACTACGGCGGCACAGAGGGATTCGCCGGCACCACGATCGATCCGCAGGAGTGGCTGGCGCACCCGGGTTCGGTCGGCAAACCCTTCACCGCGGTGCACGTCGTCGGCGAGGACGGATCGGAATGCGCCGTCGGCGAATCGGGGGAGTTGTACTTCGAGGGCGGACCGGCGTTCGAGTACTTCAAGGATCCGGAGAAGACGGCGTCGGTGTCCAATGAACAGGGTTGGCGGTCGCTCGGGGACATGGGATATGTCGACGAGGACGGCTACCTGTATCTGACCGACCGGTCGACGTTCATGATCGTCTCGGGCGGGGTCAACATCTACCCGCAGGAGGCGGAGAACCTTCTGGTGATGCATCCGAAGCTGGTCGACGCGGCGGTGTTCGGGGTGCCCAACGAGGAGTTCGGCGAAGAGGTCAAGGCCGTCGTGCAACCGGCCGCAGGTGTGGTGGCCGGTCCCGAACTGGAGGCCGAACTGATCGCGTACTGCAAGGCACACCTCGCGTCGTACAAATGCCCTCGCACAGTCGAATTCGACCCCGATCTGCCGCGTGACCCGAACGGCAAACTCTACAAGCGGCGAATCAGGGAGCGCTATTGGGTAGGGCGATCGTCACGGATTCTCTGATACCGCGTGCCTCGTGGTTCGCGCACCCACAGTTCGCCATCACCGGCGGTCGGGCCTTGCGCGGCAAGCTCACGCTTGAGCACCTTGTGCGTCGCGGTGGTCGGCAGATCGGCGGTGATGCGCACGTACCGCGGCCACCCCTTCGGAGACAGGTCCGGCTGCTCGGCCAGGAACGCTTCGAAACCCTCAGGCGTCAAGGAAGATCCGTCGTGCAGCACCAGCGCGGCCATGATCTGGTCGCCGACGTTCTCATCGGGCACCGCATACACGGCCACTCGGCTGATGTCGGCCAGCCGTATCAGGATCCGTTCGATCGGGGCGGCCGCGAGGTTTTCGCCGTCGACGCGCATCCAGTCAGCGGTGCGGCCGGCCAGGTAAATCCAGCCGTCGGCGTCGCGATACGCCAGATCGCCCGACCAGTACATGCCGCCGCGCATGCGTTCGGCCGTCGCGTCCTCGCTGTTGTAATAGCCGGTGAAGAACCCGGCGCCCGACGTGTTGACCAGTTCACCGACCGCCTCGTCGGCGTTGATCAACGCACCATCCGCATCGAAGCGGGCGACCGGGCATTCGGTGAGGGTGTCCGGGTTGTAGATCGCGACGCCCGGAAAGCCTTTGCCGAGCGAGCCTTTCGGGGTGCCTTCCTCACGGGTGATGATCACGGCGTTCTCGCTGGAGCCGAAGCCGTCCCACACCAGCGTGCCGAACCGGCGGCCGAACTCTTCGATGTCGCGGTCGCTCGCCTCGTTTCCGAACGCGACGCGCAGCGGATTGTCGGCGTCGTCGGGCTGCTCGGGCGTGGCCAGAATGTAGGCCAGCGGCTTGCCGACGTAGTTCATGTAGGTGGCGCCGTAGCGTCTGATGTCGGACAGGAACTGCGACGCGCTGAACTTCGCGGGCGCCATCGCAGCACCGGTCGCGATCGCCACCCCCCAACCCGCAACCAGCGCGTTGGAATGAAACAGCGGCATCGACAGGTAGCACGTGTCGTGGGCGGTGACGTCGAACCTCTGCACCAGGTTCGCCCCGGACATCAGCACCATGAAGTGCGACACCTTCACCGCCTTCGGATCACCGCTGGTGCCGGAGGTGAAGATCAGCATGTAGGGGTCGAGCGCGTCGACCTCGCGGTACGGAGACAACTCGCCTGCGGCGTCGAGCAAGCGCGCCCACTCGTCGCTGGAGGAGTCCAACACCGTGACGTCGTCGAGGTCGACACCGTCCAGCAGCGCCCGATGCTCCGCATCCGTCACGACTATCTGGCAGTCGGAGCGGCGAATGTCGGCGGCCAGCGCGGCTCCGCGTCTGGTGGTGTTGAGCCCGCACAGCACGTACCCACCGAGGCCAGCGGCCGCCATCTGATGGAGGAACTCGGGCGTATTGCCGAGCAGCACGCCGATGTGGACCGGCCTGTCACGGTCGACGAGCGCCAGCAGCGCAGCGGCCCGTGCGGACGCCTCGCTCAGGTGCTCCCGCCACGTCCACTGCCGGTCGCTGTACTTCACCGCAATCGCGTCGGACGCAGCACGTTCTCGAAGCAATTGCTGGATGGTGTCGCTCGGCACCAGTTAGTTTTAGCAAACAGTCAGTGAGGTGGGATATGCGGATCATCGATGCCGACGGGCATGTCGCGGAGGGGCCATCGCTGGCCATCGAGGCGATGAAGCGCTGGCCCGAACACATCACGCCACGCCAAGACGGCAAGGCCTTGATGATCGAGGGCCGCAACTACCCTGAAGCCGACGGCCCCGGCGCCGGCTGTCCGCGCGAGCACGGCTTGTCCACCGCAGACGGCATCGACTACTCGTCGGCGCAGGGCGTGCTCGGCGATGCCGACCGCGATCACATCGACACCATGGTGTTGTATCCCAGCCTGGGTCTGTGCGCACCGAGTCTCGAAGACCCCGAATTCGCAGCAGGATTCGCGCGGCTCTACAACCAGTGGATCGCCGACTACTGTGCCGAGTCCAACGGACGGTTGCGCGGCATCGCGGTCACCCCGATCGAGCACGGTGAGGTGGCTGTCGAGATCATGCGCGAGGCCAAGGACCTCGGCCTGGTTGCCACCCACATCCCGCCCGCACTGAAGACCCGCAACCTCGATCACCCCGATCTCGACCGGTTCTACGCGGCCGCCGAGGAAATGGACATGCCGCTGGGCGTTCACGGCGCACCGGGCATGCACCTACCGAAGGTCGGGGTCGACCGCTTCACCAATTACATTCAGGTGCACTGCGTCAGCTTCCCGTTCGACCAGATGACCGCGATGACCGCGATGATCTCCGGCGGGGTTTTCGACCGGCATCCGAGGCTGCGCGTCGCGTTCCTGGAGGCCGGTGTCGGCTGGGTGCCGTTCTTCATCGACCGCCTCCACGAGCACTTCGAAAAACGCGGCGACTGGATCGAGAACGGGTGGAAGCGCGATCCGCAGGAATACCTTCAGGCGGGCAACATCTGGACCACCTGCGAGCCGGAGGAGCCGATCCTGCCGGGCGTCATCGACGTTCTCGGTGACGACTTCATCATGTTCGCCAGCGACTACCCGCACTGGGACGGCGAATGGCCGGAGAGCACCAAGCATCTGCGGTCGCGACCTGACATCAGCGAGCAGACGCGGGAAAAGATCGGCGGCACCAACGCCAAACGCTTCTACAGCTTGAACTGATGTCGCCGAGCGGCCCACTCGGCCTCAATAGGCCCCTCAGTGGGCTGCCGTTCGCCGAAACTGCAGTTATCGTGCATCGTAGTCGCACTATTTCGCGATAACTGCAATCTCGCGACACGGTGGACGGGTGATGGTCAACTAGTCCAGGCTGAAATCGATGACGCCGCGGATGATTTCGCCGTTCAGCAGATCGCGGTAACCGTCGTTGATGTCGTCGAGTCGATAGCGTCTGGTGATCATCTCGTCGAGCTGCAACTGGCCTGCTTCGTAGAGCCGGGCGAACCGTGCGACGTCGACCCGCGGATTGCACGAGCCGTACACGGTGCCCTTGAGGCTCTTGTTCCACAGGATGAACTCCTGCAGGTTGATCGCGATGGAACTGGTCGTCTGCTTGGTCATCCCGGTCAGCACGCACGTGCCGCCCTTGCGCGTAAGGCTCAGCGCCGCTTGCACGTCCTGCTCTGAAATCAGCGAGGGCGAGACGATGACGGCATCGGCCATCACGCCATGGCTCAGCTCCCGAACCACCGCTGCCGCTTCATCGGTGCTGCCTGCGCTATGAGTAGCGCCGAACCGCAATGCGGACTTCTGTTTGAACTCAACAGGATCGACCGCGACGATGTGCGCGGCGCCGTTGATGCGTGCTCCCTGGATGGCTCCAGTGCCGATGCCACCCACGCCCACGACGACGACGGTGTCGCCGGACCGGACCTCGGCGCGGTTCTCTGCCGAACCGTATCCCGTCGGAACCCCGCACGACAGCAGGGCCATCGGGAGCAACGGCAGGTGCGGATCGATCTTGACGATCGAATCCGTCGACACCACAGTGTGTTTGGAGAACGCGCCGACCTTCGATAGATGGCCGAGCTGACGGCCGTCCGCGGTGTGATGGCGGAACGTGCCGTCGGTCGGCATGCCTGGAATCATCACCTGCGCGCCCATGTCGCAGATGTATTCCATGCCCGAGTTGCACCACCTGCACCGGCCGCACACCGCGACGAACGACGTCACCACGTGATCACCCGGCGCGAACTCCGTCACCCTCTCGCCGATGTCGACAACGACAGCCGAACCTTCGTGACCGCCGATCATCGGGAACATCGAGGGCAGGCCGAACGACTGCATCACCTCGTTGCTCGCGGACATGTCGCCGTTGAGGATGTGCTCATCGGAGTGGCACAAACCGGCGGCCACCATCTCGATCAGCACTTCGCCGGCGCGTGGGGGATCCAGCTCGAATTCCTCGACCGACCACGGGCCGCCCACATCGTGCAGGATCGCGGCGCGACTCTTCATGCGATACGACGGAATGTCACCGGCAGATGCTTCGGCGAGCGGAACGGCATACCGGTGATGTTGGTGTCGTCGTCCTCCAAGAGCTGCAGGTCGGTCACCCGGTCGAACAGGCTCGTCAGCATCGCCTTCGTTTCCACCCGGGCCAAATGCATGCCGAGGCAGCTGTGAATGCCGCCCGCGAACGAAATGTGTGCCCGCCGCGGCCGGTGAATGTCGAACACGTCGGGGTTTTCCCATCGCTTGTCGTCGCGGTTGGCCGCACCCATGCACAGATTGACCTGGGCACCTTCCGGGATCGTGATGCCGTGCATCTCGACATCGCGGGTGGTGTTGCGGGTCACCAGAACAAGCGGCGTCTCATACCGGATGCCCTCTTCGATCGCAGCCGGAATCAGGTCGCGGTCCTGCTGTACCGCCGCGAGTTGGCCGGGGTGGGTCAGTAGCAGCTGCAGCAGGTTTCCCGACGACCGATAGGTGGTTTCAAGCCCTGCGGGCAACAGCAACCGCAGGAACGAGATGATGGCTTCGTCGGTAAGCTTTTCGCCGTCGATCTCCGCGCCGACGAGGTCGCCGATGACGTCGTCGGTGAGTTTTCGGCGCCTCTGGTCTACCTGTTCCTGGAAGTAGGTACCGAGTTCGACCGACGCGTTGAGGCCAGCCTCGATGTCCTCAGTGATCGAGATCAGTTGCAGCGACAGCCGCCGGAACATCTCCAAGTCCTGCTGCGGCAGGCCCAGCAGCGCCGCGGTCACCCGGGTCGGGAACTCGAATGTGACGGCCTTGACCAAATCGACTTCGCCTTGGTCGAGGAACTCATCGACCAGTTGATCGCAGATCGGGTCGATCACCTCGGGTTCCCACTGCGTCAGTGCGCTCTGCTTGAACGCCTTGCTGACCAGGCTGCGATGGTCGTGGTGCTGCTTGCCCGCCATGCCGAGAATCGTCGGGCCGAAGACGAGCCCGATGGTCTGGTTGTACATCTCCGAGGCGAACACCGTGTCCTCACGGAACGCGGTGAATACGCTCTCGAAGTCAAACAGGGTCCAGTTCTCGGGGTTCTTGAGCTCTTCGGGCATCAGGTCGCTCTCCATGAGCGTGCCTCGCCACACCGGCGCCGTATTGCGCATGTGGTTGAAGAATCCGTAGGGATCGGTCGCAAGATCTGGCGCGCTCTGCGAATCGGTGCTGATCGTCACCAGTGCCTCCCGGGGCAGCAGCATCTAGCGGCTGTGTCGCCCTATCTTTACTATTTTAGGTATTCTAGGTCAAGGAAACCGAAGGGACATGATGCAGCGGCGACCGGTGTGTGCCATCGAGGATCTGCCTCCGGGGAGCATGAAGCTGGTGCAGGCTGGCAAGTTCGGGGTGGGCGTATACAACATCGAAGGCGCGGTGTACGCGATCGCCAACTACTGCTCGCATGAGGGTGCACCGCTGTGCGCGGGATACGTCGTCGGCACCAATGAGTACGCGCCGGAGATGCCCGACCAGCTGCGCCGCGTCCGCGAAGGCCGCATCGCGCGCTGCCCATGGCACAACTGGGAGTTCGACATCACGACGGGTGTGAACCTCGCCGATCCGCAGAAGCGCGTTCGCACCTATGAAGTCGACGTGAGCGACGGGCAGGTGTATCTCACCGCATGAGCGAAGCTGTCGGCCCATGATCATCGATGCCAATGTGCAACCGCATTTCCGCTACAACGCGGAGATCCGGAAGTTCCTTGGGCCCGCGCACAAGTTGCGCTCGATCCCCGACGTCGAGCAGCAGTGGTACCAGGCGCCAGGCGGCGATTACCGCCAGGACCTGTACGGCAATGGCTACCCGGGATCCGACCCAGACATCGTGGCAAGCCACCTGTTCACCGACGGGGGCGCAAGCCACGCGATCCTGAATCCACTCACCCGCGGCAACATCGCCGACTATCTGCTCAACAGCCGGATCTGTGCGGCCGTGAACGACTGGCTGCTGACGCGCTGGCTCGACTCCGATGACAGCGGCCGGTTCCTCGGCACCATTCGGGTCAACCCCGAGGACGTCAAGGGCGCGGTCGCGGAGATCGAGCGACTGGCCGGTCATCCGAAGATGGTGCAGGTCGGCGTTCCTCTGCAGTCGCGCGAACCGTACGGCAAGCCGATGTTCGAGCCGATATGGGAGGCCGCGGCCGCCCACAATCTGCCGGTGGCCGTGCACATCAACGGCGGCAACGGCGTCGACCATGCGCCGACGTTCGCCGGACACGCCTACACCTATCCCGGATACGCCGCCTTCATGCCGCTGAACTCGTTCGTGCACCTGGCCACGCTGATCATCGAGGGCACGTTCGGGCGAATCCCCGGTCTGCGGTTCGTCTTCGCCGACGGCGGCTACGACATCCTCACGCCGTTGATCTGGCGCTTGGACACGTTCTGGATGTCGATGCGCGACCAAACCCCTTGGGTGGACCGGTATCCCAGTGAATACTTGCGTGATCACGTGCGGTTCTGCTCGTCAGCGTTCGACGGACCGACGGATGCCGGGCTGGCCGAGCGATGGCTCGATTTCAGCGACAAGGCAGACCTGCTGATGTACGGGTCGGGCTACCCGCACTGGTCGACCTCGCAGCCCGACGACGTGGTAGCCGGGCTCAACGCTGAGCAACGGGAAAAAGTGTTGTGGCGCAACGCAAGTGACCTATACGGCGTCACAGAGGGGAGTCTCACATGACGACCGTGGAACAACGCGCAGACGACTTCGTAACCCAGGACATCGCCGTGACCATCGTCGACACCGACGTGCACCCGCTGCCGGTGTCGGGTGAAGTGCTCAAGTCGTACGCGCCGGCGGAGTGGAAAGACAAGCTGTGGCCGACGGGTAACGCCGTCTCGCCGGTGCCGCATTTCTACGACACCCCGGACTCGTACAAGACGATGTCGCTTCGGGTCGATGCCGCACCCCCGCGTGGCGGAGTCGCGGGCAGCGACCCCGAGTTCGCCGCCAAGCAGCTGCTGGTCGACGCCGGAGTCAGCATCGCGATGCTGGAGCCGATGTGCGATGCCCAGTTGCCGCACGCCGAGCACGTCCTCAAGGCCACTCACAACGACTGGCTGGCCGACGTGTGGCTCGGCGACAACAACTGGCACGGCCGCTGGCGTGGCGCGATCAGCGTCACCGCACAGGACCCGCACGCAGCCGCTCGCGAGATCGAGCGGTGGGCCGGGCACCCGTACATGGCCGAGGTGTTGATGACGCCGCAGACCCGCGGAATCCCGTTCGGCAGCCCGCATTTCGACCCGTTGTACGAAGCGGCCGCTCGCAACAACCTTCCGGTCGCGACGCACCTGATGGGTCAGACGCCGTTCGAGTTGATCCCGATCTACCCGGTGGGCAACCCCGCGCATTGGCACGACTTTTTCGCTTCGTGGCCGCTGCTGTATGTGTCGCATCTGATGAGCCTGGTGTTCGACGGCGCCTTCGACCGGCATCCCGACCTGCGGATCGTGTTCGTCGAGGGCGGCTTCACCTGGGCGATGCCGGTGATGTGGCGGATGGACCGGATCTGGCAACAGCGCAAGGGCGACCTGCCACACGTGCGCCGCAAGCCGTCGGACTATGTGCGCGAACACGTCCGGTTCACCACGCAGCCGCTGGAGGACGTCAACGTCGCGACGTACCGCGAGTACCTCGAGATGATGGATCTCGGTGACTGTTTGATGTTCTCGACGGACTACCCGCACTGGAGTTATGACTCGCCCGAGTGGGCCGTGCGGCGGTTCCCCGCCGATCAGCGTGAGCGGATCATGCGCGGCAACGCCACCGCGCTCTACGGCCTGCCCTCCACGGTCAAGGCGCTGCCGGGTGAACAGCCGCCCGCTACCTGACGTCCCTGACTTGGTCCGGGAGTACGACAAGTGTTGGTCGAGCCTGGATTTCGTCGGTCTTGCCGACCTTTGGGAGCGAGTCGATCCGCAGCCGATCTACGTCGGTGACGAGTACGCCGCCCCATTGATCGGGGCCGACGAGCTGGACCGGCATTGGGCTCGCGTCGCCAGCAGGCTCAAGGCGGCAATCGTGTCGTCGACGCTGCACGAGTGTGACGTGGTCGACGACACAGTGGTGCGGGCCTTGCTGCTCAGCCGTTGGACATTGACGGGCAGGGAGTCCGACGTCGCGCGGACCGGTGCCAGCTGGGTCACGTGGTTGCTGGTCCGGCGCGGCGAGCGGCTGCGCATCTTTCACCAGATGGAGTCCGAGGTGTTTCTCAGTGACGGCGCAGGGGAGTAGGCCCGCGGCGCTCAACTTCCAACGGCACCACGGGTTCCCGGGCCGACGGGCCGCGGGTGATAGCGTGCAACCGGATCTCGGGCACGTCCACCGATGGGTCGACGGTGTCCAGCCACGCGACGGCCTCGGCGACGTCCGCAGCCCGGATCGCGTACATCTCGAACGGAACGTCCTGCAGCATCTCGGTTTCCACCGGCCCCGGTGTGACGATGTGGACGTTGATACCGTCGCGGTCGACCTCCTGCGCCAACGCCAGCGCGAACGCGTTCATGCCCGCCTTCGACGCCGAGTACGCGGTGCGTGCAGGCATCGGCTCGTGCGCGGCCGATGACGAGACGAACACGAACCGCGAACCTGCCTTCATATGGGGCAGGGCAGCCGACGTGACGACGAAACACGAGTCGAGGTTCGCCGACATCGTCGCGCGCCACTGCTCGAAAGTCTGCTTGCGCGCGTACGTTCCGCCGAGAATGCCCGCCGCGTGTACGACGAGGTCGATGTCACCTGCCGCCTGAACCGCAGGCTGGAATTTGTCCGGATCCGTGGCATCGGCGACGACGTAGCGCGCACCCATCTCCTCCGCCGCGGCCCGCAGCGGCTCCTCGCGGCGTGCGGTCAGCACGACGTCGTAGCCGAGCTCCGCCAGCCTACGGCCGCAGGCTTTGCCGATGCCGCCGCTGCCTCCGGTGATCAAGGCCGTTCGCACGCAACACCTTTCAGCGTTGACGCCGCGCAAGCGCCTGCGGGGAGAGTGCGACGATGCGCCGTTCGGGATCTTCTGCCATGAAATAGGCCTGGGTGTCCGCCAGATGGCGCGCGGATAGCTTGCGTGCGCGTTCGGCGTCGCCTGCCTCGATCGCCTCGGCGATCTTCGTGTGAATGCTCAACGCGATGCGGCGCTTGCTCAGCGCCGGGTACTCGCCTTTGGCAGCGGTCTCCTCGGCCCACCACTGCAGGTGACTGCTCCACAGCGTCTCCAGACTGCCGACCACGGCGATCATCGTGTGATTGCCGCAGCCCCGGACGATCTCGTCGTGGAACTTCCCGCCGATCTCGGTGAAGCGGGCACCGTCCTCGATGTGCTCGGCCATCGCGTCGTTGAGTTCCTTGAGCTTCGGAATCAACGTCTCGCCGCGGTCCGGACGCTTGGCCGCCAGGGCCGCACACATCGGATCGAGTTCCTGTAATGCGGTGCCGAGATCGGCCAACGGCACAGTGTCGCTTTGCAGCAACAGCCCGATCATGTAGGCCGCGCTGGCCTTGGCGGGGGCATGTACGACGGCGCCACCTCGATTGCCGCGACGCACGGACACCAGCCCCTCGGTCTCGAGGATTCGCAAGGCTTCGCGCAACGAGACAAGGCTGACGTTGAACTGTTCGACAAGCACCTCCTGGCGCGGCAGCAGGTCACCGTCGGAAAGCTCGCCGTCGATGATTTGCCGCCGAAGCTCGTCGGCCACGATCTCGGCTGTACGGCGCGCCGACAGCCTGCGGCGTGCCTCGGGGCCGATTCCCAGTGTTGTCATGTCTTGGCAATATTAACAGCGATTCGCCTGCTCGCAGGCACCGCTATCCGACAAAAGTTACTAAGATGATAAAGAAACCACGGGAGGATGTGCGGTTGACCGGCGATTCGCCAACCCCGCTGCATGATCTTCGCGTCGTCGAGATCAGCGACCGGATCGCCGGCGCTTACTGCGGCAAGTTGCTCGTCGACGCGGGGGCCGATGTGGTGAAGGTCGAGCCTGTCGCCGGAGATGCGTTGCGCCGCTTCACCACAACCGGCGCCGTGCCTGCTGAGGGCATCGATTCGCCACTGTTCAGTTATCTCAATGCTGGGAAGCGAAGCGTAACAGCCGCATCCGAGGAACTGCTGGGCAGCGCGGACGTGTTGATCACCACCCAGAGGAGCGAGCTCGGCTCCACGTCCCCGCAGTGCGTAGTGGTGTCAATCTCCGACTTCGGCTTGACGGGACCATGGTCGGACCGCCCGGCCACTGAGTTCACGCTGCAGGCCGTCTCGGGGCTGACCGGATTCCGCGGTGATCCTGCTGGCCCACCGATCTCGATCGGCGGGGACCTGGGGGAATACATGGGCGGAGCCTGTGCCGCCTATGGGGCGTTGGCTCTGCGGCGCCGGGTCCGTCGCGGCGGGCGGGGCGGGCACCTGGACATGTCGATGCTCGAGGCGATCACGCTGATGCAGAGCAGCGAGTGGTTGCATTCGCAGCTACTGCAGGTACCGCCGATCAAGCGTTCGATCGAAGTCCCGTCGATCGAGGAAGCCGCCGATGGCTACGTCGGCATCAGCATGGTCACCGGCCAGCAGTGGCTCGATTTCGCCGCGATGGTGGATTGTCAGGAGCTGACTGAGATCCCGGAGCTTCGCTTCCAGATCGGTCGCTGGGATTACCGGGACTGGATTCGCGAACGCATCGGACCATGGATGCGCGAGCGCACTGTCGACGAGATCGTCGAACTCGGCCAGTTGTTCCGGCTGCCCATCGCCCCGCTCGGCAACGGCGCGACCATTCCCCAGATGGACCACCTGCGCGAGCGCGGTGTCTATCTCGACAACCCGACGGGCTTCCGCCAGCCGCGCGCCCCCTGGCTGATGTCGGCCGCAGCACCCGCCCCCGTGCGGCCGGCGCCGACCGTAGGCGAAGCGGATGGCGAAACACTTTGGCAGCCAAGAGAATCCGTTGACGTGACCGCCTCCGACCTGCCGCTGGCCGGAGTTCGCATCGTCGATCTGACCGCGTTCTGGGCCGGTCCGGCCGCAACTCATGCACTGGCCGCGCTGGGCGCTGACGTCATCAAGATCGAGTCGATCCAGCGGCCCGACGGCATCCGCTATTCGGGTGGCATGCGCACTGACGTCGACGACTGGTGGGAGTACGGCTGGCTCTTTCAGGCGATGAACACCAACAAGCGGTCCGTGACACTGGATCTGGAGTCACAGGACGGCATCCGACTCCTCAAGCAGTTGGTCAGTCAATCCCACGCCGTGATCGAGAACTTCTCGCCCCGGGTGATGGACCAATTCGGCCTTGGCGCTGACGCGTTGCTTGCCATCAAGGCGGACCTGGTCGTGGTGCGGATGCCAGCCTTCGGCCTGTCTGGACCGTGGCGTGACCGCGTCGGTTTCGCGCCGACGATGGAGCAGATAGCGGGGTTGGCGTGGGTCACCGGCCTGCCCGAAGGGCCGCCGGTGCCACCGCGGGGCGCCTGCGACCCGTTGGCTGGTGTGCATGCGGCGTTCGCATTGCTGTGCGCACTGGAGTTCGCCGAGCGGACCGGCCGCGGCCAGTTGGTCGAGGTGCCGATGATCGAGACCGTACTGAACGTGACCGCCGCGCAGACAATCGAATACGAGATGTTCGGCGAGATATTGGAGCGGCGGGGCAACCGAGGCCATGCCGGCGCGATTCAGGATCTCTACCGGTGCACGGGCGACGACAATTGGATCGCGATCTGCGCGCAAACCGATGCGCACAAGACGGCGTTGTCGGAATTGACGGGCGGCATCGAGCTGAGTGACTGGTTGGCCGATCAGGACCTCGACGCGGCCGTTGATGCGCTTGCCCACAAGGGGATTCCGGCGGCCGCCGTCGTCTCCCCGTCGCTGGTGACGGAGAACCCGCAACTTCGGCATCGCGGATTCTTCGAGCGGCTCGACCATTCACGGACAGGCGAGGGTTGGTATCCGACACCACCGTTCACACTGCTCGACGGCAACGAAAGGTGGCTGCATCGCCCACCGCCGACGCTCGGGCAGCACAATGGTGAGGTGTTGACCGAACTATGCGGGCTGACCGGCGAGGATCTCGAGCGGCTGGCCGCCCAGGGTGTGATCGGCACCCGCCCGAAGGGCCTGTGATGGGAGCGTACGACGTGCTTCTGAATGACGAACGCACCCAACTCGAATCGTTTGTTGAGGAGTACCGCGGCGCCATCGAGAACACACTTGATGGCCTCACCGAGGAGCAGGCTCGTCGCCGGCTCGTGCCCTCAGCGACGACGCTGCTCGGCCTGCTCAAACACGTCACATGGATGCAGCGAGTGTGGTTCGAGGAGTGCATCGGGGGGAGGTCTCGTCGGGAACTCGGCCTGGTGAACACTCCAGAAGAGTCATTCCAACTCGCCGACCACGACACCATTGCCGCAGTCAAGGCGGCCCACATGCAGGCCTGCGCGACGGCCAGGGCTGCGGTGGCCAACCTCTCGCTGGACGCCGTCGTGACGGGTCATCGTGCGGGGCCCCGCACAGTGCACTGGGTGTACCTGCAGGTGCTGCGCGAGCTGGCGCACCACTGCGGCCACGCCGACATTCTGCGCGAACAGATTCTCGCCGGCTGACTTCTCCAGATCTGGTTCTACCGCGCTCGCAACGAGATCGGCATCGCGTCGAAGATCGACATGTTGTTGGTCAGGTTCGGGTAGGACACGGTCGGCTGGCCGAGTTCGATATCGTCTGCGCGACAGAGCAACTCGTCGAGCACAGCGCGAATCTCGGCTCGCGCGAGCATCGCGCCGAGGCAGTGGTGCGGTCCGCCACCGCCGAACGTCACGTGCTGGTTTTCCGTACGGCTGATGTCGAATGTGAACGGGTCGTTGAAGACTTCCTCGTCGCGGTTGGCCGAGCGCAGCATCGAGACCACTCGCTCGCCCTTCGGGATGGTGATGCCATCCATCTCGACGTCGATCTTGGTGCTGCGTGTCCAGAACGCGACCGGCGTCGCCCACCGCAGCACCTCTTCGACCGCACTGGACCGGATCGCCTCGTCGGCGCGGTACCGTTCAATCTCACCTGGATTGGCCACAAATGCCTGCAGTCCGAAGGCCAAGGCATTCTTCGTGGTGTCGCTGCCGGCGAAAGTGAGTACGTAGAAGAAGATCTCGAGCTCGTTGGCCGGAATGGACAGCTGCTCGCCGTTCTCGTCGGTGACGACTGCGGTGGCCAGGGTGCTCCAGATGTCATCGGTCGGGTTGCGCCGCTTTTCCGCGGTGAGTTCGAGCGCGTAGGTGAAGACCTTGCCGAACAGCTCGAGCTGCTCCTGTTCGGTCGCCGTCGCGTTTTGACCATTGGCCGACTTCAGGATCCGGTCCAACGTCTCGAAGATCTCCGGCCGGTCGCTGTCGGGGATTCCGATGATGTCGCCGATGACCGACATCGGCAGCACATCGGCGACGTCCTCGATCCAGTCACCACTGCCCGCCGCAAGCAACCGGTCGACCAACGACTTGGCCCGCGTCCGGATACCTTCCTCGAGCCTGGCGATGGCCTTCGGAGTGAACGCATGCGACATCACCCTGCGCCGCTTCGTCAGCTCGGGTGGATCCATGTGAATGATCGTTGGAATGTCGGCCATCACGCCGATGGTCTGGATGAGCGGGCCGTCCGCCGCGGTGAACGAGTCGGTATCGCGATGAATCCGCTGGGCGTGCCGGTGCTTGGTCGTCATCCAGAAGTCGCGGTGGACGGATTTGGCGACGCCATCGGTGCGCTCGTGGTGGAAGATCGGGCGTTCGCGACGCAACTCTGCGAACAGATCATCGGGAAAACCGTTCTGCCACAACGCAGCATCGGAAAGATCGACCGGAGTCGTCGTTGGCATGGGAGCTCCTCGTTGGGTGACCTTGACCTAGAATGCCTAAAATAGTAAAAATAGGCAATGGACAGGCCCTGACCTGCCCGGTTGGCGTGCGGACGGAGAGAGCAGTGGCGGACACGGTTGCGGACACCACAGACCCGTCGGAACGCGAGTTCGGGCCCAGTGGCATCAGCCTCTCGAAGTACCGGTTCCCAACGGGATGGTTCATCGTCGGGTTCGCGTCCGAGCTGGCCGCCGGCCAGGTCAAGCGGGCGCACTACTTCGGTGAAGAGTTGGTCATCTTCCGCACCGAAGCCGGCCAGATCAACGTCCTCGACGCCTATTGCCAACATCTCGGCGCGAACATGGGCGTCGGCGGCACCGTGGAGGGTGAGCGGATTGTCTGCCCATGGCACGGCTGGCGCTGGAACGGCGACGGCACGAACGCGCTGATCCCGTACAGCAAGATCGGCTGCAAGCAGAACGTTCGGATCAAGGCCTATCCGGTGGCCGAGTGGTACGGCTTCATTCTCGTCTGGCACGAGCGCCATGGCCGCGCCCCGTATTGGCAGCCGCCGGTGCTGCCCGAGTTGGAGACCGACGAGTATTACCCGCTGCACCCGCACACCCGGATGGTCAACCGGGTCAAGGTGCATGCACAGATGATCATCGAGAACGCCGCCGATCCATACCACGTGCAATATGTGCACAAGGCGGCCAACCCGGCCAACACCGCCTCGTTCGAAGTCAGCGGTTACCACCTGCACGCCACGGTCAACGCCGATTTCGGTGGCGGACGGGCCAAGACCTGGCTGACACCTAACGGGCCCGTCGAAGCCAAGATCATCTACGACAACTACTCGTTGGGGCTGGGTGTCGTGCGCTTCCCGTCGGATCTGGTGGCGACCGTTCAGGTGACCGGCCAGACGCCGGTCGACGAGGACTACACCGACTACTTCTACACCCAGGCCTCGATCCGCGAACCCGGCGACACCGGGGACAAGCCCACCGGTCGCGCGGCAAGGTTCCTGCAACTGCAGCAGGAAGTCATCAAGCAGGACTTCTTCACGTGGGAGAACATGAAATACCTGGAGAAGCCCAACCTCGCTCCGGAGGAGGCGCACGACTACGCCGCGTTGCGGCGCTGGGCACACCGGTTCTATCCCGGTGAACAGCCGGCGGCGGGAGATTTCGGTTATACCGCTGAGGGCGAGCCCGACCCGGCTGCAGCGAGGGTGTAATGCCCGACGCGGGCTTCACCGTCCCCGCAGTGCTGGATCTGCGTGCACAGCAATTCGGCGACCGCGTGATGATGTCGATCGCCGGAACACCGATCACCTTCGCGCAGATGCGGGACAGGTCCTGCTCCGCTGCCAATGTGCTCATGGATCTCGGCGTCAAGCGGGGTGAGACCGTGGCGCTCTTCACCGGAACGTGCCCGGAATGGGTGTACTTCTGGCTCGGGGCTGCCCGCATCGGCGCGGTCCCCGCGGCGGTCAACGCGGCGAGCAAAGGCGAGTTCCTGTCCCACACGCTGCGGCTGTCGCGCGCAGCGGTGGCCGTCACGGATGCTGATCGACAGGGTCGGCTTGCCGAGGTGGCCGGTGACGTGGACACCTTGAGATCGGTACTGGTGCAAGGTGATTCGCTCGCTGATGCGCTGAGCGCCGCGTCGACCGAGCCGCCGTCGGGAGCTACCGCCGAACCCGACGACATCGCGCTGTTCTTCACGTCCGGCACCACCGGGCCGTCGAAGGCGGTGGTCACCACATGGCAATACCTGTTCACCGCGGCGGCCACCGTCGCGTCGACGTGGGAATTCGAGGCGGGTGACGTGCTGTGGACCGCCATGCCGCTCTTCCATCTCAGCGCGGCGCCGACTGTGCTGGCCCCGATGCTGGTCGGCGGGACGAGCGTGCTGGCAAGCGCCTTTCATCCGCGTGAGGTGTGGGACGAGATACGGGCGTGCGGCGCCGTGGGCTTCGCCGGTGCGGGCGCGATGGTGTCGATGCTGTGGAACCTGCCGCCCGATCCGCGAGACGCCGAGATCGGGCTTCGGTTCATCTCGGCGGCTCCCATTGCCGCCGACATGTATCGCGCCATCGAGGAGCGGTATCGCTGCCGCATCGTGACGATGTACGGCATGACCGAGGCGTTTCCGATCGCCTACAAGGCAGTGTCCGACGAAGGAAAGCCAGGCACCTCCGGTCAGATCAATCCGGATTTCGACGTACGGATCGTCGATTTGCTCGGCGAACCCGTACCCGAGGGTATGGTAGGGGAGATTGCCTGCCGGGCGCGGAAGCCACATGCGATCAGCGAGGGGTATGTGGCGTCGGCGTCCGGCGGGCCCCCACTGCAGGTCGAATCCCATCCCGAGTGGTTCCGGACGGGTGATCTCGGGTATCTGGACAGCGACAACAATCTGACATACGTCGACCGGGTGAAGGACTCTTTGCGGCGGCGCGGCGAGAACATCTCCTCGGTCGAAGTCGAACAGGCAGTGATGCGTCATCCGGCCGTGTTGGAGGCCGCAGCGGTTGGCATCCCGAGTGATCTCGGCGAGGACGACATTCTCGTCGTGGTGACGCTGCGGCCCGGCGCGGTCCTGGAGTACGCCGAGTTGCTCGACTTCTGCTCGGCGCGGATGCCGTACTTCTGCGTGCCGCGGTATCTGGAAGTGCTCGACGAGATTCCGAAGAACGTGATCGGGCGCGTGCGCAAAGACGTGCTCCGGGACAGGGGACTGGGCCAAGGCGCCTGGGACCGTGAGGCACACGGCTACGTGTTGAGCCGGTAGGACGGGAGACGACATGACGTTGACGTACCAACAGCAATTCGTGCTGGACGGGCTGGCGGGCCGGGCGGCAATCCTCAATCTGAATGCCCGCTATAACCGCGCGTATTCGGCGGGCGACCTGGAAAGTTGGATCACGACGTTCCGCCACGCGGGTGCCACGGTCGTGCGCGGCGGGGAGAGGTTCACCGACCTGCGCGCGGCCTTCAATGGCGGCGAAGGTAAGCGCCTCGTCACCGTCGACCACGAAATAACGGTCGACGGGGTGGAAGCGACGCAGCGGTGCGTCGGCTTGGTGTTCGTCGGCGCCGAACTTCGAGCCACCGGCACATATACCGATCAGCTCATCTACGAGCGCGGTGGTTGGTACTTCACGTCGCGCGAACTCGAGTGGGATCTCGCGCCGCGGGAGAGCGCGCTGCCGGTGTGACCGCAGACCTGTCCTACGAATTCGCGTTCGGCACATACGAGGACGCACTTCGGATGGTCGGCACGCGAACGCAGCCGAGATTCGCAGGCACCGCCGTGAGTGGCGCGCGCATACAGCATTTCGCGTCGATGGTGCGCGACCCCAACCCGTCGTATTGGGATGTCGACTTTGCGAAATCGGCGTGGGGTGGGCTCGTCGCGCCACCCGCGTTGCTCATCGGTCTGCTGATGCCGCCGCCGTGGGTGCCCACCGGCCAGGCGCCGACGGCGTCGATTGCCGTCCGGGTCCCGTTGCCAGGCACGGCGATCATCAATGCGTCCAACGATGCCGAGTTTTTGTTGCCGGTGGTGGAAGGCGACATGCTCAGCGTGGTCGAGGAGGTCGTGTCGGTGTCGCCGGAGAAGAAGACCCGTGTCGGCACAGGGCATTTCATCGAGACGTTGGAGACCTACTACCGGGGCGACGGTGCGGTCGTCGCCAGGTGCACGAACTCGTTGTTTCGTTTCAGCCCCGCAGGTGACCGATGACGTGGGACGAGGTCACCGTGCAGGCGCAGCTGCCAGAGGTGGCCGACGCGATCAGCTACGAACGCGTGGTGATGAACGCGGGTACGACGTGGGACTACGTGCCGTGGCACTTCGACCCGGAGTACGCCAAAGAGCATGGGCACCCAACGATTTTCGTCAACACGATGCACCTCGCGGGGTTCATCGACCGGATCGCCACCGACTTCGGTGGGCCGTACAGCAGGGTGGTCAGGCGCAAGGTGTCACTGCTCGGTTCGATCTATGCGGGCGATTCGATGGTGGCGCGTGGCCGAGTGACCGGCAAGCGCATCGATACGTCCGGCGACGCGCCGCGGCACCTGGTCGACCTCGAGATCGGCATCTTCAATCAGCGCGACGAATTGTGCTGTCCCGCAGAGGTTACGCTCGAACTCCGGGATTAGCTGCGTCTCGAGCGGCCACTTATGACACGTTTTTCGTCGCGGAGCGTGACATAACTGGCCACTCGGCGAGATTGAGCATCGCGCTCAGCGCAACTCTGGCAGCTTGTCCGCACTGACCGTCGATTGCAGTTCGACGTATTCGGACAGACCCTCAGAACCGAATTCACGTCCGATGCCGGACTGTTTGAACCCGCCGAACGGAGCGCTGGTGTCGAGTGTGTACATGTTGATGCCGTACGTGCCCGCCCGAATCTTGGCAGCGATCTCCAGTCCGTGGGCGGTGTCGGCGGTCCACACCGATCCGGCCAGCCCGTAGTCGCTGTCGTTGGCGATGCGGACCGCGTCGCGCTCGTCAGTGTACTTCAGCACCGTCAGCACCGGGCCGAATATCTCCTCACGAGCGATCCGCATTTCGTTATTCGCATCCGCGAACAGCGTCGGCTGGACATACCAGCCACGATCGCGCGGTTTACCGCTGCCGCCCAACACGATTCGTGCACCTTCATCGACGCCGGTCTTGATGTAGCCCTGCACGCGCTCCTGCTGCCGCTGCGCGACGAGCGGACCGATGTCGGTGTCGTCGTCGGCGGGATCGCCGACCTGCAGCCCCGTCATCATCGCCGCGAGAGCGTCGACAACGTCATCATGGCGGCGCTCGCTGACCAGAATCCGAGTCTGCGCAACACACGCCTGCCCGTTGTTCATCAGGCTGGCCATCTTCAGATGCTTGACGGTGCGGTCGATGTCGGCGTCGTCGAGGATGATCGCCGCGGATTTGCCCCCAAGCTCAAGGCTCACCCGCTTGAGCTGTTCACCGCACAGCGCGGCGATCCGCCTGCCGGTGGCCGAGGAGCCCGTGAACGAGATCTTGTCCACCCCGGGATGGCGGACCAGGGCTTCACCGGTTTCGCGTCCGCCGGGAACGATCGAAACCACGCCCTGCGGCAGGTCGATCTCATCGAGCATCTCGGCCAACCACATTGCGTCCAGCGGTGTTTCGGGCGCCGGTTTGACGACAACCGTGCAGCCGGCGATCAGTGCAGGGATGAGCTTGGGCATGATCAGGAACTGTGGCACGTTCCACGGCACGATCGCGCCGACGACACCGACGGGCGCCCGACGCACATGCACCTCGCCGAACAAGCCCTGCCGCCGCTCGGCCCAAGGGAATTCGCGTGCCGTTGCGAGGTTGAGATGTATCTGGGCCACCGCGCCTGCGGCCTGCCCCAGCCTGCTGAAGCTGCGCGGGGATCCCATCTCGGCGGTGATCAGGTCGGCCATTGCGTCGGTATGGGCGCTGTACACCGCCGCCAGCTTCTCGATCTTCTCCATCCGCTCGGCCGGCGTCATCCGCGGCCACGGTCCCTCGTCGAACGCGGTCCTGGCGGCGGTCACCGCCTTGTCGACGTCTTCGGGAGACGCTTCGGGCGTCTCACCGATCGGCTCTTCACTGTGTGGCGAGATCACCGAGAGTCGCTGTCCGGTGGCCGGTAGCTGCCAACTGCCACCGATGTAGAGCTTGTCGTAGACAAGGGATCTCACGGATACGCCTCCTCGTAGGATTGCCGCACCCACGCGCGGAATTCGGTGATCGCGCCTTCGCCGCGGGCCAGCTGCGGACGGTCTCGATAGATCTTGTTCTCCCAGATCGGGATGTCCTGTTCGATCTGCCTGCAAAAGTCTCTGGCGAAGCCGAGGCCCATCCGCGTCATCTCACCCGTCTCCGGTTCGGTCTGCACGAAGAACGTGTAGCGGGCATCGACGAACTCACCGTCGATCGGGGTGACGGTCAGTAGCGTGCATGATCGCCCGAGGCCGCGGTGTCGGACCACGTCGAGCCCCATGCCGAACAGTTCGGAGTCCACCGCACCCGAAACCGGACCGCGCGGCGTCTGAAACGTCACCTCGGCGACTGCCCGCAGCCGGTGCGCGTCCGTCTCCAGATCGAGGTTGCCGAACCCGGAAACGCCATGCACGGTCGCGAAATGCGCTATGTCAACGGTGTTTTCGAACACCTCTTGCGGATGGGACCGGAAGCGCCAGCGCGCTTCCTCAGGTGCGTGGAACGTGAACGCCGCATCTTCGCTCTCGGGGATCTTCGGCAGTTCCCAATCCGGTTGGGTCGATGCTTCGGAGTGCCAAACGAAGATCGCACCTGCCCGCTCGACGGTCGGCCATGCCCGCAACCGGGCGGTGCGATTGACCGTCTTCGCGTACGGAATCTCGACATTCGATCCGGCGCCGTCGAATCGCCAACCGTGAAACGGACACGTGATGCAGTCGTCTGTCACTGTGCCGCCGACGGCGATGTCTGCGCCGAGGTGCGGGCAGTACGCATCGAGCACGTACGGACTTCCGGATTCGCCGCGGTAGCAGATCAATCGTCGACCGAAATAATGCAGGCCGACGACCTGTCCGGCATCGACGTCCCTGCTGTAGGCGACTTGAAACCAACCCTTGGGGTAGGCGTCGAACGGAAAGCGCTTGCCGATGTCACTCATCACGGCGTCACCGCCCGTCTGGACCGCTAAAGTTGCTATTGCTGTAAACATAGCAAAAAAGGCAGGTGCAGTGGACAACCGTGATTGGCGTGCGTATCCGTTCGAGCTGGTGCCGACGGACCCACAGCTCAACTTCCCAGCCGCCGAAGGCAATCACCCCGATTTCGAGTCGGACACCTGGTTCATCGCGGGCGAACTGACCGCTGACACTGGCCGTCGGTTCGCCTTCCTGACGATCTTCAACAAGAACCGGCCAGGCCAGTCGATCGTCGCCGACTTTCACACCTTCGCGCTGTTCGACCTCGACAACGGCGAGTACGGCACCTACACCGATTACGACATGCCACCCGCCAACATGGCGCCGGGAGCGAGACCCAAGATGACGCTCGAGGATGGCCACCTCGGGTTGACGTATGACAGCGATGCGGGCCAGGCCGTGTGGCGAACGTGTCGTGACCCGCATGGTGACTTGGTGCCGTACACCTACGACGTCACCTTGGTCGGCACGGATGCACGGGGCGACGCGATGCGACTGGACCTACATGTCACGCCGACGCGCGCCCCCGTCCCGCTGGGCGGCGCGGCGTACAACGGCAAGGTCGAGTGTTTCGGCCAGGCCGAGACGTATTCCTACTTCCAGACGCGGATGGCCATGACCGGCGCACTGCGCTGGGGAGCGGTGCAGGAACAGGTTTCCGGAAGCACGGGTCACGTCGACCGGCAGTGGTTTCCGCTGGTCGCCAACAGCGGCGGACCGACTGGCGATATCCGCTCACGGGCGCACGAGTGGCGCACGATCAACCTCGACAACGGCCTCGACCTATCCATCTGGCGTCAGTTCGACCGCACCGATCACAATGCGCTGCAACCATTCTCGGGCGCGACCACATGTGCACCCGACAGTGACCCCGAATATGCCGACGACATCGAGGTCACCATCGACAGCTACGTGCGGTGGCCCGATGAGGTCAAGACGTTGGTCCCCCCACCATCGGCGGTGCGGTACATGCCCGACCGACACCGGCTGACGTCACGGCAACTCGACCTCGAGCTCACGGGTGAGCCGTTGGTGCCTGCGCCCGCACATGGGCTTCCGCTGGAGTACATGGAAGGCCCCTATCGATACCGCGGCACGTTCCGCGGAAAGCCGGTGAGCGGCTTCGCTTTCTACGAGCGGTCGCTGGCGCTCTACCGGGACTGGGAACTGGCCGAGATCGCCTCTTCCCACGTCTGATGGCGGTGTTGTAGCCCGGGTTCGTTACGCCCGAACACCAGGTGCTCGCGGGCGCCGGACTCGAGGTTGGCCTGAAGACCTGCCACAAGCGCGTAGTCCTCGTCGCGGACCGTGGCGTGCGCGTAATCGAAAACCGCTGCGGCACCGGCGGCCGTCGACTCGTCGGACAAGTCCAACGGCGTTGAGTTCTGGTGCACGGTGATCGACCGGCCCGGCACGTCGGTTGGGTAGACGCGGAACAGCTCGCCGTTGGCGATCGTGCAACTGAGGACCACATTGGGAAACAGCGCGTAGATGACGACCATGGCATGCAGCGGATCCCACTGCTCCTCGGGAACGTTCTCGAGATCGAGAATTCCGTTGAGAGGAAAGACAAGTCGGTGGTGCGGGCCGAACGAATCGAACACCGTGCAGTTGCTGCGCGCGATCGTCGCGAACGTGTTCTTGTGCACGGTCGCGAAGTGGTAGTTCTCGGCGAAAGTGTCAATCGCGAGCTTCCAGTTGATCGGGCAGTCGAGCACCTTCTCGCCCAACGGCGCCCATCGCCCGATACCCCAGGATTCCAGTTCGTCAGCCAGCGGCCCGAGGAATGCCGGGATGTCCAGCGTCGCGTCGCGATCCAGTGAGATCCACAGGAAGCCCGCACATTCGGCGGCCGGCAACTCCGTGAGTTTTCCAGGGCCCGAACCTGTTTCGGGGAATCCTTCTTTTCCCGGGATGCCGACGAGGTTGCCGTCGAGGTCGTAGGTCCATGAGTGGTAGGGACAGGCAAGCCGTCGCGCGGCCCCGCAACCCTCGGCGATGCGCGACTGGCGGTGTAGGCAGACGTTGTCGAACGCGCGCACGGTGCCGTCGGCGCCGCGAGTGAGCAGAACCGACCGCCCCATCACGGTCTTGGTGCAATAGGTGCCTGGCCGAGGGAGTTCGGAGACATAGCCGACGAGTTGGGGGCTGGCCAGCAGCATCGCGATGTCCCGCGCGTGGCGCTGCGGCGAGGTGTAGGTATCCGCGGCGACGATGTGCTCCGTCGGCGTGAGGTCAGTGGTCTTGTCGCGTGCGAGCTTGACCGCGCGACGCGTGAGATCGATGAGCTGGTCGCGATCCATACCGCCATTGTTGTTGTTTTTATAACAATTGCCAACCGTCGCCGAAAAGTGACTGGTGATGCTCCTGTTGCGCGTATCGTCCGCTCATCGGGGTCGGGGCCTGAACGAAGGGGCAGCCATGGCGTTCACGGGGTGGGTGCATCGATTCACGATCGCGGCGTTCGCGACTGCGCTGGTGCCGGGGTTGGTCAACGTCGCGGGGGACACCGCTTCGGCGCACGCGTTCTCGAACCCAGCGCTGCCGATCGAGTACCTCGAGGTCCCGTCGCAGGGCATGGGCCGCAACGTCAAGGTCGAATTCCTGAGCGGCGGTGCAACCGCCCACGCGGTGTACCTGCTGGACAGCATGGAGGCCGGCGATGACCTCAACGGCTGGGACATCAACACCCAGGCCTTCGACTGGTTCAACGGATCGGGCCTGTCGCTTGTGATGCCCGTCGGCGGCAAGTCGAGTTTCTACAGCGACTGGTACGGGCCCGCGGTCGGTAACAACGGCACCTACACCTACAAGTGGGAAACCTTTCTGACCCAGGAACTGCCGGCCTGGCTTGCCGCGAACAAGGGCACGCCGCAGACCGGCAACGCGATCGTGGGGTTCTCGATGGGCGGCTCCTCGGCACTGGTGCTCGCCGCCTATCACCCCCAGCAGTTCAGCTACGCCGGATCGTTGTCGGGCTTCCTGAACCTCTCGGCAGATCCCGGCCAGGTCGGCATCGCGATGACGTGGAACGGCGGCTTCGGCCGCGACGCGATGTGGGGTCCACCCGGTGATCCGGCCTGGGCCCGCAACGACCCCACGCTCCAGGCGGGCAGGCTGGCCGCCAACGGCACCAGGTTGTGGATCTACTGCGGCAACGGCACCCCGACAGACCCCGCGTTGGCCAGTCCGGACGCACCCATCGGTGGCCTCGGCTTCCTCGAGGGCATGGCCACCGACTCCAACCATGCCTTCGCCGACGCCTACGTCGCCGCGGGCGGGAACAACGCCGTGTTCAACTTCCCCGAAGGCATCCACGCATGGGGTTACGCCGGCCAGCAGTTGCAGCAGATGAAGCCCGACATCCAGCGAGTGCTGGGCGCAACACCGGCCGCGCAGGCGTGAGTTGGTGGGTTGCGCACGCGGAGCGCACAGTGTCCGAGGAGATCCCGGCACCTCCCGATGCGGTCCGTGAGTTCTACGTCGACCTGGAGAACATCAGACGGGTGCACCCCCTTGTGGTGGCGGTGCGCGTGACCGGTCAGCACCAAACCGCGAACGGATACCTCACGAGCTACCGCGTGCAGGACCGGATTCCGTTGGGGCCGTTGATTTTACGGATAAACTACGTGGCACGGCTGCACGTTTCCGACGCCGGCGAAGTACTGGCCGAGGCGGATCAGTTTCCGCGGGTTCGGTTGCGTACGAAGGTGACATTCGAACCGATCGACGTGGGAACGCGAATCACCGAATGCATGCACATCGAGGCGCCGCGCGTGTTGGCGGCGATGACGGTGCGTGAGGCCGTCAAGGCGCACTCCACCATGCTGGCGGGGATGCGCCACTGTTTCGAATGACTACTCGGTGGCCTCAGGTGACGCGCTTTGGTTATCGCCTGCGTCGAGCACACTGACCGCTATGCCGTACGGCAGGAAGCGCACCTTACGGGACGGGTCGGTGTTGTTCTTGTTCGCTCTGAGCGCATCCAGCTCTGTCGGATACACCTCTTCGATGTGGGCGCTGCCTTCGTCGTCGACGGAGTAAATCGCCCAGACGCCGTCGCCGGTCTCGCCCGTGGTTTCGGGCTCGCTTCTGGGCCGCGTGTGCCGCGAGAACTCGTCGAAGATGGTCGCCCACCCGGCCCGCTCACCGGACGTGGTGAAGAACCTGCTGACTCCGTCGAGCGCGTCGCGCAGGCCCTCACCGGCCTCGCGGACCACCCGATCAAATTCATCGGGGTCGAACCCGAACGGCCCGTTGCTGCTCATTGCGGTTCCTCCTGCTAGCCATGCCCCGCGACATTGCGGTAATCACAGTGTGCCTGCGCATCGTCAAGTAGTCGACTGAGGCCGGTGGCGAGTGGTAGGCAACCCATATGACCTTCACGCGTGCCGACATGCTGGCGACTGCCGAGCGTTCGCCGGCGGCCGCGGGCGCGCGCGATCGCATGGCTTGGGTGGGACTGTTCACCTCCGATGGCCGCGTCGAGGACCCGGTCGGGTCCACGCCGCACAGGGGAGTGGGAGCGATCGGCGCCTTCTACGACACATTCATCGGCCCACGGGTGATCCGGTATCACCCTGATGTCGACATCGTCGTCGGCCCGACCGTCATCCGCGACGGCGAGCTCGAGGTGACGATGGCCTCGACGCTGACGATGCGGGTGCCGGTATACATCCGCTACGACCTAGCCGACGAAGCGGGTCAGCTGAAAATTGCTGCGCTGTCGGCATTTTGGGAATTGCCGGCAATGGTCGGCCAATTCCTGCGCGCCGGAATCCGGGCAGTGCCGGCCGGCCTTCAGCTGTCAAACCTGCTGCTGCGCAACCAGGGTCTGGTCGGCACGCTCGGATTCCTCGGCGGGTTGCGCGGAATCGGCGGCGGGGCCAAAGGGTGCGTCGCGCGTTTCCTCGACGCGGCATGCGCGGGCGACGAGGTCGGCATTCGAAGGCGGCTCGCAGCCCAGGTGCACATCTCCAGCGGTGACGATGTCGTGCTGAGCGCAGGCGACCTTTTGAAACACCTCTCAGGGGCGCGCTGGCGCAAGCTCATCGGATCGGGCCACGCCGTCGTCGCGGCCACCGAGCGCGCCGGGCAGCGCAGCGTGATCTTTGCGGAAGTGGGTACTGAACCCGTAGCGATCACACGGATTCGCGTGTTCAGCGAGGCGGCTTGAGTAGGACGTGAGACGGTTAGGTCAACATGGACGCCGAAAACTACATGACCTATGAGCAGTTCGGGCGAAGGTTCTTCGAGGTCGCCGTCAGCGAGGAGCGGGTCTGCAACGCGATCGCCGCGATCGCCGGGGACGCCTTCGAGATGGGCCCCATGGGTCAAGGGCCGGGCAAAATCGCCAAAGTGACCGCCAAGGTCAGGATCATGGACCCCAGGGTGACCCGCACAGTGGCCGAAGAGATCACCTTCGACATCCGAATCCCGCTCGAGATCGACATGGTCGTCGACCTGCGCATCGACAAGCCGAAGTTCATGGTGTTCGGCGAGATCACACTGAGCGCTACGGCACGGGCAGCCGAACCGCTTCTGCTGATCCTCGATGTTGAGAAACCGCGGCCGTCCGACATCTCCATCCACGTGACGTCCAAGTCGTTGCGCGCGGAGGTGGTGCGAGTGCTCGGCAACATCGACGCCGAGGTCAGGCGGTTCATCTCGGCGCATGTCTCGGGCGAAATTGACAGCCCAGCTTCGCAAAAAGCCAAGGTCATCGATGTGGCGACCAGTATCGATGCGGCCTGGAGCGGGGTCTGACGCTAGGCTTGCGCTGTGTCGCGCAAACGAATCGCCCTCGTCCTGTCCGCCGGTGTGCTGGCTTCCGGCCTGGTGTGGGCCGCTCCCGCGCAGGCCGACACCACCGATGACGCGTTCCTCTCTGCCCTGACCGACGCGGGGATCGGCGCCGTGGACCCGACGAACGCGGCCGCGCTGGGTCAGCAGGTGTGCCCGATGCTGGCCGAGCCCGGTCAGAATGCCGCCGACGTCGCGGCCAAGGTCGCGGACGCGGGCGGGATGTCACTGGGCCCGGCGACCATGTTCACCGGCATCGCGATTTCTCTGTTCTGCCCGACCGCCGTGTCGTCGATCGCCAACGGCGAGTCGCCGATTCCGTTGGGGCTTCTCGGCTTCTAGTTGCTCAGGCGCCGACGGACTGCAGCTGCGGCCGCCTGGGACCGCGACCGTCACCGGCCGACCGTCCGCGAACGTGCCGCCACAACCACGGCATCAACATGTTCTGGGTCCACAGGGCCTGGGAGTACGCCTTCGAGCGCAGCGTCTGTCTGGACTGTGCGGAGCCAAGCTCAGCCCAATCATGGTTGCTCCCAGGCAGATTCAACGCCTCGGCGGCCGCCGCGGCGAACAACGTATGGCCACGGGGTGAGCCGTGCACACGATCGGCGCTCCAGGTGGCCGGGTCTGTCATCGACGGGGCGCTGTAGAGGTCGACAAGCCGGAAGTCGTACCAGTCCGCCGCGCGTCTGATCTCGGCGTTGATCCGCAACACCCGGGCCTCGAGGACGCGCCCGATCGGGACGATCGCAGCGATGTCGGGGAAGGTGGTGGTGACCACGGTTGCCCCGGACACGGCGAGTTGAGCGTAGAGGTCCGCGAGTTCGGCGAGTGCGTCGTCGAAGTAGAGCCCCGGCCGCGTCACGTCGTTCATGCCGATGCAGACGGTGACGAGGTCAGGCCGCATCTCGAGCGCCTTGGGCAACTGATCGTCGAGGAGATCGCATATCCGCTTGCCGCGCACGGCGAGGTTGGCATACCTAAGCCCGGGGTGGTGCGTGTCGACCATCTCTGCCAGCCGGTCGGCGAATCCGCGTAGCCCGACGGAGTCGTCGCCGTCCCAGAGTCCCTCGGTCTGGCTATCACCTATCGCGACGTATCGGGTGTACCCGGTCACACCGTGACTCTAGCGGCGAAGCGCGGCTTCTACCTGCGCCGCTCCTGCGGTGGCGGCGAATTCGCGGTGCCGGTCCGTGACGGTGGCGCCACCCGCACGCAGGATGTCGATGACGTCTGCGACCTCTTTCGCCCGGTAGCCGGAATAGCGCACGCCGACCGTGGCCCACCACGGCAACAGTGCATCGAGTCCCCGAGCGGCGTCGGCGCCCAGTTCGACCATCGCCGCGACCGTCGCGGGCAGAATTTGGCGGACCGCCTGCTCGATGGGCTGGGTGCCGCCAGGCGATGCGGCGTCGATCGCCGCGCCGGCTCGTACGAGCGCGCGGACGATTTCGGGGTTCACGTTGTCGTTGGTGCCGTCGACGACGTGTAGCGGCGTGGCGCCGTCGGAGTCGGTCGCGTCTGGCCGCGTTCCCTTGGCGAGTGCGTGGGCGAGGGCGACAGGGCGGCCGAGTCGGACGATCTCGTGCACGATCGTCGTGTATTTCTCGCCTTGTGCGGACAGCTCGATGCGACGGCCTGCGTCGGCGCCTGCGTCGATCAGCGCGACGACGATGTCCGCCGACAGCGAGCGCACCCCGTACCAAAGCGGTGTCGCTCCACAGGGATCCACGGGATCGGGTTCGGCGCCCCACGCGAGCAGTTCGATGACTTCGGTGCTTCCGGCGCGGGCGCGATCGAAAAGGTCGAGGACTTCGTCGGGCAACGGGTTCGTCCAGTCCGGCCAGGCGACGCCGAGCGCATCGAGAACCATGAGGGCGCCCTCGCGCTTGTCGCCGAGGTCATACCACGGCCACGGGCCTTCGCCCTTGGCGACGAAGTCGGCCACCGCCATGCGGGATTCCTCGGTGATCGTTCTGCCGTAGTCGTCGTATGACGACGAGAACCGGAGTTCGTCGCCATCGCGGGACACGACGACACTCGACGGGCCCTCCTGATAGCGCGCCAGTTCGATCACGGCTACAGCATCACCCAAACACGAAGGCGGGACACCCAATTGGATGCCCCGCCTTGGCGGTGAGACTTACTTCACGTCTACGAAGACCGTCTTGCCGGTGACGGTGGTGTAGATGTCGTTGCCGGCACCGGGAACGCCGGTGTCCGTGCGCGAATATGTCTGGCCCGGCCGAACGGCGACGACAGCCGCCTGGTCGAGCGGTGCCGCGCCGAGTCGGTTGACGATCACGGTGTAACCCTGGGCCTGCAGCTCGTTGATCGTCTGTTGAGCGTTGCCGGGACCGCTCGGCGCAGCGGCTGCCGGAGCCGCCAGCCCGATGATCGCCGCCCCCGCGCCAGCGATCAGTGCTGTTGCGAGTCCGAACTTCTTCATGCGATTTCCTCTCGTAATGTCTAGACCTTTAAACGGGCTGGTCAGCCAATAAATTCCGGCTGCGCACACGTCGGTGACGACCATCACGTCCCGGGGTGGCGCGGCGCGGTTCGGCGGCCGGCTGTTTCCAGGCGCTACTTGATCCACACACTGAGATAGGAGCCGAGGTTTCGTCGGGCCGGCGTCGGTGGGGGATTCGCGGTCGCAGCCGCCACTGCGGTCAGTCTTGCTTTCGGGCGAGTTCCTTTTGCGGCGTCCCTGCAACGGCCGCTTCAGCGATCTCGTGGATGCGCCGCTGAGACTTACGCCAGCCGCGCACCCGCACCTCGCCCACTTCTCTTCCGTTGCGCTCGACCAGGATGATCCACCGCACTCCGAACCACTTGGCAATGAACCAGGGGGGCCATACCACCGCCAGGAAGAACGTGTCGAGGTCACCGCCGCGGTCGGTATCGGGGAGGAAGGAGAGGTTCCAGTTGGGGAACCACCGGCGATACACCGTCCACTGCACCCCATTCGGTCCGGTTACCTTCACCATGCCGCGCGCGAGTCGCCAGCGCTGGCGTAAGCCGGCTTCGGGGGCGCCCACTACTTGGGCCTGCTGACCTCGCGGCTCCTGCTCGGCGAACTGGCGGCCCAGCCCGGCGATGCGCTTCTCGGGGTCATCGTCGCCCACCAGCAAATGATCCCACGCCGCGGGCTTCGGGTGCAGCAAACAGCGCAGGTCCGCCAGTGGGCTATCGAGAGGCGACGGCAAAGAGGCGCCACTCGCCGGGCACGCCCTTGAGCTCATGAATGCCACGGTCTTCGAACTCGAGCCCAGACCCGATCACCAGGTCGCGCAGCGTGCTGGACACCAGCACGTCATTTGGCCCGGATAGTGCCGACACTCGCGCGCCGATGTGCACGGCGATCCCGCCGATATCGTCGCCGCGGATCTCGCACTCACCGGTGTGCAGCCCCGCACGCACCTGGATGCCGAGCGCCTGCACCGAATCGCGAATTGCCATGGCGCAGCGGATCGCTCGCTGCGGGCCGTCGAACATCGCGAGGAACCCGTCACCCGCCGTGCTGACTTCGCGGCCTCGAAACCGGGCGAGCTGCGACCGTACGACGGCGTCGTGCGCATCGAGCAGGGCGTGCCAGTCACGGTCGCCCATCTTGGCGGCACGCTGCGTCGAGCCGACAATGTCAGTGAACAACACCGTGGCGAGCACCCGATCCTCGGCTACGTCGGCCTGCTCGCCGGTGACGAACTTGGCGATCTCCTGGAAAGACTCGCGCCACGGTTCCACGAAGTGATACAGGTTGCGTCCAGGCAGCTCAACGTATTTCGCGCCTGAAATCTGGTCGGCGACGTACTTGCCGTGCGCGGGCAGGATAAATGGGTCGTCTCTGTGATGGAGCGCGAGGGTCGGCACGCGGACTGCCGGAAGCACGGCCCGCACGTCGACTTCGGTCACCAGCGGTAGTACCAGCGCGAAAGCCGCTGGACTTGCTGCCAGGCGTTCCTCTCGCGCCCAGGCGGCCCGAATCTCCTCGTTCCATGGCATGTCGGGATTGATCACGTGCTGGAATTCGCCTGTGCCCCACATGGCGGTCATGGCCGCAGCGGCCTCGTGCGTGCTTTGACTCACCGGATCCGCATACCCCTCCAACACAACGAGCGCGGTAGTGCGAGATGGGTGGGTGGCGGCGAAGAGCGCCGCTGGGGGCAACGCGCCCACCGACGCGAGCAGAACCGCCTCGGGACTTCCTAGGTCGTCGAGCACCGCGGTGATGCTGTCAGCCCATTGCTCCAACGTCGGCAGCGCGCCCGGGGCGACGGAATCAGACGCTCCCGTTCCCGGCTGATCAAAGAAGATGAGCCGCCCAAGAGAAGCCATCGCCTCAACCCACTCCCGGAACGAGGCTAGCTCTGGCAAGAGTTCGCAACAGGTGAACCAGTTCGGGACGAACACAATGTCCCTCGCACCCTCGGGCGAGGCGCGATAGGCGACGCGCAAGTCCCCGTTCAACGCGTAGCGCGTCTCCGAGAACATTGCGGAAGTCTAAGCCGCGCACCGAGGCATCGCCGCCAAAAAAGGGCCGCAGAGATGCGGCCCTTTTGCGTTTTTGCGGTCGACGCTTCGTTCGGACTTCAGGGGTGCTTGGCGTAGCGCTGCAGGAAGGCGACGGCAAGGAAGGCCCCGAAGGCAATGCCCGCAACCCATTTCACAAAGCTGACAATGAGCGTGCCCGTGGGCACCTCGACGATGGAGAACGGCGAAGCCGCGTACAGCACCACGCTGAGCATGACAACGGACCACAGCGCGATGACGATGCCTGCGATTCCCTGCCAGAGGGCAATGTTGCGGGGGATGCGTTTGGTGTAGTTCTCGATGGGTGCGGGCACGATGTTCATTGTTGGGTTTCCTTTCAGATGCGCTGGCGGGCGCCTCTTGTAGTCGACGATCATGAATTGGTGAGGAAAGGATGAACCTGCCCGCTTGGGAAATTCTTGGAAGGACAAAGAGCCCGTACCTAGAAGAACCGGCCCACCCTGGCAAGATTCAGCGGAACGCCGACGACACTGAGCTGATTGATGATGTCCTCCAAGCGTTTTCGCGGGAGATCCATCCGCCACTCCGGCAGGGTGCCTTCCAGGCGCACCACCCCTGGCGCGAAGCTGATACCGGTCATGGTCAGGCCGTGCGGAAGCTCCGGCAACCGCACCGGATATGCGGGCGTCCGCCCAGGCAGCTTCCACTGCGACTGCCGAACCGCGACCCCGCGCGGCTTGAGCCACAGCGTCGACCCGTCGAGATGCGCCTCGACCTCCACGTGCCCCAGCAGCGGCCTGCGCGCCAGCCGCAGTCGCGCGATCCCGTCGGCACCCACCTCACCGGACAACCGTGGCACCGCCCACCGGAACAGGTCGTCGAGCACCGGCGCAGGGATTTCCAGCGTCAGCTCGACCGGAGCGGCCACCAGCACCGGCGGTGCCGTCGGCTTCATGTGGACGTTGTGCAGCACCGCAGTCGCCCGGTCGAATCGATGCCCGTTCCAATAGATGTCACGTGCCGCGAGCCGGACATCGTTGAGCTGGCCCACTGACAACCCACGTACGTCGAGCCGCGAGTCGAACTCGGTGACCGTCAGCATCAGGTCGCCGTCGTCCAACCGAACCGTCAGCCGACGCCCCACGACCAGCCGGCGCAGCGTCATGAACAACGTCCGATAAGCCGCCGCCGCCCCGGTACTGACCGGCGCGACCGCCGCCGTCGACCACAGCGACGTCAGCATGTCGAGCGGCCGGAAAGGGTCGAACCGGCGCAGCGGACGCGTCATGCGTCCACCATCCCTCATCCGCGGGGCGGAGTGAAGCTCGATAACAGTGTCCGCATCGACTTGGCGACTGCATGTCGGGTCTCCACCGGATCGGCCGAGTTGGCAATCAGCATGGCGCCGCGGGTAAGCGCGCCGAGCAGCAACCGAGTCACGGTTTCGGGGTCCTCGATCGTGATGGTGCCCGCGGCGGCGGCGGCCGTCAGCGAATGCACGATCGCCGCGTGCGCGTACCGCTCGTCGAGTTCGGTGTAGCGGGCGAGACCGAGCACGGCGGGCCCGTCGACGATCAGGATGCGTTGCATGTCCGGCTGCAGCACGCCGTCGAGGAACGCCTCGAAGGCACGGGCCAGCTCATCGACGCCGTCCGTCGCTCCATGCGCCGCCTTCGCGGAAACCTTCATCAAGTCGGTGTGAGCCTGCACGAATACGGACTCGAAAAGCGCTGTCTTGGTGGGGAAGTGGTGATAGAGCGCTCCGGTTGTGACGCGGGCCTCGCGCGCAAGGTCGTCGACCGATGTCGCCCGGAAGCCGTGCTCACCGAACAGCCTGCGGCCCGCCGCGATCAGTGCCGCTCGCGTCTGCGCGACCTGTTCGGCGCGCAGCGTAGCGGGCTGATCCGACATCTGGTTTTCCTCCTCGTAGACCGAGAATACCCTATTGACATAGTGACGTTATGTGAAATAGTTGCCCTATGACATCAGCCCCCGTGCATCTCAGCGCCCCGGGCGAGGACACCCGGCGCGCCTACAGCCCGACCCTGGCGGCGCTGCGCGGCGCCGTCGCACGCAGCGCCGACCTCTGGCGCAGCATCGACAAACCGGACGCGCCCGCGCCCGGCCTGATCTGGACCGCCGCGGAAACCGCCGCACACGTCGTCGGTGATCTTCGTGACTACACCCAGGCACTGACACGTCACGCAGGTGGCTATATGACTCACCTCAACCGGCCGACGGAATCGCCTTCTGCGCTCAGCGCGAAGGTCAACGCCCGTCACCTCGAGGAGGTGCGCGAGCGCAACCTGCACACGCTGGCCGACATGCTCGAGGTCGCCGCCGACGCCTACCTGACCGTGGCCGCCAACGCCGATCCGAGCGTCGAGATCCAGACTCCCAACGGGTTGGTGATCGGGCCCGCGACGATGGCCTCACTGCTGCTCGGCGAGCAGCTGATCCACGGGCTCGACATCTCGCGCACGGCCAAGCTCGAATGGCCGATCGACAAGGCCGACGCGTTTCTGGTGATTCCCGGCGTGTTGGCCGTTGCGCCGCAATACCTGCGGCCGCAGCGCGCAGCAGGCGCACAAATCAGCTTCGAGTTGCGAATGCGCGGTGGCCCCAGCTACCGGCTGGCCGTCGCCGACGGCACGGCGGTCGTCACTGCGGCCGGCGAGAGGGCCGACTGTGTGATCACCGCGGACCCCGTCGCTTTCCTGTTGCTCGGCTACGGCAGGATCCGGCAACTGTCACCCGTGCTGCGCGGCCAGCTACGCCCCGGCGGCCGCAAGCCCTGGCTGGCAATGAGGTTCGGCACGCTGCTCTACAGCCCGTAGCGCGTATACAGTTGTAGGCGATGGCCTCTGTGGTAATCGTCGGCAGCGGATTCACTGGCTTCGAGTGCGCTCGGCACCTGGCGAGGAAGCTGCGCAGACATGATGCGTCGGTCGACATCTCGATCATTTCCCCTGTCGATTACATGTTGTATACGCCGCTGCTGCCCGATGTGGCCGGCGGCGTGGTCGACGCCCGCTTCGTCGCGATACCACTGGCCAATGCGTTGCGCGGAGTGCAGCACCTCCGCGGCAGGGTCGACGGCGTTGACTTCGACGGGCATACCGTCACCTACACCGACCCCGAAGAGCGGGCACGCGTCCTGCCATGGGATCGGCTCGTGCTCACACCGGGTTCGGTGACCAAGCTCTTCGATGTGCCCGGTCTCGCCGAACATGCGCGCGGTCTGAAGTCGACGGCTGAGGCGTTGTACCTGCGCGACCACGTGCTCGAGCAACTCGAACTCGCCGATGTCGACGATGACGCCGGTCGGGCCGCCGCGCGCAGGACGATCGTCGTCGTCGGCGCGTCCTATTCGGGCACCGAACTCGTCCTGCAACTGCGCGCCCTCGCCGACTCTGCGGCCCGACAGATGGACTTCGATCGGGCCGAGGTCAGATTCGTGTTGCTCGACATGGCCGAACAAGTGATGCCAGAGGTGGGGGAGAAGCTGGGCGCCGCGGCGATGCGAGTGCTGAAATCGCGTGGCGTCGACGTCCGGCTCGGCGTCACGCTGAAGGAAGTGCACGCGGAACACGTTGTGCTCATCGATGATTCACTGATCCGCACCCACACCGTCGCATGGGTGACCGGCGTGACCGGCGCTCCGCTGATCGAGAAACTGGGCCTGCCGACAGAGAAGGGCAGGCTGACGGTCGGGACGAATCTCCAAGTCCCCGACCATCCCGACGTGTTCTCCGCGGGCGACGCGGCAGCCGTACCCGACGTCACGCAGCCGGGCAAGATCACCCCGCCGACCGCGCAACACGCCATCCGGCAGGGAAAGGTGTTGGCGCGCAACGTCGCCGCGAGCCTCGGCTACGGAAAGCCGAAGAACTACAAGCACCGCAACATGGGTTTGGTAGTCGACCTCGGACCGCGCTATGCCGTGGCCAACCCGCTCAACATTCAGTTGTCCGGGCTGCCGGCCAAAGCCGTCACCCGCGCCTACCACCTCTATGCAATGCCGCGCTTCGTCAACCGCTGGGCGGTGGCCCTGGCCTACCTCACCGACGTGTTCTTCGACCGATCGGTGGTGTCGATGGGGTTGGCGTCGGAGGAGGACGCGCAATTCCAGGCGAGCGAGGGCATCCCTATGCCGAAAGCAGACTGATTCAAGTCCGTCGAAGCGGGAACGCTACGGGCATGGCTACGTATCGAGTGTTGAACCCCAAGGGTGAGGTTGTCGACACCAAGGACATCGAAAGCGCCGACGACGCGCATGCCTGGTTCGTCGACCAGAAGGCCGACCCAGAACTCGGGTGGCGCATGGAGGTCAAGGCCGACGACGGCGACTGGGCGTTCTTCGACAGCAGCGAGGGCGACCGCAAGTACTAGGCAGCAGCGTATCGGCTCAGTTCGAGGTGGCTGCGGGCCCGCAATGGCTGGGTCGCGCTCTGCGGCAGACCCAGCACCCGAACGCAGGCATCCGCAACGTGTTCCGGTAGACCGGCCCGCTCCGGACCCGGCTGTTTGGTCCACATGTTGACCAATGACTCCACCAACCGGAACGGCAGATCGGCAGCGGCTTCATCCACGCCGGTGTCCGCGACGATCGCCTTGCTCACCGCCAGGTAGTGCAGGCGCAGCCGCTCGCGGTCCGACCAGAACGGCTCGAGGCGCGCCCACCGCAATTCAGGCTGCAGATACAGCGCTCCGAGATTCCAGCGACCCTCCAACAACTGACGACCGTCGAACAGTGCCAACGCGTGCAAGTGCTCCGCCGCGCTCAGGGCAGGCTCCGCCGCCGAGAGGCTGTCGATGATCGTCAGCGTCGGCGTGACGGTCTGGCTGAGCAGGGCGCACAGAATGTCGTCCTTGGTCTTGAAGTAGTGATAAAGCGACGCCTGCCGGATACCGACGGCCTCGGCGATGGTGCGGGTCGACGTACCCGTATAGCCCAGCGTGGTGAAGAGTTCGCCTGCGGCATCGAGGATCTCGTCACGGGCCGTGCTGCCAGGCCTTCGCTGCGTCGTCAGCCGTGGGCGGCCCGCACGAGTGATCGACATGGCCCCATCGTGGCCTACTGAACAGCAGATATGCGTTTCTGTCACACGACAGAAACGCGGGACACGAATCGGTTACGCAGCACCGTCGATTGGTTACGCCAGCGACACCCACCGCCTTCGCCCGCGCTGAAAACTGTCAAGTGACAGGCGGGGGTGGCAGGAGCGGTGCATGAGTAGTGCAGTGTCCGAGGTCGACGCGGATGCGTCGGCAGACCTTGCGCGGGTGGCGGCGATCACCGATCTGCACGTCACGTTCCGCCGCAACGGCAAGGACGTACATGCCTTGCGCGGCGTGTCCCTGGACATCGCTCCCGGTGAGATTCTCGGCCTGGTCGGTGAATCGGGATCGGGCAAGAGCGTCCTCGGCTTCACGCTGCTCGGCTTGTTGCCGAAGGCCAAGGTGCAGGGCTCGGTGACGGTGACTGGCACCGACATGGTCACCGGTGATGCGAAAACGCTGCGCAAGGTCCGCCGCCTCGACCTCGGCGCCATCTTTCAGGACCCGATGACGTCGCTGAACCCGACGATGAGAATCGGCAAGCAGGTTGCCGAGGCGGCGGGCAGCGACGAGGAAGCGCTCAAGCTGCTCACCGCGGTCGGGATCCCGGAGCCCAAGCGGCGATTCAGGGCCTACCCGCACGAGCTCTCCGGAGGGCTGCGGCAGCGCGTGATGATCGCGATCGCGATCTCAGGCAACCCTGAGCTGATCATCGCCGACGAACCGACCACGGCGCTCGACGTCACTGTGCAGGCGCAGGTACTGCGGCTGTTGCTGCAACTACGCGAAGAAATCGGCTGCAGCATTGTTTTCATCACCCACGACCTCGGTGTAGCCGCGCAGATCTCGGACCGTATCGCGGTGCTGTATGCCGGCCGGATCGCCGAAATCGGCCCCACCGCAGACGTTCTCGATAACCCTGCGCACCCCTATACGCACGGCCTGCTGCGCTCGCGGCTTACGCTGGACACCGCAAGGCACCGCAAGCTGGCAGCGCTGGCCGGGTCGGTGCCCAGTCCGGTGGCGCCACTGCCGGGATGCGCGTTTGCGCCACGTTGTGTGCTCGCCACCCCGTCGTGTGAGGCGGCGCCGCCCGACCCGATCACGATAGCCCCAGGCAGGGTCAGCGCCTGCATCCTGCCGTTCGATGCGGTGTCGACGGAACTCGGCTCGCGCCTGACGACCACCACCGAGGACATCGAGCCGGAAACGGCGGCCGCAGAATCCTCCGAGCCGCCGGCAGTGGTGCTGCGCGAGGTGGTCAAGTCGTTCGGCAAATTGCAAGCGCTGCGGGGCATTTCGCTGACCGTCGGGCACGGCGAATCCGTCGCGTTGGTCGGTGAGAGCGGATCGGGCAAGTCCACGCTGCTGCGGGTCGTCGCAGGCTTGGAGAAAGCCACGTCGGGAACCGTCGATCTGCAAGGCGACCAGGGGCCGCAGATGGTTTTCCAGGATGCAGGCGCATCACTGACGCCGTGGCTGTCGGTAGGCGAGCTGATCACCGAACGCCTGCGGGGAAACGGCTTGTCCCGCAGCCAAAGACAAGACGCGGTCGCCGAGGTGCTGCAGCGTGTCGGACTGCCCCTGGACATCGCGAAGTCACGGGCGGGCCAGCTGTCCGGCGGTCAGCGCCAGCGGGTGTCGCTTGCGCGCGCGACGGTCGTGCCGCCCGCGGTCTTGTTGTGCGACGAGCCGACCAGCGCCCTCGACGTTTCGCTGGCGGCCTCGGTTCTCAATCTCATCGGCGACCTTCGCCGCACGCTGGACATGTCGGTGGTGTTCGTGACGCACGACCTGTCGGTCGCGCGTGTGGTCGCCGACCGGATTGCGGTGATGTACCTCGGGCGCATCGTCGAGATCGGTCCAGCCGATGACGTCATCAACAATCCCGTCCACCCCTACACCCAAGCGCTCGTGGACTCCATCCCCGACCTCGGCCGCGAATCACGCGTGCTCCCAGGTGAACCCGCGAGTCCGCTGTCGCCGCCGTCGGGCTGCGCCTTCCATCCACGCTGTCCGATCGCCATCGACACCTGCTCAGAGAGTGAACTCGACGTCCGGCTCGAAGGGGCGCCGGGAAGCCCGCACCAAATCGCCTGTATCGAGCGGAAGGCGAGCTGAGATGGCCATCGCAATACCCGCGGGCACGTTGACACGAGGCCGGCTACGCGGCCTCTCACTGCCCAAATCCTCACCGATGCTGATGAATTGGGCGGCCGTGAGCCTGGTCCTGATCGTGACCATCGTCGCGGTCGCGGTGCCGATCATCTCGCCGCACGATCCGCTTGTGCCCGCGGGCATGCCGCTGCAGGCGCCCGGTAAGCCCGGCTTCTTACTTGGCAGCGACTCGATCGGCCGCGACATCTTGAGCCGCGTGTTGTACGGCGTGCGCGCCAGTTGGTTCGCGGCATTGGTGGTCGTCGCCGTCGGGCTCCTGATCGGAGGCCTGGTAGGACTGATCGCTGGGGCAGCGGGCGGATGGCTCGACAGTCTGTTGATGCGCATCACCGACGCGTTTCTCTCCCTGCCCGCCCCCGTGCTGGCGATCGCCGTCGTGGCCGCGCTCGGTCCCGGCTTCATCCACACGCTGATCGCAGTGTCGATCGTGTGGTGGCCGTTCTACGCGAGACTGGTGCGCGGCGAGGTGGCACGCCTCGCCGCCCGCCCGCATATCGAGGCGGCCCGGCTCGCCGGTGTCGGACCAATTCGACTGGCCAGCAGACATCTTCTTCCCGGCGCGGTGCCCAACGCATTGGTGGCGGCCAGTCTCGACATCGGCAACCTGATCCTCACCCTGGCCGCGCTGTCGTTCCTCGGCCTCGGCCAGGCCGCGCCGGCGCCAGAACTCGGTGCGGACACCGCGCGCAACCTGACGTACTTCCTTCAGCAGTGGTGGGTTCCGGTGATGCCGGGTATCGCGGTACTCGTCCTCGCCCTCGCCGCCAACATCGCAGGCGACGGCCTACGCAACCTGATGAAGACAAGCTAGGTATCGGACATGCAGAAGTTCATCCTCTACCGGGTGGCGGCGATGGTGGCCATCCTCGTCGCGCTGATCGCGGTGATGTTTGTGCTGCAGCATATTTCGCCGATGGATCCGGTGAAGGCGCAACTCGGTGCGAACGCCTCTGCCGAAGCGGTTGCCGCCCGCAGACACACTCTCGGCCTGGATCAGCCGATTATCAACCAGTTCTGGCACTACCTCACCGGAGCGGTTCAGGGCGACCTCGGCCAGTCGTTTCGCACCAGACACGCCGTCAGCAGCGACCTGGGCGACTTCTTTCCCGCGACACTGGAGCTGGCGCTGTACGGGTTGGGGCTGGCACTGATCCTGGCTGGCCTGTTGGCCTTCGGCACGACGCTGAAATGGCCAGGAGCGAGCATATTGCGTGCGGTGCTGTTCACCGGCGCGTCCGCACCGATGTTCCTGCTCGGCATCCTCGGGCTGATCGTGTTCTACCAGAAACTGGGGTGGGTGCCCGCCAACGGACGGATCAGTGTGCCGAATCCGCCGGCCGGACCGACCGGACTGCTGACTGTCGACGGACTACTCGCCGGGCGGTTCGACGTCGTGACGAACGCGCTGCACCACCTGATCCTTCCTGCCGTGGTGATCGCGCTTGGCCCCGCGGTGGCGATCGGCCGCGTGCTGCGATCCAGCCTGTTGACCGAAGCCGACAGCGACTACGCGAGAACTGCTCGGGCCAAAGGCCTTTCGGAGGGCCGGATCATGGCCGGGCACGTACTGCGCAACTCCGTCGGCGGAGCGCTGTCGATGACCGGGCTCCAGGTCGGCCTGATGTTCTCCGGCGTGCTGGTGATCGAGCAGGTGTTCGGCTGGCCGGGCATCGGCCAATACATCGCACAAAGTATTCCGGTCGCGGACTTTCCCGCGATCGCAGGCGTGACATTGATGCTCGGCGTGCTGTACGTCGCCATCAACACCGCGGTCGACTTCTTGCAGGCGGCGGCCGATCCACGAATAGCGGTAGGAGGAGGTTAAGTGCCAACACAGCCACTGATCGTGGGCAACCCCGTGCTGGTTGTCGTCGACATTCAACAGGGCGGCGCAATGCCCGTGGCGGACGTGGGAATTCCGCACATGCCCGGGCATGCCGAGCGCGTCGAGCGAGCCGAGAAGCTGGTGGCCGCGGCGCGCGCTGCCGGCGTCCCGGTGGTGTTCTTTCAGGAGGTGCACCGGCCCAGCGGTGTGGACTTCGGCCGCGAACTCGACGGCACCGAGGGTGTGCACTGCGTCGAAGGACAGCCGGGCACCGACCTCGAACCGTCGCTGCGGCCCCTACCGGATGAGTTTCACATCGTGAAGCGGCGCTATTCGGGCTTCATAGGAACGGATTTCGAGATCGTGCTGCGCGGACTGCGTGCGTCGACGCTGATTCTGATCGGCGGTCTGACCGACGTGTGCGTGCACTACACCTTCGCCGACGCGCATCAGCGCGACTATTACGCGCGCGTCGTCACCGACTGCGTCGGCGGGTCGTCTCAGTACCTGCATGACGCGGCGCTGGCCGCCATGGAGTACCTGCAGACCGGTGCCATGCGTACCACCGAGGAGATCCTCGCCGCATTCAAACAGCTCGAACAGCCCGTCCTCGAAGGAGCAGCACCATGAACAAACGACTACTCGCAGTGGCGGCAGCCGCGATGCTGACCCTATCGGCATGCGGCGGTTCGGATTCCGGTTCGAGCACTCCCAACGCGGCGCCAACCGACAAGGTGTTGCACCTGTCGTTCCTCCAGGACCCCGGCCAGCCGCCCGACCCGGACATCTACTACGCCGGACAGGGACTGCTGCTGACCACGAACCTGTATGAGGGTCTGCTGCAGTTCAAGGGCGGTCAGGCCAAGGCCGAACTCGAGCCGCTGCTGGCCTCGGAGTACACCGCGTCACCCGACAACAAGGTCTTCACCCTCAAGCTGCGCGAGGGCGTGAAGTTCCATGACGGGACGCCGTTCAAGTCGGACGCTGTCAAAGCGTCGTTCGACCGCCGGCTTGCCGTCAACGGTGGGCCCGCCTACATGGTCAAGGACATCGAATCGATCACCACACAAGGCGATTACGGCGTCACGATCACCCTGAAGAATCCGAACTCGGAGTTCCTCGATTACCTTGCGTCGCCGTACGGTCCGCGGATGATGAGCCCGACCGGTCTGCAGAAGAACGGCGGCACCGACTTCGCTCAGAACTACCTCACCACACACGATCTCGGCACCGGGCCGTACACACTGACCGACGCGCAGGTCGGTTCGCACTACGCGGTGGCATCGTTCCCGGATTACTGGGGCGCCAAGCCGTATTTCGAGAAGGTCGAGATGCCCGTCATCACCGACACCTCGGCGCAGCAACTGCAGTTCAACAACGGTCAGCTGTCGGCGATCCTGCATGACCTGCCGTCGTCAGCGGTCGAGCAGTACCTGAACAACCCGAAGTACTCGCACTACTCGCTGCCGACCATGATGTCGAACTTCCTCTACGTCAACCCGAACAAGGGCATTACGAAGGACCAGGCCACCCGGACTGCGGTGATCGACACCATCGACGTCGATCAGGTGGTCAAGCAGACCTTCTTCGGTCGCGGCAAAGTCGGCGCGCAGATGTACCCGCCTTACGTGCTGGCCGCCGAATACGGGAAACAGAATCTGACCCATGACCCCGCGGCGCTGACGAAGATCGTCGCCGGTCTGCCCGCCGATCAGAAGACGATCACGATCGGGTACGACACCAGCAACCCCGACATGCAGTTGGTCAGCAACCTGGTTCAGACGCAGCTGGCCGCGGCGGGCGTCACCGCGAAGGTGCAGGGCTATCCCACCTCGGAGATCTACGGCTGGATCGGCACGGACATGCAGGCGGCCCCGGAGATCCTGGCCAACACGGTGTGGCCTGATGCGCCGTCTCCGTACACCTGGGGCCACATCTCCTGGGACAAGGACGGCGGGATCAACTACCTGGGTTGCTCGTCGCCGCGGGTCACCGACGCGTTGGCGAAGGGGCTACCGACCGGTGCGCCGCAACCGTATTCGGACGCAGGCGCCGCTGCCGAGGAGACGGGCTGCTGGTTGAACGTCGCCGACATCGACGACTTCGTGGTCGCCCAGCCGTGGCTGAAGGGGGTCGAGCAGGCGCACGCGGTGTCTAATCCGAACTCGCTTCGAATCGCCGCGCTGTCCGTAGGTTAGGCCGATGGGCAAAGTACATCGAATCGTTCTGCTGACACTGGGCTGGGAAGAGCTGCCGAAGGCGGTGTCGGTCTACGGCACTCCACCCGAAGAGCGGCTGCGTGAACCGGTGCCGGGGGTGCTGCTGCAGACCGACGGTGGCTGGGTGCTGCTGGACACCGGGTTCAACACCGCGCTGATCCGGGATCCCGCGCTGTACCGGCGGTTCTACCCCACGGTGGAATACATCCCGGTGCTGCCCGGACCAGGAGAGCCGATCGAGCAGTCGCTGCACGACATCGGTGTCGACATCGACGATATCCACACGGTCGCGGTCAGCCACCTGCACCACGACCACGCAGGCGGGCTGAAGTTGTTCGCGGGGAAGGTACCGGTTCACGCGCAGCGACGCGAGCTCGAATACGGGCTGTCGAACCATCCCGAACCCGAACACCACGCGATCGCCAGGATCGACTTCGACGACCCCCGCATCGAGTGGCGGCTGGCCGACGGCGAAGCGGAGATCGCCCCGGGAATCACCGCGGTGCCGACGTACGGGCACACGCCCGGGCACCAGAGTTTCGTGGTGGAACTCGACGAATCGGTCGGTGGCGACGGCTTCGTTTTCGCGTTCGACGCCGCCGACCTCACGGAGAACATCGAGCACGAGTTGGCCATCGGCGGCTTCATCGGGGTGGAACCTGAGGAGACCATCGAGCCGATCCGCAAACTGAAGAAGCTGGCCAAAGAGAAGGGCTACCAACTGATTCCAGGGCACGATCCACACGTGTGGCCGGAGCTGACTCGTCACTTTCACGACAGATTCGCGTAGTGGATCTGGTCATCCGCGCCGAGAAGGCGGTGATCGACGGCCAGATCCGGACAGCCACCGTCGCCGTATCCGACGGCATGATCCGCTCGGTCGATGTGGATTCTCCGGGCGCGGAGGATGTGGTCCTCGACGGCTCGACGGTGCTGATGCCGGGATTCGTCGACACCCACGTGCACATCAACGATCCCGGCACCGAGTGGGAGGGCTTCGCAACGGCAACCGCGGCAGCGGCGGCGGCGGGCATCACCACATTGGTCGACATGCCTTTGGACAGCTACCCGGTGACCACCAACGTGGCCGCTCTGCAGCTCAAACAGCAAGCGGCGCAGGGCAACTGCGCGGTCGATGTCGGGTTCTGGGGCGGCGTGATCCCTGGCAATCTCGATGAGCTCGCCGACCTCGCCAACGTGGGCGTGCGCGGCTTCAAGTGCTTTCTGAGCGACTCGGGCAACCCGAGCTTCCCACCCATGGACGGCGATGAGTTCCGTCGCGCCGCCTTGCGGATCGCCGAAATGGATGCGGTGCTGCTGGTGCACGCGGAAAGCGATCACGTGATCGCGGACAGTCCCGCGCCATCCGGCCGAAGCTACGCGTCGTTTCTGCGTTCACGGCCCGACGCATGCGAGGAGGATGCCGTCGCCCTCGTCGTCAACACAGCCAGGGAGACCGGCGCACGGATGCACATTGTGCATGTCTCCAGCGGCCGGGTATTGCCGATGCTGGCCGAGGCCAAGCGTTCCGGTGTACGCGTCACCGCCGAAACATGCCCGCACTACCTGACGTTTGCCGCCGAGGACATCCCCGACGGTGCAACGCAGTTCGCGGCATGCCCGCCGATACGCAGCGACGACAACCGCGGACTGCTGTGGGATGGGCTGGCCGACGGCACGCTGGACATGATCGTCTCGGATCACTCGCCGTGTGCGCCGCCGTTGAAGGCAGGCGGTGACTTCGGCAGTGCGTTCGGCGGCATCAGTTCGCTCGAGGTTGGGCCACGCGCCGTGTGGACGCAGGCCGCCGCGCGTGGTTTCGAGCTCGCGCAACTGTGTGCCTGGATGGCGGAACGCCCTGCCGCGCTTGCCGGTTTCGCCGATCGCGGACGGATCGCGGTCGGTCAACGTGCGGATCTGTGCGCATTCGAGCCCGACGTCGAGCAGACGGTGCACGCGGCCGCGCTTCGGCACCGCCACGCCGTCACACCCTACGAGGGTGCCGTACTGCGCGGCTCTGTCGCGCAGACCTGGCTGGCAGGCAGGCAGATCTACGAACGAGTGAGCCAGCCGGCATGAAAATTCTTGTCCTCAACCCGAATACCTCGGCAACGATGACCGCAGAGATCGCCGCGGCGGCGGCGTCGGCAGCCGGCGCCGGCACCGAAATCGTCGCGCTCAACCCGCGCTTCGGCGCTGCGGCCATCGACTCCGCCGCCGAAAGCTACCTGTCCGCCGTTGGGGTGATGGATCTGGTGGCGACGATGCTAACCGCAGGCGAATTCGAGTATGACGCGGTGGTGCTTGCTGGTTTCGGTGAACACGGCAAGGACGCACTGCAGGAGATGCTGACCGTGCCCGTGCTGGACATCGCAGAAGCTGCCGCACATGTCGCACATCTGATCGGCAGGCGCTTCTCGGTGGTGACCACACTGGGTCGGTCGATACCACCGATCGAGGACAGGCTGGCACTCGCGGGCCTCGATGGCCACTGCGCGTCGGTGCGGGCCTGCGGGCTCAGTACGGCGGAGGTGGACGCCGATCCCGCGGGCGCGATCCAGGCGATCGTCGAGGAAGCGGCGAAGGCGGTCGCCGAGGACGGCGCCGACGTGATCTGCCTCGGCTGCGCCGGAATGGCCGGTGCCACCGCGGCGGTCACGGCCAAGCTCGGCGTGCCCGCCGTCGACGGGGTGGCTGCCGCGGTCGGCTTGGCGCAGGCGCTGGTCGGTTTGCGGCTGAGCACCAGCAAGGCCGGTGCGTATGCGGCGGGCCCAGACAACCCACGCAGTCACTGGCCGCTGTCGACGTCATTGGGCCTGTGACGCATGAGTGTGGATCTGGCTTCGCGTTCCGTCGGCGGCAGTGTGGTGGCCGCCAGCGACGAATCGTTCGGCTTCAAGGAGTATTTGATCGAACCGAGCGAACCGGCCTTCGTGCCGGGCACTTATGACTTGCGCGGTGAGGTGGTCGACGGCTGGGAGACCCGGCGACACACCGGAAGCGACTGGGCAATCGTGCGGCTCGGGGTCGGTGGCAGGCTGCACGCGATCGACGTCGACACGCGCTTCTTCACAGGCAACCACCCGACCGGTTGCCGCATCGACGCATGCGTGCTCGACCCGGTCGCAGACCCCACCGCCGCAACCGTGCCGTGGACGACGGTCGTCGAGTCCGCCGCTCTGAAGTCCGACTCCCACAACGTCTTTGCCGTCGACGATCCCCGCCGCTACACGCACGTCCGGCTGCATCTTGAATCAGACGGGGGAGTCGCGCGCCTGCGGGTGTACGGCGAGGTCATTGCCGACCCCGTGCTGTGGGCGGGCGTCACCGTCGAGGTGTCGGGCGTCGAGCAGGGCGGTCGCGTCGAATGGTCGTCTGACGATTTCTATTCCAATGCATCGGCGCTGATTGCACCGGACCGGCCACGCACCATGGGCGACGGCTGGGAGACCCGCCGCCGCCGTGACATCGGTCCAGACACCCACGACGCGGCCGTCATCTCGTTCGCGGTGCCCGCCGATCTGGCGCGACTCGAGATCGACACGAGCCGTTTCGTGTTCAACGCCTCGCGAGAAGTGGCGGTGCTGGGCAGCCATCGGGTTGATGCGCCGTTCGACGTCGACGTGCTGTCCCGCACCCGTCTCGCGGCCGACGCCCGGCAGGTGTTCGTGGTGAACGCCGACGACATCGCCGCGCTGCGGGTGCAGGCGTATCCGGACGGCGGTCTTGCCAGGGTCCGGGCGTTCGGCACAGCCACCGTCGACGGAATGGCCCAGCTGCAAACCAGATGGGAGGCATCGGCATGACCGTGCTGATGGCCGAATGCACCGGCTTGTGGCGACGCACTCTGCTGATCACGGCCGACGGCGCGCGCGATACCGGCACCGAAGTCGTTTGGTTGCAAGGCATCACCGGCTACGTCGACACCCGCGGTTTCGCAGGCCGACTCGGCCAGGCCGACGACGTGTTCGAATGGCAACGCCTCATCGACGTCGAGCCGCCTGGGCCGTTCCCCGATGCGGGGCGAATGCATTGGGAGGCAGGTGTATTGATCGAAGTCGGCGTGCACGAGGACTACGTCGAACACTGGGTCCGCCAGGACGGTCCGGCAGAGCCGTGCTGGGCACTGTTCGCGACGGAGGCGATCCTGCTGCGCGCGGGCGCGCGGTTCGGCTGGGCGGATCGGCGTGGTGTGGTCGTCGGCACAATCGGCGACTCACAGTGGACGGCGCTCGATCCGCAGTTCGACGGAAGTGATCTGACGGCCAACGGTGTCCGGTGGTGCATTGAGGATAGCGAAGGAGAAGTGGATCTATGAGTGGCGCAACGTCATTCACGTCCGTGCCGATTGTCGACATCAGCGGACTGAGCTCGCCTGAGCAGGGTGAGCGCGAGCGGGTGGCCAGGGAGATCGGCAAGGCGGCGGCCGAAGTCGGATTCCTCTACATCAGCGGCGCCGGCGTCGACGACGCGGTGTTCGAGCGCATGCTCGCAGCGACAAAGCAGTTCTTCGCATTGCCGCTCGAGGAGAAGATGCGGCACTACATCGGGCTGTCGAAATGTCATCGCGGTTATGTGCCCGCCGGCGAAGAGGGCCTCGCGACCGGAATGCCGGAGATGAAAGAGGCATTCGACACCGCGCTGGATCTGCCGGCCGACGACCCCGACTATCTCGCGGGCAACCCGATGCTCGGCCCCAACACCTGGCCGGACCTGCCGGGGTTCGCCGACGCGGTCACCGCGTACTACCAAGCCGTGCTCGATGTCGGGCACCGATTGTTGTGGGCATTCGCGGTGGCGCTCGGTGAGGACCCCGACACGTTCGCCAAGCACGCGACCAAGACGCCGAGCCAACTGCGGCTGATTCACTACCCGTACAACCCCGAGGCCGTGGACGGCGAGGGGATCGGCGCGCACACCGACTACGAATGCTTCACGCTGCTCAAGCCCACCGCGCCGGGCCTGGAGGTGCTCAATGGCGCCGGCGAGTGGATCGACGTGCCACCGGTGCCCGGCACGTTCGTCGTGAACATCGGCGACATGCTCGAATTGTGGACCAACGGTGCGTACGTGGCGACCAGCCACCGCGTCCGCAAGGTGGCCGAGGAGCGCTACTCGTTCCCGCTGTTCTTCAACGTCGACTACCACACCGAAGTGAAACCGTTGCCCCAGTTCGCTTCTCGTGACGGCAAGGCCCGGCCCACCCTGCGCGCCGGTGAGCACCTGTTCGCGCAGACCGCGCAGACGTTCGCTTATCTGCGCAACCGCGTCGAGGCGGGCGAACTGGTGTTGCCCGACGGCTCGCTGACAGTCGGCCAGTTTGGTCAGGAAGCGCTGCAGAAACGGGCCTAGCGTTCGGTAGGTTCGCCATGTGCCTGAGCTGACGAACCGCCAGATTCTGCTGCGCCGCCGCCCGTCCGGTCTGGTACAGCCCGACGACACCGAGTTGGTCGCCACACCCGCACCCGAGCCTGGCGACGGCGAGGCGCTGCTGCGCACCACGTACGTCGGGATCGACGCGGCCGCGCGTACCTGGCTCGACGGGCAGCCGGGCTACCTGCCCGCGCTGCAACTCGGCGACGTGATCCGCGCGGCAGGCATCGGCGAGGTGGTGGCGTCACGCTGCGACGCGTTCGCCGTCGGCGACGTCGTCACCACCCTGACCGGTTTCCAGGAATACGCGATCATCCGCGACGACGTCTTCGCCACCCCTATCCCCGGCGAGACCGACCAACTCGCGATCATGTCTGTCTATGGCCCGACGGGCGCCACGGCCTACTTCGGCATGACCGACATCGGCAGGCCCCAGCCGGGGGAGACCGTGGTGGTGTCGGCGGCCGCGGGGGCCACGGGGTCGGTGGCCGGGCAGATCGCCAAGGTCGCAGGCGCCCGGGTGGTTGGCATCGCTGGCGGACCGCACAAGTGCAAGGCAGTTGTCGAGGACTTCGGGTTCGACGCGTGCATCGACTACAAGGCTGGCGATGTCGCGGCCGCGCTCAAGGAGCACTGCCCTAAAGGCGTCAACGTGTATTTCGACAACGTCGGCGGGCCGATCCTCGACGCAGTGCTTGGCCGGCTGGCGCCCAAGGCGCGGGTCGTGCTGTGCGGCGTCATCTCGAGCTATCTGACCGGAGAACACCCCGGTCCGGCCAACTACGTCAACCTGCTGTCGAGGACCGCGACCATGCAGGGGTTCAACGCGCTCGACGAGTGGGGCCGCTTCGACGAGGCGTTCGCCGCGCTGCGCCAGTGGGAGGCCGACGGCAAGCTCGTGCACCGCCAGACCATCTTCGACGGCATCGAGTCGTGTGTGGACGCGTTGAACGGGTTGTTCACCGGCGCCAACATCGGCAAGACACTGGTCAAGATCAGCGAACCGACGCCTGCCTGATGCCGAAGCTGAGCGCGGGATTGCTGCTGTACCGAATCACCGACGATCAGGTCGAGGTGCTGATCGGCCATCCGGGCGGGCCGTTCTGGGCACGCAAAGACGAAGGGGCATGGTCGATTCCGAAGGGGGAGTACGTCGAAGGCGAGGATCCATGGACCGTCGCGCAACGGGAGTTCGAGGAGGAACTCGGCAAGACCCCGCCCGACGGTGAGCGCATCGAGTTCGCACCGCTGAAGCAGCCGAGCGGCAAGGTGATCACCGCGTTCGCGGTGCGCGGCGACCTCGACCTCGACGGCACCTTCAGCAACACGTTCGAACTCGAGTGGCCGAAGGGGTCGGGCAACCTCCGCGAATTCCCCGAAATCGACCGTGTCGGTTGGTTTTCCATTGCCGAGGCCCACGTGAAGTTGTTGAAGGGTCAGCGGCCGCTGCTCGACCGCCTCACGGCTGCCCTCGAAGGCGGCGCACCGGGCGCGTCTCGATAGCGTTGATGGTCAGCGCGCGGCCGTGGATGCGCCACCCCGCGCGCGTGCGCAGATACTCGTCGTCGTAGCGCAGATGCCAGACCAGGTCGGTGATCTGCTCCCCGCTGACTGACCAATGGTGAGCGATGCACGTGATCCGCCCCAGCGCGTAGTCGCTGTCGTCATCCCTCGCGGCATAGACCTCGCCAACGATGGCATGCTCCGTTCGGTTCACCGCCGCAAGTGCGGCCATCGCTGCGCGCACACCGTCGCGCCCGTGCTGACGGCGCACCGGCTCGAGCGATCGGGGTGGGTCGGGCAGCCGTAGTTCCGCGGTGTCGGTGAACAGTTCGACGACATCGTCGAAGCGCCGGTCGTCGACGGCCGACGCGTACAGGTGCACGAGATCGGCCAGTGCAAGGCGGTCGGAAGCGTTGAGGCTCAAGGGATCAGCCCCAGCCGCTGCGCGCATGCCGTGTGCCCGACCACGACGATCGACTCGAAACCGCACACTTCGACGTGCCGGGCGAAGGCGAACATCCATTCCGGATCGGCGGTGACGCCCGCTGCGACTGGCGCTATCACGGCGAACTTCACGGCACCGGCCAATGACATGGGCGAATAGTACAGAGGCGGCTGGAGATCCAGCGTCGGATGCGACCGGTGAACGAGGTGTCTGGTAGTGGTTGCCCGGCGCGATGGGTGGGTATACGTCAGCTTCATGGCGGGGATCACAGACGTGCTCGGTTGGGCCAAGCAGCAGGTCGCGTCGCGGGTGCCGAGGGCCGACCTGGATCAACGCGACCCGGATTACATTCGCGAGCAGCTACCGGGCCTCTGGCTGCTGGCATCGCTGTATTTCCGCGCCGACGTGCGCGGTCTTGACCGCATTCCACGCGAGGGACCGGTGTTGCTGGTCGGCAATCACAGCGGAGGCAACCTTCCGCCCGATACGTTCGTCTTCACGCTGGCGTTCTGTTCGTACTTCGGTGTCGAGAGGCCCTTCTACCAACTCGCACACAATCTGGTCGTATCGATGCCAGGCCTCGGTTCGCTGCGCAAGTTCGGCACCGTGGCCGCCAATCATGAAAACGCCATGCTGGCATTGGAATCCGGCGCTGCGTTGCTGGTGTACCCGGGCGGTGACTACGAGGTCTTCCGGCCGTCGTGGGAGCGGCACGAGGTCGACTTCGGTGGTCGCAAGGGCTATGTGCGGTTGGCCCGCGACGCCGGCGTCCCGATCGTGCCGATCGCCAGCGTCGGCGGGCAGGAAGCGGCCCTTTTTCTCGACCGAGGGCAGTGGCTGGCCAGGCTGCTGATGGTCGACAAGCTCGCGCGCCTGAAAAGCGTCCCCATTCTGTTGGCGCCGCCGTGGGGACTGGTCGTCAGTGACATGGTGCCGCGACTGCCCCTGCCGACGAAGATCGCGATAGAGGTGCAGGAGCCGATTGAGGTCGATGGTGACGACGACGTCGTCCACAAGCAGGTGATGGAGAGTCTGCAGGCCGGCGTCGACCGGTTGGCGGCCGAACGTCGATTCCCGGTGATCGGCTGATGCGCGTCCAACGGCACTGCGTCATCGACGCCGACCGCGACACCGTGTGGAAGGCGGTCAGCGACCCGGACTGCTATCCGGAGTTCATGGCCAGCCTCGAGCGCTGGGAGCACGTCACCGAAGGTGCGGCCGACAAGGGCGCGCGGTACACCGTGCACTGGAAGATCGGCTCGGTCCCGATTGGCGGCGTGGTCGAAGTCTCGGAGTTCGACCCCGCCCATGACCTGGCGTGGATCGGGGTCTCAGGTGTCTCGCTGCGCGGCCGGTTCCGGATTCGCGACACCGGCGACGGTCGCACCAAGGTCGTGTTCCGGCTGGCCTACGAATCGGCAGGCAACCTGCTCGGCATCATCGCCGACCGCGTGGCCGCGCGTCAGGTCGGGCGCAACATGAGCCAGACGCTGAGAAACCTGAAACAGCTGGTCGAGTCTTAGCCCGGAGGAGTGCCAGCGCCCGGTGCGCCTTGGATCGGCACCACCGGGGTCGGGGTCACTGTGGTGACGCCGTTGGAGCCGACGGTCGGCCCACCGGACGGGCCCATGGCTGCGAGCTCATCGGCGGCCTTCTGGCTGCAGTCGAGCATCAAGAGCATGCGGCCGCCCGCGGTCACCTTCTGCTGATCCACCAGGCACTGTGCCTGCGGGAGCACGCTGCCGAACGAGCCGCCGAAGTACGCCTTCACGCCCTGGCTCTTCAGGACCTGCAATGCCTTGTTGTAGGGCTCACCGACCACGTTGAGCGAGCTACCGTCGGGTTGCCCCGGCTGTGAGAGGGCCACCCCGGCGCCGATCAGAGCGACCGAGCCTGCGGCCACGAGGCCACCGCTGAGCGCAACGAGCTTCTTCACGTGATCTCTCCCTAAGTCGGTGCGGTGCGAACATATCGCAGCCGTGACAATTGTGAAACCGGTGACGGACCGCGCAGCGTTACACCGGCGGGTGCACGATGTGGTTCATCACCCCGGCGAGCGCCGCCGCCCGGGTATCGGTGAAAACGTCTTCCAGCTGCAGTTTCCGGCCGTTGGGCCCCCGCAGCGGCACCCGCCAATTCGGATATTCGTCGGTGGTGCCCGGCTGGTTCTGGGTGCGCAGATCGCCGACCGCGTCGGCAAGCGACAGGGCCAACAGCTTGGACGGGGTGCGGCCCAGATACCGGTGCAGCGCGAGCACTACGTCATCGACGCTGGGGTTGACGCCCGGGTCGTCGCCGAGCAGTCCAACCCGGCGCAATTCGGCCAGCCAGGCCGCCTGTTGAGCCTGGTCAGCGGCGAGTTCCTCGGAGGCGGGCCGGGTCAGCAGCCCGAGCTCTTCGCGTAGCCGCACATGCTCGCCCGCCAGATACCCCGGTGTCGGCGGCAGGTCGTGCGTCGTCACCGCCGACAAACAGAACTCGCGCCACTTCTCGGCGGGCAGCGGTCCGCCCGCTCCGTCGCGCTCAGCCTCGAACCACAGGATCGACGTGCCGAACAGCCCGCGTTCGCGCAGATAATCGCGGACCCAGGGTTCGACCGTGCCGAGATCCTCGCCGACGACGACCGCGCCGGCCCTGTGCGCCTCGAGCGCGACGACGCCGATCATCGCCTCGTGGTCGTAGCGGACGTAGGTGCCCTCGGTCGGCGGTGCACCCTTGGGGATCCACCACAGCCGGAACAGCCCGATGATGTGGTCGATGCGAACGCCGCCCGCATGCCGCAGCACGGCGTTGACGAGCGCGCGGAACGGCCCGTACGCGTGGTTCACCAATTGGTCGGGACGCCATGGCGGCTGCGACCAGTCCTGGCCGAGCTGATTGAACTCATCGGGCGGCGCACCAGCCGTTACGCCGAGCGCGAGCACATCCTGAAGCGCCCATGCGTCGGCGCCATTGGGGTCCACGCCGACCGCGAGGTCGTGCATGATGCCGAGTTCCATCCCGGTCTGGACGGCGGTGGCCTGCGCGGCGGTCAGCTGGTCGTCGAGCTGCCACTGCAGCCAGCGGTGGAAGTCGACGCTCGTGGCGTACTTGGCGGCGAACTCGGCGACCGAGGGGCTCGAAGGATGCTGTAGCTCCTCTGGCCATTGGTGCCAGTCGTTGCCGTAGTGCTCTGCGAGCGCACACCAGGTGGCGAAGTCGTCGAGGCTGCGGCCCTCGCGCGTGCGATAGGCGGCGTACGCGAGTTCGCGCCCGGCCGAGCGTTCGACCTTGTACACGGTTTGCAGCGCCGCGCGTTTGGCCTTCCATGCGGCGTCGCGATCGATCAGCTTGGCCTTCTTGGCCAGCGACTGCACCTCGATGCGGGCCTTGCGGATGCTGCCGCGCTGCCGGACATAGGCGAACTCGTCGATGGCCTCGACACGCAGATACAGCGGGTTGATGAACCGGCGCGACGTCGGTAGGTACGGCGAGGGCTCCATCGGCGGGGTAGGAGCAGCCGCGTGCAGCGGATTGACGAGAACAAAGCCCGCGCCGTGCTGCGACGCCGACCACACGGCAAGGTCGGTTAGATCGGTCAAATCGCCTATGCCCCAAGATCTTTGCGAGCGCACGCTGTAGAGCTGAGTGGCCAGTCCCCACGCGCGGCTCTGGCCGAGCTTTGCGGGCAGTTCCAGCGTCGCGGGGGAGACGATGACCAGGGTGCTGATATCGGCCCCACCGACCTGCAAGTGCAGCTGGTGATAGCCGAGCGGCAGATCGGCAGGCAGTTCGAAGGTGGCCTCGCCGACCATTCGGTCGCCGAGATCGTAAGGCGCCCTGTTGTTTTCGAGCTGTCGAAGACCGGTCCGCACACTGCCGTCCTCGAGTCGCAGCCACAGGCCGACGGAGTCGCCGTGCGTGACGTGCACCCAGAACGACGACGCCGTCCCCGAGCGGGCGATGATGGTCGGCGGCAGCGCGCGCTGCCAGTATTCGCGGTCGTGGGCAGCCAGTGCGGCGGTGCGCTCGTCCTCGGTGGCCGCGGGCACGCCGAGGGCGTCGAGCACCGCGATCAGCGTGGAATCGGCGACCACCGTGTGCCTGCCGGTCCAGTTCTCGTATTCGGTCGCCACGCCGTAGCGGCGCGCCAATTCGACGAGCGAGGCAGGCAGCTCAGTCATGCCGCCATCCTGCCCGCTACTCATCGACATCGCGCATCAACAGGTCGTCCCACGTGTCACGTCGCACCACGAGCCGGGCATACCCATTGCGGGCGAAGACAACCGGGACCCGGCGCGCGCCGTTGTACTGATTGGACATCGTGTAGCAGTAGGCACCCGTGACAGGCACCGCCAGCAGGTCGCCGATCGCGGGCCGCTGCAGCGGGACGCCGTCGACGAGCTGATCGCCGGATTCGCAGTGCCTGCCGACCACGCTGACCATCTCGCCACCGCCGACCCGGTTCACGATCGCGGCCTCGAATCGCTGCCCCGTAAGCGACACTTCCAGGTTGTCGCCCATACCCCCGTCCACCGCCACATGGGTCACCACACCGCGCTTGATCGTGGTGATCCGGTAGACCGTGCATGCGCTGTTGGCGACCATGCTGCGGCCCGGCTCGACGATGATGCGTGCGCCCGCCGGTAGCAGCGCCTTGGCCTGCGTCACCATCGCGTCGGCGTAGTCGTCGAGGCCGGGCGGATGTTCGTCGTAGGTGTAGCGCACCCCGAGGCCGCCGCCGAGGTCGTAAACGTCGAACGTGCCGAGCTTCGCGATCGGTTCGACCGCCTGCGCAAGCTGTTCGACGTTGAGCAGTTGCGATCCGACGTGGGTGTGCACGCCGTCCAGTCGCAGCTTGGCGCTGCGCTCGATGCGGCCGATCGCGTCGCGGGCGTCGTCGGGCAGCAGGCCGAACTTCGAGCCGGCGTGCCCGGTCGCCTGCGAAGCGTGGGTGGCGGCCTCGACGCCGGGAATGACACGGACGAGGCACGGCTGTTGATGCCCGGTTGGCACGATGCGCTCGAGCCTGTCGATGTCATCGAAGTTGTCGACCACAACAAGGCCCACACCGTGTTTGACTGCGAGCTCGAGTTCTTCGTCGCTCTTGGCGTTACCGTGCAGCACCAACCTGCCCGGATCGGCGCCCGCCTTGAGCGCCGTCAGTATCTCGCCTCCGCCTGCGACGTCGAGATGTAATCCCTCTTCCACCATCACCCGCTGAACAGCGGTGCACGGGAACGACTTTGACGCAAACGCCACGTCACAGCGCGGCCAACGGTCGCGGAACGCGGCCAGATAATTGCGCGCCCGCTGCCGCAGCGCATCTTCTGAGACGACGATGGCCGGCGTGCCGAACTGTTCGGCCAGCTCGTCGAGACGACATCCCCCGACCATCAGCGTGCCGTCACTGTCCAGCGCGCTGCCCGGCGGGAACAGGCCGAGCAGTTCGTCGGTGGTCGCGTCGCCATGGACGGTCGGCTTTAGAGACACAGCTCAGCGTGCCACCGCTTGGACGAGCGCGCACTGGCTTCACGCGGGACGGCCTGCTACCGTCTGTCTGTAATGATCCCTACAGATGAACGACGCACCAAAAAGCAGCAGCAGGGCGCGCAGTCCCGCGAGCTGATCCTCGATGCCACCGAACGGTTGATGGCCACCCGTGGATACGCCGCAACCTCGATCAGCGACATCCGCAAGGCGTGCGGGCTGCCGCCCAGCTCGATCTACTGGCATTTCGGGTCGAAGGAGGGCGTGCTCGCGGCGGTGATGGAACGCGGCGCCGACCGGTATTTCGCCGCGATCCCCACCGAGGCCGAAATCGAACGGCAGCTGGCCGCGGTGATAGCGCTGCAGGAGCAGCATCCCGAGTTCCTGCGACTGTTCCTTCTGTTATCCCTCGAGCGCAGCCACGAGCCGGCGGTCGCCGAGGTGCTGCGCCGCGTCCGTGATCAGGCGATCACCCGGTTCCGCGACGCCATCGCGCAGCTGCTGCCCGACGACGTGGCACCCGCGAAGCGCCGGCGCGTGCTCACAGAACTGGCCGCAATCGCAACCGCCCTCTCCGACGGCATCTTCCTGGCCGAGCATCTCGAACCCGATGTGACTGACGTCGGCCGCATGTACCTGCGCCTGCACCAAACGGTGACGGCCTTGATTCCGATTCTGTTGGAGGAAAAATGAATACCAGAACGGCCGTCATCACCGGTGCCAGCGCCGGCCTGGGCCTCGAGTGTGCCCGCGCTCTGCTCGCCGCCGACCCGTCGTGGCACATCGTGCTGGCGGTGCGTGACGTGGGGCGGGGATCCGACGCCGTGGCACAGCTCGGACTGCCGGATTGCTGCACCGTGTTGGAGGTCGATCTGGCCTCGTTGAGCTCGGTGCGCTCTTTCGTCGACACAGTGCGCACCGCCCCGCTTCCACCGCTGCAGGCCATCGTCTGCAACGCCGGTGTGCAGGTGGTTTCCGGCACCGAGAAGACGGCCGAGGGTGTGGAGATGACGTTCGGGGTGAACCACCTCGGCCACTTCGCTCTGGTGCGGGGACTTCTCGAAAGCCTGGCCCGGCCTGCCCGCGTCGTGGTCGTCAGCAGTGGCACACACGACCCGGCGAAGTTCACCGGTATGCCCTCGCCTGACTACACCAACGCCACCGATCTCGCGGATCCGGCCGACATCACCGATGCAGCCGATGGCCGCCGCCGCTACACCACCTCCAAGCTGTGCAACCTGCTGTTCACCTACGAACTGGACCGCAGACTCGGCCACGGCGCCCAGGGCGTCACCGTCACCGCGTTCGACCCCGGCTTGATGCCCGGCTCGGGCCTCGCTCGCGATTACTCCGCGGCCGGCCGCTGGGCATGGCGCTACCTGTTTCCGGCACTGCGAGTTCTTCCCGGCGTCAACAGCACGCGGACGTCTGGCCGCCACTTGGCCGCGCTTGTGCACGATGAGCGATTCGATACCGTCACAGGCGCCTACTTCGCAGGCGGCAGGCAGGTTCCGTCGTCCAAGGATTCCCACGACCGCGCCAAGGCGCTCGACCTCTGGGAGACCAGCGAACGGCTGCTGGCACTCGCAACGAAGTAGCAGAAGGCATTTCGGTAGTGTCGGCTCAGTGACGCAGGAGCGGCGGGCGCGGGTCGCAGTCGCTGCACTGTTCCTGACCAACGGGGCGCTGTTCGCCAACTTGCTGCCACGCTATCCCGAGATCAAGACCGACCTGCACCTGTCCAACGCGGTTTACGGGGCGGCGATCGCCGCGTTCTCGGGCGGCGCGTTGGTCGCAGGCCTGGCCGCTGCAACGCTGATCCGCCGGTTCCACTCGTCGCGGGTCGCGGTGGTCGGAACCGTCGGCATCGCAACGTTCGTCGTGGTCGCCGGGCTGGCCACCTCGCCGCTCGTGCTCGCCGCCGCGTTGTTCGTCGCAGGCGCCTCGGACGCGATCACCGATGTCGCCCAGAACGCGCACGGCCTTCGCGTGCAACGCATCTACGGCCGTTCGATCATCAACTCGTTTCACGCCGTGTGGGCGGTGGGCGCGATCCTCGGCGGTCTGATGGGAGCAGGCGCGATCGCGATACACCTGCCGAGGACCACGCATCTGCTGATCGCCGGTGTCGTGTTCAGCGCGGTGGTCGTGATCGCGTACCCGTATCTACTCCGCGGCGCCGACCACGACGACCATCCCGCGGCGCACACGTCCGGCGGAGATCGGGTGGGCTTCGCGGTGTATGCGACTCTCGTCGCCCTCGTGGTGATCGCGATCGCGGGAGCAACCGTCGAGGATGCCGGAAGTTCTTGGGCGACATTGTATTTGCGCGACACTTTGGGCGCGCCGGGAGCGATCGCGGTGTTCGGCTATATCGCTTTGGTCGGGCTCATGTTCGTCGGAAGGACGATCGGCGACCGATTGGTGGACCGCTTCGGTGAACGCGCGGTGGTGCGGGCAGGCGGCTTCGTTTCTGCCGCGGGGATGGGTGCCGCACTGGCGTTTCCGAGCGTGCCGGGCACGATTGCGGGCTTCGCGGCCGCAGGGCTTGGTGTCGCCACGCTGATACCGGCCGCCATGCACGGCGCAGATCAGTTGCCCGGCATGCGCCCTGGCACGGGGTTGACGGTGGTGACGTGGCTGATGCGGGTCGGCTTCTTCGGTGCGCCGTTGCTGGTCGGTGTCGTCGCCGACGCGACGAGCCTGCGCGTCGGTCTGCTCAGCGTTCCGATCGCCGGTGTCACGGTGATGGCGCTGTCCGGTGCGCTCAGCGGACGGCGCCTGCCATCTCGATCGTGAGGACCCCGGCGATGATGAACCCGATCCCGAGCAGCATCATCGGAGTCAGAGGTTCCTTGAACAGGTAGCGGGCGATGACGGCAACCAGCGCGACGCCGCATGCGGTCCATACGCCGTAGGCGATGCCGACTGGCATGCCAAGCGCGAGCGAAAGCCACAGCAGATAGAAGCAGGCGAGGTAACCCGCGATGACGGGCGCCATCCATGCCTTCTTGCGGAACCCGTCGGAGGCGCGCAGCGACAGCGTCGCGAAGACCTCGACGATGATCGCGGCGGCCAGCGCCAGCCACATCACAACTTGTCCGCGGCTCGCTGCGACCCGAGCTCGACGAGCAGCACGCCAGCGATGATCAGCCCGATGCCAAGCACGACAGGCCAGGTGAACGGATCTCCGTAGATCGCGGCGGCCAGCACCGCCGTCGCCGCCGTGCCGCAGGCCCCCCAGATCCCGTAGGCCACCCCCACTGGCATGCCGATCCGCAGCACCATCGTCAGCAGGATGAACGAACCGACATAGCCGACGGCCACGACGAGGAGCCACGCGGACTGATCTTGTGACGCTCTCAACGACAGCGTTGCTGCCACCTCGACCGCGATCGCCGCGATGAGCAGCACCCATTTCCGCACGTAACGAACGTAACCGAGGCCGGTGACTCGGCGACACGTGAGGAGAATCTCCCGGTTAACCGCAATACCCCTGGGTAGCCTCGAAAGATGAGCACTGTTGTGAAAACCGCCTACGGACCCGTCCGTGGCGTCGACGACGGTGCCGTGACGTCGTGGAAAGGGGTTCGCTATGCGGCCCCGCCGACGGGCGAACTCCGGTGGCGGGCACCGCAGCCACCCGAACCGTGGACCGACGTCGCCGACGGCAGCGCACTGGGACCGGTGTGCCCGCAGCCCGTCGATCCGCGGATTCCGATCGACCTCGGCGCTCCGCAGGGCGATGACTGCCTGACACTCAACATCTGGGCGTCGTCCGATGTCACAGACGGCGCCCGAAGGCCGGTGATGGTGTGGATTCACGGCGGTGCCTATGTGCTCGGGTCGGCCAACCAGCCGCTGTACGACGGGCGGGTGCTCGCCAAGAACGGTGACGTGATCGTGGTCACCGTGAACTACCGCCTCGGCGCGTTCGGTTTCCTGGATCTGTCGTCGTTCAGCACACCGGGCCGCCGCTTCGACAGCAATCTTGGGCTGCGCGACGTGCTGCACGCCCTGCACTGGGTGCGCGACAACATCGCCGCCTTCGGTGGCGATCCGGACCGTGTCACGGTGTTCGGCGAGTCTGCTGGGGCAGGCATCATCACCACTCTGCTGACGAGCCCGGCCGCAGAGGGGTTGTTCGCGGGCGCGATCGCCCAGAGCTCGCCTGCCACCTCGCTGTACGACGTGAGCCGCGGTCGCCGGGTAGCCAAGCAGTTCCTCGCCGCACTTGGCTTGGGGGACAACGACATTGACCGCTTGACCGAGACGCCCGACGCAGCGCTCATCGAGGCGTCACGCACGGTGTTCAACGAAGTCCCTCTGCAGACGCCCGGCACGTTGGCCTTTGCCCCGATCGTCGACGGCGATCTGGTGCCCGACCATCCGGTGAAACTGGCGCGCGAGGGGCGGTCGCACCCCGTCCCGCTGATCATCGGTACGAACAAGCATGAGGCGGCGCTGTTCCGCTGGATGAAGTCGCCGCTGATGCCGATCACCCCCGAGGCGATCAACGCGATGTTCAGTCAGATCGCCGCCGAGCAACCGCATCTGAGGTTGCCGACCGACGACCAGATCAACACCGCCTACCCGGGGCTGAAGGGTAAGGCCCGCGGGATGGGCGTGGCCCGCGACGTCGGATTCCGGATGCCGTCGGTATGGCTGGCCGAGGGGCATAGCGCCGTCGCGCCGGTGTATCTGTACCGATTCGACTGGGCGACACCGATGTTGCGTCTGCTGCGGCTGCACGGTGCGCACGCCACCGAACTTCCGTTCGTGTGGGGCAACCTGGTCGCCGGCCCCAAGGACCCCACGTTCCGGCTCGGCGGCATGAAGACCGGCAAGGTGGTTTCGGCGCGGATCCAGGAGCGCTGGCGCAATTTCGCTACGCACGGCAAGCCCCTCGGCTGTGACGGTGAGCCCGAATGGCTGCCGTATCAGGAAGCCGATCGGGCCTGCCTGGTGATCGACCGCGAAGATTCGCTGGTCAACGACGTCGACCTGCACATCCGGTCGACCTGGGGCAGTGAGGTGCTCAGCTTCCGGTAGCGAGGGGTTGGCTAGACTCGTCGCGGAGGTGTCGTCGTGGACCTGGCAAAGGCATTTTCGGATGTGCTGCCGCCGCTCATGCACGACCCCGTCATGTACGCGGTCCCGTTCTTCATCCTGTTTCTGCTCATCGAGTGGACAGCGGCGCGCAAGCTCGCACACATCGAGGCCGAGCGGCCGCCGGCGGGCGCATATCAGCGCGCCGACGCATGGGCCAGCATCTCGATGGGGCTGGTGTCGGTGGGGACCAGCGGGGTGCTGAACTTCGTCGCGCTACTGGGGTATGCGGCGCTCTATGCCTACGTCGCGCCGTGGCATCTGCCGGCGAACCAGTGGTACACGTGGGTGATCGCGATCGTCGGCGTCGACTTCCTCTATTACTGGTATCACCGGATGGCCCATCGGGTGCGCATCTTCTGGGCCACCCATCAGGCACACCACTCGAGCCAATACTTCAACCTGGCCACGGCATTGCGGCAGAAATGGAATATCAGCGGCGACGTGTTTCTGCGAGCGCTGTTGCCGCTCTTCGGCGTTCCCCCGTGGCTGGTGTTCCTGTCCTTCTCGATCAACTTGGTCTACCAGTTCTGGATTCACACCGAGCGCATCGACAAGCTTTGGCGGCCAATCGAATTCATCTTCAACACGCCGTCACACCACCGCGTCCACCATGGCATGGATCAGCAGTACCTGGACCGCAACTACGGCGGCATCTTCATTCTGTTCGACCGGGCATTCGGCTCGTTTCAGGCGGAGACCACGCGGCCGCACTACGGCCTCACCAAACAGGTGGACACGTTCAACATCTGGAAGCTCGAGACCTTCGAATACGTGGCGATCGCCCGCGACGTGCGCCACGCGAGGCGGTGGCGCGACCGGATGGGCTACATCTTCGGGCCACCGGGCTGGGAGCCCGCCGCGCGCAGGGATGCGACCGCATCGGCGGGGGTGCGCACCTAGCGTAGTGTCGCCGATGTGCAGACGGTGTTTGATGCCCACGTCGATCCCGCGCTGATCGAACGTTCCCTTGCGGCAAGCACCTTCGGTTCGATGTGGCTCGACATCCCGCGTCCCGAATACCCCAAGGCCAGCGGTTCGGTCATCTGTGATCTGCTGGTGGTCGGCGGCGGCTATACCGGCCTGTGGACCGCGTTGCACGCCGCCCAGCGAAATCCGCAGCAGCGCATCGTCCTGATCGAGGCAAACCGTATCGGCTGGGCCGCATCGGGTCGCAACGGCGGATTCGTCGACGCCAGCCTGACCCACGGTTTCGAGAACGGAAAGACGCGCTGGCCCAAAGAGATTCACGCCCTCGAGGCGATGGGTAAAGAAAACCTCGACGGGATGCAGGCCGATATCGAATCGCTCGGACTCGATGCGGAATGGCAGCGCACGGGCATGCTGACGGTGGCAACCGAACCGCATCAGGTCGACTGGCTGGCCGAGTCCGCCGCAGGAGAAGGGCAATTGCTCGGGCTGCGTGAGATCCGCGACGAGGTGCATTCGCCGACCTACCTCGCGGGCCTTTACCACCCCGACACCTGTGCGATCGTGCATCCGGCCAAGCTCGCGTTCGAACTGGCGCGTGCCTGCCAGGAGGCCGGCGTGCAGATCTACGAGCACACCAATGCGCAACACCTCGACTCCGCGGGCATCGCGCTGCACGTGCAGGCCGGCGATGCCGCCATCACCTGCCGCACCGCCGTGCTCGCGACGAACGTGTTTCCCAGCCTGCTGCGTCGCAACCGGCTCTACACCGTGCCCGTTTACGACTACGTACTGGCCACCGAACCGCTCAGCGATGCCCAGCTCGACCGAATCGGCTGGCGGCGCAGGCAGGGAATCGGGGACTGCGCCAACCAATTTCACTATTACCGGCTGACCATGGACAACCGGATCGTGTGGGGCGGCTACGACGCGGTCTACCACTTCGGCCGCAAGGTAGACCACCGCTACGAAGATCGGGCCGCCACCTACCAGCGGCTGGCCGCACACTTCTTTCTCACTTTCCCTGCGCTCGACGATGTCCGGTTCACCCACCGGTGGGCCGGCGCGATCGACACCAACACCAGGTTCTGCGCGCACTGGGGACTGGCCCGTGACGACAGGGTGGCCTACGTCAACGGGTTCACCGGCCTCGGCGTGGCGGCGACGCGGTTCGCCGCCGACGTCTGCCTCGATCTGCTCGACGGCAAGCCAACGGCGCGCACCGAATTGGAGATGGTGCGCAAGCGGCCCCTGCCGTTTCCGCCGGAGCCGCTGGCCAGCATGGGTATCCAGGCGACGCGGTGGTCGCTGGACCGGGCCGACCACGCCGCCGGAAGGCGCAACGTCCTGCTCCGCACACTTGATGCACTCGGCCTCGGCTTCGATTCTTGAGTCGTATTGCCCACGGGGACAGCCGAGATCACAGATCTCGGTTGTGTAACGTCGCAGCGCCGAAGCGCGATGACCAATTGCGTGTGCCGTTATCGCAGCTCAGCGGTACGCTTGACAGCCTTGGCACTTCAAGATCGGAGACGACAGTGCGCCGACCAGGCTTGCGAAGGCTCGCGGCGCTGGCGCCGATCTTCGCGCTCACGTTGGCCATCGCACCGGCACAGGCAACGCCAGGCGTGCTCGTCTTCCCCGGAATGGAAATTCGCCAAGGCACGAACGTGTGCACGCTGGGATACGTCGACCCGCAGATGCGGATCGCGTTCACCGCGGGGCACTGCCGGGGCGGCGGGCAGGTGACGGACAGAGACGGCAACGTGATTGGCAGTCTCTCGTTGTTCCGCGACAACACGCCCAACGGCGCCACGGTCGACACCAACCACCAGATCGCCGACTGGGAGGCGATCAGCCTCGCACCCGATGTCGCAATCAACAACATCCTGCCGGGCGGACGCGCCCTGATCGCCGATCCCGGCATTGCGCCCGTCGCCGGCCTGCCGGTGTGCCATTTCGGTGTCGTCACGGGGGAGAGCTGCGGAACCATCCAGGCCGTGAACAACGGCTGGTTCACCATGGCCAACGGCGTCGTGAGCCAGAAGGGTGACTCCGGCGGGCCGGTCTACAACCTCACCCCCGACGGCAGAGCCGCGATCGTCGGCATGTTCAACAGCACCTGGGGCCAGTACCCGGCGGCGGTGTCCTGGCAGGCCGCCAGCCAGCAGGCCCGCGAAGACGTGATCTCCGCCGCCGCCGGTAGCGTCGACGCCCCGCCGCCCGCCCCCTAACGGAGCAGCTCGAACACCGGGATAGCCGGTGCGGCGGCACGCATTTCGTCGACCGTCGACTGCGGGGTCAACCCACCCACGTGACCCTTCACCTCCCAGTACCACCGATCGAGGTAGCGCTTCAACAGCTGGGGCTTGTCGTCGTCGGCCACCTCGGCGATGCGCACGTCCCGGCTGCGCCAGCGCGGGCCCATCTCGACGACGCCGGCCGCGCGGGCATTGCGCGCCCATTGCGTGTTGCCTCGCGGCGACACGACATAGTCACGTCCATCGACGGTGAGCAGGTTGATCACCACCCCGCGGCGCTTGCCCGTCTTGCGGCCGCGCACCCGCAGTGCACGCGTCCCGGCGATGCTGAGGCCCGCCTCTGCCAGCCATCGGATCAGCTCGTTGCCTGTGCGGGCGGCGAGGTTGGGTTCGTCATAGCGGACGGTCATCGCGATTCCTTCCAACAAGTCGAGAGCGGTGCTCTCTAATCAGGGTGGCACGCGTGCGTCGGGAAATCAAGAGCACTGATCTCGCTTTGTGTCACACTGGCCGCATGGGCAAGCGGCAGGAGTCGCGGGAGAAGATCGAGGCGCAGATCATCGAGCTCGGCAGGCGGCATCTGGTCACCGAGGGGGCGGCCGGGCTGTCGCTGCGGGCGATCGCGCGCGATCTGGGCATGGTGTCGTCCGCGGTGTACCGGTATGTGGCCAGCCGTGACGACCTGCTGACTCTGCTGTTGGTCGACGCGTACTCCGAACTTGCCGACGCGGTCGATGATGCGGCGACCGCCGTCGACGGGACATGGCGCGATCGACTACTGGCGATGACGCACGCCGCCCGCGCATGGGCTGTCGATCAGCCCGCCCGCTGGGCGTTGTTGTACGGCAGCCCGGTGCCCGGTTACCACGCGCCGAGCGCACGCACTGTCGGCCCTGGCACTCGTGTCGTCGGTGCACTGTTCGGCGCGGTCGCTGAAGGCATCGCGGCCGGCGAGATTTCACCGTCGAATGTTGCTGTGGCTCAACCGTTGTCGTCGGACTTCGACAGGATTCGGGACGAGTTCGAGTTTTCCGGCGACGATTCCGCGGTCGCGAAGTGTTTTCTGCTGTGGGCCGCCCTGGTGGGCGCGATCAGCCTGGAGGTGTTCGGCCAGTACGGCGCCGACACACTGACCGAACCCGGCGCAGTGTTCGACACCCAGGCCCGGCTACTGATCGAGGCGCTGACTATCCTGAACTGACGAGGCCAGGAGATGAACCGCGAAGAGCTCTTCGCTTCGATCGTGGCCGCACGCCCCGATCGTGGGGACACCGTGTACCTGGAGCGCCGTGGCGATTCGTATACCTGGCGCGTACTTCCGCTTGACACCGCGGTGACCTCGGCGCCGTCGGACAACCCGGACGTCTGGATGTGCTTCTCTGCGCACTGGCCCGACGATCCGTCGCGGACGCGACCGTTTTTCGACGATCTGTTGACCGAACTCGAGTCGATGGCCGACCGCACCGACCGGTGTCGATGGCCGCTCGACGATCCCTGGCCGCACTCACACTGAGAGCACCCGTGGTTATCCGCATCGATCCGGGGCAGCGTGCAACCTTCAAACGCTGCCGCAGGCAATGGGATTTCGCATCGCGGCGCGGGCTCGAACCACTCGACAGCGCGAAACCCGTATTGGCCGCCGCGCTCAAGGACGCCCTTGCCGTCTATTACTACCCGGGCACCTGGGACTGGCAGCACGATCTGAAGCAGTCGCTGGTCCACAAGGCCGTCTCGCGGTCGCTCACCGAGGCGGCGGCGGATGAGCTCACCGCGTCTGCGGTGGCGGTGCTGGACTGCTATGACGCGTGGGCGCGCACAATAGACGACTTCGCCCCGGTCAAGATCGATCACGATGTCACCGGCATGATCGCCGATCCGGCAGAGCCCGCGCGAGGGTTGTTGGCGCCCAACGGATCCGGCGTGGTCTACACCTGCAGGGTGGACCTGCTCGCGGTGAATCACGCCGACGAGTACTGGGTGGTGCGACACCAGATCGTCGACGACTGGCAGGACCGGGACGCGCTGACTCGCGACGAGGAGGCGCTCGCGGCGTGCTGGGCGTGGCAGCAGGACTACGTCGGCATGTCGATCGCAGGCACCATCCACAACGAGGTGCGCATCGGCGATCCGCTCGAGTTGCCCGCACCGGCGGCCGCCCGCCGCGAGCCCGTCGCACAGCACGAGGGCAGCGGAGGCGGCCGGTCGATCCCGCAGCACCAGCGCGAGTCGACGCGGGCATCACGTGACCAGGTCACGACCCGGGTCGAACAACACACGGCAGGGCCGGTACGCCGGACCCTGATCCGCCGCAGCCAGGAGGAGATCGCGTCGGTCGGCACGCAGCTCGCCGCTGAAGCGCTGGACATGATCCGCGATCCCGCCGTCTACCCGAACCCCGGAACACATTGTGCGGTATGCGAATTCGCAGCCCCATGCGTTGCGATGTTCGAAGGCGCCGACCCCGAGCCGGTCTTGACCGCGGGGTTTCGTCGACGGTCGGCTGTTGAGCCAAGGCCGCGGCTCGGCCAAGCCACGTGGGGCTTCGGGCGGGGCGCAGCACCGCCGGGGTGGGACAAGAAGTAATAGACTTGACTTATATAAGTACATACTTCTATTTTGGAGACGTGCACGCGTTCGATGTCCTCGGCGATCCGGTGCGCCGTCGCATCCTCGAACTCCTTGCCGGCGGCGAGATGTCCGCGGGCGCAATCGGAGCGACCGTTCAGAGCGAGTTCGCGATCACTCAGCCCGCGGTTTCTCAGCATCTGAAGGTGCTGCGCGACAACGGCTTCGCCTCGGTGCGGCCCGATGGCCAGCGACGCCTGTACGCAGTGGACGGCACCGCGCTGCGCGACGTGGACGAGTGGCTCGACGGGTTCCGCCGGTTCTGGAGCCCGCATCTTGACGCATTGGCCACCGAGATCGCCAGGGGCAAACGGCAACGACGAAGGAAGGCAACATGACCGAGATCGACGTCGAGCATCAGATCAACACGGTTGCGCGCAACCTCGGCACCCGCAAGATCGACATCGGGGACGCGCACGTCGTCACCGTCAGTCAGGCCTACGACACCGACCCGGCCGACCTCTGGGATGCGGTCACCAACATGGAGCGGATTCCGCGGTGGTTCCTGCCGATCTCCGGTGAGCTGCGACTCGGCGGTTCCTATCAGCTGGAAGGCCAAGCGGGTGGGACCATCCTGACGTGCGATCCGCCCAAGAACTTCAGCGCGACGTGGGAGTTCGGTGGCAACGTCAGCTGGATCGACGTGAGCATCGAGAGCGACGGCCCCGACAGAGCGCGACTGGTGCTCGAGCACATCATGCCCGTGGCCGACGACGAGATCTGGCGGCAATTCGGCCCTGGCGCCGTGGGGATGGGCTGGGATTCCATGCTGCTGGGACTGGCTCTGCATCTGTCGACCGGCGAAGCCGTCGACCCGTCGTTCGGGCAGCAGTGGGTGGGTACCGCGGACGGTCGTCGCTTCATGACGCTTTCCGGCGAGGCGTGGCACGCGGTGAACGTCGCCTTCGGAACGGATCCGACAGCCGCGCGGACGATGACGGACCGCTGCGTGGCCGCCTACCTCGGCGAAGAACAAAACTAGAACACGTTCTAGCCACGGCCGCGACTCGGGGATATTCTCGGTGACGATGCCTGACCAGACACCTGTCCAGATTGCCTGGGTCACCCGTGACCTCGACGCCACCGAAAAGGCGCTGACCACGCTGTTGGGCGCCACAAAGTGGATCCGCATGCCCGGCGTCCACTTCGGGCCCGACGCGTGCACCTACCGCGGCGGCCCCGCGGACTTCGTCGCCGACATCTCGCTGTCCTATGCAGGCGACACCCAACTCGAACTGATCGCGCCGGTGTCCGGCGAGAGCATCTACACCGAGTTCCTGGACAGCGCAGGGCCGGGACTGCATCACGTCTGTATCGAGGCCGACGACGTCGAGCGCGCGGTGGCCGAGCGCGGCGCCGAGGTGGTGCAGCGCGGTGTGATGCCGGGCGGCATGGAGTTCGCATATGTCACGGCCCAGGACGCCGGCGTGCCCTACATCGAGATTGCGTACATCCCGTCCGAGATCCGGGCGTTCTTCGACTACATCAAGCAGGAGCAGCAGAAGTGAGCACCCAAATCCCGGAGACCGTCAACGCCGCCGACGTGTCCGCGTGGTCCGACGAGGTCGACGTGGTGGTGGTCGGCTTCGGCATCGCGGGCGGTTGCGCAGCGGTCAGTGCTGCGGCAGCGGGCGCGAGAGTGCTCGTGTTGGAACGCGCTGCGGCCGCGGGCGGTACGACGTCGATGGCCGGCGGCCATTTCTATCTCGGCGGAGGCACCGCCGTGCAGCAGGCCACCGGCCACGCCGACAGCGCCGACGAGATGTACAAGTACCTCGTCGCGGTGTCGCGCGAACCCGAACACGACAAGATCCGGGCCTACTGCGACGGCAGCGTCGAGCACTTCAACTGGTTGGAGGACTTGGGCTTTCAGTTCGAGCGCAGCTATTTTCCCGGCAAGGCCGTCATCCAGCCGAACACCGAGGGGCTGATGTTCACCGGAAACGAGAAGGTCTGGCCGTTCAAGGATCAGGCGGTGCCCGCGCCGCGCGGGCACAAGGTGCCGGTGCCCGGTGACACCGGCGGGGCCAGCATGGTGATCGACCTACTGCTGAAGCGGGCAGAGCAACTCGGTGTGCAGATCCGCTATGAAACAGGGGCGACGGCGCTCGTCCAGGATGACGGCGCGGTCGTCGGCGTCACCTGGAAGCATTTCAACGACAGCGGCGCGATCCACGCGAAGGCGGTCGTGATCGCTGCAGGCGGATTCGTGATGAATCCGGAGATGGTCGCCGAGTACACCCCGAAGCTGGCCGAAAAGCCGTTCGTGTTGGGCAACACCTACGACGACGGCCTTGGTATCCGGCTGGGTGAATCAGCGGGCGGAGCAACCAAACACATGGATCAGGCCTTCATCACCGCGCCCGCGTACCCACCGTCGATTCTGCTGACCGGAATCATCGTCAATAAGGACGGACGGCGCTTCGTCGCCGAGGACTCCTACCACTCGCGCACGTCGGGATTCGTGATGGATCAGCCCGACAGCGCGGCATTCCTGATCGTCGACGAGCAGCACCTGGAACGACCCGAGGTGCCCCTGGTGCCGTTGATCGACGGCTGGGAAACCGTCGAGGAAATGGAAGCCGCCCTCGGCATTCCGAAGGGGAACCTGGCCGCCACCCTGAATCGCTACAACGAGCATGCCGCCCGCGGTGAGGACCCCGACTTCCACAAGCAGCCGGAATTCCTTGCGCCACAAGACAAAGGGCCGTGGGGCGCATTCGACCTGTCGCTTGGCAAGGCGATGTACGCGGGCTTCACGGTCGGCGGGCTCGCGACGTCCGTCGACGGCCAGGTGTTGCGGGAGGACGGCAGCGTGATCCCCGGCCTCTATGCGGCGGGCGCGTGTGCGTCGAACATCGCCCAGGACGGCAAGGGCTATGCCAGCGGCACCCAGCTAGGTGAGGGCTCGTTCTTCGGCCGCCGCGCCGGAGCGCACGCCGCCGCGAGCTAGACCGGCGCGAGGCGCCACTGGCCGCCGCCAAGCAGTTCCAGTCGCCGGTCGTGATGCTGCTCGACAGTGCTGCGGTGGCTGACGCTGACCACGATGCAGTCGGGCAAGGCCGCGCGCAACGACCGGTACAGCGCGAATTCCTGGCCCTCGTCCAGCGCGGAGGTCGACTCGTCGAGGAACACCACTCTGGGCTTTGCGAGCAGCACCCGCGCGAACGCGATGCGTTGCTGTTCACCCGGCGACAGCACCTTGGCCCAGTCGGCTGTCTCGTCGAGGCGGCTGGCGAGATGACCGAGCGCAACCGTATCGAGCGCGGATTGGATTGCCGCGTCGTCGAATTCGCCTGCGACGGCGGGATACGAGATCGCCGATCGGAGGTCGCCGAGCGGCATGTACGGCAGCTGCGACAGGAACATGGTGCCTTCGGCGGGACACCGCACCGTGCCCGACGTGAACGGCCACAGCTGTGCGAGGCTGCGCAGCAGCGTCGTCTTGCCGGTTCCCGAGCCGCCGGTGATCACCAACGATTCCCCGGAGTCGAGCCGCACGTCGAGCGGATCGAGAAGGCGTACGCCTTGCGGGGTGCGGACTTCCACGCCGTCGAGTTCCAGCGAGCCGTCGGCAGTGGGCACAGTCGTCAAAACGGGCAGCTCCCTTGCCTGTTCGTTGGCCGTTACCAGGCCGTCGAGCCGGATGATCACGGCGCGGTAGTTGGCGAACGAGTCGTAGACAGCTCGGAAGAATGCCAATGAATCGTGCACCGAGATGAAGGCGCTCGACGACTGTGTCACGTCACCGAGCTGGATTTCGCCTGCGAACAGCCGCGGGGCCTGCACCACTGTCGGCAGCGGGCTGACGATCTGGTTCATCGACCGGTTCCAACCCAGGAACACCAGGGTTCGGCGGACGAAGGCCCGGTAGTTCGCGATGACGGCGGCGAATCTCGTTGTTAGCTGACCTCTTTCGGCGCCCTCGCCGCGGTACAAGCCGATGGCCTCTGCGGCGTCACGCAGTCGCACCAGCGCATAGCGGAACGCGGCGTTGGTGAGCTCGTTGCGGAAGGACAGCCTGATCAGCGGCCTGCCGATCCAGAATGCGACGACCGTCGTGAGGAACACGTACACCAACGCCATCCAGAACAGTGCCTTTGGCACCGTCACACCGAGGATCGTCAGCGGTCCGGCCAGGCCCCACAGGATCGGCGTGAACGAGACGACGTTGACGATGGCGAAGACCGTGCCGAACACCAGGGTTTGGGACGTGCCGACCGTCGGCGTGTTGGTTCCCTCGCCGGTGCCGGTGGTGAACGCGTCGATGTCCTGCTGGATGCGCTGGTCGGGGTTGTCGATCGGCTGCTCGACGAAACGCCCCCGGTAGTACGCGTCATCGTCGAGCCAGTCACGGGTGAGCCGATGTGTCAGCCACACGCGCCACCGGATGATGAACCGCTGCATCAGGTACACGTCGAGCAGGTTGCGGGCGATATCGGAAACGGCTAGGCCGACATAGAGCAGCATCGCCGCCCAAAAACCCTGGATTGCAATGTCTTTCGCGCTGCCTTGGTCGCTGAAGGCGGCTTGCAGCGCGGAGAATTGGTCGTTGGACTGATAACTGAACAACACCCCGAGCCGCACGTCGACCATCACCGACGCCAGCAGCACGCCGAGCAACGACCATACCGGAATGCTTTGGCGGCCCTTGAAATAATCGCCGGTGATCCGCCAGAACTGCCTGCCCCAGGTGGTGAACCGGGCAAGCAGCGCCAGCAGCAGCAGGGTGCACACCGCCGCGATCGCCCATGCCCGCGCCACCCACACCAGGGACGTGATCAGCTCGTCGCCCCAATTCAGGGACGGCGTGAACGTTTCCATGCCGGGAAGCTACCCGGCGCAGCGTTAAACCGGGACGGGCTCGTCGCCTTGCACCCGGCCGAGTCGCCATTCGCCGTCGCCGAGCAGTTCGAGCTCGTGGGTGTGGTGTTGCTCGACCGTGCTGCGGTGGCTGACGCTGACCAGGATGGTTTCGGGCAGCTCGGTGCGCACCAGGTTGTAGCAGATGAACTCAAGCCCTTCGTCCAGCGCCGAGCTCGCCTCGTCGAGGAAGACGGCCTTCGGCTTGGTCAGCAGGACGCGGGCGAACGCGATGCGCTGCTGCTCACCGGGGGAGAGCACCTTGGCCCAATCCAGCACTTCGTCGAGGCGGTCGACAAGGTGAGGAAGCGCCACTTTCTGCAGTGTGTGTTTGAGCGTGGCGTCGTCGATCGAGCCTTCTTCAGCCGGATAGCTGACCACAGCGCGCAGGTTGCCCAGCGGCACATACGGCATTTGCGAAAGGAACATCGTCTCGTTGGGGCCGCATGGCCTGGTCAGTGTGCCCGAGCAGAACGGCCACAACTCGGCGAGGCTACGCAGCAGCGTGGTCTTTCCGCTGCCGGACGGCCCGGTGACCACCAGCGTGTCACCGATCTCCAGGCGCATGTCGAGGGGCTTGATGAGCTGCTTGCCGTCGGGGGTGCGCACTTCGACGTCATCGAGGACGACTGAGCCGTCCCGGCACGGAGTGGTCGTGACTTCTGGCAGCGCCCTGCCTTCTTCGTTGGCGATGACGAGGCCGTGCAGACGAATGATCGCGGCGCGGTATCCGGCGAATGAGTCGTACGCATTACGGAAGAACGACAGCCCGTCCTGAATGCTGCCGAACGCCGACGCCGACTGCGACATGGCGCCGAGCTTGATCTCGCCGGAGAGGAATCGCGGGAACTGCAGGATGTACGGCACGACCACGATGATCTGGCTCATCGACAGGTTCCAGCCGTAGAAGCCGATCATCCGGTTGACGTAATGCTTGTAGTTGGAGACGACAGGGGCGAACAGCCGTCGCAGGCCGGTGCGCTCGGCGATCTCGCCGCGGTAGAAGGCCACCGCCTCGGAGGCGTCGCGCAGGCGCACCAGCGCGTAGCGGAACGCCGCGTTGAACTTCTCGTTGTTGAACGCCAGCCAGATGATCGGCTTGCCGATCCAGAAGGCGATGACCGTGGCAAAGATGACGTAGGTGATGAGTATCAAGAACATCGCCTTGGGCACCTGCCATCCGATGAGGGGCAGTGTGAGCGTGCCGGACAGGTTCAACAGGATCAGCGTGAAAGCTGACATCGACGTGACCGAGGAGACAGCGCCGAAGAGCAGAGTGGCCGCGGACGTGTTGTTGGGTGTGTTCGGCAGCGGTCCGACTCCGGCGGTGAAGATGTCGATGTCGGTCTGGATGCGCTGATCGGGGTTGTCAATGGTGTCGTCGATGAAGCGGGCCCGGTAGTAGGCCTTTCCGTCGAGCCAGTCGCCGGTGAGCCGGTCGGTCAGCCAGGCGCGCCACCTCAGCATGAACCGCTGCATCAGGAACAGGTCCAGCATCACGCGTGCGACGTGGATGGTGGCCAGGATGCTGAACACCAGAATGGAGAACCAGAAGCCGTCCTTGCCCGAATTCTTCACCGCTTCGTCGCCGGTGCTAAGGCCCGCCGCGACCGCCTGGAAGCTGCTCATCATGTCGTTGCCCTGGTAGGACAGCAGGACATCGATGCGGACGCCGGCAATTACTGATAGCAGCAGTCCTGCCAGCCATATCCAGACGATGACGCTGTCGCGCCCCTTGAAGTAGTCGCCTGTGATCCGCCAGTACTGCTTGCCCCACTTGGTGAACTGGACGATCAGGATCAGGATCAGCATGGTGATGACGGCGGCGATGGCCCACGCCCTGCCGACCCACACCACCGTCTTCCATAGCTCGTTGCCCCAGTCGAGCGTCGGGACGAACATGTCCGGGTTCATTCCGGCAAGGTACCTCCACAAGCTGCCGCGAGCGTTTTGGAGGGTCTAACTCCTGGTAGGAAGCGCGTCGAGGCGCCATTCGCCGTCACCGACCAACTCCAGGTGACGGGCGTGGAACTGCTCAACGGTGCCGCGATGGCTCACGCTGACCAAAACCGCGTCGGGAAGCTCGGTTCGGATCAGTTCATAGAGCATCAGCTCCAAGCCCTCGTCCATCGCCGACGTCGACTCGTCGAGGAAGATGGCGCTGGGCCTGGCGAGCAGAATGCGGGCGAACGCGATGCGCTGCTGCTCGCCGACCGAAAGCACCCTGGCCCAGTCGCGGGCTTCGTTGAGCCGAATGACCAGGTGCGACAGCGCGACCTGGGTCATGGCCTGCTGGATCTGCCGGTCACTGACCTCGCCTTCGCGGTGCGGATACGACGCCACCGCCCGTAGGTCCCCGAGCGGGATGTAGGGCAGTTGGGGGACGAACATCGCCTCGCCGCGGCTCGACGGTAGGCGGATACGGCCGGATGCGAACGGCCACAGCCCGGCGAGGCTCTGCAACAGGACCGTCTTGCCGATGCCCGACGCCCCGCTGATCAGCAGCGTCTCACCACGGCCGACGGTGAAGTCGAGTCCGCGCACCAGCGATTCGCCTTCGGGGGTGCGGACTTCGACGGCGTCGACCTCGAGGGCTCCTTCGTCGGAGACGGCCGTCGTGATGCTGGAGAACGCCCGCGCCCGCGAGTTCTCGTCGACCAGCCCGTCGAGGCGGATGATCGCCGCACGGTAGCTGGCGAACTGGTCATAGGCGTTGCGGAAGAACGACAACGAATCGTGGATCGCGCCGAACGCCGTCGAGGACTGCCAGACGCCACCGAAGGAAATTTGGTCGGCGAAAAGCCGTTGCGCCTGAACCAGCCACGGTAGGGGATTGATGGCCTGACCCACCGACAGGTTCCAGCCGGTGAACAACACGACACGGTTCAGCCAATGCCGGTAGTTGTCCATCACCGACAACAGACGGCCGGTGAGGACGCTTCGTTCGACGTTCTCACCGCGATAAAGACCGATCGCTGCGCCGGCATCCCTGACCCGAACGAGCGCATACCGGAAGCTGGCATTGCGAAGTTCGTTGACGAAGCTCAGCCGGATCAGCGGCCTGCCGATCACGAACGCGATGACGGTCACCACGAACACGTAGGCGATGACGATCCAGAACAGCGCCTTGGGAATCGTGATGCCCGCCAACGTCAACGGGCCGGAGAGCCGCCACAGAATCACACCGAACGAAAACACCGACAGCACAGACTCAATCGCACCGAACAGCAACGTGTTACCCGAGTGGTTCGCGGGGTTGTTCGGCTGTCCACCCACACCTGCGGTGAAGATGTCGATATCCTGTTGGATGCGTTGGTCGGGATTGTCGATGGGTTGACGGGAAAACTGACTGCGGAAATAGGCATGATCACCGAGCCAGTCGCCGATGAAGCGGCGGCTCAACCAGATTCGCCACCGCATCAGAAACCGCTGTGTCACGTACAGGTCGGCGAGCAGTCGCACCACATAGCAGGTGGCCAGGATCGCGAACACACCCATGGTCGACCAAAACCCTTGTATGCCAGTAGTTCTGGCCGCATCGCCTTGGAAAGCGACCTGAAGCGCGGTGAACAGGTCGTTGACCTGATAGCTCAGCAGCACGCTGATCCGAACCGAAAGGATCGCCGACACCAGCAGCACTGCCAGCAGCGCCCACACCGGAAGGCTCTGCCTACCCTTGAAGTAGTCGCCGCTGACCCGCCAGAACTGGCGTCCCCATTCGGTGAACCGCCCGACGAGGATCAGCACCACGAGCACCCCTACGGTGCTGAGGACGAACATCTCCACCACCCACACGGCGGTGTGGAAGGCCTCGTCGCTCCAATCGATCGACGGCCTGAACGTGGTCATGGCCGCGATTATGCTGCGGCCATGAGCATCGACGCTCCAGTTACGGTCAATGCCGGACATCTGATCGCGCGAAGGCTGCGCGCGAGCGGCATCGACACGATCTTCACGCTGTCCGGCGGACATCTGTTCTCGATTTACGACGGATGCCGCGCCGAGAACATCCGGCTGATCGACACCCGCCACGAGCAGACCGCGGCGTTTGCCGCAGAGGGCTGGTCGAAAGTGACCAGGGTGCCCGGTGTCGCCGCGCTGACGGCGGGGCCCGGGGTGACCAACGGGATGAGCGCGATGGCGGCCGCACAGCAGAACCAGTCGCCGCTGGTGGTGCTGGGCGGGCGGGCGCCGGCGCTGCGCTGGGGGCAAGGGTCGCTGCAGGAGATCGACCATGTGCCGTTCGTAGCGCCGCTGACCCGGTTCGCCGCGACCGCGCAGTCGGCCGACGCGGTGAGCGCGTTGATCGACGACGCGCTGCGCGCCGCGGTTGGCGCGCCGTCGGGCGTTTCGTTCATCGATTTCCCGATGGACCACGTGTTCAGCGAGGCGCACGACGCAGGCGGTACGGGTGCGCTGTCGACCCTTCCGGATGCGGCCGATGCGGACGGCAATGCGGTGGACGCGGCCGTGCGCCTGTTGGGCGACGCGCAGCGCCCGGTGATCATGGCGGGCACCAACGTGTGGTGGGGACATGCCGAGCAGGCGCTGCTGGAGTTGGCCGAGGCGCTGAGGATCCCGGTGCTGATGAACGGGATGGCGCGCGGCACAGTGCCGGCGGACCACGAGTTGGCGTTTTCCCGGGCGCGGTCAAAAGCGTTGGGGGAGGCCGATGTTGCGCTTGTCGTCGGAGTGCCGATGGATTTCCGGCTCGGCTTCGGCGGGGTGTTCGGCGCGCAGACCAAACTGATCGTCGCCGATCGCGTCGAACCCGACCGCGCGCATCCGCGCGAGGTCGCCGCGGAGCTCTATGGCGATTTGAGCAGCGCATTGAAGGCACTGGCCGCTGCGAGGACAGCCGAGCACGACGGCTGGATCGACGAACTGCGTGCCGTGGAGGACGCCGCGCGGGCCGCCGAGCAGGCGGAGTTGGACGACGACCGCACGCCGCTGCACCCGATGCGGCTGTACGCCGAACTGAAGCCGCTGCTGGACCGCGACGCGATCGTCGTCATCGACGCCGGTGATTTCGGTTCGTATGCGGGGCGGGTCATCGACAGCTACGTGCCGGGCGCGTGGTTGGACAGCGGCCCGTTCGGCTGCCTTGGCTCTGGACCCGGCTATGCGCTGGCCGCCAAGCTGGCCCGGCCGGATCGGCAAGTGGTGCTGCTGCAGGGCGACGGCGCGTTCGGATTCTCGGGCATGGAGTGGGATACGTTGGTGCGCCACGGTATTCACGTGGTTTCGGTGATCGGCAACAACGGCATCTGGGCGCTGGAAAAGCATCCGATGGAGATGTTGTACGGCTATTCGGTGGTCGCCGAACTGCGGCCGGGCACCCGCTACGACGAAGTGGTGAGCGCGCTTGGCGGGCACGGCGAATTGGTTTCGACGCCCGCGGAAATCCGGCCCGCGCTGGAACGGGCGTTCTCGTCGGGTATGCCTGCTGTGGTGAATGCGCTGACCGATCCCGCCGTCGCGTACCCCCGCCGCTCGAACCTGGCCTAGTTTTTACTACCGCGAGCGTGCGTGTTTGCACACGACACGCCGCGAAATTCTGTACAAACGTGCACGCTCGCGGGCCGTAAATCGGTGGACGCCTTAGCGATTGGTGGCCATTCTGGATGCATGGAGGTCAGGCTGCATCATTCGGTGGACGAGTTTCGCGACATCGCGGAACCGTTGTACCGACGCGACCCCGTCGTGCACACCATCGAGCTCACCCTGTTGCGGGCAGGAGCGTTTCCCGACGATTCGACGATGCTGACGCTCTGGAACAACGGTCGCGTCGTGGGCGCGGCCCTGCAGACACCTCCATATCCGTTGGCGTGCAGCGGAATTCCTACAGATACGGCGTCCGCGGTCGCATCGGCACTTGCCCGGTTGGACCCGTCGCTGCATGGCGTCCGTGGGGTCGAACACACCGCCGTCGCGTTCGCCGATGCGTGGCGTGACGTCACCGGACAGCGCGGCACGGTGACATCTGGCGACAAGCTGTATCGGTTGGGTGCCTTGCTCGTTCCACAAGGCGTTGCAGGGTCGCCGCGGGTCGCGACCGACAGCGATCGCGCCCTGCTTGTGGACTGGGTGGAGCGCTTTTTCGCGGACGCCTTCGGGGATCCGCGCGATGACGACCCCGGTGAACGGTTCGTCGACAACGCCTGCCGCGTTGGTGATCGCTTCGTGTTGTGGGACGTCGACGGCTCACCCCGCAGCATGGCGATGCTGCGGGCTCCCGCCGCGGACGTGTCGCGGATCGGACCGGTGTTCACACCGCGCGACGAGCGCAGCCACGGCTACGGCTCGGCCGTCACCGCCGCCGCCGTACAACTGGCGCACCGCAGCGGCACGGCCGACGTCGTGCTGTTCGCCGATATCGCCAACCCGACGTCGAACGCCATCTACCGACGGATTGGCTTCGAGCCGGTCAACGACTGGGTGCGGATCAGCTTCGTCGCGCCCGACTGACCCGAGCGTGCGCAGACTGCACGCATATCGCGGCGTGTCGCGGTGCAGACACGCACGTCCCCTACTCACGTGTGGGCCCACGCGGTAGTGGAAGGCGCAGGTACGGTAAACGTGTGGCGAAGACGAAAAACCGCACCTCAGGTCGTGTCAGCAACAGGTTCTGGAAACTGCTAGGCGCCAGCACTGACCGCGACGAGGTGAAGTCGATGTCGCTCGTCGACAAGTCCTCGGACTTCGGCGAGAAGGCGGCCGACCTCGACGACGAGCAGCTGCGCAAGGCCGCCCGGCTGCTCAATCTCGACGACCTGGCCGAGTCATCCGACATTCCGCAGTTCCTGGCGATCGCCCGCGAGGCGTCCAAACGGGCCACCAACCTGGAGCCGTTCGACGTCCAGCTGCAGGGCGCGCTGCGGATGCTGGCCGGCGACGTGGTCGAGATGGCCACCGGTGAAGGCAAGACGCTGTCAGGTGCGATCGCGGCCGCCGGCTACGCGCTCGGCGGACGCCACGTTCACGTCATCACCATCAACGACTACCTGGCCCGCCGCGACGCCGAATGGATGGGGCCGCTGATCGAGGCGCTCGGGTTGACGGTCGGCTGGATCACCGCCGAGTCCACTCCCGAGCAGCGCCGCGAAGCCTACAAGTGCAACATCACCTACGCGTCGGTCAACGAGGTCGGCTTCGACGTGCTGCGCGATCAGCTCGTCACCGACGTCGAAGACCTGGTCTCGCCGAACCCCGACGTCGCGCTGATCGACGAGGCCGACTCGGTCCTCGTCGACGAGGCGTTGGTGCCCCTGGTCCTCGCGGGCACCACCCACCGCGAGACGCCGAAGGTCGAGATCATCCGGCTCGTCGGCGAACTGATCGCAGGCAAGGACTACGACACCGACGCCGACAACCGCAACGTCCACCTCACCGAGTCCGGCGCGCAGAAGCTGGAAGCCAAGCTCGGCGGCATCGACCTGTATTCCGAGGAACATGTCGGCACCACCTTGACCGAGGTCAACGTCGCACTGCACGCGCACGTGCTGCTGCAGCGCGACGTGCACTACATCGTCCGCGACGACGCCGTGCACCTGATCAACTCCTCCCGCGGCCGCATCGCGCAGCTGCAGCGCTGGCCCGACGGGCTGCAGGCCGCCGTCGAGGCAAAGGAGGGCATCGAGACCACCGAGACCGGTGAGGTGCTCGACACCATCACCGTCCAGGCGTTGATCAACCGGTACCCGCGGGTGTGCGGCATGACGGGCACCGCGCTCGCGGCCGGCGAACAGCTGCGCCAGTTCTACAAGCTCGGTGTGTCGCCAATTGCGCCTAATACTCCCAACATTCGCGAAGACGAGACCGACCGCGTGTACATCACCGCGGCCGCCAAGATCGACGCGATCGTCGACCACATCAAGGAAGTGCACGAAACCCAGCAGCCCGTGCTGGTCGGCACCCACGATGTCGCCGAATCCGAGGAGCTGCATGAGCGGCTGGTCAAGGCAGGCGTGCCTGCGGTCGTGCTGAACGCCAAGAACGACGAAGAAGAGGCCCGCGTCATCGCCGAGGCGGGCACGCTTGGCAGCGTCACGGTCTCCACGCAGATGGCAGGCCGCGGCACGGACATTCGGCTGGGGGGCTCCGACGAAGCCAGCCATGATGAGGTGGCCGAACTCGGTGGGCTGCACGTCATCGGCACCGGGCGCCACCACACCGAACGGCTGGACAACCAGCTGCGCGGCCGCGCAGGCCGCCAGGGTGATCCCGGTTCATCGGTGTTCTTCGCCAGCTGGGAAGACGACGTCGTCGTCGCGCACCTCGAGCCCAACAAGCTGCCCATGGAGACCGACCCGGAGAAGGGCGACGGCCGCATCGTCAGTAACAAGGCCGCGACGCTGCTCGACCACGCGCAGCGTGTCGCCGAAGGCCGGATGCTCGACATCCACGCCAACAACTGGCGCTACAACCAGCTGATCGCCCAGCAGCGCGCGATCATCGTCGAACGCCGAGACACGTTGCTGCGCACCGCAACTGCCCGCGAGGAGCTCGCCGAGCGCGCACCCAAACGCTACGAGGAGATCGTCGAGACACTCGGTGAGGAGAAGCTGGAGAAGATCTGCCGGCTGATCATGCTGTATCACCTCGACCGCGGATGGGCCGACCACCTGGCCTACCTGGCCGACATCCGCGAGAGCATTCACCTGCGCGCACTGGGCAACCAGACCCCGATCGACGAGTTCCACCGGATGGCCGTCGACGCGTTCGCCTCACTGGCTGCCGACGCGATCGAGGCGGCGCAGCAGACGTTCGAGACTGCGCCGTCCATCGAGGACGAGCCGGGCATCGACCTGTCGAAACTCGCCCGCCCGACGTCGACGTGGACGTACATGGTGCACGACAATCCGCTGGCAGACCAGACCATGTCGGCGCTGAGCCTGCCAGGAGTCTTCCGATAGGTTTAGCCCATGGCGGGCCCTGCTGGCGACGTGCGCAACCGGGTGCTGACGGTGCCCAATGCGCTGTCGGCGCTGCGCCTGGTATTGGTGCCGGTGTTCCTGTACCTGCTGCTGGTGGCTCACGCCACCGGGTGGGCTACCGGCCTGTTGATGTTCAGCGGCTTCTCCGATTGGGCCGACGGCAAGATCGCCCGGCTCGTCGACAACCAATCGTCACGGCTGGGGGAATTGCTCGATCCGGCCGTCGACCGCATCTACATGGTGACCGTGCCTGTGGCGCTGGCGATTTACGGCGCGGTGCCGTGGTGGATCGTGCTGACGCTGCTCGGTCGTGACGTGATCCTCGCCGCGACGCTGCCGGTATTGCGCGGCCGCGGATTGACCGCGCTGCCGGTCACCTACATCGGCAAGGCCGCCACTTTCGCGCTGATGTCGGGCTTCCCGCTGATCCTGCTCGGCCAGTTCGATGCGCTCTGGAGCAGGGTCGTGCTCGCATGCGGCTGGGCCTTTCTGATCTGGGGCCTGGCCATGTACCTGTGGTCGGGGGTGCTCTATCTGATCCAGGTGTCCATGGTGGTGCGCCAACTGCCGAAGGTTGTGCGATGAGCGCCTGCGCGAAGAGCCGAGGACACGCGTGACGACATTGGGCGGCTACGACCCCCAAGCGGGCCGCAACGCTCACGAGGCCAACACGCCGACGCTGATCCCCGTGCCGTCACTGCTGAGATCGCTGCTGTCCGATCATCTCGATCCCGGCTACGCGGCAGCGGCCAAGGCGAAGGAGGCGGGAAGGCGCCGCAAGTGGTGGCAGGCGTGGGCCTGGCAGATCTGCGGTGCTTTTTTGATCGCCGTGGTGTTCGCCGCCGCCGTCGCGCAGGCACGTTCGACGGCGCCGGGCGTGCGCGAGTCGCAGCATGTGCTGGCGGGAAGCGTCAAGTCCGCTGAGGCCGCCGCCAACGACGCCAGCGCCAAGCGCAACGCGCTGGCCGCCCGGGTGGATGCCGAGCGGCGCAGCAGGCTCGCGGGCGACGAACGCGGTCAGCAGTTGCTGGGCAGTCTGGATGCGGCCAACTTCGCCGCCGCCACCACGGCGGTGATCGGGCCCGGCCTGACCATCACCGTCACGGATCCCGGGATGTCGAAAGACCTCAGCGACGTCTCAAAGGAGCGGCTGCCCGGCAGCCAGCAGGTGATCCTCGACCGCGATCTGCAGTTGGTGGTCAACTCGCTGTGGGTCAGCGGAGCCGAGGCCGTCTCGGTGGGCGGTGTGCGGATCGGCCCGAACGTGACCATCCGGCAGGCGGGCGGCGGCATCCTGGTCGACAATCAACCGATCAGCAGCCCATACGTCATTCTCGCGATCGGACCGCCGCACGCCATGGCCGACGTGTTCGACCGCAGCCCCGGCCTGCAGCGACTTCGCCTGCTGGAGACCAGCTATGGCGTCGGAGTCAATGTCAGCGCCGGCGATGGTCTCACCGTGCCCGCCGGTTCGTTTCGGGATGTCAACTTCGCCAAGCAGATTGGGCCCTAATGACGGGACACAAATGATCGGTATCGCCGCACTGGTCGTCGGGATCGTGCTGGGTCTGGTGTTTCACCCCAGCGTCCCCGAGGTCATCCAGCCCTACCTGCCGATCGCGGTGGTAGCCGCGCTCGACGCGGTGTTCGGCGGATTGCGGGCCTATCTGGAACGCATATTCGACTCGAAGGTGTTCGTGATCTCGTTCGTGTTCAACGTTCTGGTCGCCGCGTTGATCGTGTACGTCGGCGACCAACTCGGTGTCGGCACGCAGTTGTCCACCGCGATCATCGTGGTGCTCGGCATCCGGATCTTCGGCAACGCTGCCGCCTTGCGGCGCAGATTGTTCGGCGCATAAACCCATGTCCGATCAGCCCCCGCAGCATTCGGCCGAACCGGACCATCACGGCCGCCACGAGTTGCCGCCAGACGAGCCCGCGCCCGCGATCGGCGATCTGAACGCAGGCGGGGTGAAGGGCGTGGCGCGGCGGGGCCGATCGCAACTCGCCTTCGGCGCGTTGGCCGTCCTGCTGCTTGTGGTGCTCGGGATCGCGATCGTGACGCAGGCGCGACAGACCGAATCGGGCGACGCACTGGAGACAGCGCGGCCCGCCGATCTGCTGGTGCTGCTGGACTCGCTGCAGCAGCGTGAAGCCGCGCTCAATACCGAAGTGGCCGACCTACAGCGCAACTTGGCGCAATTGCAGGCCTCCGGCAGCAGCGATGCGGCCGCGATCGAAAACGCGCAGGCGCGTCTGGCCGCGCTGTCGATCCAGATCGGCACCGTCGCTGCGACGGGTCCCGGCGTGACACTGACGATCGAGGACACCACGCCAGGGGTGCCCGCTGAGACCATGCTCGACGTCATCAACGAGTTGCGGGCCGCAGGTGCCGAGGCGATGGAGATTCGGGGCGGGTCGACGTCCGTTCGGGTCGGCGTCGACACGTGGGTGGTCGGCAACCCCGGTGCGCTCGTCGTCGACAATGCGACGCTTGGCCCGCCGTATTCTGTTCTGGCCATTGGTGATCCGGCTACGCTGGCCGCCGCGATGAACATCCCAGGCGGTGCGATGGACAGTGTCGAGCGCGTCGGCGGCAAGATGGTGGTACAACAGTCCGACCGCGTCGACATAACCGCCTTGCGGCAACCGAAACCCCGCCAATACGCTCAGCCAGTCAAATGAAGCCACATGTTTGCCGCCGACAAATAGGAGCGCCGTGAGCCAAATCCCAGCCGACCTGTCCTACACCGAGGAACACGAGTGGGTGCAGCGCACCGGCGACGACACCGTCCGGGTCGGCATCACCGACTACGCCCAGTCGGCGCTCGGCGACGTGGTGTTCGTGCAGTTGCCCGACGTCGGCGCCGAGGTGACGGCGGGGGAGTCGTTCGGCGAAGTCGAATCGACGAAGTCGGTCTCCGATCTTTACGCGCCCGTCAGCGCGAAAGTCGTTGCGGTCAACGGAGATCTGGAAGCAAACCCGCAACTGGTCAACTCGGATCCCTATGGCGAAGGTTGGCTGGTCGATCTGAAGATCGAGGGCGGTTCGCTGGACGACGCGCTGTCGGGGTTGCTGGATCCGGACGGCTACCGCGCCACCGTGACCGAATGACGAGTTGTTAGGGTTTTCGCGACCAAAGTCCAACACAGGCCGATCCGGCGGTGGTGGACCCAATGATGTCTACTGCGCGGTACGGTCAACACCAGACGTGTAATGACGGCTGGGGGGCCCGGCCTGATATCGCCACAGCAGCCAGTGAGGAGCAGCGGGTGACGGAAAACCACAACTCTGGGGCTGACCAGTCCGAGGATGTCACTGTGGAGACGACATCGGTCTTTCGCGCCGACTTCCTCAATGAACTGGACGCTCCGCCCGCGGCAGGCGCCGAGGGTGCGGTCTCGGGTGTGGAGGGCCTGCCCGCCGGGTCGGCCCTGCTGGTCGTCAAGCGCGGCCCCAACGCGGGATCGCGATTCCTGCTCGACCAGCCCACCACGTCGGCGGGTCGACATCCCGACAGCGACATCTTCCTCGACGACGTCACGGTGAGCCGTCGGCACGCGGAGTTCCGGCTGGAAAGCGGCGAGTTCCAGGTGGTCGACGTCGGCAGCCTCAACGGCACCTACGTCAACCGGGAACCCGTCGATTCCGCAGTGCTGGCCAACGGCGACGAGGTCCAGATCGGCAAGTTCCGCCTGGTGTTCTTGACCGGGCCCAAAGGCGACGACGACAGCGGCCCGGGAAGCTGAGCGTGACCGCCCCCGACAGACCCGCGTTGGCCGGGATGTCGATCGGAGCGGTGCTCGATCTGCTGCGACCGGACTTCCCGGACGTAACCATCTCCAAGATTCGTTTTCTGGAGGCCGAGGGGCTCGTCACGCCTGAGCGCACCCCGTCGGGGTATCGGCGGTTCACCGCCTACGACTGTGCGCGGCTGCGGTTCATCCTGACCGCGCAACGCGATCAGTATCTGCCGTTGAAGGTCATCAAGGCCCAGTTGGACGCCCAGCCCGACGGCGAGCTGCCCAGCAGCGGATCTGCTTACGGCGTACCGCGTTTGGTTCCGGTTGATGCGAACCCGGAGGATGACGGCGTTGCGGTGGCGCAGTCGCAGGTTCGGCTGCGCCGCGAGGATCTGCTCGCGCGGTCGGGCATCGATGACGCGATGCTCAACGAGCTGGTCAAGGGCGGCATCGTCAAAACCGGCGCCGCGGGCTTCTTCGACGACCATTCGGTGGTGATCGCGCAGTGCGCCAAGGCGCTGGCCGAGTACGGCGTCGAGCCGCGGCATCTGCGGGCATTTCGCTCAGCAGCCGACCGCCAGTCCGATCTGATCGCCCAGATCGCGGGTCCGGTGGTCAAGGCGGGCAAGGCCGGGGCCCGCGACCGGGCCGACGATCTGGCCCGCGAGGTGGCTGCCCTGGCGATCACGTTGCACACGTCGCTCATCAAGTCCGCCGTACGCGACGTTCTGGATCGCTGAGGATTAGACTCGTTTTCAAGGCTTCTTAGCGGGCTTCTTTCGTGCGGAGGGCAGACACAAATGGGTGAGGTTCGTGTGGTCGGCATTCGCGTTGAGCAGCCGCAGAACCAGCCGGTGCTACTGCTGCGGGAAGCCAATGGTGACCGCTATCTACCGATCTGGATCGGACAGCCGGAGGCTGCTGCGATCGCACTCGAGCAGCAGGGACACGAGCCCGCGCGTCCGCTGACCCACGATCTGATCCGAGATCTCATTACGGCACTTGGTCATTCGCTCAAAGAGGTGCGCATCGTCGACCTCCAGGAGGGCACCTTCTACGCGGACCTGATCTTCGACCGCGACATCAAGGTGTCGGCTCGGCCGTCGGATTCGGTGGCCATCGCGCTGCGCGTCGGCGTGCCGATCTACGTCGAGGAGGCCGTGCTCGCCGAGGCCGGACTGCTGATTCCCGACGAGAACGACGAGGAGGCCGCCGGCGCGGTCCGCGAGGACGAGGTCGAGAAGTTCAAGGAGTTCCTCGACAGCGTGTCGCCCGACGATTTCAAGGCGACGTAGTTCCCGTAGGAGTACGGGCCCGGTCGCCTGGGGTTTTGTCACGGAAACGTCTCGTCGCGCTCGACACGCGGTGCGGGTTTCTTCGAAGTATGAATTGGGCAGCCATACTTGGTTGCGACGAGCAGTAATGGCTCGACGGGAAGCGTATGCTCGACACATTCGATCTTCGGCAAACGTGCGCCCATGCAGGTCACAGACGCGAGTTCGATCGGCGAGAGGATTGGCAGAGTGGGAGACACGCCACGTCAAGAGCAGCTGGATCTGTCCACCAGCGGGCCCGCCGAATCGCCGGCAACCGCCCCCAGCGAACCCGTGCAGGCCGGTCTGTTCCCCGATAACTCGGTGCCCGACGAACTCGTCGGCTACCGCGGTCCCAGCGCCTGCCAGATCGCCGGAATCACTTACCGGCAGCTGGATTACTGGGCCAGGACCTCGCTCGTGGTTCCGTCCATTCGCAGCGCGGCCGGGTCGGGTAGCCAACGCCTTTACTCGTTCAAGGACATCCTCGTCCTCAAGATCGTGAAGCGGTTGCTGGACACCGGTATCTCGCTGCACAACATCCGCGTCGCGGTCGATCACCTGCGCCAGCGCGGCGTCCGCGATCTGGCCAACATCACGCTGTTCTCCGACGGCACCACGGTTTATGAGTGCACGTCGGCCGAGGAGGTCGTCGACCTGCTGCAGGGCGGCCAGGGTGTGTTCGGCATCGCGGTGTCCGGCGCCATGCGGGAGCTGACCGGGGCCATCGCCGAATTCCCCGGCGAGCGGGCCGACGGTGGCGAGTCGATCGCAACCCCCGAGGACGAGCTGGCCTCGCGTCGTAAGCACCGCGACCGCAAAATAGGCTGACACGCCGCCCGTTCTGCCTGCCGAAATCGCCGCTGAGCGGTGGTGACGGTAAACTCGTCAGCGCATCGCCCTTGTGTGGGAGAGTTCCGTGACCGCCAGTCACGGACGCCGAAGGAGCAACACCTCTCCGTCAACCTCTCAGGCACCCAGGACCGCGCAAGGCCCCGATGCCTCTGGAGACGCCCAGCCGGGTTGACGACTGAGGGGGAGGAACGTTCCTCTCCGGGAGTGCACCTCAGTGTTCGATCACTACCAGCCCAACTTCGCCGATCGCCACATCGGACCGGACGCCGATGCCGTCACGACGATGCTCAAGACCATCGGAGTGGGATCTCTGGACGAACTGGCCGACAAGGCGCTGCCAGCGGGCATTCTCGACGCGCTGTCCGCCGACGGCGTCGCCCCAGGTCTTGACCAACTGCTGCCCGCCGCCAGCGAGCACGAAGCGCTTGCCGAACTGCGCGAGATGGCCGACTCGAACACCGTCGCCGTTTCGATGATCGGGCAGGGCTATTTCGACACACTGACGCCACCGGTGTTGCGCCGCAACATACTTGAGAACCCGGCGTGGTACACCGCCTACACCCCGTACCAGCCGGAGATCAGTCAGGGCCGGCTCGAGGCGCTGCTGAATTTCCAGACGATGGTCGCCGACCTGACCGGGCTCGAGGTCGCCAACGCCTCGATGCTCGACGAGGGCACCGCCGCCGCCGAGGCGATGACGCTGATGCACCGCGCCGTGCGGGGGCCGTCGAACCGACTCGTGATCGACGCCGATGTGTATAGCCAGACCGCCGCAATCGTGGCCACCCGCGCGGAGCCGCTGGGCATCGAGATCGTCACCGCAGACCTGCGGGCGGGCCTGCCCGACGGCGACTTCTTCGGGGTGATCGCCCAGCTTCCCGGCAGCAGCGGCGAGGTCGTCGACTGGGCCGAGTTGGTGGCCGCGGCGCACGAGCGTGGTGCGCTGGTGGCGATCGGAGCCGACCTGCTGGCGCTGACGTTGATCGTATCGCCTGGCGACATCGGCGCCGACGTCGCATTCGGCACCACCCAACGTTTCGGCGTGCCAATGGGATTCGGCGGTCCGCACGCGGGCTACCTCGCGGTGCACGCCAAGCATGCGCGCCAGCTGCCGGGCCGACTGGTCGGCGTGTCCGTCGATGCGGACGGGTCGCCCGCCTTCAGATTGGCGCTGCAGACGCGCGAACAGCACATCCGCCGCGACAAGGCCACCAGCAATATCTGTACCGCGCAGGTGCTGCTTGCGGTGATCGCTTCGATGTACGCCAGCTACCACGGCGCGGACGGCTTGACCGGCATTGCGCGCCGCGTGCACGCCCGCGCCGAGGCGATCGCAGGCGCGCTGGGTGAGGCGTTGGTGCACGGGAAGTTCTTCGACACCGTGCTCGCGAAGGTTCCCGGTCGTGCCGACGAGGTGGTCGCCGCGGCCAAGGTCAACGGCATCAACCTGTGGCGCGTCGACGCCGACCACGTGTCGGTCTCGTGCGACGAGGCGACAACCGATGAGCACGTCGCCCGGGTGATCGAGGCGTTCGGGTTGGCGCCCGCCCAGCCGCTGCGCGCCGACATCGCAACGCGCACTTCGGAGTTCCTCACCCATCCGGCGTTCACGCAGTATCGCACCGAGACTGAGATGATGCGGTACCTGCGTTCGTTGGCCGACAAGGATATTGCGTTGGACCGCAGCATGATTCCGCTCGGGTCGTGCACGATGAAGCTGAACGCCGCGGCTGAGATGGAGCCGATCACTTGGCCGGAGTTCTCCCGCCAGCACCCGTTCGCACCCGCGTCGGACACACCGGGACTGCGCAAGCTGATCTCCGATTTGGAGAGCTGGCTGACCGCGATCACCGGCTATGACGCGGTGTCGTTGCAGCCCAACGCCGGGTCGCAGGGGGAGTACGCCGGGCTGCTCGCGATCCAGGCGTATCACGCCGAGCGGGGCCAGCCCGATCGCGACGTGTGCCTGATCCCGTCGAGTGCGCACGGCACCAACGCGGCGTCGGCGGCGCTGGTCGGCATGCGGGTCGTGGTGGTGGCGTGCCGGGCCAACGGCGATGTCGACCTCGACGACCTACGTGCGAAGGTGACCGAGCACGCGGATCGGTTGTCGGCGTTGATGATCACTTACCCGTCGACGCACGGCGTGTACGAGCACGACATCGCCGAGATCTGCGCGGCCGTGCACGACGTCGGCGGCCAGGTGTACGTCGACGGCGCGAATCTCAATGCGCTCGTCGGGCTGGCCAGGCCCGGCCGGTTCGGCGGCGACGTCAGCCATCTCAATCTGCACAAGACGTTCTGCATCCCGCACGGTGGCGGCGGTCCCGGCGTCGGGCCCGTCGCGGTGCGCGAACACCTGGCCAAATACCTGCCCGGCCATCCGCTGGCCGAGGAGTTGCCCGAGAAGTACACCGTGTCATCGGCGCCGTACGGGTCGGCGTCGATCCTGCCGATCACGTGGGCGTACATCCGGATGATGGGCGCAGGAGGGCTGCGTGCGGCGTCGTTGACCGCGATCGCGTCGGCCAACTACATCGCGCGGCGCCTCGACGACTACTACCCGGTGCTGTACACCGGCGAAAACGGCATGGTCGCCCACGAGTGCATCCTCGACCTGCGGGGCATCACCAAGGACACCGGCGTCACCGTGGACGACGTGGCAAAGCGCTTGGCGGACTACGGTTTTCACGCGCCGACGATGAGCTTCCCCGTCGCGGGCACGCTGATGGTCGAGCCGACGGAGAGCGAGAGCCTCGCCGAGGTCGACGCGTTCTGTGACGCGATGATCGCGATACGCGGCGAAATCGACAAGGTTGGTGCGGGCACTTGGACAGTCGACGACAATCCGCTGCGCGGTGCGCCGCACACCGCGGAATGCCTGCTGGTGGCCGACTGGGATCATCCGTACACCCGCGAGCAGGCGGCGTACCCGCTCGGCAAGGGCTTCCGGCCGAAGGTGTGGCCACCGGTGCGCCGCATCGACGGGGCCTACGGCGATCGCAATCTGGTCTGCTCGTGCCCGCCGGTCGAGGCGTTCGCCTGACCCAGGTCCGCCGAGTGTGGGCTCAACGCACGTTCCGCGGGCCCGAAGCGTGCGGGTAACCCACGTTCGGCGGCTAGGGTCCGTGGTGTGCTACCCCCAAGCGTGGCGAAGTGGCGTGACGGCGGCAGTTGGCTGACGACGGCTGCGGGCAGGGTGTTCGTTCGCTCGGCACCCGGCGATGGTCCGACGGTGCTGCTGCTGCACGGCTACCCATCGAGTTCGTATGACTATCGCGGCGTCGTGCCGCACCTGGCAGGGCGGGCGTGGCTGACACTCGACTTCCTCGGCTTCGGCCTGTCGGACAAGCCGCGACCGCACCGCTACAGTCTGCTCGAGCAGGCCGACATCGTGGCTGACGTAGTCGCCGCAGAAGCACCGGGACCGGTGGTGCTCATCGCACACGACATGGGCACGTCGGTGACGACAGAATTATTGGCCCGAGATATCAACGGCGCCTTGCCTTTTGACCTGCAACGCGTCGTGCTCAGTAACGGCAGCGTGATCCTGAGCCGCGCCAGCCTACGACCCGTCCAGAAGCTGCTACGCGGTCCGCTCGGCCCGCTGGCCGCGCGGTTGTCCACCGGCGGCAGGTTCGTCAAGGAGTTCGGGCGTTTGTTCAGCGCGAACCATCCGCTGACCGCAGAGGAGGCCGACGCGCAGTGGGCGCTGATCGCCAACAAGGACGGGCACCGCATCGCGCACCTGCTGATCTCGTACCTCGACGAGCGCGAACGCTACGCCGACCGCTGGCACGGCGCAGTGCGGGACTGGCCCAAACCGCTCAGCTTCCTGTGGGCCCTCGACGATCCGGTGGCCACCACAAACGTGCTCGACGGCCTGCGCGAATTACGGCCTGCCGCAGACGTTGTCGAGCTTCCCGGTGTCGGGCACTACCCGCAAGTGGAGGTGCCCGAGGTATTCACCCGCGCCGCGTTGAGCCTACTGACGACGGCGTCGCACTAACCGATGAACTGCGTGATCGCGGCGGTCAGGTCGGGCGAGGCCGAGCTGCCGAGGTTCTGATAGCTGCCGCCGCTGGCCTGTGCGACGGCCTCCCATGTGGGGCGGTCGGGGTCGTTGCCGAAGTCGATCACGTTCACCGCGATCGGGCGTCCCTGATCGAAGGCCCCGCGAATGTACTGCTGCAGGCCGGGACCGTCCAGCGACTGGTCGGTATGCGGGCCCGCCGTGATGAGCAGCACCGAATTGCTCTGTCCCTGACGGTAACTCGCCTTCGCCTGGTCGTAGAGCATCCGCAGCGTGGTGAACGAAACCGCACCACCACCGGACGCGGTCTGCGCGTTGAGCGCACCGGTCAGCGCCGCCGAACGCGGCTGCCCGTTGACCTGATCCGACAGCGGACCGGTGCTCACTTCGGACCTGCCTTCGACGCCGTCGAACGTCCACAACCCGACCGCAGCGTTGCCCGGCAGTGCCTGCACCCGCGCGTTGAGCGCGGCGACCACATTGGCCAGCCGCGACTTGCCGCCCTCGTCCGTCGGCATCGACTGGTCGAGCATGATCGTGACGGCGGGGCTCTCCGCCGGCGCGGTCAACGCGTTGGCCAGCGTCGCCCGCATCGAGGCGTCACCCACCGACAGCGGCGCCGACACCGGCGCAAAGCTCGTCACGTCGCTCTTCGGCGGCGCGCCGCCCTCGGTGCGGAAACCGGCCTTGGACAGCTGCGCGAGCTGCTCGGACTTGCGCATGAACCGCGCGAATTCGCTTGCCGCGCTGACCTGTTCCTGCGACAGCCAATTGCCGCTGAGCAGCACGGTCGGATAGTCGGCCACAGCCGTCGGACCTGGCGGCAGCCACGCGGCGAGCTTGGTCTTGGCGTCCGGTATCGACGCGGCCTTCTGGAACAACTGCTGCTCGGTGGTGACGACGGAGTGCACCGGTGCGGTCGCCGGATCAGACGAATTCAGTAGTGCGTCCATCGCGGTGGCCCACTTGTTGTCGGCGAGCTTGGGCTGCGCACCGACCAGTGTGTTGACCGCTCCCGCTCCTGCGCTGGCCGGTTGGCCCGCCGGGGCCGACGCCGCCGCCACGGCCTCGGCCGCCAGATAGGAGGCGTCGCTGTCGCCGCTCAGCGGCAACGACAACCGCAACGACCCAAAGCCGGGCAGATTCAGCGCGTCCAACGCCGACTGATTGGTCTGCAGCCCCGGCAGCGTTCCCCAATTCTGCTGGGCCAACGCATCTTTGAGCTGTGGCCGGGTAGCGAGCAGAACCGGCGAGGTGACAAGGGAGCGGCTGTCGCTGACGGTCTGAGCGCCGGCCGCGGCCTCGAGCCGGGCTTCCGACACCGAGCTGGCAGGGATCCACAGCGCGGGCCGCTCACCGAGTTCGGCCGGCCATTTGCCGATGAAACCGTTGACGACCTGGTCGGAATCGGCGGGCCGGACACCGATCTTCACGCATTTGTCGGCGACGGGCGCCGCGCTCTTGTTGTAGGCATCGGCCAGCTTGTGCACCTCGTCGGCGATCGACGGGTCCGCGACGACGGAGACGGCAAGGTCGCCGTCGACACACCGCGCGGCAAGCGCGTCGCTGCGATGCGAAAGGGCGTCGCCGAAGAACCGCCACAGAATGAATGCACCGACGATCACGACGACGGCTACCAGAGCGGCGATCACCCCGACGCTGACACCGCGCCTGCCTGCTGTGATCGCGCGGTGGCTACCCGTCCACTCGCCGCCTTCCCATTCGCCGCTGTGCTTCTGTCCCGACCGAGGTGGCGGGGCGGCACCCCGTGCGGACTCCGGCCGCTCATAGTCCTCTGCGGGCTCATCGAAGTCGGCTTGGCCGTAGTCGTGCCCGTAGTCGGTCTCGTCATAGCTCGGCTCGTCATAGTGCGAGTCGTCGTAACCCGGCTCTTCGAAGTCCCCGTCGGGATACGGGGTGGACGGGTAGGCGGGCTCGTCGTAGTCGGGTCGGTCATACCCGGCGGCGCGATAGCCATAGCCCGTACCTCCGGCGAAGTCGTCGGGTTCCGGCGGCGGCTGACGACTGAAGCGCTGAGTCGGCGGCTCCTCGGGCACGCCTTCGTCGGCCGAGTCTTCGGGATCGGGAGCGCTATGCCTTCCCACTTAACCCCTTGTGCTCACTGCGCTGCGGCCTTGTACTCGCGTCGACGTCGGTGCAGGATCGGCTCGGTGTAGCCATTGGGCTGTGCGCCACCGGCCAGGATCAACTCCTGCGCGGCCTGAAACGCGATGCTGCCATCGGGATCCGGTGCCATCGGGCGGAATTCGGGATCCTTTGCGTTCTGCTCGTCGACGACCGCGGCCATCCGGCGCAGGCTGGCCTTGACGTCCTCTTCGGTGATCACGCCGTGGCGCAACCAGTTTGCCAGCAGCTGGCTCGAAATCCGCAGCGTCGCACGGTCTTCCATCAACGCCACATTGTGGATGTCAGGCACCTTCGAGCAGCCGACGCCCGCGTCGATCCAGCGCACGACATAGCCGAGGATCGACTGGCAGTTGTTGTCTACCTCTTCGCGGATCTCCTCTGGCGCCCATGCCAGCTCCTTGGCCAGGGGGACCGTCAGCAGCTGGTCGACGGTCGTGCGTCGCTTGCCTTCCAGCTCCTTGTGCACCGCGTACACGTCGACCTCGTGGTAGTGCATGGCGTGCAGGGTGGCCGCGGTCGGTGACGGCACCCACGCGGTGGTCGCACCCGCCTTCGGCTGACCGATCTTCTGCTCGACCATGTCAGCCATCAGGTCGGTCATGGCCCACATGCCCTTGCCGATCTGCGCGCGCCCGGAGAAGCCGGTGGCCAGGCCGACGTCGACGTTCTGGTCCTCGTAGGCGGCGATCCACTGGGTGCTCTTCATCGCACCCTTGCGGATCATCGGCCCCGCCTCCATCGAGGTGTGGATCTCGTCGCCGGTGCGGTCCAGGAAACCGGTGTTGATGAACACGACGCGGTCCGCGGCCGCCTTCACGCAGGCCTTGAGGTTGAGCGTGGTGCGGCGTTCCTCGTCCATGATGCCGACCTTGAGCGTGTTCTGCGGCAGGCCGAGCACGTCCTCGACGCGGCTGAACAGCTCGCAGGTGTAGGCCACCTCGTCGGGTCCGTGCATCTTGGGCTTCACGATGTAGACCGACCCGCTGCGGCTGTTCACCAGCGGCCCGTTGGCCTCTCCCTGCTTCAGCCCGTGAATCGCGATCAGGCTGGTGAACAGGGCGTCCTGAATGCCCTCGAACACCTCGTGACCCTCGGCGTCGGTGATCGCGTCGTTGGTCATCAGGTGACCGACGTTGCGCACGAACATCAGGCTGCGTCCCGGCAGCGTCAGCTCACCCTCGCCATCGGGTGTGGTGTAGGTGCGGTCCTGGTTGAGGACGCGGGTGAATGTCTTGTTGCCCTTGGCCACCTCTTCGGTGAGGTCGCCCTTGTTCAGGCCAAGCCAGTTGCGGTAGCCGAGCACCTTGTCGTCGGCGTCGACCGCGGCCACCGAGTCCTCGAAGTCCATGATCGTGGTGATCGCGGACTCCAGCACCACGTCCTTGATGCCGGCTGCGTCGGTCGAGCCGACGGGGGAGTCGGGGTCGACCAGGATCTCGACGTGCAGTCCGTGGTTGCGCAGCAGCACCGACCACTGCGGCGAGCCCAGCTCGCCGGTGTAGCCGACGAACTGCTCCGGCGACGCCAACCCGGTCGACTCGTCGCGCAACTCGATGACCAGCTGACCGTCGTCGATCTTCAGCCCGGTGGCGTCGCTCCACGCCCCGGACGAAAGCGGCACCGCGGTGTCGAGGAACTTGCGCGCATAGGCGATGACCTTGTCGCCGCGCACTTTGTTATAGCTCGTGCCTTTCTCGGCGCCGTCCTCTTCCGAGATGACATCGGTGCCGTACAGCGCGTCGTACAGCGAGCCCCAGCGGGCGTTGGCGGCGTTCAGCGCGAACCGCGCGTTGAGGATCGGCACCACCAACTGCGGACCCGCGGTCGTGGTGATCTCGTCGTCCACGCCTGCGGTGGTGATGGTGAAGTCGTCGGGCTCGGGCTGCAGATAGCCGATCTCGGTGAGGAACTGCTTGTAGCCGTCCGGGTCGAGCGGCTCGATGACGTGCTGGCGGTGATATTTGTCGATCTGCGCCTGCAGGTCGTCGCGGCGCGCCAGCAGGTCCTGGTTCTGCGGGGACAGGTCGGTGACGACCTTGTCGACTCCCGCCCAGAAGCTGTCGGGGTCGATGTCGGTGCCCGGCAGCGCCTCGTTGTTCACGAAGTCGTAGAGCACCTGGGCGACGCGCAGGTTTCCCACCGTCACGCGGTCCGTCATATTTCCTCCCTAAAGCCGTCGATCCAGCTTACCCAGCGGTAACTGGGGCTATTCGCCAGCAGCCATGGTCAGCAGCAGGTCACACCGGTCGGCCAGGGTGGCCCGCAGTGGTGTGGCCCGCTCAGCAATGCTCTGCTGGGCACGGACATACTCGGCGCGACCGGCCGGCGTTTCGACGGCGATCGGCTCGAATCCGTAGTCGCGGAGATCATAGGGGCTCGCGCGCATATCCAGCGAACGGGCATCGGCGGCGAGTCGCAGACAGTCCATCACCAGGTCCGAGCAGACCAGCGGCCCGAGCTTGAACGCCCACTTGTAGAGATCCATCGCGGCGTGCACACAGCCGGGCTGCTCACTGGCCACCTGGCTGTCGCGGGTGAGCCGTTCGGTGTTGCGGCGGGCGGCCGGCTCGGTGAAGAACCGGAACGCGTCAAAGTGGCTGCAGCGCAACGGCATTGACTCGACGACGGCATCGGTCCCTGCCGCGCCCAACCGCAGCGGCACCTGGCCGTGGCGCACCTCGGGCGCTTGGTAGACCATCGCCCACTCGTGCATGCCGAAGCAGTTCATCCGCGCCGGGCGTGCGGCCGTCGCGCGCAGCAACCTGGCGATGAACCTCACCGTGTTGGCTCGCGACGCCGCGTACGCGTCGGTCACGGTTACGCCGCAGCGCCCACGCCCGTAGCCGCTGCGCTGGAGATAACGCTCGGCCGCAGCACCGCCGAGGGCGGCGCCGAACCCGGGGTGCCAGATCCGCAACTGCCGCGGCCGCAGGCTGTAATAGGTGAACAGGAAATCCCAGACCGGGTGCGTTTGTCCGGTTCGGGCTCGCCTGCGATGAGGTTCACAAAAGTCGTCGACGCGTTCCTGGTGCAAGCGCTCGCGGGTGGTCCAGTCGGCTTCGTCGAGCACGACGACATCAGCCACCGTCGTGCAGACATCAGACACGGTGCGTCCTGTCGCGAACGGCGCCGACCACGTCCTCGACCAGGTCCTCGAGCGTGACCATCGCCGACACCCTGCCGTCGGCGGCGGTGACGACCGCCAGGTGGCTGTTGTTGCGCCGAAGCAGCGACAACGCGTCGGGCAGCGAGGTCGCGTCGGGCACCTCTGGCAGTGGTCGCACCGCCGTCGGGTCCACCACGGCATCGGGATCGCCGACGAGCGCCAGCACGTCCTTGATGTGCACGTAGCCGATGAACCTGCCTGCGGAATCGGCGACCGGGAAGCGCGAGTAACCGGTCTCGGCCAGCGCGCGCTGGATCGCCGCCACCGTGGGGCCCGACGCGTCGTCGGCCGCCCGCACCGCGTGCACCGCGCTGAGCGGTACCGCCACGTCGCGGACCACTCGGTTGCGGATCTGCAGTGCCCGCGACAGGCGGTTGTGCTCCTCGGGGTCCAGGAGGCCCTCCGACACCGACTCGGCGATCATCTCGGACAGCTCGACGGTCGACACCGTGTTCTCCAGTTCGGTTTTCGCCTCCACCCCGAACATCCGCAGGATCACGTGGGCGCACCAGTCGTACACCGCGATAACGGGCCTGGCCGCGCGCACCCACAGCAGGTACGGCGGCACCAGCAGCATGGCCGCGGACTCGGGGCCGGCGATGGCGATGTTCTTCGGCACCATCTCGCCGAGGAGGACGTGTAGCACCACGACGATCGTGATCGCGATGACGAACGACACCGTGTGCAGCACGGTGTCTGGAATGCCGAACAAGTGGAACGGCCGCTCGAGCAGATGCGCCACCGCCGGTTCGCCAACCCGGCCCAGCAGGATCGAACAGATCGTGATGCCGAGCTGCGCGCCGGCCAGCATCAGCGGCAGGTTCTCGCCTGCGCGGATCACCGCGACTGCGCTGTGCTTGCCCTGCTCGGCCAGCGTCTCGAGCCGGTCGCGACGGGCCGAGATCAACGCGAACTCCGCGCCGACGAAGAACGCGTTGGCCGCCAGCAGCACGAAAGTCAGGATGACGCCGAGGAAGTCACCCATCGGTACCCTCCGGCTCGTCTTCGCGCCTGCCCAGTTGTGTCAGCTCGAGCTGGTCGATGCGCCGCCCGTCCATCCGCACCACGGTGGCCAGCCAGCGCACCGGATCGTCCAGCGGGGCGTCGGGGTCGAACGCGGTCAGCTCGACGGACTCGCCTTCTTCCGGGATGTGGCCCAGTTCCTGAAGGACCAGACCGCCGATGGTCTCGTACTCGCCCTCAGAGGCCCGGAATCCGGTGGCCGTCGCGACTTCGTCGATGCGCAACAGACCGGACACCTGCCAGCCCTGACCGGCCTGCACGACGTCGGCCGTCGGTTCGTCGTGCTCGTCGCGGATGTCGCCGACGATCTCCTCGATGACGTCCTCGACGGTCACCATGCCCGCGGTGCCGCCGTATTCGTCGACTACCAGCGCGGTCTGCAGGCCGTTGGCCCGCAGCTGCGCCATCACGTCGTCGCCGTCCAGCGTCGACGGCACTCGGGCGACGGGCTGGGCAAGGGTGGCCAACTTGGTCGTTTTGTGCCGTTCCGGCGGGATCTCGAAGACCTGCTTGACGTGGACGATGCCGGTGGTCTCGTCGAGATCGCCGTCGACGATCGGGAACCGCGAATACCCGCTGCCGATAGCCGCTTCCACCAGATCGGCGACGGTGTCGTCGACCTCGAGGGTGACGATCTCCGTACGGGGCGTCATCAGTTCCTCGGCGGTCCGCGAGCCGAACTGCAGCGAGCGGTCGACCAGCGTCGCGGTGACGGGGTCCAACGATCCGCGCCGCGCCGAGTTGCGCACCAGCGAAACCAGCTCCTGCGGTGAGCGCGCCGAGCGCAACTCCTCCGCGGGCTCGATGCCGAGCCGACGAAGAATCCAGTTCGCGGTTCCGTTGGTCAGGTGGATCAGCGGCGTGAACAGCGCCGAGAACAGCAACTGGGGGCCCGCCACCACGCGCGCCACCGGCAGCGGCTTGGCCACCGCCAGGTACTGGGCAACCAGCTCGCCGAACACCATCGACACCGACGTCGCAATCAGCAGCGCCAACGCCAGCGCCAGGCCGCCCGACACTTCGGGCGACAACGACGTCGCCGCGAACACCGGCTCCAGCAGATGCGCGACGAGCGGCTCGGCCAGATAGCCGGTGATCAGTGTGGTGATCGAGATGCCCACCTGGGCGCCGGAGAGCTGAAACGACAACGTCCGATGGGCCCGCTGCACCAGCTGGTCGCGGCGTCCGCCGCTGCGCGCGTTCGCGTCGACCGTGCTGCGCTCCAGCGCGGTCAGCGAGAACTCGGCGGAGACGAACACCGCGGTGCCCGCGGTCAGAATCGCGAAGGCCAGCAGGGCAAGCAGGGTGTACACGACGCTCATCGCGCTCTCACCCTCGGGTCGCCGGGCCGCACGCCCGGCCGACTAGGGGACGGCTCGGCGTCGGGGGCGCCGCTCGCGGCGGAACCCTCGTCGCTCCGCTCAGCCCGGAAGCCGACGGCCTCGACGGGTGCCTGCGGCACGGGGTCCCTTTCGCTTGGCTGGCAATGAATTCCCTATGTTAGCCGTCTAGGCCGCCGCAGGGCCTCACCATCCGGTCGGCAGCGGGTGGCCTTCGGCAAACCCCGCAGCGGACTGCACCCCGAGCACGACCTTGTCGTGGAGCTCGGCGATGCTCGCCGCGCCGACGTAGGTGCACGTGCTGCGCACTCCGGAGGTGATGTGGTCGAGTAGGTCCTCGACCCCACCGCGCGACGGGTCCAGCCCCATCCGCGAGGTCGAGATGCCCTCCTCGAAAAGCGCCTTGCGCGCACGGTCGAACGAGCTGTCGGCGGCGGTGCGGGCAGCGACGGCACGCTTGGACGCCATGCCGTAGCTCTCCTTGTAGGGCTGGTTATCGCGGTCGCGCATCAGGTCGCCGGGCGACTCGTAGGTGCCCGCGAACCATGAACCGATCATCACGTTGGCTGCCCCCGCTGCCAGCGCCAGTGCCACGTCACGCGGATGCCGCACACCACCATCGGCCCACACGTGGCCACCGAGTTGCCTTGCCGCAGAGGCACATTCAACCACCGCGGAGAACTGCGGCCTGCCAACGCCGGTCATCATGCGCGTCGTGCACATCGCGCCGGGCCCGACGCCGACCTTGACGATCGACGCGCCCGCGGAGATCAGATCGCGGGTGCCCTCCGCGGAGACGACGTTGCCCGCGGCAATAGGCAGCCCCAAGTCGAGCGACGACACCGACTTGATCGCTTCGAGCATCTTGAGCTGATGACCGTGGGCGGTGTCGATCACCAGCAGGTCGACACCAGCTTCGGCGAGCGAGCGGGCCTTGGCGCCGACGTCACCGTTGATGCCGACGGCCGCCGCGATGCGCAGCCTGCCCTTTGCGTCGACCGCGGGGGTGTAGATGCCGGCGCGGACCGCCCCGGTACGGGTCAGCACACCGGCGAGCGTGCCGTCCGGTTCGGTCAGCACCGCCACGTCGACGGGCGCGTGGTCGAGCAGGTCGAACACCTTGCGCGGGTCGGTGCCCGAGGGTGCGGTGACGAGTTCGGTTATCGCGATGTCGCGCACGCGGGTGAACCGGTCGACGCCCGCGCAGTTGGCCTCGGTGATCAGACCGATGGGACGGCCCTCGAACACCACGACCGCGGCGCCGTGTGCCCGCTTGTTGATCAGCGCCATCGCGTCCGACACCGAGTCGTCGGGGGACAGCACCACCGGCGTGTCGACTACCAGGTCGCGGCTCTTGACGAAGTCGACCGTCTCCTTGACCGCCGAAATCGGCAGATCCTGCGGCAGCACGACGATGCCGCCGCGGCGGGCGATCGTCTCGGCCATCCGGCGACCCGCCACCGCGGTCATGTTGGCCACCACCACCGGGATGGTGGTGCCGGACCCGTCGTGCGTCGAAAGGTCGACGTCGAAGCGGGACTGCACGTCCGAACGTCCGGGGACGATGAAGACGTCGTTGTAGGTCAGGTCGTAGGCCGGCGGATGGCCCTCGAGAAATCTCATGTCAGGTCGAGTCTAGTGGCTCACCGTCGTCCGGCGAGCAGACGCGAAAGTGCCCGAATTCGGCCGAAAAAGGGCACTTTTGCGTCTGTTCGGCGAAACCTAGGCGGGCACCTCGCTGCGGTCGCCGCTCCACAGGGTGTGGAACCGCGCGTCGCGGTCGGCGTCGATGCGGCCGTAGGTGTGGGCTCCGAAGAAGTCGCGAAGACCCTGGGTGAGTGCCGCGGGAAGCCGTTCGGTGCGCAGCCCGTCGTAGTACGACAGCGCCGACGAGAAGCCGGGGATCGGGATGCCCAGTTCGGTGGCGGTCACCACGACGCGGCGCCAGCTGTCGATCGCGGCCTCGATCGCCTCCCGGAAGTACGGGGCGGCGATCAGCGTCGGCAGGTCCGGGTTCTCGTCGAAGGCCTCCGTGATCCTGTTGAGGAACTTCGCCCGGATGATGCAGCCGCCACGCCAGATCCTCGCCATGTCACCGGGCGCGATGTTCCAGTCGTACTCGGCGCTGCCTGCCTGAATCTGGTTGAAGCCCTGGGCATAGGCGATGATCTTGGACGCGTACAGCGCCTTACTGACATCGTCGATGAATCGTGCTGCGTCGCTGGGCTTCTCGCCGAGATCGCCCGATGCCAGACCGGTCGTGGCCTTGCGCTGGGCCACCGAGCCTGACAGCGCGCGGGCGAACACCGCCTCGGCGATGCCGGTCACCGGCACCCCGAGGTCCAGCGCCGACTTCACCGTCCAGCGGCCGGTGCCCTTCTGCTCCGCCTCGTCGAGGATGAGGTCGACGAGCGGCTTTCCTGTCTTGGCGTCGGTCTGCCGCAACACCTCAGCGGTGATCTCGATGAGGAAGCTGTCCAGATCGCCGGAGTTCCACTCCGCGAAGATGTCCGCGATCTCGGGGGCGGTCTTGCCCAGACCGTCGCGCAGCAGCTGGTAGGCCTCGCCGATCAACTGCATGTCCGAGTACTCGATCCCGTTGTGCACCATCTTCACGAAATGCCCGGCGCCGTCGGGGCCGATGTGGGTGCAGCAGGGCACGCCGTCGACGTGGGCGGAGATCTCCTCGAGCAACGGGCCCAGCGACTCGTAGGACTCGGCAGGGCCGCCGGGCATGATCGACGGCCCGTTCAGCGCGCCCTCTTCGCCGCCGGAGATGCCCGCGCCGACGAAGTGCAGGCCACGCTCGCGCATCGCCTTCTCACGGCGGATGGTGTCGGTGTAGAGCGCATTGCCGCCGTCGATGATGATGTCGCCCTCTTCCATCGCGTCGGCGAGCTCGTTGATGACGGCGTCTGTCGGGTCGCCCGCCTTGACCATGATCAGTACCCGGCGCGGCTTCTCAAGGGCGGCAAGGAATTCCGGAATCGTCTCGCTGCGAACGAACTTGCCCTCGGAGCCGTGGTCGGCGAGCAACGCATCGGTCTTGGCGACCGACCGGTTGTGCAGTGCCACGGTGTAGCCGTGCCTGGCGAAGTTGCGTGCAATGTTGGAGCCCATCACGGCAAGACCGGTTACGCCGATCTGAGCGGTTCCGGTCGTGTCAGAGTTAACAGAGTCGCTCATTCAGGCGGCCTTCCGTTCTTTTGTTGTGGTGAGTTACGGCTACTTATCACTACGCGGTGAACAGCCGGTGTAATTCCGTCAGCCAGGGCACGGCCAGCGCCAGAGTAGGTATCACCAGCACGGCGGCCGCGGCGAGGTAGGCGCTCGCGGCGAGGGCGCGACTGTTCGGCGCTCCGCCGAGTCGGCGGACCCGCAGCAGGGTCGTCGGACCGCCCGCGGCCAACGCACCCGACGGGGTGCGCCCTGCGGCGCAGGCGACCAGCGCTCGGGCGAGGGGAGTAGGTCCGGCCGCGCGCACGGCGGCGTCGTCGGCGAGCATTTCGACGAGCAGGCGCACGGCGTCCAGCGCATTGCCGCTGCGGACGAACCGCGGGAACGCGGCGTGCACCGCGGTGAACATTTCCAGAACCAGGTCGTGACGGGCCCGCAGGTGCGCGCGTTCGTGGGTGAGAATCGCGTCAATCTCGCTGTCGGACAAGGATTTCAGTGTTCCCTCGCTGACCACCACACGGCTGCGCACGCCAGGCAGGCAATAGGCCAGCGGCTGCTTGACATCGAGGATGCGAAGACCGCTGGCCTTGGTACAGACCTGAGGCGGGTTCGACTCGTGTGACATGTCGAGGAGGTCGACCATCATCCGGTGATGGGCGCGCCTGCGCCGGGTGGCGATGGCAACCTGCACGACGGCGAACGTCAGCCGGGCCCCGATGACAAGGGTCAGCGCGAAGACGGCGACGAGGGCGCCCCACAGCGGCCAGCCCAGCGCCTCGATCTCACTGGTGACGGTTGCGGTCGGGCGACCGTCGGGCCCCGGCACGAACAGCCTGCTGGCGATTGCGATTCCGGCGGAGAATGCCGACAACACCGCGGCAAGTGCGATGGACTGCCACAGCACGATCGCGGCCCGCGGAGCGCGCTGCGGCCACGACGCCCGCGCCAGCATTGCCGGGACTGGTCCCGACAGGACCAGCGCGACGATGGTGAAGGCCAGCGCGGACACGCTGTCAGTATTTCTCAGCCGGTGCCCGGATTACCAGCGGGCGGGGATTGACTGTGTTTGCTTTCCAACTCGGCCAGCGCTCTGCGCAGTGCCGCGGCCTCGTCGGCGCCGACGCGTTCGACGAAGTGCACGAGCGCGGCTTCGCGGCTGCCGGAGTCCGACACCTGGTCGAGAGCGTCGACCATCAGCCCCGCGACCAGCTCGTCGCGGCCGTGCATCGGCGCGTATCGATGGGCGCGGTCGTCGCGATGCTGGACGACGAGGTTTTTCTTCGCCAGCCGCTGCAGCACGGTCATGATCGTTGTGTAGGCCAGATCGCGTCGAGCCGACAATGCCTCGTGGACCTGGCGCACGGTTTGGGGCTCGCCGGAGGACCACAGATGGTCCATCACAGCGCGTTCCAGTTCCCCAAGACGCGTCAGTTTTGCCATGTTCCGTTCATCTCCTACGGGCAGTAGATCCAGGGTACTACGGCGTTACTACGTTGCGTCGTATCGAACGCGTCAGCACAACGGCGCGGCCTGCCCGCCTTGTTCCGCCAGTGGTCATCAGCATCGCCACCTCGTCTTGTGAGTCGAGTCACAGGCGCTGGCCTCGCATCACCGCATGACTATAGTAAGGCTAACCTAACTGAACTTTGGGAGGTTCCCATGTCGGTGCTGATCGACGACCCGCTCATCTCGAGCATGACGATCAGGCAGACGCTGCCGCTACACGAATCCAGCGGCAGACTGCGCGCGCTCTACCCCGAATGCCCGCGGGTCTACGGCGTCGCCGTGATGGGCGACCTGTCGCGACGACGATGGTGGCCGCTGGCCGAGGCGGTGACGGCAGATCGACTGCAGGCGATGTACGACATCGCCGCGGCCGAGACCGACAGCCGGGCGGCCGTGGCCCAGCAGCTGGCCGCCACGCTCGCGCATGTCGTCGTGGGACGCGTCGTGCCGCTTCTGGTGCTCGAGGGTCGCGCATGGGACACCGGCCTGGAGAACCTCTGGGTGCACGTGGATTCCGAGGGCGCCATCGATTGGGTCGGCGTGGCCGATCCGCTGCTGCGGGCGATGCCAGACGATCCGGATCTGGCCGGTCCCGGCATCGTCGCGTTGCCAAGCGAGGCGGCGCTGACAACGTGGGTCGCACACCGCTGCCACCGCGCACTCGATCCGCTGTTCGCGAGCCTGTACGAGGTGTGCGCCGGCGCCATGTCCGTCGCGTCGATGTGGCACATCGTCGGCGGCGCGGTCGTCAGCGCGGCCACCCAGGTTCCGCTGCTGGCCGGTTCGAGCGAGTTGACGAGCATGCGGCGCGCGCAGGCCGTGCTCGACGCGCTGGTCGGCTTCGGCCTGCCGGTGCGCGGCATCAGCAGATCAAGTGCGCGGAAGGCCTTGCTAAATTAGGCAAGCCTTGCCTACTCTTAGCGAGGCTGCCCACCAAAGACCGCACCACCGGACCGCGCCGGAGTCCTGAGGGCTGCAGAGACTCCCGGTCCATTCGAAGGACGGGCCCCGCGCCATCGGCGTGGGGCCCGTCCGCTTTCATCGATCACTTGTCGACGGGACCGCCTGCCTCCGCCCAGTCCTTGAACGCACCGAGGTTGTAGACCTCGCCATAGCCGAGTTCCTTGAGCGCCTTGCCGCTCAGCGCTGCACGTCCTCCGGACGCGCAGTAGACAATCACCGTCTTGTCCTTCGCGAAACTCGGGTCGTGGTAAGGCGATTCGGGATCGGCACGGAACTCCAGCATGCCGCGCGTGACGTGCACAGCGCCCGCCACCTTGCCGCTCTGCTCGACTTCCGGCGCGTCTCGAACGTCGACGACCAGGGCATTGCCCTTCGCGATCAGGTCCTGGGCCTGCTGTGGCGAGATCTTGGGGACGACTTCGTTGGCAGCTGCGACGAGGTCTTTCGCGGTTTTGGCCATGCCCGACGATAGCCCCGGCCCGCTCGCATCGAAGTCGTCTGCGCCGTGTAGACAAAACCACGTGACGACCGACGTAGCCGGCCAGCTGGGCCAGGGATTTGACAATGAGCTCGGGCTGGAATACCTCGAGCTCACGCCCGATGGGGGCCGGGCGCGACTGGAGATCAAGGACAAGCTGTTGCAGATGGCCGGAATCGTGCACGGCGGCGTGTACTGCGCCGTGATCGAGAGCGTGGCCAGCGTGTCCGGCGCCGTCTGGCTGGCCGAACACGGCGGCGGCACAGTCGTCGGCGTCAACAACAACACCGACTTCCTGCGCGCGATCTCGTCGGGGACCGTGACAGCGCAGTCGACCCCGATCCATCGGGGCCGCCGCCAGCAGCTGTGGCTGGTCACGATCAGCGACGACGATGACCGCGTCATCGCCCGCGGCCAGGTGCGGCTCCAGAACCTCCCCGCGGAGTAACCCGATCTCGCGTGCGCTGCTGACTGCCGCGCTCCGTGGCAATATCGCGCACTATGCGTTTGACCCCGCATGAGCAGGACCGGCTGCTCATCTCCTATGCCGCGGAGCTAGCCCGCCGCAGGCAGGCCCGCGGCCTGCAGCTGAACCACCCCGAGGCGGTCGCCGTGATCACCGACCACCTGCTCGAGGGCGCCCGCGACGGGCGCACCGTGGCGGAGTTGATGGTCAGCGGCCGCGAGGTGCTCTCCCGCGACCAGGTGATGGAGGGCGTGCCCGAGATGCTCTACGACGTCCAGGTGGAAGCCACGTTTCCTGACGGCACCAAGCTCGTCACCGTGCACCGGCCGATCCCGTGAAGCCGGGCGAAATCCTGCACGGCGACGGCCATATCGAGATCAACGCCGGAGCGGTGCGGTTGACCCTCGATGTGGTGAACTCCGGCGACCGCCCCGTTCAGGTCGGCAGCCACGTGCACCTGCCGCAGGCCAACGCCGCGCTGCAGTTCGACCGCGACGCTGCGTACGGTCATCGGCTTGACATCCCAGCCGGTACCGCTGTTCGATTCGAACCCGGTGTGGCGCAACAGGTTTCGACCGTTCCATTGCGCGGCTCGCGCGAGGTGTACGGGCTGACGCTGAATCCTCCCGGTCGATTGGACGCCTCATGACGGAATTGTCGCGGGCCCGCTACGCGGCGCTGTTCGGGCCGACGACCGGCGACCGGATCAGGCTAGCCGACACCGACCTGTTGATCGAGATCACCGAGGACCGCAGCGGCGGCCCCGGCCTGGCAGGCGACGAGGCGGTGTTCGGCGGCGGCAAGGTTCTTCGCGAATCGATGGGCCAAGGCCGCGTCACCCGCGCCGACGGCGCCCCCGACACCGTCATCACCGGCGCGGTGATCCTCGACTACTGGGGAATCATCAAGGCCGACATCGGCATTCGCGACGGACGCATCGTCGCGATCGGCAAGGCCGGCAATCCGGACATCATGGACGGCGTTCACCGCGATCTGGTCGTCGGGCCGTCCACCGAGATCATCGCGGGCAACGGCCGCATCGTCACCGCGGGCGCCATCGACTGCCACGTGCACCTCATCTGTCCCCAGATCATGGAGGAGGCGCTCGGCGGCGGGATCACCACGATCATCGCCGGCGGCACCGGCCCTGCCGAAGGCACCAAGGCGACCACCGTCACGCCAGGTTCCTGGCACCTGGCCCGGATGCTCGAAGCGCTCGACTCGTGGCCACTGAACATCGCGCTCCTCGGCAAGGGAAATACCGTCAGTGCGGAATCGATGTGGGAGCAATTGCGCGGCGGCGCAGCGGGATTCAAGCTGCATGAGGATTGGGGGACGACGCCTGCTGCGATCGACGCATGCCTGACGGTTTCCGAATCGGCAGGCGTGCAGGTCAACATCCACACCGATACGCTGAACGAGGCGGGCTTCGTCGAAGACACGCTGGCCGCCATCAAGGGACGCTCGATACACGCCTACCACACCGAGGGCGCCGGCGGCGGCCACGCGCCCGACATCATCACAGTGGTCTCACATCACAACGTGCTGCCGAGTTCGACGAACCCGACCCGGCCGCACACCGTCAACACGCTCGACGAACACCTCGACATGCTGATGGTGTGCCACCACCTGAACCCCAGCGTCCCCGAGGATCTCGCGTTCGCCGAGAGCCGCATCCGGCCGTCGACCATCGCCGCCGAGGACCTGCTGCACGACATCGGCGCGATCTCGATGATCGGCAGCGACGCACAGGCGATGGGCCGCATCGGCGAGGTGGTGTTGCGCACGTGGCAGACCGCTCACGTGATGAAGCGCAGACGCGGCGCGCTCGAAGGGGATGCCTCCGGCGCAAAGGGAGCCGACAACAACCGGGCCCAGCGCTACGTCGCGAAGTACACGATCTGCCCGGCCATTGCCCACGGCCTCAACGATCACATCGGCTCGGTCGAGGTCGGCAAGCTCGCCGACCTGGTGCTGTGGGAGCCGGCGTTCTTCGGCGTGCGCCCGCACGCAGTGCTCAAGGGCGGCATGATCGCGTGGGCCGCAATGGGAGACGCCAACGCCTCGATCCCGACACCGCAGCCCGTGCTGCCGCGGCCGATGTTCGGTGCCGCACCTGCAGCGGCCGCCGCCACGTCGGTGCATTTCGTCGCACCACAGGCGCTCGAGGACGGATTGGCCGACCGGCTCGCCGTCAACCGGAAGCTGGTCGCGGTCTCTGATGTCCGCAAGATCGGTAAAGCCCAGATGCCGCGCAACGACGCGCTGCCGCGCATCGAGGTCGATCCCGACACGTTCACCGTGCGCATCGACGGCGATGTCTGGCAGGAGCAGCCGGCAGCCGAATTGCCCATGGCGCAAAGATATTTCCTGTTCTGATGACCAACCTCTCGACGCTGCTGACGTTGACCGACTCGCGACTGCCGACCGGCGGGCACGTGCACTCCGGTGGTGTCGAAGAGGCGGTCAGCTCCGGGATCGTGGTCGACCTCGCGACACTGCGGGCCTACTTGAGCCGTCGCATCCGCACCGCCGGCCTGGTGACGGCGTCGCTGGCCGCCGCCGTGCATGCGGGCACCCTGACGATGTCCGATGCCGACCGCGAAACCGATGCCCGTACACCGGCTCCGGCGGCGCGGCAGGCGTCGCGCGCACAGGGCCGCGGTCTCGCACGGCTGGCGCGGCGGGTGTGGCCAGACCATGACTGGCGCCCGCTGGGGACGACGCCGCACCTCGCCGTCGCCGCAGGCACGGTCGGCCACGCGGGCGGGCTGAACCCCGACCAGACCGCGCTTTCGGTCGTCTACACCACGATGACCGGCTCAGCGACGGCCGCACAGCGACTGCTCGCACTCGATCCCGCCGACGTCGCCGCGCTGACGTTCGAGCTGTCGCCGCTGTGCGAGGCAACCGCCGCCGAGGCCTGCAAGGAGCTTGCCGACCTGTCCGACCCGCTGCTCGACGTGCTGGCCCAGCGGCACAGCCAACGCGAGCGCCCACTATTTGTTTCGTGAAAGGCACTGGATCTTCGATATGCCACCGCATTACCTCGACGGCGAACCCCACGCACACACCGCGCGTCCGCGCCGCCAGCGGCAGCCGGGCGAACCGCTGCGCATCGGCGTCGGCGGTCCCGTCGGCTCCGGCAAGACCGCGCTCGTGGCGGCGCTGTGCAGGCAGCTGCGCGACGAGCTGTCGCTCGCGGTGTTGACCAACGACATCTACACCACCGAGGACGCCGACTTCCTGCGCCGCCACGCCGTGCTGGCCGACGAGCGGATCGCCGCGGTGCAGACGGGCGGCTGCCCGCACACCGCTATCCGCGACGACATCACCGCCAACCTCGACGCGATCGACGACTTGATCGCGCGCAATGACCGCCTCGACCTGATCCTGGTGGAATCCGGCGGCGACAACCTGACGGCCACGTTCTCCTCGGGTCTGGTCGACGTGCAGATCTTCGTCATCGACGTCGCGGGCGGCGACAAGGTGCCGCGCAAGGGCGGGCCAGGGGTCACCTTCTCGGATCTGTTGGTAGTCAACAAGACCGACCTGGCGCCGCTGGTCGGCGCCGACCTCGACGTCATGCGCCGTGACGCGGCCAAGGTCCGCGGCGAGCGGCCGACGGCTTTGATCTCGTTGACGGAAGACCCCGCCGCGAGCGCGGTGCTGGCGTGGGTGCGCGAACAGCTATGCGTTCCGACGTCCTGATCGTCGCGCAGCGCGACCGCGCGCCGCGCATCGAATGCGGGGGAGGACTCGCGGCCCGCCGCACCGAACCCGATACCGTGCACCTGGTTTCGGCGGCGGCCACCCCGCTTGGCGGCGACGCGATCCACGTCCGGGTCGTGGTGGAAGAGGGCGCGCGACTGCGGGTGCGCACGGCAGCGGCGACGATCACGCTGCCGGGATCGGCGACGCCGGAGTCGCATGCGTTCTGGACCCTCGAAGTGGCGGGCGATCTCGACCTCGACCCGCAGCCGACCGTCGTCGCAGCCACGTCGCGTCATTTCACCTCGACCCGACTCGAGCTGGCCGCATCGGGCCGGATCCGCCTGCGCGAGCGCATCCAGATCGGCAGATCCGATGAGCGGCAAGGCTTTTGGTCCAGCTCGTTACACGCCGATGTGGACGGCTGTCCGTTGTTACGGCATCGCATCGAGCTTGGTCACGGCGCAGTGGCCGACGACGCACTGGGCACGCCGATGGCATGCATCAGCGAATTCCACTATCCGGACAGCGACGTGCAGACCGAAGGGGTTGCGCTGGCGCTGGCTGGCGGGGGCTGCCTGTCGACCTGGCAGGGCGAGCGGCTCTAACTGGCCGCCTTCTCCTTGTCCTGCACGGACGCCGCTATCTCCTGCAGCTCTTCGATCCTGGTGCGCGCGTAGGCCTGCTGCTCGGTGATGGTCAGGTTGCCGCGCGCCGTCGACAGGAACGTCACGGTCCACGACAGCAGCGTGGTGATCTTGGTCTTGAATCCGACGAGGTAGACCAGGTGCAGCACCAGCCACGCGAGCCACGCGATGAAACCACCGAATTCCAGCGGACCGACCTTGGCAACCGCGGAGAACCGCGACACCGTCGCCATCGAGCCCTTGTCGAAGTATTGGAACGGTTCGCGCTGCGTCCGGTCGGCGCCCTTCAGCTCGGCCTTGATGGCCTTCGCCGCGTACTTGGCGCCCTGAATCGCGCCCTGCGCCATGCCGGGCACCCCTTCGACAGCCGCCATATCACCGACGACGAAGACATTCGGGTAGCCCGGGATAGTCAAGTCCGGCAGCACCTTGACGCGCCCGGCGCGGTCCAACTCCACCTCGGACTGCTCGGCGAGGTCGCGACCGAGCGGGCTGGCAGACACACCGGCTGACCAGACCTTCGTCGAGGACTCGATGCGGCGAATGCCGTTGGCATCCTTGACCGTGATGCCGTTGCGGTCCACATCGGTGACCATCGCGCCGAGCTGAATCTCGACACCCATCTTCTCCAGCCGGGCCTTGGCCTTGTTGCCCAGCTTCTCGCCCATCGGCGGCAGCACCGCGGGTGCGGCATCGAGCAGGATCACCCGTGCCTGCGTCGAATCGATATGGCGGAAAGCCCCTTTGAGCGTGTGGTCGGCGAGTTCGGCGATCTGCCCGGCCATCTCGACACCGGTGGGACCGGCGCCGACAACGGTGAATGTCAGCAGCTTCTCGCGCCGGGCGGGATCGCTGGAACGCTCCGCCTGTTCGAACGCGCCAAGGATGCGGCCGCGCAGTTCGAGCGCATCGTCGACGGTCTTCATCCCGGGCGCCCACTCCGCGAAGTGGTCGTTACCGAAGTAGGACTGGCCCGCCCCGGCCGCGATGATCAGCGTGTCGTAGGGCGTGACGTAGTCGTGGCCGAGCAGCTCGGACTTGACCGTCTTGTTGGCCAGGTCGATGTGCGTGACGTTGCCCAGCAGCACCTGGACGTTCTTCTGCTTGCGCAGGATGATCCGGGTGGGCGGGGCGATCTCGCCCGACGAGATGATGCCGGTGGCCACCTGGTACAGCAGCGGCTGGAACAGGTGATGCGTGGTCCTGGCGATCATCTTGATGTCGACGTCGGCGCGCTTGAGTGCCTTGGCGGCGTTCAGCCCTCCGAACCCCGAACCGATGATCACGACCTTGTGTCGATCAGTTGCAGTGGCTCCGGGATGGCTCATTTTGGGCTCCTCGACGGACTACACGTGCAGTTATACAGACACTACGGTAGCCGCCCCGCATCCCCACAAAACGGTGAGATTTGCCACCCCGCCCGGGATTACCCGAGCAGCGGCTTCAACTTCTCGGCCACCGCCGTGATGCCGCCGGGCTGGTAGCCGTTCAGGCTCGTCACCGGGCTGAGGACGACCCCGTCGACACCCGCGTCGATGACCTTGGACTGAATCTGGTCGGCCACCGACTCTGCGCTGCCCACCGCTGCACGGTCCTTGAAGTCGTCCGGTACCAGATCGGGACCGACCTTCTCATCGATGACCGCCATCACCAGCATGCTGGTTTCCAGGGTCGACGGGTCGCGGCCGATCTCCTCGCAGCGCTCCTTGACCACGGCGACTTTGCGCGGCAGCTCGCTGAACCCGGCGATGATGTTCAGGTGGTCGAAGTACTTGGCCGCCAATGGAATTGTCTTCTTCTCGCCGCTGCCGCCGATCATCAGTGGGATGTGGTCACGGAACCGCGGCTCGGCCATCGCCTCCTTGGTGCGGTAGTAGCGGCCCTCGAAGGTCGGCCGCTCGCCTTTGAGCATCGGCAGGATGATCTGCAGTGCCTCATCGAGCTTGTTGAAGCGGTCGGTGAAGGTGCCGAACTCGTATCCGAGCGAGTCGTGCTCGAGTTCGAACCACCCGGTGCCGATGCCGAGAATGGCGCGGCCCTGGCTCGCCACGTCCAGCGTGGTGATCGCCTTGGCCAGCAGCGTCGGGTTGCGGTAGGTGTTGCCGGTGACGAGCGTGCCGAGTTGGACGTTCTTGGTGACGGTAGCCAGCCCGCCGAGGGTGGTGTACGCCTCGAGCATCGGCTGATCAGGCGTGCCGAGACCGGGCAGCTGATAGAAGTGGTCCATCACGAAGACGGAGTCGAAGCCGGCCGCGTCGGCTTCTTGCGCCTGGGCGATGACGGTCGGGAAGAGCTGTTCGACGCCGGTGCCGTAGGAGAAGTTGGGGATCTGAAGTCCGAGTTTGATGGTCACGCCTTCACGCAACCACAATTAAGCGGGGCGGTCACCCCGTTTAGCTTCGGGCGAACGAGGGAATATTCAGCCGAACTGTGCCAGCGCGCCGTGACTGACGTGCAGTGTCTGGCCGGTGATGTGCCGCGCAGCAGGGGTGGTCAGGAACAACGCCAGCCGGGCGATCTCCTCGGCGACCGGAGCCGGGGTGCGGGAGAGGCCGTCGTAGCCGGGCTCGGCGTTGCGTCCGGAGGCCACCGCGTTGACGGTGATCCCGCGGGTGCCGAAGTGCGTGGCCTGGCCCGCGGTCCAATCGGAAATCGCGGCCTTCACCGCGGCCTCGGCGCTGCCCTCGCGGGGCTGCTCGGGGATGACGTTGACGATCGACCCGCCGGAACGCAGGTGATCGCCGAGGATCTGCACAGTCAGCACCGCAGACAACGCGGTCGCGTCGAGGGTGTTCCGCCACGCCGCGGCCAGGTCGGCCAGCGTGTAGGTGCGCGGATCGCCTGCGTCGAAGCGCGGCGCAGGCACGTTCACGATGGTGTCGAGGTGGTGGGGGAACTGGCTGCGCGCCTCTTCGAGGCTGGCCGGGTCGGTGTTGTCGAACACGATCGCGTCGACGTCGAGCTCCTTGGCGGCGACCTCGAGATCGTCGCGGCGGGCGCCTGCAATCACGACTCGGTGGCCCGCGTCGCGGAAGCCCTCCGCGACCGTGCGCCCAAGATCGGTATCGCCGCCGGTGACGAGCACCTCCATCACAAGGACCTCCCTGCCTTCGTTCAACGCTGAACCCCAGCGATCCTGGCTCATGTTACTGGACAGTAGCTAGGGCGTGAAATTCGACACGACAACAGTTCGGTGTACGTGTCATAGGGTCGGGATTTGTGCTGCCCCGCTGGATATACGTCCCCGCGGCGATGGGCGCGCTGTTCGTGGTCGTGCCATTGATCGCGGTCGCCGCCAAGGTCGATTGGCCGCGCTTCTGGTCGCTGATCTCCAGCGAGTCGTCGACCACGGCGCTGCTGCTCAGCCTGAAGACCGCGGCGGCCAGCACGCTGCTGTGCCTGCTGCTCGGCGTGCCGATGGCGCTGGTGCTGGCGCGCAGCAATGCCCGCGTGGTTCGGATCGCCAGGCCGCTGATCCTGTTGCCGCTAGTGCTGCCGCCGGTGGTCGGGGGGATCGCGCTGCTGTATGCGTTCGGCAGGCTCGGGCTGCTCGGCGAGTATCTCGACGCCGCGGGCATTCAGATTGCGTTCACCACGACGGCGGTGGTGCTCGCGCAGACGTTTGTCTCGCTGCCGTTCCTGGTCATCGCGTTGGAAGGTGCCGCCCGCACGGCGGGAGCCGACTACGAGCTGGTCGCCGCGACGCTCGGGGCCAAGCCGACGACGGTGTGGTGGCGGGTATCGCTGCCGCTGTTGGCGCCAGGGCTCATCTCCGGTGCAGTGCTGGCGTTTGCGCGGTCGCTGGGGGAGTTCGGTGCGACGCTGACCTTCGCCGGTTCCCGTGAGGGTGTCACTCGCACACTGCCTTTGGAGATCTATCTGCAGCGCGAGAGCGACGCCGACGCCGCGGTTGCGTTGTCCCTGCTTCTGGTCGCAGTCGCCGCGGTCGTCGTCGTCGGACTGGGCAGTCGCCGCCTGCGGGGCGCCGATGCCTGGTAGCCGACGATGACCGGGGTTGCGTTGCGGGCAGTCGTCGAAAGCCGCGGTGTGGACCTCGAATTCGACGTCGCCGCCGGCGAAGTGCTGGCCGTGCTCGGGCCGAACGGGTCGGGCAAGTCGACGGCGCTGCATGTGATCGCCGGCCTGGTGCGGCCCGACCGCGGGGAAGTGCGCGTCGGCCAGCGCGTGCTGACCGACACCGCGACCGGTGTACACGTGCCGACCCACGACCGCCGCGTCGGTCTGCTGCTGCAGGACGCGTTGTTGTTTCCCCATCTGACCGTCACCGGCAACGTCGCGTTCGCCCCCCGCAGTTCCCGTGCCGCCGCGGCACATTGGCTCGCCGAGGTCGACGCGGCCGAACTCGCCGACCGGATGCCGAGGCAGTTGTCGGGCGGACAGGCTCAGCGGGTGGCATTGGCGCGGGCGCTGGCCGCAGAACCCGACGTGTTGCTGCTCGATGAACCGCTGGCGGGCCTCGACGTCGCGGCGGCCACCGCGATGCGCAAAGTGCTGCGCCGCATGCTGGCCCGTGACGGCCGATCTGCCGTTCTGATCACCCACGACCTGCTCGACGTGCTCACCCTCGCGGATCGGGTACTCGTGCTCGGGGCCGGCCGGATTGTCGAGAGTGGTTCGGCTGCAACGATTTTGGCTACCCCGCGGAGCCGGTTCGGCGCGCGCTTCGCTGGCGTCAACCTCGTCGGCGGCACCGCGAACGCCGACGGCGTACTGACGACGCAGTGGGGGACCTCCTGGCATGGCAGCCCGGGGCCGGACCTGGGGGCCGGTGAATCGGCGGTGGCGTTGTTCAACCCTGCCGCCGTCGCCGTATACCGCGACAAGCCGCATGGCAGTCCGCGCAACACCGTCGAGGTGACGGTCGCCGAACTCGACAGTCGTGGTGCGGTGATTCGCGTACGCGCCGACGAGCAACCTGACGGCGCTCCGGGCCTGGCCGCCGACATCACCGCCGAATCGGCGGCCGAGTTACGTCTGGTGCCGGGCGATCGCGTTTACTTCTCGGTGAAGGCTCAGGAGGTCACCGTGCATCCGGGCCCGTAACGGACCGGCTGGCGGGCGCGATCAAAACGTTGCGAATCGGCCACAAAACCGGGGGCATCAGTGAGAACACACGCCCCGCGCGACGCGCGGGGGCCTCGCCATGCCAGCAATCATCTGAAATAGGTTCTCTCAGTAACTATTTGATATACAGCAATCTTTCAGCTGAGCACTTTTTGAGCAACTCGCACTTGCGTCACGGCCGTAACACGGTAGTTTCTTCCACATGCTTGAGCCGGAACACCGCAAGGGCCTCTCGAAGACACTGGCGATCGCTGCGCTGACCGGTGCCTCCGTGGTGGTGCTGTCACTGCCGTCGGTGGCCAATGCCGATCCGACGACGCCGCCTCCGCCGCCACCGCCCTCGGGCAATACGTTCCTCAACGGTCCGCCTCCGGAGGCGCCTGCGCCGCCGCCGCCCGCCGATCCCAACGCACCTCCGCCACCGCCCGCTGATCCCAATGCGCCGCCGCCGGATCCGAACGCGCCGGCGCCGGCGCCCGCTCCGCCGCCGGAGCCGGGTCGGGTCAACAACTCAGCAGGCGGCTTCAGCTATGTGGTGCCTGCGGGCTGGAAGGTGGCCGACGCCACCCAGCTGTCCTACGGGCAGGCACTGTTGAACAAGATCCCGCCGCCGGAGGCAGCCCCCGGTCCGAACGGGCAGCCGGCACAACCGCCCAGCGACACCAGCGTGCTGCTCGGCCGGCTTGACCTGAAGCTGTTCGCGGGCGCGGAGACGGACAACACGAAGGCAGCCCAGCGGCTCGCATCCGACATGGGTGAGTTCTTCATGCCGTTCCCCGGCACGCGCGTCAACCAGCAGACCGTTCCGCTCAACGCGGGCGGCATGGACGGCGTTGCGTCGTACTACGAGGTGAAGTTCACCGACGCGAACAAGCCGGTCGGCCAGATCTGGGCGGGCGTCGTCGGAGCACCGACCGCGCCCGGCACACCGCGCGGACAGCGTGCCCCTGAGCGCTGGTTCGTGGTCTGGCTCGGCACCGCCAACAATCCGGTGCCGAAGGACCAGGCCGTGACGCTGGCTCAGTCGATCCGGCCCTACACCGCGCCGCCACCGCCGCCGCCGGACCCGAACGCGCCTCCGCCACCCGCGGGCGGTACCAACACGCCTGGGCAGAATCCGAACGTCGGCGTGCCGGTCCCGGTCGACCCGAACAGTGCGCCCGGGATGATGCCTGCGGGCTAAGCGCTAGCGGCGGTCGGCTGTTACGGGCCTACCCACGGCGGTTGGCCGTTCAGATTGTTGGCGTCGACGACGAAGCAGGGCATGCTCCCGCCGAAACCCAAGACGCCGACGGTCTGGCAGCGCTGGAAGGTGCCGTCGGGTGCGATGGGTCCGTCGCATATCTCCCCGCCGCCCCACGGCGTCCATCCGCTCTGGCATCCAGCGTTGGCCGGAGCGGCCAACGCGACGCCGCTCGCTACCAACCCGCTGACCGCTAGTGCGACAAGTGCTTTCATTGTTCACCCCTTATTTCGCTGTCCCCGGCCCGTTATATCCAGGTTATGCCGTCGTGACCGATTGCGAATCGGGATTTTTCCTACGGATTCCGCGGCGTTCGACGACCTGCGGAAACAATTGACGTTCTGGCCCATTTCGGGGGTCAGCAACCTTACCCGCGGCCGGTATACCGTCTACATCATGATTTGGCACGTCATCTGGATGCTCATTCTCGGATTGATTGTCGGCGCGATCGCTCGATTCATCGTGCCCGGCAAGCACGACATGGGCTTGATCCTGACAGCGCTACTCGGGATCGTGGGCGGCTATGTCGGCGGCACGTTAGGCAGCGTTGTCTTTCCGCCGCACGAATTCACGGTCACCCCACCGATCAATCATTCCTTCCTCGGCGCCCTCGTTGGGGCAGTGATCCTGTTGCTGGTCTTCGGCTTCGTGAAGGGACGAACGTCTAAGACTTAGCCCGAGTCGCGACGGGCGCGCACCATAGGTGGATGGCCGCCCCAACCATGACCGCGTGGCGGGTTCGTCGACCGGGCCCGCTCACCACTCGCCCGCTGGATCGCGTCACTGTCGGGGTGCCTCGGCCGGGGTCGGGCGAACTCCTGGTCGCCGTGCACGCCTGCGGCGTGTGCCGCACCGATCTCCACGTGACCGAAGGCGACCTGTCGGTGCACCGCGCTGGTGTGGTCCCCGGCCACGAGGTGGTCGGTGAGGTCGCCGAAGTCGGCCCCGATGCCGGCGACGAGTTCACCGTCGGCGACCGAGTCGGCATCGCGTGGCTGCGTCACACCTGCGGGCAGTGCAAGTTCTGCATCCGCGGGCAGGAGAATCTCTGCCCAGAGTCCCGCTACACGGGCTGGGACGCCGATGGTGGATACGCCGAATTCACCACTGTCCCTGCAGCTTTCGCGCATCATCTGCCCTCGGGGTATTCCAACACCGAATTGGCTCCATTGCTGTGCGCGGGCATCATCGGCTACCGCTCACTGCAGCGAGCCGAGCTGCCTGCGGGCGGCCGGCTCGGCATCTACGGGTTCGGCGGCAGCGCCCATCTCACTGCCCAGGTGGCCATCGCGCAGGGCGCAGAGGTACATGTCATGACCCGCGGCGAGCATGCCCGCGAGTTGGCGCTGTCACTGGGTGCGGCCTCGGCGCAGGGATCCACCGACCGGCCGCCGGTGCCACTGGACTCCGCGATTCTGTTCGCGCCCGTCGGCGATCTGGTGCTGCCCGCGCTCGAGGCCCTCGACCGAGGCGGCACGCTGGCGATCGCGGGCATCTATCTCAGCGACATCCCGGCGCTGAACTACGAGCGCCACCTGTTCCAAGAGCGTCAGGTGCGATCGGTGACGTCCAACACCCGCAACGACGCCCGCGAGTTCCTCGCGTTCGCCGGTCAGCACCACATCGACGTGACCAGCCCGGAATATCCGCTCGCGCAAGCGGATACGGCACTGTCGGACCTGAGCGAGGGCCGCATCGCAGGCGCAGCGGTGCTGTTGGTCTAGAGCGCTGCCAGTGCCGCGCCGAGCCGGCCACGCAGGTCACCCTCGCCGTACCAGTAGAGCGGACCGCTGCCGTCGGAAAGCACACGGCGCAGCCGCGCCATCCCGCGTGCGCACACCGGCTGAGGAGAGTGCAGCCGCAACGTGATCGTGTCGATCAGCTCTTCGGCCGCCGCAATGTTGCGGGCGTGCAACGGAATCCGCGATGAGAAGACGGCTCCGGTGTGGGAGTCATTCACGGCCGTCCGTAGCGACCGCGCAATGGCTTCGCGTTCGGCGGTCGACGTCAACCGCGCCTGATGCGCAGCGAGCGCGCTGCCTGCCGGAGCCGGAACACCGACGGCAAGCTGATGGTCGAACGTGTCGGCACGTAACCGCGCGATCAGCCGAGCGACCAGTGACGGCCGCGACGCAGCGCTCCGCCACTCGGCGTCGCTCACGACGGAAAACAGATCGGGCGAAATCCTGTTGTTCGACATCTCCACTACCTCTTGCCTAGAAAACCGCGCTCAAACCTCGTGACTATCTAACACGCTATACCGGTCATGCATGACCAGTCAAGTTGATTTAACGGTCATGCGCGTTTAGACTGGCCGCATGACGAGAGCGCCTGGGCGCTGGACTGGCGACAACGAGGAGAGACCTGCGCCGGCCCCGCTCGATCGGATCCAGTCGCTGGTGAACACCATCGACATCGAGATCGGGCAGGACCGCCTGGCGGACCCCGACGATGCCCTGCCGTGGCTTGTCGACAACAACCTGCTGGCGCCGCGGGCCAACCTGTCGCAGGAGGACCTTGACCTCGTCCGTGCTGTGCGCGAGGCGCTACGAACAATGTTGGTACACAACGCGGGCGGGCCGCCACCGAATAAAACAGCGCTGGGCGTGTTGAGGGCCGTCGCGGACACCGGCAGCGCCCGCGCGGATCTCGGCGACGACGGTGAAATCCGCTTAGCGGCGGCCGGTGATTCGTTGCGCGAGCGACTGGTCGGCCTGCTGCTGATCATTCGCGACGCTCAGCGCGACGGCAGTTGGGCGCGGTTGAAGGCCTGCGCAAACGACGAATGCCGGTGGGCGTTCTACGACCGGGCGCGCAACCACGGCGGCACCTGGTGCGACATGGCGGCGTGTGGAAACAAGTTGAAAAACCGAGCGTTTCGCGCCAGGAGCAAGGCGCGCTAGTCAGGTCGACAGGTGCCACACCAGGGCGGCGGCCAATGCGCCCAGCCCGTTGAGCGACCAGTGCAATGCAATCGGGGCGATCAGGCTGCCGCTGCGCCTGCGCAGCCAGGTGAACACGAAACCAGCGAACGCAGTCGCCGCGACCGCAAGCACCACACCCGCGACCGTGCCGAACACGCCACCGCCGAAGATCCGGGTGAAGCCGACGTTGCTGCTGGTCAGGCCCAGCGATGTGGCGATGTGCCACAGGCCGAACAGCAACGAGCCCGCCGCCGCCACGCCGCGGAAGCCCCAGGCGCGGTTGAGTGCGCCGTGCAGAACGCCGCGAAACGCGAGTTCCTCCGGGATGACGGTCTGCAGCGGGATGATCACCATCGAGGCGATCAGCGCGCCCGACACCGTCGCGTAGTTGTTGTTCATGAACATCGGCCGGGTCCAGGGCAGCAGCATGCCGACCGCGATCACGGTCAACACCACCGCTACAGCGGCAACCGCGTAACCGGCGCCTGCCTTCCAGTGTTCGCGGCTCAGGCCGAGTTCAGCCCAGCCGAGACCACGCGAACGCACCAGGATCAGCAGGCCGACCGCGGCCGCGGGCACGGTGGCGATGCCGGCCCATGGCGTCGTGAAGTGCGCGATCACATTGGTCAGCGCCAACACCACCACGACCACGCCGATGTCGACATAGGTGCGCATGTGGTGCAACGCAGCCAACTGGCCCACGACGGGGGCCACCACCTGCTCGGACATTGCACCCGAGTATACGGGTGGCCGCTGTCACCGCTCGAAGGCAGAATCCCAGGTCCAACCCGATATCTTCGGGTCGTCCTCGCCGTGCTCGCGGGTGTAGCGCCGGGCGGCCAACCGGGCATCGAGCATCCGCTGACGGAGCACTGCGGCGCGGTTGGCGAGCCCGGGCACCCGGTCGATGACGTCGAGCACCAGATGGAACCGGTCGAGGTCGTTGAGCATCACCATGTCGAAGGGTGTCGTCGTGGTGCCGCGCTCCTTGAACCCACGCACGTGCATCTGCGCGTGGTTGGCCCGGCGATACGTCAGCCGGTGAATCAGCCACGGGTAGCCGTGGTAGGCGAAGATCACCGGCGTGTCGGTGGTGAACAACGAGTTGAACTCGTGGTCCGAAAGCCCGTGCGGGTGTTCGGAATCCGGTTGCAGCCGCATGATGTCGACGACGTTGATCACACGGACCGCCAACTCGGGCAGTTCGCGCCGCAGGATGTCGGCGGCGGCCAGCGTCTCCAGCGTCGGGATGTCGCCCGCGCATGCCAGCACCACATCCGGCTCACCGGTGGCGCTGCTGGCCCACTCCCAGATCCCGAGCCCCCGCGTGCAGTGGGCGATCGCGGCGTCCATGTCCAGGTACGTCAGCGCCGGTTGCTTGCCCGCCACGATCACGTTGACGTAGTCGCGGCTGCGCAGGCAGTGATCGGCGACCGAGAGCAACGTGTTGGCGTCCGGCGGCAGGTACACCCGTACCACTTCGGCCCGTTTGTTCGCGACGTGATCGATGAACCCGGGATCCTGGTGCGAAGCCCCGTTGTGGTCCTGACGCCAAACATGGGATGTCAGAAGATAATTCAGTGACGCGATCGGCTGCCGCCATGGCAGTTCCCGGTTGCGGGTCAGCCACTTGGCGTGCTGGTTGAGCATCGAGTCGACGATGTGCACGAACGCCTCGTAGCAGTTGAACAGTCCGTGCCTGCCGGTCAGCAGGTAGCCCTCGAGCCAGCCCTGGCACAGATGCTCAGAGAGCACCTCCATGACGCGGCCTTCGGGCCCGAGGTTCTCGTCGTCGGGCCCGGTTTCCGCCAGCCACGCCTTGTCGGTCGCCTCGAAGACCGCCGCGAGCCGGTTCGACGCGGTTTCGTCGGGCCCCATCAACCGGAACCGGTCGGGGTTGCGGGCGATCACGTCACGAAGGAACGTGCCGAGCACACGGGTGGCCTCGGCGGTTGACGCCGCGGGGTTGTCCACCGCGACGGCGTAGTCGGCGAAATCGGGCAGATCGAGATCGCGCAGCAGCAGCCCGCCGTTGGCGTGTGGATTCGCACTCATTCGGCGCTGCCCCGTCGGTGCCAGCGCCCGCAGCTCGGGCCGCAGCACGCCCTGCTCGTCGAACAGTTCTTCGGGCGCATAACTGCGCAGCCACGTCTCGAGCTGCGCCATGTGCTCGGGGTTGGTGTGCGTCTCGGACAACGGCACCTGATGCGACCGCCAGGTGTCCTCGACCTTCTTGCCGTCCACCTCCTTCGGGCCCGTCCAGCCCTTGGGGGTGCGCATGATGATCATCGGCCACAGGGGCCTGCCCGCCTCACCGTCCAGCCGCGCCGCCTGCTGGATCGCGCCGATCTGATCGAACGCCTCGTCCAACGCGGTGGCCAGCTGCTGATGCACGTTTGTCGGATCGTCCCCGGCGACCGTGATCGGCCGGTAGCCGTATCCGTAGAACAGTGATTCCAACTCCTCCTGCGGGATGCGCGCCAGCACCGTCGGGTTGGCGATCTTGTAGCCGTTGAGGTGCAGGATCGGCAGCACCGCGCCGTCGGTGACGGGATTAAGGAACTTGTTCGAATGCCAGCTCGTCGCCAGGGGACCCGTCTCGGCCTCGCCGTCGCCGATCACGCACGCCACGATCAGATCCGGGTTGTCGAAGGCGGCGCCGTAGGCGTGCACCAGCGCGTAGCCGAGCTCACCGCCCTCGTGGATCGAGCCTGGCGTCTCCGCGGCGACATGGCTGGGGATGCCACCGGGAAATGAGAACTGGCGGAACAACTTTCGCAGTCCGTCGACATCTTCCTCGATGCCCGAGTACACCTCGCTGTAGGTGCCCTCCAGATATGCGTTCGCAACCAGGCCTGGACCGCCGTGGCCTGGACCGGTGACGTAGATGACGTTGAGGTCGCGGTGCCGGATGACACGGTTCAGGTGCGCGTACACCAGGTTCAGCCCTGGCGTGGTGCCCCAGTGGCCGAGCAGCCGCGGTTTGATGTGCTCGGCGACCAATGGGTCACGCAGCAGCGGGTTGTCGAGCAGATAGATCTGGCCAACCGACAGGTAATTGGCAGCGCGCCAGTAGGCGTTGATCAGTTCGAGTTCGCGATCGGACAGCGTCGGGGAAAGGGCTTGGGCGGTCACTTGGTTCATCATCGTCTCGGCGGGTGAACAGCAGTAGGGGCCTAGTACCCGAATCGCTGAACCTCAAGCATTAGCCTGACGGTCGTGCTCGGATTCGCGGTGCCGCAGTTCGGGGAGTCAGCCGCCTTGGCCGTCGGCGAGCTCGCCCGTTACGCGTCGACAGCCGAACAACTCGGCGCCGACAGCCTCTGGGTGGGGGACAGGCTGCTGGCAGCGGTCAATCCGACCGTCGGCTACGTCGGCTCAGACACCGTGCCCGAGGAGTTTCGCACCAACCTGGATCCGTTCATCGCGCTGACGGTGGCTGCTACCGCCACCACCACGGCCCGGCTGGGCAGCAGCGTGTTCGTGGCGCCGTGGTACCCGCCGGTGCAGTTGGCCCGGCAGTTGACGAGCATCGACGTGATCAGCGGCGGCCGCCTGCTGCCCGGGTTCGGCATCGGCTGGTCACCCGAGGAGTACCAGGCCGCAGGCGCACCGTTTCGTCGCCGCGGCGCACAACTCGACGAACTCCTGGACACCCTCCATGCGCTGTGGACCGCCAATCCGGTTCGACATGACGGCGACCGGTGGGCCATCCCCGAATCATGGGTGAACCTCAAGCCGATTCAGCGTCCGCACCCGCCGATCTATCTGGGCGCGTTCACGCCCGCCGGTCTGGCCCGCATCGGCAGGCGCGCCGACGGCTGGATGGCCGGGGTGAACGTGCCGGCAAACGTGAGCCTCGACATGCTGCGCTGGCAGCGGCACACGATCGACGAGGCGGCCCGCGCCGCCGGCCGTGACCCTTCGACGATCCACACCTACGTGCGGGTCAACGTCGCCGAGGGCACACCGGTCGACACGGTCGCCGATGCCGTTGCGCTGCTGGCCGACAACGGCTATCCCGACGCGTTCGTCGACCTGCAGTACGTGGCGACCGACACCGACGCCCACTTGGCCTGGGTGGAACGGCTGCTGGCCCGGTGAGAAAAGGACTTCTCGAGGGCGTTCGGGTGCTCGACAGCGGCGGCGCGGACTCCGATGCAGTCAGCCGGCTGTTCGCCGACCTCGGCGCCGACGTGCTGAAAATCGAGCCCCCGCAAGGCAGTCCGGCGCGACAGGCGCTGCCCAGCATGGGCGGCGTGAGCATTCCGTTCGCGTTACAGAACGCCAACAAGCGCGGCGCGGTACTCGATCCAGGCGATGCCACCGATCGCGAACGGCTGATCGAGCTGGCAGGCTCGGCCGACATCGTGGTGGACGACGGGACGTTGGCCGCCTATGGCACCTCGTGTGCGGCGCTGGCCGAGCAGTTCGAGCAGCTGGTGGCAGTGTCGGTCACGGATTTCGGGGCAACAGGCCCGCACGCGTCGTGGCAGGCGACCGACGCGGTGCTGTACGCCATGTCGACCGCGCTGTCGCGCAGCGGTCCGACCTCGGGCACGCCGGTGCTGCCGCCGCTCGGAATTGCGTCGGCCACCGCAGCGGTGCAGGCCGCATGGGCCGCCCTCGCCGCCTTCTATCACCGATTGCGTTGTGGCACAGGTGAATACATCGATTTCTCCCGATACGAGGCGGTGGTGCAGTCACTCGACCCGCCGTTCGGCTCGGAGGGGCAGGCGGCTGTGGGGCTGAAGAAGTCCAACGAGCTGTGGCGTGGCAGGCCGCGCAATCAGCAGCTGTACCCGATCTTTGCGTGCCGGGACGGATATGTGCGCATCTGTCTGCTGTCACCACGGCAGTGGCGGGGCATGCGGGCGTGGCTGGGTCAGCCCGAGCAGTTCGCCGACCCGAAGTTCGACACCATCGCGGCGCGATACGCGGCATCGCGCGAGTTGAACGAGGCTCTCGCGGAATTGTGCGACGGGCAGACGATGGCCGACCTGGTTACCGAGGGGCAGCGCCGCGGGGTGCCGATCGCAGCGGTGCTCACGCCGGCGCAGGCGCTGTCGTCCGAGCATTTCCAGGCCGTCGGGGCGCTGGTCGATGTCGAACCGGGCCTTTCGGTCCCGGTTGGGCCGTTCGTCGTCGACGGCGCGCACGCCGGATACACCGACCCTGCGCCGTCGCTCGGCGCCGACCAAACAGTCTGGGCGACAGAGCGTCCCGAGCGGACCGCGGCCGGTGCCACCACTCGGCCGTTCGAGGGAATGCGGATCCTCGACCTCGGTGTGATCGTGGCGGGCGGGGAGCTTGGCCGGTTGTTCGCCGACCTCGGTGCCGAGGTCATCAAGATCGAGAGCGCCGCGTATCCCGACGGCTTGCGTCAGACCCCGCCTGGCATGGTGATGAGCAGGTCGTGGGCGTTGACCCATCGCAATGAATACAGCCTCGGCCTGGATCTGCGGCATCCCTCGGGTGGCGCATTGTTCGAGAGGTTGGTCGCAGGCGCCGACGCGGTGTTCGCCAACTTCAAGCCGGGAACGCTTGCGTCGCTTGGTTTTTCCTACCAGCGGCTGCGTGAGCTCAACCCGCGCATCGTGCTAGCGGAGAGCAGCGCGTTCGGGGCCACCGGCCCGTGGAGCGAGCGGATGGGCTACGGCCCGCTTGTGCGGGCCACCACCGGCGTGACCTGGCTGTGGACCTCGAAGGACGCACCGCTCGGCAGCTTCTACGATGCGACCACGATCTTCCCCGATCACGTGTCGGCCAGGCTCACCGCGGTCGCGGCATTGGCCGCGCTGATCGGCCGCGACCACACCGGATCCGGCGCGCACGTACATATTTCACAGGCCGAGGCCGCGGTGAACCAACTGGCCACCTCCTATGTCGCCGACGAGGCCCGCGCCGCGGGCCAACCGATCGTCGACGATCCCGCGGTGCATGTGGTTTGCCCGTGCGAAGGCGACGACGAGTGGTGCGTGATCTCGCTGCGTGACGATTCCGACCGCGCAGCGCTGTCGGCGGTCACCGGCGGGCTGGAACCCGCTGACTGGACGCGGACCCGCGACAAGACGGACGTCGCGCATTCACTGCAACGCGCGGGGGTGCCGGCCGCCCCGATGTACCGGGCCGTCGATGTGCTGGCCGACCCACAGCTGACGCATCGAAACATGTTCAGCGACATGGCTCATCCGCTGTTCGACGCGCCGATGCCGACCGAGACCGGACCCGCGCCCTATATCCACATCCCACCCGCCGAACTGCGCCCCGCCCCGATGCCGGGCGAGCACACGATCGAAATCTGCCAGAAGCTGCTGTCCCTCGACGCGGACGAGACCGATCGACTGCTCGCCGACGGAGTTTTGTTCACTCACCAGGAGAGACCAAACTAGACCCATGCCCATCGACCCAAGGACGCCGGTACTCATCGGCTATGGCCAGGTCAACCAGCATGACGACCACCCAGGCGTCGAGCCCGTCGACCTGATGGTGGCGGCCGCTCGCGCCGCGGCCGACCCCCGGGTGCTCGAGGCAGTCGACTCGATCCGTGTCGTCAACGTGCTGTCCTGGCGCTACCGCGATCCTGGGCTGCTGTTGGCCCAGCGGCTGCGCGCCAAGGACGCCGCGACCCGCTACACCGGGGTCGGCGGCAACGTCCCGCAGACGCTGGTCAACCAGGCGTGCCTGGACATCCAGGCGGGCCGCGCCGATGCGGTGCTGATCGCGGGCGCCGAAACCTGGCGCACCCGAACGAGACTGCGCGCCAGCGGCGCCAAGCCGGAATGGACCAGCCAGGACGAGTCCGTTCCGATGGCCGAGCGTCTCGACGAAGACATGCAGATGGCCGGGCCCGCCGAGCTTCGGATCAAGCTGGACCGACCGGCCTACGTCTATCCGATGTTCGAGCAGGCCCTGCGGATCGCGGCGGGGGAGTCAGCCGATGAGCATCTGCGGCGCATCGGCGCGCTGTGGTCACAGTTCAGCGGGGTCGCGGCCAAGAATCCGCACGCGTGGAGCCGGGAGCCGCTGGCACCACACCAGATCTGGCAGCCAAGCCCGCGCAATCGGATGATCAGCTGGCCCTACACCAAGCTGATGAACTCCAACAACATGGTCGACCAGGGCGCGGTGCTCGTGCTCACCTCAGCCGAGAAGGCGACCTACCTGCAAATTCCTTCCGAGCGTTGGGTTTTCCCGTACGCGGGCACCGATTCGCACGACACGTATGCCATCAGCGAACGGGCCGAGTTCCACCGCTCACCCGCAATCAGGATCGCCGGGCAACGGGCCATGCAGCTGGCAGGCGTCGGCGTAGACGACCTCGACCTGATCGACGTGTACTCGTGTTTCCCCTCTGCGGTGCAGGTGGCCGCCGACGAGCTCGGGCTACCGCTCGGCGACCCCGGCAGGCCGTTGACCGTCACCGGCGGCCTGACGTTCGCGGGCGGCCCGTGGAACAACTACGTCACCCACTCGATCGCCACCATGGCCGAGCGCTTGGTCGCCAACCCCGGCCAGCGCGGACTCGTCACCGCCAACGGCGGATATCTGACCAAGCACAGCTTCGGCATATACGGCACGCAGCCGCCGCGCCACGAATTCCGTTGGGAAGACGTGCAATCCGAGGTCGACCGCGAACCGACGCGCGATGGACTGGTCGAATGGGCAGGCGTCGGCACGGTCGAGGCGTGGACCACCCCGTTCAGCCGCACCGGCACCGCAGAGAAGGCCTTCCTTGCCGTGCGCACACCCGAGGATGCCCGGGTGCTCGCGGTGATCGCAGAGCCTTCGGAGGCCGAAGCGACCATCCGCGACGACATCGCGAGTGCCAAGGTGCAGGTCAATGCCGACGGCACCGCGAGCCTGATCTAGACCAGATCGGCCAGCAAGCCTTCCACGCGCTGTTTCACCACCACGTCGGTGTGTGGGCCGACGATCGCGTGCACGCGGTCGGCCTCGACGGCCTCGATCGCGGCCTGGGCCACGATCGCGGGGCTGATCGCTCCTGCGGGCATTCCGCTGCCGTCGCCCGGTGTCGCGGCGGCGTCCGGAGGCACCAGTCGGGCCGAGTTGGCGCCCAGCGGTGTGTCGACGAGGCCGGGGCACAGCACGGTTGCGCCCAAAAGGCTTGACACCGAGCGTAGTTCGGCGTTCAGCGTCTCGGTCAGTCCGACCACCGCGTGCATGGTCGCGGCGTAAGGCGCGAGCATCGGCAGCGCCATCAACCCGCCCGCCGAGGCGGTGTTGAGGAAATGCCCTGACCCCTGTGCGATGAACAGTGGTGCGAACGTACGGATCCCGTTGACGACGCCCATCAGCTTGACGTCGACGAGCCAGCGCCACGTCCCCGGTCGCTGTTCCCATGTCGGTGCCTGTTCGCAGACCACCCCGGCGTTGTTGCAGACGAGGTCGACGCGGCCGAACCGTTCGACCGTCGCATCGGCGAGGGCGTCCAGGTCGGCGTCTACGCTGACGTCTGCCCGCACCCCGGCGGCATGACCTGGCGAACCGGCCAGCGCGTCGACCGCGACGGGAATTGCGTCCTCACGGATGTCGGCGATCATCACGTTCACACCGCGAGCCACCAGCGCTTGCGCAATCGCAAACCCGATGCCGCTGGTTCCGCCGGTCACCACCGCGGTCTGTCCCGCCTCGATTTTCACGGCGCTCCTTCTGGCACGTCGGTGTATTGCGGTGTGAATCCGTCGGCGGAGAAGGTGAATCCCTTGCCGCTCAATTCACTCAGGCAGGACACGCCGGATTCCTGCACATTGCAGCGGAATCCGGCGGCGGCAAGAATTCTGTTGAACGGCAACGCCTTTGCCGGTCCGGACTCCAACGTGAATTCCGGTTGATCCAGTGTGACGAACTGCGGTTCGCCTTGTTCGTCGACGACGATCGCGTTCGTCGAGTCCGGCTCGCCCTCGACCCCAAGGCCGGATTGCCAGCTGCTCGACGCCTGGCAACCTGCCTTGATGCGAGTCAGGATCGCGCAGCGCCACTTACCGCTTGGCGTGGTGAAGTAGTAGCCGGTGATGTCGCCTGCCTGCCCGACGTAGTCGAACGCGTTGACGAGGTGTGCGTTGCTCGGCGCCGGCGACGACGCGACGGGCGCGGCGGCAGTCGGCTCACCCGACGTCTCGGAGGTGTTGACCACGGTCGCACCGGAACAACCGGCGAGCATACCGACCGCGGACAACGCGGCCATGATGTGGCGGATCAAGCGTCTCCCAACGGTTCACGGGACCGGATCAGCGACTTGATGTCGTCAAGCCCTTCCCAGATGTTCACATTCATTCCTGCCACCACCCGGTCGTCGCCGTCGAGCCAGAACGCGGTGAACTCGCGCTTGGACAGGTCGCCACGGAAGACGACCCTTTCATAGCGCGGCGCGTGGCCGACGTACTCCATGCCGAGGTCGTACTGATCGGTGAAGAAGTAGGGGAGTTCGTCGTAGGACACCTGCTTGCCGAGCATGCCCGCGACGGCGATCGCGGGCTGCTTGAGCGCGTTGGCCCAATGCTCGGTGCGGATGCGGGTGCCGAACAGCGGATGCTCGGCGGCGGCGATGTCGCCGACCGCGAAGATGTCGGGATCGCTGGTGCGCAGCGACGGATCGACGAGTACGCCGCCGTCGGCGACGGCCAGGCCGGCTTGCTCGGCAAGCCCCGTGTTGGGCGCCGCGCCGACCGCGACCAGCACAGTGTCGGCGTCGACGGTGGAGCCGTCGCCGAGCGCGAGCCCGGTCGCCTTGCCACCGGTGGTGGTGATCTCCGAAACCGAGGCGCCGAGGCGGAGGTCGACGCCGTGTTCGCGGTGCAGGTCGGCGAAGACCTCGCCGACTTCGCGGCCGAGGGCGGCCATCAGCGGCAACTCGGCCATCTCGACGACGGTGACGTTGACGCCGCGGTCGCGGGCGCCCGCGGCGACCTCGAGGCCGATCCAGCCGCCGCCGACGACGGCAAGCGAAGAACCTTCGACCAGTGCGGAATTCAGCGCGTCGGCGTCGTCAAGCGTGCGCAGGTAGTGGACACCGTCGGCGTCGGCGCCGGGGATCGGCGGCCTGCGGGGTTGCGAACCGGTGGCGAGCAGGAGCTTGTCGTAGCGCACGGTAGCGCCGTCGGGAAGGGAGACGGTATGGCCGGCCGGGTCGATCGCGGTGACTTCGGTGCCCAGCTGCAGTTCGATGTGGTGATCGCGATACCAGGCCGAGGAAGCCGGCGTGAAGTCTGAGACTTGTTTCTTGCCTGCCAGGTATTCCTTGGACAGCGGCGGACGCTCATAGGGCAGGTGCTCTTCGGCGGCGAACAACACCACGTGACCGTCGAAGTCGTTGTCGCGCAATGCTTCTGCTGCCTTGGCGCCGGCGAGGCCACCGCCGACGATGGCGAATGTGGACGACGTTGTCATGTCATCCGACCCTACTCGCAGGCCGGTTCAGCCGACACGTGCCGCGAGCAGTTCCTTGAGGGTGCGTGAGTTGCGGATCGCGTGGCCGCCGAGGTCGTTGTTGAAGTAGACGAGCACCCGCCGACCCTCCGAATGCCATTCGGATAGCCGGTCGGCCCACTGCCGCAGCTCGTCGTCGGGGTACGAACCGGAATACATCGAATCCTGCGGCGGTCCGTGCATCCGGACGTACACCAGCGAGCTTGTCGCGCGGGGGACACACCGCAGCCCCGCGCCGCTCATCACCACATATGCGGCGTCGTGACGTTCCAGCAGCGCATAGACGGCCGGATCGTCCCAAGATGGATGCCGCAACTCCATTGCGACGGGAATCCAGTCAGGCATCGCGCTCAAGAAATGATCGAGTCGCTCGTCGTTGCGTTCCATCCCGGGATGCAGTTGAACCAGCAGCGCTTCGCGCCGATCACCGAGCGCGGTCCAGCACCGCTCGAATCGCTCGACCCACGGTTCGGGTGTGCCCAGCCGCCGGTAGTGCGTCAGCCCGCGATGGGCCTTGACCGACATCGTGAAGCCGGCGGGCAGTCGCTCCCGCCAACCGGAAAAGGTGGCGTCTTTCGGCCACCGGTAGAAGCTGGCGTTGAGTTCGACGGTGTCGTACTCCTCGACATAGCGGGCCAGCCTCTTGGCCACCGGCAGGCCTGGCCGATACAGCACATCTGCCCAGTGGTCATAGGACCAGCCGGAGGTGCCGATGCGGATCTCGTTACTTCGGCGGGAGGCTTTTCGCGTAGTCGACACCGCGGCTCACCCAGCCCGCAAGCTGGCGTTTCGTCTTGACACCGTCGATGGATACCCGAATCCAGCCCCGAGTCTCACGCCCCGCCATGATCATCGGTTCGACGTGGTCGCGGGCCACCAGCTTTTCCGTCTCGTCCGGAGGAACGCGCACCATCAGCCCGCCGCGGCCGCTGGCGGCCACCGACATGTTGCCGTTGATCAGGAACGCCAGTCCACCGAACATCCGCTTTTCCTCGACGCCGCGTTCGGCGGCGATGAGCTCACGGATCCGGTAGGCCAGGTCTTCGTCATAGGCCATGAAAGGACGTTAGCGCTCGGCCCCGACATTCGGCGTCCAGCCCAACTTCGGCCCCAGCTTCTCCGCCATATCCGTCACGATCTGGACATAGTCGTCCTCGTCGAACGTGAACGGCAGCGCGAACGCCACCTCGTTGGCACGTTGGAAGCCGGCGTGGTTGTACAGCGTCTCGGCAAGTTCGTCGGACGTGCCGACGTAATCGGGGGAGAACATCATGCCGCGCGGGCCCTGCGGTGACTTTGTGCGTTCGAAGCGGGACGCAGCGTACGCGCGGTACTTCTCGATCTGCGCCGGCGAAGCCGAGTCGGTCGGAATCACGACAAGGCCGTGTGACACGCGTCCCTCTGGATGATGCGCCAGGAACGCATCGATGTGCTCACCCTGAATGGTCGCGAAATCGCGGGACTCGGCGCCTTCGATGCTGACCACCGAACTGGTCATGTAGTTGATGCGCTGCTGGCCGGCCCAGATCGCGGACGACAGCCCGCCGCCGTACCAGACCCGCGAAGCCAGGCCGGATGAATGTGGCTGCACGTTGCGGGTGAAATCTTCGATGCCGACCTTGCCCTCGAAGTCGCTCACGGGGTCGCCGCGAAGACACGCCAGCAGCCGCAGCACCCGATCCTTCGAAAAGTTCTCCAGCGCATGGGTTTCCGGGTAGAGACTGGTCTTGTAGTGGTCGTAGAGCATGGGCGTGCCAACCGAGACGCCGGGATTGATCCGGCCACCCGACAGGACGTCGACCGTCGCGAGGTCCTCGGCCAGCCGCAGCGGATTCTCCAGACCGAGCGGGATCACCGCCGTGCCCAATTCGATCCGGCTGGTGCGTTGAGTCGCTGCCGCCATGATCGCGACCGGCGACGAGATGCCCGGTTGCAGGTGCCGACACCGCAGCCAGACGCTGTCGAAACCGAGCGCTTCAGCGCGCTCGATCATCGACAGCGTCAGCTCGTGCCCGGGTCCTGGATCGGCCGCATCGAAACGGCCGATCGTCAGGAATCCGAGCTTGCGCAACGGCTTTCCGGGTGCTGGCATCAGGCGGCCACGGTAGCCGGACTGTCCGCAGGCTCAAGCGCCTGCGCGACGATGTCGGCGACGTCGGTCATCGGCTTGACGTCCAGCGACTCGAGGACATCGGCCGGGACCCCTCCATGTTCGGGGTCGAGGTCGGCCTCGTTGCGTTGTGGGATGAAAACCGTTGACAGCCCTGCCCGTTGCGCGGCAAGCAGCTTCTGCTTCACACCACCGATCGGCAGCACGCGGCCGTTCAACGTCACCTCGCCGGTCATGCCGACATCCGAACGCACCTGACGCCCGGTGGCCATCGACACCAGCGCGGTCACCATCGTCACGCCTGCCGACGGCCCGTCCTTGGGCACCGCACCCGCAGGCACGTGCACGTGGATCCGGCGGTCCAGCGCCTTGGGGTCGACGCCCAACTGTGCGGCGTGACTGCGGACGTAGGACAGCGCGATCTGCGCCGACTCCTTCATCACGTCGCCCAGTTGACCGGTCAACTGCAGCCCCGGTTCTCCATCGGTGGCGCCGGCCTCGATGTAGAGCACATCGCCGCCGAGGCCCGTCACCGCCAGACCCGTCGCCACACCCGGCACCGCCGTGCGTTCCTCCGATTCCGGCATGAAGCGCGGACGGCCAAGGTAGCCAACGAGATCCGGCTCATCGATGACGAGGTTGGTCGATCCCTCTGATGCCAGTTTTGTGGTTGCCTTGCGCAGCGCCTTGGCCAGCAACCGCTCGAACTGTCGAACCCCTGGCTCGCGGGTGTAGTCGGCCGCGATCTTGCGCAGCGCATCCTCGGTCACGGTGACCTCGTCGTCAGTCAGCGCGGCCCGCTCCCGCTGCCGGGGCAGCAGGAAGTCGCGCGCGATCGCGACCTTGTCGTCGGCGGTGTAGCCGTCGATCTGGATCAGCTCCATCCGGTCCAGCAGGGCCGACGGGATGTTCTCGATCACGTTGGCCGTCGCGAGGAACACGACATCGGACAGGTCCAGGTCCAGCTCCAGGTAGTGGTCGCGGAACGTGTGGTTCTGCGCAGGGTCCAGCACCTCGAGCAGCGCCGCCGACGGGTCGCCCCGGTAGTCGGAGCCGACCTTGTCGATCTCGTCAAGCAGCACAACAGGATTCATCGACCCCGCCTCGCCGATCGCACGCACGATGCGACCGGGCAGCGCGCCGACGTAGGTCCGCCGGTGGCCACGGATCTCGGCCTCGTCGCGAACACCACCAAGGGCCACGCGAACGAACTTGCGGCCCAACGCTCTTGCGACGCTCTCACCAAGCGACGTCTTGCCGACGCCCGGCGGACCGGCCAGCACCATCACGGCGCCGGAGCCGCGGCCGCCGACGACCGCCATGCCGCGCTGTGCGCGACGGGCCCGCACGGCCAGGTATTCGACGATGCGATCCTTGACGTCCTCCAGCCCGTGGTGGTCGGCGTCGAGAATCTCGCGCGCCGACTTCAAGTCGGTCGAGTCCTCGGTGCGCGTGTTCCAGGGCAGGTCCAGCACGGTGTCCAGCCAGGTGCGGATCCAACCGCCCTCCGGACTCTGCTCGCTGGATCGCTCCAGCTTGCCCACCTCGCGCAGCGCGGCTTCGCGAACCTTCTCGGGCAGATCGGCTGCCTCGACGCGGCTCCGGTAGTCATCAGAAGATCCGGCCCCGTCTTCCGATTCCCCGAGTTCCTTGCGGATGGCCGCCAACTGCTGACGCAGCAGGAACTCCTTCTGCGTCTTCTCCATGCCTTCGCGGACGTCTTCGGCGATCTTGTCGTTGACCTCGACCTCGGCCAGGTGGTCGCTGTTCCACTCGATCAGCGCCCGCAACCGCTCGGCCACGTCGGGTGTCTCGAGCAGTTGGCGCTTCTGCACCTGCGTCAGGTACGACGCGTAGCCGGCCGTGTCCGCCAGCGCCGACGGGTCGGTCAGCTGGTTGACGAAGTCGACGATCTGCCACGCCTCCCGCCGCTGCAGGTAGGCCAGCAGCAGCTTCTTGTATTCGGCGGCCAGTGCACGGGTCTCGTCGGTCGCGGCGGGCTCGGTGACTTCGGTCACCTCGACCCACAGGGCAGGCCCCGGACCGTTGGCGCCAGCTCCGATCTGGGCGCGGCTGTTGCCGCGCACCACCGCTGCGATGCCCCCGGCGACCCGGCCGACCTGCACGATCGATGCCAGCACGCCATAGGACGGGTATCGGTCCTCGAGACGCGGGGCGATCAGCAGCTCGCCGGACTCGCTGGCCCGGGCGGCATCGACAGCGGCACGTGCCGCGTCATCGAGCTCGATCGGCACGACCATGCCGGGCAGCACGATCGAGTCGCTCAAGAACAAGACAGGCACGGATTTGGCTTCAGCCATAGCTCCTCCAAAGTTCAGTCAGATCGACTCAACCCTGGACGGCGCTCCTTTGTTCCCATCGCGCGTGCGCGCGGCCCCCGATCGCGAATGTGGCCGCCATCAGCACGCCGATCGTCGCCCAGGAGACGATCGAGGTCACACCGTTCGCGACGTCGACGGACACCCGGGCGATGATCACCAGCCGCGCCGCGACCTCGATGAGCAGCCCGACGCCCCACATCGCGGACAGCAGAATGTGGACGCGACGGCGATAGGCCTGCGCGCCCGGTTCGTCCGTGCCTTCGTCGTCAGCCGGCCGGAACCGTTCGGCCACCACCTGCGTCAGGGGAGTCCCGATCACGCAGCTGCCGAGAAAGATCAGCCCGCTGATCCCGTTGACCGCCGTGTTGCCAGAGAGGATGAGCTTCGGATCGGTGGTGGCCAGCGCCACGGCCAGGCTCAGCCCGAAGGTGAGCACCAGATAGCCGGCGAACGGATCCAGGCGCCGCGCCTTGACCGCGTCGTAGGTGACCTTCAGCCCGGACAGGATCGTGGCCGTCAGCAGTGCGACGTACTCGGATGCCCCTGCAGCACGCAGGCCGTAGTAGCCGATCAGCGGCGGGGCGATATCGAGCGCAATGCCGAGAAACATCGCGCGCCGCCGGGATTCAGTCATCGAGGCCACATTACTGAGATCGGAATAGCGAAGGGATGAGTGAGGTCGTAGCTCACATGACCAAGACCGTCATCGCCATCACCGGGGCCAGCAGCGGCATCGGGGAAGCCACCGCCCGCGTGCTCGCCGCTCGCGGCGCGGCCGTGGTGCTTGGCGCGCGCCGAACCGACCGGCTCGACCGCATCGCCGCCGAACTACGCGGCGGCGGCGCCGAGGTGGCGACCGCCACGATCGACGTCACCAGACCCGAGGATCTGCAGCGCCTGGTCTCGACCGCGGTGTCGGAGTTCGGCCGCCTCGACGTGTTGGTGGCCAATGCAGGCATCAGTGTCATCGGGCCGATGGCCGACGCGGACCTGGCCGGCTGGTCGTCGATGATCGATGTGAACCTGCGCGGTGTGCTGAACGGGATCGCCGCGGCCATGCCGGTGTTCGTCTCGCAGGGCCGGGGCCATTTCGTGACGATCGTGTCGACCGCGGGCCTGAAGATCACGCCCGACATGGGCGTCTATGCGGGCACCAAGAACGCCGTGCGCACGGTGATGGAGGCGCTGCGGCAGGAGTCGACCGACGGCACGATCCGGACCACGTCCATCTCACCGGGCTTCGTGCGCACCGAGTTGGACAGCTCGATCACCGACCCCGCGCTGCGGGCCCAGATACGTTCCAGCATGGACACTTTCGGGCTTGCGCCCGACGCCGTGGCCCGAGCGGTCGCGTTCGCCATCGAACAGCCCCACGACGTGGAGATCGGCGACATCACCATCCGCCCGACGGTCCAAAGCTGACGGCGACCCCCGAACGAGCAGGGAGCCTGCCGTTCGGGGGTGACGGCAGGCTCCCTGGTTGTGGGTGGTCGTTACGCGGACGCTTGCGCCCCCAGCACCCGCTGGATGTCCGGCAGCATCTGCTGCACCTGCTGGCCCCAGTAGGCCCAGGTGTGCGTGCCCTGCGACGGGAAGTTGAACACCCCGTTGCTGCCACCGGCCGCGACGTAGTTGTCCCGGAACGTCACGTTGGTCCGCAACGTGAATCCTTCCAGGAACTGCGCGGCCATCAGGTTCTCCGATGAGCTACCCGAGTCGAGATCCGACGGGGTGCCGGTGCCGCAGTAGATCCAGATCCTGGTGTTGTTGGCGACCAGCTGGGCCATGTTGACCATCGGGTCGTTGCGCTTCCACGCCGGGTCGGACGACGGACCCCACATGCTCTCGGCGTTGTAGCCACCGGCGTCGTTCATCGCCAGCCCGATCAGCATCGGCCACCACCCCTCGGAGGGGTTCAGGAAGCCCGACAGCGATGCGGCGTAGATGAACTTCTGCGGGTAGTAGATCGAGTACGTCAGCGCCGTGCTGCCAGCCATCGAGATGCCGACCACCGCGTTGCCGTTCTGCGAAACACCCTTGTTGGCCTCCAGCCACGCCGGGAGCTCCTGGGTCAGGAACGTCTCCCACTTGTAGGTGTAGTCCTGACCGTTGCCCCGCGACGGCTGATACCAGTCCGTGTAGAAGCTGGACTGGCCGCCCACCGGCATCACGAGCGACAGACCGGAACCGTTGTACCACTCGAACGCCGGGGTGTTGATGTCCCAGCCGTTGTAGTCGTCCTGGGCGCGCAGACCGTCGAGCAGATACACCGCATGCGTTCCGCCACCTTGGAATTGGACGCGGATGTTGCGGTTCATCGCAGCCGAGAACACATCCAGATATTCGACGGGCAGACCCGGTCGTGAGAACGCATTGGCAGTCGCCGAACCCCCGACGAAGCCGATCAGTCCGGGCAGGATCGCCGCCGCAACGGCACCCACCGCCAGTCGGCGCGACCACTTGGTCCGAAACCTCTCAATTAACTTCATAACGGCAACCAACCCACCTTTCATTACGTGTCACAAAAGCAATTGCCGTCGCTTTCCTGCGTAATGAAACAGGCCGAGGCCGCGTGAGTGGTGGTGCGACACCGTGTTGTGAAGTCGCGGTTGGCTAACGATTCCGACTCGGCGCGGACTCGAGAACAGCCGATTTGGTGTGTGACCTGTGAGAACAGAGTTACAGCTGTGACTCGCTGTCGACGCTTGGCGCGGCGCGCCCCATCCGGTACAGCTGTGTCACGTGGTGCGGCGTCAGCTCGTCGAGCGAGGTCACACCGAGCAGCCGCATCGTGCGGATGACCTGCGCGGAGAGGATTTCGACGGCCCGGTCGACGCCCGCCTCACCACCTGCCATCAAGCCGTACAGATAGGCCCGCCCGACGAGGGTGAACCGCGCGCCGAGCGCGATCGCCGCGACGATGTCCGCGCCCGCCATGATCCCGGTGTCCAGCAAAATCTCCGTGTCGCGTCCGAGCTCCCGGGCGACGGCAGGCAGCAGGTGGAACGGGACCGGCGCGCGGTCGAGTTGGCGACCGCCGTGATTGGACAGCAACACGCCGTCGACACCGAGGTCGACGACAGCGCGGGCGTCGGCCAGGGTCTGAATTCCCTTGACCACCAGCTTGTTCGGCCATTGCGCCTTGATCCACGCCAGATCCTCGAACGTCACCGTCGGGTCGAACATGGTGTCCAGGTACTGCGCGACGGTTCCGGGCCAGCGGTCCAGCGACGCGAACGACAGCGGTTCGGTGGTCAGCAGGTCGAACCACCAGCGTGGCCGCGGCACCGCGTCAAGGATTGTCCGCATCGTCAGAGTCGGAGGAATGGACATGCCGTTTCGGGTGTCCCGCAGCCGCGCGCCCGCTACCGGAACGTCGACCGTCACCAGCAGCGTGTCGAAGCCAGCCGCGGCCGCGCGCTCGACCAAAGCCATCGACCGATCGCGGTCCTTCCACATGTAGAGCTGAAACCAGTTGCGCCCGTGCGGGTTTGCCGCCTTGACGTCTTCGATGGAGCAGGTGCCCAGCGTCGAGAGAGAAAACGGAATCCCGGCGCGGGCCGCGGCGTGGGCGCCTGCGATCTCGCCCTCGGTCTGCATCAGCCGGGTGAAGCCCGTCGGCGCTATCCCGAACGGCAACGCGACGTGATCACCGAGCACCGTGCGGCCGGTGTCGACCTTCTCGACGTTTCGCAGAATCGACGGGTGAAACTCGATGTCGCGGAACGCCTGCCGGGCGCGCGCCAGTGACAGCTCGTCCTCGGCGGCGCCGTCGGTGTAGTCGAACGCGGCCTTCGGTGTGCGACGCTTGGCGATTCGGCGCAGGTCCTCGATGGTCAGTGCAGATTGCAGGCGGCGCTTCGTCACATCGAGCTGGGGTCGCTTGAAGCCGATCAGCGGTGCAAGCTCACCCGGTCTTGGCACGCGTCGCTTCATGACGCGCTCACTAGTCGTCCGTGGCGGCCAACGCCCGTTGGATGCTGGCACGCCGTTGTTCGATGGTGCGGCCGATGTCCTGGAGTAACAGCGGCTTTCGGCCAACCAGTTCTTCGACGTATTCGCGGTCGATCTGCAAAACGGTCACCTCGTCGAGTGCGTAGGCGGTGGTGGCGGCGGGCTCTCTGGTGAGTGTCGTGCTGCCGAGGAAGTCACCCTCTTCGAGGGTACGCACGGGTATGACGGCGCCCTCGTCATCGGTGATGGCGAGCTGGACGTGGCCGTTGACGATGAACGTCATCCGCTTTGGCACCTGACCGGCGACCTGAACGTACTCGTCCGTCGCGTACCTGGTGAGGCGGGCACGGGGGAGCAATTCCTCTTGCTCTGCCTGCGTCAGTCGCAGGGTCGGCGAGATGATTTTTATCGACGCCTCGAGCCGGTCGCGGGTTTCGAACTCATCTTCCGCCTCGTCGAGATGCAGACCTGCGCGACGCGATGCGTACCAGACCCAGCGCAGGAACGTCGCCCGCGTGACGATGTCGTCGGCCGGTGACCGCAGCGGGATCACCGTGCGGTATTCCATTCCTCCTGCCGGCCGGCTGACCGGCGTCGAGTCAGGTCGCAGCTGCGGCAACGCCGACGCCACGCGGGTCAGCATCGCGCAGATGTCGTCGGGCGCGTCGTCGAAGCCGAACTGCGTGGTGACGACCAGCGAGTGGGTGCCGGGCGGTCGGCTGAAGTTGGTGAACGATGCCGCCGCGAGTACCGAGTTCGGCATGATCAGCAGTCCGCTGCCGGTGTCGATATGCGTTGCCCGCCAGTTGACTTCGACCACCCGGCCGCGTGCAGTCGGGGTTTCGATCCAGTCGCCCAATTGAAACGGTTGCTCGAACAGCACCAGCAGACCCGAGATGATCTGCCCGACGGAGTTCTGCAACGTGAGGCCGAGCACGATCGACGACACACCGAGCGCGGTGAACAAGCCACCGATGTGGGCGCCCCAGATGTAGGCCAGCATCAGCCCGACACCGATGGCGATCAGCGCGAACCGCGCCACGTCGAGGAAGATCGACGGAATCCGCTTGCGCCACGAGCCTTCCGGTGCACCCTGAAACAGGGTCGCGTTGGTGCCCGAGAGGAGCAGCACGAGGACCACGAAGCCGAATACCGTCGCCACCACACGGACCGGCGTCGTCTCGCCGGAAATCTCCATCGCCCCGACAAGCAGGACCAGCAGCGCGCCGAGGGGGAGCAGGTAATTGCGCACCAAATGCACGGGCCGCGCGAGAAAACTGCCGCGACGTCGCAGCGCGTTCTGGAGTTCTGTGAGCAGCACCAGGCAGACGGGGAAGGCGATCGCGACGCCGATCGCCCAGTAGAACCATGGTGCCGCCAGTGTCACGGCTGACGCTCCGCCAATCGCCAGATCGGCTCCGCCTCGCCGTCGACGGTGATCTCGCCCGCCGAGGTGAACGTGCGGGTGTCGCGCATCGCGTCGTAGACCCTCGAGGTGACGTAGACGCCACCCTGCGGCGATCCGCTCTGCACCTGATACGCCAGGTTGACCGCAGACCCCCACATGTCGTACGCGAGCGTAGAGCGGCCGACGAGACCACTCGTCACGGTGCCGGTGTCGATGCCTGCCCGCAACTTCAGCTCGTTTCCGGTCTCGGCGTTGAAACGGTCGATGGTGCGGTGCATCTCGATCGCGAAGTCGACTGTGCGCCGTACATTGTCAAGGCGCGGCGTACTCAAACCGCAGCTGGCGAGGTAGCCATTGTGCAGCGTCCTGACCTGTTCGACGCCCAGATTCTCTGCCGCAGCGTCGAATTGGCGAGTCAGCCGATTCACGATCGTCAGCAGCTCTTCGGAGCTCAGCTCGGCGGCCAGCTCGTCCAAACCGACGATATCGGCGAAGATCACCGTCACGTTCTGGTGATCTTGTGCAATCGTCTCTTCGCCCTCGCGGTAGCGCTGCACAACCTGCTCGGGCATCAGCGAGCGCAACAGCCGGTCGTTCTCACGCCGCTGCTCGGCGAGCAACTCTTCCTTGATCGCCAGGTTGCGGCTCATGTCGTTGAACGCGACGGTCAGGTCGCCGAACTCGTCGCGTGATTTGACCGGCAGCGTGACGTTGTAGTCGCCTGCGCTGATCTGCTGAGCACCGGCTTCGAGCCGCCGGATCGGCCTGACGAACAGCCGCGCCAGCAACATCGCGGCCAGACAGACCACGAAAATGATTACCGCCGTTGAGATTACGAGAGTGCGGGTAAACGTGAACACCGGCTCAAAGGCCTCGGTCGAGTCGATCTTCGCGATCATCGACCAGTGCAGCCCGCGCAGGTCGACCGGCGCGTAGGCCTGCAGTGTCCGGTGCCCGAGATAGTCGTCCTCGATCAGGGTGCCGCGCTGCCCACGCTGCGCCAGCCGGGTTGCCTCGTTCTTCACCGGCTGCACGAGGGTGGTGCCATGCTGACGGATCGACTCCTGTGCCACGTCGGGCGGGGTGCCCGCGTTGATCACATCACGTTTGAACTGATCGGGGTTCTCCAGGAACAGCCGCGAGTCGGACCGCATCAGATCATCCGGTCCCACCAGGTAGGTCTCGCCGGTCTTGCCCATTCCGGCGGCTTCCCACTTACCGTTCACCGTCATCAATGCGTTGATCTTCGATATCGGGAACTGCAGCGCCAGAACGCCTTCCGCCCGGCCCGGCGGGCCGACCGGCGACACCATCCATGCGGTGGGCTCATCGGCGGGCTGGTAGTCGCCGAAATCGGTGATCCCGACGTAGTCCACGGCGTGGGAGGCCAGCGCCTTCGAGTAGGCGTCACTCAGCTCGTTCTCGCGGTACGGGCCGTTGAGGATGTTCGTGCCGAGATCGACACCCTTGTAGGCGCTGTAGACCACGTTTCCGCGGGTGTCCAGCAGCAGCGCGTCCTCGAACTCGAAGCGCAGCACGATCTCTCGGAAGAAGTCGTTGAACCGCGCATTGGCGGCCGACCACGCGCTGCCGTCGCCCGCGTCTTCGAGACGTATCGACTGGTTCCAGTCCGTGAAACGCGTCGTGTAATTGGCCTGTAGATATTTCTCCGCATTCGAGGTCGGCAACAATCCGTTGATGTCGACTTGATTACCGGTCTGCGCCTCTTCGGTCTTCGCGAATTGGTTGCGGTAGTAGTCGACGACCGATTGCCATTGGGGCGGGGTAACGGTCGCACTGTTCAATTGGTCGAAGGCCGCGGTGAACCCCTCGATGGCCTCGGTCGTCGTCGCGCCCCTGGTGTAGATGACAAGAGAGTCCTCGAGGTCGTTGAACTTGGCCTCGAGTTGGCGCGCCTGCGATTCCCTGATCTCGGTCAGCCGGTCGAACGCCGATGCCCGCAATGAGGTCCGCCCGGAGTGAAACCCGATGGCGCCGACCACGGCAGCGCACACGACACTGGTCAGCAACAGCATCACCAGCAGCTTGGACTGGATGCTGATCCGGGACAGGGCGCGGCGACGCCAGCTTCGCGGCTTGGCCGCAGGCGCGGGCTCCGGCTCCGGTTCGACCGAGGATTCCGTGTCGGTGGTAGTCGTCATTGAATCCCGAACATTAGCTTGCAAAACTTGACGATGAAGTGACTGTAGGCAAATCGTTGTCCGCGACTGGTGCAGATCCGTTCGATCTGCATCGCTTTGTCGGCGCGCAGCAGCGAATCTATGACACGGTGCTCGCCGAATTGCGCGCCGGCGCCAAGCGCAGTCATTGGATCTGGTTCGTGTTTCCGCAGCTGCGAGGCCTTGGTCGCAGCCCCACCGCGCAGCACTACGGCATTTCCACGCTCGACGAGGCGCGGGCGTATCTGGCACACCCTGTGCTGGGAGCCCGACTGCGCGAGTGCACGGAGTTGGTCGCGGCGATCGACGGCCGCTCCGTCGACGAAATATTCGGCTGGCCCGACAACCTGAAGGTGCGGTCGTCGATGACGCTGTTCGCGCGTGCATCCGACGAGCCCGAAACCGAGGCCGGTTTTCGGGCGGTGCTCGACAAGTTCTACGGCGGCGAAGAGGATCCGGCCACCGTGGAACTGCTCAACACGGCGCGATGATCAGCCAGCCGTGCGGCTCGATCACATGCTCGGTGACGACCTCCTGCGGCGGCGCGCCCGACCCCGCCACAAGCCGACCCTGCGCAAAGCCGAGCTCGCCAAGTGACACCCGCATCGGCGCGTCGTCGATGTTGAGAGCCACCACCAGCACGTCGGCGCCGTTACGGGTCGCGTAGGCGAATTGCCGATTGGTCAGCTGCAGCTTCGTCGTTCGTGCGGTGTGCAGCCACGGATGGCGGCGACGCAACCCGATCAGGTACTGGTGCAACCGATAGATGGCGTGGCCGTGTTCGTCGACACCCGCTAGGGGAGCGGTGAATTCGGGCCGCACGGCGTCGTCGCCGCCGAACCGTTCCTCCTTGACCCCGCGGTACGCAGCCTCGTCCCCGGCGTACACGCTCGGCGTACCCCCTGTCGTCAACAGGAGCACCAGCGCGTGTTCGAGGTGGCGGGTGTCGTCCAGCCGGCTGGCGATCCGGGTGACGTCGTGGTTGCCCACGAATGTCAACGGCACGAAATCGTCGAGAAACTCGTTGTGGCGCAACAGTGCCCAGTCGAGTTCGTGGAAGTTGCCGTCGTTGAGGCTGCTCCAGATCGCCTTCCACAGCTCGTATTGGGTCACGGAGTCGAAGCCGGAGTCCCGCACCCGCGCGACGTAATCCCCGTGGATGACCTCTCCGACGAACCACGCGTCGGGAAATTCCGCGCGAACCCGGGGCAGGACGGCGGCCCAGAACCGGTCAGATACCGCGTAGGCGGCATCCAGGCGCCACCCGTCGGCGCCGCGGCGCAGCCAGTGCGTCATGACGTCGACGGTGTAGTCGATGACGTCTGGGTTGTCGTGGTCGAGCGCGATCAGCTCGCCGTGGCCCTCGAAGGTGTCAAAGCTGTTGCCGCGCTTGCGAAACCACTCCGTACGCGCGAAATCTGTGGCGACGTGGTTGAACACCCCGTCGAGCAGCACCCGCAGCCCGCGGCTGCGGGCCTCGGCGATCAGGTGGTCGAAATCGGAGTCGTCGCCAAGGCGTGCGTCGATGCGGTAGTGGTCGGTGGTGTCGTAGCCGTGCGTGCGAGACGCGAAAACGGGACCGAGAGCGACGCCCGACGCGCCGAGCGCGATGGCGTGGTCGAACCAGTCGGCGATGCGGCGCATCCGGTGTTCGTCTGCGGCAGGCGGCGGATCGGCCGGATAGGCGCCGACGAAGCCCAGCGGGTAGACCTGCCACCAGATCGCGTGCTCGACCCAAGCCGGTTCTGTCATGCCCGGAACTTCGCCTCGTAGAGGGCTTTCATGGTCTCGGCGAGTTCGGGTGCGGGCCCGTCGACTGGCACCCTGGGCGCGACGGCGTTGATCGGCAGCGGCGCGACGGGCGACGGTGGTGCACCCCATTCGGTGCGCCATTGGGTCAGCTGCTCCGACGAGGTGGCGTAGACGATGCGGCCCAACCCGACCCACGCGTGGCCGGCCGCGCACATCGGACAGTGTTCACCGGAGGTGTAGACAGTGGCGACGGCGCGTTCGTCAGGCGTCAGGTTGTCGACGGCCCACTGCGCGATCGCGAATTCGGGGTGGCGGGTCTGGTCGCCGTCCTTGACGCGGTTGCGGTCCTCGAAACGAACGGCACCGTCACCGTCGACCAGGATCGAGCCGAACGGCTCGTCACCGTCGTCCAGCGCCACCTGCGCGAGTTCCACGCAGTGGCGCAGCCGTTCGAGGTCGTCGTCGCTGATCGCCACAGGCCGCAGTTTACGCAGTCAGTGACAGACCTCGAGTCGGCACGCGCATGACGCCGCGATCGGGACGTCGGCGCGCGCCTTCAGCAGGTCGAGTTGTTGACCGATGATCGCCGCCTCATCGGTACGGCCCAGCCGTTGCAGGCATTCGTGATAGCCGTGCAGGCTCCACACGTTGCCAGGGTGTTGACATGGCCGCGCCAGCGTGGGGTCGAGTCCCAGATCTGCGGCGTACACCTGTGCGGCCTGCTCGACGTGGCCCTGCTCCAGCAGCAGGGCGCCGTATGCGTGGCGCGTCGGTTGCATCCAGCCCCAAGGTTCGTCGTAAGGCAACGAATCGTCGAGTTCGATTGCCCGCCTTAGATGTTGAAATGCTTCATCAAACCGTTGCTCGCGGTAGGCGATCTCGCCGTCGAGCATCTCGGCAGCGATCGCCAGGATGTCTCGCGCGGTGTTGTTGAACAGGTAGCGGCTGTCGGGGATGCGGGTATACGCCTCTCCGAAGGCCTGTCGCTCGGCATGTGCCTGCGGCAGTTGGCCTTTGGCGGCGTGTGCGACGCCACGGCCGTAGTGGATGGTCGCGGCGGTGGTGCAGTACAACTGGACATCGTCGGGAAGAGGTTGCGCGATCAACTCGTCCCACCGACCGAAGCGCACCAGCACGTGAATCCGCAACGGCACGAACGCCTCCAGCCAGTCGGCCATCGGCGGCGACTCGATGGCCAGCAGGTCAGGCGTGAGCTGTGCTGCGAGTTCGTCGGCTGCCTCGAACGCCGCCCGCGAGTTGCCTTCGAACATCGCCGAATAGACGATGAAGTGCAGGTTGTGCGCACGGTACAGCGAGTAGAAGTTCAGCGGTCCTTCGCGCTCGACGAACTGCCGATCGGCTTGCACCGCAGACAGATTCGCCACGACCGAGTCGCGGTAATTGCCGCACAGCACGTCGATATGGCTGGGCATGTGCTCCAGGTGACCCGCGTCCGGGACCAGGCCGCGCAGCAGATCGGCCGCGGGCAGTGCCTCTTGAGGGGTGCCCGACATCTCCATCGTGTGCAGATACAGGTGCAGCACCCCGGGGTGCTCGCGGCCCGCCGCTGTTGCCAGCGCGTCATCGAGTATCCGCTTGGCCTCTGCCACCCGTGAGCCCGGTGCGGGCTCGCCGGTTCTGGTGTCCCACAACGCCCATGCGGTGATGTTGACCAGCGCGTCGGCCGTCAGCGCCTGCACGTCGATGTCGTCGGGGTAGGCCGCACCGAGCGCGACCATCGCGTCGGCGTACGCGGCGTGCCCGGCCTGTAGCGCTTCTGTGTCGTCGGGATCGTCGGTAGGAAAGCGGGCCAGCAGCGCCTCGATCAGAGCATGTTCGACGGCGGATGCGCGTCCTTTGCCGGCAAGGCCGAGTTCCATCCGCGCCCGCGCCAGCGACACGGACAGATCGACGGGATCGAACGCCTCCCACGCCTTGTTGTAATTCGGCCCGATCGAGTAGGCGATGCCCCAGCGAGCGATCGCCAGATCGGGATCGAGTTCAAGAGCGCGGTCGAAGCAGCGGATCGCCTCTTCGTGGTTGAACGCGTAGGCCCAGACCATGCCGCGGTCGAACCAGATCTGGGCCTGCGGCGAGGGCGTATCAGTCGGCCGGTGATAGGACCCCAGGTCGTAATACGGCTCGGTCGCGGACAGCGAGATGGTCATGGGTCGCACGATAATTCACCCGCGAGGCGGTCGCGGCGATAGCGAGCACGCAGCCCGCCGCACCCCAGATCGCCAGCGTCACAAGCGGCGCCTGCGCGCCGTTGCCGCCGAAGTAGGAGACGCTGCGCAGCAGCGAAACCCCGGAGCCCTGCGGCACGATCGTGGTGAACGTCGAATAGAAGCCCGACAGCAGCGGGCGGCCCACCGGACCAGCGGCCGCGGCGTTGCCGATCACGACCAGGAAGGCCGTCAGCGCCATCGACGCGACCGACCCGAACGCGGCCGCCACACCCGTGATTGCCCCGCCGACTGCCATCGCGTACAACCACAACGCACCGAACACCTGCCAGGTGTGCCCGGTCAGCGCACCAAGAATCACGTCGACGTAAACGGTCACCGCGCCCGCCAGCAGCGCCGAGAACCCGGCCAGCGTCGCGGTCCGCAGCGCCAGCGTCAGCGGTGTGCGCACGGTGCCCATCAGGCGACCCAACACCGTGGCCCCGACGGACGCGCCGATCGAGATGAAGATGATCGCGTAGAACTCGACCGTTCCGGACGGGTCACCGGCCGATGCCGGCGCGACGTCCTCAACCGACGGGTTCAGACCTGCCTTGGCGGCGATGCTCCGGCCGACGGTCTCTGCTGCGGTGGCAACGCTCTTGCCGCCGCCGCCCGCGACGTAGATCTTCAACTCACCGGGCGCGGCGACCGCGTACGCGGCGTCGGTCTTGCGCTCGTAGACCTGCTGGCGCGCGGCCGCTACGTCGCCGACTTGGGTGACCGACAGCGTGTCCTGGCCGCGGATGCCGTCCACGAGTTGCTGTGGGCCCGCGACAGCGACGGACATGTGGTGCAACGTCGGTTTGGCGAACGCGCCGGAATAGCTCGCAATCATGGCGAGCACGAAGAGCGTGAGCCCGACCATCGCGAGTGCCACGGTGCGCACAGCGGCGCGATCGCGCACCGGGTGCCGCTCGGGGGCCTGATGCTTAGCCATTCTGGGGACCTTTCGAAGAAGTGGTGAGGCCGAGTAGGGCGTTGACGGTGTCGAGCGCCGCACTGGCGCGGCCGCTCAGGTCGGTCGAGTCGGGGTCTTCCATCCACGCCCGCAGCACCTCCATGAACCCGCCGACCAGAAATCGGCTGACCGATTCCGGGGTGAGGCTGGCGATCGGTGAGACCACCGGCATGCCGTTTGTCGCGATCTGGACGCACGCGGGCTGCAGTTCGGCGCGGAACGCCGTCACCACCCGTTGCGTCACCGCGCTGGGCACGATGTTGCGGTACATGGACCGGTGCTCGGAGGCGAAGTCGAACAGCCGCAGAATGCGGGCGCGGGCGTCACCGTGAATGTCTGCGGTCGCCGCGGCGAACGCGACAGTGAATGCGGTCGAGATCGCGTCGTCGCGATCGGTGAAGTGTTGGTAGAAGACCTGCCTGCTGACCTGAGCGCGGGCGACGATGTCGCCGACGGTCAGCTCGTCGACCGGCCGCTCGTGCGCCAACGCAAACGCTGCCTCACGCAGGCGGGTGCGGACCCGTTCTGCGCGGGGATCGATGCTGTGCGCTCGTGCGGCCATACGAGCAGCGTAAGCGACTTCGTAGACAGCTGACTACGAAAGTTTAGGTAATCTAAGACACCTGTCTGATCAGGTGTGACGGCCGCTACTTCAGAGCGTGTGCAGTACGGCGGTGGCGACCGCGAGTGCGAGCCCGATCACGGCGGCCGATGTGTCCTTGGCGCCATCGGAGGCCCGCAGATGAAACGCGATGGCCCCGATCGACAACAGCGCAAGGCCGATCGCTGCGGCGATCCCGATCGGGGCCCAGAGCAGACCGACGAGCGCGCCGGCCACGCCTGCCAGTTCGCACACGCCGATCAGCCGCCATTGCAGCGGTTTGACGCCGAGGTGGTCGCGGATGGCCAGCGACTGGGGGACACCGAGCAGTTTGATGCTCGCGGCGAATGTGAAGAGCACGGCGAGCAGGATCGTCACGACAACGGTGGCGGTGTCCATCTTCGAGCAGAGTAACTGACTAGCGTTCTTCGCGTGCTCCAGATAATCCTCAACTACGTAGGCATTGCGGTGTTCGCGGCGTCAGGTGCCACTGTGGGTGTTCGTAAGGGCTTCGACCTGTTCGGCATCGCAACGCTGGGGGTGCTCACCGGCGTAGGCGGGGGCGTGCTGCGCGATCTGCTGCTCGACAGACCGCCGTATTCAATTCAGCACTGGCCCAACATCACCGTCGCACTGCTCGCCGTCGCGGTCGCAACGCCGTTCTCCCATCTCGTGTTGCGGATGAACACGGCGGTGTTGGTCCTTGATGCGATCGGGATGGGCTTCTTCGCCACCTCGGGTGCGGCCATCGCGGTCGACGCCGGCGCCAGTTGGTTCGCGGCGGCCATCATTGGCATGCTCACGGCCATCGCGGGCGGCATGCTGCGCGATGTGATCGCTCGCGAGGTTCCCTATGTCATGGGTCCTGACGATCTGTACGCGCTGCCCGCGTTGCTCGGCGCCGTAACCTACGTGACGATCGACTATTTCGGGCCGCAGTGGGTGGGTGTTGCAGTCGGCAGCGCGCTTGCGACGCTACTGCGCCTCGCTGCATTGGCGTTCCACTGGCGGCTCCCGACCGGCCCACGCGAGTTGATCATGCCGGATGCCTAGTCAGTGGCCGGCGATGACGTCCGCTTCGTCGACTACCACCGGGTCCTTGGCGCCGGGCAGGAATGAGTAAGCGACACAGACGATTCCGAAGAACACGTAGCCCAGCGCGACTTGCGGGTTGGCCGCCCACGCCACCTCGGGCGCGTGAATGAGACCGACGAACGACAACACCGCGCCGACGAACGACGCGATCGCGGCATAGACGAACTTCTTTTCCAGAATGAAGGCGACCATGGTGCCGAGGACAAGGCCGACGAGGATGGCGCCCTCTCCGAGTGTCTGCAGCCCCTCATACACGACACCGGCCTTGTTGAGCGCGTCGACGCCGACCTTGGGCGCAGAGGTGCCCGCCGCATTCAACGCGTTGTCGATGAGTCCGCTGGCCCACTGGGCGAGGTTGGGCAGCAGCGCCGCGACGACAGCCACGGCGTGCAGTCGCGGCACGGCCTGAAAGGCCTGGGCGCCGATCAACAGCCCGATGTAGAGCAGGATCGGCACGATTGCAGGCACCGGCAGCAGGCTGTCGAGCACCCCGAAAAGCCCGAGGAAACAGAGGATTCCGATCACCACGCCGCTGGCAAGTGAATAGTTGGCGCGCCCGCCTGCGTCCTTCCAGCCCGGGTGGCCGATGTAGACGGCTGGCGGAAACGGCGATCCGAACGCCGAGCCGATCACCGCGCCCGCCCCATCGGCGAGCAGCACACTGCGCAGGTTGAAGTTGTCGCCCGCGGCGGCGGCGCTCTCCACGTTGCTCATCGCCTCGGTGAAGTTATAGACGCCCAACGGAATCGCGGTGCCCAGCAGGGGCGCCAAATTCGAAAGGCCGTGGAACAGCAGATCCAGCCGCAGATCCGGAATGCCGATCGCGATGTCGGAGATCGCCTTTCCCACATCGGGTGCCGACATGTAACCGCCGATCCATCCGATCGCGGTGCCGACGAGCAGAGCGGCAAGCCCGACCGGAATGCCGAACGGCAGCTTCACATCGGTGAAGAAGCCGATCAAGATGATGGCCATCACGGGCAGGCCGATCCACGCCGCCTCCCACATCTGCGCTGCGGGACGCATCGAGATGAATGTGATCGAAATACCGGCCAGCGTCCCGAGCATCGCCGCGCGCGGGGTGATCGCTCGGATGTAGGGGCCGACGAACGCGCCGATCATCACGATCACACCGATCATGAACGCCCACGCCAGCCCGGCCGACCACGCCTGAATCGGGTCCTTCGTGTTGAGGTACACCGGCAGCATCACAACGAACACCACGATGAACATATGCGGCACGCTTGGGCCGTACGGCAGTGCGGTCACGTCGTCGCGGTTCTCCCGACGGGCCAGCCGGCGCGCCAGAAACGTGTAATACAAGTTGCCGAGGATCAACGCCACCCCGAGAGCGGGCAACACGGTGCCGAGGACGTCGCCTGCGGGCACCGACACGACGCCGATCATCAGGCCGGTCAGTGTCAGGACGTTGACCAGAATGTTGAACCCGAGCCCGAAGAACGCGTTGGTGTCGCCGCGGGTCCACGCGGGCAACGACGTTCGTGGCGGATCGACCGGCGGGTCGGCGGCTGGCTTCGTGACGTCGGTCGTCATTGAGAGTCCTTTCAGGCGGCGGCGGTGGTCAGCGCGTGCAGCGCAGGTATCACGGCGGCGGTGTCGGCGACCCATCCGAAGATGCCGCCCTGCGCCTTGATCATGTCGAGCCCGACGCGCTGGAACTCGGGGAAATACGAACCGACGCAATCGGATACGACGAGGCACTCGTAGCCTCGATCGTTGGCCTCACGGGTGGTGGTGTGCACGCACACCTCGGTGGTCACGCCGGTGACGAGCAGCTGGGTGATGCCGGCTTCGGTGAGAATGTCCTGTAGTTCGGTGGCGTAGAACGCGCCCTTGCCGGGTTTGTCGATGACGACCTCGCCGTCGATCGGCGCCAGCTCGTCGACGATGTCGTGTCCGTACTCGCCGCGGATCAGGATGCGGCCGTATCTGCCGTCGTCGCCGATGCGTTTCGACGGGGCGCCGCGATTGAGCTTGGCGGGCGGGCAGTCCGAAAGGTCGGGCTCATGGCCCTCCCGGGTGTGGATCACCATGACTCCCGCGTCACGGGCCGCGGCAATGAGGTCGGCCAGCGGAGGGACGACCTTGAGCAGCTGGGCGACGTCGTTGCCGAGGCTTTCGCCAAACCCGCCCGGCAGCAAGAAGTCTCGTTGCATGTCGATCACGATCAACGCGGTCTGGCCGGCAATCAGTCGAAACGATGAGGGTTCGGCCGGCACTTCGATGGGGCTCATACCCGCTCCTCGCTCATGGTCGTTGCGGCCGACGATGTTCGCGGCTCGTCGAGAATTTGCGCGGCGAGATGCAGAACGGTGTCGTCTGTGCCTGCCGCGCCGAGAAGCATTGCGCTGTAAGGCCGCCCATCGCTGGTGAGGCCGAGGGGCAGCACCGCCCCCAGGAGGTCGAGCAGGTTGCCGAAGTGTGTGTAGTGGCCGAGCATGGTGTTGCAGTCGATCGGCGCGGCAAGCACCTGCTCGACGGTGAATGTGGTGCCGATGGTCGGCACCACCAGAACATCCATCCGCTGCCATAGTCGCGCCGCCGCCGCCTTGAGTTCGGCCAGCCGCTGCAGCGCAGCGAACGCGTCGACCGCGGTGTACTTCAGGCCGCCTCGCAAGATCTCTCTGACTACGGGGTGTATCGAATCCGGTTGGGCGGCAAGGAAATCACCGAACTCGACGAGCCGCTCGGCCACCCACGGACCCTGGTAGAGCAGCTCACCTGCCGCCAGGAAAGGCTCCAACGAGACGTCGACGATGGTGGCGGTGCGGGCCAGGTGTTCGCGGAATCCCAGGTGGGCGCGGCGCATCGGCTCGTCGCCGAAGAACTCGAGCTCGTCTGCGGGCGGTAAGCCGACCCGGATCGGTGAGCCGCCGTAGCGCGGCCCGCGATCGCGTGACCAGGCATCGTTGTCGTCGCGGGCCGCCACCACGTCGAAGACGCGGTCGACATCGTCGATCGAGCCCGCCATCAGGCTGATGCAGTCCAACGACTTGCATGCCGGGACGAGTCCCACCGTGCTGATCACGCCGCGCGACGGTTTGAACCCGACGACGCCGTTGAGAGCGGCGGGAACCCGGCCGGAACCCGCGGTGTCGGTGGCGACGGCGAACGGCACCTGGCCGAGCGCGACCGCCAGCGCGGAGCCCGAACTCGAGCCGCCGGAGATCATCTCGCCGCCGTAAACGCTGCGCGGGATCGGATAGGGCGTGCGGGTGCCGTTGAGTCCGGTCGCGAACTGATCCAGATTCGTCTTGCCGACGTACAAGGCGCCCGCGTCGAGCAGCCGGCGCACCACCGGCGCCGTCGTCGACGCCACGTATGCGTAGTCGGGGCACGACAGGGTGGTCGGCACACCCTCGACATCGATGCTGTCCTTGACGCCGAACGGAACGCCGTAGAGCGGCAGAGTGCGTGCGCCTTCGCGCTTTTCGATCTCTTCGGCGGCGGCCAACAACTCATCCCTTGGCACCGTCGAGAGCCAGGTGCCGTCGTCACCACGGGCGGCGATCGCATCGGCCACCCGGGCCGCCGTCTTGGTGGGCGAACCGGTGCCGCCGGCATGTGATGCCAGTATCTCGGCGACGGATGGCCCGACGGACGGTCCATGCGCGTTAGCTGCCATCCGGTAAATATTCGTGAGCTTGATGGCGATCGCGGGTCGAGCGTGTGTCGTTTGTGTTAGCTGTGCTGTTCGGGAACTCTCGGAACGCGACGGGCCGTTGTGTTCACCGTGGCCACTGCGGAGTCGTTGCTTGTCGTGCATCAGGATCTTGCCACCGCGTCGGCGCTGGCACCGCTGCTCCGCCTCAACGGCAAACCGGGCTTCGTGGTGGCAGACATGACCGACGTCGACGACTTCGCACCGATCCCGTCGGTGGTGTTGCCGGATGCGCCGCGCTATCTGCTGCGCGACCTCGACCGCGGTGATGCGATGGCCAACTGGAGTCCAGAGGAGGCGCTGCGCGCCATCGAGGACGCCGGGCGGACGCCGCTCACGCTGACCGAAGGATTGCAGTGGCTGCTGCAGCAGCCCGATGTGCTCGAGCGCAACCACTGCTTCATGACCATCGGATCACGCCGTCGCAAGCCCGACGGCTCCCTTGACCCCAGGACACCCGCGGTGTGGATCAGCAACGGCACCGGGCGCGACGGGCCTGCGAACCGCAACGCGCCGAAGGTCGGCTGGTGCTGGGCGGGCAATCGGCACACTTGGCTCGGATTCGCCTCTGCCGGCGGCAGATTCAGCGTCGACTGATCAGCGCCGTGTCGACGAAGGGTGTGACCGTGTCGAGCCAAGCCTGCGGCTCCGACGAGAACACCACGTGACCCGTCGGCAGTGTCGCCAACCGGGACCCCGGGATGGCCGCCTGCACCGCCTTGCCCCATCGCAGCGGCGCGGTGATGTCCTTGGCGCCCCAGGTGATCAGCACCGGCACGCTGATCTGGGCGGCCCGCCCGCGCAGGTCGTGACCGGGGTCGGTGAAGCTTCTCCACAACGCCGCCGCGGTGCGCGCACCGCCGTCCGTCTTGGCGCGCGCGACGACGCGGTCGACGACGGCCCTGTCGGTCGGGTTCTTCGCGCGCATGTACGCGCGGACGATCAGCGGGAACACGACCTTGATCACGGCGGGGTGGCCCATCACGCCGCAGAAGAACCGGGTGAAGACGCTGTGCGGGGTGAAGCCGCCGTTGTTGATCAGCACCACACCGGCTACGCGCTCGGGCCGCTCCAGCGCCAGTCGGCATGCCGCGTAACCGCCGACCGAGTTTCCGACGAGGACAGCGTTGGTGAGGTCCAGTCGATCCGCGAATTCGATGAGCAGATCGCCGAATTCGACTGCGCGCAGCGGGGTAGCGGGCAGGGGAGACTCGCCGTGGCCGGGCCAGTCGAGCGCGATGACACGCCGGCCCTTGCCCAGGCATTCGGTCACGGGGGCGAAATCGGTGCTGTCGTGCAGCGCCGCGTGGAGCAACACGACAGGCGGGCCGGAGCCCTCATCGGTGTAGGAAACGGTGCCGAGTGCGGTGTGCATGGTTGCCATCGCCGAACCTTTCATTGACCGGTCGGTCGGTCAGTTACACTATCGCATGTGGAAGTGGCGAACAAGAGAGTTGCCGCCGCGCAGCAGACCCGCGCGAAACTGATCGAGACGGGGCTGGTGCTCGCAGAGGAGCTGGGACTGGAAGGCTTGTCGGTGAACGCCGTCGTCGCGAGTGCTGGGGTGTCGAAAGGCACGTTCTTCCATCACTTTCCGGATCGGGTGTCGTATCTGGTCGCGCTGCATCGGCGCTTTCACGATGTGCTGTTCGACGAGGTGATGTCGGCCATCGCCGAGATGGCGCCTGGCAAAGACCGGCTCACCGCGGTGGCCGCCACCTATTTGGACGCGTGTCTGCGCGACCGCGGCGTTAAAGCGCTACTGCTGGAGGCGCGAGGCCATCTGCCGATCGCCGATGAGGTCATGCGCCGCAATCGAATGAACGTCGATGTGGTGGCTGCCGACTTCGAGGCACTCGGTGCGCGCCATCCCCGGGCATCGGCGCGGTTGTGGATCGCTGCGACGGCCGAGTGCGCGTTGATGGAGCTAGAACTCGGCCGTCGCGATTCGGCGGCCCGGGCAGCGCTCGGCGCGCTGGTGCGATGAGCCGCGGTCAGCAACTCGACAAGCTGCACTAGAACGTGTTCTAGTGCAGGTGTGCTGGAGTGGACCCTGGAGAACCTCAGTGCCGATGAGGTCGCACGGATGCGCTCGATATATGAGCCGCTCACCGAGTCCGTGCGCGCGCTGATCGACGCGACCATCCGCACCGAGGTCGGCGCCGAAGCGGTTGCCGCCGCCAAGGCCGAGATCGATGCGGCCACAGCGCAGCTGCGCAGTCAGCAGGTCGACGGGTCATATGGCATCCGGTTCACCGCAGACGGCGACCAAATGCCGTGGGGCAACGTCGTGATCGGTGTGCGCAATCCCGTGGCCCCACCCTTGGAGATCCTGCACAGCGACGACGGCGGCGCGTTCACCGACTTCCATCTGGGCGCTGCCTATGAAGGGCCGCCAGGACACGTGCACGGGGGAGTCGCGGCTCTGGTGCTCGACCATGTGCTCGGCGCCGCGGCCAGCAGCCAGGAGAAGCCACGCCTCACCGGCACCATCACGTTGCGCTACCGACGACTCACCCGGCTCGGCGATCTGCACGCCGAAGCCAGGATTGCACGCACGGACGGTGTAAAGACCTATGCCGTCGGCCATCTCGCGGACGACGAGGGCATCACCGTCGAAGCCGAAGGCGTCTTCATCCGGCCACGTTGGGCTCGCGACTGACCCGAAACCTGTTGATTCCCAGCGTCATTCCTCGTAGTGGGGTGGGTCGGGGTTGCCGTGTAGGAGTTCTTCGGGGTGGTGGGCGTGGTTGATCTCGGGTGCTGTGGTGCCGTCGGTCCAGGCCAGTCGGCCGTTGTGGGTGATGCTGGTCTGGTAGTGGCCGTTTGTGATGAGTTTGTGGTCGGGTCCGCAGGCAAAGAACAGGCAATCGGCGTCGGTGCGACCCTCGGGTGTCCAGTCCGGGCAGTGGTGGACCTCGCTGTGATAGCCGGGTTGCGTGCAGCCCGGCCGGGTGCAGCCGCCGTCGCGCGCATAGCAGATGATCCGTTGATCGGCCGTGGCGATGCGAGTCTGGCGCCCCAGGTAAATGGGCCGTTCGGTGTGGTCGTCGAACACCGCCAGATAGTGGATGGAATCGGCGGCCAGCCGGATCACATCACGCATCGGCAGGACACCGTCTCCGCCGGTACGCGCCGGCGAGGGCATCGGGATATCGGGGTTGGTGACCGCGTGGGCGGCCTGGTTGAGTTCGGCCAGCGTGGTGCGCGCGATCACCGTCACCGGATGACCGCGATGGCTGCCCAGCCCACCGGCGGCGATACCGGCCTTGAGCCCGAGTTTGACCCCGTCGTGGCAGCGCTGGGGGCCACTGCGGTCATCGGGGCCTTCGGCCATGTGTCCGTCGGGTAGGTGGCGGCCGGGGCGCACCGCGGCGGTCACCGCCTCCACATAGGCGCGGGTTTCGGGGTCGATGTAGCCCGACAACCGTGACATCCCATCGCGGCCCTGCGTCCCCAGGAGCAGTCCGCGCCGCCGCTGCCGGTCGGCTTCATCGAAGTCACCGTCGGGGTTGAAGATCTCATCGATACGCCGCGCCAGGGCCCGCACGATCTCGGCGTCGTTCTTGGTGGCCTCGCGCACCAGGCTGGCCTCGACGTCCTCGCGATCTGTGCCCGACACCGCCGAGGGCAGCGTGTCGATGGCCCGCGCGATGACCCGCAGATGATCCTCACCGATCACCCCGGCGGCCAGCGCGTCGGCCACCTGGGGTAGTTCCGGTGCCAACGGCGGACCCGACAGAGAGCGCCGCGGCAACAACTGCGCCGCTGTCTTCATCCGGCGTTTGACCTCAGCCGGCGCGATCCGCAGTCGCGCGGCCAGACTGTTGACCAGTGCAGGCACCATCGCGGTCTCATCGGGCGGATCAGCGATCTCACCGAAGAACCGATACATCAACCCCCGATTGGTGCGCTCCTGGGCCTCCAACCGCTCGGCGAGGGCCACCCGAAACTCGTTGCCCACCTCAGCCGACGACAACCCACGCATCTCGGCGTAGGCGGCGTCCACCGCATCAGCCAGCGCGTCAAACCGCTCCCGCGCCGCTTGTGCAGTGACGAATTCGCCCATGGCACAACACTATCGAACACCTGTGCCAAATCCCCGGCACTCAACTGCCACCTGTGGATGAATTCGCACCTGGGGACAACCCACCACCCACAGCCAAAAATGTCAGACCCACATGCTAGGCCGTGAGCTGGCGCTGAGCCGCAATGCCCGCCAGGCTTCTGGTGATCGTCGCGACTTCAGCCACCAGCACTCGCGCACCAGCGTTGTCCGCGGCAAGCCGTGCCCCCTGCTCGCGCACCTGTTGATTCGCCGCGGTCAGCTCGTCGAGGTCAACCGTCCACGGCCTGGCCGGACTAGGCGGTGCTCCGCGCAGGGCGTCGACGTAATCATCAACGGCGGCAACGAATTCCGGTGTCAGCGCGGTCGCAGGCTCGCTGGTCAGACTGCTCTCCAGCGTCGTGCACGCGCTGGTCACTGCGTTCAACGCAGCGCGATACGACCGCAGCCAGCGCCGCAGTTCGCGGGAATCCGCCCGCGTCGCACCGGAGGCCGCCTCGAACGCCGCGCGGGCACGGAACGCTCGCTGCCAGGCCGCCGACAACGCCTCGGCGGGATGGTCCAGCTCATGCACGTATGCCTTCACAACCGCTGCGGCGTAATCGATTTCAGATTTCAGCAGTTCGCCCGCACGCTGGTGCAGCCGGATCAACGCGTGATCGGGCAGCATCACATGGGCGAGGACGGCCAGCCCGCAGCCGATCACCACCGCGAACAACGAGTCTTTCAGGTCTCCGCCTGCTGACGCGGGGTTGATGTCGAGCAAGAACACCACCACCGCCGCCACTGCGGCGCTCACCGCGAGGTATCCAAACCGGATGACCAAGTAGGCCAACGCAAGGAACACGACCGCCACCACCGCCGCAGGCGAACCCGTCGGCTGCCACACCAGAGTCACCACCGACGCGACCACTATTCCCAGCGCGATGCCGGCCGCCCTGCCGACACAGCGCGTGTAGGTGTGTGCGGTTTCGGGCCGCAGCACCATCAGCACGGTCAGTGCGATCCAGTGGCCGTGCGACACCGCACCGAAGCGATCCGCGGCCACCCCCAACGCGGCAGCCGACGACAACCGCACCGCGTGGCGCAGCACCGGTGAGGTCCACGTCAGGTGGTCGCGCGCGACGCCGACCGCGGCGAGCAGCGAGCCGACGAGGTCGGGGCGACGGAACTCGCCGAACCGGGAGGCGAAGGCCTCATGCATCTGTGGTGAAAACCGTTGCGCGGCGGCCGCATGCGGACCCGTGACGGCCGCAGCCGCAGCATCGACACGCGCCAGCGCGAATTCGGCGTCCCGTCGCGCGGTGTGGTGGTGGTTCGCGATCGCGTCCAAGAAATCGGCGGCGGGCGTCAGCAGCAACGCCACCGCCTCGTCGCCACTGCGCAGTGCGCTCAGTGTCGCGGCGATCCGCTCGGGCAGCCGGTAGCCGCCGTGGTAGGCCAGTGGGCGTCGAGTCGCATCGCTGTCGACGAACGCCTCGCGCAGCCAGGTGAGAGGGGCAGTGGTGGCCACGACGGCGTCCCGGTCGGCGGCGACACGGCGGGCATCGGCAGCGAGCCCGCGGTAGGCACGCGTCAGCGCATCGCGCTGCACCCGCCAGCGCTGCGGTGGCCACACCGCGATCAACGCCGCCTGAATGCAGCCGGCCGCCACGGTCAGCAACGTCGCAAACACGACGGCCGAAGCCGTCGGCGCCACCGGAGGCGAGATCACCAACAGCGCTGCTCCCGCGGCGGCCACCAGAGCCGGTTTGCTGCCGAGCGCCCACTGCATGCCCGCGCCGAAGCACCAGATCGCGACCGCGGCGATGAACACCGGCGCGTAAGACGCGGTCACAGCTCCGAGGAAGACGACGGCACCGAGTTCCAGCGAAACGACGATGACCAGCGAAACTCGCCCGGCGGGGCTGTCCTGCATCGCGATCGCCCCTGCGATCGCCGCGGCCCCCGAGGCCCACACGGCTGCGGCAGGCGACGCCGACGCCAGTGCGACCGCCGCTATCGCGAGGACCCCGAGCAGGCTGCGCGACACCGCGCCGATGTCCGGTGTCGTCTGTCGCAACGCACGGGTCCACGCCCCGCCCGGGCTGATCACCCCGCCGGTGGTCATCTGACCATTTTGACCCCACCAGTGTCACCAAACGGTCAGCACACGCGGCAATTTCGGAATTGAAATTTCGTCGCCGTCAAAAGCTTTGCGGCACAGCGCGTATCCGATTTGACCCCACGAAATGCGTTTGTGGCGGTACCGTCAGCTAACCGGATCAGTTCAGCGACGCTGGAGGTGCCGATGGCCGACGACGCGGTCGTCGATGACAGCGTTGCTGGTTTTTCTCGAATACTCCGGATCCCATCGAATTCGCGCCAGTGTGCGCCATCCGTGTTTTGCACAGTCAGTCCGAAAAGCGAAGGGGGCTCCCATGAGTACGGCCGCTGAGCGTGCAGCCCAACTGGAACTGGTCGCCAGGCTCAAGTCCGCCTATCCCGAGCTTCCCGATGCGCCGACGCCGGACATGTTGGACCACGACCGCATCACCGCCTACTTGAAGCCCGTCCACGACGTCGGCGGTGAACCGGACGCTCCGATGAAGTACGAGAACAAGCAGTACGAACTCTGGGAGCACATGACCTATGTGATCTGCGAGGTCCTCGGCTGGCGCGGCATCTGGCTCTCGGAGGAGCGGCGCCGAATCGGCAACGTCGACGTCGGGCGCGCTGAGTACCTGGGGCTGCCGTACTACGGCCGCTGGTTGATCGCCGTCGCCCGCGTCCTGATCGAGAAGCACCACATCGGGCTCAGCGAATTGAGCGAGCGGATGGCCGAGGTCCAGGCGCGTTACGCGGGCGGACTGGAGGGTAAGACGCTGGACGCCAAGCCGAAGTCGGAAGGCGACGGGTCGAAAGTCAAACGCAACAAGCACGCCGAAGAAGCGCAAGGCAAGGGCGATCCGCAGTGCTACGCGGGTCAGGCAGGCGAGGCGAAGTTCAAGGTCGGCGATCCGGTGGTCGTGCGCGAGCTTCCGGTGATCTTTTACACCCGCACACCGGAGTACGTGCGGGGCGCCAAGGGCGAGATCGAGGCGGTCGCGTACGAAAGCCCGGCCGCCGAGGACGAGACCTGGGACCGTCCCGTGAAACCGGAATGGTTTTACGTCGTGAAGTTCAACATGGCCGAATTGTTCTACGGCTACACCGGAACGGCTCACGACGTGATCTCGACCGAAATTCCCGAACGTTGGCTGCAATCCGCGAAATAGGCTGCGCAGAAAGGGTTTTCCATGCCTGACCACGACCACGATCACGATCACGATCACGAGCGCACCGTCGCACCGATGGTCGACGAAATCACCGACTTCGAAGTGCTGGAGATCGCGCTGCGCGAGTTGTGCATCGAGAAAGGAATCTTCACCGCGGAAGAACACCGCCTGATGACCGAGTTCGCCGAGCAGATCGGTCCGACGCCCGCCGCGCATCTGGTGGCCAAGGCGTGGCTGGATCCCGAGTTCAAGAAACTCGCCCTCGCCGAACCGATGACGGCCAGTAAGGAAGTGGGTGTCGACTGGCTGCACCCGACGGGGTGGGGGACACCAAGTGACTTCACCGCGTTCCAAATCCTCGCAGACACCCCGACAGTTCACAATGTGATCGTCTGTGCGCTGTGTTCCTGCTATCCACGCCCGATCCTCGGCAACTCGCCGGAGTGGTACCGCACGCCCAATTACCGCAGGCGCCTGGTCAGGTGGCCCCGCCAGGTCCTCGCCGAGTTCGGGTTGTATCTCCCCGACGAAATCACGGTCCACGTCCAGGATTCCAACCAGAAGCACCGATTCATGGTCATGCCTCTGCAACCCGAGGGAACCGAAGACTGGTCCGAGGAACAGCTTGTGGAGATCATCACCCGCGACTGCCTCATCGGTGTGGCGCTGCCGAAAGCGGGTGTCACCACCAACGTCATCACCGACACCCGGCCTGCGATTCATCCGGGGAATGCGGGATGACCGAGCGAATCAAGACACTCGACGAGATCGTCGAGCGCAATCAGGTCTGGCCCGTGATGGCCGCCAAGTGGGGTGTGGAAAATCCCGTGCCGCCGTGGAAAACCAGCCTCGACGGTCTCTGCGATGCGCTCGACCGCGCGGCATGTGACGAGAACGTCCCCGACTTCAAAGCACGCCGCGACGAGGAAGATGCGCTGTCGGCATCCGTTTACGCGAACCTGCCGTACCCGGAGAACCAACTCGTCGCGCTGGCGCATTCGTTGGTGGCCCGCGGCGTCATCGACGAGGCAGAACTCAAACAACGGCTCGCCGTCATCCGCGAAAGGCTCGAGGCCTAGATTCGACTCGTGGAGAAAGTCATCCTCACCCTGCGGGGCGCCGAGGCCGACGACGCGTGGTGTCGCCGACTGCGTGACGATGTCGCCGCCGAACTGCTCGACTCGGGTGTGCCCGGGCTTGCGGTCAATGTGCGCGACGGCGAGGTGCGCGACTCGCTGATGACGTTGACGACGCTACAGCCGCCGGTGGTCGGGTTCGTGACCGTATGGACGCAACAGTCGTACGGCGATCAGATGCGCTCGGCGATCACCCGGCTGGAGAAGGAGTGCGACGATGTCGCGGGCTATCTGGTGACCGAATCGGTGCCGTTGCCGCCGCCGGAGACCGCCCCCGGCGAGCGCACCCCGGGACTGGCGAACATCGCGCTGCTGCGCAGGCCGGCCGACCTCGACGTGGCCACCTGGCGACAGCGCTGGCACATCGACCACACGCCGGTGGCCATCGCGACACAGTCGACATTCGGGTACACGCAGAACACCGTGGTGCGTCCGATAACCCCCGAGGCGCCCGTCATCGACGCGATCGTCGAAGAACTGTTTCCGATCGAGGCGACGTCCGACCTGCACGCTTTCTTCGGGGCCGCCGACGACGATGAGCTGCGCGACCGGATGGAGCGCATGGTGGCCAGCACGGCAGCCTTCGGCGCGAATCGAGACGTCGACACGGTGCCGACGAGTCGGTATGTCTTCCGTACTCCGTTCGCGGGGAAGGGAATCCGATGACCACGCTGAACGACGCGGTCGCGCTGGCCTCCGACGAAAGCGGGCTCGCGGTGATCTCCACGCTGCGTGCCGACAACACCATCCAGGCCTCGCTCGTCAACGTGGGGAAGTTGCCGCATCCGGCCACCGGCGCAGACGTCCTCGGGTTCGTCACCTACGGCAAGGTGAAACTGGCGAACCTGCGGGCGCGTCCCCAGCTCGCCGTCACCTTCCGCAAGGGCTGGATGTGGGCGACGGTCGAGGGTCAGGCTGAGATTGCCGGGCCCGATGATCCGCAGCCGTGGCTTGCCGACGGCGAGCAGCTCCGGCTGCTGCTGCGCGAGGTGTTCACGGCTGCGGGCGGAACCCACGACGACTGGGATGAGTACGACCGCGTGATGGCCGAGCAGCGCCGCACCCTGGTGTTCGTCGCACCCACCCGGGTGTACAGCAACGGCTAACGCATACGCTTCTCGCGTGATCCTGCAGATCTCCGACGAGAACCGGGTGCGCACGCTCACCCTGAACCGGCCCGACGTCCTCAACGCGTTCAACGAGGAGCTGTATCACGCGACGGCGGTCGCGTTGGGTGACGCGGCGGCCGATCCCGATGTGGCGGTCGTGCTGCTGACCGGGGCGGGCCGGGCATTCTCGGCGGGCAACGACCTCAACGAGATGCAGAGGCGCATCACCGATCCGACGTTCAACAACCAGGGCAGCCACTTCTCCACGATGATCGAAGCGCTCGCCGACCTTCCCAAGCCACTCATCTGCGCCGTCAACGGTGTCGGAGTCGGTATCGGCGCAACGATTCTCGGTTACGCGGATCTGGTGTTCATGTCCTCGACGGCGCGGCTGAAGACACCGTTCACCAGTCTCGGCGTCGCGCCCGAGGCGGCGTCGTCATATCTATTGCCGCAGTTGATGGGTCGGCAAAATGCTGCCTGGCTGCTGATGTCGTCGGAGTGGGTCGATGCCGACGAGGCACAGCGCATGGGGCTGGCGTGGAAGGTGTGCGAACCCGACGATCTGCTGCCCGAAGCTCGTCGCCACGCCGAAGTCCTTGCCTCCCGGCCGATTTCGAGTCTGATAGCCGTCAAGCAGACCATCGTCGAACCAACCCGCGGGGAGATCGCGGCCGCCACCGCCAGAGAGATCGCGCACTTTGCCGAACTGCTCGGCGCGGCCGCCAACGCCGACGCGCTTGCCGAGTTCACCCAAAAGCGCACGAGCTGACATGGTCTCCCGTCCCGCAGCGGACGAGATTGCCGCGCTGCTAGAGCCGATCGCCTGCCAAAGGATCGCAGGCGCCGCGGACGCGCACATCACCAACTGGTGCGCCGCCGAGCGCGGCCTGTCCACCGAGACGTTCCTGTTCGACCTGGAGCGAGACGGCGACGAGGGCCCGACGACGGTGAAACAGTTGGTGTTTCGGCGACCGCCCGATGTCAGTATCTTTCCCGACTACGACCTGACCCGTCAGGTGATGGTGATGAACCGGCTGCGCGACACCCCGATCAGCGTGCCGGCGGTTTACTGGCTGGACCGCGAAAGCGCCGACCTCGGCACGCCGTACTACGTGATGGAGCAGTTACCGACAATCGGCACCGCGAGCGACTTCCCGTCGTATCACTCGCACGGCCTGTACTTCGAAGCCACGCCCGAACAACGATCCACCATGTGGTGGGGCTGCGTGCAGGCGATCGCCGACGTGCACGCGCTGGATTGGCGCACGCTGCGGCTGGAGAAGCTACTGATGCCGCAGCGCGGTGACCAGCCGCTCGAACAGGTCGTGGAGTACTGCGCCGAGTTGCTGAGGTGCTGGTCGGAGAGCAGACGCCAGGAACTGGTCGACGCCGTGGAGTGGTTGCGCGACAACATCTATGAGCCCGAGTACCTCGCGCTGTGCTGGGGTGACAGCCGGCTGTCCAACGTGCTCTATGGGCCGGACTACGAGGTCACCGCGGTGCTCGACTGGGAGCTCGCCTACATCGGCGATCACGAAGCCGACCTGGCGTGGCTGCTGTTCGTCGACTGGGCCTGCACGGAGTACCAGGGCATACCCCGCTTGGACGGCACCCCGTCCCGCGAGGAAACCGTCGACCGATACGAGCAGCTGTCGGGACGCGCGGTGCGCAATCTGCACTACAACGAAGTGCTCGCCGCGGTCGAGCTCGGCATCCCGGTATCCAGGCTGCAGTCCCGGCTGCGAAACCAGGGACTGCTGATCGACGACATGGATCTGGCCGGGTTCTGTGTCGAGCGAATTCGCCAGCTGCTCGACTAGCGGCCGACGGATTCCACTGCGCGCCCGGCGTAGTGGGCTTCGATCATCGCCCGCAATGTGCGCCTGCAACGCCCGCAATCGCCGCCGGCTCCACAGGCCTCGGCGATCTGCTTGGAGGTCTTCGCGCCGTTCGCAACGACCTCGTTGACCACGTGGCTGGTTGTCCCTGTGCACAGGCAGACGAACATCAGACCGCCTCGCCAATGCTCATGAGGTGTGCGAACCTGCCGACGAACTGGGTGGGGTAGGCGCCGAAGCCTGCGCCCGACATCCACTCTGCGGCCGCGTCTGGGTGGTCGATCCACTGCCTGGCGCTGACCTCGTCGGCGATCTCCTGCAGGATCAGCACCTCGCGTCCGTCATCGAGTGCCTGATAGACCCAGATCTTTCGAACACCGCCGCCTTTGAACCGCTCGAGGCCGTCGTGCACCTTGTCCATCAACGACGGCACGTCGTCAACAGACGCCATCACGCCGACCACCACCCGGCCGACGTGGCCTTCGGGCGTCGGGCCGTCGAGGTCGATCTTCTCGACGACTTCACCGCCGAATATCGGCGGAATATCGTCGGCGCCGGAGATGTCGAACAATTCGAATATCGCCGGGGAACGCAGTACTTCGCGCACGGATCCGGCCTGCCGAATGCCGATTGTCACCAATACCCGGTCAGGCTCCCAGATGGAGGTGTAGAGCACCACATGATGGGCGCCGATCGCGGCCAGCGGCTCGCGATGTTTGTTCAGCCACTTCCACATCCGGTCGACGTCGTCGACCCGGAAATCACAGGCCAGGATGAATGAGTGCAAGTCGTACTCACCCATCGGTGTCCCTGTCTGGTCGAAGCGGCTGGAAGTGTTAGCGCAGTCTAACCTTACTTAGCCCGGGCGGTCCAGGCTGCCCGAAACACGCCTCTCTCAACGGCGAAGATGCGCTCGGTCGAGCGCGAGGCACTAGATTGGTGAGGCGCTACAGACAGCCCCAGCTTGATCCAGCCCCTCACGTTGCTTAGGAGCGACCATGCAAGGCGATCCGGATGTTTTGAAGTTGCTCAACGAGCAATTGACAAGCGAACTCACGGCGATCAACCAATATTTTCTGCATTCCAAAATGCAGGCGAATTGGGGATTCACCGAGATCGCAGAACACACCCGGAAAGAATCGTTCGAGGAAATGCAGCATGCGGAGGCAATCACCGACCGCATTCTGCTGCTGGACGGCCTGCCGAATTATCAGCGGCTTTTCTCGCTGCGCGTCGGTCAGACCTTGCGTGAACAGTTCGAAGCCGACCTCGCCATCGAATACGAGGTGATGGCGCGCCTCAAGCCGGGCATCGTGATGTGCCGCGAGAAGGAAGACGCCACCACAGCGAACCTGTTCGAGAAGATCCTCGCCGACGAAGAGGAACACATCGACTACCTCGAGACCCAGCTGCAGCTGATGGACAAGCTCGGCGAGCAGCTCTACCTCGCACAGTGCGTGTCGCGGCCGCCGTCCTCGCTGTAGGCCCTGTTTCGCATCTGCCCGCGCGGTAACCCTGACTCCCGGACCGCGACTGTAACTTTCCTAGCTTAACTAACGATATGGCTGGAGAAGTTCAAGTCGTCCCAGGAGAGGCAGGTATGACAACAACGGCACCGACAGCCGCCGCCGCGGATCCCCAGTCCGGCGGCGCCCTGATCAGCCCTCAGCGCCGCAACGTGATCTTTGTTGCGGTGCTGCTCGGCATGCTGTTGGCCGCGTTGGACCAGACGATCGTCGCCACCGCGCTGCCGACGGTGGTGGCCGACCTCGGCGGCGCAGGCCACCAGTCCTGGGTGGTGACCAGCTATCTGCTGGCCTCGACGATCGTCACCGCCGTCGTCGGCAAGCTGGGCGACCTGTTCGGCCGCAAGGTCGTGTTCGCGGCGGCCATTCTCTTCTTCCTCGGCGGATCGGTGCTGTGCGGGCTGGCCGGGTCGATGACCATGCTGGTGGCGTCGCGGGCACTGCAGGGCATCGGCGGCGGCGCCATCATGGTGACCGCAACGGCGCTGATCGGTGAGGTCATCCCGCTGCGGGACCGGGGCCGGTATCAGGGTGCACTCGGAGCGGTGTTCGGCGTGACGACCGTGGTCGGCCCGCTGCTCGGCGGCTTCTTCACCGACCACCTCAGCTGGCGCTGGGCGTTCTGGATCAACGTGCCGGTGGCCGTCGTGGTGTTCTTCGTGGCGATCGCCGCGATACCTTCGCTCGGCCGGGCCGGCCGCCCGTTGATCGACTACGCCGGCATCGTGTTCGTCGGCGTCGGCGCATCGGGTCTCACGCTGGCCACCAGTTGGGGTGGCACCGAGTACGCGTGGGGTTCGCCGGTCATCATCGGACTCTTCGTCGCGTCGATTGCGGCGCTGGCGGTGTTCGTGTGGGTGGAAAGCCGTGCGGCAGAACCCATCCTGCCGATCCGGTTGTTCCGCAGCCCGGTGTTCACCGTGTGTTGCGTGCTGTCGTTCATCGTCGGGTTCGCGATGTTGGGCGCGCTCACCTTCCTGCCGACCTTCATGCAGTTCGTCGATGGGGTGTCGGCGACGACGTCGGGTCTGCGGACGCTGCCGATGGTCGCAGGCCTGTTGCTGACGTCGATGGGCAGTGGCGTGCTGGTGAGCCGCACCGGCCGCTACAAGATCTTCCCCGTCGTGGGGACCGCGGTGATGGTCCTCGGATTCCTGCTGTTGTCGCGGATGGACGCCGCCACCCCGATGGTGTTGCAGTCGCTGTATCTGTTCATCCTCGGCACCGGCATCGGAATGTGCATGCAGGTGCTCATCCTGATCGTGCAGAACACGTCGAACTTCGCCGATCTGGGGGTGGCCACCTCAGGTGTCACATTCTTCCGGACCATCGGAAGCTCTTTCGGCGCAGCCATTTTCGGATCGTTGTTCACCAACTTCCTCAACGCCCGCATCGATCCCGCGTTGGCCGCAAGCGGGGCACCACCCGCGGCGGCCCAGTCGCCGCAGGTGTTGCACAAGTTGAGCCACGACGTCGCAGCGCCGATTGTCAACGCGTACGCGGATTCTCTTGGCACGGTGTTTCTGTGCGCTGCACCGGTGGCGTTCGTCGGGTTCATCGTGGCACTGCTTCTCAAAGAGGTTCCGCTGCGCGAGATGGACGCCGTGAACGCCGTCGATCTCGGCGAGGGCTTCGGCATGCCGAGCACCGACTCGCCGGACAAGGTGCTGGAGACCGCCATCGGCCGGATGATGCGAAACTCACCGGAGATCCGGCTGCGCAGCATCTGCGAACGGCAGGGCTGCGAGCTCGATGTCGCGCGTTTGTGGGCGCTGATCACGATCTATCGGCACAACCAGGTCTTCGGCTCGGCGCGGCTGACCGAGATCGCCGACAGGTTGCGGGTGCCGTGCGAGGTGCTCGCGCCGACGTTCGATCGACTGGTCGACACCGGTTACGCGCTGCGCACAGGCGATCTGCTGTGGCTGACTCAGCCCGGCGCCAAGCAAGTCGACGCGGTGTCGTCGGCGCTGATCAACCGGATCATCGAAAAACTCGCCTCGTCGCCGACCTTCGAGGGGCGCCCGGACCGCATCCAGGTCGAGGCCGCGCTGGAACGCATCGCACACCGCGTGCTGGTGCAGCGGGACTGGGACGACGAACCCAAAGAGCTCGCCACAGCGGGCTGATCAGCGGCTTACGCGTGATTTCTAGAACGCGTTCCACTTTTGCCGCCGCCCGCGTACGATTCGGCCATGAGCCGAATTGGACCCTTCGCTGACGACGACGCGGCTGCCTGGGTGGCGAAATCCCCCGACATCGGGGTCGCCATGGCCGGCTTCACCAATGCGGTCTACCACAAGAACCGGCTGCCGATGCGGGTCCGCGAGCTGGCCCGGATGGTCATCGCCCTGGACAACGAATGCGTGGTGTGTCAGAACACGCGCGACTCCGATGGCATCGCGGCGGGCGTCGACGAGGACCTCTACGACCACGCCGCCGAATGGCGGACCTGGCCCGGCTACAGCGCGCAGGAGCGCATCGCCGCAGAGTTCGCCGAGCGCTTCGCCAGTGACCACACCGGCCTGCGCGACGACGAGGACTTCTGGGCCCGCTGTAGCGAACACTTCAGCGAAGAACTGTTGACCGACCTGGCGCTGTCCTGCGCGATGTGGTTGGGCATGGGCCGGATGCTGCGCACCCTGGACATCGGTCAAAGCTGCAAGATCACCCTGTAGTTCGCGACCGACCACTGCAGAATGGCTGGGTGAGTTCTAGGGCAGCCAAACCCCTCGCCGCTGCGGCCATCGCCCAACTGGAGGCCGACGGCGTCACCACGCTGATCGGCACCGTCGTCAACCCGGCTGGGCTGATGCACGCCAAGACCGTGCCGCTGCGCCGAATGGGGACGTTCGCCGATCCGGGCCTCGGCGCCAGCCCGGTGTGGCACGTGTTCGCCATCGACCAGGTCGGAACCGTCTTCGGTGAGAAGACCGGCGTGGTGGGGGATCAACGGGTCCGTATCGACCTGAGTGGTCTGCGCATCCTGGGCGACGGGTTTGCTTGGGCCCCAGGCGCTTTCTTCAATCAGGACGGCTCACCCGACCCGTACTGCAGCAGGGGAGCGCTGAGCCGGGTCCAGCAGCGATTGGTCGATGCGGGCATCGAAACCGTCGTGGGACATGAAATGGAGTTCGTGCTCGTCGCGCCCGACGGCAGCCGGCTGCCTGCGCACATGTGGGCGCAGTACGGGCTGGCCGGCGTGCTGGAATTCGAGGGTTTCGTGCGCGACGTGACCAACGCTGCAACAGCTTCCGGCGTCGCGATCGAGCAACTCCATCCCGAGTACGGCCGCAATCAGTTCGAGATTTCGCTGTCTCCGCTTTCCCCCGTCGCGGCCGCCGACCAACTGGTGTTGATGCGCATCATCATCGGGCGGGTGGCGCGGCGATACGGGGTGCGCGTCAGCCTTTCCCCGGCGCCTTTCGCCGGTAGCGTGGGATCGGGTGCACACCAACACTTTTCGATGAAGCGTGGCGAGGCGCCGTTGTTCTCCGACGGCGACGGCGTCGCAGGGATGACAACCGACGGCGAGGCCGCGGTGGCGGGTCTGCTCGCGGGTCTGCCTGAAGCCCAGGGCATTCTCTCCGGATCTGTGGTGTCCGGCCTGCGGATGCATCCGGGACTCTGGTCGGGTGCATACGTGTGCTGGGGCACCGAGAACCGCGAAGCCGCGGTGCGCTACCTGATCGGCGGTCCGAGCAATCCGCAAGGCGCGAACGTCGAAGTGAAGGTCATCGACCCGTCGGCCAACCCGTACTACGCCACCGCAACGATTCTCGGCCTCGCGCTCGACGGCATCGAACGCAAGCTGCCGTTGCCACCCGAGACCACCGTCGACCCCGCCAAGCTCACCGACGATCAACGCAAGCAGGCAGGCATCAAGCTGCTGGCCTCGAGCCAGGCCGAGGCGCTTGCTGCCCTCGACCAATCGGCCTTGATCCGCGGCATTCTCGGCGACGAATCCGTCGACGCGGTGCTCGCGGTGCGGCGCTATGAACAGCAGAACTACGGCCACCTCGGCCAGGACGAACTCGCCGACAAGTTCCGGCTGGCCTGGAGCGTATGAGGTTGTCCACGCTGGCCGAGCACATCGAAAACGTGCCGCTGGTGGACCATCACGTGCACGGCTGCTGGCTGGGGACCCCTGGCCGCGCCCGGTTCGAAAACGGTCTGAACGAGGCCAACACCGAGCCGCTCGCGGAATTCGATTCGGCATTCGACACCCAACTCGGGTTCGCGGTGCGGGCACACTGCGCGCCGTTGCTCGGACTACCACGCCACGCCGACGCCGACGCGTACTGGCACCGCCGCAGCCAGCACACCGAGGAGATGCTGGCGAGACTGTTTCTCTCCCATACCCGGGTATCGGACTGGCTGGTCGACACCGGATTCGCCACTGGGGTAGCAGATCTCGATACGTTCGCCGTTCTCTGCGACGGGTATGTGCATGAGATCGTCCGCCTGGAGTCGGTCGCCGAAGAGGCGATCAAGCAATCCGACGACTATGCGACGGCGTTCGCGCGCCTTCTGGATGAACGGATGAAGACGGCCATCGCCACCAAGTCGATCCTCGCGTACCGTGGCGGGTTCGACGGCGATCTGTCCGAACCGACTTCCGCGGAGGTCGCAGATGCCGCGCAGCGTTGGCGCGACAGCGGAAGCGCCCGGCTGACCGACCGCGTGCTACTGCGTTTCGGTCTGTACCAGGCACTGCGCGTAGGCAAGCCACTGCAGTTCCATGTCGGCTTCGGCGACCGGGATTGCGACCTGGCCAGAGCGAATCCGCTTCAGCTGCTTGACTTTCTGCGAATTAGCGGCGACACCCCGATCATGCTGCTGCACTGCTATCCCTACGAACGCGAGGCCGGATACCTGGCGCAGGCGTTCAACAATGTGTACCTCGACGGCGGGCTGGCCATCAACTACCTCGGCGCACGGTCAGCATCGTTCATCGGCCGACTGTTGGAGATGGCGCCGTTCCGCAAGATCCTGTACTCATCCGACGCATTCGGCCCCGCCGAACTGCACTACCTCGGCGCGCGGCTGTGGCGCGACGGAATGCGGGATGCGCTGCAACGCTTCGTCGACGCGCGAGAGTGGAGCGAGGCCGACGCGATCCGCGTCGTCAACCTGATCGCACACGGCAACGCGCACCGCGTCTACGGTCTGGTATGACTAGCGCACACCCCGGATCAGCCGCCCAGGCCGGGCGCCGGTGTCTACCCCGTGGCGGCGGGTGACCGCTCCGCTGACCACGGTGGCGTCGTAGCCCCGCGAGCCCTGGATCAGCCGACGACCACCGGCGGGCAGGTCGTAGGTCATCTTCGGCAACTCGAGGTTGAGCGCAGCCATATCGATGACGTTGATATCGGCCTTCTTGCCGACCTGGATCACGCCGCGATCGGACAATCCGAAAAGCGTTGCCGTGTCCAGGGTTTGCTTGCGCACAACGTACTCGAGCGAAAGCTTCGGACCGCGATGCCGATCGCGCGCCCAGTGGGACAGCAGGAACGTCGGATAGGACGCATCGCAGATCAGCCCGCAGTGCGCACCGCCGTCGGACAGACCCGACACCGCGGCCGGATGCGTCAACATCTCGTGGATCGCGTCGTGGTTGCCTTCGGCGTAGTTATAGAACGGCAACATCAGCATCGCACCCGCGTCGGACTCCAGCATCAGGTCGTACATGGTTGCCATCGGGTCCTGGCCGCGGCGCTCGGCAATGGCGGCGACCGTCTGGTCGGGTGTCGGTTCGTAGTCCAGCGGGAAGCCGAGCGGATAGATCTTGTCGGCACTGTGTTGGATCAAGCCGTACATGGCGTCGAACAGCACCGCCGGGTCCGGCGGCAGATCCGGCTCGGCCAGAATCGCCGCCCGGACAACGGGATCCGCCAGTCGGCGCGCCAACTCTTCGCGATCCAGTTCGGCCTTCAGCCTGCGGAAGGTGGGCCGATGCGTGAACGCGTGGTACCCCGGGAAGCCGAACAGCATCCCGAACGGCCTGGCCGCGATCTGCGCGTAGACCTCGATACCGTTCTCGACCGCCTTGCCCGCGCGATCCAGCATCTCCTTCCACAGATCCGGCGCGCCCGGCGTCTGGATCATCGCGAACGACACCGGCCGCTCGATCTCAGCAGCCAGCTTGGTCATCCATTCGAGTTCGCGAATCGACGCCTCGGCCGGACTCTCACCTGCCACGCCCTGCGGTGCGACCTCGAACACCGCACGGCCACCGGCAGCCATCGCCCGACCAAGACCGAACAGTTCCTGTTCGGCGGCGTAGGTTCCGGGCACGGCTTCGCCGTCGATGGCGCGGTGCCCCTCGGTGCGTGACGTCGAGAAGCCAAGCGCCCCGGCCTCGATGGCCTCCTGGACGATTCGGGCCATCGCCGCGATGTCGTCGTCGGTTGCCACCTCGTTGCGGGCGCCCCGGTCGCCCATCGCATAGCCGCGCACCGCGCCGTGCGCGATCTGGGTGCCGAAATCGATTGCCAGCGGCCGTTTCTCGATCGCGTCGAGGTACTCGGGGAAGCTTTCCCACTGCCAGGTGATGCCCTCGGCCAGTGCGCTGCCTGGAATGTCCTCGACGCCCTCCATCAACTCGATCAGCCACTGTTCGCGACCGGGCCGCACGGGTGCGAAGCCGACGCCGCAGTTGCCGCCGACCACCGTCGTGACGCCGTGCAGGCTCGACGGCTCCAGCAACGGGTCCCAGCTGACCTGCCCGTCGTAGTGGGTGTGGATGTCGACAAAACCTGGCGCGACGATGCGACCCGTCGCGTCGAGGGTCTCCGCGGCGTCACCCTCGAGGCCGGTGTCGTCACCGTTTCGCCGCCGCACCTCGACGATGCGCCCGTCCTTGATGCCGATATCGGCGGGGAACCGCTCGGCACCCGTTCCGTCGACGACCGTTCCGCCGGTGATCTTCAGGTCGAACATCGCTTCTCCTCAGACCAGGCCGGTCGCGTCGAACATCCACGACATGTCGGCGTTCATCAGATCCTCTTGCCACGTCGGCGGCGCGGAATTGGCCAGCGTCGCCATGTCCCAGTAGTCCTTCCACAGGGTGATCTTGCCGTTCTCGACCCGGTGCACGGTGACGAACCTGTTGATCGCGGATTCGCCTGTGGGCCAGTGCCATTCCTCATGGTGCTCGTACATGACGTCGGCCCCGTTGGTCAGCAGCAGACCGTCGAAGTTCTCGTAGTCCGACAGGTGATCGAACGCGATCCTGATGCGTTTGACAATGTCTTCGGGGCCGCGCGCGGCCGCGGCGGGCCCAACCGCTACGTCGTAATATATGCAGTCGTCGGACAGGAACGGCTTCATCCCGTTCCAGTCCCGAGCCGACAGCGCCTTCCACATTCCACGAACGGTTTCTTCAACTGACACTTGCCAACTCGCTTTCCGCAATTGCAGGGGTCTGGTGTGCGGCGCGCAGGAAGCGGCCGGTGCGCTGCTTGCCGACGATGTCGGTGGCGTTGCCGTCGAGGAACACCGCGCGACCGCCGACCAGGACCGCGGTGACGGTGTCGTCGTTGCGGTTCACCATTCGCGACAGCCCGCCGTACTGCTCGACGCTGCTCTCCGCGTAGTCGTCCAGCGCCGCGTCGAGGCGTTCGGGGTCGATCACGACGACGTCGGCGCGGTCGCCGATGCGCAGATGGCCGGCGTCGATGCGATACCAGTCGGCCAACTCGCCGGTCAGCCGGTGCACGGCCTGCTCGACGGTCATGAATGGGCTGCCTGCCTTCTGCGCGTCGTTGACATGGCGCAGCAGTCGAAGGCCCATGTTGTAGAACGCCATGTTGCGAAGGTGCGCGCCTGCGTCGGAGAAGCCCATCTGGATACCGGGCTCGCGTGCGAGTTTCTTCAGAACCTCGGGACGGTGGTTGGAAATCGTGGTGCGCCAGCGCAACGCGGTGCCGTGCTCCAGCACGAGATCGAGGAAGGCGTCGACGGGGTGCAGGCCGCCGCGGTCCTGGCCGACCTCGCCGAAGGACTTGCCGATCACCGATGCGTCTGGGCAGTCGACGATTTCGGCATCGAAGAAGTCGCGCTGCCACACCCGCACGCCGAATTTGCTCTCGTACTGCTTGCGGAATTCGCGGCGGTAGGACTCATCGCGCAGCAGTTCGTTGCGCTCCACCTCGTCGCGCAGATGCAGCGCCGCCGCGCCCGCGCCGAACTCCTCGAACACCACCAGATCGATGCCGTCGGCGTACACCTCGAACGGCACGGGCAGATGCTGCCAGCGGAAGTTGCCGCCGAGGCGGTTGATCAGCCTGGCCGCAGGCCCCATACCCCAGATGGCGTAGGGGTTCGACTTGACGTCGGCCGCCGACAGCAGGCTGGTCTTCAGAGGGTTGCGGAAGAAGCCGAGCGACTGTGCGAGTTGCGAGCCGAGGTTGACCGGGTTCGCAATATCGGGCCCCGACTGCAGGATCCGGCCTGCGCGCCGCAACAGCGACTTCAACCGGCGCAACTCGCGCGGCTTGGCATACGTCGACGGCAACGTGCGTGACCGGCAGATCTCACCGTCGAGCTTGTCGAAAAGCAGCTGTTGCGAAGACATTCCGACGAAGCCGGCCCGCAGCGCCTCTGCGAGCATCTCCTCCATCCGGGCCTGCTCGGTTCTGGTCGGTCGCACGCTCTTCTGCGTCGCCCGATCCAGGCCCATGGTGGCTGCCCGCATATCGGAGTGGCCGATGAACGCGGCCACGTTCGGGCCGAGCGGTCGCGCTTCCAGCGCCCGTATGTACTCCTCGGCGTTCGTCCACGTCTTGTGCTCGTCGACCGCGGCGATGACGTGTTCGCGCGGGATGGCCTCGACCCTGCCGAAGATGTCGCCGGCGTCCTCGCCGTCCACGTAGATCGTCGACAACGAACAGGATCCCAGCATCACGGTCGTCACACCGTGGCGGAGGGACTCCGACAGCGACGGACCGTTGAGCACCTCGACGTCGTAGTGGGTGTGGATGTCGAGCATGCCGGGCAGCACCCACTTGCCGGTCGCATCGATGACGCGTTGGCAGTCCTTGTCGTCAAGATCATCCGGTGAGATCGCCACGACGTGGCCGTCGCGGATGCCGATGCTGCGCACCGCCGAAGGGGCGCCGCTGCCGTCGAACCAGCGGCCGTTTCGGATGATCGTGTCGAAGCTCACCAAGTCATAGAACAGCCCACGTCGATGGGTGTCAACGAAATCGGTGAACAGATTTCAGAAAATGTCTACTTTGGTTGCTGAGCTGGCCTTATACCTCGGCCCACCCGTCCGGCTGCTGGCCGTCGATGTCGGTGAAGCCGTACTCGCGGGCCAGCTCCGCGGAGGTGATAGAGCACTGATTCCAGCGCGCGCGGCCCTCGTCGGCGGCCATGGCGGCCACGCCGCGTCCGACGAACCGCGGCGACTCCGAGACCGCGAATCCCGGGGGAGCGATTGGCCCGTCGGAACGGTTCGGGTCGAGTGCGGTCTGCCAGTTCTCTTCGGTGACACCCCAGTTGTCGAGCATCATCTCCGAGCGCAGCCAGCCCGGCGTCACGGCGACGGCGGTGGCACCGAATTGTGCGAGATCGTGGCCGAGGCTGTACCCCAGCCTGTTCACCGCGACCTTCGACAGGTCGTAGAAGACCGAGATCCGGTACTCGTGATCGTTGTATTCCTTTGTGCCGTCAGTGACTTCGACGTGCAGGCCGCCTGGGCGCGCGATGAGCAGCGGCAGCAGACAGTGCGCGGTGATCAGATGGGTACCGACGCCCAGCGACAGTATTCGTAGGCCGTCGTTGAGGTCGTGCTCCCAGATGGGCCGGTTCCACGTCGGCGGGTGACCCTTGAGCACCTCGGCACCCCAGATGTCGTTGACCAGGATGTCGATGGCGCCGTGGTCGTTGCCGATCCGCTCGGCGAGCGCCTGCACTTGCGCGATGTCGAGATGGTCGACCTGGATCGGGATGCCGACGCCGCCGAGGGAGGTCACCAGTTCGGCTGTCTCTTCGATGGTTTCCGGGCGGTCGTAGTCGGACTGCGCGTTGCCCGCGACGCTGCTACGTCCGGTGCAGATCACGGTCGCGCCTGCTTCGCCGAGTGCCGCGGCGATACCGCGCCCGGCCCCGCGCGTTGCACCAGCGACCACCGCTACGCGCCCGCGCAGCGCATCCGCATCCGGCGTCCAGTTCATACAGGCATACTCGCCAATGTGACCCCGCTACAGCGCTATATCGCCGAAGAAATCGCCACGGATCATGTCGACGGTTTGTTGTCCAGACGCGAAGCCCTGCGCCGGCTGGCACTGCTCGGGGTGAGCACGGCTGCGGCCACCGCATTGATCGCCGCGTGCGGGGACAACAAGAAGACGACGTCGAACGCGCCGGTGACGTCGAGCGGGGCCGCGACGTCTCCTTCCGTGCCGCCGGGGTCGGCGAAGGCGCTGCCCACCAAGCCGATCACGTGGGCCGGCCCGCAGGGTCAGCTGCAGGCCGCGTGGGCGGAAGCGCCGAATGCCAAGGGCGGCATCCTGGTCATCCACGAGAACAAGGGCCTCACCGACTGGGTCCGGTCGGTGGCGGGTCGGTTCGCAGGCATCGGCTACTCGGGGCTGGCGATCGATCTGCTCTCCGGGCAGGGCGGAACCGCGAAGTTCACGGACCCGGCGGCGGCCACTGCGGCGCTGGGCAACATCCCGCCGCAGGAGTTCATCGCCAACCTGCAGTCGGGCATCGGCGAACTGGCGCGTCGCGTTCCCGGCAAAAAGCTGGCGGTCGTCGGGTTCTGCATGGGCGGCGGCTTGGTCTGGCAGCTGCTCGCGTCCGGTGCATCACAACTGGCTGCCGCATTCCCGTTCTATGGGCCAGCACCTGACAAACCTGACTTCCGCGGCTCGAAAGACGTTGCCGTGCTTGCATTCTATGGCGAGCAGGACCAACGGGTGAACGCCACCGAGCCGGTCGTCAGGGCTGCACTCGAGCAGGCCGGGATGGTGCACCAGCTCGTCACCGAACCCAACGCCAACCACGCGTTCTTCAACGACACGGGTGATCGCTACAGCGCCCCCGCGGCCGACGACGCGTGGCGCAAGGTACAGGAGTGGCTGACCCAATACGTGGGCTGAGTTTCCGCGCGAGCTGGGCCCACACCGCGAGCAGACCGAAAGTGCCCCTTTTTCCCGGCGTGTCGGGGCCTTTTGCGTCTGTTCGCCGTTAATTCGCCTGCCGGTTGATGTCGCGTTGTTGACCGAACACGCGTGCCGGTTCTGATTCATCACATGCGGGTCGTGCAGGTTGCCAATTTCTACGGCCCGCGCTCGGGGGGCCTGCGCACGGCCGTCGACCGACTGGGCGCCGAGTACTGCGCCGCGGGCCACGAGGTCTTCCTCGTCGTCCCGGGACGGTACTCGGAGTGGCGTGAGCTGCCGACCGGCGTCGTCCGTATTTCCTTGCCCGCCAGGCTGATCCCGTTCACCGGCGGCTATCGCGCGGTGCTGCCCGGTCCGGTCACCTCACTGCTCGGACGGCTGGCACCGGACGCGCTGGAGGTGTCGGACCGGCTGACCCTGCGGTCGCTCGGCGGCTGGGGCAGGCGACACGACGTTGGCACCGTGATGATCTCCCACGAACGTCTGGATCGCCTTGTCGGACAGATACTTCCGGCACGCATCGCGCGGTCGATCGCGAACGTCGCCAACCGCCGCACCGCCGCCAGCTACGACGCGATCGTCTGCACGACGGCGTTCGCCCGCGAAGAGTTCGACCGCATCCACGCGACCAACGTCATGACCGTGCCACTCGGCGTCGACCTCGACCAGTTCCACCCACGCAGACATTCAGCGGATCTCCGGCAGCGCTGGGCCCAACCCGGCCAGACACTGCTGGTGCACTGTGGTCGGCTCTCCGTGGAAAAGCATGCCCATCGCAGCATTGATACCGTTGCCGCACTGCGTGATTCGGGTGTCGACGCCAGGCTTGTGGTGGTCGGTGAGGGTCCGATGCGCGCCAGGCTCGAACGTCAGGCCGCCGGCCTGCCCGTTGACTTCACCGGCTTCATCGGCTGCCGCGACACCGTCGCGACCATCCTGGCCACCGCCGACGTCGCGCTCGCACCGGGACCGCACGAAACATTCGGGCTGGCGGCGCTGGAAGCGCTCGCTTCCGGCACACCGGCCGTGGTGTCCCGCACGTCGGCGCTCGCCGAAATCCTGACCACCGACAGCGGCGCCACCGCGGAAAACGATCCCGACGCAATCGCCAGCGCCGTCACCTCGATCATCAGCAGGCCCGAAGCGCTGCGCCGCGACAGCGCACGCCGGCGCGCCGAACAGTTCACCTGGCCCCGGTCTGCGGCGGGCATGCTCAGCGCACTGGGCGCAAGCTAACGCTACTTTGGCCGGATGGCCGCGGACACCGAGCGCACGAGAAGCCTGTGGTTCGCGCTGCTGCTGACCCTGGCCAACGGGTTCCTCGACGCACACACCTACCTTGCGCGCGGCGGCGTGTTCGCCAACGTGCAGACCGCCAACGTGATCTTCGGCGCCATCGACACCTCGAAGCGGGAGTGGACCTTGGCGCTCGCCCATCTCTGGCCGCTGTTGGCGTTCATCGCCGGCGTCGGGTTGGCCTCGCATATCAAGTCCGGCCGCGCGCATCACTTCGTGGCGCGCCCGCTGGTGTGGACGATGGCTGTCCAGGTCGTCGCCCTCGCGGCGATCGGCTTCGTGCCGGCGTCGGTCCCGCACAGCTACGTCACCGTGCCGATCTCGTTTCTGGCCGCCATGCAGATCGGCCTGTTCCGCAACGTCGGTGAACTCGTCTATCTACCCGTGGCCACCACCGGCAACCTGATGCGGTTCGTCGAGGCCGGATACGACGGCTTCGTCGAGAAGCACGCGGAGTCGCGCCGGGCGTTCGGGGTGTACGGCACGCTGATCGTCGCGTTCGCGGCAGGGGCGCTGATCGGCGCGTTCGCCAGTCGGGCCTGGGGTGTGCACGCGATCTGGCTGCCCGCCGGTTTCCTTGCGGTCACACTATGTCTGTTCATCGTCGATGAACGGCACCTGCGGTGAACTACCATCCAGACATGTTCCGGTCGTCGATGGTCCTGTTCGCCGCGGTGACGGTGGGCCTCGCAACCGTCGCGCCCACCGCAACCGCCGAACCGGCCCAGCCGCCGTGCCAATACACGCTGTCCCCGCCGCACGTCTCGCCGCTCGGCAGCGGCACGGCCGTGACCGCGACACTCTCGCTCGCGGCGTGTGACCAGTCGGTCGGGTACATGACCGTGGCGTGCGTGCAGTTGCAGGGCGGCGACGGCCCCGGCCAGTGCGCACAGCAGAACGGGATTCTGACCGCGCAAGTGTTCTACCAGCCGTACCGGCCAGGCGCGACGTACATCGCGACGGGACGGGGCTGCGCGAACACCGGCAACCCGCCGCAACCGGTCTGCCGTTCGATGGGCCCGCTGACCGCGACCCTGTAAATCGTCAGGCGGCGAGGTATCGCACGCCGGGGGCCGGTTCGAACCGATAGCCCCGACCGCGGATGGTCGTCAACACCCGCGCGTACTGGCCCAGCTTGGCCCGCAGTCGCCGGACATGGGTATCGATCGTGCGAACCGAAACCTCGCCACCCGGCGCCCTGTCTTGCCACACCTCGCGCATCAGCTCGGCACGTGCAACTGGGCGCCCAGGAAACTCCGCCAGATAGCACAGCAGCTCGAACTCGCGATAGGTCAGGCGCAGCCGCTCGCCGTCGAGACGCACCTCACGGTTGACCCTGTCGATCGTCAGGCCGGCCGACGGAAGGGTGGCCGTCCGTGTCGGGCCAGCCGTCACCACCGCCCGGTGGGCGCGCACGCCCGGCAGCGACTGCACGATCACGCGGCCGAACTCATCGGCCAGTTGCGCTGTGCGCCTAGACAACCCGGCAGAAGAGGCGGGCACGTCGAGCACCAGCACCACTCTGACGGTCTCGACAGACGGCCGTGCTGGCTGCGATGCCGCTTGGTACACCCGATCACTCTCGCGGGCCAGCAGCCCAGGTGACAGGGTTAACGTCGCGCTGAGCGCAATTCAGAACGCCGCCAGCACCTGCCCGGCATAGGTGTTGGTGATGAACTCGCGGGTGGACTCGCAGTTCAGCGCCTCCGCCAGCGCGCGGACAGCCGGGCTATGGCAATTGTCCGGCCGCGCCACCAGATATTCCGCGTACGCCGGGTTTCCCCGGTCGCAATACAGCGCGGTGCCGGTGTCGACACCCCATTCCATCGCCTGGTTGCCGAACAGGAACACCACATCGAAGTCCCGTCGCACGTCGCCGAGCAGCCAACTGGTCAGCTCCTTGAACACCAGTCGCCGTGGATTGGACCGCACGTCACCGACGTTCGCCAGGCCCCGGTCGGCAGGCCGGCATTCGATCAGCCCCAACTCGTCCAACATCACCAGCGACCGGTCCACGTTGACCGGATCCGACGGCAACGCAACCTCGGCGTACTCGGGAATCGCAGCCAGCTCGGGAATCGTCGTCGAATACAACCCGAACGGTTCGATGTGAACCGGCGCCACCGGCACCAGCCCGTTGCCGGTGCGACGGTTGAAATCGTCGAGAAACGGCAGGTACTGAAAGAAGTTGGCGTGCAACCGGCCAGCGACCAGGAGATCGTTCGGCTCATCGAAACTCTCGAAGATCTCGATCTGCAGATCGATGTCTAACGCGGCGAGTGGCTCGCGAACGAAGTCCAGGATTTCGGCGTGAGGCACCGGCGTGGCACCAACCCGCAGCGGTCGCTTGCCCAAGCTGCCGACGGCACGCACCGAGCTGCTCACCGCCCGAACACTACCGACACACGCGCAGCCCGCAAGCCCGGCGAATGTGTCCAATTGTGACGACATATGACTCACGGTGACTCCAGATGTGGTGTCGCCCATGGTGTTGTCCCTATCGTCGGCTCAACTACCACCGACAGGACGGTCACCTATGTCCGAAACCACCACCACCCCAGAGGCTTTGGCGGAGCGTTCACCAACGCCGGTGCGCCAGCTGAAGGGCAACCTCGGCGTTGCGGCGATCGTGTTCATGGTCGTCGCCGCCGCCGCACCACTGGGCGTGATCGGCGGCGTGGTGCCGCTCGGTCTCGCTTCGGGAAACGGTGCAGGCTTCCCGGCGACCTTCATCGCCTCCACGGTGATCCTGCTGTTCTTCGCCGTCGGATTCACCGCGCTGACGCCGTATGTCGAAGATGCCGGCGCTTTCTTCTCCTACGTGCGTAAGGCATTGGGATTTCCCGCAGGCATCGGCATCGCGTTCGTCGCCCTGGTGAGCTACGTGGCGATCGAGGCAGGGGTCTACGGCCTACTCGGCCCTGCGGGCGCCGCCGTCGTCGAGCTGTTCGGCGGGCCTGCACTGCCGTGGTGGCTGTTCGCCGCAATCGCATTCGCGGTGACCACGTTCCTCGGCTACCGCAACATCCAGCTCTCCAGCCGGGTACTTGCCGTGCTGCTGACCGCTGAAATCGCGATCGTGTTGGTACTCGACGCCGTCATCGTCGGGCAGGGCGGGGACCACGGCCTGTCGACCGGCATCGTCAAGCCCGGCGCGATTTTCGGCGGCTCGGTCGGTATCGGTCTGCTCTTCGCGCTGATCAGCTTCGTCGGTTTCGAGGCAACCGCGATCTTCCGCGACGAGGCACGCACGCCTGAGCGCACCATTCCGCGGGCCACCTACGCCGCGCTGATCCTGATCGGCGTCTTTTATGCCGTGACGAGCTGGGCGCTCGTTTCCGGGTGGGGCGACGAGGCGGCGGTCAGCCGGGCCACCGATGCGGGCAGCACCTTCCTCTCCGACACCGCGCAGCGCTACATCGGCGTCGCAGGCAATGACATCATCACGGTGCTGTACTTCACCAGCCTCTACGCCTGCATCCTGTCGTTCCACAACGTCGCGTCGCGCTATGTCTTCGCGCTGTCACAACAAGATGTGCTGCCTGCATCGCTGAGCTACCCGCACACCAAACACGGTTCACCGCACCAGGCTTCGCTGTGGATCTCCGGTGTCGTCGCGGTCAGCGTCGTTCTTGCGGTGGTATTCAAACTCGACCCGGCAGCGCAGTTCTACACCTGGTTCGCCGGCGCGACGACGGTCGGATTCGTGGTGCTGCTGATCGCGACCAGCGTCGCCGTGCTGGTGTTCTTCGGCCGCGACAGGCGGGGGCATTCGCAGTGGCGCGTGCGCATCGCGCCGGTGCTGGGACTCGTCGGACTGGTCGGGTCGCTGGGCCTGATCCTGGCCAATCTCAAGGACTTGGTCGGCGGCTCGAGCATTCTCGCGTGGGTGATCATCGGCCTGCTGGTCGGATCGTTTGCCGCCGGGGCAGCTGTGGGTGCCAGGGCCACCCGGGTGACGGCATGACGCAAACCGACCTGCTGCAAGTCCTCGCCGACGGCTCGCTGACCGAGATCGAGGTGGCGTGGAGCGATCCGTTCGGCCACGCGCAGGGCAAGCGGATACCCGCGGGGCAGTTCCTCGACCGCGCGAAGGGGCATGGTTTCGCGTTCTGCGAAGCCTCGCTGGGGTGGAACGCCGACGGCACCGTCATCGACGGGTTGGGGCTGACCAACTGGGACGGCGGCTATCCCGACGTGTTCGCGGTGCCCGACTTCGCCACGTTTCGGCCCCTGCCGTGGCGGTCGGGTGTCGGCCACGTCATCGCGGATATCGTTGCGCACGACCGCAATCCGTCGCTGCTCGATCCGCGGGCCGTGCTCAAGCGGGTGCTGGCCCGGCTGGCCGGGCTCGGCTACACCGCCAAGGTGGGCGTCGAGCTGGAGTTCTATCTGCTGAACGCCGACGGCAGTCCGTTCCAGAATGACATCCACGCGTACTCGCTGGAAAACGCCAACGCGCTCGATCCGCTGCTCACCGATCTCAACGAAACCCTCGGCGCCTTCACGCGATTGGAGGGGATCCAAACCGAGTACGGCCCGGGCCAAGTGGAGACCAACCTGGTCTACACCGATGCGCTCGAAGCCGCTGACGATGCCGCGCGGTTGAAGTACGCCGCGAAAGAGGTGGCTCGCAGACACGGCAAGATCGCCAGCTTCATGGCCAAGCCGTTCTCCGAGCACTCCGGCAGCTCCCAGCATCTGCATCTCTCGTTGTGGCGCGACGGCGCAGCTGCTTTCGCTTCCGAGGATGGCAACGAGAACGCGGTGGCGTTGCATGCGATCGCGGGGCTGCTCGAGCACCTGCCGTCGATCACGGTGTTCGGCGCGCATTCGGTCAACGCGTATCGGCGGTTTGTGCCCGACTCGTTCGCGCCGGCCACTGTGACATGGAGTCGCGACAACCGCAGCGCCGCAGTGCGATCGCTGGTCGAGGCTGATCCGTCCGCGACTCGTATCGAACTGCGCAGCGGCGCATCGGATGCCAACCCGTATTGGTTGGTGGCCTCGGCGCTGGCGGCCGTCATCGCCGGGCTCGAAGCGCGGCGTCAACCGCCGCGCTCCGAAGGCGGCAACCTCTATTTCACCGGCACAGCGCTGCCCGAATCGCTCGGTGTTGCACTGGCGCTGGCCACCCAGGACGACACCATCCTCGACATTCTCGGCGCCGAGTCCGTTCGTGACTTCGCGGCCATCGCCCGCAGTGAATGGCAGCAGTATTCCAACCACGTCAGCGACTGGGAACGCCGGCGCTACCTGACGAGTTCATGACGTCACCACGGTTCGGTGTGTGGGCGCCGGTCTACGGGAACCACGGCGCTCGCAACCACCCGGCCGACGCACCGGATGCCGGCTACCGGCGCAACCGTGACCTTCTGGTCCGTGCCGAACGCGCAGGTTTCGACTCAACCCTGTTGGCGCAGCATGTCATTCACCCCAGCAATGTCGAGGACGACGTGCTGGAGACGTGGTCGACGCTGGCTGCGCTGGCCGAAGCAACCAGCCGCATCGAGCTTATCGGCGCGATCAAGCCGCTGTTATTCAACCCGTTGGTGTTCGCCAAGTTGACGGCCAATATCGCCGACATCTCGGGTGGCCGGCTCGCGATCAATGTCGTCAGCGGCTGGTTTCTGCCCGAACTCGAAGCACTCGGCCTCGATGCGACCGACCACGACGACCGCTACGTCTACACGCGGGAGTGGCTCGAGAAGGTGCTGGACCTGTGGACTGGCAAGCAGGTCGACGTCTCCGGCCGCGGCGGCCAGCCAGCACTGATCCGACCCACACCGGATCCAGCACCGCCCGTGTACTTCGGCGGCGAGTCCGAACCGGCCCGCGTGCTGGCGGCCCGACATGCCGATGTGTTCTTCATCAACGGCCGACCGCTGCCGGAGACGATGGACCTCATCGGCGATTTACGGGCGCGGCCTCGCGACCGCGCGCCGTTGCGGTTCGGCTTGTCCGCCTTCGTGATCGCACGTGACACCGAGGCGGAAGCGCTCGCCGAGCTGGAATATCTGCAGGCACTTGTCGACGCCGAGCGGCGGCCCGAGATCTCGTCGGGGACCGACCCCAACACCCAGATGTACAAGGTGCTGGCCGGCGCCAGTCGCGTCGGCTCCAACGGCGGGACACTCGCGGGTCTGGTCGGCAGTTACCGCCAGGTCATCGAACGCATCGAGGCGTTCAACGGCGCAGGCATCGAGCTGTTCATGTTGCAGTTCCAGCCGCTGGAGGCGGAGCTGGAACGGTTCGCGGACAACATAATCCGGCATTTTCGCTAAAGGAGACGACATTGACGCTTGAAGCGATCGGGGCCCGCCCCGCATTTTCTGCTCAGCCGCTCGGCGGCTCGATCGCTGAGCGGTTGGCGCGGTTGCCTGACATCGTCGACGAGTTGCGCCGCGCGGACGCCGACGCCGAGCGCGAACGCGTGCTGCAGTACGGCGCCGTCGAACGACTGCGCCACGCCGGGCTGCTGAGCCTGCGGGTTCCGGCCCGCTACGGTGGGCCCGGCGGGGCCGCGCGCGATGTGTTCACTGCTGTCATCCAGATTGCTCGCGGCAGTTCCAATGTGGCGCAATCACTTCGGGCTCACTACGGATTCTCCGAACGGTTGCTGAGCAACAGGGCTACCGAGGCCGAACGTGAGCGCTGGTTCCCGAAGGTCAACTCCGGGTTGGTGTTCGGCAACGCGGTCACCGACGCCAACGGCAAGGCCCCCGGTAGTTCCGACACCACGCTGCTCGCCGACTCGGGCGGGGTGCTGCGGCTCAACGGCTACAAGTTCTACTCCACCGGCACCCTGTTCGCCGACGTGATCGCGGTCTCGGCCGTGGATGCCGATGGCAGGGATCTTCAAGCGATCGTGCCTGCCGACCGACTCGGCGTCGAACTCTACGACGACTGGGACGGTTTCGGCCAGCGGCTGACCGCCAGCGGGGGCACCCGGTTCACCGATGTTGCCGTCGAGCCTTTCGAGGTGACCACGGTGTCCGACGGCAAACATCTGGGCCACTCGACGGCTTTCCTTCAGCTCTACCTGGCCGCGGTGGCAGCAGGCATTGCGCACGGTGTGTACGACGATGCGGTCGCATACGTGCGGGACCGGGCCCGGCCCGCCTCGCATTCGCTGGCCGACTCCGCGTCGGGCGATCCGTTCATCCTCGCCGCGGTCGGCGATATCGCCGCCAACGCCGCCGCCGCAGAAGCCTTGGTGCTCACCGCCGCCGCGGCGATCGACGCAGTGGTCGACACCGGACGCCAGGCCGACCCCGAAACCCTGGCCGAACTGTCGATCACTATCGCCAAGGCGCAGCTGGTCGCCGAAAGACTCACGCTCGCGGCGGCCGAGCGGCTGTTCGAAACCGGGGGAGCGTCAGCAACCGCGCGCAAACTGAACCTGGACCGACACTGGCGCAACGCCAGGACAGTGGCGAGCCATAATCCGTTGGCCTACAAGGCTTATTCGGCGGGCAACTACGCGGTCAACGGGGTATGGCCGCCAGCCAACGGCTACTTCTGAACCACTCGACGCCCAGGCGAATGTGAACTAAACCCACCGGGTACTCGTGTCTCTCCCGAAGGTCCGATCGAGAGGGGTCACGATGAAAAGATTCGGTTTGTTCTGCGCAGGCATGTGTCTGGTTGCAGCACTGGCCACGGCATGCGGCGGGTCGAGCGGTGGTTCCCAGGATTCGCAGACCGGTACGGCAACCGCCACCTCGAGTCCGTCGGGGGAGGCAACCAAGTCCAGCGCGCCCGCGGCGTCAACCGCAGCGACGATCACCATTGCGGACATGAACTTCGGCGCTCCGATCACCGTCACCGGCGGGGCGCAGGTCAACGTCAAGAACAACGACACCGTCGAGCATTCGGTGACCTCAGACGCCGCGGGCAAGTTCGACATGGATGTCGACGGCAAGGAGCAGGGCTCGTTCACGGCGCCGACCGAACCGGGCGAATACGCTTTCCACTGCAATTATCACCCGTCGATGCACGGCACCCTGATCGTCAAGTAGCCCTTGGGGAGAACCGCTCCCACGCCGACTGGCGGGTCATGCCCAGCGCTGTGCCGATACGCGCCCACGAAACGCCGCGCTCGCGCAGTTCCCCAACACGATCGCGAAGGCCCGCCTCGATGTTGGCGGCTGACGCAGCGATGAACGGAATACGTTGCAGCAGTTCGTCATCCGATAGCGTGGCCCACTCGGGCAGCGATGGCGGCTCTGTGTGCGTCGCCTCGGCCATGACGTCGACGCAGAGATTGACGCACTCATCGCAGATATAGACACCGGGCCCCGCGACGAGCTTGCCGACCTCTGTGTGCTGCTTGCCGCAGAAGGAACAGCGCAATTCGGACATCGTCGCCACCATGCGTGTCAGGCTACCCCTGACATGCCCGGTGATACGGGATTTCGGTTTAGGCGTGGGCCCGGTAGGGCATCCGGCGAATTAGCGGGTTCGTCAATCACGAAGCGGCCCGACCGACAGAAGGAGCCGACGTGGATAGCAACTCTGTTATCTGGATCGTTGTCGCCGTGGTGGCGGCGATCATAGTAATTGCACTGGTGGTTTTCCTGGCCCGCAGCGCCCGCAACAAGCGCAGGCATGCGCAGGCAGAACAGTTGCGTGAGGAGATCGGCCAGAAGAGCGAGCATGTCCAAAAGCGCGAAGCCGTCGCCGCCGAGACCGAGGCGAGGGCGCGCGCGGCGCAGGCCGAGGCCGAAGTCAAAGCCGCCGAAGCAGCGCGCCTGCAGGACACCGCGCGCACCCATCGCGATGCCGCGAGCGCCTCACGCGAAGAGCTGGAGGCACACCGGGAGCGGGCCGACGCCCTCGACCCCAAGCGCAGCGACGATCAGGGCCCCAAGGGTGAATTCGACGGCCCAGAAGGTGCCGAGACGCAGCAGGTTCGGACGCAGACGCCGACCACCAAGCGGCATCGGTTGTGACCTCGGGAGGCAACCGGCCAGCCGTGCTGTTCGACATCGACGGCACCCTGGTGGATTCCAATTATCTGCACGTGCAGGCGTGGTATCGCGCCTTTGATGAGGCCGGAGTCGACGTGCAGGCCTGGCGGATTCACCGGTCGATCGGGATGGACGGCTCGACGCTGGTGAAGACGCTGGCCGACGAAGCCGACGAGGACACCCGCTCGCGCCTGAAGGACCTGCATTCGCGGTACTACAAGGAGATGGTGCCGCTGTTGCAGCCACTGCCAGGGGCACGTGAGCTGCTGCGGGCGGTCGACGGGCTCGGCCTGCAGGTCGTGTTGGCGACGTCGGCACCCGAGGACGAGCTCAAGATCCTGCGTGAGGTGCTGGCCAGTGACGGTTTGGTGTCGGCGGTGACGTCGTCAAACGACGTCGACACGGCCAAGCCCAAGCCCGACATTGTGGACGTCGCGATGGAACGCGCCGGCGTGGACGCAGACCACGCCGTGTTCGTCGGCGACACCGTATGGGACGTCGAAGCATGCAATCGCGCCAAAGTGCCCACCATCGCCGTCCTCAGCGGCGGCGTGTCACGCGGCGAGCTCGAAACGGCCGGTGCCCAAGCGGTTTTCGAGGACGCTCAGGAGCTGTGCGAGCACATCGGCGACACGCTGATCGCCAAACTGGCGAAGTAGTTCACCGCAGGGGGGTGGGGTTCTGGTTATCCGCCGAGCAGGCGTCGACACAGGTCTTCTGCCAACCATTCCTCGAATCTTTCAGCGGCCCAGCCGCGCATCCGAACCAGCCGGTCGAACAACGCCGGGTCCATCGCCAACCACACCAGGTCGACTGCCTCCTCGTAGGTGAGGTCGCCGGTCAACGCGTCGAGATCCCGCAACCGCTCGGCAACCCTGCGGGCATCGCGGAGGCGGCGGCGGTGCGACTGTTCGAGCACGGCACGCGCGCCGTGGTCGGTACCTGCGGCCGCCTCCAACGCGCCGTACAGCGGCGCGACACGGATGCTGATCGCGGTGAACGAGTGCGCCAATCCGGTCAACAGGATGCCGGGATCGCGCTGCTGCAGAAGTTGTCGCATCGTCGTTCGATCGGCGAGCGGCACGGGCTCGTCGTCGCCGGCCACCGCCCAGTCCACCGCGGTGGTGAGCAGATCGAGTTTGCTTCCGACGGCGGTGAACACGGTCTTACGGCTGACGCCTGCGGCCTCGGCGACCGCATCGACCGTGGTGGTCCCGTATCCCTGCTCGACGAACAGCCGAGCCGCGCTGGCTACGATCCGCCGTCGCGTCTCGACCGCCTGGGCTGCCCGCAGGTGCGAGCGGTACCCCCGCTTGACAGGCGCCGTCATCTAGGTGACCCTGAGTGTATTCATTACACTCAATGATACCTCAATATGGAGGCGGATGTGCGGACAGTGGTCGTCGGGGCGGGGCCGACCGGCCTGTTCACCTCGATCGGGCTGGCTCGGCGGGGGCATGAGGTCGTCGTTGTCGACCGCGACCCGGGTCCGCCGTCGGGAGCGGAGGCCGTCTGGCAACGCCGGGGCGTGATGCAGTTCGACCACGCCCACACATTCCGGCGCCAGGTCATCGATGCGCTGAGTGCCGAAATGCCCGACGTGCTCGACGGCCTCGTAGCTACCGGGGCGCGGATCGCGACTGTCGCCGAGAACCGGCCCGTCGCCCTGTTGTGCCGCCGGGCCGTTTTCGAGCGCGTGTTGCGGAACCACGCAACGACCGAACCGGGTGTGACGCTGCATTGTGGCCATGTCGACCGGATCGAACAGGATCGTGGCAGAGCCGTCGGCGTCACCGTGGATGGGCGGACGGTGTCGGCGGATTTGGTGATCGATGCGTCGGGCCGGTCGAGCCGGTTCACCGACGGTATCCGGCCGAAGCCCGAAGGCGGCGACTGCGGCGCGGTATACGTCACGCGGCAGTATCGGCTGCACGACGTTGATGACGCGGGGCCGATGAACTCGCCGATCGGCTTGTCGCTGAGCTTCTCCGGTTATCTGGTGATCGCGTTTGTTCACGACAACGGCACGTTCTCGATCACGTTCATCCATGACGGGATCGACAAGCGGCTACGGATGTTGCGGCATGACGAGGCGTTCGACAATGCGGTGCGCGCCATTCCGCAGCTCTGTCAGTGGATCGATTCGGCACGCGCACAAGCTGTTTCGCGTGCGCTACCGGGTGGTCGGCTCTACAACACCTACCGCGGACAGTTCAATGGTTCGGGCCGGCCGGCCCTACCCGGTCTGCTCTCGGTCGGCGACGCGGTGTGCACGACTACACCTCTGGCCGGCCGCGGCATCTCGTTGGCGCTGATGCAGGCCCGCGAGCTCGTTGCCATCCTCGATCGTCACCGCGCCGACATCGACACGGCCACAGCACAATTCGACGACTGGTGCGTTGGACACATTCGGCCGTGGTTCGATGACCACCAGCACGCTGACTCCGATCGGCTCCGCCGGTGGGCTGGCGGAGATGTCGATGTCAGCCGCCGACTGCCCTCCGACTTGATCGTGGCAGCCGGCGCGGTCGATGCCACCCTGAACGACGTCGTCGCCGGCTATGCCACGATGGACGCGCTGCCTGCCAGCCTTGCACCGGCCCACGCCCGCGCGCGCGAGATCTACGCGTCGGGCTGGCGCCCGCCCGTTGCGGACGGGCCGACGCGAGCAGAACTCAGCGAGGTGGTGTCCAGGACACCGGTAGCCGCTTGATGCCGTGAATGAACGCCGAGTGCAGCCGGTCCGGTTCTTCGGTGGCGGTGATGTCGGGAATCTGCCGGTGTAGTTCCTCGAACGCCAGCGTGATCTCGCGACGTGCCAGGTTGGCGCCGAGGCAGAAATGCGCGCCGCCGCCACCGAAACCGACATGGGGGTTGGGGTGGCGGCGCACGTCGAATGTCCACGGGTCGGTGAACTTCGATTCATCGCGGTTGGCGGAGCCGTACCACAGCGTGATCTTTGCGCCTGCATCCAGTTTCACGCCGCCCAGCTCGGTGTCACAGGTGGTGGTGCGACGCATGTAGGCCACCGGCGAGGCCCACCGCACGATCTCCTCGACGGCCGTCGGCGCGACCTCGTCGTAGCTGGACCACCAGTCGTCGCGTTGCTCGGGATAGCGGCTCAGCGCAAGGACCCCGTGGCTGATCGCATTGCGGGTGGTCTCGTTACCCGCGACGACGAGCAGGATGAAGAAGGAAGCGACTTCCGCAGACGTCAGTCGCTCGCCGTCGACTTCGGCCTGCACCAGGCTTGTCGTCAGGTCGTCGCCGGGGTGGGCACGACGCTCGTCGGCAAGCGCCGATGCGAACGCCCCGATTTCGACCGCCACGTCGAAGAATTCGTTGGGGTCGGTCGCGATGTCGGGATCACCGAAGCCGAGGATCACATTCGTCCAGTGGAAGACCCTGTCATGGTCCTCCTCCGCGATGCCCATCATGTCGCAGATGATCTGCAGGGGCAGCGGACCCGCCAGCTCGGCGACCACATCACCCGTGCCGTCCGGATGATCGCGGACCATCGCCTCGACCAGTCGGCGCGCACGGTCGCGCACAGAGTCTTCGATCAGTGCAAGCACCCGCGGCGTGAACGCGCTGCGGACGATGTTTCGTAGGCGGGTATGCCGAGGGTCGTCCATGGCGATCATCGAGCCGAAGTACTCGGCGAGCTCTGGATTCTGGTCGCCGATCACGATGCCCCTGGCAGAGCTGAAGATCTCGGGATGGCGACTGGCGTAGAAGACGTCGTCGTAGCGGGTGACCGCCCAGTGACCGGCGACGTGAACCGTCGGGTCTACGACGAACGCCGGATGGAAGGTGATCGGCGCCTCGCGGCGCAGCGTGGCGAAAGCGCCTTCCCGGATGTCGTCGTCGTGTGCCCAGAAGTCCCATGAGCCCAGGTTCACGTCGGAAAGCGGCACGTCCGGGGGAGCCGTCCCGTTCACCCGAGCCGCGATACCCACGTACCGAGCGTAGGTGGCGGCTCAGCCGTCGTCACGGATTTCTGAAACATGTTCCAATCGCCCATCCGGCGTGGTAGCACCGTCTGGTGCGTAACCCACATGCAGGGCAACCCTTTACGTCATCGGACGAGGAGATCGCGCAGGCACTGCTCGACGTCAGCATCCCGACGTTGATGTTGTCCCTGGTCCACATGTCCGGCGACCCCAGCCTGATACGCGGCGACCTGAAACCCGCTGGGCTGTTCCTCAACGAGGTGCAAGGCTACATGTCCGAGGAGGACAAGGCCGCCGCGCGCAAGATCGCGCTAGAGGTCATCGCGTCGTATCGCGATCGCGGCTGCCCCGAGCCCGAGCCGATCGGCCCCGAGCTGCTGCAGGAGATGATGCAGTGGCTGGTCTGTGAGCCGGTGCCGCCCGAATACGTGCCGATGCTGCTGGAGGAGATGGAGCTCGACGGCAAAGATGCGCGCGCGGTTCGCGGCACCCCTGCGGACCTGCCGGTCGTCGTGATCGGATGCGGGGAGTCGGGTCTGCTGGCAGGCATCCGGCTGAAAGAGGCGGGCATCCCCTTCACGATCGTCGAGAAGAACGCCGGCGTCGGCGGAACCTGGTGGCAGAACACCTATCCCGGTGCACGTGTGGATGTCGGCAACCACTTCTACTGCTACAGCTTCGAGCCGACCGACCAGTGGACGCACTTCTTCGCCGAGCAACCCGAGCTGCAGGCGTACTTCCAGACCGTGATGGACAAACACGACATCGGCAGGCACGTGCTGTGGGAAACCGAGGTGACCGAGGCCCGCTGGGACGACGACTCCGCCACGTGGACCGTGCACGCGCGTGACCGCCACGGGGTGGCGACGACGTTGTCGGCGCGAGCGGTGATCAGCGCCGTCGGGCAGCTCGACCGGCCGCACCTTCCCAAGATCGAGGGGCAACAGGATTTCGCCGGACCGGCATTTCACTCCTCCGAGTGGGACCATTCCGTCGACCTGCGCGGCAAGCGGGTCGCGATGATCGGCGCGGGTGCCAGCGGATTCCAGATCGCACCGGCCATCGCGGACACCGTGGGTCACCTGACCGTGTTTCAGCGCACTGCGCAGTGGATGTTCCCGAACCCGAACTACCACGAAGCGGTCGGGCCGGGCGTGCAGTGGGCACTGCGGCACCTGCCGTTCTACGGCCGCTGGTACCGGTTCCTGCTGTTCTGGCCGGGGTGCGACAAGGGGCTCGCCGCCGCGTACGTCGACCCGGATTACCCGGATCAGCAAAAGGCGGTCAGCGAGATCAACGAGATCACCCGAATCATGTTCACCGAATGGATCACCAGTCAGGTTGGCGACGATGCGGAGCTGCTGGCCAAGGTGGTGCCCGACTACCCGGCGACGGGCAAGCGCACGCTGCAGGACAACGGCAGCTGGTTGCGCACGCTGACCCGTGACAACGTCGACTTGGTCCGGACCGGGATCGACCGCATCGAATCCGACGCCGTCATCACCGCGGACGGGGAACGCTATCCGGCCGATGTCATCGTGTACGCCACCGGATTTCAGGCGACGAAACTGCTCTGGCCGATGACGATCGTCGGACGTGGCGGCGAAATCCTGGCCGAGCGGTGGGGGGAACGGCCGTCGGCGTACCTCGGCATCACGGTGCCCGGCTTCCCGAACTTCTTCTGTATGTACGGGCCCGGTACGAATCTCGCAAGTGGCGGCAGCCTGATCTTTCACTCCGAGTGTCAAATGCGTTACATCACACAGTGTTTGGAGCTGCTGATCGACGGTGGGCACAAATCGATGGAACCGCGCGAGGACAAGACGGCCGACTGGCATGAGAGAAGCCAAGCCGAGATGCGCAGGCTGGTGTGGTCACAGCCGTCGATCAAGCACTCGTTCTACAAGAACAGCTTCGGCGAGGTGCACGGACTGAGCCCGTGGCGACTCGTCGACTACTGGACCTGGACCCGCGAACCCGACTCGGGCGACTTCCTCATCCGTTAATATTTGAATTCGCAAAAGACTCCCTGTGAGGTCGCTGCGGTATACGTTGGCGATCGTGAACTGGGGGAGCAGGCGCGCAGCATTCTTGGTGGCCATTGCGATGGCGCTGGTGGTCTGCGCGGGGTGCGAGTCAAGCCAAACGGCCCCGAACAACACATCGAGCGCCCAGGCATCGCCATCGTCGAGCACAGCGACCAGCACGCCGGCGCCAGCCGCACCGGCAGCGTGCCACGCCGGCACACGCGGCGCGCCCGACGTCGAGGACGTGTACTCGGGTCAATTGCCGAGCTATTTCGGGATCAGGGAAATCTGCGCCGCCGACGTTGGTCCCGGTCTTGCCGGCGCGGATGGCGTTGCTGGGCTGTCTGATCTGACCGCAGCCGAAATCACGGACACGTATCAGTCACCCGATGAGGTCGTCCTGAAAGCCCTTGTGGGTAAGGCCGAATCCGGTAATGGCGGCGCCTTCGCCGACGCGTTCCTGTCGCGGGTGGGTGAAACCCGCAATGACACTGTCACGCTCGACGGGCACACCGTGCGGTACTTCAACACTCCCGGCGCAGAGGGCTACGCCTACGCCGAGGGGCCCACCGTCGTCATCGGCTTCATCACCCCCACCCCACCCGGGTTCGATCGGGCGGGGAATCAAGAGATTGGGAAAGAACTCTTTACCAGAGTGACGGCCGCGGCGACGGGCCGGCCGATCCCCGCGAACTCGAACGATCGAGCGCGCAGCGGCATCGAAGGTTATTCACCCGGCCGCGGCCGCTACACCACACCGGACGACCCGGGCTGGATCTTCTTCAAGACCGAGAGCATCAAGGGAGGGCCGTCGCACTTCTGTGGAATGGGCCCGGGCGGCACCGTGGCCGGTTGCGACCTCGTACCCGAAAAGGATGTGCCAGCCGGCATGAACCAGACCGTCGTCGAAACCGGCGCACCGGCCCGTTACGTTCACTCCGACACACCGACATTCACCCGTGACGTCGACGCCCTGCTCGAAGGGCACCGCCTCGACAACGGGCAGGCGAGTTGCGGCCGGGGCTACCAGGGCACGATCCAATGTGTGATCGGTGCGCACAGCTTTGTCGTGTCGAGCGACTACGGAGTTCTCGAGTAATCCGTTACGCCAGTTCCCAATTCATGTTCTTGGCGAAGGTTTTCGCATCGTCGGAAATTGTGCCCAGTTCGTGGCAGCGCTTGATGTAGCCCTGGATCATCAGCATGAAGTTCATCGGGTTGTACGCGTCTTCCTCGTAGCTCCACTTGCCATCGCCCGCGTACTCGAGCACGGTGATGACTGCCGCGCCATGCACACTGCCGTCGCCGGGATCCTTCATGGTGTTGATGTTCTTGAAGATGACCCAGCCCTTGTCGGCGTCGATCGAGTACCACTCAACGGGGTACGACGGCATCTCGCTGCCGGGAAACATGTTCATGGTCGACACGATCCACTCGCGGATGTTTTCGCGGCCTTCCATGTTTCCCAGGGCGTGTTCGACGTACTTCGCATCCTCGGTGAAATGATCGGCGTAGCTTGACCAGTCCCAGGTCTTGCCGACGTCGATCACATCTTGCTGGTAAGCCTGGAATGCCTCTTCGAGTTCCTCGCGTGACCACTTACCCATCAGAGTCTCCTTCGGCTCACCGTGCAGAACTAGAACTTGTTCTACCAGCCTGGCGGCGGCAGCGGAGCGGATTCAGGACACCGTCAAAGTGCGCAACCGCGGCCAGATCACCTCCCACGACTGGCGTTGTCCCGTCAGCAGATACGCGCGCATATCGTCGCCGACATCGGTGACGGCGCGCACCTCGGAGAAGTAGGGCGATAGTGCGCTCGGGTCCCGCCCGACGTAGAGAACTGTGTCCTTGTCGTTCGGCGGCGGCGGGAAATAGCCGTAACTGCGGTTGCTGCTGTAGGCGATTGGCAAGTGGTATCGATCCGCGTACCGGTCGATATAGGCGGCGATGATGTAGGACTCACCCATGAGCACGGTGTGGTCTCGCTGATCGGGCGGCAGCGTCCGGTAGGCGTCGGCGGTGCGCTGTGCCATCTGTTCGACGACGCCCGAGTTGACGGCCGCCACCGACACAATCAACGCGCCGATCGCGAGCGCGACACTCAGTGCGTACGCGGGCCATGCGAGCCATTTTCGCCGCACGCGGCCCGCTTCCCTGCGTCGCTGCAGCCCGAGCGCACCCATGGCAGCCAGCGGAGCGTAGGTCCCGATCAGGTAATACGGGCGGCCCGCGGCGATCACGAAAAGCAAATACATCGCGATGAAAGTGGCTGCGATGAAGCGGTATTCGCGCAGCTCGTCATCGCGGAACGACCGCCACAGCCCGTACAGCACGAGCGCCACCCCGGCGACGCCGGCGTAGCCGATCAGCATCACGGCAATCCCCGGACGACCACCGGATAGTGCATCGGCCTCGCCCGCCACCACCGGCGTCATCTTGAGTTGGGGCCAGCCATTGGCGAACTGCCAGATCAGCGTCGGGGCCGCGAGCAATACCGCGATGACCGCGCCCACCCACAACAGCGGACGCCGCAACAACGCTCGTGGGCCGAAGACCGTCACCGCCGCGAGCAGCATGACGCACAGCAGCAGCACCTGAAACTTCGTCTGCGCTGCGACGCCGATGACCACCCCTGCTGCGATCAGCAACCGATCGTCGCGCAGGCGGATCCAGCGCACCAGCAACCAGAACAGCACCAGCCACTGGACCGGTTCCAGCGTGTACGGCGTCAGCCAATGACCGGCAAACGTGGTCCACGGGCAGGTGGCCTGCACTGCGGCGGTCAAAACCTGTGCGCGACGGTCACATCCGAGTTCTCGGGCGATGAGTCCTGCCACAAGCACCGCGCATCCGGTCGCAAGGGCAGCCGGTAGCGCAAGCAGCACCTGAGAACCCGGCGCCAGCCAGTCCATCAACGCGGCCAGCGCGGGCGCCAGCGGCGGCTGATCGGCGGACCCCCAGTCGAGGTGGTTACGGCCGATCGCCAACATGTAGACCTCGTCAAACCAATGGTCTTTGCCCAATGTGCTTGCGACGCAATGCAAAAGTGTGACGACGGCTGCGATCGGAATAACGGCGGTGGCCGCGAACGGAGTGACGCGCCGATCGGTAAGCGTATCGATTGCGGTGTCTGCCACGTGCTCCCACGTTACTGTCGCAGGCATGGCACTCGGTATCGACGCGCAGGTGCAGGCGGGGCTCGCCCCCTTGATGGAAGCCGTAGGGCAGGCCGAAGCGCCGCCGATCGGCGACGTCGAAAGCCGCCGGACCAACGGCCACCGGATGTTCGACTACGTCGCAACGACGTGGCAACCGGTCGCCGGAGTCGAGGTCGACAAACACACCCTGACCACAGATGATGGCGCGACGTTAGACCTCACCTGGTACCACGTTGCGGAACGTCAGCCCGGCAGTGCGGTGTTGTACCTGCACGGCGGCGGCATGATCTTCAGCCTCGAACACCTCGGCCGCGTCTACGACCTCGCGGTGCGCGAATACGTTGCGACCTCGGGCGTACCGATGCTGATGGTGGACTATCGGGTCGCCCCCGAGCATCCGCATCCCACCCCCGTGGAGGACTGCTACGCCGCGCTTCGCTGGCTCGCCGACAACGCGTCGAGCCTCGGCGTGGATCCCGCCCGCATTGCACTGATGGGAGACAGCGCAGGTGGCGGCCTGGCGGCAGGGGTGGCCCTGCTGGCCCGCGATCGCGGCGGCCCGGTCGTCGCCGCGCAGATCTTGATCTACCCGATGCTCGATGACCGGGCGCAGACCCCAGATCCCGACCTGCTGCCGTTTCTGACGTGGACCTACGACGACAACATCACCGGCTGGGCGGCGCTGCTGGGCGAGGGCGCGGGCAGTGACGCCGTATCGGCCTATGCCGCCCCTGCGCGCGCGACGGATTTGACCGGGCTCCCGGCAACCTACATCGACATCGGCGACCTCGACATCTTCCGCGATGAGGACGTCACCTACGCACGCCGGCTGTCCGATGCCGGGGTGCCAACGGAGCTGCACCTGCATCCCGGTTGCCCCCATGCGTTCGAAGCATTGGCCCGCGAAGCCGACGTTTCACAGCGAGCAATCGCCGATCGCATCCGTCGCCTGCGCGCCCTCTGATTTCCGCAAAATCCTGATCCACCAACAACATCCGATTGGTAACGGCGTCGCCGCAACAGCCGATATCGGTGTAGGAGCAGACGTTTGCGTTTCTCCAGGTTGGGAATGAATAGTGACGTTCCGGCGTCGCATGCGACGACGGAACTTCAAGGTAGGAGTTAATTGACGATGGGGCTGTCGAAATTCGTGTCAGCAGCCATGATCGTCGGCGCGCTCGGCTTCGGGGTCATCGGACCCGGTGGGGCCGTGGCGTCCGCCGACCCGGTTGCGCCGGCACCACTGAAGCCGCACGACGATTTCTGCCCACCATGGTGCGGTGACGGCAATGGTCGCGGCAATGGCCATGGGAACGGCAATGGCAACGGCAACGGCAACTACTGCCCGCCGTGGTGCGGCAACAACGGCGCCGATTGGAATGGCGACAAGGGGCCGTGGTGGGCCAATAACCGCCACGACTGGTGGGACGACCGCAATGGCCCGCCGCCGTGGGGCTGGGGCCCGCCGCCGGCGTTCCAATGGGACGGCGGCCCGCCGCATCCGTTCAACTACTGGGGCTACAACGTCAACCCGGTCTGGGATAACGGGTTCGGGCAGTGGGGCATCTGGCTGTTCGGCCTCTGGATTCCGATCTTCGGCATCGGCGTCCAATAACGGTTAGCTAGCCACCCTCGGGCGCTTCGACCACAGCTTTGATGCGCTCGAGGGTGGTGCGCATGTCGCGCACGTTGCGCCGTCGGCGCAGTTGGCCGCCGAGTACGGAAAACAGCTTCGCGAAGAGGCTGTCCGGCATCCGGAACGACTCGGTGACGTCGGTGCCGCCCTCGGTCGGCGTCAGCTGGTAGTGCCACGTGTTGGCTACCGTGTCGCCGACCAGCACGTCGAAGCCGAATTCGCGGCCGGGCTCACACGCCGTGACCCTGCAGGTGGTCCAATACACCGGGCCAATCTCATTGCGCTTGACGTGTCCGCGGAACCGCGCACCCAACGCGGGCCCGGTCGCCCCGTCGAGCCATTCGGCCTCCATCACCTCCGGTGAAAACTTGCCGGTGCTGCGAACATCGGCGATCAGGTTCCAGATCTTGTCGGCGGGCGCCGACATGGACACGGACGCAGAACCTTGCATTTGTGTTCCTCTTTCAACGTGGCATCTGCGGACCAAGCGAGTAAACGTGGTCCGGCGTCAGCACTTTGGTGATCGCGGTTGCCAGCGTGGTGCTCGGTTCGCCGCCCTGATATTCGATATCCGTGTTGGTCAGGATGACCAAGGAGGTCTGTTTCTGCGGCAGGTAGACCACGACGGCCTGAAAGCCGGGAAGGCTGCCGTTGTGCCCGATCCAGCCGCCGAGGTTGAAGATGCCGAGCCCATACCCGTCCTGCGGCGGCATGCCGGGCGAACCGACCGTCTGCAGCCGCTGCTCCTGCATCTGCGGAGTCAGCAGCTTGCCAGTTGCCAAGGCGGGCGCCCAGATTCGCATGTCGTCGAGGGTCGAGATCATTGCTCCGGCCGCCCATGCCCACGACGGGTCCCAGTCGGTGGCGACGGCTTCCTTGCCGTCAGCCGTCTGCTTGGTGTAGCCCTGCGCGTGCGGTTCGGGAAAGGCGTTGGTGGTCGGGAAACTGGTGTGGCTCATGATGCCCAATGGGGCCAGGATGTGGTCATGGATGTAGGCGGCCAACGGTTGTCCGCTGACCTTCTGCACCACCATGCCGAGCAGCACCGTGTTGGTGTTGCAATATTCGAATCCTTGGCCCGGCGGGAACGTATTCGGCTGCGTGAACGCGAAATCGATCAACTCGTGGGGGGTGAACGGCCGGCGCGGATCGGTAAACATCGCCTTCTGGAACTCCGGAGTCGCGGTGTAGTTGACCAGCCCGGTCTGCATCCTGGCCAACTGGCGCAACGTGATCCTGTTACCAAGGGGAACCCCGTCGATGAATTCGGCGATCGCGTCATCGAGGCCAAGTTTGCCCTGATCTGCGAGTTGCAGGATAGCGGTGACCGTGAATGTCTTTGTCACACTGCCGATTCGGCTGTAGAAGTCGGTTTTCATGGGTGCCCTGGCGGCTTTGTCGGCGACCCCGAAGGCACGCACGTAGTCGCCGTCGGGCCCCCAGATACCCACGATGGCACCCGGCACGCCGGCCGCTGTCATGGCCTGGTCGACGGCCGCGTCGAGTCGCTTCGCGAGGGTGTCGTCGATCGGTTTGGTGATCGCGGGAGTGGACGGGGGAGCGGGCGTCGGCGATTGCGATACCGACTTCTCACCGCACGCGGACATCGTCAGCAGCAGTGCCGCCGCAGCGGCGTAGACGATCATCCGTGATTTCATCGCCCGCCAGGTTATGTCCTTCAGGCCTATCGCTCCGCGGATTCGTCCTCCGGAAGGTCGTGCCGCACAACCCGCACCTGACCGTGGGCCAGACACGCCGCGTAGCCATGTCGCTTGCCGTAGAGCTCCCACGCAGTGCGGCGCTCGTCGCTGTGCGCGTGGATCTCGTGGCCATCGGAGAACCCCAAATGCAGGCTGCCGTCCTCGTCCCAGCTCGCGTTGGTGCATATCGATCCGGCGAAGTCGAACAGCGCACGATGCTCGGGCCGCGCGATCATCGGATCGATGAGCACCGCCTCTTCCTCGTCGCGTGCGGTCTTGGGCAACGTGAAGTAGAAGGGCACCGAGATGACGAGTTCGTTGTCGTCGAGGCTGAGCTCCAAACCGCCGCGCAACATGATCCGCTGGACCACACAGCCCCGGATCCACGGTTCGCTCATATTTTCACTCTGGCCCGTGATGCAACGGCGCACAAGGGTTAGCGGACCGTTTCACCTAGCATCGGGTCGTGAAGATTCGCTTCGGCATCGGGCTGGGCGCGGACACAGGCCCTGAGCAATTGGCCGGCATCGTCGACCACCTGGAGGCGACGGGGGTCGATTCGCTCTGGTTCTCCGAATTGGTGTATTCGAAAGCCGTCGAGCCGTTCGTCGGGATGGCCTTCGCACTGGCCCGCACCACACACCTCAAGGTCGGCACCTCGGTGGTGGTGCTACCCGGCCGCCATCCCGTTCTGGTGGCCAAGCAGCTGGCGTCACTGGCCGCACTCGCACCGAAACGTGTGCTGCCGGTATTCGGTCTGCGGTCGGCGATTCCGGCGGAACGCGAGATCTTCGTGGTGCCCGATGGGAAGCGCGCCGGCGTGTTCGACGAATCGCTGCGGCTGCTGAGATCTGTTCTGGAACAGCAGGATGTCGCATTCACGGGCGACTATTTCACGGTCAGCTCCGCGGGGGTGCAGCCTCGGCCCGCCAAACCGCTCGACATCTGGCTCGGCGGATCCGCACCGGCGGCCTTTCGCCGCATCGGCGCGTTGGCCGACGGCTGGCTCGGCAGCTTTCTCACCCCGGAGGAAGCGCGCAGGGGCCGCGAGCAGATCCAGCAAGCCGCCGCCGAGGCGGGCCGCGAAATCGAACCCGATCATTTCGGGATCAACCTCGCGGTCAGCGACGGTTCAGTACCGGACGCGCTGGTCGCCGCCGTGAAACGGCGCAGGCCCGACGTCGATCCCGCCGACCTCATCGCAGCAGGCTGGCCGCAACTGCACCGTCAACTCGACGCATATCTGGCCGCAGGTCTGACGAAATTCGTGATCCGGCCCGCCCTGCCCTCCGACGTGAGTCAATTCATCGATCGGTTCGTCGCGGAGTTGGTGCCGCGCCAGAACTGACATCGTGAACCGCGGTCGCGATGCCATCGTGTCTATGAGTGTGCAGCGAAGGAGACGACGGATGAGCACTCGATTCTCGCGACAGATCAGATCCCTCGTGGTTGGCGCGGCCGCCGTCGCGCTGGCGTTCGGGCTTGTCACTGCGCCAACGGCCGTCGCGGACGACCGACTGAACTTCACCGCCACCACGCTGTCCGGTGCGCCGTTCAACGGGGCGAGCCTCGTCGGCAAGCCTGCGGTGCTGTGGTTCTGGACCCCGTGGTGCCCGTTCTGCAATGCAGAGGCGCCGAGCGTCAGCCAGGTCGCTGCGGCGAATCCCAAGGTCACCTTCGTCGGTGTCGCCGCGCGCTCCGATGTCGCGGACATGCAGGGCTTCGTGTCGAAGTACAACCTCAATTTCACGAACCTCAACGACGCCGACGGGTCGATCTGGGCCCGGTACAACGTGCCGTGGCAGCCTGCGTATGTCTTCTACCGTGCCGACGGCTCATCTACCTTCGTGAACAACCCGACCTCGGCGATGCCCCAGCAGGAGCTGTCCGACCGGGTGGCGGCACTGTCGTAGGCCGCAGCGCACTGTGGACCAAGACCTGGTGGGCTTGGCCTTCGGCGCTGGACTGGTAGCGGCGCTGAACCCCTGCGGATTCGCCATGCTGCCCGGGTATCTGGCGCTGGTCGTGCGGGGTGACGACGTCGGGCGCCGCGCGGCCGTCGGGCGCGCGGTGACGGCCACGGCCGCGATGGCCGTAGGCTTCATGATCGTCTTCGGCGGGTTCGGTGTGCTCACCGTTTCTGCAGCCTCGACGGTGCAGCGCTACCTGCCGTACGTCACGGTCGTGATCGGGATTGTGCTTGTCGCCCTTGGTATTCGGCTGCTCGCCGGTCGCGAGATCGCGCCGCTGCGCGGTGTGGCGCGCGGGGCGCGGTGGGCACCGACGGCGCGGCTGGGTTCGATGTTCGGCTATGGGGTCAGCTACGCGATTGCATCGTTATCGTGCACGGTGGGGCCGTTTCTCGCGGTGACCGCGGCCGGACTTCGAGGCGGCTCGGTCGTGGGCGCCGCGACCGTATACGCGGCCTACATCGCGGGTTTCACGCTCGTCGTAGGCGTGCTTGCGGTGGCGGCTGCGCTGGCGAATTCGGCGGTCGTCGAACGAATGCGCCGAATTGTGCCGTATGTCAACAAGATCAGCGGGGCACTGCTGTTGCTAGTAGGCAGCTACGTCGGCTACTACGGGCTCTACGAGATCCGGTTGTTCGCCGGCAACGGCAATCCGCGAGACCCCGTGATCGCGGCCGCGGGCCGGTTGCAGGGCGCGATCGCGGGCTGGGTTCATCAGCACGGCGCTTGGCCGTGGTTGGCTGCGCTTGCCGTGTTGATCGTCGCGGCGGTCGCGTGGTGGGCTACTGCGCGCGCGAGATATCGCCGTGCAGGTCGGGCCACGGCGGGCGACGAACCATAGCGATGCCCGCGAACGCCGCCGATACCAGCCCGACCAGGATGCCCATCATCGCGATCCGTCCCCCGTCGACCGCCGGCACCCATGACGCCTCGCCGTCCTTGACCACGAACACGCCTGCGGGCTGGTGGGATCCGCCGCGCACCTTGGTGACCGGGATGACCGTCGTCCCGTCGGCGATCTCGTAGACCTCGCCGAACACGCGTGCTGCGGCGGGATCGGTCTCGAGCGCGCCGACGACTTGGCGCGCCTCACGAAGATTCATGGCTTCCTCGGTGTTGTGCGGTGACTTTGGACCCGAACTGCAGTCATACCAGGTGACGGTCCCAACCTATAGACGAAGGAGATCCCCGGTGGTGATAGTCGCTGGACACCTCGTGATCGACCCTCAGGATCGCGACGCCTACCTGGCGGGATGCGTCGAGGTCGTGCGCCAGGCCCGCCGCACGGCAGGCTGCCTCGACTTCGCGCTGTCGGCCGACGTCGTAGACCCGGGCCGGGTCAACATCTTCGAGCGATGGGAGTCACAGGCGGCGGTCGAGGCGTTTCGCGGCAGCGGCCCCGGCGACGAGCAGGCCGCGTCCATCCGGGCCGCCTCGGTCACCGAATACGACGTCGAGGGCACCCGCACGCTGATGTGATCATCAGCGAAATCTCAACTCCCACAATAGGAATGGGTGGAGAAGTCGAGTGCCTGCTGGTAAAGCGGATCCAGCGAGCGGGCGGCGGTGACCGCAGTCTTCGCGTCGGCGAGCAAGCGGCCGCAGTCGGGGGAGTGCAGCACGGCCCACTGCATCGCTATCTGGTCGACCATCTCCGAGTTCAGTCGATCGATGGTCTCGCGCGACGAGGTCAGGTCAGGCGCGACGCCTGGCGCGGCCGCCGGATCGAGCTTCCACTGCGCGAATCGGGAGTACTCGAGCGCTTCGGTGGCATGCACCTGGTCGGTGAAGACCCCTCGGACGTAGTCGGGTTCAACGCCTTTGCGAGTGGCGTCGGCGGCAACGGCGTTCAGTACTTGCTCGACACGCGGCGGATCCTCGATCGAACCACCGGTGAGCCACTTGGTCGCCGCCACCGGTTCTGCCGTCTGAAGCCGTTGGGTAGCGGCGTCGATGAGGGCGAAAAGCGGGTTGGCATCGTCGCCATCCGCCTGCGCGGTCACCGGCAGCACCGCGAGGGCGACCGCGGCGCCTAATCCGGTCGCGCAGCGTCGAATCCGATCGAGAGGGGCCATTGGTCCATCATTGAGCAAACCGCTCCGCAACGCCGCCGTCCGCAATAAAATCTGCGTATCGGGTGTCAAGGGGGACAGCCATGACGGTCACGACGGAACCGACCAGCCTGTCGGCGCTGCTGAGGGAACTGGGGCTCAAGCAGGTATCGGTCGACAAGCAATTGCCAGTGCTTCGCGGCTGGCTCGCCAGCCACGTGCCCAGCCAGCCATTGCGAATCAGCTTGTGTACCAACGGCTATGGGTTACTTCTGCGCGAGGAGTCGGTCGCGCACAACTGAGTTCGCGAGCGCCTGCGCCTAGGGCGCGCGGTGCCGCGCGTCAGCCGCTTCCTGTTCGGCCGGCGTGACGACGAGCGCATCCGGACCGGGGTACACGGTCGCGATGTGATCGCTGCTCAGCCACCGCACCACATACGGCGGCGACCCGTCGTCCGAGCGGACCTCGGTGATCACTCCGCGCTGATCATGCTGCTCGACCGTGGTTCCTTTGACCACCAAGTAATCGCCCACTTTGGCCTTCATCGCCCGCCCCTTTCATTCGCCGGTCGCGGGTTACACGCGATTTCGATTGTCCTCTCGTTGCGGTGTAACTGAGTCCCGATGGCGCGCGATTAATCCGTTGTCGGGACGACCGAAGTAGGACAATGAACATTTCTCACCAGGCAACAAGTAAATGGGTCCGCCGACTGACGGCGGCTTTCTTCGCGGCGGCGCTGCTGCCGGCACTGATCGGCATCACGGGCGGGACCCCGACCGCCAAGGCGGCGGTCGAAGTTCTCAGCGTTCCTTCGCCATCGATGGGTCGGGACATCACCGTGCAGTTCCAGGGCGGTGGCCCGAAGGCCGTCTACCTTCTGGACGGGCTGCGCGCCCGTGACGACCGCAACGGCTGGGATATCGAGACCGGCGCGTTCAGTTGGTTCGACGGCTCAGGCGTGTCAGTGGTGGCCCCCGTCGGCGGTATGTCCAGCTTCTACACGGACTGGTATCGGCCCGCCGTTGGCAACGGCACCACGCAGACCTACAAATGGGAAACCTTCCTGACCTCTGAGCTGCCTGCGTGGCTCGCGGCGAACAAGGGCGTCAGTCCGAGCGGCAATGCCGTCGTCGGCCTGTCGATGTCGGGCAGCGCGGCGCTGGTCCTCGCTGCCTATCACCCGGGCCAATTCGTGTACGCGGGGTCGCTGTCCGGATTCCTCAACCTGTCCCGCGGGCTGTGGCCCGTGCTGGTGGGCATCTCGATGGGCGACGCGGGCGGCTTCAACGCGCTCGATATGTGGGGGCCCTATGGCGGGCCCGCCTGGCAACGCAACGACCCGATGCTGCAGATCGGCAGGCTGGTGTCCAACGGCACCCGCATCTGGGTGTACAGCGGCAACGGCAACCCGACCGATCTGGACGCCGGGCTGGGTAATGCGCAAATTCCCGCGCAGTTCCTGGAAGGCCTGACGATCCGCACGAACAAGGACTTCCAGGCGGCCTACACGCGAGCAGGCGGCAGCAACGGGGTGTTCAACTTCCCGCCCAACGGCACGCACAGTTGGGGTTACTGGGGCGGACAACTGCAGGCCATGAAGCCGGACATCCAGCGGGTGCTCGGCGCCGGGCCCACCGCCTAGAGATCTCGCGACCAGTACTCGCCGACGAGGTCGCGGCCGAAACTGTGGTGGGGCTCGCGGCGGTCGCACTGAAAGCCGGCACGGTCGTATATGCGCCGAGCGGCTAGTAGAACGTCGTTGGTCCACAAGGTGATTCGCCGGTAACCGGCGCTTCGGGCAAACCGCAGACATTCGTCGACCAGCCTGGTGCCGACGCCGGCCCCGCGTGCTGACGGTTCGACGAGGAGCAGTCGCAGCTGCGCGGTGTCTGCAGCGGCGGGATCGCTGGCGGCGGTGCAGAACACGCAGCCGACGCGCTCGCCGTCCAACTCGGCGATCCACGCCGCCTCGCGTTTGATGTCACCGCGGTCAGCAAAGTCGGCGACGATCCGCGCAACCAGGGCCTCGAACGTCGTGTCCCAGCCGTACTCGGTCGCATATCGATAACCGTGTCGCTCCACCACCCATCCGAGGTCACCCGGGGCCGGCGGGCGAAGCACGAGACCACGGACCCGGGTTTCGTCGCCAAGGGCGCGGCGAATCCGTCCCATCGAGGCGACGAGCTCGGCGCGCTGGCCGTCGTCGAGTGGCGCCAGCATCGTCGAGATCGCACCGGCCTGCAATCGATCCAGCTCGTCGAAGGCGCGCCTGCCATCCTCGGTCAGGCGCACCACCTGGCGACGGGCGTCGGCTTGCGACTTCTCTCTGGCCACGAGTCCGGACTCGGTGAAACCCGACAGGATGCGGCTCAGATAGCCGGCGTCGAGGTCGAGGTCGCGGCGGAGGTCGGAGACCGCAACCTCATCGCGGTGCGCCAGTTCGAACAGCACCCTGGCCTCGGTCAGCCCGAACGCCGATCCGGCGAGATCTGGCCTGAGCAGGCCTAACACCCGGGTGTAGAAGCGGTTGAATCCGCGGACATCGTCGACCACACCAATCATGGTTGACAGCGTCAAACAATCCTTTGATTCTGTCAACTATCGGGCGCTGAACAGGTCCTGAGAACCGTTCACATCGGCGTTGCGTACACTGCCCTCACGACGGGGGTGGCTCTCGAAACGCGCGGAGCCCGGTCCAACTCAATTACAAAGCCAAAGGCTCACCTTGCCAGATACCACGAGCGACACCCAGAACTTGAAGCCTCACTTCGAAGACGTGCAGGCGCACTACGACCTGTCTGACGAGTTCTTCCGGCTCTTTCTGGATCCGACGCAGACGTACAGCTGCGCCTACTTCGAGCGTGACGACATGACACTCGAAGAGGCGCAGATCGCGAAGATCGACCTGTCCCTCGGCAAGCTGGGCCTGCAACCCGGCATGACTTTGCTGGACATCGGCTGCGGGTGGGGCGCGACGGTGAAACGAGCGCTGGAGCGCTACGACGTCAACGTCATCGGCCTCACCCTGAGCCAGAACCAGAAGGCCCATGTCGAGAAGGTCCTCGCCGCATCGGACAGCCCGAGAAGCAAGCGCGTGCTGCTTCAGGGCTGGGAGCAGTTCGACGAGCCCGTCGACCGCATCGTGTCGATCGGCGCTTTCGAACACTTCGGCCGCGACCGCTACGACGACTTCTTCAAGAAGGCCTACCAGCTGCTGCCCGAGAACGGCGTGATGCTGCTCCACACCATCATCAAGCCGACCGATGAAGAATTCGCCGAGTCCGGGTTGCCGCTGACCATGAAGCTGCTGAAGTTCAGCAAGTTCATCATGGATGAGATCTTCCCCGGCGGGGACCTGCCGAAGCCGACGACCGTGCAGGAACACGCCGAGAAGGTGGGCTTCGAACTCACGCGTGCACAACGGCTTCGGCTGCACTATGCGCGGACGCTGGAGATCTGGGCGGCTGCACTCGAGGCGCGCAAGGACGAGGCGATCAAGATCCAGTCCCAAGAGGTGTACGACCGGTACATGAAGTACCTGACCGGTTGCGCCGAGCTGTTCCGCGACGGTTACACCGACATCTGCCAGTTCACGCTCGAGAAGAACTAGGCGCCGGCACCGATCTTCTCGATCGCGTCGATGACGGCCTCGGGCGCGTCCAGCGACACGAATGTGCGCGCCTTGGGCACCTCGATCAATGCGCAATTCGGGAACTGCGCGGCGAGCCGCCTGCCCAGCGCCGGAGTGAACGCGCGGTCGCCCTGGCCCCAGACGATCGTCACGGGCTTGGTGAAACGTCCGAGCCGGGTCGAGACGTCGACCAGGTCGGTCTTCGCCACGTTGCGCAGGAGGGCGGCGAGATTGCGGCGGATCCGGGCATCGGTGCGCCCAGGCTCCAGCCAGGAAGCGGTCAGTTGGGGATCCGGACGCACGAGCAGCCCGAAGCCCAGCGGAGAGTGCCGCAGCGCCTTGACCCGCATCTGCTCGAACAGCAGCTTGATCGACACCGGACCGCGCAGCAGCGCGAACACAAGTGTGAACGGGAACGGGGGGAACTTGTCGAACGCGTCGCAGTTGGTCAGTACCAACCGACCGATTTTATCCGGGTAGGCGTCGATGACGAGTTGGCACAGGCCCCCGCCGGTGTCGTTGCCGACGAGCGTGACGTCCGACAGGCCGAGTTGGTCGACGAAATCGCGGATCATCGTGGCCACACCCTGGGGCGAGAGTGCGCGCTCATCGCCGACCGGAATGGTGTGCGAGCCCAGCGGCCAGTTGGGTAGATAACAACGAAATCCGCGCTGCGCCAAGCCTTCTGCCACCCGGTCCCATAGCCGGCTGTCGACGAGGATGCCGTGCACGAACAACACCGGCGGATGCGGAGAGTCCTCGGGACCCAACACGCGGTAGTCGATCGTTGCCTGGTCCAGCGCGATCTGCGGCATCTTCGCTATCCTTCCGATCAGACTTACAAACACTTAGTATGAAAGTTACGTGCAGCCAGTATGAAAGTCAACGACGAGTCGGTGGTCGAAACCCCGGCCAGGCGCACCCAGGCCGAGCGCACCGCAGCAACCCGGGCGGTGCTGATCGATGCTGCACGAAAGTTGTTCGCCGACAAGGGATTTGCCGAGGTCTCCACGCAGGCGATCGTCGCGGCGGCCGGGGTGACGCGGGGTGCGCTCTATCACCAGTTCGACGACAAGGCTGCGCTGTTCGCGGCGGTCTACGAGGACGTCGAACGTGATCTGGTAGCCGACATCGCCCAGCAGATCATGGCAGAACAACCGCCGGACCCGTTAACGGCCATGCGCCTTGGCGCGCGATTGTTCCTCGATCGGTGTTCGGCCCCCGACGTGCAGCGCATCGTCCTGATCGATGCGCCCGCCGTCTTGGGCTGGGATCAATGGCGTGCCGTCGGGGTGAAATACGGCCTCGGCGTGATCGAGGGAATGTTGGCGCATGCGATCGCGGAGGGCGCCATCCCCGAACAGCCGCTGCGCCCGACCGCGCACGTCCTACTCGGGGCCCTCGACGAAGCCGCGCTGTTCGTCTCGCGCGCCGCGGACCCCGATCAAGCCCGCGAGCAGATGGACGCGGTGTGCGACCGGTTGATCAGCGGGATCGCGGGGCGGTAGGCAGCAGCAGAGCGCTGTCGCCGAATTCGTGCCACAGATATCCGGTCGCGATCGCCGCCTGGTACGCGGCGCCAACCAGCTCGGGACCCGCGATAGCTTCCAGCAACAGCAGGTGCGAGGCGCCCGCGTCGTGCCAGCCGGTGATCAGCCCGTCGACGACTCGGGCAGGACGCTGCGGCCCGAGCACCAGATCCGTCCAACCCGATGCGGCGTGCACCATGCCATCGGCGTCGGTCGCCGATTCGATCGCGCGCGTCGCCGTGGTGCCCACGGCGATCACCCGCGCTCCTGACGCGCGCGCCAGGTTGATCAGTCGCGCCGTCGAAGGCGGCACCTCGAACGCTTCTGCCACCGGTGGTTCACCCGGCTCTGCCGACGACACGCCGGCGTGAAGCGTGATCGGCGTGATCACAATGCCCGCCGCCACGAGCGATGCGACCAGTCGCGCACTGAAAGGCCTTGCTGCGCTGGCCATTTCGGCACTTCCCTGCCGACGCGCGAACACCGTCTGATAGCTGCTCAGCGGCCAGGCGCGGGGCACATAGCCATACTTGATGGGCCGGCCGTATCTGGCGAGATATGACATGACATCGCCTTCGATCGCCAAACGTGCGGTCCACAGCCGACTGCCTGCGATGCCCCGCCGCGGATAGGACGCGAGCACCACGAGCGCGGCGCCGTCGGGCAGCACGATCCGCTCGCCGGGCTCGACATCCGGAAGATGGCCGGTCGCGCCGGCGGCAGGTCGCAGTTCGACGACCCACACGTGATCGGCCAGCGCCGTCGAGAAGTGCACGGCGACCGGCGTGTTGTTGCGCATGCCGTCGACCGCAGCGGGCAGCGTCGCGGAGTTGTTCACGATCAGCACGTCGCCAGGGACCAGGTGGTCTCCGAGATCGGTGAACAGCCGATGGTGGACAGCGCCGGGCGTCGCGATCATCAGTTTGACGCCGTCGCGGGCAACGCCGCGGGCCTCGGGAGGCTCGGCGGCGTCTGATCCTGGTGGCCGCTCGAAGCGCGTGTGTGGCATCGGGATCCTCATGCGTCGGCTCCGATGGAAACCAACTCCTGCGCACGGTAGCGGCCCGACGCGGGCCGGGTATCGAGGAGGCGCAGCAGCGCGGGCACGACGGACTCCGGTTCGGGACGATCGGAGATGTCCTCGCCAGGGAACGCCGCCTGGTGCATCTCCGTCCGCATGTCGCCTGGATCGAACGCGTACACCCCAAGGGCCGGGTGTTCGGCCGCCAGGATGGCACTGAGATGGTCGAGAGCCGCCTTTGACGAGCCGTAGCCGCCCCACCCCTCGTATGGTTCGACGGCCGCGTCGGAGCTGATGTTGACGATCGCCCCGCGACCGGCTGTCAGCGCGGGCAGTGCGGGCTGGATCAACTGAAGGGGAGCGAAGACGTTCGCGTCGTAGACGGCACGCAGATCGGCCGCCGAATAGTCGGCGAGCCGCGGTTGCGGGCTCGGCCCGAGCCGACTGGCGTTGTTGACGAGCAGTCGAAGCGGTCCGGCAGCCATGGCGGCGGCGACCAGTGCAGCCCTGTGCGCGGGATCTGTGATGTCGCCTGCAACAGTGATCAGGCGCTCGGAGTTCAGTTCCGCCGCGGTCGCCGCGAGGTCGTCGGTGCGCCTTGCGTCGGTGACGACGGTCCAGCCGCGGCCGAGCAGGGCCGTGGCCAGCGCCCGGCCGAAACCGCGGGAGCCGCCGGTGATGATCGCGACAGTAGAGATGTGTTGGGAAACAGTCATACTGGCATACTGATAGTTGAAGTGAACTTCAAGTCAAGAGCTGAGGTGCGCGCGATGGAAAGCCGAGATCTGCTGACTGTCAGTGAGGTGGCCGAGCGCAGCGGTTTCGCGCCGTCCGCGATCAGGTTCTACGACAAGCAGGGCCTGATCAACGCCACCAGGACCAGTGGCGGCCAGCGACGCTTCGAGCGAAACATGTTGCGGCGGTTGGCGTTCATTCGCGCGGCCCGCAACGTCGGATTGACGCTCGACGAGATCGCGGCCGCGCTCGAGATGCTGCCGGACAGTCGTACGCCAACGCGCGCGGACTGGACCCGGCTGTCGAAGGATTGGCGGCAGCGACTGGACGAGCAGATCGCCGGACTGATGGCCCTGCGGGACAAGCTGGATTCCTGCATCGGCTGCGGTTGCCTTTCGTTGAAGCGGTGCGTGATCTCGAACCCCGCCGACAGCGCGTCGGTTGCCGGTCCCGGCGCGGTGTACCTCCCGAAATCGTTGCGCCATCCGGCGTAGATTCGGTGCGGGGCCGAAATGAAAACCTTGCGCCGTTCGCAGCGATACGTGGTGCTGACACTGGCAGCACTGATAGTGATGTGCGCGGTCGCGGGTGTCCTGCTGTGGTTCACCGATCGACACGGAGGCGAGGTGCATGTCCAGGGCGAACCGATGACCGATGCCCAGGCGGCAGGACAAGTCGTGGCGTCCGCCAAGCAGATCGTCAGTGTCGCGCAATTACGGGATACCTCGGGCGGCTACGCGTTCGTGTCCTGCCAGAATTCGAACGAACCGCCCTACCAGGCCGCGGTGTATCTGAACTTCCGGTTGCCGCAGGACAATTCGGTGAAGTATCTGCGCGACGTCGCCGCTTCGCTGACCGCGCACGGCTGGGCACCCGCAGCGTCGGCCAGCGAACACTTCGGCCAGAAGCTGACCAAGGACGGCGTGACGGCGATCATCTATCGCAGCGTCGACCAGACCGACTTCGCCACCATGCGCCTCTACGGCGAATGCCGCAACAACTCCGACCACCGCAGCGACAACCCTGTCTGGCGTGAAGTCACCGACCAACTCGGCTGACGCGCGTCAGCACAGGGATCGCTGAAGGAGCACGGTGTCCAGCCACCGGCCATGCTTGAAACCGACGGCGGTCAGCCGTCCGGCATCGATGAATCCGCGATTGCGGTGCAGCGCGAGGGAAGCCGCGCCGTCGGCGTCGGCGATCACAGCGATGACCTCGCGGATACCCGCGCTGGTGCAGTCGGTCAGCAGCGCGTCGAGCAACCTGCCGCCGATCCCGCGGCCGACCGCGTCGGCAGCGAGGTAGATCGAGTCCTCGACGGTGTGGCGGTAGGCGGGGCGGGTCTTCCACGGTGCGCAGTAGGCGTAGCCGGCGATCCGGCCGTTTAGCGTCGCGGTCAGAAACGGCAGTCCGCGATCGGTGACCGACTGCAGCCGGTCTCGCCATTCGGATTGATCGGGTGCGTCGATCTCGAAGGTCGCCACGCCCGTTTTCACGTGGTGGGCGTAGATCGCACCGATGTCATCGAGGTCGTCGAAAGTGGTGGGCCGGATCGTGATATCGGTCTGGGGCACACCATATTCCGCGTCTTCAGCAGGCAACGGGATGCGACTCGCAATACGGCGTGGTGCCGGGGAAGCGGTAGCGATGGTCGGCGATCCACCGGTACACGGCGTTCTGGATGGACCGGATGCCGGGAACGCGGTAGATCCGCAGCGGCAGCCGTGTGCCGAGCGCGACCGAGAGCGCCGCGTTGATCGCCTCCGCGCCGCCGTATACCTCGCCGGATTCGTCCAGCCACCAGGACATGTCGAATAGGTGCGACGGGTCCACACCGAGGCGTTCTGCAACACCTGGTGCCTGGAACGGCTCCGTATGCAGATTTCCCGTCCGGTCGAGCTTGATGAGGAAATAGACCGACCGCGTACACATCCCGCAGGCTCCGTCGAAGTACAGCACACCGTTCATGCCTTCATTGTTCACCGCGGCGTCAGGTCAGTCACTGCCTGCTGCGCAGATATGACCGACGTCATCCTCAGCACTGTCTCACCTGCATACAGCGCCATCCGGTCCACCATCGAATCGGGCATTCCCATCGTCGGCGCCATCGGCGAGAACATCGGTAGACCGGGCCGCTGCAAGCCGAGCAGCGGCGCGATCGCCCGATCAGGAATTCTGGCGAACTTTCCGCTGCCCGCATTGATCAGTCTCGGAACGACCTTGGCGCGCCCGTCGTCGCCGCACCACCGCCGCGTGGCAGCGTTGGGCACCACCCGGTGCGGCAGCGGCCAACCGAGCCCGAACAGCGTCGTGCGAAACGTCTTGTCCGCCTTGAGAATACGGCTGACATACTCCGGATGGGCGCGTGCCTCGTCGGTCAGCAGGAAGCGGGTGCCCGCCACCACACCCGCGGCACCGGCAGTCATGGCCGTCTGGGTGTCGTCGGCGGCGGCGATACCACCCGCCAGCAGCACCGGTCGGCCACGCGCGATCTCGAGCACGCGGGGCAGTAACTCGAGCGCCGGCGTCTTGCCTGCGATGTGTCCGCCCGCCTCGCAGCCCTGGGCGATCAGCCCGTTTGCGCCGCACACGCACGCCCGGCGCGCCTGCTCCTCGGTGCCGACCATGACGAAGACGAAGACGCCCTGCTCGGACAGTCGACGCAACATATCCCGGTCCATGCCGAACGCGATGACCGCTACGTCGATGCGCGCCTGCACGCACACGTCGACGTGGCTGCGGCGGACAAACGGCATCAACAGGTTGACCGCCACCGAACGGTGGGGGACCGCGTCGCGCACCTGACGGATCGCCTCCCGCAAGTCCGGCGGCGGAAGCAACCCGAGCGTGCCAAGGGCCCCTGCGGCGGCGACGGCAGCGGCCAGCTCGGGGCCTGCAAGGCCACCGCCCATTCCAGCCTGTGCCACCGGAACGTCGAGGCGGAGCCGATCTAGCAGGTCCACGAGCGCACGCTAACAGGCCCGCGGCGTGCGCTAGCCGTAAAGCTTGGCGAGAATTTCGCCGGCTTCGTCGTCCTCGAGCACCGGCGTGGCTGAGATCTGCATGTACTCCTGCCACTCGGAAACCAACGAGAAGACGCCCTTCGGGTCGGTCGCCTCGACAACCGAACAGCCCGAGCCGTTCAAGCCGAACCACCGGCCCAGCTGCGTGACGCCCTCCGGCGGTTTGCCACCGGTCTCCAGGAACCGTTTTGCTGCGGCCCGAGTCCCATCGGGTTCCAGCGTCCATTGAACGAGATATTTCATGTTTCGTTACCCCCTATGGTGGCTCCCTTGCGCGAGCCCCTACAGCAGTATGCGACCAGGTTCGGGTGAAGTTCGGCGATTGGGCAAGCTGCGAAGAGGGTGATTCCCGTTGCAACGGTCAACGCCGTCAACGCGGCTCGCTCAGCAGCCAATTCCCTTGGAGCGCACGGGGATACGGTGGGTTGCGTCCTAGCGGGCGGGCGGACCGGGCTTCGCCTGTGCGGCGTCGCGGCGCCGGGCGGCCATCCCCGCAAGCGCTTCGAACACCACGCGGTGCGCGGCGTTCACGGTCAACTCGGCGTGGTCGTAGGCCGGTGCGACCTCGACCACGTCGACGCCTGCCACGTCGTGTTCGTAGCAGAGTTGGCGCACCATCCGCAGCAGGTCCGCGCTGGTGATGCCGCCAGGTTCGGGCGTGCCGGTGCCGGGCGCGTGCGCAGGGTCCAGTACGTCGATGTCGACCGAGACGTAAAGCTTGTCTGCCTTGGCCAGCGCCTCGCTGACCGCATCACGCATCACCGCCTTGAACCCGCGGTCCCAGATCTCCTGCATGGTGTGCCATGTCATGCCCTGTTCGAGCATCCACTCAAAGGTGTCTTGCGGAGGCCAGTAGCCCCGCAGGCCGACCTGAACGAAATGGGTGCCGGGCACCGCGCCCGACTCGATGAGTCTGCGCATCGGCGTGCCGTGGCTGGCCAGGTTGCCTTCGATCTCGTCGGCGGTGTCGGCGTGCGCGTCGAAGTGCACGATGCCGACGTTGCCGTAACCATGCACGTCGGCCACCGCCGTCGCGGCGGGCCAGGTGATCGAATGGTCCCCGCCGAGGATGACGGGAACGATGCCACGCGACGCCACAGCGTGCACGCGTTCGCGAATGTTGTTGTGCGACACCTCGGTCTGGCCGTGCGGGCAGTAGGCGTCACCGAAGTCGACAACTTCCAGCCAGTCGAAGATCTCCAAACCGAGATCCAGATGATAGGTGCCGGGTTCGTAGGCCGTCGACCGGATCGCCCTTGGCCCGAACCGGGCACCGGGCCGGTTGGTGGTCGAGATGTCGAACGGCGCGCCGACGATCGCGGCGTCGGGGCGCCACGACTCCAGCTGCTCGACTTCTGTCAGAAACGGGCGGTGCCCGAACGACACCATGCCGGCATAGGCCAGTTCGAGTTGCTCGGCCATGCCGGGCGGGAGGTCGCGCTGGTGATCATGGTCGTGGCCCATCCGACGACCGTACCGTCCGGCGGGCCCACGTGTCGCAGCGTCGGCCGGCGAACACGGCGGCGGCGATCGGCTCACGATCCAGCCGCGCCCCGGCACGAAAACCGTTGCCGACCAACTCCATCCTCACGACTCCGGGATCGAGTAGGTAGCCCTTGCTGCCCCCGCTCCGACCTGATCGCCGGCCATGTCAGGTGTCGGCGGCGAGGGCGTTGCGCAGCACCTCGGGGATCGGTCGCTTGGCCCAATCATCCGTGGAGACAACGACGTAAACGTTGTGGCCACGCACCGCGGCTTCCTCAGCGGAGTCGCCGTTGCGTCGATGCACCGTGAATGCGAGCGTGAAGCTCGTCGACCCGATCCGGTCGCATTGCACCGCGACCCGCACCGAATCGCGCCACCGAACCGGTGTCAGGTAATCGATGTCGCTGTGCACGACCTGCACGTCGTGGCCGGTCGCGATCAAGCCCGGATACGTGACCCCGAGGTGGTCGAGGAATCCGGTGCACGCCTCGTCGAACCAGGTGAGGTAATGGCCGTTGAACACCACGCCTTGTTGGTCGACTTCCGCGTAGCGCGGCACCACAGGCAACGAATACGCGCTCACCCCATCACCCTAGCGAGTTTGCTGTAGCCGCCATCCGGGGCGGTGAGCGACGCTACGATCTTCGCGTGGCAGGCGAGCAATGGCAGGCGCCGGCCCCGGCCAGCGACGGGCGCCAGGCACGGCAAAAACCGGAAGACACCGTCGAGCGGCGGATCACGTGGTGGCAGAGGGCCTTGCGATGGATCGCGTGGCTGACGTTCCTCGGACTCGCGGTCTCCAATTCCGGGAGCGTGTCCTTCTCGGCGCGCGAATGGCTGGCGTTGATCGCCGCTATCGGGATCACCATCTGGTGCATGGCGAAGCCGCTGGGCGGACCGAAGTACGAGCTGCTGGAGCCGACGCACCTGCTCGGCGCGTTCGTCTCGCGGACCAGTTGGGGTCTCGTGCTGTTCGGCGCGATCCTCACCGTTGGTGGGGCAGCGGGCTCGATGGCGGCGATCTACGACGTCTCCACCGGGCGGGCCAGCGTCGGCGAGGTGTTCAAGGACATCGCGATCTTCATCGAGGGCTGGATCGCTGAACTGATCGCGCCCACCTATGACGCCGAGCTCGAAAAGACACACGCCTACGCATTGTTCGTGCTGCTGATTCCGGGGTTGCTGCTGCTGTTCTTCAACCTCGTCCCGTTCTTCAAGCGCGGCACGGAGTTTCAGGTCCACCCCGACGGGTCGGTGACGGTGCGCAGTGGGGACAGCTGGGAACCGCTGATGGAGTACCAGTACTCGACAGTCACGGCCGACGGCACGACCATCGAATTCACCGCGCCGCCCGACGGTCCGCCTGCGATCGTGCTGCCGCAGGACCGGGTGTTCTCGCGCGAGTACGGTGCACGGCTGCCCGCGAAGGTCAGCGCCGAGTTCTTCCGGCGGCTGCTGGCGGGCAGGGGATTCGGGGTGGAGTCGGCGCCGTCGAGCAGTAGCTTCACCGCACAACGGAAGTGACGAGCGTCCGGTCGGGCAGACTGGTCGCGTGCAGCTGGTAAGCATCGATGACATCCGCGCGGCCGCGGAGCTGATCCGGCCCTATGTCCTGCGCACGCCGCTGGTTCCGGCAGGTTGGGCCGACGACGAGCGGCCGCTGTGGATCAAGCCGGAGAACCTGCAGTCGATCGGGGCCTTCAAGGTTCGGGGCGCCTTCAATGCGATCGGACATCTCGACGAATCCGTGCGCACCCGCGGCGTCGTCGCCTATTCGAGCGGCAACCACGCGCAGGCTGTTGCGTACGCCGCGGCGGTGTACGCCGTGCCCGCCCATATCGTCATGCCTCGCGAGACACCAGGCATCAAGGTCGAGGCGACCCGAAGCCACGGCGCCGAGGTGGTGTTGTGCGGTACGGGCCAACGCGAAAAGGTTGCCGCCGAGGTGGTCGAGCGCACGGGCGGCGTACTTGTCCCGCCCTTCGACCACCCCGACATCATCGCCGGGCAGGGCACCATCGGCCTCGAGATCGCCGAGGATTTACCCGCGGTCGACAACGTGCTGGTGCCCGTCAGCGGCGGCGGCCTCGCGTCGGGCATCGGCACCGCGATCAAGGCGCTCTGCCCCGACGCGCGCGTCTTCGGCGTCGAACCGGAATTGGCGGCCGATACGGCAGACAGCCTTCGGCTGGGCCGTCGGGTGGACTGGTCGATCGAGGACAGGAACCGCACGATCGCCGATGGCCTGCGGTCGCAGCCGTCCGAGTTGACGTTCGCGCACCTGCAGCATGTGCTGGATGGCCTGATCACGGTGTCGGAGAACGAGATCCGCGCCGCCGTGCGTGAACTCGCGCATCGAGCGCACCTGGTGGCCGAACCGAGCGGCGCGGTCGCGCTGGCAGCCTACCGGCAGGGCACGACGCCACCCGGTCGCACGGTGATGGTCCTGTCCGGCGGCAACATCGAACCGCCGATGCTGCGAGAGATTCTGGCGGGCTGAGTCAGGCGGAGACCGGGATCACCAAGGGGACGGCGATCTCACATTTCTGGTGCATCGAGTGCACCCACGCGTCCTGCTCGGCCGCGGCCTTCAGACAGCGGCGGCGGCCCGTCCAGCCGCAAGAGCACGTGGCAGTCGAATGCCCGAACCCGAAATTGTGCACGGCCACCACGCCTTGCGACAGGACGTCGGGGCGCGGGAAGTGCCCGACGTCGATTACATCACTCGGTGCAGCTACCGACATCAGTGCGCCTCCTACGTCGACCCGACCTCGTTGTCCTGTCAGACGCGCGAACTCGCGATCCGGTTCCCATGCTGAACCGGGTTGTGGGCGAATTCGGTTTCGGCCGGATAACGACTTGGCCACGCCGGGTTAGTGGACGCCCTCCATCAGCCTGCTGATCCACGGCCCGAGCGCGAACACCACGACGCCTGCGAGAATTGCGACGCCCCCGATGATCCCGAAGTAGCCGAACTCGCGGGCCGGATCATAGTAGCGGGCCAGCACTCCCGACATGGAGGTGCCAAGGCCGACCGAGAAGAAGTACAGCGCCATCATCTGAGCCCGAAACGCCTCTGGCGCAAGCTTTGTCGTGACCGACAGTCCGATCGGCGACAGCAGCAGTTCCGAGATCGCGAACACCGCCATGATTCCGACGACCAGCAGGGCCGGCACCGTCTTGCCGGTCGAAGAAGACATCGGCAGAAACAGCAGGAACGCCAAGCCCATTCCGATCACGCCGTAAGCGAATTTTCGCGGTGTGGTCGGCGCGCGGTTGCCCAGTCGCGTCCACATCATCGCGAAAAGCGGTGAGAGGACGATGATCCAGACCGGCTCGATCGAACCGATCCAGTTCGACGGAGCGGTCCACCCGAAGATCGACCAGTTCATCCGCTCGTCGGAGTACACCGCCAACACCGTGAAAATCTGCTGAAACAGCGACCAGAACACGGCGTTTGCGATGAACAGCGGAATGAACGCGCGCACCCGGGTCCGCTCGACTGCTGCCACCTTCGAACTCGTCAGCATCACCGCGAAATACGTGATCGATGCGGCGATGATCACGCCCGTCGTCACCTGAGAAAGGTTGGCCAGCTTCACCAACCCGGTGGCGAAGGCCGCCGCGACGACAGCCACGCCCACGACTGCGATCCCGGCGACCCAACCAATAGCGCTGCGGGGCAACGGATTCGGTACGGTGCGGCCGTGCGTACCCAGATTGCGCCGAAATAGCACGTACTGGGCGAGGCCGAGGGCCATGCCAACCGCGGCTGCGCCGAAGCCATAGTGAAATCCAGCGCGGGTCTGCAGCAGACCGGTGATCAACGGCCCGATGAACGCACCAAGGTTGATCCCGAGATAAAACAGGGTGAAGCCGCCGTCGCAGCGCGCGTCACCCTTCTCGTAGAGTGTGCCGAGCAACGACGAGGCATTCGCCTTCAACGCGCCGGAGCCGAGCGCGACAAGGACCAGGCCGACCGCGACGCCGGTCAATCCCGGCAGGATCGCGAGGGCGATGTGGCCGCACACGACGACTACACCGCCGTAGAACACCGTGCGCTCCATGCCGAGGAGCCGGTCGGCGATCCAGCCGCCGAGCACCGTCGACAGGTAGACGAGCCCGCCATAGGCGCCGACGATGCCGGTCGCGGTGGCCTTGGGCAGCGCCAGGCCGCCCTCGGTCACCGAGTAATAGAGGTAATAGCCGAGGATGGTGAGCATCCCGTAGAACGAGAAGCGCTCCCATAACTCGACTCCGAAGAGGTTGACCAAGCCAACCGGGTGGCCGAACAGTGTGCGTTCGGCGGAGCCGCCTTCCGTCTGTTCAACTGCTGTCATGTGGGGGAGGATGCCACGCCGCCGATCGCTTCGTGGCCGATAACGTCCACCTATTCGTGGGCAAAGGGGGTACTAGGTGATGGGCAGGAGTTTCATGCGGCACAGCACATTTCGGCATCCGGATAGTCGGTCCGGGCGCCACGCCCGACGAGCCCCGACCAACGGGTGCAGGTAGTGTCACCCCGATAGGTGGACGTCCGAAGGGATGTGAGTGGACGCCGTACTCGGCTTATCGGTAACGCCGTCTGCCGTCGGCCTCGTTCTCGTCGAGGGGCAGGACGCCGACGGCGCCACCGTGGACCGCGATGCATTCGAGGTCGGGGTTCGCGGTCGGTGCAGTGCCCTGCAGACCTCAGAACAAGCGGCCGCAGCAGTATTACGCAGTGAGGCGATCGCCGCGACGCATGGTCACCGGCTGCATTCCATCGGTGTGACGTGGAGTGACGACGCCAACGCCGAGGCCTCGCTGCTGCTGAAGTCGCTGAGCGATTCCGGTTTCGACAATGTCGTCGCGGTGCGCCTCCCCGAGGCGACAGAGGCGTTGGCGCGCGGGATCGCCGAGGTCATCGGCTATGGCACCACCGCGGTGTGCGTGCTCGAGCCTGAGACGGTGATCGCGTTGATCGTGCATCTGCGCGACGGCTCGGTGCAGACCTCGGTCAACCGCAGGATCGTCACCGAGGAAGACCTGGTCCGGTGGCTGAGCACCCTGTTCACCCGCGCCGACTGGCAGCCAGAGGCCCTCGTGATGGTTGGGTCCGGCGGCGATGACGAGCTGATGCCGATCCTGGAACGGGCACTTTCGGTGCCGGTCTTCGCGCCGGCAGAAGCCCAGCTGGCCCTCGCGCGTGGCGCGGCGATGGCATCTGCGCAGAATGTCGAGTCCAGCTTCGTCGACGAGGCCCATCAGTTCGAGGCCCATCACTTCGAGCAGCAAAAACCCGAGGAGCGCCGGCGTCGGCCGCGGGGACAGACCGGCCCGCTGGCTCTACTGGTCGCGGGGGTGCTGACGTTCACCGTTTCGGCGTCGGTCGCGGTCAGCCTGCAGCTGGTGCCCAAGAAGGAGACGGCCTCCTCCGAACCGCAACCCGCGGCCAAGGTCTCTCCCGAGCCACCCGCCGTCGTCACTCAGATGCAGGCGCCGCTCCCGGTCACTCCACCAGTCGTCGAGCCCCCATCGGAGGTCGTCCCTGCCGAGGCACCGCCGACACCGGCCTCCAGCGAGACTCCGGTCGGCCTTCCCGACGTCACCGGCGCGGCCGCAGGCGAGCCGCCCGTCGAAGCTGTTCCTGCCGACCCTGCAGCGGCCCCGCCTCCTGAGAGCGCTCCGCTGGCGCCCGAGCAGCTGCCCCCGCCGGTGGCACCCGTGACGACCGAACGCCCCGGCATCATCAGCCGGATCAGGGACCGGCTGCATCGGGACGACGAGGGAGCCCCGGCTGCCGACGCCCCACTCCCGGCCGCGCCGGCAGAGCCGTTACCCGCGCCACCGCCTGGGGACGCCCCTCCGGTGCTGCCGCCCGGCTGATCGGCATACCGACGCGCGCTGTAGCTACGATGCGCCGGCGCGACATGCGGATGCGCGCTGACTTGCGGTTACCCGATGTCGCAGCACAAGCCATCTAGGATGAAAGCTTGCTGACCGCCCATCACGGAGGAATGTCAAAATTGCGTAGAGCCGTTCGAAATCTGCTTGCCGTGGTGGGCATTACAGCGATCGCGACCGCCGGGTCCGTCGCCACGAGTGCGGCCAGCGTCCCCACGCCTACCGAAGTGGTCAGCATTTCGCCGAAACCCGGCCAGAAGGTAGGGGTGGCGATGCCGGTGACGGTGACGTTCGCGCAGTCCATCGCCGACCGCGTGGCCGCCGAGCGCACCATCTCGTTCACCTCGCCCGCCACCCCCGCAGGCTCGTTCACATGGCTGAATGACCGTGTCGTGCAATGGAATCCGAAGGGATTCTGGCCCGCTCATTCGAATATCATCGTGACAGCAGGCGGCGCCAAGACGTCGTTTGAATCCGGGGCGGCCACCGTGGGCGTCGCCGACATCGATGCGCACACCTTCACCGTCAGCATGGACGGCCAAGTCGTTCGCACCATGCCCGCCTCGATGGGCAAGCCAAGACACCCAACCCCGATCGGATCGTTTTCTGCGCTGGAGAAGCAGGCCAGCGTGGTGATGGACTCGCGCACCATCGGCATTCCGCTGTCCGATCCGGAGGGCTACAGGCTGACCGTCAGCGACGCCGTGCGGGTCACCTGGGGCGGGGTCTACGTGCACTCCGCGCCGTGGTCGGTGGCCTCACAGGGCAATTCGAACGTCAGCCACGGCTGCATCAATCTCAGCCCCGAAAACGCCGACTGGTACTACAACACCGTCAACATCGGTGACCCGATCATCGTTCAGCAATAGCGTGCAGGTTCTTCGCGGTCGGTGAGGTCGCGACGGTCGCGATATCGGGGTAGGTGCCGAGCACGCGATCGGCGGTGCCCGAACTGGTGACAGTGAACCAGTAGTGCTCGTTTTTGTAGTGGTGATTGCGGTGGTTGCGCCAGATAGCGCGGTACACAGTGGTTTTCGGCTTGTAGTCGCTGTGGATGAGATAGTGGGTCCACTCGTAGACCATACCCATCGCGGCGATGATGACCAGATAGGTCAGCCCCATCCCGAGTCGTGGAAATGCCAGCAGCGCAACGGTAACCGTAAGCGGAAGCACCCACGACACCAACGACTTCCAAGGGATGAAGATCAACGGAACGCTACGCGGGTCGACGTGATGCGCCCGGTGTTCACGGGAGAGCAGCGGATCGATGGTCAGCGGACCGAGACGCTTTGGGCGCCAATGCAAGACGAACACGTGAATGATCCACTCGAAGAACGGAAACACCGCGATCATCACCAGCGGCACCAACGCGTCGGTGATCTGCCAATCTCCGACCGCGACCCGCGCGGTCAGGGCCGCGACCAATACGGCGCCAATCATCCACGGGGACGGGTGTTTCCAGAATTCGCGGCCTGCGTCGGCGAGCGTGAAACCTCTGCGCGTGGACCGCTCGGACGTGGTGGTCAACGTTGCTCCTCCAGGTTGTCGATAACGGTAAGCAGCCCGACGGTCGCGGGCTCGAGTAGGTCCTGCGCGGCTTTGCGTGCCCGCGCGGGATCACCCGCCGTGATGGCGTCGGCGAGTTCGCGATAGGCAGCAGGCCGACCGACCTCGTCGGCCATCACGGTGGCCAGCGCGGCGAGGGCGGGCTCGTAGGTGGCGCGAAGCGTGTTGTACATCAACCGAAACGCGATCGAGTCCGCGCCGTCGACCACGTGGTCCCAGAACACCAGCGCGAGCCGCTGTTGCTCGACGGGGTCCTTCTCGTCGGCCAGCTTCTGCAGCACGTCGTCGAACAGCGCAGCCAGTTGCGGGTCTCGCCGCGCTGCCGCGAGCTCGGCGACCTTGGGCCCGTTGTGAAGTCGCGTCTCGAGGATGCTGCGCACAACGGACAGGTCGAGCTCGCCGCCGCGGATCAGCAGGCGGGGGAGCAGGTCGAGACCGGCGTGGCGGCGGAAGTCGCGCACGTGCGTGGCGTCGCCCTGACGCACCTCCACCAGGCCGGCTGCAGTCAGCCGCTTGAGCGCCTCGCGCACCGCAGGCCGGGACACCCCGAGCACCTCGGCGAGCCTGCGCTCGCTGGGCAAGGTCTCGCCCGGCTGCATCTCACCGCTGAGCACCTCGGCGACGATCTGGTCGAAGACGTCCTCGGGCACGGATCGCCGGTTGACAGGTTGCAGCGCCATACGGCCACCATGCCAGGCAGATGGCCAGGGGTCAAGTGGTCTTACCAGTTGCTGCTAGGCCCTGGCGAGCTGTGCCTTCATCGCCTCGGCCAGCGCGAGCATGCCGGACATCGGGCGCACCATGACCATGAGTTCGCTGATCGCGCCGTGCTCGTCGAGCTGAATGAAGTCGCATCCCTCGACGTGCCTGTCACCGACGCGGGTCTCGAACACCAGCGCGTGATCACGCGCATCCGCTGCGCCGATTTCGCGCGTATAGCGGAAGTCCTCGAACACCGCCATGACCGCTTCCAACAGCCGGCGCACTGCGTCGCGGCCCTGATACGGCTTGAAGACGGCCGGACTGCGAAACACCACGTCTTCGCGCATCAAGGCGACTGCGGCATCCAGATCACGGGCTTCGATTGCGCGACGGAAGGGATGCACCACTTGACCACCTCATTAGTCAACAAGTTGAATAGGTGCAAACGATACTAAGCGTTGCCCGGGAGGCCGTCTAGATGGCGTTGCGTCACGCACTGCTCGCCGCGTTGCTGGAGGGCGAGGCCTCGGGGTACCAGCTCGCCAAGCGCTTCGACGTATCAGTCGCGAACTTCTGGTCGGCCACCCCGCAGCAGCTCTATCGCGAACTCGACCGCGTCGAAGCCGAGGGCCTGGTCCACGCACGCCTGGTTCGCCAGCAGCGGCGGCCCGACAAGAGGGTGTTCACGCTGACCGACGCCGGACGGGCTGAGCTGCACCGGTACACCGCCGCCCCGGCCAAGCCGGTGGCGATGCGCGACGAGCTGCTGGTCAAACTGCAAGCCGTCGACGTCGGCGACGCGCCCGCTGTCACCAAGGAACTGATGGCCCGGCTAGAGCGTGCCCGCGCGAAGTTGGCCACCTACGACCGTCTGCTCGCCGACATGCTCGACGGCCGCGACGAACACGCCTTCACGCGCGACTCCGACCGGATCGGGCCCTATCTGACGCTGATGGGCGGGCGGATGTACGAGCAAACGAACATCAAGTGGTGCACCGCGGCACTCGAGGTGCTCAGCACTGAGCGTCGATCCGGAACGTCGCGGTGACGTCCTTGCTCGGGTTGTCGGCGAAGTTGCCGTCGGCGGACCCGGTGATGGTGTACTTGCCGCCGGTGCCGCTCACCTCGGCCTTCCCGATGTCGCCCCATGAGGTACCGGAGAAGCCGCTGAAGTCACGGAAGTCGACCGACTTGACGCTGACCTTGTCGCCGGTGTCGATGACCGCGGTGAAACCCTTCGCTTTGTCGGGGGTTTCGATGGTCCACGCCCACCCCGTCTGAGAGCAGGTCACCGCGTGCGGGTTGCCGGTGTCCTTACCGTCGATCGTCACCTTCGCCGTCGTTCCGCCAAGCGCGGGCGGCTGCCCGCCGCAGCCGGCCAGTCCGAGAGCGAGCACCGCCGCGGTCACCGCAATGTGTCGGGTCTGCATGTGGCCAGACTCTATTACCCGCGCAGTGCTGCGGCGGTCGTTTCGTCCGCGGGAAGAAACGCCTCGATGCTCAGCTCCGCTGCGGTCAGGTCCAACGCGGTGCCGAAGGTCGTGACGGTACTCAGGAACGTGAGCACCTGCCCGTCGGCGCCGTAGAGCTCAAGAGGCACCGCGACGCCGCCGAGTTCGCGGGTCTCCTCGAAACCGCCCGGGTAGGACTCGATCTCGTCGAGCAGCCCAGACAGCTCGCTCGACCCGCTGACCGAAACCTCGCGACGCAGCCGCTCGATGAGGTGGTGGCGCCACTGGCCGAGATTGCGAATGCGCGGCGCCATCCCTTCGGGGTGCACCGCGATGCGCAACGCGTTCGGTCGCTCGAGCAGATGCGGGGCGACGCCATCGAGCAACACAGCGGCGCCTGCGTTGGCTTGCACGATCTGCCAGCCGCGGTCGACGACCACGCAAGGAAATGGGTTGTACGCGTTGAGGACTCGCTCGACGCCCGCGCGCACGGCGCCCATGTCGGGGTCGTCCAGCGGGCGTTCGCGGTAGACCGGTGCCAGCCCGGCGGCCATCAGCAGTTGGTTCTGCTCGCGCAGCGGCACGTCGAGCACGCCGGCCAGCCGCAGCACCATGTCGCGGCTGGGCGCCGACCTGCCCGTCTCGATGAAACTGACGTGGCGAGCCGATACGTCGGCCTCGATCGCAAGGTCGAGTTGCGAGAGCCTGCGGCGCTGCCGCCACTGACGCATCAGCGAACCGAACGGCGGGCTGGAGACTTGCGCGACGGTGGTCACGCGCCAAGTGTTGCGTACCGCGGGGGAGCGCAGCCACTACCTGAGAGGTAATTGCGGCGCCTACCTCAGCCCAGCACCGCCCGAGCCGCTGATCCGCAGGGAAAGCCGGCGGCGCTGTCCGCCCAGTGCCCCACCACCGGGACCAGGGACGGCCGGTAGGCAAGAACTGCTGCGGCGATTATCACGCCCATGTCGTGCTGAGAGACACGCTGCTCACCGGTACTGACTATCGAAGCCACACTGGCGTCGTCCTGCGGGGCGGCGCTCAGTTGTTCCACGAGCTCATGAGCCCAAGCGACCATCGCGCCGGGATCGGGGGAGGCCACGCCGTTCTGGTCGAGCAAGTGCAGATAGGACGCGTCGGCCGGGGTGTCGGGGGCGGCCGACGCCAGCACCGGAGCGCCGACCATCAGGCCGAGCACCGCCGCCAAGAGTGCTACCGCCGCTTTCAGAACAGCCATGGTGTTCTCCCTGATACCACCGTGCCAACATCGCGGGCGAAGTGCCACAGTCACTACGTCTCAGGTAATTGCGCCGCTTACCTCAGGGCAGGACAGTCGAGACATGACCGATCAGGAGATTCCCCGGTGGTTGCGCTTCGTGCTGATCTCGGACCGCGCGGGATCGGCGTGGTACATCGGCGCCGGCTTCTTCTTCGCCCCGGCACTGGCCGTGCTGTCGCCGTGGCCGACGCTCACCGCGGCGTGCTGGGTGATCATCGGCCTGGCCGGGTTGTGGCTCGGACTGCTCGGCATCGCGATGGCCACCGGTCTGGCGATCGTGCTGCGAACCGGCGCCGAAATACCAGAGGACTACTGGCGGTCGATCATCGACTATCCGGCTAGTGCGCCATCGCGTGGTTCCCGGTGTAGTCCACCTGCCAGTGCTTGATTCCGTTGAGCCAGCCAGATCGGAGCCGTTCGGGCGGTGAGATCGGCGTGAGGTTCGGCATCTCGTCGGCGATCGCGTTGAAGATCAAGTCGATTGTCATCCGCGCCAGGTTCGCGCCGACGCAGTAGTGTGCGCCGGTGCCGCCGAATCCCACGTGCGGGTTGGGATCTCGCAGGATGTTGAACGTGTACGGATCGTCGAAGACGTCCTCGTCGAAATTGGCCGAACGGTAGAAGATCACCACACGTTGGCCCTTCTTGATCTGCACGCCCGAGAGCTCGGTGTCCTCCAGCGCGGTGCGCTGGAACGACGTCACCGGCGTGGCCCAGCGGACGATCTCGTCGGCCGCGGTCGCGGGGCGCTCCTTCTTGAAAAGCTCCCACTGGTCCGGGAATTCGGTGAACGCCATCATGCCCTGGGTGATCGAGTTGCGCGTCGTCTCGTTGCCTGCGACCGCAAGCAGAATGACGAAGAAGCCGAACTCGTCGTCGGTGAGCTTGTGTCCCTCGACATCGGCCTGGACGAGTTTGGTGACGAGGTCGTCGCCGGGATTCGCGCTTCGCTGCGCGGCCATCTGCATGCCGTACATGATCAGTTCGATCGACGCCGCCATCGGGTCGTTGCCGCCGAACTCCGGATCCTGGTCCCCGACCATCTGATTCGACCAGTCGAAGAGCTTCTTGCGGTCCTCCTGCGGGACGCCCATCAGGCCTGCGATCGCCTGCAGCGGAAGCTCAGCCGACACCTGCTCGACGAAATCACCGGAGCCCTCGGCTGCGGCTTCCTTGACGATGTTGTGTGCCCGCTCGCGAAGCTCGTCGCGCAGCGACTCGACGGCACGCGGGGTGAATGCGCGCGAGATGATCTTGCGCAGGTGCGTGTGGTGCGGCGCGTCCTGATTGAGCAGCACGACTTTTCCCCGCTCTAACGACTCGGGGTCGGCATCCTCGCGGTATCGCGGTAGTGCGGTCTGCTTGTTACTGGAGAACACGTCGCTGCGCAGCGACACCTCCTTGACGTCCTTGTGTTTGGTCACCACCCAATACCCGGTGTCGCCGAAGGCGCGATACTCCTCGCCTCGTTCGTGCCACCAGATCGGCGCCACCTTGCGCATGTGCGCCAATTCCTCGATGGGCAGGCGTTCGGCGTAGACGTCTGGATCGGTGAAATCGAAACCGGGTGGGAGGTCCGGAGACGGCATAGATTCACTCCTGGTGGTGAGATTGTCTAGTGCTCTAACGCATTGCTACACCACAGATAGGGAGCGGTGCGGCGGGTTAGGCGAATCTCCAAGTGAAACGTGTTCCCGAAACGGGAAAATCTAATTAACCGCTTCGTCACAGCAACCCCAGATGTAACAATTTTGTCAGCCAGACGGAAGCACCTAGTAGCAACGCGCTATCCGGAAGGGGGCACGGGTGAGGACGAAGAGCGGAGCAACAACCACGCTCGCTGTGGCGTCGGGCGCACTAGGAGTCATCGCAGCGATGACCTTCGGCGCGCCGACTGCGCTGGCCGACCCCGTCCCGCTCATTCCCGGACCCCCTCCGGCGCCGGCCGAACCGGCGGCCCCCGCGCCAGGACCGGCGCCTGGGCCGGCGCCTGATGCCACCGTGCAATCCGCCGCCGGCACGCTGCCGACCCCGCCCGACGGCATACAGCACCTGTCGAGCCCGGACAACCTGCCGCCCGGCACGACTGACGTCCCCGACCCGCAGCAGGGCGGTTCGTATCTTCGCGACCTCTGGCACGCGTACCAAACCCAGGAAATCACCGGGCGCGATGCGCTGCTGCTTCTCGCACAGCGACCGATGGCGTCGAATACGGCACCGCCCGCGGGCATGCCCGCGAATCCGGCCCCACCGCTGGCACCCGGCGCCGCGCCGCCGCCTGCACCGGAACCTGAACCGGCGCCTGCGCCGCCGCCACCGCTGTTCCCGTGGCTGGCCCCGGCGCCCGAGCCCGCGCCTACGTCCTGAGTCGCCGGCCGGCCTGAGCCAGGATGTCGCGCACGACGCGAACGTGCACCGGTTCGGTGACCGCCCATACCGCTCGCGCGATCAGATTGCGCTGCGCCACGAACGTCGCGAAAAGCAGTGCGTCGTCTTGTTTCCTGAGCAGCAACTCGCCGGGCATTCCAATGCGCGAGTCGGCGCCCAGAAGAACATGATCGGGCACTGAGCGGCGAACATCCCACCCGAGCACCGCACCTTCCGACCCGCTGCTCACCTTCAGCCCGATCGTCGACCACCCGGACAGCAGCTGAGTTCGGACGGCCAGCGAAGAACCCTCGAGAACTTCGCGGATCAAATCCTCGGCGTCCTCGTCGCGACGCGAACCGACATCGAATAGAAACGCGTCGCAATAGTCGATGCGGGGCAGCGTGCTCAACGCCCGTACCGAGGACGGCACATCGATTTGCCGGACTTCAGCGGTCATCGGTGTGCTCCTGCAACCGACCAGGCGCGCCCGATGTCGCGCAACATCAGCGGATAGACGAGTAGGTGACGAAACGGGGCGATCGCCGTCAGATAAGCAGCCCCGAGAGCCCCGTTCGGTTTGACCAGGACGGCCATCTGGCCGCGGTAGCCACCTGTTTCGTCGGCCACCCAGCCGATGTGCATGAGCCCGTGCACGGTCTGGTTGGCCATCTCGAGCGCAAGCTCGTTGTGTGTGAGGTACAGCGGTGTGAACAGGTGGGCGTCCAAATCACTTGGGGGATCGGCTAAATCGGATGGCAGCCGATCGCGGAGGCTTCCGACCCGCACGCCCAGACCCGTTTCCTGGTCGTCGAGGCCGAACATGCGACCCAGTGTCCAGCGGATCGCGAACAGCGCTCGCACCACGACGGATGTCTCGGCCGGATCAAAGTCAGTCATCAGCCGGACCAACCGCGGAAAGTCGTCCGGACCGCCCGGCGTGGGCAACGCCCATACGTCAAGGACGCGAAAGTCCTTGGCGATCTCATGAATTCGCCACGGCCGTCTGGTGTGCTCAGCGGTGGCCAGGTGCGTTGAACCAAACATACAGTACTGTATGCTTGACGACGAACAGCAGTCAAGCCCCCAATCGAAATGGGAGAGGTGATGGTCGCCCAGATCCGCACACCCCACAGCACGTGGATCGACGCCGGGCTGCAGGCGCTGGCCGCGGGCGGCCCCGATGCGGTGCGGGTAGACCTGCTCGCAAAGGCCCTCGGCGTCACCCGCGGCGGCTTCTACCACCACTTCGCCGGCCGCCAGGTGTTCCTCGACGCGCTGCTCGACGCATGGGAACAGCGCTGCACCGACGACGTGCTGGCGCGTGTCGAGGAGGAGGGCGGCGACGCCAGAGCCAAGGTCCGCAGGGCAGGCATGCTGACCTTCTCGCGCGAACTGCTGCCGATCGACCTGGCGGTGCGCGACTGGGCCCGCCGCGACAAGTCGGTAGCCCGGCGGTTGCGGCGCGTCGACAACCGCCGCATGGATTATCTGCGCGCGCTGATCGGCACATTCAGCGACGATCCCGACGAAATCGAGGCACAGGGGATGCTTGCCTTCTCGCTGGCTATCGGCAGCCACTTCATCGCGGCCGATCACGAGGGGCGCAGCCGGCAGGAGGTGCTGGAACGGGCGACCCGGCGGCTGTTGGCCTAGTTACGATCGGCCCGATTTCGCGATCCGTGCGCAGTTTCGAGCGTCGGGACTAGAGGAAGGACTCACCATGCTCAAGGACGGTCGTGTCGCCACCCGACTGCCCGCCCAGGATCTCGAGCGGGCGCGGGCGTTCTACTCCGAGAAGCTAGGGCTCGAGCCGAGCGAGGAACGACCGGGCGGCCTGCTCTACAAATGCCAAGGCGGAGTGTTCGCGCTGTTCAAGTCGGCGGGCGCGTCGTCGGGAACCTTTACACAGATGGGCTGGGAGGTCGACGATCTGGCGGCAACGGTCGCCGAATTACGCAGCCGCGGAGTCGTTTTCGAACACGTCGACGTGCCGGGCCTGAAAACTGTCGATGACATCGTCACCGTCGATGGCAACTACCCGAGCAAGGGCTCGGGCGAAAAGGCCGCGTGGTTTCGCGACAGCGAGGGCAACATGCTCGGCATCGGGCAACCGATTCCGTGATTACGCCGTGCTGAGGACCGCCACCGCCTCGATGCGCGCCGGCACATGCTTGTGCCACGGAGTGCCCGCATAGGCGTCACGCCAGTCGCTTGACGTGAGCGCATTAGGCGCCACGCCAGGCACTGTCGCACGGCCATCGCCGTCGATGTAATCCAGGCCGAAGCCGTTCGGCAGTGATGCGTGACCCGGCAGCATCGTCTCGCTGATCTCGACGCTGGCCTCCGCGCTGCCTGCGGCGGTGGTGATCCGCGCACGCCCGCCATCGGTCAGGCCCAGCGCCTCGGCGTCCTCGACGCTGACACGCAGCGCGCCGTCGGCGTCGCGCTTGCGCCAGGCCGGATCGCGGAAGATGTCGTTGGCGGTGTAGGCCCTTCGCTCACCGGCCGACAACACGATCGGGAACTCGGGCGTCGTCAACTCGGTCGGCGCGTCGGCCAGTGCGCGCATCTCGTCGAGCATTTCCGGCATCTCCAGGGCGATCTTGTGGTCGTCGTGTGTCACCAGCTGCCAGTCGTCCTCGTACTCATGCGCGGTGAACGTGACGCCGGACCGCCCGGCAAGGATCGCCTCGAACAGCGCATTGCCGTCGGCGTGGCCCGCCCGGCGCACAGCGTCGGGATAAGTCATGGCCGCCTTCTGCGCCAGACCCCACAGGGCCGCAGCGCCCGCGAGACCGTCGGGCAATGTCGGGCCGAGGGTCTCGTACAGCACGAACGGCAGCACCTTGTTCAGCATCGGATTGGCGCCGACCGCAGTCAGAAATGCTTGCGCATACGCATCCAGGCCTTGGCGTGCAGCATCACGCAGCGGCTGCAGCTCGGCGTCGTCGATCACGCCGAGTGCGCGCGTCAGCCGCGCCCAGATCTCGGGTTCGGTCAACGTGCCCTCGAGCGGCTCGAGCAGCGGGTGCCGAAGGTGGAAGGTGTTGTGCGGGAACTCCAGATTGAAGAACGTCGCCTCGGCCTTCTCGTACTGGCTCGCCGCGGGCAACACATAGGTTGCCAGCCGGGCCGTCTCCGTCATCGCGACATCGATGACCACCATCAGCTCGAGCGACGCGAAAGCCTCGCGGCAGGCCGCCGAATCAGCAAGGGAGTGAGCGGGATTGCTGCTCTCCACGATCATCGCGCGGAAGCGGTCGGGGTGATCTGTCAGCATCTCCTGGGGAACTGCGTTGCTCGGGATCAGTCCACCGACGATCGGCGCCCCGGTCACCGGGGTGCGACCGACTCCGCGCGTGTGACGGAACAGCGGCCCGAACGACGAATGCAGGTGCTGCCCACCGCGTTTGGCGAAGTTGCCGGTCAGGATCCACAGCAGCTTGTTCAGGTAGGAGCACAGTGTGCTGTTCGGCGCCTGCTGGATACCGAGGTCCTCGAACACGGCCACACTCTCGGCTGCGCCGATACGTCGTGCCGCGGTCCGGATGAGTTCCTCATCGACGCCGCACCGCAGTGCGTATTCGTCGACGGGCACATCGCGCAGCGCGGCGCGTACCGGTTCGACGCCGTTGACGTGCTCGGCCAGAAACGCCTCATCGCAAAGGTTTTCCTGCACCAGCACGGCGGCCAGTGCAGCGAGGCACCAAGCATCGGTTCCCGGCCGCACGCGCAGATGAATGTCGGCCATCTTCGCGGTGTCGGTGATCACGGGATCGATGACGATCATCGAGCGAGCCGGATCCTTGGCGATCTCGTTGAGGACGGTGCGGGCACGGGGGAAACTCTGCGACATCCACGGGTTCTTCCCGATGAACACCGACACCTCGGCGTGCTCGAATTCCCCGCGGGTATGGCCGCCGTAGAGGTGGGCATCGACCCACGCCTCGCCTGTCTTCTCCTGCGCCAGCGCGTTTGAGCGGTAGTGCGAGCCCAGCACCTTGAGGAACGCTCCGCTGTAGGCGCCGCCGAGGTGATTGCCTTGCCCGCCACCACCGTAGTAGAAGATCTTGTCCCCGCCGTAGGCATCTGCGATGCGCTTGAACCCTGCCGCGATCTCGGAAATCGCGGTGTCCCAATCGATTTCTTCATAGCTGCCGTCGGGACGCCGACGCATGGGGGAGGTAAGGCGGTTGCCGTTGTTCTGGTAGTGGTTCAGCCGCAACGCCTTGTTGCAGGTATAGCCCTGCGAAGCGGGGTGGTCTTTGTCGCCACGGATCTTCGCAAGATTGCGGCCGTCGAGTTGCACGACGATGCCACAGTTGCACTCGCACAGGATGCATGCCGTTGACTGCCATTCACCGACCATCGCTGGACTTCCTTTCCGACACTTCGGCCTGCAGCAGATCGCGCAGTTGGCCATGGACACTCTCGAGTGGTTCCAGCTCGCGCGATGCGCGGGCGACGATCAGCGCGCCCTCGATCGCCGTGGTGCACAGCATCGCCAGGTCGCGGGCGCGTTTCGTGGACACGCCGTCGGCCACCAGTCGCTGCGCGATCAGGTCGGTCCAGCGGGTGAATGCCGCCGCGGCGCGGTCGATCACCGGCTTCGATTGGTCCTGCTTGGCGGGATCGCCCGCCTCTACGGTCACAGCGACGACGGGGCACCCGGCGCGGTAGTCGGAGCTCAGCAATTCCTTGCGGTAATACGCGACAAGCCCGTCGAGGGCGGCCAACCCGTTGTCGGCCCTTTCGATTTTGGCTGCGACATACTCGCCTGCGTAATCGATTGCCTCACAGAGCAATTGCGTGCGGCCACCAGGGAAGTAGTGGTACGCCGAGCCACGCGGCGCGCCGCTGTGCTGCAGTACATCGGCGATCGCGGTCGGCTGCGCACCGCGTTCGCGGATCAGCAGAGCGGCAGAGATCACCATCCGCTCGCGGGGGCTTGGCATGAGGCTGGATCCCTTCGTCCGAGCCGGCTATGTATGTCACCTTACATAATCCCGAGGCGCACGCCTAGCCCCGCCGCAACAGGGAATGTTCGGCGACTCGTTACGCCGCGGTCATCCACAACGCGAGAAACGCCGACATCAGGACCAGGCAGACGATGTGGTCGCGGCAGATCGCCCTGGCCAATCGCGACTGCTCGGCCGGTGTGCCCGCGCGGTTACCCAGCGCGACGGCGTTGGGCACCGTTCGCGTCATCGCAAGCACGATCGGAACACCGGTCAGCAGGGCCGAAGCCGCCAGCAGCCACCACGGGTCAGAGGCACTAATAGCCCGAAAAGCAATGCTGCCCACCAGGATCGCCATCACCAGCGCGATCAGGTAGCTCATCGGACGCGAGGTCGTCGTCGCGCGGTGGTAATAGCGCGAGATCGAGTCGAGCACCGGCTCCGGCAACTCGCCGCCGCCGCGATGGGGAAGGACCTGACTGTCGAAGATCAGGTCCATCCACAGCACGGCGAGCAGAAAGCCGGCGCAGGCGGCAGGTATCAGACGCTGGCGGCTTCGTTGAGCTCGTTGAGGGTGTTGGTCGCCTCGAGGTACTCCTGCACCCAGCGCTCGATCACCGCCGAAGACTTCTCCACCTTGGTGAACTGACCCACGACCTGACCGATCGGGTTGAACGCGACGTCCACGCTCTCATTGGGGTACTTGTGCGTGGCGGCGACCGCCATACCCGACACCATGTACTGCAGCGGCATGCCGAGCGGCTTCGGGTTGTCCGGGTTCTCCCACGCGTCGGTCCAGTCGTTGCGCAGCATCCGCGCCGGCTTGCCGGTGAACGAGCGGCTGCGGACGGTGTCCTTGCTGGTGGCCTTCGCATACGCCGCGTGCTGCACGTCGGTGTGCTCGGATTCCTCGACCATCACCCACTGCGAGCCCGTCCACGCTCCCTGCGCGCCGAGCGCGAGCGCCGCGGCGATCTGCTGGCCGCTGCCGATACCGCCTGCGGCCAGCACCGGAACCGGCGCGACCTCCTTGACGACCTGCGGCCACAACACGATCGAACCGATGTCGCCGCAGTGTCCGCCCGCCTCACCGCCCTGGGCGATGATGATGTCCACGCCTGCGTCGGCATGCTTGCGGGCCTGCGACGGGGAGCCGCACAGCGCCGCGACCTTACGGCCGGTGTCATGGATGTGCTTGATCATGTCGGCAGGCGGCGTACCGAGGGCGTTGGCGATCAACGTGCACTTGGGGTGCTGCAGCGCCACCTCGACCTGCGGGGTCGCGGTGGCCTCGGTCCAGCCCAACAGCTGCAGCGCGTCGTCGTCGCTGTGATCGACGGGCACGCCGTGGTCGGCGAGGATCTTCTTGGCGAACTCGATGTGCTCCTCGGGCACCAAGGCGTTGAGCTGTTTCTTCAGCACCTCCGGCGACAGGTCGGTCGCGTCCATGCCCTCGTACTTGTTCGGGATCACGATGTCGACGCCGTACGGGTGGTCACCGATGTTCTCGTCGATCCAGTTGAGCTCGATCTCGAGCTGCTCCGGCGTGAAGCCGACCGCACCGAGCACGCCGAAGCCGCCCGCCTTGCTCACGGCCACAACCACGTCACGGCAGTGAGTGAACGCAAAGATCGGGAACTCGATGTTGAGCTCGTCGCAGATGGGGGTGTGCATGCCTGCTCCTCCGGTGGGGCCATAGCCAAACTGAAACGTGTTCTAGTTTAGCTTAGACGCCAGGCCGTGATCCAGGAAGGACCCCCGGTGCTGCGACTTCGGCCATTCGCGTCCCGAGCGTAGGGAATATGACGAAATTCGGCCGAAATCGGTCACATATCCGACGCTCGGCGCGCTCAGCGACCTAGTCGTAGCCGACCAGCCTGCGCAACGACCGTCGCCTGCGGCCGCCCGATCCGATCACCCTGAGCACCGGCCATCCGTTGGCGGCGGCCAGCGCGGCGAGGCCGGGTCGCGGGTTCACCGGACGGGGACAGCCGACCAGCTTCATCAGCGCTGCGTCCTCGTCGCCGTCGGCGTAGAAGTAACTACGTTGCAAATCAACGCCGTTGGCTTCGCTGAACTGCTGCACCGCGGACGCCTTGTTGCGGCCCCACACGACGGGCTTCGCGATCCGGCCGGTCAGACGGCCGGACTCGTCGAGCTCGAAGTGATTGCACAACACGTGGTCGATCTCGAGGAAGCGCGCCACCGGCTCCGCATGGATCGTCATCGCCGACGAACTGAGCACCACGGTATGGCCGCGCGCCTGATGGGCCTGCACGATCTCGTGCATCGCGGGGAACACCCGCGAGGAAACACGTTCGACGAACAGTCGCTCGCCCAGCTCGTCGAGTTCGGCGAGCGATTCACCCTGTAGATAGCCCGCCGCCCTGGTCAGCAGATGCTCGAAACGCATTCTGCCGAGCCGGTAGCGCGCCGACGCCTCGATGACGCCAAGCACCTCACCGATGCGCGCTTGCCTGCGCCTGATTCGATCGCTGGCGTGTGCCGTCGCGGTGAATCCGTCGACCAGTGTGCCGTCGAGATCGAAGAACGCACCGACTTGCGGCCCGGGTGGGCTCGCGGCGATCTCCGCAATCGGGTCTGCTGCAGGCGCGCTCATCGCATCTAGCGTACTTAGCTGCGGTACAAGCCCTTACCGGTCACCAGCGGCATATCGAGCGTGGTCCTGATGCCCGGCGCCGCGGCCACCACATCGGGGATCGCGTTCACGATCCGGCCGGCCGCGGCGAGGATGGCCGCGTAGTTGTGGTCACCGTTGCGGCTCGTCGGGCAGATGTCCATCACGTACGACGGTTCGCCGGTGATCTCGACGCGATACGAGCCGCCCGGCTGAGCGGGTTGCGCCCAGTCCGGTCTCAGGTCGGGGCGCAGCCGGGTGACGTGTTCGACGACGATCACCGGCTTGCCCTTGACCATGCCTTCGATCTGGAAGCGCACGGCCGCCACCGTGCCCTTCTTGATGGTGCCGACAGCGACGTCGAAATCCTCGGGTGCCGGTTCCTGTTCGACTGCGTCCTTGATCTCGTCGACCTCGATGCCGAGGCCCGCCGCGAGCTGCCGGATCGCGGTGCCCCAGGCGATACTCAGGATGCCCGGCTGGTAGAGCATCGGCAGATCGCCGATCTCGTTGCCGAAGCCCATCACGTCGAACATCACCGTCGCCCCGTCGTAGGTGGCGTAGTCGGCGATCTCCATGGTGCGCACCTGCTCGATGCGCTGGCACGTCCCCGCCAGCGCGAAGGGCAGTAGATCCGTCGCGAATCCCGGATCGACGCCCGTCATGAAGACGGTCGAATTCCCTTCTCGCGCAGCATCTTCGATGCGCTCGATGTATTTATCGGGGATCACCTGCCAGGGATATTGCAATACGCCGAGCCCTGACCCGACCACGTCGATGCCTGCAGCCAGGATCTTGCGGACGTCGGCCATCGCGTCGGGCAATCGGGTGTCGCCCATCGCGCAGTACACGACGCAGTCGGGCCTGGCCGCGATGATCGCGTCGAGGTCATTGGTCGCGGCCACACCAGTCGTCGTGTCGAGCCCCGCGAGCTCGCCCGCATCGCGGCCCACCTTGGCGTCGGTCGACACCCACACGCCCGCCAGATCGAAGCGCGCATCCTCGACGAGTTGCTTGAGGGCAAGGCTGCCGCAGTTGCCGGTGCCGATGAGCGCAACCCGAATCGCCATCCTGTTTCCCCTCGCCGACAACTGGAACAGGTTCTACTTGTAGCACGCGCGCACGGTAGCCTGACCCCTCATGGGACGCGTGGACGGAAAAGTTGCACTTATCAGCGGCGGGGCCCAGGGCATGGGAGCCGCAGATGCCTGGGCACTCGTCGCCGAGGGCGCCAAGGTCGTGATCGGCGACATCCTCGACGACAAGGGCAAGGCGCTTGCCGACGAAATAAACGCGTCCACACCCGACTCTGTCCGCTACGTCCACCTCGACGTCACGCAGGCCGATGAATGGGACGCTGCCGTCGCCACCGCCATCGACGAGTTCGGCAAGCTCAACGTCCTTGTCAACAACGCAGGGACGGTGGCGCTCGGCCAGATCGGTCAGTTCGATATGACCAAGTGGCAGAAGGTGATTGACGTCAACCTCACCGGAACGTTCCTGGGCATGCAGGCATCGGTGGAGGCGATGAAGGCCGACGGCGGCGGTTCCATCATCAACATCTCGTCGATCGAGGGGCTGCGCGGCGCCGTCATGGTGCACCCTTACGTGGCGTCCAAGTGGGCGGTGCGGGGGCTGACGAAGTCGGCGGCGCTCGAACTCGGCGCCCACAACATCCGGGTGAACTCGGTGCACCCCGGCTTCATCCGCACCCCGATGACCAAGCATTTCCCCGACAACATGCTGCGGATTCCGCTGGGCCGGCCCGGTCAGCCCGAAGAGGTGGCGACGTTCGTGGTGTTCCTTGCCAGCGACGAGTCGCGCTACTCGACCGGAGCGGAATATGTCATGGACGGCGGCCTGACGAACGACGTGCCGCACAAGTAGCCCTTTGGGTGAAAGACTTCGGCCATGCACGAGGTCGACCAAACCACCGAGCAGATGGTGCGCAGTGTGCTCGCGTACGCCGAGAACCGGCTGCGGATGAACCCTGTGCCGCTCGACAAGGGCGTGCTGCCCGCCGAAGAGTTGTACGACCGCCTCGACGGCGTGATCCGCGATCAGCCACGGCCGCCGGACGAGGTGCTCGGTGTCTACACCTCGGTGATCGCGCCGAGCGTGATCTCGGCCGACAGTCCGCGGTTTCTCGGCTTCATTCCTGCCGCCCCGACCAAGGCGGCGCTGCTGTTCGACATGTTGGTGTCGTGCGCGTCGATACAAGGCATCTCATGGCTCGAGGCATCGGGCGCGATCGCGGCGGAGAACAGCGTGCTGCGGGTGATCGCGCACGAGGCAGGACTGCCGACCACCTCGGGCGGATGCTTCGTGTCGGGCGGATCGGCGGGCAACCTGTCCGCGCTGGCCGTCGCACGCGAGACCGCCAAGAGACGCGGCGCGACGGGCAGGCTCCGCGTCGTCGTCGGCTCGGATGCGCACTCGTCGATCGTCAACACGCTGCGGCTGCTGGAGATGGACGCTCTGGTCGTCGACACCCCCGACCATCGGCTCACCGCCGATACCGTCCGTGACGCGGTACCTGCCGACGCCGCCAACATCGCCGCGGTGGTCTGCACGTCGGGCACCACGAACGCGGGCATCGTCGACGACCTGGCAGGCGTCGGCGCGCTGGCACGCGACCGCGGCTGGTGGTTCCACGTCGACGGCGCCTACGGCGGATCCGGAATCTTCGCGCCCTCGCTGAAACCGAAGTACAAGGGCCTCGAGCAGGCGGACTCGTTCATCCTCGACCCGCACAAGTGGTTGTTCACCCCGTTCGACTGCTGCGCACTGCTCTATCGCGAGCCCGACCTGGCCCGCGCCACCCACACCCAGGACGCGTCGTACCTCGACGTGATCCATACGTCGGACGGCGAGTGGAACCCGTCGGACTACGCCTATCACCTGACCCGGCGGGCCCGCGGGCTGCCGCTGTGGTTCTCGCTGGCGGTGTACGGGCTGGATGCCTACCGGCAGGCCATCGAGGTCGCCGCGACGCTGGCGAAGCAGACCGCCGAGCTGATCAAGGCCGCCCCCCAACTGGAGTTGATCCGCGAGCCCGACCTCGGAGTGGTGCTGTTCCGTCGGCTGGGGTGGAAACCCGAGGATTACGACGCCTGGGCGCAGCGACTCCACCACGATCAGGTCGCGTTCATCCCGCCGACCAAATGGGAGGGCGAAACGGTGGGCCGATTCGCATTCCTGCATCCAGACACCACGCTGGAGCTGGTGCGGGAGGTGTTGGCGCGAACAGAGTGACCGACACCAATTCCGTTGCGCTGCTTGACTGAGCCTGCAACCGGGGCTGCAGGTACGGTGATCCGGTGGACGGGGAGCAGATGTCGGTTGAACGACGTCGGCACATCGTCTTGAGAATCTTGCTGTCGATGGCGCTGTTGCTGCTGCTCTGCGCCGCGGACTTCCCCGATTTCGCGAAGCCGGGGCCGCCGCCGGGCCAGATCGAGCTGGCACAGGGCTGGAGCCTGGTCTCCGCTCGCAATGTGGCTGCCGACGGGGCCGCGCTGTCCAAACCGGACTACAAGGCCGCCGGCTGGCACGCCATCCCGCGGATGCCCGCGACCGTGCTGCAGACCCTCCAAGAGGACGGCACGTACCCCGACCTGTACTACGGCACCAATCTGGGCGCTGTCCCGCAGGACCTTTACCAGCAGGACTGGTGGTATCGCACCACATTCACTGCGCCTGCCGGCCACACCACCTACCAGTTGGAGTTTCCCGGCATCAACTACCGCGCCGAGATCTGGTTGAACGGCCACCTGATCGCGGGCAACACGCAGATCGTCGGCATGCACACCGCCCACGAACTCGACGTGTCGCGGTGGGTGAATCAGGGCGAGGCCAACGCACTGGCCGTGAAGATCACCCCGGAGCGGGCTCTGCAGGACGTCAACGGCGTCGAGTTGGCCGACAGCTGGTATGACTGGATCAACTGGAACTACCTCGGCTACCAAGGACCGGGAAAGAACCCCGGCAACGGGAATTCCTTTGTCCCCGACCGCAATGCGGGCATCTGGAAACCCGTCTACCTCAAGACGTCCGGCGCTGTCGCCCTCGGCTCGGCCACCGTCAATTCCGAGTTGCCGCTACCGCGAACGAATTCCGCGAAGCTGACGATCTACAGCAGCCTGCGCAACGCCTCCGCACAACAGGTCCGCGGAGTGCTGCGGGCGACGATCACCCGCCCCGGCAAGCCCGATGTGCAGCTCGAGCAGCCGGTCACTCTCGCGGCCGGTGAGCAGCGCGAAATCAGCTTCACTCCGGATGAGTTCTCGCAGTTGACCGTCGACAATCCAGACCTGTGGTGGCCGTACACCATGGGCAGACCCGACCTGTATGACCTGAACCTGGAATTCCGGCAATTCAATCGGTCGGTCGACACCGAACATCTGCGGTTCGGCATCCGCTCCGTTCAGCAGTTCCGCGACCAGGACGAGCAGTTCCCTGAACTGGGTAAGGGCGGTAACTTCTACCTGAAGGTCAACGGGAAAGACTTCCTGGTCCGCGGCGCTGCGTACACCCCCGACCTGTTGTACGCCAACGACCCGAGCCGTGACGCTGCGATCCTGGGCTATGTAAAAGACCTCGGGCTCAACATGATTCGCCTCGAAGGCAAATTCCCCGGTGATCACATCGCCGAGATGGCCGACGAGATGGGCATCCCGTTGATGTACGGCTGGATGTGCTGCAACCAGTGGGAGAAATGGAGTCAGTGGGGCGACGAGGACAGCCGCGTCGCACAGGACAGCCTTCGGTCGCAGATCGAGGGGCTTCGCAGTCATCCCTCGGTTTTCGTGTGGGCCAACGGCAGTGACGGCAGGGCCCCCGAGAACGTCCTGTCCGAATACCACTCGATCCTGTCAGGATTGCACTGGCAGAACGCGACCGTCGACACCGTTTCCTCCCTGGCCGTCAAGGATTTGGGGGAGCGCGGCTGGGACGGCATCCAGATGGCCGGCCCGTACAGCTGGCGACCACCGAGCTACTGGTTCTCCGGCCGCTACCCGGCCACCCGCGGGTCGACGGCCGAACAGGGCGACAACGAGAGCATCCCGCCGTTCGCCAGCCTGAAGAAGTTCATCCCGCCCGACAAGCTCTGGCCGATCAACGACGCATGGTTCTTCCATGCCGGTTCCGATCCGAGAAACGCAGAGCTGACCAGTATTCGGCGCGCCGTCGACCGCAGGTACGGGGCGTCCGACGACGCGGAGGAGTTCACGCGCAAGGCGCAATTGGCCCACTACGAGTCGACGCGCGCCCAGTTCGAGGCGTTCGCCGCCGGCGGCTGGGACAACCACAAGATGACGATCTACTGGATGCTGAACAACCACTGGCCGTCATTCTTCGGGCACATCTTCGACTACTACCTTCGGCCCGGCGGCGCGTATTACGGCGCAAAGAAGGGACTGCGGCCGCTGTCCGTGGTCTTCGATTCGTACGCGACGGGCAACCACGACCACGCCAACCTCACTGTCGTGAACCAAACCCCAAGGCAGCAAACAGGTTTGACGGTACGGGTGCGGACCTACGACCTGCAGGGCCGGGTGCGCGACGATCGCAGCGCGGCCAATATCAACGTGATGCCCGGGGGAGGGGAACTGGCGCTGACGCTACCGCGAGTCGCCCGCGATTCCAGTGTGTACTTCGTGCGCGCGCAGTTGCTCGACTGGGCCGGAAAAGTCGTGTCCGACAACACCTATTGGCAATCCCAACAGCTCGACGACGTCGGCGATCCGCGCAACGATTCGGCGTTCGAGCTCAACCAGACCAGCTGGGCGAACATGACGGGGCTGAACTCCATGGCTCAGGTTCCGCTCGATGTCACCGCGTCGAGGTCGACTGACCCCGGCGACAATCGCGTGACGATCCGGCTGCACAACCCCTCGCAACGGGTCGCGTTCTTCGAGCGCGCCGAACTCACCCCCACACCCGAGGGCGACGAGATCCTGCCTGTCGAGTACAGCGACAACTACGTCACGGTGTTCCCCGGTGAGACGGTCGAACTGTCGGGACAGGCGTGGACCGGGGTGAGGCCGAACTGGGTGCGAGTGACGGGCTACAACACGCCGGCGCAACTGGTCGCGATCAAGTAGGGCTGCTAGTCCACCGCGGCGAAGTTGACCGTCGCCGTCGCACCGATCTCGTCGTCGTTGGCCCGGTAGATGTCCACCTGTACCACCACCGACCGCTTGCCGGTGCGCAGGATCCGCGCGACCGCGCGCGCCGGCCCGACCTTGATGGGCCGCAGATAGCGGATGAACAGGTCGGTGGTGGCGATGCGCATCCCGAATGGTGTGGCTCGCGCGGCCAGTTGGCCGGCCGTCACGTCGGCCATGGTCGCGACCAGCCCGCCCTGGAGGCCTCCTGCCGTGTTGACTGTTCGTTCGTCGACCGGCATCTCCATGGTCACGGTGCCGTCGTCCGACGGAACCTCCTGCAGGCCGAGCTGATCGAACAGCTCGCGGAGGGACTTCGGCGCCGTCATGGAGAACGACGTTACCGGGCTGCCGTAATGTCGGTGGACGTGAGTGCACGCGCCGGCATCGTTGTGACGGGCACCGAGGTGCTGACGGGACGAGTCCAGGACCGCAACGGCCCCTGGATCGCCGACCGGTTACTGGAACTCGGCGTCGAATTGGCCCACATCACGATCTGTGGCGACCGCGAGCGCGACATCGAGGCCCAGCTGCGCTTCCTCGCCGACGAAGGGGTCGACCTCATCGTCACCAGCGGTGGCCTCGGTCCGACGGCCGACGACATGACGGTGGCGACCGTCGCGAAATTCGCAGGCCTCGAGTTGGTGCTCGACCAGGCCCTCGAGGACCGCATCACCGACATCCTCAAGCGATTGATGGCGCGCTTCGACAACGTCGACATCGACGCAGTCCGGGTCGCCAACCGCAAGCAGGCGATGATCCCCGTCGGCGCCCATGTCATCAATCCGGTCGGGACCGCGCCCGGTGTCGTCGTGCCGGGCAAGCCCACGATCGTGGTGCTGCCGGGGCCGCCGCGCGAGCTGCAGCCGATGTGGCCGCTCGCCGTCGAAAGCGATGCGGTGCAACAGGCGATCGCCGGTCGCACCATGTACCGCCAAGAGATGCTGCGGATGTTCGGGTTGCCCGAATCCGGGCTGGCCGAGACGCTGCGCGAGGCTGAGCAGAGCGTCGACGGCTTTGACCGGCTCGAGATCACCACCTGCCTGCGGCGCGGCGAGCTCGAGATCGTCACTCGCTACGAGCCCGACGCCGCGGCCGTCTATACGAAGCTGATGGAGCTGCTCCGCGAGCGGCACGGGCGGGAGATCTTCTCCGAAGATGGCTCACTCGTCGACGATCAGATCGCACAACTGCTGGCGGGCAGGCGGATCGCGACGGCTGAATCATGCACCGGCGGAATGCTTTCCGCCCGCCTGACCGACCTGCCGGGTTCGTCGGCCTACGTTGCCGGGGCCGTCGTCGCATACGCGAACGAGGCGAAGGCCGAGCTGCTCGGCGTCGCACCCGAGCTGATCGCCGAACACGGCGCGGTGTCCGAACCGGTCGCCGAGGCGATGGCCGATGGGGCGTTGAGCCGGTTCGGTGCCGACACCGCGGTCGCGATCACCGGAATCGCCGGACCGTCGGGCGGCACGGAGGACAAGCCAGTCGGCACGGTGTGCTTCACCGTGAAACTGGCCGACGGCGACTCGTCCACCCGCACCCTGCTGCTGCCCGGTAATCGGTCCGACATCCGCGAGCGCTCGACGACGGTCGCGATGCACATGCTGCGCCGCGCGCTCAGTACACGACTTCCTGGGTGACGCTGTCCACGCCGTTTTCGCAGTCGATGGCCAGCTTCCACTTCGTCCCGGTCTGTACGCCGGGAAACCAGAGATCGTGAGTTCCGTTGGCCTGCAGGTAAAACGGGACTTTGTACACCGGTGCGGGCGGGATGACACCTGGGGGCACCTTGAACGGCACGGCGGTGTACGTGCACAGGCCGCTGCTCGCGGGTTGACCAAACGAATGGACGTGTACGGTCACGCCCAACGCATCGGTATTCGTGACTACGTAAGCCAGAGCGTGTGCGGATCCGGCGGCTCCGAACAACAACGCCGCCGTGGTCACGGCTGCAGCGCCCAGCGCGGCGGTCAACTTCTTCTTCATGATGAGCTCCTTCTCTGCGGTCGCGGCCCCGGTTGGGCCGCCTTCATGGGTAGGAGCCGGCAGCGGAGGTAGGTCTTACACATTTTTTGGGTATGCATTCGGCGCTATGACGTCAGAACGCCTTGCGCAGCAGCTCACCGCGGTCGGCGCCGGTGTGGTGCGGCCCGCCGAACTCAACGCGTGCCTCGGCGTCGACGACTCGGCATGGGCAGAGTTCGCGGCGCACTGGGACGACCTTGCACCAGATCGCTATGCCGCGGACCTGGGCACCCAACGGCTGCGCCGCTACGGACACTTCATCTTCAGTCCGGCAGACGGGAACTTCGAACTGACGACGCACGACGCGTTCATTCAGCCAGAAGATTCGAACCCGCTGTACATCGGAACCGGCCGCCACTTCGAGCCGCTGACCGACGCATTCGCCAAAGACCAACTGCTGCACCGGATTCTGACGGTGCTGGGCGGGCTGGCCACAGCGTTGGCCGAGGCCGCTGAATGGGATGTGAAGGTGACCCCGTTTCGGGTGCTGGCCACGGCCGACGGCGCGGGCCAGCCGACGCCAGAGGGCATGCATCGCGACGGGGTCACGCTGGTCACCTCGCTGTTGGTCGGCAGGCGCAACGCCGCCGGCGGCGAAAGCACGGTCACGGATATGGCAGGGCGGCAGCTGCTGAAGACCACGCTGCAGGAGCCCGGCACGCTGCTCTTCGGCGATGACCGCAGGACCTTGCACGGCGTTTCGGCGATCCGGCCCCGCGATCCCTCGCAGTCTGCGCAACGCGACGTGCTGGTGGTTACGTTCGCGCCGTCAAGCTGACGAGATCGTCGACGACCCCTGCAAGTGATCCGCGCCGAGCCAGACTGGCGTGTTGCATCTCTGCACCGGTGCCGCGCTCGGCAAGCCGCCCCACGAGTCCGTCCACGATCGCGCGGTCACCGTGCCGCCGCAGTGCGGGCTCGAGGTGATCGACAAGGCCGGCCATTTGCACCGATGCAGGCATTACCTCGCCGGATACCGCGTCCACGCCGTGGCCGGTCCATCCGTCTCTGGCCGCCCGCCAATACGCGGCGCGGAGCACCTCACTGTTGGGTTGGGGACCGGGATCGCCGGCCAGCGCCTCGTCGGTTGAGACCGAGACCAGCGCGCGGATCAGCATCGCCAGAGCGACGGCGTCATCGATGTCGGCGACGACATCCATGCAGCGAATTTCCAGCGTCGGAAGTTTCGGGTTCGGCCGGATGTCCCAGAACGGTGTCGCGGCGTTCAGCATCGCACCCGAGTCCGCAATCATGGCCGCGAGTTCCTCGTGGTGGCGCAGGGATTCGGCGTATGGCGGCGGTCCGAGGCAGGGAAACCGGCTGCGGATCACTGCGCGCCAGTCCGCGTAACCGGTGTCATTGCCTTGGTGGAAGGGCGAATTCGCGCTCGCCGCGATCAGAAGCGGCAACCGGGGCCGCAGATGGTTGCTCACCCGCACGGCAAGCTCACGGTCCGGCAGGTATACGTGGACGTGCATCGAACAGACCATGAAGTCGTCGAGCATCGCACGGTACTGCGCCACACCGGCGCGATACCGCGGGTGGTCGGCGACGGGGGCGGGTTCTGGTGCGACGACGGGGGTCCCGGACGCGCACAGCCGCAAGCCTTCCGCGACGGCCGCTCTCGCGACCGCCGTCCGGAGCCGGGCGAGCTCGTCTCTCAGCTGACCGGCTTCGGTGCACGGTGCCGTCCTGACCTCGATCTGGCTTCTGGTGAACTCACCGCACACCTGGTCGCCCAGATCCGCTTCGGCTCCCGCGACGACGGCGGCCGCGGCCGGCTGCGGACGACCACTGTCGGGGTCGACGAGCAGGAACTCCTCCTCGACGCCAACGGTCGCGATATCGCCGGTCACCGTTCCAAAGCCGTGCAGAACGCCTGCTCGGCCTGGCCGCCGTGCACGGCGAACACCACCCTTTCGAGCGACCGGGGCTCATGGTCGCGTACCGCGTCGACCATCAGCCGTGCTGCCTCTGCAAGGGGGAAGCCGCCGACGCCGGTGCCGAACGCGACGAGAGCCAGCGACCGGCATCCGAGGTCATCAGCCTTCGCCAAACTCGAACGGGTCGCCTTGGCGATGATGTCTGCCGACGTCGGCCCACCCAGTTCCATCGTCGCGGCGTGGATGACGTAGCGCGCCGGCATGTCACCGGCCGTGGTTTCGACCGCCCCGCCGAGTTCGATCGGGGCCTTCTCGGTGGATTCGCGCTGTACGGCAGGACCGCCGGCGCGAGAGATCGCGGCAGCCACCCCGCCGCCGTGCCTGAGCTGTGTGTTGGCCGCATTGGTGATCGCGTCGACGTCGAGCCGGGTCACATCGGCCTGCTGAACCTCGATAGCGATCACCGCTGTATCGTCTCATCGATGACTGCAACCGACGAGCGGCAGACGCTGGCTGACCTCGCCGACTTGGGCGGGTGGGAACGTCGGGATGTCGAGCGCACCGACTATTACGCCAAGGGCATCGTCCGGGTGCAGGTGCTGTGGCACGGCAACGAAGCGATCAGCGGCGGCTCGCTCTACCACGATGACATCCTCACCGCGTACTCGCGGGATCTCAAAACCGTCAGAAGCTGGATCAAACGCTGATCAGCTGAGCGCGGCCTTGGCCTCCGCCAAGTTGTCGGCCGCCAGCACCAGACGGGTATTGGTCGCCAAGTAGGCGGTGGTCAAGTTGACCTTGGCGTCGCCGAGTTTGCGCGCCACCTCACCGAGGGCACCTGGCCGATCCTCCATGTCGAGCACGATCACCTCCTGCTCGGAGGCGATCTTGATGCCGGCGTTCTGTAACGCCTCGAACGCCGACGTGGCGTCCTGGACGAGGATGTGCACCTCGGCCTGCCCGCCGCCCGTGGTGAGCGCACACAACCCGCCGATGTTGGTACCGGCCTTGCCGAGGACGTCGCCGACTCGGGCCAACTCGCCGGGTTGGTCATCGAGGTAGAGCGTCAAATCGGTCGCCATGGCGAGCGCTCCTTCCGTGCAATCCAACGGTATCGGCTTGGCGAGAAATTGGGATGCGCTCGGGCAACGGGTTGTGGCACCGTCGAATTCTGTGCTCGCTTCCGCCACTTCGGCCTCAATAGAGATTCGTTCCGCCGCCGACGCCGACTGGCCGGCGATCGCGCTGTTGGACGCCACCAGCTTCGGCCGGTTCGGGCATCCCGAGTCGTTGGGCGCGTGGCGGTCGATGATGCCGCCCGAGGGCACGGTCCTCGCCTGCGATGACGGCGACATCGTCGGAATGGCGCATTACCTCGATATGCGACTGACCGTTCCAGGCGGTGCGGCGCTGCCGATGGCAGGCGTCACGATTGTCGGCGTCGCGCCCACGCACCGCCGCCGCGGCATTCTGCGAGCGATGTACCTCGAACTGCACAACCGGATCGCCCAGGCGCAGTATCCGTTCGCAGGCCTGACCGCCAGCGAGGGCGGGATCTACGGGCGCTTCGGATACGGGCCCGCGACTATCGAGCAGGAATTCACGGTCGACCGGCGCTTTGCCCGGTTTCGCGACGATGCTCCCGACCCCGGCGGTGTTCGGTTGATCAAGCCTGCCGACCATCGCGACGCGCTCGAGCAGATCTACGACCGCTGGCGGCAGCGCACACCGGGCGGTCTGATTCGCCCGAGCTCATTGTGGGATGAACTACTCGCTGATCGTGAGTCGGACCGCCGCGGGGGAACGGAGCTGTATGCGTTCCTGCATCCCGACGGTTACGTGTTGTACCGCGTGTTCGGCGACCACCCGATGTATGTGCGCGTCCGCGAGTTCGTCGCGGCGACCACCGAGGCCCGAATTGCCTTGTGCCGCGCGCTTTTCGGACTCGACCTCATGGAGACGGTGCACGTCAGCACGAATCCCGCCGACCCGCTGCCATACCTGCTGACGGATCATCGAGTCGCCCGGCTGACCCAACAGGAGGACGACCTGTGGTTGCGGATCATGGACATCCCGGCCGTCCTCGAAGCGCGCAGCTATGCGGCGGACCTCTCCGCGGTGATCGAGGTGTCGGACGGGTTCCGCAGTGACGGCGGCCGATTCGCACTCGATGTGCGCAACGGCCGTGCCCGCTGCACACCGACAAGCGCAGAGCCCGACATTCGGCTTGGCCTCGACATCCTTGGCAGCCTGTACCTGGGGACGCACAAGGCTTCGTCGTTTTCCGGCGCCAACCGGTTACACGCGAGTGAACACAGCCTTATCGAGCGTCTGGACGTCTCGTTTAGCACTGATACGCCCGCGGTCCTCGGATACGGTTTCTAGCCACGACGCCTCAGCGGTATGGAAGCATTCGGCGGTTGCATACATTATGAGATGCGAGGCCTAGTGGCTTGGGAACGGAGCTCGGATGGATCGACGGACGTTCGGCGCGGCGCTCACGCTCGGCAGCGCCGCCGTGCTTATCGGGGCGCAACGCGCGTCGGCAGCGCCACCGCCCAGCCCAATGCCGCAGGCCCGCAACGTGGTGCTGGTGCACGGCGCGTACGCCGACGGCTCGTGCTGGGCCGACGTCATCCCGTACCTGCAGGCGCGGGGGCTGAACGTGGCGTCTGTGCAGAACCCGCTGCGCACCCTGGACGAAGACTGTGAGTTCGCCCGTCGCACACTGGCTTTGATGGATGGCCCGACAGTGCTTGTCTGCCACTCCTATTCGGGCATGATCGCCACGGAGGTCGGGGTCGACCCCAAGGTGACGGCTTTGGTGTACATCGCCGCCCGCGCGCCCGACGTCGGCGAGGACTACACCGCACTGGCGGCGCAGTACCCGACGCCGCCGGCAAGCGCGGGTCTGGTCAAGGCGCCCGACGGATACGCACAACTCTCGGAGGAGGCGTTCCTCAACGACTTTGCGCAGGACGTCCCGGCAGCCAGGGCCAAGGTGCTGTACGCCGTGCAGGGCAGAATCTCCGATGAGTTGTTCAACGGCCGCACCACCAACGCGGCCTGGCGCGACAAGCCGACGTTCTATGCGGTGTCGAAGAACGACCGCACGATCAATCCGGACCTCGAGCGGTTCATGGCGCAACGGATGAACGCCAAGACGATCGAACTCGATGCCAGCCATCTGTCGATCGTGTCGAAGGCCCGCGACGTGGCCGATCTGATCATCGAGGCCGCTGGCGGGTGACCGCGCAGACCTGGACCCGCCGCAGAGCCGACAAGCACGATCGGCTCTCGGCGGTCGCCGGTTACGTCGACGGCAAGGTGATCGAACCGAAGCGGTTGCGCGACACGTTGGAGGCGCTGCTGCGGCCGGGTGATCGGGTCGCGCTCGAGGGTGACAACCAGAAGCAGGCCGACTATTTGTCGCGCACACTCGCCCAGTGCGACCCCAGCGCGGTCAACGGCCTCCACATGCTGATCTCCTCGGTGTCACGTCCTGAGCATCTCGACCTTTTCGAGCAGAAGATCGCCGCCACACTGGATTTCGCCTACGCCGGTCCGCAGAGTGTCCGCATCGCGCAGATGGTCGAGGACGGCCAGGTGCGTATCGGCGCAATCCACACCTACGTGGAGCTCTATGCGCGGATGTTCACCGACCTGACGCCCAATGTCGCGCTGTTGTGCGCGACGAAGGCCGACCGCGACGGCAACCTGTTCACCGGGCCGAACACCGAGGACACACCGACGATCGCCGAAGCCACCGCATTTCGCGACGGCGTGGTGGTTGTGCAGGCCGACGAGATCGTCGGCACCGGCGAGTTGCCGCGCGTCGACATCCCGGGGGACTGGATCGACCTCGTCGTCGAGGCCGACCGGCCTTTCGCGCTGGAGCCGCTGTTCACCCGCGACCCGCGACTGATCGGGCCGGTCGAGATTCTCAAGGCGATGATCGCCATCCGTGGCGTGTACCAGCGCCACGAGGTGACGTCGCTCAATCACGGGATCGGATTCGACACGGCGGCAATCGAATTGCTGCTCCCGACGTACGGCGACCAGTTGGGGCTCAAAGGCAGGATCGCGAAACACTGGACGCTGAACCCGCATCCCACGTTGATCCCGGCGATCGAATCGGGCTGGGTGGAATCGATCCACTGCTTCGGCGGCGAGGCCGGGATGGAGCGCTACACCGCGGCCAGGCCCGACATCTTCTTCACCGGCCCCGACGGCTCGCTGCGCTCCAACCGGGTGCTGTGCCAGCTGGCCGGCCAGTATGCGGTCGACATGTTCATCGGCTCGTCCTTACAGATCGATCGCGACGCCAATTCGTCGACCGTCACCGACGGCAGGCTGCCAGGGTTCGGCGGCGCACCGAACATGGGCCACGATCCGCACGGCCGCAGGCATTCGTCTGACGCATGGCTGAGTCTCGCGCACGGGGATGCCAACGCGATGCGCGGCCGAAAGCTGGTGGTACAGATCGCGCAGACGTTCCAGAAGGGTGGCATTCCGACGTTCGTCGAATCGCTCGACGCAGTCGAGGTGGGCAGGCACGCAGGGATGCCGATCCCGCCGGTGATGATTTACGGCGACGACGTCAGCCATGTCGTCACCGAGGAAGGCGTGGCGTATCTGTACAAGGCGCCGTCGCTGGACGACCGCAGGGCGGCGTTGTCGGCGATCGCCGGGGTGACACCGGTGGGTCTCGGCGCCGATGCCGCACGCACCGATCAGCTGCGCCGCGACGGACTGGTCGCGTTCCCAGAAGATTTGGGTATCGCTGTGCGGCAAGCGGATCGGTCGTTGCTTGCCGCACGCAGCATCGAGGATCTGGTCGCATGGTCCGGCGGGCTCTACGAGCCGCCCGCACAGTTCCGGGATTGGTGAAGCTGATGACGACCGCTGTCCGTCTGCCCAGCGAACAGATCGCCGACACCGCCGTCGACGCCCTGCGCACCGAGGCGCTGCTGACACCGAAACCAGGGCTTGTCGACGCGGCCGGCCGCCACAGCCATCCCGACATGAGCCTGGCCCTGCTGGCCTGCTCTGCCGAGACACTGCGAGAACCGTTGCGGCAGTGCGCGGACGCCGCACGCGATATGCCGCTCGGGCCCGGCCTACGGGCGCGCATCGGCGCCATCGGACGCGCGGGTGAGCGCCGCATGCTCGCCACCACCGGCGGCGTCAACACTCACCGCGGCGCGCTGTGGGCGCTCGGCTTGCTCTGCGCGGGCGTCGCGGTTTCAGAAACCACCACCGCCGCCGTTGCTTTCGCCGCTCACCTGGCGCGGTTGCCGGATCCCGCGCGCGGACATTCGCTGTCCCATGGCGAGCGCGCGCGGTTGCGCTACGGTGCAACAGGAGCGGCCGGCGAAGCGCAGCAAGGTTTTCCACACGTGGTCGCCCGTGGCTTGCCGATGCTGCGGTGCGGTCGACACAGCGGTATCTCCGATGATGCGGCGGCCCTCAATGCGCTGATGGCGATCATGGCGCGCCTGGATGACACCTGCGTGCTGCATCGCGGGGGTCGGCGCGGCCTGACCTTCGTGCAGCGTTCGGCGGCAGGCGTGCTCCGCAGTGGCGGCTGCGCAACGCCTGCGGGCCGACGGCGCCTCGAGCGGTTCTGCCGCGCGGCGGACCGGCGCGGTCTGTCGATGGGCGGCAGCGCCGATCTGCTCGCCGCGACGTTGTTCCTTGACTCGGTGGCGCCGGAAGGACCGATATGCAAACGCTGAGGTATCAATTCCCGGCCAGCCGAACCACGCGCACGCGTACCCACATCGGCGTCGTGGCGTCCGGTGACCTGGAAGTGTTGCTGGAAGAAGCGTCCGACGCCGACATCGCAGAGGTCCGGGTTCGCACCAGCGTCGACGGCTTCGACACCGTGTGGCACGCAACGCTTGAACGCTTCTTCACTCACACCCCACTCGCCGGGCGTTGGGAGCTCAACGACTTCGGAGCCACTCCGGCCGTCGTCACGTTGCGACTGCGGCAGGCCGCCGAGGCGGCGCAATGACATCGGTCGCGTCGCGGGACTGGCAGCAGATCCTCGCGCGGCGCAGTTTCCTCGAGGGCGACGCGCTGCAGCGGGCAAGCGCGCTGCTCGACCCGGATAGCGTTGCGGTGCTGTGTGGTCCGTTCGACCGCATCGAATCACCGTGGCTGGAGCCACAGGGCATCGTGCCTCAGGCTGACGACGGCGTCGTGATCGCCCGCGGCACCCTCGACGGCCGATCCGCCGTGGTCGCGTCGATCGAACAGGGTTTTCAGGGCGGAGGCACCGGTGAGGTGTCGGGCGCCAAGATCAGCCAGGCCCTGCGACTGGCGGCCGAGTCCAGCCGCGCGGGGACGCCGACGGCGGCGGTGTTGTTGTTCGAGACCGGTGGGGTCCGGCTGCAGGAAGCCAACCTCGGTCTGAACGCTGTCGCCGAAATCTGCTCGGCCGTACTGGATCTGCGGCCACTGGCTCCGGTGATCGGCCTGGTGGCCGGCGAGGTCGGCTCGTTCGGCGGCATGAGCATCGCCGCCGGGCTGTGCACGCGGCTGATCATCACTCCGCAAGGCAGGATCGGGCTCAACGGACCCGCCGTCATCGAACAGGAGGCGGGCATCACCGAATTCAACGCCGCCGACCGTGCGTTGATCTGGAGCATCGACGGCGGCGTACAGCGGTCCGCAATCGGCTTGGCGGACAAGCTCGTTGACGACGATCGCGACCTGATCCGTGCTGCGATCATCGAGGCGGTCGCCGCCGGGGTGCCACCCGCGGGAACCCATCGTAGCGAACGCGTCGACGTTCTCGGCTCGCGGTTGGCCAGCATCGATCCGCGCAATGCCCCTGCACCGCAGGACCTTCGGCAGCTGTGGGGCCCGGCGTTCGAGCCGGTCGACGGCGCCGGGCCCGCGGCTGCCGCAACACCGTCGGCAACGGCCAGCCGGGGTCGGCTGTGGTTGACCGCTCTTGCCGGTGTCGAACCCGTCCCGGTCATTCCTTCTGTGCTCCGGGCCGACACCACCGATGCCACCTACCTGGCCGTCGTGCCGGATCCGGGCAACCCATTCCATCGTGCCCGCAACGGCGAGGTCGGCCTCACCGAATCCTGGGCCCTGGCCGCCGCGATCGACGATGTCATCGCGTCGAACACGAATCGCGCCATCGTTGCCGTAGTAGATCTGCCAAGCCAGGCATACGGTCGCATCGAGGAGATGGCCGGTCTGCACCAAGCCATCGCCACCGCCGTCGACGCCTATCACCGGGCTCGCAACGCCGGCCATCCGACGGTGGCGATCGTGGTCGGGCACGCGCTGTCCGGCGGCTTTCTCGCCCATGGCCTGCAGGCTCAGCAGATACTGGCCCTCGACGATCCCGGTGTGGAGATCCATGCGATGCACAAGGCTGCTGCGGCCCGGATCACGCTGCGCACCGTGGACGAACTCGACGAGCTCGCCAAAACGGTTGTGCCGCTGAGCTACAACGTTCGGGACTGGGCGCAGCTGGGACTCTGCGACGGACTGTTGAAAGTATCCGACGCTGAGCGGCCCACCGCAGAGGACGTCGACAGTGTGCGCAGTGCGGTCGACGTCGCGATCGCCGCCGCCCGCAGCGGCCCGCGGGATTTATCGAACCGCCTTGATTCGCCGGGTGCGCTGACAAACCGTAAGGCGTCACGTGCGGTCCGCGACGTGATGTCCGCGCAGTGGCACAGCACCGAACGGCCATGACCGGACCGCGCCCGCATGACCTGGTGCGCATCAATTCGGTCGCCCGACTGTGCCGGATGGGCCCGGCGTGGGTGACGCCCGCGCTACGGGATGCGCCGTGGGTCGTCGTCCGGCGCGCCAGGTGCGCGCCCGGCTATCTGCCCGTGGGTGTTCGCGGTCCGACCCGATCACAGCGACATGCGACGTTGATCGAAAGCACCGCGGTGACCGAAGTCCAGTCTCCCGCGGATCTTGTCGACCGAGTCGATCGGCTGCCCGACCAACCTGTCACCGAAGCGCTCCGCGGGGCCGCAGCGGTGCTGGCACCGACCGGGTTGCGGTGGGGTCCCGGCGGAAGTGTCGGATTCAGCCTGGCGACAGGGGTTTTCGCGGCCACAGCGGCCAGCGACCTCGACCTGGTGATCACAGTCGACGACGTGCCACCGCTGACGCTGCTCGCGGGTCTTCGGGATGCGTTCCGCGAACTGCCTGCACGCGTCGACTGTCAGCTCGACCTGCCCTTCGGCGGTATTGCGCTCGACGACCTTCTCGGCCACGGCGGCGAGGTGCTGGTACGCACCAACGACGGGCCGTCATTGATGAGGCTCGACCGGCTGGTGTCATGATCGCATTCCTGTATCCGGGCCAGGGTGCACAACACGCAGGCATGCTCGCAAGCCTGCCGGACACCGCAGCAACGCGAAGAACGCTGGCAGAAGCGGCAGAGCTGCTCGGCCCGATCGACGAGCTGGATACCGCAGCATCGCTGGCGTCGACCACGAATGCTCAACTGGCGCTGCTGATCTCGGGTGTCGCGACGGCCCGGACGCTCGATGACGACATATCTCCCGACATTGTGGCAGGCCACTCGGTGGGCGCCTTCGCTGCCGCAGTCGGGGCCGGGGTGCTCACGTTCGCGGAAGCCGTTGCGGCGGTGCGACTCCGCGGAGACGCCATGGCGCAGGCGTGCTCGTCCGGTCAGTGGGGGATGGCGGCGCTCACCGGATTGCGGCTACGTGTGGTCCGCGACCTTATCTGTGGCAAGGCCGCCGAAGATCAGCTGTGGATTGCCAACGTCAACGCCGCCGACCAGGCGGTGCTCGGCGGGACGGTCGACGCGCTAGAGCTCGCACGACGGGCGGCAGAGCGGGCCGGCGCGCGCCGTTTCGAAATGCTCGACGTCGCCGTCGCATCACACGGGCCACTGCAAGGCGGCACCGCACGTGTTGTCGGCCAATATCTTTCGACCATTCCCCGGCGCGAGCAGCAAGTGGCCTACATGACCAACGTCGGCGCCCGAAGGATTCGCAACGACTCCGCTGCGGTGCTCGACGACCTCGCCGCGGCTGTCGCCCATCCGGTGCGGTGGTTCGACATCGTGCGGCTGCTGCCGGAGCTCGGAGTCGTCGCGACCGTCGAGATGCCGCCAGGGCACGTGCTGAGCCGGCTCGTCACGGCTACGACACCGGCGGTCAGCGCATTCAGTATGAGCGACACCGGACCCCCGTCGGTTATCGCGCGGCTGCGGTCACTTCTGGTCTATGTGGTCCCACAACCCGAGCATGGAGTCGAGGATCTCCTCGGCCCGACCTAAGCCGGCCAGGTGGCTTTCCCCTGGCAGATGGGTCAGCTGCGCATCGGGCAGCCGGGACACCACGTGCTGCCCGTGCTCGAACGGGACGATGTGGTCGCGGTCGCCGTGCCACCAGCGCACCGGCACCTTCACCTCGTCGAGCCGGAAACCCCAATCGCGGGCGAACACCACCACGTCGGCGAACGGCGCGGCGAGTTGCTTGCGGCTGCCGTTGAGCAGGTCGTCCAGGAACATCGCCCGGAACTCGGGACGGACCAACAGTTGACGGTCGGCCGCAGGCGAGATGGCGGCATATGCATAAAGCGCCGGCTCGGCGACGGGCCGGATCAGCCGGATCAAGGTGCTCGCGGCCAGCCGCAGCGGCGCGCCCGCGATCTGGACCACCGGCGCCGCGGCCGAGATCAGTGTCGAGATGCCGCCGCTGATGGCGTCGACACCGCGCACCGGCGCCACCCCTCCGAGTACCCCGGCGGCCACCACTCGGTCGGGCATCGCCGCTGCACACGCCAGCGTGTAGGGACCGCCGCCGGAGAGGCCGATGACCTCGAACCTGTCGATGCCCAGCGTGTCGGCGATGGTGCGCAGGTCCTCGGCGAACGCGAAGATCGTGTCGTACTGATAAGGCGTGGACGAGCCGATGCCGGGCCGGTCGACCCCGATCAGCCGGATCTGCCGCTGCTCGGCGTAGACACGCGCCTCCACCGGGATCTGCCTGCGCGCGCCCGGCGTGCCGTGCAGCCAGAACACCGCGCGGCCCTGCGGGTCGCCGAACTCGGCAAACCCGATCTGACGGTCATCACCGACGGCGATGGTGCCTTCCAGCTTCGGACGGGCAATTGCGACAGCCATGCCGAAAGTGTCTCATTACGCCGATCGCAGCAGATACGACCCCACGGTCGTGACGCGGTCGCCGTTGCCCTCGTCGTACATGACGGTGCGGACTGCGACCGTGCCGTCGGCGCCGCGCATCGGTTCGGCCTCTACGCGAAACGGACCCGTCTTGGCGCGTGCCATGAACATCACGTGCGACGAAACCCCCTGGATGCGGTCGCTGCCTTTAGTCGCCGCGGCTGCAGCTTCCATTGCGGCGGTTTCGAGGATGACGAACTGCGGGCCGATGTGCAGTGCGGCGTCGGGCGAGGCCACCTCGACGGCGAGTTCGGGCAAAGCCCAACGGCCGTCGGGGCGGCGATGACCGCCGAACACCTGCCACAGTGGCGGCAGGTCGGGGGAGTCGACGACCTCGAGCGGATTGGCCGCCATCTTTTCCAGGCCGTCGGGCGGTGTGCCGATGCTGATGCCCTGGCCCTGGGTCAGCGCCAGCACGCGGTCGGGTCGGTCGGCGTCGACGATCTTCGTCCTGCTGTAACCCATCTGGCGGCCGCGCTTGAGGTCCTCCGACACCATTTCGATTCGCCGCACGTCGCGGCCCGGGTCGAGGATCTGGCAGGAATGGATGACGGGGTTCGGCACCGCCTCGAGATCGGACATGTGGCCGCCTTCGGGCGAGGCGATGCCCAGCACGGCCAGCAGCAGGCCGCCCGCGCCGTTGCGCATGTCGCGGCGGATCGTGACGGTGTTGTCCTCCGGCCCGAGGTCCATCTGTGCGTAACTACGGCCGATATAGCGGTAGCTCAGCAGCCCGCCCCAGCGCCGGCGCAGCTCGTCGGCATAGGCCTCTGGCGAATCGGTCAGCTCACGAATGTCGCGCACCATGCAGCGACATTACATTCTTGGCCGCCGTTGTAACCATGGCGTCGCGGTTTCCAGCTGCGCGGCGAGCTGAAGCAGGATCGTCTCGTCGGGAGCCATCAACTGCACCCCGATCGGCAGGCCATCTCCCGTGACGCCCAGCGGCAACGAGATCGCGGCCCAGCCCGTGACATTCGCCAGCGATGTCCAGCCGGTGGTCGCGAACTCGACATCGAAGAACGCGCGCGTGGTACCGCGCGGTTGGTCCAGCAGTCGGTAGGGCGGCGGCGGCGTCAACAGCGTGGGCACGAGCAGCACGTCGTGTCCGGTCATTCCCGCAGCGAACCGGCGCGTCTGTGCGTGCACCGCGCCGATCGCCTCGGCGTATGCGAGACCGGTCGTGGTGAAGCCCTCGCGGACCATCACCCAGGTGCTCGGTTCGAACTCGTCTTCATGCGGTTCGCGTCCGAGATGGGCCGTCGCCAACGCGTGCAGTTGGGCATTGCTGACGTTGTGCAGTACGGCGATCGCGTCGGCGACGGCCTCGGCGTCGACAGTTGGCGCGCCCGACTCGACGATGTGTCCGAGGCCTTCGAGAGCCTTGCCCGTCTGTTCGACGGCCGCCACGACCGCGGGGTCGGTGACCGGACCGGGGAACGGCGATGCGGTCGCGATGAGGATGCGCGCGGGTGCAGGTTCCTGCGTAATGGCTTGCAGGAACGGTGTTTTGGGCGCAGGTGCGGTGTACGGGTCACCAGGCGCCGACCCCGCGACGGTGTCCAACAGCGCGGCGCTGTCTCGTACGGTGCGGGTCAGCGCGTGCTCATTGACCAACCCCTCCAGTCCGTGGCCGGCGCTGGGCGCGAAGGAGGTACGGCCGCGTCGCGGCTTGAGGCCTACGAGGCCACAACACGATGCGGGCACGCGGATAGAACCGGTGCCGTCACCGCCCGAGGCCGCGGGGACGACCCCGGCCGCCACCGCGGCGGCCGATCCGCCACTGGACCCACCGGGTGTGATCGACGGCGACCACGGGTTCACCGTCGGCCCGAACAATGAGGGCTCGGTCGTGCAGTGATTGCCCCATTCGGGTGTGTTGGTCTTGCCGAACACGACGAGTCCGGCCGCGAGATAGCGATCGACGATCCACGCCGAGTCGGCCGCCACGTGGGTGCGCAGTGCCCGTGAGCCCATCGCCTCTGGCGCACCGGCAAGCGAGGCACCAAGATCCTTGAGTAGGAAGGGAACTCCGGCGAGCGGGCCGGAAGCAGTCAATGTCGCGGCCTGCTGCCGACCGCGATCGAACAGGTCGGCGATGACGGCGTTCAGGTGCCGCGTGGCTTCGAGGCGCAGAATCGCTGCCTCGAGTAGTTCCGTCGCGGTCAGTTCGCCCGAGGCGACCAATTGCCCCTGGCCGATGGCGTCGACATCGGCGAGTGCGAAGGCATCGGTGGTGTTCATTGGGACGGATCATTCAACGGGCTTCAGGTCGCGGCAACTCGAAGCCAGTTCCAGGGCTGACAGCGACGACTGTGCGATTTCATACTCAACACACCGAAAGCGGCGTATGAATACGCACAAGCAATCGACGGATGCCTCCGCCTGAGCGGTCACAGGATCGGGCGGCGGGGTGACCTTCCCATTTCATAGCCGGCGGGAAACGACATCTCGATGACCCGAAGCTGGTCGTTGGCCTTTGATTCCAGTTCCAGGACGACGCAACCGCCGCCGAGGACCTTGGACTCCAGAACGATGTAATGCGCACCGCCACCGTTGACGTCGGTGACGTGTTCCCCCGAGCGCAGCGCCTCAACGGGCACCAGCTCAGGGGCCTTTAAATGGTCTGGTTCCACCTTGGCAACCGTAGGTGAAAAGGCCGTGCCTGCGGGCCGGTTTGGCCCGACACGCGCTATCCGACGGCCATGGTGTATCCGACGACCCCCAGGCCGACGGCCACCACGCACAACACCAGGGTGCCGACGGCGAACGGCCATGCCGCTTTGCGTCGATACAGCTGAGTCACCGAGACCACCAGGCCGACGATTCCGATTCCGAGCGCGGCGAGCAGTGCGGTCCCGACCGCGGTGGCCGCGCCCTCCGCACTACAGCTTTCCGGCGGGCAGTAATCCAGGAATGCGAGCGAGAACAGCCCCATGAACGCGGCGACCAACCCGAACGCCACGGTGAAAATCAGTGCCCCGATCGAGACCCATAGATCAGTGGTCGCGATCGGGGGTTTCGGCGGCGGGGGCGGCGGATAGCTGGGGTACGCCATGACACGCGATGCTAGTGGTTATCGCCTGTTTAGCGGTTTCTTGCCGATTGGCTGGCCGATCGACAATCATTGCCACGGGGGTGTGCACATGCAGAGCACAATGCAAGACTTTCCGCTTACCGTGACAGGGATTCTGCGGCACGGCACAGGGTGGTACTCGAATCGACGGGTCACGACGGTCACTGCCGACGGATATCGAGACATCAGCTACGGCGAGTTCGGCACGCGGGTGGCCCAGCTTGCTCACGGACTGCGTCAGCTCGGCGTGACCCAAGGCGATCGCGTCGCGACGTTCATGTGGAACGACCAGGAGCACTTGGAGGCGTACTTCGCCGCCCCGTGCATGGGGGCAGTGCTGCATACGCTGAACGTCCGGCTGACCGCCGAACACGTCGCGTTCATCGCCAATCAGGCCGAGGACCGCGTTGTGCTGGTCGACATGTCGCTGGCGGCAGCGCTGGGTCCGATATTGCCGCTGCTGAGCACGGTGCGCACAGTGGTCGCTGTCGGGGACGGGGATGTGGCGCCTCTGTCCGCCGCCGGGATCACGGTCGTTCGTTACGACGACCTGCTGGACGGACAGCCACTCGAATACAGCTGGCCCGATCTAGACGAAAGAAGCGCCGCCGCAATGTGTTACACCAGCGGCACAACCGGAAACCCGAAAGGCGTGGTCTACAGCCACCGGTCGAACTACCTGCATTCCATGTCGGTGTGCTCGGCCAACGGTTTCGGCTTGCGTGACGGCGACCGCGTGCTGCCGATCGCGAACATGTTCCACGCCAATGCGTGGGGCCAGCCGTACGCGGCGGTGATGGCGGGGGCCGACCTGTTGTTGCCGAACCGTTTCCTGCAGGCGGACGCGCTGGTCAACATGATCGAACAACGCCGTCCCACCGTGGCCACGGCGGTTCCGACGATCTGGAACGACGTGCTGCAATACCTGAATGCCAATCCAGGCCACGACATCTCGTCGCTGCGGTTGGTGGCGTGCGGAGGCTCAGCCGTGCCGCTGGGGATGATGAAGACCTACGAGCAGACATACGGCGTGCACATCCGCCAGGCCTGGGGGATGACGGAGACGTCCCCGCTGGCGGCGTTGGCGGCCCCGCCGCCGGAGGTCACCGGGGAGGACCACTGGACGTTGCGCGCCACCGCGGGCCGGGTGGTCTCGGGGGTCGAGGTTCGCCTCGTCGACGATGCGGGCTGCGTGCTGCCCAACGACGGTAAGGCCGTGGGGGAGATCGAGATTCGGGGGCCGTGGATCACGGCTTCCTATTATCAGAACGCCGATCCGTCGAAGTTCGACGATGGCTGGCTTCGCACGGGGGATGTCGGCCGGATCGATCCGCAGGGTTTCATCACGTTGACGGATCGCGCCAAGGACGTCATCAAGTCCGGTGGCGAGTGGATTTCATCAGTCGAGTTGGAGCTGTTGCTGATGGACCATCCGGCGGTGCTGGAGGCCGCCGTGGTTGCGGTGCCAGATGATCGGTGGCAGGAGCGGCCGTTGGCCGCGGTTGTCGTCAAGAAGGATGCGACGGTAACAGTTCAGGAACTACGAAAGCATCTGTGCGACAAGGTCGCCCGGTTCTGGCTGCCCGAGCGCTGGACGTTCATCGATGAAGTGCCGAAGACGAGCGTTGGCAAGTTTGACAAGAAAGTCGTCCGGTCGCAATATGCCGATGGCGCCTTCGATGTCCTCGAGTGTCACGACTGAGCCGAGTCAGCGCCCGCGGTCATCGCCCATCGGATACCGCCGACAACCACCCGTCCCGCGATCCGGATGACTGTGGCCTCGACTGGCGGAAAATAGGGCAGCAGCAACGGCATTCGCGCCCACGACGGCAACATCGACACCGACGCCGCGGCCAACAGCCCGTACGGCGCCCGTGCCGCGATCGGCAGCGGGGGAGTCAACAACAGGAACCGCGCGGCGTCGCGCGCCGCCGCGGTGCCGGCCAACTCGGGCCGGAACGCCTGAATCCGTTCGTGCAGTTCCCGTTCCGTCACCGGTGGGTCGACCACCCCGAGCGCCGCTGCGACGCGGGCGGTGTCGGCCACGTACCCGTCGCGGCCGCCTTGGTCGAGCGGATGGGCGCCGTAGAGTCGGTGCGCCAGAAGGAAGCTGTCGACCTCGGCGACGTGCACCCATTCGAGCAGGTGCGGATCCGTAGCGCGGTAAGGCCTGCCGTCAGGCGCGATGCCATGGACGCGCTGGTGGATTCCGCGCACCTTGTCGACCGCACGCTGTGCGTCGGCAGCGGGGCCGAATGTCGTCACCGCGAGGAACGTGCTGGTGCGCTGGAGCCGACCCCACGGATCACCGCGGTAATCGGAATGTTCTGCGACGCCAGCCATCGCCAGCGGATGCAGTGACTGCAGGAGCAGCGCTCGCAGGCCGCCGACGAACATCGAGGCGTCGGCGTGCACGTGGCGAATCGGACGGTCTTCGCCGAACCAGCGCGGGCCCGGGCTCTGGTGGATGCGCGCGCGGTTGGCCGGCCCGTCCGGCCCGGCAACCATGCCGAACAAGCTGCGGCCCAGGGTCTCGCGGACAACACCGAGGTCCGGCAACACCGTCATGCCTTCGACGGTACGCGAGCGGATCGGCGGTTTTGCCAGTCGAACTCCGCGTTAATTATTAATGTCGGTGGCACCTGGACACAGACCATGGGGGGCGCAATGAGGCGTCAGCGAGTTCGCCGCGTTTTGGCCGCAATGGTTGTGGCGATGCCGGCGGTTTTAACGATTGGAACCGGGACCGCGGCCGCCGACGGCCCGACCGGCGCCGGGGGGACAGCCGGGGGCGGAACCTTCGTCGCATTCACCCAGATTTTCAGGCGGTGCGACTTCAGTACCAAGACGCACATCGGGCCCACCGGATATGCGGGATCGAGCGCCGTGGTGCGCACCACGGGCTCCGAGGTGATCGCCGACGTGCAGGTCATCAGGGCGATCCCCGGCACGGTTTATGTCGTGGGGTTGGTCGAGATGCCGCACTCGTCGGCTGTGGGCTGCAATCCCGGCGATCCGGGCGTGATCTCTGGTGTGCTCACCGCCGATGACTTGGGCAACGGCAGCGTGACTCTTCGCGGACCGATTGCCTCTGGCGCCACGGGCGCGTGGATGTACGTCAGTAGACCTGGCTATCTGTCGCAGACACCCGACGAGTTCTACACGTCCGACTTCATCGTGCCGATCTAGCCTCGCGGCCCGCGGTAGTCGACCATCGGCTCCTGCCTGAGTACCGCGCCGCCGGCGGTGATGCGCAACTCGGCCGGTGAAATCGAGTAGGTGACGCTCGCGTTCTGCGCAATGAACTCGTGGGTCGGAGTGGTATGAGCAGCGGTCTTGAGTACCGCATCATCGCTGAGCCGCATGCCCCGGTAGCCGTAGCGACCCTCGCTGTCGCCACAGATCACCACAAGCGAACCCGGCGTTCGGCCGATCGCGATCGCGGTTTGGTTTCCATCGCATCGCGCACCGGTGTTGACGAAGCCTCTGTCGTCGACAGCGAACCGGACTCGCGTTGCGGGCGGTTGGATCGGCGGGCTGGGCGGTTCGGCCGCCGGTGGCGGCGGGTCGGCGGGCACGGTCGTCGAAGGCAAGGCGCTCGGCGGGGTGACCGTCCCGGGAGCTGCCCACTTCACGACGGCGCCGACCGAGACGATCAGCGTCGCGAGCAGGACCGCCGATCCGCCGAGCGCCAGTCGCTTACGCAGTAGATGTCGACCGGGAGGAGGCTGCTTTCGGTGTCGGCCGCGGGTTCGGGAAGTGCGTGTCAGATACCCCGAGCTGGTGACCAAGGTCGCTCCCGTCATGCAACTTCGTGCACTGGTTGTGCGGAACATTCTGCACGACAAGGCTTATAGGGAATGCCAAGGCCACCCGGTATTCGGCAGGCGCGAATCTTGTTGATTCACTGCGTAATTTGCTAGCTACGCTTTGACGGGGTCGCAAGTGTGGTTACGGTATCGGGGTGACCGTCTATGCCATGGCTGCGCTGAAGTTCACTGATCGCGATGCCTACGACCGCTACCAGGCGGCGTTCATGGAGGTCTTCCTGCGCTACTCGGGAACACTACTTGCGGCCGACGAGGCGCCACAGGTCATCGAAGGCGATTGGGACCGGGAAAAGGTCGTGTTGATGAGCTTCCCGCACGAGGAGGCGTTTCGCGAGTGGGCAGAATCGCCTGACTACCAACGTATTTCGGCAGACCGTCGCGCTGGCGCTGACACGGTGGTGGTGCTGGTGCAGGCTATCCGGGGATGACTACGGTGAGCTCGTTGCCCTGACGCTCAACCCGCATTCCGGCTCGCCGAGCGACGGCGGCCACCTGCGCTGCGTCGTCGGGCTCGGACTTGGTCGTCGCCAATGCGCGGGCCAGTCGGCCCTTGTGCGCCTTGTTGAAATGGCTCACCACGCTGCGCGAGCCGTCGGCACGCTCGGCCAGCACGTCGACCTTGACAGCACCGGGCAAGCGGCCGAGCGCGGCATACGAACCGGACCGCAGATCGACGACGAGCTCAGCAGACGCAAGGCGCGCGAGCACCGGCTCGAGCACGGGTCGCCATCGCGCGGCCAGCGTCGGCTGCCCTGGCAGCTTCGATGTCGCCGAAAGCCGATAGGCGGGCACTGGATCATCCGCGCGCAGTAGCCCGAATAACGCAGAACCGACCGCGAGTCGAGTTCGGGCACGGGCCGCAGCGGCACCACGCAGTGATCCGATATCCAGTGCGTCGTAGAGCACGCCGGTGTAGCGACTGATCGCGGGCATCGTCGGCGCAGTGCGCAGCACGGCGTTGCGCTCGATCTCGGCGTGCTGCGACGCGGAGATGCCGAGCGCCCGACGGCAGGCGTCATGGTCGGCTGCCAGCACGACGAGTTCGTCGATCAGCGCTTCACGCAATGGCCCGAGTTCGGGCGCACTGAGCGTCTCCAGCCGCAGGGGCGGGCCGTCACCTCCGACGTGCTTGGTCTCGGAGGGGGGCAGCAGCACGATCACGGTCGAGACGGTAGCCGAGGGCGGAAACCGTCACGAACGCCGAGTACTGCGTCAGGCCGGCGGCAGATCGGCGGGCGGCGGCGCGGAGGGATCGGCGGGCGGCGGCGGCGCGAACGGGTCGGCCGGGGGAGGCGGTGCCATCTCAGGAGCCGGGGCTTCCTGGGCCATCAACACGACCGGAGCCTCTGGGGCGGGCGGCGGCACCATCTCGGGCGAGGGCGGCATGAAAGGCATGCCATCGGGGGCGGCCATCGCGTCCGGCGCGGGCGGGGCGTCTTCGGGAGCGACCGGCAGATACATGTGGTGGCTGAACTGTCCCTGGAACGCGCCACCGCCGCCGATCCGCACGCCGCCGCCCTCACCGGAGGAGACAGGGGTGCCGTCGGGCAGCGTGGCGGCGGTGTGCCCGCCGTTCCAGCCGACGTTGAGGGCGCCGGGCTGCGTGCCGTACTTGAAGCCGCGCGCGAGCAGAGCCCTCTCGATGTTGCCGGTGTTGAACCGGTCGCCGTAGATCGGCCGACCAGTTGCCGCATTAGCGACCCACGAAACCAAGCCCGAGCAGTCCGTGCCCCTGGGCGAGTCTCCGCCGGAGATGTACGGTGTGCCCGAAACCGAGCTCACAAGCGTCAACAGCGTTACGGTAGCAAACATGCGGCCGGACGCTACTAGAGGTTTTTGTAACGCACCAAAATCTGTGATGCCCTTCACAACTCGCAGTTGGAGCGGGCCAGTTCACGAAATGTCACGGACTGCTAAGTGAACCAATCCGACAGCGCCGCTTCAGATTTCATACGAACATGCTGGTAGTCGCAGGTAGTTACACGCGCAATCACCTTTGTGCGACAGACATATAGATGTGCAAGCGTTGCGAATTCGTAGTCGATGCGCATCGGAAGAGGTACGTCGAACACGGCTGATGAGTGGCCGGTATCACATTTCAAGATCGTAAAATGTGGCCTGGGCCACAGCCGAAAGTCGTTTGAAATCGCGATCTAGCGGTACACCAGCGATACCGCAGGTATCACAGTGCGCCTGACAGCTTCCCGGACAAAGACTGGGAATGGGCCAATACCAGACATTTACATTGTCAATTCGATGTATTCGTATTCAAACATGCTGTTGCACAGCCAAATACATCCCGTTGCAAGTGAAACCTACTGCGCTGCAGCAGATTTACTGATCGTTATACGCAAGTAGCAGAGGCACGCGCTGCTCGGCCGTCGTCAGCGAACCATGCTGACCAATCAGTGCCGACAACAGTGGCTCCGCGGTCCGCCGCATGATGCCCGCGGTGCCGCGCGCTGCGGCGACAACGTCGCCGATGCGGAACCGCGCGGCGGCGCCGACTCGGTCGCCGAACCATCCCGCGGCGATCGCTTCGTCGCGGGACGCCACCCATGCCCGCTGTCCCAACGTCTCTCGCCACGCGGAGAGCACCGCGTCCACCGCCCCGTCGGCAACGTAAACGTGTCGAGCGCGCGGCTCGCCGGCGATGGCGTCGACGCCGTCCAGCATCGGCTCGCAGGCGTCGACATCGACAACCTCCGAAGCGTCGATCGACACCATTCCGTGGTCGGCGACGACTGCGAGCAAACCGCCGCGCGGCAGTCCCTCCACGATCGACTCCACCAGCCGGTCCACCTGGCGCAGCTGCATCCGCCATGCCGACGAGCCGGGGCCGTAGACGTGTCCGAGCAGGTCGAGCTCCGAGTGATAGCCGTAGCAGAAGCCGCCATCGGCGACCGCGGAGCGCACGCAGGCGGCCAAATCGCCCAGTGCGTGCACGCCGACATAACGGCCGCCGCGCAGCACGGCCCGGGTCAGCCCGGAGCCGCTGAATTCCGAGCCGGAGATGACGCTGACCGCGATCCCGGTCGCGGCGGCCCGCTCGAATGTCGTCGGCATCGGTTGGACCTGCTCAGGCGGGAATTTCTCGCGCAGATCACGCCCGGTCGGATGCGGTCGCCAGCCGAGGGCGTTGATCACGTCGGTACCTGGCAGCCGAAACGAGAGCCCGACCATCCCGTGCTCGCCCGAGCGAGCGCCGGTGCCAACTGCCGCCAGCCCGGCCGCGGTCGTGGACGGGAATCCGACCTGAAGTGTCCGCCCGCGCAGAGCAGCCAGCACAGGTGCGTCTGCGGCGTAGGTGTCCAGCAGTTCGGCTCCGAGTCCGTCGACGAGCAGCACGCACGCGCCTGCCACCTCACCGGGCAGTGGGATCGAGCCGTCGAATCCCGCGACGCCCATCGCGGCCAGCACCGACGGCACAACGTCTGCCAGGTGGGGAAGGTCGGGATCCGGTGTGGGCAGGTCCACAGCGCGAGCCTCCCACACCTCGGCGCCCTCCATCCTCGTGTCGCCCACGCGACGCAGTGCTCCGACATCGGCCGGATGTTTGACAACTCAACAAAACTCCTCCGGCCGGGCCTTTACTGCTTCTTGACCACGCGTTGAATCGCCCTTCTGACGATGGTCACGTGACTACGCTTCAAACGGTGGAGCTGGGGGTTCTGGGGACTCTGCAAGTCCGGCAGTATGGCCTGCCGGTCGCCATTCCCGGCGCCAAGCCCCGCGCCATTTTGACGATGCTCGGACTGCACGGCGGTGGCGTCGTCTCAGCAGACACACTCGTGGAACTCCTGTGGGGCGACGATCCGCCACGCACCGCCGCCAAGGCACTGCAGACCCACATCTCCTCGCTGCGGCGCACCCTTGGTGACGGCTTCGTGCTGACCGAGGGTGCCGGCTGGGTGCTCAACACCACCGAGACTGATGCCACGCGTTACAAGCTGGCCGCCAGGCTGGGCCGCGACGCGGTGGCCGCTGGAGACCCGACTCAAGCGATCGCCCGCTTCGACGAGGCGCTGGCACTCTGGCGCGGTGTCCCCGAACTGCCCGATGGCCCGCGGGGTGTATCGGAGAAAACACGATGGATCGAGGGCCACGCGGCCCTCGTGGAAGACCGCGCCGATGCACTGCTTGCGACGGGCCGTGCAGCAGAGATCATCGGTGAACTCGAAGCTGCCGTGGCAGACGCACCGCTTCGTGAAAGGCGTTGGGGCCAGCTGATGCTCGCCCTCTACCGCGCAGGCAGGCAAGGGGAGGCGCTTGGCGCTTACCAACGCGCACGATCCCTGCTGGCCGACGAGTTGGGCGTCGACCCCGGACCGGAGTTGCGTCGGCTAGAGGCCGCCATCATCACGCAGGATTCCGCATTGGAAGTCCCTGTGTCACAGCAACTCTCGGCGGTTACCCGGACGGTGACCTTCTTACTCACCGATATCGAGGGGTCGACCGCCGCGTGGGAGGCGGACGCCGAAGCGATGGCGGCGGCACTCGCGAGACACGACGAGATCGTCGAACAGGTTGTCACGGCGCGGGGCGGGCGTCTCATCAAGACGCGCGGTGAGGGCGACGCAACGTTCTCGGTCTTCGACCGGCCCTCGGCGGCCGCGACTGCCGCGATCGACTTGCAGGAAGCGATCTCTCACGAACCGTGGGAGTTGGCAGAGCCCATGCGCATCCGCATAGCGCTGCACACCGGCGAGGTCGAGCTGCGCAACGGCGACTACTTCGGCCGGGCGGTCAACCGGGCGGCCCGACTGCGGTCGCTGGCGGCCGGGGGCCAAATTCTATGTTCAGGCGCGACCGCCGAACTCGTCGTCGACTCGCTTCGAGACGACGTCGTGCTGGCCGACCTCGGGACGCGTCAGCTCAAGAACCTTGCCCGCCCCGAACACGTCTTCGAACTTCGGCTGGATGCCGCTGACGAATCCCGCGCTTCCGCAACGGATACACCTATCGAACGGCCGGCCCTGCCAGCCGTTTTGGCCGGCTCCGGGCCGTTCGTCGGGCGGGCCAGCGAACTCGAGCAGCTGCTGTCGATTTGGCAGGCCACACTTGCCGCCGGCACGCGCGCGGTGATGATCGCCGGAGAGCCCGGCGTAGGTAAGACACGTTTGGCCGGTGAATGGTCCCGCCACGCTTACGACGGAGGTGCCGTCGTCCTCTACGGCCGTTGCGATGAGGACCTCGGCGCGCCGTACCAGCCGTTCGCGGAAGCCCTGCGTGCGGTCGTACCTAGTCTCGGCGCCAACCGAATTCGCGGGTTGCGCGGTGTCGAAGCACTGCTTCCACTGGTGCCGGCACTGAGCGAGTTGTTACCCGATCTGGCGGCGCCGCCGCATGCTGACGCAGACACCGAACGCTACGCGCTCTTCGATGCAGTCGTCGCACTGTTGGGCGTTGCCTCAGACGCCGCGCCAGTGGTGCTGGTCCTCGATGACCTCCATTGGGCGGCCAAGCCCACGCTTCTACTGTTACGGCATCTCCTTCGCTTCGGCGAGCACGCCCGCGTTCAGATCGTCGGCACGTACCGAAGTACCGATCTCGACCGTTCCCATCCGCTGGCGGCCATGCTTGCCGACCTGCACCGCGACGGGTCCGATAATCGCCTTCAGTTGCGCGGGCTGGACGAGGACGATGTGAGCGCCTATGTTGCCGAAGCCGGGTACGACGATGAGGAGCTGGCCCGGGCGTTGGCGACCGTCACCGGCGGCAATCCTTTCTTCCTCATCGAGGCGCTGCGTCATGTTCACGAAAGTGGCGGGCGTTGGGACCCAAGCACTTTGCCGCAAGGCGTTCGAGAAGCTGTAAGCCGCAGACTTTCTCGGTTGCCGGAGGGAACGAACAAGGCCCTGGCGGCTGCCGCGGTGGTGGGCAGCCGGTTTGCCCTGGATCTGGTAGAGCGCGTGGTCGGGGATGATCTCGTCGACGCTTTCGACGAAGCGTCCAAAGCAGGCATCGTCATCGAAGAATCGGGCGGCCATTACCGTTTCAATCACGCCCTCGTCCGGCAGTCGCTGATCGCCGAATTGGCATCGGTGCGCCGTATGCGATTGCACCAGCGCATCGCGGCGACGCTGGAAGCCGAGTCCGGCCCCGACGACGAACGACTGGCCGAATTGGCGTACCACTACTTCGAATGTGCGTGGGCGGGAAACGCCGCGAAGGCCGTCGAGTATTGCAGGCGTGCAGCGGAGCAGGCGATGGCCCGCCTCGCTTACGAAGGCGCGGCTGACCTGTACGACCGGGCGCTGCACGCGCTCGAGGAGCTTGATGACGAGCTGCCCGACCGGGATGACCAGCAGGCCGAACTGTTGGTGGCGCGATGTGAGGCGCTGTTGGCAGCGGGCGATGTTGCGTCGGCGGCAGGCGCGGTATCGCAACTGCAAGAAGCCGCAGGCGATTCGGCCAGGCTCACGGCGTGGGGCACCTGTTTCGATGGCCAACTATCGATGCTCACCCATCCCGAGCGCCTGGACGACATCGAATCCGCGCTTGCCGTCGCCGCCGAGGAACTGGCCAGACTGGACGACGCGGCGGGGGAGGCCAAGGCCCACACCGTTCGCGCCGGATGCTTGGCACGCCTCGGTCGCATTGGGGACAGCGAAATGGCGCTGGATCACGCGCTGACCGCCGCGCGCCGCGCCCGTGACCACCGACGCGTGAACGCGGTACTGGCCGGGGCGCCACTAGCTGCGTTATGGGGTCCAAACCCGGTGCCGCGCGCGGGTGGACGGTGTCTCGATGTGGTGCGGCTGCTTCGCATCACGACGGGATCGGCCGTCGTCGAGGCAACGTCGACGCGATGCCAGGGCGTGCTTGACGCATTTCGAGGTCGCCCCGAGGCCGGCCGTCGCCTGATCGACTCGGCCCGGCGCGCGTTGAACGACCTTGGCATGCGCCACGCGTTACTCGAGGTCGAACAGTTCGCAGGCATAGTCGAACTGGTAGCCGACGAGCCCGCGTCTGCCGAGACGCACCTACGGCAGGCCTACGACGGATTCCGGCGCATGCGCCTCGATGCGGATACAGCCGAGACCGCCGCTTTGTTGGCGCGCGCTTGTCTGCTTCTCGATAGAGACGGCGACGCCGACGAATTATGCACGGAGAGTGAACGTCTCGCCGGGCATGCGCTGAAAGCATCGATGACCTGGCGTACGGTTCGGGCTCAGCTGTTGGCGCGAAACGGTGCTCACGACGCGGCCCGGCAGGTGGCCCAGGAGGCGGTCGCTATCGCTGCGGGCACCGACGCTCTGGTCGACCACGGCGATGCCTGCCTGGCGCTGGCCACAGTGTTGGATATCGTCGGCGACCTCGCCGGTGCACAAGCGGCCGCCACGCAGGCTGCCGAGTTGTATGAGCGCAAAGGCGCAGCGGCACTTGCCGACAAGGCCCGCCGCCTTCTCAGCGGACGTGACGTTCTGGCGCTCGCGCCCACCCTCGAAGCTCCGGCCGTGAAGCTCGACAACCTTTGCGTCCGGGTGATGCATGAGGTGGAAGCTGCCTTCGAGCGCGAGGACTGGGACGAATGCGAGAAAACGTTTGCGCCCGACGTCTTCGTCGAGAGTCGCCGCAAGGTGGTCGGCTTCACCCAGAACGATCTTCGGCCGGGTGACTGGCCACGAGTTGCCAGACATCTTCGCGAAGGATGGGCGTGGCAGCGATGGGCAGTCATCGCCGTCCGAGGCGAGCGCCTGGCCCTCACTCGACTCGACCTCGGCACCGACGATGCGAGCCCGGGAGCGCCGCACGAGGAGATGCTCTTGTTGTGCGGTCTCGACGAAGACGGTCAGATCGCGCTGCAGGTGATGTTCGATGTCGATGACATCGACGCTGCGATGGCCGAACTCGAATCCGCGCATGCGCGGTTTGAGGCCGCACGTCCACGGGCGTTGCTCGAAAATGCAGCGAGCCAAGTGGACGAACGCTTCTGGAGATACTTCCCGGCCCGCGATTGGGACACCATGGCGGAGATTCTGAGCGATGACTTTTCGCTTGATGATCGTCGTCGCACAGTGAGCGCCGGCGTCCGGCAGGGTCGCGATACCGAAATCGAGAACCTCAAGGCCATGGCCGATCTCGCCGACAGTGGGAACGTAACGTGCAATATCATTGCCACCCGCGGTGACCGCCTCGCCCTCCGTGTTCTTCGTTTCTCGGAGCAGGACCGACAGCGCGAGAGCTTCTGCAACGAGATGGTCGGCGTAGTCGAAATCGACGCCGACAACCGGCTTGCGTCGCACGTCGTGTTTGACCTCGACGACTTCGACGCTGCCTTCAACGAGCTCGATGCTCGCTATCTCGCCGGTGAGGCGGCACCGTACGCAGACGCCTGGCAGAGCGTGATGGATACGCTTGGTGAGGTGAATCGTCACGAGCTGGGGCCCATCATGGGCGGGCTCAGGTACGTCGATCATCGCCGGATTTCGTTCGGCTCTAATGACTTCGGGCGGGCGGTTGAGGAGCTGTGGGCACTCGTGCCCGATGCCCGGTATCGAGTGACGGCAATACATGCGCTTGACGCGCACGGCACCGTCGCCAGCCTCGTCATCGAAGGCACCGACACTCGTGGGAATGAACTGCAGTGGCCTCGAATCGTTGCGCTTGTTCCCGAGGAACAGCGGATGGACGTATACGAAGAGAACGACCTCGACGCGGCGCTCGCCACGTTTGAACGGTTCAGCCATCCGACGACGCGCCTGCAGAATGCAGCAAGCCGAGCGTACGAGCGCGCGAAGAACGGCCTTGCGACCCGCGACTGGGCTGCGATTGCCGAAATCCTCGCCGCCGGTGTCGCTACCGAGGACCGTCGTCGAGTGGTGAATGCCGGCCGCCGGCAGGGAAAGGATGCAGCCCTCGCCGAATTCCGCGCCACCGCCGAAGTCATACAGAACTGGACGTCACAGGTCATTGCGACCAGGGGCGAGCGACTCGTGCTCAATCGTGCACAAGTCTCCGGTTTAGGTGTGGGTCCGGAGACATTCCGCGTCGACGTCCTCGACGTAATTGAGACCGACGACGACGGGCTTGCTGTCGGCCGAATCGTCTTCGATCCGGACGATTTCGAAGATGCGCTTGCAGAACTCGACGCACGCTACCTCACCGGCGAAGCTGCGGCTCACGCCCGCGTCTGGTCGCTCATAACGCAACGCCATGCCGCGGCACTGCATCGACACGAAATACACCCGACCCCGGCCGACTTCATCAACATCGACCACCGTCGCGGAATCGCATTCGCGCCAGGGGACCTTGTGGCGTACATCCGCGCCGCCTGGGATCAGATTCCGGATCTCGGCTTCTTCATCGAGGCTGTGCATCGGCTAAGCGACCTCGGGACCGTCTACACCCTGGTGTTGAGCGGAACCTCACGCGAGGGCTTGCACGCCGAGTGGCGGATCGTCGAAATGGTCACAGTCCAAGGTGATTTGATCGATCGCACCGAAATTTTCGACGAGACCGACCTCGACATTGCGTTCGCGACGTTCGATCAGCTCAAGCCTCCGCCACCACGCGACCACAACGCGGCGGGCTCGGTGGCTGGGTCGTTGGCGACATGTTTCGCCGCGCGGGACTGGGACGCCGCGGCGGAGCTTCTCGCCGACGACTTTTCCATAGACGATCGTCGACGCGTCGTGAACGCTGGGGTTCGACACGGTCGTGAGGCGGAGCTCGACGATTTGCGCGCGGCAGATGATGTAGGTATCGCGGACGTGACACCGACCGTCATCGCCACACGGGGCAGACGCCTCGTGCTGGCTCACGCCCGCTTCTCCGTCGCCGACCAACGACCCGACGCGTTCCAGAACGAGGGCCTCACTCTTGTCGAAATCGACTCCCAGGAGCGGGTCACCGATGTTGTCATGTTCGACCCCGACGACATCGACGCCGCCTTCGGGAACCTCGAAAGCCGTTATCTTGCAGGCGAAGCGGCGGCATACGAGCACATTTGGTCGCGGATTGTGGAGGCACATGCCGGGCTCAACCGAATGGAGCTACCCGCGACGACTCCCGACTGGGTGAGCATCGACCACCGCAGAGGGACGGCGTTCGGCTCTGGTGACCTGTTCGCATACATCCGTTCCGCGTGGGAACTGATGCCCGACATTCACGGCCACATCGAGACGGTGCACCGATTGAACAGCCTCGGGGCGGTAGTCACTCACGTGATCACTGGCACATCGCAAGACGGCTTCGCCGCGTCGTGGCGGCAAATAAACGTCCTCACCGTCGAGGGTGATCTGTTCAATCGCATCGAGATTTTCGACGAGGCAGATCTCGACGACGCGATCGCAGCTTTCGATGAACTCAGTCAGCCGTCGCCCCAGCTGGAAAACGAGGCGAGCCGAGTCGTAAAGCGGTACGCGGCACTTTTCGCAACTCGCGACTGGGACACCATGGCCGGCTTGGTGGCCGACAGCTTCACGACCGACGATCGTCGCCCGGTGGTAAGCGCGGGGATTCAACATGGTCGGGATGTCGAGATGGCGAATATGCGCGCCATCGCCGAGGTGGGGTTTGAAAGCATCACGACTACGGTCATCGCCATCCGAGGGGAACGCCTTGTGCTTTTCGGGAGCTCGTTCTCCGTTCCCGATTGGCCCGGCGAAGAATTCGCGGTGCTAGACCTGGCCGAGATCACTGCTGAGGGTCAGATTTCTAGACATGTAATATTCGAACCGGACGACCTCGATGCCGCATTCGAAGAACTCGAAGCACGGTACATCGCGAGCGAAGGGGCGGCCCGCGCGCACACGTGGTCCGTGATCGCGGCAGCCTACGTGGATCTCAACCGTCACGAAATCTACCCAGCGACACCGGACTTGGTGAGTATCGATCATCGTCGCGGCGCCATGGCATTTGCACCGGGCGAACTCATCACATACCTCAACGCTTCCTGGAATCAACTTCCGGACTTGAGCTTTCGCGTGGAAGCTGTGTGTCGGCTCGGTGATCGGGGGGCGGTCTATACGCAGGTGTTGAAGGGCACCTCGCAGGAAGGCTTCGCCGCCGAGTGGCGGATTGCCCAGATCATGATGGTCGAGGGCGAGCTGGTCAGTCGCGCCGAGATCTTCGATGAGACGGACCTCGATGCAGCGATCGCACGTTTCGACGAGCTCACCGCAGCGACATCGACACTGGAGAACGCCGGGAGCCGACTGAACAAACGGTTCAACTCGTATTTTGCATTGCGCGACTGGGACGCCATGGCGAAGATGCTCGCCGATGACACGTCCGTGGAGGATCGGCGTCGGGTAGTGAACGCCGAGACACTCCGTGGCCGTGACGTCGAAATCGCAAACCTGCGGGCCATCGCCCAGCTCGGAAGCCAAAGCGTGACAGCGCTCGTCATTGCGACTCGTGGCGAGCGCCTCGCTCTCACTCGTACCCGCTTTGCGGGCGGCGACCAGCGTCCGGACGCATTCTGCACTGATGCGCTCGTCATTGTGGGGATCGACGCCAACGAGCTGATCACGGCTCGCGTGGCGTTCGACCTCGACGACATCGACGCCGCATTCGAAGAACTCGACGCGCGTTATATCGCTGGTGAAGCGGCCGCACATGCGCACACTTGGTCGATCATCCAGGGCGCCTACGCGGCGATCAACCAGGGTGAAATCCCCGTGATTTCGCCGAATTGGGTCAACGTCGACCACCAGCTGCGCGCGACGATCGAGGCAGGTGACTTGACCGCGTACCTGGGCGCCGGTTGGAATCTCACGCCAGGTTTCAAGATTCGCGTCGCGGCTGTGCATCGGTTGACCGATTTTGGAGCGGTGGTCACTCACACAGCATGTGGCATCTCGCAAGAGGGCTTCGAGGCAGAGTGGCAGATGATCGCCGTCCTGACCGTCGACGGCGACCAAATCGGCCGCTGTGAACTGTTCAGCGACGCACACCTCGACGCCGCATTAGCCAGGTTCGACGAACTTTGCAGGACGGCACCACGATTGGAAAACGCAGCGAGCCGCGCATACGACCACTTCAACGTGCGCCTCGCGGCTCGCGACTGGGATGCCATGGCGCAGATGGTGACCGACGATGTCTGCGACGACGATCGTCGTCGCGTGGTGAGCGGTGGCGTCCGACGCGGCCGGGATGCCCAGATGGCGAACTTGCGCGCAGTGGTCGGAGTCGGTGTCAGAAATTACGAATCAACCGTTATCGCAACCCGCGGGGACAGGCTCGCGCTCACCCGTTCGCGCGTATCGGGCAGCGGCCAGGCTGCCGAGGCATACGCCCTCGAGATGCTCACGCTCATCGAAATTGACACCGACAACCGGATCTCGGCCGGCGTTGCGTTCGATCTCGACGACATCGATGCCGCATTCAGCGAGCTCGAAACCCGTTATATCGCAGGCGAAGCCGCCGACCACGCCCGCATCTGGTCACTTGTCACGCGCGCCTTCGCAGCCGTCAACCGGCATGAGCTGGCAGCGCGGACGACAGATTGCGAATTCGTCGACCGGCGGCGGCTTGCGATGGTCGACACGAGAACGATGGGCGCGTCGTTCAATGTGGGGTGGGATCTCGCGCCGCAAGGCAGCATCTACATCGACACTGTTCATCGGCTGAGCGACCTCGGAGCTGTTGTCACTCACTCAATGCGCGCAACCTCGCAGGATGGATTCGACGTCGAGTGGCGATCAATCGATCTGTTGACGTTCGAGGGCGACAAATTGAAGCGCTCTGAAACCTTCGACGAGGCGGATCTCGATGCCGCACTCGAGCGGTTTGACGAATTACAGCCGACAGTAGCGCGATCGCTGAACGCGGCAACTCGAGTCTACGAGCGTTTTTGGGCCTCCTACGATGCTCGCGACTGGGACGCTATCGAGAAGGCGTTGACCGAGGATATCTACACCGATGATCGACGTCGTGTCGTGAACGCCGGGATCCAGCGGGGACGCGATGGCGAACTCGCAAACATGCGAAGCCTCGCCGATATCGGGGCGAACGTGACGTGGACCGCCGTTGCGACGCGCGGGCAGCGCCTCGTCCTCAGTCGTTTCTCCTCGGCGAACCAGGATCTCCAGCACGGTGAGTTCGCTGTCGAGATGTTAAACGTGATTGAAGTCGACAGCGACGACCGGATCGTGGCGGCTGTTCTGTTCGATGTCGACGACATCATCGACGCAAGCGAGGAACTCGACGCCCGTTACTTCGCAGGCGAGGCAGCAGCACACTCCCGTACGTGGTCGCTCATCATGCGCACCTTCGATGCACTCAACAACCAGGAAGTCCCACCGACCGCGCCACATTGGGTACACCTCGATCATCGACAGCTCGCCATGTACCAGGCGAGCGATTTGCCCGCATACCTCGGGGCCACATGGGATCTCACACCAGAGTCCAGCACCTACGTCGAAGCCGTGCATCGGCTGACTGACCTCGGCGCGGTGCTTACCATCGCCTCGCAGGGGACCTCTTCAGACGGCTTCGAAGTCGAATGGCGAGAGGTCAGCCTGGTCACGTTCGACGAGGACAAGATCAGCCGCGGCGAAGTTTACGACGAGGCCGACCTAGCAGCCGCACTCGCCCGGTTCGACGAGCTCCATCGGTCGTTGCCCCATCCAGAAAACGCGGCGAGCCAAGTAACTGAGCGCTTTTGGGCGTTGTTCTCCGCCCGCAACTGGGCAGCAATGACGGAAATGCTCGCTGAGGGAACATTGTCGGACGATCGTCGCCGACTGGTGGGCGCGGGTTTGGTAGAAGGCAGAACGGCATGTATCGCGGACTTGCGAGCCATTGCCAGCGTCGGGGCGAAAAGCTATGGATCAACGGTCATTGCGACTCGCGGGCAGCGGCTTGTGCTAGCGCACTTCCGCGTCAAGGGCCCAGAACAACAGCCCGAGGCCTTCGAGGTGGAAATGCTTGGCCTCATCGAGATCAACTCCGACGACCAAATCGTGGCACGAGTCGCATTCGACGTCGACGACATCGGCGCCGCCTTCACAGAACTCGACGCCCGGTATGCCGCCGGCGAAGCCGGAGCCCACGCACACACGTGGTCAGTCGTCGCCCGGGGGTACGCCGCGCTCACGCGACACGAGGTACCTACGACGACACGGGACTTCGTGAGTATCGACCACCGACGGGGGATAGCCTTCGCCCCCGGCGATCTAATCCCGTACATACGTGCCGCCTTTGACATCTCGCCGGACCTCAACGTCCATATCGAGACGGTGCCCCGACTGAGCGACCTCGGCGCGGTCGTGTCACACGCCGCATACGGGACCTCGCAGGTGGGATTCACTGCCGAGTGGCGAGAGATCGTCCTGTTCACGGTCGACGGTGACGCGGTCAACCGCTGCGAGATGTTTGGTGAAGCCGACCTAGAAGCCGCGCTCGCACGGTTCGACGAGCTCAATCGCCAAGTGCCGCAATTAGAGAACGCGGCAACTCAGACCTGGACACAACTAGCCGATGCATTCAACCGCCGCGAGGTGGACGAATTTCAGTCGCTGATTACCGCGGACTGCCACGCGGAGGATCGGCGTAAAGGCTTGCGCGCCTCTTTCGAGAGGCTGAGACCGCGCGACGCCACGCAGGCGATGTTCGACGCCACCCCCAGCTGGCGATCGGAGGCGGACGTCGTCGCGATCAGGGGTGCGCGTTTTGCGTTGATGCGCAACCGTTTCCGTGACACCGCCGAGCCTGACGCGCCGATTGCCGCGGAGTACTTGACGGTTGTGGAAGTCAGCGACGACGGCCTTCTGCGTCGCTCCGCGAGGTTTGATCCCGATGACATCAACGAAGCGTTCACGGAGCTGACAGCTCGCTGGATCGCATCCGGAGAAGTCGAGCATCCGCAAGCCATTGAGTCGCACCTGAAGATTCTGCAGGTACTGAATCGCCATGACTGGGATACCTACCGGGCTAGCTTGGCGCACGCCACAGGCGTCAACCACCGCCAACTGGCGACAGGCACGACGGTCGCTGATTTCATCAAGTCCGTCGACACGGTGGCGTCGCTGATCCCGAATTTCTGGGTGGAGCCGACGAATATTCTTCGCTACTCGGCATCGGGCGCATTAGGTGACCTGCTGGCGAAAGGCACGTCGTCGGACGGAGTCGAGGTCGAGATCCCGATGCTGTTGCTGGGCGTATTCGACGGCGATCTCCTTACCCACTTCGAGTTGTTTGACCCTGACCAACGGGACCTCGCGCTGGTCAGATTCGACGAGTTGACCCGACCAGCCTGAAGCGATTGACATGCAGCCGGACGGCTGCATATAGTCAGACATGCAGCCGATCAGCTGCATGTTAGGAAGAAAGAGATGGACGAGGTATTCAAGGCACTGGCCGATCCGAGCCGACGCCTCCTGCTCGACAGCCTCAACGAGCGCAACGGGCAGAACCTGCAGGAGTTGTGCGCGCGACTATCGATGGCGCGGCAGTCGGTCAGCAAGCATCTTGCCGTCCTCGAAGCAGCCAACCTGGTCACCACCGTGTGGCGGGGGAGGGAAAAGCTCCACTACCTCAACGCAGAGCCGATCAATGCGATCGCCGATCGCTGGATCACTCAATACGACCGTGCGCGGGTACAGGCACTCGCGGACTTGAAAACAGCATTGGAGACCGAATCAATGAGCAGCAGTAAAGAATTCGTCTACACCACCTACATCCGCACCACGCCGGAGAAGCTGTGGCAAGCAATTACCGACCCCGCGTTCTCGCACCGCTACATGGGCCACGCGATGGTGTCCGACTTCCAGAAGGGATCGACGTACGCCTGGGAGGACCACGGGCTGAAGATCGAACACCCCGAACAGGTGATCCTCGAATCCGACCCGTATCGCCGGCTCGCCTTCACCTTCCACACGTTCGTCCCCGAACTCGCCACTGCCGTCGAACAACTCGACGAAGAGACCGTCGCCACGTGCGCGGCCGAACGGCGCTCGAAGGTATCCTTCGACCTCGAACCCGACGGCGACATGGTCAAGCTGACCGTGATCCACGACGACTTCGGCCCGGACAGCACGGTGCTCGGACTGATCTCCGGTGGCTGGCCGTGGAAGCTCTCCAACCTCAAAACCGCTCTCGAACAGTCATGACCGCGCAGCCCCGACTGGTCGATCGGGCCACGTTCCAGACCGAACTCGATGGGCTGCGAGTCCGCGAGAAAGCGCACACGCGTGAGGGAGACGCGATCGCCGCAGCGCGCCGACGACTGCCGATGGTCGAAGTGGACGCGACGACGCCGCTCGTCGGGCCCGCGGGAACCGTCACACTGCTCGACGTGTTCGACGGCCGCTCGCAGCTGATCGCGTACTACTTCATGTGGCACACCGGCCATCCCGCAGCCGAGCAATGCGAAGGGTGTACCTGGTGCACCACCCATGTCGCCGAGTTGTCCTATCTGCATTCCCGCGACATCACCTATGCCGTGCTGTGCCAGGGTCCGTTCGACGAGAGCAACCGCTACCGCGACTTCATGGGCTGGGAAATGCCGTGGTACTCGGCCCAGGATTCCCTCGAGACCCTGCTCGTCGGACGCCAGAAGGGCCTGATGCATCTGGTGTGCTACTTGCGCGACGGCGACCGCGTCTTCGAGACGTACTGGACGAACTACCGCGGTGTCGAGGCCATGGACTACAGCTTCGCTCTGATGGACCTCACCGTGTACGGACGCCAGGAAGCGTGGGAGGACTCGCCCCCCGACTGGCCGATACGCCCCGTTGCCAACAACAGCGAGCGAGTGCGCATGAATGGGCGCCCGATCGCACAGTGGTCGCGCCTGGAAGCCGGGCGTTCCGACGCGCTGCGATGAGTGAAGAAGGGAGACAAGGCAAATGCAAACACCACCAATTGTGTCGTCGCAAGAATGGGACGCGGCGCTCAAGCAGATGCTCGTAAAGGAAAAAGAAGTGCAACGGGCGCGTGATGCGCTGGCCGCGCAGCGCCGCCGAATGCCATGGACGCCAATAGAAAAGCAGTACACATTCGACGGACCCGACGGGAAGGCGAGCCTACTCGACCTGTTCGAAGGTAGACGCCAATTGATCGTCTACCGCGCGTTCATCGAACCTGGCACGGGCGACTGGCCCGAACATGGCTGCACGGGCTGCTCTTTGATGGCCGATCATGTACCCAACCTCGCCCACCTCAATGCTCGGAACACCACATTCGTCTACGCATCCCTCGCATCGCAGCCCGAACTCGAACGGATGAAGGCGAAGATGGGCTGGCACCACATCCCTTGGTACACAATGACCGACGATTTCGCCAAGGACTTCGGCGTCGACGACTGGCACGGCACGACGGCGTTCATCCGCGACGGCGACCGGGTGTTCAAGACGTACTTCATCAACGGCCGCGGGGATGAGGTGTTTGTCAACACCTGGAACCTCCTGGACATGACGGCCCTTGGACGCCAGGAGGATTGGGAAGACTCACCGGAGGGTTATCCACAGACCCCGCCGTACGAATGGTGGAGCTGGCACGACACCTACGCCGAGCACACCCCGTGGCGGTGGTTCGGCGATCCCGACCCTAATGACCCCAACGATCAGCGCCCGCCGCGCAAGGACAGCTAGGTGACGACCGCGGCGATCCGCGCGGCCACGTCGGCGGCCACTTCCAGCACGTCGGGATCCTCCGCCGCCAGATAGCGATCGTGAGTGCGGTCATATACCGCGCCTGCGATCGCTCCGTGGTCGGCGGCCAGCTCGACATATTCGACCGGCCACTCGTTGTCGTCAAGCGTCGCCGCGAACGACCGACTCACCTCGGCAGGCACCACATCATCGGCGGTGCCATGCAGCAGGGTGAACGCCGAGGGCTCCGGCGGCAACTTCGTCGGCAGCGGGGCCCCGGTGATCGGATTACGTGCAATGAACGCGCCGGCAAGGCAGATGGTATGGGCGACAGGCACATCGAGTCGGCGCGCGGATATGGCCAATCCGGCCGCTGCGGCACCACCCAGCGACCACCCGACCAGAACTAGCCCGCTGGAGCCGAGGCCCTCCCGCGTGAAATCAACCGATGCGAGCAAGTCGCTGCGTCCGCCGTCGTCGGCGTGTGAGTTCCAGTCCGGCACCGCCACTGTGAGCCCGTGACCGGCGACCAATTCGGCGAGCGGTCGCATCGCACCGCGGGCGTCGGTCTGCGCGCCGTGCCACATCAAGACAGAAGGCGCTCCCTCGCCGAACACATCGACGGCTCGGCCCGGGGCGTAATTCAGCGTCTGCATAGCCGGAGTCTGCCCACGCGACGCCGCCGTTAACCCCGCCGGCGGGTCTCCTGTGTGTAGGCGGCCCATGTCTGCGCCTCGCTGGGCAGTGGCAGGTAGGTGTGGCCGCATTCCAGGAGCCAGGCGCCAGGGCCAGCCATCCGGGTCAACCGGAAGCGATTGCAGTATCGACAGTGCGCCATGATCCAACTCCTTTCGTTCGGCGACGTGCTCGTGTGAAACCACGGTATGGAGCCGAAGGACCCGTCGAAACGGGCGATGAACCCCTCCTGCACGGGCGCACCCGGGGCGTTCGCGTGGGCGCGACGTTGGGGGATTAGGGGATGTTATTTAGTGCCGAAGATGCGGTCCCCGGCGTCGCCGAGACCCGGAAGGATGTAGCCGTGCTCGTCGAGTTGGCGATCGATCGCGGCCGTGTAGATCGGCACGTCGGGATGGGCGGTCTGCATGGCGTCAAGGCCCTCGGGACAGGTGAGCAGGCAGACGAACTTGATCGACTTCGGGCCGCATTCCTTCAGGCGGTCCACCGCTGCCACGGCTGAGTTACCCGTTGCCAGCATCGGATCGACCACCACCACGTCACGTTCCTGGAGTTCACCGGGCATCTTGAAGTAATACTCAACGGCAACAAGTGTTTTGGGATCGCGATACAGGCCAATGTGCCCGACGCGGGCCCCGGGCACCACGGTCAGCATGCCGTCCAAAATTCCGCTGCCTGCCCGCAGGATCGAGACGAACACCAGCTTCTTACCGTCGATGACCATTCCGGTGGTGCTTTCCAGCGGAGTGTCGATCTCTATTTCGTGCATCGGCATGTCCCTGAGCACCTCGTAGGCCATCAAGGCCGACAGCTCGTGCAAAAGCAACCGAAAACTATTGGTGGAGGCGTCTTTACGACGCATCAGGGTGAGCTTGTGCTGAACCAGGGGATGGTCGATCAGATGAACGCCTGCCATGGCTTCAGAAAACCGTCCCGTCGCTTACGACCGACAGTGGGGGACGACCGTCCCGCAGGCGCGCGGCGATCGCGCGGCCCGCTGCCCATGTTCCGCCTTCGAGCACGCACGCCAGCGGCATCTGCTCAGCGTTCACGCCCAGGCGCTCGCGCACCAGCGGGGCCAGTTCGTCCAGAAGCGCCACCGTCAGGGCTCGCCACTCCACCACCAGTTCATCGCCGACATTCCAGGGCTGCTCCGCCCAGCCCGGGTCGCGCAGCCGCAACACACCGGTGTCGAGCAGCAGGCCGCCATTGCGGTACTCAGGCAGGCCGGTCAACGCGTCCAGATTCTCGACGCGGACGCCCGCCCATTCGAAGGGCTCCAGTAGCGAGTACGTCAGCCACTGTGACAGCTTGTGGAACGGCATCCAACCCTGCGTCAGCCCCGGCCCGGGCAGCGCGTCATGGCGCCAGCAGTCGCCGAGCGCCTGGTCGCCAATGCTGTTGTCCGCCAACCAGATCCCTGAGAGCGACGCGAGCACCCGACTGAGAATGTCGTGCGCGGCGATCCTGTTTCCTTCAGTGAGGTCGAACAGATCACTCGGCCGACCGTGTGGGCCCAGCGCATCGCCAAGCCTGTGCAACACCGACACCCGACCGTCCACACCGACCAGCGGATTCGTGGGTCGGCACTGGAAGGCCTCGGCCAGCCGCTCGGCCGTCACGCCGCGTAGGCCGGCGGCATCCGCCTGCGACGGCCGCGCCGCATCGGTGGAGAAAAGTCCGCTGCAGAACGCGTGCCAGCTCGCCACACCCAGCCCCTCGGATCGGCTGAAGCGCTGCCCGGTAGAGGTCTCCAGGTATGACCAATCCGGCCCGGCACCTGCGTCAAGCAGCACGCTGACGACGGTCAGATCGACCATGGCCGGGCCGTCCAGCTCGGCCTTGCGCTGCACGCCGCCGGCCTCGAAGTGCCGCCAGCGGCTGTGAAACGGGATGTGCAGATCCGGGTAGCGCGCCAGGGTCAGGTCGGCGACTTCGGCCGCCGCCCCGGCCAAAGAGCCGTCGTCGACCTCGAACCAGGGGGAGTCGCCTGCCCGCGCGCGGTGCAACAGGAACCGCGCGCGCTCACGGATCGCAACGGTGCTGCGCAACACCGCCGCCGCGCCTGCCGGCTTGCTTGTGTCGTGCTCGACGTCGACGCCCGCGAGGCTCATCCGTCGAGCTCCCGGCCCTTGACCTTGCGCAGTTCCTCGATGTCGGGCACCGGCCCGGGGGTGAAATAGCCGGCCGCCATCTTGGCGTCGATTTCCACCCGCGCGTCGGCGGGGATCAAGTCGTCGGGGATGTTCACCCGTTCACCAACCTCGATTCCGGAACCGGTGATCGCGTCGTACTTCATATTGCTCATCGAGACCAGGCGGTGAATCTTGCGGATGCCCAGCCAGTGCAGTACGTCGGGCATCAACTCCTGGAACCGCATGTCCTGGACACCCGCCACGCACTCGGTGCGCGCGAAGTAGGCCTCGGCGGTATCGCCGCCGACTTGGCGCTTGCGGGCGTTGTAGACGAGGAACTTGGTCACCTCGCCCAGCGCGCGGCCCTCCTTGCGGGAATAGGCCACCAACCCGACGCCGCCACGCTGGGCGCCCAGGATGCACTCCTCGATGGCATGCGTCAGGTACGGCCGGCAGGTGCAGATGTCCGATCCGAATACGTCCGAGCCGTTGCACTCGTCGTGCACGCGCGCGGTCAATTCCACAGTGGGGTCACCCAGGTCGCGGCCGTTGCCGAAGATGTAGATGGTCTGTCCGCCGATCGGCGGCAGGAACACCTCGAGGTCCGAGCGTGTGACGAGTTCGGGATACATGCCGCCGGTCTCTTCGAACAGCACTCGGCGCAGATCCGTTTCGCTGCAGCCGAATCGGTGGGCCACCCCGGGCAGGTACCACACGGGCTCGACAGCCGCCTTGGTGACCAGCGCGGCACCGGTGGGCAGCAAGATCCGGCCGTCGGGGACCAGGCGTCCCTTCTGAACGGCGTCGATGACCTCCGGCACGATCACATGTGCCTTGGTGATCGCGATGGTCGGGCGGATGTCGTAGCCCTCGGCCAAGGCCGGAGCGAATACGTCGGCCACCATCGCACCCCACGGATCGAGGCTGACGATCTTCTCCGGCTCACTCCACTGCGGGTACGGGCCGATGATGTCGGTGGGCGACGTGTCGGTGAGGTCCGCCTTGTGCTGACGCGACAACGCGCCTGAGGCCACCGCCAACGCCCGGTACACGCTGTAGGACCCGCTGTGCGTGCCGATCACATTGCGATGGGCACGCGTGGTGGTTGTGCCGATGAGCGGTCCGCGCTCGGCCGCGGTCGGCGCACCCCAGCGAATCGGTGGGGCGTCAAGACCGCCGCTGTGAGACGTCAGGCGGATATGGCCGGAGGCGCTGTTCGACTTGGCAGGCGACGGCGCGGCGGCGCCAGGTTCAGCAGACATAGTCGTCCTCCGTCAAGAAGGCGCAAGCATATCCACTCTGCCTGCTCGCCGCTGTTCTTGCAGATGCGCAACCGGCGGCAAACAATACGCGTACCATCGGCACATGCTGCGGGAGGACCTCTCCGGCCGGTTCGACTACCTGTTCGAGCCGCTGGAAGTCGACAAGTCGGCCGGTGACGGACTCGACGAGGATCCCAGCGCGCCCGCAACGAACGCCGACGAGGGTCGCTGGTCGCGCCGAATAGTGCTGACGGGCGTCGTCGTAGCAACTCTTGCGGCGGCCGCCGCCACGGCGGTCGTAATGCTTCAGCCGGCCCAGCCCGCCCCGCCGATCGTCACGCCGACCGACGCCACACCAATCTCGACACCGATGTCGACACCGACATCTCCGGTACTGCCCAGCCCCACGCCCGCCGCGACGGAACCGCCGGTTCCCGTCTTGCCTGCGACGGTCAGTACCTCCGCGGCGCAGGCGCCGACTGCGACTCCGACCGGTCAGCAGCCACCACCACCGCAGCCTGCGGAGCAGCCGACCACCATTGCCACCGAGCCTGCCGCCACGATGCCGCCCGCCCCGACGACGCGCGCCCCGATCAGCGTCAGCCCCGAAACGCGCACGCCGTTTCCGAATCAGCCGACGCCCGGCAACAACAACCAACGCGGCGGGCTACTCGGCGGACTGCTTTAGCTGACGGCCCGCGACACACCGGTTCGCAGGAATCGCACAGCATTCCGGTCGCGCGAATCGGGCGACCGCGCTGATATTCTGCCAAGCGCCGGTAGGTATAACTGCTGGCAGCCTGACCCGAAACTGCAGAGTCCCTCACGAAAAGAGTTTTGTGCGCACCGGAGAGATCAAAGCCCTATCCGGCTTGCGCATCGTTGCTGCAGTGTGGGTGGTGTTGTTCCACTTCCGGCCGTGGCTCGAGGTTTCGGCGCCCGGCTTTCGATCAGCGCTCGCCCCGGTCATCAACTGCGGCGCACAGGGCGTCGACCTGTTCTTCATGCTCAGCGGGTTCGTGTTGACGTGGAACTATCTCGACCGGATGGGCGAGTCGTTCTCGATCAAGGCCACGCTGCACTTCTTGTGGCTGCGGCTGGCCAGGGTGTGGCCCGTTTACGTGGTGACCCTTCACCTCGCATTGGCGTGGATCATCTTCACGCTCTATGTCGGTCATCTGCCCTCACCGGTCGCAGACCAGCTCAGCGCCGTCAGCTATGCCCGTCAGGTGTTGCTCGTCCAGTTGTGGTTCCAGCCATTCTTCGACGGGTCGAGCTGGGACGGACCCGCCTGGTCAATCAGCGCGGAGTGGTTGGCGTATCTGCTGTTCGGGGTGTTGATTCTCGCGGTTTTCCGCATCTCGAGGGCGACCAGGGTCAGAGGCTTGCTATGGCTGGCCGTCGCCGCGTGCCTGCCACCCGCACTGCTCCTGCTGGCGACCGGTCACTTCTACACGCCATGGAGCTGGCTCCCTCGGATCGTCATGCAGTTCACCGCCGGCGCGCTGGCCTGCGCGGCGGTCCGCAAGATGGAGCTCTCGGACGCGGGCCGACGTCGAGCCGGCTACGTGTCGCTGGCGCTGTCCGTCGGCATCATCGGGATCCTGTACTTCCTCGACGCGCATCCAATCCCCAAGGTGTCGGACTCCAGCGGGCTCGTCGACGTGCTCTTCGTGCCGCTGGTGGCCTCATTGGCGGTCGGCATGGGCAGTCTGCCGAGGCTCCTGTCGACCCGAGTGATGGTGTACGGCGGGTACATCTCATTCAGCCTGTACATGGTGCACGAGTTGGTGCACACCGCGTGGAACTGGTTCACGGCGCAATTCGAGATCGTCCTGACGCCCGGCTGGTCGGCCAAGCTGATCATGGTTGGCGTGTTCGCCGTCGCGCTCCTCGGTGCGGTACTTCTGTACCACTTCGTCGAAGAACCGGCCCGCATCTGGATGCGCAGGATGGTCAAGGAGCGGCATCTTCCAGTTGCCGATCCGCACTCAGAGGCGCTCGACCCGGCGCAGAGCAAGCTGCAAACCATCCATGGCCCACGACAAGTGGCTGCCAACGCCGTCACCGCGCGCGCGGGCTGAGTCATGATACAGAGCCCAATTCCGCTGTCCGCGATGACAATGCAGCAATTGAATAACGCCTTGCGCACGATTTCGTCCGCGCAGGCGTTTTTGGAAATTGGGCCGTAAGCTGTTCCGGTGAGTCGTCTGGTCACGTTCGCGGTCGCGATCGCTCTGCTCATCGGCCTTGTCAATGCCGGATCAACAACGGTGAGGCACAACGACATAGTGTCGTCGGACGCCTCGCTGAACCGCATCGCAGTGGTCGGGGACTCGTATACGACCGGTGGCGAACTCGGCGGGCTCGGCTCGAAAGGCTGGACCACTCGGGCCTGGCAGCTGTTGGCGCGCCAAGGCATAGCGGTTGCTCCCGACGTGGCCGCCGAGGGGGGAGCGGGGTACGGCACCCGCGGAAATCACGGCAGCGTGTTCGAGGACCTCACCGCCGACGTCGTCAAGCCCGACGATGCGCTGGTGGTGTTCTTCGGCTCCCGCAACGACCAAGGCGTCGACCCGACGCAGCTGTCGGTCCTGGCGTGGGGCACTTACCAATTGGCCCGTCGCACAGCGCCATCGGCTAAATTCCTGGTGATCGGACCGCCGTGGCCGACGGCTGACCCGCCTGACGCTGTACTGCGGATCCGCGATGCCCTCAAATACCAGGCCGGCGTCGCGGGCGCGACGTTCATCGACCCGATCGCCCAGGGTTGGTTCGTCGGCAGGCCCGAGTTGATCGGCAAGGACGGTGTGCACCCGACCGACGCGGGCCACGCCTACATGGCCGAGAAGATCGCGCCGCTGATCGGCGCACAGCTGGCCCGACAGATTTAGAAAGAACAACACCCCGCAAGCCGGATTGACTTGCGGGGTGCTGTCTTTGGTTGATCAGGCCAGGTCGAACCGGTCGTTGTTCATGACCTTGACCCACGCGGCGACGAAGTCCTCGACGAACTTGTCCTTGCTGTCGTCCTGCGCGTAGACCTCGGCGATGCCACGAAGCACGGAGTTCGAACCGAACACCAGGTCGTTGGCGGTGGCCGTCCACTTGATCGCACCCGACGAACGGTCCCGTCCCTCGTACACGTTCTCCGACGTTTCCGACGGCTTCCATTCGGTGCTCATGTCGAGCAGATTGAGGAAGAAGTCGTTGGACAGAACGCCCGGCCTGTCGGTGAACACGCCGTGCTTGCTACCGCCGTGGTTCACATTCAGCGCGCGCAATCCACCGATCAGCACGGCCAATTCAGGAGCCGTCAGGTTGAGCATGTAGGCCCGCTCGACCAAAAGCTGCTCCAGCGGCGCCTTCTCACCCGGCCGCGAGAAGTTGCGGAAGCCGTCCGCGCGCGGTTCGAGCACCGCGAACGAGTCCACGTCGGTCTGCTCCTGCGACGCGTCGGTGCGGCCTGGTGCGAAGTGCACGTCGATCTCGAAGCCGGCGTCGCGCGCCGCCTTCTCGACCGCCGCGGAGCCACCGAGCACGATCACGTCGGCCAGCGAAACCTTCTTGCCGCCAGTTGCCGAGCTGTTGAAGTCCTGCTGGATCCTCTCGAGCACAGGCAGCACCTGAGCCAGCTCCGAAGGCTCGTTGGCCTCCCAGTTCTTCTGCGGCTCAAGGCGAATCCGCGCACCGTTGGCGCCACCGCGCTTGTCCGTGCCGCGGAAACTGGAGGCCGACGACCACGCCGTCTTGACCAACTGCTGCACGGTCAGGCCGGAGTCGAGCAGCTTGGCCTTCAGCGACGCGACGTCAGACTCGTCGATCAGCTCATGATCGACGGCAGGCACCGGGTCCTGCCACAGTTGCGGCTCTGCGACCCAGGGACCGAGGTAGCGCTCGATCGGACCCATGTCGCGGTGCATCAGCTTGTACCACGCCTTGGCGAACGCCTCGTTGAGCTCCTCAGGATGCTCGAGCCAGCGCCGGGTGATCTCGCCGTAGATCGGGTCGACCCGCATCGAGATGTCGGTGACGAGCATCGTCGGCTTGCGGTTCGGACCGCCGAACGGGTCGGGAATCGTCGCCTCGGCGTCCTTGGCCTCGAACTGCCAGGCACCGGCCGGGCTCTTGGTCAGCTCCCACTCGTGGCCGTAGAGGATTTCGAGGTACGCGTTGCTCCACTTCGTCGGCGTGTTGGTCCACACCACCTCCAAGCCACTGGTGATCGTGTCACCGGCCTTGCCGGAGCCGAACGGGCACTTCCAGCCCAGGCCCTGCTGCTCGATGGGGGCGCCCTCGGGTTCGGGCCCCATGCCGTCGTCGGGGCCCGCGCCGTGCGTCTTGCCGAGAGTGTGGCCGCCGACGATCAGCGCCGCGGTCTCCTCGTCGTTCATCGCCATCCGGCCGAACGTCTCGCGGATGTCATGCGCGGCTGCCAGCGGATCCGGCTTGCCTTCCGGCCCTTCGGGATTGACGTAGATCAGGCCCATGGTGGTGGCGCCGAACGGCTCGGCCAGCTTGCGATCGCTGTCGTTGGTCCCGCCATAGCGCTGGTCGGTGCCGAGCCAGGTGTCTTCCTGGCCCCACAGCATCTCCTCGGGCTCCCAGATGTCCTCGCGGCCGAACGCGAACCCGAACGTCTTGAAGCCAGCCGACTCGAGCGCGGCGTTTCCGGCGTAGGCGATCAGGTCGGCCCAGGAGATCTTGTTGCCGTACTTCTGCTTCACCGGCCACAGGAGCCGACGCGCCTTGTCCAGGTTCGCGTTGTCGGGCCAGCTGTTGAGCGGGGCGAAGCGCTGCGCGCCCTGCCCGGCGCCGCCGCGGCCGTCGAAGATCCGGTAGGTGCCGGCCGCGTGCCAGCTCATCCGGATGAACAGGCCCGCGTAGCTGCCGTAGTCGGCAGGCCACCAGTCCTGCGAGGTGTTGACCACCTCGATGACGTCGCGCTTGAACGCCTCGACGTCGAGCTTCTTGAACTCCTCGGCGTAGTTGAAGTCCTCACCGAGCGGGTTGCCTTTCTCGTTCTGCTTGTGCAGCACGGAAACGTCGACCTGCTCCGGCCACCAATCCCTGTTGGTCAGCGGAGCGTGCGTCTTCGGCTTCGGCGAATCGATAGCCGGGTTCTCGCTCTCGCTATGACTAGCCGTCTTGGCGTCGTCGTGCGGTGGGCGAGCGTCAGATGTATCAGATGACACAGCATTCCTTCCGGGGGTGGGTGTTACGGGCTGTGATCACGGGTGTGATCGCGCTGTTTGGGAAGCCGAGCAGTCGGGGCACAGCCCCCAGTAGATGACTTCGGCCTCGTCGAGCACGAAGCCGTCCAACGCGCCTTCGTGGTCTGACGGAGTAAGGCACGGTGCCTCTCCGACCGCGCAGTCGACGTCGGCGATGACGCCGCACGACCGACAGACCACATGGTGGTGGTTGTCGCCGACGCGCGACTCGTATCGGGCGACGGAGCCCGACGGCTGGATTCGCCGGACCAACCCGGCTGCGGTCAACGCGGCGAGCACGTCATATACCGCCTGCCGCGACACGTCCGGCAAGCCCGACCGGACTGCGCCGAAGATCGACTCGGTGTCGGCATGCGGATGGGCGTGGACCGCTTCGAGCACCGCCAGGCGAGGGCGGGTCACCCGTAGATCAGCGGCACGTAGCTGATGCGCGTAATCGGGTGCCGGGGCCACGGCACCCAATATCGTCGCTTTTCTGGAACCAGTCAAGTCTTTCCGACGATGATTTCGCGAGTCGCGGCCAAGAAAGAATCGCGTCGATTCCATGGCTCCCACAGCGGACGTAGATACGGCATGGTGACCACAACATTTGCTGCACGCGAATCATACGGGCGCGCAAGGAATGACCGCGCGCCGACACATTCGACGTCCGTTTGGAAGGCATGCCATGGCCCTACTCGCCCCGCCGGCGCCCGTCGTCGCGCCGTCGCGTCCGCGCGACATATTTCTGCCTGGCGATGCCCGGCGACAGTCCCGGCTCGGTAGCCTGCGACGCCGACTGCGCTGGCCGCTGGGGATCTACACCACCCCGGTGGCAATCGTGTTTCTCTGGGAGATCCTCGCCCGGTCTGGTGTCCTCAAGCCGACGTACGCGCCCGCGCCATCCGACATCTTCAGCACGACCGTGGAACTGTGGCAGGACGGCGTACTCGGTCCCGATTTGACGATTTCATTGCAGCGGGCCGGGATTGGCCTCGGACTCGGCCTGGTCATCGGAATCGTGAGCGGCGTGCTCGGCGGCTTCCTGCGTACGGGCGAGTATCTGTTCAACGGTGTTGCACAGATACTCAACACGATCCCGCTGCTCGCGGTGTTACCGCTGTTTGTGGTGTGGTTCGGCATCGACGAACTGACGAAGGTCTTGTTGATTGCGTTCGGTGCCGGGGTGCCGATGTACCTGAACCTCTTCGCGGCGATCCGTGGCGTCGACCAACGCCTCATCGAAATGGCCCGCACCACCGGGGCGGGTCCATGGCGCATTGTCACCCGCGTGCTCGTACCCGGCGCGCTGCCCGGTTTCCTTGTCGGCCTACGCTTTTCACTGGCCTACAGCATCTTGGGCCTGGTCGCAGCGGAGACCGTCAACGCCGACGAGGGCCTCGGATTCTTGATCACTCAAGCCCAGACATATCTGCAGACCGACAAGGTTTTCGTCGGCCTGGTGATCTACTCGATTCTCGGCCTGCTGGCCGACCAGTTGGTCCGGATTCTCGAGCGGGTGCTGTTGCGGTGGCGGCCAAGCTATGAGGCGCGATGACCACCGCGCTGGGCACGCAGACGGGCGTCGTCGTCGAGCAGGTCGTCCGCAGATTCGGCGAACGCCTCGTCCTGGACCACCTCGACCTCGTCATCGACCACGACGAACTCGTCGTCCTCCTCGGGCCGTCCGGATGCGGTAAGAGCACCCTGCTTCGCCTGCTGGCGGGGTTGGACAAGCCAGACGGCGGTCGCATCGAGGTGCCCGTCAACCGTGCGATCGTGTTCCAGGGCGACCGACTACTGCCGTGGCAACGTGTGCTGCGCAACGTCACGTTGGGCCTGCGCGGCCCAGACGCCGACGAGCGGGCGCGCAAGGCACTCGCGGAAGTGAACCTTTCGGATCGTGAAAAGGCTTGGCCCAAGCAGCTTTCCGGCGGGGAAGCTCAGCGCGTCGCGTTGGCCCGCGCGCTGGTCACGCAGCCCGAGTTGGTGCTGCTCGACGAGCCGTTCGCAGCCCTTGACGCGATCACCCGGCTGAGAATGCATGATCTGGTGCGCGCGCTGCGCCGCCAGCACCACGCGTCCATGCTGCTCGTCACCCACGACGTCGACGAAGCCATCGCGCTTGCCGACCGCATCGTGGTGATGAGCAACGGACGTATCGGCGATGCGCATGCCGTCCACCTCTCAGCCGCCGAACGGGAGGCAAGCGTCGCTCGCGAAGAGTTACGCGCCGCGCTCTTGGTCGATCTCGGCCTCGCCAGCCGGCACTAATCCACTCACAGGAGAAGCTATGTCCCACAGATCTTTCCGTCTCACCGCCGCAGCTGCGCTGCTCACCGTGGCGAGTGTGCTTGCCGCCTGCTCTTCACCGAAAGGACCCGACGCACCACTGAGTAGCGCCGCGGGTTCGACGGCCGCCAACCACCCCGAGTGGAGCCAGTACACCTTCACCATCGGCGACAACGGCGGCGACGGTAACGAGGAACTGGCAAAGATCACGGGCGCGTTCAATGACGCGCCGTACAAGGTGAGGTTCGCTCGGTTCGACTACGGTCCACCACTCGTGCAGGCGGCGGCATCGGGCAATATCGACCTCGGGTCGGTGGGCGACGTTCCACCGATCACCGGCGCGGCAAAGCAATTCGGGTTCAAGATCATCGCCGTCCAGCGCGGTGCTGATGCCACCAAGGCGCCCGAGAACATCATCGTGCCGAAGGATTCGCCGATTCATACTCTCGCCGACTTGAAAGGCAATCGGATCGCGGTCCCGCAGGGCAGCTCCGCTCACGGCTTGGCGCTGCTTGCACTGAAGAGCGCAGGGCTGACGCCAAAAGATGTTGAGTTCGTCTACCTCAGCCCGGCCGCAGGCGGTACCGCCTTCAACACCGGCAAGGTGGACGCGTGGTCGATCTGGAACCCGCAATCCGCGCTCGCCGTCAAAGACGGCGCCCGGATCATCGCCAAGGGCGTGCCGCCTATCGACCAGGTCAACAACTACTACGTGGCCAGCGAGAAGTCGCTCAACGATCCAGTGCGGCGCGCTGCACTGGCCGACGTGCTCACCCGCGTCGCCCGCGAATTCAATTGGGCGCAGCAGAATCCGGACCAATACGCCAAGGCGATCGCCAAGGAGACCGGTGTTTCGCTCGAGGATGGGAGGGCGACCGTCGACGCGTATCCCTTCAAAATCACGCAGTTCCTACCCGAGGACCTGAAGGCTGAGCAGGCGCTGTCCGACGCGTTCTTCGAGGCCGGTGAACTCACGAAACAGGTCGACGTGAACACCATCGCCGACAACCTGCTGCCCGACGGCTTCGACAGCTCGAAGCTGACATGAGCGGACGTCGCGAGCTTCATCTCAACGCGTTCCTCATGGAGGCAGGCCATCATGAGGCGGCGTGGCGACTCCCGCAGAGCAATGCGCGCGCCGACTTCGACCTGAGGCACTGGATCGAATTGGCCCGACTGGCCGAAAATGCGAAGTTCGACTCGCTGTTCCTCGCCGACGGTCCGTCCTTGACGGGCACCGGTGCGTTCCGGCCACCAGGACAACTCGAGCCGCTGACCCTGCTGACCGCGCTGTCGCAACACACCAGCCGGATCGGTCTCATCGCCACGGTCTCGTCGACGTACAACGAGCCGTACAACCTGGCACGCAGGCTCGCATCCGTCGACCATGTCAGCGCCGGCCGGGCCGGCTGGAACATCGTCACCTCGGCTACGCCGGAGGAGGCTGCGAACTTCGGCCTCGATGACCGTCTCGATCATGCGTCCCGTTATGCGCGGGCTGATGAGTTCCTCACTGTTGCAAAAGCGTTGTGGGACAGCTGGGAACGCGACGCGGTCATCGGCGACAAAGCCTCGGGCCGGTATGCGGACGTGACGCGTTTGCATGCCATCGACCATCGCGGTGAATATTTCAAGGTCGCGGGCCCACTGAACGTGGAGCGGCCGCCGCAGGGTCATCCGCTGCTTGTGCAGGCGGGGTCCTCGGAGGATGGAAAGGGCTTCGCGGCGCGGCATGCGGAGGCGATCTTCACCGCACACCAAACCTACGAGCGGGCCGCCGACTTCTACGGCGACATCAAGGCACGCACGAAGGCCGCGGGTCGCGATCCCGATGGTGTGCTGGTGCTGCCGGGGATCGTCCCGATAATCGGTTCGACCGAGCGCGAAGCCCAGGAGTTGGCCCGGGAATTGGACGAGCTTCGGGTTCCAGAATACGGACTGTGGCAGTTGTCGAACATCCTCGAGGTCGACGCCTCGGAGTTCGACCTCGACAGTCCATTGCCCGCAACGGTTTTGGCGCGCCCGCACCTCGAAGGTGCACAGAGCCGGGCAGACCTGATCATCGAATTGGCGAACCGCGAAAGCCTGACTGTCCGCGAGACCCTGTCCCGGCTTGGGGGCGGACGCGGCCACTTCACCTTCGTCGGCACGCCAGACCAGGCCGTCGACACGATCGTCGCATGGTTCGAAGGTGGCGCGGCAGACGGATTCAACATCATGGCCGCCGCGCTACCGTCGGGACTGCAAACCTTCATCGACCACGTGCTGCCGATCCTGCGGCGAAAAGGACTGTTTCGCGAGGATTACGCGGGCACAACCCTGCGCGAGCACTACGGATTGCCGGTGCCCGTCAATCATTTTCACTGAGTAAGACGGCCGCTCGTTCGCGGAAGTAATGCCCTTCGTCCAAATCGTCGAGCAAGCCGACCTGCGTCGGCTGCCATCCCAACAATTCGCGCGTCTGCTCGCTCGACGCCGGGACGTCCAGCGAGAAGAACGTGCCAAGCCAACCGAAGTGATCGAGCGCCTTTTCCGCCGGAACCGAGGCGACGGGCACGCCGAGGTGCCGCCCGATGGCGGCCGCGATGTCGCGGACTGGAACCCCCTCGTCATCGATCGCGTGCAACCGAGCGCCCGAGGGTGCTGCCTCCAGTGCCAACCGAAACAGCCGAGCCGCATCGAGGCGATGCACGGAGGGCCAGCGGTTGGTGCCCTCACCGGGGTAGGCGGCGACGCCCTTCTCCCTGGCGATGTCGATCAAGCGCGGCACGAACCCGTGGTCGCCTTCACCATGCACCGAGGGTGGCAGTCGCAGCACTGAGACTCGCACCCCACGCGACGCGAACTCCAGCGCGGCGTGTTCGGAGAATCGGGGCGAGTCGGGCGAGGCAGCGTCGTCCTCCGTCATCGTCCGGCCAAGTCCGAAGCCGGCCAGCCCAGAGGTGACGACCAGCGGACGGTCCGATCCGGTCAGCACATCGCCGAGGGTGCCGATGGCGCGCCTGTCGAGTTCGGCGGCGCCGGCGTAGTCCGCGAAGTCGTGTTTGAAGGCCAGATGGATGACTCCGTCGGCGGACTGCGCACCCGCACGCAAACTCGCCATGTCCTCGAGATCGCCCAGGTGAACCTGCGCGCCCGCCGCCTCCAGCGCCCGAGCCGACGAGTCCGAGCGGGCCAGGCCGAGGACCTGATGACCTGCGGTGAGGAGCTCGGCAGTGACGGCCGAACCGACGAATCCGGACGCTCCTGTGACAAACACGCGCATTGCAACCTCCCATTGATGTCAGTAGCTGTCATCACGATAACGTCGATGACAGTCGCTGTCATTCCCATAAGATCGCGGAATGAGTCGGTGGGAGCCAAACGCCCGCGGTCGCCTCGAGGACGCGGCGCTGGATCTCTACACCGAGCGTGGGTTCGACCAGACGACGGTCGCGGAGATCGCCGAACGAGCGGGGTTGACCGAGCGAACGTACTTCCGACACTTCGCCGACAAACGGGAGGTGCTGTTCGGGGGGCAGGACGCGCTGATCCAGTTGATCACGACGCACATAGCCGAAGCCCCTGACTCGGCATCACCGATCGATATGGTGCGTGGCGCACTGCGTGGGGTCGGCGACATGCTTGCGGATCGCCGGGCGCACGCCCGTCGACGCCAAGCGGTCATCAACGCCAATCCCGGCCTGCAGGAGCGTGAGTTGATCAAGTTGGCTTCGCTCTCCGCTGCGATGGCGGAGGGTTTGCAACGCCGCGGCGTGGCGGAACGGACCGCAGCGCTCATTGCCGAAACGGCGATCGCGGTCTTCAAAGTGGCCTTCGCACGGTGGCTGGACGCCGGACGGGACAGCGACCTCAGCGAAGTCATCGGCGACTCGCTCGAAGACCTGAAGGCACTGACCGCCGGCGCATGACGACCGGCGTCGCTCACGTCTGAATTTGTCCCGGTTACACCAGTCCAAACCGGGGTGCCAAGAGCCGTCGGTGTTTGCCCATCATCGGAGACCGAATTCCGTTGACAACACAGGCAGTTCGCAGACTCGCTGAACTCTCCAAACGCGTCACCGCACAGTATTGTTCTCGGGGATGCAGGGACCCACGCGCGCCGCACGCGCCGAGTTCGACGACCTGGCGAGTTCGCTGGGCTCGTTCGGCCGGATCGGATGCTTCGTCGTGCGGCGGCCGCTTGCCGTCATCGGATTGTGGCTCGCGCTGGCCGTCGCGTTGTTCATCCTGCTGCCGCCGCTGGCGAAGATCGCGGGGGAGAAGCAGCCCGAGTTCCTCCCATCCGACGCGCCTGTCCTTGTCGCCAACAACGCGATGATCAAAGCCTTCGACGAATCGGACTCGCAGAACAGCCTGTTGGTCGTGCTGAGCAACGACAACGGCCTGGGTCCTGAACAGGAGGCCGTCTACCGCAAGCTCGTCGACAACCTTCGCGCCGACCATCAGTCCGTTGTCATGTTGCAGGACTTCATCACCACCCCGGCATTGCGCGACGTGGTCACGAGCAAGGACAACAAAGCGTGGTATCTACCGGTCGGGCTCGCAGGAGAACTCGCCACTCCACCCGCGGCTGAGGCGTACAAGAAAGCCGTCGAAATCGTCAAAGCGTCGACGGCGGGCACCACCCTCACCGCCCACCTGACCGGGCCGGCGGCAACGGTCGGTGACATGACAGCCGTCGGCGAACGCGACGTCCACGTGATCGAGATCGCCACCGCGCTCATGGTTTTGACGATTTTGTTGCTGGTCTACCGAAACCCACTCACCATGGCGCTGCCGCTGGTGATGATCGGCATATCACTTGTCGTGGCGCAACAGGTCATCGCGTGGCTGCTGGAGTTGGGCTTGACCATTTCGCCGCAGGCGATGGTGCTGGTCAGCGGAATGATGCTGGGAGCCGGCACGGATTATGCGGTCTTCCTCATCTCGCGCTACCACGAATATCTGCGGATGGGCGAGGAGTCGGACGCCGCGCTGGTACTGGCGCTTGGCTCGGTCGGCAAGGTGATCGCGGCGTCCGCGGGGACGGTCGCGATCACGTTCATGGGCATGACGTTTGCGAAGCTGGGCGTGTTCTCGACCATCGGGCCCGCGTTGGCCGTCACCATCCTTGTCGGGTTTCTCGCTTCGATCACGCTGTTGCCCGCGATGCTTGCGCTCGCCGGACGACGCGGGCTGTGCAAGCCCAGACGCGAACTGACCAGCCGGCTTTGGCGGCGCTCGGGAATTCGGATCGTGAAACATCCGGTCGGCCATCTGGTGGCCAGCCTCATCGTGTTGGCCGTGCTGGCCGGGTGCGTCGGCGCGATCAAGTTCAACTACGACGACCGCAAGAATCTGCCTGCCGACGTCGACAGCAATGTCGGCTACGCAGTGATGGCGCAACACTTTCCGGTCAACTCGAGCATCCAGCAGTTCATTCTGGTGCAGTCGCCCCGCGATCTGCGCAGCCCGAAGGCGCTGGCCGACCTGGAGCAGATGGCCCGCCGCGTCAGCCAGGTGCCAGGGATCGCCGCCGTCCGCGGTATCACGCGGCCCACCGGAGACACCCTCGAACAGGCCAAGGCCACTTTTCAGGCGGGCGCCGTCGGCGACAAACTCAGCGAGGCATCGACCGAGATCTCCAGCCGCGATGCCGATCTCGATCGGCTCACCGGCGGTGCGCACCAACTCGCTGACGCGCTCGGCGACGTCCGCAACGGTGTGCTGGACGCGATGACGTCCGTCAGCGGATTGACGAATGCGTTGGTCGAAATGCAGGCCCGCTACGGTCCCAACACGACGATCGCTGACATTGACCAGTCCGCGAGACTGGTCAAGAGCATGCGCGCGATGGGTGATGCGTTGGGCGTCAACCTCACTCAAGTCGACGACGTGTATCGGTGGGCGGTGCCCATGATGGCTGCACTCAACTTCAACCCGGTTTGCTCGATCGATCCGGCCTGCCAGAACTCGCGGGCGATACTGCAGCGCCTCATCACCGCGCACGACGACGGCTCGCTTCAGTCGCTGTCCGATCTGGCGCATCAGTTGCAGTCCGCCGATGGCACTCAGCCGGTGAGCACCACCGTCGGCGAGCTCCAACAAAAGCTCGAGGCCGCCACCGAGGCCGCGCAGAAGTTGGGACTCGACAAGCCCGACGGCATCAAACGCAAACTGGCCGAACTGCAGAACGGCGCCAACACGCTCGCCGACGCGAGTCGGCAACTCGCCGACGGGGTGCAGTTGCTGGTCGACCAGGTCCGCCAGATGGGACCCGGTCTCGGTGATGCCTCGTCGTTCCTGATGGCCATGCGCAACAACGCCCGAGAACCGTCGATGGCCGGCTTCTACATTCCGCCCCAGATCCTGACCAACAGCGAGTTCAAGACCGCGGCAACCATGTTCGTCTCGGCAGACGGCCACGCGGTGCGCTATCTCGTGCAGACCGACCTCGACCCATTCGGGACACAGGCGATGGACCAGGTCGGGCAAATCATGGACGCAGCGCGCAGCGCGCAGCCCAACACGGAACTGGCCGACGCAAAGATTTCGATCGCGGGCTTGCCCGCCGTGAACGCGGATATCCGCAACTACTACAACCACGACATGCAGTTCATCCTCACGATGACGATCCTCGTCGTGCTGTTGATCCTGATCGTGCTGCTGCGGGCCGTGGTCGCACCGCTCTATCTCATTGCCTCGGTGGCCATCTCGTTCATGTCGGCGCTTGGCATCGGCGTGGTCGTCTTCCAGTTCATCCTCGGCCAACACATCGCATGGAACGTGCCGGGTACGGCGTTCATTGTGCTGGTGGCAGTGGGAGCGGACTACAACCTGCTGTTGATATCCCGCATCCGCGACGAGGCCTCCCGCGGCATGCGTACGGCCGTGATCAGGACTGTCGGCGCGACCGGCGGGGTGATCACGTCCGCGGGCATCATCTTCGCCGCAAGCATGTTCGGCCTGACGTTCGGCAGCATCATGGGAATGGTCCAGGTGGGCTTCATCATCGGTGTCGGCTTGCTACTGGACACCTTCCTGGTCCGTACTGTGACCGTGCCCGCATTGGCGGTTCTGGTCGGCAAGGCGAACTGGTGGCCGTCTAAGAACCTCACCCCCCTGCACGGGGAGCTAAATCATTCTCGGCCCGCCAAAGCCGGGAACAGTGCCGATCGGGACGAGCGCAAGGACGATGACAAGACAGATGAAATGCCGCAGCGCTTTTGGCGTCGGCGGATGCTCGATCTCTGGTCTGCGCGCCGCAAAAACCAAATAGACGATCGCAACGTCATAGGAGATGACGACCAGCCAACGGGTCCAGTCGAAGCCGGTCAGGAACACCGGGACGACCAACAGCAGACCTGCGACCACCCATGCGAGACGGCCACGGAACTCGTCAACGAAGGCGCGCACCGGAACTCCTGACAGCGTGCTGATCCCGTAGACGGTGGTGAGAAGCGCCACTGCGCCGAACACCAGGGACATCGCGAGACCGACGACACCGATGTGCGCGACGATGCGCATCGCATCCACGATCCCGTAGTCGTAGATGGGCATGATGTTGCGGCACACCCAGTCGTGGTAGTCGGTCTGGCTCGGCTGTCCACCCATCACGTACTGCGCTAGCGTCGGCAGCGACGTAACCGACGCCAGCGGGTTCGGCATCGGGTGATGCGGTACCGCCGAACATAATTGGGAGGCGACGTCGTGACGGCCGAACGCCGCCACCACCACCGCCGTGAAAACGCCGGGCATGACGGCCAGCAGCACACCTCCACGCCGTGCGGACCCCAACGCACCACCTAGGACGACGATCGCCAGCACCGCGCCAAGCGCGAACTGCAGTCCGATCGCCTCGTGCACCAGCGTCAGAACCGCAATGACGACGCCGTAGGCCACACACCACGCCACCGCAATCGCCCGTGAGCGCGCGACCGCCACTGCCACGGTGAACACCGCCAGCGCGGCCGCACCGAACAGGTCAGGCCGCGCCGAGTACGCTGCGAACGGAATTCCGAAGGGCAGCAACGGAATCAGCATCGCGACCATCAGCCTGCGCTCGGACCGTCGCCGCGCGAACAGCACGACGCCTGTCACCAATGCCAGGCCGGCCAGGTATACGGCAGTCGACAGCCAGCGCAGTCCGAGCGAAACCGTGAAGTAGTGTCCGGGCGCCAGGCTGACCAGTTCGCCTGCGAGGCCGCGACGGACGAAGCCGAATGTGTAGTCGACGGCGTAATACGACATCCAATACACGTCGAGCGGAACGATATTGATCGCGAAGCACAACACTGCCGCCGACCAGATCGCGATCGTGACCGCGATGCCGACATACAGCAACGGATGCGCGCGCTGATTGGATTTGACGCTCAGGTTCACCATCACATTGCCCTAGTAGACGGTAGTTGCGGACAGATTCAGGTCGGCCAATGCGCCCTGCGCGAGCTCATGCGTCGATGGGGATGTGTTCGCCATGCCGCTGCCGTAGGCCACGACGGTCAGAAACCGGTTGCCGTTGATTGTTCCTGTGCCGCAGAACAACTGGCCGTGACTCTGCTCGATACGACTGCCAGTGATGCCCTGCTCGGCCAATCGCATGGACACCTCGCAGGCATCCTGTCCGTCGACCCGCCCAATCAGTACGTCGAGGCTACCCAGGTTGGAGCAGCCCGCGGGAAGCTGCCCGGACGCCATGGCGATGCCTTCGGTCTTGCGGACCAGCCATCGTGGTGTGAACGGGATGAGCGGAAGCGCGGCGAGCATTTCATTGGGTTGCTCGGCCAGCGACCTCAGCCGGGTCTTCACCTCTGCACGCACGTTGGCCATGTCGGCGGCCACCGTATGGCAGTCGACGTCGAGCGTGATCGAGGTCAACGCATTCGCACGGTCATCGTCACCACCGCGCTCGCTGACCGGGAGTACCACCGTCACGGTGCTGCCATCTGGGTGCACCCTGCCGACCCGGTGGGCGAGCCGAGCGGCGAACGCGACGAAAAGCGTGTTGCTGCTTCCGTTCAGTTCACCCGCGCGGGCATCCCACAACGCCGCGTCGGTCTGCATCGTCACCGATGGCAGCTCGAAATCGTCTCCAGCGACTTCGCGCGGCCGCGCCGCGGTAGAAGGGCTCGCAGGGGGACTGAGCCTCAGCAGGATCAGAAGAGTCGCGAGCAGGGCGCGAAGCACGGCAGGCAACGCCCGTACGGCATCGGCCAGGTCGTCTGACACCGCACGCCAGCGATCGCGTGAATTCGGCTGGGAATACGCGAAATCGCGGCGCTCACCTTTGACGGCTTCGGCGATCGCGGTTGCCAGGCCGAGTCCGTCGGCGACACAGTGTGACGCCACCAACGTGACCGCGCAGCCACCGTCACCAAGCGGCAGCAGGCCCAGGTGGAATGTCGGCCCCCACTCGGGGTCGACCTGCACCCGCGCGCGCTGCTCGAGCCATGCGCCGATCTCGGCCCGCGGCCGCTGCGTTGTGAGGGCGATGTCAGGTGATCGATCGTCGAGCACCCATCGATGCCTGCCGAACGGCAGTGGTGAACGCTCGATCCGGCGGCCAAGCAGTCCGTGTCCGAGATTACGGTTGAAAGCGCGCAATTCGTCGATATCGACGTCACGGTCGTATATCCAGGTGCACTGAACCACGCTGCCCTGACCCGTGGCCCGCAATCGGAGGTACGCGGCCTGATCGAGCAGCGCGAGCCTGCTCACCGGCAGCCCGCTTCTGCGGCAGCCCGATAGCCGCGGACCGCCGTCGGGCCGAAGACCGCGAGGAGCACCCCGGCCCATACCGTCGCCTGCGACAGCGGCCACAGCACCGGCCCGCCCTCTGCGAGCCCGCGCATCGCCTCGATCGTCGGCGACATCGGCTGAAGCCGTACCGCCGGCTGCAGCCACGAGGGGAACACTTCTGCGGGGGCCACCCCGGTGTTGAAGAACAACAGCACCACGCAACCCGCACCGAGCCACGTCACCATGGCCCGGCCGTCCGCACGGACGGCGATCGCGATGACTGCGGTCGCGACACCGACCGAGATCAGCACCGGCACAAGGACAAAGGGCACGGTAGCCTGCCAGCCGCCCGCGAAACGCAGACCAAGCGCGACACCGAATGCGGTGAGCACGACGGCCGAAGCGATGGTGCGGGTGGCCTCGGCGAGGAGTCGACCGGTCAACGGGCTGGCCCGATGAATCGGCAACACCCACAACCTCGTCAGCAGACCCGACTCCCGTTCGGCAGGCAATGCCAGGCCCGCGCCTAGCGTGCCGAAGACCGCACCGACCACGGCACACATCGGCACCAGGCCGTAGAGGCTGTCGCTTCCCGTCACGGCGAGCACGGCCTTGCCGACGAGCAGCTTGTAGATCACCAGTAGAAAAGTCGGGAACAACAATGCCTGCACCGCGACGATGGGGTCGCGTCGCCAGCGCCGTAGCAGCCGTCCCGCCTCCAGCGCGCTCTGCCGAATCATCATGCGCGCCTTTGCATGCGCAGGGCCAGGCTGCCGAAAACCGCCAACAGGGTCACGCACCACGCCGATGTCACCGCCAAGCCGACGGCCGTGATATGCCCGGCCGCGAGCCCGCGCAGAGTCTCGGTGACCTGCGATACCGGCTGATAGCGGACGAACGGACCGAGCCAAGCCGGAAACGATTCGGCAGGTGCGATGCCGGTGGAAAGCAGCACCAACACCAACTGGGGCAGTAGCAGCACTTGGCTGGAGGACTCCACCGAACCGATCCGTGAGCCAAGCGCGTCGGCACCAAGGCAGACCGCCATCGCGAACGCCAACACGATGAGCACGAACAGCACGGCACAGCCAAGACCGCCGACCATCCGGAAGCCGAATATCGACGCGACGACCACGCCGGCGACCAACGCGATCACCGCGCGGATCAAGCAGTAGAGCATCCGCGCGGCCAGCGGAATCATCGCGGAGATTGGAAGGGTGCGAAGCCGAACCCCGAATCCCGACAACCGATCCCGGGCGGCGCGATCGGCGGTTGTCATCGCGCCGAACAACATGGCCTGCACCACGACGACCGGAAGCACGTACTGCGGGTATGTGATGCCGCCGGTGTCGATGAGGTTGCCCAACGCCAGGGTGAACCCGAGGAAGCAACCGACGGGGGCCAGCACCGCGAACAGCAGGTCGGCGTCGCGCATGGTGCCCGACATCGTGCGCAGTGTGAGTGCCGCCAGAGCACTCATACGGTGACCGCCGGCGACGTCAGATTGAGGAACGCCTCGTCCAGAGACGGTCTGCGCAGCGAGATGTCGACCAGTTCGATGCCCAACCCATCGAGGCGGCGGAACACCTCTCCGAAGGTCACCACACCGTCGGGCGCAGGCACGGATACCGCTGCCGCCTGCTGATCGATCAGGGCATCGCAATCGGAGCCCGCGAAGTCGGCCAATGCCATTGCAATAGCGGACAAATGGACCGGATCAGCTGGAGTGACCTGGCAATAGCTGACGCCGACGCGGCACTTCAGATCATCGGCGGTGCCGCTGGCCACGATGCGACCGGAGTCCAGCACGATGATCGAGTCACTCAGGACGTCGGCCTCCTCGAGGTACTGCGTGGTGAGCAGCACGGTGACGTCCTGGTGACGCAAGGCCGATACCAAGTCCCAGACATCGCGGCGACTGCGCGGATCCAGACCGGTGGTCGGTTCGTCGAGGAACAGCACCCTGGGCGGAACGACCAGCGCGACGGCGATGTCGATGCGTCTGCGCATTCCGCCGGAGTACGTGGACACCCGTCGGTCGGCCGCGTGACCCATGCCAAACCGCTCGATGAGCTCGTCGGCCCGACGTCTGGCATGCCGGTGCCGCAGCCCGCGCAGCTTGCCGAACAGGGTCAGATTCTCACGGCCGGTGAGCAATTCGTCAAGCGCAGCGTACTGGCCCGTAACCCCGATGCACGCGCGAACCTCGCTTGACTGGCGCACCACATCGAATCCCGCAACGGCCGCGGACCCGGCAGTCGGCCGCAACAGCGTGGACAGGATGTTGATCGTTGTCGTCTTGCCTGCGCCGTTGTGACCGAGCAGCGCACAGACCGAGGCCCGCGGAACCGTGAAACTCACACCTTGCAGCGCCGATGAAGTCTTGCCGAATGACTTTGCCAGCTCACGGCATTCGATCGCAGCGTCAGGCATGCGCGAGCTGCTCGACGCCATCGGCCACCCGGGTGAACTCGGTTCGCATCGCCTCGACATAGCGCAGGACCGATTCACGGGCGACGTCGGTGCCGGGGTAGGCGACCACCAACTGCGTCTTGTCGCGCATGCGGTTCACCCACATGCACACCGCCTCTGACAGGCGGTTGTCTCCCCAGATCCCTATCCGCAGTCCGTCCCAATAATCACTGAACGGCAGCTTGCGAATGTCGATGTAGGACAGCATGGGAACCGGACGATCCGGCACTGCAAGCGGACCCGATGACGACGACTCCGGCATCTCGAGCAGATGGTAGTAGGGCACGGCGCCGAGAGTCGTGTTCAAGTCGAACGACGACTGCGCGGAGTTGACCACCTCTTCGAAGGGCGCGCCTGCCGTCGGAATCGCCAACGGCACGAAGCTCGCCAACCAGCCGACGGTGGTCGCGAATGCGGGGTCTCGCCGGTTGTCGAACGGGGTGAGTCCGAAGTACGTGCCTGCTCCGGTCAGTCGGTGTTCGGTGAGGGCCGCGCAGGCGAAAACGCCTCCGCTGAAGCGTGCGCCCGCGGCGCGGCAGGCCGCTTCGAAACGCCGTCCCTGGTCCTCGTCGATCAGGTCGAAGACGTCGATGGCTCCCGGTGTATCGGGAGTCGCCTCGCCGAGTTCCAGTGGAAAGGCCGGTAGCGCACCGCCGTTCGCGGCGACGAAATCTCGCCACGACCGGATCTGAGGTGACTGCTCGTCCAGAGCCGCGGTGTAGGCGCGCTGGTTGGTGCAGTAGTCGCGGTGGCTCGCCGCGGGCGTCAGCACGGCAGGTGCGCTCTGCAGGCTGGTGAAGTACGCCGTCTGGATGTCGAGGAAGATCACCCCTGCCGACATGCCGTCGGCTCGCAGGTGGTCGATCGCAATGTAGACGGTGAACCGGTCCTCGCCCTGGATGATGCCGAACGTGAAGCAGTCCCACTGCAGGGGATCGGGGGTGTCGAGCAGGAGCTTGCGGATCTGCGGGGGAGTCATCATGCCGTGATCGGTCGGGGCCAAGGTGATGGACTCGGGATCGTCGATGACGTAACGGTGAATCTCGTCGTTCTCGTCGAATGCGAACCGATCGTGGTAGGTGTCGTGCCGTCGCACATGAGTGTTGACGGCCTCGGTCATCGCGTGGATGTCACAGGTACCCGCGATCTCCCAGACACCGATGCACAACCGCGGGATGTCACGGCCAAGGCTCGTCTGTCGCCGGTAGTAGTGAAGGTGTTGCGATTGCTGATAGCTCGCGGGGGCCGGATGGCGTGCCGCCTGGGCGGCGCTCGCATAGCTCGCCGCGGTGGGGTACCAGGACACGACGGTGCCCTCGGCGGTCCAGTCGTCAACCGTGCCCAAGAACATGCGTTTTCCTTTCGTGTTCGTCAGCTCGTGACGACACTCCCGATGGCGTCGGCGTCACCGCAGAGGGTCTGCTGAATATCGTTGAGCGCCAGGGACAGTCGTTGTCCGCAAGGCAATGTCTGCCAGACCGCGCGAGCGAAGCCCGCCCGGCGATGCCACGCGGTGACCGTCAACCGGGCGCAGCCCCGCAATTGGCATGCGCGAGAAAATAGCAGGAATCAATCGCAATTGTGCAACTAGACATTGCAGATTCAGAGATCAAACATTACCGGCTAATACAGTGCCGTTTGCTGGATTTACGCCATTGCAGAATGGCCGGTTCACGCCAATTCTTGACGCGCCCGGCACTGCGATAACACGCGGCCGTCTGGTACGCAACAGCTATGCAGGCGAGATGTCGGAGGCGGTCAAAACCTTGCTGTCCAAGCAGATTTCAGCGACTTCATCAAGCTAGCGAGGCTAAGTTGACGCGCGTCACTATTGCCAACGACCGCGGTCGGCACTCCGGCGACCATGACATGCCCGGTTGTCGAATTCGTCCGCGATTGTAAACAGCATTATTGACGGTCAGCACAATTTTTGGAATGTGACCGTTATTTGCCGAATTGCGAGGCGCCCACGCGCGTCTCACCACACCCGAAAGATGCCAGTTGGGCACTTCAGCAAACTTTAGGAGATTTGTCTCCGCGTGCGCGGATCCGGCGTTTCGCGCGTGTGCGCGGGAGCCGCTGCGCCACAGTCGGATACGCGGTAGGCGACAGCCGTCGCCGATTCCTGCCTAGTCGAGCCGGACGTATCTCTCGGCGAACCGTCGCAGGATCGTCGGCGGATGCTCGACGCTCCGGTCGAGTGCTGCCAGCTTGAGTGACTCAGCGGTCTCCGGTGCGAAGTAGCCGTAGTCCTTGTAGACGTCGATGCGCGTGCAGATCCCGTCGGCGTCGAGTTCGGGGTGAAACTGCGTCGCATAGACGTTGTCACCGACGCGGAATGCCTGGATCGGACAGTCGGCCGAGTATGCGAGGGACGCCATATCCGACGGCAGCGCACTGGCACCTTCCTTATGGCCGCCGTAGGCGTCGAAGACGTCGGGCAGATCCGCGAACAGCGGGTCGTCTCGCCCCTGCTCGGTGAGTGTCACGGTCATGGCCCCGACCGGCTCGGGGTAGCTGCGGTCGACGGTCGCTCCGATGATCGAGCCGAGCGTGCCGACGCCATAGCAGCATCCGAGAAACGGGAAGTCGTGGTCGACGATCCGCGCGATCAGGGGGAGAAGTTCCGATTCGACCCGCAGCTGCGTCTGCGATTTCAACTCCGGTGGGTCGCTGACGTTGTACGGTCCGCCGCCGAGGATGATGCCGGACCAGTCGGCGAGGTCGATCTCGCCAAGGGGTCGATGTGTCAGCCGGATGCGCTGCATCCCGTCGGTGTCCAGACCCGCGAAGCGCATCATCGCCGCGTACTCGTCGTCGGCCGCTGCATCTTCGGCGCGAATCGACAACAGCAAGAACGGGGCGTGTCCGGCGTCGATTGACATGGTTCGCTAAATCTAGCGGCAGAAGTATGGGTGTTCATCGTTCTGACGGCGGGTACACCCTCATGTCGCGCATGCGAGCGATCACCGCTGTGCCGGTGATCCGCTGAGGCTGCCTCGGGCCCGTTCGGGGTTTGCTGAAAATTCTTAGTTGATCAGCAATACCGCCTTGCGCAGTGCTGCGGGGTTCCAAATATCGAAGACCGGCCAGTTTCTGCCAGCAGTTCTACACATCAGTTAATTAGCAAGCCGTTCTAGCCGCCACTTCTTAGAATTTGGTGTGATTTTGCTCTCGATGGTGGGTACCTCCGTCTCACAGGTAAAGAAGGGCTGACTCGGCGCCACGAGCACCGGGATCTGACGCAAGACGGAGACAGAGAAATGAGTCACGAAGGACTGACCCCCGACGAACTCCAAGCCGAGATGGGCATCGCACTGCCGGCCAAGGAGGTCGTATCGATCATCGATGTCAACGCCGACATCAACGTCGGCATCGACGCCGCGTCACCGATCGACTTGTCCGCGGCCGCCAACCTGAACGTGGCGGCGCCGATCCAGGCTGCCGCCGGCGCCAACGTGCTGACGTACGGCTCCGATGCCGATTCCACCGCAACACATTCGACGGGCGGCGGCATCGTCATCACGCAGACCATGGGCGATGTAACCGCCGACGCAACCTCGGTCCAGGACAGCGGCATCGATCAGTCCGGCGACACCAGCGACTCCGGTACTGGCACGGATACGGGCACCGGCACCGGCACCGACACTGGTACCGGCACCGATACGGGCACCGACACCGGGACCACCGTCGATACCAGTACGGCAGGGTTGACCGAGGGCGCTCTGCTGAACGTCGATGTGAACGTCGACCTCAACGCCGATCTCGCCGCGCCTATCGCCGGCGCAGTGGCTGCCAACGCGAACGTGGCGGCACCGATCAACGCCGGCGTCGCCGCCAACATCGGCTCGATCGACTCGACCGCCAACGCCGTGACCATCCAGGACGCCACCATCACGCAGACGATGACCGACGTCCATGCCACGGCGGATTCCGATCAGACATCGAACATCGCACAAGGCTCGGATACGACGGGCGGCAGCACCGCTGGTACGTCGAGCGCTGGCACCAGTGGTGGCACCTCGAGCACCGGCACTTCCGGCAGCGGCACGTCAGCCGGCTGACGCTGACACGAACCGTCCATGCTGCCAAACAAGACTGGGAGCACGAGCGTGACTGCGACGACCGAGCATGCCGGGCCATCGGGGGCGGTGCTGCGCCATGCCGACGGTGTCGAGCTGATTGGGGAAATGGCGGGATCTGGTTACAAGGTTCCGCCTTCCCTGGTCCGCCGCGCCGACGGGCAGACCATCCAATTGACCCCGCTGCTGTACGCGACGTTGCGGGAAATCGACGGCGAGCGCACCGCGGCCGAGGTGGCCGATTCGGTTTCCGAGTCAACCGGCCGAACGGTGACCGAGGACAACGTTCGGCACCTCGTCGACAAGCAACTGCGGCCGCTTGGCCTCTTGGTGGCCGAAGACGGCAGCCAACCGAAGACGAAGGTGCGAAACCCGTTGCTGGGCCTACGGTTTCGGTATGCCGTCACCGAACCCGAGCGCACGCGCCGGCTCACCGACCCGTTTCGATTCCTGTTCCGGCCGTGGATGGTCGTGCCCGTCCTCGCCGCGTTCGTCGGGGTGTGCTGGTGGGTGTTCTTCCGGAAAGGGTTGGCGCACGCCGCTTATGACGCCTTTGAGCGCCCCGGCCTGCTGATCCTCGTCTTCGCGGTCACGATCCTTTCGGCGGGCTTCCACGAATTTGGGCACGCCGCCGCGGCGCGCTACGGCGGTGCGACACCGGGAGTCATGGGCTTCGGTGTCTACCTCGTCTGGCCGGCGTTCTACACCGACGTCACCGACACGTATCGACTGGGGCGCGGGGGACGGGTACGCACCGACCTCGGTGGGCTCTACTTCAACGCAATCGTCGCGGTCGGCATCACCGGCTTGTGGTGGTGGTTGCAGTACGACGCCCTGCTCTTGGTCGTGGCAACGCAGATCCTCCAGATGGTCCGTCAACTCGGTCCGATGGTGCGGTTCGACGGCTATCACGTGCTGGCGGATCTCACCGGCGTGCCGGATCTCTACTCACGGATCAAGCCGACGCTGCTGGGCCTCCTACCGTGGCGGTGGGGCGACCCGCATGCGCGGATGCTCAAGCCATGGGCCCGCATCTTGGTGACCGTGTGGGTGATGCTCGTCGTGCCACTGCTGCTGTGCACGCTCGCGGGCGCCGTTCTTGCACTGCCTCGACTGATCGGCAGCGCGTGGTCGGCACTTGGCAGGCAAGCAGATGTGTTGACCACGGCATGGGCGGACGGCGACATGATTCAGGCCACCGCACGGGTGTTGGCGATCGTCGCGATCCTGATCCCGGTCGCCGGCGTCATCTACATGATCGTCCGGACAGCGCGACGAAGCGCGCTGTCCGCCTGGCAGGGCACGGCCGGCAAGCCTGTGATGCGCACTCTGGCAATGCTTCTCGGCGCGGTGGTGGTGACTGGTATCGCGTATGCGTGGTGGCCGGGTGAGGGCAATTACCGGCCTATTCAGCCGTGGGAGCGCGGCACGGTCGGAGACATCGCGTACGCGTTGGGCGTTGAGCGGCTGGGCCACCGGCAGGCCACGGCCACCCCGAGCCCTGCCGCGGCTTCTCGGCAACTCGTCAAGGGGCAGCGCGGCGTCATCTCGTCTGTGTGGGACACCCGTACCCCGCCGCCGACATTCACCCAGCCACAGCTTGCCGTCATCCTGATCCCCAAGGCGGTGCCTGGCGCTCAGGTCGGCGGCGGTGGCGGCAGCGTCGCGACCCCGACTACGACGGCCGACCCCGGCTGGGTCTTCCCGGTCAGCAAGCCCTTGGCTCCCGGGCCAGGTGACACTCAGGCATTGGCGGTCAACACGACCGATAACACCGTCGATTATGAGGCCGCCTTCGCCATGGTCTGGGTCGACGACAACGCCGACGCGATGAACGTCAACGAAGCGCAGGCCTACGCATCATGTGACTCGTGCGCGGCGGTTGCCGTTGCCTACCAAGTGGTCTTCGTCATCGAAAGCGACGAAACGGACAACAACGTGGCGGCGCCGGAAAACCTCGCCGGTGCACTCAACTACAACTGCGTCAACTGTCTGACCTACGCGCTCGCCGAGCAGGTGTTCATCACGCTCGACCGGCCTCTGACAGACGAGGAGATGGCAAGACTCGACGAAGTCTGGGCGAAGATCGACGACCTGGAGGCGCGAATCAACAACGATCAGTTGACTCTGGACCAGATCGACACGATCGATGACGAACTCGCGTCGTACACGACGCAGATCAAAGAGATCGTCGCGCCTGCGATGGCGACGTCGACCGCCCCGTCGACCGCGGTTCAAACAGCTGCACAGACGGCGGTCCAGTCTGCTCCGAGCACGGCGTCGACGGTGTCTGGAACCACGACGCAGCCGTCGACCGCCGTCACCACTGCGGCGCCCAGTCCATCGCCGACCGTGTCATCGACCGCTACCTCGAGCCCGTCGCCGACCTCGTCGACAAGCGCGCCGACATCGAGCGCGGTCTCGTCAGCGCCATCGAGCACGAGCGGCCCGACGGCGTCGACGGATCCGACGTCTGGTGCAACCTCTGGCTCCACCACCAACGGCACGACATCTGGCGGGTCCACATCTGGTGGGTCGACTTCTGGTGGAACGGCTTCGTCGCCGTAGCGGCAGAACTAATATTTTCGTTTGTGACAACCTCGTCACAGCACCTTCTGACGCACGATCGGGCACTGACCCGCGGGCAGGCCCGACGCATGAGCCGGCGCTTCGGGGATGTCGGCGTCGTGATTCCAGCGACACGACTGCGGCAGATATCCGCGGGGGCGCGTGCGGGCGAGGCTGAACTCACCGACGTCAGCTTTGCGATCGCGGCTACAGAGATACAGCGCGAGGAGCGGCAGGCCAAGCTGAAGCGCAACCAACGGCGGTTCGTGCGGTGGCTCATCGTCGCGGGCTTGGTGCTGCTCCTGCTCAACGCGCTGCTGTGCATGGCCTACGTGTTCTTCAGCATGGCCCTGAACGCCTATCCGTACTAGGGCGTTGAGGATCCACCAAGGGTGTCAGCGAATTCTGTGTGAGACACAGCAGCAGAAACTCTCATACGCAAGGAATTTCGGATGCCGACCACGACACCGCCGCGCCGGGCCGGTGCGAACTATGTCCATCTACGCGGTAGGCCCCTGGCGGCCATCACCACAGCCAGTCACTCGAGGTCCTGGATCAGTCACACTGGCAAATGGCTACCGGCACGGCTTCTGTTCGTCCTGACATTGTCGGGGATGCCGATACTGGCGATCTCGGTAGACGTATTCGGCGTTGTGCCACAACGTATTTCGGCGGTTGTTATCGTGGCGATGCTGGCAGGCGTGTTCGCGATCATGGCGATCTGGCCGCACCGCACCGACGTGATCGTTGGCCGGGCGCTCGTCGCAGGCATGGTGGCGTGCGCGGTGTACGACGCATTCCGGCTCTTCGCGGTGCACATCCTCGGTTGGATGGGCGACTTCATTCCAGCGATGGGCTCCTGGATCACCGGCGACGGGGACACGGCGGGCAGCGCCATTTTGGGTTACGTATGGCGCTACCTCGGTGACGGCGGCGGACTCGGCGTTGCGTTCTACCTCGTTGCGCTCGCAATTGGCCTTGACCGCTACCGTGCGCGCACCATCGTGCTGGCGGCCGTGGGCTACGCCGTGTTCCCGGTATGGGCCGGGCTGATCGCGACCGTGGCGCTCGCACCGCGCGGCGAGGAGCTGATGTTTCAGCTGACGCCGACCACGCTCACCACCACGCTCATCGGACATCTGATCTTCGGCGTCGTCCTCGGGTTTGCCTTCGTTCGCACGCAGCGCGATCGGCAGGCGGTCGGTTGGCCGTGGCCGCCGCTGCGCGAGCTGCTGGGCCGCTATCGGGCACGCCGTCTGCCGGTAGCATCACGCGGCCGACGGGCGACAACGAATTGAGAGATACCGCGCAAATCCTGCTCGATGTCGATGAGTCCGGCGGCAGTGAAAAACGTTGGGACAGTGCTGCGGTCGAAAACGCGGACCCCGCAGATGGTAGCGCCGAGTTCGAGTCCCTTGCGCAGCAGGAAGGATTCGCGGCCATAGGTTGTCATGACCGCGATGCGACCACCGGGGGAGAGTACCCGAACCATTTCATGAAGCACGGCGAGCGGCTCGGGCATCAGGTGCAGAGCGGCAAAGCAGCTGACCGCGTCGAATGCGTGGTCGTTGAACGGGAGATCGAGCGCATCACCGCGCATGTAGACAGCGCGCGAGCAGGCGTTGTCCCGCGCCGCGCGTTCCATCATCGGCACCGAGTTATCCAGGCCGACGACGAACCCGTCCCCGGCAAGTTGTTTCGCAAAGAACCCGGTGAAGTTGCCGGGACCGCAGGCGACGTCGAGAACTCGCTGCTGGCCTTTCAGACACAATGCAGCAGAGGCCCTTTCGCGCTCTGCGTCGATGGAGATCCCGTGCAAACTCAACGCCGCGACCATGATCGGGCGCCAGAGGTGTTGATAGATCGCGGCCACCGCCGGGCTGTTCATTGCGCGTTGCGCGAGGCTGCGCCCGGCGGGGGCGCTGCGCCCCAGCAGGTCGGTATAGCCGTCGCAATATCGCATCGACCGCAGCGCATCGTGGCGGATCAGTCCGCGCGCGAGCGCCGGTACCCATACTGCATCGGCTTCGGTTTCCGCCCCCGACCGTTCAACGGTCATAGTTGTGTCACGCAGCAGGTCGCCGAAAAGTTCACCGCATCGCGTCGTCGACTTTCGCAGGCCACCAAATTCGCGGGCCTATCACCGTGAACAGCGCCGGGATCAACACCGTGCGCACGACGAAGGTGTCGAGGAGGATGCCAAGTCCGACAATGACTCCCAGTTGTGTGAGCACTATCAACGGCAGCACCCCCAGCACGCAGAACACCGCTGCCATCACGATGCCTGCGCTGGTGATCACCGGCCCCGTGGCAGACACTGCCCGGATGATCCCGTCACGAGTCCCGTACTTGGGAGTCTCTTCCCGCGCACGGGTGACGAGAAAGATCGTGTAGTCCACACCGAGTGCGACGAGGAACAGCGCCGCGAAGAGAGGAGTGGTGTAGTCCAGCGCAGGCATGCCGAGCAGGTGCACACACGTCCAACCGCCTACTCCGAGAGCCGAAAGCGCGCTGAGCGCCATCACCGCGACCAACACCAATGGCGCCAAAGCCGCACGCAGTAGCGCATACAGCACGATCAGCACGACGGCGAGGATGGCCGGGATCAGCACGCGACGGTCGCGCAGGGCGGCGTCCCTGGCGTCAAGCGCCTGGGCGTCGGAGCCGCCGACCAGCGCTGTCGGTTCCACCGTTCTGACCGACTCCCGCAGCGCGGCAATCGTTTTGAATGCATCTGGCGACGCAGGGGCGGCGGCGACGATCACGTCCCATTGCGTCAGCCCCGCAATCGACGCCCCCGCCTCACTGACTGAGACCACTCCCGGCGACGTCGCGATGGCATGCGCAATCGCCTCGGCGCGATTACTGGCGCCGATCACCCGGGTTGGGTCGGTCAGGCCGCTTGGGAAGTGCGCCGAAAGCACTTCGTAGCCGGTGACCGATTCGGCCCGGACCCGGAATTGCTCGATCTGCGACAGACCGATCGGCAGACCGACCACACCCACGCCCAGCAACACGAGCACCGCAGAGGTCACCACCGAGACGCGACCGGCGTGATCTGCAACCCAGGCCGCGGTGCGGTGCCAGACGCCGGTGGTGGCAGCAGAAGGGTCTCCGCCGCGCGGGATGAACGGCCAGAACAGCCGACGACCGAAGACCCGTAACAACGGCGGCAACACCAGCAGCACGAACAACACGGCGATCAGGAGTCCGCACGCGGCATGCACTCCGAGGCTGCGTGTCGCCGGGGCGACACCGAAGACCAGAACGAGCAGAGCCAAGACGACCGTGGCGTTGCTGGCGACGATCGCGGGCCCGGCGCGGCTGACCGCGGCGCGCAGCGCATCGGCGTGATCATCGGTCTGCCTGAGTTCCTCGCGATAGCGCGAGATCAGCAGCAACGCGTAATTCGTGCCCGCGCCGAAGACCAGCACGCTGGTGATGCCGGACGTGGCTCCGTCGAACGGCAATTCGGTGAGGCGTGACACGACGGTGCCGACCGATGTCGACAATCCGTCGGCAAAACCTATGACGGCCAACGGAACAAGCCACAGAACCGGCGAGCGATAGGTGACGATCAGCAGCACCGCAACCACCGTCGCCGTGACAGCGAGCAGAGTGATGTTGGCATTGCTCATCGCGTTGGTGATGTCGGCGATGAACGCCGGGCCGCCGGTCAGGTGGACGGCGAGATCCCCCGGAGTGCCGGCCGCCGCGGCAGTACGAAGCGCGGTGATCATGTCGCGCAGCGCGAATCCGGAAAGCCCTGCAGCAAGGGGGACGGGCGTGACCGCGGCACTGCCGTCCTGCGACGTGGCCAGGGGCGGACCGACGGGGACCCCGGCACGCAACAGCACCCGCTGTCGGGCAGCTGCTGCGGCCGCCATGTCCGAAGCACTCAGTCGTGCACCATCGTGGCGAGATATCACCAGAATCGCCGGCTGTTGGTCTTGGCCGGGAAAGGCCGCCAACAATGCTGCCGCCCTGGCTGATTCGGCAGACGGCGGGAGTTGCAGCGGCGGCTTGTCGGCACCGGCGTTGGCCCCCGCGAGTGCGATGAAAACCCCGCCGCCGACCGCGATCAGCAGCGCGATCATCCAAGAGCGTCGGTGTGTGACGACTGCGGCCACGCGATCCCACCCGGCCATAAATGAACGGTAATGGACCGAGCTGCTCGCATCGGTGAACCTCGCGCCGGCGCCTGCCGTATCAGAGGTATGGACGCTTGCGACGCGACCGGCGCTGACGGACGCGCCAGCGTAACCGTCGACCGCAAAGGCATCATCCGGAAGTGGGGCGAGGCGGTCACCGATGTCGTCGGCTACTCAGCCGACGACGCGCTCGGCCAAAGCCTGGATGTCGTGATCCCACCGGCTCTTCGGCCCATGCACTGGTGGGGTTTCGACCAGGCCATGAAGTCAGGCCGGCTGAACAAGGAACTGTTCAAGGTCCCTGCCGTGTGCAAGGACGGACGCATCATCGTTGCGCACGCAACCATCGACTTGATCGCCGGCAAGGCCGGCACCGACGGCGCTGTGGTGACCTTCGTCGGCGTCGGGTCTCCCTGGCAGGGCAGGGCATGGCAAGCCGCCCTTGCGCCCGTCGATGCCGCACGCCGCCTCTGGCGCCGGGTGCGGCCCAGCCGCTAGTCCTCCTTGCGGATCAACCGGCCCAGCGCTTGGCGATCGGGCGCGAGCAGCTCGTCGATCCGTGGTTGGTTCACGTCGGCGACGATGATCTCGCCGACCTCCTGGTACACATCGCTGAAGATGCCGTGCGACTTCATCTTCTCGGTTTGGTAGATGTTGTCCTCGGTCGGCGTGACGTAGTAAACGATTTCCGGCTTGAAGCGGTGGATCAGCCACAGATGGATGACGTCCATCAGGCGCTTCTTGCGCAGCTTCTCGGCGAACGTGTTCTGGTCGCGCACAGTCAGAATGCTGCGACCGTGCCGGTCCTTGATGGGGTCGACGATCACGTTCGCGAGCTTCTCGTCCTCGCCGCCTTCGCGTTCTCCGAAGATGCCGAGTTCGAGGACGTCGGAACCGGGACGCGTCGGCCGCAACTGCACACGTAGCTTCTCGCCGATCTGGTTGTGCTCGCCCCACATCGCCAGCCACTCCTCGAGCAGCTTTTTGGGCACCTCGGTTTGCACCAGATGCTGATGCTGGGTTGAGCCCTTGCCCATCGCCTTGGTGGTCGCGGTGCGGCCGGACGACGCCGCCAGCGCGGCATCGCTGCGCGGCCCACCGACCAGGGTTTGCGGTGTCCGATAAGGCGATTCGACCAACCGCATCTTGCGCTGCAGACGCGCCAGCGCGAGCATGCCGTCCTGCCGCAGCGCGGTGGCGAACTCCTCGGAGGCGACACCGTCGACCTGGTGGCCGCCGTAGGTGATGAAGTTGAAGACGAAGCCCATCTTGCCGAGTTCCTCTGGGAACGCCCGCATTTCGTCGTCGGTCATACCGGTGGTGTCCCAGTTGAACGACGGGGATAGGTTGTACGCCAGCATCTGGTCGGGATACACGGCGTGGATCGCGTCGGCGAACTCGCGGGCATCCGCGAGATCGGCGGTCTTGGTCTCCATCCAGAGGATGTCGGCGAACGGCGCGGCCGCCAGCGATTTGGCGATGGCGTACGGGATGCCGCCGCGCACCTGGTAATAGCCCTCGGGCGTCTTGGCGAGCTCACAGTCCCAGCCCACCGCGGCGCCGAGTTCCCTCGCCTTTTCGCGGGCGGTGTACATCGGCGCCCGCTGTGCGAATTCTCGCCATTCGGCGACGCTCATCGCGGGCGGCTCGCCTTCACTCTCGCGGAACTCGAGCAGCTCGGCGACGGCCTCGCCGTAGGTCATCAGCCCGGCATCCACCTGCCAGGCGTCGACGAACTCCGACTCGACCTTGTCGAAGAGCGCATCGATCGAATTGTCGGCGCGGTCCTGGTAGGCCGAGGCGGCCTCGCTGACCGCGGCCGCGATGCCGTGGCGTTCCAGCCACGCGTCGGCGGCCGCGTATTCACCTTCGGGCAGCGCGTAGAGCAGGTGACCGTTGATCTCGCTGACACCCTGGTCGTAGAACCGCCGCACCATCGCCAGGAAGCAGGCCTTGTACGACGGAATCTTCAAGTTGGTGACACCCAGCAGGAAGGGCTGGTCGCGTTCATCGGCACGGCTGTCGGTGAGGTTGGCCGCCTCGGCGTCGGTGCGCGCAACGATGATGCCGGGCACCCTCATCACATCGAGCTGGAACCGAGCGGTGTTGAGCCGCTTGATCTGTTCGTCCGACGGAACCAGCACCTTGCCGCCCTGATGTCCGCACTTCTTGGTTCCTGGCCGCTGATCCTCGATGTGGTAACCGGGCACGCCCGCTTCTACGAAGCGACGAATCAGGTTGCGCACGTGAGGATCTCCGCCGTGGCCGGTGTCGGCATCGGCGATGATGAAGGGTCGGAAGTCGGTCGCGGGCGTGTTGGCACGCTGCTCGTCGGTCATCTGCAGGCGCAGGTACTGCTGATTGCGATCGGCGGTCAGAAGTGCGCGCACCAAGCCGGCTGCTTCCTCCGGTACCTGGCTCAACGGATAGCTGGCCAGATCGGGGCCCGGATCCTCGGTCGTCGACCCCTTTGCGGAGGTGGCCCAGCCGCCGAGGTAGATGCCCTCGATACCCATTCGCTTCATCGCCACTGCCTGGCCCGGCGAGTACGGGCCGAAGGTGGTGATGCTCTTCTTCTGGGCGAACAGTTCACGCAAGCGGGGATAGAAGGCTTCCGCGGCCTCCCGCGCCACCGTGTAGTCGGTGGGAATGGTGCCGCGTTGCTCGACTACCTGGCGTGCCGAATAGAGGCGAATGATCCCCTCGAACCGCGGGCTGTCGAAGTAGCGCTGCGTCTCGGCGACGGCGCGCTCGTAGGGTGTCTGCGGTGCTGCGTCCGCTTCGATGATGGCCATGGGTAAATGCTCCTCTTTGAGCCAATTCGCATCGCCGGCCCCCCGGTGGGCCGCTACAAGACCTGACGATACGGTGCGGCTTTCACCGGCGATGCGGTAATCAGCAAGCGCTGACTTCCGGCAAGATGGCAGACATGTACGGTCCGGCGCGGCGAGCGTCCTAGTGCAACGCGGCCAACTGCAGAATCTGCTGCTGACGCGCGTGCTCTCGCTGCGCATCATCGTCATCGTCGCGGCGCTGTCCGTCGTCGCCCTGGTCATCACGCTTGGCGCGTGGGTCTGGATCGGGGTGACCAACGACCAGTACAGCCAACTGGACCGGCGGCTCGACTCGGTGAGCAGTCTCGGCGACATCAGCAGCCTGCTGCGTAGCGCCCAGAACCAGACGCCCGACCAACTCACCCCGAACGGGGCTCTGGTGCGGACCGCACGCGTCGGGCGCGCCACGGTGTCGGTCCCGAGCGACATCGTGTTACCGCAGTTCGACAACGGCTACGCCAATACCACGATCAACGGCGTCGAGTACCGCGTCCGAACCTTCAACGCGGGGGTCGCCTCGATCGCCGTCGGTGCGCCGCTGGCCGAGACGCAGCACCGCATCGACGATCTTCACCGACGAGTCTTGTTGATCTGCAGCAGCGTGATCGTGGGCACCATCCTGGTTGGCTGGGTGATGTGGCTGATCATGATCAATCCGTTCCGGCTGCTGGCGCAGCAGGCGCGCGCCATCAACGCCCAGTCCAAACCCGACGAGGTGCAGGTGCGCGGCGTGCAGGAAGCAGTCGAGATCGCCGAGGCCGTCGAGGGAATGCTCGCCCGCATCGGTGACGAACAACAGCGCACCAGGGCTGCCCTTGAATCCGCCAGGGACTTCGCCGCGGTCGCCTCGCACGAGCTGCGCACGCCGCTGACGGCGATGCGCACGAACCTCGAGGTGTTGTCGACGCTTGACCTCAGCGATGAGCAACGCAAAGAGGTGGTTGGCGACATCATCCGGACGCAGAGCCGCATCGAAGCGACGCTCACGGCGCTCGAACGGCTGGCGCAAGGCGAGTTGACCACGGTTGACGACTTCGTCCCTGTCGACATCACCGAACTGCTCGATCGTGCCGCGCACGACGCGATGCGCAACTACCCGAATCTGCATGTGTCACTGGCCAGTTCCACCACGGTTCTCATGGTGGGGCTGCCCGCGGGCCTGCGGTTGGTGATCGACAACGCGATCACCAACGCCATCAAACACGGCGGGGCCACTGAAATCCGGCTGAGCGCTGAGAGTTCCAGCGACGGCGTCGAGATCGCCGTCGACGACAACGGCGACGGGGTGCCCGAAGATGAGCGAGCCGCGGTGTTCGAGCGGTTCTCGCGAGGGTCGACGGCGGCACGCTCGGGCTCCGGCCTCGGGCTCGCACTGGTGGCCCAGCAGGCCGAATTACACGGCGGCACTGCGGCATTGGAAGCCAGCGCGTTGGGCGGGGCGCGTCTCGTGCTGAGGTTGCCGGGTCCCAAGTAGCGACCTCAGGCCTGGAGCGCGTCCAGGTCACGCTCGGCATACAGTCGGTGGTGCCATTCCTCATTGAGCACGATGAGAAGGCATTCCTTCAGCGGGAAGTCCGCCAACCGCGGCCATCCGGGCTCCGAGCGGGTCACTTCGGTAGCAAGCTGCGCATCGGTCAGTGATTCCAGCAGCCGCCGGACCATGGCCTGGCGTTCGCGGCGGACGGTGAGGACTTCCTCGAGTGAGGGTTGTACGTCGCGGTCCCAAGGGATTCCGTCCCAGCCGGGTGCTTCGTCCCATGGCAGATCGAGCGGATGCCACGGCGAGGCGTTGCCGAGCGCCATCCGGCCTACCCAGGCCGCGCTGGCGAAGTTGAGGTGGCGCAACGTCTGAATGAAGGACCACTCGTCGTCGACGTTGTCGTGAAGCATGGCCGCCGGAAACGTCTTCGCCCGCGCCACGGTGCCCTTCCACAGTTGTTCGAGGATGGCCCACGCCTCGCGAAAGCCGTCGCTGTCGTCGGGGCGCATCTTCGCCCGCTGCGGCATCCGGCGATTCAGTTCGGCCTCGACGAGCGGGGCGATGTCGACGCCGTTGACGACGACGTTTTGCACCTCGCCGCTGATGTCGACGTCGACGAGCTCGACGCCACGCATCCGGCAGCCGCTGAAGTCGACTGCCCTCATCTCGGCGTTACGGAGACTGACGCGCTCGAATCGGGCTCCCGTCAGGTCCTGGTCGTGGAACGCGATCATGCACATCACGCTAGTGCGTGAAACAGCAACTACCTGAGCAATATTCGGCGATCGGTCACGGATCGTCACCGGGGTGGTCACGGTAGGGCAAAGAATCCCCGGCCGAGCTGGGAAGAAGCTGGGAGGTGGGAATCTTCTGTTGCAAGAGTGAATATAGTGACTGGTGTTAATTAGATAGTCGCCGCGGTCATGGATGCCCGCAAACCGCATATACGAGTTGGATGTGGCGGCCACGCCACAGGATGAAGGAAGCACGAATGAAACGCATCTGCGCCGTGATGATCGGGTTGGCATTGCTGATCGCGACGCCAGGTGTCGCGACTGCCGACGCAACGCATCAACAGGCGATCAACATCGTGATCCAGCGGGCACTTTCACAGCGGGGAGTGCCGTTCGCATATGGCGGAGGCAACGTCTCGGGCCCCAGCCTCGGCACTGTCGCGGTGGATGCCGCGGTCGATCCCGCCGCACCCGCCCTCGGGACCGCTCCGCTGACCGCGGCCACCCCGGCGCCCGCCACCGCGCCACTGCCCGCGAACGCCGGGGTCACGGGCCTCAGCCTTACCCCTGTGACGACTCCTGCACCTGCCGCTGAACAGCGGGTGAGCCGTGTCGGTTTCGATGCCTCCGGGCTGATCGTCTACGCATTCGCGGGCGCCGGAATCAAGATGCCGCGGTCCTCGGGCGAGCAGTACAAGGTCGGCCAGAAGGTGCTGCCGTCTCAGGCGCTTCCGGGCGACTTGCTGTTCTACGGACCCGACGGCAGCCAGAGTGTCGCGCTTTTCATTGGTAACGGTCAGATGGTCGAAGCGACTGACGCCGGGGTTGCGGTGTCGCCGGTCCGGACCAACAACATGGCTCCGTATCTGTCGCGGATCATCGCCTGAGGCGGGCGTTAACGCTTCTCTGTCTGCCCTGACGCAACGGCATCCGCCGCTTTCGTAGCAGCGGCGCCTGCGAGTCGGCCCGAGATCTCCGGCGCCATCATCGCGAGCCGTGCCAACAATCGCTGACGAAGCGGGGCCACTGAGATCTCTGACGTGTCGTGCTCGATCGCACGGACGACGGCGTCGGCGACCTGCTGCGGCGTTCCCGTTCCGAGGGCGGGTGGCGCTGCGGCACCGCTTTCGGCGAACATGCCTGCCTCGCGAATCAACCCCGGCGTGATGACCGAAACGCCAACACCGCTGCCGCGCAGGTCTTCTCGTAGATTCAGTGCGAAGCCACGCAGGCCGAACTTCGTGGCGGCGTATAGGGACGCCCGCGGCATGGCCGCGAAGCCCGAGATCGACGAGACGAACACGAAGTGCCCGCTGCCCCGCTCTTGCCAGCGGGGCAGCAACTCGCGTGTCATGCGCACCGGCGCCTCGAGGTTCACCCGAAGCGCGCGGCTGATGTCGTACTGACTGAAGCCATCAAGGCGCCCGGATGCGGGCAGTCCCGCATTGGCGACCAGCACGTCGATATCGCCGGCCTGCTCGAGCAACGACAACGACGCACCGTCGTCCGCGAGGTCAATCGCGATCGTGGTGTGCCCGCCTCCGGGCAGAGATCGCGCAAGCTTCACCAACTCCTCGGCCTTGCGAGAACTCAAGATGAGGCGTGCACCCCGCGCCGCCAACGCAGTTGCGATCGCCCTACCCAAACCGCCGGTCGCACCGGTCAGAAGTGCAGTTCTGCCCCCAAGGTCCATGTAGGTGAACCTACCTCCGGGCGACCGCGGATTCACAGGTTCAACAGCAGCACAATGGCTGTCGTCGCGAACACCAGTACCAGCGCGGCGACGGCGAGGAGGCCGACGACCGTCGCGGGCCGCAGCCGTCGCCGCGGTCGCGGCTCTGGCTCGGATAGACCCGACGTCTGCGCCGAATCCGGGGGAGTGGCACCGGGTGCGACGCCGCCGCCGGGCTCGAGACCGGGGGTTCGTGCCGGATCGGGGTCCGGGGGTTGGGCAGTCATACGACGACCGCATACCCCGTCGCACTTCCCCTACACCTGAGACCTCGTATTGCCTCTTACGCAAGGTGCGGCTCCAGTTCGGCAACCAGCTTCGCCTTACCGCCGAAGCCGATCACCCGGTGGATCTCCTTGCCGTCCTTGAACATGATCATGGCTGGGATGCCGCGGAAGTTGAATCGCTCCCAGATGCCGTCGAACTGGTCGACGTCGATCTTGCGTACCACGATCCGTCCGGCCCATTGTTCGGCGAGCGCGGCGAGCACCGGTGTCACCATGCGGCAAGGCCCGCACCACTCAGCCCAGAAGTCGACAAGCAACGGCACGCCGGTCGAGCTTTCTGCAGGGATGTCCTCGGGCGTGATGGGCGCCAACTGGTCACGGGCGACCAAGTACGCCTGCTTGTCCTTGGCCTCCTGCGCCCGAACGTCGGCCGGTACCGGCTCACCGTTCGAGCGCACCCAGCTCGTGATCTCTTCGAAGCGCGGGCCCGGTGCATCGGGCACCCCGCAGGCCTCGTTGATGGCGGTGTTGAGGTTTTGCAGTGCCTGGCCGAGTCGCTGACCGCTGCCTTCCAACCCGAAGGCGCGAACGGCGACGGTGTCGCCTGCCCGGTGCACCTCGGCATCCGCGAACAGCCGGATCATGTATTGCTCGTCGTCCGTCAGGGCCCACCGGATCGACATTTCGCGCAGTTGCGCCAACTCCCTGGCGGCGGCCTCGTCTTCCGACAGCCGTCTGCCATGCTCGCGCACGTACGCCGCAAACGGCTCGAATTCCGAAGACCCTGGACCCGCACCCAACTGCTCCCGCAGACCTCCGAGGAGCTGTTGGTAGATCTCGTCCTCGTTGGCGCCCTTTGCATCCAGGCTGAAGGCGGGCCAGTGGCCGACGACGACGCCGTCTCGTCGTTCGATCTGCACGCCCTCGAGCAGTTTGATCACGTACGAACCGTCACCGGTCAGTTGGACGGTGAACTCGTGATTGCTCTCCATGCGGACCTCCCCGAAGACAGTCCCACCCAGCGTGCCAGCCAATACCGATTTGGGCAAAGATCACATCGCCATGGGCACCGTTGCCGATCGGCGCCGCCAATATCGGCGCCTGGGTGCAAACCCTTGGGGCACAGTCGTTTCTAGTGAGAATCACTGCCCGCTGAAGATGAGCGCCAGGGCCTAACGACCTGTTAGCAGCTTCATCTCGGCCAGGTGCCGCGGCAGCGCGTCGATGTACTCGGCGAGCGCGGAGCGCTCCATCGAAACCACCGGCAACAGTGCATCGATGAGCGCATCGCGATCACGTGTGCCGTCCAGCAGCGGCAGCACGTGGCGGTCCAGCGGCGACAACAAATGTGTCTCGTGCCAAATGTTGAATGTCGAGGCCTGGGTCTCAGTGTCGCTCAGTTCCACCATCCGGCGCGCCGTCTCGTCGAGCCGCAGCGGTTCCGACGCCGGAGTCGGCGAGACCGGATCAAGCCGGTACCGCGACTGGCCCTGCAGGATCAGCACGCCCATCAGGTTCTCGACGACGTCAGACAGGCCGTCACTCGGGGTGAGGCCCGCGTCGACCAGTCGGCTGTGCACCGCATCGACGAGCTCTTGGCGTGACAACGTTGACGGCCACCGCTCGCTGAGCGCGTCGAGGGCAGCCTTGATGCCTGGGTCGTTGGTGAACAGCGTCGCACCGTCGGCTTCGCGGAACTCCTGTCGGGAGTTGTCGAGGCGAGTCGGCCCGTCGACGGGAGGAACCCACGCCGCGATGTGCAGGTCGCGGATGCGAGTTCGGTCGGGGTTGTACCGGATCTGCTGCTCACGTTCGGCGTGCACGAGCAGCGATTCCCGGAACATTCGGTTGACGACGAAATCGATGTACTGCTCCACCAGTACCTGCACCCCGCCGCACTTTTCGAGCAGGTGCTCTTCGACCTTGGGGCCGTAGTTGCCGGGAAACATCGCTTCGGGTCTGGCTTCTCCGAGGAACGCCAGGCCGTGCGCACGGGCACGCACCAGCATCTCGGAGAAGTAGCACGGCGAGTTGAACGTCTCGAGTTCTTCGTGCAACAGGTACGAATCTCCGAAACCCTCTGAGTGGGAACGGAATTCGGCAACAACTCGCGACAATACACCGTCGGAGGGCGCCACTTCCTCGAGGAAGTCGACCACGCCACGCGCCTCGCGCGCCTTCTCCGCGGGAGAAGTGGCGCCGCCGCTGGCCAGCAGCATGGCGTCGCGAAGGACCTCTTTGGTCTTCCATCCCGGATACACGTTGTAGCTCATGTAGGCCACTCCGTCGGGCGCCAGCAGCGTGCGGAAAGCGGCCAGCAGAGCTTCCTGCACGTCTTGGGGCACCCAGCTGTACACGCCGTGGGCGATGATGAAGTCGAATGGGCCCAAGGTCGTCAGGTCCATCTGCGCGATGTCACCCGCGACGAATTGCACATTGTCCAGGCCCAATGCGTCGACCTTCGCGCGGGCCAAGTCGACCTGCACCTGGGAGAGATCCAGCCCAACGACACGTGCTTGCGGATGCGCAGCGGCAAAGGGAACGATGTTTCCGCCTGTGGCACAGCCGATTTCGAGTACTCGGGCGGTGGATACGTCGGGTGTTGCCAAGCCGAAGAGATGCGCTACCGCGGCCAGCTGGCCCGGTGCGGACGGCGGAAACGAGACCGAGGTGTACGGCGTTGTGTCGTAGTCGGCCCGTAGCCGGTCGATAGCGTCGTCGACGTCGTCAGTTGGTTGAAGCACGCCAACATCGGATCACAGCCGTCTTAACAACAGGTGACGCGTCAGTACGCCCGGGCAACATACGCGAGGGCACCGGCATCGTTATCGGCGTCGGGTAGGGACCCATCGGCGCGCTGCAGGCATCGCACAGTGAGGCCGCTGGCGGCCAGGTCCTGCTCACCAGCCGTGCCGACCAGCTCCCACGGCAGCCGAGCGACGCCCGTCTGCGCGACCTCGCGCACCTCCTCGAGCGAGGCGCAGTCCGTGATTGCGGCTTCGCGGCGCGCCGTCGCCGCCGCGAACATGTCGTCCTGAATCTGGGACGTCAGCCGTTGTACCTCGTCTGCGACCTTGTCGATCCCGACCTTGACCTTCTCGCGGGTGTCGCGCCGGTAGCACAAGGCGGCGTTCTCGGCGACGTCGCGCGGCCCGATTTCCACCCGGATCGGTACACCTTGCAGGTCCCAGTCGGTGGCGCGCCACCCGAACGCCTGATCGGTGTTGTCATCCAACCGGGTGCGCACTCCGCGGCGGGTGAGCTCCTCGACCACGACGGAAGCGGCGCGACTGACGTCGCCATCGGTGTCCTTGACCACCACCACGACCGCCTGCACGGGTGCCAGCGCCGGCGGCAGCACCAACCCGTTGTCGTCGCCGTGGCACATGATCAGCCCGCCGAGCATCCGGGTGGACGCACCCCACGACGTGGTCCAGCACAACTGCGCCGCGCCTTCGGCATTGGAGTAGCTGATATTGAACGCGCGGCTGAACCTCTGGCCGAGCTCATGTGAGGTGGCCATCTGCAACGCCTTACCGTCGCGCATGATGCCCTCGCACGTCATCGTGTTCTCCGCGCCTGCGAAGCGCTCCTTGGCAGTCTTGCGGCCAACGATCACCGGCATCGCCAACACCCTGCGCAGGAAGTCCTGATACACGTCGTGCAGGATGCGGCGGGCATACTGCCGCGCATCGGCCTCCGTAGCGTGGGCGGTGTGGCCTTCCTGCCAGAGAAATTCGGTGGTGCGCAGGAAGATTCGGGGCCGCAGCTCCCATCGGACGACATTGGACCACTGGTTGAGAAGCAGCGGTAGATCGCGGTAGCTGTCCACCCATTTGGCCAGGTATTCGCCGATGACGGCCTCGCTTGTCGGGCGGATGGCCAGCGGTTCGGTCAGCTCCTTGCCGCCGCCGTGCGTGACGACCGCGAGCTCAGGGCTGAAGCCCTCGACATGCTCGGCCTCGCGCTCGAAGAAGTTCATCGGAATCAGCAGGGGGAAGTAGGCATTCAGCGCGCCCGCCGCCTTGATGCGCCCGTCGACCTCGGCCTGCATCCGCTCCCATATCGCGTAGCCAGTGGGCCGGATCACCATGGTCCCGCGGGCTGGGCCGTTCTCAGCCAGCTTCGCCTTGGTCAGCACCTCTTGGTACCAACGCGGGAAGTCGTCACGCTGAGGAGTCAGGACCGCCATACGCCAAGACTAAGGGCGGGGAAGAAGCGATATTTTCTGCCAGATCTTGTCGGAGAGCTCGGTCGTAAGGGTCTCGATGTAGGAGATGGTTTCGAGCACCACGCTGTCTGTGCTGTACTCACCGCACAGCGCGGCGGTTTTGGCGGTAAGGCTCAGCATTTCCGAGCAGTAACCCAGATAGTGGTAGAGCTGGTCGGCGTCGAGACCATGCACGATGCTCTGCTCGGTCGGCGTGTAGGTCGGACTGAGCTGCTCTGGATCCTTGGACAGCTGGTGCATGTCGATCACATGCGCCAGTGATCGCATCCGGTGCAGCAGCCGCAGCATCGTGCGCCGCTCCAAACGCTCGGGGAAGGCCCACAGGAAAACGACCGCGATCGCCGCGAACACCAGATCGTTGATGATGCTTTCGACGAGCGGCACCCAGTCCGCAGTGCGAGCCAGTCCGTCGATGACGACTGAGCGCAAGCTGTAAACGAGCGCCGCCAACGTGACCGCGACGATCGTGATGCTCACCCCGCGGGCCACCAGCGTGGTGCGTCGAAGTCGGTCGTGAGACTCTTCGGCCTGGCGCTGGACCGAAACGACCAAGTGTCCGAGGTCGCGGGCCGCCTTGGTCAAGCCACGCTCGCCGAACCGCGCTTGGATGCGGCGTTCCAGATGCCCGACGGTCGCAGCGACATGGTCAGCGGCTAGCTGGATCTCGTCGCCCGCCGGGCTCGTACGCGCCACGTCATGACTGTAAAGGGGCAGTAGCCTTCGTGACGTGAATCGTCGGCGGTGGTTCCCGTTCGCATTGGCGCTGATCGTTGCCACCGCGGGGGTGACCGCCGGACAGGCGGATGCCGATCCGAATGCACTGTGGACGATCGTTCACGACCAATGCGTCCCAGATCAGCAGGCCAGCGGCAACCCCGGCCCCTGCTCGCAGGTGAACATCGTCGCGGGGGAGCAGCGGGGGTATGCGGTACTCAAGGACCTCGTCGGTGCGACGCAATTCTTGCTGATCCCTACCGAGCGGATCCCCGGTATCGAGAGCCAAGTGCTTCTCGAGCCGGATGCGACGAACTATGTCGCATCTGCTTGGGACGCAAGGGGTTTCGTCGACGAGCGGGCAGGCGTCGACATTCCGCGCGACTGGATCAGCCTCGCGATCAACTCTGCGGTAGCGCGGTCGCAGAACCAGCTGCACATCCATATCGACTGTGTGCGCGCCGACATCCGGGACGCCGTGAAACGCCGGATCTCCGATGTCGGCCCGGATTGGGCGTCGTTTCCCGAACCACTGCGCGGACATCCATATCAGGCGATGGTCATTGACGGTGAGACGCTCGATTCAGCCAATCCGGTCCAGCTACTCGCGAAACACGCCGACGATATGGGACTCGAGACCCTTGTTGTGGTCGGCGCATATCTGCCCGATGGAAAACCGGGGTTCGTCCTGCTCGCAAGTCGCGCCGACCCGGCTGCGGGAAATCCAGGGGCAGGCGAGGAACTGCAGGATCACGCCGCCTGCCCGCCGCGCGGCCTATGGGGCAAGTAGCCGACGACGGTGACTGAACTGTGCGGCCCTGCCGAACGTGCCTTACGTGCAGGGTCCGCCACGACCGCGGACCCGGGACGGAGTTCACCGATGTCTTGGAAGATCGTCACGGCCGTCTGTTCGTCCGGCCTGATCATCGCCGGCGCCGCGGCGCTGGGAAGCGTGCCGGGAAATACGGGACCGCCGCTGTCGAACTCGACCACTACCACGAGCACAACGACCCCGCCGAGCACCATGCAACACTCGCCGGGATACATGGGCGGCTACTGACGGAGCCGCCAGTTGGACTACGCCAGCCGCGTGACGCGACCGGCGAAGCCCAGCGCGTGCTCATAGGTGTCGAGGTTGTCGCGTGAGATCTTCGCGTGGACAGGACGTTCCAGCAGGAACCGCAACACCGGGTTGTAGGCGTAGTACGTCTCGTGGAACGTGAGAATTGTTGTGCCGTCGGGTTGTTCCTCGAGTTCGTGATAACCCTCGGCTCGCGACCACAGCGGCTTGCCCACCGCGGTGTAACGCGACAGCCTGTTCAACTTCGCTTCGGTCACTGTTTCCCACGACCGGCCCTTGCCGCCGGACAGCAGATATTTGGGCACCTCGAAAATGCAGGTGCGCACCAAACCCTCACCCGCCTCGTCACCCTCGTTGAGGATCTCCATGCTGCCGGTGGGCCATTTGAGCACCCGCGGCTTCGGGGCGTTCGGCGGTACCGGGGGATGCAGTACCCGCCATACCCGTTTCGGGGGTGCGTCGATGTGAAATCGCACTGTGTAGGACTGCATTACGGTTCTCCCCAGGTATTCCAGAACGTGATGCTTTCCGCGGGCGGCCGCGCAGCCGGCCGGAAATCGGTGCCGATCGTGTAGGCAACCGGGAACAGCGCCGCCTGGGTCACGGTGTCGGGTATCCCGAGCAGATCGCCTACCTCGCGCTCCTTGGCCAAGTGCATTGTCGTCCACACCGATCCCAGACCGCGTGATCGCAGGGCCAGCAGGAAACTCCAGCCGGCAGGAATGATCGACGCCCATGCCGAGGCCGCCACAAGTTGGTTGGTTCCGTCGAAACGGGTTGTCAAACAAGGAATTACATGGACAGGTACCTTGGCCAGCGTCTCGGTCAGCCCGAACGCGCTCTCATACACGCGCCGGGTCTGGGCATCCGATGCGGTCGAGGCGGCCTGAGCCAGGTACTCGGCTCCGATGCTGCGGTAGATCTCGGCGATGGCGGCGCGCTTGTCCGCGTCGGTGACGATCACCCAGCGCCAGTCCTGCGCATTGCTCGCCGTAGGCGCCTGCATCGCGAGCCGCACGCACTCCAGGATCACGGCACGATCGACCGGCCGCGTCAGGTCGAGGCGCTTGCGCACCGACCGCGTGGTGGTGAGCAGTTCGTCGACCGAGGCGATGTCCACCGGTCAGACGTCGATCGGACAGGATTGGTCGACGCCGAGCACGGTCAGTGACCGCCCGAGGCCGAGGAACACGGCGATGCACAACGTCAGGTCGAGGATCTCTTCGTCGCTGAACGACTCCCGTACTCGCGCGAAGAAGGCGTCGTCAATCGAGGCGTGTGCGGTGGCGAACCGCTCGGCATACTCGATGGCCAGGCGCTGCCGCGACGTGTAGCTCGGATAGGTGGCGTAGTCGGCGACATTCTCGTAGAGATCGGGTGCGATGCCCGCGTCGAGCACGGAAGGCGCGCGGAAGTCCGAGCATGCGACGCAGTCGTTGATTTGGGCTATCCGCATCCTGGCGAGCTCGCGTTCATCGGCCGGAAGAATGCTTTCCTGGTACGCCCCGCGAATCATCCGCTCGACCATCGCGCCGAGCTGCGGCCGCAGGGTCCAGATCATCGCGGCTTCACCGCCGGGACCATCCGGCACATCAAGCCTTGCCATGAGCGAACTTCCTGCGCGTGAGGACCGTTACCCTTTTGAGGAAACCAGATTCTCAGCGTCGCTGTCCAGATGCAGCGGCTGCCCTTGGAGGTCTCGGCAGTGTTGTTCATGCATGAGGTGCACCACGTACGCGGGCGCACGGAAGACGCATTCGAGGCCGCTTACCGCGAGGGCTGGATGCCGCTGCTCGCCGCCGGGGAGGACGCCCGGCTGCTCTGGTACGCCAACCACGCCCACGGCAGCGGGCCCGCCTACACCGTCGTCACGGTGACCGCCGTCCGCGACGGCGCGTCATGGGAGCGTCTGGCCTTGCGGATCCAGCAGGGCGACCTTCGGCAATGGATGCGCGACCTCGACGAACTCCGCTACGACGTCGACGCGAAATTGCTTGTCCCGCTTGACTGGTCACCGATCAGGGACGTCGACTTCGACGAAGTACCGGTCGACGGCCGCGAACACGAGCTCACTTTGTACATGGAAGACACGATGTGGCCGTTTCCGAACAGGGTCGGCGAATACATCGAGCGCTGCGGCGAGGTGTACTCCAAGAGCCTGGATCGGCCCAACCCGCTGCTCACCATCGAGGCGGCGTTTCAGCCTGCCCTCGGCAGCCAGCGTCGCCGGGAAGTGTCCCTGATGCAACGAATCCACGACCCCCGGGCCCTTCTCCGGCTGCTGCAGACCGACATTCCACCCGAATACCGTGGACCGGGAACGTGGATGCACGACGCACTCGAATTGCGCGACCAGTGGACCAGCCGGCTGCTGCGGACATCGTCATGGTCACCCCTGCACTGAGGCACCCATGAACATCGGAACGATCATCGACGCGGCCGCAGCAGGCGATCCCGGTCGCAGCGCGCTGATCATCGACGAGCGCGTCATCAGTTACCGGGAACTGGCCACCGCCACCGAGAACTGTGCCGCGCGACTGGCCGACAAGGGATTGGCGGGCGAGCGCGTCGCCGTCGTCGACACCGGAAGCCTCCTGTCGATCGCGACGATGCTCGGCGCTGCGCGGATCGGCGCTGCTGCGGCACCGATGAACCCCGCCCTGACGCCGCCGGAATTACGCGCGCTGGTGTCGAACGCTGGTTGCGCCACGGTCGGCGTCGCGGGGGAACCATTTGCCGACCGACTCGTCGGGGCGGGCGTCTCCACGGTGTTCACCGACATTGATCTGCTGGGTGACGCCGACACGACACCGGTCGCCGTGGACGTTGATGACCTCGACGCGCTGGTCCTGTTCACCAGTGGCACGACGGGGCTGCCGAAATCCATCGCGATCTCGCAGCGACAGCTGAGCGCCCGAATCACCGGAATCACCACGCCTTTTCGCCCAGATGCGACACCCACTGTCAGCATGATGAGCGTCCCGTTCTTCCATGTCGGCGGTGCCATCGGGGTGCTCGGCAACTTGTATGCGGGCAACACCTATGTGATACAGCAGCGCTTCGACGCCGGACAGTGGCTGCGTCTGGCGCAGACACACCGGGTCACGACGACGTTCATGGTGCCGACGATGCTGCAGCGGATCCTCGACCATCCCGACTTCGACTCCACTGATCTGTCATCGTTGACCGCAATCGCATACGGAGCTGCCGCTGCACCTGTCACGCTGGTGCGCAGGGCGATGGCGGCGCTGCCGAATGTGGGGTTCGCCAACGTGTTTGGTCAGACTGAGACCTTGGGCGCCTACACGACGCTGCTGCCAGACGACCATCGCGACCCCAACCGGGTGGGGTCGGTGGGTCGGCCGTTGCCAGGCGTCGAGGTTCGCGTGGTTGACCCGGACACGGGAATCGACGTCGAAGCGGGTGGGGTCGGAGAGTTGTGGGTCAACACGACAGCACATATCGGTGAAGGTTGGCTACACACGGGCGATCTCGCGCGCCAGGACACGGATGGCTACATCTATCCCAGCGGCCGGTTGAAGGACACCATCAATCGTGGGGGAGAGAAGTTCGGGCCGATCGAGGTCGAAGAAGCCATTCGGACCCACCCCGCCGTCAGCGATGTTGCGGTCGCAGGAATCACCGATCACGAGATGGGCCAACGGGTAGGCGCCGCGGTGGTGACCGACTCCCCGCTGACGCTCGAGGAGCTGCGGTCGCATTGCCGCGAGTTGATCGCCTACTTCAAACTGCCGGAGCGGCTGAAGATCGTCGACCACATCCCGTACAACGACACCGGCAAGGTCAATCGCCGCCAACTCGCCGCGCTGATCGCCGACGAAACCTGAGGACCGGCAATGCTGTTCATTCATGAAACCCACAAGGTGGTCGGCACGCGCGAAGACGACTTCGAGGCCGCCTACCGCGACGGCTGGATGCCGACGCTCGCTCGCGACGACGATGCGCGACTTCTGTGGTACGCCAACCACGCTCACGGGTCCGGGCTGTCCTACAACGTCGTCACCATCACGGCAGTCACCGACGGCTCAGCCTGGGAGCGGCTAACTCACCGCGTTCAATCGGGAGATTTGCAACCGTGGATGCGCGAGCTGGACACCATGCGCCACGATGTCACCGGCAAGATCCTGCTGCCCGTTGAGTGGTCACCGCTGCAGGAGGTCGACTTCGAAAGCGTGCCAACGGATGGGTCGACTCATGCGTTGAGTCTGTTCATGGAGGACACCGGCTGGCCCGACGTCGCGCTGGACGATTACATCCGGTCGTGGGACGAGATCTACTACCGGCCGCTGTCCAAGACGTCGCAGATACTCGACATCCAAGCCTGCTTCCAGGTCGCGCATGGCAGCTACCGAAGGCGGGAAGCGATGCTGTGGCAGAAGATTTCGCCGGCCAATAACTACGCAACTCTCGTGCACCTGCTGACCTCTGACATCGCGCCCGAACACCGCGGCCCGGGCAGCTATATGTACGAGGCGCTCAAGTTCCGCGACCAGTGGGAGAGTCGGCTAATGCGGACCTCGGCATGGTCGCCTCTCTATTAGACGCAGAGGTTGAACAAGCAGACGCCGCCTGCGGGCTCCCACCCGCCGTTCCAGCCGCCTGGAATCGGGCCGCCCTGCCATGCGGGCGGCGCCCATCCGCCAGGACCCGGTCCGCCCCAGCCTGGTCCGTTCTGCCAGGGAGGCGGCGGTCCCTGGTGCCAGTCGACAGGCACCGCGCCCGGGCCGGGGTCAGCATTCGCGACACCCGCGCCGATTCCTACTGCGCCAGCGGCAAGTCCGCCCGCGATCGCCAGGCCGGCCACGATCTTTACATGTTTCATCGTCACTCCTAGTGCTTGTTCGGTTAGGACACAAAGACGATGTTCGTCAGCGAACTTAAGCTGCGACTGTGCGCGGATTCAGCATCTGCTATCTAATGCGGGCTGATCGTCGTAACATTGGTCGCGGTGACCTGAACTGCGCGAACCAACTATCGAGGTCCCCGACTTTCGGGGTATGCAGGCGCTCAACGCCTGGCTTGTCGGGCACGACCACGGGCTGCTACTGCAGGGCCCCGATCCCGACAGCGCCGAACCCATCATGCATGGCATCGTCGTCGACCAAGAGCCTGAGCCGAAAAGTCTTCTGCGCCGCTGGGATCCAGTGACGGTTTGGATCGAGCCGCCTCCCGATGACGACAGTGGTGTGCGCGAGCCCGTGCGGCCCGTGCCGCCGCTGCTGTCGAATCACGGCTATTTCGATGAGGATTCGTGATTTCGCCGTCATCCGAGAATGATCGGCAGCCTCACAGCGAGATCGCCGAGCGCAGCCGACTCTGCATCAGTTGGTGCACGACGACCGGTCCCGATCAACAGCGCATCGGTGTCGGAGAACGACGGCGGAAACACCGCAGTGGTGATCTTCTCCAGCATCTTCCGTGACCTCGCAAGGCCCTCCGCAGGTGGTCTGGGCGCATGGGGGAGGTAGGCGATCAGGTCGAGGTGATGCAGCGTCGACTCCATGACATAGGCGGAGAGGTAGTCGGCCGCGGTGAGAACTTGATCGCGGGTGAGGACACGACCGGCGGGATCGGCGAGGCCGGCAGCGCGCCCGGCAGCGGCGCCGACGTCGTCGAAATGGAACTTGAGCAGCCAGGGCTCCTGGTACGCGCCGGCCAACCGGACCGTGAGCGCATCGAGCGGGTCATCCCCGCGCGGCGGCTCGTCGGCGATGTCCCAGTAGGTCACTTCGTCGCGGGTGGGTTCGGCATCGGTCGGCGTCGCAAGTGTGATCAGCACATCCTGCGCGTCAATGATCAAGTGGCACACCAGGTCCCGTACCAGCCATCCGGTGCAGCCCGTCGGCTGCGTGAAGTCTTCGTCCGCGAGTCCGGCGACCACCGCGAGTAGCGCCGTCCATGACCGGGAGAAGTCGGTTACCTGTTGCATAGCGGGCAGCACCGGGCGTCGTCGACGTTGAGGTTGTGGAGATAAACCGCATGCCGTTGGCACATGGCGCGATCGGACCGCAGCCCGAGCGTCGACCACGCCGACCCCAACGGTTCCTGCGGACATGCCGAAGCGGGAAATCGTTCAATGAGTTGGCGGAATTCGGCGAGGCATGGCAGCAGGCGGTCGGGGCGCGGCTCGTAGTCGAGGACGTCCCAGCGCTGGCCTGCGATGGCACCGTCGACCGTCTTCAGAAGGAAGCGTTTGTGGTCATCGAACCGTTCGGCCGTCCACCCGAGGTCGGAAACGTCGAATCCGACGATGCCCAACCCGACTATGGACTGATCCCGTTCGGCGAGCGAGACAATGGTGGCGACTTCGGAGTCGGAGCGTGCCAGATCGGAGCCACTCAGCAGCAGGACGTCCAAGAACACTGAGGTCAGGCCGTTGCTCATCATCACGTCGCCGGCGACCGGGTCGTGATCGGCGCTGATGATGTTGCCCACGTCCACCATCCAACACGAATCCTCAACAGGCTCTCCAGTAACAACAGTGGCCAGTCGCCGATACTCCAGGGGAGGGCGAACCAGGTGACGTCGAACGCGGCGAGGCGCTAGCCTTGCTCGGAAGTCGGGTCCGGCGCTTCACGTGCTGCTCCTGAACGGGTGCGCGCAGGGCGCCACCAGAGAGGACTACCGGGTTATATGACCGAACGAATCCGCGTCACATCGGCGCCCAAAGTCTTGCGGACCGCCGTCGTGGGCGTATTCCTCGCCGGAGGAGCGCTGGCGATAGCCGGACCTGCCGCAGCCGATCCCGCGCCGCCCTGCTCGACGCCGACGCCATCTGGTCCGTGCACCCCGGCTCCCGGCCAACCGGTACTGACAACGGATGTACCGATCGCTGCTCCGCCACCCGCGCCCGCAGGCCCACCAACCGTGCCGGAGATCCAGAACCCGGTGTACGGCGCAGGTCAGACGCCCGGGCAGCTCGGATACCTGCGGGATATTTGGCACACCTTCCACAGCGGTAATCCGTTGGAGAACCTGACCGCCCCGGTCGAAGAGGCACCCGGGCCGCCGCCGGGCGCCGGTCCAGCGCCGCAGCTGCCGCCGGGATACATCTCGATTAATGCGCCGGAGTCGAATGGCCCACCGCCGCAGGGACCAGCGACCGGCGGGCCACCGCTGCCGCCGGGCTACTATCCGCTGAACGGGCCGCCGCCCCCGGGGTATCTCGACGCGCCGCCACCGGCCGATCCGGCCGCGCCGTCCACGATCCCGCCGGCTCCGCCGATCCCCTGACCGTGCAGGCGCGCTAGTCGCCCGTCCGCTCGAAGGTGTCTGTGAACGCGCCGCCGCCGGTGCATCCACCTCCAGCCGCGACGGTCTGATTGCCGCGCCCGGTCAGCACCGAGAGCGGATCGTCCAACTGTGCGGGCATCGGGTACTCCGCGGTGATGGTCACCTGTGCCGTACCGCCTGCCCCGCACATCGTGGTGCCCTGTTCGTCGCGAGTCCACTTGTCGTTTGCGAACATCAGCGTGACGGCGCCGTCGGGATTGTGAAACAGGCTCATGCACCGATCACCGGTGCGCAGGCAGTACGTGTTGGCGGTGAGAACGCTTCCGGGAGTGGCGTTGCCGTTCGCGAAGGTGGTCGTCTGCCGGTAGCTGCCGCGAAGTGCTTCGGCGGGGCTGACCGACCGCGGCGGTAGGACCCCCGGATCCGGAACCTTGTTGAGGTCAGGATCGCCGATCCGAGTGAATTTCACCGTCCGTTTGGCGGCACAGGCGCTGTTGGTGGACGCTCTGACCGACTCGCCGGACAGTGTCCCGTCGGGTTGCGGTTGCAACGTGAACACCACCCAGAGCTCAGCGGGTGCATCACCGCATTGTGCCGATGCCAGCCCTACGGCCACCCAAGTGCCGCCCACGCGATCGAAGGTGAGATTCGACAACAGCGCCATGCTGGCGCCGCTGACGTTGGCTGCGGTCGCCGTGCAACCGCTGGCGCCGCAGGCTGATCGGACGCTCCAATTACTGGTGGTTGCAGGTGCATTCGGGACCGGCTTGCCTTCAAGATCGCTGCCAGGTCCATAGTCGGCTCGATACGTTCCGGCGAAATCGTTGCCGTCCGTGGCTGCCGCCGGTGGTGCGGTGGTCTTGGGTTCGTTGTGTCCGGTGAGTGCGACGACGGCCACCACACCGCCCACAACGGCCAGCGTCACGATGAACACCAGCGCTCCGATCAGCACGCCATAGCGCCGGCCTGGCCGCTTCGCAGGTGGAACAGGCGGCGGCACATGCAGATTCGGGGCGCTCAACTGAGTCGGCATGAACCGCGACGGTCCGCTGTCGGGAGGCGGCGGGTATTGAGACCAACCGCCATGGCTCGGTGGAGCCGGCGGCATCGGGGGCGCGATGTTGGGCTGACTGGACGAAGCGATGACTTGTCTTGCGGCGGCGGCCATTTCAATCGCAGTCGGATAGCGGTCGGCGGGTTGCTTCGCGAGGCCGGTCGCGATCACCTGATCCAGAGCGGTCGGAACCGTTCGGCTCTTCTCCGAGGCTCTCGGCGGCGCGGTGAATATGTGGCCGCTGGCGACTTGTTCGAGGGTCTTGCCAGGGAAAGGTTGTTGTCCGGTGAGGCATTCGTAGAGCACGCACGCCAGCGCGTAAATGTCCGAGCTGGGGTGGATTTCGCCGGTGTTGAAGCGTTCGGGTGCCATGTAAGCCCATGTGCCGATCGCCGCACCGGTCACGGTCAGCCCGGTTTCCTCGGCGGTGCGGGCGATTCCGAAGTCGATGAGATAGGCGAAGTCGTTCTCGTCGATCAGGATGTTGGAGGGTTTGACGTCGCGGTGCACCAGCCCGGTTCGGTGCGCTCGTTGTAGCGCGGACGCGATCTGCTCGATGATCGCCACCGCGCGGCGCGGTTCGAGCGGGCCGGACTCGAGCAGGGTGTGCAGGTCGGTGCCTGCGATCAGCCGCATGGTCACATACAGCCGGCCGTCGATCTCGCCGACGTCGTATATGGGGACGACGTGCGGATCGTCGAGGCGTGCGGCCGCGCGGGCCTCGCGTCGGAACCGCTTTTCGTAGTCGGGGTCTTGGCTTATCTGAGGGAGCAGCATTTTCAGCGCGACGATGCGGTCGATTTCGCTGTCGTAGGCGCGCCATACCTCGCCCATCCCGCCGCGGCCCAGCAGTTCGATCAGCCGGTAGCGGCCAAATGGCGTCCCCTCCACGGGCTCACGATAACGGTCAGCGGGGTAGCTGTGGCGCGATAGGGATCGGTCAAGGGGCAGCCAGGTGCTGTCCTCGGACTCTCAGGAGCGACGCAGAATCCGGTCCTACCATCGCGGTAATGAAGATCGTTGGTCTGGAAGAACACTTCGCGATACCTGAGCTGATCGACGCCTGGCAGGCGCTGGAACCGCAATGGCAGGACGTCGGCATCCCCGATAGGGCTGACGACGAGCTCGGTCGGCGGCTGGTGGATCTCGACGGCGAACGGATCGCCGCGATGGACGACACGGGCCTCGACGTCTCTGTCGTCTCGATGACGACACCGGGATTGCAGAACCTCGAGCCGCGCGATGCCGTGGCGCTACAGGGCGTCTGCAATGACAGGCTCGCAGAAGCGATCCGTCGCCATCCCGATCGGCTGCAGGGTTTCGCGACGCTGGCGACGCCGACTCCGGATGCGGCGGCTGCCGAACTCGACAGGGCGGTACGCGAACTCGGGTTCAACGGCGCCATGTTGTATGGACGCACCAGAGAGCGCAATCTCGATCACCGCGACTTCTGGCCGATCTTCGAAGCGGCCGAAGCGCTCAAAGCGCCGTTGTATTTGCATCCGCAGCCGCCACCGCCTGGCGTGCGGGCGGCTTATTACAGCGGATTGGGCGACGAGGTCGACGCGGCGTTGGCCACACACGGGTACGGATGGCATTACGACGCCGGCCTGCAACTGCTTCGGCTCATCCTCGGCGGGGTGCTCGACCGGTTTCCCGGTCTGCAGCTCATCCTGGGGCACTGGGGCGAAGTGATGCTTTTCTATCTCGACCGCATCGACAGGATGACGGGCATCGCCGGCCTTGACCGGCCAGTGTCCGACTATGTCCGCGACAACGTCTTCGTCACGCCGGGAGGGGTGTTCAGCCAGCGCTACTTGCAGTGGACACTCGACGTCATCGGCGCCGACCGCATCCTGTTCGCCTCGGACTACCCCTATGTGATGGTGCCCGACGGGGGCAGCAGACGATTTCTCGATGAGGCCGCGATCAGCGAAACGGATCGAAAAATGATCGCTTCCGGCAACTGGGAGAAACTCTGCGCTGACATCCGACGGTGAGGACAAGCAGCCGGCACCAACGCAGGACGATCCGTTAGGTAAGGTGATTAAGTCGGCTAAGGATCCGTCTCAACCCTGGAGTCATGCTCATGACCTCGATCAAGACCACGCTGTCCGTCCTCGCGCTCGCGGGCGGGATCGCCGCAGCCGGCCTGGGCGGCGCTGCGCTCGCAGGCGCTGAGCCGCCCCCGCCGCCACCTGCGCCCGTCCTGGGTGAGGAGCCGCCTGCCTGGGCGCCGCCAAAGCCTGCTGAGGTTTGGGACGGTCAGCCCGTTGTGTGGTACTCGGGGTGGGGAGGTCGCTGGGGCGTGTGGATCAACGGTGGCTTCATCCCGCTGACGTCAAACCCCGTCACCGGCGGCGGCTAAGGGGCAGGGGAGGGCAGGTTAGATCTGCCAATCCTCGGTGCCGTCACCTTGCGTGGCCGGAACCGAGTTCGTGATCACGATCGGATCGCCGACGCCGAAGTTGTCGTAGAACCATTTCGCGTCCGTCGGGCTGATGTTGATGCAGCCGTGGCTGACATTGCGGATGCCCTGATCGGCCACCGACCACGGCGCACTGTGCACGTAGTTGCCACTGTTGTCGAACCGCACGGCGAGCTGAACATGAACCCGATACCCGTCCGGCGACGAGTTCGGGACTCCGTACGTTGCGGAGTCCATCACGACATCCAGGGACTTGTCCTGAACGTAGTAGGTGCCGTTGGGGGTATCGCGGCCAGGCTTGCCCATGGACATCGGGAATGTCTGTTCCACGATTCCGTCGCGGGTGACGGTCAATTGGTGAGTCTCGTTGTCGGCGACGGCCATTAGCGCATCCCCGGTGGCAAAACTCGACCGCGTACCACCGGCGTCGATGGTGACCGTCGTGTGGGCGGGCCAGAAATCGAAGGGCCGCCACCGCACTTGGGAGTCGTTCATCCAATAGAACTTGCCGGGCACAGGCGGATCCGAGGAAACGTGTATCGCTTGTTCGGCCATTGGACGGTCGGCGACGGGCGCATTGAAGCTGATCACGATCGGCTTGGCAATGCCGACGGTGGCGCCGTCGCTGGGCGAGACCGTCGGCGGCTCAAAAGGAGCCGCGCCGACGAACGGCGTCGGATCTTGCCCCTCGGGCGTCCCGAAGGGAATCGCGAACGGAATCGGGACAGGGGCCGCCTCGGGCTCATCCGATAACACCATGTGCTCGAGGACCTCAGGAGTGGGCATGGGATCGACCGGCGCAACATCGTCGGGATCTGCCAGCGCGCGCGGCATGGCGCCGGACGCGAGCAGCACCGCGACTGCGATCATCACAGTTGCGGTGCGGACACGAGGGGGCCCAATCGTCATAGACACTCCACACAGGGTTACGAACTTGTGCCACAGCGACGTCAAGGGCCGGTCTCGGTTCGGCAGCAAAGGTCGCCACTGACCACGAACCTGCCGCGGGAGTGCCTGCGCGCGTATGCGAACGGGCTTAGTCGGGCGCGAGAATTCGGATCAGAATCAAGTAGTGGAGTACTCGGTTCACAGCAGACGTCCAGAAGTACTGTTTCTTTGCACCGTCAAGAGCAACCAGCGCTACGCCCAACGGCGGTAAGGAGATTCGATGAGCGCGTCAGGTCAGCTCGGCCGCATCATTCATCACGACCCCAAGTCACGCGAGCACGCCTTCACCGCGGCCGCGGGGCGGCCGAAAAGCCATGTCCGGCATGCACTCAACGCGCCGCACGTCGACCAGTTCTTTCTGTCGGGCTGCGTCGGCTTCAGTGGTACGAACATGCTCAACACCACCGCGGGGATTCGCAGCCGTCGCAGGTTCAACGCCATCGTTCCGATCGGAAGGGCGGGCTCGAGCTACCTCGGCAACGACGACGGGATCCGCAACTACCACGAGGCCACGCTGCGTGATCCGTACCCCGGCCAGTACCCGCCCGACGACGAAGGCTCCAGCGCAATCGGATTGATGAAGTGGTGGAAAGCCGCCGGGATCATCTCGAGCTACGCCTGGACGTTCACATTCGACGCTTTCCTCGCGGCGCTGTCGCGGCAGCCGGTTCTGTGCGGAACCAATTGGTATGACGACATGATGTCCACCGGATCGGACGGCATCATCCACAGCACCGCGTCGGGCGAGAAGAGCGGCCATGAATACCTCGCCACCGAGATCATCCCGTCGAAGAAGCTGCTGGGCTTCGAGCAGAGCTGGGGCGAGCATCCGCACGGATTCGGCGACGGCGGAGGCCGTTTCTACATGTCGTATGACTTGGCGGAGGAACTCATAATTCATCAAGAAGGCGACGTCGCTGTACCGGAGCTGCTCTGAGGCCGGTGCTGCGCCGCCGTCAAGTGTCGCTTGACGGACTTGTAGTTGTCAAGTGATCATTGACACGTGCCTGATTCATTCACCGCGACGGGTCAGCAGCTTCATCGCCAACTCGGCCAAATGCTCGCCGCCCCCGTCCTGCGCGGCGACAACGATCCGCTCGAACGGGTCCGGGCAGCACACGAGGTTCAGGACCGGGCGGAGGCGTTGCTGGCCGCGGCCGTCCAGCACGCACGAGAGGCAGGCCGAACGTGGCAGGAGATCGGCGACGTGCTCGGGGTATCGCGTCAGGCCGTCTTCCAGCGTTACGGCAAACCCATCGATCCGCGAACCGGAGAAGTCATGAATACAAGCCCACTTCCTGGAGCCGACCAACTCGCGACGAGTGTCATCGATGATCTCGCTGCGGGCCGGTGGCCTGCTGTCAGCGCACGCTTCGACGCCACGATGCGCGAACGGCTCACCGACGAAGGGCTCGCCGAGGCATGGGCTCATATTGCGGGATTGGCTGGTGCCTACGAGAGCCACGGCGACACCGACGTCGTGCGCGCCGGCGACTTCACCATCACCAACACGCCATTGATGTTCGAGGCTGGTGATTTCGTCGCCCGCATCACTTTCCGTGACGATCGGACAATTGCCGGGCTGTACATTCTCAACCCCGATGTTGCCGGCGGCGCTGGTGGACCCGGCGCTAAGTGAGTCCGGGTGAGTCACTCAGTATTTCACTCGGAAGTTGCCGACCAGTTGGATCTTGTTGTTGTCGGGGTCGGTCACTGGGCAGAGTCGTACCCCTTTGTTGGCGGTGATGATTTCAGCCGCGTTGATCCCCAACTCGCGGAGTTCCCTAGCCCCGTCATCGATGTCGGACACGGCGAGGTTGAGCATTCCGTTGCCGGCACGCTGAGGATCCTCGGTGACCTGCACCCAGCCGCCGTTGGTGACCTGCCATTCGATGAGGTTTGGCATCGGATTGTTGTCAGGTTCGCGGCCGAATAGCTTTGTGTACCAGGATTTGCCGACCTCGATGTCGCTCACCGCGACGACTGCCAGCACGTAATCGACGTGAGCCATGATCAGTTCTCCTTAGCGGTTGTGGTGAACTCCGCGGCCAGGGCGTCCAGTTGCTCGGCGGTTCCGTGCTCACGCCATGCCGGTTGCTCTTGGTCGGGGAGGTAGATGCCGTGCTCGGTCAGCACGAGCAGAGTGCCGGCGTCTTCTTCTCGGAATTCGACGCTGGTGACCGAGACTGTGGACAGCCGGTCTCCGGTATGCAGGGTCGACGTCGTGAGAATCCGTTCATTGGTTGCGATCTCGGCGTAGCGCGCCTCGTAGATCAGCGGGCGGCCCTGCGGGTCGAATCCCTTGACGGTCTCGAGGCCGCCGACCGTGAAGTCTTGCGAGTGTTCTGCTCCTTGGGCCATCCATCGCTTGCGTGCCTCCGGATTTCCCCACGCTTCAAATACTTGCTCGATCGGGGCGGGGTAGCGGCGTTACAGCGTGAACGTCGAGTGCGTTACTTCCATGATCACTTTCCCTTCAGGTAGTCGTCGAGTTGATCAAGTTGCCGTTCCCATTCCGTGCGTTGACTGCTGAGCCAGCGTTCGGCGTCACGCAGCGCCTTCGGTTCGATCCGGCAACTGCGTACTCGGCCGACTTTCTCGGTGACGATGACGCCCGCGTCTTCCAGGACGTTGAGGTGCTGCATGACCGCAGGCAGGGACATCGCGAGGGGTTGGGCCAATGCCTTGACCGGCGCCGGCCGTTCGACAAGACGTTCCACGATCGCCCGACGGGTCGGGTCGGCAAGCGCATGAAAAATGCGGCCGACCTGGTCAAACCCGGATTGGTTAGGCACATGCTTAACTATTGTCGGCGATCGGAAGAAAGTCAAGCATTTACTTAACCATTCGGGCGAGGTTGGCCAACCACCCCGGCTGGCGCAATCGCGGCGGATCGTTGCATCCGGCGTGTTTGCCAGGTGCCGAGTGGGGGTACTTGGGAGCAGCGGCGAAAGCGGCAAAAGCCGACTTGTGCCAAAATCACGTCCGTGTAATTCATCCCCATTGTGGAGAACAGTTGGGGATAACCGCTGCGGTCGGTTGAGTAGCGGGCGGCAGCAGCCCGGAGCAGCGACGCCTTGCAACTGTCGGTGGGATAATTGCTGCGTGGCGCGCATGGAGAAATATGTGCCGGAGTCTGAGACCGGGACGGATGGCGTCGTACCCGGTGACCTCGATAAGGCCCTGCTTGGCGGAACGCCGCAGCGGGTGGGGCGGTTCGAATACCGGTATGACACCGACAGTTGGACCTGGTCAGACACGGTTGCCCGGATGCATGGCTACGAACCCGGCGAGGTTGTCCCGACGACCGAGCTAGTGCTGCGCCATAAGCATCCCGACGACCTCGTCAGGGTGAAGGCGTTGCTCAAACGCTCGTCGGCGCCATTCAGCAGCCGTCATCGCATCCGAACCGTCTCCGGCGAGGTCCGCAGCGTCGTAGTCGTGGGCGAGATCGTCACCGACACCAGCGGTGACGTAGTCGCCACTCGCGGGTTCTACATCGACGTCACAGAGTCGGTTGACGAGGAGTTGCAACGCGAACTCGGGGACAAGCTTGATGTGATTGTGGCCGATCGAGCCGTCATCGAGCAGGCCAAGGGCATGTTGATGGCCGTCTACAACGTGGATGCCAACGCGGCGTTCGACATTCTCCGTTGGCGGTCGCAAGAACTGAACATCAAACTGCACCACGTCGCCAGGGGAGTTGTTGAGAAAGTCCCCGCACTGCTGACTGACTCATCCCGCGGCCCGGTTGACCACTTTTTGATGACGATGAACTCCGACTGACTGATTTGAGTTTGACGCTGCAGTTGGTGGGGCAGGCTGTCCGCAGCGTCGGCGCTGTCGGTAGGTCACACCAAAGGTCCGGTGCGAGGCGTTCGGCGGGGTGACCCCTGGTTCAGCAGAGAGCCAGGCTTGTCGTCCGCCGACCTCGTTGACGATGGTTCCCGTGTTCACACTTTGTCGGCAGCAGCGCTGTTTAGGGGTTGGTCGCCCCACCCCACCAGATCGAAGAATGTGATGGGTGGAGAGCCGTTGATCAACTCGTGTAGGTGAGCAGGAAATGAGAAGGGAGGGGCCTTCATTGGGTTGGCTTGTGCATCTTGAGCGATCAGTCCGGCGATCGCGTAGCCAAGACTGTGACGTGGCCATGTTTGGTGGACCCGTGCTGCGAAGCCTGGTGGGAGTAGGTGCTTTTCCATCCCGTTGACATCCAGGCTGATGCCGAAATGTGCGACGGCTTGGTTGGGACCGAACCGGTCGGCCAATCCGACACTCGTGTGCAGAGCGATCGTTTCCCACACCGTGCGAGTTCGACCATCGGAAATCCCGCGCTCGCTGAGGAAGCGCGCCGCAACATCGGCTCCGTCGACCTCGAACCGCTGGTCGCCGCGACCGTAGTCGGTGACGCCGAGGTCATGCAGGATGCAGCCGAGGAACACCAGTTCGTCGTCATAGTCGACGTCTCTACGCAGGCCTTTAGCGGCTGCCAGTTCGCGGCCGAAAAGGTAACTGCGGACACAGTGGTTGGCGAGGAAATCGGGGGAGACGGCCGACACCAACTGCAGTGCTGCTGAACAGATTTCGGAGTCCGGGAGGTCCCAGCTGGACGGATTGCGGGGATCGCTTTGAATTGGGCCTTGCTTCAGGTTGCTCATACCGACACATTTCCGAAACGCGACCGGGTGGACTAGTGGCTAAATGGTCATCATGCGCACGATTTCGGACATACCGGGCAACTTCACCGACTCACTTAGCGTGACAGCGCAACGGGCGCCGGACCTCAGTTGTGGATGACATGGTTTCACACGATTGCGGAAACCTCGGCCCGCGTGGGTTGCTATGACGTTAATGCGGCGAGCGGCATGCGGTTTGGCTTCCGCGCGGCGGCCCGGCGCGGATCTGGTCGGGGCGGGATGACGCCGACTGCTGCTGTGGGTTGTTGAAGGGTGCGCGCCTACGGGAATTGAGCGACCGTGTCTTAATTGGGCGGAGCTAGGTCGAACGCGCGGCTCGTCCAACCGTGCGTCGGCTCGGAGACCTCGCGACCATCATCTGACAAGACAAACGTACGCACACGCCGATACCGTTGCGGCGGATCGTGAAAGGGCAACAGATCATCGCGGCGCGGGTCCGAGCTGCCGTAGGTAAGGAAGTTGGCGCGGCCCTGTGTCAGGCTCACGTCGTGGTTGGGTCCGCCGACTGTCTCGGCGTCGTCGTTGTCCGTGCCGTCGTCCTCCCACCAACAGACGTGGCATATGTCGCTGCACCCGCGCGCGTCCAGCGTCGCGTAGCCACAGCATGGGCACGCTTCGGCAGCCGGTGGCTCTCCGACGACCTCATCTACTGCGTCTACTGCGATTCCCAGTGTTCGCGCGTAGTCGCGCAGGAAGTCGTTGGTTGTGAGCCGATAGCGGGTGCGAAGCCACATCAGCAGCGCGCCGTCGTAGCGTGACGAGGAGGCCGGATGTTGCAACTCGCCCTCTTCGAGCTCTCGGCGAACGTCGTGGGACAGCGCAGACCAGGCGGAGTCCTCGCTCCAGTTCTCACCGCAGATCGTTTCGAGCTGCTCTTGGCGTTCGGCGGCGCTCAACCCGCCGAGCTCGATCTGGGCGATGTGCTCGATGATTGCATCCCTGGCGATGGTTCTCATATCTAGGCGACATCTGTTTCGGCTGATTCCCCCGGCGCGGTGGGTGTGATGTCAACTGGGCGTCCGAGGAGCTTGCCTTTGTGGAATATCGCACCGGCGCGGACCAGGGCGACCAGGTGCGGTGCGTTCACTGCACGCCACCGGGTTTGCGCAGTCTCAATCGGCTTGTAGGCCATAGCGATTCCCGCTGCACGGGCGTAACGCCGCTGCCAACATCGCCCTAGCGCCATCGCGGACGATCTCGTCAAGCAGCGACCGGCCGTCGTCAGTGTTGCCTTTGGACCGATCCACATCATGAACTACCGTATCGAGATCATCCTCGGGAAGGTGCGCCTCTTTCACATCATCCCACCCCGCGGGTCATCCACAACATCTGATCATTGCTCCGGACCTCATCGCCTAGCTCTGTCTTCGAGTTTCGAGGTCAGGCCGAAAGTCTCGACGAGTGTCAGCCAATCCGCGGCCGAGACCCAATATGCGGGTGGTTCTTGCCAATCCAGCGTTCCGACGCGCCATGCAAAGCGATCCGAACTCTCGCGCGGGACCCGCCCCCAACCCAGGCCGCGGGCAACGGGACATCCGATGCTCAGCATCTCCATATCTGGAATGCGCAGCACCAGCGCGACCCGGGGAAAGCGGCTACCCTTCTCGCCTTCTCGAAAGATCCAGTGTGCCGCTTGTGCCCTCACCTGGCCGAGCCGAGCCGAGCCGACAGAAGCACTGTTGTTGAGGTGAATCACCGAAATCGCATCTCTGCCGACGTCGACGGCAATTCTTGGGCTCGGTAGCGAGGCACTGAACCCGTACGCCGATCTTGGAATCAGCAGACACCTCGTGGGCACCTCGGGTTCAGGCGTTCGCGCATCCGGCCAATATCGCGGGCCGATCATCGCGAGAAGTGCTTCGAAATCTTCAGGCCACATCCATGCTTGGACACTGTTCGTGGGCGGGGCTTCGCGTCCTGTTCGCGCAGCCATGCGGTGATCCCGTCCGCCGAGAACAAAGCTCTGGGCGTCGCGCCACAGGTGAAGCGCGGTACCCGCCCTCATGCCGCTCCAGAAATCCCATGGGCCCAGCTGCGCATCGCCGAATGAGAGAACTTTTCCGCGATTGGGAGTGATGGTCAGTTGGTCCCCGGTCACCGAAATGACAATGTTCCGGCGAGGCGCTCGCCCGACGAGGTCGGGGAAGCCGAAATAGAGCACACACCCGCCGACCGCCCAGATGCCGATGGAGATTGCCAAGCTCGCATTCGCGTAGGTGTGGGGGACCACGGCATGCACAGCGACCGGCAACAACATCGACACCGCCCACATCCCGAAAACGAAAGCCACCATACGCCCGGAGCCCGCCGGGGCAGCGAATGCCAGGAACCGGGCGGACGTAGGCGCGACGTCGGGGCTAGCGGATGGCAGATCTGTACCGCGCCGCCCGTCAGCAAGCTGATGCTCGAGGTCGGCGATGCGTTTCTCGGAGTCGTCCGCGTCCATCAAAAAACGGTCCCCTCAACTCGTCCGCCCTGAACAAAATGGTGCTGGCCACGCATCGAGGGCGATCTAACCAACGCGCCAATCATGAAGATTCCCATGCAAATAACGCCAAGCGATGCCACGGCCGCGGTAATCCTTAACAAGGGCGAGGCATCAGGGCCCCTTGAGTTCGACGATGCGGTGGTTGCCGTCGTCGACGACATACACCTCGCCCGCTTCGGTCACCGCGACGCTGATCGGATGGCTCAGCCCGTCGAACGGCAGCACGGCGGGTTTGTCTGCGCCAGCCGACAGTCTCATTACTTGATTGCGTTGTCCGTCAACCACATACACATCGCCAGCGCTATCGACCGCGATATCGCTCACGCTCTGAAGGTCTGTGAAGGGTAGTTCCGTCGGACTGGTCGCCCCTATGGGCAACGCCAGCACGCGTTTGCGGTTGTTGTCACCCACATACAGCGTGCCCGCACTGTCGGTCGCCATGCCCCCGAGGCCGTCGATATCCTGAAATGGCAGTACGTGAGGCTGGGTCGACCCTGGTGCGTCCTTCACCACGTGAACGGGAATACAGCAGCCGCCGCCCGGCACCTCGCCACCGCCGATGACGCCGTATACATTCCCTGCGTCGTCCAGTGCCAGAATGTCGCCCCGAATACCGATATCGGGCATCGGCAGCACGGTCTGCTGGTCCGAAACGGGCGCCAACTTCACCAGACGACCGTGCAGCGGCCCGTCGCCGTTGACCCATACCGCGCCGGAGGGCCCAGCGAGCAGAGTGCTGCGCGTAAACGGCAGTGTCTTTTGGGTTTTCGATGCGGCCTCCCACTTGATCAGCCGGTTGCTCGTCGAGCCTTCGCCCGGCGAGATGTCGGTGACGTACACATTGCCCGCCGAGTCCACCACGACTTTGTCGGGCCGTTCCAGGCCCGTGAACGGGATCACGCTCTGCGCGGGTGCGGGATCGGGCGCAGGTGTGGGTGCCGAGGCGGACGCGGGTGTAGACGACACCGTCGACGGGGCGCTGCACGCTGTCGCGCCCAGAGTCCCAACGACGAACACCAAGACCGCCGTGATCACGCGGTGCATCAGCTTGTCGCCAACTTCACGACCTGACCGAAGCCGCTGTTGTCGACGACGTACACGTTGCCGGCGCCATCAACTGCCACATCTTCGGGTCCGTAGAGGACGGTGGACGGCACCGCGCTCTGGTCGTTCGATCCGGCCGCGACCTTCACCACTTGACTGTTCTTGCCGTCGATCACGTAGACGTCGCCTGCGGTGTCCACCGCGATACCGTCGGGGTATTCGAGGCCGGTCAACGGCAGGACAGTCTGAACGGTCGATCCAGCCGCCAACTTCACCACCCGATTGTTCGGGCCGTCGTTGACATAGACGCTGCCTGTGCTGTCCACCGCCACGGCGTTGGCCGACGTGGTACCGGTGAAGGGCACAGTCTGGTCGTTCGACCCAGCCGCCAACTTCACCACCTGGGTATCGCCGCCCCTGCTGTTGTTGGCGACGTACACGTTGCCGGCGGTATCGACCGCCACATCCTGAACGTGACTGAGGCCGGTGAACGGCAGCACCGTCTGCTCGTTCGATCCGACCGCCAACTTCACGACACGGCTGTCGGGGACGTTGAACTCGGTAGCGGCGGTGACATAGTCGGTGATGTAGACGTTCCCACCGGAGTCCACCGCAACAGCACCTGGGCTGTGCAGGCCGGTGAACGGCAGCACCGTCTGCTCGTTCGACCCGGCCGCCAGCTTCAGCACCCGGTCATTCCCGGTGTCGGTGAGATACACGTTGCCGGCCGCGTCCACTGCCACGCTGGTCGGATAGGTGAGGCCGGTGAACGGCAACACAGTTTGTCGGGCCGCAGGCGCATTCGAAGGAGTCGTTGCCTGCTTCGATACGGTAAAGGGCAGGTCCGCCTTGCCGATCTGAACAAGGTCATCGGGCACTACTGCGGTCGCCTGCACAGCGCCCTTGCCGTCGGTCATCGAAACGTCGAGCGCAACGCGGTATTTCAGCTTCACTTGCTTGCCCTTGGCCAGCGGCTGCATGTCGGTGAAGCCGCCGAGGTAGTCCGCGCCGGTGGTGATGACCGGATGCTCCAACGGGATCCAGCGCCCGGTGGCCGGGTCGTAGCGGTCGGCCGTGCCCTTGGGGAGCCCGCTTGGGTAGATCGCGCAGCTGCACTGCGTCAGCACGAAAACGACGCCGACCTTCGGGTAGTCCACCGGCGAGTTGTTGCACAACGTCACCTCGACCTCGGCCGGTTGGTCGCCGGGCTTGATGGTGCCCGACGGAATGCCGCTCAGCGATACAGGGATTCGGGCGTCCGGCGACACCGGGCGGTATTTCTCGGCGGTCGGCACCGGCTGCGTCTTCTGGTTGACCGTGCACTCACCGCCTCGCGCGGCTGAAGATGTGGTCGGGATGCTCGATGCTGCCTGTTCGTGACTCGTCGAGCATCCCGCGAGGGCAACGATCGCTGCGAGAGCAACGCTTAGCGCGAGCCGCGAACGGCCACTACTCATGGCCGCCTCGTTCACCGAGCAAGCCCGTGCCGGCGTTGACACCGACACTGCCGGCTGCGCAATGGCATCGAACATGCTGAGACGTCGACAATCGCCGCGCCCACAGCAGCGGTCACTCTGTTGTTCATGTACTTACTGTGCCCGACCGAGCCCGCCGCGGCCTATGGGGCGTTTGCCGCATATTTGCCTTGAGGTGCGGCCCGGTATTAGTCGCCCGAGCAAAACGATCCGAAGACGGCAGATAGCCAACCGTGTTCCTGGCGACGGCGGCCGGGCTGAGGTGTAATCAGCTGGGCCGAGCGGCCTGAATATCGGCGGCGGTCACGGAATGGCCTTTTCCGCAACGTATCTCGACGTCGATCGGCGCGCCGCACTCCTTGTGCGACAGCCTCACCCTGCCGCCGTCGGCACGCACCCACCTGTCACCCCAGCGCATCAAGGCGAGCAACGCCGGAAGGAAATCCTCGCCCTTGTCAGTGAGGTGGTAATCCTCTCTGCGGCGTTGACCGGGTTCGTGGTACGCCCGCTTCTCTAGAAGGCCCTCGTCCACGAGTTCCCGCAACCGCATGGCGGTGATCTTCTCGCTGAGCTTCGCCCGGCGCGAGAACTCCTCGAACCGGTGTGCCCCGTAGAACGCCTCCCGCAGTAACAACAGGCTGGCTCTGCGGCCGACGACATCGAGTGCCGCCGCCATGGAGCAGTCGTCCGCCTGCCAGGAGTCGCGGTCGCTGAGTCCGCCGGTGAGCGTCAAAGAGGTCATGTCGTCCATGCTGACATGCTGGCTTGCCTTAAGTAAAGTCAGCGGTCTAGTATCTGACTAGACAAAAGTATAGTCAGATGTGAGGAAATCGCGTGACCATTGAATTGCCGACGGACATCAACGGCGTTGATGCGCGTGACACCGAAGGGGAGGGCGGCGCCGCGGAGCGGGCCGCGTACCTGTTCGAGAACGACGCACAATTTCGTGCAGCCAGTCCACTTCGCGATGTGCTCGACGCGGCGCGGGAACCCGGTCTGCGACTGTCGCAGGTATTACAAACACTGGCCGAGGGCTATTCGGACCGTCCAGCGCTGGGCAGCCGGGTGGTCGAGACAATTCGGGACGACGCAACCGGCCGTACTGCCACGCGTCTTCTGCCGGCATTCGACACCATGTCCTATGGCGAGCTCTGGTCCAGAGTGCGGGCCGTCGCGAGCGCATGGCACCACGATTCGCAGGCTCCGATCGAGGCCGGTGATTTCGTCGCGACGATAGGCTTCTCCAGTGCCGACTACTTGACCATCGATCTGGTGTGCGGCTACCTCGGTCTGGTCGCAGTTCCGTTGCAACACAACACGTCCGCCTCGCGGTTGGTGCCCATCCTCGAAGAGACCACTCCGCGCGTTTTGGCAGTCAGCGCCGCCTATCTCGATTTGGCGGTGGAAGCAGTGCTGGGTGGCAAGTGGCTGTCACGGCTGGTCGTATTCGATTACCGGCCCGTCGATGACAATCACCGCGATCGCCTGAGGCAGGCTCGCGAAACTCTCGCTGGCGCAGGCATGGACGTCATCATCGAAACACTGCCCGACATCATCGCGCGCGGCGCTCAAGGCCCTGAAGCTCCGCTATACACCGGCGGACCCGACGACCGGCTCGCGATGATCCTGTACACCTCCGGCAGCACGGGCGCGCCCAAGGGAGCGATGTGGACCGAGCGGATGGTCGCAACACTCTGGACGATTCCCCTGAAATCCACCGAGTCGGTGGTCATCAATCTCAACTTCATGCCGCTGAACCACATGGGTGGGCGACTACCGCTGTCCGCGTCTTTCCAGACGGGCGGCACCAGCTACTTCGTCGCCGAAAGCGACCTGTCGACACTGTTCGAAGACTGGGCGCTGGTGCGTCCCACCGACCTCGGTCTCGTTCCTCGTGTTGTGGACATGCTCTACCAGCGTTATCAGCAGATCGTGGACGGGCTATCGGCTGATGGCTTCGATCGCGACACCGCCGACCAGGCGGCCAAGACCGAGATCCGCGAAACACTGCTCGGCGGAAGGGTTCTCGGCGGCTTTGTCAGCACCGCGCCGCTGGCCGCCGAGATGCGTGCGTTTCTGGAATCGTGCCTGCGGGCCGACATTGTCGATGCCTACGGTCTCACTGAGGTCGGCGCGGTGACCACCGATGGTCACGTCGTGCGGCCCCTTGTGCTGGACTACAAGTTGATCGATGTCCCCGAGCTGGGGTACTTCAGCACCGACCAACCCCATCCCCGCGGGGAACTTCTGGTCAAGAGCGCGGCTGCGATGCCCGGTTACTACAAACGCCCGGAGATCACTGCCGAGGTGTTCGACGCTGACGGCTATTACCGCACCGGCGATATCGTGGCCGAACTCGCACCCGATCGCCTGGCATATGTCGACCGCCGCAATAACGTCATCAAGCTCTCCCAAGGCGAATTCGTCGCGGTGGCCAACCTCGAAGCGGAGTTCGCGCGCACCCCGTTGATCCGGCAGATCTACGTCTACGGCAACAGTGAGCGCCCCTCACTGCTGGCGGTCGTCGTGCCCACCGAGGATGTGTTGGCAGCCCACAACGGCGCGGACGACGAGCTCAGGGCCGCAGTGCGCGCGGCGTTGTCGCAGACGGCGCGCGACGCCGACCTGCAACCCTATGAACTCCCGATCGACTTCCTGATCGAAACGAAACCGTTCAGCGCCGCGAACGGGCTGCTGTCGGGGGTGGGAAAGCTATTGCGCCCCAAGCTCAAAGAACGCTACGGAGCCGAGTTGGAAGCGCTCTACGACCGCGTCGATGCCGCGCGTGCCGATGAAGTGCGTGCTCTTAGAGACGCCGCGCAACACCAGCCGGTGGTCGATACCGTCATCCAGGCTGCGGCGGCCCTGCTCAGCGTTCCCACGACCGCGGTCACCCGCGATGACCACTTCATCGACCTCGGTGGTGATTCCCTTTCGGCGCTGACCTTTTCGAACCTGCTGCAGGAACTGTTCGGCATCGAAATGCCGGTGGGAACACTTGCCGGACCGACCACCAAGATCGGTGACATTGCGGCTTACCTTGAGCAGCAGGCGGGGGATGGGCCCGCCAGCCCGACCGCGGCAAGCGTGCATGACTCCGAGGCGGAAATCCGGGCAACTGATCTGAAACTGGACAAGTTCCTGCCCGAGCATCTCCTCGCCGAGGCGCGGGCGCTCCCACTACCTGACGATGCCGAACCCCAGACTGTGTTGTTGACCGGTGCCAACGGGTATCTGGGACGATTCCTGGCCTTGGAGTGGCTTCAGCGTCTTTCCGAGACCGGCGGAACGTTGATCTGCCTGCTTCGCGGTGCCGACGACGCATCCGCGCGGGCGCGCCTGGAGCAGATTTTCGACGATGGTGATGCTGAACTGAGTGCGCGCTTCCGCGCCTTGGCAGCTGAGCATCTCGAGGTCATCGCGGGCGATATCAGCTGGCCACAGCTCGGGTTGGGTACGCAAACATGGGAGGCTCTGGCCCAGCGTGTGGATCTCATCGTGCATCCCGCCGCTCTGGTGAATCACGTGCTGCCATATCGACAGTTGTTCGGCCCCAACGTTGTCGGAACCGCCGAGGTCATCGCGCTCGCGCTCAGCTCGCGCTTGAAACCGATCAACTACCTGTCCACAGTCTCGGTCGCGATGACCGTCGAGCCCGGACGCTTCGAGGAGGACGGTGACATTCGTGCCGTCAGCCCGATACGTTCAATCGACGACTCGTACGCCAACGGGTACGGCAACAGCAAGTGGGCAGGGGAGGTGCTGTTGCGGGAGGCTCACGACCTGTGCGGCCTTCCGGTCTCGGTGTTCCGGTCCGGGATGATCCTGGCTGACCGCCGGTACGACGGCCAACTCAACGTCTCCGATATGTTCACCCGGCTGATCTACAGTCTTGTCGTTACCGGGTTGGCCCCCGAATCCTTCTATCAGAGAACCGATTCAGGAGAGCGGCCCCGCTCGCACTATGACGGATTGCCTGTCGATTTCGTCGCCGAGTCGATCACGACGCTGGGTGCCGGTGCACGTCGCGGATTCCGTTCCTACGACGTGATGAACCCCCACGACGACGGCATCTCTCTGGATGTGTTCGTGGACTGGTTGATCGAGTCAGGGCATTCGATCAATCGGGTCGATGACTACGGAGATTGGCTCAACCGGTTCGGCACCGCGCTGCGATCGCTTCCCGACGCGCAGCGCCAGCACTCGGTGCTCCCGTTGCTGACAGCGTACAGCCGACCGGAGCACCCGTTGCTCGGCTCGCTGGCCCCAGCCGAGTCGTTCCGGAAAGCTGTGCAACAGAACAAGATCGGCGCAGAGCACGACATTCCGCACCTGTCCCGGCAACTGATCGCGAAGTACGTATCAGGCCTGCGCGGCCAGGGCCTGCTCCCGAACTGACTCGCACCACAACTACGACGTTAGGAAACAATTCGAATGGCAACTTCACGACCCGTCGCACTCGTCACCGGTGCCAACTCAGGTCTCGGCAAGTTCGCGGCCCGCGCGTTGATGGACGCGGGGTTCCAGGTGGTTGGGACAAGCCGTAAGACCTCGGGACTGGACCACAGCCAGGGGGTGACATTCATCGATCTCGACGTCACTCGTGACGAATCCGTCGCTGCAGCGGTCGAGGCGGTGATCGCACAGTTCGGGCGGATCGACGTGCTGGTCAACAACGCCGGCATGGGTCTGGCCGGAGCCAGTGAGGAGAACTCGATCGTCCAGACCCAAAAACTCTTCGACATCAACGTGTTTGGGGTCATCCGGATGACGAATGCCGTCCTGCCGCACATGCGCAGACAGGGCAGCGGACGCATCATCAACATCTCGTCGATCTTCGGATTGATGCCGGGGCCGTATATGGCCGCGTACAGTGCGACCAAGTACGCCGTCGAGGGCTACTCGGAGTCCGTCGATCACGAGGTGCGAGAGCACAACATCCGCGTGCTGCTGGTCGAGCCGCACGGCACCAGAACCGGTTTCGACGACAACACGACGGCACCGGATAATCCGCTGCCGGCCTATGAGCGCCAACGGGAAAGCTCCAAGCGGGCGGTTGCCGATCAGGTCAACAACGGCGATGACCCCCGCATCGTCGCCAAGGTGATCGTGGCCGCGGCAACGGATTCCACTCCCAAACTGCGTTATCCCGCGGGCAAGGCGCGCCAGCTCAGCGCGATGCGCCGCTTTGCTCCCCGCCGAATCTTCGACAAACAGTTGCGCAAGGCCCTCGGCGTTCGAGATGTGGCGGCCTAGAGCGTGTTCTCAGGCTCCTCTGTCGCGGTGCGGTCGTATTCCATCCTTGCGACCGCAACGTCGCGCGCATGTAGAAATGCCCATTCGCTCAGCTGGCCAAGGAGACGCTGCAGTCCGCGGCCGAGGTCTGTCAGCTCGTAATCCACCCGCGGCGGCACCACCGGATGCACGGTGCGGCTGATCAGTCCGTCGCGTTCCAGAGCGCGCAGTGTTCGGGTGAGCATTCGTTGGGAGACGAGACCGATGGACCGTTTGAGTTCCATGAAGCGCATGGGGCCGTCACCGAGCAGCGTGATGACCAACATCGACCATTTGTCGCCGATTCGGTCCAGCACATCCCGCACCGGGCAGGCCCCGAACTCCGTAACGGGCATCACTGACAGCCACTCGCTCAGGGGCCTTACCTGCGCGGTTACCGCGGTGTGACCGACGGACGCCGAAGTGCCTTCTTGCATGAGCTCTCCCAGTTCCTCACGATGAGGTCAGTATCCAACAGTAACCGATTGGGCTAAAGGAGCAAACCTTGACTGTCATTGGAATTACCGGCGCCTCAGGGACATTGGGCCGCCGCACAGCACAGTACGTCCTCGACGCACATCCGCCCCAGGATGTCGTGCTCTTCAGCCGCACACCGGCATCGCTGGCCGAGTACACGGCTGCCGGCGCGGAGGCGCGACAGGCGGACTTCAACCGACCAGACTCGCTGGTCGAATCGTTCAGCGGAGTCGATGTACTGCTGCTAATTTCCACCGATGCGGTGGGGCAGCGCCGTTCGCAACACGAAGCAGCTATAGCCGCGGCCGCCGCCGGCGGCGTCACACGCATCGCTTACACGTCACTTGCCAACGCGGACAAGGAGTTTCCTGCCAAGTTACGACCGCTGTCCGATGATCACGCCGCCACGGAGGAGGCGTTGCGCGCCGCCGGCCCGTCATGGACGCTACTGCGCAACGCGTTATATCTCGACGGTAGTGCCGATTCGTGGGCGCACGCTGTGACCACCGGAACGCTGATCACCAACAACGGGTCGGGTCGGCAGGCACCGATCACCCGCGAAGACTGCGCTGCGGCCGCGGCCGCCGTCCTGCTGACCGACGGACACGACGAGGCCGTCTACGAAATTGCCGGCCAGTGTCTGCTCGACGACGTAGCGATCGCCGCAGCGCTGACCGCGGTCCACGGCCGACCTGTCGAACCCGTCGGTGTGACCGACGACGACTACGAGAGCGGCCTCCTTGCGGCCGGGCTGCCCACCGAGATTGCGAGCATGCTGACCGGGTTCGGCCAAAGCATCCGCGCCGGTCTTCTCGAAACCCGGCTGGGCGACACCGAGAGACTGATCGGCCGCACTCCAACCAGCATCGAGCAGTTCCTCGCCGCACATCTGGAAAGCAACCCACAACGGCGGCAGTGACCGCACGTTGAAAATCCGATTGCCGATAAGCGGAGATGGCGAATTGCGTCGTACTCCAACGTGCACTATGGCGATTCAAGGACTGCAAGTGCTGCTAGGACCGATTTTTCGAGGACCTCGAGTTCGGCGTTGGAGACGGCGTGTCCCGTCGCGCGTTCCAGACGCCTCAACTCGAGCAACGGACCCAAGATGATTGCGGCGACCAGGTGGGCAGGCGCACCCTTCGCGAGTTGCTCGGAATCAAGCCAGCCGCGCAGTTCGGTGTTGAATCGTTCTGCAGCATCGCCCATCTCACCAAGTCGGCCAGTCGTTTCGATGAGAACGCCGAGCCCAGGATGGGCGCGACTCCATGCCCGGTCTGCCGCTGCTGCGGCCGCGTAGCCACGCTCGCGAAGCGCGGCAAGGAAGTCCGTGGACCAGGACCTCAACGCCTCGTCGGCGACAGCACCGCGCAGCTGATCCAGCGAGCCCAAGTGGTGGTAGATGCTGCCGACAGTCACACCGGACTGCTCGACGAGCGACCGTACAGTCAGCGCGTCAGGGCCGTCGCTGTCGATCATCAGCAACGCCGTCTGGAGCAGCCGCGTTGCCGTCGGATGGGGAGGCATCGTAGGGTAGCCTAACACTAATTAGAACGCTGCTCTAACAGAGGACTATCGATGGCCGCAACCGACGCGATGAAGTTCATGCCGTGGATCCAGTGGCTCGACCTTGACACAGAACTTGGCGACGACGGGTCCATGCGGTCGTCACTGCGGCGCCCCAAGCCCGAACACATCAACCACAACGGCCACGTCAACGCTGCAGTCGCCTATGGCGTCGCCGAGGTGGCCGGCGCCGGGGCAGCGGTCATGGCCGCCGGCGCCGCTGGTACCGGCGCCTATACCGTCATCCGCAGCGGCGCGATCGAGTACCGGCGGCCGGCGCGCGGAGGCATCACGGCCACCAGCAAGGTCGGTCCTGCAGTCGCTGCCGATGTTCAAAGAGCCCTGCAAGCCGGCGAAGGATGCGACATCGACGTCGATGTGTCACTCAACGACGCTGATGACACTGTGGTCGGGGTTTGCAAGTTCGTCGTCAGCCTTCGGCCACGCCGTCCCGATCGCTGAAAAGGACTGTGCTGCACCCAAAGACGAGGGAACCGGACGAGTGCCTAGGGGTTGGGAGTTCGGTTGCGAAACTTGGACCGCAACTTGACATAATGTGGCTTATCGGCGCTTGGGGTCTGAGGTGCGTTGAGTGAAAGTGCTGGCACCCCACCGATGAGCTGCATTGCCGCGGCGGGCCACGCAGATGTTCGGAATATCGGTCGCGCGTGGTTGCATGTATGCGCGCCAATGATTCGGCAGTTGGGTGAACCTTGAGCGTGCCGGCTGTCCATCGCCCTGAGATCCGCTTTCGACGACCGCTCCTCCCTCCGACGCATCCCCGTCGATACGTCACAGTGACGAATTACTTTGGGCCACAGTGCTATTGGTATCGGGCGCCGGTCGGATCCCGGATCGATCTCGACGACTGGGAGCACGCGCCATTCCTGGGCGGCGGCCGGCGCTCCGCCGGCCTTGCCCAATCGGGCTGCCGGAACTGCCCTACCGTCTGTTCCCCCGCATCGCCACCGATACGTCACGGTGACGAATTAACCTGAGGTGCAGGGCTTTTCAAACTCTGAGTGGACGGCACCACCGAGTCGTACCTTCTCGCTTGGTAGTTCGACGGTAGCGAAAACGTTACGGTGTTCAGATGCCGAGCAGCGATGAAACCCATCCGGACAATTGCCCGGGCGACCGCTACGCGGGCCTCGACGACGACGAACGTGCGCAAGCGATCGCCTATGAAGCCGAACGGCGCGATGGTCAGCGGCGCGGATGGCTGCTTTACGGTGAAGTGCCGACCCAACCCGGAACGGTTCTGACCTACCGTTCGATATGGGGCGCTGTGGCTGTCGTCGTAACGGCGTTCTTCGTGTTCGGTGCCGTCGTCCAGCATGCTCCGTTGATCGCCGCCGCCGGCGCCGTCTTAGGTATCGCGATGTTCGCCCGCGGCCGCGGACCGGCTCGACGTATCGAAGTGTCCGAACACGGCGATCTGATCATCTACGGCGGACTTTGGGGGCGAACGGTTCGCCTGACCGACTTCAACTGGGTGCGGGCCTACAAGACACTGCGCGGTGGGGCGACACCGTATAGGCCAGCATCAACGGTGGTGTTAGAGCACCGACCGGGACGCCATATGTTCAGCAAAACCATTGGGGTGTGGTTTCCAACGGTCTCCAGCCGCCGCGCCACCATAGTGCTGGCGTCGTTATGGCGTTGTCCCGCAATAGGACAACGAGTCAGTGACGACGCCCTGGTGGAGTTCATTCGGACCGCATGCCGCGACTCCGGCATGCGCGTCGCTGCGGGCAGCGGAGGGAAAATCTGGACCGCCGAAAGACCGGTATGAGCGGAGACTGGTTGTGCCGCGCCCATAATCATCGCTGTGCCCGCCGACGGGCGGACAACGTCATTACGCCTAAGGCGATACCGCCAAAGAGAAAGGGTGCGCCAAAGGCGCCGAAGGCGGTAGGCAGAAACCATATCTGCCAGTACTGGTCGATTCGCGCGTCCTGCGGGTTGGCCGGGTCGTAGCGGACCCGCACACGTTCTCCGACACTGAACGCCGGCGGGTTGGAGCCCAACTGGCTGGTGAACCGGGCGGGGGTACCGCTGGCTGGCCGGAATTCGACGATCGGAGCATAGCTTTTGCCGGTATCGGTGATGTCGACGACGGTGCCGTTTGCGTATCGGTCCGCCGAAATTGATTGGGCTATCACTGCAGCACTGATGCCACTGGCCAAGCCTGACGCCAGTCCGATCGAGGTGAACACGACAGCCAGAATCGCCGTGGCACTGCGGCGCTTTCGAACTCCCCTCTGCACGTCCCATTCCAGTTCCCGCAAGGAACTCGCCAATGATCCTCCGGCCGCTATGGGTTGGGCGCCGAAGGTACTGAGGCTTGCGATCCAGGCAGCATTGTCGCCGACGAAAAACCCGATATCGCCGGAAGACGTCTGGATGATCAGGTATTGCCGGCCGACCGTCCTGGTCGTCTTGAACACTTTGGCTTCCCGCACACCGGTGATGTCGGCGACTGGTACCTCGATCACCTTGCCGGTCAAGGTATGAAAGATCAGTCGCTTATCTGAGAGTGCGATCATCCCGTCGTTGTTCACGATCGGATAACCATCGATGGTCGCACCCCTGTAATTGCCCGGTTCAGGTGAACGGATCGTCGTCTCGCCCGCCATCTCGGACTCCAGCCGACTGGCAATGACCCGGCGGCGGTGCCGAACCCACACGAGGACCGAACTCGACACCATCATCAGCGCAGCCAGAACTCCAACGACCAGCACAACGACAAACACGCCTGTACTCATCTGTGCCACCTCTATCCGTTGTCCTCGCCATGACCAATCCCCACCATGCGACGACGGCCTTGGCAAATCCTAAAGAAGAGGACGAAGACGCTCTGCGACTTTGGGCTCACATGGAGGACGCTCTGACCGCAGCCGATGCGGACGATCTGTTTGGATTCCGCAGCTCTAATTTGAACTCCCCCGCCAATATGCCTGTCCCTCAATGTAATACGTCACAGTGACAGATTGGCCATGGCTAGAGCCCCAGCCTTCGCGCAGGATCAATTCGGTCAGGGCTCGCGATACCTCCGGGCTAGGCGCCCCCGAGAAATCGTCGTCGATGCGCGGCGAAACAAACGTTCCGGCGCGGATACTGCCTCCACTCCATAAAGAGGGCTGATCATCGCCAATTCGTCGTTTGATGAATTGGCGCCTCGCGCGACTTGACGCCAGGCTTTGGCGCAAATCTCAGACAGAACCCGCTGTGGGCGGCATGGTTAGTAAATGACGAGCCACAAGGTTCCGACCCCGAAAGAGATCAAGGCCGCCGCGCAGGCGGCAGCGGAGACCGCGCAGTCGGTCGCCAGCGGAGCCATGCGCATTCCGCCCGCGTCGATTCAACTAGCCAGCCAATTGCCGGACCTCATCGAGAACCTGGCGGTGGCTACCGAACGCCTCAACACGGCTATCGACCGCGCAGAACGATATCTGGCACTGGCCGACCCGATGATCCGAACGATGGATGCATTGCTGCCTCAGCTCGAAGCGCTTGTCGCGACGGGTAACGACGTCTACAACGCGGTGTCGTCACTGCCCGGCGCGTCAACCCTCAGTCGTTTTGCGACCGCAGGCACATCATCGGTAAGGAAAAAGCCGACGCGAGCTCGAACCACCGACAAGAAGGGTTGAGCCTGCCCCGTAAGAGGGCACCCCGTCAGCCTTCTCGTTGCGTCGAGCTCGCCCCGGCCAAGCCGTCAACTGCGTCGTAAAGGGCTGCGGCGAACCGTGTTTCGGTGAACTGCTCGGCGTGCTTGCGGATGGTGCCTGCGTCGAAATCCATTGTTTCAAATCGGTCGAGCGCCTCGGCAATCGCAGCCGGTTGCGGCTCGTCGAAATAGATTCCGGTGACAAGTTCGTCGACAGTGTCGAGGTAACCACCCCATCGCAGCGTTACCGACGGCTTTCCTTGGGCTGCGGCCTCGATCGGGGTCAGCCCGAAGTCTTCGTAGCTTGCCGCGATGAGGGCCTGGCACCGCCGGTAGAGCCAAGTGATTTGCGCATCGCGGAGTCCGGACAGCATCAACACATTCGGGGACGCGAGCGCGCCCAGGCGTTTTTCCTCTGGACCCGCCCCGACCACAACGAGCCGACGATCAGTCGCCGCGAACGCCCGAATCACGCGGTCGACGTTCTTGTACGGCAATAGCCGTGCTACACACAGATAGAACGTCCCATCGGGCTGCGACCAACGTCGAACGTCGTCGATTGGCTCCGCCGTGTCGCTCGCGTCTGCAACCGGTGAGTGCAGAATGTCGGCGCGGCGACCGTAGGCGCGTTCGATTCGGCGTTGTGTCAGAGTCGAATTCGCCAAGTAGACGTCCGCAGACAGCGCTGCGCGTCGATCCCATCGTTTGAGGTAGGGCGACATCGTCGTCAAGCCGATGCGTTCCGTCCAAGGCGCCGACTCGCCCAGATACTCTGCGGCCATGTAAAGCCAGTGCGCGGGCGTGTGGCAGAACACGAGCTTGTGACCCCGGGTCTGCATTCCGTGCGCCCAGCCGCTAGTGCTGATCACGACGACGTCGGCGTCGATGAACATCGATTGCGCGGCTGTCGCGAGGACTGGAAGCGCAACGCGGTGATGCCTGCGAAAGGGCGTAATCGAGTTCAGTCTCGACACCCGGATGTCGCGCTCGGCGAACTCGGGGTAGGTACGGGGCGGGTCGTAAAGCAACGTGTAAATCGGAGCGTCGGGGAAGGCGCGGCTCATGGACAAGACAACCCGCTCAGCACCGCCGCGCTGTGTCAGGTAGTCATGGGCGATCGCCACCCGCGGGCCGTCGGCCCCGTTGTAGCTGCGAGGTGAATTCACGCCTAATGCGAGACTCGATAGTCCGCCAGCGCCGGCGTCGTGCATCCGACGCGCCGCGCCTTCGGCGCGCCGAAACGGACAGCGGCCTTCTCGACGACAAACGCCTCGGCATACCTGCCGCGGCACTGGACCCCACGAAGCCTCAATATCGACAGGAACGCCATCTCGTCCCACCAGTCCCGGAAAGCCTGAGAGGGGTAGTGCTTTTCAAGCAATCGCACTTTGTCGTGGACGGTGGCGTCATCGAGCGTGTGGAACACCGTTGGCGCCGGAGTGTCGACATCGCACTTGACGATCTCGTATCCCATCACGAGGTGGTCGCGGAACTCCCCCGGTATCAGTTCGGCAAGTGTGCGGTGATCCGGGTGTGCGTCACGGCGTTGCGGAGCGAAGACGATGTCGGGCTCGCAACCCGCACGAAAACTCCCGACTGCGTTCTTCGTTCGGTCCCAGTGACCTTGCACCCGGGTATCGGGAAGGTCGAGCACTGATACCGAGACCGAAGCGCCGGGACAAAAGGCGGGCAGCGCCGAAAGCTCTTCGTCTTCGCGTTCCGTGCCTGCGCCCGTCAATACCAATGCGTGGACCGAGAGCCCGGGATTGGCTCTGGCCAATGTGAGCAGTGTGCCGCCCATGCCCAACGCAATGTCATCACAATGCGCGCCGAGCACGGCGATCTGACGTGTTTCACCCGTGAAGAGGTCTATCACTGGCAACGTTCCTGATCGAAGAAGGCTGTCTATCTGATGATTTCGGGTTTCTGTAGACAGACTTAGCACACTCTGTACCGCGCCGCGGCAACTTCGGCGAGCATGACGGCAACCCTGTGAGAAAGCTGCGAGCGGTCTTGCGGGCCCGGAAGCGTTCACTGTCAAGCGATTTGGTAAAACGAGACGCTGTCCTGGTGCGACAGCAAAATTAACGAAGAGGCTTCAAAACAATGCAGCAGGCTCTGCTCATGTTGAGGTACGGGTTGGCAAACACGGTGCCGTCAGCCGAAGTCGATTCGCACGATTGCACTGTCCGGCCAGACATTTCGATGGCGCATACGTCGTAGCTTCTCACCGAGCGTCAGATCTTCGTGAACGTTGGTGACGCCCGGGATCTTGAACATCGGGACGACGTTCCACTGCCAGCCATAGCGCCGATGCAGTGCCCGGTTGGCGGCTTCGGCCTCACCACCGGACAGAATCGTCGCCCGGCCTGCGAACGTCCTCGCGCCGCCGCGGACGCGACCGCGATGATCGCAAGCAGTCAGTTCGACGTCCGGACGCGCGGTCATCCGCTTGGTCTTCGGCCCGACCTTCGTTCGGAACACGACTGAACTTCCTTCGACCTCGAACCAGATCGGAGTGTCGATCGCCGTCCCGTCTCGCCGATAGGTCCGCAGCAGCGCATAGCGGGCGCCGGCCAACTCGCCAAGGACATCAACTTGATGAGGGTTCTTCTGCATGGTTCCAGTCAACGACTTAGAGTTGGCTCTAAGTCAAGCTCGATTCAAAGGAATAGCCATGACCGCCAGCCTGACGATCGGAGAACTCGCGCTTCAGGCCGACGTGGCAGCGACCACGCTGCGCTTCTACGAGAAGATCGGCCTCATCCACTCTCCCGCCCGCGTCGGCGGTCAACGCCGCTATGACGGCTCCATCGTCGCGCGCCTCGATGTCATTCGGCTGTGCAAGGCCGCCGGGTTCGCGCTCGACGAGATCCAGCTGTTGTTCGCCGACGACGCTCCCGGCCGGCCCGCCAGCCGGGCACTCGCCGAGACCAAGCTCGCCGAGATCGACGCACGAGTCGCCGAACTGAAACGCGCCAGGGAGATCATCGAATGGGGCATGCGATGCACATGCCCCTCGATTGACGACTGCACGTGCGGCATCCACGGCAACAAGGCCGTCAACGCTACGAGTTGACGCGGCGCAGGGCCAGTTCCTTGATCTCGTCGGGCAACGCATCGGCTTCGAGGACCAACGGCAATAACTCCGGTTCCAGTGTCAGCGCGCGGAATACCAGGCCGACCGTCACATCGTGATCCGGCCGATCGACCACCACGATGGGGTCTCCCGCCCGTACCGTTCCGCTTTCGATGACCCTGAGGTAGGCGCCTGGGGTCGCCGCCTTTGTGAACGTCTTGACCCACCCTCGAATCGACAACCAGGTTGCGAACGTCCGGCACGGGATACGCGGCCGCGTCACTTCGAGCACCAGGCCGTCGCTGCCGACCAGCCACCGCTCGCCGACGCGAGCACCGGTGACGTCGAGCCGTTGCGTGGTGAAGTTCTCGCCGAACTCACCGTTTTTGAGGTCGCGCTGTAGCTCTCGCTCCCAGGCGTCGAGATCCTCGCGGGCATACGCATAAACGGCTTGATCGTCACCGCCGTGGTATTGCTGGTCGCCGATGAAGTCGCCGAGCAGGCCACAGCCGAGGCCGCCGTGCATCGGTCCGGGGGCGCGGACGGTGATCGCGTCGTCGGTCGGCCGCTTGTCAATGCCGGTCCGCAATGACCCCTTGTCCGCATTCGGCCGCGGGTAGGCCAGATTGACCGTCAACACGTTCGCCACGGCTGGAGCCTACTTACCGACCCAGTCGCGCGCATATTCAATTTCGGCTACGGGCCGTTGTGAACCCAGTCGCGCGGACGTAGCCGCCATGTCGCTCGCGCATAATCGAGTTCCGAGTACGGCCATTGGGTGACGATCCGGCCGGTGGGCGAACGGTAATAGCTGTCGCACTGCGTCCAGATGGTGCGCTCCAGATCGGAGTTGACCTCTTCATTGAAGCGTTGCTCGGCTTCTGGACGCACGTCGATGAAGCCACCTCTGCGCGCAAGTCGGCTGACCGCACTGGCGACCAGGCGTGCGCCGGCCTCCAGGATGTAGATGATCGAATTCGCACCCTGGTTGGTGTTCGGGCCGTACAGCATGAAGAAGTTCGGAAATCCGCTCACCGCAACGCCCAGATACGCGCGAGGGTCCAAACCCCAGCGCTGGTGCAGCCGCTGGCCGCCGATGCCGATGACCTCGAGACCCGAGAGGTAGTTGCTCGTTTCGAACCCCGTCGCCAACACAATCGCGTCAACGTCGACCGCACCGCGGGATGTGATCACCGATGTGGCGGTGATCCGGTCGATCGGATTTGTCACAAGGTCCACGTGTGCGTGTTGCAGTGCCGTGTAATACTTTTCGCCGAGCAGCACGCGTTTGCACCGGAACGGATAGTGCGGTGTCAATGCCTCTCGCAGTGAGTCGTCCTCGACGTGGCGCCGCAGGAAGTTCTCCGAAATCTTCTGCACCGTGGCCAACCGCGGATGACCCGGTGTCAGCGCCGTGTTGTCGTGTTGCAGCTTCCACAGCCGCCAGCGTTCACGCAACGCCGCCCACGGGTGCCGGCGGAAGCGTGCCAGTTCCTCAACTGTGTACAGGCGGTCCTCCTTGGGCACCATCCACGGCGGAGTGCGCTGAAAGACTGTCAATTGCGCGGCCGTGGCGGCAAGTTCGGGAACCACCTGCACGCCGCTGGCGCCGGTGCCCACGACCGCCACGCGCTTGCCGGTCAGGTCGACGCTGGCGTCCCACTCAGCGGTGTGCATCAAGTCCCCGGCGAAATCGGCCAGCCCCTCGATATCGGGATACCGCACGGCACCGAACAATCCGACCGCGCTGACGACGACATCGGCGGCGATGGTTCTGCCGTCGGCCAGTTCGACTCCCCACCGTGACACCTGTTCGTCCCAGACCAATCTGTGCACGCGCGTGCCGAGCATCAAGTGCCGACGCAGATCGAAGTCGTCGGCGACTTTTTCCAGATAGGCGAGGATCTCCGGCTGGTAAGCGTAAGTGCGTGTCCAACCGCGGTTGGGGGCGAACGAGAATGAATACAGGTGGCTCTGGATATCGCAGGCCGCGCCGGGGTAAATGTTCTGCCTCCAGGTGCCGCCGACGCCGTCGGCGCGTTCAATGATCAGCAGATCGTCGATGCCCTTGCGCCGCAATGCGACTGCAGTCGCCAGTCCACCGAAACCCGCACCGATGATGACCACCTTCGGCGAACTGCGGTGGCGCAGCGCCCGCGCTCGACCGGCGAGGTATCGGCGGCGCGAACTCATCGAATCTCGAACCCCTCCGGCGTGCCGGTTGCCCTCGACGCCTCCAGGATGCTGGCGTACTCCGTCGGAGCACCGTAAAAGAAGCTGCCCTGGCGCGTCACGGCGTTCGCGTGGCCCTCCCGGTTGTAGTACCCGGGTGTGCAGGCCTTGGCCCGCCCGGCGCTGGCCGCCGAACGGTCGATCACCGTTTGGACCCAAGCATCCTCGGCGTCGGGCGAAGCCTCCATCTCGGTCACGTCGTGGCGCAGTGCCCAGGCGATCACCGCTGCGGTGTGACGCGCCTGCACGTCAAGCAGATACGGAAAGTTCACGGTGAAGCCGGCCTGAGCGATGCTGAGGATGAAACAGTTCGGGAAGCCGTTGACGCTCAGCCCGTGCAGCGTGCGAATCCCGTCGCGCCATTTGGCCGTGAGCGACAGGCGGTCTCGGCCGATGATCTCGAAACCGGTGCGTCGCGCGTAATCGGTGCCGACTTCGAAGCCGGTCGCGAAGATGAGGCAATCCACCGCGTGGTCGACGCCGTTGACGACGACACCATCGGGGGTGATCTTCTCAACACCCTTGCCCCGGGTGTCGACCAGTGTGACGTTGGCGCGGTTGAACGTGTGTAGATACGCATCGTGAAAGCACGGCCGTTTGCAGAAGTACCCGTACCACGGTTTGAGCGCTTCGGCGGTCGCACGGTCGGCGACGATCGAGTCGACTCGCGCCCTGATTTCCTCCATCTTGGCGAAGTCGGCCATTTCCACTGTGTGCAAACGCTGTTCGTCCGACATTCCTTCGATGCGGGTCTGCCGCATCACGAACAGCTTCTTGACGATGCTGGTCCATGCGTCGTCGACGAGATCCTCCTCGGCGGAACCGCCCGCCGTCAGCAGCTGGAAGTTCTCGATGCGTCGCTGCTGCCAGCCATCGCCCAGGCTCGCCGACCAGTTCGGATCGGTCGGCCGATTGCCACGGACGTCGACGGTAGACGGCGTGCGTTGAAACACCAGAAGGTGTTCCACCGCTTTGGCAAGGTGCGGCACGCACTGGATGGCGGTGGCGCCGGTCCCGATGATTCCTACGCGCTTATCCGACAGCTTCGCCAGATCGGCCCCGGTGTAGGAGTAGTCCCACCGACTGGTGTGAAACGCATGTCCGCTGAAGTCGGAGATGCCGTCGATGCCAGGAAGTTTCGGCTTCTGCAGGTACCCGTTGGCCATCGCCACAAAACGTGCCCGGATTGCGTCTCCGTGGTTGGTCGAGATGATCCAGCGGGAAAATTCTGCCTCCCAACGAATTTCATTGACCTCGGTCTGCAAGCAGATGTCCCGGTACAGATCGTAGTGTTCGGCGATGCGTCGACAGTGAGCGAAGATCTCCTCACCCTTGGCGTACTTCTCCGTCGGGATGTAGCCCAACTCCTCGAGCAGCGGCATGTACACATATGACTCGACGTCGCACGCGATGCCTGGATAACGGTTCCAGTACCAGGTGCCGCCGACGTCGGCGGCCTTGTCGATCAGCCTGATGCTCTGCACGCCCAATTCGCGCAGTCGAGCCCCGACAAGCAGCCCGCCGAACCCGGCGCCGACGATCGCGACGTCAACCTCATCGGACAACGGGTCGCGGGTGAAGTCCGGATCGCTCCAGGGGTCCTTCGCAAATCCGGCAAACGGGCCCGCGATCTCGACGTACTGCGCGATCCCGTCGGGCCGTAATCGCCGGTCCCGTTCAAAGGCGTATTTCTCCCGCAGAGCATCTGCATCGAATGCCACGCGGTGTCCTCCACCAAGGTCCAGCTAATTACCGTTCCTGCATCTTCAATCACATCGGCAGCCCTGGCAAGAGTCCTACCCTTGTTCTATGTCGCGTCGGCTGGTGGTGCTTGCGTTCGCGCTGCTGGTGCTCGGCGGACAGGGGCAGGCTTGGCGGCACCACCGGATCAGCCTGCCCCCACGATCCAGCTGCCCGCCGAGATCCCGACCGTCCAGCTTCCGGCGCCCATTCCCCCGGGCTGTTGTAGCGGTCAGGCCCCGACGTACTCCGCTAGGTGCTCGCCCGTGAGGGTGGAGCGGTCGGCGACGAGGTCGGCAGGGGTGCCCTCGAAGACGACGCGCCCGCCGTCGTGGCCGGCACCAGGGCCCAGGTCGATGATCCAGTCCGCGTGCGCCATCACCGCCTGATGATGTTCGATCACGATGACCGACTTACCTGAGTCCACGAGCCGATCGAGCAAGTCGAGCAGCTGCTCGACGTCGGCGAGGTGCAGGCCGCTGGTCGGCTCATCAAGGATGTACAGCTCCCCTTTATCGGCCATCTGCGCGGCGAGCTTGAGCCGCTGACGCTCGCCACCCGACAACGTGGTCAGCGGCTGGCCCAGTGACAGGTAGCCGAGGCCGACGTCGGCGAGTCGCTCGAGAACCTTCTGCGCGGCAGGCACTTTCGCGTCCGCCTCACCGAAGAAGGCCAGCGCGTCGGTCACCGACATCGCGAGCACCTCACTGATGTCGCGACCGCCCAGCTTGTACTCGAGCACGGATGCCTCAAACCTCTTGCCGTCACACACATCACATGGTGTCGCAACCCCGGCCATCATCGCCAGATCGGTGTAGACGACGCCTGCGCCGTTACAGTTCGGGCAGGCGCCCTCGGAGTTCGCGCTGAACAGTGCCGGCTTCACATCGTTTTGTTTGGCGAACGCCTTGCGGATGGGCTCGAGCAGTCCCGTGTACGTCGCCGGATTGCTGCGTCGGGAGCCGCGGATCGGCGTCTGATCCATCGCGACCACACCATCCAAGCCTGCGACAGATCCGTGGATCAGCGAACTCTTGCCCGAACCCGCAACGCCTGTCACGACGACCAGCACGCCCTGCGGGATGTCGACATCGACCTCCTGCAGGTTGTGGGCGCTCGCACCGCGGATCTTCAACGCGCCGTTGGGTTTCCGCACCGACTTCTTCAGCGTGGCGCGGTCGTCGAGGTGTCGTCCGGTGAGTGTGCCGCTGCGCCTCAGCCCCTCGACGGTGCCTTCGAAGACCACCTCGCCGCCCGCAGCGCCGGCCCCTGGGCCGAGGTCGACGACGTGGTCGGCGATCGCGATCGCCTCCGGCTTGTGCTCTACGACGAGCACGGTGTTGCCCTTGTCCCGTAACTGCAGCAGAAGGTCGTTCATCCGCTGAATGTCGTGCGGGTGCAGGCCGATCGTCGGCTCGTCGAAGACGTAAGTGATGTCGGTCAACGCCGACCCGAGGTGGCGAACCATCTTGACGCGCTGCGCCTCACCGCCCGACAGCGTTCCCGACGGCCGGTCGAGCGACAGGTAGCCGAGCCCGATTTCGACGAACGAGTCGAGGCTGTGTTGCAGCGCTGCCACCAGCGGCGCGACTCCGGGGTCATCGAGGCCCTTGACCCATTCGGCGAGGTCGCTGATTTGCATCGCGCAGGCCTCAGCGATGTTGGTGCCGTTGATCTTCGAAGACCGCGCCAGCTCGGAGAGCCGGGTGCCGTCACACTCCGGACAGGTGGTGAACGTGATCGCCCGGTCGACGAAGGCGCGGATGTGCGGCTGCATCGCGTCGACGTCCTTGGACAGCATCGATTTCTGGATCGTCGGGATCAAACCCGAATACGTCAGGTTGACGCCTTCGACCTTGATCTTCGTCGGCTCCTTGTACAGCAGGTCGTTCAATTCCTTTTTGGTGTACTTGCGGATCGGCTTGTCGGGATCGAAGAAGCCGCAGCCGCGAAAGATCCTGCCGTACCATCCCTCCATGCTGTAGCCGGGGATGGTCAGCGCGCCGTCGTTGAGCGACTTGCTGTCGTCATAGAGCGCCGACAAGTCGAAATCGTTGACCGCGCCCCGGCCCTCGCAGCGCGGGCACATGCCTCCGGTGATGGAGAAGCTTCGCCGCTCCTTCACGGTTTTGCCGCCCTTTTCCAGCGTGACGGCGCCTGCGCCGCTGATCGAGGCGACGTTGAACGAAAAGGCCTGGGGTGAACCGATGTGCGGCTTGCCCAGCCTGCTGTACAGGATGCGCAGCATCGCGTTCGCGTCGGTCGCGGTGCCGACAGTCGAACGAGGGTCAGTCCCCAGCCTGTCCTGGCCGACGATGATCGCTGTGGTCAGCCCGTCCAGGACGTCGACGTCGGGTCGCGCCAGCGTCGGCATGAAGCCCTGCACGAACGCGCTGTAGGTCTCATTGATCAGCCGCTGCGACTCCGCGGCGATCGTGTCGAATACCAACGAGCTCTTGCCCGACCCCGAGACGCCGGTGAATACCGTCAGGCGGCGTTTCGGGATCTCGATGCTGACGTCCTTGAGGTTGTTCTCGCGGGCGCCATGCACCCGGATCACTTCATGACTGTCAGCGGCATGCAGTGCAGGCGAGCGGGTGGACTTCGTTGCCATGCGTCAGCGCAGCTCCTGGATTCGGACCATGTTTCCGGCGGGGTCACGCAGCGCGCAGTCGCGAACGCCGTACGGCTGCTCCGTCGGCTCCTGGACCACCTCGACATCGCCGGCCTGCACGCGCTCGAATGTCGCGTCGAGGTCCTTGGTGGCCAGGTTGAGTTGGCCGTACGTGCCCTTGGCCATCATCTCTGCGATGAGGCGGCGCTCGTCGTCGGTGAGGCCCGGCGTGGCGGCGGGCGGGTAGAGCACGACATTCGTGTCGGGCTGGTTGGGCGGGCCGACGGTGATCCAGCGCATCTTGTCTCCTCCGACGTCGAGGCGGACCTCGAAGCCGAGGACGTCGCGATAGAACGCCAGGGATTCTTCCGGATCGTCGTGCGGCAACATGCTGGAGTGAATGGTGATGTCCATGTGCCTCACGGTAGATGCAGCCGAGCGGCGGGCGCTTCTCGATTCCTGATCGGTCTGGTGACCTGTTTCTCCACACATGACGGCATCCCGGGCGTCACGCCCGCGGTTTGTTCCCGATAAGCACTGGGCGGCATCCCGACCAACTCGGTGAAGCGGGTGCTGAACGTGCCCAACGACGAGCAGCCGACGGCGAAGCAAATCTCGGTCACGCTCATGTCGCTGCCTCGCAGCAGTGCCATCGCACGCTCGATGCGGCGCGTCATCAGATAGGAATACGGCGACTCCCCGTACGCGAGCTTGAACTGGCGCGACAGATGACCCGCCGACATGTTGACGCCGCGCGCCAATGCCTCGACATCCAATGGCTGTGCGTACTCGCGGTCCATCCGATCGCGGACGCGGCGCAGCAGTTTGAGGTCGCGTAGCCGCTGCGCATCCGGGGTCACACCCGGATCGTAACCTCGCGCGTCTACGTCCAGAATTCGTTCATGGGTTGCGCGTAACGGTCGTTGTCGGTCAGCGGCGGCAGTCCGAGTGAATCCTCGATGGTGCGCAGCAGGCTGTAATGGTCATAGCGGTCATCGGCGACGAACGCACCGTCGCGCATACCGCTAGCGACGGCGCCGGGCGACGGGATGACGACCGTGACGATGTGGTTGCCTTCGTTGCCGTTGCCCAGCGAAAGGTTGTTGTAGTCCTCGTCGAATGTGAGGAAGATGGCGCTCTTCTGCGTGGGGTCGTTCCACGTATCCGAATTCATGATGATGGGCAGCGTCTCCTGCAGCCATGCGTCGCCTGCCGCGACGTTGTACTGGTGTCCGCCAAGGAATTTCGGCGTGAGCTGGCTCAGCGCCCACTGGATGACTCCAGGCAGGGTGGTGGTTGGACCTTCCATGTTCGTCGCGTCGTCGGCGGCGAACCAGGCGAAATTGGGAGCCGAAGCGGGATAGGCGAGATCGGTTGCCATCTCTGACAGGTCGAACAGGTGGCTGTTCACTCGGGTCGGGTCGTCGTAGATGTCGTGGAAAGCGAGGAACGGCAGCCTGTCGGTGGGGGTGCTGTAGCCACCGCCACCCTCCATGTAACCGGCCCAGGTCTTGTGCGCCAACTCGATGTTGTCGGCCAGGTTCAGCGCGGGATCAAAGCAGTCGGCCGGGCAGTTGTAGTTGAGCCCGAAGTCCGAACCACCAATGATCGGATAGTAATTCGGGTCGCTCGGGTGAGTCAGCGCGTAGTAGTTCGACGCCAGCCCGTAGTTGCCAATCAGGGCGTTCAGGTACGGCGCGTTCGGGCTACCGACGATGTCGCTGAAGCCCTTGTTCTCCATGTAGACCATGAACACGTGATCGAGCGGGCCGACGTTCGAAGCCGGTCGTGTGAGTGGCGCCGGCGCCAGTCCCGCCGCACCGACTGTGAACGACAGGTTGTCGGCGTAGGCGTTGTTGTAGTTGCCCAGCACCGGGTTGCAGTCCTTCAGCGTCACCACCACACGGGCGGCGCGGGTGCCCACCGGGACGGTGCCTGCGGTATCGCGTTCGAGGAATCTGGTCAGGAACAAGCGATCGAGCACGCCGACGGGCCGGATCCCGCCGGTGCCGATCGTGTCTCCGTTGGCATTCAGGAACTCGACGCGGACAGAGGCCGCGGAGGGGTCGATGGTGAAGCCGCCGAGATCTCCGCTCAGCGTGTAAGGCACTGCGCCACCGTCGATCTCGGTTGCCGCGGCACTGAGGTTCACGGTCTGGCTGAGCGTGGACGTGGCAACGGGTCCACCGCCGAAGAATTGCTCACCGCTATCGGGTGGCGCGCAAGCCGCACTGGGGAATCCGAGAAATGCCGGGAACGTCGGCCCGGGAGAGGACGTCGGCCACGGGAAGCGGCGCGCAGTGCCGTATTCGATGACCGTCGGCGTGCCGGTCACCGTCCAGCCTGGCACGGTGACCGAGCTGTATCCGGACAACGAAGGGTCACCGAGTTCGGCGCCCGGATTCACCAGCAAGTTCGGGCCTACGACCGGTTGCACGGCGACGTGCTGGGCGGCTGTCGGCGAAAAGCCGAGCAGGGTCTGCTCGATCTCGCGTCGCGCGAACGCCAGCAGCGCCCACAGCGCCGGCTCATGAACGGGCGCAACGGGACCGGCGGTCATCGATGGCCCCAGCCCGGCCCACCCAAGCAGAGACGAGACGATATTCGTGACCACATTCAACGGCGCCAGCGGCCCGCTGAACGGTGCGGGATGCGGTTGCGGCGGAATCGTTGCGATTGAGTTGGCTGTCAACGTGATTGGCGATGCCACCGCGGCTGGTGCAGCGAGGCTCGAGGTGTGGACGTCGACGGTCGGCGCCGTGCTGGTGAGTCGAACTGCGCTCGGTGACTGCACTGTCGAGGTCGCTGCGACCGAGAGTTCTTTCGGCAGAGAGAATGTCGAGGCTGCCGTCGTCGTGCTTCGCGACGATGGCTTGACCGTCTTGCGGGTGCCACCTTTGGAGGACGTCGGGGGCGTGGTCGGGGCATCGTCGTCCCCGGCGGATGGGCTGCTCGTGGCCGCGGCGGGCTCGCCTTCGACCGTTGTCTGCGCCTCGGGCGTCGGTGCCTTCTCCGAAGACGTGGCATTCGACTCCGTCGACGAGGTCGACTCGACCGGCTTCGTCTTGTCCGTTGTCGAGGTGGACGAGGAATCGGCCGCACCAGTCGAGGCCGACGACGTGGTACTCGAGTCTGTTGGCGCTGCCAACGCCACCGCGGGCGTGGTGGCTACCGCCCAACCCACTCCCAGCGCGACAGCCAATGCGCCGACCCGGCCGACATAGGTGACGTGACCCATCACCGCTCCTTGTTCGATAGGGCAGTTCAGCGTCAAGAAATGTACGCCGCGGCCGATCAACGAGGGGCCGAACTGAAGCAATCGGAGGGCTTACCCGCCCGATCCCCTGGCGAAGATGCCGAATATCCGTCGGCAGGTCCGGCAAATATCGCTTTCATAGCCCGCGCACAGATGCCGTCCAGCGCAATTGTGGGGTGGCTCACTCGATCGATTCACCCACACGACATCGGTTCAAGATCACGTATGCTTCTGCGACCATGACGCAGCCGATCATCGAATATGGCGACCCACGCTTAATCGCCGAGCAGTTGGACGAATCCGGAGTGGTGTGTCTCGAGGATGCGGTTCCGCACGAATGGCTGGCTCAAGCGCGCGCCGACGTGCAGGATCGGCTGCTGAACCACGGCGTCCACGACCACTTCATTCGGTCGCCTCAAGGCGAAGAACACAGCGCCGCAGAGGCTTTCATCAACAGCTCTTCGGTGCTGTCGCTGCTGACGGACATTGTGCGCACCCGCTTCCCGGAAGGACCGGCCGAGCTGGAGCTGACCGGCTCGGCCCTGCGCGTGATCGCAGGCCCGCGCGGCGAAGGCGACGCGTATTGGTTTCATTACGACGCCAGTGTGGTCACGATGGTCGTCCCGATATTTCTGCCGAATGCCGAACAGGGCAACTCCGGGGAATTAGTGGGACTTTTCAATAAGCGCCCTTTCCGACGCTTTGTTCTCGCGAACATCATCGACAAAGCCGTCGGGCAAAGCCAGTTTTATCGCCGTCATATCTTGCGCCGTCTCGACGACAGCGACTATCTGCACAGAGTCGATATGGAAGTCGGCAATCTCTACCTGTTCTGGGGCTATCGCAGCCTACATGGCAACATGCCGTGCGAATCGGGCGCACTGCGCGCCACTCTGCTACTGCATTTCGGCCGCCCGCACGGCTCCAGCGACGCGTTGACGGCCGCGGTGCGGATCGGGCAGTCGCTGCGGACCCTCGGACAGAAGCGTGCAGGCACGGAGGTCACGGTCGGCGCGTACTGACCCCGATGAAAGCCGTTGACCTCGCGTGATTTGCCGCTGTCTCGCACGTGAGCGATAGCATCGAGGCGTGACTGAGCGCGAAGCCCCGCCGGATTGGGGCTTCGATCACCCGCAGGACCCGTACGACGCCGACGGGTGGTTCGGTGGTGGGCAGGTAGCCGAGCCAACTTTTGTGGACGACGTTCCCACCCCACCGCACGGTGAACCCGCAGTCCCGACCGTCGAAGCACCGTATGAAGCCCCGATCGAGGTCACTCCACCCCCTCCTCCGCAGCCACTGCGACGGGCTCCTTCCTCGACGGTCAACACGTGGACAGTGAACGGTCAGCTGCGCGCATCGGATACCAGCACCTTGACCTTCCGGGCTCCCCCGGAGCCGTGGTACCGCGCCAGACAGGCCAGGATCGCGCTGACCGTCGTCGCCGCCGCCGCAGTCCTTGCGCCCGTTGTCCTGCTCGCGTGGCCCGATAGCTCGTCGACGGCCCCCGGCCCGTCGACCTCGGTCGCACCTGCGCCATCAACCACTGCGCCTGCCCTCAGCAGTGCTGCACCCTCGCCGATCAACCTTCCGCCGCCACCACCACCCCCGCCTCCCCCGCCACCACCACCGCCGGAGCAAACCGGTTCGGCCCCGTCCTACAACGAGCCGTACTGGAGGCCGTCCGCTCCGGAGCCAACCAAGGGGCCGGACGTGGATGTGACCCGCGCACCGATCAGCGTGGCGCCAACGCCGCGACAATCACCGGGCACCAACTCGGCCAATCCCGGCGACGGCCGGAAGGGCTTCCACTGCGGCGGCTGGTGCTGACCGCCGGTCGCTATTCGTAGTTGAGACCCTTCAACAGCGTTCTCTGGGTCGAAAAGTCTATCTGCGCAGCGGGATTGGCTACTGCGGTGACCATGCCCGAGCCGAAGGCGCCTTGGGAGTCGAAAAGCGTCGCCGTGCCGACCGAAATCCCATCCGACGTCCAGTGCGAATCCGCTTGGATGGCGATCCAATCGTCAACAGGCAGCCGGGCGAGCGCAGCCGTCAGGTCACCGTTGATATAGCCGATGCCCTGCGTGCCGAGGTTGGTCACCAGACTCGTCGCTTCGGCGATCATCACGGCGCGGACGAACGGAGAATTCTCCTCTCCCGCAAGAACTTTGATGCCGTCGTTGAAGAAGCGCTTTCGGGAGTCGTTCTGATGGGCCGCCGGCGACCGTGTCCAGCCCGTTTCGTCGCTTCCGACAAAGGGAAGTACCGAATCGTCGGGCGGCGGCGGCGCTACGAGCGAGACGGGCGCCGTCCACTCACGACCGGGTGGCGCGGTTGAGCGTCGGTACTGCACCAGCGTGGCCCGAGTCACGGTGCGCCCCTCCTGCACTACATCGCATTCCGCGCTGCGCACCCGCCTTCCGTCGCGGACCACGCGCACGTCGATCGTCGTCGGCACATTGCGTGCCGCACGGAACAAATCTGCGGTGAATCGTGTCGGCATGAATTCCGGTGATCCGCAATTATTCTCGAGTTCGCGGGCGGCCAACCCGACGACGGCTGGCCCATTCAGATGGTCGTCGCCCCAGTGACTCTGCGCGAAGGGCGTTGGCACGTACGCGCCGCCCTCGGCCGATGTGAAGTGCGCCGGCTCGTTCGACATCCGAACATCGTCGCATAGCGCCTGATCGGCTACGTGTTGCGCCCGCCGTTGACGCCCAGAATCTGCCCTGTGATGTAACCGGCCTCATCAGAGATCAGGAAAGCGCATGCGGCAGCGATGTCTTCGGGTTTGCCCATCCGGCGGACTGGCGTTGCATCGATGGTCGCTTGGACATTGCCGAGCCTGCCGCGAGATTCCGCATTGCGCAGCATCGGCGTATCGATGAAGCCCGGCGGCACGGCATTCACCGTGACGCCCGCCGGTCCGTACTCCAGGGCCAGCGACTTGGTCAACCCGTTGACCGCCGACTTCGCTGCGACATAGTGCGACATGTACGCAGTGCCGGAATGGGTGCTCGACGACGAGATGTTGACGATCCGCCCCCAGCCCGCGTCGATCATGTCGGGCAGGACCGCCTGGATGCAGTGGAACACCCCGTTGAGGTTGACGTCCACCACCTTGCGCCACTCATCGAACGTGATGTCGGTGAAGCGCTTGAAACCGTCCAGGCCTGCCGCGTTGACCAGGATCGTGATCGGCCCAAGCTGCGCGCGGATGGCCGCCAACGCCTGATCGACCTGGGAGCGATCGGTCACGTCTGCGGTCTGCGCGAACTCGTCATCGGAGGCGGTCAGGTCGATCGTGGCCACGTGGTAGCCATCGGCCCGCAGCCGTTCCGCCACCGCCCGGCCGATACCCGAGCCGCCTCCTGTCACGACAGCCGTCTTCATCGATGTCTCTTCCTTCCCGAAATCGCTTGAATATCTTGGTAGTTGATGTCAACTGCGTCGTGGCGCCCGCAGGCCCAGCGTGCGACGGCCCGCATCCACCAGATGCTCTTGCAACGCCGCGTCATCGAAAGTGCCCCATGTCGGCCCCGCCGCACCGGCCATTCCGGCGAAGACCATGGCCGCCTTCACTTCGCCGGCGGGTCCCGGATCGACATCGGCCAGCAGGGCCAACTGTCGCTTGATCAGAACGCCCCATTCGGCACGCTCGATGAGCACTGCTGCGACGCTCGGGTCGGCCGCTAGCACCGCAACCAGTCCCCTGTTGCGCACCGTCAGCGCCGCGTAGCCGCTCAGCATGTGCTCCGCCCGTGAGTGCGCGGTACGCCTCGTCTCGGCAGAGTCCACGATGGTCCGCAACTCGGCGAGGATCGGTTCAAGGACAGCGGCCAGTAGTTGCTCACGGGTTCGAAAGTGGTGGTAGATAGCAGCTTTCGTGAATCCGAGTTCATCGGCGATCATCTGTAGCGAGGTGCCCGCGAAGCTGTGTCGGGTGAACAGGTCGACTGCGACCTCGATCAGTCGCGTCCGGGTGTCGGTGGTCTCCAACGCCGCTGTCGCCATCGCCAGCTCCTCAGGTTCGGCTTTACGATCGTATGGTACTGTACCGTCCATTCGTAAAGCTAGCTCCTTTACGATCGACTAGGCTCCACGAGCATCGCCCTATGAGCGACTTCCGGGCCTCGAACTCACCACTAGCCTGCGCGCCTGAGATGCCGGCCGAAGAACGGGCGCGCATCTTCGGTCGCGAAACTGGGTACCTGGCGATGCCCTCCCGGGAACGCACGCAACAGTTTCTCTTTCGAGGCGAAGGCGTCGAACAACGCCAGACCGTGTTCGCGGCCGATCTCCTGGTCATCCCACGGCAACAGGAACTCGATGGGCGCGGTGATCTGCTTCGCCGCTGCCCTCAGCGCGTCAGATTCGAACATCGCGCCGAAAACCGCAGCGGCGATGCGTGGTTCGGCTGCCGCCAACGGAATTCCGATGGCGGTCGCCAGCGTCATGCCGCAGTAGCCGACGCCGGATTCGGCGCCGATCTCTGGCAGAGTCAATAGGGCGTCGATGGTCGCCCGCCACTCCGGAACGGCACGTTCAGCCAGCGACGCGTTGAAGTCGATCAGGATCGGGCCGATTGGTTCTCCCGCCGAACGGGCCTGACGAAGCGCGGCGACCCACTGGTTGTCCTCGGCGTTTCGCGGCCGCTCACCGTGTCCGGGGGCATCGATTGCGGCCACCGCGAATCCACCGGTGGTTACCCAATAGTGAGCGCGGGACACTAGTCCGGGTGCCTTCTTGTGAAGACCCCCACCATGACCCATCAGGATCAAGGGCGCACCGTCGGATGACTCAGCGGGTGACCAGAGCACTCCGGTGACGTCGTCCAGGATGAAATCACGCTCGTCGATGCCGTTCGACGAAGTCTGTGAGTTGAAATGCATAGGTAGTTGCCTTTCGGGATTGCCTTGTTGTCCAGGCGCTCCCGGCGACCACCTACCTCAATCGCCTGACCGTGGAAAGACGAGGAGCACCCATTTCGGTACCGCATGCATGGGTTCTCACCTCCTCGATCGACGTCACGGTGTCCGAGAGGCTACCAACCGCTGTCCTTGCCCGCCAGTTCTTTTTCGGCTACGCAGCGACGGTGAGTACGCCGTCGGCCGTGGCCTCGACGCGCGTTCCGAAGCCGCTGCTCATCTCTACGATGCTGGCGTGCAACCACGCAGCGTCCCGCTCAGGCGCACGCTCGAGCCGCATCCTTCGCATTTTCACCGGCACCATACGCAGGACACTGTCCGACTTGTCGACAGAAGCGAAATGCAGCAGCCGCAACTCGTGGCGAAACGTTTCGTAGGTGGAGATGCCCTCGTAGTCGTCGATGGTGTCGCCACATCCGTACATGATCAGCTTTCCGCGGTATATCTCGATCGGCCTCGGATGGTGCGACGAATGGCCGTGCACCAGGTCGACGCCGGCGTCAATCAGCCTGTGCGCGAACCTGATCTGTGCGCTGTCGACGGCATAGCCCCAATTCGAGCCCCAGTGCAGCGAGACCACCGCGACGTCGTCGGGTCCCGTCAAGGCTGTCACTCGATCAGCGATCAGGTCGGCGCTGTCGTCGGTCATGTCCGGCACGTACGCAACTCCGGGCCGGTGTGCCGTCGCTGCCCATCCCGGTGGAATGCCGCTCGAACTCATGCCGCAGGATGCGATCACCACCCGCCCGACGGCAGCGGGGCGCTGCGCACTTTCGGCATCCAAACCCGCACCAGCACTGCGTATTCCGGCACGGTCGAGCGTTCGCAGCGTGTCCGTCAGCCCCTGATACCCGAAGTCGAGGATGTGGTTGTTGGCCAGCGCACAGACATCGGGCCGGATTGCCGTCAGACAGCCGATGTTGTCGGGATGCATCCGGTAATGCACCGCCTTTCCGCGGGCGAACTCACCGCCTGTGGTGATGCTCGTTTCCAGGTTCAGCAGTCGGACGTCGGGCGCGAACTGCTCGACGATTTCCAAAGCGTCGTCCCACGGCCATGAATACTCGATCGGCGCCGGGATCGGACCGTTTGTCCGCTCGGCAAGCGAAATATAGGTTCGCGCATCGGAAACCACGGATTCGCGCAGAGTCGGATCACCGGGATGCGGCAACAATTGATCGATCGCACGGCCGGTCATCACGTCGCCGGTGAGGAAGATGACCGTCACGACGACTCAGCGAGTGCCGGCCTGAGCGAGGTCGGCAACCGAGTTGATATTGGTCTCGTCGACGAACGACGGCCCCGTCAAAGTCGGCTGACCACCACCGATCACGTTCTTGTTGGTGAAGTACAGCCAAAGCGAGTCGACCGCGAGATATCCCTGCAGGAACGGCTGTTGGTCGATGGCCCACTCGATCCTGCCGTTCTTGATCGCGTCGACGACACCGGCGTTGGTGTCGAACGTCGCCACCTTGGCATAACTGTTCACTTCGGCGACAGCCTCCAAGGTGGCCAGCGCCACTGGGGCGCCGAGCGTGAGGACACGGTCGATGCTGAAGTCCTGCTGAAGCTTTGCCATCACCGCGCTCTTGACAGCGTCCTTGTCCACGCTGTCGACGTAGAGCTTCTGTGTCTTGCCCGCGAATCCGCTTGTCAGCCCGTCACATCGGGCTTCGAGCCCCACATGCCCCGGTTCGTGAATCACACAGAGCGCGTTCTGGGCGCCTTCGTGGGTGAAGCGTTCGCCCGCCGCCCGGCCGGCGATCGTCTCGTCTTGCCCGAAGTACTCCATCACGCCAAGCGCTTTCCAGTCGGCGATACCGGAGTTCACGACGACCAACGGAATGCCCGCGGCGATCGCGGCCTGGACCGCGGGCGTCATCACCACAGGGTCGGCCAGGGTGACCGCGATGCCTGCCACCTTTGCGCTCACCGCGGCCCGCACCAGGTTGGCCTGGGCCGCCGCGTCGGGATCGTGCGAGTACTGAAGTTCGACGTTGTCCTTGGCCGCTGCCGCCTCGGCGCCCCGACGGACCAGGTCCCAGAACGTGTCGCCCGGTGCCTGATGGGTGATGAGGGCGACGGTCATGCGGGCCGAGGTGCCGTTGTGAGCACTAGAGGTGGGTGGCGTCGAGCCATGTTCACCGCCGGAACAGGCCGCCACCGCAATCATCAGCACCGAGAGGATGTACGCAAACGACGTTCGGGCCATTGATTCGCCCCTCCCACGCGAGCCGGTGCGAGCCCGCCGCGCGACAGCAGGTCGCTCCCCAATCGTCGCAGCTAATCGGGCCGGCGTGGCGGGATTACCGAGAGCGATTCAGCTGCCAGATGCGGGTGGACAGCAGCGTCGCGAACGCACACCACGCTGGATAGGCGGCGAGAACACCGGCACGCGGACCACACGCTGCGACGGACCGTCGCGTGAGATCGGCACTGCTCACCGTCAGCGCGGCCGCCGCCACGGCCGACGTCCCGAGTTGGCGACGCGTGAAGAACAGCCACGTCCAACCGGCGTTGAGCGCGAGGTTGACGGCCAGCAGCCCGGCATAGGTGCGGGCCTGCCTGCGATTCGCGGCGCCGAGGTGGTCCAGCGTCGAGGCCGAAACGGCAGCGATGTCCGCGTAGAGCAACGGCCATACGACAGGAAAGGCCTGCCGCGGCGGCTGGAAGCTCGGCTTCTGCAGGCCGGCGTACCACGCTGACTCCGCGGGTCGGCTTGCCAACCCGCCTACCAGTGCCGTGACGAATGTAGCTGCAGCGGTGCTGACCAGTGTCTTCAAGCGCATGGCGAAATTTACCCCGAAGTCGATGTCACGAATCGCGGCGCTGCTCGCGTCTGGTGCATATCAACCGCCGACAAGAAAGGCAGAACGATGATCGAGATCCTGATTCTGGGCGCCGGTTACACCGGGATGGCCGCCACCGCAGGGCTGGTGGGGCGTCTGAAGGGTCGCGACGATGTTCACATCACGATCGTCAACCCGCAGACCCGGTTCACCGAACGCCTGCGCTTGCATCAGACCGCCTCCGGGCAGACCTTGGCCGATCTGCAGATTCCAGATCAGCTCGAGGGCACCGGCGTCGACTTCGTCCAGGGCTGGGTGACCGGCATCGACGCCGACGCGCAGAGCGTCCGCATCGATGACGCCTACCCGCTGCGCTACGACACGCTGATCTACGCCCTCGGCAGCGTCGCCGACACCGAAACGGTTCCCGGTGTTGACGAATTCGCCTACACCTTGAACAGCGCGCAGGACGCGATGCTGCTCGCCGACCATCTGCACCGCCTCACCGACGGCACCGTCGTCGTGGCAGGCGGCGGGCTCACCGGCATCGAGTCCGCGGCGGAGATCGCCGAACAGCATCCACAACTCGACGTCGTGCTGCTGAGCCGCCAGGTCCCCGGTTCGATGATGGGCGACAAGGCGCGGGCCCGACTGCACGCAGGCCTGGAGCGGCTTGGTGTGCGGGTGCGCGCCGGTGTCGACATCGTCAAGGTGATGTCCGACGGTGTGGCGCTGGACGACGGCGAGGTCGTCAATGCGCAGGCGGTGCTGTGGACGACGGGCGTGCGGGTGTCGCCGATCGCCGCGGCCGCCGGCTTCGACGTCGACGACCGTGGCCGCATCGTCACCGACGAGGCGCTGCGTTCGGTGTCACATCCCAACGTCTACGCCGTCGGGGACGCCGCCGCGATCCAGCAGGGCTACGGTGTCATCCACGGCACCTGCCAGAGCGGTATCCCGACCGCGCTGCATGCGGCGGCATCGATCGTCCGCGAGCTTAAAGGCAAGCAGCCCAAGAGGTTCCGCTTCGGTTACGTCCATCAGCCCGTCAGCCTGGGCCGCCACGACGGCGTCATCCAGTTCACCCACGCCGACGACACTCCGGGGCGGTTCTACTTGGCCGGCAGGTTCGCCGTCGCGTACAAAGAGACGGTGAGCTCCAACCCGTGGACCACATACCGCCTGCTCAAGGTGCTGCCAGCGCTAGGGGCGGCGACGTGGCGGCGCGGCGGCCGGATGACTCGATGAACGCCGACCAGCAGACGTTCGCCGACCACAGGACCTTGTTGTTCTCGATCGCCTACCGGATCCTCGGCTCGGCCGCGGATGCCGAGGACGTCGTCCAGGACGCCTGGTTCAAGTGGTCGGCGGACGACCGGTCACAGGTCTCCGATCCGAAGGCCTACCTTGCGCGCATCGTGTCGAACTTGTCGATGGAACGGCTGCGGTCCACCCGCCACCAACGTGAAACATACGTCGGCCCATGGCTTCCCGAGCCCATCCTCACCCAACCCGACGCCGCAGAGGACGTCGCCACCGCCGAATCCGTTTCGATGGCGATGCTCGTGGTGTTGGAGACACTGAGCCCGTTGGAGCGCGCGGTGTTCGTGCTCAAGGAAGTGTTCGCCTTCAGCTACGCCGAGATCGCTCACGCCGTCGAGCGGTCGGAATCTGCCGTGCGTCAGGCCGCCCATCGCGCCCGCGAACACGTGCAGGCACGCAGGCCCCGCTTTCAGGCCGACCGCGTCAAGAAACGCGAGGCCACCGAGCGGTTCTTCGCCGCCATCACCGGCGGTGACATCAACGAACTGATGGAGTTGCTCGCACCGGAGGTCACGCTGTGGACGGACGGCGGTGGCAAGGTCCGCCAGGCGATGCGACCGATCGTCGGTATCGACAACGTTGCGCGCTGGATCGCCGGTGCGAGTGCACGGCCCTATGAGGGGGTCGAAATCGCTGATATGGCAGCAGAAGTCGTCGAGATAAACGGCGGCCCCGGCATCCTGTTGACCGGTGCCGGTCGCGTCATCGCCACGCTGACCGTCGACCTGGACGCAGCCGGCCGCATCGTCACCGTGCACAACGTCGCCAACCCGGACAAGCTGCGTGCGGTCGCCGACGGGGTGAAGCACATCTACGTGGCGTCGTGACCGAATGGCAGGTGTGCACCGGAAGCGCCGCGGATTTGGACCTCGTGGGACCGCTGTGGGTGGCGGTTCATCATCAACACGCGCAGGTCATGCCGCACTTGGGGCCGTATGTCAGCGACGACGAAACCTGGCGCGTCAGGCGCGCGTTGTATGAGGAGTTGCTCGCCAAGCCCGACACCCTGCTGCTGCTCGCGTTGGACGGCGATACGGTCGTCGGCTACGGCCTCGCCCACGTGATGACGGTGGACGACAGCTGGATCGCGGACACCTGGGTCACCGGCACACGGATCGGTGAGATCGAATCCCTCAGTGTGCTACCGCAATACCGCGGCAGCGGGTTGGGTTCGGCGTTCCTGGAGCGGCTCGAGCAGCACCTGCAGGCGATCGGCGTCGAGGACATCATCCTGGGTGCACTGCCCGGCAACACCGATGCCATCCGACTCTACGAGCGACGCGGCTATCAGCCGACCTGGCTCTATCTGTCACGCTTCAAGGGCCGGAACTAACATGAGCCGGACAACGGCAGAGGGGGGAATCGGTGACCGCTGAACTCAAGTACCTGGAACTGCACGGCGACCGCATCGCATACCGGGATGCGGGCACCGGCGAGACCATCCTGTTGATCCACGGGATGGCGGGAAGTTCGGACACCTGGCGGGCGATGATCCCGCAGTTGGCCAAGAAGTACCGCGTCGTGGCGCCCGACCTGCTCGGTCACGGCCGATCGGACAAGCCGCGCGGGGACTACTCGCTTGGCGCGTTCGCGGTGTGGCTGCGGGATCTGCTCGACGAACTGGGTGTCACGCGCGCGACGATCGTCGGCCAGTCGCTCGGCGGCGGCGTGGCCATGCAGTTCGTGTATCAGCATCCGGACTACTGCCAACGGCTGGTGCTCATCAGCAGCGGCGGTCTCGGCCCCGACGTCGGATGGACGCTTCGGCTGTTGTCGGCCCCAGGCGCCGAACTGATCATGCCGATCATCGCGCCGCCGCCTGTGTTGAAGGCTGGGAACAAGCTGCGCTCCTGGTTCAGTTCGGTCGGTGTCCAGTCCCCGCGCGGCGCCGAAATATGGAGCGCCTACTCATCTTTCGCGGACTCACAGACGCGGCAAGCGTTCCTGCGAACGCTGCGGTCGGTGGTCGATTATCGCGGTCAGGCCGTGAGCGCGCTCAACCGGCTACACGTGGCGTCCGAGTTGCCCATCATGGCGATCTGGGGTGACAAAGACCAGATCATCCCGGTCTCTCATGCTTACGCGGCCCAGGAGGTGCGGCCGGAAAGCCGACTCGAGGTCCTCGAGGGCGTCGGCCACTTTCCCCAAGTCGAGCGGCCCGCCGAAGTGGTCGACCTGCTCGACGACTTCATCACCTCGACAAGCGAGACCGCGAACGGACCAATCGATAGCAGCCGTACAGCAGCGCAGCCACCGACAGATTGACGAAGTACGCGATGTCGGCGCCGTGCCACGCCTTGGCGATCGGCCCCTCGAACAGGGGCGCCGTGTCCATGAACGGGATCGCCACGGCGTAGGCGAGCACGAACGCGATCACCGCGGCCACCGCATCGCGGCGGTCGGTCGGTTCGGAAGCGGGGTCGACGGTGGCTCGTCCGCGTACCCGAAGCAGCCAGTCGATCACCACCACGGCGACGAACCCCGGAATCCAATAGCTGACCAACAACAGCACGTTCTGAAAGCGGGTGGCCGTGTCGGCGGCGTTCAGCCAGAGAATGAGCGGATAGGCCAGGGCCGCGACGATCACGGCCGACACTGGTCGCCGTACCCGCACACCGATCGTCTGCAGTGCCAGCGAGCCGCTGTAGTCGTTCATCACGCCCGAACCGATCGATGCCAGCGCGATGATCAGCAACGCCAGCCCGCCAAGTAGGCCGCCTCCCATCACCGTTCGGACACCCTCGGCCGTCTGCTCGGAAACGACGTTCCCCGCGGCGACGCCGATGCCCTGAATGAAGGTGTAGGCCAACACGATTCCGGCGAAGGTGAACCCGAACACCCTCGCACGCGACGAGTCGGCAGGCAGGTAGCGGCTGAAGTCGGCGGCGTAGCTGGCCCACGACACGGCCAGGCTGAAGGCGATGGTCACCTCGAACACGAACGCACCCGCCAGGTCTGCGCCTGCGACACTGGCAGGTGTGACGATCTGCTGCCCAGCAATGAGTTTCACTGCAAACACGACGAACGTAGTGAACAGCACGACGGTCAGCACCGCCTGCATCCGGTGGATGACCTCGTAGCCGAAGAACCCCGCAACGGCCTGCACGCCGAGCACGATCAACACCGCGAGCCAGAACGGGATGCCGAGCAGCAGCGACAGCGCCTGACCGCCGAACAGCCCCACGAGTGCGTCCCACGCGATGGTGCCCAGCCATTGCAGTACGGCGGGCAACACCACCCCGCCGCCGAATGCCATCCGTGAGTTCGGCAGCTGGCCGGTACCCGTGCGTGGGCCCCACGTCGACAGGTATCCGACGACGAGTGAACCGAGAACGGTCCCGATCACCATCGCGAGCAGACCGAGCCAGAAGCCGAGCCCCAGCACGATCGCCAGCGCGCCGGTGAACACGCCGGTCATGTTGACCTGCGGCGCGAACCACACCGTGAACAGCCGGGCGGGCGACCCGTAGCGCTGGTCTGCCGGGATGGGCGCGATGCCGTGCGTCTCGACGGACAGGTCCCCAGCCGCAGATGGTCGGTGGCCGGCGAACGTCGGCTCGGTCAAAGCACTGGAACTCATCCGTCCATTCGATCACGACCCACGTCGCGCTGACGCACTACTGTCGCCTGCATGCCGGAGCAGCGATCGATATGGGGTGGCGGCGTGGCTGGCTGGGGCGGCGGCGCCTACGACTTCGCCGTCGAACGCGAATGGCTTGCCAGGCCGGGCGGAGTGGTGCTGTGGGGCACCGACACCCGGATGCTCTACGACAGCTTCCACACGATCGGCGAGCTGGCTGACGGTGCCGCGGTTCTCGACGTCCCGTGTGGCGGCGGGGTCGCGCTGCGCGGGCTGCGACCAGACCAGGGCGTGCGCTACGTCGCCGCCGACATCTCCCCCGAGATGCTCGCGCGGGCTCGCGCCCGCGCCGCCGGCTTCGGGCATGACGACGTCGAGTTCGTGGAAGCCGATATCGAGCGAATGCCGTTCGACGACAACGAGTTCGACCTCTGCGTGTCGTTCAACGGTTTGCACTGCCTTCCCGACCCGGCAGCCGCAGTTCACGAAATCGCCCGCTGCCTGAAGCCGGGGGGTCGGCTGGTCGGCGACTCACTCGTACGCGGCGCCGGGTGGCGTCAGGACGTAGCGCTCAAGATCGGGCGACGGCTCGGGGTCTTCGGCGCCGGCGGCACGGTCGATGAACTGCGCGGTTGGCTCACCGACGCCGGCCTGAACGTCGACCGCCTCGATGTCTCCGGTGCGATCGCACATTTCACCGCGACGGCCGCATGACCACGCCCCAAACCCACACCACCGACGGCCGGCCGCGGGCTCGCGGGCTCGGCATCGACCTGCAAGGCCGGCCAGGACCGCTCAACGCGATCACCGACGTCCCCGGCATCGAGGTCGGCGTGACGACGTTGATCGAGGAATCGTCGGTGCGCACCGGAGTCACCGCGATCCTCCCCCGCGGCCGCGACGGTGTCGGGCAGCCCTGTGCGGCGGGCTGGTATTCGCTCAACGGCAACGGCGAGATGACCGGCACGACGTGGATTGACGAGGCCGGATCGTTCAATCTGCCTGTGGTGCTGTCGAATACGCATGCCGTCGGCGCCTGCCATACCGGCGTCATCAGCTGGGTCAACCGCGTCAACCCGCGGCTCGCCAAGCAATGGCTACTACCCGTCTGCGCGGAGACGTGGGACGGCTACCTCAACGACATCAACGGCGGCCACGTCCGCCCCGAACACGTCCAGGCGGCACTCGACACAGCGACCGCAGGCGCGGTGGCCGAGGGATCGGTCGGTGGCGGCACCGGGATGAACTGCTATGAGTTCAAGGGCGGCAACGGCACCGCGTCGCGACAGGTCACCTACGGGCGGCGAACGTTCACGGTCGGAGCATTTGTGCAGGCAAACTTCGGCTCCCGGTTCGAATTGACCGTTGCCGGAAGGCATTTGGGTCGCGACTTGCTCGACGACAATCCCCTGACTGACGACTGGTTCGAGGTCGACCTCGGCTTGAAGCCACCACCCGGTGCAGGGTCCGTCATCGCAATCGTTGCCACCGACGCCCCGCTACTGCCCGGCCAGTGCAAGGCCCTGGCGCGGCGCGTTCCGCTGGGCCTTGCCCGCACCGGGACAGCGGGCAGCCACTTCTCCGGTGACATCTTCCTGGCGTTCTCCACTGCGGAGGTGCCCGGCCTGGCCAGTGCGTTCCCGGTCGGGGCCGCCGGCTCCCCCGGCCAGGACGAGTTCGGCACGCTGAGGTTCGTACCGTGGGGCCGGATGGACGACCTCTACACCGCGGTGGTGCAGGCCGTCGAGGAAGCGGTGCTCAACGCGTTGGTGGTCAACCAGGACATGGTGGGCCGCGACGGACACCGCTCGCCGGCCCTTCCCCATGCTCGGCTGAAAGCGCTCTTGGCCCTCGGTCCATAATCGGAAGAACTGCTAACGATCGGAGCCGGGCGTGGTCGAGACCGACGCGAAACGCTCCGCCTTCGATCACCGGCTCGGGCGGCCCCGGCTACTGGTGGCGGGGCTCAGCGTCGTCGTTCTCACCGTCGCGGTCCTGCAGACCGCGGTCGTTCCGGTGCTCGGCATCATCGCCCATCAACTGAACGCGTCGACCGTTGCGGTCAGCTGGGCCGTCACCGCGAACCTTCTCGCCGCGGCCGCGGCCACCCCGCTGATCGGCCGGCTCGCTGACCTCCACAGCAAGAAGCGCGTGCTGCTGACCGTGCTCGTGATCGTGCTTGCGGGGTCGGTGCTGGCGGCGACGACGACGTCGCTGGCGCTGCTGATCGTCGCCCGGGTATTGCAGGCCGCGTCGTACGGGCTTTACCCGATCAGCATCGCGATCCTTCGTGAGGAGCTGCCCGAGGAGCGGATGGGCTCGGCGATGTCGGTGCTCTCCGGGACGCTGGGCTTCGGCGGCGGCACGGGCCTCGTGGTCGTCGGCCTGCTGATGAGCGGGCACGCCGGATATCACCGCGTGTTCTGGCTGACGACGGCGTTCACCGTCATCGTCATTGCGATCGCCGTGCTGGTCGTGCCCGCGCGGGACCGTAGTTCGACAGGAACCATCGACTGGCTCGGCGCTACTGGGCTGGCACTGGGTCTGTCGGTCGTGCTGCTGGCGATCACCCAGGGGCACTCGTGGGGCTGGACGTCGCCGGCCACGCTGGCGTGCGCGGTGTGCGGCGTCGTCGTGCTCGGCGCCTGGTGGTTCTGGGAGCGACGCGCCACGCAACCGCTGGTGTCGACCGAGATGATGACGCGGCGAGCGATCATGCTCACCAACCTCGCGACCGTTTTCGTCGGCATGGGGCTGTACTTCGCGTTCCTCGGGCTGACGCAATTCGTCCAAATCCCCCATGCCGCAGCGGGATACGGCTTTGGTGCCACCGTGCTCGAGGCCAGCGTCGTCTATCTGCTGCCGGGTGCGGTCACCGGCTTTCTGGTGGCCTTGGTCAGCGGCCGCTTCATCGACCGGTACGGGGCCCGGCCAGTGCTGATGACCGCGGCGGTGGCGGGCATCGCGGGCTTCCTGTTCATCGCGCTGGCTCACCATGCGCCGTGGCAGATCATCGTGGCCAGCATTCTGGCCAACGCCTACATCGCGCTCGGATACGGCGCGTTGCCCGCGCTCGTCGTCGCGGAGGTCGACGCCGGGGAGACAGGCGTTGCCACGAGCATGAACGCGATCGCAAGGACCGTCGGCAGCGCACTGGCCGCGGCCATGGTCGCGGTGCTGCTCGGCCGGACCTCTCACGGCGTGCCGATGGAGAGCAGCTTCGTCGCGATCTTCGTCGGCGGTGCGGTGACCGCAACCCTGGCGATGGTGTTGATCGCGTTCACGCGTCCGCGGCGCAGAGCTATCGAATCAGTTGAGGCGCGCTACGAATCTCGTGCCATGAACCACGAGTGGGGTTAACCGAGTGCCGCGAGATTCTCGACGGACTTGCGCACATCGGATTCCAGCACCTTAGCGACGAGTCGGCCGACGGGCGTGCTGAGCAGACCGCCGGATAGATCGGCGACGACTTGGAATGTCGACCCCGGCTTGTTGTCGCGCACGCAGAGCGTCAGCGCGATGCGGATACCGGGCCTGCCCCGGCCCACAATCTCGATCAACTTCGGTTCGTCGTACCGCGTGACGCGCCAGTGCACGGTGTTGCGGAAACCCTTGACTTTGATGCACGAGGATACGCAGGTACCTACCTCGATCTGCGGAGGAACCTCGCTGCGCCAGCCCGCGAAGATGGTGAGCCATTCATCGAAGCGACTCAGATCGGACGCCAAGGCCCATGCCTTTTCCGGACTGACAGCCGACGAGACCGAGACATCAACCTTTGCCATCTCACAGCACTACCCGAAGACGCGGGCCGGGTAAACGGCGTCGTCGGTTTCCACTGATCGCGGCCGCGCGGGCTGGGAGACTGGAGGCAATCGTCCCAGCGCATGTCCAGCCTCCTGTCAGTAGCCAGGCGGTGGCGGACGACGCCCGATTCAGCGGATTTTCTCAGTCTCAAGCACCGATGACGAAGGATTCCATTGTAAAAATGTAAATTCGTTGCGGAATCGCTTGCGCAGGACCGCCCGATCCGCGATTGTTTACCCACAGCTTCCCAGCTGTGTCTTGAGGAGGATTCGCCCTGACCGGCATACACACCACACCCGTCGAGCAAGCGGCGGGATCTGACGGGACCACCCGCCCCAAGGGCGGCCCAGTCATCGAGATCGACCACGTCACCAAGCGCTTCGGCGATTACGTCGCGGTGGCCGAAGCCGACTTCTCCATCGCATCGGGTGAGTTCTTCTCGATGCTGGGCCCCTCGGGCTGCGGGAAGACGACCACGCTGCGGATGATCGCGGGGTTCGAGACGCCCACCGAGGGTGCCATCCGGCTGGAAGGCGCCGACGTATCGCGGGTGCCGCCGCACAAGCGCAACGTCAACACGGTCTTCCAGCACTACGCGCTGTTCCCCCACATGACGGTGTGGGACAACGTCGCGTACGGACCGCGCAGTAAGAAGAAGGACAAAGCCGAAGTCAAAAAGCGGGTCGATGAGCTGCTGGAGATCGTGCGGCTGACCGACTTCGCCCAGCGCAAGCCCGCCCAGCTCTCCGGTGGCCAGCAGCAGCGCGTCGCGCTGGCCAGAGCGTTGGTGAACTACCCCAGCGCGCTTCTGCTCGACGAACCGCTGGGCGCCCTTGACCTCAAGTTGCGCCAGGTCATGCAGTTCGAGCTCAAACGCATCCAGCGCGAGGTCGGAATCACGTTCATCTACGTGACCCACGATCAAGAGGAAGCGCTGACCATGAGCGACCGGATCGCGGTGATGAACGCCGGCAACGTCGATCAGATCGGCACGCCGACCGAGATCTACGACCGCCCGTCGACGGTGTTCGTCGCCAGCTTCATCGGACAGGCCAACCTGTGGGCCGGTAAGCAAACCGGGCGCACCAACCGTGACTTCGTCGAAGTCGAGGTGCTCGGAACCACGCTCAAGGCCCGCCCCGGCGACACCACCATCGAACCCGGTGGGCAGGCGACGTTGATGGTCCGGCCGGAGCGGGTGCGGGTCTCGATGGATGCGCCCACCGGTGATGTCGCCACTGTGCGTGCGACGGTGAGCGATTTGACGTTCCAGGGCCCGGTGGTGCGGCTGTCGCTGACCGCGCCCGACGAGTCGACGATTCTCGCGCACATCGGCGCCGAGCAGGATTTGCCGATGCTGCGACCCGGCGACGAGGTGCATGTCAGTTGGGCGCCCGAGGCGTCGCTGGTGCTTCCAGCGGCCGACATCCCGACCACCGAGGATCTCGAGGAGATGCTCGACGACTCGTAAGCCTTGGCTGTAGTCAGTCCCCCTCCCCCCTTCATCGAAAGGCACAGTCGCCATGCCCCCCAACGAGTTTGATCCCCAGGTCCTCAATCGCCTTGTCGCCAACCGGACTTCGCGCCGGCGCTTCATCGGCGGCGGTGCCGCGGCCGCTGCCGCGCTGGCCGTCGGCGGCTCGTTCCTGGCCGCGTGTAGCTCGGACAACAAGTCCGCCACCGGCACCACGTCGACGCAATCGGGTCCGGCAAGCGGCACGCTGCGGATCTCCAACTGGCCGCTGTACATGGCCGACGGCTTCGTCGCCGAGTTCCAGAAGGCCACCGGCATCACGGTGGACTACAAGGAAGACTTGAACGACAACGAGCAGTGGTTCGCGAAGGTGAAGGAACCGTTGTCGCGTAAGCAGGACATCGGCGCCGATCTGGCGGTGCCGACGACGTTCATGGCCGTGCGCCTGCATGGCCTCGGCTGGCTCAACGACCTCGGTGACATTCCGAACAAGAAGAACATTCGCCAAGACCTTCTCGAGGCGAGCGTGGATCCGGGCCGCAAGTTCAGCGCGCCATACATGTCGGGCATGGTCGGGCTGGCCTACAACAGGGCCGCCACCAAACGCGACATCACCAAGATCGAGGACCTGTGGGATCCCGCATTCAAGGGTCGGGTCAGCCTGTTCTCCGACGCCCAGGACGGCCTCGGCATGATCATGATGTCGCAGGGCAACTCCATCGAGAACTCGAGCATGGAGACCGTCCAGAAGGCGATCGACCTGGTCAAGGAGCAGAAGGAGAAAGGCCAGATCCGCCGGTTCACCGGCAACGACTACGCCGACGACCTGGCTTCGGGCAATGTCGCTATCGCCCAAGCGTATTCGGGCGACGTGGTCCAACTGCAGGCCGACAATCCCGACCTTCACTTCGTCGTTCCGGAGGCGGGCGGGACCACGTTCGTCGACACGATGGTGATTCCCTACACCACGCAGAACCAGAAGGCTGCCGAGGCGTGGATCAACTACGTCTACGACCGGCCGAACTACGCCAAGCTCGTCGCTCACACCCAGTACGTGCCCGTGCTGTCTGACATGACCGACGAGCTGAACAAGATAGATCCGAAGCTGGCATCCAATCCGCTGATCAACCCGTCGAAGGAGACGCTGGCCAAGCTGAAGGGCTGGCCCGCACTCACCGACGAGCAGACCAAGCAGTACAACGACGCCTACGCCGCGGTCACCGGCGGCTGATCGATGGCAGGTGCAGCAACCAGCAATAGACAGCGGAGCAAGCTCGCCCCGTACTTGATGATCCTGCCCGCGCTGGTGTACCTCGGGATCTTCTTCGTGGTGCCGTTCTATTCGCTGGCGCGCACCTCGCTGTCGTCCTCGGGCGGCTCGGTGTATCTGCCGACGCTGGAGTTCAATTGGGACTTCGGCAACTACCTGCAGGCGTTCAGCCACTACCAGGATCAGATCATCCGGTCGTTCGTGTATGCGACAACCGCGACTCTGCTCTGTCTGCTGTTGGCGTTTCCGCTGGCGTACGTGATCGCATTCAAGGCGGGCCGCTACAAGAACCTGATCCTCGGATTGGTGATTCTGCCGTTCTTCGTGACCTTCCTGATCCGCACCATCGCGTGGAAAACCATTCTGGCCGACGACGGTTGGGTGGTTCAGGCGCTCGGGTCAGTGGGGTTGCTGCCCAGTGAGGGACGGCTGCTGTCGACGAGTTGGGCGGTCATCGGCGGCCTGACCTACAACTGGATCATCTTCATGATCCTGCCGCTGTATGTCAGCTTGGAGAAGATCGACCCGCGGCTGATCGAGGCGTCCAAAGACCTGTACTCGACGAACCGGCGCAGTTTCACGAAAGTGATCCTGCCGTTGGCCATGCCCGGTGTGCTGGCGGGCAGCCTGTTGGTGTTCATTCCCGCCTCGGGCGACTTCATCAACGCCGACTATCTCGGCAGTACCCAAACCACGATGATCGGCAACGTCATTCAGAAACAGTTCCTTGTCGTCAAGGACTACCCTGCCGCTGCCGCGCTCAGCATGGTCCTGATGTTGATCATCCTGGTCGGTGTGCTGCTTTACACCCGGGCTCTCGGCACCGAGGACCTGGTATGACAACCCAGGCAATGGCCGAGGTCGGCACCGCCGAGCCGAAAAAGGTCAAAGGCAGCCCCAAGTGGGGCGACCTGCTGTTGCGAATACTCGCGGGCCTGGTGCTGCTTTATCTGTTCCTGCCGATCTTCGTGATCGTGCTGTTCTCGTTCAACGACCCGAAAGGCAAGTTCAACTACTCCTGGCAGGGCTTCACGCTCAAGAACTGGGCTGATCCATTCAAGTACCCGCCGTTGACCGACGCGTTGAAGCTGTCGTTGAACGTGGCGGCGGTTTCGACGGCGGTCGCGTTGGTGCTCGGCTCACTGGTGGCCATCGCGCTTGTGCGCCAACGCTTCCGGGGCCAGACCGCGGTGGACACATTCTTGGTGATCCCGCTCACCGCTCCCGAGGTCGTGATGGGCGCGGCGCTGCTGACCCTGTTCCTCGACTTCGGCTGGGAAGCCGGATACACCACCATCGTCATCTCGCACATCGCCTTCGAGATCAGCTTCATCGCGATGACGGTGCGCGCGCGGATGCGCGGGTTCGACTGGACACTCGAGGACGCGTCCATGGACCTCGGCGCGAGCCCCGGCCGCACCTTCTTCAAAGTGACTCTGCCGCTGATCGTTCCGGGCATTGTGGCCGCAGGCATGCTGTCGTTCGCGTTGTCGCTCGACGACTTCATCATCACCTACTTCGTCAGCGGCTCGACGGTGACCTACCCGCTGTACGTCAACGCCGCCGTCAAGGCCGCGGTGCCCCCGCAGATCAACGTGCTGGCAACCGCGATCCTTGGCATCAGCCTGCTCCTGCTGGCCGTCGGAACGCTCTACCGACGCAAGCGAATCGAGGGTTGACCCTTCGAATAGCGCTGCGCGAGAACATATATTGCGACCAGCACTGTGGCAGACTCGGCGAGGACCGCGACCACGCCGAGGGGTTCAAACCAGTTGCCGACGTCGTCGGCCAGGCCCGGGAATCCGACCGCTCTGGTCGCGATATAGGCGGCCACCGCCAAACCACAAGTGATGGCGGCGACGGCATACAGCGCGGTGCTGTCCCAGGCCGGGGCCGCGATCGCGATGAGTAGGCACGCGACGATAAGCACGATGAATTCCACCCCGATATAGGGCACCTCGTGCAAGTGTTCGCTCAACACGGGCAGGTGGGCGGCTGCGCTGATCACCGATAGCCCGGCAAGCGGCCACCGCAGCGAGGACCGCAAAGGGACCCAGAGGAATTCGTCGGTCACATTCCCTCCATATGCAACGCGAACGCGTGCGCCAGATCGTTGTCGGGGACGAAGAACACGTGCATCATCAACGCCTGGCCGAGAAGCTTGTCGTGATAGTGCCAACGCATGATCGGGCCGCCGGGATCCGGCGGCGCCTGCGGATAGACCTCGTTTGCCGTGAACATCACGCCGACGACCTTCCACGCATTGTGGCCCTGGTACTCGTACATCAGCACCTCGGGTGCGGACGGATCGAGCACCTTGCCATCGTGGAGGTTGGCCTTGTTGGCGACGTGCACCATCGGCATCCGTTTCGGCTGCTGCCCCGCATCAACCGCCTGGATGAGCGCCGCGAGCCGGGGCTGCATCTGTTCAGCGTGCGCGATGCCGGCGTCGAGATCGAAACCAGCCGCCTTAGCGGCCGTGACGTCCGAATAGGCTGCGGTAGCAGACTCGCTGCGCGACAACAGATCCGCCGCCGCTGCCTGTTGCTCGGGGCTTGCCGACGCGACGTCGGGCAGATTGGGCAGCGTTGAGAATGCCTGACCGTATTGCTGCGCCCACGCTTTATGCGCCGGATCGGACTTACCCATCGAGGCGATCGCGGTGTGGTCGTGGTTGCCCTTCGTCGACTGCATTTGTGTGACGTCGCCGGCGATCTGATGCATATCTCCCCCACTTGCCGTGGCGGACATGCCGATTCCCACTCCCGCAGCGACGAGCAACGTCGCTGCGGTGCCCATGACGGCGAATCGGGCGCCCCGGCCCAGGGTTCGTGGCGGCGGAGGCGTGACGGGAAAGGAAGTTGTCGGGTTGTCGTCCTGGTACGGGTCCATGGCGTCGACCATCGGCGCTGCACCTGAAGACGACCTGAAGTCGCGGGCCGATGCGGCAGATCCTCAGTCGATCTTCAGGTTCGGTCAGGAAGCCAGAGGACGAACACCGCGCCACCACTACCTGGGGGCGGCGATTCACAGGTGACATCGCCACCGTGTGCCCGCGCGATGCCACGGGCGATGCTCAACCCCAGGCCGGCGCCTCGGCTTGTTCGATCCCGAGCGGTGTCGAGTCGGACCAGGCGGTCGAAGATCCGCTCCCGGTCGGCGAGGCGTACGCCTGGTCCCCCATCATGCACGGCGACACGCACACCGCCCGACCGCCGAGAGAGCACGACCCGAACTGTTCCCCCGGCTGGAGTGACGGCGCAGGCGTTGTTCAGTAGATTCGCGACGACCTGGCCAATCCGTGCCGCATCCACGGTCGTCGTGGTCGGTGGACCGTCGCAGAACAACGACAGCTCCGGATGCAGCAACCGGGCTCGCTCGACTTGTTCGGTGGCGATCTTCTGGATGTCGGCGGTGTCGTAGTGCAGGCTCAGGCCGCTGTCGATGCGAGCCATGTCCAACAGGTCGTCGATCAGACGACCGGCGTGGCGCGATTCGCGGCCGAGGACAAGCAACAGCCTCTGCCGAGTCTCGGGATCGGCGTCGACGGGTTGCTGCAGCACAGCCTCCACTGCCGCCCCGATGCCTGCGATCGGGGTGCGCAATTCGTGTGCTGCGTCGGAGACAAACCTGTGCATGCTGTCCCTTGCCGCCAACGCCCGCCGTTCGGCGCCTTCGAGCGCATCCAGCATGTCGTCGAAAGCCGTTGCAGTACGGCCGAGTTCGGTATCGGCCGGGGCAGGCCATAGCCGTTCACCGCGTTGTCCGCCCGCGACACCGCGAGCCAACCGCGTCATGGCGTCCAGCGGAGCCAGTGCGAACTTGGCCACCAACGGCACGATGACAGCAACGGCAACAAGTGCCGCTGCCGCGACGATGAGCAGGACACCCATCACGCGGGCGCGGGCCCCGGCGAGGAGCCGGCCGTCGGTTTCGAGAGTCAGCTGCGAACCGTTCAGCGGGCCACGTGGAGCTGACAGTTCGATGGTGACCTTCCGTGCCGTCTGCTCAATCTGGGCGCGGGCCGGCTGACCCAGGACACGACCGTCGGGCAGCACCAAGCTCGCGCGGACCGAACGTGTCTCGAGCCGATCTATCAACTCCTGCGGGGGCGTGTCGTGGGCGGCGAGTTCGCGCGCATATTGGGCCTGTTCCTTCAGCAGAGCGGTGACGGACCTGTTGACGATGATCGAGAAGGCCCCGTTGACGACGAGGATCAGCGCAACGAGAACAACGACGAACACGGCGATGACCGCGACGGTCACCCGCCGGCGCAGCGACACCGTGCCGAGACCAGAAGCGCGTCGCGCCGTCACGAGGCGCCGTCCCGCAACACATAGCCCATGCCTCGGACGGTGTGCAGCAGCCGTGGACCGTGCGCCTCGAGTTTGCGCCGCAGCGCGCTGATGAAGACTTCGACGAGATTCGGGTCGTAGGCGTCGAAACCCCATACCGCCGAAAGGATTTGTGTCTTGCTGAGGACCGATCCGCGGTGCTCGGCGAAATAGCACAGCAGCTTGAATTCGGTCGCCGTCAGTCCGATGGACACCTGACCGCGTCGCACCGTGACAGCGGCAGGGTCGATCACGAGATCACCGACGGTGAGGGCTGCGGGAATGCGCCCCATCCGTCGCAGCAGGGCATTGACGCGTGCGACGAGCTCGGCGAGGACAAACGGCTTGATGACGTAATCGTCGGCACCCGTTGTCAATCCGCGCAGCCGGTCTTCGACACCGTCGCGCGCGGTGAGCATGATGACCCCTGCGCTGGTTCGCGATCGAACCGTTTCCAGCAAGGCGAAACCGTCACGGCCCGGCAGCATCACGTCGAGAATCACGACGTCGGGCCGAAACTCGTCGAGATGCTGTTCCAGGTGTGCGCCGTCGGGACGCGTCAGGACGTCATGGCCGTCGGTGGCCAGTCCGGACTCCACCGCGATCCTGATCGCTTCCGCGTCCTCGATCAGCAGGACCCTTGTCATGCCCAGAGGCTAGTGCCTAACTGTCGAGGGTCACCGCGACCTTGACGCGGCCTCTCTCGTCCCGGCTGGCGATCGCGTGGCCCGTGCGGTCTTGGCCGTCGAGCTTGAGCAGCGTGATCGGGGCGCCTTCACCGAGGAAGTTGCGCCACCACGTCTTGTTGTCCGGCGACATCACGTTGATGACGATGCCGCGATCGCCGGAGCGCTGGTAGCCGACCGGCGTTTGAATCGTCTTGCCCGAACGACGTCCGACGTAGCGGATGTTGATCAGGCCGCGACGCACGACTGGCCCAACGACGGGCGCGTCGATCAAAGAGACGAACAGCTTGTTGACGATTCCAACGATGGGCGAATCGAAGATTCCAGATGCCATGAGGCCCAGCCTATGTCAGCCGACCTCGGCGGGCACCGGCTGCGTGCGGGCACCGGTGCGCGCTGCACCGATGCCTGCGGCTACCACGAAGCAGATGCCGACGGTGCCCGCCGGGCCGGGGATCTGGTGCAACACGATGAGTCCGACGATCATCGCGAATGCGGGTTCGAGTGCCATCAATGTGCCGAACGCGGCGGTGGTCAGCCGCCTCAACGCCATCAGTTCCAACGCGAACGGCACCACCGGAAGCAGGATCGCCAGGCCGATGCCGATCAGAAGGATGTCCGGTGTGATTCGGGGCAGCACTGCAGGGCCGACGACGATGGTCGCAACCAGACCGGCGACGGGCATCGAGACGGCAAGCGCGTTGATGCCGGAGACCTCATCGCCGGCGCGCTGGGTGAGCAGGATGTAGCCCGCCCAGCAGGCCGCCGCGCCGAGTGCGAACACGACACCGATCGGGTCGACGGTGCCGGCCCACGGTTCGGTCAACAGCACGACGCCGACGGCGGCGAGGCCCGGCCACACAAAGCGGTGGCTGCCTTTGCCATGTGCCACCGCGACGCCGAGCGGGCCGAGGAATTCCAGCGCGCTGGCCGTACCGAGCGGGATGCGATCGACCGCGGCCATGAAGAGCAGCGTGACGGCCGCGGTCACCACGCCGAGCAGCACGCACACGCGGAAGGTGGCCCAGGTGAACGACGCGAATCGCGGCCGGACGATGACGAGCATCAACACGCCGGCCCACGCGAGTCGCAGCCACGCCGCACCCTCGACGCCGATGCGGTCGATCAGCGTCACGGCGATCGCGAGGCCGACCTGGACGCACAGCATCGACCCCATCGCCATCAGGGCGCCGGTGCGGGCTTGAGTCGCGGCCATTCCTGCATTGAACGGGACGGCGACCGTTCACGTCCACTTAATTTTTCTGGACATACCGTTCACAAATCATGAACAATCTCTGGGATGGACACCCGTCGCCTGCAGCTGTTGTTGTCGCTGTCCCGCTTGGGTTCGATGCGGGCGGTCGCCGAGACGCACCACCTCACGACGTCCAGCGTGTCGCAACAGATCGCCGCTCTTGCGAAAGAAACCGGTGCCCAGTTGATCGAGCCGGAGGGACGACGCGTGCGGCTCACCCCGGCGGGGCAGCGATTGGCCGATCACGCCGTGACGATCCTGGCGGCCGTCGACAACGCCCGGCTGGACCTCGATCCCGACGCCGAACCGGCGGGCACCGTACGCGTTGGCGGTTTCGCGACAGGGATTCGCGTTTCGTTGTTGCCGATCGTGCGCGAGATGGCGGCGACCAATCCCCATGTCGAGGTGGCGATCAACGAGTACGAGCCCGTCGAGGCCTTCGAACTACTCGTCGACGACGACCTCGATCTGGCGATTACCTATGACTACAACCTTGCGCCCGCCTCCCCCGACCCTGTGCTGGAAACGCTGCCGCTGTGGTCCACCCCTTGGGGCTTGGGTGTGCAAAGTGCCACGGCAACAAGCGAACTCGCCGATCTCCGCGAGTACGCCGAGGCCACCTGGATTGTCAACTCACGCAACACCGCCGATGAAGACGCGGTACGCACCCTTGCGGCGCTGACTGGATTCACCCCTCGCATCGTCCATCAGATCGACAGTCTCGACCTGGTCGAGGAGTTGATCCTCGACGGGCAAGGGGTGGGCTTCTTACCGGTGAACCGCCCACTGCGCCATGGACTTACCATTCTCGGGCTCTCAGACCCCAACCTGATTCTCACCGCCTACGCTGTCGTGCGACGCGGCCGATCCAATTGGCCACCGCTTCGGACCATTCTCGACCGAATCCGTCCGGGGAGTCCATCACTGCCCCAAGAGGACTGGCCGCGGCCTACCGTGCACCCATAAAACGCTGACGGGATTCGAGTACTCCACTACTCGTGACATCCGGCGTTTCAACAGCTGAGATTGATTCGGTGTCGAATCAAAGTCGGGGGACACGATGTCGGTAGTACATGCAAGTAACGGATCTCTTTCGGTAAACGCCTATCGCGGTGACGCCAAGACACTGCTGGCTTTCGACGTCACCGATGCCGCACGCGAACATCTTGCGGGCTTCACGATCCTTGTGACACCACCAGGAGGCGATCCGTTCTACGTCTGGAACACGTTGCGCTTCGCCAAACCTGGCAACCACGCGCAGGATCGGAACGAGCCCGCCAACTCGAGCGTCAACGCACCGATCCACAAGTTCCGCTGGGTGCACGTCCCAGGACAAGCGCACCAGGGCTTGTCCCCGGCGTTCGGCACCTACCAATACACAGTGACTCCGCGCTACTTCGTCGACCGGAAGATGACGGCTCTGGACAACTCCCTCAGCTTGTCCGTCGACGTCGACGTCGCGCCTTTCGTCGCCGGCAATCTCCAAGTCGCGTTCACCCGCGGGTTCACGCAGTCGCAGGCCTTCGTTCGTCACTTTGGCATCAAGGCGCCAATTCAGCCGAAGAATGCCGACCTACTCTTCGACACCACGCAACAAGCGGGCACCAACGACAAGGGCGAACACTTCACATTCGCCCAGGAGTACGACTGGCTTGGCTTCACCGCACGCAAGTGCATCATCGATCTGCTGCAAGAAGTCGTCGACGACATCACGTTGACCCTCGATGTGTTCGCCTACGACCTCGGCGAGCCCGACGTGATGAAGCTGCTCATCCAACTGGGAGCCGACAATCGCGCACGGATCATCCTCGACAACGCGGCGCTGCATCACAATGCGGACAACACAAAGCGCGAGGACCAGTTCGAGCAGAGGTTCGCCGCAGCGGCCGGCGCCGGCGCGATCAAGCGCGGCAAATTCAGCCGCTACGCCCACGACAAGGTGTTCATCCTGTCCGATGCCACAGGCCCGAGGAAGGTTCTTACCGGATCCACCAATTTCTCGGTCACAGGCCTGTACGTCAACTCCAACCATGTCATGGTTTTCGACGACGGCGATGTGGCCGGCACCTACGCCGACGTATTCCAAGAGGCGTGGAATGACAACGTACGCATCGCGTTTGCCGATTCTCAATGGGCGCAGCGCCCATTCGAGTTCGGTGGTCCCGGTCGATCAATACCTCAGACATCCATCACGTTCTCGCCACATCGCCTGCCTGTCGCACAACAAATCATCGATGGCCTCGTCGAGCGCGTGGACGAGGAAGGCCAGCAGAACCCCGAAGTCGGGAGCGTGTTGTTCGCGGTCATGGAACTGCAATTCGACGACAAGACATCAAACCCCGTCTATGAAGCCCTCAACAGCATCCACACCAACCAGTCGATCTTCAGTTTCGGCATATCCGATTCGCCTCAGGGGATTTCGCTGTACCCGGTAGGTAGCAAAGAGGGTGTCCTGGTCACAGGCAAACCGGTACGCACGCAACTTCCGAAGCCGTTCAGTCAGGTACCAGGAGTCGGCGCTGGCCATCAGGTCCATCACAAGTTCGTGGTGTGCGGCTTCAACGGTCCGAACCCCGTCGTCTACTGCGGGTCATCGAATCTGGCTCTCAAAGGCGAGCAGGTCAACGGCGATAATCTCGTGGCCATCGCCGATGGTGAGGTAGCGACAGCGTTCGCGATCGAGGCATTGCTGCTCGTCGACCACTTCAACTTCCTCGACACGTTGTCGAAGGCGCCCAAAGCACCCACTGCCGCGGTGGCGGCGGCGGCCCCAGAGGCAGCCGCAGAGAAGGCTGAATGGTTCCTCGGTACGACCGACGCCTGGACCAACAAGTTCTTCGATCCCAACGATTTACACTTCGTCGATCGGGAGCTCTTCGCGCGGGCTTAGTCGTGTTTCGCTTCGTAGCGCAGCAGCACCGTGCCGCCCGGAAAGGTGCGGTTCTCCAACAGTCGCAGCGAGATCCATGACGGCAATGTCGGGAAGAACGGGATGCCGCCGCCGACGGCGGTGGGCGCCACCACGATCCGGTACTCGTCCACCAGCCCGGCCTGCACGATCGGTGCGGCCAGCGTCGCGCCCGCCACCTCCAACCTGCCGTCGGTTTCGGCCTTCAGCTTCGTCACCACTTCGACCGGGTCCCCGCGTTCCAGGCGGGAGTTCCAGTCGACGGACTGCAGGGTGCGCGAGAACACCACCTTTGGCATATCGCGCCAGACGTGGGCGAAGTCGACGATCAGCGGGGTGGCGTCCGGGGCCTTGTCGGCGGTCGGCCAGTACGCGGACATCAGTTCGTAGAGCCGTCGCCCGTAGAATGCCAGGGCGGTCTCCCGCTCGAAGTCATTCCAGTACTGGTGCAGTTCGTCGCTCGGTTCCGACCAGTCGATGCTGCCTTGTGCGTCGGCGATGTACCCGTCCACCGACACGTTGAAGCCATAGATGAGTCTGCCCATGCAGATCAGACTGCACCGGAAGGCAAAACTCATCGCGACGCCACAAGGGATATCGTCAATTCTCGTTTCGTAACCTCGGGCAATACCTCTTCACATGTGGAGGACATTGACGATCACATCTGCCTGCCTGAGCTTTCTGACGCTGGCCGCCGTGGCGCCACCCAGCGTCGCCGCCGCCCCATCCGGTTTCTCCAACTTCGGCAACGCGCAGGACACAATCAGCGCCCTGCAGGCCAAGGGGTACAACGTGATTCTGAACGGAGCTGCCGTCTACCCGTTGTCGGGCTGCAAGGTAACCGGGGTTGAGGGCCTCAACAATTCCAACATCGATTCATCGGGTTCGCGTATCGATCCGACACGGTTCGACACTGTATACGTCGATATCTCCTGCCGGGGCGGCTGATCGGCAATCGCGCTGTCCCCCAGGAAGATTGACAGCCCGCCGACGCGTGGCGCCACCGGCGGTGACCACCGCTATCCGGATTGGCACACCATCTATACGGACAACGCCGCGTGGGTGTATCGGATGTTGTTCACCTATGTCGGCAATCAACCCGACGCCGAGGACCTGACCGCCGAGGTGTTTCTGCGAGTGCTCAAACCGCTGCGGGTGACCGCGAGGATCACAGAGGTTCGCGGTTACCTGCGCGCCACGACACGCACGGTTCTGGCCGCGTATTGGCGCGACACGATGCGCTGCGCAACCACGTCGCTCGATGAGTTGGCCGACCAGCCCGACGTGGGCGAACAAAGCGTCGATACTGCTTTCGAACGAGCCCATCTGGTGCTCCAGGCACTGCCCGCGAACTACCGGCTGATCTTGGAACTCAGGTTCTTGCAGGGCCGTTCGATCAAGGACGCCGCCAGTCAGATGGGCGTCAGCGTCGGCAACGCCAAAGTGCTGCAACATCGCGCGCTGCGTCGAGCTGCGGCAATCAAGACGACGTGTAACCCGTGCACCTATCTCTAGAACGTGAAGGTCATACTCCGGCTCGCCGCTGCGAGCATCCTGCTGATCACGTCCTGCGCCGGCCATGCGTCCGACGCCACGCCAAGCCCGGCGCCAGTCACATTTCAGTCGGGCATGACACCAGGCATGTCCGGCATGACGCCCGGCATGCCCGGCATGCAGACACCACCACCCGCGCCGTCAGCGACCGCCCCTGCGAGCCCGGCGCCCCAGGGCGGAACAGCGGTGAACATCAGCGACTTCAAGTTCAATCCCGCAACGCTGACAGTGCCGGTCGGCACGACCGTGACCTGGACGAACCAAGACGAGGAGCCTCACACCGTGGCAGCCAAGGACGGCTCGTTTCACTCGCCAGGAATGGACACCCACGCCACCTACAGCTTCACCTTCACCACGCCAGGCTCTTATGACTACATCTGCTCGATCCATCCGTTCATGACCGGCACTGTGATGGTGACCAAATGAGCACCGAACATGATCCCACCGGCATGACCAGGCGTCAGCTCATCAGACACAGTGCATGGTTCGGCGCCGCAGTGGTTCTGACGGTCGCCGGCGGCGAAGTGATCTCACACATCGCCGGATCCGCGGACGCCGCACAGACTGCCAAGCCCGCCCTGCGATTCGCCCAAATCAGTGACAGCCACATCGGATTCAACGGTCCCGCGAACCCGAACGTCGCCGACACCTTCAACCAAGCCATCGGCCAGATCAACGGCCTCGGCTTCACACCGGATTTCGTCATCCACACCGGCGACCTGACCCACCTGGCGACGCCGGCGCAATTCGATCAGGTCAAGCAGATGCTGACCGATCTGAACACCCCACACGTCTTCACCGTCCCCGGCGAGCACGACTCGACAGATGATGCGGGACAGAAGTATCGCCAGGTGTTCGGCGCAGGCACTCGAGGCGACGGCTGGTACAGCTTCGACATCGCCGGCGTGCACCTCATCGGCCTCGTGAACACACTCAATTTGAAGAAGCTCGGGCATCTGGGCGCCGATCAACTCGAGTTCATCGAGAAGGATGTGGCCGGGCTGTCCAACGACACCCCGATCGTGGTGTTCAGCCACATCCCACTGTTCGCCATGTATCCCGACTGGGGGTGGGGCACCGACGATGCGGCACAAGCGTTGAGCTACCTCAAGCGCTTCTCCTCGGTCACCTGCCTCAATGGCCATGTGCACCAACTGTTTTCCAAAACGGAGGGCAATGTCACCTTTTACAGTGCGACCACAACGGCATATCCGCTGCCCGCGCCGGGCCAGGGTCCCGCGCCTAAACCGATGACGCTGCCCGCAGGAAAACTGCACGATGCCCTTGGCATCCGCGAGGTGAGTTACACCAAGGGCCAGCAGGCCCTCGCCCTGAAGGATGAGAAGCTCACATGACCGTCACCGACCTGGCCACCAGAATTGCACTGAGCGCGTCGCTAGCGGCCAGCGGCGTCGTGCACGCATATCTCTATGTCGACGGCTACCGCGGCATCCCGACGGTCGGCCCGGCATTTCTGCTGCAGGGCAGTGCCTTCTGCGCGCTGGCCGTATTGATTCTTGTCGGCGGACCGGCATGGCTGCGGTTGGCCGCGGCCATCGGTGCGGCAGGTTCGCTGGTTGCGTTCGCGCTGTCACGAACCGCTGGCCTCTTCGGCTTCACCGAAACAGGTTGGCAGCCAGCCCCCTACGCGATGATCAGTGTGGTCGCCGAGGTTCTCACCATCCTGCTCGTCGCTGCTGGCGCGTTGCGACGGCCGGCCGCCGACCGGCTACCCGCGTGAGCGGCTAGGAGGTCGATACCTCTTTCCGCTGGACTACGCGCTCGACGTCGCCGCGGCGGACGTTCACGGTGAAACGCTTCTCTCCCCAACCCGTGGCGAGAGCGAAGAAAACTGTCTTCGGTTTGCCAAGCACCGTGGTAGCTTCCACGGTTCCGACGGTGCCAGCTGGCACTTCGGGGACGTTCATGCCTTCGATCTGTCGTCGGGCGATGATGGAATCGCCTTTGCGATAGCGAATTTCAGTTACCTCCGCACTTGTCCGACCTCAAATGCTTGGGCTGAGCGAGTACCCGCTCGTGATCATGTTGTCAACATCGGCAGCGATGACGCAACCGATTTCTCAGCTTGCGGCCGCCGCCATCGACCGGCCCGGCGTCCGCACTGCGAGCATGCCGACAAGTCCGGCCGCCAACACCACACACAACCCGCCCATGCCGGCGCGGTCGCTGTCGAATACATCGATGAAGGTCGAAAACAACCATGGCGCAAGAAAAGACACGGCGCGACCGGTGGTAGTGAACAAACCGAACGCCACGCCCTCTTTGCCGTCGGCGGTCATCCGTAGCATCAGCGTGCGCGCCGAGGCCTGCACCGGGCCGATGAACAGGCACAGCAGCAGGCCGCACACCCAGAACGCCGCCGCGCCAGACAACGCCAGCAGCGTGAGCGCAACGGTGATCATCGCGATCAACGAACCGACAATCATCAGCTTGGAACCGAGCCTGTCGTCGAGCAGACCACCGAACACCGCGCCGACAGCAGCAATGATGCTGGCGCCGATACCGAACAACAGCACATTCGCGGCCGAGATGCCGTAGACCTTCACCCCCAGCACCGCACCGAACGTCGCCACCCCCGTCAGCCCGTCGCGGAACACCGCGCTGGCGAGCAGGTAGTAAACGACGTTGCGGTCGCGCCGCCATTCGCCGGTGATCTCGGACCACAGCGCGCGATATGCACCGAGGAAGCCCACGCGGGCCTTGGGCTCACCGGGTTCGGGCGCGGGCACGACGATGAACACCGGGAATGCGAACACGGCAAACCACACGGCCGCCAACAACACCGCTGCGCGCACATTCTGTCCGTCGTCACCAGGCAAGCCCAGCAGACCGTGGGTGTCGCCGTCACCGGAGATGAAGCCGAAATAGACGATCACCAGGAGGACGACACTGCCCAAAAAGCCCATGGCCAAACCGAATCCAGAGATCCGCCCAGGGCTGTCAGCCGTCGACACTTGTCGCAGCATCGCGTTGTACGGCACGGTCGCCAGGTCATTGCACGCCGCGGTGCAAGCCAGCAGCGCCAGGCCGGGCAGCAAGTAACGGTAGTCGTCGCGGATCAGGCTCATCGACGCCGTCATCAACACGACCGCGCCCGTCAACAGCGCGAGCACACGCTTGCGTCGCCAAGGGGCGTCGACCCAGACACCGGTCACCGGGGCCAACACGGCGACGACCAGACCCGCGAGAGCCAACGTCCGCCCCAGCCAACTGGCGGGACTCGTCTCGCCCGGCAGGTCATGACCGACACTGCTGGTCAGGTAGACCGAGAACACGAATGTCACCACGATGGCATTCACGCCCGTCGCGCCGAAGTCCCACAGCGCCCACGAGACTTGCGATCGCCGCCGGGTCGGCGCGGCCGACCGCGGATCGCTCATGACCGCCCACCATATACAGGCCGGGCGGAGACGGGGTCAGGCCGCGTCGAAGCGACTGCGGGTATCGACCGACCAGAGATGACCACAGTCGGGGCACTGCAGATGGACAAGTGTGCCCTCATTGCTCAGCAGGTACTGCCAATGCGTTGCGCAATTGCGGTCGCTACCGCAGTCACCACAACCGGCCGCGTGGTCGCAGCCGGGACAAGGAAGCCACGCCCGTCGCGAACTGTCGGCGGTCGGGTCAATCGGCAACACGATCCACCGCCCGATCGGGCAGCACACCTGCGCTGACCAGTTCGTCGTAGATGCGCTGCTGGTCTTCGTCGAGGCCGGAGTACAGCATGTCGTACGCCTTCTCTTCCTCTGCGAGCACTGCGATCGGGTCCCAGTCGTCCCCAATGGCCTCGAGTACGGCGGCGCGCCGTCGGGCCTCATCCAGCGTGAGGTCGTAAGAGAAATCCAAGTCGCGCATCGCGGTAGCGTTCCCGACGATCGTTGCCTTAGGCAATGATCTGGATCACAGCGCCGCCAAACACCGCTTCTGCCTGCGCAGATAGCCATCGTCATCCTGATCACAGAGTGGGACCTCTGTGTCCGAAATGAAAGGCCAGCCGAACGTCACTGTCCCAGCGTCAGCGGCTGGGCCGCGCGGTACTGCTCGAGCACCTGCGGCGCCGGGTCCGCGGTGTAGGACGCGGTCACGCCGACCGACCACGCGGGCGGCGAAGCCTGCTGCGACAGCGCCCACGCGGCCTGCCTGGCCGCGCCGAGCGCGACGTACTCGGCGGGCGTCGGCACATGCACCGGCGCCCCCAGAATCGCCGGCGCAATGCGCCGCACCGCCTCAGAACGCGCTCCCCCGCCGATCAGCAGGATGCGCTGCACATCGACACCATGCGCCGCGATCTTGTCGATGCAGTAGGCCATAGACGCGAGTAAACCCTCGACGGCTGCCCGAGCAATGTTGGCAGGCAACAGGTTACGAGTCGTCATGCCGTGCAGCGCGCCCGATGCGCCGGGGAGGTTCGGCGAGCGTTCGCCCTCCAGATACGGCACCAAGGTGAGGCCCTCTGCACCGACCGGCGCCGACAAGGCCAGCCGGTCCAGCTCGTCGAAGTCGACGCCGAGCATCGTGGTGACTGCAGCCAGCACGGGCGCGCCGTTGAGGGTGCACACCAGCGGCAGCTGCCGTCCAGTCGCGTCGGCAAAGCCGGCGACGATGCCGTCCCGGTCATGGGGTGCAGCCTCGCCCACCGCGCTGACCACTCCGGAAGTGCCGAGCGAGACGATGCAATCCCCTGTGCCGGCACCGAGGCCCAGCGCAGCCGCGGCGTTGTCGCCCGCTCCGGCGCCGAGCGCCGCGCCCGTCGACGTCTGTCCGGCGACGTCTCGGGGACCCAGCACCGCGGGCAGCGCGGGCCGTCGCCCCCGCATCGCCAACTCGAGCAGATCGGGCTGATAGCTGTCGGTCTCCGACGAGAAGTAGCCCGTGCCGCTGGCGTCGCTGCGATCGGTGCGCAGCGTGGCGATGTCCGTGGACCCGCTCAGCCGCCAGGTCAGCCAGTCGTGCGGCAGGCAGACAGCCGCGGTCGCGTCTGCGTGCGCAGACTCGTGGTCGGAGAGCCAGCGCAGTTTCGTCGCCGTGATGGCCGCGACCGGCACGACGCCGATCCGCTTGGCCCATTCGCCCGGGCCACCGAGTTCGTCGACGAGGTCGGCTGCCGCGTCGCTGGATCGAGTGTCGTTCCACAGCAACGCGTCTCGCACGACCTCGCCTGTGTCGTCGAGGCACACCATGCCGTGCTGTTGCGCGCCGACCGACACCGCCGCCACGTCGTCGAGGCCGCCGGCTGCACCGATACTCGCTTCCAATGCGGACCACCACAGCCGGGGGTCGATCTCGGTGCCGTCCGGGTGAGGTGAGGACGCCGATCGCACGATCTCTCCGGTATCGGCGTCACAGACGATCACCTTGCAGGACTGGGTGGACGAGTCGACGCCCGCAACGAGTGCCACGCCTGCGAAGCTACCCCGATGAGTTGGGCAGTGACGTGATGTCGTTGACGATGACCGACCCCAGGCTGGCAGAACTCGCTGCTGCGCTACGCCGTTTGATGTCAAACTTGCGATGTGGAGGACATCGAGCATCCCGAAGCCCAGAAATGGGATCGGGATCGAGATGAGACGGAAGCACAACGGCTGGACCGCAATTGGTCGAGCCTGCTTCAGGAGTTGCGGGTGGCCCAGACCGGGGTCCAATTGCTCACCGGGTTCCTGCTGACGCTGCCCTTCCAGCAGCGGTTCAGCCAGCTCGACGGCGTGATGCGCACGGTCTTCCTCGTGACATTCGGCTGCTCGGTCGGTGCCACCGTTTTGCTGGTGGCACCGGCCAGCATGCATCGGCTGCTGTTTCGCCGTCATCGCCTGAAGACGTTGGTGTCCGCCGCACACACCTACGCAATGGCCGGACTGCTGCTCCTGGGGGTGGCGCTCGGCGGGGTGGCTGTCGTCATCTTCGACGCCGTGCTGGGCGCGACGGAGGCGTGGATCGCGGGCGGCGTGACACTGCTGGCCGTGGCGGCGTTCTGGTACGCGATGCCACTGATCGGACGGCGGGACGACGACAACCGCTACTGACGTTTGCGTCATGGGGGCCGGGGGAACACAGCGCTCATGTTGATTCGACGAATTGCGCGCCCGATGTTGTCAGCGGTCTTCATCAGCCGCGGCGTCGATGCGCTCCGTAGCCCTAAACCAGCGGCCGACGCGGCCCGTCCCACCCTCGAAGGTCTGAGCAAGCTGCCCGATCCTGTCGGTACCAATATTCCGTCCAACGCTGAGACGGTCGCCCGCGTCAACGCCGCGGTGCAGATCGGCGGCGGGCTGCTGCTTGCCAGTGGCAAGCTGCCGCGTCTGGCGTCTGCCGCGCTGGCTTTCACGGTGATACCGGGAAGCCTTGGTGCGCATACCTTCTGGGGTGAGGCCGATCCGCATCGCAAGGCCGACGAACGTCGCGCGTTCTTCACCGACGTCAGCTTGATCGGCGGGTTGATCATCGCCGCCGTCGACACCGAGGGCAAACCGTCGCTCGGTTGGCGCGGTCGCCGCGCCGCGCGCAAGGTGTCCGAGGCCGTCGGCGCCGCCCTTCCCGTCGGCGCCGCGACGGGTGGTGCGTTGGCTGACAGCGCGCTCGCGGAAAAGGTGGGCCACGGTTTGGCGGTTGGCGCCGAGCGTGGCCGCGAACTGGCACACGTCGCCCGCGAACGCGGGGCGGAATGGGCCGAGGTCGCCCGGGAGCGCGCACCCGTGTTGGCCGAGGCGGCCCGCGAGCGCGGCGCAGAGTTGGCGGAAATCGCGCGCGAGCGCGCACCCGTGTTGGCCGAGGCGGCCCGCGAACGGGGTGCCGAGTGGGCGGACATTGCGCGTGAGCGTGCGCCCGAAATCGCCGAGGTGGCCCGCGATCGCGCCGGCGACTTCGCCGACACCGCGCGCACTCAGGTCAAGCAGCAACGACGGCGCTGGAGCTGACCCCAATGTCGTTGCGCGGCTGTTGAGATCGGGCCGCGCCGAACCGCTGGCGACCGCGCATTCGAGCGGTACATTTGCCGCATGACAAGTGGTGAGTACGGCGAACTCGGGAGCTATCCACCGCCAGGCGGCCAGGAGCCCGGCGGCGTCGTTGTGCGGGTTGGTGCACGGGTAGTCGACGGCATCGTCGTCAACATCGTCGCTGTCTTGCTTGCCCTCGCCGCAGGCTCACTTTCGAGCTATTGGGTCACCGGCCTGTTCTCCGGCCTGCTGATGTTCCTCTACTTCTTGGTGTTCGAGGCCGCCCAGGGTTGGACGCTCGGCAAGAAACTGCTCGGCCTGCGCGTCCACGGCCCAGGCGGGTCACCGAAACCAGACTTCCAACAGTCGGCGGTTCGCAACGTCTGGACGCTGTTGCCGATCATTCCGATCATCGGCGGCTTCCTGCTGTTCGTCGCTATCGTCGTGATAATTCTGACCGCCAACAGCAGCCCGACCAAACAGGGCAAGCACGACGAACTCGCGGGCGGCACCCAGGTCGTCAAAGGCTAGCTTGTCTCGTGAGCAGACGCCCGCGCTAGCGCGTCATATGAAGATGCCGAGAACCAGCACCAGCACCAGGCCCGTGACCGACAGCACGGTTTCCATGATCGACCAGGACTTGATGGTCTGACCCACGCTCATTCCGAAGAACTCCTTCACGAGCCAGAAGCCGGCGTCGTTGACGTGGGAGAAGAACAGCGAGCCGGCGCCGACCGCGAGCACGACCAATGACACCTGGCCGGTGCTCATGCCTTCCACCAGGCCCAGCATCAGCGACGACGCCGTGATGGTCGCGACTGTCGCGGAACCTGTTGCGAGCCGGATCAATACGGCCAGCACCCAGGCGAGGAGAATCGCCGAGACCCCGGTGCCCTTTGCCCAGTCCGCGAGCATGGTGCCGATACCGGTGTCCACCAGGACCTGCTTGAATCCGCCGCCGGCGGCGACGATCAGGATGATGCCCGCGACCGGAGGCAGCGAAGTCTCAAGGCATTTGACGATCTGATCGCGCGTCATCGCGGCCCCGCGGCCCAGCGTGAAGATGCCAACCACAACCGCGATCAACAACGCCACGAGCGGACGGCCGAGAATGTCGAAGGTCTGGCGCAGCAGATTGCCTTTGTCGTCGACGAAGATGTCGACCAACGCCTTACCCATCATCAAGCCGACCGGCAGAAGAACCGAAAACATAGTGATGCCGAAGCTGGGCCGTTGGCGCGCAACGCGGGTCGCGGTTTGGGTCGTCGCGCCCTCCCCCTCTGCGACGTCGGCAGCGGTAACCACTGAGCCACCGCCGTTGCTGGCGAAATCATCGGCCTCGAACCGATCAGGTACGTCGATGACCACCCAGCGCCCCGCCAGCCTGCCGAACAACGGGCCCGCCACGATGACCGTCGGGATTGCAACGAGCACACCGAGCGCCAGCGTGACGCCCAAATCGGCCTTCAGCAGGTCGATCGCGGTCAGCGGTCCTGGGTGCGGCGGCACCAGCCCGTGCATCGCGGAAAGCCCTGCCAGCGCGGGGATTCCGACGGTAATGAGGGAGAGCTGCGAACGCTTTGCGACCAAATAGATGACCGGCATCAGTAGCACCAGGCCGATCTCGAAGAACATCGGCAAACCAATGATGGCCCCCACCAAGGCCATTGCCCACGGCAGCGCGCGCGGCGAAGCGTGCCCCACGATGCTGTCGACTATCTCGTCGGCACCGCCGGAATCAGCGAGCAGCTTGGCGAACATCGCGCCAAGCGCGATCAGGATGCCCACTCCCGCCGCCGTGGTACCGAACCCGTCGCCGAAAGAGTCGAGCACATCTCCGACGTTCTCGCCCGCGACGATGCCGACGGTGATGGCGCCGAAAATCAATGCGAGGAAGGGATGCAGCTTGGCGATCGTGATCAGCACGACGATCAGCGCAATGCCGGCCAGCGCCGCGAGGATCAGCTGCCAGCCCGAGGCGACGGGTTCTGGCAGCTTGGTGTCGGCCGCCAGGACGGTGAGTGCGGGGGTCATCGGTTCTCCTGTTCGGTTGTGCGCGTGGCGGATAACGCGACGTAGTTGTCGACGATGGAATCGATGTTCTGGTCGACATCGATGGCGATGCCGCGTTCGTCGGCCTCGAGTGGTTCGAGTGTGGAAAATTGCGATGCCAGCAGAGAGGGCGGCATGAAGTGTCCGGGACGGCTGGCCTGCCGCTTGCCGATGACCTCGGGCGTTCCGGCCAGATGCAGGAATTCGACGTCGGTGCAATGGCGGCGCAACTGGTCACGGTATTTCCGCTTCAGCGCCGAGCAACTCATCACCCCGCCGTCGGCGCAATGCTCGGCGAGCCACTGCCCGATCGCCTCGAGCCACGGATAGCGATCGTCGTCGTCGAGCGGTTCACCGGCCGTCATCTTGGCGATGTTCGCAGGCGGATGAAAGTCATCGGCGTCCGCGAACGGCACCCGCAGGCGCTGCGCCAACGCCGCTCCGACGGTCGACTTACCTGAGCCAGAAACGCCCATGACGACGATTGGTGACGCCATCCCCTCCACCTACCCAGTTGTGCTTGCCGTCACACAGGATGCCTCAATGGTCATACGATTGCAACTCTGCAGCGCAATCATATGGTTTTAATAACGTCAGCAAACCTATGACAAGATGTATGCGTGACCAGCGAAGCAAACGTCGGCGCTCTGCACGGCAACTTGCTGACCGCGCTGGGCACGGCGATCGTTTCGGGCGACTGCCCACCCGGCCAGGTGCTCACGCTCGACGGCGTCAGCGCGCGGCACGGTGTGTCGCGAAGCGTCGCCCGTGAGGCGATCCGCGTGCTGGAGTCCATGGGCATGGTCGAGTCGCGCCGCCGGGTAGGCATCACGATTCAGCCGGCTCACAAGTGGAACGTCTTCGACCCCCGCCTGATCCGATGGCGGCTCGAGGCGGGTGATCGCGCCGCCCAGCTCGTTTCGCTTTCGGAGTTGCGGCGCGGTTTCGAGCCGGCAGCCGCCGCGCTTGCCGCCCGGCGCGCCGACCCGCATCAGTGTCGGATCATGGCGGCCGCGGTTTCGGACATGGTCGTGCACGGCCGCTCGGGTGACCTCGAGTCATATCTGTTGGCGGACAAGATCTTTCACCAGACCCTGCTGGAAGCCAGTGGCAACGAGATGTTTCGGGCGCTCAACGGGGTCGTAGCCGAGGTGTTGGCAGGGCGCACCCACCACGGAATGATGCCCGACCAACCGAATCCCGCTGCCATCGAGCTGCACGACCAGGTGGCTCGCGCGGTCCGCCTCCGAGACGAGGACGGCGCCGAACGCGCCATGCGGGCGATCATCGACGAAGCGGTATCGGCTGTGGCCGAAGAGTTTTCGGAACAGCCCTAGGGGCGCGGCGCGTAGCTGTACTTGATGCTGCCGCCGCTGACCGTCGTGACCGTCAAGGTGAACTGGGTACTTTCTGAGCCGGTGACAACCGTACATTCGACGGTGTTGCCCGGCTTGCCCTCGAGGTTTCCGGTGCACTCGACTCGATCGGGCCTGCGTCCTGATTGCTGCTCGAATTCGTCGAGCAGTGAACTCGCGACCTCCTCTTTGGTCAGCACCGGCACCACGTCGAAGTTCATCATCAAACCCTCGACGCTGCTCACTTCGACGGTGCGTCGCAGTTTGAGTCCGCCCGAGTCCACGTCGCAATGTGCGGTCGAGCCGACCTTGCCCTGCAGGCCCGATTCACATGACACCGAGGCGACCGGAGCGTGTGACGCGTCTGCGACGAGGCGTGAGACCGCCTTTTCGAGTTGCTCTTTGGAAAGCGCCGGGCTCATCTCGTAGTTGATCGTGTCCCCGTCGATGCTGATGACCGTGACGACCGGTTCGAAGCTGTTCGTCGGGCTCATCACCACCTCGCAGCGGGCCGTCTTGCCGACCTCGCCGATCAGGTCGTCCTTACACGTCACCGACTGTGGTCGTTGACCGGCCTTCTCCAGCCGACTGGCGACGTCGGCTTGCAGGGCGTCTTTGCCGACCGCAGGCTTGCCGCCCAGCCCGGCGTTCGCGTCGCAGCCCGAGACCAGCGCCCACACGGTTGCCAAGGCGCCAAGGGCTGGAATCACCGTATGCAATGGCCGCCTCCTGGACCGTTGCTGGTGTGCGCCCACTGGGCGATTGCAGGGACCATAGCAAGCTGGCTGGCGGCGTGATGGTTAACTGCAGAAGTGGCCAGACAACCTTCGCTCGCACGCCGCTTCTTTGATCGTTTCGAACCGGTACATGCAGTCACATATTTCTCGCCGGAAGCGCGAACGGCCCTCGACGGGCTGGGATTTCGCGGTTTCTGGATGGGTTACTTCGCCGCTCGGTCCGCGCCGTTCGGGGTGGTGTCACCACAGGTTGTCACCGCCGCGTTCTACAACTTCACTCCCGAGCGCGTCGCGAAGTCGTTGCTCTCGGCATGGGAGGTCTCGTCGCCGGCCGACGCACTGCGCGTCCGCGAGGAGTCCGCGGTAGAGGCGTTGCGCCGCTACGGCGTTACCGATGACGAGGCCGCGGCCGCAGCCGAACTGGCAGAGAAGGCCGCCCGCGGTGCGCCGCTCGACGGGCGGCCGTTGTTCGCGGCGAATGCGGCGCTGGAGTGGCCGGCCGACCCCGTTGCCAGGCTGTGGCATGCGGTCACGCACCTGCGCGAACACCGCGGCGACGGGCACATCGCGGTGCTTGTGGCACTTGGAGTGTCAGGGCGGGAGTGCAACGTGCTGCACGCCGCTGCGGGCCGGGTACCCACGGAGATGATCATGCGCGGCCGCGACTACGACGAGCAGCAGTGGGCGCACTACCGCGGGCTGCTGGCTGGCCGCGGGCTACTCGACGGCGACGGCGCGCTCACCGACGCTGGCCGAGAACTCAAGCAGCGCATCGAGGACAACACGGATCAGCTGGCGCTTTCGGCGCTCGAGGCGCTTGACGACGACGAGGTCGAACGGCTGTTCCAGGCGCTCACACCGATCACTCGGAAGGTGGTGGCTGCCGGCGACGTTCCCGCCGCGACGCCCATGGGACTCGGCCGTGACGATCTTGACGACAACAGCGCCCACCTCTCCTAGCGCGACGCCCCCTTTCCGCCGAGCGTGCGTGTCTGAACACTGACACGCCGCATTTTGGGTACATGTTGCGCACGCTCGCGGCACATTGAGAGACGTGATCGTGCTCAAGTCCGTCGCCCTTTTCGTTCTCGCCGCGCTGCTCGAGATCGGCGGCGCGTGGCTGGTCTGGCAAGGCGTGCGTGAGCATCGCGGATGGTTGTGGGCCGGTGCGGGCGTCATCGCGCTCGGCGCCTACGGGTTTGTCGCCGCGTTCCAGCCTGATGCCAACTTCGGACGAGTGCTGGCAGCGTATGGCGGGGTGTTCATCGCAGGCTCGCTGATCTGGGGAATGGTCGCCGACGGATTCCGGCCGGATCGATGGGACATCGCGGGAGCCGTTGTAAGCCTGATCGGCGTTGGCCTGCTGATGTACGCTCCCCGCTGATGCGGATCATCGTCACCGGCGCCAACAGCGGAGTCGGGAAAGCAACCGCCGCGTCGTTGGCCAAGGACGGCCACAGCGTGGTGATCGCCTGTCGAAACCTGGAAAAGGGCGAGCGGGCGGCCGCCGAAATGTCGGGCGACGTCGAAGTGGCTGAACTTGACCTAGCCGATCTTTCGAGTGTCCGGTCGTTCGCCGACTCGGTGGAATCCGTTGATGTGCTTGTGAACAACGCCGGTGTGATGAATCTGCCGCTGACGCGCACCACTGACGGCTTCGAGGCGCACATGGGCACCAACCATTTGGGTCATTTCGCGTTGACATGTCTGCTCGGCGACAAGATCACCGGCCGTGTCGTCTCGGTGGCGAGCGCTATGTACCACTTCGCGCGTATTCATTTCGACGACTTGAATTGGCACAGCCGGAAGTACTCGCGGACGGCGGCGTACTCGGAGTCGAAGTTGGCCAACCTACTGTTCGTGCGCGGACTCGTGGCCCGCGGCGTACGCGCATACGCGACGGATCCGGGTATGACCGACACCGGCATCACCCGAGGCATCGCGGCCGCTATGCCGGTCGCCGAACCGGTTACGGTGTGGCGTTTCTTGCACACTGCCGAGCAGGGCGCGCGGGCAAGCCTTCAGGCGGTGACGACCGATCTGCCAAGCGGGACGTATCTGGCGCCGAGGTTCAACCAGTGGGGTAAGCCGCGCGTCACGCACTTGCGCAAGAAGGCCCGCGATCCGGTAGCAGCCCGCCGGCTGTGGGAGCTGTCGGCCGACCTGACCGGTTGCGACTGGCCGAGCTGATTGCCGCGGAACGCTAGTGCTGGTTGCGGTTCCATTCCACCCAGCCGACGCCGCTGCGGCCGTCGTCAGTGGTGACCATCGCCCAGGCCCGCGGGAAGTGGCTGATCCGCCCGTCGGGGGCGGTGAGCAGCACGGGGGCGTGCCCGCGAATATCGACCGTAGCGGTCAAGTCGCCATAGGCGATCGTGGTCGCGGTCGGTAAGTCGTTGTCGCCGAACGTCTCCCGCGCCGTGACAGCCTGTAGTTCGGCAAGCGGCCGGCCGGGCTGTTGTACGTACCCGATGCCGAACGGCGGCGCGCCGGGAATGCGAATGTCCACGCCGTGCAGGTGCGTGCCGTCGTCGAGATGTAGTGCGCTCCACACCCAGTCCATTGCCCACCAATCGCGGACGCCCCACGAGTGGTCGCGCTGGGCGGGAACCGCGCGTACGGACACCTCGCTGCCGTCGACGATGAACGTCCCGGACACCGTGCAGGGAATCTCATACCGCGGCGTGATCCGGTACAGGTACGGCGTGCCCGCTGTCGTCCAGCCCAGATCGATCGCAACCTCGACGGGTCGGCCTGCCTCACCTCGCAGTAGCGCCGCCGGATCGTCGTATGCCTGCCCCTGTCCCCGCACCTGCACCTGGTAGGTACGCAGGGGGTCCGTCGCGACGAGCCTCAACTCATAGCCGTCGCCTCGTACCGCCGCCGGATCCTCAGGCAGCGCCGCCTCGAAATCGTTGATTGCCACAGTCGCCATGTCAGGACCGCACAGCAATGCGTTGACCCACGCCGTCTGCTGGTTGGGATACAGCCCAAGCCTGATCCAGCCGCCGACACCCTGATCCACGTCGGCGAAGTCGAAGTACCAACTCTCGTTCCAGAACGGTTCGTCGGTGCCCTCGTGCGGGCCCTCGTCGGCCGTCTCGGGTGTAAGCGGTTGCACCACAACAGGTTCGGGAAGGTTTGCCAGCGCATCACAGTCGAGCACATGCTGGCAGTGACGCTCCAGCATGACCATGAACATGTCGTCGCCGCGCTCGGTTCGTGCAACGAGCATGGACGAGACGATCGCCATCATGACGCCGAAGAAGCTCTGCCGCCGCACCCCTTCGCGCACGTCGTCGAGGCTGATCAAGGCGCCGAGCCTGTCGTGGTAGGCGCGCAACAGCGCGTCATAGTGATCGCGGCGCGGCTCGTCGGACAGCGCACATCCGAGGAAGTAAGCCACATCGGTCATGGCCGGGCCCCATGCCACCGTCTGCCAGTCCACCACGGTCAGCGGACGGTCGGCGCCCTGCTCACCGAACAGCATGTTGTCCAGCCGATAGTCGCCGTGCACCAGTCCGTGCGGCCGCTCGGGAGCGGATTCGCTTGCGACGTATGCGTCGAAGCTTGCGACCAGCCGCTCACACACGTCGCGATGCGCTGGAGCGATGCGGTCACGATATCGGTCGACGAATCCCGCATACAATTGGGCGATCAGCGCCTGGTTCATCGGGGACTGGCGATTGAGCCAGTCTGCTTTGGCCATTGCCGCATCGCCGAGCAGCGGCGCATGCACCCGGCCCAACTCTGACAGCGCCAGCTTGGCCTGTTCGACTGTCGCTCCGCGGATTTCGTCGCCGACGACGGCCGGGCCGGCATCGCCCAACAGCAGGTGAAACGCGCCGGTGTCGGTGTTGAAGGCCGCGTGATGGCATGGCGCGATCGGCCCGTCGATGCCCGGTGCGATATCGGTGTAGAACCGCACCTCTCGTTCGTACAGACCAAGAGCGAGGCCCGTCTGCCTGCTCACCGCGTCGGTGGCGGCGACCTTGAGCACCACTGACTTTGGGCCGTCGGCGCCATCGGCGTAGGACAGTGCTACGCGGTAGCACTCGCTCATCTGGCCCGTACCGATGCGCTCGAACGCGAAATCGCTCACCGGCACCCCGAGTGCGGTGGTCAGCCATTCGGCCGTCAGATCGGCGGGCCGCTCCACCACGTCAGTGGTGTGCACTGGTCGCCGATGTGTGAGATCCGGCCACGTCCAGTGCCGGGTTGCGGTCGAAGAACCCGAATGGCTTGAGCCAGAACGACACCACGTCGACCGGCATCACCGGCCAGTCCTCTGGCCGGGTGATGTGATGGATGCCGAAGACGTACCACATCACCACATCGGTGTTCTCGATCGACCGGTTTGCCAGCGTCCACCGGCCCAGCCCGTTGTCTTTCTTGGACTGGTTCACGAATTCGCCTGCAGGCCAGCGCTCGTCGGGGCAGTTCGGCGTCACCCACAGCGTGTGGCCGATCACGCTCGCACGTTCCAGAAGCGGTGATTCGGGATCGAACATCGGCGGAATCGCTCCGCTGGGGACCAATTTGTACGACGGGTGGGTGCCCAGACCGTTGACCACGTTGGTGTTGACCACCTTCCAGCAGCGTTGTGTCGCGAAGTTCACGTCCTGCTTCGCCTGGCTCTCGGTGCGCAGCGGCACATTGCGCACGACGAGCGAAAGTCCGTGCGGGTTATCGGGACCGACCGCTTCCGCGTGCGACTCGGTCATGTAGACGGTGTTGTCGCAGCCATCGATGTCCATGTCGAGGCGTGCGACTAAAAAGTGTTGATGGAACGGCGCATACGTGCGCTCGTCAATCAGGGTGCCGTTCGGATGCGCCTGCCCGGGTGCCAGCGGCGTGGTCACCATGATGCCGGTGGCCCGCACCTCGCATTCGATGTTGCCGTCCTGGTGTAGCCGCCAGTACACCAGGTATTCGTAGTTGGCGACGGTGACGTGAAACGAGATCGTCAGCCGACGCATCCGGCGCACCTCGGCGCCGATGTCGTGGTCGACGTGCTTCCACAGCACCGCGGCGTCTTCCTCGTGGATGCAGATCGCATTGGCGATCGTGTAGGGCTCGCCCTTGCTGTTGTGCAAAACCGCGTCCAGGTAACGGATCTCGCCAAGACAGTCGCAGCCGAGCTCCAACGAGGTGGTCATGAAGCCAAGGCCCCACTCGCCGATGTCGAAGGCGGTGCGCCGGTAATGATCGACCGACGGATCGCGGTAGGGCACGATCATCTCCGCGAACGACAAACGATGTGCCACTGAGCGATTCCGGTCGCCGTCGCGGTAGCGAACGGTGTGCAGCGTCATCCCCTCGCGGTGGTTGAAGCCGATGCGCAGCGACCAGTTCTGCCACTGCAGTTGGTGGCCGTCCAAGGTGAACGACGGCCCGTCTGGCTGGGCGATGTGCAACGGTTTGAGTGGATCGCGGCGCGATGCCGACCGAATGTGGTCCGGTATATGGCTCGGCACGTATTCGCCCATCACGCGGGGTCTCTCGACGCCGGTCTGAGAGAAAGGACCGGAGTCCTCGACCCGCAGCAGCTCCATCGAATTGAGATCGATCACGCAGTGCAGCCCGCTGATCAGGTTCGCGTACGGGTTGGCGCCGGGCACCGCCTTGAGCCAGGTGTCCGACCAGCCGAGCCGCCGGTCGCGCCACTGCGGCGGGGCCACGGCGTCGCCGAACGTCCACGTGTCGAAGAATACGAGGTCCATCTCGGTGATACCGCGTTTGGCCAGCGCCGCAATCAGGTCAGGATGGCTACGCAGCAACTGGTCGCACTCCACGAACTCATCGACGGTGAAGTTGGCCTGCACACCGGGAATGTGTTCGAACGATTCGACGCGGTTGTCGGTCAACGACACGAGGCTCTTGTACGTGGCGTTGACCGACCGCTGCAGACAGATCACCTCGGCCCGTCGCGCCGGAGGCGGCCCCCCGTCGTCGAACGACGTCAGTTCGGTCTTGCTCGGTTCGGCCAACTCGATCGACGCGTACCGCCAGCCGTCACCGACGCCGTGTTCGCGCTGCAGGATCGACGCGACCGCCAGAAACTCTTCGCCAGTGAGCGGATCCAGTGGATGAGCCACGGGATTACGCAATCACACCGGCGTCACGCCGCGCAGCCAATTCGGTGACGGCCTCAGCCCGTTGCCAGCGAGAAGCCTTCCCATGCCTGCCTGCGGTCGGCGTGTGGGTCGTATTCGACGTGGGGCCGCCGATCCAGCACCATCACCGCCCGGTCCTCGCTGTTGTATGCCGGCCAGTCCTGTCCCGGGACTCCGGTACGGGCGAAGGCACGCCAGCGGGTCTGCACGTCGTCGCTGACCCGCAACGTCGTCCGCCGGTCGGCCGCCGCCGTCAGCAGCCTGCCGAATGTCGTGCGGTAGACGTCGAACACCGCCAACAACTCGGTGGCGTGCGTCGCGCCGAACCCCGACCAGCGCAGCGTGCGCGGCGCGTAGTCGTAGCGGTAGAGGTAGGTCGGCGCGTGGCAGCTGTGCGCCTCGGCGATCTGCCACGCCGCCGAGCCGAATGCGAAGTCGCTGCCGAACTGAATGCATGCCGCAGGATTCGGGTAGCCCGGGTATGCGGCGGTAATGCGTTCGCGCTCACCGGGTTCCACCGCCGCCAACAGGCGCTCGATCGTCGGCTCGGTCATCGGCAGGAGATTCAGGAAACGGCCGAACAACCTGGCCTCCTCGGCATTGGTGCCGACGATGAGCGGCACGCGATGCGCGGTGCCCGCCCTCATCGCCTCGACCGGATCCAGCGGCAAGTATTCGGTCCCGCGAGTGGGCCCGGCGGCAAACGCGCCGAGCATCTCGCGCTGCCCCTGCCGCACCAGCTGCTCGAACGCGTTGACCAGGTCCGCCGGTCGCGCCGCCATCACCGCGCTGGCGCCGTCCTCCCTCCCCGCGCCCAGCAGCGAAGCGAACTTCGTTGCGTATTCCGCTGCGATCTCTGGGGAACGCACCATTCCCGCGGCCGGGCTCTCCGAAATCGCCTGGGCGAAAAGGCCTTTGGCGGCGGGCACCGCCAGCAGCGTGGCGACGGCGTGTGCGCCTGCGCTCTCGCCGAAGATCGTCACGTTGCCGGGGTCGCCGCCGAACACCTCGATGTTGTCGTGCACCCAGCGCAGCGCCATCACCAGGTCACGCAGGAACAGGTTGTCGTCGATGGTGATGTTCTGGTCGGACAGCGACGACAAGTCCAGACAGCCCAGCGCGTTGAGGCGGTAGTTCACCGAGACATACACACAACCCTTGCGCGCCAGCGCTGCGCCGTCGTAGACCGGTGTCGCCGAACTGCCCATGAAGTAGCCGCCGCCGTGAATGAACACCATGACCGGTAACGGCTGATCCGAAGGACGCTTGGGCGTGACGACGTTGAGCGTCAAACAGTCCTCACCCATCGGCTGGTATTTGCCGGGAGCGACCATCGTGTACATGCGTTGCTGCGGCGAGCAGTAGCCGAATCCGTGGCAGTACCGCACGCCCCGCCACGGCTCCACGGGCTGGGGCGCACGCAGACGCAGCGGCCCCACCGGCGGGCGCGCATACGGTATGGACCGCCACCGATTCACGCCGTCGCGGGTGAAGCCCTCGACCGTGCCCGACTCGATGGTTGCGCGGACAACATGCTCGTGCATGACTTCGACGGTATCGAAAGAGCCTCGCCGCCGCGCCTGGCCAGCGATTGCGTGTCGGGCCGCTAGCCTTGGCCGTTATGCGGATTGCTGCCCTGATCGCGGCGTCTGTGCTGGTGGCGGGGTGCTCACACACCGTGGCCGGGGAACAGTCGACGCCGTCGTTGACGGTCCCGCCGAGCACAACGCACGCCGCACCTTCAACGACTTCGCCCACCTCGACCACGGCTGCCAAGGCACCGGGGGCTGGAGCACCGATGCGCGATGTCATCGCGTGGGTTGAGGCGGGCGGGGCTGCCGACGCGACACAATTTCACTCCGCGACCCGCGACGGCGCGACGACAGATCTCGGCGACGACGTCGCGTTCGTCACGCCGTCGGGCAAGACCAACTGCATGACCGACGCGAAGTACAGCCAGGGCGCATTGGCGTGCCTGGTGGATCTGACGAATCCGCCGCCGCGGCCCGACGACGCCTACGGACAGTGGAAGGGCGGCTGGGTCGACTACGACGGCATGAGCGTGCAGATCGGTTCAGTGCACGGCGACCCCGGCCGCTTCACCGCGGGCTCGGGACCGGAACTCCCGTACGGCCAGTCGCTGGCGTTCGGCGACTACCGCTGCCGCAGCGACCAGGCCGGGTTGGTGTGCGTGAACTACGCACACCAGTCCGCGGCCAGGTTCAGCGACGCGGGCGTGCAGGTGTTCGGCTGTCTGCAACCGGCAACCGCTCCCCCGCAGATCGGCCAGATGTTCAGCTGCTGAGCACGGCCTCATGAGCCGGATAGGCGTGCACGATCACCGATGTGAGCTTCGGAATGCTATGGGCCAGTTCATGTTCGGCGCCGTGCGCGACAGCGTGCGCTTCGGCCAGGTTCAGTCCCGGATCGACGTCGAGTTCGGCGTCGGCTTCCAGCTGATGGCCAACCCAGCGCATCCTGACCCGTCGGACCGCGCGAACTCCTGGCCGGGCGGCCAACACCGTGACGGCGTTCTCGACCAGATCAGGGTCGACGCGATCCAGCAGCCTGCCGAAAACGTCGCGCGCCGCGAACACCAATACGACGACGATGACAGCAGCGATGACCAGCCCGACGATCGGGTCGGCCACCGGAAATCCCAGTGCCGCGCCGATGGCACCGGCGACCACCGCCAGCGACGTCAAACCGTCTGTGCGCGCATGCATTCCGTCGGCCCGCAGCGCCGCCGACCCGATTCGCTTGCCCACTCGAATCCGGTGAAGGGCAACCACTTCGTTGCCGAGGAATCCGACGATGCCTGCGGCTGCGACCCAGCCCAGATGCGCCAACGGGGTGGGATCGATCAGCCGGCGGATGGCCTCGACTGCGGCCACCACCGCCGAGATCCCGATCACCGCAACCACGAACAGCCCGGCCAGATCCTCGATTCGGCCAAACCCGTACGTGTAACGCCGGGTGGCGGCCCGGCGGCTCATCGAGAACGCGACCCACAGTGGGACCGCGGTCAGCGCGTCGGAGAAGTTGTGCACAGTGTCGGCGAACAACGCGACCGAGCCCGACAGCGCGACGATGACGCACTGCGCCGCCGCGGTGAGGCCGAGCACCACCAGGCTGATCTTCACCGCGCGGATACCCTCGGCGCTGTCGCGCATGGCGTCGTCGAGGCTGTTCGTGTGGTCATGACTGTGAGTGAGGCCCATCAGACCGCTCCCTCGTGCAGCACCCGCAGCTCGCCGTCGTCCAGGTGATGCGCGGGCACGCCGCCCGCCGCGTGTTCTGCGTTGTACACGGCGTCGGTGACGAGTTGGCGGACGTGATCGTTCTCCAGCCGGTAGATCACCTGGGTGCCCTCGCGCCGGGTTCGGACCAGCCGCGCCATCCGCAGCTTGGCCAGGTGCTGAGACACCGAGGGCCCCGGCTTGCCGACACGTGCGGCCAGGTCATTGACGGACAGCTCGCGGTCGGCGAGCGCCCAGAGCAGCTGAACGCGCGTGGAGTCCGACAGCATGCGGAACACCTCGACAACCAGATCGGCTTGCTCGTCGGCCAGCCGCCGGCCGCAGACCTTCTTATCTGCATTCATACGCAGATAATAGCGCGTGTCAGGCGACGCCCTTCTGCTTCAGCAGGGGCAGCACACCCTCGGCGAACCAGTAAGCCTCTTCCAGATGGGGATAGCCGGACAGGATGAACTCGTCGAAGCCAAGCGAGTGGTACTCGTAGATCAGGTTCGCAACCTCTTCGTGACTGCCTACCAGCGCCGTGCCCGCTCCGCCGCGGACCAGGCCGACGCCTGCCCACAGGTTCGGGTAGATCTCCAACTGGTCCACTCGGCCGCCGTGCAGTGCGGTCATCCGCCGCTGCCCCTCGGACTCCGACTTGGCATGCAGCTCAGTGGCTTTGGCGATTTGGTCCGGTGTCAGTTCGGCCAGCAATTCGTCGGCGACAGCCCAGGCCGCCGCGGAGGTGTCGCGGCTGATCGTATGCAGGCGGATACCGAACCGGACGCTGCGGCCCCGCTCTTCGGCCAGCTTGCGGACCGCCGCGATCTTGGCCGCCGCCGGCTGCGGCGGCTCGCCCCATGTCAGATAGACGTCAACGTACTCCGCGGCGATTGGCAGCGCGGCAGCCGAGGAGCCACCAAAGTAGATCTGCGGCAACGGATCCGGCGGCTCCGACACCCGCGCATCGGCAACCGAATAGTACTTGCCCTCGAAGTCGACGGAGTCCTGGCGCCACACGGAGTTCACGATGTGCAGGAACTCCCCCGTGCGGGCGTAGCGCTCGTCGTGACTGAGCCAGTCGCCGAAGCGGCGCTGCTCCAGATCGTCGCCACCGCTGACGATGTTGAGCAGCACACGCCCCTCCGAGAACCGCTGCAACGTCGCCGTCTGCTGCGCGGCCAGGGTCGGCGGCACCAAGCCTGGCCGGAACGCGACCAGAAACTTCAGCCGTTCGGTCTCGGCCAGCAGCGCCGACGCGGTCAGCCAGGCATCCTCACACCATGTTCCCGTCGGTGTGAGCACGCCCTCGTAGCCGAGGCGGTCGGCGGCCCGAGCCACCTCGGCCAGATACCGTCGGCTCGGGGGCCGATAGTTCGCAGGCAGCGTGTGGTGTGACGACGCGTGCGACGCGCCGACGATCGAGCGGCTGTCGCCGTTGGTGGGCAGGAACCAGAAGAATTTGGCTGGCACGTCGGGGCTCCTAATTGGTGCTGATGAACAAGGGGCGCAACACGTCGTTGAACCGGCGGTCCACCCAGTTGTCGAATTTCGGTGCGGGTGAAGCGATTTGGTTCGACGAGGCGAAGAGATCGGCCAGCTTTTGCTCGGATGCGACGATCTCGTCGTCCAACTCGGTGGGCAATCGCAAGCTCCGACCCTGCACCACCGCCGCGACCTTGGGATCCAGTCCGACCGCAGCGGCGTAGCTGTCCGCCCACTGTTGCGGGTGGTCCTTGGCCCACCGCGCCGCCTTCTCGTAGCGCACCAGCAGGTCGGCCAGCGCGGTGTTGCGCTTCGGGTCGGCAAGCGTCGCATCTGACGCGATACCGAACCAATACCCGTTGGTGACGTCTCTGGCCTGGCCGATGCTGCGCACGGGCAGCTGCGCGGCGGCCTGCGCGGTGTACGGATCCCAGATCGCCCAGGCGTCGGCCTGGTGCTGCCTGAACGCCGACAGCGCGTCGGCGGGCTGCAGGAACACCAGCTTGACGTCGGATGTCGAAAGCCCGGCCTTCTCCAGCTGACCCAGGATGTGGCCGTGTGCTGAGCTGCCCTTCCCGACGACGATGCTCTTGCCTCGCAGATCAGCGATCGACCGGATCGGCGAATCGGCATGCACCAGAATCTGATCGCCGTTTCCGCCGCCGTCGTATGCGGAGACGACCTTGACCTTCGCATTCGACGCCGTGCCGAAGATCGGCGGCGAGTTGCCGGTGATCGCGAAGTCGATCTTGCCTGCCGTGGCGGCCTCCACCTGCGGCGGGCCGGAGGTGAATGTCGAGAACGCGACTCGGTACGGCAGGTTGTCGAGTGCGCCCGCGGCCCGCAGCAGCGCTTCCGTTCCGCCCTTCTGATCGCCGACTTGCAGTGTGAGACCGGATAATTCGGACAGAGGGACCGTCGCCGGCGCCTGCTGGGCGCCCGCATTGTCCTGCCGTGACACACAGCCCGACAACAGTGCAACCGTCGCGAGCAGGATGACCAATGTTCTACGCATGAAATCCCTTGTCAGATCTGAACACCGAGCTGGTCGAGCAGCTCGATGCGATAACGCTCGGTCTCTGTCCCCACTGTGCGGGGGTGGTCGATTGTCAGCGTGTGGATCACCTGTCCGGCTTCGAGGACGACCACCCGGTCGGCCAGCGCGACCGCCTCGTCCACGTCGTGCGTCACGAGCAGCACCCCGAACCCGTGTTCACGCCACAGGTCGAGCAGCAGCGCACGCATGCTCAGCCGTGTCAGCGCGTCCAGCGCGCCGAACGGCTCGTCGAGCAGCAACAGCTCGGGTTCGGCCACCAACGCGCGTGCGAGCGAAACCCGTTGCGCCTGACCACCAGACAGCGTCAGTGGCCACGCGGCGGCACGGTCGGCCAGGCCGACATCTGCCAACGCTCGATCCGCGCGAGCCTGCGCATCGGTTCGCGGGATCGTGCTGCGCGTCAACCCGTAAACGACGTTGGTTCGGACGTCACGCCACGGGAACAGCCTTGGCTCCTGAAACGCCAGTGCCGGAGCCCCGGACACCACGCGCTCTCCGGTGTGACCGCTCGACAGGCCTGCCAACACGCGCAGCACGGTCGACTTACCTGAGCCGCTGCGTCCGATCAGCGCCACGATTTCGCCGCGCGCAACCCGGATAGACACGTCGGTGAGGACGTGATGGTCGCCGTACCACTTGTTCACATTCCGGAGTTCGCCCGCGACGGCGACGCGACGTTCGGCGGCAATGGTCATGTGCGATACCTCAATGCTCGACGTTCCAGCGTGCGGACGACGGCGTCGGTGCCGATGCCAAGAAGCGCGTAGACGATCAGCCCGAAGATGATGATGTCGATGCGCAGGAAGTCACGTGCGTTGTTGATCAGAAAGCCGATTCCCTTGTCGGCGTTGATCTGTTCGGCGACGATCAGCGTCAGCCACGCGATCGCCAGTGACTGCCGCAGGCCGACGAGGACCTGCGGAGCGGCGCTGGGCACGATGATGTTGCGGAACCTCTGCCACAGCGAAAAGCCGAGCACCTGGGCGGTTTCGAAGAGTTTCGGGTCGACCTGACGGATCGCCGAGAAGGTGTTCAGGTACAACGGGAAGCTCACACCGAGTGCGACCAGCAGCACCTTCGGCAACTCGCCGATGCCGAACCACACGATGAACAACGGGATCAAGCCGAGGTGCGGCAGCGCACGGATCATCTGCATCGGCGGGTCGACTGTCGCCTCGAGCCACCGCGACAAGCCAACGGCGGTGCCCAGCGCGACGCCGAGGAATCCGCCGAGAAGCAGGCCTTCGATCACCCGAATGCCCGATACCTTTAAGGCATCTGCCAGTTGACCGTTCTCGATCAACTCGACGCCGGCGTCGACTATCAATGACGGTGCGGGCAACACATCCTGCGGGATCAATCCAACGGCGCTGCCGAGCTGCCATACGCCCAACAGGACCAGCGGCGACAAGAGGCGGATCACCGCCCACTTGCGATGGGCCCACCGGCGGTTGACGGCAGGCGTGGTGGACGCCAACGGCACGGCCGGCTCGGCAGAGACAGTCACGGTGAGCCGACGCTACGCGTTGCGGTAGCTCCGCTGAAGGGTTTGATTCTGGGTGATGCAAAGACCAACGGCCCAGCCGGAACATCGAGCTGGGTCGTTGGGCGACAAAACCATTCGTTAACTGAGGCGGAAGGTTCCGTTGACCAGAGTCGGGGTGACATCGTGGTCGTTGATCGTGGACCTTGCCGTTTTGTTCTGCAGAAACTGGATCTGCGCGGCCTGCTGCAGCTGCCGCTTGTTGCGAACGCCGTTACGGAACTGCTGTTCGTTTAATTGCTGCAGTTCGGCCTGTTCGAAGTCGCGGCCGGTGATGCTGCCGGTGTTGAACTGAACGCCGATCGCGGTTCCGTCCGCACGCACCACCCACGATGCCCGCACACCTTCGAAAGCCGCGGTGTACATGCCGGCCACACCCGACACGGGCGCGGCGGTGAACTTGTAGGCGACGCCGTTCATCGTCAAATCACCTGCCACGTCTGAGCCGTTGAATTCCGCCTGCAGTGTGTCGCGGAAGCGCGACTTGATGTCGAGCCTGCCGTCGGCCTGGTTGCCGAAGAACCAGGCTTCATCGTCGGTGCCGTTGCAGGCATACGCGGCTATCGAAGTGCCGTCGACGGAGATGCCGATGGTCATCGTCTTGCCGTCGGCCGCCTTCATGTCGGCGACATACCTTGCCGACTGAGGAAACGGCTTGGCCGTCGCGGAGGACGGTGTGGTGATCGCCTCGGATGTGTTGGTCGCTTCGGTGTTCTTTGCGCCGGAGCATGCGGACAGGGCGCCAAGGGCGAGAAGCGCGCTGACACCCACCATCAGGGTGCGGAGGTGCTTTTTCATGTCACCAGCATGATTGGCTCACAGGCAACTCACATGAAGAATGTATGGAGATTGCGTGGAGATCTCAGACCGCAAGGAACGTCTCGACCTCGGCCAAGAACACCGGCCACGCAGGCTCGGTGGCGGTCAGCAGATGGTTGTTGCTGGACAACGCAACCAGCCTCGAATCGGGGATCAGCGCGGCCAACTCCTCGCCGAATCGCATGGGCACGCGGTGGTCGTCGCGAGAGTGCATGATCAACGCCGGGCAGGACACCTCCCGCGCCAGGTCGCGAACATCGATGCGGCCGAACTCCTCGAGAAACCTCACCGCGTTCTCCGGCGAGGTGGTGCGCCGTTGCAGCTGATCGAAGGCTGCCCAGTCCGCGCGGGTGCCGTCGGGCAGAAACTGGGCCGCGAACACCTGACGGAACGCGGGATCATCCCGCCCCCAGCCGACGCGGGCGAGGTCGAGATCCAAAGCCGCAGCCCGCTTTTCCTCGTCGCCGACCGCCCGCACCCCACGGCCGCGCGCATACGCTCCGCACAACACCAGATGGCTGACGCGCTCCGGGTGGCGGGCCGCGTAGGCCACTGCGACCGCGCCGCCTTGCGAAACGCCGAGCAACGGAAAGCGCTCAAGGCCAAGCGATTCGACCACTGACTCCAGGTCGGTCACCCAGTCGTCGAAAGTGAAATCGGTTGCATCCCAATCGGATAGGCCACAACCGCGTTCGTCGTATCGGATGAATCGATACTTCATCGACAGGTCGCGCACCCAGTGCTTCCACACCGGGCTTTCGATGTCATAGCCGAGGTGCGTCATCCAGTTAGCCGCCCGGACCAGCGGCGGCCCCTCCCCTGCCACCGCGTAGGCCAGCCGCACCCCGTCGGCGGCATGGCAGAACGCGATGTGCTGGCGCGGCGGCGCAGGCTCCGGTTCGGTCGCCGGATCTTCAGCGAGCGTGCCGACGAATTGGTAGCCGCGGCCGCGGATGGTCCTGATGTAGCGCTGCGATTCCCCGTCGTCGCCCAGTGCCCGCCGCGCGGCCTTGATACGGCTGGTCAACGCGGCCTCGCCGACGAAGCGGCCACCCCAGACGGTGTCGAACAGTTCTTCTTTCGTCACGAACCGATGCGCGTTGCGGACCAGTTCGGTGAGCACATCGAACACCTGGGGCTCTACGCGGATCACGTCATCGCCGGAACGCAGTTCGTAGCGCTGCGTGTCGAGAACAAAGGCGCCGAAGCGCCACACGCCGGCTTCTGGAGGTGATACGGACACCGCGTTCCCCATCTTGTCGTTGGCAATCGTAGAACGGGTGTCCGGCCCGCGGTGTTCACTGCGGAATCAGGTTGCTGGCTATCGCCAGCCGTCGGCCGCCTTCGCCGCCCGCATCAGCGCGTCGCACAACTCGCGGAGCTCAGCCCCGTCGGCCCCTTCTTCGATGGCGATCGCGACATCCTCGGCGGCGCATCTGACCTGGTAGACGCGGTCGGAGAGCTCGGAAGCCTCGTCGGCGGTCAGGACGACGGAATCGGGAGCCAGTGAGGTGCCCTTGACCATGGCACGCTGTTCGTACGCACGTTGCCGGCAGGACTGCCTGCAGTATTGCCTGCGCCTGCCGAGCCCGGCGTCGGCAACTTCACGACCACACCAGCGACAGGGCGAGGGCTTCAGACGACGTGCCACGGACAGACTGTAAACCGGTCCGCCCGCGGATCCCGGTATCATGAACGGTCGAGTCGGGAACTGCGCGCTGAGTTGCTGCGTTGAGTATCCGGACAAAATTGCGCTTATTGAGGAGTGATGACGATGGCTGATCGTGTCTTGAGGGGCAGTCGCCTCGGAGCCGTGAGCTACGAGACGGACCGCAACCACGACTTGGCGCCGCGTCAGGTCGCCCGGTACCGCACCGACAACGGCGAGGAGTTCGACGTTCCGTTTGCCGACGACGCCGAAATCCCCCACACCTGGCTGTGCCGCAACGGCATGGAAGGCACGCTGATCGAGGGCGATGCACCTGAGCCCAAGAAGACCAAGCCGCCGCGCACGCACTGGGACATGCTGCTCGAGCGCCGCTCGGTCGAGGAGCTTGAAGAGCTGCTCAAGGAGCGCCTCGATCTGATCAAGACGCGCCGCCGCGGCAGCTGACGCTCAGCGCGTAACACCAACGCCGCGGGCGCGATCCATGCGCCCGCGGAAACCCCATTCCGCGACCTTGAACAGGGCCTCGCGAATGTTGGATCCGCTCATCTTGGACTGGCCGAACTCACGTTCGGTGAACGTGATCGGCACCTCGACGACAATGAACCCGTTGTTGATCGCGCGCCAGGTCAGGTCGATCTGGAAGCAGTAGCCCTTCGAGTCGACCGCGGCCAGGTCGATCTTCTCCAGGACCTCTCGCCGGTAAGCGCGGTAGCCGGCCGTGATGTCGTGGATGTCGACGCCGAGCAGGATTCGCGAGTAGCCGTTGGCCGTGCGCGACAACACGAGCCGGCGACGGGGCCAGTTGCGCACCTCTCCGCCTGGCACATACCTCGACCCGATCACCAGGTCGGCGCCGCTGTCGATGGCGTCGAGGAGCCGATGCAGCTGTTCGGGCGGGTGACTACCGTCGGCGTCCATCTCGACGAGCACCGAGTACTCGCGATTCAGACCCCACGCGAAACCCGCCAGATAGGCGGCGCCGAGGCCGTCCTTGGCCGTCCGATGCATGACGTGAATCCGGTCCGTGTCGGCTAACGACAGCTCGTCAGCGAGGTCACCGGTGCCGTCCGGGCTGTTGTCGTCGACGATCAGGATGTGGACGTCCGGGCGCGCCGTGTGCACCCGTCCGACGATCAGCGGCAGATTCTCCCGCTCGTTGAACGTGGGGATGATGACCAGAGTGCGCTCACTCGGGCGCTGACCGGTGGTCATGGGACTCCTTATTGTTCCTTGCCGCGCCGGCGCGGCCGACGCACGAAACTCCCATTGTGCAGTATTGCGGTGATCACAGCGGCAACGCCGAGGACGACGAGCAGGCCCTGGACCCATGGCCCCCACTCCGTTGCGGGCGTGAGCTGCGTTTTCAGCCGTACCTGTGAGTCGAGGTAGGCGGGCTCGAAAAATGAGGTGCGAGCCAGCTCGCGCCCGTCTGGGGCGACGATCGCGCTGATCCCCGTGGTGCCCGCGACCACGACGTATCGGTCGTGTTCAACTGCGCGCAGCCTGGCGAAAGCGAGTTGCTGTTCGCTCATCGCCTCGGTGAACGTCGCGTTGTTGGCGGGCACCGTCAGCAGTTGGGCGCCGTTTTGCACCGACTCGCGCGCGGCTCGGTCGAAGATCACTTCCCAGCACGTCGTCACGCCGATTGGCACGCCTGCGGCGTTGACCACCCCGTTGCCGGTCCCTGGCACGAAGTACCCGGCCCGGTCCGCGTAGGACGACAGGTGCTTGAACAAGCCGCGCCATGGCAGGTACTCGCCGAACGGCTGGATGATCTGCTTGTCGTGCCGGTCCGCAGGCCCGGTCCCGGGGTTCCAGACGATCACCGAGTTGGTCGCGACCGGGTTGTCGGCGCTGTAGCCGGGGGCCGCGACGACACCGCCGACCAGGATCGGCGCGTTGATGGCCGCGGCGGCGGTGTTGATCTCGTCGCGGGCGTCCGGGTTGGTCAGCGGATCGATGTCGGAGGAGTTCTCCGGCCAGATGACGACCATCGGCTGCGGCGCGCGGCCCGCGTGCACGTCGTCGGACAGCTGCATCGTCTCGCGGACGTGGTTGTCGAGGACGGCGCGGCGCTGAGCGTTGAACTCAAGCCCCAGCCGCGGCACGTTGCCCTGCACGGCAGCGACTGTGATCGCCGGGTCGTCGCCTGCGCCGACGCCCGACTGCCGCACATGCGGCCACGCCAGCGCGGTGATCAGAAGGACTGCGCTGATGCACACGCCTGGAAGTACCACCACCGAGGGTGTCGCCGCCCGAGTGTCATTGTGACGCAACCACTTCACGACCGCGAAGGTCAACGCGGCGAGGCTGAACCCGACCAACGCCACCGCGAATGAGACCAGCGGAGCACCGCCGAATTGGGCAAGTGCCAGCAGCGGGCCGTCGGTTTGACTGAAACCCAGTACGCCCCAAGGGAATCCGCCGAAGGGTACGGTCGACTTGAGCCACTCCTGGGCTGCCCACAACGCGGCGAACCAGAACGGCCAGCCCGACAGCTGCCGGACGTAGACGGCTACCCAGCCGAACAGCGCAGGGAAAAGCGCCTCGAGTATGCACAGCGCGATCCACGGTATCGGCCCAACCAGCCCACTGATCCACGGCAGCAGCGGCAGATAGAACACCAACCCGAACAGGAACCCGTAGCCGAATCCTCCAGCACGCGTCGTGGTATCCCTGGTCAGCACCCAGGCGAGCAGGCCGAGCGCGACGAAGGCCATGAACCACCAGTTGAAGGGCGGGAAGCTGAGGCACAGCGCCACGCCTGCGACGATCGTCGCACCCAATTGGGCCAGCCGGTCCGCCACAGCAAGGCCGAATCGCTTTGCCCAGGAACGGATTCGGGCAGCCTTGTCCATCCGCTCGGACGGAACGAGCTCCGAGTAGTCCTCTCCTTCGACGGGCTCTTCGGTGTCGTCGACGATGGGCGGAAAAATGTCCGTGTCGTCGGCGGCGCGGGAGCGCGCGCGGCGGCGGGCCGGCTTAGCCATAAATGGCGGCACCCCGATGAACCGTCTGCCGACAGCGCGGCAGCGGGTCGTCGAGTCGCGGCAGCGCAGGCACCCGGGAGCGCTGGTCGGTCGACCACCGCTGCACCGCGTCGGCCGGTGCGCTGACTTCGAGGCCGTCGGCTTCCCAGATGGCATACGACGCAGGAGCGCCGGGAACAAGGGTTCCGGTGATCCCGTCGCGCGTGCCTCCCGCTCGCCATGCACCGCGCGTGGCAGCTGCGAACGCCGCCCGTACCGACACCGCGCTGCCCGGTGTGCGATGTCGGCTCGCGGCACGCACCGCCGCCCACGGATTCAAGTCCGTCACCGGGCTGTCCGAACCGAACGCGAGTGGCACGCCTTGGGATGCTAGCAGCGCAAACGCGTTCAACCTGGTGCCTCGGTCAAGCCCGAGACGTTGCACGTACATCCCGTCCTCGCCGCCCCACAGCGCATCGAAACTCGGCTGCATGCTGGCGAGCACGCCCCACGCTCCGAGCTTGCGGGCCTGGTCCTCGGTGACCATCTCGAGGTGCTCGAGCCGATGGCCGCAGCGCGCGACGGCGGGTGCGCCCAACTGGTCGACGACCCGCTCGAGTGCGGTGACGACCGCGGTGACCGCCGCATCACCGATGACATGGAAACCCGCGGCGATGCCCGCCTCGGTGCAGGCGCGAACGTGGGCTTCGATCGCGTCGACGTCGAGATACGCGTTGCCGCAACGGTCCGGGGCGTCCCGGTAGGGCTCGGTCAGCCACGCGGTCCGCGAACCCAGCGCTCCGTCGACGAACAGGTCGCCGGCCAACCCGCGGACCCCAGTGCGGTCGACGAGGTCACGGGCCTGCTTGGCCGTCGTGACGTGCTCGCCCCAGTAGCCGATGACCTCGACGCCGTGGTCGGTTTCGCGAATTTCGGTCCAGTCCTCGAGGCCGCCGATCTCGGGTCCCGCGCATTCGTGCACCGCGACAATGCCGAGTGCGGCGGCGGCGTCCAGCGCGGCGAGTCGGGCATCTCGTCGCTGCGCGGACGTCAGGCGGTCGCGGGCCGCAGCGCGAACCACGTGGTGTGCGTCGCTGGTCAGCGGCCGCTGTGGGTCGAATCCCGGCGCCTGCACAAGACCAGGGGCGAGTCGGCGCAGCGCGGTCGACGCCGCTGCCGAATGCACGTCGACGCGGGCCAGGTAGACCGGCCGGTCGCCGGCCGCACGGTCGAGGTCGTCGGTGCTGGGCGCGGTGTTCTCTGGCCAGCCGGATTCGTCCCATCCGTGGCCCCAGATGGGCCCGTCTGGATGTGTGCGGGCATAGTCACCGATGCGCTGCAGGCATTCCCTCAGCGAGGTGGCGGTGCGAAGGTCGAGCCCGGCCAACGTGAGCCCGGTCGCCGTCAGATGAACGTGGCTGTCGACGAATGCAGGCGCGACGAATCCACCGGCGAGGTCGACGATCTGCGCGTGCGGAAACTGTTGGCGCCCAACATCATCGGCGCCGACCCAGGCGATGACGCCATCGGTGACCGCCATCGCGGTGGCGTCGGGCATGGCCGGGCTGTGCACTCGCCCGTTGAGAAGGAGGGTGGTCACTTACTCGGGCTTGCGCTCCACGACGCGGTGGGGCTGGACGTCGATGACCTCGCCGTCGATGTAGTCGCCGCTGCCCGAGGCGTCATAGCCCCAGCCGGTGGCGGTGGCGCCCGTGGCCGCGGTGACGACCAACGGAACCCGCCGCGCGGCCATGGCCGCGACGAGCGGGCGACCCACGACGCGCGTCGGCGGCAACAGCAACAGCGTGCCCACCACGGAGCTGGCCAGACCAGGGATCACGACGAGCACGGTACCGAGCGCGACCAGCAGGCTGTCCGCTGCCGCGCCTTGAACCCGGGCAGCAGTCAGGCCCGACTGGAGCCGACGAAGGTGCCGCTTGACCTGCGACCCGGCCAGGCTCACTCCGACGAGCCAGGTCGCCAGCAGCGCCAGGATGGTCCAGCCGAAGCCGATCGTCGAGGTCAAAGCCACAATGACGGCCAACTCGACGACCACGTAGATCAGAAACAACCGCATCGCCATGTAGGGGAAACGTCCCCGGCACCGGCATGGTTCCGCGGCGTAATCGGGCCACCGACTCAGGCCGGTTGAACCTCTATTGCGCTGTGCACTTTGTCGATGCCGCCGCGCACGATCGCCTGCGGGATCCACCACCAGGCGTGCCACCAATAGCGCTTGGTCACCAGCTCGAAGGCACGGCGCGTTTCGGACTTCGGCAGGTTGCGGGCCACAGCCTCGACCGGTTCGCCCTTCGGCTTTCCAAGTGCGCTCGACGGCTGGATGGTGACGCGGGGCGTGTTGTTGATCCGCTTGGTCTTCCAGGAGCCGTCGTCGGTGACGATCAGCAGCTTGTCGCCCTTCGGCACGCCCCAGACTGGGGTCGGCTTGGGCGTGCCGTCCTTGGTGAACGTGGTCAGCAGCAGATATTTGGAGTTAGCGACGTCGCGAAAGGCGTCTGACATGGGATTATACCGCTTTCGATTCAGAAACGATGCAAGAGCTCGGTTACCCATGAAACCGATTTGCTAAACCGAGCGCAACTCCAGGGTCACGTTGTTCTTCAGGCCGCCGCGCAGCTTGGAGAAAACACCGAACGTCTTGCCGAGCAGCCCGTAGCGTTTCCCGATCGCGTCGTACGTTGCCCCGTTGGCGGACTTGTCCAGAATCGTCGCGACCGCCTCGACCGCCTCACCCTTCGGCTTGCCGACGCGGTCGCACGGCGCGATGGTCACTCGCGCCGTGTTGCGAATTCGCTTGACCTTCCACGACTTCTCCTGCGTGATCACGAGCAGCCGATCACCGTCGGGCGCCGCCCAAATCGCGGTGGGCTTGGGCCTGCCGTCTTTGGTGAAGGTGGTCAGCAGAATGTATTCGGACTTGGCGACTTCAGCGAAGGTGACGGACACAAGCCCAACCTAGCCTTCGAGTTCGCCTTCGGTCTCCAGAAGCACTTGGCGCAGCCCGTCGAGGGTGGCCTGCTCCGGTTGTGCCCACATCCCCCGGCCGGCGGCTTCCAGGAGTCGTTCCGCCATACCGTGCAGTGCCCACGGATTCGACTCGGCCATGAACTTGCGGTTGTCCTCGTCGAGTACGTATTCGGCCGAAAGGCGTTCGTACATCCAGTCGGCCATCACCCCTGCGGTCGCGTCGTACCCGAACAAGTAATCGACCGTGGCCGCCATTTCGAAGGCGCCCTTGTAGCCGTGCCGCCGCATTGCGTTCATCCAGCGCGGGTTGACGACACGCGCACGGAACACGCGGGTCGTCTCCTCCGAAAGCGTGCGGGTGCGCACCGCGTCGGGCCGGGTGTTGTCGCCGATGTAGGCTGCAGGCGACTTTCCAGTCAGCGCCCGCACGGTGGCGACCATGCCGCCGTGGTATTGGAAATAGTCGTCGGAGTCGGCGATGTCGTGCTCCCGCGTGTCGGTGTTCTTGGCGGCCACCGCGATCCGGCGATACTGCCGGTTCATGTCATCGGCGGCGGGTGCGCCATCCAGGCCACGGCCGTACGCGAAACCGCCCCACGCGGTGTAGACCTGGGCCAGGTCGGCGTCGTCGCGCCAGTTGCGGCTGTCGATCAGCTGCAGCAGGCCCGCCCCGTAAGTGCCCGGTTTGGAGCCGAAAATTCTTGTGGTAGAGCGGCGTTGGTCACCATGCTCGGCGAGGTCGACCTGCGAATGGGCGCGGACGTAGTTGTCATCGGCCGACTCGTCGAGACCCGCGACCAGTTGCACCGCGTCGTCCAACATAGTGACCACGTGGGGGAACGCATCCCGGAAGAAGCCCGAAATCCGCACGGTCACGTCGATGCGGGGCCGACCGAGTTCGGCCAGCGACATCGGTTCCAGATTGACCACCCGTCGCGACGCGTCGTCCCACACTGGCCTGACACCAAGCAGCGCAAGCACTTCGGCGATGTCGTCGCCCGCGGTGCGCATTGCCGAGGTACCCCACACCGAAAGCCCGACAGACTGTGGCCAGTGTCCGTAGTCGTCGCGGTACCGGGCCAATAGCGAATCCGCCATCGCCACACCGGTCTCCCACGCCAGCCGGGACGGCACCGCCTTCGGGTCGACGGAATAGAAGTTGCGGCCCGTCGGCAGCACATTGACCAGTCCGCGCAGCGGTGATCCCGACGGGCCAGACTCGATGAACTTGCCGTCGAGCGCCCGCAGGATCTGGTCGATCTCCCGCGCCGTCCCGGCCAGTCGCGGCACCACTTCGGTTGCCGCGAAACGCAGGATGTCGGCGACGGCGGCGTCCTCGGTCAGGGTGTCGACGATCGTTGCGTCCCAACCGGTTTTCTGCAGTGCGGCGACCAGTTCACGTGCGGCCGCCTCCGCCGCGTCCACCGCCGTGCGCTCGTCGGTGCCGTCTTCGGCCAGACCCAGCGCCTGACGCAGGCCGGGCACGGTCTGCTCGCCGCCGAACAACTGCCGCGCCCGCAGGATGGCCAGCACCAGGTCGAGTTCGACCTCACCGCTGGGCTTTTGGCCCAGCACATGCAGCCCGTCGCGGATTTGCACGTCCTTGATCTCGCACAGCCACCCGTCGACGTGCAGCAGCATGTCGTCGAATGAGTCGTCTTCGGGGCGCTCGTTGAGTCCAAGGTCGTGGTCCATCTTCGCAGCGCGCATCAGCGTCCAGATCTGCTGGCGGATCGCAGGCAGCTTGCCGGGGTCCAGGGCAGCGATCATGGCGTGCTCGTCGAGCAACTGCTCCAATCGCGCTATGTCACCGTATGTTTCGGCGCGCGCCATCGGCGGGATGAGATGGTCGACCAGGGTGGCATGTGCGCGCCGTTTGGCCTGGGTGCCCTCGCCTGGATCGTTGACCAGAAAGGGATAGATCAGTGGCAGGTCTGCCAGCGCAGCATCGGTACCGCACGCAGCGGACATGCCAAGCGTCTTGCCCGGCAGCCACTCCAGGTTGCCGTGCTTGCCGAGGTGCACGACCGCGTCGGCCCTGAATTCGGCCGCAATCCAGCGGTAGGCCGCCAGGTAGTGGTGGCTCGGCGGCAGATCCGGATCGTGGTAGATGGCAACGGGGTTCTCGCCGAATCCCCTCGGCGGCTGGACCATCAGCACGAGGTTGCCTGCCTGCAGCGCGGCGATCACGATCTCACCGTCGGGGTTTTGGGTTCTGTCCACGAACAGCTCCCCCGGCGGCTGGCCCCAATGCTTGACGACGGCTTCGGTGAGCTCGGTTGGCAATGTGGCGAACCAGTCGCGATAGTCCTTGGCCGACAACCGGATCGGGTTGCCCGTCAGTTGGCCATCGGTGAGCCAGGCCGGGTCCTGGCCGCCCCGCGCGATGAGTGCGTGCACCAGTGCGTCGCCGTCTTGGGCATCGACGCCGGGAATGTCGCCGATCGCATACCCGGCGTCACGCATGGCCCGCAGCAGCGCGACCGCACTGGCCGGAGTGTCAAGCCCGACGGCGTTTCCGATTCGGGCGTGCTTAGTCGGGTAAGCCGAGAACACCACCGCGATTCGTTTCTGCGGGGCAGGGATGGCCCGCAGCCGCGCGTGTTTGACGGCAAGCCCCGCAACGCGTGCGCAGCGCTCAGGGTCGGCGACGTAGGAGATCAGGCCCTCGTCGTCAATCTCCTTGAACGAGAACGGAACCGTGATGATGCGGCCGTCGAATTCGGGCACCGCGACCTGAGTGGCGACATCGAGCGGGGACATCCCGTCGTCGTTGTCCCGCCACTGCGTGCGTGAACTCGTCAGGCACAGACCCTGCAGGATCGGGATGTCCAGCGCGGCCAGATGCGCGACGTTCCAGCTGTCGTCGTTGCCGCCCGCGGTGACGGTGGCGGGCGTGGCACCGCCAGCGGCGAGCACGGTCGCCACCATCGCGTCCGCGGTGGCCAGCAGATCGAGCATGCCGGCGTCGGCGGTCCGCAGTGACGCGCAGTAGACGGGCAGCGGCCGACCGCCCGCCTGCTCGATGGCCCGGCACAGCGCCTCGATATAGCCGGTGTTGCCTGCGAGGTGCTGAGCTCGGTAGTAGAGCACTGCCACGGTCGGGCCGTCCGTGTCGGGCGTCGCGCGGTCGAGGATGCCCCAACTCGGGGTGGTTTCCGGAGGCGCGAAACCGAAGCCCGTCATCAACAACGTGTCGCACAGAAATGCGTACAGCTGGCGCAGGTTGGGTGTTCCACCCTGGGCGAGATAGATGTGCGATTGCAGTGCCACACCCGCGGGCGTCGTCGAATGGCCCATCAGGTCGGCGTCGGGCCCCTGCTCGCCGCTGACGACGACGGTCGGAACGCCGCTTGCCACGACGGTGTCGATGCCGTCCTGCCACGCGCGGTAGCCGCCCAGGATGCGGACTACGGCGATGTCCGCACCGTCCAACAGCTCGTCGAGTTCACCGTCAACCAACCGCGACGGGTTCGCCCACCGGTAGCTCGCCCCGCTCTCTCGGGCGGTGATCAGGTCGGTGTCGGACGTCGAGAGCAGCAGGACGATCGGATCGGGCACCCGTCATTACTACCCCAAGCTGGCCGCGGGCTGAGGCCTAGCTGCCGTTGCCCCAGCGGCCGTGCCATGTCTGCGGGTACGGCAGGCCGAGGCCGGCGATGAGTAACAGCACGAGTACGCCGAATGCGATTAGTGCGAACATCGTCGTTCCTTTCGTGACATTCGGTTACTACACACGCGTGTAGTAACCCGGAACTTACGGCGCTACCAGCCGGTAATGAGTGAGTTGTGTGCCACGGATCACGACGGGCGCCGGTGTGGCGAGCGTCACATCCGGCTTCGAATCGCAGCCATTTAAACCGTGTTGGAAGGGCTGCGGCCGGCGGACGATTCGGCGCATGACTGAACTCCTAGACGTGGTGAAACTCGGGGCCAACATCGGCGCCCGCATCGACGGTGTCCGACTGGCAGGCGATCTGAATGCCGAGACCATCGCGGCGATCAACGATGCACTCCTCGAGCACAAGGTGATCTTCTTCCGCGACCAGCACGACCTGGACGACGACGGCCAACTTGCCTTCGCCAGCCGGTTGGGCACACCCACCACCGCGCATCCGACCCTGTCCGAGGGCGAGACGGTGTTGCCGATCGATTCGCGCTACGACAAGGCCAACAGCTGGCACACCGATGTCACGTTCGTCGATCGCATTCCGAAAGCGTCTCTGCTGCGGGCAGTTTCCCTGCCAAGCTACGGCGGGACCACGACGTGGGCCTCCACCGAAGCGGCGTATGACCAATTGCCCGCGCCGCTGCGGATACTCACCGAGAACCTTTGGGCGGTGCACACCAATCAGTACGACTACGTCCGCGAGTACGCCGAGCCAAACGAGGCGCTGACAGACACAGTGCGCGAGTACCGGGAGGAGTTCGTCCGCGAGTACTACGAGACCGAACATCCGGTGGTGCGCGTTCATCCCGAAACCGGCAAGCGGGTGCTGCTGCTCGGCCACTTCATCAAACAGTTCGTCGGCCTTGGCTCCGCGGAGTCGGCAACCTTGTTCAACCTGCTACAGGCTCGAGTTACCAAGCTGGAGAACACGATTCGATGGAGTTGGCTGCCTGGCGATGTGGCCATTTGGGATAACCGCGCCACCCAGCATTATGCCGTCGCAGATTATGACGACCAGTACCGGCGGCTCAGCCGCGTCACGCTGGCCGGGGACATCCCCGTGGACATCCACGGCCAGCGCAGTCGCGCCGTCGTCGGCGACGCTACGCACTATTCGGAGGTGGTCAGCCCCATCGCCCTGGCGAGCTGACCTACAGCCGATCCATTTCGCGCCCGATCAGCGCGTTCTCCAGCCACAAGTGCCGCTTCGGATACACCGGCTTCGGCGGCTGCGCCGCACTGGCGAACCAGTCACCGACGGCAGCGGCCACGACGTGTGCGGTGCCGACCCACCCGCGGATCTTGGCGGGCGGCAATGCCACCGCTGCGGCCGTGCTGAAGAGCACCTGCTGTTCGGTGATCAGCGTTTGCGTTTCACTCGACGTCTGCGGCGAGGAGACGAGTCTCTCGCGACTCTCGTCGGGTTGTGGGCGATATGTCGTTGCCATGTCAGTCATTTCAGTTGCTCCCACCCTGTGTTCTCTTGGTGCCCGGCTGAGCCGAAGACCTCATGGGAGAAAATTAGCGCCGGTAACGGTATGTCTCACGCGTAGACGGGTACCTGATTATTCGGCTAATTCGCGAGCCGCTACCTAGGTACTTATCCGGGTACTTGTGACGCGGCTAGGCATCGGCATTGACGTGGGCATAAACCGAAGGCCCGCCGAGAGGTGATGGCGCAGGCTTGCCCCCGCCCCTGCCCCAGCAACTCCGGCGGGCTCTCGGCATGGTCAGAGCCTCATCATCTCCCGCGCCATGCGGGAGTCCTCGAGATAGTCCTGACGGGACGGATAGTGCCGCCGCTTCGGTTGGGTTGTGTTGTCGGCCTTCACGAACGCTGCCGTCAGGAAAGCCACGACCGCCCCGGTCCAGCGTCGGCCGGTCTGCTCCGGCTGCAACGGCACAGCCGCTGCGGTGGCGAACAGCACCTGCTGCTCGGTGATCAAGACCGGCGTACGCGGCGCCTCGACGGCTGCGCGCCGGCCGGCCACCTCCGGTGTTGCGCCGAAAGACGCTAGTAACTCGGTCATTTGGAATCCCCCCTGTTTTCGGTTGCTGCCGAACGGGTGGCCCGGCTGCTCGATGGGAAGAATTCTCGGCCGGTACTTAGCGACCCTCACGAGTATCCAACTACCTGTTTATCGCGCTCACCACCTACTCATGCATTTCACGCAAAGCCAGATGCACGCCTTATCTAGGCATGCATCCGATTTCAGCAATGTCGGCGGACACACTGTCAACGCTCAACATGTGCGCCGTACCGTGATGTGGTGGCCAGAACCCGCGACCGCGACGCCTGCCCTGGCGCGCTGCAACTGCACCAGGCGGCCGACGGTGCGCTGGCCCGGGTGCGGTTACCAGGCGGTGTGATCTCACCCGGACAGCTGGAGGCCCTCGCCAGAGCCGCGACGGAGTTCGCGTCGCCTGCCATGGAGCTCACGTCTCGCGGCAACATCCAACTGCGGGCCATCACCGACACCGCGTCGGTCGCCGAAATCGCCGCCGCCGCAGGCTTGTTGCCTTCGCAAACGCATGAGCGGGTACGCAACATCGTCGCCTCTCCACTGTCCGGTCGCATCGGAGGCATGACCGACATCCGCGCGTTGGTCACCGAATTGGATGAGGCGATCCAATCCGAGCCTGCGCTCGCGGAGTTGCCGGGCCGGTTCCTGTTCGGTATTGACGACGGCCACGCCGACATCTCGGGCCTCGCCGCCGATGCAGGGGCACATTTTCTCGACGAGACCACCGCGGCCCTGCTGCTGGGAGGCCGCGACACCGGCGTGCGACTTGACCGTTCCGACGTCGTTCCGGCATTGATCGCTGTCGCGACACGATTCGTCGACGATCGCGGAAAGGCCTGGCGCATAGCCGAAATGGCCGACAGCGCACCGCTGCTGGAGGGCTTCACTGCCGGCGCGGAAAACGGCGCGACGTGGCAGGCGGTGAACAGGCCGCCAGTCGGGTGGCTACCGCAGGACGACGGCCGCGTCACCCTCGGCGCGGCCGTGCCGCTTGGCGTGTTGCAGGCCAGGGTCGCCGAGTTTCTCGCGGCGATCGGCGCGCCGTTGGCGATCACCCCGTGGCGCTCCGTGCTGGTCTTCGACCTCGACGAAGGCGTTGCCGACACCGCGCTGCGCGTGTTGGCGCCGATGGATCTGGTGTTCGACGAGACTTCGCCCTGGCTGTCGGTCAGCGCGTGCACGGGCAGCCCCGGCTGCCCACATTCGGCCGCCGACGTCCGCGCCGACGCCACTGCCGCGCTCGACGACCCCGCCGAAGGGCATCGGCACTTCGTCGGCTGCGAACGCGCCTGCGGCAGCCCGCCCGTCGGTCAGATACTGATCGCCACCGGGGACGGTTATCAGCGCCGCGCGCGTTCGTAGTGCCTGCGGGCGCGATCGCGATTACCGCAGTCGGCGGCGCTGCACCATCGTCGGTTCCGCCGGTGACTGCTGTCCAGGAACAGCCAGCCGCATGCGACGTCGCCGCACGCCTTGACGCGGTCGCGTGAAATCTGCGTAAGCAAGTCGACGGCGGCGACAGCCAATCGATCGACCGGTGTGCACACCGTCGGCTGTCGATCGATCCACTCGATGCCGTCGTCGACGGCGCGAAGCTCCCTGCGCTGCAACGCAGTTCGGCATTCTGCGCCGATCGTCTGTAACGCCGCCTGCGTTCCGTCGGTCCACAGGGCGTGGAGCGCCTCCCGTAGCCGCCTGGCACGCGCGACTGCGCGCTCAGCAGAGTCGCTGTCTGACCGCATGGCGCGCACGAGTGCATCTGCTTCGGTGGCTGACACCACTCCTGCGTGGCGAGACCAGCCAACCAGATCGGAGTAGTTGCCGAGATTGTCGACGCGCCGCGCGTCGTCGCCCCGCCAAGCGACCGTGTTCACGAGGTCGATCACCGGGTGGCCCCCGCGCAGGGCGAGCTTGTCGGCGGCTGTCACGTATCTGATTCTAACAGTCAAATATGATGTTTATATGTTAGACACCGAGGGAATGCGATCGCCGATGACCACAATCGATCGAACGCATACCGCATCGCTGGGACTGGCCGCAGGCGCCATCAGTCTGTCGGCGTCTGCCGTGCTCCTCGGACTGGCAGCCACGAACCCGGCCACCGCATCCACCGCCAGGTGCCTGTTCGCCCTGCCGGTCGTCGCCGCGCTCGCCATCGCCGAGCGACGGCAGCACGGCGCGCTGAGCAGACGCGCGTGCGGCTGGGCGGGGTTGTGCGGTGTGCTGTTCGCGGCCGACATGTTGTGGTGGACGCAGTCGATTCCCGAGGTCGGCGCGGGCCTTTCGACAGTGTTGGTCAACGTTCAGGTCGCGCTGGTGCCACTGCTGGCGTGGCTGGTCGACGGCGAACGCGTCGGGGCGCGGTTCCTGTGGGCGCTGCCCGTCATCCTGGTCGGCGTGCTGTTGGCAGGCGGCATCTTCGAACACGGCGTCAGCGGCACCAACCCCACAGCGGGCACCGTGCATTCGGTAGCCGCCGCGCTCTGCTACTCCGGCTTCCTTTTCCTGCTACGTCGCGGCGGCCAGGACGGCCAACCGATGCAGACCTATGCGATCGTGCTCGCGTCGGCGGCGGCGGTCGCGATGGCGGTGGGCCTCGTCGCAGGCAACCTCGACGTCGCGCCCGGATGGTCCACCGCGGGCTGGCTGGTACTGGTCACCCTGACCGGGCAACTCCTCGGCTGGTTGTTGGTGGCCGTCTACACACCGAAGCTGCCGAGCGAGGTCAGCTCAGCGCTGCTGATGGTGATGCCGATCGGAGCCATCGTGCTCGGCGCGCTGGTACTCGGGGAGCGGCCCTCGCCGCTGCAGTTGGCAGGCTGCGCGCTGGTGCTGGTCGCGAGCTACGCCGGAACCGCCCGCCGCTAGTGTGAGCGGGTGCTCGACTACATCCGCGACGCCGCCGAGATCTACCGGCAGTCGTTCGCGACGATCCGCGCCGAGGCGGATCTCTCGCGGTTTCCCGACGACGTAGCTCGGGTGGTCGTTCGGCTGATCCACACCTGCGGGCAGGTCGACGTCGCCGAACACGTCGCGTTCAGCGGCGACGTCGTGGCCAAGGCCCACGCCGCGCTGGCCGCAGGAGCACCGATCTTGTGCGATTCCTCGATGGTGGCCGCGGGCATCACGAAATCCCGGCTGCCCGCCGACAACGAGGTGGTCTCGCTGGTGGCCGATCCGAGGGCACCCGCTCTGGCCGAGCGTCTGGGCTCGACGCGATCGGCGGCCGCGGTCGACTTGTGGGCCGACCGGCTAGGCGGTGCAGTAGTGGCGATCGGCAACGCCCCGACTGCGTTGTTTCGACTACTGGAGCTGATCGACGACGGCGCTGCCACCCCCGCCGCGGTGTTGGGCGGACCAGTCGGGTTCGTCGGCTCGGCGCAGTCGAAGCAGGAGCTGATCGACCGACCCCGGGGCATGGCGTATCTGGTGGTCAAGGGCCGCCGCGGCGGCAGCGCGATGGCGGCCGCGGCCGTAAACGCGATCGCGAGCGACACCGAATGAGCCCGGGCACGCTCTGGGGCGTTGGCCTCGGGCCCGGCGACCCCGAACTCGTGACGGTCAAGGCGGCCAGGGTGATCGGTGAGGCCGACGTCATCGCGTATCACAGCGCCCGGCACGGCCGCAGCATCGCGCGTGGCATCGCCGAACCGTACCTGCGGCCGGGCCAGATCGAGGAGCACCTCGTCTACCCGGTCACCACCGAGACCACCGACCATCCCGGCGGTTACGCCGGCGCGATGGAGGACTTCTACCGCGAGTCCGCCGACCGGATCGCCGCCCACCTCGAGGCGGGCCGCAACGTGGCGCTGCTCGCGGAGGGCGATCCGCTTTTCTACAGCTCGTACATGCATATGCACACCCGGCTGACGGAGCGCTTCGACGCCGTGATCATTCCCGGCGTGACTTCGGTCAGCGCGGCCTCGGCGGCAACGGGTACGCCGCTGGTGCAGGGCGATGAGGTGCTGACGATCCTGCCCGGCACGCTGCCCGTCGACGAGCTCAAGCGCCGACTCGCCGATACCGACGCCGCCGTGGTCCTCAAGCTTGGTCGCTCGTATCCTGCTGTGCGAGAAGCACTTTCGTCAGTCGGACGACTCGACGCGACGTTCTACGTGGAGCGGGCCAGCACAGCGAAGGAGCGAGTGCTGGCGGCAGGCGACGTCGAGGACGACACGGTGCCGTACTTCTCGTTGGCGATGCTGCCCGGTGCCACCGCGGCACCGGCGGTCCCACCGACAGGCAGTGTCGCCGTGGTCGGCCTTGGCCCCGGCGACAGCGACTGGGTGACGCCGCAGAGCCGCCGCGAGTTGGCCGCCGCCACCGACCTGATCGGCTACGGCCCCTACCTCGACCGGGTCGGCACCCGTGACGGCCAGCGCCGCCACCCCAGCGACAACACCGACGAGCCCGCACGCGCCCGGCTCGCTTGCACCCTGGCCCAGCAGGGGCACGCGGTCGCGGTGGTGTCGTCCGGGGATCCCGGCGTGTTCGCGATGGCAACCGCCGTGCTCGAGGAGGCCAAGCAATGGCCGGGCGTTGACGTTCGGGTGATCCCAGCGATGACGGCCGCGCAGGCCGTGGCGAGCCGGGTCGGCGCCCCGCTTGGCCACGACTATGCGGTCATCTCGCTGTCCGATCGGCTCAAACCGTGGGAGGTCATCGAGCAGCGCCTGACCGCCGCGGCGCAGGCCGATCTGGTCCTGGCGATCTACAACCCCGCCTCGAAGGCACGCACGTGGCAGGTCGGTGCGATGCGTGATCTGCTGCTGGCCCACCGTGATTCCAGCACCCCGGTGGTGATCGGTCGCGACGTGTCGGGCTCACGGGAACACGTGAAGGTGGTCAGGCTGGCCGACCTCGACCCCGCCGACGTCGACATGCGCTGCCTGTTGATCATCGGGTCGTCGCAGACCCAGTGGTACTCCGACGAATCCGGGGACAAAGTGTTCACGCCGCGCCGCTACCCCGAGTTGTGACTTCGCCGAAACTGTCGCAGGCTCGACTGCTAACGTGCCGCGCGTGACTGACATTCCACGCGGGCCCTCAGATGTAACGGCGGCATGGCTCGGTTCAGCACTGGGAGCCGACGTCCGCGAGGTCGACGTCACCCCGATCGGCACGGGCCAGACCGGCGCAACGTATCGGGTGACCGCGCACTATGCGACGTCCGCTGACCTGCCCGGCACGTTCGCGGTCAAGCTGCCCGCCCAGGACGATGCGGTCCGCGAACGCGTCGCGCTCGGCTACCGCTCCGAGGTCGAGTTCTACACCGACGTGGCCAAGCACATGCAGGTCCCGGTGCCCGGCTGTCACTACAGCGACATCAGCGACAGCGGAGCCGATTTCGTGCTGGTACTTGCCGATATGGCGCCTGCCGTGCAGGGCGATCAGATCGCGGGCTGCACGGCGGACGAGGCCCAACTCGCGGTGGACGCGATCGCCGGCCTGCACGGCCCGAGTTGGTGTGATCCGGCTTGGCTTGGGCTGGAGTCGATCTCGATGCCCAAGCCTGGCGATGAGGCCGCAGCGAAGGGACTCGGCGATGTGTCGGTGATGGCCGCCGACATCACCATCGAAAAGCTCGGCCCACGCATGAGCGCCGAGGACCGCGAAACCCTGCGCGCCGCCATGGGATTGGTGACGCCGTGGCTGTTGGCCGAGCCGCACCGGTTCTCACTCATGCACGGCGACTACCGGCTCGACAACCTGCTGTTCGATCCCGACCGCACCCGCATCACCGTGGTCGACTGGCAGACGATGGGGGTCGGCCTTCCGACTCGAGATCTCGCGTACTTCACCGCGACCAGCCTGGCCCCCGACATGCGGGCCAAGATCGAGCGGGACCTGGTCACCCGATATCACGACGCGCTATGGGGATACGGGGTGAGGGGTTATGACGCCGAGACCTGTTGGCGCGACTACCGTCTCGGCGTCGTCCAAGCACCGTTGATCAGCGCCCTCGGTTTTGCGTTCGCCGCCTCAACCGAACGCGGCGACGAAATGATGCTGACGATGTTCCACCGTGGCTGCCGCGCGATTCGGGAGCTGGAGACTCTGGAGCTGATCAACAGCTACTGACCCACTCGGCGGCCTCATCGACGGTGCTGACCGTCGTCACCCCCGGCGGCAACGGCGGGCGCTCCACCATCACCACCGCAACGCCCAGCGCCGAAGCCGCATCCAGTTTGGGTCGCGTCATCGCGCCCCCGCTGTTCTTGGTCACCAGGGCCTCGATGCGATGCTCCCGCAGCAGGGCCATCTCGTCGTCGTAGTGGTATGGCCCGCGTGACAACACGAGTTGGTGGCGAGCGGGCAGGGCCTCCGCATCCGGGGCGGTGACCGTGCGGATCAGGAACCATGCGTCGACGTCGACGAACGCGGCTGTGCCTGAGCGGCCGGTGGTCAGGAACACCCGCGAATAGTGCTCAGCGGCAATGGTTTCAGCGGCCTCGGTATCAGAGCCAACGACAAGCGCATCGCCGGGCTCCCACGCGGGTCTTGCCAGCACCAGATGCGGCACCCTCGCCTCGCCGCATGCCGCGGCGGCGTTGGCGGTGATGGTCGCGGCGTACGGATGAGTGGCATCGACGACGGCATCCACGCGAGCCTCGGACAGCCAGTGCCGCAGTCCCTCGACGCCGCCGAAACCGCCGATGCGGACTTCGCCGACCGGCAGGGCCGGATCGGGCACGCGCCCGGCCAGCGAGCTGATCACATCGACGCCGGGGTGCAGTCGGGCGGCGAGCGCCCTGGCCTCCGACGTGCCGCCCAGCAACAGCACGCGCATCAGTGCCGGCCTCTCCGCACCCGGTTCGAGGAGTACAGGTAGCTGTCGGAAAAGCCCTCGGCGGCAAGCACATCCCCGACGATGATGACCGCGGTTCGGGTGACTCCCGCGGCCTTCGTTTCCTCGGCGAGGTCGGCGAGCGTGCAGCGCAGCACGGTCTCCTGCGGCCAGCTGGCGAATGCCACTACCGCGCAAGGGGTTTCGGGCTGATAGCCACCCGCCAGCAGCTCCGGCACGATCGCGTCGATCTGCGCCGCCGACAGATGCAGCACCAGCGTCGAACCCGATGCCGACAGTGTCCGCAGATCCTCCCCCGGCGGCATCGCCGTCGACAGCGTCGCCACCCGCGTCAGCGTCACCGTTTGCACGACGCCCGGCACGGTGAGCTCACGGCCCAATACGGCCGCAGCCGCAGCGAATGCCGGTACGCCCGGCACGATTTCGTAGTCGACACCGAGCGCGTCGAGCTGACGGCATTGTTCGGCCAGCGCGCTGTAGATCGACGGATCACCCGAATGCAGGCGCGCGACGTCGAGGCCTGCGGCGTGTGCTTCGGCCAACTCGGTGATGATCTGGTCGAGTGTCAGCGGACCGGTGTCGATGACTCGGGCGTCGGGCGGGCACAGCGCCAACAGGTCCTCGGGCATGATGGAGCCCGCATACAGGCAGACCGGGCAGCGGCCGAGCAAGCGCTGACCGCGCACCGTGATCAGATCGGCGGCGCCGGGTCCCGCGCCGATGAAGTAGACGGTCATGGCTTGGTCACCGACCACTGGGTGACGGGCATCGCGGGTCGCCATCCGGTGAACTTTCCGACGGGCTCGCTGCGGTAGTGCTGGAACCGCCGAAGCTCGCCGCCGACGCGGGAATACCATTGGGCAAGAACGGCTTCGGACTCCGCCGTGACAGCGTTGACGACCAGCAGCCCGCCTGTCGGTAGCCGGTCATAGCAGGCTTCGAGCAGCCCTGGTTGGGTCACGCCACCGCCGATGAAGATCGCGGTCGGCCGCGGCACCCCGTCGACACCGCCGTCGCTCAACACGGCTTCGTCAAACGCCGCAGGCGCTTCACCGCGGACATCGACAACGACTCCGTGCTTCAAGGCGTTCTCGACGATGCGCTGCCGGCGATGCTCGTCGCGTTCGAATGCCACTGCTCGACAACCAGTCCCGCTGCGGCACCATTCGATCGCGATGCTGCCCGAGCCCGCGCCGACGTCCCACAGCCGCTCGCCCTTGTGCGGTGCCAGCGCGGCGAGGGTGACCGCCCGCATCGATTGTTTGGTGATCTGGCCGTCGTGCGCATACGCGTCGTCGGGCAGCACCGACAGCCGAGTGTCACCGGGCAGGTAGCGCACTGCCACCACGTTGAGGTCATCGACGTCGTCGGGCGGTTTCGCGGCCCACTCCCCGGCGGTGGCGTCGCGGCGGCGCTCGCCCGGCCCGCCGAGTTGCTCGAACACCGTCAGCTGAGAGTCGGCGCGCCCGGCGTCGGTGAGCAACCGCGCCAGCGCCGCCGGGCTGGCACCGTCACGGCACAGCACGACGGCCTGGCCGCCGCGCCGCAATGCGGTGTGCGGTTCCCCGATCATCAGGCTGATCACCTCGGTTTCCTGCACGGCCCAGCCCAGTCGCGCGCATGCCAACGTCACCGAAGACACATGCGGCAGCACCGTCACCGTGTCCGCGCCGAACAGTCTGATCAGCAGCGCCCCCACGCCGTGCAGCATCGGGTCTCCGCTGGCCACAACGTGCACATCGCCCTCGATGTTGCCGAGCGTCTCCACCATGCCGAGCATCGGCGATGACCATTGCCTGCGCTCCGCAGCGACGGTGTCGTCGAGCAGGTCAAGTTGGCGATGCGAGCCGTAAACAACTGTTGCCCTGCGTAATTCAGCAGCTGATGTCGGCGCAAGGCCCGCCATGCCGTCGGCCCCAATTCCCACCACCACGATCATCGCGGCATCCTCCGCCAGACGAATCGCGGCGTCATCCGGAACGCTGACGCCAGCACGCCCAGAGGTGCGGGCACCCAGACGGTGCGGCGGCCTTTGCGCAACGCGAGTGCCGCCGCGGTCGCGACCTGTGCGGGCGTACGCGAGAACGGCGCCGGCTCCATGCCCTCGGTCATCCGGCCGATCACGAAGCCGGGCCGCACGACCAACAGATGCACTCCGGTTCCGTGCAGGGCGTCGGCCAGCCCGCTGCAGAAACCGTCGAGCCCGAGTTTCGCCGAGCCGTAGACGTAGTTGGCTCTCCGCACCCGGGTGCCTGCGATCGACGAGAACGCGACAATGCGCCCCGACCCGGCGGCCCGCATCGAGTTGGCCAGCACGGTCAGCAGGCTGACTTGGGCGACGTAATCGGTGTGCACGATCGCGGCGGCGTGCATTGGGTCCTTCTCTGCGCGGGCCTGGTCGCCCAGGATGCCGAACGCCAGCACTGCGGTTCCGATAGGGCCGAGCTCGGCGACTATCGATTCGATCAGCGGAGCATGCGAGGCAAGGTCGTCGGCGTCGAATTCCCGGACGTGCACCGCGGCGGCGCCAGCGGCCCGCACGGCCGCGACCTCGTCGTCGAGCCTGTCGCCGCGACGGGCCGCCAGCACCACCGTCGCGTCGGCGGCCAGCCGCGTGGCCAGCTCCAGCCCGATCTCGCTGCGGCCGCCGAAGATCACCACCGGCCCAGCGTCCGTGTCCTTCACGGGCCTGATTATGTCCTGCGCTACCGTGAGCCTTGATGGCGAAGGCAACCACTAGGCTCACCAACGACGCGCTGGCGTTCCTCACCGAACGGCATTTGGCCATGTTGACGACCCTGCGCTCGGACAATTCCCCGCATGTGGTCGCGGTCGGGTTCACCTTCGATCCCAAGACCCACATCGCCAGGGTCATCACCACCGGCGGCTCCCAGAAAGCGGTGAATGCCCAGGAGCGCGGCGTCGCGGTGCTGAGCCAGGTCGACGGCGCGCGGTGGCTGTCACTGGAAGGCAAGTCGACCGTCAACACCGAGACCGAGGCCGTGCGTGACGCGGAACTGCGCTACGCGCAGCGGTATCGCACGCCGCGGGTCAACCCCAAGCGGGTGGTGATCGAGGTGCGCGTCGAGCGGGTGCTCGGGTCGTCCGACCTGCTCGACCGCGCCGAGGACTAAGTCGCGGGCACCACGATCAACTCGTGCGGTCGGTTGTTCACCGACAGCGCCCCGTCGTCGGTGACGACCACGATGTCCTCGATGCGGGCGCCCCACTGGCCAGGAAAGTAGATGCCGGGCTCGACGGAGAACGCCATGCCCGACTCGAGCGGCAGATCGTTGCCCGCCACGATGTACGGCTCTTCGTGGACGGACAGTCCGATACCGTGGCCGGTGCGGTGCACGAAGGCCTCCGCCAAGCCTTCGGCAGCGAGCACGTCGCGCGCGGCGGCGTCGACCTGTTCGGCGGTAACGCCGGGTCGCACGGCGTCGACCGCGGCCTGCTGGGCGCGTTGGAGCACGGCGTAGCGGCGCGCGACCTCTGGGTCGGGCTCCCCGATGCTGTACGTGCGCGTCGAGTCCGAGTTGTAACCGGGCTCGTACGGGCCACCGATGTCGACGACGACGATGTCGCCGGCCCGCAGCTCGCGGTCCGAACATTCGTGGTGCGGGTCGGCGCCATGCGGACCCGAACCGACGATGATGAACGCCGCCTCCGAATGTCCTTCGGCGACAATCGCTTCGGCGATGTCCGCGGCGACGTCGGCCTCGGTTCGGCCTGGCACCAGAAACTCCGGCACCCGGGCGTGCACCCGGTCGATCGCGGCACCGGCCTTGCGCAGCGCGTCCACCTCGGCGGCGTCCTTGAGCATCCGTAGTCGCCGCAGCACGTCGGTCGCCAACACCGGGACGACGCCGAGCACGTCGGCCAACGGCAGCAGATGCAGCGCGGGCATGGAATCGGTGACCGCAGTCGCTACGGGTGCGCCGCCAAGGGCGTCCGCCACCAACCGGTAGGGGTCGTCGCCGTCGACCCAGTCGCGTACGGCCAGACCGAGTTCGGTGACCGCGGATTCCTTGAGTGACGCGAGTTCGAGCCGGGGAACGACGATGGTGGGCTCGCCGGTGGCCGGCAATACCAGCGCGGTCAGCCGTTCAAAGGTCTGGGCACGCGAGCCGACGAGGTAGCGCAGGTCGTAGCCGGGCGTGATGACGAGACCGGCCAGCCCCGCATCGGCGGCCGCGGCCGCGGCGGCCCGGAGTCGTTGTGCATAGACATCGGTGCTGAATCGACTGGTCGCCATGTCATGAAGGCTAATCGTGGGTCGAATAGCTGGCGACCTCGATGAGATTGCCGTCGGGGTCGCGGCAGTAGTGCGATGTCATCGGGCCGAGCGCGCCGGTCTTCGGGACCGGGCCGGCGGTGATCGTCACACCGCACGCCCGCAGATGCGTGCCGATCTCGTCCGCGCTGAGGTCGGCGATGAAGCACAGGTCCAGCGAACCTGGCGCGTCGACGGCCCCGGTCTCCCAGTTCGGCGCACCGGTGGGACGCACGTTGATCTTCTGATTGCCGAAGACCAACGCAATCCGGTTGTCGCCGAAGACTTCCCGCCGCATGCCGAGCACGCGCACATACCAGTCGACGGTGGTCTCGACGTCGCGGCAGTTGAGCACCACGTGGTCGATGCGATCTACACCGAAGGGCATCTGTTTCTCCTATGTCAGCCGGCGGCCCACTCCTTGGCCCGCTCGATCTCGTCGAGGCCGAACAGCGCGAGCTCTCCAGGGACCATCCAAGCGAACGCGTGCAGCGCATGGGCAACCCAGTCTTTGTCGGAGACCACCGCAATTCGCTTAAACGCCGAATGATGGTGAATCAGTGCACCGAGGCCCAGCCTCAGGTCCTCAACCAGGCCGCCAGGTCCGAAGCCCTCGTAGTCGGGTTCGATGACCTCGACGATTCTGATCTCACCTGATTTCACGAGATCGTCCATCGCGGGCTTGAACTCGCGTAAGTCTTCACCGCGCAGGCGGCCCGAAACGCGGAAGCCGGTCACTCCCGCCGGCATGTCAGGCAACACTTCGATCATGGGTCCAGTGTGACCGTGCAGCCGCCGCTATCAGAACTGCCCGGGCTGGTAGTCGCCTGCGGGCCGCTGGAGGACGACGTTCTGAACCAACGCCTTTCGCTCAGCGCCGACGCGTTAGAGTCCGTACCCGTCGGCGCAATACGGTCACCGGCTGGGCCGCGTATTGCTTCTCGATCGCACGGGCTCCTGCGCGGAAGAATCCACGCACGCTATCGCTGACGCTCTTCTCGTCATCGCTGGTGACCGTGAACTGCGCCGTCCAGATCACGGTGCACCGGTGCGGTCGACCCTCGCGGATGCGTAGCTCGCCGCGAAAATCGGTGATCGGCAACTCGGCGGATGTGGCCTCATACCGATACAAGCGCTGCCCGGCGTCGCACTCGATCAACCGCTCCACCCATCGCAGTCCGTCGCGGGTCGCCAAAGTCCGCGTCGCGCCCGGCTCTTCGCCCTCCCCCTGAGATTCGGTCACCATCGGATGCCAGCGCGCGATGCTCTGAAACGAACCGAGCTCACGCCACATCGAATCCGCACTGCGGTAGACGTCGGCGAACACCTGCACCTGAGTCATGCCCTCGGATACCCGCCTGGTCCGTTCGCAACCCCTGGCAGGATGGCCCGCATGTCCTTAGTGCTGCTCGACGGCGCCAGCATGTGGTTTCGCTCGTATTTCGGTGTCCCCTCGTCGATCAAGGCGCCCGACGGGCGGCCAGTCAACGCGCTGCGCGGCTTTCTGGACGCCGTCGCGACGGTGATCACGCGTGAGCAGCCGACCCGGCTGGTGGTGTGCCGCGACGACGACTGGCGCCCGCAGTGGCGCGTCGACCTGATTCCGTCGTACAAGGCACACCGCGTCCTCGAGGAGAACCCCGATGGGCAACCCGACATCGAAGAAGTGCCCGACGAGTTGACCCCGCAGGTCGACATGATCATGGAGATGCTGGACGCCTTCGGCATTCCCACCGCGGGTGCGCCGGAGTGCGAGGCCGACGATGTGCTCGGCACGCTGGCCTCTCGGGAGCGCCGCGACCCAGTCGTCGTCGTCAGCGGTGACCGCGACCTGCTGCAGCTCGTGTGCGACGAGCCGGTTCAAGTCCGGGTCCTCTACCTCGGCCGCGGCCTCGCGAAGGCGACGAAATGGGGGCCCGTGGAAGTCGCCGAAACCTACGGTGTGCCCGTCGACCGCGCCGGACCGGCGTACGCCGAATTGGCGTTGCTGCGCGGCGATCCGTCCGACGGGCTGCCGGGGGTACCTGGCGTCGGCGAGAAGACGGCAGCCACCCTGCTCGCCCAGCATGGGTCGCTCGAGGCAATCTTGGCTGCCGCGCACGACCCGAAATCAAAGATGTCCAAGGCTTTTCGGACCAAACTGCTCGCGGCCACCGACTACATCGATGCCGCGGGACCCGTGGTGCGCGTCGCCACCGATGCCGACGTCAACTTCTCGACACCGTCCGACAGGCTGCCCCTAGCAGCCGAACATCCACGCAAAGTCGTGAAACTCGCCGAACAGTACGGGGTTACGTCGTCGATCGGCCGGCTACAGAAGGCGCTCGACGCGCTGCCCGGCTGACTACTTGGGTCGGCCGACCTCGTAGGTGCCCTTGTCGTCCTGGAACGTCACGGTTACTTGGCGCTTGGTCCCGTCGATGCTGACCTCGCAGTTGAAGGTGTCACCCTTTTTCACCGTGGGGCTGTTGCCGTCGTTGCACTTGACGTCCTTGACGTTCTTGGCGCCGTAGCCGTTGGCCTCGTCGGTGAGGATCTGCTGCACACCGGTCTGTGCGGCGTTGATGTCCAGTTTGGTGGTGACGAACCAGCCCGGCGTGAAGAAGCCCAGAACCACCACCGCCGCGATGACGATCACCACAAGCACACCGAGCACGCCGAGGATGACGCCAAGCGAACGCTTCGAACCTTCCTCGGCGGCCTGGCCGTAGGGCGGGAACTGTCCGTACTGGCCGGGCTGCTGGCCATATTGATCCGGCTGGCCGTACTGGCCGGGCTGTCCGTACTGCTGGCCGGGTTGCCCATAGGGCTGACCCGGCTGGCCGTACTGCTGGCCCGGTTGGCCGTACTGACCCGGATACGGCTGTGCGCTGTAGTCGGTTGGCTGCTGGCCGTACTGCTCGGTCGGCGCGTACTGCTGCGGCGGCTGGTACGCCGGGGGCTGGCCGCCCTGACCTGGCTGCTGGTACTGCGGATACTGCTGTTGCTGCGGGTCGTAGGCAGGCGGAGGTTGCCACGCGGGCACTGCGGTCGTAGGTTGCTCGGCCCCGGAGGTCGGCGGCTGCCACGGCTGGTTGGCCGACGGGTCGCTTGACGGCTGATCCTGGCCAGACTCCGGCTGGTGACCGGGCCACGGCTGCGTCGGATCAGATCCTTGCGGTCCGCTCATTTCTCTCCTTGCTCACGGGTCGCACTGCTGGCAGACACACTACCCGGCATCAACTGCCACGACGCCGCGTCGAATGTCGTTGATAGCGCGTTTCGCGGTGGCGCGCAGCGCAGGCGTCGGCGCGGCATTGCGCACCTGGTCAAGCAGGTCGAGGACCTGGCGGCACCATCGCACGAAATCGCCGGCCGACAACGGCGTGCCCGTGCCCGACGCGTCCGACGCCGCGAGTGCGGCGGTCAGATCACCGGTGGTGGCCCAGCGGTAGATCGCGGGAACGAAGCCGATCTCAGGCTCGCGGCTCTGCGTGATGCGGTGTCGCTGCTCGTCGGCCCGCAACTCGGTCCACAGCCGGCGAGTCGTGTTCAGGGCGCGGCGTAGTTTGCCCGTCGGCACCTCGGTCCCGTCGGGTGAGCCCGGCGCGTCGCCGCGGGATTCGTAGAGCACGGACGACACCACCGCGGCGAGTTCGGCCGGCTGGAGTCCCTCCCAGGTGCCGCTGCGCAGGCACTCGGCCACCAATAGGTCGCTCTCGCTGTAAATCCTGGCCAGTAGTCGTCCGTCGTCGGTCACCTTCGGGTCCGCGTCGGTGTCCTCGATGAAGCCGCGCTCGGTCAGGAGCACGACGATTCGATCGAACGTGCGCGCCAGCGAGTTGGTCGCCGCGGCGATCTTCTGCCGGATCTGTTCGTTGTCGCGTTCGATTCGCATATAACGTTCGGCGAGCCGCGCCTTGACTTCGCGCTCGGGCAGGTCGTGTGCCGGGTGGCGACGCATCTGCTCACGCAGGCCTGCCAGTTCGGGGTCGACGTCGCGCTCCTTGGCCGGGCCACTGCGTTTGTGTCGGGCCGACGGCACATCGAGCCCCTCCGACGCAGAGCGCAGCGCAGATGCGAGGTCGCGCCGCATCCGTGGATTGCGATGTTCGACGCGTTTGGGCAATTGCATGGAGCCCAGCGGGTCCGACGCACCCGAGTAATCGGCCGACGAAATCCGCCCAGCCCAACGGTGTTCGGTCAGCACGAGCGGTCGCGGGTCGTCGCTGTCGCGGTCGGCTTCGAGCACCACAGCCAGGCCGCCGCGGCGACCCTGGGTGATGGTGATGATGTCGCCGCGGCGCAGCGCGGCAAGCGCATCGTTGGCGGCTCTACGCCGCTGCAGCCGCGACGCCCGAGACTGCGCTCGTTCACGTTCGGAGATCTGCAGCCGCAGCCGCACGTATTCCAGAATGGGCGCGTCGCGGCCGCCGAGTTCACCTGCGATCTCGTCGAGTATCCGTTCGCCCCGCTCGACGGCGCGCACCAATCCGACCACCGATCGGTCGGCCTGGTATTGCGCGAACGAGCTTTCCAGCAGTTTGTGCGCCTGCGTGGGACCCATCTGGTTGACCAGGTTGATCGTCATGTTGTAGGTCGGCGCGAACGAACTGCGCAGCGGGAACGTGCGTGTCGACGCCAGCCCGGCGACCTCGGCCGGGTCGATGTCGGGATGCCACAGCACCACGGCGTGACCCTCGACGTCGATACCGCGCCTGCCGGCCCGGCCCGTCAGCTGCGTGTACTCCCCTGCCGTCAACGGCATGTGCTGCTCGCCGTTGTATTTGACCAACCGCTCGAGCAGCACCGTCCTAGCGGGCATGTTGATGCCCAAAGCCAGTGTCTCCGTTGCGAATACAGCTTTCACCAACCCAGCGGTGAACAACTCCTCGACAGTGTGGCGGAAGATGGGCAGCATCCCCGCGTGATGGGCGGCCAGGCCACGCAGCAGTCCCTCCCGCCATTCGTGATAGTCGAGCACCACCAGATCGGCTTCGTTGAGTTCGGCTGTGCGCCGGTCGATGATCTCAGCGATCCGGGCCCGCTCCTCGTCGGTGGTGAGCCGCAGCGACGAGCGCAGGCACTGCTTGACCGCCGCGTCGCATCCGACCCGGGAGAACACGAAAGTGATTGCGGGCAAAAGGCCTTCGCGGTCAAGCGTGCTGATCACATCGGGCCGGCCCGGCGGCCGGTAGATGCTCGGATGCGCCCTGCCGCGGCCGCGAGGCTGCCAGTCCGCCAGCCGGTCGGCTTCGCGACGGTTGGCGATGTGGCGCAGCAGTTCGGGGTCGACGAGGAGTTCGCGGCCCGACTTAGCGGCCTTGGACGCCCGGTAGTCGAACAGGTCGAACAGCCGCTTGCCCACCATCACGTGCTGCCACAACGGGACTGGGCGGTGTTCGTCGACGACGACGGTGGTGTCACCACGCACGGTTTGGATCCAGCCGCCGAATTCCTCGGCGTTGCTCACTGTGGCCGACAGGCTCACCAGTCGCACGTCGTCGGGCAGGTGCAGGATCACTTCCTCCCACACCGCACCGCGCATCCGGTCGGCCAGAAAATGCACCTCGTCCATCACGACATGCGAAAGACCATACAGTGCAGGCGAATTCGCATAGAGCATGTTGCGAAGAACTTCAGTCGTCATCACGACGACGTCGGCGTCGCCGTTGATGGACTGATCACCGGTGAGCAGGCCGATGCGCTCGGGCCCGTACCGGGCCACCAGATCGTTGTGCTTCTGGTTGCTCAGCGCCTTGATCGGCGTGGTGTAGAAGCACTTTCGGCCCGCCGCCAACGCCAGGTGCACCGCGAATTCGCCGACGACCGTCTTGCCTGCACCGGTCGGCGCGCACACCAGCACGCCGTGGCCGTTCTCCAACGCTCGGCAGGCCTGCTGCTGAAAGTCGTCCAGCGCGAACGACAATTGCTCGGCGAAGCTGGCGAGCTGGCTGCTAGGTGGCGTCGTCATCGACTATGACCCGGGCCGGTGCCGGCACAGCGCTCGGCTGTTCGAGAGCTTCGACAGCACCGATCGGTGCCGCCTGGTCATCGGGAACATCCTCGGCCGCCTCCCGCCTGGCCTTGCGCCGGTCGTGGACGCGGGCAAGCTGGATCGAAACCTCCAGTAGCAGTGACAATGCCAGCGCCAACGCCAACATCGAAAACGGGTCCGAGCCGGGCGTGGCGAACGCGGCGAAGACAAAGAGACCGAAGATCAGTCCGCGACGCCACGATTTCAATCGGGCGTAGGTCAGCACACCGACGAGGTTGAGCATGATGATCAGCAGTGGAAACTCGAAGCTGATCCCGAACACCAGCAGCAGATTGATCAAAAAGCCGAAGTACTGCTCACCCGAGAGCGCGGTGACCTGCACGTCGCTGCCAACGGTCAGCAGGAAGTGCAAGGCTTTCGCCAGTACGACGTAAGCGATGACGGCGCCCGTAATGAACAGCACCGCACCGACCCCCACGAAGGCGCTAGCGAACCGGCGCTCCTTCTTGTAGAGGCCGGGCGTGATGAACGCCCACAGCTGATACAGCCACACCGGGCAGGCCAGGACGACGCCGGCCATCAATGCCACTTTCAGCCGGAGCATGAACTGGTCGAACGGACCGGTGGCCAGCAGTCGGCACTCGCCGTCGGGCGCGATCGTGGCGCGCGCCGATGCGGGCAGCGAACAGTACGGGCCGCGCAGCCACTCTCCGAGGCTGTGGAACCCGAAGATGCTGTGGGTGTACCAGAAGAACCCGAGGGCCGTCGTCAGCGCGACGGCCGCCACCGCGATCAGCAGGCGGGTGCGTAGTTCGTGTAGATGCTCGACCAGCGACATGGTGCCGTCGGGGTTGACCCGCGACCGACGTCGACGAGGATCGAGCTTCTTGAAGATTCCGGGGGTCTGCACGGGCTACCTACGCCGCGTCATGATGCGGCCAGTGGGTTGGCGTTGGGCTAGGCCGGGCGGTGGTCCGACGGCTGCTCGGCCTGGGGAGCCGGGGGCGGCGGCGTGTCGACGCGTTCCGAGGCGATCGGCGTGGCAGGAGGCGCCGAGGCCTCAGGCTTGGAGTCCGACTGCATTTCCTTGATCTCGGACTTGAAGATCCGCATCGACTTGCCGAGCGAGCGCGCCGCGTCCGGGAGCTTCTTGGCACCGAAGAGCAGCACGAACACGGCGATAACGATTAACCAGTGCCAGGGTTGTAGACCACCCAATTTGGTCACCTCCAGACGTCTTGACCGAGTCTACCTGCCGGTGCTGTCCGCCCCGACCTCGTAGGCCTGCAGCGCCGCGGCGGCCGACTCCTGCACCTTCTGCGCCAGCGCCTCGGGCTCGAGCACACGCACCGCTGAGCCGAAGCCCAGCACGAATCGGGCCATCCACTCGTCGGACGCGTAAGTCATCGCGGCCTCGCAAGCGCCGTCGGGCAGTTCGCGGATCACCCGCAGCGGGTAGTAGTCGAACATCCACGAGGCGGAGCGGTCGATCCGCAAACGGGCCGACGGCAGCGACGGGTCGCCGTCGAACAGTGACGTGTCGGGCTCGGCCTGCACCGCCGGCTTCGGCGGGGCCGACGGCTCGTCGAGCACCTTGGCATCGACGATGCGGTCGAAGCGGAACAACCGCACGCCCTCTGCCGATCGGCACCAGGCCTCGAGGTAGCTGTGGTCTCCGACGAGCACCACGCGGATGGGGTCGACGGTGCGGCTGGACAGCATGTCGTGGGAGGCCGAGTAGTACTCGATCGTGAGCGCGCGGCCGTTGCGCACGGCGGCGCGGACGGCTGCGGCGGCTTCGCTTTCCACGGGGGCGGGCTCGTCGACGGCCGCCTCGGCGCCATGACCGAGGGTGCCTGCGGCGGACTCGATCTTGGCGATCGCGCTGCGGGCGGCCTCCGGGTCGACCATGCCGGGCACATCGAGCAGCGTGCGCAGGGCGACCAGGATGCCGGTGGCCTCCGGCGAGGTGAGCCGCAGCGGGTGGTCGATGCCGGCGGTGAACGTGACTTCGATTGTGTCACCGGAGAATTCGAAATCGATCAGGTCACCGGGACCGTAGCCGGGTAGCCCGCACATCCAGAGTTGGTTGAGGTCGTCGCGCAGTTGCTTGACGGTGACACCCAGGTCGGAGGCGGCCTCGGCGTACGTGATCCTGGGGTTGGCCTGGAAGTACGGCACCATGTTGAGCAACCGCACCAGGCGGGTGGAGACGGCGGTCACGCGGTCACCTCGCTTGCCTGTGCGCGAAGGCGAGCCAGCACATCGTCACGCAGGGATTGCGGCTCGAGCGCAACGGCATCCGGGCCGTAGCTGGCGATCTCGCGGGCCAGCGGGTCGGACATGCCGTACTCGACGGTGAGTTCGTCGCCATCGCGATCACCCAGCCTTCGTGGGCCAACGACGGTGCCGCGGCGCCGCAACGCTGTCGCACGCCCTGCGGCTACCCACACCCGGGCGCGGGTCCCGCCTGGAGGGTCGTTGACGACGCGGGCGACGATCTCGCGCAGATTGATGCCCTCGGGGCGCGTCACCGCGCCGGGCGGGCCGATGGGCGTGACGTGGTCGCCGATGCGGGACAGCCGGAAGGTGCGCGGGGCGTCGCGGTCGCGGTCGTGGCCGACCAGATACCAGCGGCCCCGGTCGGTGACGACGCCCCACGGCTCGACCGTGCGGGTGGTGTATGGGTCGCTGCGCGTGGGCCGATGCGGGAACTGCACGGCCTGGCCAGAATCGATGGCGGACAACAGAATTCCCAACACGTCTTCGGACCCGCGTAGTCCGGGCAGGACGGCGGTCGATGTGATCGCGATGCCGGAATCAGCCGCGTCGACGTCGACGCCCGCGGCGCGCAGCTTGAGCAGTGCACCCTGGGTGGCGGTGATGAGTTCGGGCGACTCCCACAGTTGGGTGGCAACGGCGACGGCAGCGGCCTCGTCGGCGGTCAACTCGACGGCGGGAAGCGCGTAAGCCTCGCGGTTGATGCGGTAGCCCTCGGTCGGGTCGAACTGCGATACCCGGCCGGTTTCCAGCGGGATCCCGAGATCGCGCAGTTCGTTCTTGTCGCGCTCGAACATGCGGGAGAACGCCTCGTCGCTGACACTGTCGGCGTAGCCGTAGACGGTTTCGCGGATCCGTTCGGCAGTGATGAAGGTCCGGGTGGACAGCAGTGCGATGACGAGGTTCATCAACCGCTCGACTTTGGAAATGCCCACTCGTAACACCTTAAGCGTTGAGGGCGCTGTCACTTCGCCGCGGAGCCCGCCAGCGCGTCGGAGATCAACACGCTGACGTGCTGCCAGTAGACCCAGTCGGCGATCGCCCCACGTTGAGCGGCCGCGTCGGGCGCGGTGTGCGCGCGGTAGAGCGCCTGTTCTTGTGCGTGGTCGGCGAAATTGACGAAGGCTTCCAGATGCGCGACCCCGCGTTCGGGGTTGGTGCTCATCATCGGCTTCATCACCTCGAACCACAGGTTGCTCGTCTCGTCGGCGGGCGGGTTCGTATCTGACGGTGCCGGCGGCAGCAACTCGGAGAGGGCGGTTGCGCTGACGCCCGCCAGGCGCGAGGCCGCTTCCGGCGCGATGACCGCTAACCGGTTGCGGCCCTGCATCTTTCCGCTGTCCGGTATGTCGTCGGATCGAAGGATGACCTTGGCGGTGCCGGGATCGAAATTCTTGAATTGGTCCTCGGTGGCGACGACGGCGCGCAGACGCAGGTTGTGGTGCTGGGCCCATCCTTGGACGGCGAGAATCGGATACGTCGCCCACTTGGCGCGCTCGCCGAGCGGGATGGATTCGTCGGCGCTGGCCATGCGGACCTGTTCGGGAAGGTTGACGCCGTCGGGGATGTAGCCGAGGCCGTAGCTGTTGGCGACGACGATTTGGCCGTCGTGCGTCAGTGCAGTCACCCAGAAGAAGCCGAAGTCGATGTTGGGTTCGGCGTTGAGGGCGGCACCGATGCGGCGGGCCAGCTGCAGCGGGTCGCTGCCGCCACCGGACTGGCGGCGCAAGGCGCCGGCGGTCGCGGCGGCAGCGATGGCATCGCGTTCGGCGCGTGCGGCCGAAACTGGTACTGGCGCAGGCGCTCCCACGGCGCTGGTGGCGCCGGCCGCGGAAGCCGGCGCGACGCCCGGTCCCATCGATGTGGGTGCAGGGGCCGCCGAGCCCGGCGGCGCCAAGGGTGCAGCCGGTGGAGGCGTGGGCGGCGGGCCGAGTGGCATCGACGGGCCCGGCGCGGGCGCGGGGGCCGGAGCGGCACCCACGGACGGAGCCGGGGGCGGCGCGACGTGGCCCGCGGGAGCACCAGCGGGAGCGGGTGCGCTGGGCGTCGGTGGAGGGGCGTCGGGAATGGGCGCCGGGCCTGGAGTCGGAGCCGGTGGAATTGGAGGCTGGGCGGCCATTGGTGTGTTGGCGACCTGCGGCGTGAACGGCGTCGTCTGCGGTGCCGTCCCGGTGGGCTGACCACCAGCTGCGGCTTGAGCGCCGTCCGTCGTGGGTGCGCCTTGACCACCAGAGGTGGGATGCACGGACGGACCGGGTGCGGAGCCCGTACTGCCGCTCGATGTCGACAGCGGCGAGCTGGGAGTGCCGACGCTCGGCGAGCCAGATGGGCCACCACCGACGCTGGGAGCGGACCCGCCCAGGTTCGGAGCGGCCGGCGCGGCACCAATGCCGGTGGGTGGAGACTCGACGACGGATGGACTTGGCACTGGCGGAGTACCGGTGGCGGCGCCGGCGTTTGCGCGTTGGTTTGACCAAGCCGAAACCGGCTGGGGTGTCGACCCGCCAGCGGCGGTAGCGGTCCTGTCCTCCGCGGTATTCCCTGCCTGATCGGACCGTGTCGACACGGGCTGAACTACAGGGCTCGAACCCGACGGGGGACCGCCCGCCGAGACTCCACGAACAGCGCCGCCTCCGGACGGATTCGCGGATGGGTCAGACCGGAGCAGCCGTGAAGGCGAACCCTCGCCGTCCTGCCGCTCACCGTTTCGACCGGGCTGCGCCGGTTGGTCAGCAGGCGACGCAGATATGTCCGGCTTCCATCCCAAACCTGCGGCGAGCGATTCGACGGTGCGAACGTTCTCGCTGTATTTCCGCTCTACAACGTTTCGAATAGCGACATCGGGATTGTGATTTGTCCTTGACGCCGTTTTTTCGATGTCCGCGATTTCCAGTTGGCCGGCCTCAACATTTGTCGTGATCGTGTCCTTGACGCTGGAAATGTTGGTCGCAGCGCTTCTACACCACTCGCGGGCATCCCATAGCTGCTGGCGATGCTCCTGCAGCGCCTTTGTAGCCACTTCCACAGCAGCGCTGGCTTTTGTCGCCGCGTCGCCGGACCAAACGTGCGGACCGTTGAAAATCGATGCTTGATGGTTTTGCCACTTGCTGAGGGTGGCGTCGACCTTCGACAGGATGCGATCCAGTTCGTTCGCGCGGTTGGTGTAGACATCTTCGTCCGTCTCGGGCCACGCTCCCGTCCTGGCCATTTCGCCGGCGTGCGGACCCGTCGGCTTAGCTTTACCCACTAGCGAGCCCCCGCCGCTTTGCACGCGGCATTAACCGACGACACCGCATAGCTAGCCGCTTCGGACAGGTACGAGTCTGCTGTTGTGTACGTCGGGAGAGCTTTGACGAATGCTCGTTGATATTGCGCGGCAAGCACTGCCATGTCCTCAAGAGTGAGGTTATCGCTACGCCTGCCGAGATTCTCGAGGTCATCTGCCTCGGCTGTCATTGTTGGCGCAACAGCATCATTCAGCGCCTTCAGCTCTGGTGTCCACTGAGTCGCTGGGATGTTCGGATCGGTAGCCCGCCAAGCGGCGGTATCGACGCTGAATTTATCGACAGTAGAAATCCACTCGGAACACACAGGGTTGGCTGACTTTAGAAACCGCTGCGGCTCAACGGGTTCGGCCAGTTGCGAAATCGATGTCGGAGCCGCGGCTTCGGGAATCAACGGCGCTAAAGGCTGCGCCGCTCGATTGTCGATCGCTGAGCAGACCATCGATAAGGTAGATGCAATACCGTCCGCTGTCCCTGCCAGATAGCGATCATCTGCCACATATGTCGGGATACGTTCGATGTGCGCGTCTGCGTAGGCAATGAACTGCCCGTACATCTCGCGCATTACCCGATGCGGAGTCACCTTCACGAGGTTGACTACCTGATCTGCCGCATCCTTCATGGCTTGACCTACAGTGTCGTACATGTTTCGCTGTTGCGACGTCCATGCACTGGCAGGAATTGTTTGGTCTCTATCGCCCCACTTTACGGAATCGCCCTTCGCGGCGTACTCATGAGAGACGCGCTGCCACGCTGCGCATGTCGGGTCGTCAGTGATAATCCCAACCGGGCCTTTGTCATTCGCGCTCGCGAAGTCTGAGCCGTTTCCGTTTGTCGGCGTGGGCGATTGACTGCCGCCTGAGTTCTTGCCGACCACCAATACCGTGATGACAACGGTCACCGCGATCACCGCAATCAGCGCGATACCGCCAAAGATCCACTTGCCCTTACCGCCACCGCTCGGCGGCGGACCCTGCGGAACCCACTGCGGCGTACCGCTCGGTGGCGGCCCCCATTGCGGGCCGCCCGCCGGCGGTTGCGCGCCCCACTGATTGGGAGGCTGGGGCACACTCATCGGCATACCTTCGCGTCACGAATGGTCATGTCACAGAACGCTTTCCGGACCTGACGTGGCCGGTCGCGTCGGCGCCGGCCTGTGCGGCTGCTGCGGCACCTCCGGTGCCGGCGTCGGCTGCGGTCCGGTCGTCGGCGCGCGCTCCGCAGTGCTCGGCCCCGCCGCACCATCCGAAGGTGCCTTCTGCTCGGGCGTTTCCTTGGCGGATTCTGCTTGCTTCGCCTCGTCGTGCGCCCGATCGTCCAGCTCTTCCGGATCGGCCTTTTCCCCTGCGCCGTCTGCCATTTGGCCGACCTGCTGCATCGCGCTCTGCACGCCCTGCATGATTCCTTGCGGAATCGACGCCGCCATGCCCGCCAACTGCATCGGTATCTGCGCGGCCTGCTGGGCCATCTGCATCGGCATGCCCATCATCTGGCCGAGCTGACCCGCCTGCTCGCCCGCGCCCGCGACTGGCGCCGCCGCACCCGCCGCACCAGCTGCGCCCGTTCCCCCGGCACCCGAACTCTCCGCGCCCTCGAGGTCAGCCAGCGCCTTGAGAACTTGGTCTGCAAGCTGTTGATCCATGCCCTCGTACTTGGCGGCGGCCTGAATGATGTTCTGCGCGGTCCGCAATGCATCGGCTTTCGTCACCGGCAGACCGGCGATCAATGGAGCCTCCATTGCCTGCGTGCGCGCATTGAGAATTGTCGACAGCGCGTCGGCACCCGTCGCCGTGAATGGCACCGGCGGCTGCGGAATATCGCCCGCCGCACTCAATAGGCCTTGGCCGCCGGTGGCCAGCGGCGCGGTGTCGACCCTGAGCTCTCCGGGCATCAGTCCAATCCCCCTGCCAAGTCGTGCTCGATAGCTGGCACCACGCCGTCCCCGAAGCTGCACCACCGACCTGCACCGTGAACGCCCAAGCGCGACCCACCACCAGGAGTCGCTACGACCGCACCCAGCAACCGTGCTCCAGCATCCGTCAGGCGCTCCGCAGCGGCGTCGCGCAGCCTCGTGAAAGTCACTCGACCACCTTCAGAAACACCCGAACAGCATCAATTCGCGACGGTTGCAATTCCGGCGCGCGCATTCGGCATTCCCTCCAGCAGTCGTGCAGCAAATGCTACCCGAGCCGCGAGGACGCCGACCGCGCCAATTTCTTGCTCTGGGGATACCTACATCGAGGCGATGAGCCGCTTAACGCGTTCGTCGACCGACCGGAACGGGTCCTTGCACAAAACGGTGCGTTGCGCTTGGTCGTTGAGCTTCAGATGCACCCAGTCGACGGTGAAGTCACGACCGGCTTCCTGCGCCGCGCTGATGAACTCGCCGCGCAGCTTCGCCCGCGTCGTCTGCGGCGGAGTGTTCACCGCCGCTTCGATCTCCTCGTCCGTCGTCACGCGTGACGCCAGGCCCTTGCGCTGAAGCAGGTCGAACACCCCGCGTCCCCGCTTGATGTCGTGATAGGCCAAATCCAACTGCGAGATCTTCGGATCGGACAGCTCCATGTTGTAGCGGTCCTGGTAGCGCTGGAACAGCTTGCGCTTGATGACCCAGTCGATCTCGGTGTCGACCTTCGCGAAGTCCTGGCTCTCGACCGCATCCAGTTGGCGCCCCCACAGGTCGACCACCTGCTCGATCTGCGAGTTCGGCTCCCTGGTCTGCAGGTACTCGACCGCGCGCTGGAAGTACTCCCGCTGGATGTCCAGCGCACTGGCCTGACGGCCGCCCGCCAGCCGCACCGGGCGTCGCCCGGTCAGATCGTGGCTCACCTCGCGGATGGCCCGGATCGGATTGTCCAGCGAGAAATCGCGGAACGGCACCCCGGCCTCGATCATCTCGAGCACCAGTGACGCGCTGCCCACCTTGAGCATCGTCGTTGACTCGCACATGTTGGAGTCCCCGACGATGACGTGCAGCCGCCGGTACTTCTCGGCGTCGGCGTGCGGTTCGTCGCGCGTGTTGATGATCGGCCGCGACCGCGTCGTCGCCGACGAGACGCCTTCCCAGATGTGCTCGGCGCGCTGCGACAGGCAGAACGTCGCCGCCTTCGGCGTCTGCAGCACCTTGCCTGCACCGCAGATCAGCTGCCGCGTCACCAGGAACGGCAGGAGCACATCGGAGATCCGCGAGAATTCACCCGCGCGGACGATCAGATAGTTCTCGTGGCAGCCGTAGGAGTTACCCGCCGAGTCGGTGTTGTTCTTGAACAAGTAGATATCGCCGCCGATGCCCTCGTCGGCCAGCCGCTGCTCGGCGTCGATCAGCAGGTCTTCGAGCACCCGCTCGCCGGCGCGGTCATGGGTGACCAACTGGGTCAGGTTGTCGCATTCAGCGGTGGCGTACTCGGGGTGGCTGCCCACATCGAGATACAACCGCGCACCGTTGCGTAAGAACACGTTCGAACTGCGGCCCCATGACACCACCCGCCGAAATAGGTAGCGGGCAACCTCGTCGGGGCTCAGCCGACGATGGCCATGGAACGTGCAGGTGACACCGAACTCTGTCTCGATGCCCATGATTCGTCGCTGCACGTAATCGAGACTACTTGCTGCTGCCCGGCCACGGCGGGCAAGCCGCGCCGTTGACAGTGGTTGGGGTTTCCGTCACGGTTCGCCGGCAACCCAAATGCATTGCTGAGGCTGCCCGGCGAGAAGCCGCCGTACCTGTGGATAACTTCGGCGCCCTCGCGTCCGAATCTGTCAGCATGAGGCATGGGGGGACGAACAGAGGTCGATCTGGGGCAGTTACGAGATGTCGCCGACCACGTCATGCAGGCCGCCGACGCAATCGCCGAAATGCGTTGGCCGACAATAAATCCCGATGATTTGGCCGGGTCAGAAGTCGGCCGTGTCGGTGCGCCGGCGCTCGTTGCTGCGCGACTGACAGACGTGGTCGCCAACATGCGGGGGTGGGCGCTGGCCGCCCACATGTCGGCGGACGCTTTCGAACGCGCCGACGGTCGCAACGGTCAGCGCCTGGGGTGAGGCGGCCGACCGTCTCGCAGGCCGAGGCGTGGCGGCCCGATGCGCTGCGCAGCCTCGCCGACGGCTGGGACGACGCGGCCCACCGCCTGACCGCGCACGCCGACACCGCCACGCGCGCAATCCGGGACACCAATTGGACGGGCAGCGCCGCCGACACCGCTCGGGACAACGCGCGCAGCATTGCCGTCGACGCCGACGAGGCCGCCCGCCACCTGGTCACCGCCTCGGTCGCCGCACAAGACGGCGCTGACCAGATCGCCTCCGCACAGTTGTCGGTGATGGAGAAAGTCGCCGAGGCCCGCGGGGGCGGATTCGAGGTCGCCGACGACGGAACTGCGTCGCTGCGTGCTACCCCATCGCCGCTGCTCATCGCGCTTTCAGGCGGCGACGCTGCCGTCGCGCACGACATGCTGACGGTGCGCGCCGAGGAGCTGACCAAACAGATCACCGCCGCGCTCGACCAACTCGGTGCTGCCGATGCAGACGCCGCCAGAGACATCGAGGCGGCATTCGCATCGACGCCGATCCCCCGCGCTGCAGCGACGGTTCCGGCAGGCGCAGGGCCAGTGCGGGCTTCCGACGTGGTGGCGGGCTGGCCCGCGATGAGTCAGGACCGCATCGGCGAGCAGATCGCCGCCATGACGCCAGCGCAACGGCAGCGACTGACCACGGACTTTCCCCTCCAGGTCGGCAACACCGACGGCGTGCCATGGGACATGCGCGCAGCCGCCAACCGCATCAACATCGCGCAGGCGATCGTCGACGGCCTCGATGATCCGACGGCCCAGCAGCGGACCGCCTTCTACCGCGGCCTGCTCGGCGAGATCGACGACCCGACGGGTAGTGGTCGGCGCGTCGAGCGGCAGATTCTGGCCTTCGATCCCGCCCGTGCCTCACTGGTCGAACTCAACGGCGACCTCGCGACGGCAAAGAGTGTGGCGGTTCTGGTCCCAGGTCTGAACACCACCATCGAGGGCTCGGCGGCCGACACTCGGACCGCGCGCCGTTTCGTGTCGGCAACCCACGGCGACGTCGCGACCATTACCTATCTGGGCGGCCCCTTTCCGCGAGGCAATCCAATCGCCGGTGTCGTCGATGCGGCCGACCCGCGGTATGCGCTCAATATGGCGCCACGGCTCGTCGCTTTCAGCGAAGACGTCGACCGCACCGTCGACGTCCCGGTGACCTACATCGGCCATTCGTACGGCGGGTCGATCGTGGGCACCGCCGAAGCATTCGGCCTGTCCGGCGACCGCGTGCTGTACGTGGCCGCAGCTGGCGCGGGTGTCGGTGTCGACGATCCGGGCGATTGGCACAACCGCAATCCGGATGTGCTGCGATTCTCGATGACAGCGCCGGGTGACTTCATTCAGGCCGTCCAAGGCATACCCGGCGGTCCGCACGGCGCCGACCCAGACGAGATGCCCGGCGTAATCCGTTTAGCCACAGGGCATTACGACGACGGACGGCTGATGGCAGGACCGCAGGCGCACAGCGACGTGCTCAACTGGCCGTCCGACGCATGGCGCAACATCCTGGCTGTCATCGCCGGTGACCGTGATCGAATCCAGGTCGCAGGGGTGAGTGCCGGTCAATAAGCGCGAATCAGCAAGTGTGGCAAACATTTTCGCTCGCAATGGCATGCTCCCCGCAGCCGTCCGACTGAAGTCACGAGACCTATACGGACAAAAACCAGCCAAATTCGGGCATGCGACGGCCAGAATGGGCCAATGTGGTCGCGCAGCTCGCCCGTCGACGGGTTTCGGCTCGCCTTCGACCGCTTCGGGACCAGAGGGGCGCCGCCCGTCGTACTGCTGCACGGCTGGCCCGGCAACCGACACGACTTCCGGAAGGTCGTTCCGATTCTCGGCGACATCGCCGACGTCGTCGTTCCGGATCTGCGCGGGTTCGGCGGTTCGGACAAACACGAGGTGGCCGTGCAGCACTTCTACAGCGCTACCGCCCAAGCCAGCAGCGTCATCGGGCTGATCAAGGAACTGGGCCTGTCGAACGTCATCCTCGCCGGCTATGACGTCGGCAGCCGCGTCGCACAGAGCGTCGCCAGGATGCATCCCGATCTGGTGCGCGGCCTCGTGCTATCTCCCCCGCTGCCCGGCGCAGGAGATCGCGTACTCACCGCGCACGCACAAAGCGAGTTCTGGTATCAGGCTTTCCACCAGCTTCCACTGGCCGCCGAGTTGATCGACGGCAACCCAGACGCTGTCCGAGAATACTTGCGGCACTTCTGGAATCATTGGTCCGGACCATACTTCGCGCTCTCTGAGGACGAACTGGACCGCCTGGTATCCGACTACGCGCTGTCGGGCGCCTTCACGGCTTCGATCGCGTGGTACCGCGCCGGCGCGGGCACGGTCGCCCAGTCACTCATCGAGTTGCCGCCCCACGGCGCCATCAAGATTCACGTGTCCACCGATGTGCTGTGGCCGCAGCATGATCCGCTGTTCCCCACCGAATGGGCGGACCGACTCGACGACTACTTCACCGATGCCCGGCTCCATATTGCTGCCGGCGCTGGGCATTTCACGCCGCTGGAATGTGCCGAGCAGTTCGCCGAACTCATCCTCGTTCAGCAGCCGACGTAGTTCACCGAAACGTTGACCGCGAGCCCGCCGGTCGACGTCTCCTTGTACTTCGAACTCATATCGCGCCCGGTGGCTCGCATGGTTTCGATAACCTCGTCGAGGCTGACGCGATGTTCGCCATCGCCGCGCAACGCCATGCGCGCCGCGTTGATCGCCTTGCCTGCTGATATCGCGTTGCGTTCGATACATGGGATCTGCACGAGCCCCGCGATCGGATCGCACGTCAACCCAAGGCTGTGCTCCATCGCGATCTCGGCCGCATTCTCAACCTGTTCCGGTGTGCCGCCAAGGATTTCGGCCAACCCGGCGGCCGCCATTGATGACGCTGAACCGACCTCGCCCTGACAGCCGACCTCGGCGCCGGAGATCGACGCCCGCTCCTTGTACAGCGACCCGATCGCCCCTGCGGTCAACAAGAACCGCACCGCCGTGTCGTCCGGGTTCGAGGTCCCCGCCTCCGTGTAGTGCACGGCATAGTGCAGCACCGCGGGAATGATCCCAGCCGCGCCGTTGGTCGGTGCGGTCACGATGCGCCCACCCGACGCGTTCTCCTCGTTGACGGCGAGCGCAACCAGGTTCACCCAGTCCTCGGCGAACCGCGGGTCGCGGTCGGGGTCTTCTTGGCTGAGACGGTCGTACCACTGCCCCGCCCGTCGGCGCACCTGCAGCGCGCCCGGCAGCAGACCAGTGCGGCTGATGCCGCGCTGCTCGCACTCCACCATGACATCGCGTAGGTGAAGCAACTCCGCGCGGATGTCCTCGACGCTGCGGGTACCGCATTCATGGGCGAGCATCACCTCGCTGATCGACCTGCCGGTGCCCGAAGCCAACGCGAGCAGTTCTGCCGCCGACGAGAACGAGGTGTCGTCGTCCTTCGCAGCGTCATCAGTTGCGGCCTCGCCCTCGGTGACCACAAACCCGCCACCGATGGAGTAGTAGGTCCGCCGATGCAGCGTGCTGTCGTCGGCCGCGAAGGCCGACAGCGTCATGCCGTTGGGGTGGAAGTCCAGCACCGTGCGGCTGTACAGCGCGATGTCGTCCTCGGACAATGCAATCGGCACTCGTCCGCCGAGCATGATCTTGCCCGCGTTGGCCAGCCGCAACCGCCCGGCTTCCACCTCCTCGGACTCGATCGTTTCGGGGCGATGTCCCTCGAGCCCCAGCAAGACCGCGGACAGGGTGCCATGGCCCCGACCGGTCGCCGCGAGTGACCCGTACAGCTCGACTCGTACGTCGGCCACCCGCGAGAGAACTCCCATCGCCTCGAGGTCGGCGACGAAGATCGCTGCCGCGCGCATCGGTCCGACGGTGTGGGAACTCGACGGGCCGATGCCGACCTTGAAGAGCTCGAAGACACTGATGGTCACTGACTGTCCCTCCCTGACTACAGCTGCGGGTAGAGCGGATGACGCTCGGCGAGCTCACCGACCGCCCGCGCCCACTTCGCGGTGTCGGTGTCCGGCGCGGCGATCAGGCACTGCGCGATCAGATCGGCGACGGCGGCGAAGTCCTCTGCTTCAAAACCGCGCGTCGCAAGCGCAGGCGTGCCGATGCGCAGCCCCGAAGTCACCATCGGCGGTCGAGGATCGAACGGAACGGCATTGCGGTTAACCGTGATTCCGATGGTCGCCAGCCTGTCCTCGGCCTGCCGTCCGTCGATCTCCGCGTTGCGCAGATCGACGAGTACCAGATGGACATCGGTGCCACCGGTGAGCACGGCGATTCCTGCATCGCGCACATCGGGCGCAGACAGCCGCTCGGCCATGAGCTTGGCTCCGTCGATGACGCGCTGTTGACGCTCGACGAAATCAGCCATGGCCGCCATCTTGAAGGCCACCGCCTTGGCCGCGATGACGTGCTCCAGCGGTCCGCCCTGCTGCCCGGGGAACACCGCCGAATTGATCTTCTTGGCGATGTCGGCGTCCTTCGTGAGGATGATGCCGCCGCGTGGGCCGCCGAGGGTCTTGTGCGTGGTGGACGTGACCACATGTGCGTGTGGCACCGGCGACGGGTGCAGCCCCGCCGCCACCAGCCCGGCGAAATGAGCCATGTCGACCATCAGGTATGCGCCGACCTCGTCGGCGATCTCCCTGAAGCGGGCGAAGTCCTGGTGCCGCGGGTAGGCCGACCAGCCGGCGATGATCATCTGAGGCCGGTGTTCGCGGGCCGCTTCGGCCACCTGATCCATGTCAATCAGGTAGTCGTCGCGCGAGACCCCATAGGCGGCAACGTTGTAGAGCTTGCCCGAGAAGTTCAGCCGCATTCCATGGGTGAGGTGACCGCCGCAGTCGAGCGAGAGCCCGAGGATGGTGTCGCCCGGCTTGAGCAGCGCATGCATGACCGCTGCGTTGGCCTGCGCACCGGAATGCGGCTGCACATTTGCGAACTCGGCCCCGAACAGGAACTTGACGCGGTCGATCGCCATCTGTTCGATCACGTCGACGTGCTCGCAGCCGCCGTAGTACCGCCGTCCCGGGTAACCCTCGGCGTACTTGTTGGTCAGCACCGAGCCCTGTGCCTCCATGACGGCCAGCGGCGCATGGTTCTCCGACGCGATCATCTCGAGGCCGGTGCGCTGGCGTTCTAGTTCCTTGCCAATCAACTCGGCGATCTCGGGATCGAAATCGGCAAGACGCTCGTCGAGGACGCTCATGTCGATGCTCCGTTCGTGGGGCTTGGGTATGAATACCAGATTGAAGATAACTGATATATCAGAGTGTGATCGGCATCATAGCTGCGTGCGGCTTTGACGGTCAAGGTTGGCCATTGCCGCCTTGTTACCAGCGAGTTTCGTTTGGGCGCTCCCCTTGACAGTGACATGGGACACGGTTCAGTCTGTTGCATGTAGAGGGTTCTATTGCGCAATACGCAACATCTAGGTAGCTGGCGAGAGGCCGAGTAGGTGGCGGAACACCTGAATATGTTCATCGCGGGCGAATGGCGCCCCGCGCTCGACGGCGCCCGCCGCGAGATCCGATGTCCGGCCGACGGCCAGCTGGTCGCACAGGCCGCCGAGGCGTCCGCTGAGGACACCTACGCCGCGATCGCTGCCGCGCGCGAGGCCTTCGACACGGGTCCGTGGCCTCAGATGCCGGAACGTGAGCGCGCCGACGTGTTGCGGCGCACCGCCGACCTGATCGATCGGGATCGCAAGGACTTCGTCCGCGCTGAAGCGCTCGACACCGGTAAGCGGATCGTCGAGGCCGAATACGACATGGACGACGTCACAGCGTGTTTGCGCTACTACTCGGGCGTCGGCGGCACCGAGGCCGGCCATGTCGTCGACACCGGTAAAGCGGATGCGATCAGCCGCCTGGTGTACGAGCCCGTCGGCGTCTGTGGACTGATCACGCCGTGGAATTACCCTCTGCTGCAAGCCAGTTGGAAGGTTGCGCCAGCGTTGTTGGCGGGCAACACGTTCATTCTCAAGCCGAGTGAGCTGACACCGTCAACCTCAGTGCTGCTGATGCGCGCGTTGGAGGAAGCGGGCCTGCCCGCCGGCGTCGCCAATCTCGTCCTAGGTGCCGGTCCTGCCGCCGGCGCGCCGCTTTCGGAACACCCTGACGTGGACATGGTTTCGTTCACCGGCGGTGTCCCTTCTGGCACCCGCGTGATGGCCGCCGCTGCCGCGACGATCAAACGTGTCGCGCTGGAACTCGGCGGGAAGAACCCCAACGTCGTCTTCGCCGACGCCGACTTCGAGACCGCGGTGGACTTCGCGCTCACCGCGGTCTTCCTGCATTCGGGACAGGTGTGTTCGGCGGGCGCCCGACTGATCGTCGAAGAGTCGCTGCACGATCGATTCGTCGATGAGGTGGTCCGGCGCGCCGAGCGGATCACCCTCGGCGGACCGTTCGATCCCGACGCCGAGACCGGTCCCCTGATCTCCGCGGCCCACCGCGACAAGGTCGAGGCGTACGTCGCTGCCGGACTCGCCGAGGGTGCGGTGCTGCGCTGCGGTGGCCGCCGACCCGATGAGCCCCACCTGCAGGACGGCTTCTTCTATCCCCCAACGATTCTGGATCGCTGCCACACGGGAATGACAGTGACGAAGGACGAGTCGTTCGGCCCGGTGCTGACGGTCGAAACCTTCACCGATGAAGACGACGCGGTGCGGATCGCCAACGACACCGAGTACGGGCTCGCCGGCGCGGTCTGGACCCAGGACGCCGGCAAGGCCCAGCGCGTTGCGCACCGGTTACGGCACGGGACGATCTGGATCAACGATTACCACCCCTACGTGCCCCAGGCCGAATGGGGCGGCATGAAGCGCTCCGGCAACGGCCGCGAACTCGGCCGGACCGGACTCGACGAGTACCGCGAGATCAAGCACATCTGGCAGAACACCAACCCGCGGCCCGAACGGTGGTTCCGCGGCTAATCCGCAAGCATCTCGAAATGACCGACAGCCCAATCAGTTAGGAGATTTCGGTGGCCATCCATACAGAGAGCGCGCCCACAGCGGTGGTCGCCCCGCCGTCCCCACGCCGCAGCGACGCGGAGCTCAGTGTCAACGGACTGTGGAAGGTCTTCGGTGCCAAAGCTTCTGACGTCGCATGCGACGACAGCATGGAGCGCCTGTCCGTCCAGGACATCAAGAAGAAGACGGGGTGCGCGGTTGCCGTTCGCGACGTCAGCTTCGACGTCGGTTGCGGCGAGGTGTTCGTCGTGATGGGGCTGTCGGGCTCTGGAAAGTCCACGCTCGTGCGGTGTCTGACGCGGCTCATCGAGCCGACCAAGGGCCAGGTGGTATTCCAGGGCACCGACATCATGTCCGCCGACGAGAACGCGCTGCGAGATCTGCGCCGCCGCAAGGTATCCATGGTCTTCCAGCACTTCGGATTGCTCCCCCACCGACGGGTGCTCGACAACGTCGCGTACGGCCTCGAAGTCAAGGGCACCCCGAAGAAGGAACGGCTACAGCGCGCTGGCGAGGTCACCGAACTGGTCGGCCTGGCGGGGTACGAGTACTCGTATCCGGATCAGCTGTCGGGCGGCATGAAGCAGCGCGTCGGACTGGCCCGCGCACTGGCCAGCGATCCGGACATGCTGCTGTTCGACGAGCCGTTCTCGGCGCTGGATCCGCTGATCCGGCGCGACATGCAGAACGAAGTGATCCGGCTGCACCACGAGATGGGCAAGACGATGGTGTTCATCACCCACGACCTGTCGGAGGCGCTCAAGCTCGGCGACCGAATCCTGATCATGCGCGACGGCGAGATGGTTCAAATCGGCACCGGCGACGAACTCGTCGGCGCGCCTGCCGACGACTACGTTCGCGAATTCGTCAGCGACGTACCGCGCTCACGGGTGCTGACCCTGAAGTGGATCATGCGGGAGAAGCGCGCCCATGACGCGCTCGACGGCCCAGAAATGGCGCCCACCACCGTGATCCGCGACGCCGTCGACCCCGTGCTGGCCGCGGACAAGCCGATCAAGGTGGTCGAGGACGGCAAGTTGCTCGGCGTGGTCGGCCGCAGCGAGATCCTCGCCGTGATCGGCCAGGTTGACGAGGGCGGCGCGTGATGGCGACCGCCACGTTAGGAGCACCCCCGGCGCCGGCGGCACCGGAGGAACACCGGAGCGTGTCGTCATGGTTCGCCGAACGCGGGCCTGTGCAGATGATCGCGGCCATCGGCGGGGTGCTCGTCCTCTGGCTCGCGCTGTTCGCCGTCCTACACGGCCGCTTCACTCTCGCCCTCGCGCCTGCCGAGACCAAACCGCTGCATGTGTGGCTCTCCGATCTGCAGACCAAGGTCGGTGAGGGCCGAAACACCAACCCGCTCTTCACCTATTTCTTCAATCCGATCCGGTCGGTGGTCGACACGTTCGGCACTGCGATCGCCGACCTGATCGCGCATCCGGTTGACGGGCGACCGGTGCCCTATATCGGATGGCTTGGCGTCGTGGTGCTGTTGACGTTCGTGGCCTGGGCACTGGGCAACTGGAAGGTCGGGCTGCTGACCCTGTGCGGCTTGTTGTTCATGGGGCTGCAGGGCCTCTGGCAGGACAGTATGGAGACGCTGGCACTGACCATCGCCGCGGTCGCGATATCACTGCTGATCGGAATTCCGCTTGGCATCTGGGCGGGCATATCCGATGGGTTCAACCGCGTGATCACACCCGTGCTCGATTTCATGCAGATTCTGCCGTCGTTCGTCTACCTCGCGCCGCTGACGCTGGCGTTCCTGATCGGACCTGCCGCAGCGATCATCGCGACGGTGATCTACGCGGCTCCTCCGGTGATTCGGCTTACCGCGCACGGCATTCGGTCGGTGCCGGCTGAGTCGCGTGAGGCCGTCGAGTCGCTGGGTGCCACGAGGCGACAGGAGTTGTTCGGGGCGCTGCTGCCGATGGCCAAGCGCACCATCGTCCTCGGCATCAACCAGACCATCATGGCCGCGCTGTCGATGGTGACGATCGCAGCACTGATCGCCGCGCCCGGCCTCGGCCAGGTCGTTGTCCAGGCGTTGTCGACTCAGGACGTCGGCACGGCCTTCAACGCCGGCTTGGCGATCGTGATCATGGCGATCATCCTGGACCGGACCACCACCGCCGCGAGCGAACGTGTCGAGACCCAACAGCGAAAGTCGGCTGGGCCCAGCAAGTATCGGCGACCAGGAATCGTGATCGGCGCCGTGGTAACAGCATTCGCGATCTGGCTGTCGTACACCTATCAGCTCGTCGCGATCTTTCCGTCATCGCTGCAAATCGGTTCAGTTCACCTCGGACTCGACGTCGGCAGTCCCATCATCAGCGCCGCGAATGCGGTAACCAAATGGGTCCAAGACGTTTTCGCCCCGTTGACCAACGGCATCAAGGACGTGGTGACGGCGGCGGCACTCGACCCGCTGCAGTCGCTGCTGGCCAGCTCACCGTGGTGGCTCGCCTTCGCGGCCATCACCGCTATCGCGGCAATCATCGGCGGCCGCTGGTCCGCACTGATCACCGCGGTGTGCCTGGCCCTGATCGCCTGGCCGCTGCAGCTGTGGCAGGCAACCATGGAAACCCTGGCCGCTGTGCTGGTGGCCACGGTGGTCGTGGTCATCCTTGGGGTCGTTGTCGGCATCTGGATGGGCCGAAGCACTACGACAGACAAAATCGTGCGCCCGTTCCTGGACGCCGCGCAGACGATGCCGTCATTCGTGTACCTGGTGCCGTTCCTGGCGTTGTTCTCGGCGTCGAGGTTCACCGGCATCGTCGCCGCGATCGTCTACGCCGCACCCGTGTCGATCAAGATCATGGCCGACGGGATTCGCGGTGTCTCCCCCGAGACCGTCGAAGCCGCGCGGTCGGTGGGGTCGAACACCTGGCAGGTGATCAGCAAGGTGCAACTGCCGATGGCCGTTCGGTCGCTGACGTTGGCCACGAACCAGGGCCTTATCTATGTGCTCTCCATGGTCGTGGTCGCCGGCCTGGTCGGCGGCGGCGCACTGGGATATCTGGTGGTGGCTGGATTCGCGCAGACCAGCCTGTTCGGCAAGGGCCTGGCCGCGGGTCTGGCAATCGTGCTGCTCGGCACGATCCTCGACCGCACAACCGCGGCAGCATCGAAACGGATTGGACGGGCGAGCGAATGAAACGAATTGCGATCGCGGCGGTGGCGCTCGCGCTGCTGATCTCGGGCTGCAACGCCACCAAGGTCTCAGATCTCCAGGCCCGCGGTGAGCTCAAGCCAGGTGCCAAACCCTGCGGCACCTTCAACCTGGCCATCAACTCCTGGGTCGGATACGAGGCCAACGCGGCAGTCATCACGTATCTCGCGGAGAACGTGTTGGGTTGCTTCGTCAAACAACGACACATCGCCGAACAGGTCTCCTGGCAGGGCATGTCGACCGGACAGGTGGATGCCATCCTGGAGAACTGGGGTCACGACGATCTGCGACAGCAGTACATCGACAACATGGGCGTCGCACAGAGCGCAGGCTCTACCGGCGTCAAGGGTCAGATCGGCTGGTACGTGCCGCCGTGGATGGTCGAGAAATATCCGGACATCACCGACTGGCGCAACCTGAACAAGTACGCCGACCTGTTCAAGACCTCGGAGTCCGGTGGCAAGGGGCAACTTCTCGACGGGGACCCGGCATACGTGACAAACGACGACGCGCTGGTGACGAACCTCGGCCTGAATTACAAGGTGGTACAGGGCGGTAGCGAAACCGCGCTGATCTCGAGCATCCGGCAGGCCCAGCAAGAGCGGAAGCCGTTACTCGCGTACTTCTACTCGCCACAGTGGTTGTTGAGCGAGGTCCCGATGGTCAAGATCAAGCTGCCGCCGTACACCGACGGCTGCGACGCTGATCCGGCCAAGATCGCGTGTGACTATCCGGACTACGACCTGGACAAGATCGTGTCCACCAAGTTCGCCGAGTCCGGCAGCCCGGCGTACACGCTGGTGAAGAACTTTCAGTGGACGGGCGAAGACCAGAACTCCGTCGCACGCTCCATTGCGATGGACGGCATGAGTGACGACGAGGCCGCCAAGAAGTTCATCGATGCGCACCCGCAGCTGGTCGCCAAGTGGCTGGCAGGGACCGGGGCGCAAAACGCGGCGTAACCCGGGGTAAAACCCGAGCTAGCGGCGGCAAAACTCGCGCTTCGCGGCACTTGACAAGGGCAGGCGATTTCCATCAAGCTGTTGCGTAATACGAATCACGTTTCATAATTAGATACAACTAGGTCACACCGGGGAGGTCACGCTCGTGCTCGAAATCTGTCCTCTGGCGGCCCTGCCTCGCGGTGAGGCGCGCAGGGTCGAAGCGGATCCACCGATCGCGGTGTTCCACACCGACGACGGTGAGGTGTTCGCAATCGACGACACCTGCACGCATCAGGACGCGTCGCTGGCCGACGGATGGCTCGAGGGCTGCGAGATCGAATGCCCGCTGCACGCCTCGCGTTTCAACCTGCGCACGGGCGCGGTCGACGCACCGCCTGCAAAGCTTCCGGTGCGCACTCACGAGGTGGCGATCGTCGACGGCGTGATCAACGTCGTCCTCAACGACGCCCCGCCCAACCTTCCTCCGGGCCTGACCACGCGCGCGGGCGGCGAGGCGGCGCAGTGAAAAGCGTTGCCATCGTTGGCGCCTCGCTGGCCGGGCTGTCGGCGGCCAGAGCGTTGCGCGCTCAAGGCTTCGACGGCGACCTGACGATCGTCGGCGGCGAAGGACGGCGCCCGTACGACCGACCGCCGCTGTCGAAGGAGTTTCTCGCAGGCGACATCGGCGAGGACGCGTTGGCCCTCGAAGCCGAGGACGACAACCTGGACGCCGAATGGCTACTCGGCGTGCACGCCACCCACCTCGACACCGGCGCGGCCTCGGTGCAGCTCGACGATGGCACCGCGATCCGGGCCGACGGCATTGTCATCGCGACCGGAGCGCGGGCACGCACATGGCCCGGTTCCGACGGCCTCGCCGGAGTGCACGTGTTACGGACCGTCGACGACGCCGTGGCGCTGCGCGACGAATTGCGTCCGGGAGCGCGCCTGGTGGTCATCGGCGCGGGCTTCATCGGTGCCGAAGTAGCTTCTACCGCAGCCAAATTGGGCCTGGACGTAACCGTGGTCGAGGCGGCGCTGGCGCCGCTGGCCGGCCCGCTCGGGGTGCAACTCGGCGCGGCCGTCGCACGGCTGCACACCGAACACGGCACGCGGCTGCTCTGCGGGGCCCCGGTCGCGGGACTGCTCGGCGACGATCGCGTCACCGGAATCGAGCTGGCCGACGGGCGCCGGCTCGCGGCCGACGTCGTGCTTGTCGGCATCGGCGCCGCGCCCAACGTCGAGTGGTTGCGCGGCAGCCCAATTGAACTCGCCAACGGCGTGGTGTGCGATGCCGGTGGGGCGACGTCGATTCCGAATGTCGTCGCGGTTGGCGACTGTGCGGCGTGGCACGAGCCCGCCGTCGGGTGGCCGCATCGTGTCGAGCACTGGACGGGCGCGTTGGAGAGGCCGGGTATTGCGGTGGCCACGCTGCTCGCGGGCGGACGGCACGACGGCCGTCCCGCTAAGCCCCCGTACTTCTGGTCCGATCAGTACGGCCGTCGCATCCAGTTCGCGGGCATCGCCCATACCGGCGATGAGATCACCTTCGAGGTGGGCAGCGTGCGCGACGCCAGCTTCCTCGCCGTGTACCGGCGTGGCGGCGAACCGGTCGCCGTACTAGGTCTGGACCAGCCGAAGCTGTTCACCCGCTGGCGTCGCCAGCTCACCGTCGTCCCCGTCCCCGCATGACTTCTATTTCCGCAGAGGAGATCTCGATGACCACCGTCGGCCTGCCGCAGAGCTTGATCTCGACGCTGCCCGGCAGCTACTACACCGACCCCACGATCTTCGCGATGGAACAAGCCCAGATCTTCGAGTCGATGTGGTTCTGCGCGGTGCGGTCCGCCGATCTCGACAAGCCCGGTGCGTTCAAGACGGTTCAGGTCGGCAACGAGAGCGTGCTCATCGCCCGCTCGCGCAGCGGCGAGGTGCGCGCGTTCTTCAACGTCTGCAGGCATCGCGGTGCGCAGTTGTGCACTGAAGAAAGCGGTGAAACCAAGCGCGCCTTCCAATGCCCTTACCACGCTTGGACTTACGACTTCGATGGCAAGCTGATCGCCGCACCGAACCTGACCAAGATGCCCGACATCGACCGGGTCGAATACGGGCTACGTCGCATCGCCATCGAGGAGTGGCTGGGCTACGTCTGGGTGTGCCTCGCCGACAATCCGCCCTCCTTCGACGACACCGTGCGCAAGGACGTCGGCGATCGACTCGGTGAAGTCGCCATGATCGACCACTACGACACCGAACGTCTGAGCGTCGGTCGCCGGATCCGCTATGACGTGAAGGCGAACTGGAAGCTCATCATCGAGAACTTCATGGAGTGCTACCACTGCGCGACCATTCACCCGGAGCTGACCGAGGTGCTGCCCGAGTTCGCCGATGGGTTGGCGGTGCAGTACCACGTCGGCCACGGCGCCGAATTCGCCGACGACGTCGAAGGATTCACCGTCGACGGGTCACAGGGACTCGACCAGATCCCCGGCGTCACCGCAGAGCAGGACCGGCGCTACTACGCGATCACGATCAAGCCGCAGGTGTTCGTCAACCTGGTGCCCGACCACGTCATCGTGCATCGGATGTTCCCGATGGCGGCGGACCGCACCGTCGTCGAGTGCGACTGGCTGTACCTACCGCACGTGGTGGAATCCGGAAAGGACGTCAGCCGCTCTGTCGAGTTGTTCCACCGGGTCAACGAGCAAGACTTCGCCGCATGTGAGCGCTGCCAGCCGGCGATGAGCTCACGCACCTACCGCGACGGCGGCGTGCTGGTGCCCAGTGAGCATCACATCGGCGAGTTCCACAACTGGCTGCAGGCGAAACTGACCAAATGACGGCTTCAGTCGAGGTGACCCATCCGCTGGCTGATCGCCGCTGCGGCGGCGACCACGTCGGGGGTCACCTCACGCATCCGGTCTTCGGTGAATCGGTAGACCGGACCCGAGACGGACAGCGCCGCGATCACGCCGCCGGTGTGGTCGCGGACCGGAGCGGCGACCGCGTTCAGCCCCTCCTCCAATTCCTCGACAGAGCACGCGTAACCGTCGCGCGCGGCAGCCTCGATCTGCGCCTCCAGCTCCCGCTGCGACGTGATCGTGTGCGGGGTCAGGCGGGCAAGTCCGGCCGCGGCCAACACCTTTCGGCGTTCCTCGGGTGCCATGTAGGCGAGCAGAATCTTGCCGCTCGAGGTGGCATGCAGCGGCGTCAGCTCACCGACCCAGTTGTGCGCGGCGACCGCACTCGGACCGCGGGCCTGGTCGATGTTGACGACGAAGTGCGAGCGACGGACCGCGATGTTGACGGTTTCGCCGACCTGCGAGGCGAGTTGCTCGCAGAGTGCCCGAGCCTGATGCGTGACGTCCAGTTGGCCGGGCACCGCACTGGCAAGCCTAAGGATGCCGAAGCCGAGCCGGTACTTACCGCGGTCCTGGGTCTGCTCGACCAGTTCGCGTTCCTCGAGCGCCGCGAGCAATCGGAACGCCGTCGACTTGTGCACGCCGATGTCGGCAGCGACCTCGCTGACGCCGGCCTCGCCACGCTGGGCCAGGATTTCCAGCACACTGATCGCGCGGTCGACAGACTGCACGCCTCCGGTGCTCTCGGCCCGTTCGTTGCTCATGGCGCAACTATACGAGACTTCGTTGCATATAGCGAAACTTGATGCGTATCACGCGCCACAGCCATAGCCTTTGAACACATCTGCAGGAGGACAGCGATGGCCCACAAAGATTCCACACGGTACGACTTCGTGATCGTCGGCGGCGGCTCGGCGGGCTGTGCACTCGCCAACCGCCTTTCGGCCGACCCGTCCAACAAGGTCCTGGTGCTGGAGGCGGGCCGCAACGATTCGTTGTGGGACGTGTTCGTGCATATGCCTGCGGCGCTTCCGTTCCCGATCGGAAGTCGTTTCTACGATTGGAAATACGAGTCCGAACCCGAGCCGCACATGGGTGGCCGGCGGATCTACCACGCCCGCGGCAAGGTGCTCGGCGGCTCGAGCAGCATCAACGGGATGATCTTTCAGCGCGGCAATCCGCTGGACTACGAGCGCTGGGGCGCCGACCCGGGGATGGGCAACTGGGACTTCGCACACTGCCTGCCCTACTTCAACAGGATGGAAAACTGCCTCGCCGCGACCCCCGACGATCCGTACCGCGGGCACGACGGTCCACTGGCCCTCGAGCGAGGACCGGCAACGAACCCGTTGTTCGAGGCGTTCTTCACCGCGGGCGAACAGGCCGGCTACCCGCGCACCGATGACGTAAACGGTTACCGCCAAGAGGGTTTCGCCAAATTCGACCGCAATATCCGCAATGGACGGCGGCTGTCGGCCGCCCGCGCCTATCTGCATCCGGTGATGAACCGGCCGAACCTCGACGTGCTCACCAGAGCCTTCGTCGAACGCGTGGTGTTCGAGGGCAAGCGCGCGGTCGGGGTCGACTATCGGCACGGGCTCGGCGGAACCAAGCGCGTCAACGCAGGCGAGGTCATCCTGTGCGGTGGCGCCATCAACAGCCCGCAACTGTTGCAGCTCTCGGGTGTCGGCAACGCCGCCGAGCTGCGCGCGCTCGGCATCGACGTCGTTCACGACCTGCCGGGTGTCGGCGAGAACCTGCAGGACCACCTCGAGGTCTACATCCAGTACGCGTGCAAGCAGCCGGTGACCATGCAGAAGTACATGAAGTGGCGCTACCGGCCGTGGATCGGTGCCAACTGGTTGTTCCTGCGCCGCGGCCCCGGCGCCACAAACCATTTCGAGGGCGGCGGCTTCGTGCGCAGCAATGACGACGTCGCATACCCGAACCTGATGTTCCACTTCCTTCCGATCGCCGTGCGCTATGACGGCTCCCAGCCGGAGGGCGGCGAGGGCTATCAGGTGCACGTCGGCCCGATGTACTCAGACGCCCGCGGCACGTGCAAGATCGTCAGCCGTGATCCGAAAGTGCATCCGGCGCTGCGGTTCAACTACCTGTCCACCGAACAGGACCGTCGGGAGTGGGTGGAATCCATTCGGGTGGCCCGCCATATCCTCAACCAACCGGCCATGGCCCCGTTCAACGGCGGTGAGGTTTCTCCTGGGCCGAGCGTGGAGACCGACGAACAGATCCTCGACTGGGTGGCCCGTGACGCCGAGACCGCGCTGCATCCGTCCTGCACCGCCAAGATGGGTACGGACGCGATGTCGGTCACCGATCCGGAGACGATGGGTGTGCATGGCGTCGAAGGCCTGAAAGTCGTTGACGCGTCGGTCATGCCGTACGTGACGAACGGCAACATCTACGCGCCGGTGATGATGGTCGCCGAAAAGGCGGCCGACCTGATTCTCGGCAACACACCTCTGGCGCCCGCGACGGTGCCGTTCTACCGGCACCAGCCCAAGCAGCAGCCCAGCGGCTCAGAACCCGTCGGCCGCAGCTGATTTCATGAGCACTCCGCGTGTCGTGATCATCGGCGCCGGGATCGTCGGCGCGAATCTGGCCGATGAACTCACCGCCCGGGGCTGGGATCGGGTCACCGTCGTCGAGCAGGGGCCGTTGCTGTTGAGCGGCGGCTCTTCTTCTCATGCGCCGGGCCTCGTCTTCCAGACCAACCCGTCCAAGGCGATGGCCGATATGGCCCGGTACACGGTCGAGAAGTTCCTCGACCTCGATCTCGACGGTCAGTGGTGCTTCAACCAGGTCGGTGGGCTGGAGGTGGCGACGACACCGGAACGGCTCGCCGAGTTGCACCGCCGCCAGGGCTGGGCGACATCGTGGGGCATCGAGGGCACCGTGCTCGACGCACAAGAGTGTGTGCGGATTCATCCGCTGCTCGACGAGTCGAAAATCCTTGGCGGACTGTATGTGCCGACCGACGGCCTCGCCAAGGCGGCGCGTGTGGTCGTTGCGCTGGTCCGGCGCGCCAAGGAGCGAGGCGCGGTGTTTCGCGACTCCACCAAGGTGACCGCGATTCAACACAGCGGCGGCCGCGTCACCGGTGTCACGACATCGGATGGGACGATTCCGGCAGACATTGTCGTGTCGTGTGCGGGATTCTGGGGCCCCGAGGTCGGCGCCATGGTCGGCATGGACGTCCCGCTGCTGCCGCTCGCGCACCAGTACGTCAAGACCGACCAGATTCCCCAACTCGTCGGCCGCAACACCGAAGCGGCCGAGGCCGGCCTGCCGATCCTGCGCCACCAAGACCAGGACCTGTACTTCCGCGAACTCGTCGATCGTCTGGGTATCGGGTCCTACGCCCATCGTCCGATGCCGGTGGACCTCCGCGAACTCGCCGGCTCTGACGACGTTTCCGAATCCAGCATGCCGTCGATGCTGCCCTTCACCGCCGACGACTTCACGGCCCCGTGGGAACAGTGCAAGCTGCTACTCCCCTGCCTCGAGGGCGCCAAGGTCGACAGCGGCTTCAACGGGATCTTCTCGTTCACCCCGGACGGTGGACCACTAATCGGCGAGTCTTCCGACGTTGCCGGATTCTGGATCGCCGAGGCGGTCTGGGTGACGCACTCGGCCGGCGTGGCTCGCGCCGTCGCGCAACTGTTGGTCGACGGGCGCAGTGAGACCGACGTGCACACCTGCGACGTGCACCGGTTCGAAGAAGTTCAGCTCGCACCGGACTACGTCAACGAGACGTCGCAACAGAATTTCATCGAGGTCTACGACATTCTGCATCCGCTGCAGCCGCGGCTGTCGCCTCGGGACTTGCGGGTCAGTCCCTTCCACGCGCGCCAGCAGGAGCTCGGCGCGGTGTTCCTGGAGAGTGGCGGCTGGGAGCGCCCGCATTGGTTTGAGGCCAATGCCGCACTGCTGCAACGGCTTCCGCTTGAGTGGAAGCCACCCGACCGTGACGCGTGGTCGGCGCAGTTTCACTCACCGATCGCGGCGGCCGAGGCGTGGCGCACCAGGACGTCGGTGGCGATGTATGACATGACCCCGCTCAAACGACTCGAAATCACCGGGGCAGGCGCGCTGCCGCTGCTGCAGCGGTTGACCACCGGCAAGATGGACAAGTCCGTCGGCTCGGTGACGTACACGCTGCTGCTCGACGACGCCGGCGGCATCCGCAGCGACCTCACGGTTGCCCGGTTGGCCGAAAGCCATTTCCAGGTCGGGGCCAACGGCAACATCGACCTGGACTACTTCCGCAGGCAGGCTTCGTCGGACGACAGCGTGCAGGTCCGCGACATCACCGGCGCGACGTGCTGCATCGGGCTGTGGGGGCCGCGCGCCCGCGACGTGGTCCAGGCCCTCAGCCGCGACGACTTCTCAAACGAGAATTTCAAGTACTTCCGCACGAAACCTGTTCGGATCGGCGGCATTCCGGTCACCGCGATGAGGCTGTCCTACGTCGGCGAGCTGGGCTGGGAGCTGTACACGAGCGCAGACTACGGCCTGCATCTCTGGGATGTGGTCTGGGCCGAAGGCGAAAAGCACGAGGTGATCGCCGCGGGCCGCGCCGCGTTCAACAGCCTGCGTATTGAAAAGGGCTACCGGTCGTGGGGTACCGATATGACGACCGAGCACAACCCGTATGAGGCCGGCCTCGGCTTCGCGGTGTCGGTGAAAAAGGCCGGCTTCGTCGGACACGCTGCGCTGCAGGGTGTTTCGGATGCGACGATTCGGCGCCGCCTGATGACTGTGGTGATCGACGACGGCGTGTCCGTGGTGATGGGTCAGGAGCCCGTCTTCCTCGATGGCAAGCCGGTCGGCTATGTCACCAGTGCCGCATACGGTCACACCGTCGGCGCACCGATCGCCTATGCCTGGCTGCCTGCGAGCGCGAAGGTAGGCACCCGCATCGAGATTCAATACTTCGACCGCCTTATCGCCGCCACCGTCGGGGCCGAACCGCTCGTCGACCCCGACATGACCCGAATCAGGTCCTGAGTCTCAGTGCCCTCGGGCGATCCATTCGGCGAGATGGGGCGCCTCCGTGCCGATCGTGGTGCCATCGCCGTGCCCGGTGTGCACCAGCGTCTCTTCGGGCAACGTGAACAGCCGGTCCCGAATCGAGTCCACGATTGTCGGGAAGTCCGAGAACGACCGTCCGGTGGCGCCGGGCCCACCGCTGAACAACGTGTCGCCGGAGAACAGGACGCCGGCCTCAGGCACGTAGAGGCAGCACGAACCGGGTGAATGACCAGGGGTCCTGATCACCTCGATCTCGGTGCCGGCCACGCCGATTCGCTGGCCGTCGTCCAGGCGCCAGTACGGCTCCTCGGGATGGGTCATCTTCCACAACACGTCGTCACCGGGATGCAGCAGGACCGGGCAGTGCAGCCGCTGACCGAGTTCCGGGGCGACGGTCACGTGATCGTTGTGGCCATGAGTGCAGACGACCGCGGTCACGTTGCGGCCTGCGACAGCGTCGACGATCGGCTGCGCCTGGTGTGCCGCGTCGATGACCACGACGTCGCTGTCGTCACCGACCAGCCAGATGTTGTTGTCGACCTCCCATGTGCCGCCGTCGAGTGCGAACGTTCCAGCTGTGACGACGCGTTCGATGCGCAGGCTCACAGCACGACCACCGAGCGCAGCACCTCGCCGCGGTGCATGGTGTCGAACGCCTCCTCGACCTGGTCTAGTTTGATGCGCTCACTCACGAACTTGTCCAGCGGCAGCCTGCCCTGCTCGTACAGGTCGACGAGCGCCGGGAAGTCACGCTCGGGCAGGCAATCGCCGTACCAGGACGACTTCAACGCCCCACCGCGGGAGAAGAAGTCGATCAGCGGCATCTCCAGCTTCATGTCGGGAGTGGGCACGCCGACGAGCACGACAGTGCCAGCAAGGTCACGGGCATAGAAGGCCTGCTTCCAGGTTTCCGGACGGCCAACCGCGTCGATGACGACGTCGGCACCGAAGCCGGCGGTCAGCTCCTGCACCGCCTCAACCGCGTCCACCTTCGACGAGTCGATGGTGTGCGTGGCGCCCAATTCCGTTGCCATCTGCAGCTTCTTGGGGTCGCGGTCGATGGCGATGATCGGTGACGCGCCCGCCAGCCGGGCGCCCGCGATCGCGGCGTCGCCCACTCCACCGCAGCCGATCACCGCGACCGAATCTCCCCGCGACACATTGCCCGTGTTCACCGCCGCGCCGAGACCGGCCATGACGCCGCAGCCGAGTAGGCCGACCACGGCGGGGTCGGCGTTCGGGTCAACCTTCGTGCATTGTCCTTCATGCACAAGGGTTTTCTCCGCAAAGGCACCGATACCGAGCGCCGGGGTCAACTCGGTGCCATCGGTCAACGTCATCGGTTGGCTGGCGTTGAAGGTGTCGAAGCAGTACCACGGCCGCCCGCGCCGGCACGCCCGGCAGTTGCCGCACACCGCCCGCCAGTTCAGCACGACGAAGTCGCCGACCTCGACGTGGGTGACCGCGCTGCCCGCCGCGTCGACGATGCCTGCCGCCTCGTGACCGAGCAGGAAGGGGAATTCGTCGTTGATTCCACCGTCGCGGTAGGTCAGATCCGTGTGGCAGACCCCGCACGCCTGGATCCGCACGACGACATCGTTCGGGCCGGGATCCGGGATGACGATGTCGACGAGTTCGACGGGCGCTCCCTTGCTGCGGGCGATGACGCCCTGCACCTGCTGTGGCATGAAGACCTTCCTGGTTTGGTAGTAAAGGGATTACAGTGCGAGGCAAAGCCTGTACGCGTCGAACACTGCCGCGTGAATGTTGCGGCTGGCCACGGCATCTCCGATGCGGAACAGCTGATAGCGGCCGTCCGGATTGCGCCGCACCTGCTGCGGTTGCAGGTCAAGAAGCGCCCGCTGGTCGACCTCGCCGAGGTTCGACGAGCCCGCCCGCAACGAGAAGTACAGCTCATCTGATGGCAGCGTGCCGTGCTCGACGACGATCTGGTCGACGATGCGTTGCCGGGTGACGTGCGCGTATTCGTTGTACAGATCGGCTTCCAGCCGGCCGTCCTTGCGGCGCACCGCGGTCAGCCGCTCGTTGAGCGTGACCCGCACGTCATGCTCGGCGAACACCTTGAAGTAGCCCGGGTAGTTGACCCCGCCGACATCGGGGGCCAAAACCCTTTCAGGCGTGACGAATTCGATCTTGGCGCCCGCGCGGGCCAGTACCTCTGCGGCATCGAGGCCCGGGTGCTGACCGTTGTCGTCGAACAGCAGCACGTCGCCCTTGGCCCGGAACGAGCCGCTCAACACGTCCCAGCCGTCGGAGACCAGTTGCGCTCCCTCGGTGAGGAATTTGGTGTTGGGCACGCCGCCGGTGGCGATCACGACCAGATCGGGATCTTCGGCGAGCACCTCATCAGCCTCGGCGTACGTGTTGTAGCGGATGTCGACGTCGAGATGTTTGCACTCTGCCAACCGCCAGTCGACGATGCCGATCAAGTCCCGCCGGCGCGGCGACGACGACGCGAGGCGAATCTGGCCGCCCGCCGCATCGCTGGCCTCCAGCACCACCACCTTGTGCCCTCGCAGACCGAGCACCCGCGCCGCCTCCAGGCCCGCGGGCCCGGCACCGACGACGACGGCCTTGCGCGGCGCGCCGGTGGCCGCCGGTACGTGGTGCGGCAACCGGTCTTCCCGACCGGTCGCGGGGTTGTGGATGCACTTGGCGTCGCGGGCCTGGTAGATCTCGTCGAGGCAGAGGCTGGCGCCGACGCACGGTCGGATCCGGTCCTCCTCACCCGCTTGGATTTTCGCGACGATGTGCGGATCTGCGATGTGCGCACGCGTCATCCCGACCAGATCGAGCAGGCCGTCACGGATGGCGTGGCGAGCGGTGGCCGCGTCGTTGATTCGGGACGCGTGCATCACGGGGACGCCGACCTGGCGTTTGATTTCCCCTGCGAATTCCAGATGGGGGGCAACCGGTGTGCCCATCGGTGGGATCGCCCGCGACAGCGCTTCGTCGCTGCCCATGTATCCGCGGATGATGCTGATGAAGTCGATGCCCTCTGCGACGACCTGATGTGCGATCGCGAGCGCCTCGTCGCGGCCGAGGCCGCCAGGCATCTCCTCGTCGAAGGACATCCGGATGCCGACGGCGAAGTCGGGGCCTGCGGCTTCACGCACCGCGCGAATCACGCGCAGCGGGAAGCTCATCCGGTTCTCCAGGCTGCCGCCGAACTCGTCGTCGCGGTGGTTGGTCAGCGGTGACCAGAACGCGTCGAGCAGGTGGGTGTAGGCCTCGATCTCAACCCCATCGAGCCCGGCCTCACGGCATCGTGCCGTCGCGTCGGCATACGCCGCCACGATGCGGTCCATATCCCATTCCTCGGCCACCTTGGGGAAAGCCCGGTGCGCGGGCTCGCGGAGCGGCGACGGATAGACCACCGGCAGCCAGTCGCCGTCGTAATTACTCGTGCGGCGGCCAAGGTGAGTGATCTGACACATCACGGCGGTCCCGTGTTCGTGCACGCCGTAGGCGAGTTCACGCAACCACGGCACGATCTCGTCCTTGTAGACGTGCATGTTGCCGAACGCAGCCGGACTGTCGGGCGCCACGACCGCGGACCCGCCGATCATGGTCAGGCCGATACCACCCTTCGCCTTCTCCTCGTGGTACAGCCGGTAGCGCTCCTTGGGCATGCCGTCCTCGGTGTACGACGGCTCGTGCGAGGTGCTGACCACCCGGTTGCGCAGGGTGAGATGCTTCAGCTCGAACGGCTGCAGCAAGGGGTCGATGAGTTGGCGGGTCATAGCGTGTACTCCTCGGCCGCGTCGAGCAGCCACTCAGCCAGATAACGGGCGAACGTCGAGCGCACCAGAATCCGGTAGTCGTCGCCGGAACTGTTGACCGCCAACAGGATGACGCCGGCCTGGCCGAGCATCGTCTCTGCCGCGGTGCCAGCGCCGAACGCCTGCGGATGCAGATCGAGGGCGCATCCCTTGGCCAACACGTCACGGCTATGGGTTCCGCTCAGCCGCAGCGTGGTGCGCTGCGCCGATACGTCGATCGCGGCGCCGCCGTGCGGGCCGACGGCATCCCGCAGCCGGGCTTCCAGCTCGGGTCCGCCCAGCGCGGTTCCCGTGATCAGCCACTCGTCGGGACCCAGCCAGATTACCGTGGTGTCAACGCTTTTCGCGTAGGTGGACGCGGTGGTCGGTAGTTCGACGCCGAGCGCCTCCGCCGCCGCCCGAACACCCGGCCCCGCGGGGTCGACCCGCAGATCGACCATCGTGACGAATGGCTCTTCCGCAATCGCAACCGAATTCGTCAGCTGCGCAAAGCGTGAGGCCCACGGCTGCAGCGGGCTCGTGCGTTCCAACGTGTCAGCCATCGCGGCGCGCTCCTTCCGGGTCGACCAGCACCGAACCGGTGACTTCCACCGGCACCAGGGTTCCCTCGACGGGCACGTGCAAAGTTTCGCCGATGCGGGACTGACCCGCTTTGACCAACGCCAGCGCGAAGGTGCGGCCGAGCTCGGCGCTGCGGTAGCTCGACGTGACATGCCCCAGCATCGGCACCGGTGGCGGCGGCAGTGCGTCGTCGTCGCAGAACTCGACGATCTGTGAGCCCTCGGGCAGCCGCGTGACCCGGTCGACCGGCAACAACCCAACGAGCTGCTTGCGCAACGGATTCTGGTTCTCGATCCTGCTGAACGAGCGCTTTCCGATGAAGTCGGGCTTCTTTTTCGACACCGCCCAGGCCATCCCGAGATCGTGCGGAGAGACGGTGCCGTCGGTGTCCTGTCCGATGATCGGGTAGCCCTTCTCTGCACGCAGCACGTGCATGGTCTCCGTGCCGTACGGGGTGATGCCGTAGCGGCGGCCCGCCTCGAGCAACCGCTCCCACACAGCGGGTGCGTGCCAGGTGTTCACATTGACCTCGTATGCGAGCTCACCGGAGAAACTGACACGTGCGACCCGAACCGGCACGCCGCCGAGGCTGGTGTCACGCCACGTCATGAACGGGAAAGCGTCATTGGACACGTCGAGATCGCCGAACACCGCGCCGATCACGTCGCGGGACCGCGGCCCGACGACCGGGAACGTCGCCAAGTGGTCGGTCACCGAGGTGAGCGCGACCTGCAGGTGCGGCCACTCCGTCTGCAGCCACTCCTCCATCCAGTCCAGGATCTTCGCCGCGCCACCGGTGGTGGTGTACACCAGGAAACGATCCTCAGCGGCCCGCAGCACGGTGCCGTCGTCGATCACCATTCCGTCCACACCACACATCACGCCGTACCGGATCGAGCCGACCTTGAGGCTGCTCATCAGGTTGGTGTAGACGCGATCCAGTAGCTCGGCGGCGTCACGGCCCTGGACGTCGATCTTGCCGAGGGTCGAGCCATCCAGGATGCCGACACCGCTACGGGCCGAGGCGCATTCGCGAAGTACCGCAGCGTCCATATCCTCGCCGGGATGTGGGTAATGCCGCGGTCGCTTCCACTGTCCGACATCCTCGAACACCGCGCCCTGCGCGACGTGCCAGTCGTGCAGCGCCGTCGTGCGGACTGGATCGAAAAGCGCACCGCGGTCGCGTCCGGCCAGCGCGGCGAACGCTACAGGCGTGTAAGGCGGCCGAAATGTGGTGGTGCCCAGCGCTTCGATGGGCAGGCCGAGCAATTCGGCGGTGATGCCGGAAGCGATCACCCCTGACGTCTTGCCCTGATCGTGCGCCGTCCCGATGGTGGTGTAGCGCTTGATGTGCTCGACCGACCGCATGCCGGCGCCAACTGCACGGGCGATCTCGGCGACCGTCGCGTCGCGCTGCACGTCGACGAACTGATCCTGCTCGCGACCGGGGACCCGCCATAAAACCAAGCCGGGGCTGACTGCCATGTCGGAAACCTCGGGCAGCGGATCCTGCGGCGTCAGTCCGAGCGCTGAGGCAGCCGAGTCGCGGCCTTCGCGCAGGCAACCCGCCAAGTCCATCACGCCGTTGGCCGAACCCGCGACGCTCACTCCGTCGAGGTGCTCGCCGGGAACGAAACCGCCAAGCGCCGGGTCGTAGCGCAGCACGCCGCGGGCTTGACTGAACAGGTGCACCGCCGGATTCCAGCCACCGCTGGCCAGCAGCGTGTCACACGGAACCGCCTCGGCTGCACCGACATTCTTGCCATCGAAGTCAGCCACCAAGGCTGCCACGATGCGGTCGCCGCCGCGGGTGCCTGTTACCACCGCGCCGGCACGCAGCGGGATGCTCCGCCGCTCGCACTCGCGCTGAAGATCTTCCGAAACGTCGGCACGGGCGTCGACAATCACCTCGATGCGCACCCCCGCGTCGGCGAGGTCGAAGGCCGCCGCGTAGGCGCTGTCGTTCGTGGTGAACACCACCGAAGACCGTCCGACCAGCACACCGTAGCGGTGCAGGAACGTCCGAGCGCTGTGCGCCAACATGATTCCAGGCAGGTCGTTGTCGGCGAACACGATGGGCCGCTCGTGGGCACCGGTCGCGATCAGCACATGACGCGCGCGGATCCGCCAGACCCGCTGACGGGACAACTTTGCGGGGGCTGCCGCGCCGAGGTGGTCGGTCCGTCGTTCGAGTGCGAGCACGAAGCCGTCGTCGTAGTGCCCGAACGCGGTGGTGCGCTGCAGGTGCCGCACCTCGGGATACGTCGCGAGCTCGTCGACAACGGCGCGCACCCATTCAGTCGCCGCCTCGGCACCGACGCGGTCGTCGGTGCCGAGCAATGAGCCGCCCGCCTCGGACTGCTCGTCGACCAACACCACCCGGGCGCCGGAGCGCGCAGCGGTCAGCGCGGCGGTCAGGCCAGCGGGGCCGGCACCGACGACCAGCAGGTCGGCGTGGGCATGCATCGCGTCGTAGCGCGCGGAATCGGCGATGTCGGCCAGCCGGCCCTGGCCAGGAAGACCGCGGGCGGCCAGACCGTCGTGCAGCTCGACCGTCGAAGCCAACAGCATCGGCTCGGGGAAGGGCGCCTCGATCTGCACCAGCCCGCCGGTGTCCTCGGCCCATGCGGCCGAAATGCCGCGTGGGCGGCCGAGTTTGACGCTGGTCGCGATCTTGTGCACGCCGTGGGCGAGCAGCGCCGACGCCAAGGTGTCACCGCGGTATCCGGTGTATGTGCGGCCGTCGAACGTGAACTCGTAGCCGGTGCCGCGGTCGATGCGGCCACCCGTCTCGGTGCGGTACGAAGCGGTCATGAGGTCACCGGCTTCTCTCCCATGCGGTAGACCGCGTGGAAGCGATAGGTCGCGGTGTCGCGCACTGCGTTGAACCAGCGACGGCATCCCGCGCTGTGCACCCACCGTTCGGCGAACATGCCTTTGGTGTTGGCACGAAAGAACACGTAGTGCGCCCACTGCTCGTCGGTCAGCGCGTATGGATCGTCGGGGTAAGCGACGTGCGCCTGCCCACCGTAATGGAATTCGGTCTCTTCCCGGGGCCCGCACCACGGGCATTGGATGAGTTGCATTGTCGTCCCAGCCTTTCGAAGATCAGTGCGCGACTGCAGCGGCGCCGTGTTCGTCGACCAAAGCCCCAGAAACAAAGCGGTCGAGGCTGAACGGGGCCGCATAGGGATGCGGCTCGTCGTTCGCGATGGTGTCGGCCAGACACCAGCCGATTCCCGGGGTGGCCTTGAAACCGCCTGTCCCCCAGCCACAGTTGAGGTAGAGATTGCGATACGGCGTGCGGCCGATGATCGGTGAGGCATCGGGGGTGGTGTCGACGATGCCGCCCCATGTCCGCAGCAGATGCGCGCGGGCGAAGATCGGGAACAGCTCGACTGCCGCGGCCATCTGCCGCTCGATGATGTGGAACGCGCCACGCTGCCCGTAGCCGTTGTACGAGTCGATGCCCGCGCCCATCACCAGCTCACCCTTGTGCGCCTGTGACACATAGACGTGCACCGCGTTGGACATCACGATGGTCGGGTGCACGGGCTCGAGGAGTTCGGAGACCAAGGCCTGCAACGGATGGCTCTGCAGCGGCACCCGGAAACCCAGCATGTCGGTGAGCACCGACGTGTGCCCGGCCGCGCACATCGCGACCTGCCCTGCCGCGATGTCGCCGAGCGTCGTGCTCACACCGGTGATTCGGTCGCCGTCGGTGGTGAAGCCGGTGACCTCGCAGCCCTGCAGCAGATCTACTCCGGCCGCATCGGCTCGACGCGCGAAACCCCAAGCGACGTAATCGTGTTTGGCGATACCGGCCCGCGGTTGGTACGTCGCGCCGAGCACCGGGTACCGCACGTCGGACGAGATGTTGACGATCGGGCAGATCTTCTTGACCTCGTCGGGTTCTAGCCACTCCGCGTCAACGCCGTTGAGCACGTTGGCTTCCACCCGGCGCACACTGTCGCGGACGTCCTGCAGGCTGTGGGCGAGGTTGAGCACGCCGCGCTGGCTGAACAGGATCGGGTAGCCGAGGTCTTCTTCCAGGCCCTCCCAGAGCTTGAGCGAGTGCTCGTAGATCTGCGCGCTCTCGTCCCACAGGTAGTTCGACCGAATGAGCGTGGTGTTGCGGGCCATGTTGCCGCCGGCGAGCCAGCCCTTCTCGAGCACGGCGACGTTGGTGATGCCGTGGTTTTTCACCAGGTAGTGCGCGGTCGCCAGGCCGTGGCCGCCGCCGCCGATGATGACGACGTCGTAGGACCGCTTCGGCTCGGGATTGCGCCAGAGGAAGTCGGGGTGATCGGGCAGGTGCGCGCCCGGCGCCTGTGGACTCACGCGGCTCTCCATCGGACAGTTGTTGTCTAACTGATATATCAGTTGTGGAGCACAGTATGGTACGTTGATGCACGCGGTCAAGGGTCAATTCGGACGGGAGATGACAATGAGCGTGGAGCTGGCCGAGACCGGCGACGGACCAACCCCGTCCAACGCCGACCTTGCCTACCAGATCATTCGCGAGCGGCTCATCATGCTCGACATCCGTCCAAGCGAGCCGATCAACGACGAGGCCCTGGCCCGCCAGCTCGGGTTCGGCCGCACCCCGGTGCGTGAGGCCCTCAAACGGCTCGAACGCGACAGGCTCGTCGTCGCCTATCCCCGCCGCGGCACGTTCGCCACGACCGTTGACATCACCGACCTGGCGCACATTCAGGAGATCCGCCGCCAACTCGAACCGGTGGTCGCCGCCCGCGCCGCGCGCACCGCACCGCTGGAAACCCGGAGGCAGCTAACGGCACTCGCCGACGAGATCTCCCGACTCGACCCCACCGACGATCCGCGGACGCTGCTGCGGTTGGACGTGCGGGTGCACACCGCGATCTACAAAGCCTCGGGCAACCCGTATCTGGAGGACGTGCTCGTGTGCCAGGACGCGCACGCGACGCGCATCTGGTGTCTGTTCCTCGACCGGCTGTCGCACGTCGCCGAACACGTCACCGAACACGTCGGGCTGCTGCGCGCGATCGTCGACGGCGACGAGGAGCTCGCGGCGAAGCTGGCATCCGAACACGTGATCGGCTTCGAACAAGCCGTGCGCGCAGTCCTTTAACGGCTGACACGCGGGGTCGTCGACCGCACGGGCATCCCGAATCGCGCCGGCACGCCGTCGCTGAACGCCACGTGATCCGGCGGCCGCCCGTTCAGTTCGCCGAGCCCGACCGAGGCGAGCAGACCGTCATCGGAGAACTCGACCAGCTCGGCCCGTCGCAACGCCCAGACCGGATGTTCGTTTGGCACATACCAACTGCGGCCGGCACGAAATGTGTGCGCACCCCACCGCGCGGTCAGGAAATGCTCGAGCGGCCCGCACGCCAACGAATCGGCGACCCGCACCTCGATGGCACTCGACGCGGTGACGCCCGGCCACCGAAGCGTCGATGTGTAGATGCGACGGTCGCCGCTGGACCGGTAGCTCATTCGCGCGAACCGGTAGGGCACGCCGACGATGCACCGACCGGCCGCGACCATGGCCAGCCGGTTGGCATCGAGGCTCAGAAAAACAACCCCACGCCGGCCCGTCGCATCCACCGAATACAGCCGGATGTTGGTCTCCAAAAACGTGCCGTACAGCGACATTTGAAACGGCACGACGCCGACGAAGCTGGCGCCCTCGAAGATGTCGGGCTCGGTGCCCGGCGGATACAGATGCGCGATGCTCGCCGGCTGGACCGCCCAGTGCAGGAACGACAGGTTGCGCCAGCGCTGCCGAAACAGTCGCGGCCAAGGCAGAATCGGCGCTTCTGGCGTCACCAATTCGGCCATGGCGGCCCGCTAGCCGTCCTCCGGCTTCGGCGCTTCCGAATCCTCTTCAGGCAGAACAGCTTCCAATGCAGCGCCGGTGATTCGTCGGAATGCCCTGCGTGGCCGGTTCGCGTCGAGGATCGCGACCTCCAGAGTCGCCGGCCCGAGCGTGCGCGCCTCGGTGCCGCCGTTGCTCCCGGCCTTCAGCGCGGCGACCGCAACCTTCACCGCGTCCGACAAGCCGAGGTTCTCCGAGTAGGACTCGTTGAGCGCCGTCGCTATCGGTTCGGTGGTGCCGCCCATCACCACGAAGTGTGGCTCGTCGGCGATTGAGCCGTCATAGGTGATCCGGTACAGCTCAGGCGGTTTGGTCTCGCCGAAGTGAGCGACCTCTGCCACGCACAACTCCACCTCGTACGGCTTGGCCTGTTCGGTGAAGATCGTGCCGAGGGTCTGCGCGTACACGTTGGCCAGCTGCCTGCCAGTCACATCTCGACGGTCGTAGGCGTAGCCGCGCGTATCGGCGAACTGGATGCCGCCTCGACGCAGGTTGTCGAACTCGTTGAACCGCCCGACGGCCGCGAACCCGACGCGGTCGTAGAGCTCGCTGACCTTTTGCAGCGATCGCGACGGGTTCTCCGCCACGAAGAGCACGCCACCGGAGTAGGCCAGCGCCACCACGCTACGGCCGCGGGCAATGCCCTTGCGCGCGAGCTCCGAACGCTCGCGCATCGCCTGTTCGGGCGAGATGAAGTATGGAAAGCTCACGAGTCTCCTCGCGCATCATGCGACTGCGCAGCACTATCGGGACCGAAAGTATCTTGGCGGGAGCGGCTTTCGATCACCTCGCGCGCCAGCCCCGCGATCCGACTCTCCGCTACATCCTCGGCACCCTCAGCACCCAGAATCACCGCGGTCGGATAAATCCCCCGAACCAGGTCCGGACCGCCCGTCGCCGAGTCGTCGTCGGCCGCGTCGTAGAGGGCTTCCACCGCCACCCGCAGCGCCGAATCCGCATCGGTCACTTGCGAATAGAGTTTCTTGATCGATGATTTCGCGAAGATCGAGCCCGATCCCACCGACTGATAGCCCTCTTCCTCGAGGTTCCAGCCACCGGCCGCGTCGAAAGACACGATCCGACCGGCGGCCTCGGGGTTCGGGTCGTCAAGGTCGTAGGCGGCCAACAGCGGCAGCGCCACGAAGCCCTGCAGAGCCGCACCGAGGTTGCCTCGCACCATCGTCGCCAACCGGTTGACCTTGCCGCGGAACGTCAGCGGCACGCCCTCGGTCTTCTCGTAGTGCTCGAGCTCGACCGCATACAGCCGGGCGAACTCCACCGCGATAGCCGCCGTGCCCGCGATCCCGGTCGCCGTGTAGTCGTCGGTGATGTACACCTTCTGCACGTCGCGGCCGGCGATCATGTTGCCCTGCGTGGACCGGCGATCGCCTGCCATCACGACGCCGCCGGGATATTTCAGCGCGACGATCGTCGTGCCGTGCGGCAGCGCGTCGCCGGGGCTCGCGGAGACAACCCGGTTGATGGGCAGAAGTTCGGGCGCCTGACGGCGCAGCAAGTCAGAAAAGGAGGACAAATCCACAGGGACGGAAGGAACTCCTGCTAGAGGTGACGGGACGGCCAGTTGTTCTCGGTGTGGCCAGGTCACTGGCCACCCTTCTGGACGTACGCACGCACGAAGTCCTCGGCGTTCTCTTCGAGGACGTCGTCGATCTCATCGAGCAGATCGTCGGTCTCCTCGGCCAGCTTCTCGCGACGCTCTTGCCCGGCGGCCGTGCTGCCAGTGAGGTCGTCGTCCTCGCCGCCGCCACCGCCGCGCTTGGTCTGCTCCTGAGCCATCGCTGCCTCCTGCTATCTCAAATCCCTGGCCGGATGGGCTCACAGCTGCCCGCCGGTTCCTCCACACTATCCCAGCGCGAACATTGTGTTGGGCTTGGCGAACTCGGTGTTTCCACCGAGCCGTGCGTGCGATTACTCAGAATTCTAGCCACCGGGTCGCTGCCACGCCTTCTCAGCAAACCGGCTATACCGGGGTCTGACCAGGCGTTACGCCTGCGGAGATCACTTATGCGGAGCTTTGACCAACGGCGCCGCCTTGGCCACCGCAGGCGCGGTGAGAACCACGGTGGTGGTTTGGGTCTCCCCCTCGGTCATGGTCGGCGGCAGCGTAAACGCTGAATAAATTCCACGCCCTGACGGGATCTGACTCGTCCCCTGAAATCCGTTGAGGGCCAGCGGCAAGGCGACCATCAAGCCGACCGCGGCCACCCCAAGGACCGCCCCGATCATCTTGCTCGACCGCGCCCGGCCGGTTGCTGTGTTGTGGGCCATCGCGTTTGCTCCGCCCTTTCTTTCCGAAACACCCGAACCGCGGGTACACACCAAAACCTATGGGTGGGTGCGTCAGAAAGAATCGGGTGATTCCCTAAACCGGGTCCCCCATTTTGTTGGGAGTTTGCTGAGCGGCTCCTGAGCGTCGGCTTAGGGAACGCCGCAAGGCAGCTGTGGCCCGCTATTGGGTGAGCTGTTCCACCAATTCGGCAGCGCTGTCGACCGAGTCGAGCAGGGCCCCGACGTGCGCCTTGCTGCCCCGCAGCGGCTCCAGGGTTGGAATCCGGACGAGCGAATCGCCGCCGAGATCGAAAATCACCGAGTCCCAGCTGGCCGCGGCGATGTCGGCGCCGAAGCGGCGCAGGCACTCGCCACGGAAGTACGCGCGGGTGTCGGTCGGCGGGTTGTCCACGGCGTCGAGCACCTGCTGCTCGGTGACGAGCCGCTTCATCGAGCCGCGCGCCACCAGGCGGTTGTACAAACCCTTGTCCAGCCGCACATCGGAGTACTGAAGATCGACCAGGTGCAGCCGCGGCGCGGACCAATTGAGGTTCTCCCGCTGCCGGAAGCCCTCCAGCAGCCGCAGCTTGGCCGGCCAGTCCAGGATCTCCGCGCACTCCATCGGGTCGCGCTCGAGCAGGTCGAGAATGTTCGCCCACGTCTCGACGATGTCGGCGGCGCGCGGATCGGGATCGCGGCTGTCGACCAGCTTGGCGACGCGGTCGAGGTAAATGCGTTGCAGCGCAAGGGCTGTCAGCTCACGACCGTCGGCGAGCGCGACAGTGGCGCGCAGCGACGGGTCGCGGCTGATGACGTGCACCGCGTGCACCGGGCGGGCCAGCGCGAGATCGGTCAGGTCCATGCCCTCTTCGATCAGGTCGAGCACCAACGCCGTGGCGCCGACCTTCAAATACGTCGACGTTTCTGCCAGGTTGGCGTCGCCGATGATCACGTGCAGCCTGCGGTACTTGTCGGCGTCGGCGTGCGGCTCGTCGCGGGTGTTGATGATGCCGCGCTTGAGCGTGGTCTCGAGGCCGACCTCGACCTCGATGTAGTCGGAGCGCTGCGACAGCTGGAAGCCTGGCTCGTCACCCGAGGGCCCGATGCCCACCCGGCCCGAGCCGGTGATGACCTGGCGCGAAACCAGGTGCGGGGTCAGGCCCGCGATCACCGCCGAGAACGGCGTCTGACGCGACATCAGATAGTTCTCGTGCGATCCGTAGGACGCGCCCTTGCCGTCGACATTGTTCTTGTAAAGCTGCAGCTTGGCAGCCCCTGGCACGCTCGCGACGTGGCGCGCCGCCGCCTCCATCACCCGCTCGCCGGCCTTGTCCCAGATCACCGCGTCCAGAGGGTCCGTGCATTCGGGTGCCGAGTACTCGGGATGGGCGTGGTCGACGTACAGCCGGGCGCCGTTGGTCAGGATCATGTTGGCCGCACCGACCTCGTCGGCGTCGACGACCGGCGGCGGGCCGGCAGAGCGGCTCAGATCGAATCCACGGGCGTCCCGAAGCGGCGACTCCACCTCGTAATCCCAGCGGGTGCGCTTGGCACGCTGGATGCCTGCGGCGGCCGCATAAGCGAGCACGGCTTGGGTCGACGTCAGGATCGGATTCGCGGTCGGGTCGGACGGCGAGGAAATGCCGTACTCGACCTCGGTTCCGATTATCCGTTGCATGTGGCCCAGCGTAGGGGACGCCTGGCAGTAACCTGCGACCGTGCCATCCGAGCAACGCGACGCGGCCGCTTCCCGGTTCGTTGCCGCGCTCGGTGCCACCATGGCCGGAGCCAACTACCCGGTGACGATGGTGCGCGCGGTGATGGAACAGACCGCCGTCGCGTACGGCCTCGACCACGAGTTTCTTGCGCTTCCCAACTATGTGCAGGTCGGCAGTTCTACCGGCGAGGGCATCTATATCGCCAATCCCGATTTCACTGTGCGCTACGACCAGTCCTTCCCGCTCGCCCAATTGGTGGCGCGTGCACCGTCGGGAACGATCAGTCCCGAAGACGGGATGGCCGAGCTCGACCGAATTCGCCACCTGGACAAGCGATTTCCGTTGTGGATCACCGTCGTGGGATACGCGGTGCAGAGCGTCGGGCTGGCACTGATCCTGCAGCCGACGCCGTGGAGCCTCTACGGTGCCGCATTCCTTGGTCTGCTGGTAGGCGGTCTGAGCGTGATCGGCCGACGCAACGAGTCGATCGGCTACATGCTCCCGACCGTCTGTGCGTTCCTGGTCGCGCTCATCGTGTTCTCGTTCGAGAACAGATGGCACGTCGGCACCGACAGCCTGCGCGCGCTCGCGGCGCCGCTCGCCACCTTCCTGCCCGGTGCGGCGATCACGCTCGCGGTGATCGAGCTGGCCACCCAGCATGTGGTGTCGGGGGCCAGCAGGTTGGTGGCGGGTTTCATGCAGATCGCGCAGTTGGCCTTCGGCATCCTGATCGCGGCGCAGATCGCGGGCATCGCCGATACCGACCTCGTCACCACCCAGTTCAACCGGCTCGGCCCGTGGGCGCCGTTCGTCGGGGTGCTGGTATACGGCTTCGGGATATGGCTGAACTTCGCTCCCCCGACGAAGTTCCTGCCGTGGATGGTGCTGATGCTGTACGTCGCGTACGGCGGCCAGTGGATCGGCAATGCAGTGCTCGGCAGCTATGCCAGCGGGTTCGGCGGTGGCCTGACGCTGATCCTGTTCGCGCTGGCGATCTCCCACCGGCCGAGCACACCGCCGACCATGTCGCTGGTGGTCCCGGGATTCTGGCTGCTGGTTCCCGGATCGCTTGGCTTCATGGGGGTCACGCAGTTGCTCGGCACCCACAGCACCGCGGTGTTCACGGCGACGCTGATCTCGATGATGTCGATCGCCGTCGGCGTGCAGACCGGGCTGCTGCTGTGGCGGGCCGCGATCCAACTGTCGTCGTCACCGAACAGGCGGGCGTTCCATGATTGACACGACGCAACGACGCGCGGCCGACGCGTGGTTCCTCGATCACGGTCTGCCCGCTGTATTGCGGCCGGGTGCCCTGGTCCGGCGGCTGTGGCCGCGGTCGGCGCCGGCGCTGGCCGGGTTCGCGGTCTTCATGGTCAACTCCGCGCTTGTCGTCGCGATCACCGGTAAGCACGCGATCGACATCGAGGGCAATCCCACGCGCTCGGAATGGTTTGTGCTGGCGCTGCTGGTGCTCGTGCTGCCGGTCGCGGTGTTGGTCGGCTGGTTGGTTTCGCGCATCGCGACGCTGCGCGGTCGGACGGTGGCGGCGACGGTCGCGGTGTCGCTGGCCGTCGCAGGCGGCGTCCTCGGCGGGCCAAGCCCCCGCGTGCTGGTGGATTTGATCTTCGAGGCCATCGTCATCGGGGCGATATTGGCGCTGACCGCGTCCGGCGCGGGCTCGATCCTTGGCTGGGCCGTGCAGATGACGACGTCGAATCTGGCCGCGGCGGGATCGATGGTGAGCCGCGCGCTGCCGCTGCTGTTGCTGACGATTCTGGTCTTCTTCAATTCCCCGGTGTGGCTGATGGCGGCCACCATCTCCCGGCCACGGTTGTGGCTCGCGCTGCTGTTCCTCATTCTGATCGCGGCGGTGTTCGTGGTCTCGGTGACGCGAGACGAAGTGAAGCCGATGATGGAGTCCGGTGAGCCGACTCGCGGCCAGTCAGAGCGGTTGGCGGGCACGCCATTCGAGACCATGGCCGATCCCCCGACCGCCCGGCCGTTGAGCCGCGTCGAGCAGGTCAACGTGATGTTCGTCGTCGCTGCAACGCAACTCACGCAGATCCTGATCATCGCGACGATGACGTCGCTGATCTTCCTGATCCTCGGCCTCATCCTGCTCTCCCCGGAACTGCTTGCGGCGTGGACACGTAACGGCCGCAGCGACGGGTCCGTGCTCGGCATGACGATCCCGGTGCCGGACTCGCTCATTCAGATCACGTTTTTCCTTGGCGCGCTGACGTTTATGTACATCAGCGCTCGGACCGTCAGCGATGCCGAATACCGCACCCGGTTCTTCGACCCGCTCATCGACGATGTGCAGTTGACGTTGCGGGCGCGCGACCGCTATCGCGCGGCCGTCGCTGCGGCCTGATTTTCGCCGTATCGGCGCGCTCTGCCGCCTACACCGCCGCAATCGCGCACAATGTTGCCCGTGTCCGACATGCGGCAGGTGCACGAATGGTTCTTACATCGCGGCCTGCCCCTGGTGCTGACCCGGCGGGTCCGCTCCCGGGCGCTTATCGAGCGCTCGGCTCCCCTTGTCAGCGGTGTCGGTGCGGTGATTTCGCTGACGATGCTGCTTGCCGAACTCACCGACGGCGATCCCGATTTCGGCTATGTGACTCGACTCGGTGTGCTGACGCTGCTGTTGGTCACCGCCCCCTTCGCGTTGTATCTGCTGCACCGCACCGGTACCACGCTCGGTGAGGCGGGCCGTCGCTCAGCGGCGCTGCTGGTGATGGCTCTCTTCGTTTTCGGACTCCCGTTCGCCGCCAGCGGTTTCTCGGGTTTCGCGGCCGCCGAGGCGGTCGGATTTGCACTCGTCGCGATCCTGGCGATCTGGTTGACGTATCTCGGCTTCGGCTCGATTGCGTTGTGGGCGTTCCGTTTTGCCTGGGTGCAGTTCGGAGCGCTCGGTACGCTGATGAGTCGCGCCCTGCCGCTGCTGATGATCACCGTCGTGGTGTATTTCACCGGTGAGCTGTGGCAGCTGGCGGCACGGCTGACGCGCCAAAGGCTTTGGCAGATCATTGGTTTCCTGTCTCTTGTCGCGATCGTGTTCGTCGTGACCACCATCAGGGACGAAGTGCAAGCGCTCCGCGAGGACCGCGCGGGCCAGACAGATCCGGGCAAGCTGCTCGCGGGCACACCGCTGGCGTCCCGAGCCGACCACCAGCCGGTGCGCACGCCGCTGTCGCTGGCAGAACAGGTGAATGTCGTTGCCGTGATGGTGGTGTCGCAGGCTATCCAGGTGGTGTTCTTCACCGCAGGCCTGTTCGCGTTCTTTCTCGCGCTCGGCATCGTCGCGGTGCCCGATGACGTCGCGGTGCTGTGGTCCGCAGAGCAAACCTGCGCCGTCGGTCAACCGCCCTGCCCGGGAACCTGGTTCGGCATCCACGTGCCCGTGCCGCAGACGGTCGTCCAGGTGTCGTTGTTCGTTGCGGTGTTGTCGGGGTTGTACTTCACCGTGAGCACGAGCGTCGACCCGATCTATCGCGAGCGGTTCTTCGACCCGCTGATCAGCGACGTGGCCGTGAGCCTGGCAGGGCGAGACGCTTACCTGGAAATGGAAAAGGACGAACCTTGACGGTCCGCGAGGGCTACCTTCCTAGCATGGCTGACGATGACGTCAATATGGTCGACGGTGTGTTCGGAAAGCGCTACGGAGAAGTGCTCCTGGTCCGCACCTCCGCGCAAGGACCCGAGGCGGCCGTGTACAACACCTTTCCCCTCAACGACTGCCCCGCCGACCTGTGGGACAAGCTCGATGCGCAGGCGATCGCACGCGAAAACCACGCCGTGGTTGCACTTCTCAATGGACCGCGCTACTGGCTGATGAGCAGCATCGGAAAGCAAGGACGAGATCCCCAGGAGCACAAGAGCTTCGGCGGCCTCGCGATGATGCGTCAGGCGACGGTGCAGCTCTCGTCGATGAATCCTGCGCCGTACCACGTGAATCGGGTCGATCGCAAGGCCATCTTCGTGTTCGATGCGGGCCGCGAGATCTACGAACTGATCGATCCGCAAGACCAGCGCTGGGTGATGCAGACTTACAGCCAGACCATTGACCACGGCCTCGCGCTCGCAGATCTGCCTGCCCTTGCGAGTCGACTCTCGTTACCGCAGGGCTGGCGCTACGAAGCCAGGACCCCGTCGACCCCGCTGCGCGTTGACACGACCACGACCGACGCGTGCGTGACCCAGGACGATCTCGCCAACAGCTACTCGCTGCAAACCGGCTACAGGTACTGACCCAGGTTCGACTCGGTGTCGATGGCGCGCGAGGCGCTCGACGACTTGCCGGTGACCAAGGTGCGGATGTACACGATCCGCTCGCCCTTCTTGCCCGAAATGCGTGCCCAGTCATCGGGATTGGTGGTGTTGGGCAGGTCCTCGTTCTCGGCGAACTCGTCGACGATCGAGTCGAGCAGATGCTGAATGCGCAGACCGGGCTGACCGGTCTCCAGCACCGACTTGATCGCGTTCTTCTTCGCACGGTCGACGACGTTCTGGATCATCGCGCCGGAGTTGAAGTCCTTGAAGTACATGACTTCCTTGTCACCGTTGGCGTAGGTGACCTCCAGGAACCGGTTGTCGTCGATCTCGGCGTACATCCGGTCGACGACCTTCTCGATCATCGCCCTGATGCATGCCGTGCGGTCGCCGCCGAACTCGGCCAGGTCGTCGGCGTGCACCGGCAGTTCCTCGGTCAGGTACTTCGAGAAAATGTCTTGTGCGGCTTCGGCATCCGGTCGCTCGATCTTGATCTTGACGTCCAGGCGGCCGGGTCGCAGGATCGCGGGGTCGATCATGTCCTCGCGGTTGGACGCGCCGATCACGATGACGTTCTCCAGGCCCTCGACACCGTCGATCTCCGAAAGCAACTGCGGAACGACCGTGGTCTCCACGTCCGACGAGACACCCGTGCCGCGGGTGCGGAAGATCGAGTCCATCTCGTCGAAGAACACGATCACAGGCGTGCCTTCGGAGGCCTTCTCGCGGGCCCGCTGGAAGATCAGCCGGATGTGACGCTCGGTCTCGCCGACGAACTTGTTGAGCAGCTCGGGGCCCTTGATGTTGAGGAAGTAGGACTTCGCCTCGCGGGCGTCGTCGCCGCGGACCTCGGCCATCTTCTTGGCCAGCGAGTTGGCCACCGCCTTGGCGATCAGCGTCTTACCGCAGCCGGGAGGGCCGTAGAGCAGCACGCCCTTCGGCGGCCGCAGCGAGTACTCGCGGTAGAGCTCCTTGTGCAGGAACGGCAGTTCGACCGCGTCGCGGATCTGTTCGATCTGCCTGCCGAGGCCGCCGATGTCGTTGTAGCTGACGTCGGGCACCTCTTCGAGCACCAGGTCCTCGACCTCGGCCTTGGGGATGCGCTCGAACGCATACCCGGCCTTGGTGTCCACCAGAAGCGAGTCGCCCGGCCGCAGCTTGCGCGGACGCAGGTCGTCCTCGTCTTCGTCCTCGAAGTCGTCGGGCAGGAACTCGGCGGAGACCAACGGCTCGGCGAGCCAGACGATGCGCTCCTCGTCGGCGTGGCCGACCACGAGCGCGCGGTGTCCGTCGGACAGGATCTCGCGCAGCGTGCTGATCTCTCCGACGGCCTCGAAGTTGCCGGCCTCGACAACGGTCAGCGCCTCGTTGAGGCGGACGGTCTGGCCCTGCTTGAGCGTCTTGGTGTCAATGTTCGGGGAGCACGTCAGGCGCATCTTGCGGCCGGAGGTGAACACGTCCACGGTGTCGTCGTCCTGCACGCCGAGGAGCACTCCGTAACCGCTCGGCGGCTGACCCAGCCGGTCGACCTCCTCGCGCAGCGCCAGCAACTGCTGACGGGCCTCTTTAAGAGTTTCCATTAGTTTGGCGTTGCGGGCCGCGAGCGAGTCGATCCGGGCCTCGAGCTGGTGCACATCGCGGGCGCTGCGCAGGCCGCTTTGCGGCCCTACGGCGTTCTCCAACTGCTCGCGCAGAAGCGCGGCTTCGCGTCGCAGTTCTTCCAACTCGGCGGCATCATCGCTGGACATCCCTGAATCGCGGGATGTCCCGTACGCTTCAGAACGCTCTGACTCATTCATGTTGCGCCCCTTCCCGCACCGGAAGTTGGTGCAGTAACAACTTCAACGCTACCGGCGATTCAGCCTTTGTGTGCGGTGTAGGAATTCGACACACCAGCAACACTTGTTAACCTCTCTGGTGAGTTGGGCCGATCGAAAGGACAATCGTGACCCTGAAATCCCTCGTTACCGGCGTGGCAGCAGCCGCTCTGGTCGGCGGTGCGGCGGCAGGTGTGACTTCCATTGCATCCCCCGCTGGATCCCAGGCGCCGGCCGTGCAACCGGTCGTGTGGGACATCCCGATGCCGCAGGCGCCGGCGCCGGACTTGCAGGCGCCACTGCTGCAGACCCTTCAGGCGCTCGGTGCGCCTGGCCTGTCTGCCAGCAAGGCCCCCTTCATCCAGGGCGGCATCGGCAGGATCGAAGGCCGGGTTGCCGACACCAAGTTGCGCGAGGCGCAGGCCGACGGCAAGTTCCCGCTGTCGTTCACCCTGGCCAACATCGACCAGAACGGTGACATCGTCACCGCCGACGTGACCGCAACAGCCGCCAACGGCGGGGTCGCGACGCAGAACATCCAGTTCGTGCCTGGCCCCAGCCCCACGGGCTGGCAGATGTCCAAGCAGTCACTCATGGCGTTGATGTCGGCTGTCGGCTAGGCCGTCAGTGCAACGCAGGAGTGCCGCAATCCTGGGCGCCGTCACGTTAGTGGCGGCGCTCGGGCTTAGCGGGTGTAGCGACGACGCGAGTTCGATACCCAGCCCGACACCGTTCCCGCTCAGCCGGCCCCCAACGGTTCCGCCTCCGCCGACCGAGACGGGCGCGCCGCTGCCGCCCGCGACCACGCTGACCGATCTGATGGGTCGACTGTCAGACCCCAACGTGCCCGGCGCCGACAAGGTCGGCCTCGTCCAATTCGGCACCCCCGCCGACGCGGCGGCGCTCGACAGATTCGCCAAGGCGCTGCACGACAGCGGCTATGCGCCGTTGACCTTCGATGCCACCGACATGATGTGGGCGCAGGACCAACCCGGCAATGTCATCGCCAACATCACCATGAAGCCGGGTGGGCCGCAGGCAACCGGCAAGGACTTGAAGTTCCCGATGGAGTTCGCCCCGCAGCAGGACAACTGGCAGCTCACCCGGCAGACGGCGGACTTGCTGCTGCAGATGGGTCAGCAGCCCACGGTCGCCACACCGACGCCAACTCCTACCCGCTGAGCGGCCCGCCGTGTGGATCGGCTGGCTGGAGTTCGACCTGTTGCTCGGCGATGTGCACTCGCTGAAACAGAAGCGTTCTGTCATCCGTCCTGTCATCGCGGAACTGCAACGCAGATTCGCGGTTTCCGCCGCCGAGACGGGCGTGCAGGACTTGCACCGCCGCGCGAGCATCGGCATCGCGGTGGTTTCCGCCGATCGACATCATGTCGTCGACGTGCTCGACGCCGCCGAACGTCTGGTGGCGTCCCGGCCGGAGCTGGACTTGCTTTCGACCCGTCGCGCACTGCGACGTAGCAGCGACGACTAAATGCCGCCGCCCAGTTGACGCTTGCGCCGCAACGGCATCGGCGCGACGGCGCCCGGTGCCAATTTGCGCACGTTGATCAGAAACGCCGTATGCCCGCGCATCGTGTGCTGTGGGCGCACCGCGAGCCCGACGACATGCCAACCGCGCTGCATGCTTTCCCAGGCGCGCGGCTCCGTCCAGCACTGCTGCTCGCGCAGCGCCTCCACCGTTCGCGACAACTGCGTGACGGTCGCGACGTAGATCATCAACACCCCGCCGGCCACCAGGGCGTTGCCGACGGCCTCCAAGACCTCCCAGGGCGCCAGCATGTCGAGCACGACGCGGTCCACTTCGGGTCCGGCGTAGTCGGCGACATCGGCGGTGACGAGGTCCCAGTTGGCGGGTCGCTCACCGAAGAAGGTCTCGACGTTGCGGACCGCGTGCTGCGCATGATCGTCGCGGACCTCGTAGGACGTCACGCGACCCTCGGGCCCGACGGCGCGCAGCAGCGAGCACGTCAGCGCTCCCGATCCCGCACCGGCCTCCAGCACCCGTGCCCCTGGGAAGATGTCGCCCTCGTGCACGATCTGGGCGGCGTCCTTCGGGTAGACGACCTGAGCGCCGCGGGGCATCGACATCACGTAGTCGACGAGCAGTGGGCGCAACACCAGGAATTGGTCACCGCTGGTCGACTTCACCACGCTGCCCTCCGGCAGTCCGATCACGGTGTCGAGCGCGATGATGCCGCGATGGGTGTGGAATTCGCCGCCTGGCGTCAACAGCATCGTGTAGTGCCGGCCCTTCGCGTCGGTGAGCTGTACGCGATCACCGACTTCGAACGGTCCGGTTCTTGGCATAGCTGATCAGCCTGCCAGTTGACGCGCCGAGTCGGGTGCTCGGGGTTGTCGGACTGCGGTCATACGCTGACCTCATGAGCGATGAGACGGTTCCGCCCGTCCGTCGGCCTGCGTTGTCCCCGTCGCGGGCGAGTGACTTCAAGCAGTGCCCGCTGCTGTACCGCTTCCGGGCCATCGACCGGCTGCCGGAGCCGGCCTCGACTGCGCAGGTGCGAGGTTCGGTCGTGCACGCCGCGCTCGAGCAGCTGTACGGGCTGCCTGCAGAGCAGCGCGGGCGCGACACCGCGATGACGCTCGTCGGGCCCGCGTGGGACCGCGTGGTGGCGGCACAGCCGGAGTTGTCGGCCGAGTTCGAGCCCGCCCTACAGGCCGAGCTGCTCGACGAGGCGCGCGCGCTGCTGTCGGGTTATTACCGCCTCGAGGACCCCACGCGCTTCGACCCGCAAAGCTGCGAACAGCGCGTCGAGGTCGAGTTGGAGGATGGCACGCTGCTGCGCGGCTTCGTCGACCGCATCGACGTAGCACCCACCGGCGAATTGCGGGTCGTTGACTACAAGACCGGCAAGGCGCCGCCCGAGGCGCGGGCGCTTGCCGAGTTCAAGGCGATGTTTCAGATGAAGTTCTACGCGGTTGCGCTGTTGCGGTCACGCGGCGTGCTGCCCGCCCGGCTGCGGCTGCTGTATCTGTCCGATGGTCAGGTGCTCGACTACACCCCCGATCTCGACGAACTGCTGCGGTTCGAAAAGACGTTGATGGCGATCTGGCGGGCCATCCAATCTGCCGGTGTCACAGGCGATTTCCGGCCCAATCCGTCCCGGTTGTGTGACTGGTGTGCGCATCATGCGCTGTGCCCTGTGTTCGGTGGCACTCCCCCGCCGTATCCCGGTTGGCCGGAGGCACCCGACGAGGGTGATGATGACACCGTGCTGCACGCCTCGGAGCCTGCTGCATGATCGAATGCCTCTATCGGCGGCTGCCTGCCGACGGTGGATTCCAAGCGTTCGAATCCACTGACGGCACACGCAGCAACTGGGATCCCGAAATCCAGCACGGCTCACCGCCTCTGGCGCTGCTCACGAAATTGATCGAGGAGCTTGCCGCGGACTCCGGGCTGCGCGTCGGCCGGTTGACACTGGACATCCTCGGCGCCATCCCCGTCACGACGGTTCGCACACGGACGTGGGTCGAGCGTCCCGGCTCGCGCATTTCGATGATGGCGGCCGAGATGTTGGCGCCGCGACCCGACGGCGCCGAACGGGTGGTGGCGCGCGTGACCGCATGGCTGCTTGCCACGAGCGACACCACCGATGCCGTGACCGACCGCTATCCGCCGATCGTGGAAGGCGAGTCGCTGCCGATGCCCCACAACTGGGACACCAGCGGCTATCTGAGCGTGGTGAGCTGGCGCACTCAGCGGACCGCCGAGGACGAGTCGCACGTGGTCTGGCTCAGTCCTCTTGTGCCTCTTGTCGATTCGGAGCCTACGACAGAACTGCAGCGGCTGGCGATGGTCGTCGACTGCGCCAACGGGGCAGGCGCGGCACTGGACCCCGAGAAATTCGTCTTCATGAACACCGACACCGCCGTGCACATTCACCGCTTGCCGCTCGGCAGCGATTTTGCGGTCCGCAGCCGCGGCTCCATCGGCCCCGACGGGATCGGTGTGACAACTGCGGACATCTTTGACCGCCAAGGGTTTATCGGCACAGTGGCACAGACACTGCTGGTGCAGCGCCGCCCCTGATTTGTATATGTGCTTGCATCTATATAGACGGAGTGCAATACTCGTGGCATGGACGTCTTCGAAGCGGTCGCTGAGCCAAGCCGGCGTGCGCTGCTCGACGCGCTGATCGACGGTGAACGCACGGCCGGCGAGCTTGTCGCGACGCTGCCCGGCCTGACCCAGCCCACCGTCTCGCGGCACCTGCGGGTGTTGCGTGAGGTCGGCCTCGTCGAGGTCCGACCGGACGCGCAGCGGCGCATCTACGCGTTGCGTGCCGACGGGCTGGTCGCCATCGACGACTGGATCAACCGGTATCGCCACTACTGGGCCGACCATCTCGACGCCCTGCAGCGGCACCTCGAACGCAAGCACAAGGAGTCACGATGAGCGAACGCGACGGACGGCTCACCGTCGACGGCGATCACGCGGTGTTGAATTTCGAACGCCGCCTGCCCTTTCCGATCGAAGCGGTGTGGTCGGCGATCACCGATCCGCACGAACGAGAGCAATGGTTCGGCGAAACGACGATCGAGCCCCGCGAGGGCGGAACCATCGACATGGTCGCAACCGGTCCGCCGTTACCGCCCGAGCGCAAGCGGATGACCGGCCGCATCCTGGTGTGGGACCCGCCGCACGTGCTCGAACACGAGTGGAAGCAACCGATTGTCGAAGACGGTGTGGTGCGCTACGAACTCAGCGTCGACGGTGACGGCACGCTGCTGCGGTTCACCCACCGCGGGCTCGGCATCCGCAACGCATCGGGATTCTTCGGAGGCACCCACGCCTACCTGGATCGGCTCGAGGCCTACCTGTCCGGCGATGAGCTGCCGGACTGGACCACCCGTCGTCTTGAAGTAAACCAACGAATGGAAGCGAACTGACATGTCGCACAATGGTTCTGACATCGCCGCCCCGACCATCGCCATCGCCTACCACTCGGGCTTCGGCCACACCGCGGTGCTCGCCGAAGCCGTGGCCGAGGGTGCGCGTGAGGCGGGCGCCCATGTCCATGTGACTGCGGTCGACCGGATGACAGAAGAGGACTGGGACATCCTCGATGCCGCCGACGGCATCGTGTTCGGCAGCGCGACGTACATGGGCAACGTGTCGGCAGGCTTTCAGGCCTTCGCCGAACAGACCGGCAGGCGTTGCCTCAACGGCAGTTGGCGCGACAAGGTCGCCGGCGGGTTTACGAACTCCGGCGCCAAGAGCGGCGACAAAGTCAACACGCTGGTGTCGCTTGCGATCTTCGCTGCGCAACACCACATGCATTGGGTCAGCCTCGGTTTGGGCGCCGGCTGGAACAGTGCCGCGGGCAGCGAAAACGACCTCAACCGCCTCGGCTTCTGGCTCGGGGCCGGCGCGCAGACCGACGTCGACGCCAACGTAGACCAGGTACACCCTTCGGATGTGCAGACGTGCCGCCATCTCGGCTGGCGCGTCGCCGTCGTGACCCGGCAGGTAATGGTGGGCCGCTCCGCTACTCCAGCGGTGTCATCTCCTGCAGCATCGTCGGCACCAATTCACTGACCGTCGGGTGGATGTGCATCGTGCGGGAAATCGCGGTGTAGGGCTTCTTCGCGGTCATGATGTCGAGGATCGCGTGGATGACCTCGTCGCCGCCGACGCCGAGGATTGCGGCGCCGAGGATCTCTTCGGTCTCGGCGTCGACGACGACCTTCATGAAGCCCTGGGTCTCCCCCTTCTCCACTGCTCGCCCGACGCGTGTCATCGGTCGCTTGCCCACCAACGCTTTTCGGCCGGACTTGCGCACCTCGTCGACGGTCATGCCCGCTCGGCCAAGCGGCGGGTCGATGTACAGCGCGTAGGTGGTGACGCGGTCGCTCACCCGTCGCGGGTCATCGTCGAGCAGGTTGGCCGCGACGATCTCGAAGTCGTTGTACGACGTATGGGTGAAGGCCCCGCGACCGTTGCAGTCACCCATCGCCCAGATGTGCTCGACATTGGTCCGCAACTGATCGTCGACGACGATGTAGCCGCGAGCGTCGGTCTCGACGCCCGCCTGCTCCAATCCGAGGTCGTCGGTATTGGGCTGGCGTCCGACGGCCACCAGCAGGTGCGTGCCGGTGATCGGCTCGGCGCCGTCGGCAGGCGTCACCTGAAACCCGCTGTTGCGCTTGGCGAATCGGATCGCGCTGGCATTCACCACGACGTCGATGCCTTCGGCCTGCAGGATCTCCTTCACGGTGGCCGAGACGTCCTCGTCCTCCCGTGACGTCAGCCGCGGACCCTTCTCGATCACGGTGACACGCGCACCGAAGCGCCGGTACATCTGCGCGAACTCCAGCGCGATGTAACTGCCGCCGATCACCACCAAATGCTCCGGCACGGTATCCAGTTCGAGGATGCCGACATTCGTCATGTAGTCGATCTCGGAAAGCCCGGGCATGTCGGGCGCCACCGCACGACCACCGACGTTGAGGAAGATCCTGTCGGCTTCCAGCACGCGGCCGTCGACGCTGATGGTGTGCGGCCCCTCGAAGCGGGCGTGCCCGCGGATCAGCGTGCACCCCTTCATGCCTTCGAGCCATGACTCGACGCCACTTCGGTCGTCGAGCATGATCTTGTCCTTACGAGCCTTCACCTTCGCCATGTCGACGGTGATTTCGCCTGTGCCGACGCCGTATTCGGCTCCGCGGCGCGACAGGTGCGCGGCGTGCGCACTTGCGACCAGCGTCTTGGTCGGGATGCAACCGGTGTTGACGCAGGTGCCGCCGACCAGCTTGCGTTCGATCACCGCGACGGTCTGTCCGGCTTCTGTCAGTCTGCCGGCCAGCGGCGGTCCGGCCTGGCCGGCGCCGACGATGATCGCGTCGAATTTCTCTGGCATAGCCGGCTAGACGAGCGGAGCGAAGCTGACGAGGAACGCGATGAGGAAGCCGCCGCCGACAGCGATCACGTCTTCTCCGATCGCGACGGGCCGGTCCTTGCCACCGTTGGCGGCCACCAAGCGGCTGCGGCCTTCAGCACCGCCAAGGGTGCCGAGGACAGCGCCGATGATTCCGGCACCCATGCCGATGAAGGTGTGGTGGGACACGCTGCCGATGACCGCGCCCGCGAAAGCCCCTGTGATGAGTCGCGTGGTGAACTGCGGCGGGGTCCTGCGGCTCGGCGTCTTCGGCAACTGGTCGGTGACGAGCTCGACGAGCAGGAAGATGGTCAGCACGGTGACGGTGATCGGATGGGCGACCCATTCCGACCATTTGCCGTCGACGTCGATCCAGCCGAGAAACGCACCCCACGCGACCACCGCAGGGGCGGTCAGCGCGCGCAGACCGGCGATCACGCCGATCAGCACCGCGAGCACGATAACGACGACCTGCGTCATGGCAACCTCCGGAGCCGCGAAAAGGACACCCGGACGCTAACACGCACCCCGCGAATGATCCCGCCGAATCAGAAGCGGCAGAACCGGATGTCAGAGGCCAGAATCGCCTTGGCACCGATCGCCGCGAGTTCGTCCATGATCGCGTTGACATCTCGGCGCGGAACCAGTGCCCGCACGGCTACCCACTCCGGATCGGCAAGTGGGGCGATGGTTGGCGATTCGAGTCCCGGTGTCACCGCGGTGGCAGCGTCGAGCACGCTGCGCGGACAGTCGTAGTCGAGCATCAAGTACTGCTGCCCGAACACCACGCCTTGCACCCGCCCCGCCAACTGTTCTCGGGCCGCGGCATTCTCTTCGCTCGGCGTCTCGCTCTCGATGAGGACCGCCTCCGAATCACACAGCGGTTCCCCGAACGCGACGAGGTCATGCAGCCCGAGCGTCCGGCCCGAACCAACCACATCGGCGATCGCATCCGCGACTCCGAGCTGCACCGAAATTTCCACGGCGCCATCGAGCCGTATCACGGTTGCTTCAATCCCCCGCTGCGCCAAGTCTTTTCGCACCAGATGGGGGAAAGCCGTGGCAATGCGCTTGCCAGCGAGCTCCTCGATGCGCCACGGGTGCCCTGCGGGCGCGGCGTAGCGGAAGGTAGACGATCCGAAGCCGAGCGCCAGCCGCTCGCGAACAGGCGCGTCGGATTCCTGGGCCAGATCGCGACCGGTGATGCCGAGGTCGAGTTGGCCCGAGCCGACGTAGATCGCAATGTCCTTGGGGCGCAGGAAGAAGAATTCGACATTGTTGACCGGGTCGATGACGGTCAGGTCCTTGGGATCGGTGCGCCGCCGGTAGCCCGCTTCGGACAGAATCTCGGCGGCCGGGTCGGAAAGCGTGCCCTTGTTGGGCACGGCGACCCGCAGGTTTGCGTTTCCGTTCATAGCTTGGCGTACACGTCGTCGAGGGTCAGTCCGCGTGAGATCATCAGCACCTGCGTCCAGTACAGCAACTGGCTGATCTCGTCGGCCAGGGCTTCGTCACCCTCGTGTTCGGCGGCCAGCCACACCTCGCCGGCCTCTTCGAGAATCTTCTTGCCGAGCCCGTGCACGCCGCCGTCGAGCGCGGCGACGGTGCCGCTGCCCTGGGGGCGAGTGCGCGCCCGCTCCGTCAGTTCGGCGAACAGGGCGTCGAAGGTCTTCACGGCACGCGATTGTTCCACGTGCTGTTCGCAGCGGTCACGCGGGTTAACCGAGAAGTGTCATGTCTTCGCCGGGTGCGCGTCGTGATGCACCGCGTCGCGTTGCATGTCTTCGAGGTGTTTGCCCTTGGTTTCTGCGACCCACCGCCAAACGAAGATGAACGACAGCACCGCGCACAACGCATAGAACCCGTACGCCAATCCGAGCACGTTGCGCAGCCCCGGGAAGGTCACCGTGATCACCCAGTTGGCCGCCCATTGCCCGGCAGCGGCCAGCCCAAGGGCGGCACCCCGGATGCGGTTGGGGAACATTTCACCCAGCAGCACCCACACCACGGGGCCCCACGACATCCCGAAGGCCACCACGAACAAGTTGGCGGCGACGAGCGCGATCGGACCGGCAACAGGGCCGAGGTGAGGCTTCCCGTCGATGATCTCGGCTGTCTGAAAGACGACCGCCATCGTCGCCAACGTGACCGCCATGCCGCTGGAGCCGACCAGGAGCAGCGGTTTGCGCCCGACCTTGTCGATCAGCGCGATCGCGATCAGCGTGGTCAAGATGTTGGTGATCGACGTGATCACAGTGATCGTGAACGACGAGCTCTCCTTGAAACCGACCGCCTCCCACAGCACGTTGGAGTAGTAGAAGATCACGTTGATGCCGACGAACTGTTGGAAGACCGAGAGTCCGACACCGACCCACACGATTCCGTACAGGCCGCCGGTCGGCTTGCGCAGATCGCGCCACGACGGCGGCTTCTCGGACTTCAACGACTCCTGGATGCGAGTGATCGTGAGCTCCAGGTTCTTCTCGCCCAGCAACATCGTGAGCACTCGGCGGGCTTCCGGAATCCGGAATTTTGCAACGAGATAACGCGGCGACTCGGGAATCGTGAAGGCCAGTCCGCCGTACAGAACGGCAGGCACCACCATCACGAGGAACATCCAGCGCCACGCCTCCAACCCCAGCCACAACTCCTCCCGCGATCCTCCGGCGAGGTGGGCCAGCAGATAGTCCACCGCCAGCGATAGGAAGATTCCGGTCACGATCGCCAACTGCTGCAGCGAGCCGAGCCGACCACGGATGCGTGGCGGTGAGGTCTCGGCGATGTAGGCGGGGGCGATGACCGACGCGACTCCAACCCCGATGCCGCCGACGACGCGGAAGATCACCACCAGCCACACGTTGGGCGCAAGACCCGTGCCGATCGCACTGATCATGAACAGGACGGCAGCGATCTTCATGACGGACAACCGCCCGATCCGGTCGGCGAGCCGGCCCGCGGTGACAGCGCCGAGCGCGGCGCCCAGCAGAGCCGAGGCGACCGCGAAGCCGAGGGTGGTGTTGCCGATGCCGAAGTCCTCTTGAATGGACGAGACCGCACCGTTGATCACCGCGCTGTCATAGCCGAACAGAAAGCCGCCCAGAGCGGCGACGGAAGCGATCAACACCACCCGGCCGCTGTGTTCGGATTCTTCGTAGTCCAAGCCGGATGCAGAATCACCAACGGGCCCGTGAGTCATGTGACGCCCTTCCGCAGCATTGCGTGACGAGAATCACATTCAATCACTTACGCCCATGTCAGGCGGTGCGTTCCCCGAACTGTACGAGTTCTGCATGCACGCGCCGCAGATCGGCTACATCGATTCCGGCAAGCGAGCGAACGTGGCGGCGACGTGGACCGGTGGGCACAGCTACGTCGTTGGGCACCACCAAAACCGGACAGCCTGCGCCCTCGGCGGCCGCGGTCCCGGTCACCGAGTCCTCGATGGCCAGGCACAGATCGGGCGGCAGGTCCAGCAATTCTGCTGCCCGTAGGTAGAGATCGGGCGCGGGTTTGCCCTGTGGCACCTCGTCGGCGCACACAGTCGCCGAAAAGTAGTGGCGGCCAATGCTGTTCAACGCCCTGTCGGTGAGTGCCCGCGCAGTGTTGGTAACCAGCGCCATCGGGACTTCTTCTGCGGCAAGCGATTCCAATAACTCCTGCGCGCCGTCACACCAGGGCAGGCCGTGGTCGAACAGGTCCGCCGTGTAGTCGTGCAGCCAGCGGATGGAGTCCGTCACCGCAACCGGATCAGGTTCCAGGCCGAGGTCGGCGTACACGGTCTGCATCGTGTCTTCGGCCGAACCGCCGACCATCGACGTGCGCACTTCGTGGGACAGCGTGCCACCGAGATGGTCGTACAGCGCAGCCAGCGAAATGTCCCAGAGCTTTTCCGAGTCGACGAGGGTGCCATCCATGTCGAACAGCACCGCTTGCATGCCCCCGATTCTGTCAGAGGTCGTGCCTAGGGTGAAATCATGACCATTCTCGTGACCGGCGCCACAGGAAACATCGGCCGACGCACTGTCGATCATCTGATCGACCTGGGCGCCAACGACATCCGTGCTTTGACGAAGAACCCCGCGAAGGCGAACCTGCCCGAAGGCGTTACGGCAGTCACCGGATACCTCGGCGATCCAGACTCGTTACCGGCCGCGTTCGAAGGCGTCGAGCGTATGTACCTGGCTCCGCTGCCCGAAACGCTGGACGTCACGCTCGCATTGGCCAAAAAGGCAGGCGTGCAGTACGTCGTGGCGTTATCGGGAGAAGCGCACTGGCAGGCGCACGCCGACGCGGTGGCCAACTCGGGACTGGTCAACACCCAACTCGGCCCCGGCGAGTTTCTGGACAACTTCGGCATCTGGGCCGCGCAGATCAAGGCGACGCGCACGGTTCGCGAGCCCTACCCCACGGCTGTGGAAGCGCCCATCTCGATGGACGACATCGCCAGGGTGGCGGCCGCATTGTTGGCCAAACCCGATGAGGCCCACTTCGGCAAGATGTATCCCATCACCGGGCCTGAGGCGTTGACCCGTGCGCAGATCGCCGAACAGATCGGCATAGGCATCGGTGCACCGGTCACCTATCAGCAGTGCGACAGGGCCGAAGCCGAAGCGGCCTTTCAGGGCGCCCTCGGCCCGAATGCCGCGTGGTACCTCGACCAAATCGCGGACGCCGTGGACCATCCCCAGCGGGCCAACGACTTGGTCGCCGAACTGACCGGCGCGCCCGCCCAGTCGGTCGCCCAGTGGGCGGCGCAAAACGCCGAGCTGTTTCGGTGACTGCGGGTGCTCAGTCCTCCGGGTTGTAACCGAGATTCGGGGCGAGCCAGCGCTCGGCTTCGGCCAGAGTCCACCCCTTGCGCCTCGCATAGTCGGCCACCTGGTCCTGGGCGATCCGGCCGACCACGAAGTACTGCGACTGCGGGTGTGAGAAGTACCAGCCGCTGACGGCAGCCCCTGGCCACATCGCCATCGACTCGGTCAGCTCGATGCCGGTCCGCTTCTGGACGTCCATCAGCTCCCAGAGCGTCGCCTTCTCGGTGTGCTCCGGGCAGGCCGGGTAGCCGGGTGCAGGGCGGATGCCGACATATTTCTCACCGATCAGCGCCTCGTTGTCCAGATGCTCGTCGGGCTGATAACCCCAGAACTCCTTGCGGACCCGTTCGTGCATCCGTTCGGCGAACGCCTCGGCCAGTCGGTCGGCGATCGACTCCAGCAGAATCGCGCTGTAGTCGTCGTTGGCCGCCTTGAACTCGGCGATCTTGTCACCGCTGCCCAACCCCGCGGTGACGGCGAAGGCGCCGACGTAGTCCTGAAGGCCCGTTTCCCTGGGGGCGATGAAGTCTCCCAGTGACCGGTTCGGGATGCCGTCCCGATGCTCGCCCTGCTGGCGCAGGTTGCGCAACGTGGTCAGCACCTCGGTACGGCTGTCGTCGGTGTAGACCTCGATGTCGTCGCCGACCGCGTTCGCGGGGAAGAACCCGATCACCCCGTTGGCGGTCAGCCACTTCTCTTTGATCAGGGTGTCGAGCATCTCCTGCGCTTCGTCGTACAGCTTGCGCGCGGCCTCACCCGATGCGGGGTTGTTGAGGATGTCGGGGAAGCGGCCCTTCATCTCCCAGGCGTTGAAGAACGGCTGCCAGTCGATGTACTCGCGCAGTTCGGCGATGTCGTAGTCGAGAAATTCTCGTACTCCCGTACCTTGCGCGGGCACCGGCGGCGTGTAGCCGTCCCAGTCGATCGGCGTCCGGTTGGCCCTGGCCTTCTCCAGCGTCAGCATCGGCCGCTCGTTCTTCTGGGCGTGCCGTTCGCGCAAAGAGGCGTAGTCCTTCTCGGTCGCCTCCAGCAGCGCCGGCCGCTGCCTGTCGTCGAGCAGCGCGGCCGCGACCGGCACCGAACGTGATGCATCCTTGACCCAGACCACCGGGCCGCTGCGGCGCGGCGCCACCTTCACGGCCGTGTGCGCGCGCGAGGTGGTCGCGCCACCGATCAGCAGCGGGATCTCGAGGCCCTGGCGTTCCATCTCGACGGCGAAGTTGACCATCTCGTCCAGCGAGGGGGTGATCAGGCCGGACAGCCCGATGATGTCGGCGTCGTGCTCCTTGGCCGCGTCCAGTATCTTCTGGGCTGGCACCATCACACCGAGGTCGATCACCTCGAAGTTGTTGCACTGCAACACAACCCCGACGATGTTCTTACCGATGTCGTGGACGTCGCCCTTGACGGTCGCCATGATGATGGTGCCGTTGGTGTCCTTGGTGCCCTCGGTGCCCGACTCGACCTTCTCCGCCTCGATGTACGGCAGCAGGTACGCAACGGCCTTCTTCATCACCCGGGCCGACTTCACCACCTGAGGCAGGAACATCTTGCCCGAGCCGAACAGGTCACCGACGACGTTCATGCCGTCCATCAGCGGACCCTCGATCACCTCGATCGGGCGACCGCCTGCCGCGGCGATCTCGGCCCGCAACTCCTCGGTGTCGTCATCGACATGGGCGTCGATGCCCTTCACCAACGCATGCGTGATCCGCTCGCGGACCGGCAGGCTGCGCCACTCGGCCGCGGCAGGATCCTCGGTTTTCTCCGACTTGTTGTACCGTTCGGCGATCTCCAGCAGCCGCTCGGCCGCGTCCTCGCGGCGGTTCAGCACGACGTCCTCGATGCGGTCGCGCAATTCGGGGTCGATCGAGTCGTAGGGCACCAGCGCACCGGCGTTGACAATGCCCATGTCCAGGCCGGCCTTGATGGCGTGGAACAGGAACACCGCGTGGATGGCCTCGCGGACGGGATTGTTGCCGCGGAACGAGAACGACACGTTGGAGATACCGCCGGAGATGTGCACCCCGGGCAGGTTTTCCTTGATCCAGGCGCAGGCGTCGATGAAGTCGATGCCGTACGTCGCGTGCTCCTCGATACCGGTCGCCAGCGCGAAGCAGTTCGGGTCGAAGATGATGTCCTCGGCCGGGAAGCCGACCTCTTCGGTCAGGATCCGGTAGGCGCGACCGCAGATCTGCTTGCGGCGCTCCAGGTTGTCGGCCTGCCCCTGCTCGTCGAAGGCCATCACGACGACGGCGGCGCCGTACTTGCGGCACAGCCGTGCCTCGCGGATGAACTTCTCCTCGCCCTCCTTCATGGAGATCGAGTTGACGATCGGCTTGCCCTGCACGTTCTTCAGGCCCGCCTCGATGACCTCCCACTTGGAGGAGTCGATCATCACCGGCACCCGGCTGATGTCCGGTTCGGCGGCGATCAGCTTGGTGAACCGGTCCATCGCGGCGACGCCGTCGATCATGCCCTCGTCCATGTTGATGTCGATGACCTGCGCACCGACCTCCACCTGCTGCAGGGCCACCGAAAGGGCGGTGTCGTAGTCCTCGGCCTTGATCAGGTTGCGGAACCGGGCGGAGCCGGTGATGTTGGTGCGCTCACCGATGTTGACGAACAGGGAATCCTCGGTGATGTTGAGCGGCTCGAGGCCCGCGAGCCGGGTGGCAACCGGAATCTGCGGCACCTCGCGCGGCGGCTTGCCCTCGACAGCCTTGGCGATCTCGGCGATGTGCGCCGGCGTCGTTCCGCAGCAGCCGCCGACCAGGTTGACGAAGCCCGCCTCGGCGAAGTCGGCGACGTAACCGGCCTGGCGCTTCGGGGACTCGTCGTACTCACCGAAAGCGTTGGGTAGGCCAGCGTTCGGGTAGCAGGAGACGAAAGTGTCTGCGATCCGCGACATCTCGGCGATGTACGGCCGCATCTCCGGCGCGCCCAGTGCGCAGTTGAGGCCCACCGCGAGCGGCTTGGCGTGCCTGATCGAATTCCAGAACGCTTCGGTGACCTGACCGGACAATGTCCGGCCTGACGCATCGGTGATGGTGCCCGAGACGATCACCGGCCACCGGCGTCCGCGCTCCTCGAACAGTGTCTCGATGGCGAACACCGCGGCCTTGGCGTTCAGCGTGTCGAAGATCGTTTCGACGATGAGGATGTCGGCGCCGCCGTCGATCAGGCCGTTGGCGGCCTCCAGGTACGCGGCTGCCAACTGGTCGTAGGAGACGTTGCGGGCTCCGGGGTCGTTGACGTCAGGCGAGATGGACGCGGTCCGCGTTGTCGGCCCGAGCGCGCCCGCGACGTAGCGGGGCTTCTCCGGGGTGCTGAAGTCGTCGACGGCCTTGCGGGCCAGCGCGGCCCCGGCGTAGTTGAGTTCGTAGCTCAACTCCGCCATGTCGTAGTCGGAGAGCGACACCGCGTTCGCGTTGAACGTATTGGTTTCCAGGATGTCGGCGCCCGCCTCGAGGTACTCGCGGTGGATTCCCTCGATGATCTGCGGCTGCGTCAGCGTCAGCAGGTCGTTGTTGCCCTGAAGCGGGCTCGGCCAGTCCTTGAACCGCTCCCCGCGGTAGCCCGCCTCGTCCGGCCGGTCCCGCTGGATCGCCGTGCCCATCGCGCCGTCGATCACCATGATCCGCTGGCGCAGAGCAGCCGACAGTTCGTCGGTGCGGTCGGGACGGATGTTCGGCTCGAAGTTTGTCTCGACGGCGGTCACGTGCGTTCCTTCCTTAACGGAAGGCGTCCTTGACTCTGCCGAGCGTGGCGGATACCGGCAGGGACCGGGATCCGTTGCAACGCCTCTCGACGGTGAAAGTCTACGTCGTCGCCCGACAGACGTGTGGACGCCGGGTTTGTCGCCCCCGAGCCACAGCTCGCGGAACCAGTCGGCGATGTCGCGGTAACCAAGGTCAACCAGATTGCAGCCGAACGTATTTCGTCTCTGCGGAGTCGTGCGAGAGGTCCGTCGCCTGCAGCCGGCGGCTCATCGCGCCCTTGCCCACCATCACTCGCGTCGACAGCGTGTCGAGCAAATGGGTGTCGCAGGCCCGCTTGGTCACATCAGCCACAGATACAGGGTAGTAGTTCTATGCAAATCACTTCGTCGCGCGAGCGCGCCGATGCCCCTCACCCGCACGACGCAGGCCTTACGCTGAGGGTGTGACCCCGTCGGATGCGAGCGGCTACAAGCCGCCCGACCTGCCCAAACTCAACGACACCGTGATCGTCGCCGCCTTCGAGGGCTGGAACGACGCCGGTGACGCCGCCAGCGATGCGCTGGAGCACCTCGACGCGATATGGGAAGCCGAACCGATCGTCGAGATCGACGACGAGGCCTACTACGACTACCAGGTGAACAGGCCGGTCATCAGGCAGGTCGACGGCGTGACCCGCGAGCTTGTGTGGCCGTCCATGCGGATCTCACACTGCCGCCCGCCGGGCTCCGAGCGCGACATCGTGCTGATGCACGGTGTCGAGCCGAACATGCGCTGGCGCACCTTCTGCGCGGAACTGCTGGCGATCGCCGACAAGCTGAACGTTCAGACCGTGGTCATTCTCGGCGCGCTGCTGGCCGACACGCCGCACACCCGGCCAGTGCCGGTTTCCGGAGCGGCCTACTCCCCCGATTCGGCGAAGGCATTCGGACTCGAGGAAACGCGCTACGAAGGACCCACCGGCATCGCGGGGGTGTTCCAGGACGCGTGCGTGCAGGCTGGCATTCCTGCGGTGACGTTCTGGGCGGCTGTCCCGCACTACGTGTCGCAGCCGCCGAATCCGAAGGCGACGGTCGCGCTGTTGCGTCGCGTCGAGGACGTGCTCGATATCGAGGTGCCGCTGGCCGATCTGCCCTCGCAGGCCGAGGAATGGGAACAGGCCGTCACCGAGATGACGTCAGAAGACGACGAGATCGCCGAATACGTTCAGTCGCTTGAGGAGCGTGGCGACGCCGAGGTGGACATGAACGAGGCGCTCGGCAAGATCGACGGCGACGCGCTGGCCGCCGAGTTCGAGCGCTATCTGCGGCGCCGCGGACCCGGCTTCCGCGGCTAGCCGTTCTTGGTGCGGAACTGCCGTTCGAGGTAGCGGGCCTTCGATTCCTCGAACTTGGCAGCCTCGGCGTCCATTCGTTTGATGAAGACCGCAAGCTCATCGCGGCGCCGCGCGCCTTCGCCACGGAAGTCGCCGCGCTCGAAGATCCGCCATTTTCGCAGCACCGGCATCACGACGTCGTCCAGGTGCTGACGCAGATCGTAGATGCCGCCGACGGCTATCTTCACCGCGTTGCGACGGAAGTTCGGTATCGCGAACCCGGGCATCTGGAAGTTCACCAGTATTCGCCAGATGGAAACCATGGCCTGGTCGGGCGAAACATCCAGTGCTGCCGCACCGACGCCTCGATAGAAAATCATGTGCAGGTTCTCGTCAGCGGCGATGCGCTTGAGCAGTTCGTCGGCGACGGGTTCGGCGCACGCCCTACCCGTGTTCCGGTGCGAGACTCGGGTGGCCAACTCCTGAAACGTCACATATGACAACGCGTCCAGCATCGACTCCGGCCGTATCGCGCGCTGACCTTGCTGGCCGGGGGTGAAGCCGGCGGTCACTTGTGCAATCCGGGCTTGTTCCAACGCAATTGGGTCCACCGCCCTGGTGACGACGAGATAGTCACGCAGCGCGATGCCGTGTCGGTTCTCCTCGACTGTCCACCGATTCACCCATGCGCCCCAGGCATCGTCGATGCTGAAGTGTTCGGCAATAGCGCGGTGATAGGACGGCAGGTTGTCCTCGGTGAGCAGGTTGGTGATCATGGCTATCCGGGCGACTTCGCCGAGTCGCGATTGTTCTTCTGCCCAGTCCCGCCCGCCTAGCTGGGAGTAGTCGCTGCCATCCGACCAGGGGACATAGTCGTGTGGATGCCAGTTCTTCGCCGCCGCGAGATGCTGATTGAGTCCTGCTTCGGCGATCGGTTCGAGTGCATGGATCAGCTCGAGGTCAGTCAGAGTTTTCGCCATCGCACACCCGTCGTCAGGCGAAACGGTACCGCCACAACCGGGCGAACCCGGGGACGCACAACGGAGTGGCGCGGCCTAGACCTTCACCGCCTGCGGCGCCTTCCACGTGCCGTTGAGCGCATCCGGCTTCGGCCAGTACAGCCGCAACACCATCTGGAATGTCCCCTTGGGTGCTGGCAGCCAGTTGGCCTCCTTGTCGATGCCCGGTGACTGGTTCTGGACATAGAACGTGTAACCACCGTCGGGATCGCGCAGCAAGCTCGGCAGCATCGGCGAATTGATCAGGTAGCGGTTCATCGGGTTGTCGACCAGCAGGCTCTGTGGCATTTCGTACATGGTCAGTGACCAGAATGCGTTCACCGGCGGCAGCTGTCCCGGCGCGAACCTGACCGTGTAATTGTTGGCGCCCGTCAGCGGCGCACCCGAAGAGTCGGTGGCGATGACCGGGTAGAGCGCCTCCGCGGCGGTATTGCCGTAAATGCCGAACACCGCACCGGCCATGCGGTACAGATAGTTGCCCTTCAGATCCTCTGCGGTACCGAAGAATTGCGCCGAACCGACTTCGCCGGTGTCGATCTTGGTCTTCTTGAGATCGTCGAGCTCGGACCAGGCGTCGGCCATCCCGCCTTCGATCGCCGTTCGCATCTCAGGACTCAACTTGTCAGCGTCGAAGTCCCCGTCAGGCCCGATGCCAATGGTGGCGAACCGTGCCCGCAACTCCTTTTCGGTGGGCAGCGTCGGCGCGAACTTCAGTGCGAAGTCGAGGATCTCGAAGAACTGAGGCGAGGTCTTCTCCTGATCTCTGGTCAGGGGCGGCGCGAAGTCGATCGGTGGCGCGGGCGCGGGCGCCGGTTGGTTCAGGTAGGCCGACAACGGTTGCACCTGATAACCGGCCTGGATCTTTTTGACCTGGTCGATGTCCGACGGGCCGAGCAGCTGCGTGCGGTAGACCACCAGCGCCAGCTCGGTGTCGGACTGGATGACCCCGTTGATGCCGTCGGGCTTGGCGCCCTTCCAATTCGGGCCTGCCAGAAGGTATTTACCGCCGCTGTTGCCCGTCGTGCGGCTGCCGACGTAGGCCATGTTGTAGGTGTAGAGGTCGATGAACTGCAAGGAGTAGTAGCGGTCCTGCTCGATCGGCGGCACGGTCAGTACCAGCGGCTCGGTGCGCAGGTCTGCACCGACCGCCGAGTAAGGGGTGTCCGAGTTCGGCGTCTGAACGGCCTTGTCCTGCGGCGTGTAAACCCGTGCAGCGCTGTGGATTTCGTTCCATCCGCCCTTGTATTCGGGATCGTCCTTGTTGACGAAATAGGAGTACATCACCCGGTAGTTGTCGACCAGCGGGAAACCGTAGATGTAGGCGTCCTTGGCGATCGCCCTGGCCTGCTCCGGCGTGACGGCGGCCTGACTGGGTGGCGGTGCTTGCGACTTCGGTTGCTCCTCCGACCCTTTCGTGCTGCAGCCGGCGATGAGCGCCAGTATTGCCAGAACGACCCCGATGCGGCGGATCAATGCTTCTCCAGATCCTCGGTGCGAGCACCCATTGACCGCCCCAACGCGGCAACCTCCGCGTCCATCTTCGGCATCAACTCTGGGGCGGTCTTGCGCGTCGGCGCCTCGCCGATGCGGCTTGACAGCAGCGGTTTGAGCCAGCGGAACACCCCCACCCAGCCGGGACAGTAGATGCGGCTCTTGCGGGCCTCAATTCCTGCGACGAACGCCTCGCCGCACTTCTCGACCGATGTGGTCCTGCCCAGCGGGCCCGGCAGTGAGTTCAGCATCTCGCGGAACGCGGGCAGGTCTGCCTTGGTTTCGCGGACCAGCGGGGTGTCGATCCACGACATGTGCGCAGAACCGACGTCGACACCGAGGTGCGCGACCTCGAGGCGCAGCGAGTTGGCGAAGTGCTCGACGCCGGCCTTGGCGGTGTCGTAGGGCGCCATTCCCGGGGCCGCGGCGAAGGCCGCCAGCGACGACACGATCAAGACGTAGCCACGCCGATCGATGACCGACTGCAGCGCGGCCCGGACTGTGTGGAAGACCCCGACGACGTTGACGTCGATCAGCGTGCGAAACGCCTCAGGATCGACCGTCAGCACCGATCCGTACGTTCCGATTCCGGCATTGGCCATCACGATGTCGATACCGCCGAAGCGCTCGATGCCCTTTTCGACGGCGGCCTGCATCGCCGACAGATCGCGGACGTCGGCCACGACACTCAGCACGCTTTCCTCACCCAGTCGAGCCGACATCTCCTTGAGCAGCGCGTCGTCGATGTCGGTCAGCACCAGTTTGGCGCCTTTGGCGTGCAACCGGCGGGCCACCTCCGCGCCTACACCATTCGCGCCGCCGGTGATCAGGGCGACCTTTCCGTGCACAGAACTCATGGCCGTCAACGTACTCCACCCGGCGAACCAGTCCGACCAATCGACGGTCAGGCACCGACGAGTGGCGAAAGCGCGTCCAGAAGCGGTCGCGCGTCACCCGGTGCTCCGGTCTCGGCCCAGGTTCCCTCGAACTCCGCAACCTCGACACCGACAATCTCGTTCTTGGCTAAACGGTTTGCCACGCCAGCCAATTCAGTGAAACTCAGTCCATTCGGGACGCGGTAGTCGGTGGGCACCAGGCCGGGTTCCAGTACGTCGCAGTCGAGATGGAAGTACACCGGCAGGTCGCCGACCGCCGCATCGAGGTCATCCAACAAGTGCGGGCCAACGGGAACATGTCGCACCACGCCCTCGTCGATGAGCCGTCGCTCGAACGGATCCAGGTCGCGAGCCCCACCCAACACCACGTTGGCGGGCGTGATGCCCGCACCCAGCCCCGAGTCCCACAACCCCATCGGGCCCGACAGCGCGAGACCGCCGAGGAAAGCCGACGTGCTCGACTCGGGCGTATTGATGTCGCCGTGCGCGTCGAACCACACCACGAGTGCGTCCGGGTGGAAGCGGGCCACCACCGGCAGCGTGGCCAGTGCAACGGCGCAGCGGGTCAACGCGGTGACCGGCGTTTGGCCTGCGGCGTAGATGTCCTCGTAGCGCTGCGACATCGCCTCGAGAGTCGGTATGGCAGCGGTCAATTCAGCGCGCCACTGGGTGCTGAGCGCGGGCTCCGGGCTGCCGACGGTGGTAGCAGGAAGACCAAGCCGCTGTTGCCACTCGGCTCCGACCGCCGCTGCGCCGCTGTATGCGCGGTCGTTGTGGTCGCCTGCGCGGCCCTGAAACACGGTTAGCGCAAGCGTCATCGCGACAGCTGGACGCCAAGTAGCGCGTCGACCGCGGTGGCCACCGCCTGCGGGGCCTGGGTGTCGTGGCCGCCGTACTCCAGCGCATCGGTGGCCCAACCATCCAGTGCGGCAAGGGCTTTCGGGGTATCCAGGTCATCGGCAAGGTATTGGCGCACCCGCGCGATCACGTCACCCGCATCGGGGCCGGCGGGCAGCGTGGTGGCGGCCCGCCAACGGTGCAGCCGAGTGTTGGCGTCCTCGAGCACCTGCGGGCTCCAGTACCGGTCGTCGCGATAGTGCCCTGCGAACAGGCCCAACCGGATGGCTGCGGGCTCGACACCCTCGGCGCGCAGCCGCGACACCAGCACGAGGTTGCCGCGGCTCTTGCTCATCTTGTGCCCGTCCCAGCCGATCATCCCGGCGTGCACGTAGTGGCGCGCGAATCGCCGCTCCCCCGTTACACATTCGCCGTGTGCGGCGGAGAACTCGTGGTGGGGGAAGATCAGATCGCTGCCGCCGCCCTGAATGTCGAGACCCGTGCCGATGCGCGACAGCGCGATCGCAGTGCATTCGACGTGCCATCCGGGCCGTCCAGGACCGAACGGCGAGGGCCAGCTGGGTTCGCCTTCGCGTTCGGCCCGCCACATCAGCGCGTCGAGTTCGTCGCTCTTGCCCGCGCGGTCGGGATCACCGCCGCGCTCGGTGAACAGCCGCAGCATGGTGTCGCGGTCGTAGCCGGACTCGTAGCCGAACTGCTGGGTGGCGTCGGCGCGGAAGTACACGTCGGGATATTGCGGATCGTCGACGATGTATGCGGCGCCGGAGGCCAGCATCTTCTCCACCAGCTCGACGACCTCGCCGATCGCATCCGTTGCCGCCACGTAGTCGTGCGGCGGCAGCACCCGAAGCGCCGCCATGTCCTCGCGGAACAGCTGGGTCTCACGATCGGCCAGCGCGCGCCAGTCGATGCCGTCGCGCTCGGCCCGCTCGAAAAGCGGATCGTCGACGTCGGTGACGTTCTGCACGTAGTGCACGGCGTGCCCTGCATCCAGCCACACCCGGTGCACCAGGTCGAACGCCAGGTAGGTGGCGGCGTGACCGAGGTGGGTGGCGTCATACGGGGTGATCCCGCAGACGTACATGGTGGCCGTCTCGCCGGCAGACACCGGCCGGACCTGACGGTCGGCGCTGTCGTAGAGCCGCAACTGCGGACCGCGGCCCGGCAGCGCCGGGACGTCCGGAGCCGGCCAGGAATTCATAGCGTCGACTTTAGGCATCGGGGTGTGTGACATCGCGAGCGGCCGATTCATTCCCACCTCAGTGGTCGCGATACGCCGAACGGATGCCGTCGAGCAGGACATCGGCCAACTCGGCGCGGCACATCAGGAAGTCGGGCAGGTACGGGTCGCGTCGGTTGTAGATCAGCGGGGAACCGTCCAGCCGCGTCGCGTGCAGCCCCGCGGCCCGCACCACGCCCGCGGGCGCGGCCGAATCCCACTCCCATTGCCCGCCTGCGTGCACATAGGCGTCGACGTCGCCGCGAACGACGGCCATCGCCTTCGCGCCCGCCGAACCGATCCGCACCATCTGAATGTCCATCCGGTCGCGCAGCCGCCACAGCACCGCGGGTGGTCGACTGGCGCTGGTCGTGATGCGGATGGGGCCCTCACGTCGCGGCGGTGGCGGGGTGACGGTGTCGGTGCGGTAGACCTCGCCGCGCGCGGGCAGCGCCACCGCGGCGTCGGTGATCCCGCCGCCATGCGGCCCATCGTTGCGCTGCCAGAGCGCGACGTGCACGGCCCAGTCGGTGCGCCCCGGCCAGGAGAACTCTCGCGTGCCGTCGACGGGGTCGACGATCCACACCCGGTCGGCGTGCACGCGAGACACGTCGTCGACGGCCTCCTCGGAGAGCACCGCGTCGTCGGGCCGGTCACGTTTGAGCCTTTCGAGGATCAGCTCGTTGGCCCGCATGTCACCCGCGTCGCCGAGGTCGTACGGATCGTCGAAGCCGACCTCCTCGCGGACCGCGAGCAACAGTTTTCCGGCATCGGCGGCCACGTCCGCGGCCAACTCCGCATCCGTCAGGCGCATCAGAACGCCGGCCACGGGATGGGTCGGCGTCGGTCCGGGGTCGGCATCACTGGATTTTCCAGTAGCGCAACGGTTCTGGCGTGCAACGCGGCCACCTCGCGACGGGTGATGTGCGCACACAACTGGTCGCCCAGCTCACCACGCAGTTGATCGCGCAGCCGGGCCACGGCCTCCAGGCTCTCGTCGTCGACGGGTTTGCCCGACCAGCCCCACAGCACAGTGCGCAGCTTGTCCTCGACGTGCAGGCTCACCCCGTGGTCGACGCCGTACACCTGACCGTCGACACCGCACAGAATGTGGCCGCCCTTGCGATCGGCGTTGTTGATCAGCACGTCGAACACGGCCATCCGGCGCAGCCTCACGTCATCGGCGTGCACCAACGTCACCTCGTCGCCTGCGTAGTCGTAGGCCTGCAGCACGGGCAGGAAGCCGGGCGGGATGTGGCCTGCAGGCAGCAGGTCGACGAGATCGGGTCCTGTCGAGGGTTCGTCGCCGACTTCGTCACCGGGTTGGTCGACCCACAGCTGCAGCATGCCGATGCCTGCGGGGCCGTCGCGAATGATGGTGTAGGGCACGATGTTCCAGCCAAGCGCAGCCGAGACGAGGTAGGCACTGCGCTCGCGGCCTGCCAGGGTGCCGTCAGGAAAGTCCCAGAGCGGCGCCTCGCCCTTGACCGGCTTGTACACGCAATGAGCTTGCAGCTCACCAAGATGCGCTTCGCAGAGAAAGGTGGCGTTGCTGGCTGAGCGGATTCGTCCGATGACCGTCAACTCGCCGCGCTGCAGCACCTCATCGTTACGCGTCGGCGTCATCGTCGGACCCGGCAAGAGCGCCGCGCCGATAGCCGTTGGTGCGCACGCAGATGTGCCCCTCCGGGTCGAGCGGCTCATCGCATAACGGGCACGGCGGGCGGCCGGCCGAGATGACGCGATTGGATCGCGCCGCGAACTGGCGCGCCGATTCGGGCGTCAGAAACACCCGTACCGCGTCGGGTCCCTCCTCGGCATCGTCAAGCACGACCGACGCGTCGAACTCGGTTTCGGACACCGCGAGCAGCTCGACGACCACCGTCTGGGCCTCCGAATCCCAGCCAAGCCCCATCGTCCCGACCCGGAACTCCGCGTCGACGGGCGTGATCAGTGGGCTCAGGTCTTCGATGTCGCCGGTATCGGGCGGGATGGGTGTGCCGAAGCGGCGGTTGATTTCCAGCAGCAGCGCGGCGATCCGTTCGGCGAGCACAGCGACCTGCTGCTTCTCCAGCACCACCGAGATCACGCGCTTGTCGTGTACGGCCTGAAGGTAGAAGGTCCGATTGCCCGGCTGCCCGACTGTCCCGGCGACGAAACGGTCGGGTGTGCGGAAGACGTGAATTGCGCGGGCCATGGCACCCTCCAAAATACCGGCATCACCTCATCAGCCGTAATTGCGCGCCCGGCCGTCGACCGTCAACCGGTCGAGCCGCCGACCACAGCGTCTTCCGGAGGCACCTCGCCGTCCTTGCTGTCGGCTTCCCCGTCGGCCTTCGGTGGCTTGGCTAGCAATCCGGCGGTGAGCGCAGCACCAGTGTGGTTGACGTGGATGACGAATGGACGCAACGGCGTGTAACGGATCACACTCATCGACGCCGGGTCGGCGGTGATGCGCTGGAAGCTGTCGAGATGCGTGCCGAGCGCGTCAGCCACCACCGACTTGATCACATCGCCGTGCGTACAGGCCACCCATAGCGCGTCGGCCTCGTGTAGCTCGGCCAGCCTGCGGTCGTGTTCACGGACGGCCGCGACGGCGCGCGCCTGCACGTGCGCCAGCCCCTCGCCTTCGGGGAAGACGGCCGCGCTCGGCTGCTGTTGCACCACCGCCCACAACGGCTCCTTGACCAGGTCACCGATCTTGCGGCCGGTCCAGCTGCCGTAATCCACCTCCGAGATCCGCTCGTCGACCACCGGGTCAAGCCCAAGCGCGGCGGCCAATGGTTCGACCGTGCGACGGCACCGCAGCAGCGGCGAGCGCACGATTGCGCGGATCGGCAGCCCGGCCAGCCGCTCGACGATCGCCTGTGCCTGCTCGAGGCCCTTGTCGTCGAGGTCGACGCCGTCACTGCGACCGGCCAAGGTATGTGCGGTGTTTGAGGTCGACCTGCCGTGCCGCAGCAGGATGACCGTCATGTCGCGGAGACTACCCCGGTGGCGAGCAGCGCGATGACGACGGCGCCGAGAACAAGGCGGTAGCCGACGAACCAGTACATGCTGTGGCGCACCAAGAACCGCAGGAACCACGCCACGGCCAGAAAGCCGATGACGAACGCGATCACGGTCGCGACAAGCAGTTGCGGGCCGCTGGCGCTCATCCCCTCGCCGACGGGATGAAAGGCGTCGGGCAGCGAGAACAGGCCCGAGGCGAACACGGCGGGAATGGCCAGCAGGAAGCCGAACCGCGCCGACAGTTCACGGTCGAGTCCGAGGAACAAGCCGGCGCTGATGGTCGCACCGGAGCGAGACACGCCGGGTACCAACGCCAAACACTGCGCCAAGCCGACGATGACGCTGTCCTTCCACGTCAGCTGTTCGGCATGGCGGGTCTGCCTTCCGACGTATTCGGCGATCGCAATGACGACGGAGAACACGATCAACGCGCTCGCGATCAGCCACAGATTCCTTGCGCCAGTACGGATTTCGTCCTTGAACAGCAGGCCGAGCACACCGATCGGAATGGTGCCGATGATGACATACCAACCCATCCAGTAGTCCAGGTTGCGGTGCGCCGCGACGAACAACCCGTTGAACCAGGCTTTGAGGATGCGGCCGATGTCGCGCGCGAAGTACAGCAGCACAGCGAGTTCCGTGCCGAGCTGGGTGACCGCGGTGAACGATGCACCCGCGTCGTCGTCGAAGAAGATGCGCGAGGCGATCGCCAAGTGCCCCGACGACGAAACAGGCAGGAATTCGGTCAGTCCCTGCAACACCGATAGAACGACAACTTGCAGCCACGACATCGCAGGCGCGTCAATCACGCCGACGACCGTACCGTGGGCCGGCTGTCAGCGCGCTGTGCGAGGCACCGGATGCGCGTCGGCAACCGCGTCGCGCACCGCGGCTGCCACGCTGCGCTCGTCGGTGAGATCGATGTCGGTCAGCTTGCGGCTGGCAGTCGCGACCACGTCCTCGGCCTGCGGAACCGGACCTACGATGCGCGGCCGGTAGATCTCCACCACGAGCACGTGCTTCTCGACGTGGAAAGAGAAGGGCCGTCCGTCCCCCACCCGGCCAAATCCACTGGCGTGCAGACCTGTGGTGATGTCCTCAATAGCAAACTGTTGGTTATCCAAATCCCTGTCTGCCGCGAGGGTCATGATCGAACCATACCTCCGCTTATGCCGCCGGGCGTGGCGGACGTGGCCATTTGTGGATGGCGGGCCTGCCTACACTTGCTCGTCAAACAAGATCGAATTCGCACTCCCGAGAGCTACCCCTTGCCGCGCCACTTAAACGCCCCAGTTCAGCTAATTCGCGCCGCCGCTGTTGTGCTGGCAACAGCGGGATTGGTCGGTTGCTCGGCGAACCACGCCGAGGCCCCACCGCCGACCATCGTGCCCGCGCAGGCCGCGCAGTCGCCGCCGGTCACCAGCGCGCCCGCGGGAGTGGTGCGGCCGCTTCCCGGCCTCGCCCAGGCCGCGGTGTTCGACCCCGCGACGGCGTCGTTGGCGGTGCTCAGCCCGCTTTTGGAGAGCCGATCGATGGTCACGGTCGTGCCGGCGTCCGGTCCATCGCGCTCGCTGACGCTGCCCGCCCCCGCGACGGCGCTGACCGGCGATAACGAGGGCACGGCGTATGCGTCGGCGCGCGGGGGCTACTTCCGGATCGACCTTCGCGCCGCCACGGCCGACCGGGTGGACATCGAGGGCCAGCAGAGCACCGATTTCACCGCGATCGCTCGGCGTGCCGACGGGAAGCTGGTGCTGGGTAGCGCAGACGGGGCCGTCTACACCCTGAGCTCGGATTCGAAGGTCGGCGCATCGCTGAAGATCTTCGCGAAGGTCGATGCTCTTGTTGCACAAGGCAATACGGCCGTGGTGTTGGACCGGGGCCAGACGTCGGTGACGACGGTTTCGGCCGACGGGAAGGATGCTGAGCACGCCCTGCGGGCCGGCGAGGGCGCAACGACGATGGCCGCCGATTCGGCGGGGCGGGTGCTGGTGGCCGACACCAGGGGTGACGAACTGCTGGTCTTCGGCATCGACCCGTTGATGCTGCGCCAGCGCTACCCGGTGCGCGACGCCCCGTACGGGCTGGCGGGGTCGAAGAAGCTGGCCTGGGTGTCGCAGACAGCGATCAACTCGGTGGTTGGCTACGATTTGGCTACCGGTATCCCCGTGGAGAAGGTGCGTTATCGAACCGTGCAGCAGCCCAACAGCCTGGCCTTCGACGAAGCGTCTGGCACCCTGTATGTGGTGTCTGGCTCTGGAGCGGGTGTACAGGTGATCGCAGGCGCCGCGGAGATCAAATGACTGCTATGCAGCACGGCCGCATGCCCCAGGGCTGGGACAACGACCTGTCCGACGAGTATGAGTGGATCCCGCTACGGCTGCCGCCGGACCTGACCAGAATCAGCGCTTCCACCCGACTGTCGATCGAGGCCGAGTATCGCGGCTGGGAGCTCACCCGGGTCCGGCTGTATACCGATGGCAGCAGGCGGGTGTTGCTGCGCCGCAAGAAGACCGCCGTCGACCGGATTCCGGACCAGCCCGCGCTGTGATGTACCGCGCGCTGCGGCGGGCGCTGTTCCTGGTGGCCCCCGAACGTATTCACACGTGGGTTTTTGCGTTCTTGCGCGCGGTGACCGCCGTCCTTCCGGTGCGCCGGCTGATGCAGCGATGGCTGGCGCCACACGACCCCGTACTGGCCAGCACTGTGTTCGGCGTGCGCTTTCCCGGCCCGGTGGGCCTGGCGGCCGGGTTCGACAAGGACGGCAGGGGGCTGCACACGTGGGGTGCCCTCGGCTTCGGCTATGCAGAGGTCGGCACCGTCACCGCGCAGGCCCAACCGGGCAACCCGCAGCCGCGGATGTTCCGGCTGGCCGACGACCGCGCGCTGCTCAATCGGATGGGTTTCAACAACCACGGGGCAGGTGAGCTGGCGCTGCGGTTGGCCCGCCGCACACCCGAGGTGCCGATCGGGGTCAACATCGGCAAGACCAAGGTCACGCCGCCAGAGGGCGCCGTCGCGGATTACGCCGAAAGTGCGCGCCTGGTAGCGCCTTTGGCGGCCTTCCTGGTGGTCAACGTCAGCTCTCCGAACACCCCGGGGCTGCGTGATCTGCAGGCGGTCTCATCGCTGCGGCCGATCCTCGCCGCGGTGAAGGCGGAGACGGCGAAGCCCGTGCTGGTCAAGATCGCGCCGGACCTGTCCGATGACGACGTCGACGAGATTGCCGATCTCGCAGTCGAATTGGGCCTGGCCGGCATTGTCGCGACCAACACGACGGTGTCGCGTGATGGGCTCGCGACACCCGGCGTCGATGAATTGGGTGCCGGTGGCATTTCTGGCCCGCCGGTCGCGCGGCGCTCAGCGGAGGTATTGCGGCGGCTGTACAAACGCGTCGGCGACAGGCTGGTGTTGATCAGCGTCGGCGGTATCGAGACTGCCGACGACGCGTGGGACCGCATCACGTCGGGCGCCACCCTGTTGCAGGGTTACACCGGCTTCATCTACGGAGGCGGGTTGTGGGCCAAGCACATTCACGATGGCCTCGCACGTCGCCTGCACGAAGGTGGGTTTGCATCGCTGGCCGATGCTGTCGGCTCAGCCGCGCGCTAGCTTGAGCCGCACCATCGGAAGCTCCAGATCCGGCGTATTCAACGCGGCGGCCATCGCTTCGTTCAGCGTGCGCCATGTCCGGGGGTGGCGTTCGGCGTAGCGCTCGACGGTTTTCTCGACCGCCTCGGGTGCCAGCGGCGTTGCCGTCGCGGGCACGTTGCGCCGCAGGCCGACGCTGACGCGCACCCGCGGGTTCGCGATGACGTTGCGATACCACTGCGCGGTCTCGCCGAACCCCGACACGATGACGTACTCGTCGGCGGCGGGGTGATCGACGACCTCGAGCACGGCGTAACGCCGCGCTCCGCTCTTGCGTCCCACATGCTCGAGAAGCAGCATGCGGCGCCCGAACAGAAAGCCGAGATGTGCCCGGTAGAGCCAGATCGGAGCGCGAACCAGCGCCCGAGTCTTGAGTAGTCGCCCGAGAAGCGCGCTACTTCTGCTCATATGTGCCGTGGATGACGGCGCGGGCGATCGCGTTCATGAACAGGTTGAAACCCAAGTAGGCCGGGCTGGCGTCGCCGTCGAGTTCGAGTTTCGGCACCTTCACGGCATGGACCGCGATGAAATACCGGTGCACACCGTGGCCCTGTGGCGGGGCGGCGCCGATGTAGCGCTTGAGGCCCGCGTCGTTGGCCAAAGTCAGTGCGTCGCCTGGCAATCCGCTGCCATCGCCCGCACCTGCGGGCAGATCCGTCACGGTCGCGGGCAGGTTGGCGACTGCCCAGTGCCAGAACCCCGATGCCGTGGGCGCGTCCGGGTCGTAGACGGTGACCGCGAAACTCTGTGTCTCCTCGGGGAATCCGGACCAGGAAAGCTGCGGCGAGATGTCGTCGCCGCCCGCACCCATGATGCCGCTCACCTGCTCGTTGGACAGCGCCTGCCCGTCGCTGAGCGATTCCGACGTCAATGTGAACGACGGCAGCTTCGGCAGAAACTCGTAGGGGTTGTAGTCAAATGCCATTGGTGATCCCTTTCTGACGATCAGCTGTGGATGAGGAAATGTTCGAGCACCTGGGTGCCGAACTTCAGTGCATCAACGGGTACCCGTTCGTCCACACCGTGGAACAGCGCGGTGAAGTCCAAATCCGGAGGAAGCTGCAGCGGCGCGAACCCGAAGCAGCGAATCCCCAAGCGCGCGAACGCCTTTGCATCGGTGCCTCCGGACAACATGTACGGCACGATGCGGGCGTCGGGATCGACGGACAGGATCGCACCGTTCATCGCGTCCACCAGGTCGCCGTCGAAAGTGGTTTCGTAAGACGGCAGCTCGGTGACCCACTCCCGCGTCACATCGGGTCCGATGATCTCGTCGACCTCACGCTCGAATGCGGCCTGGCGGCCGGGCAGGATGCGACAGTCGACCACTGACTCCGCGGTGGCAGGGATGACGTTGGCCTTGTACCCGGCCTTGAGCATCGTCGGGTTCGCGGTGTCGCGCAGGGTGGCGCCGACGACACGGGCGATCGGGCCCAGCTTGGCGATGGCACCCGCCAGGTCGGGCGAGTCGATGTCGAACTGGTAGCCCGTCTCCTCGGTGATCGCCTGCAAAAACTGCCCGACGGCATCGGTCATCACGAGCGGGAACTCGTGGCGGCCGAGCCTGGCGGTGGCCTCTGCGACCGCCGTGACCGCGTTGTGTTCGTGGATCATCGAGCCGTGGCCGGCGAAGCTGCGCGCGGTCAGCTTCATCCACATCATCGACTTCTCGGCGGTCTCGACCAGGTACAGCCGTCGTTCGCCGCCGTCCTTGCGCGGCACGGTCAGCGAGAACCCGCCGACCTCACCGACCGCCTCGGTGACGCCCTCGAACAGATCGGGGCGGTTGTCGACCAGCCACTGCGACCCGTACTTGCCGCCGGCCTCCTCGTCGGAGAGGAACGCGAAGACCAGATCGCGCGGCGGCACGATGCCCGCGCGTTTGAAGTGGCGGGCGATCGCGATCAGCATGCCGCACATGTCCTTCATGTCGACCGCGCCGCGGCCCCACACATAGCCGTCCTCGACGGCGCCGGAGAACGGGTGCACGCTCCAGTCCGACGCCTCGGCGGGCACCACGTCGAGGTGCCCGTGCAGCAGCAGGGCCCCGCGCTCCGGGTTGGCACCTTTGAGCGTGGCGAATACGTTGCCTCGACCCGGGCCACCTGCCTCGACGTATTCGGTCGTGTAGCCGACCTCTTCGAGCTGTTCGGCCACCCAGCGGGCGCATTCGGCCTCCCCCTTGGTGGTTTCGGGCTCGCCGGTGTTGGAGGTGTCGAAGCGGATGAGCGAGCTGACGAGGTCAACTACCTCGGCTTCGGCGGTGGGGGGAGGCGTCACAGTCACCATTCGTACCATTGCAGCGGCCGCTGGGTTTGGGTCCGGGCAGTCCGATCCGATAGCCTAAGCTGCCCACAAACTGGTCCGAGTGGCGGAATGGCAGACGCGCTAGCTTGAGGTGCTAGTGCCCTATTAACGGGCGTGGGGGTTCAAGTCCCCCCTCGGACACTCTTTGGCTACGGCGCCTCGGCGGCCAGCCACTCCTCGAAAGTCGTTGGCGCCAACTGCGCGTCGGCACCAGGCAGCAGCACCTCACCGGCCATCGACACGTCGAAAAGCCCGTTGCGCCACGTCGGAATCAGTCGGATGCTCTGGCCGCGGGCCTCGAGGGTGCGGCGGGCCATGTCCACCAGGTCCTGGGTGTCGGGTCCGGCGATATCGCGGTGGCGCCCCTGCGGCGTTCCGACGGCGACGCGCGCGAGGATGTCTGCGACGTCGGCGGGCGCGATCGGTTGGACGAGCAGCGGTGCGATCGGGGCAGCGCCGTCCTGCTCGGTCCATCCCGCGATCATCGCCGCGAAATCATGGAATTGCGTGGCAGGAACGATGGTCCACGGCACTGGGCCGGCCTGCACCGCGGCCTCCTGTGCCCGCTTGCCTGCGTAGTGTGCGTTGCCCGGCACCTTGTCGATGCCCACGATCGACAGCGCGACGTGATGGCTGACGCCGGCACGCTGCTCGGCGGCTTGCAGATTCTTGGTCGCGGTCGTGAAGAATCCGACGGTCTGCGACTCCTCGGTCGACTCGTTGCTGCTGACGTCGATCACCGCGCTCACTCCGGTAAGAGCGTCGTCCAGGCCCGCGCCGGTGATCACGTCCACGCCGCGACTGCGACTGATGGCAACCGTGTCGTGCCCTTCGCGTTCGAGGGCGGTGACGGTCAGGGTTCCGATACGGCCGGTGGCACCGACAACTGCAACGCGCATGTGAGCTCTCCCTCTTCGATCAGCAATTATGGACATTTAACATCCATAATAGAGGTGATATTCCGTAGCCTGGGACCATGAAGCTTCCCGAGGGCACGGAGTGGGTGCTGCATTGCGCCGCGTCGCTGGCGCAGCTGGCGGACGGCGACGCCGCCAGCACGGCCCAACTCGCCGCTCATTTCGGTCTGCCACCGGCATATTTGGCTAAACACTTGGCGTCGCTTGTCCGCGCAGGCGTGCTGACCGGCACGACCGGTCCGCGCGGCGGATTCCGGCTGGCGCGCCCGGCCGCCGAGATCACATTCCTCGACATCGTCGACGCTGTGGACGGCGGCGCCGATCCGTACCTCTGTCGCGAGATCCGCCAACAGGGCCGCGGCGCCCTACCCGCCGAGGAGTGCCAGGAGCCATGCATCCTGGCCACCACCATGCGGCGAGCACACGAGGCATGGCGAACCAGCCTGGCCGCGTGCACACTCGCCGACATCATCAACACACTGCCGCCCGAAACTCCTGACCGCACACGCCGCTTGTTGTCACGCGAAAGCGCTTGAGGCGGTTCACACTTCGTTGGGCATATTGGTCCAGCCCTTGCGGTCGGCGCGGGCGTACCAGCCCGAAGCCGCCAGCGTGCCGCCGTCCACCGGGATCGTCTGCCCCGTGACGAACCGCGCGTCATCGGAAGCCAGGAATTCCACGACGGCCGCATAGTCGTCCGGCGTGCCGAATCGGCCTGCCGGGATCCAGGTCCTGATCAGATCGGGGTGGCGACCGCGCAGCATGAGTTCCGCCGGCGTCTGCAGGGTGTCGGCGAGGTCGGGCGCGATCGCGTTGACCCGGATGCCGTGTTGCGCGACGTCGACGGCCAGGCTGCGGGTGAACGCCACCACGCCCGCGTTGAAGGCCGCATACGGAGCGGCGTAGGGAATGCCGCGAAACGCCTCCACGGTCGCGTTGTTGACGATCGCGCCGCGTTCCCGCTTGACCATCGCGGGCAACACGGCGTGACACATGCGAAGCACATGGAGCAGGTTCAACTCATAGAGTGTCTGCCACTGCTCTTCGGTGCTGTGCAGGAAATCGCGGGCTGCGGGTCGGAAGTCGCCGACGTTGTTCACCAGGATGTCGACACGCGAATCATCAACGCAGTGCCGTTTCGGTCACGTCATTGATGACGTCGGGGTCCCGGATGTCACCTACAACAGGTGTACACCGGCCGCCCGCTGTGGTGATCTCCTCACGGGTGGCCGCTGCCGCGTCGGCGTCGATGTCGTTGAGCACCACGTGCGCACCCGCGGCCGCCAGCCGTCTGCTGATGCCGCCGCCGATGCCCTGCGCGCCGCCGGTGACGATGGCGACCTGTCCCGTGAACCGCATCGGGACAGCGTATTGGTCAGTACACGTCGCGCACGTAGCGTTTCGACGCGACGAGTTCGCGCTTGTACTCGTGGGCGTCTTCGTCAGACATCGAGCCGTGCGTCTTGATGATCGACGTCAGTGCCGCATCGACGTCCTTGGCCATCCTGCTGGCGTCCCCGCATACATAGAAGTGCGCGCCGTCGTCGAGCCAGCGCCACACGTCGGCGCCGTAGTCGAGCATCTTGTGCTGAACGTAGACCCGCTTCGCCTGGTCCCGCGAGAACGCCAGGTCCAGCCGGTTGAGGAAACCGTCGCGGACCATGTCCTCCAAATCGTCACGGTAGTAGAAGTTTTCGCTGCGATGGCGGTCGCCGAAGAACAGCCAGTTGCGGCCGCCGTGGCCGAGTGCCCGCCGCTCCTGCAGGAAGCCGCGGAACGGCGCGACGCCGGTGCCGGGGCCCACCATGATCATCGGCGTTGCGCCGTCCTCGGGTGGCCGGAAATACGGTGAGCGTTGCAGGAATACCGGCGCTGCGGCTGCCCGATCGGCAAGGAAGGTCGAGCACACCCCGCCGCGTTGACCGCCGTCGGCGCCCCGGTAGCGCACCACCGACACGGTCACCTGCACCTCGTTCGGGCTGATCAGCGGGCTCGACGAGATGGAGTAGTTCCGTGGAGTCAGCCGGACCAGGATCTCCTGCCACTCCTCGGGCTCGGCGCGAACGGCGAACTCCTGCACGATGTCGAGGCCGTTGCGGTCCACCAGCCACTTGCCGAGCTTGTCCGAGGGCGCCAGCAGCGTCTTGGTGGCCGCCTTGTCCCGGCACGATTCTGCGACGAACCGCAGCAGGTCGGGCGTCACGCGGCAGATGTCGTAGGAGACGATCAGCGCATCGCGCAGGCTCTGCTCATTACCGTCGACTTCCACCGAGGTGTCACCGCGCAGGCCGGTGGCGGTCAACCACGCATCGACCGTCGCGGGATCGTTCGTCGCGTAGACGCCCAGCGAGTCGCCGACCGCATAGCTCACGTCATATTCGGAGATGTCAAAACCGAACTGGCGCACTTCTTTTCCTGACGTCGGACCCGTCAGCACCGAGTTGCGCGACAGCGGCGCAAGCAGCGGCTTGGCGCGCGTGAACGGCTCCGTGCGCTTTGACTTTGCGACGGTCGACACGCCGGCGCTGTGACCATTCGATGGCACGGTGACGGTCGCGGCCAGAAGCGCGGTGACTCTCTCGGCCCAGCGGTCCATCGGCTCGTCGTCGTAGACCTCGCATTCGGTCCGGTCCAGCATGCGCGTGGCACCAAGTGCGGCCAGCCTGCCGTCGATCGCCTTGGCGTGGCCGCAGAAGTTGGCATACGAGCGGTCCCCGATGCCCAACACCGCATACCGCACTCCGTCCAACGCGGGTGCGTCGGCCGCATGCAGACGATCCCAGAAGCCTGCGCCGTTGTCCGGCGGTCCGCCGTCGCCGAACGTGCTGGTGATCACCAATACGTCGCGGGCCGCGGCCAGCTCGGCTAGCTGCATGTCGTCCATGTTGACCAGCTGCGAGTCACCGAGCCGCTCCGCAAGCCGGGCGGCGAAGTCTTCGGCGTTTCCGGTCTGCGACGCCCACAACACCAGCGGCCCTGCCTTGGTTGGCTGCGGCTCGGCCGTCGTTGTCAGGCGCGAGTAACGGCCAGCCAGCAGACCGTCGACCCACAGCCGGACACCGGTGGCGACGGGGGCCGACGCCGGCAGCACGGGCACTCCGCTGACACCCTCGGCGAGCCCACTGAAAAATGCTGCGAGATAGATCTTTTCGCTGTCGGTGAGGGTCGGCTTGCGCTCACCGAGGTCCAGTTCGTCGACAACGGGGTCCATCGTTTTCACCGGCCGAAGGCTGATCGCACACACCTTGAACTCGGGTTGCAGCGAGTCGGGGTCGACGGCGTCGTTGGTCAGCGCATTGATGGTCAGGTACTCACCGTGTTCGTCGTTCCAGTGAAACGGCACAAAGCAGTTGCCCGGCAGCACCCGGTCGGTGACGACTGCCGGCAGCACCGCCCTGCCCCGGCGCGATGTCAGCTCGACGGGCTGGCCGGCGACGATGTCGAGCGCGACCGCGTCAACGGGGTGAAGCTCGACGAACGGCCCGCTGTCGAGTTTGTTGAGCTTGTCGACCTTGCCGGTCTTGGTCATCGTGTGCCATTGATGTTGCAGCCGACCGGTGTTGAGGACCAACGGGAAATCGTCGTCGGGCAGTTCCCGCGCATCCATGTGCGGCCGGGCGTGGAACACCGCGCGCCGCGACGGCGTCGGGAATGCGAGCCGCGGGGTTTTTCCGTTCTCGTCGACGAAGAGGTCCTGGCTGATGCCGTCGTTGAGATAGCGGATGGGATGGCGATCGGCGTCGTCGGGCGGGCACGGCCATTGCAACGGCGTCTTCCGCAGCCGCTCGTAGCTGGCGCCTCGAAGGTCATAGCCTGTCTTCGGATTGGCGAACCGGCGGATCTCGTCGAAGATCTGCTCGCTGGACTGGTAGTCGAAGTGCTCGGCGAAGCCCATGTGCGCGGCTACCTGACAGATCAGCTGCCAGTCCGGGCGGGCCTGACCGGCAGGCGGGATCGACTGCTGCAGCAGCGTCAGGTTGCGCTCGGAATTGACCATCACCGCGTCGGATTCGGCCCACAGCGTGGCAGGCAGCACGATGTCCGCGTAGTTGTTGGTCGCGGTGGTGGTGTAGGCGTCCTGGGTGATGACGAGTTCCGCGTTCTCCAGTCCGTTGATCACGGTCTTCCGATTGGCAACGGTGGCAACGGGATTGGTGCAGATGATCCAGCACGCTTTGATCGTGCCGTCGGCGAGCTGTTCGAACATGTCGATGGTGCCGGGGCCGACATCACTGCGGATGGTGCCAGGCTCCAGACCCCACTGTGTCTCGACGAAGGTGCGGTCCTCAGCGGAGAGCACGGAGCGTTGGCCTGGCAAACCCGGCCCCATGTAACCCATTTCGCGACCACCCATCGCGTTGGGCTGGCCGGTCAGCGACATCGGCCCGCTGCCAGGCCTGCAGATCGCGCCGGTGGCCAGGTGCAGGTTGCAGATTGCGTTCGTGTTCCAGGTGCCGTGTGTGCTCTGGTTGAGCCCCATTGTCCAGCAGCTCATCCACTCCCCTGCCTCGGCGATCATGCGCGCGGCGGTGCGGATGTCGGACTCTGCGAGACCGGTGATCTCGGCGACCCGATCCGGCGGGTAGTCGGCGAGGAATGCGGGCATCGCGTCCCAGCCCTCGGTGTGCTCGGCGATGAATTCGGTATCGATATCACCGTTTTGGACGAGTAGGTGCAGGATTCCGTTCAGCAGCGCCAGATCGGTACCGGGCTTGATCTGCAGGAACAGGTCGGCGTGTTCGGCGGTCGTGGTGCGGCGCGGATCGACGACGATCAGCTTGGCGCCGGCCTTGAGCCGGTCGACCATCCGCAGGTACAAAATGGGATGGCAGTCGGCCATGTTGGAGCCGATGACGAAAAACAAGTCGGTGCAATCGAAGTCGGTGTACGCCCCTGGCGGCCCGTCGGCACCGAGCGACTGCTTGAATCCGGTGCCCGCGCTGGCCATGCACAGCCGCGAGTTGGATTCGATGTGTACGGTTTGGATGAAACCCTTGGCCAGCTTGGTGGCCAGGTACTGGGCCTCGATCGACATCTGGCCCGAGACGTAGAGCGCGACGGCATCAGGGCCGTGCTCGTCGATGATCGCGCGCAGCCGTCGGCCTGCCTCGGCGACGGCGTCGTCGACTGGGGTTGGCACGGGTTCGTCGGCGCGCGTGGGGCGCAACAGCGCGGATTTCAATCGGCCGTCGTCGGCCGCCATCATCTCGGCGTGGGTGGCACCCTTGGTGCACAGCCGGCCGAAGTTGGTTGGATGCAGCTTGTCACCGGAGACGCGGGCAATGACGGTCTTGCCGTCCTTTTCGGCGGTTTGCACCTCGATACCGCAGCCGACGCCGCAGTACGAGCACGCAGTCCTTGTCACCGCCACGAAACAATGGTGGTCGAGCAATGTTTCGTGCTCTTTTGCCGCGACGTTATCGCAGTGAAAACTGGTGCTCACCGCGTGGCAATCGGCGCGGTGAGGTGGTGACGAGGATCACACGAAATAGAACGTGAGTCCGAGGACGGCATAGATGGCCAGCAGTTGCAGGCCTTCGTACCACGTCGACTCGCCGCGTTGGGTGACTTCGTTGGCGATGATGACCGCCAGGAAAATGGCACCGATCTCAAACCCGTTGAACACCAACGCCATTGGGAACGGACCGATGAAGAATGACGCCAGCACCAACACCGGAGCCACGAACAGGGCGATCTGCGCGGCCGAACCGACGGCGATGTTGATGGAGATGTCCATCTTGTCGCGGGTGGCGAAATACACCGCGACCCAATGCTCGGCGGCGTTGCCGACGATCGCCACGACGATCACACCGACAAAGAACGGCGAGAGCCCGATGGCGTCGGACGCCTCGGTGATCGAGTGGACCAGGATCTCGGACATCCAGCCGACGGCGGCACCGGCGATGGCGAGCATGAGCACGCTTTTGCGCACCGACCACGGTTCACCGTCGTGATCGTCGTCCTCGTGCGGCGGATTGAACAGGTGAGAGTGGGTTTTCAGAGAGAACAGCAGCCCTGCGGCGTAGGACAACAGCAGCACGATCGCGACGCCGACCGACAGCGCCTCCAGATCGCCGGGAAACGCCACGGCCTTGGCCGTCGGATTGGGCAGGCCTCCGCCTGCGACCAGCTGAAATATCGCAGGCATCACCAACGCGACCGTCGCGAGCAGCAGCATCAGCGACTGGGCGGTGGCAGCGCGCAACTCGAAGTGTTGTCGCTCCCGCTTCAGGCCGCCCGCCAGCATCGACATCCCGAGAACCAGCAGGACGTTGCCGAGAATCGACCCGACGAGGGAGGCCTTGACCACCTCCTGCAGCCCTGCGCCAAGGGCGAACAACGCGATGATCAGCTCGGGGGCGTTGCCGAATGTGACGTTGAGCAGTCCGCCGATGCCCGGTCCCGACCGCGCCGCCAGCTCCTCGGTGGCCCGCCCCATCAGCGCTGCCGTGGGGATCACACCCAACGCCGAGGCGAAGAACACCAGCACGGCGTCGGCGTGCATCAACTCGAGCACGATCGCGACCGGAATGAATGGCACCAGAAGGTATGGCCAGCCCTCGCCGGTCATTAGGAACGATCGACGACGTTCGGCGGCCGGCGCCTCAACCTCCATGCGCTGTTCTTACAGCTCGTCGGGTTTGACCGCCAACACCGGCTTGGGGCACTCGAGCAGAAGCTGCTGCGAGAGGCTGCCGAGCAGGAGCTTGCCCACCGGGCTGCGGTGTCGGACGCCGATCACCAGCAGTTCGGCCTCGGGGCGATCCATCGCCTTGAGCAGTTCCTCGGCGGTGTCGACGCCGACGGGCTGGGTCAGCTCGAACTCCACGCCGCAGTTCGCGAGCCGTTCCTCGATGTCGTGCACTTCGCCCCGCTGCGCGAAGTGGGAATCGACGTAGGAATCTCCCGATGTCGAGTTGATGACCCGCAGGTTGGTCCCGCGCAGCTTGGCTTCGGCGATTCCGTGTTCGAGCGCCGCCCGGCCATACGGGTCCGCGCTGTATCCGACGACGATCATGCCTGGGCCGCCTTCTCTTTCTGGTCGGTATCGTCCTCGACGACGAGGAGGGTTTCCTCGCTGCGATGCATCAACCGCAGCACCAGCGGCGTCAGCAGCAGGATTGCCATCAGCACGTACACGACGATCGCGACGGGTTCGGTGAACAGGCTGCCCCATTCGCCGCCGCCGAGCTGAAGTGCTTGGCGCAGTTGGCGTTCGATGCGTGGGCCGAGAATGACGCCGATGATCAGCGGCAGTACGGGTAACCCGAACCGGCGCATCATCAGGCCGAGTAGCCCGAACACCAGCAGCAGCGCGAGATCGAGCGCTTGCACGTTCACCGCGAGCGCGCCGAGCGTCGCGAAGAACAGGATGCCTGCGTACAGGTAGGGCCGCGGGGTGCGCAGCAGCTTGGCCCACAGCGGCGCCAGCGGCAGATTCAGCACCAGTAGCATCAGGTTGCCGATGAACAGGCTGGCGATCAGCGTCCAGATCAGCAACGGTTCCTTCTCGAAAAGCGTTGGTCCGGGCTGGATTCCATAGGAGACGAACGCGGTGAGCATGACAGCCGCGGTGGCGTTGGTTGGCAGGCCCAGCGACAGCATCGGCACCAAAGTGCCTGCGGCTGAGGCGTTGTTGGCGGCCTCGGGACCCGCGACACCCTCGATGGCACCCTTGCCGAACTCATCCTTGTGCTTCGAGAGCCGCTTCTCGGTGATGTACGACAGGAACGTCGGCAGCTCCGCGCCGCCGGCGGGTAGCGCCCCGAACGGGAAACCGAACGCCGTGCCGCGCAGCCACGGCTTCCACGAGCGCCGCCAATCGTCGCGGCCCATCCACGGCCTGCCGACCGGAATGACATCGGAGGGACGGCGCCGCAGGTGGGCTGCGACCCAAAGCGCCTCACCGACAGCGAAGATCGCGACCGCGATGACGACGATGTCGATGCCGTCGGACAGCTGCGGCAGGCCGAACGTCGCGCGCGGCTGACCCGTGAGGAAGTCGATGCCGACGATGCCGATCGCCAACCCGAGGAACAACGAGATCGCACCGCGCATCTTCGAGGCACCCAGCACCGCGGTGACCGCCACGAGCGCGAACAACATGATCGCCAGGTAGGACGGGGCACCAAGCGTCACAGCGAATCTCGAGATCGCCGGCGCGAACGCGGCCAGCAGTGCGGTGCCGATCGCGCCCGCGACGAACGAGCCGATGGCCGCCGTCGCGAGGGCCTGGGCGGCCCGACCAGCCTTGGCCATCTTGTTGCCTTCGATCGCTGTGATGACCGACGACGATTCACCGGGGGTGTTCAACAGGATCGAGGTGGTAGACCCGCCGTACATACCGCCGTAGAAAATGCCTGCGAACATGATGAACGCCGCGCTGGGGCTGACGTTGTAGGTGACGGGCAGCAGCAGCGCGACCGTCATGGCCGGGCCGATACCGGGAAGCACGCCGACGGCGGTTCCGAGCAGTACGCCGATGACGGCGTACATCAGGTTGGTGGGCGTTGCGGCCTGCTCGAAGCCTTGGAGCAGCCAGTTCAGATTGTCCATCTACAGTATCCCGTCCAAAATGCCTGCGGGCAGCGGGATTCCGAGCCCGGAGTAGAACGCGTAGAAGCTGGCGACGGCCAGGGCCGCCCCGATGACGATGTTGCGGACGTAGTGCCGGTTACCAAGGATGGTGGCCGCGCCCGCGAACAGCAGCGTGCCTGCGATGACCCACCCAAGCGGGTTGACGAGCACGATCACCGCGACGAACAACCCGACCAGCAGTCCAACAGTGCGCCAGTCGCCGGGCGTGTTCGGGTCGACGTCCTCCCCCGCGTCCGCTTCACCGATGGAACCGCGAGGAATGGCGATGGCGAGCACGACGGCCAGCACGATGAGAACGCTGCCGATCGCGATCGGGAAGATCTTGGGCCCGACGGGATCTACTTTGGCGAACCCCGCTTCGAGGCTGAGCGCGTCATAGATCAGGAAGGCGCCGACGACGACCAGCACCACGCAGACGATGTACTGCGCCTTGTCAATTGTTTTCGACGGCGGGTTCGTCATACCAGCCCCAGTTCGGTCAGGGTCGACGAGACCCTGGTGTCCTGTTCCGTGAGGAACTGCTCGAACTGCGGGCCGGTGACGAATGCATCGGTCCACCCGTTCTTCACCAGCGCCTCCTTCCATTGCTGCGTGCCGTGCATCTCTTCGAGCGCTTTGACCATCGCTTGCTTGGCGTTGTCGGAAATGCCCGGTGGCGCAAGGACTCCGCGCCAGTTGGCGAAGGTGAGGTCGATGCCCGACTCCTTGAGGGTCGGCGCGTTCACGCCTTCGACCCGCTTGTCGCCGGACACGGCGAGCACGCGAAGCTGGCCGGCCTCGATCTGATCGATGAGCTCACCCGGGCTCGAGGTGCCGACGGTGATCTTCTTGCCGAGCAGCGCGGTCAGCAGGTCCCCGCCGCCGTCGTAGGTGATGTAGTTGACCGACTTCGGTTCTACGCCAACGGCTTTGGCCAGCTCCATCGGGAACAGGTGGTCGGGGCCGCCCGGTGAGGAACCGCCGCCGATGGTGACTTTGGCCGGATCGGCCTTCCACGCTGCGACGAAATCCTGGATCGTCTTGAACGGTGAATCGGCCGGTACGAAAACAGCACCGGGGTCTTCGATCAACTTGGCCAGCGCGGTCGCATCCGAAGCGCGTGCCTTGGACCCGTTGGTGTATGTGGCGCCGATGACGCCCAGACCCATCGTCATCATGAGGTCGTTGTTGCCTTTTTCGTTCATCAGACGGGCCATCGCGACGGTTCCGCCTGCACCGATGACGTTGAAGACCTCGACGCGGCCGGTGATCTTGTCGTCTTCCATGATTTTCACGGCGGTGCGCGCGGTGAGGTCGTAGCCGCCGCCAGGGCTGTTCGGCACCATCATCCGAAGTCGGTGCAAGCCCGTCTGTTCGCCACGCGTTACGCCGCACGCCGCGACCAGCGCCGCGATCAGCGCGAGTATTAGCGCGATCTTCCGCGCACGTGATTTCACGTCGTCCCCAATCGCTGGTTTGTGATGCTCAGCAATACTGGACCCCGACAGTGATGCAGGTCACTGATGAGTACGCAAAGGACGTATTGGTCATTGTGAACATGGTGCGGCCCCGATGGTCACCGGCACGCGGCTTTCGTAGCCTCGCCGGACAGTTCCTGGTGTTCCAGGTGCTGGTGGTGGCGGTCGTGCTGGTGGCCGTGGCGGCGGTGTCGGTCGCGCAGTCGACGCGGGAGTTCCGGGAGGTGCGCGGGCAGCGGATGATCGCGGTCGCCGAGAACATGGCGTCGACGCCGATCGTCCGCGACCGATACGGCGATCCGTTCGCAGGCAAGGTGCTTGCACCGGAGGTGGACCGCGCCGTGGCACTGTCGGGCGCGGGCTTGGCGGAGATCCTCAGCCCCGACGGAACCGTGCGGGTGTCCTCGGATCCGTCGCGGGTCGGCCAGCGGATGGATCTCGGCGTGAGCCGGGCCGATGAAGGCCGGGCATGGTTCGGCGACGACACCATCGATGGCGCGCACAACCTGGTGGGCCAGGTGCCGATTCTGTCCACCGACGGTGACGTACTTGCGGTGGCGTCGGTGAGCGAGGCGTATCCGTCGGTGTGGGAACTGCTCAGCGGGGCCGGCGAACGGTTGCTGATCTACCTCGGCCTTGGTGCGGCGCTTGGCCTGCTGGCGTCGTGGCTGCTGTCGCGGAGGATCAAGCGGCATACCCGCGGGCTGGAGATCGCCGAGATCGCGAGCCTGGCCGAACATCGAGAAGCGTTGCTGCACAGCATCCGTGAAGGTGTGGTGGCGGTGAACAACGATGGCGACATCACCCTGCTCAACGACAGCGCGCAGGACTTGCTGGGGGTCGGGCCGTCGGCGGTCGGGCGTAGCGTCGACAGCGTCGGCCTGGAACCGGCAGTGGTGGAATTCCTACTGTCCGGCGAGGACGGCCGTGATGTCGTAATCGCAACCAGGACAAGAGTTTTAGCGCTCAACCGACGGGCAGCGACCAGTCAGGGTCAGCGGATCGGAACCGTGACGACGATGCGCGACAGCACCGAACTCGCCGCATTACAGGGTCAGCTGTCGTCGCACAAGAGCGTGACGGACACGCTGCGCGCACAGACACACGAATTCGCCAACCAGCTGCACACGATCTCGGGCCTGGTTCAGTTGGGCGAATACGACTCGGTGCGGGATCTGGTCGGAGCGCTGACGCGGCGCCGCGCGGAGATCAGCGACGCGGTGACGCAACGGATTTCCGATCCGGCGGTTGCGGCGCTGTTGATCGCGAAGACGACGCTGGCCGCGGAGGGCGGAGTATCGCTGGCGATCGCGCCGGAATCGCATCTCTCCGCATTGGACCCGGCGCTCGCCACGGATGTGATCACGTTGCTGGGCAACCTGATCGACAATGCGGTCGACGTTTCGGTTGGCGCAGATCCGGCGAACGTCACGGTGGCTCTGCAGGACCACGATGGGCTGATGATTGCAGTGGCGGACTCCGGACCCGGCGTGCCAGAACATCTTCGCGAGGCCATCTTCGCCCGCGGCGTCACCTCGAAACCCGACGTGCCGGGTGGTCGCGGTATCGGCCTGGCGTTGGTACGCCTGGTCAGCGCGCAGCACGGTGGAACGGTGGAAGTCAGCGACAGTCCCTCCGGCGGTGCGCTGTTCGTGGTGCGACTGCCGGTCGCGACGGCCGCGGTGGTAGCCGAGAGGGCTGCGCATGCGTGACGTGCTGGTGGTCGACGACGACTTCATGGTCGCCGAGATACATCGCCGGTTCGTCGAGCAGGTTGACGGATTTCGCGCAGTCGGCGTCGCACGCACAGGGACCGAGGCGCTGTCGGCGGCCCGAGAACTGCAGCCACAGTTGATATTGCTCGACGTCTACCTGCCCGACATGACGGGCTTGGAAGTATTGCAGCGCTTGCGATCCGAGGGCGATCGGGTTGGCGTCATCATGATCACCGCGGCGCGCGAACTCGACACGGTCAAGGGCGCCCTGGACGGCGGGGCGGCGGACTACTTGATCAAGCCGTTCGAGTTTCCGCAATTGAAGGCGAAGCTGGATGCGTTCGCGGCGCGGGCCGATGCGCTGGAGTCGGCCGGCGGTGTCGACCAGTCATTGATCGACTCACTGTTCGGCGGACCCGCCGCCGCGTCGCCGCAAGACGTGTTGCCCAAGGGCCTCGGCGCCGAGACCGGCCGGCTGGTATTGGACGCGGTGCGCGACGCCGGGGAGGTATCGGCAGCGGAATGCGCTGACCTGGTGGGTATTTCGCGGGTCAGCGCACGCCGCTACCTCGAGCATTACCTCAGCACCGGCGCGTTGGAACTGCGACTGCAGTACGGCGTCGGGCGGCCAGAACGGCGATACCGTTCGGTGCGCTAGAAGGGTGGATCGTCGTCGACTGGTTGTGGGGCCGGTGGTGGTTTCCAGCCCGGTGGGAGTTCTTCGGGTTCGAAGGGGTCGTTGATCCAGGTCGAGAAGGGGCTGGTGCTGTGTTGTCTGCCTTTGAAGAAGATCAGCCAGCGCCGTGATTGGTTGCGCCACTTACGCAGTTCGATCTCGCGTTTGACGGCGTAATTGACCCGCCGATTCTCGGCGTTGATTGGCCGCTGCTCGCTGAGCTTGGCCCGTGCACGCGCAATGCGCTTGGCCTTCTCCTTCGCGTGGTTGCGTTTACGCGGAGTGGGCGCCCGACAAGCCTGACGCAGTTGCGGGAACAAGTCGAACCCGGCCGGGGTGGTGGTGTATCGGCGGCCGGTCGGTGAGGTCCATACGATGCTGCCGTCAGCCAACTGCTCATCACGCCAGCCACCGGTCCCACTATGGAAAGTTTTCAGCCGGTGATGGCCGCGGCAGTAACAAGCCAAATCCCAGAACACGGTCCATCCCCCGCTTCTGGGGTCGGCGTGATTGAACGGCACCGTGTGGTCGAGATCGCAGATCGCGGCCTTGCGGTCGCAACCGGGGAACCGACACGTCAAGTCCCGATTCCGAATCCACCGCTCCAACGCTGCCGAGGGCTGATAGCGCAACGCCTCTTCCACGGTGGGTGCTGGGCATTCCACCGGCCGGATCGATGCTGTCTCGGCAAGCTCGCGGACCTGTTCGGCGTCGATGACCCCGTAGCCCTCCAGATACCCGGGCTGCTCACTGTCACCAGCAACGGTGGCCTCGGTGGCGATCACATTCAGTACCGTGGCCACCCCGCCAACCGCCGACTCAGCCGCGGCGGCACGCGACGGGCAGTCGGGCTGCCCACAATCACAGGTCAGATTGCGGCGCTCGCACAGTGCGGTGATCGCATCGGCGCGGCGCTGGGTCACGGTGCGCGAATCGGTGGCACACACCGATGTGGCCAGCTGGGAGAGCGTCTGATCGAACAGTGCGGCGGCGGTGGCCGGCAGGCTGCCCCGGACTTGGGCGGTGCCGTCGGGCATTGGAGTAACCGTCAGGTGGCGTTCGTCATGGGCGCGTATCCGGCGTTCCTTGACCGCGGCGGGGTCGACCACGCGTACCGCGGCATCGACGGCGTTGATGATGCGCCGCCGCGACCAGCACTGCCATCTGCTGATCCGCTGCGCCAGCGCGGCATCCAACTCCGCCACCAAGACCGGGTCAGTCACCAGGTCGGTGCGCGCGATGATCAGCGCTACCGTGCGCCAATCAGTGGCACCTTCGGCCAGCAGCGCAGCGATCTTGGGCAGCCGGACATCGAGTGCCTCTGCTTGGCCGACGAGATGCTGCGCACTCATCGCCGAAAGGTTCATCGCCGCCGACACCTCGGCGGTGGTGCGGGCGAAGCCGGTGATCATCGACCACCCCGGATCCGGATCGGTGTCTTCGGCCTCGGCGGTGCGCAATGCCAACAGGGCCGCGATAGCCGCGCACCGGCGCGCCATCAGCGCCGACTCCTCACGCTGGCTTGCCTCGATCTCCCCGACCAAGGCGTCCGCACCAGCATCTTCGAACATGTGTTCGATTATGCCACCGCGGTCCGACAGAAATTGAGTGTCCACAACCTGGGCTAGAACATCGTCGGCCGCACGAACTGGCTCACAACCTTCCCGTGAGCCGATCGCGATACGACCGACCGTCGGGGTCGTAGATCATCCGATAAGCCGGCTCGGCCCACAGCCGCGTCAGTACGCCGAGCCGTTCGGCGTTGTGCGTTCGCAGCCGGCCCGGCGGCCGCGGTCCACGGCAACCGGAGGCGTACCACGCATCCAGGGCCTCGGCGGCAGCCACCATCGCGTCCACCGCCGCGTCCGTATCGGCCAGTCGATCCTCGTCGTCGAGATCCAAGTGTTCACGCATCAGCCGCAGGCGAAGATCACGCGCGAACTCGCCGGTGTCATCCAGTACTGCACAAGACAATTCGCTGTCATGCGTCCACGACCGCCGGTTGAAGTTGTCGCTCCCGACGCATGCCCAGACGTCATCGATTACGCATACCTTTGCGTGCACATACACCGGCGTGCCCTGGTGGTTCTCCACATCGAACACATGCACCCGCTGTGGACTGGCCGCCTTGCACGCATCGATCGCCTGCCGCCGGCCAATCATGTTGGGCGGCAGGGACAGTCGTCCATCGACATCCGGGAACCGCGGCACCACCGCAACAAGATGCAACTCCGGGTTATCGGCCAGCGCGCGGGCGAACAGCTGCGCGACCCGCTTCGACCACAGGTACTGATCCTCCAGATAGATCAGCCGCCGCGCGCGTCGCACCGCCTTGCTGTAGCCCCGCGCAACGCTGCGCTCCCCTCGTGGCGCGAAGTCGTATTCGAAATGCGCGTCGGGATAAGTGCGCAACACCTGCACAGCGTGCGGGCCGCACTCCGGCGGGTCCGGCGGCCGCTCTGGCAACTCGCCCGCCTTCAGATCCGCGCCGCGCAGCTTGTCTGTGATCCATGCGATCGGCGACAACGTGTCCAACGGCGCGGGATCGTTCCACCGTTCTCGAAAGGTCAGATCCAACGCCCCGACTACCGGCCCCTGCAGCCGCAATTGCACGTCGTGCCACGGTGGATGCTCGCCATAACGCGGCGACATCTGCACCGCCTGCCGGTCACCGCGATGCTCCGCATCGTCGCGGCGCGAGTGGCACAGGTCGATCCCCCCGGCGAACGCCACGTCCCGCGACGGGTCTTCCGGATGCCGCAGCACCACCAGCTTCTGATGGTGCGAGCCACCGAACCGGACCCGCTGATCGAGCAGCACCTCGCCCCCCGCCTCTTCGATCGCCTCGCCGAGGTGCTGGTTCTCTTCCTCGCTGTAGGCGAACTTGTCCAGGTGTGAGCGCCACACCAACCCCTTCACGACGACGCCGCGCTTGGCTGCCGCGGTGAACAGTTCCCGGATAGTCGGCCCGTCGTCGCGCATCTTCTGGTCCGGATCGCCACGCCAGTCGGTGAAGAACAGGTGGTCTCCCGCTCCCAGCGCCTCCACCTCGGTGGCCAGGCGGTCAAAGTAGGTCGCGCCGTGAATCAACGGCTCAACCCGATTGCCTTCACACCACGCCGGAAGCTTCGACGCGGGATTGCCGCGTTCTGCTTCCGTGAGAAACCAATCGGTCCGATCCGACATTTCGAAGGATTGCCCAATTGACGCCGAAGTTAACCGGCCGGATTCACAACCGGCGCCTCACGCGGTCGAGATACGACCGGCCATCTGGGTCGTAGAGCAACCGGTACACCGGTTCGGCCCACATGCGGTTGATCGGATGAAGCCGTTCGGCCTTGTGCACCCGCAACCGCCCCGGCGGACGCGGTCCCAAGCCGCCTGACTCATACCACCTGTCCAGCTCCTGCGCAGACGCGACGATCTCGCCGACCGCGCTGGCCGCATCGACCAAGCCGCCGTCCTCGCTGCCGTCGGCTGCCCGATCCAAATGCTCACGCAGCAATCGCAATCGAAGGTCGCGCGCGAACGCACCGCTTTCATCCACCACCGCACACGACAGCTCGCTGTCATGTGTCCACGACCGTCTGTTGAAGTTGTCGCTACCGATACAGGCCCACTCATCGTCGAGAACACAAACCTTGGAATGCACGTATACCGGTGTGCCCTCGCGGTTTTCGACGTCGAATACATGCACACGTCCAGGCCCTGCGCGGCGGCACTCATCGATCGCCAGATGCCTGCCAACCAACGTCGGCGGCCCGCCCAGTCCGCCCTCCAGGTCGAAGAAGCGCGGTACCAACGCAATTAGATGCAACTCCGGGTTGGCGGTCAGCGCGTCGACGAACAGCTGCGCGACCTCTTCTGACCAAAGATATTGATCCTCAAGATAAATCAAACGTTTCGCGCGCTGAACCGCTTTTGTGTACCCGCGTGCGATGCTGCGCTCCCCGCTCTTGGCGAACTCGTAATGGAACAGCGCGTCGCCGTACGTACGCAACACCTGCACCGTGTGCGGTCCGCACGGCGGCGGATCCGGCGGCTGCTCCGGCAACGGGCCCGGCGTCACGTCCGCGCCCTGCGCCTTGTCGCGTATCCATCCGATCGGGTCCAACAGATTCAGCGGCGCCTTCGAAGTCCACCGTTCGCGAAACGACGTGTCCAACGCGCCGACAACCGGACCACGGAGCTCCAGTTGCACGTCGTGCCAGGGCGGCGTGTCCCCATAGCGATTCGACATCCGCACCGCTTGCGGATCGCCGAGGTGCGATGCGTCGTCGCGGCGCGAGTGACAGAGATCGATGCCACCGGTGAACGCGACATCGAGCGTTGGGTCGTCGGGGTGCCTGATGACGACCAGTCGCTGATGGTGCGACCCGCCGATGCGGACGCGCTGATCCAGCAGCACCTCGCCGCCGGCCCGCTCGATCGCCTCGCCCAGATGGCGGTTCTGCTCTTCGTTGAACTGGAATCTGTTGGGATGTGACCGCCACATCAGCCCCTTGACGATCACTCCCCGCTCCGCCGCCGCACGGAAAAGTTCTCCGACCGTAGGGCCGTGCTCGCGCAGCTTCTGGTCGGCGTCCCCACGCCAGTCGGCGAAAAACAGATGATCGCCGGGCCCAAGCGCCTCGACTTCGGTGACGAGACGGTCGAAGTAGGCCGCCCCGTCGATCAACGCCTCTGCCCGGCTGCCCTCCGACCATGCTGGCAGGTCCGAGTCGGGATTACCGCGCTGCGATTCCGTGAGGAGCCAGTCGGTCAGCTTGGACACGCTGTTGGATACCCAGAAACGAGTAATCCCGCGCGCGGCTCTGCAAAACTCCGGACATGACCGCCGTACGGCGTTTTCTCGCGATCACCGGCGTCCTCGTCACACTGACCGGCTGCGTGCCAGGCGCATTACCGACCGCGACTCCGACCTCGACCACCGACACCGGCAAGGCCGACGCCGTGATGCGGATCGTGCGCGACACCATGGCCGAAAAACATCTCAAGGCCGTCATCGTGCGCGTGACCATCGACGGCAAGGAAGTCGTCACCCAAGCCGTCGGCGAATCGATGACCGGTGTGCCAGCGACGACAGCGATGCATTTCCGCAACGGCGCCGTCGCCATCTCGTACGTCTCCACGTTGCTGCTCAAGCTCGTCGACGAGAAGAAGGTCAGCCTTGACGACAAGCTATCGAAGTGGCTGCCGGAGATACCCAATGCCGACAAGGTCACGCTCGGCCAGCTCGCCCAGATGACGTCGGGCTACGTCGACTACGTCATCGGCAACACCGCGATGAACAACGCCCTGTACGCAAACCCGTTCCGGCGCTGGACCGTCCACGACCTCCTCGGTTATGCCGTCAACCAGCCGCTGCTGTACGCGCCAGGCACCAACTGGAACTACGCGCACACCAACTACGTGCTGCTCGGCATGGCACTCGAGAAGGCCACGGGCCAAGAGATGTCGAAACTGTTGTCGGACAAGGTGCTTCGTCCGCTCGGGCTGACGAACACGGACAACAACCTCACCCCCGAGATTCCGTTGCCCGTGCTGCACGCGTTCAGCTCCGAGCGCCGCGCCTTCCTCAAGATCCCGGCGGGCACACCGTTTTACGAGGAGTCGACGTTCTGGGACCCGTCATGGACCATCACCCACGGCGCCATCCAGACCACCAACATCTACGACATGGAAGCGACGGCGGTGGGCATCGGCTCCGGCCGGCTACTCAACGCCGACTCCTACAAGAAGATGGTGTCGACCGCCCTGCGCGGCAAGACCCACAAACAGGCCGGCTGCACCACTTGCGACGAGATGACCGATGCCTACACCTACGGCCTCGGCATCGTCATCACCGGCAACTGGCTGGTGCAGAACCCGATGTTCGGCGGCTACGGCGCGATCGAGGCGTACTTACCTTCTCAGAAGATCGCAATTGCCGCCGCGGTCACGTTCAACCCCGAAGCGTTCGACGACCAGGGCGACTACGACAACGCCGCTGACCCACTGTTCCGCAAGATCGCCGCCGAGCTTGCCCCCGAGGATGCGCCACCCCTGCCGCCAAAGAAATAATGTCCCCCGTGGCACCCAAGGTCCTGTTTCTGGTCAACGAACACCTCGCGACCGAGGCTCTACTCGGCGACGCGTTCACGGAATCCGGTTTCGACGTCGACACCTTCGAAGTGGTGCCTGCCGAACGCATCGACAGCCCTGCAGGCGACGTGACGTTCCCCGACCCGGCCGGCTACGACGTGATCGTTCCGCTCGGCGCGCGCTGGCCGGTTTACGACGAGGCGTTGCAACGCACGTGGGTGGGCGCCGAAACCCAACTCGTGCGCGACGCCGCCGATGCCGGGGTCGCGTTACTTGGCGTGTGCTTCGGCGGTCAGCTGCTCGCCCAGGCCTTCGGCGGCTCGGTGGCGCGGTCGACCGTGCCGGAAATCGGTTGGTACGACGTCGAAACCGACGACCCGGATCTGGTGCCGGGTGGGCCCTGGTTTCAATGGCATTTCGACCGGTGGACATTGCCGCCGGGTGCCACCGAGATCGCAAGGACGGCGAACTCGTCGCAGGCGTTCGTCCTCGGTCGTGCGCTCGCGCTGCAGTTTCACCCGGAGATCGACGCGAAGCTGCTCGACGTGTGGCTGGCCGACGACCGCGACGGCGAAGTGGTCCAAGCCGGCCTCAGTCACGACGAATTACGTAAGCGCACAACCGAACTCGCCGACGACGTCGGCAACAGAATCCGCGGCCTGGTACGCGGCTTCCTGACACACGTGGCGCGTCAGCCCTGCCCGAGTTCGTGAGCCAGCGCGTCGCTGAGCTTTGATCTCCGGAAGCGGTGGCCCAGCGTCGTCAGCTTCGTCGGCACCACCCGCTGACTGGCCTCGGCCAACTCGCGAGCGCCCTGCTCCCCCAACAACAGTCGCGGTCCCAGCGACGGCACCGGCACCCTCGCCGGGCGGTGCAGCACGCCTGCGAGCACTCTGGTGTAGTCGGCGTTGCGCACCGGTTCCGGTGCGACGGCGTTGACCGGCCCGCTCAACCGAGTGTCGTACAGCGCCCGGTGGTACACATCCAGCAGGTCGTCCAGCCCGATCCACGACAGCCACTGCTGCCCGCTGCCGAGCCGGCCGCCCAACCCCGCCGCGAACAGCGGTCGCATCAGCTTCAACGTGCCACCGCGCGCCGACTGCACGATCCCGGTTCGCACAGTGACCACCCGCAATCCCGCCTCTGCCGCGGGCGTCGTCGCCGCTTCCCAGTCGGACACCACGTCGGCCAGAAAGCCGTCGCCGCGCACGCTTTCCTCGCTCAACAGCGCGTCGCCGCGATCGAACCCGTAGTAGCCGATCGCCGATGCGCTGACGAACGTGGCGGGGCCGCCGTCGGCCGAACCTGCGGCGTCGGCGAGCCTGCGCGTCGGCTCGATGCGACTGTCCCGGATGCCGTCCTTGTGGCGATCGGTGAATCGCCCGGCGATCGACTCGCCGGCCAGGTGCACCACCGCATCGACACTGGACAGCAGATCAGGCGCGGGCTTTTCCGGATTCCATTGTCGCTCAAGGTTATTGCGGGCAGGTCTGCGCACGAGCCGAATGACGCGATGCCCACCCGTGCTGAGAAAGGCCGACAACGCCGAGCCGACAAGACCGGATGCACCGGTGATCGCCACCACCATCGGCGACAGTCCCGCATCGCGATGCGCGGCCAGATCCTGCGCCAGTTGCCGGTGCCGATAGACGAACGTCGAGCGCAGCGCCGCCGCAGGCACCGAGGTGTCGACGCGGTCGCGAACCCGCGTGCCGCCGGCCGCCTCACTGAACTCATGGGTGTGCCGCCACCAGCCGATCACTCGCGCCGGCCAAGACGACAAACCCTGCGAAGACAATTCGTCGACGAACCGGTGCGGCGGATCGAAAGCCGACGGATCGTGCTGCGCCACCCATCGCAACCCACCCGGTAGGCCGAGCACCGCGCGCCCGTCGCCCAGCGATGACGTCTCCGCCACGACGGTCATCGGCTGCCACGGCGGCACCAGCCGGGGCATCGCACCTGGGCGGCTGTGCCAGGCGAATACCTCTGCGAGCGGATGGTCGACGACGCTTTCGTATTCGATGCCCATATAACTGGGTACCCTGAAAAAACCCCCGATGTCGAAAGATCGCGATGAGCGGATGGAGCGGGCTCGCCCGACGAAATGCGCGGCGAACCTTCCGGGACCGCCGAGATGCCGGCCACGTCCTGGCTGAGGAGTTGGCGTCCTATCGGGGCACGGACAACCTCGTCGTGCTGGGCCTGGCCCGCGGAGGTGTGCCGGTCGGGTGGGAGGTCGCATCCTTCTTGCACGCGCCGCTGGACGTTTTCCTGGTGCGCAAGCTCGGTGTGCCGCAATGGGAGGAACTCGCGATGGGCGCCATCGCTACGGGTGGCGGCGTGGTGGTCAACGACAACCTGGTGCGCAGCCTCGGCATCAGCGACGAGCAACTGCAGGCCGCGATCGACCGCGAGACCGAGGAGCTTCATCGGCGCGAGAGCGCCTACCGCGGTGGGCGTGGACCGGTCGACATCGCAGGCAACACAGTGATCCTCGTCGACGACGGCATCGCCACGGGTGCCAGCATGCTTGCCGCCGTGCGCGCCGTGCGGGCAGCCGATCCGGCGCAAGTCGTGGTCGCAGTTCCGGTGGGCCCGGCGTCAGCCTGCCAGCAGCTCGCCGAAGAAGCCGACGACGTGGTGTGTGCGACGATGCCGCCCGGATTTGAAGCCGTCGGCCAGGTGTTCGAGGACTTCCATCAGGTCACCGACGACGAAGTGCGCGAATTGCTTTCGCGCGGCTGAGCCGCGCAATTCAACACTGCCCCAACGGTTTAACGGCTGTTGCTGCCCTCGTCGTGCTGTTCGACGGCGGTCGTCGCTGTGTCGCCGTTGTCGGACTCGTCGTCCTCGGCGACGGGCGCCTCTTCGGGGTAGTCTTCGGCGTATTCGGGTTCGTCGGCGTCCTCGGCGTCGTTGTCATCGGCGGCCTGCTCTGATACCTCGCCCTTGGACCGTTCCCGCAAGGCGTCGATAATCAGCAACACCACCCCGACCACGCTGGCCGCGATGCAGACCCAGGCGATCAGCTCATTGCTGGTGACCACGGCGGTGACCAAGGCCGCGAGGCCGATAACGGCGAGCACAAGAGCAACGATCAGCATTGACCAACCCTAGGTGGTAGTCGCGACGTTTTCGGGGAACCGGAGTACTAGTTGTTGCCCCGGTTGAATTGGTTGAAGCCGCCGCCGTCGTTGTTGGCGCTGGAATCGACCGGCGCGGCCGAACCGCGCTGGCCCAGCTCTTCGAGCTGCGATTCCAGATAGGTCTTGAGCCGGGTGCGGTATTCGCGCTCGAAGGTGCGCAGCTGCTCCAGCCGGCCTTCCAGCACCGTGCGCTGCTGGTTGATGGTGCCCATGATCTCGGAATGCTTGCGCTCGGCGTCGGCCTGCAGGGCGTCGGCCTTCTCCTGGGCCTGGCGCAGCTGCGCCTCGGACCGGGTCTGGGCGTCGGCCAGCATGGCGTCGGCGCGCTGACGGGCCTCGGCAACCGTGGTCTCGGCGGTCTGCCTGGCCTCGCTGACCATCGCGTCGGCCTGGGCACGGGCGTCGGCCAGCATCTTCTCCGACTCGGCTTTGGCGGTTCCGGTCAACCGGTCTGCGGTGTCTTGGGCCAGGCTGAGCACCTTGGCGGCCTTGATGTGGCTTTCCTCGCTGACCGGAGCGGCGGGCTGCGGCGGCGGTGCGTCATAGACGGGCTGCGGCGCAGGCGTTGGCGCCGGTTCCGGCTCGGGCTCGTAAAGCGGGATGGCCGTCGTGGGCTGCGCGCCGCCGCCCGCACGGGCGCTGGCCAACTCCTGGTCCAGCTCCGAAACGCGCTGACGAAGGTCGGCGTTCTCCTCGATGAGGCGGGTCAGCTCGTTCTCTACCAGATCGAGGAAGGCGTCGACCTCGTCCTCGTTGTAGCCGCGCTTGCCGATCGGTGGCTTGCTGAACGCGACGTTGTGGACGTCGGCTGGTGTGAGCGGCATTGTCTGCCCCCTTGAAGTTTCTGGACCGTCAACCGATCTCAAAGTGTAGAGCCTTACTGGAACGTAACTGGCGTCCATCCTGTCACACGCGACCCTGCGGTTGCAGGAGAGGATGAATTTTAAGAGCGAATTTCAATCATGGGACAGAGTTACACAGCCGGCTGCGCCGACGAAATGAGCCCCGGCAAACCCGCGGTACCTGGCGCCGCGATCGCCAAAGACCCGACGGCAGGCCAGTTCTCAGGTGGCGGCGCCGAACGCCAATTGCATGCCGATGAACGCCACCAACAGCAGCACCATGATCGAGAGGTCGAACCGGACCGCGCCTATCGTGAGCTGCGGGATGAGCCGTCGAAGCAATTTCACGGGTGGATCGGTCACGGTCATGATCAGTTCGAGGACGACGACCGTCAGTCCCTTGGGCTGCCAGTCTCTGGAGAACGACCGGATGAACTCGACGACGACCCGCGCGATCAGCAGCAGCCAGAACACGAACAGCGCGAAGCCAAGGATCTCGAAGAAGAGCGCCAACTGAAGCCGACCTCACTACGGGCAGATGTGTGACATTCGATACAGCGCTCGCAGCTGGTCAAATCGCGAAGCGCGACGCCAGCCTACCTGTCGATCGTCACCCTACTGATAGGCGTAGAAACCGGCCTCGGCGATGCGGCGCCGCTCATCGGCGCTGACGTCGACATCGGCGGGAGACAGCAGGAACACCTTGGTGGCGACCTTGTCGAATGAGCCGCGCAGCGCGAACGCCAACCCGGCGGCGAAGTCGACCAGTCGCTTCGCGTCGGCGTTGTCCATCGAGACCAGGTCCATGATCACCGGGGTGCCGTCGCGGAACTTCTCGCCGATGGTCCGGGCCTCGCTGTAGTCCTTCGGGCGCAGCGTGGTGATCTTCGACAGCGGGCTGCCCGCCTCGAACAGCTCGGCCATCCGTCGCGGGTCCATCGCGAGCGCGCCGCGGGTCGAGCCGCGCAGGGCGCTGAACCGTGGTGCCGGGCGCTCGAACTCCCTGGGGGCGCGCAGCCTGGCCTCGAAACGATCCTCGTCGCGGTATCCGCCGCGGTAGCCTGCCGGTTCGTCGTAATCGCGGGCGGCAAGCCGGTCGTCGTAGCCGCGGCCGTAACCCTCGTCGTCAAACCGCTCCTCACGCGGACGGCGGGAGTAGCCGCGCGCTGGGCCGCGGTCGTCGTCTTCGTAGTACTCGTCGTCGTAATCATCCATCGGCGCCATACCGAAGTAGGCCTTGACCTTGTGCAGTGTGCTCATCGGTGGGACCCTTCTGCTTCGCGAAGTCTTGGTGTCTGTGATGAAGATGTGACTAGAGTGACTACTCAGGGTGACGTTAGCGGCCGTTGCCCCATTAGCGCGGTACCGACACGCACACACGTCGAACCGTGTTTGACCGCGCTCTCGAGGTCGCTGGACATGCCCGCCGACAGCCCGAGCGGCTGGTCATAGGACTTCTGCACCCGTTCCTTTTCTTCTTGCAGGCGCAAGAACGCTTCGTCGGGGTCGGCGTTGAGCGGCGGGATCCCCATCAGCCCGACGAACTCCAGCCCGTCCGCGGCCGCGATGGCCGCGCACAGTTCATCCACTGAATCCGGGCGGCCGATGTCGACGCCTCCCCTCGCTTCATCGCCGTCGAGGCTCAGCTGCAGATAAACCCGTAGCGGCGCAGGCCGGCGGCCCTGCTCCAGCGCCTCGCGGGCGGCCCGATCCAGAGCGGCGATCAGCTTGGCGCTGTCGACCGAGTGCGCCGCGTAGGCCCAGTTGGCGATCGAGCGCGCCTTGTTGCGCTGAATCCGCCCGACCATGTGCCAGCGAATGGGCTCCGCGCCCGACACTGCACCGACTTCCGCGCATTTATTCGATGCTTCCTGTTCGCGCGATTCACCGAATTCACGACATCCCAGACGGCGCAATATAAGGACATCGCTAGCCGGAAAGAATTTCGTAATAGGCAGTAATTCAATTTCATTTGGATTGCGATCGGCGGCCTCTGCGGCGCGCGCGAGGCGGGTCCGCAGGGCCGCAAGCGCGTCAGCCAGTTCGCGTTCACGCACGCTCGCCATCGCGGTCATTCCATCCACACCAACGACGCCAGCCGTCCGGTCGGGGCATCGCGACGATGACTGAACAGGTTGTGGTCGGCCACCGTGCAGCGGGGGTCGACGTCGATGGCCGTGATGCCCAAAGCCGTTAGCTGCCTGGCTATTCCGGCGCGCAGGTCGAGGCCGGGGGTGCCGCGCGACGTCGTCGTGCGACTGCCGGGCAGCGCCGCCTCGACCTCCGCGGCCATCGCCTCAGGCACTTCGTAGTTGGCGCCGCTGACCGCCGGGCCCAACAACGCGGAGATGTCGCCGGCGCGCGCACCGGCTTTCAGCATGGCCTCGACCGTCCTGGCGACGACTCCGTTTTGCGCGCCGACGCGGCCCGCGTGAACGGCCGCGACCACGCCAGCGTGCGCGTCACTCATTAAAACTGGAACACAATCTGCGGTAACCACCGCCAAAGCCAATCGTGGCGTGGTAGTGACCAATGCATCGGTATTGTCGACGGCCGCCTCCAGCGGGCCGTCCACCACTACCACGTGATCGCCGTGCACTTGGTTCATCCACACCACGCGGTCGTCGCCGAGCTCGAGCGCGGCGGCGAGCCGCTTTCGGTTGGCGGCCACTGCGGCCGGATCGTCACCGACATGGTCACCGAGGTTGAAGGTGTCGAACGGCGGCGCCGAGACGCCGCCGGCGCGGGTCGTGGTCACGCGACGGATACGAACGCTCACTCGCCCAGTATCCGAGTGCGGATCAGTGACGCATGAAGGGCGGCACGTCGACGTCGTCATCGTCGTCGCCACCGATGCTGACCGTCGAGCCGTTGGTGTGCACCGGAACGCTGGCCGCGTCGGCGGGTTCGAACAGCGGCGTGCGCACCTTTCCGGCCTTGGCCGGCGCGACAGCCGCGGCGTCGGCGCCCACCACGGGTCTGCGGCCGGGGCTGCTGGCTTCGAACCCGGCCGCGATCACCGTCACCCGAACCTCGTCGCCAAGCGAGTCGTCGATGACCGTGCCGAAGATGATGTTGGCCTCGGCGTGCGCGGCCTCCTGCACCAGCGAGGCGGCCTCGTTGATCTCGAACAGACCGAGGTCGCTGCCACCGGCGATCGACATCAGCACGCCCTGGGCGCCTTCCATCGACGCCTCGAGCAGCGGCGAGTTGATCGCGATCTCGGCGGCCTTGAGCGCACGGCCATCGCCTCGCGCCGAGCCGATGCCCATCAACGCCGTGCCCGCGCCGCTCATGATGCCCTTGACGTCGGCGAAGTCGACGTTGATCAGGCCGGGCGTGGTGATCAGGTCGGTAATACCCTGCACACCGTTGAGCAGCACCTCGTCGGCGCTGCGGAACGCGTCCATCAGCGAGACGGCGGCGTCGCCCATCTGCAGCAGCCGGTCGTTGGGAATGACGATGAGCGTGTCGCAGCTCTCGCGCAGCGAGGTGATGCCGTTCTCGGCCTGGTTGCTTCTGCGCTTGCCCTCGAACGAGAACGGCCGGGTCACGACGCCGACCGTCAGCGCACCGAGCTTGCGCGCGATGGTCGCCACGACCGGCGCACCGCCGGTGCCGGTCCCGCCGCCCTCGCCCGCGGTGACGAACACCATGTCGGCGCCACGCAGCAGTTCCTCGATGTCGTCCTTGGCATCCTCCGCGGCCTTGCGCCCGACCTCGGGGTCGGCGCCCGCGCCGAGACCACGGGTGGAATCGCGACCGACGTCGAGCTTGACGTCGGCGTCGCTCATCAACAGCGCTTGCGCGTCGGTGTTGATGGCGATGAACTCGACGCCCTTGAGGCCCTGCTCGATCATCCTGTTGACGGCGTTGACGCCGCCACCGCCGATGCCGACCACCTTGATCACGGCTAGGTAGTTGTGCGGGGGGGTCATCGCTGCACCTTCTTCGCGCAAGCGCTCATCAGCGTCGCCTTTCCTCCCTGGTTGCGATTCTGTGCGCGAAGCCGCTTGGCAAACTCTCAACCTCAACCAGAGGGTTATAGTTATGTCAAGTTGTTTCGCGCAACCAGAACGGTAGGGCGAGGTCGCAGGGTATTGATGCAGGCGCGCCGAACGGCGCGCCGAGAATTTCCGCGCAACTTCGAGCCACCTTCCCGCCCGCAGGCCAGTCTGGCCAGTGGGCAGCCGCATTGGTGGTGACCCGCATTGCGGCAATATCGCAGTTTGCCTTGACAACCAATGACGCACATCGCTGTGATGTACCGAGATAGCTGAATGTCAAGGGGGGTCCATGAACATCCGCATCGCCGGCGTGGCAATGGTCGCAACGGCACTGGTCGCCGCGGGCTGTGGCGACAAGAGCGCGCAAAGCGCAGCGTCGACGTCGAGCACAGCGCCGACATCCTCGGTGGCGCCGACGCCAATGGCCTCCGACGAGGACCAGATCCGCGACGTCCTCACCCAGGAGGGCGCGGCGTTCTCCGAATGGAACTTCGCCAAGGTCGGCGAGCTGACCTGTCCACAGTTCCGCGAGCAGGCCATGTCCACCGACGCCGCGATCCCACCGATGTCGATGTTCCCGGCGTCGGCCGCGGCGTCATTGGGGCCGCAGGCGTTTGCCGAGAAACTCGGCGCGCAATTCGCTGGTGCGTCCAACGATTCGCTGCTGGCGGTGTCGAACGCGGTGATCAACCAGGACGAGCCTGCTTACAAGACCGCGATGCTCGACGTCGTGAAGCAGAGCACGTCGATCAACCTCGTCAAGGTGGACAACATCGTCATCAATGGCGACAAGGCGACCGCGGATGTGCTGCTGACGCAACGGCTTGGCACGCAACCCCCCGACACGAAGACCACCCCGGCAGCGCTGGTCCGGATGGACGGCAAGTGGTTGGACTGCACCCCGCCGGCCCAGCAGTAGCTATTTGACCGTCGGCAGGTCCGGGCTCGAGACGTCATAGGTCTGCCCCGGCTGGGTGAGCAGCGCGGCCAGTTTGAGCGCCTTTTCCTCGGTGCGGTCGGTGGTTCCCCAGACCACCGTGCGGCCGTCGTCGAGGGTCAACGTGATGGCGGCCACGGAGGGCGCGGCGATTCGGCCGACCTGTCCTGCGACCTCGGGGCGCAGCGCGGTCATCACCTGCAGCGCAGCCCTTGTCGGCGGGTCCTTGGGCCCTGGGTTTTCGGCGTCCAGGTATGGCACCCCCGCAGGCGGCGGAGCGGTCGCGAAATCGACGCCGTCCTTGTCGAACAGGTGCGGGCCGTCCGGATAGTCCTTGACCACCACTGGCAGCCGTTCGATCACGGTGACGCGCAGTGTCGAGGGGTACTGACGCTGCACCCTGGCACTGGCCACCCGTCGGATCGCCGCCACCCGCTCGGCGACGGCGTCGGTATCGACCTGCAGCAGCGGCGTTCCCGGCGCAACAGCGGCAGCGGCCGTCACCTCGTCCTGGGTCACCGCGCCGAGCCCGACCACGACGATGTTGCGTGCGGCCATGATCGGCGTGAAGTACAGCAGCAGACCAAGACCGACGAGCACGACGCTGACCAGGGCCGACCACATCAGCACCTTCAGGCCCCGAACCGTCCGGCGGCCAAGCCTTTTCGCGTCTTCCTGGGGTGCGCCCATGACTTTGCGTTTGGCCTCGCGGCGGGCTGTCTCGATCGCCATGGCCCTGGCCTGAGCGGCGCGGCGTTCTTCGCGTTCGCGGCGCGCACGCCGTCGCGGACCCTCGAAATCGGCTGCCGCCGCCGCAGGTGCAGCCTCTTGCGGGGCTTCAGCCGCGTCTTCTCCGTCGGTCGGCGCGGTCGGCTCGGTCGGCTCGGTCATGGGAACGCCTTACCGGGCCCGCCGGGCGCGCTGCGATTGGCCTTGACCCGAAGTGCGGCAAGGATTTCCGGGCCGAGCATCGTCACGTCGCCCGCACCCATGGTCACCACGACGTCGCCGGGACCGGCGGCCTCGGCCACGCGATCGGCCACCGCCGAGAAGTCGGGCACATAGGTGACCGGAACCGTGACGTGGTCGGCGACCATCGCCCCGCTCACACCCGCCATCGGCTGCTCGCGCGCGGCGTAGACGTCGAGCACGAAGACTTCGTCGGCTTTGCTGAGCGCCTGACCGAATTCTGACGCGAAAGTCGCTGTCCGCGAATACAAGTGGGGTTGGAACACGACGATGGACCGACCCTGCGATTCTCTGGCCAACGCGCACACGACCGTCAGGGCGGCGGCGACCTTGGTGGGGTGATGGGCGTAATCGTCGAAAACCCTGACCCCGTCCGCCGTACCGACCAATTCGAACCTGCGGCGCACACCTTCGAAGTCCGCCAGCCCATCGAGCACGACATCCGGTGCTGCGCCGGCCTCCATCGCCGCCAGCAGCGCGGCCAGCGCGTTGAGCGCCATGTGTCGACCGGGCACCGCCAACCGCATGGTGCGCGGGCTGCCCTCTTCAGCCAACTGCACCGTAGCCACCGCACTCGTGCCCTGCTGCTGCCAGTCCAGTAATGCGCCCGCCAGGCCGGGCTGATCACCACTGCCGTAGCGCAACACCCGGATCCCCAGGGCCGCAGTGCGTTCGGCGAGCGCCGCGGCGCCGGGGTCGTCGACGCAGACCACCAGCGCACCACCGGGTTTGATGCGCTCCATGAATGCGTCGAACACGTCGACATAGGCCTGCTCAGTGCCGAAGAAATCGAGATGGTCGGCCTCGATGTTGGTCACCACGGCGATATCGGGCTCGTACTGCACCAGCGATCCGTCGCTCTCGTCGGCCTCGGCGACGAAGTAACCGCCACTACCGTGGTGCGCATTGGTGCCTGCCTCGCCGAGGTCTCCGCCGACCGCGAAGGACGGGTCAAAACCACTGTGCTGCAACGCCACAATGAGCATCGAGGTCGTCGTCGTCTTACCGGCCGTTCCGGTGACCATCAGCGTTTTGTGCCCGGCCATCAACTTGGCCAGTACCACGGGGCGCAGGATCACCGGGATGCCGCGGCGACGCGCCTCGACGAGTTCGGGGTTGGTCTTCGGAATCGCGGCGTGCGTGGTGACGACCGCGGTCGGGCCGCCGGGCAACATATCCAGCGACGACTCGTCGTGCCCGATGCGGATGGCCGCGCCGCGGGCCCGCAGCGCCACCACACCGCGTGATTCCTTCGCATCAGAACCCGAGACCTGGCCGCCGCGGTCGAGCAGGATCCGGGCGATGCCCGACATGCCCGCTCCCCCGATACCGACCATGTGCACCCGCCGCAGTTCGTCAGGGAGCGAATTGGCGTTCACCGCAACCGCTTTCGGCCGCCACGTGCGACTTCCAAGGCTATCTCCGCGACACGCTGTGCGGCGTCCCGGTGGCCTGCGAGCGCGGCGGCAGCCGTCATCGACTGCAGCCTGCCGGGCTCGTTGAGCAGCGCCGGGACCGTGTCGGCGACGAACGACGGGGTCAGGTCGGCATCGTCGACGATGACACCTCCGCCTGCGTTGACGACCGGCAGCGCATTGAGTCGTTGCTCGCCGTTGCCGATCGGAAGCGGAACGTAAACCGCGGGCAGGCCGACATCCGTCACCTCGGCGACCGTCATCGCGCCCGACCGGCAGACGGCCAGGTCGGCGGCGGCGTATGCCAGGTCCATCCGGTCCAGATACGGCACCGCAACGTAGGGAACCCCACCCTCCGCCGGCTCCGGTAAGTCAAGAGTGTTCTTCGGACCGTGGGCGTGAAGCACCGAAATACCCGCTACCGCAAGGTCTTTGGCCGCGCCGGCGACCGCCTGGTTGATCCGTTGCGCGCCCTGCGAACCACCGAACACCAGCAGCACCTTCGCGTCGTCGGCGAAGCCGAAGTGCGCTCGCGCCTCTGCACGCAACGCCATCCGGTCCAGCGAGGTGATCGTGGCCCGCACCGGCACCCCGACGACCTCGACGCGGCGCAGCCCGGGGTCGGACACCGCCGACAGCACGCGTTGCGCCGACCGCGCCCCGACGCGGTTCGCCCAGCCCGCCGTCGCGTTGGCCTCGTGCACGACGACGGGAACACGTCGCCTACGGAGGGCTCCGCCGCGGGCAGCCAGGTATGCCGGCAATGCGACGTACCCGCCGAACCCGATCACCACATCGGCGTCCACGTTGTCGAGCACCGCGCGGGTCTGCCTGACCGCGCGTCGCACCCGCATCGGCAGCCGGACCAGGTCACCCGACGGCTTGCGGGGCAGCGGTACGGGCGTGATCAGCTCGAGGTGGTAGCCGCGTTCGGGCACCAGCCGTGTTTCCAGCCCCCGCTGGGTGCCAAGCGCGGTGATCCGCACATCCGGGTCAAGAGCGGTCAGTGCGTCGGCCACGGCCATCGCGGGTTCGACATGACCCGCGGTGCCGCCACCGGCCAGGACCACGGAAAACCCCCGGTCGCAACGCTCGCCCCCTCGGGGTTCCGAGCCATTCACCCGTAACGCTGACCTTCCAATGTCCGAGCCCGGCGCTGTCGCTGGGCGCCTCCATGATGCCCTGAGCGTCGCACCTGCCGGTCGGCCGGAGGGGGTTTGCGCTTCTTGTCGGCGACCGCCTTGGGCTTGCGCCGCGGTTCCTGCCTGCGGGAGGCGACCGGCTCAGCGCCCGGCCGCGTTCGCAACCGGTCACGCAGCGCCTCGGTGCGGCTGGGCACATACGGCTCCGGCAGCGGCAGCCGCAGCAGCCGGTTGACTTTGTCATCGCGCCCCGCCCGCAGCGCGGCCACCGCCTCGGGTTCGTGGCGAGCCGCGTTTGCCATGATGCCGACGATCAAAAGTGTTGTCGCCGTTGATGTTCCGCCCGCAGAGATGAGGGGCAGCTGCAGACCCGTCACCGGCAGCAGGCCGACGACGTAACCGACGTTGATGAACACCTGACCCATCACCCACAGCGTCGTGGTAGCGGTCAGCAGCCGCAGGAACGGATCGGCCGAGCGGCGCGCGATCCGCATGCCCGTGTAGGCGAACAGCCCGAACAGGCCCAGCAGCCCGACGGCGCCGACGAACCCGAGTTCCTCGCCGATGATCGCGAAGATGAAGTCATTGTGGGCGTTGGGCAGATAGTTCCACTTGGCGGTGCCCTGTCCCAGCCCGTCGCCGAAGATACCGCCGTTGGCCAGCGCAAACTTCGCCTGGCGGGCCTGATAGCCCGAGCCCTGGGTGTCCGCGCCGGGGTTCAGCCAGGACTGCACGCGGTCGGACCGGTAGCCCTCGGAGACCGCGAGCACGGCGGCCGAGACCATGACCGCGATCAGCGAGGACAGGAACACCCGCAGCGGCAGACCCGCGTACCACAGCAGGCCGAGCAGGATGATGCCCAGCGACACCGTCTGCCCGAGGTCGGGCTGGGCGACGATCAACGCGAGCGCGATGACGGCGGCGGGCACGAGTGGGATCAACATTTCGCGCAACGACGCCTGTTCCAGACGCCGGGCCGCGAGCAGGTGCGCGCCCCAGATCGCGAACGCGATCTTGGCCAGTTCGGAGGGCTGCATGGAGAAACCGGCGATCACGAACCAACCGCGGGAACCGTTGGCCTCGTGGCCGATTCCGGGGATCAGCACCAGCACCAACATCACGATCGTGAGCGCGAACGCGCTGAAAGCCATGCTGCGCATCAACTGCACGGGCATCCGCATCGCGATGTAGAACGCGAACAGCCCGATGCAGGTCCACAGCACCTGTCTGCCGAAGATCGCCCACGGCGACCCGTCCTCGTCGTAGGAGTGCACGCCCGACGCCGACAACACCATGGTCAGGCCCAGCGTGATCAGCAGCGCGGTGACGGCGATGATGAGGTGAAACGACGTCATCGGACGGCCCAGCCAGGCACCGAACCTGGTACGCGGGCCGCGGGCCTCGGCGGTCGCTTCGGCGGTCGGTTCGCTGTTGGGCTTGGTCCGCCGGTGCCGCAACCGGGTCAGGATGTTGCTCACGGCAGGCTACCGGGACGGCTGAGACAGCTGGGCCACGGCGGCAGCGAACGCGTCGCCGCGCTGCCCGTAGCCGCTGAACTGGTCGAAGGACGCACCGGCCGGAGCCAGTAACACGGTGTCGCCTGCGCTCGCCAACCCGCGGGCCGCGTCGACGACCGCGGCCATCAGCCGAGTCACATTTGTCCCATGCACCCCAGAATCCTCCCCCGTCACAGGCTCGACGACGGGGACATCCGGGGCGTGTCGCGATAACGCGTCCCGGATCAGGTTCCGGTCCCGGCCGATCAGCACCGCACCGACCAGGCGATTCGCCGCGCCGGCAACCAGTTCGTCTACCGAAGCGCCCTTGAGCAGCCCGCCGGCGATCCAGACCACCCGCGGATACGCGGCGATCGACGCCTGCGCGGCATGGGGATTGGTGGCCTTGGAGTCGTCGACGTACGTGACACCGTCCACCTCGCCGACCACCTCGGCGCGGTGCCTGCCGACCCGAAAGCCGGCCAGGGCATCGGCGATGGCCTGCGGCGGCACGTCGACGGCGCGAGCCAGCGCCGCGGCAGCAAGCGCGTCGAGTACGCCGACCGGCCCGGCCACCGGGATAGCCGCGGCTTCGGCAAGCGGCACGTTCGAGCCGAACGCGTTGTCGACGAGCACGCCGTCGCGCACCCCGAGCTCGCCCGGCCCGGGCTCACCGAGCCGGAAGCCGACGCGCAGCGCCGCCGCGGCCCCCGGCAGCAGAGCGGCCGCGACCGGATCGTCGAGCCCGACGACGGCGACGCGGCCGTCCAGCACCCGCGCCTTGTCGCGCGCATACGCGTCCATCGACCCGTGCCAGTCGAGATGGTCCTCGGCCACGTTGAGCACCACACCTGCTTCCGGCCGCAGCGACGGCGCCCAGTGCAGCTGGAAGCTCGACAGCTCGACGGCCATCAGCTCGGCGGGTTGATCGAGCACATCGAGCACCGGGTCGCCGATGTTGCCGCACAGCAGCGCTCGGCGACCGCCCGCCACGAGCATCGCGTGCAGCATCGACGTCGTGGTGGTCTTGCCGTTGGTGCCCGTCACCACGAGCCAGCGCCGCGGCGGCCCGTAGTGGCCGGAAACGTCCAGCCGCCAAGCCAATTCGACGTCGCCCCAGATCGGCACACCCGCCGCGGCGGCGGCGGCCAGCACCGGCGCGGTGGGCGGCAGGCCCGGACTGGTGACGACGAGGTCGTAGTCGGCGATCCGTTCGGCGGCGTTGGCGGCGTCGATGACCTCGACACCGTTGCGGGCGAACTCCGTCAGCATCGACGGGCTGTCGTCGGTCAGCGTCGCGCGGACACCGAGGGGCGTCAGCGCGGCGAGGATCGCGCGGCCGGTGACGCGGGCACCGGCGACCAGAACGTTGGCTCCCGACAGGTCCATGTCAGGCTCCGACGGTGGTCAGCCACTCGCTGTAGAAGAGCGCAACACCAAGACCGCAGGCGATCGCCGTGAGCAGCCAGAACCGGATGATGACCGTGGTCTCCGCCCAGCCGACGAGTTCGAAGTGGTGATGAAACGGCGCCATCCGGAACACCCGGCGCCCGGTCGTGCGAAACGCCATGATCTGCACCACGACCGAGGTCACCTCGGCGACGAACAGCGCACCGAGCACGACGGCCAGCATCTCGGTGCGGCTGGCCACCGAAAGCCCGGCGATGACGCCGCCCAGCGCCAGCGAGCCGGTGTCGCCCATGAAGATCTTGGCGGGGGCGGCGTTCCACCACAGAAAGCCGATGCAGGCGCCCGCGGTCGCGGCCGCGATGATCGCCAGGTCCAGCGGATCGCGCACGTTGTAGCAGCCGAGGCCCGGGCTGGTGGCGCACGCGTTGCGGAACTGCCAGAACGTGATCAGTACGTAGGCGGCGCACACCATCGCCATCGCACCGGCGGCCAGACCGTCGAGGCCGTCGGTGAAGTTCACCGCGTTCGACCACGCGCTGACGATCACGATGCAGAACAGCACGAAGATGGCCGGCGCGAGGGTGACCGTGGCGATCTCGCGCACATACGACAGTTCGGCGCTGCCTGGCGTCAGCCCGTCCGCGTTGCGGAACTGCAGCGCCAGGAATCCGAACAACACGGCGGCGGCCAGGATGCCGACGGTCTTGGCGGTCTTGTTCAGGCCGAGGTTGCGCGCACGACGGATCTTGATCAGGTCGTCGACGAAACCGACGGTGCCCAGCGCGGTGGCCAGGCCAAGCACCAGCCAGCCCGACGCCGACGGCCCCCTGCCGTCCATCACGATGCCGATCAACTGCGTGCCCAGGTAGCCGGCCCAGATGCCCGCGACGATCGCGACGCCGCCCATCGAGGGCGTACCGCGCTTCTTGTGGTGGCTGGGCGGGCCGTCCTCGCGGATCTCGTGGCCGAAGCCCTGCCTGGTGAACAGCCGGATCAGCACCGGCGTCAGGAGGATCGAGACCGTCAGCGCGATGCCGACCGCGATGAGGATCTGCCTCATCGGCAGGATCCTTGGGAGTCCCCGGCGACCAGTGATTCGGCGAGGGCACCGAGCCCCGCCGCGTTCGAGGCTTTCACCAGCACCACGTCTCCGGCCTGCAGTTCGGCCCGAAGCAATGCCAGCGCGGCGTCGGCATCAGCGACCATGGTGGATTCAGCTCCCCACGATCCCTCCATCACCGCCCCGTGGTGCATGGCGCTCATAGACCTCCCGGTTCCGACGACGACGAGTCGAGACACATCTAATCGCACCGCCAACCGGCCGATGCGGTCATGCTCGGATATCGCGTCGTCTCCGAGTTCGGCCATCTCGCCGAGCACGGCCCAGCTGCGCCGTTTCTCTCCGCCTTCGTTGGCGATGGCGGCCAGCGCCTTCAGCCCGGCAGCCATCGAGTCCGGGTTGGCGTTGTAGGCGTCGTTGATGACGGTGACGCCGTCGTCGCGGGTCGCGACCGCCATGCGGTGTTTGGACACCGGCCCCGCGGCTGCGAGCGCCGCGGCCACCTGCTCGAGGCCGGCCCCGCACTCCAGCGCAACGGCGGCCGCACACAGCGCGTTGGACACCTGGTGGTCGCCGTGTACCGCCAGGGCCACAGCTATCTCTGCGTCCGCGGTGTGCAGCGTGAACCGCGGCCTGGCCAGCCCATCCAAGGTGACGTTCTCCGCCCACACGTCGGCTCCGGCGTTGCGGCTCACCCGCACCACGCGCGCCGACGTCTTCTCGGCCATCGCGGCCACCGCGGTGTCGTCGGCGTTGAGGATCACCACACCGGATGCCGGAACAGCTTGCGGCAGTTCGGCTTTGGTGGCTGCAATGGCCTCGCGTGAGCCGAATTCGCCGAGGTGCGCTGTGCCGACATTGAGCACGACTGCAATCGAAGGGGGCGCGATTTCCGCCAGCGCGGCGATGTTGCCGGGATGGCGCGCCGACATCTCGAGCACCAGGTAGTCGGTGGACTCCGTGGCGCGCAGCACCGTCCACGGGTGGCCGAGTTCGTTGTTGAACGAGCCGGGCGGTGCGACGACCTCCCCGAGCGGGGCGAGCACAGCGGCGAGCAGATCCTTGGTCGAGGTCTTACCCGACGAGCCGGTGACCCCGACGATGGTCAGCCCGCCCTCGACGAGTTCCGCGGCGACCGCGGCCGCCAGCCGCGCCAATGCGGCGAGCACCGCAGCGCCAGAGCCGTCGGTATCGAATTCGAGCACACTGGCGCCCGCGTCCCTGGCGGCCGCCGGTTCCACGACGATCGCAGGCACCCCCACCGGCCGCGCCGCCAACACCGCGACGGCGCCCGCACCGACCGCGGCTGTCGCAAAGTCGTGGCCGTCGGAGCGCGCACCCGGCAACGCCAGGAACAGTCCGCCGGGAGTCACTGCGCGCGAATCGAATTCGACGGTGCCGGTGACGCGCGTCGCCGCCGCATCCTCCGGCGAGATGTCGGCGAGCCGGCCGCCGACTATGTCGGCTATCTGGGCGATCGTCAGATCGATCATGGGCAGCGCCTCTGCGCAACAATGGAGCCGGCGAGTTCCTCGCGGTCGTCGAACGGCCTTTTCTGCCCGTGGCTGGTCTGGCCCGCCTCGTGGCCCTTGCCCGCGATCAGCACCACGTCACCCGGTTTCGCCCAAGCCACCGCGTGGTCGATCGCCTCGCGGCGGTCGCCGATTTCGACGACCTGCGCCTGCCCGCCCTGCGCCCCCGCCATGATCGCGGCCCTGATGGCGGCGGGCTCCTCGTCACGGGGATTGTCGTCGGTGACGACCACCAGATCGGCCAGTTCGGCGGCCACGCGACCCATCGGCTCGCGCTTACCCGGGTCTCGGTTGCCGCCCGCGCCGAACACGACCGCGAGCCTGCCGTCGCTCTGCGCGCGCAACGTCTCCAGCACCGCCCGCAGCGCGCCTGGCTTGTGCGCGTAGTCGACCAATGCGAGAAAACCCTGGCCGCGGTCGATCGGCTCCAGCCGGCCGGGGACCGTCGCGCTGCGAAGTCCGGGCGCCGCCTGCTCCGGCGACACTCCGACGGCATCCAGCAGCGCGACGGCGAGCAGGCAGTTGGCGACGTTGTAGCCACCTGGCAGCCCGATCCGCAGCCCGTGGTGTACGCCCGCCGGGTCAACCGCGAAAAACTCCTGGGCACCGAGATCGACGGTCTCGACGCTTTCCACCCGCCAGTCGGCGTTGCGCCCGGTTGCGCTCACCGTCACGGGACCATCCGCGATGCGCGCCATCGCCTGTCCTGCGTCGTCATCGATACAGATCACCGAAAGGCTTGCGCGCGAAGGTGATTCGGGTTTGAACAGCCGCGCCTTGGCGTCGAAGTAGTCCTGCATCGTCGGATGGAAATCCAGGTGGTCGCGCGACAGATTGGTGAATCCACCGACCGCGAACCGCACACCGTCGACGCGGCCCAGCGTGAGCGCGTGGCTGGACACCTCCATCACCACGGTGTCGACGCCCTGCTCGACCATCACCGCGAGCAAGGCCTGCAGATCGGGTGCCTCAGGAGTGGTCAGCGCGCTGGGCTGGTCACGGCCGTCGATGCGGACGCCGACGGTGCCGATCAGCCCCGCCACCCGCTGCGCCGACCGCAGACCCGCCTCGGCCAGATACGTCGTCGTGGTCTTCCCAGACGTTCCGGTGACGCCGATGACGCGAAGCCGTTCCGACGGATGCCCGTACACGGTGGCCGCGAGGTCGCCCAACACCGAGCGCGGGTCGGCATGGACGAGCACGGGCACGGCGACGTCGCCCATCGCGTCGACGCCAGCGGGGTCGGTGAGCACCGCGACGGCGCCGCGTGTCACCGCGTCGGCGGCGAAGCGCGCGCCGTGTGACGACGCCCCAGGCAGCGCCGCGAACAGGTCGCCGGGCTGCGCATTCTGACCGCGCAACGTCACCCCGGTCACCTGCACATCCGGCACGGCGGCGGCACCGGCCGGGACCGCCTGCACCTGCTCAGCCAGCCCACAAAGCGCGTGGCCGACGGGATGGTTGGGACGCAGGTTCATGGCGTGAACACAGTACCGGCCGGGCAGGCGCCGCCTGCCGGCTCAGGTGGCTTGAAGCGTCAGCGGCGGTCCGGGATCGGGCGACAGCGGCACGTTCTCCCGCTGCAGCAGCCACGCGGCGAGGTTGTGGAACAGCGGCGCCATCGTGGTGCCGTGCTGGCCGTCTGCCGTGCGTTGCGGGTTGTCTGCCATCACACCGATCACGTAGCGCGGATCGTCGGTAGGCACCATGCCCGCGAACGTGATCCAGTAGACGTTGTCGTAGTAGCAGCCGCAGCCCGGGTTGATCTGCTGCGCCGTCCCCGTCTTGCCGGAGATCTGATAGCCCTCGACCGCACCCTGGGAACCGGTGCCCTGCTGCACGCCGGTGGGATCGCGCTGCAGTGTCGCGCGCAGCATCTGCCGGACCGTCTGGGCCGTCTGCGGCGACACCACGCGCACACCGTCGGGCCTCGGCTCGTCCTTGCGGGTGCCGTCGGCGGCAATGGTGGACTTGATGATGCGCGGCGGGATGCGCACACCGTCGTTGGCGATCGCCTGATACATGCCGGTCATCTGGAGCAGGGTCATCGAAAGGCCTTGTCCGATGGGCAGGTTCGCGAATGTGCTGCCTGACCACTGGTCGATGGGAGGTACCAGGCCCGCGCTCTCGCCGGGCAGTCCGACACCGGTGCGCTGGCCGAGCCCGAACTTGTCGAGCATCTCGGCGTAGCGCTGCGGGCCGATCCGCTGCGCGAGCATCAGCGTGCCGACGTTCGACGACTTACCGAAGATGCCGGTGGTCGTGTAGGGCGTGACGCCGTGCTCCCACGCGTCATGCACTGTGACGCCGCCCATCTCGATGTCGCCGGGCACCTGCAGCACCTCGTCGGGATTGGACAGCCCGTACTCGATGACCGAGGCGGCGGTGACGATCTTGTTCACCGAGCCCGGTTCGTACGGCGAGGACACCGACAGGTTGCCGAGGTCACGGTCCTCCTGGCGGCCGATGTCCTGGCTCGGGTCGAACGTGTTGTCGTTCGCCATCGCAAGCACCTCACCGGTTTTCGCATCGAGCACCACGGCCGATACGTTCTTGGCACCGGAGATCTCCTTGGCCTGCTGCACCTGCTGCTGCACGTAGAACTGGATGTCGTCGTCCAGCGTCAACATCACCGTCGAGCCGTCGACCGCGTCGTGGCGGTTGCGATAGCTGCCAGGGATCACCACGCCGTCGGAGCCGCGGTCGTAGGTGACCGAACCGTCGGTGCCCGCCAGTTCGGCGTCGAGCGAATCCTCGAGTCCCAGCAGGCCGTGGCCATCCCAGTCGATACCGCCGACGATGTTGGCCGCCAGCGAGCCGCCCGGGTACTGCCGCAAATCCTGACGCTCGGAACCGACTTCGGGGAACTTGGTGATGATCGCGTCGGCGACGGCCGGGTCGACTGCGCGCGCCAGATAGACGAACGAGTCGTTGCTGGTGAGCTTCTTCAGCACGGTCGGGACGTCGGGTTTGTTGTTGAGCCGCAACGCGATCTCCGCGGCGATGTCGCGCAACCGGCGCTGCGGGTCCGGCGCTTGCGGCGTCTTCGCCTTGGCTTCCTCCAGCTGCTTGCGGATCTTCAGCGGCTGGAAGGTCAGGGCTCGGGCCTCGATGGTGAAGGCCAGCTTGTCGTTGTTGCGGTCGACGATCGCACCGCGCACGGCCTTCTCCACGTCGGTGACCTTGAGCTGACTCGCCGCCTCGGCGCGTAGCCCCGCCGCTTTCGGCACCTGCAGCGTGAACAGCTGCGCGGCAGCGACCAGCAGCACCAGGAAGATGACCGCGTTGCCGGTCCGGTGCCGGAACACGAATGATGCACTGCGCAAACCATTTTCGGTCGCCGGCTGCCTGGTCCGCCGGGCCTTGGCCGAACGTTCCTGGTTCGGTTGCGACTTGCGCGCCTTCGGCCTGCCATGGGCACGGCCGCGATTGTCGGGGCGGCTCATGCGGGTGCGCCGGGAAGTGGCGCGGTCAGGGCGGGGATCGCAGGCGGCGCACCCCCGTCAATCGGCACCGCAGGAGCGGCCAACGCCGGCGGGACGTCGGCGGGGGCGGCGGGTGCTACCGCGGGACCCAGGGCGGGCGGTTGCCCCGTAACGGCGTGCGGCACCTCGACAGCTGGCGGTGCGGCAGGCGGCGCGGCCGCTGTCAACGGCATCGAACGCTCGGTGCCCGGCACCGGAGCAGCAGGCGCCCGCGGCGGCATGCGGACGGTGAGCTCACGCGGATCCACCACCCGAGGCGCGGGTGGGGCGGGCGGCGCGGGCGGGCCCTCCTCGGGCAGCGGCGTGTTCAACGGTGCCGGGGCGGCACCCTGAGCGGGTTTGGGCGTGCCGACAACCACCCAGTTGCCCGAGGCGTCCTGCACGAGGTGCGCGGTGTCCCGCGACGGGATCATCCCGAGATTGCGAGCCGCTTCGGCCAGCGCCGGCGCGGCCTGCGCCTCGAGCACCTGGCGCTCCAACGCTTCCTTCTGTTGCAGCAGCGCCTGATTCGTCTCCCTGGCGTGACTCAGCTCGTACGAGCGCTCGGCCGCGTCGGTGGACAGCCACAGCGTGACACCGAGGCCGAGGCCGAGTGACCCGATCACCAGCACGACGAACGGCACCCTGGCGACCAGCGTGCGCGGGTTGAGTTCGATAGCGGTCAGCTTGACCAGAATGCGTTCCCGCAAGGGGGGACGGACTACCTTGGGCGCCTTGGCCTTTCGCGCTTTCGCCCGCGCCTTGGCCTGGCTGGCGTTCTTCGGCCGGGCAGGCGCGTCGGTGGGCCGTGGGATCGGATTGGTCGCGGGCGCAGACCGCTGCGGACGCTGTTCACGCGCCGGCTTGCGCCTGCGCGGCGGCGCGTCCGCCTGGCGTGCGCTGGTCTTGCGAGTGCGGCGCTTTTCGTCACCACCTCGTACCGGTGCGGCCTTGCGTGCCATCATGGTCAACCCCCCACCTTTTCCAGTGCCCGTAGCCGCACGGGTGCGCTACGCGGATTGAGTTCGATCTCCTCGGCACCCGCCCGTTCCGCGCCGCGGGTCAGCGCGACGAATTCCGGTCCGTGGCCGGGCAATTCAACGGGAAGCCCCGGCGGTGTGCGGGATGCGGTGGCGGCGGCGAACTGATTCTTGACGATGCGGTCTTCCAGCGATTGGTATGCCATCACGACAATCCGCCCGCCAGGCGCCAGTGCCGAAAGCGCCGCAGGGATTGCGGCCCGCAGTGAGTCCAATTCACCATTGACGGCGATGCGCAACGCCTGGAAGGTGCGCTTGGCTGGATGTCCGCCGGTGCGGCGCGCCGGCGCCGGAATCGCCTGGTACAGCAACTCGACCAGCTCGCCGGTGCTCGTGAACGGCCGCTGCGCGCGGCGGCGGACGATGTGCGCGGCGATCCGGCCTGCGAACCGCTCCTCGCCGAACTCGCGCAGCACGCGAGCCAGCGTCTTCTCATCGTAGGTGTTGATGATCTGGGCCGCGGTCAGCTCCGCGTCGGGATCCATCCGCATGTCCAGCGGCGCGTCGGCCGAATAGGAGAAGCCACGTGAGGCGCGGTCCAGTTGCATCGACGACACGCCGAGATCGAAGAGGATACCGTCCACTTTGCTTGTCCAATAACCGGTTTCGTCCAGGACCTGCTCGATGCCGTCATACCGGGTGCGCACCAGCATGACCCGGTCGCCGAACTGCGCCAGCCGCTCGCCTGCTATCCAGAGGGCGTCCGGGTCGCGGTCGAGACCGATGAGTCGCAGGCCCGGCAGCTCAGTGAGGAACCGCTCGGCATGTCCGCCCGCCCCGAGGGTGGCGTCGATAAGGACAGCACCTTCGCCGTCGGCGTGCTGGCGGGTGAGTGCGGGGGTCAGCAGCTCCACACAGCGGTCGAGTAAGACCGGTACGTGTCCATGCTCGCCCGAATTCGCGCCCATCGCAACCTCTTTGATGAAGGCCCCTGCAGCGAGGTCCCTGTCCGAGAGCACGGACCTGGCGTTGGGGAAGTACGCCAGGGCCGGTTCGGGCAGAGGCCACGCTGCACGGGCATGGGCCGCATCAACGGTCCGGTTAGATGATGTCGTGTAGAGCTTCATCGGTGGCCGCGGAGAAGTTTTCTTCGTGGGTCTCCTGGTATGTCTGCCATGCCGCCGAGTCCCAGATCTCCAGGTAGTCAACCGATCCGATCACCACGCAGTCCTTGGAGAGGTTCGCGTAGCGACGATGATCGGCCGACAAGGTGATCCGGCCTTGTGCGTCGGGGTGTTGCTCATCGGTGGCGGCGGCCAGGTTTCGTAGGAACGCCCGCGCTTCCGGATTGCTCCGGGAAGCCTGCGACGCTCGTCGAGCCAGCTTTTCGAACTCTGCGCGCGGGTAGACGGCGAGGCTGTGATCTTGGCTCTTGGTGACCATCAACCCTCCTGCCAGCGCGTCGCGGAACTTGGCGGGCAGCGTGAGCCGCCCCTTGTCGTCGAGCTTTGGCGTGTAGGTGCCCAGAAACATCTGGCCACCTCCCTGCCACCGTCCGAAGCCCCGGTCGCTCCGTTGTCCGCCACTTTACCCCACAATCCCCCACTTTGCTCCCGTTGCGCATCTCTGATTCCCGCTTGTCCCCACTCGGCCCCGCCAGAGAAGCAGATCAGCATGCTGTCCCTGCGCGCGGACTGGCCGGGTTGCGGACAATGGTGCAGGTAGAAGGGCCGCCGGTGCCGGTGGGGCGTTGTGGGGCGCCGTTTCGGTGGTCGACGCTCGGCATCCCTGGAACGGCACGGTGAACCGTGAACGTCGTGTCGCTGCGGCGTGTCTTCGCGCACAAAAAAGGGGTAGCCCCCTCCGGGCTACCCCTCGGCTCGGTTGAACTACTCGTCGAAGCGGCGGCGGAAGCGGTCTTCCATCCGGCTGGTGAAGGATCCGCCCGAGCCCTTGGCTCGCTTCTGGCGGGCACTCTGCTCAGCTCCCGCAGCACGACCGCCGGAAACCCGCGGCCCTGTGATGGCGAAGATCACGCCGCCGAACATCACCAAGAACCCGATGACGGACAGGATCGGGAAGCTGCCAATCATGGTGGCTTTGAACGCGACACCACAGATCAGCATGGCCAGGCCGATCACGAAAAGCGCGGCGCCCTGCAGTCGGCGCCTGGCAGAAGGTGCGCGCAGAGTCCCACCACGAACGCTCGAGGCGAATTTGGGGTCCTCGGCATAGAGCGCGCTCTCGATCTGGTCGAGCATGCGCTGCTCATGATCGGAGAGTGGCATTCGTCCCTCCTTGCCGGCCCTGCCGTCTAAAACGTTCAAACTCGTGCGTGCTCGCGTTCACGGGCACCTAACAGTCATGATACGAGGTCAATCTGAGCCGTACCACCTAGTTGACGGACGATTCTATGACGAGCGCGGTGACTGTGAGCTAGGACCTCTCCCATCCAATAATGGAGTAGACGAACCGCTCGACACCGAAAGAGGCAACCAGAAGTTGGCGACATTTCTCATCGATCTGTCGCCGAGCGATATGCAACGGCGGCTCGGTGACGCGCTCTCGGTGTACGTCGATGCCATGCGCTACCCGCGCGGCACCGAGGATCAGCGGGCGTCGATGTGGCTGGAGCACACCCGCAGACACGGCTGGAAGGGCGTCGCGGCGGTGGAGGTGCCCGATCACGGCGAGCTCGGCGACGTCACCGACCGCTCGGCACCGGCATTGGCTGCGGCTCCCCTGCTCGGAGTCGCGTACGGCTACTGCGGCGCGCCGGACCAATGGTGGCAGCAGCAGGTGGTGGCCGGTCTACATCGGGTCGGCGCCGACAGAATGCGGATCGCGGAGCTGATGACGAGCTACTTCGAGCTGACCGAGCTGCACATCGCGCCCCACGCGCAGGGCCGTGGCCTCGGCGAAGCGCTGGCGCGGCGGCTGCTCGCAGGCCGGGGCGAGGCGCACGTGCTGCTGTCCACTCCTGAGATCAACGGCGAAGCCAACCGCGCTTGGCGGCTCTACCGTCGGCTCGGATTCACCGACATCATTCGCGGCTACCACTTCGCGGGAGATCCGCGCGCCTTCGCGATACTCGGCCGGGCACTGCCACTCTGAGCGGGTCGGGTCTGGCACGATGACCAGGTGCCCGCCCGCTCACGCCGGTTCCGCAAGCTCGCCGTGATGTTGCTGCTGCTGCTCATCCTGCCGATGGCTGTCGGCTGCGTGCGGGTGCGGGCGTCGATCACGGTGTCGCCGGACGACCGGGTGTCGGGGCAGATCGTCGCGGCGGCCAAACCCCGCAACGCCGACGACAAGGGCCCGCAGCTGCTGAACAACCTGCCGTTCGCGCAGAAAGTCGCGATCTCCGACTACACGCGAGACGATTTCGTCGGCTCGCAGGCCGTCTTCTCCGATCTGACCTTCGCCGAACTGCCCCAGCTGGCGAACATGAACCGGGATGCCGCGGGCGTCGACATCTCGCTGCGGCGCGCAGGCGACCTGGTCATCCTCGAGGGCCGCGCGGACCTCACCTCGCTCAACGACCCCGAGGCCGACGTGTCGCTGTCCGTCGCGTTCCCAGGCGAGGTGACCTCGACCAACGGCTCACAGGTGTCGTCGGAAGTGGTCGAGTGGAAGCTGCGCCCCGGCGTGGTCAGCACGATGAACGCGCAGGCCCGCTACACCGATCCCAGTGCGCGGTCGTTCACCGGTGCGGCGATCTGGCTCGGTATTGCGTCCTTCCTGGTGGCCGGGATCATCGGCGGGGTGGCGTACTACAGCCGCGACCGCTCACCGCGTCCTTCCTGAGTCGGGGCTGGCTTGGTACAAAACCCGTCGCACGCTCTACTCTGAGAGCACTCGGGGCGAGTACGACAGACCGGTCATGGCAGAAAGGGGCGCCCGCTGAGCGTGGATGCAGCGGCACCGTCAGCCGTCGAGCTGGCAGGCGCCGTCACCGATCAATTGCGGGAGTATCTCCGCGATCGCCGCAGTGACGCCGCGTACATCGGCCCCGATTACGCCGAATTGACCGCCGCCCTCGAAGAATTCGTGCTGCGCGGCGGCAAGCGGCTGCGTCCCGCATTCGCCTACTGGGGCTGGCGTGCAGTGGCCGACGACGACGCGAATCCAGCCGATCCGGCAATGCTGCGGCTGTTCTCGGCCCTGGAATTGCTGCATGCGTGTGCGCTGGTGCACGACGATGTGATCGATGCGTCGGCCACCCGCCGCGGACTACCGACCGTGCACCGGTTGTTCTCCGAGAAACACCGCAGCAGCAAGTGGCATGGCAGCAGCGAGCAGTTCGGGATTTCTGCTGCGATTCTGCTTGGCGACCTCGCGCTGGTGTGGGCCGACGACATCGTCGCCACTTCAGATCTGCCTGCCGACGCGCAGGAGCGAGTGCGCCGGGTCTGGTCGGCCATCCGCACCGAAGTGCTCGGGGGCCAGTACCTCGACATCGTCGCCGAATCCAGCGGGGCCGAATCGGTGGCCTCAGCGATGACGGTCAACGTCTACAAGACCGCGTCCTACACGATTTCGCGGCCGCTGCAGTTCGGCGCCGCGGCAGCCGCCGATCGACCCGATGTGCTGGCCGCATTCCACGAGCTCGGAACCAGCCTCGGCGTTGCGTTTCAGCTGCGCGACGACGTCCTCGGCGTTTTCGGTGATCCGGCGGTGACGGGCAAGCCGTCCGGCGACGACCTGCGGTCCGGTAAGCGCACCGTGCTACTGGCCGAGGCAGTCGAGCGGGCCGAGAAGGTCGACCCCGTGGCGGCCAAGCTGCTGCGCACCTCGATCGGAACCGAGCTGTCCGATGCGCAGGTGAAGGAGCTGTGCCTGGTCATCGAATCGGTCGGCGCGCTGGCCGCCGTCGAAGGTCGGATCGACTCGCTGACCCGTCGGTCGCTGGAGATCCTCACCGCCGCGCCGATCGACGCAAGGGCCAAGGTCGGCCTTGCCGAGCTCGCCAGATTGGCCGCGAACCGGTCCGCCTAGGAGCATGACAACCCCGACGTCGACGCGGGCCCCGAAAGCCGGGCCGGCGCACCACCTTTGGAAGCTGACCGCCTTCGCGGCGTCGCCGCAGGCGCGGCCCGCGCTGCTTGGTGCGATCGGCGCCGTTTTGATCACCGCGGGCGGGCTCGGCGCGGGGAGCACCCGGCTACATGATCCGCTGCTGGAGTCACTGCACATCTCCTGGCTTCGGTTCGGCCACGGCCTGGTGCTTTCGTCGGTGCTGCTGTGGATCGGCGTGACGCTGATGCTGAGCGCATGGCTGTGGCTGGGCCGTCGGGTAATCGACCGCACCGCAACCGAATACACCATGGTGGCGACGACGGGATTCTGGCTGGCGCCACTGCTGCTGAGCGTTCCCGTGTTCAGTCGCGATACGTATTCCTATCTGGCGCAGGGTGCGCTGCTGCGCGACGGCTTCGACCCCTACCTTGTCGGCCCCATCGACAATCCGAACTCGTTGTTGGACAACGTGAGTCCGATCTGGACCACGACGACCGCCCCGTACGGACCGGCGTTCATTCTGGTCGCGAAGTTCGTCACGATGTTGGTCGGCAACGACGTGGTGGCCGGGACGATGCTATTGCGGCTGTGCATGCTGCCTGGCCTTGCCCTGTTGATCTGGGCGGCGCCGCGGGTGGCCCGCCATGTCGGCGCCGACGGCGCCGCGGCCCTGTGGATCTGCGTGCTGAACCCGTTGGTGATCATCCACCTGATGGGTGGGGTGCACAACGAGATGCTGATGGTGGGCTTGATGATGGCCGGCATCGCGTTGACGTTCTCCGGTCGACATATCTGGGGGGTCGGCCTCATCGCGGTCGCGGTGGCGGTGAAAGCCACGGCAGGACTGGCACTTCCGTTCATGGTGTGGGTTTGGATGCGGCACCTTCGCGATGCTCGCGGATACCAACCGATGAAGGCCTTCACTGTCGCGACGGCGGCGTCGGCGCTGATATTCGTCGCGGTGTTCGCCGTGTTGTCGTGGTTGGCCGGGGTCGGCCTCGGCTGGCTGACCGCGTTGGCCGGTTCGGTGAAGATCATCAACTGGCTGACGGTGCCGACCGCCGCGGCGAATCTGGTCAACGTGTTCGGCAGCCTGCTGTTCCCGGTGAACTTCTACGCCGTGCTCGACGTCACCCGGATCATCGGCATCGCGATCATCGCGATCTCACTTCCGTTGCTGTGGTGGCGTTTTCGGCACACCGACCGCCAGGCGCTGATCGGCATCGCGCTGGTGATGGTCGTCGTGGTGCTCTTCGTCCCTGCCGCCCTGCCGTGGTACTACACCTGGCCGCTGGCAGTGGCGGCCGCTCTGACGCAGTCGCGCCAGGCGATCGCCGTGATCGCGGGCCTTTCGACATGGATCACGGTGATCTGGAAACCCGACGGCGCACACGGCATGTACTCGTGGATCCACGTGTTGCTCGCCACGGCATGCGCTGCGGCGGCGTGGTATTCGCTGTTTTACGCGCCTAGCACGGTCAACAGCGTCAACAGGCCATCGCCTGAGCCCGGCGCACCACTTCCCGGGCCTGATGAGAATGCAGAGCGTCCACAGGACGCGCATTAGCCAGCGGTTCTGTGCTGCCGTCGCGACGGATCGTCAGCGACGGGTCGGGCGTGAACAACCAGCGCACGATCTCGGTTTCGTGGTAACCGCCGTCGTGTAGCACCACGAGCAGCCCAGCAAGGGTCTTGACCACATGGCCGGTGCTGTCGAAGAAGGCCTTGGGTATCACCACTGCGCCTTCGCGCCGCACCCCGACCAGGTGCCCTTCCCGCAGCTGCTGGTGCACTTTCGTCACGGGTATGCCGAGCAAATCTGCAACGGCAGGCAAGTCGTAAACGTCCTCGCCGGGGTCTAGCACATCGTCGGCGGCCGGAATGCTGCTCACCGCACTGAGTCTAGGACGTGACGGGCGACTCGTAACATGTGTTCGGTGGAGGCCTACCAGCAATCTGACCCGCTGGTGGGTGCCGTGCTGGACGGCCGATACCGCGTCGAGGTGTTGATCGCGACGGGCGGCATGTCCGCCGTGTACCGGGGGCTCGATCTCCGGCTGGACCGGCCTGTCGCGCTGAAGATCATGGACTCGCGGTACGCCGGCGACAACCAGTTCCTGACCCGGTTTCAGCGCGAGGCCCGGGCCGTGGCCCGGTTGAAGGATCCCGGCCTGGTCGCGGTCTACGACCAGGGCATGGACGGTCAGCATCCATTTCTGGTGATGGAGCTGATCGAGGGCGGCACTCTGCGCGAGCTACTGCGCGAGCGCGGCCCGATGCCCCCGCACGCCGTCGCGGCGGTGTTGCGTCCGGTGCTCGGCGGCCTCGCGGTTGCCCACCGCGCCGGACTCGTGCACCGCGACATCAAACCGGAGAACGTGCTCATCTCCGACGACGGCGAGGTGAAGATCGCCGATTTCGGGTTGGTCCGCGCAATCGCCGAAGCCAAGATCACCTCCACCAGCGTGATTTTGGGCACCGCCGCGTACCTCTCTCCCGAACAGGTTCGCACCGGTGATGCCGATCCGCGCAGCGATGTGTACTCCGTCGGGATCATGGCTTACGAACTGCTGACCGGCGTCACGCCGTTCACCGGCGACTCGGCACTGGCGATCGCCTACCAACGGATCGACAACGACGTCCTGCCTCCGAGCCGAATGATCGCCGGTGTGCCAGCCCAATTCGACGATCTGGTGCTCCACGCCACCGCACGCGAACCCGCCAACCGCTACGCCGACGCCCACGACATGGCCGCCGAACTCGACTCCGTCGTCGAGGAACTGGGCCTACCCCGATTCCGGGTGCCCGCGCCGCGCAACTCGGCGCAGCATCTTTCGGCGGCCCTGCATCACAGCCAACTGCCACCCGAGCACGAAGCCGTGACCACGAAAACGGCACGGCCCCAGGCTCAGCCCATGCTCGCGCCGCGGCAGCACACACGTGAACTCACCCGTGACGACTGGCAGCCGCAGGAGCCCGAATACGAGCCCGTCTCAGGACAATTCGCCGGGATCGATCTCGATGAGTTCTATTGGGCGCGCCAACGCTCGAGGCGGGCGTTGGTGTTCTGGGTGGTCGCCGTGCTCACTCTCACCGGGTTGGTCGCGGCCGCGGCGTGGACGCTCGGCGGCAACATCGGGACGTTGATCTAGCGCGACGTCACGAACGGCACACCTGGCAGGCAGCCCCTGGTGGCGGCGTGCATCCAGGCGTCGTGGCGGGCCAGGAACAGTGCGATCCGTCGGCGTCCCACCCATCCGCAGGTGCACCCAGGGGTTCGGTGGGCCACCGTGACCACACCCGACAGCGTCGCTTCGACCGACTCGTTCAGATAACCCAGGACTGCGGTGCCCACGACTACTCCCCCGATGATCTTCTATCGGCTACCACGCCCCGGCAGCCACGTTCAGATTATTTACAAGGGCGACAGTTAGAAATCGGGTGTTTCCCTACTCTTCGCGCCGGGGGTTGCGTCGGATCGTCCATAACACTACAGTCGTAGTGGAATAATTCAACGAACGATGAGATCCAAACCGAGGTGATTGTGATGACCGAAGCTGTGGTTCCAGTGCTGGTAGTCGGCGCAGGACCGACCGGCTTGATGCTGGCCAATGAGCTCGCGCGGCACGGCGTGCGGCCGCGGATCATCGATCGCAGCACCGCGCCCGCGACAACATCCCGCGCGCTGGTCGTGCAGCCGAGGACGTTGGAGATCCTCGACGACATGGGCGTGGTCGACCAGGCGATCGCGGCAGGGACCTCGGCGTCCAATCTGACGATCACGTTCGCCGAGAAGACGGTCGAGCTGGATTTCGCGGGCCAACTGACCGGGCCGCAGAACTACACCGCCTACCCCGAACCGCGCACAGTGTCGCAGCAAGACACCGAGCGCATCCTCACCGGACTGTTGAGCGAGAAGGGCGTGGAGATCGAGCGCGGACGGGCGCTGACGGATCTGACGCAGGACGGGCAGACGGTGACCGTATCGCTGCGCGCCCAGGACGGCACGATCGAAACATTGCAATGCCGGTGGGTGATCGGCTGCGACGGCGCGCACAGCGCGGTCCGTAAGGCGGCAGGCATCCCGTTCGCCGGATCCACCTACCGCGACGAGTTCATCATGGCCGACGCCGAGCTCGACTGGAAACTGCCGCACGGCGGGCTATACGGATTCCCCAGTCCCGCAGGCATTTTCGCGGCCTTCTCAATGCCCGGCGAGAACCGCTACCGGATCTTCGGCAACTTCCCTCCCGGGCCGGAAGGCCCGAGCGCCGAGTACAGCGAACCCACCCACGACGAGTTCCAGGCGATGGTCGACGAGCGGGTTCCGTTCCCGGCCACGGTCGTCAAGGAACACTGGGTGACTCGATATCGGGTGCACAGCCGCACCGTCCCTCGCTATCGCGAAGGGAACGTGTTTCTCGTCGGAGACGCCGCCCACGTGCACAGCCCCGCAGGCGCGCAGGGCATGAACACCGGCATCCAGGACGCCTACAACCTGGGCTGGAAGCTCGCGTACGTCGAGCGCGGAGTTGCCGACGAATCGCTGCTGGACACCTACGAGGCGGAGCGGCACCCGATCGGCGTTCAGTTGCTCAAGACCACCGATCGCCTCTTCTCCGTATTCGGCGGGCAGAATCCCCTGGCCCGGCTGGCCCGCGGCCGGGTGGCACCCGTGCTGGCCGGTCACCTGCTGACCCGATCCTGGCTGCGCAGGCGGTTCATCGGTCTGCTCGCCCAACTGCGCCTTCGCTATCCGGACAGCGCGCTCAACGCGCAGGACGGTTCGGGCTGGCGGGACGCGCCCGCCCCCGGCGACAGGGCCCGCGAGGCCGACGTGACCATCGACGGGCGGCAGAGCCACCTTTACGAGGTGTTCCGCGGCACGCATCACACCGTGCTGCTGTTCACCGGCCTCGACGACGATGCGATGCCTGCGGTCGAGTTGTGCCGGATCGCCGAACAGCTCGAGCAGACGTATCCGGGGATGGTGAAAGCCCGCGTGATCACCGCCGAGCGGTTCGCGGATCATCCTGCGGCACTTGGTGATTCGACTCGGTCGGCACACCGCCAGTACGGGGTCACCGCAGCCAGCGCATTCGTCGTCCGGCCCGACTCCTACATCGGCTATCGCGGACGTCCGGTCGACGCCGAGCGGTTGTTGTCCGACCTGGCGCGGCGCGTCAGTCGCGGAGCATCTCCGCGACCAGGAACGCCAGCTCCAGCGACTGCTGAGTGTTGAGCCTGGGATCGCAGGCCGTCTCGTAGCGGCCCGCCAGGTCGGAGTCCGAAATGTCCTGCGCTCCCCCGAGGCACTCGGTGACGTTCTCGCCGGTGATCTCGACGTGGATGCCGCCGGGATGCGTGCCGAGCGCCCGGTGCACCTCGAAGAAGCCCTGCACCTCGTCGACGATGCGGTCGAAGTGGCGGGTCTTGTAGCCCGTCGAGCTCTCGTGGGTGTTGCCGTGCATCGGGTCGCACTGCCAGATCACCTGATGCCCGGTGGCCTGCACCTTCTCGATGATCGGCGGCAGCACGTCGCGCACCTTGTTGTTGCCGAGCCTGCTCACCAGCGTCAGGCGGCCCGGCTGGTTGTGCGGATCGAGCCGCTCCACGTACTCGACCGCAAGCTCGGGCGACATGGTCGGGCCGATCTTCACGCCGATCGGGTTGGCAATCACCTCCGCAAACGCGACGTGTGCGCCGTCGAGCTGACGGGTGCGCTCGCCGATCCACACGTAGTGCGCCGACAGGTCGTACAGCCGCGGTTCGGGCGCCTCGACCGGGAAGTCGGTCGACAGCCGCAGCATGGCCCGCTCGTAGTCGAGCACCAAAGCCTCATGGCTGGCATAGATTTCGGCCGTCTGCAGGTTGTGGTCGGCAACACCGCAGGCGCTCATGAACGTCAGACCGCGGTCGATCTCGCTGGCGAGAGCCTCGTATCGCGCACCGGCGGGCGAGGTGCGAACGAACTCGCGGTTCCAGTCGTGCACCTGATGCAGCGACGCAAGACCCGACGCGGTCAGCGCGCGCACCAGGTTCATCGCCGCGCTGGCGTTGGCGTAGGCGCGCACCAGCCGGGACGCGTCGTGCTCGCGAACGGCCGCATCAGGGGCGAAACCGTTGATCATGTCGCCGCGATAGGACTTCAGGCCGAGCGCGTCGATGTCCGACGACCGCGGCTTGGCGTACTGGCCCGCGATGCGCGCCACCTTGACCACCGGCATGCTGGCGCCGTAGGTGAGCACCACCGCCATCTGCAGCAGCGTGCGGATGTTGGCCCGGATGTGGGGTTCGGTGTTGTCGACGAACGTCTCCGCGCAGTCGCCGCCCTGCAGCAGGAACGCCTCGCCGCGGGCGACGTCGGCCAACAGACCCCGCAACCGATCGATCTCGGCCGGCACCGTCACCGGCGGCACGCTCTCGAGCACGGTCCGCATCATCTTGGCCGATTCGGCGTCCCAGCTGGGCTGCTGCGCCGCGGGCTTGGCCAGCGCGGCGTCCAGCCGATGCCGCAGGTCATCAGGTAGCGGCGGCAGCGGCGGCAGCTGGTCGATGGGTACGTCGACGGTCCAGTTCACCCGTCCATGGTAACGGGGGCCGCCATGTGCTTTTCACCGCTGCGCTGGTGCTTCTCCCTTTTCGAAGCGCGTGGTCATCAGACGAAAACGGACCAGGTTGTGCTTGGCGTCGACCAGGGCGTCATGGGCGTCGCGCGGCCTCGGCGGCATCCGCGGTGATCCGCGCTCCTCCCAGAACTGCCTCAGCTCGCGAGTGAAGCGCGGGATGGCAGGAGGCAGGTCGGTCATCGGTCCCCACAGCTGGCACAACACCACGTGGTCGTAGGCACCGACCCAGGCCCACAGCTCGATCGGTTCGTCGCCGTCGACACCGAAGAACTCCTCGAGGTCCATCCGAATCTGCCTTCGCGAGCGCCACAGCGGCGAAGCCGGCGACGGCAACTTGGGCAGCACGTGCTTACGCACCCAGCTGCCTGCCCGCTCCGGGTCGAATTCCGTTGAGACGGCGTAATATTCGCGACCGTCCTCGGCTGCCACCCCAATCGAGATCAACTCGATGGTGCGGCCGTTGTCGATGAACTCCGTGTCGTAGAAGTACCTCACGCCTTCGACACCTGAGCCGTTTCGCGGTTGGCCAACGGGCGTGGCGCTGCGGCAGCGTGGATTTCGCGGTCGAGCTGCTGATCGACTTCGCTGTCGTCGGGAAAGTGCGGCTCCCCCGCGATCACGTGTTGCAGCCACAGCTTGGCCTGCACGATCGGCCTGCGCAGCCGGCGTTCCCGCTCGAGCGCCCTGTGCATCTTTCGCGGCTTGTCGCCGTAGCGCCAGCGCGCCCACGGCGCGTGCGGCCGCGAGAGCCGGATGGCGCCGAGGAACAACAGCGGCGTGATGAACATCCCAACCAGACCGGTCCACACCTTTCCCTTGAGCAGAACGATCACCGCGAACAGCAGCGTCAACACCGCAACCGCGATCACCAGCGCCCTGGCCTGCAGAGATTGGTCCTCACGCCAGATGGTGACGTCGAAGAACGACAATGGGTTGAACCCGAGGATCAGCAGCCCGGCAACGGCGACGGCGGCGAACACCGCGTCCACCGACGTGCGGCCGTCTTCGGCCCAGTAAACGTCCTGCAGATGCAGGATCAGCGCGAACTCATCAAGCACCAGAGCTGCACCGATGCCGAAAAAGGTTGCGGCGACCGTGAATTCGGGTACTCCTCCGTCGACTGCCAACGTCACCATCGAGATGCCGGAGACCATGACCAGGACAACGCCGATCACCACGTGGTGGATGTGCAAGCCGCCGCCGGCAGAAATGTTGCGCGGCTGCCACCATTTATGGGGCGCATCGCTGTCCGCATGGCTTCGGATGTACCGCACGATGGTGCGGGTCAAGAAGAACGTGAGGATGAACGCGACGAGGCAGAACACCAGCGGCAGCCGCCCATGCGGGATAGAAAGATTCAGGTCGAACGTCGCGTGCACGCAGAAAACTTACGCCGACGTGCGCGTGTCAGGGTCGGGATACCGCCCGACTCGCCGGTGGGCACCGATACGCTGGTCTGCGACATGAGTACTTGGCGGTCGCCCGGCGGGGCTGGTTTGTGGCCAACACTCGCCTGGCGGCTGTTCCAACTGCTGACTGTGGCGGCGTTGGCCTGGGCTTGTTGGCGGCTGCTGAACCACATCCCCTACCGCATCGACATCGACGTCTATCGGATGGGCGGGACCGCCTGGCTCGACGGACGTCCGCTATATGCCGACGGGGCGATGTTCCACACCCGCGCGGGCCTGGACTTGCCCTTCACCTATCCGCCCTTGGCCGCGGTGGCATTCGCACCGTTTGCGTGGCTGTCGCTGAACGCGGCGAGCGTCGCGATCACGTTGACCACGCTGGCGCTGCTGATGGTGTCGACGGTGATCGTGCTGACCGGGTTGGACGTCTGGCCGCAAACGGCCATCACGCCCGAACCGGCGTGGCTGCGACGGTGCTGGCTGGCGGCCGCGATCGTGGGGCCCGCTTTCATCTACCTCGAACCGATCCGGTCGAACTTCGACTTCGGGCAGATCAATGTCGTGCTGATGACACTCGTCATCGCCGACTGCGTACCGCGTAAGACACCGTGGCCGCGCGGCATCCTGCTCGGTGTCGCGATCGCGCTCAAGCTCACCCCCGCGGTGTTCCTGCTGTACTTCCTGCTGCGCCGCGACACCCGCGCGCTGCTGGTGGCCGTGGCATCGGCGGTAGTGGCCACGCTCGCCGGTTTCGCGCTGGCGTGGCGGGACTCGTGGGAGTACTGGACCTACACCGTGCGCAACACCGACCGCATCGGCACCGCCACGCTGAACACCAACCAGAACATCGCGGGCGCGCTGGCCCGCCTCGGCCTCGGCGAGGGTGAGCGGTTCGTGCTGTGGACGCTGGCCTGCTTCACAGTTCTCGGGCTGACCGTGTGGGCAGTGCGCCGGGTGTTGCGCGCCGAGCAACCGGTGTTGGCCCTGATCTGCGTCGCGATGTTCGGGCTTGTGGTTTCGCCCGTGTCGTGGTCACACCACTGGGTGTGGACACTGCCGGCGCTGCTGGTGATGATCGTCGTGGCGCTCCGGCAACGACAGGTTGCGCTCGGCCTGGTGGCGTTGGCAGGAATCGCGCTGATGGTGTGGACGCCAATCCCGTTGATGCCCAAGCATCACGAAACCTCGGCGTCCCTGTGGCGTCAGCTCGCAGGTGGTTCGTATGTGTGGTGGGCGATCGCGGTGATCGCAGTGGCAGGCACGGTGTCCGCGCGCTCAGCCACTAGATCCGTCAGCCCGCAGCTGCTTCCGGCATCCGCGCCGGCGGCTTGATAGCCGCCTCACCTTTTCCCTCTTTGACGTCGGCGGCGTAGAGGTCGACGTACTCCTGGCCCGACAGCCGCATCAGCTCGTACATCACCTCGTCGATCACCGCTCGCTCGATGAACCGGTTGCCTGCCAGGCCCTCGAACCGGCTGAAGTCCATCGGCTTGCCGAATTTGACCTCGACCCGACCGAAGCGCCACATCTTGCTGCCGGGCGGGTTGACGACGTCGGTACCGATCATCGCGACGGGAACCACCGGCACGCCGGACTCCAGCGCCAGCCGCGCCAGGCCGGTCTTGCCCTTGTACAGCCGCCCGTCAGGCGAGCGGGTGCCCTCCGGGTACATCCCGAGCAACTTGCCTTCGTTGAGGATCCGCTGGGCGGTCTGCAGCGCGCTCTGGGCGCTGTCGGCATCCGTGCGGTCGATCGGCACCTGACCGGCGGCGGTGTAGAACCAGCGGGTGAACCAGCCCTTGATGCCTGTGCCCGTGAAGTACTCGGCCTTGGCGAGGAAGGTGATCCGGCGGCTGACCACCAGAGGGAGAAAGAAGCTGTCGGCGACGGCCAGGTGATTACTCGCCAGGATCATCGGGCCGGAGTGCGGAACATGCTCCAGCCCTTCGACTTTCGGACGGCCGAGCAGCGACAGCAAAGGGCCCATGAAGATGTACTTGAAAAGCCAGTACCACATGGACCCTCCCCACACTGGAGCACCGGACGGTGCTTTGCGACAACTTTACCCACGTGGTGTGGATGCGACCACAGGACCAGAGGTCACTCTTCCACCGTCACAGGGATGTGCTGATAGCGGCCCGGGCCGCTCGGCGACGGTTCACCACCGTTGGGGCCTGGCGGCGGGGGCGGGCTCGCCGGCGGGGGTTCACCGGGTCCGGTCGGGCCAGGCGCTCCGTTCGCTCCGTTCTCCAAGACGGCGCGGACGACCGTCAGCAGCGCGACGCTGTGTTCGGCGATGACGTCGAGCAGCGGATGCTGTTCACCGGCCACCAGCGCAGCCAGCGCACACACCGGGCACCACACCTGTTGGCACTTGCCGGCTGCGTCGCCTGTTCCCGCTGCCCGCGCGGCCGCCAGTCGCACCGCCGGGTCGAGCTTGTCGAGGATCATCTGGGCCAGCTGCCGCAGTTCGGGACCGATATCGGCGTGGGACCCGGTCATGCTGGCCACACCTCCGGGTTCGGTCGAAATCGCACGGTCAGCTCACTGCCCTTTAGCTGCGCATCCATCACAATGCATCGCCGCAGGACAGATGCCAGCCGAACGCGGCGCCGCATACCGCCTACGCCGATGATCAAGTCGTCGTCGACCCGGCCCAACGTCAACGCGGCGGAATCGACCTGCGGCAACTCTAGCCGCATCCGGTAGACCGATTCGAGTCCTGTTCCCGATTCGCGGTCGACGATCGGCCGCAGCGGACCCGGCGGCGGTGACCCGTCGCGTCGGCGCGCGCTGTCGAGTAGTTCGCCGAGCGCCTTGGGTCCGATCGGCTCCCCCGCCAGGTGCGGGACGAGCACCAGCTGCACGTCCCCGATGGTGGTGTCCAGCTCGGCGAGCACCGCCCGCTGCTCGGCGATGCGCTCGGAGTACCAGTCGAAAGCGGGATGCTCGGGCAGATTTCGGTATTCGAACGAATCATCTTGAATCAGTATTTGATTGACGATCAGCTCGCCGAGCCGCACACCCATCAGTGCGAGCGAGCCAAGCGTGCGGACCGCCTCGGCCGCGACCACTCGCTCGGCCGTCATCACCAGGTGCGCACTGACGCGCTCGCCGTCGGTGAGCAGCGAGCCAAGCCGCTCGGTTCCGGCGTGGATGCGTTCGACGAGTTCGATGACCGCGGCGGCGCGGGCGTCGTCGGCGCCCGTGGACAGCCGACGGTGCCGCGGCCACGCGCGCTCCAGATACAGCGCGAAGGTCGCGGGCAATGTCAGCATCCGCAGCGCATCGGCGGTCGACGCGCAGTCGACCACGACATGGTCCCAGCCGCCTGAGGCGGCGAGTTCGCCGACCTCGTGAAGTCCGAGCACCTCCTGGATGCCTGGCAAGGCCGAAAGTTCTTCTGGCGCAATATCTCCCACATCCGACTCGGGAAACCGGCCGGACAGCAGGCCCGCGATGTCCCGCCACCGGGCCTCGAGCAGTGCGAGCGTGTCCAAGGCCAGCGCGTCGAGGAAACCGCCGCCCGCGTCGGCTTGTCCGGTTCCCAAGTCGGCGAGCACCCGGGTCGGTTCACGAAGCCCGGTCGGGGTGACGGTGCAACCGAGCACGTCGCCGATCGAATGCGCCTGGTCGGTCGAGACGAGCAGCACCCGCTGCCCGGCGCCCGCGTCGCGCACCGCGGTGGCAGTGGCCAATGTCGACTTACCTACCCCGCCCTTGCCGACGAAGAGACTGATCCGGGCGCTAGTCGGGGCTGCAATGTCAGTCAGCCTCGACTCGTTTCTTGAGATCCTTCAACGCGGTGTCCGTAAGGCGTCGTTCGGCCTTGCGTTTCAGCAGCCCGATCATCGGGATGATCAGATCGACCGATAGTTCGTAAGTGACATCGGTGCCAGAACCCTTGGGCGACAGCCGATATGCGCCGTCCAACGACTTCAGCAGCGAGCTGGACACCAGGCTCCATTTCACCGACTTGCGGTCGGTTGGCCAGTCGTAGGCCAACACCATGGTGTCCTTGAGGACGGTGGCGTCCAGCACCAGGCGGGCGGTCTTCGGATAGCCCTCGGCGTCTGCCTCGAGCACCTCGGTCTCCTTGTACTCGGCGACCCAGTCGGGATAGGAGCCGATGTCGGCGATGACGTCCATCACCGTCGAAGGATCGGCATCGATATAGATGGTCTGCGCCGTCTTGTCCGCCACGAGAAAAATCTACCTCCCCCTGCTTGCTTCGGCCGAAGTATCAGGCCAGGGGCGAAACGCCAACCGGGCGCGTCGCCTCGAGTGTCTGCTTCACTTCGAACGCCATGTTCTTACCCGCTACCCGGCGGCGATGATTCATCTTCGCCAGGTTCATCTTGGCCAGCTGCCACGCCGCCACCCCCGAGGGTTCGGCGTGCAGGAAATAGTGCAGCACCACCCCGTCCAGGACAGGTTCCAGCCAGATCTCCATGGTGCCGGTCAGCGCACCGGCCACCGTCCAGCGATGCCCCGCCGCAGCGCGGTCCTCGACGACCGTCAACAGCAGGTCGGGCCACCACCGGCGCCAGCTCGCGGGGTCCCCGATCGCCCTGCCCACCTCGGCGGGGTCGGCCGCAACGAACGTCTCGTCGGCGATCTGGATGCTGTTCATGGCATACAAGCTTCACATACGCAGCGACCACCGCCGACGGTGGCCGACTAGGCTGTGGACGGCAAAGTCGCTAGTAATCCCCCCGAGAGGTCAAGATCGTGCGCGAATTCAGTGTGCCCGCCACGTTCACCGTCGGTGAGCACGACAACATCGTCAGCTCTGTGTTCAGCCACGAACGCGACGACCCCGACCACGTGATCTTCCAGCGCCTCGTTGACGGCGCGTGGATCGATGTGACGTGCAAGGAGGCGGCCAACCAGATCCGTTCGGCCGCACTGGGTTTGATCGCCGAAGGCGTCAAGGCCGGCGACCGGGTCGCGATCTTGTCGGCAACACGCTACGAATGGCCGATCCTCGACCTCGCGATCCTTGCCGCAGGTGCGCTCACGGTGCCGATCTACGAGACCAGCTCCGCCGAGCAGGTGCGGTTCGTCCTCGCCGACTCGGGCGCCGTGCTGATCTTCGCGGAGACCGACGCGCACGCCGACAAGATCGAGCACCTCGAAAGCGAGCTGCCCGACCTGCGCAAGGTGCTGCGCATCGAGGGGTCGGGCACCCCCGCGCTCGAGGCCCTGACCGAGGCAGGCAAATCCGTCGACCCGAAAGAACTGGACGACCGATTGGCCGGCATCTCCTCGGCCGCCCCGGCGACGCTGATCTACACCTCGGGCACCACCGGCAGGCCCAAGGGCTGCCAGCTCACCCACTCCAACCTGATGTACGAGATCCGCGGCGCCAAGACCTGCTTCCCCACGCTGCTCGACAAGGGCGAGCGGATGCTGGTGTTCCTGCCGCTGGCGCACGTGCTGGCGCGCGCGATCACGTTGGCGTGCTTCGCCAACAAGGTCACGCTCGGGTTCACCAGTGACATCAAGAACCTGGTGCCGACGTTCGGGGTGTTCAAACCGACGCTCGTGGTTTCGGTGCCGCGGGTGTTCGAGAAGGTGTACAACACCGCCGAGCAGAATGCCCGCGACGACGGCAAGGGCTGGATCTTCGGCCCCGCGGTGGAAACCGCGATCGCATATAGCGAAGCGCAGGACTCCGGCGGAGCAGGTCTGCTGTTGCGTGCCAAGCACGCCCTTTTCGACCGGCTGGTGTACGGCAAACTGCGCGCCGCACTCGGCGGTAACTGCCGCGGCGCGATCTCGGGCGGCGCTCCGCTTGGCGCACGGCTCGGCCACTTCTATCGCGGCGTCGGCCTGACCATCTATGAGGGCTATGGGCTGACCGAGACCAGCGCCGCGATCACCGTGAACCGGATCGACGAGGTCAAGGTCGGCTCGGTCGGAAAGTTGGTGCCCGGCAACAGCATGCGGCTCGGCGACGATGACGAACTGCTCGTCAAGGGCGGCGTGGTGTTCAGCGGCTACTGGCACAACGACGAGGAGACCAAGGCGGTATTCACCGACGGCTGGTTCCACACCGGCGATCTGGGTGCGATCGACGAGGACGGCTTCCTGACCATCGTCGGCCGCAAGAAGGAGATCATCGTCACCGCGGGCGGCAAGAACGTCGCACCCGCACTGCTCGAGGACCGGCTTCGCGCGCATCCGCTGATCAGTCAGGCGATGTGCGTCGGCGATGCGCAACCGTTCATCGCCGCGCTGATCACCATCGACCCGGAGGCGTTCCCCGGCTGGAAGCAGCGGCACGGCAAGGACGCGACAGCCACGGTCGGCGACCTGGCCACCGACCCGGACTTGATGGCCGAAATCGAGCTGGCCATCAAGGAGGCCAACCAGGCGGTGTCCAAGGCCGAAGCCATCCGCAAGTTCCGCATCCTGCCTGTCGATTTCACCGAGGACACCGGAGAGCTGACGCCCACGATGAAGGTCAAGCGCAAGGTGGTCGCCGAGAAGTTCGCCGCCGACATCGACGCGCTCTACGCGAAGAACTAGAGAAGCTCGGCAAGGCGCCGCGCCTTGCCGGTCCACTGCCAGTTGTCGACGACCCAGCGTCGGCCCGCCTCGCCCATCCGCGCGGCGCGATCGGGGTCGGCGAGCAGATCGCTGACCGAGGCTGCGATCGCCCCGACATCCCAGCCGTCGACCACCACGCCCGTCTCGCCGTCGACGACCGTCTCGGGTGCGCCGCCGGACCGGCCCGCGACGACGGGAACACCCGTCGCCGACGCCTCGAGAAAGACGATGCCGAGCCCCTCGACGTCCAGACCCGCACCGCGGGTGCGACACGGCATCGCGAAGACGTCGGCAAGGGCATGGTGGGCGGGCAGCTCGTCACCGGGCACGCCCTCGGTGAACACGACGTGCTCGGCAACGCCGAAGCTGTGCGCCAGCCGCCGCAGCGATGTGAGATACGGTCCGCCGCCGACGATGACAAGCGCGGCGCCGGGCACCCGCTCGCGGATCGCCGGCATCGCCCGAATCAGCATGTCCTGGCCCTTGCGTGGCACCAGCCGCGACAGACACACCACCACCGGCCGCGAGCCCAGGCGATAGCGGGCGCGCAGTTCCGCGCGGGCCACCTCGTCGGGCGTGAACCGGTCGGTGTCGACGCCTGGCGGGAGGTGCTCGAGCGCGGCGCCTGCTCCGAATGCCGAGGCGAACCGGCCCCGGGTGTACTGGCTGACATACGTGACCACATCGGTGCCAGTTCCGATGCGGCGCAACGCAGTTCGGGCCACCGGCAGCATCGACCAGCCCACCTCGTGGCCGTGCGTGCTGGCGATGACGCGGCCGGCACCCGCATCCCGGGCCAAAGGCGCCATCAAAGCCAGCGGCGCGGCCGCGCCGAACCACACGGTCTCGGCGTCGTGCCGCTTGATCAGGTCGCGCATCCGCCCTGCCACCGACGGCACGGGCAGCATCAGCGTGCCGGGGTGGCGCACCACCTCGTAGGCGGCATCGCGGTCGAACGCGTCGGCGTCCTTCCATTTCGGCGCATAGACGGTCAGCGTGTGCGTCCCTGCCGCAACCAGGTGGTCCACCAGTTCCTGCAGGTACGACTGGATACCGCCGCGGCGTGGCGGAAAGTCATTGGTAACCAGCAGAACCCGGCTCATTGGCGAAAGGCTAGCCCGACATCCACTGCCGCCACCGACCGAGCACGGTCGGCAGGTCGGCGCCGAGCGTGTCGTGCACGGCGGAGGCGGCGTCGGGATGCCCCGGTGCGCAGGCGCGGAGGTACAGCGCCCGCAGCGCGTCGGTGCCGTATGCGTCGGCGACGAACCGGGTGAACCACCACGCCCGGTCGTAGGCCCGCGACCCGGCGGGGCCGGGGTCGCTGAGTTCGGCATCTGTCGGCAATTGCGCCGTCTGCTCCGCATCTGCCGGATGGGCCTGCGGTGGGCGTGCGACGAAGTCGGCGACGCCTTCGGTCAGCCAGCGCGGCGCGTCGCCGGCCGTCTCGGCCCGCGACGCGAAGTGAAAAAGCTCGTGGCGCAACACTATTCGCAACGACGCGGCGCTCATGTCGGCAGCGCCGGGGGCGAACATGATTCGTTCGGCGGTGGTAGTGGCCGCGATGTCGGGGCCGCCGCCCGCCAGGGCGCCGAACTCGGCGTCCGTCCCTGCCGCGACGACGAGGACGTCACGTGGCCAGGCGGCCCCCCAGAAGGCGGTGACGGCCTTCGACGCGTCGTTCATCTCCGCACCGATGCGGGCCAGCAGAGGCGCCGTGCGTGCCCCGCCGAGGCCGACGAGGTGAACCGTGCGCCCGTCGTCGAGCGTCTGCGTCGTCGACGCGGCGGTCGGCGTGGTGAGCGAGGCGGGCGTGGCGACGACGGGGTGCGGCTGGTCTGCCTGTGGTCTGCCGACCAGAAGCAGCGCGCAGATCAGCTCGGTGACGAGGAGCGCACCGATGCTGGTCCGGCGACGGTCAGTAGCGGCGGACGTTGTGGATCGGCGCATTGTCGACCGGGGCGACTCGCACCGGCGTGCCGTAGGTCGAGGCGTGCACCATCATTCCGTCGCCGATGTAGATGCCGACGTGCGATGCGTCGGAGTAATAGGTGACCAGGTCGCCGGGCTGGATCTGATCCATCGACACCGGCTGCCCGCCCTGGGCGAGCGCCTGGCTGGAGTGCGGCAATGAGATGCCCGCCTGCTGGAAGGACCACATCACCAGACCGGAGCAGTCGAATTGGCCCGGGCCCGAACCACCCCAGACGTAGGGCGAGCCGATCCGGCTGAGCGCGGCCTGGATGACGGTGGCCGCCTCGGGTGACCCGCCTCCTGGCTCGGCTCCAGGCGGCGCGACATCGCCGGGCGGGATGCCCTCAGGTGGGGCAGCCAGGATGCCGGGATCGGCAGGCGGCGCGGCGTCCGGCGGAGGCGGTGCAGGGATCGGGGGCAGGGCGGCCAGCGCGTCGCGCTGGGCGGGGGTCAAGACCTCGTACTGGGACTTGACGACTGCTATCTGCACCTGCAGCTTGCTTTGCTTGGATTGCAGGTCGGCGCGCACCGCGGCGGCCTGCTCGGCGGCGGTCTTGGCGTCGGCGGCGGATTTGGCGGACGCCTGCTCGGCCAGTGCGGCCTGCTGTCCGATGTCGCGGTAGCTCTTCATCTGCGCCGACATCTCAGAGGCCATCACCCGCTGAACCGCGAGCTGATCGATCAGGCCCTGCGGCGAGGTCGCCGTCAGCATTGCGTCGAGGCCGTCGGTCCTGCCACCCATGTATTGCGCGGCAGCTAACTTGTCGACGGAGCCCTGGAACGTTGCCAACTGAGCTTTGGCCGATTCGACCGCTGCCACGTCGGCGGCGTGCTTGGCCTCGGCGGCCTGCTGCACTGCCAGCTTGTTGTTGAGGTCCAGCTGAGCGGAGTGCATCGCTTCAGTGGTCTGTTCGGCTTGCCGAGACAACTCATTGAGTTTTGCCAACGCATCATCGGCCGGATCGGCCTGCACATGCCCGGCGACAACTGCCCCGAACACCGTTAACCCAGCTATTGCCCACACAAAGGTTTTCCGAACCCGGTGAAAACCACGTGTAATCCCGCGCGTGCGGTTGAGGCTCAAGATTTGCGTCCTTCAGATGCCGTGACGAAAACCGCGTCGAACTGCTCTTAGGTCTCAGATAGGTTACGAAACGGCATCGGGGTTGTCCAACAGAAGCCGCAAATTTAACAGCTGCCTCAGAGATCGTTATCAACGACCCCGTAAACGAATTTTGTTATGCGACTCCAGAATCGCTGTCGCGGCGAATCGGCACCAACCTCAATCGGGGCGCGAGCCCGGCGTCGGCGAGCACTTCAAGCGCCTGCCGTTCGTCGTCGAGCAACGTCTCGGGCACGCCGAGCAACACGCTCACGACACAGTCCTGGCACCCGGGACCGCGCACCGCGCAGTCGTCGCAGTCGATCTTCACCGTGCCCATTTGGCTGGTCCTCTCATTCGGTGTTGTCCGCACGGTAACGACAGCCACCGACAAGCACCGCCGGGTAACTGAGCCCCCGCGTGGCAACCCGAGGCTGTCGGAGTCAGTGCCTACGTTCAGCGCATGGGGCAGCTGAGCTTCGCGGATGTGGATCCACACGCGGATGTCTCACTGCGGGAGACGACGTTCGTCGTGGTGGACCTGGAGACCACCGGCGGCCGCGCCTCCGGCGAGGGCCACGACGCGATCACCGAGATCGGGGCCGTCAAAGTGCGCGGCGGCGAGGTGCTCGGCGAACTGGCCACCCTGGTCGATCCCGGCCGAAGCATCCCCCCGCAGATCGTCGCGCTCACCGGCATCACCACCGCCATGGTGTGCAACGCCCCGACCATCGATTCGGTTTTACCGTCATTTCTGGAGTTCTCCCGCGGCGCGGTGCTGGTCGCGCACAACGCCGGCTTCGACATCGGGTTCCTGCGGGCGGCCGCCGAACGCCTCCACATCACGTGGCCCAAGCCCGCCGTGTTGTGCACGGTGAAGCTGGCCCGCCGGGTGCTCACCCGCGACGAGGCGCCAAGCGTGCGGCTGTCCGCGTTGGCCCGGCTGTTCAATGCGACCACTACTCCTACCCATCGTGCGCTCGACGACGCCCGCGCGACCGTCGACGTGCTGCACGGCCTGATCGAGCGGGTGGGCAACCAGGGCGTGCACACGTACGCCGAGCTGCGGTCCTATCTGCCCGATGTGACGCCTGCCCAGCGCAGCAACCGGCATCTGGCGAAGGCGCTGCCGCACTGCCCCGGTGTCTATCTGTTCAGGGGACCGTCGGCCGAGGTGCTCTATGTCGGGACCGCGGTCGATCTACGCAGGCGAGTCGGGCAGTACTTCAACGGCGCCGACCCGCGCACCCGCATCAAGGAGATGGCATCTCTTGCGACGGCCGTCGACCACGTCGAATGCGCGCACGACCTCGAGGCGGGCGTGCGCGAACTGCGTCTGCTCGCCGCGCACGCGCCGCCGTACAACCGACGGTCGAAATTTCCTCGCCGCTGGTGGTGGGTGACACTGACCGACGAGGCGTTTCCCCGGTTTTCCGTCGTTCGAACACCCAAGCGCGACAATGCAATCGGTCCTTTCAGGGGACGCGCCGACGCGGTCGAGACCGCAGCGCTGCTTGCCCGGTTCACCGGTGTGCGCACGTGCACCACCCGACTGGGCCGCAGCGCCCTGCACGTGTGTCCTGAGCGCGAGCTCTCGCCATGCCCCGCGCCGCAGGGCATCACCCCGATCGAATACGCCGCCGCGCCTGCCCGCGCCGTCGAGCTGATCGAAGGCGGTGACAGCCGTGCGCTGGATTCGGTGCTCGCCCACATCGCCGACCTTGCCGAGCGCAACCGCTACGAGACCGCCGCCCGAATGCGCGATCACGCGGCCACGGCCATCGACGTGCTGTGGCGCGGCCAGCGGCTGCGGGCGCTGGCCGCGGTCGACGAACTGGTCGCCGCGCGCCCGGACGGTGAAGGGGGCTGGCACCTCGCGGTGGTCAGGAACGGCCAGCTGGCGGCGGCAGGCAACGCCCGCCGCGGCGTGCCACCGATGCCCGTGATCGACGCCATTTGCCTTGGCGCCCAAGCGGTTCTGCCGACCGCAGCGCCGCTTGGCGGAGCGCTGGTCGAGGAGACCGCGCTGATCGCACGCTGGCTCGCCCAGCCCGGCGTGCGCATTGTGCGCGCCGAACCGGGTTGGGCATCGCCCGCCGCCGCGGCGGGACGCTTGGCGCAGTGGGCGTCGACGGCCCGGTCCGCCCGTGCGGCGGCCGAACAAAGCCTCGGCTCAGACCTTTTGAGTGAACCCCACCCAACGCGCGAGCAGCTTTTCGGCCGCCCCGGAGTCGATGGCCTCGGTGGCGCGAGCCAGGCCCGACTCCCAGGCGGGCACCCATTTGGCGTCGCTGGCTAGACCGGCGTGGGCCACCATCGCGCCGGCCGCGTTGAGCACCACCGCGTCGCGAACCGGACCCTTCGCCCCGCTGAACACCGAACGGACTTCTGCGGCATTGGATTCCGCGTCACCGCCGACCAACTCGGAGATGTCGGCGCGGGCGAAGCCGAAGGCGGCCGGGTCGAAGGTCAGCCGTTCCACGGTTCCTGCCTGCACCCGCCAGATGGTGCTCGTCGTCGTGGTGGTGAGCTCGTCGAGACCGTCGTCGCCGTGGACCACCAGCACGCTCGACCGGCGGGTGGCGAACACGCCTGCCATCACCTCGGCCAGTTCGCCCCAGGCGCAGCCGATCAGGCCCGCCCGCGGTGACGCCGGATTGGTCAGCGGCCCAAGCAGATTGAACACCGTCGGCACCCCGATTTCGCGGCGCACCACCCCGGCGTGCCGGTACGACGGGTGGAAGTTCGGAGCGAACGCGAAGCCGATGCCGACTTCGGCCACGCTGCGCGCGACATCGTCGGGCCCCAGGTCGATGCGAACGCCGAGCGCCTCGAGCGTGTCTGCACCGCCGGACAGCGACGAGGCCGCTCGATTGCCATGCTTGATCACCGGAACGCCGGCCGCGGCCACCACGATCGCGGCCATCGTCGAGAGGTTGACGGTGTTTGCCCCGTCACCGCCGGTGCCGACGACGTCGACGGTGTCGTTGCCGATCACCTCGGTCGGCACTCGGCGCGCGTGCTTGAGCATCGTGTCGGCCAACTCGGTCACCTCACCGGACGTCGGCCGCTTCATTTTCATCGACACACCGAAGCCCGCGATCTGTGCCGGCGTCGCCACACCGGTCATGATCTGGTCCATCGCCCAGGCCGCCTGCCCGGGGCGGAGCGCCTGACCTGTGGTCAAGCGGCCGAGAACCTGGGGCCACGTCGGCGCGTCGGTAGAAGTCACCCGCCGATTATCACCAATTGGCTGACCCGGGTGGAGATCAACAACTACAAAGCGTCATACTTGCTCCTGTGACGAGCGCTGTAGGGACCTCGGGAACCGCAATCACGTCGCGAGTACATTCGCTGAACCGACCCAACATGGTCAGTGTCGGCACCATTGTCTGGCTGTCCAGCGAGCTGATGTTCTTTGCTGGGCTGTTCGCGATGTACTTCACGGCGCGTGCTCAGGCCGCAGGTGACTGGCCTCCGCACCCCACCGAGCTGAACCTGTTCCAGGCCGTGCCGGTGACGCTGGTGCTGATCGCGTCGTCGTTCACCTGCCAGATGGGTGTGTTCGCCGCCGAGCGGGGCGACGTGTTCGGGCTGCGACGCTGGTACTTCATCACCTTCTTGATGGGCGCGTTCTTCGTCGGCGGCCAGGCCTACGAGTACTACCACCTGGTTTCTCACGGCACGACCATCCCGGGGAGCGCGTACGGCTCGGTGTTCTACCTGGCGACCGGCTTCCACGGCCTACACGTCATTGGTGGTTTGATCGCGTTCATCTTCCTGCTCGCGCGCACCACAATGAGTAAGTTCACTCCGGCGCAGGCCACCGCCGCGATCGTCGTCTCGTACTACTGGCACTTCGTCGACATCGTCTGGATTGCGCTGTTCGCCACCATCTACTTCGTCCGTTGATCGGCTAGCCGATTCGTCCGTTAGGAGTTCGATGACCGACAAGTCCCGCCGTCGGCTACGCCGGCGGCTTTCGGCAGCACTGCTGCTGCTGGTCGGACTGGCCGTCGCCGGTGGCCTGGCGGCCACCCTCACCCCCACGCCGCAGGTCGCGGTCGCCGACGAGTCGTCGTCGGCGCTGCTGCGCACGGGCAAGCAGCTGTTTGACACCTCCTGTGTCACCTGCCACGGCGCCAATCTCCAGGGCGTGCCGGACCGCGGGCCCAGCCTGATCGGTGTCGGCGAGGCAGCCGTCTTCTTCCAGGTGTCGACGGGCCGGATGCCCGCGATGCGCGGAGAGGCTCAGGCGCCGCGTAAGGATCCCATCTTCGACGAGTCGCAGATCGACGCGCTCGGCGCTTACGTGCAGGCCAATGGCGGCGGCCCGACAGTGCCCCGAGACGGCAACGGCGCCATCGCCGAGCATTCGCTGCTGGGCTCTGACGTGGCCCGCGGCGGCGACCTGTTCCGGCTGAACTGCGCGTCGTGCCACAACTTCACCGGCAAGGGCGGCGCGCTGTCGTCGGGCAAGTACGCACCCGACCTCTCCGAGGCGGAGCCCGCGCAGATCTACACCGCGATGTTGACCGGTCCGCAGAACATGCCGAAGTTCTCCGACCGGCAGCTCTCCCCGGAGGAGAAGAAGGACATCGTGGCCTATGTCCGGATGGCGACCAAGGCGCCCGACCCAGGTGGCTACGGCCTTGGCGGCTTCGGACCGTCGTCGGAGGGCATGGCGATGTGGATTATCGGCATCGTCGCCGTCATCGGCGCGGCGCTGTGGATCGGAGCGCGGGCATGAGCGAAACGTCAGACGTGAAGGGCACCGACGCACCGGGCCAGCAGGGCGCGCCGGGACAGCCGACGGACTCCGAACTGGCTTCGATGTCGCGTGAGCAGCTCGTCGACCTCGGCGGCAAGCTCGACGGCGTCGACACCGTCTTCAAGGAAGACCGCTGGCCGGTGGCAGGCACCAAGGCCGAGAAGCGTGCCGAGCGCGCGGTGGCGTATTGGCTTCTGCTGGGCGGCCTTTCGGGCCTGGCATTGCTGGTGATCTTCTTGTTCTGGCCCTGGGAGTACAAGGGCGGCGACGATCCGGGACATTGGTGGTACGACCTGGCCACCCCGCTTTACGGATTGACCTTCGGCCTGTCGATTCTGGCCATCGGCATCGGTGCGGTGATGTTCCAGAAGAAGTTCATTCCCGAGGAGATCTCGATCCAGGAGCGCCACGACGGCGCGTCCCCCGAGATCCACCGCAAGACCGTCGCCGCCAACCTGACCGATGCGCTGGAGACGTCGACCATCAAGCGGCGCAAGCTGGTTGGCCTTTCGCTTGGCGTCGGTCTCGGCGCCTTCGGCCTCGGCACACTGGTTGCGTTCATGGGCGGGCTGATCAAGAACCCGTGGAAGCCCGTGGTCCCGACCGCCGAAGGCAAGAAGGCCGTGCTGTGGACCTCCGGCTGGACCCCGCGATTCAAGGGCGAGACCATCTACCTGGCCCGCGCCACCGGCCTCCCGGGCGAGTCGCCTTTTGTGAAAATGCGGCCCGAGGACATCGACGCAGGCGGCATGGAGACGGTGTTCCCCTGGCGTGAATCCGACGGCGACGGCACCACTGTCGAGTCGCACGAGAGGCTCTCGGAGATCGCGATGGGCGTGCGCAACCCGGTGATGCTGATCCGCATCAAGCCGGTCGACATGCCCAGAGTGGTCAAGCGCAAGGGCCAGGAGAGCTTCAACTTCGGCGAGCTGTTCGCGTTCACCAAGGTGTGCTCGCACTTGGGTTGCCCCTCTTCGCTTTACGAGCAACAGACCTATCGAATCCTCTGCCCGTGCCACCAGTCGCAGTTCGACGCGTTGCACTTCGCGAGGCCCATATTCGGTCCGGCTGCGCGCGCTTTGGCGCAGCTGCCCATCACCATCGACAAAGACGGGTACCTGGTCGCCAACGGTGACTTCATCGAACCCGTCGGACCGGCATTCTGGGAGCGCAAGACATGAGTCCGACATTGCCGAAGCCGAATCTGGCTGAAATCGCTGCCGCCCAAGGCGATGCGATCGATTCGCGGTATCACCCCTCGGCGGCGGTGCGTCGCCAGCTGAACAAGGTGTTTCCCACCCACTGGTCGTTCCTGCTGGGCGAGATCGCGCTGTACTCGTTCATCGTGCTGTTGATCACCGGCGTGTACCTGACGCTGTTCTTCGACGCGTCGATGGCCGAAGTCACCTACAACGGCGTGTATCAGCCGCTGCGCGGCGTGCAGATGTCCAAGGCCTTCGCCTCCGCGCTCGACATCAGCTTCGAGGTGCGCGGCGGTCTGTTCGTCCGCCAGGTCCACCACTGGGCGGCGCTGATGTTCTCCGCGGCGATCATGGTCCACCTGGCCCGCATCTTCTTCACCGGCGCGTTCCGCAGACCGCGTGAAGCAAACTGGGTGATCGGCTCGCTGCTGTTGATCCTTTCGATGTTCGAGGGCTACTTCGGCTACTCGCTGCCCGACGACCTGCTGTCGGGCATCGGCCTGCGCGCCGCGCTGTCCTCGATCACGATGGGCATCCCGGTGGTCGGCACCTGGATGCACTGGGCGTTGTTCGGCGGCGACTTCCCGTGCGGCGGGCTGGGCTACCAGTGCTCCGCCGACGGTGTCCTGCTCCCCCGGATGTATGCGCTGCACATCCTGTTGATCCCCGGAATCATCTTGGCGCTCATCGGTGTTCACCTCGCGCTGGTGTGGTTCCAGAAGCACACCCAGTTCCCCGGCCCCGGTCGCACCGAGCGCAACGTCGTCGGCGTGCGCGTCATGCCGGTCTTCGCCGTGAAGTCCGGCGCGTTCTTCGCGATGACCACCGGCATCCTCGGCCTGATGGGCGGCCTGCTGCAGATCAACCCGATCTGGCAGTTGGGCCCGTACAAACCATCCCAGGTGTCGGCGGGTAGCCAGCCCGACTTCTACATGATGTGGACCGAGGGCCTGGCCCGCATCTGGCCGCCGTGGGAGTTCTACCCGTTCGGCCACACCATCCCCGCCGTCGTCGGCGTCGCGCTGGGCATGGGCCTTGTCTTCACCCTGCTGATCGCTTATCCGTTCATCGAGCAGAAGGTGACCGGCGACAAGGCTCACCACAATCTGCTGCAGCGGCCGCGAGATGTGCCGGTGCGCACCGCAATTGGTGCGATGGCGATCGCGTTCTACATGGTGCTGACACTGGCGGCGATGAACGACGTCATCGCGTGGAAGTTCCACATCTCGCTGAACGCGACCACGTGGATCGCGCGCATCGGCATGGTGGTGCTGCCCGCGATCGTCTACTACATCGCCTATCGCTGGTGTGTGGGGCTGCAGCGCAGCGACCGCGCGGTGCTCGAGCACGGCATCGAGACCGGCATCATCAAGCGGCTGCCGCACGGTGCTTACATCGAGTTGCACCAGCCGATCGGTCCTGTCGACGAGCATGGCCACCCGATTCCGTTGGAGTACCAGGGCGCAGCGGTGCCCAAGCGGATGAACAAGCTGGGCGCCGCTGGTGCACCGGGCAGCGGCAGCTTCCTGTCCGCCGACCCGCTGTCCGAGCACGAGGCGCTGGCCGAAGCCGCGCATGCGTCAGAACGCAAGGCGCTCACCGCATTGCGCGAGCACCAGACGCGCAACGGCTCGGGTAACGGCCAGACGAACGGCCATCACTAGACGGTAGAATCAGGCTCAACGCACGCGATCGCGAGATATGCGTGCGTTGAGCCTGATGTCGTCTTCGGGCCTGGTCGGCCTAGCGGTCCAACAACCCGCGTAGCTCGCGCAAGTAGAACCACGGGATCGCCGGCATGCCGAGCGTGACGAGGCCGGCGAGCACGTAGCACGCCCACGCGGCCGCGTTGTGGTTCACCGCCATCAAGTAGGTGGCGATGCCGATAGCGACCATTGCGACGCCCATCGCGATCGCGATGACTACGGCGCAGCGCAGCCAAAGCTGATCCACCGCAGCGGCCAACGGGCTTGGTTCCGGGCGAATGGCTTCCCGCGTTGGATAGCTGGGGCCGGCGGAAGTCGTTGCGCCGATTCGGATTTTCTCCGTCGGCGCGTCTGTCCCCCGCGCCGGCACCGGCGCCGCCGGATGAACCGGCGCGGCGCGCATCGGGGCACGCGCGGGCGGCGCGGTCTCTTCGAGCGCTGCGCGGCGCGCCCGCAGCAGCAGCGGCACCGCGCCGATGATCACCGCGGCGGAGACCGCGATCACGACATACAGCAGCCACGGAGTATCGGAATCCCCTGTGGCTTGGGCATGCCCGGTGCCCAAGTCCACCAGTGCCACTGTCGCGGCAACACCTGCGCCGAGCGCCACCAGCCACACGCCGGCGCAGACGCCCAGCAGAATGCGGTCGTTACGGTCGAATTCGCTCATCAGCAGCTTGTCTGCGCAGCGTTGTTGGTGTTCGACGAGAGCACCGTGCCGTCACTCGTCGTGATCGAGCAATTGAGCCGGCTCACCAGGAACAGGCTGGATGCCTGCACCGAGCCCACTTCGGACTGCGAGATCGGCGTCACCGTCAGCGACCACGGGATGTACACGTTGCGCTGCGTGCGGCTGCGGCCGGAGGCGTCGATGTAGGTGACGGTGATGATGTCACCGGGCGCCTTCGTGCCGGTGACCGAATAGGTGACTTGTCGCGGCCCCGCGGGGGTGGTCGACGTCGGCGGGGGCGGTGGCGCAGCAGTGGTCACCGGCGGGGGCGGTGGCGCCTCGGAAGCCGGTGGAGGAGGAGGCGGCGGCGGCTCCTGCGTCACGGTCACGGTCTCCGGCGGCGGAGGAGGCGGCGCCTCCGTGGTCGGCGGCGGCGGAGGTGGCGGTGGCGGCGGGGTCGTGGTGGTGATCTCGTCCTGCACTGGCGGCGGCGGGCTCGTGGTCGTCGCAGGCGTCGCTAGGTTGTTGGTGTCGGTCCGGGTCACCAGCACCGACACCGAGGCGACCAGCGCGATCGCGGCGACGATGGCCGCCACGCCCACCACCCACGGCCAGCGTGGAGGCCGCTCCTGGTCGACGAGTTCGGTGGCCGGGTCGTAGGCGTCGTAGTCGTACAGCGACGAGTCGGCCGGCACGTAGGGGCCGCTGGTGAACTGTTCGGACTCCGGCGCGGAGTAGGCCTGCGAGTAGATCTCCGTTTCACCGGTCAAAGGCGCCGCCGACTGGTCCGACGTGGGCTGGTCGCCTGGCTCCTGACCTGGCAGTTCCGACCCTTCAGATTCTGGGGGATTCGGCCCGCTCATCTACGCCTATCCTTCTCGACTACATCTGCGGCGCGGTTGACCGTGCCCCGGCAACACTACCCAAATTGACCGCGCGAACGAATCTCACAGCGCGGTCTACGGGCGAACTGTTGTCCCGATTGTGACCTTTTGGGGTCAGTGCTTTTCGGGGCCGGTGTAGTACTCGAAAACGAGGCCTGCGGCCGACGAGAGCACGAAGCAGACGCCCGCGGCGATCAGCCAGGGCAGCCACAGCGCGACACCGACAGCGGTGACCGACGCGGACAGCGCGATGGCCACCGGCCACCAGCTGTGCGGGCTGAAGAAGCCCAGCTCGCCGGCGCCGTCGCTGATCTCGGCGTCCTCGTAGTCCTCGGGCCGGGTGTCGAGCCTGCGCGCCACGAACCGGAAGAAGGTCCCGGTGATCAAGGTCAGGCCGGTGGTCAAGACCAAGGCGGTCGTGCCCGCCCACTCCACGCCGCCGTTGGCGAACAGGGCGGTCAACGTTCCATACACCACCGCGGACAGCGCGAAGAAGGCGGTCAGGAACTCGAACAACCTGGCTTCGATATGCATTGGCGTCCCTACTTGCTGGCCTGAGGCGGCACGCCCACCTGCTCACCGCGGCGGGTGTCGAACGGATGGGTGGTCACCGCAGTCGGCGGCTGGTTGATCGCCTGCAGCGCCTCGGCGTTCGTCTTGCCAGCCGAGCGCTGCTGCAGGTACGCCTTGAAGTCGTTGGGTTCCACCACCCGCACCTCGAAATTCATCATCGCGTGGTACGTGCCGCAGAACTCCGCACAGTGCCCGACGAACGCACCGGTCTTGGTGATCTCGGTGATCTGGAACTTGTTGTCGGTGTGATTGGCTTCCGGGTTGGGCATCATGTCGCGCTTGAACAAGAACTCCGGCACCCAGAAGGTGTGGATGACGTCGGCCGACGCCAGCTGGAACTCGATGCGCTTCCCTGCGGGCAACACCAAGATCGGAATTTCGGTGGAGGTACCAAGGGTCTCCACCTTGTCGAAGTTCAAGTAGGTGCGATCTTCGGTATTCCGGCCGCTCACCGGGCCGACGAGCTCTTCGCCGTGCGCGTCTTTGCCCTCTGGTACGGAGCGCATCGCGGCCTTGCGGGCCGGGTCGGCGCCGTCGTAGGTGAGGGTGCCGTCAGTGAAGTTGACCTTCTGGTAGCCGAACTTCCAGTTCCACTGGAAGGCGGTGACGTCGATCACGACCTCGGGATTGGGGTCCTTGTGCAACATCTTCTCCTGCACCACGACGGTGAAGTAGAAGAGCACCGAGATGATCAGGAACGGCGTGACAGTCAGCACGAGCTCCAGCGGCATGTTGTAGCCGAACTGGCGTGGCAGCTCTGTGTCGCCCTTCTTGTGGCGGTGGAACGCCGAGCTCCAGAAGATCAATCCCCAGACGATCACACCGACGACGAGCGCCGCTATCAGTGAGCCGATCCAGAGCTCCCGGTTCGCATGCGCTTCAGGCGTGATGCCTTCCGGCCACCCGAGGCCGGCCACCTCAGACCAGCTGCACCCGCTGAGCAGCACGGCAGTGCCACCCAGGACGACTGACAACGCCAACACCCGAAGCCGCCGCGGTGCCACGTTGGAGCCTCCTAGAAGTCAGTATTGCTAGGCGAATACTACGCAGCGTAGACCACGCCCCGGTGCCGGTCTCGACACACTCCCGCCATTAGGCATACTGGCGCGGTGTGCGGACTGCTGGCCCTGCTTACCGACCCGTCCGCTGACGTCTCGGACGCGCTGGTCGACGCCGTTTCCGGCGCTTCGCACCTCATGCGCCACCGCGGCCCCGACGAGCCGGGCACCTGGTCCGACGACCATGTCGTGCTTGGCTTCAACCGGCTGTCGATCATCGACATCGCGCACAGCCATCAACCGCTGCGCTGGGGACCGCAGGATTCGCCGGACCGCTACGTGCTGGTGTTCAACGGCGAGATCTACAACTACTTGGAATTACGCGAAACGCTGCGCTCCGATTTCGGTGCCGTGTTTCACACCGACGGCGACGGTGAGGCCATCATCGCCGCCTACCACTACTGGGGCACCGACGCGCTGACCCGACTGCGCGGCATGTTCGCGTTCGCACTGTGGGACACCGTCGAGCAGGAACTGCTCTGCGCGCGTGATCCTTTCGGTATCAAGCCGCTGTTCATGGCGACCGGCTCCGGCGGAACGGCAGTCGGCAGCGAGAAGAAGTGCCTGCTGGACCTGGCGTCGCAGCTCGGCATCGACACTGGCATCGACGATCGCGCCGTGCAGCACTACACGGTGCTGCAGTACGTGCCCGAACCCGAGACGCTGCACCGCGGCATCCGGCGGCTGGAATCCGGGAGCTATGCCCGTGTGCGACAGGGCAAGCCGCCAGAGGTGACGCGCTACTTCGCGCCGCGGTTCACCGCTGTGCCGTTCGTCAATGGTGGCGAGCAGCCGCGCTACGACGAGATCACCGCGGTGCTCGAGGATTCGGTCGCCAAGCACATGCGGGCCGATGTCACCGTCGGCGCCTTCCTGTCCGGCGGCATCGACTCCACCGCGATCGCCGCGCTCGCGATGCGGCACAACCCGCGCTTGATCACCTTCACAACGGGTTTCGAGCGTGAGGGCTTCTCCGAGGTCGACGTCGCGGTCGCATCGGCCGAGGCGATCGGCGCACGCCACGTGACAAAGGTGGTCAGCCAGGCCGAGTTCGTCGCGGCGCTGCCCGAAATCGTCTGGTATCTGGACGAACCCGTCGCCGACCCGGCGCTGGTGCCGCTGTACTTCATTGCCCGCGAGGCCCGCAAGCACGTCAAGGTGGTGCTGTCCGGCGAAGGCGCCGACGAACTGTTCGGTGGTTACACCATCTACCGGGAACCGTTGTCGCTGAAGCCTTTCGACTATCTCCCCCGCCCGGTTCGCCGCTCGCTCGGCAAGGCGTCAAAGCCGCTGCCCGAGGGCATGCGGGGCAAGAGCCTGCTGCACCGCGGATCGCTCACACTCGAAGAGCGCTACTACGGCAACGCGCGCAGCTTCTCCGATGCCCAGTTGCGCGCGGTGCTGCCCGGCTTTCGTCAGGAGTGGACGCACACCGACATCACTGCGCCGGTTTACGCAGAGTCCGACGGCTGGGATCCGGTGGCGCGCATGCAACACATCGACCTGTTCACCTGGCTGCGCGGTGACATTCTGGTCAAGGCCGACAAGATGACGATGGCCAATTCGCTCGAACTGCGGGTGCCGTTTTTGGATCCCGAAGTGTTCGCCGTCGCATCCCGGCTGCCCGCCGACCAGAAGATCACAAGGGCCACAACGAAATTCGCGTTGCGCAAGGCGTTGGAGCCGATCGTGCCAGCCCATGTGCTCAACCGGCCGAAGCTGGGTTTTCCCGTTCCCATCCGGCATTGGCTGCGCGCGGGCGAACTGATGGACTGGGCGTATGCGACCATCGCCGCCTCACAGGCAGGCGAGCATGTGGACCTTGCGACGGTGCGGGCCATGCTCGACGAACACCGCACCGGCGCAAGCGATCACAGCCGCCGGCTGTGGACGGTGCTGATCTTCATGCTGTGGCACGCGATCTTCGTCGAGCACAGCGTCACACCCCAGATCAGCGAGCCGACCTACCCGGTGCAGCTCTAACCCAGAGCCGCACCGATTTCGGCGCCTGCATCTGCTCCGTAGGCATCGGACAGCCGCTTGACCGCGGAGTCCTTGTCCCACGTCCACTCCTGCGGACCGGGGGCCTCCAGCACCAGCGTGGCGACCATCGACGCGAGTTGGGCGGACCGCTCGAGGCTGAGCCCGGCGCTGCGGCCGGTGAGGAAACCGGCGCGGAACGCGTCGCCGATACCGGTCGGGTCGTCCTTGTGCGTCTCGGGCACGACGTCGACATGCACGAAGGTGCCGTCGCGGCCGACGATGTCGACGCCCTTCTCCCCCAACGTCGTGATGCGCAACTCGATCTGGCGCATCACCTCGGCCTCCGACCACTCGGACTTCTGCAGCAGCAGGTCCCATTCGTAGTCGTTGGTGAACAGGTAGGTCGCGCCGTCGATGAGCTGGCGGATCTGCTCGGCGGAGAGCCGGGCCAGCTGCTGGGAGGGGTCGGCGGCGAAGGCCAGGCCGAGCTTGCGGCACTCCTCGGTATGCAGGAACATGGCATCGGGGTCGTTGGCTCCGATGATCACCAAATCGGTTGTGCCCGTTCGTGATACGACGTCCGCCAGCTTGATGTTGCGGGCCTCCGACATCGCCCCCGGATAGAACGAGGCAAGCTGGGCCATGACTTCGTCGGTGGTGCAGACGAACCGCGCCGTGTACGCCGAGTCCGAGATCAGCACGCTGTCGCAGTCCACGCCGTGCGCCGTCAGCCACTGCCGGTAGTCCTCGAAGTCCTTGCCCGCCGCGCCGACCAGTGCGACGTCACCGCCAAGCACGCCGATGGCGAACGCCATGTTGCCTGCCACGCCGCCCCGGTGGATGACCAGATCGTCGACGAGGAAACTCAACGACACCTTCTGCAGGTGATCGGGCAGGAGTTGCTCCGAAAACCGACCAGGAAAACGCATGAGATGGTCGGTCGCGATCGAACCGGTCACCGCAATGGTCACGAAACGTCACCCTTCATTTATTAAACCGTCTAGATAACCTTACCCAGGGGATACCCGCAGACTGTGCGCTAACCTGCCTACAAGTGCCCGCCCGGTCACTGTAGACAGGCAAATTCATCGACACATCTCGGGGGAGCAAATATATGACTGGTCCGTACCCGCCCGATTACGGCGCTGGACCGGTTGGCCCGCAAATGTATCCCCCGCAGCCCTATCCGGAAAATGTGCCGTCGCCCTATCCTGCGATGCTGCCGCCCCCGTTGCAATATCCGAAACGGCGGTGGTGGCCGATCGCCGCAGCAGCGGCGGCGGCCGTTTTGGTCGCGGCATTAGTCGCCGCAATTGTTTTCGCGTCCCGAAACGACGACAACTCGGGCCGCACTGCGTTGACCGATGCGAAAGCCAAGGCCGCGATCCAGGAGTATCTGGACGCGTTGTCGAAGGGTGACGATCAAACCGTCGCGCGCCACACGTTGTGCGGTCTGTACGACTCGGTCAAGGAGCACCGCTCCGACCTCGCGCTGGCCAGCCTCAGCAGCGACGCGTTCCGCAAGCAGTACAGCCATGCCGAGGTGACGTCGATCGACAAGATGGTGTCGTTGTCGCCGAATCAGGCGCAGGTGTTGTTCACCATGAAAGTGGCTCCAGCGAGCCCATCGAGCAACCGTACCCAGGCGTCGAACGACGATGAACAACAGGCCGTCGCGCAGGTACTGGCCCAGGACAAGGAAACCCTGGTGTGCTCGTACCTGCCGCGGACGGCCGGTCAGTACTGAATCAGTTGAACGAGTCGCCGCAGGCGCAGGAGCCGGTGGCGTTCGGGTTGTCGATGGTGAAGCCCTGCTTCTCGATGGTGTCGACGAAGTCGATGGTGGCGCCCTGGATGTAGGGCGCGCTCATCCGGTCGACGGTGAGCTTCACGCCGCCGAACTCCGAAATCAGGTCGCCATCCAGCGACCGGTCGTCGAAGAACAGGTTGTAGCGCAGGCCGGCGCATCCGCCCGGTTGAACGGCGATGCGCAGCGCCAGGTCGTCACGACCTTCCTGATCCAGCAGCGCCTTCGCCTTGGCGGCGGCTGCATCGGTCAGGATTGCGCCGTGGGTGGTGGTCGCCGACTCGTCCTGAACAGTCATTACATCTCCTGAGTGCATGTTCGTGGGTAGACCGTTGGGTCCACACCCTCAACGGTACCTTGTTCCGGCCCTATTCCCGATTTATCCCCAGGTCGCCGCCGTCACCTCGGCCAAGCCCTCCAGCTGGTTCGCGGCATCGTCGATGGCCAGCTGCACAGAGCCCGCGTGGTCGGCGATGGAGTATGCGGCCGCGATGCCGGCCTCGGCCAGCGTCGCCTCGTCCAGGGTGACCTGCCCCGCGAGCACCAGCACCGGGACCTGATGTGACTGCGCACCCGCAGCGAGCGCGCTGACCACCTTGCCGTGCAACGACTGGTCGTCGAATCGGCCTTCGCCCGTGATCACCAACTGGGCTTCGGCGATGTCGTCGGCGAGCCGGGTGTGTTCGGCGATGACCGCGGCGCCGGATTCCCGGCGGCCCCCGAGCGCGAGTAGGCCGGCCCCGATACCTCCCGCGGCGCCTGCACCCGGTTCCTCGCTCACATCGCAGCCCGCCGCCGCGTTCAGTTCGACGGCCCAGTCGCTGAGCCGCTGTTCGAGGATGCGCACGGTGTCGGGATCGGCGCCCTTCTGCGGACCGAACACCGCCGCGGCGCCCATCGGGCCAAGCAGCGGATGCTCGACGTCGGTGGCGGCGATGAGCTCGACGTCCGCCAGCAGCTTGCGGGCGGCTTTTAGCCCACCGAGCTCCTCGATCAGCCCTCGCCCACCGTCGGTGCAGCTGCTGCCGCCCAGCCCGACCACGATGCACCCGGCCCCGGCTGACACCGCGGCCGCGATCAGTTGACCGACGCCGCGACTGTGCGCGGCCAGCGCGGTCTGCACGGTCGGCGGGCCGCCGAGCACGGCCAACCCGCAGGCCTGTGCGCATTCGATGTAAGCGGTGCGCGGCGGGGCCTGGTCGAGCACCCACTGCGCGGACACCTCATCGGTCAGTGGGCCGCTGACGCGCTCGGTGTGTACCTCGCCGACTCGGCCGGCCAGCACGCCGGCGAAGCCGGGTCCGCCGTCGGACTGCGGCGCCAGCGTCAACTCATCGTCGGGGCGGCCGCGCCGCCAGCCGCGCGCGATTGCTTCGGCGGCTTGTACGGCTGTGAGGCTGTCGCCGTAGCAGTCGGGCGCAATCAACACATGCACCACGGCAGACTAATCTGGCATCCGTGAAGCTGCTTGGCCGCAAGAAAGACAACTCGGACTCGGACAAGGCCGTCGACGAAGCCGCCTCCGACGCCGAGGCGACTCGGCAGCGCGCCGGCACAGCACCGAAGGGCAGGCCCACTCCGAAACGCGATCAGGGTAAGCGAGGCCCGATCGCCCCTGCCCCGATGACCGCAGCGGAAGCACGCAAGCGGCGCAAGGAGACCAACGCGAAGCTGACTCGCGAGGAGAAGAAGGCAGCCAGCGCCGCACGCCGCGCCGACATGGCCGATCGCCGCGAAAAGATGATGGCAGGCGAGGATGCCTACCTGCTGCCGCGCGACAAGGGTCCGGTGCGCCGCTTCGTCCGCGACGTGGTGGACTCACGCCGAAATGTGCTCGGGCTCTTCATGCCCGCGGCGCTGGTGTTGATCTTCGTCATGCTGTCGGTCCCGTCGCCCGCGGTGCAACTTCCGCTCTCGTTCGCGATGCCGGTACTCATCGTCATCATGCTGATCGACGCCTTGTTTCTTGGCCGCAAGGTCAACAAGCTCGTCGACGCGAAGTTCCCCGACAACACCGAAAGTGGTTGGAAACTCGGCTTTTACGCTGCCAGCCGCGCCTCGCAACTGCGCCGGATGCGCGCGCCTCGGCCGCAGGTCGAGCGCGGCGACAGTGTCTCTTGAAGCCCACTGACCGCCCCGTGCGCACACTGGTGCTCGGGGGTATCAGGTCAGGCAAATCGCGGTGGGCGGAGGCGGCGATCGCCGATGCGGCCGGGCCAGGGCAGCCGGTGTGCTACCTGGCCACCGGTGCCACGGCCGACGCAGACGCCGACTGGTCGGCGCGTATCGCGGCCCACCGGGCCCGTCGCCCTTCGCACTGGTCGACGGTCGAAACAGTCGACATCGCAACACAATTGCGCACCGAGGCCGCGACACCGACGCTCGTCGACGACATCGGTGGCTGGCTGACCGCGGTGCTGGACCGACGCGACGCATGGACCGCGGGTTCGGTGGCGGCAGACGTGGCTGAGCTGGTCGACGCGGTCCATGCATTCGGCGCGCCGCTGGCGCTCGTCAGCCCCGAGGTCGGACTGACGGTGGTGCCGCACACGGTGTCGGGACGTCGGTTCGCCGACGAATTGGGCAGTCTCAATCAGCAATTGGCGGCCCTGTGCGACCAGGTGGTGCTGGTTGTCGCCGGGCAACCCCTGACCGTGAAGGCCGCCTCGTGACCGACTTCGACATCACCCCGCCCGACGCTGAGGTGGCCGCCGCGGCGCGCGCACGTCAAGACCGCTTGACCAAGCCGCCCGGTTCGCTGGGCAGGCTCGAGGACCTGTCGGTGTGGGTGGCGTCGTGCCAGGGAGTCTGCCCGCCGCGGCAATTCCAGCGTCCGCGCGTCGTGGTGTTCGCAGGCGATCACGGCGTCACGTCCTCCGGCGTCTCCGCCTATCCGGCCGAGGTCACCGCGCAGATGGTGGCCAACTTCGACGCGGGCGGTGCGGCCATCAACGTGCTCGCCGAGGCGGCGGGGGCGAGCGTACGGGTGGTCGACATCTCGGTGGATGCGCCCGAACCGCTGTCGCCGTCGATCGGTGCCCACAAAGTGCGCCGTAGCAGCGGCAACATCGCGGTCGAGGACGCCATGTCGGCCGAGGAATCTGCGGCCGCCATCGAGGCAGGCCGGCTGATTGCCGACGAGGAAGTCGATTCCGGGGCCGATCTGTTGATCGCCGGTGATATGGGAATCGGAAACACCACGGCGGCAACAACTTTGATCGCGGCGCTGACCAACTCCGAGCCCGTGGCGGTCGTCGGACGCGGCACGGGCATCGATGACGCTGCCTGGGCCCGCAAGACCGCCGCGATCCGCGACGCCCTGTACCGCGCCCGTGGCATGTCGACGGATCCGGTTGGGCTACTGCGGGTTTGCGGTGGTGCGGACTTCGCGGCGATGGCGGGATTCTGCGCACAGGCCGCAGCGCGCCGTACTCCGGTGTTGCTCGACGGCGTCGTCGTCACCGCTGCCGCGCTGGTGGCCGACAAGCTCGCGCCGGGCGCCCGGCAGTGGTGGCAAGCGGGACACCGGTCGACCGAACCGGCGCACACGCTCGCGCTGCAACATCTCGACCTCGAACCGATCGTCGACATGCGGATGCGCCTCGGCGAGGGCACCGGCGCAGCGGTCGCGCTGCCGGTCGTACGCGCCGCCGTCGCCGCGCTGGCGTTGATGGCCACCTTCGACGAGGCAGGCGTCACCGCGTGATCCGTTCGGTCACAGGCGCATTCGCGTTTGCGACCGTCCTGCCCGTACGCAGTTCTGCCGGCGTCGGCCGCGGCGTCATCACCGCATTGCCTGTCGTCGGCGTCGCGCTCGGGGCGCTCGCAGGCGGGGTGGTCCTGGCGTCAGCGTCGGCGTTCGGCGCTGGCAACCCGCTTGGCGGGGCGCTCGCGGTAGCGGTCCTGCTGCTCGTGACGCGCGGCCTGCACATCGATGGGTTGTCAGACACCACCGATGCGCTCGGCTGTTACGGGCCGCCCGAGCGGGCATTGCAAGTGATGCGCGACGGCTCGGCCGGCCCGTTCGGCGTCGCGGCGGTGGTGGTCGCGATCCTGTTGCAGGCGCTGGCATTCACCGAACTTGGTGTCGTCGCGGTGATCGTTGCGGTGACCGCCGGCCGGGTGGCCGCGGTCGCGGCATGCAGACGCGCGCTGACTGCCGCGCAGGGCAGCTCGCTTGGCGGCCGCGCCGCGGGCACCCAACCGGTCGCTGTGGTGCTCATCTGGACCGTCGCCGTCGCAGCATTGGCGACGCTTGCCGATCCGCGCCCGTGGCAGGGCCCGGTCACGGTCCTCGTCGCGGTCGGCTGCGGTGTCGTTCTGGTTGCGCACTGCGTCCGCCGGTTCGGCGGCATCACCGGTGATGTGCTCGGCGCGGCCATCGAGGTGACGACGACGGTGGCCGCCGTCGGGCTTGCGATCGCCTAACTCAGTCGCGCCATCCAGCCGTGCGTGTCGGCGAACATGCCGCGCTGGATGCCGGTCAGCGTGTCGCGCAGCGCCATGGTGATCTCGCCCGGACCGCCGTCGGCGATGGTGAATTCGCCGTCGCCGTACTTGACCCGCGCAACCGGCGTGATCACCGCGGCGGTGCCGCACGCGAACACCTCCGTGATCTCACCCGCTGCGACCTTCTTCTGCCACTCGTCGACATCGATCTTGCGTTCCTCGACGGCGAATCCGGCATCAGTTGCCAACTGCAGCAAGGCATCTCGCGTAACGCCTGGCAGGATCGACCCGCTCAGCTCGGGTGTCACCAACCGCGCGGTGCCGCCGCTGCCGAACACGAAGAACAGGTTCATCCCACCCATCTCTTCGACGAAGCGGCGTTCGGCGGCGTCCAGCCACACCACCTGATCGCAGTCGTTCTCGGTCGCCTGCGCCTGCGCCAAGAGCGACGCGGCGTAATTGCCACCGAATTTCGCCGCGCCGGTGCCGCCTGGGCACGCGCGCACGTACTCCGTCGACAGCCACACGCTGACCGGCTTGATGCCGCCCTTGAAGTACGCGCCGACGGGCGAGGCGATGACCATGTAGCGGTATTCGCTCGCGGGCCGCACGCCGAGCCCCGGCTCGGTGGCGAAGACATAGGGCCGCAGATACAGCGACTCCTCGCCGCCGGCGCGGGGCACCCACGGCTCGTCGACGGCGATCAGCTGTCGCAGCGACTCGATGAACACCTCTTCGGGCAGCTCGGGGATGGCCAGCCGGCGCGCCGACGAGCGCAACCGGCGGGCGTTGGCCTCGGGGCGGAACGACACGATGGAGCCGTCCGCCCAGCGGTAAGCCTTGAGCCCTTCGAAGATCTCCTGGGCGTAGTGCAACACGATCGCCGACGGGTCCAGCTCGATAGGGCCGTACGGGATCACCCGCGCGTTGTGCCAGCCCTTCCCGTCGACATAGTCGATCGAGACCATGTGGTCGGTGTGGAACTGACCGAACGGCGGATCGTTCAGAATCGAGGCCCGTACCTCGTCGCTCACCGGCGTCGCATTGCGCTCAACGGTGAATTCGAGGGGACCGTCAGTCATGCAGCGATTGTATATCCGCTAGCTAGCGGGTTTTTGCCTCGACAAACGGCGGCCTGACGACTTCACATTCAATGGCCCGGCCTCGCACGTCGACCGAGACGTGTTGGCCGTCGGCAATGTCTTTGTCGGTGTCGATCAGGGCAAGCGCGATACCGATTTTCAAGCCCGGGGAAAACGTTCCCGACGTCGTCACGCCGATCTGGGTTTCGCCGTCGAGCACCGCGAGGTCGGGACGCAGCACGCCGCGGCCGACGGCCCGCAGTCCGCGCAACACCCGCCTCGGGCCTGCCTCTTTCTCGGCCAGCAGCGCTTCGCGTCCCCAGAACGCGTCCTTGCGCCAACCGATCGCCCAGCCGCAGCCCGCCTGCAGCGGCGAGATCTCCAGCGACAGTTCGTGGCCGTGCAGCGGGTAACCCATCTCGGTGCGCAGCGTGTCGCGGGCGCCGAGCCCGGCCAGCTCACCGCCCGCACTGCCGACAGCGTCGACGAGCGCGTCGAAAACCATACCGGCCTGCTCCCACGTCGGCAGCAGCTCGTAACCGTGCTCGCCGGTGTAGCCGGTGCGGCACACGCGGACGGGAACCCCGTCGAATTCGGCGTCGGCATAGCCCATGTAGTCCATGTCGGTGGGTAGGCCCAATCCGCCAACGACTTTGGTCGACTCGGGGCCCTGCACGGCGAGCACCGCGTACGAGCGGTGTTCGTCGGTGATGGTCAGGCCCGCTGGCGCGCGCTCCTGCAGCGCCGCAACGACCGCCGGTGTGTTGGCGGCGTTGGGTACAAGGAAGATCTCGTCGTCGGAGACGTAGTAGGCGATCAGGTCGTCGATCACGCCACCGGAATCGGTGCAGCACAACGTGTATTGGGCCTTGCCGGGTCCAATGCGACGGAGGTCGTTGGTGAGTGCGGAGTTGACGTATTCGGCCGCGCCGGGCCCTTTGACCAGTGCCTTGCCGAGATGACTCACGTCGAACAGGCCGACGGTGGTGCGCGTCGCGGTGTGCTCGCTGACAGTGCCTGCGTATGACACCGGCATCAGCCAGCCGGAGAATTCGGCGAAACTCGCGCCGAGCTGACGATGGCGTTCCTCGAGGGGGCCGTGCAGGGTCTCGCTCGCTTCAGTGTCGGACACGGGAAATCACCCTAGTGGGGAAGTCCGCGCTGGCAGACTCCGGTGGGTGGTCGATTTCGATGCGCTGGAAGCCGCGGGAATCGCCAACGCCAGGGATCGGGCCGGTCTCATCGAATACCTGGACGGTCTGGGCTTCACGACCGAGGACATGGTCGACGCCGAGCGGCGCGGCCGGTTGTTCGGCCTGGCAGGCGACGTCCTGCAACGGTCCGGCCACCCGATTTACAGCCTGGGCGCTGCGGCGACTGCCCTGGGCGTGTCCGTCGATGACGTCGCGCACGCCTGGGAGGCGCTCGGGCTGAGGGTCCCCGATCAACAGACGCCGTTGCTCAGCCAGGTCGACGTCGACGGTTTGTCGGCGTGGGTCACGCTGCGGAAGTTCGCCGGTGAGGACGCGGCGCTCAATTTCTTGCGGGTGGTCGGTGCCGCGATGGCCCGCCTCGCCGAGGCCAGCGGAACCATGATCCGGATCGCGCAACCCAACCTGATGGTCACGCACAGCCAGGACGAGCTCACCACCGCGCTCGCGTACCGCGAAGTCGCCGAGCTGGTGCCCGGTCTCTCCACACTGATGGACTCCGTATTTCGCCATCAAATCACCAGCGCCCGAACCTATTTCGAGGGCGTCATCAGCGACGCGTCGGCAAGCGTCACCTGTGGTGTGGGGTTCGCGGATCTTTCCGGCTTCACCGAGCTGACCCAGCGACTCAGCCCGGCCGAATTGTCAGACCTCCTCGTCGAGTTCGGCGGCGCAGTCAGCGACGTCGTGCACGCCGACGGTGGCCGGGTGGTGAAGTTCATCGGCGACGAAGTCATGTGGGTGACGCCGACACCTGAACTGCTCGCCAAGGTTGCGTTCGATCTCGTCGAGTACCCGCGAGCGCGGGAGGCCGGTCTGCTGGTGCGCGCGGGCCTGGGCTACGGATCGGTGCTGGCCATCGGGGGCGACTACTTCGGCACCCCGGTCAACCTCGCTGCGCGCCTGGTGGCGGCGGCCGCGCCGGGCCAGATCCTTGCCGCCACCGACGTCCGAGACGAGCTGCCGGACTGGCCGGCCATCCCCTTAGATCCGTTGACGCTCAAGGGCTTCGACGAGCCGGTGACGGCCTACGACCTGCACTTGTCGCGCTGACAGCTAGGGTAAGGCCTCGTGAGCCCTGCAAATCCCGGTTATCAGGCCCCCGCAGTCACCGTCGCCTCGGCGCTGGCCAAACGCAAAAACGACTCGGCGGTGCTGATCGTGCCGGTGGTGAGCGGTCAGGATGAGGACGCGACGGCGACGGTCCTGCACAGTCCGTTCCTCGACGCGGAAGCGGTCGGCGAGATCGACGTGGCACTGCGGGCGCTTGGCGCGAAGGGGGGCCCGGACCAGGTCACTCGCGTGGTCGCACCGTCGCTGCCGGTGGGCAGCGTGCTGGCCGTCGGGCTGGGCAAGGACCGCGACCAGTGGCCTGCCGACGTGATCCGTCGCGCCGCCGGAACCGCCGCGCGCTCGCTGAACGGCACCACCACGGCGATCACCACGCTGTCGGACCTCGACCTGAGCGCGACGATCGAAGGCCTGATCCTCGGCGCCTACCGGTTCACCGACTTCCGCAGCGCCAAGACCGCACCCAAGGACGCGGGTCTGCGCGAGATCACAGTGCTCGCCGCCGACACCAAGGCCAAGACAACGGCAGCTGCGCAGCGAGCGACGGCGATCGCGACCGCGGTGGCCACCGCCCGCGATCTGGTGAACACCCCGCCGAGTCACCTCTTTCCTGCCGAATTCGCCAAGCGCGCAAAGGCTTTGGGAGAAGCAGCAGGACTCGAGGTCGAGGTGCTCGACGACAAGGCTCTCGCCAAAGAGGGCTACGGCGGCGTGATCGGTGTCGGCAAGGGCTCGTCACGTCCGCCCCGGCTGGTGCGACTGGCGCACCGCGGCGGCAAGAGCAAGAAGGCGAAGACGGTCGCGCTCGTCGGCAAGGGCATCACGTTCGACACCGGCGGCATCTCGATCAAGCCCGCGGCCAACATGCACCACATGACCTCCGACATGGGCGGCGCCGCCGCGGTGATCGCCACGGTCGTGCTGGCAGCCAAGCAGCAGTTGCCCATCGACGTGATCGCCACGGTGCCGATGGCAGAGAACATGCCGTCGTCGACCGCGCAGCGGCCCGGTGACGTGCTGACCCAATACGGCGGCATCACCGTCGAGGTGCTCAACACCGATGCCGAGGGCCGGCTGATCCTGGCCGACGCGATCGTGCGGGCGTGTGAGGACAACCCCGACTACCTGATCGAGACGTCGACGCTGACCGGCGCGCAGACGGTCGCTCTCGGTGCACGCACGCCAGGAGTGATGGGCAGCGACGAGTTCCGCGACCGGGTCGCCGAGCTGTCGCAGGAGGTCGGCGAGAACGCGTGGGCGATGCCGCTGCCCGAGGAGTTGAAGGACGATCTGAAGTCGACGGTCGCCGACCTGGCCAACGTCAGCGGGTCACGCTATGCGGGCATGCTCGTCGCTGGCACGTATCTGCGCGAGTTCGTCGCCGACGGGGTGCAGTGGGCGCACATCGACATCGCGGGGCCGGCATACAACACCGGCGGGCCGTGGGGCTATACCGGCAAGGGCGGCACCGGCGTGCCGACGCGGACGATGTTCGCGGTCCTGGAAGATGTAGCCGCTAACGGCTGAGCTACATCACGTTTGCGCGCGCGGAGCTGCGCATCACCTGCGGCAGCAGGTGCGCGACGCCGTACACGAAGTAGGCCTCCGGCGCGACGGGCCGGATCGGCTTGTTCTTCTTGACGGCCGACACGATCGCCTTGGCAACCTTGTCGGGGCCGTATCTGCGTGCCGCGAAAGCCTTTTCGAGCTGCGCGCGACGCGCCTCCACCTTCGCCTGCTTCCCTGCCGGCACGTCGAACCTCGTGGTGTGCACGATGTTCGTGTTGATCACGCCCGGGCAGACGGTAGTGAGCCCGACCCCGGCCTGGTCGAGTTCGGCGCGCAGACAATCACCGAACATGAACACGGCGGCCTTGCTGGTGGAGTACGCATTCATCGACTGCTGCGGCGAATACGCGGCCATCGACGAGATGTTGACGATGTGCCCGCCAGTACCTCTGTCAACGAGCCGGCGGCCGAATGACCTGCAGCAGTTGACGACCCCGCCGAAGTTGATGTCGAGCACCCTGTCGAACTGTTCGGCAGGCGTGTCAAGAAACAGCCCCGCGTGGCCGATTCCGGCGTTGTTGACCACGATGTCGGGCACACCGTGCTCGGCGCTCACGCGTTCGGCGAACTCCTCGACGGCCTCGGCGTCGGAGACATCTAGCGTGTAGAAGTGCGCGACGCCGCCGCGCGCGGTGATCTGCGCTGCGGTCTCCTTGACCGTCGCTTCGTCGATATCGCTGATCACCAGTTCGGCGCCCTCACGGGCAAACGCCAGCGCGGTCTCACGGCCGATGCCGCTGCCCGCGCCGGTGACGGAAACCAGTGTGTCGCTGAAGTATTCGCGTGGACGACCGACCTGTGCGCGCAGCAGCGAACGGGTGGCGGGCTTGCCGTTCAGAAAGTCGACGAACTCGGCAACCGACGCGGCGAGTACCTGGGGGTGCGACATGGGTGACCAGTGGCCGGCCCTGATGTCGCGCCGCCACAGCCGCGGTACCCAGTTGTGTGTTTGGTCGAACCCGTGGGGCTGAATCCAGTTGTCCTTGGTGTTGACGATCAATTGAACGGGCACATCGACGCGGTAGTCCCGTCGGACGTTGCCTGCCGAGCGCAAGAAGTTGGCGCGGTAGATCTTCATGCCGTTTGCCGCGTCCGCCTTGAACGTTTCGGCGTGGTGAAGTTGGTGCGACGGTATCCCGCGGTCGATGATCAACTGGCGAATCGCGTCGGCGAGAAACGCACGCATGGCCAGTGGCAGCAGCAGCGGCACTGAGAACACGCCCATGTAGGTCAGCCGCAGTGCTTGATAAAGCGCACGCGCAAACCGCTTCGGTCGATGCGGCCGCAGGAGCGCGTTACGCAGGTACATCACCAGATGATCGGAACTGGGGCCGGACAGCGAGGTGAAGGAAGCGACGTGATCGCTTGCCCCGGAACGGGATAAGTACTCCCACACCCCCGCCGATCCCCAGTCATGAGCCAGCACATGCACGGGCTGTCCCAGCGCCACCGCATCGATCACCGCGGCGAAGTCGTCGGCGAAACGGGGCATGGTGAAGGCCGAAACCTTTTTCGGCACAGTCGATTTCCCGGCGCCGCGGTTGTCGTAACGCACGATCCGGAAGCGGTCGGCCAGAAGCGGCACGACGCCGTTCCACAGAAAGTGCGAATCCGGCCAGCCGTGTACGAGCACAACTGTGGGGCCGTCGGGATTGCCCTCTTCATAGACGGCGATGCGCACCCCGTCAGTGCTGTCGATGAACCGCTCGGTGATCTCGGTCATGGCACCTCCGCACAGTTAGTGGGACCGCTGGTACCGTATCAGGAGCCTTGATCAGCCTTCGAGCTCTTCCCGAAGCGCGCGGTCGCGCTGAATCCGCCTGCGCGCGTCGTAATCGCGCATCCGCTGCGGGTAACCCACCTTCTGCACGTCGTAGACCGGGATCTGTAGCCGCTCGCTCAGCCTCCTCGCACCGGCGTCACCCCCGGCCCTGCGGCGGGTCCACTCGCCATCGGCGGCCACCAGGACGACGGTGACATCGGTGACGGTGGTTCTCGGCTCGACGAACGCTTCGACGCCGATGTGTTCGGCCACCCACTGCTGCAGGTACTTCAGGTCGGCTGCTGGGTCACTACCGGCCGCGCTCCGCGCTTGACGACCGCCGCGAAACCTGTCGAACAGTCCCACCTGGGCTCGGCTCCTTCTCTTTCACCTCTATCGATAGTGCCAGAGCTTTCAGACCCCAGGTCTGCGGCGAATTGCGTGGGCAGACGTGACAGGATGGGACCCGACATTCGACCCGTACCAACTGAACCGTTTTCAGAGAGCGAGGGAGTCGATACATATGGCCATCTCCGTTCAGATGCCCGCACTCGGCGAGAGCGTCACCGAGGGCACTGTCACCCGCTGGCTCAAGCAAGAGGGCGACACGGTCGAACAAGATGAGCCATTACTCGAGGTGTCCACCGACAAGGTCGACACGGAGATCCCTTCGCCGGCCGCAGGCGTGTTGACCAAGATCGTCGCTGCCGAAGACGACACCGTTGAGGTCGGCGGTGAGCTCGCGGTGATCGGCGACGCAGGCGAAGCGCCTGCCGAACCGGCCCCGGCCGCCGAAGAGGAAAAGCCCGCCGAGGAGCCTGCGGCGCAGCCTGAACCGGCCGCCGAGGAACAGGAGCCCGCGCCCGAACCGGCCAAGCCGGCAGCCGCGTCGTCGGGCGGCGGCGGTCAGGCCACGTCGGTGAAGATGCCCGAGCTCGGCGAGTCGGTCACCGAAGGCACCGTGACGCGCTGGCTGAAGAAGGTCGGCGATTCCGTCGAGGTCGACGAGCCACTGGTCGAGGTGTCCACCGACAAGGTCGACACCGAGATCCCTTCCCCGGTGGCGGGCACGCTGCTGTCGATCACCGCCGAAGAGGACGACACCGTCGCGGTCGGCGGCGAGCTGGCCAAGATCGGCGACGCCGATGCCGGAGCAGCCGAGGCGCCTGCGCCCGAACCCACGCCCGAGCCGAAACCCGAACCCAAGCCCGAGCCGAAGCCGGAACCGAAACCCGAACCCAAGGCCGAGCCGGCCGCCGATGCCAAGCCGGAACCCAAGCCGGAGCCCAAGCCGGAGGCCCAGCCGGCCCCCGCGGCCGAGGCGCCTTCGGCCGACGGCGGCCCGTACGTCACCCCGCTGGTGCGAAAGCTGGCCGCTGAGAACAACATTGACCTGGCATCGGTGAAGGGCACCGGCGTCGGCGGGCGGATTCGCAAGCAGGACGTGATGGCCGCCGCGGAAGCCAAGAAGGCCCCGGCCGCCCCGGCACCAGAGGCCGCGCCCGCTGCGGCCCCCGCCAAACCGGCCGCCGCCGCTGCGACGCCCGCACCTGCGCTGGCCCACCTGCGCGGGACTACGCAGAAGGCCAACCGGATCCGCCAGATCACCGCGAAGAAGACCCGCGAATCTCTGCAGGCCACAGCGCAATTGACGCAAACCCACGAGGTCGACATGACCAAGATCGTGTCGCTGCGGGCCAAGGCGAAGGCCAAGTTCGCCGAACGCGAAGGCGTCAATCTGACGTTCCTGCCGTTCTTCGCGGTGGCGGTGATCGATGCCCTCAAGGCGCATCCAAACGTGAACGCCAGCTACAACGAAGAATCCAAGGAGATCACCTACTACGACGCCGAGCACCTCGGCTTCGCGGTCGACACCGAGCAGGGACTGCTGTCGCCGGTGATCCACAACGCCGGTGACCTCTCACTCGGTGGGCTGGCCCGCGCGATCGCCGACATCGCGGCGCGCGCCCGCAGCGGCAACCTCAAGCCCGACGAACTGTCCGGCGGAACGTTCACGATCACGAACATCGGCAGCCAGGGCGCGCTGTTCGACACCCCGATCCTGGTCCCGCCGCAGGCGGCGATGCTTGGCACGGGCGCGATCGTGAAGCGGCCCCGGGTGATCGCCGACCAGTACGGCAACGAGTCGATCGGCGTGCGGTCGGTGTGCTACCTACCGCTGACCTACGACCACCGGCTCATCGATGGCGCCGATGCCGGACGCTTCCTGACGACCATCAAGCGCCGCCTCGAAGAGGGTGCCTTCGAGGCCGATCTCGGGCTATAGAGCGCCGTGACCAACGCCGTCATCGCGATCGCGGGGTCGTCCGGCCTGATCGGCTCGGCATTGGTTTATGCGCTACGCGCCACCGACCGCAGGGTGCTGCGGATCGTGCGGCGGGCGCCGTCGAATGCCGACGAGGTGTTCTGGAACCCGGACACCGGCGAGTTCGACTCGAGCACGCTCGACGGTGTCGATGCGGTCGTCAACCTGTGCGGCATCAGCATCGGCGAGAAGCGATGGTCGGGTGCGTTCAAACAGAGCCTGCGCGACAGCCGGATAGGGCCCACCGAAGTGCTCTCGGCAGCTGCGGTCGAGGCAGGCGTTCCGACTCTGGTGAATGCCAGCGCGGTCGGCTACTACGGCGACACCGGCGGTCGCACCGTCGACGAAACCGCCCCTGCCGGTGAGGGTTTCATGGCTCAGCTGTGTGCGGACTGGGAGGCCGCGACGTCCTTCGCCGAACGCGACGGAACCCGGGTGGTGCTGGCGCGCACCGGCCTGGTGCTGGCACCCGCGGGCGGTCTGCTGAGCCGGATCAAGCCGCTGTTCTCGTTGGGCCTCGGCGCCCGACTGGGCAACGGACGCCAGTACATGCCATGGATCAGTCTCGAAGACGAAATCCGTGCGCTGCTGTTCGCGATCAACCACGACGAGGTGGCCGGGCCCGTCAACCTGACCGGGCCCGCGCCGGTGACCAACGCCGAGTTCACCGCCGCGCTCGGCCGCACCGTGAACCGCCCGACCCCGTTGATCGCACCCGGCTTCGCGCTGCGCACCCTGATCGGCGAATTCGCCGACGAGGGTCTGCTCGGCGGGCAGCGGGCAATCCCGACGGTGCTGGAACGCGCGGGGTTCAAGTTCCACCACAACACCATCGGCGAGGCGCTGGCGTTCGCGACGGCGAAGAACCATGACGCGTAGTTTTGATGCCATGGCGGCATCGATCCGGTCGGCGACAACGCCGGTCGACGTGCGCCGACTCGGCACCGTCGACTATCAGACGGCATGGCAGCTGCAGCGCGAACTCGCCGACGCCCGAGTCGCGGGTGGCTCCGACACGCTGTTGCTGCTCGAACACCCGCCGGTGTACACGGCAGGACGCCGCACGCTGCCGGAGGAACGTCCGGCTGACGACACCCCGGTGGTCGACACCGACCGCGGCGGCAAGATCACCTGGCACGGACCCGGCCAGTTGGTCGGCTACCCGATCATCGGCCTCGCCGAGCCGCTCGACGTCGTGAATTTCGTTCGGCGCCTTGAGGAATCGATGATCAAAGTGTGCGCGGGGCTGGGACTGGAAGCCGGCCGCGTCGAGGGCCGCTCCGGCGTCTGGGCGTCGCCGGACGGCAAGCGACCCGCACGCAAGATCGGCGCCATCGGCATCCGGGTGGCGCGCGCGACCACCCTGCACGGGTTCGCCCTCAACTGCGACTGCGACCTCGATGCGTTCGGCGCGATCGTGCCGTGCGGCATCTCCGACGCCGGCGTCACGTCGCTGACCGCCGAGCTCGGCCGCCGGGTGACCGTCGAGGACGTGCTCACCCCGATGGCCGACGCCGTGTGTGACGCGCTCGACGGCCGCCTGGTAGTAGCGTTGACGTAGTGACGGTCGCTCCCGAAGGTCGAAAGCTGCTGCGTCTCGAGGTTCGCAACGCCGAGACGCCGATCGAGCGCAAGCCGCCGTGGATCAAGACCCGCGCGAAGATGGGCCCGGAGTACAAGGAGCTCAAGGCGCTCGTCAAACGGGAGGGTCTGCACACGGTCTGCGAGGAAGCCGGCTGCCCGAACATCTTCGAATGCTGGGAAGACCGCGAAGCGACCTTCCTGATCGGCGGCGAGCAATGCACCCGTCGCTGCGACTTCTGCCAGATCGACACCGGTAAACCCGCCGACCTCGACCGCGACGAACCGCGTCGGGTCGCCGAGAGCGTGCAAGCGATGGGGCTGCGCTACTCCACGGTCACCGGGGTGGCCCGCGACGATCTGCCCGACGGCGGCGCGTGGCTGTACGCCGAAACCGTGCGGGCGATCAAGAAGCTCAACCCCAACACCGGGGTCGAGTTGCTGATCCCCGACTTCAACGGCGAGCCGGCACTGCTGGAGCAGGTCTTCGCAGCCCGTCCAGAAGTGTTGGCGCACAACGTCGAAACCGTGCCGCGGATCTTCAAACGGATCCGCCCGGCGTTCCGCTACGAGCGCAGCCTGAACGTGCTCACCGCTGCCCGCGACTACGGCCTCGTCACCAAGTCGAACCTGATCCTCGGCATGGGCGAGACGCCCGAAGAGGTGCGCACTGCGCTTGTTGACCTGCACGAAGCCGGCTGCGACATCGTCACGATCACTCAGTACCTGCGTCCGTCGGTGCGCCACCACCCGGTTGAGCGCTGGGTGCACCCCGAGGAATTCGTCGAGCACGAGCAGTTCGCCAACGGCCTCGGCTTCGCCGGAGTGCTCGCAGGCCCGCTGGTCCGGTCGTCGTATCGGGCGGGCAGGCTGTACGCGCAGACAGTCGCATCCAGACCAGCCGTATCCTGAACCAATGGCGAAACCCCGTGACCCCGCTGCGGTGAAGGCTGCCAAGGCCGAGGCCAAGGCGACCCGCAAGGCCGCCTCCAAGCAGCGGCGCAGCCAGTTGTGGCAGGCGTTCCAGATCCAGCGCAAAGAGGACAAGCGCCTCCTGCCGTACATGATCGGCGCGTTCGTCGTGATCGTCGGCGCGTCGACGGCGTTCGGCATCCTTTCGGGCGGGTTCACCGGCTACTTGATGATTCCGCTGGGCATCGTGCTCGGCGCGCTGGTGGCCTTCGTCATCTTCGGGCGCCGCGCGCAGAAGTCGGTGTACCGAAAGGCCGAAGGACAGACCGGCGCCGCGGCATGGGCGCTGGAGAACCTGCGCGGCAAGTGGCGGGTCACGCCCGGCGTCGCCGCCACCGGCCACTTCGACGCGGTGCATCGGGTGATCGGGCGTCCCGGCGTGATCCTCGTCGGCGAAGGTTCGACGACCCGCGTCAAACCTCTGCTGGCCCAGGAGAAGAAGCGCACCGCCCGCCTGATCGGTGATACCCCGATCTACGACTTCATCGTCGGCAACGGCGAAGGCGAAGTGCCGCTGGCCAAGCTCGAACGTCACATGACGAAGCTGCCCGCCAACATCACGGTCAAGCAGATGGACTCGCTGGAGTCGCGGCTGATGGCGCTGGGAAGCAAGGGCGGCGCCGCCGCGATGCCGAAGGGGCCGCTGCCGGGTCAGGCCAAGATGCGCAACGTGCAGCGCACCGTCCGCAGGCGCTGACTCAGCGCCGCACGACCGCGGTATTGGTGACCTTGTCCTGCAGACCCCGCATGTCGGCGTCGGTGATCAGCGGCGGAATCACGACGGCGATCAGCGCCCCGCGCACCACCGCTCGGCCGAAGCCGACATGCTGACGGCCGTCGACAGGCACGACGATCAGACCCAACGCGTACTGGCCTGGAGTGAAGCCGAATAGCCGAACCGAAACGGCGCCGAGCACGAACCAGATGCCCAAGATCGCCCATTGCAGCCACGGCATCGACACCCAACCGAACGACATCGCCAGGGCGGCCAGCCCGTAGGCGATCAACCAGTCGACGCACAGCGCCGCGAGCCGTCTGCCCATCCGGGCGAGCGATCGGGGGCCGGATTGCGGCAAACCGAGCCGCTGGCCCGGATACTCGTTGGGTTCTTGGCCCGGACTGCCCGACTCCGAAGACGGACCCGACAGCCAGGACCCAATCTCGCGGGCCATACTGTCAGGATAAGCGGGGCCTTCTGAAGGCCCTTCGGCCGCCGCTGCAGGCAAATTGCGTAACTTCAGCGCAACATGCGGTTGACGACCATGCAACATCGTGTCCATAGCGTCAACCCGCGGGTTTACCAGAAATAAGGAGAGAACTCAGTGGCAGAAAAGACCGCCGACGACATCATCAAGCAGATCAAGGACGAAGACGTCCAGTACGTCGACATCCGGTTCTGCGATCTTCCCGGTGTTGTCCAGCACTTCTCGGTCCCGGCTTCGGTATTCGACGAGAGCGTTTTCGAGGACGGGCTGGCATTCGACGGTTCGTCGGTGCGCGGCTTCCAGTCGATCCACGAGTCCGACATGATGCTGCTGCCGGACCCCGACACCGCTCGGATCGACCCGTTCCGCGCCGCCAAGACGCTGAACCTCAACTTCTTCGTGCACGATCCGTTCACCCGCGAGGCGTACTCCCGCGACCCACGCAACGTGGCCCGCAAGGCCGAGAACTACTTGGCCAGCACCGGCATCGCCGACACCGCGTACTTCGGCGCGGAGGCCGAGTTCTACATCTTCGACTCGGTTTCGTTCGACTCGCAGATGAACGGCACGTTCTACGAGATCGACTCGGAGGCGGGCTGGTGGAACACCGGCGAGCCGTTCGAGTCGGACGGCAGCGCCAACCGCGGCTACAAGGTCCGCCCGAAGGGTGGCTACTTCCCCGTCGCGCCGTACGACCATTACGTCGACCTGCGCGACGAGATGTGCACCAACCTGCAGAACGCCGGTTTCGTGCTGGAGCGCGGTCACCACGAGGTGGGCACCGCCGGCCAGGCCGAGATCAACTACAAGTTCAACACGCTGCTGCACGCCGCCGATGACCTGGTGCTGTTCAAGTACATCATCAAGAACACGGCCTGGCAGGCAGGCAAGTCGGTGACGTTCATGCCCAAGCCGCTGTTCGGCGACAACGGTTCCGGCATGCACTGCCACCAGTCGCTGTGGAAGGACGGCAGCCCGCTGTTCCACGACGAGTCGGGTTATGCCGGCCTCTCGGACACCGCGCGCCACTACATCGGCGGCATTCTGCATCACGCGCCGTCGCTGCTGGCCTTCACCAACCCGACGGTGAACTCCTACAAGCGCCTGGTGCCCGGCTACGAGGCCCCGATCAACCTGGTGTACAGCCAGCGCAACCGCTCCGCGTGCGTGCGTATCCCGATCACCGGCAACAACCCGAAGGCCAAGCGCCTCGAGTTCCGTTGCCCCGACAGCTCGGGCAACCCGTACCTGGCATTCGCGGCGATGATGATGGCCGGCCTGGACGGCATCAAGAAGAAGATGGAGCCGCAGTCGCCTGTCGACAAGGACCTCTACGAGTTGCCGCCGGACGAGGCCGCCAGCATCCCGCAGGCGCCGACCTCGCTGTCGGCCGTGATCGACCGACTCGAGGAGGATCACGACTACCTCACCGAGGGCGGCGTGTTCACCGAGGACCTGATCGAGACCTGGATCTCCTACAAGCGCGAGAACGAGATCCTTCCGGTGCAGATCCGGCCTCACCCGTACGAGATCGCGCTGTACTACGACGTTTAGTCGTTCAGACGGTCTGACAAATGCGGGGCGGAGGATTTCCTCCGCCCCGCGTTTGCGTTGCGGCACAACACCGCCCGACGGCGCGATGTATTTGCAACAGCGAAAACACAGCCTGCATGGTTTCGAGCAAGACTAGGGAAACGCCCGATTCCTCTCGGCCGCTTCGGCCCTAGCGTCATTGCTCGGGGGGAGCCGCGTCGTGCGGCCGGTGCTCCCATGCCCCACCGGCCGCACGACGTCCGGCGTGTGATTCACAACGCAACGACGTGACCCGTAGGGTCATTCGCATGACCACCAAAGTGGACGCACGCCTCAACTCATACACCCCCGCTGTCCTGAGCCTTTTCCGCATCGTGTTCGCATTGATGTTCACGTTGTTCGGCACATCGCATGTCTTCAATTGGCCGATCGCGTTCGGAATCCCAACCGGCGCTTGGCCGGTCTGGTACGCCGGCGTCATCGAACTGATCACCGGGCTGCTGATTCTGCTGGGACTGTTCACCCGCGTCGCGGCGTTCATCGCCTCGGGCCACATGGCAGTCACCTATTTCTGGCAACACCAGCCGAAGGGCTTGTGGCCGATCGTCGCGCCACAGATGGGCGGAAACGGCGGCCTGCCTGCGATCCTGTTCTGCTTTGCCTTCTTCCTGCTGGTGTTCACCGGCCCCGGCGCCTACGCGCTCGATTCGATGCGGGCCCGTCGCGTACGTCAATAAATAGCGAACGCAAGGAAATGCAGACAGCTAACCGACGGAAACGTTAATTACCTGATCAGATCCCATAGATTTGAAATCTAGGGAAACACCCTATTCCCCTACAGCAACCAATGGTCGATCATTGATCAATGACCTCTTGGTCCAGGGCCGACGCGGCTCCGATGCTGATGGTGTGTCAGGTGGGGCCATGTGATCGCGTCACCGGAGCGGTCACCTACCAGGCGACCGTCGGGAACGACGCCGCCTTCGCCCTGTCGTTCACCGAGCCGCGCGACGGCGAAGTCGCCGACCTCGGATACGGAATGTTCCGCTATACGCCACATCCGCGGGTGAACGCCGAATCCGACAGCTTCACTGTCATTGCCGACGACGGCCGCGGCGGCTCGTTCGACTCGCTGGTGACTTGGGTCAACGACAATCAGGTTCCGGTCGCGGTCGCACCGCCGCGGTTGTGGCCGCCCGATCCGACCACCGGCGCGGTCACCGTCTCGCCGAATATCGTTGACCCCGACGGTGATTGGCTGACCTACACGCTCGATGCCCCGTTCCCGCGACGCGGTTCGGTGACGATCGACTGGGACGGCACCTTCACCTACGTGCCTTACCCGTCGGAACGCGACGACACCGCGGCAGGCGAAGAAACGCTTGGCTTCCGCGCGGTCGATCCGCGCGGCGCGAGCGCGTACATCACCGTGACCGTGCCAATCTGCCCGCGCCGCTTTGTCATTCCGCAGGATCCCGATTCGGCGATGCAGAGCCCGGACCCGCGGACCGGCGTGATCACGGGCAGCTGTGGCGGCACTGCCGAGGGATACACCTACGCTGCCAGCGCGCCGGCCAAGGGCACAGTGATGATCGACGCGAAGACGGGCGTCTGGGCCTACCGGCCCGCCGCCACGGCACGGCATCGAGCGGTCGCCGACGACGCGTCGACAGCCGAACGGCACGACAAATTCACCATCACGCTGAAAAAGGGCAAACGGGACAAAGTCACTGTGCCCGTGTCGGTTCCGCTGGTGTCGATGAGGACAGTCCCGTCGTATGCCGTGACCGCCGAGATCCCTCTTGGCGTCGTCCCCGCGGGCATGGCGGTCAGCCCGCGCGGCGAGCAGGTGTACGTGACGAGCTTCGTCGGCGAAGCCGCGGTCACCGTGGTCCGCACTGTCGACAACACCCTCTCGCGGATCCCTCTCACGTTCCGGCCCGAGGGCATCGTCGTCGGCCCCGACGGTCGCCGTCTCTACGTAGCGGACCCGGCCGGCCGACGGGTTGCAGTGATCGACCCGACCGAACACACCACGACGTTCATCCCGGTCGGCGATCGCCCGTTCCACATGGCCGTCCTCGGCGCCGACCTCTACGTGGCCAACAATCAAGACGGCACGGTGAGCGTGATCGACACCATCGAGGGAGTCGTGGTCCGGACCATCGAGGTCGGCGGACACCCGTACACGGTGGCAGGCGCGCTCGGCCAGGCCTTCGTCACCGACTACAGCTTCTACGGCGGCGAGTCCACCCACAGCGTGTCGGTGATCGCGGCGCGCGGTGATCTGATCGGGATCGCCCCCGCGGGCTACTACCCGACAGGGGTCGCGGTCTCGCCGGACGACAGGCGGATCTACGTCGCCAACAACGAGGGTTCGTACAACACCAGCCATCCCGGCACCACGACGGTCATCAACGCCACCACCGGCGCGGTGATGGACACGCTGCCCGTCGGCGGCTGCGCGGTCGCGGTCAGCGACAACGGAGACCACGTGTACGTGGCGAGCCAGGGTTACGACACCACGTTCACCAGCAAGCTGTCGATCGTCGATCTGCCCACCGGACGCATCACGAACGTCCCGATCCATGGCATGCCAAATGCGTTGGCGCTCAGCGGGGATCGCGTCTACGTCACCGATACGTGGCACTCGTCGTTGGTACAGGTGACCGCGCGCGACGTTGCTGTGGTCGACTCCGGCGCCGCCAACCACCCGCCGCAGGTGACCATCACCGAGGCCGGCTATCACCTGATTCAGGTGACCGCGGTGGACCCCGACAATGACACCGTCACGTTCACCGCGTCACAACCCTTCTGCGGCACGGTCAACGACCTCGGCAACGGCCTGTTCCAGTACACGCCCAGCGCCATGGCGGTCGGTGGATTCATCGACCGCTTCGCCATCACCGTCGACGACGGCCACGGCGGAGTGGTCACCAAGACCGTCGCCCTAGGTGTCTAGTCCAAGGTCCTTGCGGAACTTCTGCATGCCGTCGATCTTCTCGGCGAGCGACGCCGACGGACCGCTGTAGAACATCCACGGCATCGTGATGATCCCGGTGATACCGCTGGCCTCGGCACGTTCGTAGTGCTCTGGGGTGAATGCATCCGTCAGCGGCGTCAAGATCGTGAAATCATCCATCGACAGCCCGTTTTCGGCCCGCATCTCGCGGAGCCGATCGACCCGTTCGATCGCGCGATCGGTGGTGATCAGGTCGCCGATCCAGCCGTCGTTGCGCGCTGCGCGCTTCAGCGCGATGTCACTCAGGCCGCCGACGTAGATCGGGATGTGCGGGGGCGTCGGCTCCATCTCGAGTCGCGGCGCGGAGTAGAACTCGCCGTCGAATTCGGTCCAGCCGGGCTGCCACAACGCCTTCATCAACTCGAGCATCTCGTCGGTGCGCTTGCCGCGGCGGTCGAAGCGCTGACCCATCAACGTGAACTCTTCCTCGCACCAGCCGACGCCTATTCCGAGCTCCAGCCGGCCGCCCGCCAGAACAGCCGCCGTACCAATCGATTTCGCAGCGGAGTACGGATCCCGCATGGCTGGCAGGTACACGGTCGTGACGAAGTGCAGCCGCGTGGTGACGAGCGCGATCGCGCCGATCATCACCCAGGGATCGGGCCAGTCGGTGAACGCTTCCCAGCGGCGCTTGCCGTCCTTGGTGTAGGGGTACGGCGTGCTCAGCGTCTCGAGGTTGATCACATGGTCCGGGATGCCCATCCCGTCGTAGCCGAGATCATCTGCGGCCTTGGCGATTTCGACGACCTCGCTGGTGTCCAGAAACGCTGTGCTGACATAGAACTTCATCCGGCGTCCCTGGCCCATGCCGGTCTGATGAACACTCCCTCTGCCTCCACTGTGGTGCCTTCGGCGTCGCTGAGGTAGCCGCGCGCAAAGGTTTTCACGCCTTCGGTTCGGTCGATGTAGGCCTCGGCGCGCAGCGGACCCAGCGGTGTGCCGCGCAGATAACGAAGGCTGATGGTGCCGGTGAACTTCGGCTGGGTCAGCCCCTCGCTGGCGGCCTCGCCGAGAATATGGTCGAGCACCAGCGCGCAGATGCCACCGTGCACCCATCCCGGCGGCCCCTCATACGCGCCGCTGAGGGTGAACTCGCTCCAGGCTCGTCCGTCGGCCTCGTGGTGAATGATCATCGGCGGGGCGATCGCATTACGCACTCCGACAGCGGGATTGGCCCACGCCAGGGGACGCCCGGTGTCTTCGTGACGCAGCGTCGTCGTCACCGTGCGCTTCTTCTGCTCGAGCATCGCGACGACCGCCTCAACCGCGGCCTGTGCCTCCCGAGCGGTCGCCTCGTCGACGTCGGTGTGGATGCCCGCATCGATGAGTCGGCGGATCGCGTCGGTCAGCGGCTCGTAGAGCACGCGCTGACGGTCGTACTCCTGCGCACTGATCACATCGAACCCGAAGTCCATGCTCATTCGCCGAACACCTTTCGCACCACCGCTTTCGCCCGCCGCGTCACCCGCAGATAGTTGTCGAGGAACTCGCTACCGTCGTCGCTGCCCCAGCCCGCGGCCAGCGCAACGGCGTTGAGCTGGCGGCCGGGACCGGGCAGCTGATCGGTCGGCTTGCCACGCACCAACACCAACGCGTTGCGCGCCCGCGTTGCGGTCAGCCACGCCTGGCGCAACAGCTCGACATCACCCTCGGCGATCAGCTCGGCGGCGCCGATCGCGTCGAGGGTGGCCAATGTCGAAGTGTTGTGCAGCGCAGGCACTTTGTGCGCATGGCGCAGCTGAATCAGTTGCACCGTCCACTCGATGTCGGCAAGGCCGCCGCGACCCAGCTTGGTGTGCGTGTTCGGGTCGGCGCCGCGCGGAAGCCGCTCGGCGTCGATGCGCGCCTTGATGCGTCTGATCTCCTGCACGGCTTGTGCCGATACGCCGCCGGGTGGATAGCGAACCTTGTCGATCGTCAACAGGAAGCGCTCCCCCAGATCGAGGTCGCCTGCGACGCGGTGCGCCCGCAGCAGCGCCTGCACCTCCCATGTCTGGGCGTACTTCTCGTAATACGCCTCATACGACGCGAGTGTGCGCACCAGCGGGCCGTTGCGGCCCTCCGGCCGCAGGTTGGCGTCGACCTCCAGCGGCGGGTCTGCGCTCGGCGTGCCGAGCAGTGTGCGGACCTGCTCGGCGATGGTCACCGCCCAGCGGACCGCGACAGATTCGTCGACACCCTCCACGGGGTCGCACACGAACATCACGTCCGCGTCGGATCCGTAGCCGAGTTCGCCCCCACCGAGCCGGCCCATCCCGATCACCGCGATGCGCGCGGGCACCCCACCCTTGGGGGTGTTGGCCCGGATGATCGAATCCAACGCCGCCTGCAGCACGGCCACCCACACCGAGGTCAGCGCGTTGCACACATCGGTCACCTCGAGCATGCCGAGCAGGTCGGCAGAGGCGATGCGGGCCAGCTCCCTGCGACGCAGGGTGCGCGCCGCCGCGATGGCCCGCACCGGGTCGGCATGTCGGCCGGCCGAGGCGATCAACGCCCGCGACACCGCGTCGGGGTCGACTTCGAGCAGCTTCGGACCCGTGGGTCCGTCGGCATACTGCTGGATCACCTCGGGTGCCCGCATCAACAGGTCGGGCACGTAGGCCGACGTGCCGAGCACCTGCATCAGCCGCTTGGCCACGGCGCCCTCGTCGCGCAGCGTCGACAGGTACCACCGGTGGTCGGCCAGCTCCTCGCTGATCCGGCGGTACGCGAGCAGGCCCGCATCGGGGTCCGGTGTATCGGACAGCCAGTCCAGCAGAGTGGGCAGCAGGACCTGCTGCACGCGGCCGCGCCTGCCGGAGTGGCCGGTGAGCGCGGCGAGGTGGGTCAGCGCGCTTTGCGGACCCTCGTAGCCGAGCGCCGCGAGCTGACGTTCGGCGGCCTGGGGGCTCATGCCACCGGAAATTCCGGCAATGCCAACTGTGCCAACGGATTCCAGCAGTGGTTGATAGAACAGCTTGGCGTGCAGCCGCGACACCCGCATGTTCTGGCGCTTGAGTTCCTCGCGCAGCACCCCCTGCGCATCGTGCCGCCCGTCCGGACGCACATGCGCCGCGCGCGCCAGCCACCGCAGCGCCTCGTCGTCGTCCTCGTCGGGCAGCATGTGGGTGCGCTTCAGCCGCTGTAGCTGCAGCCGATGCTCGAGCAACCGCAGGAACTCGTAGGACGCGGTCAGATTCGCGGCGTCATCGCGGCCGATGTAGCCGCCCGAGCCGAGCGCGGCCAGCGCGTCGACCGTCGACGCGACATGCAACGCCTCGTCGTTGCGGCCGTGCACCATCTGCAGCAGCTGCACAGCGAATTCCACGTCGCGCAGCCCGCCGGTGCCGAGCTTGATCTCGCGGGCCCGCACCCCCGCGGGCACCAGTTCCTCGACGCGCCGCCGCATGGCCTGCACTTCGGCAACGAAGTCCTCGCGCTCGCTGGCAGTCCACACCATCGGCATCAGCGCCTCGATGTATTGCCTGCCCAGCTCGGCATCGCCCGTCGAAGGCCGCGCCTTCAGCAGCGCCTGAAACTCCCACGTCTTGGCCCACCGCTGGTAGTAGGCGATATGGCTGTCCAGGGTGCGCACCAGCTGGCCGTGCTTGCCCTCCGGCCGCAGCGCCGCGTCGACCTCGAAGAAGGCGTCGCCTGCGAACCGCATCATCTCGCCTGCCACCCGGGTCTCGAGGGCATCTGCGGTCTGGCCGACGAAGATGACGTCGACGTCGCTGACGTAATTCAGCTCGCGCGCGCCGCACTTGCCCATCGCGATCACCGCAAGCCGCGGCGGCTCGCCGCCGCCTGTCACCGATTTATTGGCGACGATCAACGCGGCGCCGAGGGCGGCGTCGGCGATGTCGGAGAGGTGTTCGCCGACCGTGGTGAACGGCAGCACTGGTTCGTTCTCGACCGTCGGCGCCAGGTCGAGTCCGGCCAGCACCAGCAGCCGGTCGCGGTGCAGCGCCCGCAGTGGCAGCAGCGCAGTCGTTGTGTCGCTTGCCTTTTCGGCCTCCGCGGCGAACATGGTCCGCAGCTCGTCGGCCGAGGGCAGGGTGACCGCACCTGCCAGCAGCCGCCACGACTCGGGGTGGGCGACCAGATGGTCGCCGAGCGCCAGCGAGGACCCGAGCACCCCGAACAGCCGGCCGCGCAGCGCCTTGTCCTTGACGAGGGCCTGGTTGAGTTCGGCCCAGTCGGCTCCAACGGCGTCGGCCAGCCTGACCAGCGCGCGCAGGGCCTCATCGGCATCGGGTGCGCGCGACAGCGACCACAACAGCTCGACGTGCGCGTCGCTGTTCCAGCCCAGTCGGTCCAGGTCCGCAGCCGCTGAGGACTCGACCAGCCCGAGCCGCCCTACGCTGGGCAGCTTGGGACGCTGCGTCGCAGGTTTGGCCACCACTCGAAACTAGCGCAGCCGTGATTCGACGCGTCAGCTAGAGGGACACTTGCCTAGAGGGACAGGTAGGTCTTCAGCTCGAACGGTGTGACGTGGCTGCGGTAGTTCTCCCACTCGGTGCGCTTGTTGCGCAGGAAGTAGTCGAACACGTGCTCCCCCAACGCTTCCGCGACGAGTTCGGAGTTCTCCATCTCGGTCAGCGCGACACCGAGGCTGCCGGGCAGCTCCTTGTAGCCCATCGCCCGGCGCTCTTCGGTGGTCAGGCTCCAGACGTTGTCCTCGGCCTGCGGGCCGAGTACGTAGTTCTTCTCGATGCCACGAAGGCCCGCGGCCAGCAGCACCGCGAACGTCAGGTACGGGTTGCAGGCCGAATCGGGGCTGCGCACCTCGACCCGACGCGAAGACGCCTTGCGCGGCGTGTACATCGGCACCCGCACCAACGCCGAGCGGTTGGCCGCGCCCCAGGATGCGGCCGTCGGCGCCTCACCGCCGTGCACAAGCCGCTTGTAGGAGTTCACCCACTGATTGGTGACGGCGCTGATCTCCTGGGCGTGCTCGAGGATGCCCGCGATGAACGACTTGGCGACGTCGGACAGCTGCAGCGGGTCGTCAGGACTGTGGAAGGCGTTGGTCTCGCCTTCGAACAGGCTCATGTGCGTGTGCATGGCCGAGCCGGGATGTTCGGCAAAAGGCTTGGGCATGAACGAGGCTCGCACCCCGTCGCCGATGGCTACCTCTTTGACCACGTACCGGAACGTCATCACGTTGTCGGCCATGGACAGTGCATCGGCGTAGCGCAGATCGATCTCCTGCTGGCCCGGTGCGCCCTCGTGATGGCTGAACTCCACCGAGATGCCCATCTGCTCGAGGGCGTCGATGGCGTGGCGGCGGAAGTTCGGCGCGGCGTCGTGCACGGCCTGATCGAAGTAGCCGCCGTTGTCGGCGGGCACCGGCGGCGAGCCGTCCTCCTCGCCGGGCTTGAGCAGAAAGAACTCGATCTCCGGGTGCACGTAGCAGGAGAAGCCGAGGTCGCTGGCCTTGGACAGCTGCCTGCGCAGGACGTGCCGCGAGTCGGCCCACGACGGCGAACCGTCGGGCATCGTGATGTCGCAGAACATCCGCGCCGAGTGGTGCTTGCCCGAACTACTGGTCCACGGCAACACCTGGAACGTCGACGGATCGGGGCGCGCCACCATGTCTGCTTCCGACACGCGCGCGAAGCCCTCGATGGCCGACCCGTCGAACCCGATGCCCTCCTCGAAGGCGCCTTCGAGTTCGGCAGGCGCGATCGCGACCGACTTCAGGTATCCGAGGACGTCGGTGAACCACAGCCGGACGAAGCGGATGTCGCGTTCCTCCAGCGTGCGCAGCACGAATTCCTTCTGCCGATCCATGACCGCAGCGTAGGTTCGCGCTGTTAAATCTGTGTTACACGGGCGCTGCGTTTGGTGCTAGCAGCGCAGACCGTCCGGCGGGACCACCGAATCCACGAAGAAGTTCACCACCGACGTGTCGACGCATTCGTCGCCGTTGAACACCACGGTGTGCTGGGTGCCGTCGAACGTGATCAGCGGGGCGCCCATCTGATGCGCCAGGTCGACCCCCGCCTGGTACGGGGTGGCCGGGTCATGGGTCGTTGAGACGACGACGACCTTGCCGGGTCCCGGCGAGGTGGCCGGGTGCGGGGTCGACGTCGGAGGCACCGGCCACATCGCACACAGATCGCGCGGAGCGAACCCGGTGAAGGCGCCGTACTCCATGAACGGCGCGACCTCACGGATCTGCCGATCAGCGTCGGCCCACACCGCGGGGTCGGTCGGGTACGCCGAGTCGACGCAGCGGATCGCGGCGAACGCGTCCTGAAGGTTTTTGTAGTGACCCGATTCGTCGCGATGCTGATAGTCATCGGCCAGCAGCAGCAGGTCTCCGGCGTCGGTGCCGCGCTGCAGGCCGAGCAGTCCACTGGTCAGGTACTGCCAATAGCGTCGCGAGTAGAGCGCGTTGACGGTGCCGGTCATCGCGTCCTGATAGCTCAGGCCGCGCGGATCCGACGTCCAGCCAGGCTTGTTCACCAGCGGGTTGACCAACTCGTGGAAGCGGTCGACGAACTTCGTCGGATCGGTGCCGAGCGGGCAGCCCGTCGACTGCGCGCAGTCGGTCGCGTAATCATTGAAAGCCGTTTGGAAACCGGCCATTTGGCGGATGCTGTTGGCGATCGGATCGAGACTGGGGTCGACGGCGCCATCGAGAACCATCGCCCGGACGCGGTCAGGGTACTGCTCGGCGTATGCGGCGCCCAGTTCGGTGCCGTAGGAGAAGCCGAGATAGTTGATCTGGTTCTCGCCGAGCGCCGACCGCACCACGTCCATGTCGCGCACCGACGACGCGGTGCCGGCGTTGGCCAGGAACTCGTTGCCCATCCGCTGGGCGCACTGGCCGGCGAGCTGGGTGTAGAGGGCTTCGATGTGGGCGACACCGTCGGGGCTGTAGTCGGCCATCGGCTCACGACGCCACGCGTCGAACTCTTCGTCGGTGCGACAGCGCAGTTCCGGGGTGGAGTGGCCGACCCCGCGCGGATCGATGCCGATCAGATCGAACCGGCGGGTGATATCGGTGTTGGCCAGGGACGCGCCCATGCCTGCGACGGTGTCGACCGCCGATGCGCCGGGCCCACCGGGGTTGACGACGAGCACACCCATGCGGTCGCCCGACGCCGGAATGCGAATCACGGCCAACTGCGCTTGGGCGCCTTCAGGTTTGGCGTAATCCACCGGAACGGACACGGTCCCGCACTGTGCGGTCGGAATGGGTGTCGTGTCCCCGACGAACCGCTCGCAGCTTCCCCACAGCGGCGGCTGGCCGTACTGCTGCAGCGACTCGCCTTCCGGCGACGCCCATGCAGCAGGACACGCGATCGCCGACATCAGGGAGATCGCGAGCAGCACTGAATTCACCCTGCCCGCCCGCCACATGGCGAACATGTTCGCATGCGCAACGGCCGCAGGTCTGCGCCTGGGATACAACGGTGACCAGGCTGTTATCTGGCGTCTAGCTCGTAGGTCAGCCAGGTGGACTTTTCGGCGCCGATGCCGTCGTAAAGGCGTTGCGCGGTCGCGTTGTCCGGAGCCGTCTCCCAAAACAACTTCTCGGTACCGCGCTCACGGCACATGTCCAGACAGCGCTCGATCAACGCGCGACCCGTGCCCGTGCCCCGGGACGCCGGCACCACGAACAAGTCGTTGAGCACCCCGACCCGGGCGGCATACAGCGTCTGCCATGTCCAGTAGATCGTCGCGAAACCCAGTGGCGTTCCGTCGGTATCGCGCGCGATGAGCTGGAGCCCCTCGGACGGGTCGTCGATCAACGCGGCCACCAGCGCGCCCAACCGCTCGTCGGAGGGCTCGACGCGATAGAAGTCGCAGTATGCCCGCAGCATCGGCATCAACTCGGGGACGTCGGCGCGCCCGACGGTGGTGATGGTCAGCATCGGGCGTTCGCCGGCGGCACGGTCACGTCCAGAAGGTAGCGCGTCGCGATGTCGTCGACGCACGAATTCCCTTGGAAGACAACGGTGTGCTGAGTTCCTTCGAACGTGAGCAACGTGCCACCGAGTTGCTGAGCCAGGTCGACGCCTGCCTTGTACGGTGTTGCCGGATCGTTGGTTGTCGAGACCACGAGGATCGGCGGCAGGCCTTTCACATTGATCTCATGCTGATCGCCGGTCGCGGGCACCGGCCAGAACGCGCACGTGTCAAGGGGTGCAAGGCCGGTGAATTCGCCGTAGTTCATGAACGGCGCGACCTCGCGGACGCGACGGTCCTCGTCGACCACCTTGGCGCGGTCGGTGATGTGCGGCTTGTCCATGCAGTTGACCGCGACGCGAACGTCGGTGGAGTTGTTGTAATGCCCCTTGGCGTCGCGACCCATGTAGAGGTCGGCCATCGCGAGCATGGTGTCGCCCGTGCCGTCGCGCAGTTCCGACAGCGCCTGGGTCAGGTGCCGCCACAGGTTCGGTGAGTACAACGGCAGAATCGTCCCGACGATCGCATCGCTATAGCTCAGCCCGCGGGGATCCCTCGTCTCGGCCGGGTGCTTCACCAACGGTTCGACCAGGCTCTTGTAGACGTCCGTCGCCTTGGCGGGATCGGTGCCAAGCGGGCAGTCGGGGTGCTGTGCACAGTCGGCGGCGTAGTTGTCGAACGCCTTCTGGAACGCGGCGGCCTGCCGGATCTCCTCCTCGATCTGGTCGGCGTTGGGGTCGACGGCGCCGTCGAGGATCATCGCGCGGACCTTGTCGGGATAGTCCTCGGCGTAAAGCGCCCCGATCCGGGTGCCGTACGAGTAGCCGAGATAGGTCAGCTTGTCGTCGCCGAGGCCGACGCGGATGGCCTCGAGATCCTTTGCCACGTTGGCGGTTCCGAGGTTCTCCAGGAATTCCTTGCCCATCTTGTCAAGACAGCGCTGGACGAACTCCTTGTTCTCCTTCTCGATGTGGTCGACGCCCTCCTGGGTGTACTCGACTGTCGGGTCCGCGCGCAGCCGGTCATTGTCGTCATCGGAGTTGCACCACGCCGCGGGCATGGAGTTGGCGACGCCGCGGGGGTCGAAGCCGACGAGATCGAATCGCTCACGCAGCGGCTGCGGCAGCGTCGAGGCCATCGACGCGGCCGCTTCGACGCCCGACTCCCCGGGGCCGCCGGGGTTGACGACGAGCGAGCCGATCTTGTCGCCGGTGGCCTTGATCCGAAGCATCGCGATCTGAGCGACGTTGCCGTCGGGCTTGGAATAGTCGACGGGCACCGACAGCAATCCGCACTCGGCGCCCGCGGGGATGCGAGCTACTTCGGTGGCCGCGGACTTGCACGGCGACCACTGGATCGGTGTGCCCGGCCGGGGCGCCGAGATGACGGCGCGTCCCTGGACCACGTTGCTGCACCCGGCCAGTAGCAGGGCAGCGATGGTCGCGAGGACCCCGATCTTGAGGTTCATGGCTTCACATGCTGCCATGACCGGGCATCCGCCCTGGCGAGGCGGGGTTTGAAGCGTTACCTCGTGGCGTCGAGCAACTCGTTCAGCGCGGCTTCGAAGTCGTCGGCCATGTCCCACAGATCGGGCAGCAACTCAGGACAGGACACGATGCCGACGTCAAGCTTGCCGGTCAAAGACATCACGGTGATGTTCAGCCCTGAGCCGTGGAAGATCGGGCCCAGCGGGTACATGGCCTTGACCTCGCTGCCGAGGAAGTACAGCGGCACCTGCGGGCCGGGCACGTTGGAGATGACCAGGTTGTGCACCGGGCGCGCCTCTGTCAGCCGACTGCTTGCGTAGACACGCATGGCCACACCGAACACCGCGGGCGCGGCGAACTGGGTCCAGTCCTGAAGCAGGGTCGCCCCGATGGCCGAACTGTGTTGTTTGGCAACCGAATTCGCCTCTGCGATGGATTTCAGCCGCTGGCCGGGGTCGTCGATGTGGGTTTCCAGTTTGGCGAACATGCCCGACACCTGATTGCGGCCGGGCCGGTCGGACTTCTCGTGCACCGACACCGGAACCATCGCGACAAGCGAGTTGTCGGGCAGTTCGCCGCGGTCCTGCAGGAACTTCCGCAGCACCCCGGAAACCAGCGCCATCACGACGTCGTTGACCTTCACGCCGAAGTGGTTTTTGACGGTCTTGATGTCCTCGAGGTCCAGTTGGGCGAACGCGATGTTGCGGTGGCCGGTGACGTTGGCGTTGAACGCGGTCTTGGGCGCGGCGAACGGTGCGGCCATCGCCAGCCCGCTGCGGGCGCGTTTGAGGGTGTCCACCACCGTCGAAAGCGTGGTCGGCACCACGTTGACCAGCCGTAACGGCCGGGTGACGAACTTGACTGCGCCGCTGACCGCGATCTCAAGACCGCTGGCATCGCCAACGCCGTCGACTGGGTCCGGCGGGGGCGCGTCCGGTTCGGTGCTGCACAGCTGCGACATCAGGTTGGCGCCGGTGACGCCGTCGATGCCGGCGTGGTGCATCTTGGTCATGATCGCCAGCCGGCCCCCGGCGTGGGCGTCGGTGCCCGCGATGTTCTCGATCACCCACGTCTCCCACAGCGGCCTGCTGCGGTCCAGCGGAAGCGAAGCGATGTGGCCGCAGATCTCGGCCAGCTCACGTCGACCGCCCGGCGCGGGCAGGCCGATGCGATGCAGATGCCGGTCGACGTCAAAGTCCTTGTCGTCCACCCACACTGGATGGTCGGGGTTGAATCGGCTGTCGGCGAGCTTCTCGCGGAACTGCGGCATCGCCTTGATGCGCAGGTTCAGCGCGTCGCGCAGCCGGTCGAAGGTGTAGCCACCCGGCATGGTCGAGGTGTCGAGTTCGAGAATCGAGCACACATGCAATGGCTGCTTGGCGGTTTCGAGGTAAAGGAAGCTGGCGTCGAGTCCGCTGAGCCGTTGCATGCCGGGAAGCTTATGCGTGGTCGCGCCGACTGTGAGGAAATCCACTTGACGGACTTTTAACTTTCCGACGCGACAGTGGCAGACTTGTGAACGTCAGACGAACCCGGGGACCCAGAGGGCCACGAGGATCGACCCGACGAAACTACGAGGGACAATGATGTCTGAGCAGACTGTTTACGGTGCTGCAGATTCCAAACCGCGCGCCAAAGTACGTACCCATCACCTTTTGAAGTGGAAGTCAGAAGGCCACAAGTGGGCCATGCTGACCGCCTACGACTACTCCACCGCCCGCGTCTTCGACGAAGCCGAGATTCCGGTGCTGCTGGTCGGCGACTCCGCCGCCAACGTCGTCTACGGCTACGACACCACGGTGCCGGTGACCATCGACGAGCTCATTCCGTTGGTCCGCGGCGTCGTGCGGGGCGCTCCGCACGCACTGGTGGTCGCGGATCTGCCGTTCGGCAGCTATGAGGCCGGCCCGCAGCAGGCGCTGGCCACCGCAACCCGATTCCTCAAGGAAACCGGCGCGCACGCGGTCAAGCTGGAAGGCGGCGAGCGCGTCGCCGATCAGATCGCGACGCTGACGCAGGCCGGCATTCCGGTGGTGGCCCACATCGGGTTCACCCCGCAGAGCGTGAACGGTCTCGGCGGCTTCCGGGTACAGGGCCGCGGTGACGGCGCCGAGCAGACCATTCACGACGCCATCGCCGTTCAGGAAGCCGGCGCCATCGCCGTCGTGCTGGAGATGGTGCCCGCCGAGCTGGCCACCCAGATCACCGGCAAGCTGACCATTCCCACCGTGGGGATCGGCGCGGGACCGAACTGCGATGCGCAGGTGCTGGTCTGGCAGGACATGGCAGGAATGACAAGCGGCAAGACGGCCAAGTTCGTCAAGCGCTTCGGTGACATCGGCGGCGAATTACGCAGTGCCGCAGTGCAATACGCTAACGAGGTGGCCAGCGGCGCGTTCCCGGCCGAGGAGCACTCCTTCTAGGTCTTCCGCCTACCGCTACTGGAACTCGGGTTTGCGCTTCGCCAGGAACGCGTCGATGCCCTCGCGGCCGTCGGCGGAGTCCGCCAGCTTCGCGATCACCCGGCCCTCGAGTTCCATCTGCTCTTCGAGGCCGGCGGAGAACGTGGACAGCAGAAGGTTCTTCACACCGCCGTTGGATTCACTTGCGGTGGCGGCCATTTGGCTGGCGAGCTGATCGGTGCGGGCGGCCAATTCCGCGTCGGGCACCACCTCGGTGACCAAACCCCACTGCGACGCCTCCTGCGAGCCCAGCGTGCGGTTTGTCAGCATCAACTCCTTGGTCTTGGTGATGCCGATCAGCCGCGGCAGATAGTACGAAGAACTGCCATCCGGGCTCAGCCCCGCGCGCGTGTAGGCCATCGTGAATGAGGAAGACTCCGCTGCCAGCACCAGATCGCCGGTGACCGCCAGCGAGAACCCTGCGCCGGCCGCGACGCCGTTGACCGAGGTGATCACCACTGCGTTCATCCGCGCGAACGTCGAGATGGCGCGGTGCAGTTCGTCGGCGACGACCTTGATGAACGGACCGCGGGTCTGCGCGGCCGCGAACGACTTGAGATCCCCTCCGGCGCAGAAGAACCGGCCCGATCCGGTGATGACGACCACCTTGGTGGATGGTGTGTCGCAACGCTTGGCAGCATCGGCCAGTTCGCGAGTCATGGTGTCGTTCATGCCGTTTGCGGCATCTGGACGGTTCAGCGTGATCCGTGTGATGGGCCCGGACTGCTCGAACTTGATGGTCTCGTATTCGGTCACACCTGGACTGTATCGGCAAACCCCAGCCGGGCGGCCGTCGCCTTGTGAAGTTTGGCGAAGTCGCCGGCGAACCCCAACGTGCGCAGTGCCCCGTCGGCAATCACCCATGGCTGCTCGTCGGGGCAATCGATGTCGTCGGAGCGCCTGTTGATCACCGATTCGACCAGCCGAAACGGCAGATCGTCTGCATCGGCTGGCCCGTCGTACTCCGCGATGACCTCGGCCGAGATGCTGCGATACCGGCCGCGCAGTTCGGCACGCCGCAACCGGAACTGTTCGAAGCGATCCAGGCGCAACTCGGGAAGCAGATACAACGCGCCCAGATTCCAGCGACTGGCGCACAGTTGGGTCACATCAGCGACGACCAACGCGTGCAGTCGTGGCGCGGCCGGGCCCTTCTCGCCGAGGAGTTCGGCGGCCAGCCGCAACGGCTCGTCGACCGTGCCGGTCAGCAGGGCGTCGAGGATGTCGTCCTTGGTGGCGAAGTGGTGATACAGCGAGGCCTGTCGAACGCCGACAGCATCGGCGATCCTCCGCGTCGATGTGCTCGCGTAACCGAGGTCGGTGAAAAGTTCGGCTGCCGCGTCGAGGATCTCCTCACGCGCGGTCTTACCCGGTCGCCGCGACTGCTCCAGCCTCGGGCGTCCACGGCCGTCGCTGCGCATGGCCCCATTCTCGCACTGAGATTGGGATACTCAGGAGATCGGCGAAGGGGGAGGACTGGCGTGAACGAGCACTCGCCGGAGCGGCAAAAGGCGTATGACCGAGAGTTAGCCCATTCACGTCATGTGATCAACACAGCCAAACTGGTGGTGACCTTCGCGGCGGCAACCGCAGCGACCTTTGTTGCTACTGCACTGCAAACGGGGAACCCGAACTGCTCGGACAGGTGGGCGGCCTGGCTGCTGATTCCCACCCTCGTCATAACCGTTGGTCTTGTCGTGTTCCCGCCGTTTCACCACGAAGGCGAGCTGACACCGGAGAAGTTTCAACACGTGAAGCGGTGGACGTGGGCGGCGTACGCACTGATGGTGGCGCAAATCGCTTTTGCGGCAGCATCGAGCGTCGTCGCTGTGATCGGGTTGCTACACGAGACGCCGCGAGCCTGACTCGAGTGGCTCTAATACCTGTCATTTGATAGAAATACAGTCAACGCACTCGTAACAGCCGCGATACGCGGGTGGAATCGCTGCGCTGAAAACTTTCAAGTGACAGTTATTCGGACAGGAGCCGACCTTGGGTACCGAATCGACGACAGGGGCGCGCGACCACGCCCGGTCTCAGGTACAAACCGCCGCCATGCGGATTCCCGCCACGCCGCCCGGCGTCGAACCGTCGCGGCTGCTGTGGGCCGAGGCTGTACCTCCCGGCTCATATGCGACCAAAGTCCTGGGCCGCGGCACCCGCCTTCGGTTGATCGACCCCGACGGCGGCGCGTGCGCGCATCTGCTGCTCTTTCGCTCAGACGCGCCATGGGAGCGACTCAACGTGGCCGACACCGTGAAGGTGCCGTGGCAGGCATACCTCGGCGTCGGGCATCCGCTGCTGTCTGATCAGGGCAGGGTGTTGGCGACCGTGGTCGCAGACAGCTCGGGCCGTCACGACACGTTGTGCGGCATGACCGATGCCGGGCGGGCGAAGATGCTGCTGGCCGCCGTCAAGCACGGCCTCGATCTGCGCGACGTTGCGCCATCGGTGTCGCTGTTCAAGGGCGTGCGCGTCGGCGACGACGGGTCACTGGGCTTCACTGGGTCGGCTGGACCGGGGGCGGCAGTCGATCTGCTCATTCACCTGCCTGTGGTGGTCGCTCTCGTCAACACGGCTCATCCCCTAGACCCCGAGCCCGCGCTGACCGGTCTCGACGTGCTGGCCTGGCGCGCGGGTGAACAGCTGACCACCCCGGTCAACGACGAACCCGAATACCTGCGTGCCCTGTTCAACACCGAAAGCACTTGGGCCGCAGCGCAAACCAGTGAGGCAAGCAAATGACAACGACAGAACTGACCGTCATCGCCGACGAAGTGGTCGATGCGTGTGCGCCATGGTCGGCGATCGTGCGGGCAGGCCAGACTCTGCAGATCATCGATCTGCACGGAAATCAGGCGGTCGACACCCTGCTCTGGGGCGTCGCCGGCGATGAGGTGGATTACCGGTTGCGCTACAGCGCACAAGCCACCATTGCCGCGCAGCGCAACATCTTCCTGAGCACCGGTTCGGTGCTGCGGGCCGCCGACGGCACACCGCTGATGACGATCGTCGCCGACGATGTCGGCAACCACGACACCATCGCCGGCGCCTGCTCCAAGGAATCCAACACGCTGCGCTACGGCCATCACACCGTGCACCAACACGCTTGCGCCGAGAACTTTTTGGCCGAGGGCGCCCGGTGGGGGCTTGGCAAGCGCGACATCGTGCCGAACATCAACTTCTTCATGAACGTGCCCGTCGAGGCCGACGGCACGCTCGGCATCGTCGACGGGCTTTCCGCCCCGGGCAAGTCGCTTTCGGTGCGCGCCGACCGCGACACACTCGTGCTGGTGTCGAACTGCCCGCAGATCAACAACCCCTGCAACGGCTTCAACCCCACACCCGTGCGGATGGTGATCTCGGCCCAATGAGTGCCATCGAGGTGGTGCGGCCCGGGATGCTGACCACCGTGCAGGACTGGCCCGGCCGCATCGGCTACTGGCATGTGGGCGTGCCACCGTCAGGACCGATGGACGATCTGTCGTTCCGGATCGGGAACCGCGTGCTCGGCAATCCGGAGGGCGCCGCAGGGCTGGAATGCACGAGAGGTGGTCCCGCCCTTCGCTTTCCGGATGGTGGACGAGTGTGCGTCACCGGCGCGCCGGTTGTCGTGACCCTGGACGGAACGCCAGTGCCGCAGTGGCAGTCGATCGCGGTCCCCGCCGGCTCAGTGCTGGATGTCGCGACGCTGACCGGTCCCGGAATGCGCTGCTACGTGTTGGTGGCAGGCGGCCTACAAGAACTCGAATACCTCGGCAGCACAGCCACATTCACACTCGGCACATTCGGCGGACACGACGGCAGACCGCTGCGCGAAGGCGACGTGCTCACGGCAGCCCCGGATTCCGGACCGCTCGACGGCCGTCCCGCCCGCGCCGCGATCGACGAGCAGCCCAGCATCGGGCACCGCTGGGAGATCGCCGTCACCGAAGGCCCGCACGCAGCGCCCGAGTTCTTCACCCGCGCCGACATCGAGACGATCATCGGCACCGACTACACCGTGCACTTCAACTCCGATCGCACCGGGGTTCGTCTTGTTGGCCCGAAACCGCAGTGGGCGCGCAGCGACGGCGGCGAAGCCGGACTGCATCCGTCGAACATTCACGACAATGCTTACTGCGTAGGCGCTTTGGACTTCACCGGCGACACCCCGATCCTGCTCGGGCCGGACGGGCCGAGCCTCGGCGGTTTCGTCTGCCCGGTCACCGTGGTCGCCGCCGAGCGCTGGAAGCTCGGCCAGATGGCGCCGGGCGACACCGTGCGGTTTGTACCGGTGCGCGCCGACAGGGCGCCGTCGCTACGCACCATCGACGTCGACCGACGCGCGTCATTCCCACTGGTGATCTCGACGTCGAGCGACAACGACGACGGTGTGCTCAGCCGGTTCATCGCCTCCGACGGCACCGACGTGACCCTGCGCCGCGCCGGCGACGGCGGAGTGCTTGTCGAGTACGGGCCGATGACGCTCGACCTGGTGATGCGGGCCAGGGTGCACGTGTTGTACGAACACCTGCTCGCCCAAGACATTCCGGGCATCATCGAGCTCACGCCTGGGGTCCGCTCGCTGCAGGTGCAGTTCGATCCATCCGCGATGTCGATCGCCGAAATGACCGACCTACTGGCCGGGCTCGACGGCAAGCTGCCCCCGTCACATCAGCTGGTCGTGCCGAGTCGCACTGTCCGGTTGCCGTTGTCGTGGGACGACCCTGCGACGCACGAAGCCATTCAGCGCTACATGCACGGCGTGCGGGCCGATGCGCCGTGGTGCCCGTGGAATATCGAATTCATCCGGCGCATCAACGGTCTCGACGATGTGGCGCAGGTGCACGACATCGTGTTCAACGCGGAGTATCTGGTGCTCGGGCTGGGCGATGTCTACCTGGGCGCCCCGGTCGCCACTCCGCTGGATCCGCGTCACCGGCTGGTCACCACGAAGTACAACCCGGCGCGCACCTGGACGCCGGAGAACGCCGTCGGCATCGGCGGCGCATACCTGTGCATCTACGGCATGGAGGGCCCCGGCGGCTACCAGTTCGTCGGCCGTACCACTCAGGTCTGGAATCACTGCCATCCAGGCAGCGCTCAGTCGTTCGAACCCGGAACACCTTGGCTGCTACGGTATTTCGATCGAATCAGCTTCTACCCGGTGAGCGCCGAAGAGCTGCTACACCTGCGTGCCGAGATGGCCGCTGGCCGCGGCGACGTCGCGATCGACGACGGCAAGTTCTCGCTCGGTGACTATCAGGATTTCCTCACCGACAACGACGCCAGCATCGCCGCGTTTCGTCAACAGCAGGCCGTCGCATTCTCAGCCGAGCGCAGGGCGTGGGACGAGGCCGGGGAATTCCGCCGAGCGTCCTGAAGCCGTTCGCTTTCGTATGGCACGCTGTGTTGCACTATGGCGAAATCCAGCGACCAGGCGAATTCCAGGTATCTGGAGGTCGAGCGCAAGTTCGAGGTGTTCGAGTCGACAGTCAGCCCTTCGTTCGAGGGGCTGTCCTCGGTCGCCCGTGTAGCCCGCCAGCCGGTGCAGCACCTCGAGGCGGTCTACTTCGACACGCCGGCCCATGACCTCGCCGCCCGCCGAGTCACGTTGCGGCGCCGCACCGGGGGCACTGACGCGGGTTGGCACCTCAAGCTGCCTGCCGGACCCGATGCCCGCACAGAGGTGCGTGCGCCGCTCGGCGACGAGGGCAGCGACACAGTTCCAAATGAATTGCTCGACGTCGTGCTGGCCATCGTGCGGGACCGGCCCGTCGCTCCCGTCGCGCGCATCTCGACCACCCGCACCGTCGACATGCTTTACGGACCAGACGGCGCAGCGGTCGCGGAGTTCTGCGACGACCATGTCGTGGCCCGCGCCGAAGACGACGATGAGGACGCCGAGCAGCAATGGCGCGAGTGGGAGTTGGAGCTCGCCGACGGCGGCGATCACGACCTGCTGGACCGGCTGACGCACCGGCTACTCGACGCGGGGGCGGCACCGGCCGCACACGGCTCGAAGCTCGCGCGCGTTCTCGACCGCGAGGAGACCGCCGGAGCGGATGCGGTCGCGCCGTCCGCCGACCCGGTGCACCGCGCGGTCGCCGAGCAAGTCGAGCAGCTGGTGGAATGGGATCGGGCGGTGCGCGCCGACGTCTACGACTCGGTGCACCAGATGCGCGTCACTACACGCAAGATCCGCAGCCTGTTGCAGGCGTCGGAGGGCGCCTTCGGCATCAGCGACGACGCGTGGGTGCTCGACGAGTTGCGGCAATTGGCAGCGGTTTTGGGTGTGGCACGCGACGCCGAGGTGCTCGCCGAGCGCTACGAGAAGGCGCTCGACGACCTGCCCGCCGAGTTGGTGCGCGGGCCGGTGCGCGAGCGCCTGGTCGAGGGCGCGAAGAAGCACTACAAGTCCGGCTGGCGACGGTCGCTGATCGCGATGCGGTCGCAACGCTATTTCCGGCTACTGGATGCGCTGGAGGGCCTGGTGGCCGCCCATCCGCCGCCGACGCCCCCCGGCGAGGAGCCAGCCGAGTTGACGATCGACTCGGCATACCGCCGGGTGCGCAAGGCCGCCAAGCGTGCCGCGCATGCGGTCGAGGAGGACCGCGACGAGGCCCTGCATCGAATCCGCAAGGGCGCCAAGCGGCTTCGCTACACCGCGGCAGCCACCGGCGCGGACAAGGTGTCCGGGCGCGCGAAGACGATTCAGACGCTGCTCGGTGACCATCAGGACAGTGTGGTCAGTCGCACCCATCTGAGCCACCAGGCCGAGGCCGCGCACGCCGCGGGCGAGGACACCTTCACCTATGGGTTGCTCTATCAACTCGAAGACGACCTGGCACGCCGATCGCGCGCCCAACTCGACGCGGCGCTGAAGAAGCTGGACCGCTCGGTGCGCAAAAAGCGCTAAGCCGAGCGGGCGGATGAGTTGGCCTGTAAGCCGGATTCTGTCCCTCGCCGCCGCGTGTTACCACGGCGGCGAAGCGGCGACCATCCATCTGGACACACCGTTGCCGGGTGCCTCAAGCGGCCTACCCGCAGACTCGGGCGAGCAGCCCTCGGGCGTCTGCGCTGTCGCCCCCCTCTGCGACATTCTTGGCCTTGCTTCGGGTGGGGTTTGCCTAGCCACTCCGGTCACCCGGAATGCTGGTGCGCTCTTACCGCACCGTTTCACCCTTACCACCGTCGCCGGTGGCGGTTTGTTTTCTGTGGCACTTTCCCGCGAGTCACCTCGGATTGCCGTTAGCAATCACCCTGCTCTGTGAAGTCCGGACTTTCCTCGAACCATCCGCCGCACCTGTCCCCCCATGGTTTGGCGCATAGTCCGCGGCCGCCCAGCCAACTCATCCGCACCATAATGATCGCATGACGCAGGTTCCGCCTGCCCGATATCTCCAGCGGGCCAAGGATCTGGTCGACGCGCGTTACGCCGAGCCGATCACCGTCGACGACCTGGCCGCGGCTGCCGGGCTGTCGCGGGCCCATTTCAGCAGGATGTTCACCCGCACCTTCGGCGAATCACCGCGGTCGTATCTGCAGTCGCGACGTCTCGAGCGGGCCGCTGCGCTGTTGCGGTACACCGACCGCTCGGTGGCAGACATCTGCGTGATGGTCGGCCTGCTGAGCGTCGGGTCGTTCACCACCAGCTTCGCGCGGGTCTACGGAAAGCCGCCTGCCGCTTACCGGGCCAGCATGCCGCCCGCCGCGATCCACGCGCGGGTGCCCAGTTGCATCCTGCGCCGTGACACGCGGCGGCCCGCCGACAGCCGGGTGAAGACAGCACACGGGGAGAAGACGGACGGCAACGGCCGACCGTAGCGTCGTGCACATGATCAAAGTTGCCAGCGCCCACTTGTGGGTACACGACCAGGGAGTCGCACTGAAGTACTGGACCGAAAAGGTGGGTATGGAAGTGCGCCAGGATGTTTCGTTCCCCGAGGAGATGGGCGAGTTCCGGTGGTTGACCGTCGGCCCGCGTGGTCAGGACGACGTGTCGATAGTGCTGATGGCTGTCCCCGGCGAGCCGGTGATGGATGAGGCAACGCGCAAGGAGGTGCTCAACCTCACCGCGAAGGGTTTCGCCGGAACCGTTTTCCTGACCACCGACGACTGCCAGGCCAGCTACGAGGAGATGAAGGCGCGCGGCGTCGAGTTCACCGAGGAGCCACACCAGATGCCGTACGGCATCGACTGTGGATTCCGCGATCCCTCCGGCAACAGCGTCCGACTGACTCAATTGACGGAGATCCCCGCCAATACTGGGTAGGTGCGAACCTCGACCGCAGCGGTTGGGTCGGCCAACTTCTTTGTGGCGGCCCCCGGAACCTTCGTTGGGCTGGGCCCGTGGTTGATCACCCACTGGGAGATCCCGGGGTCCAGCCCACCGTTGCGTGTGGTCCTCGGAGTCGTGTTGATCGGGGCCGGCCTCATCCCGCCGATCCACGCGTTCGTCCAATTCGCCAGGGCCGGTGGGACGCCGATGCCCGCCGCACCGACGGAGTGCCTTGTCGTGACGGGGTTCAACCGCTTCGTACGCAACCCGATGTACGTGGGCCTGCTCACCGCGGTCCTCGGACAGGCACTGCTTTTCGACAGCCTCTGGCTCGTCCTCTACGCAGCGCTGTTCTGGATCGCGACAGCGTCATTCGTCCACTGGTACGAGGAGCCGACGCTACTCCGTACCTACGGAGAGCAATATGCGGAGTACCGCCGCAATGTGCCTGCGTGGACGCCACGCCTGACGCCGTGGCATCCGCCTCAGAAGGGTGGGGGTTCGTAGTTGGTGGCGAGCCAGGCTTGGCGTTGTTGTTCTTCTTCGGCGATGAGTTGGGTGCGTTGGCGGCGTTCGGCGTTGATGCGGTCGCGTCGGTCTTGGGCGCGGGTTTGCTTGCGGCGCGGCATCATCAACGTGCGGTAGTGGGTGGGCTGCTCGCCGGTTGACACCGGCAGCTCGCCGGTGGATTGGCCCAGGGTGGGGAACAGTGCCGCACCGTGGGCCTGGCTGATGTAGGTGTGTCCGGTCGGGGCGGTGAGAATGATTGTGCCGTCAGGCAATTGCTGCTCACCCCAGCCGCTGTGGAAGGTCTTGATCAAATGATGAATACCGCAGTAGTGCTTGAGATCGGAGGCATGGGTGAACCCGGCAGGATAGGGCACGGTGTGGTCAAGCTCGCATTTGGCCACCGGTCGGTCACAGCCCGGCCAGCGACACGTCAAGTCGCGCCACTGGGTGAATTCGCGGGTGATCACCGAAGGCCGATACCCCGGATCCGGCGGGCCCACCGGAATCCGCACCGGGTCGAGCTCTGCGGTGGCGGCCAACTCACGCACCGATTCGGCGGGCAAGATCCCAAACCCGGGCAGATAACCCGGCGCATCACTGCGGCCCTCGACAGTGGCCTGTTCGGCCAACACATGAATCACCGCAGCATCGACGGCCACACCCTCGCCCGGCGCCGGGCAATCATCTAATCCACATCGGCACTCCAGGGCGGCTTCCCGGCGCGCCAGCGCCCAGCCGGCATCAGCGCGGCGCTGGGCGTGGGTGCGCGGATCGTTGGCACACACGCTGGCAGCCAACGCATCCAACGCCTGATCCAACGCCGCACCCGCGTCGGCGGTGACCCGCCCGCGAACATCGGCCATGCCCGCAACGCCCGGCTCGATCGTCAGGTGGCGGTTGTCTTTGACCTCCGGCGCCACCCGCACCCCAGCCGGATCGAACCGGGCCACCCACTGATCCACCCGGTCCTTGAGTTTCGGCCCGGAAAGCTTCATCCACTTCACACAGCGCGCGGCGATCGCCTCATCCAACTCCGGCATGATTGTGTCATCGACGTTCTCGGTGCGATTGACGACGGTGGCCACCAACCGAAAATCGATCACCCCGGACACGAACACCCGCGCCAGCCGCGGCAGCCGATGCCACAAGTTGCAGGCGAACTGCACCTGACCCACCGCCCGGGCATGGCTGATGTTCTGCACCGCCGACACCTCGGCGGCCACCGCATCACAATCATCGGCACACCACCACTGGCGGTCAGCCAACGCACCCCGGCGCCGGACATACAACTCGGCCACCGCGGCCAGGCGTTGGGCGATCGACGTCGACTCCTCACGAGTCGCCTCGCCCATCACCTCGATGAGCTCACCATCCCCAACATCTTCGAACACATGTTCGACTATGCCACACCCCTACGACAAGTCGGCAAGACCCGCCAGGGCCCGCGGCAGCGGCCCCTGGTGCAGGACGCCGAGGCGTTGGGTGGCCCGGGTGAGCGCGACGTAAAGCTCAGCGGCGCCACGTGGGCCGTCGGCCAGTATCCGTTCGGGCTCCACCACCAGGACGGCGTCGAACTCCAGCCCCTTGGTCTCCGCGGGCGCCACTGCACCCGGCACATCGGGCGGTCCGATCACCACACTGGTGCCTTCCCGACCGGCTTCCTCGTTGACGAATTCCTCGATGGCAGCGGGCAATTCGGCCTCGGTGACCCGCCTGGCCCATGGCGCTACGCCCGACGCGCGGACCGACTCCGGTGGTTGCACGCCCGGCGCGAACTCGGCTAGCAACGCCGCCGCCACGGTCATGATCTCCGCCGGGGTGCGGTAGTTCACCGACAACGGCCGGTACACCCAGCGGCCCGGCACGTACGGCTCCAGCACCGTGTCCCACGACCTCGCTCCGGCCTCCGAACGGCGCTGCGCGAGGTCGCCCACGATCGTGAAGGAGCGGCTCGGGCAGCGTCGCATCAGCACGCGCCAGTCCATCTCGGACAGTTCCTGGGCCTCATCGACGACGACGTGCCGGAAGGTCCAGTCGCGATCGGCGCTCGCGCGCTCGGCAAGATCCCTGGTGTCGCGCTCGACGAACCGCTCGGCCAGGTCTTCGCCGTAGAGCATGTCGGTTGCCAGCAAGTGATCCTCGTCGTCCATCAGATCCTCGCGGCTGACCATCATTTCCAGCACACCCGCGGCGTACTCCACTTCGGCTTTGCGCTCCCGCTCCGCGGCGTCGTCGCCCCGCTTGTCGCGACCCAGCAGCTCCACCAGCTCGTCGAGCAGCGGCACATCCGAGACGGTCCAGGCCTCGCCGTCAGCGCGCCACAGCGCTTCGTCGGCGCCCGCGGCCCGCAACCGGTCACGCGACGTGTAGAGCTCTGCGAGCACTGTTTCGGGTGTCAGGATCGGCCAGAGTTGGTCAAGCGCTGCGATGAATTCGTCGTTGTTGGCGAGTTCGGCGATCATGTCCGCGCGCATGTTCTCCCAGGCTTCACCGTCGTCACGGGTCAGCCAGCCTCGGCCCACCAGAGCGATCGCCCTCTCGGTGAGCACGTACGTGACGATCTCGCTGAACACGGCGCGTGCCTCGTTGTGGGGCAGCCCACTGGCGCGCGCCTCTTCGATGGCCCATTCGGCGATCTCGGCGTTGATCCGCATCGTGACGTCTTTCAGGCCGATCTCGATCGGCTCATGCGGCAGTCGCTGGTGTTCGGCGACCGCGGCCGCCAGCACCGCGAGGATGTCGCGAGAACCCTTGAGCCGCATGACATCCGGATTGTCCTCGGCGGTGACGTTCAGGCCGGGCATCAGGTCGCCCATCGTCATGAACACGACGTTGGTCTCGCCAAGCGAAGGCAGCACGCGGCCGATGTAGTTCAGAAAAGCCGGATTGGGCCCGACCACCAGTACGCCGTGGCGTTCGATCCTCTCTCGCTGGGTGTAGAGCAGATACGCGACGCGATGCAGCGCGACGACCGTCTTTCCGGTGCCTGGACCGCCCTCGATGACCAACACCCCGGGATGATCGAGACGGATGATCTCGTCCTGCTCGGCCTGGATCGTCGCCACGATGTCGCGCATCCCGTCACCGCGTGGCGCATCGACTGCAGCCAGCAGGGCCGAGTCCCCTCGTCCGCCGCGCTCTGCGCCGTCAGGGCGACCGAGCACCTCGTCGGTGAAATCGACCACGCGACGCCCAAGGGTCTGGAACTGGCGACGCCTGCGCATGTTCTCCGGGCTGGCGGCGGTCGCGACGTAGAACGGACGGGCCGCGGGCGCCCGCCAGTCGAGCAGCAGCGGGTGGTAGTCGTTCTGGTCGTCGAACAGGCCGATCCGCCCGATGTAGGAGCGTTCGCCCGACACGCTGTCCAACCGGCCGAAACACAGCCCCGGGTCAGCCACGTTGAGCCGAGCCATCTCCCTGGCCTGCGCGCGTACCTCGACATCCCGATCGACCAGCGTCCCGCCATTCTGGGCATCAATCGGGGCGCGCAACGCCGCGCGGTATTTATCTTTCGCACGCTCGCGCTCGACGTCGAGTCGCTCGTACAGCGCTGCCACATACTCGCGCTCGGCTTCCAGTTCTACTTCGTAGTCCTGAGTTGACACAGTCCCCCTGTTGGATCGACTTCTGGCGTAGCTCAGCGATTTTGCGGCATGACCCGGGTCTTGCCGCAAGCCCTCTTCTGCGTTATAAGTTAGAAGTGGCAAGGAGCGTTTCTCCTTGCCTTTCTTGTTTCACCGATCTCACGTTTCGCCAACGCGCCGCGTCTACCGGGTATGAACACTCGACACGCCGTAATTCAAAGCCCGCTCGGAGAGCTCACCGTTGTCGCCGAGGGCGACGCTCTGACGGGCTTGTACTTCCGGCATCATTGGTCTCGGCCTTCCGAGGATACGCTTGGTCAGCGCGTCGACGCGGACTCCGACCCGCTGCTCGCGAAGGCTCGGACACAGTTGACCGACTATCTGACGGGCCGCACGCGGGGCTTCAATCTGCCAACGAGGCTGCATGGTGACCCGGCCCAGCAGCGTGTGTGGCAGCTGCTGAGCACCATTCCCTACGGCGAGACCGTGACGTACGGCGAACTGGCCGCGGCTCTTGGCGACGGCACGACGGCCCAAGGGGTAGGGCAGACAGTGGGGCGCAATCCGCTGTGCGTCGTCATCCCGTGCCATCGCGTCATCGGGCGCAACGGCCAGCTGACGGGTTACGCGGGCGGGCTCGAGCGCAAGCAGTTTCTGCTGGAATTGGAGGAGCCGAGCGAGGTCAAGGAGGCGAGGTTGTTCTGATGGCAGTGACGAAATGGCAGAAGCGCGTCGACTCCGGTGACTGGGACGCAATCACCAACGAAGTCAACGACTTCGGCGGTGCACTGCTACCCCGGCTGCTGACCAAAGCGGAGGCGGACAAGATCCGAGGGCTCTATCCCGACGATCACCTGTTCCGCGCGACGATCGACATGCGGCGCTACCGGTTCGGGGAGGGTGAGTACCGGTACTTCGGCCAGCCCTACCCTGAGCCCATCGAAGCGCTCAAACAAGCGCTGTATCCCCGACTGCTGCCGATCGCCAGAGATTGGTGGACCAAATTGGGTCGCACCGCGCCGTGGCCGGAAACGCTCGACGAATGGTTGGACATCTGCCACGACGCCGGCCAGAAGAAGTCGACAGCGATCTTGCTCAAGTACGGCAAGGGCGACTGGAACGCACTGCACCGAGACCTCTACGGCGACTTGGTTTTTCCGCTTCAGGTGGTAATCAACCTCAGCGAACCGGGTGTCGACCACACCGGTGGTGAGTTCCTGCTCGTCGAGCAGCGCCCGCGCGCACAGTCCCGCGGCACCGCGACACTGTTGCCGTTCGGGCACGGCTTCGTATTCACCACGCGCGAGCGGCCGGTCGAGTCAGCCAGGGGCTGGTCGGCATCGCCGGTGCGACACGGTGTTTCAGCTGTTCGCTCGGGTGAGCGGGTCACCCTCGGGCTCGTCTTCCACGACGCGAAGTGAAGATCCGCGGCACGCTCGGCGGCCACCGCAGGACCCGTATCTACGGTCGACTGGACTGTCCGTCGGCGCTGCGGGCGATCGAACGCGGCGGCTATGTCAAAGATCGCGTGTTCTTCGCCGACGAGTCCGCTGCGATCGCGGCGGGTTACCGGCCGTGTGCGCGGTGCATGCCCGACGAGTATCGACGCTGGCGGGCTAACGGCGTCGCAGCACGATGACGTTGTCGATCCACGGCCAGGTGTCCCCGTCGGGGCCCTTGGCCTGACGCTCGACGGTGTCGACCCGCACGCGTTCCCAATCGTCACCGAGTTCCAGTCCGGCGATAACCTCCTCGGCACTGGGGAATTCGTGGTGGCGATGGTCGAGTTTCGACGGCCACGGCGGCGGCCCCGCGTGGTCGACGATGAGAAGCACTCCCCGGGGGCGCACCGCGGCCGCTGCGCGCTTGAGCAGCCGCGGCCGATCGAACGGAATCATCGAATGCAGAAACTGCGCGGAGATCAGATCGAAGGTGCCGTCCGGGAAACCGTCGGACAGGTCGTGCTGGACGAAGTCGATCCGGTCGGCCAATCCCTTGGCCTCGGCGGCAGCGGTCGCGCGCTGCAGCGCGGTTTCTGAGATGTCCACTGCGACAACGGTCCAACCGTGTTCGGCGAGCCAACACGCATCGGCGCCCTCACCGCAGCCAAGGTCAAGCGCATGGCCGGCGGGAAGCGGTGTGACCACTTCCTCGAGGCGGACGTTGACGCGGCCGCTCCAGATCCGGTCGCTCTCGGCGTAGCGCTGCTCCCACTGTTCCTTGGCATCAGGCGTCGACATGTTCACTCCAATCCGGGACCGGCAGTCCGCATTCGTCGGCCAATAGGCTCTGCACCACTGACATTCCAGCCAGCGAGCCAGCCGCGATCGCCGAGGCGACCGACGGTGGCAGTTGGGTGCTCAGGTCGCCTGCCGCGAAGACGCCCGTTGCCGTGGTGCGGCACAGGCCATCCACCTTCACCGGCGCCTCGCCGAACGGCGTCACCTCGCCGGGCTCGGCGCCGAGTTGTTCGGCAAGCGACGAACGCTGATGCAGCGTGGTGGCGGCCAGCAGGCCCCGACATTGCAGCCGGTCACCGTCGGAGAACTGCACGGCCTCCAGTTGCGCGTCACGCGCGATCAGTTCGGCCACCGATCGCTCGTCGATCTTCACGCCGGCCCCGGCCAGCCGGTCTCGGTCGTCATCGCTCAGATCGGCAGGACCGTCCGTCAACAGGACCAGGTCGTCGGTCCAGCCCCGCAGCAGCAACGCCGAGTGAATCGCCTTTTCGCCGCGGGCCAGCACCGCCAGAGATTGATCGCGCTGTTCCCAGCCGTCGCAGAACGGGCAATGGAAGACCGAGGTGCCCCAGCACTCCTGCAGGCCCTTCACCTCTGGCGGCCGGTATTCCATGCCGGTGGCCAGCAGTACTCGACGCGTCCGTTCACGCGATCCGTCGGCGAGCTCCAATTCGAAGACCTCGCCGCCGCGCTTGCCCGACACGACCTCACCTTTTCGCACCTCGACGCTGGCGTAGGCGGCGAGCTCCTTGCGGCCCTGCTGGTACAAGTCGGCAGGCGATCGGCCGTCATGTCCCAGTAGCCCGCCGACCCCGTGAGCCGCCAAGTTGCTCTGCTGCCCGGCGTCGACCAGCAGCGTGCGCCGCCTCGCGCGACCCAGCACCAGTCCCGCGCTCAAGCCGGCCGCACCGCCGCCAACGACGACGCATTCCCACATCGCATCCATGACCCGAGCTTGCCCAAATTCGCGCCGATCAATCAAACTGTTTTGCCATGGAGGCAAAAACCTCGGGCAATGAAGACTTCGATCTGCGGGTCAGGCAGCGGCTGAGACAGCTGCGCACGCAGCGTGGGCTGACGCTCGAGGACGTCGCAACCCGGTCCAGCATCGACGTGTCGACGCTGAGCAGGCTGGAGGCCGGAAAGCGTCGGCTTGCACTCGATCATCTCCCCCGTCTGGCCGCCGCGCTGTCGGTCAGCACCGACGAGCTGCTGCGCGCCCCGGAGGCCGAGGACCCCCGAATCAGGGGTGCATCGCACACCCACAACGACATCACGTACTGGCCGCTGACGCGCCATGGCCCGGCAGGCGGGCTGCACGCCTACAAGATCAAGATCAACGCCCGTCGACGCACTCCGCCCGCGGAACTGCCTGTGCACGAAGGCCAGGACTGGATGTATGTGTTGTCCGGCCGGCTGCGGCTGCTCCTCGCCGAGAAGGACTTTGTCATCAAATCCGGTGAGGCCGTGGAGTTTTCGACGTGGACGCCGCACTGGTTCGGGGTCGTCGACGAGCCCGTCGAGGCGATCACCTTATTCGGCGTGCACGGCGAACGGCTCCACCTACACAGCTGATGACAAGTAGGCGGTCTGGTTCACCAGCCGTACCGAGGCCACGCCGTCGGGATAGAACTCCGCGATGGACAGCGAAGCAAGGTCCAGATGCAGCCGGTAGAGGATGCCGGGGCCGGCGTCCAACGCCATCCGCAGCAAGGTCTTGATCGGTGTCACGTGTGACACCACCAACACATTCTCGCCGTTGTGCTCGTTGATGATTCGCGCCTGCGCACGGCGAACGCGTTCGGCGACGCCGTCGAAGCTCTCACCGTCGGGAGGGGCGATGCTGGTGTCGCGCAGCCAGCGCCGGTGCTGCTCGGGGTCCCGCTCGGCGGCCTCGCCGAACGTCAGCCCCTCCCAACCGCCGAAATCGGTTTCGATCAGATCATGGTCGACCGTGACCTCGAGGCCGAGCGCTTTCGCCGCCGCAGCCGCGGTGTCGTAAGCGCGTTGCAGCGGTGACGTCACGACGGCATCGATGCCGCCCCGCTGCGCGAGGAACTGTGCGGCCGCCTCCGCTTGCCGCCTGCCGACGTCGGTCAGCGCCGGGTTGCCACGACCGGAATACCGACGCTGCGTGGACAATTCGGTCTGCCCGTGACGCAGCAACAGGAATCGGGTCGGCGCGCCACGGGCACCGATCCAACCGGCGGGCGAGGTGGGCGTCTGCGATTGGGCGGGCGCTTCCGCGGCAGCTTCGATTTCAGCGGCGGCGTCCATCGCCTCGTTGGCAAGCCGATCAGCGTGGCTGTTCTCGGCACGCGGAATCCACGTGTAGGTGATGCGCTCGAACCGGGCGGCCAACGCGGTGGCCTGCTGATGCAGCGCGGCGATGTCGGGGTGTTTGACCTTCCACCGGCCCGACATCTGTTCCACCACAAGCTTGGAATCCATCGACACGTCGACCTCGGTGGCCCCGACCTTGGCGGCCTCCTCGAGCCCCGCGATCAGTCCGCGGTATTCGGCGACGTTGTTGGTGGCCTGCCCGATGGCCTGCTTGCTTTCGGCCAGAATCGCAGCGCGGTTGGCGGTCCACACCACCGACCCGTAGCCCGCAGGACCGGGGTTGCCCCGTGACCCGCCGTCGGCCTCGACGATCACCTTCACGCGCCGGTTCCCTTGACTCGCAGCAGGATTGCCCCACACTCCGGGCAGCGCAGCACCTCGTCGTCGGCGGCAGCCGAGATGCGGGCCAACTCGCCCTTGTCGATCTCGATCCGGCACGCGCCGCAACGTCGCCCCTGCAGCAGCCCCGCACCGGGCCCGCCGTGGGCGCGCTGGCGTTCGTACAGCCCGACCAGTTCAGGATCCAGGGACGCCGCGAGTTCGTCTCTGCGAGAAACGAATTGGTGGCGTTGCTGATCGATCTCGGCACGCTGTTGGTCGCATGCGCTCTGGGCATCGGTCAGTTTGGTCTGCAGCTCGTCGATCTCGGCCAGCGCAGTCGCCTGCTGCCCCTGCAGCTCCTCGCGGCGCTCCATCACCTCCAGCAGGGAGTCTTCCAGGCTGGACTGGCGACGCTCGAGCGTCTCTAGTTCGTGCTGCAGGTCGGTGAGCTGCTTGGCGTCGATGGTGCCCGCCGCAAGCAGGCCGCGGTCCCGGTCCTCGCGTTGCCTGACGGCGTCGATCTCGGACTCGAACTTGGCCACCTGTCCGTCAAGGTCCTCGAGCGCTATCTGCACGACGGCCAACCGGTCGTTGGCCTCCCGGTGCGCCGTCTGAGCTTCTTCGAGCTGCTGCTGTGCAGGCAGGTTCTTGCCGCGATGCGCGAGGCGGCTGAGCTCGGCGTCGACCTGGGCCAGTTCGAGCAGCGAACGTTGTTGAACTACTTCAGCTTTCATGTCCTGTTTCTCTCGACATTCCAAGGATCGGTGCGTATCGCCGACACGCGCACCGGCAGCGCGTCGCCGAAATGGCTGCGCAGCAGGTCGGCCGCCTGCCTACACCACGGAAATTCACTGGCCCAGTGCGCGACGTCGACAAGCGCGACATCCGATGCCCGCGTGTGCTCGTCGGCAGGATGATGACGTAGATCCGCGGTGACATACGCCTGCACGCCCGCATCGGCGACGGTGTTCAGCAGCGAGTCGCCCGCTCCCCCGCACACCGCGACCCTCGACACCGTCGCCTCCGAATCACCTGCGGCCCGCACCCCCCACGAGGTCGGAGGCAGCGCGTCATGGACACGGGCTACGAACGCGGACAACGGCTCTGGCCTGTGCAACGTACCGACTCGACCCAGTCCCACATCGCCGGGTACGGTGGCCAGCCCGAAGATGTCGAACGCAGGCTCCTCGTACGGATGGGCGGTCCGCAACGCGGCCAGCACATGCGCGCGCAATCGCGCAGGCGCAACCATCTCGACCCGATCCTCGGGAACCCGCTCGACGCTGCCGACCGTGCCGATCGTCGGCGACGCGCCTTCGGTCGGCAGGAACTGCCCGGTGCCCGGCGTGCTCCAGCTGCAGTGCGAATAGTCGCCGATGTGGCCTGCGCCGGCGGCGAACATCGCCTCCCGCACGGCGTCGGCGGCATCGGCGGGCACGAACACCACCCATTTGTCCACGCCGGCACCGACGGAGATCGGCTCCAACACCTCCTCGACGGTCAACCCGAGCACATCGGCGAGCGCGTCGGACACCCCTGGCGCGGCCGCGTCGGCGTTGGTGTGCGCCGTGAACAACGCCCGCCCGGTGCGGATCATCTGGTGCAGCAGGGCGCCCTTGGCGGTGCTTGCGGCGACGGTGTCGACGCCGCGCAGCAGCAGCGGATGGTGTGCGAGCAGCATTCCGCGGTCGGGCACCTCGGCCACGACGGCAGCGGTGGCGTCGACGGCCACGGTCACCGTCTCGACCGGTTCGTCCGGATCGCCGCACACCAGGCCGACCGAATCCCAGTCCGCAGCCAGCCGCGGCGGGTAGGCCGCGTCGAGCAACCCGATGATCTCCGACAGCGGCACGCTCATCGCACGAACTCGGCAATCGCGTCGACCAGCCACGATGGCGGCTCAGCGCCGCGGACGTCGACGGCGAAGTCCAGCATGCCGGGCTCCGCGGCCTGGTCGCCGTCGTAGCGCACGGCGGCACGGGGTTGACTGGCCACAGCACGACACTAGACGTCGGCGACAATGGACTCGTGACAGAAACCCTGCGCAGTACCGTCGCAGCGCGCCCGCAGTTGGTGCTCTTCGACCTCGACGGCACCCTGACCGACTCCGCGCAGGGCATCGTGTCCAGCTTCCGGCACGCACTCGGACAGGTCGGGGCGGTCGTGCCCGACGGCGATTTGGCAGGCCGCGTCGTCGGCCCGCCGATGCATCACACCCTGACCGAAATGGGCCTCGGCGAACACACCGACGCCGCGATCGCCGCTTATCGGGCCGACTACACCACCCGCGGCTGGGCGATGAACAGGCTCTTCGACGGCATCGCCGAACTGTTGGCCGACCTACAGGCCGCCGGTGTCCGGCTGGCCGTGGCGACGTCGAAGGCGGAGCCGACCGCGCGGCGCATCCTCGCCCACTTCGGCCTCGACGGGCACTTCGAGGTGATCGCGGGTGCCAGTGTCGACGGCACGCGGGCAACCAAATCCGACGTCGTCGCGCATGCGCTGGCCCAGCTACATCCGCTGCCGGATCGGGTGCTGATGGTCGGTGACCGCTCGCACGACGTCGAGGGCGCCGCCGAGCACGGCATCGACACCGTCGTAGTCGGCTGGGGTTACGGCCGTGCCGACTTTGATGATCCCGACGCGGTCAGGGCGCTTGCCCATGTCTCGACCGTGGCCGACCTTCGCGAGGTGTTGGGTGTCTGAGCCGCTGCACATCACCTTCATCTGCTCAGGCAACATCTGCCGGTCGCCGATGGCCGAGAAGATGTTCGCCCATCAGATCAAGGAGCGTGGCCTGTCCGACGCGGTACGAGTCACCAGCGCGGGCACCGGCGGCTGGCATGCGGGCGATCCCGCCGATCAGCGCGCTGCCCATGTACTGCGTGAGCACGGCTATCCCACCGCGCACCGCGCCGCGCAGATCGACAGCGACCACTTGGCGGCGGATCTTGTTGTGGCTCTTGGTCGCAACCATGAACGGATGCTGCGGGAAATGGGTGTTCCGCCCAATAGGATTCGGATGCTGCGGTCGTTCGACCCGCGGTCGGGGGCGCACGCACTCGACGTCGAAGACCCGTACTACGGCACGCACGATGATTTCGAGGACGTGTACACCGTGATCGAGGCGTCGTTGCCCGGGCTGCACGACTGGGTGGACGAGCAGTTGGCCGGCAGGGGCATCGCAAGCTGATGCGACGGTTGGCGTTTCTGCTGCGGCCGGCGTGGTTGGCGCTGTTCGTCGTGGTGCTCGCGTTCGCGTATCTGTGCTTCACCGTGCTGGCACCATGGCAGTTGGGCAAGAACACCAAGACGTCGCGTGAGAACACCCAGATCTCGAACTCGGTGTCAGCCGACCCCGTGCCGCTGAAAACCTATCTGCCACAGCAGGATTCGTCCGCTCCGGACGCGCAGTGGCGGCGGGTGACCGCGACCGGTCACTATCTGCCCGAGCAGCAGGTGCTGGCCCGGCTTCGCGTCATCGACGGTGACCCCGCGTTCGAGGTGCTGACACCGTTCGCCGTCGACGGCGGCCCGGTGGTTTTGGTCGACCGGGGATACGTGCGACCCGAGCAGGGCTCGAAGGTGCCCGCGTTCGCACCGCCACCCAGCGGGACGGTCACGATCACCGCACGATTGCGCGACTCCGAGCCGGTGGTGACCGGCAAGGAGCCCTTCCGGGAGGACGGCACGCAGCAGGTGTATTCGATCAACACCGCACAGATCTCGGGGCTCACCCGGACGCCGGTGGCCGGGTCCTATGTCCAACTCGTCGAGGATCAGCCCGGCGGTCTCGGCGTCATCGCATTGCCTCGGCTCGATGCCGGCCCGTTCCTGTCCTACGGCATCCAGTGGATTGCGTTCGGCATCATCGCCCCGATCTTGTTGGGCTACTTCATCTACGCCGAGATCCGCGAGCGCCGACGCGAGAAGGCCGCCGCACCGACGCAGCCCGACGCGCCGCTCACGATCGAGCAGAAGCTCGCCGACCGATACGGCAGGCGGCGCTGAGACCGACCGCGACGGCAGCGGCCTGCACGAGTTTCGACAACCGCACCGCCCGCACCAGATCAGCGACTTCGGGGGCACGCCCGTCGCCGAGCGTCGGCCTGATCTCCAGTTCGTGGGCATACTGCGTCGGCCCGCCGAGTCGCACGCCGAGCGCTCCGGCGAAGGCGGCCTCGACCACGCCCGCGTTGGGACTGGGGTGACGGGCCGCGTCGCGGCGCCAGGCACGGAGTGCTCCGGTGGGTGAACCGCCGACCAGCGGCGCACACAAGGCCACGAGTACGCCCGTGACCCGGGCCGCGACGAAATTGGCGGCATCGTCGAATCGTGCTGCGGCCCAGCCGAATCGGAGGTATCGGGCCGAGCGATTGCCGATCATCGCATCCAGAGTGTTGGCGCCGCGGTAGACGAGCACCGCGGGCACTCCGCCGACTGCGGCCCACAACACCGGCGCCACCTGCGCGTCGGAGGTGTTCTCGGCGATGGATTCGAGCGCCGCTCGAGTGAGGCCCGCGGAGTCGAGCGCGGCCGGGTCGCGACCGCACAGCGACGGCAACAACTGCCGTGCGCCCGCGACATCATCGGCGGTCAGCAGGTCGGCCATCTGGTGGCCGGCGCGACACAACGACGTGCCGCCCAGTGCGACGAACGTCGCGGCCGCCGTGGCCGCCGACGTCAATACCGGACCCCTGACAGTGCGTTCGAAGGCGACACCAAGCACACCGAGGGCCCCAAGCAGTGTCGCGACGTGTACCGCCCCGGCGCGGCGGGAATCGGCGTAGGTCAGCCGTTCCAAAGCCGCTGCGCCGCTACCGAACAGCGCGACTGGGTGGCCCCGGCGCGGATCACCGAACAACAGGTCGGCGAGATAGCCGCCCGAGATTCCCGCGACGCGACCCCGACTCGCTGGCACAAACACCCCGGGAGCGTCTCACAAGTGGTCTACTCGGTTTCATGAGGCTGGGCCCGCCCCGGCGTCCGACCAGGGTCGCCGACTTGCTGAACCCCGCCGCGGTGCTGCTGCCTGCGGCGAATGTGATCATGCAGTTGGCCGCACCCGCGATCGGGTACGGCGTGCTGGAGAGCCCCGTCGACAGCGGCAACGTGTACAAGCATCCGTTGAAGCGCTCTCGCACCACCGGCTACTACCTGGCCGCCGCGACCGTCGGCACCGACGCGGACCGCGCACTGGTCCGCAAGGAGATCGACAAGGTGCATGCCATGATCCGGTCGACCGCATCGAGTCCGGTTTCCTACAACGCGTTCAACCCTCGACTGCAGCTCTGGGTCGCCGCCTGCCTGTACCGCTATTACATCGATCAGCACGAATTTCTCTACGGCCCACTGGACGAGGCGGCCGCCGATGCGGTGTACCAGGACGCCAAGAAGCTCGGCACCACACTGCAAGTGCGCGAAGACATGTGGCCCGCCGACCGGGTGGCGTTCGACGCGTACTGGAAGAGTTCGCTCGAGGAGCTTCGGATCGATCCGCCGGTGCGCGAGCACCTGTACGGCGTTGCAACAGCGGCATTTCTGCCGACCCCGCTTCGGCAACTCGTCGGCCCGGTGAACCTGTTTGCGACGACGGGATTCCTGCCGCAGGAGTTCCGCACGCACATGCGGCTGCCGTGGACGCCTGAACACCAACGACTGTTCGAGATGCTGTTGATGACGCTGCGCATCGCCGATCACGTTATCCCCCGCGACTTTTGGCTGTTCTGGTACGGGCTGTACCTGCGCAGCATGCGAACCAGGGCACGCCTAGGCAGGCGGGTCATCTGACCCGCCTGCCTTGACGCCCCTCGAATTATTTCGTTGCGGTCGACGAGCCGGAACTCGTGGAACCGGTGCTACCGCTTGTGGATCCGGTGCTGCCACTGGTGGTGCCCGTTGAGCTCGTCCCGGTCGAGTTGGTAGCGGTCGACCCGGTAGAGGTGCTCGACGTGCCGGTCGTGGCAGTCGACGTCGTGCCCGTCGACGTGGTGCCCGTCGTAGACGTCGTGCCCGTCGAGGTCGTACCTGTCGTAGCCGTCGGCTCAGAGGTCGCCGTCGCCGGAGTCGCTGTCGCCGTAGCCGTTGGCGCCGTTGATGTTTCGGTCGTCGGCGCCGTCGTGGTCAGCGTGCTCTGCGGCACCTCCGTCGCAGCCATCGGCGCCACCGCGGTGGTCGTCGATGCAGTCGGGGTCGTCGACGTCGTCGTCGCAGTACCCGTCGAGGCTGCCAGAGTGACCGAACTCGGCGGCGGTGACTGCGGATGCGTCGCCGTCCACTGCTGGATCACGTTCGCGGCCGGCTTTCGGGACCAGTCGGTACGCAGCACACCGAACGTGTCCTGATCGTCGGTGCTTCCCGTCTGCCGGTCACGCGTGGTGTAGATGAACGACGGCCCGGTGTAGTCGAAGCTGCTCCAGGTGTTCAGGAAGTTCGAGATGAATGAGGCCTGGGTTGCCTCACTGACAACCGATGTCGGCTCGCCGTACTCCGAGGCCCAAATCAGTTTGTCGCCATCACCATTCGCGACCATCTCCTGGTGCATCAGGTCGAGTTGATTGATCGGCGAGGCGGGACCATATGGCCTGCCCTGCCCGAACGGAACCTGGTACTGGTACGGGTGATAGGACAGCGCGTCGAAATAGCCCTGCGCCCCGGCGTCGTACATGCCCTGCACGTACTTGGCCGGGCTGATGGCGAGGTTCGGATAGTCGGTGACCCAGCCGACCACGCCCCCGATGACGGTGGCGTTCGGATCGGCCTCTTTGATGGCGGGATAAGCCGCCTGCAGCAGCTGGGTGTATTCAGCCGGGTCCGGTGATGGATACCAGAAGGTCGCGGCGTTGGGTTCGTTCCAAATCTCATAGGCCGATACCTTGCCGGCGTAGCGTTCTGCCACTGCGCCAACGAATTCCGCATATTCCGCCGTCGATGCGGGCGGGCTCGCGGGAGCGGGCTGCCCGGGTTCGGTGGCCCAGGCCGGCGTCGAGTTCAGCACGCCGAGAATGCCCATGTCGCGCTCATATGCCGAGTTGACGAGCGCATCGACCTTGTTCCAGTAGAAAAAGTCGTTCTGCAGCTCGATGCCGTTCCACGGGATCAGGATCCGGACGTTCTGCACGCCCATCGCCTGCATCTCGTCGAGCGTCCGGTCGATGTCGGCCTGTGACATCCCGATCAGGTCCGAGTCCGCGAACCCGACCGTGGTGTTGGATGTGTTGATGGCCGCCATGGTGGCGTAGGGCAGCACGACAGGCCCCGAGCCACCGGCCATCAACAGACTTGCGGCCCCGGCGGACATGACCGCTGAGGCCGTAATTGCAATACCGATCTTGACTACGGGCCGCCCAAGCTGGCCCTTCTTCTCCCTTTGCCGCACGAGTATCCCCATTTCGTGATCCATTGCTTACCGGCCCCCGCACCGGCTCCATCGATACAATTCTTTGGTTCCCAGCAACGACAACGTTTAATCACGCTCGCAAGAAGTTTTTGCCATCAGAGCTGCGCGTTTCCTGTAGAGGATGCGCGCACCTGAAACATCAGAAGCGTCAATTTGAACTGGTGGCAAAGGCCCGACTCTTTAGTTGGAGAAACTAGACAGCACCTGAAACGTGCGCGAATTCGTTTGCTGGACAGCAATGATCATGGTTACGTTCCGAATAGGCAAACCGCCGCGAAATTTGCCGCGACGCACGCGGAGGGGACGTTGCACGGTCAAGGACCGTCGCGTTTGCCCGCTCGAGGGTCAATGATCAGTGGTGAACCGGGTCACGTCCGGTGACGTATGTAGATCGTCTTTCTCGATGTGAACAGTGAGGAGTCCACGATGGCCTTCCCGGCCCTCAACCACGTCGCGCTCACAGTGCGCGATCTCGACGTCAGCGGACCTTGGTATAAAACGCTGATCGGAACCGATCCCGTGCTCGACGAGCACACCGACGCCGGTTTCCGGCATCTGGTCTGGGCGTTCGAAAACGGCACGCTGTTCGGTATCCACCAGCACGACCGCGACATCGAGGGTGGGCAGTTCACCGAGTTCCGTGCGGGGCTGGATCACGTCGGATTCGGCTGCGCCAGCCGCGCCGAGCTGCAGGAGTGGGCCGAGAAGCTCAACGGCCTCGGCATCGAACACGGCGGGATCGTCGACGCACACTATGGGTCGGGCGTCAGTTTCCGCGACCCGGACGGCAACGCGCTGGAGTTCTTCGCCCCGCCGGAGTGATGGCAATCGCGGCTCGCAGTTACCGCGCCGCTTTGCCACAGATGCGAACCCACTCGCGGTTTCTCGGTAATATCTGCCGATGAGCAACCGTCTGCGACGCGCCGGCCTCGGCGCCGCCGCTGTGCTGGCCGCCGGTGCTGCGCTGATCGCGCCAAGCGCCCTCTCGCCCGCTGTGCCGTTGGCCAGCGCCGACGACTGCCCGGACATCGAGGTGACCTTCGCCCGCGGCACCGACGAACCGGTCGGCCTCGGGCGCGTGGGCCAGGCCCTCGTGGACGCGCTGCGTGAGCAGACCGGCATGAACATCGGTGCGTACGCGGTGAACTACAAGGCGAGCCTGCTCCAGTTGCACACCGACGACGGCTCCAAGGACGCCGTAGCGCACATCAAATCCATGGCCGACAAATGCCCTAACACGCCGCAGGTGCTTGGCGGATATTCGCAGGGCGCGTCGGTGGTGGACATCGTCACCGGCAATTCGGTAGGCGGTCTGCTCAGGGGCACTACGCTGCCAGCCCAATACGCCGACAACGTCGCGGCGGTCGTCACCTTCGGCAATGTGGGCGACCGCAGCGGTTCACCGATAACGACCCAGAGTTCTCTGCTGGGTGCCAAGGCGATGGATCTGTGCAATCCCGCTGACCCGATCTGTCACGCCGGCCCCGGCAACGAATGGAGCGGACACACCGAGGGCTACGTACCCGTCTACACCGATCAGGCGGCGAGCTTCGTCATCGCGAATCTCTTGGGCGCCCAGCTTCCGACGACGTCAGGGCCTTATGCGACGCTCGCACCCTCCACGGCGGCCGAAGCGCCCCTGGCTCTCCACTGACGGGCACAACGGCCCACCTCGATGAGGCTGGTGGGCGCGGAGGGTATCGAACCGCCGACCGCTGGTGGGTAACTCCCTGTCCAGATCACCACCCAGTACCGAGGTGGAACCCAGTTGAACTGCCCAGCAAGAAACCACCAAGGCGTCCGCTGCAGCCTTGCGGATGACCAGCCACCCCGAACCGCCAACAGCGAAACGGCACCTACCCGGACAAGAGAGACAGCACGCCAATGAAAACGAAGACGCTTGCGAGACCGATCGCAGCGGTCATCGCGACCACCATCGCCGTGGCTGCCTGCTCCACTATCGGCGCACCCTCCGCGTCGGCCGACCCACAACCGACTCTGGGTCGTGCCTGGAACCCGAACACCAAGGGCTACGGAACGGTAGCGCCGACCAATGTCAACAACGGAGGCGACCCGACGGGCGATATCTGGGACATCACATGGTCTTCATGGGGCGGCGAACAGGCCATCGGCACGGGTACTTCCTACGCGATACCGCCGGGGGCCTTCAGCGTCGCACAGTCGGTCAAACAACCGGCGACGATCGTGGCCTACAACCTCGGCAACTGCGACGGCAAGCTGATGTATCAAGCGGCGAAGTGGTACTTCCCCGGCTACGGAGAATCGTTCAATCCAGCCGGGCACTACAACATCTGCACCGGTGACTATGTCGACGGCATCTAACGGAAGTCGCCAATAAACACCCACGATCACACGAAGCTGGCCTCGCTGAATGTTGGTGGGCGCGGACGGTATCGAACCGCCGACCGCTGGTGTGTAAAACCAGAGCTCTACCACTGAGCTACGCGCCCCTGCTCGGGCAGGCTACCGGTCGATGACCTGCAGGTGGAAATCCGTCAGCCCGATCGCAGCGCTTTGAGCGCCTCGGTCCACACGGCTTGATCCCGCGCCTCCCCCGGCTGCTTCATCTCGGCGAACCGGATCACGCCCGACCGGTCCACGACGAACGTGCCGCGATTGGAAAAGCCGGTGTCGTCGTTGAACACGCCGTAGGACTGCGCGACGGCGCCGTGCGGCCAGAAGTCGGACAGCACCGGAAACGTGAAACTGCTCTGCGTCGCCCAAACCTTGTGCGTAGGCGGCGGACCCACCGAAATCGACAGCGTCGCGGTGTCGTCGTTCTGGTAATCCGCCAGGTGGTCGCGTATCTCGTCGAGCTCGCCCTGGCAGATGCCGGTGAACGCCAGCGGAAAGAACACCAGCAGCACATCCTTGACGCCGCGGAAGCTGCTCAGCGTTACGGGCTGGCCGTTCTGGTCCTTGAGCGTGAAGTCCGGCGCCTCGCTACCGACTTCCAGCACTACCGCCTGCCGGCCGCTTTGGATTTCGGCTGCACCAGCCTGCTGGCGATCCAGTCGCCGAGATTGGCCGACGACGTCTGCATCAGGCCCGCTGTCGGCGCCGATTCGGCGATTTCGGCGGGTTGCACGTGGCCCGGCTTGCCCGTCTTCGGCGTCACCACCCAGATCACGCCGTCGTCGGCGAGCGGGGTGATGGCGTCCATCAGGTTGTCCACGAGATCGCCGTCGCCGTCGCGCCACCACAACAGCACCACGTCGATGACCTCGTCGGCGTCCTCGTCGAGCAGCTCGCCGCCGCACGCCTCTTCGATGTCGGCCCGGATGTCGTCGTCGACGTCGGAGTCCCAGCCCAACTCCTGCACAACCTGATCTCGTTGGATGCCCAGTCTGCGGGCGTAGTTCGGGGCGTCATCCGCCGCGACCACGGTCGGTCCTCCTTCAGCCAGCTCGGGCGCACGATGCGCCCGGTGATGTCTCAAGGCCTATCGTCGCACGCCGCGGCCCGAAGACCGACCACCGGCGGGCAGGTTCATCGATATGCCGCGTCGCAGAGGTTCAGCGCGGCGGTCTTGGTGTCGTTCAACTTGGTGATCGCGGCGTTGAATTCTTCGGGGCCGAAATTGCCCGCGATCGCCGCCGCGAGCCCCCTGGCCGCGTCCACCCACGCGCCTAGGGCGTCGCGCAAATTGGGGCTGAGCGGGTCGGAAACGCTGCGACCCACCAGATCGGCGCTGTGGTTGAGCGCATCGATCGCAGGCGGCGCCTTGGCCGCGGCATCGGCGGCGTTCTTGTTGAACGCGTCGACGTAGTTGTTCACCGCCGTGATCGCGTCGACGCTCGACGAGCTCAGCGCTTCGCACGACGAGTGGACGGCCTGGGTGGTCAGCGATGCCTGGCGTTCGGATTCGCGGGAGCTCGAGCTGGCCGCGGACTCTTCGATCGACGCCGATACCGAGGCCCGGTAGACCGGAGCGTCGGCACGGTCGATCTCCGCGCTGCCCTGCGTGACGCTGGTGCAGCCGACGATGATCATCGCCGAGGCAGCAAGACCGCCGATCACCAGCGCCACGATCCGCAGCCGCTTGCGAGACAGCCCAGCGATCAGCACGGTCTGCAGACGTTACCGGTTTGCACCCCGTTGGACCCTTTAAGTGGGTTCATTCCACTCGGCACCCCCAGCGGTGCAAGTGGGGCACGATGGGACAAAGATGGAGGCAGCTGCGCCGATCGCGTAGCACCTGTAACCGCCTAACAAGGAGCGGAAGTTGACCACCGAGTTCGTGCGCCAAGACCTGGCCCAAAACTCCAGCACCGCAGCCGAACCCGATCGGGTTCGGGTGATTCGGGAAGGCGTCGCATCATATCTGCCCGACATCGATCCGGAAGAGACCGCCGAATGGCTCGAGTCGTTCGACGAATTGCTCGAACGGTCGGGCCCGGCGCGGGCGCGCTATCTGATGTTGCGGTTGCTGGAACGCTCTGGCGAACAGCGGGTGGCCATCCCCGCCCTGACGTCCACCGACTATGTGAACACCATCCCGACCGAACTCGAGCCGTGGTTTCCCGGCGATGAAGACGTCGAGCGCCGCTACCGGGCATGGATCCGATGGAACGCCGCGATCATGGTGCACCGGGCGCAACGCCCGGGAGTCGGTGTGGGAGGCCATATTTCGACGTACGCGTCGTCGGCGGCGCTGTACGAGGTCGGTTTCAACCACTTCTTCCGCGGTAAGGCCCACCCGGGCGGCGGCGATCAGGTGTTCATCCAGGGCCACGCCTCGCCCGGCGTCTACGCGCGCGCGTTTCTCGAGGGCCGGCTAACCGCTGACCAACTCGACGGCTTCCGCCAGGAGCACAGCCACCCCGGCGGCGGACTGCCGTCGTATCCGCACCCGCGGCTGATGCCGGACTTCTGGGAGTTCCCGACGGTGTCGATGGGCCTTGGCCCGATGAACGCGATCTACCAGGCACGGTTCAACCACTATCTGCATGACCGCGGCATCAAGGACACCTCCGACCAGCACGTGTGGGCATTCCTCGGCGACGGTGAGATGGACGAGCCGGAGAGCCGCGGGCTGATCCAGGTCGCAGCCAACGAGGGCCTGGACAACCTGACCTTCGTGATCAACTGCAATCTGCAGCGCCTCGACGGCCCGGTCCGCGGCAACGGCAAGATCATCCAGGAGCTGGAGTCCTTCTTCCGGGGCGCTGGCTGGAACGTGATCAAGGTGGTGTGGGGACGCGAATGGGACACGCTGCTGCATGCCGACCGCGACGGCGCACTGGTCAACCTGATGAACACCACCCCCGACGGTGACTACCAGACCTACAAGGCCAACGACGGCGCTTATGTCCGCGACCACTTCTTCGGCCGCGATCCGCGCACCAAGGCGTTGGTCGAGAAGATGTCGGACAGCGAGATCTGGAATCTCAAGCGCGGCGGGCACGACTACCGCAAGGTGTATGCGGCCTACCGGGCGGCCATCGAGCACACGGGCCAGCCGACGGTGATCCTGGCCAAGACCATCAAGGGCTACTCACTCGGCGCGCACTTCCAGGGCCGCAACGCGACGCATCAGATGAAAAAGCTTGCGATAGAAGACCTCAAGTTCTTCCGCGACGCGATCCGCATCCCGGTCAGCGACGAGGAAATCGAGAAGAACCCCTATCTGCCGCCCTACTACCACCCAGGGCCCGAAGCTCCCGAGATTCGGTACATGCTCGAAAGGCGCCGTGCGCTGGGAGGTTTCGTACCCGAGCGCCGCACCAAGTCCAAGGCGCTGACGCTTCCCGGCCGCGACACCTACAAGGCGCTGAAAAAGGGTTCGGGCAACCAGGAGGTCGCCACCACGATGGCGACGGTTCGCACATTCAAGGAACTGTTGCGGGACAAGGAAATTGGCAAGCGAATCGTGCCGATCATTCCCGACGAAGCCCGCACGTTCGGCATGGACTCATGGTTCCCGAGCCTGAAGATCTACAACCGCAACGGCCAGCTCTACACCAGCGTGGATGCCGAATTGATGTTGGCGTACAAGGAAAGTGAAATCGGCCAGATCCTGCACGAAGGGATCAACGAGGCGGGCTCCACGGCGTCGTTCACCGCGGTCGGCACTTCTTACGCCACGCACAACGAGCCGATGATCCCGGTCTACATCTTCTATTCGATGTTCGGCTTCCAGCGCACCGGCGACGGATTCTGGGCGGCCGCCGACCAGATGGCCCGCGGCTTCGTCCTCGGCGCCACCGCGGGCCGCACCACGCTGACCGGCGAAGGCCTGCAGCATGCCGACGGCCACTCGCTGCTGCTCGCCGCGACCAATCCGGCAGTGGTGGCCTACGACCCGGCGTTCGCCTACGAGATCGCCTACATCGTGGAAAGCGGCCTGCACCGCATGTACGGCGAGAACCCGGAGAACGTCTACTTCTATATGACGATCTACAACGAGCCCTACGTGCAGCCCGCCGAGCCCGAGGGAATCGACGTGGAAGCGCTGCTGCGCGGCATCTACCTCTACCGCAAGGCGCCGGAGAAGCGCACGCACGTCGCGCAGATCCTCACGTCGGGTGTCGCCATGCCCGAGGCGGTTCGGGCGGCCGAACTGCTCGCCGACGAGTGGGACGTCGCCGCCGACGTCTGGTCGGTGACCAGCTGGGGCGAGCTCAACCGCGACGGTGTGGCCATAGAGAAGGAACGGCTGCGCCACCCCGAGCGTCCGCCGGGCACGCCGTTCGTCACCCAGGCCCTGGCCGAGGCGGCGGGGCCGGTGGTCGCGGTGTCCGACTGGATGCGGGCGGTGCCCGAGCAGATCAGGCCGTGGGTGCCGGGCACCTACATCACGCTTGGCGCAGACGGCTTCGGGTTCTCCGACACTCGCCCGGCGGCGCGGCGGTACTTCAACACCGATGCCGAGTCGGTCGTCGTCGGCGTGCTCGAGGGCCTCGCGCGCGACGGGAACATCGACGAGTCGGTCGCGGTCGAGGCCGCGCGCAAATACAAGATCGACGATGTGATGGCTGCGGGCGTCTCGTACAAGGACACCGGCAGCGCCTAGTTGGAGGTTTCCTCCAGAAGAGTCGCGTAGCCTTTGGGGATGGCCGACAATCGGTTCATCCCGCCGAAGTCCACGATCGAGGTGCTGGAGACGGTGCCCGACACCGTGCTGCGCCGGCTCAAGCAGTACTCCGGCCGGTTGGCGACCGAGGCCGTGCGCGCCATGGAGGAACGACTGCCGTACTTCGCCGACCTGGAGGCCTCGCAGCGCGCGAGCGTGCAACTGGTGGTGCAGGCGGCGGTGGTCAACTTCGTCGAGTGGATGCGCAACCCGCAAAGCAACGTCAGCTACACGGCGCAGGCGTTCGAGGTGGTGCCGCAGGATCTACGGCGACGCGTTGCGCTGCGGCAGTCGGTCGAAATGGTCCGCGTCACCATGGAGTACTGCGAGGAAGTGGTGCCGCTGCTTGCGCGCTCCGAGGAGCAGTTGACCGCGCTGACGGCCGGAATCCTGCGCTATAGCAGGGATTTGGCGTTCGCCGCCGCCATGGCCTACGCCGACCAGGCCGAGGCGCGCGGCGCGTGGGACACCCGGATGGAGGCCAACGTCGTCGACGCGGTGGTCCGCGGGGACACCGGCCCGGAACTGCAGTCGCAGGCCGCCGCGCTGAACTGGGACGCAACCGCGCCCGCGACCGTCATCGTCGGGCTGCCCCAACCCGACCGCGTGGACCTCACCAGCGATGATGTCCACGACGTCGTCAACCGCAACGGGCGAGCCGCCCTGTCCGACGTGCACGGCACCTGGCTGGTCGCCATCGTGTCGGGCGCGCTGGCACCGACGGACAAGTTTCTCTCCGAGCTGCTGGGCGTCTTTGCCGACGGTCCGGTGGTGATCGGGCCGACAGCGCCCACGCTGGGCGCCGCTTACATCAGCGCCACGGAGGCGATCGCGGGGATGAACGCGGTGGCCGGCTGGAGCGGAGCGCCGCGGCCGGTATTGGCACGCGAGTTGCTGCCCGAGCGCGCGTTGTTGGGCGATGCGACGGCCGTCGCAGCGCTGGAAGCCGAGGTGATGCGCCCGCTGGCCGACGCAGGTCCGGCGCTCACCGAGACGCTTGACGCTTATTTGGACTCGGGCGGTGCGATCGAGGCCTGCGCCCGCAAATTGTTCGTTCATCCAAATACCGTGCGCTACCGGCTCAAACGCATCGCCGACTTCACCGGCCGCGATCCCACGCTTCCGCGCGACGCGTACGTGCTGCGGGTCGCCGCGACCGTAGGTCGACTGGGCCGGCAGCCATACCACTCCAGCACGCCAAATACCTCGTCAAGATCGGTTCAGACGACAGGCGCAGCGTGGCAGGGATCACATCGCCCTGCCTGAATTGATCGCGGGATGTTGCAGAGCGGTATCGATGGAGTCCCATCACATGCCTTTTTGTGGGAGTCCCACAAAAACATAAGACGAGGTTCATAATCTCTTACACCGTGCAAAGTCGTCTTCACAGTGTTCTCTTAGAGACGTGCCTCAACAAACTGCGCTTGCCTTGCTTGCGCCCGGCCAGGGCTCCCAGACTCCCGGCATGCTGGCCGCCTGGCTCGAGCTGCCCGGCGCCGCTGAGCGTCTTGCCGCCTGGTCCGAGATCAGCGGCCTTGACCTGGTTCGCCTTGGCACTACCGCGACCGCCGAGGAGATCACCGACACCGCGGTGACCCAGCCACTCGTGGTGGCCGCGACGCTGCTGGCGCACGAGGAACTGACCCGGCGCGGGCTGCTCAACGACAGGGACACGGTTGTCGCCGGCCATTCGGTCGGTGAGATCGCCGCTTATGCGATCGCCGGCGTGATCTCCGCCGACGATGCGGTCAAGCTGGCCGCCACCCGGGGTTCGGAGATGGCCAAGGCCTGCGCGCTGGAGCCGACGGGCATGTCCGCGGTGCTCGGGGGCGACGAGGCCGAGGTGCTGGCTCGTCTCGAGGCGCTGGATCTTGTTCCGGCCAACCGCAACGCTGCCGGTCAGATCGTGGCCGCCGGCGCGCTGTCCGCCCTGGACAAGCTCGCCGAGGATCCGCCCGCGAAGGCCCGCGTCCGCCAGTTGGCCACTGCAGGTGCCTTCCACACGCACTACATGGCCTCGGCGACCGAGGGATATGCAAAGGCGGCCGAAGCGGTAACAGCCTCGGAGCCCAACACGACACTTCTGTCGAATGCGGACGGGCAGCCCGTCGCCTCGGCAGCGGACGCGATGACCAAGCTGGTGGCACAGCTGACCCGCCCCGTGCGGTGGGACCTGTGCACCGAGTACCTGCGCGGCGACGCGGAGGTCCGAGTGTCGGCGATCGTCGAGTTCCCGCCGGCGGGGACGTTGGCAGGCATCGCCAAACGTGAACTTCGGGGGGTACCGACGCACGCCGTCAAGTCCCCCGCTGATCTGGACGGGCTAGCAGAGCTCTGACCAGTACAACGAAATAGAGATCGTTAATTCCAGCAGTAACAACCCAATTAGAAGGAGCCATCGTGGCCACCACCCAGGAAGAAATCATCGCCGGCATCGCCGAGATCATCGAAGAGGTCACCGGTATCGAGCCGTCTGAGGTCACCCCGGAGAAGTCGTTCGTCGACGATCTGGACATCGACTCGCTGTCGATGGTGGAGATCGCGGTGCAGACCGAGGACAAGTACGGCGTGAAGATCCCCGACGAGGACCTCGCCGGCCTGCGCACTGTCGGTGACGTCGTCGCCTACATCCAGAAGCTCGAGGAAGAGAACCCCGAGGCCGCTGCGGCAATTCGGGCGCAGATCGCGGAGACCAAGTGACCAAGCCTTCCACTGCTAACGGCGGCTTCCCCAGTGTTGTAGTGACCGCCGTCACGGCAACGACTTCGATCTCTGGGGACATCGAGAGCACGTGGAAGGGCTTGTTGGCCGGCGAGAGCGGCATCCACGTACTCGAGGACGATTTCGTCACCAAGTGGGATCTGCCGGTCCGCATCGGCGGTCACCTCAAGGATCCGGTCGACGACCACATGGGCCGGCTGGACATGCGACGGATGTCGTATGTCCAGCGCATGGCCAAGCTGCTGAGCGGCCAACTGTGGGAGACCGCGGGTGCCCCCGAGGTCGACCCCGACCGCTTCGCAGTGGTCATCGGCACGGGTCTTGGCGGCGGCGAGAAGATCGTCGAAACCTACGACGCGATGAACGAGGGCGGGCCCCGCAAGGTGTCCCCGCTGGCTGTTCAGATGATCATGCCCAACGGGGCGGCAGCGGTGGTGGGCCTTCAGCTGGGGGCCCGCGCCGGCGTCATCACCCCGGTGTCGGCCTGCTCGTCGGGTTCGGAAGCCATCGCCCACGCGTGGCGCCAGATCGTCATGGGTGACGCCGACTTCGCCGTCTGCGGCGGCGTGGAAGGCGGCATCGAGGCGTTGCCGATCGCGACGTTCTCGATGATGCGCGCCATGTCGACGCGAAACGACGACCCCGAAGGCGCGTCGCGGCCGTTCGACAAGAACCGCGACGGCTTCGTGTTCGGCGAGGCGGGCGCAATGCTGGTCATCGAGACCGAGGAGCACGCCAAGGCGCGCGGCGCCAAGCCGCTGGCCAGGCTGCTGGGTGCGGGCATCACGTCCGACGCGTTCCACATGGTGGCTCCGGCCGCCGACGGCGTGCGGGCGGGTCACGCAATGAAGCGTGCGATGGAAACGGCGGGGCTGGAGCCGAAGGACATCAGCCACGTCAACGCCCACGCGACCGCTACCCCGATCGGTGACACGGCCGAGGCGAACGCTCTGCGGGTCGCCGGTGTGGAGCACGCCGCGGTGTACGCCCCGAAGGGTGCGCTTGGCCACTCCATCGGTGCGGTCGGTGCGCTCGAGTCGGTGCTGACGGTGCTCGCGCTGCGCGACGGCGTCATTCCGCCGACACTGAACTATGAGACGCCCGACCCCGAGATCGATCTCGATGTCGTTGCGGGTGAGCCTCGTTATGGCGAATACCAGTACGCCATCAACAACTCGTTCGGCTTCGGTGGCCACAATGTCGCCCTGGCGTTCGGTCGGTACTAGGCGAGAGGAACGTTCGGCACAGTAATGGGAGGACGAACTCAGCTTTCCACGGGGAACGGTTTCCCCAATGTGGTTGTCACTGGCATGGCCATGACGACCGCATTGGCGACCGACGCCGAAAGCACGTGGCAGAAGCTGCTGGACGGCCAAAGCGGTATTCGCAAACTCGAGGATCCGTTTGTCGAGCAGTACAACCTTCCGGTCCGGATAGGTGGCCATCTTCTCGAGGATTTCGACGGCGAGCTCAGCCGAGTTGAGCTGCGTCGGTTGTCGTACCTACAGAAGATGTCCACCGTTCTGGGACGACGGGCCTGGCAGCACGCAGGTGCGCCCGAGGTGGACACCCGCCGCTTGATGGTGTCCATCGGCACTGGCCTTGGTTCGGCCGAGGAATTGGTCTTCGCGTACGACGATATGCGCGCGAAGGGCATGCGAGCCGTGTCCCCGTTGGCCGTGCAGAAGTACATGCCGAACTCGCCCGCGGCCGCAGTCGGCCTCGAGCGGGCAGCCAAAGCCGGTGTCATCACGCCGGTTTCGGCGTGCGCATCGGGCTCCGAAGGCATCGCACACGCGTGGCAACAGATCGTGCTCGGCGAAGCCGACATCGCGATCTGCGGCGGCGTGGAATCGAAGATCGAGGCGGTGCCGATCGCCGGCTTCGCTCAGATGCGAATCGTGTTGTCCACCACCAACGATGACCCGGCAGGCGCGTGCCGACCGTTCGACAAGGACCGCAACGGGTTCGTGTTCGGTGAGGGCGGTGCGCTCATGGTCATCGAGACCGAAGAGCACGCCAAAGCACGCGGCGCGAACATCCTGGCACGCCTGATGGGTGCCAGCGTCACGTCGGACGGCTACCACATGGTGGCGCCCGACCCCAACGGTGAGCAGGCCGGGCACGCGATGTCGCGTGCTATCCAGCTCGCGGGCCTAAAGCCCACTGACATCGACCACGTCAACGCACACGCGACCGGCACCTCGGTCGGCGACGTGGCCGAATCGCATGCGATCAACAACGCGATGGGCGGCCACAAGCCTGCGGTGTACGCACCGAAGTCCGCGCTCGGCCATTCGGTCGGCGCGGTGGGCGCCGTCGAGTCCATCCTGACTGTGCTGGCGTTGAAGAACGGGGTCATCCCGCCGACGCTGAACCTGAAGAATCTCGACCCGGAGATCGACCTGGACGTCGTGCATGGCAGTCCTCGCCCCGGCAATTACCAATACGCAGTGAACAATTCGTTTGGATTCGGTGGGCACAACGTCGCGCTCGCCTTTGGAAAATATTGAGGAAGTACTTCCTCAAGTTTCTAGAGGGCATCCAGCCGACATCCGATGCGCTACAGGAGGTTTCAATGACCATCATGGCCCCGGAGGCTGTCGGCGAATCGCTTGATCCACGCGATCCGCTGCTGCGCCTGAGCACGTTCTTCGACGACGGCAGCGTGGCGCTGCTGCACGAGCGTGACCGCTCGGGCGTGCTGGCCGCTGCCGGCACCGTGAATGGCGTGCGCACCATCGCGTTCTGCACCGACGGCACCGTCATGGGTGGTGCGATGGGTGTGGAGGGCTGCGCGCACATCGTCAACGCCTACGACACCGCAATCGAGGAACAGAGTCCCATCGTCGGAATCTGGCACTCCGGCGGCGCGCGGCTGGCCGAGGGCGTCAAGGCGCTGCACGCGGTCGGGTTGGTCTTCGAGGCCATGATCCGTGCCTCCGGTTACATCCCGCAGATCTCGGTGGTGGTCGGTTTCGCGGCAGGCGGCGCCGCCTACGGCCCCGCCCTGACCGACGTCGTGGTGATGGCGCCGGAGGGCCGGGTGTTCGTCACCGGCCCCGACATCGTTCGCAGTGTTACCGGCGAGGACGTCGACATGGCGTCGCTCGGCGGTCCCGATACCCACCACAAGAAGTCGGGCGTGTGCCACATCGTCGCCGACGACGAGCTCGACGCTTATGAGCGCGGCCGTCGCCTGGTCGGATTGTTCTGCCAGCAGGGCCATTTCGACCGCAGCAAGGCCGAGTCGGGCGACACCGACCTGCATGCGCTGCTGCCGGATTCGGCGCGGCGCGCCTACGACGTGCACCCGATCGTCGAGGCGCTGCTCGATGACGACGCGCCGTTCGAGGAGTTCCAGGGCAAGTGGGCACCGTCGATCGTCGTCGGCCTCGGCCGGCTGTCCGGCCGCTCCGTCGGCGTCATCGCCAACAACCCGCTGCGGCTCGGGGGCTGCCTGAACTCCGAAAGCGCCGAGAAGGCAGCGCGTTTCGTGCGGCTGTGCGATGCGTTCGGGATTCCACTGGTGGTCATCGTCGACGTGCCGGGTTACCTGCCCGGTGTCGATCAGGAGTGGGGCGGCGTGGTGCGTCGCGGCGCCAAGCTGCTGCACGCGTTCGGTGAGTGCACGGTTCCCCGGGTCACGCTGGTCACCCGCAAGATCTACGGCGGGGCCTACATCGCAATGAACTCACGGTCGCTCAATGCCACCAAGGTGTTCGCGTGGCCCGACGCCGAGGTCGCCGTGATGGGCGCCAAGGCTGCGGTCGGCATCCTGCACAAGAAGAAGCTCGCCGCCGCGTCGGACGACGAGCGCGAGGCTCTGCATGAGGAACTGGCGGCCGAGCACGAACGGATCGCAGGCGGTGTGGATTCCGCTATCGAGATCGGTGTCGTCGACGAGAAGATCGACCCGGCGCATACCCGCAGCAAGCTGACTCAGGCGCTGGCCGAGGCGCCGCAGCGCCGCGGTCGACACAAGAACATCCCGCTGTAGTCGGTCAGAGGCCGCGGGCACCCAGCCAACCATCGATGCGTTGCGCCACCGCTTCCCAGTTCGGTTCGAGCATCAGGTTGTGTCCCATACCCGGGAAGATTTCGGCTTCGGTGCCGTACGCGCGTGCCGTGGCATGCACTTCTTCCTGAGTGAAGCAACCGTCGCATTCGCCGCCCAAAACCAGTAGCGGGGTGGTGATCCGTTGCGGCTTGGGCAGATTGAGCAACGTGTCGAAAGTAATTCCGCCCGTGAATTCCTCCGTGAGCCGAGCGGTGTAGCGGACGACGTCGGCCTCAGGCGTTTCCGCGGAGAAGAAGTATCGGCGCGCACGCTCGGGTGTGTTGAAACCGTGTAACGACCGAGTCGTGACAGTGGTTCTCACTGAAACCCAAGGGTGCCGTTTCATCTCGCGAGCGAAGAATCCGCGTGCACCCTTCGGCGGCGCGGAGGCCAGCAGCACGCCGGCGGGGGCATCGTGGGACTCGAGATACTTCTGGACCACAAAGCCACCCAGGGAATGCCCGATCACAACGGGCCGGGCGGGCAGGTCGTCGGCAACCGTGCAGACGTCGCTCACGTAGTCCGCCACCCGGCAGAACTGCATGCGTTTGACCGCCGGGCTGCTGCCGTGGCCGCGAACGCTCAGGGCCATCGCGCGATAGCCCTTGTCGGCGAAGAACCCGAGGAAGTGTTCGTCCCAACACCATGCGCCGTGCCATGCGCCATGAATGAAGAGCAGCGGCACCGGGTGCGCCTCGCTGACCGCGCCCTTGTCGATTACTTCCAGCATGTGATCAGATTCGCAAGCGTGTCTGGGAGCCGAACAAGTATTTGGATACTCGATTTCGGGGAATGATCGCGACATGGATAGCGATCTGCGTCGCTGGCGTCAGCATCTGGCCAATGAACGCGCCGAAGCAGGGGTGTACCGGCATCTGGCCCAGCGCCGGACGGGCGAGGAACGCGCCATCTTGCTGACGTTGGCCGACGCCGAGCGGCGCCATGAGCAGCATTGGCTGAACCTGCTCGGCGACCAGGTCGGCAAGCCGCGGCGCGCCGACATGCGTACCCGGATGCTCAGCTTCCTCGCCAAACACTTCGGTTCGGTATTCGTGTTGGCGCTCGCGCAACGAGCAGAAGCCCGCTCTGCCTACGACACCGACGTCGACGCCACGCCCACGATGGCCGCCGATGAGCGCATCCACCTAGAGGTCGTCCGCGCTCTGGCCACCCGTGGGCGCAACCAGTTGTCGGGCAGTTTCCGCGCGGCGGTTTTCGGTGCGAACGACGGACTGGTCAGCAACCTTGCGCTCGTGCTCGGCATCAGCGCCACCGGCGTAACCAACCACACGGTGCTGGCAACCGGCCTTGCCGGTCTACTCGCGGGCGCACTGTCGATGGGTGCAGGCGAGTACGTGTCGGTCAATTCACAGCGCGAACTACTGGAGGCATCCACGCCGAGCCCAGAGGCCGGCGACGCGTTGCCGCAACTGGACGTCAACGCCAACGAGCTCGCATTGGTGTACCGGGCCCGCGGCATGAGCGCCGACGAGGCGACAGGTCACGCGGCGAAGGTGCTGAGCAACCTTGCGACAAGCGGCAGCCCGAGCCGACTCGGCCGGCCTGAACCCGACGGGCATGAGGCTGTCGGCACGGGTGTTCGCGCCGCGGTGTCGAGCTTCAGTTTCTTCGCCTCGGGTGCGCTGATTCCGGTGCTGCCCTACCTGTTCGGGTTGCAGGGCACCGTCGCGGTCGTGGTCGCCGCCGCCCTGGTCGGAATCGCTTTGCTTGCAACGGGAATCGTCGTCGGACTGCTCTCAGGTGGACCGCCCGTGCGTCGCGCCCTGCGACAGCTGATGATCGGCTACGGCGCCGCTACCGTCACCTACCTGCTCGGGTTGCTGTTCGAGACCGGCGCGAGCTAGCCCGACGTCGACGGGTTCGGCTGCATCGCGTCGGTCGATGAACCGCCGGTTCACCAGGTACAGACCCACGACCACCGCCCACGACAACAGGCTGAGCAGCAGCTGCGACCGCAGTTTGTCGTCCAGATACATCTGCACCAGGATCGCCAGCATCGCGATCGTCGTCAGGATCGACAGCGCCGGGAACAACCACATCTTCAGTCGCAGCTCGGCGTCGCGGTCGCGATAGCGCAACACGATCTGCGAGATCGCGATCAGGATGTAGACGAACAAGATGATCGCGCCGCTGGAGTTGAGCAGGAACGCGAAGATCGTGTCCTCGGCGAACGCGGCCGCGATCACGCACAGGAATCCGACGATCGACGAGAACAGGATCGCGTTCGCCGGCACGCCCCGCCTGGTCAACCGGACCAACCGTTGCGGCGCTTCATGGCGCGCCGCGAGCACGAACAACATCCGAGAGGCGGTATACATCCCGGAATTCAGGCAACTCAGCACGGCGGTCAGCACCACAGCGTTCATGATGTGGTCGGCATACGGGATGCCCATCTTCGTGAACGCCGCGACGAACGGCGAACCGGCCAGCCCTTTGTCGTTCCACGGCACGATCGTCACGACAAGGAACACCGAGAGAACGTAGAAGACCAGGATTCGCAGGATCACCGAGTTGGCCGCCTTGGCGACGGCCGTCTCGGGATCAGAGGACTCCGCTGCGGCAATGGTCGCGATCTCCGGGCCGACCATCGAGAAGATCACCGTCACGATGCCGACCGTGATCACTCCGGCACCCATCGGCATGAACCCGCCGTGGCTGGTCAGGTTCGAGAAGTCCATCGACCTGTCGGGCCACAGCCCGAAAACGAAGCAGGCGCCGATCGCGATGAAAGCCAGGATTGCGGCCACCTTGATGCCGGCGAACCAGAACTCGAACTCACCGTAAGACTTCACCGAGAACAGGTTGGTCGCCGTCATCAGCACCATGAAGACCAGCGCACACAGCCACAGCGGGACGTGGATCCAGTACTGCACGATCTTCGCGCCGGCTATCGCCTCGAAGCCGACGACGATCACCCAGAAGTACCAGTACAACCAACCGACCGAGAAACCCGCCCAGTGCCCGAGTGCATCGCGCGAATAGTCGGCGAACGATCCGGTCGAGGGGTGGGCCACCGCCATCTCGGCCAACATGCGCATGACCATGATGATCAGCACTCCGGACAACGCATAGGTCAAAAAGGCGCCTGGGCCGGTGTCGCCCATCACCACTCCGGAGCCGACGAACAGCCCCGCTCCGATGACGCCGCCGATGGCGATCATCCTCAGTTGGCGCTGGCTGAGGGCTTTCTTCAGTGTTGGGGTAGCAGCTGTGGCCTCCGTCATTCGTTCCATGGACAGCTGAGTGCCCATTCAGTCACGCGGTTAAGCGTGTTGTGTCAGCAACTCCTCGGCTGCGGCCGCCGCTTTGGCACGGTCCGATGCAACCAGCCCGATGCGGGTCCGGCGGTCCAGGATGTCGTCGACGGTCATCGCGCCTTCATGGGTGACCGCGTACTCGAACTCCGCTCGGGTGACGTCGATGCCCTCGGCCACCGGTGCCGTCGGCCGCTCACAGCTGGCAGATGCGATCACGTTGGGCGCCTCTGCGCCGTAGCGGGCGACCAGTGACCCCGGCACCTCGATTGAAGAGCGCAGGGTCGCAACGGGATTCGACGGCGCGCCGACCAGAGGCAGGTTTCGGGTCCGGCATGGGCGTGCCGGTAGCCCCCGCAACGCGACGGCGCGGTCGAGGACGTCCTCGGCCATGTACCGGTATTCGGTGAGCTTGCCGCCGATCACACTGATCACGCCGGAGGGTGACTCGACGACCGCGTGTTCGCGCGAGACGTCGGCCGTGCGGCCTGCGCCCGTGTCGATCAACGGCCGCAGTCCGGCGTAGGAGCCGATCATGTCGCCCATACCGAGCTTGACATCCAGTGCGGTGTTTACGGTGTCGAGCAAGAAACTGATTTCTTCCGAGGTCGGCTCCGGCACATCGGGAATGGGCCCCGGTGCGTCTTCGTCGGTCAGCCCGAGGTAGACCCGCCCCAGCTGTTCGGGCATCGCGAATACGAACCGGTTGATCTCTCCCGGTATCGGAACGGTCAGCGCGGCAACGGGATTGCCGAATGCCTTGGCATCGAACACCAAATGTGTTCCGCGGCTGGGCCGCACCCGAATCGAGGGGTCCACCTCCCCCGCCCATACACCGCTGGCGTTGATGACGGCGCGAGCGGTGACGTCGAACGACTCACCGGAGCGCGTGTCGGTCAGCGTCACCGAGGTTCCCGTCGCGTTCGAGGCCGCGACGCGGGTCAAGATGCGCGCACCATGCTGAGCCGCCGTGCGCGCGACGGCGGTGACGAGTCGCGCGTCGTCGATGAGCTGTCCGTCGTAGGCCAACAGACCGCCTGTCAAACCGTCGCGGCGGACGGTGGGCGCCATCTCGATCGCACGCGCCGCATCGATGCACCGTGAGCGCGGCAGCGTGGCGGACGGTGTGCCGGCCAGTCTGCGCAGGCCGTCGCCTGCCGCGAATCCGAAACGCACCAAAGCCCTTGACGTCGAGCTCATTTCGGGCAGCAGCGGCACCAGCTGGGGCATCGCCTTGACGAGGTGAGGAGCGTTGCGCGTCATCAGGATTCCGCGTTCGATGGCGCTGCGGCGCGCGATGCCGACGTTGCCGGTCGCCAGGTAGCGCAGCCCGCCGTGCACCAGCTTCGAACTCCAGCGGCTCGTGCCGAACGCCAGGTCGTGCTTCTCGACCAGAGCGACGCGCAGACCGCGAGTCGCCGCGTCCAACGCGATACCGGTTCCGGTGATGCCGCCGCCGATGACGACGACGTCGAGCTGTTCGCCGTCGGACAGCGCAGCGAGCTCGGTGGCTCGGCGGGTTTCATTGAGGGCTGTCGAGCCGGTCATGGTTTCAGGTATCCGTTCAGCGAGTGGGCGAGTTCGACAGCCAGCGCGTCGGCGTCGAGGATCGGCGCGACCATCTGCGCCGACTGAATCGCCGACTGTGTGATCAGCAGGCACATCGCGGCGAGATGCCGCGGTTCGCCCGCCCGGATGCTGCCTTCCTCCTGGGCGAGCTTGATTGCCTGCGCCAGCGTGTCGATCAGGATCTGCTGGCTGGTGCCGAGCCGTTCGGTGATGTAGACCATCGCAACGTTCGGCGCGTTGTGCAGCACCGCCATCACAACATCGTCGGCGCGCAGATGCTCTGCCGCCGCGACGATGCGTTCGACGAGCGCTTCGCGGTCGGAGCCTCGGTCCGGCACCTTGTCGAGAACGCCGGCGATGCGCATGGTCAGCAGTTCGGCGAGCACGAAGCGGATATCGGGCCAGCGGCGATAAATGGTCGGACGGCTGACCCGAGCCCGGCGCGCGATTTCGGTCAATGTCATTCGCTCGACGCCGAACGCCAGCACGCACTCAGCGGCGGCATCGAGGATCCGGGACTCGACAGTCGATCCAGAGTTACGGATTGACAGCATATGTAATACTGTAACGCATGACGGGTCCAGATGACCAGCAGACGACGCTTTTGCCCCCGATGAAGTGGAACGCATGGGGCGACCCCGCGGAGGCAAAACCGCTGTCGGAGGGCATCCGCTCGCTGCTCAAGCAGGCACTTGGGCTCGAGGACGCGAGCACCGCCGAGCTCGAGGCCGACCAGGTCCGGTTGCGGCCGTCGGCGCTCTCGCAGGCGGACCGCGACGCGCTCGCGGCGATCGTCGGCGCCGAGTACTGCAATGTCGAGGACCGGGCGCGTTTGCTGCGGGCCGGGGGCAAGTCGACGTTGGATCTGTTGCGCCGCAGAGACTTTGGTGTACAGGACGCGCCGGACGCGGTGCTGTTGCCCGGCGGCGAAGACGAAGTGGCCGAGATCCTCCGGTTCTGCGCGGACCGCAGCATCGCCATCGTCCCGTTCGGCGGGGGCACCAGCGTGGTCGGTGGCCTCGACCCGATCCGCGGTGACTTCAAGGCCGTGGTTTCACTGGACCTGCGCCGACTCGACCAGTTGCACTCCCTCGACGAGGTGTCCGGCGAAGCCGAACTGGGCGCCGGCCTCACCGGCCCGGACGCGGAGCGGCTGCTCGGCGAACGCGGCTACTCGCTCGGCCACTATCCGCAGAGCTTCCAATTCGCCACCATCGGCGGATTCGCCGCGACGCGATCGTCTGGCCAGGACTCAGCCGGCTATGGCCGCTTCAACGACATGGTCCGCGGCCTGCGCACGGTGACGCCCGCAGGCGTGCTCGACCTGGGCCGCGCGCCGGAGTCCGCAGCGGGCCCAGACCTTCGTCAGCTGATGATCGGCTCGGAGGGCGTGTTCGGCATCATCACCCGCGTTCGCGTCAGGGTGCATCCGGTACCGGAGACCACGCGGTACGAGGCCTGGTCGTTCCCCGACTTCACGACTGGCGCCGACGCACTGCGCGCCGTCGTGCAAACCGGTACCGGGCCAACCGTGATCCGACTCTCCGACGAGGCCGAAACCGGCGTCAACCTGGCGACCACCGAAAACATCGGCGAGGACCGCGTCACCGGCGGTTGTCTGGCCATCACCGTGTTCGAAGGCACCGCCGCGCACACCGAGAGCAGGCACGCCGAGACCAGGGCGCTGCTGGAGGCGATGGGCGGCACGTCGTTGGGTGAGGGGCCCGCGCGGGCGTGGGAGCACGGCCGGTTCGGGGCGCCGTATCTTCGCGACTCGTTGCTGTCGGCGGGTGCGCTGTGCGAGACGCTCGAGACCGCAACCAGTTGGTCGAACGTGCCCGCGCTCAAGGCCGCCGTCACGGAAGCGTTGACGACCTCGCTGGGCGAATCGGGCACGCCTGCGCTTGTGCTGTGCCACATTTCGCATGTGTATCCGACTGGCGCATCGCTGTACTTCACCGTCGTCGCGGGGCAACGCGGCAATCCGATCGAGCAGTGGCGCAAGGCGAAGACCGCCGCATCCGATGCGATGATGCGCACCGGCGCCACGATCACCCACCACCATGCTGTCGGTGCCGACCACCGGCCGTGGATGCACGACGAGGTCGGCGACCTCGGTGTCGCGGTGCTGCGGGCCGTGAAGGCCACGCTCGATCCGGCCGGAATTCTCAACCCCGGCAAGCTCATTCCGTGACACAACGCGAGATCGGCCGCGTCACCGTCCTGACGAATCCGATGTCGGGGCACGGCAACGCAATGCATGCAGCCGAGCGGGCAATCGCCCGCTTTCAGCAGCGCGGCGTCGACGCGTGCGAAATCGTCGGCAGGGATGCCGATCACGCGCGCCTGCTGCTCGACGAGGCGTTGAAAGCCGGCACCGACGCGCTTGTGGTGTGTGGCGGCGACGGTGTCATCTCGTTGGCGTTGCAGTCACTGGCGCTCGGCTCCGTCCCGCTCGGCATTATTCCTGCGGGTACCGGAAACGACCACGCACGCGAATACGGCCTTCCCAGAAACGATCCCGAGGCCGCTGCGGATGTCGTCGCCGACGGGTGGACGGAAACCGTCGACCTCGGCCGCATCGACAACCACGCGGGGGTACAGCGGTGGTTCGGCACGGTCATGGCCGCCGGCTTCGACTCATTGGTCAGCGATCGCACGAATCGTATGCGTTGGCCGCACGGCCGGATGCGCTACAACCTGGCGATGGTCGCCGAGATCTCACGGCTGCGGCCGCTGCCGTTCCGACTGGCGTTCGACGACGGTAAGACGATCGTCGCCGACTTGACGCTGGCCGCCTTCGGCAACACCAAGAGCTATGGCGGCGGCATGCAGATCTGCCCCGGCGCTGACCATGCCGACGGCCAACTCGACATCACCATGGTGCATGCGACGTCGCGAACAAGGCTGATTCGCTTGTTCCCCACCGTTTTCAAGGGCACGCACATCGAACTCGACGCCGTCACCACCGAGCGTGCACGCTCGGTCAGCGTCGACTCCCCCGGCATCAACGCCTATGCCGACGGCGAGTACGTGTGCCCGCTGCCGGTCGACGTGTCAGCAGTGCCGGGCGCGCTGCAGATCCTTACCCGACTCCCTTGCTGATGTCGTCGGCTACCCGACTCCGCGGTTCAGCCAGCTGACCTCCGCCGTGTCCCCTCCGTCGCGGTACGGCTCAAGCGCCTCGTCCCATGCGGTGCCCAGCACCGTATCCAGTTCGGCCGCCAGCACGTCGGCCCCCGACGACATCAACGTACGCAGCCGCATCTCGCCGACCATCACATCGCCGTTGGCGCTCATCACGCCGCTCCATAGACCGAGCTGAGGGGTGTGGCACCAGCGGTGCCCGTCAACGCCCTCGCTGGGGTCCTCGGTCACCTCGAACCGCAGGACCGACCATGAGCGCAGCGCATTGGCCAACTGGGCGCCGGTGCCCACCGGCCCGATCCAGTTGGTGATCGCGCGCAGTTGACCCGGCATGGCCGGCTGCGGCGTCCACTTCAGGTTCGCCCTTGCTTGAAGGGTCGACGACAACGCCCACTCGACGTGCGGGCATACCGCCGCGGGTGAGGCATGGACGTACACCACACCGGTCGCCGCGTCGGCGAATTGGTTCGCTGCACGCATCTGCTGCTCCTTCGGTTCCACGAGGGACGTCTTCCCCAAGCGGCCTTGTGAATCCGAATTACAGCTGTGTCGTGCGTGTCCATTGTGCCTTGTGAGGCCTATGTTGCGCTAGTCTGTCCCGAATTCTCTCAGGACTTCGTCAGAGATTGCTGGCCAGAGCGGGTATGTCCACTCGCCGAAGCTGCGATCCGTCAGCACTACGAGCGCCAGATCCATGTCCGGATCGACCCACAAAAACGTCCCTGACTGGCCGAAATGGCCGTACGTGCGCCCTGAGTTGGACGCTCCCGTCCAATGCGGCGACTTGGCGTCCCTGATTTCGAAGCCAAGCCCCCAGTCGTTGGGCCGCTGCGACCCGAAACCTGGCAAGACCCCGGCCAGCCCCGGAAACTGCACGTCAACAGCGTCGGCGTGCATCTGCGGTGACACGGTTCTGGGCCGCAGCAGGTCCCCCGCGAAGGCCACCAGGTCGGCAACCGTCGACGTCGCCCCGAATCCGGCGGCTTCGGCCCCGCCCTCCAGCTCGGAATCGGTCATGCCGAGCGGTTCGAACACCGCCTCGGCCAGGTACTGGCCGAACTCGATGCCCGAAGCGTGCTCCAGCGTCTCGGCGAGCACCCGGAACCCGTAGTTGGAGTAGACGCGGCGCTGACCCGGCTTGGCGATCAGTTCCGGCGAGTTCATCGCGTAACCCGTCGCGTGCGCCAGCAGGTGCCTGACCGTGGACCCCTCTGGCCCGGCTTGGGTGTCGAGTTCGACGACACCCTCTTCGATCGCGATCTGGGCGGCGCGCGCGACGAGCGGCTTGGTCACCGACGCCAGCGCGAAGCGCTGTTTCGCGTCGCCATACTCAGCGACCACACCCGACGGCGCGACCACGGCGGCGGCAGCGGAATCGACCGGCCAGTCGGCTATCGCATCGAGCGCAGTCACCCGCAGGAGCCTAGTTGGCCCGCCACGCCGAAACGATCGCCGCCACATGCCGGGCGTCCGTGCCGCAGCAGCCGCCGAGCACAGTGACAGCCGACAGCCGGTCCCGAAGCGCGCCGTGCCTGGCGCCGAGATCGACCGGATCGCCCTCGTCGAGTTCTGTCGCCTCATCGAGTTCGGCGTGACTTTTCATGGATGCGTTCGCACGCAGGCCGACGAGTCTTCGCCGCCATGCCCCATCGGGTTTGAGCGCATCGGCAAAGTGAACGGGGTGGGCGCAGTTGATCATGAAATACGCTGCAGCAGCGCCGGTCTCGGCGTCGACCTGCTCGATGGCCTCATGCAGCGGCTGGCCCGCGGGTAGCCGACCGTCGCCCTCGACCGTGAAGGATATCGCCGCGGGGATGCCCGCCGCCGCGGCAGCGCGCACGATGCCGATCGCTTCGTTGACGTCGGTCAGGGTCATCGCGGTTACTTGGTCTGCGGTGGTCGTCGCGAACGTGCCGATCTGCGCCGCGTGGTAGCGCTCGGCCTCTTGCGGCGTCATCACGTTCGCCGGATCGTAGCCGTCGCCGCGTGGGCCGACGCATCCGCTCACCACCGCGCTGACCCCGTCGGCCGCCGCGACCGCCCGCACCTCTTCGGCCAGCGTCACTGCGTCGCGGTTGACGGCGTCGAGTTGTTCGGAGGAATAACCGAGTCGGTGCGCCCATTCGGAATTGGCCCGCCACGTTGGGGTTTCGATGAGGAAGCCCGCGCCGTGCTCCCGCGCGATGGCGAGATAGCGGTCGTAGTAGCGGCGAAGGTGGGCGCGAGTCTGCGGGTCACCGAGCAACGGGAACGCGGCAAAGCACGGCAAGTCGAGGCCGTCGTGGAAGATCAGCTCTGTCTCCAGGCCGCCGTCGGTCACGAACAAGCCGTCGCCGCCCAGTTGAGGCAGCATCACTACTTCCGCGCGACGTAGTAGAAGTTGATCGGGTCCGAATCGATCTCGTGCACCTGGACATCGCGGAAGCCGGCATCGGCCAGCATCGTCGTGGCAAGCTGACGCCCCCACACGGTGCCCAGCCCGTCGCCGTCCAAGCCCAGCGACACACTCATGCAGTGCATCGTCGAAACGGTGTACAAATACGCGGCGAATGGCACGCCGATGTTGTCCTCGACTTGGCTGGACGCCTTGATGTCGACCATGAGGAAAACACCACCGGGCCGCAGCGCTCGGTAGATGTTGGCGAGCACCTGCGCCGGATGGGCTTGGTCGTGGATCGCGTCGAAAACGGTTATGGCGTCATAGGTTTCGGCCTCGTCCAGTGCGGCGACGTCCTTGGCGACGAACGTCGCGTTGGTCAGTCCCCACTGGGATGCTTCTGCCCTGGCTGCGGCGAGACCCTCGTCGGAGAAGTCGATACCGGTGAACCTACTGGCCGGGAACGCCCTTGCCATCACGTTGATGGCATGTCCGCTGCCCGTGCCGATGTCGGCCACGTCGGCGCCGTCACGAAGCAGCTCAGGGAGGCCGCCGGCCATCGGCAGTATGACGTCGATGAGCGCGGCGTCGAACGTTTCGCCGCTCATCTCGGCCATCAGCTTGTGGAACCGCGGATACTCGCGGTACGACAGCCCGCCGCCGGCGGAGAAGCAACCGATGATCTTCTGTTCCACCTCGCCCAGAAGCGGAATGAACTGCGCAACGCGCGACAGGTTGTCTGGCCCGGCTGAGCGAGTCAGCACGGCGGCGCGGTGGGCAGGCAGAGAATAGGTCTGCGCCGTGGGGTCGTAATCGACAATCCGGCCCGCGGTCACACCTCCCAGCCACTCACGGACATAGCGTTCGTTGAGCCCGGCGGCGTCGGCGATCTGCGCGCTCGTGGCGGCCGGCAGCCCGGCCATCGTGTCGAACAGCTTGGTCTGGTGTCCGATCGAAAGCAGGATGGCCAGGCTGGCGCTGTCGATCGCGCCGATCATCCGTTCGGCGAATTCCTCGGTGGTGTCGGTATTCGGCTCAAGCGTCGTCATGCCAACGTCAACGGTTGGCGGGTCAGATCAGTTCAATGGACCGTTTCGCCAGGCCCATCCAGTAGCCATCGATGACCTGCTTGGGCGTCTGCCCCGGGTCGCCGGACGCCCCGAGCGCGACGAACAACGGCGAGAAGTGCTCGATCGTCGGATGGGCATAGGGCATGCCTGGAGCGCGGCGACGGAAGTCGACCAGCGCGTCGACATCGCCGGCCGACAACCGCTCCCTGGCCCACGCGTCGAATTCGGTCGACCACCCCGGCGGAGTGGCTCCGGGCGACGGGTCATCGAGGAATGGCAGACCGTGCGTGGTGAACCCGGATCCGATGATCAGCACGCCTTCGTCGCGCAGCGGTCGCAGCCGCTGGCCCAACGCAAGGAGGTGCTGCGGGTCCAGCGTGGGCATCGAGATCTGCAGCACCGGGATGCTGGCTTCGGGATACATGACCGTCAGCGGCACGTAGGCGCCGTGGTCGAGCCTGCGATGGGGATCGTGGGCGACGGGTTCGTCGTCGGGCATCAGCGCTTCGACCCGGGCGGCGAGGTCGGATGCGCCTGGTGCGTCGTAGGTGACGTCGTAATAGCGCTGCGGGAAACCCCAGAAGTCGTAGGTCAACGGGGTCTCGGTGGAGGTCGACCCGATGGTCAGCGGAGCGGCTTCCCAGTGGGCAGACACGACTAGGATCGCGCGTGGCGCAGGCAGATCGCGCGCCCACTTCTTCAGCTGCGAAACCCATAGCGCGTCGTCGACCAGTGGTGGTGCGCCATGGGACAGGTACAGAGCCGGGATCACCCCTTTAGCCTCCCACCGCTGCCATTAGGTTGTACGCATGACTCAGACGGTGCGCGGTGTGATTTCGCGGAAGAAGGGCGATCCAGTGGAGTTGGTGGATGTGGTCATCCCCGACCCGGGGCCCGGCGACGTGGTGGTCGACATCCTTGCGTGTGGGGTTTGCCACACCGACCTGACGTACCGCGACGGCGGCATCAACGACGAGTTCCCGTTCCTGCTCGGACATGAAGCCGCGGGCACCGTCGAGGCGGTCGGCGATGGCGTGACCCATGTCGAGCCCGGAGACTTCGTCATCCTGAATTGGCGCGCGGTGTGTGGTGAATGCCGGGCGTGTAAGCGGGGCAGACCGTGGTACTGCTTCAACACGTTCAACGCCAGCGCTCCGATGACACTGACCGACGGCACCGAGCTGACCCCGGCATTGGGCATCGGCGCGTTCGCCGACAAGACGCTGGTGCATGAGTTGCAGTGCACCAAGGTCGATCCCGCCGCCGATCCCGCGGTGGCCGGGCTGCTGGGCTGCGGCGTGATGGCCGGCCTGGGCGCTGCGGTCAACACCGGCGCGGTGGGCCGCGACGACACCGTCGCGGTGATCGGCTGCGGCGGTGTGGGTGATGCGGCGATCGCGGGTGCGGCGTTGGTCGGCGCCAAGCGGATCATCGCGGTCGACACCGACAACACGAAACTGAACTGGGCCAGAGGATTTGGCGCCACGCACACCATCAACGCCCGCGACCTGGATCCGGTGCAGACCATCCAGGATCTGACCGACGGGAACGGCGCCGACGTTGTCATCGACGCGGTCGGCCGACCGGAGACGTGGAAGCAGGCGTTCTACGCCCGCGATCTAGCGGGAACTGTTGTGCTGGTTGGTGTTCCAACGCCGGATATGAAGCTGGAAATGCCGCTGATCGACTTCTTCTCTCGCGGCGGCTCGCTGAAGTCATCCTGGTACGGCGATTGCCTGCCCGAGCGCGACTTCCCCACCCTGATCAGTTTGTATCTGCAGGGCAGGCTGCCGCTGGAGAAGTTCGTCTCCGAGCGCATCGGCCTCGGCGACATCGAAGACGCCTTCCACAAAATGCACGCAGGAGAGGTACTGCGCAGCGTGGTGGTTGTGAAGTGAACGGCGGTCCAATCCAGCGGGTCGTCACCCACGGCACCTTCGAACTCGACGGCGGCAGTTGGGAAGTCGACAACAACATCTGGATCGTCGGCGACGACTCCGAGGTGGTGGTCTTCGACGCCGCGCACGACGCAGGACCGATCGTGATGGCCGTCGGCGGTCGCCACGTCGTCGCGGTGGTGTGCACGCACGGGCACAACGATCACGTGACGGTCGCGCCGCAGTTGGCCGAGGCCCTCGATGCCCCTGTGCTGCTACATGCTGCCGACGATGTGCTCTGGCGAATGACCCATCCGGACAAGGACTTCCGAACCGTTGACGACGGCGACACGCTGCGGGTTGCCGGTCACGAATTGCGCGCGATCCACACGCCGGGTCACTCTCCGGGGTCGGTGTGCTGGCATGCCCCTGAACTGGGCGCGGTGTTCTCCGGCGACACGCTGTTCCAAGGTGGGCCCGGCGCGACGGGTCGGTCCTATTCCGACTTCCCCACGATCCTCGAATCGATCTCGGGCCGACTCGGGACGCTGCCGGGTGAGACGGTGGTCTACACCGGCCACGGCGACTCGACCACCATCGGCGACGAGATCGTGCACTACGACGAATGGGTGGCCCGCGGCCACTAGACCCAACTCCTCCGCGGGATGTTCAGCGCTCGAGGATTCTGCGCTTCTCGTTCTCGAATTCGGCTTCGGTCAATGCGCCCGAATCACGCAGTGCCGCAAGCTGTCGCAGCTGCTCCAGTCGCACGCCCTGGTCGCTCGGTGCGTAGCTCGCCACCGGTCCGTCGCTCCACGATGGCTCGTCGAGGTGCACGGTCTCCTCAGGAGTGAGCGGTCTGGCCGCCTTCGCGGAACGGGCCGACCAGAACAACCCCACCACAAGCTCCACTACGCCGAGAGCGAGAATCCCGCCGAACAACCACGTCAACCATCCGTAGGAACTGCCGTGGCCGAACGCGAGCCGAGGATCGATGTAGCCGTTGACATTTCCGTCCGTGACGACGTCGTAGTCACCCCCTTGCGGGACCTGCAGCAGCCACACCTGTACATGCGTGTCGCTGTTCACCGTCGTTGTGCCGCCCACGCTTTCGGTCACTTGGGGTTTGGCGCCGCCGTGCTGCGGCGTGATCGAGAACTTCAGGTCCGGAATGGGAAACCCGCTCGAGGGGCTGCCCGTGACCATCGTGTGAAAGCTGACGGTCACCTCACCGGCCGGCAGGTGCAGGCTGGTCGAACCGGGGACCGGCACCTCGCCGTAAGCGTCGAACTCGTCGAGCACGAACGCGTTGAGGATCAGCATGGCGATAAGGCCGACGCCTCCGACAACCAACGCCACGACGGCGGAGAGAATCGCGATCCGAGGCCCGACCCGTTTGCGCATGCGCGAAAGTCTGTCACGCCCCGGTTTGCGCCGCGGCGCCTATCAGCCACGTCGACAATCCGATGCGAAGGCCGTCGCGGAACCGCTGCTCAGGTTCAGTAATGCCCAACTCGGCTATCGCCGCGCGGACCGGTTCGGTGGGCACTGAGAACGGATACATCCCCGCGAGCAGGGTCAACGCGCCCTCGGCGAAGAAGTCCGCGAAGTCGCGCGGCAGCCACGGCAGGTGGGTAGCGACCAGTTGGGCCAACTCTGCTATTCGCGCCGTCGCACGCGCCTTGAAGTCACGCGCGAAGTCATAGGAGATGTTGCGTTCGAGCACGACGGCCATCGACGCGACCAACTCGCACAGCGACTGTCTGCCCTCGAGAGAGTCAGCGATCATCGTTGCGACGCGAATTTCGTTGGCGTAGTTGGGTTTCCTCGCCCGCGGTCTGCCGAGTCCCGCCTCGAGGTCCGCCAGCCAACCGGCAAACTCCTCGTCGAGGATTTCGAGGAAGATCGCTTCCCGGCTGTCGAAGTAGCGCAGCACATTGGACTTGGCCAGGCCGATTCGATCGGAGAGTTCGCGCAGGCTGATGTCGGCCACCGCCTTCTCGGCCAGCATTTCGCGCGCGCTGGTCAAGATCGCCGAGCGGCGGGCCGCCAGCTGTTCGGGCCGCCGTGCGCGCTGAAACGTCACAGCTAGAAGTTATCAGACCAATGGGCTCTTGTTATCAGACCGATGGTTCGTTATTGTTCGGTTATCCCGCCGATGCAAGGAGAAAATCCGTGGCCACCAACGAACGCGACGTCACCGTTCCCGACCTGTCCGGCAAGCTGGCCGTCGTGACCGGGGCTAACTCCGGCCTCGGTCTCGGGTTGGCCGCACGGTTGTCCGCTGCAGGCGCCGACGTCATCATGGCCATCCGCAATCGGGTGAAGGGCGAAGTCGCCGCCGATCAGATCCGCGCGACGGTGCCGAACGCGAAGCTGACGATCAAGAGTCTCGACCTGTCGTCGCTGGCGAGCGTCCGGGCGCTCGGCGAGGAACTCGTCGCCGAGGGCAGGCCGATCGACATCCTGATCAACAACGCGGGCATCATGCAGCCGCCGCAGAGGGAGACGACCGCGGACGGTTTCGAGCTGCAGTTCGGCTGCAATCACCTCGGCCATTTCGCGCTGACGGGCCACGTCCTTCCGCTCTTGCGCGCCGCCGACGGAGCGCGGGTGACGTCGTTGAGCAGTTCGGCGGCCCGGTTGGGCGGCATCAAGTTCGACGATCCGCAATGGGAGAAGCGATACAACGCGACGGGCGCCTACGCACAGTCCAAGTCAGCGAATCTGATGTTCGCGATCGAGTTGGACCGCAGGAGCCGACGCGGCGGATGGGGCATCGTCTCGAACGCCGCACACCCCGGCCTGTGTAAGACGAACCTGCAGCTCAGCGGCCCCTCGCAGGGCAAGGACAGCCCGACGCTGTTGGAACGCTTCTACCGCGTGAGCCGGCGGCTCGCGCCGTTCATGTGGCAGGAGATCGACGAGGGCATCCTGCCGCCGCTTTACGCCGCGACATCCCCCGAGGCGAAGGGCGAGGCGTTCTACGGCCCGCATGGCTTCCTCGAACTCGCAGGCGGCGGCGTCACCGACGCCAAGATCCTCGATCGCTCCAGGAACGAGGCCGACTGCCGCCGGTTGTGGGAGCTCTCCGAGCAACTGACCGGGGTGAGCTACCCGACGGCAGACTGAACCGGGCCTTCGTCGGCGCTCGCCGCATCCGGGAGCTACCGTCGTAGTGTGCCCGAATCGAGCATCGTCGTACGGCCGGAGCCGATGAACAGCGGTTCCTATACGGCCAGCTCACGGCTGCAAGCAGCCGGATTACCGGTAGCGATAAAGCTTTTGGAAGACGCGGCCGAAACCGTCCCACTTCCCCGGCCACCGCAACCGATCGTGATCGCCGATTACGGGGCGTCAACCGGTCACAATTCCCTGCTGCCGATCTGCGCGGCAATTGCAGTGCTGCGCAAGCGGACCCGGCCCGAACATTCAATCTTGGTCGCGCACACAGACGTGGCCGACAACGACTTCACCGTGCTCTTCCAGACGCTCGACGACGACCCCGACTCGTACTTGAAGAAGGATGCGGCGTGCTTCGCATCGGCGATCGGCCGGTCGTTCTACCACCAGATTTTGCCGTCCAACAGCGTCCACCTTGGCTGGTCGTCTTGGGCGATCCAGTGGCTCGGCAAGGTGCCCGCACCGGTGCCCGACCACCTACAGGTGTCCTACAGCGAAGACGAAAGTGTGAAGGCGGCCTACGCCAGGCAGGCGGCGATCGACTGGCATGAGTTCGTCGCGTTCCGCGGTCGTGAACTGTGCCCCGGCGGGCGCCTTGTCGTGCTGACAACGGCGGTTGGCGACGACGGCGAGTTCGGACACCGGCCGTTGTTCCGCGGCATGATCGCCGAACTCGCCGACCTCGTGGCTCAGGGTCTGCTCACCGAGGACGAGCACTACCGTATGTGCATTCCGATGGTGTCTCGCCGGGCGGCGGATTTCTTGTCGCCGTTCGCGCCGAAGGGTCGATTCGAGCGACTCGAAATCGAGCACCTCGAGGTGTTCAACGCCGAGGACCGGTTCTGGTCCCAGTACCGAGTCGACCATGACGCCAAGGCTTTCGGCGTCCAGTGGGCGGCGTTCGCGAGGGCGTCGGTGTTCCCGACGCTGGCCAGCGCGCTCGACGGCGGACGAAGTGATCCGCGGTGCGCCGAGTTCATGGAGCGGCTGGAGGCCGGTGTCGCGGCGCGGATGGCCGCGGAGCCGGAGGAGATGCAGATTCCGTTGGCTCAGGTGGTGCTGTGGAAGCGGCCCAAGCCCAGATGATCAGCCGGCCATCCGGTCGCGAAACGTGTTGCGATAACTCTGCGGCGGCACTCCGGTGAGCCGCCGGAACTGCTCACGGAAATTGGCCGGCGAGCTGAATCCGACGTCGCGGCCGATCTTTTCGATGGCGTGGGCGGTCCCCTCCAGTAGCTGCTGAGCATGCCGGATGCGAACGCCGGTCACCCACTGCATCGGTGTCTGACCCGTCTCGGCCTGAAAGCGGCGGTTCAGTGTGCGCACGCTCATGGCGGCCCGGGTGGCGATGTCGCCGAGCGTCAGGTCGCGATGCGCCTGCTGCTCGATCCATGCCAGCACATCGTCGAGTTCGGTGCGCTCGGCAATGTGCTTGGCGGGAGCCACATTTCGCAAGATGAACTGCGCCTGTCCCCCGCTTCGATGCAACGGCGCGACGGCGAGGCGTGCGGCGTGCGCCGCTACGGCGGCGCCGTGATCGCGGGCCACCATGTGCAAGCACAGATCCAAGCCCGCCGATGCACCCGCGGAGGTCAGCACCTGGCCGTCGTCGACGTAGAGAACGTCGGGATCGAGGTCCACCGCTGGGTACGTGGCACGAAACTCCTCGGCCGCCAACCAGTGAGTGGTCGCGCGCCTTCCGTCCAGCAGTCCCGCTTCGGCAAGGCTGAAGGCGCCCGAACAGATCGACGCGATCCTGGCGCCGTTCTCATACGCCGCCTTGAGCACGCGCAGCACATGATCGGGCGTGGCAACGGTGACGTCGTTGCGGCCGGGCACCACGATCGTGTCGGCCTCGGCCGCGGCGTCCATGCCGTGGTCGGTGGCGATGCGCATGGGGCCGGCGGTGACGACGGGTTCAGCGCCGCACACCAGAACCCGGTAGGCCGGTTCGCCGGTCAGCAGCACTGCCCGACCGAACGTTTCGACGGCGGTGCACAAGTCGAACGCGATCGTGTCCGGCAAGGCCAGTACCGCGATGGTGTGCACAGCCCGACAGTAGCAGCCGCGATGGCAATATCACGGCGGCAGGCCTCTATCTGGCCAATACGGCGTCGATGAGGTGCGGTCCTGGCTCCGCGATCGCGGCGCTGAATTGGGTCGCGAGTTCTTCGACGGTGGTGGCCCGAGTGGCGCGAACACCGAACCCGTCGGCGATGGCGACGAAGTCGAGGTTCGGATTGGACAGGTCGAGCAGCGACTGCGCCTTCGGGCCGCCCGCAGTGGCGCCGACGCGCTGCAACTCGAGTTGCAGGATCGCGTAGGCGCGGTTGTTGAGGATGACGACGGTGATGTCGAGTCGTTCGCGAGCCATGGTCCACAACGCCGAAATCGTGTACATGGCGCTGCCGTCGGACTGCAGTGCGACGACGGGCCGGTGCGGCGCGGCGATGGCGGCGCCGACCGCGACCGGCAGTCCTTGTCCGATCGCACCTCCGGTCAGCGTCAGCACATCGTGCGGGGGTGACGCGGCCGTCGCATCGGGCAGCAGCAGACCGCTGGTGTTGGCCTCGTCGGAGATGATCGCGTTGTCGGGCAACAGCGCGCCGATGACTGAGGCCCAGTTGTCGGATCGCAATGGCCCGCTTGGTAATTGCGTCGGACTGGATGGGGACTCGACAAATGCTGGGGCGGCCAGACGGTCGGCGACGTCCGCCAGGCGTGAGGCCGGGACCGTGTGCACCTTTGCACCACTGGGCACCAGATCGCCGGGCAGGTTCGGGTACGCGAAGAAGGCGACCGGGGACCGCGCGCCCGCAAGGATCAAATGCCTTGCGCCCCTGAGCTGTTCCTGCGCCATTTCGGCGAAATAGCCGAGCCGCGCGATGTCCGGCACACCTCGGCCCCGCGCCAGTCGGGCGGGAAACGTCTCGACGAGCACACGAGAGCCGGTGGCTGCCGAGATCCTCGCCGCGGCACGCAGACCGGACGCGGCGGTGGTAGGTCCGCCCAGCAGCAGCACTGCTTTCTCCCCGTACGTTTTCAGCAATTCCGCGGCACCTGCGACGTCCACGTCGGCTGACTCGCGCGTTCCGGTCGCCCACTCACTTCGTGGACCGAGTTTTGTCATCACGCGATACACGTGGCCTTCGACCGTTCTGGTCGATACGGTCAGCTGCTCGGCGACCTCGCGAATGGAGTGTCCCTGCGAAAGCAACTGTACGATCTCGCGCTCGCGATCGGTCAGTGGTGCCGATGGGGATGCGTCGGCTTGCGCGTCACCCCACGACAGGTCGGCCGGCAAGACGAGCGTCGCGATACGGCCGAGATTCGCCGAGGCAATGGCCCGGTCGACGGTCGCTGAGAGCTCTGCGGTTGACCCGGGCCGATGCACCGTACCTGTCAGCCAGTGCCCCAGCACATCGATGTCGGATTGCAGGGGCGCATCAAGTCTTTGGTGATAGGTGGCGTGATCGCCGACGACGTTGACAACCGGGCTGTGCGCTCGTCGCGCATTGTGCAGGTTGGCCAATCCGTTCGCCATGCCCGGCCCCAGATGCAGCAGGGTGGCGGCGGGCTTACCCGCGATGCGCGCGTACCCGTCCGCTGCGCCGGTCACCACTCCTTCGAACAGGCACAGCACCGCTCGCATCTGAGGAGCGGAGTCCAGCGCAGCGACGAAATGCATCTCCGATGTGCCGGGGTTGGCGAAACAGACGTCGACTTCGCCCGCGATCAGGCGGTCGATCACAACATGTGCACCGGTGGTCACCCACCAATGATGGCATTGGCCGCCAACACCTCCAGCGGTTGTTGTCACCTATCTATGACGCGCGGCTGGACGACTCCCGCTATGGGCGCGGATCCCAATCACTTTGGCAGTGACGGCCTGCGCCTTCAGCACCGGCCAACTACTCAGCCCGTAGCACCACGACGGCAGCGGCCACGCCTTGCGTCGCTTGCATTTGTCATGGCCCGGTTCCAATTCGACCCACTGCCAAGGCACGAGGGATTGCTTGTCGGATCCCGACGCAGGCGGATCACGGCTCGGCCCGGCGGCTACTCCGTCGTCAGGGGCTGCAGCGGCGCCTGACTGGTTGCTTCCGCCGTGAGGTTGGGCATCATCAGCGGATGCCGGGGCGGCGATGACAACCGCGAAGACAGCGAGCGAGGCGGCCACTGTGACAGTTGGGCATCCGCTGCGAGACCGCCGCCGCCGGAAGGTCGTCATGCAGCTGACACGCGACTGATTGGCTGCGAGATCAGACTGTTCCGCAGCTGTTTACGTCCTCTAGCGAGTCGCGACGACACCGTGCCGACCGGGCAATCTGAAATCGCGGCGATCTCCTTGCAGCTGAACTGCAGCACATCGGCGTAGAACACGGTCGTACGCACGCTTTCCTGCAGCGCGGCCAACGCCGCCCGCAGGTCACCGTCCGTCATCGAGTCCAAGGCCGACTCCTCGGCCGACCGAGCGGCACACGTCCGCAACGTGGCAGCCGAGTGCAGATCGGCAATGTCTCCCACCGCGAACTCATCCGGGCGACACCTCGTCTTGCGATATTGGCTGACCCAGGTGTTGTGCAAGATCCGATACAGCCATGCCCTGGCGTTGGTGCCGTCACGAAAGGTGTGAAATCCCGCATAAGCACGCAACATCACTTCCTGTGCGAGATCTTCCGCGTCTTGTCGAGTGCGTGTGAGAGTCGTTGCCGCAGCCAATATCTGGTCGCCGAGCGGTATGACGAGGCGACAGAAGCGTTCGGTGTCCTGCATTTGCGCCGGCATGCCCTACTCCTGCACGCCGCGACCGCGAACGGCTAATTCGATCTCGTCGCCGACCTCTTTGTCGATGTTCTTCCAATACTCGAATGCACGCTGCAGCACCTCCTCGGACACGGCGTTGCAGAGATGCTCTGCGACATTGTGGACCAACCGATGACGAGCAGGCGCGTCCATCACTTCTCGGACCAAAATTCCCGCTTGTGTCCAGTCGTCGTCGTTCGGCCGCAACGTGTATGCGGTACGCACCATTTCCCCGTCGGCGTACCAGAGGGCCTCGGCGGTAAGTTGTGGGTCGGCCTGCGGTCCGCCGTACGAGTTCGGTGCGTACACCGGGTCGGACGCGTTCTCGACGCGCATCCGACCGTCCTTGGAGTAACTGTGAACTTCGTTTCTCGGTGCGTTGACAGGAATCTGCTTGTAGTTGACTCCGATACGCGCTCGATGCGCGTCCCCGTAGGCGAACGTGCGGGCCAGCAGCATCTTGTCGGGGCTCAATCCGGTCCCTGGCACTTGGTTCGCCGGGGCAAAGGCGGCCTGCTCGATCTCGGTGTGATGGTCGGTGAAGTTACGACTCAAGACGAGCTTGCCGACCTCCAGAAGCGGATAGTCGCTGTGCGGCCAGACTTTCGTCAGATCGAACGGGTTGATGCGATAGCTCTTGGCGTCTTCGAACGGCATGATCTGAACCTTCAGCGTCCAGCTCGGATGGTCGCCACGCTTGATCGCCTGGTACAAGTCGCGCTGGTGGTAATCGCCGTCGACGCCGGCTAACCGGTCGGCTTCCGCCTGCTCTAGGTACTCGATGCCCTGATCGGAAATGAAGTGGTACTTGACCCAAGAGATCTGATCATCGGCGTTGATCCAGCTGTACGTGTGGCTGCCGTAACCGTGCATGTGCCGCCACGTCCGCGGAATGCCTCGATCGCCGAACAACCAAGCCACTTGATGTGCACTCTCCGGCGACATCGTCCAGAAGTCCCATTGCATGTCGTTGTCGCGCATGCCGGTATCGGCGCGGCGCTTCTGCGATCGAATGAAGTGCTGGAACTTCATCCCGTCCCGAATGAAGAACACCGGGGTGTTGTTGCCGACGATGTCGAGGTTGCCCTCCGCGGTGTAGAACCGCAGCGCGAACCCACGCGGGTCGCGCCAGGTGTCTGGGCTGCCGCGCTCCCCGGCCACGGTGGAGAAGCGGGCCAGGGTATTCGTCTTGGCGCCGGGCTGAAAGACGGCAGCCCGGGTATAGGTCCGGACGTCCGCGCTCACTTCGAAATAGCCGAAGGCACCGGAGCCCTTGGCATGTGGCTGCCGCTCGGGTGTCCGCTCCCGGTTGAAGTTCGCCATCTGCTCTATCAGATAGTTGTCATGAAGCAGGATGGGGCCGTCAGGCCCGATGGTCAGCGAGTGGCCGTCACTGGCCACCGGTGCGCCAGCATCCGTTGTCGTGGCAATGCCCTTGTGTTGATTCATTACTAGGCTCTCGAATTCATGCGTCGCGACTCTGCCGTCAGTAGCAGGCCCTGCCATTCGACCATCTGCCCGATCTCGCCGAGGAGGTCGGCGATCAACTGGTCGGTGGCGCCTATCTGCTCATAGACACACCGAATAGTGCTGAGGGCGAGGGATATTCGCTGGGATATCATGATCACTGCAGCCGTTGCACATCGTTCCCCCGGCCTCAACGTTGGTACAGCGACGGGGGTTTCGTTGATGATGAAGCGTCGGACACCGTCGTAGTCGGACCCGCGCACCAACTCCGCGACCGCATCACTGGCCTCTCGGGCGGTGCGCACGACTGCTTCCAGGCGATTCTGCATGCCGATGAATCTGGTTCCGCTGAAGTGTGCGTGCGCTTCCACGGCCTGGACATGGAGGTTGAACAGCTCGCCGAGCACCGTCGCCAGGTCGTGCCGCAGCGTCGGGGTGGAGGTTTTCGTCATGGCAGCACCCGACTATTCCGGCCAGCTGTTGTTGAGGATGATCGTCACGAAATCGTCTCGGACGAACGACGGATCGAAGTGGGCCAGCACGTCGGCGTTCATCGTGCCGAAGGTGCTGCGCGGACGATGCTTCATCCCGTCGGTAAACGCTTGCAAAATACGATTTTTGAAGTCCGGCCGCGGGTGCGCGGACGTGACGGCGATCAGTGATTCCGACGACAGATCGTCTCGGCCCAAACCGAGCACGTCTGTCTCGACGCCTGCGGTGACCAAAGCGATTTCCGGGTCCAGGAACTCCGGTACCCCTGGTGTTGTGTGCAGTGCAATGCTCAGCCACACTCGGCGCGCCTCGGCTTCGTCGACTCCGTGTTGGAGCAGGAAGTCACGGGCTGCGTTGGCGCCGTCTACCTCGAACCGAAGACTCGAGGATGTTCGATACGGTTCTGTCAGCCCAAGGTCGTGAAACATCGCGCCCACGTAGAGCAATTCGAGGTCGGGCTTGAGGTTGCGCCGTTCACCCTGCAGGGCGCCGAAGAAGAACACCCGGCGTGAGTGGTCGAACAACAGGTCGTCCTCTGCACCTCTGATGAAGTCGGTGACGTCGCGGGTCAACGGCGTGTCAGGAACAGTTATTCCTGCGACAGAGGCGAATGTTTCGGTGGCCATGGGTCAATCTCCGTTCGGTCAGGCGTGTACTCCTCACTGTGCCGCCGGTCATCGAGCAGCAACATCACCCGCCGGGTGATTTCTAAGCTGGCCGCGCGAGTTGATACCGAGTTTGGTGAAGGCGTTGCGGACATGGGATTTCACCGTGTGCGGCGAGAGGTGCAGCTGCTTTGCGACGTCAGAGTTGGTCGCGCCATTGGCGATCAGGTTGACAACCCTCATCTCGGCGTCGGTCAGGCTGTCCCAGCCGGTCTTCTCACGCCGGGCTTGAACTCGCCGCACCACGCCCATCGATCGCAGGCGGCGAGCGACTCTGTGCGCGTCGGCCGCTGCCTCACATTCGACGAACGCGTCGAATGACGTGTTGAACTGGTCGACCGCTGCTGCGTTCCTGCCGACGCTGGCCAAGGCGACACCGGCGTCTTCTGCTGCTGATGCGGACAGCAACGGGCGATACGCCCGTAACGCTGCAGCTGCACAGGCCAACGCAGCGCCATCGCATTCCAAGATGCCTCTGGCGTAGCCGGTGACGGCCTGGAAAATGGGGATGTCCTCGCTACTTGGCGCGAGTAGTTCAAGACTGCTCAGCACGCGAGCCCTCAGCCACGCGTCACCAGTGCTCACGCCCACCCGGGCGGTGCTGATCAACCTATCGAAAGCATTCGGCCACAACGGATTCAATACTTCACCACCGTCACGGCTGAGCCAATGTGCCGCTTCGTGTACATCACCGCAATGCCACGCGGCCAAGGCGAGCACGTATGCTGCGCCCCGACTGACCAGGGTCGCACCATGGGGATTGGCTGCACGCACCGCGACGACTGCTTCCTGCAGTGACTCGCGGTCACCGGTGTGCGCGGCCACCTCGGCCAGGATCAGCCACCGGTTCATGCTCATCTCGCTCGTGGCACCCCATAAGGGCGCGGCAACCCTCTCGAGCGTTCGTCGTGCAGTGGCCAAGTGTCCGGCAGCGAAGTGGATGGCTGCGACCTTCAGTGCCCATAGGGCAGTGGCGACATCGCTGCAATCTTGCTGGGCCACTTCGAAGCCGGGCAGCGCCAGGGCAGCAGCATCATCCGCGCGGCCGATGAAGCACAGCACATTGCATCGGTGCACACCTGCCAGAACGAGTGCGAAGCTGGGATCGTCGTTGCGTGCGGGAGGGTCGAGGTCTTCCAACCTTTGCAATGCACGCAGTGGCTGGCCGTGGACGTATTCGAGGATGGCAAGCGATATTTCGGTGATGACCCGTGTCTCCGTGTCGTCAGTGGCCGCAGCGGCCGCGACCGCCGGGGCGATGATCGCCTCGTCGGCAGGCAATCCACTGACGGCGTGGTTGCACAGCAGCCAGGCTTGATGACGTGATCGCGTCACGTCGCTGATGCTCTTCAGCTGCAGAGCACGCTGGTTCTCTGACACACGGGTTTCCAGCGAGTCGCCGGGGGCGGGGATGCGTAGACGCGCCTTCGCCTGATCTTCAGGCGATAGCTGCGCCAGCATTGCGGCCGCCAGTTCCTCGGCCTCCTGACATCTCGCTGAATGATTCAACAGCCACACGGTTTCCGCGACCAGCGAGCCCCGCTGTGGGTCGTCGCCAGCCAGCAGTTCGAGCGCACGTCGGCTCAACTCCGCCGCGGCACTCTTGTCGCTGGCCGCTACGCATCGCGCTGCCTCGCGTAACGTCGCGATGGCCGCCTGGTCGCCGACGTCGGCGCTGCGCGCCAGCTGGGTGGCCACTTCCGCTGGCGCAGCGCCCATCTGCAGCATGACGGTCACCGATTGTCGCTCGATCGCGCGCAGCAGCGAGGTGGGCAACGACTGACGTGTCGCATCACGCAGCAGGTCGTGCCGGAACCTCAGCTGATCCTCGTCCTCCACGAGCAGATCGGCACGCACGGCTTCTTCTATCGCTGACATCAGCGCCGCGGGTCGCCGGTCAAGCATCTGCGCTAACAGCGCCGCGGTGAACCGTTCTGGCAGCACCGCCGCGATCTGGATGACTTCCTTCGTCTCGTCTGACAAGGCGTCCAATCGCTGACTCATGTTGGTGCTCAACCGCCGCGGCAGATTGTCGCCATGAGCCACGGCGCAGCCTCGAGTGACGTGCAGCCGGGTTTCCTCGAGCAACCCGCCGAGCAATTCGGTGATCAAGAACGGGTTGCCGTGTGCCTTACCGGCCAGCCTCAGCAGCGAGACATCGGCACGAGCCCGGACCGCGTCTTCGACAATGTCGATCACTCCCTCACGCCCGATCGGCGACAACCGGACGAACCGCGCGCCTCGGCGCTCCAGTTCGCCGAGGGTGTCGGCGACCGCGGGGCCGCCGGCGCCCGTTCGCGAGCTGAGTATCCAGAGCACCGGTGACTCGTGAGGGATCGCCGTCAGCGCTCGCAGCGCCATCAGCGTGCCGGTATCCGCCCAATGAATATCCTCGAGCAGGATCACCATTGGTGTATTGCCCGCAGCGGCGCGGATGGCGGTGCGCAGATCATGCACCACCCAGTAGTGCAGATCGGGCGAATTGCCCAGTCGGCGTAGCGCATCCGGATCGCCGACAGGCGGGTCCGCATACACGGTCGCCGTGAACAAAGCGAAGAACGGGACTGTCTGCTGGTACTCGAAGGCCTGGCCGACCAGCACCCGCATGCCGGCTGCTTCGGCGATGACTTTCGCCTCAGCCATCAGGCGGGTTTTGCCGATTCCCGGCGACCCCTCCACGACGAGTACGCCGCCACAACCCTGGTGCAACGACGAGATGAGCGACTTGATGACGTCAATTTCGGGTGCACGTCCCCGAATCGGCATTGAGGGCGTGGGCGTGCGCGGCCGTCGTTCCGCCGGGCCATCGACGCTCGTCACAGTGTCGACGATGGTGCATGCGGACAATTGCTCGCATCCACCACTGGCTAGCGCGGACTGGGTTAGTTCAAGACGTACTCCAGCTGGCTGCGCGACGAGATATCGAGCTTGGTGAAGACTTTGCGCAGGTGATATTGAACGGTTTTGGAACTGATGAACAAGCGGGTGGCGATCTCCGGATTGGACAATCCCTCGCGCGCCAATCGAGCGACCTGAATTTCCTGCGCTGTCAATTCCGGAGTGCGGGTGACAGTGCGCTTACGGGACGTCTCGCCGGTGGCGAGCAGTTCGCGACTCGCGCGTTCTGCGAATGCGGCCATACCCATGGACTCGAACATTTGGTGAGCCGTTCGCAGATGCTCGCGAGCGTCGACGCGTCGGCGCTCGCGGCGGAGCCATTCGCCGTAGATCAGGTGCGCGCGGGCCAGTTCGGTTCGCACGCGGCTGTCGCCGAAGCGAGTGATGGCTTCCTGGTAGAGGTTTTCGGCTTCGTCGCCTTCGGTTATCAGCGCACGGGAGCGCGCTTCCACACCGAGTGCCCAGTTCGTGCCGCTGGCGCCGGTCATCTCGACGATCCACTCCAGGGTCTGCGAAGCGGCGTCGGTCATCCCGCTGCGGACCGCGGCCTCGACGTGCTCGGCGGCCGCCCAATTCGCCACGCCCGGATATCGAACATCGGGATACTCCTGGTGGTACAGCGCCTGCTCGGCAGCCGCCATCGCCTCGGGGTACTCGCCCTGTCCGTTATGCAGAACCGCTCGGGTCCACTCGGCGACTGCCGTCCCAATACCTTCTCCCCGCAGGGGCACCTCCCGCGCGGTCTTGGCTATCAACGCAAATGCCTCGCTCTGGTCCCCACGCAGCGCTGCCAGGCGCATGGCGGCATACGGCGCGAGATTGCCGCCGGTCGCTTCCGTCACTGCTTCTTGCTCGTCGACCAGCGCGCCGGCTGCCGAAAGATCACCTGCGAACAACAGCAACATGGCGCGGGTGCTCAGCGCCAACGGAAGCTCACTCAGTGCGCCGCTAGCCCGGGCAAGGTGAAGATAGCGACTGGACAGCGGATCCCAATGATCGTCGTCCCACAAGTGCAGGGCTGCGAGGTTGATCAACCACATCCACCGCAGTTCCTCGTCCGGCGACATGTCTTGGCCGAAGGTCGCCAGCGCGTCACGAAGAGCGGGCACGGCCGCCGCGTATCCGGCGACGAAGTTCGTTGCCAGGCCGTCGAGCAAATGATCGGAGGACCGCGACGGCTGGGTGGGCGCCGGCGCCCGCACGGCGGCTCGTGCCACCTCGACGACGTGACCGCCGGGGGCTGCGAGTCGTCCGGCGAATGCGGCTGCGTTGATCGCGTCCAGGTAGGTCTGCCGGGCCAGGCCGGCATCGATCTGTTCGAATCTCTTTGCCGCGGTGAGCAATAGCGCAGGAGCGTCGCCGCCGCGATTTGTTGCGAAGGCGAGTGCGCCGCGGAGCAGTTGGAGGCTGGCCTGTTGCGCTTCATCCAGCGGGCCGCTCTCGGCCATGGCCAGCAACTCTGTCGTCGCGTCGAACGCGCCGGCCTGAAATTTCGTGCCGGCCGCGGCGAGCGCGCGTGCCGCCCGCCCCGCGGAGTCGAGCGTGAGCAAAGCTGCGCGTTCCAGGAACGCGGCCGCAGCGGCCAGTCCGCCCCTGGCTCGCGCTTGTTCAGCGGATCGCTCCAGTTCCGCGGCGATCTCCTCGTCGGGGCCCGGGCTCGCCTCGGCCCGATGCCACACCCGCCGATCGGGATCGACTGTGGCATCGGTTTCTTCGGCCAACGCGCCATGCGCTGCTCGCCGACCGTCAAGGGAGGCCGACCAGTAGGCCACCGCACGGGCCAGCGGATGGCGAAACCGGACGCGCGTGCCGATCTCCGCGATGCCGGCCTCGACCGCGGGGCCGGCCGCTTCTGCCGCCAACCCCAGGCGCCGGGCCGCACGCCACACCAGGCCTGGGTCGCCGGTAGGGTCAGCAGCCGCGAGGGCGAGTAGCTGCCGAGTATCGGCGGCCAGGGCAGTGATGCGGCGGCGAAAGTTCTCCTCGACTGCGCCGGAAAGCGTTGCAGCAGTGGGTAATCCAAAGCCTCCGGCCAAGTTCGCAGGAGACAGACCGCGAGGCAGTTCGAGCAGGGCAAGCGGATTGCCGCGGGTCTCTGCGACGATCTGATCGCGAACTCTATTGTCGATCCGCCCTGGAATGACGGTGGCCAGGAGCTCCCGCGCTTCGGCGTCGGATAGCCCATCGATTCGCAGCTTCGGCAGGCCGGCCAGTTCGTCGGCGGGTGTGCGGGTGGCAAATATCATGCCTACCGACTCGGCCCCGAGCCGGCGCGCGACGAAGGCCAGCACCTGCGCCGACGCTCGGTCAAGCCACTGATGATCATCGATCAAACAGAGCAGCGGCCGGTCGTCAGCCCCGGCGGAGAGCAGTCCGAGTACCGACAGACCGATCAGAAACTGATCGGGCGCCGACCCGGCCGCCATCCCGAATGCGACCTGCAGCGCCTGCCGCTGTGGTTCCGGCACCTCCACGAGGCGGTCCAGCATCGGCGCGCACACCTGATGCAGGCCGGCGAACGGCAACTCCAATTCCGATTCGATGCCGGCGGTGCGCACGATTCGGCAGTCCGGCACCCGCGCCGCCAGGTGGTCGATGAGTGCGGTCTTGCCCACACCGGCGTCCCCGTACACGACCAGGGCGCGACTCTCGCCCGTCCGCACCGCTGCCACCAGTTGGTCGAGCACGTCGCGTTCTGAACGACGGCCGGTCAACTTGGTTGCCGGACCGTCTGGCGGCGGTGTCGACATGGGAAACGAGATTAACTGAACCGCCGGTCTGACGCCTGACCCCGGCCGGCCGGATTATCGTTCGGACATGTCACGCTGCGTCGCGATTCTCGTCTACGACGGCGTGACCCTATTGGACGTCGCGGGTCCGGCGGAGGTGTTCAAGGAGGCCAATCGGTTTGGTGCCGATTACCGAATCGCGTTGCTGTCGCCGACGGGCGAGGACGTCATGTCCAACCTCGGGTTCGGGGTCACCGTCGATGGCGGCGTTTCCTGCGAGCACCCGCCGGACACGTACCTGGTGGCCGGTTCCGACCGCTATCCGCGGACTCCTGTGCCAGAAGCACTGGCGGAAGCGGCGCGGGTGCCTGCGACGGGAGCCCGTCGCGTCGCATCAATCTGTACCGGCGCGTTCATCCTCGCCGCTGCCGGCCTCCTCGATGGCAAGCGTGCGACCACACACTGGAAGGTCACCCGCGAGCTCGCCAGCCGATGCCCGACATGCCGGGTCGAACCCGACGCGATCTACGTTCGTGACGGCAGCACGTACACATCAGCGGGAGTAACCGCGGGAATCGATCTGGCCCTCGCGCTCGTCGAAGAGGATTACGGACCGGACTTGACCCGCGACGTCGCCCGCGCACTGGTGGTCTACATGCAGCGTTCCGGTGGCCAGTCGCAGTTCTCCGCTCCACTGCAAGGACCGCCGCCTCGCTCCCCCGCGCTGCGCAAGGTCACCGATCTGGTGACGGCCAACCCGCATGGCAATTACTCGCTGACTGAATTGGCCAGACACCTCAACGTAAGCACCCGGCACCTGAATAGGCTCTTTCGCGAAGAACTGTCCACCACGCCGGCCCGGTACGTGGAAGAGATCCGCTTCGACATGGCCAGGGCGCTGCTCGACCAAAGACACACCGCGACGGATGCCGCGACTCGGGCCGGATTTCCCAGCTACGAAAGCATGCGACGCGTATTCGCGAGGAAGTTGGGAATCAGTCCCGCGGCCTATCAGCGTCGCTTCGGCACCACGCGCCGCGCCAACTAGGGATTGCTGAGGGCGGACGCCTATGAGTGCGGATCGTCGACCTTGAGCTGCTCTCCGGTGGTGGCGACGAACACCACCAACAGTTTCGCCTCTGCGGTTTGGCTGGCGTTCTCGGTGGCCACGTGGTGGGCGCCCGGCGGCTCGTACCAGTTCTCGCCTTGGTGATAGACATGCGCGGACTGGCCTTCGAGCTGGCTGCTTACGGCGCCTTCGAGGACGTAGGCGTAAACGAAAGCGTCGCCGTGGCGGTGAGGGACAGCGCGAGCGCCTGGCGGGAAGCTCACAATCGCGGAGGTGAACGTTTTGCCCGGGGCGTTCGGAAGCGCCTGTGTGAAAAGGGGCGCCAGTGTCTCGGCCGGATGCGCCGACGCAGTGTCGGCCTGTGGTTCGGCTGCAGGTGCGCCGCAGGAGACGATCACGGCGGCAAGCGCGAAGGTCAACAGTCCCTTGGCAATACGGGTCCTCATCGGCGCTCTCCTGCTACTTGGATGACCGTTTTTCCGGGAGCGCGTCGACGGCGGCTGAACGCGTCGACGGTCTCGGCCAGGGGGCGCACCGAACTGATGATCGGCTTCAGCCGCCCGTCGCGCAGTCGCTCGGCGAGCCCGGCTAGCTGCGTGCGGTCCGGTTCGACGACGAAGAACACGGCGCGCCCTTCCTCGGGGTGCACCTTCGGTGGCGCGGCGATTGTGACGAGGGTACCGCCGGGGCGCACCAGAGCCGTTGACCGCTCGAGGATTTCGCTGCCGATGACATCGAAGACGACGTCGACTTGACCGACGTCCTCCAGTGGGTCGGCGCCAAGAACGACGAATGCCTGTGCACCGAGGCCGAGCACGACGTCGCGGTCTTCGGACCGTCCGGTGCCGATCACGTGAGCACCCACCTCGAGTGCAAGCTGGACGACGATCGACCCCACGCCGCCGGCAGCGCCGTGGACCAAGACGGTCTGGCCGGTGGTCAGCCCGGCGTGAACGAATAGTCCTTGCCAGGCGGTCAGCCCTGAGATCGGCAGCGCCGCCGCCACAGTGTGGTCGATGTCGGCGGCCAGCGGGACGAGGTTGCGCGCCTCCACCGCGGTGTATTCGGCCAGGGAGCCGTCGCGGCACCAGTCGGTGAGGCCGAACACCCGTTGACCGATGGTGAGACCGGTTGTGCCATAACCTAACTCGACAACAACCCCCGATAGTTCGTGTCCCGGAACGGTCGGGGTTCGGTCTCGGCCGGCCCGGTCGGTCCAGGTGGCGGGCCACTCGAGTTCGCCGGGCGTGAAGCCGGCTGCGTGGACTCGCACGATGACGTCGTTCTCGGCGGCGTGGGGGTAGGGCACGTCGGTCAGCTCGAGGCCACCGATACCGGCGTCCCGGTCTCGTGCGGTGATGGCTTGCATGTCGGGTCCTTTCATGCGGTTTCTCGAACGATGGACGGCTGCAAACGACGTGACGGCGGCGGGTCCGGCCGGGAGAGGAGGCGACGACCGCCGTGGAGCGCCGCGGCGAGAGACAGCGCTCCGACAAGCGCGGCGTACAGGTAGCTTGTGGACGCGAGTCCCCACGACGGGGCGGCCAGTCCGGCGGCGAGAGCCGGAAGACCCAGCGCCGCATAGCTGATCACGAAGGCGGCGGAAAACACCTCCGATCGTGACTTCGCAGTGGCGGCCTCACTGATGTCACGAAATGTTCCGTTGAACGTCAGGCCGACACCTAGGCCAGAAACGATCGACGCACCAATGAAAGTCGACGGGGACCCGAAGGCCAGGGCGGCGGCCAAACCAGCCGCGCCCAATGACAGCAGGACCGCTCCCAGGGCCGTGGCACCTCGCGGCGAGCGCCCCGCCGCCCACAGTCCACCCGCGCTGTTGGCGATGTACAGCACCGTGATGCTGAGACCCCCGGCAGCGCTGAACCGCACATGCAGGACGTCGCGCACCACGGATGGAGCGAGAGCGAGGAAGAATCCGGTGATGGACCACCCCGCCACGATGGCGGGAACCGCGGCGAAGAACTGCCGCCGTGATTCGCGCGGAACCCGGATCCGCGGACGCAGGGCAGCACGTCCTCCCGGGCGCCGAACGGCGGTCTCGGGAATCGCGAACAGGAGGGCGGCAAGGATCAGGAACGCCAGCGTGAGCGCCGGAAAAATCGCAGCGTCGGGACGGGGACTGAGCTGAACCAGGGCGCCCGCCAAACCTCCACCCAAGGCCAGTCCGAAACTGGTGCCGACGGCGGTCATCGTCGGCCCTGCGTGCGGGCGGCCCACGGGGGATAACTCGACCAGGCCGGCGGCGAGGGCACCCGTCGCCATTCCCGTTGCAATGCCCTGCACCACCCGGGCGAGCAGGAGCGAGATGACGCCTCCAGCCGCGCAGAAGATCGCTGTCCCTGCGGCGGCCACCAGAATGGACACCACCAACACCGGACGCCGCCCGAGGTGGTCACTCAGCGATCCGACCGTCAACAGGGCACCTATCAACCCGGCCACGTATACGGCGAAGACCAGAGTCAGGGCGGTGACTGAAAAGCCCCACCGCTCCCGGTACAGCGGGTATATCGGCGACGGTGCGCTGGTTGATGCCATGAGCAGCACGTTGGCGAAGACGAGGACGCTGAAGGAGCCACCTCGTCCGAGCGTGAAGCGCCTTGCCCCATGCATCGTCGATCAGCTTGGCCAGGCCGAGCCGAGCATGCGCTCGACAGTGGTTGTGCGCCGGTACTCGGGCATGAAGTGCTCCACCACATCGGAGTTCACGGTTCCATTCGTCGTCTCCGGGCGGTTCTTGAACCCGTCGAAGTAGGCTTGCAGGAACTCGTTCTTGAAGTCGCCCCGCGGATGAACGGCGAGTATTTCGTCCACCTCGTCGGTGTTCAGATCGTCAAGGCCGAAGCCGACCACATCGGTCATCACACCCAGATGGGTGGCGGCGATCTCGGGACCCATCCGCCCAGGAATCCCCGGTGTCGTGTGCAGCGCGATGGCCGTCCACACGGTATCTGCTGCGGCGGTGGAGAATCCGTGCTCGATCAAGAACTTGCGCCCGTGGTCGGCCCCATCGACCTCGAAACGCTGTTCCACATCGGAGTAGGGGGTCACGAGACCGGTGTCGTGAAACATGGCGGCCAAATAGAGCAGTTCGGGATCCGGTTTCATGCCGAGCCGCCGGGCGTGAAGCTGACCGAACAGGAACACCCTGCGGGAGTGGTGGTAGAGCAATGGGCTGGTCGTCTCCGAGACGATACGAGTCGATTCGGCGACCGCCGCGGTCTCCGGAAGCTCCACGCCCCCAACGATTTCTGACATGATTTCCGCCCCTTCTTGTCGTGGTTGTGAGACCGTGCCTGATATCGATACTGGCGGTAGCCGCACGTTGTGCGCCGCCTCAATCCGGCCAGGAATCCCTCAAAAGTGGACGAAAGAGATCGGCCTACGGTCACGTCTTATGCAACGCGAACTGCCGAGTGATCGCTGCATGCCGCCGGGAAGCGCGGACCCATGGCCCAACTGGCCTCGAGCACACCTTCAGCTTCAGCCCGCTCGATAGCTGACTGGCAACATCTCGGCGGGCAATGACCGCCTGACCGCTGTTCCACCATGGTCGGCGACCCGACGATGAACAGGTGCACGCACAGATTGTGTTGTTCGACGGGTTCGACCCGCTCGATGCCATCGCGCCGTTCGAAGTGCTGGCCGCGGGCAGCGACGAAGTGGGCGGCGCCTTGGACGTCGAGTTGGTTTCGGCCGAGGGTCCGCGGGCAGTGGTCAGCGGGACCCGCGGCATGGTGTTACATGCGACTGCCCAACTCGATCCCGCGAAGCCCGGCTACGTCATCGTGCCGGGTGCCAGCGGTCCCATCGACGGCGATCCCGACGAGGTCGACACGATCCCCGTTCTTCTGGCCCGCTTCGGCGAGACGGCAGCGGTGCCGTTGATTCAGCAGGCGATGCAGAATCCCGACATCACTGTCGCGACCGTCTGCGGTGGATCACTCGCGCTCGCCATGGCGGGGCTGCTCGAGGGCAGACACGCCGTGACGCATCACCTCGGCATGGACGTGTTGGACGCCACCGGCGTCAACGTCGTTCATGCCCGGGTCGTCGACGACGGCGATCTGATCACCGCGGGTGGGGTGACCTCCGGCCTCGATCTCGCACTGCATCTACTGCACCGAAGCTATGGGCCGCGCGTTGCGCTGGCTGTCGAATCGTTGTTCGCCTACGAGCGCAGAGGAACGGTATGGAGCTAGCCGGCCAGTGGGACGTGACGATCAAGACGCCGATCGGATCACTGGCGGTGGTGTACACATTCGCCGACGACGGGGTCACCGGCACCGCGACCGCAAAGGGCGAGACGGTTCCGCTGCGCGACATCGTCGTTGCGGGACAACGGGTTACCTGGCGTCAATCGGTGACCAAGCCGATGCGGCTGAACCTCGAATTCGAAGTCGTAGTCGATGGCGACCGGCTGGCCGGTCACTCCAAGGCCGGGCGGCTGCCGCGGTCAGCCGTGACAGGTGTGCGACGTCAGGGTCGCATCGCGTAGGCGCCGTCGTAGGCCTTGACGCGCTCCCACACCCGGTTGAATCGGTCTGCATCGGTCACGGGTTTGCGGATTGCACCCACGGCCCAGTCCTGTTGAGCCTGCGTCGAGCTCGGCTTGCCGTGCAGCGCAACGGCATAGGTGGAGAAGTCGCGGATCTGGAAGTCGAAGATCTGATCCACGATGTCGTCATCGATCCCGGTCAGCGCGGCCTGCTCCAGGATGAGCTGGCCGTAGACGATCAGCGAGAACAAATGCCCCACGTTGAGCATGAAGTCGAGATCCTTCTGCTGATCCGCATCGGGGGCCGCGCTTGCCAGCAGCGTCGAAAACGCCTGAGCCTGTTCGTAGAACCGTGCGACATTCGCGATCCCCGCGTTCCGCTCGTAAACCGGCTTCCAGTCCGCGAACTGCACCTTGGCCGCGCCGCGCGTCGGTCCCTGGTTCCAGAAGAACACGTCGTCGGCAGGATCGTTGCGGGTCGGGATCTCCGGATACTCGGCGGGATTGAACATGTAGTTGGGCATGAACTTCAGCACCAGGCCGACGTTGACATGTACGGTGCCCTCGAGTCGCGGCAGCGTGCCGATCAACTGCGAGACCTCACGGAACATCGTGTTCTTCTCATATCCCTTGGCGGCGATCACGTCGTGCAGGGCACGCAGTACGGTCTCGCCCTCCATGGTGACCTTCGCCTTGGTCATCGGGTTGAACAGCAGATACCGCCGGTCGTCGAGGCTGGCGCTGCGGAAGTAGTCGACAGAGCGCTGACTGAACAGTTTCATCGCGACCAGTCGTGCGTACGCGTCGACGAAATTGGCTCGCACATGGGTGAAGTCGGTGACCGGATTGCCGTAGAGGATTCGGTTCTGCGCGTGTGTGATCGCCTCGTAGAAGGCGTGTTCGGTCATGCCGATCGTGCACGTGCACAAGTTGAACTTGCCGACGTTGACCGTATTCAGTGCTGCGGCAAAGGCTTCCACGCCGGTATGCAGGATGTCGGATTCCCGCACCGGATAGTTCTCCAGCCGGAACGTGCTCACGTAAATCTGCATGTGCACGACGTTGTCGATCAGGTGATAGTTCTCGTGCTGGCTGTCGACGGCGAAGAAGACGTAGGCATCCTGACCCTCGACGTCGCCGCGGCGCCCGAACACCGACACCATGCTGGCGACGTTGCCGTTGCCGATGTAGTACTTCTCCCCCGACGCCCGGTACAGGATGCCGTCGGCGCGGTCCTGTTCGCTGGTGGGCGTGAGCACCATGTCGGTGTTGTAGACGTCGGCGCCGTGTTCGCGCTCCGACAGCCCGAAGGCCATCACCTCGCCGGCGTCCAGGTCATCGGCGGCCTTGAGCTTGGCGTCCTTGTTCTCGCTCTGCCAGATCGGTCCGAGTCCCAGGATCGTGACCTGCTCGGTGTACCAGTAGGTCAGCCCGTAGAACCCGAGGATCTCCGACAGCGCGGCGTTGCGCGCGGCGTCCCACCGCTTGTTCGGGTCGCCGTCGGCGAACTCCGACGGTGTCAGAAAGGTCGCGAACAGTTTCTCGCGCTTGACGAAGTCGACGAAATCCGCGGGCCACTGCGCCGCCAGGTCGGCGTCAAGGATGCGCTTTTTGCCCTGGCCCTCGAACCAATCGATGGTGGCGCGCAGCAGTCGCCGCGTCTCCTCGTCGAACTGCTGTGGGTCGTAGGTGTTCGGATCGAAGAGCAAGCCGTCGGTCATGCACGCGAGCCTAGGGCTGCGCCGGTATCTGGGGTGCAGGAACCCACGGTAGACCGGGGATCGTCGGATACGGGGCGGTCGGACTCCACGGCGGCGGCTGCGACGTCGGCGGAGCTTCGGTGGTCGGCGGGGGCGCCTCCGAAGTGGGCGGCGGCGGTGGAGGCGCCTCCGTGGTCTCCGGCGGAGGCGGCGGAGCTTCGGTCGCGGTCTGCGGAGGCGGCGCCTGCTGGGTCACCGTGCGGGTCTGTGGTGCGCGCGTCTGCGGCGCAGGCGCCTGAGTCTCTGGTGGTGGTGCGGCCGCGGTGGTCGTCGGGGCCGGCGTCGTGGTCGTGGTGACGGGGCCGGTGGTCGAGGCAGGCGTCGGTGTGGAGTCGTCGCGCATCACGTACAGCACGGCGGCGGTCAGCGCGGCCAGGACGGTTAGTACGCCTGCGAGCAGCACCAGCGCGGGCTTGCGGTACCACGGCAGCGGCGCCGCCTCCTGCTCGATGGGGTCGCGATCGAACTGCATTTGAGGACGCGGGTCATAGCCGGCGTCTGCCGGTGCGGCGTACTCGTATGGGTCACCGGCCGTGACATCGGGGACGTCGTCGGCGTCCGACCACGCCAGCGCGTGAAACGTGCTCGACTGCGGCGCGTCCTGCGGTCCGACTTCGGGTGCCATCGCGGTGGCTGCGCCCGCCGCGGCGGCGACACCGGGTGCCACCGCCATCGACGTCGCGCCCTCGTCGACTGTGCCGCGCACCGCCCGCAGGCCTGCCCCGATCGCGGCTGCCAACTCCGGCTGCGCCGCGGTGATGACGGGTACCCGAAAGTGTTCGGACAGTGTGGTGGTGACGATCGGGATGCGGGCCCCACCGCCGACACTCGCCACGGCGACGAGATCGGCGCCCCGAATTCCGTTGCGCTCCAATGAATCCTGAACGACGCCGACGAAGTCGGCGAGCGGCGTGCGGATCGCTTCGTCGAGTTCGTTGCGGGTCAGTCGCACGTCGCTGCGATGCCCTGGCAGCTCGGCCACCAATGAAGTGACGGCGGAGGTGGACAGCCGCTCCTTGGCTCCGCGGCACTGGGCGCGCAGCCGGCTCAGTGAGCCGATGGCCGAGGTGCCGGACAGATCGATGGTGCCCGCGGCCGACAAGTCATTGATGACGTGGGTAAGCAACGCCTGATCGATGAGATCGCCGGACAGGTCGGTGTGACGGACTGTCGGGCCGACTGGCGCGAAACCGTTCGTGGCGTCGACGAGCGTGATGCTGGTGCCGGTGCCGCCGAAATCGCAGAGCGCGATCACGCCGCGAGTCGGCACCCCGGGATCGTCCTGCAATGCGGTGAGCGCTGCCGACGCGTCGGATAGCAGCCGCGCCTGCTTGAGCTCCGGCATCGCCGATAGGGCGTTACGCAGTGCGTCGACGGCCGCGGGTCGCCAATGCGCGGGGTACGTGACGGCGACCGGGCCCGCCGCCGGCTTGCCGACGGTGTAGAGCATGGCGCGCAGCGCGTCGGCGAGCACTTTGTCGGCCAGATGTGAGGACCCGTCGGCCGCGACGATCCCGACGGGGTCGCCGACGCGGTCGACGAAGTCGGTGATGATCAGGCCACGTTCGGTCAGGTTGGGGTTTTCACTGGGCACACCGACCTCGGGTGGTCGGTGCGGATACAGCGTCACCACCGGCGAGCGCGTCACCGCGGTCCGCCCTACTACGACGGCGGTCAGGTTGGTGGCACCAACCGACAGCCCTACCCCGTCAGACATGTCACTCCGTCTCGATGAAACCCTATCGGTATTCCATCTTGTCTCACGGCGCCAGCGTTACTCAGCGAATGGTCCCCACACCGGGAATCAGTGGTAGATCCAGAGCCGTCACCCAGCCTGGCGAAAGGTCGTTGACCGCGGGCACCGCGTTGAGCGCCCGCAGGCCGGTGGCGAGGCAGCCTGCGGCGGCGGCATCGCGCCCCGAGCCGTCGGTGAACCGGAACGCCGTCTCCTGGAAAATGCTCGGTGTGCCCTCGATGTCGACGCGATAGACATCGTTCTGCGTGCCAGACGGCCAGTCCGGTGCGGCGTCGTTGCCGATCCTGTTGACGTGTTCGAGTTGAATACGGGTCTCGCCCTGGTATACGCCGTTGATCGTGAACCGCACGGCCGCAACGTTTCCTGGCTCGATGATGCCCTTGGCGGACTTGCGCTCGGTGGGCGTCACCCACTTGTCCCACGTCGTGGTGATCTCGTCGAGCATGATGCCTGCCGCATGCGCGATCATCGGAACTGTTGCGCCCCAAGCAAAGACCAGAATGTCGGGGTTTTCCAGCAGAGGTCGGTACTCCGGCGGCTTGCCGATGCCCATCTCGAACTCGTAGTCGCCTTCGTAGTTCGTGTAGTCCAGCAGTTCGGAGGCACGCACCTTGCGAACCTCTGAACACAGTCCCATCAGTGTCATCGGGAACAGGTCGTTGGCGAAACCCGGGTCGATGCCGGTGGTGAAGCAGGAGGAGCCGCCGAGTTCGCAGGCCACGGTGATGGGTTCGATCCAGTTCGGCGGGTTGAGGTGCATGGTCGGCCACACCCAGGGCGTCATCGCCGTGGAAACCACGTCGATGCCCGCCCGCAGGAAGCGGGTGATCAGCGCGATGTTGTCGTCGGCGTGCGCGGCGGTCGGACCGTAGTGCACCAGCGCGTCCGGTTTCAGCGCGATGAGCGCATCGACATCGTCGGTGGCGGACAGCCCGAGTTCTTCACCGAGAGAACAGATTTCACCGATGTCGCGGCCGACCTTGTCCGGGTTGCTCACCCCGACGCCGACCAGTTCGAACAGCGGATGCTTGACGATTTCGCCGATCACCATCCGGCCGACGAAACCGGTGCCCCAGACGACGACGCGCTTCCTGTCAGATTGCTTCACGGCCTTCACCATAGGCGGGCTCGCGATCCCCGGTGAGCAAGTTCGAGAGTCGGCGAACCTCGTTCCGTCGTTCGTCGATCTGCGCCCGCGTCGCCGCTTCGCTGACGGTGTCCTCCTCGGCGCGGGCAGCCAGACCTCGAGGTTGTGCCAGCACCTGCAGCGAATACTGACCTGGCGGGAATGTTCTCGCCGCGATGCGCCTTGAGGGTGGCATGACTTCATCACTTACTGGACGGCGCGCACTCGTAACCGGCGGATCGCGCGGCATCGGCGCCGAAATCGTTCGGCGGCTGGCTGCCGATGGCGCAGCCGTTGCCTTCACCTACGGCGCATCGGCGGTCGAGGCCGAGAAGCTGGTTGCGGAGGTCGGCGAGGCCGGCGGTACCGCCGTCGCCATTCAGGCCGACAGCGCGGACCCCGAACAGGTGGCCAAGTCGGTCGACGATACCGTCGCACAACTGGGCGGGTTGGACATCCTGGTCAACAACGCGGGCGTGGCGTACGTCGCCGACACCGAGTCGTTCCCACTCGACGAGTTCGACCGTCTCGTGGCCGTCAACGTGCGTGCCGTCTTCGTCGCGGTGCAGCGAGCACTTCCTCATCTCGGCGAGGGTGGCCGGATCATCAATATCGGCAGCGTCAACGCCGACCGGGTACCCGCTGCCGGCCTCGCCGTGTATGCGATGACCAAGGGCGCCGTCAAGAGCCTCACCCTGGGGCTGGCGCGCGAGCTCGGACCGCGCGGCATCACCGTCAACAACATTCAGCCCGGGCCGATCGCCACCGACATGAACCCCGAAGAGGGCGAATTCGCCGATTGGGCAAGGCCGTTGACGTCGCTGGGCCGCTACGGTCAGACCAGCGACATCGCCAGCGCGGTGAGTTATTTGGCAGGGCCGGAAGCGTCCTATGTGACCGGCGCCAACTGGAACGTCGACGGCGGTATCACGGTTTAGTTCACAGGTTGATCGGGTCAGGCGGCGGTACGGTCGTCGTGGTGTCTCGCAGCGCGGCCTTGAACTGCATTGCGCGGTAAGGCCATCCGATGTCGGTGTTCCACTGGGACACCACGAGACCGACGCCGCCCTGCACATCGAACCGCGAGCCTGGCAACAGGTAGCCGCCGTAGAGTTGGGCGACCCTGTTCTTGGAGTGGTTCTCGTCGTTCCATGACGAACCGAGCACGGGCATCTGGAGTTCAGTGGTGTGCATGTTGGCGACGGGTGAATCGACGACGCGGTAACCCAGCGCATACTGCGACGCCAGGAATCCGCCGAGCACCCACTTGCCTTGGGCCATCCGGCGAAACGTCAGCTCGCCCCATTTCTCGCCCTGCGGCGTGATCGGCGTGGCCGGCTGTCCCCACGCCCACTGACCGGCACTGTAGCCCCAGCTGACATATCGCGACTTCTGCCCGATGTCGTCGGGTCGCACCCGCATCAGGATGATGCCCTTGTCGCGCTGAAATCCCGTCGCCACGACGTAAACCCAGCCGTCGTCCAGGTCGTAGTCCCACGACCAGCATTGGGCGTGGCCGCCGTACAGATCGGCGGGAAACTTCGCCTCCTCACCCATGTGTGACCACGAGACGCCGCTGTCGTCGGAGCGCCAGATCTCGGTCCAGACGACGTTGCCGAAACCTCGATTCACGATGGCGTGCAAGTAAATCGAGTCGCCGACGCGCAGCAGGTCTGAGGGGATCACGGTACTGATGCCGCCGTGTGTCCAGCCGGTGGCGGCGTCGTCGTGGATGTAGTGCCACAGCTGGTTGGCGTAATTCGGGTCGTCTCCCCCGGCCCGCTCGTAAGCGATTTCGTGGTCGGCGTCGCCGGTGCCGATCAGCACGACGGGCGAGCGCCAGTCACCCTGACCGACCTTGCGACCGGAGAACGTATCGCCGAACACCGAAACCAGCTTGCCGTTGGGCGCGACGACCGACGCCCCGAGGTCGGTGCATGTGACGCCCCAACGGCTGGTGCGGCGCGGCCCGGTCAGGTTCACCACCTTGCCGTTGAGCAGCGGGACGGCAGTACCGGTGTGAGCCCTCCGGCGCCAGCGGGCCACTACTGGCAGATGCGCAGCCCGGCGGGCTCGCAGTACAGCGGATACTGCTCGACCGGAAATGGCAGCGGTCCCTGGTAAGTCATCGTGAACGGGATCGTGATGATCCCCGGCTGCAGTCCGCAAACGTCGTTGTGGGCGATGTTGCGGGTGCCCGTCATGGTGAGGTCGTCGAACTTGAACGTCTCGACTGTCGGCGCCCAGCTACCGTCGGGGCACTGCATCCCCTGGCTGGTGTTATAGGTCCACTCCCAGACGCCGCCGGTCAGCCGTGCCAGACCGCTGGCCAGACCTGACGACCCGGCCATGTGCAGCCTGCAGGCGACCGGCAGGTTCAGCGGCTCTCGCAGGTCGCCGACCACCGGTACGCAGGACGGCCAGATCGAGTAGGTCCCGCTGTCACCCTGCTCCGGCGTGTAGGTGTAGACGCCCTGGACGACCTGATCGGCGTGGGCGGGGCCCGCGAACCCAAGGGCCGCGCACGCCATGATGACGGCTGCGGCCAGACCACGGAATATTCTCACGTCGCTGAGTATCGCAGCCTTCGTTTCGCTAAGTCACGGTTTGGTGGCGCGACGGAGTTTCGGAGGCCCGACGCAGCGGGTAGAGATCCCAGGTGACGAAACCGGCGGTAGTGACCGCTGTCGGCGTCGTGGTGGCGGTCGTGGCTGCCCTCAGTGGCTGTTCCACCGGTTCCCGGGTTGATCTCGGCGACGACTCGTCGAGCAACCTGGTGGCCGCGATCGCGGGCGAGCCCGACCAACTCGACCCGCAGAAGACCAGCGCGTACTTCTCGTTCGAGGTGCTGGAGAACGTGTTCGACACGCTGGTGCAGCCCGACGCGAATCTGGAGATGCGGCCCGCTCTTGCGGAGTCCTGGGAGGTCAGCCCAGATCAACTCGCGTGGACGTTCCACCTGCGCCGCGGCGTCACGTTTCACGACGGCAGCCCGTTCACCGCCGACGACGTCGTCTACTCGTATCGGCGCATCATCGACCAGAAGCTGGCCAACGCCGACAAGTTCAGTGCCGTCACCAGCGTCACGGCACCCGACCAAACCACGGTTCGGATCACGCTCAAGCAGCCGACGCCGAATCTGTTGACCAATCTGGGCGGATTCAAGGGTGTGGCGATCGTGTCACGCCGGAACGTCGAGAGCGGCCAGATCGCAACGCATCCCGTCGGAACGGGACCGTTCGTATTCGCAAACCAGAAGAGCGGCGATTCGATCGTGCTGAAGGCGAATCCGACGTATTGGGCGGGGGCGCCGAAGGTTTCGGGTGTGACGTTCCGGTTCATCTCCGAACCGTCGACGGCGCTGTCGGCGCTCCAGGCCGGTGAGATCGACTGGACGGACTCCATTCCGCCGCAACGGGTCGCTGCGCTGAAAAACGACGACTCCATCACTCTGGCGGCGACGCCCAGTAACGACTACTGGTATCTCGCACTGAACGAGGCGCGGCCACCGTGGAATGACGTGCGGGTGCGCCAGGCCATCGCCTACGCCATCGACCGCGACGCCATCGTGCAGGCGACCAGTTACGGGACCGCCGTTGCCAATCAACTCGCGATTCCCAAGGGCAATCCCTGGTACACCCCGTACGACGGCTACCGCCACGACGTCGAGAAGGCGAAAGGTTTGCTTGCAGAAGCCGGTGTGGCGCCCAAGACCCTGGACATGCTGGTGACCACCGAGTATCCGGAAACGGTGACGGCTGCGCAGATCATCGCGGATAACCTTGCGCCACTTGGTATCACGGTGAACATTCGCACTGTCGACTTCGCGACTTGGCTCGACGAGCAGAACAACGGCCACTTCGACATGCTGATGATGGGCTGGCTCGGCAACATCGACCCCGACGACTTCTATTACGCACAGCACCACACCGGCGGCAGCAGCAACGCGCAGAAGTTCTCGAACCCCGAGGTCGACCGGCTACTCGATGCGGGTCGAGTCGAAACCAACCGGAATGCGCGTGGCGACGACTACAGCAAGGCGGCGACGCTCATCGCCGACGAAGCGAGCTACATCTACCTGTACAACCCGTCGGTGATCCAGGCCTGGACCAAGAGGCTGTCGGGCTACGAGGCGCGCCGCGACGGCGCGGTCCGGTTCAGCACCGCGACGCTGACTTCGGGAGGGGCAACGTGACTTCCGCACTCACCCATCCGATCACCCGTTTCATCGCGCGACGGCTGCTCTACTCCCTCGTCGTCCTTGCCGGTGTGCTCGTCGCGGTGTTCGCGCTCGTGCATCTCGTTCCGGGCGACCCGGTCCGCATCGCACTGGGCACCCGCTACACCCCGGAGGCCTACGACGCGCTGCGGTCGGCAAGCGGCCTGGATCGCCCCATCGTCGAGCAGTTCTTCGGCTACCTCGCCTCCGCGTTCACCGGAGACCTCGGCGTCAGCTTCCGCAACGGCGACCCTGTCACCGTCACTCTGCTGGAACGCCTGCCCGCCACCGTGTCACTCGGCGTCGTCGGCATTGTCATCGCGATGGTGATAGCGCTGCCCGCAGGGATCTTCTCGGCACTGCGCGAGGGCCGTGTCTCCGATGCGATCGTGCGCATCACCAGCCAGTTCGGCGTGTCCATTCCGGACTTTTGGCTGGGCATCTTGCTCATCGCACTGTTCGCGACGACGCTGGGCTGGCTGCCGACGTCCGGGTATCGTCCGCTGTTCGACGACCCGGTGGGTTGGCTGCGCCACATTGTATTGCCTGCTCTGACAGTGGGTTTGGTGGCCGCGGCGATCATGACGCGTTATGTCCGGTCCGCCGTGCTCGAAGTCGCGTCGATGGGTTACGTCCGCACCGCGCGGTCGAAAGGCTTGCCGCCGCGCGTCGTGACGTTCCGGCACACCGTGCGCAACGCGCTCGTTCCGGTGCTGACGATCACCGGTATCCAGCTGGCGACGATTCTCGGGGGTGTGATCGTCGTCGAGGTCGTGTTCGCCTGGCCGGGCCTGGGCCGACTGGTGTACAACGCGGTCGCGGCCCGCGACTACCCCGTCATCCAGGGCGCGGTGTTGTTGATCGCCATCCTGTTCCTGGTCATCAACCTGATCGTCGATGTGCTCTACGCGGTGGTCGATCCGAGGATCCGGTTGGCATGAGCACACTCACAGGCGAATCGACGCGCGTGGCGTCGTGGCGGCTGTTGTTGCGCAATCCGGTGACCGTCGTCAGCGCCGCCGTGCTCGGCGTCGTGGTTGTCGTTGCGGTGGTGGCCGACTGGATCACGCCCTTCGGTGTCAACGACGTCGATGTTCCGAACGCGTTGCGACCACCTAGTGGCGAACACTGGTTCGGCACAGACGAATTGGGGCGAGACGTGTTCTCGCGGGTGTTGGTGGCCATGCAGGCGTCGATGCGGGTTGCGGTGATCAGCGTCGCGTTCGCGGTCGTCGTCGGCGTCATGGTCGGTGTCATCGCCGGTTACCGTGGCGGCTGGGTCGATGCGGTGTTCATGCGCGTGGTCGACGTGATGTTTGCATTTCCTGTGCTGCTGCTGGCCTTGGCCGTCGTCGCGATCCTGGGACCGGGAACGACGACGACGATTCTGGCGATCGGCATCGTCTACACGCCGATCTTCGCGCGGGTGGCCCGAGCCAGCACTCTGAGCGTGCGCATCGAACCGTATGTCCAGATGTCGCGTGCCATGGGCACCGGAAGCCTGTACATCCTTGGCCGCCATATCGTTCCGAACATCGCCGGGCCACTGATCGTGCAGACGTCGCTGTCGTTGGCGTTCGCGATCCTGTCCGAGGCCGCCCTGTCGTTCCTCGGGCTGGGCATCCAGCCGCCGCAGCCGTCGCTGGGCCGGATGATCTTCGACTCGCAGGGCTTCGTGACGATGGCGTGGTGGATGGCCGTGTTTCCCGGTGCGGCGATCTTCGTCATCGTGCTGGCCTTCAACCTTGTCGGCGACGGACTGCGCGACGTGCTGGACCCCAAGCAGCGCACGATGATCGAGGCCAGGAGCCAGCGGTGACCGATCAAGTACTGAGTGTGCGCGGCCTGCGGGTACGCATCGGCAACCGCCACATCGTCCGCGACGTCGGGTTCGTCGTGCAGCGCGAACAGACGCTCGGCATCGTCGGCGAGTCCGGGTCGGGCAAGACGATGACCGCGCTCGCGGCGACGGGCTTGCTGGACACACCCGGCGCTGTCGTCGACGGCAGCAGCATCCTGGCGGGTGAGACCGAACTTGTCGGCGCGTCGCCTCGGTTGTTGCGCAGCGTGCACGGCGGCAAGATCGGTTTCGTCTTCCAGGACCCCGGCACCTCCCTGAATCCGTTGCTCACACTGGGCCGCCAGATCACCGAATCGCTTGAGACACACCGGAAGATGACGCGACGCCAGGCGAACACCCGTGCCCTCGAGTTGCTCGAGGCGGTAGGCCTGCCGGATCCCGCGAGCCGCCTGCACGCCTATCCTCACCAGTTGTCGGGTGGGCAGCGGCAGCGCGTGATGGTTGCGATCGCGCTGGCCTGCGACCCCGAACTGTTGATCGCCGACGAGCCGACCACATCGCTGGATGTGACGACGCAGGCCCAGATCATCGAGTTGGTTCGGGACCTGCAACGTGATTTCGGCACTGCGGTGGTGTGGATCAGCCACGATCTGGGAGTGATCGGACAAGTGGCCGACAACGTGACCGTGTTGCGCGACGGTGAAATAGTCGAGCAGGCCCCGATCCTCGAGCTATTCGACAATCCGCAGCACGCGTATACCCAAGAGCTATTGCAGGCGCGCCCGATCGTCGGCCGGTCCGCGCCTGCGCCCTTTGACGATGACGCGCCGGTGCTGCTGCGGGTCGACGGCCTCGATGTGCGGTTCGCCGTGACGACACCCGTCGGCAGATCGACTGTGCATGCCGTGAAACAACTTTCGTTCGACATGAAGCGAGGGATGACGCTGGGCTTGGTTGGCGAATCGGGCTCGGGAAAGTCGACGGTGGCGGGGGCGCTCACCGGGCTGGTCGAGCCCGACGCGGGCACCGCGCAATTGGACGGTGTGGACGTAATCGACGTTCGTGGGGCGGCGGGCAGGGCGCTGCGCCGCAAGATCGGACTGGTCTTTCAGGATCCGTTCTCGTCGCTGAACCCACGCATGCGGGTGCAGACCGCGATCGAAGAACCATTGCGCGTACACGGATTGGTCAAAGGCAAAAGTGATCGGCAGACACGGGTGGCCGAGCTACTCGAACTCGTCGGTCTGCCTGCATCTTTCGCGTCCCGGTACCCGCACGAGCTGTCCGGCGGGCAACGTCAGCGCGTGAGCATCGCCCGTGCGCTGGCCGCGGAACCGGAGCTGTTGATTCTCGATGAGGCGACTGCATCGTTGGATGTTTCGGTACAGGCTCACATCCTCGACTTGCTCGCGCAATTGCAGCGCGAGCTCGGGCTGACGTATCTGTTCATCGGCCATGACCTGGCGGTCATCCAGCAGATGAGCCACGAGGTGCTGGTGATGCGCGACGGTGAGGCGGTTGAGTACCGGCCCGCCGCGCAGCTGTTCGCCGACCCGGAGCACGAATACACCCGAGCGCTGTTGGCGGCAGTTCCGCCCGGGCGACCGCGCGCCGCTGTAGGGGCCGGCGAAGGCTCGTGAGAAGGTCTTGCCATGACGCAACTGGATGGCAAGGTCGCATTGGTCACCGGCGCCTCGGCAGGACTCGGCGCAGCCACAGCACAGCTCTTCGCCGAACGCGGCGCCTCGGTTTTCGGCATTGCACGCGATGCCGACCGGATGGCGACCGTTTTCGAAAACGTGCCGGGTGGCAAGTACGCGTCGGTGGACATCTCCGATCCCGCGGCGTGCAAGCAAGCCATCGCAGACTGCGTCGCTGAGTTCGGGCGCCTCGACATCCTGGCCAACATCGCCGGCTTCCACCAGATGCGGCACACACCGACGATGACCGACGACGACTGGGATCGCGACCTCGCGGTGAACCTGAACGGGCCCTTCTATCTATGTCGGGCCGCGCTTCCCCACCTGCTCGAAACGGGCGGCAACATCGTCAACGTGTCGTCGATCGCCGGCGTCGAAGGTGAGGTGTATTCGGCCGGGTACTGCGCGGCCAAGCACGGGCTCATCGGCCTGACTCGCGCGCTGGCCGTCGAATTCACGAAGGAGAAGCTGCGAGTGAACGCGGTGTGCCCCGGCGGCATGCCGACCGCTCAGTCGACGGAGTTTCAGGCCCCAGACGGCGCCGACTGGAACCTGATCCTGCGCATCGCCTCTCCGCGCGGCTTCATGGAGACCGTCGACGTGGCCAAAGCGATCGCGTTTTTGGCGAGCGACGACGCCGCCGCCATCCACGGGGCGGTGTACCGGGTCGACAACGGCAAGGGCGCCGGCTAGCCCGTTTGCTGTGACGCCCGTCACGCCAGTGCCTTGATTCATGCCATCTCACGCCGGGCAGTAGTCGATTCCTGCCAACCGGCGATCAATTGCTGCCAGCGGAATTAAACCTCTGACCTCCCCGTTTAACACATCAGAAACGATGGAGAGAATTCCCCACCGGCACCAAAGATGTTCGAGTCGCGACAACCGCGCCACGAGTCGGACAAGAAGAGAGGGCACCAAAATGAAGAAGTTCGGATTTGCCACAGTCATCGCCAGCGGCCTGGCCGCCGCGGTCCTCGGGCTCGCAGGCCCGGCCTCGGCCGACATCGGCCACCATGACTGGGTGAACAACACTCAGCCGTCGGTGAGCGTCCCGCACGTAGATAGCTCCGTGCAGCAGAGCCGCTGACCCCGACATACGAAGAGGGGCACCCATTTCGGGTGCCCCTCTTTCGTTGTGTGCCCTTAGTGCTCTGGCCGACGGCGCCCGAGGAACAGGGCGAGGCCGATGGCACCGAAGCCCAGCGCCACGGTCACCCCTGCGGCGACGTACAGGAAGATGTCTCGACCACTCATGCCGGCCGGTGACTCATCCGAGGCCAGCCGCAGTTGATAGTCGCCCGGCAGCGGTGCTTCCTGCGGAGCATCGAGACCCGGGAACTGCTGGGTCCGGTGCACCTCGAATTGCCGTTCACCGCTTGCCGTTTGGGTCCACTCGCCCCACGCCGGAGTGGCACCGTCGAGCAGCACCTTGCGCTCACCGAACTGGGGGTCGTCGCCGACGTCGATGATGCGCCGAACGCGGAACGGCTCATAGCGCGCGTGCGAGTAATTCACCAACACCGGGACGTTGTCGTAGCGCAACACCGGAGGCGGAGGCGGAGGCAACGGCAAGCCCACCGCGGGGATGTAGCCACCGCCGAAGAACGAGCCGACCGCCACGTTGAGGGCGGTGTCCACCGCCGCGTTGACGAGGTTGGCCGCAGTGTCGACGACAGCGGTGAAGCTGTACGCCGCGAACTGCGCCACGTCGAGCACGGCCCGCGCCAGCGGCGGGATCCAGATGATCCGCGGGGCGTTCTGGTAGACGTACACAATCCGAACGCGCTCGTGATACGGGTTCAGGATGATCGGCCGGTAGTACTCGTCGTACTGCACCCAATCCGGCCTCCACTGGCGGATCGGGCGGTCGAATACCCGGTCACTCGCGAGTCGAGCATCCACCTTCGCGCTAGCGCTGGCGTCGACACCGAGCGGGCTCTTCACGCCGAGATCAAGCCCGATCGAACTCGCGATCGAATCAACATCCTGCTTCGGCGCCGGATCTGCTTTCACCTCAATGGGTTTGGCGTTCTTGGCGACCTCGACATCCTCTTTGGGCGCTTCCAGTGTCTGCGGTTGCGACATCTGGATCACCTTGGCGGCCTGCGTCACCGAGACGGTTGGCTCGCCCGACGTGGCCGTTGCCGGCGACGTCTGCGCCGCGCTCACCTTCGGCTCGCCGGACGCCGCCGACTCGCTCGACGGCGATGATGCCGTGCTGCCCGTGGACGGCAGGTCCGCGGTTGCCGCGTTCGGTGGGACCAGCGCGGCCGACGGCGGCACGGAACCGACCGACGCCGTTGCGGAAGCGCTCGCGGTCTCCGACACTGACGCTGGCGACGACGGCGCCTGCGTGGCGGGACTCGGCGAGGCCACAGTCGAGGTGACCGTAGGCGTGTCAGAACTCGGGGCGACAGCACGTGGCGCGGGCGCCTCGACCTTCGTCACGGTCGGCGCCTCGACCTTCGGAGCCGGCGCAGCCGGCGTCGCCGTCGGCGATGCAGGCGCGACGACAGCCGTAGTCGTCTGCGTCACGGGCGCGGGCGCGACCGGTTCGACCACCTGCTGCGTCGGTTGCTGAGTCTGCGGTGCCTGCTCGACGGGCGCCGCAGGCGCAATGGCGGGCGCCTTCGGCGGCGCCTGTTGGACCGGAGCTTCAGTCTCCTCCGCGACCGGCGCCTTTGGCTCCGGCGCCGCGGCCGTCGTCGTGATGACCGGCTCGGTGTCCGGCTTGGCGAACGCCGGCGCGACTCCTCCAGTCAAAGCTGTGAGAGAGATCACGACTCCTGTCGCCAAAACGGCGACAACGCCTCGCTTCGAGCAGATTTCAAGCGGTGCACCCATCTGTGCATCGACTCCTCTAGTAACGGAGCGTGGCGGATTGCTCCGCCACTGCTGCCATGCGCAGCCATCTCCCCCAACGCTGGGCCCGGTCCAGCAGCTGCCGCGGCTCTGCTAATTCATCGCTGGTTTGCCGCAACTGTTACAGCCGCGCGGCGCATCCTTGAACTACCGACCCTGCGGGTCAGGAGGACTGCCATGTCACCCAGGTACGGATTGCTCGCCGCGGGACTCGCTGGCGCCGCGGTCGTCTGCGCGCCCGCCGTCGGCGCTGAGCCGGTGTGGCCGGTCGCCGGCGCAGAGGACGCCAACGCCACCGTCGACGACCTGCAAGCCCAGGGCTACGACGTTCAGATCAACTGGGTCAGCGGTGTGTCGTCGGTCCCGCTGCACTGGTGCAAGGTCACCGCCATTCACAACCCCAACCACGAGCCACCCACCGGCGAGACGTTGGCGACGGTCTACGTCGACGTGTCATGCCCCAATCCCGATGACGACTACTGGGGCGGTTTCGGCGTGGGAATCGGATTCTGACGCCCGTTCAGATCCTGGTCAACGTGATGAAGATCGGCTGCGAGTAACCCGGCGCGAGTCCCCATCTGCACCCGGTCGCCGGACTCGTCGTCAGCATCGTGCCGTTGTTCTGCGCGGAGTCCACATGGAACGTGACCGTGCCGGGCAGCACGCCGTCGTTGTTGCATTTCGTCCCGTCCGGCAGATCTGCCACAAAACTCCACACCGCGCCAAACGGGTGAGCCTCCGCAGACCAGCCGTTGCTGTCGGAGACGCGGGCGCAGTCGGGGCCGCACGGGGTGACGACCCAGGTGGAATTCAGGCCGGGTCCGTTGGGGATGAAGGTGCCGCTGAAGCCGTCGGCGTTGGCCTGTCCTGCGAGTCCGACCGCAGTTCCGGCGAGTACGACGGCTGCGGCGAGGCCTGGCGTGACGTTCATGGTGCACTCCATTCGCTGGCGGCGTAGAACGATTATTTGCGACCGAGGCGGCGACGGGAGAAGAAATGGTCGACATGACGTATGAGAAAGACATCACGGGCCTGGTGGTGATCGATCCGTACAACGACTTCATTTCCGACGGTGGCAAGGTGTGGGATCGGTTGAAGGGTGTCGCGGAGGCCAACAGCTGCATCCCTCACATGCTCGAGGTGCTCAATGCCGCGCGCAGAGCAGAGATTCGGGTCTTCTACGCGCTGCATCACCGGTATCGCCCTGGTGATTACGAGACGTGGCGCTACATAGCCCCGATTCAGCGAGCGGCCTGGGGACGCAAGACATTTGAATACGGCAGCTGGGGCGGTAAGTTGCGCAGCGAGTTCGAGCCCCAACCGGGCGACGTTGTGGCCCAAGAACATTGGTGCTCCAGCGGATTCGCCAACACCGACCTCGATGTACTGCTCAAGCGACACGGCATCCACAAACTGATAGTCATCGGCTTGATTGCACACACCTGCGTGGAGGCGACCGTACGCTATGCCGCCGAGCTCGGCTACGAAGTCACGATGGTGCGCGACGCGACAGCGGACTACTCGGATGTGGAGATGCATGCCGCGCTCGACGTGAACATTCCGAACTACGCGAGCGCGGTGGTGACGACAGACGAGATCGTGCGCGCGCTGTCCTAGGCGTCAGCAGCGCGCCAAGAATCTGCCAAGTCGGGGAAGGGAGTGTCGACCCTCACGAGATCGATCACGAGATGAGGGACGTTCATGAGGAAAGCCTTAGGCCACCAACGGCTTAAGAAGATGGCAATGGTCGCCGCGGTCGCGGCAACGATTCCAGTTGCCGCGTGCTCGTCGAGCACACCGACGCTGGACACGACCATTGCAAGCAAGGCGCCGACCACTGCCGCGGCAGCCGGCCAGGCCGCCGGCTGTGAGATCAACCCGGCGTCCGCACCGCTGCCCACTGCGGAGCCCTACCGATCGGTTCCAGCCGGCGCCAGGATCTCTGTCGCGATGAACGGCGTCCCGTCAGGCACTGTGAAGCCAGGCGATCCGATGACGGAAATCGATGTGACGCTGTGCAACAACTCGCCGGTCGACTACCCGAAAGTCGGCGTCGTGTTCGCGTTGCCGCGATGCAGTTGCGCGACTTCGCCGATGGGACTGCCCGAGGCCACCGCCGACCGCTTCGACGCGGCCACCGGAAAATGGGTCAAGCTGAAAGACCCTGTGATGGGGACCGGCATGGACTATCTGGGCGACTTCACTGATGTGCAGCCCATGCCCAAGGGCACGGTCGTGACGCTGAAATACCGTTTTGCGCTTGATGCTTCGATGACTGACGGCAGGGGCGCGGTGGAGGCCGCGGCCGTCATGCCTGATCCGCTTGTCGAGATCGGAAAGGCACATCTGCCGTTTGTCGTGTCGAAGGAGTCGACCGTCCCGCCGAAGAGACCAGAACCGACGGTGTTGCCATTGGCGGGCCTGACCTACCCGCGCGGTGTTGCTGTGAGTTCAGCAGGCGATGTCTACGTCGCCGACGGGGAAGGCGGCCGAGTGCTGAAGCTGGCGGCCGGGGCGACCGAGCAGACCGTGCTGCCGTTCACCGACCTCAACCGCCCTGATGGCGTCGCGGTCGATGCCGCCGGGAACGTCTACGTCACCGACGACACCAAGGTCCTGAAGCTGGCAGCCGGGTCGAATCAGCAGACGGTGCTGCAGTTCACCGGCCTCGAGCGCGCCCGGGCTGTCGCGGTCGATAACGCCGGCAACGTCTACGTCACCGACGACACGAAAGTGGTGAAGTTGGCGGCCGGATCAAACCAACAGAGCGTGCTGCCCTTCACCGACGACAAGTGGCTCCGCGGCGTGGCGGTGGACGCCGCTGGCGACGTCTTCGTCAACGCGGACAACAGGGTGTTGAGGTTGTCGGCCGGATCGACCGAGCAGACAGTGCTGCCGGTGACCGGAATCGAGGACGCCGAGGGTCTTGCGGTGGACGGCGCGGGTGACGTGTACGTCATCGACGCGGACAACCGAGAGATAGTGAAGATCGCAGCAGGCTCGAACAAGCAGACCGTGGTGCCGTCTCCCCTGCTCTACGCACCCCACGAGGTGGCGGTGGACGGCGCAGGCAATCTGTACGTCATCGACGCCCGCGGGTTCGGCCAAGTGCTCAAGATTGCGGAGGGCTCGTAAGCCAGAGATATTTTCGGCCGCGAGCGGCGTCCCCCGCGTTCGCCGCTCGCGGCCGAGCTGTTGATAAGCCAAAGCATCGCGCCGATCGCTACGCAGGGCATGCGTAGTCGACTACTCGAATTTCAGTACGGTGGGCGCATGAAGTACCTCGACGTCGACGGAATCGGGCGCGTCAGCCGGATCGGTGTGGGCACCTGGCAGTTCGGCTCACGCGAATGGGGTTACGGCGACAACTACTCCTCTGGTGTCGCCCGCGACATCGTGCAGCGCGCCCTGGCGTTGGGGGTGACGCTGTTCGATACCGCAGAGGTGTACGCGATGGGCGCCAGCGAGCGCATCCTCGGCGAAGCGCTCGGCGAGCAACGGTCGTCAGTCGCGTTGGCCAGCAAGATCTTTCCGATCGCGCCGTTTCCGCCGGTCATCAGACAGCGCGAACGGGCGAGCGCCAGGCGATTGCAGGTCGACCGCATTCCGCTCTATCAGATCCACCAGCCCAACCCGTTCGTCCCCGACTCGGTGATCATGCCGGGGATGCGCAGCCTGCTCGACAGCGGCGATATCGGCGCGGCCGGCGTCTCGAACTACTCGCTTGATCGATGGAAGAAGGCCGATGCCGCGCTCGGACGGCCCGTGATCAGCAATCAGGTGCAGTTCTCCCTCGCCCAGCCGAGCGCGCTCGAAGACATCGTGCCGTTCGCGGAGCAGGAGAACCGCATCGTGATCGCGTACAGCCCGCTGGCGCAGGGCCTGCTGGGCGGCAAGTACGGGATCGACAACCGGCCCGGGGGCGTTCGGGCGGTCAACCAGCTGTTCGGCACCGAGAATCTGCGCCGCGTGGAGCCGCTGCTGCAGACGCTGCGTGACGTGGCCTCAGATGTCGGCGCCAAGCCGGCGCAGGTCGCGCTGGCATGGCTGATCGCCCTTCCGAACGTCGTCGCGATCCCAGGCGCGTCCAGCGTGGAACAACTCGAGTTCAACGTCGCCGCCGCCGACATCGAGCTCAGCCCCGAGGCGCGCGATGCGCTCACTGCGGCCGCCAGGGCGTTCCGGCCGGTCTCTACCAGCCGCTTTCTGATTGACCGTGTTCGCGAGAAGCTCGGGCATTAGTTGGGATCGGTAGCACCGGGCGCGGTGTCAACTTGCGGCATGAACAACAACAAGGTCGTAGTGATCGTGGTCGGAGCGGTGGTCGCTCTCTTCGCAGTGTCGATGGTGATGCGGTTCGTCATGCTGAGCGAGTACGGCGTATCGGGCAGCTGGATGTACTTCGGTCTGCCGATGGGCGGTGTCGGTCTGGTCGTGCTGTTGCTGCGGCTCGGGCTGTTCAACTTCGGCGAGCGCTCGGCGCGCCCGATGCAGCCCTGGCAGCACAACATCGGTTACCAGGCGCCGCCCGTAGCGCCTCCGGTGCACGGCGCCTCGGTTTCTTCACGCCTGCAGCAACTCGACGGCATGCATGCCAGCGGCGCGATCTCCGACTCCGAATACAGCGCAAAGCGCCAGCAGATCATCGCCGGCATCTGACCGCTTACTTGCCGGTGCGCTCGCGGTGTTTGCATCCCGGCCAGCAGCAGGGTCGGCGCATGCCTTCCTCGAGCTCCTCCTGAGTCCGGCGAATGCGGCGCGCTCGGGTCGCCTCCTGCTTGGCGTCCTCGACCCAGCAGATGAACTCGTTGCGCGCCAAGGGTGTGATGTCTTTCCAGGCGGCGAGCGCCGTGGTGTTGGCGATCAGCGACTTGCGCAGGTCGTCGGGCAGCTTGTGCACCACTCCGCCCGGCACTCGTTGGCTGGTCATGGGGTCAGGGTAGCTGCCGCTGTGCGCCCCGCCCCCGTGACGGGGCGCACAGAAACGGCTCCGATTCTGGTATGACTGAGGCAAATACGACCCGTTAGGGAGGAGTCCCGCCTCGGTGCCCGGTTGGTGCGTTGAGCGGATAGCGACCTAGTGAGTGCCCCGACGACCGACCCCGTCATCTCGGCTGAGCAGCCCCCGCGATCGGCCGTAGCCAAATGGATCCGCCGCTTGGCGGTCCCGATCATCCTCGGCTGGATCGCGCTGATCGCGGTGCTCAACGTGGCCGTGCCGCAACTCGAGGTCGTCGGCGAGATGCGATCGGTGTCGATGTCGCCGAAGGAGGCGCCGTCGGTCGCCGCGATGATGCGCATCGGCAAGGTCTTCGAGGAGTTCGATTCCGATAGCTCGGCGATGATCGTCCTCGAGGGTGACAAGCCGCTCGGCGAGGACGCGCACCGCTTCTACGACGACATGGTCGCCAAGCTGCGGGCCGACAAGAAGCACGTCCAACATATTCAGGACTTCTGGGGCGACCCGCTGACGAGGGCCGGAGCGCAGAGCGACGACGGCAAAGCGGCCTACGTGCAGGTGTACCTCGCGGGGAACATGGGTGAGGCGCTCGGCAACGAATCGGTCAACGCCGTGCACAAACTCGTCGACGGGTTGAGTCCGCCGCCGGGAGTGAAGGCCTACGTCACAGGAGGGCCGGCGCTACAGGCCGACCAGGAGGCGGCAGGCAACAAGAGCGTCAGAACCATCGAGATCGTCACCGTCATCGTCATCATCACGATGCTGCTGTTCTTCTATCGGTCGATCTTCACCGTCGTTCTCGTGTTGCTGATGTTGATGCTGGGACTGTCGGTGACCCGCGGGGTGGTGGCGTTTCTCGGCTACCACGAGCTGATCGGATTGTCGACGTTCGCGACCCAGCTCCTGGTGACTCTGGCGATCGCGGCGTCGACCGACTATGCGATCTTCCTGATCGGGCGCTACCAGGAGGCGCGCACGGTCGGCGAGGACCGAGAGTCGGCCTTCCACACGATGTTCCGCGGCACCGCCCACGTGGTGTTGGGGTCGGGCATGACGATCGCAGGAGCGACGTTCTGCCTGTCGTTCACCCGGCTGCCCTACTTCCAGACACTGGGCGTGCCGCTGGCCGTGGGCATGGTCGTCGCGGTTCTCGTCGCGCTGACGTTGGGTCCCGCGATGATCACCGTCGCGAGCCGGTTCGGCTTGCTGGAACCCAAGCGCGCCATGCGGATCCGGTTCTGGCGACGCATCGGTGCCGCGATCGTGCGGTGGCCGGGCTTCATCCTGCTCGCCTCGATCGTCCTCGCGTTGGTCGGGCTGTTGACGCTGCCGGGCTACGAGCCCAGCTACAACGACCGCAAGTACCTACCGGCCGACCTGCCCGCGAATGAGGGTTTCGCGGCGGCCGAACGCCATTTCCCGGTGTCTCGGATGAACCCCGAAATGCTGCTCGTCGAAACGGATCACGACCTTCGCAATTCGGCTGATTTCCTGGTGATCGAGCGGATCACCAAGTACGTGACGAAGGTTCCCGGCATCGGACGCGTGCAGTCGATCACGCGCCCTGAGGGTAAACCGTTGAAGTTCAGCACGATTCCGGCCCAGATGAGCATGAGCGGCACGTTCCAGGAAATGAACCGCGACTACATGAACAACGTGATGGCCCTGATGAAGGTCCAGGCCAACGACATGCAAAAGACCGTCGACACGATGGACCGGATGATCGTGCTGATGGAAGAAATGAGCGCGACCACGCACAGCATGGTCGGCAAGTCCAACCAGATGGCGGTCGATGTCGCCGAATTACGCGACCACATCTCCGATTTCGACGACTTCTTCCGTCCGATTCGCAACTACCTGTACTGGGAACCGCACTGCTACGACATCCCGATCTGTTGGTCGCTGCGGTCGACGTTCGACGCGTTGGACGGTGTCGACACCATGACGGATGACTTCCAGAGCCTGCTGCCCGACTTGAACAAGCTCGATGCGCTGATGCCCCAGATGATTGCGACGATGCCGCCGACGATCGAGACGATGCGCAACGCACGCGACATGATGCTGAGCATGCAGTCGAGCCAATCGAGTCAGCAGGATCAGCAGCATGCGATGAGCGAAAATCAGTCAGCGATGGGAGATGCGTTCAACGACTCCCACAACGACGACACCTTCTACCTGCCGCCGGAGATCTTCGACAACAAAGACTTCAAGCGCGGCATGGACAACTTCATCTCCCCCAACGGCCACGCGGTTCGGTTCATCATCTCCCATGAGGAAGACCCGCTGTCGGCTGACGGCATCAACCGCATCGACGCCATCAAGAACGCCACCTTCGAAGCGATCAAGGGCACGCCGCTCGAGGGATCCAGGGTCTTCATCGGCGGCACCGCCTCGACGTTCAAGGACATGGAGGACGGCAACGCCTACGACCTGATGATCGCAGGCGTGGCTGCGCTGACGATGATCTTCATCATCATGCTGCTCATCACGCGCAGTGTCGTGGCATCCGCCGTCATCGTTGGCACGGTGGTGCTGTCACTGGGCGCCTCGTTCGGCTTGTCAGTTCTGTTCTGGCAGCACCTTCTTGGCATCCAGTTGCAATTCATGGTGATGGCGATGGCGGTCATCATCCTGTTGGCGGTTGGCGCGGACTACAACCTGTTGTTGGTGGCGCGAATGAAAGAGGAACTACCCGCCGGCATCAACACCGGAATCATTCGCGCCATGGGCGGCAGCGGATCCGTCGTGACGGCAGCCGGGCTGGTGTTCGCATTCACGATGATGTCGATGTCGGTCAGCGCGATGGTCGTGGTCGCACAAATCGGCACCACCATCGGAATGGGTTTGTTGTTCGACACCTTGGTGATTCGGGCCTTTATGACTCCGTCGATCGCGGCGCTGCTAGGTCGGTGGTTCTGGTGGCCGCAGGTGGTGCGTCAGCGGCCCGCGCCCGCAAGAGAACGCGTCCGCTAGCGACCGCCGATTGGTCAGACGTTCAGGCACAAAGGATTCGGCCCGCCACCGGGGGAGGGAGAGTGGCGGGCCGAACGATTGATGCAGCGGGTCAGCGTTGTGCGACGAGCACAGGCAGGTTGCGGTCGAAGACCGGCTTCTTGCCCACGGTGCCGGTACCGCCGCTCACGGTGCCCTTGCCGCCGTCAGCGCGCTGCGGCGCGGTGGTGATGACGATCTTGCCCCCGCGGCAGCTGACGATGTGGCCGTCGACGAACACATCCTGGCCGTCGTCGATCGGGATGTCGTAACCGTCGGCGTCGGTGTAGGTGCACCCGCCGGAGCCGGGGGTCGGCTCGTTGTCGACGGCGAAGGCGGTCGCCGGGGCCATGGCGAGAATGCCGAAGGCGCCGAGGACGGTCGCTGCGTACTTGAGGCCGGTCAGCTTGCGGGGGGCTGCAGTGGTCATCGTGGTGAATTCCTCTCGGGGAGTTTGGTGTCGGTGCCTGTTGTGGTGTTGAGAGAAATACTGCTGGTCAGCGGGCGCCCGCGTAATCGCCCACAAGCCAGATTCCACTGCTGGAATGGGAAGACTTTCCTATCCCCCGGGTAAGGACGGCGCGGACATCAATGGTCGGAGCGCCGGCGACCGCGGCTGCAGCGGCGTTGCCCGTTGCGGCCGTGGAGTATGCGACTCAAACGCCGAGAGTCTGGCGTTCTACGTCAGCTGGGACAAGTTGGACTGTCAGTCGTCTTTGGCGTGGCCCGGCCGGCCGGGAGTCGGGTCGTTGGCGGGGTCGGCCAGCGGATGAGGCCCTTTGGCGTCCTCCGGCAGGGCGTGATCGTCCCCGCCGGGATTCGGGTCACCTGATGGATCTACGTGATACTTCTCGCCGTCGCCCATGTCGTCCCCTCTCATCGTCGCGATAGCACATTCGAACACAGCGGCCACACGGTCGGTTGATGTTTGACCGTGCAAGCACTGGTTTACGGCGGCCCGGACAGATTTCCCCGCCGAATGTCCTCGCGGCACTCGAGGCGTGTCTGGCCGGTCTGCTGGATACAGACTTCGACCTGTTGTTCAATGCCCGCGGGGTAGACGGGGTCGGTTGGGCCTTTGGAGACAGTCGGTGTCGGAACGACGCCGGAGACCAGGGACCACATGGTGTCGCCGGTTGACGGCAAACGTGCGCAGTACGCCTTCTGGCCGGTCTCGGTGACGCCGGCGGCCCCCAGGACTGCGCAGTCGGCGCCGACGAGCACCACAGGCACTGGCGGCGCGGTCGGACTCGGCGGGGCGGCCTGGTTTTGGTGACGCCCGGCCAGCATGACGGCCGCAACTCCCCCGACGATCAGCACCGCAGCCAGCATCGCCGAAGCGATCAGCAGCGTCCGCCTTCGGTTTCCCGGCTCTGTTCGGCGACGGCGTGCAACCGCAACGGCATCCAACGTCGGTTCGCTGGCGCCAAGCTCATCCACGGTGACGTTGAGATGCCGGGCAAGAGCGTTCGCGAAGTCCTTGCACGTGCCGTAGCGATCGTCGGGCGACTTGGCGAGCGCTTTGGACAGCACCGGGCCGAGGCCGGAAAGCTCTGGTTTGCGCTTGGCGATCTCGGGCGGCGGTGCGGAAAGGTGCTGACTGATCACCACGGCAGGGTTCGGATCCTGGTACAGGAGCGAACCGGTCAAGAGCTCGAAAGCCGTTGCCGCAAGCGAGTATTGGTCAGCACGGCCGTCGAGTGTCAGACCCATCAACTGCTCGGGTGCCGCGTAGGCCACGGTGCCGACCGCCATGTTGGTCTGCGTCAATGAGCTGGAATCGTCGACCCGTCTGGCGATGCCGAAGTCGGCCAGCATCGCGCGCCAGCCACCGGAATCCAACTCGGCCAGAAGGATGTTCCCCGGTTTGACGTCACGGTGAAGCAGCTGGCGTTGATGGGCGTAGTCGAGCGCGTCGGCCACCGCGGTGACGATCCGGACGACTTCGTCGGGCGGCATGCCCTTGCGGTATCGCTCCTGCAATAACCGGCCAGCGTCGATGCCTTCGACGTAGGCCATCGATATCCACAACTGGCCCTCATGCTCACCGCGGTCGTAGATGGCGACGATGTTCGGGTGCGAGAGCGTGGCGGCGTTCTGTGCTTCGCGGTTGAAGCGTTCGCGATACGTCGGATCATCCGATACCTGCTGCGCGAGCACCTTCAACGCATCGCGCCGCGGCAACCGCGGGTGCTCGACGAGGTAGACCTCCCCCATCGCGCCTGAACCCAGCCGCTGCAGAATCGTGTACCCGGCGAATGTCTGGCCGGCTACTAACGACATGTCGGGATCCTATCGGCGTCAACCCGCGATGACGGGTCGCGCGCTGGTAACACCCGCATCTCAAAATGCGCCGCCTCCTGCGTGCCGCTCGCACCAAGTGGGTAAGCAGCGGTAGGACGGACTCAATATGACCATGCTTGCGAAAACCACATTGCTGGTGGCGGCGATAGTCGGCGCACTGCTAGGCGCGCCGGATGCTGCCGCCACCCCCGAGAACGATTTCTGCCGGAGCATGGCCGGCGTGGGTTTCACCGGCGACTGCACCGCCCTCACCGCGCTCGCCCGAGACGCGTGCGCTCAGAAGGCCCGCGGCGTCGATCTGACTACTGTGGCGCAGAAGTTGGACCTCGCGACGAAGAACGAGAACCTGTCCAACTACATCATTGCCGGTGCGCAGATCTACTTCTGTCCAGACCGCCCCCCAACGACCTGAAGCGCGCATACGGGGCTAGTCGCGATCGCCTGGGAGTTGTCGGAGAACCGATTCCAGCAATACCGGCGCGGGCAGAAAATCGCCGTATCCACCCATCGGCGAATAGTGGTAGTTGTGGCAGACATTCATGTCCGGCCAGACCGAGAACGGCCGGCGTCAAGGCGGTAACCGCCAGTGCCACTCCTGACTTCATCGTTGCTCGGACGGCCTGACGAGGGTTCCAAGAATTCCCCAAGGCCGCTGCCGCACGCTTCACCTACCGGTCGGGGCGTCGGCACTGAAGGAGCATCGTGTACCAAAAACTGCTGGTCATCTCCACTTTCCAGCGTGTCAGACCGGAGTACAATCCGACCTACGCATTTTGGGGAGCGCGCAAAGCGGCTGCGGCCGTTGGCCGGAGTCGTCGCGCGAGAGGGGGACCAATGAGCTCAGCCATTTCCGTCGTCCGTCATCCCCTTGCGATCGGTGCAATCGCCGTTGCGGTGAGCATTCTGGCTGGCGGAGCTCCGCTCGCCTCCGCCGCACCGGGCTGTGATGGTCGGTGCGACGTGACAGTCGCCGGTCCGAGCGGTGGATCGTCGAACAAGAACGGCGGTTCGCACGGTGCCCAGCCCACGATCCCCACGGTGAAGTTGCCGCCTCCGGCGATCATCAACGCGCAAACCGTTGTGCAGACGGCTCCTCCACCACCACCTCCGGTCAGGATCCCGCCACCGGTGATCGAGGTTTACCAACCCAGCATTCCTGTCGACACGCAGCCTCACGATGTACTACCCGTGGATGTCGCTCCGTCCGTTGTGCCCGTCGCGCCGGCGCCCGTTGAGATTCCGTTGCTTCCGCCGCCGCCGTCGGCACCGCCCGCCCCGGTATCAACACCAATGCCCCGTGTGCTGTTCACCAGCAGCGCGGAGCCGGGTACCCAGGCGCTGACGCTCATCGTGCTGTTCATGGCGTGCGGATGCTGGATATACGGCAATCGGATCGCATCGCAGATGACTGTGCGAAAGAAAGAGCGTGTGGCGGCGGGCGCGTAGCGCCGTCGCGGTCGTGGTCCTTGCGGCCGCGACGATCCTCATCGGCGCACCAAGCGCGCACGCCCAGGACAACCCGGTCATCATTCACGCGACTCTCGACGGCCACGATGTGGCCATCGGTGCGAGCGCCGAGCCGATCCCGCTGTACCCCGACAGGGTCATCGACGTCACCGTAGATGTGGCGAACCACGGGACGGATCCGATCGAGATCTCCTCGGTGCAGTTGGTCGGCCGCGTGCTCGGCCTGACGTTCTTCAGTTTCGCGACGGGCGTCGAACTGACCGTCGCACCGGGCGCCAGCGGCACCGTGCATTACCAACTCGACCTCACCGACCTCAAGCATCAGGCGACTGGCCTCATCGAAACGCAGTTGGTCGTGCGCAACCACGCCCACGACACGGTCGCGGTGGTGCACATGGTCGCAGATGTCCGCGGCTCGCTATGGTCGGTATACGGCTTGCTGGGCTTGGCACTGCTCGTACTCACGACGCTTGCCACCGTCGATGCTGCCATCGCGATCGCCCGCCACAAGGTGTCCCAAAACCGTTGGCGCCGCGGGCTTCGGCTGCTGACCCCCGGTATCGGTATCGGGCTGGTGCTTGCGTTCTCGGCGTCCGTTGCCCGCTGGTGGGTACCAAGCACGGGGACCTGGCTGCTGGCGGCCGGCATCACCGCCGCGACGTTCTTCGTGCTCGGCTACTTCTCGCCGACGCCGTCGGACGAAGAGGAGGACGAGGACGACGTTTACGTCGAGTCGGATGGAGACACGGCAGTCGTAGCGGCGGTCGACTCTGACGCGACGCTCGTCGACGAAACCCGGTCCGAGGCTTAACGGCGGCTGCCGCGCGCCCGTTCGTCGCGTACCCGACGGCCCCGCTGGCCCGCCGCGATCGCGGCGGCCAAACCCGCGCCCGCACCGAGGCCTGCAGACACGATCAGGGTGGCGACGGTGGGGGGCTCACCGAGCAAGATCCACGCAGCGGCGACGACGGCGGCGGCCAGCGCCGCTGCGAACAACGGCACGGCCACCACGGATGAAGGACGCTCACGCCCTCGGCGCAGCACCCGCAGGTGGGACTCGAGGTAGGCGCCCGCAATCAGCACGACAATTCCCGTCGCGGCCGCCAGCGCGGTGGTAACCGCAGATTGCTTGCTGCTCAACGTGATTCGTTCTGCGCCGATTGGGGTGTTATCACGCAGCACGGTGATTTCGGCAGGCAAGTTGCCCGCCAACACATAACGGTTGACCGGCGGCGGGACAACCGCACCACCCCCGGGACCCAGTTGCGCCTCGCGACGTCCGACTGAGAAGCCGAGGACATCGACCGACAGTGCGACCGAGTCGGCACCGGCGGTGGTGACCCCGACGGGGATCGGTTTCGAAAGGTCGACGGGTACCTCGTGGTTGCTCTTGGGGTCGTTGCCGTTGATGGTCACGGCGCCGGGCGCCAGGTCGCCGCCGGTCGGGACGGAACCAAGGCCGACGAGGGCGACCGCGACAGCGGCCAACGCCAGTGCGGCCGCGATTGCCGAGGCAATCGTCGGCGAACGTGACGCGCTTGGCTGACGGGCAGCGGCGGAGGGCGTGGGCCTAGGCGCGAGCACGGTTCGCAAGTCTTCGGTGGACTGCGAGGAGGGGTGTACCAGTGTGGCCGCGTCATCCGGGGATGGCTCCACAATCGTGGTGGCCGCCCCCGAACTCGGCGGAAGCGGGGACACCTGGTTGGACAGCGCTGCGCGGGCGGCCGCGGCGAGTTCGGACGCGCTCTGATAGCGCTGCTGCGGATCTTTGGCCATGCCCCTGGCGATCACCGAGTCGAAGGCGGCGGGGACCGCGGGGTTCACCGACGTCGGGCGCGGCGGATCCTTGGTCATGTGTCCGGCCATCACGTGCTCGAGGCTGTTACCGGGGTACGGCGCCTTCCCGGTCAGGCATTCGTGCAGCACACAAGCGAGCGCGTAGATATCGGCGCGCGCGTCGGCGTGGCCGGTGGTGAACCGCTCGGGGGCCATGTACGCCACGGTGCCCAGCACCGAGCCGGTCTGCGTGATCCTGGTGTCGGATTCGTCGTGGGCGATGCCGAAATCGATCAGGTAGACGAATTCGGAGGGCGTCATCAGCATGTTGGACGGTTTGACGTCGCGGTGCACGAGCCCGTGCGAGTGGGCCGTATCCAGTGCGGCGGCAACCTGTTCGATCACTTTGACCGCGAGCTCGGGGGTCATCGGCCCGCGCTCGGCCAGCGACGTGTGCAGATCGATTCCTTCGACTATCGGCATCACGAGATACAGCCGACCGTCTATCTCGCCCGTGTCATAGATCGGGATGATGTGCGGTTCGTTCAGTCGCGCCACCGTGTAGGCCTCGCGCCGGAAACGCTGCACGTACCCGCGTTCGCCAAGCAGATTGGCGGGCAACACCTTGATCGCGACGTCGCGCCCGATTTCCGTGTCGTGAGCCCGGTACACCTGACCCATGCCGCCCTGGCCGATCAGGCTGATCAGCCGATAACGCCCGAAGAGTTCTTCATCCACCGAGGAACGGCCTTAGCACGCTCAGCATGCTATCGACCGATTGCTCGGCGTGCGCCTTGTTCGATCGGCTCCACAGGTCATCGGGGTCCTTCACAGCCCGGCGGACCGTCGTCGCCGCCTGTTGGGAATGAACAGCACGGCCGCCATGACTGCGCATATCGCTCCTCCAATAAACGGCCACTTTGGGATGCCCGGCGCAAACGCCCAGCCGTTGTACACATGGACGTCGAGCACTGAACCGTCCTGCACACCGTGAGTGTCACCCCAGATTTGGCCCGTGTGGGTCTTCTCTTCGAGAGTCCATGTGCCCCGACAGCTTCGGGCGCGCTTCGCGGTGTGACTGCAACTGACTATCGTGGCCCGCGTCGGCATACCGACGTGGTAGCCGTAGACCTGATATGCGCCAAAGCCGAAGAGCAGCAACGAAAGAGCAACGCCAAGGGCCGCCGACATCCGGTATGACTTGGTGCGCCAACTTCGACGATTTTCGAGCATCTGCGATGCCACCGCAGAGTCGGGTGGCGCCGATACCGCGTGGGCCCCGGCCTGTGTCACCGAGAACTCCTGCAGCTGGCCGGCCAGTTCGGCCGCGATGCCGCTTGAGCCGAGTTCCAAGTCCAATTCTGCCGACTGGGCACGAGATTTGAGGTGGTACAACCACAAGCCGTCATCGTCCCGGACGGTCGTTATTTCGGCATCCCCTCGGGCAAGGGTGAGTATCGGTGACCCGATCGGCCGGTAACCGGTCATGCCTCGGTCGGTGTCGGTAATCAGAATTCGCGTCGGTGTGAGGATGAGAAACATTGTCTGTGGCAGTCGAGCCTGTGGCTGCCCGTTGACGATCAGCGACGGCCGCCACAACGGAGTAAAGCTGTCCAAGCGCATCCTGTCGTGCATGGTTGCGGCGTTGAGCGCGATGCAGCGCAGAATCGGCTCGCCCAGCTCCGATGACAGCTGCGACGCGAGCCGTTGCTCATATTTTCGGAGCGCCATCACCCCCACCCCCCAGGTCAGAGACCAAGAATAAGCGCCGCCCGCGGCACCCAGCACGCATTTCGCTGCGACGGCACAGGTGACCCGGCACGCCTTACTGACGCGGGCGTCGAAGCCTCAACGATCAGCCGAAGTACGGGAGCTCTGTTGTTTCCCACTCCCACAATGGATCCCGACACAGCTGGGTCGCCGGCGCGGTCTCAGCGTGTTTTTCAACGCGGACCGTTCGATTCTGGAAAAGTTCGGCGCGATCAGAACAGGAGAGGCGTGTGACGACCACCCATACCGAACAGCTCCCGCTGCTGACCCGGCGCGACCGCATCATGATCACCATCACGGTTGTCGCGGCTGCGGCCGCCGGAGTTCTGCACTTCGCCCACATGAACGCAGTGCTGGCGTTCATTGTGTCCGCGCTTGCGCTGGCCACGCTGGCATCTCTGGTCGGCCGATCGGTCGAGGCCCTCGGAGACCGGCTCGGGCCCAACGCGACTGGGATATTGCAGACGGCGCTGGGGAACCTGCCTGAGCTGTTCGTCATCCTGTTCGCACTCAAAGCAGGCCTTTACGACGTGGTGAAGGCCACCATCGTCGGCTCGATTCTGTCCAACGTCCTGCTGGTGCTGGGGCTGGCATTCGTGGTGGGCGGTATCAAGCACGGCCGTCAGCGCTTCGCCGCCGACGATGGGCGCACCCTCGGACTGATGTTCACTCTCGCGGTGTTCATCCTCGCAATCCCGTCGCTGACCGCTGCCATCCACTCCCCGGCGCAGCAGCATGAGCGGGCGGTGTCTGTCGTCGTCTCCATCGTCATGTTGGTCCTGTTCGGACTCTCGCTGCCGGCCATGCTAGGCAAGCGGTCTTCAGACCCATCGACGCACACAGCTCACGATCCCGCCAGAGCGTCGTCACCCATTGTGGCGAGCCCCGATTCGGCCAAGGCCGCCAGTGTGGCGACAGCACACGGCGAGTGGCCGCTGGCGATGGCCATCGGCATGCTGGGCGCCGCCGGTATCGGTGCGGCATTTGTGTCGGAATGGTTCGTCGCCGCCCTGGAGCCGGCGATGCGCGCAGCGGGCATCAACGAGGTTTTCGCCGGTCTGGTGATCGTGGCCATCGCCGGCAACGCGGTGGAGAACTTCGTTGGCATTCAGTTGGCCGCCAAGAACCAGATGGACTACGCGGTGCAGGTGATCGTGCAGTCGCCCGTGCAGATCGCGCTGACCATCGCCCCGATTGTCTGCCTGGCGGCGGTCTGGCTTGGTCAGCCCGGTTTCGATCTGGTGTTCTCGCCGCTGCTGTTGGCGTCGATGATCATGTCGGCGTTGGTCGCGGTGCTGGTTATCTTCGACGGCGAGTCGACCTGGTTCGAAGGAGCGGTGCTCATCGCGCTCTATGTGGCGATCGCTACGTCGTTCTGGTGGGGCTGACCGCAGCTGCTGGCTTATTCTCGAAAACGATTGCCACACAACCACCTAGGGGACATTGTTTATGGGGATGCCATCGAAGACGGCCCAGGGCACGGTGATCGCTACGAGGCCGTGCGGGCCCACTTGGTAGTCATCGAAATGGAGTTCGATGCCGTTGCTGGTGGGAACCCAGTTTGCGAAGTTTTCGGCCGCGGGGGCGACCCCGTCTGGTCTGAAACCGTCACCCAACTTGGCAGACAGCTGGGTGGTCGCGTTTTGCGAAAGCCGTTGCAACGCCGAACCGAAGTCACCGAATACATCGGCGAGCATCACTGGCTGAGCCGTGGTCTTGTTGATGACAAAGGTCGCCACGTGGTAGCTACCGTGCGCTTCGTGGGCAGTGTCCACCCTTGTGACCCACAAGCCGCTAACGGTGTTGTTGCCCAACCACACTGCCTGTTGGTTCTGGTTGGTGGTGAGGGTCCATTCGGCTGGCATGGAGTCGTTCTGCAATGTGGTGATCTGCTGGCGGAAGGAGGCGTCGACGGTGTTGTTGAACGCGTCGACGACAGCCTGGTTGGGGCCGGTGACGGCGGGCATGGTGACGTCGTAGGTGACGGTGCCGTCGGTTCCTGAGGCATTGCGGGATGTCGCGTTGTAGCCACCGTTCGGCGACGTAGAGCCGCTTCCGTCGTCTGCGTGCGCGATGCCGGCCAGACCGATCGTTGCCGCAAGCGTCGCCGTGGCGATCAGTGCAAGCTTCATGATCCTGCTGGTGCTCATTGGGTCCCTTCTTGGTCGCATGCCGGCGTCGTGACGCGGCGTCGATTTTGTGCGTGGGACCACTTTGCGGCGGACGGCTTGGAAGATTCTTTGAGGATCAGCCGAGGCAATACATTCCGGGAGTGTCAAGATCAACCGAAGCAGGTGTAAAGCATCAGCCGAAACACTGTCAGCCATCAACCGAAGACCCAACGCCAAGCATCAACCGAGGCAATACACCTCTGAAGTGGGGCGGGCGGGGCTCGAACCCGCGACCAACGGATTACGGAACGGCGATGCGTGCGAGCACCGACGCGTTCTCTAATTTGCTTGCTTCCCAACGGAGTTAGCATTCTCTCCCGATTCGGAAGTACCGACTGATTCCGACCGAATCCGGATCATTCTCGCCGAATAAGCGGCAACTCAGTCGCGCGCGGAACGGACAATCCCTTCGCGAGACCTGGGATGCCTCAGCCAATTGGCGGATGAGGCTTTAACCGTTGATCACTTTCACCGAACAGCGGTGCCTGCTGCGCACCGCGCTCGACGGCGAAGGGTCCGCTTCGTTGCGCAGCGCGATGAAGGCGGCGCGTGCCGGAAACTACGAGCGGCGCGGCAGTAAGCGACTGGAGGCCGGATCTAACACCGCATCATTGGCCGCCATCGTAGGTCACGAAGGTAATGTGCGCCTATGCCAGACGCCCTTCCTCTCTACGTTTTTGTCGCCACGCCCGGCGACGTCACCACGGAGCGAACGCTGATTTCAACCTGCATCGATGAACACAACTCGCGACAGGGGGCGACTGGCGTCAAATTCAAGATGGTGGGTTGGGAAAGCGTTCGTGGCACCGCTCGGCGGCCCCAAGAGGCAATCAACGAATTAATCGGTGAGTCTCACTACCTGATAACGATGTTCAAAGAATCGTGGGGAAGCGAACCAGGGAGCCCGTGGGGCTTTACGTCCGGCACCGAGGAGGAGCTATTCACCGGCCTTTTGGAGCTTGGTCGGCCTGAACAGCCAATGCGGGATGTGTGGGTGGCGTTTTTGCCCGCCGCATCGCCCGATCCGCGAATCAAGTTGCTCCGGGACCAAATGGCGGGCACTCACGCAATGATGTACGAAGTCCCCTCCGACCTTCGCGACTTGAAGTCCAAGATCGCTGACCGCCTCGAAGGGTGGGCGGCCACCGCCACAGCTAGGAAAACAGCCCGACACGTCGAACTTCTTCCAACTTCTGGTAAGGACATCCTTCGGGCAGCAAACCTGCGTCGCGATGGCGAGAAGCTGGTCGAACTCGGTCAGCCGGGTACAGGTGGAGCCAAATTGAAAGAGGCCGCGGCAATCGGCGGACCGCCAGAACAACTTGCGTATGCGAAGTTTCTCGAACGCCGAGGCGATCTTGACGACGCACGATTGGTGATTCAGCGCGCAATCGACTACTTCGCGACCGGGCCAGGCGTTCTGCACTCAGCTTTGGCTGCTGAAGCATTTTCCGCTGACGCCCGCATACTGCGCCGGCAGGGCGACGAAATCGGCGCAATTGGCCGCTTGCAGCATGCTCTGACGCTCCTTGTGGATAGCGACCCGTTCTCCACGAGGGTCAAGTCCCGCATACTCGATGACCTTGGGATTGCTTACCTGGCCACGAAGGACTATGACTCAGCATTGAAGGAATTCGAAACCGCGCACGAACTTCGCAACCAGCAGGGCGACACTGTCGAAATCTCTCAGTCGTTGGTCAACATAGCGCGCGTCCATGGGAGGGCCGGCGAACATGTGGTTGCAGAGGAATTTGCAAAAAAGGCGCTAATTGGGCTACGAGAAGTGCCGCCTGACACTCTGCGTGCGAACGCAGAAATCCTGGTCGCCCAAACTTTGCTGAGATTGGGGAGAGCTACGGAGGCGATCGAAAACGCGGAACGGGCCGTCGCGATAAATCAGCAGATTGGCAATAGACAAGGCGAAGCAATCGCACATCTGGTGGCTGCTCAGTGTTGTCGGTCTTCCGGTCGGAACGACAAAGCTAAATTCCACGCCCAGAACTGTCTAGAACTCAACAAAGCCATGGGAAATAAGTACGGTCAAGATCGAGCGCGCTGGCTACTCGATCAGATCGGTAACTGAATTCGCGAATAACGCATCGCTAGTGGACGGGCGTGCCGTCAGTATTCACCTGGAAATACGTCAGCGACGGCCATACAAACGCTGTTAGCCGACCATCTGCGAATGATCCACAACCGGTATCGATTCGGGCCCCGTCCCTATCGATTAATGGCACTGTGCCCACCGAGACGTGAGCGGACACTGAGTAGCGACCCTCGAGGCCCGACTCGGACAGAGGTATGTGCGAAGCCACCACATTCGCATACTCAAACCTGTCCGGCATGTGCCGAATGAAATCAACATGCGCTGCAGGGATTCGCGACCGCAATTCGGCCAAAACATCAGGCCCGACCGGCCGTCGCAAATATGAGTGGATCGTTTTTGCGCCTCCAATCTTGAGAAAATGCGTCAAGTTTTCGGTGTCCAACGCTTCCAATAGAACCTTCTCGTGGTTTCCCTTTAGCAGCACCATGGAACGTCGCATTGATTCATTAAGCAAAAGCTCGATAACACCAGCCGAATCGGGACCTTTATTAAGATAATCTCCAAGGAAAACCGTCTTATCGACACCTATGTTCTCAATGACGGTCATCAAACCACGAAGGGCATCAGCATTTCCATGTATGTCACCGACAAATGCGATCGACGTCGGACTCATAGAAGTATCTTATCTACTTCCGCGTAACCGGTATCCGCGCCAACGAGACCAAGGGCCATAAAACCAATCGCCAAGAGATCGCCTCCGTGGTCCCACTCATTGACGATGAGTGCCTCAAGGGAGCCATGGGGATTCGAGGGCAACTCACCAAGGATTTGCTCAAGACGGATAAGGCATTCGCGCAGGTCTGCCACTTGAGGTGGTTCAACATGTCTGGATGCCAACAGGGAGACTAACGACGGATCGTCATGTCGCACTGCAATCTCGCGTACCGAGAAGCAGGGGTGGCCGGCGGCAATCGCCTGCGCGTAGAGGCTGCTTCGCAAAAGGTAGCGGGCTTCGCGCAGGAGACCGCGCAGGTATTTCGGTAAATCAGCGTCCAGAGCACCGAAAACCTTCGCCATGTTCTTGACCCGGCTGAAAAGACGTGCTGTGTCGACCTCACCCAGCCCATTCACTAGCTCTTGCAGGCGTCCTGTCGGATCCCAAATTATCCTCGCATCGCGCCGTAAGTGCGCGCCGAAAAGCGTACCGACCCCTGACTTCAACTGATCGACCGTGTAAAAGCTGACATTTACGAGGCCTGAATAAGTGCTTGGCAACATTCGCTCGGAAAGGGCGAGCAGATCCAAGTCGGATCCCTCGACAGAATCTCCGCGGGCTCGACTTCCATATACCAAAAGCCCTTGCACACCGGCTGGAAGGTCAGGGACATCGTGTAGAACTTCGTCGGGAATGCCCAATCCGCGGAACGCCTCCAAGATGGCATCTCGCTGCAATCCGCTCCTCCGGGCATCCTTGTTGCTCAGCCAAAACCCACAATATCGGAGCCTATGTCGGTGTTCGCATGGTCCAAGGATTGCCGGGCTATGTTTGCCTGTCTTGGAACACCCTCGGCACAACGGGGTTTTGGTGTCCGCCCGTTCGATCGCGTTCGACTGATGACCTGCTGCGCAACTTCAGCTGTTGGTACAGCACCTCTTGGAAGCGGTCGGCCCGGTTCTGCGGCGTCAGCCGTTCCTCTCCCGTCGAATTCGCTGACACTGTCCAAGTGCAGCGCCAGCTGACTGTATCTGCACGGGCGTCTGTTGACGTAGGTGCGAAACGCTTGAACGAGCGATGACATTGTTCGGTCGGTGAGCGCGGAACTTGTCGTATCTGCTGGGAGACTGTGAGTGAAGGCCGTGTCACCGGGGAGAGTGTTGCGGGTTGCGACGTGGCGGTAAGCCGGTCGACTGTGATGTGCGTCACAGTGTTGTCGTTTTCGGCGTTTGAGGCGGCCTGTGTCTAGAGGTCCCGTATGGAGCGGGGCATCGACGCGATGAGGAGGCGTCTCATGGAAGTAGATCACACTAGCGGCGAGGAGCCTGACGGCGAGCCGGCGGGCGATCCCGAGGACTCGGTACCGCGGCTGCCCGCAGTGGGTTCGGCGGCGGGCCAGGCGATGATGGCTGCCGGTCATGGATGCCTGATGACGCGCTGACTGGCTTCGCCAACCACTTCCAGGCCGATAATCGGCTAGCCGGTTCGCCTGCATTGCACTCGGTCATGGACATGGTGACCCGTGCCGGTCGTGAGTCGGGGCTCGGTGTGTCGAACTTGATCGGCAGCGAGTACTTGTCGCAACTGCCGGGGGCGACCACTGGTGTGAATCTGACGAATCTGTGGGCCAAAAACGCGGGGATGCCGTGGCATGAGCTGCACGGGGGGCCCAGTCCGGTGCAGATGGCCGCCGAAGCGGTTGCCCGCGCCCGGGAAGCCCTGGACATCGGGCGGCCCGGTTCATTGACACACGACCTATTCGGTACAGGCGCTGGCGGGGTCTTGGGTGAGCTGCACTCTGGGCCCAGCCCGATAGCGGAAGCGGCGGCCCGCGCCAGGGAGGCCTGGCAAGAGCTGCAGGCGGGGCCGAAGCTGACGGATCTGGTGCCCCCGACCCCGATCTGGGAGAAGTTCAACACTGGGCCGAGCCCAATGGCACAGATGACGGCCGAGGTGGCCGCTCGGGCCCGGGAGACCCTGGGCAACGGTCCGGGATCACTGACGCACGACATGTTCGGCAAGAGCAGCGTGGGGTCGATGTTGGAGGGGCTGCAGTCGCAGGTACCGGATCTGGCGAGCTCGTTCGTGCCGTCGGCAAACTCGGTGCTGTCGGGGCTGTCGGAGGTCATGTCCGGTTTCGCCGACAAGATGCTGGGCGACCCGCAATGGGGTCCTGGGCGCTTTTTCTCGACCGAGTACCTGACTGGTGTGACGTCATGGATGGGTGCAGCTGGGCATCAGTCGTGGATGGACGGCGTGTGGCGTTCGCCGGAGGAATCCATTGCCAAGGTGTTGCAGTCGTTTTCGGCGCTGGCTGATCATGGCCTGGCGTGGGGCTGGCAGGCGTTGATGGCGGCGCTGCGGGCCCGCCGCGCTGTGCTGCGCGGGGATGTGGAGGCGATCGTGCTGTTCCTGCGCCAGTGGTTGGGGTTCAAGCGCACGCCGCCCACCTTGGTCGACGCCGCCTCGTCGGTGTTGTTGGAGGAAGCGGCCTGGCTTCCGATCGGGTTGGAAGCCGACGAGAAATTGTGCCCCCGGATTCGGAAGTTGACCATCGATGAGCACCGGAACTTCCGGTTCATCGGTGATACGCAACTGATTGGTCGGCGGGTGGACGCGCTGGACCGAACGGTGAGTATCACCGATGAACCGGATGCGACCTTGACGCTGGTTGACGTGGTACCGGCGTCTCCCCCGCTGCCGAACATGGACGACATCAGCGATCCTCGGTTGCTGTGGATTATTGACAGGCTCGATGAGCGTGAGCGCAGGATTCTGCGGATGAAAGCCGAGGAGAAACGTACGTGGGCTGACGCCGCGGTGTCGTGCGGCCTCGCGCCGGCCGACGGTGAAAACCTGCGCCGCAAGCTCAAAAGGCTGGGCAAGGCTGCCGATGTCGACGCACCGGTGAGTGCGGCCGCGGCGGTGTGGGGTTGACGAGGTCATCGGGGCGGCCGTCCAATCCAGTGCTGGAAAAGGCGTACGCCAACACCGCGGGGGCGGTTGCCTATCTCGACGAGACGTTTGAGCACGGTGAACACGGCGCCGGCAGGTTCTATGTATTCACCGCAGTGCTGGTAGAGCGCACCGAGATGGAGGTGCTGCGCGATGAGCTGCGAGCGGTGGCTGGTGGCACGTTCTGGCACACGACCGACGAACTGCTCACCGAGGACGGCCGCAAGAAGGCCTCCGGAATGCTGGAGTTCTTGGGCGAAGGCGACGAGATCTGCGTGATTTCTCACCACACCCGCGTCGCAAATGACGACGAAAATCTAGAGGCGGCGCGGCGCGAATGCATGCGGGGCTTGGCGTCCACGCTGTCAGCTGGAGCTGCACCGTTGCGGGGCCAGGTCGACTTGATGGTGTTAGAGGAACGCAACCCGCGGAATCTGAGCACCCTGGACCGTAAGAACATTGCGGCGATGCGCGGCGAGGGTCTTATCCACCGGTCGATGCAGGCGGTTTTGACATCACCGAAGTTTGAGCATCTGTTGTGGCTGCCGGACTTGGTGTCGTCCGCGTACAGGAGAACGGTCACCCACAGAGACGATTCGCTGTTTTCGCTGATCCGCCCGATGGTGCACTTCGTCGATCCGATGCCGTAATCCGGCCCAGAAATAGAGCAACCCCTGGGTGCCGTAGCTGTCATCAGGGGCCAGACCAGCTGTCAAGAGAAAACCCCGAGGGCCGGTTCCTTGCTCGCAACTAGATTAACATCTATTCAGGTTGGAATCATCCTCGTTCACAGGGCGTCGCCCGTGTGAACGACCGGTCTGGGATGGCTTGCCCCTCAGACCGGTGTGACCTGCGGCAATGTCTTGAATTCGGCGGCCGTTTCAGCGGGTCCGAGCTGACCGCTACAGGCAGCTACTACTCACGCCACTGAGCGCGGGCCGATGTTCGGCTCGACCGGACAGTCGCTAAAAGCGGTGAATAAACGGTGACTGATCAAGATCGTCGCCCAAAAATGGCCTCTGAAGTGGGGCGGGCGGGGCTCGAACCCGCGACCAACGGATTATGAGTCCGCGGCTCTAACCGACTGAGCTACCGCCCCTATTCACAGTTTCGCGGCAATCATGGTCGCATACGCCGAGAACGGCGGCGTACCCCGCCGAACATGTGAGCGAGGTGCGTCAAGACACCTGTCACGGAAATCAACGGGATGGTTAATTCGGACGCCAGTGGGGTAGCCCTGCGGGAGCGAAGCGACCCAAGACCCCGGTGCGCTTTGCCGGTCCAATAGGAGGCACCACATGCGCAATCCGTTTCCCGTTTTGGTAGGCGCGATACTGTTTGCTGTCGGTGCGATAGGAGCGACGATCTGGCTGTGGTTCAAACGCAGGCAGTTGGTGCTCGCGGCGGCTAAAGCGGCGCCGGAGAGAGCAACGGCAGCCGCTACTGATCAGGCATCAGCCGTGCCCAACGCCATACCTGATCAGGCATCGGCAGCAACCAACGCGGCACCAGAACTTCGACCTTCGGGGCGTTAAGCCCTGACGCGAGAGGTGGATCCGCGGATGGAAATCGATCCGTACGCCGTCCTGGGGGTGCGTGCAACGGCAACCGCGGACGAGATTCGACGTGCCTACCTCAGGCAAGTTCGGATTCATCATCCCGACGCCAGACCCGCAATCTGCAGGCAGAGCAGTTCGCCGATGAGCCACTTCGACGGGTCGTGGCGGCCTACGACCTGCTTCGCGACGCTGAGCGCCGGGCACGCTACGACCGCTCACAAGCAAGTGCCGACTCTGTCGCCCAGCACAGGACACGTGCTCCGCGTGTACCGGCGGAAACCACGAGTAGATCGAAGCTGACCGGTAGCCTCCGCATCCCGGGGCTTCACGTTCGATTCGGCGTCAAGCGGCTCTCGGACTGAGTTCGCCGCAGTTAACCGACGACCGTCTGCCCGTCCGCGTCGACCCGGAACAGCTCGGTCCCCTCGGCCACCTGCGCCGCATCCGCTCCCAGCGCGACCATGATCTTGTTGCAGGCATTGCGCATGACGTCGAGCGTCAGCTCGAACGCCTCCTCCTCGGTGAAGTGCTCGCGCACCCCTGCTACCACCGACCTCGAAATGCGCGACGGTGTCCATATCAGCGCGTCCACATACCGCAGCGCCGCCTTCTGCCGGGTCGACAGCTGCTCCGAGGTCTCGAAGTTCTCGATGTCGCCGTACAACGACTCCGATCCCCCGGCATCCAATGCATTGCCCTCGCGACGCGACTTGCACAGCCTGCAGTTGTGCTGCGCGGCGCCACGCAGCCGCACCACCTCGGTCGTCACCGGATCCAGTGCCTGCAGCCGCGCCACCGCCGGCGCGAAGTCGTTCAGCAGCGCCCCGATCGGATCGGCGTCGTGGTCCCAATCCGGAATTCCCCCGTTGCCCGGCTTGCCCATGCCGAGCGCTTCGAGACCCGCCCACACCCGGGGGACGAAGTCCGCGATGAACGTCGCGACCGTGACTCGGAACGCGTCCTTGCCCAGCGTTGAAACAAACTGCGCGCGTTGGTGTTTGCCGATGCCCGCGACGTCGACGGTGAATTGTTCGGCGAACGCCACCACCACCGCTTCGCTGCCGGACTTACCATCAAGCAGGTCGACCTCCGACGGCAACGGAGGCAACGACAACGCCCTTCCACACGTCAGCCGGATCAGCGTGTCGAGCCGAGTATCACCCGATGACATCGCCACCAAGCCGGCCAGCCGCTCGGGAATCGCTTCGTCAGCCACGCATGGATTATTGCGCCTGGCTCACCGAGGACATGTGAAAGTCAGGGATCCGCAGGGACGGCATCGCCGCCCGCGTCGCCCAATCGCCCCATTCGCGTGGCAGCGTCACTTCGCTGACGCCCGCCTCCGTGGCCCGGCGCAGCAGGTCCAACGGACTTTCGTTGAACCGGAAGTTGTTGACGGCCGCGGTCACCTCGCCGTCCTCGATCAGATACACGCCGTCGCGGGTCAGCCCCGTCAGCAGCAGCACCGTCGGGTCCACCGTGCGGATGTACCACAGCGTGGTCAGCAGCAATCCGCGCTCGGTGCCCGCGATCATGTCCGCCAGGCTCGCCGACCCGCCCGTCATCAGCAGGTTGCTGGCGGGTGCCACCACCGGCGCGTCGTATTCAGCCGCCGCCGCCCGCGGGTAGGCCAACGCGTTGATCGTGCCGTCGCGGATCCAATCCACCCGGCCGATGTCCATGCCGTTGTCGAACACCGACATCCGCTCCGATGAGGCCGCCGTCGCGACGAACGGGGTGCATTCCAGCCGGGCAGCGGACGGATCCGAATACAACGTCAGCGGCAAATCGGTCAGCTTCTCCCCCACTCGCGTGCCGCCGCCTGGCGCCGACAACGCCGTGCGCCCTTCCTGCGCACCGAGGCCATCCATGGACCACGCCAGGTAGATCATCATGTCGGCCACCGTCGACGGCGGCATGATGGTCTCGTATCGCCCCGCGGGCAGTTCGACCGTTCGCTCGGCCCAACCGAGCTGCGTCGACAACTGATCAAGTAGCGACTCAACCTGCACATCAACATAATTCGGCGTGCTCACCCCAGCCCAGGCACTCGCACCGCCACGCTTGGCATTGATCTCCACCGAGCCCGTCGGTTGCGTGTATCGCCGTCGCAAACCGCCGGACGTTGCGACGAATGTCGTCTCCACGACGTGCCGGGCATACCCGTACAACCGATCCGTGCCCCGAAAGCCTTGCGCCAGCGGACCCGCGATGCCCGAGAACACCTGCGCACCCGTGCCAGGCACCGGCGCATCCCAGTCACCCGGAGTATCGGTACCCGACAGCGCGGGTGCACTATCGCGGGCCTCCGGCGCGGACACGGCGGTCTGCTGTGAGGCCGCTACCAGGTCTGCGATCGCGGCTGGATCCACATCGCTGGAGCGCACCGAGCCGACCTGGGCCGTATCTCCTTTGCGCACAATCGAAATCACGGTGGTCGTCCGGCTGACAGACTCCCCATTGGTGGTCATCGAGTTGCCTGCCCAGCGCAGCGCCGCGTCAGCGCGATCAGTGACCAGCACAATCGTCTCGTCGGCCTTACCCAGTCGCGCCGCCTTGGCCAGTGCAGTGTCGATGACCTGCTGCGCCCCGATCATCGGCCGCCCTCGGCAAGCGTGTTGAGCACGTTGATGCCCCGGAACAACGTCGATGGGCAGCCGTGGCTGACCGCCGCCACCTGACCCGGTTGCGCTTTACCGCAGTTGAACGCGCCGCCGAGCCGCCAGGTCGACGGTCCACCAACGGCTTCCATCGCGCCCCAGAAGTCCGTGGTGGTCGCCTGATACGCGACGTCGCGCAACTGGCCGTCGAGACGGCCGTCCCGAATCCGGAAGAACCGCTGTCCGGTGAACTGAAAGTTATACCGCTGCATGTCGATTGACCAACTCTTGTCGCCGACGATGTAAATGCCGTCCTCGACACGCGCGATCAGGTCATCGGTCGTCACGTCGTCGGCAGCCGGCTGCAACGACACGTTGGCCATCCGTTGGATCGGCACGTGGTGCGGCGAATCGGCATACGAACAGCCGTTGGACCGTGGCAGCCCCAGTCGCGGGGCGAACACCCGGTCGAGCTGGTAGCCGACAAAGATGCCGTCACGCACCAGATCCCAGCTCTGCGTCCGCACCCCCTCGTCGTCGAAACCGATTGTGGCCAGACCGTATTCGACCGTCCGGTCGGCGGTCACGTTCATCACCGGCGAGCCGTAGCGCATTGTGTCGAGCTTGTCCGGGGTGGCGAATGAGGTGCCCGCGTAGGCGGCTTCGTAGCCGATGGCCCTGTCGTATTCGGTGGCGTGCCCGATCGATTCGTGAATGGTCAGCCACAGGTTGGAGGGATCGATCACCAGGTCGGTCGGGCCGGCGGTCACCGACGGGGCCTTGGCCTTCTCGGCAAGCAGCGACGGCAGCTGCGCCAGCTCGTCGGTCCAGTTCCAGATTTCGTCGCCGGCCACGTACTCCCAGCCGCGGGCTGTCGGCGGCGCGAGCGTGCGCATCGACTCGAACGTGCCCGCTGCCGCGTCTACCGTGATCGCATCCAGTGTCGGCTGCACGCGGACCCGCTGCTGGGTGGTCGACGAGCCGAATGTGTCGGCGTAGAACGTCTGCTCCTTGGCCGCATAGAGCACCGCCGACACGTGGTCGACGCCTTCGGCGGCCAGCAGCCGACCCGAGTACTCACCCAGCACCGCGATCTTGTCGGCGACGCCGACGGCAAACGGGTCGACCAGATAGTCCGAAACCCAGGTGACGTCGGAGTAGACCGGCTCGGCGGCCAGCTCGATCGTCTCTGCGTTCAGCGGCGCGAGCGTCGTCGCCACCTGTACAGCGCGCCGCGCGGTCTCGGCTGCGACGTCAGCATCCAGCTCGGCGTGCGAGGCGAAGCCCCACGTGCCATTGACGATGACCCGGACGGCAAGGCCGATCTCGTGGTTGACCACCGCGGTTTCGAGTTCGGCGTCGCGCAGCTGCACGATCTCGGTGGTGATGGCGTGAATGCGCAGGTCGGCGTAGCTCGCGCCGGCAGCCATCGCAGCGGACAACGCGGCGTCGGCAAGCTGATGCCTCGGCAACGCGAGGAACTCGGCATCGACACGGCGCGCTGCTGTCACGCCACTACCGTAGTGGCAGGCCACAGGTGGCGCTTTAATGGCTCGGTGGCAGCCAACCGTGTCCGGTCGACGGCGTTGGGCTACGCGCTACTTGCCCCCAGCCTGTTCGGCGTGGTGACGTTCTTGCTGTTGCCGATGCTGGTGGTGGTGTGGCTGAGCCTGCACCGCTGGGATCTCCTCGGCCCGATTCGCTATGTCGGACTGGACAATTGGGAGTCGGTGCTGACCGATTCGTCGTTTTCGACCTCGCTGCTCGTGACGCTGGCGTTCATCGCGATTGTGGTGCCGGGACAGACGGTGCTCGGCCTCATCGCCGCGGCCATGCTGGCGCGCGGGCTGCCCGGCTCGGGGTTCTTCCGCACGTTGTACGTGCTGCCGTGGATCTGCGCACCGCTGGCCATCGCCGTGCTGTGGCGGTGGATCCTGGCGCCAACCGACGGTGCGGTCAGCACACTGCTCGGCCACCAGATCGAATGGCTGACCGATCCGGGTCTCGCGCTGCCCGTCGTGTCCGCCGTGGTGATCTGGACCAATGTCGGCTACGTGACGCTGTTCTTCCTGGCCGGCATACTCAACATCCCCGACGACATCCACAACGCGGCCCGCACCGACGGCGCGACCGCGTGGCAGCGGTTCCGCCGCATCACGCTGCCGATGCTGCGGCCGACGTTGTTCTTCGTCACGGTCACCGGGATCATCAGCGCGGCCCAGGTCTTCGACACGGTGTACGCGTTGACGCGCGGCGGTCCGCAAGGCCGCACCGATCTGGTGGCCCACCGCATCTACGCCGAGGCGTTCGGCGCGGCGGCGGTCGGACGCGCAGCGGTGATGGCAGTGGTGCTGTTCGTGCTGCTGGTCGGTGTGACGATCGCCCAGCACCTCTACTTCCGGCGACGGATCACCTATGACCTCACCTAGCCGGACGATCTCGGCCGCCGTCATCTACGCCGGGTTGGCGGTGGGGGCGGTGATCACGTTGGCGCCGTTCGCATTGGGGCTGCTGACGTCGGTCACCTCGGCGCGACAATTCAACACCGGTTCACCGCTGTCGCGGCCGAACCCGCCGACCCTGGAGAACTACACCGGACTCGCCGACGCGGGATTCGGGCGAGCGCTCCTGGTTACCGCATTGATGACCGCCGTCATTCTGTTGGGGCAGATGACTTTCTCGGTGCTGGCGGCGTATGCCTTTGCACGACTGGAGTTTCCGGGCCGCGACGCGCTGTTTTGGGTATATATCGCGACGCTGATGGTGCCGGCCACCGTGACCGTTGTCCCGTTGTATCTGATGATGGCCGAAGCCGGCCTGCGGAACACGTTCTGGGCGTTGGTGTTGCCGTTCATGTTCGGCTCGCCGTACGCCATCTTCCTGTTGCGCGAGTACTTCCGCACGATCCCCGCCGAGCTGATCAACGCTGCCCGCATCGACGGGGCCAACACGCTGGACGTCATCGTGCATGTGGTGGTGCCGGCCAGTCGGCCGATCCTGGTGACGCTCGCACTGATCACGTGCGTCAGTCAATGGAACAACTTCATGTGGCCGCTGGTCATCACCAGCGGAAGCAAGTGGCAGGTGTTGACGGTGGCTACGGCGGGCCTGCAGTCCCGCTATAACGCGCAGTGGACGTTGGTGATGGCGGCGACGACGGTGGCGGTCGTGCCGCTGATCGTGTTGTTCGTCGCGCTGGGCCGTCACATCGTCCGCTCGATCGTGGTGACCGGACTGAAATGACCGCCCGGCCACGCACTTCCACACTTGTGCTCGCCGGCGTGGCTGCAACGATGGCCCTCCTGCTCGTCGCGGCGATGCTGCTGGGGCGGTCCGACGACCGGGGCGCACGGACCGTTGTGACGGTGCGGTTGTGGGATGAGCAGGTCGCCGCTGCGTATCGGGATTCGTTCGCCGAGTTCACGCGCGAGCATCCCGACATCGAGGTGCGGGTCAACGTCGTCGCCTACTCGAGCTACTTCGACACCCTGCGCACCGATGTCGCCGGCGGCGGCGCCGACGACATCTTGTGGTTGTCCAACGCCTATCTCGCGGCATACGCAGACAGCGGCAGGCTGATGCGGATCGACCGTTCACCCGCATGGGAACCATCGGTGGTCGACCAGTTCACCCGCAACGGTGTGCTGTGGGCGGTGCCGCAGTTGACCGACGCGGGTATCGCGCTGTACTTCAACGCCGACCTGCTGGACGCCGCAGGTGTGGACCTACACGAGCTGTTGACACTGCACTGGTCGCCCGACGGCGACGACACGCTGCGGCCGCTGCTGGCCCGGCTGACGTTCGACGCCGACGGGCACGCCGCGGGCACACCGGGTTTCGATGCCACGCGGATACGTCAGTGGGGCTACAACGCCGCCAACGACCTCCAGGGCATCTACCTCAACTACATCGGGTCGGCCGGTGGTGTGTTCTCGATCGGCGACCGGTTCGCGTTCGACAACCCGCAAGCTGCCGAGGCGTTCGAATACCTGGTGCGGCTGATCAACACCGATCATGTCGCCCCGCCCGCGTCGGACACCAACGACAACGGCGACTTCTCCCGCAATCAGTTCCTGCAGGGGCGGATGGCGTTGTTCCAGTCGGGCACCTACAACCTCGCGGCGATCGCGAACCAGGCGCCGTTTCGGTGGGGGGTGGCTATGATGCCGTCGGGGCCGACGGGTCGCGTCAGCGTCACCAACGGCATTGCCGCCGCGGGCAATTCAGCCACCAAGCACCCCGATGCGGTGCGCGAGGTCCTCGCATGGATGGGCAGTCGGCGCGGCAACGAATATCTCGGGGCGAAGGGCTCAGCGATTCCAGCAGTGCTTTCTGCGCAGCCGGTTTACCACAAGTATTGGGCGTCACGCGGTGTCGACGTGGCCCCGTTCTTCAAGGTGCTCAACGGTCCTCGCATCCCTGCGCCAGGCGGCGCCGGATTCGCCGCCGGATTCGATGCGCTTAAACCGTACTTCGACGAGATGTTCCTCGGCCGCGCGGAGGTCTCGGCCAGCCTGTCCGCGGCACAACGAGCGGCCAACGCGGCAGCTGATCGCTGAGTGAGGTGCCCTGAGCAGGGCATACCGCGCCCGTCGATCAGTTCGCGCAAACGGGCACCAGTGGATTCATACAAGGATTCGTCGGCGGTGCTTGTGTGGTGGCAGGCGACGGCATCGGCGTTGGTACCGGTGTCGATGTCGGGGACTGCGTAAAGGTCTCGGTTCCGATGCCGGACGGATCATGAGTTCGTAAGGGAGACGGAGTGAGTGTTTCCGAACCGATGTCTGACAAATCGTGCTGCGACCCCGGCGGGCCGGGATCAGGCGGTGGCGCCACGCACTTACCGAGACCGCCGTTGTCCTGGAGAACGCCGTCAATGACATCGCAGCATCTGGTTTGATCGCTCGCCGCGCCCTTCGCACACGCTTTGAGGTCCCATACGTCTTCGACGCGTGGAGCCGACGTGATCACAACGATTACCAACGCCGCTGCGATCGCGCTCAAGGACAGGGCTGCCATCGCAATTTGTATGTGCCTCATGTCCCTCCTTGACTTGGCACAGAGTGTGCTTGCCCCCGATTCGGCCGACTATAGGCCTGTGGCAACTGCGCCGCGGGAACTCGACAGCAAAAGTGCAGTCCTGATCGGCGCGGGGTCACGCCAACGCTTGCGCCAACGCCATGAAGCCCTCCGCCCGTAGTGAAGTCGCCATGGTTCGGAAGCGTTCGGCGTAGTTCCGATACGCCGTCTCGTCGCCCTCGGCTTGCGCCACGAACGCGTGGACGAGAGACGACACCATCTGATCGAGTGCGTAACGCGGACTGCGCAGTTCGGCGACCGAATCCAGGACGCGGTGCACTTCTCGAAAGTCTGCAGGGCCACCGCGAGTCAGCAGGAGTTCGACGAGCGTCGCCGCCGCTCCGGCACGGCTCATCATCTCTCCTGAGTCGGATAGGCGTGCAAGGATTGCTCGCGCTGACTCGATTGCGCCATCGAGGTCACCGCCTGCGGCCATCTCCTTCACGAACACACCATCGATGTACGGCAGTGTGGTGGTGCTGAACCGCTCGCGGAGGCATGCCTCACGGGTCTGTCGCAGCAGATCCAGACCGGCGTCGCGATCCGCACCTTCGAGAAATATCAACGTGACACCCCGGACGAATCGTGCAGCGGTCAACGCGAAGTCGTCGCTCGAATCCTCTGCCAACCGTAGCGCTTCGGCCGTCTCCCGCAGGGCCGTGTCGTCGGGCAGCAACGCACCCGAGGCGATGCCCAGATACTTGTACATGACCGCGAACACCAAGCAGGACGGATCGTTGGCGCGGGCCATCTCGACCGCACGGTCAGCATCGTCGCGCCAGCCGGCCGTCCCGATGCGGTAGCGCAGGGTGCCGCGGATCGCGAGCAACAACGAAAGCGGCGAGCCGAAGATCAGGTTGCCCATCGTTGGATCACCATCAGTGAGATCGATAGCGCGCTGGGCCATTTCGAGCGCCTCTGTCAATTCACCTGCCTCGTACTTCGCAAGGATGAGAGGGAACGACAAGCCGACGGTCAGTGCGGGATCGCCGATCGACTCGAACAACGCCATGCATTCGGATGCGAGCTCTGATGACTCCCGATGGCGGGAATGAACCGTCAACGCCATTACAAAGCCGGACATGCCCATGGACAATGACCGCTTGTCGTCTGACATCCCGGTCAGGTCGCGTAGTTCATCGAATCCCGAGTCCGCGACCCTTCCGCCGACTCGAAAAGCCGAGGCGCTCAGCAGGGTTCGCGGAGCGATGCGCATCGCGGTGATATCGGCGGTGTCATCGGGCAACCGGTCGGCGACACTGCTGGCTCGCCGCCAGCTGATACGAGCGGCCGCGATGTCGCGGGTCGCCAGCCATCCTGCCGCACGCATGTGCCACCCATATGCAGGCAGTAGATCACCGGCCGCTTCCGAGTGCTCGGCGATCAAGGCCGCATTCGCCTCGATGGCGCCCGCATCGCGCTGTTCGATCACCGCGGCGAGTCGGCGGTGTAAGTCTGACCGATCCGCCCTCAGCTGTGACTCGTAGGCCACGGTCCGGATCAAGGGATGCCGGAACGCGTACTCCGGTTGCGGCCCGGCGAGCACTTCGTCGATCAGCTCCGCATCGACCAATTCGGCAACTGCCGGGTCGACGCCCAAGCTCACCAGCAGGTCTGCGGTGAATCGCGAGCCCACCACCGCTGCCGCCCGCAGCGTCCGTTTGGCCATCGGTCCCAGGCGATCGATGCGAGCGGCGATTGTCGCTTGCAGCGTCGCCGGAACATCGATGGCGGCCACATCGCCGTGGCAGACGTAGTGGCCGCGACTGCCGATCAGCACGCCACGGTCCGCCAAGTCCCGCGCGATCTCTTCGGCGAAAAACGGGTTTCCGGCGGCCCGCTCCGTGATCAGCGCTCCCACCTGAACGATGGACGCGTCGAAGCCCAGCAACTCAGCCGTCAACGCGCTTGCCTGCGAAAGTTCCAGCGGGGCAAGTGTTATTTGCGTTGCTCCGGCTGTCTGCGTGAGCGCGCCGCGGTATTCGGGTCGATAGGAGACGATCGCCATCGACTGCGAACGCGGTATCGCCGTGAGCACGTCCGCCAGCATCGATTCGCTGACCTCATCGATCCAGTGGGCGTCTTCGATCACGTAGATCGTCGGACGCGGGCGCGACTGCAAGGCGTTGGTCAGCAGCGCGGTCAGCCGTCGCCGACGGGCATCAGGGTCGATGTCCGGCATCGCCGATTCCCGGTCCGCGACCCCCAGCAGATCGTCAAGAAGAAGAAGGTCGTCTTCGTCGGCGCCACGGAACTGGGACCGAATCTCTTGTCGGGCAACAACATCGGGCAGGTCAATCAATCCGCATGCTGTGCGCAGCAGATTCGCAACGGCATGAAACGCGATGTCTTCGGCATGCGCTTCGCAGTACGCCACGTGCACATCAGCCCCGCTGCGCGCCAACGCGGTCGATTCGCCGACGAACCTGCTCTTGCCGATGCCCGGAGGCCCGACGACGCGGACCACCTGCCCACGTCCACCTCTCGCCTGTTCGATGGCCTCGGTGATGCTGTCGATCTCACGCTGGCGCCCGACGAACGTCGACTGCCACCGGCGAGGCTCGGGACGTCCGGAATGGACCGCCAGGAGTTGACGGGCCGGTACGCCCGCGTCGCGGCCCTTGACCCGCACGAGCTCCGGTTCACCCAAGTCAGCTGCCGCTTCGACGAGCTTTGCGGTGGACTGACTGAGCATCACCCCGCCGGGCCGTGCGACGGACTCCATCCGCTGGGCCATGCCGACTTGTTCGCCGATCGCGGTGTATCCCGCGGCGCTCGAAGTCATTTCACCAGCGACCACCTGACCGGAATTCAGGCCGACACGCAATTGCAGTGTCAGGCCGTCGCGGGCATGCACATCGACCGCTTGGCGTTGCACAGTCTGCTGCAGCTCGAGTGCCGCACGGCAAGCGCGTAACGCGTGATCCTCCAACGCGACCGGTGCGCCGAACAGCGCCATGATCCCATCGCCGGTGAAGCCCTGCACCGTACCGCCGTAGTGCTCCACGGCCGCGGCAGCGCCATCCACCAACTCCGCCATGATCTCTCGCAAGCGCTCGGGTCCGACGAGGGCCGCGATGCCCATCGAACCTACGACGTCGGCGAACAGCACCGTGACTTGCTTGAACTCAGCGGGGTCGGGCGCCGCGCCGATCGGCGCACCACAGGAATCACAGAACCGAGCACCAGCCCGCGGTTCGGTGCCACACGAGTCGCATACGGTCGCTGCCGTCGCCATCCGTCCCCCGCTGTTGCACGGTCCGCACAGACCGCTTGGCCAAGGATAGAGCTACAACGTGCCCAGTACGGTCAGTTCGAGCGCCAGCGCAACCGCGCACACCACGATGACGATCGAGAGCGCGATCCAGTCAGCGCGTTTCGGGCCCGACGGTACGGCCGAGATTTGACCGGCGCCGCCGCGGGCCGTGATCGCGTCGCCCATTTCGTCGGCGCGGCGCAGCGCCACGGTGATCCCGGCCGCGAGAATGTCGACGAGCTCCAGTGCCCACCGCTTCCTGCGCTGCCGACGCGTGACGGGCACCACCTTCGGCCGCAGCCTGCGCGCCGCGTAGAGCACGCGGAATTCGTCGATCAACATCGGAAATGCCCGCAAAGCCAACGCCAAAGCCACCGCCCAGTCGTCAACCGGTACCCGCAGCGGCCGCAAGGGTTTGCCCAATGTCGCGACAGCGGGCGCGATTTCGGCGACATTGGTGGTCCACGACACCATTGCGCCCAGCCCGAGCAGCACGATCGAAACCGCGGTGATGCGCAGGAAGGTGAGCAGTCCACCGAGCGCGAGGTGCACCGAACCGACGTCGAGCACCGGGCTGCCGCCCGCCAGCGCTGCAGTGGCACCTCCGAAGAACAGCAGGATCCACAGCCACCGCGGAATCGCAGGCAACGTCCCCCGCTGAATGCGCGCCAACCGCGCAGCCGTCAGGATCAGTGCGGCCACCAGACCGATCGGCACCCAGCCCGGATAAAACGTCAACAGCACCCCGATGCCCGCCACCGCGATCAGCTTCGTTCCGGCCCACAGCCGGTGAATAACGGTATCTCCCGGCACCGGACGCAACAAGACGACCGTTGTGCGCTGCCGCGCAGGGGCGGTCACGAGACGCCTCCAGCCGTCGTCGGCGCGGCCAGCTGGCCGTTGTGCAAGTGCAGCGTACGTGGGCACAGGTCCTCGAGGCCCGAAAAGTCATGGGAGATAACGACAACCGTGAGACCTGCCGTACGGCGCAGCTCCTCCAGCAGCCGCAGCAACCCACGCGCACTCGCGGCATCGAGGCCGGCCAACGGCTCGTCGAGGATCAACGCACGCGGCGAGCGGGCCAGCAGGCCGGCAAGAACCACGCGGCGCATTTGGCCGCCGCTCAGCTGGTCGATGCGTCGCTTGGCCATGCCGGGATCCAGCCCCACGGTGGCCAATGCCGCGACCACGCGGTCGTGATCGCGGTGCGAAAAACCAGCCGCCGAGGCCACTTCCAGGTCGACGCGGCTGCGCATCAGTTGCAACCTGGCCGCCTGGAACGAGATCGCGACCGCGCCCACCTGATCGGAGACCGGCTTTCCGTCAAGCAGACACTCGCCCGTCGTCGGCACCGTCAGCCCGGCCATGATCCACGCCAGCGTCGACTTGCCCGATCCGTTCAGACCGTGGATCAACAACCCGTCGCCCTGGTGGACAGCGAAGTTGATGTCCCGTAAAGCCGTTGTCGCCCAAGGAGTTCCGCTCGCGTATTCGTGTCCGACACCGTTGAGCTCGAGCACCGCCGTATCGGAGTCGTGTGCGACAGCGCTGGTTGCCGTCGGAGGGGCGGCCGTCTCGACCATTTCGGTGTTGTCGGAAGCACCGTTTCCGGTCAGGTTGATCACCCGGTCGGCGGCATCCGCCTCGCTGTTGTAGTGCGTGATATGAACCAGCGACATCTGGTGATGCTGGGTCAGGCCGGACAGCACCGCCATCAACCCGTCGCGTCCGTCCTGGTCGACCATGCTGGTGACCTCGTCGGCGATCAGCAGCGAGGGTTCACGCGCCAGCGCCGCGGCCACGGCGAGCCGCTGCAGTTCCCCGCCCGACAGCCCGCCGGTATCTCGCTCGGCGAGCCCGTCCAGTCCGACCTCGCCGAGCAGCTGATGGACGTCGATCGTCTTGCCAGGCGGCAATCCCCACACCAGGTCGTCGGCGACGCGGGTACCGAGCACCTGGCTTTCCGGGTGCTGCATGATCACCGCGGTGCCGCCGAGCTTCCCGAGGCCGACGGCACCCGCACGCTCGATGGTCCCCGAGGTGGGTTCGCGGCCGGCGAGCATCAACATCAGCGTGGTCTTGCCTGAGCCGTTGGCGCCGGTCACCGCGACGTGCTCACCGGGCTCGACACTCATCGACACTGGGCCGAGAGCGTCGTGGTCGACGTTGGGATAGCGGAATCGGACGTCGTGCAGCCGCGCAGGCACCGGCGCGACAGGCCCCGCGTCGGTCGACGACTCCAGCTTGTGCACATCGGGTATGCCGAGCAGCCGGGTCATCACCCGCGACAGCGCCCACCACCCGATGAACGTGACGAAGACGATGGACATCACCGACGAGCCGAAGAACAGAAACGGCCAGTAGTGCAGCGCGGTCGCGAAGTCGTGCTTCAGCCGCTCGGCGGCGGGCTCCATGTCGGGGATGCGGGCGATCACCGCTGCGAGCCCGTTGATGTTCGCGGTCACCGAGTCGAAGAGAAGGTGGCGCAACCTCGCCAGAATCGCCAGCCCCGCCACCGTGAAAACGCCGAACAGCGAGCCCGCGACGAGCGAAGCACAGAACACCGTGAAGAGACCGCGGCCGCGCCGCTTGACGATGCCCGTCAGGCCGCCGATGTAAGCGCAGTTGACCACCGTCATGAACCCGCCCATGCCGGCGATCAGGAACGCGATTAGGGCGCCCGCGACCGTCGCAGCGATCAACACGCGAAGCCGGTATCGATACGCGAGCAGACCCATCGGGACCGTACCCAGCAGCGACACGCCGGCGGCGAACGGGACGACGACGGCGATGATCGCGGTGGCGGCGCACAACGCCGCCATGACAGAGGCTTGTGCGAGTTCGACCGGTTGAAGGGAGCCGGCCCGTCGAGGGGTGCTCGGCTCGGTCGCGGTCATTTCTCGATTCTGCCAGCCTCCTGCAGGCACCCCTTTTCACCACGCTGTGAGCGCCGGCACGGCGCCGAGCGTTTGAAACGCATAGTAAACCTATGTAATCATGGAGTCATGTCCCCGACGCTCGGAGCCGATCTGCTGGCAGTGGTCGCCCGTATCAACCGGCTGGCCACGCAGCGGGTCCGCATGCCACTTGGATTCGCCCAAGCGCGGCTGCTGTCCACGATCGAGGATCGGGGCGCGACCCGGATATCCGACCTGGCCGCGCTCGACCATTGCTCGCAGCCGACGATGACCAACCAGGTGCGCCGGCTCGAAGACGCGGGACTGGTATCGCGCACCGTCGACCCCGACGATGCCAGGGCGGTACTGATCCGCATCACCCCGAAGGGGGTCGACACCCTGAGGCAGGTGCGGGTGGACCGCGGCGCGGCCATCGACCCGTACCTGGAGCGCCTCGACGCCGCGGATCGCCAGACACTGAGCGACGCCGTGCGGGTGATGCGTCGCCTACTCGCGGACGCGGCCGTCCCGACCCCTGTCAAGTAACAACCGAAAAGGAGAAGCCACCGTATGTGGCGCCAACCCAAGGCTGTTTGGGCCGTTGCCTTCGCGTCCGTCGTCGCGTTCATGGGCATCGGTCTCGTCGACCCCATCCTCAAGCCGATCGCCGACAACCTGAACGCGTCCCCGTCGCAGGTGTCGCTGTTGTTCACCAGCTACATGGCAGTGATGGGCGTCGCCATGCTCATCACCGGCGTGGTGGCCAGCCGCATCGGCCCCAAACGCACGCTGCTGATCGGCCTGTTGATCATCATCGCGGGTGCAGGGCTGGCGGGCATGTCCGACACCGTGGCCGAAATCGTTGGCTGGCGGGCACTTTGGGGGCTGGGCAACGCGCTGTTCATTGCCACCGCATTGGCCACCATCGTCGGCTCCGCACGCGGATCGGTCGCGCAGGCGATCATCCTCTACGAGGCGGCGCTTGGCCTCGGCATCGCGGTCGGGCCGTTGGTCGGTGGCCTGCTCGGCTCGATTTCCTGGCGTGGGCCGTTCTTCGGGGTTTCGGTCCTGATGGCCCTTGCGCTCGTCGTCACCGCGTTCCTGCTGCCGTCCACGCCGCGTGCCGAACGCGCCACCACGCTGGCCGACCCGTTCCGCGCGTTGCGCCACCGCGGTCTGCTCGGTGTCGCAATCACCGCGCTGCTGTACAACTTTGGTTTCTTCACGCTGTTGGCGTTCACGCCGTTCCCGCTCGACATGACCGCCCATCAGATCGGGCTGATCTTCTTCGGCTGGGGGCTTGCGCTTGCCTTCACCTCGGTGGTTGTCGCGCCTCGGCTACAGCACCGCTTCGGCACGGTGCCTACGCTGATCGTCAACCTGCTGGCGATGACGGCGACGCTGGTGGTGATGGCCGTCGGTACCGACAACAAGACCGTGTTGGCCACGTGTGTGGTGGTCGCCGGGCTGTTCATCGGCATCAACAACACACTGATCACCGAGACCGTCATGAAGGCCGCACCTGTTGAACGCGGAGTCGCTTCGGCCGCATACAGTTTCGTACGCTTCGCGGGCGCCGCGCTGGCGCCGTGGCTGGCAGGCGTGCTCGGCGAGCAGGTCAGCGTGCATCTGCCGTTCTGGGTCGGCGCCGCCGCGGTGCTGCTCGGGGCAGGGGTGTTGTTCTCGACGCGTCAGCATTTGGTCGGTATCGACGTCGAGGACTCGGAGCTAGACGAGATCACCGAGCAGGCGACGGCCGTCACCGTCGGCAACGACACCTAGATCAGACCACAGTTCCGACCAGGTGGCCGACAAGATACGTCGCCGCGATCGCTATCGTCCCGAATAGCAACTGACGCAAGGACGCAAACCACAGCGGCTTCTTCGTGAACCGCGCTGCGACTCCCCCGGCGATCAGTAGGCCCACGCCGCCGAACAACAGACCCAGCCACAACGACTGGAAACCGAGGAAATACGGAATCAGCGGAACGATGGCGCCGATCGCGAACGTGACGAAGCTCGAGCCGGCAGCCACCCATGGGGATGGTTTCTCCTCCGGGTGAACCCCCAGCTCTTGTGCGACATGCACATTCAGCGCCCGATCCACGTCGCGATGTATCTCCTCGGAGGCCTTCTCCGCGGTTTCCGGGCTCATTCCCATCTCGACGAGCATCCAGACCAGTTCGGTTTCCTCCGCCTCGGGATGCTTGCTCAACGCGTGCCGCTCCATCAGCACCTCGGCATCGAGCTGCTCGTTGGCGGTGGTGACGGACGTGTACTCACCCAATGCCATCGAAAACGCACCGGCGACCAGGCCCGCGAAGCCGCTGATCACCACGGTGTGGGCATCACCAACCGCGCCCACGCCCGCGATCAGCGCCGTGTTGCTGACGAGACCGTCCATCGCACCGAACGTCGCGGCGCGCAGCCAGCCGCCCGACACGTCCGAGTGTCGATGGTGCGGGATGTGCGGCATGCCGGTCGGCGATACCGGCGCCTCGTCGGATTCGGTCATGGGGTCGATTCAACGTCACAGGTATCTGCTGGTCTAGCAAGGTTTGCCTACGTTTCTGACATCACAGTTTGCCGGGGCACCAGAAGGGCTAACGTCTCGGTATGACCACCACTGCGGAGCATCTACGCAACACGCTGGACGGCCGTTGGCGCGACGTGAAGAACAGAATGCGATCCGAACTCTCCAACGAGGTGTTCCGCCCGCATTACACCCCGAACACCGTGATCGCCCGCACCAAGGTGATGGAGCAGATGAAGATCATGGCGGCGCACGGGGCCGCCGAGGACGGGTTCAAGAAGGAACACGGCGGCAACGGCGACGTCGCTGCTGCCGTCACCCGGATCGAGATGCTGGCGATGTCCGATCTGTCGTTGATGGTCAAGGCGGGCGTGCAGTGGGGCCTGTTCGGCGGGGCCGTCGAGAACCTCGGCACCGAGCGCCACCACCAGGCGTACGTGCCGCGCATCATCAACCTGGATCTGTTGGGTTGCTTCGCGATGACGGAGACCGGTCACGGCAGCGACGTTCAGTCGCTGGAGACGACGGCCACCTACGACCCGTCGACCCAGGAGTTCGTCATCGATTCCCCCACTCCGACCGCACGCAAGGATTACATCGGTGGCGCCGCCGAAACCGCCACCGTCGCAGCGGTATTCGCCCAACTGATCACACCCGACGGCGAAGGGCACGGAGTGCACTGCTTCGTGGTGCCGATCCGCGACGACGACGGCAACGACCTGCCAGGGGTGACCACCGGAGACTGTCACTACAAAGGCGGCCTGCCGGGGGTGGACAACGGTCGCATCCAGTTCGACAATGTCCGCATCCCGCGGGAGAACCTGCTCAACAAGTATGCCGATGTAGCCGAGGACGGCACGTACAGTTCGCCGATCGAGAACCCGAACCGTCGGTTCTTCACAATGCTCGGCACGCTGATCCGCGGCCGAGTCACGGTCGGCGGAAGCGCAGGGGCCGCGGCACGAGTCGCCCTCGACATCGCCACCCGATACGCATTGGAGCGCAGGCAGTTCCAGGCTCCCGGCGACGACCACGAGGTTTTGCTGATGGACTACCTGGTGCATCAGCGCCGACTGTTCCCGCTGATCGCCCGTTCTTACGCGCTGCAGTTCGCGCAGAACGAGTTGGTCGCCAAGACGCACGAACTGCAGAGTGCCGACGATCCCGACAAAGAGGAGCAACGGGAACTCGAGTCCCGCGCCGCCGGACTGAAGGCCGCCAACACTTGGCACGCCACCCGTGCGATCCAGGAAGCTCGCGAAGCATGCGGCGGCGCAGGCTATCTCGCCGAAAACCGGCTCATCGCGCTGAAGGCTGACACCGACGTGTTCACCACGTTCGAGGGCGACAACCACGTACTGATTCAGCTGGTGGCCAAGGAACTGCTCACCGCGTACGCCGACGACATCAAGGGCATGAGCCCCGTCGAGTGGGTGAAGTTCGCGGCCAACTTCGCAGGCGAGCGGGTCATGAAACGCACTGCGGCCGAGACGATCATGCAGCGAATCCTCGATACCAGGCAGGACAACGAGGAAGAGGGCAGCCTGTTCAACCGCGGTACTCAGGTCAAGATGTTGGAGGACCGCGAGGAGTACATGGTCGCGACGGTCGCGCGTCGGCTGCGGGGTAAATCCAAGGAAATGAACGCATTCGAGGCGTTCAACGCGGTGCAGGACCACGTGCTGCACGCCGCTGCGGCGCATATCGACCGCATCATTCTGGAGGCGTTCGTCGCGGGCATCGACGCCTGCGAGGACGACGAAGCCCGCAAGATCCTGGACATGGTGTGTGACCTGTACGCGCTGTCGGTGATCGAGGATGACAAGGCCTGGTTCATGGAACACCAGTTCCTGTCGACCGAGCGCGCGAAGGCCGTCACGCGCGGCATCAACGAACGCTGCCGCACGCTGCGACCATACGCGGAGCTACTCGTCGACGGCTTCGGCATTCCCGAGCAGTTGCGCTACGCCGAGATGCTGCATCCGGAGAACATCGCCGAGACGTAGGACGACTCGGGAGACCGACTATTTGTTCGGAATGGGATCGAGCGCCTTGAGCTTGCCGTCCTCGATCTTGAACCGCACCGTCGCCGCGCCCGTCGGACAACACGCAGGGTCCTGGCCCTGACGCCATTGATACTGCACCGACGCGGTGTCATCGCCCGTCGGGGTGATGGTGACGTATGGACGCGGGTCCGGCGTCGGCGTGCCGATCGGGGTTTTGCGATCGAAGAACAACACCTGTCCCGGGCTGTCGGAGGCGTCGCCCGAACCGACGACCACCCAGTGCAGGCTGCAGTCGGCGGTGTGGCCGCTCATGATCTCGAGCCAGTCCGCCTTGGGCAGCTTGGCGATCTCGGCCGTAACCGTCTCCTCGCTTGGCCCGTCGTCTTTTGTGCAGGCGGCCGACGTCGTCGGAGCCGATGACGGCTGGTTGGAGCCACAACCCGCGGCAAGCAGGATCGTGAGTGGGACGACGGCAATCAGCCGGGAAGGTCGCATGGCCCGAGCTTACGGTGGGCCATGCGACGACAACTCCCCGGCCCAAAAAGGTTGCGCGAAGCGGTTATCCAGCAGCGAGCTGCTTCTTGCCGTAGACGCGCTCCAGCAACGCCGTGTCGCCGTGCACCTGAACGTGAACGGTCTTGCCGTTGCGAATCGTGAATACGTCGGCGTCCTCGCTGGTCTCGCCCCCAGCGGTCACCTGGGTGATGGCGACGACGGTGTCGCCCTCGGCGACGAGCTGCTTGAGCTCCACCGTCAGCCCCTTCTCGGCCAATCGCCCGAACTGCTCCATGACTTCGGTCTTGCCGTGATAGGTCCCGCTGACCGCGCTCGAACCTGGCTGTACCCATTCGATGTCGTCGTCGAACAGACTCATCACCGTGTCAAGGTCACCAGCAGAGAAGGCTGCGTAGCCGCGTTCCATGAGTTCTTTGTTTTCCTGCTCGGACATTCGATCCCCCTTTTGTGTATCCGATACGTCGGCAGCGACACAGTCGTGCCTGGAGTGGGAACCGCGGTGTGCAGCTCCGGGACACTCAGACCTTCGCCGACTTGTCGATTATCGACCCGGCGCGATCGGCGTCCAGACCGTTCACCGCAAATAGATTGGCGCCGTTGACGATGCAACCACATCGCGTCGCAGCGGTGTTTGCTGCGAGCGGGCCCGCCGATTCGCGATGTGACGCTTCTTTCTTCAGTGCGCAAGCAGGTGGATCACCCGCAGCGATCGAGCAACCTTTGACACTCCTGCTAAGCAAACCGGGAAACTGCTATCTACTTTCCGGCAATGGAATAGCCACCCCAACGGCCACCGCGCCGAAGCCAGCGGTTTGGCCCACAGTCAATGAAAGCCGGCTGGGCCAGAGCGCTTGATTTGCAGGGCTATTCGCGGCCTAAGTGACTGGCCAGCCGGGTTGCGACGTCTTGGCGGTCTCGCGGCCGCCCGGGATCACGGGTCTCCGCAGCAACGTCAACCCAGCTGATGGCGATGGGACAGCAACGAGAATGTCGTGCATACTGTTGTCATCACTATGATCGTCATCGTTCTCATCGGCGTTGCAGTCGTGCTGGCTACGCATTCGCTGTTCACTTACCGGCCGTTCGCGACAGTCTTACGCGTCGGTGGGCTGCTGTCGGCATTGACGGCGCTCACGATTGGCGTGCACGCCCACGGCTGGGTAACCAGCCTGGACGCAGCCGCATCGAAATGGGCGGTCGGGCAGCGGTCGTGGTCACTGGACATCGCCACCCGGATGATCGGCGAATATGGACATCCGGCCACCGCCGTGGCTTTGACGCTGATCAGCGGCACTTGGTTGTCGCATCGGGCTCGATCGGTGGTCCCCGGCGCGGTGGTGCTCGGGACGGTCGTGGGTGCGACGGTGACCAAGACAGTCCTCAAAGCGGTCGTACTGCGGCCACGCAGCTCGGCCGAGGCGCAGCTGGTGATCCATCATTTCGGTCCGGCCGGTCAACACATGTTTCCTTCAGGCCACGTCACCCGGACCGGCGCCTTGCTGGGATCGATCGCAGTGTGCCTCGGCGTGGGACGCAGCCGCGCCGTACGCACGTTGCTTGCGGGTGTGGTGGGCGCCGGCGTGCTCGTCATGGCCGTCACCCTGGTGCATGTCGGTGTGCACTGGCTCACCGACGTCATCGGTGGCGCGCTGCTGGCCGCCTTGTTCGTGACTCTGGGTGCCGAAGTGATCAGGTACTTCCACTTCCGATCCGCCAGGGGCGCGGCGCAGTACGGGGCTCAGCCACGCTCGACGACCGATGTCGCCGTTGTATCTGCAGGGCGCTGACCAGACTTCGAATTGGCTTCTGCGCTAATGCTTGCTCCCCCGGCTGGACTCGAACCAGCAACCCTTCGGTTAACAGCCGAATGCTCTGCCAATTGAGCTACAGGGGACTGTTGCTTTCGCGCGGCCTGCGCCGCGAACCAAGACTTTAGCGTACGTGCCGCGCGGGCCGCCAATACGCGCCCGGCCCGCCGCTACACAGCCAAGTGAGGCAGGATGGAGACCAACGCACCGTCGTCTGGGAGGGGCCCTGTGATCCGGTATCTCGTCGTCTTGGCCGTTGGCTACGTGTTTGGTGCGAAAGCGGGCCGGCGCCGTTATGAACAGATCGCCGGAACGTACAAGGCCGTCACCGAAAACCCGGCCACCAAGGCAGTGCTCGACGCCGGGCGCCGCAAGATCGCCGACCGGGTCTCACCCGATCCGACATTGGTCACGCTGACGCCCATCGACTCTCAGACCGACGTATTGCAGCCGGAGTCGATGGTCAGGAAAGACGGCTAGCTAGCCGATCGGGGTGGTCCAGGTCTGCGACGGCAGCAGCGGCCCGGTGCTGATGCCGACACCGCCACGGCCGCTACCGGCGTCTGGGCCATAAATGCCGAGGTCAGGAGTGCCGACGAAGACCGGCTGGCCATTCGAGTAGGACAGGCACTTGCCGTCGTCCCTGTTGCCGAACCACGCCAAGCAGGCCGGAGAAGCCGTGACCTGCGCGCTGTCGGACGACACTGCCGCGGCATAGCACGGAACAGCCACCGCAGCGGCCACGAAAACACCCGCGATCAGCCGAGTTCGGTTGGGTTTCCGATTGAACACGGGCCTCCCTTTCCACACGATCCCCGACAGCCTTAACACCATAACCTGCTTGCTGTGTTCACGCAGTAAGGTCGTCGCCGCTGGCCTGTTCCAGCAGGCTGCGCCGATAGGCCTCCATGGCCACCAGGTCACCGAATAGTGCGTGGTATTCGTCGCCCTGTTCCACCGGTGACATGCGCTGCAATTTGGACTTGACCTCGGCAATCTGGCGGCCGACCCACACTTCCTGCAGTCTGGCCAGCACTCCGGAGATGTACCGGGGCAATCTCTCGTCGTCGTCCACGTTGATGGCCTCGACGCCCAGTTCGTTGACCAGGTTGGCCGCCGCCGGCGACGCCGTCTGGTCACGCACGGCCTCTATCCACTGTGCGCCGGCCAGGCCCGCCGACATTCCGCCTGCCGCCTCGATGGCCGCCCGCACCGCCGCGTAGCCCGGGTGGGTGAAGCTCTCGACGGTGAGTGAGTCGAACACCGGACCCGCCACCGCCGGATATTGCAGTGCCGACTTGAGCGCCTCGCGCTGCGGCCACAGCGTGGGGTCGGCCGGGTCGGGACGAACCGGTGCCGGTGTCTCGGCGGAGGGGCGACGGCGCGCGGTGCGCGCGCTGTTTTGAGACTTTCCGGTCGCGACTTCACGGACACGGTTGACGACCTGCGCGACGTCGTCCCAACCGACCCACCCCGCGAGCCGGCGAGCGTATTCGTCTCGCAACGCCACATCGCGGATGCGCGCAACCATCGGCACTGCGCGACGCAAGCCGTCGACTCTTGCCTGCGGGTTGTCGTCGAGTTCCTTGTTGTCGGGCAGCAGTCCCCTGATCGCGAACTCCAGCATCGGTACCCGCCGCGCGACCAGATCGCGCAGCGCCCCGTCGCCGTGTTTGAGCCGCAGATCGCACGGGTCCATCCCGTCGGCCGCGACCGCGACGAAAGACTTGCCCGCGACGTTCTGGTCGCTGTCGAACGCCTTCATCGCGGCCTGCTGGCCCGCGGCGTCACCGTCGAACACGTAGATCAGTTCGCCGCGAAAGAAGTTGTCGTCCATCATGAGTCGACGCAACATCGCCAGATGCTCATCGCCGAACGCCGTGCCGCACGAGGCGACAGCAGTCGTCACTCCGGCCAGATGCATGGACATCACATCCGTGTATCCCTCGACCACCACGGCCTGATGGGCCTTGGCGATGTCGCGCTTGGCCAGGTCGAGACCGAACAGCACCGACGACTTCTTGTAGAGCACCGTCTCCGGGGTGTTGATGTATTTGGCTTCCATCGTGTCGTCGTCGAAGATGCGGCGCGCCCCGAAGCCGATCACCTCGCTGCTGCTGGCCCGGATCGGCCACAGCAGGCGGCGGTGAAAGCGATCCATCGGCCCGCGCCGACCCTCGCGCGAGAGCCCAGCCGCCTCGAGCTCCTTGAATTCAAATCCCTTGCGCAGCAAGTGTTTTGTCAGCGAATCCCAGCCAGACGGGGCAAATCCGCAGCCGAAATGTGCGGCTGCCTGCATGTCGAAGTTGCGGTCGAGCAGATACTGCCGAGCAGGCGCCGCCTCGTCGGACTGCAGCGCTGCGGCGTAGAACTCCTGCGCGGCGGCGTTGGCGGCCAGCAGCCTGCTGCGGCTGCCGCGGTCGCGCTGCACATTCGTCGTCGCCGAACCTGTGTAGGTGACGGTGTAGCCGACGCGGTCCGCGAGCAACTCGACCGCCTCGACGAAGCTGACATGCTCGATCTTCTGGACGAAGGCGTACACGTCGCCGCCCTCGCCGCAACCGAAGCAATGGAAGTGTCCGTGGTTGGGCCGGACGTGAAACGACGGCGACTTCTCGTCGTGGAACGGGCACAGCCCCTTCAGCGAATCCGCGCCCGCGCGCCGCAGCTGCACGTAGTCGCCGACGACGTCCTCGATCCGGATTTTTTCGCGGATGGCCGTGATATCGCGATCAGGAATCCGGCCGGCCACCGGCTCAGTCTAGGCGGGCGCGCCGCGTCGGCTAAGCGGGTTCCAAACGCTCCAACCGCCCCTCTGTGAATGACGCGATCTGGTCGACGACCACCCGCAGCCGCGCGCCGTCGTCAGCGGCGTCGTTGAACGAGGTGGCAAAGATCGGATCGAGCGTCGCCGGGGCCCCGGCGAGGACCCACTTGGCGACGCGGTGGATCCGGTCGCGCTGTTGGGCCTGCAGCTCGAGGTGTCTCGGGTCGGACATGATGAACTGCAACGCCAGGATCTTGAGCACGGTGACCTCGGCGCGGACCAGGGCCGGGACCCGCAACTCCGCCTGGTAGCGGACCAGCGGCCCGGGGCCGTAGGCCTCGCGGGTTGCGGCGATCGCTGCCGAAGCAAACCGGCCGACCAGCTCACTGGTCAACCGTTTCAGCGCCACCGACGCGGCCAGCGTGGCGTCGTACTTGCCGACGGCTGCGACCACCGGCAGCGCCGACAGCCTCTCGGCGGCGGCCACCAGATCGTCGGCTCGCAGGCCCGCACCCATGCCGTGGGATTCGCCGAGCCGGCCGAGCACCGCGGCCGCGTCGTCGTCGGCAAGCACCCGCATGTCGATGCGGCCGGAGACGACCCCGTCCTCGACGTCGTGCACCGAGTACGCGACGTCGTCGGCCCAGTCCATCACCTGGGCCTCGAGACACGGCACGCCCTGCGGTGCGTCGACACGCACCCACTGGGCCACGGCGGCGTCGTCCTCGTAGAAGCCGAACTTGCGGTTTTGCGATCCTCGCGGCCAGGGGTACTTGGTGACCGCATCCAGGCCAGCCCGAGTCAGGTTCAGTCCGGCGCTACGGTCTTGGGGGTCAAGGACTTTGGGCTCAAGGCGGGTGAGGATGCGGAAGTTCTGCGCATTGCCCTCGAAGCCGCCGTGGTCGGCGGCGAACTCGTCAAGGGCGCGTTCGCCGTTGTGGCCGTACGGCGGATGGCCGATGTCGTGGGCCAGGCCCGCCATGTCGACGAGGTCGGGATCACACCCCAGCCCGATGGCCATCCCGCGACCGATCTGCGCCACTTCCAGCGAGTGGGTCAACCGCGTGCGCGGCGTCTCGCTCTGGCGCGGCCCGACCACCTGCGTCTTGTCCGCCAGCCTGCGCAGCGCCGCGCTGTGCAGCACACGGGCCCGGTCACGCGCGAAATCCGTGCGATGTTCGGTGGCCGTCCCCGGCAGCGAGGCACCCTTCGGCGGTTCGACCACCACACGCTCGCGGTCGAACTCTCCGTAGGGATCTCCAGTCACAGCCACCGACGCACAGTCTGCCAGTACTACATTGTGGGCCATGCGCATCGCCCGTTTGCTCGGCCTCGTGCTCGCGGCGCTGACCGTCGGCGTTCTGCTGGCACCGGCGGCGACCGGGCAGCCGCCGTTCCGGCTGCCCAGCTATGTCAACGACGACGCCAACGCGCTCAGCGGGTCCGAGTTCAGCGACGTGCAGCAGGCCGTCGACAAGCTGTACAACGACCGGCACATCCGGCTGTGGGTCGTCTACGTCGACACGTTCTCCGGTAAGGGCGCGGTCACCTGGGCCGAGGAGACGAAGAGTTTCAGCGACATCGGCGGCCAGGACGCGATTCTCGCGGTCGCGACCGAAGACCGCGCGTATGCATTCCTGCCGCCGACCACGGGGTCGGACGGATTCGACGTCACGTCGTTGCGCACCAACGAAATTGAGCCCAAGCTGCGCCAAAGCGACTGGGCGGGGGCCGCGATCGCTGCGGCGCAGGGGCTCGACCCTGGGACTTCCACGACGAATGCGGATATTTCCTGGTTCGGCTTGTTGGTCGCGTTCGCGGTACTGGCTCTCGCGGTCCTGGTGGTGTGGCTGTGGCTTCGGCGCCGCAAACGCAAGAGGCGTGAAGCGGAGTTCGCCGCGGCGCGTCGTGTCGACCCCGCCGATCCGAACGCCTTGGCCTCCGTCCCGATCGACGCCCTCGACGAGCTGTCCAAGTCGATCGTCGTCGACGTCGACAACGCGGTACGCACCAGCGACAACGAATTGGGTTTGGCGGTGGACGAATTCGGTCCGGACGAGACCGCGCCCTTCAGCAAGGCCGTCGCGAGCGCCAAGACCACGCTGGCGCAGGCATTCAACGTCCGGCAGATCCTCGACGACGCCGTTCCCGAGACCGTGCAGCAGCGACGCGACCTGCTGACTCGGGTGGTGGTCGCCGCGGCGAAGGCCGACCGTGAACTGGACGCGCAACGCGAAGCGTTCGAGAAGCTGCGAGATCTGGTGATCAACGCCCCGTCGCGACTGGACACGCTGACCCAGCAGATGGTCGACGTGACCGCGCGGATCGCGCCGTCGGAGCAGGCGCTCGCGGCGTTGCACAAGCAATACTCCGACACGGCGCTGGCTTCGGTGGCGGGCAACGTCGAAACCGCCAAGCAGCGACTGGCTTTCGCCGACCAGAACCTCACCAACGCCCGAGCACTGGTGGCGCGTCCGGTCGGTCGCCAGTCCGGTCTGATCGACTCCATTCGCGGCGCGGAGTCCGCGCTGGGACAGGCGCGGACGTTGTTGGACGCCATCGACAACGCAGGCACCGACATCAACCGCGCGATGGCCAACCTACCTGCGTCGATCGCGGACATCCAGCAGGGCATCAATCAGGCCGCAAGCCTGCTGGCGCAGGGCAATACACCGCATCCGACCGAACTCGGCGCCGCTCGCGACGCCGCGGTCAAGGCCGTCGCCGACGCCCAAAGCGCCGGAACCACGGACCCCTTGGGTGCCTTCACCAAGCTGACGCAGGCCGACGCCGAACTGGACCGACTGCTGGCCTCCATCGCCGAGGAACGTGAAGCCGCCGAGCGGCTCAGCCGCGCATACGACCAAGCCCTGTTCACTGCCCAATCACGAGTGCGCGGTGTGTCCGACTACATCGACACCCGGCGCGGCAGCATCGGCCCCGATGCCCGAACCCGGCTCGCGGAAGCGGTGCGCCAATTACAGGCCGCGCAGGATATGAAGGCCACCAACTTGAATGAAGCCATCGCACACGCCAACGGCGCCTCGGTGCTGGCGGCGCAGGCGCAGGACCTGGCCAACGCGGATGTCCGTGCCGCGCAACGTTCCTACACCGGACAGTACGGCCAGACCAGCGGGTCCAACATGGGCGCGATGATCGGCGGCATCATCATCGGCAACATCCTGTCCGGTGCGCTGCGCGGCGGAATCGGCGGCAGTATGGGCGGCGGCTGGAGTTCGACGTCGTTCGGTGGGTCGGGCTCGTCCGGCGGCTGGAGCGGTGGCGGCGGCGGGCGGCTCTAGCCGCCCCCACGTCACGGAGTCAGCGTGCGATGTAGGAATTCATACATCAGCGCAGTTTGGTGGGCGGCCTGGGCATTGTTTGACACGCCGCCGTGCCCGCCTTCGGTGTTTTCGTAGTACAGGACGTTGTGTCCCGCATCGGCAAGGGCGGCCGCCATTTTCCGGGCGTGGCCGGGGTGGACGCGGTCGTCGTTGGTCGAGGTGGTGATCAGGATCGGCGGGTAACGGCGCTCGGTGCTGATGTTGTGATACGGCGAATATTGCTTGATGAATTCCCAATCCGCATCGTCGTCGGGATCGCCGTATTCGGCGACGAAGGCCGAGCCGCCGAGCGCGGAGAACCGCCGCATGTCCAGCAGCGGCTGGCGGCACACCAACGCACCGAACAGCTCGGGGTATTGGGTCAGCATCACCCCCATCAACAGCCCGCCGGCGCTGGCACCGCTGGCACCGAGTTGTGCCGGGGTCGTGACACCACGATCGATCAGATCAGTGGCGACAGCGGCGAAATCCTCGGCTACCTTGTGCCTGCCTTCCCGGATGGACTGCAGGTACCAGTCGGGTCCATACTCACCGCCGCCGCGTGTGTTGGCCTGCGCGTAGGCGCCACCGCGCTCGAGCCACAGTCGTCCGACCGTACCGAGGTACCCGGGCCCCTGCGACTGCGCGAAGCCTCCGTATCCGCCGAGCAGGACGGGACGGGGACCGTCCGAATCGCGGTGGGAAACAAGAAAATACGGTATGCGAGTGCCGTCGGCAGAAGTCGCGAAGTGCTGGCTGACCGCTAGATCGTCGGCCCTGAAACGGGCGGGCGACGATTTGATCTCGGAAACCGATTTATCGGCGTAGCCGTGCAGTAGGCGCGGCGGTTGGAGGAAACCGTAAGAGACCAGAAAGATTTCGTCGCTGTAACCATCGGCCGCGTGGACCCCTGTTTCGGTGTTGTCAGGCACACCTGGGATCGACTTGGCTCGCCAACTGCCGGGCGTCATGACCTCCAAGCGGCTGACCACATCCTGCATGGTGACAACAACGAGATGGTTCTTGGTCCATACACCTCCTTGCAGGAACGTGTTTTCGTCAGGCTCGAACACGACATGCAATTGACCTGTCCCGGCGAGGAATTCGTCGATATCGGCAACGAGCAGCGTTCCTGGCCGATACGTGGTGTCCCCGCGGATCCACTCGACAGGCACCGAGATCAAGATCCATTGCCCGTGCAGGTTCACCGGCGCTTCTGAGGGGACGTCGAGGCGCACCAGTTGCCCATCGCGCACCAGCATCATCTCGCGGCGTCTGTTGTCGATCTGACGAACGAATAGTGTGCGCCCACCGTACTGCCTGTCGACGGCGGCGAACACCGCGATGTCCCCGTCGGAGGCAGTGAAGACCGTTTCGGCATCCGCCAGCGGCGTGCCGCGCCGCCACCGCTTGATGACCAGCGGGAAGCCGGCCGCCGATATCGTCCCTTCGCCGAAATCGCCGCTCACCAGGACGGTGTTCTCGTCTTCCCAGCTGACATCGTTTCTGGCCGCCGGTAGGTTGAACCCGTCCGTGACGAATTCCCTTGTGAACATGTCGAATTCGCGAACCACCATCGCGTCCGAGCCGCCGTGCGACAGATAGATCAGCGCGCGACTGTACTCCGGGTCGATCACGTCGACGTTCTGCCACACCCAGTTCTCGTCCTCCGCGGCGGCCAACGCGTCGAGGTCGACGACTACGTCCCAATTCGGTTCGGCCTTGCGATACTCCTCCAGCGTGGTCCGCCGCCACAGGCCCCGCGGATGCTCGGCATCGACCCAGTAGTTGTACAAGTAATCCCCGCGGCGCTTCACTGTCGGAATGCGGTCATCGGCATCGATCGATTCGAGCGTTTCGCCGCGCAGCAGTTCGAACCGCTCACCGCACAACGTGCCGAGTGTCGCGGAGTTGCGTCTGTCCACCCAAGCCCGGGATTGCTCGCTGCCGGTGTCCTCCAACCACAGATACGGGTCATCGACCACAGATTTGCCCACATCACTCGTCGCTGTCATTACGGCACCCCTGTCCCCCGTGTGAGCCGCGCGTTCGGCATTTGAAGTGTGCCGCACATCAACGTGGGGCGAGCGAGTAATCGCCTACTCGAGCAGCGTTGCGCGGGGCGGTGCCAGCTACTTCCAGGCGAAAACCGGTTGCTCCAGCCCGTTGACCGCATCACCGCGGCCTTCCAGGCAGAGCCATCGAAACTGAAGCAGCACAGCACCTGTCGGTGCGTGAATGAGGTCATTTCCCAACGGAATCTGCACCACTGGGCGCGGGCTCTCCGGGATCGTGATGAACCGCGGCGAGTCTTCGCGTTGCAGTTGGTGCAACCCGACCCGATACACGGCGGCCACCTCGTCGGGAGCGGGCTGCGGGTCGAGCCGTCCCCCGCCCCAGACGACGACCGGGGTGATCACGTATCCCGACCGGGTCGGGTAGTCGTCGAGCAAGCCCAGCACCGTCGAGGCCGGCAACGAGATGCCCACCTCTTCCTCCAGTTCCCGCAGGGCGGCGTCGACAGCGGTTTCGCCTGGGTCGAGGCGCCCGCCGGGAAGTGCCCATTGCGCTGCATGGGCGTTGAGCCGAGATGCCCTGCGGCACAGCAGAAATGCGGCCCCGCCGGAGACGTCGATCATGCGGCCGTCCAGACCGATCTGGCCGAGCAGCTCAGCGATCATCCCGTCGGCTCCCACCGGATCCACCCGGTCCTCACCGACTTCGGAGTCCACCAACACCACGGCGACGGCCGCATGCCGCTTCGTCGGATCCGCGACGGTGCGACGGTCGTGTGCCGCCAACCGTTCGCGGATCTGCTCCCGCAGCGCGTCGTCGTAGGTGATCGTCACCGGTTAGCAGCCCTTGAGTCGGGCCGCCAGATAGTCGCTGACTGCGTCGAGTGCCACGCGGTCCTGAGTCATGGCGTCGCGCTCGCGGATGGTCACCGCTTGATCCTCGAGGGTGTCGAAGTCGACCGTCACACAGAACGGGGTGCCGATCTCGTCCTGGCGCCGGTAGCGCCGCCCGATCGCACTGGCGTCGTCGAATTCGACGTTCCAGCACTTGCGCAACTCCGCGGCGAGGTCGCGCGCCTTCGGCGAAAGGTCGGCGTGCCGCGACAGCGGCAGCACCGCGGCCTTGACCGGCGCCAGTCGCGGGTCGAGCCGCAGCACCGTGCGTTTGTCGACGCCACCCTTGGCGTTGGGCGCCTCGTCCTCGGCGTACGCGTCGACGAGGAACGCCATCAGTGACCGGGTGAGCCCGGCTGCGGGCTCGATCACGTACGGCACGTAACGGGTGTCGCTGGCTTGGTCGTAGAACGACAGATCGACACCGGAATGCTTTGAGTGCGTTGACAAGTCGAAGTTCGTCCGGTTCGCGACGCCTTCCAGCTCACCCCACGGGTTGCCCTGGAAGCCGAACTTGTACTCGATGTCGACCGTGCGATCGGAGTAGTGCGACAGCTTGTCCTTGGGATGTTCGTAGAGCCGAAGGTTGTCGGCGTCGATACCGAGGTCGACGTACCACTGCAAGCGGGTGTCGATCCAGTACTGGTGCCACTCCGGGGCGGTGTCGGGCTCGACGAAGAACTCCATCTCCATCTGTTCGAACTCACGGGTGCGGAAAATGAAGTTGCCCGGCGTGATCTCGTTGCGGAAGCTCTTGCCGATCTGGCCGATGCCGAACGGCGGCTTGCGGCGCGCGGTGGTGACGACGTTGGCGAAGTTGACGAAGATGCCCTGCGCGGTCTCTGGCCGCAGATAGTGCAGCCCCTCCTCGGTCTCGATGGGGCCGAGGTAGGTCTTGAGCATCATGTTGAAGTCGCGCGGCTCTGTCCACTGGCCCTTGGTGCCACAGTCGGGACAGACGACCTCGGTCATCGGCACCGACTCCGGGTCCTCGATACCTTTCTTCGCCGCGTACGCCTCCTGCATGTGGTCTTGGCGGTGGCGCTTGTGACAGTTCAGGCATTCGACCAGCGGGTCGTTGAACACCTCGACGTGCCCGGAGGCGACCCACACTTCGCGCGGCAGGATGATCGAGCTGTCCAGGCCGACGACATCGTCGCGGCTGGTGACGACCGAGCGCCACCACTGCCGCTTGATGTTCTCCTTGAGCTCGACGCCGAGCGGACCGTAATCCCACGCCGACTTTGTGCCGCCGTAGATTTCACCGGCCTGGTACACGAGCCCGCGCCGCTTGGCGAGGTTTGCAACGGTGTCGATGATCGAAGTCGCAGCCACGGGTGACAACCTTATCGGCCGCCCGCCATGCGTTGACATGCGCGGTCACGCATGTAATCTGGCGGCATAATGAAAACCGTTTCCACTTTGCCCGGCAGCGGGTCGCACGACCACGGCGGCGTGCCGCTACCGGAGCTTCCGTCGCGCGACCTTCTCGACACCGCCGGCGACCTGTTGCGGGCGTTGGCCGCGCCGGTGCGCATCGCGATCGTGCTGCAGCTTCGCGAGTCGGCGCGCTGCGTGCACGAGCTCGTCGACGCGCTGGCGGTGCCGCAGCCCCTGGTCAGCCAGCACCTGCGCATCCTCAAGTCGGCGGGCGTGGTGGCGGGCGAACGCTCCGGACGCGAAGTGATGTACCGGCTGGTCGACCACCACCTCGCCGACATCGTCGTCGCGGCGGTCACGCACGCGGCCGAGGGCAGCGAGTGAGCCCGGCGACGGGCGTGCGCGCCACCCGGCAGCGCGCGGCGATCTCAGCGCTGCTGGAGAACCTCGACGACTTCCGCTCTGCCCAGGAACTGCACGACGAACTGCGCCGCCGGGGTGAAGGCATCGGGCTGACGACCGTGTACCGCACGCTGCAGTCGATGGCCGCCAGCGGACTCGTCGACACGCTGCGCACCGACACCGGCGAATCGGTGTACCGACGCTGCTCGGACGATCATCACCACCACCTCGTCTGCCGGACCTGCGGTTCGACGGTCGAGATCCAGGGCGGCGACGTCGAGGCCTGGGCGGCCGAGGTCGCGCGCGAGCACGGCTTCTCCGACGTCAGTCACACCATCGAGATCTTCGGCATCTGCGGCGACTGCGCCGACAAGTAGCGGGGCGCTATCCGACCAAATCGCGGCGGATGTCGGCGCCGGTGCCGAGCACCAGCAGGATCAGCGTGCGCAGCGCGTCGTCGGCCAGACCGACGCCCGGGAAGTTGTACCGCAGCAGCACGTCGCCGACCTTCTTCGAATTGCCTTTGGCGCCAGCGCTTTTCTCCACCAGCGACACGGTGCCGAGCAGCGTGTTGCGGGCGTGGCTTGCGATGCGGTTACGAATCTTGGCGTCCACCGGCAGATCCCACGCCAGAATCTGAGTCAGCGACACCATGTCCAGACCCTCGCCGATCGTCACCACGCGCAGCGACGAGATCGTCTGGTCGTGGCGCACGGTGAGCGCGCCGTCGTCCTCCCGCTGGATCGACGTGACGTCGTCGAGGATCGTGGCGAGTCGCTCCTGAAGATCCATCAGGCCCTTCCGAAGCGCCGGTTGCGGTTCACGTACTCCTCGCACGCCTCCCACAGGTCGCGGCGGTCGTAGTCCGGCCACAGCTTGTCCTGGAAGACGTATTCGGCGTAGGCGGCCTGCCAGATCAAGAAGTTGCTCGCCCGTTGCTCCCCGGACGTGCGGATGAACAGGTCGACGTCGGGGATGTCGGCGCGATGCAGATGCTTGGCGAACATCGCCTCGTTGATCCGGTTGGGGTTGATCTTGCCGTCGGCCGCCTCCTGTGCGAGTTCGCGGGCGGCCTCGACGATCTCGGTGCGCCCGCCGTAGTTCACGCAGTAGTTGATGGTGATGACGTCGTTGCCGACCGTCATCTGCTCGGCGATATCGAATTCCTTGATGACGCTGCGCCACATCCTGGGCCGCGAGCCGACCCAGCGCATGTTGACGCCCATGTCGTTGAGGTTCTCGCGCCGCCTGCGCACCACCTCGCGGTTGAACCCCATCAGGAAGCGCACCTCCTCGGTGCTGCGCTTCCAGTTCTCGGTGGAGAACGCATACACCGTCAGGTGTTTGATGCCGATTTCGATGGCCCCGCAGGTGATGTCGATGAGCACCGCCTCACCCATCTTGTGGCCCTCGGTGCGGTGCAGGCCGCGCTGCGTGGCCCACCGCCCGTTGCCGTCCATCACGACGGCGACATGGCTGGGCACCTGGTCGGCAGGAATCTTGGGCGCGGCGGCCTTCGAGGTGTGCTGCGGCGGGCGGGCGAACCGGCCGTTGGTGTGCGGTGGCAGATCCGGGAACACCACCGGCCACGTCGACTTGTCGGGAAACGTCGGATAGTCGTCAGGCGCCGGGGGCAGCTGTGGGTAAGTGGTCTTGCCCCGCTTGATCGCCATGGCTGACATCCTGCCCGAACACCGATACGCGGTGCTCAGCGACTGTGCGATCAACCCGGTAGGTCCGTTCGACCAGCGGCAATGTTCGCAGCTGGCGTTCCAGGTGCCACTGCAGGTGCGCGGCCACCAGCCCGCTGGCCTGGCTGCGGTACGACGACGGCGACGCTTGTGCGTGCTCCCAGTCGCCGTCGTTGAGTGCGGCCATCAAGTCAAGCACCCCCTGCGGCGGAGTCGCCGACCCGGACGGGCGGCAGTGCACGCACACGCTGCCGCCGGCCCCGACGTGGAACGCCCGGTGCGGACCGGGTGTAGCGCAGCGGGCGCATTCGGTCAGTGCCGGCGCCCAGCCCGCGATTCCCATGGCGCGCAACAGATATGCGTCGAGCACGAGTTCGCGGGGACGGCTGCCATCAGCGACCGCTCGCAGAGTCGCCACGGTGAGCCGGTGCAGCGCGGGCGCGGGAGCCCGCTCCTCCCCCGCCAACCGCTCAGCGGTCTCCAGCACCGCGCACGCGCACGTGTAGCGGCCGTAGTCGTTGACGATGTCGGTGGCGAACGCGTCGATGGCCTGCACCTGGGTGACGATGTCGAGGTTGCGGCCGGGATGCAGCTGAACGTCGATGTGCGCGAACGGCTCCAGCCGCGCCCCGAACTTGCTGCGCGTGCGACGCACACCCTTGGCCACCGCGCGCACCATCCCGTGGTCGCGGGTGAGCAAGGTGACGATCCGGTCGGCCTCGCCGAGCTTGTGCTGACGCAGCACGACCGCCCGGTCCCGATACAGCCGCATTAAGAAAGTCTCTCACCGCGATCTGACAGTTGCTGGTTGGCAACGCCGATATTCTCGTAATCGATGGTCGAACCTGCCGGACGCAACGCCCGATTTCCTACGATCACCAACCAGCTTTACCAGCTCGCCGCGGGCACGGTCACGTCGGACCAACTGGTACGGCGATCACTTGATGCCATCGAGGCGAGCCAGTCGACGCTCAACGCGTTTCGGGTGGTGCTGCGGGAGCAGGCGCTGGCCGACGCGGCCGAGGCCGACCGCAAACGCGCGGCCGGAAAAGAACTTCCGTTGCTGGGAATTCCGATCGCTGTCAAGGACGACGTCGACGTCGCAGGCGTCCCCACCCGGTTCGGCACCGCCGGGCATGTCCGCGACGCCGAGCGCGACTCCGAGGTGGTCCGCCGGTTGCGGGCCGCGGGCGCGGTGATCGTCGGCAAGACCAACACGTGTGAATTGGGCCAGTGGCCGTTCACCAGCGGGCCGGGGTTCGGGCACACGCGCAACCCGTGGTCGAGCGAGCACACGCCGGGCGGTTCGTCGGGCGGCAGCGCGGCTGCTGTTGCGGCGGGCTTGGTGGCGGCGGCCATCGGCTCCGACGGCGCAGGCAGCGTGCGAATCCCCGCGGCGTGGACCCATTTGGTCGGCATCAAGCCACAGCGCGGTCGCATTTCGACCTGGCCGCTGCCCGAGGCGTTCAACGGCATCACGGTGAACGGCGTGTTGGCGCGCACCGTGACCGACGCCGCGCTGGTGCTGGACGCGGCGTCGGGCAACGCCCCGGGCGATCTGCATCAGCCGCCGCCGGTGCTGGGGGCACCTCCCGCTCGCGGGGGAATGTCGGACTTCGTCGCGCAGGCGCCGGGACCGCTGAAGATCGCGATGTCGACGAAGTTCGCCTACAGCGTCTTCAAGCCCAAGTTGCACCCCGAGATCCGTGCGGCGATGGAGACCGTCGCGGGCCAACTCGAGGAACTGGGCCACACGGTCGTCGAGCGCGACCCCGACTACAACCTGCGGATGTCGTGGAACTTCTTGTCCCGCTCGACCTCAGGCCTGCTCGATTGGGTCGATCGGCTCGGCCCGAACGTCAAACTGGACAAGCGGACGCTGGCCAATACCCGGACCGGTTGGCTGCTGTCGCAGAACACGCTGCGCAAGGCCCGCGCCCGCGAGGCCGAGTCGCAGCGCCGGATCGGGTGGATCTTCAATCTCGTCGACGTCGTGCTGGCGCCGACGACCGCGCTGCCCCCGCCGAGGGTGACCGACTTCGACGAGCGGGGCGGGTTGTCGACGGACCGCGCGATGATCCGCGCATGCCCGGCGACGTGGCCGTGGAACCTGCTCGGCTGGCCGTCGATCAATGTGCCCGCCGGGTTCACGTACGGCGGCCTGCCGATCGGTGTTCAGCTGATGGGCCCGGCCAACAGCGAACCGCTGCTGATCTCGCTTGCTGCCGAGTTGGAGGCGCTCAACGGCTGGGCGATGCGGCAGCCCGACGTCTGGTGGGACCGGCGTCAACGCGCAACGGCGCCTGAACTGGTTTCCGAAGCTGCTATGGAGAATCTTGCCGCTGACGAGCCGCTGAGCAACGAGGTCGCGTAATCTCCCGATCGTGATGGTTCTTCGTGCGCTGCCGGTTGTCGCGGTGGTTGTTGGCGCCGTCGCGGGCATGCCCGCCGCCAGCGCCGACAACAAGCGGCTGAACGACGGGGTGGTCGCCAACGTCTATACGGTCCAGCATCAGGCCGGCTGCACCAACGACGTGAAGATCAATCCGAAGCTGCGTCTCGCCGCCCAGTGGCACACCAACGACGTGCTGAACAACCGCGCACTGGACGGTGACATCGGTTCGGACGGGTCAACGGTCGCCGATCGCGCGCGCAACGCCGGCTACGCCGGACCCGTGGCAGAGACCGTCGCGATCAACCCCGCACTGGCGATCAGCGGCGTCGAGTTGATCAACCAGTGGTATTACCGGCCCGACTACTACACGATCATGGCGGACTGCGCCAACACCGACATCGGTGTGTGGTCGGAAAGCCAGCTGGACCGCACGGTCGTGGTCGCGGTGTACGGCAAGGGTGACGGCGCTCCGCCCGTCAACGCGCCGCCGGGGCAGCGGCCGTTCGGACAGCCCGGCGCGGGTTGGCCGGGCTAAACCTCAAAGCCCAGTCGCCCAAAGTTGTTTCGGCTCACCCCGGTCGAGATCGCAGTTATTGCGAAGAACTATGAGTGCACCGCACGATAACTGCAATCTCGCGGGCTAGGGCCAGTCAGCATATGGCCGTCAGAAGAAACGGTCGCCACACGACACATGCTCCCGGACTCAGAAACCCAACCGTCCAAGCTGTTTCGGGTCGCGCTGCCAGTTCTTCGCAATCTTGACCCGTAGGTCGAGATACACCTTCGTGCCGAGCAGCTTCTCGATCTGCGTGCGGGCCGCCGTGCCCACCTCGCGAAGCCGTGCGCCGCCCTTGCCGATCACGATGCCCTTCTGGCTGTCCCGCTCGACGTAAAGGATGGCGTGTACGTCGATCAGGTCGTCGCGGTCTTCGCGCGGGCTGACCTCGTCGATGACGACCGCAAGCGAGTGCGGCAGTTCGTCGCGGACACCCTCGAGCGCGGCCTCGCGGATCAGCTCCGCCATCAACGTTTCCTCGGGTTCGTCGGTGAGTTCGCCGTCCGGGTAGAATGCCGGGCCCGGCGGCAGCTGGTCGGCCAGCACCTTGGTCAGGACGTCGAGGTTCTCCCCGGTGGTCGCCGACACCGGCACGATCTCGGCATCGGGTCCGACGAGCTCGCTCACCGCGATCAGCTGGGCGCCGACCCGGTCCTTGGCCACCTTGTCGATCTTCGTCACCACGACCACGAGCTTGGTTTTCGGCGCGATCGCACGGATCTGCTCGTAGATCCACCGGTCGCCCGGCCCGATCTTCTCGTCGGCGGGCACGCACCACCCGATGACGTCGACCTCCGAATAGGTGCTCTTCACCAGATCGTTGAGCCGCTGCCCGAGCAGCGTGCGCGGGCGGTGCAGGCCCGGGGTGTCGACGAGGATGATCTGGAAGTCCTCCCGATGCACGATCCCGCGAATCGTGTGCCGGGTGGTCTGCGGCCGGTTCGACGTGATCGCCACCTTCGCACCGACGAGCGCGTTGGTCAGCGTCGACTTCCCGGTGTTGGGCCTGCCGACGAAACAGACGAAGCCGGAACTGAACTCGCTCATACGGGTGAGCCGCTGCGGTCGGTGACGATCACGGCGGCGTCGCTGGACAGCTCACGCACCGCCGCCACGCCCTCGTCGTCAGCCGATCCGCCGACGAGCACGGCGGCCTCCAGTCCCGTCGCACCGCTGGACACCGCTGCGGCGACCGCGGCCTGCAGCGCAGTCAACTGCAACGCATCGAGTGCGACGGGCGCGCCCGCATAGGTGCGGCCGTCCAGGTCACGCACTGCCGCTCCGCTGCCGGCTTCGGCCCGGCCCATCGCGCCCCTGGCCAACACCACCAGCTTGGCGTCCTCGGCGTCCAGTTCAGTCATTGTGCTCCTCGGCTTCCGGGGTGGGGCTGACCAGCACGGTGCCGATCCGGACCCGGCCGCGGTGGTCGGGTCCGCCTTCAGCCTTCAGCCGCAGCCCGTCCCACGTCACCTCTGCGCCCGGCAACGGGACGCGGCCGAGCTCCAACGCCACCAGGCCGCCGACGGTGTCGACGTCGAGGTCTTCGTCGAACTCGATGTCGTACAGCTCGCCGAGATCCTCGATGGGCAGCCGCGCCGACACCCGAAAGTGCTTGTCGCCCAGATCTTCCACCGGGGCGACCTCATCGGTGTCGTACTCGTCGGCGATTTCGCCGACGATCTCCTCGAGTACGTCCTCGATGGTGACCAGGCCCGCGATCGCGCCGTACTCGTCGACCAGCAATACCATGTGCACGCGGTCGCGCTGCATTTCACGCAGCAGCGCGTCCAGCGGTTTGGAGTCGGGAACGAACACCGCGGGGCGCATCACCGCGGACACCTTCGTGTCGCGGCCGCCGTTGGTCGAGTAATACGTCTTCTGCACAAGGTCTTTGAGGTAGACCACACCGATGACGTCGTCGACGTTCTCGCCGATCACCGGGATGCGGGAGTGGCCGCTGCGGACCGCCAGTGACGTGGCCTGGCCTGCCGTCTTGTCGTTCTCGATCCACACCATCTCGGTGCGCGGCACCATCACCTCGCGGGCCGGAGTGTCGCCGAGTTCGAACACCGACTGGATCATCCGGCGTTCGTCGTCGGCCACCACGCCGCGCTGCTGGGCCAGGTCGACGACCTCACGCAGCTCGATCTCGGACGCGAACGGACCGTTGCGGAATCCGCGGCCGGGTGTCAGCGCGTTACCGATCAACACCAGCAGCCGGCTGATCGGGGTGAGCAACACCGAAATCGCTTGCAGCGGAAGGGCGGCCACCAACGAGATGCTGTAGGCGTTCTGCCGTCCGACAGTACGAGGGCCGACGCCGATCGCGACGAAGCTGACCACCACCATGATCGCGGCCGCGGTGAACAACCCCCAGCCGACACCAAGCAGGCCGTCCAGATAGGCGACAAGCAAAACGGTCGCCGCCACCTCGCACGTGATACGCAGCAGCACAACAAGATTGATGTAGCGCGGTCGCTCGACCATGACCCGGGCCAGCCGCACCGCGCCTGGCCGTTCGTCGCGCACGAGCTCCTCGACACGGGCCACCGACACCGTGCTGACGGCCGCGTCGATCGCCGCGAACAGTCCGCCGAGGCCGATCAACGCGATCGCGCCGACGAGCGGGCCTATGCCGGTCACAGTTCGTCGAAATATCGAGACTTGTCCAGCAGCCGGCGGTCCTTCTCGGACTGGCGGTCCTGGTGGTAAGCCTCGACCTGGTCGGCCACCCACTCCTCGAGCAGTTGGCGCTGCAGGGCGAACATCTCTTTTTCCTCGTCCGGCTCGGCATGGTCGTAGCCCAGCAGGTGCAGCACGCCGTGCACGGTCAGCAGCGCCAATTCTTGACCCAGCGTGTGCCCGGCCGCGTTGGCCTGCTGCGACGCGAATTCCGGGCACAGCACGATGTCGCCGAGCATCGACGGGCCCGGCTCCGGCGCGTCCGGGCGACCACCCGGCTCGAGCTCGTCCATCGGGAAGCTCATCACGTCGGTCGGTCCCGGCAGATCCATCCAGCGCATGTGCAGATCGGCCATCGCCGCGGTGTCGAGCAGCACCATCGACAGCTCAGCCGCCGGGTTCACCTTCATCTTGCGGATGACGAATCGCGCGACGCTGATCAGTTCCTCTTCGGATACGTCGATGCCCGACTCGTTGGACACCTCGATGCTCACACGGTCACCTTCGCGATCGGGTCCCCGACGAGCGCCGCTGAGCCCTGTTCATCAGAGCCGGCTCCTCGGACTTGGCATACGCGTCGACGATTTCGGATACCAATCGGTGCCGAACGACGTCGGCACTGGTCAGTTCGGCGAAGTGGATGTCGTCGATACCGTCGAGAATGCGCATCGCAGCGCGCAGGCCCGACGCTGCGCCGCCGGGCAGGTCCACCTGCGTGATATCGCCCGTCACAACGATTTTCGAGTTGAACCCCAATCGCGTCAGGAACATCTTCATCTGCTCGCCGGTGGTGTTCTGCGCCTCGTCGAGGATGATGAACGCATCTGACAGGGTCCGGCCACGCATGTAGGCCAGCGGGGCGACCTCAATGATCCCGGCGTTCATCAGCTTCGGGATCGATTCGGGATCCATCATGTCGTACAGCGCGTCGTACAGCGGCCGCAGATACGGGTCGATCTTCTCGCTCAGCGTGCCGGGCAGGAAGCCAAGGCGCTCACCGGCTTCCACGGCAGGACGGGTGAGTATGATCCGGTTGACCTGCTTGGTCTGTAAAGCGTTGACCGCCTTGGCCATTGCCAGATACGTCTTGCCCGTACCGGCGGGCCCGATGCCGAACACGACGGTGTGCACGTCGATCGCGTCGACATAACGCTTCTGGTTCAACGTCTTCGGCCGAATCGTCTTGCCGCGTCGCGACAGAATGTCGAGCGTCAGCACCTCGGCCGGCGATTCGTCCCCGGTGCCGGTCAGCATCGCGACGCTGTGTCGCACCGCCTCCGGGGTGAGGCGCTGGCCGCTGGCCACGATGGCCACCAGTTCGGAGATCACCCGTTCGGCCAGGGCGACGTCGGCGGGCTCGCCGGACAGGGTCAGCGCGTTGCCGCGGGCATGGATGTCGGCGGAGAGGATGGATTCGAGTGCCCGCAGATTCTCGTCAGCGGAACCCAGCAGGCCCACGACGAGGTCGGGCGGAACATCGATGCTGCTGCGAACGGGCGCGTCCGAGTCAGCGTTCGTCTCGCGGGGCGTCACGTGGGGTTTTCTGCCTGCTTTCTGGGTTCTGGCCTGGTTGTTTGCTCTGGAATACCCAGTTTACCGCCGGGTACGGACGCATCCCAATGCTTAACCCGCAGACCATCGCGACGTCAGGACGCCGAGCGCGCCCAACGCGACGGCCGCCGCCGTCGACGTCCGCAGCACCGCCGGCCCCAGTTGCACCGCCGTCGCGCCGGCGCCGGTCAGCGCCGCGATTTCGTCGTCCGCGATACCACCCTCGGGGCCGACGATGAGGAATAGCGAATCTGCTTGTGCCACTGGTATTTCCGTCAGCTTGCTGGTGGCCGACTCATGTAACACGAGTGTCGTCGCGCCAGAGTCGCGCACCCGCTCTACCAACTCAGCCGTCGACAACACCCCGCTGACCGGCGGAATGTAGGGCCGCCGCGACTGACGTGCCGCCGAGCGGGCCACCGCGGCCCACCGGCGCAGCCCCTTGTCGACCTTCGCCGACGACTCCCACCTGGCCACGCATCGGGACGCCTGCCAGGCTACGAAGGCGTCGGCGCCGGCCTCGGTGGCGAGTTCGACGGCCAACTCAGAACGGTCGGACTTGGGCAGCGCCTGCACGACGGTGACGCTCGGCACCGCGACATCGACGGTCCGGCGGTCAAGCACTTTCGCCGTCAACCTGCCCTTGGCGACATCTTCGACGACACAGTGCGCCACGGACCCGTCACCGTCGCCGAGGTCGAGTTCCTCGCCGACCCTGATGCGCAGGACGTTGGCGGCGTGGAAGCCTTCGTCGCCGTCGACGACGGCAAGCTCACCGACCGCGGGCAGCGCGTCGACGTAGAACAGCGCGCGCACGAATGTTCAGCGGCCGGTGAAGGTTTCGCGCAGCCGGCTGAAGAAGCCGCTGCCCGACGCCGCGCTCTGGCTCGAGCGAACCTCGGCCACGTCGCGAACGCGCTTTTCCTTCAACTTGTGCAGCAGTTCGATGTCCTCGTGGTCGAGCCGTGACGGCACCACGACCTCGATGTGGGCGTGCAGGTCGCCACGCACGCCTGAGCGCAGGTGCGGCATGCCGTGTCCGCGCAGTGTGGTCACCGAACCGGGCTGGGTGCCCGCGGGAATGGTGAGCTCCGTCGGCCCGTCGATGATCGCGTCGACGGTGACGGTGGTGCCCAACGCGGCGTCGACCATCGGCACCGAAATCGTGCAGTGCAGGTCATCGCCATCGCGGACGAACACCTCGTGCGGCTTTTCGTGGACCTCGACATACAGGTCGCCTGCGGGGCCGCCACCGGGGCCGACCTCGCCCTGCGCGGCCAGCCGCACGCGCATCCCGTCGCCGACGCCGGCAGGGATCTTCACGCTGATGTCGCGTCGCGCCCGGATCCGGCCGTCGCCGCCGCACTGGTGGCACGGGTCGGGGATCACCTCGCCGACCCCTCCACACACCGGGCAGGGCCGCGACGTCATCACCTGGCCGAGCAGCGACCGCTGGACAGTCTGGATCTCCCCGCGCCCACCGCAGGTGTCGCAGGCGACCGGCGTGGACTTGCCGTGGGTGCCCTTGCCCTGACACAGATCGCACAGCACCGCGGTGTCGACAGTCACCTGCTTGGTCACGCCGGTGGCGCACTCTTCCAGGTCAAGCCGCATCCGTAGCAGCGAGTCCGAGCCAGGGCGGACCCGGCCGATCGGGCCGCGGGAGGCGGTGCCGCCGCCAAAGAAGGCCTCGAACACGTCGCCGAGGCCCCCGAAGCCGCCGAAGCCGTTGCCCGCGGCACCCGCGCTCTCCAGCGGATCGCCGCCGAGGTCGACGATGCGCCGCTTCTCCGGGTCGCTCAGCACCTCGTAGGCGACGCTGATCTCCTTGAACCGGGCCTGCGCCTCTTCGTCGGGGTTGACGTCGGGATGCAGCTCACGCGCGAGCTTCCGATAGGCGCGCTTGATCTCCGAATCGCTCGCCCCCCTGCTCACCCCGAGCAGCCCGTAATAATCGCGTGCCACGCCAGACCTTTCCAAAACCGGGATTACCGGCTGCCTAAGACTTCACCTATATAGAGAGCAACCGCAGCGACATTAGCGATAGTTCCCGGATAGTCCATCCGCGTGGGTCCCAACACCCCCATGCCGCCGTACACCTTGCCCGAACTGCCGTACGTGGTGCTGACCACCGACGTCCCCGCCATCTGCTCGGCCTCGGTCTCATGCCCGATGCGAACGGTGACCTTGCCTGCCTCTTGCTGTGCGGCCAGCAGGCGCAACACCACCACCTGCTCCTCGAGGGCTTCCATCACTGAACGCAGTGAACCGCCGAAGTCCGCGGTGTTCTGCGCCAGGTTGGCGGTGCCGCCGAGGACAAGACGCTCCTCGCTGTGCTCGACCAGCGTCTCGACCAGCACGGTGGCCGCTCGGCCGACCGCGTCGGCGAGGCGCCCGCTGCCGTTGAGCTGTGCGGCCAGGTCGGACACCGCGATCGAGGCGGCAGCCAGCGGCTTGCCCTCCATGGCTTGGCCGAGCCGGTCGCGCAGCTGGGACAGCTCGTGATCGTCGATGGCGTCGCCGAGTTCGACGATGCGCTGGTCGATGCGCCCGGAGTCGGTGATCACGACCAGCAGCAGCCGGGCCGGGGTCAACGCGACCACCTCGAGGCGTCGCACGCTCGACGTGGACAGCGTCGGATACTGCACGATCGCGACCTGGCGGGTGAGCTGGGCCAACAGCCGCACAGCGCGCCGCAGCACGTCGTCGAGATCGACCCCCGATTCGAGGAAGGACAGAATCGCGCGGCGCTCCGAGGACGACAGCGGCTTGACCTCGTCGAGCCGGTCGACGAACTCGCGATAGCCCTTCTCGGTGGGCACTCGCCCGGAGCTGGTGTGCGGCTGGGTGATGTAGCCCTCGGCCTCCAGGACGGCCATATCGTTTCGTACGGTCGCGCTGGAGACGCCGAGATTGTGCCGCTCGACAAGAGTCTTCGAACCGATCGGCTCCTTGGTGGATACGAAGTCAGCGACGATGGCACGCAGCACTTCGAAGCGACGGTCGTCGGCGCTACCCAATGGTCACCTCCGTTTCGCAGCCAGTCAGCGCCCATTTTACGGGCATCAGCAGGGCCGATGCTCCTCGAGCCGTCGTGCGCGTGGCGGACAGCCGATTTCCGGCTAGCCTTTGCCATGTGACGCCGACGCCGCCCGAGAGATCACGTCGATGATCTTCAAGGGAGTGCGTGAGGGCAAACCGTACCCCGACCACGGCCTGTCCCAACGGCAGTGGGCCCAGATTCCGCCCCGCCAGCTGCGCCTCGACGAGTTGGTGACCACCACGACCGTGCTGGCGCTCGACCGGTTGCTGTCGGAGGACTCGACGTTCTACGGCGACCTTTTTCCGCACGCGGTCAGGTGGAAGGGCATCGTCTATCTGGAGGACGGGCTGCATCGTGCGGTCCGGGCCGCGCTGCGGAACAGGACCGTGTTACACGCCCGCGTGTTCGACATGGACATGCCGCTTTCGCAGCAGACCTAGCAGTACCAGGGCGCTGAAAACCTGCCACGCCAGAATCGAATACACCGGAATCCGCTCCAGGAGACCGACCGGCCCATAGTTGTGGCCCCACACGTTGTAGTTGGCGAGGGTCAGCCAGGCGAGGATGCCGACCGCGGCGATCAACAGCGACACCGCTCGATACCACCAGTTGGCCTCTGCGGCGCGGGCGACGGTCGATGACCCCGGCACGATGGCCAGGTTGCCTGCGATGAACACCAGCAAGGCGCCCGCCATGTGCAACTGCATGCCGTCGCCTTCGGCCAGCGGCGAGCCGCCGTGGACCGTCGCGACCAGGAAGTAGCCGACGGTCGCGGCCGCGGTGAAGAAGAGGAAGACCACGGCGCGACGGCCGGAGGCGCGCGTCACCAACACGGCGCCGACGAACATCAGCACGCCCTGCAGGTAGAAGGCCCCGTTCATCAGATAGGCGTACCGGCCCCAGTCCGGGACGCCGAGCACGCTGATGTAGTGGTGGAGGTAGCTGTAATGGCCTTTGACGTTGTCCGCGGCGATCTTCTCGACCAGCAGATACACGACGGCGGCGAGGATCCAGACGACGGCGGCGACCCGCGAGAGCTGGGTGTGGCTCGCTGTCTTGGTCACCGTCACAGCAACCACGGTAGGCCAAGGCGGCAAAACCGTGCCGACGACGCGTCAGTCGGCAGCCATCGCCTCGCGAAGGCTGCGCGGCCGCATGTCGGTCCAGTGCTCCTCGACGTAGGCCAGGCAGTCGGCGCGGGTGCTCTCGCCGAACACGACCCGCCAGCCAGCCGGGACGTCGACGAACGTCGGCCACAGACTGTATTGGTCCTCGTGGTTGACCAACACGAAGAAGGAGCCGTTGTCGTCATCGAATGGGTTGGTACTCATCACTTCTCCTGATAGGCCGTTCGGGGGTGGTGAAGTCTGCGCCGAGGATCCGGTCAGACAGCAGCCCGAGGCAACTGAGGTTGGGGAAGCCGGGCCCCTGGGTCAGTCCGGCCAGCCCGGGCAGGAACAACTTCGGCGCGACACCGCTGACCGCGAGGTCGTGGCCAATGGCTTCCTGTAAGGGTTCCCCGGTCAACGGGCCGCCCAGCCCGAGTTCCAGCAGATCGAGTGCATCCTGGCCAAGCAGCGGCACGAACCAGAGCCCGTCGGCGCCGGAGCCGTCGATCACCAGATCGAAGCCGTGCACGGTCTCCAGCGCTTCGACGCCTCGATTTGTGCTCAGCGTCAAGCGAATTCGCTCATCGCGGGCCACCGCATGGGCGACCCTGCCGCGCAGGTGCCGAATCCTGTCGTCAGCCAGCAACGCCTCCTGCACGCGTGCGGAGAACACGCCGCGGTCTGTGCGCATCAACGCATCCCGCCGCTCGACCGGCGTCAGGCTGGACCAATCGGTCGGATCCGAGTACAGCGTGTTCTCGAAGAAACCCTCTCCGCGGGTGAACAACGTCACCTGCGGGGAGATGACGGTGATGGTCGAAACCCGGTGCCGGAAAAGCTCGTTGAGGATCGACGCCGCGGTCTCGCCGCCGCCGATCACGGCGACGCGTTCGGCGTTCAGCAGTTCGTGCTGGGCGGCGCGGCGCCAGAACTGCGCGATGGACAGCACTCGCGGATGGCCGGGCAGGATCGACCGCTCGGCCTGGCCGGGCCCGGTGATCATCACCGCGTCGGCGTTCACGGTCTGATCGGCGGTGTGCAGCGCCCAGCGCCGACCCTTGACCGCGATCCGGCGGACTTCGCCCGCGACGACGGCCATTTCGACGTTGTCGGCCACCCAGCGCAGGTACTGACTCCATCGGCGATGAGTCGGTGCGGGCCTGCCGCGGTCCACCCATTCGGCGAACTGGCCAGTGCCGATCAGGTACGACTGCCAGCTGTGCCGGATCATCCGGTCGTCGAGTTCGGCGTTACGGCCGGCCACCAGCGAGGAGCGGTACGGAAACCCGACATCCTTCTCGGGACTGGTGCCCAACCGATGTTGGCCGTCGGTCCAGCCGCCGTCCGGACGCCAGTTGGCTGCGACGCCACTGCGTTCGACCGCGACGACGTCGGGCACGTCGACACCCATCGCACGCAGTTCGGCGGCCTTGGCGGCGACGGCCACGGCCTTCGCGCCTGCACCGACAACCGCAAGTGTGGTCATGATGCGACCTCCCGCAACGCGTCCTGCCACATCGACTGCAGCGTCGCGACCTCGTCGGCGGACAAGATGTCGGGCAACGTGCGCCACTGCGTGGCCAACATCGGCGTATCCGCATCCCCGACGATGCCCGCGATGATCGTCAACTCGTAGCGCGCCGCGACGCCCGGTTCGGGCAGCGCCGACACCTTGGCGAGGAGGTCGCGATCCACCCGCAGGCCGTTGCCGCTACCGCCAAAGTGCAAGCGGCCCAAGTAGTTCAGCAACAGCTGCGGCTCGGGGTACGCCCGCAGCCGCTCTGCGGTGTCCGGCCGCAGGTACCGCAGCAGGCCGTAGTCGATGCCGTCGCCCGCAATCTTGGTGATCGCCTCTGGCGTGTCAATCCTCAGCGGGTAAACCGCGCTCAGCAGACCAACAGTGTCCGAGGTGTCGGCGTCGTCGGTGATGGCGTCGGCGCGACCGTGCGTTTCGATCGCCAGCAGCGGTATCCCCGGCTGCTGCCCGCGATGCCGCCGCCAGTTGCTCACCATCTGCGCCGCGGCCGCCGCCAACAGCTGGGTGATCGGCCGTTTCGCACCGAGCAGCCGGGCCGTCACGTCGGGGTCGGTTGCGCACATGGTGACGGCGGCGTCGCCGACGCGATCGGTGGTGGGCTGGACCCGGCGCGCACCCAGATCCGGGTCCTCGCCCTCGAGTTGGGCCACCCAGAAGTCACACGTGTCGAGTTGCGCGGCACGCTCGGTCAGCAGCTTCGACCAACGCCGGTGTCTGGTGTGCTCCTGCACCGGTGCGAAACGGCGGCCGGCGGCCAGCGCGCGCCACGCGGCGTCGAGTTCACCGAGGACGATGCGCCACGATGCCGGATCCATGGCCAGCACATGCGCCGTGAGCACCAGCACGCCTGCCTCGCGCAACCAGACGGCGTCCAGCAGCACACCGTTCTCCGGGTCGAGGCGGTCGACGGATTGGCGGGCCACCTCGGCGACGGTTTCCGTCAGGTCGCCGGTGACGGCCGCTTCGACGAGCGCGACGGTGCCGTCATGTGCGACGAGCGTCATGGTGTCGCGGTCCAACCGGCTTCGCAGTACCTCGTGACCGTCGATCACGTTCTGCAGCAGCGTTTCCAACTGCTCGCGGGTGACGCCGGGCGGCAATCGGATTGCTTCGGTCTGCGCCAGCCGGCGCGGTTCGCCGTATTCGTAGAGCCAGCGCGCATTGGACAGCAGCGTGATCGGGCCGCCCTCGTCGTCGGCGACGCCGGGGCGCACCGATTCGTTGTCGATGGCCGCCGCGAGTTCACGGATGGTGCCGCACTCGAGCATCAGCCGGGCCCGCAGTGCGATACCGCGTTGCCGCGCCGCCTGCACCACCGACAGCGCGACGATGCTGTCGAGGCCCTGGCGCACGTAGTCGGTGGCGACGTCGATGTGATCGGACTCCAGGACCTCGGCCATCAACTCGGCGAGGGCCGTCTCGGTCGGTGTTTCCGGCTGTGCCACAGCCAAATCCGTATCGTGCTGCCGCATCGCGAGAGCGGCCTCGTCGACTTTGCCGTGTGCCGTCAGCGGCATCTCGTCGAGGACGACGATGTGATGCGGAACCATGTAGCGCGGCAACCGCTTTGACAGCATCGCCCGCAGTTCGGCCACCTCGGGCGGGGGGTCGGCTGCGACGTACGCGGTCAACCGCGGCGCAGCGCCTTGCCGTTTCACCGTGACGTGCGCGTGCCGCACCGATGGATGGGTGTGCAGTACCGCCGCGATTTCGGCGGGCTCGACGCGGAATCCGCGGATCTTGACCTGTGCGTCGGACCGGCCGAGGTACTGCAATGCCCGATCCGGCTGACGTCGCACCACGTCGCCGGTCCGGTACATCCGCTCGCCCGCCACGAACGGATCGGCCACGAATCGAGCCGATGTCTCACCGGGCCTGCCGAGGTAGCCGCGGGTCAACTGTCCGCCGGCGAGGTAGAGCTCGCCGGGCACGCCGATCGGCACCGGTCGCAGCCACGAGTCGAGCACGTAGGCCCGGCTCGCCGCGGTGGGTCGCCCGATGACGGGCGCCTCGTGGTCGGTGATCGCAGCGACGACTGATTCGACCGTGGATTCCGTTGGGCCGTAACAGTTGTAGGCAACCATCCCGGTGCGGACGCATTCGTCACCGATCATGTTCCACGCCGGCATTCCGACCGCCTCGCCGCCGAGCGCCAACACAGCGAGCGGGACCGTCGTCAAGAGGCCGGCAGCACGCAGTTGGCCGAACATCGACGGTGTGGTGTCGAGCATGTCGATGCCGTAGCGGGCGATCGTCTCGACCAACGCCTCGGCATCGCGCTGGGTTTCGTCGTCGATGATGTGCACGGCATGCCCGTCGAGCAGCACGGCAAGCGGTTGCCATGCCGCATCGAAGGTGAACGACCAGGCATGCGCCACCCGAAGCGGGCGACTCAGCCGGGTAGCCGCCGGTCGCAGGATGTTTCGGGCGTGATCTTCGGCATAGGCGAGCAGCGCCTGATGCGTCCCGACGACACCCTTCGGCGTCCCGGTGGTGCCCGAGGTGAAGACGACGTAAGCGGCCTGCCCGGGATGCGTGGCCGCGGGCCGGTAAGCGCCGAGAGGCTCTGCCGCGGTGAAGGTCTCGTCGACGACGACGGCGGCGTCGGTCTGGCGCACGATCTCGGCTGCGCGTTCGGCCGGCATTCCGGGGTCGAGCGGAACGATCACGCCGCCTGCCTTCAGCACACCGAGCATTGCGACGACGTAATCCGGTCCCCGCGAAAGATTGATCGCCACCGGCGTTTCGGGCCGCACTCCGCGGGTGACGAGTGCGGCGGCGACACGGTCGGCCGCCTCATCCAGCTCTCGGTAGGTGTACCGGCCGCCAGCCCAGCTGAGCGCGACCGAGCCGAGCCTGGTGGCGGCGCCGTCGGTGAACCGGGTGTGTACCCCGCCGCCGATCGGAGTGGGCGTTACCGTCGCCGCGCCGCCTTCACCGTCGAGCAGGACGCTGACATCACGAAGCGGATCATCCCAATGCTGGATCAACCGCTGGGTTGTGGTGAGCAGTCGCTGACCGAGCGAGTCGGGGCTCGTCAGTCCCAGCGCGCGGTCGATCACCTCGATCAGCAGTGTCAGCTCGCCGTCGGTGATGTGGGCGGCGACTGTGACCGGGAAGTGCGAAAGGCTTTCCAGCGCCGCGGGCCGGAAGGTCGCCCCGTTGGCCGTGAACTCACCGCCGCCGACCAGCCCGCCGGGCGGGAAGTTCTCGTACACCAACAGGGTGTCGAACATTTCGCCGACGCCTGCGAGCGACCGCAGTTCCGCATGGGCCAGGTAACTGTGGTCACGCAGCTTTGCGCCTTCGCGTTGCAGCGCGATGCACTGTGCACCTACCCGTTCGGCAGGATCGAGCCGCACCCGCAGCGGCACAGTGTTGATGAACAGTCCGACCATCGTTTCCACACCGGTCAGCTCGCCGGGACGGCCCGACACTGTGACACCGAAGATCACGTCGCTGCGGTCGGTCACCGCGGACAGAATTGCGGCCCAAGCCATTTGAACGAGTGTGTTGACGGTGACGCCACGCGCGCGGGCGGCCTCGATCAGGCATCGGGTGGCATCGGGGGCGAGTTTGAGTTCGGTGCGGCGCGGCGTACCGGCGGGCGGCTCGCCCGCGGTCAGCGCGGACGTCATCAGCGTCGGTCCGTCGATTCCGGCGAGATGCTCCCGCCACAGCGAGCGGCTGGTCTCCTGGTCGCGGCGGGCCAACCAGCCGATGTAGTCGCGGTATGGCCTCGGCGGGGGTGGCAGCGCCGCGCCGTCGCCGCCGCACCGGTACAGCGTGATCAATTCGCCGACGAACAGCGGCAGCGACCAGCCGTCGATGATGATGTGGTGCGCGACGATCACCAATCGCCAATGAGAGTCAGGCACTTCGATGAGGACAAAGCGGATCGCCGGACCGTGTTCCAGGTCGAACGGTTGTCGGCGTTCATCGGTGTCAAGCGACTCGACCTCATCGGCCGTCGCCGTGACATGCCGCCATGGCACCTCGACATGCGATGGGACGATCTGAACGGGACGACTCGTTTCAGTGCGCAGAAAGCTCACCCGCAGATTCGGGTGGCGCGCCAACATCGTTGCAGCGCAACGACGCAGCAGGTCAGCGTCGAGGCTGCCGTCGATGTCGGCCGCCATCGCGATCACATAGGGATCGTGTTCGGACAGCGCCGCCATCGAGTAGAGCCCCTGCTGCAGCGGGCTCAACGCCATCACGTCTTCGATCTTTGTGTTCACGTCATACCGTCCTGGGACGACCTCCACAGCGCGGTGACGGCGGCCAGCTCGTCTGCGGACAGGCCGGACGCGGTCATGGGTTCGTGGTGGGTATCGCCGGCGATCGCCTTGCCCGCGTCGTCGACAGCCGCGGCCAGGTCGTGGATTGCGGGGTGTTCGAACACCATTCGCGCAGTCAGCGCCATGCCATTGTCGCGAGCGCGGGCCGCCAACTGCACGGCGAGGATGCTGTCGCCCCCGAGTTCGAAGAAGTCGTCGTAGCGGCCGATTTCGCCGACTCCAAGCACGTCGGCCAGTATCGCGGCCAGCCTGTGTTCGGTGTCGGTGTGTGGCGGTTCGGATGAGTCAACGGGCTTCGGCTGCGGTGTCGTCGCCTGCTCGGTACTGCCGACGAACTCCAGCCGTCCGTCCTCTGTCCAGCGGGCACGTTCCCCGCTGCGGTGCAGCGGCGAGTCGAACGCAGTGCCTGCGTAATGGACGTAGCCGACCACCCCCACCGGAACGGGTTGGTGCTGATCGTCGAGCACGTGGACGTGGGTCATGCCGCGGCTCCAGTCCTCGACCCGTTGCCTCTCGTCAAAGTCAGCGATCTGGATCTGGCGCAGCGTTTGGTCCGGGTCGTCGGCGAATGCGTCGAGAACGCGGCCGAGCCACCGCGTCAGTCGTTCAATCGTGCTGCGCCGGTATAACTCCGGCCGGTAGATCACATGACCGCGATAGCCGTCTGCGGTGGCGAAGAAGTTCACCGACAAGTCGGCGTGCGCGACATCGAACGTCGGTTCCAGCGCGGTGAACGTGGTGGCGCCGTCGACGGTTCCGGTGGGCAGTTCTTCTCGGACGTGCACGACGACCGAGAACAGCGGGTTGCGCGACAGTGACCGCACCGGGCTGACCGCATCGACCATCCGATCGAACGGCAGGTCCTGGTGCGCATAGGCGGCCAGCGCCATCTCGCGTGCGCGGTCCAGGGTCTCGCGCACCGTCGGGTCGCCGCCGAGATCGTTGCGCAGCACCAGGATGTTGACGAAGAACCCGATGAGCTGGTCGAGCTCGGACTCGGTGCGTCCGGCCACCGGCGTGCCCAGCGGAATGTCGGACCCTTCCCCGGCCTTGTGCAGCAGCACGGCAACCGCCGACTGCAACAGCATGAACTCGGTGATGCCCAGCTCCCGCGTGAGGCCGACGAGTTTGGCGCGCGTGGCCGAGTCGACGGTGAACTCGACCGAATCGCCGACTCCGCTCGGTACTGCTGGGCGCGGGAAGTCCGGCCGCAGGGCGACATCCTGCGGCATGCCCTGCAATTGGTGCTTCCAGTATTCGCGTTGTGCTGCAACGATTCCTGCGTCGTCGCCGAGCAGCGCGCCTTGCCATACCGCATAGTCGGCGTATTGGACCGGAAGTGGAGACAACGCCGGTGGTTCGCCGGCGCGGCGCGCGTGGTAGGCGGCCAGCAGGTCGGAGAACAGCACGCCTGCTGACCAGTGGTCTGCAGCGATGTGGTGGACCACCAGCGACAGCACGTGATGCTCCGGAGTCGACAGCACAGCCGCGCGGATCGGCGGTTCGCGCTCGAGGTCGAACGTGTGCCTGCGTTCCCGGTCGAGCTCGGTCTGCAGCCACGCCTCGTCATCGCCGCGGTCGCGCCGCACCGGCACGCCGGTCGGCCGGTTGACGATTTGGTATGGGATGCCGTCGATTTCGCGGTAGGTGGTGCGCAGCGTCTCATGCCGGTCGACGACGTCGGAGACCGCGGCCACCAATGCGTCCACATCGCACGGTCCGGACAGCCGAACAGCGAACGGGATGTTGTTGACTGGGCTGGGCCCGTCGATGCGGTACTGAAACCAGGTACGCAGCTGGGATGCCGACATTTGGCATGGCCCGTCGTGCGGGGTCGCGACCAGTCGGCGTCGGGCCTCATCGCCTGGTGTCCCGGCGTCGATGCGTTCGGCGAGTTGCGCCACCGTGCCGAGTTCGAAGATCTCCCGCACGCCGAGATCGATGCCGCAACGCGAGCGGATCGCAGCGACCAGCTTGGTGGCCAGCAGCGAGTGACCGCCGAGGTCGAAGAATGAATCGTCGGCGCCGACCTGCTCGCGACCGAGCAACTCGGCAAAGAGTTCGGCGAGGGTCTGCTCCGTGCCTGCGGCGGGCTCACGGAACTCCGTGTCGGAGAAGATCTTCGGGGCCGGCAGCGCGTCGCGGTCGATCTTGCCGTGCGCGGTGATCGGGATTTCGTCGAGGACCACGTACCCGGCGGGCGTCATGTAGTCGGGCAGCGCGGCGGCCACCCTGGCTCGGACACGGTCGACGTCGACCGCTTCGGTGTCCGCTGCGGGCGTCAGGTAACCGACCAGGCTCTTGCCGAGATTCGGCAGATCACTGATCACCACGACGGCCTGACCGACGCTGGGGTCGACAGAGATCGCCGCGGCGACCTCGCCGAGTTCGACGCGGAACCCGCGGATCTTGACCTGTTCGTCGGCGCGGCCGACGAATTCGATGTCACCGTCGGCGTTGCGGCGCGCCAGATCACCCGAGCGATACAGCCGCCCGCCGGGGGTGAACGGGTCGGCAACGAACCGTTCGGCGGTCAGCCCCGCCCTGCGGTGATAGCCCCGCGCGACGTGTCCCCCACCGATGTAGATCTCAGCGATCACGCCGACGGGAACGGGTCGTAGTGCGTCGTCCAGCAGGTGAATCTGGGTGTTGATCTTGGGCTTTCCGATCGGCACGATCCGGTTGCCCTGCTTGCCCTCGACCTTGTATCGGGATGCGTTGATCACCGTTTCGGTCGGGCCGTAGAAGTTGTGTAGTAGCGCATCGAAGGTGGCGTGGAACTTGTCGGCGATCTCGCCGGGCAGCGCCTCACCTCCGATCGGCACCCGCTTGAGCGTGCGCCACTGGTTCACGCCGGGCAGCGACAGGAACAGGCTCAACAGGGAGGGAACGAAGTGCATCGAGGTGATGCCCTCGTCATGCAGAAGCTCGGTGAGATAGCCGATGTCGCGAAGCCCATCGGGGCGCGGGATCACCAGCCGCGCACCGCAGGACAGCATGCCGAAGATCTCGGCGATCGAAACGTCGAAGCTGGGTGAGGCGACCTGAAGCAGTCGCTCGTTGTGGTCGATCTGGTATTCGTCGCGGAACCACTCGAAGAACTCGGCCACCGGCCGGTGTGACACCGCGACACCCTTGGGCAAGCCGGTCGATCCCGAGGTGTAGATGAGGTAGGCGGCGTTGTCTGGGTGCACGGGGCGCTCCCGGTCGTTGTCGGTCGGGTTGTCGTCGCGGTGGTCGTCCAGATCGGTAACGGGTTCGCGCAGAACGAGTCTGGGGTCGGAGTCGGTCACGATGAAGTTCAGGCGGTCCTGCGGATACGTCGGGTCGATCGGCAGGTAGACGGCGCCGGCCTTCAGGATGCCCAGCGCGGTGATGACGAGTTCCGGCGATTTGTCGAGCAGCACCGCAACGCGGTCCTCGGTGCCGATGCCCTGCCCGATCAGCCAGTGCGCGAACCGATTCGCGGCCTCATTGATCTCCCGGTAGCTGTAGTGCCGTCCTTCGTAGGCGATCGCGACGGCATCGGGTGTCCGGGCGGCCTGCGCCTCGATGAGCGCGGGCATCGTGGTCGCGGCTACGCCGAACTGCTCACCGACCGATACGTTGCGCAGCCACTCGGAATCCGCGTCGCCCATCAGCGGCAGGTCGCGCAACGGCTGATCCGGGTTGGTGAGGGCAGCTTCCAGCAGCACGGCGAAGTGGTTCACGAGTTGACGGACCAGCCCGGCGTCGAGGATCTCGGTCAGATACTCCGCTTCGACCGTCGCACCGTCGGTGTCGAACTCGATCATGAATCCCAGCGGCAGCTGGGTGTACTGGCCGCGCAGTTCGGCTCGGCGACAGGAGATGCCCCGCGGGCAGAAGCCACCGCCGTCGGCCTCACGGGCTCCGAATGTGACGCGGGCCAGGCGCTCGACACCGTGACGGCGGTCGGGATTGATCTCCCTGACCACTTTGTCCAGGTTGATCCGCTGATGCGCGAAGGCGCCCACTGTGGTGTCGCGGGTCGCGGCGAGCAGTTCGCGGAAGGACTGCGCGGGGTGCGGGCGCAGGCGCAGCGCGACCGTGTTGCCGTAGTAGCCGATGCAGTCGTCGACATCCGCGCCGCGGTTGAGCACCGGAGTCGCGACAAGGAAGTCGTCGGTGTGGGTGTAGCGGTGCACGAGCGCACCGAATGCGGCGAGCAGCACCATGTACGGGGTGGCCGCCGCCTGGCGGGCAAGCGCAGCCGTGCGGTCGACGGCCTGCTTGGACAGCCGCATCGTAGTGCGCTGCGATCGCAAGTTCGTCGGGACGATCGAACCGTTGGGACCCGGAAGTTCCAGTGGTTCAGGCGGATTCGCCAGCGTGTCGCGCCAGTAGGTCAGTTCCTCCGCCTCGGTGTCCGGCCACGGCGCGGCCGATGGGATCGCCGACGGCAGTTCCTCACCCTCGTAGGCACGGGTGAGGTCGGCGAAGAACACGCGCCAGGACCCGTCATCCCAGGCGATGTGATGCGCGACCAAGAGCATTACGTGCTCGCCGGGCCCGGTACGGGCCAGCGTGATGCGCAGCGGCGAATCTGAACTCAGATCGAACGGGGTGGCGAACTCACGCTGGGCGAGCACCTCGAGGCGTAGCGCGCGGGCATGTTCCGACAGCTCGGACAGGTCGTGCTCGGACCATCCGGGTTCGAGGTCGTCGTGGATGGTCAATTGCGGCTCGCCGTCGGCGTCGGCCTGATAGGTGGTGCGCAGCACGCTGTGTCGCCGTGCGACCGCATTCACCGCGTCATGCAGGCGCGCGGTGTCAAGGTCACCGGTGATCCGGTAGGACACGCAGACATTCAGCAGCGCCCCGGTGGCGTCGGCCGACTGGACGAACCACATCCGGCGCTGCCCGTCGGACAGCTCCGTAGTCGACTGCTCAGGCTGCTCTTCGACCCGCAGGCCGCGCTCGTGCAGCCTGCGTCGCAGTAGCTCCAGTCGGATGTCCATCGTGTCAGTCACGCGAGGTGTCCACCTTTTCTGAATTGTCTGGGGCGCCGAGGCGCTCGATCAGCTCGTCGCCGGTGATGCCGCCGAGCAGGTCGGCGAGCGGAACCGACCTGCCGGTGGCGCGGCGCAACCGCTTGCGCAGATCCAGCGCAAGCAGCGAGTCCACGCCCAAATCAAGCAGTGATGCGGAAAGGTCGATGGTTGCGGCGTCGCCGAGATTCAACGCCGCGGCCAGCTCAACCCGCACCCGCGCAGCGTTGTCCACCTCCGATGGCGCTGCATCGACATCGGATTCGCCGCTGCGCCGGCTGCCGAAGAACGTCTGCAAGCGGCCCCGGTCGGCCGCCAGGATCAACGGATCGGCCGGATGGTCACGCAGGCTGGCCTCGATCGCAGCCTCTGGCGTCATCGGCAACAGCCCGGAGCGTTCGATCCGCGTCACCTCTTCGGCGCTGATGATGCCCGCGCCCCACAGCCCATACTTCGCGGAGACGCAGTGCCGTCCCTCGGCCCGTAGCTGCCCGGCCACCACGTCGAGCATCCGGTTGGCCGCCGAGTACGCGGCGTGCCCCTTGCCACCCCACACTCCGGATACCGAGGAGCACAACACGATCCGCGCATCACTTCGCAGTGGCCACAGTTCGGTGATCCAGGCCAGGCCCATCACCTTGGCGGCGACGGTTTTTGTGAATGCCTCGGCGGCGATGGCGTCACACGGTGCAAACGTCGCGGCGCCTGCGGCGTGGATCACCAATGATGCACCCGGGCCACCATATTCGAGCGCCGCGGCGCGCACCTGTTCTGCCGACGTGATGTCGCATCGCGGCGCCACCAGTTCGACGCCGGGCACGCTGAGGGCGTCGGCAGCCACGCCGTTTCGGCTCAGCAGCACGATGCGTCGCGCACCCCGGTTGGCGAGGTACCGGGCGTAGTGCAGGCCCACCGTACCGCTGCCGCCGGTGATCACGACGTCGTCAAGAAGTCCCGCGTCCAACTGCCACGGTTCGGCGGGGTCGACTTCGGGCAGTGCTCGGGTGTAAAGCGTTGGCCCCGAAATCCCTTCGCGAACAGCGACTTCGGCGCCTTCGCCGAGTAACGCCTCGACAACACTGGCCGTCTCCTGGAGATCCCAGGACGTCAGGTCCAGATGCCTGAACGTCTGATCGGGATGCTCGAAGCCGATGCTGCGGTGCATCGCCGCCAGAGCCGCCTGAGCAGGCAACGCAACAGGCTCGTCGGGGCGGACGTGCTCACCGCCGACGGTGACGAGCCAGACATCGCGGCAGGCCGTCCCGATCGCGCCCGCATAGTCGAGTAGTCCGTGTTCGAGGAGCCTCGCGATGTCATCGGCGGCCCGTTCGGTGTCGGGGTGGTCGAGTAGCGGTGCGACCGCGACAAGCATGTCGGCGGCGTGCTGATCGGCCAGTTGGGCGGTGGGATGCGCGTCGATGGCATCACGCATTTGGCCGGCAAGCGGCCCGATCGGCCCGGCCAGCTCCAGCAAAGCGATGCGGCGCACCGCGAGGCCAGGTTCCGATTGTGGCTTCGCTTCCCACTTTTCGGCCGCGATGGTCAGACCGGGCAGCGGGGGCAACGGCTCGGGTGTCGCCCACAGGTGCACCGCATGCATCGGAGCATTCGGAAATCCGGACAGCGGCCGCTGGTGTAGGTCGACAAGCTCGGCCCACCGGTAGCCGGGGTCGGCGACCGCCGCGGCGGCGATGCTGCCGGACAGCACGTCGATCATTGGCTCATCGCGCCGCCCGGATCCGACGGCGACCGGATCGTCGTCTCCGACAAGGTCGCCGAGCGCGAACAGCAGCGCCGGATGCGCGGACAACTCGATGAACCTGCCGGCGCCGTGCTCACGAGCGGCGGCGATCGCGCGGTCGAACCGGACGGTGTTGCGCAGATTCCGATACCAGTAGTCGGCGAAGCCGGTGCCCGGCATGACCACCGATCCGGTCGCCGATCCGATGAATGACACTGGCGCATCGGCGAATTGGGCATGTGGCAGCCGGGCGACCAGATCGGATTGCAGCGGTTCCAGTGCGCTGGTGTGCGCGGGGAAGTTGACGGCGATCTGGCGCGCGAACCTGCCCTCGGCTTCACTGGCGGTCACAATCGCCGTGATCGCGTCGCGGTCCCCCGATACCACCACTGAGGAGCGGGCGTTGACCACCGAGAGCTCCAGCCAGCCCGGCGTGGCATCGATCAACCGCTCGGCCTCGGTCACCGAGATGCCCAGCACAGCCATGCCGTAACGGCCGGGAAGGCCGTCCACCACCTGCGCACGGGCGATGACGATCGCAGCGGCGTCGGCAAGCGTGATCGCTCCGGCGATGTACGCGGCCGCGACCTCACCGAGGCTGTGTCCAACCGTGATTTCGGGAGGGATGCCGCATGTCTTCCACACCCGGGCCAGTCCGGCGGCATGCGTGAATTGCGCGGCCTGCGTCTGAACCTGCGAGAAGTCACCTTCGGTCATCAGGTACGGCAGCGGCGACTCCGCACCGGCGGCGACGAACGCCGCAGCACACGTGTCGACCTCGGCCCGATAGACAGGGAGTTCCCGATACGCCTCGGCGCCCATCGCAGGCCATTGGCTGCCCTGTCCTGGCAGCACGTATGCCGTCCGGAAAGTGCTGGTTTCAGATGAACAGGCCACCAGTGGGTGATCCTCGCCCGCAGCGAGTGCGCGCAGCCCGGCCGCCAACTCGGCGACATTGGCTGCGCGTACCACGGCCCGGTGGCGTCGCAACCGACGCGTGCGGAGCAGCGTGGCGGCGACCGACCGCACATCGGGGCTGCGATCGAGGTAGCGAAGGATCGCCTGCGCGTCCGCGGCGATCAACTCTTCGGCGTGCGCGCTCAGCACGACGGGTGTGCGCCCGTCGGGGAATGCGATCATCAGGCCGCCCGATCTGTTGCGGGCATCGACACGATCACGTGTGCATTCGTTCCACTCATGCCGAAGGCGGACACCGCAGCGTGGCGCTGCCCGGCCGTCGCAGGCCACGGCGTCAGCGTTGTCGCAGGCCGCAATCCCTGGCTGTCCCAATTGATTTCGCGGCTCCGCTCATCCAGGTGCAGGCTGGCAGGTACCGCACCATGCTCGGCGGCGACCAGCACCTTGGCGAGTCCAAGTGCTCCCGCGGCGGCCTGCGAGTGGCCGACGTTGGATTTGACCGATCCGAGCAGCGCGCCACGACCCGGCTCGGTGGTGCCGTATGTCTGTGCCAACGAATGCAATTCGGTGCGGTCACCGAGCTTGGTCCCGGTGCCGTGGCCCTCGACCATGCCGATCGCCTCGGGCCGCACGCCCGCAGTGTCGATTGCCCGGCGAAAGAGCCGCGCCTGCGCGGGCCCGCTGGGTGCGGTCAGGCCGGTGGTGCGGCCGTCCTGGTTGACCGCCGTCGCACGCACCTCGGCCAGCACGCGGCGCCCGTCGCGCACCGCCGCCGACCGGCGCTGCAGAACGAACATCGCTGCGCCTTCCGCCCAGACTGTTCCGCTGGCCTGCGCGCTGTACGGGCGGCAGTGCCCGTCGTCGGACAGGGCGTGTTGTTTGGAGAACTCGACGAAGAAGCCGGGTGAGCCCATCACGCACACCCCGCCGGCCAGCGCCATGTCGCAGTCTCCCGCCCGTAGCGACTGCACGGCGACGTGGAACGCTGCCAACGCCGACGCGCACGACGAATCGATGGTCATCGCAGGGCCTGCCAGCCCGAGCGTGTAGGCGATGCGACCGGATATCACGCCGAGCGCGGTGCCGGTGATCAAATGCCCTGAGTGGTTGGAGAATTCGGCCAGGTCGGGGCCGTAGCCGGTGATCGATGCGCCGACGTAGCAGCCGACGTCGTGGCCTGCGAGATCGTCGGGGTTGATGCCGCTGTTCTCCAGTGCCCGCCAGGCGACACGCATCGCGACCCGCTGCTGCGGATCCATCGCCACGGCCTCGCGCGGTGAGATGCCGAAGAAGACCGGATCGAAAGTGGCCGCCCCCGATAGGAATCCGCCGAGGTCGTGGATGCGTTTGAAACCGTCACGCCGCGAACCGTCGAGCAGGTCACGCACGGACCAACCACGATCGGTCGGGAACGGCACCAACGCTTCTCGTTGCTCGGACAGCAGCGACCAGTAGGACTCTGCGGTGTCCACCCCGCCGGGCGCCTCCAGCGCCATGCCGACGATGACGATGGGATCGGTGCCGTCATCCATGCCATCAGCCATTGACAAGCTCCGCGACGGCGTCGGTGTGTTCGTTGAGATAGAAGTGTCCACCGTCGAACATCAACAGCGTGAAGACACCCTCGGTGTGGGTTTCCCAGCGCTGCAACATGTCTCGGTCTACACGGTGGTCGTGGCTGCCGCCGAGGACGTGGATGTCGGCGTCGATCCGAACGTCGGGAGCACACGAGTAGCGGTTGAACGCCTCGTAGTCGGCGCGCACCGCACGCAGCAGCAGATCGACGAAGTCCTCGTCGGCCAGCAACCGTGGGTCTGTGCCGCCGAGATCGACCATGTCGGCGAGCACAGCTCGACCGGAGGTTGGCAGCGGCGGTGACGCCGAGACTGTCGCGGGAGCCTGGCTGGCAGACACCCACAGTTCGCGAACGTCGACTCCGTGACGTTCTGCGGCACGGGCGAACTCGAACGCCACGATCGCGCCCATGCAGTGGCCGAACAACCGCAATGGGCCTACCCGGCTCCAGTCGCCGGCTTCGAACAGGCCCGTCGCCATCGCTTCCACCGTCTCGGCGGCGGGATGGGTCAGGCGGTCGGCGCGCTGCGGGTACTGCACCACATAAGCGTCAACACCTTTGGCCGCCATGGAGCTTGCCAACCCACGGTAAGCCGCCGCGGCACCGCCTGCGTGCGGGAACACCACTGTCGCGCCACCGCGCTTACCGGGAAACCGTTTGATCCAGGGCTTGAAGTTCAGTTGTGTCGGTTCGTCGATCGCCGTCATGAATTCGATGTCGTTTCAAGAGCGGACAGCACGTCCGCGTTGTCCATGTTCGCGACTTCCAGATACATTTCGGCCACTTGCTCGAGGCGACGGCTGCCTGGTTCGCGCGCGGTGAGCCGCGCTGCAAGGGCCGCAACGGTGCGGGTGGCGAAGATGTCGGCGACCATCACCGTCGGTGTGTCGAGCCAATTGCGAATGCGTGCGACCGCGGTCGTCGCGAGCACCGAATCGCCGCCCAATCCAAAGAAGTCGTCGTCAACACCGACCACGTCGGCACCAACGAGATCGGCAACGATCGATGCCAATGCGGATTCCAGCGGCGTTGACGGCAGCTTCCCGCCACTCGCGAGGTCACCGGTCTTTGCCGCGTCGGCCAGCCGTCTGGCGACTGCGCGCCGGTCGGTCTTGCCGCCGACCGTGAACGGGATGGCCTCGACGATCTCGAAGTGACGCGGAATCATGTGCGCAGCAACGAGTTCGGTGAGGCCACCGCGTAGCTGATCGACCGTCAACGTGGCATCCTCTGCGCCGACGACGGCCGCCAGCATGTCGCCGCCGCGCTCGCCTGCCAGCGGCACGACCGCCGCGACTGCAGCGCGCACGCCCGGTAGCCGCTGTAGCGCAGCCTCGATATCGCCGAGCTCTATGCGGTAGCCGCTGATCTTGACGCGGTGGTCGGCGCGGCCGACGAACTCTAGCGTGCCGTCCGGCCGGTAGCGGGCCAGGTCGCCGGTGCGATACCACGTGCGGCCGAGGTAGGAGACGAACCTGTCGGCTGTGAGGTCTTGGCGGCCGCGATAGCCCCGCGCGATCCCGCGGCCGGTGATCCACAGTTCGCCCGGCACCCAGTCGGGGCAGTCCGCACCGAACGAATTCACCACTCGGCAGGCGTTGTTCGTGAAGGGCACGCCGTAGGGCAGCGCGGTGCAGTGCTCGGGCAGATCACCCGCTTCGTACAGCGTCGCGTGCACCGCGGTCTCCGTCGCTCCGCCGAGGCCCGCGAGCCGAACCCCTGGCGCCTGGGCCTGCAGGCGTCGCACCATCGCGGTGCGGACCCAGTCTCCGCCGGTGGGTACCGCCCGCACCGATCCAAGCCGCCCGTTGCCGACCTCGACCACCATCTCCAGCCAGCCCGGGAGGAAATTCAGCACGGTGACGCCGTGGTCGGCGATCTGCTGTGCCCAGTGATCGGGGTCGCGGCGGTGCGCCTCGTCGACGACGACGATCGTGCCGCCGGCTGTCAGCATGCCGAACACGTCGCACACCGAGAGGTCGCATTCGAGGTGCGACAGGGCGAGGCATCGGTCGGCTGGCCCAATTCCAAAGTAGCCGTTGAGGAATTCGATGGTGTTCATCGCGGCGTCGTGGGTGACCTCGACGCCCTTGGGCTCCCCCGTCGATCCCGAGGTGAACAGCACATAGGCGAGCTCGTCGGGATCGATTGGAGCGGGCTGGAAATCGGTGTCGCGGCGACCCACCCGCAGCGCTTCGTCAATGGTCAGCGCGGGCAGCGTTGTCGGTGGCTGGTGGTCGCCGCAGACCAGTGCCATGCGGACACCGCCGGTTTCGATGATCCGCGCGGCCCGCTCGGCGGGATGGTCGATGCCGATCGGCAGATACACCGCGCCCGCAGTGAGGATGCCGTACAACGCGACGACCTGGTCGGGACACTTGGGCCCCAGCACCGCGACGGTATCGCCGGGTTCGATGCCAGCGACGCGCAGCGCGACCGCAACGGCGAGCACTTGCTCGCGCAGTTCTGCGTATGTCAGTTGTCCCGACGAGCCGATGACCGCGACCGCGTCCGGCCGGGCAGTCGCTGAGACGAAGAATCCGCTGTGCAACGAATTGCCGGTGGGCGCAGCGGTTTTGCTGTTGATCGTGTCGCGAACCGCACGTTGTGCGTCCGTGATGAGGGGTGCGCGCGGCTGTTCCCACGCGATGTCGTCGGAGGCGAGCCGCCGCAGCTCGTCGATGTGCCGGTCGAACATCGCGTCGATGACCCCCGGCCGGAACGCGTCCTCACGGACGTCCCAGTTGACCAGGATGCCGCCGTCGAACTCGGTGACCTGGGCATCGAGAAGCACCTGCGGGCCTTGCGAGTTGATCCACATCGGAGTGCCGAACGCTTCGGTCACCTCCGCGGCGAACAGCTCGCCAAGGCCGAGCGCGCTGGTGAAGACGACCGGCGCGAGCACCTGCGCGCCGCGGTGGCGTCCGAGATCGCGCAACACCGACAGTCCCGGATAGTTCGCGTGCGAGGCGGCAGCGCGAAAGGTGTCCTGCAGGGCGCGTGAACGTGCGGTTGCGGTTGCGGCGGCGGCGAGGTCGACGTCGAGCAACACCGACGAGGTGAAGTCGCCGACAAGTTTGTCCACATCGGGATGGCGCTGCCCGCGGCCGAACATCGGCACGTTGAGTAGGAACCGCGGCTCGGCCGACCAGCCCGCCAACGCGTCGGAGAACGATGCGGCAAGTGCCATCGCAGGCGTGACGCCGCGGCGGCGCGCCGCGGCGAACAGCGCGTCCCGGGTATCGGCATCGAGCCAGGTCCACCGCCGGGTGGTGTGGTGCGGATCCCCCTGCTCGGCAAGGGGAACCAGCGGAAGGCGCGGCGGATCCGGCAGCTCCGGGATCCGCTGCGACCACCACTGCCGGTCGGATTCGGCTGCAGCAGTTGGGACTGGTGCGAGCCGATAGTCGCGATACGTGTAGCCGAGCGCAGGCAATTGGTCGCCGCGATAAAGCGCGGCGAGGTCCGACATCAGGGTCCGGTAGCTCATCGCGTCGGCGGCCTGCATGTCGAGATCGACGTGCAGGCGGCTCTTCCCACCCGGCAGCACCGACAGCGCGAGCTCGAAGACATAGCCCTCGAGTTGCTGATGCGATTTCACGTTGCGGGTGGCAGCGAGCTGTCCTTCGACCTCGTCGGCGGTCAGGCCGCTCAGGTCGACAACGGCAACCGGGTACGGGTCGGGTGCGGGCCCGATCCGTTGGGTGCCGTCGGGCAGGAACTCGACGCGCAGCATCGGGTGGCGTGCGGCCAGTGCGGTCGCGGCACGCTCCAGCCGCCGGAGATCGACGCCCTCGCCGTCGAACTCGACGTAAAGGTGGCCCGCCACACCACCCAATTGCTGATCGCCTTCGCGGCCCACCCACATCGCATGCTGCATCGGAGCAAGCGGAAAAGGCACGCTCGAATCAGTATGGGCAACAGCGGGTTCCGCTACCTCTTCGACGAAGGCTGCCGACGCGACAAGGCCCGACCATGCGCGAATCGACGGATCGGCGGCCAGCGAAGCGAAGTCGACGTCGATGCCTTGTTTGCGCCACCGGCCGGCCAGCGACATCATCCGAATGGAGTCAAGGCCCTGGCTGATGAGGTCGGTGTCGGGGTCGATGTCGTCTGCGCCGACACCGAGAAGTTCGGCGACTTCTGCACGGATCGTCTGCGAATTCGCAGCCGCAACACCCACAAGCCCTCCATTGGTTAGCCTCGCCTTAGTTTGTGGAGGCTACCCTATATTCGAGCCGTGAATAGTCCTACCTTCGTGCCCTTTCCGCCCGAGCGCGCAGCCACCTATCGCGCGGCCGGCCACTGGACCGGTCGGCCGCTGGACTCGGTGCTACGCGACGCTGCGACCGCGTGGCCGGATCGGGTCGCCGTCGTCGACGACTCCGGGAGCCACACATACTCCGAACTTGACGACCTGGCCGACCGGGCCGCGGCGGGGTTTGGTGGCATCGGGATTGCGCCGGGTCAGCGTGTGCTGATGCAACTGCCGAACTCGTGCCGGTTTGCGGTCACGCTTTTCGCGCTGCTGCGCGCGGGAGCCATCCCAGTGATGTGTCTGCCGGGCCATCGGTTGGCGGAGCTGAATCACTTCGCCGAGGTGAGTCAGGCCGTGGCGCTCGTGATCGCCGATACCGCAGCCGGTTTCGACTACCGCGCGATGGCCGACGAACTGGTTCGCACGCATCCGATGAAGATCGTCAGCGAGTTGATCACCGAATCCTCCGCGGTTCCTTCTATTGAAGTGGACACCGCGTCGCCTGCGTTGTTGTTGGTCTCGGGTGGCACGACCGGCGCGCCGAAGCTGATCCCCCGCACGCATGACGACTACGTGTACAACGCGACCGCGAGTGCTGAGTTGTGCGGGTTGACCGCCGACGACGTCTACCTGGTGGCGCTGCCGGCGGCACACAACTTTCCGCTTGCATGCCCTGGGCTGCTGGGCGCGATATCGGTCGGTGCCACAACGGTTTTCACCGCTGACCCGAGCCCGGAGTCGGCGTTCGCCGCGATCGCGCGTCATGGCGTCACCGTCACCGCGTTGGTGCCTGCGCTGGCGAAACTGTGGGCGCAGGCGTGTGAGTGGGAGCCGCAGCGGCCCACCACGTTGCGCTTGCTTCAGGTCGGCGGCGCGAAACTGGGCGCCGATGATGCGCGAGCGGTACGCGAAGCGTTGACGCCGGGCTTGCAGCAGGTGTTCGGCATGGCCGAGGGACTGCTGAACTACACCCGCCTCGGCGACCCGCCTGACATCGTCGACAACACGCAGGGCAGACCGCTTTCCGAACACGACGAGTTGAAAGTGGTCGACGATGCGGGCAACGACGTGGCCCCGGGCGAGGAGGGCGAACTACTAGTGCGGGGGCCATACACGCTGAACGGGTACTTCAACGCCGCCGCCGCCAACGAGCGGTCGTTCACCCCGGACGGCTTTTACCGCACGGGAGATCGGGTGCGCCGCTTCGCGAACGGGTATCTCGAGGTGACGGGTCGGGTGAAGGACGTGATCGTGCGCGGCGGAGAGAACGTGTCGGCGCTCGACCTGGAGGAGCACTTGCTGACGCACCCATCGATCTGGGCAGTGGCCGCCATTGCGGTACCCGACAATTACCTCGGCGAAAAAATCTGTGCCGCCGTCGTTTTCAACGGTTCAGCAGTGGCGCTGCCCGAGCTGAACAGCTTTCTGGACAGTCGCGGCGTCGCCGCGCACGCCCGCCCAGATCTGCTGGTGTCGATGCCGAGTCTGCCCACCACCGCGGTCGGCAAGGTCGACAAGAAGGCGATCGCCAAGCAGCTGGTGCTCGGAAATCGCACCCCGCTGTCATGACCCCTAGTCGAAGCGTCCCGCCTCGATCACACGGAGTACCGCTGCGCCCTCTTCGTCGGAGGCTTCCAAATCCACTTCCACCTCAAAGCCCCAATCGTGGTCGCCCGCCGGATCGTCCAGGATCTGGCGTAGCCGCCACACGTCGGGCTGCCGGTCGATGATCAGCAGTGCCGGACCCCGAGCGTCGGCGCCGATGCCGACGTCGTCGTGCTCGGCGAAGTACGCATCGATGACCTTCTCCCAGCGCTCGGACGTCCACCCAGATGCGCGGTCCAGCTCACCGAGGTCATGCCAGCGCCGCCGCGCGAACAGCTCCACCCGCCGGAACAGTGCGTTGCGGACCATCGCGGTGAACGCTCGTTCGTTGCCGGTCAGCGGGCGCGGCCGAGCCGGGACCGCGACAGGCGTGTCCAGCGGTTGGTCCGGGCTGGTCAGCTGTTCCCACTCGTCGAGCAGACTCGAATCGACTTGGCGCACAAGCTCACCGAGCCACTCGACGATGTCGGTGACCTCCTCGGTCCGCGCGGCGGCCGGCACGCCGGACCGCAATGCCTTGAAAGCGTCGGAGAGGTAGCGCAGGACTGCGCCCTCGGAGCGGGTCAGCCCATAGACGCTGACGAACTCCCGAAAAGTGAAGGCCCGCTCCCACATCTCGCGCACCACGGACTTCGGCGACAGCTGCCCGTCGGCGGCCCACGGGTTGCTCTGCAAATACACCTCGAAGGCGTGGCTCAGCAGCTCGTCGAGCGGCTTGGGATAGGTGACGTCGTCCAGTAGTTCCATTCGCTCGTCGTATTCGATCCCCTCGGCCTTCATTGCTGCGATGGCCTCGCCCCTGGCCTTCTTCAGCTGAGCCGCCAGAATCTGGCGAGGGTCCTCGAGGGTGGCCTCGATGACCGAAACGACATCCAGCGCATAGGTTTCCGATTCCGGGTCGAGCACGCCGACGGCCGCGAGTGCGAATGTCGACAGCGGCTGGTTGAGCGCGAAGTCGGGTGGAAGGTCGACGGTCAGTCGGTAACGCCGCCCGTCGGGCTCGGGTTCGGAAAGCCGCTCGACCACGCCGGCCTGCAAGAGCGATCGGGCGATGCCGATTGCCTCCCTGATGTGCTGCAGTTGTCGCTTGCGTGGTTCGTGGTTCTCGGTGAGCAGCCTACGCATCGCGGCGAACGGGTCACCCGGACGATCGACCACATCGAGGATCATCGCCGTCGACACCCGCATGTTGCTCGTCAGCGGTTCGGGGGCGGCCTCGATCAGCCGCGTCATCGTCGACTCGCTCCACGGCACCATGCCCTCGGGAACCTTGCGCCGCACCAGCTTTCGACGCTTCTTCGGGTCGTCGGCGACCTTCGCGAATTGCTTGAGGTTCTCGACCTCGTGGTCGGGCGCCTGGACGACGACGGTGCCTGCGGTGTCGTAGCCTGCCCGCCCCGCGCGCCCGGCGATCTGGTGGAACTCGCGGGCGTTGAGCAGTCGGGTGCGGACGCCGTCGTACTTCGACAGAGCAGAAAAGACAACGCTCCGGATCGGCACATTGATGCCGACGCCGAGGGTGTCAGTTCCGCAGATGACCTTCAGTAGGCCGGCCTGTGCGAGTTGTTCCACCAGCCGTCGGTACTTGGGCAACATCCCGGCGTGGTGAACGCCGATCCCATGTCGAACCAGCCGCGACAGCGTGGCGCCGAACGCGGTGGAGAACCGGAACGCGCCGATCATGTCGGCGATCGCGGCCTTTGCGTCCTTGGTGGTCACGTTCACGCTCATCAGGGCCTGGGCCCGCTCCAGCGCCGAGGCCTGAGTGAAGTGGACGACGTAGATCGGCGCCTGGTTCGTGTCGAGCAGGTCGGCGATCGTCTCGTGCATCGGCGTGGTCGCGTAGTAGTGATGCAGCGGAACCGGGCGCTCGGCGTTGGCCACCAGCGCCGTCGCCCGGCCGGTGCGGCGGGTCAGGTCCTCGCGGAGAAACGTGACATCGCCGAGCGTCGCCGACATCAGCAGGAATTGCGCCTTCGGCAGCTCGAGCAGCGGCACCTGCCACGCCCAGCCGCGGTCGGGGTCGCCGTAGAAATGAAACTCGTCCATGACCACCAGGCCGATATCGGCATTCGCCCCCTCCCGCAACGCGGTGTTGGCCAGCACCTCGGCCGTGCACGTGATGATCGGCGCGGCCGCGTTCACCGCGGCGTCGCCGGTGAGCATGCCGACGTTGGCTGCCCCGAACACGTCACACAGAGCGAAGAACTTCTCGCTGACCAGCGCCTTGATCGGGGCCGTGTAGTAGCTACGCCGACCGGCGGCCAGCGCCGCGTACAGCGCGCCGGTGGCCACCAGTGACTTACCCGAACCGGTCGGCGTCGCCATCACGACGTTCGCACCGCTGACCAACTCGATGAGCGCTTCCTCCTGCGCCGGGTAGAGCACGGTGCCCTGCGCCTCGGCCCACGCAGCGAAGGAGGCAAACAGCTCGTCGGCGTCGCCGCCCTTCGCGCGCAGGGCGGACAGGTCGCCCGGATCGTCGAGAAGGGCAGGAGCTGTGGTGGACATATTGAAGCTAAGCGTGCCTGACAGGGAGGCTAGTTTGAAATCGTGATCGTCAGAACATGGTCGGCGCGGGCGACGACGTCAGGCGCCGACGCGTATAGCTCGTACTTTCGGCAGACGTTGCTCCCGCAATTGCAAGAACTCGACGGCTTCTCGGGTGCGTTCCTGTTGGCCCGCGATGACGACGGGCTCGTCGAACTGACCGCGCACACGCTTTGGGACTCGCTCGACGCGATCCGCTCCTTCGCAGGCGATGACATCGCGACGGCCGTCGTCGAACCCGAAGCCCTCGCGGTGCTCGAGCACAGCGACACGACCGTCGTTCATCGCGACGTCTTGCTTCACGTTTAGGACATGTCCGACATGGCGGCACGGACGTCCTCGAAGTGGCATGCACCGCTGGCGCGGAACGGCTCGGCGAGTTGCGCGAGGTATCTCACCGGGTAGTGCGGTTTGGCCGCCATCCCGAGATCGCTGCTGTGAAAGCGCCGGTCCCGGTCGAACGAGAATGTGCGAAGCGCGTGATCCCAAACCAACGTGAACAAGCCGAAGTTCACGTCGCCGATCCCCGCCCATTTCAAATGATGGAATCGGTGACCTTCGTTGAGCGCAAGCAGGTATCGCAGTGGGCCGACCCGGTAATCGGCGTTGGAGTGCTGCAACAACAATTGCACGGCGATCAACACCGTCAGCGCGTCAGCGACCGACTTCGGCAGGCCGATGATCAACAGCGGAACGGTGCCCGCCGCCAACTCGACGGCCCCGTGCAGCGGATGCTTCATCAGCCCGTTGAAGCCGTAGAACCGTTTGATGCTGTGGTGCACGGCGTGCAGCCGCCACAGCCAGCCGATCCGGTGACTTGCCATGTGCACCAACGTGATACCCATGTCCGCGACGACGACCGCGTACAACACCTGAAGCAGGAACGGCCACGCCGACGGCCACGACCGATGAAACGGGGTGAGCACCGCCAGCGCCGGAATGACCAGCACGACAAGCAAGAACGCCGACTCGTTGACCACCGCGTGCGCGACGTCTCGTCCGGTGTCGGCTGACCGCCCGTTCCACTCCGCCGCATACGGGATGAGCCGTTCGACGACAAACGACACCGCTATCGCCGCAACGATCAGCAGTGCCATCCACAGTTCAGGCGACGGCGCGCGTGCCAGCAGCACTGCGGCGCCGCCGATGCCGAGCATCATCACCGGCACGAAGCCGTATCGCGCAAGCGAAATCCCCATGCGGCCAGTCTTCGGCCAGGCGACAGCCCGCGCATGTACAGATCCGTCGACATGTGCGGTGCATACTCCCCCTTGTGACATGGTCCGGCATAGCGGTGATCGAGCCTGGCCTGCTCGTCTATCGCGGTGAACTGGGCACGGCTCACACGCACAACCACGCCGCCGTGCAGATCGCGATCGCGGCAACAGGGTCAGTGACGCTCACGGACGGCAGCGGTCGTCGCGGGCACGGTTCGGCGGGGCTGATTCCCGCAGGCGCCGCACACGCCATCGACGGGGGCGCCGCGACGGGACTGATGATCTACGTCGATGCCACCGGCGTGACCGGTCGGCGCTTGGCGGCCTTGTTCAGCGACACTGAGCGAGACGATGTACGCGCGTGGATAGCCGCGGCCCAACACGTCACGACGTACAACGAGGCGATGCCGGTCGAGCAGGCCGCCGAAACGGTCCTCCTGCAGTTGACAGGCCGACACGGGCCGATGGCCGTCGAACCGTCGCATCCAAGCGTCCGCCGCGCCATCGACCTGTTGCCGAACTTGCTGTCCGGGCCGGTCCGGCTCACCGATGTCGCACGCGCGGTGCATCTATCGCCCGATCGTCTCGGCCGTCTCTTCGCACGCGATGTCGGATTGTCGTTCTCGGCCTATGTCCGATGGGCACGGCTCATGCGCGCCATGGAGATCGCCCGCGACGGTGGCACTCTCACCGATGCCGCCCATGGCGCGGGTTTCTCGGACAGCTCACATGCCAACCGCGTGGTGCACGAAATGTTCGGAATCGCTCCGATCATCGCTCGGCGCGGCGTCCGGCTGAGCTGACTAGGCGCGCGGCGGCGGCTGCGCGCCGGCATCCTCCGGATCCACTTCCACCGCATACGAAGTGATCGCAGTGATCTCGTCGCCGCTGAACTCGTAGATGTCGCAACTCGCGACGGCGGTCATCCCGTCGGGGCGGGTGTAACGGGCGAAGGTGTCGACCGCGACGGCGTCCGAACCGGCGACGACCACACACCGGTCGTAGGCCGTCTCGGTGCCTTCGAGGCTTTCGGCGGTGTCGCGGCACGTCTGTCGGACCGCGTCGGCGCCTTCGAGCACCATGTAGCCGACGATCGTCCAGCGCACATCCTTGGCCAGGTACGGCAGCGCGACGTCGAACCGATGCTCGGAGAAAGCGCGGCCGACGGCGCCGGGATCCAATGCCATGTGTCGACGGTAGCGTGAGGCTGTCGATCAGCGGAAAAGGATGGGCGCATGGACCTGGCAGGTGTCGGTGTGTGGAGCAACCAACTGCGCTACGGCGATCCGGGTGAGGCCGCCGATGCCGCTGCTGAGTTGGAGGAACTCGGCTTCACCGCATTGTGGATTCCGGACATCGGCGGCCCGCTGTTCGATTCGATCGACAATCTGCTGACGTCGACCAAACGGGCGGTAGTTGCGACCGGAATCCTCAACCTGTGGATGCACGAACCATCCGACGTCGCCGAGCGATACACCTCGCTGACGAAGGCGCATGGCGAGCGTCTTCTGCTCGGCATCGGTGTCAGTCACGCGCCCTTGATCGACACGCGAGAGCCTGGCCTTTACCGCAGGCCGTTGGCCGCGACGCGCGCGTTCCTCGACGCGATCGATGCCACCGACACACCGGTACCCGTAGAGAACCGGGTACTCGCCGCGCTCGGCCCGAAGATGCTCGAGTTGTCGGCCACGCGGGCCCGTGGCGCGCATCCGTACCTGGTCACACCCGACCACACCCGTACGGCACGTGAGGTGCTCGGCGACGGGCCGTTGTTGCTTCCAGAACAGGCTGTGTTCCTCACCGACAGCCGCGACGAGGCGCGGTCCGTCGGCGCCAATTTTCTGCGTACCTACACGGGCCTGCCGAACTACGCCAACAATCTGCTGCGCTCGGGCTTCACCCAGGACGACCTCGACTCGGTCAGCGACCGCCTGCTCGACGCGATCATCGCGTGGGGTGACGAGGAGGCCGTCGCGCGCCGGGTCGAGGAGCACAAGCAGGCCGGTGCGGACCACGTGTGTGTTCAGGCCCTGACCGCTGAGCCGCTGGCGTTTCCGCGCGAGCAGTGGCGGCGCCTGGCAGCCGCGCTGACATAGCTAGCTGGTTCACACCACGCGCCGCCGATCAACTCGAGCGCGCGTGGGGGCAAACCATCCTCGAAGTCGCAGTTGGTGCGGAAAAGTGCGAGTGGCCATCACGATAACTCCAGTCTCGCGCGCTCGCCTCACGTGCGTCGCGGCACCAGATACGGCGCGAGTGTCGTCAGCTTCTCGCATGTTTCCTCGAATTCGCGATCCGGTGTCGACTCCTCGATGATGCCGGCACCCGCGCGCAGCCATGTCTTGCCGTCGGCCTCATACGCCGAGCGCAACGCCAGCGCCGCGTCCATTCCACCGTCTGCCGTGAACATCACCACTGCACCGGAATACAGCCCACGCGGGCCATCGTCCAGCCGCAGGATCGCATCAACGCTTTCCGCCTTCGGGATGCCCGACGCGGTCACCGCGGGGAACAGGGCCTCCAGCGCGTCCATCCGATCTTTCGAGGGATGCAGCCGGCCGCGGACCGTCGAGCCCAGATGCTGCACGCTCCCCCGCTCCCGCACCGTCATGAAGTCCATCACGACCGCGGTACCCGGCTCAGCCACCTCAGCGATCTCCTTTAGCGAGCTGCGCACCGAAATAGCATGCTCGACAATCTCTTTGGAGTTCGACTCGAGATCGTCGCGAGCGGCGCGGTCGTGGTCGTCGCCACGCCCGAACGCGCGCGTGCCGGCCAGCGGTTCGGTCACCACAACCCCGTCGCAATGGACTGCCGCGACGAGTTCGGGACTGTAGCCCAGCGCCCGAAGACCGCCGAGCCGTAGCAGAAACGAGCGCGCGGGTGTGTTGTGTCGACGACCAACGCGGTAACTCGAAGGAAAGTCCAACACGAACGGCACGTCAACACGCCTCGACAGGATCACCTTCTGGTAGCGACCGCAGGCGATCTCGCCGATCGCCGTACCAACCCGCCCGCGGTAGCCACGGGCATCTTCGCGCACATCGACGGCGCTGGGCTGCGGCGCAGCCGATACTCCATCGGTCAGCAGTCGCTGCAGCGCATCGATGTAGCGGTCATCGGCACCGACCACGACCACTTCGGAGCTCGTCACCACCACCTGTGTGCGCGGCGCAAAGATTCGAGCGAGCGGCGTGCCCGGCTGTAGCTCCTGTTGCAGCCCATACCGATAAACACCGAATTCGAATGCCACCCAACCGAACACCCGATCGACATCCAACAGGAGCCGGTCGATCACCTCGCCAAGCGCTTCGCCAGCCTGACCGCACCAGGCCCGCCGCTGCACAACACCGTCGGTCACCACCCGCAGTTCGTCGCTGTCCAACTCGACGAGGGTCCGCGCACCGCTGGCGAGAATCCACTGCCCGTCGTGCTCGTAGATCAGGTACTCCTCGCCGTCACGCTCCGGCACCGCACTCGCGAGTTCTGCCACCAGGTCGGTGGGCGTGACGCCCGCCGGGATGACGTACGAGAGTTCTTCTGGGCTCGTCTCGATCGTCACTTGGTCACCATCACCCATCCACTCGCTGTTGCTCGCTGCTTCCAGAACTGGCCATATTGCCCACCGCGCGTGATCAATTCGGCGTGTGTGCCGCTGTCCTGCACGCGGCCGTCGGCCGACAGCACGACGATGTTGTCGGCGGCGGTGACCGTCGACAATTTGTGCGCGATGACGATCACTGTGCTGCTGTTGGCAAGCCGTCGGATCGAGTCGGCGACGTGGTCTTCGTTCTCGGGGTCGAGCGCGCTGGTCGCCTCGTCGAACAGCACGATCGGCGCTTGTTTCAGCAATGCCCGTGCGATTGAAACCCGTTGACGTTCACCACCAGACAGTGCAGAGCCGCCCTCGCCGACCCGGGTGTGCTTCCCGTCAGGCAGGCGCTCGATCACCGGCAACAACCCGGCGGTGCGGGCGGCATCCGCGATGTCCGCATCGCTGGCATCGGGCCGTCCGATGCGGATGTTCTCCCACAACGTGTCGTCGAACAGGTAGACGTCTTGGAACACCAGCGACAGCTGGGCCATCAAATCGGCGGTGCTCTGGTCGCGGACGTCGACGCCGCCGACGCGGACCACTCCGTCGTCGACATCGTAGAAGCGGGCGATCAGCCTGGTGATGGTCGTCTTGCCCGAGCCCGAAGGGCCGACAAGCGCCGTCATCGTCCCTGGTTCGGCGGCAAAGGTGACATCGGTCAACACCTGGCGGCCCGGATAGCTGAACGCCACGTGGTCCAATTCCACGCCGCCGCGCTTCGACACGGCTTGGGGCGCTGCCGGTTCCGGGAGTGCCGGTGAGTCGAGCACCGAGGTGACGCGGCGCAACTCAGTGGCCGCCATCCGCATCGCCGAGCCGTATTCGGCGACCGCGGAAAGCGGCGAGGCGAACCGTGCGGCGAGGCCGAGAATGGCAACCAGCGTGATCGGATTGATTTCGCCGCCGACCGCGATCCACGCCCCCGCCGCGATCAGCGCCGAGAAAACCGCTTGTACCGCAATGCCGTTGAGCATGAGCCCGGCCACCGATTGCCACAGCGCGCTGCGACCCACACGATGCTGGGCCTCGAACGCGTCAGCCAACGGTTCGTAACGCATGCCGGCACGGCCGAACGCCCGCAGCACCGGCTGACAGCGGGCGAATTCGATCACGCGGCTGTTGACGTGCACAGTCGCGTCATGTGTTCGGCTTTCTGAGCCCGCGATCAGACTCGACGCGAACCGCCCGCACGCCGCGAGCACCACACCGCCGATGAGCGCGACCACTCCGATGCGCCAGTCGTAGACGAACAACCCGACGACGACCGTCGCCGCGCTGGTGGTGTTCAGCACCACCGGGGTGATCAGGTTCGCCCCGCTCGTGCCGACGAAAACCGTTCCCTTGACGGCGATCTGAGATACATGACCGACAGTCTCGCGGTTGAACCAGCCAAGCGGCAAGCTCACCATGTGGTCGCCGAGCCGGTGGTGGAGCAGCCGCATCGTCGCCAGCGCCATCCGAATCGCGAGTGTGGCCTGAACATAATGGGCCACCGCCCCGACAACCACTACGGCGGCAAGCACGCCCAGCCAACGCCCGGCATCTGTATATCGTTCGTCGAACAGTGCCACCGAGATCGGCACCAGCAGGATCATCGCGGCGCCGTGCAGCAGCCCGTAGCCGGTGACCCATGCCAGATACGCGTACATGCGGCCGCGCTGCGGTCCGAGGAGGCGCAGAAAACCCCTGATCACTGGACCACCTCCCACTCCTTGGCCTGAACAGCCGTGTAGGCAGCCCACATCCGGGCGTACTGACCGCCCCGCGCCAGCAACTCGTCGTGGCGGCCCTGCTCGGCGACGCGGCCGGCGTCGAGGACGACGATGCTGTCGGCATTGACGATCGAGCCGAGCCGATGCGCGATGACCAGCACGGTGCGTCCGACGATCAGCCGCGACAGCGCGGCCTGGATCTGCGCTTCGGAGTCAGGGTCGGCGAACGCGGTTGCCTCGTCGAGCACCAGGATCGGCGTGTCGGCCAGCAGCGCGCGGGCGATGCTCACCCGCTGCGCCTCGCCACCGGAGAAGTGGGCGTCTACACCGACCACCGCGTCATACCCGTTGGGCGAAGCGATGATTCGATCGTGAATGTAGGCAGCCTTGGCTGCGTTGACGATGTCGTCGTCAGTGGCGTCGGGCCTGCCGAGCCGGATGTTGTCGGCCACGCTGATGCCGAGCAGTTGGACGTCCTGCAGCACGAAACCGACGTGGCGATACAGCACCGCCGGGTCGATCTCCCGAACGTCGGCTCCGCCGACACGCACCGCTCCGGCAGTCGCATCGTGGAACCGCGGCACCAGGGAGGCAAGGGTCGATTTACCGCTGCCAGACGGGCCGACCAACGCGGTGATAGTGGCAGGCGGCAGAGTGAGCGAAATGCCGTCTAGAACGGTCCGCTGCCCGTCGTAGGAGAAGCTCACCGCATCGAACTGGACCGAGTTGCCCTCGGGGACTTGCGGATTCCTTACCGGGGACAGCGTCGGCGTTTGCAATAGCCGTTGCAGCCTGCCCGCCGCTGCCTGCGCCTGCCTTTGGATATGGGTGGAATATCCGACGGTCAACACGGCCGCGGGGATGGTCATAGCAACCAGCGTCGAGCCGAGCATGTCTATCGGCGCTATCCAGCCGCTACGGACGAACCAGTAACCGCCTGCCAGGTTGGCCAGCAACAACAGTGGTGTCTCGATGAAGATCGACGTCGCGGCCTTGACCTTGGTGAGCGGGCCCATCCAGTTGGCGAAGCTGTCGTTGAACTCGTCGGCCGCGTCGGCAAAACGCTTGTGCGCCTTGCCCGCTTCGCCGAACATCTTGACCACCGAAACACCCGCGATGAACTCGACGATGGTGGCGCTGATCCGTTCGATTCCACGGTCCAGCCTCTCCATCTGCGAGCGCGCGTCGCGGCCCAGCCACGAATAGACCGCGAGATACACCGGGATGGGGGCGAGCGCCAACAGGCCGAGCCGCCAGTCCAGGTAGCAGCAGTACGTCAAGCCGAACAGCGGCGTAGCCAGCGCGCCGGCCTTCTCGACGGCCGAATGTGCTACCAGATAATGCAATTCGCCGACGTCATGCTGGACGGCTTTTCGGACTTCACCTGAAGATGTGGCGCTGAACCAGCCAAGGGGCAGCCGGCCCAACGTTTCGACGATGCGGCGGCGCAGCGAGCGCTGCAGGTCGACGTCGGCCAAATGCGTGATCGTCAACGCCGTCCCGCCGGCGAGCGTGCGCACCAGCAGCGCAGCGATCACCACCGCGACGATCGTCCACAGTCGCGCCGTATTCACCGGCCCCTCGGCCAGCAGCGCGCGGCCGAGTTCGACGATGCCGACGAACGGTGCGACAGTCGCCGCCGACGCAATCAGCTGGATCCGCTGGGCCCTGCCGGTGGCGACGCGAACGGGAGCGAGCAACTGCTGTAACGCCAGTGCGTCGAACTTGGCGCGACCTGTGGGTCCGGTGGACTTCTCGGCTCGTTCCGACTCGACCTCGAGCGTTTCTTGCACAGCCGTCATCCAGCCTCCAGCGGGCACATAGGTAAGGTTTGCCTAACCCTAGTGCGCGGCCGCCGGAATTTGGGGGCTACCCGATGTCGGCTAGCGCATTGTCTTGATCGCCAGCGGCTCGTTGCTACCGGACACCCGGATGTCGACTGTCTTGATCTGCTTGGCGGGAATGCTCGTCGCCGCCGACAGTCCCGTCGCCTCATCTCCGGCCGGCTTCCACGAACCCACCGTCTGCTGCACGCCGTCGTGGGTCGTCACGACGATGTCGTAGCTGGCGACATTCCGCGACCAGTCCTTGGTGTACTGGCACGCCCAGTTCAGCTCTGTGCCCCACTTCTTCTCGGTGACGGCGAGCTCGGCGGTGAGCCCGCCGCGAGGGGTTGGCTGCATCGCCTGCATCGCAACTGTCTGTGTCGGGGCCGGCGAATTGGCGAACACCGTCGCCCCGACGATGCCGCCCGCGATCAACAGCGCCGCCGCCGATGCCGCCGCTCCCGCCAGCCACCTGCGACGTGAGCGCTGTTGCCGCTTGGCCGCCGCGTGGGCGAGCGATGCGATGTCGTCGGGCCGCTGCTCCGCGGGCGGCGCACCGGCAAGGTCGGTCAGCGCGACCGCCTCGTCACGACTCAACGCGTTGAGAATGCCTGGCATCCCGGCGAGTTCGGTGAGTTCGGCTGCCCGCGCCGGGTTGGCCGCAAGGTAGCTCTCATACGTTCGCCGTTCTTCGAGGCTGAGCGCGCCGAGGACATACGCGGCATCCCATTCGGCAAGGTCGTCATCGTTCATCGGACAACCCCCCTTTCCTGCAACGCAATTCGCAACGCACGAAGCGCGTAGTGAAGCCGGGACTTGACGGTTCCCTCCGGAATACCCTCTTGCTGGGCGATATCGGCCACTGTTTGGCCGAGATAGTAGGCGCGCACGATCGCGGTGCGATGGTCCGGCGACAGCGACGTCAGCGCGTCGGACAGGATCCACTTGTCGAAAGCCGGCCCGATCACATCGGGCGACGCCCTCTCGGGGAGGTATTCGCTTTGCAGTTCGCGGGTGTATCGCGCGCTGCGCCGGTCGTCGATCACCAGATTGCGCGCGACGGTGAACAGCCACGCGCGCACGTTGTCGGTGGGCTGCTCGAGCACCTCCGGCTTGCGCCAGAGCCGCAGCAGCGACTCCTGCACCACGTCTTCGGCGAACGGCATGTCACCCCTCGTCAGTCTCAAGACGTAACGCAACAGCGTGTGGCCGTGCTCGTCGTGCACAGCCCGCAGCAGCGCCGCCTGCTCGGAATCGTCAGCCATGCTTCATGCCCCGCGCATCCCTTGCTTTCTGTCGGCCTTCGCTGAGCACAACGATGCAACGTAGGTGAATCGTTCAAAGCGGTTTTCGCGGATTGCCGATCAGGCCAGCAGCGCCCGAACCACCGCGTCGGCCAGCAGCCGCCCGCGGTCGGTGAGCACCAGCCGATCGGCGCAAAGCACTACGAGGCCGTCGGCGATCGCCGTTTCGGCGCGGGCTCGTTCGGCTTCGTCCAACACGGCTGTGGTCAGGCCGCCGCGCAGCCGCAGCCGCAGCATCACGTGCTCGACGTGCTGGGTGGCGTCATCGAGCTGCTCGAAATCGGCCACCGGCAACAGGCCGTCGGCCAACGACTGCGCATAAGCGTTGGGGTGCTTGACATTCCACCACCGCGTGGCGTCCACATACCCATGCGCCCCTGGCCCAGCGCCCCACCATTCGCCGCCGTTCCAGTAGCCGATGTTGTGCCGGCATTCACCGCCGGGCCTGCTCCAGTTGGAGACCTCGTACCAGTCGAACCCCGCCGCCGACAGCCGATGGTCAAGCAACTCGTAGCGCTGGGCGAGCACATCGTTGTCGGGCGCCGCGATCTCGCCGCGCCGCACCCGACGGGCCAACGCCGTCCCGTCCTCGACCACCAGCGCGTAGCCGGATACGTGGTCGACGCCCGCCTCGATCACCGCGTCGGCCGAACGGCAGAGGTCGTCGTCGGACTCCCCCGGCGTGCCGTAGATGAGGTCGAGGTTGACGTGGTCGAAGCCGGCGTCACGGGCCTCGCGCACCGCATCCAGTGCCCGGCCCGGCGAATGCACGCGGTCAAGCACTGCCAGCACGTGCGGGACGACGGACTGCATGCCCAGCGACACCCGGGTGTACCCCGCCGTCCGCAATTGCTCGAAAAACGCAGGCGAGGTGGATTCCGGATTCGCCTCGGTGGTCACCTCGGCGTTCGGAGCCAGGCTGAAGTGTGCGCGAATCGCCTCGAGCACCGAAGGCAGCCCGTCGCCGCCGAGCATCGAGGGGGTGCCGCCCCCGACGAACACCGTGTCGACGGGTGGCGGCCCCAACCGCGTCGCCGCCAGAGTGAGCTCACCACGCAGGGCTTCGAGCCAGCCGGCGGGGTTCGCGCCACCCAGTTCTGTGGGCGTGTAGGTGTTGAAGTCGCAGTAGCCGCAGCGCGTCGCGCAGAACGGCACGTGGATATAGATGCCGAACGGCCGACCTGGCGTGGTGGCCAGATCGGGCAGCTCAGTAGGAGCCGTTCGGACTGTCATGCAGACCAGTCTCCCAGAGCCGACTTTTACTCACCCTGCGCGCAAATCTGTCCCGGTTAGGGCCGGTGTGGGTATTCGTGGCACAATTGGCCACGTGACTGCCGTCCGATTCCCCCAGCGTGTATCCCTGGTGGCGCGGCTGCATGTCGACCTCAAGCGCGTTTGTACCTGTTGTTGTCTGCCTTGACGCGCTAGATCTCAGGACCCAGCCCACCCCGTACTTCAGCTGGCCGCCGGATCTGCGCCGCCGGACAGCCCACCGGTGAAACGCGCGATCCGGCTCCAATAAGGAGCCCACACCAACATGACCACCGCGGAATCAAAGCCCGTGAAGCGCCCGCGCGGCGAGGGCCAGTGGGCCCTCGGCTACCGCACCCCGCTCAACCCCAATGAACAATTCAAACGTGACGACGACGCGCTGAACGTGCGCGCGCGCATCCTCGACATCTACTCCAAGCAGGGCTTCGACAGCATCGACAAGCAGGATCTGCGTGGCCGCATGCGCTGGATGGGCCTGTACACCCAGCGTGAACAGGGCTACGACGGCACCTGGACCGGCGACGAGAACGCCGACATCCTCGAGGCCAAGTACTTCATGATGCGGGTGCGCTGCGACGGCGGCGCGCTGACGAACGCCGCACTGCGCACGATCGGCGAAATCTCCACCGAGTTCGCCCGCGACACCGCCGACATCAGCGACCGCGAGAACGTTCAGTACCACTGGATCCGCATCGAGGACGTGCCGCAGATCTGGGAGCGGCTCGCCGCGGTCGGCCTGCAGACCACCGAGGCCTGCGGCGACTGCCCGCGTGTGGTGCTCGGCTCGCCGCTGGCCGGCGAATCGCTCGACGAGGTGCTGGACCCGACCTGGGCCGTCGACGAGATCGTGCGCCGCTTCGTCGGCAATCCGTCGTTCTCCAACCTCCCACGCAAGTACAAGACCGCGGTGTCAGGCCTGCAGGACGTCGCGCACGAGGTCAACGACATCGCGTTCATCGGCGTCAACCACCCCGAGCACGGCCCTGGCCTCGACGTTTGGGTCGGCGGCGGCCTCTCGACGAACCCGATGCTGGCGCAGCGCCTTGGCGTGTGGGTACCGCTGGACGAGGTGCCCGAGGTGTGGGAGGCCGTGACCTCGGTGTTCCGCGACTACGGATATCGCCGGTTGCGCAGCAAGGCGCGGCTGAAGTTCCTGATCAAAGACTGGGGCGTCGAGAAGTTTCGCCAGGTCGTCGAGGACGAGTACCTCGGCCGCAAGCTGATCGACGGTCCGGCACCCGAACCGCTGAAGCATCCGATCGACCATGTCGGCGTGCAGAGGCAGAAGAACGGGCTCAACGCCGTCGGCGTCGCACCAATCGCGGGTCGCGTCACCGGCACCATCCTGACCAAGGTCGCCGACCTCGCCGAAGCCGCGGGCTCCGACCGGATCAGGCTGACGCCGTACCAGAAGCTGGTCATCCTCGACGTTCCCGATGACAAGCTCGACGCGCTGGTCGCCGGCCTGGATGCGCTTGGCTTGCCGTCGCGGCCGTCGTCGTGGCGTAAGAACCTGATGGCCTGCACCGGCATCGAGTACTGCAAGCTGTCGTTCGCCGAGACCCGCAACCGGGCTCAGGTGCTGGTGCCCGAGCTGGAGAAGCGGCTCGAGGACATCAACGCCCAACTCGACGTGCCGATCACCGTCAACATCAACGGCTGCCCGAACTCGTGCGCGCGGATCCAGGTCGCCGATATCGGGTTCAAGGGTCAAATGATCGACGACGGCGACGGGCCGGTCGAGGGTTTCCAGGTACATCTGGGTGGCAGCCTCGGCCTGGATAGCGGTTTCGGCCGCAAGTTGCGCCAGCACAAGGTGCTGTCAACCGAGCTGGGTGACTACATCGACAGAGTGGTGCGCAACTTCGTGAAACAACGCGAGCAGGGTGAGCGTTTCGCTACGTGGGCAGTACGAGCAGACGAGGCGGATTTGCGATGAGCGAACTGATTACAGAGACCGACCTGCAGGCATTGGCCGAGCGGGGCGCCGCGGAGTTGGACGGCGCGAGCGCGCTGGACCTGCTGCGGTGGACCGACGAGAACTTCGGCGGCAACTACATCGTCGCGTCCAACATGCAGGACGCGGTGCTCGTCGACCTGGCAGCCAAGGTCCGCCCCGGCGTTGACGTGCTGTTCCTCGACACCGGTTACCACTTCGTCGAGACCATCGGCACGCGCGACGCGGTCGAGGCGGTTTACGACATCAACGTGGTCAACGTCACCCCGGAGAACACCGTCGAAAAGCAGGACGAGCTGTTCGGCAAGGATCTGTTCGCCCGTGAGCCCAACGAATGCTGCCGGATGCGCAAGGTCGAGCCACTGAGCAAGGCGCTCCGCGGCTACTCCGCGTGGGTGACGGGGATCCGTCGCGTCGAGGCGCCGACTCGTGCCAACGCACCGCTGATCAGCTGGGACAAGGCTTTTGGGTTGGTGAAGATCAACCCGCTAGCGGCGTGGACCGACGAAGACATGCAGGCCTATATCGACGACAACGACGTGCTGGTCAATCCCCTTGTGTTCGAAGGCTATCCGTCGATCGGCTGCGCGCCGTGCACGGCGAAGCCCGTCGAGGGTGCTGATCCGCGCAGTGGCCGGTGGGCGGGCCTGTCGAAGACGGAATGCGGTCTGCACGCATCGTGACAGCTCTGATCCTCACTGCGCACGGGTCTGCTGATCCCCGCTCGGCGGCATCGGCGCATGAGGTCGCGAACACCATCCGCAGAATGCGACGAGATGTCGACGTGCGGGTGGCGTTCTGCGAGCAGAACTTTCCGAACCTACGCGACGTGTTGGTCGCGACGGGACGCAACGCCGTGGTGGTGCCACTGCTGCTCGCCGATGCGTATCACGCGCGCGTCGACATCCCGGCGCTGATCGCGGAGTCCGGGATCGACGCGCGGCAGGCCGACGTACTCGGTGAGGATGACCGGCTCATCGCGGTGCTTCGGCAACGGATGACGCACGCGGGAGTTTCGCATCTGGACCCCGACGTTGGCGTTCTCGTTACCGCCGTCGGTTCCTCACGCCCCCAAGCCAATTCGCGAACCAGCATGGTGGCCGACTATCTCGTCCAACACACGAACTGGATCGCCACCACCGCCTTCGCCACCGGCCCGCACCCGACGGTGGCTGAGGCGGCCGACACCTTGCGCGAGCGTGGGGCCTCACGTCTGGTCATCGCGCCCTGGTTCCTTGCACCTGGCCGGATAACCGATCGCGTTGCCGAATATGCCCGGGCACAAGGGATTCCGATGACGGCACCGCTTGGGCCGCATCGGCTGGTCGCCGACACGGTACTGGATCGCTTCGATCAAGCACTGGCCGCTCAGGTGGCGGCCTAGTTCATCTGCCTCTGCTCGGCTGCGGGGCGGCCGACGATGACGAGGACGGCACAGTGGACGGGCGTTCGATGATGGTTGACGCCGGGCCGCCAACTCGGTATCGCGCGCCGCGGTGTTCGTCAGGTAGCCGGTCGCCGTTGCCCAACAGCTTGTTGCGCAGAGTTCCCGGCGCATAGCCGGACTGGTAGGCGCCGCGGGCTGTCAGCACCGGCACGACGTAGTCAACGAAATCGCTGAACGATCCAGGCGTGACGGCGTAGGCGAGGTTGAACCCGTCGACGTCGGTTTCCTCTACCCACTCCTGGAGGGTGTCGGCTACGCGAACCCCCGAACCGACGATGCGCGGACCCATTCCGCCGATCTCGCCCCACTCCGCGATGTCGCGCACGACCCATTCTCGACCGTCGGGATCCGCGGACTGAAACGCGGCGACGGCCGACAGGATCGCATTGGAATCGGCATTGCCGATCGGCTCCTCGAGCCCGTAGCGCGCGAGGTCGACACCCATCCACCCGGACATGAACACCAGCGCACCCTCTGGATCGCCGTATGACAAGTACTCGGCGTGCTTGGCGTGTGCCTCCTCGTCGGTCTCAGCGGTCACCACTGTGGTCAGGTTGAAGATCTTCGCCGCGTACGGGTCCCGGCCCGCCAGCTCCAGCTCGCGACGAATCGTCGAGACCACCTCGCGCAGAATCGCTTTCGTCGGGGCCGCAGTGAAGATCGCCTCGGCGTTCTCGGCAGCGAACCGCACTCCGCGCGGCGAAGAGCCGGCCTGGTAAATAACCGGTGTGCGCTGCGGAGAGGGCTCGGCGAGATGCACGCCGGGCACGCTGAAATGCGTTCCCTCATGCCCGATGTGGTGCACCTTCGCCGGGTTGGTGAACACGCCGCGTTCGCGGTCGCGGATCACGGCGTCGTCCTCCCATGACCCTTCCCACAGCTTGTAGAGCACCTCGAGATACTCGTCGGCGTGGTCATACCGGGCGTCGTGCGCAGGCTGGTCGGTCTGCCCCATGTTGCGTGCGGCGGCGGGCAGGTATCCGGTGACGACGTTCCAGCCGATGCGGCCATTGGTGAGGTGATCGAGTGTGGACATGCGGCGGGCGAATGGGTACGGGTGCTCGAAACCGGTACCGGTAGTGATGCCGAACCCCAGGTTCTCGGTCACCAACGCCATCGCTGACACCAGCAGCAGCGGGTCGTTAACCGGAATCTGCGCGGCATGTCGAATCGCCGCTTCGTCGCTGGCGCCGTACACATCGTAGGTGCCAAGAACGTCGGCGATGAAGAGGCCGTCGAACCGACCACGCTCGAGCAGTTTCGCCAGTTCGGTCCAGTAACCGAGGTCTTTGTAGCGCCAGGACTGGTCGTCGGGATGCCGCCACAGGCCTGGCGATTGGTGCGCGACGCAGTTCATGTCGAACGCGTTGAATCGGATGATGCGGCTCACTCGATGGAATGCTGCCGAACTCCGGTCCCGAGGTCACCGATTGCATTCAAAGCGATTGTATTTCTGAAACATCAGGCCTTCGTCAGCGACTCATCCTTGTCGGCATTATCGGACCGGGTGGTCTCGGTAGCGCCCGGCAACGGCGGAATACGCGTGGCGCGCACATACACTGTGTCGCCCTCCTTCAACCCCAGCGCCTCGGCGTCGCCGCGGGTGATCTGCGCGGTGAACGGCGTGTGGTCGGCCGCGCTGGTCAGTTCGACGCGAACCTCGAAGCCCAGCACCACAATTCGATCGATGACCGCACGCACCACACCCGTTGCCTGAACGGAATCGTCACTCGTCGCGATCGCCATCTCCGGGTTGCGGCCAACCCGGATGTCGTGGGGGCGAACCAGTGACCCGTTGAGCGACGACACCGCCCCGAGGAACGACATCACGAATGCGTTGGCGGGCGCGTCGTAAACCTCCGTCGGCGAACCGACCTGCTCGATGCGGCCCTTGTTGAGCACCGCGATCCGGTCAGCCACGTCAAGCGCTTCGGCCTGGTCGTGCGTGACCAACACCGTCGTGACATTCACCTCGTCGTGCAACCGTCGCAACCACGCCCGCAAGTCCTCACGGACCTTGGCGTCCAGTGCACCGAACGGCTCGTCAAGTAGCAGCACTTCGGGATCGACCGCGAGCGCGCGGGCCAGCGCCATGCGCTGCCGCTGACCACCCGACAGCTGATTCGGGTACCGGGTCTGAAAACCCGCCAGCCCCACCACTTCCAGCAGGTTGTCGACCTTCGCCTTGATCTCCGCCTTGGGTTTTTTGCGGATCTTGAGGCCGAACGCGACGTTGTCGCGCACGGTCAGATGCTTGAACGCCGCGTAGTGCTGGAACACGAAGCCGATGCCGCGGCGCTGCGGCGGGATGTGCGTGACGTCGCGGCCGTTGATGGTCACGGAACCGGTGTCAGGCAGGTCGAGTCCGGCGATGGCGCGCAACAACGTCGACTTGCCAGAGCCACTGGGGCCCAACAGCGCGGTCAGCGAGCCCGACGGCACCTCGAAGTCGACGTTGTCCAGTGCCGCGAAGTCGCCATAGCGCTTGTTCGCACCTCGCACGACGATTGCGTCGGTCATTACTTTCGTCTCCTTATGCCTACGTGCTCGCGCGCGAACGCCTGGCGTCGAGGACCACCTGAACGATCAGGACGATTACCGCGACGGTCATCAGCAGCGTGGACACCGCGTAGGCGCCGTATTCGTTGCCGCGGTTGTACCGGTCGGCCACCAACAGTGTGAGGGTTTGCGAAGTTCCCGGCAGGTTGGAGGAGACCATGATCACCCCACCGAACTCGCCCAGTGTGCGCGCAATCGTCAACACGACGCCGTAGGTCAGGCCCCACCGGATCGATGGCAGCGTGACCTTCCAAAACGTCTGCCACCACTGCGATCCCAGCGTTGCGGCGGCTTCCTCTTGGTCAGTGCCGATCTCGTGCAGCACCGGTTCGACTTCACGAATCACGAAGGGAACGGTCACGAAGATGCTCGCCAGGACGATGCCGGGGAAGCCGAAGATGATCTTGAGGCCGAGGTTGTTTTCGACGAACCCGAAGAGTCCCGCGGAGCCCCACAACAGGATCAGCGCGACACCGACCACCACCGGTGAGACCGCGAACGGCAGGTCGATCACCGCTTGCAGGGCACTCTTGCCACGGAACCGGTTGCGCGCCAACACCAATGCGGTTGGCACGCCAAACAGAACGTTGAGCGGCACCACGATTGCCACCACAAGTAGCGACAGTTGGAGCGCCGAGAGCGCCGCGGGGGTGCTGATCGAGTCGAAGAACGCGCCGATGCCGGGCTGGAACGTGCGCCACAGAATCAGCCCGACTGGCACGATGACGAGGATCCCGATGTACGCCAGGGCAAGGTAGCGAAGAAGATGCCGGACGGCAGGCGTCAGCGTCATTGCGCCAGCTCCTCACGCTTGGCCGCCCTCGATCCGACCGCCCGCAGGATGAACAGCACCACGAACGAAACCACAAGCAACACAATGGAGATCGCCGCGGCGCCGGTGCGGTCGTCGTTTTCGATCAGGGTGCGGATCCACTGTGACGACACCTCGGTTTCACCGGGCACCGCCCCGCCGATCAGCACCACCGAACCGAACTCGCCGATGGCGCGCGAGAACGCCAGCCCGGCTCCGGACAACAGGGACGGCAGCAAGGCGGGCAGGATCACCTGAGTGAAGATCGTCGCGTTGTTGGCGCCCAGCGACGCCGCGGCTTCCTCGACCTCCCGGTCCAGTTCGAGCAGGACAGGCTGCACCGAACGCACCACGAACGGAAGCGTGACGAACAACAGCGCAATGCCCACACCCCACTTGGTGTGCTGAAGATGAAGGTCCACAGGGCTATTCGGCCCGTAAAGGGCCAGCATCACCAGGCTCGCGACAATCGTCGGCAGCGCGAACGGCAGATCGATGACGGAGTCGACGAGTCGCTTGCCCGGAAAGTCGTCTCGGGTGAGCACCCAGGCCACTATCAGCCCGAAGAAGAGGTTGACCAGGGTCACGCCTACCGAGATCGTCAGCGTCACCCGGAACGACTCCAGCGCCGCATTCGAGGTGACTGCGCGCCAGAACGCATCCCAGCCGCCGCCCGCCGACTGCCACACGATTGCCGCCAATGGCAGCAGCACGATGACACTCAGCCAGATCGAGGCGGCCCCCACCCGCAACGACGTCGTCCCATACCGACCGCCGAACAAGCGGGGCGCCCGGCCGCCCTCACCGTTTCCGGTGAGTTCTGGCCGGGTCGCCTCCGGATTGGGTTCGACGGTTGCCGTCATCCAGTCGCCTGCTTGTAGATCTTCGTGATGGTTCCGTTGTCCTTGTCGAACAACGCGGGATCAACCGCGCTCCATCCTCCCAGATCAGCGATCGTCCACAGCTTCTCTGGCGTCGGGAAGTCGGTGGCGAAATCGGTCGCGACGGACGGATCGACGGGCCGGAAGCCGGCCTGCGCCCAGATCTTCTGCCCTTCCTTGGTGAACAGGTAGTTCTTCAGCGCGGTCGCCTTGTCCAGATGCGCGCTGGAGGTCACCACCGCGACAGGGTTCTCGATCTTGAAGGTCTGCGGCGGGTTGATGTGCTCGACGGACTTACCCTGCCGCTCGACGTTGATGGCCTCGTTCTCGTAGCTGATCAGCACGTCGCCGGTCCCCTGCAGGAACACGTCGGTGGCCTCGCGGCCGGAACCCGGGCGGGTCTTGACGTGCTCGGTGACCAGCTTGTTGATGAAGTCCAGACCCGCCTGCTGGTCCTTGCCACCGTTGCTCTTCGCGGCGTACGGCGCCAGCAGGTTCCACTTGGCGGAGCCGGAGCTCAGCGGGCTCGGGGTGACGACCTCGATCCCCGGCTGCAGCAAGTCGTCCCAGTCTTTGATGTGCTTCGGGTTGCCCTTGCGGACGACCAGCGAAACGACCGACCCGAACGGGATGCCCTTGGTGGTGTCCGCATTCCAGTCCTTGGCGACTTTGTTCGCCTTGACCAGGCGGCTCACGTCGGGCTCGACCGAGAAGTTGACGATGTCGGCGGGCTTGCCGTCGACGACCGCGCGCGACTGGTCGCCCGAAGCGCCGTACGACGTGGTCACGGCCACGCCCTTGCCTTCGGGGGTGGCGGCGAACGCCGGGATGATCTTGCTCCAGCCGGGCTCGGGCACCGCGTACGCGACAAGCGTCAGCGTCGTCTCAGCGGCCGGCTGATCGCCGCCGCCCGCCACGTCGCTGGATCCGCCGCCGCATGCCGCGAGCAGCGACGCCGTGACGGCGAGAGCGGCGGCAGGCCGCCAGGACTTCCGAAGGTTGAGCATTGTTGACCTTTCCTTGCTGGGGACTAACGGGACAGCCCGTCGCGACGGCAAGGCGAGGAATCAGTACATGGGCATGAAAACAGCCGTTACCGACACCAGACCGCGGACGGGAATGGAGTCAGCAACAACAACAGACATCAGCGACAGCACTGAATCCCACGGCAATGAGGGCCAGGATGTGGCCACTCTTGTTGCCGGACGCTGTACGCATGGCGCGAAGAATAACAGAGTCTGGCAACGCACCCAGGGTTGGCCTTCGCCCGGTCAACGGGTCAACAACCACGCAACGAGCACCAACACCACGAGGATGACGAGCACCAGGGTGACTCGCGAACGCGGCAAACCACTCACTCCTCGTCCTCATGCTGATGACGCGCGCGCCGCAGGATTCGAATCCCGTTGCCAAGCGCGCCGTCCAGAAGGATCGCGATCCCGTAGGCCAATGCCAGCACCACCGGCATCACCACCGCGGTCTGTGCGACGAACGGCAGGCCGGAGAGCCACAGTTCGACGCCGTCCCACCAGTTGAGGAAGCCGCCCACCCGGCCAGCGTATTCGATGGGAAGATTGCCTCGTGGCGGCCGACGGTAAGCCCACCGAGAAGACCACCTGTGTGATCGCCGGTGGCGGTCCCGCGGGAATCATGCTGGGGCTGCTGCTCGCCCGTGGCGGCGTCGACGTCACCGTGATGGAGAAGCACGCCGACTTCCTGCGCGACTTCCGCGGTGACACGGTGCACGCCAGCACGCTACGACTGCTCGACGAACTCGGCCTTGCCGACGAGTTCGCCCGGATGCCACACCGCGTCATCGACACGCTGAACATGAAGATCCAGGGCACCGAGGTAGGCATCGACTTGAGCCGAATTCCCGGTCCGCACAAGCACATTGCCCTGGTGCCTCAGTGGGATTTCCTCGAATTGCTGGCTGCGGCGGCCGAGAAGGAGCCGACGTTTCGACTCTTGCGCAGCACCGAGGTGCTGGCGCCGATTTTCGGCGAGGGGACGCGCAAAGAAAAAGTGATCGGTGTGCGCTACCGCGACGGCGAGGGCGAGGTGCATGAGTTGCACGCCGAGTTGACGGTGGCGTGTGACGGCCGCTCGTCGACGCTGCGCGCGGCGATGGGGTTGACGCCGAGGAGTTTCGGCGCGCCGATGGACGTGTGGTGGTTCCGACTGCCGCGTAATCCCGACGATCCGCATGGCCTGGCGGGTGTGCTCGGCGCCGGGCATGCGCTGATCGTCATCGACCGCGGCGACTACTACCAATGCGCGTACGTCATCCCGAAGGGCCGCGACGCAGAGCTGCGCGCGCAGGGCATCGAGACGCTGCACCGCGCCGTGGTGTCTCTCGTTCCGTGGTTGGCCGATCACATCGCCTCGCTGACATCGTTCGACGACGTCAAGCTGCTGGACGTCCAGTTGAACCGGCTGCGGCGCTGGTACGCCGACGGGCTGTTGTTGATCGGCGACGCGGCGCACGCCATGTCTCCAGTCGGTGGGGTGGGGATCAACCTGGCGGTCGCCGACGCGGTAGCGGCCGCCGCCGCGCTGGCGGGCCCGCTGCGCCGCGGCCCCGTGTCGACCAGGCAGTTGGCCCGGGTGCAAGCGCGTCGGTGGCTGCCCGCCGCGCTGATTCAGTCGGTGCAGCGGACCATCCACACCCGCGTCATCGCCGTCGCTGTTTCTGCAGGTCAAGCCGCCGAGCCGCCGTTTTTCGTCCGGCTGGCCGGCAGGGTTCCGGCGCTGCGCTCAGCGGCGGGATACGGGATCGCGATCGGGCCGCTGCCCGAACACGCACCGAAGTTTGCCCGACGCTGAGCCGAAAGACGCTCGGACACGCATCGACACAAGTAGACGCCGGGGCTCTCCGCAGTTGATGATGTCCGCATGGTTCTGCAACAAACCGAACCGTCCGACGGGGCGCCGAAGGCCAATGGCGCAGCGGCCGTTGCGGTCGACGAGTCCGACGCCCCGTTCACCGTGACGGCACCGGTCCCGTATTCCGGCGGCGGGTTGCGGAATCCCTTTCCGCCGATCGCGGACTACGCGTTCCTTTCCGACTGCGAGAACACCTGCCTCATTTCGTCGGCGGGCTCGGTCGAATGGCTGTGTGTCCCGCGCCCGGACTCGCCAAGCGTGTTCGGCGCGATCCTCGACCGCGGTGCAGGTCACTTCCGGCTCGGCCCGTACGGCGTTTCGGTGCCCGCGGCCAGGCGTTACCTCCCGGGCAGCCTGATCCTGGAAACCACCTGGCAGACGCACACCGGCTGGGTCATCGTGCGCGATGCGCTGGTGATGGGGCCGTGGCACGACATCGAGACCCGGTCCCGCACGCATCGGCGCACGCCGATGGACTGGGACGCCGAGCACATTCTGCTGCGCACGGTGCGATGTGTGAGTGGCACGGTCGAGCTGGTGATGAACTGCGAGCCGGCGTTCGACTACCACCGCATCCCCGCGACATGGGAGTACTCGGCGCAGGCGTACGGCGAGGCGATCGCGCGGGCCAGCCGTGACCCCGACGCGCATCCGACGCTGCGGCTGACCACCAACTTGCGGCTGGGGCTGGAGGGCCACGAAGCACGGGCCCGCACGCGAATGAAGGAGGGCGACAACGCATTCGTCGCGCTGTCGTGGTCGAAGCACCCGGCGCCGCAGACCTATGACGAGGCCGCCGACAAGATGTGGCAGACCAGCGAGTGCTGGCGGCAGTGGATCAACATCGGCGACTTCCCGGATCACCCGTGGCGGTCGTATCTGCAGCGCAGCGCACTGACGCTGAAGGGCCTTACCTATTCGCCGACCGGCGCGCTGCTGGCGGCGCCGACCACCTCATTGCCGGAAACGCCTCAGGGCGAACGAAATTGGGACTACCGATACGCGTGGGTGCGTGATTCGACGTTCGCGTTGTGGGGTCTGTACACATTGGGTCTGGACCGCGAGGCCGACGACTTCTTCGCGTTCATCGCCGACGTGTCCGGCGCCAACAACGGTGAGCGCCATCCGCTTCAGGTGATGTACGCCGTCGGCGGGGAACGCAGCCTCGTCGAAGAGGAATTGAATCACCTGTCCGGCTACGACAACGCCCGCCCGGTGCGCATCGGCAACGGCGCCTATAACCAGATGCAGCACGACATCTGGGGCACAATGCTGGATTCGGTCTATCTGCACGCCAAGTCGCGCGAGCAGATCTCCGACACGCTGTGGCCGGTGCTCAAGCAACAGGTCGAGGAAGCGATCAAGCATTGGCGTGAACCCGACCGCGGCATCTGGGAGGTGCGCGGCGAACCGCAGCACTTCACCTCGTCGAAGATCATGTGCTGGGTGGCACTGGACCGCGGCTCCAAACTCGCTGAGCTACAAGGCGAGAAGTCCTACGCGCAGCAGTGGCGGGCGATCGCCGAGGAGATCAAGGCCGACGTGTTGGCCAATGGCGTCGACTCGCGTGGCGTGCTGACGCAGCGCTACGGCGACGATGCGCTGGACGCCTCGCTGCTGCTGGCGATCCTGACCCGGTTCCTGCCTGCCGACGATCCGCGGGTGCGCGCAACGGTGCTGGCCATCGCCGACGAGCTGACCGAGGAGGGCCTGGTGCTGCGGTACCGCGTCGAGGAGACCGACGACGGCCTGTCCGGCGAGGAAGGCACGTTCACGATCTGCTCGTTCTGGCTGGTTTCGGCGCTGGTCGAGATCGGCGAGATCCACCGGGCCAAGCACCTGTGTGAGCGGCTGCTGTCGTTCGCCAGCCCGCTACACCTCTACGCGGAGGAGATCGAACCGCGCACCGGCAGGCACCTGGGCAACTTCCCGCAGGCGTTCACCCACCTGGCGTTGATCAACGCGGTCGTGCACGTCATCCGCGCGGAGGAAGAGGCCGACAGCTCCGGGGTCTTCGTGCCGGCCAACGCGCCGATGTAGCGACGGTAGCGAGCCGATGACGGCTCGGTAGCGCTTCAGGATCATCGTGGCTTGATCCCTTGTTGACCGCTGACCGATCACGCACGATGACTGCATGAGTTATCGCGTGGGTGAGGACACTTCGCGCCGAGTGATCGACGTGGCCACAGGGATCCTCGTCGCACTGCGCGGCTGCTCCGATCAGGAAGCCTTCGAGGAACTGGTGCGCGTGGTGCATCAGACGGGCATCGGCATCGGGCGGCTGGCCGCTGGTTTGGTGGCGCTGGCGAGCGGCTCGACCACTGCGGAGCATGCCGAGGCGTTCGCGGTGTGGGGTGAGCTGGTGCGGCGTCCGCTGGGCGCGACTTCCTGACGGCGTCAGAAGTATCCGCTCCTCGGCAGCCGGGGCAGCGGCGTCGGTGACATCGAAGGCCACACCGCCGTTCACCTTCACCACGCCGTCGGGATTCGCGGCCCCGCACTAGTCACAGCAGCAATCCTCCGACGACGATGACGGCGACGCCAAGAGCAACCAGGAGCCACGGCCAGCCGGCGGTCAATCGCACATCGGCCAGCATCGGTCCGTCGGGGCCTGAGAGGTATGCATCTTCGACCACGAGCAGAGGCTAGGCGTCAAGCATGGCCGATTCACCGGCCACGACGACCGAATCCCGCTGCCCGGATTGTGCACGTGGACCCAAGTGCTTAGTCAATTCCCTTGTGGCATCGTCTTTTCAGCGAGTAGGCACAGGGCGCGAAACACCACCCTTACACCTTCGAATCAGAGTGGTTGTAACGCTGACGGCAGCGACGCTGTCCTGGCGGTGTTGCCATGTACGAGACACGCACATCAGGGCTTCGTTAGGTTGAGCACGTGGGCGACGACAACGCGTCTGAAGCCGAGCCTGACTACCGATTCACGCTGGCCAACGAGCGCACGTTTCTGGCGTGGCAACGCACCGCGCTCGGACTGCTGGCGGCGGCCGTCGCCGTCGTGCAGTTGATCCCCGAACTGTCGATTCCCGGCGCACGTCATGTGCTCGGAGTCATTTTGGCGTTGCTCGCGATCCTCACCGCGGGCATGGGAATTCTTCGGTGGCGACAAGCCGATCACGCCATGCGCCGAGGCCTGCCGTTGCCCCGCCATCCCACGCCCATGTATCTCGGCATCGGACTCGTCCTGGTCGGGTTGCTCACCGCGGGCCTCATCGTCGTCAAGGCAGTTTCCGGTTGACGAGCAACAGCCAAACCCAGCCCGAGCGAACCACATTGGCATGGACGCGGACCTCGCTGGCGGTGCTCGCCAACGGCGCGATCCTGTTGATCCGCGACACGCACGGCAAGCCCAGCGCACCACAACTTGCAGCGGCGGGTGTCGCTGCCCTGCTTGCGATTTCGACCTATCTCATCGGCCACAGGCGCCAACGGATGCTGGCCCAGCGCCCACTGCCGAACCGCATTTCACCGCGGCGCGAGGTCTATCTCACCGGCAGTGCGATCATCGCACTGATTGTGATCAGCGCTCTGGCGCTTACGGTTTGAGCTACTTCTTGGCCGCGTTGGCGACCATCTGGTTGGCGATCGTCGCCGCCTCGTCCTTGACGTCATAGCTGCAGGCCCATGCCTCGACGGTGACATTCGAGACCACCGACAGACCGTGCTGACATGCCCAGCCGCCCGCGTCCTCCTGCGCCGTCAGCTGAGTGATCAAGTTGTCTTCGGACGCGACGTTGTCGATCTGCCACAAGTAGGTGGCGTTGGCATCATCGACCGACACCGAATAGCCCGAGCATTTGTCCCACGATGCCTTCGAGTCATCGAAGAACTTCTGCGCCTTCTCGGCCGACGGATACAACACCGCGGTCTGCTCGACCCAGTGCTCGTTGTCCTCACCGGGCTCGCGCACCACTTGGTCGCGCACCGCCGTCCAGCCGCTGCCTGCGTAGACGGGCTCCTCCGCGCCATAGATGGAACCGAGGCAGTCGGGATCGGAGACCTCGCCGGAGTGATCGGTCATGTCCTCCAACTCGCTGGTGACCTTCATCTGCGTGGAGCCCATGATGCCGTTGAGTTCGCCTATCGACAGCAGCACGTCGTCGAGCTTGGCCTCGGTCAGCGACGGCACGTCGATCGGCGCCGCGTTTTGCGCGCGCACCGCATTGCCGGACACCGTGCTCACGCAACCCGAGAGCAGGACGGACACCGCGATGACGGCCCCGACAGTGCATGCGCGGGCGGCCGTGCGGACAAAGATCACCGCGCTATTGTGACCGACCGGCCCCGAAAGTGTCGGGTAGCCGTCAATTTTTGCTGGTTGCGCAGGCGCGGGCGCTCACGAAACGCCGATCTTCTGCAGCATCAGATTCGCGACGCCAACGGCACCGGCCGCGTTGCCACCGTTGACCGCGGGCGGGTTCGTAACCTCCACATCCACAACGCAATCCGATGTGACGCCGAGGGCGCGCTGGATCGTCGAACCGTTGTCGTGCAGGACGATCGCGGACACCATCTTGTTGTCGACGACGACGTCGGTGATCCGGCTCAACCCATCGGCTCCGTGCTCCGGTTGATGCAACACCAGCGTCTGGCCGTTGCAGCGGTGCCACTTGTCGGCCGCCGCCGCGAAGAACGCCTGAGCATCGTCGGGAGTGGCGAACTGCACGGCGCCGAAAAAGCCCGAGTATGACGGGCCGCTCTGATCCCCGCCGATCCACGACTGACTCGCCACGGTGCGCACCGGATTCGCCTGATACACGATCTTTTCCAGCCGGAAGCCCGCGCTGACGCAGTCCAGCGGCGTGGCCTCTGATTCGCGCACACCTGCCAACAGCATCTCCGGCCCGCCCTTGACGGGGCGGCCCATGAAGCCCGCAGTACCCAGGATGGTGGCCAGTTCGTTGGTCGTCGGCAGGGCCTGATCCAACGCCCGCGACACTGTGGGCTTGGCGGCCTCGGTGATGTGGACGGTGGGCGCACTCTGCACCGCGGCCGAGGAGCAGCCCGCCAGCACCGCGCATGCGCTCAACGCGACGATCGTCGACCGGGTTGAGCGCATCATCGTCTGAAGACTCCTACTTCTTGGCCTTGTCGGCCGGGGCGTCGGTGGACAGCGCGGCGACGAACGCCTCCTGCGGCACCTCAACCCGGCCTATGGTCTTCATTCGCTTCTTGCCTTCTTTTTGTTTCTCCAGCAGCTTGCGCTTACGCGTGATGTCACCGCCGTAGCACTTCGATAGCACGTCTTTGCGGATCGCGCGGATGTTTTCGCGAGCAATGATCTTGGAACCGATCGCGGCCTGCACCGGAACCTCGAACTGCTGACGCGGAATCAGTTCCTTGAGTTTGGTCGTCATCTTGTTGCCGTAGGCGTACGCCGAGTCCTTGTGCACGATCGCGGAAAACGCGTCAACTGCCTCGCCCTGCAACAGAATGTCGACCTTCACCAGCTCGGCTTCCTGCTCGCCTGCCTCCTCGTAGTCGAGGCTGGCGTAGCCGCGGGTGCGCGACTTCAGCGCATCGAAGAAGTCAAAGATGATCTCCCCCAACGGCATTGTGTAACGCAACTCGACGCGCTCGGTTGACAGATAGTCCATGCCGCCGAGTTCGCCGCGCCGCGATTGGCACAGTTCCATGATCGTGCCGATGAATTCGCTTGGGGCGATGATGGTTGTCTTCACGACGGGTTCGTACACCGTGCGGATCTTCCCGTCGGGCCAGTCAGACGGGTTGGTGACGACGAGCTCGTCGCCATCTTCCTTCACGACGCGGTACACCACGTTGGGCGACGTGGAAATCAGGTCGAGATTGAACTCACGCTCGAGCCGCTCGCGGGTGATCTCCATGTGCAGCAGGCCGAGGAAGCCGCTGCGGAAACCGAAGCCGAGTGCGACCGAGGTTTCCGGCTCGTATGTCAGCGCGGCGTCGTTGAGCTGCAGCTTGTCCAGCGCGTCGCGCAGATCGGGATAGTCGGAGCCGTCGACGGGATACAGCCCGGAATAGACCATCGGCCGGGGTTCGCGATAGCCGGTCAGCGGCTCGGTCGCGCCGTGGCGCGCCGCCGTCACGGTGTCGCCGACCTTCGACTGACGCACGTCCTTCACGCCGGTGATCAGGTAGCCGACCTCGCCGACGCCGAGGCCGGCGGACGGCTTCGGTTCGGGCGAGACGATGCCGACTTCCAGCAGTTCGTGGGTGGCGCCGGTGGACATCATCTTGATGCGCTCGCGCGGGACGATCTTGCCGTCGACGACGCGGACGTACGTCACCACGCCGCGATACGTGTCGTAGACGGAGTCGAAGATCATGGCCCGCGCCGGGGCATCGGGGTCACCGACCGGCGGTGGGACCTCGCGGACGACGTGGTCGAGCAGTTCGGAGACGCCCGCGCCCGTCTTTCCGGACACCCGCAGCACATCGGTGGGTTCGCAGCCGATGATGTGGGCGATTTCGGCGGCGTAGCGCTCGGGATCGGCCGCGGGCAGGTCGATCTTGTTGAGCACCGGGATGATGTGCAGGTCGCGGTCCAGCGCCAGATAGAGGTTGGCCAGCGTCTGCGCCTCGATGCCCTGGGCGGCGTCCACCAGCAGCACCGCGCCTTCGCACGCCTCCAGCGCGCGCGACACCTCATAGGTGAAGTCGACGTGGCCAGGAGTGTCGATCAGATGCAGCACATAATCGGTGTCATCCAGTTGCCATGGCAGCCGGACGTTTTGGGCCTTGATCGTGATGCCGCGTTCACGCTCGATGTCCATCCGGTCCAGGTACTGCGCACGCATGTCCCGATCGGCAACCACACCGGTCAGCTGCAGCATTCGATCAGCCAGCGTCGACTTGCCGTGGTCGATGTGGGCGATGATGCAGAAGTTCCGAATCTGCGCCGGCGCCGTGAAGGTTTGGTCGGCGAAACTGCTGATGGGAATCTCCTGGTGAGCGCGTTGGTGTGCGGTACCAGGGTATCTAGGCGAGGCCGTCTCGACACAATCGCGGCCGCTGCGACTCCCCTATGCTCGGGTTTATGGCCCCGCCATGGAAACCACTGCAGACGTTTCAACGCTTTGCGGAGAACCTGGTGTTCAACGAGGCGCCCAAGTTCATCCGTCAACAGCTGCAGACCGGCATCCAGACCAGCATCAGAATCGGGCTCGACGCGCTGTCCGGCATGCCCACCGACGAGGCCCCGGCCATCACCGCGGGCCGCCCGGTCACCGACAACAGCGTTCCGACCGCACAGCGGGCGCGCAAGCTGGTGTACGCCCCTGACCTGGACGGCCGCGCCGATCCCGGCGAGATCGTGTGGACCTGGGTGGTCTACGAGGACGATCCGACCCGCGGCAAGGACCGGCCGGTGCTGGTGGTCGGCCGGGACCGCTCGACGCTGCTTGGCCTGATGCTGTCCAGCCAGGAACATCACCGCAACGACCGTGACTGGGTCGGCATCGGCAGCGGTAGCTGGGACTACGAGGGCCGGCCCAGCTGGGTGCGGCTGGACCGCGTGCTCGACGTGCCCGAAGAGGGCATTCGGCGCGAGGGCGCAATCCTGGAGCGCGAGGTGTTCGAAATCGTGGCCGCCCGGCTACGCGCCGAATACTCCTGGAGCTAGCCGCCATTTCGGCGAGTGACCGTGTTTGCACGCAACACGCCGCACTTTCTTGGCATTTTGGGGTCGCTCGCGGTAGTTACCGCGGGTTGCGCCACATCGGCCACATCGGCGGCCCGCCGTCGGGCAGCTTGATCTCGCCCATGATTTCGAAGCCGAACCGCAGGTAATACGCCTCGTTCTTCGGATTGCTGTTCTCCAGGTATGCCGGAGAGCCTTCGGCGTCGCACCGGTCGAGCCGCGACCGCATCAACGCGTGGCCGAAACCCGCTCCCCGCACGGACGGGTCGCTGCCGATGAGCATGAGATACCAGTGGGGCTCTTCGGGATGGTGCTTTTCCATCAGCTCCATCACCCGCATGCTCGCGGGAACTCGGGAGCGAAATGCCCACAGCATCGTGGGCGTCGTGATGAGCTGTTCGACCAGGCCAGGCTTGCGTTGGCCCGGCGGATCCCACAGCGTGGCGGCACCGACGGTGCCGTCGCGCACCCCGACCTCCGAGCCGGCGCGCGGCAGAAAGTGGTGGCGGGCCAGCGGCGCGAATGCCCTGGTCAGGGCGGTCAGCCGGGAGCTGTCGTCGGGCAGCATCCAGCTGGTCACCGGATCGTCGTAAAACGCCTTGGCCAAGACGCGGGCAGCGCCGCGCACATCGCTCCGCCCCAGGGGGCGGACGTCAATCGACACTCAGCGACCTTGAGTGATGTAGGCCTGGAGATGCTGCTGCTCGGCCTCGAGTTCTTCCAGTCGGTTCTTCACGACGTCGCCGATGCTGACGATGCCTGCCAGGCGCCCGTCGACCACGACAGGCACGTGCCGCACCCGATTCTCGGTCATCAGTGCACTGAGGCTGTTGACCGAATCCTCCGGTGTGCACGTCACCACCACCGTCGTCATGATCTCCGACACCGGGCGGTGGAGTATCTCGGTGCCCAATTCGTGCAGCTTGCGCACGACGTCGCGCTCCGAAACGATGCCGACCAGCCCGTCCTGCGACACCACCACCATGGCGCCGATGTTGTGCACGGTGAGCTCCGTGAGCAGACCGGCGACCGACGTCTCGGGCGTGATGGTGGCCACCGCCGCACCCTTGTTCCGCAATACATCTGCGATCCGCATGGTCGCCTCCTGCTCGTGACTTACTTCACAGGCTAGAGCCGACGCACGCGGCGTGAAAGGCATTTGGTGGTTGCAACACTGTCACGTCCGCGACCTGCCTGTTCGGTTGACATCTGCAGTCAATCGATGCCGAACAGGCGCGCGATCGGAATACAGTCTCGGCAAGATTCGTTAGGAGCCACCATGACGAGTGCCAACACAGTGCCCACGGTCGAATTGGGCGACGAATTAACTGTCAGTGCAATCGGTTTCGGCGCCATGGCGCTGACCCCCGTATATGGCGAGGTCGACGACACCGAGTCGCTTGCCACGCTGCATCGCACGGTGGACCTCGGCGTGACGTTCATCGATACCGCCAATATCTACGGCAATGGCAACAACGAGAAGCTGATCGCCAAGCTGCTCGCCGATCGCCGCGACGAGGTCACGCTGGCCACCAAGTTCGGCATCCAGGGCAACCCGGCGGACCGGGCCGCAGGGAAGATCGGCGTCCGCGGCGACGCCGCCTATGTCGCGCAGTGCATCGACGAGAGCTTGCAGCGGCTACAGACCGACGTGGTCGACCTCTATTACATGCACCGCCGCGACGTGACCGTGCCGATCGAGGAAACCGTCGGTGCCATGGCCGAATTGGTAGCCGCAGGCAAGGTCCGCCATCTGGGCCTGTCCGAGGTGACGGCAGACGAACTGCGGGCGGCGGTTGCCGTGCATCCGATCGCCGCCGTGCAGAGCGAATGGTCGATCTGGAGCCGTGACGTCGAACGGAAGGTGGTGCCCGCGGCCGCCGAACTCGGCGTCGGCTTCGTGCCGTATTCGCCGTTGGGACGCGGGTTTTTGACCGGAACGGTTCGGTCAGCCGCCGACCTGTCGTCGCCGAATGACTTTCGCAAGACCATGCCTCGGTTCAGCGAGGGCGCATTGGACGCCAACCTCGCCGTGGTCGAAGTGGTCAGGTCCGTCGCCGAGCAACAGGGGGCGACGCCGGCCCAGGTGGCGCTGGCGTGGCTGCGCTACCGCGCCGACGCGCTTGGTGTGGCCTCGGTGCCGATTCCCGGCACCCGACGCGCGGAACGCGTCGCGGAGAACCTGGCCTCGCTGTCGGTGTCACTGACGCCTGAACAGCTCGACACGCTGGACGCTGCGGGCGCGTCGGTCTCGGGCAGTCGGTTCGCGGACATGACGTTCGTCTCGGCAGGACGCGAGTAGTCACTCCGGCTGTGGACGTGTGACGCGTAGCGCGATCGACGCGTCGTCGAACTGCGCGGCCTGCGCGCTGATCCTGCTGATCTCGCTGGGCCGCTTCAGCAGTCCGCGGACGGCGATGATGGCGACCTGCTCGCCGACCCGGATCGCCTCCTCGACCCGGTCGCCTTGATCCGTGTGCAGGCGTGTGCGCTTCTGGGCGCCCTCATCGAAGTTCAGCAGTAGGCCCGCGGTTTCCTCGCGATCGCATTCGATGAACTTGCCCTCGGTGATCGCGGCGCCGATCAGGTCGACGACCCAGTTCTTCAGCCGCTCGTAATCCGCCCAGAACTGGTGGAATTCGGCCCGCTGGTCGTGGGCGATCCTTTGGATTTCGTTGAAGTCGATCGGCGACAGCGCGAGCTGCATGGTGTCGAACCGCAGCAGCCGGTAGAGCTTGACCGCGGGCGAACCGGAGCCTGCGCCGACCTCGGCGATGAACTTCAGCGGCGCCCGGTTGACCAGCAGGGTCTCGCCGAGCAGCTGTTCCTTGTTGCGAAACCAGTAGTACAGCGACGACTGCTGCAGGCCCGCCGCACGCGCGATGTCGCTCATCGTCGTTTGGGCGTAGCCCTTTTCGGAGAACAGCTTGGTCGCCGCGTTGACGATGTCGGCACGCGGCTTGACGGCCCGTGCGGCATCGACGCGGTTGGTGGCGTTGTTGCGCGGTCGTCCGATGGCGTGGAGTTTAGCCAAGCGGCGGCTGCTCACTGTGCGCACGCGCGACGGTGTCACGCGCGGCGGCGACCACGTCGCGCCACAACTCGAGGCCCATCGCCTTCGTCGCCCGCGACGGATATCCGGTCACGCCGTTGGTCGACACATGCTGGACTGCATATTTGAAGACGGCGCCTTCGGTCCGGTCGGGATCGTCGGCATCGCCGATCCTGTCCGTGTCGACCAGCTCGGGCCGCAGCACCAGCATGAGCGATGTCTCCGCGGCGTTCGCATGCCAGTCGAGCGCATCCTCCGTCGCGCGCTGCGCAATGTCGGGTGTCAGATCCCACCACTGCATGACACCGATGCGCAGCTCGGGAAACTCCCGCCGGAAGCGATCGCATGCGATCCAGAGCGCGGCGGCATTACCGACATGACCGTTGACGAACAACAGCCTTCGGAAGCCGTTGTCGACGCAGGCTTCCGCGACAAGGTATGCCGTCGCGGCCGTCTCCTCGCCCGAGAACGCGACCGTGCCCGCCAGCCGGGTGCCGTGAAAGAAGCTGGCGCCGAAGGCAAGCGGCGGCAGCACGACCGCCGTCTCCCCTGCCGCCGCATCGGCCAGCGCCGTCGCGATGATGGTGTCAGTGCCCACCGGCAAGTGGGGCCCGTGTTGTTCGGTGGCACCGACGGGTATCAGCCCCACGCAGTCGGGGTCGGCAGCCAAGCGGGCGGCCAACTGCACCGAGGTGAGTTCCTCCCACAGGTGGCTCATGGTCACCAGAACCTCAGGTAACGCTCGGTCTCCCATGCCGACACGTGCGCGGTGTATCCGTCCCATTCGGCGCGCTTCTCGGCGACGAACGAGTCGAACATGGCGTCGCCGAAAACCCTGCGAACCAGTGGGTCGGCCTCGAGCGCGTCAATCGCCTCACCCAGTGACCTTGGTAGCCAACCGATTCCGCGCGCGAGGAGGTCGGGTTCGGTCAGCCGGTAGAGATTGTCCCGGTTCGGCTCTCCGGGGTCGAGGCCCTCGCGGATGCCTTCCAGGCCTGCGGCCAACATCAGCGCACCGCCGAGGTAAGGGTTGTTGGCGCTGTCGGCGGCGCGGCACTCGACACGTCCACCGCCCCTCGGGATACGCAGCATGTTCGTGCGGTTGTTGTCGCCGTAGCAGGCGAACACCGGCGCCCACGTCAGGCCGGACATGCTGCCCTGCTTGACGAGCCGCTTGTAGCTGTTGACCGTCGGCGCAATGACAGCGCAGATCGCATCCGCATGGCGCAAGACGCCTGCGATGAACTGATAGCCCAACTTCGACAGCCCGCATCCCCGCGGATCATCCTCGGCAGCAAAGAGATTCGTGCCCGAGGTGTCGGCAAGCGACATGTTGTAGTGTGCGCCACTGCCGGTACGGTCTGCGAACGGCTTGGGCATCCACGATGCGAACAGACCGTGCTTGCGGGCGATCTCGCCGACCATCATCCTGAAGAACACCAGCCGGTCGGACATCGACACCACGTCGGTGTAGGTGAAGTCGGTTTCGAACTGCCCGTTGCCGTCCTCGTGGTCGAATGAGTAGACGTCCCAGCCGAGTTCGTTCATCGCGGACACGATCTCGTCGACCACCGGATAGTTGTGCAGCATGGTACGCAGGTCGTAGCAGGGCTTGTCGAGGTTGTCGTCGGGGCTCGCAGGCGATGGTTTGTCGTTGTCGGTGAGCAGAAAGAACTCGGTTTCGATGCCGAGATTGAAGGTGTATCCGAGCGTCGCGGCGTCGGCGGTCACGCGCTTGAGGATCTGTCTGCTGCACGCCTCGAACGGACTGTCGCCAATCCACAGATCGCCTGGAAACCAGGCTATTTCGCGGTTGAACGGCATGATGATCGGCGCGTCGAGGTCAGGATGCGGGGCAACCTCGTCGTCGTTGACGTCCTGTGGCACACCGTCCAGCGCAGCCCCGGTGAACATCTCGGAGCCCAGCGCCGCCTGGGTCAGATGGCCGAGCGGCACCATCTTGCTCTTGGGCTTGCCGTGCATGTCGACGAAGCTGATTGCGGCGTACTTCACGCCCTGGGCCGCGAGCGCATCTGCCACCTCCCGTGCGGTGGACGCGATGCCGGTCTGGCCGTTGAGGGTTGTCGTCATTGTCATCCTGTCGATGCGAGGGTGGTTGGATTGGTCAGTCCGAGTTCGCGGCCGAGGTAGCGGTAGAACTCCCACAGCGGGCGTTCGAGGTGTGAGAGCCGTCCCTTGCTGGTTACGCCCGAGCGGACCGCGCGCTGCACGGCGGCGCAGACGTCGAGATCCTCGCGATGGACGTCGCAGATCAGCTTGACCAGCTCGTTGCGGCGTTCCTCGACATTGGGTGCGGCCAGCGAGGCGGGCGACATGCAGATGTCGAGTTGGAGTTCGATCTTGCCCGCGCCCAGCGGAAGCGTCTTGAGCCAGTACATGTATGCCGGGCCCATCGCGATCTGCAGCAGGGGGTAGGCGATGAAGATCAGCGACCGGTCTTTGTGCTCTGCGGTCAGCGTGTCGGCACCCGGCGACAGGAACGGCGGATCCGCCGGATACTCGGGCCGCTGCTGGGACCACATCGTGGTGAAGTAGTCGCCGACCTCTCCGGTGAAGCTCATCGCGGCGGGAAATCGGTCCTCCAGCGACCCGCGGTGCGGGCCCATGTGGTGGTAACACTCCATGAAGTTGTCCACCATGATCTTCCAGTCCCAGTCGCACACCCCCCAGGCGGTCTGCTCGACGGTCTGGTAGTTCTCCAGGTCGTAGGCGTCGACGATCGGATCGAGCGCGGCGTACTGGCTCGCCAACGACTCGGCCTGCCCGTCGAAGTTCACCATCACGAAGCCCTTCCACACCTCGTGGCGAAACTTCTTGAGCGGGTAGTCATTCCGGTCGAAACCGGGCGACTTCTTCATCTCCGGCGCACCCGCGAGATGCCCGTCCAGACCGAAGGACCACAGGTGGTACGGACACTGCAGCACGTTGGCTTCGCCCGCGCCGCTGCACACCTCCATCCACCGGTGCGTGCAATTGCGTGACAGCACGCGAATCTCGGAGTGACGGTCGCGGGTCACCACAAGTGGGGTGCCCAGGATGTCGATGCTGTAGTAGCTGCCGGCAGCGGCCACCTGCTCGACACGGCACAGCGGAATCCAGCCGCGCTTGAAGATGCGGTCGACCTCGGCTGCGTAGAGGTCGTCGCTGTTGTAGGCCTCAGGCGGCAACGTGACCGCCTTCTCGGGTGACTCCACGGCGCACGTGGCGGTGAGGCGGGAGTAGTCGAATGTCATGGCCCGACGCTATGGGCGCTCTGTTGCGGGCGGGTTTCCCGGTCGTAAATGACCTATTGAAACTTTTGCGCTGGTCGACTCGCGGATTTCGTGGCTGTTCCAGCCTGCCCTCAATACCCTATTGAAACCAAGGTTTCACTTTCTGACGCGTCCGAAAACGGTAGGAATAAGGGCATGATCGAGGTGACACTGCTGGGCACTGGTAGTCCGATTCCTGACGCCAGGCGCGCTGGTCCGTCCACCCTCGTGCGGGCCGGCGGGCAGACGTTTCTTGTCGACTGCGGACGCGGTGTGCAGCAGCGAATGACGGCCGTCGGCGTCGGCGCGAACGGACTCACTGCGCTGCTGCTCACTCATCTCCACAGCGACCACATCGCCGATCTCGGCGATCTCATCATCACCCGTTGGGTGACCACATTCACCCCCGAACCCAATCCGCTGCGAATCATCGGCCCGCCAGGCACCCAGGCCGTCGTCGACGCCACATTGAAGGCGTTCGGCCCCGACATCGGTTATCGCATCGCGCATCACGCCGATCTGACCAGTCCTCCTCCAGTCGAGGTTGAGGAACATGTCGAGGGACTGGTTTGGCATCACGATGGTGTGCGGATCACCGTGGCGCCCACCGATCATCGGCCCGTCGAGCCGACCATCGGTTTTCGCATCACCTACGAGAGCGCGTCGGTGGTGCTGGCAGGAGATACGGTGCCCTGTGCCACCCTCGACGAATTGGCGGCTGGCGCTGGGGCATTGGTCCATACGGTGATTCGCAAGGATTTGGTCGAGTCGATGCCGATGCAACGCATCCGCGACATCTGCGACTATCACTCGTCCGTACAGGAGGCAGCAGCCACCGCAGCGCGGGCGGGCGTCGGGATCCTCATCCTCACGCACTACGTGCCCGCGATAGCGCCGGGTCAGGAAGACGAGTGGCGCGCGTTGGCAGCCTCGGAGTTCGATCAGCAGATCGAGCTCGGCGATGACTTGCATCGCGTGGAGGTTCACCCGGGGGTGTGCGCCAAACCGGCCAGCTGATCGGCGGCGTGGGGGCGAAATGGGAATCAGGTGGTTCGACCGCGCTGCTGCGTTGGAGGACTTGACCGCTGCTGTCGAGGGCGCGAATCACGGGGGCTCCCTCTACGACACTGCCAGGGCCCTTGTGCCACTGGCTCTCGACGGAGCCGATCCGGACGCGGCACTGCGAGTGCTGTCGGCCATGCGCCCGCGCACCTGGCTTCGGCTGGATGTCGAATTACGGAGCTTGCGCCACATCTTCCGTCCGGGTGACGAGTGGCGCCAGATCACCGACGCTGCATGGGCCGGAGCCAATTCCGTCGCGTTGCTCCTCACCGCCTGCTCGGGCGACGGGCGGCAGCGGCAACGTTCCGTGCAATCGCCACTGATGCGCAGTGATCAGCGGCTGCTACCTGTGCTGCTGATCCGGACCGCCGACTGGGCGAAGCCGGTACGGGACGACGCCTGCCAAGCGCTCCCGCCCGCGCTCGACTCGGCGGACACGGAGGGGCTGATGCGGGCGATCAGCGTCGCGATGGTGATGACGGATTGGCAGCGCGGCGACGTCGCGATCGCTGCGGTGACCGAGGCAATGCGCACCCGATCGGACGGGATGCTTGACGCGGCCCGGATCAGCGCCGACGTTCGGGTGCGGCGACTCGCCTATCGGGTGTGGTTGGAGTCGAGTCGAACCGACTCGGACGCGATCATTGCGGCCGCGCTGACCGAATCCGACATCATCTGCCAGCGACTCAGCGTCGATGCCGCCGTCCGTGCCGCCGTGCGCACCGGGCGGCGCGACGCGTTAGATCGTTTGCTTACATCCCGGTTCGCGCGCGTGCGCGTCGAAGCACTTGCCGGACTGGTCCAGATTGGGCACCCGGAGGCGGGCGAAGCGTTCCTAGCCGACCGGTCGGCGATGCTGCGGGCCACCGCGCAATGGGCGATGCGCCGCGCAGGCCGGGACGCCGCCGAACGGTACCGAGCCATGCTGGCGTCGGGTGACGACTCGGTGGTACGCGCGGCCGTCGCCGGTCTCGGCGAATGCGGCACGGCCGACGACGCGCAGTTGGTTGCTCGCTTTATCCGGCACGCCCGCCCGCGGATACGGGCCGAAGCGATACGGGCAGTGCGGCGGGTCGGCGGGACGCTCGGTCCGGTCGCAGACATGCTCAGCGACTCAGCTCCTGTCGTGGTGCGCGCTGTCGCCGACGCTGTGATTGGCCAGCCAGACCTCGCACCGGCTGATCGGCTGTGGGAGCTGCTGGCCGCCGATCAGCCAGCACATGTGCGGCGCACAGCGTTTCGGCTGCTGACCGCGCGCGACACCTGGACACGGATCGAGGCGGACCTTTGGGGTGTCATCGATTTCAACGAAAGGCTGCGCGCCCACGCGAGGTCAGATCTCACCGGCTGGCTCGACCGCGAGGCCTCAACCGCGTATCAGATGCCACCCGAGTCCACGCGCGAGCGCCTGTACCGGCTGATCGATGCCGCCGAGCCGAACATCGGCACCTCACAGGCACGCCTACTGCGCTGGCACCTCGGCCTCTCGCGTTAGGCTGCGAGCTGATCCGCCGCTCCTGCAACACAATTGAGGTCAGTATCGGTCAGCGGCCGGCCGCGGGCGATCACCACGACATGTTGAACCCCGAGATCCCTTAGCGCGCAGCATCTTTCGACCAGATCGTCGGTTCCTTCGCCGTTGCGGAGTGCCGTCGTCACGGTGCGCTCGATCTCGTTGGGAAGTCTGCCGACATCGGCGCAGTGCTGGTCCAGCACGGCGAGCTGCCTGCGGATCGCAGCGCCGTCGTCGGGCACATCGAACAGATTGCAGGCGTCGCCATACTCTGCGACCAGCCGTAGGGTGCGCCGCTCGCCGGTGCCGCCGATCAGCACCGGTGGCGTCGTGGCGGGCCGCGGGTTGCCGATCGGGTGCTCCAGATCCAAATGCTCACCGCGGAAAGGGGTTTCGTCACCGTCCCACATCTGGCGTGCCAGCCGCAACAACTCGGCCATGCGCGCGAACCGCTCGGCAGTGCCCGGCATGAACAGACCCATCGCGCGGGCCTCGTCGGCGTTGTAGCCCGCACCGAGTCCGAGCCATGCCCGCCCTGCCGACAGCGCGTCCAATGTGGTGACGGCCTTGATCAGCAGGGCGGGTGCCCGAAATGTCGCGGCGGTCACCATGGTGCCGAGGCGGATGCGCGACGTGACGGCCGCGAGATATCCCAGCGACGTGTACGCCTCCAGCATCGGCTCGTCGAGTCGGCTGGCCGGATCGGCCTGCAACAGGTGGTCGGGCACCCACAGTGTGTCGACCGCTGTGGCGTCCAATGCGCGCGCGAGTGTAGCGAGGCGCTGCCCGATCGAGTCCTGCCACGAGTAATTCGTCACGCTGACACTGAGTTTCATGATCGCGCCGTCGCCTCCTGCTTGTTTTGCCGACGCAGCGGCAACATCGCACCTGCGGCGATCAGCCACACCAGGCCGGTGAACCGGCAGACCGGCAATAGCGGCGACAGCCCTGGCCAGATCAGCACCAGCGTGGTCAGTTCGGCGAGACCGGCGATGACGAGCCCGGCCCAGGCGAGCGCTCGCGGCAACAAGCCGACGATCAGGCCGGGTACCGCGATGCCCGCGATCAGCAGGCCGAGTGTGACCACGTGCCACGGACCGCCGGTCAGATACGTGAGGTAGTACAGCGCGCGGACGAGGGCGGGGTCGGCGGTGACCTCGGGCCGCGACAGGGTCCAGATCATCAGGCTGGACAACCCGAGTCCGGCCGACGCCAGCAGACCGCCCGCCAAGGCGATCGTCGCGCCGGGGGCCGTGATGCCGAGCTGACGCAGGCGAGCACTCGCGGTGGCCGCATAGATGGCGAGCGGTATCGACGATCCGAATGTTCCGACCGCCATCGCAACCGCCGCTGCGTGGTTGGCCGCGACGTAGGCCTGGATCTCCGTGGCGGAGCCATACGGCAAAGGCATGACACCGCCGGCGAGCGCGACGCCGACGACGAGGCCGGCAAGCAGCAGGGCAAGGGAGACACCCGCGAGCATCGTCAACGGCGGTCCGCCCTGCGATGGTCGCGTGACTGCCACCTTCGTATCCGTTGTTGAATCGTTCATAGCGTGAACGATATGCCTGATCTTGCAGATGGACAAGGTGATCCATCACTTCGCGTGAAAAATCGTTCAGAACTGATACTATTCGCAGGTGCCTTTCTCGACGAACGGTGACAACGTGGCGTTCTTGCTGTCGCAGCTCGGCCACCGTTCCGCCACGGTGTTCTCCGACCTCATTGCGTCGATCGACCTGACACCACCGCACTCCGGAATTCTGCGGGCGATCGCCGCCGAGCCCGGGCTCAGCCAGCAGGCGCTCAGCGGTCAGCTGGGGCTGTTGCCGAGCCGCGTGGTCGCCTACGTCGATGAGCTGGAGGACCGCGGATATGTCGAACGTCGCCGCAATCCCGACGATCGGCGACTGCATGCGCTGTACCTGACCGCGGCGGGCAAGAAGGTGATGGGCAAGATCGGCGAGTTGGCACGTCAGCACGAACGAATGATGACAGCTGGCCTGGACGCCGAGCAGCGAAACACGTTGCGCGAACTGCTGTCACTGGTGGCCGAAAATCAGGAGCTCACGCCACACGTGCACCCGGGCTTTCGCAACCTGGGCCGCGCGAACACCCGTTAGGCCAACCGGGTGATCTCCACGACGACGTCCAGATCCGTCGAGCCTTCACCGGAGTAAATGCCCTTCAGCGGCGAGACATCCGCGTAGTCACGGCCGACCCCGACGCTGACGTACTGCTCGTTGATCTCTTTGTCGTTGGTCGGGTCGTAATCCCACCAGCCGCCGGTCCAGGCCTGCACCCAGGCATGACTCTGCCCGTCGATGGTGTCGCCGACCTTGGCCTTGGCCTTGGGATGCAGGTAGCCTGACACGTAGCGCGCGGGAATACCCATGCTACGCAATAGGATCAGCGTCAGATGGGCGAAATCCTGACAGACGCCCTTCCCCTCGCGATGTGCATCCAGCCCCGACGAGTGCACACCGGTAGTGCCCGGCACGTATTCCAGCTCGCTGTGTACCCAGTTGGCCGCGGCGGTGACTGCCTCCTGCGGATCGTGATACTTCGCGATTCTCTCCCCTACCCGCCGAAACCTCTTGCTCACCGGCGTGTAGTGAGTCCCGCTGAGTACCTCGTCGAACCGGTCGATCACCGCCTCCGACCGCAGGTCCTCCCAGCTGACCTTGTCCTTGGGCATTTCTCCGCGATCCGTCTCCACCACCGAGCTCGACGTGACCTCGAGTTCGGTGTGTGGGGCGTGCAGGTCGAACGCGGTCACCGCGGTGCCCCAGTAGTCCACATAGCGATAGGACCGTGTCGCAGGCACGGTTTCAACACGGTTGAGGATGACGTTCTGCCTGGTGTCCGAGCGCGGAGTCAGCCTGGCCTCGTTGAACGACGCGGTCACCGGCGACTTGTAGGCGTAGCCCGTTGAGTGCACCACCCTGAGCCGCCACATCTAAACTTCACCTTCCTCGATGACCAGCGCGCCGTTGTGCCCGGCGTCATGCCAAGCCACCCATGGTGCGGAGTGAAAGTACTGAAGCGCCAGCGCTTCTCCGACGTCACGACACAACTCTTGCAGACCGGCCAGCCGCTTCTCCAACGATTCCAGCAACAGTCCGGGACGCAGGAACTCCAGCTCGCTGCGCGCCCTGCCAAGCAGGCGCTGCGCCTCCGCGGTTGCACCGAGCCGATTGTGTGGCCGCTTCATCAACTCGTCGAGGCTGTGCTCGGCCAGCCGCAGCGAATAGAAGATCGACCGCGGGAAAAGCCGGTCGAGCAGCATGAATTCGACCACTCGGCCGGCGTCCATCGTGCCACGGTAGGTGCGCAGATACGTGTCGTGGGCACCCGCCGACCGCAGCAGCGTCACCCATGCGGGTGAGGACGCGCTGTCGCCGACACGGGACAACAACAGCCGCACCGTCATGTCGACCCGCTCGATGGCGCGGCCGAGCACCATGAACCGGTACCCGTCGTCACGGCTCAGCGTCGAGTCGGCCAGACCGGCGAACATCGCGGCCCGGCCCTCGACATAGGACAAGAACTCGTGCGGCCCAAGGCGTTTGGCGGCGCGTTCGCGTTCTGCGAGCGCGTTGTAGGTGGTATTGAGGCATTCCCATATCTCGGTGGACGTGACTTCCCGTGCACCGCGGGCGTTTTCGCGTGCCGCCGAAATCGATTCGACGATCGAGCAGCCGCCTGCGGATTCACGGCTGAACGCGACGAGGTCGGTCAGCGACCACACATCCAGCTGCTGCTCGGGCGCCTCGATGCCCAGCACCCGCAGCAGCGTCCGCGACGCCTGGTCCGGGTCGACGCTGGAATCCTCGAGCAGTTGGTGCACCGTGACATCCAGGATGCGGGCGGTGTCGTCGGCCCGCTCCACATAGCGGCCGATCCAATACAGCGATTCGGCGTTGCGTGCCAACATCAGATCATCACCGCCTACTGCTGCTGTTGTTGTTGCTGTTGACTTGACCCGTTGGTCGGTCGCTGCGCCTGCGATTGCTGCTGTTGCTGTTGCTGCGATGACCCGTCAGAGTCGTTGTCGGGCTTGGCTTTCGATGTCTTGGGCAGCGACCGCACCACCTCTGCCGCAGCGAGCTCGCGGTCAGCTACCGACGCTCGCGATGCCAGCACCCAGGTGTCCTTTGATCCGCCTCCCTGACTGGAATTGACCACCAGCGAGCCCTCGGGCAGCGCCACCCGGGTCAGCCCGCCGGGCAGCACCCACACGTGATCCCCGTCATTGACGGCGAACGGCCGCAGATCGACGTGCCGCGGTGCGAGCTTGTCGCCGATCTGGGTCGGCACCGTGGAGAGCTGCATCACCGGCTGCGCGATCCAACCTCGCGGGTCGTTGCGGATCTTCTTGCTGATCGCGGCCAGCTCCTTCTCCGACGCGTCGGGCCCGAACACGATGCCGTAACCGCCGGAGCCCTCCACCGGTTTGATCACCAGTTCGTCGACGCGGTCGAGCACTTCCTCGCGTTCGTCGTCGAGCCAGCAGCGGTAGGTGTCCACGTTGGCCAGCAGCGGCTTCTCGCCGAGGTAGTACTCGATGATCGTCGGCACATAGGTGTAGACCAGCTTGTCGTCGCCGACGCCGTTGCCGACCGCGCTGGAGATGACGACGTTGCCCGCGCGAGCGGCATTGAGCAGGCCGGCCACCCCAAGCACGGAATCGGGGCGGAACTGCATGGGGTCGAGGAACGCATCGTCGATGCGGCGGTAGATCACGTCGACCTGACGCTCACCCTCGGTGGTGCGCATATAGACGGCGTTGTCGCGGCAGAACAGGTCGCGGCCCTCGACGAGCTCCACGCCCATCTGGCGGGCCAGCAGCGAATGCTCGAAGTAGGCCGAGTTGTAGACGCCGGGCGTCAGCACCACCACCGTCGGGTCGGCGACGTTGTTGGCCGCCGCGTTGCGCAGCGCCCGCACCAGATGTGAGGCGTAGTCGCCGACCGCGCGCACCCGATGCGTGGCGAACAGGTTCGGGAAGACCCGCGCCATCGTGCGGCGGTTCTCCATGACATAGGAGACACCCGAGGGTGAGCGCAGGTTGTCTTCCAGCACGCGGAAGTCGCCCTTGGCGTCACGGATCAGGTCGATGCCCGCGACATGGATGCGCACGCCGTTGGGTGGCACGATGCCGACGGCCTCGCGGTGGAAATGCTCACAGGAGGTGACGAGCCGGCGCGGGATGACGCCGTCGCGCAGGATCTCCTGCTCGCCGTAGATGTCGTCGAGGTAGTGCTCCAGCGCCCTGACCCGCTGGGTGATGCCGCGCTCGAGCCGCGTCCACTCCGCTGCTGAGATCACCCGCGGGACGAGGTCCAGTGGAAACGGCCGTTCCTGGCCGGACAGGGAGAACGTGATGCCCTGGTCGATGAATGCGCGGCCCAGCGCGTCGGCGCGGGCGGCCAGCTCAGAGGCATCGGAGGGAGCAAGCTCGGCGAAGATCCCTTTGTACGGACCGCGGACGTTGCCGTCGCCGTCGAACATCTCGTCAAAGGCCTGCGAGTAGCGCCCCGCGCCCTTATAGCCGTCGAAGATGCCGTCGTACCGTTTGGACGTCCGGCCGTTCGTGCGCGACGTGCGTGCGGTCTCGGAGGGCAGGGTTCGAAGGCTCACCCATCACATGCTGCACCAAGTGAGCCGTTTCGGCAGGCCAGAAGCCCTCGCTTTGGGAGATTAGGGGGCGCGCTGGTACCCTGAACAGTCGCTGCCCGCCGTCAGGTGCGGCGCAAAAGACTTTGACCATCCAACCTAGATTTTCGAAGGAATTACCGCGTGGCCAACATCAAGTCGCAGGAAAAGCGCAATCGGACCAACGAGCGCCGCAGACTGCGCAACAAGTCGGTGAAGTCGTCGCTTCACACGGCGGTCCGTGGCTTCCGGGAGGCCATCGAGTCCGGCGACAAGGACAAGGCAGGCGCATTGCTGGCGTCGACCAGCCGCCAGCTGGACAAGGCGGCCAGCAAGGGCGTCATCCACAAGAACCAGGCCGCGAACCGCAAGTCTGCGCTTTCGCGCGCGTTCAACAAGATCTGAGTCAGGCCGTTCAGCCCTCCGCTAACTCGGCGACTTTTCTGACCGCCGCCTCCAACGCGTAGTCCGCGTCGGCCGCGGCACCCTTCACGTCGGCGTTCAGCGCCGCGACCAATCGCATGGCTTCGGCGATCGAACCGCGCGACCACCGCCGCGCCTGCTTCTGCGCCTTCTGCACGCGCCACGGCGGCATGCCCAATTCGGACGCCAGCCGGTAGGGGTCGCCGGACAACGGCGCGACGCGGGCGATGGTGTGCACGGCCTCGGCGAGCGCGTCTGCCAACACCACTTGTGGCTCACCGCTCATCATCGCCCAGCGCAGCGCCTCGGCCGCACCGGCGACGTCCCCGAGCACGGCCTTGTCGGCGATGTCGAAGCCCTTCACCTCTGCCTTGCCGGAGTGGTAGCGGCGCACCGCCGCGGCGTCGACGGTGCCGTCGGTGTCGGCGACCAACTGCGAACAGACAGCGGCCAATTCACGAATGTCGGAGCCGACGGCGTCGAGCAGCGCGGTGACGGTGTCGTCACTGACCTTTGCTTTCAGCGTGCGGAACTCTTTCTTCACAAAGTCGGCCCGCTCACTGGCCTTGGCGATGCGCGCGCATGGATGTACCTCGGCGCCAAGCTTTTTCAGTTGGTCAGCGAGCGCCTTGGCGCGGCCACCGCCGGAGTGCACGACCACGAGCATGGTGCCCGGCGGCAGGTCCGCGGCCGCCTCTGCGATCAACGCGGCGGCGTCCTTGCCCGCCTCCCCCGCGGCTTCGAGCACAACGACACGCTCCTCGGCGAACAGCGAAGGGCTGAGCAGTTCGGCCAGCTCACTGGTGCTGACCTCGCCCGCCCGCATGCGGTCGACCGGGACGTCGACGGTGCCTGCCTGCTTGCGTGCCTGCCGAAGCACCGCAGCCACTGCGCGCTCCACTAGCAGCTCTTCGTCGCCCAACACCAGGTGCAGTCCAGAGGCTTCGTCAGTCACCCCCCGATCGTGTCATGTCCGGCCGACAGCCCCGACACCGTCCACGCGAGCAGGCACGCCGCCGCAACGCCGACACCGATGCGGATCCACCGCCACCGCCAGCACACCACCGCGGCGACACCCCCTGCGGCGACACACAGCACGCCGAGCAGACCCGACGGCACGCCGACCGACCCACCGGGCACGCGAGCGGCCCAGTGCGCCACTCGCAGCAGCCACCACAGCTCCGGCCCGGTGAACCGGATCAGCAGTTGGGCGCCCGCAGGCCACAGCGGACATAGCGCAGCAGCGGCCGTGCCGACAACCGTGATCGGCGGAATGACGGCAGTCACCGCGAGGTTGGCGGCGATTGACACCACACTGAAGGTCCCCGACATGCCGGCGACGAGTGGAGCGGTGACAAGCTGCGCGGCGACCGCGACGCTCACCGCATCGGCCAACGGCTTCGGCCAACCGCGCGCGGTCAGCCGTCGCGACCACACCGGTGCGATCACCACGAGCCCGGCGGTCGCCGACACCGACAGCGCGAAGCCGACGTCGACCGCCAGTTCGGGCGCCGCGACCATCAGCATGATCACACTGGCCGACAGCACCGGGATCGCTTGCCTTCGACGGTGCGAAACCACAGCGAGTAGCGTGATGCCGCCCATCACCGCCGCGCGCAACACGCTGGCCGAGGGCTGCACGACGATCACGAACGTGACGAGTGCGAGCGCGGCGAGCGCGACGGCCAGCCGAGGCCCGAACAGTGCGGCGGTCATCAGGACGGCCCCGCAGACGATGGTCACGTTCGCGCCCGACACCGCGGTCAGATGCGTCAGCCCGGCCGCGCGAAACTCCTCGGTGGTCTGCGTGGTGAGCGTCGAGGTGTCGCCGAGCACGAGCGCGGGCAGCATCGCCGCCTGATCAGCGGGTAACGCCAACCGTGCGGCATCCGCGAAGCCCGTTCGGATGACGTGCGCAACCCTGTTGATCGGTGCGGCGTCGCCCAGCTTCGGCGCACCGGTCGCCGACAACACGGCCACGGTCAGGTCTCGTCGGGAGGGCCGACTGATGCGGGCGCGAAACCTCGCGGGCCGGCCCGCGGTCAATTCGGCGAATTCCGCGCCGCTCGTGAAAACGACTACCCGGCCTGATGTTTCGATCTCGCCGATCCGTTGCAGCGAACCGCGGAACATCAATCGGTTGGCGCCAAGCGAACGCGGGGTCTCGGTCGGCGAGACGACGACGGTGGCGACCGCGCCGTAGCGTTCGACGATCGGGTGATGGCGCAGTTCGGCAACGCGCAGCCCGATCGCCACGGCGAACGCGACGCCGACCACCGCGACAGCGACGATGCCGGTGGCGATGGCTGGCCTTTCGCCACTTGGCTCGCGCCGTGCACTACCCCACCGCCCGGCGACGGCCGTCGCGGCGACTGCCGCGGCGAGGACGATGACCGAACCGGTTACGTGCCAGAGGATTCCAGCTGCCGTCACCGCCCAGCTGGTGAGGGCCGCCGGAACCAGACGCAGGTCCAGCCTGGCTGTGGCGGTATCCACCGGTGTCAAACACGCACCAGGTCACGCAGCTTCTCCAGCCGCGCCGGCCCGATGCCGTCGACCTCGCCGAGTTGGTCGACGTTGGTGAACCGGCCGTTGGCCTCGCGCCATGCGATGATCGCCGCCGCCGTCACCGGGCCGATGCCTGGCAGCGCGTCCAGGTCCTCCGCGGTCGCCGCATTCAGGTCCACCAAACCGCCTGGCGCTGAGGCTTTTCCGGCTGGCGCTTCGGTCGGTGCCGCGGTCGATGTGCTGACCGAGCTGCCCATCGCCACCGGTTGGCCAGGGGCCGCGACGATTCCGACGATAATCTGCTCACCGTCGCCGACCCGGCGGGCCATGTTCAATCCGATCAAGTCCGCTCCGTCCAACGGCCCGCCTGCCGCGGTGAGCGCATCGGCGATCCGGGCACCCGGCGCAAGCGTGACAAGTCCCGGCTTGTGCACCAGACCCACCACGCTGACGACCACTGGACCGTCGGCATCGGCCGGCGCTGGAGTTGGGCTGGCCGACGAAACCATCTCGACCGGCGGTAGTTTCGCCGAGGACACCGGTGGCGCGTTGCCGCGCATCACGGTGAAGACCGTCACCAGCACCGCGATCACACCGACGGCCGCCAGCGCAATCAGACCCGCTCGGCCCGGATCTGCCCGGACGGCAGCGATCCAGCCCGCGGGTCCGGCCGGTTTGGTCGTATCGGGCAGCCACCGCGACAGAGACGTATCCGGCTCGCCGTCAGAGCCATCGGACGACTCGTTGGAGTCCCCGAGACGGCGCTGCAACCGCTCGGTAGGCAATTCGGTTCGCATGCGGCCAAAGTAGGCACGCGCTCCCACGACCTCGAGCGCGCAGGGCGCCGAGCAACGCGCCCTGTGGATGAAATCCCGGGTGTGGATAACCGCGCCCTCTAGAGTGATTTGCTATGGATCGTCGTGTTCCGATGATCGCTGGTATCGCCGCTGCGGTGCTGTTCACCGCCGGGCTGCTCATCGTTCCGACGCTTCCCGGCATCGACAAGCCGGGCTACGACATTGTCTCGTTCGTGAACGCGCACGCCGGTGCGATGCGAATGCAGGTGCTATTGACCACCTTCGGCGCCTTGGCGTTGGTCATCGTTCTCGGGTACGCACGCGACCGCCTGGCCGGCCCACCGGGGTACGTGTTCACCATCGGCTCGGCACTCGTCCTCGTCGAATTCTTCATCGTGATGTGGTTCAACGGCGGTCTTGCGCTGCATCCCGACCAGCTCGGCTCGGCGACCGCGCGCACCATCGCCGACATCACGTCGATGTTCGGACCGATCCTCACGGTCGCAGACATCATGGTCGCGGTGCCAATCCTGTTGGCCGCCAACGCGGGTCGCTTCCCGCGGTGGCTCGGAATACTCGCAGCGGTGTTCGCCGTCGAGCAACTGATCGAGACGATCACGATCATCGGCCCGCCTGCAAGCTTCATTTCCCCTGGCGGCGCGATGAACTTCTATCTCGGCGGACCGCTCTTCATCGTGTTCTTCTTGGGTCTCGGCGTCGCATTGTCCTTGGAACAGGCAGAGCCGCCGGCGACAGACGACGGCTAGTCAGGTGGGCGTCAGGAGATATTCGGCTTCGCCGCGAAAGATCGGGGCGTTGCGTCGCGCGAACTGCGCGAAGGTCGTCGGCGTGATGCCGAAGCGCTGATGGGTTGACAGGTCGACAGTGGATCGGCCAAGCCGACGGCGCTCGTCGAATAACTGGCCGAACGCCTCGGCGCGGTAAGGCGGATAGCCGGCGTTCAGCCATTCGCGCACCTTGTCTCTGGACGACACCGCGACGTAGCGGACCGATTTCCCGATGGCGGCCGAAATCCGTTCCGCCACTTCTTGCATGGTCAGTGCCTCGGGTCCGGTCATCGTGTAGGTCTTGCCCCGGTGCCCGGCTGTCGTGAGCACCTGGTAGGCCACTTCGGCGATGTCGGCTATGTCGACGGGAGCCAATGTCGCCGCACCCAGGGGCAATCGCAACTCGCCGGTCTCGACGATGGTCGGCGTTTCCTCGAAGTACACCTGCATGAACTGGGAAGGACGCAGCATCGTCCACGACATCCCCGAACCGACCAGGTACCGCTGAATTTGCTCGTGGCTTCTGGTGGAGCGAAAGCGCTCCGGGTCGAAGCCGTCGATCGAGTCTTGCCCCGAGAACTTCACGATGTGCTCGACTCCGGCCCTGTTCGCGGCGTCGATGAAAGTGCATTGCGTCTCAAGCATCTGCGGGCCTGCACCCGAGATCATCAGCACGCGGTCGACTCCGGCCAGCGCACCGTGCAGCGTCTCCGGGGCCAACATGTCACCACAAACCACGTCGACATCCGGCAGCCCACGCAGGACCGCCGCCTTGGCCGCGTCTCGCGCGAGTGCGCGCACTGGTGTGCCGTGACGTACGAATTCGCGAATGACCGCCGAACCGGGACGGCCCGTCGCTCCTGTTACGAGAATCATTGCTACTCCAGGGATATCAGTAGGTAGCCGCCCGACGCTGCGGCCGCCCCGGGGTCACTGGCGCCGGGACGGCCTGCGCAACAGCTCAACCGTTGAGCTGTGCGACGGCAGCGACGATGTCGGGATTGTCGGACTGCATGCGCCCGGCGAAACCCGCGTTCTCCAGCGGATAGAGATTCATCAGGATCAGTGTGTCTTCGGTATTGGCCAGTTCGCCGTATGCGGCACTGATGGCGGCCTGAATCTTGTTGGACATCTCCCGCCTGGCGTCGATGCTTTCCAATACTGGTGCTTCGAGAAAGCACACTGGCCGCAGGGGTTCGGCCCCGATGCGACCATCTTGCGCAACGTTCCCAGCGTCGTACTCGCGCAACCAGATCCGTACGTCGGGAATGTGGTACGCGGCGTCGATCGCCGAGGTGATCTGCCGCATCATCGTCTGCTTGGCATCGGGATCGATACCCGCGGGCGCCTCGATGAAGAACTGTGGCATGACGGTCATCTCCTCTGGTGGTTGTGGTGGGTCAGGCCCGATGGGGCCTGCAGACCCGACCCTAGCAACGGTACTTGGAAAATCCAAGTGTTCAATTGGATTTTCCGATTAATGCTGGTAGAGTCGCATTCATGGTTGGCAAGCGGAAGTACGACGACGGGTGCGCGATCGCACAGGCCCTGGATCTCATCGGCGAGCGATGGGCACTGCTGGTGGTGCGGGAGTTGGTGCTCGGCCCCAAACGCTTCACCGACCTGTTGGCGGGGCTGAGCGGGGCGAGTTCCGATGTGCTCACCCAACGGCTTCGTGACCTCACTGACGCCGGGGTCGTGCGCCGTCGTCGCCTGGGTCCGCCTGTCAGCACATGGGTTTACGAGCTGACCGAGTGGGGCAGCGAACTCGAGCCGATCATCCTCGATCTCGCGCAGTGGCTGCACAAGTCGCCGTTGATGCGCTACGACCTGCCGCTGGGACCGGACTCGCTGATGCTGTCGTTGAAGACGCGTTTCGACGCACGCGCTGCCGATGACATGACCGCGACAATCGGATTGTCGTTCGGGGACGCGCATTTCGGCGTCCACATCGCAGGCGGCCAGCTCGACATCAGTCGCGGGAACCCAGATCGCCCCGATCTCGTTCTCGATACCGACGAGGCCACGCTGCTTTCAGTGCTGAATCCCGACGGCTCAGTTGACGACGCGATCGCCAGCGGGCAGCTACGCCTGAGCGGGGACACCGCGTTGGCGCAACGACTCCGACACGTGTTTCCAATTCCCGCCGACGTATCGGGTTAACCCTTTTTCGCCTCGCGACGGTCGTGTTTGGCGGTTGACGGATCACGATGCTTCTTCAGGGCAGCCTGGCCCGAATCATGTTGTGCGCTCGGGCTTTCGGACAGCGACTTCACCGCGACCGATGGCGCTTGCTTCGCTGCCGAGGGGAACGGATCGTGCAGTGAGTTCCGAATGTTGGTCACCGCGGTGTTCACCGCCGCGACGACTGGCGCGCTCGCAGTGGCGGCTACCTGCCGGGCTTGCGTCGCACCCGCCGCCAGCGCGGACGCCGGATCACCCGAACGCGCGAGTTCCTGCGCCGACGCGTCGGCGATCTGCACCGCACCCGACAGCGCCAACTCACCAGCCTGGAACGCCACCGCCGTTGTCACATTGATCGCCTCGACCGCAACAACTTGCACGATGTTGGTGGCACCCGTCGGGGTGGTGGGCGTGCCGACCGGTTGATTGAGGGCGTTGAGGATGTTGGTGCGCCCGGCCTGCACCGCCTGTAGCAGGGCGCCGGGGGTGAAGACCGCCGCGCTCACATTCGTCGCCTCGACGACGGCGACGTCAAGCGCGTGAAATGCCTTCGGCACCACCAGAAATACGTCGTTGTTGATCAGTGGTGTCACGGCCGCGTCGGCCGGGCCGGTCACGGACGCGGCGGCGGCGCCAAGAGCCCGCAGTGGCGAACTCGTCGAGGTGAGGGCGCCGAGGAACGTCGCAGGAGCCTGCGCCACCGCAACCGGAACGGTGATCGCGCCCTCGACCGCGTGCGGGCAGATCAGGCTGCAGTACTGGAACTGATTGCGGATGAACGCCAGTGGGATCGCGCCGAGCGCGGGCGCAGCCGTCAACTGCACGTCGCGAGTAACCGTCGGCGGCGCCTGAGGCGGTGGCGCCGACGGCGCAATGGCGAGCGCCGCAATCCCGATCATGGCTGTACCGACGATGGCAGACGAACGGATATGCGTGTGCACCTCGTAAACACGGGCGGGGTCGTCGAAAAGTTCGATCGTCAACGAATTGATCGCCGTACGATCGACGACGTGGACGGCGTGCACGACCTCGGCGGCCTCGACGGGTTCGGCCCCGTCGAGCACACGCCCTCAGAGTCGCTCTTCGACGAAGACTGGGAGCGGCGCGCTTTTCGGCTGATGATCGGTTGGATCGGGGCGCAGAATCCGCCCGGCGGACGGTTCCGGCACTCGATCGAGCGAATGGCTCCTGAGCACTACCTGTCCTCGCCGTATTACGAGCACTGGCTGACCGGTGCGGCGACCATGGCTGTCGAGGCGGGCTTCACGACGCAAGATGAACTCGACAGACGTGCCGGGGGGCGGTTTCCGCTTTCGGCGGCTGATCGGGGTGTGCTGCCCGACGACCTCACGCCCCGCACGACGCCGCGCTATGCCGTCGGCGACGAGGTGCGGGTCCGCGAATGGCACCCACCGGGCCACACGCGCGCGCCTCGCTATGTGCAAGGCCGCCGCGGCACGGTTGTGCGCGTCGACGGCGCCTACGCCATCGACGACATTGCAGCGCACGGCGGCGGGTCCGTCGCCGACCCGCTCTATGCGGTGCGCTTCACATCCCGCGAGTTATGGGGCGAAGCCGGCGCCGACGGCGAAGTGGTGTGCGTCAACCTGTTCGAGCGCTACCTTGAGGATCCGCGATGACGACCGACCACCATCACCCGACCGTAATGGCGCCGATCGAAGCCCGGGTCGCGGCGATCGAGTCGGTGCTCGTCGAAAAGGGTGTCCTCGACACCGATGCCCTCGACCAGATCGTGCAGCACTTCGAGGACAACCTCGGCCCGATGAACGGCGCGAAGGTCGTCGCGCGCGCATGGTCCGACCCGGATTACAAGCAGCGCCTGCTCGCCGACGGCACCGCGGCCATCGCCGAATTCGGCTTTCAGGGCCCCGAAGGCGAATACATGGTCGTCGTCGAAAACACCCCGCAGGTCCACAACCTTGTGGTGTGCACGCTGTGCTCGTGTTATCCGTGGCCGACACTCGGGCTTCCGCCGAAGTGGTACAAGGCGCCTGCCTACCGTTCGCGGGCCGTTCGGGAACCACGCAAGCTGCTTGCCGAGATGGGCACCGACATTCCCGCCGACGTCGAGATAAGGGTGTGGGACTCCAGTGCCGAGGCACGCTATCTGGTGTTGCCGATGCGTCCGGACGGTACGGACGACATGTCCGAGGAGCAGCTCGCCGGCATCGTCACGCGGGATTCGATGATCGGCGTGCAGCGACTATGACCACCGGTCTCGACGACGCGTCGCTGCCGCGCGACAACGGTGAGCTCGTTTTCGAAGCTCCTTGGCAGGCAAGGGCTTTGGCCATCGCCGTAGCCTTGGTCGAGAAGCTGGACCTGCCGTGGGATGCGTTTCGTCACCGATTGATGGCCGAGATCGCGAGGGATCCGCAGCGTCCCTATTACGAAAGTTGGAGCGCCGCACTGGAATCCATGGTCGTGGACCTGGAGCTGGCCACGCCCGCGTCGCTCGATGCCGCGGCGCCCACGCAGCGCATGCCGCTGTAGCTACTGCTGCGATGCGAGTACCGCGATCCTGGGTCCGCCGACTTCCCCGACAATGAGATAAGCGATGGTGGGACAATCGATTTCCGCGCCGTCGGCGGTGCGGCGCGACATCGTTCCGCGGTAGAGCGAAGAGAATGAATTGAGAACCAGTATCTCTGACTGAAGCACCTCGGTATGGTGATATCCGTTGGCCCGCAGTCCGTCAACCAGGCCCTGCATCACTGCCGTCGCCTCGTCGTCGGTCATCAACTTGGTGAGGCCGTCATCGGTGGTGATGATCAGTGGGATGCCGTAACAGCGCACCAACTTCGCCATCTCGACTTCGCCGCGGACGCACGCCGAGAACGTGTCGAGATAGGTGTCGAACCAATGGCGGATCAGGTCATCTCCGAGAGGCATGTCCTGATCATGCTCCAGCCGACAGGCTTGGCTAGGCGTTCTGTCCGGAACGGGGGTTGGCGACCGGCCCGTTGAGCGTGATGGCGCTGACGTCGTCAGGCACCTTCGGCGCGGTCAACTCCGGCGTCTCGGCTTCGGCGGCCTTGTCATCCTTCTCCGGCGTGGAGCGCTTCTCCGGCGTCGAGCGTTCCAGGAACCGCAGCAGCTCGACCGGGAACGGCAGGATGAGCGTCGAGTTCTTCTCGGCAGCGACCTCCACCACGGTCTGCAGCAGGCGAAGCTGCAGCGCCGCCGGCTCAACCGCCATGATCTCGGCGGCCTGCGAAAGCTTCTCGGAGGCCTGCAGTTCGCCGTCGGCGGTGATGACGCGGGCCCGTCGCTCACGCTCGGCCTCGGCCTGGCGGGCGATCGAGCGCTTCATCGAGTCGGGCAGCACGACGTCCTTGATCTCGACGCGATCGATGTGAATGCCCCAGCCGAGTGCCGGGCTGTCGATCAGCAGCTCGAGGCCCTGGTTGAGTCGCTCGCGGTTGGACAGCAGATCGTCGAGATTGCTCTTGCCGATGATCGACCGCAGCGAGGTCTGCGCTACCTGCGCGATCGCGGACATGTAGTCCTGGACGTCGACCGCCGCGCGCACCGGGTCCTCCACTTTGAAGTAGATGACGGCGTCGACGCGCACCGTCACGTTGTCGCGGGTGATGCCGTCCTGGGCCGGCACCGGCAACGTGACGATCTGCATGTTCACCTTCTGCAGGCGATCCACGACAGGGATGAGCCAGGTCAGCCCCGGCGGACGCACGCGGCTCTGCACCCGCCCGAAGCGGTAGACGACGCCCCGTTCGAACTGTTTGATCACCCGGATGTTCTGCAGTGCTATCCACAGCACGCCGATCCCGGCGGCCCCGGCCGCTGCCAATGTGTAGAGGATGGTCATGGTGTCCTCCTCGACGGACCCTATGACCCGAGTGTGCTCCCCCAGCCGTCGCTTCGCCAGCACGTCCAATCGATCTCGACGAGGGCACCGACCGCAAGCCCGCTGACGCCAACACAGGTGCGCGACGGCAATCGATCGGGAAACCAGGCCGCGTAGGCGGCGTTGAAGGCGCCGTAGTCGTTCCAGTCGAGCAAATAGGCGCGCACGGAGACGACGTCGGCGATTCCCCCGCCGCACAACTCGGTGACGCGCAGCAGATTTCGCAGCACCTGGTCGGTCTGAATCGCGACGTAATCGCCGACGACCGCTCCGGTGACGTCAGTGGGCATCTGACCGGTCACGTACAACGTGGGTCCGGCCGCCGTGGCGTGGGCGAACGGTGCGACGGCTGGCGGCACGCCGTCGGCGGGCGTGAACGTGAACGAGCGAATCCCGTTGTCGCTCATGCCGGTATCCCCGCCCAGCGCGGAAAGCAGCGCTTGTCGATGCGGCCGTGCACACCCTGACGTTGGTCCACCACCTGTGTGACCGTGAAATCGGCGGCCACAGACATGAACGAATAGGCGTCGGCACGCGAAAGCCCAAGATAGCTCTGCAGAATGGCGTGGGTGCGCAATGCCGCGGCCTTCATAGCCGCGTCGAGCGTGTCGCCGAACCCGTGCACCAACAACTCGGTCGCCGTTTCGAGGACCGGCACGGTGAAGGGCAGATCGCGCCGAATTGTCAAGCGCAACAGCCCATTCAACGAAGCCTCAAGCGCAGTTCCACTGATTTCACCGTCGCCCTGCGAGACGTGGGGATCGCCAACGGACAGCAGCGCGCCGGGCACCTGCACCGGGTAGTACATCGTCCCGCCCGCACCGATGCGCCAGTTGTCGACATTGCCGCCGTGATCACCTGGCGGCACCGACGACACCCGCTCCGGCGCGGCCGGTGCGACGCCCATGGTGCCGAAATGCGGTCGCAGAGGCACGATGACGCCGGGCAGCGCCGGCTGGCGGGCCTCCTTGTCGGGGCTGACGATCGTGCCGGGCTCGTTGGCCAGCGGTGTCGCGGTCCAGTCGTAGCCGAACAGGGCGCGGCCGAGGCTGGCGTGGGTGTCGAGCTCGTAGATGGTGACGCGTTCGACAGGCATCTCGCCGTACAGAAAGCCCCAGTGCGCCGCGAGGTTGGAGCCGTAGGGCAGTCGCGGGGTGGCCTCGAGGATGTCGACCTGCAGGACGTCGCCGGGACGGGCGCCCTCGACGGCGATCGGGCCGGTGAGGAGGTGCGGGCCGGGCCCGCGGTCGGTGACGCGGTCGAAAATATCGGTGATCCCCGCGTCCATCAACAGATCCGGCGCGTCCCCTGCGTGATGCGTGAGGGTCTCGATGGCCACCAGATCGCCGGGCGCGACGGTCAAGACCGGCTCGAGGCGCGGGTCGAAGTAGCCCCAATGGACGGTCGACGGCGTCGCGGGAAGGCGGTGAACGGTGGGCGATGCGACCGGGCTGAGCACCATCGGATGATCATGCCAGCCGGTTGCGATGGCGTCTTCTCAAGCAAGCACGGGCGTCAACAGGTTTATTGCTGCCAACCGTCGATCAAATTCTGCCAATGGAATTAAAGGCGTGATCTTGAGAGTTGAAGTATTCAGCTGCAGCGAACCGAAACAAGTGAAGAAGCACGAAAAGATGAGGGCACCCAGAATGAAGAAGTTCGGATTCGCAACTGTACTTACCGGCGGATTGGCCGCCGCGTTCCTTGGCCTGGCCGCACCGGCGGACGCCGCTCCGACCGGTCCGGGCAACGCCCAGGACACCATCAACCAGCTGCAGGCCGACGGCTACAACGTGGTCGTCAACCGCGTCGGGACGACCCCGTTGGACCAGGCGACCGTGGTCGCGGTGCGGCCCGGCCAAACCTACAGCAGGACTGATTCCGGAAACCCCGGTGACAGCTTGCAAACCACCGTCACCGACAAGACGGTCTACGTCGACGTGAAGTAGATCGCCGAAAACGCAAGGGGCACCCCCACAAGGGGTGCCCCTTCGTTATTTGTAGGCGCCCGTTGACCGTAGGACGTCCAGTCAGCGGAACACCGCAGCGAGGTTCGGTGCGGGCGTGGCAGGCTGGCGGGGTGACGCGCTCATCTGAACTGGCCGCTGCCGTCGAGCAGGACCTTCGTGAAATCGCCGTTTCAGCAGGCGTCCTGCGCTACTACGACGCCGGCGAAGGCCCGACCCTCTTGTTCCTGCACGGCTCGGGACCCGGCGTGACGGGCTGGCGCAACTTTCGAGGAGTACTGCCCACGTTCGCCGAACGGTTCCGCTGCTTGATTCTCGAGTTTCCCGGCTTCGGCGTCAGCGATGACTTCGGCGGGCATCCGATGGTCACGGCTCAGGGGGCGGTCGCCCCGTTCCTCGATGCTCTCGGCGTCGACCGCGTCGACATCGTCGGAAATTCGATGGGCGGCGGGGTCGGCATCAACTTCGCCATCCACCACCCCGACCGCATCGGCGGGCTGGTGACGATCGGCGGCATCGGCACCAACATCTTCAGCCCCGGTCCCAGTGAGGGCATTCGGCTGCTTCAGGAATTCACGGAGGAACCGACCCGCCAGCGCCTCGTCGATTGGCTGAATTCTATGGTGTACGACCAGGGTCTGGTCACAGAGCAGCTGATCGAAGAGCGCTGGAAGCTCGCCACTGATCCAGAGACGTTGGCGTCCGCGCGGCGTATGTATGGCAAGGCCGCGTTCGCACAGATGATGGCGATGATGAAGGCGGCTGACGTTCCGATGCCATGGGCGCAGATGCACAAGGTGGCCGCGCCGACCTTGCTCACCTGGGGCCGTGACGACCGGGTGAGCCCCTTGGACATGGCGCTGATCCCGATGCGGACCATCCCCAACGCTGAGTTGCACGTGTTCCCGAACTGCGGTCACTGGGCGATGATCGAGGCGAAGGAAGCATTCGAAAGCGCTGTGATGGCGTTCCTGACCCGACCTGCTGCCTGAAGCGTTTACCGCTGGGTGGCACCGGCGTCCACGGGCAAAGTGGCCGCAGTGATGTACCGCGCCTCGTCGGAGGCAAGGAACAAGCACGCATTGGCGACATCGACCGGTTCCACCCAGGGAATGTCGAGCATGTTCATGGTCCTGGCCGCTTCCTCGAACTCCTCGCGGGTGGGCGCGCGGTCCAGGTCGGGCCGAAACGCACTGGCCACCGCCGCATTCTGGATCATCGGTGTGTCGACATTCGTCGGATGCACCGAGTTGACCCGAATGCCGTGCGGGGCAAGCTCATTGGCGAGACTGCGCATCAGGCCGACAACCCCGTGCTTGGCCGCGGTGTAGTGCGCCACCCCGAGCAGGCCACGCAACCCCGCGATGGAACTCACCAGGATCACCGATCCCGATCCGCGGGCGATGAGGTGCGGAACGGTGACCTTGCAGGTGCGCCACACCGCGGTGAGATTGACGTCGAGCATCGTCTGCCATGCCGCCTCCGACAGCTCCGTCGCCAATCCTCGAGACGTGATTCCCGCTGTCGCACAGACGATGTCGAGCCCGCCGAAGCTCGCCACCCCATCGTCGGTGGCCGACCGCAACTGGTCCTCATCTCGGACGTCGACGATGCTTGTGACGATCCGGCCACCGGCGGCGCGAACGAGTCGCGCGGTCTCGTCCAGATCCTCGGGAGTGGATGCCGGCACCGACACGGTCTCGACCGGTCCGCAGAGGTCCAGCGCGATCACGTCGGCCCCCTCCTCGGCGAACCGCAGTGCCTGAGACCGGCCGATCCCCCGGGCCGCCCCGGTGATCAACGCGACCTTGTCCGCCAGCCGGCCGGTCATGTCGTCTTCTGCGTCAGACCGGCATCGACGACGAGCTGAGTCCCCGTGACGTAGCGGGCTTCGTCGGAGGCAAGGAACACCGCCGCATTGGCGACGTCCACGGGCTCCACCCATGGCACCGGAAGCAGGTTGCGCGCCTCGAGAACCGCGGCGGCATCGTCGGCGGTCGGATTCGGCAGGTCCGGCCGCAGCCGTTTGTACGTCGCCTCATTCAGCACCATCGCCGTGCCGACGGCGCCGGGATGAACAGTGTTCACCCGGATCCTGCGCGGGCCGAGTTCGTTGGCAAGAGTGCGTGCCAATCCGACGACCGCATGCTTGCTGGCGGTGTAATGCGCAGTGTTGGCTGTCCCGCGTAAACCGTTGGTGGAGCTGATGATCACCACTGAACCGCCATCCTCACCGATGTGCGGCACAGCTGCCTTCACCGTATGCCACACCCCGGTCAGGTTGACGTCGAGCGTACGGCGCCACGCGTCCTCGGTCAGCTCCCACGTCGGCGCACCCGCAGTATGGATGCCGGCGTTCGCGACGACGACGTCAAGCCGGTTCAGGTCGCCAACCCCGGCGCCGATCGCCGCAGTCAGCGCGTCGAAGTCGCAGACGTCGGCCAAGCCCGTCACACAACGACGGCCGCGTTTCTCGACTTCAGCGGCGGTGACTCCCAGATCGGTTGCCGCGGAGGCAATATCGATCGCGATGACATCGGCGCCCTCGTCGGCGAACCGCTCGCAATGGCTGCGGCCAGTCCCGCGCCCGGCACCGGTCACGACCACCACCTTGTCGAGCAAGCCCGACATCACGACGCCTTGATGAGGTGAAATCCTTTGTAGCCGGCATTGGCGACCTCGGCGCAAATACCGTTGTAAACCGCGAACCCACCGAGAAACAACATGAACACGCGGGGCTTGCCGGGAACGTTCGCGCCCAGGTACCAGGAATTCGCCTTGGTGAACAGGGTGGCCTCTGCGCGCTGCGCGCATTCGGCGAGCCAGTTGTCCACCGCGTCGGGGGTGGCCTCGATGCCTGCATGCCCGTGTTGATCGAGGTGGGCGATGCAGTCAGCGATCCAGTTCACGTGTGCTTCAGCGTGCAGCACCATGTTGGCGAGCACCGCGGGCGCACCGGGACCGGACACGATGAACAGGTTGGGATACCCGTCGACGCCGAGTCCGAGGTAGGTGCGGGGACCGTCCTTCCAGTGCTCGCGCAGCTGTGCGCCGCCGCGGCCGAGGATGTCGATCTTGCCGAGGGCTCCGGTCATGGCGTCGAAACCTGTTGCGAACACAATGACGTCGAGGTCGTAGTGGGCGTCGGTGGTGTTGATGCCGGTGGTGTCGATCGACTCGATCGGGGTCGCGCGCACGCTGACGAGGTTCACATTGGGCCGGTTGAAGGTTTGAAAGTAGTTGGTGTCGGTGCAGATCCGCTTGGTACCGATGGGGTGATCGGTCGGTATCAGCAGATCGGCAACTTCGGGATCGTCGATGACGGCGCGCACCTTCTCCTCATAGAACTTCCGCGCCTCCTCGTTGGCCGCCATGTCGGTCATCTGGTCAGTGAAGGTCTTGGAGAAGAGCACACCGCCCAACTCCCAACGCTTTTCGAACGCTTCACGGCGCTCTCGGGCCGTCGCCTGCATGGTCAGTTTCGGATGAGGCGTGTGCGGAGATCCACCGCCGCTGCGCCAGGACAGCCGCCGCCGCTCGGCATAGTTCGCTTTGTACTCAGCGACGTCATCGGCGGTCAGTGCCCGATTGCCCGCCGGCACACTGTAGTTCGGCGTGCGCTGGAAGACGTAGAGCTGCTCGGCCTGCTGGGCGATGACCGGCACCGACTGGATGCCCGACGATCCGGTCCCGATGACGGCTACCCGCTTACCGGTGAAGTCGACGGGATCGTGGGGCCAGTGAGCTGTGTGGTACACCTCCCCTGCGAACGTGCTCAACCCGGGGAAGTCCGGCGTCAACGCTGCCGACAGCGGACCGGTCGCCATGATGCAGAACCTCGCGGAGATGACCTCTCCCCCGTCGGTGGTCACCATCCAGCGCAGCGTGTCTTCGTCGAGTACCGCCGAGGCGACCCTGGTGTTGAACGTGATCCCGGAGCGAAGGTCGAGTTTGTCCGCGACCCACTTCATGTACCGCAGAATCTCGCCCTGGGTGGCGTACTTCTCCGTCCACGTCCACTCCTGCTGCAGCTCATCGGAGAACGAGTAGCAGTAGTCGACACTCTCGACATCGCACCGCGCGCCGGGATAGCGGTTGTAGTACCAGGTGCCGCCGACCTCCGGCGCCGCCTCGAACACCCGGACCGACAGCCCTTGCGACCGGAGCTTGTGCAACGCATACAGGCCTGCGAATCCCGCGCCAACCACGACGGCGTCGATAACTGGCTGCTGGTCTGCCGAGACGGTCACGACACCACGCTAGGTCGCAATGACCGCGTCGCCTGTCTGTTTCCCGGTGACCGGACGCCATGACGCCGTTCTCCCAGACATCGGTCATGCCTGTCGGCATCAGCGGATCTGCCGAAGACACTCATCCCATGACCAGAGTCGAGGTCGATCTGGATGGAACGCGTCACCGCCTTCGATGGCCGCGGGGCAAGAGCCTCGTCGACACCATGCTCGAGGCGGGTATCGACGTCCCGTACTCCTGCCGGGAAGGGCACTGCGGTTCGTGCGTGGCCACGGTGGTCTCCGGCGAGGTCGACATGGACAGCTGCGACATCCTCGAGCCTGCGGACCTCGCCGATGGGCTCATTCTCGGATGCCAGGCCCGTCCGGTGAGCGACGATGTCCACATCGAGTATTAGCCCTGGATTGGGTCCACTGACCGGGATTGGCCCCGGTCCGGCCATCACCTGCGGTAGACCATTAATCACGCCCAGACAGTTAGGACACAGCGAATGAGCGAGCGCGTACTCGACCGGGTGATGGGCCTGGCGGACCAGTTCAAGGAAATGGCTGTCGAGGCCGAGAAGATCGGTCAGCTGCCCGAGGCCACCGTCAAGAGCATGAAGTCGATCGGCTCAATCCGCCTGCTGCAGCCCGAGAAGCACGGCGGGCTCGAGGTCCATCCCCGCGAGTTCGCGGAGACGGTGATGGCCACCGCCGCGCTGGACCCGGCGGCCGGCTGGATCAACGGCGTGGTCGGAGTGCATCCTTATCAGCTGGCCTACGCCGACCCACGGGTCGCCGAGGAGATATGGGCTGACGACATCGACACGTGGGTCGCCTCGCCCTACGCCCCACAGGGCGTGGCCCGGCCGGTCGACGGCGGCTATATCTTCAACGGACGCTGGCAGTTCAGCTCCGGCACCGACGCATGCGACTGGATTTTCTTGGGCGCCATGCTCGGCGATGACGACGGCAAGCCGTTGATGCCGCCGCAGATGCTGCACATGATCTTGCCGCGCAAGGACTACGAGATCGTGCCGGACTCGTGGAACGTGGTGGGGTTGCGGGGCACCGGGTCGAAGGACGTCATCGTCAAAGACGCGTTCGTTCCGTCATACCGAACCATGGACGCCATGAAGGTCATGGATGGCACCGCCCAGATCGAGGCCGGCATGACCAAGACGCTCTACAAGATGCCATGGTCGACGATGTTCCCCTTGGGCATCAGCTCGGCAACCATCGGCATCTGTGAAGGCGCTCTGGCCGCGCACCTGGACTATCAGCGCGAACGCGTCGGCGCCAATGGCACTGCCATCAAAGACGATCCGTACGTCATGTACGGCGTCGGCGAGGCGGCCGCCGACATCAACGCCGCCCGCCAAGAGATCCTCGCCAACGTCGACCGCATCTACGACATCGTCGACTCAGGCGCCGAGGTGTCCTTCGCCGACCGTGCTGCGGGCCGGCGCACGCAGGTGCGCGCCGTGTGGCGTGCAGTGTCCGCCGTTGATGAGATCTTTGCCCGCTCAGGTGGCAACGCTCTGCGGATGGACAAACCGCTGCAACGGTATTGGCGCGATGCGCACGCCGGCATGGCCCACGCCATCCACGTGCCGGGCACCGTGTACCACGCCTCGGCGCTCAGCTCGCTGGGCATCGACCCGCAGGGTCCACTGCGGGCGATGATCTGAGGGGTTTGTCGATGAGTGATCTGAAAAGCCTTGGGTACGTCAAGGTTCAGGCGACCGACATGCCTCGGTGGCGGCAGTTCGCATTCGACGTGCTCGGCTTCGCCAAGGGCTCGGGGCCCGACGAGGATGCGCTGTACCTGCGCATGGACGAACGCGCTGCACGAATCATCGTGGTGCCCGGCGACACCGACAAGATCGTCACCGTCGGGTGGGAGGTTCGCGATCACGCCGCGCTGGAACGCGTGAAGGCCGCACTGGACGCAGGGGGAGTGCCGGTCAAGGAACTTTCGCAGGCGGAGGCCGACGCCCGTCGCGTCGAGGAGGTCATCGCGTTCGACGATCCAGCGGGCACCTCTACGGAGGTCTTCCACGGCGCTGTCCTCGACCACAGTCCGGTGGTAACTCCGTTCGGCGCCAAGTTCGTCACCGGCGAGCAGGGCCTGGGCCACGTCGTGTTGCCCGCCCTCGACGTGCCGGGGCTGTTTCAGTTCTACACAGAGGTACTGGGTTTCGTGTCTCGCGGCGCATTCCGGGTCCCGACTCCGCCGGAGTTCGGCCCCTTACGCGTCCGTTTCCTCGGCCTCAACCAACGCCATCACAGCCTCGCGATCTGCCCGGCGATGACTCTGCGCGATCCCGGCCTCATTCACTTGATGGTCGAGGTCGACAGCCTGGACGCGGTCGGACAGGCGCTGGACCGAGTCAACAAGGACGGCTTCCAATTGTCCTCGACACTGGGCAGGCACACCAACGACAAGATGGTGTCGTTCTACGTGCGCGCACCTGGCGACTGGGACATCGAATTCGGCACCGACGGCATGCGCGTCGACGAAACGTATTACACCGCAGAGGAAATCACCGCCGACAGCTACTGGGGCCACCAGTGGGTGGGCGACCTGCCTGCGGCGATGCGGCCATGACCGACAACGACGTCATCCCAGTCCCCGCATCGTCGATCAGCGACTGGGACCACGAAGCCGATGTCGTGATCGTCGGCTACGGCATCGCCGGCGCCGCGGCCGCGGTGGAGGCCGCCCGCACCGGCGCCGATGTCCTGGTGGTCGAACGCACCGGCTCGTGGGGCGGCGCTGCGGCGATGGCCGGTGGGTTCATCTACCTCGGCGGCGGCACATCGATCCAAAAGGCTTGCGGCTTCGACGATTCCGTCGACAACATGGCCGCCTTCCTCAATGTTGCGATGGGCCCAGGGGCCGATGAGAAACGCATCACAGACTATTGCGAAGGCAGCGTCGCGCATTTCGACTGGCTGGTCGACTGTGGTGTGCCCTTCAAACCGGAGTTCTGGGGCGAGCCCGGCTGGGAGCCACCGGCCGATCAGGGGCTGATGTTCACCGGCGGGGAGAACGCATTCCCGTTCAACACAATCGCCGAACCCGCTCCGCGCGGCCACATCCCGCAGATGTCCGATAAGCGCGCCGGCGAGAAGAGCGGCGGCTACATGCTGATGAAGCCACTTGTAGAGACTGGGACCGCCGCCGGCGTGCGGTCGCTCTACGACACCCGAGTGGCTTCGCTTGTTGTCGAGTCGGACGGCCGCGTGGCCGGGTTGACCGCCCGTCAGTACGGCAAGTCCTTCACGGTTCGCGCTCGGCGGGGTGTCGTCCTGGCGGCGGGCAGCTTCGCCTACAACGACGCGATGGTCGCGCAATACGCGCCGCGAATCGCAGGCCGCCCGGCCGCATCGATCGAACAGCACGATGGACACGCGATCCGGATGGCTCAGGCACTCGGCGCGGACCTCGCGCACATGGACGCCACCGAGGTCGCGTTCCTGATCGACCCGCAGCAGACGGTGCGCGGCATCCTCGTCAACGGCCGCGGGCAACGCTATGTACCCGAGGACATGTACTCCGGGCGTATCGGGCAGCTGACGCTCTACCACCAGGACGACACGGCGTTTCTGATCATCGACGGCGATGCCCAGGAGGAGGCGAACGCCGCCATCTCCGCCACCCCGTTCCTCAAACGGCCTGCGACGTGGGTATGTGAGACGGTCGCCGAACTCGAAGCCGAAATCGGGCTGCCCGCCGGATCGCTACAAGCCACGGTCAGCGCATACAACGAAGCCGCCGCGCGCGGCGAGGATCCGCTGTTGCACAAGAAGCCAGAGTGGTTGCGCCCCATCGGTTCTCCAGTAGGAGCCATCGACATGCGGGCCAGCTGCGGCGGCTTCACGCTCGGCGGCCTGCAGACCTCACTCGAAGCCGAGGTGCTGCACGTCAGCGGCGCCCCGATCCCCGGCCTCTACGCTGCGGGCCGCACCACTGCGGGCCTGGCGGCATGGGGCTATGCCAGCGGTATCTCCCTCGGCGACGGCAGCTTCTACGGTCGCCGCGCCGGTCGCAGCGCCGCCAAAGCCTGACCCTCCTTCTCGCCCAAACTCACGTTTGGGCGGATAAGTGCGCTGCAAGTGCGTGACACGGACCACATCTATGTGCTACAAACAGTCATATTACTATTAGGCATATAGCCGAGGAGGCGTCATGACTGTGACTGTCGATTCCCCAACCCCGAGCGCCGTCATCGACCGGGTGTCGCTGGTGCTCGACGCGTTCGACGGCCCCGGTCGGCTGACTCTGGCCCAGATCGTGCGACGGACCGGCCTGCCACGCTCCTCTGCGCATCGCATGCTCGAGCGATTGGTGCATCTGCGCTGGCTGCGCCGAAGCGGGCGCGACTACGAACTCGGCATGCGACTGGTTGAGTTGGGATCGTTGGCAGTGCACCAGGACCGACTGCACCGCGCAGCAACCCCGCTACTGCACGACCTCCACCGCGCCACTGGGCTCGTCGTGCACCTTGCGGTATTGGATGGCTCTGACGTCGTGTATCTCGAGAAGATCGGCGACCGGATGACCGCCGCGATCCCCACTCGCGTCGGAGGACGCCAGCCCGCGCACTGCACTGCCGTCGGCAAGGCGATGCTGGCCTACACCGAGGGCGCCGACGTCGTCGACTTGGCGACCCGTAAGACGAAGTATTCAATCGGCACTGCCGCGCAATTGAGTGCTGAGCTGGCGAAGGTGCGCGCACACGGAGTGGCGTTCGAGCGCGAAGAGTCGTTGCCCGGATTCGGTTGTGTCGCAGCGCCAATCGGTGGACCGGGAGAAGCCGTCGCGGCGGTGTCGGTCTGCGGACCGATGAACCGCATGACGTTCGATCAGCGCCTGGCCGCCCCAGTGCGGATGACCGCGATGGGGATCTGGCGCAACGTCGAAGACGGGCCGCAACGCGTGGCACCGACACTGCAGCAGGTACGACCGCTGCGTGGCGGACCCGCACTGCGCCCGGTCCGTGAATCGGCTGCGCTGCAGTACGCATGAGCCTGGATCCGCAGATCGCCGAAATCATCGAGGCGCTCGACGCAGGATTTCCGCCGGTGCACACGATGACCGGCGCGCAGGCGCGGGCCGCGATTCGGTCGCGCTTCGTTGCTCCCGCAGCTCCGGAAGAAGTCGGCGAAGTCCGTGATGCGAACGTGCACGGTCCTGCCGGCGACATCGCGGTGCGCATCTACCGCCCGGCGTCGATGTCGGGCCCTGTGCCGACACTGGTGTACGCCCACGGTGGCGGGTTTGTGTTCTGCGACCTCGACAGCCATGATGGGCTATGTCGCACCTTCGCGAATTTGATTCCCGCCGTTGTGGTTTCAGTCGCATACCGGCTAGCACCCGAGCACCAGTGGCCCGCCGCAGCTGAGGATGTCTTTGCGGTAACCCAATGGGCCGCCCGCAACGTGGACGCGCTCGGTGGTGACCCGAAGCGCATTGTCGTCGGCGGTGACAGCGCGGGCGGCAACCTGGCAGCCACCACCGCATTGATGGCCCGCGACCACGGCGCACCGTCCCTCGCCGGGCAGCTGCTTGTGTATCCGATGATCGCTCCGAACTTCGCCACAGCCTCCTACCTCGAATTCGGCAATGGGTTCTACAACCCCCGTCCCGCTTTGCAGTGGTACTGGGATCAGTACGTGCCCTCCCCCGCTGAGCGCGAACATCCCTACGCCTGCCCGCTGAAAGCAGACCTGCATGGGTTACCGCCGTCCGTCATAGTCATCGCGGGCCATGATCCATTGCGGGACGAAGGGATTGCATTCAGCAAGGCGTTGGAGGATGCAGGCGTCGCGACGACACGGCTGATATACGACGGCGGCATCCACGGGTTCATGACGATGCCGACGATGACTCTGGCACAGCGTGCCCGCGTCGAGGCGTGCCGTGGGTTGTCCACACTTCTCGCACCCACTCATGTCTGACGGTCAGGTCTTTGTCATCGACCGGGTGGTGACTCAACCCGGGCGATGCAAGGAGTTCGTCGACCGCTACCTCGCCGAGTATGCGCCCGGGGCCCGCGAGCGCGGAATGACGTTGCGAGACATCCTCGTCAGCCCACCGGTGTGGTTCACCGACCAAGCGAACACCGTCACCATCACCTGGCAACTGCCGAGTGCACAGGCGTGGTGGGAGATGACCTGGAAGGGCAGACCCGACCCCAGCATCGGCCAATGGTGGGCCGACATCGACGAGCTCATCGCCGAGCGATCCCGCAGTGTCGCCGCTGCCGCCGCAGATGTCGATGGGCTGTGCAATGTATAGCGTCACGCGGCTGATTCACACATCGTCGGACGCCGCGCGAGATCAGTTGCTGACACCGCTACGCACCTTCGCCTCCGTTGCCGACCACGCTATCGTCGCATCCAGCCTGCCGGGTTCCCGCAATGGCGGCGATATTCTCATGCACCTCCGCTTCGCGGATGACGACCAGTGGGCTTCTGTCGCAGGCGATCTCGAAAGCATTCTGTCCCGTCCACCGGTCACGCGCGTCGATGGCGCCGAGTATCGCGGCATTCCGCAGCCGGCCGAACGACCAGCGCAGGGCACCGTGTACCGCACGCTGTTGCTGCGAGTGGCACCGGATACCGACGAGACAACGGTCGCCAGATTCGAAGACGACTTACGGCTACTGCCGCGATACGTCAGCACGATCGTCGCGTGGCAGCTGAGCCGCGTCGACGAATCGCTAGGAATGTCAGAGTGGACTCATGTTTTCGAGCAGGAGTTCACCGATGTAGACGGGCTGATGGGCCCGTATCTGATGCACCCGATCCATTGGGCGGTCGTCGATCGATGGTTCGATCCCGAATGCCCCGAGGTCATCGTCCGCGATCGCGTGTGCCACAGCTTCTGCCGTATCGGTGGCGCGCTGTCCTCACGCCGTTTGAGGCAATAGGTGTGTATCGCGACCGACTGGTGCGCAAACCTCAGGGTGGCGAATCACCCACCGTACGTTCGATGTTCACATTTCCATCGGCGACATCTCGGTACTGCAGCCCGGGGGATGGTTAGATTCCGGCGGGCATACGCTGGGTCGACCCCGAGTGTGCCGGCCTCCTCATTCGCGACCACGCGTGCCACGGCTTCTGCGTGCTGCCCGATTCGGTTCCGACTTGACTGCAGGAACCCGCTTCGACGGCAGGGGCGGCAATGCGTTGACGACCATCCGCATACCTGCCCGCAGCGATGATTCCAATCTGTCGACGTTGCCGTGCTCCACCCAGTGCACGTAGGCCTGGCGACAGATTTGGATCACTAGTTGTGCGGGGAGGGTGCGGACGAACGGGTCAGCCCCGAGATCGACTCGCTCAGCCAGGAATTCGGATATGGGATCGGCGAAGTCTTGGCCCCAATCCAGCCAACGAAGCCGGTACTGAGGATCGGTGATCATCAGGGACATGAACCTGCGGTCGATCTCAGGTGCACCGCGCTTGGCAACCTCTGTCGAGAATGCCGTCACCAGGGTCTCGACGGTGTCGCTTGTGCGAGGGGCGGTTTCCAGGACCTCAACGCTGAGACCGCCGAACCGGCGGAACAGCGGCATCACCACATCTTCCTTGACCGGGAAGTGGCGGTGAAAGGTGCGCGGAGCGATCCCCACTGCTTCGCAGATCCGCTCGACAGTTGCCGAAGTGGATCCATCAGCAAGGAAAATGTCACGTGCGGTGAGCGCGATAGTCATTCGAAGCTCGGCGGCACGCCGTTCCGTCAACGTCGGTCTGCTCGCGGTGCTCACTGAAGCTCCTTCGTCGTCCGGGACTCCCGCACAGTGGGATGCGCCCAACCCGCCTGGCTGACCCGATCCTAACGTCAATATGTCACATTCTGACAGACATACAGGTTCTGACATAGCGCATCACGATAAGGACGGAGACGACGACGATGAGCGAACTCAATTACGACGACTACACCCATGACTTCATGGGAAAGGTCGGCAACATCGAGGACTTCTCGCGGGACTTCCTGCTGGGACTGGCCCGGGTGTTCGAGGACACGCTGAACTTCGTGCCCTACGCCCACGTGAAGACCTATTCCGAAAAGGTCGGTATCAACGCCGCCATGGACATTGCCGCCGAGGTATCGAGGGCCGGGATGCGCCAAGTGATGCCGATGGGTCGCTTCATTGCACCTCCGGCCTGGGATTGGAAGAACGCCCAGTACCAGGCCATCCCATTCGATGTACAGACCGAGGACCTGACGAAAGACGCCCTTATGCGGCTGATCAAGACCTACTGGGATCAATACCTGAAGGGCCACAACTACTTCATCGACCAGTGGACGAAGATCATCCCGGAAGAGGAGGTCTGGCTCGGTCTCCCAGGACTCTACGAGCTCATCATCGACTACCGGTATCCCAAGCTGGCCAAGGTGATGAAGATCGAACCTGTGTACGTGGTTGATTTCCTGAAACTGGCTTGCCTGAGTATCGACGGCACCCTCGGCTACGGCGGCGAATACATCGTGCACAACCGAGATCACGTGGTGCTCAACATGCGCCGCTGTGAAGTCCTGCAAAAGTACACCGACGAAGGTCTGTATCCGCCGGCGCGGGCCTGGATGAACTGCACGTTCGAGCAACGGATCTCTGCGGCGTTCTTTCCTGGTTGCAAGCTCGACATCAACTTGCCCCCCAAAGACTTCAAATTCGCTGACGGGGAGCCTTTCTGCGTCTGGACCTACACCCGTGGTGCCGAGAATCATGCGGCTGCAGCGGCGGCACCGGATCCCCGAGCGAGCGCAATGAAGAAGATCCCCATAATGCCGGTGTCTTCAGGCGCAGTACCGTCTGCCTCTGAGTAGGTCATAGAGCTTGTCCTTCTGCAACGGGTGTAGACCGCACAAACCACCATGTGGTCTACACCCGTTGCGCCCCTCGGCTTTTGCGTCACATGCCCGCACGCAGGATATTCGGATTGGCTGTCGCCGGCGGTTCCAATGGTGGCAGTGCAGACTTACCGTCCAGGCTGTGCACTCGAAGTCCTTGCGACCATGGGTAGTGCAGGCTGAACGCCACGAGCCCAGTGCGTTCGGCGGCCGGCAAGTGGCACATCGCCAACACGGTCTCTGCCAAGTATTCGACAGGCTCGGTCGGGAAAGCCTCCGGGATCAACTGCGCCGCACCAGGTGTCCGGATCGCGGTGGACGGACCCACGCAGTTGACTGCGATGTTCGCGTCGACCAACTCCGCCGCAACGCCCTGGGTGAACCGGTGCAGCGCGGCCTTCATTGACGCATACACCACGTCGCCCGCGGTCTTGTTGTAATCCCGGTACGGCCGCACTGGAGCTACCCCCGTCACCGAGCCGATGTTGACGATCCAGCCAGCACCCTGCTTGCGCATGTGCGGGACCGCTGCTCGCGTCAGCACGAACGGGGTCCGCAGGTAGTGCTCGACCGTGCGGTCGAACGTCTCCAGACTCATATCCTCGACGAGACTGTAGTCGGCGAATCCCGCGTTGTTGATGAGGATGTCGAGGCGGCCTGTGCGGTCGAGGACCTTGTCGATGAGGCCGTCTCGCTGCTCGGTGTCCTCGAGGTCGGCGGCGACACCGAAGGCGCTACCACCGACGTCTTCGATCAGTGCGATCGTTTCCCCGATGGTGCCCGGAATTGCCGCTGCCGACCCGGCCCTGACAGACGGGGACGGCTTATGGGCGCGTGCCGTCACCGCGACCGTCGCTCCCTCGGCCGCCAGTCGCTGGGCGATCGCCCGGCCGATCCCCCGACTGCTGCCGGTGACCAAAGCCGTTTTCCCCTCGAGCATTTGCGTCATGCCAGGTCGAAGTGCTCCTCCACCGGCGCCCGGTGCTGATGCCACACGTCGACCAGCCGATACGGAGTGGACACCACAACGCGACCTGAACCGGAGCGGTAATAGGTGTGCGCGTTGGGGGTGTGACACCACACGGTCCGCGACATCGCCTCGTCGATCCCTGCTACGTACTCGTCGTACGCCTGCCTGGTCACTTCCATCGTTCTCGCGCCGCGCAGCGCCATCAATTGCAGACACTCGACGATGTAGTGCGCCATCACCTCCATCGAGAAGTTGGCGCCGGCCCCGTGGCCAGGACTGTAATTCGGTGCGGAGTTGATGAACAGGTTCGGGAAACCGGGCACCGTCCCACCGCGGTAGGCGCGCGGACTGTCACCCCACTCATCGGTCAGTTTGCGTCCGTCGCGGCCACGAATGTCGATGGTGGACAGGAAGTCCAGGTGATATCCCGTCGCATAAACGATCACGTCCAGGTCGATCTGCCGACCGTCGCGGGTGACGATGCCTCTGGCGTTGACCTCGGCCGGCTCGGCGGCTTCCACGTCGACATGGTCGCGAGTCAGCGCGGCGTAGTAGCCGCCAGGGTCGCGGATGATCCGTTTACCGTACGGCGCGAAATCCGGGGTGACCTTCTTGGCGAGTTCCGTTCCCGCTCCGAAGGTTCGGTCGATGTAGTCCAGGCACATCTGCAGCAGTACGTCGTTGGCAGGTGAGATCGACAGGTGACTCTTCGCCCATTCAGGGTCCTGCAAGATGACCGGGTAATTGTTGTCCGCGGTGCCCCAGAACGACTTCAGCCGATGCCACTTGGCGTAGTACGGCAAGCGCCGACCGAGATGCCTTCGGTATTCCGGAACATCGTCGGAGGCGCGCCGACGGGGCGCCACCCAATGCGGTTGGCGCTGAAACACCGTCATGTGCGCCACGGCATCCACGCAGGCGTCGACGATCTGCACCGCGGTGCAGCCCGCGCCGATGATCGCCACCCGTTTTCCCGTGAGGTCCAGTGACGGATCCCACTGGGCTGAGTGAATGCTGGTGCCCGCGAATGTGTCTCGTCCCGACAGCTCGGGCCAGCGGGGGCGGTTGAGGTAGCCGGCGGCGGTGATCACCACGCTGGCATGGCTGACGCGGCGCGTGCCGTGCCGGTCAACCGAGTGGATCTGCCACTGCTTGAGGTCCTCGTCCCACCACAGCGCTTCGACCTCGGTGCCGAACCGGGTGTGTTGCCGCAATCCGTATTTGTCGGCCAGCGAGACCAGATAGGCCTGATATTCCGCGCCCTGCGGATAGTAGCTCGACCACTCGGGATTCACCTCGCGGGAGAGCGAGTAGTACGCCGAGGGCGTGTCAACGCCGATGCCGGGATACGTGGTGGTCAGCCACGTACCGCCGACTTCGTCGTTGCGATCGAAGATCTCGTATCTGACGCCGGCATCGGCAAGGCTGAGCGCGGAGATGATGCCCGCGAGGCCGGCTCCGATGATGGCTACTGTCATGGTTTCCGGCATCGGCACCGTGCGCGGTAAGGCCGGCTGCGACAGTTGGAAGCCGCCCTGCTCGAGCAACAGTGGAACGAACTCGTCGTCGACCTCGGAGCCGAGCGCCAGTGGCAGCAGTCGCTTGAAGAGTTCCGGGTCGACGGCGTCCGAAGACACGGGCGCATCCAGTGCCTCGACCACCGCCGCCACGAGCGCCTCAGCGGTGTCGGCGTCGGTGACCCCTGCGCGCTCCGGGGGGTCTGGGACATGTGAGATCGCCGGGCCGAACCGCTCGATCACCGAACCATCGCCCGTGAGCTGAGCCAGCACCGCCACCAGCACTCCGGGGTCGGCCTGACGCAAGCTTGCCCGCAGCTGGTCGATTTCGACATCGATCGTCACAACAACCGAGTATCGAAGCACGCGCCCCGGCTATGAGCGGTGTTGTCTACTGAGCGGGACACGCATCCGTTCAGCCGCGACGGGCTCGCATACTCTTCGGCCATGCAACGGGTGCACTACGACGATGACCACCGCGCGTTCGCGGAACTGGCCGGTGATTTCGCCCTCAAAGAAGTCGCACCCCACATCGCCGACTGGGAAAACGACGGCATCGTTCCGCGCGAGGTGTTCGCAAAAGCCGGTGCCGTTGGGCTGCTGGGCTTCGCCGCAGACGAAGCCTTCGGTGGCGTCGGGACGCGCGACTTCCGCTACAACCAGATCCTGATCGAAGCCTTCATGGACGCCGACTGCGGCGCGGTCGGCCTGAGCTTCGCTGTCCACAACGACATCTGCCTGCCGTACCTGGCCGAACTCACCACTCCCGAACAGCGAGACCGCTGGCTGCCAGGATTCGTGAGTGGAGACCTGATCGCCGCCATCGGCATGACGGAGCCAGGCGCCGGATCAGACGTCGCCGGTATCCGCACCAGCGCCGTCGACGCGGGCGATCACTTCGTCGTCAACGGCGCCAAGACCTTCATCACCAACGGGCAGAACGCCGATCTGGTCATCACCGCCGTGCGTACCTCCCCCGACCGCCACCGCGGCTTGACGCTGATGGTCCTCGAACGGGGCATGCCCGGATTCGAGCGCGGCCGCAATCTCGACAAGCTCGGCCTGCACTGCCAGGACACCTCCGAGTTGGCGTTCACCGATGTGAAGGTGCCCAAAGACAACGTGCTCGGCGAGGTCGGCCGTGGCTTCGACTATCTGATGGGCAACCTGCCACAGGAACGCATGCAGATCACGGTCGGGAGCCTCGCGCGGGCCCGCGCAGGTCTGCGCTGGACCGTCGACTACGTGCGGGAACGCACCGCGTTCGGCAAACCCATTGGGGCACTGCAGAACACCCGGTTCGCATTGGCCGACGTCGCAACGGAAGTCTCGGTCACCGAGGCCTTCGTCGACCGCTGCGTGATGGAACTCAACGCCGGGCGGTTGACACCGGCGGACGCCGCCAAGGCCAAATTGTGGGCGACCGAAATGGAGTTCCACTGCCTCGATGCCTGCCAGCAGCTCTTCGGCGGCTACGGCTACATGCGCGAGTACCCGGTCGCCCGCTCGGCCGTCGACGCCCGCGTGACCCGCGTCTACGGCGGCACGTCAGAGATCATGCGGGAAATCATCGGCCGGGACCTGGATCTCGCGCCCAAGCCGTGAAGGACAACGACATGCAGGTGCGCAGCCACACTCTCGGCGATATCCCCCGTCGTTCCGCCCGCCGGTATCCCGACAAGGTCGCCATCGTCGACGGCGACGTGTCCCTCACGTTCGCCGAGTTCGACGAACTCGTGGACCGGGCCGCAGCAGCGTTGCGGGACAAAGGTTTTGCGGCCGGAGACCGAGTCGCGCTGCTGGCGCACAACTGCTGGCAGTATGCGGTGCTGGCATTCGCCACCGCGCGCGCCGCGGTGGTTTTGGTTCCGATCAACTTCATGCTCACCGCCGAGGAGATCGCCTTCATCCTCGGCCACTGCAAAGCCAGCGGGTTCATTGTCGAACACGACCTCATCGGCACTGCTGAGCAGGCGATGGCCCAGGACGGCGCCGTATCGACGAAAGTCGCATTGACGGCCGACGCCGAGGACGTGCCGAACGGCTGGGAAGACTTCGCGCAATGGCTCGACACCACCACCCCCGCGCCGGACCTCGAGATCGCCGACGACCAGTTGCTGCGTCTGATGTACACCAGCGGCACCGAATCGCGTCCGAAGGGCGTGATGCACTCGAGCCGCAGCTTGGTGTCGAACTACGTCAGCACGATCGTGGCCGGATCGATGTCGGCCGACGACGTCGAAATCCACTCGATGCCGCTGTACCACTGCGCGCAGTTGGACAATTTTCTTGCGACCGACATCTATCTTGGCGCCACCAGCATCATCATCCCGCGGCCCGATCCGGAGGTGATCCTGCGTGGGATCGAGAGGCATCGGGTCACCAATTTCTTTGCCCCGCCGACGATCTGGATCGCGCTGCTGCGCTCACCATTGTTCGACCGGGTCGACCTGAGCAGCCTGCGCAAGGGTTACTACGGCGCGTCTGCGATGCCGACGGAGGTCTTGCACGAGATCCGCGAGCGGCTGCCGAATCTGCAGTTGTGGAATTTCTACGGGCAGACCGAGATGGCGCCGCTGGCCAGCGCGCTCGGACCCGACGATCAACGCGATCATGCCGGTGCGGCCGGTCGGCCCGCGATCAACGTGGAAACCGCGGTACTCGACGACAACGACATTCCTGTCCCCGCAGGCACTGTCGGTGAGATCGCCCACCGCGGACCGCATCTGATGCTGGGGTATCTCGACGATCCGGCGCGCACCGCCGAGGCGTTCCGCGGTGGCTGGTTTCACTCGGGAGATCTCGGCTACTACGACGAGTTCGGTCTGCTGCACGTCGTTGACCGCAAGAAGGACATGATCAAGACCGGCGGCGAGAACGTGGCGAGCCGCGAGGTCGAGGAGGTTCTCTACCGCCATCCGCTCGTGCAGGAGGTGGCGGTCTTCGGTGTCCCGCACCCGGTGTGGGTCGAGGCGGTGGTCGCGGCCGTGGTCACGCGCGACGGCGCAACGCTGCGGGAGGACGAACTGCTCAGCCACTGCCGCAGCCACCTGGCCGGGTACAAGACACCCAAGCAAGTGTTTTTCGTCGAGGCGTTGCCGAAGAATCCGAGCGGCAAGTTGCTGAAACGCGACCTGCGGACCCGTTTCGGCGCCGATCAGAATGTGTTCCACTGACCGGTCGCAACGGTGCCGCGCGACGCGGTCCGGCGGTTGACTGCAGCCATGAGCACCGACATCACCTTGTCCGAAGTTCAGGAGTTCATCGCCGGCTTCTGGTACCACTACGACCAGGGCCACTTCGGGGAGCTGGCGGCACGTATGGGCGACGAGATGGAGTACCTCAGCCGCTCCGAATCCGGTGAATGCCCGTTCGAGGATCTGCTCGCCGCCGAGTTGCACGGCGGCGCCGAGACCCTGGCCTGGCTGACCCGGCACCGCAACGAAAACCCGTATCCGCTGCGCCATCACGCCACGAACGTCTTCCGGACCGGAGTCGACGGACCGGTCACCAACGTCCGCTTCTACCTGTTCGTCAACCAGGTCACCAACGCGGTGCCGTTTGCGGTATCCAGCGGTGTGGTCGATGTCGGGGTGCGACGCGGCGCCGACGGCCTGGTGTTCACCTCGATGAAGGTCGTTCTGGACGCCGACGATTCTGTGCCGTTCGCCGAGTACAACGCCGCCGCTACTGCTGCGGGCGCGTAGTCGATCATGTCGGCTCGCGACGTCTTCGGCGGCGGGGTGGCCGTCATCACCGGTGCCGGTGCGGGGATCGGGGCGGGGCTGGCCCGTCACGCCGCACGGCTGGGCATGACGGTGGTTCTCGCCGACGTCGACGCCAAAGCAGTTGCGGCACTTCGAGATGAGCTCGTCGCATCGGGCGCGGTCGCCGTCGACGCCGTGTGCGACGTGCGCGATCCCGAGGCGGTCGATGCGTTGGCGGAGCGGACCTATCGCGATATCGGACCCGTCCGGCTGCTTGTCAACAATGCCGGCGTCGAACAGTTCGGCTATTTGTGGGATATCCCCGTCGAGAATTGGAACCGGCTGGTCGAGATCAACATCAGTGGCGTATTCCACGGCGTGCGTGCGTTTCTCCCGCGCATGCTGGCCACTGAGGAACCCGCCTGGGTGTGGAACTTGTCGTCGATCGGCGGCGTGGCCGTCGTCCCACTGCAGGCGCCGTACATCATGAGCAAGCACGCCGTGCTCGCACTCACCGAATGTCTACGACTCGAGGTCCAGCACGCCGGATACGATCACCACATCCACGTTCAGGCCGTCCTGCCAGGCGCGGTGGCATCCAACATCTTCGAGTCCGCAGGCGGGGTCGACGACGGTGACGTCGCCGCTGCCGAATCGCAACGCGCAGCCATGCTCGATATCAAGACCGATGCCATGGATCCGCTCGCGGCGGCCGAAGTGGTGTTCGATCAGGCCGCCGAAGGGCGGTTCTACCTCTTGACACAACCCGACTATGTCGGCTCCGCGATGGCTGAACGCGCGGAAGTACTTGTCTCCCAACGCCCACCGGTGCTGCGGACGGGCCGCCGGTTCGACTCTGCGCACCAATGAGACTCGACCCCGACGCCGCCGCACGCGTCGCGTCCTTCGGTCAGATCCCGCCGATGCGCCAGCGCGGACTGGCGGCGGTGCGCGACGCGGTCGAGTCAACCCCGCATCCCGACAACATGCCGGCGATGGCGCACATCGAGGACTGTGCGATCCCGGGGCCTGCAGGCCAGATCGCCATCCGGATCCACCGCCCGTCCACGGAGTCCGGCGGGCCGGTGCTGGTGTACTTCCACGGCGGCGGCATGGTGATGGGCTCCAATCATTCGTTTGAGCCGCTGGCGAGATCGCTTGCCGCCGAGTCGGGAACCACGGTGGTGGCCGTCGACTACCGACTGGCCCCCGAGAATCCACCGCCGGCACAGTTCGACGACGCGTACTCGGCCACCGCGTGGGTCGCCGCGAACGCCGAATCCCTTGGCGTCGACGCCGCTCGGCTGGCGGTAGTCGGCGACAGCGCTGGCGGTTCGCTGGCCGCCGCCGTGGCATTGGCCGCGCGCGACCACGACGGACCGAGCATCTGTTGTCAGGTGTTGCTCTACCCCGGCCTCGACCGCGACATGGCCGCACCGTCGGTCACGACGCTGGCCGACGCGCCGATGCTCTGCCTCGATGACATCAACTACCTGCACGACCTCGCTGACGGCGGTGCGGGCGCACCGCACGATGCCTACCGGGTGCCTGCGTACGCCACCGACCTCACCGGGTTGCCTGCGGCGATCGTCGTGACCGGAGAGTGCGACCCGATCCGCGACTGGGGTGAGCGCTACGCGATGCGCCTGCGCGACGCGCGAGTACAGACGACTGTCACCCGCTACCCCGGCATGTACCACGGCTTCCTGATGCGCTCCGATGCCACCGCCAGGGGCAGGCTGGCCATCGCGGAGATCGGCGCGCTGCTCAGGGCGAAATTCAGTCACCCGCTGCCCTTTTAACGTCCCGATCAACGGGCATGTGCGTGCTGCGGCGCCGTCGACGGCCGCAAAATCAAGTCCACACTCCAAGCACACCAAGAGGAGACGCAATGCTCACCGAAGAGCGGCGAACGGAGCTTTCAGAGATCCTGCGGCCGGCTTCACCGCCCCGGGAAATCGACAACGTCTACACCGAGGACCAGAAGCAGCGACTGCTCGATGTTGTTCACGCCGAGGGCCCATGGCGGCTGATCATCGCCCAGCACTTCGCGTCGGCCGACGAGTTGATGGCCACGATGAGCGGCATGTTCCCCGAGGGGTTCGAGCCGTCGCTGGATCTGTTTCTCACCCCGACGTTTCGCGGGTATCTGGCCAACTACGGCGCCGTGCTCTACCCCGAACTCCACGACGTGTTCTACAACGAGTCATTCCTGAACATGGCCAAGAGCTACTGGGGCGCGCAATACGCCAAGCCGGAGATGATGCTGTTCAACATCAACGGTCCGTGCGCGAACCGCGACCCCGGCCACCTCGACTCGCCGAGCTTCCGCGGCGTGCGCCACGAGAACGCCCCGACCTGGTTGTGCAGCGTGATGGGCAAATCCGGCCTTTTCACCGACTACCTGATCAAGATGGCTCAGGTCATCACCTGGTTCTCGCTCGACGAGGGCAGCGGCTTCACCTACTGGCCCGACGGGCCGCTGAAGGCGCCCAAACGCATTCTGCCTCCGATCAACAACCGCGGCGTCGTCGTCCAGAACGAGATGATGGTGCATCGCGGCGAGGCCAATGGCCCACTGGAACAACAGGTTCCAGCAGGCCTTGCATTCGATACGGTATTCACCGGCGACCCAGCGGACCGCGACCATTGGCTGCTCAAGAACGGTGACAACGTGATCGCGCGGCATCACACCGACGAGCTGCGATTCCTTGTGCACTGGTCGGCCGAGGTGTTCTCCGACTTCGACGAGCTGAAGAAGAACATGGACGGCACCGACGACCTGACGATCGAACGCGCCATCGAGACGATGGTCAAGGACCTCAACGACAGGGGCCTCAAGTTGTCGCTGCCCGGCGATCCGCTGCATGATGCGGAGTTCATCGGCGCGCTCAACGCCGCCTATGACCTCGGCGGGCCCACCGCATACCCGCAAGAGGCTCCGCTCAGCGCGTTTCAGCTGGCCTGAGCATCAACGCACCACTACAGAACTGGGCTCGCGCGGCGCGCCCAGCATGTCGCGGTGCGACGGCGGTCGCCGACCGTCCTCGTCGGTGATGCCGTAGCGCTGCGCGAGTTCCGCGCCGATCACGGTGTGTCCTGACAACTCGCCGAGGTCTGGATCGTGGTACAGCGCATTGATCAAATGCCCAGTGAATTCCGGGGTTTCGGCGTGCTTCGCGGTCTCGGTGAGCGCCTCGGGGTGCCCCGCGAAGGCGCTGCGGAACCGTTCGGTGAGCAGAATTCCCATCCAGATCGACACCGTCGCTACTCCCGTTTCGCGGAAGTCGACGGCCATGTCGGCGGCCATCTTGTCCACCCCCGCCTTCTGCGCACCGTAGGCGGGGCCGTGCATGTAGCAGGCCGATCCGGGGGACGACGTGAACGCGACCAGGCCGCGATCCTGCCGGACCATCAACGGTGCGGCGTGCCAGGACGCCACATACGCCGACCGCAGCCCGACGTCCAACACGTCGGCCAGCTCGAGCGGCTTCTCCCAGAACGGCTTTGGATTCGTCAGGTCATCGTGGATGGCGGCGACATTGTTGACCAACAGATCCAGCCGGTCACACTCGTGCGCCACCCGTTCGAACAGCGCAGCTACCGCGGCGTCGTCGCTGTGGTCGACCTGTACCGCGATTCCGCCGTCGCCCGGGTCGGTCACCGTCCTGCCGGTCACGTACACCCGCCAGCCGTGGGCAACGAGCGCCGCGGCGATACCCCGTCCGGCGCCGCGACTCGCCCCGGTGACTACCGCAACACGTTTCACGGATACGAAGTTACGTCGTCGCCGGCACCGTCTCGTCTACTACCGGCAGATCGCCGTTGCGCACCGCCTCGACAATCGAATCGCTCAGTGCCGAACAGGCCAGGAACAAGCCTCGTGCCGCGTGCGCGGCGAGGTTCTCGGCATCGCGGCGCTCGTGGCAGCGGGCCGACGCCTCGCGATTCCACTGCACACTGGTCTGGTTCCAGCTGCTCTTGCGGGCCAGCACACAAGCCTCGCAACGGCGGCAGGCCACCGGCGCCATCGGGCAGTCGGCGTACCGGTTGTCGGGCCGCACGGTCATCAGGTGGTCCCCGCGGCCGTCCTCGCAGCGAGGTTGGCGTTGACCACCTTCATCCACTCTTCGTGCGGGCTGGTGGTGTCGAGTTCGTATTCGAAGCGGTCCACCATGTCGGGCTGCACATCGGCAACGTCGACGTAGAACTGCTCGTACCATCGGCGGAGCTGGTAGACCGGACCGTCCTCCTCACACAACAGCGGATTGTCGATGCGCGCCTTGTTCTTCCAAATCTCGACGTCCTGCTCGAAACCCATCTTGACGAAATCCCCAAGGCCGATCGCAGTCTGCAATGCCTGATCACCCGGCAGCGCCTCCGACTTCTTGACGATGATGCCGTATTGCAGCACAAAGGAATTCGCGTCGATCGGATAGTGACAGTTGATCAGCACAGTCTTGTGATCCACGTCGGGATAGTGATAGGTCAGGTCGTCGATCATGAACGAGGGGCCGAAATACGATGCCACCGAGGTGGTTCCAAGCATCTGCGACTCCCCCGGGTCGCCGATGTCCGGGCGGCCCGCCCCATTCATGTACTGAGTGGCGACGTGGCCTTCGAAGATGTTCTTGAAATGTGTGGGCAATGATCCGTGGATGTAGAAGAAGTGCGCCATGTCGACGACGTTGTCGATGATCTCGCGGCAGTTGATGTGCACGACGGTGGTGTACCAGTGCCAGTCCGTCCACTCGTCGCTGGTGGCGCCCTCGATCCGGGGGATGCTCACCTCCGGCGGCGGCGGATTGCGCTCGGGGTCGTTCCACACGAACAACATCCCGTCCTGCTCGAGGGTGGTCCACGTCGCGGTGCGGGCCAGCCTCGGCACCCGCTTGCTGTACGGCACCTTCTTGCACCGGCCGTCGCCTCCCCAGCGCCAGTCGTGGAACGGGCACGCAATCTCGTCGCCCTTCACCTCGCCCTGGGACAGGTCGCCGCCCATGTGCCTGCAGTAGCCGTCGAGCACGTTGATCCGGCCGTCCCCGCTGCGGAACACCACCAACTTCTTGCCGAACGCATTGATCCCATGCGGTTTGCCGTCGCCGAAATCCCTGGTCAAACCAAGGCAATGCCAGCCGCGGGCGAATCGAGTGGGAGCCGCTTCGGCCTCGATCTGCCGAATCTCGTCAGTATCTGACTGCAACGTCATGACCTTGTTTCTACCGTCGCAGGACCGGTGACGGAGGCGATCGTCCCGCTAGAAGGGAGAAGTGCGCCGCCGCGCCGTTTCTGCGACTTACCGTCACACCCGTGACCTCTGCTCAAAGTGCGGCCATTCCCGCGGGCCTACCGATCGGTGACACGACGGTTGACTTGCTCGTCATCGGTTCCGGCACGGGCATGGCCGCGGCGTTGGCTGCCGCAGAGCGTGGGCTGAAGGTGCTGATCGTGGAGAAATCGGCCTATGTCGGCGGGTCTACCGCGCGCTCGGGCGGCGCGCTGTGGTTTCCGGCGAGCCCGGTCCTCGAGGAGAACGGCGCGGGCGACACGATGGCGCGTGCCGACACCTATCTCGAGTCGGTCGTGGCCGGCACGGCCCCTCCACAACGCTCGACGGCCTTCCTTGCGCACCTCGCGGAGACGGTGGAGATGCTGCGGCGCACCACACCGTTGCGATTCATGTGGGCACGGGAGTACTCCGACTATCACCCCGAGCAGCCAGGAGGAACGGCGGCGGGGCGCACTTGCGAGTGCAAGCCGTTCAATACCTCGGTGCTGGGTCGTTACCGCTCCCGACTGCGTCCCGGCGTCATGAAGGCGTCGATTCCCATGCCGACGACCGGTGCCGATTACCGCTGGATGAATCTGATGGCACGGGTGCCGCGAAAGGGCATTCCGTTGATCGTCAAGCGGCTGGGCCAGGGAGTCGGTGGCCTGCTGCTCGGCCGCCACTACGCGGCCGGTGGTCAGGCGCTGGCCGCGGGCCTGTTCGCGGGTGTACTCCGAGCCGGCATCGGCGTGTGGACGGACACCTCGTTGGTGCGGCTGACGACTGATGGCGCCGAGGTCACCGGCGCCGTAGTACTACACGATGGAAAGCAATTCACGGTGACAGCGCGCAACGGGATCGTGCTCGCCGCTGGGGGTTTCGACCACAGCATGGACATGCGGTGGAAGTTCCAGTCGGAATCCCTCGGGGAGCATGCCAGCCTTGGCGCAGAGTCCAACACCGGCGACGCCATACGGATGGCCCAAGATGTCGGGGCCGCAATCGATCGCATGGACCAGGCCTGGTGGTTTCCTGCTGTCGCCCCCCTGCCTGGCGGCGCCCCGGTGGTGATGCTGGCCGAGCGGTCGCTTCCGGGTTCGCTGATCGTCGACCAGAACGGCAGCCGGTTCGTCAACGAGGCGACCGACTACATGTCGTTCGGGCAGCGTGTGTTAGAACTCGAACGCGCAGGCACGCCCGTCGAGTCGATGTGGATCGTGTTCGATCAGAAGTATCGCAACAGCTACGTCTTTGGCGCCGAACTCTTTCCGCGGATGCGCATCCCCCAGGCGTGGTATGACGCGGGCATCGCCCGCCGGGCCGACAGTATCGCTGAGCTTGGCCGCCTGATCGGTGTCTCCCAGGAGACATTGCTTGCGACAGTCTCCCGGTTCAACGAAATGTGCTGCGCCGGAGATGATTCCGATTTCCATCGCGGACGAAGCGCCTATGACCGGTACTACGGCGATCCCACTATCACCCCCAACCCGAATCTGCGCGCGCTGAGCGAAGGCCCGTTCTACGCGGTGAAAATGGTGCTCAGCGACCTGGGCACCTGTGGCGGCCTGCGGGTCGACGAACGTGCCAGGGTGCTACGCGAAGACGGCAGTGTGATCGACGGGTTGTATGCGATCGGCAACACCGCCGCCAACGCCTTCGGGGCCACCTATCCGGGTGCAGGCGCCACGATCGCGCAGGGTTTGGTCTACGGCTACATCGCCGCGCACGACGCGGCAGGCAAGTAGTCAGTCGGAGTCTTCTGCGTCGGCCTTCTTCTCGATCTCGTACCAGTATTCCGGTGCGGGCCACGGAACCTTCGTCCGTCCACTGTCACCGACGCGAGGAAACTCGGCGTCCGCCTCGTCGAGCTCCTTGATCATCTTCAACGTCAGCTCACGCTCGTTGGCGTAGTACCGCTCGGCCCATCGCAGCGCCACCCGCGCGTACGCCCACGACGGATCGGCCCCGGCCCATTTGGCATCCTTGGCGGCCTGCCGGTGCATGTCGTCGGCATAGGCCAGGTGCTCCTGCAGAATCTCTTTCAGCCTCGTCGGGTCGGTGAGGTGTCCCAACGTCACTCGCAGCAGTGGGCTGTGTTTGAGCACGGGCGGGTCGAGGGGCGCTTCGTTGGCCCACCGCGTCACCGCTTCCAGCCCAGCCTCGGTGATTTTGTACAGCCTGCGATTGCGGGTGTTGCCGCTGTTCTCGACGCGCGACGTGACCAGGCCGAGTTGCTCCAGCTTCTTGAGTTCGGAGTAGATCTGGCTGTATGCCGGGCTTCCGTAAAAGAACCGCATGCTCCATTCGATCCACTTCCGGATGTCATAACCCGAAAGCTCGTACTCATACGACAGCATGCCCAGCAGCGCCCAGCTGGTGGCCGCCAGATTTGGCTTGCCCGGTGGATCGCCGTCTGCCATTTTTTCAGACTAACAACACTGGTCACAGCCGAAAGCGTCACTCACCACTGGCCGGGACGCCGTGTTGCGGTAGCTCAGTGCAGGCCCGCACGCTTCCAAGCATGACCACCACCAGACTCGACACGCCAAGCCCGGCGACGATGAGGGCCGTGCTCGGCCATTTCTGTACCGGCGTGGCAGTCATCACGGGGCACGACGGTGACCGCCCGGTGGGCTTCGCCTGCCAGTCGGTCACATCGGTGTCGTTGGATCCGCCGTATGTTTCGTTCTGCCCGGCGCAGACGTCCTCGAGCTGGCCGGCCATTCGGGCGTCCGGACGGTTGTGTATCAACATCCTTTCCGCCGACCAGCATCACGTGTGCGCACAGTTCGGCGTCAGTGGCGGCGACAAGTTCGCCCGAGTCGACTGGAGCCGTGGTGACAACGGCGCACCTGTGCTGGCGGGCGCACTTGCGACGATTGAAGCCGATCTCGAATTCGAGCTCCCGGCGGGCGACCACACGATCGTCGTCGCACACGTCACCGGCCTGCGCGCGTCGAAAGGTCGCCGACCGTTGCTGTTCTACCGAGGCGGCTATGGCGGGTTCGCGTGAACGAACGGCTTGCGCAGTCGGTGCGGCGGCTCATCGATGCGACCATCCGCACTGAGGTCGACGACGCAACCTTGACGACTGTGCAGAGTCAAATCGACTGGGCAACAGCACAATTGAGCGTATCGCTGATGCCCGGATCATTCGGGGTGCGGCAGATGGCCGACGGTCAGAGCAGGGCATTGGGCAACGTGGTGATCGGCGACCGCAACCCGGTCGCGCCGCCCTTGAGAATCAACGATGACGCCGAGGGGCTCGTGTGGACGGAGTTCGTCCTCGGGGCCGCATACGAAGGCCCAGCCGGACACGTGCACGGCGGGGTGTGCGCGATGATTCTCGACCACGTGCTGGGCGCCACCGCGCATCTGCCAGGCAAGCCGGCGTACACCGGCACGCTGACACTGCGGTATGTACGCGGCACTCCGCTCGGACAACAGCTGCGTGCGGAGGCGCACGTCGAGCGGACGGAGGGATCGAAGACATTCGCAGTCGGGCATATCGCAGACGCGGAGGGCGTCACCGTTCAAGCTGAGGGCGTGTTCATCCATCCGAAGAAAGCCGAGCATTGACGACCTGGGACGACGAAACCGATGTGATCGTCGCCGGCTCCGGCGGCGGGCTGGTCGGCGCGTACACCGCGGCCCGCGAAGGACTGTCGGTCGTGGTGCTGGAGGCCAGTGAGCTGTTCGGCGGCACGACCGCATACTCCGGTGGCGGCGGCATGTGGTTCCCCTGCAACCCGGTGCTGCGTCGGGCAGGCGCCGACGACACCCTCGACGACGCGTTCGAGTACTTCCACGCCGCCGTCGGCGACCGCACTCCGATAGAACTGCAGCGTGCGTACGTGTACGGCGGCGCCGAACTGGTCGCCTACCTCGAAGCAGACGACCATTTCGAGTTCGACATCCTGCCCTGGCCGGACTACTACGGCAGCCTTCCGCATGCGCGTCTCGACGGGATGCGGCACACGGTGATGAAACCGCTTCCCGCCCAACGGCTTGGCGAGCTTGCCGACCGGATACGCGGCCCGCTGGACAGAGAACGGCTCGGTGCGCAGGTGCCGAAGTATCTGATCGGTGGGCGGGCGCTGATAGGCCGACTGCTCTCGGCGATCACCTCATATCCGCACGCTTCGCTGCGTCTCAACAGCCCGCTGGTGGAACTGATCACTTCCGAGGATGGGGTCGTTGGCGCAGTGGTCGAAGACGACGGCGGCCGCCGCGCTATCCGCGCCCGCGCCGGCGTCCTCCTCGCTGCAGGCGGATTCGAGAACAATCCGGCGCTGCGCGAACGCTTCGGCATACCCGGCGACGCGCGTGACACGATGGGCGCGCCAAGCAATCTGGGTCTGGCGCTCGAGGCGGGCATGGCCGCGGGTGCTGCGACCGACCTGTTGGACCAGGCGTGGTGGTCGCCCGGGTTCACCCATCCCGACGGGCGCTCGGCGTTCTCGCTGTGGTTCACCGGAGGCATCTTCGTCGGCCAGGACGGTAAGCGCTTCGTCAACGAATCCGCACCCTACGACCGGATCGGCAAGGCGATCATCGAGCAGATCTCCAGCGGCGCAATGACTTTGCCGTTCTGGATGATCTACGACGACCGAGAGGGCCTCGTTCCGCCGGTGAAGGCCACTAACGTGTCGATGGTCGATGCCGAGCAGTACGTCGACGCCGGTCTGTGGCACACCGCGGACACCCTGCCCGAGCTCGCGGCGAAACTCGGTGTGAATGCCGACAACCTGGTCGAGACGGTCAAGCGCTACAACGAGTTCGTCGCGGCGGGCACAGACGACGACTTCGGCCGCGGCGACGAGGCGTACGACCGCGCGTTTTCGGGCGGCAAGTCGCCGATGGTGCCGATCGACACCGCGCCTTACCACGCCGCGGCGTTCGGGCTGTCCGATCTCGGTACCAAGGGCGGACTCGTCACCGACAGCCACGCCCGCGTGCTCGATGCCGACGGCAACCCGATCGGCGGCCTCTATGCTGCGGGCAACACCATGGCCGCGGTCACCGGCACCGTCTATCCGGGCGGCGGCATCCCGATCGGCGCGTCAATGTTGTTCAGCCACCTCGCCGCACTCGACATGACAACTCACATCTCATCTGAGAGGAACTGACCATGGCATCACTTCAGCGATACACCGACCGTCGCGTCCTGATCACCGGCGGCGGCTCCGGCATCGGGCAGGCCACCGTGTTGCGCATTCTGGACGAAGGCGGCCGGGTCGTCGCGGCCGACATCAGCGAATCCGGCCTGAAGGACACCGTCGCCAAGGCCGAACCGCACGGCGATCGGCTCAGCAGCGTGGTCATCGACGTCGCGAGCGAGGAATCCGTCAAGGACGGCGTCGCCGAGGCGGTCGGTGCGCTCGGCGGGTTGGACGCCCTGGTCAACGCCGCGGGGATCCTGCGGTCATCGCACTTCCTCGACACCACGCTTGCCGACTTCGAGCAGGTGCTGCGGATAAACCTCGTCGGCACGTTCCTGGTGATCCGCGAGGCGCTGCCCGCGTTGCGTGGCGGAAACGATCCGGCAGTCGTCAACTTCAGCTCTACCTCGGCGTCCTTCTCCCACCCGTACATGTCGGCCTACGCCGCGTCCAAGGCGGGCGTCCAAGCGATGACTCACGCGCTGGCCCTGGAATTCGCCAAGGACCGGATCCGCTTCAATGCTGTTCAGCCGGGCTCGATTTCGTCCGGGATGACCGACGGCACGGGTGAATCCAAGCAGAGCATCGGACCCGGACTGCCGACGGATGCGGACTTCTCGCTGTTCGGCAAGATCACGCCGGTGCTACCGCTCGAGGACGGCGGCATGTTCGCCAGGCCGGACGCCGTGGCCGCAGTCGTCGCGATGCTCGCCTCGTCGGACGCCTACTTCGTGACCGGAACAGAGGTCCGCATCGACGGCGGCACCCACATGTAGCCGGTCACCCGTCGGTACGGCGGCGTCGAACCGGCGCCGCAGCGGCTCGCACGAGCGCCCGAACCTCGTCGTCCAATGCCCCGCCTGCGACGAACAGCATCTCGTCGCCCACCTGCAGCACCTCATCTGCTGTCGGCAGGAGCACTTCACTGCCACGCAGGACGGCGGCCAGCGCGGTGTTCTGCGACAAGGCCAACTCACGAATCCGTTGCCCGACAAATGCGTTGCCCTCGGGCAGCGTGAGCTTCGCGAGGTTCACCTGGCCCTCGCGAAGTTGCATCAACCGCACGAGGTGTCCGATGTCGATAGCCCCCTCGACACCTGCCACCATCGCGCGGGGCGTGGAGACCGCGACGTCGACACCCCACGCATCGGTGAACAGCCACTCGTTGCGCATCTCATTGACCCTGGCAACCACCCTCGGCACGCCGAACTCGGTCTTGGCCAGCAGCGCCGCGGTGAGGTTCACCTTGTCGTCCCCGGTCGCGGCGATCATCACCTCGCACGTCTGCAATCCCGATTCTTCAAGCGAGACAAGCTCGCACGCGTCGGCAAGCAGCCATTCGGCCGCAGGAACCGTGTGCGGTTCGTAGTGTCCGCGGTTGCGCTCGATCAGCAAGACCCGGTGGCCATAGTCAAGCAGTTCACGGGCGACCGATCGGCCGACGGCGCCGGCACCTGCGATGCCGATCCGCATCGTCGGCCTATCCTCGGCATGCGCCAACTGCTTTTGACCCTTCGACCGCCACCTCCCGCGAAGCACAAAGTCATACTGACCCATGACATGAGCTTGCAGCAGCTGTACCTCGCGCTTCTCGCCGGTGGAGTCGTGCTGCTGGCCAGCATCGTCGCGACGCGGCTCGGCACCCGCGTCGGCCTGCCCAGCCTGCTGCTGTTTCTCGGTGTTGGCGTCATCGTCGGCGAAGACGGCCTTGGCCTGCATTTCGACAACTATCTGCTGGCCGATCACCTCGGCACGGTGGCGTTGGCGATCATTCTGATCGAAGGCGGCCTGACGACGAAGTTCGCCGACGTGCGACGGGTGTTGGCGCCGGCAGGCGCGTTGGCCACGGTGGGCATCGCGGTCAGCATGGCGGTCACCGCCGCAGGGGCGCATCTGTTGCTCGGAATGGACTGGCAACTGGCACTGCTGATCGGCGCCGTCGTGTCGTCCACCGATGCCGCGGCGGTGTTCTCGGTGCTGCGAGTCGTGCCATTGCCGCGCCGCGTCGCCGGGCTGCTGGAAGCCGAGTCGGGATTCAACGACGCGCCCGCCGTCATCCTCGTGCTGATGTTCAGCGTGACCCCGCTGCATCTGTCACCGGTGCACGCGCTCGCCGAGTTGGTCTACGAGTTGGCTGTCGGGGCCGCGATCGGCTTGGGCTGCGGCATACTCGGCGCGTTCGCGTTGCGCCGCATCGCACTTCCGGCCTCCGGCCTCTATCCGCTTGCGACGTTCGGACTGGGTATGGTCGCTTTCGCCGCGGCCGGGACCGCTCATGCCAGCGGGTTCCTCGCCGCCTATCTGGCCGCGGTCGTGCTCGCGAACTCGGGGTTGCCGCACCGTTCGGCCATCCGGTCGTTCGCCGAAGGGCTCGGCTGGCTCGCACAGATCGGCCTGTTCGTCCTGCTTGGTCTGCTCGTCGACCCCAGCGACCTCGGTGCTGAGCTGATACCGGCGATCGTCATCGGTCTCGTCTTGCTGTTGGTCGCACGGCCGCTCTCCGTCGTCATCTCGCTGGCCGGATTCCGGGTGCCCTGGCGCGAGCAAGTGTTTCTGTCCTGGGCCGGCCTGCGCGGCGCCGTCCCGATCGTGCTGGCGACCTTCCCGATCGTGGGCGGCGTCCCCGACAGTCTGCGCATTCTGAACATCGTGTTCATCCTGGTGGTGCTGTTCACCGTGGTGCAGGGACCGAGCCTGCGTCCGCTGGCCCACCGGCTGGGGCTGATCCCACGCGATGCCACCAGGGAGATCCAGGTGGAAGCCGCACCGCTGGACGTGCTGGATGCCGAGTTGCTGACCATGACGGTCCAGGCGCCGTCGCGACTGCACAACGTCACAGTCCTCGAATTGCGGCTGCCCGACCCGAGCGTCATCACCCTGATCATCCGCGACGGCCATACGTTCGTTCCGCAGCCCGACACCCGCATCGAGATCGGTGATGAACTGCTCATCGTCACCACCACGAAGACGCGCGCGATTGCAGAACGCCGACTTCGGGCGGTGAGTCGGCGCGGCAAACTCGCGTACTGGTTCGATGAGTACGGCGAAGCAGATTGACCTCAAAGGAGATGTTGATGACGAACCGGCCACTACGCGTCATCCAGTGGACCACCGGAAACATCGGACGGCGCTCGCTGCACGCGATCATCGGCCGCGACGACATGGAACTGGTCGGGGTGTACGCGCACGGCGCCGACAAGATCGGCGTCGACGCCGCCGAACTCTCGGGTTGGCCCGAGCCGACCGGTATCGCGGCCACCAACGACATCGACGCGCTGCTCGCCACGAAGCCCGACGCCTGTTGCTACAACCCGCTGTGGCCCGACGTCGACGAGTTGGCCCGACTGCTCGAGTCCGGCGTCAACGTCTGCTCCAGTGCGGCGTGGATCACCGGCGGAAAGCAGACGCCCGAGGATATGGAGCGCATCCGAAAAGCCTGCGAGAAGGGCAATTCCACGATCTTCGGCAGCGGAGCCCATCCCGGTATGACGAACCTGGTCGGCATGGTGCTCAGCGGATCGTGTGAACGGGTCGACGAAATCCGCATCACCGAGTCGGTGGACTGTTCGACCTACGAATCGGCGGGCACCCAAACCGCGATGGGCTTCTCCCAGGACCCGGATACGCCCGGTCTGGCCGAGAGTGTGCGGCGCGAGAGTGAGGTCTTCGCTGAATCGGCCGCGATGATGGCCGATGCGATCGGCGCCAAGCTCGACCGGATGACGTTCGACGTGCAGTTCACGGCGGCCACCGGTGACACCGATCTGGGTTTCATGCAGATTCCGAAGGGCACGGTGGCGAGCGTGTACGGCTATCACCGCGGCTGGGTGGGCGACCGCAATGTCGTCAGCGTCGGCTTCAACTGGACCATGGGCGATCACGTCACCCCGCCCAAGCCGCTGGAGCACGGCCACGTGATCCAGGTGTTCGGGCTGCCCAACATGCGGACCGTGCTGCACTGCCTGCCGCCGAAGGACTGGACCGAGCCGGGGTTCATGGGCCTCGGCATGATCTACACGGCGATGCCGGTGACCAACGCGGTACCCGCGGTCGTCGCCGCGCCGCCAGGCATCGTGACGCTGAAAGATCTGCCACCGGTCACCGGCCGCTTTCGCGGCTAGCTCAGCCGGCCGCCCTGGCGGCCCGAGTCAAAGCCGTTGGGCCAGTTTGGCTTTGCCGGGACCGTCGAGGTCGTCGAGCGCGACGCGCCGGCCGGCCATCGCCATCAGCACCGCTTCGCCACTGCCCCGCACCTCGGGGCCCTTGCCGTAAGTCCAGTCGACGTCGGTGGCAACCAGACGCACCCCGCGAGTACGCAGAGCCCCCCGAAGTCGCGGCGCCCACGTGGTGAAACCCAGTGCGATTCGCAATGATTCGGCAGGGATGTCTCGCGGAATCCCGAGCGGCCTTCGGATGTCCTGCTGGTGAACCATCCCGTCGGTGAGCGCTATCCTGCCACCGAAGCCGGCCGTCAACCCGTGCGGCACGGCGTACTCACGCATCAGCGCCATCAACTCCTCCGGCGACTTGCATGCGTACTCCGCAACCCCGACCACGTTGGCACCGCCCCGCGTTACCAGGCCTTTGGCCATGCGCCGCAACAGTTCTGCGCGACTCAGCGGGTCGTAACCGATGACGTGCGCGACGACATCGCGCACCCGCCACTTCTCGCACAGAGTCGGGCTGTCCCACTGCTCAGCAGACAACCCCTCCAGCAGTGTGGCGAACTCCTCGCGCTCGGCCCGTGCCAACCGCATCGTGTCCGTTGACGTCATTGGTCGAACAGGCCGGCGTAGCGGCCGAGATACAGCGGCCAACCTGCGTCGCCGTCGACGCCCGTTGCGACCGACTCCCAACCGTCACCGTGGCGTTCGATGTGCCGGTGTTCCAGCTCGACGCGTGTCCGCTCGGCCGACTCGGCAATGAACCGGACCTCCACCTCGCTGGTCCGGGTGAGGTCGGTTTCCAGCTGCCATGTCGGGCCGATGTCCCATGTGAAGACGACGCGGTTGGGCGGCTCGAAGACGAGGACACGCGCCCATTTGCACAGGCTGCCGTCCTCACCGCGGTCATAGATGTGTCCGCCGACGCGGCCCTCGAACACCGTCTCGGCGATCGGGACGTTCATCAGATTGTGTTCGCGCGGCTTGAAGTCTCCGAACCGCTCGGTGAATACGCGAAACGCCCTATCGAGTGGGGCATTGACGACCACGTCGTGACGGATGCTCACCGGTCGCGCTTGCGTCATGATTCGTCTCCCTCCAGATGTTCGACGGTGTCCTTGAAGCCGGCCAAGGCCTGCACCCAGAACCGGTCGAGGTCGGCTCGCAAGGCTTCGAGCCCTGTCGGGTCCAACTGGTAGACCCGTCGGGTGCCTGCCGCACGGTCGCGCACCAGGCCTGCGCGTTTGAGGACTTTCAGGTGTTGCGATACCGCGGGCCTGCTGACGGGCAGGTCGCGGGCGATTTCGCCCACCGCCATCGGCCCATGTGCGAGACGTTCCACGATCGACCGCCGGGTGCGGTCGGCGAGCGCGACCCAGACGTCATCTTGGTAAGTCGGCACGAACCGTAAGTTACCACTTACCGATATGGCTGATCAATGCTCGTCGAGTGCAGCAGTCTTCGGGTGTGGCACTTCGATGGCGACCAACTCGGCGAGGCCACTGATGGTGAGGCTGCGCATCAGCACGGAGTTGACGATCAGGTGAATGTGGTCGGCTACGTGGTACAGCGCATTGATGGCTGAGCTGTCGAGGTACTCGACTGCTGTGAGATCGACGGTGAGCCGTTCGCCGCTCTTCGCTGCCGTCGCGGTGGACTCGGTGAGGGCCTCGCTGAAGGAGTCGATGTTGCTGAGGTCGATTTCCCCGACCGCGATGAGAACAAGGTTTCCGTTGTCGCCGCGCGCGATCTCGAGCGTCAGCGACGCGGACATCAACCGACCCTAGCGGTCAGGTGAACCGTGGTTCCGGCAATGCCGGGCTGGATGGCAACCTCCTGCATGAGCCCGCGCATCAGTGCGATGCCCCGACCGCGAGTGGAGTCCCTCGTCGGCTGCGGAGGTTTCCACGAGCCGGAGTCAGTGATGGTCAAGTGCACCCGGTCGACCAGTGCCGTCGCGTCCATGCTGATGACTCCGTTCGGGTTGTCGCGGTGACCATGCTCGATCGCGTTGGCGACCGCCTCTCCCGCAGCGATGAGTAAGTCCATACTTTGATCCGGATTGACCATGGCTCGTTTCAGCCAGCCGCGTAGGGCATGCCGAGCGGCCGCGAGTTGGCTTGCGTGCGCTGGAAATTCAAGCGCGAGCGGGCCCGGGTGGCGGTAGAGCAACACGACCACGTCGTCCTGATACCCGCCTGCCGGCGCGACACCGGACATGATCTGGTTCGCCAGATCGTCCATTGTTGACGCGCGACCGTCCCGCACCACCTCGGCTACTCGGGAGATACCGTCGTCGAGTCCTCTTCTGCGACGTTCGATCAAGCCGTCGGTGTAGAGCAGCAGAGTCGCGCGCGGCGGGAGGGTCACCCGCGCTTCGGGGCGCGACCAGTTCGGCCGTACTCCCAACGCAATGGTGTGGCCGTCCTCGAGAATCCGAATAGCGCCGTCGGCTTCGACGAGGATGGGCGGCGGGTGCCCGGCACTGGAGTACACCAGCTCACCGGTCTCGGGGTTGAGCACGCCGCAGACGACCGTGGTGCATCGGGCGCCGGGAAGGTGCGAAGCGAAGCGATCCATTCCCTGCAAGGCCGCCCCCGGGCTGGCGTCGCTGAACAGCAGCGCACGGCAGGCGCTGCGCACCTGTCCCATCACGGTGGCAGCGGCCAGGCCGTGACCGACGCAGTCGCCGACGATCAGCGCGATGCGCCCGTCCTCGAGTTCGACGATGTCGTACCAGTCACCGCCCACCTGGAGGGGTCGACTTGCGGCCTGATAGCGCGCCGCGAATCCGGCCGGTAGCTCGGCGGGACCGAGGATTGCGTGTTGCAGCGCAAGGGCGGTTTCGCGCTGTTTGTCCACCTGATGCACCCGCTGCAGCCCCTGGCCGAGGCGGCCTGCCAGCACCGTCAGCAACGTCTGGTCCTCCAGCGTGAACGACCTCTGCTCAGCGAGCTCGATCCAGACCACAAGCACCCCCTCGGGATGCTGCAGCGCGATGCCCGTCGCGCCCGGCGGCATGGTGTTCGGGGAGCTGAGAAGATCGCCGTCGCGCAATTCCGTGATCAGCTGTTGGGTCTGAGGCGGCAGGTCGCTCCACGTCGCCGGCTCGCCGACCGACACCACATCTGGTGCACCATCGGCTCGTTCACCCGGGGTCGTGAAGGTGACCGCGAGTACCCGGCGCGCCCGCCACAGTCGGCGAAGTTCCTCCGCGGCGGCGCGCAACGCGTCCTCGACGGTGTCGGCCTGGGCGAGTTCCTGGTTGAGCGCATGCTCGCGACCTGCTGCCAGTGCCAACGCGATCGCAGCGTGCCGGGCGAAGTCGCTCACGAGGTCGAGGTAGTCGTTGCCGAACGGCGTCTGTTGAGGCTGACGGGCGATGGCGATCACCCCGAGCACCCTGCCGTCGGCGATGAGCGGTATCACGATCGCGGAGCGCTCCCCGACATCGGTGAACCCCTCGATGGGATATTGAAAGGAGTCCGTGATCAGCGGTATCCCGCGACGCGCGACGCCGCCGGTGGTGGAGCCGTCCATCGGTACCTGCTGACCGATCACCTGCGACGCGTACCGGCCCGCCGTGGCGGCCACGACCAGCGTGTCGACTTGATCTGGCAGGTCAGGCTCCCGCGGCACCAGCAATATCGCCTGCTCTGCATCGGCCAGCTCGAGCGCCCGGTTCACAATGAGCTGCAGCGGTCCCATTTGGGGATCGCCGGAAAGCAGCGCGGTGGTGATCTCGCGGCTGGCGCTCGTCCATTTCGCCGCTTCGCGTTCTCTCTCGAAAAGTCGAGCGTTGTCGATTGCGGCTGCCGCCGCCGTCGTCAGTGCGCGGACGGCGCCTTCCTGGGAATCGGAGAACACCCGGCCCGGCCGGTCGTCCGCAAGATAGAGAATTCCAAAATCGGTGCCCCGCACGGTGATTGGCGCCCCGAGGAGTGCTCGTAGCGGTGGCTTGTGTGCGCTGAGCACCTCGCCATGCGGATGCGCGCTCAAGTCATCGAGGCGCAGTCCCTCGCCGATGGGAAGCTCGCCGAGCCGACGCGCAGTCTCGTCGTCGATGCCCGCGTGCACACCCGAGACCAGGCTGCCGTCTGACGCGCGCAGTCTCAGCACCCCGTACCGAGCGCCGGCCAGCTCGATCGCCGCGTTGACGATCCGTTTGAGGGTCACGTCCAAGTCCAGGTCGGAACCGATCTCGACGATCGCCCGCACCAGCTGTTCCAACTGGTCGCGGGCTGCCGCTAGCTCATCTAGCTGATTACGCTCGCCCTGGGGGTCTTCCATCCGCGCAAAACCTCTTAACAGTCACTCACTTCGGAACAGCGAACGCGACCACACACTGGAAACCGGACGACCGCCACCTATCTGTGTACCCAGCGAAGCGCCCGAGTACCCATGTAAAACCGGGTTACTGCTCAGCCAGTTGCACGGCAACGCCGACCGCACCGCCACCCACGTGAACCGACAACAGCGGCCCCATGTCGGTCACGACAAGCGACTCGATCTGGGGCAGCCGCGTCGTCAACGCCGCGCCGATCTCGTCGGCGGCGTCGTGATTGTCGACATGATGGACCGCGATCGCCGCCTGCCGCTCCCCGACGACTTCGGCGACCCGATCCACCATCGCCGCGTGCGCCTTGGACACGGTGCGGATCCGCTGATCGAGCACGAGCCGCCCGTCGACGTCGAGACACAGCAGCGGCTTCAGCGACAATGCCGTGCCGAGCCGCGACGCTCCCTTGCTGATACGCCCGCTGCGTCGCAGGTTGTCCAGCCGGTGCACGACGACGAACACGTGCCCGCGCGACTGCGCCGTACGGGCCACCGCTTCAACGGCATCCAGATCGGCACCCGAGCCCGCCGCACGCGCGGCTGCCAGCGCAATGAAGCCCACGCCCATCGCCGCCGACCGCGAATTCACTACCCGCACCGCGGGACCGAAGTCACGCGCAGTCAGCGCCGCCGAACTGTAGGTGCTCGACAGCGCCGCCGAAAGATGCACGGCCACAACGCCGCCGCCGTCGCTGTCGGTCAACGCCTGTTGATAGATCTCGGCGAGTTCTGCGGGTGTGGCACCGGCTGTCGTCACGCGCGGACGGTCGTGGATGTCGTAGGGCACGTCGTCGATGCCGTCACGCAGGTCAGTTCCGTCGACCAAGACGTGCAGAGGCACCTGCCGGATGTCGTACTCTTTGAGCTCGTCTGGCCCCAGCCGCGACGACGAGTCGGTGACGACGACGACCGGCATGACTACCGCGAATCCTCTTGCGGCACGCCGGCTTCGGCGAGCGCCTTGAGCATCAGCTCGGCCACTGCCTGGTGCGCCTCGAAGTTCCAGTGAATACCGTCGGGGTTGCCCCGACCGCTCATCACTTCCTCCTCTACAGCCGCCTTGAGGTCGACGAGCGGCACATCGTGCTCCTCGGCCCATGCAGTGATCGCCCTGGCCGTGCCTTCGCGGCCGTGGTGGGCCTTGCCGTAGGTCTCGGCGATGTGCACCGACGGCAGCGACGCGACGACGGGTATACCCGGCCTGTTGAAATCGATTGCTCCACGGGTCATTTCGAGATATTCGACCGAAACATGCGGAGGAAGGGCTGCGCGGGAGATCGGCGACAGCCGGGGCTGGACCCAACCGTAGCCGTCGCGAACCCAGCGCCGCAGCCAGGCCGGCCGGACATATCTGATCAGCTCACGCAGCGCTGTTGGCAGCGGCGACGGCAGCGAATCCATGCCGCCGGTCGCGAAGACCACCGCGCCCGCCCGTGGCAACGCCGCCCACGCCCGCGGGTCCTGAGTGGCCGCCCACCAGATGTCGCGACAGGTCCAACCGATCCGGCCGATCACCTCGACATCCCAACCCAGTTGTGTGGCAACGATATTCGGCCAGATTCGCGGATCGTCGGCGGGCAGCCCGCCGGTCGGGCCGTAGTAGGACAGCGAGTCGCAGAAGACCAGAAGGGTCTTGTCAGAGGACATCGTTGGCGACCTGGGCCGAGGCGTTCCACACATCGAGTCGCCAGCGGATGTCCTCCGCAGCGGCATCGGGCCGCGAATGGCCGGACAGCTGCACCCAGCTGGCGTTGCCCATGCCGCCGAGCGCCGGCCAGTTGTCGACCGGCAGGCCAAGCAGCGCGGCCGTCAACGCCGCGATCAGTCCGCCGTGCGCGACGAGAACCACGGGGCGCTCGGGATCATCGACACCCCACTCGGTTTGGTCGGCGACCAACTCGGCCAGCAGCGGCATGCTGCGCGCCGCGACATCGACACGGCTTTCACCACCGTGCGGCGCCCAGCGCGCGTCGTCGCGCCACGCCAGCCGCGCACCCGGCGCCGCGGCATCCACTTCGAGATGAGTCATCCCCTGCCAGTCGCCGAGGTGCGTCTCACGCAGCCGGGTGTCGACGAGCACCGGCTGACCTGACCGCTCACCCAATGCGACAGCGGTGTCCAATGCCCGCCGCAGATCCGACGAAACGATGACCAGCGGCTGCCGTTTCGCAAGCACTTCCGCGGCGGCGGCGGCCTGGTCGCGGCCGAGGTCGGACAGCTCGGTGTCGAGTTGGCCCTGCATGCGGCTGCCCGCGTTGTAGTTGGTCTGCCCGTGGCGCAACATCACCAGCCTGCGCACCCTCATGGCGACGCTTCCAGATCCACCGGCACGATGGGGCAGTCGCGCCACAACCGGTCGAGGGCGTAGAAGTCACGCTCGTCCTGATGCTGGATGTGCACCACGATGTCGACGTAGTCCAGCAGGGTCCATCGGCCCTCGCGGGCGCCTTCGCGACGGGCCGGCTTGTATCCGGCGATACGCATCTTCTCCTCGACCTCGTCGACGATCGCGTTGACCTGCCGCTCGTTCGACGCCGACGCGATGACGAAGCAGTCGGTGATGACGAGCTGTCCGGACACATCGATGATGACGACATCTTGGGCGAGCTTCTCGGACGCGGCGCGCGCGGCGACGGTGGCCATCGCGACCGCTTCATCGGTGGCGGTCATATCTTCCCGTCTTTCGTCGCCGCCGGTTGGGCAGCGTAGAGGTCCCGCTTCGCGACGTATTGCACAACGCCGTCGGGCACCAGATACCAGATCGGCCGGTTCTCCTCGGCGCGCTTGCGGCAGTCCGTCGACGAGATCGAGAGCGCGGGCACCTCGACGAGCGTCAACGCGTCCGCAGGCAGTTCGGCGACCGCAGCCGCGATGTGCTTGCCGTCCAGTTCGTAGCCGGGCCTGCTGACGCCCACGAATTTGGCGATCGAAAACATGTCCTCCCAGTTCTGCCACGACAGGATCGAGGCCAGTGCGTCGGCGCCGGTGATGAAGTAGAGGTCCGTGTCGGGGTTCAGCGCCCGCAGGTCGCGCAGCGTGTCCTTGGTGTAGGTAGGACCGCGGCGGTCGATGTCCACCCGGCTGACCGAGAACCTCGGGTTTGACGCGGTAGCGATGACGGTCATCAGGTAGCGGTCCTCGGCGGCGGTCACATAGCGGTGGTCCTTCTGCCAGGGCTGACCGGTCGGCACGAACACTACTTCGTCGAGCTCGAAGAGATCGGCGACCTCACTTGCCGCGACCAGGTGGCCGTTGTGGATGGGGTCGAACGTCCCACCCATCACCCCCAGCCGCCGTCGCGAAGTCACAAACAGCCAGCTTACGGGAGGGGCGCACGCGACTCTCCCTGCGCCGAACGTGGGTTACCGTCACGCTTCAGCCGCTCTAGACGTGCGGGTAACCCACGTTCGCGGGGATTAGACGGGCAGCAGCGCGTCGATGACTCCTGCCAGCTGCTTGGCCGACCGGCATTCGTGCATGGTGATGACGTCCTGATACCGCGGCACCGCCGAGTCGCCGCTGCCCCACAAGTGCTTGGGCTCGGGATTCAGCCAGTGCGCGTGCCTGCTGGCGTTGACCATGTGGGCCAACAGCTCGGTCTCCGGGTTGCGGTAGTTGTTGCGCCCGTCGCCCAGCACCAACAGCGAGCTGCGCGGCGAGAGCACGTTCGGCCACTTCTCCATGAACGACACGAACGCGTTGCCGTAATCGGAGTGACCGTCGCGGGTGTACACGCCTGCCTCGCGGGTGATGCGCTGCACCGCGACAGCGAGATCGGAGTCGGGCCCGAACAGCTCGGTCACCTCGTCGGTGGTGTCGATGAAGGCGAAGACGCGAACTCTGGAGAACTGCTGACGCAACGCATGCACCAGCATCAGCGTGAAGTGGCTGAAGCCGGCCACCGAACCGGATACGTCGCACAACACGACGAGCTCGGGCCGCGCGGGATGCGGCTTTTTGAGCACGACGTCGATCGGGACGCCGCCGGTCGACATCGACTTGCGCAGCGTCTTGCGCATGTCGATCTCACCTGCGCGCGACCGGCGCCGCCGCGCGGCCAGCCGAGTCGCGAGCGTGCGTGCCAGCGGCTGAACCACCCGACGCATGTTGCGCAGCTGTTCACCTGAGGCGCGCAGGAATTCGACGTTCTCGGCGAGCTGCGGGACACCGTACATCTGCACGTGCTCGCGGCCAAGCTGCTCCGCGGTGCGGCGCTTGGTCTCCGCCTCCACCATCTTGCGCAGCTGCGCGATGCGTTGGGCGGCAAGCGCTTTGGCGATTTGCTCCTGCGACGGCGTCGGCTCGTCGCCGTACGGTGCCAGCAGCCCCGCCAGCAGCCTGCCTTCGAGGTCGTCCAGGCTCATGGCTTTGAGCGCCTGATACGACGAGTACGACGGCCCGCGGCTGGACTGGTAGCGGCCATAAGCCTCGACGATCTGGGCGATCATCGCCGCCAGCCGCTCGTCCATGTTGGCCAGATCGGCGTTCTCGCTGAGCATGTCGATGAGCGCGCTGCGCAGCGCCTCGATGTCCTCGGGCGGCAGGCCCTGCTCGACGTCGTCGGACTCGTCGTCGTCCTCCAGCACCGTTCTGGCGCCGAGCGCCGCGGGGAAGAACAAGTCGAACATCGCGTCGTAGGTGTCGCGGTGGTCGGAGCGGCGCAACACCGCACACGCGAAGCCCTCGCGCAATGCCTCACGGTCGCCAAGGCCCAAAACGGACAACACGCGGCCGGCGTCGACGGTCTCCGACGGCCCGACCGAAATGCCTTGCTTGCGTAGCGCTTCGACGAACTCCACCAAATGCCCCGGCAGGCCGTGAGGGGCCAGCGGCTGAGGCGGGCGGGTGCGGCGGGCGGCCATCAGTTCAACCTGAGTTCCCCGGATGCCTTGACCTGATCGGACTGATGCTTGAGCACCACGCCGAGGGTCGCCGCGATCACCTCGTCGTCGATGGTGTCCATGCCGAGCGCCAGCACCGTGCGGCCCCAGTCGATGGTCTCGGCCACCGACGGCAGCTTCTTGAGCTGCATGCCGCGCAGCACCCCGATGATCTTCACCAATTCCTGCGCCAGGTGTTCGGGCAGTTCGGGAACGCGCGACAGCAGGATGCGGCGTTCGAGATCGGGATCGGGAAAGTCGATGTGCAGGAACAGGCATCGCCGCTTGAGCGCCTCGGACAACTCCCGGGTGGCATTGGAGGTCAGCAGCACGAAGGGCGGGCGCTCAGCGGTGATGGTGCCCAATTCCGGCACCGTGACTGCGAAGTCGGACAGCACCTCGAGCAGCAGACCCTCGATCTCGATGTCAGCCTTGTCGGTCTCGTCGATCAGCAGCACCGTGGGCTCGGTGCGCCGGATCGCGGTCAGCAGCGGGCGCGTCAGCAGGAACTCCTCGCTGAACACGTCGGTCTTCGTCTGCTCCCAGTCGCCGTGGCCGGCCTGGATCCGCAGGATCTGCTTGGCATGATTCCACTCGTAGAGCGCGCGCGCCTCGTCGACACCCTCGTAGCACTGCAGTCGCACCAGCCCGGAACCGGTGCACTGTGCCACGGCACGCGCCAGTTCGGTCTTGCCGACACCGGCGGGACCCTCCACCAACAGCGGCTTGCCCAGCCGGTCAGCGAGGAATACCGCTGTGGCCGTTGCGGTGTCGGGTAGATAGCCCGTCTCAGCCAGCCGTCGCGAAACATCGTCGATATCGGCGAACAGCGGCGCAGGGCGCGCGGGGACGCTCACGAAAGTCTTCTCCTGTTTAGGCCGGGCGGGTGTGGCCGTCTCCCCACACAATCCACTTGGTTGACGTCAATTCGGGCAGGCCCATCGGTCCGCGGGCGTGCAGCTTCTGAGTCGAGATGCCGATCTCGGCGCCGAATCCGAATTGCTCACCGTCGGTGAAGGCGGTCGATGCGTTGACCATCACTGCGGCGGCGTCGACACGCTCGCTGAATCGTTGGGCCGCAGCGAGATTCGTCGCAACGATGGCCTCGGTGTGTCCGGTGCCGTACTCGTTGATGTGCGCGATCGCCGAGTCGAGGCCGCCGACGACCGCAAGCGCGATATCCATCGAAAGAAACTCGGTACGCAGTTGCTCTTCGGACGGATCGGCGTGCACGGTGACGCCGGCGTCCTGCAGCGCCTTGGTCAACCGCGGCACCGCAAGCTCGGCGATGGCCCTGTCCACCAGCAGCGACTCGGCGGCGTTGCAGACGCTGGGCCGACGGGTCTTGGCGTTCAGCAGGATGTGCTCGGCCACGTCGAGATCGGCCGATTCATGAACGTAGACATGGCAATTGCCGACACCGGTCTCGATGGTCGGCACCGTCGCGTCTCGCACCACCGCATCGATAAGGCCGGCCCCGCCGCGCGGGATCACGACGTCGACGAGGCCGCGCGCCTGGATCAGGTGCGTGACGCTGGCGCGGTCCTCGCATGGCAGCAGTTGCACGGCATCGGGGTTGCGGTTCTCGAGTTCGAGCGCGTCGCGAAGTGCCTTGACCAGAGCGGCATTCGAGCGCGCGGCCGACGAACTGCCGCGCAGCAGCACAGCGTTACCCGACTTGAGCGTCAGCCCGAACGCGTCGACGGTGACGTTAGGCCTGCCCTCGTAGACGATGCCGACGACGCCGAGCGGGACCCGCTGCTGTCGAAGCTGCAGACCGTTGGGCAATGTGCGCCCGCGCAACACCTCGCCGATCGGATCGGGCAGGCCGGCCACCTGGCGCAGCCCCGAAGCGATGCCGTCGATGCGGTTCGGATTCAGTGCGAGCCGGTCGAGCATGGCCTCCGGGGTGCCGGCCGCCTTGGCGGCAGCCAGGTCCTCGGCGTTGGCGGCGAGGATCGCACCCTCCTCGCGCAGCAGATTGTCGGCTGCGGCATGCAGCGCGGAGTTCTTCGTGTCGGTGCTGAAGGTGGCCAACTCGCGCGCGGCGACGCGTGCCCGCCGCGCGGCGCCGTGCACCTGCTCGCGCAAGCCGGAGACGGCTGGTGCCTGGACACTCATCGACCCAGCGTATCGGACATGCCCGAGCCGCTCGACAGATGTCAGGTCGGGCCGAGCTGCGTTAGCGTTGACAGTTATGGTCGCGCGGGTCTGCGTAGTGGGCAGTGTCAATGCCGACCTCACTTTCACCGTCGATTCGCTGCCGAGGCCCGGCCAGACCGTCCTCGCGTCGTCGCTGTCGTCGGCACCAGGCGGCAAGGGCGCCAATCAGGCGGTGGCCGCGGCCCGTGCCGGCGCGGAGGTGCAGCTGGTTGCGGCGCTCGGCAGCGATACGGCCGCCGATCAGCTGCGCGCTCACCTTCGCGACAACGAGATCGGGCTGGACGGCCTAGTCACCCTGCCCGGGCCCAGCGGCTCGGCGGTGATCATCGTCGACGCCGCAGCCGAGAACACGATCGTCGTGGCGCCAGGCGCGAACGCCCATCTGACCGTGACGTCCGGCGACGTGCGCGCGGTGATCACCGACAGCGACGTGGTGCTGCTGCAGTTGGAGATCCCGATCGCGACGGCTATCGCCGCCGCGGGAGTCGCGCGGGGCGCCGACGCGGTGGTGATGCTCAACGCGTCGCCTGCCGGCGCCGCACCCCACCAGTTGCTTGCGCTTTCCGAGTTGGCCGACATCGTCATCGTCAACGAAGCCGAGGCGCGTGAATGGCATTGGCCCGTACCGCATCTGGTGATCACCCGCGGCGCGCGCGGCGCGAGCTACCTCGGCCAGGACGAGCGGTTCGACGTGCCCGCCCCAGCGGTCGAGGCCGTCGACACCACCGGCGCGGGTGATGTTTTCGCTGGAGTGCTGGCCGCCGGCTGGCTGCAGGGGCACGAGGATGCGCTGCGCCGGGCCTGCGCGGCGGGTGCGTTGTCGACACTGGTTCCGGGAGCAGGCGACTGCGCGCCATACGCAGAGGCCATCGATGACGCGGTGGTCAACCGCAGGGCGGGCGAAAGGCAGATATGACGACAACCACGCCACGTCCACCGGAGGGCGACTGGCTCGGCACGCCGTATCTGCGCTTCACCAGGGAGGGCGCGTTCGGCGTGTGCACGCTGGACCGGCCCGAGGCGCGTAATGCGATGACGCCCGCGATGTATTTCGGCATCCGCTACGCCGTGCGGCACGTCGACGCCGACCCGGACCTGGCCGGCCTGATCATCACCGGCACCGGTGACGTGTTCGCGCCCGGCGGCGACTTGGGCGGCGGCGACGGCTCGGACAACTGGCTGACGTTCGGCTCCGCGTTGGGTATGGACGTGACGCCGTTCGAGGTGCTGCGGCAGTCGGTGAAGCCGGTGGTGTCCGCGGTCAACGGGTTGTGTCAGGGCGGGGGCTTGCAGATCGCGCTGTGCAGCGACATGGCGGTGGTCAGCGACCGGGCGACGTTCCGGGTGCCGGAGTTGTTGCGCGGCATCGCCGACACTTACTACAGCCACATGCTGGCGCGGCTGATCGGGCCGGTGCGCACACGGGACCTGATGTTCACCGGGCGGACGTTGAGTGCGGCCGAGGCTGCGGAGTGGGGCATGGTCACGCGGGTGGTGCCGCATGACTCGTTGCTCGATGCGGCCCGCGAGGTACTCGGCCAGTGCTGCAGGACCGCGCCGGCGGCGCGCGGCGTGGTGAAGTCGAGCCTGGACAGTTACATGGGGCTGTTCGACCGGATCGGCATGCAGGCCAGCTACTCGTCGCCAGAGGCCTTGGAAGGCTTCCGCGCTTTCAAGGAACGGCGTTCGCCGGACTGGGTGCACCCCGACCTGCGGATCGACGGCCGCCTCTGAGCGATTTGTGCACGGTTTCACGCGATGAGCGCGGATTTTGAATAGTACAGATTCTGCTGTACTGTCTGGCGTATGCAGACCGTGATGCAGCGCGATGCCCTGGCGCGGTTCGGTTACGCGCTGTCCGATGCGACTCGCACCGAGATCCTGCTGACGCTGCGCGAGGGGCCGGGCTATCCGTCCGAACTGGCGGAGAAAATCGGGGTGTCGCGGCAGATCCTGTCGAACCACCTGGCGTGCCTGCGTGGCTGCGGGCTGGTGGTGGCGCAGCCGGAAGGCAGGCGCAGCCGCTATGAGCTGGCCGACAAGCGAATCGCGCACGCGCTCGACGATCTGGTTGGCCTGGTGCTCGCCGTCGACCCGACCTGCTCCTGCTGATGCTCGAGACGCGTCGCGCCACGCTGCAGCGCCGGATCCGGCTGCTGGTCACCGCGACCATCACCTACAACGTGCTCGAGGCGATCGTCGCGTTGGCGGAGGGCACGCGGGTGTCGTCGTCGGCGCTGATCGGCTTCGGCCTCGACTCGGTTGTCGAGATCTCCTCCGCGGCAGCCGTGGCGTGGCAGTTCTCGGCCAAGGACCCCGAGACGCGGGAGAAGGCCGCGCTGCGCTTCATCGCATTCTCGTTCTTCGCGCTCGCCGCCTATGTCTCGGTCGACGCGATCTTGTCGCTTCTTGGCGTCGGTGAGGCGCGGCCGTCAGCGATCGGCATCGCCCTTGCGACGGCGAGCCTCGTCATCATGCCGGTGCTGTCGCTGACGCAGCGCCGTACCGGCCGCGAGCTCGGTTCGTTGTCTGCCGTCGCCGATTCCAAGCAGACGCTGCTGTGCACATACCTATCCGCGGTCCTGCTGGCGGGACTGGTGCTCAACAGCCTCTGGGGATGGTCGTGGGCGGACCCGATCGCCGCTCTTGGTATCGCCGCTATCGCCGTACGAGAAGGAATCAACGCGTGGCAAGGTGACCCATGCTGCTGATGAGGGAGTTCGCCGTCTTCGGTGTGCTCGGATTCGGTTGGCGCAGTTTGGATCAGCGACCGCGACTATCTCGCCCACATCGGCCGCTTCGTGCCAGGAGTCGGCCGCGTCTAGACTGCCGGGCATGCCGTTGCTAGGAAAGCTGCTCCGCCGTTTCCGCGCGGGCGAAGCCCGCAGTCCACTGTCCGGCCCGGACTACTCCGGTGCCGCCACGATCGAGGTCACCAGCCCCGCGTTCACCGATGGCGGCGCGATCCCGCAGAAGTACGCCGGAAAAGGTGTGGGCGACAACGTGTCTCCTGCGCTGCAGTGGACCGGCGTTCCACCCGAGGCCAAGCAACTGGTGCTGATCATGGACGACCTCGACGTCCCGATGCCAAAGCCCTTGATGCACACCACCGCGGTGCTCGAGTCAGGTCTTGGTGGGCTCGATGAGGGTGAACTCAAGCCCGGCACCACCGGCGTTCGGTTGATCAAGGCGTTCGGTGACACCTACGTCGGGCCGGCGCCGATCCCCGGTCACGGGCCGCATCATTACCGGTTCCTGCTGTTCGCAGTTGACCAACCGATCGGCGATGATGTCGCCGACAACAAGGCACTTCTGACCGCGATGGCCGGCCATGTCGTCGCGCGCGGCGTGCTGACGGGCACTTACGAGCGCTGACCGCCTGGTCGCAGACGTGATGGAGGCCGACAGGCACTCAGTCTTGGGACCTTAGCCTCTGCTCCTGCCGATACGCCCTGGCAGAAGGTAGGAGCATGAATCAAGTGGCGCAGCGCCATGATTGACCTGGTGCTCTTGGTGTACGCGCTGTGCGGCATCGTCACGTTTTGGGCGGTGTTCACAGGTGCTGCCGGCGCGACGGACGACGATCCGCCCACTTCCAACGCGGCAGCGGCGGTTTCGCTTGCGGCGAGCGTCGTATGGCCGCTTGTGTTGCTAGGTGCACTCCAGGTGTCGGTACTGGCCATGGTCGGCAGCCTGGCAGCGCCACGACCGAGCTAGTCCTCGGGGACTTCGCGTTCGATCTCCTCGAGCCAGATCCGCGCCGACATGTCCGACGGTGCCCGCCAGTCTCCGCGCGGCGACAGCGATCCGCCGTGGGACACCTTCGGCCCGTTCGGCATGGCCGAGCGCTTGAATTGCGCGAACGAGTAGAACCGCTGCGCAAACACCTGCAGCCAGTGCCGAATCTCCTTCAGCGAGTACGCGGGCCGCTTGTTGTCCGGGAACCCGACCGGCCAGTCGCCGCGCTCAGCGTCGCTCCACGCATGCCACGCCAGGAACGCGACCTTGGACGGCCGGAAACCGAAGCGCAGCACCTGAAACAGCGAAAAGTCCTGCAGCACATAGGGTCCCACCTTGGACTCGCTGCTTTGGATCTCCTCATCCTCGCCGCTCGGAACCAGTTCGGGGCTGATCTCGGTGTCGAGCACGGACTGCAGCACCTCGTTGACCGCATCGTCGAACTGATTCGACGAGATCACCCAGCGGATCAGATGCTGGATCAGGGTCTTGGGCACACCGCCGTTGACGTTGTAGTGCGACATCTGGTCGCCCACACCGTATGTGGACCAGCCCAGCGCGAGCTCGGACAGGTCGCCGGTGCCCAGCACGATGCCGCCGCGCTGGTTGGCCAGCCGGAACAGATAGTCGGTGCGCAAACCCGCCTGCACGTTTTCGAATGTGACGTCGTAAACCTTCTCGCCGCGGGCGAATGGATGATCCATCTCCTTGAGCATCAGCTCCGCGGTGGCCTTGATGTCGATGGTTTCGAACGTCACGCCCAACGCCTCGGCAAGCCGGATCGCGTTGCTCTTGGTGCGATCTCCCGTCGCGAACCCGGGCAATGTGAACGCCAGAATGTCGCTGCGCGGCCGGTCTTCCCGGTCCATCGCGCGGGCGGCGACGATCAGCGCATGCGTGGAGTCCAGCCCACCCGAGAGACCGAGCACGACCTTCGGATAATCCAATGCGCGCAGCCGCTGCTCCAGTCCGGCGACCTGAATGTTGTAGGCCTCGTAGCAATCCTGTTCCAGCCGTGAGGGATCCGCGGGAACGAACGGGAACCGCTCGACCTCGCGACGCAGCCCGATGTCACCTGCCGGCGGGTCGAGTTTGAACTCGACTCGACGGAAAGAGTCCGTTGTGATCCCGTGGTGGATGCGGTTGTCGTCGAAAGTGCCCATTCGCAGCCGCTCGGAGCGCAGCAGATCCAGGTCCACGTCGGCCACAGAGTACCTGTCCCCCAACGGGAATCGCTCCGACTGCGCCAGGCACACTCCGTTCTCCCACACCATCGTCTGGCCGTCCCAGGCCAGGTCGGTGGTCGACTCGCCCTCCCCCGCGGCGGCGTAGACGTACGCAGCCAGGCACCGCGACGACGCGGATCGGGCCAGCAGGCAACGGTCTTCGGCGCGCCCGATGGTGATCGGGCTGCCCGAAAGGTTCGCCAACACCGTCGCGCCCGCGAGAGCGGCCTGGGCGCTTGGCGGAATCGGCACGAACATGTCCTCACAGATCTCGACATGCAGCACGAAACCCGGTAGGTCGGTCGCGGTGAACAGCAGATCGGGACCGAACGGCACGTCGGAGTTGCCGATCCGCATCGCACCGCGCACCAGGTCGCCCGCCGCCACCTGGCGCCGCTCGTAGAACTCGCGGTACGTCGGCAGGTAGGACTTCGGCACGACGCCCAGCACCCGCCCGCGGTGGATCACCACCGCGGTGTTGTAGATCCGGTGCTGATAGCGCAGCGGTGCGCCGACCACCAACACCGGCATCAGTTCGGCCGAGGCCACCACGACATCGAGCAGCGCGTCCTCGACGGCATCGAGCAGGGTGTCCTGCAGCAGGATGTCCTCGATCGAATAGCCCGACAGAGTCAGCTCCGGGTAGACGGCCAGCGCCACGCTTTCGTCGTGGCAGGCTCTGGCGACCCGCAGCACCGACTCGGCGTTCGCGGCGGGGTCAGCGATGGCCGTGTGATGCGTGCACGCGGCCACCCGAACAAACCCCTGGTGATATGCCGAGTAAAAGTCCATGCCTAATTGTTGCCCGAAAACGTATCGGGGTATGCAACACGCCATGAGTGACGTCGCGGTGCTGGTCATCGACATGCTGAACACGTATCAACACGAGGACGCGGATGTCCTCGCAAGCAGTGTCGGAGATATCGTCGACCCGCTGGCCGGGCTGATTTCGCGGACGCGGGACCGCGACGACGTCGATTTGGTTTACGTCAACGACAACTACGGGGACTTCACCGCCGAGTTCGACGATCTCGTCGAGGCTGCACTGCACGGCGAGCGACCTGAGCTGGTATCGCCGATCGCGCCGACGGAAGGCTGTCAGCGGCTGCTGAAAGTGCGGCACAGCGCCTTTTATGCGAGCTCGCTGGACTATCTGTTGACCAGGCTCGAGGCGAAAAAGCTGATCTTGACAGGTCAGGTCACCGAGCAGTGCATCCTCTATACCGCGCTAGACGCCTACGTGCGGCACTTCGATGTGGTCATCCCGCCGGACGCCGTCGCGCACATCGATCCCGAACTCAGCGACGCCGCGCTGACGATGATGCACAAGAACATGCATGCCGAGATCGTGCCCGCGGAGAAGTGCCTGGATTGAGGTTTTGACCTGCTCATGGCGGGTAGGCGCTCGGCGTGGAGCAGCGCGATCGCATCGCCGAGCCTTGGGGTGGCCGAACGCCTTACGGACGAGGCAGAACCTGGCCCACTCGCGTGGACATGTTTCTGGACAACGGGGTTGCCGAGGACGACGTCGAGGAATGGGTTCAGTCGGCGGCGGTGCTGCACTCCAACGGCGATGGGCTCGACATCGCGGTCAAGGGCGGCCGCATCGTCGGCGTCCGGGGCCGCGCCGACGACCGCGTCAACCACGGTCGGCTCGATCCCAAAGATCTCTACGGCTGGCGGGCCAACGCCTCTCCCGACCGGCTGACCACACCGCTGATCCGCCGCCATGGTGAGCTCGTCGAAACCGACTGGGACACCGCGATGGACGCGATCGTGCGGCACAGCAGAAAACTGCTCGACGACGTCGGACCAAGCGCAGTCGGCTTCTACACCTCCGGCCAGCTGTTCAGCGAGGAGTACTACACCCTGGGTGTGATCGCCCACGGCGCGATCGGCACCAACCACGTTGACGGCAACACCAGGCTCTGTACGGCGACCGCCGCCGAAGCGCTGAAGGAGTCCTTCGGATGCGACGGGCAGCCCGGTTCCTACACCGACGTCGACCATGCCGACGTGATCGCGTTGTTCGGCCACAACGTCGCAGAAACGCAGACCGTGCTGTGGATGCGGATGTTAGACCGGCTGGAAGGCGACAATCCGCCGGCGCTGGTGTGCGTCGATCCGCGTCAGACACCGGTAGCGCGGCACGCCACCGTCCATCTGGCGCCACTGCCGGGCACCAACGTCGCGCTGATGAATGCGCTGCTGCACGAAATAATCGCCAACGACTGGGTCGATCACGATTACGTCGCCGCGCACGCCGTCGGCTTCGAAGAGCTTCGCAAGCGAGTGGCCGAGTTCCCGCCGGAGCGGGCCCACCAGATCTGTGGCGTGCCTGCAGCCGATATCCGGGAGGCGGCCAGGCTGATCGGCACCGCCACGGCATTGCTGTCCACCGTATTGCAGGGCTTCTACCAGTCCAACCAGGCCACCGCGGCGGCGGTGCAGGTCAACAACATTCACATTCTGCGCGGCATGCTCGGCCGCCCCGGTTGCGGACTTCTCCAGATGAATGGTCAGCCCACCGCCGAGAACACCCGAGAATGCGGGGCGGATGGTGACCTCGCCGGCTTCCGTAACTGGTCCAACGACAGTCACATTGCCGAGCTCGCCAAGTTATGGAACATCGAGCAGAAGCAGATACCGCACTACGCGCCGCCGACCCACGCCATGCAGATGTTCCGCTACGCCGAACAAGGCACACTGCGTCTGCTGTGGGTCAGCGCCACCAACCCTGCGGTGTCGCTGCCCGAATTGGCCAGGGTACGAAGCATTCTCGCCCAAGACAGGCTCTTCCTCGTCGTGCAGGACATCTTCCGTACCGAAACCGCCGAACTTGCCGACGTCGTGCTGCCCGCAGCAGCGTGGGGCGAGAAGACCGGAACATTCACCAACGCAGACCGAACTGTTCATCTCTCCGAGAAGGCGATCGAACCGCCGGGACAGGCCCGCCCCGACCTGGACATCTTCATTGACTACGCGCGGCGCATGGACTTTCGCGACAAGGACGGCAACCCCATGCCGCCTTGGGAGGACTACGAATCGGCGTTCGAGGCATGGAAGAAATGCAGCGCGGGTCGGCCGTGCGACTACACCGGGTTGACCTACGACAAGCTGCGTGGCTCTGCGGGAATCCAATGGCCTTGCAATGACGAACATCCCGACGGCACAGAACGACTGTATGCCGACGGGAAGTTCTGGGCCCGGCCCGACTACTGCGAGGCCTACGGCAAGGACCTGATCACCGGAGCGCCACTAGAGCCAACCGAGTATCGGGCGATGAACCCCGATGGCAAGGCCATCATCAAGGCAGCAGAATACGTTGCACCGCACGAACAGCCGAGCGGCAACCACCCGTTCGTGTTGACCACGGGGCGCACGCTGTATCAGTTCCACACGCGAACCAAGACCGGCCGGTCACCGCAACTGCAGCACGCCGCTCCCGAGGTCTGGGTGGAAGTGTCCGAGTCCGACGCTTCGCGGCTGCGCATCGGCGAGGGCGATGTGGTCGAGGTGACTACCGCCCGCGGTTCGGTCACTGCCAAGGCGCGAATCAGCGGGATCCGCGACGGGGTCCTGTTCCTGCCGTTCCATTACGGGTACTGGGACGAGCACGATGCGGCCAGCCACCATCGTGCAGCGAACGAGTTGACGATCACCGACTGGGACCCCGCTTCCAAGCAACCGATCTTCAAAACTGCTGCAGCACAACTACGCCGGATAGCCGACGGCTCCGGACCGGCTCCCGCACCGACCACCACGGCTTCACGACCGGTCAGCGACGCCGTTCAGCAGACCGTCGGCGGTCCGGATGTCGGCGTCACCGAGTCGACGGTGGGAGGGTGAGGTGAAGCTCGGGCTTGCACTGCGGGAGCTGCACCGGTCGGAAGTCAGGCTGGCTCGAAGCCTGGATGCCATCGCAGCGCGCCATCACAACGACCACGGCATTTACCATGTGGCGCTCGACTTGGCGCACTGGTCTCGTGAGCACGCGACGTTGATAGCCGAACTCGGGGAGAAGTACGGCGTCCGGTTGCGTCAGCATCCCCGGACGACCGCGATTGCCGATTCCGCACAGGAGTGGATCAGCGACCGGTTGGGCCGGCGACCTGAACCGGCCCTGCTGTTGCTGGCCGATCTTCGCAGACTGCACCGGCTGGCGGCGGGCGTGTCGGTCGACTGGGAACTGGTGGCACAGGGCGCGCAAGCGGCGAAGGACGACAATCTGGTGGCGCTCACGCAACGTTGCCATCCGCAGTCACTGCGGCAAATGCGATGGGCCAACGCCATGCTCAAGGAACTGGCTCCGCAAACGCTGACCAACTGAGGCGCCGAATTCTGTTGGTCTGCAGTTCGCCCGAGCGCATCGCAGACGATCCGTCGATTTTGGTTGCGTCGGGCATCGTGAATCAGACCGCCCAACCCTGGAGGAATCGTGAATCAGCTTGCTGTTCAACGTCAGTCGCGCCCGCTGCTGCCGGAGCTGCCCCAGCTGCTCAACGGCTTATCAAGCTTTCCTGCCTTCGCAGGCCTGGCGAGCCTGCGGTCTTTCTTCGACGGCAAGCCGATGCGTCTGGAGGATGAGACCAAGGACGGGTCATACGAGGTGCGCGCCGAGCTTCCCGGCGTCGACCCCACCGACGACATCGAGGTCACCGTGCACGACGGCCGGCTCACCATCAGGGCCGAGCGCACCCAGGCCAGCGAGTCCAACGGGCGCTCCGAGTTCTCGTACGGCACGTTCGCGCGGACCGTGGCATTGCCCGTGGGAGCCGACGAAGACGACATCAACGCCACCTATGACCGCGGCATCCTGACCGTGACGGTGCCGCTGTCAGAGGATCACCCGGCCGAGAAGCGCGTCGAGGTCATCGAGACGATCCTCGTCGACGAAGACGAAGAAGACGAAGACCAGCCCGAGTTCGAGGAGGCCGAGCACGGCGCTGACGAGGAGCAACACCAGCCGGTTGGCTGAGCTGCATTAACCTGGAAAGCGTGGAAGCACCGGAACTCGTCGCCCTGCTGGACGGACGCCGTGTCGCGGTGCTCACCGGCGCAGGGATGTCGACGGATTCGGGCATCCCGGACTACCGGGGCCCGGACTCGCCGCCGAGCAATCCGATGACGATTCGCCAGTTCACCTCCGATCCGGTGTATCGGCAGCGGTACTGGGCGCGCAACCACGTCGGCTGGCGACACATGGACGAGACGCTGCCGAACGCCGGCCACCGCGCACTGGCCGAACTCGAACACGTCGGCGTGGTCTCCGGCGTGATCACCCAGAACGTCGACCTGCTGCACACCAAAGCGGGCAGCCGCAATGTGATCAACCTGCACGGCACCTACGCCCAGGTGATCTGCCTGGACTGTGGGCACACCATGCCACGCGCGACGCTGGCCGAGCTGTTGGATGCCGCTAATCCCGGCTTTGTCGAGCGGGCGGAGGCCGTTGGCGGCATCGCGGTGGCGCCCGACGCCGACGCCGTGGTCAGCGACACCACATCGTTCGCGATCATCGACTGCCAAGAGTGCGGGGGCATGCTCAAGCCCGACATCGTCTACTTTGGCGAGAATGTGCCGAAAGACCGTGTGGACGAAGCATATTCGCTTATCGATGACGCCGAGGCGTTGCTCGTCGCCGGGTCGTCGCTGACAGTGTATTCGGGGTATCGGTTCGTCCGGCACGCCGCCGCGCTGGACATGCCGATCGCGATCATCAACCGCGGCCGCACGCGCGGCGACGATCTGGCGACGGTGAAGGTCGAAACCGGTTGCTCGGAGATGCTCTCCCTGTTGGCCGATGAGCTTCCCGCGATTGCGAATTCGGCGTAGATGACCGACGACGACGCCTCCTGGCTGCAGTCGCTGCTGGAACGCAGGCGACCCGAGCCTGGGCCGGTCGCCGGGCGGTGGGCCCTTGGCATCGGCGACATGGTGGCCGATCATCCGCTGACACCGGACAAGCTGCACTGGCTGGCCCGCAAGCTGAACCATTTCGGCGGCGTGGCGATCAGCGAAGAAGGCGTCGAGTTCGACGGCGACGACGTCAAGTGGTCGGACGTCACCGAGATTCGCACTCGCAGCCTCATCGAATATCTGTTCACCGGTGGTGTGGACAAGCAGGCGGACAAGCTGCCGTTGCCGTGGTTCCCGTTCCGCGGCAAGGTGATCCAGGCGATTTCACGCGGGGCGCTGACGCTGCTGCTCGCCGCGGCCAAGCAGCAACTCGAGGGTGGGGCGATGGAGATCCGGATACCCGCCGAGGTGCACTATCACGGTCTTCTCGGGACACGCGAACTGTCGCCGGGGATGCTCGCCGCTGTCGTGCTGGCCGACCCCGCGGTTCGTCAGTGTTTCGAGGCGACCGCGCAGGCACACGGGGTCACGATCTGTCCGGCCGAAGACGATGTGATGACCGACGCCGACCACCGCGCCGAGCAGATCAAGTCGATGCTCGGTGCGATTTCGGCGCGGATACGGTCGCTCAGCGACGGTTAGCGCGCCGAAATCACTTTAGACGGCAACCAGATCGTCGGCGTGCACTGCGGGACGGCGCATTTCGGCTGGCAGGTCCGACGTCGAGCGGCCCAGCATGGTCGCCAGCTCGCTGTGGTCGTAGGCCACCACGCCGCGAGCCACCATCGTCGCGTCCTGTGACCGCAGCTCCACGACGTCGCCGCCGTAGAACCGGCCCGAAAGCGCTGTGATGCCCGCCGGCAGCAGCGAACGACGTTGCCGCACAACGGCACGCACCGCTCCATCGTCGAGCGTCAGTGCGCCTGCCGACTCGGCGGCGTAGCGGACCCAGAACCTGCGCGCCGACATGCGTTCGGACCGCGGCGCGAACACGGTGCCCACCGACGCGTCGGCCAACGCGGTGGCGACGTCAGCTGCTGCGGCCAACAGCACCGGGACGCCGGCGTCAGCGGCCAGCAGCGCCGACGACAGTTTCGACGCCATCCCGCCGGTGCCCAGATGGCTACCGCTGCCTGCCACCACACCATCGAGGTCGTCGGGCCCGGAGACTTCAGAGATGAAGCGGGCGTTGCCTTTTCGCGGGTCCGAATCGTAGAGGCCGTCGATGTCCGACAGCAGCACCAATGCATCGGCGCCCACCAGATGGGCGACCAACGCCGAAAGCCGGTCGTTGTCGCCGAACCGGATCTCGTTGGTGGCGACGGTGTCGTTCTCGTTGACGATCGCGACCGCGTGCAGCGCGCGCAGCCGGTCCAGCGTGCGCTGGGCGTTGGTGTGCGACACCCGTCGCGAGATGTCGTGTGCGGTCAGCAGCACTTGGCCGACGGTGCGGTGGTAGCGGGCGAACGCCGTGCTCCACGAGTTCACCAGCGCCACCTGCCCGACGCTGGCGGCGGCCTGCTTGGTGGCTAGATCCGTCGGGCGTTTGGAAAGCCGCAGCGGTTCGATGCCCGCGGCGATCGAGCCCGACGACACGATCACCACATCGGAGCCTGCTTTCATGCGCCCCTCGATGGCATCGGCCAACACGGCCAGCCTGCCCGCGTCGAACACCCCCGAAGGCGTGGTCAACGCGGTGGTGCCGACCTTGATGACGACGCTGCGCGCGGTGCGGACCGCCTCGCGATGCGGGCTCGTCATTCTTGATGCTCTCGACGTTGGCGCCGCGCGGCCTTGCGCTCATCGGCGCCGACGCGGTCGGTCTGTTCCAGTCGCGAGTCGGTGCCGCGGCCGGACAACGTGACGTCGACGCCCGCCGGTGTCTGCGGCTCCCAGTCGAATGTCATGTCGCCGATGGTCACCGCGCAGCCGGGCTTAGCGCCAAGGCGCAGCAGCTCGTCCTCGACACCGAGCCGGGCCAGCCGGTCGCCGAGATAGCCGACGGCCTCGTCGTTGTTGAAATCGGTTTGGTTGACCCACCGTTCGGGTCGGGTCCCCCGCACCACGAAGCCGCCCTGGCCGGCGGGCTCGACGGTGAAGCCACTCTCGTCCACGGCGATCGGCCGGATCACCGGACGGCGCGGCACGATCGGCGGCTGCGCGGCGCGGTACACCGCGACCATGTCCCACAGCGCGAATATCAACGGCCGCAGTCCTTCTCGAGACACGGTCGAGACCTCGAACACCGGCCAGCCGAAGCGGCGGGCGATCTCGTCGCGGACGAAGTCGGCCAGTTCTCTCGCATCGGGCACGTCGATCTTGTTCAACACCACCGCGCGTGGCCGCTCGGCCAGATCGCCAAGCGTCGTATCTCCTTGCAGCGTCGGCGTATACGCGGCCAGTTCGGCTTCCAGCGCCTCGATGTCGGAGATCGGGTCACGGCCCGGTTCCAGCGTCGCGCAGTCCACCACATGTACCAGCACCGCGCAGCGCTCGATGTGCCGAAGGAAGTCGAGACCGAGACCGCGGCCCTCGGACGCGCCGGGGATCAGGCCAGGCACATCGGCGACGGTGAAGGTGTGCTCCCCCGCCGACACCACACCCAGATTGGGCGTCAGCGTGGTGAACGGGTAGTCGGCGACCTTCGGCTTGGCCGCAGAGATGGTCGAAACCAGCGACGACTTACCCGCCGACGGAAACCCGACGAGGCCGACGTCGGCGACCGTCTTCAGCTCCAGCGTGAGATCGCGCTCCTGGCCCTTTTCGCCGAGCAGCGCGAAGCCGGGCGCCTTACGAGCCCGCGACGCCAGCGCGGCGTTGCCCAGCCCACCGCGTCCGCCTGCAGCCGCTTCGAAACGGGTGCCGGCGCCGACGAGGTCGGCGACCATCCTGCCGTTCTCGTCGAGCACGACGGTGCCGTCGGGCACCTTGACCTCGAGATCGGTACCTGCGGCGCCGTCGCGGTTGCTGCCGGCACCCTGCTTACCGGAGGGAGCGACGACGTTCGGGTGGAAGTGAAAATCGAGCAGGGTGTGCACCTGCGGATCGACGACCAGCACGATGCTGCCGCCGCGACCGCCGTTGCCGCCGTCGGGTCCGCCGAGTGGTTTGAACTTCTCCCGGTGGACCGAGGCGCAACCGTTACCGCCGTTGCCCGCTCGCGCGTGGATGACGACGCGGTCTACGAAGCGCGGCATTGCGGTGCCTCCTTAGCCGAAATGGACGTTTGGGCGGGAAATTACGAGAGTCCCGCGCCAAAGCGTCGATCTCGACGCGGAAACTAAGCCTGCGGGGCGGACGGTCGCACCACGCTGACCGTCTTGCGGCCACGCTTGGTGCCGAACGTCACGGCGCCGGGGGCCGTAGCGAACAGGGTGTCGTCCCCGCCGCGACCGACATTCACGCCGGGATGGAAGTGGGTGCCGCGCTGGCGGACGATGATCTCGCCGGCCTTGACGATCTGGCCGCCGAACCGCTTGACGCCCAGCCGCTGGGCGGCTGAGTCGCGACCGTTACGTGAGCTGGAAGCGCCCTTTTTGTGTGCCATTTCGTCGCCTCCTACTTGATGCCGGTGACCTTGAGGACCGTCAGCGGCTGACGGTGACCTTGCCGCTTGTGATAGCCGGTCTTGTTCTTGAACTTGTGGATGCGGATCTTGGGGCCCTTGGTGTGCTCGAGCACCTCTGCGGCGACGGCCACCTTCTCCAGCGCCTTGGCGTCGGCGGTGACCTTCGAGCCGTCGACAACGAGGGCGACGGGCAGCGAGACGCTGGCACCAGGCTCCGAGTCGAGCTTCTCGACCTTGACCACGTCGCCGACGGCAACCTTGTACTGCTTGCCGCCGGTCTTGACGATTGCGTACGTCGCCATCGTGCTATCACTCCTAGGTCGTTCACTTGACTGCGCGCTACCTGTTGGTGCGCTCGCGGGTCTCGGGTGCGGAGCCGCGTAGGGCCCGCTGTCGTCGGCGTCAGCCGAAAGACAACTGGTCCAGGGTACGTGAGGCCCGCCTACAGGGTCAAATCACCGCAGGTCACACCGCTCAGCCGTCGTGAGCCGGCGGGCCGGCGGGCCGCACGGCGGCGCGACGGCGGTGCCGACCGCCGGGAGCCGTCGCCGCGGCGGGCTGCTCGACGTGGTCTTCCGACTCATCCGAGTCGTCATCCGAGTCATCTGAGTCGTCATCCGAGTCGTCTGAGTCGTCCTCGTCGGAGTCGTCTTCGTCGAACTCGTCGTCGTCATCGTCGGAGTCTGTGTCGTCGTCGGTGTCCCCGTTGATGACCTCGATGTCGTCGTCGATGTCTTCATCCTCGTCGTCGGCGTCGAGGTCGATCTCGTCCTCATCCGATTCGTCGTCGTCGGACTCGTCGTCGTCGGACTCGTCGTCGGACTCGTCGAAGTCCTCGTCCTCGTCCTCGAGTTCTTCGTCCTCGGCCTGGACGTACGCCTCGCGGATGGTGTCGGGTTCGAGCTCGGCGACTTCCTCGGCGGCCTTGGTTTCGTCGACCTCACCGTCGATGTCTTCGTCGTCCTCGTGCTTACCGTTGGCCGCGGCCATCGCCTTGAACATCGGATGCTCACCGGCGGGGTGGGCGGGCACCTTCGCGACCTCGACGTCGTCGGCCTTACCGCCCTTCTTGCCCCGCTTGCCGCGACGTCCACCCGAGTCGGACTTGCGGGCGCCCGCGGATACGGAATCCACCGGGTCACCATGCAACAGGATGCCCCGGCCCGCGCAGTGCGGGCACGGGGTGGAGAACGCCTCAATCAGGCCGGTGCCCAACCGCTTTCGTGTCAGCTGCACCAATCCCAACGATGTCACCTCGGACACCTGGTGGCGGGTGCGATCGCGCGCCAGCGCCTCGGTCAGCCTGCGCAACACCAGATCCCGATTGGATTCCAACACCATGTCGATGAAGTCGATGACGACGATGCCGCCGATATCACGCAGCCGCAGCTGGCGCACGATTTCCTCGGCCGCTTCGAGGTTGTTGCGAGTGACCGTCTGCTCCAGGTTGCCACCCGAACCGGTGAACTTGCCGGTGTTCACGTCGACGACGGTCATCGCTTCGGTGCGGTCGATGACCAGCGTGCCGCCCGACGGCAGCCACACCTTGCGGTCCATCGCCTTGGTCAGCTGCTCGTCGATGCGGTGAACCGCGAACACATCCGGGCCACCCTCGGCGGGCTCGTACTTCGTCAGTCTCGGAACAAGTTCGGGCGCAACGGTATTCACATAGTCGTTGATGGTCTTCCACGCGTCGTCGCCGGACACGATCAGGCCGGAGAAGTCCTCGTTGAACAGATCGCGGATGACCTTGACCAACACATCGGGCTCTTCGTAGAGCGCGATCGCAGCGCCGGCCTTTTTCGCGATGGTCTCGGCGGCCTTGGCATCGATCTCGGTCCAGCGCTTCTGCAGACGCTCGACGTCGGTGCGGATGTCTTCTTCCTTGACGCCCTCCGAGGCCGTGCGGATGATCACGCCCGCATCGGCGGGGACCACCTCCCGCAGGATTTCCTTCAACCGCTGGCGTTCGGTGTCGGGCAGCTTGCGGCTGATGCCGGTCGACGACGCGCCTGGCACATAGACCAGGTAGCGGCCGGCGAGCGACACCTGCGTCGTGAGCCGCGCGCCCTTGTGTCCGACCGGGTCCTTGCTGACCTGGACCACGACGTAGTCGCCGGGTTTGAGAGCCTGCTCGATCTTGCGGTTCTGCCCGCCGAGGCCCGCGGCCTCCCAGTTCACCTCGCCGGCATACAGCACGCCGTTTCGGCCCCGGCCGATGTCGACGAACGCCGCCTCCATCGAGGGCAGCACGTTCTGCACGATGCCGAGATAGATGTTGCCGACCAGGCTGGCCGATGCGGCGGAGGTGACGAAGTGTTCGACGACGACGCCGTCCTCGAGCACCGCGATCTGCGTGTAGCGGGCGCCTTCGTGCGGCGGCTCGGTGCGCACCTTGTCGCGCACCACCATCGTGCGCTCGACCGCCTCGCGGCGGGCCAGGAATTCGGCCTCGCTCAGGATCGGCGGACGGCGCCGTCCCGCGTCGCGGCCATCCCGGCGGCGTTGCCGCTTGGCCTCGAGCCGGGTCGATCCGCTGATGCCCTGGATCTCGCCGTTGCCTCCGTCGCTGTCGGCCTTGCTGGACCGACGCGGCGCACGCTCATGGACGACGGTGTTGGGCGGATCGTCCGGCGAGGTGGCCTCATCACTGTCGTCCCCGGAACCGGACTTGCGGCGCCGACGGCGGCGGCGACGGCGGGTTGCACCTTCGGTGCCACCCTCCTCATCGCCGGTGTCGTCGTCGGATTCATCGGAATCGCCGTTGGAATCCTCGTCGCTCTTGGCGTCGGACTGCCCGTCGCCGGAGTCGTTGTCGTCGTCGTCGTTCTGTTCACCGCGCCCGCGGCCACGACCGCGACGGCCCCGGCGGCGGCGGCGACCGGCGGGCCGTTCCTCTTGGTCGTCGTCGGAGTCGGGTCCGCCGTCGTCGTCCTCGTCGTCTTCGTCGGAGTCCGGGTCGTATTCCAGCTGGACCGGCTGCGGCGCCATGAACAGGGGCAGGTAGTCGGCCCGTTCGGGTTCGGGGGCTGTCTCGAGGATCAGCCGCGACTCCGGCTCGTCTTCTGAGGGGCCTTCGGCGTCCTCAGGGGCTGCGGAACCGTCCGGTTCGTCTGAGTCCGCCGATGCTTCGGCGTCTGCCGACTCCGGTGACTCCCCGGACGCATCGTCCGCAGGACCTTCCTCGGCGTGGTGCTCGGCCGGCGGGTCCGTCAGCGCCTGTGGCTGGTCCTCACCGGGCTGAGTCTCTTCTGATAGGTCTTGGGTAGGCGCATCTTCGGCCACGTATTCTCCTCAAGCCCCCGGGCGCGTCCTGTCTGACGCGGCCACGCGAGGGCTTTCCCTATGAGCCCGGGCTACTTCTCCCGAGCTTGTTATGGTCTCGCCCCGAGGAGTCCCTTGTTCGGAACCGTCTCGGTGCCGGTCTGAATGATGGCTGGACGGTCGGCGCCGCACCGCGGTAGCGATGGTCGCGCACGTCTAAGTCTTCATTCGGGCATCCGCCCCGCGTAACAGGCCGGCTACCCGAGGCCAGTATCCCACATCACTCGTCGGTGACCGACCAGGCTGGACAACCGCGGCTGTCGGCAGCTAAAGATCCGGAAACCAGAGCTCGATCTCGCGGGCCGCAGACTCCGGCGAATCAGACCCGTGCACGAGGTTGTCCTGGGTGACAAGTGCCAGGTCACCGCGGATTGTGCCGGGCGCGGCCTTCTCGACGGGGTCGGTGCCGCCGGCGATCTGGCGAAACGCGGCAACGGCCCGCGGGCCCTCGACGATGGCCGCCACGACGGGGCCCGAGGTGATGAACTCCAGCAGCGATCCGAAGAACGGTTTGTCCTCGTGCTCGGCGTAATGCCTGCGAGCAAGGTCGTCGCTGACGTTCTTCAGTTCCAGCGCCGCGATGCTCAGGCCCTTGCCTTCGATACGGCTGAGGATCTGTCCGACCAGGCGCCGCTGGACGCCGTCGGGCTTGATCAAAACGAGGGTCCGCTCAGTCACGGCGCACAGCCTAGTCGGACGGTGTCTGCTGGCCCGGCAGCAGGCCGCGCTTCTGCCTGCGCAGCACTTCGGCGCGCAAGTACGCGATGAACAGCCACACTGCGGCGAAGATCAGGCCGATGAAGCCGACCGCGCCGTTGAGCAGCCACCCCGCGATCAGCACCACCTGTACCGCGACGTTCACCCAGATCGCCCACGGTCGACCCTGGACGCCGGCAAGCAACACCAGCACGATCGCGAAGCCGATCAGGTAACCGGCGGTCAGCGGGGTCAGGCCATGATCTGCCGAGGAGACCACTGGCAGCGCCAGCAGCACCACGATGGCTTCCAGGATCAGCGTGCCCGCCATCACGCCGCGAAAGCTCTTCCACGGGTCGGGGGTTTGAGGCTGCTCGCTCACTCTGGATCCTTCCCGAACAGCGTGCGCGCCGCCCCCGCGGTGACGACCGAGCCGGTGATCACCACGCCGGCGCCACTGAACCCTTTGTCGTCATTGCTCTCGACGAGCGCCGTGGCCGTCTCGATCGCGTCGGGCAGCGTGGCTGCCGTGACGACTCGCTCCGGTCCAAACCTTTCCTCGGCGCGCAGCGCCAGTGCCTCGACGTCGAGCGCACGCGGTGATCCGTTGTGCGTCACGACGATCTCATCGAAGGCCGGTTCGAGCGCGGCGAGGATGCCGTCGACGTCCTTGTCGGCCATCACCGAAACCACACCGACGAGGTAGCGGAAGTCGAACTCCTCCTGCAGCGCCTGCGCGAGTGCTGTTGCGCCGGCGGGGTTGTGGGCCGCGTCGATGAACACCGTCGGCGCGGTACGCAGACGCTCCAGCCTGCCCGGGCTGGTGGCGGCGGCGAACCCGGCACGGACCGTTTCGATGTCGAGCTGGCGGTCCGCGCCCGCACCGAAGAAGGCCTCTACCGCAGCGAGCGCGACCACTGCGTTGTGCGCCTGATGTTCGCCGTGCAGCGGAATGAAGATGTCGGAGTAGACACCGCCGAGGCCCTGCAGTTCGAGCAGCTGACCGCCGACGGCCACCTGCCTACCCAGCACCGCGAACTCGGAGTCCTCACGCGCCACCGCGGCATCAGCTCGAACCGCTTGCGCCAGAAGAACTTCCATCGCCTCGGGCAGTTGGCGGCCGATGATGGCGACGGTATCCGTGGCCACCAGGTCGTCATTCTGCTTGGTGATGATGCCTGCCTTCTCGCCGGCGATCTCCGCGATGGTGTCGCCGAGGTAGTCCGCGTGGTCGACCCCGATCGGCGTGATCACCGCGACCGGCGCGTTGACGACGTTGGTGGCGTCCCAGCGGCCGCCGAGACCAACCTCGATCACAGCCACGTCGACGGGAGCGTCGGCGAACGCGGCGAACGCCATCCCGGTGACGACCTCGAACTTGCTCATGGCGGGCCCGCCCGCCGCTTCCGACTGCTGGTCGACGAGCTGCACGAACGGCTCGATCTCTTGATAGGTCGCGACATAGGTGGCGGGACTGATGGGCCTGCCGTCGATCGAAATCCGCTCCACAGCCGACTGCAGATGGGGGCTGGTGGTGCGTCCGGTGCGCCTGCTGAACGCGGTGAGTAGTGCGTCGACCATCCGGGCCACCGATGTCTTGCCGTTGGTCCCTGCGATGTGGATCGACGGGTAGCCAAGCTGCGGCGAGCCGAGCATCTCCATCAGCGCGGAGATGCGAGCTGTGCTCGGCTCCAATTTCGTTTCAGGCCAACGCTGATCGAGCAGGTGCTCGACCTGTAGCAGCGAAGCGATTTCGTCCGGGGTGGGGACGAGTTCAGTCATTGAATTCCACTCTTCGCGCAAGCGCTCATCGACCGAGCCCGGCCAACCTCGCGCTGATGCGATCAACTTCTTCGCGGGCCAGCTGTTGGCGGGCGCGGATCTTCTCGACGACGTCGGCGGGCGCCTTGGCCAGAAACGCGTCGTTACCGAGTTTCCCTGCGGTGCCTGCCAACTCCTTTTCGGCTGCGGCCAAGTCCTTTTCGAGGCGACGCCGTTCGGCCGCGACGTCGACGGTGCCCGAGGTGTCGACCTCGACCACAACCGTGCCCCGCGACAGCCGCACCTCGACTTGGGCCGACGGGGTGAACGACTCGTCGCTTTCGGTGAGCCACGCCAGTGACCGCACGGCCGGGATCTGCGCATGCAGGTCGTCCATGTCCGACAGCCGCGCAGGCACCCGCTGTCTGTCGTTGAGGCCCTGATCGCTGCGGAACCGGCGCACCTCGGTGACCAGCTTCTGCATATCGACAATGCGTTGCGTGGCAACGGCATCCACGGCGAACCCCGAAGGCTGCGGCCAGTCCGCGATGACGATCGACTCGCCGCCCGTCAGCGTTTTCCACAACACCTCGGTGACGAACGGCATCACCGGGTGCAGCAACTTCAGCAGAGTGTCCAGCACAGCGGCCAACACCGCGGTCGTGTGTTGGGCACGACTCACTTCTTCGGAGGCCAGTTGCACCTTGGCGAGCTCGACATACCAGTCGCAGAACTCGTCCCAGGCGAAGTGATACAGCGACTCGCACGCCCTGCTGAACTCGTAGCTGTCGAACGCCGAATCCACCTCGGCGCGAACCTCTTCCAAGCGGCCGAGGATCCACCGGTCGGCGTCGGTCAACTCCGACACCTCTGGCAGCGGGGCCGGCGCGGCGCCGTTCATCAACGCGAACCGGGTGGCGTTGAACAGCTTGGTGGCGAAGTTGCGCGATGCCCGCGCGTGGTCCTCGCCGATCGACAGGTCGCCGCCGGGACTGGCGCCGCGGGCCAGGGTGAAGCGCAGCGCGTCGGCCCCGAACTGCTCCACCCAGTCCAGCGGGTCGATGCCGTTGCCGCGCGACTTGCTCATCTTGCGGCCGAACTCGTCGCGAATGAGGCCGTGCAGGAACACGTTTTCGAACGGGACCTGCGGGCCGCGCTTGCCGTCGAGTGTGATCGCGGGATCGTCGGCAACGTATGTGCCGAACATCATCATCCGCGCGACCCAGAAGAACAGGATGTCGTAGCCGGTCACCAGCACCGTGGTCGGATAGAACTTCGCCAGGTCGTCGGTGTGGTCCGGCCAGCCCAGCGTGGAGAACGGCCACAGCGCCGAGGAGAACCAGGTGTCCAGCACATCCGGGTCCTGCTCCCAGCCCTCGGGCGGTGTCTCGTCGGGCCCGACGCATACGGTTTCGCCGTCAGGGCCGTGCCAGATCGGGATGCGGTGGCCCCACCAGAGCTGACGCGAGATGCACCAGTCGTGCATGTTGTCCACCCAGGCGAACCAGCGGGGCTCCAGGCTGGGCGGATGAATCACGGTGTCGCCGTTGCGAACCGCATCACCGGCGGCCTTGGCGAGCGACTCGACCTTGACCCACCATTGCATCGAAAGCCGCGGCTCGATGACTTCGCCGCTGCGCTCGGAATGCCCGACGCTGTGCAGATACGGGCGCTTCTCCTCGACTACGCGGCCCTGCTCGGCCAGCGCCTCGCGGACCTTGACCCGGGCGTCGAACCGGTCAAGACCGTCGAATTCGGTTCCGGTATCCGTGATCCGGCCCTTGGTGTCCAACATCGACGGCATCGGCAGCTGATGACGCAGGCCGATCTCGAAGTCGTTGGGGTCATGGGCGGGCGTGACTTTGACTGCGCCCGTTCCGAATTCGGGGTCGACGTGGTCGTCGGCGACGATGATGATCTGCCGGTCGAGGAACGGGTGCGGCAGCGATTTGCCGACGAGGTGCCGGTAGCGGTCGTCGTCGGGGTGCACTGCGATCGCGGTGTCGCCGAGCATCGTCTCGACCCGAGTGGTGGCGACCACGATGTGCGGTTCGCTGTCGTCGAGCGAGCCGTATCGGAACGACACCAGCTCGCCCTCGACCTCCTCGTACTTGACCTCGAGATCGGAGACAGCGGTCTGGAGCACCGGCGACCAGTTCACCAGCCGCTCGGCGCGATAGATCAGCCCCGCGTCGAAGAGCCGCTTGAAGATGGTGCGGACGGCCCGCGACAGCCCGTCGTCCATGGTGAACCGGTCGCGACTCCAGTCGACGCCATCGCCGAGGCGGCGCATCTGGCCGGCGATGGTGCCTCCGGATTCGCGCTTCCAATCCCACACCTTGTCGATGAACAGTTCGCGGCCGAAGTCCTCTTTGGTCTTGCCGTCGACCGCGAGTTGCTTCTCCACCACGGTTTGGGTGGCGATGCCGGCATGGTCCATGCCCGGCAGCCACAACACCTCGTAACCCTGCATCCTCTTGCGCCGGGTCAACGCGTCCATCAGCGTGTGGTCCAGCGCATGGCCCATGTGCAGGCTGCCCGTCACGTTCGGAGGCGGAAGCGCGATCGAGTAGGCGGGCTTGGTGCTGGAAGGGTCGGCCTTGAAGTAGCCGGCGTTGACCCAGCCCTCATACAAATCGCTCTCCACCGCGCCCGGCTCCCACGACTTGGGCAGGGCATCGGCGGAGTTATCGGAGCTGGCGGTCACCCGGCAATTCTAGGGAGACAGCGCGACCGTGCCGTTGGGGGCTACTTCTTCCCGCCCAGCAAGCCGCCGAGGATGTCGCCGAGTGCGCCGCCCTGCTTCCCACCGAGCACGCTGCCGAGGATGCTGCCTAGCGGGTTGTCACCGCCGCCACCACCCGCGCCGCCGAGGATGCCGCCCAGCACGTCACCCAGGCCGCCGCCTGAGGACTGCGCCTGCGGCTCGGCGGGCGTCGAGTTCTTAGTCAACTGTTTGCCGATATACGCGAGCACGATCGGCGCGAGGATCGGCAGCAGCTTCTTGATCAGATCGCTGTTGCCCGCCCCGCCGCCTGCCAGTGCCGAGGCGACCGCATTGCTGTCGTTGCCGCCGAAGATCCGCGAGATGTACCTCTCGCCCTGGTTCGAGTCGACCTGGTCGACATTGACTCCGCCGTCGAGCAGACCGCTTTGACCCTGCTGGGCGACTTCGGATTCGAGCTTGGTCGAGTCGATGTCGTCGGCCGCGACGTTGTGTTGGATACCTCCGACAAGAGCGGGCACCAGGGTCTTGACGGCGCTGTTCACTTCCCCTTCGTCGACGCCCAACTTGGCGGCAATCTCTTGCGTGGGAATCTGATTGAAGAGTTCCTCAAGATCGGCCATGGATCGACCCTAGTCGCTGCGATCTTGGCGCACAGCGGTTCTGCGCGGGCAGGTCAATTCAGTCGGGTCGTCTCCAACGTCACACCGACAGCGGGGAATCGATCCATCAGCGCATCGCCCATCGCGGCAGCGGGCGTCAGCACGCCGCGCAGATCGGACAGCCGGTCGCGGTCCAGCGCCAGCGCCAGTCCGCTCTCCCCCAGCAAGACCGACGTCGCCTTGTATCCGGGGTCGCCCTGCTGCGACATGGTGCTTCGATAGCGCGCACCGGTCGTCGTGGTCGTGTAGGTCTCGATGGTGTAGTGACCTTTGTCGCGGACGCTTTCGTTCGGTCCGGTGCCGGGTTTGGGGGCGATCCGTTCGACGAGCTTGTCCGGCAGTAGGTTGAAGTAACGGCTGCCGAGCGCGATCGTCGCTGCGTTTCCCCCGGTGGCCATGGCCGCTGCGACGGGCGCGACGAGGGACTTGCCGACGCTCATCTGCTCGGCGTATTCGAACCGCCTGCCGTACGCGTAGTCGAGTAATGCGTTGGAGCGCCGCACAATTCGCGTGTTCGCTGCGGCCATCACGAAGGCTCCGGTCCAGTAGCCGTCGAGTTCCGGGGCGATCTCACGGCCGCGGCGCCACCGCGCGTCGGGCTGGGCGCCGAGTTCGGGTTCCGCGGCGCGGTCGGGGCTCAGTGTGTACGGGTCGATCATCAACCGCCGGGCCTCTGGATCCGACGAAGCCACGCGAAGCAGTTCGAGCATCGATGCGACGGTGCCACCGGACACCCCTGCGGCGAACTTCCGTACCACCATGTTGGTGTCGGTGAGCTGGCCCGCCTGGTCCTGCTCGGCGCGCCGGTGCAGCGCGAAAACGGTGAGATCCGAAGGGATGGAATCGAATCCGCACGAGTGCACGATCCGGGCGCCCGTGTCGCTTGCCTGCTTGTGATAAAGGTCGATGCTTTCGCGGATGAACAGCGATTCGCCCGTCAGGTCCGCGTAGTCGGTGCCGGCGGCAGCGCACGCGGCGACCATCGGCAAGCCGTACTTGATGTAGGGGCCGACGGTCGTCACCACCACCTGCGTCCTGGCGGCCATCGCATCCAGCGTCGACTGCCGCGACGCGTCGGCCTCGATCAGCGGCCACGCTTGCGCGGTGTCCCCGAGGGTGTCCCTGACCGCCCGCAGCTTGTCCTGCGACCGGCCCGCCAGCGCGATGCGGGCGTCGGCCCCGGCTCTGGCCAGGTACTCGGCGGTCAGCTTGCCCACGAAGCCGGTGGCCCCGTACAGGACGATGTCGAACTCGCGAGGCTCCGGTGCGCTCATGTCGGCGACGCTACCCCAGCGTCTCGGGCAGCTCGACGTGCTCGCCGAGTACATGCTCGGCGAGGAACGCGGTGACCACCTGATACCAGATCTTGGCGTGCTGCGGCGAGAGCACCCAGTGGTTCTCCGACGGGTAATAGAGAAACCGGTGCGGGCTGGTCCCGTCGTCCGCCGCCGGCAGACCGGACTCTGTCAACAACTCGAACCACAGCCGCAACGCCTCGCCGATCGGCACGCGGTAGTCCTTGTCGCCGTGAATGACAAGCATCGGGGTGCGGATCTGGCCGACGAAGCGGTGCGGCGAATTCCGTTCGGCCATCTCGGGTGTCATCTCGCGAGCCCACCAGTACGCACCGTCGGTGGTCGGCCCGAACTGGTCGAGCGCCCACAAGCTGGCGTGGGTGACGATCGCGTCGAACCGGTCGGTGTGGCCCGCGATCCAATTCGCCATGTAGCCACCGAACGAACCACCCATGACCGCGGTCCGCGTCGCGTCGACACCCGGGTGCGCACACGCCGCGTCAGTGGCCGCCATCAGATCGGTGTAGGGCGCGAAACCCCAAGCGCCCCAGCCACGTTGGATGAAGTCCTGGCCGTAGCCCGTCGACAGCGCCGGATCCGGCATCAGTACCCCATAGCCCTTGGCCACCAGTAGCCAGGGATTCCACCGCCAGTGCCAGGCGTTCCAACTGGCCAGTGGGCCGCCGTGCACCCACAACACCAGCGGCGCGGGCCCGTCGTCGCCGTTGGGCAGTGCCAGCCACGACCGCACCGACTGGCCGTCGGCGGCCGTCGCCGTCACCTCGGTCAGCGTGCCGGGCAGTTCGGGCGCGGGCACGCAGGGCAACTCCGTCACAGTCCAGTCGCTGTCGATCCGGACGGGATGCGACGGCCGCGTATACGAACTGCGCATCGCATAGACAACGCCGCCCGGCGCGGTGCGCACATCGGTGTAGGTGTAGTCGTCGTTGGTGAGGCGGCTGACCGCGCCGGTCGACGGGTCGACCGCGAAGATCGGGCCACGTCCGTTCTCGTCGGCGGTGACGATCACCGCCGAACCGTCGGTCCGCCACGTGACCGAGGTGGGCCATCGGTCCCATTCCCCGGTCAATTCGACCAAGGGCTCGCCGAAACGCATGTGACACAGCGTGATTCGCGGCGCCTCGGCGGGTGTGGAATGTGTTTCCCTGATGAAGGCCACCGCGGTGCCGTCGGGCGAGATCGCGGGCAGTCCAAGATCGGCATCGGCTTCGTCGGCAATGACTATTCGCTGCCCGGTGGCGACATCGATGCGGACCAGGGTTACGCGGATCGATGCACCTGTCGCGGGGGCGTGCCACGACGTGACGATGAACGCGCCATCGGCGCTGACGTCGAAGTCGGTCTCGCGCAACGCGTCATCGGGCTGAGGCGTCAGATCCCGCGAGCCGGCGGCGTCGATCAGGTGCGGCTGATCGGGTCCGAGGTCGTGATCCCAATAGCGCACCGGATAACCGCTGTGCAGGACGGCCGACACCTTGTTGTCCTTGCGCAGCGTGCGCAGTCGCTTGTCGTCCTCAACGCCGGCCGCGGAGCGCAGCAGTTTCGCGGCGACCACCGTCACCCCCGCGCCGGTGGCGGCGCGAACGCCGTCGACGCCGCCGGGCAGTGCGAGCACCTCGACGGCTTCCCCGCCTGCGGCGGGCAACCGCCACAACGCTGCTGGCGGCTTGTCGTCGTCCTCGGTGGGCCGCGCGGCCACGAACAACAAGTCACCGTCGGCGGTGAACACGGGCGACGATTCGCCCTTGGCGCCGCGGGTGAGGCGACGTGCCGGCGTCCTGCCCTCGGGATCGAGCTCCCAGATAGCGTTGACGAAGTCGGTGCGTTTCTCGTTGAGTTCGGCTATCGACGTGACCACCCGCGATCCGTCCGGTGACACCGCCAGTCCCGAAGCGCGCGGCAGCGCGAGGAAAGCGTCGAGGTCATCAAAAGGGGTCGTCATGCATCGAGCCTGCTCACAGATCGCAATCTCACGCAAATTCGCGACCTCCCGGCAGTCTCGCAGCAGCGAGTTTGACTTTCAAACTCACTGCTGCGATGCTTGCGTCATGCGCACAGTGGTCCTGGCCGACTTGCCGGGTCGGGCATGCCCGATCGCGGCATCGCTGGAGTTGGTCGGCGAGCGGTGGTCGCTGCTGATCATCCGCGAACTGGCGCTGGGCAATCGCCGCTTCTCCGGGATCGTCGAGAGCACCGGAGCGCCGCGCGACCGCGTCGCGGCCCGGCTCAAGGCGCTGGAGGAGGCCGGCGTGGTCCGCCGCGCCGCCTATCAATCAACACCGCCGCGCTTCGAGTACCACCTGACCGACTCCGGTCGAGGCCTGATCCCGGTGCTGGACGCATTGACCGCGTGGGGTTTGGACCACGCCGTCGAACCCGACGACCCCGACCGCCCACGTTTCCGCCGGGCACCGTGGCAACCAACAGAGAGGACACCATGACCGCCGAATTGGTAGATACCGACGTCCAGGCCGACTGGGGGCCGGAGCGTTCACGCACCGTGACGTGGCACTCGCCGGGACCCAGCACCGCCAAAGGCCTGACGATGGCCGGCATCAACTACCTGCGTGCCATGGTCGACGGTGAACTCCCCCAAGCTCCGATCGCCGGACTGATGCAGTTCGAACTCGCCGAAGTCGAACACGGCCGAGCGGTATTCACCTGTGTCCCTGACGAATCCGCGTACAACCCGATCGGAGCCATCCATGGCGGGCTGATCTGCACGCTGCTGGATTCGGTCACCGGTTGCGCCGTGCACACCACTCTTCCGCAGGGCAAGGGATACACGTCGGTCGAGATCAAGGTCAACTACCTGAAGGCGGTGCGACTCAACAGCGGAACGCTCACCGCAACGGGCACGGTCGTGAAGTCCGGTTCGCGAGTGGGCTTCTCAGAAGGTGTGGTGACCGACGCCAGCGGCGCGGTCGTCGCGACGGCCACCAGCACGCTGTTGATCTTCGACCTGTAGCTGCCGCGGGCCGCGCTACCTTCGAGGGATGGCGCAGCAGATCCTTGTCATCGGGGCGGGCATCGCCGGGCTGGCGACGGCGGTGGCGCTGCAACGCCGCGGCCACGAGGTGACGGTCATCGAGGAGCGCACCGATAGCTCGTCCGGCGCTGGGATCAGCATCTGGCCCAACGCGCTTGCGGCACTTGATGAAATCGGCCTCGGGAACGCAGTGCGCGAGGCCGGCGGCAGGGTGACCGCAGGGGCGCTGCGTTGGCGCGACGGTACGTGGCTGCGCCACCCCGCCAGGGAGCGGTTGGTCAAGGCGCTCGGTGAGCCGCTGGTGGTGATCCGCCGTTCCGCGTTGACCGCGGTGCTCGCCGACGCACTTGCCGACGGCACCGTGCACACCGGACTGTCCGTCCGCGAGCTGGTGACGACTGCCGATGGTGTACGAATCACCTTGTCGGACTCCACAACTCGGGAAGCCACCGCGGTCGTCGGCGCCGACGGCACCCGGTCGATGGTCGCCCGCCACCTCAACGGTGCGCTGGCAGACCACTACGTCGGCTATACCGCATGGCGTGGAGTGTCCGACTACTCGATCGACCCCGATGTCGCAGGCGAAGTCCTGGGTCCCGGCATCGAGTTCGGGCTTGTGCCGCTGGGCCCCGATCGCACGTATTGGTTCGCCACCGAGCGAGCCGCAGAGGCGCAGGTATCGCCGCGGGGTGACCTCGCCTATCTCACGGCCCGCTTTTCATCGTGGGCCGCCCCGATTCCCGCTCTGCTTGCCGCCACCGATCCGAACGGCGTGCTGCGCAACGACCTCTACGACCGCGAGCCTGCAAGACAATGGTCACGTGGTCGGGTCGTCGTGGTCGGGGATGCGGCACATCCGATGCGGCCGCATCTGGGACAGGGCGGCTGCCAAGGCCTCGAGGACGCCGCGGTGCTCGCGCGGTTCGTCGACGGCACCGACGACGTGGCTGCGGCCTTCGCGCGGTTTGCGGCGTTTCGCCGACCGCGGGCGAGGGCCCTGGTACGGGAGTCGAAGGTGGTCGGACAGCTCGTCAATCTGCGGCCGGCCTTGCTCAGCGGTCTGGTCGGGCGGGCGACGGTGCTGGTGCCGGAGGCGTTGATGACTCGGCACCTCGCGACGGTGGCTGCGCGTTCGGCGTTCGTATTGCCCAGCGACCGGGATGCGGCGTCGGTATGACCGTCAGTCTCGGGCCATTGGTGGTCGACGCGGTCGAGCCGCCGGCCCTGGAGAAGTTCTGGGCCGCCGCGCTGGGCTCGTCTGCTCAGCGCGCGCTGCTGTCGTTTCGCCCGCAGACGCGAGACAAGGTGGTGAAGAACCGCGTGCATCTGGACGTCTATGTCCGCGCGATCGAGCCGCTGCTGGACCTCGGCGCAACGGTCTTGGCGGAATACCTTCCCGAGCGGGCCACGCTTGCCGATGTCGAGGGCAATGAGTTCTGCGCGTTTCTCGACCCGCAGTCGAGCTGCGAGCCGCCGGCCCGCGCCTTTGCGGTGTGTACCGACAGCGACCGGCCCGAGGAGCTCGCGGCCTGGTGGGCTGACCGCGTCGGTGCCGAGGTCCGCGACGGACCCGACGGCACACCGCGCTGGCTGTACGGGTCAGCCGGCTGGGAGAGCTTGATCTGGAAGTTCGTCCGGGTGCACGACGAACGCGTGGTGCCGAACCGCTGGCAATGGACAGTGCAGGGCGATCTGCGCGTGCTCGTCGACCCCCAGGGCAACGAATTCGGTGTCAGGCCCCCACTGCGCCCAGCGGGTTGAGCAGGGCGGTGCACATCTGCCGCGGGTTGATGAAGCCGAGCAGCCCGCTGGTGGGCATCGCGGCGCAGCCGGTCGTCACCGTGGGTGCCGTCGGCGTGCTCGGCGCACCCCAGACGGCGGGGCTGGCGCCCTGGGTGCCGCACTTGGGCCACGCCTTGAGGCCCTGCGTGCGCAGGACGTTCTCAGCGACGCGGATCTGCTCGGCACGCGACGCGGTGGCGGGGTTTCCCACGCCGCCATTTGAGGACCAGGTGGCCTGCTTGAACTGCAGGCCGCCGTAGGCGCCGTTGCCGGAGTTGGTAGCCCAATTGCCGCCCGATTCGCACTGGGCGATGGCGTCCCAATTCACGCTGTCGGCGTTGGCCGTGCCCGTCGAGAGCGCCATTGGGATGACGCCGAGAGCTCCGGCGATGGCGGCGGCCAACAGGCCTTTGGTGAATGCCTTACGAATGTTCATCACTGCGGTCCTTCCCCGACCGTTTGAAACAAGGCCCGCGGTGGAGCAGTTGCGCGTTCTCCGCTGCGGCTATCTGATGTTTCGGGTGATCAACATCACGCGTTACGCAAGTGTCAAAAGTTTTAACCGTTACTTATCTGGTGTAAGGGGCTTCTGAGAAAGAAGAGGCGGCGCCGGGCAAAAGCCCAGCGCCGCCTCTGTCGTCCTAGTGACTAGCCGCGCCTGCCGCACACAGGCCACGCCTTGATGCCCTGCGTGCGCAGGACGTTCTCGGCCACGCGGATCTGCTCCTCGCGACTGGCGTGCTGCGGGGATCCCTGCCCGCCGTTCGCATGCCAGGTGCCCATCGTGAACTGCAGGCCGCCGTAGTAGCCGTTACCCGTCGCGGTCGACCAGTTGCCGCCCGACTCGCAGGCTGCGACGGCGTCCCAGTTGACCCCGCTGTCCGCATTGGCGGTGCCGGTCACCAGTCCGAGCGATGCTGCCATCGGTGCCACAACGAGCGCACCGGTGATGGTGGCCAGACCAAACGTCTTGCGGATGTTTTTCACTGCTTTCCTTTCGCCAAGCGCGCGCCATCGCCACCCGCGCGGAGACGCGGGCGTGGTTGCCTGTACACAGGCGAGGGGGTTGGGCCGCACCGTCTCGGTCAGGTGCGGCAGCGGGAGGCATGAAGTGCCTCACCGGGCAACAGGCCCGGCGGCTGTCGAAAGCGGAAAACCGCCTTCTCGTAGGTGTCAGCCCCGACTCACACGCAGGTTCTTGGTTTTGAAATTATTTGCTCCGTTGGGAGCTGAAGGGACCGTACAAAGCCGAGGCCGCAAAGTCATATCAGCGCGTTGGCGTGTCGCAGTTAGATCACGAGAAGATCACGGCCGAACCTGAGAAACGTCTGTGCAGGTCAGCTCTGGGTTTGACGCGACAGCGGAATGGGTAGCTCCGGCGTGTCGACGTGATTCAAATCACGATCATTTTGTGAGCTGAGACACCTGATTTGAAGCCGGAACATGCGCCGAAAACGGCCTTGCGCCTGTGGAAATCGCTGGATAGGGCACCGAACAGGTCGTCTTCTGACATCAGTTCGCTGATCGAGTCCACATCGAGCCAGCCGCGGTGTGCTCGAAAAGCCCTGTCGGCGTTGCTTTTTCGTCACCCAGCCGACCCGGACGTGTGAGGGTCCGGTCAGACCGCTCGTTGGTGGCGAGAACCTTTAAGAACCCAATAGCATTGACGTGCAACGACTTTCGAGTGCGAAACCTCTCATTGACTCTTTCCACGGACATTATGACGGCGCGGACCTACCCGCGTGGCCGCCCTGCACAATCCGGCCAGTCCCTGGGCGTCATTAGCACCGCAGCACGACTGAACGGTGGCGAGCAGCCAAACATTCCATAACGCGCCGAAATTCGGGGCAAAAGTCATCCACGCGTTCGCCAATATCCCTGCCAGGCAACCGGTTTCACGTACATCCGGGGCATCGGCGGCCGGGCCTGCTGCAGAGCGCGGTCAGCGATAGTCGCCATTTAATAGCAGCAGAAATATGGGCGAATTCATGCAGGGAATTTAAATTGGTTGAATGCGCAAATTAACAGAGCAAGATGATCGAATTTGCTAGGCAATTTGTGGCGGGCGCACGGCGCTGAGGTCGGCTGCCGTGTTGACGTTGGTCAGCGACGGCTGCTCGGGCATCACGATCCGTTGCGTGTCGACCCTGTCGACCAGCGCACGCATGCTGCGCTCCCCCGCGACGATCAGGTCATCGACGCGGTCGGCAAGCGCCGTTCGGTAGATCCCAGCCAGGTAGTGGTCGCGGCCATCCCACGGCAGCACGACGTCGGCGCCGAGTCGCACGGCAGGGCCCGCGAGCTCGTCGATCAACTCGACCTCGAGCAGCGGCATGTCCACGGCACACACGAATGCCAACTCCAGCCCTGCGTCGGCCGCCGCACGCAGCCCTCGACCGGTCGCAAGCAGGGGCCCCTCGCCGCGAGCCTCGTCGCGCAGTACCTGGGCCTCCACTTTGGGCAGCGGCTGGCCCGGCGCGGCGATGACGAATACCGGTGCACACCGCGGGCTCACGATCGACATCGTGCGCTCCAGCAGCGTGCTGCCTTGATACGGAAGGTTGGCCTTGTCGCGGCCCATCCGGCGGGATGCCCCGCCGGCCAAGATGACTGCTGCAAGCGGCACGGGGGGCGTCACGTCAACAGAGGTTAGTCGACGGTCCAGGTGTCCTTGCCGCGAAGCAGCGCTTGCAGTGCGGCCGTGTCGTGCGGCTTGGCCTCACGGGCCGTGGCGACCTGGTTGCGTGCGGCATCGTCGTAGGTCGGCTTGCTGACCTGACGGAAGATGCCCATCACCATGTGCTCGAGGTTCTGCTCCGAGAGCCGGGACAGCGCGAAGGCATACGCCGGATCCTCGATGGTGGCGTTGTGGACGACGATCTCGTCGGCCGACACGTCGGCGGTCTTGGCCACCTCGAGCCCGTAGCCGGACTTCACCACGCAGTACGCACCGTCGGCGCCGAACGTGATCGGCTCGCCGTGGTTGAGGTTGATGATGCGTTCCTCGGCGCCTTCTTTACGCAGCGGGTCGAACGAGCCGTCGTTGAAGATCGGGCAGTCCTGCAGGATCTCGACGATCGCGGCGCCGCGGTGCGCGGCCGCGGCACGCAGCACCTCTGACAGTCCCTTGCGGTCGGAGTCCAGGGCACGGCCGACGAACGTGGCGTCGGCGCCGAGCGCCAGCGACACCGGATTGAACGGATAGTCCAGCGAGCCCATCGGGGTGGACTTGGTGATCTTGCCGACCTCGGAGGTCGGCGAGTACTGCCCCTTGGTCAGGCCGTAGATCCGGTTGTTGAACAGCAGGATCGTGATGTTGATGTTGCGGCGCAGCGCGTGGATCAGGTGGTTGCCGCCGATCGACAGCGCATCGCCGTCACCGGTGACGACCCAGACCGACAGGTCGGGGCGGGCCAGCGCCAAGCCGGTCGCGATGGTCGGGGCGCGGCCGTGGATCGAGTGGAAGCCGTAGGTCTCCAGGTAGTACGGGAAGCGGCTGGAGCAACCGATGCCGCTGACGAACGCGATGTTCTCGCGGCGCAGCCCGAGCTCGGGCAGGAAGTTGCGGATGGTGTTGAGGATGACGTAGTCACCGCAGCCGGGGCACCAGCGCACCTCCTGGTCGCTGGTGAAGTCCTTGGCCTTCTGCGGCTCGTCGGTGGTGGGCACCCCGCTCAGCTTCGAGAGTGGGGTGACGCCTAGGTCCGATCCGATCAGGTCTGTCATGCGTTAGCTCCCACACCGTCTACGTCAATAGTGGCCGCGGCCAACCGCGCGAACTTGGCCTTGTCGATTTCCTTGTCGCCCAACGTTCCATCCAACGCGGCGTCGATGATGCCTTCGACCTCGTCGGCCAGGAACGCCATGCCTTCCACCTTGGTCACCGACTGAACGTCGACCAGGAACTTGCCGCGCAGCAGCAGCGCGAGCTGTCCGAGGTTCATCTCCGGCAGCACGACCTTGGGGTAGCGCCGCAGCACCTCACCGATGTTGGCAGGCAATGGGTTGAGGTTGCGCAGCTGCGCATGGGCGACCTTGATGCCGTTGCGTCGCGCACGCCTGCAGGCCTCGCCGATCGGGCCGTAGCTGCTGCCCCAGCCGAGCATCAGCAGTTCGGCGTCACCGGTCGGATCGTCGACCTCGAGGTCCGGCACCTTGATGCCGTCGATCTTGGCCTGACGCAGCCGCACCATCAGGTCGTGGTTCTTGGGCTCGTATGAGATGTTGCCCGAACCGTTGGCCGCCTCGAGGCCGCCGATGCGGTGCTCGAGACCCGGCGTGCCCGGGACGGCGAACTGCCGCGCCAGCGTTTCGGGATCGCGGGCGTACGGCTGGAACGGCTCGCCGGATTTCGCGAAGGTGTGCTTGATCGGCTGGTAGGTGCTGACGTCCGGAATCGCCCATGGCTCAGAGCCGTTCGCGATCGCGCCGTCGGAAAGGATGACCACCGGCGTGTGATAGGTGACCGCGATGCGGGCAGCCTCGACGGCGACGTCGAAGCAATCCGACGGGGACCGGGGTGCGATCACCGCGACCGGCGACTCGCCGTTGCGCCCGTACAGCACCTGCAGCAGGTCGGCCTGCTCGGTCTTGGTGGGCAGGCCGGTCGACGGTCCGCCGCGCTGTACGTCGACGACGATCAGCGGCAGCTCGGTCATCACCGCCAGACCCATCGCCTCGGACTTCAGCGAGATGCCGGGGCCCGACGTGGTGGTGATGCCCAGCGCCCCGCCGTAGGACGCGCCGATGGCCGCGCCGATGCCTGCAATCTCGTCCTCTGCCTGGAATGTCAGCACGTTGAAGTTCTTGTGCTTGGACAGCTCGTGGAGGATGTCGGAGGCCGGCGTGATCGGGTAACTGCCGAGGACTACCTGGATGCCTGCGAGTTGGCCCGCGGTGATGAGGCCGTACGCCAGCGCGGTGTTGCCCGAAATCTGCCGGTACTCACCGGCTTTGAGCTTGGCAGGCGACACCTCGTAGGTGGTGCCGAACGCCTCGGTGGTCTCGCCGTAGTTCCAGCCTGCCTTCAGCGCCAGCACGTTGGCCTCGGCGATGTCGGGCTTGCGGGCGAACTTCTCGCGGATGAACGCCTCGCTGTGCTCCAGCTCGCGGCCGTACATCCACGACAGCAACCCCAGCGCGAACATGTTCTTGGCGCGCTGACCGTCCTTCTTGGATGCGCCGATCTGCTCGACGGCGCCCAGCGTCAGCGTGGTCATCGCGACGGGCTGCACCACATAGTCGGAAAGCTCGTCGGTCTCGAGGGGGTTGGACTCGTAGCCGACCTTGGCGAGGTTGCGCTTGGTGAACTCGTCGGAGTTGGCAATGATCAGGCCGCCGCGGGGCAGATCGGACACGTTGGCCTTCAGCGCCGCGGGGTTCATCGCGACGAGCACATCCGGGCGGTCACCCGCGGTCAGGATGTCGTAGTCGGCGATCTGGATCTGGAACGACGAGACGCCGGGCAGAGTGCCCTGGGGCGCGCGGATCTCGGCGGGGTAGTTCGGTTGCGTCGCAAGGTCATTGCCGAACAGCGCGGCTTCCGAGGTGAACCGGTCACCGGTGAGCTGCATGCCGTCGCCGGAGTCACCGGCAAAACGAATGACGACCTTTTCGAGCTTCTGCCGAGGGCCTAATGTGCCGGGACTGACCGCATTGTCGTTGGCCCCCACTGCGCCCTGCCTTCCGATGCTGTCCGGCGAAGTCCTCCGAGTCGCGGTCAGGCCGACGCGCCGTCGGGGGACATTCACCAAATTTTTGATGTCACTGCCAGTACCGATTATTGCACTTCTCTTAGGCAGCCCTTTACCCGACGCGCAGGCGACGTGCGAATGACCTGAGATCGAACGCAATGCTCAGCGCACATGTCGGCGACTTACGCGAGACATTATTGTGTTTTCCGTCACGTTTCGGAGAATGCCATTCTCTTAAAATTGGTTACCGATCAGTAGCCACTCGCTAGCACTAGCCCGGCACGTTGTATGGGGTGATCACCTGGATCGGGACCGGCCGCGACGGCTCGACCGGCAAAGCTCCGCGCTCCTGCAGGATCAGCCGCATCGCCAGCCGCGCGTCGGCGCGCAGATCGTTGTGCAGCACGACGGAGATGCGACCTTCGCGCAGCAGTCGCCGGTTGTCTGCGTCGAGATCGTGGGCGATGAAAACCCTGCAGACGCGGCCCAACGCTTCGAACGCCGCGACCGTCGCGGTGTTGCCGCCGCCGACCGAGTAAACCGCCTCCACCTTGGGGTGCCGCTCCAGCGCCTCGAGCACCAGGCGCTCGTTGGTCGCATCGATACCGTCGCTGTCGCTGACCTCCACGATTGCCCGGCCGGATGCCCGTAAAGCCGAGCGGAATCCCACCTCACGCTCCCCCTCGCCCCGGAACACCGTTCGCGACAGCGTGATGAGCACATCTGAAGGGGCCGAGCCGAGCCACTGGTTCATCAGGTAGGCGGCCGTCACCCCCGCGCCATGGTTGTCGATGCCGACATAGGCACAGCGAGAACTGGCCGGCACATCGGTCGTGTAGGTCACGACGGGCACACCGCCGTCGACGAGGCGATCGATCGCCTCAGCCACTTCGGGCTCATCCTGCGCTTTGAGCACCACGCCGTGGCTACCCTTCAGCCGACCGAGCGCTTCGGCCATCTGCGCCGTCGACCCCGACTCCCACAGATGAAAACGGGCACGCACCATCGCCGGTGCGAATGCGGGCAGTTCGGCCTCGACCGCGGCGCGAAAGGCATCCGAGAACCGGTGCGGCGTCTGCATCACCACGTCGATCAGGTAGCGACGGCCGTTGAGCCGTAACTGCGCGCGCTGCTTGTCCAGGTCGGCGATCGCCTGCATGACCTCTGCCTTGGTGTTCTCCCGCACCCCGGGCCGTTCGTTGAGGACGCGGTCGACCGTCGCTTCGCTCAGCCCGCTCTGTTGAGCGATCTCGCGGACCTTGTAGCGGTGCGGCACGGCGTTCCTTCCTCGGTGCAATCGGTGAGGGGTTTCTGATGGCTTTCTGATGCTGAAGCCAGGGTGTCACACGCCGGCGTGGGAGGCGGCCTTTCGTCGCTGCACGTCCCTCTCGCGGGCCAATTTGTCGGGCACACCCCCTATTTCTCGTCGCCTGTTTTGCTGCCAACGCTCCGGACTGTGGCCGTTGACATAGCAAAGAACATCGCATTCGCAGCAACCGTGGCGAGCGGCGCCCTGGGTAGCCGACGGCCCCGCATCACTGCAGTAGTTGCAACCGAAATATTCGAGTAGGGAACTACTCGCGCCAATCTGCCTGCACCAACCGAAGCTCTGAAATGTCCAGTAAAAGACGGGTAAGGCGTGCGACCTGCCCACCACGAAGGGGGTCTTAATGTCCAGTCGAAGCAAGCGAGGTCCCGGCGACCGCCAGTCGCCAAAGACTGCTCGCACTTTCGCGACGGCGGCGATCGGCGGGGCAGGCATCGTCCTTGCCGCTCCCGCGGCGGCGTTGATTTTCTCGTCCGGCGTAGCGCATGCCGCGCCGGCGGCCGAACCATTTGGCCAGGTATGCGGGGGCACAAGCCTCTTCGGCTGCGATGCAATCGGCGCATCCAGCCTGCTCACTTCGTCGCTTGCACCCAACCTTTCTGATCCGTTTGGCGCGTCGGATGCCTTCCTCGACCTCGCCGGTCAGATCCCGGGCCTCAACATCTTCATAGGCAACGGCGCCGACGGCACCGCCGCACATCCCAACGGCTTCAACGGCGGGCTGTTCGCGGGTAGTGGCGGAGACGGCTACAACGCGACTACGCCTGGAGCAAACGGGGGCAACGGCGGCAACAGCGGACTGTTCCTTGGCAACGGCGGCAACGGCGGCAACGGTGCGAACGGCAACGCCAGCGTCGCGGGCGGCAATGGCGGCAACGGCGGCAAAGGCTCGATGTTCATCGGAAACGGCGGCTCGGGCGGGAATGGCGGCCAGGGTGGAGCCGGCATCAACGGCGTCAACCCGGCGACGTTGAACACGGCTGCCAACGGCACCAACGGCGTCGATGGCGTGTCGGCGGCAACCAACGGCCACTCAGGTGTCGGCCTGCAGAACGGCGGCACGGGCGGCGTCGGCGGCAACGGGCAGAACTTCGGCCTCGGCGGCAACGGCGGCGCAGGCGGCGGTGACGGCGGCAACGGCGGCAACGGCGGCACCGGCGCTGTAGGCACTACAGCTCACCTCGCCGGTGGCGGCGGCAACGGCGGCAGCGCTGTTGCCAACGGCGGCAACGGCGGCAACGGCGGCATGGGCGGAAGCGATCCGACTAACCTGCCCGACAGCGCAGGCGGGAAGGGCGGAAACGGCGGCAACGGCGCAGTCGGAGTCAGCGGTACGAGCGGCACTGCAGGCGGCAACGGTGGCAGCGGCGGCAGCGGCGGCGCCTTCGGTGTTGGCGGCAGTGGCGGCGCGGGCGGCACCGGCGGCGATGGCGGCGACGCTGCGAACGGCGGCAGTGGCGGCGCCGGCGGCACCGGCGGCTCAACCCTGAAGAATGCCGGCGGCACTGGCGGCAACGGCGGCTCCGGCGCCGCGGGCGGCACGGGCGGCACGGGCGGCAACGGCGGCAACGGCGGGGCAGCAGGCACCGGTGGTGCCGGCAGCGGCACGGCAGGCGCGGCCGGCGACGGCGGCAGCGGCGGCTCGGGCGGATCCGGCGGATCAGGCGGTGCGGCAGGCGCGGGCGGCTTCGGTGAAACCACCGGGGCAGCCGGCAGCGTCGGCACCGGTGGAGTCGGAGGCCATGGCGGCGCCGGAGGCAAGGGCGGCACCGACGGCAGCGGCGCAGCCGGCGCGACCGGCGGCACCGGCAGCGGCGGCACTGGTAACTCCGGCCAGTCCGGCGGTTCTGGCGGCGGTGGTGGCGCAGGCGGCGCAGGCGGCAGCGCCTAAACCGCTACGCGGGTTCAACCTCGGGGGCGTCGGTACCTACCGGCGCCCCCGAGCGCGCGCGCAGCAGGCGCCGAAGCTGTGATGGCTTTTTGATGGATTTTTGGCGTTGAATGCGGTCGCCGTCACAGCAAGACTATTCGGCATGACCGCAGCCGCTCGCGCTACGCACTGCGCGTGGATCGATGAGGCCGACTTGCGCCTCGACGACTTCCGCGCACAGGTGTTGCGCATTACCGATCGCGCCGAGTACCCGATGGCGACCGATGTGCGAAGCAATGTGCTCGTCTACTCGGCGAGCACTGTCGCCAACGCAGACCGGCGAGCACTGCAATCGGAATTGATTCGGGCGCTTGCTGACGGGCCAGGCGTCGTGGTCTTCGAGGGTGCGTTCGACGCCGAAGTGGTCGATCGGACCAGCGACGCGTTCTTCGCGATCATCGAAGCGCAGCGCGCGGCGGGCACCGCGGCCGGTGACCACTTCGGCAAGCCCGGCGCCAACGACAGGATCTGGAACGCTGCGCAGAAGCTCGCGCTGCACGACCCGCATGTGTTCGCCGACTACTACGCCAACGACGCACTCGCTGTGGTCTGCCAGGCGTGGCTGGGTCCGCGGTATCAGGTCACCTCACAGGTCAACGTCGTCAATCCCGGTGGGCAACAACAGGTTCCGCATCGGGACTATCACCTCGGCTTCGTACCCGACGAGCACCTGACTGCCTACCCCGCCCATTTACATCGCACCTCGCCGGTGCTGACCTTGCAGGGCGCAGTCGCGCACTGCGATATGCCGGTCGAGAGCGGCCCGACGATGTTACTGCCGTTCTCACAGCAGTTCGAGGGCGGCTATCTGGCCTTCAACCGACCCGAATTCGTCGACTTCTTCGCCGAGCATCACGTCCAGCTGCCACTGGCCAAAGGCGACGCGGTGTTCTTCAATCCCGCGCTGTATCACGGTGCAGGATCGAATGTTTCGAGCCACCTTCGCCGGATGGCGAATCTGTTGCAGATCTCCTCACCGTTCGGTCGCGCGATGGAAGCGCTGGACCGCACCGCGATGGTGCGTGCGGTGTACCCCGCGCTGCTCGCGATGAAGGCTGCGGGCCGCCCGCAGCGCGAGCTGCTCAATGCGGTGGTGGCCACCGCCGAGGGCTACGCGTTTCCCACCAATCTGGACAGCGACCAGCCGATCGGCAGCCTGGCGCCACCCAGTCAGGTCGACACAGTGCTTTCGGCGTTGGCCGACGACCTCACCGCAGAACAACTCGATGTCGCGCTGCGCGACCAGGATGATCGGAGAATGCCATGACCACCCTCGGGGTAATCGGACTGGGCCGCATCGGCGCCTTCCACACCGAGACGTTGTCCGGCCTAGAGGGCGTCGACGGCCTCGTCGTCGCCGACGAGCGCGCCGATGTGGTCGCCGCCGTCGCCGCCAAACATGGTGCCAAACCGGCGGATTCGGTTGAGGAGCTGCTGTCCTCAGGCATCGACGGCGTCGTGGTGTCTGCGGCCACGCCCGCGCATGCGGAGCTGACGCTGGCCGCCGTGCACCGCGGTCTGCCGACCTTCTGCGAGAAGCCGATCGCCGCCACCGCAGCCGAGAGTGCCCGCGTCGCCGACGTGATCGCCCGGTCCGGTGTGCCGGTTCAGGTCGGCTACCAGAGGCGGTTCGACGCGGCGTTCGCCGCCGCCAAGCGCGCAGTCGACGACGGCTCACTGGGTCTGCTGCACACCGTGCGCAGCACGACGATGGATCCCGCTCCCCCACCGATGGAATACATCGCGGGTTCGGGTGGCATCTTCCGCGACTGCGCGGTACACGATTTCGATGTGTTGCGCTGGATCACCGGCCAGCAGGCTGTCGAGGTATACGCGACGGGCAGCGTGCAGGGCGACCCCCGGTTCACCGAATACGGCGACGTCGACACGGCCGCCGTCGTGGTGAGGTTCGATCAGGGCACGCTCGGCCTCATATCTGCGGCCCGCTACAACGGCCGCGGCTACGACTGCCGACTCGAGGTGCACGGTTTCCACGACACCGTGGTCGCCGGCTGGGACCAGGGCGCACCGGTGCGAAACGCCGACCCGGCCAACGAGTTTCCGACCGGGCCTGCGCACCATTTCTTCATGGATCGCTTCACCGACGCGTTCCGCGCCGAGTTGAGCGCGTTCGTCGACGTGGTCAACGGCACCGCCGCGCCTGCCTGCACGGTGGCCGACGCGGTCGAGGTGGCCTGGCTGGCCGAGGCCGCGACCGAATCACTTCGCCGGGGCACCCCGGTACGAATCGAAGAAGTGAGGTCATAGTGAAAATCGCTGGCGCACCGATTTCGTGGGGTGTGTGCGAGGTGCCGGGATGGGGCTATCAGCTCAGCCCACACCGCGTCCTCACAGAGATGCGCGACGTGGGTTTGGCCGCAACCGAACTCGGGCCAGAGGGATTCTTGCCCTCGGATCCGGGCGAGCTGACTGCGCTGCTCGACTCGTTCGGGCTCAGCTGTGTGGGCACGTTCGCACCGGTCCTGCTGCATGACGCCGAGCACGATCCACTGGCCGACATCGCAGGCCCGCTCGAGGCACTCTTGGCCTGCGGGGCCGATGTGCTGGTGCTGGCAGCCGCCACCGGCACGGACGGCTATGACTCCCGCCCGGCACTCGATGACGACCAATGGGCAACCCTGCTGGGCAATCTGGACCGGCTCGCGGCCGCGGCAGCCGACAAGGGTGTGCTCGCAGTGCTGCACCCCCACGTCGGCACGATGGTGGAGACGCGCGCCGACGTCGACCGCGTGCTCGCCGGTTCCCAGATCAAGCTGTGCCTCGATACCGGGCACCTGCTGATCGGCGGAACCGACCCGCTGCAGCTGGCCCGCGAGGTGCCTGACCGCATCGCGCACACTCACCTCAAGGATGTCGACGCCGCGCTGGCCGCCCGCGTCCAGTCCGGTGAGCTGACCTACACCGACGCGGTTCGCGAAGGGATGTACACCCCGCTCGGCAGCGGCGACGTCGACATCGCAGGCATCGTCACGGCGTTGCGCAGCAACGGCTTTGACGGCTGGTTCGTGATGGAGCAGGACACCATCCTCGACGGAGAGCCAGCCGACGAGGGACCGCTGCGCGACGTCCGGACCAGTGTCGAGTACATCAGCGAGGTGGGGCGGTCGGTTCCGGTATGAGGCCGAAGACGAGCGGGAGTCGAGCATGAGTCTGCGCATCGGGGTGCTCGGGGCGTCGCGGATCGCCGAGCTCGCGATCGTCGGACCCGCGCATGAGTTGGGCCACCGGCTGGTGGCCGTCGCGGCGCGTGACCCGCGACGAGCCGAGCTGTTCGCCGAAAAGCACGGTGTGGAACGGGTTTTGGCGACCTACACCGATGTCGTCAACGACCCCGAGGTCGACGCCGTTTACAACCCGCTGGCCAATGCGTTGCATGCGCCGTGGAATCTGGCGGCCGTCGCGGCGGGTAAACCGGTGCTGACCGAAAAGCCGTTCGCCCGTGACCGGGCAGAAGCGCAGCGGGTCGCCGCGGCCGCCGACGCCGCAGGCATCACTGTGATGGAGGGGTTTCATTACCTCTTTCATCCCGCCACCCGCCGCGCATTGGAACTGGCGGGTGACGGCACGCTCGGTGAGCTGGTGCACGTCGAAGCGCGGATGGCCATGCCGGCGCCAAGCGACGACGACCCGCGCTGGTCGCTGGAGTTGGCCGGTGGCGCGCTGATGGACCTGGGCTGCTACGGCCTTCACGTGATGCGGCGGCTTGGGCATCCGTCAATCGTCCGCGCCCACGCCGAACAACGCAGCCCCGGCGTAGATGCCTGGTGCGACGTCGATCTGGCGTTCCCGGGCGGCGCCACCGGCCTGAGCGCGAACTCGATGGTCGCCGACGACTACGCGTTCACCCTCCGCATCGTCGGTGCTCACGGAGATGTGTTGGTGCACAACTTCATCAAGCCACACGACGACGACCGCCTGACGATCAACACTCCGGACGGCACCACCGTCGAACGGCTTGGCACCCGGCCGTCGTACACCTATCAGCTCGAAGCGTTTGCCGCCCACGTGCAGAACGGCGCACCACTGCCACTGGATACAGCGGACGCGGTAGAGAACATGGCGTACATCGACGCCGCCTACCGCGCCGCCGGGATGTCGCCGCGCTAGACGATAGTGGTCTTGCCGTTGAGTCGGTTGGGCAGCTGCTCGCGCAGTTTCGTGCAGCTGCGCTCGGCCACGGCGGCAATGGTTTTGGACGGGTTTCGCCCGATGGCCCTCGGGATCACCGAACCGTCCATCACGAACAGATTGCGGTGATCAAACACCTCGCCCATGTGATTGGTCACCCCTGCTCCGGCGGCGGCGGCCATGTTGCACCCGCCCAGCGGGTGTGGTGTCACCAGCATTCGCAGGCGTTTCCAGGTGATCAACGGGATCGGCGTGCCCTCGGTCGCGAGCGTCATCGCGACATGGATGTCGTTGAACGTGTCCAGCGCGCTAGCCGATCCTTGCGGATTCCAATTCAGCTGTGTTCTGGCGCGCCAGAACTTGAACCTGCTCCGCATCGAGAATTCACCGTCAGCGGCGTCGATCGACTGGCCGAACCATGGGATCATGTGGTCGAAATCGGTGAGGTCACTGGCCTTCTGGTACAGCCGGCGCCGCAGTGCGCCCTTCTTCTCCCAGCGTCTCAGTAGATGCGCACCGAGATTCGGCAGGCCGCCGTCCTCGACGTAGATGCGTCCATCGAATCCGACCATGTCGTCGCCTGGCAGATCGACGCCATCGAGGAAGTCGATCACTCCGCCGATGGTGGGGCCCTTCGTGGGTTGCAGCGCGGAGCGTCCCTTGTAGCGGGCCAAGGTGAGGAAGTCGCCATTGGGACTCCAGCCCCTGCCCAGCGCACGGGGAAGATTCTTCAGCGTTCCGAATCCGTCGCGCGAGCGCAACAGGATCTCGGTCGAACCCAGCGATCCGGCCGCCAGAATGACGATCTTTCCGACGATCTCGCGCTTGCGGCGGCAACCGCCCCGGATGTCGAGATAGTGCACGCGCCACGCTCCGTTGGGCCCTTTCCCGATGTGCGTGACCATCGAGTGCGTCTTGATCTTGGCGCCGTTGCCCCTCGCGTTCTTGAGATAGTTCTTGTCGAGCGTGTTCTTGGCGTCGTTTTCGCAGCCGATCACACAGTTGCCGCAATGCACGCAGGTTCCGGTTGCGTATGCCCGCGCCGGCTCCCACGGATGGCCCTTCGTGGGGGGTGCCGCGTTGTCGAACGTCACCGCTAGCGGTAGCGGCCGATACCGGGCCTGTGCCCCCAACTTGCCGGCCGCTTTACTCAGCAGGTCCATCCTTGGGTTGAATTGACCCTCCGGAACAGGTTGCGGATTCAGCATTTTGCCGACGGCGGCGTAGTACGGCTCCAGTTCTTCGGCGGTGATCTCCGACGGCCACCCGCTGCGGAACACTCGGTCCGGCGCGTTCACACAGACGTTGGCGTAAATCAGGGAGCCACCGCCGACGCCTGCGCCGGTCGCCACCACCATCTGGTGAAAGAAACGGATGTCCAACCAGCCGTTGAGCCACTGCGGAATCCTGCTGGAATACAAGTAGTCCCACGGTCGTTGCGGCGTCATCTGTTCCGACCAGTCGCGACCACGTTCGAGCACCACCACTGAGCGGCCTTCGTCGGCAAGGTGGCAGGCGGCAACCGCGCCCCCGAATCCACTTCCGACGATCACGACGTCGGCAGGCTCGTCGGTCACCACCGACGGCCTTTGAGGTACGTGTTGACAAGTGACGACACGAAGAATCGGTAGAACGAGAACAGATGACGCAGTTTGTCGTACCACCTGACCTTGCCGGTGATCCTCATCGACAGGAGTTGACGCACGAAGTCCCGCAGGGTCAGCCGCAGAATGCCTGCGCCCACGGCTTGGCCGCGTTCGCCTGCGAGCGGGAACAACTGGACATGAAGCGTCGTGGTGGCGGGCCACAGGCGCCAGGGCGGCGACGGCTCCATGTACTTGCGGCCGCGCATGCAAAACGTTTGGTCACCTACGGAGATGATCGAGTCGTACACCATCTCGCGAACACCCTTTTCGTTCCTGATGGCACGCTGGAAGAGCCGGAAGTCACCGACTCCCGTACCCTCGATGTCGCCGCCGAGCACCGGGATCGAGCCCGCCGCCGACCAGCGGCCGCGATGACTCGGATCCCTAAGGAACGCAGGGAGATTCGGCACGTCGACAGTGACCTCGAGTCGCATTGCGATCGCCGCGTCGTCCTGGTAGCCCTTGCTGGGCTCCGTGCAGCCCATGGTGATCATGCCGCTCATCACTTCACCGAAGCGCAATCCCGGCCGGCCGAACAGCACCGTCTTGCGAACATCGGCGGAACTCGGCGCGTCGTAGCCGCCATCCGGGTCGGTTTCGATCGGCTGATCCGCGTGCATCACCATGGCTTCCGCAATTCATCGAGGATGAACGGGAACACGTCCCGGTTGGAGTACTGGCCGAGAAACACGTCGAGATGCCCGTAGCCGGCGAGCTTTTGGAATGTGTGTTTGCCCGGCTGATGGCGCTCGTAGTACTCGAACGTGCGCGCCATGCCGGCGGGCAAGAAGGTCTGGTTCCTGTCGCCTGTCATGAAGACGAAGCGCGCGTCGGTCTTCGGCGCTTCGGCGGTGAACAGCGGTGGCAGCTCGGAGTATTTCCCTGTCGATACCATCTCGCCCGCGGCCGAGGCGTCGGCGATATGTCCGTAGTACGTCATCGGCACCTGACCGAATTCGCCCTTGATCCATTCGTGGGTCTCGTCGTTGAGGTTCTCGTGGCGCCACAGGGTCGGGTGGCCGTAGCCATACATGAAGCTGGTGTGATTGCACACCCCGTTGTCGCATTCGTCATGGGTGGCCTTGACGTACCAGTCGAGGATCTTGGGCAACAGTCGCGGCGCATGCAATCCCCATTGCGGGTTGATGCCCGTGACCTTCTCAGCGTTCAAAAAGGCAACGGCCAGTGGCAGTTTCAGTCGGGCCTGCCACGGCATGACGGGGTGCAGGGCCGACGAATTCGAAATCACCATGGACACGTCCGGGAGCAGTCCGGCAGTGATCGCCATCATGAACGCGCAGGAACCCTGGCAGTGAATGAGAGCTTTGACGCTGCTCCTGCCGGTGTGCTTCAGCACCTCCGCGACCGCGCTCGGCATGTCGAGCACGGCGGCGTCGTCGAGTGTGTACCTGACGGCGGGCAGGTCGATGCTGGAGCGCCAGTTGAGCATCCATAGGTCAAACCCATTCTTGGTCAACTGCTTCAGCAGATTGTCCGTCGGCGGATTCCAGAGGTTGGCACGGGTGCCCGTGCCGGCGACCATCAGCAGCGGTTCCCCGTCGCCGGGCAGGTGCTTGAAATTGAGCATGAGACCGTCCCGCGCGCGGAACTCGATGGTCTCGAAGCGGTCATGCGGGATCGGCTCGAGCGAGTCGGGCGCCAGGGTCGTCGATTTGACCTGCCCATTTGCACTGACCATCTGCCCCCCTGCACATACCCGGTTGCCGAGCTACAGCGTGCTCGGCGAACGCGGGGGTGTCTTGCGTAGTCCGGTACTCGTTTTTGCCGCCGCGACGACCTCGGCCAGCAGGGTGCGGTCGGCGACGTTGAGTTTCATGCAGGCGCGATAGATATGTCCCTCGACCGTGCGCACCGAAACGGACAACCGCTCGGCGATGGCCTTGTTGGTCATCCCCTCCGACACCATGATCGCGATCTCGAGTTCTCGCCCGGTCAGCGGCAACGGATTCAGCACCTGATCGAGCGCGGGCGTCGATGCACCGCCTGCGAGTTCGGCGGCGCGGGCCATGGCCTCCACCTCACCCTTGCGCTCGTGGCGGGCGGCGAACACCTTGGCCGCCTGCGCTGCTGCGTCGGCCGCTGCGCACTTCATCCCGAGCTCGGCGAGTTCGCTTGCGACAGTTGTCAATCCGTCGGCGTCACCGGCGGCCAGCGCCCTCCCGTGGGCCAACGCGGCCCTGCCTGCGACGCAGTCGAGGCCTGCGGCCACCCGCGCGATGGCATCGGCGGCCGTGGTATCGCCGAGCCGAACGGCCTCGTGCAATGCCTGCAGGGCGACCGCCAGCTGTCCCGACCGCTCCGCGATCCGGGCCGCATCGCGCGCCGCGCTGATCGCACCGGTCATGTTGCGGCCGGCGGCCAGCGTCCACGCCCGTCCAAGCGCCAACTCGGGCGCATACAGTTCCGACCGCAGACTGTGCCGAGATTCTGCGCGCGCCAAGATCTCTGCCGATCCCGCCGCGTCGCCCTGCTGACCGAGCGCCTGCGCCAAATACATCAGCGCGAGCGGGCCCCACGAGTAGCCGGTCTCCGACAGCGCGGCAGCGGATTGACGCAGCAGCGACGTCGCGAGGTCGAACTCCCCCGACGCGATCAAGGTCCGCGCGAGGAGGACTTCGCCGATCGCACGACCCGGCTGCTGCAATTCGGAGAACTCCATGAAGTGGCGCGCCAGTCGCTGTGCATGCACCACGCTTTTGGTCATCAGCAGCGTGGTGATCTCGCCGAGCCCAATCGTGAACCGCAGCAGGCCGGGATGCGGTGTGGCCAGGCCCCGTTCGGCCAACGGGCCGACGTCGTCGAACCTGCCCATGCGGGCGCTCGACAACGCCGCGGTGGCCGCCGCCCATGCGACCGCGAGGTCCTGGCTGGCTGAGGAATCGAGCACCTCGCCTGCGATCTCGACCGCTCGCCGCGGATCGCCGGAGTTCATCGCGAACGTCGCGACCAACGCGTCGAGGGTGGCCACGGCCGCGGGCTCCGATATGCGGTCACGCATCGCGTACAGGAAATCGACAGCCGCCTCGGGCTGGTCGAGCATCCAGAACTGGTTGGCCGCCTTCGGCAGCGTCCACGCGGTGAGGTCCCACTCCGAAAGGCTGTCGGGCTCGACGGGGTTCAGCACGTCGTCGGCATCGGGACCCCTGCCAAGCCAGGACAGGGCGTGTGCGAGCGGCAGCCTCGCGGAGAGGCCGCCCGACCGGTCGAGGGCGCTTTGCGCCAGGCGCTCCCCGAGCAACAGGTCGCCCAGCCGCATGGCTTCCCACGACGAGGTGACCACATCGTCGACGGGGGGCGGCGTATCGCTTTCGATCGCCAACGCAGCCAACCGCAATCTGGCGCTGACGTGCTCGATCGGCGTCGACGACAATTGCGCGACCAGTTGGGTACGCAGCCGACGGGTGGCGATCTGACCAAGCGATGCCCGCACCTGCTCGGCATAGAGCGGATGCGCCGAGTGCACGACCAGGTCGTCGCCACGCTTGACGACCTCGATGACGCGCAGGTCCTCGGCCTCCTCCAGGGCGTCGCGGCCCGCGAGTTCGGTCAAATCCCGCAGGCTCAGCGGCTCCTCGACCGCCAGATACTCCAGTACCGACGTCACCGAGGAGGGCAGCGCCTCGAGACGACGGCCAATCAATGCCGACAGTTCGGCCGACAGCCCGATATGGCCGCGCAATTGCCAAACGCCGTCGACTTCGCGCAATGCTCCCGAGTCAATCGCGCTTTCTGTCAGATGACGCAAATAGAGCGGATTTCCCTGGCTGGCGGAAAATACCTCGTCCGCGCTGGACGTCTCCATCGGCCCGCCGAGGACAGCTTCCAGCAAACTTTTTGTCTGTGGACAGTCGAACGGCTCGATGTCCATCCGGTCGAGCAGCCGGTCTTTCCACAGCGACGTGATGGCATCGGGCGCGGACTCACCGGTCCTGACGGTGATCACGAACCGCGCCGACCCGGTCAGCGCCAGCTGATGCACCAGTGTCGCGGACAGATTGTCCAGGTGATGGGCGTCGTCGATGGCAAGGAGCAGACCCTGGCCGCCATGCTGCAGCAGCGAAGCGCGGGCCGACCGCAGCAGCGTCGGAGAATCGCCGACACCGGCGACGTCCACCAGATGGCTGAATGCGCCGAACGGGATCTGGCTGGCCGATGCGGTGCCTGCGAGCCACTGGACGGATACACCGCCGTGTCGTTGAGCAAATCGCTCGACGGCGTGCCGGGCAAGCACCGTTTTGCCAACTCCGGCCGAACCCGCAAGCACCGCACCGAGGCGGTTCTTGCTTTTCAGGGTCGACTCCAAAAGGCCCAGCGACTGCCCGCGCGGAATCGTGCGCCATTCCATGGCCATTGGCGAATCCTATGACGGGCGATCGGTTTTCTCCCTGTATACGAGCAAACTGTCGCGGAGCACGGCTGCCCGCCGTGATCTGCAGTAGCTCAAAACAGGTAGTGGACTACGCGTGTTTTGCGGGTCCGGGGATCCCTAGCCTGCAGGTGCGGAGCAAACTCCGCGAACTTCCGGGGGAGGACAGGAGATGGACGGTTGGGCGCAGCAGGATTCCTCGCTCGTGCGGGTGCAGCGGCGCTCGCCCTCGGGATAGCGATCGCGATGCCCGCGCCCCCTGCGCTGAACTCCGCGCCGGAACAGATCCCAGCTTCGGCAGGCTGGACCGGGGTGATCTCGGCCATCCTCGTGGCGTTGGGGCGCCGACCTTCGATGGGCGGCGGTTCCGGGTCGATGCCGGGTCTGACGCGCGCCGGGCGGATGCGCTCGATTTTCCGGCGTCGGGAACGCTGCTCGTCGACGGCGGTCGCGCCGGTCCGCACACCCGACGTCGACGAGGCACGAAGCGCCGCGGTGCAGACGGTGGCCGGTATCGGCCCGGTGTGCGACATCGCGCTGTCGCCGGGCGGGCGCTACGCCTACGTTGCGTCGCATCGGGACACCTCGGGTGTCGACGCATGCTCGGTCGACGTCGTCGACACCGCAACCAACGCGGTGATCAAGACGATCGTTCTTTCGGAGGTCAGCCCGACAAGCCTTGCGACCAGCCCTGATTCGTCGAGGTTGTATGTCGCCGACCGCAACGCCGCTGCCATCCGCGTCGTGGACATCGCCGAGGGCAGCGCCACCCGCAACCGCGTGGTCGACTCGCTTCGGCTCGAGGGCACGCTACCCGTCGGCTTCGGTACGCCAACCTCAATTGCCCTCAGCCCCAACGGGTCACGACTGTATGCACAGATGACCGATCCGGCGGTACTCATCGTGGACCCCGACACTCGCGTGTTGGTCGGCACCGTCGCGGGTGGCGATTCGATTGCGATGTTTGCCGCAGGTGAGCGCATCTACATCTGCGCCGACGATCGGCTCGGGCAAACCAACGTCACGGCGGGAGTGGTGATCCTGGACGCCGACACCGGCGTCGAGCTCGGCTCGTTCGGTCTCAACGACGCGCCCGCCTTCATCAGTCAACCCATCCTCGCGGGCGGCAGCGGCCAGTTGTATCTCGACATCGACGATCTCGACGGCCGACTCGAAGTGGTGGACACGTCGTCGCTGAATGTGGTGGCGCGGATAAAGATTGACGCCTCGGTGGACCGGGGGCTGCGCAGCATCCCGGCCGCCGCGGCGTTGAGTCCCGACGGTGGTTGTCTGTATGTGGCCAACCAGGGTGTGCGCTCGTCGTCGGAGGAGGCGACCGAGGTCGGCTGGATTTCAGTGGTCGACACCCACCTCAACGAGGTCGTCGACGACATCGCTTTACCCGAGACCGACGAACGCCAGGGCGCCAATCCGCAATTCATCGTGATCAGCCCGGCAGGCGATCGGTTGGTGGTCGTCAACGAGTATGGGATCGCGTCGATCATCGACGTCGCATCCAGGGCCGTCGTCAGCACTGTGACACTTGGACGACCGACGGACCAGCCGCGGGTGGTCACCGTCAATCCCGCACGCAACGCCGTCTACGTCGGGGGCGATGCGGGGTTATCCGTGATTCCGCTGTAGCTGCCGCGGGTCGCTTTCGTCGGACGCGCGGCGCTCATGCCACCGCAGCCGCAGCAGCAAGAGGTGACGGTGCGCCCGGAACCCCGCAGACAGCGGGTCACGCCACGCCGGCGTGTGCGCTTTCGCTTCAGGTTCTGTGTGCACGTTGCCATTGTGCCGTCTTTGTGCAGCGGGTGCCGCGCTGCCATGCTGCCGCGCAGGTGAACGGCTTTATAACGTTTGTCACGACGCGTTGAGGAGCAGGGTCGGTTATGCGTCTTTACCACGCAGTTCGTGGGACAGCGCCTCCAATTCGTCGCCGCCGGCCATCTCCTGGGTCAGGTGTTCGAGCGTGATGTCGTCGTACGTGCAATCCAGCTTCTGACGACCGCGGTTGAGCAGCACGAAGTGGTCGCCGACCATATGCGCGTGATGCGGATTGTGCGTAATGAACACCACACCGAAGCCTGCCTCCTTCGCGGCGGTGATGTACTTCAGCACCACCCCGGACTGCTTCACGCCGAGCGCGGCCGTCGGCTCGTCCAGGATCAACACTCGCGCACCGAAGAACACCGCACGGGCGATGGCGACGCATTGGCGCTGACCGCCCGACAGCGAACCGATCGGCACATCGACGTCGGGAAGATCGATGCCCATCTTGTGAAGCTCGCTCAACGTCGTCGCACGCATCGCGTTGGAATCGAGCGACCACGGGAAGCCTTTCTTCCGGATCTCCTGACCGAGGAAGAAGTTGCGCCACACCGGCATCAGCGGCACGACAGCGAGGTTCTGGTAGACCGTCGCGATGCCCTTGGCCAGTGAGTCCTTCGGCGAGTTGAAGGTCATCGGTTCGCCGTCGACCAGCAGCTCACCTTCGGTCTGCGGGTGGTAACCGGCGATGATCTTGATCAGCGTCGACTTGCCTGCGCCGTTGTCGCCGAGGATTCCGGTCACCTCACCGGCGTGTACACGCAGCGAAATGTCTTTCAGCGCCGTGATATTGCCGTATGACTTGCTGATGTTCTTCATCTCGACCAGCGGCACCTTGCCGCCCGACGGGGCGTCATGCACTGGACGATCCACTGTCGCGGTCATCGGTCACCTCTTCGCGGCGTAGTTACGGAAGGCGTTGTTGGCGATCACCGCGAACAGCAGCATCCCGCCAAGGAAGAACTTGAACCAGTCGGGGTTCCAGCCCGCGTAGACGATGCCCTGGTTCACCATGCCGAAAATGAACGCGCCGATCGCGGCACCGATCGCGGTGCCGTAGCCGCCCGTGAGCAGGCAGCCGCCGATGACCGCGGCAATGATGTACAGGAACTCGTTGCCAACGCCCTGGCCCGACTGCACGGTGTTGAACGCGAACAACAGATGCATGCCGACAAACCAGGCCGAGAAGCCGACGAACATGAACAGGCCGATCTTGACTGCGGTGACCGGCACACCGACCGCGCGCGCACTTTCCTGGTCGCCACCGACAGCGAAGATCCAGTTGCCGACCTTCGTCTTGAACAGCACATAGGTTGCGACAGCGGTGAACAGCAGCCACCACACCACCGTGATGCGGACACTGACGCTGCCGATCGAGAACGACGACGAGAACACCGCCTTTGCCGAATCCCAGCCTTCCATGTCCGACACGCTCGGTGTGGCGACTTGGCCCGAAATCAGCTTGGTGACTGCGAGATTGATGCCAGTGATCATCAGGAACGTACTCAGCGTGATCAAGAAGCTGGGGATCTTGGTCTTCATCACCAGGTAGCCGTTGAGGAACCCGACACCGAGGGCGAGGATCAACCCCAGCACAGCGCCAAGCCACAGGTTGAGGTGCAGGTTGTAGGCCAGCATCGAGGCGGCCAGTGAACTGAATGTCACTGCGACACCGGATGACAGGTCGAATTCACCACCGATCATCAGCAGCGCGACCGCGCATGCCATGATCCCGATCGTCGAGCTGGCATACAGCACGGTGGCCAGCGCTTCCGGGCTTCGGAACGGCGGCGCCACGATCGTGAAGAAGACGAAGATCGCGATCGCGCCGATCAGAGCGCCCATCTCGGGACGAATCAGCAAGCGCTGTACACGGTTTCGTTCCTTGACGCGTTCGTCGTGTACGACTTTGCGTTGGCTGAGGTCGACCTCGGCCTGGGTACTCATCAGCGCGTTCCGTTCTTCGCGTACTGGGAGATGGCATCGATGTTGGATTTCTCGATGAACGCCGGCCCGGTCAGTGTCGGCTGACCACCGCCGATCACGTTGCCGTTGTTGAGGTACAGCCACAACGAGTCGACCGCCAGGTAACCCTGAAGGAACGGCTGCTGGTCGACGGCCCACTGCACATCTCCGCTCTTGATCGCGTCGACGAGCGCGGCATTGGTGTCGAACGTGCCGATCTTGGCCTTACTGCCGGCGTTCTTCGCGGACTGCACGGCGGTGAGCGCGAACGGGGCGCCGAGCGTAACGATGTAGTCGATGCTCGGATCCTGTTGCAGCTTGGCGGTGATCGTCGACTCGACGGACGGCATGTCCTTGCCGTTGACGTTCAGGTTCTCGGTGGCCGCGAAGGTGTTCTTCAGGCCGGCGCAGCGCGCCTCCAGGTCGACGTGACCCTGTTCCTGGATCACGCAGATCGCCTTCTTGGCGCCTTCCTTGGTGAGCCGGTCGCCTGCGCTCTGACCGGCGATATAGCCGTCCTGGCCGAAGTACTCTTTGACACCCATCGCCTGCCAGTCCTTGAGGCCGGCATTGAACGCGACAACGGGAATGCCCTTCGCTTCGGCAGCCTGCACGGCAGCGCGCATCGCGTCGGGTTTGGCCAGAGTGACCGCGATGCCCTTCACGCCGCTGTCCACCGCGGTCTGCACCAGGTTGGCCTGGTTCGGCGCCTCGGGATCGTTGGAGTAGCGCAGCTCGATGTTGTCCTTCTTCGCAGCGGCTTCCGCACCCTTGCGAATCAGATCCCAGAACGAGTCGCCAGGCACCTCATGCGTGATCATCGCGATGGTGGCTCGCGGCGTGTCCGCGGTGCCGCCGCCCATTCCCCCGCCGTTGTCCTGCGGCTTTCCGCCAGTGTTCGAACAGGATGCAATCCCCACCACGAGCACGCTCGCTCCGGCGATCGCCGCGAGCCGGCTGAACCTCATTGTTTCTCCTCGCTCTTGAGTGCGGCGCGGTACGCCCGCTTGGCTCGATGTAATACGGCTCACAGCTGAAAGTCAATACTTTGTCCTGACATTAGGACCGCACATCAAATGCTAGGGTCGTCCCTGCTGGTCAGAGCGAGGGAGATGACAAAGCCATGAGTGACTTCGAGCTTGCGGTCTGTTCGGAAATGGTCTTCACAGAGTTGCCGATCGTCGAACGGATCCGGCGCATCCACGAGTTGGGCTTTGCCGTGGAGATCTGGAGCTGGCACGACAAAGACCTCGAAGCGCTCGCGGCGACCGGAGCCCGATTCACCTCGATGACGGGGTATCTCCATGGGGATCTCATCGACCCTTCGACCGCGGACGAGGTCGTACGCACGGCCGAGCTATCGATCAAAGCCGCTGAGACACTTGGTGTTACGCGGCTCAACCTGCACACTGCCGAGCTGGTCGACGGCAAGGCGGCCCGCCCGCGGTTCCGCGCCGACGGCGAAATGTGGGCCACCGCGCTGCGCACACTCGCGCGCATCGGTGAACTCGGCGCCGCGGCGGACGTCACGTTCTGCGTGGAGAACCTCAACACGATCGTCGATCATCCCGGTGTCCCGCTGGCCCGCGCCAAGGACACGCTGGCGTTGGTGGAAGGCGTCGGTCATCCGAACGTGAAGATGATGCTCGACCTGTACCACGCGCAGATCGGCGAGGGGAATCTGATCGAACTGCTGCGCCGTTGCGGCGACGCGATCGGCGAGATTCAGGTCGCCGACGTCCCCGGCCGCTGCGAGCCCGGCACCGGCGAAATAAACTACCCGGCGATCGCGAAAGCGTTGCGCGACATGGGTTTCAGCGGCACGGTCGGCATGGAGGCGTGGGCTTCCGGTGACAGCGTCGCGGCGCTGGAAGCATTCCGGGCCGCGTTCAGCTCCTAGCGGTCCACCAGCGTGGTGTCGAAGTAGTACCGCGAAGCGCGGTAGCAGTGCGTGCCGAATTCGACCGCCGTGCCGGAGTCGTCGAACGCGGTGCGCGCCATGGTCAACAGCGGCGCGTTGGGTTTCTCGTCCAGCAGCCGGGCTTCGGCTCGGCTGGCGCCGCGTGCACCGATGCGCTGGCGCGCCAACCGGATGTGCACACCGCGCGCCCGCAGCGACTGGTACAGCCCGTTGCTCTCCAGCTCGTCGGCATCCGGCGCGATCTCGGCGGGCAGATGATTGATCATCACCGCAAGCGGCTCGCCGTTGGCACAGCGCAGGCGATGAATCGAGACCACCTCACGGTCGGCGGCAAGGTTGAGCTCGCTGGCGACCTCTTCCTCGGGGGGACCCACCCGGTAGTCGAGCAGTTGGGTGGTCGGCTCCTGCCCGGCGCGGGCGAGGTCGTCGAACAGACTGGTCAGCTCCACTCTGCGATGCACGGGATTCTGGACCACCTGTGTGCCCACTCCCCGCTTGCGCACCAGCAGGCCCTTGTCGACCAATTCCTGGATCGCACGCCGAGTCGTCGGTCGGGACAGGGTCAGCCGCTTTGCCAGCGCCAGTTCGTTTTCGAAGCGATCACCCGGCGCCAGTTCCCCGTCGCGGATCGCAGCCTCGATGGCTTGAGCGAGCTGATAGTAGAGGGGAACAGGGCTGGACCTGTCGAGCTCCACCGTCAGGGGCACGTCGTCTCCGATCTCCCATTCGACCAGATGAACAGTAGCTGCATCCTAACATCGCGTGATCAAAAGATAGAATGTCAGGACAAAGTATTGACAGCGCCGCGTGACCCGGGGCACAGTCGTTACCGAGCAATCACCCCTTTCTTGGAAGGCTGACTTTGAGCACCGCACAGCCATTTGACGTCCTCGCCATCGGGCGCAGCGGCGTCGACATCTACCCCCTGCAGACCGGTGTTGGCCTCGAGGACGTCACGACGTTCGGCAAGTTTCTGGGCGGCAGCGCCGCCAATGTGACGGTGGCCGCGGCACGACTGGGCAACCGCGCCGCGCTGATCTCCGGCGTCGGCGACGATCCGTTCGGCACGTTCGTTCGCAACGAGTTGGCCCGGTTGGGCGTCGACAACCGCTATGTGGCAACCCACGGTGAGTACCCGACGCCCGTCACGTTCTGCGAGATCTTTCCGCCCGACAACTTTCCGCTGTACTTCTACCGCAAGCCGAGCGCGCCCGACCTGCAAGTTCGCGCCGACGAGATCGACGCCGAGGCGATTCGCGACGCCCGGTTGTACTGGTCGACGGTCACCGGTCTGTCCGAGGAGCCAAGCCGCAGCACACATTTCGCGGCGTGGGAAGTGCGTGCGCGTCGACCGTTCACCGTCCTGGACCTTGACTACCGGCCGATGTTCTGGGAGTCGCCCGCCGCGGCGACCGAACAGGTGCAGCGTGCGCTGCAGCTTGTGACGGTCGCGGTCGGCAACAGCGAGGAATGCGAGATCGCGGTCGGAGAGCGCAACCCGCACAAGGCCGCTGACGCGCTGCTCGATCTCGGCGTCGAGCTGGCGATCGTCAAGCAGGGCCCGCGCGGTGTGCTCGGCAAGACCCGGCATTCGCATGTGATGGTGGCGCCCAACGAAGTCGACGTCGTCAACGGCCTCGGCGCCGGTGATGCGTTCGGCGGCAGCCTGTGTCACGGTCTGCTGCACGGCTGGCCGCTGGAGAAGACGCTGCGCTACGCGAATGCCGCAGGGGCGATTGTCGCGTCGCGGCTGGAGTGCTCGACGGCTATGCCGACGGCTGCGGAGGTAGCCGAACTCGCCGAACAGGCTGCGGTGGAGGCCGTCAATGTCTAGCGCGCTTTGCAGCAGCTACGCGGAGGTCACCGAGGTGCGCGCGGGTGATCCCGGCGCGATCGACCGGGCATGGCAGAACCGCGTCACCCGGCCGACAGTGCGCGGCAACGGTCGACTGATGATCGTCGCCGCCGACCACCCCGCACGCGGTGCGCTCGCGGTGGGCTCCCGACCGACTGCGATGAACAGCCGCACCGATCTACTCGACCGGTTGCGGGCGGCGCTCGCCGATCCCGGTGTCGACGGTGTGCTCGCCACCGCCGATATCCTCGACGATCTGGTGTTGCTCGGCGCGCTCGAGGACAAGGTCGTGTTCTCGTCGATGAACCGCGGCGGCCTGGCCGGCGCAGCATTTGAACTCGATGACCGGATGACGGCGACCACGGCCGCCGCGACCGCCGCGATGCGGATGAACGGTGGAAAGATGCTGTGCCGCATCGATCTCGGCGATGCCGGCACCGTGGCCACTTTGGAGTCGTGCGCGCGGGCGGTCGACGAGCTTGCGTCGCACGGTTTGATCGCCATGGTCGAGCCGTTCATGTCATCACGCGTCGACGGCAAGGTTCGCAACGACCTGTCCCCCGACGCGGTGATCAAGTCGATCCACATCGGGCAGGGGCTCGGATCGACGTCGGCGTACACCTGGATGAAGCTGCCGGTGGTCGAGGAGATGGACCGGGTGATGGAGGCGACGACGCTGCCGACCCTGCTGCTCGGCGGTGATCCCGCCGACCCCGACGAGGCGTTCGCCAGTTGGGAGAAGGCACTCGCGCTGCCGTCGGTGCGCGGCCTGATCGTCGGCCGCACCCTGCTGTACCCGGCCGACGACGATGTCAGTTCCGCGGTCGCGACCGCCGTCTCGATGGTGAGGTGACATGCATAGCAAGTACTACATCCCGGCACGCAGCGCGACGTCCCCGTACACCGTCGACGTGACCCCCGAGTCGGCAGGCTGGACCGAGTCGAGCCTGCGCGTCGTCGAAATCGATTCCGACCTGACGCTCGAGACCGCCGACACCGAGGTGATGATCCTGCCGCTGTCCGGACAGGGCTCCGTGGCTGCCGACGGTGAGACGTTCGTATTGTCTTTGCGTACATCGGTTTTCGATGGTCCCGCCGACATGGTGTACCTCGGCATCGGTCAGACATTCACGCTGTCCGGTGAGGGCCGGTTTGCGATCTGCGGTGCGCGCGCTACCCGCCGACTGCCCAACCGCCGGGTGGCCGCCGCCGATGTGCCTGTCGAGCTTCGCGGCACCGGCAACTGCAGCCGCCAGGTGCACAACTTCGGCACCGCAGGCGTTTTCGAGGCCGATTCGTTGATCGCGTGCGAGGTGATCACCCCCGGCGGCAACTGGTCGAGTTATCCGGCGCACAAGCACGACGAGAACACGCCCGTCGAGTCGGCTCTGGAGGAGATCTACTACTTCGAGATCGATTCGGGGCCAGATGATTCCCGCGGCTTCGGCTATCACCGTGTGTACGGCACACCCGACCGCCCCATCGAGGTGCTCGAAGAGGTCCGCAGCGGCGACGTCGTCCTCGTCCCGCACGGCTACCACGGTCCCTCCGTCGCCGCGCCCGGCTACCACATGTACTACCTGAACGTGATGGCAGGCCCCGGCGAGGAACGGGCCTGGAAGATCGTCGACGACCCCGAACACGCCTGGCTGCGCGGCACCTGGGAAGACCAGGCCGTCGACCCCCGGCTGCCCCTGCGATCACGAGGAGTGTGACGTGGTCTCCAAAGCATCCGCATTCAAAACGCCACACAACGAGCCGACCGTCCGACTCACGGTCGCGCAGGCCACCATTCGGTTCCTCGCCAACCAGTACGTCGAGCGTGACGGCGAACGCAGCAAGTTCTTCGCAGGCTGCTTCGGCATCTTCGGCCACGGCAACGTAGCGGGCATCGGCCAGGCGCTGCTGCAGGCCGACCTGGACGCAAACGGTCCTTCGCTGCGATATGTGTTGGGCCGCAACGAACAAGCCATGGTGCACACCGCGGCGGCCTACGCACGACAGAAGGACCGGATGCAGGCGTGGGCGGTGACGGCCAGCATCGGGCCCGGTTCAACCAACATGTTGACGGGCGCGGCGCTCGCCACCATCAACCGGCTGCCGGTGCTGCTGTTGCCGTCTGACACGTTCGCAACGCGCGTGAGCGCACCTGTGCTGCAGGACCTCGAACAGCCGCATGACAACGAGCTGACGGTCAACGACGCGTTCAAGCCGCTGTCACGCTTCTTCGACCGGGTATGGCGCCCGGAGCAGTTGCCGTCGGCTCTGCTGGGTGCGATGCGCGTGCTCACCGACCCCGTCGAAACAGGCGCAGCGACCGTCGCCTTACCGCAGGATGTTCAGGCCGAGGCGTTCGACTGGCCGGAATCGCTGTTCGCCGAACGGACTTGGCACATTGCGCGGCCCGTCCCTGAGCGGTCGGTCATCGCGCGGGCGGCCAAGGTCATTCGATCCGCGCAGCGACCGTTGATCGTCGCGGGCGGTGGCGTGATCTACTCCGGCGCCAGCGGCGCGCTTGCGGCGTTCGTCGAGAAGACCGGGATCCCCGTGTCGGAGACGCAGGCAGGCAAGGGAGCGCTGCCGTATGACCATCCGCAGGAGGTCGGCGCGATCGGCTCGACAGGGACCACCGCCGCCAATGCGCTGGCCGCCGCGGCCGACGTGGTGATCGGGATCGGCACCCGCTACAGCGACTTCACCAGCGCCTCCCGTACCGCTTTCAACGATCCCGATGTGCGGTTCGTCAACATCAACGTGGCGTCGTTCGACGCGGTCAAACAGGGCGGCCTGTCGGTGGTCGCCGATGCGCGCGAAGCCCTGGAGGCTTTGTCGAGCGCGCTGGGCGATTACTCGACGACCGACGAATATCGGGCGCAGGCAGCAGAACTCGCACAGGAATGGGACCAGACCGTGTCGGCCGCCTATCGGGTGGAGGACGACGGCAGCGCGCTGAACCAGAGCCAGGTCATCGGGCTGACCAACACGTTGTCCGATCCGCGCGATGTGGTGGTGTGCGCGGCCGGTTCGATGCCGGGTGACCTACACAAGCTCTGGCGCACCCGCGAACGCAAGGGCTACCACGTCGAATACGGCTACTCCTGCATGGGTTACGAGATCGCAGGCGGCATCGGCATCCGGATGGCCGCCCCCGACCGCGACGTGTTCGTCATGGTCGGTGACGGCTCGTATCTGATGATGGCCACCGAACTCGTCACCGCGGTGCAAGAGGGTGTCAAGGTCATCGTGGTGCTGGTGCAGAACCACGGCTTCGCGTCGATCGGTTCGTTGTCGGAGTCGTTGGGCTCGCAGCGGTTCGGCACCGCCTACCGCTATCGCAGCAGCGACGGTCGCCTCGAAGGGGACAAGCTGCCCGTTGATCTAGCCGCCAACGCCGCCAGCCTCGGGGCCGAGGTGATCCGCGTGACGACGGCCGCCGAGTTCACCGATGCGGTCAAGGTGGCCAAGGCCAGTGAGCACACCACCGTCATTCATGTCGAGACCGATCCGCTGGTGTATGCGCCTGACAGCCAATCGTGGTGGGACGTTCCGGTGAGCCAGGTTTCGGCATTGGAGTCCACGAATACGGCGTATGAGACCTACGCCGAATGGAAGAAGGTTCAGCGACCGTTGATCAGGCCATCGGAATGAGCACCATTCTCGTCGGCTCAGCACCCGACTCGTGGGGCGTGTGGTTCCCCGACGATCCCAAGCAGACGCCGTATGCCCGCTTCCTCGACGAGGTGGCTGCGGCCGGTTATCAGTGGATCGAGTTGGGGCCGTACGGTTATCTGCCCACCGACTCGCAGAGGCTGTCCGACGAACTCGCGGCGCGCAACCTGAAGCTCTCGGCGGGAACGGTTTTCGAGCATCTGCACCAGGACAATTCCTGGGATGCCGTGTGGAAGCAGATCGAGGACGTCGCAAAGCTGACCGCCGCTGTCGGCGGCAAGCATGTCGTGGTCATCCCCGAGATGTGGCGTGACCCGGCCACCGGCGAGGTTCTCGAGGACCGAAACCTCACCGCTGAGCAGTGGCGCAAGAAGACCGGCGGCATGAACGAACTCGGCAAGGCGATGTTCGAACGCTACGGCGTGCGAGCGCAATACCACCCGCACGCCGACAGCCACGTCGACACCGAGGAGAATGTCTACCGCTTCCTGGACGGCACGGATTCCGATTTCGTCAACCTCTGCCTGGACACCGGCCACATCAGCTACTGCGGCGGCGACAATCTGGCGATCATCAACCGGGCGCCCGAGCGCATCGGCTACCTGCATCTCAAGCAGGTCGATCCGGAGGTGCGGGCCAAGGTCGAGGCGGAGGATCTGCCGTTCGGTGAGGCCGTCAGGCTCGGCGCGATGACCGAACCGCCACGCGGAATCCCGGAGATGCCGCCGTTGCTCGACGCCGTCGAGAAACTCGGCATCGACGTCTTCGCGATCGTCGAGCAGGACATGTACCCGTGCGAACCCGATCAGCCGCTGCCGATCGCTACACGCACCCGCAGTTACCTCGGGTCGTGTGGCGTCCCGTCGGTGAAGTTCTAGGAGTTCGAAAGACCATGTCAGATTTGCGTATTGCCGTGCTCGGCGTCGGCATGATGGGTGCCGACCACGTCACCCGCATCACGAGCAAGATCAGCGGCGCTCGGGTCGCCGTCATCAACGACTACCTGCGGGAGAAGGCCGCGGAAGTCGCGGCTTCCGTTCCCGACTCGAGGGTGGCCACCGATCCGTTCGACGCGATCAACGCCGACGACGTAGACGCCGTGGTGCTCGCGACACCGGGGCCCACGCACGAGAAGCAACTGCTGGCCTGCCTCGAACAGGGCAAGCCGGTGCTGTGCGAGAAACCGTTGACCACGGACTCGGCCTCGTCGCTGGAGGTGGCGCGGCGGGAGGCTGCATTGGGCAAGCCGCTGATTCAAGTGGGCTTCATGCGTCGTTTCGATCCCGAGTACCAGCACCTGAAGATGCTGATCGACGGCGGCGAACTCGGCCAGCCGTTGGTGATGCACTGTGTGCACCGAAACCCCACGGTGCCAACGAGTTTCGACTCCGCGATGATCGTGCGGGACTCACTGGTGCATGAGGTCGACGTGACGCGGTTCCTGCTCGGCGAGGAGATCGCGTCGGTGCAGATCATCAGGCCGATGCCGAATCGCGGTGCACCGCGCGGACTGCAGGACCCGCAGATCGCGATCTTCCGCACGGTCAGCGGCAGGCACGTCGACGTCGAGGTGTTCGTCACCACGGGCGTCGCCTACGAGGTACGCACCGAGGTCGTCGGCGAACTCGGCAGCGCCACAATCGGTTTGGACGTCGGGCTGGTGCGCAAGTCGGCCCCGGGACTCTGGGGCGGACGCATCACGCCGGGCTTCAGGGAGAGGTTCGGGACCGCCTATGACATCGAGGTGCAGCGGTGGGTCGACGCCGTGCGGTCCGGTGTCAACGTCGACGGACCGACGGCGTGGGACGGCTACGCCGCGGCAGCGGTCTGCGAGGCCGGTGTCCGCTCGCTGGAGACCGGCGAAGCCGTCGACGTCGACCTTGCGGAACGAGTGAGCGTTTGATGAAGGTCGCGCTGGATCCCACCCCGTTCCACCACGATTTTGAGCTGCTCGAATTGCCGCGCGTGGTGGCGGAATTGGGTTACGAGTATCTGCAGCTGACCCCGCACCGGGATTTCATCCCGTTCTTCAACCATCCGCGCGCCGACGACGAGCTGGTCACCCGGTTCCGCAAGGCATGCGCGGACGCGGGCGTCGGCATCGCGTCGGTGTTGCCGGTGCTGCGCTGGTCGGGACCCGACGAGGATGCCCGTGAAGCCGCGGTGCGCAACTGGAAGCGCGTCATCCAGATCACCGTCGACCTCGGCGTCAACGTGATCAACACCGAGTTCTCCGGGCGGCCTGAACAGGCCGAGGAGTCCGAGCGGGCGTTCTTCCGTTCGATGGAGGAGCTGCTGCCGATCTTCGAGCGTGAGGGCATCGACGTCCGAATCGACCCGCACCCAGACGATTTCGTCGAGGATGGGCTCGAGGCGTTGCGCATCATCCGTGGCCTGAACTCGCCGAACGTCGGTTTCGTTTTCGTCGCCTGCCACGCCTTCCACATGGGCGGCAACATGACGGAGATCATCCGTACGGCGGGCGATAGGCTGCGTCTGGTGCATGTCGCGGACACGATGGACCACCGTCGCAGCCACGGCCTTCGCTACATCACCAACCCGCCGGGCAACCCGGCACGAGTGCACCAGCACCTCAAGATCGGCGACGGCGACGTCGACTGGGACGAGTTCTTCGGCGGCCTGGCCGAGATCGAGTTCTACGACCGCTCCGACACCGTCATGGTGTCATCGGTTTTCGCCGAGAACGAAAACGCCAACGAGGTGTCGCGCTACCAACTCGCCACCATGTCCGAATACGTATCCAAATACCGCAAATAGGAACAGCACATGACACAGACAATCCCCCACTGGATCAACAACAAGCCCTATGCGGGCGACGCAGACAACAGCCAGCCCGTGACGAATCCGGCGACCGGCGCGGTGACCGGGCACGTGGCGCTGGCCACCGTCGAGGATGCGCGCGCCGTGATCGATGCGGCCGCCGCGGCGTTCCCCGCGTGGCGCGACACCTCGCTGGCCAAGCGCACTCAAGTGCTGTTCAAGTTCAGGGAGCTGCTCAACGAGCGCAAGGGTGAGCTGGCCGAGATCATCACCAGCGAGCACGGCAAGGTCGTCTCCGATGCACTCGGTGAGGTGTCGCGCGGCCAGGAGGTCGTCGAATTCGCCTGCGGGATACCGCATCTGCTCAAGGGCGGGTTCACCGAGAACGCCTCGACCAAGGTCGACGTCTACTCCATCCGCCAACCGCTGGGTCCGGTCGGCATCATCAGCCCGTTCAACTTCCCGGCCATGGTGCCGATGTGGTTCTTCCCCATCGCTATCGCCGCAGGCAACACCGTCGTGCTCAAGCCGTCGGAAAAGGATCCGTCGGCGTCGCTGTGGCTGGCCAACCTGTGGGCCGAAGCTGGGCTCCCCCCAGGGGTTTTCAACGTGTTACAAGGTGATAAGACCGCCGTCGACGAACTGCTGACCAACCCCAAGATCAAATCCGTTTCGTTCGTCGGCTCGACCCCGATCGCGCAGTACGTCTACCAAACCGGCACCGCGCACGGAAAGCGCGTCCAGGCCTTGGGCGGGGCAAAGAACCACGCGGTGATCCTGCCCGACGCCGATCTGGATCTGGCCGCAGACGCGATGGTCAACGCCGGCTTCGGCTCGGCTGGGGAACGCTGCATGGCCATCAGCGCGTGTGTGGCTGTCGGCCCGATCGCCGACGATCTGGTCGCCAAGATCGCCGAGCGTGCCCGCGTTATCAAGACCGGCGACGGCACCGGAGACGCCGACATGGGCCCACTGGTCACCAGCGCGCACCGCGACAAGGTCGCCTCCTACATCGACGCCGGCGAGGCCGACGGCGCCAAGATCGTCGTCGACGGCCGCACGGTGAAGGCCGACGGCGGGCCCGAGGGATTCTGGCTGGGCCCCACCCTGATCGACCACGTCACCCCCGAGATGAGCGTCTACACCGACGAGATCTTCGGGCCCGTGCTCTCGGTGCTGCGCGTCGAGACCTATGACGAAGCCCTCGATCTCGTGAACTCGAACCCATACGGCAACGGCACCGCGATCTTCACCAACGACGGCGGCGCGGCCCGACGCTTCCAAAACGAGGTCGAGGTCGGCATGGTCGGCATCAACGTGCCGATCCCAGTGCCGATGGCCTATTACAGCTTCGGCGGCTGGAAGGCTTCGCTGTTCGGCGACACCCACGCCCACGGCATGGACGGAGTCCAATTCTTCACCCGCGGCAAAGCCATCACGAGCCGCTGGCTCGACCCCAGCCACGGCGGCATCGAACTCGGCTTCCCGCAGAACAAGTAGCCCCAACTACCGCGTGGGCCCACACGTGAGTAGGCGAGCGTGCGTGTCTGCACCGCAACACACCGCGAAACCCGTACGTTTTGCGCACCTTCGGCCGCGATGAGCGTGCGCGAAATGCACACAAATGGCGGCGTGTCTGCGTACAGACACGCACGCTCGGCGTATGAGGATCGCCGAGTGTGGGGTATGCGGGTTTACCAGTGCCCGCGCTGACGGGCACCACCCCACACTCGGCGACGTCTGCTCAGAGGATGTAGAGCATCTCCTGATAGGTCGGCAGCGGCCAAAGATCGTCGGCCACAACGCCTTCCAGAGTGTCGGCCGCGGCACGGACCGCATCCATCGCAGGCAGCAACGCGTCGCGCGCATGCAGCGCTTCGTCGTAGGCGCTCTCAGCGTGATGGTCGGCGAGCGCCTTCTTCAGATCGGCCAGCGCACTGGTCAATGCGGTGAGCGGTTCGGACACCGCCTCCAACAGCGCCAGGCTCGGCGTGACACCGGCCTTCTTCAATGCGGCCACGTTCTGCGCCAGTTCCGTCTGATAGCGCAGCGCAGCGGGAAGCACGACCGTCGAGCCGATCTCGAAGGTCAGCTTGGCTTCCACCCCGATGGTCAGCGCGTACTGCTCCAGCCGAACCTCATAGCGGCTGTGCAGTTCTCGCTCGTTGAACACACCGTACTTGTCGAACAGCTCGACGGACTCGGGTGCAATCAACGACGGCAGCGCGTCTGGCGTGGTCTTGAAGTTCGGCAGGCCGCGCTCGGCCGCCTCGATCTGCCAGTTCTCCGAGTAGCCGTCGCCGTTGAAGACGACCGCCCCGTGTTCGGTGATGATGTCGGTGAGCAGTTTTTGCACCGACTTGTCGAAGTCCTCGCCGTCTTCGACCGCCTTCTCCAAAATCGTTGCGATGTAGTCGAACGAGTCGGCCATGATCGTGTTGAGGATGATCATCGGCACCGCGACGGTCTGGCCAGATCCCGGGGCGCGGAACTCGAACCTGTTGCCGGTGAACGCAAATGGGCTCGTGCGGTTGCGGTCGCCCGGATCGGTCGGCAGCGGCGGCAGGGTGTCGACGCCGATGATCATCGTGCCCTTGCCCTTGGACGACGTGGCCGCGCCCTTGGCGATCTGCTCGAACACGTCGGCCAACTGATCGCCGAGGAAGATCGAAATGATCGCGGGCGGGGCCTCGTTGGCACCGAGCCGGTGGTCGTTCGTCGCCGATGCCACCGAGATGCGAAGCAGCGGTGCGTATTTGTGCACGGCCCGGATGACCGCCGCACAGAACACCAGGAACTGAGCATTCTCATGCGGTGTGTCCCCCGGCACCAGCAGGCTGCCGAGTTCCGCATTACCTACCGAGAAGTTGACGTGCTTGCCCGAACCGTTGACACCCGCAAACGGCTTCTCGTGGAACAGACATTCCATGCCGTGCTTCTTGGCGATGGTCTTGAACGTCGTCATCAGCAGTTGCTGGTGGTCGGAGGCCAGGTTGGCGCGCTCGAACATCGGTGCCACCTCGAACTGGCCGGGTGCCACCTCGTTGTGCCGAGTCTTGGCTGGAATGCCGAGCTTGAACAGCTCCCGCTCGGTGTCCATCATGAAGCCCAGGACCCGTTCGGGTACCGCACCGAAGTAGTGGTCGTCGAATTCCTGGCCCTTGGGCGGCTTGGCCCCGAACAGGGTGCGACCGGCGTTGATGAGGTCCGGTCGCGCAAGGAAGAAGTGGCGGTCGACGAGGAAGTACTCCTGCTCAGGACCGCAGAACGACACCACCTTCTCGAGTTGCTCATGGCCGAACAGCTTCAGGATGCGCTCGGCGTGCGTACCCATGGCTTGCTGGCTGCGCAGCAGCGGCGTCTTGTAATCCAGGGCCTCGCCGGTCATCGACACGAACACCGTCGGAATGCACAGCGTGTTGCCGTTCGGGTTCTCCAAGATGTAGGCCGGGCTGGTGACGTCCCAGCCCGTGTAGCCACGCGCCTCGAACGTGCTGCGCAAGCCACCCGATGGGAAACTCGACGCGTCGGGCTCACCCTGGATCAGGGTTTTGCCGGCGAACTCGGCGAGCGTCTGGCCGTCGGACACCGGTTCCAGGAAGCTGTCGTGCTTCTCGGCCGTCAGCCCGGTCATCGGGTAGAAGACGTGGGCGTAGTGCGTGGCGCCGCGCTCCAGCGCCCAGTCCTTCATCGCCGCGGCCACCGCGTCGGCGACCGCCGGGTCGAGTTTCGCGCCCTTCTCGATGGTCGCAACCACGGATTTGTAGACCGACTTAGGCAACCGCACCTGCATCTCAGCCTTGGTGAAGACATTCGACCCGAAGATCGATCCGGGCGCCTCGCCCGGGTCGAAGCTGATCGCAGGAGGGACATGCGCCTCGACGTCGTTGATCGCCTGCAGGCGCACCGCATTTCCGCTCAATTCAGTTCCTATCACCCCAGATGCCCGGCATCTGATTTGCTCGACGTTGACCGGCCAACCCTAGGGACCGTCGATGGCAAACTTGTTACGTCGGCGTCAACGCGGCGTGTCCCCCGTCGGCGGGCCCACGCGGGAGAATGGGGCAATGCGACGACTGACTGCAGGCATGGTCGGTGGCGGCCCGGGCGCGATGATCGGCGCCGCGCACCGCCACGCCATGTGGCTGGACAACCAATACGACCTTGCCGCAGGCATTTTCGGGCGCGACACAGCCGCTTCGGCTGAGTTTGCCACCACCCTGGGCGTTGAGCGCGTCTACGACGACTACCAGGACATGGCCCGCACGGAGTCCGGGCGAATGGACGTCGCCGCGGTCGTCACGCCCAATGACAGCCACTTCGACATCGCCAAGGCTTTCCTCGAGGCGGGTATCGCCGTCGTCTGCGAGAAGCCGCTCACCAACGACTCGGCGTCTGCGGCCGAGCTGGTGGCAATCGCGAAAGCCAACAACGCGATTCTCGCTGTGCCCCATATCTATTCGGCCTACCCGATGGTTCGGCATGCCGCGCGGATGGTGCGCAACGGCGACCTCGGCCGCATTCGCTTCGTCGCCGCAGAACACGCATCGGGCTGGGCGTCGGCAGATGTCCAACAGTGGCGGATGGATCCGAAAATGGGCGGCGTCGCCACCGCTGTGGCCGACGTCGGCACCCACGCGTTTCACTTGCTGCGCTACATCACCGGACTCGAGGCCACGCGCGTCTCGGCCGAACTCAGCACACTGGTGCCGAAGAGGCCCGTGTTCGACAACGCGACGATGCGGCTGACGCTGTCCAACGGCGCGCCCGCGACCGTGTGGGCGACGATGGCGGCCACCGGTCACGAACATGGCCTGCGGATCCGGGTTTTCGGCGACGACGCGAGCCTGGAGTGGCGTCACGAAGATCCGCAGCACTTGATCGTCCGTGATCTGGCGGGCGGCGCGACGATCCTGGCGCACGGCATGAGCACGCTTTCGCCTGACGCCACCCGCCTGACCCGCGTCGGGCTGGGCCACCCCGAGGGCTTTCTGGAGGCATTCGCCAACTTCTATCTCGACCTCGCGGACCTGTTGCGGGGGCGCGACGCACCCGACTTGTCCATCCCCACCGGGGTCGACGGTCTGATCGGCGTCCAACTGGTCGAAGCCGCGATCGCCTCTCACCAACACGACGGCACCTGGGTGGATTTTCCGGAAAGCGGGTAGCCCGGGCTAAAGGCCGACCGGCGCCACAGCGCTTTTCGAACGTCCTAGGCTGGTTTCATGCGGTTGGGTAAACGACGCGACATCACCCATGACTTCGACGCGGACTACGACGAGCATGCGGTGGTTGTGACCGGGCCGGAGCATGAGGCGGCCGGCGTCAAGGCCGTCATGGTGTCGCTGCAGCGCGGACTGAAATCGATGGGCGCGGCGCGCACCGCTGCGGCGCTGGCCCGGCTGAACCAACGGCACGGCTTCGACTGCCCCGGATGCGCATGGCCGGAGGAACACGGTGGCCGCAAATTCGCGGAGTTCTGTGAAAACGGCGCCAAGGCCGTCGCCGAAGAGGCCACCAAGCGCGTCGTCGCCCCGGAGTTCTTCGCCAGACACTCGATCGCCGATCTCGACTCCCGGCCCGAATACTGGTTGTCCCAGCAGGGCCGCCTCACACATCCGATGGTGCTGCGCCCCGGTGACGACCACTACCGCCCGATCGAATGGGACGAGGCGTACCGGTTGATCGCCGACGAGCTTCGTGCGCTGGCCCATCCGGACGAGGCCGTGTTCTACACGTCGGGCCGCACCAGTAATGAAGCGGCGTTCCTGTACCAGTTGTTGGTCCGCAGTTTCGGCACGAACAATCTGCCCGATTGCAGCAACATGTGCCACGAGTCGTCCGGGCACGCGCTCATCGAGGCCATCGGGATCGGCAAGGGCTCGGTCACCGTCGACGACGTCACCAAGGCCGACCTGATCGTGATCTGCGGACAGAACCCTGGCACCAACCATCCGCGGATGCTGTCGACCTTGGAGAAGGCCAAGGCCAACGGCGCGAAGGTCATCGCCGTCAACCCGCTGCCCGAAGCAGGGTTGATCAGGTTCAAGGACCCGCAGAAGGTGCACGGTGTGGTCGGCAACGGAATCCCGATCGCCGACGAGTTCGTGCAGATCCGCATCGGCGGAGACATGGCCTTGTTCGCGGGTATCGGCCGGTTGATGCTGGAAGCCGAGGACAAGGCGCCTGGCAGCGTGCTCGACCGCGACTTCATCGACAAGTACTGCGCGAACTTCGACGAGTACGAGATGCAGACCCGCGCCGTCGACATCGACACGGTGTTGGAGGCCACCGGCATCGATCGGGCCCAGCTGGACCGCGTCGCCGAGATGTTGATGGCTTCCGAACGCACCGTCGCGTGTTGGGCAATGGGGCTGACGCAGCACCGGCACGCCGTGCCGATGATCTCGGAAGTCACGAACGTCTTGTTGATGCGCGGCATGATCGGCAAGCCCGGTGCGGGACTGTGTCCGGTCCGCGGCCACTCCAACGTTCAGGGCGATCGCACGATGGGCATCTGGGAGAAGATGCCCGAGGAGTTCCTCGCCGCCCTTGACGACCGGTTCGGCATCGTCAGTCCGCGTGAGCACGGCCTTGACACAGTCGGCGCGATCCGCGCGATGCGCGACGGGCACGCGAAGGTGTTCATGGGCATGGGTGGCAACTTCGCGATGGCCACACCGGATACCGCGGTCACCGAGGCGGCGCTGCGCAATTGCGCACTGACCGTGCAGGTGTCGACGAAGCTGAACCGCAGCCACGTCGTGCATGGCCGCACGGCGTTGATTCTGCCTTCGCTGGGCCGGACCGACCGAGATATCCAAAATGGCACCAAACAGCAAGTGTCGGTTGAGGATTCGATGTCGATGGTGCATCTGTCGCGGGGCAGCCTGCACCCGCCAAGCGATCAGGTGCGCAGCGAAGTGGCCATCGTCTGCCAACTGGCTCGCGAACTGCTCGGGCCGCAGCACCCAGTGCCGTGGGAACAGTTCGCAGGCGATTACGATGCCATCCGCGACGCCATCGCGGTCGTCGTGCCGGGCTGCGAGGACTACAACCGCAAGGTTCGCCAGCCCGACGGCTTCCAGCTGCCGCATGGACCGCGGGATTCGCGCGAGTTTCCAACCAGCACAGGCAAAGCCAACTTCGCGGCCAACCCGCTGCAGTGGGTGCCCGTGCCCGAAGGGCGGCTGGTGTTGCAGACCATGCGCAGCCACGATCAGTACAACACCACCATTTACGGTCTCGACGACCGGTACCGCGGCGTCAAGGGTGGTCGTCGCGTGGTATTCGTCAATCCCGCCGACATAAGGAGATTCGGGCTCGCCGAGGGTGAACGTGTCGACCTGGTCTCGGAGTTCACCGACGGTGAGAACAATCTGCAGGAGCGGCGCGCCAAGGACTTCAAGGTGGTGTCCTACTCGACGCCGGTCGGCAACGCCGCGGCGTATTACCCGGAGACCAATGCCCTGGTGGCGCTGGATCATGTTGCGGAGAAGTCGAATACCCCGGTGTCCAAGGCGGTCGTGATTCGGCTAGAGCGCTCGGCCGGCGTGAAGTCGGACGATCGGGTGGTCACCTAGTGGGACGGGTGACGGCCAGGCGCCGGGTCCAACACGTGACCGCCGAAAGCGCGGTGGCGCGGCCCGACACGCTGGTGGTCGAGGAGCCTCTGGAGATCCGCGTCAACGGCAAACCGATCACCGTCACGATGCGCACACCTGGGTCGGATATCGAACTGGCGCAAGGCTTTCTGCTCACCGAAGGGGTGATCGCCAACCGCGACGACGTGTTGACCGTGCGGTACTGCAAGGGCGCCACCGATGAAGGGGTCAACACCTACAACGTGCTCGATGTGACGCTGGCGCCCGGCGTCGACATGCCGGATGTCGACGTCACCCGCAACTTCTACACCACGTCGTCCTGCGGAGTGTGCGGCAAGGCGTCGCTGGACGCGGTGCGGCTCATCAGCAGGCACTGCCCCGGCGACGACCCGTCGACGGTGGCCACCGAAACACTCTCGGCCATGCCGGACAAGCTGCGCGATGCGCAGAAGGTGTTCGCCAGCACCGGCGGTCTGCACGGTGCAGCCCTGTTCGACACCGACGGCACCATGCTGGCCGTGCGCGAAGACATCGGCAGGCACAACGCCGTCGACAAGGTCATCGGCTGGGCGCTGGAGGCCGGCCGCATCCCGCTGACCGCAACCGTGCTGCTGGTCAGCGGGCGCGCATCGTTCGAACTCACCCAAAAGGCCGTGATGGCAGGCATTCCCGTACTGGCCGCGGTGTCTGCGCCGTCATCGCTGGCGGTGGACCTGGCCAGCCAGTCCGGGCTGACGCTGGTGGCGTTCCTGCGGGGCGATTCGATGAACGTCTACACCCGCCCCGATCGGATCACGCCGTCCTCGCCTCGAACGGGTCGGCCGTGACGATCGTGCGGCTGATGGCGTCGGTGACGGCATGTGCCGCCTCCTGCAGCAACATGTGACCTGCCATGGGAAGGTGCTCGTGTTCGGCGCCAGCGATGGCGTCGGCCATGTCGTGTGAGTGTGACGGTGGGGTCAGGACGTCGGCTCCCCCACTGAGGATGATCGTCTGGGCGCGAACCGAACCCAGCGTGGCGGTTTGGTCGTAGGCCCGCAGGCTGGGCAGGAACCCGACCGCAGCGTCGAGGGAAGTCGTGGCGGCCAGGGCATTGGCGAACAGCGCGGCAAGTGTCGAGCGCGCATGGCTGCCGACCTGGAGCGCCAACGTCGCGCACACGGGCTTGGTCAGCAGCCGGATGGCGCGCTGCGGCGCGAAGGCGGCGAGCCCGCACAACACGTCCGCTGCGGGACTGGCCAGCAGCCGGGCGATGCCGCGCTCGGCGAGTCGGCCCGCGGCCGTCGCGACAAGGACCAGTCCGTGCGGCTCGACGGGGCGATCGGCGGGAGGCCTGCCGAGATAGGCGAGTGCGACCATCCCGCCCATCGAGTGGCCCGCCAGGGTGACTCGGCCACGCACGCCGAGGGCCGTCAAGACGTCGGCGAGGTCGTCGGCAAGCTGCGCGACGGTGTAGGTGCGCTTCGGCGCGGAATCCGACCCGCCGTGGCCGCGGTGGTCATAGCTGATGATTCGGATGCGCTCGCCCCACTGCCGAGTCAGGTGGCGGATCTGGCCGGCCCACGATCCCCTCTCCAGGCATAGGCCGTGCAGCAACACCACGGTTGACTCGGCGTCACGTGGGCCCTGGTCTCGCACTGCCAACCGCACGCCGTCGCGGACGGTGACGGTCAGTTCGGTGTGCACGCGGCTACGCAACGAAGCGCTTGGTGCGCCGGGTGCGAAGGTTGCGGTAGCCATGACGAAATGGTCAGGGATGCGGTAGGTACTCCGTAATCGTCGCGACGCCAGATTCCGCAGGCGAACGGAGAGGGTTTTCTATCCGTCAGGTAAGCCGGCGCGTCCCTGCCTGCAATCTCCACCCGATCTCCACACAACCTCCAAGCCCGGGTGTCCGTCGTTGGCAAGCATCGAAGCCATGCCGGAAATCCTCATCGCAGCGCTGTCGCCGGTCGGCCACATCGCCCCGCTACTGAACGTCGCGCAGGGTCTGGTCGACCGCGGCGACCGCGTCACCGTCCTCAGTTCCGCCGAGCACGCCGGCAAGATTCGCGCTGTCGGCGCGACACCACACCCGATACCGGCCGAAGCCGACTTCGACCTGACCCGCCTCGACATCGACCTGCCCGGCCGCACGGGGACCACCGGCATCAAGCGGGTCAACTTCGACATCGTCCGACTGTTCGTGCAGCCGATGCCGCATCAGACCAAGGTGCTGTCCGAGTTGATGGCCCGCACTCGGTTCGACGCGATCATCGTCGACGCCGGCTTCTTCGGGATCCTGCCGTTTCTGCTCGGCGACCGCGCGGCCCGGCCGCCGGTGCTGGCGTACGCGACGACGCCGCTGATGATCACGAGCCGCGACACCGCACCGAGCGGCATGGGCCTGCCGCCGTCGTCGAGTGCGCTGGGCCGGCTACGCAACCGCGCGTTGACCGTGCTGTCGCAGAAGCTTCTGCTACGGCAATCGCAGCAGGCCGCCAACTACCTGCTGGACCACCTGAACAGCCGGCCGCTGCCGACGTTCATTCTCGACTCCGGCCTGCTCGCCGACCGCTACATCGCGCCGACGGTTCCGGAGTTCGACTATCCGCGCAGCGATCTGCCCGCCCACGTGCGCTACGTCGGGGCGGTGTACCCGCCGCCGTCGAACGGATTCCGGCTGCCGGCGTGGTGGGCCGAACTCGACGGTGACCGGCCCGTCGTGCATGTCACCCAGGGCACGATCGACAACGCCGACCTGGGCCGGCTCCTCGAGCCGACGATCGAGGCGCTCGGCGGCGAGGACGTCATCGTCGTGGCGACCACAGGTGGCCGCGACATATCGCAGGTGAAGGTCAGGCTACCGTCGAATACCTTTGTCGCCGAATACATTCCGCATGACCTGCTGTTGCCGAAGGTCGACGTGATGGTCACCAACGGCGGCTACGGCGCGGTGCAACGCGCACTGTCGATGGGAGTGCCGCTCGTCGTCGCGGGCAACACCGAGGACAAGCCGGAGGTCGCTGCGCGAGTGGCGTGGACCGGGGCGGGCATCAATCTGCGCACCGGTACGCCGACGCCGGGGGCGGTGCGCGCGGCCGTCCGTGCCGTGCTCAACGACGACCGCTATCTGAGCGCGGCCCGCAGGCTCGAGGTGGCGTTCGCACGGCGCGACGGTGTCGCCGAGATTGCCGCACTCGTGGACGAGGTGATCGGCGAACACCGGACGGCGGTGCACCGATGAGCGACCGACGCTTGTTGTGATTACGAGAAAGTCGCGTAGTCGCCTACTCGTGTGCATCGCCGCCGCGCGGAGAAGTCTTGAGCCATGGTTACCGAGCTGCAGTTCGTCGCGGTCGCGGCCTTCTTGATGTGGGGCCTGGCGGCCTCACTGTGCGGGCTGCTCAAACAAGACGTCGACGACACACAGCTGGTGCAGCGCGAGGGTGAGTCGGGCGCGCAGCGCTGAGGGCCTAGGCGGACTTGTCCCGGCGCTCGGCACGCGACGGCTTGCGCGGCACGATCGTCGGCAACACGTTGTCCTGCACGGTCTCCTTGGTGACGACCACCTTGGCGACGTCGTCGCGGCTCGGGATGTCGTACATCACCGGCAGCAGGACCTCTTCCATGATGGCGCGAAGCCCGCGGGCACCGGTGCCGCGGTGGATGGCCTGATCGGCGATCGCGTCGAGGGCGTCCTCGGTGAACTCCAACTCGACGCCGTCCATCTCGAACAGCCGGACGTACTGCTTGACCAATGCGTTCTTCGGCTCGGAGAGGATCTTCACCAACGACTCTTTGTCCAGGTTCGTCACCGACGCCACCACCGGCAAGCGGCCGATGAACTCGGGGATCAGCCCGAACTTGATCAGGTCCTCGGGCATGACCTCGGCGAAGTGGTCCTGGGTGTCGATCTCGGCCTTGGAATGCACCTCGGCGCCGAAGCCGAGGCCCCGCTTGCCGACGCGGTCGGAGACGATCTTCTCCAGCCCGGCGAACGCACCCGCGACGATGAACAGCACGTTGGTGGTGTCGATCTGGATGAACTCCTGATGCGGATGCTTGCGGCCGCCCTGCGGAGGCACCGAGGCCTGCGTCCCCTCCAGGATCTTCAGCAAGGCCTGCTGGACGCCCTCACCGGAGACGTCACGAGTGATCGACGGGTTCTCGCTCTTGCGGGCGATCTTGTCGACCTCGTCGATGTAGATGATGCCGGTCTCGGCGCGCTTGACGTCGTAGTCGGCGGCCTGAATCAGCTTGAGCAGAATGTTCTCGACATCCTCGCCGACGTAGCCGGCTTCGGTCAGCGCGGTGGCATCCGCGATCGCGAACGGGACGTTGAGCATCTTGGCGAGCGTCTGCGCGAGGTAGGTCTTGCCGCAGCCGGTGGGGCCGAGCATCAGAATGTTTGACTTTGCAAGCTCGACCGGCTCGGCGCGGGAATCGCGCATCTTTTCCTGTGCCTGCACGCGCTTGTAATGGTTGTAGACGGCGACGGCCAGCGTCCGTTTCGCGGTGTCCTGCCCGATGACATAGCCCTCGAGGAAATCACGGATTTCCGCGGGCTTGGGCAGCTCGTCAAGCTTGACGTCGTCGGCGTCAGCCAGTTCCTCTTCGATGATTTCGTTGCAAAGGTCTATACATTCATCGCAGATATAGACGCCTGGGCCCGCAATGAGTTTCTTGACCTGCTTTTGACTCTTCCCGCAGAACGAGCACTTCAGCAGGTCACCGCCGTCTCCAATGCGTGCCATGGTGGTGGGGTCCTACTTTCCTCGCAGTCGTAATGAAACGTGTTTACGAGTCACTGTCGGGTGTTGGTCCCGACGCTACCCGTATGTTCCGGCGCGGTGCGACCGATAAAGCCGAATCGCGTCGTTGGTATTTATCTGTGTTGCAGAACATATCGCCTGACTCGCCGTCTAACCCCTCGGAACCCGCCACTGTGTCCCTGGCGTGTCGCCGCCGTTATGAGACCGAGAGGCCGCCCCCGTAGTGGCCGTAGAGTTTGCGATGTGGTGTTCGCTGCGCCCCACGATACCGTGCTGATCGCAGATGGCGGGCTGGCAACCGAATTGGAGGCCCGCGGCCACGACCTGTCCGACGACCTGTGGTCGGCCCGGATGCTCGTGGACGCCCCGGTGGAGATTGTGGCCGTGCACTGCGCGTTCTTCCGCGCGGGAGCCTCGATCGCGACGACCGCGAGCTACCAGGCGTCGTTCGACGGGTTCGCGCAACGCGGAATTTCGCGAACCGAGGCCGAGCGCCTGATGCGGCGCAGCGTCCGGCTTGCCCGGGAGGCACGCGACGAGGTCGGCGGCGACGTTTGGGTGGCCGCGTCGGTCGGGCCGTATGGCGCGGCGCTGGCCCACGGCGAAGAGTACGTCGGGCGCTATGGGCTCACGGTTTCGCAACTGGCGAACTGGCATCGACCGCGGCTGGAGATCCTCGCCGACGCCGGCGCCGACGTGCTGGCGCTGGAGACGGTGCCCGATGTCGACGAGGCCGAGGCCTTGGTTGCGTTGGTTCACGAACTGGAGGTCGCTGCGTGGCTGTCGTACACGATCGCGGGGACGACGACGCGCGCCGGGCAGCCTCTTGCCGAGGCCTTCGCGGTGGTCGCCGACATGCCGGAAATCGTTGCGGTTGGGGTGAATTGCTGCCACCCCGACGACGTAGAGGGCGCGGTGCGGGTCGCTCGCGAGGTGACCGGCAAGCCCGTCGTCGTCTACCCCAACAGCGGGGAACAGTGGGACGGCGAGCGGCGCACGTGGACCGGGCATGGCCGGTGGTCCGCGGACCTCGCGCCGCGCTGGGCGGCCGCAGGGGCACGCATCATCGGCGGGTGCTGCCGGGTGCGCCCCGACGACATCGCGGCGGTCGCGTCGACTCTGCGCTGAGGGCGAGGCGCTCTCGCGCTTCTGCGCCGTAGACGCAGAGTCAACGGCGAAAGCTAGGCCGTCTGGGCCGAGAGCTTGCGGTACTCGAGGACCGTGTCGATCACGCCGTACTCCTTGGCCTCCTCGGCCGTCAGGATCTTGTCGCGATCGGTGTCCCGCCGGATCTGGTCGGCGTCCTTGCCGGTGTGATGCGCCAGCGTCGTTTCCATCAGCGTGCGCATCCGCTCGATCTCCTTGGCCTGGATCTCCAGATCGGAGAACTGGCCCTGGATGACGCCGGACAGCGCGGGCTGGTGAATGAGCACGCGGGCGTTGGGGAGCGCCATGCGCTTACCCGGCGTGCCCGCGGCGAGCAGCACCGCGGCGGCCGAGGCGGCCTGGCCGAGGCAGACGGTCTGGATGTCGGCCCGCACGTACTGCATGGTGTCGTAGATGGCCATCAGGCTGGTGAACGAACCACCGGGCGAGTTGATGTACATCGTGATGTCGCGGTCGGGATCCAGGGACTCGAGCACCAGCAGCTGGGCCATGATGTCGTTGGCCGACGCATCGTCCACCTGCACGCCGAGGAAGATGATGCGTTCCTCGAACAGCTTGTTGTACGGGTTGGACTCCTTGACGCCGAAGCTCGAGTGCTCGATGAACGACGGCAGGATGTAGCGGCCCTGCGGTTGCAGGCGGGGGTCCGTGTGATCGGTCATTTGTCTAGTCCTGCGGTCGGGCCGGAGCCGTTGAGGCTGGCGCTGGTGATGATGTGGTCGACGAACCCGTACTCGAGGGCTTCCTGCGCGGTGAACCAGCGGTCGCGATCGGAGTCGGCCTCGATGCGCTCGATGGACTGGCCGGTGAATTCCGCGTTGAGGCGGAACATCTCCTTCTTGATGACCGCGAACTGCTCGGCCTGGATCGCGATGTCGGCCGCGCCACCGGTGATGCCGCCGAGCGGCTGGTGCATCAGGATGCGGGCGTGCGGCAGCGCGTACCGCTTGCCCTTGGTGCCCGCCGCGAGCAGGAACTCGCCCATCGACGCGGCCATACCCATCGCGTAGGTGGCGACGTCACAGGGTGCGAGCACCATCGTGTCGTAGATCGCCATGCCGGCGCTGATCGATCCGCCTGGCGAGTTGATGTAGAGGTGGATGTCCTTGGTGGGGTCCTCTGCGGACAGCAACAGGATCTGCGCGCACAGCCGATTGGCGATGTCGTCGTCGACCTGAGAGCCAAGGAAGATGATGCGCTCGGACAGCAGCCGTTCATACACCGAGTCGACAAGGTTGAGGCCCTGCCCGGCGCCACGCATGTCAGTCACGACTGGATACCTGCTTTCTCTTCAAGTCTTGGTGCACTCGACACTAACCAACCCGAGCGGCCGTGCACTCCCCAGACAGCGCCCGTTCGCTCACAGCGTCACTTGGCGTCGGCGGAAACCTCGTCCGAATCGGTCTCCTCGGCGGCCTCATCGGCAGGCTGCTCGGCCTGTTCACCCGACGGGCCGAAGAACTCCGTGGTGTCGATCACGTTGCCGTCGGTGTCGGTGACGGTGGCGCCGTGCACGACCGCAGCGACGGTCAGGCCACGGCGCACGTCGGCGAACATCGCGGGCAGCTGGTTGTTCTGCTGCAGGAACTGCAGGAGCTGCTGCGGCTCCATGCCGTACTGCCGCGACATCAGCACGAGGCGCTCGGTCAGGTCGTTCTGACCGACCTGGATGTCGAGCTTGTCGGCGATGGCGTCCATCAACAGCTGGGTCTTGACGGCCTTCTCCGCGTTGCGGCGGTTGTCCTTGTCGAACTCCTCGCGGCTGCTGCCCTGCTCCTTGAGAGCCTCCTCGAACTTGGACTCGTCGTGTTCGAGGCCGTGGATCGCGTTGTGCAGGGTGTCGTCGACCTGGGCCTGCACGATGTTCTCCGGCAGCGGAACCTCGGTCTGCTCGAGCAGCACCTCGAGCGCCTTGTCGCGGATCTGCTCGGCCTGCTGGACGCGCTTGACCCGCTGCACCTGTTCGATGAGGCTGGCCTTCAGCTCGTCGATAGTGTCGAATTCGCTTGCCAGCTGGGCGAATTCGTCGTCGGGTTCGGGCAGCTCGCGCTCCTTGACCGACTTGACGGTGACGGTCACCTGCGCCTCTTTACCGAGGTGCTCGCCGGCGGCAAGGGTGGTGGTGAAGACGCGGCTCTCCCCCTCCTTGAGGCCGACGATCGCGTCGTCGAGACCCTCGATCAGCTGACCGGAACCGATCTCGTGCGAGAGCCCTTCGGTCTTCGCCTCGGGTACGTCCTCGCCGTCGACGGTGGCCGACAGGTCGATCGAGACGAAGTCGCCGGTCTCGGCGGCGCGCTCGACGCCCTTGAGCGTGCCGAAGCGGGCGCGCAGATTCTGCAGTTCGGTATCGACCTCTTCGTCGGTGACCTCGATGGGGTCGACGGTGATCTTCAGACCCTCGAGTTCCGGAATCTCGATCTCGGGGCGGACGTCGACCTCAGCGGTGAACGTCAGGTCCTGGCCGTACTCCTGGTTGGTGATGTCGATCTCGGGCTGGCCGAGCGGGCGCACGTCGGAGGTGGTCACCGCCTCGGAGTAGCGCGCGGGCACCGCCTCGCCGATGACCTGGTTGAACATCTCCTGCTTGTCGACGCGCGCCTCGAGCAGCTTCACCGGCACCTTGCCCGGCCGGAAGCCCGGCATGCGCACCTGCTTGGCCATCTGCTTGAAGGCGGTGTCGATGTCTGGCTGCAACTCGGTGAAGGGCACCTCCACGTTGATGCGAACCCGGGTCGGGCTCAACTTCTCGACGGTGCTCTTCACGCTCTTGCTCCTCATGTCTGTAGTGGTGAACGTCCGGAGTCGGGGTGACAGGATTTGAACCTGCGGCCTTCCGCTCCCAAAGCGGATGCGCTACCAAGCTGCGCTACACCCCGCGCCCATTGGCCAGTCCGAAACGCAGACCTGACCACGCGAGATACTACGTGCTGGACACGCAAAGGTTTTAATTGGATTTGATTCGGGCGGCGCTAGTACAGTCTGCTGGTGCTGCACACGCGGGCGTAGCTCAATGGTAGAGCCCTAGTCTTCCAAACTAGCTACGCGGGTTCGATTCCCGTCGCCCGCTCCAACGTCGAACGAAAGTTCGACCTAGAAATCCTTGTCGACCCTCGGGGCGACCCAGGAAACGATCACCGTGACCAGCAGGGCGCCCGCCAGGACCCAGAAGTTGGTCAACACCCCAACGGTGAACGCACCGAGCACGCCGAGGACGACGACGCCGAGTCCGAGATAGATCTTCAGCGACCGGAATTCGCTTTGGCGCAGCATCGTTCCCCAGAGGTTGCGCGGCAGACTGAGCGCCAACCGCCCGAACATGACCAGCACGACGATGCACCCGACACCGGTGACGACGCGCGCCGCCGAACTCGGCTCATTCGGATGGTTTCGCTCGATTTGGACCGACAGCCACAGCGCGGCCCACGCTGCGACCGTCGCCCAGCTCATCCACTGGCGCACCGTCGCCGTGATCGCCTTGCGGACGCTATCGCCGATGTGCGGATCCAGCTCTGCGGCTTGGGTGAACCCGGCCAGCGCCCCGGCCAGGTCCCGCCTGTGCGCGCGATTCACCGCGATGTTGTGCAACGCCCTCGCGTGTCCGGGTTGCAGCCGCAGCGCCTCCTCGTGCGCGGCCGTCGACTCCGCCCGTCGACCCAACAGGCCGAGGATGTTGCCCTTCAGGTCGTGGGTGTCGGCGTCGGCCGGCGCCAGGCGCAGCGCCTCCTCTGCCGCAGGCAGCGCCGACGCTGGATCGCCCGCGGTGGCCAGCAGCCGGGCGTACTCGTAATGCATCGCGTGATCAAACGGGGCTGCGTCGACCGCCTTTCGCGCCCACGTCAACGATTCCCGTCGGCGCCCCAGCTCACCCAGGATCGACGCGTAGATGCTCATCGCGTATGCGTCTTCGGGGGCGTGGGCTATCGCCTTGCACGCGCTCTGCTCGGCGGCCTTGTTGTCGCCGAACAAGTGCTGTGCCCGAGCCAACTCGGTCAACAACCTCGAGTTGTGCGGATAGTGCGCGAGCGCCGAGCGCAACACTTCCTCGGCACGCCGGTAATTCCTGGCCTCCACATAGGTGTTGGCCAGCGTGATCGCGTCAGCGATGTCCGACGGCGACGTCATCGAAACTTCCTGCGGCGCATGTACTTTGCCAATTCGTCGTAGGCGCCGTCGCGGTTGCCGAACTCGACGACGTTGCGGGCGATTTCGAACCACTCACCGCCGCTCGGCCGGATCTCGGCCATGGCCGCGTGGATGTCGCTCATCGAGATCGGCCGGACCTCACCCGAGCGCACGGAATCGGCCATCGCCAATTGTGTTGCGGTGTCGCAGATATGGGCGAGGTCTGCTCCGGTGAATCCGTCGGTGCGCGAAGCGATCGACTTGAGATCGATCCCTGCCACCGGGCGGTCACGCAGGTGAATTCTCAAGATCTCCATACGCGCCTCGGTGTCCGGCAGCCCGACGAAGAGCATCCGGTCGAAGCGGCCAGGCCTGCGCAGCGCCGCATCTACGTCCCACGGCGCATTCGTCGCCCCGAGCACGTAGACACCGCTGTTATCGGAAGTGGCCGGATCCATCTCGGCGAGAAGCGAATTGACCACCGTGCGGTGCCCGGAGCCACCCTGAAGGTTCGCCCGCCGCATGCCCAACGCGTCGACTTCGTCGAAGAACAGCACGCATGGTGTATTGCGTCGGGCCACCTCGAAGATCTCGTGCACGGCCCGCTCGCTGTCGCCCAACCAGCGGCTGAGCACATCAGCGATGCCGATCGGGTAGAAGTTCGCGTCGAGTTCGCCAGACACCGCCCTTGCGAGAAACGTCTTGCCGCAGCCAGGCGGTCCGTACAGCAACAGTCCGCCTCGAGCCGAAATCTTGTAGGCCCGCATCAGTTCCGGATTACGAATCGGCCCCAGCAGCGATACGTCGAGCCGGTCCTTGACGTCCTTCATGCCTGCGACGTCGGCAAGCTTCACGTCGCTTGGCGACAGCACGTCGCGGTCGCGCTCGTTTTCGATGTCGGGCTCGTCGCTTTGTTCGACGAATGCCGGCTCGATGATGTCGGCGACCTGTTCCTCGGCGGCCGACCAGTCGAACGCTGACTTCTCCCCTGCCGGAGCGGCCATTGCGGCAGTGCATCGCTGCAGCAACGCCAACGCCGCGGCGTGCGCCGGGTCTTTCGTCAGCGCCGCGCTGCAGTGCGTCAGCGCCTCGGCGTAGCGCCCGTCGGCCAGCAACAGCTCAGCGAGGTGCAGCCGCAGTTCTACGGCGTCCGGATTGCGTTCGACCGCGGCGGACAACTCGCGAATCAGCGCGTCTTCTGCCACCGATTACCCCCCATTCCCTGGGGTCTGATGGTACTAAGCGGCAAGCTCGACTAACACTTATTAATTCAAGGATCCAGCTACCACACGCGCACCCAGTCGATGAGCATGTCCGCGGGATAGCTCCCCCCACTCGGGTCGCCTCCGCCGGAGCCGGCGACCGCGAGGTCCAAGACGGGCGACAGGGTGAAGCCGGGATCGTTGAACTGCCAGGACGGCAGGGAGTGCGCAGGCACGGTGAAGTACGGCTGGGCGCCGTCGGTGTAGTCCTTCCAAAACCGCATGCCCGCGTCGTCCCACGTGCATCGCCACGTGTGCCAGGCGCTGTCGACCGAGATGGTCTGGCTCGAATGTTCACCGCCGTTGAGCTTGGCGTGCACCGCTGTGCCGGGAGCCCAGCTGCCGTTGCCGTACCACTCCATGATGTCGACTTCGCCGCCGTTGACGGGGTTGTCGTTGGACAGATACCACGCCGGCCAGCAGCCCGGGGTCAGACAGTTCAGCTTGATCCGGGCTTCCCAGGTGTGGCCGATGCCGCCGTAGAACGTGCTGAACACCTTGCCGCTGTAGAACGTGTTGCCGTCCTTGGCGGCGTGAAAGACGAGGTTCGAGTTGCCGTCGAGGTAGACGTTGCGACGGTCGTTGCGGTACTGCCCGACGTGCTCGGGCAGCTCCCAGTACGTCGGGTCCTGCATCGACTCGCGGGCTTTTGCCACCAGCCACTTGGACGGGTCCGGTGCCGAGCCCGCCGGCCCGTCGAACTCATCTTGGAAGATGTACGTCGGCTGCGTGCCACCGGGCGGCGCCGCCGACGCCGTCGGAACGCGGATCGCGGCGCCCACCGCGCCGAGTCCTGCCATCACCATCAGATCGCGACGATTCAAGTCAGCCACGCCTGCGATGAAACCATGCCCGGCATTCTCGGCTCCGCTCTGGGCGTATTCGCGACCGCCTTTCGGCCGATTTCCTGTCGGTACGCTGGACGCCATGAACGGGGCCTTGCTCGTGCTCATCATCGTGGTCATCGGCGCTATCGCGTTCGCCGTCTACAGCTCGTCGAAAGCTTCGGGCAGGCGCAACGCGGCCTCGCTGGACGACGCGAAGGCCGATGCGCGGCGGCTCATCGAGCGACTGGGCGGACAGGTGCTGAACCTGACGGGCACCGACGACGCGTCCAAGCAGGCGATGGCCGACGCCTCCGAGCGCTACACCGCCGCGTCCTCACAGATCGATCAGGCCACCACCGTGCGACAGGCTGCGCTGGCGAAGGAAAGTGCGATCGAGGGGCTGTACTACGTGCGCGCCGCCCGCACCGCGATGGGCATGGATCCCGGACCGGAATTGGAGTCGCTGAGCGGACAGCGGTCCGCGGGAGCCGTGACAGAGGATCGCCGAGTCAACTACGAGGGCCGCGAAATCGAGGCCTCACCGACACCGTCGCCGCGCACGCCGAACTACTACCCCGGTGGTCGGGTGGCCGGGCGTCCCGTACCGGCGGGCTGGTACTCGGAGCCGTGGTGGAAGACAGCTCTGGTCGCGGGCGCGTGGGGTGTGGGCTCAGTGCTGTTGTTCGACGCGTTGTTCGACGGCATGCACGGAGTTGATTACGGCGCACAGGGTTTCGAGAGCGGCTACGGCGACGGGTACTCCGACGGTTTCGCCGCTGCGCAGGACGGCGGCGGTTTCGACGGTGGCGGCGCCGACGCTTCGGGCTTCGACGGATACAGCGGCGACGGCGGTGGTTGGGACGGCGGCGGCTTCGACGGCGGCGGGTTCGACGGCGGCGGGTTCGACGGCGGCGGCTTCGGCGACTTCTGACGTCGATGGCCGCATACGTCATCTCCGAGGTTGAAGTCCTCGACGAGAGCAGCTTCGAGCAGTACCGCAATCTCGCAAAGCCGTCGATAGAGAAGCACGGCGGGCGCTACCTGGTGCGCGCGGCGCTTCCCGAAGCGGCAGAAGGAGATTGGCCGCCGCAGCGACGGCTCGTCATCGTCGAGTTCCCCGATATGGAAACCGCGCGGCGGTGGTACTCGTCAGAGGACTACGCGCAGGCGTTGACGTTCCGCGACCGTGCGCTGAGCCGACGCCTCACCTTCGTCGAAGGCATCTAGGGCGGCAACGCTCAGTTGTCAGGGGGTGCCGCCGCTGCCCCCACTGCCGCCCGCGCCGCCGGAGCCTCCGGAAGTGCCCGACGACCCGGTGCCTGGCGAACCGCCCTTGGCCCCAGTGCCCGACGTGCCGCTACCGCTCTTGCCGCCTGCGCCGCCCGCGCCACCGGTGCCGCCGGTACCTCCGCTGCCATCAGGGCCCGCCGCGCCGGTCTTGCCGCCGGCCGCGCCGCCTGTACCGCCCGTACCGCCGGAGCCGCCCATGCCGCCGGAGCCACCGCTGCCGCCGGCCCCTGCCGTTCCGCTGCCGCTGGCGCCCTTCCCGGCCGCGCCGCCGTCACCGCCCGCGCCGCCACTGCCGCCGGTGCCGCCGGTGCCACCGGAGCCGCCGTCACCGCCGGTGCCGTCGGGCGAACCATCGGTGCTGCTCGCGCCGCCTGCGCCACCGTTTCCACCGTTGCCGCCGGAGGCGGCGTTGCCGCCGTTCCCCCCGCTGCCGCCGGTGCCGCCGCTGCCTCCGGTGCCGCTGAGCAAGCCGCCGCTGCCGCCCGATCCGCCGCTGCCGCCCGCGGTGCCGTTGCCGCCGCTGGTGCCGGTCGCGCCGTTGCCCGCGTCGCCGCCCCAGCCGCCGTTGGTCGGGGACACCCCGCTCAGGTCAGAACCACCGGCACCACCGTTGCCGCCGTTGCCTCCGTTGGCCAGGGCATCGCCGCCGTCGCCGCCGTAGCCGGCGTGCGTCAGGGGCGTCCCGGCCCCGCCGTCGCCACCGTTGCCGCCGTTACCGCCGAGGGGTCCGCCGTCGCCGCCGTCCTTCCCGAGAGACCCAGGCTCCGGTCCTGGCACGCCGTTCGCACCGTTGCCGCCGTTCTGCAGGCCGACGCCGTTCTGCCCGGGCGCCGCGGTGTTCGACGTCGTCGGGTTCACGGCGTTCGTGCCGTTGGCGCCGTTGCCACCATTGCCGCCGCTGCCGCCGTTGCCGATGAACAACCCACTGGCACCGCCGTTGCCGCCGTTACCGCCCGCGTGCGTGGCGTCGCCGTCGGCGCCGTTGCCGCCGTTGCCGCCGTTGCCGATCAGGAATCCGCCGCGGCCGCCCGCGCCGCCGCTTGCGCCGACGCCGGTCGCGTTGAAACCGTTGCCGCCGTTGCCAATCAGCAGACCGCCATTGAAACCGTTGGGGTGTGCCGCGGTGCCGTCGGCGCCGTTGCCGATGAAGATGTTCACGATCGGAATGCCGCCGGCGACATCGAGGAAGGGCTGGGCCGTCGCCAGGCTCGCCGTCAAGCTGTCGCCCAATCCCGCGCTGTCGCCGGCAAGGCACTCGTCACCCGTCGTCGTGCCAACGATGCACCCGAAGAGACCATTCGGCGTCGGCGCCAACGGTGCCGCGTGCGCTTCGCCGGGCATGGCCAACAGTGCCGCGGCGGGAGCGCTCAGGACGAGGCCGGCCCCGCCGACGGCGACCGCCGTCGCGACCAGCCGACGCGACTTCGCCTGCGCGCGGTGACGCCCGTTGCCTCGATACCGACGGTGCTTCGACATGGGAACCCCTTTGACGACGCGATGCCTGGCCGTCCGCAAAGGTAACTCCAGCAACCAAGAGAATGTTGAAGAATGCACCAATTATGTGTCCGCCCGGATGGGCCCGACTTCCAATGGCTGGCCGACGGTTGATCCGTCGGTACTTTCCTATAAGCGGCGCTCACTGGTGGAAACCTGAGGTCCATTATGCAAAACGGCACTAGCCGAGGCTTGCTGGATTAGACAACTGATTTGCCGTGCCATTCGGGCGCCGGAGCAAACAGAGTTTATTTGCATTGCCGATAATTTTTCAGCGCTGACAGGTCGGGCACCAAAACAGATTGCGGCCCTCGAGTTCGGCGGTGCGGATCGTCGTTCCGCACACGCGGCAGGGCTCGCCGGCCCTGCGGTAGACGTAGGTGCGGGGCCGGTTCGGGGCGTACGAGGGCAGGCCGTGGTCGTCCTCGGGGCGCATGACGATGATCTTTCCCCGGCGCAAGCCGACCTTCATCAGGTCGACCAGATCGGTCCACATGGCGTCGAACTCTGCCTCGTCGATGTGCGTACCGATGCGGTACGGGTCGATCCGATGCCGGTACAGCAGTTCGTTGCGGTACACATTGCCGACACCCGCGATCACCGTCTGATCCATCAAGAGTGCGCCAATTGGCCTGCGGGACTTCGTGATTCGCATCCATGCCAGGAAGCCGTCGGCGTCACGCCGCAACGGGTCCGGGCCCAGCTTGGCGACCACGTCGGCGACCTCGGGCTCCTCGATCACCTCGCACACCGTCGGGCCGCGCAGGTCGGTGCCGAATTCGGTACCGATCATCCGCATCCGCACCTGGCCCACCGGAAGGGGCATCGGTATCGGCAGTTCGGTGAATGTGCCGTACAAACCGAGGTGCACATGCACCACGCGGCCACCCTCGTAGTGGTGGAACAGGTGTTTGCCCCATGCGGTGGCTTTCTTCAACACCCGTCCGTTGACCGACGCAGCGCCGTCGACGAACCGGCCCTGTGGGCTGGACACCATCACAGGCGCCCGGCCGAACCGGCGTTGATGCAACCGGGCTAGCCGGTGCAGGGTGTGACCTTCCGGCATACCTACGCGGGCGCGCCGGGCACCGGCGGCGCGACGTGAGTCTTCTCGTACTCGGCGAGGATGTCGATACGACGTTGGTGCCGTTCGGCTTTCGACCACTGGGCCGCCAAGAACGCGTCGATGATCTCCAGTGCTTGCTCGACGGTGTGCATCCGACCGCCGATGCCCATCACCTGTGCGTTGTTGTGCTCGCGGGCCAGCGTTGCGGTCTCCACACTCCACGCCAGCGCGCAGCGCACGCCGGGAACCTTGTTCGCGGCTATCTGCTCGCCGTTGCCCGAGCCGCCGATCACGATGCCGAGGCTGGCGGGGTCGGAAACGGTCTTCTGCGCGGCTGCGATGCAGAACGCCGGGTAGTCGTCCTCCGCGTCGTACGCGTAGGCCCCGCAGTCGATCGGCTCGTGGCCGGTCTTGCGGAGGTGCTCGATGACAGCCTGCTTGAGTTCGAAGCCGGCGTGGTCAGCTCCCAGGTAGACGCGCATGGCGGTCATTCTGGCAGAGGGTGCGCCCACCCCTGCCGCGAGCGCCCGTGTTTGTGCGCGACACGCCGCGAGATGTCGGCATTTTGCGGTCGCTCGCGCCAAAGGCGGACGCGCCTAGCCGACTGTGATCGCGTCGAGCCTCTCCTTGATGAACGTCGACGACGTCACCGGCTCCAGGCCCGACACCCGTCCGATCGGCGGCGCAAGCGGCGTGACGAGCGCGTCGTGGTTGGCCTCGTAGAAGTAGACGAGCGAGACCAGATCTTCCTCGGGCGCGTGCGGTTGCGGCGGCAGCACCCGATGACGACCCGACGGCCAGCGCCGCCCGCTCCAGTACTCCAACAAGTCGCCGATGTTCACGGTCAGCGCATCCGGGTCATACGGTGCGTCGGTCCACCCGTCGTCGTCCGAATACACTTGCAGGCCACCGGCACCCGGCTCGCGGTCGAGGATGGTCACCGTGCCGAAGTCGGTGTGCGGGCCGATGCGGAACTGACCGGGCTCGGGTTCGCCGACGACGCTCACGGGCGGGTAGTGGTTGATGTTCATCGTCCATGTCGGCCTGCTGGCCAACGTCGCGAAGGGGTTCTCCGGCAGCCCGAGCGCATAGGCGAACAGGGCCAACAGATCGTCGGCAAGCCCACGCATGGCTGCGGTGTATTCGTCGACCAGCAACTGCAGTGAAGGCACTTCGTCCGGCCAGACGTTGGGCGCGAACCAGATTCGGTCCACCTCGGGGTCGCCTGTCGCGGTCTCTGCGCCGAGGCTGTAGCTCTCCTTGAGGTCCGGCGGCGTCTCCGTGCCCTCGGCATACGCGTTGGCTTCCACTCCTGGTGGCAGCCAGCCGTGTCCAGCGACCGGGACTGAGTACCGGCGTTTGATGTCATCGGGCAGGGCGAAGAACTCCCGCGCTGCGGCGCGCACCCGCTGTGGCAGCGCCGGATCGACCCCGTGTCCGGTGACGAGCAGAAAGCCGGCGCGTTGCAGACCTTGATCAACAGCAGCGGCTACCTCGGCGGCCGTCGCGCCACCCTCGTGCCAGTGCGAGATGTCAACGGTCGCAATCACTCACTCACTCTCCCAATGCTCTTCGCGCAAGCGCTCATCGCCCTATATCTTCGTTCCACAGTTGCGGGTTGGCCGCAATGAACTCCGCCATCATTGTCACGCATCGCTCGTCGTCAAGGATCGTGACCGAGGTGCCGTGTTCGGCCAGCCAGTCATGCCCACCGGTGAAGGTGCGGCTTTCACCGATCACGACCGCCCCGATGTTGAACTGACGCACCAACCCGCTGCAGTACCAGCACGGCGACAGCGTCGTCACCATCACCGTCGATCGGTAGTCGCGTTGCCGACCGGCGGCACGGAACGCGTCGGTTTCGGCGTGCACCGAAGGGTCATCGTGCTGGACCCGTCGATTGTGACCGCTGCCGAGCAACACGCCGTCGGCGCTGAACAACGCGGCGCCGATCGGAATACCGCCTTCCGCCAAGCCTTTTCGCGCTTCCTGGTAGGCGACCTCGAGCATCGCTTCGGCGTCCATCTCAGACAGCGGCCCGCTCCGCGGCGATCTTCGACCGGCACAGCACCAGATAGGCGGCACCGGAGAGCAGGAAGCCGACGAAGAACGTGACATCACCGAGCGCCGGATATGTCTTGGCTACCCAGCCGACGAACTTCTCCTGGTTGGAGAACAACGCCACCGACACCACCAGGCCAATGGCGAACGCCAGCAGCCCATTCCAATTGGCGTAGGAGCGGTCGTAGAGGAAGCGCGCGACGATCTGGTTCTGGCGCAGGTATTGGTCGGCGAACATCACGCCCAGCCACGGGCCGATCCAATACGCGATGATCAGCAGGAACGCCTCGTAGCTTTGCGCGGCATCGGGCAACGCCCACCAAGCCACCAGGAAGCCGGCCACACCGAAGAACACGGTGACAAGAGCCCTCGCGATGTGGTGGGGCAGCTTGATACCCAGCGTCACGAAAGCCATTGCGCCGGAATAGATGTTGATGGCATTGGCCGCGACCGCGCCGATCGCGATCGCCAACAGCGTCGCCTTGGCCAACGGCGAGGCGAGCTGGCTGGTGAACGATGCGGTCGGATTGTCCAGGGTGTCGCCGCCGATGGTGACGGACGCGGCGCCGACGGCCTCGAGGAACACGCAACTGAGAAACAGGCCGGCGGCCGCGAAGAAGCCGGTGGCCCTGGTCGAAACCGTCGCGGGCAAATAGCGGGTGTAGTCCGCGGCATACGGCGTCCATCCGGCGGCGTAGCCGAACGCGGTGCCGACGGTCAGCAGGAAGCCGCCCATGCCGCCGACACCGCCGGCGGCGGCAGGCGCGCCGAAGTGCGACTTGGACAGGATGACCACCGACGCGATCGCGAAAATCACCGCGAGCACCGGGAACGTCCACTTCTCGAATGCCTGCACGAGGTTGTGCCCGAAGAACGCGAGCCCGGTCTGCAGCAGCACGATGATCAGCAGCCCCACCAGCGGCCCGAACCCGAACAGCGTGGCCAGCGCGTACGCGCCGCTGACGCTGTTGGTGGCGAACCATCCGACCCCGGCGGTCACCGACATCAACACGGCGGGCAGCGCATTTCCCTTGAACCCGAACGCAAGTCGACCCAACACCATCTGCGGCACACCGTGCAGCGGCCCGCGGGCGGACAGGAAGTAATGCGCGATCGCGCCGAGACCGGTGCCGATGACGATGCCGAGCACGGCCTGCCAGAACGTCATGCCGAAAACGGCGACGGACAGCACGCCGACGAAGATCGTCGCGAACTCGAGATTGGGCGAGGTCCAGGTCCAGAACAACTGGCTGGGCTTGCCGTGGCGGTCAGCCTCGGCGATGTATTCGTTGCCGCCTGGTTCGACCGCGGCGACTTGGTCGCGGTAGGTGCCGTCGGTCTGGACGGTCGGTTCGGTCAGTGTCACCGTCATACATTCATCCCCGCGACCCTTCCTCGCAACCGGAGTAAACCCGCCGGAAACAAACCGGCGGCACAGCAAGTTGCTAGCCCACGTGAAGACACTCGTGGTCAGCGCAAGCCCGCGCGATGACGGCAACTCCCATGTCCTTGCCCGCTCCGCGATCGAGGGCGCCCACTCAGCCGGTCACGAAGTCGAGCACGTCTTTCTCGACGACTACGTCGACCGCATGCTGGGCAACTGCCGGCGGTGCCGGCTGGCGGACGGCAGCTGCTCGCTGGACGACCGCTACTCCGAGCTGCTGATCGACCACATCCTGCCCGCCGACGGCATCATCTTCGCGATGCCGCTGTACTTCTACGGCATGCCCGCCCGGCTGAAGACGGTGTTCGACAGGCTGTTCTGCTACACCGCGAACAGCTCGCCGCTGCAGGATCAAGTCGTCAGCGAGATCATGGACAAGCGCGTCGGCGTGCTGATCTCATGCGAGGAGAGTTACGTCGGTGCCACGCAGGGCGTCGTCGCGCAGTTTCAGGAGCTGACCCGATATCTGCGTCAGGATCTCGTCGGCGTCGTCGTCGGCAACGCGAACAGCCGCGGCGAAATCGTGCGCGACCCCAGCGATCCGCTGTCGTGCGCGCGCGATCTCGGCGCGCGGCTGTTCGATATCCGCGTCACCGACTACCGGCTGGACACCGCGCGGTCCAACCGCGTGTGGGACGAGCCAGCCTGACTCAGTCGAACGTCGGCGCCTCGGTGCGGGTGCGCTTGAGCTCCCAGAAGTGCGGGTAGGACGCGAACGTCACCGAGGCGTCCCAGAGCTTGCCGGCTTCCTCGCCGCGCGGGATCTTCGAAAGCACCGGGCCGAAGAACGCGACACCGTTGACGTGGATGGTGGGAGTGCCGACGTCCTCGCCCACGGCGTCCATGCCTTCGTGATGGCTCTTGCGCAGCGCCTCGTCGTACTTGTCGGTGCTCGCCGCCTCAGCCAGTTCGGCCGGCAGGCCGACCTCTTCGAGGGCCTCTTTGATCACGACGTCGAAATCCTTGTTGTCCTGATTGTGGATCCGCGTGCCCATCGCGGCGTACAGCGGCGCCAGGATCTCCGAGCCCTTGGCCTGTTCGGCTGCGATGGCCACCCGCACCGGCTTCCAGGCCTGCTTGAGGCCTTCGCGGTACTGCTCTGGCAGGTCCTCTTTGTTCTCGTTGAGCACAGCCAGGCTCATCACGTGGAAGTTGACCTCGATATCGCGGACCTTCTCGACCTCCAGGATCCAGCGCGACGTGATCCAGCACCACGGGCACAGCGGGTCGAACCAGAAATCCGCAACCGACTTTTCAGCCATGACTGTTTGGTCCTCTCGGTAGTTGGACAGAAATCCGTTCAGCACAACCCTGCAGCCAATCAACGTGTTCCCGCTGCCACCCGGTTCAACGACCAGCGCCACAATCGGCCCGCCGGCTTCTTCGGTGACGGGCCGATTGTGTCGGTCGAGTGGTCAGCACTCAATCGCACGGCGAACTCAGAAGTACGTCGTGGCCTTGGTGCTGGTGCCGTTGTCGCACGTGATGGTCACATTCCAGTTCCGGAACTGCGGGATGGCCGGAACGATTTTGAGGTTGTACGTCGAGTTGGCCGCCAACGCGAAGCTGCGGTTCACGTTGTCTGTCACGTACGTGCACTGCGAGGAGACACCGCTGCGGTCGGTGATGCGCGCCTGCAGGCCGCCCAGGATCGGATTGAAGGTGACGGTGGGTCCAAGCTTGGGCGGTGGTGGCTGGTTCGGTGGCGGCGGAGCGGCTTGCCCATTCGAACAACCCGACACGACGATGTGCGCGCCTTGCTGGTTCTGCAGTTTGTTGCGTGCACCTTGTTGGGCGACTTGAAGCGACGCGTCCGACGCCGCCTCGATTTCCCCGTAATCATTCGCCGCAGCGGCGGCGCACGCATTCTTCGCGCTGATCTCGAACACGCACTGACCCCCACCGTTGTCCACGCAGTTGGAAAGCGATGCGTGGGCGGCCTGATCGTTGTCCGGTCCGATTGACATGCCGCCAACCGTCTGGACAGGAGGAGCGTCGTTGAGGTACCCGACGGACAGCGCTACATAGGCGTCCGCCGCTGCGTTGGCCGGGGTCGCCGCGCCGAGCAGGCCGGCGACGGCTCCCGCGGTCGCGAGCATCACGCTCGATTTGATGCGCACTTGACGTCGTGAGGCTTTGCTGATGGTCATGATCGATTCCTTTGGCGGTCGTGCGGCCCGGTTGGCCGCATTCACCCGATAAGGGCCGCCAATGGGGCGAGAGGGGACGCTTTTTTGAAGGGTCCCTAGCTGCCACGCGACTCAAAGACTCGGCGCAAAGGACACGCATAGTGTGCAAACGGTGACCTAACCGTGTTGTCTATGTGACTGCTGTCAACCAGTGTTGTTTCCGTGAATAAAGCGAAACGATATTCGACCGTGACTTTGGTCGGGGTCGCGACGGCACTGAGCCTCGCGGCACCGGCGTCCGCCGACCCCGTCACCAACAACAACTTCCTCAGCGCGCTGACCGACGCCGGCATCGGCTACGGCGATCCAACCAACACCGAGCAACTCGGCCAGTCGATCTGCCCGATGCTGGTCGAGCCGGGTAAGAACATGGCTTCGATCTACTCGACCGTCTCCAACAACGGCATCAACCCCGCGATGGCGTCGTTCTTCACCGGAATCGCGATCTCGATGTACTGCCCGCAGATGATGTCCTCGATCGGCAACGGCACGTTCCTCAACTCGCTATCCGGGTTGCAGGGAATCCCTGGCCTGTCCGGAATACCGGGAATCTAGTCACACGTCGGCTCGGGCCGCCGCCAAGCCAGGGCGGCCACTAGGTTGGATGCGTGGCACTTCCTAATCTGACCCGCGAGCAGGCCGTCGAACGCGCCGCCCTCGTCACCGTCGACAGCTATCGGATCACCCTCGACCTCACCGACGGCGACGGGAAACCAGGCGAGCGGACGTTCCGCTCGGTGACGACGGTCGAGTTCGACGCGCTGGCCGGCGCCGACACCTACATCGACATCGCAGCCGACACGGTCCGCAGCGCCACCCTCAACGGGCGCAGCATCGACGTGTCGGGTTATGACGAGTCCACCGGCGTCCGACTGGAAGGGCTCGCCGAACGCAACGTGCTGGTGATCGACGCCGACTGCCGCTACTCGAACACCGGTGAGGGCCTGCACCGTTTCGTCGACCCGGTCGACGGCGAGGTGTATCTGTACTCCCAGTTCGAAACCGCCGACGCCAAGCGGATGTTCGCGTGCTTCGACCAGCCCGACTTGAAGGCCACGTTCGACGTCATGGTGACCGCGCCCAAGCATTGGCGAGTCATCTCGAACGGCGCCAGCGGACACGTTCATGGCGTGGGCGATGCGCACGAGCACACCTTCGTCACCACACCGCGAATGAGCACCTACCTCGTCGCGCTGATCGCCGGGCCCTACGCGCACTGGACCGACACCTACAGCGACGACCACGGCGACATTCCGCTCGGCCTGTACTGCCGCAAGTCGCTTGCCGAATTCATGGATGCCGACCGGCTTTTCAAGCAGACGAAGCTGGGTTTCGGCTTCTATCACAACAACTTCGGCGTTCCCTACGCATTCGGCAAGTATGACCAGCTGTTCGTGCCCGAATTCAACGCTGGCGCAATGGAAAACGCAGGCGCGGTCACGTTCCTGGAGGACTATGTCTTCCGCAGCAAGGTGACTCGCGCGTCATACGAGCGGCGCGCCGAGACCGTACTGCACGAGATGGCGCACATGTGGTTCGGCGACCTCGTCACGATGCAGTGGTGGGACGACCTGTGGCTCAACGAGTCTTTCGCGACGTTCGCCTCGGTGTTGTGCCAGGCCGAGGCCACCGAATTCACCGAGGCGTGGACGACTTTCGCGAATGTGGAGAAGTCGTGGGCCTACCGGCAGGACCAGCTGCCGTCGACGCATCCGGTGGCCGCCGACATCCCCGACCTGGCCGCGGTCGAGGTGAACTTCGACGGCATCACCTACGCCAAGGGCGCCAGCGTGCTCAAGCAGCTCGTCGCCTACGTCGGGCTGGAGGAGTTCCTGTCGGGTCTGCGGGACTACTTCCGCGACCACGCCTTCGCCAACGCGACATTCGGGGATCTGCTTGGCGCGCTGGAGAAGGCGTCGGGCCGGGACCTCTCCGGCTGGGGGCAGCAGTGGCTCAAGACCACCGGGCTCAACACGCTGCGGCCCGAGTTCGACCTCGACGCCGACGGGCGGTTCACCCGCTTTGCGATCACGCAGAGTGGGGCGCAACCGGGCGCCGGTGAGACCAGGGTGCACCGCCTCGCCGTCGGGATCTATGACGACGACGGCAGCGGCAAGCTGGTCCGTATCCACCGCGAAGAACTCGACGTCGAAGGCTCAGTGACCGATGTTCCTGCGCTGCAAGGAGTTTCACGCGGTAAGCTGATTCTGGTCAACGACGACGATCTGACGTACTGCTCGCTGCGTCTCGATCCGGAGTCGTTGCACACCGCACTCACCCGCATCGCCGACATCGCAGACCCGCTCCCCCGCACGCTGGCCTGGTCAGCGGCGTGGGAGATGACGCGCGAAGCCGAGCTCAAGGCTCGCGACTTCGTGGCGCTGGTGATCAGCGGCGTGCACGCCGAAACCGAAGTGGGCGTTGCCCAGCGGCTGCTGTTGCAGGCGCAGACGGCGCTGAGCGCCTACGCGGACCGGCAGTGGGCGACCGAAAACGGTTGGCCTGCATTCGGGGATGCACTGCTGGATCTGGCTCGCGAGGCGGCGCCGGGCTCCGATCATCAGCTGGCGTTCGTCAACGCGCTGTGCGCATCGGTGCTGTCGCCCAACCACGTCGCCGTGCTGTCGACACTGTTGGACAACGAGCCTGCGGCGGTGAACATGCCGGGTCTGGTGATCGACACGGATCTGCGCTGGCGCATCGTCACGGCGCTGGCCGCGGCGGGCGTCATCGACGCCGACGGCCGAGACACCCCGTTCATCGATGCAGAAGCCGAGCGCGACCCGACCGCGGCAGGCAGGCGGCATGCAGCGGCGGCAGTGGCGGCGCGGCCACAGGCTGCGGTGAAGGCCGCGGCGTGGGAGCAGGTGATCGAGGACGACACGTTGCCCAACATCACCGCGCGCGCGATCATCGGTGGTTTCGTCCGCCCCGGACAGGAAGAGGTGCTGAAGCCGTTCAGCGCCAAGTACTTCGATGCCATTTCCGGTGTGTGGGCGCGGCGGTCCAGCGAGGTCGCGCAGACGGTGGTGATCGGGTTGTATCCGGCGTGGGATGTCAGCCAAGGCGGTCTGGACGCCGCTACGCGGTTCTTGGACGACTCTGACGTGCCCCCGGCGCTGCGGCGCCTGGTGCTCGAAGGCCGCGCCGGTGTGGAGCGCGCACTGCGGGCCCGCGCGTTCGACGTCAGCTGACGCCCCCAACTACGGCGAGCGTGCGCGTCTGTACGCCGACACGCCGTGTCTGGCGTACATTTCGCGCACGCTCGTCACCCATACGCTTTATGAATGGCAGTCAGTCGCAGTCGTCGGGCCAGGGCTGCGCGCAAGCGGAAGCGTCGGCTCGGCGCCGTGGTCAACGATCTCACTGCCGACCAGTGGGCAGCAATCCAGGCCGCCTGGAACGGCTGCGCCTACTGCGGCGCGACCGACACTCCACTGCAACGCGACTGCGTCATGGCGATCTCGCGCGGCGGCCGGTACACGATCGACAACGTCGTACCTGCCTGCGCGTCCTGCAACACCAGCAAGTGCAATGAAGAAGTCACCACGTGGCTACGCCGCAAGCGCCTCGACGAGCGCATGTTCTTGACGCGCTACGTCGAAATCCGCACGGCGCTAACCGGGTGAACGTTCACCGCGAGCGACCGCGTTTGCACATCCACTCGCGGCGTTTCGCCGTACAGACACGGTCGCTCGGCCGAAAGGGTCAGGCCTTGGAGACGCCGGCGCTCAGCACGCGGACGGCGCTGATCAGGCCGTCCATCAGGTTGCCCTCTTTGAACGACGCAGCGGCCGCCGAGACGCCGAGCGGAGCGGACTCCTCGATGCCGCGACCCTGCACATCGGCGCCGTAGACCACCTCGATCGCACGCTGGTTCGGCGAAACGGCAAGCAGCACGGCGTTATTCGGTGTCGGCACCTTGGCGAGGATCTCGCGTGCCGTGGCTGCGGTGTCCGCGCCGAGATCGCCAAGGTAGACAGCGAAGCGTGCGCCGGCATAGCGCGAGCCGTACTGCAGCGCGTCGTCGAGAACGACCAAGTCCTTCACCGGGAAGGGGTAGCTCACCGACACCTCGCCGGGCTCGGTGACACCCGAGATCCGGCCGCTGGTGGTTACGACGTATCCGCGCGGCAGTTCTGCCGGAAGCGCAGAGTCGACGACCGCGACTTCACCACTTGCCACTTGCGCCGCCTCCTACCGTCAGGTGCGAGCCATGGCCACCGTGGCCGTGCTCGGCTGGCTCGTCGGACGCCCACAGAATCGGCTCGTGCGTCCACGTCTCAGTCAACTTGTAGGTCTCCGGGTGCGGACCCTTGCGCTTCTTGCCGACACCCCAGATGAGCGCGATCAACACCAGCAGTACAACCAGCGGAACGCCACCGAGCAGGGAATGAGTCAATGCGATGCTCACGTCGCAAACCGTACAACAACGAGCGACTAGGCCGCGCCCTCACCCAGGTATCGCACCCATGCCGGGTCGAGTTCCTTCACCGACGACAGCAACCGCCAGTGCTGACCCTTCGGCGGCACCGGCGTGGCGCGCAGCGTCCAGCCCAGCTCGGCGAGCAGCCGGTCGGCCTTGCGGTGGTTGCACGTCGAGCAGGCCGCCACGCAGTTCTCCCACGAGTGGTCGCCGCCGCGGCTGCGAGGCACCACGTGGTCGACGGTGTCGGCCTTGCCGCCGCAGTAGGCGCAGCGAAACCGGTCGCGGTGCATCAGCGCGGCCCGCGTCATCGGGATGCGCGCCCGGTACGGGACCCGGACGTAGGAATGCAGCCGGATCACCGACGGCACCACGATCGACCTGGTCGCCGAGTGGATCACCGGGCCGTTCGGGTCGTCGTGCACCACGCTGGCTTTGCCGCACATCAGCATGATGACCGCCCGCCGCATGGGCAGAGCGGTCAACGGTTCGTAGGTGGAATTCAGTAGTAGTACTCGCCGGCGGCCCCAGATCGAAGCCTCGTTCGTACTCGGTGGATGGGTGTCGACGCTGTGCAAGACGCGCGACTGCGCGTGGGCTATCGCGGGCCCGGATAAGCCCGCCGCGGCCGGGTGGTGCCGGTGGCCGCGACTCTTCTTGCGCTGCGCCATACGTCCTCCGAGAAGACAGTCCACCACGGATTGCGGACAATCGCACGACAATTCTGCCCGTGTTCGCTGGTCGCTCCAGTGAACAGTCGGTGACCTCACCCGTTGGCGGCCCGCAACCTGGGAACTGGACAATGGAGCGCGTGACCCAGGCTCAGCGCTCGTTCTACGACGAAGTCGGTGGCCACGACACCTTCCACAAGCTCGTGTCGCGGTTCTATCAGCTGGTCCGCGAGGACGAGATCCTGCTTCCGCTGTATCCCGCCGACGAGCTCGACGCCGCCGAGGTGCGGTTGCGGATGTTTCTCGAGCAATACTGGGGCGGCCCGCGGACGTACTCGGATCAGCGCGGCCATCCCCGGCTGCGGATGCGGCACGCCCCGTTCAAGATCGGCTACATTGAGCGCGACGCGTGGCTGCGCTGCATGCACACCGCCGTTGCGGAGATCGATTCACAGACGCTCGACGACGAGCATCGACAGGAACTGCTCAGCTACCTGGAAATGGCCGCGCATTCGATGGTGAACTCCCCCTTCTGATGACTGACCCGTCCCCAAGGCCGTGGTGGTCGCACGCGCTGTTCTATCAGGTGTATCCCCGGTCCTTTCAGGACAGCGACGGGGACGGCGTCGGCGACCTCGACGGCGTGACAGCCAGGCTGGACTACCTCAAGGCGCTGGGCGTCGACGCGATCTGGCTCAACCCGGTGATGGTCTCGCCGATGGCAGACAACGGCTACGACGTCGCGGACCCACGTGATGTCGACCCGCTGTTCGGCGGCATCGATGCGCTGGACCGGTTGACCGATGCCGCGCACCGGTTGGGCATCAAGGTGACGATGGACCTGGTGCCCAACCACACCAGTTCGGCGCATCCGTGGTTTCAGGCGGCGCTGGCCGCGAGTCCGGGCAGCGACCAACGCGAGCGCTACATCTTCCGCGACGGCACCGGGTCCGGCGGTGTTCATCCGCCGAACAACTGGGTGTCGATTTTCGGCGGCCCGGCATGGACGCGCGTGGTCGAAGCCGACGGTAATCCCGACCAGTGGTACCTGCATCTGTTCGACGCCGAGCAGCCGGACTTGAACTGGGACAACCCCGAGGTGTTCGACGACCTGGAGAAGACGCTGCGGTTCTGGCTGGAGCGCGGCATCGACGGTTTCCGCATCGACGTCGCACACGGCATGGCCAAGCCACCGGGCCTACCGGACATGGAGGTCATCAAGGCCGAGGTGCTGCTGGCCGACATGGACGACGACCCGCGGTTCAACAACGACGGCGTGCACGAGATCCACCGCCAGATCCGCCGGGTGTTCAACGACTATCCCGACGCCGTCGCGATCGGCGAGGTGTGGGTCTACGACAACGAGCAGTTCTCCCGATATGTACGCGAGGACGAGTTGCATCTCGGTTTCAACTTCCGGCTGTTGCGCGCAAAATACGAGGCAGCCGATATCCGCAGTGCGATCGAGAATTCGCTTGCCGCAGCGGCTTTGGCGGATGCGGTGCCGACCTGGACGCTGGCCAACCACGATGTCGACCGCGAGCCGACGCGCTACGGCGACGGTGAGATCGGCTTGGCCCGCGCGCGTGCGATGGCGCTGGTGATGCTCGCGCTGCCGGGGGCGGTGTTCATCTACAACGGCGAGGAACTCGGACTGCCGAACGTCGACCTGCCCGACGGGGCGCTGCGAGACCCGGTCTGGGAGCGGTCCGGACACACTCGTCGCGGCCGCGACGCCTCGCGGGTGCCGATGCCGTGGGACGGCGAGGTGCCACCGTTCGGCTTCTCGTCGAATGCCGACACGTGGCTGCCCCTTCCGGCGGCATGGGCCGCGTTGACGGTGGAGAAGCAGCTGCCCGACGAGGGCTCGACACTGTCGTTCTTCCGGCGGGCGATCGAATTGCGCCGCAGCCGAGCCGAATTCAACGGCACGGCCGTCGAGTCGCTGGACACCCCCGCCGACAGTGTGGCCTTCCGCAACAGCGGCGGGTTGGTCTGCGTCGTCAACACCGGCCGTCGGTTGATTCCACTGCCCGCTGGCAAACTGCTGCTCGCCAGCGGCCCGTTGACTGACGGGCTGCCGCCGAACACCGCCGCCTGGCTCGTCTAACTAACGCGAGCGTGCGCAAAATGTACGGGTTTAGCGGCGTGTCGACGTGCAGACACGCACGCTCGCGGCAGGGAAGTCAGCGCAATACCAACGCGGGGTCGCCGCGCCTGCGGTACACCGATCCGAAGCGGGCGTCGATGCGCAACCACGACGGCAACGTGCGCACCCGGACGATCTCGTCGGCGGCGACGGTACCCGGATCGAGTTGCTCTGCCGACTGTGGCAGGAAACCCATTGCGGTCAAGGCGAATACGCAGCGCATCGGAACTCCGACGCTCTCGTCGCCCGAACTGACCGCGACCACCTCCTGATCCAGCAGCGACGCCGGGGGTCCGTGCGAGCTCGAGTGTTCCTTCGCCAAGGCGACGCCTCGCTGCGCGAGGTCAAGCACCACGCGCGCCGGCACGTCGTCGAGATGGACGAAGCCGGTCTCTGGCGGGAGCACACCACGCCACGCTGAATCCATCGGAAACCCGGGATCGACGTAACCGTCGCGTTCCATCGCCGTCAAACCGCTGGCCAGCGCGTCGGCCCCGGCGCTCAGGTCGTTCGGCTTGAGCCGCCCATGCACGACACGGCTGGCCAACACGTCGAAACCCGTTGCCACCCAAGCGACCACCAGGCCCCCTGCCCGCTCCCGCAACCGGATCACGGCGGCATCGTCGAGGCGCAACGCCCGTTCGGTGAACGTCTGCAAATCCTCGCGGTGTGTGGCATCGTCGAGCCAGATTCCGCGTTCGGGTGAGCTCATCGAAGATAGCGCTGTAGATACTCGCGCTGCACGGGCGAAAGCCGTTCCAGTCGTTGCTCTTTGATGTGCACGGCGGCCAGCTGGGTCTCGGCGATCACCGCGGGTTTGGAGTCTGCGCCCTTCCGAACCGAGCGCACCTCGTAGCCGATCGTGAAGTCCACGGCGCGCACCCGCTTCGAAAACATCGTCACTTGCAGCGGCGAATCCCTGAGCCGAAGCTGACCCTTGTACAGGATCTTGACCTCGTGAATCAGCAGCCCGATTTCCTCGATCACAGCCTCGAACGGCTCACGCAGAAAAGGAATTCGGGCCTCTTCGAGGATGGTGACCATCGTGGCGTGGTTGATGTGCTGATACATGTCGATGTCCGACCACCGCACATGCACCGGCGCTACAAAACCATTCACCCAGCCCGTCCTGTTCCACTCGTCCTTGTCATGCTGCGCAGCTGGCGCGCAGCCACCGAAAGCGTCGCCAAATCGAGTTCGCCGCTTTCGTAGATCTCGGTCAGCGTGCGCTGAGCGCGGCTGACCCGGTTGCTGTTGGTGGCCTCCCACTCGACGATCTTCTCCTCGCCGGTCTCCCCCGGCTCACCCACTGCCAGCACATCGAAGCACAGTGCCCTGATCGAGCCGTAGATGTCGTCACGAATCGCCAAGCGAGCCAACGAATGCCAGCGATCGTCGCGCACCAGCCGGGAGACCGCGGTCAGCAGGCCGTCGGTGCCGAGACGCTCCATCAGCGCGAAATAGGTGTCGGCGACCTCTGCCGGATCGCGGTCGACGATGTCGGCGATGTCGATCACGTCGAGCAGGCTGTACTGGTACAGCCCCGTCGACACCATGTACGCCAGGTCGGCCGACACACCCTGCTCGTTGAACTCGCGCGCTTCCTTTTCGCAGATGATCTTGTCGTCGCCGCGCAGCCACTCCGACATCTGCGGTGTCAGCGCACGGACTTTCTCGGCGAACCGGTTGATCTCGGCACCAACCGCCAGCGGCTGGGGCCGGTAGTTGAGCAGCCAGCGGCCCGCGCGGTCGATGAGCCGACGCAGATCCAACGTCATCCGGTCGGTGACGGCGACCGACACTCCGCTTTCACCGGCAGCGCGGATCTGCCGCCACACCTCACCGACCTGGAAGATCGCATTCGTGGCCACATAGGACCGCACCGCGTCGACCGGCCCGACGCCGACGTCCTCGGAAATCCGGTAGGCGTAGCTGATTCCGCTGGTGTCGACGAGATCGTTGACCAGCATCGTGGTGACGATCTCCCGGCGCAGCTGATGTTGCCTGATTTCACTGGCGAACTTGTCGCGCAGGTTGGACGGAAAGTACCTCGGCAGCCGGGACGCGAACACCTCCTGATCAGGCAGGTCGCTCTTGAGGAGCTCGTCCTTCAGCGCCAGCTTGACGTGAGCCATCAGCGTCGCGAGTTCTGGTGAGGTCAGGCCGATTCCGGCTTCGGTGCGGCGGGCGATCTCCTTTTCCGACGGCAGCGCCTCGAGCTCCCGGTTGAGGCCGTGTTCGGCGACGAAGTCCTTGATCATCCGGGCGTGCACCGACAGCAGGCTGGCCGCGTTGGCGCGGCTGGTGCCCATCAGATCGTTCTGGTCCTCGTTGTCTGTCAGGACAAGCCGGCCCACTTCGTCCGTCATCGACACCAGCAATTGGGTGCGGTCCTCGGCGCGCACCTCGCCCGCAGTCACCAACGAGTCGACGAGGATCTTGATGTTGACCTCGTGGTCGGAGCAGTCGACGCCGGCCGAGTTGTCCAGCGCGTCCGTGTTGCAGCGGCCGCCGGCCAGGCAGAACTCGATGCGCCCGCGCGAGGTCACACCCAAGTTGCCGCCCTCGCCAATCACCTTGGCGCGCACCTGGCTTCCGTTGACCCGCACCGGATCGTTGGCGCGGTCGCCGACGTCGGCGTCAGACTCCGTCTCGGCTTTGATGTAGGTGCCGATGCCGCCGTTGAACAGCAGGTCGGCCGACGCCTTCAGGATCGTCTTCATCAGCGCGGGCGGTGTCAGTTCCTCGATGCCGTCGGCGATGCCGAGCGCGGCCCTGACTTGCGGGCTGATCGGGATGGACTTCTGCTCGCGGCTGTAGACACCGCCGCCTTCGCTGATCAGCGACGGGTTGTAGTCCTGCCACGAGGACCTGGGCAGGTCGAAGAGGCGCTTGCGCTCATCCCATGACGACGCGCTGTCGGGATTGGGGTCGAGGAAGATGTGCCGGTGATCGAACGCGGCCAGCAGCCGGATGTGCTTGGACAGCAGCATGCCGTTGCCGAACACGTCGCCGCTCATGTCCCCGATGCCGACGACGGTGAAGTCCTCGGTTTGGGTGTCGACGCCCATCTCCCGGAAGTGTCGCTTGACCGCCTCCCACGCGCCCTTGGCGGTGATGCCCATCGCCTTGTGGTCGTAGCCGACCGAACCGCCGGACGCGAATGCGTCGCCGAGCCAGAAGCCGTACGACGCGGCGACCTCGTTGGCGATGTCGGAGAACGTGGCCGTGCCCTTGTCGGCGGCCACCACGAGGTAAGCGTCGTCGCCGTCGCGACGCACCACATCGGTGGGGACGACGACATCGCCGGTGGCTTTGTCGACGTTGTCGGTCAGATCGAGCAGCCCGGCGATGAACAGCTTGTAACAGGCCACGCCCTCGTTGCGGAACGCGTCCCGATCGTCTGCAGGAGGCGGGTTCTTCACGACAAAGCCGCCCTTGGCTCCGACCGGCACGATGACGGCGTTCTTCACCGCCTGCGCCTTGACGAGGCCGAGGATCTCGGTGCGGAAGTCCTCCTTACGATCCGACCACCGCAGTCCGCCGCGGGCCACAAAGCCGAATCGCAGGTGCACACCCTCCACCCGCGGGGAGTACACGAAGATCTCGAACCGCGGCCGCGGCAGCGGCAGCTCGTCGATAAGGCCGGGGTTCAGCTTTACCGAGAGCACGTTCTGCTGTCTGGCCGAATCCGGCCTGCTGACAAAGTAATTCGTGCGCAGGGTGGCTTGAATCATCGACGCGAATGCGCGCAGCACGCGGTCGGTGTCGAGGCTGACCAGTGCGTCGATGTCGGCTGCCACAGCGGCTGCGGCCGTCTGCGCGTCGCGGCGCCGCGTCTCCTCCGACGGCTTCGGGTCGAACAGCGCCTCGAACAGCTGGACCAGCGACCGCGCGGTGCCCGCGTTGCCGTTGATCACGCCCTCGATGTGGGACTGGCTGTACGGAAAACCGGCCTGCCGCAGGTATTTCGCATAGGTGCGCAGCACCGCCACCTGCTGCCAGGTCAACCCCGCGCGCAGCACCAGCTCGTTGAAGCGGTCGATCTCGGCGCGGCCGTGCCAGATGGCGCTGACCGCGTCGGCGAACCGGTCGGCCATCGCAACGCGCTCCGGACCAGCAGGCGGCGTCGGGATGTCGGGGTGCGGTGAAATCTTGAACTGGTAGATCCACACGGGCAATCCGTCGGGCCGCGTCACCGTGAAGGGTCGCTCCTCGAGGACGACGACGCCCATCGACTGCAGCATCGGCAGCAGGTGGCTCAGTGACGCCGACCGGCCGCCGAGGTACCAGGTGAGCTGTGCGACGCCGTCCTGACCGCGGTCGCCGAGCACGAGCCTGACCGAATTGTCCTGCAGCCCTCCGATGATCGCGATGTCCTTGATCGCGTCGAGCGGCGCGACGGCCTGCTTGTAGACCTCGGGGAAGGCCGCCGAGTAGTGCTCGGCCATGGCCTGCGTGATCGAGCCGCCCTTCACCGCGCCCATCAACCGGTCGCCCCACGTCCTGGCGGCCTCGGTGAGCAGGTCCTGGATTCGCGATTCGTTGTCGAGCGAGACGTCGATGTCCTGCGGGCGACGGCCTTCGGGCAGCCGAACGGTGAAATGTACGACGGCCCAAGGAGATTCACTGACACGCGCGGCGTAGTCGATGCTGACGCCGCCGAGTTCGCGGACCAGGATGTCCTGCATCGTCAGCCGCACGGCGGTGGTGTATCGGTCGCGCGGCAGATACACCAGGCACGACACAAAGTGCGCGAGTTGGTCCGCACGTAGGAACAGCAGGGTGCGGCGCCGCGACCCGAGATCGACCACCGCCATCGCCATGTCGAGCAGTTCCCTGGCGGACAGCGCAAAGAGTTCCGAACGCGGGATGGTCTGGATGATGTCGAGCAGCAACTGGCCGGGATGGCTGGGGTCGCGGTGCGCCATTGCCAGCGCGTCGTTGACTCGCCGTGAAATCAGCGGTATTTCAAGCACATTGGCGTTCATCGCGGCGACGGTGAACAGCCCGACGAACCGGTGTTCGATTGCGCCTGCGGGTGCGTTCTCGCGGACCACGACGATGTAGGGGTAGGCACCGTAGCGCAGGAAACTCTGCATGGTGGCCTGCGCCAACACCAGCAGATCGTCGCTCGAACTGAGTTGCGGGAGCACGTCGGTGCGCAACCGAAGCACACCTAGACGACTGGCCGGATCGACCGCGGCCTGACCATTGCTGACCTGGCAGCGCTGGTAGCCAAGCAGCACGAAGTGACCGTCGGCCAGCCACCGCAGCAGCGCCGCGACGTCCTTGCGGTCGGAGCCCGGGAATCGGCCCTGGTAGTCGGAGTCCAGTTCGGCTGCCAGGCTGACCAGCATCGCCGCCATCGACGTCGAGTCCAGCGCCACCTGACGGGCGTCGGCCAGCACGCTCGGCAGCAGCCGCTTGACCTCGGCGACCGCCTTGGGGTCACACGATTCGGCCAGCTGGACGTGGATCCACGTCTCGTCGATTCCGTCGCCGAACGGGGCACCCGATGCCGGCTCGAGGGCCAGCAGATCGCCGTTCGGCCCCCGACGCGCGCGCAGCACCGGATTCATGATGGCCTTGTAGGCCACCCCGAGCCGATGCAGCAGCACGGTGACGGAGTCCATCAGCATCGACGCGTTGTCCGTGACGATCTGCAGCGCGGGGCCGAACCCGCCAGGGTCGTCCTCGGTGTAGACCGCGACCCGGGTGTCGCCGAACGCGCGGTGCGAACCGAGTCGGTAGTGCGCCTCGATCAGAGGCGGTGAAAGCAGCATCTTCACCGCACTGCGGTCGACAGGCGCGGTGACCGCGGAATCGGCACCCGGTGCGTCACCGTGCGGCCCGCGGTAGGTAGCCATGTAGGCCCGCGCGAGCCGGGTGATGTTGTCCTGGCTCAGCGGCGGCGCGGTCGATCCGCCGACGCCTGTGCCAGTCCCCGGATTGACCGTCATCGCCGCTCCTAGTTACATCCGCATACCGACGCTGGTACGCAAAACGACACTAGTCGCGCGTGAGCCGGCGGTGGGTCACCCTGTGCGGACGGGCCGCATCGATACCAAGTCGTTCCACCTTGTTTTCCTCGTACGCGGCGAAGTTGCCCTCGAACCAGAACCACTTGGCCTCGTTGTCGTCGTCGCCCTCCCACGCCAGGATGTGCGTGCAGGTGCGGTCGAGGAACCACCGGTCGTGAGAAATCACGACCGCGCAGCCGGGGAAGTTCTCCAGCGCGTTCTCCAACGAACTCAGTGTTTCGACGTCGAGGTCGTTGGTGGGCTCGTCGAGCAGGATCAGGTTGCCGCCCTCTTTGAGGGTGAGCGCCAGGTTCAGCCGGTTGCGTTCACCGCCGGACAGCACGCCCGCCGGCTTCTGCTGGTCGGGTCCTTTGAAGCCGAAGGCCGACACGTAGGCGCGCGACGGGATTTCGTTCTGACCGACCTCGATGTAGTCGAGCTTGTCGGAGACGACCTCCCAGACGGTCTTCTTCGGATCGATGCCGGCCCTGCTCTGATCGACGTAGGACAGCTTCACGGTGTCGCCGATTCGAACGGTGCCGCTGTCTGGCTGCTCAAGGCCGACGATGGTCTTGAACAGTGTCGTCTTACCGACACCGTTCGGGCCGATGACGCCGACGATGCCGTTGCGCGGCAGCGTGAAGGACAAGTCCTTGATCAGTTGCCTGCCCTCGAAGCCCTTGTCGAGATGCTCGACCTCGACCACGACATTGCCCAGCCGCGGACCGGTCGGAATCTGGATCTCCTCGAAGTCCAACTTCCGGGTCTTCTCGGCCTCTGCGGCCATCTCCTCATACCGCGACAGGCGCGCCTTGCTCTTGGCCTGCCGTGCCTTGACGCCGGAGCGGACCCACGCCAGTTCGTCCTTCAGCCGCTTCTGCAGTTTGGCGTCCTTGCGCCCCTGCACCGCGATGCGCTCGGCCTTCTTCTCCAGATACGTCGAGTAATTGCCCTCGTACGGGTAGGCACGTCCCCGGTCGAGTTCGAGGATCCATTCGGCGACGTTGTCCAGGAAGTACCGGTCGTGTGTCACGGCCAGGATCGCGCCCTTGTACTCGGCCAGGTGCTGCTCGAGCCACTGCACACTCTCCGCGTCCAGGTGGTTGGTCGGCTCGTCGAGCAGCAGCAGGTCGGGCTTGGACAGCAGCAGCTTGCAGAGCGCGACGCGGCGGCGTTCGCCACCGGACAGGTTGGTGACAGGCTCGTCGGGCGGCGGACAGCGCAGGGCATCCATCGCCTGCTCCAGCTGGGAGTCGAGGTCCCACGCGTCAGCGTGATCCAGGTCCTCCTGCAGCCGGCCCATCTCCTCCATCAGCTCGTCGGAGTAGTCGGTTGCCATCAGCTCGGCCACCTCGTTGAAGCGGTCGAGCTTGACCTTGATGTCGCCGAGGCCCTCCTCGACGTTGCCGCGCACGGTCTTCTCCTCGTTGAGCGGCGGCTCCTGCTGCAGGATGCCGACCGTTGCGCCCGGCGCCAGCAGCGCGTCGCCGTTGTTGGGAGTGTCCAGCCCGGCCATGATCCGCAAGACGCTCGACTTGCCGGCCCCGTTCGGGCCGACGACACCGATCTTCGCCCCTGGAAGGAAGTTCAGACTGACGTCGTCAAGGATCACCTTGTCGCCGTGCGCCTTGCGGACCTTCCGCATCGAATAGATGAATTCGGCCATTGCCGTTGTGTTGCCTTTCGTAATTCGCGATTACCCGGGCCCATCCTAGGCGTGGCCGAACCTGCTAAGCCGACAGAGGCAGCGCCTTGCCGTCAACGGCCGAGACTTCGGGATCATCGATCGGCTCGTCGGCGTCGGCGACAGCCGGCTCGGCCGCGTCGTCGCTGGTGGCGCTGGATTGTCTGCGGCTTTCGATGCGAGCGACGCACCGTGCCAGATCGGGACCCACCGAGGTGGCCCGCACTTCCACCGACGAGCGACGGTTGCCTTCTTTGTCGTCGTACTCGCTGGTGTACACATAGCCAACAACGACGACCGGGTCGCCCTTCCCGAGGGCCGCCCCGACACCGGTGACCAGCTTTCCCCAGCAGTTCACCGTCACGAAGAAGGAGTTCCCCGGCTCCCAGTTACCGTCGGCGCTGCGGCGCCGCGAGTTGCTGGCCACCCGGAACTTGATGAGCTCCTGCTCGCCGACTCGCCTGCGGTCCGGTTTGGTGACGATGTTGCCGACGACGGTGATGGGTGTCTCGAACATTGCTATTCCTCTCATTCATCTGGGTGCGACGCGCGTCGCACCCCCATTTCCCCTCCCAAGTCCGACAGCAGGGTCCGACCGAGTTCCTGAGTCGGTGGCCCTGTGGATGAGTCGCGCGCTGTGGATGAATCGGCCCTAGGTTGATCGGCATGACGGTGTGGATCACGCGTAGACCCGAGGCGGAGGTGGCGGCCGAGCTCGCACGAAGCCAAGGCCCGCTGGCGGGAGTACGGCTCGCAGTCAAGGACAACGTCGACGCCGCCGGGCTGCCCACGACCGCCGCCTGCCCGGAGTTCGCGTTTCAACCCGAACGCGATGCGGCTGCGGTCGCGGCGCTGCGGGCCGCGGGTGCGGTGGTCGTCGGCAAGACGAATCTCGACCAGTTCGCCACCGGTCTGGTCGGCACCCGTTCGCCGTATGGCGCGGTGCCCGACAGCCGCCGACCCGACTACATCAGCGGCGGTTCCAGTTCGGGATCGGCCGTCGCGGTCGCTACCGGCGAGGCCGACATCGCGATCGGCACCGACACCGCGGGCTCTGGCCGCGTGCCCGCCGGGTTGCAGGGCATCGTCGGAATCAAACCCACCCTGGGAGTGGTCTCCACCGATGGCGTCGTGCCGGCGTGCGAATCCTATGACTGCGTAACGATTTTCGCTGCAGATCTCGCTTTGGCGAACCGTGCGATGGGTGTGATGGCAGCTGCTGCCGGCCGGCCGTGGCCCGCCGACGTGCGGTTGGCGGCGCCGCCGAATCCTGTCGTCGCGGTCCCCGGCGAGTTGCCCCAGTTGGACGCCGAGTGGCGTGCCGCGTTCGATGCGGCCGTCGGCAGGCTGTCCGAAACCGGCGCGCGCGTCGTCACGGTGGACATCGCGCCGTTCCTGGCGGCGGCCAAGCTGCTGTACGACGGCGCGTTGGTCAGCGAAAGATATGCCGCTGTAGGCGAATTCATCGATGCGCAGCCCGAGGCCGCGTTGGATCCGACGGTGCGGCGCATCATCACGGCGGCGCGCGACATCCCCTCCCATCGACTGGTGCGCGACCGTCGCGAGGTCGACCGGTTGCGCGCGGTGGCGATGGCCGCACTGGACGGTGTCGACGCGCTGATGGTGCCCACTGCGCCTATGCATCCACGCATCGACGAGGTGGCCGCTGACCCCGTCGGCGTCAACTCCTCGATGGGCACCTACACGAACTTCTGCAATCTGTTCGACATGTGCGCAGTGGCCGTGCCTGCAGGTACAGCGGGGCAGGCACAGTTCGGTGTGACCGTGCTGGCGCGGGCATTCGAGGACGCGGTGGCACTGGATATCGCTGCGTTGGCGTCGGAAGACGAAGCACCAGTGGATGTTTGGCCGCTGAGCGCTGCGGACTCTGTCGAGTTGGTGGTGTTCGGCGCGCACCTTCGAGGCGGAGCGCTGGTGCACCAGCTGACGGACCTCGGCGCGCGGTGGGCCGGCGAACTGACGACGGCGCCGCGGTATCGGATGTCAGTGCTGCCGACTGTGCCTGCCAAGCCGGCGGTGACGCGGGTTCCCGACGGCGCATCCGGTGCTGCGCTCCTTGGGCATCGCTGGCTGTTGTCGCCCGCGGCATTGGGTCGGTTCCTCGCGGCGTTGCCTGCGCCCATGCAGCTCGGGAAGGTCGAATTCGACGACGGCACATGGCGAACCGCGTTCGGCTGTGACGGCGCCGCGGCGACTGGGCGCGATATCAGCGAGTACGGCAGCTGGCCGACGGCGATCGCGGCGGGCGCTGTCTAGCGCTTCTGCCACACGGAGACGTGCCGCGTGCTTTCGTGGGTGAACGGTCTGTGGTCCCAGTCCTCCCAGCGCTCGACGAGCGACAATCCGGCGATGCGCGCCATGAGATCCAGTTCGGCAGGCCAAACGTAGCGAAATGAGATCGACCGCAGCCGCGCCCTGCCGTCGATGTCGTCGACGTAGTTGGAGCTCATCTCCTGTGTGGCGCAGTCGTATAGGTCATAAGCCCAACATTGCTCGCCGACGTCGAACGGGACGGCGCGTTGACCTGGCGGCAGTGACCGTAGCGCAGGGACACTGACCTCGATGACGAAACTCCCGCCGGGCTGCAGGTGCTCGGCGGCGTTGATGAAACACGCGACCTGGGCGTCTTGCGTCGTCAGGTTGACGATCGTGTTGAACACGAGGTAAGTCAGCGTGAACGATCCCGGCACGCGCGCATCGGCGAAGTCGCCGATTGTCACGCCGATCTCCGCTCCACCCGGCTTCTCCCGCAGTCGAGCGACCATTGCTTTCGACATGTCGATGCCGTGCACCTCGACGCCACGCTGAGCCAGCGGAATGGCGATGCGGCCGGTACCGATACCGAACTCCAGCGCCCGGCCGTCACCGGCGAGGTCGGCGAGAACGTCCACGACGCAGTCGATCACGCTCTGGTCATGCATGCCAGAGGTCGCGGCGTCGTATGTAGCGGCGACCTCCTCGTCGAAGAATCCGTCGTCGGCGGTCACGACGGACGCGCGTCCCGCTTGGCCAGCTCGGCAAGCATCGCGTTGTACGCATTCAGATCCGCGTCGTCGTCGCGGTCGGCTGCCCTGTCGAGTCGTTTCGCATCCCGCTGATCGCTGCGCCGCCACTGGATCAGCAACGCGATCATCACCACCACGAGCGGGACTTCGCCTGCTGCCCAGGCAATTCCACCGCCCAGCCGCTGGTCGCCGAGTAAGTCGGTGTGCCAGCTGAGCGCCAGCGACCGGTAGAACGTCAACCCCAGAACCGTCTGCATGCCCATCAGCACGACACCGAAGAACGCGTGCAGTGGCAGCGACGCGAACACCATCGCGACCTTGCCCAGTTGCGGTATCGGCCGAGGTGTCGGATCGACGCCGATCACCACCCAGTAAAAGAGATAACCGCTGAGCAGGAAGTGCACGTTCATCAGCAGGTGCGCGGCATGGTTGCTCACCGCGGCGTCGAAAAGCCCGCCGAAATACAGGCCGTAGAAGCCCGCGACGAACACCACGGTGGCCACGATCGGATGGGTGAGAAACCGCGATACCCGCGAATGCAGCGCCGCCAGCAGCCATTCCCGCGGTCCTGGCGGCTCGGCCCGCCCCGCGGTCGGCAACGCCCGTAGCGCCAGCGTCACAGGCGCACCCAACACCAACAGGATCGGCACCAACATGGACAGCAACATGTGCGCCACCATGTGCATCGAAAACATCGCAGGCATATAGCGACCCAGACCTGACGACGTCGCGAACAACAGTGCCGCGCAACCACATAGCCACGCCGCCGTGCGGCCCACCGGCCACGCGTCGCCGCGACGGCGCAAGCGGCGCACCCCGAACACGTACAGCCCAGTCATGACGATCGCCGCTGTGCCGAAGATCAGGTCGAACCGCCAGTCGAACAGCACGCGCGCGACTGTCGGCGGTCCGTCGAAGCCGTAGCCGATCGCCACCTCGACGGGACTCGGCTCCGTCAGCAGCGGCGGCGGCGGTGTGCGACCCAACCCGACCGCGATGCCGAATGTCGCTGCGAAGACGGCCGCCTCGACCAGCGTCAGCCGCAACAGTGGCCCGCGCGCCTCCGGATCGGCCGCCAGCGCGACGAGCCCGCTGCGTCGCTGACGCCATCCGATGAGGCCGAGTACGCCAAGCGCAATGACCTTGCCGATCACCAACCAGCCGTACTCACTGCGGAACAGGTCCGACAGCTGGATCCGCACCAGTGCGTTGACGACGCCGCTGGCGGCCATCGCCACATAACACCACAGGGCCAGCGCGGAAAACCGTCGGGCCGCGAGGCCCGCATACTGCCCGGACCGCAACACGTGAGCCAGCAGTGCGAACAGTCCGCCCGCCCACAGCGCGCCCGCGATCAGGTGGATCAGCAGGCTGTTGGTCGCCAGATCGTGCGCACCGCCGGCCGACGAGTGACCCGTCAGCCCCAGCGGCACGAGGCTGGCCACCGCACCCGCCAGCAGCACCGGCGTCCAGCCCCACCGCAGCACCGGCAGGCTGGCCAGCGTCACGGCCGCGGCGATGAAGGCAGTCCAGCGCCAGGCTGTCGCGGTGTCGACGACGCTCGCCGCCGACCAGATGTCGAGCGGGTTGAGGTTCTCGCGCAACGGGTGGCCCGAGACGTCCGACACAGTGAGCGGCACCAGCAGCGCGGCACACACCGTCCACACCGCCGACGCCGCCGTCCCGAGCCGCAGCGCGCGGTAGCCGGCCGCGTCGAGCACGCCGTTGGACTGCGGCGGCACCAGAAACGCCGCGAACAGGAACGACCCCGCCGCCACCACCGCGGCGATCTCCCCCGCGGCCCGTAGGAACGGCAAGCCGTATGTGGTCGCAGGCCCCGGGTTGGGCAGCCCCGTGGCGGTCAGTGCGTCGGCCAGCGACAGCGCGCCGATGCCTGCGGCCACGACACCTGCCAGCGCGGCGACACCAAGCAGCACCGGCCACACAGCACTGTTGCGCACAGTCGGGGGCGCCGTGGTGGTCATACGACCAGCGTATGGCGTCGGGCTAGGCGCCCTCGCTGCGCAGTGCCCGCCGCTTCATCTCGCGAGCGTAGAACTGCTCGCGGGCGACCTGCTCGACCTTGTCCATGTCGCCGAGGATGCCCCGCAGTTCGTCGCGGAACGCGGTCCGCCGGTCGCTGAGGTCGGCGGCGGGTGCCAGCAGGCCCTGGTCGGCGATCACCTGCCGCGCGGTCGCGAACAGCAGCGCCGATACGGCTTCGTTGCTGCGCACCCGGTTCTGTGCGACGAACTGCCTGCCGACGCCAAGCGCCATCTTGGTCAGTTCCTTCTCGCCGATCTCGGCGGGGGCGTCGAGCAACACGTCGGCCACGATTTCGTACGCCTCGAAGAACGGCCGCAGCATCGCGCTGGCGATCAACGGCTTCTTCGCGCGCAACAGCACGTCGATCTCGGCGCCACCGGCGGCCACCTGGCTCTCCCATTCCTCATGCCAGGACATCTCCTCGGCCACATGTCCGCGGAATGCGGCGGAGTCCGCGAAGTAGAAGTCGAACTTCAGCAGATCGCGCAGCCGCATCGCCTGCGACCAAAACGCTTCCAGCCGATCGGATTCCGCGCGGGCCGCAAACACGAGCGCCAACTCGACGATCGACGTTTCGAGGAAAGCGTCGATGAGGGTGTTGCGGTAGAACGCTGCCTCATGCTCGTTCTCGGGCGCGATCCGCCACACCGGCTCCCTGCCGCCCTCGACACAGGTGACGGGGTGACCGTTGGACAAGGCGTCGAGGGCTGCGCGAACGCCGTCGGCCGTGCGAAGCCGCAACGCGCTGTTGGTCATTGGCGTCTGCTTGCGTTCCAGGTAGTCCAGCGAGTCCTGCAACGTGTGATGAAGCTGGTCCAGCGTCAGTGCCACCCCGCGGGTGGTCAGCAGCAGCGCCGACACCAGCGCCGTCGCGTTGACGGGGGTGGCGCGCAGAATCCGCCACGACACCTCAAACGCCATCTTTTGCAGCGCAAGGCGTTTGGCGGCTTCGTCGGTGGTCATCGGGCCGTGCGGTTCGCCGAGGTATTCACGCATCGACACTGCTTCGGGGAAGCGCACGTAGATCTTGCCGTAATTGCGCTCGCCCTGGGCCTTGATGAAGTTGTACATCCAGGACAGGCTTTCGGGCGTCTTCTCGCCACCACGGGCGTACGCGGCGTATTCAGCGGTCTCGTGTAACTGATCGAAACTGATCGACACCGGTTGCAACAGGATGTCCTCGCTGCGTCCGTCGAGGTAGGCATCGGCGACATATGCGAGCAGACCGAGCTTGGGCGGCAACATCTTTCCGGTGCGCGACCGGGTGCCCTCGATCGACCAGCTCAGGTTGAACCGCTTCTCGACGATGTAGCCGACGAATTGCCGCAGCACGTACTTGTACAGCGGATCGTCGAGTTTGCGCCGCAGGAAGATGACCCCGGAGTGGCGCATCAACGGGCCCATGAATCCGAACGACAGGTTGATGCCCGCGAAGGTGTGGACGGGTGGCAGCCGGTTCTCCTGCATCGCCACGGGCACGATCACACCGTCGAGGTAGGACCGGTGCGAGAACAGGAGCACCGCGGGATGATGTTCCAAACCGCGCCGCATTGCCTCGACTTCGGCGCGGTCGTAGTCGATGTTGGGATCGAAGCCGCGGCTGAAGATGGCGCGGCCCAGCGACGGAATCAGGTCAACCGAGAACCGACTCCATCCGGTGGACAGTTCGTCGAGCATCTCACCGGCTTTGTCGACTGTCGCACCGGGAATCTTTTCCAGACCCTCACGAAACCGTGCCGATGCCAGCAGTTCGGGCTTGATCAGCCGTGGCGACTTGTACTCGGGGCCGAGGAGGCGCAGCTCAACGCGCTCGATCGCCAGGATCGCCCGTCGGATGACGAATCGTGCGAATTCCCTTGGGTTTTCAGCGACGGTGGTCTCATGCCATTGCTGTCGCAACTCAGAGACCTTCGCGGGTTCACCGGCCACCACCCTGGCGCGCGAGGGATCCTTCCGCAGAATCCGCTTCTGCAGCATCTCCGGCGGTCGGTAGGTGTCACGACCGGAAAGGAACGCGACGACCTTGGATCGGGTGGGCAGGCCACCGGGCACCCAGAACACGCGCACCGGCACGACCGATCGATCCTCGTCGGTGTCCAACTCCTCGACCAGCGACGCCAGCGTTCCCGGCGGCGGGTCGTCGTCGGCCGGTAGCCGCAGCACGTCGACGTTGGAATCCGGGTGCTCGCGGCGCTGGCGTGCCAGCCAGTCGTTCAGTAGCGCCTCTTCGGCGGGCGATGACACCGAGGCGAGCACGAGCGCGTCGTCAGTCGCGGTGAACGCCGCGAACTCATCGGCGGAGATTTTCACGACCGGCCCTTTGCGGCAGCCTTTTTCGCCGTCTTCTTGGCGGGTGTTTTCTTCGCCGGTTTCTTTTCGGCGGCCTTGGTCGTCGCTTTCGTTGCCGCCGTCGTCGTCTTGGCCGGCGCCTTCTTGGCAGGTGCCTTCTTCGCCGCCGCCTTCTTGGCAGGTGCCTTCTTCGCCGCCGCCTTCTTGGCAGGCGCCTTCTTGCGCTTGTACAGCGGATGCGTCGGCACCTCGTCGTGCGGCCAGTCCTTCAAGGTGTCCAGGTACAGCTGACGCACCTCGGCGATGCGCTCGGAAAGGTTGTCGTGGGTCCAGTCGTCGACGGGGATCGGCGGGTAGACGACGACGTCGACGGTGCCGGGGTTGAACGTGCTCGAGTCGCGAGCGGCGATGACCTCGGCATTGCGGATCACGATGGGCACGACGGGTATCCCTGCCGACATCGCGATCCGAAACGGTCCCTTCTTGAATTGACCGACCTCGGTAGTGTCTAGGCGGGTGCCCTCAGGCGCGATCAGGATCGAAAGTCCTTTGCGCGCAAGCTCCTCGACCTTCTTGAGTCCCTCGACCGCCTTCTTCGGGTCGTCGCGATCGATGAACGCCGCGTCCATGATCTTGCCCATGGTGCCGACGATCGGATCGTTCTCCAGCTCCTTCTTTCCGACCGACGTGAAGTTGTCGCTGACCAGGGTTCCCGCGATCATCGGGTCGGCCTGGTTGCGGTGATTGAAGATGAACACCGCGGGCCGTTTGGCGGTCAGATTCTCCTTGCCAAGGACGTTGAGGTTGATGCCGGTGGCCGTGAGCAGTGTCCGGCCGAACGTCGAGGTGAAGAAGTTGACCCCCGTGCGCTTGTTGCGGGTCAGCAGACCCAGGCCGAGCGCGCCTGCCGCGATCGGCACCATCGATGCGATTCCCGCCGCAGTCCGCAACTGCGAAACCGGATTGGCGCCGCTGCGACTGGTGAACCGCAGCACTGGCCAGCCCCGCTTGGCGGCGACCGCGGCGAGCTTGCCCGCCGGGTTGGTCGGTCGCGGATTGCCGACGAGATACATCAGCGCGACGTCCTCGTCACCATCGGCGTAGAAGTAGCTCTTCGCCAGGTCGACGCCGTTCTTGGCAGCGAATGCCTGTACGGCCCTTGCCTTTCCGGGTCCCCAGATGATGGGCGTGAGCACTTCGCCGGTCAGGCAGCCGTTCTCGTCGACCTCGAATTTGTTGCTCAACACGTTCTCGATGCCGAGGAATCGCGCGACGGGCTCCACCTGGACCGTCAACGCCGAAGAGCTGAGCACGACGGTGTGGCCGCGGGCCATGTGGGCGCGGACGAGTTCACGCATCTCCGGGTAGATGCGACCGACGATCTTCTGCACGAAGAGTCGCTCGGCCAATTCGTCGATGTCCGCCAGCGAGTTTCCGCGCAACATGCGGGCGCCCTTGCCGATGAGATCCTCGAACTCGGAGCGACCGAGTTGATGGTTGAGGCCGGCCTGCACCATGCCGATGAACTCGCCGACTGACATCTGCCGCCTGCGCAGCCGATCCTGGGTCATGACGACGCCGGTGAACCCGGCTACCAGAGTGCCGTCAAGATCGAAGAACGCGCCGACCTCAGGGCCCGGCGGACTCGCCTCGATCTCGGCGACCGACCCGGGCAGCCGCATCGATCGGGGATTTGGCTGACCGTTGGCCGAAGTCATTGCGCCGCACTTCCGTTGGGTGACACTGGGGTGGGTTCTGGGGTCTCGACGGTGAACGTCGCTGGTACGGCCCGACCGTCGCCGCCCAGCGCGAGCACCTCGTCGAAGCCGGCCAGCAGGCAGCGGGCCCACAGGTCGGCGTCGTCGATCGATGCACGGTCGTAACGCGTGCTGATGGTGCAGTATCCGGCACGAGAGATCAGCACGACCATCATGGCGACACCGGGCAGGGGCCCAATGCCGTACTGGCGCAACACCTTCGCGCCCGCTATGAAGGTATCGCCCGCGTAGACCGGCACATTGCTGGCCTGCACGTCTGAGTTGACGATCGATCCCGCCATCGACTCGAGCACGGAATCGGGCATGAGCGTGAGCACCGGCGCGATGGCGCCGACCATGTCGATGGCACGCTCCTCACGCTTGCGGGTCATCTGCGACCGAATGTTCTTGATGCGCACTTCGGGGTCCTGCAGGCCGACCGGGGCGGCGAGGTTGACGCCCGCAAATCGGTTGCCGCCGGCAGGATCTGCCTCGGAGCGCAGGTTGACCGGCACCGCCATCGGCAGCGCGTCGATCGGCACGCCCTTGGCTTGGTGGTACAGGCGCAGGGCGCCGCACAGGCCTGCCAGATAGGCGTCGTTGATGGAGCCACCGGCGGCCTTGGAGGCCTTGTGCAGCGCGCCGAACTCGATGTCGATGGCATCGCTGCGCGACGAGAGACTGCGACGCCGCAGCACCGGTGACGGCGGGGCGACGGGTCCGACGACGCGGGCACCGGACATGGCGTACTCGACGACTCCGCCCATGTTGGCTATCGGATCGCGGACGACCCTGCCGACAACGTGCGCTGCGCCGAACAGCACGCCGCGCACCCGCCCCGCGATGGTGCCGGGAAGCCGGTTAATGCCTTGGCGCATCAGGTCATTGGGCGAAAGGTCCTGGGGAACCGGCAGCGGCGGAGGCGCCTGGGGTGGTGGATCGCGTTCGAGGTCGTAGAGGTTGGCGAACATCTCGACGCCGCCGACACCGTCGGTCACGGCGTGGCTGAGGTGTACCAACTGCGCGGCACGGCCGCCTTCGAGGCCCTCGACCAGGGTCGCGGTCCACAGCGGCCGGGAGATGTCGAGCGGCGACTGCGCGGCTATCTCGGCGAGGTCGAATACCTCACGCATGGTGCCCGGCTCGGGGACCCGCATGCGGCGCACGTGGAAATCGAGATTGAAGTCCGGGTCGATCACCCACCGCGGCGCCACAGTGGGCAGCGTCGGCATGACGACCTTCTGCCGCAGCCGCAGCACCTTGCGCGAGGCGTGGTCGAACCTTGCCCGATAAGCGGCCCAGTCCGGGGTAGTGTCGAGCAGTTCGATGGTCATGATGCCGGATCGAGTGCGCGGGTGGGCTTCACCGCGATGCAATATCTGGTCGAACGCGCTGAGTTCCTCCGGAAGTCCGTCAGCATCGAGTTCCGGCATGTCGCTCATGCTCGTCGCTCCCCTCCTTAACGCCTGAATGCTGCCACTACGCTAGTCCGCCGCCCGGCGGCACGCTGTGCCTTTATAGCGGTTGCGAGCCCAGGGTTCCCGGTGGCCGCGAGATACACTCACCGACGCTGCCCCCGTAGCTCAGCTGGATAGAGCAAGAGCCTTCTAATCTCTAGGTCGCACGTTCGAGTCGTGCCGGGGGCGCCACCGTCAGAGCCTCTCAGTGAGCATGCAGAAGGCGCGCCCTCGGACTGCCGGGCGCGCCTTCTGTGTCGCTGGGGCGATGAACCCTTACTTCGTGCTGGTGCTGGTCTTCGATGTCGGGAGCTTCGGTAGCGAAATCTTCGGCAACGAGATCTTGGGCACCTTGATCTTCGGTGCGCTGACCTTCGGCTTGGTGGTCTTCGGTGTCGTGCCGCTGGTCGCCGGGCTCGCGACCTTGGCTGTGCTGACGGTGTTGGGTGTGACTGCGTCGCTCAGCGAGCCGAGAATGCCGCCCTTGCCGTCCGTGCCGCCGAAGCCGACGCCACCTTTACCGAGCAGGATGCCGCCGTCACCGCCAACGCCGCCGTCGCCGCCGTCCCCGGTCAAAACCGCGTGCCCGCCCTGCTCACCAAATGTGTCGCCGCCATTGCCGAACACCACGCCGCTGTTGCCGCCGTTGCCGTCGAAGGAGTTACCGCCGCTGCCGACGAGCACAGCGCCGTTGCCGCCGTCACCCTCGAGAGACGAACCGCCGTTGCCGGCCACCACGCCGGCATGACCGCCGTCGCCGAAGAACGAGTCGCCGCCGTTGCCGAGTACCACGCCGCCACTGCCACCATTGCCGCCGACCGCGTCACCGCCCCTGCCGACCAGGCCGGCGTTGCCGCCGTTGCTCCCACCGCCGGGGCCGCCCGCGCCGATTGTGCCGGTGCTGTCGCCACCGTTGCCGAGCACCAGGCCGCCGTTGCCACCGGTACCTTCGACGGAATCACCGCCGTTGCCGAGCAGGCCCGCGCTTCCGCCTGTGCCCTCGTAGGTGCTGCCGCCATTTCCGAGCAGCAGGCCGCCGTGGCCGCCATTGCCACCCGTGGCAGCACCGCCGTTGCCGATCAGCAGCCCGGCGTTGCCGCCGTTACCGTCGTCGGTGGTCGCGTCGGAGCCGTTGCCGACCAGCACATGCACCACCGATCCGAGCATGCTGCCCAGGCTGGTCAGCTGGACGCCGCCGCCCTCGGACATGGCCGGTGCCGCGACGGGCGTCGACATGGCTGCTGTCAACGCGGCGGCTCCGCCACCGCCGGCCAGCACGCCGGCTGCCAGGTAGGTAGTGACCTGAAGCTTGCGGGAAGTCTTGCTTGTGCGCTTGCTGTGCGCGCCCATATCGGGGGTCCTTTCGTTGCCAAAGTGAGTCCACCCCCCCCGCTCAGCTAACACTAGCTAGCTGAGCAAGCAACATTTTGCCACTAACTTGATCTTGGAACGGCAAATTCTCAAACTCTCTACCAGTGGCGACGAAGCGACCGCCATAGCACAGAATCTCACCACAACGGATGAAACCTGCGTTAACAACGCACCTAGTCAAGGCGATTTCAGCGAGCTGGCAGCTGTTTCCCAGTCACGAAGTCCCGTCAGCTGAATTTTGGAAGAGAGTGTCACATTCCGCGCGGTTGGCAATCACGGCAATGAACTGGAATTGACAACAGAGCAAAATAGTACTGGAGGCACGGCAACATATCTTCCCTGCTTTGCATTCATTCGGTCGCTTGCTGCAGACGCCCACTACCCCGTCGGTATTGCCGAAACTTCTTGTAGCGCAGGCGAAGACGATCGAAGACCCCGCCGGCCAATGTCGACTCTTGGACTCGGAGCCTGAACAACTCGCCTGGCGCCCGCTCAACGAGATAGGTTGCTAGCGGAACCTTGGAGGGGACGCCGGGCTTGAATACACCTCGTACCAAAAGACTGAGCAGGCTTGCGACGACCGTCGCCGCACTCGGCGTCGCGACCACCGTGGCAGGCGTTGCTGCCACCCAGCCCGCGTCGATCTCGGCCCCGCTCGTCGACCTCGCGGCGCTGATCGTCGTCGGCAGCTCGACGCACCCCGACGGCAGCGGGAACGAAGACTTCTTCCAAGGGATGTTCAATCAGGCGCCCTTCAACACAGGCGACGACCTCGAACACGTCAACTTCTTCACGGGGCCGTTCGGCATCAATCAGGCCCTGCAAGCGCACACCGACGAGACCAACGCCGTGCTCTCCTCGGGGTGGGGCGCCGCGAACACCAGCCTGCTTCTGATGGCGCTGCAGGCCAGCCATGACCCGGTCCTTTCCAAGACGGTCTTCATCCTCGACAACAACGTGTCCCGGCCGAACGGCGGCTTCGGCACCCGCTACCCGTGGTTTGCGCTCATCGGGGTCAACCCCATCCCATCGCCGACCGACACGGACGCTCTCGGTCTGGTCGACGTCGGCTACGAATACGACTACAACTCCAATGCGCCCGCCGACGTGCTCAACCCAGTCGCCGCCGTCAACTCCCTTGTCGCCTATCTCTACCGCCACCTCAACCAGAACGACCTGGACCTCCCGGTGTACCCCGACGGATCGCCCGCCGTCAGCTGCGGTAGCGCCAATACATGCGGCATCACCGACAACGGCACCGTCCTCGAATGTCCCGACGCGCAATGCGGCGCGATACCGGACGGCGACCGGGTCGCCGCGTACGTCACTCAACGCGGGAAGACCACCTACGTCACCTACACCAGCAATGGCCTGCCGCTGACCAATCTGATTCGCCTTGTCCCTGTGGTCGGCAATGTCATCGCCGACGCCACCGAACCGGTGCTGACCGCTATCGTGAATTCCGCCTACCCCAACGGCAATCCGATCCCAGCAGACCCGAGCAAGTATCAGCCGGCGACGCCAGGCTCGTCACTGCCCCAGCTCGCGTCGACGCTCCCGGGCGCCTTGCAGACTGTGCCCTCTGTGTCGACGTTGAAGACGGAAACGACGACGGACCCCAAGCCGAACGACAAGAAGAAGCTCGCCACCGTCGACGCGGCCAAGCCGTTGACCAATGTGGTGCGCGACAGCGAGAAGGCTGAGCCGCAGGGCAAGGCGGACGACGACGCTCCCACTTCGGATCCTGTTGTGGCCGTGGACAAACCCACCAAGGACGACCCGAAGGACGCGACGCAGCCCAAGCACGACGAGAAGCCGAACACGGGTAAAGACGCCGAAGCGGGATAGTGACCAATCAAGCTGTAGCGCTTGGTGACCGAAATTTGTCGGACCCTTTTGTGATGATGTCGTTATGTCCTTAGCGGCGACCGCGATGATTCCGAAGGAGCGTCTTGAGGTGCTCTTTGAGGAGCTCGCGGAGTTGGCGGGGCAGCGCAACGCCATCGATGGGCGCGTGGTGGAGATCGTCGCCGAGATCGACCGCGACGGGTTGTGGGGTGCCACCGGGGCACGCTCGGTGGCGGGGTTGGTGGCCTGGCGACTGGGGTTGTCCTCGACCACCGCGAAGACCATTACGACGGTCGCGGGCCGGCTCGACGAGTTTCCGCGCTGCGCAGAAGCGATGCGCCAGGGCCGGTTGTCGCTGGATCAGGTCGGCGTCATCGCCGGCGCCGCGGGTGCGGGCTCTGATGAGCATTACGCGCAGTTGGCGACCGTGGCGACGGTCAACCAGTTGCGCACCGCAGTCAAACTCGAACCCCGACCCGACCCCAACCCCGAGCCTCCACCGGAGCCGAAGGTTTCGGTCACCAAGACCACTGATGAGCACTTCACCACGTGGCGCATCCGACTGCCCCACATCGAGTCGGCCAAGCTCGACGCCGCACTGGCCTCGCATCACGACGCCCTGTACACCGAGTGGAAACACGACCAGGGTGCAGACGATTCAGCGCAGCGGCCCCCGGCGCCGACCACGGGTGAGGCGTTCATGCGGCTGGTGGAGGCCGGCTGGGACGCCGAGGCCGCGCGCCGCCCGCACGCACAACACACCACCGTCGTCGCCCACCTCGACGTGGAGCAGCGCATGGCCGCCCTGCATCTGGGGCCGCTGCTCACCGATGCCGAGCGCCAATATCTGACCTGTGATGCCACCTGCGAAGTCTGGTTCCAACGCCACGGCCAACCGATCGGCGCCGGACGCACCACCCGCACGGTCAATCGGCGACTGCGCCGCGCGCTGGAACACCGCCACCCCACGTGTGCGGTACCCGGGTGTGGGGCCACCCGCGGACTGCACGCCCATCACCTGGTGCACTGGGAAAACGGCGGCCCCACCGACCTGGACAACCTCGTGCTGCTGTGCCCGTACCACCACCGGCTCCACCACCGCGGCGGGATCATCATCACCGGACCCGCCACCCACCTCGTCGTCACCGACAACACCGGCCAACCACTCGACACCAGATCACTGGCACGTCCACCCACCCAACCCCCGCCCGATGTCCCACCCTGGACCGGACCACTGGGCGAACGCGCCGACTGCTGGTGGTATGACCCCTACCAACCCCAACCACCACCAACCAACAACTAGGCTGACTGCATCAAAAGGGTTGGCGCGTAACGTAACTCACCGAGGAAACTTCGACACGATCTTGTCGGCGACGTCGGCCGCGGCGGTGATTGCGTTCTGCTGCTGGGGCTTACACGCCTGAATGTCCAGCACCACGTTCGCGGCAACTTGCAGCACGCGCTGACACGACCGGACCTGATCGCCGCTTGTCCTCGTGTACGGCAGCGCTAGCCGGTTGTCGGTTTTGGTGAGGTCGCCACTTCGCCAGCCCGGCAACACCTGGCCGTTGAGTTGGATATTCAGCGTGTGATTGCTGCACTTCGACCATCGGTCGGTCGACTCGGTGAGGAACTGCCGTGCCCCATCCGCGGTTCGGTAGGACACGACCGATTGCACGACGAGGAAGTTCCAGTTGTCGGTGTCGGGTACCCGAACCAGTTGTTGGCGCACCGATTTCCAGTGACTCGACTCGTAGATCGGCGCCTCGTTGACCTGCCAGACACCGAGGCAGTTGAGGTTGGGCAGCAGGTTGCGATGATCACCCATCTGCGAGACGGGCGTATGCGAGACCATTCCGCTGGTGCCCATGATCGCGTTCAGTTCGTCGGCGGTCGCGAGCGACGCGGTCAATGCGGAGTCAGGAACCAACTTCGGTTCCGACGCACCCGAAACCGCCCCACCGCAACCGGCAAGAACCGAGCTGAGCGCGAGCGCGCCAAAGACAAAGTGTTTCACCGAATTACGCGTGCGTCCCGGCGTTGGCGCAGGCCTGCTGAACCTGTTCGGCCTGGGCGTTCATCTCGGTGGCCGTGCTGTTGAGGCTGTCGCCGGGGATACGCAGTCCCATCTTCACAAGTAGCTTGCTCGCGCCGAGCGACCAAATCCGCATCGGGTTCGCGATCGACGGGTCCAGGCCCGGTGTCTGCGCCGCCTGCATGGCCACGGCGGCGGACTGTCTCAGCGCAGTCCGACCGGTGACATTGCTGGTGTCGACGGCCGGGTCGGCGTAGTCGGATCCCTCGAAGCTGTCGGCGAAGTCGCCGTAGTAACTCGAGGAGGTGTCCAGCACTTGGGCGAATGCGTCGCAGGCCTGCAGTGCGGCGGGATCGGCGTTGTCCGACGTGGGCCCTGCGGCGACCTGGATCGGACCAGCGCCCTGTCCATCGACGGTGTAGTCGTCGGCGAAAGCGGTTGGGGCGAGCGCCAGTCCGATGCCCAACGCGAGAACGGACGCGGCAACGCTTCGTTCACGGGCGTGGAATGCCTTCAATGTTCTCCTCCAAGGTTGTCGGTCTCGCAGCGTCGCTGAGTTTGCGTTGACCCGCTGGCACGCGTTGCACCGGCCAGCCAAACCCACGTCGACGAGCCCCGTCCAGTCTCGAGGGCAATAAGCAACGCGACCTACGGTCAATCGCCAAAGTGTCCAATTGGTGAACTACCGGCCAACGGCCGGTATCTAGTTGCGGTCCATCGGCTTTCGTGCGCCTGTGAGGAGGATTACATCTGTCTGTGGTCTGGACAAGAGTGCATGTCACAAGACGCCGATTCGATGGGAACCGGGCGCGAACTGTTTGCGGTGTGTTCACCGTTTGGAAACCCCACCATTAGAGGCTCCCTCGCGACACATCCGTTACAGATCCGTTGTGTTCAGACCACGAGAGGCGCTATCCCAACCATGTTGAATCGCTTTGCCATGTTGGCATCCGTCTGCGTCGCGATACCCGTCGCGGCCGTCGCGCCCCTCGCGCAGGCCGACCCTCCTCCGCCGTCGGATCCGGCCGTGCCCGTGAATGCCACCAACCCGCTGCCGCCGGAGGGCGCCGTTCCGTCAGGTCCTCCCGGAGTGCTCGACACGCCGGACGGCTGGCACCTCGAGGTGGTCGGCAGCAATGAGACGCAGCTGCCCGTCGCTCCATTGACCACCGCGATCTCGTCGCGCGAGTACCTGATCGCAGGCACCTTCGTCGGCAAGATCACCGGCGGCGGCAAGACGAAGCTGACCGGCGGCTCGATGGAGGCCGGCGAGCAGATCGGTTGCGGCATCATCTCCGACGAGACGGAGATCAACCCCGGCGCCAGCTTCACGCCGAGCATCAACCTGCCGTTCACCAAGGCGTCCGGCGCCTTCGGCATCAGCCTGCAGGGCAAGGTGTACCTGAAGCCCGGCACCGTCACCACCGTCGCGATCGACAAGAAGTCGTTCAAGGGCACGACGACCCGCATCACGATCACGGGCGTCCGGATCAAGACCGACCAGTGCGCCGGCCAGTCCTTCATCCGCTCGTACGCGACGCTGACGAGCTCGACCGACAACACCGACGACGTCATCACCTACCTCGGCGTCACCAAGGCCGTTTAACCCCAGTCGAACTCGAACGAAAGAAAATAATGGTGAATCGCTTTGCTGCACTGGCTGCCTGCTCGCTGATCCCGCTCGGGACGGCGCCGATCGCTTCGGCGGACCCCGGCGACGACGGACCGCCACCGGACAACGGCGTGGTCGCGTCGGCCGAACCGGGTGTGGTGACGTCTCCCGACGGTTGGGTGCTGACCGTGGTCGCCAAGGACGAGACGCAGTTGCCCGTCGCACCACTGACCACTGCGGTGTCGTCGCGCGAATACCTCGTCGGCGGCACCTTCACGGGAACGGTTACGGGCAGCGGTAAGACGAGCCTGAACGGTGGCACGCTCGAGGCCGGTTACCAGATCGGTTGCGGCATCGAGCTCGGCCAGGTGCGTCTGATCGGCCAGGTCGGTATCGGTACCTCGGGCTCGTCGATCCCCGGTGCGAACCTGCTGCCCACCGGTTTGTCGTTCCCGATCTCGGGCACCATCGAGATCCACGCCAAGCCCGGCACCGTCTCGACCGTCACCGTCGACAAGAAGACGTTCAAGGCCGCGCCCGTCCGCGTAACGCTGAAGGACACCCACATCAAGGTCGACGGTTGCGTCGGTCAGTCCTTCCTGCGGTCCTACGCGACGCTGACGAGTTCGACCACCGACACCGACGACGTGGTGGCCTACTACGGCGTGACCAAAGCCGTCTGACGTCGGGCATGGATTCGAGCCGAAAGAGATTGGCAGTCGCGAACATCGCGGCCGCCGGATTGATCACGGTCGGTGCGGCGGTCGCCTTCTCGGCGACCGCCGCTGCCGACCCGCCACTGCCACCGGATCCGGCACTGCCGGTGCCCGGCGCACCCGAGCCTCCGCCTCCCCCTGGCCCGCCGGTGCCGGTGTTGGGTGCGCCGCTGGGCCCGCAGGGGCTCGACGTGTTGGCGCAGAACGGGCAGGACCAGAACCCGGCTGCACTGGGCGCCCCGCCGATTACCGGTCTGGACCAGACCACGGTTCTCGGCCAGAACGCGGTGCCGTCGGCGCCGGGTGCGGGCCCGGGCGTGGTGCCGAACCTGAACCCGTTCAACAACGCATACGGGCCGCAGCAGTGCATGGTGCCCTCGGCACCGGGCAAGTGCGAGCAGTTCGACGTCGCTCCAGGCGATGAGAACAACGACGTCACCCGTCGCGAGTGGCTGGGCCGCTACATCGACATGTACCGCGCAGGCATGCTCAAGGGCGGACTGCTTGGGCAGGTGCCGCAGGAGCAACTCGGCGAACCGCTGCCGGGTACCGCGCCACCGCCGGGAACCAACATCCCGCCGGGCTTGGTGCAGTTCCAGCCTGACCCGCCGCCACCGCCCGGCGCGCCGCCGCTGGTGCCTCCGCCGCCGGGCTGAGTGACTGCCGTGTCCGTTTTCCGCCAGCGTCGGAGACCTTCACGTTCATAGCGTCGGTGCCATGCAAACCGACGTCATCTCCGAACCCCGCGCACCCGTCCTCTCGACACCAGTCGTTTGGTTCATGGCGCTGGCGGCCGCACTTGGCACCGCAAGCATCTATCCGCTGCAACCCGCCATCGCCGATGTCGCGGGGTCAATGCATACGTCGCTGGCCACAGTCGGCATCGCGTTGGCATGCGGACCGCTCGGCTACCTGATCGGCCTCGCCCTGCTGGTTCCGCTGGTCGACCGGTTCTCGCCAAGGCACGTGTTGTCAACGCAATTCGGCGCGCTGGCCATCGCGCTCGGCATCAACGCCGTCGTCGGCACACCGTGGCTTCTAGCCCTTGTTGTCGGAGTGATAGGTGCCGGATCGTCCGTCGGGGCCCAATTGAGTTCCGTTGCAGGACGTTTCGCAAATCCGCTGCGGCGGGCCACGGTTCTGGGCATCGTCACCGCTGGGATCTCGGCAGGCATCCTCCTGGGACGGATCGTCGGCGGCTGGCTGAATGACGAGATCGGCTGGCGCGCAATGTTTCTCGTCTTCGCCTCGGCCTGCGCCATCGTTTCGGTCGCTGCGCGCTTCGTGCTGCCCGATGCAGCAGGCAGCGTAACCGCGGGATACCTCGCATCCCTTCGCAAACTGCCCGGCCTGTACGTCCGTGTGGCAGCGCTTCGGCTCGCCGCCTGCCGCGGTGCCTTGTGGTTCTTCGCGTTCTGCTCGGTGTGGGCGGGCCTTGCGGTCGCACTGTCCCAGCCGCCGTTTTCGTATTCTTCGGAGCGCATCGGCGTTTACGCCTTCGCGGGACTGCTCGGCATCGTCGCGACCCGAGTGTCTGGCGCCTGGACCGACAGGGTCGGCGCACGACGGGTGATACTCGTCGGGCTCGTCATCGCATTGGCCGCCACCGTGACGCTGGCTGTGTGCCTGTCGAATGCAACCGTGACGCTGGCCTGCCTCGCCCTGTTCGACGCCGGCCTGTTCGCCGCCCAGGTCGCCAACCAGAGCACGGTGCTGGCGATCGATCCCACGGCACCGGCCCGGTTCAACAGCGCCTACATGCTCGTCTACTTCGTCGGCGGCACGCTGGGCACCGCATTCGGCGCGGCGGCAGTCGGATGCTTCGGCTGGCCCGCCGCCACGGCCGTCGCCGCCTGCGCCATCTCGCTGGCGATGACGATCACCGTCGACGCTCGCCCGAAAAGGCGGTCATTAGGCTGAGGTCCGTGTCCGATCCAGTACTGGTCCACGTCGACGAGCACGTCGCCGTCATCACGGTCAACGACCCCGAGCGCCGCAACGCCGTCACTGCGGAGATCTCGGCGGCCCTGCGCGCGGCGGTCGACGCCGCAGAAGCCAACCCCGACGTGCACGCCCTCATCGTCACCGGGGCAGGCAAGGCGTTCTGTGCAGGCGCCGACCTGACAGCGCTCGGTGCCGCAACCGAGGACGGTCTGCGCGTCATCTACGACGGATTCCTCGCCGTGGCCAACTGCGCGCTGCCGACGATCGCAGCGGTCAACGGCGCGGCCGTCGGCGCGGGTTTGAATCTGGCGCTGGCCGCTGACGTTCGAATCGCCGGTCCCGCAGCGCTTTTCGATCCGCGCTTCCAGAAGCTCGGCATCCATCCCGGCGGCGGCGCCACCTGGATGCTGCAGCGCGCCGTCGGTCCGCAAGTCGCCCGTGCCTCACTGCTTTTCGGCATGCGCTTCGATGCCGAGGCCGCGGTGCGGTATGGATTGGCGCTCGAGGTCGCCGACGATCCCGTTGCGGCCGCAAGGAAACTCGCCGCCGGACCGGCGGCCGCACCCCGGGACGTCGTCATCGCAACGAAAGCCTCCATGCGCGCGACTGCCAACCCCGGTGTCGTGGACACCGAGCAACACCGCATCGCCGTCGACACCGAGTTGGGGCCGCAGGCCACCTCGATCACATCCCCGGAGTTCGCCAAGAGGTTGGCCGCCGCGCAGCGAAAATGACCCAACCGTTAGAAAAGCCGCCTACGCTGCTATCGGGCCGGGTCACCAAAGGAGCGGGAAATGAAGAAGCTGGCAGCTGTGCTGTTCACAGCAATGGGGATGGCTGTGGTGCCGGTGGTGGTCGCACCGGCGGCCGACGCCGACATCTGCGCCGGTGCACACGGACGCCATGTCGGGGTGGGCGGCTGCACCAACATCGCCGGTGACGTGGCGACCGGGGTCGCCATCGCGGCGGCCACCGATCCGTACATCCCCGGCGAGATACCGTGCTACACGGTCGAGGGCGTGCCGTATTACACGCCTCCTGGCGACCCCTGCTGATCAGAGGTCAAGCAGCGCGAGTTCCGGCGCCTCGATGAGCTCGCGTAGCTCGCCGAGGAACGCCGCCACCGCTGCGCCGTCGACGATTCGATGGTCGAATGCGCATGTCACTGACATCGTCGGGCGCACAACGACTTCGCCCTCCACAGCGACGGGTCGTGGCTTCAGCGATCCCATCCCCAGGATCGCCGCCTCCGGATAATTGATCACAGGAACGCCCTCATCCAACCCGAGTGCGCCGAAGTTCGACACCGTGAACGTCGAGCCCTGTAACTCCGCCGGTTTCAGCGTGCCTGCCCGCGCCTCGCGGATGAGTCGCGCGACCGTCGTCGCCAACTCCCGGGTGGTCTTGTCCTGCGCATCGCTGACGACGGGCACCAGCAGTCCTCGCGGCGCGGCCACGCCGAACCCCAGGTGCACAGCGGAATGCAAATGGAGCTGCGGACCATCAGTGGTGTCGACCCATGTCGAATTCAGGTGGGAGTGATGCTGCAGCGCGATCGTCAACAACCGCAAAGTCAACACGAACGGCGTGATCGGCGACGTCTCGTCTGTGCTGTCACGCAGCCGGTCGCGCAGTCCGATCAGACGCGAACAGTCGACCTGTACACCGGCGTGCGCGTCAGGTATCTGACTGCGCGACAACGTCATCCGGTGTGCCATCTCGGCCTGTACACCGCGCACCGCGACCATCTCCGGGGTCGGCGCCGATCTGCCCGCAGCGGCGAGCACATCCTCGCGCGTGATCACTCCATCCGGCCCGCTGCCGGCCACAGTCGAAAGGTCGACGTTCAGTTCGGCCGCCAGCTTGCGCACCGGCGGCTTGGCCCGTGGCCGTTCCCCGACGGATCCGCGTCTGCTGCTGTCCATCTCGTCGTCGGCGCCGTAGCCGACCAGCACCGGTTTGCGCTTCGGCCTGTCGTTCTGCGGCGCCGCTGCCGCCGGTGCGTCGGTGGCGATACGGACCAGCATCGTGCCGACGTTCAAGGTGTCACCCTCGGCGCCGCCGAGTTCGACGACCCTGCCGGCATACGGACTGGGAATCTCGACCTCGGCCTTGTTGGTCTCGACGGTGCACAGCGTCTGATTCAGTTCGACGTCGTCGCCGACCGCGATGCTCCACCCGGTGATGGTCGCGTCTTCGAGACCTTCGCCCAAGTCGGGGACGAGAAATTCCTTGACCTGCGTTGAAAACTCTTCGCGCGAGCGCTCATCGCCGCTCATGGCTGCCTCATCGCCCGCTCCACACAGTCCAGCAGCCGATCCGGGCCCGGCAGCCACAGCTTCTCCAGCCTGGCCGGCGGATAGGGCGTGTCAAACCCGGTGGCGCGCAACACCGGTGCCTCCAGGTCGTAGAACAGCTCTTCCTGAATGCGGGCGGCCAATTCGGCGCCGAAGCCCAGAGTGCGCGGACCTTCGTGCATCACGATCGCGCGACCGGTCTTGCGCACCGAGTCGGCTACGGTGTCGAAGTCCAGCGGGTTCAGCGACCGCAGATCAACGACCTCGAGGCTCCAACCGTGCTGCTCGGCAAGTTCGGCCGCACTGAGCGCGGTGGCGACCAACGGCCCGTACGTCGCCACCGTGGCATCCGACCCGACGCGACGCACCGCCGCACGTCCGATCGGCAATGCGGGCGTGTGCGTGTCGACGACCTCTCGTGTCCAGTACCGCCGTTTCGGCTCGAGGTAGATCACCGGATCGCGGCTCACGATCGCCTGCCGCAGTAGCCAGTACGCATCCGACGGCGTCGACGGCACCACGACCTTCAGTCCCGCAGTGTGCAGCCAGTAACTCTCGGTGGATTCCGAATGATGCTCCACCGCGCCGATCCCGCCGAACGACGGAATGCGGATGGTCACCGGCATGTCGACGTCACCGTGGGTGCGCATGCGGTACTTGGCCAGATGGCTGACCATCTGGTCGAACGCAGGCGCCGCGAACCCGTCGAACTGGATTTCGGGGACGGGCAAGAAACCACGGATCGCCAATCCGATCGCGATCCCGACGATGCCCGACTCTGCTAACGGAGTGTCGAAACACCGTTGGTCACCGAAGGTTTCGGTCAGCCCTTCGGTCACGCGGAACACGCCGCCCAGAGTGGCGACGTCTTCGCCGAACACCAGCACCCGGTCGTCGGCCGCCATCGCGTCGTGCAGGGCCCGGTTGATCGCTTGGGCCATCGTCAGCGTCGGCGCGGTAGGCACCGTGGTCAGCATCGGTCCCCGCGGTTCGGGTACGTCGTCGCCGTGCATCGGGGGCCGCTCGATGATCTGAGTCATGTCAGGCCTCCTTCGCCAACTCGTCGCGCAGTTGTTCGCGTTGTCGAACCAGGTCTGGGGTGATGTCGTGATACACCGTGTCGAACATCTCGCCGACGTCGAAATCGTCTGCGCCGACGACGGATTCGCGGAGTTCGGTTCGCACCCGCTTCGTCCTGGCTGCGACACGCTCCTCCAGCCGTTCCGTCCACACGCCGATGCTCTGCAGATAGGTGCGGTACCGGTCGATCGGATCCAGCGCAGCCCAGTGCGCGACTTCCACCTCGGAGCGGTAGCGCGTCGGGTCGTCCGACGTGGTGTGCGGACCCATCCGATACGTGATGGCTTCGATCAGCGTCGGGCCGCCACCGTCGCGGGCCCGCTTGGCGGCCGCTGCGACCACTGCGTAGCAGGCCAGTACGTCGTTGCCGTCGACGCGAATGCCCGGCATCCCGTAGCCGATCGCCCTGTGCGCGATCGATGGCGCCGCCATCTGGTGACTGACGGGCACCGAGATCGCCCAACCATTGTTTTGGACGAAGAACACACACGGCGCGTTGAAGACCGCCGCGAAGTTCAGCGCCTCGTGCGCGTCGCCCTCGCTGGTGGCGCCGTCGCCGAGGAACGCCAGCGTCACGGAGTCCTCGCCCAGCCGCTGGGCGCCCATCGCAGCCCCTACCGCGTGCAGGCCGTGGGTGCCGATGGGGATGGAGATCGGCGCGCAGCAGCGCTCGGTGAAGCCGAGTCCGCCGTGCCACTTGCCCCGCCACACGGCGCCCATCTGCGCCGGCGTGATGCCGCGCAACAGGAACGCACCGATCTCGCGGTATTGGGGGAACAACCAGTCGGTCTTGCGCAGGCATGCTGCGGCGCCTATTTGCGCGGCCTCCTGGCCACGGCAGGAGGCGAACAGCGCCAGTTCGCCCTGGCGTTGCAGGTTGACGAATTCGCTGTCGAGGCCGCGTGTGACGACCATCAGCTCGTAGAGCCAACTCAGTGTTTCGGGTGGCAAATCGCGGCTGTAGCGATCCTCGGCTGTGGGTGACCCGTCGGGGTCCACCAGCCGGATCGGCGCGAGCTCGACGCTCGCAGCATCCGCAGCCGGCTGCACAAAAGGGAGAGCCATAACGCCTCCTTCAGGTCTCAGTCGCGGCATGTTTCGCCGTTAGACCGTGAGGTGCTCAGCGCCAAGACGATCAGAGCAAACCCCTGGTGAGGGGCCGTCTGTCAGCTACCGGGGTGTGGAGCTGGTCAGACCGTGCGCTCTGCTCGCCCCAACACTGGGGCAATTTCCATTATGCGCTCGAACATCCGTCGCGCCCGCTGAACAGCCACCGCCTGCGGGACGTGTCGCCCTCAGTACTGCCGGTCTACCGCTGACCCGGTGCCAGCGCGACGATCCGTTCCGCGCGCCGCAGCACGGGGGCGTCGACCATCAACCCGTCGTGCTGGAAGACGCCGCGCTCGTCGGCCACCCGCGCAAGGACGGCCCGAGCCCATTCGACCTGCTCGGGCGTGGGCGCATAACCGGCGCGGATGACGGCCACCTGTGACGGGTGGATCGCAACCTTGGCATCGAATCCGACGGCCACCGCATCGTCGACCTCCGCCGCAAGGCCGTCGAGATTCTTGATGTCGAGGTACACCGAATCCAGCGCCATTCGACCGTATGCCTTGGCCGCAAGGAGGGTTTGCGAGCGGACATGTCGCGCCACCTCGCGATAGCTGCCGTCGGGATACCGGTTGGCGGTGCCACCGAGCACCGCGAAGAGGTCTTCAGCGCCCCACATCAATGCCAGCGAGTTGTCCATCCGCGCCAACTCGTTGACCGCCAGCGCGCCCAAGGGCGTTTCGATCAAAACCACCACATCCAGCGGTGCGAGGTCGCGAATCTGTTGCGGGTCTTCGGTTTTCGCGAGCATGACGGTCGTGTAGGCCGTGCTCTTCAGCGCTTCGAGATCGAGCTGGTGGTCCGGGGTGGCGCTGGGGTTTATGCGCACGACGGTGCGCTCGGGATCAAGGGGCGTCTCGATCAGCGCCTTGCGGGCCGCTTCGCGGTCCTTGGCCGCGACGCCGTCCTCGAGGTCGAGTATCACCACATCGGCTGCCGCGGCGGCCTTTTCGAATCGCTCGGGGCGATCGGCCGGGCAGAACAACCACCCCGGTCCGGTGTGCGTGAGCGCCATCATTCCTCCGGCTTCTTGCGCACCATGGTTTTGCGTGATGCAGTCGCCACGATATCGCCGTGCTGATTGCGTCCGGTGTGCGCGAACGTCACGATGCCTTCGCCCGGGCGGCTCTTGGACTCCCGCTTGTCGGTGACCTCGGTCTCGGCGTACAGCGTGTCGCCGTGGAACAGCGGCTTGGGGAAGGCGACCTCGCCGAACCCGAGATTGCCGACGATCGTGCCCTGCGTCAGTTGCGCCACCGACAAGCCGACCAGCGTCGACAGGGTGAACATCGAGTTCACCAGCCGCTGATGAAACGGCGGCAGCGCGTCAGAGAACGCGGCGTCGAGGTGCAGCGCCTGGGTGTTCATCGTCAGCGTGGTGAACAGGACGTTGTCGGCCTCTGTGATCGTGCGGCCGGGCCGGTGCTGATAGAGCACCCCTGTCTCGAACTCCTCGAACCACAGCCCGCGCTGAACAACTATGCGCTTGTCGCTCACAGTCCCGCCTCGCGCGCGATCAGCATCAGCTGCACTTCCGTTGTCCCCTCACCGATCTCGAGGATCTTGCTGTCGCGGTAGTGGCGCGCGACTGTGTACTCGTTCATGAAACCGTAGCCGCCGAACACCTGGGTGGCGTCGCGGGCATTGTCCATCGCAGCCTCGCTGGCCACCAGCTTGGCGATCGCCGCTGCCTTCTTGAACGGCTTGCCCGCCAACATGAGTGCGGCCGCGTCGTAGTAAGCCGTGCGGGCGGCGTGGGCCCGCGCCTCCATCCGCGCAATCTTGAACGCAATGGCCTGGTAGGTGCCGATCGCAGCACCGAACGCCTCGCGCTCCTTGGCGTATTTCACGCACTCATCGACACAGCCCTGCGCGGCGCCAACAGACAACGCCGCGATGGCGATGCGGCCCTCGTCGAGGATGCGCAGGAAGTTGGCGTACCCGCGGCCGCGTTCGCCGAGCAGGTTCTCGGCGGGCACCCGGACGTCGTCGAACGACAAGGGATGGGTGTCCGATGCATTCCAGCCCACCTTGTTGTACGCGGGCTCGGCGGTGAACCCCTCGGTGGGCACCGGCACCAGAATCGACGAAATCTCCTTGCGGTCACCGGCATCGCCGGTCACCGCGGTGACCGTAACCAGCTTGGTGATGTCGGTGCCCGAGTTCGTGATGAACTGCTTGGAGCCGTTGATGACCCAGTGTCCGTCGTCCAGCTTGGCCGTGGTCTTGGTGGCGCCCGCATCGGTGCCGCCGCCGGCCTCGGTCAGTCCGAACGCGCCGAGCGCCTTGCCACTTGCCAAGAGCGGCAACCATTCCTGCTTCTGCTCTTCATTGCCGAACCGGTAAACGGGCATCGCGCCCAGCGACACACCCGCCTCCAGCGTGATCGCCACGCTCTGGTCGACCTTGCCGAGTTCCTCGAGTGCCAGGCACAGCGCGAAGTAGTCGCCACCCATGCCGCCGTACTCCTCGGGGAACGGCAGACCGAACAGCCCCATGTCGGCCATCCCCGACACCACTTCGTACGGGAACGAGTGCTCCTCGTCGTGTTTGGCGGCGACGGGAGCCACCACACTGTTCGCGAAGTCGCGCACGGTCTTGGCGAGTTGTTCGTAGTGATCCGGCAGCAACCCGGTAGCCAGAAAATCAGACATCAGCTTCTTCTTTCGTATCTGCGGTGATCCTTGCCAGCGGCTGGCCCACCTTGACCTGGTCGCCGACGGCGACGAGTAGTTCGACGGCGCCGTCGACCGGCGCGGACAATGCGTGCTCCATCTTCATGGCCTCCACGGTGACGACGACCGTGCCTGCCGCCACGCTCTGGCCGTCCTCGACACCAACGGCCACAACGGATCCGGGCATCGGGCTGGTCAACTCGGCATCACCGCTGAGCTCGTCGTCCGGCCGCACGGGTGCTTCGCGGACTTCCTCGAGCATCGCGGTGTGCCCGCCACCCGACAGCCAGATCTGGCCGTCCGTCACCGCCACGAGGTACCCGGTGCGCAGACCGTCGAGCGTAACGGTCAACCGGTCGCCATCCAGAGATGTTGTGAGCGAGCGTTTTTCGCCACCCTCCACCTGCGCGGTGGCCGCTGCCGGGGTGCCGGTCAGATACACGTGATCGGTACGCTCGCCGGCGTGCAGCCGAACTATCGTTGGCGCGCGCTGACCCACGCGCCAGCCCGACGGCACCTCCCACAGATCGCCGACGTGCGCAGGCCACAATCTCAGCCACTTGTAGGCCGCAGCGGCGATCAGCTCGTCGTCGCCAGGCTCGAACGCGACGTAGTCCGGGGTGCGACGGTCCAGCAACCCCGTGTCGAGGCGGCCTGCCGCGACATCGGCGTCGGCGAGCAGGAAGCGCAGGAAGTCGATGTTGGTGGTGACGCCGAGGACCGCGGTATCCATCAGCGCGCGGTCCAACGCACGCAGAGCGGCGGGCCGGTCGGCTGCGTGCGCAATGACCTTGGCCAGCATCGGGTCGTATTCGCTGCCGATGACCATGCCGGCCGCAAGGCCGGAATCCACCCGCACACCAGGCCCCTCGGGCTCGGCGAGGTCCAGCACATCGCCGCCGGTGGGCAGGAAGCCGCGCGCGGGATCCTCCGCGTATACCCGCGCCTCGATGGCATGGCCGTGCATCGCGATGTCGTCCTGCGCAACCGGCAGCTTCTCCCCTGCCGCGATGCGCACCTGTAGCTCGACCAGGTCGACGCCGGTGACCATCTCGGTGACCGGGTGCTCGACCTGAAGGCGGGTGTTCATCTCCATGAAGAAGAACTCGTCGGGCCGGTCGGCGGAGACGATGAATTCGACTGTGCCCGCACCGGTGTAGTCGACACTGCGGGCGGTGTCGCACGCGGCCGCCCCGATTCGCGCCCGGGTCGCGGGGTCGAGCAGCGGCGATGGCGCCTCCTCGATGACCTTCTGATGCCGCCGCTGCAGGCTGCACTCGCGCTCACCGAAGTGCACGACGTTGCCGTACCCATCGGCGAGCACCTGTACCTCGATGTGCCTGGGATTCAACACAAACCGTTCGAGAAATAACGTGTCGTCGCCGAATGCCGACGCGGCCTCGCGACGCGCACTGGCCAGAGCGGCGGCTAACTCCGTGGCCTCGTGCACCACTCGCATGCCCTTGCCGCCACCTCCGGCCGACGGCTTGACCAACACCGGATACCCGACTTCGTCGGCGCCCGCTATCAAGTCGGCGTCGGTCAGCCCCGGGCGGGACACACCAGGGACGACCGGCACGCCGAACGCGGAAACCGCGGCCTTCGCGGCGATCTTGTCGCCCATCGTCTGGATCGCCGCGGCGGGCGGTCCGATGAATACAATGCCTGCCGCTTGTAGTGCCGTGGCGAATTGTGCGTTCTCCGAGAGGAATCCGTATCCGGGATGGACGGCCTGCGCGCCGGTGCGCTTCGCGGCGTCGACAACGGCCTCGATGTCGAGGTAGCTCTGGCGGGCGGGCGCGGGCCCGATGTTCACCGCGACATCCGCCTCGGCGACGTGGCGGGCGCCGGCGTCGGCATCGCTGAACACCGCGACCGAACGGATCCCCAGCGCGCGCAAGGTGCGAATGACTCGCACCGCGATCTCGCCACGGTTGGCTACCAATACTGTGTCAAAGCTCATCAGTCACATCCTGAACACGCCGTAGGAGACCGACTCGAGCGGCGCCTGTCCTACGATCGAAAGCGCAAGCCCCAGCACTGTTCTGGTGTCGGCGGGGTCGATGACTCCGTCATCCCACAACCTTGCTGTCGAGTAGTAGGGGTTGCCCTGGTCTTCGTACTGCTGGCGGATGGGCGCCTTGAACTTCTCTTCTTCTTCTGCGGTCATCTCACCGCGCACCGTCGCCAACACCGACGCGGCCTGCTCACCACCCATCACCGAGATTCGCGCGTTGGGCCACATCCACAGGAAGCGAGGAGAATACGCCCGCCCACACATCGAATAATTCCCCGCGCCGTACGAGCCGCCGATCACGACGGTCAGCTTCGGCACGCGTGCACAGGCCACCGCGGTCACCATCTTGGCGCCGTGTTTGGCGATGCCGCCTGCCTCGTAGTCACGGCCGACCATGAAGCCGGAGATGTTCTGCAGAAACAGCAGCGGCGTGTTGCGCTTGTCGCACAATTCGATGAAATGTGCACCCTTGAGCGCGGATTCGCCGAACAGCACGCCGTTGTTGGCCACAATGCCGACAGGATGACCGTGGATGTGCGCGAAGCCGGTGACCAGCGTGCTGCCGTACTCGGCCTTGAATTCGGCGAACTCACCGCCGTCGACGATCCGAGTGATGACCTCGTGCACGTCGTACGGCACGCGGGGATCGACGGGCACGACGTCGTAGAGTTCGGTCTGGTCGGCGACGGCATCGACGGTCGCCCGGACGTCCCACGGCAACTCGGTCCGCGGCCCGAGGGTGCCGACGATGCGCCGCACGATCCTCAGCGCGTCGCGATCGTCGTGCGCCAAATGGTCTGTCACACCAGAGGTCTTGGAGTGCAGATCGCCGCCACCGAGTTCCTCGGCCGTCACTACCTCGCCGGTGGCGGCCTTCACCAGCGGCGGGCCGCCCAAGAAGATGGTGCCCTGGTTGCGCACGATGACGGCTTCGTCGCTCATGGCGGGCACATACGCTCCGCCCGCGGTGCACGACCCGAGCACGGCCGCGATCTGGGGGATCCCTTGTGCGCTCAAGTTCGCCTGGTTGTAGAAGATGCGGCCGAAGTGCTCGCGGTCGGGAAACACCTCGTCCTGGCGTGGCAGAAATGCGCCGCCCGAGTCGACGAGATAGATGCACGGCAGCCGGTTCTGGCCTGCGATCTCCTGTGCGCGCAGATGCTTTTTGACGGTGATCGGGTAGTACGTCCCACCCTTCACCGTTGCGTCGTTGGCGACGATCATGCATTCGCGACCGGAGACTCGGCCGATACCCGCGATCATTCCGGCACCGGGGCATTCGTCGTCGTACATGCCGTCAGCGGCCAGCGGCGCCAATTCCAGGAATGCGCTGCCGGCATCGAGTAGGCCGTCCACCCTTTCGCGCGGCAGCAGCTTGCCTCGGCTCACGTGGCGCTCGCGGGAGCGCTGCGGGCCACCCAACGCCGCGGTAGCCAGCTTTGTGCGCAACTGGTTCACCAGCGCGAGGTGTTCGTCGCGGTGAGTACCCTGCGATGTCCTCATTCAGGACCCGTTCGTTTTGAGTTAATGACGACTAACTCGTGGTATGTTAGTCACGATTAACCGAATTGTCTACAGGGGGTCCAGATGGCGGCACCTGCGACCACGCGGCGCGGCCGGGCGAAGTCCGACCGGCGCAGCCAATTGATCGCCGCGGCCGAACGCCTCGTCGCTGAACGGGGTTATCTGGCTGTGCGCCTCGAAGACATCGGCGCCGCCGCGGGGGTGAGCGGCCCGGCGATCTACCGGCACTTCCCCAACAAGGAGGCGCTGCTGGTCGAGTTGTTGGTCGGGATCAGCACGCGGCTGCTGGCCGGCGCCACGGCGGTCGTCGAGAAGGCGGGCGATGCCGCGGATGCGTTGGACGGCCTCATCGACTTCCACTTGGACTTCGCGCTCGGAGAGTCAGATCTGATCCGCATTCAGGATCGCGATTTAGGCCACTTGCCACCGTCGGCCAAGCGGCAGGTTCGCAAGGCGCAGCGGCAGTATGTCGAGATTTGGGTTGACGTGCTCCGGCGCTTGGACGACACGCTTACCGACGCCGACGCCCGCTTGATGGCGCATGCGACGTTCGGGTTGTTGAACTCGACACCACACAGCGTGAAACCCGGTGGCGCAAAAGCGGCCGAGGCCAGCTCGCGTGCCGTCTTGAGGGCAATGACGGTCGCCGCGCTGACCTCGGCCGCTAGTGCCGAGCGTTAATACCAGACTCTCCTACCGCCGACCGGCCGTCCGACGGATCCGAGGATCCAGAACACCGCGCCGATGACGATCAGCACGACGCCGATGTACGTGAGAACCGAGATGCCGAAAAGCAGCCCGAGGATGAGCAGAATAGCTCCCAGGACAATCATGGCTTACTCCATTTCTTTGAATTGTTAACTGCCAGTTGACTACTGGCTGGGCTCGGGAAGGTTGCAGTTCGTCACCTTTGGGTTGACCCCTGCATAGTTCAAGGGACCGACGACGACCGTGAGCGCGATGGTCCCCGCTGTCGCGCAATTGTTTTCAGAATCTCTGAAGTAATCGCGTTGGTAAGCGGCGAGCACCCCGATCAACAACCAGACGAGCACGATGACGCCGAGAATTCCGCCACCTCGCATGCTTCGCCTCCATCCGTGTAGTGCGCCACCCTGGCGCGCAGCACGGTTTACCCGGCAGACAATTTGTCCAAACCTTTGGCCAGCTACGGATTGATCACGAAATCCGGGCAGGCGCGAACGCCGCAGTGAGCCAGTCGTTCATTGCGCTGACCAGCACAGAACGGTTCTCGCGCCGGACGATTTCGTGGCCGTCGTCGTCGAACACGAGGAGTTCGACCTTGCGGCCCAGCGCACGCAACGCGTCGTACATTTGCTGCGATTCGGTTGGCGGCACATTGGTGTCGTTCAGGCCGTGCACCAGCAGCAGTGGCGCGGTCAACGCGTGCGCGCGCAGCAGCGGTGACAACCGGTCGAGCAACTCGCGGTCGCCGACCGGATGGCCGTACTTGGGATGAGCCGCCGCCGCAATCCACGGTTCGGTGGTGCGGTACCAGGTATTCAAGTCGCTCATCCCGCAGATGCTGATTCCCGCCGCGAACAGATCGGGATGAAAGGCGAGCGCCGCCTGGGTCAGGTACCCGCCGTACGACCAGCCGCAGCACGCGATGCGATCGGCAGGGGCGACACCGGATTCGACGAGATAGCGCGTCGCGTCGGCCACGTCGTCGATGGCGGCGAACCGGCGCTCCTTGTCGTCGGCGTGCATGAACGTCCGGCCGAATCCACCGGAACCGCGCACGTTCGGAAGAAACACTGCGATGCCCGATTCCAAGAGGGGCGGAAAGAATTCGTTGTAGCCGGGTCTGCCCTGGCCTTCGGGGCCACCGTGCAGGAAGATCATCGCGCCGATCGGTTGGATGCCCTCCGGCGGACGGAACAACCAGCCGCTGAACTCGAGGCCGTCTCGGGCGGTCATGATCTCGAGCGTCGGGTCGGCGGCGACGGGGCCGCTGCTCGGCTCCCTGTCCACGGGTTCCCATTCGCGGGTGCGGGGGTCGACCAGCTCAACCGTCGGCGGCATCGACGGACCCTCCACCGTCATTGCGAGCATGGAGCCGCCCGCACTGATGCTCAACTCACTGGCCACCATGCCCGGCAGTGGGATCGGCTCGTGCAGAGTGTTGTCCGCCAGTTCAAGAATTTGTAACTCGCTGGCGCCGTTGATGTTCCACAACATCGCAACCGTTGACAGATCGTCACTGACGGTGAACTCGTCGAGCTCATGGCCGGACCGCTCGGCAAGCACCTGATAGGTCACCCCGTCGGGGGTGGCGGTGACCTCCAGCAGACGGGCGTGCTCGGCACCGTTCTCACTGCGGATCAGGGCACGCACATACCCTTCCGTGCTGTTGACGCCGTAGGTCTTCGCCGGATGGTAGAGCTCGGTGAGTTCACCCTCCAGTCCCGCCCGCAGCCGTCGTGGGCTGTGGTCGTCGAGGATGATGCCCGCATCGGTGGTCGACCCGGGATCGTATGGCAGCAAAGCGATTTCGGTCAGACCGCGCAGCATGATCAGATCGCGGTAGCCGCGCGGGCCGACCCGCACCAGCGTCGCTCCGGCCCACGCGTCGACCAGCCTGCCGCCCGAGCGGCGGTCGAGCACCACAGTGCTGCCGTCGGAAGGGTCGATCAGGCATGAGCTGCCGATGCCGTCCTCACCGGTGAGGATAGCGGCGACTTGTGTTCCGTCCCAAGCGATCAGCTCGGCGGTGCCTTCCTGCACTCCGACGGGCCAACGATCGATCCGACGGGCGTCACGGTCGTCGGGATCGGTTGTCACGACCCAGATCTGGCTTCGGGTAGCACCCTCGGGCGCGACCTCGCACGCCAGCCAGTGGCCGTCGGCGGAATGCAGGACTCGGGTGACGGCGCCCTCGACGGGCAGCTCGACGTCGCGTGATGAACTAGCTCGCCAACCGCGCAGGAACCGCTGCACCGCACGCGGGAAGCCGCCGTCGTCGACGAGGTGGGCGAACGCGGTCGCGTCCGGCGACATCGACGCGCCGTAGACCCGACGAACCTGCGTTCCCACCGCATCGATTCTGCCTGCTTCAGCCGCCCGAGTCGGACCGACACCGGCTAGGCCGAGGTGAGACCTGTCTGCGGCGCCCTGAGCGGCTGCACAGGTACCCTGCAGCCATGAGGTGGGAATGACCGATTCACCACGCCGCGACGGGCCCGAACCCTTCGGCGACAGCTATCCCGGATACACCGATCCGGCATATGCGAGCCAGGCGCCCTACGGCCCCACCTATCAGGCACCGGGCGCGCCCCCGCCCACCGAGCGGCTGTCCGCCTATCCCCCGTATGGCTACGACGCCTACGCAACCGGCCAGTACGGCCCACCGGGAGGCCCGCCACAGCCACCTGAGCCCGAGGGGCCGAAGTCCCCGCGCTGGTTGTGGATAGTCGCGGCCGTCGCGGTCCTGACTGTGATCGGGCTGGTCATCGCGCTGGTGATCGTGAACAGCTCCAAGCAGGAAACCGTGGTCGCGCCGCTGCCCTCGGTGCCCGAACCGACCTCGACCCGGCCCATCCCGACAACGACGCGGCCGACCATCCCCGTCTTTCCGCTACCGACGCCGCCCAGCACGCCGTCGACAACGGGTCCGTCGACGACAGGCACCCCTGGCGCAACCGAGACCGTCGTCTACGACGTGTCCGGCGACGGCCGGGCGATCAACATCACCTACGTGGACACCGGCGGCGTGTTGCAGACGGAGTTCAACGTAATGCTGCCATGGAGCAAGGAGGTCCAGTTGGCCCAGTCGGCCAAGGACTCCGCAAGCGTCAGCATCATCAACGTCGGCCGCGAAGTGAGCTGCTCGATCTCGGTCAACGGCGCGCAGGTGCAGCAGCGCACCGGCTCAGGCCTGACGATCTGCACCGCGGTCGGCTAGACGGTGACCGCCGGTCGCGGCACCTGCACGGCGACCATCGCGAGAAAGCCCGCGGCCAACATCAGCATCAGACCGGCGATCCCGGCGCGATCGGCCCCGAAGATCGCGACGAATGTGGAGAACAGGAACGGCGCGAGCGGCGCGACCGCGCGGCCGGTCATGGTGTAGAGGCCGAACGCGACGCCTTCCTTGCCTTGGAGAGTCATCCGCAGCAGCAGCGTGCGCGCCGAGGCCTGTGTCGGTCCGATGAACAAACACAGCAGCAGCCCGCACACCCAGAATGCCGCGACGCCGGACAAGGACATCAGCGTGATGCCGACGACGATCATCGCCGCCAGCGACCCGAGGATCACGGTCTTGGAGCCGACGCGATCGTCGAGCAGGCCGCCGAGCACCGCCCCGGCCGCGGCCACCACATTGGCGGCGATGCCGAACAGCAGCACGTCGGCCGACGAGACGCCGTAGACGTTGACCCCGAGCACGGCGCCGAAGGTGAATACGCCAGCCAGGCCGTCGCGGAAGACCGCGCTCGCGAGCAGGTAGTAGACGACGTTGCGGTCGCGCCGCCACTCCGCGCGCAGGTCCGACCACAACTTGCGGTACGCGCCGAAGACACCGGTCGCGGACCGGGTTTGCGGTTCGAGGTCGGCGGGCGGCGGCGCGATCAGCACGGGAAGTGCGAACACGGCCATCCAGGCCGCGGTGAGCAGCATGGCCGCAGGCACGTTTTGACTACCGCCGGACATGAAGCAGGCGTACACGATGACCAGCAGCGCCATGGTGCCGATATACCCTGCGGCCCAACCGAATCCGGATACCTTTCCGTAGGTCGCCGGTGTCGTCAGCTGTCGTAGCATCGCGTTGTACGGAACGCTGGCCAAGTCGTTGCACGCAGCGGTGAACCCAAGCAGTAGCAAGCCGATAGACAGGTAGCGGGCGTCGTCGCGGATCAGGCTCATCGCCGCTGTCAACGCCACCACCATCGCGGTGAGCACGCCGAGCGTCTTTCGTCGCCGGTGCGGCGCGTCGACCCAGACCCCGGTGATGGGCGCGAGCACGGCGACTGTCGCGCCGGAGAGAAACAGCGCCCAGCCGAGCAAGCTCGCCGGGGTGGTGCCGCCTGGCAGGTCGTCGCCGACGGAGCGGGTCAGGTAGACGGAGAACACGAAGGTCACGACGATGGCGCCGACGCCGGTGGAGCCGCAGTCCCACAGTGCCCACGCCAGCACGCGCAACCGGCTCATGAGGGCCCACGATATAGTCCGGCGCATGCCAGTCCCCGCTCCCAGTGCGGATGCCCGTGCCGTCGTCACCGGCGCCTCGCAGAACATCGGCGAAGCGCTGGCCACCGAGCTTGCCGCCCGTGGCCACCATCTGATCATCACCGCGCGCCGCGAGGACGTGCTGCGAACGTTGGCCGATCGGCTCACTCAGCAGTACGGGGTGACCGTCGAGGTGCGTCCGGTTGACCTGGCCGACCCTGCCGAGCGCGCCAAACTGTGCGACGAGCTTGCGACGCGCAACATTTCGATTCTGTGTGCGAACGCCGGGACCGCGACGTTCGGCCCGGTCGCTTCGCTGGATGCCGAGGCGGAGAAGGCTCAGGTACAGCTGAATGTCCTTGGCGTACATGACCTTGCGCTCGCCGTGCTGCCCGGTATGGTTTCGCGGAAGTCAGGCGGAATCCTGATTTCCGGTTCGGCGGCCGGCAATTCGCCGATTCCGAACAACGCGACCTACGCCGCGACCAAGGCGTTCGCCAACACGTTCAGCGAGTCGCTGCGCGGCGAGCTCAAGAAGGTCGGCGTCCACGTCACGCTGCTCGCGCCGGGCCCGGTCCGCGAGACGCTGCCCGCCGAGACCGAGCAGTCGCTTGTCGAGAAGCTGATCCCCGACTTCCTGTGGATCTCGACGGAGTACACCGCGAAGATTTCGCTGGATGGCTTGGAGCGCAACAAGATGCGCGTCGTGCCGGGCGTGACGTCAAAGGCGATGTCGGTGGCGTCGGGCTACACGCCGCGGGCGATCGTGACGCCGATTGTGGGCGCGGTCTACAAGAAACTCGGCGGCGGCTAGTTCCCGTTAGCGGCGGCGACGGCCGGTGCCGAAGATGCTGCGGGTGATCTCGCGGCCGATGACTGTGCCGGCCGATCGCATGGCGCTCTTGAACGCCGGGCTGGCCATCATCTTCTCCAGCACGCCTGGCTCGGCGCCATCGCGCGACTTGACCTCGCCCTCGGCGCTGGCCGGAGCGGGCGGCTCCCCCACGGGTGGCGGTGGCGGCGCGGGGGCATCGGCAGGCGGCGGTGCGACCTTGTTCTGCAGAATCTCGTAGGCCGACTGCGGGTCGATTGTCTGGCCGTACTTTCCTTGCAGCACACTGGCTTTCGCGGCCGCGGCAATCGCATCGTTGCCGATGGCGCCCATCAGCGAACGCGGCGAACGCATCCTGGTCCACGCAACGGGCGTCGGCGCGCCCTTCTCCGAGAGCACTGTCACAATCGCCTCGCCGATCCCCAGCGACGTCAGCGCGTTCTCGAGGTCGTAGACGTCGGTCTTCGGATAGGTGCGCACCGTCTTGGTGAGCGCCTTCTGATCGTCGGGGGTGAACGCGCGCAACGCATGCTGGATGCGCGCGCCGAGTTGGCTGAGCACGTCGTTGGGCACGTCGGTTGGCAGCTGCGTGCAGAAGAACACGCCGACGCCCTTCGACCGGATCAGTTTCACCGTCTGCTCGACCTGCTCGAGGAATGCCTTCGAGGCGTCGGTGAACAGCAGGTGCGCCTCGTCGAACATGAAGACCAGCTTGGGCTTGTCGATGTCGCCGACCTCGGGCAGTGCGGTGAACAGATCGGCGAGCACCCACATCAGGAAGGTCGAGAACATCACCGGGCGGGTGGCCTGATCGCCCAGTTCCAGCAGAGTGATGACGCCGCGGCCCTGCGCGTCGGTGCGCATCAGATCGCTGGGCTCCAGCTCCGGCTCGCCGAAGAAGGTGTCCGCACCCTCGGCTTCCAGGTTGATCAGCGCCCGCAGGATGACGCCTGCCGTGGCCGCCGAGACGGCGCCGATCGCCTTGAGCTGTTCCTTACCTTCGTCGCTGGTGAGGAACTGGATGACGGCGCGCAGATCCTTGAGGTCGAGCAGCGGCAACCCCTTCTGGTCGGCCCAATGGAAGATCAGCCCGAGCGTCGACTCTTGAGTTGGGTTGAGCCCCAATACTTTTGACAGCAGGATCGGGCCGAAGCTGGTCATCGTCGCGCGCACGGGAACGCCGATGCCCGAGGTGCCGAGGGAAAGAAACTCCACGGGGAACGCTGTGGGAGCCCACGAATCGCCGGTGTCCTTGCTGCGCTGCTCGATCTTCTCGCCTGCTTCGCCGGGCCGCGACAGCCCGGACAGATCGCCCTTGATGTCGGCCATCACGACGGGCACGCCGGCCGCGGACAGCTGTTCGGCGATCACCTGCAGCGACTTCGTCTTGCCGGTGCCGGTGGCGCCCGCGACGAGGCCGTGGCGGTTGACGGTGGCCAGCGGGATCCGCACCTGCGCCGTCGGGTCACAAACCCCGTCGACGACGACGGCACCCAATTCCAATGCGGGCCCTTGGGTGGCATAACCTGCGGCGATCTGCTGGGCGGGGGCGGCTGTCGACTCCGTGGTCATGGCCGGAACATTACTGGGACGCGCGCTCGCCGGGTGGGTGTCGGGCGCCGCTTGTCGGCCGACGGCTTAATGTTGCCCCTGTGCGTGACGAACTGGTGTGGATCGACTGTGAGATGACAGGCCTTGACCTCAAGGCCGACCGGCTCATCGAGATCGCGGTGCTGGTCACCGACGCCGAGCTGAACATTCTTGGCGACGGCATCGACGTGGTGATCCACGCCGACGACGCCGCGTTGTCGTCGATGATCCCGATCGTCACCGACATGCACACCCGCTCGGGCCTGATCGAGGAGGTGCGCGCGTCGACTGTGGACCTCGCCACGGCCGAGGAGCAGGTGCTCGACTACATCCGTAGCCACGTCAAGCAGGCCAAGACCGCTCCGCTGGCCGGCAACTCGATCGCCACCGACCGCGGCTTCATCGCCCGTGACATGCCCAAGCTCGACGACTTTCTGCACTACCGGATGATCGATGTCAGCTCGATCAAGGAGTTGTGCAGGCGCTGGTATCCGCGCATCTACTTCGGCCAGCCGGAGAAGGGGCTGGCACACCGGGCGCTGGCCGACATCCACGAGTCGATCCGCGAGCTGCAGTATTACCGTCGCACCGCGTTCGTACCGGCGCCGGGGCCGTCGACCAGCGAAATCGCGGAGATCGCAGCTGAGCTCGGTCCCCCGAACGGCGGCTCCGGCGATATGGATTCGGCTGTGGAGCGCCCTAGCGGCTAATATCAACGACGCCGCACGTGCGTGACGCGGCAATGGTGGCTGTAGTTCAGTTGGTAGAGCACCAGGTTGTGATCCTGGCTGTCGCGGGTTCGAGTCCCGTCAGCCACCCGAGTGGAGCGGGCAACGTCAGATGCTGGCGTTGCCCGCTTTCCATTGCTCCCACGGAATGTTCCAGTCGCCAAGGCCATCGGTGCCGGGCAACGTCGAACCGACCGTGTTGATCACCTCGACGATGTCGCCGCGCTTGGTGTTGTCGTAGAACCAGACGGCATTGCTCGGGCTGACGTTGAGGCACCCGTGGCTGGTGTTGGTGTAGCCCTGGCTGCCCACCGACCACGGTGCAGAGTGCACGAAGATGCCGCTGTAGCTGATCTGGGTCGCCCAGTCCACGTCGGTGCGATAGCCGTTGGGCGAATTGACCGGCACGCCATACGTCGACGAATCCATGACGATGTGGGTGAACCGGGCACCGACGATGTAGACGCCGTTGTTGGTGGGCGTGCTGTCCTTGCCCATCGACGTCGGCATCGTCTTGATGACTTCACCGTTGCGCCGAACCGTCACGATCTTCGTGTTGTCATCGGCGGTCGCGATCACCTCATCGCCGATCGTGAAGCGGGTATGGACGTTCTCCTGGCCGAACAGTCCGTCACCCAGATCGGCGCCGTAAATGTTGACAGCGACATCGACCGTCGTGCCAGGCTTCCAGTATTGCGCTGGGCGCCAACGGACTTCGCGGTTGTTCAGCCAGTAGAAGGCACCCTCGACGGGTGGGTTGGTTGTGATTTTGATCGCCTTCTGCGCAGCCAACCGGTCGGTGATGTTCTCGTCGAACTGCACCGCGACTGGTTGACCGACACCAACCACCTCGCCGTCGTTGGGCAGCACGTAGGCCATGGTGAGGTTTTCTGGCGAATGCGTCTGGAACGTCATCTGCTGGCTCGTGGCGCCGCCGAGGCCCAGCGCCTGCGCGTTCAGCGTGTAGCGCTCGTTGTAGCCAAGCGGATCGGTCGTGGACCACACCAGGCCGTCGGGGCTGAGGTGCCCGGCCACCGGCGTGCCGTCATCGGCGTTGACCATCGTGACGGCGCCAAGCACACCGTCCTCGGCGCTGACCGTTACGGGCGACTCGACGCTGACGCCGACGGCGCCGTCCTTGACCGACGCGGAGAGCTTGGGCACCAGCAGGTCGCCGTAGGGCGTGCCCTTGTCTGTGATGACCTGAGGCGCCTGCGGTGGAGCCGGCTTACTGCTGCACGCACTGAGGCCGAGCACGAGCCCGGGAATCAGCGCCGCGGCGACCAGCCAGGCACGTTTCCGGCGCGGACGGGCCACCCGCTTGACCTGCCCCATACTTTGCTCCACTTCGACACCATGACCGACACACTGAGGATTCTTGGCAATAGTCTAAGGGCAAATTTAGCTGGGGGCGCAACGTCGGCGTCGCTCCCAGCGGCGGCGAGCGGTCGTGATTTCACCCTTGCCGCGAGGCCTGTTATTGTCGCACACGCAGCGCCGTTAGCTCAGTTGGTAGAGCAGCTGACTCTTAATCAGCGGGTCCGGGGTTCGAAACCCTGACGGCGCACTCCAGAGCGTTAGACCTTGGTCAACACCAGCGCCGCCTCGTTGTACGGAAACACGCGGTAGAAGACACCGGACGGCCCCGCAACGAGCGGTGTGGCCTCAGCCTTACTCACGAGCCGAGGGTTGGCGAGCGCGATGCTCTTGCCGCGCTTGTGCAGTACCGCCTGTCCACTGGCGAACACGTTCTTCACCCAGTCCGATTTCAGGCCATACCCGATGAGAACGATGAAGCCGTCGCGGATCGGGAACACCAACAACGGCGTTCGATAACGCCTGCCTGACTTGCGTCCGACATGTTCGAGTGTCCCTAGGGCAGGAAGCCAGGGCGTGATTGACCGAGCCGCCGGATTGGTGATTCGACTGTTGAACTTGGCGACGGCCCTTGGCATCCGCATCAGCGCGAGCAATCGGGACGCGCCCTGGCCATCCGCCGTGGTCGCGCATCCGGAAACCTTCGGTGCAGCCCGTCGATCAGTCGGTGCGCCTCATAGAGTTCATGACGCAGGTTGGCCACCCGGCGCCGAGCAATCGCAGCGGCGTGACCCTGCACACGTCGCGTGCGGATTTCGGCCGATTCCACCTTTTTGGAGATTTCGTCGACGTGCGCGTGCAGCGATTGCAGTAACTCCCGCGCCTGCGCCGTGTCGGGGTCATCGATCACGTCGGCATCATTGCATCCGCCACGGCTACGCGCGCGCCGGGGCAGGTTCAGCAAATGTGAGCAGGCCGTAGGCGCCGCTTGCCCGGGCAACGATCGCGCAGTAGCCTATTAACGGCAACGACAAATTAGCCAGAAGCCCGGTTAGCGAGAAGTCCGATGTGCTACTACTCACATAAGTTCACTTATGCTTCGAGGTGGGCGATCGTTGCGCCTGGTAACGGTCGTGTGACTTCACCACGATTTATGCTGCATAGCGAGCGATCATGGTGCTAACCTCTAGTTAGCTACAGCGAATTACAAGCCACGTGACAACTACGGGCGCAACGAAACGAGGTCTTAGCTGATGTCCACCATAGACGCATCGCTCACCGCGGGTGCGTCCGGCGCGGCTTCAGCCGACGACGTAACCGGGCAACTGCCCGTGATGGTGTACACCTGCAGCCGCCTCGGCCGGGTCGCCAACCCGCCCAGTTTCTGGTTCGCCGACCTGTTCCGCTCGGCGCGCAGGCGCTAGCCGGTCACCGCCGCCGCGCGCGGCGAATGACAACCACTACGACCACGGCGCCGACGCCGGCCAGGGAGGCCGCGACTGCAGGCTTCTTCAGAAACCGCACCACGCCCGCCTTGATGTCGTTGGCGATTCTCTGCGGATTGGCACGCACGGCGAGAGTGTCGACCGTCGCGGCCAACTGATCACGCGCCTGGTCGATGTCCCGCTTGATGGTGTCGGGATCGCGGTCCGCCACTTCTTGCCTCCAAGCCCGTGAGCGCTTCCTTGCCGATCTACCCTAGTTGAGCTTGCGCTCACCGGAGCGCACCGGTCGAAGAAGGGACCCTCCCGCATGCCGCAGACCCCGCGTCTCGAGGTGGGCGACAAAGCCCCCGCGTTCAGCCTGCCCGATGCCGACGGCAACACCGTCAAGCTGTCGGACTACAAGGGCCGCCGGGTCATCGTGTACTTCTACCCCGCCGCATCCACGCCGGGATGCACCAAGCAGGCCTGCGACTTCCGCGACAGTCTGAGCCAACTCAACGGGGCCGGCCTCGATGTCATCGGCATCTCCCCCGACAAGCCTGCCAAGCTCGCCAAGTTTCGCGACGACCAGAAGCTGACCTTTCCGCTGCTGTCCGATCCGGACCGCAAGGTGCTCGAAGCATGGGGCGCCTACGGCGAAAAAACCATGTACGGCAAGACAGTTCAGGGTGTCATCCGCTCGACGTTCGTCGTCGACGAGAAGGGCAAGATCGCCGAGGCGCAGTACAACGTGCGCGCGACGGGGCACGTCGCCAAGCTACGACGAGACCTGTCCGTTTGAGCCGAGGTTGGCCAGCAGCAGCGCCTCCGCGGTCGCCGCGCGTTCCAGTACGCCAAGGTGCAGGCTCTCGTTGATGCTGTGCGCCTGCGTCTGTGGGTCTTCCACACCGGTGACCAAGATCTTGGCCGACGGAAACGCCTCGGCGAATTCGGCGATGAACGGGATCGAACCACCAACCCCGGTGTCGACGGGCTCATTGCCCCACGCCCGGCGGAAAGCGGCGCGCGCGGCGTCGTAGACGGGCCCACTGGCGTCAATGGCGTAGGGCTGGCCGAGGTCGCCCGGTATGACGGTCACCTGCGCGCCCCACGGCGCGTGCTGCTCGAGGTGGCGGGTCAGCGCGGCCAGATGCTCTTTCGCGTCGCCGCCGGGGGCCACCCGCATACTGACCTTCGCCCGCGCCCGCGGGATCAACGTATTCGACGACTTGTCGATCGAAGTGGTGTCGATGCCGATGACGGTGATCGCGGGCTTGGCCCAAAGTCGTTGTGGCACAGAGCCTTCACCGATTTCAGTGACGCCGTCGAGTAGGCCGGCTTCTTCGCGCACCCGCTCCGGTGAGATGTCGACGTCGGCGACTGTTCCTTCATGCAGTCCGGCGACGGCGACGTTGCCCTCGTCGTCGTGCAGGCTGGCCAGCAGGCGCACCAGCGCGCTCAACGCGTCGGGCGCCACACCGCCCCAGAGGCCGGAGTGCAGGCCATGGTCGAGTGTTGCGACCTCGACGATGCAGTCGGCCAGCCCGCGCAACGACACCGTCAGCGATGGCACCTCGGTGCTCCAGTTGTCGGAGTCGGCGATGACGATCACGTCGGATGCCAACACGTCGCGGTGGGCGGCCAGCAAGCGCGACAGTGACGGCGAGCCGGACTCCTCTTCGCCTTCGACGAACACCGTGACGCCGACGGGCGGTTGGCCGCCGTGAGCACGGAACGCCGCCAAATGTGTTGCAATGCCTGCCTTGTCGTCGGCAACACCGCGACCGTAGAGCCGGCCGTCACGCTCGGTCGGTTCGAACGGCGGCGACTGCCATTGACCGGGCTCGCCTTCCGGTTGCACGTCGTGATGCGCGTACAGCAACACCGTCGGCGCGCCGGGCGGGGCTGGGTGACGCGCGATGACCGCGGGCGCGCCGCCTTCGCTGACGATCTGAACGTCGCCGAACCCGGCCTCCGACAACAGCTTTGCGACTGCGTCGGCGCTGCGCTGCACTTCGGGCCTGCGGGCGGGATCGGCCCACACGGATTCGATGCGTACCAGGTCTTCCAGGTCGCGGCGCACCGACGGCAGCACCTCACGCACCCGCTCCACGAGATCACTCATGGAGCCGAGACTAGCGGGTCACCCCACTACCGCGAGCGTGCGTGTCTGCGCAGCGACACGCCGCCAAATGTGTACATCTTGCGCACTTTCGCCAGCGACGAGGGCGCGCGGAATGCTCGCCAACAACGGCGTGTCGGCGTGCAGACACGCACGCTCGGCGTAAGAAAGTTAGCGCTCCTCGAGGATGGCGACCGCCGCGGCGGTGTCGGCCTCATGCGTCAGCGACAGGTGGATCGTCACGTCCTTGAGGTGTTCGGCGATGGCCCCGGTCAGCCGGACCTTCGGCCTGCCCCACATGTCGGTGATGACCTCGATGTCGCGGTGAATGCCCTCGGGCAACACTGGCCGTCTCGAGAACCGCGAACCCGACCAGGCCTTGATGACCGCCTCCTTGGCCGCCCACCGCGCCGCCAGATGCCGGGCCGCAGACGAACTCTTGTCCGCGGCATCGCGTCGCTCACCGGGAGTGAACGTCTCGGCGAACACCGTGCCGGGCTGGTCGACCTGCTCGGCGAAGTCGGGAATGGAGACCAGATCGATCCCCACCCCGACTACTGCCATGAGAGGAACAGTAGCGCGCACCCCTCGAGACGCCGATGTTCTTCGCGCAAGCGCTCATCACCGCACATACACGTCGCCGTCACCCAGCCGCGCCGCCGGATCGAGCAGCATCTCCGCCTCCTGCCGCTTCTCCGGCGCCTCATGGCTGAACCGGCGATCGGCAGGCTTCTCGTACAGCGCAGGCCCACCGGCGATCGCCGACGCCAGCCGGTGCTGACCGGCCAGCACGCGTGCCTCGAACCGCTCCTGGTAGTCCTTGCGCTGCTCGGGATTCAGCGCCGCGATGAACGCCTGCGGATGCACCAGCGCGATCAGACCGGACACGTGACCGAACCCGAGGCTGGTGATCAGCCCCGCCTTGAGCGGGAACTTCTCCCCCAGCCGCAAGGTGTCGCGCAGCCACACCAGGTGCGCGGCGCTGGCCAGCTCGTCGTCGACGCAGTCCAGGCTGCGGTTCGGCGGGATGACGCCGTCGCGCAGGATCTGGCACAGCCCCATCATCTGGAAGGCCGCGGCACCACCCTTGCTGTGGCCGGTCAGGCTCTTCTGCGACACCACGAACAGCGGTGCGCCCGCAGAGCGGCCCATCGCGTCGGCGAGCCGCTCGTGCAGCTCGGTCTCGTTCGGATCGTTGGCCAGCGTGGAGGTGTCGTGCTTGGACACCACCGCGATGTCGTCGGGGCCGACGCCGAGCTTGGCCAGTGAACGCGCCAACTCCGACTCACGACCACCGCGGCCTGCGCCCAACGCGCCAAGTCCCGGAGCCGGAATCGAGGTGTGCACACCGTCGCCGAACGACGAGACATAGGCGAGCACCGACAGCACCGGAAGACCCATCTGCAACGCGAGGTCACCGCGGGCCAGCAGGATGGTGCCGCCGCCCTGGCCTTCGACGAACCCGAGCCGACGACGATCGTTGGCGCGCGAGAACTTCGAGTCGCTGATGCCCTTGGCGCGCATCATCTCGGTGTCGGCGGTGGCCGACATGTCACCGAAGCCGATGATCGCCTCGAGCGTCAGGTCGTCGTAGCCGCCTGCGACGACGAAATCCGCCTTGCCCAACCGGATCTTGTCGACGCCCTCTTCGACCGAGACCGCCGCGGTGGCGCACGCGCCGACCGGGTGGATCATCGCGCCGTAGCTGCCGATGTAGGACTGAACGACGTGGCCCGCGTACACGTTCGGCAGGACCTCTTGCAGGATGTCGTTCGGCTTGTTCCTGCCGAGCAGGTTGCCGTGATACATGGTCTGCATCGACGTCAGGCCGCCCATGCCGGTGCCCTGGGTGTTGGCCACCAGGCTGGGGTGCACCCAGCGCATCAACTCGGCCGGAGTGAATCCAGCTGACAGGAACGCGTCGACGGTGGTGACCAGGTTCCAGATGGCCAACCGGTCGATCGAGTTCATCATCTCCTGGCTGACGCCATACACCATCGGGTTGAACCCGGTGGGGATCTGCGCGCCGACCGTCCGCGACAACTTCGTCTTGCGCGGCACCCGAATTTCGGTGCCCGCCTTGCGAGTGACCTGCCAGTCGCCGCTGTCCGGCACCGGCGCGATGACGGTGTGCTCCGGATCGAACTGGACGAACTGACGCGCCTCTTCCTGAGAGGACACCACGAACGTGAAGTCCTTGTCGAGGAACACCGAAACCAGCAGCGGCGCAGCGTGATCGGGGTCGATCGCGCCGTCGTCGACGAATTCGCGGATACCGACGCGCTCGACGACCGCGTCGTGGTAGCGCTCAACCAGCTCGCCCTCGTCGACCAGGTCGCCGGTCTGCGTGTCGTACCAACCCGGCGTCGGGTCGTCCTCCCACTTGACCAGGCCTGTGGTCCACGCCAGTTCGAGCACACCGGCCGCCGACAGCTCGTTGTCGACCTCCATCTCGAAGCGAGTCCGCGATGAGCCGTACGGTCCCAATTCGGCGCCGCCCACGATCACGACCAGATCGGCCGGGTCGACCTCGAGGTCCGCCCACTCGGGCGCCGGCGCGGACTGGTAGCCCCGCGGCGGCGACGGCAGTGCCCGGATGGTGCCCTCGTCGTCCGCCTCTTCGTCGGTGGCGGCTTCGCCCAGCATGTCCTCACGCGCCTTGGCTGCCAGCTCGGACAGGTCGAGGTCGACCTCCGCCAGGCCGCCGGTCAGGTCGGCCTGCAGCGGCTCGCGGGCCGCGGCGACCTTGGACTCGATGTCGCACAGGCCGAGCAGCATGCTCGCCATCTCTTCGGTCGTGTACGTCGTCACGCCTGCTTCTTCGACCGCACCGACGATTGCGTCGTTGTGGCCCATCAGCCCGGTGCCCTTGGTCCAGCCGATCAGCGCGTGCGCCAACGAAACTCGTTGTGCCCACGACGACTCGGCCTTCCACCGCGACACCACCGCATCCAGTGCGGCCTTGGCCTCGCCGTACGCACCGTCGCCACCGAACATGCCGCGGTTCGGCGAACCGGGCAGCACGACGTGCAGGCGCGCCGCGATGTCGCGCTCGGCACCGATGTGCGACAGCCCGCCGATCAGCCGTTGCACGGCCCACAGCAGCACCTTCATCTCCATCTCGGCGCGCGAGCCGGCGTCGGACAGATCACCGGCCACCCGCGGCGCTGCGAACGGGAACAGCAGCGTCGGGGTCTGCGCATCCTTGAGGTGAATGGACTGCGGCCCAAGGCTTTCGGTCTGCTCGGTGCCGACCCACTCGACGAGCTTGTCGATGTCGGTGTACGACGCCATGTTGGCGGGCACCACCCACAGCTTCGCGTCAAAGCGTGCGTTGTCGCGATACAGGTTGCGGTAGAACGCCAACCGGTCGTCCTCGAGCTTGGACGTCGTTGCGATCACCGTCGCGCCGCCGTCGAGCAGTTGGGCCACCACGGACGCGGCGATGGATCCCTTCGACGCGCCAGTAACGACGGCGACCTCATCGGTGTATTTACCCTTGCCAGGGTTCTCGGCGCCTGCCGCGGCACGCCCGTAGAGCGAGGCGTGAATGTTGCGGCCTGTGGCCAGGGCCTTGCCCTGCCACCAGGTGGCTTGCGTGCCAACGACATTGCCTGCGCCCTCGAACCGAGCGGAGATGCGCTGCCAGTCGGCGTCGATCTCGCTCTCGTCGAGCACCCAGATCTTGGCCAGGTCCTCGCGTGCGCTGGCCCACCGGTCGTCGAACAGCACCGCCTTGCGGCCGTCGAACGTGGGAGCCACCAAACGCGGCCAGTCCGAACCGAGTTCGGCGGTGACCAGGTCGATGAGCTCGGCGTCGGTGGCCTCGGGCACCGGAATCGGAGTGTCAAGGCCGAGCTGCCCGAGGATCAGGCGGGCGGCCGAGGCGAGCACGCCGTTGCGGCCGGTGACCTGTTCGGCGAACTCGCCAAGCGCGGCGGAATCCACCACCCCTCCCCCGGCACCACCGGCAGCCGACGGGAGCGACACCGGAACACCTTGGCGCGCACCGACTGCCATCACGGCCGCGTCGATGACCTTGTCGACGGTCGCCGCGTCGGCGAGCGCACCGTCGTGCAGACCGCCGAGCTCACCGCCGCGGACACTGGAGCCCTCGCGGGTGCCCAGCGCCACCTCGACGGTCACATGCTTGACCCAGCCGTCACCGAGTTCCCAGGCCTTCTTGACCCGCTCGCCGATGTAGGCCGGCCGCTTGCCGGACGGGCCGAGCACCGTGCGTAACTGATCGTTGATCGCATCGGAAAGTACTGGGCCGAACGGCTTGTAGGTCCGCGCCAACTTGGCGACCTGTCCCTTCAACCCGGCCAGGTCGGCCTCGGCCGCGCCGTCGATGGCACCGAGGTTCAGCTCGGAGCCCAGGTCGACCAGCAGCTGGTTGCGTCGCGACGACGCACCGTCGGTGATCGACTCGATCGAATCCAGCGGCTCGATCTGATCGATGCGCATCTTGGCCGACAACGCGATCAACGCCATCGTGGCGTCGGCGGCGTCGTAGCCGAGATCATCCGGGCGCGGGCCCCCGGAAGGAGCCGCAGGCGCGGGCGCCGGGGCGACCGGGGCAGCGGCCTCGACGGGTGCGGCCTCCGCGGCGGGCGCAGGCGTCTCGTCGAGGTCGTCCTCGGGCTCCGGATCGGTATCCGTGGCGAACAGCACCGCGGCGTCGCGCTCGGAGTTCAGCACTTCTGTTGTGTTGTGCGAATACTCGGGCAGCTTGAGCGTGTTGGTGGCCAGGCCCGCAACGGTCGGCGCCGACTTCACGCCGATCTCGACGAACCGCTCGATGCCAAGACCGCCCGCGGCCTCCTCGATGAAGAGCAGGTCTTGGGTCTCGATCCAGCGCACCGGGCTGGCGAACTGCCATGCAAGAAGCTCGATGACGACCTTGCGGCACAGCTCGGCCGGCTTCTCGTTGCGCCACGTGTCGTAGTCGGCGAGGATCTCGTCGAGCGGCTCGGCGGGCACCAGGTCGCGGATCTCCTGGATGAAGTCACGGTCCAACGTGAACGGCCGCGGCACCAGGTTCGGGATGTACTTGCCGATGATCAGGTTCGGATCCTTGTCGCGCGGCATGACGCGCTCCAGCGACCGGCGGAAGTCGGCGACGCCGACCCGCAGCACCGACGAGTGGAACGGCACGTCGATGCCTGGCACCAGGATGAACGACCGCTTGCCGCCGGAGATTTCGCGTCGCCGCTCGACCTCTTCCTCGAGCGCCTCCAGACCGCGCACGGTGCCCGCGATCGCGTACTGCGAGCCACGCAGGTTGAAGTTCACGATCTCCAGGAATTCACCTGTGCGCTCAGAGATTTCGGCGATGAACTGCTTCACGTCGGCGTCGTCGAGATCGATCTGCGACGGCCGGATCGCGGCCAACCGGTAGTTGGACCGGCCGAGGTGATCGCGCGGCACGATGTCGTGCATCTTGCTGCCGCGGTGGAACACGACCTCCAGCAGCGCCTCCAGTTCGTACACGCCGGACACGCAGGCCAGCGCGGTGTACTCACCGACGGAGTGCCCACATGCGATGGCACCCTCGACGAACGCGCCCTGCTCACGCATTTCGGCCACCTGGGCGGCGGCCACCGTCGCCATCGCGACCTGAGTGAACTGCGTCAGGAACAGCACGCCATCCGGGTGGTGGTAGTGCACACCGCTGGCGATCAGGCTGGTCGGGTTGTCACGCACCACGTGCAGCACCGAGAAGCCCAACGTGTCGCGGGTGAACTTGTCCGCGGTGTCCCACACCTTGCGGGCGGCCTTGGACCGGGCGCGGACCTCCATGCCCATGCCCTTGTGCTGAATGCCCTGACCCGGGAACGCATAGACGGTCTTCGGCGCCTCCAGTTGCGCGGTCGCCGACATCACCAGCTCGGAGCCGACGCGGGCGGCCACCTCGATGATCTCTGCGCCGCGGTCGATTCCGACGCGGTCGACGCGGAAGTCGATCTCGTCGCCGGGCAGCACCATGCCGAGGAAGCGCGACGTCCAGCCGACCACGCGGGCAGGCGGAGCGGGCTTGCCATCGGTCGCAGCGACCACGTGTTGCGCTGCTGCGGACAGCCACATGCCGTGCACGATGGGCGATTTCAGCCCGGCCAGCAGTGCGGCGGCGCGGTCGGTGTGGATCGGGTTGTGATCGCCCGAGACCACCGCGAACGCGCTCATGTCGGTCGGCGCCGCGACGGTGACGTCGCGGCGGCGCCGACGCGGTGTGTCGGTCGCGTTGTCGGTCATCGCACCGCCCGCGCGCGGCGGGTCGGTCAGCTCGGCTGCGCCGGTGCGGCCGCGGATCGCGAAGCGCTCCTCGAGCGTCGCCAGCTGAGTCCCGTCGGCGGCGAGAATGGATACCGAGACCGGGATCACCCGGCCGTACTCCGTGTCGGTCGCAGCGGAAACCGTTGCGGTGACGGTCAATTCGGCCTTGCTCTTCGGCATCGCGGTGAGCAGGTGCGCGGCGTGGTCCAGATGCACCAGGCTCAGCAGGCCCTCGACGACGGGGAAGCCGTCATCGGTGACCGCCGACCCGATGGCGGAGAACACCGCGGGCCAGCAGTGGCCGACCAGAGCATCCGGCACCAGCGCGAGGCCGGGCGCCAGTGGCGCACCGAACGTCGCGGTCACCCCGGTGTGATCAGCGACCTCCTCGGGATCCCACTCGACGGTGACCTTGGCGGTGCCGTCATGCACCGGCGGAAGGGCGTCGGGCCCCTCGACACCGGCCGCGATGGCCAGCACCGACCGCATTGCCGTCGAGGCGTCTTCGACCGTGACCACAGGCATGCCGCCGTCGACCGTGCAGGGCGGCAACGTGAAGCGGATGTTGATCCAGATGTCGGAGAGCGGGACGGCGAGCGTCACGGTGTCACCGGTCAGTTCCAGCCGCGCACCCGTGGACGGGTGTGTGGCGGAACGGTTTTCGTTGACCTGCCACTCGTCGGGTGCGCCGATGCGGTGTACCGGGTTGATCGCGGTACGGCCCGCCCACAGCACGTCGGGCGAATCCAGCACCACCGCAAGCGGACCGGTGACGTCGGCGCGCGCCTGGCGGCGGGAGACCACTGCGGCGGGCTGCCCGTCGGTGGCCAGGGTGGCGTCGATCGCGGCCTGCTCGAAGCGGTCCAGCAGCTCGCCGACGGGCTCGTCCACTCGGGTGATGCCCGCCACCGACTGCGTGCCGGGGATGATGCAGACCTGATCGGCGGTGTAGCGGGCGTCGTGGGCCTGCCACAGCGAGTCGCTGCGCCACCACCGGCGCACGTCCTTGTCGATGACCGGGACGAAGTTGACCGGCTTGCCGAGCATCTTGCACAGCGTGACGAACCACGGCACGTCGGCCGGGTGCAGCTTGAGGGTTTCGGCCTCCGGGTAGCGCGACAGCAACAGGGCGATCGCCTGCTCCGGATTGTTCAGCAGCGCAACGTCATTGAACAGAGTCTCGATCGAACCCGAGTCCTGCGGGTGCAGTCGGGCCTCGGCACGCTCGAGCATCTGCTGGAACCGGTCGCGCCAGGTGTCGGCCAACCACGGAGTGCCGGGCAGTTTGGTGTCGGCGGTGCTGTTGTCCTCGCCGATGGCCAGCTCGATGTAGCGCCGCAACCACTGCGCATACGTCATGTCCCCGATGTCGCCGAAGTACGGCTTGCAGGTGTTCGCCATCGCGGCGATGATCTCGTCGCGCCGCGCCTCGACGGCGTCCGCGTCGCCGGCGACCTCGTCGAGCAACCGGCCGCACCGCGACGCGGTGTTGTCGATCTCGTGGATGTCGGCGCCCAGCTGGCTGCGCGAGGACGCCATGCCGCCTTGGGCCTTGCCGGCGCTGATCCAGTGGTCGGTGCCGGTGGTCTCGACGAGCATCTGCTTGACCGCGGGCGAGGTGGTGGCCTCCAGCGTCGCCATCGCCGCGGTGCCGACCAGGATGCCGTCGACGGGCATCGCAGGGAAGCCGTAGGCCTCGGCCCACGAACCCGACAGGTACTCGGCCGCCCGCTCCGGGGTGCCGATACCGCCGCCGACGCAGACCGTGATGTTAGACAGCTTGCGTAGCTCGGCATACGTCGCGAGCAACAAGTCGTCGAGGTCTTCCCACGAATGGTGGCCACCGGCGCGGCCGCCCTCGATGTGCACGATGACGTCCTTGCCGGGCACCTCGGCGGCGATGTTGATGACCGACTTGATCTGGTCGATCGTGCCTGGCTTGAACACCACGTGGCTGATGCCGACGCTGTTGAGCTCGTCGATCAGCTCGACGGCTTCCTCGAGATCAGGGATGCCCGCGGACACGACGACGCCGTCGATCGGGGCGCCCGACTGACGAGCGCGCTGCACCAGCCGCTTCCCGCCGACCTGCAGCTTCCACAGGTACGGATCCAGGAACAGCGAGTTGAACTGGACGGCGCGGCCCGGCTCCAGCATCTGGGTCAGCTCGGCGATGCGCCCCTCGAAGATCTCCTCGGTGACCTGACCGCCACCGGCCAGCTCGGCCCAGTGGCCGGCGTTGGCGGCCGCGGCGACGATCTTCGCGTCGACGGTCGTCGGCGTCATGCCCGCGAGCAGGATCGGCGAGCGGCCGGTCAGGCGGGTGAACTTCGTCGACAGCTTGACCGAACCGTCGGGAAGTTTGACGGTGGTCGGCTTGTAGCTCGACCACGCCGGTGGAACGTCGGGCTCGCCGCCGACGGTGAACAGGTTGCGCTGGCCGACGCGGGTGGCCGCAGGGACCAGGCCGATGCCGAGACCGCGGACGACCGGCGCCGTCACACGGGTCGCGGTGTCGCTGGGGCCGAGGTCGAGGATCCACTTCGCGCCCGAGTCGTGCAGCCGCTCGACCTCGCCGACCCAGTCGACTGGCTCGACGAACACAGCCTTGGCGAAGTGATGGGTGAGCTCGCGGTCGATGCTGGTGCGGGCGGCCCATTCGTCGATCAGGTCGACGGCGGGTGCGAGACGCGGCGTGTGGAAGCCGACCTCGACCTGGATGCCGTGGAACACCGGGGAGAAGACTGCGCCGCCGCGAAGCTTGTTCTTGCGCTCGGCCTCTTCCTTTTCGGTGATCTTGCTGCAGTACAGCTCGAAGCGGCCGAGCTGCTCCGGCGTGCCGGTGATGACGACGGAACGCCTACCGTTGCGAATCGACAGCACCGGCGGCAGCACGGTGCGGACGTCCTGAGAGAACTCCTCGAGCAGTTCGGCAATGCGGTCGGGGTCGGCGTTGGTGACCGACACCATCGGCGACTTGTCGCCGCGGCCGACCATGCCCCGGCGACGCGACATCAGCGACCCGGCGGCACCCATCAGCTGCAGGATCGCCAGCAGCTCGGCGTCCCTGGCGCCCTGCGCCTTCAACGACTCGCAACCCAAGATGCCCTGCGAATGTCCGGCCATCGCGACCGGCGCGGTGCCGTAGAGGTCGAGGCCCTGGCGGATGACGGCGCGGGTCGCAGCCATCTGGGTGAGCAGGATGCCCGGGCCCGAGATGGCGATGGCCATCAGCTGCTTGGCGGTGGGCAGCGTCTCTTCTGCGGCGAGGGCGCGCACCCACTGCAGCGGCTCGAAGCCGATCGGGCGCACCACGACGAGTTCACGGGCCACCGGTTCGAGCAGCAGCGCGGCCTCACCGACGATCTCGCTCAGCTCGGATTCGATGCCTGCGGAGCTGACCAGCTCCTCCAGGTTCTCCAGCCAGGCCCCGCCCTGGCCGCCGAATGCGACCGCGTAGGGCTCTCCTGCGTTCAAACGATCGACGAGGGCGTGTGTACCTGCCATGGCTTGCGAGGCGCCGTTGTCGCGGCTGGTGGTCACTCTGCTCTGTTCGTTGATCGTCACGTCTTGTTATCTCCCTCGGTACGTTCTCGCGCGTATCGCTCGTCTGTGCTGTCGTCTCTTGGAGGCCATGCGATTCGGCGTCGAATCCCGGCTGGTTCAGGCCTGTCCGGCACGCGGGCCATCCGACAGTCTGTCTAGACGGGTCCCCTGGCGGTCCCAGCCTCTCCAGCCGTACTAAGAGTGGCATAAGAGACCGCACCATTTTCGCGCCCTAAATGGTTACTAGCGAGTTCTACGCACGGGTAACCACATGTTCGATAACACCGGCCGGGGCGAGGCCCGAACCTATGCGGGACAAACGTCCTGCTGGCAGGTGGTTACGGTCGAGTAGGCGCAACAGTGCAGATCAAGGCAGTATTGTTATGTAATCGTTATGTAAAAATTTCGCTTCGTGCCGCCGGGCGCGTCGGCACGCGCAAAGTCGACAACTTGACAGAATTTGTCTTCTCCCGCCCACTGGCTACCAGAAAAAGTTTGCTGGCTCTACTTACTGATCAGTAAGTTTTAGTCCCACTGACCGAATCGCGACTTGAGAATGTGGTTGATGTCGACCCCGATGCCGCCGACGTTCTGCTTGTCGATCTCGACCTGGTGCAGGTGCGCGGCGGGATGCACGAACCCCTTCGGCGAGCCCCAGTTGTGCTGCCAGAAGTAGGAGCCCAGCCCATCCTGCAGCGCCCAGTCGATGGTCTTGGCGTTGGCGTAGACCCCGACGCGCTGATGGCCCAGCACCGACTCCCACCCGCGCAGATAGGGCGCGACCTGGCTCTTGTACTGGTCGTAGCTGGGATCGTCGTCGATCGACGCGTAGATGGGAGCGCCATACGAGCCGCCTGCCGCCACGTGCAATTGCCAGCCGCGTTTGGCGTGTGCCACGCCTGCGCTCTGTCCGCCGAGCCAGTCCGCGGTGTCCTGCTTGCCGTATTGATAGCAGGAGACGATCTTCAACCCGTTCTGATACAGGTCGCGGGCCTCGGGCAGCTGGATCGGCTTGCCGAGCATCCAAGCGCCCCCTGGCCGCCGATCGGAGACGTAGCGGATCGCGCCCTGCGCACCGGACGCCCGCAGATCAGGAGCTTTGATGATGCCTGCCGCGTAGTCCAGCAGGATGCCAAGCGGCGCCGCGTTGGCTCGGGGCGGCGCCAGCGCCGATGCCGCCGCCTCCAGGCCGGCGCCGAGGCCGAGCACCGCTGGCGCGGCCGCGGCGCATTTGAGCACGTCGCGCCGGGATATTGCCACGTGCCACAGAATATGACACCAGTATCAATTTTCACGTTATCGCCACTGGTCACATCTGTATCAAGATTCACAAGTGGGCGGCATGCTGCGAAACCAGTGGTCGTAGGGGCACAAGATCACGAAATCCGCTGACAAGCTGCGCTCAGACCGTGCAATTCCTACGATGAGCCATGCCCTCGGGGACCGTCAGCTCGCAGCCGGACGTGAATACAGCTGCCGCCGTTGACGATCCGCAGATCGAGCTGATCGGCGTCCGCAAGGTGTTCGGCGATGTCACCGCGGTCGAGGGGGCCGACCTGACCGTGGCCGACGGCGAACTGTTCGCCATCCTCGGGCCGTCGGGATCCGGCAAGACGACGGTGTTGCGGATGATCGCCGGCTTCGAGCCGCCGACCGCCGGGGTGATCAAGCTCGGCGGCGCCGACGTGACCGCGTTGCCCGCCCGCCGTCGCGACGTGAACACCGTGTTCCAGGAATATGCGCTGTTCCCGCACATGACCGTCGCACAGAACGTCGAGTACGGCCTGAAGGTCAAGGGCGTGCCCAAGGCCGAGCGCAGGCGTCGCACCGCCGACGCGCTCGAGATGGTGCGCCTGACCGACCACGCGCCGCGCCGCCCTGCCCAGCTCTCGGGTGGCCAGCGGCAACGTGTGGCGCTGGCCCGCGCATTGGTCGGGCGGCCCCGGGTGCTGCTGCTCGACGAACCTCTAGGCGCGTTGGATCTCAAGCTGCGCGAGCAGATGCAGATCGAACTGAAGGCGATCCAGCGCGAGGTCGGCATCACGTTCGTGATCGTCACCCACGACCAGGACGAGGCGCTGACGCTGTGCGACCGGCTGGCCGTGTTCAACGAGGGGCGCATCGAGCAGATCGGCAAAGCCCGCGACGTCTACGAGAATCCGGCCAACCGCTTCGTCGCCGATTTCGTCGGCACATCCAACGTGCTCGATGGCGCAGCAGCCGAGGCACTGATGGGTCGGCGGGGAATGTTCGTCATTCGGCCCGAACGCATCGGGGTGTTTCGGCCGGGCACCGATCCGGTGCAGGGCGTGCGCACGGTCGAGGCCATCGTGTCGGAGGTCATCTACGCCGGCCCGACAACACGCATCGCCGCGATCGCCGAGCCCGACGTCACCCTCACCGCGACGATCCTCACGGCCAGCACTTGGCTGCCACCCGACCTGCACCACGGAACACCGATCACGTTGGCCTGGCCCGAAAAGGCGGTCCACCAATTGAAATTCGAGGAGTAGCCATGAGATCCACGCCTGTGCGAATCGGTTTTGCCCTGATCGCCAGTGCTGCCCTTGTCCTGTCGTTCACCGCATGCTCCAAGTCGGAACAGTCGTCAGGAGGCAACGGCCAGTCACCGCCGAAGATGGAACCGCTTTCGGCGGTCGGCAACGGCGAAGGTCAGCTGAACCTCATCGCGTGGGCCGGCTACGCCGAGAACGGTTCCAACGACAAGACTGTCGACTGGGTGACGCCGTTCGAGCAGCAGACCGGCTGCAAGGTCAACGTGAAAATCGGCAACACGTCCGACGAGATGGTGCAGTTGATGCGCAGCGGCCAGTACGACGGCGTGTCCGCTTCCGGTGATGCCACACTGCGGCTGATCTATGCCGGTGACGTCGCGCCCGTCAACACCGACCTGGTGAGTAACTACGCGACGATTTCGTCGTTCCTCAAAGACAAGTCGTGGAATTCGGTGAACGGCCAGATGTACGGGATTCCGCACGGCTGGGGCGCCAACCTGCTGATGTACAACATCGACGTGGTGCGCGATGCGCCGAACTCGTGGGCGGCCGTTTTCGACGACGCGGGCAAGTACAAGGGCAAGGTGACGGCGTATGACTCCCCCATCTACATCGCCGACGCCGCGCTGTATCTGTCCAAGACCAAGCCGGATCTCGGCATCAAGGACCCATACTCGTTGACACCCGAACAGCTCGACGCCGCAGTCGATTTGCTCAAGAAGCAGCGCGAGAACGTCGTCGAGTACTGGTCGGATTACACCAAAGAGGTGCAGGCGTTCGAGTCGGGAACTTCGGTGATCGGAACCACCTGGCAGGTGATCGCCAACACGATCGGCACCGACAACAAGGTTCAGGTCAACACGGTGCTGCCGAAGGAGGGTGCCACCGGCTGGTCGGACACCTGGATGCTCTCGTCGAAGGCCGCACATCCCAACTGCATGTACAAGTGGATGAACTGGATCACCTCGCCGGAGGTCAACGCTCAGGTCGCCGAGTACTTCGGCGAGGCACCCGCGCAGTCGAAGGCCTGTGAACACACCTCGCAGAAGGACTTCTGCGACATCTACCACGCGACGGATGAGAAGTTCGCCTCCGAGATCCACTACTGGACGACGCCGCAGAAGCAGTGCGTCGACGGCAGCGGCGACAACTGCACGGCCTACAACGAGTGGGTCGACAAGTGGCAACAGATCAAGGGCTGACGCAGCGCGCCGAGGGGCGACCGATCGCTTCAGTGTCTGTGGGCCGCCGGGTCACCCTGGCGTTCCTGCTGGCGCCGCCGATGGCGTGGCTGGTCGTCGCCTATCTGGGTTCGCTTGCGGTGCTGCTGGTTTCGGCGTTCTGGACCACCAACAGTTTCACCGGTGCGGTGGTGCGCACCTTCACCACCGACAACGTGGCGCGGGTGGCGACGGAGGAGGTGTTCCGCACAGCAACCGTCCGTACCCTGCTGATCGCCCTGACCGTGACAGTCATCTGCGCGATCCTCGCGGTGCCGTTGGCGTTGTACATGGCGAAGGTGGCCTCACCGCGGGTGCGACTGGCCTTGGTGGTGGCGGTGACCACGCCCCTGTGGGCGAGCTATCTGGTCAAGGCCTACGCCTGGCGGATGTTGTTCTCACCGGAGGGGCCGATGGCGTGGTCGACGGGGTACACCCCGGGCTACGGGCTGGCGGCGACGATCGTCACGCTGACGTATTTGTGGTTGCCCTACATGGTGATTCCGGTCTTTGCGGCGTTCGAACGCGTTCCGGATTCGCTCATCGACGCCAGTTCGGACCTGGGGGCCTCGGATTCGGCGACGCTGCGGATGGTGGTCGCACCGATGGTGTTTCCCGGTATCGCGGCCGGTTCGATCTTCACGTTCTCACTGTCGATGGGCGACTACATCGCCGTGACGATCGTCGGCGGTAAGACCCAGATGCTTGGCAACATCATCTACGGCCAGCTCGTGACCGCCAACAATCAACCCCTGGCCGCCGCGCTGTCGATCATCCCGCTCGTCGCGATAGTCGGCTATCTGTTGGCTATGCGGCGCACCGGCGCGCTGGAGAATGTGTGATGCTGTCGGCAGGCGCGCGCAGGGCGGTACGGGTATGGGTGGCCTTCGTGCTGGTATTCCTTTATGCGCCACTGCTTTTGGTTGTCATCAACGCGTTCAACTCCTCGCGGACGTTCGCGTTCCCGCCCAGCGGCTTCACGTTGCGGTGGTGGGCCGACGCGGCCAACAGCCAGGGCATGTGGAAGTCGCTGGCCAACTCGGTGGTGGTCGGCCTGGGCGCGACGGCGATCGCCCTTGTGCTGGGCACGATGGCCGCCTTCGCAGTCCAGCGCTACACGTTCTTCGGCCGCAATGTGGTGAGTTTCCTTGTCGTCCTGCCCATTACGCTACCGGGCATCGTCACCGGCATCGCGCTCAACGCGACGTTCACCTCGGCGCTTGGCGTGACGCTCGGGCTTGCGACGGTGATCATCGGCCATGCCACGTTCTGCGTCGTGATTGTCTTCAACAACACTCAGGCCCGGCTGCGACGGCTGGGCACCAATCTCGACGACGCATCGGCCGACCTTGGCGCGTCACCGTGGCAGACGTTTCGGTACGTGACATTCCCGATGATGCGCGGCGCGCTGGTGGCCGGCGCCATCTTGGCGTTCGCGCTGTCGTTCGACGAGATCGTCGTCACCACATTCACCGCGGGGCCGACGGTGCAGACGCTGCCGATCTGGATCTTCGGAAACCTGTTCCGCCCCAACCAGGCTCCGGTGATCAACGTCGTCGCCGCGGCGTTGACGGTCGTCGCGATCATCCCGGTGTGGCTCGCGCAGCGCTTCGGTGGCGATCCGGCCACCACCCGGGTGTAGCGATTGCTACCGCTTCGATTCGGGGTCTCCGTGCAGCAGAATGCCTGCGGTGAACTCCGAAACGGCGCTGGCCATCTGTCGGCGGATGGCATCATCGAGGTGGGCGGCGATCACTCGATTACCCAGATCGCGGTAATCCAGCACGATCCGACTCAGCTCCGCCATCTCCGCGGGTTTGGGCACGTGGTTGGGCCCGAACCGCGCCGAGTACAACTCCTCTATCGCCCGCACGAAGTCGGCGGCCAAGTTGTCGGTTGAGTCCCGGGTCGACTCGTACACCCGCAGGATCGCTCGCGCGTACAGCATCGGATCGCGACTGCGCGCCACGATGGCGGCCAGCACCGCATCCTTCAGCACCACCTCACCGTCGGTGGTTTCGGCCAAGCCGTAGTCGATCAGTTTGCGCGCATCGTCGCTACGGGCGTCGATGCGGACGGCAGCTGTCTTCGCCGGTGCCGGCTGCTCCTCGGCAGTCTCGTCGGACCGTGGACCCAGAATCGCCCGCTGGATGCCGAGGATGTCGGCCAGATCGGCGCCCTGGCGCATGCTCGCGAAGAACTCCGAGATGTGGGCGGAGTTGAAGCCACGGCGCAGCAACTGGTTGATCGTCTTCAGCTGAGACAGGTGATAGTCGTCGTAGTACGCCGAGCGCCCGACCCGACGCGGCGGGTCCAGTAGCCCGCGCTCCCGGTACGCGCGGATGTTGCGCGCCGTGACCCCCGAGATCCGCGCCAAGTCGTCCAGTCGGTACTCAGCCAACGTCGCGCACCCTGACCCGGTCCAAGGCGCGTTTCGGCTTTGCACCGCGCCAACGCACATGACCACTCTAGCCGTCGGGACTGGTTTGCGAGCGAAGTCTGAATCCCCCGCCGAGATATTTGCTAGGTATTCGAGGTACACGTGCTCAACTGCGGCAATGACGATGGCGCGGGTCGGACGCCGACGAGTTGGTGCAACTTCAGCCAACTCGTTTCCCATCGCAACCGGGCACGTCGCCGGTGTTGCGGTGAGTGATTTCACGCGTCATGAATTGGCGTCAGCGCCGCCCGCTGGAACATGATGGACGCGCATCGCGTTGTTGAGCGAAGACAAAGTTCCCTGCTGAGAAAGGTTCGGTGTGCGTCCCTGGATCGTCTGGGCCACCGGACTGCTCGCTTATATCGTCGCCGTCCTCGACAGGACCACCCTCGGCGTTTCGGGGTTGGCGGCCGCCGACCGCTTCAACGCCAGCCCGAGCGTGCTGTCGACGTTCGTGGTCCTTCAGGTCGTGGTGTACGCGGCCGCGCAGGTGCCCGCGGGGCTGCTGCTCGACCGATTCGGTTCCAAGGCGCTGATCCTGTCCGGCGCGGCCGTGATGGCGACGGGCCAACTCGTACTCGCATTCACCGAATCCCTCCCGCTTGCCGTCGCGGCGCGAGCATTGCTCGGTCTCGGTGACGCGGTGACGTTCATCTCCGTGCTGCGGTTGGTGCCGCACTGGTTCTCTGCCGAACGCGTTCCCCTGGTGACGCAGCTGACGGGCATCTGCGGTCAGCTGGGCCAGGTGCTTTCGGCCGTTCCATTTTTCGCAGTGCTTGCCGGCGCCGGTTGGACCACCGCCTACGTTTCGGTCGCAGCCGTCGGTGTGTTGTCGATGGCCCTGACGCTCGGGCTGGTCAAGAACACCCCGACCGGTCCAGTCACGCCGGTGCACGGTTCGTCGGTCATCCAGACGCTGGTGAGCGTCAAGACGGTGTGGCTGCGGCCGGGCACGCGGCTCGGCTTTTTCACCCATATGGGCACGCAATTCTCCGTGACGGCCTTCACCTTGATGTGGGGCGTTCCGTATCTCACCGAGGCTCAAGGACTTTCGACGAGCGCGGCGGGCGCCCTGCTGACCATCTCCGTGGTCGCCGCCATCTCATCGGGTGTCGTCATCGGGATCTTCACCGGCCGGTTGCCGCATCGGAGGTCACGGATGGTGCTCGGCATCATCGCCGCCAACGCAGTGGCGTGGACGGTGGTGCTCGCACTGCCGGGCCGCTCCCCGCTGTGGCTGCTCGTCGCGCTCATCGTCGTCATCTCGGTCGGTGGTCCTGGCTCGATGGTCGGCTTCGACTTCGCGCGCACGTTCAACCCGAGTGCGACGCTCGGCACCGCACAGGGCATGGTCAACATGGGCGGCTTCGTCGCGTCTCTGTTGGTGATGCAGGCAATGGGACTGATCCTCGATGCCACAGGCGACTTCTCGCTCGGCTCGTTCCGGCTCGCCTGGACAGTGCAGTACGCGATCTGGGGCCTCGCAGTGGTCGGCATCCTGATCACCCGCCGCAAGGCACGGCGACTGATGCGCATCGAGGAAGAAGCGATGCTGCTGGAGAGCTTGGACGCGGCGCCCGCGGTGCGCTGACCGCTAGCGGTTGCGGGCGGTCGAACGCCTGTTGGCCTTCTTGATCGCCGAAACCAGTTCGTCCTTGCTCATCTTCGAACGACCCGAGATGTCAAGCCTGCGTGCGACTTCCGTCAGGTGCTTCTTCGAGGCGTTGGCGTCCACACCCTCGGCGGATTTGCCGCTCGGATTGGGGCCGCCACTGCGTGCGCGGGAATCCGACGGCCCCTTCTTCGATTTCGGCTCCCAGTGGTCACCGACCTTTTCAAAGCTGTGCTTCAACGCGTCGTAGGCGACCCGGTGCGCCCGCTCGCCTTCGCCGTACTCCTTCACCGCGTTGTCGTGCACCTTTGCGAAGGTGCGCTGTGCCTTGGCAGGCGACTTCTGCAACGTGCTCGGCAGCTCACTCTTGCGAGCCGAACCGCTCTTCGTTGTCTTAGGCATCGGTAGTGCTCCTCGAGAACTGAGACGATGGCGCCGCAGAGGTGGCGTCGGCTGCACGTGTGCCGGCTTCTTGACGCTCCGCGCACCCGGTGCGCAACCCCATACGGCCCACAGAGGGCGTTACCCGAAGGCCGTGGGGCTAAACGCCTGACAGGCTCCTCGCGATGGCCTGCGCGGCGTGCCGATGGCCGAGCGTTTCGTACCCAACCACGCTCACCATCGGGGCCAGCGTGACGACCAGCAGGCAGTTCGCCATCGAGATACCTGCGGCGGCCAGCCAGACCGCGGCGCCAAGCACCACGGCTGTCAACGCGATGAGCAGCAGATGGAACATGTCCATCGTCCGCACTAACCACGCGTAAAGGACGTAGACCGAGACGACGTATCCGCCGACCGGCACGGCCACGGCCAACACCGTCTCCACCGAACCGAGCTTCGAGTGGCCCTCGATGTAGAAAGCGGCGACATGTAGCCCCGCCCCGGTCGCCACGATCGCCCCGAACGGCAGGATGTGGAAGTAGCCGAAGAAGAACGACCGCTCGGGATGAGCGTGCAACAGATCGGCCTGCGGCACCACGAAATACGTCCACCACATCCCGAATGTCAACCCGATCCCTGCGACGGCCACGAAGATCGCGTCATACGACCACCCCTGCGTGCCGACGGCCGCGGACACCGATGCAACCGTGCCCACCACGCCCTCACCCAGGGCGATGATCGTCAACAGGCTGTATCGCTCCGTGATGTGATGCGCGTGCCACGGCGTGCCGCCCATCCGCTTCTCGGCCAGGACCGGGCCCAGCAATTCGATCCCGATCAGCACCACCACGAAGACGAACGTCATCGGCACCGAGGTGTGCAAGAAGATGGTGGTGGCCCAGCCGATCTGGGCGACGGTGACCGCGCTCGCGTAGGTCAAGCAGGCCGAACGTCTACCCGGGTCCTGCTTCGCAGCGCGTAACCACTGTCCCACCAACGAGATTCGCATGACGACGTAACCCGCCACCATGACCCCGTTGTCGACGTGGCCGCCGTGTTCGATCGACGCGAACATCTGCGGCAAGCCCAGCGCAAGGATGACCACCCCGACCATCTGCAACATGGTCATCACGCGGTAGATCCAGTCGTCGGTGTCGTACGCCGACGCGAACCAGGCGAAGTTGATCCACGCCCAGCAGACCGCGAACGTCGCGAACGAGAAGCCGAGCAGCCCAGCGCCGACGTGGTTCTCGAACATCAGGTGGGCGAACTCGTTCGCGGCGATGCCGAACGCGACGACGAACGTCAGGTCGAACAGCAGCTCCAGTGGTGTGGCCACCCGGTGTTCCTCATGCGGATCGCGACCCGTCATCGGCCGAATGCGATGCGCGGCCACTGGGCGCTGCGGTGAGGCCTCGGTCATTGTTTGCGTCCTTTCACCGCTACATTTCACCCCATGGCGGGCGCGAAGAAGTTGGTGATGGGCGCGAGCGGGTTCCTCGGCTCGCATGTCACCAGGCAGTTGGTTGAACGCGGCGACGACGTGCGGGTCATCCTGCGCCGGACGAGCTCGACGAAGGCCATCGACGACCTCGACGTCGAGCGACACTACGGCGACATCTTCGATGACGATGCCGTGCGCGCCGCGATGGCCGGTTGCGACGACGTCTTCTATTGCGTCGTCGACACCCGTGCCTGGCTGCGCGACCCCACACCACTGTTCCGCACCAATGTCGACGGCCTGCGCCACGTGCTCGACGTCGCGGTGGAAGCCGATCTCCACCGGTTCGTGTTCACCAGCACGATCGGCACCATCGGTATCCCCGCGGAGAACCGCCTTGCGACCGAAGAGGACCAAATGAACTGGGCCGACAAGGGTGGCGGATACATCCAGTCCCGGGTTCAGGCCGAAAACCTCGTGCTGCAATACGCCAGGGAGCGCGGATTGCCGGCCGTTGCTCTGTGCGTCGCCAACACCTACGGCCCGCGCGACTGGCAGCCGACGCCACACGGCGGGCTGCTCGCCGCGACGGCAGCAGGCCGAAATCCCGTGTACGTCAGGGACGCATCCACCGAGGTAGTCGGCATCGAAGATGCCGCGACCGCGCTACTGCTCGCCGCCGAGAAGGGCCGAAATGGTGAGCGCTACATCATTTCCGAGCGCTACATGGCCATCCGGGAGCTGTTTGACACGGCCGCAGACGCGGGCGGTGTGAAGCGGCCGTGGCTGGGGATCCCGCTGTGGGCGCTGTATCTGCTCGGGCACGCCGGCGATGTCGCAGGCCGGCTGTTGAACCGCGATACGCCGGTCACGAGCGTCAGCGCCAGGCTATCGCACATGCTGCCCGCGATGGACCACAGCAAGGCCGAGCGCGAACTGGGGTGGCAGCCCGCCCCGATCCACGAGTCCATCCGCCGTGCAGCGGTGTTCTTTGCAGAAAACGCCGAAAACCAGCGCCGATAACTACGCGGGCGGCAAAAACAGGTAGTCGACTACGCATGCCTTCCTCGGGCCTCGGATCGACGATCAACGGGTGTCGGATGAATTCTCGCTGAAGCTGCTGGGTCAATTCGCCGTTCTTCGGGGTGATCAACCTGTCGACCTGCCTCCGGCATGTCAGCGACTGATCGCGCTCGTCGCGCTCAAGCGCAGGCCTGTGCACCGGCTTTGGGTCTGCGCGATGCTCTGGCCGCACGCCCAGACCCGACGCGCCATCGCCAGCCTGCGCTCCACCATGTGGCGGCTGCGGCCCGCGGGCGCCGACCCGCTGCTCGAGGTCGACCCGCAGTATCTCGCGCTGGCCCCCGGGGTTTCGGTGGACTTCTACGACGCGGTCGACCAGATCGGGCAGTTGCTCGACCACGACGAGCCCGTCGACCCGCAATTCGTCTCAGGACTGCTCGCGCTGCTTCGCGCGGGAGAATTGCTCGACGGCTGGTCCGAACCGTGGGCCACGGCCGAGCGCCAGCGCTACCGCGCGATGCGCAAGGAAGCCCGCGACACGTTGGGCCGCGGCTCCGAAAAACAGGTATCCACCTACGCGTGCGGGTCCATGCGTTCGCTTCATACGCTTCATAGCGTCAGGAAGACAAGGGACGACTCGAGAGAACCATGAACGCGCTACTGCTGATCTGCATCTCCGTCGGCACACCGCTTGCCGCACTGGGACTGTACGACCTGCAGACGCGTCTGGAGCAGTGGGACTACCAGCGTCACGCTGAAGACTGATCGTCGACGCACGCCGCGCGGGGGCCTACGTTTGGTGGCGTGGAACAACTTTCCGATGATGTCGTCGCATTCCTGTCCGAAGGCACCCGCACTGGGCTACTCGGATATCTCGCGTCCGATGGCCGTCCCCTTGTCGCGCCCGTTTGGTTTGTGGTCGACAACGGCGAACTCGCCTTCAACACAGGCAAGGACACCGCGAAAGGCCGTGCCCTGGCCCGCGATCCGCGGGTGGTGATGTGCGTCGACGATTCGCGACCGCCGTACTCGTTCGTCCAGGTTCAGGGTGTCGCCACGGTCGGCGAGGACCCCGGCGACGTTCTCGACATCGCGACGCGAACCGGCGGCCGTTACATGGGCGCCGAGCGGGCCGAGGAGTACGGCCGAAGAAACGCCGTCCCCGGTGAACTCGTGGTGCGCATCAAGCCGACCAAAGTGCTCAAGGCGTTCAACGTGGCAGAGTGATCGCGTGAGCGCGTCGCCGGGGTCCTGCGCTGTCGGGGTGGTGCTGGCTGCCGGTCTCGGCACCCGCGTCGGCGCCGACGGTAACAAGGCATACCTGCCGCTGGCGGGCCGCAGCATGGTGACCTGGTCGCTCTCGTCCGTCACGCAGGTCCCAGAGATCGCGCGCACGGTGCTCGTGTACCGCAGGGGTGAGCTCGACCTGGCCCGCGACACGGTGGCAGCAGAACTGCCCGGTGCCGCGGTGGAACTCGTCGAGGGCGGCGACACCAGACACGCCTCCGAGTTCAACGTGCTGCGCTATCTCGCCGACGACATCGACTCGGGCGTGGTCGACGTGGTGCTGATTCACGACGCGGCGCGACCGCTGGCCAGCCGCGACATATTCCTGACTGCGCTATCGCTTGCCCGCGAGTTCGGCGGGGCGATACCGGCATTGCCCATCCCCGATTTGGTGCGGCATGGGCCGGCCGGTGTCGAGTCCACCGGCGGCGGATCGGTGCGCGTGCAGACGCCGCAGGCGTTTCGGGCGCAACCACTGCTGCGTGCCTATCGGGCCGCCACCGCCGAGAGATTCGAGGGCACCGACACGTCGTCGTGCATCGAGAAGTTCACCGAGGAAAAGGTGCGCACCTTCCCCGGCGTCGCGGGCAACCTGAAGGTGACCTACGCGCAGGACGTGGCGGTAGCGGCCCGGCTGCTCAGTCGGTCCGACTCGCGATGATCGCCTCGACATAGTCGGTGTCCCTTGGCAATTCGATGGCGAATCCGTTCGCGTCGCCCTCGACCAGGGTGATCGGCATGCCTGCGCGCAGTACCTCGTCGAGCTCGTCGAAGTCCTCCGAGATGCGCCCAGCGAGCAGCCGAGACAGTTCATCGACGGCGAATCCGCGCGGGTACTGCACGGTCTGCAGCGTCGAGCGGTCAAGGGTGCCGGTCACGAAGCCGTTCGCATCGACAGACTTCACGCTGTCGGTTACCGCGAGCGCAGGCATCACGATGGTGCTGCCCGCGAGCAGGCCGGCAACCACCCTGTCGCGCAGGGATTCCGGCGCCAGGGGTCGACGGACATCGTGAATCAGGACGTGACGCGCCGAGTCGTGAAAGCGCTGCAGGCCAGCGGCCAGGCATTGCGCCCTCGAATCCGGCTCTTCGACCGCGACCACATCAATGGCCGATAAGCCATGCGCCGCAAGGGTTTCGCGGACCCGATCGGCAAGTGCCGCAGTGGTGGCGACCACGGCAGCGCTGGGCATCGCTCGCGCAAGCCACACCAGGGCAGGCTCACCTGCCAAGGGGGCGTACGCGTTGTCCGCAAGCGCCGAGGGTAGCGGCAAGACCGCCGCGGGCTCCTCGGCCATCAGCGGAAGCGCTCGAGGTAGGCGTCCCAGTCCCAGGTGGCGAGGAATTCCTCTGTGCCTGCATAGCCTTTCGCGTACAGCGCCTCGATCTCGTTGTCGGAGATGTCGAAATCGAGGAAGCCGATGTCGGTCGAGTCCACTCGGATGGTCCTGGCGCTCACCCACGGCTCGTTGAGGTAGGCCTGATCGCGGCCGACGAGCGCGGTGGTGATCACGCCTTCCAGCAGATGCGGCGCGCCGAGCATCCGCAGCGGCGCGAGGGCCGGAATCACCTTGTCGTTGCCCTCGGGAAGGTTCGGCAACACCGTGACGCCGAAGCTGGGCCAGCGGGGTTTGTGTCCATCGAAGCGGTCAAGCGAATCGATCGGAAAATTCGAAAGGATGCCACCGTCGACCAACGTGGACGTCAGCCCGCTCGACGACGTCAACGAGACCGGCCGGAAGAAGAACGGGATCGCCATCGACGCACGCACCGCATCGGCGACGGACTGTTCGTCGGGATCCAGGCCGTAGACCCGGCGGTAGTCCCAAGGCAGCCGCACCAACTGCCCCGTGGTCACATCGGCGACCGTCACGACCAGTTTGTAGCGCCGCTCCGGCGGCAAGTCGTCATCGTCGATCGCCAGGTCGCCGAACGTGCCAACGCCGAGATTCGCAAGCTGGCTGCGGACCCAGTCGTGTGCGTAGTCGCCGCGGTAGATACCTGTCCCCCGCAACACGGCCAGCGAGGGGCCGAGTAGCGGAAGGCGTTCGACGGGACCGGGGTCGGTGAATTTGTGGTAATCCAGCTGCAGCGCAAGCTCTTTGACTTCTTCGCCGCTGAGTTGGTTACTCATCGATGCGGCTGCGACGATCGCGCCGACGATCGACCCGGCAGAGGTTCCCGACACGCGTTGAGCGCGGTACCCGGCGTCCATCAACGCAACGACGGCCCCAACCAAACCGATGCCTTTGACACCGCCGCCCGACAACACCAGGTCCGCAGGCTTCGCCACGGCGCCGACGCTACACGGGATCGAATGCCGAAATGAGCCAGGTGCCGTTGATCTTCTTCATGCTCACCTTGACCGCGCTCGCGGCGAAGGCACCATCAGGATTCTCCTTGCTGGTGGTGTTCTGGTTGATGAACACCAGCACCATGGCGGAATCCGGATGCAGCTCGGACACCGCGGCGCGGACGACGGCGGCGCTGGTCTTAACTGCCTTCTGCTTGGCCGCGGGCGTGACGATCTGCTGGGTGAAATTCGTGTAGTACGACAGGAAGTCACCGGTCAGATGCGACTTCGCGTTCGCGAAGTCCTTGTCCAGGGTCTCGGGTGAGTACGACAACATCGCGACCGTGCCGGTTTTCGCCGCATCGAGCACGACGTTGGCCGCGGCCTCGTCGGTTTTCTGGTCGGTGCGGTACTGGCCGAAGTACAGCCAGGCCGTGACGCCCGCCGAGGCGAGGAGCGCGACCGTCAACACGATCGCCCCGATCCATCCGGCCACGGCGAGCCCCGATCGCCGCCGCTTGCCATCGGTTTCGTCTGCCGCGCCACCGGTTTCGTCTGCCGCGTCGTCAGTTTCGGTTGTCGCGTCGTCGGTTTCGGTTGTCGCGTCGTCGGTTTCGCCGGACTGGTCTGCGGCTTCATCGACGCCGGTGAGGAGTTCTGTTCCTGCCTGGTCGGCGTCTTTCAGGTCGGAGTTGTCCTTCGCGGTCACGGTACGAACTCCACCTTCTCCATCTTGATCTGGCCGCCCTCACGCTTGAGGTTGACGGACAGCCGCCACGACCGGGGCTCCTGCTTGGCACCCGCGGAATTGGTGACTCGCGACGACGCCGACACCAGCACCACTGCCGTGTCGTCGGTCATCGACTCCACGCCCGTGGCGTTGACGGTGACCTCGGTGATCACCTTCGAGTCCTGCGCGACCTTGACGAAGTCGTCGGCCTGGCTCTTGAAATCGTCCTTGAACTGGCCGGTCGAGTTGTCGATGATGCGCTGCACGTCCTCCTTGGCCTTGTTGAAGTCCAGCGACATCAATGTCACTACGCTCTGCCTCGCCGCAGCGCTGTACTCCGCACGGCGCTGATCGTCGGCCACCTGATGACTGTGGTGGTTGAACATCAGCACGCTGATGAAGATCAGCACCGCCGTGCAGGCAACTGCAATGACAGCGGCGAAGACGGCAGCCAGAATCTTGAGGACCCGGCGGCTCCCGCCGGGTTGCTCGCCGATCGGATCCGCGGACAACTCCTCGGCGGCATCCGCTGTGTCCGGGCCGGTTTCCGAGGTCTCGTCGGCCTCAATCAGGTCGACGGGTTCGGCCGGTGCGCCGGCGGTCTCGGTCTCTGCATCGGCGTCTGCATCGGCGGCGTCTGCATCGGCGGTCGCGGCCTCGGCAGCCTGCCTGCGCAACCGGATCGCGCGAGCTTTTGCCCGGGCAGCGGCGGCTACCGCTTCCGCCTCAGCGGCCTCTGCCTCGGCCTCCTCGGCGAGAGCCAATGCTTGGGCGGCGTCGGCCGGCCGATCAGGTTCCTGCTTCGGCTCGTCGACGCGGTCAGCGTCGATCACCGACGCGCGGCGCCTGAAAGACGGCACTGCGACCTCCTAGTTCTGCAAACTGCTCTGCTAATGAGAATGGCGTTATTCATTTTTGAGTATTGCCGCGACGATACCGCATCCGCAGCCGGGGTCAGACGATGCGTTTCCTGCGGAAATGCTATTTACGCGCTGTGCGAACGCTCAGCGCAATTTGTCTTTCATGACCTTGCCCGTGGCGTTCAACGGTAGCTCGTCGGTGAACTCGACGAACCGAGGAACCTTAAATCCGGCCATCCGGTCGCGACTCCAAGCAATCAGCTCATCGCCACTGACGGTGGGTGTTGCATCCTTTGCGCCAGCCTTCAACACCACGAACGCCTTCCCCACCTGCCCCATCCGCTCGTCGGGGACTCCGATCACCGCCGCCTGGGCGACAGCGGGATGCTCGAGCAGAAAGCCTTCGATTTCGGCGGGGTATGCGTTGAAGCCGCCGACGATGAACATGTCCTTCTTCCGGCCGACGATCCGCAACCGGCCCGACTCGGTGAAGCTGCCGAGGTCGCCGGTGTGCAGCCAGCCGTCGACGTCGATGGCTTCCGCCGTGGCAACGGGGTCGTCCAGATAACCCTGCATGACGCCGTAGCCACGCACCAGCACCTCGCCGTCGTCGGCGATGCGGACCTCGACGTCCTCACAGGGCAGGCCTGCGGTCGCCGCAACGTCTTCGAACGAGTCGCCGGGTCGAGAGAGCGTGACGTTGCCCGCCTCGGTGAGGCCATAGCCCGTCATCAAGGTTTGGAACGGAAGTTCCTCGTGGATCCGGTGCACGAGTTCCACGGGGATGTCGGCCGCACCCGTTACGCCGGCCCGCAGCGTCGCGAGTCTGTCCTTGTCTTCGACTGCAAGCAGCGAGTGATACAGCGTCGGCGGACCGGGAAGCATCGTGATCCGTTCGGCCGCAATCAGTTCCACGACGCGGTCGACCTCGAAGGCAGCGACCGGAAGCATCGTCGCGCCACGCAGGAACGACGCGATCAGGCCCGCCTTCAACCCGAAGGTGTGAAAGTAGGGGTTGATCATCAGGTAGCGGTCGCCCTCACGCAAGTCAGCGAGAGTGGCCCATTCCTCGTACATCCGAAGTGTCTGGACGTGATTCATCTTGGCGCCCTTGGGCTTGCCGGTCGTGCCCGACGTGAAGATGATGTCGGAGATATCGATGCCCGCGACGTCGCGGTGAAACGGTGTCCCGCTGGACAAGAAATCGGACTTGAGGTCGATGACCGGCACGCCGGCGGGCGCGCTGTAGTCAAGGCCGAGGAACCCCTTGCAGACCAGCACCGCCTTTGCGCCGCTGCGGCCGATGATGTCGGCCGCCTCGTCGGGCTTGAAGCGCGTATTGACCGGGACGAGCACGCCGCCGGCCGTCAGCAATCCGAAGGCCGCGATGATCCATTCCGCGCAGTTGGGCGCCCACAGGGCGACCCGGTCCCCTTTTTCGACACCGAGTTCGGCGAATGCGCCTGCCGCACAGCGGATCCTCGCGACCACTTCGGTGAACGTGAGCCGCAGCGGACCGTCGACGACCGCTTCCGCGTTACCGAACCGGTCCGCTGAGCTCAACACCATCTCGGGGATGGTTTCCCAACGCCGGGTCACGTCGTGACGAGACGCCCCAGGTTGCCGCCCATGATCTTCGCCTGGTCCTCGAGGGACAGGTGCTCGAGCGCGGTCACGTAATGCGTCGGTTCGGCCAGACCCTCGGGATGCGGCCAGTCGGAGCCGTACAACACCTGGTCCACTCCGATCAGGTTGATGAGATCGTCGATGCCCTCTTCATAGAACGGGCTGACGTAGATGCGGTTCTTGATCTCCTCGATCGGGTTGCCGAGGAACGCCTCAGGCGCCTTCTTCCACACCTCGGCCATCGAGTCCAGCAGCGGGAACATCCACTTCGAACCCGCCTCCACGATGCCGACCTTCAGCTTCGGGTGCCGGAACAGCGCGCCGTGAATCACCCAGGAGGCCACCGCATCCTGGATCGGGCGCCACTCGTTGAGGATCGACATGGCGTTGGTCTGGAACGGCAGCATCTCCTGCGCGGCGCCGTCCCACTCGGAGGTGTACCGCGAGTAACCGCTGTCAGACGAGTGCATGCCGACAAAGACGTCGTGGTGGACAACCCGCTCCCAGAACGGATCGAACTCGGGCAGCGCGAACGACCTCGGCCCGCGGAAACCGGGCACCGGCGCCGGGCGGATGAGGATCGCGCGAGCGCCACGCTTGACGCACCACTCCAGTTCCTCGATCGCCTTCTCCACGATCGGCAGCGTGATCACCGGCGTGGTGAAGATGCGGTTCTGGTAGTTGAAGCCCCACACCTCGTCGAGCCACTGGTTGAGCGCGTGGATGAGGACGTGAATGGCGACCGGGTCGTCGGAGAGACGCTCCTCGATCAGGCTGGCGAGCGTCGGGAACATCAGCGAGCGGTCGATGCCAAGCTCGTTCATCTTCTCGAGTCGCGGCTCGGGCTCGAAGAACGCGGGAATGGCTCTCATCGGCTCACCGAACAGCTCGCGCTTGCTCTTGCCGTCGGGGTTGCCGAACTTGAAGTACTCCTCCCACGCGCCCGGCTTGGCGACCACGGAGAAGGTGGGATTGGGGATGTAGTTGCTGATCACTCCGCGCAGCGCGATCTTCGTGCGGCCGTTGACCTCGACGTACTGGACGACGTCCTTGTACTCCTTGGGCAGGTACTTGGTCATCGCCTCTGGCGGCTCGTACAGGTGGTTGTCCGCGTCGAACAGCGGAAACGGTATGTCGACCCTATGCGACAGCTGGCCCATGGAAGACTCCTTATCTCGTCACGAGAATCTTATTCTCACTTTCGACAAGTCGCAATATCCCGCCTTACCAGGAACTTCTGCACCTTGCCGCTGGCCGTGCGCGGGAAGTCGTCGGCTTGGTGCAGTTCCTCAGGCCACTTCTGCGTTGCGACGCCTGCCTGCTTGAAATGCTCGCGGACCTCCTCGAGAGTCGGCATCGAGTGGCCCGTCTTGACGCGCAACACCGCGGCCGTCCGCTCCCCGAGTCGCGCGTCGGGCACCGCGACCACCACCGCCTCCACGACGCTGGGCATGGCGAGCAGCACCTCCTCGACCTCCAGCGCGCTGATGTTCTCGCCGCCGCGGATGATCACGTCGGCCTTGCGGTCGGTGATGGTCAGATAGCCGTCGTCGTCGAGGACACCGACATCGCCGGTGGAATACCAGCCGTCTTCGTCGAACGCCTTCGCGGTCAATTCGGGATCGGTGTAGCCCAGGCACAGGTCAGGGCCACGGCTGAAGATCTCGCCGTCGGGACCGAGCCGGATCTCGACGCCGGGACGCGGATTGCCGTCGGTGTAGAGCCGCTTGTCCTCCGGCGCGGTCGGTTTTGACCCGGTGATCGACGGGTGCTCGCTGCTGCCATAGGAGCGGAATACGAACATGCCCAGGTCGGTCAGCCGGCGCGTGACGGCCGCGGGCACGGTCGATCCGCCGAGACCGACGGTGGTGAAGTGCTTGAGGTGTTCGGGCGTGCAGTCCGGATGATCCAGCAGGCTGGTGACGAAGTACGGCGGCCCACCACCGATCGAAAGCCCTTCGCGCTCAATGAGTTTGAGCACCATGCCGGGGTCCCACACGTCACACAAGTCGATGGGCGCACCCTCCAGCACCGGAATGAGGAACGCCCCGAGCATGCCGATGAAATGCCCGACCGGGGTTGCGGTGAGCTGTCGACCGCGATCCTTCGGATAGTTCTCCAGCAGTTGACGGGTCTCGAAGCCCAGCGTCTGATGGCTGTGCACAACACCTTTCGGGTTGCTCGTCGTGCCCGAGGTGAACGCGATCAATGCCGGGCCGGCGGGGTCGGTGGCGAGTGTGCCCTGCAACGGTTCGGCGGCGAGCAGTTCCTCGTAGTTCTGTCCGACCAGCCCGACGATCGGGATGTCCTCGCAGAGGTCGGGCTGAAACTTCATGCGGCCGAACTCTTCTGCGGTGATGAACACGCGCGGCTTGGCGGCTCCGATAATGTGGGTGAGTTCCTTACGACCGTAGAAGTGCACGATCGGGACGGTTACGGCGCCGAGGAACGTGGACGCCCAGAACGCGGCCGCGGCCTCCTTCCAATTCGGCAGTTGCAGCGCGATCACATCAGCCGGCCCCACGCCGCGGGCGTGCAGCCCCGCAGCAAGCCTGCGCGCCTCCAGTTCGACGTCGCGGAACGTGCCGGCGAATGGTCGGACGGCCGAATGCACGACGAAGCCGGTATCGGGGTTGGCGCGCAGACCTCGGGCGACCAGATCGCCGAGGGTCTCGGCCGTCCACCACCCTTCATCCTGGTAGCGCTTGGTCAGCTCAACAGGGATTTTTCGCATGACGCTCAGCCGCACCTCCAGTCCCGCTGCGATGCTATTCTCCGATAGAGAGAATGCCAATACCGCAGACGGAGAATGCTCGATGGTCGACCTCGAATTCGACGACGGTTTGGCGGTCATCACCATCGACCGGCCGCATGCCCGCAACGCCATCTCGCTGGAGACGATGGATCAGCTGGAGAAGGCGCTCGACGGCGCCGATGGCGCGCGGGCGCTGGTGCTCACCGGCGCAGGCGATCGGGCATTCGTCTCGGGTGGAGACCTCAAGGAGCTCAGCGCGCTGCGCACCGAGCAGGAAGCGTCGTCGATGGCCTTCCGAATGCGCGCGATCTGCGATCGGATCGCCGCGTTCGCAACGCCAACCATCGCTGCGCTCAACGGCCACGCGCTTGGCGGCGGCGCCGAGTTCGCGGTGGCGGCCGACATCCGGATCGCCGCCGATGACATCAAGATCGGCTTCAACCAGGTGACGCTGGAGATCATGCCTGCGTGGGGCGGCGCCGAACGACTGGTCACGCTGATCGGTTACAGCAAGGCATTGCTGCTGGCTGGCGCTGGCACTGTGCTCGATGCCGCCGAGGCCGAGCGAATCGGCTTGGTGGACAAGGTGTTTCCGCGGGAGTCGTTCGACGCCGGATGGCGGGGTCTGGCCAAGGCCATGGCCGGCAGGCCTGCCGGTGAGATCAAGCGCGTGATGAAGGGCGCCACCACGACGGAAGCCGTCACCGCGTTCGCGCGGCTGTGGGTGGCCGACGAACACTGGGCCGCCGCGGACAAGGTGATGAAGCGCAGCAAGTGAGCGGTTTGTGTGCGTTTTGTTGCGCACAGCGCTCCCCAACGCACACAAGTCGCTAGGTACCCATCTCGCGGATCGCGTCGGTGCCGTCCCAGTTCGCCGCGGTGGCGCGGATGAACTTCGCGCTCGCCGCCTGGGCTTCGGTGAGCTCGGAGATCTCTACGACGGTAGCTGGGCTGTTCGGCGGCTCGACATAGGCAAATCGCACGCCAAGTTCCTCGCCGCCCGCCCACACGACCGGCCAGCCGGCGTCGGCTACCGCGGTCATGGTGGCGTCGAAATCCTCTGCCCAATAAGCCAACTGGTGAAAGCCGGGGCCGTTGGCGGCAAGGAATTCGGTGAAGATGCTTGGCGTGTCGTCGTGCTGGTAGATCAGCTCGATCTGCATTTCCCCGCTGTTGGACAACGCCAGCGACAGCGTGGTCTCGCACGGTTGGCCGCGATAGCGCGCACTCATCGCCAGACCCCGGATGACAAGCCATGGGCCGACGCCCAACTCGACCCAGCTCGCCAGCGCCTCGTCGAGGTCGGTGACGACGTAACCGATCTGGCGGATCGAGCCGGGGAGGATGCTCATGATGCCGTGCGTGCCGCCACCGCCCGCATGTCAGGTGTTCGTCCGAGACGCGAAATCGAGTGAGGCGATGCTCATCATCTCGACCAGTGAGCGCCGATCGATGGTCCAGATCGCTGCCGAGGCCGCGCGGTTGTTCTCACCGACTACATGAACCGGGCCGTCGCCGATGTTCTCGATGATCTCTCGCGCAACGTCTTCGGACAGCATGTGCGCGGCCGGGTCGTACTCGATGCCCAGGCGCTGGAAGGCAGGGGTGTATGTCATGCCCAGCGGGGTGCAGCACACGTCGACACCGTGGGGTCGTAGCTCGGCCCACAGTCCTTCGGCGAAGTTGTGCTGGAACGCCTTGACCGCCGAGTACACCGCGAGCGTCGCGGAGCCGGCCAGGCAGGCCAGCGATGCGACGAAGACGATGCCGCCGCGGCCGCGGTCACGCATCGCGCTACCGAAGTGATGCGCCAAGGCAATGGGTCCGATGCAGTCGAGCTTGATCTGCTTGAGCGAGTAGTCGACGTCGGTCTCCAGGAAGGTCGTCGTCCGGTCAGATGCGCCGGCGTTGTAGATCAGCAGGCCGACTTCGAGTCCTTCGGTCGCATCGGCCACCTTGGCTCCGACATCGGGATCGGTGAGATCTTGGACGACGACTCGCGTCTGCACGCCGTGCGCGGCGCGCGCCTGGGCGGCGACCTCGTCGAGAAGCGTTGCGTTGCGCGCGATCAGGACGAGATTCAGCCCGCGCGCGCCCAATTGGTCGGCCAGGCTGGCGCCGATCCCTTCGGAGGCACCTGCGATGACGGCCCACTGGCCGTACTTATCCGTGAAGTCGGTCATGACCGCGCACCCGACGCCGCCCCCGCGTGCACCCGCGCGATGTTCGTCGTGCGACGGGAGATCCGCCAGCCGTCGGACGTCCGGACGAACTCGTCGTCGTAATGCCCAAGGGCCTCAACCCAACTGGCGCCGTCATCCGGGATCGCCTGAAGTACCGCATGCACATACGACCGTGCCGTCGCTCGGTCACCGTCGACGGTGATGGCGAAATTGGTCAGCCGGTGATAGGTCGGCCCCATTGCGTCATGGAGTTGTTCCATCAACCCAGTGATCGCATCGGCGCCCTTGTATTGGCCGACTTCGCCGTAGTCGACATCGACGTCCTCGGTCCAACAGGTGCGCAACTGTGCCCAATCTTTGAAATCTATTCCGGTGGCGTAACGGATCAGCACCTCGGCGATCTGCTCTTTATCGGCGTCCACACGGCGAGGCTATTTCATAACCTCCGCCGACGTCGCGGACTCCACACCACCGCCTTGGTCGGCGGTACAGTCGGCCCGAGCGCCACCCTGTTCTCTCTGGACGAGAATGGCATTTCCGGTTATCGTCAACGGCGTGTCACCACAGCAGATAGCACTCGCGCCGGAGATCTCTACCTGGCCCGACGAGAACCCACAGCTCATCGGAAGCACCTGCGGCCAATGCGGGGCCACCACCTTTCCCATCCAACAGTGGTGCCCCAAATGCAGCGCGGGCGAGATGTCCGACGTGTTGCTGCCGCGGCGCGGCACCCTCGTTGCCTGGACCACGCAGGGCTTTCCGCCTGGCGCTCCGTACAAGGGGCCGACCGGCAAGGACTTCGTTCCGTTCGGTGTCGGCTTGGTGCAGCTCGGCATGCAAGATGACGCCGTCATCCGCGTCGAGGGCCGGCTCACCGAGAACGATCCGGCAAAGCTGCAGTTCGGCCAGGAGGTCGAGCTGACCATGCTGCCGTTCACCACCGACGAGGAAGGCAACGAGATCATCACGTTCGCCTTCCAGCCCGTCTGACTTGAGAGGACACTTCGAACAATGAACGACGTCGCGATCATCGGCGTGGGCCTGCACCCATTCGGACGCTTCGACAAGACCGCCATGGAGATGGGCGCCGACGCGATCCACGCGGCGCTCGCCGACGCGGGCGTGGCGTGGAAGGACATCCAATTCGGCTTCGGCGGCAGCCATGAGGTCTCCAACCCCGACGCGGTCACCCGCCTCGTCGGTTTGACCGGCATCACGTTCACCAACGTGTTCAACGCCTGCGCCACGGCGGCGTCCGCGATCCAGCAGACCGCGGACACCATCCGGCTCGGCAAGTACGACATCGGCATCGCGATCGGGCTGGACAAGCATCCGCGCGGCGCGTTCACCGACGATCCGGCCAAGCTGGCGCTGCCGCAGTGGTACGCCGAAAACGGTCAGTTCGTCACCACCAAGTTTTTCGGGATGAAGGCCAATCACTACCTCCACAAGCACGGCATCTCGCAGGCGACGCTGGCGAAGGTGGCGGCCAAGAACTTCCGCAACGGCGAGAAGAACCCGAATGCGTTCCGGCGCAAGCCGATTTCTGAGGAGGAGATCCTCAACTCGCCTGTGCTGAACTACCCGCTGACGCAGTACATGTTCTGCGCACCCGACGAAGGCGCGGCGGCGGTGATCATGTGCCGCGGCGACATCGCGCACAAGTTCACCGACAAGCCGGTCTACGTGCGGGCCACCGAGATCCGGACGCGGACGTTCGGCGCCTACGAGGTGCACGCGACGTCGGCGCCGCTGGACGAGGACCCGTCCCCAACGGTGTTCGCGGCCAAGGCCGCCTACGAGGCCGCCGGCATCGGACCCGAGGACGTCGACGTCGCCCAGTTGCAGGACACCGACGCCGGCGCCGAGGTCATCCACATGGCCGAGACCGGGCTGTGTGCCGACGGCGAACAGGACAAGCTGCTCGCCGACGGCGCCACCGAGATCCACGGCTCGATGCCGATCAATACCGACGGCGGACTGATCGCCAACGGCGAGCCGATCGGTGCCTCCGGCCTGCGGCAGGTGCACGAACTCGTGCGTCAACTGCGCGGCGAGGCGGGCGATCGGCAGGTGCCCGGCGAGCCGCGGGTCGGCCTCGCGCAGGTGTACGGCGCTCCCGGCACGGCGTCGGCGACGATCCTGAGCCGCTGAGCACAAGATCTCTGATTCGGAACCGGGTGCGAAAACAACGTTCTAAGATCTCGGAAATGATGTTTCCGCCTGCGCCCCGATGGATCAGGCCGCTGCTCGGCGCCCTGTCGGCAACGGCGCTGGCGGCCGCCAGCCTCGTCGCGGGAACCGCGTCGGCGGGCGCAGACGACGATCCGCCCCCTCCGCCGCTGCACAACGTGCACTACACGATTTGGGCCGAGCAGCCCTTCAACGTCAACATCTATTACCGCGACACCGACCCGCCGAACTGGGCGGACTACAGCCACAACCCGTATCAGTTCAGCCCGAAGGTGGAGGCCGACGTCGGGCCGAATCAGCAGTGGAATCTCGACGTCGGACTGGTCAACCCCGACGAGTGGGCCATGGTGGTTGCGGGCACCGGCGGGGAGTCGGCGAAAAGCCCCAACATCCATTGCGCGCTAGCCGTCGACGGCGTCGTCGTGAAGACCAATCAAGGGCCGAAGGGCGCGCTCTGCTCGCTGCGCAACTGGTGATCGTCGGTCGGTAGCGGTTCACCCTCGAGTCGGCGAAGCCAGTCCTCACAGAACTTGAACGTCTCCGCATGCCCGGTCGACATGCCGAGCGCGCGTTCCATGACGATGCCCTGTGACACGCTCGTCGCGAACACCGTCCAGACGACTGGAGGAACTTCTGACGTGGCGACGCCGTACCGTTCGAGCGCGGCGGCGATGGCCTTGTTCTGCTCCTCGCGGAAACGTTCGGCGTAATAGACGATTTCGGCCCGCAACGCCTTGCGGTGGTTGGCCAGGCCCATGAACTCCATCGTGAGCCGGGTGGCCTCCGGCATCGTGCTGAACCGCCACAACGCCCACAGCGGCTGAGGCGCCTGAAGCGCGGTCTTCAGCACACCGAGCCCCTCTTCGGCCCTGCGACGGAAAACCTCTAGGAACAGGTCCTCCATGGTGCGGAAGTAGTAGTGCACGAGCTGGGGCTTGAGGCCGGCCCGCTCGGCGAGCCGGCGTGAGGTGACAGCGGCGTAGCCCTCCTCGAGAAGGAGTTGTTCGGCAGCGTCGAGCAGCACGCCGCGATTCTTCGCGTCCGGCGCTCCGATTCTTCGCGCCGATGCCATGCAATTCCTCCCATACCTGCTGCCCAAGAGGTCAACACGCCGATGTTAGACGCCGCAGCGCCGTGGCACCTTGACCGTGACTCTACCTGCATGCTAAGCAGGTGCTCAGCATTATTGGGATTCGGAAGGAACCGCATCAGATGACCACGGACTACGACGCCGTCGACTACTTCACGGATCCGTCGCTGGTGCCCGACCCTCATCCGTACTACGACCACGTCCGGGCAAAAGACCCGGTGTGCTGCCCGATCACCAACGGCGTCCTTGCTGTCACGGGCTGGGAAGCCGCCAACGCCGTCTACAAGGACACCGAAAGCTACTCGTCCTGCGTCGCGGTCATGGGTCCGTTCACGCCGATCCCGTTCACGCCCGAGGGCGACGACATCTGCGCGCAACTCGAGGAACACCGCACCGAGATCCCCATGTTCGAGCACATGGTCACAATGGATCCACCGCAGCACACCGACGCGCGGTCGATACTGTCGCGACTGCTCACCCCCAAGCGCCTCAAGGAGAACGAGGACTTCATGTGGCGGCTTGCCGATCGCCACATCGACGAGTTCATCGCCGACGGCCGCTGCGAGTTCCTCGCCGCATACGCAAAGCCCTTCTCGCTCTTGGTCGTTGCCGATCTACTCGGCGTCCCCGAATCCGACCACGAGGACTTCCGGCAGTCCTTCGGCGCCGGTCAGCCTGGAACGAACATCGGTTCCCTGGACCACGAGGTCATCGCGCAGAACCCGCTGGCGTGGGCCGACGAGAAGTTCTCCCAATACATCGAGGAGCGCCGCGAGTCACCCCGCGACGATGTGCTGACGTCGATCGCGACCGCGAAGTATCCCGACGGCTCCACCCCCGAGGTGGTCGACGTGGTCAGGACCGCGACGTTCCTGTTCGCCGCCGGGCAGGAGACCACCGCGAAGTTGCTCGGCGCCGCGCTTCGGGTGCTCGGCGACCGGCCCGACATTCAACGGCAACTGCGCGCGGACCGCAGCCTCATTCCGGTGTTCGTCGAGGAATGCCTGCGCATGGACAGCCCGGTGAAGAGCGTGTTCCGGATGGCCCGCAAGTCGACGACGCTCGGCGAGACCCCGGTGCCGGCAGGCACCACGGTGATGGTCAGCCCGGGCGCGGCCAACCGCGACCCGAAGCGGTTCGACAATCCACACGAGTTCTCGCTCGACCGCAAGAACGTCCGCGAGCACATCGCGTTCAGCCGCGGCATCCATTCATGTCCCGGTGCGCCATTGGCGCGCGTCGAGGGTCGCGTCTCGATCGAGCGCCTACTCGACCGGCTGGCGGACATCAGGATCAGCGAGGAGAAGCACGGTCCGATCGACGCGCGCAATTACCTCTACGAGCCGACGTTCATCCTGCGTGGACTGACCGAACTGAACATCGAGTTCACGCCCGCCGGATAGGCTGGCCCCGGCGGGGGTCGACCGATCTCCAAGGGGGCCACATGCGCACGGTCATCGCGATACCGACCATCGCCTGCGGATTGGTCACGGCGGCAATATCTCTGGCGGGCCCGTCAGCGGCCGCCTGCGATTCAGCCGACTGCGTGCCCAACGTCGCACGCAACGTGGCGGCGGGGGCGCCATGCACTCCGAGTCCGTCGTTTGTCTTCGGCCTCGACGCGAATCACGGCACCCTCATCTGCACCCCGCAGGCGGTGTGGGTGCCGGTCGGACGCTTGGTCGGTGAGCGTGACGTGACAATGCCGTGCCAAACGCCCGGTGACACGGCACAACAACCGTTGGCGGGCAACGACTTACAGCTGATGCGGACCCGCGGGGTCCCGCTGAAGTGCGCGCGGATCAATTCGAGACTGCAGTGGGTGAACTTCTTCTAGGTGTCCCCGCGCACCCAACGGCTGGCCCCCTCGGCGGCCACGCACGTCAAGAACAGCCCGTCGGGGGCCTGCGCCATCTCGCCGTCCATCGCGGGACACGGGTCGTTCTCGTTCTTCACGCCGTGCATTTCGGTCGCGCGGAACCACCGCGGCTCGTATCGCCTGGGCGACCCGCAGAACACCAGCCGTCCCCACGACGTCACGCCGAACGCGTAGTAGGTGGGGTTGTCGCAATAGGAGCCCAGCACGACGTTGGGCATGATGCCCGGGGTGCAGCTGGGGTAATCGCAGTCGGTCGGATCTGCCGATGCCGACGGCGCAACGGCGAGCGTCGCGGAGAAAGTGAGCGCAGCAAGGACTGCGACGGCGGATCGCACCCGTGCATTTTGGCATAAGCGGGAACGAAATTCTCGCTTTTGGAGAGGATTGCTATCAGGCGAGATAGGCTCGGCGCTATGCGTGGAGTCCGTAGCGCGGCCGTCGTGTCGGCGACTGTGGCCCTGGTCAGCAGTCTAGGTTTAGCAGCATCAGCGCACGCCTCTAATTACGGGGTTGAACTGTCTGGCAGTTATCGAATGATCATGAACGGCGATTGGGCCAAGACGAACGAGGTCTTCATCGACGAGCAGACCCAAATTCAGACCTGGACGCTGAGTTCGGAATGCACCAGTCCGATCAACTGCACGGGCACGGTCACCAGCGACCAAGGCTGGACGGCGCAGATGACCAACACCGGGAATTACTGGGTCGTTGTGCGCGAGATCCCGAACTGGGAGCCGTGTCCCGACGGCACCGCCGTTTCAGGTACGCAACGGTTCTGGATGTGGGGCTGGGATCCCATCCAAAGCCAGCTCGACCCGAAATTCCGCGATCTTCTCGCAGGCCGCGTCAGGACACAGGCTGCGAGCGGCAATTGCGGCATCAACAAGCCGCTCGTCATCGAGGTGCCGATTCGGCTGGAGAAGCTCTCCTAGCCGCTCTGCCATCAGATCGGCAGAAGGTCCTGCCACGATTTGGGTTCGGCGCCGCCCGCCGCATTGGTCACCCGCTGCAGTTGCCCGTCGGGCGCCACGTAGAGGCCGGTGCGGGGGTCGTAGTGCGCGACCGCGACTGACGGTCCGCCAGAACCGTTTTCGTTGAACGCGCTCGGGGCGGCAGGAACTGCGCCGCTGTCCGGCGCAGGCCCCGGTGGGGGACCCTGCGGGGCCAGCGGGTTTTCGGCAGGTGGTATCGGCTCACCGTTGAACGAATTTCCCGGCGGTGGCGGTGGCGGCGGGGCAGCCGGCGGAGGCGTCAGCGCTGCCAACGGATTCGGTGGCCCCGGCGGCGTCCCCGGCGGCGTCCCTGCGGGCGCAGCACCCGGCGGCAGCGGGGTGCCTTCTGTCGGCGCGAAGATCCGGTCGTTGAAGTCGACACGGTCATCGACCGGAATGCCCTGCGCGACCAGGTTGGGGTCAAACGGATACGGACCGAGATAGTGCTGGCGCATCTGTATCGGCTGAAAACCCTTGGGGTCGTTGCAGAGTTCGACTGTCGGGGCACGCTTGCCGGGATGCCCCATGCACGGAAGGTTGCGGGCGCCGCGCACACCGATCGGAGAATCCTGAGGCAGCTTGCAATACAACCCGTCGGGCGTATCGATCACGCTGGTGTCGGCCGGCGAGCGCCATTGCGACGGCGGGAGGAAGCCGACCGTGCACGGCGGCGGATCGCCAATGGTGAACGCGAAGTCGCTTATCGGCAGACCATATGGGTTGTTCTTCATGATGCCGAACGACTGCTGCAGCGCGACTGTGCCGGGAAGCAACACCAGGAGTTGTTCCAGCGACGGGTTGTAGGTGACGAAGATCTGGCCCAGCGTGGTGAGATTGGCCAACAGGATCGGCAGCGTGGGCTTGATCTGGTTCAGCAGTCCCGAGACCTCGTTCGCGAAACCCGGTCCGTTCTGCAGGATCGACCGCAGATCGGGATCGTCCTGCGCGACCTCCTTGGAAATCCCGGCCAGGCTGTGCGCCCACGTCCTGATCGCGTCGGTGGTCTTCGCTTGTGAGTCCAGAAGCGGCGCACTGTCTTCGATCAACCCGCGCGACTGATCGGAGACGTCGTTGAGGTACTTGGTAATGCTCGTCGACGAATCGACCAGCGATTGGAAATCCTCACCCGCACCGTTGAACGCCTTGAACGTCTCGTCGAGCAGGTTGGCAATCCTGTCCTTCGGAATGCTCTTCAACAGTTCGTTGACCTGATCCAGCATGGGTCCGACTTGTTGTGGAATCGTCGTGTCCTTGGCCGGAATCACGGAGCCGTCCTTGAGATACGGACCAGAGTCGGTGCGCGGCCGCAAATCCACGTATTGCTCACCGACCGCCGAAACGCTGCGCACTTCGGCGTGCAGATCCGCGGGAATCTTCGGCGACGTCGCGAGCCGCAACGTCGCCTTGGCGCCCGTGTCGGTCAGCTCTACCCCGGTCACCTCACCGATCTGCACACCGCGGTAAGTCACGTTGCTGAACCGGTAGAGACCGCCGGTTGCAGGCAATTCCAGCGTCACCGTCAGGCGGCCAACGCCGAACAGCGACGGCAATTGCATGTACGTGAACACCATCACCCCGACACCGATCAGGGATGCGATGGTGAAGATGATCAACTGGTTTCGGACGAAGCGCGTCAGCATCAGCCGCCACCTCCAGGTGCGGGCGCAGGAGCAGGTACAGACGGGGCGTCAGCACCATATGGCCCCGCGAAGATCTGCGACGTCGTAATCGCAGGCGCGGCTGCGGCATTGGGCATTGTGGGCGGCGGAGCCACCGGCAACAAGGGCTCGGTCACCGGGGGCATCGGCCCACTCGGCGCCGCCTGCGGCGGGGGCAGCGCCTCGGCCGGCGGGGGCGCGACACCGAGCGACAGCGGGTTGTACGAGTAGTTGAGGTACCAGGGGTCGCCAGGAGCCGGAATCAGTTTGGCGTCTTCGTCGCCCCACCGCGTGCCGAGCAACAGGGTCCGCTTCAACCGCGGGTAGCTGATGTCGAAGACGGCGTACAAGTTGATGTAGTCGCCCTTGGTGATTCGATCGGCGAAGGCCGGGCCATAGGGGAACGCGAGAGCGAAGTTCAGTGCCTGGGTGATCTCGGGACCGATGTCGGCGAGCGCCTTGAGCGCCGGTTCAAGGTCCTTGAGATTGGTCACCAGATCCTGGCCTGCGTCATTGACCAGCGTGGACGTGGTATCGCTGAACTGACCGAGCTTCTCGAGCGCGGTCGTGAACTTGGGCCGTTCCCTGTTCAACACGTCCAGCGCCGGCGGAATGTCCTTGAGCGCACGGTCGATCACGTCGCGCTGGCCCGCGAACTTGCCGGCAACCCGATTCAGTTGCTGGATGGACGCGACGATGTTGTCACGCTGCTCATCGAGCACTCCGACGAAATTGTCGAGCCGGGTGAGCAGCTCACGGACCTCGGGGCCGCGACCGTTCAACGCGACGCTGAAGTTGTGGATGACGTCACCGATCTGCCCGAGCCCACCCGCGTTCACCACCGCCGACAGCGACGACAGCGTCTGTTCGGTGGTCGGGAACGTCGACGACTGATTCAGAGCCAGTGTGGCGCCGGGTTGCAGTCGGCCGCTTGGCTTTTCGCCCAACGGCGGGTCGAGCGCCAGGTGCATGGACCCCAGCAGGCTGGTCTGCCCAACCGTCGCCATACTATTGGCGGGCACCACCACGTCGGGCTTGACCGAGATCTCTACGTCGGCGTGCCAACCCTCGACCGTCATCTTGCCGACGCTGCCGACGACGACGTCGTTGATCATCACCGGCGAATTCGACTCCAGCGTCGCGACATTCGGCACCTCGACGTGATAGGTGACGGCGTCTGGTCCTCTACCCACGGCGCCGGGCAGCGGCAGTGAGTTCAATCCTTGGAACGAGCAGCCGGTCAGTGTCATGGCAACGCATGAGCCGACGAGAGCCAGTCTCTTCAGACGGTTCATGACGGTGCCCCCGCTTCCGCAGGCAGTGGTGGACCGGGTGGCGACGCCGGCGCTGCCGGTGCCTCGGTCTGCGGCAGCAGCATGCCGTCGACGGTCGGCGCTGTGCCTGTATTCACGATGGGGGGTCCGGGAATTGGCGCACCGGGGAACAACGCGGGTGATGGAATGGCAGGCACTTCGTCGTGGCCGTACATCCCCTGCCCCGGCGGCTGCGGAGCTCCCCAGCCGAGTGGCCCGGGCACATCGCCCATCCCGGTGTAGGCGGACACTGTAGGCGGTGGCTCTGGCGCATCGCCGGGTCCTGCGCCTCCTGGCGCCAGCTTCGGATCGGTGTAGAGGATCTTCCCCGGGCTGGGCACGGGCCGCAGGTACGCGTTGATCGGCAGCGGCAGATTGTTGAAGTTGAGCAGACGCAGCGCGGGACCCAGGTATTGCGCACAGAGTTTTGCGGTCTCCGGTGCGGTGGTGTTCTCGATACCGCCGATCAATCCGCAGACAAACCACACCGGATTCGAGAAGTTGACCAACGAGAACGCTCCGGTCACACCGCCGGACGCCGGGTAGTAGATGTTTTCGTAGTTGGCGATCGCGGTCGGCGAGACGTGGAGGACGTTCTCCAGAGCCAAATGTTGATCGACAAGAGTCTGCGTCACGGCGCCCAGACTTCTGATCTGCTCGGCTGTCTGGTTGCGGCTGCCCGCCACGAACCGTTGTACGTCGACGATCGCCTTGGACAGGTCGGTCAGCGCCATGTCAAGGTCCGACCTGCTGTCATTGACTACACTGCTCAGGCTGGCCAGCCGATCCTGAAACAGCACGATCTGCTCGTGGCTGTCGCGCAGCGCGGTCACGAACGTCTGCAGGTTCTTGATGATGTCGACGATGCTGCCGCTACCCTCGGCGAAAATTCTTGCTGCGCCCGATAATTGGGCGATTGTCTGGCGAAGCTTCGCACCATTGCCGTCCAAGGCATTCGCGGCGCTGTCGATGAACCGGGAAACGGAGGTACCCGACACTCCACTCTTGGGGCCCAATTCCGTTGCCAGGCGGGTCAACTGCGTTTTGACCTCGTCCCACTCGACTGGAACTGCGGTCCGGTCACTGGGAATTACTGCGCCGTCACGCATCTTCGGCCCGGCGCCATTCCGGTAGGCAGGAGTGAGCTGCACGTACCGTGCCGCCACGAGGTTCTGGGCGACGACGACGGCCTTGGCGTCGGCCGGGATCGGCACATCTCGGTCGACTTTGAGGGTCATCTTCGTCTGCGTGCCCTCAGGGACGATCGAATCGATTTTGCCGACCTTCACGCCCGAAATGCGCACATCGTCGCCCGGATAGATAGATGTTGCGGTCGGGAAATACGCGGTGATCGTCGTTGGCGCGAAGAAAATGTGACGCACCAGGAAGACCGCGCCCGCGATCAGCGCGAAGGCCAAAGCGATCGCGGCAACGGTGACAAGTCCTCGTCTGTTCATCGCGGCGGAAGGTCTCCTGGTTGCGGGATGCCGTTGACCGGGAACGGCAACTCGGCCCGTGGTCCTGCGTTGTCCGGCGGCTGGCCGGCGTCAACGCCTCGCCTGAACCCGAAGGCGTAGTCAAGGAACGGCTGGAGAAGCTGTGCAGGCTGGATGTTGGGCACGAGGGCGTTGTAATAGGCGCCGTTTGCCACGATCTCGCTTTGAGTCAGTTCGTATTTGGCCAACCCAGGAAGTGCCTTGGCGATGTTGTCGCGGTTGCGTTCCAGCATCTCGTTGACGCGGTTCATTCTCTCCAGAGCCGGCGCCAACTGCTTCTCGTTGTCTTGGACCAATCCGCGTAGTTGACTCGACACCGCAAAGGTGTTGGTGAGTAGGCTCGCGATCGCCTGCCTGCGCTCGTTGAGCACCGCGACCAGATCGTTGGCGTTGAGGATCAACGAGTTCACCTGCTGGCTACGCTCGGACAAAATCCCCGTCACGTCGCCTGCGGTCTTGATCAGTTCGGACAGGCTCTGATTCCGGTTGTTCAGCGACTGCGACAGTCGACTCAGGCCGTCGAACGTCGGGCCGAGTTCAGGCGCGATCTGGTCGAGCGTGGTCGACAGTGTGTCCAACGACTGGTTGAGCGTGTCGGTATCGGTGGCGGCAGTATTGGAGGTCAGGTCGCTGACGGCATCGGTCAGCGAGTAGGGGGACGACGTCCGCGTCGTCGGAATCACATTGTTCGGATCGAGCAATCCGTCGCCCGCCGACTCGAGCGCGAGCACGCGCTCGCCGAGCAAAGTGCCGGTACGGATGTGGGCCGTGGTTTCCGACCCGAGGGCATACTTTCCTTGGATGGTGAATCCGACGAGCGCATCCCCGTTCTGCAGCGAAACACTGGACACCGTACCGACTTTGATTCCTGAAACGGTGACGTCGTTGCCAGTGGCGAGGCCGCCGGCCTCCGAGAAGAGAGCCTGATACCTGATCGCCGTCGCCCATTGAAGCAGGCGTTCGGGCTGCAACCCGACGGCGATCACGAGGATGATCAGCACGACTCCGATGAAGCCGGCCCTGATGAGCTGTGAACCGCGATATCTCTGCATTAGCTGGTCTCCGCACACCTTCCCGTTTCTTGCTTGATCCACGGGAATTGAACGGTTCGGCCCTGAAGATCGCTGGCGCGGAACGCGATTCCGCAGATGTAGTACGGGAAGAACGCGCCGTAGGAGCCCACGCGCGCGAGCTTGCGATAGATATTCGGCAACCGCCCGATGCTGTCGTTGAGACGGTCCTTGTCGTTATCCAGGTTGGTCGCAAGGCTGTTCAGCTTGTCTACCGTGCCCGCCAGTGGCGGCCGCGCCTGGCTCAGTAGATCGGCAACATTTGCAGTCCCAGCGTCAAGTTGTTCGATCGCCGTGCCGATGGGGTCGCGGTCATCGGATAGACCCTGGATCAGCTGCTCCAACTTGTCGATCGCGCCCGAGAAGTCGTCGCCGTCCTTCGACAGAGTGGCCAGCGTCGTCTTGAGGTCCTCGATCAACTGCTCGATCACCTGGTTGTTGTCTGCCAATGAGTTCGTGAACGACGAGGCCTTCGAGAACAGCGAGTCAAGCGTCCCGCCCTGGCCCTGCAAAATTTGAATGAGCGACGCCGACAACGCGTTGACGTCGTTGGGATTCAGGCCCTGGATAACCGGCTTCAGTCCGCCGAGCAGTAGGTCAAGGTCCAGGGCCGGCGCCGTGCGGCTTTCGGGAATCTCCGATCCGGGAGGCAGCAGCATCGTCGAGCCAGGCGTGTCGACGAGTTCGAGGTAGCGATCCCCGACCAGGTTCAGATAGCGGATCGCGACCTTGGTTCCGGTCGTCAGCCGGATGCTGCGGTCGGCGTCGAATTTCACCAGAACTGTTCGATCAGGACGCAGTGACACTGCTTGCACAGTGCCGACCCGAAGGCCTGCTACCCGCACGGTATCTCCGGTTTCCAGCCGGGACGCATCGGCGAAGACTGCCGAATATCCGTTTGTCGGGCCGGTTCTCACCTGTCCGAAGATAACGAACAGGAATACGGTCAGCACGGCCATCACGACACCGAAGACCGTGAACTTGATGAGAGTGCCTGTGGCGCGCGTTTTCATCCCGGTTGCCCGATCTGTCCGACGTTGCGGGGCGGCCCATCGATGGGTCCGAACAACCACTGCTTGAGTCCATCAGAGTTCAGCAGGATGCCCTGATTGCCGTATTTCACCGGGTTGGTGCCACTGTCGGTGATCAGCAGCGGCGGCCGGAACTCAGGGGGCAGCTCGGGCAGCCCGAGCTCCTTGCAATACGGACCACCCTTGGCTGCCACCTTCGGCAGGTCCTGCGGGTAGCGATACCGTTCGACGCCGAGGGTCAAGCCGGCGGTCACCAGCACGTTCGAAAACTGTGGTACCGACTTCGCGAAGGGAACGAGTCCTCCGAGGCCGCACCACAGCGCCTCGTGATACCGCTGCAGAAGATCAGTGGTCGGCACGAACAAGTGCAACACATCAGTCAATGCCTGGCGGTTGCTTCCGATCACGTCGTTTCCGGCATCGGCGAGACCGATCGAGCTCAACAAGAAGGCGTCGAGATTCTGCTGCTCGTCGACGATGCTGCGGCTGATCGTGGTCGAGCTGTCGATCGTTGAGATCAGGTCGGGCGCTGCGTCGGCGTACGCATTGAACACCGGCGCGGCCGTCTCGATGTCATGGCTCAATGTCGGCAGGACCGGGTCGATCTTGGCCAGGAACGCGTTGAAGTCCGACAGCGACTGGCCGATCTTTTCTCCGCGGCCGTTGAACGCCTTGGCAATTGCGCCGAGGGTCTGATTGAGCTTGGTCGGGTCGATCTTGTCGAGCACCTGTACCAGTTGTTGAAAAACGGTGTTGACCTCGACCATCACGTGCTGGCTCTGAATCACCTGGCCCGGGCGCAGCTTCTGCGCCGATGGATCAGGCGGTGGAACGAGATTGACGAACTTGGCACCGAAGACCGTCGATGATTCGATGTCCACATTCACGTTGGATGGAATCAGGTGCAGTTGGTTCGGATCCATCGCCAAGCGGATGGCCGCCGTGCCATCGGCCTTCGACTCGATCGACTCCACGTGGCCGACCTGTACGCCGCGCATCTTGACCTTGGCGTCGTTGTTCATCACCAGGCCGGCGCGATCCGAGATCACGGTGACCGGTTCGGTCGGCGTCCAACTGCCCCGGAACAGGGAGACGGCGAGCACCACAATCGCGGCGATCGCCACGACGGTGCCCAAACCGGCAAGCGGGCGGACATAGCCGCTCGTGCCGAAGTGACGACCGGGCCGCCCAGCCACCGGCGTTGCCGCACTGGTGGTTTCGGACCGATGCGCCGGTCCGGGCCCGATGTTCCTCGTCACCTTCTCCCCTATCCCGACAAGTTGAAGTTGCCGTTGGCACCGTAGATGGACAGGGACACGAGCAGGGTCACCGACACGACGACGACCAGCGAGGTGCGCACCGCGTTGCCGACGGCAACGCCAACGCCGGACGGGCCACCGGAGGCGAAGTAGCCAAAGTAGGTGTGTATCAACAGGATCGTGATCGCCATCAGCACTGCTTGCAGGAACGACCACAACAGGTCGATCGGGTTGAGGAAGGTGTTGAAGTAGTGGTCATACAGCCCACCGGACTGGCCGAATAGCACCACGGTGGTGAACTGGGAGGCGACGAAGCTCAGGATCACCGCGATCGAATACAGCGGGGTGATCGCGATCATTCCGGCGACAATCCGTGTGCTGACAAGGTATTCGACCGGCCGGATCGCCATCGACTCGAGCGCGTCGATCTCCTCGTTGATCCGCATCGCACCCAACTGTGCGGTCACACCGGCGCCGAACGTTGCGGCCAACCCGATGCCGGCCACCACGGGTGCGGAGATGCGCACATTGATGAACGCGGCCAAGAAGCCCGTCAGGGCTTCGATGCCGATGTTGCCCAGCGAGCTGTAACCCTGAACCGCGAGCGTGCCGCCCGCGGCCAGTGTCAGGAAACCGACGATCACCACGGTGCCACCGATCATCGCCAATGTGCCCGCGCCCATGGAAATCTCGGCGATCAGCCGGATGATCTCCCGGCGGAAGTGGATGGCCGCATGCGGCACGCCACCAAGCGCCCGGATGTAGAACAGCATGTGGTCGCCGATGCGACCCAACAAGTCGGTGGGCCTGCGGAACTGCCGCGTCAGCCGCGGATACGTCTGCCGCAGGATCGTCATCGTGCCCATCAGATGTCCGCGGTCACTTCGTTGTCATCCGGATGCCGATGGCGGTGACCACCACATTGATCACGAACAGTGCCATGAACGCATACACCACCGTCTCGTTGACGGCATTGCCGACGGCTTTCGCACCGCCGCCGGAGATGGTCAGCCCCCGGTAGCACGCCACCAGGCCGGCGATCAGGCCGAACAGCATCGCCTTCACACACGAGATGATGACTTCGGGGACGCCGGTCAACAGCGTGATGCCCGCGGCGAACGCACCAGGGTTCACGTCTTGGATGAACACCGAAAACATATAGCCGCCCAGGATTCCGATGATCACCACCAGGCTGTTGAGCAAGAGTGCCACCAGACCCGAAGCCAACATGCGCGGCGTCACCAGGCGCTGCACCGGATCGATCCCGAGCACTTCCATCGCGTCGATCTCTTCGCGGATCGTGCGCGAACCCAAGTCCGCACAGATCGCCGTCGAACCGGCACCCGCCACGATCAGCACCGTCACGATCGGTCCGACCTGGGTCACCGCACCGAACGCCGCACCCGCACCGGACAAGTCGGCCGCACCCAACTCACGAAGCAGGATGTTGAGCGTGAAGCTGATCAGAACAGTGAACGGGATCGCCACCAGGAGCGTGGGCGCCAACGCCACCCGGGCAATGAACCAGCACTGCTCCAAGAACTCCCGCCACTGAAACGGCCGCCGAAAGATGCACCGCACCGCATCGGCCGACATCGCGAACAGTCCACCGACGGCCTGCATCGGCCCCGACAGGTTCTTGATCGCAGGCAGTCCGGCGGACCACCGTTCCGGCCCGCTACCCCGCGCCATTGGCCGATCCTTCCAGGATGGTGACGGCCGACACCGCGGTCGGTCCGCCGATGTTGTGCGCCAATGCAACTCGTGCGCCATCCACCTGGTTGGCCGCCTCTCCTCGGAGTTGCGCGAAAAGCTCCACGCACTGTGCGACGCCAGTAGCCCCTGGGGGATGACCCTTGGCCTTCAGCCCCCCGCTGGGGTTGACCGGCAGCGCACCGCCGACACTTGTCACCTCAGCCTCGACAAGCTTGTAGCCCCCGAACCGCTCGGCAAAGCCCAGATCTTCATAGCTGATCAGCTCAATTCCCGTGAAGAAATCGTGAACTTCGGCAACGTCGACGTCAGCGGGTGTCATGCCCGCCATCGCAAACGCCTGCTTGGCGGCGCGTGTGGTGGCCGGGAACGTCGTCATATCCGGCTTGTGCTGGTGCATCACCGAGTCGAGTCCGAGACCGACGCCGCGGATCCACACCGGGCGATCGGTGAAGCGATCGACCACCTCCTCGGCGGCCAGCACGAGCGCGGCGGCGCCGTCACTTTGCGGTGCGCAGTCGTAGAGGCCGAACGGGGTGACGATGGTTGGCGCCTCGAGCGCCTGCTTCATCGTGATCTCAAAGCGCAACCGGGCCTTCGGGTTGTTCGCACCGTGACGGTGGTTCTTGACCGCGACCATGGCCAAGTGCTCCCGGGTCGCGGGTGACTCATGCATGTAACGGCGGACATGCAGCGCGAACCCGGCCGGCGAGACCAACCCGAGCGGATAGTCCCACGCCATGTCGCGGGCCATTGCCTCCCACTTCCACAGCATGTCCTTGGACGTGGTGTCGCGCAGTTTGTCCGCACCCATCACCATGGCGACGTCGAAAGCTCCCGACGCCACGCCGAACAGCGCGTTGCGTACTGCGTCATTGCCTGTGGCACAAGAGTTTTCGACGCGCGTAACCGGTAGGTCGGGAAGCCCGAGCGAATCGGCGAGGATACCAGAAGGGAAGCCGTCGGCCGTTCCCATCGCGCCGAACCAGGCAGCCTGCACGTCGGACTTCGCCAAACCCTTGTCGACGCTTTTCGCGCAGTCGGCGAACGCCATCGGCAACAGGTCCTTGATGCCGAGCGCGAAATGCTCGCCGAACGCAGTCATTCCGGCCCCGACGATCGCCACGCGCCTCATGCGCCGACCTCGCTGGCTCGGCCGGCGCATTCCGTGCTGATGATTCGCTTGCAAGCTGCGCTCATGCCGCCACCCGCTCCGGCTCGAACATGTAGCCGTAATCCGGCACGCCGGAACGCACTGCGACGCGGCGCAGCGCCAATCGTCCACGCGCACCGATGTCGACGGTGCCCGGCTCAGCGCCGGTCACCTTCACCAGCGCACGAACATCGACACCGTCGAGTTCGACGATCACCAGCGAGTACGGCGTGCGCAGCCCTGGCACCGGCATGTGCACGGTGGTTTCGGTGTAGACCGTGCCCGTGCGCGGCAGCGGGATCAACTCGTAGTCGGACGCCAGCGCGCCGTCCTCGGCCAGCCGGTAGCGCGGCGGGAAATCCAACTCGTCAGAAGCGGCGAATCTGCCCGCCTCCCAACGAGTCTTGGCCTCGAAGGCACGCTCATATGCGGCCAGCGAGATCGGGATGTCGGCGCCTTCGACGTACGTTCCTGCCGGAGCTGGCCGCGCCGGCGGTTCGCGCCGGTGCAGCTCGGCCACGCCACCGCTGACCGTCATACCGGACAAGCTGGCCTGCTCGACGGCCACCAACGGGCCGGTCGTGCCCGCGTCGGCCATCCCCGCCAGCGCGAACAGGCCGGCGCTGGCGCCCGTCGTCGGCAGGGGCGGCGGATCACCGACGCACAACTCCACGGCGCGGTCGTGCTCGACGCCTGCCACCGCGGCCGGGGTGTCGAGCCACGCGGCGGCCAGGGATGCAACCAAACCCCGCTCGTGCAGCAGCCGCGGATCGCCGTAGTCGTGCACATCGCCGGTGGCATTGCGGGTGCGCACCGGAAGGCTGCGCGCGACGCGCGCCGCGGTGCGCACCTGCAGCCCGCGCTCGGCGGTCAGGATCGCCGCCGCGCCCGCTGGGTCCAGGTCGGCGCCGATGATCAGGGTTCGCGGCCTCGCCGAACTGACCGCGTCGAGAGTCGCGGGTGCGCCGCCGAGGCGTTCGTCGACCTCGAGTTCGGGGTCAAGCCCCAAACCGGCCAGCAGCACCGCGGCGTTGCTGCTTTCCAGCAACGGCATGTCACGGCTGACCAGAACCACTCGCTCGACCGCGCCGCTGGCAATCAAAGCGGCCCGGCCGGCCTCGACCGCAAGCGTGATCGCGTCCTCGTCGTCGCCGGCCACCCGGTGCCGGGGCGCGCCCCAACACGGCAGGTAGGTGCCGATCGACGCGACGTAGGGCATTGAGATCTCTCCCGAGGCTAGGTGACGGCGCCGGCCGTTTTGAGCTCGATGATGCGGTCCCAATCCAAACCGAGTTCCAGCAAGATTTCGTCAGTTTGCTCCGCAAACCCCGGCGCGGGTCCGGTTTGCGGCGCGCTGACATCGAACTGCACCGGATTCGCGACCAATTCGAGTTCGCCAGTGGACACGATGTACTCGTTGGCCCGGATCTGCGCATCCTCGGCCGCCTGCAAGGTGTCCTGCACAGGGGCCCACGGGCCGGCCAAGGTGGCGAACCGTTCGCTCCACTCGGGCAGCGTCCGCTTGGCCATCGCCTCCCGGAGAATCTCGACGGCCGCCGCGGTGTTCTCGGCGATCGACTCGACCGTCGCGAAGCGCGGATCATCGACCAGATCCTCGAGGTCCATGTGCCGGCACACGTCGGCCCAGAACTTCGTCGGCTGCATCATCACGAAGGAGATGTAGCGCTCGTCGGCGGTCGGATAGACCCCGACCAGCGGATTGATCGGCGAGCCGTGCACCCCTGGCGGCGGCTGCACCATGAGCTGGTTCAAGTGCGACGTCAGCGCGACCGTGTGGCCCATCGACCACAACCCGCTGCCGAGCAGCGAAACGTCGACGACCGACGGTTCACCGGTGCGCTCGCGCTTCAGCAGCGCCGCGGCGATTCCGCCCGCCAGGTTGGTGCCCGAGATCGTGTCGCCGTAGGCGGGGCCCGGCGGGCCGATCATGCCCTCGATGCCGGGCGGGGTGATGGTGGCCGCAGTGCCTGCCCGACACCAGAACGCGGTCATGTCGTAGCCGCCCTTGACCGACTCCTCGCCACGCGGGCCCAACGCGCTGCCCCGGGCGTAGATGATGTTCGGGTTCACGGCGCGGACGTCGTCGACATCGATACCGAACTTCTGCCGATGTCCCGGCAGGAAGCTGGTGAGGAACACGTCGGCGTTTTTCGCCAGCTCGAGCAGCACCTCGCGCCCCTCTGGCACGGACATGTCCAGCCCGATGCTGCGCTTACCGCGGTTGGCGTGCTCGATGTTCGGATTCGGGTCACCCTCGACACGAAGCGGGCCGGTCTGGCGCAGACCGCGCTGCGGATCACCGGTTACGGCGTGCTCGACCTTGATGACGTCGGCGCCCCACTCACCCAGCACCGCACCGGCCGAGGGGACGAACCCGTACATCGCGACCTCGAGAACGCGGATGCCTTCCAGCGGCCTCATGAGCCGACCACCGTGGCGATCGTCTTCGACTCGAGGAACTCCTCGAGGCCGGCGGTGCCCATCTCTCGTCCGATGCCGGACTGCTTGTAGCCGCCGAACGGGCTGTCGGCGTTGAAGTACATGCCGCCGTTGATCGAGAACGTGCCTGTCCTGATGCGACGGGCCACGGCCAGCGCCCGGTCCTCGCTGCCGAACACCGCACCGGACAGGCCGTAGATGGAGTTGTTCGCGATGCGCACCGCGTCGTCATCGTCGTCATAACCGATGACGACGAGCACCGGGCCGAACACCTCTTCTTGAGCGATCTCGCTGTCGGGGTCGACGTCGGTGAGCAATGTCGGCGTAAAGAAGTAGCCAGGGCCGACCTTCTCGCCGCCGGTCACCAGCGTGGCGCCGGCCTCGATCGCGCGTCTGACCATCCCGTCGACCTTGTCGCGCTGCTTCTCGCTGATCAGCGGGCCCATATACGTGCTGGGGTCGGCGGGGTCGCCGTAGCGCACCAGACCGAAGTTGTTCTTCACCAACTCGACGATTTCGTCGTGGTTCTTCTTCGGCACCAGCAGCCGGGACGTCAGCGCGCAGCCCTGACCGGCGTGGGTGACCATCGAGAACGCGGAGAACAACGCGGCGGTGTTGAAGTCTGCGTCGTCGAGCACGATGGCCGCGGACTTGCCGCCCAATTCGAGAAAGACCTTCTTGAGGGTGTCGCTGGCGGCGGCCATGATTCGGCGGCCGGTCGGCGTCGACCCCGTGAAGGTGACGATGTCGACGTCCGGGCTGGCCGTCAGCACGGCGCCCACTTCGGGATCGGCGCCGCTGAGCACGTTCACCACACCCGCCGGAATGTCGGTGTGCTCAGCGATCAGCTCGCCGAGCGCGAGCGTGATCAACGGGGTGTCCGGCGCGGCCTTGAGCACCACCGTGCATCCCGCCGCCAGCGCGGGGGCGAGCTTGGCCAGCGCGAGTTGGTTCGGATAGTTGTAGGCAATGATGGCGGCCACCACCCCGCCGGCTTCCTTTTCCACCCAGCGGTGGTGCTGCATTCCGCGGCTCTCGATGTTTCCGAGGTCCTCGGTCATGGGATAGCTCCGCAGCAGGTCGGCGTAATAGCGGACGATCTCGATCGGCGCGTCCAGCTGAGCGCCCTGGCACAGCGACTCGGTGGCGCCGACTTCGGCGATCGTCAGTGCCGCCAGCTCGTCGCGGTGCTCGACGAGCGCCCGGTGCAGCTGTTCGAGGCAGCGGATGCGCAGTTCGGTGTTGGTGGACCAGTCGGTGGTATCGAAGGCGCGCCGCGCGGCGGCGACGGCGGCCTCGGCGTCGGCAACCGTCGCGTCCGGCGCAGACCCGAGCACCTCGCCGGTGGCGGGATTAATAGAAGGGAACGTCCGCGTCGTTTCGAGCAGCCGTCCGTCGATCAAGAGGCGCCGATCGGCCGACCCGGCACTGGCTGCGTCAGCCGAAATGGTTGGCGATTCCTGCACGATCCTCCTCAGCGTTCATCGCGGTGTGATGGAAACTTCATTCTCATCACCGGCGAATCATACATTCGCATTCAGAGAACTCAAGCAGATGTGCAGAACTCCGCCTGCCTGCAATTAACGCTGCGACAAAGAGACCGCAAACGTCTCACCAGTGCGAACGAGACTCGCCTACTGTCTTGCGAGAACACATAGTCCGAGAGTACGGTTCTCATAATCGGAAGGACGATTCTTGACATCTGAGGACTGCGCGTGAAGACCGCGGTTGTGACAGGTGGCGGCTCCGGCATCGGACAAGCCGTCGCCCAACGATTGCGCGCCGACGGGTTGGACGTCGCCACCATCGACCTCAACCCGTCCGATGCGCAACACGCCTACGTCGCCGACGTCACCGATCGCTCGGCGATCGAGGAGGTGCTGGCTGCCATCCGGGCCCAACTCGGACCGGTCACCGTGCTCGTGAATGCGGCCGGGCTCGAGAAATTCAAACGGTTCACCGACCTGAAGTTCGAGGACTGGCAGCGGGTGATCGACGTCAACCTCAACGGCGTCTTCCACTGCATTCAGGCGGTGCTGCCGGACATGATCGAGGCCGGCTGGGGACGCATCGTCAACATCTCCTCCTCGAGCACCCACTCCGGGCAGCCCTTCATGTCGCCGTATGTCGCGGCCAAGTCCGCGGTCAACGGGCTGACGAAGTCGCTTGCGCTCGAATACGGTCCGGCGGGCATCACCGTCAACGCCGTGCCGCCTGGCTTCATCGACACCCCGATGCTGCGCAAGTCCGAGGAGCGCGGCTATCTGGTCGTCGAAAAGAACATCGAAGCGACACCGGTGCGACGAATCGGCAGGCCCGAGGACATCGCCGCGGCGTGCGCATTCCTGATCTCCGAGGAAGCCGGCTACATCACCGGACAGATCTTGGGCGTCAACGGCGGCCGAAACACATAACGAAAGGAATGCTTCGAATGGGACGCGTTCAAGGAAAAGTCGCATTCGTCACCGGTGCAGGGCGCGGCCAGGGCCGCAGCCACGCGATACGGCTGGCAGAAGAGGGCGCGGACATCATCGCGGTTGACCGCTGCGAGGACTTCGCGACGATCGGCTATCCGATGGCAACACCGGAAGATCTCGAGGAGACGGCGCAGTTCGTCGAGAAGACCGGGCAGCGCATCGTGACGGCCAAGGTTGACGTCAGCGACGCCGGTCAACTCAAAACGGCGGTGGACAACGCCGTCTCCGAACTGGGTGGACTCGACATCGTCGTGACGTCGGCCGGCATCGCGGGCATGAAGGGCTCCGGTGACATGCAGGGCTGGGTCGACGTGATCAACACCAACCTGATCGGCACGTTGAACGCCATCCACGTCGCGCTGCCGCACCTCCGCGAGGGCGCGTCGATCATCGCCACCGGCTCAACCGCCGCGCTGATGGATGTGTCCAAAAACGACAACCCCGGCACTGACCCCGGTGGCGCTGCCTATCTTCATTCGAAGCGGCTGTTGTCGCAGTACGTCCACAACCTTGCGACCGAACTCGCACCGCGGGGCATCCGCGCCAACGTCATCCACCCGACCAACTGCAACACCCCGATGCTGCAGAGCGAGCCCATGTACAAGTCGTTCCGCCCCGACCTGGAGCACCCGACCAAGGCCGACGCCGAACCGGTGTTCTACGTCCAACAGGCGATGAAGGTGCCGTGGATCGAGCCCGAGGACATCAGCAACATGGTGCTCTTCCTGGCCTCCGACGAGGCCCGCTACATCACGGGCACACAGCAGCGCGTGGACGCGGGCGGCTACCTCAAGTGGTACGACTACCACATCTGATCGAAGAGGAATCGCCATGAAGGTTTTCGTTGATTCTGCGCGCTGCCAAGGCCACACGCTGTGCTCGATGATCGCGCCGGATGCCTTTGAGCTCAGCGACATTGACGGCACGTCCTCGCCGGTGAACGAAGTCGTTCCGCCCGACCAGGAGAATGCGGTCCGCGAGGCGGTGCACTCGTGCCCCGAACAGGCGATCACGATCGAAGAATGAGCAGCTACCGAAAGCCAAGGGAGACAACGTCTTGAGCAACGTCGAGGACATTGCAAAAGGCACCGCCGCCGACGGCGACCGCAAGAAGAACAAGTATTACTTCGACCGCCACACGCCTGAGTACCGGCTGCAGTTCGAGAAGATCACCGAGGAAATGCAGTCCAAGTGCCCGGTGGCTTGGTCGGAGACATACAACGGGCACTGGGTGGCCGCGGACAGTAAGAATGTCTTCGAATTGGCGCGCTGCCCAGCGGTTTCCAATCATCACGACCTGACCGGCCAGACTCCGTATCAGGGCATCACGATCCCCAAGGCGCAGCGCGCCACCGTGGTGCGCGGCGGCATTCTGGAGATGGACGAGCCCGAGCACAGCACCTACCGCGGCGCGCTGAACCCGTATCTGTCCCCCGCCGCGGTCAAGCGCTGGCAACCGTTCGTCGACGAGATCGTGCGCGCCGCCCTTGACGAGAAGATCGAGTCGGGCCGCATCGACTTCGTCGACGACCTCGCCAACATCGTGCCCGCGGTGCTCACCCTGGCGATGATGGGCATCGAGCTGAAGAAGTGGCCGGTCTACAGCGAGCCTGCGCACCTTTCGGTGTCCACCCCCGAACACTCGCCCGACGCCGCACGCGTCGCCGAGATGAACCGGCAGATGGGCATCGACATGATCAACACCATGAACGAGATCCGCGAAAATCCGCGGCCCGGGCTGGTGAACGCGCTGCTGCAGCTGCGCATCGACGGCGAGCCGGCACCCGACCTGGAAATCCTCGGCAACCTCGGCCTGATCATCGGCGGCGGCTTCGACACCACCACCGCGTTGACGGCGCACGCGCTGGAGTGGCTTTCCGATCACCCCGATCAGCGCGAGTTACTCAGCCGGGAACGCGACACCCTGCTCAACCCTGCCACCGAGGAATTCCTGCGGTTCTTCACGCCCGCGCCCGGCGACGGCCGCACGTTCTCCGCGGACGTCGAAGTCGAGGGCCAGCAGTTCAAAGAGGGTGAGCGACTCTGGGTCTCGTGGGCGATGGCCAACCGCGATCCGTCGGTGTTCGATTCGCCCAACGAAATCGTCCTTGACCGAAAGGGCAACCGGCACTTCAGCTTCGGTATCGGCGTGCACCGCTGCGTCGGCTCCAATGTCGCCAGGACCGTCTTCAAGTCGATGCTCACCTCCGTGCTCGACCGGATGCCGGACTACGTGTGCGATCCGGAGGGCACCGAACACTACGAGACCATCGGCGTCATCCAGGGCATGAAGCATCTGCCTGCCACGTTCACGCCGGGCAAGCCATTGGGGCCCGGGTTGGACGAAACTCTCGAGAAGCTGCAACGCATCTGCGACGAGCAGGAACTGGCGCGGCCGATCACCGAACGTAAGGAATCCGCCGTCGTCAATTGACGCCGAGTGGTTTGATAGGCAGCCATCGGGTTGGGATCGACGAAGGGACGACCATGAAGTCGATGACACTCGCGATTGCAACGGCCGTGCTCACTGCCGCGGCGTCGGTGGCCGCGCCGCCTGCCCAGGCGATGATGCAGCCCGGGAACTACGACGTGAACACGAACCGGTATGAGCGGGCGTCGTGGTTCTGGTTCGTCTCGGCCTGCCCGGCCCCGGTGGACACCAACTGCTTGCGGGTCAGCGCGGCCCCTCGCCTGAAGTTCTACGCCTTCTACGACGGCTACGCGCACCTCGACAACGGGACCTACACCCTGACCGTCGACGTGCCCGACGGCTTGCAGTGCCTTCCCGGCTATGCGATGCCGACACGTGACACCTATACGTGGAACGAGGTCACCCAGGCCGGGGAAATCAACTCCGTCTACGACGTCGGCTGCTTCAACGGTCCACCCGGATCCCAGTTCTGGACGTTCGCCCTGCAGCGACTCTAGAAGCCGGGCGGCGGGACGAAGCCACCGAGCGTCTCCTCGATGCAGCGGGCTACCGCCAGCGTTGTGCGGTCCTCGAGGTAAGGCCCGACGATCTGAATACCCACCGGCAGTCCTTGTGCGGTGCGCCCGACAGGGACGGCGGTCGAGGGCAGGAAGGCCACGGTCGCAAGGCCGACCCAGCCGAACAAGTCGAGGTACGGCCGACTGCCACCGGGTGTGCGGATCTCGCGGGCCGCCAACGGCGCGTCGTGATCATGTGGAATCGCCGCCACCACCGCAACAGGCATGAGCAGGACATCCACGTTGCGAAAGAACTCCGTCATCCGCGCCCGCACCCCCTCGCGTTTCTCGTTGACGGCCAACCAGTTTCGATGAAGCATCTCCGATGATGCTTCCATCACCGGATACAGCAGCTCCATGTGCAACGAGACCACTTCGGTCAACGTCACCGGCGGCGAAGAGTCGACGATGCGGGCACCGGCCTTGCGCAGCGCGGTCACGGCTGTTTCGTGCACACCGCGCACGTCGTCCGCGACCGGGTACGTCCGATCGTCCAGCCAGGTCGCTATGCGCAACTCGGACAACGTCTTTGCGCGAGCGGCCGGAAGCTCCAGCCGCCAGCCCTTGGCCTGCTCCCCCATCGGCCCGGCGAGGATGTCGAGGGCCATCTCGAGATCGTCGACATCACGCGCCGTCGGGCCGACGACGTTGAGATCCCGATCCGCGAGCGCCCCTGGCGCCGACGGCAGGTGCCCCCGCTGCGGTACGACACCGAAACTCGGTTTGTGCCCGCATGTTCCGCACCAGTTCGACGGCAACCGTATCGACCCCGCGATGTCGCTGCCCAATTCCAGTGGCGTCAACCCCGCCGCAAGCGCGGCCGCCGATCCGCCGGATGACCCGCCGCTGGAGCGCGTGGTGTCCCATGGATTGTTGGTCGTGCCGAAGATCGGGTTGTAGGTCTGCCAGTCCGCTGTAAAGGCGGGCGTATTGGTCTTGCCGAAGATCACCGCACCCGCGTCGCGTAGCCGTTGCACCGCCTCAGCGTCACGCTCCGGCACCCGGTCCCAGTCTTCGACTCCACACGTCGTGCGTATGCCCGCCGTGTCGTAACAGTCCTTGATGGTCATCGGCACGCCGTGCAACGGTCCGACCTCGCCGCCGCGGGCCAACGCCTCATCAGCGGCATCCGCAGCCTGCCGCGCGCCCTCGGAGTCGAGGGTCACGACGGCATTCAGCGGCGGGTTCAGCGCCGCGACCCGCTCCAGGTAGTGCTCCAGCAGTTCCCGACTCGAGACCTCGCGGCGACGGATGGCCTCGGCGAGTGCGCGGGCCGGCTGAAAAGCGATGTCGGACACGACGTCATCCTGCCCCACCCCTGCCGCGAACGTGGGTTACCCGCACACAAAATGCCGCTTCGGCGTGACACGAGCCCACACTCGGCGCTCAGGTCAACCAGCCCACTTCGCGCAGGAACGTCTGGGTGTGGGCGATCCGGCCGGTGAGCACCTTCGGATCGCCGGTGCACAGCATGAAGGCGGTCTGGGTGATCAGTTCGATGTCCTCGGTGTCGACCTTGGCCAGGTCCAGCGTGCCCGCGCCCGGGGTGGCGACCGGATTCGTCGGCGCTGCGGCGTTGACCGCGATGCCGTCGTCGTACAACTCGGCGGCCAGGCTTTTCGTCAGCCGGTTCAGCGCAGCCTTGACCGTCCCGTAGATGCCGAACCCCGCGGTACGGTCGAACTCGGAGAACGGCGGCCCGTCGGGCAGATCGCCACCGACCGACGTGACGTTGAGCACCCACCCGGCACCGCGTTCGCGCATCGCAGGAATCGACAGTTGAGTCAGGTGCAGAGGCGCCAGTACGTGCATCTCCATCATCAGTCGCACCCGACGGTCGGGAAACTCGTCGAGTGGACGCAGGAAGGTGACGGCGGCGTTATTGACCAGAATGTCGGGCGCCCCAACACGTTCCACCACCTCGGCGAACAGCCGCTCGCGGTCGTCGGCGTTGGACAGATCTGCCTGGACGGCGATCGCCGTGCCGCCCGAGCCGTTGATCTCATCCAGCGTCTGGCGAAGGGAGCCTTGGTATTTCGGGTCGGGTTCCATGGTGCGAGCGGTGAGCGCGACGGTCGCGCCCTCGGCTGCCAGGCGCCGCGCGATCGCCTTGCCGAGCCCACGGCTGGTGCCGGTGACCAACGCCACCTTGCCGTCACAGGACACGGGGAATCCCCGCAAGCTTGTCGGCGAATTTCGCCTCCGCCGCTTCCCGCAACCGAAGGAGGTGCTCCGAAGGGAACATGTCGGGTGCCGGCTTGTGATCCTTCAGCAGCAGACGGGCCAGTGTCACCTTGTGCACCTCGGTCGGGCCGTCGGCCAAGCCGAGGACGAACGACTCGACCAGGTATGAAACGAACGGCATTTCGTGCGTGGTGCCCAGCGACCCGTGCAATTGCAGCGCACGGGCCGACACGTCGTGCAGCACCTTCTGCATCATCGCCTTGACCGCCGAGATGTCGGCGCGCACCGCCTTGTAATCGTTGTGCTGATCGATCTTCCATGCGGTTTGCAGAGTGAGCAGCCGGAACGCCTCGATCTCCATCCACGAGTCGGCGACCATTTCCTGCACCAACTGCTTGTCGGACAGCATCGCGCCCTGGGTGTACCGCGACACCGCCCGCTCGCAGATCATGTCGTAGATGCGCCGAACCAGTCCAACGGTGCGCATCGCGTGATGAATTCGCCCGCCACCCAACCGTGTCTGCGCGACGACGAACGCACCGCCGCGCGGTCCGAGCATGTGGTCGGCTGGTACCCGGACGTTCTCGTAGCGCACATAGCCCTCGCGGCCGCCGCCGAGCGGTTGATGGCCGAGGCCGACGTCGCGCAGCACGTTGATGCCTGGGGTTTCGGCGGGCACGACGAACATCGAATACCGTTCGTACGGCGGCGCGTCGGGATCCGTCATCGCCATCACGATGATGAAGGACGCCATCGAGGCGAACGACGAGAACCACTTCTCGCCGTTGATGATCCAGTGATCACCGTCCTGAGTCGCGGTCGTGGTGAACACCTTCGGATCCGCACCGCCCTGCGGCTCGGTCATCGAGAAACACGAGATGATGCGGTTGTCCAGCAGCGGCTCCAGATACCGCTTCTTCAACTCGGGAGTGCCGTAGTGCGCGAGGATCTCGCTGTTGCCCGAGTCGGGAGCCTGCGAGCCGAAGACGATCGGCGCGCATTCGGACCGGCCAAGAATCTCGTTGAGCAGCGCCAGCTTCACCTGCCCGTAGCCGGGACCACCCAGGTGCGGGCCGAGATGTGTGGCCCACAAGCCGCGGTCCTTCACGATCTTCTGCAGCGGCGGAATCAGCGCCTGGCGCACCGGATCGGACAGATCGTGCGACTCCTTGACGATCAGATCGATCGGCTCGCACTCCTCGCGCACGAAAGCGTCCACCCATGCGAGTTGCTCCGCCCACTGCGGGTCGGTCGAGAAGTCCCACGCCATCGTCGTCTCCTCTCAGCGTTTCCGTCGCGCTTCGGCCTCGGGAGTGGCATGGGTGAGCACCTGGTTGCGGTTCTCGAGTTCCATGGCAGCGCCCGGGCCTGCCGCGTCGGTATTCACCTGCAGGGCGCGCTTGGTCAGTTGCACGCCCAGCGGCGCCAATTCCGCTATCCCCGAAGCCAACTCCAGTGCCCGCTCGAGCAGGTGGTCGGGTTCGACCAGTTCGCTGACCAGTCCCCGGCGGTCGGCCTCGGCTGCAGACACCGTCCGGCCGGTCAGCATCCAGTCGGCGGCGACACTCGTCCCGACGATCCGGGGCAGGTGATAACTCATGCCCATCTCGGCGCCCGACAGCCCGAGGAGAATCGCACCGTTACCGAAACTGGCCGCCGTCGAGCAGATCCTGATGTCGCAGGCCAGACACAGCGCGAATCCCGCGCCGACGCAGGGCCCGTTCACCGCGGCGATCACCGGCTGCGGCAGGTCCCAAATCGCCTGGGGCAGTGCGGCCATCGCCTCCTGGAACCGCAGCCTGTCGATCGCCGGATCAGACGCCTCCAACGGCACGGGTCCGAAGTTGCGCACGTCGATGCCCGAACAGAACCCACGTCCTGCACCCGTAAGCACGACGACGTGCACAGAGGCATCCGCACCGATGGTGGCCAAGGTCTCCGTGAGCTCGTCGCGCATGACCTCGTTGATCGCGTTGAGCGCAGCAGGCCGATTCAGTTGCAGGACAACGACACCGGGCCGCGGCCGGTCGAGGGCGAGGGTCTGCGTCACCGGTCTCAGCGCCGCGGCAGGCCGAGCACCTGGGTAGCGATGATGTTGCGCTGGATCTCGGATGTGCCGCCCGCGATCGTGCCGCCGAAGCTTCGCGCATAGCGCTCGAACCAGCTGACGAAGTAATGGTCGAGGTTCATGTGCGCGTAGGGCCCCGACGTCGAGGGATGGGTCAGCCCGTCCGGACCGGCAGCGGTCAGCGCATTTTCGAACGCCTGCCGTTCGGCTTCCGAACCGAACAGCTTGAGCACCGAAACGGATGCGGTGTCCATCTCGCCGCGCGCCGCGCGCGCCAGAGCCGCCGAGCCCATCGCTCGCAGCGCCTGGTAGTCCATGATCGTCGTGGCGTACTGATCGCGCTGGAGCGCAGTGCGGGGCCGGAAGTCGGCGATCATGTTGTCGATGCGGTCGGCGAAGCCCAGCCACATCATCGTGCGCTCGTGGCCGAGCGACCCGTTCGCGACACCCCAGCCGCCGTTGAGCGGGCCGACGAGGTTCTCGGCGGGCACCCGCGCGTCGGTGAAGAACACCTCGTTGAAGTCGAGGTTGTCCTGGCCGGTCATGTCGGCGAACGGCCGACACACCACGCCTGGGGTGTCGGTGGGGATGATCAGCGCGCTGATGCCCTTGTGCTTGGGGGCATCCGGGTCGGTGCGCACGAACGTGAGCAGGAAGTCGGCGTCGTGCGCGCCCGAGGTCCACACCTTCTGGCCGTTGACGACGAAGTGGTCGCCATCCACATCAGAGACAAAATCCGCTCGGGTGCGCAGTGACGCCAGGTCGGAGCCGGCACTCGGCTCGCTCATGCCAAGCGACGCGGTCTTCTCGCCGCGCAGCACCGGCACCGCCCAGCGGTGCTTCTGCTCGTCGGAGCCGAACGAAAGCAGCGACGCCGCAATGATATTGACGCCCTGCGGGTTGAAGCTGTGGTAGATCCGGCGCCGGCACAACTCGTCGAGGTGCACGAACTGCTGCAGCACGGTGGCGTTGCGCCCACCGAACTCCGGCGGTTGGGCAGGCAGCAGCCAGCCGTTGTCGAACAGCAACCGCTGCCAGTCGCGCGCCCATTGCGGCATGTGCGACACCGACTTCGGCCGCTCGAGCGTCTCGGCTTCCGACGGAACGTGCTCGTCGAGGAAGGCGGCGAACTCGGCGCGGAACTCCTCGACGTCGGAATCAAAAGTCAGCTGCACGATATTCCTCCGCAATGATCGCGCGATGCTCGGCAGCGCCGCCGAGCAGCAGTTCACCGGCCTTGGCGCGCTTGAGGGCGAACTGCAGGTCGTTCTCCCAGGTGAAGCCCATCGCGCCGAACAGCTGCAGGCCGTGCCGGAACACCAGGGCTTGGCACTCTCCCGCGGCGGCCTTGGCCATCGCCGCCGCCAATCGTCGGCGCGGATCATCGGCCGAAATGGTCAGTGCCGCAAAGTAAGACAACGCGCGGGCCCGCTCGGTCGCGACGTGCATGTCGACGGCCTTGTGCTGGACCGCCTGAAAGGATCCGATCGCCACCCCGAACTGCTGGCGCTGCTTGACGTGCTCGAGCACCAAATCCAGGATGCGCTGGCATGCGCCGACGGTGGAGATGGCCATGGCGGCGAGTGCCACGTGGCGGGCCTTCTCGGGATCGACGTGCACGCGGTCGCTGTCGGCAACGCGCACGCCTGCGAAGGTGACCTCGGCGATGTGCAGCACCGGATCGAACACCGGGCTGCGTCGGGACGCCACCACGGATGCGTCGACGACGAACACCCCAGCGGCAGTGACTACCGCGAGTCGCTCGGCGCGGTCACCGTCGAGTACGTGATGCGCAGTGCCGTCGAGCACCCAACCCTCCGCGTCCCGGCGGGCCGTCACCCCGCTGTAGATCGCCGCGCCCGCCTGCTGCGGGTCGAAACGGTCCCCGGCCAGCGGGGCGAACTGCGTCAGCGTCGCGAGATAGGGCGTCGGGTCGGTGGCGCGGCCGAGCTCCTCGAGCACGATCGCCAACTCGACCGAGTTCTCCGGGTCGGTCAGCTCCGTCCAGCCGGCGTCGATGTAGGTCTGCCACAGCGGGGCCGGGTCTACGCCGTTCTCGGCGATGGATCGCACCAGCGACGCGGGGCACTGCTTGGCTACGGCGTCGCGGACGGTCTCCTGCCACAGCCGCTGATCGGCATCGAACTCCAGTAACACCCAAGCCTCCCGGGGACCTCGTCACACGCAGCGCGTCGGGACGAGAATAACATTCTCCTTAGATGCTGTAAGCGTTCTCTGTATTCGACTACCGCATTTCGCCCGCTGACCGCCGTGCGATTGACCAGCACACACTCTGACCTGGGCGAAGGTAAGCGATTCGCTGAGAACTAGATTCTTGCTATTGAAGAACAACGCTTTACACTAGGTACATCCGGCGCGCTCCGCGCAGCGCTCGAACGCGCTCGCGTCGGCCGGATGACATCGGAGGACACCTTTGGCGATGCAGATACAAGACGGGACCGCGGCTGGCTTCAAGACGCCCGTCATCGATGCCAGCGTGCACATCTTCAGTAAGTCGAACAAGGATCTGCGCAGCTTCCTTCGCGAGCCGTTCAAGAGCCGCGGGTTCCCCGACTACGAGATGGACTGGTACGGCGCGCCGGGCGGCGAGTACGCCCCTAACACCGAGGGGGATCGCCGCTATCCCGGATCGGACCCCGAGTTCGTCGGCGGGCAATTGTTCACCGAGCGCGGCGTCGACATCGCGATCCTGCACCCGATGACGCGCGGCATCATGCCCGACCGCCATCTGGGCACCGCCATCGCGGCGGCGCACAACGAGCTGATGGTCTCGCGCTGGCTCGAGGACAACCCCTACGCCGACCGGTTCCGGGGCACCATCCGGGTCAATCCCGACGACGTCGCAGGCGCTTTGCGCGAGATCGCCAAGTACAAGGACCATCCGCGGGTGGTTCAGATCGGCGTTCCACTGCAGTCCCGTGAGCTGTACGGCAAGCCGCAGTACTGGCCGCTGTGGGAAGCGGCCGCCGACGCGGGCCTGCCGGTGTCGGTGCACATCGAAGTGGGCGCGGGCGTGTCCTTCGCGCCGACGCCGTCGGGCGTCCCGAGGACATATGAGAACTACGTCAGCTTCATGGCGCTGAATTACCTGTATCACCTGATGAACCTGATCGTCGAAGGCGTATTCGAAAAGATGCCCACGTTGAAGTTCGTGTGGGCCGACGGAGCCGCTGACCTGTTGACGCCGTTCATGTGGCGGATGGACTGCTTCGGGCGACCTCATCTCGAACAGACGCCATGGGCGCCGAAAATGCCGAGCGACTATCTGCCAGGCCACACCTACTTCGTCCAGGGCGCCATGGACGGCCCGGGAGACACCGAGTTCGCAGGCGAGTGGTTCGGCTTCACCGGTAAGGACGACATGGTCATGTACGGGTCGAGCTATCCGCACTGGCAGCTCAATGAGTTGAAGGTGCCCGCCTCGTACACCGAGGACCAACGCGACAAGTTGTGCTGGCGAAACGCCGCTGAGCTCTACGGCATAGACGTCGCGGCCGGCGTGAGCGCACAGTAGGAGATAGGGAGGCCACGATGACGGTCACAGTGACAGAGCGCAAGCCGGCGACGGAACGCATCGCCGTTCGCTGCGTCGACTCCGACGTGCATCCGGTGCCCAAGAGCGGGGTCCTGGCGCAATACATACCGGAACCGTGGCGCAGCAAGTATTTCCTGCCGCGCAGGATCGGCGACCAGATCTACTACGACGCACCGGATTACGCGCATGCCTACGCGATGCGCACGGACACCTTCCCGAGCGACGGTGAATTCGCGGGCAGCGACCCCGATCTGGCGTTCAAACAGCTGATCATGGAGGCGGGCGCAGACATCGCGATCCTCGAGCCGGCCGCCTACCCCGCGCGCTTCCCCGAGGTGAATCACGCGATGAGCTGCGCGCTCAACGACTGGCAGGCCAACCACTGGCTCGACAGCCACAACAACTGGCACGAGCGCTGGCGTGGTTCGATCTGCGTGGCGATCGAGGCTCCCGACGACGCCGCCCGTGAGATCGATCGGTGGGCCGGGCATCCCTACATGGGCCAAATCCTGATCAAGGCCGAACCGCGACCCGCGTGGGGCGATCCGAAGTACAACCCGATCTGGGAAGCCGCCACCAAAAATGACATCACCGTGAGCTGCCACCTCTCGCGCAGCCATCATGAGGAGCTGCCGATCCCCCCGGTCGGGTTCCCGAGTTACAACCACGATTTCATGGTCACGTACTCGCTGCTGGCCGCGAACCAGGTCATGAGCATGGTCTTCGACGGCCTCTTCGACCGCTTCCCGACATTGCGAATCGTGTTGGTGGAGCACGCGTTTACCTGGATCCTGCCGCTGATGTGGCGAATGGACGCGATCTACGAGGCTCGCAAGTCCTGGCTGGACATCAAGCGCAAGCCGTCGGAATACGTCAAGGACCACATCAAGTTCACCACCCAGCCGCTGGACTATCCGGAGAACAAGACCGAGCTGACGCGCGCATTCGAGTGGATGGAGTGCGAAAAGATCCTGCTCTTCTCCTCGGACTATCCGCACTGGACGTTCGACGACCCGCGGTGGCTGGTCAAGCACCTGCCCGAGCATGCAAGGGAGGCCGTGATGTTCCGCAACGGCATCGCGACCTATCACCTGCCTGAGACGGTGCCTGCCCTCGAGGGTCAGGTCCGGGTGTTCTGAGTTGGCTGACACGGAGAAAACGCCTCGGCTGGCGCAGGGGCGTGAGCATGTCGTCGCCACGGTGGACGAGATCCCGCCTGGCACACACAAACTCGTCCCGATCGGGCGCCACGGGGTCGGGGTCTACAACGTCAACGGCACGTTCTACGCGATCGCCAACTACTGCCCACACGAGGGCGGACCGTTGTGCTCGGGCCGTGCACGTGGTCGCACCGTCGTGGACGACAGCGTGCCGGGCGACGCGGTGATGGTGCGCGACCTCGAGTTCATCTACTGCCCGTGGCACCAATGGGGTTTCGAGCTCGCGACGGGCACCACCGCGGTCAAACCCGAGTGGAGCATCCGAACATACCCCGTTCGTGTAGTCGGTAAGGACGTGTTGGTGCAGGCATGACCGAACAATCAATTGAGATCAACGGTGGCAACGTCGTCTACGAAATCCTCGGCGACGAAGGTGATTACCTCGTCCTGACGCCAGGCGGCCGCTTCAGCAAGGACATCCCCGGTTTGCGGCCACTGGCGGAGGAACTGGTCAAGGGCGGCTATCGCGTGCTGCTGTGGGACCGGCCCAACTGCGGCAAGTCCGACGTGCAGTTCTACGGTCAGTCCGAATCCCATATGCGCGCGGAAACGCTGCACACGTTGATCACCAAACTCGACATCGGGCCATGCATACTGGCGGGCGGTTCGGGCGGCGCACGGGATTCGATGCTGACGATCATGTTGTACCCGGACATCGCCACCAAGCTCGTCGTGTGGAACATCGTCGGCGGCGTGTACGGCACCTTCGTGCTCGGCGCGCACTACATCACGCCGAACATCCGACCGGTCCTCACGATGGGGATGGAAGGCCTGCTGCACCTGAAGGAATGGAAAGAGCGCATCGCCGAGAATCCGGCCAACGAAGCGCGGATACTGTCATTCGATCCCGACGAGTTCGTCAAGGTGATGATGCGCTGGCTGAACGCATTCGTGTCCAAGCCCGGCCAGACCATTCCCGGTGTCGACGACGGGATGTTCGACAACATCAAGGTGCCCACGCTGATCATCCGCGGCGGTGAGAACGACTATGACCACCCGAAGCGGACGTCGCTCGAGGTGAGCTGTCTGATAAAGGGTTCCGAACTGATCGACCCGCCGTGGCCGGAGGACGCCTGGGAGCAGGCGGCGAAGGACAACGCGTTGGGAAAGGTCAAGCACTTCAACATGTTCGACACCTGGGTGCAGGCTGCCCCCGCGATCCTGAAGTTCCTGGACGGCTAGCGAGTGCGAATGTGTACCTCGCAGTTGAGCGACGCTTCGAGCGCCGTGTGCACGCGACTTTCGGGCACACGCTCCAGGTCTGCTTTGCGCAGCGTCACGTGTACGACGTCCCAGCCATCGTCCCCCGGCACTCGGTCGATCTCTCCGGTCAGCCCCAAGCCGGCCAGCACGCCGTACGCGTCGTCGTCCGTGCCGCGGCTGATGTACGTGACCACTCCCGGTACCGGTGTGGTGCCGAATGCGTTGGCGCACAATTGGACCGCGCGCCGTTCGAGCTCGACTGGGTCGTCGCCGGCGATCAGCAGTTCGACCTCACGTCGTTGCGGCGGAAGATCGGCGAGATCGTTCTCTACCACCTCGAAGCCCGCCGGCCCCGCCAACTCGCGCAGGCGCGCCATGCCATTGCGTAATTGCGCGGGCGCCAGCTCACCGGCTCGGTCCACACCGATGCGCACCACCGCGGTCCTCACGTCCATCAGCCTATCCACGGGCAGGAAGGACGTCCCATGACCTCCACCACGACCGAACTCATCGTCGCGGCATGGCCCGACTCTGAACCGCGACTGCTGCAGTCGTCGCCTGAGAGCGCCTATCTGCCCCTCGATGACGCCGATGCACTGATGGAGCAGGTCGACCTGTCAGGGCTGCTGGGCCGCGGCGGCGCCGCCTTCCCGCTCGGCACCAAGCTGCACACGGTGCGCGACGCCGGTCGCCAAGGCTCCGAGACAGTCGTGGTCGCCAACGGCGAAGAGGGCGAGCCCGCCTCGGTCAAGGACCGATGGCTGCTGCGCAACAGGCCGCATCTGGTGCTCGACGGGCTCCGGTTGGCCACCGCAATGGTCGGCGCGTCGCGCGCGTACGTGTACGTCTCGGATTCGCAGTCGGCCACCGCGGTGACATCGGCGCTGGGTGAGTTGAAGCCAGAGACGTTCGGCGCGACCCGCGTCAGTGTTGTGACCGTCGAACCGACCTATGTGGCTGGCGAGGAGACGGCCGCGGTGCGCCGCATCAACGGAGGGCCCGCGAAACCCACCGACAAACCGCCTCGTCCGTTCGAGGAAGGGGTGCTGGGCCTGCCGACTATGGTCAGCAATGTCGAGACGCTGGCCAACCTGCCGTACATCCACGAGCACGGCGCGCAGGCGTTCCGCGCCGTTGGGACGCCGATGTCCCCTGGCACGTTTTTGGCCACCATCACCGGCGCGGGGCGGCCTGCGACGCTGTACGAGATTCCGCACGGCGCAGCGTTTTCCGATCTGCTGAAGGTGCACGGCCTGCCTGCCGAGTCGGTCCGCGGAGCCTTGATGGGCGGCTATTTCGCGGGGTTGCTCAACACCGACATTCTCGAGGCGACACTCGACCACGAGACGATCCGCCGACTCGGCAGCGGCCTTGGCTGCGGTGCGATCTCGATCCTGACCGACGACTGCCCCGTCGCCGTCGCCGCGTCCGTGATGTCGTACTTCGACCGTGAGAACGCGGGGCAGTGCGGATCGTGCTTCAACGGCACCGCGGCGATGGCCGCTGTCACATCGGCGCTGCGCGACGGCGTGGCAACAGATGAGGATTTGGCCCGCCTCGAGCGATGGTCGGTGGTGCTGCGCGGACGCGGCGCATGCGGCACCCTCGACGGCGCCACCAACGTCGCGGCGAGCCTGCTGCGGCAGTTCCCGCAACTGGTTTCCCAACACCTCGCCGACGACTGTGCGACCTGCCGCACTGCAGTCTTCGACGCCGTACGACCCTACGAAGTGGAGGCGGTGTCTCAATCATGAGTGACGGCTTGCGGATTCGGCTCGACCGAACACTCTGTGACGGCTTCGGCGTCTGCGCCAAACATGCGCCGGAGTACTTCTCGCTCGACGATTGGGGCTACGCATCGCTGATCGGCGACGGCACTGTGCCGGCGGCGGACCGCGACGCGGTGATGCGGGCGTTGCTCGACTGCCCTGTGCACGCGATCATCTACATGGGCGAACACCGGCCATCTGGCGACAGGGCGGCCCAGCACGAAGCACACGAGTCGCCCGAGCCCGAGCCGAAAACCGAGGACAGCGAGGCGATCTCGGAGTTCGTCCGGTGACAAGACCACTGCCCGAGCTGACGTTGGCGAACGAGTTCTTCTGGACCGCGGGCGGTGACGGTGTGCTCCGCATCCAGGAATGTCGCGACTGCGACGCATTGATCCATCCGCCGCAGCCGGTATGCAGGTACTGCCGCAGCCGCAACATGGGTGTGCGCGATGTATCGGGCAAGGCGACGCTCAGCGCCTTTACCGTCAACCATCGATTCGGCTTCCCCGACCTGCCGCCGCCGTACGTCGTCGCACAGGTCGCCGTCGTCGAAGACCCGCGAGTTCGGTTGACCACCAACATTGTTGACTGCGAGCCCGATCAGCTGACGCTCGGCCAGGCCGTTGAAGTCACGTTCGAGAAGCTCACCGACAACGCAGGCGCCGTCTGGTTGCCGTTGTTCCGGCCAGCGACCGCGGCCGAGACCGGCCTGCAGGCCGTCGACGAGATCGCGCCACAGGATTTCGGCAAGCATGTCGCGCCGATGCTGACCAAGAAGAAGTTCGAAGACGCCGCGGCTATCACCGGCGTCGGGATGTCGAGGCTGGGCAGGCGGCAGATGGTGCCGCCGCTGTCGTTGACCATCGACGCCTGCGAACAAGCCGTTGCCGATGCGGGTTTGACGTTCGACGACATCGACGGGCTCTCTACCTATCCCGGGCTCGACATCGCAGGCATGGGCGAGGGCGGGGTCAGCGCAGTGGAAGGTGCGCTCGGGCTGCGTCCGACATGGATCAACGGCGGCATGGACACCTTCGGGCCCGGCGGGTCGGTGATCGCCGCGGTGATGGCCGTCGCGACGGGCATGGCCCGGCACGTGTTGTGCTTCCGCACGCTGTGGGAGGCCACATTCCAGCAGCTGATGAAGGAAGGCAGGATGTCCCCGCCCGGGGGCGCCCGCACCTCCAGCTGGCAGATGCCGTTCGGCGCCACGTCGGCGGCTCACACGTTGGCGCTCAACGCCCAACGCCACTTCGCGCGGTACGGCACGACCAAGGAAACGCTCGGCTGGATCGCGTTGAACCAGCGCGCGAATGCCGCGCTGAATCCCACGGCCATCTACCGCGACCCGATGACCATGGACGATTACCTCAACGCGCGCCCGATCACGACGCCGTTCGGGCTCTACGACTGCGATGTCCCGTGTGACGGTGCGATCGCGGTGATCGTGTCGGCGGTCGACGTCGCCAAAGACATGCCGAGAAAACCGGTGCTGTTCGAAGCCGTCGGCACCCAGATCGTCGAACGCACGGACTGGGACCAGACCACGCTGACCCACGAACCACAGGTGCTCGGGCAGGCTGCCCATCTCTGGACGCGAACCTCGTTGCAGCCCAAGGACGTCGATGTCGCCGAGCTCTACGACGGCTTCACGTTCAACTGTCTGTCATGGCTGGAGGCGCTCGGCTTCTGCGGCATCGGCGAGTCGAGAGACTTCCTCGACGGCGGCGCGGCCATCGCCCGCGACGGCGTGATACCGCTCAACACGCACGGCGGTCAGCTGTCGCACGGCCGCACCCACGGCATGGGCCTGATCCACGAAGCCGTCACCCAACTCCGCGGGGAGGCGGGTGAGCGTCAGGTGAAGGACGCCCGCGTCGCGGTGGTCAGCAGCGGGGGGCTCACCCCGAGCGGAGCGATCCTGTTGAGGACCGATACATGACAGGGCCCAATGTCGCCGCCGAAGCGGCTCCCCGCCCGCGCGTTGTCCTCGTCGACGGCGTGCCGATGTCGGGCCTGGTCGCACTCGCCGACGAGCCGAAGGCCGTCGTCGTCGCCTTCCACGGAGGGGCAAGCACCGCAGCATATTTCGACTGCCCCGGCCATCCGGACTTGTCGCTGCTGCGCACCGGCGCCTCCAACGGGTACACGATGGTGGCGCTCGACCGGCCGGGCTACGGTGCGTCGGCACCCTACCCCGATGCCATGGCGCATCCGGAACAACGGGTGGCGCTCACATACGGCGCGATCGACAAGGTGCTTGGCGCGAACCCTCGCGGGGTCGGACTGGTTCTGCTCGGCCACTCGGCCGGGTGCGAGCTCGCAGTGCGACTGGCCAGCGATGAACGGGCCGAGGACGCCGGTGTCATCGGACTCGAATTGGCAGGCACCGGTGTGGAATACCACCCGGATACGGCGGAGATCCTGAAGACCGCTACTGCGACGCAACGCCCCAAGGGGCTGCGCGACATCTTGTGGCAGCCCGCGCATTTGTATCCGGACGACGTGTTGTCCGGCATGACGAACTCGACGTCCGGCGCCCTCTACGAGGTCGACATGACGCAACGCTGGCCACGGCAGTACTTTCCCGAACTCGCGGCGCGCATAGCCGTGCCAGTGCAGTTCACCGTCGCCGAACACGAGCGGGTGTGGCGGTCGGATGCCGAGACGCTGGCCCACATCGAGACCATGTTCGGCTCGTCGCCACGATTCACGATCAACGAACAAGCCGGCACCGGTCACAACCTGTCGCTATCGCTGCGCGCCGACGCGTATCACGCCAAGGTGCTGTCGTTCGTCGGGGAATGCGTTGCCGCGCAACAGGGCACATCGAAAGAACGGGAGGCGGGCTGATGCGCGTCGGATTCATCGGACTGGGCAGCCAGGGCGGCCCCATGGCGCGGCGGATCGTCGAGGGCGGCTTCGAGACCACGCTGTGGGCGCGGCGGGAGGCGAGCCTCGAACCGTACGCGGACACCGCCGCGAAGACCGCGGGCTCCCCTGCCGAACTCGCCGCCGCCAGCGACCTCGTCTGCCTGTGCGTCGTCGGCGACGACGATGTCCGCGAGGTGCTGTACGGCGACACTGGGGTGTTGGCAGGCTTGGCCTCCGGTGGAATCGTCGCGATCCACAGCACGGTACACCCCGACACCTGTAGGGAGATCGCAGAAAAGGCGGCAGCTCAAGGGGTTTCGGTGATCGACGCGCCGGTGAGTGGCGGCGGGCCTGCGGTCGAGGAGGGCAAGCTGCTGGTCATGATCGGCGGTGAAGAGGACGTGGTCGAGCGCTGCAAGCCGGTGTTCGCCACCTATGCCGACCCCATCGTGCATCTCGGCCCGCTCGGCAGCGGCCAGGTCACCAAGATCCTCAACAACCTGTTGTTCAGCGCCAACCTCGGCACTGCGATCACCACACTCGAACTGGGCGACGCCCTTGGCATTCCGCGCGACAAGCTGTGCGAGGTCCTCAATCGCGGGTCCGCCGTGAGCAAGGCGCTGGGCAGCATCGCGGTGTTCGGCGGAACGCTGGACGGCCTGGCACCGATCGCCGGCGGGCTGCTGCAGAAGGATGTCCGGCACGCCGCGAGCCTCGCCGCCGCCGCCTCCGCGCCAGAGGGTGCGGTGTTCGATGCCGCCGACGCCGCCTTGAAGTCGATGGATCACCCGCGATGAGGCCTTGCGCGAAGAGCAGAGCACACCGATGAGTCGGGTCGGTTTCGTCGGGGCGGGCCGCATGGGTGCGCCCATGGTGCGGCGTCTCGTCGAGGCAGGCCACGACGTGCGCGCACTCGGCAGATCCGTTGAGAAGCGCCGCGCCGTCAGTGAACTCGGCGCGCGGCCGGTCACCGATCTCGCGGACATCGGAGCTGAGGCCGACGTCGTCATCGTCTGCGTCTTCACCGACGAGCAGGTTCAGCAGGTCTGTCGGGACAGCGTGCTGCTGTCGACGATGCAATCCGGTGCCTCGATCGTCATTCACACCACCGGGAGCCCCCGCACCGCGGAGGCGATCGCCGCCGAAGCGGCCGGCCATGACATCGGCGTTGTCGACGCGCCGGTCAGCGGCGGCCCCCACGACATCGCGGCGGGGCAGGTGACGTTGTTCGTCGGCGGCGCCGATGACGTCGTCGAGCAGGTGCGGCCGGTGCTGGCCGGCTACGGAGACCCGATCCTGCACGTCGGCCCCGTCGGTGCCGGCCAGGGCGTCAAGCTCATCAACAACACGCTGTTCGCGGCGCAGATCGGGTTGCTGCACGAGGCGGTGCGGCTGGGAAAGCATCTGGGCGTCGACGAGAAGCAACTGCTCGACGCGATCGGTCATGGCAGCGCTGCAAGCCGGGTCGCGAACATTGTCGGGGCCCGCGGTTCGGTGGACGCGTTCATCGACATGGTCGGCGAGTTCGTCGGCAAGGATGTCGCCGTCGTGCGCAAGGTCGCGGCCGAACTCGGCGGCGATCTCGGCGTCCTCGACGACGCCATTAACGCCGGATCCAAGGCATCTGGACAACGAAACTGTTAGCGTTACAGTTAGAGCGTATCTCGTAACGCTTCCGGCATCAGCCCGCCGCGAAGGAGGAGTTCATGACCAAGCCGAAACTCAAGTTCAATCCGGTAGCGCAGGAGTACTTCGAAAATCCGTATGAGATCTACAAGCGGATGCGGGACGAGGCACCCGTCTACTACGACGAGGAAGAGGACTTCTACGCGCTGACGCGGCACGCGGACGTGGCTGCGGCGCTGAAGGACTACGAGTCGTTCTCGTCATCACGCGGCTGCGATCTCGGGATGGTGCGGACCGGCGAGGTCCCCCAGCGGTCGATCATCTTCATGGATCCGCCCGACCACCGGCACATGCGCAGCCTGCTCAACAAGGCGTTCACGCCGCGGGCCATCCAGTCGCAGCGCGATACCGTCGTCGAACTCGTCGAGCACTACCTGTCCAAGGTCGACCCCGAGAACTTCGATGTCGTGCAGGACTTCTCCGGCCCGTTCCCCGTCGAGGTCATCACCCGGATGGCGGGCGTGCCGGAGGACTTCCGGCAGCAGGTCCGGCACTGGATCGACACCAGCCTGGAACGCGAACCCGGCCAGATCGAGCTGTCCGAGAAGAACATGCAGGCCAACATCGACTCGGCGATGTACTACTACAGCCTGGTGCAGGAGCGGCGGGAAAGCCCGCAGGACGACATGATCAGCCGCCTGATCGCCGCGGAGATCCCCGACGACGAAGGCAAGCTGCGCAAGCTCGACGACATCGAGATCACCGGCTTCACCACGCTGTTGGGCGGGGCGGGCGCCGAGACCGTCACCAAGTTGGTCGGCAGCGCAGTCGTCGAGTTCGCCCGGCACCCCGAGCAGTGGCAGATGCTGCTCGACGACCGAAGCAAGGTTCCCGACGCCGTCGAGGAGTTGCTGCGCTACGTCGGCCCGGTGCAGTACAACGTGCGCTACACGCTGAAGGAAGCCCATCTGCCAAGCGGCACAGTGCCCGCGCACAAACCGGTGTTCCTGATGAAGGCCGCGGCCAACCGCGACCCGCGCGCGTTCGACAACGCCGAGACGTTCGACATCACGCGCGACAAGGCGCAGTCGCAGAACCTCGGCCTCGGCTACGGCATCCACAGCTGTCTCGGCGCGGCGCTGGCCCGCCTGGAGACGACGATCGCACTCGAGCATCTGCTCGACTTCATGCCGCGCTATGAGGTGAATTTTGCTGGGCTGCAACGGGTGACGATGCAGAACGTCGCCGGTTACCGCAACGTGCCGGTGAGGGTACTGAAATGACGCAGAAGGTAGTGGTCGATTTCGGCCTGTGCGAGAGCAACGGGGTGTGCATGGGCATCATCCCCGAGGTATTCGAGCTGGACGACCAGGATTTCCTGCACATCCTGCAAGAAGAAGTGACGCCGCAGAACGAACACCAGATCCGCGAAGCGGTCCGGCAGTGCCCGCGACAGGCCATCTCGATCTCAGACGAGTAACCAACTACAAACCAATTACCGCGAGCGTGCGTGTCTGCACACGACACGCCGCCAAAAATCGGCATTTTGCGCACGCTCGCGCCAGACGAGCGTTCAGTCACAGCCCCGCGACGATGACTCCGTTGCAATCGGCGGCGGCCTGCCGCAGCTTGGCGGCCTCCTGGTAGGCATCCGAGTTGTACCACTCGCGGGCCGCTTCGACGGATTCGAACTCCAGCACGACGGTCTGCGTGCCGTGCCATTCGCCCTCCAGCACTTCGGGTTTCGTGTCGAATGACAGCAGAGTCGAGCCGGCCATCGCCTTGCTCGCCAGCTTGCCGTACTCGGCCATCCCTGCCGGATCCTTGACGTCTTCGGTGATGATGATGTAACCCTTTGGCACTGAATCTCCTTGGCTAACCGTTGATTTCGCTGATGGCTTGCTCTGGACAGTTCACGATGGCCTCCTGCGCCGCACCCTCGAGGCCGGCGGGCACTTCGGACGGGTCGGCGACGGCATATCCGTCGTCGGTCATCTGGAACACATCCGGGCACAGCGTCAGGCACATGCCGTGGCCGCGGCAGCGATCCTCGTCGACCTTTACTTTCATGCGAGATCAAACTCCAAATGCAACTCAGTCAGTCCACGCAGTATGTACGTCGGAATGTATTGGTAGCGGCGGTCGGAGGCCGGACCGTGATGGGCCTCGCTGATCCGAATATCGCTGGTGCGGTCCAGCAGTCGCTCCAGCCCGACCCGGGTTTCCGCGCGCGCCAGCGGGGCACCGGGGCAGCTGTGAATGCCGCGCCCGAACGCCAGATGCTGACGCGCGTTCTTACGTTCGGCATCGAAGCTGTCGGGATCCTCGAAGCGACGCGGGTCCCGGTTGGCCGCCCCGTTGATCACCATCACCGTGCACCCCGCAGCGAGGGCCTGATCGCCGACTGTTGTTGGGACACGCGACAATCGGAAGTCGCCCTTCACCGGGCTCTCGATACGCAGGCACTCTTCGATGAAGTTCGGCAGCAGACTGCGATCCTCGCGCAGCTTGCGCTGAATATCGGGCCGATCGCCGATCACCTTCAACGCCGTGCCGAGCAATCGCACGGTCGTCTCCTGCCCTGCGGAGAAAACGTTGGTCGCGACGCGCACGACGTCCCCGACTTCTGGCACCGATCCGTCGGGGAAGTTCGCGGTCGCCAACCCCGTCAGCACATCGTCGCGAGGCTCTGCGCGACGGTCTTCGACGTAGGTCGCAAAGATGTCGTACAGGTACTCCAGCGGCGTCTTGTTCAGCGACTTCTCGGCGTTGCCGAGCCCACCGCCATGGGTGCCGCGCGCGAGGCGCTCGATCAGCTCGCCGCGGTCCTCGTCGGGCACCCCGAGCAAGTCGGCGATGACGCGCAACGTGAACGGGCCCGCGAAGCCATTGATGAATTCGCCTTCACCGGGCGCCAGAAAGGAGTCGAGCATGTCATCGGCGATCTGCCACATCGCGTCCTCGTTCTCCTTGAGGCGCTTCGGGGTGATCAGCCGCATCAGCAGTGCGCGGTGGTTGGTGTGTGTCGGCGGATCGAGTGTCGGCAGCTGGTCGCTGAACGGAATCTCGTCGCGATGCTGCTTGATCAACTCGGTGACGTCGTCACCTTCGAGCGGCACGGGGAAGCCGGGGAACGGCCCGGTCACCGAGACACAGGACGAGAACGTCTGTTCATCGTTGTACACGTCGACGGCTTCCTGCCAGCCCGTCACCATCGTCACGCCGTAATGGTCTTCACGGCTGACCGGGCACTTGTTGCGAAGCGCCTCGTAGAACGGGTACGGGTCATCCGTCAGACGGCTGTCCCGGAAGAAGTCGACCGAGGTCAGGTCTTCCGCCATGCTTGCTCCGTTTCAACGATCTCATCAGGCGAGAACGTGATTCTCATCTGCGGGTATTAGATTTCCATAGTGGCTCGTCGTCGTCAACGACGGGGTCCTACCAGGCCTTACTGAATCGGCTCGTCCCCGAGAACGGTGGTGCGCAGCATCTCGCGCTGCGAATCCGGCGCGTAGGGCGCAGCCCGGTGCAGGACGCCGCGGTTGTCCCAGATGACGGTGTCGCCGACGGACCAGGTGTGGCTGTAGACCTTCTCCGCACTGCAGGCGCGATCCAATAGGTCCGCGAGCAGCGCCGCGCTTTCATCGGGCTCCATGCCGACGACGTGGTCGGCCGACGCCCCCAGCACCAGCGACTTGCGACCGCTGCGATGCGTCCACACCAGCGGGTGCTCATGCGTCGGACGGGCCCGCCACCGCGCCAACTCCTGCGGACTGGGATCGGGATTGACCCGCCGCTGCGAGGCTTCGAGTGAATGCACGACGCGAAGCGATGCGACCCGTTGCCTGTCGTCAGCGCTCAACTCGTCGTACGCGACATATGTACTGGCGAACTCGGTCTCGCCACCGCGTTCGGCGACCTGGACCGCGGACAACACCGTCGCCTTCTGCGGGAACTCGTCTTTCATCGGAGTACAGCCGTCGATGTGCCAATCGAACGTCGCACGTAGGTAGGACGCCGACGCGTTCTTCGACTTGTCCAGGGTGATCGGATAGATGCCAGCGACGGGGTGGTGTCCATCCGAGGAGTGGTCGATCTCGCCGAGCCGACGGCAAAACGCCACCTGCGCTTCCGGATTCAGCCCCAGCCGAGGGAAGACCAGCACGCCGTTTTCTTCCAGCGCATCGAGCACAGCGGCCCCGAGCAGCTCATCGTCTGCCAACCGGTCGGAGTCGACACCCAGCACCTCGGCGCCGACCGACTCGGTCAGCTTGTTGATGGTCAGCAGGCTCATGGCACCGGCTCCCCAATCCGATCGATGACCGCATCGGCGGAGTCGGTCGGTTTCTGTTGGCCGAACACCTCGACGGCCATCGACACCATGATCATCGAGTAGACCAGGTGCAGCAGGTTCAGCGCATCGTCGGGCACATCGTCGAGCGGGAACTTGTCGCAGTAGTCGATCGCCTCTTCAAATCGAGGAGTGAAGGCGTCGTAGAACTCGCGAATCTCGGGCATCGGCGTGGAGAGCCGGGCCGCCCACCGCTCGGGTTCGGTTGGCAGACACCACTTGTCAGCAAACCGTTCGAACTCCGCGAAGGCACTGGGAAGTCGCTTGTCGGACACGCTCACACCTCCACCGGGCTGCGCTCGCGCTGATATTGCTCGACCCAGTCCACGGCCACCTTGTGCAAGTGGCGCACCAGGATCTCCTGGTCACTGAGCGGGAAGTCATTGATGACGTCGTACTCCAGCGCCGCCTGCGTGCCGCCCAACATGCCGGCGTCCTGTAATGCGAACTCCTTGAGCACCACCGATGCGACCTCGTGTTCGACCCGTTCGCGGACCGTACGGGCCGGATGAAAAGCGTTGTACGCCTCGAATTTATGGGTGTTGTGCGACGTCGGCCAATACCGGTACAGCAGATACCAACCGTGGTAAATCAGGATCTCGAGGTTCGGGAAAATCTGGAAATTGGTAATGCCCCACGGCTCGATCCCACCCGGATTCAGGCCGGCGGACTGGTGCGTCTCCGGCGTCCGCCACGGCCCAACCAGCCCGCTACGCGTCACCCGCTCGACCGGGTACATGTACTCCGGATCCAGCAGCCACCTGCGGGTGCCTGCCGTCGACACCAACCGGTGCGGACCGTCGATCTGAAAGTGTCCACACTCGAACGTCGCGTTGGGCTGCCGCACCGCTGTGGGCACTTGCTGCGAGTGCAGGGACGGCACGTGGTAGTACTCCTGGAACGCGTCGGCGAAGATCTTCCAGTTGCTGTTGTTGTGGGCGACGAAATCGTAACGCTCGGTCATCATTTCGAATGGATAGTCGTCGAGCGCGGTGATCATCGGGCCGAGAAACTCGCGAAGACTCCATCGCGGTTCAGGGTCGAAGTTGATGAAGATGAAGCCATTCCAGATATCGCAGTTGATCGGCCGCAGTCCGTACTGCTCGGTGTCGAGGTCGAAGAACTCGCCGGGCTGCTGGACGAACGTCAACGCGCCTTCGAGGTCATAGCGCCAACCGTGGTACTTGCAGGTGAACTGACGGCAGGAGCCCTTGACCTCCTCATTCGGAAAGTCATTCCACACCAACTTGTTTCCGCGATGACGGCAGACGTTATAGAACGCACGAATCGTCTGGTCTCCACCCTTTTTACGCGCCCTGACGACGATGACTGATGTCTTGGCCGCGTCGATCTGCTTGGTGAGATAGCTGCCCACGCGCGGAAGCTCCTCCACCCGAGCGACATTCAACCAGGCGCGTTTGAAGATGGCTTCCCGTTCCAGTTCATAGAATTCCGGCGACGTCGAGTCTCGAAACGAGATCGGACCGGTTCCGAGCTCGGGGTAGTGTTGCGTCCAGCTGCCCTCGGCCGGTTTAGGCCAGCGCCCCATCGCGTCCTCCTCTCACAACACCGCTCCGCCGTTGACCCCCAGGACCTGCCCGGTGATGAAGCCCGCTTCGTCTGAACACAGAAATCCGACCGCAGCGGCGATGTCGTCGCCGGTACCGAGGTGACCGAGCGGGACGCTGGCCGCCATCTGTTCGTTGGAAGGGAGGTGGCCGTCGGCCTGCCCTCGGTGCTGCATCGGCGTCTCGATCGCCGACGGCGGAATGTTGTTGACCGTGATGCCCAGTGGACCGTATTCGCGGGCAAGCGATTTGGTCAGGGACAACAGCGCCCCCTTGGAGGCGGCGTAGTGCGCCATCTTCGGGGACCCGCGCTGGGCGCTCGACGACGAGATCATCACGATGCGACCCCAGCCCGCCTCGACCATGTCCGGCACCGCGACCTGACAACAGTGGAAAGTGCCGGTCAGGTTCACCGCGATCAGGCGGTTCCACGACTCGGGGGTGATCTCGGTGAAAGGAGCGAAATCAAACAGGCCGGCACTGGTCACGAGGATGTGAACAGGACCGAGCTCCGTCCGCACCTTGGCGAACGCCTCTTCGACCGCGGCGCGGTCACTGACGTCGGCGGTCACGGCCAATGCGGTCACGCCGTCGGCTCGCAACTCTTCGGAAACACGTTGCGCCCCTTGGCCGTCGATGTCCATCACCGCGACCTTGTGCCCGCGCCTTCCGAGCTCATGGCAGGTCGCTTCCCCCATGCCGGAAGCGCCTCCGGTCACCACCGCGACTCTCATATTCCGCTTTCTAGTAGTCGTAGGTCAGCCGCACCGTAGGGCTGGTCGGTAGGGCCTGACAGGTGAGCACGTATCCGTCGGCGACCTCGTCGTCTTCGAGTGCGTCGTTGTTGACCATTCGGGCGCTGCCCTCGGTGATGCGGGCCATGCACGTGCCGCAGGAGCCGGTTTCGCAGGAATACGGCGCCTGCAGCCCCGCGGACCGCGCGGTTTGCAACAGCGTGTCACCGGCGCGGTAAGCCGCGGCCGTCTTGCGGCGCTCGAGTTCGATGACCACCTCTTCGGTGCGCACCGCGGTGTCCTCGCTCATCGACCACAACATTATCAAGTACTTGTCATTAATATCAACTACTTGCTACATCCGGACCGATGTGGTCGGTGTGCAATTTGTGCCCGGTGCCCTGTTCGATCACCCGGCCCAGCAGCTCTTTGAGCTTTTCCTGCTCCTCGTTACTGAGGACACCGAAGACCCTGTCGTTGGCGGCGATCGCATCGCTGACCACGGCCTCGGCCACCTTGCGTCCCTGATCCGTGAGAAATGCCTGCAATATCCGGCCGTGCTGCGGATCCTGTTTGCGCTCGACCAGCCCGCGGCGCTCCAGCTCCTTGAGTGCCAGTTGCACCCCCTGCGGACTGATGAGCAGACGACGCGCGAGCTCGGCTCCCGACAGGCCGGGCTCGGTGGCCAGTTGGCGCAGCATGCCGATCTGCGCGGTGCTGACGCCGTGGTCACTGACCGAATCGTTCACCGTTGTCAGCGAGAAATACCACGCCTGCTTGAGCAACCAGAGAATGTTGTCCCGTTGTTCCACGCTCGCCTCCTCGGGTCAGCGTTTGTAGATCTGGCCGTTCTTCATCACGAACCGCACGTCGAGTGTGGTCGCGATGTCGCGCGACGGATCGCCAGGCACCGCGATGATGTCGGCCAGATATCCCGGTGCGAGACGGCCCAATTCGTCGTCCGCTTCGACCAGCTCGGCGCTGGTCACCGTCGCGGACCGGATCGCCTCCATCGGGGTCATCCCCCGGTCCACCAGGGCGCACAATTCTCTGGCGTTCTGTCCGTGCGGAATCGCGGGCGCATCGGTGCCGCAGGCGATTCGCACGCCTGCAGCAATCGCCTTGGGCAGCATGGCCTGTGCCCGCGGGAAGACTTCTTCGGCCTTCTTGCGCAGCTCTGGCGCGATGCGGTCGACGGCCATCGCTTCGGTGAGGTACGTGGTCGAAACCAGGAACGTGCCGGTGTCCGCCATCATCTGAATCGTCTCGTCGCTGGCGAGGAAACCGTGCTCGATGCAGTCGATTCCAGCCCGAATACACGCACGAATGGAGCTGTCCCCCACCGCATGTGCGGCCACCCGCACGCCTGCCCGGTGCGCCTCGTCCGCGATCGCCGCGAATTCCTCGTCCGAATACTGCTGGGCGCCTGGAGCGGTGCTGTGCGACATCACGCCGCCCGATGCGGACACTTTGATCAGCTTGGCGCCGTGCCGAACCTGATAGCGCACACACGCCCGGACGTCGTCGACACCGTTGGCGATGCCCTCGGCGACGGACAACGGCATGATCCCCGGCGCAAGTCGCTGGAACACCGTCGGGTCGAGGTGCCCGCCGTACGGTGTGACGGCATGGCCCGCTGGATAGATGCGGGGCCCGATGTGCCAGCCCTGGTCGATCGCGCGCTGCAGTGCAACGTCGAGCAGATAGCCACCGGTCTTCACCATCAGCCCGAGATTGCGCACAGTCGTGAAGCCGGCTTCGAGGGTGGTCCGCGCGTTCACCGCGCCGCGCAACGTTCGATATGCGGGGTCGTCCTGGACTCCGTGCATGGGACTCGGTAGCCCCTCCGGTCCGCCGGGGCCGCCGATGAGCAGGTTGAGTTCCATGTCCATCAGCCCCGGCAGCAGCGTCACGTCGCCAAGATCGACATCCGTCGAATCAGCTGGCAGCTCAGCGGGATTGATCGCCTGGATCCGATCGCCGTCGACCACCACCGCAGCGGGTGAAAGCACTTCGCCCGCGTCGACGTCGGCCCACCGGGCGGCGTGCAGAACAGTCGTCACGGGACCGGTTCTGACACGCACTCCATCGCGGTGGCGCCGGAGTCGGGCACGCGAGGCTGCTTCCAGCACTCGACCGGGAACGACACCATGATCATCGAGTACAGCAGATGCATCAGGTTGAGGACGTCGTCGGGCATGTCGTCGAGCGGGAACTTGTCGCAGTACGAGATCGCCTCCTCTGCTCGGGGGGTGATCGCGTCGTAGAAGGCCTGCATCTCGGCCATCGAACTGGCCATCCGCTTCGCAAAACGCTTGGGCTCGGAATCAAGACACCAATCGGAAAAGCGCTCCAGATCGGCGAATTCGCTGGGCAGCAGTGCGGTCATCGCGTTCACACTCCCGCTGTCTTGCGCTGATAGTCGTCCACCCAGGCGGCGGTCTCCTTGTGCAGGTGCCGAATGAGGATCTCCTGGTCGCACAATGGAAACTCGTCGATGACTTGGGACTCGACCATCGTCTGGGTGGCCTCCAGAGTATTCGCGTCCTGCAGCGAGTATTCCTTGAACGAGACCGCCGCCAATTCCTGAGCGATGCGTTCCCTCGGCGTGCGCGGTTGCGGGAAATACGCTGTGCCCTCGAATATGTGGCTGTTGTGCGAAGTGGGCCAGTAGTGATACGTCAGGTACCAGCCTTGGCCCCATATCAAAATCGTGAAATTAGGGAACAGCTGGAACGAGTCAAGGCCCCACGGATCACATTTCGCCGGATTGAGACCCGCAGGCATCTCACCCAAATCGGGCTTGTCCCACGGTCCGAACAGCCCGCTCTGGCAGATGTCCTCCATCGGCTTGCGCATGTCGGGATCCATCTCCCAGGCCCGGACACCCGAGGTGCTGACCAACCGGTGCGGGCCGTCGAGGCGGTAGTGCGGCGCCTCGAAACCCGCTTCCGCGGCGGCCTTCGAGTAGGCGGTCGGTGACTGGTTCGCATGCAGAACCGGCGCGTGATAGAACTCCTGGAACGCGTCCATATAGAGCTTCCAGTTCGCCTTCACCTCGGAGCGGTAATAGAACCGCGACGTCATCTTGTCGAACGGATAACCCTCTAGCCCAGTGATCATCGGTCCGAGGAAGTCGCGCAAGCTCTGTTCGGGTTCCGGCGCGAAGTTGACGAAGATGAAGCCCTCCCACACGTCGCAGTGAACCGGCACCAACCCGTACCGACTCTTGTCGAGGTCGAAGAACTCTCCCTCCTGCTGTACGAACGTGAGGTTGCCATCCAAGTCATAGCGCCAGGCGTGGTACTTGCAGGTGAACTGGCGACACACGCCGCTGGTCTCCTCGAGGGGCATGTCGTTCCACACCAGCTTGTTGCCGCGGTGCCTGCAGATGTTGTGGTAGGCCTTGATCTCACCGGATCCGGTGCGCACCAAGATGATTGACGTATTGACGACCTTCATTTCCTTGGTGAAGTAACTGCCCTTGCGCGGAAGTTGTTCAACGCGACCAACATTGAGCCAGGCGCGCTTGAACACTGCCTTTCGTTCCACCTCGTAGAACTCAGGGCTGATGGAATCCTCATAGGACACTGGGCCCGTCCCCAGCTGCGGGTAGTGCTCCGTCCAGCTGCCCTCGGGCGGTTTCGGGAAACGAGCCATCGCCTTCTCCTGATCCACGCGGTCCACTCGGTAGGGCCGACGGTATATGCTCCAGACAACAATCACAAGTAGTTGATATTGCCGTCGTGTCGTTCGGAAGGAGACGGTCGAGTGCGCCAAGACGAGCTGTTCATCGGCGGAAATTGGGCAAAGCCGAGCACCGACCGCCGCATCGAGGTGATCTCCCCGCACTCCGAAGAACCGGTGGCACAGGTCGCGGCCGCTAGCCCCCATGACGTGGACACGGCGGTGCAGGCCGCCCGGGTCGCATTCGATACGGGGTCGTGGCCTCGGCAGACACCCGCCGAGCGCGTCGACGCCGTGCGCCGACTTGCCAAGGTGTACGGCGAACGGGGGTCCGAGATGGCCGGGGTGATCACCTCGGAGGTGGGTGCTCCGATCAGCTTCTCGCAGCGGGCCCAGGTGGGACTGCCCGCGATGATGATGAGTGCGTTCTGCGATGTGGCCGAGTCCTATCCGTGGCGGGAGGCGCGGCCGGGAAGGTACGGCGCCGACATCCACATCCATCGCGAGCCGGTGGGCGTCGTTGCCGCGATCGTGCCGTGGAACATGCCGCAGTTCCTGATCGCCACCAAGCTGATTCCCGCGCTGTTGGCCGGATGCACCGTCGTTGTAAAACCCGCACCGGAGTCACCGCTGAACGCGCTGCTGCTGGCTGAGATGATCGCCGAGATCGGGTTGCCGCAGGGCGTCGTCAGTGTGCTGCCAGGTGACGCCGCCGTCGGCGATTACCTGGTGAAACACCCTGGTGTGGACAAGGTTTCGTTCACCGGTTCGACGGCCGCAGGTAAGGCCGTCGCAGCCGCATGCGCGACCGACCTGCGCCGCGTCAGCCTGGAACTCGGCGGCAAGTCCGCTGCGATCGTGCTCGCGGACGCCGATCCGGGCGCCGTCGCCACCGGCGTGCGGTCGGCGAGCCTGTCGAACAGCGGCCAGATCTGCAATGCGCTGACCCGCATTCTGGTGCCGGCCGGTAGGGCCGACGAATTCACCGATGCACTGGCCGCCGAGATGACGTCGATGGTTATCGGCGACCCGGCGGACAGCGCGACGCAGGTGGGTCCGCTCGTCGCGCAGCGTCAGCAGCAGCGCGTGCGCGGCTACATCGAGAGCGGCCGACAGCAGGGCGCCCGCCTCGTCGTCGGCGGGACCGAGATGCCCGACGGCCTTGACCGCGGATGGTATGTCAAGCCGACGCTGTTCGACGGTGCCGACAACTCAATGCGAATCGCTCGCGAGGAGATCTTCGGCCCGGTGCTGACCGTGATCCCCTACGCCGACGAGGAGGATGCGATCGCCATCGCCAACGACTCCGACTACGGTCTGGCCGGATCGGTGTGGACCGACGACACCGACCGTGGCCTCGCGATCGCCGCACGCATCCGCACCGGCACCTTCGGCGTCAACCAGGGCTACACCATGGATCCGTTCGCTCCGTTCGGCGGCGTGAAGGCCAGCGGTTACGGACGCGAGCTGGGTCGTGAGGGCATCGACGGCTACACCGACACGAAATCCATTGCGGTGGCACGGCACTGACTATGGTGTGGTCAGCGGCTTCAACGCCTCGCCCACCGCGGTGATCACGCCGGGCGTATAGCGATGGGTCGGCAGATTGACGATGACGCCATCGATGCCGACGTCGAGCACGCGGCGCTTGATCTCCTCGGCCACTTGCTCGGGTGTGCCGGAGACAGCGCGCCCTCCGCGAGCCTCGTCCATCGAACCATGGGATTCGAATCCGTCGACGATCACCGTGAGCAGGCAGCTCGTTTCCAGGGTTGCCGGGTCGCGATCGGCCTCCGCGCACCGTTGTTCGAGCGCGCGTAGCTTGCCGGCAAGGTCGTCCATGGGCGCGATGATGTTGAGGTGGTCGGCGTACTGCGCGGCGAGCCGGAACGTCTTCTTCTCCCCGCTACCGCCGAGCATCACCGGAATGTGGTCACGGTAGCGCGGCTCGTTGATGGCGCTTTCGGTGTGATACCACTTGCCCGAAAAGCTGGGCCGCTCACCGTGAGTCATCGGAATGATGATCTGCAGTGCCTCTTCCAGCTTCTCGAAACGCTCTGTGAACGTGCTGAATTCGAAACCCAGCTGGTTGTGCTCGAGCTCAAACCACCCGGCGCCGATACCCAAGACCGCTCGCCCGCCGCTGATTACGTCCAGGGTCGTGATTTCCTTGGCCAACAGGGTCGGGTTGCGATAGGTGTTTCCGGTGACCAGCGTCGACAGCTGCACACGCTCGGTGGCGCTCGCCAGCGCGCCCAGCGTCGTGTAGGCCTCCAGCATCGGTTCGTCGGGCTCCCCGAGCGTCGGCAGCTGATAGAAGTGATCCATCACCAAAACCGTGTCGAATCCGGCAGCTTCGGCCTCAGCGGCTTGAGCCCGCACCGCGGGGAACAGCTCTGTGACGGGTGTTCCGTATGAGAAATTGGGGATCTGCAATCCAAGTCGAATAGTCACGCCTCACGGTGACGACTGCCGGGCAGGATTTATTCCCCGGCCCGAACCGGCTCTCGCGTCAAGGGAGCTTGATTGCCGAGGTGTACATCTCCACGATCGGACGGTAGAGGTCGACATCGTCGAGTTCGCTACTCAACACGATGGCGTCGCTGGTCGCGATGAGTAACTGCGCGAACGTCACCGGTGGAATCAGCAACGCTCCACCGAGGCGGTCCATACCGGTCACGATGAACTTCGCCAGCGCCTCGACAACCTCAGACCTCTTGGCTGCCACGCGTTCTCGGGCGTCGGGGTTGCGAAGCAGATAAAGGGTGAATTCATGGCCCAGCGCGGCGTGCTCGGCGCCCCGGTCGCGGCTGAGCTGGCGCCAGCGCTTGGCAATCTCGTCGAGTTCGCGCGCCCCGATCTGCCTGGCGGACGACATCACTTCGGCGAAGTTGTCAAAGTAACGACGCCAGTACCTGTCGCTCACCGCCAGAAACAGGTCCTCTTTCGTAGCGAAGTGCTTGTAGATGGCCCCCTTGGTGTAGCCGGCCGCATGCGCGATGTCGTCGAGAGTCGCTGGCGCGAAACCTTTTTCGGCGAAGACCTCTTCTGCGGCGTCGAGCAGAAGCGAACGCGTGTGCTCGATGCGTCGCTCGCGCGTCCATTGCTCCACCATGCGTGCGATTGTGACACAGGATCTCAGAAACTTATAGGTTGCTCAGATACTGAGTGGTATCTTGAAGCGTCATGAGCGAACTGTCAAACAAGCCACGGGCCGTCGTCGAGCCGGTCCCGGACGCGGCGTTAGTCGACAACGTTCAAACGAAGGTCAGGCCGATCACCATCTGGGCTGCCATCGGTGGCGCACTGTTGGTGCTCCAGCTGTACGTGTGGATTCGGTGGATCACGGGGCCCTACTTCGAGCGGGTGCCGGGCGGGCCCACCGACCCGCCGCTCTACATGAGGGCCTTCCTCACGTTCAACGGCATCCTCGTCTGCGTCGGTCTGCCGGTCGCCATCTGGTGGTTCATCATCAGGCCGTGGCGCCGGGAGCGGAGAATCACGCTCGACGGCATGCTGCTGGTGTCAATGGGCCTGATGTTCTTTCAGGACCCGCTACTCAACTACTTCAACACCTGGTGCACCTACAACACCTGGCTGTGGAACCGCGGCTCCTGGTCGTCGGACATTCCGGGATGGGTCTCACCCGAGCAACCCGGCCGACAGGTCGCCGAGCCGCTGTTGATCAACGCTCCGGGGTACACGGCCGGCGTACTGGTCATCACGATCTTCGGCTGCTGGGTGATGCGAAAGATCAAGGCGCGCTGGCCCAATATCACCAACTTGCGGCTGATTCTGGCCACCTACGCCTTCACGATCGTGCTCGACTTCGTCATGGAAGCCGGCTTCATGCTGCCGTTCGGGCTCTACACCTATCCCGGCGCGATTCGCTCGGTGTCCGTGTTCGCCGGCACGTATCACCAGTGGCCGATCTACGAGGGATTGATGTGGGGCGGCGTCCAGGCCGCAATGTGCTGCCTGCGCTATTTCACCGACGACCGCGGCCGCACGATCGTCGAACGCGGGCTGGACAACGTGCGAGGCGGGTTCGCACGGCAGCAGTTCACCCGATTCCTGGCGATATTCGCAGCGATCAGCGGATGCTTCTTCTTTTTCTACAACGTTCCCGCGCAATGGATCGCCATGCACTCCGACCCGTGGCCAGCAGACCACCTGAAGCGCTCGTATTTCAACGGAGGCATCTGCGGCGACGGGACCGACGTACCCTGTCCCGACCCCGTGCTGCCAATGCCGACGAAGCGGTCGGGCTTCATCAATGTCGACGGCGAACTCGTCCTGCCCGACGGGGCCGAGCTTCCGCGGACCGTACCGTTCGACCGCGGGAAGTGAGTCGTTGACCAACAGTCGGCCGACGATCATTCAAACCCCTTCGCAGGCACCGTTTTACCGAGCTATCAGCGACGAGGTAGAGGTGTTCCGTGCCGCGGCTCGGCGCGGTCTGCCGGTGTTGCTGAAGGGTCCGACGGGTTGCGGGAAGACCCGCTTCGTGGAGGCGATGGCGCACGAGCTGGGACGCCAACTGATCACCGTGGCGGGCCATGAGGACATGACGTCGGCGGATCTGGTCGGCCGCTTCCTGCTCAAAGGCGGGGAAACGGTCTGGGTGGACGGTCCCTTGACGCGGGCCGTTCGCGAGGGCGCCATTTGTTATCTGGACGAAATCGTCGAGGCGCGTCAAGACACCCCCGTGGTGATTCACCCGCTCGCCGACCATCGCCGCGAGTTACCGATCGATCGGCTCGGCACGACACTGCCCGCCACACCGGGTTTCCAGCTGGTGATCTCCTACAACCCTGGCTATCAAAGCGTTTTGAAGAACATCAAGGAGTCAACCCGTCAGCGTTTCATCGCGATCGAACTCGACTTCCCGTCCGCCGAGACCGAGACGGACATTGTGGCCCACGAAGCCGGAATCGATGTTCAGACCGCGCGGACTCTGGTCACGGTCGGTAACGCCATCCGAAGCCTGGATGGCTCGCCGCTGCGCGAAGTCGCCTCGACCCGGATGTTGATCCTCGCGGGCGGCCTGGTCGCCGAAGGGCTCAACCTGCGCAGTGCCGTCCGGTCGGCGATCGTCCGGGTGCTCTCCGACGATGCGGACGTCGAGCGTGCACTCGGCGAACTCGTCGACGCCGTCCTGCCCGCGCCATGACCGCGTCCGGTCCAGACGCCCGTTGCCGCTTTCGCTTTCTCGCGTCTTTCATCGCAGACAGGGCGCTCGAAATCGCCGAAACGTCGGATGGCGGCGGCGCATACACCAACGGCAGGGTCATCTACGTCACGGCCGACGCCTCCGCCGAGCAGCAACGCCGCGAGGTCATGGTCCAGAGTTCACTGCTGGGCGCGGGCAGTCTGGACCACCGCTTGGTCAGGGCGTTGCGTGCGCGACCATCCGTCGCCCGCAGGTACCTGACGCTCGAAGGTCGTCGCGCACTTGGACGACTCGCCGAACGGCTCCCACTGGCCGCCGCGCTTGCCATCGCAGCACCGAGCACTACAAGCCCCGACGAATCGCTCGAAATAGCCTGGGGGCGAACCAAAATCGACGAACCGCCGGATTGGTTCGGCGTCATCAAGCCCGGTCGACTGTTGGTGCTCGCCACTGGTCCTGGGAGCCGGGCCACCCACGGCGACCTACACCTGCACTTCGATCCCGTCGGCGCGCACGAGGATGATGACGAGGCGCCATCGCAGGAGAGCAAGATCCTCAAGCTGTTCGAGAGCCCCGTGGCCGCTTCTCGTGCGCTGTCGGAGTTTCTCCGCAAGCTGTTCGGCAGTTCGCCGGCGGATGGGAACGGCGCCGCGGGCGCGGAGTTGCGGCTCGGCTCGTTGAGGCGGGCGCGCGATGCGGGACTCGTCGCGCGACCGCTCCCGACGCGGATCCACTTCACTGACGACGGGAAACCGGGCGGCGCTGTTGGCGTCGGCGGTGCGCTCTACCCGGAGTGGGATGTTCACAACAACCGCTACCGGCCGCAGTGGTGCCGGGTCATCGACTTTCCACTGACGGTCGCCGCCGACGTGTCAGACGCAGGTGTGCACCACGACGACGTGCTTCGCCGACGGCTGTCCCGAATCGGCCTCGGCCTCAAGGTGTTACGTGCTCGAGCGGATGGGGATGAACTCGACATCGAGGCACTCATCGAGCTTTCCGTCGATCTGCGGGCGGGGCACTCAGCAGCCGAACGGGTCTACTTGGAACGTCGCAAACTCTCCCGCGACCTCGGCGTCCTCATCCTGCTCGACGCTTCCGGATCGGCCAACGACACCGATCCCAACGGTCTCGCAGTGCACGACCATCAACGTCGCGCTGCGGCCACGCTGGCCGCCACACTCGAAGAACTCGGCGACCGCGTCGCCGTGTATGCGTTCCGGTCGCAGGGCCGCCACGCTGTTCAGCTTCCGGCGATCAAAGCGTTCGGGCAGCGGTTCGGCGCCATCGGACGAGCCCGGCTCAACCAGCTCCAGCCATCCGGCTACACCCGCCTTGGCGCTGCGATTCGAGGTGCAGGTGAGATTCTCAAGACCGATGCCGGCACGCCGAACCGGTTACTGGTCGTCCTGTCTGACGGATTCCCCTACGACGACGGTTATGAAGGCCGTTACGCGGAGGCCGACGTCAACAAATCGCTCGAAGAGCTCCGCGCGGATGGTGTTGGGTGCCTTTGTCTTTCCGTCGGCGCCGCGTCGGGCCGCGGTGAGCTCGAGCGGGCGTTCGGCTCAGCCGGCTACGCCAGCGCGCCGACCCTGGCCGACTTGAGTCCGCGAATGGATGAGTTGTTTCTGTCTTCGCTGCGCGAACTCAGCGAGCCGGTAGGCCCAAGACGCGCTGCGCGATGATGTTGCGCTGTATCTCCGATGTGCCGCCCGAGATGGTGCCCGCATATGTGCTGATGTAACGGGTGAACCAGCTGCCGGTGAAAAGGTCTGGGCTGTAAGGGTTGTGGGGCGCGGTCAGCGCGGGGCTGCGCAGGCCCTCGACGCCCGCCGCGTCCAATGCGTGCCGGAAAGCGTTCTGCTCCGCCTCAGACCCGAGCAGCTTCAGCACCGAAACGCCAGGGATGTCCCGCTCGCCGCGCGCCGCCTGCCCGAGCGCGACCGACCCCAACAGCCGCAGTGCTTGGTAGTCCATCGCGATCGTCGCGAAGCGGTCGCGGTCGAGTTCGCCGAGCGGTCGGTAGTCCTCGAGTAGCTGCTTCATCCTGTTGGCGAACGCCATCCACATCATCGTGCGTTCATGGCCGAGCGATCCGTTGGCGACTTTCCAACCGTCGCCAGCCGGACCGACGAGGTTCTGAGCCGGCACGCGCACGTCGGTGAAGAACACCTCGTTGAAATCGATGCTGTCGCGATCGAACACGCTCGCAAACGGCCGACGCTCGACACCGGGCGTGTCGGTCGGGATCAGCAGCGCGCTGATGCCCTTGTGCTTTGGCGCATCGGCGTCGGTGCGCACGAAGGTCAGCAGGACATCGGCATCATGCGCGCCCGATGTCCACACCTTCTGCCCGTTGACCACGAAATGGTCGCCGTCGAGCACCGCACGGGTGGCCAACCCGGCCAAATCGGATCCGGCGCCAGGCTCGCTCATGCCGAGGGCCGCAGTCATCTCCGCACGCAGGATCGGAACCGCCCACGTGTGTTTCTGCTCGTCGGTTCCGAACGACAGCAGCGACGCCGCGATGATCCCAACGCCCTGCGGGTTGAAACAGTGGTAGATGCGCCGCCGCGACAGTTCCTCGCGATGAACGAACTGCTGGAGCACACCGGCGTTGCGGCCACCGAACTCAGGCGGGTTGCCTGGCAGCAGCCAACCGTGGTCGAACTGCAGTCGCTGCCAGTCCCGCGCCCATTGCGGCACATGTGCGGTCGACCGTGACCGCTCGACGGTCCGGGCCTCGTCCGGCAGGTGGTCGTCGAGGAACCTGCTGAACTCGGCGCGAAACTCCTCGACCTCGGCGTCGAACGTGAGTTGCACCCCGCCAACATATCAAGTACTTAACATTTGCGCGCCGGTGCGCTATGACTGACTGGATGCTCGAATCGGAAAAGGTCCTCATCACCGGCGCGACGGGAAAGATCGCGTTCCCGATCGCCCGCGCGCTCGCGCAGCGCAATGAGGTTTGGGGCGCTGCCCGTCTGAGGAATCCTGGCGATCGGGACAAGCTGGCGGCCGCCGGCATCAAGCCGGTCGCACTCGACATGAGCACCGGCGATTTCTCGGCTTTGCCCAACGATTTCACGTACGTGTTCCATGCCGCGGTCGACGTCGGCGCCGGCGAGTGGACGGACTGCGTGGACACCAACGCGCAGAAATCCGGCGACTTGCTCTACCACTGCCGCGCCGCCAAGGGCTTCGTCTTCTGCTCCACGGGATCGGTGTACGGATACCAGGGGCAGCGACCGTTGCGTGAGTCCGATCCGCCAGGCGTCCCGCTTCGCGCGAACTACAGCTTCTCCAAGATCGCCGCCGAGGCGGTGTGCACGTGGATTGCCAAGCGGTATCGGATCCCGCTCACGATCATCCGGATCTGCTCCACCTACGGCCCCGAGGGCGGCGCGCCAGCCGACCGGCTCGAGATGATGTTGGCCCACAAGCCGATTCGGCTCTACCCGGACAAGCCCAACAACTACAACCCGATCTACGAAGACGACTACGTCGAATTCGGCATCAAGGCGATGGAGGTCGCCGCGACGCCGCCGGTTGTGGTGAATTGGGCGGGCAGTGAGACCGTGAGCGTCGAAGACTACTGCGCATACATGGGCGAACTCGTTGGCGTCGAGCCGATCTTCGAGTACACCCGCGATGCGCACACGCCGCTATGGCCGGACGTTACCTACATGCACGAAGTGCTGGGCCGTACGAAAGTGCATTGGCGCGAAGGCTTTCGGCGGATGATCGAAGCGCGTCGCCCCGAAATCACTCTGAACGAGGGTAATTGACATGGAACTCCCTGGCACGCCGTCGGACGAAATCGCCGATGTCCTCGCAACGGGCCGTGGCGACGTCACGACCTTGTTCGTCTCGATGGCGAGGCGCCACCCCGATGGTGCGGACGCCGAATACCTGCGCTGGCACACCCTGGATCACCGCCCGGAACAGCATCGGCTCTCAGCCGTACGAGCATCCCTGCGGTTGGTCTCGACGCCGGCGTGCCGGTCAGCACGTGCGACGAGCAGAGCGCCGTACGACGACATCGACCACGTGATGACGTACTTTTTCACCGATCCCAGCGGTATGACGGGCTTTCTTGAACTCGCCAAGGGGCTGAGCATGGCGGGCCGAAAACTTCCGCTACTGCCCCCGGTTGAGCGGGGCATCTATCGAGTTGAACACAAGGCGGCAGCGCCGCGGGTCAAAGTCGGCGCGGACGTGCTGCCGTGGTGGCCGATCCGCGGCGTCTACCTACTGCTGGAAGCGAACGCGTCGGCGCCGACGGATCTGACCGACATCGACGGCGTCGCCGGTGTCTGGTCTGCGGTGTCGCAATCCGTCGACGCCCGACTGGCGAGTGCTCCTGCGGGCCAGACCATTTCGTACTGCTTCCTCGACTGCGATCCGGTCTCCGCCGCGGAACGGCTACGCCCGGCACTGGAGAAACGGTGGAGTGAGGGCGACATCGAACCGCTCTTCGTTGCTCCTTTCCACGCCGTGGTGCCATACGAATGGGACCGCTATGTGCCGTAGGAGGTCGTCGTGCGGATCGGCTTGATGGTCGGCTCCGACAAGGAGCGCGCACGAGCGGACCGGCTGAGCGGATTGCTCGAGGACGGAAAGACCGCCGAGGCCCAGGGTTTCGCGTCGTTCTGGTTTCCGCAGGTGCCCGGCTATCTCGACGCGATGACGGCCGTCGCGCTTCTCGGGCAGGTCACCGAACGGATCGAGATCGGAACGGCGGTCGTCCCCATTCAGACCCGCCACCCGCTGATCATGGCGCAGCAGGCGTTGACCACACAGACCGCTTGCTCGGGCCGGTTCGCCCTCGGCGTCGGGCCGTCGCACCATTGGATCATCGCGGACCAACTGGGCTTGCCGTATGACCGGCCCGCGCGACTGGTCCGCGATTACCTCGACGTGCTTCTCGCCGCGTTCGCGGGTCCCGGCACGGTCGAGGTGGACAACGCCGACTACCACGTGCACAGCCCTATCGACGTCGACGATTCATGCGAAATGCCAGTGCTTCTGGCCGCACTCGGCCCGGCCATGCTGCGGATGGCGGGTGAGCGCGCGGGCGGCACCATTCTGTGGATGGCCGACGAACGGGCGATCGGCGACTATGTGGTGCCACGCATCACCGAGGCGGCCGCCGCGGTTGGCAAGTCCGGAATCCGCGTCGTCGCGGGCGTTCCCGTTGCCCTGTGTTCGCCACATGAGATCGACGACGCCCGCGCGTACGCCAGCGAGGTGCTCGGCCACGCTGACTTCTCGCCCAACTACGTTCGGTTGCTCGAACACGGCGACGCCGCGGACGTCGGCGACACGATGGCAGCGGGTGACGAGTCGGCAGTGCTCGCCCGCCTGCAGCGCTATCGCGACGCCGGCGTCACCGATCTCGCCGCGCGTGTCGTTCCCCTCGGCGGCGACGCACGCACGCGCAAACAGTCACGTCAGCGCACCCAGGACTTCCTCGCTTCACTCGACCTCGATTGACAGACCTCGCCACACCTGTAAGGTATTGATCGATCGATCAAATTCGGGAGGTGGAGATGGCTGGCCGTGTCGAAGGCAAGGTCGCATTCATAACCGGCGCTGCGCGCGGGCAGGGTCGCAGCCACGCGGTGCGCCTGGCGCAAGAGGGTGCCGACATCATCGCGATCGATGTCTGCAAGCCGATCAGCCGCAGCAGCGAGATCCCCCCGTCGACGCCCGACGACCTGGCCGAGACCGCTGATCTGGTCAAGGCGCAGAACCGTCGCATCGTCACCGCCGAGGTCGACGTGCGCGATTTCGACGCGTTGACTGCCGCGCTCGACAGCGGTGTCGAACAACTTGGCCGGCTGGACATCATCGTCGCCAACGCAGGCATCGGCAATGGCGGGAACACGCTCGACAAGACCAGCGAGGACGACTGGACGGACATGATCGACGTCAACCTGTCGGGGGTCTGGCACACCGTCAAAGCTGGTGTACCGCATCTGCTCTCGGGTGGCCGCGGTGGCTCGATTGTGCTGACGAGCTCGGTCGGCGGACTCAAGGCCTATCCCCACACCGGCCATTACATCGCAGCCAAACATGGCGTGGTGGGCCTGATGCGGACATTCGCCGTCGAACTCGGGCAGCACTCCATTCGATGCAACTCTGTCCACCCCACCAACGTGAACACCCCGATGTTCATGAACGAAGGCACGATGAAGCTGTTCCGGCCCGACCTGGATAACCCCGGTCCAGAGGACATGAAGGTCGTCGCGCAACTCATGCATGTGTTGCCGGTCGGGTGGGTCGAAGCATCCGACATCAGCAACGCCGTACTGTTCCTGGCCTCCGACGAGGCCCGCTATGTCACCGGCCTGCCCCTGACCGTCGACGCAGGCAGCATGCTGAAGTAGATCGAGCGATCAACTGTGACTGACTTCGTATCTGTCGACTATTTCTCCGACCCAGCCGTCGCGCAGGACCCCTACGACTACCTCGACTACTTGCGCAGCCAGGGGCCGGTGTTTCGGGAACCACACCACGGTGTCGTCGCCGTCACGGGCTACGCCGAGGTGATGGCGGCGTTCAAAGACGTCGATTCGTTCTCGGCGGTCAATGCGATCGGCGGACCGTTCCCTCCCCTGCCGTTCGAGCCTGAGGGCGACGACATCATCGAGCTGATCGAGGCGCATCGTCATCAATTTCCGATCAACGAGCACTTGGTGGTCATGGATCCGCCGGCGCACACCCGTGCGCGGTCGCTGCTGAGCAAGTTGTTGACGCCGAAGCGGCTCAAGGAGAACGAGGACTTCATGTGGCAGCTGGTCGATCACCAGCTCGACGAGTTCATCACGAACGGCCACTGCGAGTTCTTGGCCGAATACGCAAGGCCGTTCGCAACAGTGGCGATCACCGACCTCCTGGGTGTGCCGGAGGAAGACCGCGACGAGATACGACACGCACTGGGCGCCGGGCAACCGGGAGGCGTAGGTGCGCTGGACGGCGAGCCGGTAGCACTCAATCCCCTTCAGTACCTTGACGATAAGTTCAGTGCGTACATTGCAGAGCGGAGACGCGAACCGCGCGAAGACGTGCTCACGACGATGGCCACCGCGACATATCCCGACGGTTCAATCCCGGAACTGCTCGAGGTGGTCCGCCCGGCGACTTTCTTGTTCGCGGCGGGCCAGGAGACGGTCACCAAGCTACTCAGCTCCGCCGTTCAGGTGCTTGGTGAACGGCCGGATCTACAGCAGGCTGTGCGCGAGAACCGCAAACTGGTTGGCCCGTTCATCGAGGAGTCATTGCGCACGCAGAGCCCGACCAAGGTGGACTTCCGGTTGGCGCGCAAGACGACCACGCTTGGCGGCGTCCGCATTCCGGCCGGGACGGTACTCATGCTGTGCCTCGGTGCGGCCAACCGGGACCCGCTCAAGTTCGAGGACCCACACGACTTCCGGTTGGACCGAAAGAACGTTCGCGAACACATCGCGTTCGGCCGCGGCATCCACACCTGCGCGGGCGCACCGCTCGCGCGCGTGGAGGGTGTCATCACCGTCAATCGGATGCTCGATCGCATGCGTGACATCACGATCAGCGACGCCAAACACGGCGCGGCCGATGACCGCCACTACCTCTACGAACCCACGTTCCTGCTGCGCGGGCTCACTGAATTGCACATCGAGTTCACACAGCTCTAGTTGCCTGACTTCTTACAAACCAGTAAGTTAGATGACATGACGCTAATCGCTGTTGCAGCCATCGCCGACCCTGCCGCGGTGGAGGAGATCGGACGGCAATGGGAAAAGGCCTGGAATGACCACGACGGAGACGCCGTCGCTGCGTTGTGCGCCGAAGATCTCGTCTATGACGAACCGGCGCTCGGTGACACCGTTTACGGTCGCGATTCGATCCGCTCGTTCGTCAACGCCATGCACGCCGCCTACCCCGATCACACGTTCGCGCTCGAGGGCCTCTACGCCGACGTAGCACGCCGCGCCGTGCTGGTGGCATGGCGGTTCAGCGGCACTCATGCGAAGTCGGGCAAGACGATCGAATTTCACGGCGACGACCGGTTGGATTTCGATGAGGACGGTCTGATCCGCGCCTATCGGTGCCTGTACGACAACGCGCTGGTGTTTCGACAGCTGGGCAAGACCCCTCGGTGACATCCGCCCGGGTTCGCAAACCTGCCGCGGTCCGCAGAGCCGAGATCCTCGAAGCGGCTGCCGTAGAGTTCGCCGAGACTGGCCTCGCCGGAACGCGCTTGGAAGCGATCGCAGCCCGCGCGGACATCTCCCATCCGCGAGTCGTGCAGATGTTCGGCTCCAAACAAGCGCTGTTCCTCGAGGTTGTCGAGACGACATTCGACCGCATCACCTCAGCGTTCCGCGAAGCTGCCGACCGTCACACCGAGCTGACGCCGTTGGTGGCGATGGGAGAGGCGTATCGGCGGCTGCTGCAACGGGATCGCACCACCGCGCTGATGATGTTGCAGAGCTACGCCGCTGCAGGAGACGACGCCGTTCGAGAAGCCGTCGCACGCCGGTACCTTGCCTTGCAGCGCACGGTGGCCGACCTGACCGGCGCCGACGCGATGCAAGTGCGAACCTTTATCGCCACCGGACTCATCGTCACCGTCTCGACCGCACTCGCCCTGCCCGGCAAGCGGTCCGACGCGACATGGGCGGCGTGGCTGCTGGACCAAGCCAAGCCCTGACCGTTCATGTCGTGGCGGCGCGAAACGCCTCGACGAGCGCCGAAAGCTCCTGCACCGCTCGGTCCGGTTCGACGGATAACGACGCCGGAAACCGGACGTCGGTCACCCCGGCGGCGACGAGCGCAGGGACGCCTGCAGTCGATGCCTCGAAGTCAATCGAGCCGTCGTCTCGTTTTACAGCACGCGCGACACCCTGCACCTGCAGATCTGTTGGGTCTCCGCCGAACTCGCGGATCTTGTCCTTCATCGCCGCAATCGCACTGGGCATGTCCGTGTACGCGGGCCCCCACGGGATCCAGCCGCTTCCGAAGCGTGCAATCCGGCGCGCGACAGCGTTGTTCACCGTGCCGCTGATCCACATCGGCACGCCACCAGGTTGAACCGGCTTGGGCATTTGGTGGATGCCGTCGAACGTCAGCTCGGCGGATTCGTAGGACGCCCGCTGCTGCGTCCACAGCGTCTGGCAGACCTCCAGCGTGTGGTCGAGCAACCGACCGCGATTCTTGAATGACAGGCCGGCGGCTTCGTATTCCTCACGCTGCCAGCCCACGCCGACGCCTAGATCCATTCGGCCCTCCGACAGCACGTCAAGCGTGGCGAGTTGTTTGGCCAGCACAACGGGCCGCCGTAGTGCGGCGAGCAGGATCGCGGTACCCAGTCTGATCCGCGTAGTGGTGGCGGCGATCGCCGTCAGCACAATCAGAGGCTCCAGCCAGCTTCCGTCCGGACCCGTGGGCTGCCGGCCGCCCGCCTGGCCACCGATCTTCGGGTCGGCGTAGGCGTCCAGGTTCTCCCCGAACACCACGTGGTCGGAGACCACCACCCGGTCCACACCCGCAGCGTCCATGGCCTGGGCGTAGCCCAAGGTGGCACGCCAATCATGGTGCGGACCGTCGGTATAGGTGGTCAGGTAAAGAGAGAGTTCGGGTTTACGCGTGGTCATGCCTTCTCCGGTGGCCAATGTCGACCCCAATGATCCACTACTGCCACTTCGGACAACGGCTTTCGGCGCACCATGCGATGTCTTCCCTGCGGCCAACCCGCCGTCACCAGCGCAGCGACGACCCAGTCGTCCGGAATGCCGATCAAAGTGCGCAACGCGTCGTCACAGGACATGTGCCACAACGTAATCGCTGCACCTAAGCCCTGTGCGCGAGCGGCGAGAAGGAAATTTTGTACCGCCGGAAACAGTGAGGCCCCCTGCTGCAGTTCAGTTGCCCCAGCCTGTGGCTGGACGCAGAACAGCACGAGAGCAGGTGCGTTCCCGCCGACGCGCATGTGTTCGGCCATCGCCCGCAGCACCCGGGACTTTGGGTCATTGGCGTCGCCTGCGGGCGTGGACAGCCGGTAGAAGTCCTTGAGGCTGTCCCATGTTCGGTGGGCAGCTTCGGTGATGACCGCGCGTGCCTCGGGCGAGCGCACCACGACGAACCGCCATGGCTGCTGGTTTCCGCCTGACGGCGCCCAGGTCGCCGCAAGCAGACATCGTTCGAGCACCTCGTCCGCGACCGGTTCGGCGCGGTATCGCCGAACTGCGGACGCTGTTCGCATCACCTCCCACAGGTCGGTCGAGGTCGACTGGGCCACCTGCCGTGTCATGCCGATCTCGTGCGTGGCATGAGCCCGCGCCAGTTTCCCCCGCGTACCGGCCCGGTGACCAACGGCAGGTCCAATGTGGACAACGTTCCCGGCGGGGCCGCCATAACTGCAGGGATGGCATTGAGTTCACGCATGACAGTGGCATAGGTCAAGCCACGCATATTGTTTCCGCGTCCGTGCATCTCGATGTCCACCGTGTAGGTCGGCAGGCCGTCGACGATGACGCGGTAACCCCCGTGGGGTGACGGATGCCGTGGCCAATCCGGCGCGGAGCCCTCCCCCATCCGCGTGATGTGCTCCAGCACGACACGCTCCTCACCGTCGACCATGCCTGCGAGCTTGAACCGCATTCCGCCCATCGTGCCCGGCTCGATCCAGCCCGAGGCGACCTCGTAACGCTCTGTGGCCAACCACTTTTCGATCGTCGTCTCGACGTGGTCGAGCGGCAGACCGACTCCGTCGGCAACGAGATGCACCGTCGGTGCCCACAGAGCGGCGAGGCGCTTTGTGTCGAAGAGGGGCGCAGGATGATCAGGCGGGTGACCAAATCCCATGAAGTCGAACATGATGTCGGGCTGGTTGATCGGTCCGTAATCGAGTATCTCGAGCATCGTGATGCTGTCGACGCGGCTGCTGAAGCCGGTCATCGTCAGCGCGATCACGTCGTTTGCCCAACCGGGGTCGACTCCACTGTTGAAGAAGCTGGTTCCGCCCGCCGCACACGCCTCCTCGATCAGGTCGACGGTTTCCTTGTCCGCCGCGGGCGGATAGCACATCGGCACCAACGAAGTGCAAACGACGTTCTTGCCGGCCCGCAGACACCGGGCGACGTCCAGCGCCGCCTCGCGATACCGGTAATCACCCGACGCGAAGTAGGCAACGACATCGGCGTCGACTGCCAAAGCGGTCTGGATGTCTCTGGTGGCGCTGACGCCGGTCTTGGGCATCCCGCACAGGTCTCCGGCGTCCACGCCGTCCTTGGCTTCGGCGTGCACGACGACACCTACGAGGTCGAGCCCGGGATGTGCGATGAGGGCTCGTAGAGCGCCGACTCCTACCTGCCCCGGGCCCCAGAGAATGACCCGTGGGTTGCGTTGGCGGTTCGCCATGAGCAGCCTTCCATCTGATCCACCGACGTGTGAGAACATACTTTCTCAGTAATTGATAACACCATTACCGGAGTTAGAGAACCGTGGAGGAGACAATGAGCGATTACGAGTTCCTGAAGTGGGAGTCTTTCGACGACGGCCAGATCGTCCGGATCTCGCTGAACCGGCCAGATCAGCGAAACGCGCAGAATCGCGGAATGCTGGTCGAACTCGACGACGCGTTCACCAGAGCCGAGGCCGACGACACCGTGCGCGTCGTGATCCTTGCGGGTGAGGGGCCGATGTTCTCCTCGGGCCACGACATCGGATCCAAGCAGGCCCGAGCCGAATTCACACCGGGGCCGGACCAGCACCCCACCGCGGCGATCAATGGCGGGACCCGCGAGGGCGCCGAGAAGATCATGCTGCAGGAATGGCACTACTTCTTCCAGAACAACCTTCGCTGGCGCAACCTGCGCAAGATCACCATCGCCCAGGTGCACGGCGATGTGTTCTCGGCGGGCCTCATGCTGATCTGGGCGTGCGACCTGATCGTCGGCAGCGAAGAAGTGCGTTTCGCCGACGTCGTCGGCACGCGGCTGGGCATGTGCGGCATGGAGTACTTCGGTCATCCGTGGGAGTTCGGGCCGCGCCGCACCAAGGAACTGATGCTCACCGGTGACGCGATCGACATCGACGAGGCATACCGCCTCGGCATGGTTAGCAAGGTATTCAAACGCGAGGAACTCGCCGACCGCACATTGGAGATGGCAAGGCGCATCGCCACTGTCCCCACGATGGCGGCGCTGCTGATCAAGGAATCGGTCAACCAGTCCGTCGACAACATGGGCTTCTACAACGCGCTGCAGTCCTGCTTCACGCTGCACCAGCTGAACCACTCGCATTGGGTTGGCGTGCGTGACGACAAGCGTGCGACGGCCGGTGAGGAGCAGGGCGTGCCGAACTGGCGGACGGCTCCTCCAATCGTGCTGTCGGCCAAGAACAAGGTCCGGTCTGACGCCTGACCATGTGGCTCAGCCCGCGACGGCTCCATAACGGGCGTCGGCGACGCGGTCGAGCGCAACGGCGGAATCGCCGAAAACCATGGCCCAGCCACGAACCCGGCGGTAGTACAGCTGGATGTCACCTTCCATGCCGAACCCGTAACCGCCGTGGATGTGCAGACTGCGTTGCGTCGCGTCGCGCGCGGTCTCGTATGCGAAGGCGAACGCCATCGCAGCCAACTCCTTGATCCGCCCGGGTTCGTCGTTGAATGCGCATGCCGCCTCGAACGCCAGCAGTAGCGCGCCGTCGGCAGCTGTGGCGCTGTCCGCCAACGGATGTGACACCGCCTGGAACGATCCGATCAGGGTGCCGAATGCGTGTCGTTGCTTGGCGTACTCGACAGCCAGTTCGACGGCCTTCTTCGCGGCGCCGGAGAGTGCCGCGGCAGTGAGAGCGAGCCACAGGTCGAGTGCATCTGAGAACATGCTGTACGCATCGTCGCCTTCGGCGAGAACCAGGCCGTCATCACCGACGGTGACGTCGGCAAGCGGAAGCGAACCCAGATTCTGGACGCGTTGCCGGTTTTCACCCACCGGCACCGCAATCAGGCGTTCACCGACAAGCGCGACGACGGCGTCGGCGAGCGCCCCGCCGGGCACGAGCGTGAGTACGCCGCCGCGCGCGGATCGCGGCGCGAAGCTGACGAGCTTCTCGCCGCTCAAGATGTCAGTCAGCAGTTCCGCGCCCGCAGGTCCGCAGCGGCCGAGCAACCTGGCTACTACCTGGGCCTCGAGCAGCGGCGCGGAAGCCAACGCTCGACCGTACTGCACCGCGATCAACGCCAAGTCGAGCTCTGATGCACCCCAGCCGCCTGCCGCCTCGTCGACGGCCATCTCGACCGCACCGGTTTCCTGCAGCGCCGTCCACAGCCCGACGTCAAAGCCCGAAGACTCGGCGGCACGCACGCGCTCGGACGTTGACTCTCGCGCATAGATCGCGGCGAACGAGTCGACAAGTTGCCGCTGTTCGGCGGAGAGGCTGAGGTCCACGTTCAGGCCCAATCACGTGCGGATACGGTTACTCTCATAATTGAGAGTAGCATTATCGCGCCTGCGAGCTTGCAGGTCCTCGTGTGACAGATTGGTTCTGATCCATGCACTTTCAGCTCGACAGCGACACCGCGGCGTACCGCGAAGAGGTGCGCGCCCATCTTCGGCGAGTGCTGACTGCCGAGTTCGAGGAGCGGATCTACCGCAGCGGCGTCTCACATGACGACGACTTCGCCCGAGGACTTGTGGACGAGGGATATTTTGCCCCGAGCTGGCCCACCGAATTCGGCGGCCAGAACCGCCGCGGATGGGACGAACAGGTTCTCAGAGAAGAACTCATGTGGGCGGATGCGCCGATGTATCTCTCGGAGACCACTCGAATGGTGGCGTCCATCATCCGCGCGGTCGGCACTCCTGAGCTGAAGGACCGCATCCTCGGCGGTGCGATGAAAGGCGATATCACCATTGCCCTGGGTTTCACCGAGCCCGAATGCGGCTCGGATGTCGCAGCGGCGACTACCAAGGCGGTACGCGAGGGCGACGAATGGGTCATCAACGGCTCCAAGATGTTCACCACCAACGGTCACATCGCCGATTACGTGTTTCTGCTGGCGCGGACCAGTCCGGACAAGCCGAAGCACAAGGGGCTCACCATGTTTCTCGTACCGCTGGATAGCCACGGCTTCGAAGCTCAAGCGGTATGGACGCTTTCGGGAGAGCGGACGAATATCACGTTCTACAGCGACGTGCGCATCGGCGACGAGTGGCGCATCGGCGATGTCGATGCCGGTTGGCAGGTGATGGGTCTGTCGCTTCAGGACGAGCACGCCTCCGGGTGGGGACCGCACATCTCCCGGCTGCTGCATCACGTCGAGCGGTGGGCGGTCTGCACCGAAGCCGATGACGGGTCACCTCAGCTCAGCCGGTCTGACGTACGAAGGCGAATCGCAAGGGTCGCAATGGAAGACGAGGTCGCGCGGCTGCTTTTGCGGCGTTGCGTCTGGATGACCGAGACCGGTCAGACGCCCATCGCGGAGGGACCGATGTCCAAGGTGTTCAGCACCGAAGCACTGGTGCGCGCCAGCCAGGACATCGTGGAACTGGTGGGACCCGACGCGGTGCGCAGCTACTTCGAGCCGACGGCACCGGAGCATGGCCGCTTCGAATACCTCATGCGGTTCTCCTTGGGCACCACCATTTATGCCGGCACAAGTGAAGTGCAGCGCTCCATCATCGCCCAGCGGGGGCTCGGCTTACCCCGTTAGTTTTCTGGGCTTGCGGGTCGTGGTGCGCCGGGGCGTCGCCTTCGCGGGCGCGGACTTGGCCGCCTTGGCCCCGGCTGGTGACGTGAGCGCCTGCTTGCACCACGCCCACAGCTGATCCTCGCTGAGTACTGCGCCCTTGACGCCAAGGTGGAAGACCCCGATCTGGGCGAGGGCGATCAGTGTTGAGTTCAGCAGCGTGGTGAGCTGTGTTGGAGTCAGATCCTTGCGGACCAGGCCGGCGCGGGAGCAGGCCGTGAGGATCTTGGTCAGGAGTTTCTGGTGAGGTTCCCAGATCTTGGCGAAGTCAGCGGGCCGCTCGATCTCCAGGCTCAGGTTGTAGATCGTCATCACTCGACCGCCGATCGCCTCGGATGACTCCGCACGCGAGAGGAATCCACGACAGAAGGCCTCGAGTTGTTCCATCGGACCGTCAGCGGCCGCCACCTCATGGCGGATGGCTTCGATGAACTGACTGGTGGCGTTCTCGTAGAGCGCCAACAACAGTTCTTCCTTGCCGGCGAAATGTTGGTAGAACGCACGCAGGCTCAGATTGGACCGGTCGATCAGCGTCTGGATGGTGAAGTCAGCCCGACCGGACTCCTCGACTAACTCGAGCGCGGTAGCGAGAAACCGAGAGCTGCGGGCCAGCGCACGCGCTCGGGCCTGACTGAGTCGGCGCTCGATCGTTCGTTCCTGCCAACTGGTCGGCATCTCGAGTTCAGCGTCGACGACTTCCAGTTCGGCCTTGGATTCCTGGGCGGCGGTGCGCTTCTTCGCAGTCATGGTGTATTGAGAATACGCGTTCCCCGGCGTTTTCGGCGAACCTACCTACACGTGCATGTTGGACGTCGGTTGCAGGACTGCAGTCCGCGCGCACCCGCAGGCGTCGATGCGCTACCCTGGAAACGGTCATTCTCGCTTGCGGGAATCCATGTTTCGCGAAGGAGCGCTGCGTTGAGCACAGATATCCTCATCGTCTCACCGGACGACCACCTTGTGGAGCCCGCTGATCTGTGGACCAGCCGGCTGCCTGAGCGCTACCGAGAGATCGGGCCGCGGATCGTCCGGCACCGAGGGCGCATGGATCCATCAGTTACTTCCGACGTCGCGTTCGTCGAGGACGACGAGGGCCGCGATGCCGACATCTGGCACTACGAGGATGCGATCATCCCGATTCCGCTCATCAGCGCGGCCGCAGGTTACGAACTCGACGAGCTGACCACTGACCCGATCACCTACGACGAGATGCGCCCCGGCTGCTTCCGTCCGGCAGACCGTCTCGCCGATATGGACATCGCAGGCATCGAGGCCTCCGCGTGCTTTCCCAACACTCTCGTGCGCTTCTGCGGTCAGCGCTTCCTGTACGCCAAGGACAAGGAACTCGCCGAGCTGTGCGTGCAGGCCTACAACGACTTCCAGATCGACGAGTGGGGCGGCAGTTCCAACGGCCGGCTGATCCCGCTCGGCATCATCCCGCTGTGGGACGTCGACCTCGCCGTCAAGGAGGTCGACCGGGTCGCCTCAAAGGGTATGCGCGCCGTGTGCTTCTCCGAGCTGCCTTCGCGCCTCGACCTGCCTTCCATCCACAGCGGCTATTGGGACCCCTTCTTCGCCGCCTGTGAGCGCAACGAGGTCGGCATCATGCTGCACATCGGGTCGAGCTCCTCGCTCACAAAGTCGTCACCTGACTCGCCGCATGTCGTCACCAGTGCACTGATGGCGGTCAATTGCACTATCGCTCTGGTGGATTGGCTGTTCTCTGCCAAGCTGAAGCAATTTCCCGGACTCAAGCTCGCGTTCGCCGAGGCACAGGCCGGCTGGATTCCCTACTACCTGCAGCGTGTCGACGAGGTCTGGGAGGACCGCCGAGCGTGGGGCGGCATCCATCCCCTGCTGACCGAACCGCCAAGCACCCAGGTGCCGGGCCGCGTGTGGTTCTCCACCTTCGGCGACCCGGTCGCTTTCCGCATCCTCGATCTTGTCGGCGAGGACCAGCTCATGTTCGAGACCGACTACCCGCACAATGACACCAACTGGCCACACAGCATGGATGTCGCCAACAAGGCCACCGAAGGTCTGGACGAGGAGACCAAGCGGAAAGTGTTGTCCACCAACGCGAAGAACTTCTTCGGTCTGGCGTAGGGAGCCGGCCTAAAGCGCCTTCCAGTCGGGCTTGCGCTTCTCGAGGAAGGCTCGCGGCCCTTCGATCGCGTCCTTCGTCAATGCCACCTTCATGCGGTAGTTCTCAGCGAGCAGTTCGGCCTCATAGATGGGCAGCGTCAGCCCCTTTCGTACGGCCATACGCGAACCCCGCACTGCCAGTGGCGCATTCGAGTTGACGATCTCGGCGATCTCCCAGGCGCGGTCCATGAGCGTCTCGTGGGCCACTACTTCTGTGAAGACCCCCAAATCGTATGCTCGCTGGGCGTCGAGTTGCTCGTGCTTACCCATCAGGATCAGTCGCATCGCCACGGGCAACGGCAGAATCCGCGCGAGCCTGACGCCTTCGCGCCCTGACGCCACCCCGATGCTGACGTGAGGGTCCATCAACGTTGCACGCTCGGACGCGATGGTGATATCCGCCGTCGTCACGAGGTCCATTCCGGCGCCGCATGCGATGCCGTTGACTGCGCAGATGATCGGCTTGGTCATCTGCAGCCACGGTGGCGTAGCTTCTTGCGGCGCATCCCATTGCCGCATCGAGCTGAGAATCGGCTCGCCCTGGTTGTCGATTCCGGCCGCGTTTTCCATATCGTGGTCAGCAGCCTTGTTGACGTCGGCTCCGACGCACAGCGCGCGACCGGCGCCCGTGACGATCACCGTCCAGATGTCTTGGGAACTCTCGATTTCCGCGTAGGCCACGGCCAGTTCGGCGATCATCTCGTCGTTGATCGCGTTGAGCACCTCGGGCCGGTTGAGGGTGACGCACGCGGTGTGCCCCTTGACCTCGACTTCGATCGTGGCGTATCGCGTCACCGCGCGGGACTCCTCTTCTCCAAAACTGTTGTGGCACTGGGACGGAATCCGAAGATGTCGTAAAATCTATCGCAATACCGGGGCCAGACATCGGGATTGAGCAAGCGCGGGGGCATTTCGCCGGCGAAGATGGTCTGCCACTGCGTGGCGGTGGCCACCGCGATGTCACGGGCGGCCTCGACGGTGATCCCCGCGGTGTGTGGCGTCGCGACCACATTGTCGAGATGCAGCAGCGGGTTGTCATGCCGTGGCGGCTCATCGTGGAACACATCGAGGCCGGCGCCTGCGATGCCTCCGCTGACGAGTTCGTCGAGCAGCGCTGCTTCGTCATGCACGGGTCCGCGCGCGGTCGTGATGAAGAATGCGGTCGGCTTCATCGCCGCGAACTGTGCCCTGCCTATGAGGCCCCTCGTCTCGCTGGTCAGCGGGCAGGTGACCTGGACGAAATCCGACTGCTCGAGTAATTCGGGAAGCGTGACGACCCGCGCGCCAAGGGCTCGCGCAGTGACTTCGTCGACATACGGGTCGAAGGCAAGCACCTGCATGCCGAATGGTGCACACAGTTCGACGAGGCGGCCGCCGATGGCACCGAGTCCGATGACGCCGAGGGTCTTACCCATTAGCTGAGATCCCTTCAGTGCCAAGCGATCCTGCAACGGACCAGACCTCAGTGCCCGATCCGCGACGGTTATCTTCTTGGCCAGGTCCAGCATGAAGCCCAGGGCGTGTTCTGCGACCGCCTCGGCGCCGGGACCGGAGTTGTTGCACACTGCAATGCCCGCACGCGTGCATGCCTCCACATCGATGACGTCATAACCAGCGCCCGCCGAACACACGGCGAGCAGGTTGACGCAGCGCTTCACCAGTGCCGCTCCTGCCAGCCACTGCGCGCCGCTCTCCACGGCTGCCACGTCGGTGCGTGTGGCGACTTGGTATCCGTGTGCAGATTCCAAACTCGTCCAGCCTTGTTCGGCGGGTGCAGTCAGATCGAGCTTCACCACATCGACGTCGGCCACTTCCAGAATGTCGCCGGCGGCGGGGTCGGTCCACCGCTCGTAGACGAGCCTCGGACGTGGGCTGGCGGTCATTTCTTCAGCTTGGGCTTCGCCTGTGCCGCCTTGAACATATCGGCGAGCGCGGCGTCGACATTCTTGTAGTCATTACGCGCGATTGCGCCGTCCCTTCCTGGCACGATGTCGTAACCCAGCCGGAGGTCTTTGTTCTCCATGTGGAAGTACTCGCGACCGATCGGCAACCTGCGGTCTTCACGCGGTACCTCCATCCATGCGCGCAAGAAGCACCGCGCCTTCTTCGGATCGGTACTGCTGACGAAGTCCGAGCGCGAATGGCACATCGCGAAGTTGTTCGCCACTGCCGCCTCACCCGATTCGAGCCGGAACTCGACCTGTTGCTCGACGAGGATGTTGCGCAGCAGCTCGACGGCCTCCTCATGCTTGGGCGTGAACTCTCGGCCGATGGTCTTCATCGCGGGCAGGATGCTGCTGTAGGTGAAGTTGATGCAGATGCGTCCGTCGATCTGCGAAAACACCGGCACGTCGTAGGGCGTGACGTCGGGCTGATCGTCAGGCTGCTCGCTGCGCCGGTGATGCGGAAACCCTTGGTAAAGGACGTCCAGCAGGTCCGGCCTTTCCGCGAGGATTCGGTTGTGCGCCGCAGGTCCGCTGGCGAACTGGCTCTCGCCGCCTTGCGCGGCTGGGTAGACACACAGCAGCGACAGGATGTCAGCGGCGTCGTTGTGCATCGCAAGTTCGGCGCGCGACTTCGTGCCCCTGGCGGGCTGGACGCCATTGGGCAGAATCTCCTCCTGCACGCGCACCATTCGGTGCCCGAACGAATTGTTAGACACCAAATAGCCGAGGTGCGTACAGAACGCCCAATAGATCCGCTCCAGGTCCTCGATCGAGTGCTGTTCGACGGGAAACCCTCGCACGCAGGCAAGTCCCTTGCCGAACATCAGATCCTGATACAACCGGGCTAGATCGTCGTCGAGGTCGGGGTGGCGTGCATCGTCGGGCGTGATGTCGTCGCGATCTTTATTCGACGTCTTCGCGAGGATCGACTCCAGGGCCGCGACGTTGCGGGCCGACAGGTCGAATGCGAAGTCCTCCTTGCTCGTAAAGTCGGCGCCGGTCCACGCCATCGGATCGGCGACTTGTTCGGTGTAGATCGCGGTGGGCATCCGTCCTCCTGTTGCGGTGGCGAGGTTTTCGGCTACTTGTCGAGTTCTCTCAAGGCCCTGGCGCGGGAGGTCGCCGCTTCGGTCATCATCCCGACGTCCGTACCAGCTGAAATGAAACGCAGACCCAATTCTGTGAACCGTTTCAGCAGGTCAACGGACTTGATACCGGCTATCCCCAGCGCCACGCCGTGTGTACGACAAGCCGCCGCGACCGATTCTACTGCATCGCGGAAATGGGCATTCTCATAATCTCCATGGATGCCCATTTCGGCCGTCAGATCACTCGGACCGATGAGCAAGATGTCGATGCCCTCGACTGCTGCGATCGCCTCGCTCGCTTCGACCGCTCGCGGTGTTTCGATCATCACCGCGACCACCGTCTTGCGCTCGAGGACACCGGTCAGCTCGGCGGCCGACAGCGGCCCATAGCCACTGACCGCGTTGGGTCCGGATATCGACCGATGCCCCAGCGGAGGGAACCGGGCCGCATCCACGACTGCCAACGCCTGAGTACGTGAATTCACATGTGGCACAATGACTCCGACTGCACCATTGTCCAAAACACGCGCAATGACACTGGGGTCACCAGACGGCACCCGCACCAGGCCGGAGATCCCCGCTCCGATCGCGCTCGCACACAGCATTGAAGCTGTCTCCAGCGAGGTAGAGGTGTGTTCAAGGTCGACGTAAACGGCGTCGTATCCACATGCCGCCGCGATGGCCGGGACATCCGGTGTGCGTGCATTCATTAGCGCCAGACAGAGCACCAGGCCCTCGCCGCGTAGTGCGTCGCGCAATGATCCCTGCACGAGCTCACGGTAGCCGACTGAGAACGGCGATTCCATCAGTTCGTTAACGCCATTATCAATGTGGTAACCATGACGTATGCCAGCGAACCGGGTCGCTATCGTAGGTGCCGGTCTTTCGGACTGCGGGCGAGTGCCAGACAAGACCGCGATGGCGCTGATGGCTCAATCCGCCCGCCGTGCCATCACCGACGCCGGTTTGACGAAGGACGACATCGATGGTTTCGGCGGCCACGGGAGCCTGCTGCCACCGGTCGAAGTCAGTGAATATCTCGGCCTGCGACCGAATTGGGTCGATGCGACCAACGTCGGCGGATCTTCGTGGGAAGTGATGGCCCGTCGCGCCGCCGACGCGATCGCCGCAGGCGAAATCGACGTTGCTCTGTTGACCTACGGGTCGACGGCGCGCTCCGACGTCAAGCGTCGAAGCCGTGCGTCGGCGGCAACGATGAGCACCGGTGGAGCCATGCAGTACGAGGCCCCGTACGGCGCGACACTCATCGCCAAGTACGCGATGGCCGCCAGACGTCACATGATCGAATACGGCACCACAGTCGATCAACTGGCTGAAGTCGCTGTCGCCGCGCACGAATGGGCAGCCATGAACGACAACGCATTTGAGCGCGACCGCATCACGGTGGCCGACGTGACGGCAGCACCGATGCTGGCCGATCCCTTCACCGCCAAACACGTATGTTTGCGCACCGACGGCGGCGGCGCAGTGGTCTTGGCGAGCGAACGCGTCGCAAAGGACTGCGCCAGGGAGCCCGTGTGGATCCTCGGCGCCGCCGACGCCACGTCTCACGTCAGCATGAGCGAGTGGGCCGACTTCACCACCTCCGCCGCAGCAGTCTCCGGGCCTCGAGCGTTCGCGCAGGCGGGTGTCAGCCCTGTAGACATCGACGTGTGTCAGTTGTATGACTCGTTCACCTCCACGGTGCTGCTCACGGTTGAGGATCTGGGATTCTGCGCCAAGGGCGAAGGCGGGCCGTTCATCGAATCAGGCGCCCTGCGGCCCGGCGGAGCCTTACCGACCAACACCGACGGCGGCGGCCTCGCCTCGTGCCATCCAGGTATGCGGGGAATGTTCCTGATGGTCGAGGCCGTCAGGCAGCTTCGCGGGGAATGCGGGCCAAGGCAGGTGGACGACGCGCGGCTGGCCTGCGTGCACGGGATGGGCGGCTTCTTCACCCACAGCGCCACGATGATTCTCGGGAGGCATTGATGGCGAGCCCCGATAGGCCGATCGTCGACACTGACAGCGAATCCTGGTGGGCCGCTGTGCAGGATCGCCGACTGATGCTCAATCTCTGCACTGCATGCGGGCGCAATTCGTTGTATGTGCGGCCATTCTGTCCGCACTGCTGGAGCGAAGACGTCACGTTGACGCCTGCCAGCGGACGCGCCCGCCTCTACACGTGGAGCGTCGTTCACCAGAACGCCGCTCCCTTCGACGCCCACACGCCCTACGTGGTCGCGATGGTTGATCTTCTCGAGGGACCGCGGCTGATGACGGTCATCGAGGACTGCCCTTTCGAAAAGCTGCGCCCAGACATGGGACTCGCGATCGCCTTCCGCGAAGACGACGACGGCTTCGTCGTTCCCATCTTCCGGCCGGCAGGCGAGGACTGATCAGGCGAGGCGGTCGGCGAGCGCCCGCGGTCGTCCGGCAGAGCGAGCATCGAGCTTGTTGCGTTCCACCTTGCCGTTGGCGTTGAGCGGCAGCGGTTCATTCCAGAAGACGAGTTCTTCGGGCAGCTTGTATTTGGGCAGTCCCGCCGTCACGAGCGCGTCGGTGACGTCGGACAGCGTCAGCTCGACATCGGCGTCGAGCACCATCGCCACCGCCAACCGCTCGCCGGTGGTGGGGTCGGCGACCGAATACGCCGCGGCGTCGCGCACTCCGGCGATCCGCGTGACAGCCTCTTCGACTTCCGCCGCGGGGATCTTCAGACCATTACGGATCACGATGTCCTTGATGCGCCCGACGACCCGGACCCGGCCCTTGGAAATCTCGGCGACATCGCCGGTGCGAAACCACTCGCCGTCGAACGCTGCGGCGTCGTCATCTGCGTCGGTATACCCGAGGAAAGCGTGCGGACCACGGATGCAGCATTCGCTCGGATCGCCGGCCGACCCCACTCGCACGTCCACATCGTCGAGCGCAACCCCGTCGTCGGCATGACGCACCGCTCTTGGCTCGGCGCGCAATCCTGAGGTGCTCACCGGCACCTCGGATGACCCGTAGGCGCGCATGACGATGATGCCGAAGTCATCTTCGATGCGCTCGACGATGCGGCGGTCGAGCATCGTCCCGCCGAGATAGACGGCACGCAAGGGGATCTCGTCGCCGCGCGCGACTGCCTCGTCTAGCAGCCGCTCCAGCAGCCGGTCGGGTCCGCCGTACCATGTGGCACCGGACGACACGAGCAATTCGCTCGTGCCGGCCGGATCCCAGCGATCCTCGAGGATCACCGGCGCGATCAGCATCGGGCCGATGAACACCGCCTGCAGCACACCCGTCACCGACCCCAGCGGGCTGATCAGAAAGATCCGATCGTCGTCGGTCAGCCCCGCCGCGGCGATGTAGTTGGCCGAAGATTTGATCAGCGTGCTGAGCGAGTGGATCACGCCTTTGGGCGCCGAGGTGGTGCCCGATGTGTACAACACGAAACAGGGTTCGTCGGCGCCGCGCCGCGCCCGGTGCGATGTACCCGAGGTCCCGTCCGGCCCTATCCACATACACCGCCCCGACAGCTCGGATACCTGCGGCCAGTTCGGTGCCGTGCCAATGGCGGCGCCCGTGCGAGCCAGAATGTCGCCCACCTGCGCCGAGCCCGCGCTGCGCGGCACCAGCAGCACCACGGCATCCCGGCGCAAAGCTGCGTGGACCGCGATGACCGAATCCACATCGTTTCCGACCACGACGACGATCGGGGTTTCCGCATCGACGCCCGCCTGTGCCATGCCCTCGCACGCAGCGTCGACGCGTCGGTCCAGCTCGGCGTACGTGAGCTCACCGGTCCTGTCGATCAACGCGAGACGCTCACCAGCCCGCTCGGCGGCCGAGCGCACGACGTCGACGGGCTCATGGGTCCACAAGCCGGCGGACCGGTAGGCGTCCCTGCGCGCGACAGCGCGCTGCCGGGCCTGTCTCAGCAGGTCAGTCGGTCCGCTCATCCGTCCTCCGATGCAAATGATCGTTCTCTTTTAGGCAAATGTAGCCTCTCACCCATGGGTGCAATGACTTTCGATGATCAGGTAGCCATCGTCACTGGTGCTGGCGGTGGCCTAGGACGCTGTCATGCGCTGGAACTCGCGCGTCGGGGTGCCCGCGTAGTGGTCAACGACCTTGGCAGTGCTGTTGACGGCAGCGGCGGATCGATGTCAGCGGCCCAGCGCGTAGTCGACGAGATCACCGCCGCAGGAGGAACTGCGATCGTCAGCGGCGACTCGGTCGCCACCGAAAGCGGAGGGGCGGCGATCGTCTCAGCAGCGAAAGACGCGTTCGGACGCGTCGACATCCTGGTGAACAACGCCGGCATCCTGCGTGACGCGGCGTTCAAGAACATGACCGCCGAGCAGTTCGACGCCGTCATCGCCGTGCACCTCGCGGGGACATTCAACGTGACCCGCGCGGCGTGGCCGGTGATGCGCGAGCAGAACTACGGCCGGATCATCCACACTAGCTCGGGCACAGGGCTTTTCGGCAATTTCGGGCAGGCCAACTACGGTGCGGCGAAGATGGGCGTGGTCGGCATGATGCATGTGCTCGCCATCGAGGGTGCACGCAACGGTATCGCCATCAACGCGATCGCACCCATCGCCCGCACCCGCATGACAGAGACCATCATGGGTGAGGCCGGCAGGGCAATGGACCCTGAGCTCGTCACCCCCGTGGTCATCTACCTTTCTCACCGCAGCTGTGACCGCACTGCGCACATCTACTCGGTGGGCGGCGGGAAGGTGTCGCGGGTTTTCATCGGACAGACCAAGGGCATCGAGGATGTCGAACTCACCGCCGAGTCGGTGGCCGAGTCGATCGATCAGATCGATGACAGTTCCACGTTCACCATCAGGGGTGGGCCCAGCTAAAAACCCTGGAAACGCGGCTTGCGGCGCTCAGCGAAGGACCGCAGCCCCTCCTGCAGGTCGTCGGTGCGAGAAACCACCTCTGCAGCCCAGGCCTCCTGTTCGAACGCGCGGTCGCGGCCGGACTCCGACGACACCGAAAGCAGTCGCTTCGTCAACGCGAGCATCACCGTGGGCCCCCCTGCCAACCGGACCGCGATCTCGTCGGCCATGGCGTCGACCTGCTCCGGGGCGGCGAGCCGGTTGACCAGGCCGAGACGCTCGCAGGTCATCGCGTCCACCGGCTCGCCGAGCATCAGCAGTTCGGCCGCCTTGCGTAGGCCCACGATCCTCGTCAGTAGGTGGATCGCGCCCGAGTCGGGCAGGATCCCGCGGTGCACGAAAGCCTCGACAAGCGTTGCCTGCGTGGACATGACGACCAGATCGCATGCCATCACCAGACTTGCGCCCGCGCCGACTGCCGTCCCGGTCACGGCGGCGACGACCGGTTTGTCGCAGTCCAGGACGGAGCTGACCAAACGCTGCCAGCCGTGCTGCAGCATTCGGGCGATGTCGCCGGGACGCTTGTCGCGAACCGGTTGCGCGTCGGCAGGTTGCGAACCCAGCCCGGCGCCGGCGCAGAAGTGCCGTGTTCCTGCCGCCGACAGCAGCACCGCGCGGACTTCAGGATTACTGTCGGCTTGCACGAAGGCTTCGGTCAATGCGTCACGTGCCAAGGGTGACAACGAGTTTCCGACGTCGGGGCGATCAATGAGTATCCGTTGAACACCATCGTCGCCGACCGTGACAACGATGCCTGGTACTTCTTCTGTCATCTGTTCATCCCTGCGTTAACGGCGTTTCCGCTTTTCGGGTATCTTAATTTCCATGTCGGATCCGGGTCAGATAACCGACGAAGGGCTGGGCAGACTTCGAGCCAGCATCGGCATCGCCGTCCCGCACACCCAGTCGCCGCACTACCTTCGGCCCAACGAGGACACGTTCCGCCATGTTGCTGAGAGTTACGGCGACGCCAACCCCTTGTGGGCAGATCCGGAATACGCCGCCAAATCCGTATGGGCCGAATCGATCGCACCACCCGCGCTGGTCGGGGGGGACACGTTGATCGGCGAGGATGAGGTCACCGAACTATCCGATGAAGATCGCGCATTGACCAAAGGCGATCCGCTGCGCGGCGTTCATGCGTTCTACGCATCGTCCGCACGGGAGTGGTGGGCTCCCCTGCGGGCCAATCACCGGGTGTTCCGACGCAATGCTCTGGTCGCCGCACTCGACAAGAGCAGCGAGTTCGCGGGCCGAGCCATTCACGAGTGGTCAGCCCAGGTGTTCCGGGACGACGAGGGCACCATCCTCGGCGGCCAATACCGCAACATGATCCGTACCGAGCGCAGCAAGGCGCGGGGACGCAAGAAGTACGAGTCGGTCGAGCTAAAGAATTGGCCGCCCGACGAGATCGCCGAGATCGACGAGCGTTATGCCCGTGAGACGCCGCGCGGCGCCCAGCCACGCTGGTGGGAAGACGTCAATGAGGGTGACGCGATCGGGGCGCTGACCAAAGGTCCGCTGACTGTCACCGACATGGTGTGCTGGCACGTCGGCATGGGCACCGGCATGTACGGTGTGCGGCCATTGCGGCTCGCATGGCGCAACCGGCAACGCATCCCCCGGTTTTACACACCGAACGAACATGGCGTGCCCGATGTGCAGCAGCGCGTGCACTGGGACCCGATCGCCGCTCAGAATGCGGGCAACCCAACGACTTTCGACTACGGCCGGATGCGCGAGACGTGGCTGATTCACCTGTGCACGGACTGGATGGGTGACGACGCCTGGCTGTGGAAGCTCGACTGCGAGTTCCGGCTGTTCAACTACGTCGGTGATCTGCACACCATCACCGGCACGGTGGTGCGCAAATACCTCGCCGACGGCGACCGTCCGGCCGTCGACCTCGAACTCGCGGCGACCAATCACCGCGGCGAGGTCACCGCGCCGGGGCACGCCACCATCCTGCTGCCCAGCCGTGACCGCGGACCTGTGCGGTTACCCGATCCGCCGGGCGGGGCGACGAACTTGACCGACCTGCTCACTGCCGTTTCCGCCGAGTTCGCCGAACGCTGAGCCGACGATGAGCTACTCGAGCGTTCCCGGGCTTCGGGCAGAACAGCAGGGTCCGGTGCTGTGTCTGACCCTGGATCGCGCCGACCGCCGCAATGCCGTCAACGACGTGATGCTCGACGCGATGATCGAACACCTCGCCGCGGCGGGCACCGATGAAGCGGTCAGGGTCATCCGCATCGACGCTGACGGTCCCGACTTCTGCGCCGGTTCCGACCTCGTCGCCAACAACGCCAGGTCAGAGCGCAAACCACGAGTCGGCAGCATCCAGCGTCGGCTGCCAAACAAGGCGAACCGGCTCATCCCGTTGATGCTCGAGACTCAAGTGCCGATCGTCGCGGTGGTCCGCGGATGGGCGGCCGGCCTGGGCTTCCACATCGCGTTGTCGTCCGACTTCTGCATCGCCGCCGAGGACGCCCGATTCTGGGAGCCGTTCCTGGCGCGCGGTTTCACGCCGGATAGTGGGGCGGCTTGGCTCCTACCCCGCCTGATTGGCATGGTGCGCACCAGACAGCTGCTGATGCTCGGCGAAGAGATCTCCGGGACCACCGCCGCAGAATGGGGCATCATCCACGGCACCGCCGTCGCTGACCAATTGGATTTAGTCGCAAGCAAACTCGTCACCACACTCAGCGAGGCACCCACCGTCGCCCTCGGACTCACCAAGTGGCTGCTGCACAGCGGTCACGGGCTCGACCTCGACCGCCATCTTCAGAATGAGGCGTTGGCACTCGAACTCTCCAGCCGCAGTGACGATTTCAAAGAGGGCCTGGCAGCCTTCCGCGACAAGCGCGACGCGAAGTTTCAGGGCCGATGACGCTTTCCATCACCGCCGACACCTCCGCCGCCGACGCTGTCGACGCTGTACGCGAGTGGGTCGAGGAAGCGGTCCCGGTCGCCTGGCGTTCAGCCGCCGCCGAAGGACCTGCCGCACTACGAGCCGTACGCAGTCCAACCGACTACCGCGACTGGTACCCGGTATTCGCAGATTCGGGGTTGGTTGCGCCGACGTGGCTTCCCGAGCACGGCGGCCTTGGCATCGGAAACGACGTGGCGCGCGCCATTGACCAGGTGCTCACACCACTACGCCTGACACGGCTGAACCCGTTGGGGCTCAATAACACAGCCGCGGCCCTGTTCAGCCACGGAACAGAAGAGCAGCGTCTCCGCTTCCTTCCGCGCATCGTCCGCAACGACGAGAAGTGGTGTCAGCTCTTCAGCGAGCCCGGGGCTGGCAGCGATCTCGCATCGCTGGCAACCAGGGCGGTGCGCGACGGCGATCAATGGGTGATCTCCGGCCAGAAAGCCTGGACCACGTGGGCCGATGAGGCCGACTTCGCGATCCTGCTCGCTCGCACCGATCCCGAGCAGCCGAAGCACAAGGGCATCACATACTTCCTGCTCGACATGCATCAGCCCGGCGTCGAGGTGCGGCCGCTTCGCCAGATCACGGGTGAAGCGGAATTCAACGAGGTGTTTCTCGACGGCGCCCGGGTACCCGACGCGCATCGTGTCGGAGACATCAATGACGGTTGGCGGGTCAGCGCGTCGACGTTGTCCAGCGAGCGGCAGATGGTCTCGGGTTCAGGGTCGGGCGGCATGGGCCGCCTCGGTGGCTCGAGCGCAGAGCGCCTGATCTCCCTGGCCCGGGAAACGGGACGGTGGGACGACCCAGTCGTGCGGGCCAAAATCATGCGCCTGTGGGCTCAGGAGCAGATCCGTGGCTGGACCAACGCGCGTGTGCGCGCAGCGCTTTCGGCCGGCCAATCCCCCGGTGCCGCATCATCGATCGGAAAGGTGCATCAGGCCACGCTCAATCAGCAGATTCAGGATTTGATGGTTGACCTGTTGGGTACGACCGCGGTCGCGTGGCCCGCCACTGAAGATCCAGACGCGTTGCCGCGCGAGGTGCAGGGCATGATGCGCAGCTTGGCCAACGCCACCGAGGGCGGCACGACCGACATCAACAAGAACATTCTCGGCGAGCGGGTGCTCGGCCTACCCAAGGAACCCGACCCGTGGAAAGGCAAGCCTTGGAAGGACATTCCACGCTCGTGACCGGCTACGAGCGCCTGATCGTCGAAAGGTCCGACGGCGTCGGGTGGCTGATTCTGGACCGGCCGGACGCAGGCAACGCGTTTGATGCGCTGATGCTCGACGAACTCGAAGCGGCATGGGGCCAACTTGACGCCGACCCTGAGGTCCGCGTGATCGTGAACACCGCCAACGGCAAGGCGTTCTGCACCGGGATGGACGTGGTGCAGATCGCGCGCGACAAGGCGGCGATGCGACGGCACTCACGCCGGACTCGGGATGCGGAACTGAAGATCTCGTCGTGGCATTGCGAAGTCTGGAAGCCGGTGATCGCGGCGGTCAACGGGGTGTGTGCCGGCGGTGGTCTGCACCTCGTCGCGGACGCCGACATAGTGATCGCGGCCGAGGAGGCTTCCTTCGTCGACCCGCACGTTTCGGTGGGGCAGGCCGTCGCATACGAGGCGATCACGCTGCTTCGCAAGTCGCCGATGGAGGCGATCACCCGAATGGCGCTGAGCGGCAAGGGCCAACGAATCTCAGCGCGGCGCGCATACGAGTTGGGCATCGTCTCCGACGTCGTATCGGCCGATCGCCTCCGCGCGGCGGCCGGACACCTTGCGGCCGCCGTCGCCACCAACTCGCCCACCGCGATGCGCGCGACCAAGAAAGCATTGTGGCATTCCCTGGAGGTTGGTCTGTCGTCAGCCAGAGATAGTGCGGCCGAGGATATCTGGCGGTTGCGCAACCATCCCGATCATGCCGAAGGTGTTCAGGCTTGGCGCGAGAAGCGCCCGGCCAGTTGGCAGCCGCTGGAGGTGTCATGACGTATCAGAGGCTGATCGTCGAGCGGCGCGGCCCCGTGGGCTGGATCATCAACAACCGGCCCGAGCGACTCAACGCGTACGACGCGGTTATGCGCGAGGAGTTCGGAAAGGCGTGGACGGAATTGGACACCGACCCCGACGTGCGCGTCATCGTTCACACCGGCAACGGAAGGGCGTTTCAGGTGGGCGCCGACGTCGACGATCTCGACGGCGAGGCGGTGCAACAGTTTCAAGAGACGATGCGCACGCTGGACCTCAAGCTGACGGCCTGGCACTGCAATGTGGGTAAGCCTGTCATCACCGCTGTCAACGGAGTGTGCGCAGGTGGTGGACTGCACTGGATCGCCGACGCCGACATCGTCATTGCGTCGTCGGACGCCAGTTTCGTCGACCCGCACGTCTCCATCGGCCAGGTCAGCGCGCTGGAAACCATCGCGCTGATGCGAAAGATGCCCGCCGAGGCGGTATTACGGATGGCGCTCGTAGGCAGTCATGAACGTCTCAGCGCTCAGCGCGCCTACGAGCTCGGCATGATCAGCCAGATCGTTGACCCACCCGACAAGCTGCGCGACGTCGCGCAAGAGCTGGCCGAGAGGATTGCCAAGAACTCCCCGGCAGCGATGCGCGCGACCAAGCGCGCATTGTGGGGAGCACTCGAGTTCGGCCTGACCGATGCGTGCCGGGTGGGCGCCAAGCATTTGACCTCCATGTGGGGCCATCCCGACCAGGACGAGGGGCCGAAGGCGTTCGCCGACAAGCGGACTCCCGATTGGCAGCCGCTGGAGGCGGAGCCATGAGTCTCGCCGAGCTGCTCACCGATCTGCCCGACACGGCGGTGCATACATTGGTCGACGATGTCTCGCGCGAAGATCTGGTCGCTAGCGCGAATCGACTGAGTTCCATGCTCACCGATGCTGGGCTGGCGACCGGACAGGTGGTCGCGGCGATGCTGCCCAACGATGCCACCACGGTGGCCGCGCTGTTCGGGACATGGCGCGCGGGCGGCGTTTACACGGCGCTCAATCCAAGAGCCGCCGATGCGGAATTGGCTTCTCAACTTGCCACCCTGCGGCCGGTCGCCATCATCACGACACCCGACCTTGCGCAGCGGTTCTCGGAGTTCAGCCTGCCCGTCGTGTCGGGTGCCGAACTGAAGTGGTCCCTCATGCAGTCCTCCACGCAAGCGGAGGACTCGCGGCAGTACGACCCCGACGTGGCCCTTTTGCAATTCACCTCGGGTACCACGGGACCGCCGAAACCGGTGCCACTTCGGCATGCCACGGTGCTGGATTTGATCGACCGGCTGCTGGCCAAGCTCCGCGGCGCCAAACCTGGCGCGGCTCAGCCGAACCGCGCACCGATGCCCAATCTGGTCCCTCTCTCGTTGTCCTTATGGGCAGGCATCTACCAGGTGCTGTTCGCGTTCCGCGCGGGCTCCGGAGTCGTATTGATGGATCGGTTCTCACCGGCGGACTTCGCCGTGCTCGTCAAGCGACACCAATTGCGGTCCACGGTGTTGCCGCCCGCCGCGTTGACGATGGTCCTGCACGACGAGTCCGTCACAGACTTGTCGCCGCTGAAAATCGTCCGGTCGATCACCGCACCGCTGTCCCCTGTGCAAGCCGGCCGCTTCCGCGACAAGTTCGGCGTCATCGTGCTCAACTCTTACGGCCAAACGGAACTCGGCGGTGAGGTCGTCGGATGGTCAGCCGCCGATGCGCGTGAGTGGGGCGAGACCAAGCTGGGTTCTGTCGGGCGGCCGCTGCCTGGCATCGATGTCACGATCGCTGACGACGAGGTAATGGTTCGCACTCCGACGACGGCTGCCCGCAAGATCGACCCGGCTTTCCTCGACAGGCTCACCGTTGACGGCTGGTTCCACACGGGCGACCTCGGCTGGTTCGACGACGACGGGTTCCTGTGGCTGGACGGCCGGGTGTCGGACATGATCAACCGCGGCGGGCTGAAGGTGTTTCCGGGCACAGTGGAAGACGTCCTGCTCGCCGCCGACGGTGTCCGCGAGGCGGCGGTGGTGGGGATACCCGACGAGCGCCTTGGCGAGGTGCCATGGGCATTCGTTGCCCGTCAGTCCGACAAGCCATCCGAAAGCGATCTGATTGCGTGGTGCCGTGAGCACCTCACGCCATACCGCGTGCCCGTGCGAGTGATATTCGTCGACCAATTGCCGCGCAATGACGTCGGCAAGGTCGTCAAACGTGAACTCGTCACAATGGCCGACGCATGATCATTGTCGTCGGCCCCGGGGAAACGCTGTCGCGGGCGCTGGCCGATACGTTCGGCGATGTCGCTGTCATCGATGGCGACGCTGCGGTCGACGAGATCCTGTGGCACTGGTCAGACCCTCGGCGTCGACGGCGGGCATTTCATGAATCTGTGAACCCGGTGTCCGGTGGATACCGCCGTTTGCTATGTTGAGAATCAACATTCTCACACATGTTGGAGGCGCCGGTGGAGAACACGAGAGCATTCGAGGTCTGGGATGCCGACAACCACATGTACGAGACGATCGACGCATACACGAGGTACCTGCCGGAGAAATACTCGGAAGCGCTCAAGTTCGTTGACGTGAAGGGGCGCAAGAAACTGCAGATCCTCGGTGTCGTCACGGAATGCATCCCCAACCCGACCTACGAGGTGATCCCCACCCCCGGCGCATGGGCCGATTACTACCGCGGGATCAACCCCGAGGGCAAGACGCTGCGAGAGCTGGCGGAACCGATACGGTGCCCCGACGAGTTCCGGCGGCCCGACCTGCGGTTGGCGCTGATGGACCGTCAGGGCGTCGACGGCGCCGTGATGTTCCCGACCACCGCCGGCATGCTCGAGGAGCGGACGAAGTCCGACACCGAGCTCACTCATGCGGTAACCCATGCGTTCAACCGCTGGCTGCTCGAGGATTGGACGTTCAACTACCAGAACCGCATCTTCCCGGTGCCCGCGATCTCACTCAACGATCCGGCGTTGGGCGTCCGCGAACTGGAATGGTGTCTCGAAAACGGCGCGAGGACGGTCCTGATCCGGCCGGCACCGGTTCCGCGGGAGGACGGGACCTCGCGGTCGGCGGCGCTACCGGAGTTCGACGATTTCTGGCGACTGGTCGAGTCGTCGGGAATCTCGATGCAGATGCACAATTCGGATTCCGGTTACGACCGCTACGTCGACGACTGGGAAAGCCCCAGCGAATTTCAGGGCTTCGCACTCAGCAAGCTGCGGGGATTCATCTACGAGGAGAGCCGCAACATCTTCGACACGCTGGCGGCGTTCGTCGCGCACGGGGTGTTCGAACGGTTTCCCGGCGTGCGCATCGGCGTGGTGGAGAACGGCGGCTCGTGGGCGCATCGCCTGATGGATGTGTTCGACCGGGTGTATCGGAAGAAGCCGGGGGATTTCGGCGAGCATCCCTGTGACACCTTCCGCAGACACATCTGGGTCAACCCCTTTCACGAAGAGGACATGTCGCATCTCGTCGAGATCCTCGGCGCGGATCGCGTGATGTTCGGATCGGATTTCCCCCACCCCGAGGGGCTCGCGGAGCCGGCAGAGTTCATCAATGAACTCTCCGGTCTTCCTGCGGACACGACCGCACGCGTGATGGGCGGCAACTTGAAGGAACTGATCGGCATCTAGCGTTGCGCGCCGAAACGGGCACGCAATTCGTTCTTCATCACCTTGCCCGTGAGGTTCCGCGGCAGCGCCTCGATGATTTCTAGCCGCTCCGGGGACTTATGACGGCTGAGGCCCCGCGCTTGGCAGTGTTCGCCCAATGCGGCGAGCGTGATATCGCTACCGGGTTGTGTGACCACCACGGCGCAAACCCGTTCGCCTGTACGGAGATCCGGCACTCCGATGACCGCGACGTCGGCGACAGCCGGATGCGTCGCCAGTACCCCCTCGATTTCCAGCGCCGAGATGTTCTCAGCATTGCGGATGATCGCGTCCTTGATCCGACCTGTCACCACGACGTTGCCGTCGTCGTCGATGCGCCCCCGGTCACCGCTGCGGAACCAGCCATCGGCGTCGAATGCATCGGCGTTCAGCGTGTCGTCGACATATCCGAGGAAACATTGCGGTCCCCGCAGGCGCAGTTCGCCCTCCTCCCCCGCCGCGACCTCTCGTTCGGATTCGTCGACGACACGGACCGATACTCCGGGCACTTGGCGGCCGACGGTGTGGTCGAGCACGTCCGGTTCTCCGTCCGGCGGAGGCGACGTCGCGACAGGAAACTCGGTCAGGCCCCACGAGTTCGCCACCCCTGGCACCGAAAGCGTCTCGCGCACTTGCCGTCCCAGCTCGGCGGTGATCGGCGCGCCTCCACCGAGGCACCCGCGGAGATCCGGAAAGAGTGGCGCGGCGCCGTGCTCGCGCTGTGCGGCCATGAAAGCGACGAAGAAAGGTGTCGCAGAGCCCAGCAGTGTCGGCCGATGGGCAGCGATCGCAGTTGGCGTGCGCACCGGATCGAACTCGTCGAACAACACGATTCGCATGCCGGTCAGCAGGCTCGCCGCCAACATCGCCGCACCACCGATGTGTGAAACCGGAAACGCGATCGGGTTGACGTCATTGCTTGTCGCACCAACCATTCCCACCACCCCCGCCGACCCGGCGATCACAGAGCGGTCGCAGTGCCGCACACCTTTCGGCGCGGCGGTAGTACCGGACGAGTAATAAACCCACCGGGGGTCGGTTGCCGATGGCGGCGGCGGGGGCAGCGATGCGGGGTCGCCGGCGGGGAGTCGAAGACCGTCCATGGGGGCGTCGTGATCAACGACCACCACCGTCATCGGCCGGTCCCTTGCCAGCTCGTCGGCCAGCGCGACGTGGTCGAAGCCGCGCCACACACCCGGCACGATGATCATCTCGGTGCCGAGTTGCGCTGTCACGAACCGCACTTCGCTCTCGCGCCAGATCGGTAGGACAGGGTTTTGCACGGCACCGAGGCGGGTCAGCGCCACCATGACCACCATGGTTTCCAGCGTGGTCGGCAGCTGCCAGGAAACCATCGTGCCGTCGCCCACCCCGCGCTCCGCCAAAGCGGCTGCGGTGCGCTCCGACGCGTCGCGCAACTCTTCGTTTGTCAGACTTCGGCCGTAATCGTCGACGAGGACGATGCGTTCGGGGTGTGTCTGGGCCGCTGCTTCGACCAAGCCCCAATAGGTTCCAGACATCAGCCGCTCGGAAGCAACAACCGACGCTTGGCCAAAATGTTGCGCATCATCTCCGAACTCCCGCCGGAGACCGTATAGGCCCGCGACCACAACCAGGATTCGCGCAGCCGGGCTTTCGCCTGTGAAACAGTCGAATCGACAGCCTCGGTGCACACTGCCGGGGCGAGCTCGGCACCGTACGCCGAAACACGATGATAGGTCTCGGCGAAGCTCAGCTTGGCGATAGAGCCGTCGCCCGGCTGCTCTGCGCCTGCGATGAGTCGTTCGACGTGGTCGTCGATGAACGACTTCGCCACCTCGACTTCGACGGCCAACTCGGCCACTGTCTGCCGGATGTCGTCGTGCTCGAGAACGGGGATGCCTTCAAGGATGGCGTTGCGCGCGACCATCACCAGATCATCGATCAACAGCTCGAGCAGGACTACGTTTCCACCGATTCCGAAACGCTCGAAGTCCAGTCCCGCCATGATGATCGACCAGCCCTGGCCGGCTTCGCCGATCAGGCTCTCGGCCGACACGGTCACCCCGTCGAGGAAGACTTCGTTCACCTCGACCGCCTCGTTGATCGTCCGGATCGGACGAACCTCAACGCCGGGCGCCGACAGGGGGACGGTGAACACCGAAAGGCCATGGTGACGTGACGACGTGGGGTCGGTGCGGATCAGCGCCAATCCCATATCGGCCCAGTGGCCGTCGGTGATCCAAGTCTTCTGACCGTCGATCACCCACGTCCCATCCGGCTGCTGCACACCTCTGCTGCGGACTCCGGCGATATCGCTGCCGGCATCGGGCTCGCTGAGTAACTGACACCACACATGCTCGCTACGCCGCATCGGCGGCAGCAGTGCGGCCTTCTGGTCGTCCGACCCGAAGTGCATCAGCACGTGCGCCGCCAGGTTGACTTGGTCGACGGGCCGCGGGGCGCGAGCGCGCAGGATCTCCTCGCTGACGATGCGGTCGTGCAGCGGGTGGTGATCGGCGCGTCCACCGTGCTCGACGGGCCAGTCGGCGCCGACGAATCCGGCGTCGAACAACGTGGCGAACCACTTACGCAGTTGTGCTTCCTGCTCTGCATTTTCCGGCGCGCGGCGCCCTTCCCTCGCGTCGAACGGTGGTGCGTGTTCGGCAATATGCGCCCGGACGCGACGCCTGAATTCGGTCAACTGCGCTTCGCTGGGCCTGGCGCCGATTGCGCTCACCAGCCGGACCTCTCGGCAACGCGGGCACGGCTGGTGCGGGCCGTTCCGAGCAGATGGCTGTTGGTGAACACCCGACGCAATTCGTGGTGCAGCGGGTATTCCCAGGTGAATCCGATGCCGCCCGACAGTTGCATGCACTCGTCAACCGCAGCGGTCGCGTTGGCGGTGACGAATGCGTGTGCCACGTCGGATAACACAATCGCATCGTCAGGATCGCCGTCACTAGCCAGGGCACGGGCGGCCTTCATGATGACGGCCCGTGCCTTCGCCTCGAACACCACCAGATCCACCAACCGGTGTTGCACAGCCTGGAAACTCGCGATCGGCGCACCGAACGCGATGCGCTCCTTCAGATAGGCAACCAGCCGTTCGAACGTCATCGACACCGCGCCAAGGGAATCCGCGCTGAGCAGGACCCTGGCCGCCGCGAGCACCTGATCGGCTCGCTGCGGGCCCCCGATCAACACGCTGTCCGCGCCGGAGATATCCACCCGCCACGCTGCTCGGGTGACATCGAGAAGCTCATCGTCAGGACGTCTCGGCGTTGCGTCGGATACCTCGAACAGATGAATTCCATTGCGTCCCAGCGTGACCAGGATGTCGATGGCATCCCCACGCACGACGCGCACGGTGTCGCCGGCCAACGCGCAGCCCGCCATCGCGGTTCCGTCGAGCATCGCGGGCAGCCATCGGTCTCGCACTTCCGAGGGCGCCGAACTCAAGGCCGCACCCGACAGAACGCAGCCGAACCACGTCGACAAGTTCTGCGCGCGGCCGAGTTCTTCGGCGATGACCGTCGCCTCCACGGGTCGCCATCCGCTGCCGCCGAGATTCTCGTCGACGAGCAGCCCCGTCCAATCCATGCCCGCAAGCTCTTTGACGGAGTCGTGGGCCACACGGCCGGTCAGAAAATCACGCGCCGCTTCGCGCAACAGATCGAGGTCGACATCGGCTTCGCCTGTGTCCCCCATCGAGTACTAACTCCGCTTCATCATCTGGACAGCATTGTCACGCATGATCCGTTTCTTGGCGGCATCGTCAAGCGGGTCGAGCAGCTTGACGAAATCGGCAGGCTCGGCAAGGCCTTCCGCGTGCGGGTAATCCGAGCCCATCACCAGACAGTCGTCGTAGCCCAACCCGGCGACGATGGCAGGAATATCGTCCTCGGGGTACGGCACCACCCGCACGTATTGCCGGAAGACGGCCGACGGTTTCTCGGTCAGTTTCCCGCCGATCCATGGACCATTCCGGCCCATGCCGCGACTCTTGTCCATGTGCTTGGTGAAGAACGGCACCCACTCAGCACCGTGCTCGGCGACAAGCACATTCAACCCGGGAAATCGGCCGAAAAGGTTGTCGAAAATCAGGGCTGACAGGGTGTCTTCGATCGGACGCTGGCCGTATATGTTCATCCACTGCCATGCCGACATGTGCCACGAGGCAGGATCCGCGTTTTGCCCCCACGCAGGCGAGATCGCATCGAAGTACCAGAAGGGCATGATGTGGAAGACGAGGACGCAGCCTGCTTCCTGCAGTCGCGCATAAATCGGGTCAAAGTAGGGGTCGCCCGGCGACCTACCGTAGGCCGGGCCCGTTGGCAGCAGGACAAACTTCGCACCCTGGGCGATCAGTGCCTCCGTTTCGGCGACGGCCGAGTCCAGGTCGCGCAGTGAAAGCAGCCCGGTCGCGTACACGCGGTCCTCGAAATTGAAGCCCCATTCCTCGTCGAACCATCGATTGAACGACCGGAGGTTCGCGTATAGCGCTGCGGTGTCGTCAACGTAGTGCTCGGCGGCCAGAGCCATTCCGCTCGGATAGATGACCATCCGCTCGACGTTCTGCCTCTCCATGACCGCGAGCCGTGCTGAACGCTTGATGTACTCGGGCTGCATGGGCTGTGGTTCGTAGGACTCCTCTGGGTTGCCCGATCCCATCTGCCTCAGCATTTCTTTGAGCGACCCAGGGCGGTAAGCGACGTCCAGACCAAGCCCGCCTTCACTGTTGAAGGTCGCCACACGATGGCCCGCGAGGATGACCTCGACCCCATCCGCTCCCCGCACGGTGGTAATGGCTCGGTCGTGAAACTCTTTGGGCAGATAGCGGGTAAACGCGTCGCGCGTCTCGTAGCAGTGCGTGTCGCAGTCGAAGATCCCGTAGTCGAGTCTCGTGGCCACCGCGCTTCTCCTTCATGCGAGAATGTGCATTCTCCTATTTCAGAAAAGATACTATCCTCATCCGGGAATGCCTATCCCGGGTTGGGCCGGGCGCACCTGGAGGCAGCACAGCGATGAGTGAAGCCGACGACCTTCGGCACGCGGTGCGGGAGTTCCTGGGGGCGACATCACCGACGACTCGGGTACGCGACCTGATGACCACCGATGAGGGCTACGACCGGGCGCAGTGGCGACAAATGGCCACCGAACTGGGCCTGCATGGCATCGCGGTTCCCGAACAGTTCGGCGGCGCGGGCGCCAGCGTGGCCGAACTCGCGGTCGTCTTCGAGGAGATGGGGGCCGCGCTGTTGTGTGCGCCGTTCTTCTCCACCGTCGCCCTGGCCGCCCAAGCGATCCTCTGCAGCGGCGATACGGCCGCGATGCAGGACTACCTGCCTGCATTCGTCGACGGGTCGATGACCGCGACGCTGATCCTGAACGGCCGGCTCGACGCGTGGGATCCACGGGCCGTCACGCTGACCGCCCACGCCGACGGCGCAGGCCATCGTATTCGTGGGCACGCGGAATTGGTTCTCGACGGCTACACCGCCGATGTTGTTCTGGCCGTGGCGAACACGGACGCCGGCACGTCGCTGTTCGCCGTTGCCGCGGACGCCGACGGGCTGACGCGTGACCCATTGGCCACACTCGACCGCACGCGGAAAGTCGCCCGCTTGCGGCTCGACGATTCCCCGGCCCGACTGATCGGAACCGACGGTGAAGCCGGCCCGGCATTGGCCCGTACCTTTGACCTCGCCCTTGTCGCGCTGGCCGCCGAGCAGGTGGGCGCCGCGCAGCGCTGCCTTGACATGGCCGTTGGTTACGCCAAGGAGCGCATTCAGTTCGGGCGTGCCATTGGCAGCTTTCAGGCGGTCAAGCACCGGTGCGCGGACATGCTCATTCTCGTCGAAGGTGCCCGCTCGGCCGCCGTCCACGCCGCGCAGTCCGCAGGCAGTGACGAGCTGTCAGTCGCGGCGTCGGCGGCGAAAATGGCGAGTTCTGAGGCATTTCTACAAGTCGCGTTGGATAACATGCGCATCCACGGCGGAATCGGCTTCACGTGGGAGCACGATGCCCATCTGTACGTGCGTCGCGCCAAAGCCACCGAACTGATCTTCGGCAGCCCCGACCACCACGCCCAACGCTTGGCGGACCTCGTCACCTCATCGAGTCACTAGCCGGAAGGACGATCGTGCCCATCTCTTACTCCCTGGAACTGCCCACCCAACGGGTTGACGCGGTATCCGAGTTCGTCACCGCCGATGCCATCGCCGAGATCGCCCGTGCCGGCGAGGCAACCGGATTCTCAGCCGTGCATGTCACCGACCACCCTGCACCCGACGCGAAATGGCTCGATCACGGCGGACATCACGCCCTCGATCCCTTCGTCGCACTGTCGTTCGCCGCCGCTGCCACCACGGACGTGAAGCTCCTCACAAACGTCTACATTGCGGCCTATCGCAATCCCTTCCTCGGCGCCAAGTCGATTCAGAGTCTCGCGGTCCTGTCGGGCGGGCGGCTGATCCTCGGCACTGCAGCGGGGTATCTGAAGCCGGAATTCCGGTCGCTGGGAATCGATTTCGACAATCGTGGCGCACTGCTCGATGAGGCGTTGGACGTGTTGAACAAAGTTCTCACCGGCGATGACGTGGCCTACGAGGGCACCTCGTTCGCGGCCAGAGGGGTGCGCCTGTATCCCGTGCCAGCGACCCCACCTCCGATATGGGTCGGCGGCAACAGCAGGCCGGCGGTACGGCGCGCAGTGTCGCGCGCTCAGGGGTGGGCGCCGTTCAACACATTCGGTTACGCGACCGCGTCACGAACCGCGGAGATCTCGACGCTCGAGGAGTTGAGATCGGCGATCGCGTGGGCCAAGAAATATGCCGCCGAGATCGGCCGCACGGAGCCACTGGATATCTGCTTCTCTGCGGGCAACCTGCTCGACGACAGCAAGTCGACCGACGAGCGGCACGCGACGATCGCAACGCTCGAGGACATGGGTGTGACCTGGCTGACCGTCGCACCGCGGGGAGCCACGCGGGCCGAGGTGATCGAGAAGGCGCGTGCTTTCGCCGAGGAGTTCAACGCATGAGGCTGGCGGCCGCGAAGCCGTCGACGCTGATTCGCCGGTGTGTGAAGAGCCACTGCGCATCGACTGGAATCAAGACGTCGCGATAGGAGCCCCAGTGGTCGAGTCCGACATCGGTGTGGACGGCAAAGTAGCTGCTGACCTCGACACTTTCCCGCGTGACGGAGCGGAACCGAACACTCGAAACGTGATGGCGCACATGCGTTGGCCCCTGCCTGGTCGCGTCCGGTGCCATCGCGGCTCGTAGCCCGGCCTCGATGGCCGCGGGGCCGGTGAGCGGCTCGGCTCCGCCCGTGTATTCGAGGACTCCGTCAGGGCCGAAGCATGCAGCCAGAGCGCGAAGGTCGAACCGGTCGGTGGCCGCCGTGTAATCGGAAAGGGTCTGGCGCACCGACTCCCTGACGATGACCTCCCATGCATCCATCTGTTCTCCTCTGGAGCTGGAAAATGCATTCTCATACACGATAACGTGTGTTCTCATGCCACCACCGAGCCTGCTCGATCTGTTGAATCCTGCCACGACTGCTTTGGTCACCCAGGAATGCCAAGGAGGGGTGATCGGCCCGCAGGCCGGCCTGCCCATGCTGGCCGAGGAAGCCGGTCGTGAGGCGATTCCGAACATCGCCGCTCTGCTCGATGCCGCCCGCGCAGCAGATGTGTCGGTCGTGCACTGTCTGATACAGAAGCGCCCGGACAACCGCGGGTCGAACACCAACGCAAGGCTATTCATGGCTGGAAAGTCGTTCGCCGCCGATTTGACTCCGGGTAGCCCCGGCGCGTCGGTGCTGCCCGAGTTCGGGCCAGAGCCAACCGATCTCGTCCTCACCCGCACACACGGTGTTGGGCCTATGACCGGCACCGATCTGGACTCGGTCTTAAGGAACCTGGGGATCACGACCATTGTGGGAGTGGGTGTTTCAGTCAACATCGCAATTCAGAACTTCGTAATGGACGCGGTGAACCGCAGCTATCAGTTCGTACTACCGCGCGATGCCGTGGCCGGATATCCACGCGAGTACGCGGAGTCGATCATCGACAACACTCTCTCGCTTCTGACAACTGTGACCACCACTGATGCCATCGTGCGGGCATGGAAGAAACTCGCCGGATCCTGACCCCATCTGGATGTTGAAACCCCGAAGTGATAACGTCATTCTCACCTGGCGTAAACGGTCATATCCGCCGCTCTGAGGAGGGTTCGCCTCATGTCTCCCCGGTCACTGCCATATCCGGTCTTCGACATCGACAACCACATGTACGAAACCACGGACGCGTTGACGAAGTACCTGCCAAAGCAGCACAGGGGCAAGGTGGGCTACGTCGAAGTCAACGGGCGACCGAAGCTCGTCGTCAAAGACCACATCAGTCATATGATCCCCAACCCCACGTTCGAGCGGGTCGCCCGGCCTGGCAGCGCCGAGGACTACTTTCTGGGCAACAACCCGCAAGGTTTGAACTTCCGCGAATTCATCGGTGAGGCAATGGATGTCATCCCGGCCTACCAGGCGCCCGCGCCGCGGCTCGAGCTCATGGACGAGCTAGGCATCGACCAATGCGTGATGTACCCGACCCTCGCCAGCCTGATCGAGGAGCGCACCACCGACGACGTCATTTTGACTCACGCGATCATCCACGCACTCAACGAGTGGATGTACGAGCACTGGACGTTCAATTACCAGGAGAGAATTTTCGCCACGCCCGTCATCTGTCTCCCGCTGGTCGATGAGGCGATCAGGGAGTTCCATTGGGGCCTCGAGCGCGGTATGAAGACATTCCTGGTCCGGCCTGCGCCGGTGCCCAGCCGCTTCGGCGGTTCACGGTCGATGGGCCTGCCCGAGTTCGATCCGTTTTGGGAAGAGGTGGTGAGGGCCGGCATGCCGGTGACGATGCACGCCTCCGACAGCGGCTATCAGAAGCACCTCATGGAGTGGGAGGGCGGCGACGAGTACCTGTCCTTCAAGCCCAGCGCATTACGCGAAGTCGTGATGGGGCACCGAGCCATCGAGGACACCTTGGCCGCGATGATCTGCCACGGCGCGCTGTCGCGCTTCCCCGATCTGAAGATCCTCTGTGTCGAGAACGGCAGCGGCTGGGTGCGCAATCTGCTCGAGCAGCTCAACACCGCGTACAAGATCATGCCCAAGGAGTTCGACGAGCATCCCGTGGAGGTGTTCAAGCGCAACATCTACATTCATCCGTTCCTCGAGGACGACCTGAAGGGGATCATCGACATCATGGGTGAGGACCACGTGATGTTCGGTTCCGACTTCCCCCACCCAGAGGGCATCGGCGACCCATTGAGCTTTGTCGACCGGCTTGTCGATGTCTCTGACTCCGCGAAGGCAAAGATCATGGGTGGCAACGCCATTGAACAACTGGGGCTCAAGGTCCCCGCGTGAGCCGGGCGCCCACGATCTACGAGGGCATCGCAGCCTTTGAGGCACACATCGGTGAGCACCTCGGCTACAGCGACTGGCGTCAGGTGACGCAGAAGGAGATCGACCTTTTCGCCGAGGCGACCGGTGACCACCAGTGGATACACGTCGATCCAGAGAAGGCCGCAAACGGTCCCTATGGCAAGACGATCGCCCACGGCTATCTCACGCTGTCGCTGGTTCCCATTCTCGTGCAACAGATTTACCAGGTGACCGGGTTGTCGATGCAAGTCAATTACGGCGTCGACAAACTCCGTTTCCCGGCGCCGGTGCCTGTCGACTCCCGCATCCGGGCAGGTGCTGAACTCGTCAAGATCGAGCGGAACGACAAGGGCGGCCGAGCCACCGTACGCGTCACCGTCGAGGTAGAGGGGTCCGGCCGGCCGGCGTGCGTGGTCGACACCATCGCCGCAATGGTCGACTAGGCGTTGAGCAGTCGCTCGCCGATGACCTGATCGTCGCGTAAGGTCGACAGCTCGTCGTCGGACAATCCCAGCGTGCGCAGTACCTCGACGTTGTGCTGGCCGAGCGTCGGCGGTGCGGTGCGGTGGTGGCGCAGTGGTCCGGGACAGATGCGAAAAGGCCAGCCCGGGAATGTCTGTCGGCCCGCGAGGCGATGGTCGACTTCCTGGTAATAGCCGCGTGCCTCGAGTTGATCGACGTCATACATGCGGTCTGGCGTCAGTAAGCGTTCGGCAGGCACGTTGCGCCGACGCAGGGCCTCGGCGGCTTCCTCAGGTGGGTTGACACTCGTCCACGCGGTGAGCGTTTCGTCGAGCGCGTCGTGGTTGGCCAGCCGTGTTTCTTGGGTGGCATATCGCGGGTCGTCGCGCAGTTCGGGGCGACCCAGCGCATCCGCGATCGCTGCCCAATCCGCATCGTCACGTATCGAGATCGCCACCCACTGGTCATCGCCTGCGGCCGGGTAGACGCCCTGCGCGAAGTGGCGGTGCCGGTTTCCCTCACGCTCGCGCACCCGGCCCGTGAGCGAGTACTCGATGACGGGTTCCGCCATGACGGCCGCGCCGACCTCGATCTGGGCGACTTCGATCAGCTGACCCTCACCGGTTCTGCGCTTGTGCTCGAGCGCTGCAAGTAGAGCGACGGTAGCGTGCACACCGACGATCGGGTCTGCAGGCCCCTGCAGGTTGCATGGCGGCCCGTCGGCATAACCGGTGGCGGCTGACATACCCGACAGTTGTTCGAAATTCAGTGCCCAGCCGACGTATTCGCGCCACGGACCTTCCAGTCCCAGGCCCGGCATGCGGACCATGACGACGCCGGGGTTGATCTTCACCAGCGAGTCGTAATCGAGGCCGAACTGCTCGACGACACGCGGTGAGAAGTTCTCGACCACGACGTCGGCCTCCGCGGCCAGCTTCATCGCCAGCTCGCGGCCGGCTTCCGTGCCGAGGTTCAAGGTGATATCGCGCTTGTTGAGGTTGGTGCCCTGCCACATCGGTCCGATCTCATACCAGTCGTCACTGTTGCGCAGCAGCGAGCCGGAGTACCGATGTGCATCGGGACGTTGGATCGACTCGACCTTGACGACGTCGGCGCCGAAAGCTCCCAAATAGCACGTGAGATAGGCGCCCGACCAGAACGTGCTCAGGTCAAAAACCTTCAGACCGGCGAAAGGCACTGCCACATCGGCGGTTTGCGGTGTAGCTCCGGTGCCCCGTCGGCCTTCCCACGCGGTCGCCGCGGCGCCCAGATGAGGTGCCGGACGTGGTTTGCCCACCGGTGCCCTCGAGAACCGAAACGGTGCGCTTGGACGCTTGAATCGCCTAGTGGCATCTTCGATGAAGAATCCGCGCTCGCGGTATTGAGGACAATCCAAGATCGACTGCCCGTCGTTGACCGGTGCTGCAGGAATACGCATCGCCTGGCTCAACTCGACCAGGTCGGCCACTGTCATCGACTCCAGCCAAGGCTGCGCCTTCGCGAAGAACTCGTCACGTTCGGGGCCGCCGATCATGATGGCGATCTGGTGATCACCGAACTCGGGCAGTCCCACCATCGCGCAGACGTCAAGCCAGTGCTGACCGGTCAAGCAGTTGATTCCGACCCAGCCGTCGGCGGCCCGGACGATGCCCAGCATCGGCCCTGCTTTGGAATTCGGCGGCAAACCAAGGCTTTTCAGGCGCTCGGCCATCATCATCGGGTAGGGCAACGTGGATAACATCGCTTCAAAAGCCGAGACGTCGACTTCGACCACCTGGTCGACAGCAGCGTCGGCGACCCGTAGGGCTGTTAATGCGCCGAGTGCGGCGTAGCCGCCTGCGATGTACTCGGGAATACGGGCACCGGCCTGCACCGGCGCGCGGCCCAGTTCGCGAGTGTTCACCCAACCTGAGGCAGCCTGGAGGGTCAGGCCGGTTGACTGGCGATCCCGGCGAGGACCCTCCTGGCCGTAGTCGGAGATGCGAACAACGACCAGATTCGGGTTGATCCGCTGCAGGGAGTCGCGGTCGAGTCCCAAATCGAACCGGTCGGCGGATCCGGCGGGCAGATCCTCGACCAACAGGTCCGCTTTTGCGAGAAGTTCGACCAGCGCGTCGGGTGAAGTGGTCAGATCGACTGTCAGTCCGCGCTTTCCGGCGTTCAGGTACTCGAACAGACCGCCGGCTGTTCCCCAATTGCGTAGCGGATCACCGCAGGGCCGCTCGATCTTGTACACGTCAGCGCCGAGGTCGACGAGCAGCTTCGTGCAATACGGCGCAGCGATGTCAGTGCCGAGCTCGACTACGCGCAGGCCCGCGAGCGCACCCGTCACGCGGGCACTCCGATCGCCTTAAGCTCCATGTATGAGCGCAGTCCCATGACGCCGCCTTCACGCCCGATACCGCTCTGCTTGAATCCGCCGAACGGAGCATCGCCAGGGATGGTGCCGTTGATCGAAATCTGACCGGTTCTGATCCGCCGCGCGATGTCGACTGCCCGGTCGACGTCGGTGCCCCACACCGCGCCGCCTAGGCCGTAGGCCGAATCGTTGGCTATCGCGATGGCGTCGTCGTCATCGCGATACCGCAGCACCGTCATCACGGGCCCAAAAACCTCCTCCTGGGCGATGTATGATTCCGCTGTTGCATCGGTCAGGATCGTCGGCTCGAAAAAGAAGCCCTCCGAAGCATTTTCAGGTCGCCGACCGCCCGCGACGACCTTCGCACCGTCGCTCTCGGCACGCTTGACGAAACCCTCGACCCGCTCCAGATGCTGGCGGCTGATCAACGGTCCCATCCCGGTCGCCCCGTCGATGGGATCGCCAACGGTGACGTTGTGCGCCAACTCGACAAGGCGGCCGACGACATCGTCATGCAAAGCGTCGGGCACCAGGAGTCGGCTGTTGAGAATGCACGCCTGCCCCGCGTGCAAGGTGCAGCCTTCGAACAGGAGTCGCTCCAGCATTTCATCCGACAGCTCGACATCGTCGAGCAGGATGGACGCCGACTTGCCTCCGCATTCGAGCAGGATCCGCTTCATTGTCGTTGCGGCCCCGGCCATTACCTCCCTGCCGACCGCCGAGCTGCCAGTAAAACTGACCATGTCGACTCTCGGATCCAGCGTCAGCGTTCTGCTGGCCTCGACACCACTCGGCGTGACGACATTGACGACGCCAGGCGGGATGTCGGTCTCTTCATCGATTAACCGGGCGAGCGCGAGCCCGGCCAGCGGGGTCAGCGGCGAGGGCTTGAGCACGAGAGTGTTGCCTGCGGCCAACGCCGCGCCAAGCTTCATCACATTGAGGGTGTGCGGGAAGTTCCACGGCGTCATCACCGCCACCACACCCAGCGGCTCATAGCGCAACAGGGTGGTGCCCGCGGCTCCCCAGGCGTCCATCGGCGCCTCCGCCGGTTCCAGCGCAAGTTCCGCCGCATGTCCGACCATGAAGGCGGGGCCGTCGACATGGATCAGGCGCTCGTTTGATGTGCATCCCCACTCGGCTTGCGCGAGTGCGTAGATCTCGTCGCCGCGGGCCAGCAGCGCATCGCTCAGCTGTTGAAGACAGCGGGACCGCTCAGTCGGGTCCAATGCTGACCAGGATCCAGAGTCGTAGGCGGCACGGGCCGCACCGATGGCGTGTTCGACCTGCGTGACGCCCACGTCGGGTGCGGACGCGATCACCTGTTCGGTCGCGGGGTTGACGACGTCGTATCTCCCGCTGTCGGGCTCCACCCACTTGCCGTCGATATAGACGCCATAGCTGTCGATCAGGTTCGACTGGGCCATCCGATCACGCGACCTTCCTGGACGACATTTTGTTCAAGTGTGTACACCCGCGTTCAGGGTGTCGTCAACGGTTTAAGCCAATAACCAGTACCGACAGTCATTGACACTGTCGACGTCAGTGCGGTAGACACAACAGTACCGGACACTTTGTGAGATTATGTCCGATAAGTAGCTTTCGTCGAGGAAGGCCCGCGGTGCCCAGTACGCCCACTTCTGCGTTCCCCCTGCACTCGCCGGACTTCTATGCGGGCGACCCGTACCCGGCGTACCGGGAGCTGCGGAACACCACCCCGGTGGTCTACAACGACGTCACAAACTTCTGGGCCCTGACGAGATACGAGGACATCCGTTTCGTCTCCGGCCACCCCCACTTGTTCTCGTCGACAAAGGGCATCACCATCCCGGATCCGAGCCAGCCCGAGCCCGTTCAAGAAGGCAACCTGATCTTCACAGATCCGCCACGCCACCGGCAGCTGCGCAAGCTCATCAACTCCGGGTTCACCCGCCGCCAGGTCACACTGTTGGAGCCCAAGGTGCGCGAGATCGTCAAGCGCATCGTCGATGGCGTCGACCCGTCAGTGGAGCATGAGTTCGCCGAGGAAATCGCCGCTCCCCTGCCGACCCGCATGATCGCGGAGATGCTCGGTGCGCCGCCGGAAGACTGGGAGAAGTTCCGGACGTGGTCCGACGCAGCGGTCGGAACGGCCGATCCGGATATCGAGTTGGATCATCTCGTCGCACTCGGCGAGCTATACGAGTACTTCACCAAGCTGATCGAGGCGCGGCGCTCCGGTGCCGTCACCGGCCAGGATGACCTGCTCTCGATTCTGGCCGCCGCCGAAGTGGACGGCGAATGCCTCACCGATGCAGACCTCCTCAACTTCTCGTTCCTGCTTCTGGTGGCGGGCAACGAGACAACACGCAATCTGATCGCACTCGGCATGCAAGCCCTGATCGAGCACCCCGACCAGTTCGCGCTGCTGCGCTCGCAGCCCGAACTTCTACCCATGGCTGTCGAAGAGATGCTGCGGTTCACCAGCCCGGTGACCCACATGGCCCGCCAGGCGACCGAGGACGTCGAGATCCGCGGTCAGCAGATCAAAGCGGGTGAGACCGTGGTCATGCTGTATGGGGCGGCCAACCGTGATGAGGAGATCTTCGGTATCACCAGCGAAGAGTTCGACATCACCCGAAACCCAAACCCGCACATCGCCTTCGGTGCGGGCGAGCATGCCTGTCTTGGCGCGCAGCTGGCACGGCTGGAGGCCAGGGTGATGTTCGAGGTGCTCCTCGGTACCTACCCGACGATCGAACTGACCGGCGATGTGACGCGACTGCGGGCGACGATGGTGCCCGGCGTCAAACGCATGCCTGTGCGCATGGGAGCGAGTGTCTGATGGATTTCGACTACACCCCTGAGCAAGAGCAGCTCCGCAAGGAGTACCGCGAGCGCCTCGAGGCCGTCATGACTCCTGAGCGGCGCGCGGCCGTCGTCGGGAAGATGGAGGGCGGTGCCGCCGTCGTAGAGGCGCGCCGGGCGCTCGGCGAGGCCGGTCTGCTCGGTGTCGCATGGCCGGTCGAGTACGGCGGTAGTGGACTCACCGCACTCGAGCAGTACATCTTCGCCGAAGAAGCGCGGCGGGTGCACGCACCGCTGCCGTTCGTCACGCTCAACACCGTCGGTCCAACACTTATTCAATACGGCACCGAAGAGCAGAAGCAGAAGTTCCTTCCTGCAATCCTCAACGGCACCGTCGACTTCGCCATCGGGTATTCCGAGCCGGGAGCAGGCAGCGATCTGGCGTCGCTGCGGACCACCGCGGTGCGTGACGGCGACGAGTTCGTGATCAACGGCTCCAAGATGTTCACCAGCGGCGCCGAGTTCGCCGACTATATCTGGCTGGCTGCGCGCACAGACCCAGAAGCCAAGAAGCACAAGGGCATCACCGTGTTCATCGTGCCGACCGACTCCCCCGGATTCTCCTGGAAGCCGCTGCACACAATGCCCGGGGTGTCGACCTACTACACCTTCTACGACGACGTGCGCGTTCCGGAGAACGCCATCGTGCTCGGGGAGAACCAGGGCTGGAAGCTGGTGACCAATCAGCTCAACCTCGAGCGTGCCGCAATGGGTAACCTCGGCGCCCTGGAGCCACTGTTCGAAAAGACCCTGCAGTGGGCCAAGACAACGGAACTCGACGAGGGGCTCGTCATCGATCAGCTATGGGTGCAGCAGGCTCTCGCGCGGGTGGAGGCACAGGTCGCTGCATACCGGCTACTCAACCTCCGGGTGAACACCAACATGAGTTCCGGTGCACTGGGCATGGGTGAGGCGTCGGCGGCAAAGGTTTTCGGCACCGAGCTCACCCAGCAGGTGGCCCGCGAACTGCTCGACGTGGTGGGCCAAGCCGGCCTGCGCAAGGACGCGACGGCTCCCATCAAGGGTGAGCTCGAAAGCGCCTACCGATTCGCCGTCATCAACACATTCGGTGGCGGGGCGAATGAATTGCAGCGCGACATCATCGCCATGGCCGGCTTGGGAATGCCACGCGCACCCCGCGACATGCGAGCGTCGACGAAAGGAACCGACATCCGTGACTGAACTGACCAAAGACGAACTGCACGAGCGCCTTCAAGCGCTAATTGGAACGCCCACTGACGGGGTGGGCAAGCCTTCTCGCGCCCCAGATCCGGTCAACGCCGCGATGATTCGGCACTGGGCGTACGCGCTGGACGACATGAACCCGGCCTACCTTGATCCCGAGTTCGCGGAGAGCTCCCGCTACGGCGGCTTGGTTTCGCCGCCGGTGATGTTACAGACCTGGACGATGCCGCCGCCGAAGCTCGCGGGCATCCACGAGCGCGGTGGTGTCCCGATCGAAATCAAGACGAACCCGCTGCAGTTCCTCGCCGACGCCGGGTACACCGGCATCATCGCGACGAACTCGGAGTTCGAGATCGAACGCTACCCCAGGGTGGGAGACCAGATCTCCGCCGAGACCGTCTTCGATTCGATCTCCGACGAGAAGAAGACCGCGATGGGCAACGGCTTCTTCGTCACCTGGGTGACCACCTACCGTGATCAGAACGACGAAGTCATCGGCCGTCAGTGGTTCCGCACTCTGCGATTCAAGACAGGAAGTTGATGGCTAGCCGACTCGCGCCTTCGATCAGCCCCGACACCGAGTTCTTCTGGTCAGGTCTGAAGGACAACGAACTTCGCATCCAGCGATGCACCGACTGCACGGCGTTGCGGGTTCCACCTCGTCCGATGTGCGGAAAGTGCCAATCGCTCAATTGGGACTACGTCGTGTCCTCGGGCCGCGGCACCGTGTACAGCTTCGTGATGCCGCAGTATCCTCCGCTGCCGTTTCTCCAATACCCATACGTCGTTGCGCTCATCGAGCTCGACGAGGGTGTTCGCATCGTGTCGAACCTCTGCGACATCGAGCCCGCCGCCATCGAAGTCGGAATGCCCGTCGAGGTCTTCTTCGAGACCTTCGAAGCCCTCCCGAGCGGGGACGAGTTGGTGCTGCACCAATTCCGGCCCGCTACCTGAACCGAAGGTAAGCAATGGATTTCACGTTCAGCGAAGAACAAGAAACCGTCGGCAAAGTAGCACGCCAGCTGTTCGAGGCTCGTGCGACGCCGGAACGCCTCACCGATCTCGAGACCGGCACCACGCGCTATGACCCCGCGTTGTGGAACGAACTGGCCTCCTCCGACCTGCTCGGTATCGCCCTACCCGAGTCCGTCGGCGGCAGCGGCGGCGGATTCCTCGAATTGGGCGTGCTGCTCAGCGAGGTCGGGTTCAGTGTCGCACCCGTCCCGGTGTACGCCACGCTCGTGCTGGGCGCGGACACCATTGCACGCCACGGTGATTCCGAACTTCAACAGAAGTACTTGCCCGGCGTGGTCGATGGCAGCACGATCCTCACCGCGGCGCTCGCGGAGCCGAGAAACTCCGACCCGACCGCACCGCGTACCACCGCACGCGCTGACGGAGAATCGTGGAGGATCGACGGTCACAAGGAACTTGTTCCTGCGGCACAACTCTCGGCGGCCATTGTCGTGTCCGCGCATACCGACGACGGCCCCGGACTGTTCGTCGTGGATACCGGAACCGACGGCGCGGCCATCACACCGGTGCAGACGACCAACGGCGAACCTCACGCCGACATCGCGTTCAGTGGCGCTATCGGTCACCGGCTCACCGAGCACGGCGGTACGGACATCATCGGCTCCCTCTACTCCAGGGCGCTCGTCGGCCTCTGCGCGATCCAAATCGGTGTCGTGGAGCGGGCATTGAAGCTCGCCGCCTCGTATACGAGCGAGCGCGAACAGTTCGGCCGTCCCATCGGATCGTTCCAAGCTGTCCAGCAACGGTTGGCCGACGCGTTCATCGACGTCGAGGCCATCCGATGGACGACGTGGCATGCGGCGTGGCTGATCGCCGAAGGCAGGCATGCCGATCGCGAAGCGGCGATCGCCAAGTTCTGGGCGGCAGAGGCAGGCGCCCGTGTCGCCGCATCAGCCCAACAAGTCCACGGCGGCATGGGCATCGACGTCACGTATCCACTGTCTCGTTATTTCCTGTGGGCCAAGCAAAACGAACTCGCACTCGGGTCGGCGTCACAGCAGCTTGCCCGGCTCGGCAGCACGTACTCGGAAGGAAGCGGCACATGACATCCACACTCAAGCGCACCAGTACTCTCGCCTGGGACACGATCAACGTCGGCGACGAGGTCACACCGATGGATGTGAATGTCACCACCACGCTGATCGTCGCCGGCGCCATCGCGTCACGCGACTACATGCCGGTGCATCACGACCGCGACTTCGCCAATTCCCAAGGGTCCAAGGACATCTTTCTCAACATCCTCACTACGAACGGGCTGTGCGTGAAGTTCCTGCACGACTGGGCTGGGCCGGAGGCGATGGTCAAGAAATTGTCCATTCGCCTCGGCGTGCCGGCCTACCCGAACGATCCGATGCGCTTCGAAGGCAGCGTCACGAACAAGTCTTCGGCCGATGGCGAGGGGTTGGTCGAAATCACATTCAAGGGCACAAACAGCCTGGGCGATCACGTCTCCGGCACGGCGGTGCTGAGCCTGCTCGACGGGGTTGATGAATGAAAGACGGAATCGGCGGTAAGGCTGCGCTCGTCGGCTTCGGCCAGACCGAGTTCTCGAAGGAATCCGGACGAACCGAAATGCAGTTGGCCTGCGAGGCGGTCAAGGCGGCCATCGACGATGCGGGCCTGCGCCCCAGCGACATCGACGGCATGGTCACGTTCACCGTCGACGAGAACGAGGAAATCGAGGTCGCACGCAACGTCGGCATCGAGAACCTGTCGTTCTTCACCAGAGTTCCGCATGGCGGCGGGGCCGCGGCCGGCACCGTGATGCAGGCCGCGATGGCTGTCGCGACGGGCGCCGCGGAAGCAGTGGTGTGTTATCGAGCCTTCAACGAGCGTTCCGGTTTCCGGTTCGGTGGCGCAGGCCGCCAACCCGGCGTGACTCCGTTGTGGATGGCCCCGTACGCCCCATTCGGGTTCATGACGCCCGCCGCGTGGGTGGCTTTGCACGCTCAGCGGTACATGTCGACCTACGGGGTGACGAATGCCGACTTCGGCAAGATCTCGGTGATCGATCGCAGGCATGCCGCGAACAATCCCGATGCTTGGTTCTACGGAAAGCCCATAACCATTGAGCAGCACCAGGAATCGCGCTGGATCATCGAGCCGGTGCTGCGGCTGCTGGACTGCTGTCAGGAAAGTGACGGCGGCGTCGCGATGGTGGTGACGAGCGTCGAGCGAGCGCGCGATCTGCCTAATCCGCCGGCTGTGATCACAGCGGCCGCACAAGGAGCGGCGTACGACGGCGAGGTCATGACGAGCTACTACCGGGAAGAGATCACCGGGCTTCCCGAGATGGGTGTGGTTGGCAACAAACTGTGGGGCGCCTCCGGACTGAAGCCGGACAACATCTCGACGGCCTTCCTCTACGACCACTTCACCCCGTTCGTGTTCACTCAGCTCGAAGAACTGGGCTTCTGCGGCCGCGGCGAGGCGAAGGATTTCGTATCCGTCGACGAGATGTCACTTGGTGGCCGCATGCCGATCAACACCAACGGCGGACTGCTGGGCGAGGCCTACATCCACGGCATGAACGGCATCACGGAGGGTGTCCGTCAGGTACGCGGTACGTCGTACAACCAGGTCGAGGGTGTCGAACATGTGCTCGTCACGTCCGGCACCGGTGTCCCGACCAGCGGGCTGATCATCTCGCCCGACTCGTGAGGAGCGGCACCGCTACCCTCATCGGGAGCTAGAAAGGGGTCCCTATGACGCAGGCGACGGCGACCGATACCCGGGATGCCATCATCTCGGCGGCCTTTGCCTGCTTCCGGACCCGCAGTTTGGCCAAGACGACCATCGTCGACATCGCCAGGGCAGCTGATGTCTCGCGCAGCACGTTCTATGAATACTTCCGCGACAAGGAGACGGTCGTCGAGGCCTGCGCCGAGGCGGCCTCGCAGCGGTTCTACCGCAACATGGCCAAGGCGATCGACCGTCACGGCGGTAGCACCCTTGAAGGGCGGCTCGTCCGCGCGGCCGTCTTCGTCACGCAGGCACGTCAAGTCGTCGAACCCGAGGCGTACTTCGACGAGGCCGAAGTCAACCTGATGATGACGAAGAACGCGGCAACACTTCTGAAGGAGTGCACCGAGTTCCTTGCACCGTATGTGTCGGCCGCCAGACTGACCGGCGAGGTTCGAAGCGATCTCGATGTCGCCTCTGCCACCGAATGGTTCGCGCGGATGCTGTTCTCGCTGTTCACCACTCCATCACCGACGATCGACATGCGCGATGACGATGCCGTCGCCGAGTTCGTGCGCGCCTACGCCGTGAACGGATTCGTCGAGGGCCGCCCTCGGCGGCGGTAGGAGACTTCAGATGCGAGTGCTTCCCTGCCGCCCGGACTCGTGAAAACGTATATTCTCATAATTGAAACGACCTATTATCACGCAGAGGAGAGGTCCCGTGAAACAGACCGCGGCATCCGCATTGGACGGCCCCGTACCACGGCAACCACGACCTCGCCCCGCGAACCGAGGCAGAGCGACGCCACATCAACTGCTCGTCGCGGGGGTCGATGCCGCAGACATCGTCACAGGGGCGGGCGGACTGATCTGCGACTCGGTTCGCGCCGGCTTGGAAGTCAAGGTCTACCTGGAAATCAATGGTGACGAACGGGCGCTGCGGATACTCGGTGTACACGCAAGCGAGCTGCCTGCTCGTTTCGACTTCGAATCGGAGTGGCCCGACGCTGTCCTCTTTACGGCCGGTTTGCACAAGCGACATCAGGGCATTCGCCGCTTGGTCGCCGATGCCGTTCGGCGCCGCCGGGCCGACGTGGGGGTATGGGGCGGCACGTGGCCAATGGAGGATGCGACTGGGGTCGGTATCGAGCACCGACTCAGCACCGCCGCACGCGCATTCAAATCGCACGCGATGCTGGCACTTGGGAAACCAGCACACATTTCGCCGACCGAGCCATTTCGGAGCGGCGTGCGAAGCCTTGTCGACGTTCCGTCGCCGTTACCGCGACGTTAGTGCTGGGCGCAGATCTCAAAAGACCTTTCGCACTGGCACATTGGAATAACCGCACACGTTGGACATTGCCACCCTTCGCAACCCAGCGCGATCGACCTCGTAGTCGGGAATGAGGTCGAGCAATGCCTTGAGCGCGATACGACTCTCCATCCGCGCCAGCGCGGCGCCCAGACAACTGTGCACCCCATATCCGAACGCGAGATTGAAGCCCATTTTTCGCTCACGATCGATGTCCAAGCGATCAGGATCGTCGAACATCCGCTCGTCTCGTGTCGCCGAACCGGTGACGAGAAGTACCGCGCTACCGGCGGGAATCGTCGTCCCGTAATACGTGACGTCACGTGTCGCGGTCCGGACCTGGTACTGCGAGGGCGCCTCGTAGCGCAGTAGTTCCTCGACGGCTGCGGGAACTTTGCTTCGATCCTCGACGAGTTTGCGCCACTGGTCGGGAAAGTCGGCGAACGCGACCATCGCATTGCCCACCAACTTCGTGACGGTTTCGGCACCCGCACCGCCGAGCATCGTCGCGAAACCTGTGATGTCCACATCGGTGAGTTTCTCGACCACGCCGTCACGCTCGATCTCCGTCTCGATCAAACGGCTGATCATGTCGTCTCCAGGCTCCGCCCGCCGCTGCTGCACCAGGCCGTAGTAATAGAGCCCAGTATTGACCGAGGCCTCGTATCCCCTTTTGGTGGTGGCGATCTCACCCGGATGGCGCTCCAAAAGCAAATCCAGCCACTGTCGGATCTGGTCGCGATCCTGTTTCGGAACGCCGAGCATGGTGGTGATGACCTCGTTGGGAAAGAGCGCCGAGAAGTCGGCGACGACGTCGAACGATTCGGGGTTCAGCGCGTCTAGTCGTTCGTAGACCTTCTCGCGCACCATGTCTTCCAGCGCAGCGATGGCCCGAGGGGTGAATACGTTGCTCACCAGCCTGCGCATCTTCTGATGCTCCGGCGGATCCATGGAGATGATCACCTTGGGCACCGGGATGGCATCGTCATGGGCCTTGACCATGTCAAGGGTGGCGCCCCTGGCCGACGAAAAGGTTTCGTGGTCCTTTGTCGCAGGTGCGACGTCGTTGTAGCGCGTCAGTGTCCAGAAGTCCCATTTCTCGTTGTAGTACAAGGGCGCCTGGTCACGAAGCCGGCGATAGGTGTCATAGGCACCGTTGAAAAAATCCATTGAGAACGGGTCGAATTCGATGGAGTCGTCTGCAAGCTCGGGCGTCGCCGAATTCACAGGATCGCCCCCGATTCCTTGTACTTCTCGATGACATCCCAGTCGATGCCCGCGTCGATCAGTATCTCCTCCGTGTGCTGGCCATGCTCCGGTGCCCCCGGCGGGACCACGGCCTGCTCGTCGAACTGAACGGGGTTGGTGGGCAGTGAGAATGGCGTCCCGTGGACAGTGTGAGTGTGCGCGACGTAGCCATTCGCAGTGACCGCCGGGTCTGCGCAGAGCTCAGCGGGCGTCTGCACTATCCCCCACGCTCCCGAGAGCGACGCCAGCGTCGCGCGCCACTCAACAAGCGTGCGCTGGGCGAACGCCTCGTCGAGCAATGCGATCAGCGCGGCCCGGTTCTCGTATCGCGAGGCTGGATCGGCGAAGCGCGGATCGTCGACCAACTCACCGACGCCGATCACGTTCATAGCCTCGGCGTAGAACTTGTCGAGCTGCAGCATCATCAGCTGGACGTAGCGATCGTCTTTGGTTCGGTAGGTGCCCACCAAAGGGTTGGGTGCGTCGGCGTGCCCGAACTTGGGAATGGCACTGCCACCGTGGATCTGACTCACCGCGACATCGGGGCTGAGGTTCCATGCGGCCAGGCCCAGAAGTGAGACGTCGACGACGGAACCCTTCCCCGTCGTCGCCTTCTTGTACAGCGCTGCAGCGATGCCGCCCGCGATGGTCATTCCTCCGAGTAGGTCACCAAAGGCCGGACGCGAACGCACCAGCTCGTCGGCGTCCTCCGTCAGCACAGTGGCGATACCGCCGCGCGCCCAGTAGGACACGCCGTCGTAACCGGGCCTGTCAGAGTCCGGCCCCTTCGGGCCGTGCCCCGATCCGCGCACGTAGACGATGTCCGGGTTGGCGGCCCTGATGTCATCGACGTCGATGCCGAGTTTCTTGCGCCGTTCCGGCAGATAGCTCGTCAAAAACACGTCGCAGGTTTTCGCCAACTCGCGAACCACCTCCTGCCCTCCTGGCGTGCTCAGATCCACACCGATCGATTTCTTGCCGCGATTAGGGATCTCGATCATGTAGTTGACCGCACCACCGCCGTCGTCGACGATGCCCATCGTGACGAGGCCGCGCTGCGGATCGCCCCCATCCCGCGGCTCGACCTTGATGACCTCCGCGCCCCATTCTGCGAGGACTGCTCCTGCCGACGGGACGAACGTCCATGCGGCAACCTCTAGGACACGGACCCCGCTGAGTACTTTGTCGTCGGAAATGACGCCCTCCTGCGATAACGGTCATTTACGGATATGAGAATTGCACTTTCACGTTGGATTGTAAAACGGCTACGGACGCCGGGAGAGCCGCTCGGGCAGCGTCGGGTCGCCGCGTTCCCAGAACGCCCGCCAGGTGGGCATGCGGTGCGGCATCGCCGCTCGAAGTGTTATATCGGTGGGCCACCGCACGAAGTCCGGCCCGGGACGCTCGGTGACGTCGACGGAGTACCAAGGATGTTCACGACGCTTCACGAAGCACCACTGACCGTCGCGCCGTTCATAGACATCGTCATAGCGCATCGTGATGACGTACCAGCCGTCACCGTCCTCGTGCTCGGCTCGACAGTAGATCGAGCCGGTGGCGTGGTCAGCGTCGAGGAAGTCGAACTCGTGGCCGCAGATCAGGTGGATGCTTCGGTAGAACCGCCGCAGGACGACGTCGTACCAGCGCTTCAGCGCTTCCCGCCCTCGGCCCTGCTCACCCGCGTCGACGTCGTCGACGAACAGCGCCACCAGCGCGTCCAGGTCCCGAGCATCCAGCGCCATCGCGTAGCGACTGGGCAGCTGGCTGATTGCCTGGCTGGATTCGATCCGGTCCAGACGATCGATCGACATGGGTGGAGTGTAATTGTCTGCTGAGTGATGCGAGAACCAGTGTTCTCGTATAGCGGAAAAGCAACTATCCTGTTGGGCGATGCCCTTCCCGACGATCACGCCCACGATTCCCGCGCTTGTGCGATCGTCTGCGACCCGGTTCGGCGAGAAGCCGTTCCTGATCGCCGACGGCAAGGTGCTGAGCTACCTCGGCCTGGATTTGCGGTCGTCACGGTTGGCCAGAGCGCTGCTAGGGGCCGGGATCGGTAAGGGCGACCATGTCGGAATCCTGATGCCCAACAGTGTCGAATGGGCGATCGCGTGGTTCGCGACCACCCGCATCGGCGCGGTCGCCGTTCCCCTCAACACGTTCTACAAGGCCGCCGAACTGGCGTGGACGGCCCGTCACGCGGATCTGAAAGCGATTCTGGCGACGTCGACTTTCCGCAATCACGATTTCATGCAGCGACTCGAGGAGGCGCTGCCCGGCCTCGCCGATCAAAGCGATCCAGGTCGCATTGTCGTGCGGGGCACGCCATCTCTGCGGATGATCGCGGTGTGGGGATGGTGTGACCGGACTTGGGCGACGGCCCTCGATGAGGTAACCATGCCAACGGGTATCGACGCCGACTTCTTGGTCGATGTCGAATCCTGCGTGACGCCCTCGGACGACGCGATGATCATCTACACCTCTGGCAGCACCGGTGACCCGAAGGCACCGATACACACGCAGGGCACCCTGGTTCGCCACACGTACAACCTGACCTTCCACTACGGCGTCACCACCGACACGGTGATGTTCACCGCTATGCCGTTTTTCTGGGTCGGTGGGCTGATCACCGGGGTGCACGCGGTGATCCACCACGGTGCAACCCTGGTCACCCAGCCGGCGTTTGACGCGGCCGAGGCGCTCGAGTTGATCGAGCTTCATCGCGCAACCATCGCGCTCGGTTGGCCACAACAGGGGAAAACCCTTGCAGAGCATCCCGATTTCGCGACGCGTGACCTGAGCTCGCTCAAGCGCACCAGCATGCCTGCGATCGTGCCGCCCGAACGTCGACCGCGCGGACCCAACGCTTTGGGGATGACCGAACTGTGCGGCAATCACATCGGCGTCGACCCGTACCCCGCGCAACCGCCCGACCGCGCCGAAACCGGCGGATTCTCGATCGACGGCCTGTGCCATCTGCTTGTCGACCCCGAAACGGGATCACCGGTTCCTACCGGAACGGACGGCGAGATCTGGGTTCGCGGTTACTCATTGATGCAGCGGCTGCACAAGCGCGAACGCGAAGAGGTGTTCACCGAGGACGGCTACTACCGGACAGGTGACTTCGGCGTGCAATACGACGACGGCTGGATCAAATTCACCGGTCGGTTGGGTGACCTGATCAAGACCGGCGGCGGGACGAACGTCACGCCGAGCGAAGTCGAACTGGCGCTGGCGGATTGTGACGGTGTGCTCGAGGCGTACGTCGTCGGTGCGGACGACGGAGACAACGGCACCGTCGTCGCCGCCGCCGTCGTTCCGCGTGGTGATACCGAACTCGACGGCGAGGACTTACGTGCCCAGTTGCGCAGTCAGCTTGCCGCGTACAAAGTGCCGAAATTCATCTGGGTCACGCCGAAGGACGTACTGCCGTTTACCGCGACCGGCAAGGTCAAGAAATCCGACCTCGCCAAACAGTTGAGCGGTCTGATGGCCGAGCGCTGAAGCGCGAGAGGAGAAGCGTGTATCGGGTAGCGGTGATTTCCACCGGTGGTGTCGGCAGCCTCGCATTGCGCGCGATCGTTCGCCGACGGCACCTGGACCTCGTGGGCGTGTGGGTGCACAGCGCGGCGAAGACCGGGCGCGACGCCGGTGAACTGGTCGGACTGGGGCCGATCGGAGTGACGACGACGAACCACCTCGACGACATCATCGCCCTCAAGCCTGACTGTGTCGTCTATACCGCGGCAAGCGCCGAAATGGACGCCGCCGCGGTGCGCGACTATGTGCGCATACTCAACGGCGGAATCAATGTGGTCACGACCAACACTCCGGGAATGATGTTCCCCGACAGGTGGATTCCACAATTCGCCGAACAGGTGCGCTCCGCTGCGTTGGCGGCCGGCGTGACCATCTACACCTCGGGTATCGAGCCGGGCTTCGCCGGAGACCAATTCGCCGTGTTGCTGTCGACGTTGTCTAACACGATCCGATCCATTCGCGCGCAGGAGATCTTCGACTATTCGGCATATCCCAACCGGGACCTGATGGTGGACGCCATGGGCTTCGGTCGGCCGTTGGACTTCACCCCACTGCTGGAACTCGAAGGCGCACAGCAGTTCGCTTGGGGTCCGCCGATCGGCCTGGTGGCCAGGTCTCTTGGTGTCGAGCTCGACGACATCACCGAGAAGTATGAACGCGTCCCCACACCGCGTGACCTTCACGTTGCGTGCGGAACCATTCCTGCGGGCACCTGTGGTGCCGTCCGCGCCGAAACCACCGGCGTGGTGAGTGGGCATCAGGTGATCACCATCGAGCACATCAACCGAATGGCTCCAGATCTGGCTCCACAGTGGGCATCAGCGCCGAACGGCACTTACCGCCTTGTCATCGAGGGCCAACCGCATATTGAGTGCGACCTACGTCTCGGCACTGAGGACACGCCTCGGTCGGCCAACGACAACGCCATGGAAGCGACGGCCATGCGCGTCGTCAATGCCATCCCCTATGTTGTCGACGCAGCACCGGGCATCGCCACATCGATGGATCTGCCGATTACGGCGCCGCGCAACGCCATCGATGTCGGCTAGCCGTCACGGCTTATTCGCCGCCTGGCGCTCGTTGTGAATTCTGACGAGTTCACGGAATCCGACGTGGGGATACTGCGGTACCGGCTGAATTCCCCACTGGTCCTTCGCCGTCTGCTGGCCGGCGGCTTCGGGCGCGGCGCCGAACGGCGGACCCGAAAGGGGATACGGCTGAGTGCATTCCAGTGTGTCGTCCGAGTACCGCACCTTCATGAGTTCGCTGCAGATCTCGGTCAGCGAAAGGGTCGGCCAGCCATACCAGACCGCGATTACGGGCACAGTCAGCGCGCCCTCGATGACAAGGCCGAACAGGCAGGCGAATAGGCCCCGCTTGAGCCACTTGTGCATGCGCGCGAATGCCGGAGTGGTCCCCAACGGCAGGTCGGCGGACGAGGCGCTGCCTTCCTTTGACGCGTTTTCGATCACGATCTGTCCTCTTTCGAATGCGGCGTCAGTCGGAGAAGATCTCGCGATTCACGGTGTGCAGATACGGAATCGCCAAGAACGGGGTGATGTAGAAGATGTTGTAGAGCCACCAGCCGATCACCGGCAGTGCGACGCCGGCGTAGCGGACATCGGCGTACATCGTCATGTTCAGGATGTAGCCCATCCAACTGATCACTCCGAACCAGCAGGTGACGATCGTCCACTGATGTCCCCACCGCTTCATCTGCAGAAGACCGATTGCGGCGGCAATGCGCATCGGGAAGACGACGACGATGCACACAATGATCCATGCCTTCTCGCCAGGTGCGCCGGCACCCCCGATCCACAATTCGTTGTAGTGCCAGAAGTATCCGCCGTCCATCAGGTTGCCCCACGCCGTGAAAATCGTGCGGGTGATCAATGCGTGATTGGCGAAAACGTCCAGGCCCCAACCGATGCTGTTGATAGCGGCATCCAGGATGACAACGTAGCCGATCAGCGTGACCATCATCGGCCGCACCGTGAGGCCGGCCTGCTGTGCACGGCGCAAGAGGTACACACCGCGACAGAAGAACGGCAGTCCGACCGGTCCGAGCACCAGCGTTCCCATCAGGACGGTGCCTACGATCAACCATTTATCGGCCTCACGTTGGACACGACGGCTTTCGTCCTGGTGCTGGTCCAGGGTCAGCGAGTCCATGCGCCGCCTACCAATCCTTGACCATCAGCATCTGCAGCTGGATGAGGAACATCGCGAGCAACGCGCCATAGACGAAGATCTGGAATGCGATGAGTGCCCTGCGTCGGCGCCTATCTTGCTCGTTCATCAGAAGGTGCCCAGGTTGGACAGCAGCCAGTACCAGAACCAGACGATTCCGGCCATCGCGGCCCACGCGAAAGCCAGGCGGAAGACTTCTGTAAGCAACGACTCCTCCTCGGCCTCTGCGGCAGCCACCGGCCGCCACTCACCGCGATGGTAACCTATCTTCTCGATAGTGAGAACCTAGGTTTTCACAACCGGTTGCTGCGCGCCTGCCTACTGACGATCGACGGTCCCGACAATGGCTGCGCGATTACTCCTGCCGGTGCGCCGACGACGTCGGGGATCGCGTTGACCGCTGCCATCGCCGTGACCGCGACACCTGGGTTCACGCGATCTGCCGGCGAGCGCTCGAGGTGCAACTCGAGGCTCATATTCGGGTTGCCCTCGACACGGAATACCATGCCGCCTTCGCCTTCACGCGCAGGCTTCGGCCAACGGTCCGGCCACGGTGTCGTGCTGACAGTCGCGAAGTATTGGACCGCGACTGCAGGCCGCGTGCCCACCATTCCGGCGAGTTGCCACCGGTGGGCGCAGATGGTCCCCTGGGGGATGACCCCGATCGCGGTCTGAAGATCAGCGGGCGCGAGCAGGGTCTCCCAATCGAGATCAATCCGGTCGAGTTCGAATCCGAGGATGTCGGCGATGTAGCGCACGACGGTTTCCCAGTCCTTGTTCACCTTTCCCGACGCGATGCGAATCGGCACATGACCGTCCGGTTTTCCAAAACCCATCGACTCATGCAGGACGTCCCAGATGGGATATGACTTGTCCAGGTCTACCGCGTACTCGTCCATTCGGTAGGAGTCGACGCGGCCTGCTCCCGCGAGCAACGCGGTAGGGATGTTCAGGCTGATGAAGCCGGGCTCGCTGCCGGTCGCATAGAATGTCGAATTGCCTTTGACTGCTGCACTTTCCAATGCGTCGAGCCACTGCGCTGGAGCGGCGGCAGGATAGACCATCGGAATCGTTGCGAATGTCACCACGTTGATGCCCGCCTCGAGGTAGGCGACGATATCCGCGATCGCTTCGTCTTCGCGTCGGACTGCTGTCGCGCAGTATGCGACGCAGTCCGGTGCCAGTTCCAGGACCGTCGACAGGTCGCCCGTGGCCAGTACGCCGACATCTGTTGTGCCGCACAGTCGACCAGCATCGGTGCCAACCTTGTCCTGCGTCGACACCTTGACACCGACGAGCTCCAGGGCAGGATCGTCGATGATCGCGCGTAACGCCTCGCGGCCGGTCAGTCCGGTCCCGCTGTGAACCACCCGATAGCGCCTCATTTGAAGAATGGTCCTGGCTTGCCGGCTTCTTCGAGATGTCCGTACGGGTCGTACACCTTGACGTTGGGATATGGGTTCTTGTCGTAGGCAGGCTTCGACAACCCTGCATCGCGAAGACCGGCGAGCACGGCGAGCGGAAGTGCGAACGACACCAGACCTACCGTCACCGAGACGAGCAGCTGACGAGTCAGCGTCACCATGTCCCGCCCGTGACGTGCGGGCAGCCACCGCGCGATCCGATTGATCAGCAGCAGTTCACCGTGCTCGTCACGCACGCACATGACGGCGACCATGCCGAAGATCACGGCGTCATAGGCCGCCATGATCAGCGGAAAATGGATGTGGCCGATCTGCAGAACGGGCCCGACCGCTTCTGTGTAAAAGAAGATGCCGGCCCGCATCCAGGTGAACTGGATGACGCCGTTGATCGGGACGGCGATGATGGTCGCGCCAATGAAAACCCTGACTAGGCGATGGGCGGCAAGCCAACTCATGCGCCGCATCAACGGCTCGAAGAGCCGGTCGTGAAGCTGCAGAAAGCCCAGGCCGTTGAGCAGGTAGTAGGCTGCGTATCCGCCCAAGAACGCCAGCGCCGGCTCGAGATTCGGCGAGATGTTGACGTAGGGCCATGACAGCGGAAAGTGCAGCATGCGGGGGTCGAAGATCGCGAACGTCGCCCAGTTGGCGAGCGGATCGAGCGCACCGGTGATGAGTCCGGCGAACGCGATGATGACTGCCCAATGAACTTTGCGCCGGCGCCAGGACAGCCAAGCCAGTACAGAGATCAGTCCGACCGCCATCGGTATCGAACTGATGGCAACCGCCAAAGGCCAGGAGTCGAAGCCGAGAAACGACGGGTACGGCGCGGGGCCTGGGTTGGGGTTCGTGCGTGTCGGATCGCCGTGCAGACCCGACTGCATGGTCGCGACTGTTACGACCGCAAAGACCAAATAGGCGACGCCGAAGACCCCCCATCCGAAGCGCGCCGGCCGCGAGGACGACTCAGATCCGGCTTTCTCAGCAATGCGGGAATCTAGCTTGGCATCAACGGAATTGGTCATGACACGCTCACCGGCAACGTCGCCCATCCGCGGACACTTGTGGTGTGTGCACGCTTGGCCCTGTCATAGTCGACGGCCCAGTCCGGCCAGCGGGTGAGCACTTCCTCCAGTGCGATGCGCGCTTGAATCCGCGCAAGCGCGGCACCGAGGCAGAAGTGAATCCCGTGCCCGAAGGAGAGATGAGCGGCCTTTCGGCGGATGTCGAATCGGTCTGCGTCATCGAACTGTCGTTCGTCGCGGTTGGCGGATCCGTTGAGCAACAGCATTATCGAACCTTCGGCAACCTTCTGCCCATAATGCTCGACGTCCCGGGTGACGTAGCGAGCCTGCACGGGTGAGGGTGCTTCGTAGCGCAACACCTCCTCGATCGCGTCGGGAATGAGGCTGAAATCGCCCGCGAGCTCGCGACGCTGGTCGGGATGATCGGACAGGAGCTGTCCGGCGAAGCCGATCAACCGCGTCGTCGTTTCGTTTCCCGCGCCGACGACGGTGCCTGTGTAGGTCAAGACCTCACCGCGCGTCAGCCGCCGCTTGCTGCCGTCCGGCTCCTCGACTTCGGCATTGACCAGTTCAGTCATCAAGTCGTCGGACGGGTGGTCATAACGCCAGTCGATGAATTCCTCCAGCATCGAGCCGGTGCTCGTCAGCGCGTCCTCAGCGACATCCACAAGCCCACCGTCGTCAAGCTCGAGCATCCGGTCGGTGTTCTGCCGGATCGCGACCTGTCGATCCTCGGGGATGCCGAGCAGGTATCCGATGGTGCGCATCGGCATCCACGCCCCGAGGTCGGCGATGAAGTCGAACGTGTCTGTCTCGGTCAGGGGTTCCAGCGCACGGCGACAGAACTCTCTCGCCAAAGGCTCGATGGCCGCCATCCGGCGCGGAGTGAACACTCCGGAGAGCAGGCGACGATGCAGGTCATGAATCGGCGGGTCTTCGAAAAGAATGATCCCAGGCGGCACGTCGACGCGGTTGAGGATGATCTCGATGGTCGTGCCCTTGCCGGATCGATAGTCCTTCCAATTGACCAGTTCACGGGCGACATCCGAGTGCCTGCTCAGTGCATAGAAGCCGTACTTGTCGTTGTAGTAGAGGGGGGCGTCGTCCCGCAGCTGCTTCCACACGGGATAGGGGTCGTCGTCGATGTCGAAGTCGAACGGGTCGTAGTACGGCTCAACCTTCACCCTGTATGTCACACGATGAGAATAGGCGCTGCGCCAACTCAACGTCCACATTGTGAGAACATTGATTCTCATCTGCGAGAATCGCGTTGACGGATAACTAAACCCACATAGGGGAAGCAAGGTATGACCGATCGGCACTCCAACCTCGAGGGGACTCGGATGCTCGTCATCGGGGCGTCCTCCGGCATCGGGCAAGCTCTCGCGCGCGCCGCTCACGCCAGAGGGGCGGATGTCGCTCTCGCAGCCAGGCGCGTGGAATTGCTTTCCTGCCTTGCCGAAGAGCTGGGTGGTTCGGCGCATGCACTTGACGTATCCGATCCGCTTGCAATCGAGCGTGTGGTCGGCGAAGTCGGATCGACGTTCGGTGAGCTCGACGTGGTCGTATTCACCAGTGCCGTGGTGCCTTTCGCTCTAATCGAGGAAACCGACGTGACGACGTGGCTGCATGCATACGCAGTGAATGCCGTCGGGGCGTCACACGTCTTGCGCGCGACACTCCCCCATCTTGCCGACAACGCAGTCACACTTGTCGCGTCAAGCCACGACGTCGGCCGGCCTCGCGCCGGTGTCGCGGCATACCACGCAAGCAAGGCTGCGCTGGATGAGATCTTGCGATCCTGGCGGGCCGAACATCCCGAGCTGGCGGTCATTCGAGTCAGTGTCGGTCCCACCGAGGGCACCGAGATTCTCCGCGGCGCCGACCGCGATCTCCTGGCCGAGCTATATAGAGCATGGGCGCAAGAGGGTCAGATCCCCGCCAAGATGTCCGCGGTCGACGACGTTGCCAATGCCATGTTGTCGTTGATCGCCGTATCGCGGGCGAATCCGACGGTGGTCAGCGACATCGTGCACCTGGCACCCCGAATCAGCAACGGATAACGAGTAAAGCGCTCAGCCCTTCCTCGACATCTCGTCGGCCGCGGTATCGGCCCACTGTGCCTGATGGCGCCCCATGGTCATCGCGCCATTCCAACCACCATCGGTCCACAGCACGGCGCCACCCACATAACTCAATCGTGTACTGCCCAGACATACCAACGGCCAGGCCTGCTCCTCGGGCGTCGAGTACCGCCCGACCGGCCCGATCGATTGGTCGACGACCTCCTTGCCTGCGAAGTCCTGGAAGGCCGGCATCATCGCCGTTTCTGTGGGGCCGGGGTTGATGCAGTTGATCCGGATGCCTTGCCGCGCGAGTTCGGGATACCACCAGCCGACCCACGCATCGATGACGTACTTGGAGTACGCGTACCCGCTCCACGACCACTGCTTCTCGTTGTCTTTCAGCCACGCGACCGCGCCGTCGAAACCGGTTGTCTCCAGCAGGCCGCTGATCACCTTGACGTGGTCTTGCCAGCCGATCGCCGCCGAGGAGGAGATCACGCTGATCGCCGAACCCGGTGACATCTTGGGCACCAGTTGTTCGGCCAAGTGACGGGCGCCGACGAAGTTCACCAGGATGGTGTCCATTTCGCTGAACGGAGGTCCGGGTAGTCCCGCGCAGCTGAAGAGGCCGTCTACTGGACCGTCGATCGATGCGGCGACCTCCTCGATGTTCGCGCGGTCGCGCAAGTCGATCTGCAGCGCGCGGGCGACGGAGACTGTCGTCGGTTTGATGTCGACAGCGGTCACTGCGGCACCGAGGTCGACGAGGATTCTCGCCGTGGCCTGACCCATGCCGGAGGCCGCTCCCGTCACGACGACGGTCTTGCCCTGGTATCCCAACACGTCATTCATGGGCTTGCCCTCCGAGTGTCGATCGATATGAGAAACTCTGTTCAACGATTCTGAGAAGCGACATTATCACTGATGAAAGAGCCGCCCAGTGACCACCGACAACCGACCGCTCCGAGTCATCCAATGGGCCACCGGTGCGGTAGGCACCGAGATGGTCAGGACGATCCTGGATCACCGGCGCGACATCGAATTGGTCGGTGCGCGCGTCTATTCCGACGCCAAGAACGGTGTCGACGTCGGAACGCTTGTCGATAGGAAGCCCATCGGTGTCACGGCGACGACCGACACCGCAGAAATTCTCGCCCTCGACGCCGACCTCGTACTGTATGCGCCATCATTCACCAACCTCGACGACGTCTGCGCGCTGCTGGAGAGCGGTAAAAACGTCGCGACACCGTCATTCTTGTTTCGTCCGCGGCGCATACCCGGTGCCGAACGCGAGAGATTGTCGGCGGCCTGCGAGAAGGGCAACAGCACCATTCACGGCAGTGGGCTCAATCCAGGCAATCTCTCCGGTGTGCTGCCGCTGGCGCTTTCGGGGATGAGTCGCACGATCGAGCGGCTGACCCTACAAGAGCGAGCCGATTGGACGCTATGGGAAAGCACTGAAATCACCTTCGACGGAATGTGGTTCGGCCGCCCGACCGAAGAGGTCACACCTACGGCGAACCAGTACCTCGGCTTCTTGACGAAGCTGTTCGTCGAGCAGGCCTGGTTCATCTCGGACACACTGAACGCCGACATCGACGACGTGTCGGTCAGCTTGGAAACCGTTCCCGCGAGGAAGGACCTGCAGATCTTCGACCACGTGGTCAAGGCAGGCACGACCGCCGGGCAGCGCTGGAACTTCGTCGGCCATCGCAACGGCGAGACGCTGATCGAATTCGAGACACTATGGACCGTCGGCGGCGAATATCCCGACCACTGGCCCAAACCCCTCGACGGGTGGACGCTGACCATCGAAGGTGATCCGTCCATGCGTACACACTTCTTTCCGTTGGCCAGTTTCTCGCGTGAAGCCACGATCGAAGAGCACGTGAAAGCAGGGCTGATCACTGTCGCCATGCAGGTTGTCAATGCCATTCCAGCTGTGTGCGCGGCACCTGCCGGCTTCGCGACGATGGCGGATCTACCCCTCATCCGCAGCTATACAGGCTTCGGCAACGGCGGTTGAGCGATTGTGTGCGTCTTGTTGCGCTGAGCGCTCCCAAACGCACACAAATCACCCGTTCGTCCAGTGCGCAACGAACGGCGTGATCGTCGAGAGGTCGTATAGCCCGGGTTGCGCGGCAAGCACGGTGGGTATCGCATTGACAGCGTGCATCGCCGTCGCGAGGCAGCCCTGTTTCGCGTGATCCTCGTCGTGCGAACCGATTACGAGGTGAAGCCTCATATTTGGTTCCCCGTCGAACGCTACTTCGTAACCGATCTCGGTCGGCCAGTCTGGAGCGAGGTCGTCGGCCATCCGGGTTAGATGCTCGACAGAAAGTGTGGTGTCGCCACAATCGACTTCGACACCGAAACGCATGGCGCCGACTGTGCCCGCCGGGATCTCACCTGCGGCGACCGTCAGGGCACGCGGCGTCGTGGCGACCTCGCGGAAGCCCGTGACCGACTTGATCTGCAGGCCGAGCGATTGCGCGATCACTGTGGCACTGCCGATCCACGCGCTCGCCGCGTAGTCGGTGTTGGTCAGCAGCGGCGAGGTGTCCTCAGGAGTATGCCCGAAGCCCATCGCATTGAAGATCAGATCGTAACTGGCGTACGTCGAGTAGTTCAGCACTTCACGGACGCTGATGCGCCCAGCGCGCGCAGTTAGCCGCGACAGGACAAGCGTAAGAGACTCGCCGAAGAAGCCCGGATAGAGTCCGAGCCCGAGGAACGAGGAATGCCCTGCGCGACAGGCATTCTCGATGCTATCAGCTAACGAGGGATGCAGCGACCGCGGATGGATGAATCGGCTACCCGTTGCGACCACATTCTTGCCTGAGGCGAGCAGATCACACACATCGGAGAAGCAACCCGCGGTGTCGGTTTCCACCTTGCCCATGTACAGCACCACGTCGGCATCGGTGCCGATGATCGCGTCGCGATCGAGAGTGGTGCGTAATCCGATTTCTCCTGCGCCGCAGAGCGCCCCGGCATCTACACCGGCCTTCGCTTCGTCGTAGACACGCACGCCGACCAGCTCGAGATCGGGCCGCCCGATCACGTGACGCAGCGACATCATGCCGGTTACGCCTGTCGCCCACTGAATCACCCGCGTCATGTCACACCCTATTCAGTCCCATACCGCGTCAAGTCGTGGCGGCGAACGGAACATCGCGCCGGTGATGTACGGCGGCGGCGCGTCCGGGTCGAGCCGCAAGTTCGGCAGCTCGTCGAACAACGCGTTGAAGATCTTCATGCTCTCGAGTCTGGCAAGGTGCATACCCAAGCACACATGAGCGCCATGAGCGAATCCGATATGCGGCTTGCGTTCGCGGAAGATGTCGAACTTTTCTGGTACTTCCCAACGCGTTTCATCGTGGTTGGCACTGCCGAGGCTGAGCATCATCGTGGCGCCCTTTGGCACCTGCACGCCACCGATTTCGGTGTCGCAGGTGACCTCTCGCATGAAGTTGAGCAGCGGGGTTTCCCAGCGAATGCCTTCTTCGATGGCCTGCGGGAGGAGGCTGCGATCGTCACGCACAGCGTCGAGTTGATCCGGGTGTGTCAGCAACGCGAAAGCAAGACTTGCTGTCGAGCGTGACGTCGTCTCGGCTCCGGCGGGCAGCAGGTTACGCATGAAGCCGTAGATCTGCTCGTCCGACATCTTCACGCCGTTGATCTCCGAGCCTGCGAGGATCGACACCATGTCGTCCTTGGGCGCCTTCCGCCGATCGGCAAGTATCCCTACGAAGTAGTCCTTCATCTTCGCCGACGCCCTCATCGCGCAATCCATGTCGCCGCGAAAACCGAGCAGGTCGATGGCGAGTCGGTGAAATTGGAGCACGTCGGAATCCGGAAGCCCCAAAAGGGCCGCGATCACCCGCACCGGAATCGGCATGAACACCGCATCCACCAGGTCGGCCCGCTTGGCGTCTTTGAACTTCGCGATCGTGCTGTCCACCAAGGGACCGACCAATTCGGCGTCCCACCGTTTCATCGACGAACGGGCGAATGCGAACTCGTGAAGCTTTCGGTAGACCGCGTGTTCTGGCTCCTGCATCTCGAGAATCGTCGGACCCTGCAGCGGCCGAACGATGTCTTCGTAGCAGCGGGTGCTGAAGGTGACGTTGTCGGTGAAGATCGCCTTGACGGTGTCAAACGTGTAGGCGGTGAAAGTCTGCGGTCCGTCGCCCGAATTGCCAGCCATCCCCATCTCAGGCCAGCCGGCGTGCACCGGCGCCTGCGCACGCAATTCCTTGAGCAACGGATAGGGGGTGGCATCACCATCGGCACCCATACCCTGGTTGAACTTGTCCTGCGCGTCCCGAATGCTCTGCTCGAGCTCCTCGGCGGTCGCCGATTCAAACATGTGGCTCCTCGTTGATCGACCGCAACCAACATACACCCTGGTGGTTGCAAACCTACATGATGTAGGTTGAGGCGAATTGACATCGCGTTTATCGCGAAAAGGCAGTCGGGAGCTATCGATTGGCTATTCGAGTCGCACAATGGGCCACAGGTGCGGTGGGGCGGGCGGCGCTTCAAGAACTGATTGAGAATACTGATTACCAGCTGGTGGGCGTCCTGGTGTACGACCCGGCCAAGGCTGGCCAGGACGCGGGTGCGCTGTGCGGACTTCCCCCCACCACCGGCGTGCTGGCCACCTCGCACAAGGACGAGATCCTGGCCCTGGCACCCGACGTCGTCGTGCATGCCGCCAGCAAGGCCCACGCCGTCGAGACCAACGCCGAGGACATCTGTCGGCTCCTCGCGGCGGGTATCAGTGTCATCACGACAACCTCGTACAACCACCTCGCGACGTACGGGGTCGAAACGGAGGCGGCATTCGTCGAAGCCTGTCGCGCAGGGCAATCGCGCTTCCACGCCGCAGGCGAGAACCCGGGATTCATGTTCGAACGGCTCGTCGCGACGGTGACAGGGCTGAGCAAGACCATCGACCGCATCGACCTCTACGAGGCGACTGATGTGTCGGCGGTCGACAGCAGGCCGATGCTCGTCGATTTGATGGGTATGGGCCGACCACCCGAGGACGTCAGCATCGATTCGCCGATCATCAAAAAGCTCGACATGGCTTATCGCCAAGCGCTCAACGCCACTGCGGACGTCCTTGGCATCACGCTATCGCATGTGGAGGTGTCGGTGGACGCCACCACCCTCGATCGCGATATCGAGGTTCTCGCCGGCACGATTGAGGCGGGAACTGTAGTGGGACAACGTTTCTCATGGGTTGGGCACTGGTCTGGCCGCCCGCTGCTCGCCATTCACGAGGAGTGGGTGCTCACCCGCGACCTCCCGCAGTGGGGGCTCAAGCCGCTCGGCAGCGGGGAGAAGGCCCCGCTGATCCGCGCTGTCATCAAGGGTGTGCCCAGCTTCGAGCTAGCACTTGACGTCGGCTGGGACGGCCAGCCGCCGACGGGACAACATGCGCAGCCAGGGCACCTGATGATTGCGATGGGGGCGGTCCGTGCCATCCCCGACGTGCTGGCTCAACCGCCGGGAATCGTCACCGCACCGGTGTTCGGCGCGATCCGGCTAGCCGGAGCCTCGAGGAGTCAAGCCCACCGCGCGTGACATGTTGTCGCTGGGTGCCGCGTGAAAGACGTGCCCGCTCCCGTCGGGCAGCACTCGGCGGGCAATCAAGTAATCCGACCCCAGCCAGCCCTGCCTGATGTGACGACCGAACCGCAGGAAAGTCCCCGGCGCTCCGCTGGCCGACGGAACGAGTTTCACCTGTTCGATGCCGTCCTTCACCCCCGCGCCGGTCAGCGGCCGCGCCGCCGCCAGCGCCCGCACGATCACGGTGGCCACGTCGTGGCAGAGCCCGGGCATCGAGTGTGTCGGTCGGCGACCGTAACGCACCTCGAATCGGTCCAAGAACGCCTGCCCGACGACGTTGCGTTCGTCGTAGCTGTCGAGCCCGATCCAGCCGCGCAGATGGTGCATCCACTCGGCGCTGATGTGCGCCATCTCGAAGGCAGTGGTGGTATAGCGCGGCGGATCCCAACCCGCGGCGAGCAGCGCGTCGGAGAAGCCCCACAACCCATGGCCGAAGCCGACATGTACGAGCGCGTCGGGATCGGCGGACCGCAGCTCGACGACGACCGCGGACTTCTCGGCTTCGACCTGGGGAATGGCGACTGTCGTCACAACCTTCAAACCTGCTGCCGTGTATGCCTTTTCGGCGAAAGAAAGATATTCCTTGCCGATCAGCGATGCCTCGTAGGCGATGGCAATGCGCGACCGTCCATCCCCGAGCATGACCGCGGCGAGCATCACCGGCTCCTCCGGCATCGATCCGTTGTTCAGCGCGAAGGTCCATTCACTGAGTGCGCCTTCTGAGCCCGACAGAATGATGTTGGGAACCTTGCCGACACGCTCGGCGTGCGCGGCCAACGGAACCGCGTTGTCGGACACGTAGGGCCCGAAGATCGCCAGGCATCCCTCGGTAACCAACTCGTCGTACCCCTGCTCGACAGCCTGATAGGTACCGTTCGGCAGGCCGACCACATTGCGCTCCACCAACTCGATGGGCCGGTCGACGAGGCCGGACGCGATCGCCTCGTCGAACACCAGCCGAAGCGTGTCCACGGTGTCGTTGTCCGTTCCGGTGCGGGTCGGATAGTCGTTGAGCAAGCCGACTTTCAGCGGTGCCACCGAACCATACGCACGAACCCCGTCGCCAGCCATTACCGCAACATACAGTATGAATGTTGTTAGGATGCCCGGCATGGCCAAGCGCGGTGGCACCGACATCGAACGTCGGGCACGGGGCGATCAGACGCGACGCGACTTGATCGACGCCGGCCGCGCCTTATTCGTTGAGAAGGGCTACTTCAACACCAGCATCGGTGATCTGGTGACCACCTCAGGTGTCGGCACTCGTGGCGCCTTCTATCACCACTTCAAGGACAAGGCCGAGTTGTTTCGCGCGGTGTTCGAAGAGGTTGAGCGCGATCTCACGCTGAGGTCCCTGGCTTCTCCCCCGTCCGGCGCCGACTCGTGGGAGCGGCTCTCGGCCGGACTACGCGGATTTCTCGAGTCCGCCCTCGAGCCCGAGGTGCAGCGGGTCATGCTGCTCGACGGCCCCGTGGTACTGGGCTGGCAGACTCTGCGCGCCATCCAGGAAAACAACAGCATCGCTCTCATCAACGAGATGGTGGCCGCGGCCATCGCGGAGGGCATCATCGACGACCATCCAGTGGGCGAACTGACACACATGCTGGTGGCCGCCGTCGAGGAGGGCGCGCTTCTTGTCGCGCATGCCAAGAGTCCAGCGCGGGCACGCACTCGGGCGGCGCGAATCCTCGACCGCCTCCTGCTGAGCTTTGCGATCGAGCCTCGGAAAGTGCTGAGACGGTAGCCGTTTGCTATTGCTATCCGACTGGTTGACAACCCTGCGGAAATGGACATTTTCAATAACCGATTAGAGGGCTTCTACAGAAATGATAATGTTGCTCTCACCCTGATCTCAAGGAGAACCGATGCCTGACGCGCCGCGGATGCGAGTTGCCGTTGTCGGGGCGTCCGCGGGCCTGGGCCGCTGCATCGGAATGGGGCTTGCACAGCGGGGAGCACGGGTGGCCTTCCTCGCCCGACGACGCGATCGTCTGATCAACGCGGCGCAGGAAGCCGATAACGGCGCACTTGCGGTCGCCTGCGACGTCACCGACAGCGTCGCATGTCAGAGTGCCGTGGCGGAAGTCGTCGAAAACTTCGGCGGTCTGGACGCAATGGTGTACACCACCGGCGTAGGCGTACTAGCGCCACTGACCGATGTCAGCGGCGAGCAATGGGCAAACCTGTTCGCTACTAACGTCACTGGTGCGTCGCTCTTTACGGCGGCGGCTGCACCGCACCTGGCCGCCGCTGCCGGCTCGGCGGTCTACCTCTCGTCGTTGAGCGCGTCGTACTCGGCTCCGTGGCCCTTGCTGGGCGCCTACGCGGTGTCAAAGGCGGCGCTGGACAAGCTCGTCGAGGCGTGGCGCATCGAACACCCGAACATCGGCTTCACCCGGCTTGCGGTCGGCGACTGCTTCGGCGGTCAAGGCGACTCTCAGACGGAGTTCAACAAGGCCTGGGATCCCGCAGCGTTGGAGAACGCGATCCGTTACTGGATGGAAAACGGCTACATGCAGGGTGGCCTCGTCGAGGCAGATCACCTTGTGGGCGTGGTGCACTCCGTACTTGCCTGCGGCAACAGCAGTTTCATTCCCTACCTGACATTGGCTCCCCGGCCATCCGGCGCAGTAGCCGAACTTCGACAATGGTGAAGGAAGTCTCACGGTGACGCACGAAACCCGCATGCTCATCGACGGCAAGCTCGTCGAGTCCGAAACGGGCCGACAATTCAGCAACATCAACCCGGCGACCGAGGAAGTGCTCGGTGGCACCGCCGACGGGACGCGGGCTGATATGGAGCGCGCGATAGCAGCCGCGCGTCATGCCTTCGATCACACGGACTGGTCGCGCAACGGCGAAGCAAGAGCAGCGGGTCTTCGTCAGCTCCAGGCGGCACTAGAGGCTGAGCGGGAGGAGATCCGCAACGAGCTGATCGCCGAAGTCGGCTGTCCGCTGCTGAGCACGTTCGGACCGCAGCTTGACGTACCGCTCAAAGAGGCACTGAGCTGGCCCGCCGACATGATCAGCCAGTTCCCTTGGAAGCGTTCACTTCCAGATAAGGACGCGTTCGGGATGGGAACACCGGCAGCCCGCGAAGTCTGGAAGGAACCGATCGGCGTGGTCGGCGTCATCACACCGTGGAACTTCCCCTTAGAGATCATCCTCAACAAGATCGGGCCGATCCTGGCGATGGGCAACACAATGGTGCTCAAGCCTGCTCCGGACACCCCATGGAATGCCACCCGGCTCGGCCGGATCATCGCCGAGCAGACCGATATTCCCCCGGGCGTCATCAACATCGTCACGTCGTCGGATCACCTTGTTGGCGAAGTGCTTTCGACGTCGTCGCTGGTCGACATGGTGGCATTTACCGGGTCGACGGCGACCGGCCGGCGCATCATGAAGGCCGCTTCCGACACGATAAAGCCGACCTTCCTGGAACTCGGCGGCAAGTCGGTGTACCTGGTGCTCGAGGACGACGGAGATATCAACGCGACGGTCGGCGGGAGCGCGTTCATCATGATGCACGCGGGCCAGGGGTGCGCGATGCCCACTCGACTGCTGGTGCCGAACTCCCGTTACGCCGAGGCCGTCGAGATCGTCAAAGTCGCGATGGAGAATAACAAGTACGGCGATCCAACGGATCCGTCTGTGCTGCAAGGCCCGCAAGTCTCCAAGAGACAACAGGACCGGGTGTTGGGCTACATCGACAAGGGCATACAGGAAGGCGCCCGCCTTGTCACCGGCGGCGCCGTACCGAAGCATCTGCCGAAGGGATACTTCGTCGAGCCGACGGTGTTCGCTGATGTGGACAACCGAATGACTATTGCGCAGGAGGAGATCTTCGGGCCGGTGCTGTCGGTGATCGGCTTCGATGATGACGACGACGCGGTGCGCATCGCCAACGACTCCATCTACGGGCTGTCGGGCGTCGTGTTCGCCAACGACCTCGAACGGGCCAAATCCGTCGCCAGCCGGATCAGAACCGGAACGCTCGGTATCAACGGTGGCCTCTGGTATGGCGCCGACGCCCCGTTCGGCGGCTACAAGCAGTCCGGTGTCGGCAGGCAGTGCGGCATGGAGGGTCTCGAGATCTTCACCGAGACCAAGACCGTCGGCTGGCCCGCATCATGAGATCCAAGGCGGCAGTCTTACGCGGGGTCGGCGTGGATTGGGAAGTCACCGAGGTGGACCTCGACCCACCACATGCGGGCGAGGTGCTGGTCAAGATGGCCTACGCCGGTGTCTGTCACTCCGACGAGCACTTCTACACCGGTGACAGCGTGCCTAGTGCGGAGATGGAAGAGATGATGCGGGCGTCCGGCGTCCCCGTGCCCGAATGGTTCCCGATGCTCGGCGGCCATGAAGGATCCGGCATCGTCGAGGAGGTCGGCCCAGAGGTCAAGACCCTGAAACCCGGTGACCACGTGGCTATTTCGTTTCTGCCCGCGTGCGGTAGCTGCCGATGGTGCGCAACTGGACACACCTATCTGTGCGACGTCGGAGCCGACATCTACAGCAAGGCGATGACCACCGACGGCACGCGGCGGCGCCATCTTGGCGACGAGGATCTGATGGCCATGATGCAGGTCGGGACCTTCTCGGAGTATGTGGTCGCTTCGGAGCGGTCGTTGGTCAGGGTCCACGACTGGATCCCGCTGGAAGCGGCATCACTGGTTTCTTGCGGGGTGACAACGGGGTTCGGGTCGGGTTCGGTTGCCGCGGGTACCAAGATCGGTGACACCGTCGTGGTAATTGGTGTGGGCGGAATTGGCATGAACGCCGTCCAGGGCGCGAAAGCGGCTGGCGCCAAGTACATCGTCGCTGTTGATCCCAACGAGTTCAAGCGCGACATCGCACCGACCTTCGGTGCGACGCACACCGCGGTCGACGCAGGCGCCGCGCTGGAACTCGTCAAGGAGATCACGTGGGGCGCCATGGCCGATCGTGTCGTCCTCACCCCGGGTGTGGTGCCGGTCGACTTGGTGATGGTCGCCATGATGCTGCTGCGCAAGGGCGGTACGTGCGTGCTCACCGGCATGGCCAAGGTGAGCGACATGATGGTGCCGTTGATCCTGCCCGACATGGTCAGCTCTTGTAAGACGCTGAAAGGCGTGCTGTACGGCGAGATGAACCCACGCGACGCAATGCCAATGCTGCTGTCGATGTATGAGGCGGGCGCAATCAAACTCGACGAGCTGGTTACTCAGAAATACAAGCTGGACGACATCAACGAGGCGATGAAGGATCTGCGCGCAGGTAAGAACATCCGAGGGGTCATAGCCTTCGACTGATTCACGGCAAAACCAGCCGCAGCCTTTCCCAGCCCCGGACTGTCGACGTCGGCGCGAGTTCCGCTGTCTCGTAGTCGATGTCCCACTCGGGCCACCGGTTGAGCAGCTCGTCGAGAGCGACGCGGCCCTCCAGCCGCGCGAGGTTCGCGCCGAGGCAGTAGTGCACACCCTTTCCGAACGTCAGATGCGAGATGTTGTCGCGATGGATGTTGAACGCCTCGGCGTCTTCATAGCGCCGGGAGTCTCGGTTGGCCGCACCGAACAACAGCAGCATCGCACTGCCCGCCGGCACAGTGGTGCCGTAGCACTCGAAATCTCTTGCCATCCAGCGTGCTACGTGTGGACCGGTCGGCTCGAACCGCAGCGTCTCATCAACCGCGCGCGTCAGGAGCGACCGATCCTGCTCGACGTCACGGCGCTGATCCGGATGCTCGGCCAGCACCTTGGCCAGCCAGCCGATCAGTCGTCCCGTCGTCTCGTTTCCGGCACCTGCGACCACCTGCGTGTAGCGCAGGATCTCGTCGCGGGACAGCTTGCGCGTCACCCCGTTCTCGTCTTCGAACTCGACGTTGAGCAACGCAGTCATCAAGTCGTCCGACGGATTCTTTGCGCGCCAGTCGATGTAATCGGCGTAGATGCGGCCGTCGGCGATCTTGTCGGCGGTGATCACCTTCATCGGTGCGCCGGGCTTGGTGCGCAGGTTCGCGTCGTTGGCATCGCGGACCTGGACCTGCTCCGACTCAGGAATGCCAAGCAGCATGCCGATCACGCGCATCGGCATCATCGACGCAAGCTCGGCGATGATGTCGAAACCGTCCGAACCCACATGCGGGTCAAGGCAGTTGACGCAATACGCGCGGATCTGGTCTTCGATCTCGGCCATCCGGCGCGGCGTGAAGACCCGCGACATCAGCCCGCGCAGCATCGTGTGCACGGGCGGATCCTCCATCATCATCACGCCCTTGGGCATGTCGAAGTTCGACTGAACCAGCTCGAGAATGTCGCCGCGGCTGCTCGAGAACGTCTCCCAGTCGGCCAGCGCCTTCTCCACGTCGGCATAGCGCGAGATCGCCCAGAAGTCGTAACGCTCGTTGTAGTAGATCGGCGCTTCGTCCCGCAGTCGCGCGTATACCGGATAGGGATCGTGGACAATGCCAACGTCATAGGGGTCGTAGTAGACGTCGTGCGCAATCGTCATGCGGGGGCGGTCCTTTCGTTACTTCAGGCAGCTGCCCGCGTCGACGGGAAGCGTGACCCCCGTGATGTACCGGGCCTCGTCGGACGCAAGGAACAGCACAGCGTTGCTGATGTCCTCGGCGGTCACCCACGGGATCGGCAACATGTGGAAGGTCTGGCAGACCGGTGCCATGTCGTCGGGGCCCGGGTTCTCCAGATCCGGCCGGAACATCCGGTACGTCTGCTCGTTGTGTAGCAGCGGTGTGTTCACATGCGTCGGATGCACGGAGTTGACGCGGATGGAGTGCGCGCCGAGTTCGACGGCGAACGTCCGCATCAGCCCGACCACGCCATGTTTTGCCGCCACGTAGTGACCGGTGTGCGGGTAGGTCTTCAGCCCCGCGACCGAACTGGTCAAGATGATCGACCCGCCCCTGCCGCCGGCCAGCAGGTGCGGGACGCCCGCCTTGACCGACTTCCACACCCCGGCGAGGTTGACGTCGATCATCTCCTGCCAGATGTCTTCTTTCATCCGGTCGAGCCTGGTTCCGATCGTTCCGATACCGGCGTTGGCGACGACGATGTCCAACCGGCCTAGCTGTTCGACTCCGCTGTCGACGGCCGACTTGAGCGCGTCGTAATCGCGGACATCGACCTCGGCGGTGACGATGCGGCGATCCAGCGCCTTGACCAGGTCCGCGGTCTCGGCGAGGTCTTCTGGAGTTGCCGGCGGAGCGGGCGAGTCGGCGAAGGGTCGGCAGATGTCGACGGCGATTATGTCGGCGCCTTCCTGCGCCAGGCGCACAGCGTGACTGCGTCCCTGGCCGCGCGCAGCGCCGGTGATGAATGCGACCTTGCCCGCTACTCGACCCGTCATGACCCTCCTCGATGATGTCGATATGCATCATCACCTGACTCCGGCGCCCGTGCTGAGCACTTGCACAAATTCGGCTCGGATCGTCAGTGCATGGCGATGCGAATGTTCTTCACTTGGAGGAATTCGTGCAGCCCTTCCAGGCCGCCGGTCCGCCCGAAGCCGCTCTGCTTGAAGCCGCCGTACGGTCCTTGCGGCGCCATGTCGCTGAAGGTGTTGACCCATACCGACCCGGCCTCGATCCGGCGTGCGACCCGGTGTGCCCGGCGCACATCGTTGGTCTGGACAAATGCGTTCAAGCCGAATCGCGTGTCGTTCGCGATGTGCACCGCTTCGGCTTCGTCGCTGAACTTCATCACCGAGACCACCGGACCGAACGTCTCGGTCTGGGCCAGCGCAGAGGCGTTGTCGACACCGGCGAACACAGTTGGCTCGATGTAGTAGCCGCCGGCGAGTTCGCCAACGAGACGCTGGCCGCCGGTGACCAGCTTCCCGCCGTCGCTGACGGTTTGGTCGATCACCCCGAGGATGCGTTCGACCGCCCCCTGGCTGATCACCGGCCCGAAGACCACCTGCGGGTCGAGCGGATCGCCGATCGCTGACCCCTCGATCACGGCGACGAACTTCTCGAGGAACGCGTCGTACACCGATTCATGCACCAGCACCCGGCTCGCGCACGCGCAGCTCTGCCCCGACTGCATCAACGGTCCCTGATGCGCGGCCAACATCGCGGCCGCGTCGAGGTCTGCGTCGTCGAAGACGATGTTGGCCGATTTGCCTCCCAGCTCGGTCACCACAGGCGTCAGATTGGCGGCCGCCGAGACGAGCACCTTGCGCGCGGTCGCATCTCCCCCGGTGAAGTGGATCTTGCGGACTCCCGGATGCCGCACCAGAGCGTCGCCGCCCTCCGGCCCGGCGGGGACAACATTGACGAGCCCGACGGGCAGACCGACCTCGAGACACAATTCTCCGAAGCGCAGCGCGGCCAGCGGCGCCACCTCGGATGGCTTCAGCACCACCGCATTTCCCGCCGCCAACGCAGGCGCGACGCACGATCCGGTCACCACCAGCGATCCGTTCCACGGGGTGAGGACGCCGACGACACCATATGGCTCGCGCTCGATCAGGTTGACGTCGAACGACCCAGCCACCGGCGTAGAGGTGCCATGCGGCTTGTCGGCGTAACCGGCGAAGTGCCGCAGGAAGCGTTCCAGCAGGATCGCGTTGCCTGCGAAGGAAATTGGCACCGCGTAATCCTGAACGTTGAGCCGGGCCAGCTCGTCGAGGTTCTCATGCACCGCGTCGGCGAGGTCGATCAACAGGTCGCGACGCCGGTCGACGGTCAACGCCATCCATTCTCGATGGGCATCCCACGACGAGGCGACTGCCCGGTCGATCTCGTCGGCGCCTGCCAGCGGGATATGCGCATTCGGCTGGCCGGTCGCCGGGTAGATGTGGGCGTACGTGCCGCCGGACGTTTCTGTCACGCGGTCGCCGGCTATGAGCACTGCTCCTCCTGACGCCACTCGTCGAGCACGCGTTGCTTCTGCTCACCGATCACCTGGTTGAGGTGGGATGCTTTCGCCCAGCCGTAATAGGCACCGAAATGCAAAGCCAGTTCGCCCATTTCGTCGAAGGACACATCTCGGCTCTTCAGGGCGGCGTAGACATGGCTCATGATCGGATACGGTGCGTCCTGGAACGCCACGCACGCTATGGTGATCAACCGCCGTTCCTTCATACCGAGTCCTGGCCGCAGCCACATCTCGCCGAAGACGAAATTCAGAATGCCGGCACCTTGATACGGGTTATCGCGTTGCGGGGCGAACGGTAGGCAGTTGATGTCTTTGAACGACTGTTCGCCGGTGAGCAGCCGTTCTTCGGGGTCGCTCGGCGTGACAAGAGGCAACAGGGGCTCGGGCGGCGGCACGGCCTGTCCGCGTTCATGATGAATCCGCTCCCACAGCTCGTCGACGATCATGTTGAAGCGCGACGCCTTGGGCCAACCGCTGTACACCGCGAAATGTAGTACAGTTTCCCGCATTTCGGCGATGGAGACATCGCCGCTGTTCAGGGCCGCATACACATGGTCTCTCAGCGGCCCCTCAGCGTCGGCCGCCGCCACGCACGGCAGCGTGACGAACCGCCGGTCTCGTCTGCTCAGCCCGGGACGCGACCACACCTCGCCAAACACGAAGTCGATCAGGCCGGTTTCGGTCGCCGGGCTGGAATCGTCGGGCGGCGCAACGGTCATCACTTCCGCGAACGTCCGCCTGCCGCGCTCCACGCGCTCGGTGTCCAGGGTCGTCATCGCAGCGTCACTCCGGCGTCGACCTTGAACTCCAGACCTGTCACAAAGCGGGACTCGTCGGAGACCAGGAACAGCACCGCGTTGCTGATGTCGACGGCCTCGGCCATCACCGCGGGCAGTGCGTTGAGGAAGATCGGGACGAGATCGGGGCGCTGCTCGCCGAGAAGCTCGTGCAGGGACGCGGGCTGCATACCCGTCGCGACGCCGGTCGGGTGCACGGTGTTGACCCGAACATTCTGCGCGGCAAGCTCGTTGGCCAATGCGCGGCTCAACCCGACGACGCCATGCTTGGACGCGGTATACGGAAGGTGCAGCGGAGTGCCCTTCAGACCCGCAGCCGAACTGATATTGACGAGGCTCCCGCCACGCTCCACCAGATGAGGCAGCGCCGCCGCGCAGGTGTTCCAGGTCCCGATCAGGTTGACGTCCAACACCGTTCGCCATTGCTGTTGCGTTGTCTTGTCCCACGTGCCAACTGTCAGCACGCCGGCATTGGCGACGGACGCATCGAGCCCACCCAGTTCGGAAACGCCGTCGTTGACGATCGCGGCCAGCGCTTCCGCGTCGCGCACGTCGACGACAGCCGTGACGACCCGACCGCCGTGCTTTTCGGCTAGTCGCGCGGTCTCGTCCAGATCTTCACGCGTAGACAGCGGGTACTCCAGCTCAGATATCGACTCGCAGATGTCGACGAGGATGAGGTCGGAGCCCTCTTCGGCCAATCGCAACGCGTGGCTGCGACCCATTCCCCTTGCGGCGCCGGTGATCAGGACGCGCTTGCCGTCGACGCGACCGCTCATAATTTGTTGCAAAATCCGGCGTCGACGGGCAACGTCACCCCCGTGACGTATTTGGCCGCATCGGACACCAGGTAGGCGATCGCGTTGCTGATGTCTTCGGGCTCGAGCAGTTCGACCGGCATCGGGTTCTGTAGATGCGGACCGCCGTCGGGATAGTTCTCCAGGAAGGACACCATCGCCGAGTTGACCGCCATCATCGTGTTCACGGCTGTCGGATGCACGGTGTTGACGCGGATGCTATGCGGGGCAAGCGCATTGGCGAGCGTGCGCATCAGCCCGACGATGCCGTGCTTGGATGCCGCATAGCCAAGACCGCCGCCCTGCAGCCCGCCGAAACCCCTCAAACCGGCGGTCGAGCTGGTGAACACGATCGAGCCGCCCTGTCCCCCGGCGATCAGGTGCGGTATCGCAGCCTTGGCGGTGTGGAACGCACCGACGAGATTCACGTTGAGGACGTCGGTCCACATTTCGAGGTCTTCCTCGTCGGTCAGCTCACGAAACGCCATCGTCGCGATGCCCGCGTTGGCCAACACGATGTCGAGCCGGCCGAACTGCTCCACCCCGGCATCCAGTGCCGCCTTCAGCGCGTGGAAATCACGGACATCGGCGACTGAGGCGACCATCTTGCCGCCCTCGGCCTCGACCAGCGCCACCGTCTCGTCGAGCTCGTCGCGAGAAGCCATCGGGTAGCCGTTTGAGGCAATGTCAGCGCAGATGTCCACGCCGATGATGGCGGCACCGTCGGCGGCCAATCGCACCGCGTGGCTTCTGCCCTGGCCACGGGCCACGCCGGTGATGAAGGCGACCTTGCCGTCCAAAGAACCCATCGATCCTCGCTTCGTTGCCTGAGTAACCGCGTTACACCCGGTACGGTAACCTGGTTACTCATGGACGGCAAGGGGCAGGACCGGATTCTCGAGATCGTCGTCGAGTTGCTCGAAACCGAGGGCTACGACGCGGTACAACTGCGCGAGGTCGCCCGGCGGGCCCGCACCTCGCTGGCCACTATCTATAAGCGATACGGCACCCGCGACGAGTTGATCCTGGCCGCGCTGAACTGCTGGATGGAGGAGAACCGGTACTCCGGGTTGACGAAGCCGCATGATGCCGACGAATCGTTGTATGCCGGGTTGATGCGCGTGCTGCGCACGATTTTCGAGCCGTGGGAGCGCCACCCCGCGATGTTGAACGCGTACTTCCGTGCCCGCTCGGCACCCGGCGGTCAGAAGCTGGTTCGGCGTGGCTTCGACGCGGTGGTGCCCGCGGCGATGGAGGTGCTCGCCGACGCCGACCCCGCATTCGTCGAGGACGTCGACGACATCGTGTCCAGCGCCGTCTACGGCTTGATGGGTCGTTTCGCCGCCGGCGAGATCGACATCACCGCGATCCTCCCCAGCCTCGACCGCACGGTGTTCTACCTGACGGCTGGATATGAGGCCTCGCAGTCGCTCAAATAATTGCCGCGTACCGAGCGACAACTGATTTGTCGCTTGCTACGCGGGCACTTTCGAATACTCCCTCAGGACAGCCCGCTCGCGTCCGCCACCATGCGGATAGTTAGACATGCGTCAACTATTTACCACCGCGAATCTGGCTGCTACAGTCGGCCTGTGCCCAAGAACAGCGTGGCTGTAGCGGCTGACGGTGGTCAGCGGCGGGCTTCCTATCAACGCGCGAGGTCCCACGAGACGAAGCGTGCTTTGGTGCAGGCCGCGATGGCGCTATGGCGCACCAACGGCTACGCGAAGACGACGGTGGCCGACATCTGCCGCGCCGCCGGCGTCTCGCGCGCGCTGTTCTACTTCTATTTCCCGGCCAAGGAAGACGTGCTCTTCGAGGTCGGCCTGCTATCCACCCGCGCCGCGCAGAAAACCGTGCGCTCGCTGCTGCAGAAGGACTACGAGGTCGACGCGGTCATCGTCGAAGCACTGCGTAGCCTCGAACGCTCGATGGCACGCAACCCACGTGACCTGATCATCGAAACGATCCTGGAGGGCTACCGCCACGAGCACCGCATCCTCGCCGGCGAGCCACTCGACGACGGCGACGCCGATATGTTCGGCGAACTGTTCGCCAAGGCGCAGCAGGACGGCAAGCTGGCGCCGCATGTCGATGTGCGCCACCTGTCCCACCTCGCCGGCATGCACGTCAGCGAAGGTGTACGGCATTGGGCCGCAGGCACTTACGGCGACCGCTCGTTCACAGAGGTCGTCAGCCGCGATATCACCGCGTTGATCGCCGGCTACAACATCGTCACCTTCAACTGAAAGGACGCCCGCAATGGCGTGGGACTTCGAAACCGACCCCGAATACCAGAAGCTGCTGGACTGGGCCGACGAGTTCGTTCGTGAGGAGTGCGAGCCACTCGATCTTGCGTTTCCGCATCTGCAGTTCGTGCCGCTGGACGACAACCGGCGCAAGGTCATCGACCCGCTCAAGGAGGAGGTGCGCCGAAAGGGTTTGTGGGCCACCCACCTTGGCCCCGAGCTCGGCGGCCAGGGTTACGGACAGCTCAAACTCGCATTGCTCAACGAGATCCTCGGCCGGTCACAATGGGCGCCGATCGTGTTCGGGTGTCAGGCGCCAGATACCGGGAACGCCGAGATCATCGCCCACTATGGCACTGACGAGCAGAAGGAGAAGTATCTGCGTCCGTTGCTGGACGGCGAACTCTTCTCGTGCTACTCGATGACCGAACCGCATGCCGGCGCAGACCCGACGCTGTTCAAGACGAGTGCGGTGCGCGACGGTGACGACTGGGTGATCAACGGCTGGAAGTTCTTCTCCTCCAACGCGAGCACGGCTTCGTTCCTGATCGTGATGGTGGTGACCAATCCCGACGTCAGCGCCTACCAGGGCATGTCGATGTTCCTGGTGCCGACCGACACCCCGGGTGTGAACATCGTCCGCGACGTCGGTCTCTATGGCGAGCCCGAAGGCGAGGGTTCGCACGCACTCATCCACTACGACAATGTGCGGGTACCTGCCGAGGCGCTGCTGGGTGGCGAGGGACAGGCGTTTGTGATCGCGCAGACCCGCTTGGGCGGCGGGCGAATTCACCACGCGATGCGCACCATCGGCATGTCGCACAAGGCGCTGGACATGATGTGCGAGCGCGCGTTGAGCCGCAAGACCCAGGGCAGCCTGCTGTCGGACAAGCAGTTCGTGCAGGGCTACATCGCCGATTCCTACGCGCAGCTGCTGCAGTTCCGGTTGATGGTGCTCTACACCGCGTGGGAGATCGACAAATACAACGACTACAAGAAGGTGCGCAAGGACATCGCGGCCGTCAAAGTGGTGATGCCGACCGTGCTGCACGACATCGCCTGGCGGGCAATGCAAGTGCACGGCGCGCTCGGGGTAACCAACGAGATGCCGTTCATGGGCATGGTCACCGGCGCCGCGGTGATGGGACTGGCCGATGGACCGACCGAGGTCCACAAGACGACGGTCGCCAAGCAGGTGCTGCGCGGCTACCAAGCGACCGAGGACACCTGGCCGACCGAGTGGCTGCCCGCTAAACGCGAAGCCGCCCGCGCCAAGTACGCCGACTTCATGGAGAACGAAGTGGGGAATCTGTGAGCGAGATAGACGTTGTGCGCCTTGCCGATTGGATGGATGGTGAGGCGCTGCCGGGCAAGGGTGAGCCACTCGAGGCTCGTTTCCTGTCGGGCGGAACGCAGAACGTGATCTACGAGTTGCGCCGCAGCGAGGAGCGCTGTGTGCTGCGCATGCCGCCGCCGGGCGCTCCCCCGGACCGCGACAAGGGCATCCTGCGCGAGTGGCGGATCATCGAGGCGCTCGACGGTACCGACGTGCCGCATACGAAGGCCGTTGGGGTGTGCTCGGACGCTTCGGTGTTGGGCCGGCCGTTCTACCTGATGGGGTTCGTCGATGGCTGGTCGCCGATGGATCAGCACGGCAAGTGGCCGGAGCCGTTCGACAGCGATATGAGCACTCGTCCCGGCCTGAGTTATCAACTGGCCGAGGGCATTGCGTTGCTGTCCAAGGTGGACTGGCAGGCGAAAGGACTGCAGGATCTCGGCCGTCCGGACGGTTTCCACGAGCGACAGGTCGACCGGTGGACCGGCTTCCTCGACAGGATCAAGAAGCGCGAGCTACCCGGCCTCGAGGTGGCTACCGCCTGGCTTCGGGCGCACAAGCCGCTGGACTTCATCCCCGGCCTCATGCACGGCGACTATCAGTTCGCCAACGTGATGTATCACCACGGCGCGCCCGCACGGATGGCCGCGATCGTCGACTGGGAGATGGGTACCGTCGGCGACCCGAAGCTGGATCTCGCCTGGATGGTGCAAAGCTGGCCGACGGATACGGCGCAGGCTTCAGAGATGAGCTACGTCGACATGCGCGGAATGCCCACCCGCGACGAGGTAGTCGAGCATTACGCCAAGGTGTCGGGCCGCCAGGTGGACGACCTGGATTACTACCTGGTGCTGGCCAAGTGGAAGCTGGCGATCGTGCTGGAGCAAGGCTTCCAACGCGCGGGCGACGACGAGAAGCTGCTGGCCTTCGGACCCGTCGTGACGGATCTGATGGCCTCGGCGGCCGAGCTGGCCGAATCCAGCGACTATCGCTGACATGCGCGCCGCGGTCTGCCCGGCCTATGGGCCACCAGATGTGGTGTGTGTGGAGGAGCAACCGGCGCCGGCCATCGCGCCGGGACAGGTGCTGGTGAGGGTCGGCGCAGCCGCGGTGAACTTCCCCGACGTGCTGTTGATCGCCGACCAGTATCAGATCAGCGTGCCACCGCCCTTTGTCCCGGGCAGCGAGTTCGCAGGCATGATCGTCGAAATAGACGATGACGCCGCGGAATTCGCTGTCGGCGATCGCGTCACGGGTACCGGACTGTTCGGTGCGTTCGCCGAAGAAGTCGCGGTATCTGTCGGCGCGCTTTCCAGAACACCCGACGGTGTCGACGATCGCACTGCCGCGGCGTTCGGCGTCGCGTATCGCACCGCCTACCACACGCTGAGATCAACGGCCCGGGTGCAGGAGGGCGACGAGGTGGTTGTGCTGGGCGCAGGCGGAGGTGTCGGCCTGGCGGCGGTCCAGCTGGGAGTGCAACTCGGCGCCTCGGTGACAGCGGTCGCATCGTCGACCGAAAAGCTCGATGTGGCAGCGGGTTACGGTGCCAAGCACCTGATCAATCACAGATCAGCCGACGTACGCGCCGCGTTGAAGGAGGCCGTCCCCGGCGGCGCGCACGTCGTCATCGACCCTGTCGGTGGTGAGCTTTCTGAACCCGCCTTGCGGTCGCTGCGCCGCGGCGGGCGGTTTGTGACGGTCGGTTTCGCGTCCGGTGTCATCCCCCGCATCCCGCTCAACCTGGTGCTGGTGAAGGGCATACATGTTCTCGGGTTTCAGTTTCAGGACGTTCCGCCAGATGAATTCGCCCGCAATGAAAACGAACTGCGCGAGCATCTGGTCAGCGGACGAGTGCGCCCGCACGTCTGCGCGGTCTATCCGCTCACCGAAACCGTCGCCGCGCTCAAACATGTCGCCGACGGCCGCGCCATCGGCAAGGTGTTGATCGACCTGACTTAGCTCGCCGGTACCAAATCAGCAGCGACCGACACCGACATGCCGCAGCGGAACGTCTCGGCGTGTGCGACAGCGGCCTCGGCATTGGCCGCTGCCAGCGCCTGCGACTTGAAAGCCCTTGCCGCAGCGCTCAAGTGGTGCTCGACGGAGTCGACGCTCTCATCGAGTTCGGCAGGCAGCCGCTCACCCCACAGCGTCACCTCCGTCGCGCCCTGCTCCAGCGCGTTGAGGACATGCTGATGTACCCGCGGATCGCTGTCGAACAGATCGGCGGCGACCGCGACCGTCTGCGGATGCGGGCGGTCTTCCCACGCCTCGAGCACCGACTCGAGGTCACGAACCCGCGCTCCGAGGATCTCGAGCGGACGCGCGTCATCGTCGTTGCCGATCAGGACGGTGACGTCCCAACCCGCCATCACCCGGTCGTAGATCCAGCCACCCGCGAACGTCACCGCGTCCAGCACGGTCGGGGCCACCACGTCCAGCCGGTATCTCATGTCGTGCTCCTGGGCGCCAGCTCGCGACCCAGCGACTCGGCGTACCCCTTGAACACCTCGGCCAGCGGGATTGATCGATCGAGTAACCATAGGGTCTCCATTCCGGTGATGAAGGCGAGTATTTCTACGGCCTTGCTGGACGCGTCGAGGTCTGGGCGGAACTGTCCATCACTCTGACCGCGCCTGATGATGTCGGTGACGATGTCGACGGCATCGCTGTACCGCTTGTGCATTCGGTCGTGCAGCGGAGCGTCGGGCGCGATGTTCTCGACCAACAGCACGGTGAAGGTGCCGATGAGCTCGGGGGCGCGTTCGAATCGCTCGGGCACCCGGCTGAGTTCGGCGATCAGGTCACCGGACTGATAGTCGGCATGTATCTCGTCGTCGGCGTCGCGCGCATCGAGCACCGCGTTGAGCAGTTGCTCCTTGGATTCGAAGTGGTGCAACAACCCCGCGGGCGTGACACCGGCTTCCTTCGCGATCTGAGCCAACGAGGTGTTACGCCAGCCGTTGCGCGCCAGCAGCCGCTCGGCCACGGAAAGTATCCGCTGCCTGCGGTCCTCCCCCTTGGCGAGGAGAGACTCATACGGCCGTGACACTTGGCTCCTTCGTCGCAACCAACCTAGTGAACACACAGTAGGTAGGTTTGCGGCGTGTGACAAGGGTCTCAACTGAAATTGGCTCAGATCGGTGTCGCGCCGCAGGTCAGACGTCCGGAGGCAGTTCCGCACTACCCGGCGGCGGTCGAAGTTCCCAGGTATCACAAGCCGTCGCCAACATCGCGTACGTCCCGAATACGAAGATGAGCTCCATCGCCTGGTGCGTGCCGAGGCCCTCGACCAGGCGGCCCCACGTCTGCGCGCTGGCTCTGTCGTCGGCGAGCATCTCATCGGTGGCTTCCAGGACGAGCCGATCCACACCACCGAACTCGGCATTACCCCGGGCGAGTTTGGCGATGTCGTCTTCAGACATGCCGCCCGAAGCCGCAATCCGGTAATGCTCTCCCCAGAAGAACGCCGAGCGCCTGGCGTGCGCAAGCCGCAGAATTACCAACTCACGCAACCGCACCGGCAACTCGCCGCGCTGCAACAGAAAAGCGTTGTACCCCAAGAACTCTCGAGCCATCGCCGGGTGGCGCGCCAGCACACCGAGGATGTCGAAATGCGACGGGTCCCTCGGCTGTCCCGACCCGGCCCGCGGCACTTCGTCTGCCGACATGCCGAATAGTCGTCCTACGGCCGCGTATTCATCGTCGCCCCATTCATCCACGGCCAGCGGCGGTAGAAGAGCCACCTTCACCCTCCGTGCAGTTCAGCCAGCGCGTGAAGCTGCTCGAGGTAGTGCTCCAATGAGCGGGCCAGGAAGACGGCGGACACGGTAGTGGTTCCGGCAGCCGCCAGAGCATGCAACGATTCCTCCGCCTGCCCCGGATTGCCCACCGGGTCGAGGAGCTCTTCGGCCATCAAGACGACCTCGAACCCTTCAGGCAACTCCCACGCCTTCAGCCATTCTGCGGCGGTGGCCAACGCAACGTTGAACGGACACCAGCCATCGGCGAGCGTGACCGCCCGCCGCAAGGAGCGCTTGGTGCGGCCGCCGATCCAGAACGGCATGTGCGGCTGCAACGCACAAGGGTCGACGGTGAGCCCACCGAACGAATAGAACTCCCCGTCATAGGCGGGTTCGTTACTCGGCAGTGCCGCTCGCAGTGCGCGCAGCGCATCGTCGCCGCGGGCACCTCGATCATCGAATGGCACACCGAGGAGGTCGAACTCCTCCTTCAGCGACCCGACGCCAAGGCCGAGTATCACTCGGCCATTGCTGACGTGGTCCAGTGTGCCGTAACGCTTTACGATCTCCAACGGATGGTGGTAGCCGAGCACCAACGTCATGGTTGCGAACCGTATCCGGCTGGTGCGAGCCGACACATAACCGAACGTGGCCAGCGGATCCCAGTACCGCGTACCGCGCCTGGCAGCTTCGGAAGAGGGCAAACCGATGTGCTCGCTGCACGTCATGTGGTGATAACCGAGCCGATCCGCGGTCTCGGCGATCCGACCGACATCGTCGACTCCTGCGTTCTTCTCCCATGTCAAGGGGGCGCCCGCGACGTTTGTGACGACGGGCGTCATGATGCCGAGTTTCACTGCAGCGGCTCTTCGCCGGCCAGGATCGTGCGATGCATGAGTCGGCCGCTGTCGACCGGATACTCGCGCACCCGGTGCATGGTTCCGGTGTTGTCCCAGATGAGGAGGTCACCCACTTGCCACTCGTGCCGATAGACATACTGCGGCTGGGTGGCCCAATCACGAAGCCGGGCAAGCAGAGCGCGGCTCTGCTCCACCGGCATTCCGACGACATAGTCGGCCGTCGCGCCGAGAAGCAACGATTTACGCCCCGACTGGTGAGTCCACACCATCGGGCAGACCTTCGTCGGCGACTTCTGCCAGAAGGTGATCTCCTCGTAGCTCATCTCCGGACGGACGTAGTACTGCGACCGTTCGGCACTGTGCACCACTCGAAGGTCTGCGATCAGTTCCTTGTCGGCGGTCGGTAGGTCGTCGTATGCGGCATAGGTATTGCAGAACTCGGTGTCGCCCCCGGTGTCCGACAGCTTGACGGCCCGCAGCAGCGTCGCGAGATTCGGATACGGCTGCAGCGAGCCGTCGAAGTGCCAGAACATGGAGCCCTTCAGGTATTCGGCTCGCTGGTTGACGTTCGTGTCGAGCGAGATCTTATAGATGCCGCTCTCCCCTTCGTTCTGCACAATGTTTCCAAGGGTTTTGGCAATGGCGACCTGTTGCTCGTCGCTGATCTCCTGGCCGCGGAAGAACACCACCCCTCGCTGCTCCAGCGTGGCACGGATGTTGTCTGCTTCCCGTCCACTGAGCAGCGTTTCGAGATCGGTCTTGATCTCGCTGCCGATCCGCGGGCTCAGGTCGACGACATCGAGTTGGGCGGAGGTAAGTCCCATGTTCAGCTCACTCTCGTGAGAATGGTTTTGGCGGAGTGCTTTACGCGCGGTTGCTTCCACAGCTCCACTGCCAGGGAAACGGTGATCAAGGAGTAGAGCAGGTTGCGTAGGTTGGCGACGTCGTCGGGCAGGGGTTCGGAGTAGTCGAACTTGTCGATGTAAGTCACCGCCTCCTCGGCGAGCGGAAACACCTCGTCGTAGAACGCCTGGATTTCTGACATCGAGCTGTTCACCCGTTTCAGGTAGCGCTCGTGCCCGTCTTCGATCGCCCACTCCGGGACCAGGTGCTCCAGCCGTGAAAACTCCGGGGGCAGAGTCGCAGTCATCGCTTTTCACCCGCTTCGACGTATTCTGCGACCGTCTTGTGGAGATGGCGCAACAGGATCTCTTCGTCGTTCATCGTGAAATGGGTGAGCGCACCACTGTTCAGCATCGCCTGTAGCCCTTCCGACGGGCTGGCGTCTTCCAGGATGATGTCGTTGAGGAACGTCACCGTCAGCTCCTGGCCGAGCCGCTCCTTGTGTGTCTTGGGCGGCTGGTAGAACATCTCGACTTCAAAAATGTGCGAGTGGGGACCGGTCGGCCAGTGAGTGTGCGTGGAGAAGCCCGACGACCCGAAGATGAGCACGAAATTGGGAAAGAACTGGAACGAGTCGAAACCGTATTTCTCCGACCGCGTCGGATTGATTCCCGGCGGCATCGGCCCCCGATCGACCCGCTTGTTCCACGGGCCTGCCGCGCTGGCCTCCATCACGCACTCAATCGGCTTGGAGTACGGCGTTTTCTGCGATGGCTCTCCGGAGAACGAGAACATCCGGTGCGGACCCTTGATCTGGTAAGCAAGCGCGTCGGTAAACGGATTCGGTTGATCAAACGCTTCCCTGGCCTCAGCGGTCAGGGCCCCGAACGAGGAGGCATGCAGATAGGGTCCGTGATAGCTCTCGGCGAAGCTGTCGACGAAAATCTTCCAGTTGCACTGTAATTCGGTCTTGAATCGGTACACCTGATGCGGGCCGGCGAAGGGGTAGCCCTCGATGCCGTGCGCCAACTCGCCGAGATACGAGCGCAGCGGTTCGGTGTTGTGCGGGTCGAGGTTGATGAAGATGAAGCCTTCCCACACTTCGCATTGAATGGCAGGCACTCGACAACTATCCGCGTCGAAGTCGAGCAGCAGATCCGTGCGAGTGGCCGAGTGCAGTGAGCCGTCGAGCTTGTAGCGCCAACCATGGAAGCGGCAGTAGAGCAGCGGGGCGCGGCTGGCCACCTCCTGAAACGGGTCGTCCTCCCAGAGCATCTTGTTACCGCGGTGCGGGCAGATGTTGTGGAAGGCACGGATCACGTCATCCTTGCCCCGCACGACGATGACGGAGGTGTTCAGGAACCTCAGTTCGCGGGTGAAGTAGCTGCCGGACTTCGGCACGCGTTCCACCCGGCCGACGTAGAGCCAGGTCTTGGAGAAGACATGCTCACGCTCCTTCTCGTAGAACTCGGGCGAGACGCAGTCTTCGAGTGATACCGGACCTCGGCCGAGTTCGGGATAGGCGTCGGTCCAATGTCCGCTTGCGGGTTTGGTCACCAGGCTGTTGTGACTCATGAGGCCTGACGGTACAACTGGCTGATTGACCGAAATAGCCGCAAAACCGCAACACCCTGTTGCATATTTGGAACACATGGAGCAGAACCTGCCCTTCGACGTCGACGCCTTGCTGGTTTTCGGCAAGGTCGTGGAGTCGCGGAGCTTGTCGAAGGCGGCGACGTTGCTGGGCATGCCCAAGTCGACGGTCAGCCGCAAGCTGACCAGGCTGCAAGCCGACCTTGGCATCAAGCTGCTGCGCAAGAACACCCACCAGCTCACCGTCACCGACCTCGGCCAGCAGGTCTACGCACACGCGATGAACATCCTGACCGAAGCCAACGGCGTGCGCGCCCTGGTCGAGGCCAGCAAGCAGGAACCGCAGGGCGAACTGCGAGTAGCCATACCGGTCTTCGTCGGCATCGATTACGCGTCCAGAGTCGGCGCCACCTTCCTGCAGCGGTATCCCAATTCGCAACTGGACATCCGACTCGTGGACAACATGGTCGACCCGATCAAGGACGGATTCGATGTGGTGTTCGGGACCGGCCCGCTACAGGATTCGACGCTGATCGCACGAAGGGTGTTCAGTCTCGAGCTCTTTCTGTGCGCCTCGCCGGACTTCGTCGCACAGCTGGCGGAGCCGATCGTCGAACCCACGCAGTTGCACGGCCTGCCCTTTATCGAGTTCGGCTTCGGCGGTCCCCACAAGATCGTGCTACGGAACAACCGGCGGCGACATGAGCTTTCGCCTCAGGTTCGGGCGCGGGCCAACAACTTTCAGGTGTGCAAGCAGTACATACTGCACGGGCTCGGAGTCGGCGCGATGCCAACCCAGATCCTCTGCACGGACGAACTCCGCGACGGCACGATCGTGCCCGTACTGCCGAAATGGAAACCCGAACCGTTGGACGTGCACATGATCTATCCGTTCGAGCTGTCGTTCTCCACCCTCATCAGCGCCTTCTACGAGGCGGCGTGCGACATCATCGTCGAGAACATCGCGCGCGCCTAACGTTCTACAGGCCCAACGACTTGGCGATGATCACCTTCATCACCTCGCTGGTGCCGGCGTAGATGCGGGCCACCCTGGCGTCGGTGTACAGCCGGGCGATCGGGTACTCCATCATGTAGCCGTATCCGCCGAACAGCTGCAGACACCGGTCGATGACGCGCTGCTGCATCTCGGTGCAGAACAGCTTGACCCGCGCGGCATCAGCGGCCGACAGTTCGCCGTCGACGTGTAGGGCCACCGCCCGGTCCAGCATCGCCTGGCCTGCCTCGACCTCCGTCGAACAGGCCGCGAGTTCGAACTTCGTGTTCTGGAACGACGCGACGGGTGTGCCGAACGCCTTGCGGTTCTTCGTGTAGTCGATGGCCGCTGCGATCGCCGAGCGGGCCTGCGACACCGAACCGACGGCGACGGTGAGCCGTTCCTGCGGCAGGTTGTGGCCGAGGTATCCGAAGGCCTCGCCCTCCTCCCCCAGCATGTTGGCAGCAGGAACGCGGACGTCGACGAACGACAACTCCGCAGTGTCCTGCACCTTGCAGCCCATCTTCTCCAGCTCGCGGCCGCGGGTGAAGCCGTCCATGCCGTCCTCGACGACGAACAGCGTCAGACCCTTGCGCCGGTTGTCCGGATCGGTCGCAGTACGGGCCACCACGATCACGAGATCGGCCTGCATGCCGCCGGTGATGAATGTCTTGGCGCCGTTGATGATCCAGTCGTCTCCATCGCGCACCGCAGTCGTGCGCATGCCCGCAAGGTCTGAGCCCGTGCCGGGCTCGGTCATCGCGATGGCCGTCAACAGGGTCCCTGCGGCCAGGCCGGGGAACCACCGCTTGCGCTGCTCCTCGTTCGCGTAGTGCAGGAAGTAGGGCAGGATCACCTCGAGTTGGGTGCGTACCGTCGACAGCGTGACCAGCGCGCGCGCCGCCTCCTCCTGCATGACGACGTTGTAGCGATAGTCCGGCTCCCCGCCGCCGCCATACTCGTCGGGGATCGCCATCCCGAGCATGCCGAGAGAGCCCATCCTCTCGAAGACCTCACGGGGCATGCGGCCGCCCTTCTCCCACTCGGGATAGGCGGGCACGACCTCCTTTTCGACGAAGTCGCGGCACAGCTCCCGAAAGGCTTCATGATCCTTGGTGAACAGATCGCGGCGCACTGGTCCTCCTCTTCAGTTCTTGTCTATGCGATGAGTTCGACCAGTGTGGCGTTGGCCGTCCCGCCGCCTTCACACATGGTCTGCAGGCCGAAGCGAATCCCGTTGTCGCGCATGTGATTGATCATGCGCGTCATCAGCACCGCGCCCGAAGCACCGAGCGGGTGGCCGAGCGCGATCGCCCCGCCCAGCGGGTTGAGCTTCTCTTCGTCGGCGCCGGTCTCGGCCAACCAGGCCAAGGGCACGGGCGCGAACGCCTCGTTGACCTCGAACACGCCGACCTCGTCCAGCCCGACACCGGCCTTGTGCAGCACCTTCTCGGTCGCGGGGATCGGCCCGGTCAGCATCAAGACCGGGTCCGCTCCGGTCACGGCACCTGCGCGGTAGCGGACGATCGGCGTCAACCCCATCGCGACCGCATTCTCCGCCGTCATCACCAGCAGTGCGGCCGCGCCGTCGGAGATCTGCGAGGAGTTGCCTGCGTGAATGACGCCGTCCTCCTTGAAGGCAGGCTTCAGGCCGGCCAGCTTCTCGACCGTCGTCCCCCGGCGAATGCCTTCGTCGGCCACAACCGGTTCACCGTCACCGAACACCGGCATGATCTGCGTATCGAACGCGCCGTTGTCCTGCGCCTTGGCCGCCAGGTCATGCGAGCGCGCCGAGTACTCGTCGAGACGGGTGCGCGAAAATCCCCACTTCTGCGCGATCAACTCCGCCGAGATGCCCTGGTTGAACGAGAAATCCCCATAGCGCGCAAGCACTTTCGGTCCGTAGGGCATGCCGGTCGCGCGCGCCGAACCGAGCGGGACCCTGCTCATCACTTCGACGCCGCCTGCCACGACGACGTCTTGCTGGCCGGACATCACGGCGTGCACGGCGAAGTCCAGCGCCTGCTGGCTGGAACCGCACGCGCGGTTGACGGTGGTACCCGGAATGGTCTCCGGCCAGCCGGCGGCAAGCACCGAGTAGCGGCCGATGTTGCTGGACTGGTCGCCGACCTGCGACACGCAGCCCCACACCACGTCGTCGACGATGTCCGGGTCGATGCCCGCGCGTTCGGCGAGCGCGTTGAGCACAATCGCGGACAGGTCGGCGGCGTGCATCTCGGACAGTCCGCCGTTGCGCTTGCCGACCGGTGTGCGCACCGCCTCGACGATTACGGTTTCACGCATCGATCTCACTCCGATCTCGGTACGGCCCATCGGCCGGTGAATGCGGGCTCGCGCTTCTCGGCGAACGCCGCGTACGCCTCTATCGAGTCTGCGGTGGCGAAGTTGCCGGGCTGCGCGCGGGCCTCATTTGCGAGCGCTTGGCGCAGGGTCGCGTCGGCGCCGTCGTTGAGTAGCGCCTTGCTCTGTGCCAGCGCGACGGGTGGGCCTGCCGCCAGCCGACTGGCCAGGTCGGCCACGAAAGCATCGATCTCGCCAGCCGGCTTTACCCAGGTGACCAAGCCCAGCGATTGCGCTTCCTCGGCGTCGATCATGTCGGCCAGCAGCACCAGACGCTTGGCCTGCTGCAGCCCGACCAGCTTGGGCAGCAGCCACGACCCACCGAGGTCCACTGACAGCCCACGCTTCGAAAAGACTTGGCAGAACCGTGATTCGGGCGTCGCGACCACGAAGTCGCAGCCAAGCGCGAGGTTCCACCCCGCGCCGACGGCCACACCGGTCACCTTTGCGATGGTGGGGATGGCCAGCTCATGCAAGGCCAGCGCGACGTCGGTGAGCCTGCGCAGCTTGTGCCTCGGGTGGATGTCCTCCGGCACCGAAATATCCGCACCCGAACAGAAGGCGCCGCCGGCGCCGGTGATCACCAGGGCGCGCACGTCGTCGCGGGCGGTGGCGCGCAGCGCGTCGGCCAGCTCATGCCACAGCTGCGGGTTGATCGCGTTCCTGCGCTCGGGACGGTTCAAGGTCAGCGTCCGGACGCCGTCGTGGTCGGTCGACAGCAGCACCGATTCTTCGCTCATCAGCAGCTATCCAATGACTCCGTCGGCACGCAGCGTGGCGATCTCCTCCTCGGCGAGCCCGAGTTCGGCAAGCACCGCATCCGTGTGTTGGCCCAGCCCGGGCACTGCCCCCATCGGCGGATCGTATCCGGCGATGACGGGCGGCGGCAGCAGCGACGGAATATCGCCCTTGGAGGTGCCGATGCTGCGCCAGCGGTCACGCGCAATCAGGTGAGGGTGGACCACGACTTCGCTCGGAACGTTGTACCGCGAGTTGCCGATGCCCGCGTCGTCGGCGGTCTTCTGGATGTATGCCAGGTCGTGTTGGGCACACCACGATCCGATGGCTTCGTCGAGAATGTCGCGATGCGCGCAGCGCCCCGGGTTGGTGGCGAACCGCGGGTCATCAGCGAGGTCCGGGCGATCGATGATTTCCCTTGCCACCCTTTGCCATTCGCGGTCGTTCGTGGTTCCGAGCACCACCGTCTGGCCGTCGCGGGTAGCAAACGCGCCGTAGGGCGCCACTGCGGGCGAGCCGACGCCGAGCGGTTCCTGGTCAATGCCGGAATGCTGGGTGTAGGTCAGCGCATAGCCCATCACGTCGGTCATCACGTCGAAGAGGCTGAGTTCGACGGACGGCGCCGGCCCGGCCGGGCGATTACCACGCCCGACCAGCAACGCCAGGATCGAGATCGCGGCGTACAGACCCGTGGTGAAGTCCGCCATGGCCGGCCCGGGCTTGGCGGGCATGCCCGGGTAGCCCGTGATCGCGCACGATCCGGATTCCGCCTGTACCAGAAGGTCATACGCCCGCTTGTGCGATATCGGACCGCCCGGTCCGTAACCGTCGATCTCGACGGGAATGACGTTGGGGTGGCTGTGCGCCAGGTCGGCAGCGGCGATGCCCATCCGGGCCGTCGACCCCGGTGCGAGGTTCGACACGAACGCATCGGCGCGATCGAGCAGCCGGTGCAGGATGTCCATACCCTTCGGCGACTTGGTGTTCAGCGTGACCGACTCCTTGCCGCGGTTGCACCAGACGAAGTGCGCGGCGAGTCCGCCGGGGCCGTTGACCACGTCGTCGTAGTCGCGGGCGAAGTCGCCACCGTTGGGGTTTTCCACCTTGATGACGCGCGCACCGAGATCGGCGAGGACGCGCGTGCACATCGGCGCGGCCACGGCCTGTTCCATGGCGACGACGGTGACCCCGGCAAGAGGGGCGTTCACATGACCATTCCGCCGTCGACCGGCAGCACCTGTCCGGTGATGTAGGACGCGGCGTTCGACGCCATGAACACGAACGCTCCTGCGATCTCCGCCGGGTCGGCCCAGCGCTTCATCGGGATTCGGTTCATCATGTTGGCCGCGAATTTCTCGTTGGTGCGGATGGTTTCGGTCATCGGTGTGGCTGCCAGCGGGGCCAGGGCGTTGACGTTGATGTTCTTGGTCGCCAACTCACGGGCCAGAGATTTGGTGAAGCCGATGATGCCGGCCTTGGCCGCCGAGTAGTTGACCTGGCCAAGAGTTCCGGTGAGACCGGCGGCCGACGTCACGTTGATGATGCGTCCGGTTCCGTCGGTCGGGATGTACTGCAGGGCGGCCTGGGTGACGTTGAATGCGCCCATCACGTGGATGTCGAACAGCAGCCGGAACGACTCCTGCGTGGTCTTGTCGAACATCGCCGGTTTGGTGACACCCGCGTTGTTGATCACGATGTGCAGCGCGCCGTCAGCGAGCGCGGCCGCCTGCGCGGCCGCAGCGTCGGCGGAGTCGCGATCCGACACGTCAAGCGCCGCGGCTTCTGCCCTACCACCCGCGCCCGAAATACGTTCGGCCACAGCGGCGGCGCCGTCCTTGTCGAGGTCGGTGACGAGCACAGCTGCGCCCGCCTCCGCCAGCGCGGTCGCGACGGCCGAGCCGATTCCGCCCGCGGCGCCGGTCACCAGCGCCGAGCGGCCGGTCAGGTCGAAGTAGTTCGTCACTAGTAGCTCCTTGGCATTCCGAGAACGTGTTCGCCCAAGAAGTTCAGGATCATCTCCTGACTCACCGGCGCGATCTTCATCAGGCGCGACTCCCGGAAGTACCGGGACACGTGGTACTCCTCGGAATAACCCATCCCGCCATGCAGCTGCAGCGCACGGTCGGCGGCACCGAAGCCGGCGTCGGCGCACAGGTACTTGGCCGTATTCGCCTCGCGCCCACAGGGTTTGCCATTGTCGTACAACCAGGTCGCCTTGCGCAAGACCAGCTCTGCGGCATCGAGCCGGGCCAGCGAATCGGCCAACGGGAATTGCAGGCCTTGGTTCATGCCGATCGGCCGGTTGAACACAACGCGCTCGTTGCCGTAGCGGACGGCCTTCTCGAGTGCCACCCTGCCGATGCCGAGCGCCTCGGCGGCGATCAGCATGCGTTCGGGGTTGAGCCCGTCGAGGATGTACTTGAAGCCCTTGCCCTCTTCGCCGACGCGGTCGGACACCGGCACCATCAGGTCGTCGATGAAAACCTCGTTGGAGCTCACCGCATTTCGGCCCATCTTGTTGATCGGCCGGATGTCGACATGGTCGCGGTTCAGGTCGGTGAGGAACAGCGTCATGCCGTCGGTCTTCTTGGTCACCTCGTCGTAGGGAGTGGTCCGCGTCAGCAGCAGGATCTTCTCCGACTCAAGCGCCTTGGAGATCCAGACCTTGCGGCCGTTGACGCGGTAGTGGTCGCCCTCGCGTTTGGCGAACGTGGTGATGCGCGAAGTATCAAGGCCCGCACCGGGTTCGGTGACACCGAAGCACACATGCAGATCGCCGTTCACGATCCGGGGCAATGTGGCCTTCTTGAGCTCCTCGGAGCCGTGCTTGACCACCGGCTGCATGCCGAAGATCGACAAATGGATGGCGCTGGCGCCGTTCATCGCCGCGCCCGAGCGCGCGACCTCCTCGAGTAGCAGCGTCGCCTCGGTGATGCCCAAGCCGTGGCCGCCGTACTCTTCCGGGATCGTCATGCCCAGCCAGCCGCCCTTGGCAATGGCGTCGTAGAACTCCTGCGGGAACTCGTGCGCCTGATCCTTGGTCATCCAATAGTGATCGTCGAACTTGCCTGCCAACTCGGCGACGGACTTACGGATCAGCTCCTGATCCTCGGTCAGCTCGAAACTCATACCGCCGGGCACGGTGCCCCTCCTCAAGTCACATAGCAGTACGCCGGTGCGTGAACGGTCCGTCCGCACCGGCGCACTTCACCCTTAAAGCTACGACCTAGTCCTTATTGCCCGTCAACTCCTTGGCATTCGCGGCGAAGTCCGCGAAGTTCGCGCCGCCGTGCTCGTGCTTGGACAGCGCCTGGATGGAGACATCGTGGCCCTCGGCCGCCTTGCGCAGCGCGCCAACCGTCGCCTGCTCCTTCGGGATGTGGGTGAACGGATCCCAGTGATACCAGCGCATCGCGTTCTCGAAGGTTATTTTGTTGACCTCGTCGTCGGGCACGTCGTTCTTCTCGAGCACCTCGTGCAGTTGCTCCGGCGCCCCCGGCCACATGCTGTCGCTGTGCGGGTAGTCGGCTTCCCAGCAGATGTTGTCGATGCCGATGTCATTGCGCAGTTTGACGCCAACATGATCGGAGATGAAGCAGGTCAGAAAGTGCTCGCGGAACACCTCACTGGGGAGCTTGCCCTTGAAGTCCTGACCCGTCCACGTCGAGTGCATCTCATAGGTGCGGTCGGCCCGCTCGAGGAAGTAGGGAATCCAGCCGGTGCCGCCCTCACTCAGGGCGATCTTGAGGTCCGGGTACTTCTTGATCGGCTTGGACCACAGCAGATCCGCGGCGGCCTGCACGATGTTCATCGGTTGCAGCGTGATCATCACGTCCATCGGCGCATCCGGGGCAGTGATCGCCAACCGGCCCGACGAACCGATGTGCACGTTCATCACGGTGTCGGTGTCGACAAGCGCCTCCCACAGCGGCGTCCAGTACTCGTCGTGGAAACTCGGATATCCCATTGCCGCCGGGTTCTCGGTGAAGGTCAGCGCATGCACACCCCGCTCGGCGTTGCGGCGCACCTCTTTCGCGCAGGCCTCGGCATCCCAGATCACGGGCAAACACATCGGAATGAACCGAGCCGGATACGCCCCGCACCATTCCTCGACGTGCCAGTCGTTGTATGCCTGCAGCAACGCCAACGAGAACTCAGGATCCTCTGTCGCGAACAGCCGACCCGCGAAGCCCGGGAACGACGGGAAGCAGATCGAGCCGAGGATGCCGCCTGCGTTCATGTCCTTGACGCGCTCATCGACCTGCCAGCAGCCCGGCCTGATCTCGTCGAGGCCCTGCGGTTCCAGGCCGTACTCCTCCTTGGGTCGGCCGGCCACGGCGTTCAACGCGACATTGGGGATCACCACATCACGGAACTGCCAGGTGTCGCTGCCATCGGGGTTGTGCACCAACCGTGGCGCTTCGTCCAGGTACTTCTTCTGCAGATGGTTCTTGAACATGTCCGGCGGCTCGACAACGTGATCATCAACGCTGATCAGGATCATGTCGTCTTTATTCATGCCTCGACTCCTCCTCGACGCCGGGGCGTCATTGGACCAGTGATGTTCTCTATCTGAGGAAACTACCTTCTCATTCCGCGAGAATCAATGTCCGTTACCGGCGTCAGGGCCTCCAGGCAGCACCGTTGCCTCCTTGCGGGCACGGCTGTGACCGGCACGTCTGCTGTCTGGCATTGACCAAATGTCAGAAAAGTGGAAACCTATTGGCGAAATATGAGAACCTGATTCTCGTGCGTGAGAGGAGACCACCCGTGCGGGTGCCACCGCTGCCTGCAGACCAGTGGGACGACGCCGTCGACCACGCGCTGTCCTCGCTGCCTGAAGAGCGGCGCAACCCGCAGGCGTCGGGCAATCTGCTCGCCACGCTCGTCCGTCATCCGAAGCTGACGCGGGCCTTCCTGCGCTTCAACAACCATCTGCTGTATTCGTCAACGCTGCCGCCGCGACTTCGCGAACTGGCGGTGCTGCGAGTCGCCCACCGTGCCCAGTCGGAGTACGAGTGGCGTCACCACGTGCGGATGGGCCTCGAGGCCGGGCTCACCGAAGAGAACATCGACGGCATCCAGCGCGGTGAGGCAACCGACGATCTCGACCGCGCGATCATCCACGCCGTCGACGAACTCCAGGACAAGTCCGTGGTGTCCGACGAGACGTGGGTGGTCCTGACCGAGCACCTCGACGAGCGTCAGTGCATGGATCTCGTCTTCACGATCGGCTGCTATGGCGCACTTGCCATGGCCATCAACACATTCGGCGTAGAACCCGACTCCGAAACGAACTCAGAGAGGTAGTAAACAGTGGGACATTTCCCGAAGCCGGCCGCCGGAAGCTGGACCGAAAATTGGCCAGAACTCGGCACTGCGCCAGTCGATTACACCGACTCCATCGACCCCGAGCACTACAAGCTCGAGCAGCAGGCGATCTTCAAGAAGCTGTGGCTGAACGTCGGGCGGGTGGAACGACTGCCACGCAAGGGCAGCTATTTCACCAGAGAGATGCCGTCGGTCGGCGCAGGCACGTCGGTGATCATCGTCAAGGACACCGACGAGCAGGTCCGCGCGTTCTACAACATGTGCCGCCACCGCGGAAACAAATTGGTGTGGAACGACTATCCGGGCGAAGAGGTTTCGGGCTCGTGCCGTCAGTTCACATGCAAGTACCACGCCTGGCGCTACAGCCTCAAAGGCGACCTGACCTTCGTTCAGCAGGAGGACGAGTTCTTCGATCTGGAAAAAGCGAAGTTCGGTCTTGTGCCGGTGCGTTGCGAGGTTTGGGAAGGGTTCATCTTCATCAACTTCGACAACGACGCCGAGCCGCTGATCGATTACCTCGGTGACTTCGCGAAGGGCCTCGAGGGCTATCCGTTCCACGAGATGACCGAGACCTACACCTATCGTGCGGAAGTCAACGCGAACTGGAAGCTGTTCATCGATGCGTTCACCGAGTTCTACCACGCACCGGTGCTGCACCAGAAGCAGGCGACCAAGGAGGAAGCCGACAAGCTGCTCGGAATCGGCTTCGAGGCATTGAGTTACGACATCAAGGGCGATCACGCGATGATCTCGTCATGGGGCGGGATGTCGCCGCCCAAGGATCTCAACATGGTCAAGCCGATCGAGCGTGTCCTGCACAGCGGTCTGTTCGGACCGTGGGATCGCCCGAAAATCAAGGGCATCCTTCCCGAGGAATTGCCGCCTGCCATCAACCCCGGCCGCTACGACAGCTGGGGCACCGACTCTTTCGAGTTCTTCCCCAACTTCACGCTGCTGTTCTGGGCGCCGGGTTGGTACCTCACCTATCACTACTGGCCGACCGACGTGGACAAGCACATCTTCGAGTGCACGCTGTACTTCGTGCCCGCCACCAACACCCGTGAGCGCCTGGCCCACGAACTCGCCGCGGTGACGTTCAAGGAGTACGCGTTCCAGGACGCCAACACCCTGGAGGCCACCCAGACGATGATCGGCACCAAGGTGGTCACCGACTTCCCATTGTGCGATCAGGAGGTCCTGCTCCGGCACCTGCACAAGACGGCAGGCGACTATGTGGAGAAGTTCAAGAAGGAGAACATCGATGTCTAAGCTCCCTGCCGAGTTCGCCGACCTGGAACGGTTCTCCGACTGGTGCCTGCCCCACGAGGAGGATCGCTATCAAAAGCGGCTCTCCTCAACGATGGCCGAGATGCAAGAGTTCTATGATGTCGCGTTCCCGCGACTCGAAGCCGTCATGGAATACTGCGACTCACGATTCCCTCTGGACGGAATGCCCGACGACGCAAAGGCTCTCATTCACATGATGCAGTCATTGGTCAACGTGTCATTCCCGATCGAGGTATGGAAGCAGCCGCGTGTGCTCGACAGCGGCGCCGCGTACATCCAATGCACAAAGGAGCCGGTGGTCTAACCGTGCCGACCCTCAAAGCAGCGGGTCTAGTTGACGTCGAAGCCGGCGAGATCGTCCGGCCGGGAATCGTCCGGGTCGAAGACGACCGGATCGTCGGTGTTGGCGGCGACCCCGAGGGAGACGTTATCGATCTCGGGGACGCCATCCTGCTGCCCGGGCTGATGGACATGGAGGTCAACCTCCTCATGGGCGGCCGCGGGGAGAATCCCGGCCTGTCCCAGGTGCAGGACGATCCCCCAACCCGGGTGCTGCGCGCGGTCGGCAACGCCCGCCGCACGCTGCGCGCCGGCTTCACGACCGTGCGTAACCTCGGGTTGTTCGTCAAGACAGGCGGTTACCTGCTCGACGTCGCGTTGGGCAAGGCGATCGACGCCGGGTTGATCGAGGGACCGCGGGTGATCCCTGCCGGCCACGCGATCACCCCGACCGGCGGGCATCTCGACCCGACGATGTTCGCCGCGTTCATGCCGGGCGTACTCGAGTTGACGATCGAAGAGGGCATCGCCAACGGCGTCGACGAGATCCGCAAGGCCGTGCGCTATCAGATCAAACACGGCGCCCAGCTGATCAAGGTGTGCTGTTCGGGCGGCGTCATGTCGCTGACCGGAGAGGCTGGCGCACAGCACTATTCGGATGAAGAGCTTCGGGTCATCGTCGACGAGGCACACCGGCGCGGCCTGCGCGTCGCGGCACATACGCATGGCGCGGAGGCGGTCAAGCACGCCATCGAGTGCGGTATCGACTGCATCGAGCACGGCTTCCTGATGGATGACGAGGCCATCAAGATGATGGTCGACAACGACCGGTTTTTGGTGACCACGCGCAGGCTGGCGCAGGCGATGGATGTATCCAAGGCTCCGAAAGAGTTGCGGGACAAGGCCGCCGAGATGTTCCCCAAGGCGGAGACCTCGATCAAGGCCGCCTACGACGCCGGGGTGAAGATCGCCGTGGGTACCGATGCGCCGGCGATCCCGCACGGCCGCAACGCAGATGAACTGGTCACGCTGGTCGAGTGGGGCATGCCGCCGGCAGCGGTGCTGCGCGCGGCCACCGTCGTCGCGGCGGATCTGATCAACAAACCCGACCTGGGCCAGATTGCCGAGGGCTATCTCGCCGACATCATCGCGGTTCCCGGTGATCCTTTGGCGGATGTTACCGTTACACGAAACGTCAACTTTGTAATGAAGGGCGGTAAGGTCTTCCGACATGACGCGCACTGAAGATCTGGTCGAGATCCAGCAGCTCCTGGCGAAATACGCGGTCACCATCACCCAGGGCGACATCGATGGCCTGATCTCGGTGTTCACTCCGGACGGCACTTACAGCGCGTTCGGCTCGACGTACACGCTGAACCGCTTCCCCGAACTCGTCGACGCGGCCCCTAAGGGTCTGTTCATGACCGGCACGTCACTGGTCACCCTCGACCCCGACAACCCGGACGCGGCCACGGGGACACAACCGCTGTGCTTCATCGAGCACTCCAAGCACGACATGCGCATCGGCTACTACAACGACACCTATGTGCGCACCGACGATGGGTGGCGGCTGAAAACCCGTGCCATGACGTTCATTCGGCGCAGCGGCGAGCACGATTCGGGTCGGCCGCACGCGATCGGGAGACCAGAAGCCGGATGACGGATCTGTTCGAACCCGCCGCCTTCCGCACCGCGCTGAGGACGTGGCTCGACGAGAACGATCTGACGCCTCCGCCGGACGGCGCGTCGCTCGACGCACACCAGGCGCAACACCTGCGCGTGTTGAAGGCGCTGTACGACGCGGGCTGGATGCGTTATGGCTGGCCCGAATCGGCTGGTGGGCTGGGAGGTCCGGACATCCTGCGCGCGATCGTCGGCGAGGAGATTGTCGGCCGTGGCATCGACCATCCAGGGCCGTATTCGATGCTCGACGTACTGACCCCGACCATGATCGACTATGCGCAACCCGAACTGGCAGCCGAGATGGTGCCGAAGCTGTTGTCGGGCCAGGAATCGTGGTGCCAGGGCTTCTCCGAACCCGGCGCAGGCAGCGACCTCGCGTCGTTGACCACCCGTGCCGTGCAGGACGGCGATCACTGGATTGTCAACGGGCAGAAGGTGTGGACGAGCTTCGCGCAGTACGCGACTCGGTGTGTGCTGCTGACCCGGACCGGCGGACCGGACACCCCCAATCACGAAGCCATCACCGCGTTCTTCGTCGACCTGGACTCCCCCGGCGTCACGGTGCGACCGCTGCGAACCATGCACGATGTCGACGAGTTCTGCGAGGTGTACTTCGACGACGTGGCGGTGCCGGCCGACCGCATGCTCGGCCGACCTGGGGACGGCTGGCGACTGGCCATGGACCTGCTGCCCTACGAACGCTCGACATGCTTCTGGCAGCGCATCGCCTACCTTTACTCGCGGTTCGACGCGCTGATCGGTGAAGTCAAAGGTCAAGGCCAAGCAGTGGATTCGGATATGGGCGAGGCGTATCTGGCGTTGCACACGCTGCGGTGCCGGTCTCGCGCGACCCAGCACCGTCTTGGCGAAGGCCAGAAGCTGGGCCCAGACACCTCGATCGACAAGGTGCTGCTGGCCGGTGCCGAACAGCGGCTGTACGACACTGCTCACGATCTGCTGCCGGGCGCCATCGAACTCGACGACACCCCGTGGCGCACGGAGTACTTGTACTCGCGCGCGGCCACCATCTACGGCGGCACCGCCGAGGTGCAGCGCAACATCATCGCCCGCCGTCTGCTCGATCTCGGGAAGGAGTGACCGTGGGCGTGAATTCCGAGCTTGAGTTGCTCGAAGACGGACTGCGCAAGACCATGCTGTCGAAGTCCGGGCCGGAACTCGATGCCGCGCTGACCGAACTCGGCTGGGCCGAAATGCTGTCCGACATGCCCGAGGTAGCCGTGCCGATGGTGTTCCGGCTACTCGGCGAAACCGGTTCGCACGCTTCGGTTCTCGTCGACGTCGTGCTGCACGCGACCGGCAACACCATCGGCGACACCGTGGAGTTGCCGCTGCCGTATGCCGGCAACACCTGGGTGGTGTGGGACCGCACCGGTGCCGGCGACGGGTCGACTCTTGGCGGACTGCCGCTGCGCCGGGAGGAGGAGGGCTATCCCATCCGGGTCGCGGAGGCTCGCGTTGCGGTGGGCTGGTGGCTGGTCGGCGCGTCAAGGGCGATGCTGACCCTGGCGCGTCAGCATGCGCTTGATCGCACGCAGTTCGGCCGACCAATCGCGTCGTTCCAAGCGATTCGGCACCGGTTGGCGGAGACGCTGGTGGCGATCGAAGGAGCCGAGGCGACGCTGAATCTGCCCGGCGTCGACAATCCAGATCTGACCGCGCTGCTGGCCAAGGCCGCCGCGGGCAAGGCCGCGCTGACCGCAGCCAAACACTGCCAGCAGGTACTCGGTGGTATCGGCTTCACCGCCGAACACGATCTGCACCGTCACGTGAAGCGGGTCCTGGTGCTCGACGGATTACTCGGCAGCTCAAGGGAACTGACTCGCAAGGCGGGAGCGGGGCTGCGCGCTCGCGGCTCAGCCCCACGCCTGGCCCAGCTCTAAAGACCCTGCTCCAACTACCGCGAGCGACCGTGTCTGCACACGACACGCCGCCAAAATGTGGCATTTCGCGCACGCTCGCGCGGAGTCGACGGTGCGCAGCACGCACGCAGATTTCGGCGTGTCGGCGGGCAGACACGCACGCTCGCGGTAGGTGGTGATGGGGAGGGTGCGCCGCTATTGGATGTTGGCCTTCATCTCCTCGAGGTTCACCAGCACAGGCCATCCACCAACGCTCAGCGCATTGCCGTGGCCGGTCTGGTGAATGTCGAACACGGACTGAATTGCCGCGTAGAAGCCCTGCACGTCGAGCGTCTGGTTGACCGCACGCTTGGCCTGACGCAGCGCGAACGGTGGCATCTTGGCGATCTGCTCGGCCAACGCCCGCGTCTCGGAGTCGAGCGCGTCGCGCGGCACCACCCGGTTGACCATGCCGGTGGCCAGCACCTCGTCGGCGGTCATCGCGCGACCGGTGAACAGAATCTCCTTGGCCTTGCGCGGTCCCAACTCCCAAGTGTGGCCGTGGTATTCGACTCCCCCGATGCCCATCAGCACCACCGGGTCGGAGAACTGCGCGTCGTCGGCGGCGATGATCAGGTCGCACGGCCAACACAACAGCAGCCCGCCGGAGATACACCGGCCCTGCACGGCGGCGATCGACGGCTTCGGCACATTGCGCCAGCGCAACGTGTACTCGAGGTAACGCTTGGCCTCGTGCTGGATGATGAAGTCGAGCGTGATCTTGTCGGGAACGGGTCCGCCGCCACGCAAATCGTGACCAGCCGAGAAGTGTTTTCCGTTGGCGCGCAACACGATCACCGTTACCTCGGGATCCTCTGCGGCGCGGGTCCATGCGGCATCGAGTTCGTCGAGGAGTTCAGGATTCTGCGCGTTGGCGGCCTCGGGGCGGTTCAGTGTGATGGTGCCGATGCGGTCGGCGACCTCATAATCGATGTACACAGTCGTTCCTCAATTTCGGGGTAAGCCCAGCACCCGCTGGGCGATGATGTTTCGTTGGATCTCCGACGTCCCGCCGGCAATGGTGCCGCCGAACGAGCGGACGTAACGCTCGAACCAACCGGTGCGGTACACGTCGAGATGGACGGCGCTATACGGGCCCGAGAACGTCGGGTGCGCCAACGCGTCAGCGCCCGCCGCCGCCAGCGCGTGCTCGGCGGCCAGCTGCGAGGCCTCCGACCCCAACAGCTTGAGCACCGACATCGCCGAGGGATCCTCGTCGCCGCGCGAAGCTGCCGCCAACGCCATTGACCCCATCAGGCGAAGAGCCTGGTTGTCCATCACCAGCGTCGCGTAACGGTCACGGTCCAGCGTCGTGCGCGGACAGAAATCGTCGACGAACTCCTGCAACCGGTCGGCGTAGCTCAGCCACAACATGTTTCGCTCATGGCCGAGCGAACCATTCGCCACCCGCCAGCCTTCGTTGAGCGGTCCGACCAAATTCTCTGCAGGCACCCGCACATCGTTGAAGAACACTTCGTTGAAGTCGAGATCGTCGCGGTCGCATACGGACGCGAACGGCCTGCGCACCACGCCCGGAGCATCGGTCGGGATCAACAGCACGCTGATCCCTTTGTGTTTGGGGGCATTTGGATCGGTGCGAACAAAAGTCAGCAAAACGTCTGCATCGTGGGCGCCAGACGTCCACACCTTCTGGCCGTTGACGACGAACTCGTCACCGTCCAGTACGGCCCTGGTGCGCAGGGACGCCAGGTCCGATCCGGCGCCGGGCTCGCTCATGCCCAGCGACGCCGTGATGTCGGCACGCAGAATCGGGATAGCCCATTTCTGCTGCTGCTCCGGTGTCCCGAAGGAGATCAACGACGCCGCGATGATGCCGACACCCTGCGGGTTGAATGTCAGGTAGGCAGCCCTGCGTGTGAGTTCCACCTGATGCACGTACTGCTGAAGAATGGTGGCGTTGCGGCCGCCGAATTCGGGTGGGTAGCCGGGACACAACCAGCCGTTCTCGAACATCAGCCGTTGCCATCGCCGCGCCCAGTCGGGGACGTCACTGCTCGAGTGGGAGCGAGCCAAGGCCTCTTCGTCGCTGGGCAGATGTCCGTCCAGGAATGCCACGAACTCCGCGCGAAAAGCCTCGACGTCAGCGTCGAAATTCAGCTGCACGGCGCTCCTGGGAAGGAAAAACTAAAGACTTCTGTTATCTCCAAAATGAGAATACTATTCTCATGGTGAGAAAGTTACAATCTCTGACACGTGAACCGCGAGGGGGTCGACGACCGCGATGGCAAGGCGTTCTCCGGTACAGTCAGTGCATGTTTTGCCTAATCGGCCTGGATCCGAGCCGCCGGTGACCAGTCCCAGCGAAGAACCCGCCTGGAAGCAACGCGCGGTCGAGCGATCGATCAAGACAGCGAAGCTCCGGGCCGCGCAGCGCGTTCAGCGGTTCCTGGACGCCGCCCAGGCGATCATCATCGAGAAGGGCAGCACCGACTTCACGGTCCAAGAGGTAGTCGACCGCTCGCGGCAGTCGCTGCGAAGCTTCTACCTGCAGTTTGACGGTAAGCATGAGCTCCTGCTCGCCCTGTTCGAGGATGCCCTCAGCCGGTCGGCCGACCAGATCCGCGCCGCGACGGACAGCCAGAAGGACCCGCTCGAACGCCTCAAAGTAGCCGTCAAGCTGCTGTTCGAGTCCTCGCGACCAGACCCCACCGCAAAGCGGCCGCTGTTCACCGACTTCGCGCCGCGGCTACTTGTCTCCCACCCCACGGAGGTCAACGTCGCCCACGCGCCACTATTGGCCCTGCTCACAGAGCTGATGGAGGCCGCAAGCGAGGCCGGCGAATTGCGGCCCGGCATCAACCCCAAGCGGATGGCCGCGATGACGATGCAGACCGTGATGTTCGTCGCGCAGCACAGCGGCGAGTCCGCCGATGGCGTTGCGCACCCCATCACAGCGGACGAAGTCTGGGACTTCTGCTCCCACGGATTCGCCTCCAGCTAGCGCGAGAATTACGTTCTCACTGACGTAGAATCAGGCTTACACTCAGTGAGTGCCTGATCTCTGGACCGACCTACTGGCCTGTTTTGATCTGCACCCGGTGCCGTCGGGGGGCACCGGACAAGGCAACGTCACCGAGTTCGAGGGCCGCAATCAACATCTGGAATACCATCGCGTGTTCGGCGGCCAACTGCTCGGCCAATTCCTCCGGATAGCGTCGACGATCTGTCCGGACAAGGCCGTCAAATCCCAGCACGTGGTGTTCGCGCGCGAAGGCCACGCCGATGAGCCCATCCACTACCGCGCCACCTGCCACCATGACGGTCGCTCCTTTGCGACGGTGGCCGTCACCGCACAGCAGAGTCGCGGAATCGTGGCGACCTCGTCGATCTCCATGCACGCATTCGAGGATGGTCCACAACGTCAGTCGATCGACGATGTGCCCGCTGTCCTCGGCCCGGAGCATCGAGTCGCACTCGACCTGATCCCGTGGGAGACCCGCGCCGACGTCGATCTGACCGCCACCACCACCGGGCCTCCGGAGTACGAAGTGTGGATGCGCACGCCCGCCGTCGAGCCTGCGCTGGCACCCGCGCTCGCCGCCTACGGCACCGATCTCACGCTCATCGGAACCGCCCTTCGGCCGATGGAAGGCGTCAGCCATCGAGGCAACGGCACATGGTTCACGTCCGCGGTCACATCCCACACGATCTGGTTTCATCGGCCGTTCCGCACCGACTCGTGGTTTCTACTCAGGCAGCACAGCCCGCTACTGGCGCACGGCCGCGGCTTCGGCCGCGGTGACATCCTCACCGAGGACGGCACGCTGGTCGCCTCGTATGCCCAAGAAGCGCTCCTGCGATTCCCGGACTGAACTCGATGTCTCCAAATGCGTTGCCTCATCGGGTCTTTCACCGGCCGATCGGCACCGTCGGCGCCCGCGCACTGCGGGCCGTGATCGAACACCCACGCATGATGCTGATCGGCGGCGCCGACGTAGTGACCTTCCGCAGGTCGCGACAACACTGGCGCGAGAAGCTGATTCTTCTAAGCAGAGAGCTTAAGTTGCAAGAAAAGAGTCTGTTATTGACACCCGCGGCCCGCCGATGCCAGAGTTGTGAGACAAATACAGTCCATATGTCTTACGCCCCTGCTCAGCGAGAGGCAACACCGTGACGATCAGTGCGGAGAATTCCGACGTGCAACACGCCGCGACCGCGGACGAGTTGTACTACGACCCGTACAGCGTCGAGCTCAACATGAACCCGTTTCCGGTGTTCGCCCGCATGCGCGAGGAAGCGCCGCTCTACTTCAACGACAAGCACGACTTCTACGCGTTGAGTCGATTCGACGATGTCAACAAGGCCGTGATCGACCACGAAACATTCATCTCCGGCCGCGGCGCACTGCTCGAGATCATCAAGTCCGGCATGGAGATCCCGCCAGGCACACTGATTTTCGAGGACCCGCCGATTCACAACATCCACCGCAATCTGCTGTCGCGGATGTTCACGCCACGCAAGGTGCTCGCCCTGGAACCCCAGATCCGCGAGTTCACTTCGCGCTGCCTTGACCCGCTGGTTGGCACTGGCCGATTCGACTTCGTCAACGACCTCGGCGAGCAGATGCCGATGCGGGTGATCGGCATGCTGCTGGGCATCCCGGAAGAAGATCAACGCCGAGTGACCGACCACGGCGAAGCCACGCTGCAGAGCAAGGAAGTCAACCTGCTGGCGACGGGCGAGGTGTTCGCCGAGTTCATCGACTACCGCACCGAGCACCCGTCCGACGACATCATGACCGACCTGCTCAATGTCGAATTCACCGACGAGACCGGCACCGTGCGCCGGCTCAGTCGTGACGAACTGCTGATGTACCTGACGGTGGTCGCCACCGCGGGCTCGGAAACCACCACCCGGCTGATCGGCTGGGCAGGCAAGACGTTGGCCGAAAACCCCGACCAGCGTCGGGAACTGGCCGAGAACCCCGCGCTGATTCCGCAGGCGATCGAGGAGATCCTGCGCTGGGAGCCGCCAGCCCTGCAGATCGCCCGATACGTCGCCCGCGACGTCGAGTATTACGGGCAGACCGTGCCAGAAGGTTCCGCAATGCTCATGCTTGTCGGCGCCGCCAACCGCGACCACCGTCGCTTCCCGCCGAACGGCGATGTGTTCGACATTCATCGGGAACCCCACTCGCACATGACGTTCGGGGCGGGCACCCACTTCTGCATGGGCAACGCGCTTGCGCGCCTCGAGGGCCGGATCGCGCTCGAGGAGATCCTCAAGAGATTCCCGACGTGGGAGGTCGACTGGCCCAACGCCCGTCCGTCTCAGACCACGGCGGTCCGCGGCTGGGAATCCATGCCCACCCTGGTTTCGTGAAAAGTGTTCCACTACTGACGAATTGGAGTTGTCAATGACTGGACGTGTTGAAGGCAAGGTCGCTTTCATCACCGGTGCGGCGCGCGGCCAGGGCCGGGCGCATGCGGTGCGCTTGGCGTCCGAGGGTGCCGACATCATCGCCGTCGACATCTGTAAGAAGATCGACACCGTCGACCTGATCGCGGCGTCCACACCGGAGGATCTGGCCGAGACCGCGGATCTCGTCAAGGGCCACAACCGTCGTATCTACACCGCAGAGGTCGACGTCCGCGACTACGACGCGCTGAAAGCCGCGGTCGACACCGGTGTCGAGCAGCTGGGACGCCTCGACATCATCGTGGCCAACGCCGGTATCGGCAACGGCGGCCAAACGCTGGACAAGACCAGCGAAACCGACTGGACCGCAATGCTCGACATCAACCTGGGCGGGGTGTGGAAGACCGTCAAGGCCGGTGTCCCCCACATTCTGGCCGGCGGTCGCGGCGGCTCGATCATCTTGACCAGCTCGGTGGGCGGGCTCAAGGCCTACCCACACACCGGCCACTACGTCGCTGCCAAACACGGTGTGGTGGGTCTGATGCGGACCTTCGCCGTCGAACTGGGCGCCCAGAACATCCGCGTCAACTCGGTGCACCCGACCAACGTGAACACCCCGCTGTTCATGAACGAAGGAACAATGAAGCTGTTCCGACCCGATCTGGAGAATCCGGGTCCCGAGGACATGAAAGTCGTCGGCCAACTGATGCACACCCTGCCCATCGGCTGGGTCGAGCCCGAAGACATCGCCAACGCCGTGCTCTTCCTGGCCTCCGACGAAGCCCGCTACATCACCGGCGTCACTTTGCCTGTCGACGGCGGCAGCTGCCTGAAGTAGCGCGCTCGCTCGCCGAAAGCGACGTGATCACTCGCCCTGGGGTGCTTCGATAGACCCGGGGGTGGAACATGAAGCGACTCAACGGCATGGATGCCATGCTGCTGTACAGCGAGACGCCGAACCTGCACACGCACACACTCAAGGTCGCGATCGTGCACGCCGCCCAGTTCGACGGCGAGTTCAGCTTCGACGTGTTCCGCCGGACCATCGCCCGGCGGCTTCACCTGCTCGAACCGCTGCGCTACCAGCTCATCGACATCCCATGGAAGCTGCATCATCCGATGTGGCTGGAGGACTGCCCGGTCGACCTCGACTATCACCTGCGCCGCGTCCGGGTGCCCGAGCCTGGCGGGCGCAGGGAACTCGACGCGGTGATCGGCGAGATCGCGAGCACACCGCTGGACCGTACCCGCCCGTTGTGGGAGTTCCATTTCGCCGAAGGGATGGCCGACGACCGGTTCGCGCTGATCGGCAAGGTGCATCACACGCTTGCCGACGGCGTGGCGTCGGCCAATCTGCTGGCCCGGCTGATGGACCTTGCCGGTTCCTCACATGACGAGCGTGACGACCACCCCACGTGCGAGGCGCCCACCACCGCCGACCTGCTGCGTGCGGCGGGCCGCGATCACGTCCAGAACATCGCCGCATTGCCCCGCCTGACGCGCGACGCGGTCCGTGGCGCGAGCCGCGTCATGCGGAAAGCCCGCGAGCGGGAGGACGACGAGGGCATGGCCAAGATGCTCAAGACCCCGCCGACCTTCCTCAACCACGTCGTGTCGCCGGTACGGACATTCGCGACGGCTGCCCTGTCCCTAGCCGAAATCAAAGAAACTGCAAAGCATCTCGGCGTCACGTTCAATGACATCGTGTTGTCGATGGCCGCTGGCGGTCTGCGCGAGCTGCTGTTGCGCTACGACGGACAAGCGGATCGCCCCATCCTGGCGAGCGTCCCCGTCAGCACTGACCGATCTGCGGACCGCATCACGGGCAACGAGATCAGCGGCCTGGCCGTTTCACTGCCGGTGCACATCGACGATCCGCTGGAACGGGTACGGCTCACGGCGGTAGCCGCCAACCGGGCCAAGGAAGTCAACGAACTGTTCGGCCCGCAGTTGCACGGGCAGATGATGGAGTACCTACCGCCTCCGCTGACCCCCGCCTTGTTCCGGTGGCAATCCAAACGGGCGGCGCGCAGCATGATCATGAACGTCGCGGTGTCGAATGTGCCCGGACCGCGACAGCGCGGACACATCGGCGGTGCGCCGGTCAGTGAAATCTATTCCGTCGGAGTGCTTTCCGCGGGAAGTGCTTTCAACATGACCGTGTGGAGCTACGTCGACCAACTCGACATCGCGGTGCTGTCCGACGATCGGACCTTCAAAGACACGCACGAGGCTACCGACGCGATGATCCACGCGTTCGGCGAAATTCGAAGGGCGTGTGGACTTTCCGACGCGAGCACCGTCGAGACCGCAATGGCCCCGGCCTAGCCCAGCACGGGGTAGCGGCGTTCGCGGGCGAGTTCGTCGAGCGCCTTCTGCATCACCGCGCGCACGTGCAGGTCGACCTCGTCGACATCGGGATTCTCGCCGAACTCGGCGGCGATGTCGATCGGCTCGAGCACGCGCGCGACGATCTTGGCGGGCAACGGGATGTTCGGCGGAAGGATCACCGAGAGCCCGAACGGGAACCCGACGCTGATCGGGAGGATCTGCGCGCGCAGGCGCTGCAGACCCAGCCTCTTGGCGATCGAATCGCCACGGGCGAGGAACAATTGGGTTTCCTGGCCGCCGATCGACACGACAGGGACGATCGGTACGCCCGTCTCGATGGCGGTTCGGACGTAGCCGGTGCGACCGGCGAAGTCGACGACGTTCTCAGTCAATGTCGGGCGGTATGCGTCGTAGTCGCCGCCGGGGAACACCAACACCACTGCGCCATCCCGCAGTGCCTTCGCGGCGTTCTCGCGGCTGGCCTCGATGACACCGGCACGGCGCAGCCAGTCACCCACGTTGGCCATGAATACGCCCCAGTGCGCGAGCGTGTAGAGCGGCCGATCGAAACCGAACTTCTCATAGAACGCCGGTGCGAAGATCAGCACATCAGGGGTGAACATCCCGCCGGAGTGATTCGACACCACCAGCGCCCCGCCCGCCTTCGGCATCAGTTCCAGGTCGCGCACTTCGGCGCGGAAGTACCGCTTGATGATCGGGCCCACCCGGGTGGTGAGCTGCCTGGTGAAACCCGGATCCCACTTGGCCACCTCTGGCTTGCCCGCCCCGTTGCTGCTCATGTGTAGCCCGTTCCCCGCTGCATTTCCCCCGAATCAGAGTATGGTACTTTCCTAAAAAGAGAATGTCATATCCGCAGGTAGGGAGCCATATGTCGGACACAGTGCTGGTCACGGGCGGCTTCGGTTTGGTCGGCTCGGCGACGGTGCGGCAACTCGCCGCCGACGGCCGCGACGTGGTGATAGCCGACCTCGAAACGCCTGCCAATGTCAAGAAGGCAAATGGGCTCCCCGCCGGTGTCGAGGCGCGCTGGACCGACCTGACGGATCCGGGGCAGGTACAGCGCCTCGTCTCCGACGTCGCACCCGCGGCGATCATCCACCTCGCCGCGATCATCCCGCCGCTGATCTACCGCAATGCCAAGCTCGCGCGTCGCGTCAACGTCGAGGCGACGGCCACCCTGGTCCGCATCGCCGAGGAACAACCCAGTCCGCCCCGCCTCGTGCTGGGATCGAGCAACGCGGTGTTCGGCCCGCGCAATCCGCACCGCACCACCGCGCCCTTGACGGCCGACGATCCGATGCGGCCCTGCGACCTCTACAGCGGCACCAAGGCCGAAGCGGAAGAAATCGTGCGGTCGTCGAAACTGGACTGGGTGGTGCTGCGGTTCGGCGGTGTGCTCACCTCCGATTTGTCGACCATGCCGCTGAGTGGGGACGCAATGCTCTTCGAGAGCGCACTTCCCAGCGACAACCGGGTGCACACCGTCGACGTTCGCGACGTCGCGCGCGCATGTGCCGCTGCGACGACCGCCGACGCCGTCGGGGAGATCTTGCTGATCGCCGGCGACGACTCCCACCGGCACTGCTATGGGGACCTGGCGCCGGCCATGGTGTCAGCGCTCGGCATGCCAGGAGCCATTCCGCCAGGGCGGCGAGGAGACCCCGACAGCGAGAAGGCCTGGTTCGTCACCGACTGGATGGACCCGACGCGGGCACAGGAAGTGCTGCAGTTTCAGCATCACTCGTGGTCCGACATCATGTCCGAGTTGTCCGCGAAGTTCTGGTTCATGCGGTACTGGGGCCGGTTGCTCGCGCCGATCGTGCGCGAGGTGATGAAGCGTCGTTCGGTGTATTGGAATGCACCGGGGCAGTACGCCGATCCGTGGGGTGCGATCAAAGCCAAGTTGGGCGATCCGTCATGGGATCCGCCAACTAAGCCCGCCTGACCGCATAGTGTTCGCGCCGTGGAAAGTTTCGAAGGGCGTGCAACAGTCATCACCGGCGGTGCGAACGGCATCGGACTCGCGACAGCCAAGGAGTTCGGGCGCCGCGGCGCACGGGTGATGCTCGGCGATATCGATCAGGCCGCGCTGGATCAGGCCGTCGGTGCTCTGCGCGACGACGGCGTCGATGCGCACGGTGTCGTCTGCGACGTGCGCAAACTGGATGCCGTGACCAACCTCGCCGATGAGGCGTTCCGGATCTTCGGCGACGTACACGTCGTGTTCAACAATGCCGGCATCGCGTACGCCGGCCCAATCGTGGAGACCAGTCACGACGACTGGCGCTTCGTGATCGACGTCGACCTGTGGGGGCCGATTCACGGCGTCGAAGCGTTCCTGCCGCGCCTCATCGCGCAGGGCGGCGACAGCCACATTGTGTTCACGTCATCGTTCGCTGGGCTCATTCCGAACGTTGGACTCGGCCCGTATTGCGTTGCGAAATATGGTGTTGTCGCCCTTGCGGAGACGCTGTCGCGCGAGGTGCGGCCAAACGGCATCGGTGTCTCGGTGCTGTGCCCGATGATCGTCGAGACCAACCTGCTGGCCAATACCGAACGCGTTCGCAGCGCCGACTACGGGCCTGCCCACTCCGAAGCCGAGACGGTTCAACAGTTGGCGTCAGACCCCACCGACGACTCTGTGCTCAACGTCGACGACGTGGCCCGCCTGACCGCCGACGCGATCCTGGCGAACCGCCTCTACGTGCTGCCACACCGCGCGGCGCGGGACTCGATCAAGCGTCGGTTCGAGCGCATCGACCGCACCTTCGAGGATCAGGTCGCCGAGGGCTGGACGCACTAGCCCGGCCCCAGTTGGTAGTCGCCCGTCTGCGGGTTGTGGTACCAGCCGCCTGCGGCGTGAGTACCGCCGTCGACGTGGATGGTCTGTCCGGTGATATAGCTGGACATGTCCGACGCGAGAAAGACTGCTGCGCCTGCCATTTCGTCGATATGTCCGGGGCGGCCCATCGGAATCATGTAGCTCGCGCTTTCTGATAGACCATTGGGCGCCACCCGCAGCAGGCCTTCGGTGACGGTCAGATCGGGCGCGAGCGCGTTGACGCGAATGTGGTGCGGCGCCAGCTCGAGGGCGGCCGTCTTGGTGTAGTTGATGACACCGGCTTTGGCCGCGGCGTATGCGGCGTAGCCCGGCGCCGCCCGAACGCCTTCGATCGACGTCACGTTGATGATGCTGCCCGGCAGGCCGGACTCGACGAGGCCGCGGGCGATACGTTGCGTGCAGAGCAGCACGTGGCGAAGGTTGCTCTTGTACAAGGCATCCCAGCCGTTTTCGGTGGTTTCGAGAAGCGGCGACGAGAACACGCCGCCCGCGTTGTTGACGAGGATCGACGGGACGCCCAATTCGGCTCTGGTGCGCGCGAGCGCAGCGTCGACCTGCTCGCTGTCTCTGACGTCAGTCACGATGCCAAGCACGCCGATGGCGTTCGCGGCCGAAGCGCAGGTATCGGCGTTGCGTTCCCAAATCGCGACTTGTGCACCGAATGCGGTGAGGCCTTCGGCGATGCCGCGGCCGAGGCCCTCTCCGCCGCCCGTCACGACCGCGACGCGGCCGGTGAGCAGGATGTCGGACGGATCGATGGCCATCGGCTGGAAGCTATCAGACCTTTGAGCTGTGCATGGCCGGAGCCGTGCCGATCACGCCCTTGGCTTCCAGGTCGTCGATCTCCTTCTCGGTGAGCCCGAGTTCGGCGAGCACCTCGCGGTTGTGCTGTCCGAGCAACGGCGCGGGCTGGCGATGGATCCGGTCGGGCCCACGTGTCGCCCGGAACGGCAGCGTGCTGTGCGGCGTCCTGGCGTTCACGGGATGGTCTACGTCCTCGAAGAATCCGCGAGCGGCGAGTTGCGGTAGCTCGGATTGGCGGTGCGGCTGGATGACCTTGGCCACCGGTACGCCGTGGCGCCACAGCGTGTTGACGATGTCGTCGCCCGTGCGGGTTTCACACCATGCGGTGAGCTGCCGGTCGATCAGGTCGTGGTTCTTGCGCCGACAATCGGCGGATGTCAGGGCGGGATCGGCGGCCCACTCCGGATGGCCGAGCGCCTCGGTCAGCCCGGCCCACTGCTCGTCGGTGGCGACGGCCACCGCGACCCAGCAGTCGCGTCTGCCGAACTCGTCGATCTCGTTGGTGCGGTACGAGTTTTGCGGTGCCGCCGCCGGTCCCCTGTTCCCGTCACGCTGAAGGAGCGCACCGTACGCGGAGTATTCGATCACCTGCTCGGCGGCGACGTTGAGCGCCGCGTCGACCATCGCCGCCTCGATGTGCACACCCTGCCCGGTGCGGCGGCGGTGTTCCAGCGCGAGCAGCAGTGCATTGAGCGCATGCACGCCCGCGTTGGGGTCACCGACCGAATACGGCTCGTATGGGTTGGCGTCGGAATAGCCGGTCAGCCAACTGATCCCGGATGCTGCCTCGATGACATAGGCGAACGCGGGGTTGTCGCGCCATGGCCCGTCCAGACCGAAGCCCGGCATGCGCAGCATGATCGCATCTGGCCGAACCGCTTGCACCGCAGCGAAGTCCAGGCCGATCTGCTCGAGCACCCTCGGCGTGAAGTTCTCGACGATGACGTCGGACGTCGCGATCAGCCGCAGGAGAAGATCGCGTCCGGCGGTGCTCTGCAGGTCGAGCGTCAGCCCCTTCTTGTTGGTGTTGAGTCCCGAAAAGATCGGCGACCTCTCCCACCACTGCTCCTCGGTGATCGGGATACCCGCGATGAGCCGGGTGCCGTCGGGTCGTCGGGTCGACTCAACGTGAATGACCTCGGCGCCGAGCATGGCGAGCATGTGGGTGCACGACGGCCCGGCCCAGAACGTTGTCATGTCGACAATCCGCAAGCCCTCGAACGACATTGGCCCGGCCATCTCTCGCTGACGTGGACCGCGCCTGCGGTAGTGGTCGGTGTGCTCGCCCAACCGCGGGGCGGCCTTTGGTTGCTGCAACAACTCCGGCTGGGTCCGGTACGGCGGCCCGGGCTGGGTGAAGCCGTCGCGTGGATTGGCGACGAACGAACCACGCTCGACGAAGTGATCGAGGGACTCGATGTTGGCGCCGTTGGCGACCGGTGCGTTGGGTATCCGGAACGCTGTTGCCAAGTCGCGGATCTCGTCGACGGTTTGGCTCTCGACCCAGGCGTACAGTTCGTCGGCCTTCTCATTGGCCTGTTCGGTGATCGACAGCGGCGACTCCTCGTCGATCCAGTCCTGATGCCCGGTCATCGCGCACAGGTCGAACCACTGCTGTGCGGTGCCGCAGCCGATGTCGATCAGGCCGTCCTTGGCCCTGGCGATGCCGGGCACGGTGAGCCGACGCGTGTCACGCCATGGCCTGCCCAGCATCTGGAAGTAACTCACCGGATAATAAGTCAGGCCGAGGATCTGGGTTTCCAGCATCGACAGGTCGATCAGTTCTGCGCCGCCCCGCAGCCGGGAGGCCATCGTCGCCGCGCTCGCATATGCCCCGGCAAGGTACTCGCCTACCTGGCCGCCGACGAAAACCGGTGCGCGGTCGGCCGATCCGCGGCCAAGGCCGACAATTCCGCCGGACCATGCCTGCAGCGTGAATTCGGTGGCAGGGCGGTCGCGCCATGGCCCTTCGAGTCCGAACGGCGTGATCGCCGTGACCGTCAGATGGGGGTATGCCTGGTGGATATCGGCGGGTGTGAGGATCGAGCCGGCTGACCATACGACGGCATCCGCATCCGCAAGCAGGGTATGGATGAAGTCCATGTCGGTCTCGGGCCTGGCGACGACACTGTGCTTGGAACACGCAAGGAAAGTGAACAGTGCACCGTCGCCATCGGCCGGAATCGCAGCCCCGGATGCGGACCATCGTCGCAGCGGATCACCCTCGGGCGCTTCGACTTTGACGATCTGGGCCCCGCCGTCGGCCAGCAGCTTGGTGCAGTACGCGCCGGCGATGCCACTCGATAGGTCGACGACGAGGTACCCGTCAAGCGGGCCGTTCACGACAACCGGTCCAACCCCTGCGCGAGATCGCAGTTGTTGCGAGCAAGTGCGAGTGAGCCGCGCAGAAAGTGCAGTTTCGCGGAATCGCGCCTCACGCCACTAGTCCTTCTTCTTGCGGTTCGACTTGCTGAGCCTGAAATCCGGCGGGAACTTGTCGTCGTTGTCGTTGACGGCGTCGGCCAATCCGCTGTCGATCGCTTCCATCATGTCCAGGTCGTCGGCGTCGTCGTTGGTGACACCGCTGCCCATCGACTCGAAGAAAGCGGACAGCAGGCTGCCCATGTACTCACCCTGATGCTGCTTGTAGACCTCGAAGAAGACCTTCTGCTGAAAAACGGTGTCGACAGGCCGGTTTCGCGCGCATGCCCGCGCGTACTTGCCTACCTCGGCTTCGAGTTGATCCCGCGCCACGACCTTGTTGAGGAAGTTGCAGTCATACATCTCCTCGGCGGTGAACGGACGTCCGGTGAATACCATCTCCTGGAACTTGCGCAGCCCCATCATCTGCACCCACGTCCACATCCGCGGACCCCAGCCGTAGTACCGGAACGACGGGTGGCCGAACAGCGCGTCCTCGGAGGAGATCACCAGATCGGCATCGGCGCACTGGTAGAAGTGCCAGCCGTAGCAGTAGCCCTTCGCTTCGACGATGCTGATCTTCTTCAGCTCCTGCAGCGGCCGGTTACCGGCCTGGACGTTCGCGTACCAGGCGCTGATCGTCGCGCCGTGCCGGAACGACCCCTTCGGCGGGTAGCTGACCTCACCGACACCGTCGTCCTCCAGCCGCAGCTCGGCCAGTCGCAGGTCGGTGTTGTCGTTGCCCTCCATGAACTCCGGAAGATCCGCACCGCTGCCGAGGTTGTCGCCGACGCCGCGGATCACGACCACCTTCACGTCGTTGTCGACGGTGGCCGCGCGCAGCAGATCGGCATAACGCAGCCGCGCCGCCGATGTCGGGGCGTTCAAGTACTCCGGACGGTTGAAGGTGATGGTCGCGATCTTGGTCTTGGGATCCTTCTCGTACAGGATCAGCTCTTCGGGCTTGGGCCGCTCAGCCATTGGTTGCTCCTACTGCCGCCGGAGATGGGCTTGACGTCAGCACCTCGGGACCGTCGGGTGTGACGAGGACCGCCTCGCGGCCGAACACCGCGCCGACGCCCTCCTGCCAGACATAGCCAGTGACGGACAGCACCATGCCCGGCTCCAGGATTTCAGCCGCGGCAGTGGCCTGCAGTTGCGGCGTCACCACCGGGGGGTCGAATCCCAGCCCCAGACCGTGGGCAACCGGCATCGGCGGCAGCGGCTCGCCCGCGGCCTGATACGCAGAGAGAAGATCACTGGCGGGCCGGCCGGGGCGGCACGCCGCGGAGAGCTTGTCCCACAGTACATTCCAACGGTCGAACAGCGCCGACGCGTCGACGTCGACGGGCCACGTCCGGCCCACTTCGCCGACGTACCCGTCTGCCAGTACACCCGCGGAGAAGGCGACCAGGTCGCCCTGCTCGATCCGCCGGTCGCTGCGAACCGCCCGCCACGGATGCTCGCGCGATGTCACCCAGGCACCGTCCTGCGTCGCAGGAGTGCTCACCCCGCCTGCGGCCTGCGCCTCGAGCATGAGGCCGGTGAGTTCCTGCTCGGTGGTGCCCGCCCGCAGTTCAGCGACCGCGGTGGCCAGGGACTCCTCGGCCACCCGAAGCGAGCCACGCAGTGCAGTCACTTCGTCCGGCGTCTTGATTCGCCGGGCGGCCCGCATTGCGAGTTCGCCGTCGACGAGCTCCGCATTGGGAAACGCCATCGGAAGCAACTTCGCGAACGATGGTGTGAGAGCGTCGGTTCCGACACGGCGAGCGGTGGCGGCACCCTCGATGTCCTTCAACACGTCGATCAACGTCATCGGGTTCCACGCAAGACCGTAGAGATGGTCGTGCGGGATGTCGGCGGGGATGCCTTCGTCCCAGGTGCTGTTCAGGTGTATCTCGCCCGTGGACCGCACGACCGTGCAGATCGGCCCGAATGGGCGAGTGCCGGCCACCCACAGCTGCGGTGCGCCCGAAATGTATCGAACGTTCGCCTGTCGCCCGAGCACCAGCACGTCGAGATCGTGTGCTTCCATCTGGGCCAGCGCACGCTCGCGCCTGCCGTTTCGCAGTGCCCGCTCGTCGGGCAGGATCTCAGTCTTCATAGGGGGCATAGGGGTAGTCGGTCAACGGCACGTAGCCGTCCTCGGTGATCACCACAATCTCCTCGCTTCGATAGCCGCCGGTGCCGTCCTCCCAGACCACCGGCTCGAGCACAAGCACCATCCCGGCCGGGAACACGAAGTTGTCGTCGAACTCCTCGCCGAGATCCGTTCCGATCATCGGCATTTCGGCCGCGTTGGTGCCGATGCCGTGGCCGAGATAGAAGTGCGGCAGCCATGGCTTCTGCCCGCCGTTGGCGGCGATTGCCGCGCGGGCCAGGTCACCAGAGGTCGCGCCGGCTTTCGTCACCTTCAGCACCGCGTCGAGGATGTGTCGCCATTGGTGGAACTGATCCTGCTGACGGGCCGACGGCGTTTCGCCGACCAGCCACGTGCGACCGAAGTCGGAGCAGAACCCGGTGTAGGTGATGCTGACGTCGGTCCACAGCACATCGCCCGCAGCCAGTTCACGTTCGGTCGTCAACAGCGGAAGCGCGAGATCGCCGTGCGTCGTCCAGGTGCCCTCGGCCTTGGAGGTCGGCATCACCTGCCAGATGGCCTCGAGCATGTTCGCCGTCGCGCCCAGTTCGAATGCCCTGCGCACGAATTGTGCCGACAGATCGATCTGGCGCACACCCGGCGCCAGCGCCTTCTGCACGTCGACGACCGCCTCTTCGGTGATGCGGCACGCCTTTCGGATGCAGGCGATCTGATCGGGTGTCTTCACCAGCTTGGCGGCGCCGACGACGGGCGCGGCGTCAGCCGGAGCGCCGCCGGGGAACAGCCGATTCGAGGCGCGGCGCATCGCGCCGGTGAGCTCGTCGACGGCGACCGTCGCGCCCGCCGGGATCAGCTCCGCGAGGACCCGCGCGAAATGGTCGACGCCTTCGTCGAATTCGAGGAAGAGCGCGGAGTGCAGATGGTCGGACGGAATCTCGGCCGCCGACGCGACCCCCTCCCTGAACGGCATGAACAAATGCGGGTGCTCGTCGTCGGCCAGCACGACGGCGATCGGGCGTTCGACATGGGAGAGCCCGGCGTCCAGCAGCGGCCAACTCGCCCCGGTGGCGTACACCACGTTGCCGTTGCCCAGCAGGATCAGCGCGTCAACGCCGTTGTCGGCCATCGCCGCCCGCAACCGGGCACCGCTCTCGCGGTACATTCGGGACCGGTCAGGCAGACCAGGGATGTCAGCGGCCGTGGTGACCGCGGTCAGAGATGTGGTCATCCGTCGATACCCAGGAATTTCTTGATGTTTCCCCCGACGATCTTGACGGCGTTGTCGGGGCCGACCGCGTCGACGACCGTGGCCAACGACTTCTCGGAGTAGCCGAATGTGCTCTCGTTGTGCGGGTAATCCGACGACCAGAACACGTTGTCCACGCCGATCCGGTCGATCAACTGCAGACCGAGCGGGTCCACCATGAACGAGGCAGCCATGTGGTGGTTCCAGTAGTACTGAACGTCGTGGGCGAGCTCATGGTTGAACATGTGCCGGTACGAGGCCAGCATGTGCTCGGCGTCCTGTAATGCCGTTGGTACCCAGGCGATTCCACCTTCGAACCAGCCGATCTTGAGTGTCGGGTGCCGGTCGAGGATGCCCGAGAAGACGTACTTGGCGAATTGCTCACGAAACGAGTCGACGTTGATCATCATGCCGACGACCACGCTGTTGTTCTCGCATGGCGTCTTCGGCGGGGTCTCGCCGATGTGATGCGTGACGGGCAGGCCCGCGGCCTCGATCTCGTCCCATACGGCGTCCATCGACGCGCCGCCGTAGTCGTAGACGTTGCCCTCATCGTCCTTGCCGGGATTCAGCGGCAGCAGGAACGTCTTGAGTCCCAACGCCTTCAGTTCCTCGAGCGTGCTCCTCGTGCCCTTCGGATCCCACCAGTTGATCAGACCGACGCCGTAGAAATGGCCGTTCGACCGCTCCTGCAGGTCCGCCATGTACTCGTTGTAGATCCGGAAGACCCGCTCGCGTATCGCCTTGTCGGGATAGTGGAACAGTGCCAGCACGGCGTTCGGGAAGGCGAGTTCGGTGTCAATGCCGTCCTCGGCGAGCTCTTGGATGCGTGCCTCGATGTTGTTCGACGCGGCGCCCGCCAGGTCGTCGTATTGCATCAGCACCCGGCCGAAGTCGCCGCCTACCCACGATTTGCCCTTCATGCCGACCATGTATGCACCGTCCTCGTACCAGATGCGCGGGGCTTGGCCCTTGAGGTCGTCGGGAAAGCGTTCGAAGAAGATGTCGTCGGCGACCGAGATGTGGTTGTCGGCTGAGAAGATCTCGGTTCCTTGAGGAAGACCGGTGAGGCCGCCCTCCAGGGCGTGGCCGCGCCGATTCTTCGGTGCCCCCCAGCCTTCGGCCGGATAGAGAGTCGTTGTTGACGCGGTGGACATCGGTACTCCAATCACCAGGTAACGGGAAGTTCGTAGACGCCGTAGGCGAGGCGGTCGTGCTTGAAGGGCACCTCGTCGAACGGCACGGCCAGGCGCAGAGTCGGAATGCGCCGCAGCAATGTGTGGAACACGATCTGCAGTTCGGCGCGCGCCAGCTGCTGTCCGACGCACTGGTGACGGCCGTAACCGAAGCCGAGCTGCTGACCCGCGTCACGGGTGAGGTCGAGCTTGTCGGGCTCCGGATACGCGTTGGCATCCCAGTTCGCGGGGGCAAGGTCGAGGATGATGCCCTCGCCGGCACGGATCGTCTCGCCACCGATCTCGATGTCCTCGATGGCCACCCGGCGCTGCCCGTTCTGGATGATCGACAGGTAACGCATCAACTCCTCGACGGCGTTGGCGATGAACTTCGGGTCATCCGAATCACGCAGCAGCGCAGCCTGGTCGGGGTTCTCCAGCAGGGCAAGCACCCCGATGCCGATCATGTTGGCGGTGGTCTCGTGCCCGGCGATCAACAACCCCGTGCCCAGCTGCGCGGCTTCCTTGACGTTGATCTCGCCGGCGTTGACCCGCTCGGCCAGATCCGAAACGGCGTCCTCTGACGGGTGCTCCATCTTCTTCTTGACGAGGTCGATCAGGTACCCCGCCAGGCTCATCGCGCCCTTCTGGCCGTCCTCCGCGGTGGCATACCGGGCGAGTCCGACGTTGGCGTGATGCTGGAAGAATTCATGGTCTTCGTATGGCACGCCGAGCATTTCGCTGATCACCCTGGTCGGCACCGGCAACGCGAGCTTTGCGACGATGTCGGCGGGCTGCGGGCCTGCCAGGATCGCGTCGATGCACTCGTCGGTGACTTCTTGGATGGCTGGGCGCAGGCCCTCAACGCGCTTGAACGTGAACGGCTTTGACAGCATCCGGCGGAACCGGGTGTGCTCCTCGGCGTCGGAGGTGAACACCGACCGGGGCCGCTTGTACACCGTCGAGAGCATGTGCTCGTTCCAGTGCGGGAAGCCCTCGCGGCGGTCGTCGACGCTGACGCGCGAGTCGGCGAACAATTCGCGCGCCACCTCGTGGCCGGTGATCAGCCACGGGGTGCTGCCATCCCAAATGCGCACCCGCGACAGCGGTTTGGCCGTACCCATGTCGAGCACCTGCGGCGGCGGCGCGAAGGGGCAGCGCGCGTCACGGTCCATGGGGTATTCGGGGATGTCCAATTGCGTCAGGGTTTCCGACATGTCATTCCTCGATATCGATGGCCAGGGCGGGGCAGGCCGCGGCGGCCTTACGGACGTTCTCGGCCTGCTCGGCAGGCGGGTTGTCGGTTAGGAGCAGCACGACGCCGTCGTCGTCGCGCTGGTCGAACACCTCGCCGGCGTTGAGCACGCACTGGCCAGAAGAGACGCATTTGTCTTGATCGACAGTCACTTTCACGTCAGGGGTGCTCCGTCACCGGTGCGCGCCACATTCCGACGATCGCATCGATCAGGCCCGTGCCGACCGCACCCCAACTGGTTCGGGGCACGTCGGCGCCTTCGGCGAAGGCACGCTCGAAGTCGGCACAGGTATGCATCATCAGGTTGCGTGCCATGATGTTGCGTTCGGTCACCACGGCCATCGGCAGATCCGGCAGGCAACGGGTGATCCCGTCGACCACTAGCACCAGCGACGGCGACGCGAGCGCATCCTTGATGACGATCTTGTGATACTCCGGGTCGGTCAGCGCCTGGGCGGCGAACCGCGCATACCAGGTGGGATTGCCGAGCTGCGCCAGGTGCTCGGTGAGCGAGCACACCAGACAGGCGATCCAGTCACGCAACTCCGTCGAATCGCCGGTGTCGGCGACCATCCGCTCGAGCAGCCGCTCGATGGACGCTCGGTGTTTCTGCTCGATCGCCCGAACCAGGTCGGTCTTGGTGCCGAAGTGATAACCGACGGCCGCGTTGTTGCCTTGCCCGGCGGCCTCGCTGACCTGCCTGTTCGACACGGCGAACACGCCGTGCTCGGCGTACAGCCGCTCGGCGGCCTTCAGTATTGCCTCCTGGGTACTGCTGGCCCGATCGGCGCGCACGGTCCTGGCGGTAGTCACCTGCCCAGTCAACGCCGCCGTGCGTCTTAAGTCAAGCGACTGATTTAAACAGCTCACTTGCGCGGAATCACCTTGCCCGCGACCGTGCCGCCGTCCACCGGCAACACCGTTCCGGTGACATACCGCGAGCGATCGGTGGCGAAGTACAGCGCCGCCTCGGCCACATCCTCGGCGGTGCCCTCGCGCTTGAGTGGGCGATCGTTGCGCATCTGCGCGCGGATCTTGTCCTCGAACTCCGCGAGCTTCTCCAGGTCCTCGCCCGCCGCCGACTTGCGGACAATCGCGGTGCGGATATTGCCGGGGGCGATAGCGTTGACGCGAATCTCGTAGTGCGCCAACTCGATTGCGGCGGACTTGGTGAACTGGATGACCGCGGCCTTGGAAGCGCGGTACGTCATGACGCCGCCGCCGGCCTGGATGCCGCCAATCGAGGTGATGTTGATGATCGATCCGCCGCCGTGCTCGGACATGTGCCGCGCCGCGTCGCGCGTCCCCGCCATCACGGCACCGACGTTGATCGCCATCACCTTGTGGAAGTCAGCCAGGTCGTCATCCATGAAGCGCCGGTGCATCGTCCCGGAAATGCCTGCGTTGTTGACCATCACATGCAGTCCGCCGTAGCGCTCGACCGCCGTCGAAACCAGCCGGCCGACCTGCTCGAAGTCGGCTACGTCGCTGTCGACGAACGATGCGTCGCCACCGAGTTCTGCCGCCAGCGCCTTGCCGCCGTCGCGGTCCACGTCGCCGATCACGACCTTGGCGCCTTCTGCTGCGAACCGCCGCACCAGTCCTTCGCCCAGCCCCGAGGCGCCGCCGGTGACGACGGCGACCTTGCCCGTCAGTTCGTTGACCATGACGCAGGCACCTTTCGTTGCACCTCGCTCAGGAAGTCGACCAACACGTGGTTGACCATCGACGCCTGCTCAATCTGCGGACAGTGACCGGCCTTTGGGATCACCACCGAGCGACCGCCGGGTATCTGGCCGGCGACCTCGGCCGCCCATCCGGGCGGCAGGAGCTTGTCGCACTCCCCCTCCACCACCAACGTCGGCACTGCGATGCGCTCGTAGGCTCGCTTGCTCGACGGCAGCGCGGGCGGCTCCAGACCCGGTCGCCGAAACCGTGCCGCCGCCAACGCCTCCCACGCGCCTGGTGCGATGCTGGACTCGTAGCGGCGGTGCACGTAGGCGTCATCGGCAGGATATGACGGGTCGTGAAAGAGCGCCTCGACGATGCGGCGCATCCCGGGAAGCGTTGCGTCGTAGTCGTAGAGCGCGGCCGAGTGCTCGTTGCGCTGGATCTCACCGCCTCCGCAGATCATCACCAAGCTGCGGGCGGGCAATACCGGAGCTTCCGAGGTGGTGTCGACGAAGAGGTTGATGGCGCCCATCGAGTTGCCCACGAAATGCGCCGATTCGACACCGACCGCCGCGCAGAACCGCGCGATGTGCCTGATGCGCATGCCGCGGCCGTCGTTGAAGTCGATGACCTTCGCGGAGCCACCGAACCCCAGCATGTCCGGTGCGAGCACGCGATGGTGCTCCGCCAGCGCGGCGATGCTGCGCTCCCACCCGATCTCTGCGCTGACGCCGAACTCGCCACCGTGCAGCAGGACAACGGGATCGCCCTGTCCCGCTTCGAGATAGCTGGTAACCAACCCGTCGACCAGAATCGTCTTGCGCGCGACGTCCATCACGCCGTTTCCCAGGCGGCGCGGGCGAACGTGAGTAACTGGGTGGCGAGCAGGTCAAGCTGTCCCTGCACGCCGGTGTCGGCAAGCCGGCCCGCGCTGTCCCAGATTTGGTCGGCCGAGTTGATCGCGACTCCGAGTGGGGTCGGCCACGCGCGCAGGGCGTGTCCGATGCTGCGCAATTGGCCCAGGGTTCCGACCGCCGCCTGCCATCCGTATGCACAGCTGATGCAGCCCCACGGGGTGTTGTCGAGATAGACCCGAGGATCTTCGCGGAGATCTTCGATGTAATCCAGTGCGTTCTTGACGAGTCCGGACACCGCTCCGTGATAACCGGGTGAGCCGACGACGACGGCATCGGCTGCTCGTAGTGCGCCGACCAGTTCGAGCGCCTTGGGCGTGCGCTCTAGTTCATGCGGCGCATACATCGGCAGGTCGAGGTCCTCGCCAGAGAAGAACTTCGTCCGCCCGCCTTGGCGTTCAACGGATTCCAGGCAGTACCGCAGCGCGCGCTCGGTGGACGAGTTGGCCCTCAGCGTTCCGCCGAGCCCGACGACCAGTGGCGCACCGCCCGTGGTTGTACTTGCAGTCATGTCCTCACCTACTTGATGGCGATCGGGTTGATGGGTGAGCCGACGGCACCGGTCACTCGTAACGGTGGTGCGACGAGCTGGAATTCATAGACACCGTCGGCGGCGCAGTCCGCTGCCAGCGCGGTCAGGTCCCAATACTCGCCGAGCATCAGGCCCATGTCTCGCAGGCAGAGCATGTGCATCGGCAGAAACGCGCCTTCGACCCCGGACACCGGGTTCTCGACCATCAGGTTGTCGGCCGCGACTGCCGCGACCTCGTGGTCGTGCAGCCACTGCGCGCATGTCCAGTCGAGGCCCGCTCCGGGTTCGCCGCCATCGCCGGTCTCCAGAAAGCGTGCCCACCAACCGGTTCGGACCAGGACGATGTCACCGCGCGTGACGATGACGCCTTGTGCTTTCGCGGCCGCGTCGAGCTCGTCGGGCGTGATCGGATCGCCCATTCCGCAGAAGGTCTCCACACCGCGGAGCGCGACGATGTCGAGCAGCACGCCGCGGGAGGTGATGCCCTTGCCGTCCACCTTGTCGATACCGCAGTAGAAGGCGCCGGCACTCGTGACGGAGTTCGCCGGAAAGCCGTTGTACAGGTAGTCCTCGTAGTAGACGTGCGACAACGCATCCCACTGGGTGGCGGCCTGCAGCGGCATGATGATGATGTCGTCGTTGAACCGCATCGGGTTGCCCTCGAAATATCCGGCCAGCTGGCCGGCCGCGGGGTTGGTCAACCATTTGGGTCCGTACTCAAGCAACGTCGCGGCGTCGCCGCCGTCGATGGTCATCACGTGTAGCGGGTTCTGCCGGAAATGAAAAGCGCCCTGCGGCCCCGACGATCCGAAATCGACGCCAAGCGGAAATACCTTGCCGTGCTTGACGAGACCGGCCGCCTCGGCGACCTTGGCCGCCGTGATGAAATTCAGCGTGCCGAGCTCGTCGGCGTCACCCCAGCGTCCCCAGTTGCGAACGTCGTCGGCCACCCGACGGAAATCGGTCATGCCTGCCATCACTCGCCTCCCGGCTTCATCGTCGCGGCGCCGACCGTGCCGCCGTCCACCCAGATCACCTGTCCGGTGAGGTAACTGGCGGCCCGGCTGTTCAAGAAGACCAGCACACTGGCCTGTTCATCGGGTTCAGCGGCCCGGCCCAGCGGCGTACTGAACGAATCGAGGAACTCCGGGCCGTACGCCGTCCGCAGCTGGTCGAGAATCGGGGTGTCGGTGACACCCGGTGCGGTGCAGTTGATCCGGATTCCCTTGGCGCCGAGGGCTGTGACATTGGCCATCCCGTAGAGGATGATCGCCTCCTTGGACAGCCGGTAGCCGCCACCGTCAGCGACCGGCCGCGGATTGCGCTCGCACCATTCGATGCCCGCGGCCATCGACTCAGTGTCCAGCAGGCCGGCGGTCACAGAGGCGTTTTCCCGGTAGGCCGACGCCGCCAGCGACGACACGTTGGCGATCGCGGATCCGGGCGGCATCTTGGGCACCAATGCCTCGGTGAATCGCCGGGTGCCGAGGAAGTTGATGGTGACCACGCGCAGCGGGTCGCCGATGCCCGACGAAACGCCCGCGATGTTGAACAGGGAGTCTATTGGACCGGCTATCGCCGCGGCGGCCCGATCGATCGACTCGGCGTCGCCCAGATCGACCGCGTGAAACTCCTTGAGCTGCAGCGCAGGCCGTTGAACGTCGAGGCCGACGACCTGAGCGCCGAGATCGGTCAGCTGCCGTGCAACGGATGCACCGATACCGGACGCACATCCGGTGACAACGGCGCGGCGGCCGTCGTAACGGAACAGCTCATCGGTCTGCGTCACTTGTCCGCGTTCGGATTCCTGCTCGTCCAGCCCTCTCCCGACTTGAGTTTGGCGGCCGCGGCCTCGATACCGGCGTTCATTTCCTCCATCGCCAGCGACACCTCGTTGGCGGTGTAGTTCTCACGACCGGTAGGCAGACCGCCGAATGAGTAGGTCTCGTCGAACAGCGGAGCCGTCGACGTCGGCCTGCGCGCCTCTGCCTTCTCCAGAATCGGCGCCATCCGCTTGGCTTTCTCGGCGGCCGCCTTCTCCTCGCGCTCGATGAACTCGGGCAACACTTCGGAGCCCATCAGCTCGATCGACTCCATCGTCTCTTCGTGGCGGCGTGGAGTCAGCAGCAGGATCAGTTCGTCGACCCCGCTCTCCTCGTAGCCCCGCAGGAACTCCCGCACGGTGGCGGGGCTGCCGATCGGACCGCGGTCAGGCCCGTAGACGATGCTCGGATCCTTTTCGATCTCCTCGAGGTGGCGCTGCCACACGCCGGTGCGGCCGGGCGTGTGCATGCCGGTCATGTAGTAGTGCATGATGCCGAACGCGAAGAACCCGCCGCCCTTGCCGAGGCGCTCGATGGCCTGCTCGTCTGTGGGTGCCACCATCATCGACAAATCGCCGCCGATGGCGAGGATGTTCGGGTTCATCTGCGGCGTGACGGGCACGGCACTCTCCTCGAACTCCTTGTAGTAGCCGTTCACCCGCTCTGTCAGAGGGCCCGGTCCGGTGTACGCGAAACTCAATGCGCCGAGACCCTTTTGCGCGGCCATCGACACCGACGCCGGGCGGGTGCATGCGACCCATACCGGCGGGTGTGGCTTCTGTAGCGGCTTGGGAACCACATTGCGCGGCGGCATTTCGACGTGCTCGCCCTTGAATCCGGTGAACGGCTCTTCGATCATGCAGCGGATCGAAACCTCGAGAGCCTCTTCCCACATCTTGCGTTTGTCGGCCGGATCGATGCCGAAGCCGCCGAGCTCGCCCACCGATGACGACTCGCCGGTGCCGAACTCCACGCGGCCATTGGACAGCAGGTCCAGTGTCGAGACGCGCTCGGCGACGCGAGCGGGGTGATTGACCGCGGGCGGCAGATGCATGATGCCGAAGCCGAGCCGAATGTCCTTGGTGCGCTGGCTCGCTGCGGCGAGGAAGATCTCCGGTGCGGTGGAGTGGCAGTACTCCTCGAGGAAGTGGTGTTCGGTCAGCCACACCGTCGAGAAGCCCGCCTTGTCTGCGGCCTCGACCTCGTCGAGCCCGTCCTGGAAAAGCTTGTGCTCATCGTCGGGCGTCCACGGCCGCGGCAGCGGGAATTCGTAGAACAGGGAAATCTTCACTTGCTTCCTCCTTGGGAGATCGAGCGGTCTTGTCGGTTGATCCCGGATGTCGCTGCGATGTGTGTGGCCGCGACGTAACCGAACGTCATGGCCGGGCCGATGGTTGCGCCCGCTCCCGCGTAGCTGCGTCCCATCACAGCAGCTGACGCATTACCAACGGCGTAAAGGCCTTTCACGATGCTGTCGTCCTCGCGCAGCACGCGCGCGAACTCGTCGGTGCGCAGGCCGCCCGACGTGCCGAGGTCACCGAGGATGATCTGGAACGCGTAGTAAGGCGGCTTGCCCAGCGGATACAGGTTGGGGTTGGGCAACGTCGGGTCGCCGTAGTAGTTGTCGTAGGCGGAGTCGCCGCGGTTGAAGTCGTCGTCGTGGCCCCTGCGCGCCAACTCGTTGAAGCGCTCGGCCGTGGCAAGCAGATTGGCCGCAGGCACGCCGATCTTCGCGGCGAGTTCATCAAAGCTGTTGGCCTCCTTGACCACACCGGAGTCCAGCCACGCCTTCGGCACTTTCCAGCCGGTGGGTACCGGCGCGAACGGAATCTTGGGGATCGGGAGATGACCGGCGACGACGTATCGGTGAAACGACCGGATGTCGGTGATCAGCCAGCAAGGGATATGGGTGACGCCGGAGCGCTGGCCGTCGATCATCGCGTGGGCGAAGTCCATGTACGGCGCCGCCTCGTTGATGAAGCGCTTGCCATCGCCATTGACGACGAACTGGGACGGCATCATGCGCTCGTTGAGCATGAACTGCAGTCGTCCATCGGGCCAGCAGATCGCAGGGAACCACCACGCTTCGTCGAGCAGGTCGGTCGAGCCGCCGACCTTCTCCCCCGCCCTGATTCCGTCGCCGGTAGCAGCGGGATTGCCGAAACTCCAATCCTTCTCGAGCACCGGAAGATGCTGCCGGCGCCAGGCCATGTCATGGTCGAACCCACCGCTGGCGAGGATCACCCCGCGCCGGGCCTGGATGCGCACCAGCTTGCCGTCCTTCTCGACGACGGCGCCCGTAACGGTTCCGTCGACATCGGTGATGAGCTCGGTCATCGGTGAGTGCAGCCACAGCGGAACGCCTTGCTGTTTGAGCGCCAGCCGCATCCGAGCAGCAAGTGACTGGCCGATGGCCGCCATCCGGTCACCGAACACCCGTGCGCGAAACATCCGCCAAATCAGTTTCAGCAGCACCGCTTTGCCTCGCCAGTTCTGCCGCACCTGGTAGAACAGCCGAAGATCTTTCGGGGCGAACCAAATTCCCTTCGGTGCAAGCGCCAACGGGTGCAGCAGGTTCTGCTCCTCGTCGCCGAGCTTGCGCAGGTCGATGGCGGGCACGTTGATGGTGCTGCCGAGCTCGGAGCCGCCGGGCAGTTCCGGGTAGTAGTCGGCGTATCCCGGTTTCCACACGAATTCGAACCACGGGCTGAGTTTTTCGAGGAACTCCATCATCTTCGGCGCACTGTCGACGTACTGCCGCAGCCGCCCATCGCTGACCAGGCCGCCGGTGATCTGCTTGAGGTAGCCGAACACCTCGTCGGGATCGGGAACGTAGCCCTCCTTGCGCTGGCTCGGCGCACCCGGCACCCAGATGCCACCGCCGGACAACGCGGTCGAACCGCCGAACTGCGGAGACTTCTCGACCACGAGCGTCTCGAATCCCGACGCGTCGGCGGCCAGTGCCGCAGTCATGCCGCCGCCGCCGGAGCCGATGACCAGCACGTCGACGGTGTGATCGAAGTGGTCAGACATCGAGCACCGCCGTTCGGATCGCAAAACCGGCGATCAGTTCCGGTGCCGCCCGGTAGAAGCGATGCTGTGTCTGATAGGGCCCGTGCGCGGCCAAGGCCGCGAAAGCGGCCACCCACGTGCGGATTTCGTGTGCCGAGTGGCCGGCTTCCTTCTCGATCCACGCGTTCGACCACGCGTCGACGTCGGCAAGCCGGTTGGAGTCGAGCAGTTCCAGAAAGGCATGGTCCCAGTCGGGGTTCAGGGCTTGCAGCGAGCCTTGACCGTGTGCGAACTCGCGCGCGGCCTCCATCACGGCGACCTGCCTGGCCTGTCGCTGCTCGGCTGTCATCGGGTTGCCGTGCACGATCCGGTCCAACGCCGCAGGAGGTGCCGTCGCCAATGTCGGCACCGGCGGATCGTGCGACAGCCCACCGGATCCGATGACCAGCACCCGCTTGCCGAGCGTCGCAAGGTACGTCCCCACAACGGAACCCAACGTCCGCACCCGACGCAGTGGACCAAGCGGGGTGGCGACCGAGTTGATGAAGATCGGGATCACCGGGCGGGCCGTCGCGTCGCCGAACAACTTCTGCAGCGGTTGCACTGTGCCGTGATCGACATCCATGCTGGCCGAGATCGCCACGTCGACACCGGATTCGAGAACAGCCTCGGCACATTCGGTCGCGATGTCCTCGGGCACATCGAGTGGTCCGGCATGGGTGCCGTAGTCACCGACGCCTTGCGCCGCGGTACCGATGCAGAACGGCGGCATCGTCCGGTAGAAGAAGCCGTTGTAGTGATCAGGCGAGAAGATGACGACCAGTTCGGGGTCGTACGCGGCGACGAAGTCGCGCGCCTGCCCCAGCGCGGAGTCGATGTCGTCAAGCAGTTCCTGCGACGGTCCCGGAAGGTTCAGCAGTGGGCTGTGCGACATGCAACAGAGGGCGAGTGGCACCGTTACCTCCTCCCTGGGTCAGACAAAGGACTTTGAACAGTGATGTGGACATCTCTGGTGCGCGTTGGGCGATGCAAGCGCCCGCGATGCAGCGATCGGGCCGCAGGAACAGCACCGACTCGGTGTGCGCGTCGAACCACGATTTCAGCGCGCCGGTGCGATCACCGACGATCACGACGTCGGGGTCGTCGTGCCCAGTCCAGTGCAACTGTGTCATCGGCCGAGCGGCAAAGAACTTGGTGCCCAACGCCTTCCAGCGGTCGAACACCTCGGCGCCGAGGAACGCGCGTGGGTTGTTGCTCCAACACAGCACGGCGAAGCCCGGCCCCAGCACATCGTCGAGCAGAACATTCTGCTGTTCACGAGTGTCGACTCGCGGCTGGATGAACAGGGTGCCCGTCGGTGAGGTGTCCTCACCGACGTGGACCACCGCGCCGTCTGTGTACCGCGGCATGGGCTTGAACCGCATCTCGAGGATGTAGCGCTTGAGCGTGGGCACCACGGAGGCCGCGTGGATGACGCGGTCGCGCAGCGCCGCAACCCGCCGGTTGGTCGGCGAGATGACTCGGCCCACCAACGTCGACAGGTCGATCATCGCGCGGGCGTGCTTGCGACGTTCGACGTCATAGGTGTCGAGCAGCGCGTCGTCGGCGTGGCCGTTGACGACCGCGGCGAGTTTCCAGCCGAGGTTCGCCGCGTCCCGGATGCCGCTGTTGTAACCCTGTCCCTGCCACACCGGCATCAGGTGCGCGGCGTCGCCGGCCAGCATCAGCCGTCCTTTCCGGAACGCCCCTGCGATGCGCGAGTGGTGGGTGTAGACGCGGTGCCGGATGATGTCGACGCGCTCCGGATGCGGAACAAGTTGCGCGAGCATCCGTCTGACGAAGGCAGGATCCTCGGCCTCTTCGTCGGACTCGTCGCCGTGGATCATGAACTCGAAGCGTCGAATTCCGTGCGCGATGGCGATCGAGACATACGGGCGCGCAGGATCGGCGCCGACTTCGCTGTTGGGGTGGCCGAGCGGATCATTGGCACAGTCGATGACGAGCCACCGCGTCGAGGACGTGGTGCCGTCGAACGACACCCCCATCAGGCGGCGGGTGACACTGCGACCGCCGTCGCACCCCACCACATAGCGTGTCCGCACGGGCTGCTGCCCGTCGGCGAACTCGAGCGTCACGCCCTCTTCGGTTTCGACGCACGTCTGCATCCGATGCCCGAATCGAACCTCGACGTGGTCGAATCGCTCGAGGCCGCCGAACAATTCAGCGTCGACCATCGGCTGAACGAAGCCGTTGCGCTTGGGCCAGCCGAACCGCGCATCGGGCGGGGCCATCTCGGCAAGCAGCTTGCGCTTGGCATCGAAGAATCGCAGGATCTGGTTCGGGACAGTGTGTGGCAGGACGCGGTCGACAAGGCCGATCGACTGGAAGGTGCGCAGCGCCTCATCGTCGAGGCCGACGCCGCGGGGATAGTCGATGAGAGTGTCGCGTTCCTCCACGACTAGTGTCCGAACACCCTGCAGGCCAAGGATGTTCGCCAGAGTCAGGCCCGAAGGGCCTGCCCCGACGATGACGACGTCCGCCTCGTTGGTCATCGTCAACGGCCCAACAGGAACTCGAGGTGAAGCGAGTTGAACGTCTTGGGATCCTCGTACTGCGGCCAGTGCCCGCAGCCCGGCATCACTTCGAAGCGGGCGCCGCGGATCATCGATGCCATGCGGCGACCTTCAGCGACGTCGGCGGTCGGGTCGTCGCTGGTCCACACCACCAGCGTCGGCGCGGTGATCGCGCCATACTCTGCCGGGCCGAGCAGGTTGCGTGCGCGAATCTCCGGATCCTGCAGCGCCATAATGTCTTTCATTGCCGCAACGAAGCCGGGTTGGCGGTAGACGCGTTGTCTGCTTGCGACGATGTCGTCGTAATCCTTGGACTTGTCGGCCATCAGCCATTTGATCCGCGCCTGCACGGTTTCCCATGACGGATTCTCCGCGGCCGCCATCGACAACGTGATGATCCGCTTCATCACCTCGGGGTCGGCTTGTGAGCCGCCTGCGGTGTTGAGCACCAGCCTGTCGATCCGATCGGGGTGGTCGATCGCGGCGCGCGCGGCGACCCAACCCCCGAGCGACTCGCCGCTGATGTGAGCACGCTCTGCACCGATCGCATGAAGGAACGCCATCAGGTGATCCACATAGTGCCGCACCTCGAGCGGATGCCCCGGCTTGTCGGTGTAGCCGTGGCCGAGCATGTCGATCGACCAGGTGGAGAAGTGTTCGGCGTGGGCTTCGAGGTTGCGCACGTACGCCTCGGCGTGACCGCCGGAGCCGTGCAGAAACACCAGCGCAGGACTGCCGGGATCACCGGCGTGCAGGTAGCGGGTGCGCACTCCGCCCGCGTCGAGGTAACCCTGCGAGAACGGGACGCCCTGAAGGTCGCTCCAGATGCTCTCGAAGTCCGTCACTGCTTCCCCTCTTGACGGCGAGAATCCGATTCTCGTATTTTGTAAGCACTCTGCTCATTTATCGCACATCCATGTGCACTATAGTCAGAGCATCACTCTCGCAGAGTGGATCTGTCAAGGAAGGGGCGCGATGTCGTCGGAGGGCGCAGCCCGGCATGGAACCGAGCCGACACCGAACGGTGCGCCGGGCTCGCAGACCCTGGCCAGGGGCTTGGCGGCATTGCAACTGGTCGCCGCGTCCCCGAACGGGTTGACGGTGCAGCAGGTCGCCGACGACATCGGCGTCCATCGCACGATCGCCTACCGACTGCTCAGCACGCTCGCGCAGTTCCGGATGTTGGTAAAAGGCGAGGACGGCAGGTATCGATCAGCCGCCGGACTCGCGGTGCTGGGCGCGTCGTACGACAACAACGTGCGGCAGCTGAGTGTGCCGACGCTGCGCAAACTGGCCGACGGACTCGGCACGACGGTGTCCCTGCTCGTCGCCGAGGGCGATCAGCAGGTGGCGATCGCGGTCATCGTGCCAACCAATGTCTTCTATCAGCTGAACTTCCACGAGGGCAGCCGATACCCGCTGGAACGCGGCGCCGCTGGTATCGCGCTGCTCGCCAGCATGCCGCCGCGCCCAGGCGAACGTGAACTCGTTCCCCAAGCGCGACAACAGGGTTGGATCATCACCCACGGTGAAGTCGAGCCGAACACCTTCGGCCTTGCGGTACCGGTGAGGCGCCGGCCACCGTCTCCGCCGACGTGCATCAATCTCATCTCGCATCGCGAGGACGTCGTGATGGACGGCAGAGACGCGGTCATCAAGGCCGCCGACGAACTTTCCGCGATCCTGAGCTGAAGGGAGCCTCGAACATGAGCGACTGGGACACCGAAGTCGACGTGGTCGTGCTGGGCAGCGGCGGTGCGGGTTTGACCGCCGCACTGACCGCGGCGAGCAACGGCGCGTCGGTGGAGGTCTACGAGAAGGCGGCGACGGTCGGTGGCACGACGGCGGTTTCCGGGGGCATCGTCTGGATTCCGGCGCACAGTCGGGCGTCCGATGGCGAGTTGCCGGTCGAGGACGCGATGGCGTACTTGCGTGCCCAGTCTCTCGGTTTCATGGACGACGAGCTGATGGAGACATTTGTCCGGACCGGCGCCGAAATGTTGGATTACGTTGAGGCGCATAGCGAGCTGCAATTCGAGATCGCCGAGGGGTTTCCCGACTACAAGCCGGAACTGCCCGGCGGACGACCCGGCGGCGGGCGGTCGCTGAACGCCCGACCCTTTGACCTGGCGCGACTCGGCGAGTGGCGGGACCGAATCACGTCGTTCCCAGCAGATTTCAGCAACGTCGGCATCGACGCGGAGACACGGGCGAGGATCCACGCGTCGGTCGACAACGAAGACGGCGACTTCTGCGTGGCGGGCACCGCGTTGATCGCCGGGCTCCTAAAGGGTCTGCTCGACGTCGGCGCCGCGCCGCGGACGAATGCCCGTGCGGTGGAGCTGATTGGCGACTCGTCGTCGATCACGGGCGTGCGGATCGATGTGGACGGCATGGATATTCGCGTTGGTGCCCGACGCGGTGTGGTGCTGGCGACCGGCGGGTTCGAATGGGACACCAAGCTCGTCGAAGCATATCTGCGCGGACCGATGCACGGTGCGGTGTCACCGCCGAACAACACCGGCGACGGGCTGCGGATGGCGATGGCACATGGCGCCGACCTGGCGAACATGGGCGAGGCGTGGTGGGTGCCGATCGTGCAGCTGCCCGGCGACACGTTCCAGGGGCATCCGCGCAGTCGCAGTGTGCGCCTCGAGCGGACCCGGCCGCGCAGCATCATCGTCAACCGTTCCGGCAAGCGGTTTCTCAACGAGGCGGGCGAATACAACTCGATGGCGGGACCGTTCCAATACCTCGACCCGCGCGGCGGGTACGCGAACGACCCGGCGTGGATCGTGTTCGACTCGCTGCATCTCAAACGCTACGGCTTCCTCGGTGTCGCGCCCGGCGAGCCTGCCCCTGAGTGGTTCTGCCCGTCGGCCGACCTCGCCGAACTCGAGGCGAAGACCGGCATAGACGCCGACGGCCTCGCCCGCACGCTGGCGGCGTGGAACGACAACGTCGCTCACGACACCGACCCCGACTTCGGCAGGGGCTCAAGCGCTTACGACGGATACTGGGGCGACGACAAAGCGACCACGACCGCGGGCAAGACGCTTGGCCCCATCGACACCGCGCCGTACTACGCCGTGCCGGTGTCCGTCGGCGCGATGGGCACCAAGGGGGGCCCACGAACCGACCGCGACGGTCGCGTCCTCCACGTCAACGGCTCCGTCATTCCCGGGTTGTTTGCCGCGGGCAACGCGATGGCGGGGGCAACCGGCAAGGCATACGGCGGCGCGGGCGGGACGCTGGGCCCGGCGATGGTCTTCGGCTACCGTGCGGGTCTCGCCGCTTCAGCCAGCTAACGCCGAGGCGATGAAGTAGCTGCCGAGCAACATCGTCGCCATCAGCAGAACCCACCCGTCAGTGAGGCGACGCAGCAGCACCGGAGCGTGTCGCACCTCCATGAACTCCCGAAAGATGATGCGCACCTTCACAAGAGCGATGACGATAGCGGCGACCGTGACGACCGTGCTCGCCTTCAGCGCCCCGTGGTCATCGGCCGAGTGGTCCAGCCAGATGTAAGCCAGCGTCATGGCGGTGAGCACGAGCCAGACGATCGCCAGCCTCTTGTTGAAAGTTCCGCTCACGGCTCACCTCACCACGTAGAGCAATGCGAAGATCAGCACCCACAGGAAATCGACGGTGTGCCAATAGGTGGCGCAGGTCTCGACCAACTGCTGCGATCGCCTGGCGGGACTCCACAACTGGTAGACCGCAACACCCATCACAATGAAGCCGATCAGCAGATGCAGCAGGTGGATCGATGTCAGAAAGAAGAAGTGCTGGAAGAACTCGTTGCTGGTGAATGTGTTGCCGAGCCGAATCTCCCTGCCCCATTCGAGCACCTTGGAGACCAGGAATGCGACACCGAACCCGATCGTCAGGAACGCGTCTCTCAGTGCGTCCCGGTACGCCCCTTCGCGAGAAGCCTGGACGCATCGCGCGATCGCCCACGAACTCAGCAGCAGGGCAATGGTGTTGAACACCCCGAAGCGGAGATCCAACGCGGCCTGGGACTGCAGGTAGAGCTCCCGGTTCTGAATCCGGCCGACGAGATAGACCGAGAAGTACCCCGTGAAGAGAAGTGATTCGAAAAGAACGAACACCCACATGTCCGGTTGCCCCGGCACGAACCGGGTAGCCTGGCGTCCGGCTTCCGTTGAGGAGTCTTCCTGCAGATTCGTCACTGCATCGCCCCCACCGAATCAGGTTGGGTGCGTTGATGTTTGGGCGGTACTTCAGGCAGGGGTCCGGTGCCGAAATCCTCGCGAACAATCATCCTGCGCAGCAGCACGATGAAGCAGGCGGTGTAGGTGACGAAGACGACCATGTTGATCCACCATGCGATCGCACCGTTCCAGGCGAAGACGCCGCGTTGGAAGATCCATGCAGGCGCGACGACGAATTCGGTCAGCGCATTGCACAGGCCCAGATAGCCGAACCACTTCGGGAACACGTCGTTCTTGTCGATCAGGATCGCAACCAACCACACCAAAGAGCCGATCATGAACACACCCATGGTCCCGCTGAACGACAGGAACGCGAAGTCGTAGAGCCAACGGATCATCTCGGGATCGCGGTCTGGCCGCATGGCCCCGGCGGTCATCGCAATGGCCATCACCAACATGCCAGGAATGGCGCTGAGCGAATACATGACGAGGTACGAGTATCCGAAAATCCGGCTCACCGACATACGCCGCATCGAATATGCGAGAAGAGCATTCATCGGCGCGCACAACCCCGAGATGAGAAACACGATTCCGAACCCGGCGAGAATCCCGTAGTGCCGCGCGTCGAACCATTGCACGACCATCGGGGTGGTCCAGGCCGGGCTCGGCGGCGGCTGAACGCGGGTGACCAGGAAGAACAGCACACCGTACAGCTGGTAGAAGATGACCATCACCCACCACGCGAACCACAACTCGCGCTTGGGATGATCGCGCACGTTCCACAACAACCGGCGCAGCGTACTCATGCGGTGATCCGCTCCTCGGCGCGCCGACGCAAGATGGATTGGCCGAGAACGACTCCCATCACAACGATCCAAGCGGCGATCGCGATGTTCTTGACCCAGAACGACAGCAGTCCGTCCCACGCCAGCGGCCCGCTGAACGTCAGCGCCGTGAACGCGGCAGGCGCCAAGGCAACCGCGACAAGAATATTGAAATGCGCCACCCACATCTTGAAGACGGGTTGCTCCTGACGGTCCCAGTAGATCGCCAGTGCAAGAAGCAGGCATTGCGCGATCAGGTACGGAACCGAAATGGTGAACGTGATCCAGGCAAGGTCATTGAGCAGCTGGGTCAGCTCCGGCGCACGTTCCGGACGAAACGAGCCCAGCAGCCAGAACATGTTGGCGATCAAGAAGAGACAGGGCGGCCCGCCCGCGCAGGCGATCAGACTGTAGGACAAGATCGGCGTGCGGTGCGCCATTCGACGTACCTGCATCGCCAGCAGCATGACCGTCGGGATCAGACCAACACCGAACCAGTTGAACAAGATCATGCTGTAACGAATCCGCGCGGTCTCGTCGCGATAGAAGCTCGCGATTTGGTCCGCGGACATCGTCGGTGACATCGGGTGCACGAAGCCAGGGAAGATGAAGAAGGCGGATACCCAAATGATGGCGATCGCGGGCAGGGTCCAGAACAGGATCAACTCGCCATCCGTGCGTCTCATCGTCGAACCCCTCGCTCAGCGTCGGTAGCCGATCGGCAACTGGGACGGTAGCCGATCGGCTACTAGACGGTCAATCCTCGGTTACCCTCGTGGCTGTGACCTCCACCCACGAGGACCGCAGATTCAGCGCAATCACACGGACCGCCGCGCAGACACGTGTATTGGACGCCGCGTTGAAACTCATTGCCGAGCGCGGTGTCAGCGGCACGTCCCTGCAGATGATCGCCGACGAAATGGGTGTGACGAAGGCGGCCGTCTACCGCCAGTTCAAAACGAAGGACGAGATCGTCATCGCCATCACCGAGCGGGAGATGAGCAGGCTCGAGGATGCCGTCGAAGCCGCCGAGACGCAGGGCCACCCGCTGCGGGCGCGCCAGGTTCTGCTCGACAGGATGATCGAGCAGGCCATCGAGCGCCGCGGCGACTTCAGTGTTCCGCTCTTCGATCCCGTCATCATTCGGCTGCAGGCCGAGTACGAACCGTTCCAGCGGTTCATCGAACGTCTCTACGCCGCGCTGCTCGGCACGGAGGCCGGCGTCGAGGCGCGCCTGCACGCTGCGATGCTGTCGAGCGCGATCAGCGTCGCGGTGATGCACCCGCTGCTGGCCGACGTCGACGGTGAGACACTGCGCGCGCAGCTCAACGAAATGACACGACGGATGCTCAACCTGCCCGCGTCAGCCGGTGGCGGCTAGGTTGTCACGCTTGACCTTTCGTATTGGTCAGCTGCTCCGCGGCTGTATACGGATCGTCCAAACCCTCGGCGACTTGTTTCGCCAGTCGGTCTAACTCCGAATGGTTCCGCAGCTGTGTTTGTGCCAACGACAAGATCTGCGCCCTGGCACGCGCGATTCGACGTTCCGGGCTGTCCGCCCGATGATGCTCCTCGATTGCGTCCACCAGCTTGTCGATGCCTTCGCCCTGCGCGGCAACGAGTTTGAGGATCGGCGCCATGGTCTCGCCGCGAAGGTCACGCACTGTTTGGTCAGCGCCCTCGCGGTCCGCCTTGTTGACGACGACGATGTCCGCCACTTCCAACAAGCCGGCCTTCGCGGCCTGAACCGCATCGCCCGCACCGGGATTCAGGATCACGACCGTCGGGTCGGCGACCGCAGCGATCTCGATCTCCGACTGACCGACGCCCACAGTCTCCAGCACGATCTGCTCATACGACAGCGCGGCCAACAGCCTGATCGCCGCCGGAACCGAGGCCGCCAGCCCGCCAAGATGTCCCCGGGTGGCCACCGACCGGATCAATACATCGGAGTCGTTGATATGTGCGGCCATTCGAATGCGGTCACCAAGCAGCGCTCCCCCGCTGTACGGCGACGACGGGTCAACGGCGAGCACCGCGACGCGCATGTCTCGCTCCCGGTAGGCACCGACCAATGCGCCGACCGTCGTCGACTTGCCGGCGCCCGGCGGTCCAGTCACGCCGACGATGCGGGGCGGCGTCGTCGGCCCGACCGCATCGAGAACCTCATTGCGGCGCGGACTCTCGACCAGGCTCAGCAACCGGCCGGCGGCACGGATGGACCCGTTGCGCGCCGACTCGATGAGCTCGTCGATGGTCATCGCCCTCAGTCTAGGGAGCCGGAACCTCGATCACGGTGGCGGAACCCATTCCGCCGCCCGCACACATCGCCGCGACACCGATACCGCCGCCGCGCCTGCGCAGTTCATGCACCAGCGTCACAAGCATCCGGGCTCCCGTCGCCGCGACGGGGTGGCCGAGCGAGCAGCCACTGCCGTTGGGGTTGACCTTCTCGGGGTCGAGGTCGAGCATCTTGATCGTGGCCACGCACATCGAGGCGAACGCCTCGTTGATCTCGAACAGATCGACATCGGCGAGTGAAAGTCGAGCCCTGCCAAGCGCTTTCGGGATCGCTTCGACAGGCGCAAGGCCCGTCGACGCAGGGTCCACGCCTACCGACGCCCACGACCGGATGGTCGCCAACGCGTGCAGCCCCAGGCGATCGCTGGCGATGCCAAGTATTGCGGCGGCGTCGTTGCCGCCGCAGGCGTTGCCCGCGGTAATCGAAAACCCTTCGATCTCGGGGTGAAGCGGCTTTAGCGCGGCCAGCTTCTCCAGAGTGGTGTCGCGCCGCGGATGCTCGTCGACCTCGAACAGGCCGTGCGGCGTCTCGATGGGAACGATCTCGTGCTTGAACCGTCCCTCGTCAATGGCCTGAATCGCCTTGCGGTGCGAGCCGAGCGCCCACTCGTCCATCTCCTCCCGAGACACCCCGGCCTTGACGGCGGCGTTCCATCCAACGGTGATCGACATGTCCATGTTCGGCGCGTCCGGCCGGTTCGGATGGGTCGGCGGGAACCAGTCGACTACTTCGTCACCGACCCGACGCGTGAACCGCGGTGACGTCGACGCCGAGTTCACCCCGCCCGCCAGGATCAGCTGATCCATACCGGCGCGGATGCTCGCCGCTGCGCTCTGCACGGCGGCCTGGCCCGCGGCGCAGTGCCGGTTCACCGCAAGGCCCGGCACCGACGGCAGCCCGGCGGTGATCGCCGCGTGGCGGGCGACGACACCGCCGCCGTAGAGGCCCTCGCCGAGAATCACGTCGTCGATTTGCGAGCTGTCGAGATCGGATACCGCGGCGCCGACAACGTGCTCTGCCAGCTGATACGCGTCGGTGTCACGCAGTGTGCCCTTCACGGCGGTGCCGATGGGTGTGCGCAGCGCGGACACGATGACTGCGTCAGGCATGGGTGTCTCCGTTTCGTATGAGAATGCTATTCTCTCAGTTCGAGAGTGCCAGTTGCAAGAAGGGGAACCACATGCAAATCGCAGGTAGCTCGGCGATCGTTGTCGGCGGAGCCGGTGGCCTGGGTGAGGCAACCGTTCGCCGCCTGCACGACGCGGGAGCCAAGGTCGTCGTTGCCGACCTCGCCGATGACAAAGGCAAGGAACTCGAAAACGAGCTCGGCGTGCGCTACGTCCGCACGGACGCCACGTCCGAAGAGTCGGTCAACGCGGCCATCGCGGAAGCGACGTCGCTGGCTCCCCTGCGAATCTCGGTCGACACCCATGGCGGCCCGGCCGGCGGCGGGCGGCTGGTCGGCAAGGACGGTTCTCCGCTGAGCATGGAGGCCTTCGAGAAGACCATCACGTTTTATCTGACCGCGGTGTTCAACGTGATGCGGTTGGCGGCAGCCGAGATCGCGAAGTCCGAGCCGCTGGAAGAGGGCGGGCGTGGCGTGATCGTCAACACCGCATCGATCGCGGGCTATGAGGGGCAAATCGGCCAGCTGCCCTACTCCGCCGCCAAGGGTGGCGTGCTGGGCATGACACTCGTTGCGGCGCGCGACCTTTCGCCACTCGGGATCCGCGTCGTCACCATTGCGCCCGGCACCATCAACACCCCGGCATACGGCAAGGCTGCCGATCAGCTGGAGCAGTACTGGGCGCCGCAGATTCCGTTCCCCAAGCGCATGGGTCGCTCGACTGAGTATGCGCAACTGGCGCAGAGCATCATCGAAAACGACTATCTCAATGGGGAAATCATTCGTCTCGACGGGGCGCTGCGGTTCCCCCCGAAATGACCCTGGCGGGGAAAGTCGCGTTCGTCGCCGGCGCCAGCCGAGGCATCGGGGCGACGATCGCCCAGGCGTTGGCCCGCGAAGGTGCGGCCGTCGCGGTTGCTGCGCGCTCCGAACACGAGGGCAAGGTACCGGGCACGATCCACACGGTCGCCGACCGAATCACGTCGGCCGGTGGCCGCGCCATCGCTGTCTCGTGCGATGTCACGAGCGAGGATTCGGTCGAAGCAGCTGTCGCACAAACGGTTTCGGAGTTCGGTGGGATCGACATCCTGATCGCGAATGCGGGGGTGCTGTGGCTCGGCCCGATCGAGTCGACTCCGCTGAAGCGTTGGCAGCTGTGTCTGAACGTCAACCTGACCGGTGTCTTCTTGGTGACGAAGGCCGTGATCCCGCACGTGAAGGTGCGCGGCGGCGGGTCGCTGATCGCGATCACGACGACCGGCGTCGGTATGGTCGAGCACGGCTCGAACGCGTATTGGGTGTCGAAGGCCGGCGCCGAGCGGTTGTACCTCGGCCTGGCCGCGGATCTCAAGGCCGACAACATCGCGGTGAACTGCCTCAGCCCCTCGCGGGTGGTCCTCACCGAGGGCTGGGCCGCCGGTGGCGGCGGCATGCAGATTCCTGACGAGATGGTCGAGCCACCCGAGGCGATGGCCAACGCCGCAGTGCTCTTGGCGCATCAGGATGCAACTGGCATCACCGGTACGATCCAGCGCTCAGAAGAACTCGTCCCCTAGCACTGTTTGGGAAAGGGCCCGCGAATGAATCAGGTCTCCGTAATCACCGGTGGCGCAGGCGGAATGGGGGTGGCCACGGCCAAGGTCGTCGGCCAAACCCACACAGTCGTCCTCTGCGACGTCCGGCAGAACCGGCTTGATGATGCGACCGCCACGCTCAAGGACCTTGGAATTGCGCCAATAGTCGTCAACTGCGACGTCACCGACCGGCAGGCGGTCAACCGTCTGCTCGCGACCGCGGCCGATCTCGGAAAGATCGCCTCGGTCATCCACACTGCTGGGGTCAGCCCCAGCATGGGCGACGCCGAGTTCGTCATGAGGACCAACGCGATTGGCACGGTGAATGTCAACGAGGCCTTCTTCGCGTCCGCCGGCGAGGGATCGGCGATCGTCAACGTGGCGTCAATGGCGGCCCACATGCTTCCCGAGGAAATGATTCCGGCAGAGCGATTTCCGCTTGCCTTGCAGGACGAAGCGGCCTTCATGGACCACATGATCTCGGCCTGCAACCTCGTACCCGAGGAGGCGCGATCTGGCATCGCCTACGCCGTGAGCAAAAGCTTTGTCAGGTGGTACAGCACGTCGCAGGCCGAAAGGTTCAACGGTCGGGGCCTGCGCGTCGTGTCGGTCTCCCCAGGGTCGATCGACACCGAAATGGGCAGGCTCGAGGAGCAGGCAGGCGCCGGTGCGATGGTCGCGGACGCCGCGGTGCCGCGGTGGGGCAAGCCGGAGGAGATGGCGGAACTGCTGGCCTTCTGTGCAAGTGATCGAGCCGGATACCTCACCGGCACCGATATCCTCAACGACGGTGGAGTGATCGCCTCGATGAGAGAGCGCGCCAGAATCGCCGCCCAAAACACTTGAGCGAGCGTGCGTGTCTGCACGCCGACACGCCGCGAAATGCGTACAGACCGCGCACGTTCGGCGCCGTCGAACGTGACAAAACGGCGCGTCCACGGTTGGAGTCCTCTTCATCGACGCGGGAGAGCTGGCCCAGCAGTCAGCCGAAGGGCGTGTTCCGCAGCTGACTTCACGATTCCTCAGCCAAACCCGTTCGTTCGGCGCAGTCTGTGGCGTAGTGGTGCAAGGCCGCGTGGGGAGGAAGTGCTATGCCACGAATCATGGGGTTCTCGCATGTCGAGTTGACGGTTTCAGACTGCGACCGGGCTGCCGTCTGGTGGATCGACGTGCTGGGCTTCACGCTGGTGCACCGGGTCTCCACGGATGTATTCGAGATCCGATCGCTGCTACATCCCTCGGGTATCAACGTCAACGTGATGACTCATACCGCGACCGCGGAGGGTGGCGCGTTCGATGAACGGCGCGTGGGCCTCGATCATCTCGCATTCCAAGTCTCGGATCGAGACGAATTGCAACAGTGGGTAGAGCATTTGGACGCACTGGCTGTACCGAACTCGGGAATCATCGACATTGGGTATGGACCTACAGTCGTGTTCCGCGATCCCGACAACATGCAGCTCGAGCTGTATGTCCACCCAGATCCGAATACCATACAGATGACCGAAGCGGATTCCCCTGAGGCGCAGAAGATCTTGGGCCGCGGGTAGCGAGCGACCGCAGAATGCCACCAAACCGCGGCATGTCGTGCACAGACACGGTCGCTCGCGGTAGTTGGGGTGTGCGGTAGTTGGGGTGTGCGGTAGTCGGCTTACTTCTCCTTGGCGATGAGTCCGTCGACGATCTTGTTGAAATCGGCGGTCCCGAAGGACACGTATTCGGACAAGTTCGCGTAGTCCAACGACGCCATCACCGACTTCTCGAGTTGCATGTTCATCAGCCGCTTGGTGCTCTCCAGCGCTTGTTGCGGCAACTCCATGATCTTCTTCGCGCATGCGATCGCCTCGGCCAACGGGTCGGCGACCACATGGTTGGCCATTCCCAACTCGAGCGCTCGCGCCGCCTTGATCCGCACACCGGTGAACGCGAACTCCTTGGCCTGCAACAAGCTGATCTGCGACGGCCATACCAGCGGCCCGCCGTCGGCGGCGACCAATCCGATCGACACATGTGGGTCGGCGAAGAACGCCGTCTCCGCCATGTAGACGATGTCCGAGAGCGCCGCCAGGCTGCAGCCCAACCCGACAGCCGGACCGTTGACCGCGGCGACCACCGGAATGCGGCAGCGCACCATGCCGATGACAAGGTCGCGGCCGTGCTTGATGGTCTTCTGGCGCAGCGCCTCGTCGTTGCGCAACTCGTCGAGGTAGTTGAAATCACCACCTGCCGAAAAGGCCCGGCCAGCGCCGGTGATCACGGCCGCCCGCGCGCCGACATCCTCGTTGAGCTCCTCCCAGATCCGGGCCAGCCCCACGTGCAGCGCGTCATTGACCGCATTGAGCTCATCCGGGCGATTGAGCGTGATGATGCGCAGACCGCCGTCGGCCTTGACATCGATTTCCGCTGGCATGCCATACATTTCAGACCCCTAATCCCAGAATGCGCGATGCGATGATGTTCTTCTGAATCTGGCTCGTGCCGCCCATCACGCTCTGCGCGCGGCTGTACATGTAGGCGGCGAACAACTCGGGGTCGCTGGTGCCGACGGTCTTCAGCGCGGCATGGCCGACGGACTGCTCGACCCACGTCATCAGCAGCTTGTCCAGCGATCCCTGCGGACCATGGGTGATGCCGTCAAGTTGCTCGGACAACCGCCTGCGCACATGCAATCGCAGCATCTCGGTCTGCACCCACGCCCACGACAACTCTTCGGGCGCAGGGCCGTCCACTCGGGTTGCCAACTGCCGCACCAGTTTTCCGTACCGTGCCGAGAAGCCGAGCGTCGACGGCTCCCGCTCATGGCTGACAACCGTCATCGCCAACTTCCAGCCCTCACCCGGTGCGCCCACCATGTTCTCGGCAGACACCCGAGCACCGTCGAATTCGACCTGACCGAATTCCTTGGTGACCCCGCTGATCATCTTCAACGGTCGCTGGGTGACACCCGGCTGATGCATATTGACGATGAAGGCCGAGATGCCCCGGTGCTTGGGCACATCCTTGTCCGTGCGCGCCAACAACAGACACCAGTCTGCGACATCCGAATAGCTCGTCCAGATCTTGTGCCCGTGGATGACGTACTCATCGCCCTCGCGTGTCGCAGTGGTGGTCAGCGACGCCAGGTCGGACCCCGCACCCGGCTCGGAGAAGCCCTGGCACCATCGCTCGGTGCCATTGATCATGCCGGGCAGGAAACGCTGCTGTATTTCCTTGCTGCCGTGGTGGCCGAACGCGACGACTAGATATCCCAGGCTCGGCCGGGCGGGGGCGCCGGCCTTCGCGATCTCCTCGTCGACGATGACGTCGTACACCGGCGGAAGGTCCTGGCCACCATATTCTTTGGGCCACGACGTGCCGAAGAAACCGGCCTGGTAGAGCGCCTTGTGCCAGTCACCCTGAGCGGCCCAATAGTCGTCGCCCGACGTCGGGAACTTGCCCTTCTGCTCCGTCAGCCAACCGCGTAACCGTTCCCTGAACGCGGCCTCGTCCGGTGAATCACGAAAGTCCAATGGTCAAATCCTCCGGTGTCACTGGCCATGTCTCGGTGGCCGTCAGCACCCGGCGCAGGTAGACATGGGCCAGGCATTCCCAAGTGTTGCCGATACCGCCGTGCACCTGGATCGATGTCTCGCAGACCGTGAGTGCCGCACGCGCACAGTAGATCTTGGCTACCTTCGCCGCCTCGATCGCCTCCGCGGCGGGCAGTTCGTCGACAGCCCACGCCGCGTGGCGCAGCACGCTGATCGACCCTTCGATCAGCGCCAAGCTTTCCGCCAGCAGATGTCCGACCGCCTGATAGGACCCGATGGTCGCGCCGTATTGCTCGCGCACCTTCGCATAGTCGACTGCGAGCGCCTGCGCGCCACGCGCTGCACCGACCAGGTCGGCACACGTCACCGCGAGCGCCAGCGTGCGCCAGCGGGCGGCGTCATCTTCGGAAAGCTCGCTCAGCTCAGCCCGTGATTCGACCACTCCCCCAAGGCTTCCCGTCAAATCCACCGATGCCGGCGCGCGGTCCGGGACCGACGGCTCCAGACCCAGGCGGGTCAATTCGTCGGCAAGCACCGGCCCCAGGAAAGGCACATCGACGAGGCCACGCGCGAATTCCTCAGCCACGATAGCGACCTCGACGCCTGATGCGCCGTCAGACCGCAACGTCCGAAAGCCCGTTGCCTCGACGGCCTTCTCCAGCCGGGCGATCCGACTCGCGTCGTCGAGGTCAGCAACCGAACCCGGCCCGAGGTCATCGGCCAGCTTGGCTGCGGCCTCCCGCAGCTGTTGCTGTTCACTGGTCAGACGGACGTCCACAGACGCTCCTTTAGCACTCGACGCAATACCTTCCCCGATGGCAGGCGCGGTATTTCGGGTACGAACACCACGCGGTTCGGCCGCTTGTAGGACGCTAGCCGGTCTGCCACCAAGGCCACCAGCACGTCCGCCTCGACCGGGCGACATGTCTTCACGGCAGCAACGATGGCCTCACCGTTCGCCGCGTCGGGCACCCCGAACACCGCACAGTCTTCGACGGCTGGATGTCCGTGCAGCACGGCCTCGATCTCCGCCGGAGCCACCTGAAACCCCCGCACCTTGATCATCTCCTTGGCTCGATCGGTGATCCGCAGCCAGCCGCCGACATCCAGATAGCCGACATCGCCGGTCCGATACCAGTCCCCCGAAAATGCCTGCGCCGTCGCCTCACTCGGCAGGTAGCCCGCCATCACCGAATCCGAGCGCACCTGGATCTCCCCGATCGCGCCCGGCGACAGCACCTCGCCGTCGTCCAGTGACACGATGCGCACGCTGACCCCCGGCACCGGCCGACCCACGGTGTCGAGCCGCGCCCCGTCGAGGTCGTTACACGCAATGACCGGCAATTCGCTGGTCCCGTACGCAGTTACCCAGCTCACGCGCGTCCTGGCGGTGACGGCCTCGGCGACGCTCTGCGTGACGGGCGTTGCGCACCACATGATGTAGCGCAGTGACGACAGGTCATAGTTCTCCAGCTGCGGATGCGCGGCCAATGCCAAAGCGATTGGCGCGACGGCCATCTCGACAGTGATCCGATCTGTCTCGATATGGTGCAACATCAGGTCGATGTCGAACCGGCGGTGCAGTCGGATCCATGTTCCGGTGTCGAGCGCCATCGCGATGTTCAGCAGACCCAAGATGTGCGACGGCGGCGTCATCACCTGCATGCGATCGGCCGACGTCAGCTGCAGCGCATCACGCCAGTGCCGCACCGCGACGGCGAACGAACCGTGGGTGTGCCGCACCGCCTTGGGCATGCCGGTCGTGCCGGAGCTGAACACGAACAGCGCGTCGCTATCGGGAGCAGGTTCCTCGAAGGTTCGTTGCCCAGGTGTGATCGTCTCGTCCAGCGAGAGCATCGGCATCACTTCGGCGAGCACCGGATGATCGCCGACCGCATGTGACGGCCCAGTCAGCGTCACGGCGTTGGAGACCTCGGTTCGCTTCCAGGCCGGACTCAGCAGTACCGCTGCCGCACCGAGCCGCCAGATGGCCCATAGTGCGATCACGAACTCTGGGCGGTTCGACGACATCAGTGCGACCCGACTGCCCGACCGCACGCCGCGGTGTTCCAGCACTGTGGCCATCCCGTTGGCGAGTGCGTCGAGCTGCGGGAGGGTGTATTCCCGCTGGTCGAAGGCGAGCGCCGTCCGCTCACTCACGTCGCGCCCGCTCCTTTCCGCCCGTTGAGAAGGTTTCCGTTGTCGAGGAGAATGGTATTCTCTTATTATCAGAATGACAATGCCAGGCGACAGGGGGACCATGCCGAAGCCGCACCTGTTCCACCGTGCGACGGTGTCTCGGATCATCAAGGAGACGGCCGACGCCAGGACCTACGTGCTGGCCCCCGACGAGTCGCCGTTCCCCTACAAGGCCGGACAGTTCTGCACGTTCAAGGTGTGCGTCGACGGCGAGGACCTGTACCGGTCCTATTCGATGTCGAGCGCCCCGGAGACCGACTCCGAGATGGCGACGACGGTCAAGCGGGTGCCTGGCGGCAAGGTGTCGAACTGGATGCTCGACAACCTCGTCGAGGGTGACGAGGTCACGCTCACGCGGGCCGCGGGCACCTTCTGTCTGACTGAATCGACCGGACCGCTGCTGGGGTTCAGCGGCGGAAGCGGCGTGACACCCATCCTCTCGCTCGTCAAAAGCGCGTTGGCGACTACCGATCGCCCCGTGCGACTGCTGTGCGCCGACAAGGACCGGGCGTCGGTGATCTTCGACGCGGTGCTCGACGACCTGGTCACGCGCTACCCGGACCGACTGTCGGTGGTTCGGCATATCGATGCCGAGAGCGGGCTGATCGATCCCGCCGCGATCGTCGGCTTCGTCGGCGCCGACACCGCTGCTGAATGCTATGTCTGTGGCCCAGAGGGTTTCATGTCCGTCGTGACATCAGCGCTGCCAGGCCCGGGACAGATCTTCATCGAGGACTTCGACGCGACGCCGCAGGCTCACGAGCCCGCAACCACTGAGCAGGTCGGCGACACCGGCGGCATCATCACGATTCACATTGACCGCAAGAAGGCCGAGGTGCCTCGGGTGCCCGGCGAAACACTGCTGGAAAGCGCGCGGCGTGCCGGAGTTTCGCCGCCGTTCTCATGCGAGGCGGGCAATTGCGGTACCTGCATGGCGCGGCTGTCCGAAGGCCACGCGACCATGAAGGTCAACGACGCGCTGGAGCCGGACGAGGTCGAGGACGGCTATGTGCTGACCTGCCAGGCGATTCCGGATACGCCGTCGGTCACTGTGCACTACGAAGACTAAGACTCGACGTCGCCATGCTCGTCGAGCGACGGTGGCGGCCGGAACTGCGGCTCGTAGCCCGCGATGCGAATCGGGCTGCCCACCAACCTGAAATCCCCCGCCGTGACCAGCGCCTCGGGTGTTGCCTCCAACGCTTCGGGAAGCGTGCGGACCGCCGCCGCCGGAATGCCGAGTGGACGCAGCCTCGATTCCCAGCCGAGCGCGGTGTCGGTGGCCAGCGCCGCGGTGACGACCTTCAGGACCTGATCACGCTTGGCAGCGCGCTCCGCCATCGTCGGGAATCCATCGATTTTCGCCTCGTCGGCGAACGCCTTCCAGAACGCGTCGTGCGTGATGAACAGCGCCAGATATCCGTCGGCTGTCGAAAAGAGTTGCGCTGGAACATAATACGAGTGTGCTCCGTATGGGTAGCGCTGCGGCGCCGCGCCGTCGTTGAGGTAGGCCGACGCCCGGTAGTTCAGCTGCGACAACATCACGTCGCGCAGACACACGTCCACCTGGCCGCCGCGCCCCGAGACGATCTGAGCGAGCAACCCGAGCGCCGCGGCGAGCCCGGTCGAGTTGTCGGCCGACGAGTAGCCGGGCAACGTCGGAGGCCCAGCGGGATCACCTGTCATGGCGGCGACACCTGTGGCCGCCTGGATGACGTAGTCGAACGCCGGGTCATCGCCGCCGTCCAACCCGAAACCGGTCATCGCAACGCAGACGATCTTTTCGTTGAACTCTCGCAACGCTTCGTACGTGAGCCCCAGCCGCTTGATCGCCGACGGCTTCATATTCACCAGCAGCGCATGCGAATTCGCGACGAGCTCACCCAAGCGCCTGCGCCCCTCCTCCGAACGCAGGTCGAGGCACACGCTCTGCTTGTTGCGGTTCAGGCTGGCGAAGTAGCTGTCGCTGACTTGCCGCGAGATCTCGCCGCCGGGCGGTTCGATCTTGATGACCTCTGCGCCCAGATCGGCGAGCAACATCGTTGCGTACGGGCCGGCCAGCATGACACCGACCTCGAGGATGCGGATGCCGGCGAGGGGGCCTTGATTCATCGCACTGCGGCGGCCAACTGCGAAATGACTTCGCGTGTACGGTATTTCGAGGCGATCAGCTCGTCACGGTTCTCACCGATCGGCAACAACCGCACCGAAAGGTCGGTGACACCAGCGTCGGCGAATTGCCGGAACCGCGCCAGAATCGCCTCTTCATCGCCGGCGGCGGTCAGGTCGCCGACGTCGCGGGCATCGCCGCGATCGAGCAACTTCTGATAGTTCGGCGACGTTTCCGCCTCGGCCAAAATCCGATTAGCCCGCTCCTTCGCCGCGTCGATCTCAGAATTGGCACACAGGCACACCGGAATGCCCGCGACGATCCGTGGCGCCGGACGGCCCGCGTTATCGGCGGCCTTGGTGATCCGCGGGGCGATGTGGTCGCCGATCGCCCGCTCGTCGGCCATCCACAACACCGTCCCGTCGGCGAGTTCGCCTGCAATCTGCAGCATCACCGGCCCGAGCGCCGCAATCAGCACAGGCATCGGTGAATCAGCGCCAAGCACAGTCGGATTGTGCACGGTGAACGAGTCGTTCTCCACGTCGACGTCACCTGGACCCGCGAGCGCCTTGTTGAGCACCTCGAGATAATCGCGGGTGTAGGCCGCTGGCTTCTCATACGGGATGCCGAGCATGTCGCGCACGATCCAGTGGTGTGACGGGCCCACGCCCAGCGCCAGCCGTCCGCCGGTGCCTGCATGAACCGACAGCGCCTGGCGCGCCAACGCGATTGGATGCTGAGCCTGCAGCGGCACGACCGCGGTGCCGAGTTCGATGCGCGATGTGCGTGCGCCCATCAGCGACACCATGGTGAGGCAGTCGAAGTCGTTGGGCACCTGCGGCATCCACGCAGTGTCCAGCCCCGCCTGTTCAGCCCACTCGATGTCCTCGAGCAGCTTCTTGACCTTGCGCGCCATGTCACCGCGCTCGGCCCCGATCATCACGCCAAGGCGCATGTCAGTCCACCTTCTCCGATGTCAGCTTGCGCACCTCAGCGACGAGAACGTCCAGCGCTGTGCCGGTGGGAAAGACCGCTGCCGCGCCCGCATCCAAGAGTTTCGGGACGTCGCCCTGCGGGATGGTGCCGCCGACGACAACGGCGATGTCACCTGCGTCTGCGGCCCGTAAGGCTTCCACCGTGCGCGTCGTCAGCGCGACGTGCGCTCCGGACAGGATCGAAAGGCCAACCAGTGCAACGTCTTCCTGCAGCGCGATCGACACGATGTCCTCGATGCGCTGACGGATGCCGGTGTAGATGACCTCGAAACCGGCGTCCCGCAACGTGCGCGCGACGATCTTCGCGCCTCGGTCGTGACCGTCGAGGCCCGGTTTTGCGACAAGAACACGAACGGCCATCTAGAACACCACCGGTTGCTGGAACTCGCCCCACACGGCCTTGAGAGCCGAGACCATCTCACCGACAGTGCAATAGACATTGGCGCAGTCGATCAGCTTGTGCATCAAATTGTCATCGCCTTCCGCCGAACGCGACAGCGCGGCCAGCGCATCGGCCACCGCCGCCGGATCGCGCTCCGCCTTGACCTTGGACAGCCGCTTGAGTTGAAGATCGCGGCCCTCGGCATCCAGTTCATAGGTCGCGATCTCCGGTGGCGGTTCGTCGGCGACGAACTTGTTGACGCCCACGACCGGGCGCTCGCCGGACTCGATCTCCTGGTGGATCTTGAACGCCTCGTCGGCGATCAGACCCTGCAGATAGCCGTCCTCGATGGCGCGCACCATGCCGCCATGGTTCTCGAGATCAGCCATGATCTCGACGATCTTCGCTTCGGTGGCATCGGTGAGCGCCTCGACGAAGTACGACCCGCCCAGCGGGTCGGCCACCTTCGTCACCCCGGTCTCGAAGGCCAGGATCTGCTGCGTGCGCAGCGCCAGCGTCGCCGACTCCTCGCTGGGCAGCGCGAACGGCTCATCCCATGCGGCGGTGAACATCGACTGCACCCCGCCCAGCACCGCGGCCATCGCCTCATACGCCACCCGCACGAGGTTGTTCTGGGCCTGCGGCGCATACAACGACGCCCCGCCGGCCACACAGCCGAACCGGAACATCGACGCCTTGTCCGTGGTGGCACCGTAGCGCTCACGCACGATCGTGGCCCAGCGCCGGCGGCCCGCCCGATACTTGGCGATCTCCTCGAAGAAATCCCCATGGGTGTAGAAGAAGAACGAAATCTGCGGCGCGAACTGGTCGATGCTCATCCGGCCGCGCTCCACCACCGTGTCGCAATAGGTGACGCCGTCGGCGAGCGTGAAGGCCATCTCCTGCACCGCATTGGCGCCCGCGTCGCGAAAGTGCGCACCGGCCACCGAGATCGCGTTGAACTTGGGGACCTCGGCCGCACAGAACTCGATCGTGTCGGCGATCAACCGCAGCGAGGGCTCCGGCGGCCAGATCCAGGTGCCGCGCGAGGCGTACTCCTTGAGGATGTCGTTCTGGATGGTGCCGGTGAGCTTGGCCCGCGGCACACCCTTCTTCTCCGCGGCCGCAACATAAAAGGCCAACAGGATCGCCGCCGTGCCGTTGATCGTGAAACTGGTGCTGATCGCGTCCAACGGGATGCCGTCGAACAAGATCTCGGCGTCGGCCAGCGTGTCCACCGCGACACCGACGCGGCCGACCTCCTCCCCGTACTCGGGATCGTCGGAGTCATACCCGCACTGCGTCGGCAGATCCAGCGCCACCGACAACCCGGTGCCGCCCTGATCCAACAGATAGCGATAGCGGCGGTTGGATTCCTCGGCGGTCCCGAAGCCCGAATACTGCCGAAACGTCCACGTCTTACCGCGATACCCGCTGGCGAAGTTGCCCCGGGTGAACGGATAGGTACCCGGCGCAGGCGGATCGCCCGCGCGGTCGGCCGGTCCGTACACCGGCTCCAGCGGGATCCCGGAGGGGGTCTGTACTGGGTCGTTCATCAATGGATAACGTACTTGCAAAAAATGAGAATGCCAATACCGCTCTGTGGAAACATGCACTGGGCGCGGGGCGCGGAAGAGGGGTTCGCACCGGCGAAGGGCCGGTACACAGCGATTATGAGACTTGCTTAGAATGAGAATGCCAATTCCAATCGGGTAGCATCCCGGTGAGGCACCCGAGGAGGCCCATGTCCACCTTCACTGACCGCACGCTCGTCGTCTCGGGCGGCAGTCGCGGCATCGGGCTGGCGATCGCAATCGGTGCCGCCAAGCAGGGCGCCAACGTCGTGCTGCTGGCCAAGACCGCCGAACCGCACCCCAAGCTGCCGGGCACCGTGCACACCGCCGTCGCCGACGTCGAGGCCGCAGGCGGCAAGGGCGTCGCGGTGGTGGGCGATGTCCGCAAGGAGGAGGACGTGCAGCGCGCCGTTGACACCGCGGTCGAGCACTTCGGCGGCGTCGACATCGTGATCAACAACGCCAGCGCGATCGCCACCGAGCCGACGGAACAGCTGTCCGCCAAGAAGTTCGACCTGATGATGGACATCAATGTCCGGGGCACGTTCCTGCTGACGAAAGCGGCGCTGCCGCACCTGCGTAGGTCGGTGAACGCGCATGTCGTGACGCTGGCCCCACCGCTGAACATGAATCCCTACTGGCTGGGCGCGCACCCGTCCTACACGCTGTCGAAGTACGGGATGACGCTGCTGTCGCTGGGCTGGGCCGCCGAGTATGCCGATACCGGCATCGGGTTCTCCTGCCTGTGGCCGGAGACGTATATCGCGACGTCGGCGGTGGCCAACCTCGCCGAGGGCAAGCTGATGTCCTCATCGCGCAGCCCGGACATCATGGGCGACGCCGCGGTCGAGATCCTGTCGCGTGCTCCTGCCGATGTGAACGGCAAATGCTTCATCGACTCTGCGGTGCTGGCCGAAGCCGGTGTCACCGACCTTTCCAGCTACGGCGGCGGCGACGATCCCATCCTTGATATCTTCGTCGACAAGCCATGAGTATTTCGTTGCTGCTGGAAATGGCAGCGTCGTCGAATCCGGACCGCACCGCGGTGGTTTCCGGCGAGATCCGGCTGACCACAAGTGAACTGAGCGACCTCGCCGACGGCGGCGCCGGGGTCATCGCGGCGTCCGGCGCCCAGCACGCGGCGTATGTCGGTACCGGTGGGGCGATGCTGCCGCTGCTGTTGTTCTCCTCGGCACGCGCAGGGGTCGCCTTCACGCCGCTGAACTACCGACTCAGCGAGGACGGCCTGCGCCAGTTGATCGACCGGTTGCCGACGCCGCTGGTGATCGCCGACGACGAATACCGCGATGTCGTCGCGGGCGCGGGCAAGCAGGTCCTCAGCTCCGACGAGTTCATCGACGCGGCCCGAACCGCAGACCCCGCCGCCGAATTCGCCGACCCTGACGACGTCGGCGTGGTGTTGTTCACCTCAGGCACCACATCGAAGCCCAAAGCCGTTGAGCTGACGCATAACAACCTGACCAGTTACATCACCGGTACCGTCGAATTCGATTCCGCCGAACCTTGCGATGCCGCCCTGATCTGCGTGCCGCCGTATCACATCGCAGGAGTCAGCGCAGCGCTGTCGAATCTCTACGCGGGCCGAAAGATGGTCTATCTACAGCAGTTCGACGCCAACGAGTGGGTACGCCTGGTGCGCGACGAGGGTGTCACATCGGCCACCGTCGTGCCGACCATGCTGGACCGCATCGTTTCGGTGCTCGAGACCGAACCGGTCGCCCTTCCGACCCTGCGCAACCTGGCCTATGGCGGTTCGAAGGTGGCACTTCCCTTGGTACGCAAGGCACTTGGTCTGCTGCCCCACGTCGGCTTTGTCAACGCCTACGGCCTCACCGAGACCAGTTCGACCATCGCGGTGCTCACCCCCGACGATCATCGGGAGGCGCTGGCCGCAGCCGACGAAGCGGTCGCTCGTCGCCTGGGATCGGTTGGCCAACCGGTGCCCAGTATCGAGGTGCAGATCCGCGGCGAGGACGGCAGCGTCCTCGGGCCGGGTGAAACCGGAGAGCTGTTCGTGCGTGGCGAGCAGGTTTCGGGCCGCTACACGGACATCGGTTCGGTGCTCGATGCGGACGGCTGGTTCCCCACCAAAGACGTTGCCATGCTTGACGAAGGCGGCTACCTGTTCATCGGCGGTCGATCCGACGACACGATCATCCGCGGCGGCGAGAACATCGCGCCCGCCGAGATCGAGGACGTCCTCGTCGAGCATCCCTCGGTGCGCGACTGTGTGGTCGTCGGTCCCGAGGATCCCGAATGGGGCCAGATCATCGTCGCCGTGGTGGTTCCCGCTTCGGGCGCCGCACCTGACCCTGACGAACTGCGCGAGCATGTGCGCGCGCAACTACGTGGATCTCGCACACCCGATCGGGTGGTGTTCCGCGACGAACTGCCGACGAACGCGACCGGCAAGGTGCTGCGCCGCGAACTGGTCGACGAATTCCAAAGGAGTCGAACATGATCAAGAACGGCACCCGGCTGCAAAGCCAGGTCTGCGACACCCAGGTGATCGTTGTGCGCAGCGCCGACAGCCTGGACGATCTGCGAGCCGGCGGCGTGCCGATGGTGCCGCTCGACGCCGAAAAGTCAGCCGACGCCAAGTTGGACCCCGACTTTGCCGACGGCAACGTGATGGGCAAGCGCTACGTCGACGAGAACGGCGCCGAGGTGCTTGTCACCAAGGCCGGTGCGGGCACGCTGAGCATCGGTACCACCGCGCTGAATCTGAAGGAAGCCAAGCCGCTGCCTGCCAGCGACTGACACTATGGGCCGATGAGGCCACGTAGCCTGGTCGTTCGATATGCGGCAGGCCTTGCGTTCGCCTACCTGCTGTCGGCTGCTGAGGTCGTCGCGATCGTCATATCGGTCAGCCGTGAAACGGTCCTCGAGGCGCAATCCGTCCTGAACGTCACGAATCTGATCGCGACCGCCGCGATCATCGTCGTCGGAACTCTCTCGGTCGGGCTGAGCGGCGTGGCATTGGTAGCTCGTGCACTCGGCCGCGCTGCGAATCCGCCAAAGACGCCCAACATCACCAGGCGGCAGTCCGCAATTCTGTTGACGCCGTGGGTCCTCGCAGCCGCGGTGATGATTCCCCTGAACGTCGACGCGGGCCTACGTGTGCTGATCCTGATTGTTTCAGCGATCATGTTCGGTTCCACCGCGACCGTATGCACCGGGTTCCTGTTCACCCAGCGTGCTCTGCGCGCGTTGATGGTTGCCGCCACATGGGATTTGGAGCATGCGGAGCGAGCGCCTGGCGTTCGTGCCCGTTTGATATTGATGTGGACGATGTGTTCGGCGCTCCCGGGCGCCGGGATAGTCGTGCTGGTGATGTTGCGGGCCAACGGCTGGATCATTCAGCGCGACGCGCCAATTGAGGTGCCGGTGTTGGTGCTCGCATTGGTCGCCGTGGTGCTGGGCATGCGCGCGATGATTCTGGTCGCGTCGTCGATTTCGGATCCGATCCGCGATGTCGTCGACGCAATGGCGGAGGTCGAACGCGGCCATCTCGGCGACAAAATCGAGGTGTATGAACGATCCGAACTCGGCCAACTACAGAGCGGGTTCAACCGCATGGTGGCGGGTCTGCAGGAACGCGACCGGCTGCGGGATCTGTTCGGCCGGCACGTCGGTGAAGAAGTCGTCCGTCGCGCGATCGAGGAACACGAGTCGGTATCGGAAGACGAGCGCGAGGTCGCGATCCTGTTCATCGATCTGGTCGGCTCAACGCAACTGGCGACGAAGCGCGAACCGCATCAAGTGGCCGCCGTGCTCAATGATTTCTTCCGCATCGTGGTCGCGCAGGTGGACAAGCGCGAGGGCTTGATCAACAAGTTCCAGGGCGATGCCGCGCTGGCGGTGTTCGGCGCACCGCTGCACATCGACGATCCGGCGACCGCAGCCTTGGCCACGGCACGCGCTTTGGCCGACGAATTGCGGCTGCTTCTCGTCGACTTCGGAATCGGGGTATCCGCCGGGCCGGTCTTCGCGGGCAACATCGGAGCGGAAAACCGCTATGAATACACGGTTGTCGGCGACGCGGTCAACGAGGCCGCACGGCTGGCCGACCGGGCCAAGGACTTCGAGAGCCGGGTGTTGTGTTCGAGCGCCGCGATCGAGCGCGCCGATCAGGCCGAGCAGAGGTGCTGGAAGCTTCAGGGCTCGGAGCTGCTGCGCGGGCGATCAGAACTCACGCAGATCTCGGTTCCCGTTCGGTAATCGCCAACTTGAGTTAGTTACCCGGCCCGAACGGGAATGCAAGGGCATGTCGCCTGACGTCCGCACAAACGAGACCGGCCGCGCCGACCCGGGCCCCGAAGCCGTGCGTAGAGCGGTTCGCGGCGCGTCGATCGGCAACCTGGTGGAGTGGTACGACTTCGCGGTCTATGGCTTCCTAGCGACCTACATCGCACAGAAGTTCTTCCCGCCCGGCAACGAGACCACGGCACTGCTCAACACTTTCGCGATCTTCGCGGCCGCGTTCTTCATGCGACCGCTCGGCGGATTCTTCTTCGGGCCGCTCGCTGACCGGATCGGCCGCCAACGGGTCCTGGCCCTTGTCATCTTGCTGATGTCGGGCTCGACATTCGTCATCGGTCTCGTTCCCAGCTACGCCGTCATCGGCGTGGCGGCACCACTGCTGTTGCTGCTGCTGCGCTGCGTCCAAGGCTTTTCGGCGGGCGGCGAGTACGGCAGCGGCGCATGTTTCCTGGCCGAGTACGCACCCGACAAGCATCGCGGGTTCGTGGTGTCGTTCCTGGTTTGGTCTGTAATCGTCGGATTCCTATTGGGATCGCTCACCGTCACCGGCCTCGAAGCGGTGCTTTCCGACGCCGCGATGGACCACTACGGCTGGCGGATTCCGTTCCTGATCGCCGGCGTACTGGGTGCGGTAGGCCTCTACATCCGGCTGCGACTCGAGGACACACCGGATTTCGAGGCGCTCCGTGAGGGCGGAGAGGTGTCCGCCTCGCCGCTCAAAGAAGCGATCTCCTCGTCGTGGCGGCCGATCCTCCAGATCGCCGGACTCGTAGTGATTCACAACGTCGGTTTCTACGTCGTGTTCACTTTCCTGCCGAGCTACTTCACAAAGACCCTTGGCTTCACCAAGGTGGACGCCTTCGTCTCCATCGCCGTGGCCAGCCTCGTCGCGATCGTTCTGATCCCGCCCCTTGGCGCGCTGTCAGACCGGATCGGGCGCAAACCTCTGCTCATCACGGGGGCGGTCGGATTCGCAGTATTTGCCTATCCCCTTTTCCTGCTGCTGAATACCGGCAACTTGGCCGCGGCGATCACCGCTCACGCCTGCCTGTCGGCGATCGAGTCGGTGTTCGTTTCCGCGTCGCTGGCGGCCGGCGCCGAACTGTTCGCCACCAGGGTGCGCTCCAGCGGCTATTCCATCGGCTACAACCTCTCCGTAGCGGTGTTCGGCGGGACGGCGCCGTATGTCGCCACCTGGCTGGTGGCTCGCACCGGCAACGACGTCGCGCCGGCCTACTACGTCATCGCCGCGGCCATCGTCTCGCTCGTCACCCTGCTCACCATGCGCGAAACCGCAGGCCGTCCGCTGCGGCAACTCGTATCCGTGGACGCCTCTAGGTGAACACCCGCAGTTCGTCGCAATAACACCGGCGCGCCGCCGACATGCAAAGATGCTGGGACATGCGAGTCGACGGGCGGGACATCACCGTTTCGGGCAACTTGCTGCAACCGCTCACCCGGCGTACGAACGACATCCTGCGACTGGCCCTTGCGACGGTGTTCCTGGCTGCCGTCGTCACAAGCTCGCTGATCACCCGCTACGAATGGGTGACGCTCGAGAAGTCCATCTCCGAGATCGTCGGCGTGCTGACACCCACCCAGTCGAATCTGGTGTATCTGGTGTACGGCCTTGCGATCCTGGCACTGCCGTTCGCGATCCTGATCGGGTTGATCGTCTCTCGGCAGTGGAAGCTGCTTGCCGCGTATGCCGCCGCGGCGTTCCTGGCGTTCATTTCACTGTCGATCACCGGCAACGGCATCTCCGCGCCGCGATGGCATTTCGACTTGTCTGACCGGTTGGACACGCTGCTCTCGCAGTTCCTCGACGACCCGCGATGGATCGCGATGCTGGCCGCCGTGCTGACGGTTTCCGGGCCGTGGCTGCCCGCCCGGTGGCGGCGGTGGTGGTGGGCGCTGCTGCTCGCCTTTGTGCCGATTCACCTCGTGGTCAGCGCGGTGGTGCCGGCCCGCTCGCTGCTCGGTCTGGCGGTCGGTTGGTTCGTCGGCGCATTGGTGGTGCTTGTGGTCGGGACGCCGGCACTCGAAGTGCCGCTCGACGGCGCGGTGCGCGCGCTGGCCCGGCGCGACTTCTTGCCGTCGACGCTGACCGTGGTGCGCCCCGCCGGCCGTGGACCGTTGCTGCTGTCCGCCAAGTCCGACGAGCCCGACGCGGTGGCCGTCGTCGAGATGTATGGCCCAAATCAGCGCAGCGGCGGGTTCATCCGCCAGTTCTGGCGTTGGCTGCGGTTGCGCAACCGCGAGACGGCGCCACTGCAGCCCTCCATGCGGCGCGCGGTCGAGCATCGCGCGTTGATGGCGATCGCGATCGGCGACCTGGGCGTCGCGAGCACGTCGACACTGGCGATGGCGCCGCTCGACCGCGGTTGGACGCTGTACGCACACACTCCGCCATCCGGTACCCCGATCACCGATTGCCGCGACGACAACGACGCGGTCACGCGGGTGTGGGAATCGCTTCGCACCCTGCACAACTGCCAGATCTCCCATGGCGACCTACGCGGTAAGGAGATCAGGATCGACGGCGGCACCGCGCGCTTCGGCGGATTCGGCAGCGCCGAATTCGGTGCGACGGACGAACAGCTACAGGCAGACGTCGCCCAGTTGCTCGTGACGACGACCGACTTGTACGGCGCTGAACCCGCGGTCACCGCGGCCGTCGACGTCTTCGGCAAGGGCCCGGTGTTGAGGGCGTCGCGACGACTGACCAAGTCCGCCATGCCAAGACGCATCCGCAAGTCGGTTGGCGATGTAGGCGCGGTGATGTCGGCCGCGCGTGACGAGGTGAAGCGTCAGACCGGGGCCGATCAGATCAAGTCCGAGACCATCACGAGGTTTACCCGCAGTCAGGTCGTCCGGCTGGTCTTGCTCGTCGCGCTGGTGTACGTCGCCTACCCGTTCATCAGCACGGTGCCCGCGTTCGTCTCCGCGCTGAAGACGGCGAACTGGTGGTGGGCGTTGCTGGGCCTCGCGGTGTCGGCAACGACGTATGTCGGTGCGGCAGCGGCATTGTGGGCCTGCGCCGACGGGCTTGTCAGCTTCAAGAACCTCACCATCATGCAGGTGGCCAACACGTTCGCAGCGACCACCACACCTGCCGGCGTGGGAGGCCTGGCGTTGTCCACGCGGTTTCTGCAGAAAGGCGGTCTTGGCGCGCTGCGTGCGACCGCGGCCGTCGCACTGCAACAGAGCGTGCAGGTCATCACCCACGTCGCGCTGCTGATCTTCTTCAGCGCCGTTGCGGGAGCCTCGGCCGATCTGAGGCACTTCGTCCCGTCCACCACGGTGTTGTATCTGATCGCAGGCGTGCTGCTCGGGCTCGTCGGCACCTTTCTGTTCGTGCCAAAGCTGCGACGATGGTTGGCGACGGCGGTGCGGCCGCGCCTGGCGGAGGTGCTCGTCGACCTCGCGGAATTGGCGCGCGAGCCCAAGCGCCTCGCGATCATCGTGTTGGGTTGTGCTGCAACCACTCTCGGCATGGCGCTGACGTTGTGGGCCAGCATCGAGGCGTTCGGCGGCACCACATCGTTTGTCACGGTGACAGTCGTGACGATGGTCGGTGGCACACTCGCGTCGGCGGCGCCCACTCCCGGTGGCGTCGGCGCCGTAGAGGCGGCGTTGATCGGCGGTCTTGCCGCGTTCAGCGTGCCCACCGCCATCGCGGTGCCGTCGGTGCTGCTCTACCGCGTGCTGACCTGCTGGCTGCCGGTGTTCCTCGGTTGGCCGATCATGCGATGGCTCACGGAAAAAGACATGATCTAGGGCTTGGCGAATCCCGCTGCGGTGAGAGTCTTTTGGCCCGCCTCACCCGTGACGAGGTCGACGAACTTGCGTGCCAGTTCCTGGCTCTTGGATTGTTTCAGCACCGCGATCGGATACATATTGACGGCGCCTGCGGCCTCGGGAAAGGGCACCTCGGCGACCTTGTCTTCCGCGCCTTTGGCGTCGGTGACGTACACGAGGCCGGCATCGGCTTGCCCGGTTTCCACCTTGTTCAGCACATCGGTGACGGCCGACTCCTCGCTCACGGGATTCAGCTTGACTCCGGTGGACTGTTCCACCTTCTGAGTCGCCGACCCACACGGCACCTGCGGCGCGCACACCACCACGTTGAGTCCTTGCCGCGTCAGGTCTTTGAACGAGGTGATCTTCTTCGGGTTGCCGGGTGCGACGGCAATCGTGAGGGTGTTGGAGGCGAAGTTGACCGGGTTGTCTGTCAGCAGACCCGCCTGCGCTGCCTTGTCCATGTTCTTGGTGTCGGCCGAGGCGAACACGTCGGCCTGTGCGCCCTGGGTCAGCTGGGTGACCAGATCCGACGAGCCCGCGAACGAGAATTCCACTGAGCTGCCGGGGTTTTGGGTTTTGAATTGCTCGCCGAGATCAGTGAAGGTCGTCTTCAGGGAGGCCGCGGCGAACACGACGATCTTTGTGTTCGAGGCCGCAGGCTGTTCGGTGGAGGTGCAGCCGCTGATCAGAAGTAGTGTCAGCGCGGCAGTCGCCAGCCGCCTCAAGATTGCCCTCCGGTGGTTTCGACGATCACGGTGGTGGCCTTGACGACGGCGACGGCGACGCTGCCCGGCTCGAGTCCCAATTCGCGAACCGCGTCCGCGCTCATCAGCGAGACGACGGTGAAAGGCCCGCACTGCATTTCGACCTGCGCCATGACCTTGTCGGCGATGACCTTGGTGACCAGTCCGGCGAAGCGGTTGCGCGCAGAGCTGGCGATGGTCAGTGGATCCTTGGGCGCCGCAGCCGCGTTCGCGCTCGCGAACTTGGCCAGCACGTCACCGGCGATGACCTTGCGGCCTGATTCGTCGAGTGTCGCCGTCAGACTGCCTTCGTCAATCCAGCGCCGCACGGTGTCGTCGCTGACACCGAACAGTTCGGCTGCCTCACGCACACGAATGAATGCCACGGCGGCATCTTATCCGCAAATGCGTTCGTAAGACCTAGTTTGATCCGCAAATGCGGATCTAGGCCTTGGCGAGTTGCTTCTGCTCGTACAGCCGAGCCCACTCCTTGCGCGGCCGGATCGACACGTCCACGTCGGCACCTTTGGCGCGCAACGCTGCGACGTTCGCCTCCTCGCGCGGCGTGCGCGCGAACGGATCCCAACTGAAGAAGCGGCAGGCGTTCTGCCACGTGATCTTGTCGATGTCGTTGTCATCGGCGCCGGCGGCGTTGAGTTCGGCCAGCACCTGCTCGGGCGCGTCGGGCCAGAAGCAGTCGGAGTGCGGGTAGTCGCACTCCCACGCGATGATGTCGATGCCGATCTCGTGGCGCAGCTTCAGCGACGTCTTGTCGGTGACATAGCAGGCCAGCGAGTGCTCGCGGAACACGTCGCTGGGCAGCTTGTCGCCGAAGTCGCGACGCAGCCACTTCTGGTTGGTGTAGTGCCGGTCGCTGCGGTCCAGATAGAACGGGATCCAGCCGATGCCGCCCTCGGAGAACGCGAACTTCAAGTCGGGATAGCTGCGCATTGCGGGGCCCCACAACAGATCCTGCGCACACATCGCCGAAATCTGGGTTGCGAGAATGATCATGTTGTCGATCGGGGCGTTGGGCGCCATGCTGATCGCCCCGAAGCCGGTGCCGATGTGCAGACACATCACCACGTTCTCTTCCGACAATGTCCGGAACACTGGGCCCCAGTACTCGTCGTCGTGGTAGCTCGGAAGGCCTTCCAGGTGCGGCAGTTCCGGCATCGTGACGGCGCGGCAGCCCTTGGCGGCGACGCGGCGGATCTCGGCGCACATCGCTTCGGGATTCCACGTCGGCAGCACGGCGATCGGAATGAAGCGATCCGGGTAGCTGCCCGCCCATTCGTCGATGTGCCAGTCGTTGTAGGCCGACACCATCACCAGCGTGACCTCCTCGCGGTGCATGTTGAGGTGCCGGGCGGAGAAACCGGTGAAGGTCGGGAAGCACATCGAGGCGAGGATGCCGTTGCGGTTCATATCGCGAACGCGCTCGTGGACGTCGTACACACCGGGCCGCATCTCGGCGAAGCCGGCGGGGTCACGACCCCACTCCTCCGGAGGCCACGACACGACAGCATTGAGGCCGCTGACGCCTTGAGGTCGGCCCTGATACATCCATTGATCGACGCCCTTGTCGTCGGTGACGACGACCGGCGCCTCGGCCTTGTACTTGGCAGGCACGTGGTTGAGGAACATGTCGGGCGGTTCCACCACGTGGTCGTCGATGCTCACCAGGATCAGGTCGTCGGTCTGCATAGCTTCAAGTAGTACCGTCTAGCGGTGTGACCGTCTCTGCGCTTTCGGACAAGGTTTTAGCCGAATCGGCCAGTGGGCTCGACCTTTCCCACCACCCCACCCGCCGGGTCATCGAGTTGCGCCGCGGCGGGTGGGCCCTTGGCGGCAGTTACCTCTACGAGGGCGACGCGCTGATCACCGGTTGGCACTCGCACGAGGTGCATCAGATCGAGTACGCGATCGGCGGGGTCGTCGAGGTCGAGACGGCCTCGGCGCACTACCTGCTGCCTCCGCAGCAGGCGGCGTGGATTCCGGCCGGACTGGAGCACCAGGCCACGATGAACCCGGATGTCCGGACCGTCGCGGTGATGTTCGACCGCGAGTTGGTCAGCGATGGCGGGGACCGCGCGCGCATCCTCGCGGTGTCACCATTGATCCGGGAAATGATGATCTACGGGCTGCGGTGGCCGATCGACCGCCCACAGGGCGACACCGTTTCCGACGCGTTCTTTCAGACGCTGGCGAACTTGGTCGTCGAGGCACTCGATCATGAGGCGCCGCTGAGCCTGCCGACGTCCGACAACCCGATCGTGGCGGCGGCCATGGCGTACACGAAGGAGAATCTGGATTCGGTGACGGCGGCCGACGTCGGGCGCGCGGTGTCGGTGTCGGAACGGACCCTACGGCGCCTGTTTCAAGACACACTCGGATTGCCTTGGCGGACATACCTATTACATGCCAGGATGCTGCGGGCGATGGCCCTGCTGGCGGGGCCGGGGCAGTCGGTGCAGGAGACGTCGTCGGCCGTCGGCTTCGAGAGCCTGAGCGCATTCACCCGCGCATTCACGCAGTTCTGCGGGGAGACACCAACCACGTACCGGAAAAGGGTTGGGTTTCAACAGCGGCCGTAGCGGGCAATCTCTGCGCCATGAGCGAGGAGGGGATGGCCGAGGCCATCGCGACAACCGGGCTGTTTCTGAACGTCATCGCGGTGATCGCGGTTGCGGTCTGTCTGGCGAGCTGGGGGGCATCACATGTGGCGACGGCAGCCGTCGCGGGGGCGGTGGCCCTGGTCAGCTTCGGCGCCAGCATCGCATGCTTTCGCGCCCAGGCTGACGACGCGGAAGAGGTTGCCGTCAGCTGAGGGGCCGAAAAAGCCCGTCGCGCAACAACATGTTGACCGACTGCTGCCAACGTTCTAGTTGAGTCGGTGCGGTGAGCGGCTCGGGAAGCTGCCGCTCGATATGCCCGCGCATGATCATGGTGCCCAGCGCGAGCACAAGCGAGTTGAGAGCGCCCCACGTCACGTCGACTTCGGGACGCGTTTCGCCCCGCTCGGCTCGTTGGTTCCACCGGGCGATGCCGAACGCCGTGAGGGTGTCGAAGATCGCCGCACCCAGGGGGCTGCCGTCGATGAGCGCGCGGCCGACGTAGTCTGCGATCTCCGGATGATCGGCGACGATTCGGGTGACGCGGCTGCCCATCTCGGCGATCGAGTCGGCCGGCGGCGGCGGAATCGGTTGGGAGATGGTCGATATGACGACTCCCATGACGTGGTCGTCGACCGCTTGGATGAGGCCGGCCTTGTTGATGAAGTGGTGCTGGACCAGGCCGACGGAAACCCCTGCGGCTTCGGCGACGGTGCGCAAGGACGTCGACGAGGTCCCGTAGGTACCGAAGGTTTTCAGCGCCGCGTTGCGGATGCGCTCGATGCTCGAGCGGTCCTCCGCGGTAACCCCGCCAAGCTCCGACAACACAGAGTTCATTCATACACCTATGTGATATGCCCGCTCATTCGGCGCGGTCGACAATATGGCTGTACCGCTCATACAATATAGGCATATTGTCCGTTTACGTGCGACTTTGGAAGGCAAACTCGGTGCTAGACGTCTTGTGTGCGCGCGATCCAGACCGATGGACGACGGTCGCCGACGAGGGCGCCAAGGAGTTGTGCCGGGCATGTCCACGACGCTGGCAATGCGCTCAGGACGCGTGTGAGACGCCGGGCGCACAGGGGGTGTGGGCCGGCGTCCTCATCCCCCCGGCGGGACGCGGACGACGGTTCGCGCTGAAGCAATTGCGGTCTTTGGCGGAGCAGAACGGATATCCAGTCCGGAAAGCGGGCTGACCGGTCTCTCTGAGGCATGTGCCGTCCGCGGACTGTCGTCAATTGTTGACAGCTCCTGGAAGAACACATCTCCAGAGATGGTGCGCGAGGGGGGACTCGAACCCCCACGTCCGAAGACACGGGTACCTAAAACCCGGGCGTCTGCCAATTCCGCCACTCGCGCGTGAGCGTCCCAAGAGTAGCGCGGTACCGTTGAACGGTGTCCACTACACGGCGTAGGAGACCAGCGCTGATCGCGTTGGTCGTCGTCGCCGCCGCTGGTTGCCTGGCCCTGGCTTGGTGGCAGTGGACCCGCTTCGAGTCGGCCTCTGGCACATTTCAGAACCTCGGCTACGCCCTGCAATGGCCGCTGTTCGCCGGGTTCTGCTTTTATGCCTATTACAAGTTCGTCCGCTACGAGGACGCGCCACCCGAGCCGCGAAAGCACGACACCGTGACCGAGATCCCATCCGGACTCCTGCCCGAAAGACCCAAGGCCGCAACGCCTTCCGACGACAACGACCCCACCCTCCGCGAGTACAACGCCTACCTTGCCGAGCTCGCCGACAAAGACAAGGAAAGAAAGACACCATGACCGAAGCCCCCACGCCGACCACGGTCGAGTCAATCCGCAAGGCGCTGTTGGCATACCGCGTCATGGCCTGGACAACCGGCGTTTGGCTCATCGCCTTGTGCTACGAGATCTACATCCGCTACGTGGTCAAAGTCGACAATCCCCCGACCTGGATCGGCGTCGTGCACGGCTGGGTGTACTTCATCTATCTGATCGCCACCGCGAATCTCGCGGTCAAGGTGCGCTGGCCGATCGCCAAGACCATCGGAGTGCTGCTGGCAGGCACCATCCCGCTTGTCGGCATCATCGTCGAAAACATTCAGACACGAAACATCAAGTCGCAGTTCGGGTTCTAAAGGCACCGACACCGCATCGGTACACTCGATGCAGTGTCAGCCAACCCCGGGGTGTGCTGTAACCGCACCCCGACGAGCGGTGTGACAGCGGCCACTTCCCCATCCCGTGTTCCCGCTCTGACGGGCCTGCGCGCCGTCGCGGCGCTGCTCGTCGTCGGCACTCACGCCGCCTTCGCAACCGGCAAGCTCACCCACGGCTACGTCGGAGCCGTCTATGCCCACCTCGAAGTCGGCGTCGCGATCTTCTTCGTCCTCACCGGGTTCCTGTTGTTCCGGCCATGGGTGCGCGCGGCAGCGGCAGGCTCAGCGCCACCCGACCTGACCCGATACGCGCGGCACCGGTTCCGCCGCATCCTGCCCGGCTACGTGCTGACAGTGTTGACGGTCTTCGCGCTGTACACCGTTTTCACTCCCGGTCCCAACCCGGGACAGACGTGGTACGGCTTGCTGCGTTATCTCACGTTCACGCAGATCTACACCGACGACTACCTCATCACGCTGTTGCACACGGGCCTGTCGCAGACGTGGAGCCTGGCCGTGGAGGTTTCCTTCTACGCGGTGCTCCCCGGTCTTGCCCACCTGCTGCTGCGCTGCGGTTGGCGACCGTGGCGCACCCTGGCCGCCCTCGCGGCGCTCGCCGCGATCACACCGCTCTGGCTCCTGGTCACCGACGCCGAATTCCTGCCGAACTCCGCCGGGATGTGGCTGCCCGCCCACCTCGCATGGTTCGTGGGCGGCATGGCGTTGGCCGTTCTCGAAGTTGCCGGTGCCCACTGCAGACCCAACGCGGCGATCAGCCTTGCGGTCGTTCTCTACCTCGCCGTCTCGACGATGGACACCGCATCCGCTCCGGTAGTCAAGGCGCTGGCATACGCCGCCATCGCGACGCTCGTGGTGGCACCGATAGCACTCAACGAGTCGGGTTGGTACACAAAGCTTCTGAGCACGCGACCGATGGTGTGGCTGGGCGAGATCTCCTACGAAATCTTCCTGTTGCACGTGCCGATCATGGCGGTGACAACATATTTGGTATTGCGGTGGCCGTTGTTCACCGGCTCACTGCCAGGCCTTATTGCCGCGACGTTGGCCCTGACGATTCCGGCAGCATGGATGCTGCACCGGTACACCGTCAGGCGGACGCCAACTGTCGCAGCGCCGGAAGCATTGCCGACAGTGCGCGGCCCCGGTGTGACACCGAGTCCTTCTCCTCGGCACTGAGTTCCGCCGCGGTGCGATACCAGCCCTGCGGCAGGAAAACCGGGTCGTAGCCGAAGCCATTCGCGCCGCGTGGCTCGCGCGCAATGTCGCCGGGCCACCGCCCGCGCACCACGAGCTCCCGCGACTCGGACACCAACGCGCACGCCGATACGAACGCCGCTCCTCGCCGGGAGTCCGGCACGTCGGCCAGCTGGGCCAGTAGCAGTGCGGTGTTGGCCGCGTCATCGCCGTGCCGCCCCGACCACCGCGCCGACAACACGCCGGGCATCCCGTTCAACGCATCGACTTCCAGCCCCGAATCGTCTGCGACCGACGGCAGCCCCGAAGCGCGGAACGCGTCGCGCGCCTTGGCCAATGCGTTCTCCTCGAACGTCGCGCCCGTCTCGGGAGCCTCGTCGAACGGCGCGACGTCCTCCAACGACAGGAGCGTCAGCGCGACTCCGGCGCTGTCGAGCACGCGTCGCAGTTCGGCCAGCTTCTTGTGGTTGCGGCTGGCAACCAGGAGTTCGGTCAGCTTCCGAACGCCTTCTTCGTCGGCTCCGCAGACTCGGGCAACACACCGGGATACGGCAACTCCAACGCCTCGCGCTGAATCGCGAACAACTGCTCACACGCCACCATGGCCGCGTCGAGCATCTTGTCCAACGTCGTGCGCGGGAACGTCGCGCCCTCGCCTGTGCCCTGGATCTCGACCAGCGTCCCGGTGTCCGTCGCGACGACGTTCATGTCGACCTCGGCCCGCGAGTCCTCGGAGTACGGCAGGTCCACCCGGACGCGCCCGTCGACGACGCCGACACTCACAGCGGCGATCGCGCACGACAGCGGCCGCGGATCCGACAGCCGGCCCGCCGCGCCCAGGTACGTCACCGCATCGGCCAGCGCCACGTATGCACCGGTGATCGCCGCGGTTCGGGTGCCGCCGTCGGCCTGCAATACGTCGCAGTCGAGTGCGATCGTGTTCTCGCCGAGCGCCGCCAGGTCGATGCACGCCCGCAACGACCGGCCGACCAGCCGGCTGATCTCCTGCGTGCGCCCGCCGACGCGGCCCTTTACCGACTCCCGGTCCGATCGCTCGTGGGTGGCCGCGGGCAGCATCGCGTACTCGGCCGTCAACCAGCCAAGGCCGGAGCCCTTGCGCCAGCGCGGCACGCCCTCGGTCACGCTCGCCGTGCACATCACCCTGGTCTGACCGAACTCCACCAAGACCGATCCGGCGGGGTGCGAGGTGAAACCACGGGTGATGCGGACCGGACGAAGCTCGTCGTCGAGTCGGCCGTCTTCTCGTCTGGACACGGGCCAACCCTAACCGGTCGGCCCGACTGCAATCAGGAGCGAGTGACGTCGAACGCCTCGTTGCACACCACCGCGTGCACGGGCCCGTCGAACTCCGCCTTCGCCTCGCTGATGACGTCCTCGCGCGACGTCCACGGCGGAATGTGGGTCAGCAACAGCTCGCGGACGCCGGCCTGCTTGGCGGCGCGGCCCGCCTCGGTGCCCGACAGATGCAACTTCGGCGGGCGCGACGCATCGTGCGTCCACGACGCCTCGCACAGGAACACATCGGCGTCGCGAGCCAGGTCGATCAGCTGATCGCAATAGCCGGTGTCGCCGCTGTAAACGAGCGTCGCGCCAGAGGGGTCACTGATGCGCAGTCCGTAGGACTCCGTCGGATGGCACACCAACTTGGGCACGATCGAAAGCGAGCCGATCTGCACCGCTTCGTTGTCGACCCAATGCCGGATGTCGAAGATGTCTGAGAAGTCGTCGATCTCGCCGCCCTCGGGCGAGGACGCCGCACCGAGTCGAGCCCACGTGTTGGCCGGGCCGTACATCAGGCCGCGCTCGGCGGCGGGCGTCGGGTGATAGCGCCGCCAAACGAAAAGGCCGGGCAGGTCCAGGCAGTGGTCGGCATGCAGGTGCGACAGCAATACGTGCACCGCGTTGGGATCGGCGTGGCGCTGCAGGGCGCCGAGCACGCCGCCGCCGAAATCGATCACCATAGGCGGGGTGTCAGGGGCGGTCAGAAGGTACCCCGAGGCTGGCGAATCTGGCCCGACAACACTGCCGGAGCAACCGAGTACGGTGATTCGCACGCTCACTAGCTTGCCATGCCCGCTATCCGCTTGACGAAAACATCGCCCGTTTACGCGACACAAATCATCTTTGAGCCGCAACGTGACGCTGAACAGGCCGAACGCCATCCAGCGTCGGACCGAGGAATCTCGCCGCAAGTGTGGTGAAGGCCTCAGGATCACCGGTGGACTCGAACAGCCGGCGTGCCTGCGGCGCGTCATGCGGGCGCAGCAAATCAAGCTCGGTGAGCACTCTCAGCAAGTCCTTGGCAGTCTCTTCCGCACTGGACACCAGCGTGACCTGATCGCCCATCGCCAACTGGATCAGCCCGGACAGCATCGGGTAGTGCGTGCAGCCAAGCACCAACGTGTCGACCTCGGCGCGCTGCAGCGGCTCCAGGTACCCCTCCGCCAGGCCCAACACCTGCCGTCCGCTGGTCACCCCGCGCTCGACGAAGTCGACGAACCGCGGGCACGCCACGCCGATCACCTCGGTGTCGCGGGCCGCTGCGAACGCGTCCTGATACGCACGGGACGCGATCGTCGCCTCGGTTCCGATCACTCCGATGCGGCCGTTGCGCGTCGCGGCCACGGCCCGTCGGACGGCAGGCAGGATCACCTCGACCACCGGGACGGGCGCATACCGTTCGCGCGCATCGCGCAGCATCGCCGAGGACGCGGTGTTGCACGCGATCACGAGAGCCTTGACGCCCCGCGCGACGAGGTCGTCGCCGATCGCCAGCGCGTGCGCACGGATCTCCGGAATGGTCAGCGGGCCGTACGGGCCGTTCGCGGTGTCGCCGACGTAGATGATGTCCTCGTCGGGCAACTGGTCGATGATCGCGCGCGCAACGGTGAGGCCGCCGACGCCGGAATCGAATATCCCGACGGGCGCCAACTGTGCGCTCACGACGTCAGATATGGGTTGGCCGCTTTGCGCTTGCGTTGCTCGCGCGACTTACGTTCGGGGCCGGACAGCAGATACGCGGCGAGCACGCCGGCAACCGCTCCGCAGAAGTGCCCCTGCCATGACACCCCTGGCGTGCCGGGCAGCACGCCGAGCAGCACGCTGCCGTAGACGAGCAGCACGATGACGCCGACCACGATCTCCCACACCTTGCGGGTGAAGAAGCCGAACACGATCAGGAACGCCAGCCAGCCGAAGATCAGGCCCGACGCCCCGATGTGGTTGGTTTCGCATTGCACCCCGACGTATGGGCAATGTGCGCCGATATTGCCGATCAGCCACGTGCCGAAACCGCCGAGGACCCAAATGATCACGGTCGCGTAGACGAAGCGGGACATCCCCGCGAGTGTCATCAGGAAGCCGAGGATCAGCGCCGGAATGGTGTTGGCGATCAAGTGATCCCAGTTCGAATGCAGCAGCGGCGCGAAGAGGATTCCGAGGAGGCCGTCGCTCTCCAGTGGCCGGATGCCGTTGTCGTCCAGGCGATGATTCGACAGTGAATCGAACAGCTCGATGATCCACAGCAGCGCCACAAATGTGACGATCGTGACCCCACCAACGAGCCAGGCCGGCCGCTTCTTCGGCTGCGGCTGAGTCGGCGTGTATCCCGGGCCTACGCCCATAGCTGCCCTTCCAATGCGTCCTCGGCATCATCCAGGCTACCGGCGTACGCACCGGTCGACAGGTACTTCCAGCCGGCGTCGGCCACGACGAACGCGATATCAGCGCGTTCACCGGCCTTGACCGCCTTGGCGGCCATCCCGAGGGCGGCATGCAGCACGGCACCGGTGGAGATTCCGGCGAAGATGCCTTCGACCTGAACCAGCTCACGCGTGCGCTTGACCGCGTCGTAGGACCCGACGGAGTAGCGGGTGGTCAGCACGTCGGGGTCGTACAACTCGGGGATGAAACCCTCGTCGATGTTTCGCAGCGCGTAAACACCCTCGCCGTAACGGGGTTCGGCGGCGACGATCTGCACGCCGGGCACCTGCTCGCGCAGATACCGCCCTGTCCCCATCAACGTGCCGGTGGTCCCGAGGCCCGCAACGAAATGTGTGATCTCGGGCAGGTCGGCCAGCAGCTCGGGCCCGGTGCCCTCGTAATGGGCCAGCGTGTTGGATTCGTTGCCGTACTGGTACAGCATTACCCACGAAGGATTCTGGGCCGCAAGCTCTTTCGCGTGTGCAACCGCGGTGTTCGACCCGCCCTCGGCCGGGGAGTAGATGATTTTGGCGCCGTAGAGCTCGAGCAGTTGACGACGCTCGATCGACGTGTTCTCCGGCATCACGCAGATCATCTGATAGCCCTTGAGCAGCGCGGCCATCGCGAGCGAGATGCCGGTGTTGCCGCTCGTCGGCTCCAGGATCGTCGCACCGGGTGACAGCACCCCGCTGCGTTCGGCGTCCTCGATCATCCGCAGGGCGGGCCGATCCTTGATGGACCCGGTCGGGTTGCGGTCCTCGAGCTTGGCCCACAACCGCACATGCGGTTGGTCATTCCACTTCGGCGAAAGCCGTTGCAGCCCAACCAGAGGCGTGTCGCCGAGCGCCTGCAGCAGCGAGTCGTAGCGCGTCAACCTAGCCGCCTGCGACGGCGGGCAGGATGGTCACCGAGTCGCCGTCGGAGATCTCGGTGTCCAGCCCGCCGGAGAACCGCACATCCTCGTCGTTGACGTAGATGTTCACGAAGCGGTGCAGCTTGCCGTTATCGACAAGGCGCTCGGAGATGCCCGAGTAGTTCGACTCCAGGTCGCTGATGACCGCCTGCAGCGTGGCGCCGGTTGCCGAGACTCGCTTCTCGCCGCCGGTATGGGTGCGCAGGATGGTCGGGATCGACACGGTTACAGACATGGGGTCAAACCTTTCTAGTACTGCTCAACGATTTTGACGGGTTCTTCGGTGACGACGCCGTCGACGATGCGATAGCTGCGCAGCTCGTGATCGTCGGGATCGCGCGTCGACACCAGCACGTAATGGGCGTCGGGCTCGGACGCGTAGGAGATGTCGGTGCGGCTCGGGTAGGCCTCGGTGGCGGTGTGCGAGTGATAGATGACGACCGGCACCTCGTCGGCCTCGTCCATCGAGCGCCACACCTTGAGTTGTTCCATCGAGTCGAACCGGTAGAACGTCGGCGACCGCTCGGCGTTGACCATCGCGATGAACCGCTCGGGACGATCGGCCCCCTGCGGGCCCGCGATCACCCCGCACGCCTCGTCGGGATGGTCGGCGCGCGCATGCGCGACCATGGCGTCGACCAGGTCGGCGCGGATCACCAACACGGTTGTTTCCCTCTCATTCGAACGCTCCGGGCAACATGTCCCGGTACGACGGTATTCCGGCGACCGACTCGGCGGCCAATACGCCCACCACCACCGCGCGGGCCAGGCAGTCGGCGGCGGCGGAGCCGACATCGGTGATCAGCGGCGTCTCGGGTGACATCGACGCCGGTGTCAGCGGGTCCGGCGGTATCTCGATGGCCCCGGTGGCCAGCGCGAATACCGTATCGCCATCCAGTGGGGTGTGGCATGGGCGGATGGTGCGGGACAGGCCGCTGTGGGCCGCGACCGCCACTCGCCGGCATCCCGCCGGGCTCAACGCGGCGTCTGTGGCCACCACCGCGATCGTGGTGTTGAGCGGGCTGAACTCGGCCCGTCTGGCGGCGTATGCCGCGATCTGCTCGGCAGGCGGTGAAACAAGGCCGAACTCCTCGATCTGATAGGCCAGCCAGGGCAGTCCCGTATCGGTATCGACCACGTCACCCGCGGCGTTGACCACGACGATCGCGCCGACCGTGACCCCCGAATCCAGCCGGATCGAGGCGGTTCCGACGCCACCCTTGAGCACGCCGACGCGTGCGCCGGTGCCCGCGCCCACGGTCCCGACGGCAACCTCGGTGCCAGCGCTGCGGGCGGCGGCATAGCCGAACTCAGCGGTCGGCCGGCACTGCCACCCGCCGACGGGCAGATCGAAGATCACCGCTGCGGGCACGATCGGCACCACACCGGCCTCCATCGCGACGCCGCGGCCCTGCTCCTCGCAGAAGGTCATCACGCCGTCGGCGGCCGCAAGCCCGAACGCACTGCCACCGCTCAACACGATCGCGTCGACATGGCACACCGAGTTCATCGGGTCCAGCAGGTCGGTCTCGCGGGTGCCCGGCGCCCCGCCGCGACCGTCGACCGCGCCGACCGTGCCGGGTGGTGTCAGCACGACCGTGGTGCCGGTGGCCCAGCCACTGCCGATCGAGGCATCGGGGTCGAGACGATGATGCTGGCCGACGAGGATGCCGCTGACATCGGTGATGGAGCTCATTTCTTGCCCATCAGCCCCAGCACGAGGTACTCCTGCAGCACGGTCAGCCATTGATACACGTCGAGGTGTCCGGCCATCGGATGGTCAGTGGGCAACGCATCTGGGCCATTCGGACCGATGTCGAGCATGGTGCCGAGCGCCAATCTCACGTCGTTGACGGCGGCCGCCCAGGCGTGCGCGTCATCCTCGTTGAGTTCGAACTTGCCCCCGCCCGGCGGGCAGGTGTCCAACAACCGTTGCGCCGCTTGACGTTTCGCGTCGATGATTTCCGGCTCATGCAAACTGCGCAGCGCACTGTTGAGGCTCTCCGCGGTGCCAGTGCCTGCCGGATGGTCTCGCTGCGTGCGGTAGAAGTTGGGCAGCAACCGCTTCATCGTTTCGTCTTCCGGCGGCCGCGAATTACCGGTCTTCATGCCCGTGATTTCTTCGAGTTCATCTGAGGGAGCGGATGATTCACGCTCCTCGAGCATTCCGAGCATCGACGTCACCAGGCTGTTGAGAAGTCCGGCCTCGTGCGCGGCAAGCGCGGACCGAAAGCGCGGGCCGTCGGGGGTGTCGACCCGCTTCCACTTACGCACAGCGAGATCAGCGGTCCTGCTGCAGGGTCGCCCACAAACCGGCGGCGTGGAGCTTGGACACGTCGACCTCCATGGATTCCCGGCTGCCTGCGGACACCACGGCCTTGCCTTCGTTGTGCACCTGAAGCATGAGCTTGGTTGCGTGCGGCTCGCTGTAGCCGAACAGCTTCTGGAAGACGTACGTCACGTATGTCATTAGGTTGACGGGGTCGTCCCAGACGATCGTCACCCATGGGGAGTCGGTCGCGTCGACACTCTTGACGTCGCGTTCCTCGCGGGTTCCCGGTCGGGTCTTCGCCGGAGTCGCCATGTTGGTAAGGATACCGAGGCGAACAAACCGATACCGTTGCGGTGTGGCTTCGTCGTTTTCAGCGTTGTTGACCGACAAATACGAGCTCACCATGCTCGCAGCGGCGCTGCACGACGGCAGCGCACACCGTCGCGCCACCTTCGAGATCTTCGCCCGCCGGCTGCCCGAGGGCAGGCGCTACGGCATCGTCGCGGGCACCGCGCGCTTCGTGGAAGCGTTGGCGCACTTCAGATTCGACGACGCCGCTCTGGCATCACTGAAGGGGTTTCTCGATCCTGAAACGCTCGCGTACCTCGCCGACTACCGGTTCGCCGGCGACGTCGACGGCTACGCCGAAGGCGAGCTGTACTTCCCCGGTTCCCCCGTGCTGTCGGTGCACGGCACCTTCGGCGAATGCGTGGTGCTGGAGACGCTGGCGCTGTCGATCTTCAACCACGACACGGCGATCGCGTCCGCTGCTGCACGCATGGTCAGCGCGGCCAAGGAGCGCCCGCTGATCGAGATGGGCTCGCGGCGCACCCACGAGCAGGCGGCCGTCGCCGCGGCGCGCGCCGCCTACATCGCCGGTTTCACGGCGTCGTCGAATCTCGAGGCGCAACGGCGCTACGGCGTGCCCGCGCTCGGCACCAGCGCGCACGCGTTCACGCTGCTGCACACGACTGAAAGCGGCCCGGACGAAAAGGCCGCGTTCAAGGCGCAGGTCGACGCGCTCGGGGTCGGCACCACACTGCTGGTCGACACCTACGACATCACGCAGGGCGTGGCGAACGCCATTGAGGTGGCAGGCACGGAACTCGGCGCGGTGCGCATCGACTCCGGCGACCTCGGCGTGATGGCCCGCCAAGTCCGCGAGCAGCTCGACGGGCTCGGCGCCACCAAGACCCGCATCGTGGTGTCGGGTGATCTCGACGAGTACTCGATCGCTGCGCTGCGCGCGGAGCCCGCCGACATCTTCGGCGTGGGCACCTCGGTGGTCACCGGCTCGGGCGCCCCGACCGCCAGCATGGTCTACAAGCTGGTCGAGGTCGACGGCATGCCCGTCGAGAAGCGCAGCAGCCACAAGGAATCCCACGGCGGCCGTAAGCAGGCGCTGCGGACGTGCAAACCCACGGGCACCATCCTCGAGGAGATCGTCCACCCCTATGGCCACCCGCCGGATGAGTCAGGGCGGGCGCTGACGGTCGACCTCGTGCGCGGCGGTGAACCGGTCGGCGACCTTTCGCTCGACGCGGCCCGGCGTCGGGTGAAGGAAGGCCTGCACAGCCTGCCGTGGGACGGCCTCAAACTGTCTAAAGGAGAACCAGCCATTCCGACCCGGATGATCCCGCCCGCCAGCTAGGAGCAATCACGTCGCACGTCACTGAACTGCTGGGCAAGGCGGTCGCCGCGCTGGGCGGCAGCGAGCGCAGCGGCCAGATCGAGATGGCCGAGGCCGTCGCGCGCGCTTTCGAAAGCGGCGAGCACCTGGCCGTCCAGGCGGGCACAGGAACCGGCAAGTCGCTGGCATACCTGGTGCCCGCGATCGCGCGGGCCATCGAGACCGAGGAGCCGGTCGTGGTTTCGACCGCGACCATCGCGCTGCAGCGCCAACTCGTCGACCGCGACCTGCCGCGACTGGCCGACGCGCTGACCGACACGCTGCCGCGGCGGCCGGAGTTCGCGCTGCTGAAGGGTCGCGGAAACTATTTGTGCCTGAACAAGATTCACAACGGTGCGGCGACGGAACCGGAAGATAGGCCGCAGGAGGAGCTGTTCGAGCCGATGGCCGCCAGCGCCCTTGGCCGCGATGTGCAGCGGCTCATCGCCTGGTCGTGTGATACCGAGACCGGTGACCGCGACGAGCTCACGCCGGGCGTGCCGGACAGGTCGTGGTCGCAAGTGTCCGTCTCGGCACGGGAGTGCATCGGCGTGGCGCGCTGCCCGTTCGGCACCGACTGCTTCGCCGAACGCGCCAGGGACAAGGCCGGCCACGTCGACGTCGTCGTCACCAATCACGCGCTGCTCGCGATCGACGCGATGACCGATGCCGCCGTGCTGCCCGAACATCATCTGCTGGTGGTCGACGAGGCACACGAACTGGCCGACCGCGTCACGGGTGTGGCCACCGGAGAATTGTCGGCCAGCTCCCTCGGCATCGCCCATCGCCGGGTCGGCAGGCTCATCGACCCCGAGCTCGCGGAGCGCCTCGAGGCGACGATCGCGGTGCTGTCGTCGGCGATCCATGACGCCACCCCGGGGCGCATCGATGTCCTCGACGACGAGATGGCCACCTACCTGACCGCGCTGCGCGACGCCGCGAGCAAGGCCCGCTCGGCCATCGACACCGCACCGAGCGATCCGCAGGCAGCCTCCGCACGCGCCGAAGCGGTGACCGCGCTGACCGACATCAGCGATACCGCGACGCGGATCCTTTCGTCGTTCGTCCCGGCGATCCCCGACCGAACGGATGTGGTGTGGCTGGACCATGAGGACAACCGCGGCAGCATTCGCGCGGTGCTGCGGGTTGCGCCGTTGTCGGTCGCAGGATTGTTGCGCGCCAGGCTCTTTGAGCACACGACCGCCGTGCTCACGTCTGCGACACTGACCATCGGCGGCAACTTCGAGGCGATGGCTTCGGCGTGGGGGCTGGCCGGTGAAGACGCGGCCAAGTGGCGCGGCCTCGACGTCGGCTCGCCGTTCGAGCACGCGAAGTCAGGCATCCTCTACGTCGCCGCGCATCTTCCCCCGCCCGGTCGCGACGGCACCGGCTCCGCCGAGCAACTCGAAGAGATCCAGGCGCTCATCACCGCGGCGGGAGGGCGCACGCTTGGGCTGTTCTCGTCGATGCGGGCCGCGAAGGCCGCCGCCGAGATCATGCGGGAGCGGCTGAAGACGCCCGTGTTGTGCCAGGGCGAGGACACCACGTCGGCATTGGTGCAGCGGTTCGCCGATGATCCCGAGACGTCGCTGTTCGGCACGCTGTCGCTGTGGCAGGGCGTCGACGTGCCCGGCCCGTCGCTGTCGCTGGTGCTCATCGACCGCATTCCGTTTCCCCGGCCCGACGACCCGCTGCTGACCGCGCGGCAGCGCGCCGTGGCGGCCCGCGGCGGGAACGGGTTCATGGCCGTGGCCGCCAGCCATGCCGCGCTGCTGTTGGCGCAGGGCGCGGGGCGCCTGCTGCGCCGCATGGACGACCGCGGAGTGGTCGCGGTGCTGGACTCGCGGATGGCTACCGCGCGATACGGCGGCTACCTGCGCGCGTCGCTGCCGCCGTTCTGGGCGACGACGGACTCACGTCGGGTGCGGGAAGCGCTCGAACGTCTGCGCGCAGGCTGACAGCTTTCATTAAGCTGCGTCCATGAGGCGACGCCGCGTAGTTGCTGCCGTGATCGCGACCTGCACGACGCTGCTGATACCCGCGTGCACCACAACCCTTCAGGGCAAAGCGGTCTCGGTGTTCGACGACCCGTTCCACGTGGCGGGGCTGCCTGCCAGCGACGGCCCGACCGGGCTGCGACCCGACGCGCACGGGGACGTGCGCGACGTCGAGGGCACCGACCACGGACAGATGGACAAGCTGGCCGCGAACGCCGTGAGCGACATCGAGGAATACTGGGGCCAGGTGTACGGCGATACCTTCGACGGTCAGTTCAAACCCGTCGAGGCGCTGATCTCGTGGGACGCCAACGGTTTCGAGGGCACCACGTTCTGCGGCGACGACACCTATGGACTCGTCAACGCGGCGTTCTGCTTCGACGACGAAACCATCGGCTGGGACCGCGGCGAGCTGCTGCCGTCGCTGCGAAAGGCGAACGGGGACATGGGCGTCGCGATGGTTCTCGCCCACGAGTACGGCCACGCGATACAACACCAGGCGGGGTTGACCACCAAGAAGACACCGACGCTGGTCTCCGAACAACAGGCCGACTGCTTTGCGGGCGCGTATATGCGCTGGGTGGCCGAGGACAAGTCGCCACGCTTCACGCTGTCGACCGCCGACGGGCTGAACAATGTACTTGCCGCGGTGATCGCGTTCCGCGATCCCCTTCTGGCAGAAGGTGATCCAGAAGCCGGCATCGATGAACACGGTTCTGCGTTCGAGCGACTGTCGGCCTTCCAGTTCGGATTCACCGACGGCCCCTCGGCGTGTGCGGCGATCGACATGCGCGAGATCGGCCAGCGTCGCGGGGATCTGCCTGTGCTGCTGCCGGAGGACCAGACCGGCGAGTTGCCGGTCACCGAGGAATCGGCGCGCTCGATCATCGACGCGATGGGCATCGTATTCTCGCCCGCCGATCCACCCAAGCTCAGCTTCAAGACATCCGACGCCGAAAAGTGTCCGGACGCCAGGCCAAGCCCGCCTGCGTCCTTCTGCCCCGCGACGAACACCATCGTCGTCGACCTGAAGGAGCTGCAGGCGATGGGTACGCAATCCGACAATGCCGACGGCGGCGGTCTTGCGAGCGGCGACAACACCGCCTACTCGGTGCTGGTCTCGCGCTACATGCAGGCGCTGCAGCACGCACACGGTGGCGTACTGCTCGACAACGCCGAGGCAGCGCTGCGCACGGCGTGCCTCACCGGCGTCGCCACCGTGAAGATGTCGAAGACCATCACCACACCCGACGGCAACACCATCGCGCTGACCGCCGGTGACGTCGACGAGGCGGTGTCGGGCATCTTGACCAACGGCCTTGCCGCAAGCGATGTCAACGGCGAATCGGTGCCATCGGGCTTCTCGCGGATCGACGCGTTTCGGGTCGGTGTGCTCGGCGATCAGGACCGCTGCTTCAAGCGCTTCCCCTAATTCACCGCGAGCGACCGCAAAATGCCGTGCAAATGCGGTGTGTCTGCGTGCAAACACGGTCGCTCGCCGAGAACAACTAGACCTTCTTCGTCACGCCGTACCACGCTGAGACCGCGTCGGACTCATCGGTCGAACGGGTCAGGAACGCATACGAGCGAATGAAAGACTCGCCGACGCAGCCGTCGATCTTGATGCGGAATCCGTCAACCATGATCCAGGGGCTGTCGCCCCTGAACTCCTTCTTCGACACCGGGATGGTGTTGATGAGCCCTGGCTTGAGGCCGACGGTGACACCACCGCCGACGTTCGCGCCGACTCCCGGGATGATCCCTTCCGGCAGCGGCGAGATGATGTCGGTTCCAACGACTCCGATCGACGGGTTGAGCCCCACAGTGCCCGTCAGGGACACACCGTTGGACGTACTCATATCGATGCCGCAGCCGATCTGATAACCCACTTCGAGGGTCCCCTGCGCGCCCTCCTCGTCCTCCTCGGGGCCGACCAGTGAGCCGCTGTAGATGCCGCCCACCTCGTACTCGCGGGTCGAGATCGCGGTTGTCAGCGGCGCGGTGACCCTCTGAGTCTCGTCTTTGGCTGACACCGTGAGGGTCCAGCCGTCCGGCGAGTAAGTCGTCTTGGGAGGCGACGACTCGACCCGGCCGTCATCGGGGGGCGCCGCCTCAGGCGCAGGCACTTCGGCGGAAACGGCTTCCGTCTCAGGGTCGGCTGATGCGATCGGAACGACCAACGCGCCGGTCACTACGCACGCAGCCAGTACGGCCATGGGACGAACCAGCACAGCGCAGCCTCCTCGGCCGGAACACATTCCGCCTTGGATCATTACCCCGCAGTTGAGCCGCCTGCCGCGAAGGCGTGCCGCATGTCGGCAAGTCTTTATCCGAGCGTGACCCCGCCGAGTTCACGTGGACATGCGCAGCACGAACCCCGACTCCAGCGCGACCCATGCCACGCCGTCGTGGTCGATCGCCAAGCCATGCGGCTCGCTGCCCGGCGGAAGATCGATCGTGACGACGTCCGCGCCGTCACCGCTGATGCGCGCGATCTGGTTGGCACCCCACAGGCTCACCCAGACACCGTCGTCGGGGTCCGCGACCACCGCGTGCGGTTTACCCGGCAGCTCCATCTCCTGGATCGCGTCGTCCATCGGGATCCGGCCGATCTTCTCGCCGAGGATCTCGGTGAACCACACCGCGTCGTCGTGCGTGGCGGCGATACCGACGGGACCTGCTCCCGCAGTTGGCAATTCACGCACGGTCAGTCCGTCTGTCGGTGTGAACCGGCCAATTGCGTTGCCCTGATTGAGCGTGAACCACAACGCGTGGTCCGGCCCCACGGTGATCATCGACGGAGCACCGCCGACGGTCGTGCCCGCCGACAGCTCGCCGTCGACCGAGATACGGCCGATCTCACCCGACGTCATCCCCGTGAACCACAGCGCGCCATCCGGGCCCGCGGTGATGCCGTACGGCCCCGTGTCCTCCCCCAGCTCGAACGCGCTCAGTTCGCCGTCCGTCGTGATCCGTCCGATGCGGTCGTCGCCAGTGCGGGTGAACCACAGCGCACCGTCGGGGCCAGCGGTGATGATCGACGGCCGCGATTGCGGATCGACCGGGTACAAGCTGACATCGCCGCTCTTCGTCACCCGGGCGATCGCGCCGCTGTGCACCAGCGTCACCCACATCGCGCCGTCGGTACCGGCCGCCAGCGCACACGGCCCGCCGTCGAGTGCGACCTTGAGGGCGGCGCTCACGCCAGCGTGACGAGGCCGAGTTCGTTGTCCCCGGCCAGCAGTGGATGGTGCGGCAGGACCCGCACGGTGTACCCGACAGGACCTGCCACCGGCAACGGCGTCGTCGTGGAGAACACCTCGTTGCCGCCGTCAGCGGTACCGGTGTGCGCCATCTGCACGGTGATCGGATTCACCAGCACGTCGCTGCCGTTCACGCGGCCCAGCACCGCCTGAACCACCACCTCGTCCGCTCCCAGCCCGGCCAACTGCACCGTCGCGGTCAGCGTGAGCTTCGAGCCGAGCAGCGGGGTATCAGGGAGGCCGTAGCTGTCGACATCGGTGATCTGGATCTTCGGCCACGCCTCGTTCGCGCGCTGCCGGTAGGCCGCCAGCTCGCGAGCCGCGCCGAACGGCTCGCCATCGGCGCCCGGTTCGACTGTCTTGCGCAGCGACGCCGCCGCCGGGGCGTAGTACTTCTCCGTGTAGTCGGTCACCATCCGCGACGCCAGTACCTTCGGCCCCAGCTCCATCAGGGTGTGACGCACCATCTCCACCCATCGCGTCGGGACGCCGTGCTCGTCGCGGTCGTAGAACTTCGGCGCCACCGACTGCTCGAGCAGGTCGTAGAGGGCGGCGGCCTCGATGTCGTCGCGGCGGCCTTCATCGAGCAGCCCATCGGCCGTCGGGATTTCCCAGCCGTTCTCGCCGTCGTACCACTCGTCCCACCAGCCGTCGCGGATGGACAGATTCAGGCCGCCGTTGAGCGCGCTCTTCATGCCCGAAGTCCCGCACGCCTCCAGCGGCCGCAGCGGATTGTTCAGCCAGACATCGCAGCCGTAGTACAGCTGCCGGGCCATCGACATGTCGTAGTCCGGCAGGAACGCGATGCGGTGCCGCACCTCCGGCCGGTCGGCGAACTTCACGATCTGTTGGATGAGCGCCTTTCCGCCGTCGTCTGCCGGGTGCGACTTACCGGCGACGATCAGCTGAATCGGGCGCTTCTCGTCGAGCAGCAGCTTCTCCAGCCGCTCCGGGTCGCGCAGCATCAACGTCAGCCGCTTGTACGTCGGCACTCGGCGGGCGAACCCGATGGTCAGCACATTGGGATCGAATGCCGTTGCGATCCAGCCCAATTCGGCATCCGACGCGCCCCGGTCGTGCCATGACCGGCGCAGCCGGGCCCGCACGTCCTCGACGAGCGCCTCGCGCAGCTGCGACCGGATCCACCACATGTGGCCCGGGTCGACCTCCTTGAGCCGCTGCCACGTCTCAGGCTCGGTGAGCGAACCGAGATCGTCGCTGCCCAGTAGTTCACGGCCCAGCTCGAGCCACTGCGGCGCAGCCCACGTCGGCCCGTGCACACCGTTGGTGATGGAGCCGATCGGCACCTCGGCCGCATCGAAGCCCGGCCACAGCTCGTTGAACATGTAGCGGCTGACCTGCCCATGCAGCAGCGACACGCCGTTGGCGCGCTGTGCGAGCCGCAGGCCCATGTGGGCCATGTTGAACTTCGACGGGTCGTCCTCGGCGCCGAAGGCGATGATCCGGTCCAGCGGCACACCGGGCAGCAGCCGCGACATCGCGCCCAACGGGCCGTCCGTCGACCCGCCGAAGTACCGCTTGACCATCTCCACCGGGAACCGGTCGATGCCCGCTGGCACCGGGGTGTGCGTGGTGAACACAGTGGACGAACGAACCACCGTCAGCGCGGTGTCGAAGTCGAGCCCGGCGTCGATCAGCTCGCGGATACGTTCGACACCGAGGAAGCCTGCGTGGCCCTCGTTCATGTGGAACACCTCGGGCGCGGGCAGGCCCTCGATCTCGGTGTAGGCGCGGATAGCGCGCACCCCGCCGATGCCTGCCAGGATCTCCTGCTTGATCCGGTGCTCCTGGTCGCCGCCGTAAAGCCGGTCGGTGACGCCCCGCAGCTCGTGCTCGTTCTCCGGAATGTCGGAATCCAACAGCAGCAACGGAATTCGGCCAACCTGTGCGATCCAGACCCGTGCCCGCAGCTGGGTGGCGTCGGGCATCGCAAGCTCGACCAACACCGGGTCGCCCCGGTGGTCGGCGAGCAGCCGCAGCGGCAGACCCTGCGGATCCAGCGACGGATAGTCCTCGTGCTGCCACCCGTCGGCCGTCAGCGACTGCCGGAAGTACCCCGAGCGGTACAGCAAGCCGACCGCGATGAGAGGAAGCCCGAGGTCCGAAGCGGACTTCAGGTGATCGCCGGCCAGGATTCCCAGGCCGCCGGAGTAGTTCGGCAGCACCTCGGCAACGCCGAACTCCATCGAGAAGTAGGCGATGCCGTGCGGCAACTGTGCGCCCTCGTCTTGTTGCTGCTGGTACCACAACGGCCGGGTCAGGTAGTTGTCCAGATCGGCCGCCAGCCCGTCGAGTCGCCGCAGGAAGGATTCGTCGACGGCGAGTTCGTCGAGGCGCTTGGGCGTGACCTGCCCGAGCAGCGCGACGGGGTCGCACCCGACCTGCTTCCACAGCTCCGGGTCGATGGCCGTGAAGAGGTCCTGGGTGGGTTTATCCCACGACCATCGCAGGTTGATGGAAAGGCGTTCGAGCGCGGTCAGACGATCGGGCAGATGCGTGCGGACCGTGAACCGGCGGAGAGCTTTCACGCGAGTCAACCTTACTGACAAATCGGCTGACCGCAGCGTGGTGTGGTGATCGCTTCACCCGCATTGGGTTGGGCCGACCACTACGGTGGGTATAGGGCGCCCAGGACGATGAAGCGACGACGAGCACAGCCAGCGTAAGGAGTGATGGGGTGGCCGGTCGTATCGAGATCGATGACGTCGCACCCGTAGTTTCAGGCGGACGGTACCCGGCCAAAGCGGTAGTCGGTGAGATCGTCCCCGTTCGTGCCACGGTGTGGCGCGAAGGCCATGACGCGGTATCGGCCACGCTGGTGGTGCGTTACCACGGCACGAGCTATCCGAAGCTCGCCGACGATCCGCCGGGCCGAGCCAAACAGCCGGCGCCGGTGCCGATCGAAGAGGTGGTCATCCCGGCGCCGCGCATCAAGCCACAGCAGCTGCCGATGTCGGCCGGTCGAACGCCCGATGTGTTCCACGGCCAGTTCAGTCCCACCAGCGTGGGGTTGTGGACCTTCCGTGTCGACGGTTGGGGCGACCCGATCGCGACGTGGCGCAAGAACGTCACCGCAAAGTTGGACGCCGGCCAGAGCGAAAGCGAACTGTCCAACGACCTGCTCGTCGGAGCGAAGCTCTTGGAGCGCGCCGCGACGGGTGCACCGCGTCAACACCGCTATCCCCTGATCGACGCCGCGGCGCGGTTGCGTACCCCTGGTGACCCGTTCACCCGCGCGGGCGCCGCCCTTTCGCCGGAAGTGGCCGAGGTGCTCGATCAGTATCCGCTGCGCGAATTGATCACGCGCGGAGAGCAATACGGTGTCTGGGTGGATCGGCCGGCGGCCCGGTTCAGTTCGTGGTACGAGATGTTTCCGCGGTCGACCGGCGGCTGGGACGCCAAGGGCAATCCCGTGCACGGCACCTTCGCCACCGCAACCAAGGACCTGTCCCGCATCGCGAAGATGGGCTTCGACGTGGTCTACCTGCCGCCGATCCACCCGATCGGCAAGGTGCACCGCAAGGGCCGCAACAACAGTGTGACCGCCGCACCCAACGACGTCGGCTCCCCGTGGGCCATCGGCAGCGACGAGGGCGGCCACGACGCGGTGCATCCGAAGCTCGGCACGGTCGAGGATTTCGACGACTTCGTGGCGGCGGCCCGCGACGAGGGCATGGAGGTGGCCCTCGATCTGGCGCTGCAGTGCGCGCCCGACCACCCGTGGGCGCGCAAGCATCCGGAGTGGTTCACCGTGCTGCCCGACGGCACGATCGCCTATGCCGAAAATCCTCCGAAGAAGTACCAGGACATCTACCCGCTGAACTTCGACAACGATCCGGCCGGGCTCTACGAAGAAGTGCTTCGGGTGGTGCGGTTCTGGATCTCGCACGGCGTCAACGTGTTTCGGGTGGACAACCCCCACACCAAACCGCCGAACTTCTGGGCATGGCTGATCGGTGAGGTGAAGAACGAGAACCCCGACGTGCTGTTCCTGGCCGAAGCGTTCACCCGACCGGCGCGGCTCTACGGGTTGGCCAAACTCGGCTTCACGCAGTCGTATACCTATTTCACCTGGCGCACAGCGAAATGGGAGCTGACCGAATTCGGGGAGCAGATCGCCGAGCACGCCGACGAGGCCCGGCCGAATCTGTTCGTCAACACGCCCGACATCCTGCACGAGAGCCTGCAGCACGGCGGTCCCGGCATGTTCGCGATCCGGGCCGTGCTGGCGTCGACGATGAGTTCGGTGTGGGGGGTGTACTCGGGCTACGAACTCTACGAGCACCGACCGGTGCGGGAAGGCAGCGAGGAGTACCTGAACTCCGAGAAGTACGAACTGCGGCCACGTGATTTCGACGCCGCACTGGCCGACGGCGAATCACTGGAGCCATTCCTGACTCGGCTCAACGAGATTCGTCGTGTCCATCCGGCGTTGCACGAGTTGCGCACCATCAAGTTCCACCACCCCGACAACGACGCGGTGCTGGCCTACAGCAAGTTCGACCCGGTGACCGGCGATCAGGTGCTGGTGGTGGTGACGCTCAACCCGTTCGGGCCCGAAGAGGCAACGCTGTGGCTCGATATGGGAGCGCTCGGTATGGAGCCCTATGACCGCTTCTGGGTGCGCGACGAGATCACCGGCGATGAATATCAGTGGGGGCAAGCGAATTACGTCCGTCTCGATCCGGCACGAGCGGTGGCCCACGTGCTGAACATGCCCCAAGTTCCGGCCGACCAACGACTCAAGCTACTGCGCAGGGAGTGACTGATGACGCAGACCAACCAACGCACCAGCCCGCACTTGCGGCCGCACACGGCAGACCTCAACCGGCTGCTGATCGGCGAGCATCACGACCCGCATTCGATTCTGGGCGCCCACGAATACACCGATCACACGGTGATTCGCGCCTATCGACCGCACGCAGTCGAGGTGGCCGCGCTCATCGGCGGTGAACGCTACGTGTTCACCCATATCGAGGCGGGATTGTTCGCCGTCGCAGTGCCGTTCACCGATCTGGTGGATTACCGGCTCGAGGTGACGTATGACTCGGGCGGCGACGAGCCGCATGTTCACACCGTGGCCGATGCGTATCGCTTCCTGCCCACCCTCGGTGAGATCGATCTGCACCTGTTCGCCGAGGGACGGCATGAGCGGCTGTGGGAGATCTTGGGCGCTCACCCGCGACGCTTCACCACCCCCGACGGTGTCGTGGAAGGCGTGTCGTTCGCGGTATGGGCGCCAAATGCCAAGGGTGTCAGCCTGATCGGTGATTTCAACCATTGGGACGGCAACGAGGCCCAGCTGCGCGTGCTTGGCTCGACCGGCGTGTGGGAGTTGTTCTGGCCGGGCTTTGAGATCGGCGGAATGTACAAGTTCCGCGTACACGGCGCCGACGGGGCAGTGACCGAACGGGCCGACCCCATGGCTTTTGCCACGGAGGTGCCGCCGCAGACCGCGTCGAAGGTGACCAAGAGCGAGTACACCTGGGACGACGCCGACTGGATGGCGAACCGGGCGGCGCAAAACCCGGTGTTCGAACCGATGAGCACCTACGAGGTGCACCTGATGTCATGGCGGCCGGGACTGAGTTACCGACAGCTGGCCGACGAGCTGACGGAATATGTGGTGGCCCAGGGCTTCACGCATGTGGAGCTGATGCCCGTCGCCGAGCACCCGTTCGGCGGGTCATGGGGCTATCAGGTCACGTCGTACTACGCGCCGACGTCGCGACTGGGCAGCCCCGACGATTTCCGTTACCTCGTCGACAAGCTGCATCAGGCCGGAATCGGCGTGATCATGGACTGGGTGCCCGCACACTTCCCGAAGGACGCCTGGGCGCTGGGCCGCTTCGACGGCACCGCACTCTACGAGCACTCCGATCCGCGCCGTGGTGAGCAGTTGGATTGGGGCACTTATGTGTTCGACTTCGGCCGAGCCGAGGTGCGCAACTTCCTGGTCGCCAACGCGCTGTACTGGCTGCAGGAGTTCCACATCGACGGGCTGCGTGTCGACGCCGTCGCCTCGATGCTCTATCTCGACTACTCACGCCCAGAGGGCGGCTGGACGCCGAATATCTACGGCGGCCGCGAGAACCTCGAGGCCGTGCAGTTCCTGCAGGAGATGAACGCCACGGTGCACAAGCTCGCGCCAGGCATCGTCACCGTCGCTGAGGAGTCGACGTCGTGGCCTGGCGTCACGCGGGCGACCAACCTTGGCGGCCTTGGCTTCTCGATGAAGTGGAACATGGGCTGGATGAACGACACGCTGGAGTTCATCAAGCGCGACCCGATTCACCGCAGTTTCCACCACCACGAGATCACGTTCTCGATGCTGTATGCGTACAGCGAGAACTTCGTGTTGCCGATCAGCCATGACGAGGTGGTGCACGGCAAGGGCACGCTGTGGGGCCGGATGCCCGGCAATGACCATGTGAAGGCCGCGGGGATGCGTGGGCTGCTGGCCTATCAGTGGGCACACCCCGGCAAGCAGTTGCTGTTCATGGGGCAGGAGTTCGGTCAGCGCGCGGAGTGGTCCGAGGAGCGCGGCGTCGACTGGTACCAGCTCGATGAGAACAGCTTCTCCAACGGTATTCAGCGGCTGATGCAGGACATGAACGGCATCTACCGCGGCCGTCGGGCGCTGTGGTCGCAGGACACCAGGCCAGAGGGCTATTCGTGGATCGACGCGAACGATTCGGCCAACAATGTGTTGAGCTTCATGCGTTTCGGTGACGACGGCTCGATGCTGGCGTGCGTGTTCAACTTCTCGGGCGCCGAACACACGCGCTACCGACTGGGCTTGCCGCACGCGGGCACCTGGCGCGAGGTGCTCAACACCGATGCCGACATCTACAACGGCACCGGCATCGGCAACTTCGGCGCGGTGGAGGCCACCGACGAACCGTGGCACGGACGTCCGGCGTCAGCGGTCATGGTGCTGCCGCCGCTGGCCGCGCTGTGGTTCGAGCCGGCCTGATCTACGGCGGCTAGTACAGCGCGTTGGCCAGGTTGCGCCGGCCCGCGATGACCTCGGGGTCGGCGGGGTCGAACAGCTCGAACAATTCGATCAGCCGGGTGCGCACCTTGGTGCGGTCGTCGCCTGCGGTCCGTTTGATCAATGCGATCAGCCGGTTGAACGCCGACGCGACGTCCTGCTGAAGGATCTCGACATCGGCTGCGGCAAACGCCAACTCGATGTCGTCGGGCTTGGCGTCGGCTGCGACGACGGCACCAGGTGCGCGGGAGGTCGCGCGCTGCAGGAAGCCGATCTGACGCACCGCGCCCTTCGCTTCTTCGTGGTTCGGGTTCGCGGTGAGCAGCCCTTGGTACGCCTGCAGCGCCGCATCGAAATCGCCGGCGTCCAAATGCGCTCGAGCTTGGGCCAGTTGAGGATCGACCTGCTCGGGCTCCTCGCCCTCGCCGTTGCCTGCGAGCTTGCCCGCCGTCGCGTTCAGCACTTGGTCGATGACCCCGCGAAGCTGCTCTGGAGGTGGCGCTCCCTCGAACTTGGTCAACAGCGTTCCGCCGGCAACCACCACGACAGTGGGGATCGCCTGTACCCGCAGCGCCTGTGCGACCTGTGGAGCCGTGTCGACGTTCACCGTCGCCAACGACCACTTACCGCCATCGGCGTCCGCGAGAGCGCTCAGGTCCTGGCCCAGTCGTACGCTGGCTTCGCTGCGAGGCGACCACAGCAGCACGAAAACCGGCGCCTCGTTCGACCGGACCAGCACCTCGGCTTCGAAGTTGGCCTCGGTGATCTCGACGCCGCTCGGCGGGGCCGCGCTTTCGCCCGCAGGTGCCGATCGTTGTTTGAGGGCTGACAGGTCAACCGCACCGGCCATGGAGGCCGCGATGGGAGGACGGGGACGACTCACGCCCCCAAGTCTGTCACGTCGTTTCCGGTGCGCGCCGCCCTGGTTGGGAGGCGGCCGAGACGGTCTCCGCAGGCCCGATACGACCCGTCCTATCGGCCCATATGAGGAAGATCACACTGGCCAGCGGCACAATGCTCGCCAGCAACGCCAGCAACCACGTACGAGCCGCCCAGTGGTACGCGATTCCGACCAGTAGACCGGTCACGACAAAGGCGATGAAAACAAGGCCGTGGGCCATGCCGAACACCTTGACGCCGATTTCGGTGCGCGGCGTGCCCAGGTACTTGAAGTACATGCCGACCAGCAGACCGACCCAGCTGACGGCTTCCGCCAGCGCGATCAGCCGGAACCAGCCGGGGGCGCTACGCAGATCAAACGCGCTAGTCATAGCGCACATACTACAGAGCGTCGTAGTAGCTACCCGGCGCGAAGCATCAGGGCGTCACCCTGGCCGCCCGCACCGCACAGCGCGGCCACGGCGTAGCCGGAACCGCGTCGGGCCAGCTCAAGGGCGGCGTGCAGGGTGATGCGCGCCCCGGACATGCCGATCGGATGACCGATGGCGATGGCACCGCCGTTGACGTTGACCTTCTCCGGGTCGACGCCGAGTTCCTTCGTCGACGCCAGCGCGACCGCCGCGAACGCCTCGTTGATCTCGATGACGTCGAGCTGGTCCACCGAAATGCCTTCGCGGGCAATCGCCTTCTTGATGGCGTTGGCGGGCTGTGACTGCAATGTGGAGTCCGGGCCCGCGACGACGCCGTGGGCGCCGATCTCGCACAGCCACGTCAGGCCGAGCTCCTGCGCCTTGGCCTTTTTCATCACCACGACGGCCGCCGCGCCGTCGGAGATCTGGGAGGCGGACCCGGCGGTGATCGTGCCGTCCTTGCGGAACGCGGGCTTCAGACCTGCCAACGACTCGGCCGTGGTGTTGGCACGGATGCCCTCATCCTCGGTGAACTCGATCGGATCTCCCTTGCGCTGAGGGATCTTGACCGGCACCACCTCGTCGGCAAAGACGCCGTCTTTCCATGCGGCAGCGGCCTTTTGGTGCGAGGCCGCGGCGACCTCGTCCTGCTCGGCGCGGGTGAACCGGTCGACGTCGTTGCGCTGCTCGGTGAGCGCACCCATCGGCTGGTCGGTGAAGACGTCGTGCAGACCGTCGTAAGCCATGTGGTCGAGCACCGTGACGTCGCCGTACTTGTAGCCGGAACGGCTGTCCATCAGCAGGTGCGGCGCCTTGGTCATCGACTCCTGGCCGCCTGCGACGACGACGTCGAACTCGCCTGCACGAATGAGCTGATCGGCGAGAGCGATCGCGTCGATGCCCGACAGGCACATCTTGTTGATGGTCAGCGAAGGCACATCCCAGCCGATTCCGGCGCCGACGGCGGCCTGACGGGCGGGCATTTGGCCCGCGCCGGCGGTCAGTACCTGACCCATGATCACGTACTCGACCAGCGACGCCGGAACTCCTGCCTTCTCCAGCGCGCCCGCAATGGCGATGGCGCCGAGATCGCTGCCGGAGAAGTCCTTCAGCGAACCCATGAGCTTGCCTACGGGAGTGCGGGCTCCAGCAACAATCACCGACGTCGTCATTTGTTCCCTCCAAGGAATGGGTATTCGGAGATGTGGCCCATGACACATTCCGCAAACATCTGTCTCAAGGTTACCGTTACGTTATGAGCACCGAGCACGTAGAGGCACGTCCAGCGCTTGCGAGTGCTCTCGTAACGGCGATCGACCACGTCGGCATCGCTGTCCCCGATCTCGATGCTGCGATCAAGTGGTACCACGACCACCTCGGCATGATCGTGCTGCACGAGGAGATCAACGAAGAGCAGGGTGTCCGCGAGGCCATGCTGTCGGTGCGTGGCGCTCCGAAGGGCAGCGCCGAGATCCAGCTGATGGCACCGCTCGACGAGACGTCGACCATCGCCAAGTTCCTCGACAAGCGCGGCCCCGGCCTGCAGCAGTTGGCCTACCGCACGAGCGACATCGACCTGCTGAGCGAGAGGCTGCGCGCCGAGGGTGTCCGGCTTCTGTACGACGCGCCCCGACGTGGCACGGCGAATTCACGGATCAACTTCATTCATCCCAAGGATGCAGGCGGCGTGCTCATCGAGCTCGTCGAGCCGGCCGAAGAGCATTAAGACCACTTCCGCGTAGGACTGCGCCGCTGCACCCAACACGGCGTGTGCCAATGCCGTCTGTCCTCAGCGGCGTGTTCACCGCCGTCGGCGGGCCATACCACCAAATGCGCTGTGCCCGAGCGGATCTCGTGATCACATCCCGGGCAGCGGTAGACCTTGGTGGCGCGCGCCGCCGTGATGGCCCTCACCTCGTAGTCGTATCCGTCGGGCCCGGTCTCGATGCGCCGACTCTCCGGCAACGGCGCTAGCGGGCGTTGCCTGCGAGGTGGCGTTCGACGCCGCGGCATTTACCCAGTCTGTCAGAACAGCCGGAACTCGTCGCTGTCCATGCCGCGCATTGCGTCGTAGTCCAAAGTCACACAACGGATCCCGCGATCGGTGGCCAGCGTTCGGGCCTGCGGCTTGATCTGCTGGGCGGCGAACACGCCGGCAACCGGGGCGAGCACGGTGTCGCGGTTGAGCAACTCGAGATAGCGGGTCAGCTGCTCGACGCCGTCGATCTCGCCGCGTCGCTTGATCTCGACGGCCACCGACCGACCCTGTTCGTCGCGGCACAGCAGGTCGACCGGTCCGATCGCGGTCATGTACTCCCGTCGCACCAGGGTGTACCCGGCACCGAGCAGCTCCACGTGCTCGGCAAGCAGCGCCTGCAGGTGCGCCTCGACGCCGTCCTTGACCAGGCCGGGGTCGACGCCAAGCTCATGGCTGGAGTCGTGCTCGATGTCCTCCACCGTGATGCGCAACTGCTCGCCGGCCTTGTTCTGCACCACCCAGACGGGCGCAGGCCCTTCGAGCTCCTCGGAGAGCCAGCAGGGCGGGCTCATCCAGTTCAACGGCTTGTAGGCCCGGTCATCGGCATGGACGCTGACCGATCCGTCGGCCTTGAACAGCAGCAGCCTGCGGGCAGAGGGCAGGTGGGCGGTGAGCCGCCCCACGTAGTCGACAGTGCACTGGGCGATCACGAGACGCACCCGAACACCTTATGCGGCGCGACCGCCAAATTAGGCTGAGCCACGATGAGCGTTGCGCAGAGGCTGGGCCGTGTCCTGGAGAAGGTGACCAGGCAGAGCGGTCGGCTGCCCGATACGCCCGATTACGGGTCGTGGCTGCTTGGCAAGTCCACCGAAAGTCAGGCGCGCCGACGGGTCCGTATCCAGGTGATCCTGACCGTGTTCATCTTGGTCGCCAACGTCATCGGCATCGGCGCCGCGCTGCTCCTGGTGACCGTGGCTTTTCCAGTGCCGAGTGTTTTCAGCGACGCGCCGTTCTGGGTGACCTGGGTGGTGTGCCCGGCGTACGTGCTGGTGGCACTGTTGATCGGCACCTTTTGGATCACGCGCCGAACGGTCAACGCACTGCGATGGGCCATCGAGGAGCGCGCGCCGACGCACGAGGACCAGCTCAACGCATTCCTCGCCCCGTGGCGGGTGGCAAGGGCGCACCTGATCCTGTGGGGTATCGGCGCGGCGCTCTTCACCACCCTGTACGGATTGCAGAACACGACGTTCATCCCGCGGTTCCTGTTCACCATCAGCTTCGCCGGTGCGGTGATCGCGACGGCGTGCTACCTGTTGACCGAGTTCGCGTTGCGACCGGTGGCGGCGCAGGCGCTGGAGGCTGGTCCGCCCCCGCGCCGGCTCACCGCGGGGATCATGGGCAGGCTGATGGTCGTGTGGTTTCTCGGATCACTGCCCGTGGTCGGAATCGCGTTGCTCGCGGTGTTCGCGGTGTCGCTGCAGAACCTCACCGAGACGCAATTTGCCGTCGCGGTATGGATTTTGGCGATCGTTGCGTTGCTTGTCGGCTTCATCCTGATGTACATCGTGTCCTGGCTGACCGCGACTCCGGTGCGCGTGGTGCGGGCGGCGCTCAAGCACGTCGAACAGGGCGACTTCGACTGCAACGTGGTGGTTTTCGACGGCACCGAACTCGGCGAGCTGCAGCGCGGATTCAACACGATGGTGGGCGGGCTACGTGAACGCGAACGGGTTCGCGACCTGTTCGGCCGCCACGTTGGGCGCGAGGTTGCGGCCGCCGCCGAACAGCAGCGGCCCAAGCTGGGTGGCGAAGAACGCCACGTCGCAATGATTTTCGTCGACATCATCGGCTCGACACAGCTGGTGACGGGCCGGCCTGCGACCGAAGTGGTCGACCTGCTGAACCGGTTCTTCGCCGTGATCGTCGAGGAAGTCGACCGCCACCACGGCTTTGTGAACAAGTTCGAGGGCGATGCGGCGTTGGCAGTGTTCGGCGCTCCGAATCATCTGGACAATCCCGAAGACGAGGCGCTGGCGGCCAGTCGCGCCATCGCGCGCCGGATCCGCGACGAGGTGCCCGACTTCGAAGCCGGTATCGGAGTTGCCTCGGGCGAGGCCGTCGCCGGAAACGTCGGCGCCAAAGAACGTTTCGAGTACACCGTCATCGGCGAGCCGGTCAACGAAGCAGCCAGGCTCTGCGAACTGTCCAAGGAGACGCCCGGACACTTGCTGGCATCGTCGGACACGGTTCGCAACGCCAGCGAAAGCGAATGTCGTCATTGGACTTTCGGGGACACGGTGACGTTGCGTGGCCACGACGAGCCGACCAGGCTTGCGTTGCCCGTGTAGTTGTCAATCTGTAATCGGTTGCACAGCGGGCGCACATCGTCAGCACAGAGCCAACCAAAGTCGGCCTCATAACGTTTCGTCGGGTGGCAGCGATTGCCGCACGACGAGAAACGGAGTGAGGAAATGTCTTTCAAACGTGCGTTGTCCGCATCGGCGCTCGCAGCTGGAATCGGAGTTGCCGGGCTGTTCGGTGTCGGTCTTGGAACGGCAAGCGCAGATCCGTGGGGTTGCGACCGCCCGGGCCAACCAGTGTGTGGAGACCACCACGACGACCGCGGCCCCGGCCCCGTCGACTGGCACGGTCGCGGCATCGACCAGGCCCGCGGTGACCATCAGCCGTTCAACTGGATGGGTCAGCAGGTGAACCCCGTTCCCGCCGGTGACGGAAACGGCTGGGGCTTCTGGTTCCTCGGTCAGTGGATTCCGCTGTAGCGAGTCGAGTTCGAGGCGGGTCGCCACAATCCGGCGGCCCGCTTCGTCGCGCTCGCGCTCTGCTAGCTGTCGAACTTTTCGTTCGGTTCGGCAAAGCCGGCGTCGGCGAAGACCTTTCGGCTGGCGACGTCGGTGACATCCTCCACGAACTTCTTCGCGAGTTGGGCTTGATCAGAGTCCTTCAACGGTGCGATCCACGAGGTGACCGTCGCGTCGGCGGCCTCAGGAAAGGCGAACCACGAAACGTTGTCGCCGGCGTTCAGCACATCGGTCTTGAACACCAGACCCGCGTCGACTTTCCCCGTGCCTACGTCTCGGAGAACGTCCGTTTCGGTCATGTCGATGTTCACCGGGTTCAGCCGGATCCCCGAGCGGTCTTCGAGTTGGCGGACCACAGACCCGCAGGTGCCCGGCCCACCGCACACCGCCGCACGCACTCCGGGTCGGGCCAGGTCTGCCAGCGAGGCCAGATGAGCAGGGTTGCCCGACGCCGTGGCGATGACCAGGCTGTTTGCCGCGATCGGTACCGGAGTCGAATCGATGAGACCGGCTTTTTCGACTGCTGCCATGTTCTCGTGGTCACCGGATACGAAGACGTCCGCACCGTTACCGTCCGCCAACTCTTCCGAAAGGCCCGACGAGCCCGCAAAGATGAATTCGACTGAAGTCCCGGGGTTTTCGGCCTCGAATCGCTTGCCGATCGCAGTGAGGCTCTTGATCATCGCCGACGATGCGTACACCGTGATCGACGTCGTCGGTACCGGGTGTGACTGCGCGCTGCAGCCACTCGCCGTGACCACCAAGAGAATCCCGGCTGCCATTGTTCGCTCGAATCGGCCGCGCATCGGTCATGACCATACCGATTCAGCTCCAGCGAATGAAACTCACACCGGTATGTCATGTTGTGGACTTGCGTCACGTCACCTGCGAATTGGCTTGCGTTCATCCCATAAAGGATCACCAGGGGGCAGGCTTGAGCACGTGGGAAAGGTTGGAGGCGTCGTCCGCCACACGACGATGGTCAGCGAGCCTCGGGTGCGGCTCGCCGATGGCGACACGACGCGGCCCGCAGAAGACGACCGTCTGAGCTCCCGTGCGGGACAAGGGTTGTTGATGGTCGAGGGACTCGTGATCGGCGTGCTCGGCGGTGTAGCGCTGGCCTGGTCGATGGGATACACCCGCTTCGGCGCGGACGGTATCCCGATGCTCGGCCTGAAAGTAACCCCGCCACACGCCGGCCTTCTGCTGGTCGTCGGCACGCTGGCGCTGCTCTCCTGCTTGGGACCCCGAGCAGCGCTCGTTTTCAGCGCTCTCACAGCTTTGGGGTGGGCGACATTGACTTTCGTCTGTGCGAGCAACGTCGCACACCATGCGCCCGGCGTCCTCGGCTTCGATCCGCGCGACAGCTTCGTCTACGGCGTACTGAGTGCCTACAACCTCGTGACGTGCGTGCTGCTGGCCCTGGCGCTTTTCAAATACCGTCGCGAGGTCTAGTGCACGCAAGCTCCGCGGGTAGGTTCGCGATGGCATGAATGTGTTCTATCGCGAGCCTGGCCCACCCGATGCGCGCCCGCGGTATTGCCGCTGCACGGCTTCCCGTCCTCATCGAGGATGTGGCAGACGCTGATCAATCGGCTCTCGGAATGCAATTTTCGGCGGCGACAAGCTGACCGTCGCACTCGAGGCAACTCGATGCCTATCACCTGTCCCCAACTGTATTCGCGTTTCCACGCGGGCCGCGCTGCTAAATCAGCTCATTCCTCCCGGTGCTCCGCCGTTGACGGCGATCATTTGGCCGGTCACATAGTCCGATAGAGGTGAGCACAGCCAGAAGACAGCGTCGGCGGCTTCGCGGATGCTGCCGGTGCGCCCGAGGACAATGCCGGGAAATGTTTTGGGCGAGTAGATTTCGGTGTCGGTAGGAGGATGGTCAGGGTCGAGCACCACACCCATCCGCTGGGCTTGTTTGGCCGGCATGCCCACCGAGATGGTTCGGCCTCCGGTGTGAATGACTTCGCGCTCGGACTGCGGCAGGCCGAAGCGGGTTTGGATGATGCCGAAGCCCACAGCGTTGACATTGACGTTGATCGACCCCCATTCGCGGGCCAGCGAGCGCATCAGCCCCAGCATCCCCGCTTTCGCGGAGGCGTAGTTTGCCGCGCCGTCCAGGCCCCACTCGCCGGCCATCGAGGACACCATGACCGTTTTGCGGTGCCGCGGGCTCTTTTGTGCCGCATCGGCTTTGGCAGCCTCACGGAATACTGGTGCACAAGCCCGGGCGAGGCGGAACGGCACGATCAAGTGAATGTCGAGCATCGCTTGGAACTGCTCGTCGCTCATCGCGTACACCTTGGAGTCCCAGGCGTAGCCGGCGTTGTTGACCACGATGTCCAGACCACCGAACGTGGCCACGGTGTGGGCGACTAGTTCGTCGCAGGCATCAGGAGCCACCAGGTCGACGATGTGTGCCGAGGCGGCATCGATACCGAATTCCGCGGTGAGGGTAGCGACGGCTTCATCGGCTTTGTCTTTGTCCACCTCGGCGATTACGACATGTGCTCCGTTGGCCGCGAGCATGGTGGCAGTGGCACCACCGATGCCGCGGGCCCCACCGGTAACGATGGCGACCTGGCCGGCCAACAGGTTTGATCGCAGGGTTGGTTCGATGATCATGAGGTCTACTTTCCTTGCCAGTGCGGTGGACGTTTCTCAGCGAAGGCATGCAGCCCTTCCTGCAGGTCGGCCGAGGACAGCAGGGGTTTCACGTATTCCATTTGGTTCTGCCAGCCTTGGGCGTCGGTCCAGTCGTAGGAATGACTGACGATTTGTTTGGTCGCCTTGACGGCGATTGGTCCGGCGGCCGCAACGTCGCGTGCAAGTTCCAGAGCGCCAGCGACGGCGTGCCCGGGTTCGGTGAGTTTGTTGACCAGACCGAGGTCGGCAAATCGTGTTGCCGGCCAACTCTTTCCCGTGATGGCCAGTTCCATGGCCAGGTGGTAAGGGATGCGTTTGGGCAGGCGGAAGCACCCGCCACCGATCGCGACTAGGGAGCGCGCGGCCTCGGGGATGCCCATGCTGGCGGTGCGCGAGGAGACGATCAGGTCACACGCCAAGCACAACTCGAGTCCGCCGGCCAGCGCGTGTCCCTCGACTGCGGCGATGACCGGCTTGACCGGCGGGAGTGCCATGATGCCGAATCCGCCTCGGCGCTCGGTGGTGGCCATGTCGCCGGATGCCGCGGCGATGAGGTCTTGTCCCGCCGAGAACACGACATCCGAGCCGGTGATGATGGCACAGCGCATGGCGTCGTCGGCCTCGTAGTCGTCGATGACTGCTTCCATGGCTGCAGCAGTGGCGCCGTCGAAGGCGTTGCGACGGTGCGGGCGGTTCATCTTGATGAGCAGAATGTGATCGCCGATGCGTTCGGTGACGATGAGATCGGCTGCGTCCGACTCCGTTGTCGGGGTGGGCGTGCTGTTACTGGTTGACACTGAATCCTCCGTTGACGGAATAGGTTTGGCCGGTGATCCAACTTCCCGTGGCCGAGGCCAGATAGGTCACCATGGCGGCGACATCGCTGGGTTGGCCGGGACGGCGGACGAGATAGCGGCTCATTACCCGATTGGTCAGCACAGTGTCGGCCAGCACCGTGTTCATCGCGGGGGTGTCGGTGATCCCGATCGAGATGCTGTTGGCGGTGATGTGGAAACGGGCCAGGCTGCGGGCCAAGGCGCGCATCAGTCCTGCGGCGCCGGCCTTGGCCGCCGAGTACGCCTCCATACCGGCTTCCCCGACGCGGCCGGCTTCGCTGATCACGGTGATCAGGCGTCCGTGACCGGCCTCGATCATGGCGGGAACTACAGCGCGGCAGCTGTAGAGCACGGCATCGAGATTCACCGACAGATACGGCTCCCAAGACTCAGGATCACTGTCCCAGAAGGGATTTCGATTGCCAGCGCTCGTGGCGCCGGCGTTGCCGGCGTTGTTGACCAGGATGGTCACTGGACCCAGGTGGTGTCTGGCCGAGGCGACGACCGAGGTGATCGACCGGTAATCGGTGACGTCACCGGAGACGCTGACCGCCGTGCCGCCCTCGGCCTGGATTGCTGCCACGACCCCCGCCGCGCGTTCGGGATGGTAGTCATTGACCGCGACGGCAGCGCCTTGGGCAGCCAGGAAATGGGCGGTCGTTTCCCCGATCCCGCGGCCAGCTCCTGTCACCAACGCCACTTCCCCGCGCAGGCACAACATGTCACCAATGCGCTGCGGCGCAACCGCGGCAGCATCAGACATTGCGGTCATGTTCGCGCCAGAATGGCTCGCGCAGTTCGGTTTTGAGAATTTTTCCGGAGGGGTTGAGGGGAAGCTCGTCGACAAAGGTGAAACGGCGAGGCTTCTTGTAGGACGCCAATCGGCCGTCGAGGAAGCTCAGCAGGTCGTCCGGGCTGGGCCGGCTGTCGGGAGCGGCGACGATGAACGCCATGGGTTGCTCCCCGAAGTCGTCGTGGGGTATTCCGATCACTGCTGCATCGATCACTCGCGGGTGGGCCACCAACGCCTTCTCGATCTCGGCGGGATAGATGTTCACTCCACCGGCGACGATCATGTCTTTCACACGGTCGGTGATGTAGAGGTAGCCGCCCTCGTCGAGATGGCCGATATCGCCCGTGCGGTAGAAGCCGTCGTGGATCACCTCTGCGCCGAGATCCTTGCCGCCGAGGTACCGGCGGAAGCCCATCGGCGTGTTCACCGCGATCTCCCCGGTCTGACCGACCGGCAACCGGTTCCAGTCCTCATCGACGATCGCGATCTCGACACCGTCGTAGGGCAGGCCGCTCGTACCGGGCTTGGTCAGTTGCGCCTCCGGCGACAGGTAGGTGATCATCCCAACTTCGCTGGCGCCGTACGCCTCCCAAAGCACGTCGTCGCCGAGGCGATGGGTGATCCATTCCTTCAGTGATTGGGGCACCGGCGCGGCACCGGTACTCAGCACACGCAACGAGGACAGGTCGTATTTTTCCAGCACCGCTTCCGGAAGCGCCTGGATGCGCAGCAACATAGTGGGCACCGCAGTCCATACCTGAACGGCATGCCGTTCGATCAGCTGCAACGCAGTTTCGGCGTCGAAAGGGTCCAGCAGCACGACGGTGCCGCCATTGGCGCACGCTGACGTGGCCGCGGCCGGCCCAGCGCCGTGATGGATCGGCAAGGCAAGCAACACCACCGCGCCGGCCGCGGTGGGCGGCACCGCTGACACAGAGGCCGCATACCGCATCAAACGGTCGACGTCGGTGATCTGCGCCATGTCCAGGGGTGGTACGCCGCGCGGACGGCCGGTGGTGCCGGAGGTGTAAAGCACCAAAGACGGACGAAGCGGGCCGAACCGCGGCTCAGCAGGCCGGGTTTCGAGCAGGTCCTCATAGCGCAGACCGGGTGTACCCGCAGGTTGTCCGACGGTGATCAGTAGACCGGTGTCGTGCCCGTACCAGCTGTCGGCAGCGGAATCGTTGCAGGCCAATCCTTTTGCTTGGCTGTCGCGCAGGATGTAGATCGCCTCATCAGGAGTCAGACGCCAGTTGACCGCGACGTGGGCCACCTCCAGCTTCTGCAGGGCCCGCTGAATGACGAACCATTCGATGCCGAGGCGGAAACGCATGCCCAATCGGTCGCCAGCGCCGAGACCGTGCTGCGCGAGCCCTTCGGCGACCCGGTCGGCCATGTCGTTCCACTGCCCATAGGTCAGCTCGTCGTCGCCATCGATGACCGCGACTGCGGTGGGTCGAGTCTTGGCCCAGTGCTCTGGAGTGCCGGGCTCGGGACTTGTCAAAGTCATTGTAGCCCTTCATGTGTGCTCGTCGAGACGCCCGTCAACGCCTGCACGAAGAAGATGCACGCATTCTCGGCCGCCGACAGGTCGATGTCGTCGGATGAGATGAGGTATTGCGCGCTGATCCCGCGCAGCAGGCCCACCAGCGCGGTCGCGGCACCGCCGGCATCGACGTCGGCAGACACCGTGCCGTGGCGCTGCCCGGATCGGATGAGCGCTTCAATACCCATCCGGAACTGGCCGTCGTGACCGACGAAGATGGGCCGCAATGGCGCCTCCAGGGGCAAGGCCGCACCCCACATGACGTAGAACGCGCGCGTGGCCTCCGAACTGTGATCGATACCGGTCAGATACGAACGGCATAGAGCGATCAGTGCGGTGACCTCGTCGCCGTCGAAATCGGGCAGCTGCGCGACGAAGTCGCTCTGGCTGCGCCGCGCGAGCCGTTCCACCAGGTCGGCTTTCGATCCGAAGTGCTGGGTGGGCAGCCCACGGCTGTAACCGGCGCCCTCGCCGATCTCGGCTGTCGTGGTCTGGTCGACGCCGCGGCGAGCGAACAATCGCGCCGCCGCATCGAGCATCGCGGCTTCGGCTTGTGCCCGGCGGTCCTGCTGGCGCCGCCGCTCGGGGCTTTTGGAATCCGATCGCATGGTGCTAACGTACATATTTGTTAACTGATTAGCAAGTAACTTAGGAGGCGGAGTGCGCTCCCCTGCTCATCCCGGGCTCTACCGAGCCGATTCCGAGACCCCAGCCCTTAGCGGAACACGATGCGCCAGATGCTCGTTCGTGATGTTCCCGCCGACAGTCATCGGTTGTGAGCGATGCGGCGCCTGGGGCGAGCAACTCCAACCTGAGACGCTGTCCACCGCGGGGACCGTGCACTCGTTCGCCGTGGTGCATGTGCACTTCGGTAAACCCGATCCACCATTCACCGTGGCCGAGGTGCTCTTGGACGACGGTCCGCTCATCCACGCCATGGTGGCGCCCGAGGCGACCGTGGCGATCGGCGATGCGGTCAGCGCGCACTGGTTGGTGAGCGCGACCAACGCCGACGGTGCCGAGATCGTCGAACCGGTCTTCGCACCGACCGATCCGCACCCCGCCGCACAGGAGGTGACCTCGTGAAATCGGCACTGGCACAACTGCGACCCGTTCGCGTGGTCGGCATCGGACTGCATCCTTACCAAAAGCCCGACGACACCCCTTACACGCAGCTGGGTGTGCACGCCATCCGCGGCGCACTAGCTGATGCCAAGCTGCAGTGGACGGACATCGACAGCGCCTACACCGGCACTGCCACCACCTCGATGGCGTTGTCACGCTTGATGTATCGACACCTTGGCGTCACCGGTATCCCGATGACCCAGGTCGAAAACGCCTCCGCGTCAGGATCCACGGCGTTTCGGCAAGCCTGCATCGACGTGGCTTGCGGCTTGGCCGACGTCGCGATCGCCGTCGGCGTGGACAAGCCCGTACAGGTGAGCATGCCGCAGAAGGCCGCTGGCATCACCGAACTCGTGGGCAATCGTATGTCGCCGGTGACTCACTTCGCGCTGTTGGCGCAGCGCTACATGTTCGACAGCGGGGCGTCCGCTGAGCAGATCGCCGCCGTCGCCGTCAAGAACAGCGCCAACTCGGTACTGAACGCCAACGCCCAGCGACCCAAAGCCCGAACCCTTGAGGAGATCTTGGCCCCGCCCTTGATCAGCGGCATCTTTACCAGGCTGCAATGCTGCCCGATCGGACAGGGCGCGGCCGCGGCTATCGTGGCCAGTGATGACGCGATCGAACGCCTGGGCATCGACGAACAACGAACGGTGACTGTAGCCGCCTCAGCGGCGCGGTCCGAGATGATCTATGGAACAACCAATTTCGATGCAGCGCTCACGCGCGAAACAACCAGGCAAGCGTTGGCCGAAGCGAACATGACGCCTGAGGACCTCGATCTGGTCGAGCTTCACGACGCTTTCACCGTCGAAGAACTGCTCTACGCCGAAGCGATCGGACTGTGCAAGGACGGCCAGGCCGCAGCCGCGCTAGCCGCCGGTGAATTCGACCGTGGCGGCCGCGTCGCGATCAACACCTCCGGCGGCCTGCTGTCGATGGGCCACCCGATCGGCCCTACCGGAGTCGGCCAGATCGCCGAACTCACCACACAACTGCGCGGTGAAGCCGGCCCACGCCAACACCAGGGCGCCCGAACGGGTTTGGCCCACATGGTCGGTCTTGGCGCAGTGTGCGTCGTGCATGTCCTCACCCAACGCTGACCCGCCTGCGCGCGTCGGCCGATCAAGACTCCGACTGGTTCGTGGTCTGAAACCATTCAATTGCGGGCTCTAGTTAGAAAACGGGTGTCGATCCAGGCCTTCAACGGGTAGGGCAGCGACCAGTTCCAGATCGGTGACGAGACCACGATGCGGTCGAACTCACGCACCCTTTCGACCTCTGTGGTGATGCGTTGCCATTTGGTCGCTGTCCGCGTCACGTCTAATCGGGCCTGGCGCCTCTAGTTCCCACCATCGGCCCGCGGCGCTTAGCCCCACTACACGCCGCCGGGCCAGCGCGCGTCGTGTCGATACGAATGTGTACTGATAGGCCAGACCACTTTGGCCGAACAGCTTGCATTTCTTCTACAGATCGATACGCTGTCGTACGATATGATCTGGAACACACACCCGCCCTCAGTCCCGCACGGCCGTGGCGCCAGCCGCGCCGCCGCGATTTTGGACGCGACTATGCAGCTGCTTGGCGAGAGCGGATACGACCAACTCACAATCGACGCGGTCGCCGCGCGCGCAGGCTCCAGCAAGACGACGATCTATCGACGATGGCCCGATAAGTCGGCACTTGTGTGCGCGGCGCTGATCTCGGCGTCGGAGCATCATCCGGAGTTGCCCGCAGGCGCTACAAGTCTGCGCGAAGATCTCATTGCGCTGATCGCGCTGTTGGCAAAGGTGGCGATCACTGAGGACGCTGGCGCATTTGCGAGCCTCCTGGCTGCTGCGCAGAAAGATTCGGCCATCGCGATGGCCGTACGTGCGACTGCGGTCGAACCGCGCCGGCGTGATTGTCGCGATGTCATCCAGCGCGCCATCGGCAGGGGCGAATTGCACAATCCCCGCTTGGCGACCGTCCTTTACGAGATCGCGATCGGGCAGATGATGGTGCGCTTCCTGCTTCAGTCAGACGGGTTCGACGAGGGACAGCAGGTCGAATTCGTCGACAACACAGTCATTCCCGTACTCAACGCCCACGACGAGGAGCCCCGCCGCGATGTCAACCAGTGAACCCACCCTCGCGCAAATCGAGAGTGATATCGCCGAGCTGCTACGCACCGAGGAGATTGGCTCGCTAGCAGTCATGGGCCCAAAGGGGGGTCCAGCAGTATCGATGATGCATTTTGCGTCCGATGGCCTCGTCGTCTACCTGCACACGTTTACCTACTCCCGTAAGCACGAAGCAATCGCCCGCGACAATCGCGTCAGCTACACCATCGCGGCTATCCCGCCGGACGGTTTCTACGGACGAGGAAATCTGCGGGCTATCCAGGTCGAAGGTATCGCTTCCTTCGTCACCGACCCCGCGGAAATTCAGAGGGCGATCGAAGTCAGCCGCGAGCAGTTCGCGTGGATGAAAGACATGTCGTTGTACGACACCTTCGACAAAGGCACAGCCCACCACCAAACGTTCATCCGTATCGCGCCGGTCGAGGCACTCTGGAACGACAACCGAGTGCGGCTGTTGTGGCGAAAGATCGTCACGTTTAGCCCTGATGGAAAACACGTCGCAGCCGTATCACAGTACGAGAATAAGCTGCATACACCGGTGACTGCCGACGGCGACGGGCGTGCGACATCGTGACACTCATTCACACGAGTGCTTGGCTCGCAATCTTTTTCGGTGGTCTGTTCAGTGGCGCGATCCTGATCGTCGCGGTGGAGCGGGTTAATTTGTGGTCACGCATGCCTGTGGACCAGTACGTCGTCGACTTTCGCCGCGCTCTCTACCGGCTGGATCCCTTGATACCGATCATGGGCGTAATCAGCGGTATGAGCGCGGTGGTATTCGCATTGAACAGCGACGGGCGCTCAGCTGTGCTGGCATGGGTCGGTGTGGGGCTGATTGTGGTGATCATGGTCGCATCCATATCCCTTGCTGAGCCGATGAATTCGAAGTTTCGGAAGCTCCCAGAAGGGCAGGCGCCGGAGGGCGCCGACCAGCTACGGCTTACCTGGCGTCGCTTCCATTGGTGTCGCACCGTTGTGGCACTCGCCGCTCTAGCCAGTCTGGCCGCGGCGGTTACCTAGCCAGATGCAACTCTTCGGTCAGAACGACAACGTAGTCGCTGGACCTGCCACAAGCCGGACTGAAAAATCCCGTGTGGCAGATGAGTTCGATCCAGGCCGCGACCGACTGCCTGGAGTTTGCAGACCATCATGACGACCGGCCTCAGCGATACGTCCACCCAGGGCGAGTCCGCCGCCCTTGCCGTCACAAGGGCTGCCCCCACACGGCGCGCGAAGAAACCTCGAGCGGCTACCTCCGGCGAGCGTGGAAATGCCGCATCACTGATCCTCTCGATTCCTGTCCGATCGATCGCCACGATCGGGCGCGGCGCGGCGCTCGGCGCCGCGGTGCTGCGCTACTCAATTATCGACACTCTGACGTTGCGACTGCCCATTGGCGAGTTCTTGGTACAGGCGTGGCTGTTGCTGACAGTAACCGCGATTCCCGCTGTTCTGATGGCTGTCCCGTTCGGCGGAATGGTCTCCATCGTTTCCTCGGGCTTGGTAAATCAGATGGGGGCAAGCTCACTTCTAGGTGCGGCAAGCGGTACCGGGGTTGTCCGCCAAGGAGCGCCAATCACCGCTGGGCTCTTAATGGGCGGCGCTGCGGCGTCGGCGATTGCATCCGACTTCGGCGCCAGAGCGATACGCGAAGAACTGGACGCTCTGCGGGTTATGGGTGTGGATCCCGTCCGCCGACTCGTGGTGCCACGGTTTCTCGCATTGGTTGCGATCGCGCCGATCCTGATCACAGTGATCCTGGTCTCGGGTACGACGGCGTCCTACATCCTGGCCATCACACTGAGCGACGTGACTCCAGGCAGTTTCTGGCAGTCGTTCGGCCTGTTCGCCCAGCAGACAGATGTCTGGTTCGCGATCATCAAAACCCTTGTGTTCGCGGCGCTCGTCGCGATCATCTCCTCGCTGCGAGGTATAGAAGCTACTCGTGGCCCTCGTGGGGTTGCCGACGCGGTGAGTTCGTCAGTCGTAGTCAACGTCATCTTCATCGTGATCGCTAACCTCGCGATCACCCAGCTCGAGGTCATGTTCTTTCCGACGGTGGTGGCGTGATGGGTACTCCATCGGCACTCCCCAGCATCCGCTGGCTGTCGCTGCGGCCGATCCGGCGCCAGCTGATGGTTGCCGGCCAGTGGGCTCTTTTCATCTGCCAGACGTTCTGGTACGTGCCTTTGACCGTACGTCGCTATTACCGGCAGACATTGCAGGCGATGAATAGTCTGGCCTGGGGGCGGGGCTCACTCATCGTGGACGGCGGCACAATCAGTGTGTTGCTTCTGCTCGGCATTGCCGTCGGCGCCTCCGTGGCCATCGAGGGATTCGCGATACTGAACCTCATCGGTTTTGGTGCACTCTCAGGCATCATCGGCGGGGTTGGCACCGTCCGCGAGATCGGCCCTCTGGTGGCCGGTATTGCTTTCACCTCGCAGGCGGGCTGCCGCATGACGGCCGAAATTGGTGCGATGCGCATTTCGGACGAGATCGATGCGGTTGAAGCGCTTGGCCTTCGGCCCATCCCGTTTGTGGTCGGGACGCGACTCATCGGTGGCCTATTGGTCGTGATACCCGGATACCTACTTACACTCGTCGGCGCGTTCGTCGTGCAGCGCATCTTCATCACGGTTCTGTACAACCAGCCGGGCGGCACGTACAGCCACTACCTCAGCATGTTCCTCACTCCAACAGATCTCGCCTACTCAACGATAAAAGCAAGTGTGTTCTGCGTCGCGGTGACGCTGATTCATTGCTATTACGGATATTTCACCTCGGGTGGACCAGCCGGTGTCGGGCAAGCGTCCGGCCGCGCAGTGCGCGCCAGCCTCGTTATGGTCATGGTCCTCGATTTCATGACCACCGTGGCGCTTTGGGGAATCCAACCACAATTCGTTTTTCGAGGTTAGCCACATCATGCTGCTCAGAGGATCGCAGGAATCCCAGGAACGAAGACTGACGCTTGCCGGCGCCGTGGTGGTGGCTTGTGCCATCGCGACAGGCTTCGCCGTCACGTCACATCCATTCGCCCGCCCAACAACTGACCAAATTTCCGTCGCCATCGACACACCTTTCGTCGGCCAGGGTGTGCGCGCGGGCACGGCCATCGTCATGCATGGCGTCCAGGTAGGCGTCGTCACATCGATCTCCAGCTTGCCCGGTGGTGGTGTCAGAATGATCAGCGCCCTCAAGAAGGTCCCGACGGCCGGTCTGACGGACTCCATGAAGATCGAATTCAGGCCAGTCAATTACTTTGGGGTGACGGGAGTTAACGTTGTCGCCGCACAGGGTGGCCGAGACCTCCGCGACGGCATGCAGATCCATACCGTGCCGCAGGCCAATGCCACGCTGCAGGCCGTCTTGGCCCGTCTCGGCCAGGTTTCCGTCAGCGCGCTCACCCCCCAACTGATATCGGTCCTAGATCGCACCGTGCAGTACACCGACGGCCTCACTCCTCTGATCGAGACGGTCCTGATCACCACTCAGGCGGTCGCCGCCGTCCAAACCGTCCCGACAGCAAGGCTATTAACCAATACCACCGGGATTGCTGTCGCGTTTCCCTCCTTCACCGACGCGTTGTTGGGCTCCGGCGAAGGCTTCACCGCGGTGCCACGTCGGTACAACGCGCAGGATTGGGTCAACGGCATTCAAGAGGTCATGCGTGTGGGCTCAACTGAGTTGTTCGGAGGCTTCGGGCGAGTCGAATCCAACTACGTGGACGATCTGCTGCCCGCGATCGAGGGCGTCAAGGCTCTCACCGACCCAATCCCTGCTCTATTCAGACCAGACGACTTCTCGAACACTCTGGTGCAGATGCGTACCCGGTTACAGAAGCTGCTCGGCGGTAACGGTGAGCAACGCGCACTCCAGGTCAAAATCGTTCTGGACAGCTTGCCGGGCGTAGCCGCTCCCCTGGCCGCGATGGGAGACACGCCGTGAAACCCAGAGCCGCATTGTGGCGACTGCTGATAAGCGCGGCCGCCGCCGTCATTCTGCTCGTCCTTCTCTTGAGCGGGATCTCGCAGCCAGTGAAGGCCAAAACGCGCAGTTACACAGCCACTTTCACCGACATATCGGGGTTACATGAGGGGGCTGACGTACGTGTCCGCGGCGTTCTGGCAGGCCGGGTCACCGCAACAAAGCTGCAACGCCAACAGGGCGCAAGCGTGGCGGCCGTGGAATTCACGCTCAACGAGAAGTACGGCGTGGTTTCCGGTACCCAACTTGCCGTCAAGTATCAGACCCTCACCGGGTCGCGTTACGTCGACGTCCTTGGTCCGTCTGAGGACTACTCGGCAGCCAGTCTGGTGACGTCGGTCCCCACCACCATGACTCACCCATCGTTTGATGTGACCAGACTTTTCAACGGCTTACAACCCGTACTGGCGACGCTAAATCCCGAAGAACTGAACGCATTCGCCGCCAACGTCGCCAACTTCTTGGCCGGCGACGGAACCGGACTTGCCCCCGTACTCGACAGCATCCGCAAGCTCACGGAGTTCCTATCCAACCGCCAACAGGTCATCGCGACCCTGATGCGCAACTTGTCCGATGTGTCAGAGGTCATGCAAGGCCACGGAAAGGACCTCATCCAGATGATCAACGGAATGAACACCCCGATCGACAGCGCTTTGTCGGTGTTGGATGAATTCCGCAAATCGCAGCTCTATGGTCCCGATTTCGTTGAGCCACTGCAACGTCTCCTCACCAACATCGGGTTCTCCCCCAATGCGGACATCGATACCGCGATGGACACCGCCTTCAACAATGTCGACCGTACCCTCGATGCGTTCAAACTCATTCCGGTGATGTGGGAGAACATCCCCACCCCAGCCGAGACAGGCCAGCCCCAACCGTGCGCTCGAGGTCGGGCGCAACTGCCGACGACAATGGACGTGTTACTCAATGGCCAGCGGGTGGTGCTGTGCAACCGATGAACCTGCTTCGGAACCCGATGACGTGGGGGGCGATAGCGCTCGCCCTACTGACAGCGGTAGCAGTCACCGCGGGAATGCTATACGTCAGCCCGCCCGGGCAGAAAACGATCACGTTCTACACCGATGACGCGGCGGCCGTGCGGCCGGGAGACCAGGTACGCGTTGCCGGCATTCCGGTTGGCGAGGTCAAGGACGTGTCGCTAAGAACCGATGACGTCCAAATCCAGGCCCGCATCGACGACGAGGTGTTTATCGGAGACAAGACCACCATCGAAGTCCGGATGCTCACCGTCGTGGGTGGCTATTACGTCGACCTCATTCCCCTGGGCGATGCTCCCCTGGGCGCCAGATCCATTCCGCGCGAGCGCGTAACCATGCCGTACAGCCTGATCCGAACTCTGAGCGATGTCACCAAGATCACGGATACCATCGCCGCCAAGCCGATCAGCGAATCGCTCAACGAAATACAGAACGGGCTGCGCGGCGACAACGTGGATGCCCTGAATGCCATTGTCACAGCCGGCAATACGATGATGTCGGCCATCGACAAGCAGCGCGGCCAGATCACTGCCATCTTGAACCTCAGTGACGAGTACATCAATCAGCTCAGCGAGTACCGCGAAGAATTCAAGGCACTGATTCAAAAAATCGCGATCATCCAGTCCATCCTTGAGATTTACAGCAAGGGATTCGGGGGGGCTCTCAACGGTCTCGGTGTCGCGATCGAGGCGCTGAAGCCGATCGGCAATTTCTACGCCAACCATCGTTCAGAGTTCATCGAAAAGGTGCGCAACCTCCTGACCAAGGGCCGGCTGTGGGTGGATCGCAACGGTGTGATCATCAGAGGCCTGCAAGACGTCCAGCGACACATTGAACGCATCCTTGACGTACAACAGGCGCCGCCAGAGCTGCTGGCGACCGACCTGTGCATACCCATGCCGGACGCGCCGTGCTAACGGTGAGGTCACGGATGCGCAATGTAGGCCGCAGCGCGGCGCTGCTCATCGCCGCGGTCGCCGTCGTCCTGGTTGTCAGTTCGTGGACGCCATTTCGGCAGCAGCAGTACATCGACTACTGCGCGACCATGCCTGACGCGGTTGGGCTCTTCACCGGCAACCCGGTCACTCAGATGGGCTATCAGATCGGTGAAGTACGTGCGATCACGCCATCGCTGAGTGCGGTCCGCGTCGACTTCAAAGTCGTAAGCGATCGCCCGCTACCCGCCGATGTCAGGGCCGTCACCCGGTCCCCCTCGATACTCGCCGACCGAGCACTCGAACTCGTCGGGAACTACAGTTCTGGACCCCAGCTTCGCAGCGGAGAGTGCATACCCGCGGCGCGCTCGGCGACTCCGAAAAGCTTGTCCGAAATCATCGGTTCGGCGACGAGCTTCCTGAATCAGATCAATCCCAACGATTCGACCAATGTCGGCGACGTTGTCAACGGTCTCGACCGAGCGCTACACAACAACGGACCGGCGATCAATCAACTACTGACCACCTCGTCGTCGGTGCTGGACTCCCCCGACCAAGCGGTGAGCGATATGCGCTCCATCATCACCAATCTCGTGACCCTGACCTCGACGCTGCGAGAGATCAGCGGGCCACTCAAGGCCACCATGCTCGCAACTTTGAAGACCACGCCGGACGTGGAGAAGGCGCTGGCAACTCCGGTATTCGAGGGGGTGATCCCGTTGGTCACTCTGGCCTCAGATATGGAGGTTGAACTCGGCGATCAAATCCAAACAGTGCTCAACGACCTGGAGTATGCGGTCCGCAAGGCCAGCGCGCACTCCACCATCATCGCCGATCTACTCAAACCGTTCCCGGTCATCATCAACAAGTTGGAGAACTGGGTCAACCGCAAGCAATTCAACATCCGGTATCGGCCACCGCTGTATCGCATCAGTACGCCCGTCGACGGGCTCATCACGTGCGGTGCGATGAACGCCGCCAGTCCAGGCAGTTGCACCGACGTGGGCGGGAAGCCCTACGCGGTGGATGTCGCTCTGCTGCAGTATGTCCTAACGCTGGCGGCACGCCGATGACCCACCACAATCGGCTCGCTGCGATTGCACTCGCAGCAGTGATGACGCTGTCCGCGTGTGCGTCCGTGGACGTCAACGCCCTTCCTGCGCCCGGGAATTCATTCTCGAACGGCTACCCGCTGGTCATGGAGTTCGACAATGTGCTCAATCTGCCTGCCCGCGCGAAAGTGACCCTAGACGGCATTACTGTCGGAATCGTCACTGGCGTCGCCGTGGCCCGTAACCACGTCGATGTCAACACGCGGATGGACCGCGCCGTGTCCGTTCCCGCAAACATCCAAGCGAGCCTGCAGCAGGCCACCGTACTGGGCGACATCTACGTCGCCCTCGATCGACCTGTTGCGGGCGGCGCTGCGCCGGCGTTGGTGTCCGGCGCGCGGATTCCCCTCGCACAGACCACGTCTCCACCGCAACTCGAAGACACGATCGCCCATCTGGCCGATTTCACCGGAAGCGGTTCCATCCAACGCATCCAGTCCACAATCATCGGCATCAACCGGATCACACCGCCCCAGAACGATATTCGTAGGATGTCGTCGCAGTTCGCCGTCGACATGGCGGATCTGTCGAACAATATCGATAACGTCGACCTGATGCTGAACGGAGTGGGGGAAACCGCACAGGTCCTACACAACCGGGGGCCCATGTTGGAGACGTGGTTCTCGCCCGAAGGCCTACAGGGTTGGGCCAACGCGTACGGCTTGTATCAATACGCAGGCACGGCGTATCCGAGCGTCGGCACCATCTACTCAGGTGGATTCTGGATGGTACCCCTGCTGAACTCGCTGGCCAATGCCGCCGGGGCAGTGCAGAGATCCAAGTGGGCGTTCGAAAGCGAGGGTCCACAATGGCGGAAGCTCTTCACCGACTACTACCTGCCGCAGGATAAATATCCCGCAATCAACATCACCTCGATCGTGGGGCCCGATGGCCGCGAACTGTCGGGCAACGTCCAAGACGTCCTCAGAATCCTTGGAGCGATGCCGTGATCATCAGAGGTGCAATATCATTCATCGCTTTCGGCGCCATGATAGTTTTCGCACTCGGTTCCTTCCGATCCATGGGCGTGACACTCAATCCGCCGCCCAATCGCACCCACTTGTCCATGCAGGTGAAGGACATCAGCGGTCTGGTCGTCGGTTCGAGCGTGCAAATGCGGGGAGTGCCGATCGGCGAAATCAACAGAATTTCCACAACGATCGCGAGTGCCACCGTCGACCTCGCCGTCGATAGCCAATACAAGATTCCCGTCGACAGCGATATCCGCCTGGAGACGCTGTCAGCCCTCGGCGAGGCCTACGTCGAAGTGATCCCGCGAAGCGAAGGCGGACCCGTGCTCCAGGACGGCCAATTGCTGGCAGCCGAGGTGATCACACAGCCGTTGACCATTTCGGAGCTGGCAACGACCGTGGTACGGGTCCTCAACCAGTTCGATCCGGCCACACTGGAACGCATCGTTAACGAACTCGATGCTGCCCTGCCGAATCCTGCCGAGACCCTGCCCAACCTTGCCAATACCGCTGTCCTACTGAGAAACGCCGCAACGAGCATGCGCGGGAAGGGCCGTGATCTGCTTGACAACTTCCAGGCGCTGCTGCAGAACGCACAATTCGTTGGCCCAGTGCTCACTTTCAACGCACCGTGGCTGGTCCAAATGGGCTACGACCTCGCGAGGATGAACGACGCCTCCGTTGTTCTGCACGATCGAGGTGCACCTCAAACACTGCACAACCTCTCGCACCTGGTGGGAAGAATCGAGCACTTCCTGGATCACTCCGGAGGCGATGTCAAAGTCCTGATGCAATCGATGCTGCCCTATCTCAATGACACTTCCGGCGCGCTGATGAACCTCGATACCGCACAGATATTCGGCAACATGCTGGCTGCGGTACCCGAAGATGGCGCGGTGACCCTCCACGTCACCATTCCTGACAGCTCCGCCCCCCGGCCGTCACCGACAGCTGGGGGACGCTAATGACGGCTGACGCAACGCCGGGCTCGGCGCGAATAGCACGGAAGGTAACAGCGTGATCAATCATAAGAACAATGATGTTCAACTGAAATCAGCTGACTCACCGGAAGAATCGGCTCATGCGTCGCATGCTGACTCTCCGCCTCTCGATGACCGAGGGCGCGTGGCACTCGACGCAGCGCGAGCGGAATCCGAGGACAACGCCACGGCCGACGACGACCAAGCCGAGCCGGCCGAGCAGAAGCCAACCGGCCCGGCTCGCGCACAGCGGCGGGTGTCGTTCTCGGTAAGCGCACGTGGCATGGCGCTGGCTCTGTTGATCGTTGTTCTTGCCGGGGCGCTATCCGTATTCGCGTGGTTCTTCTTCGACGCTCGTGGTCAACTCGACGCCTTGGCCCGCAGAGCGGACAACAACGCCCGCGCCGAAAAGCTCGCACTGGACTATGCAGTCAATGCCGCAGCCATGAACTACCAGGATCTCGCTACCTGGAAGACGAAGCTCGTTGCCGGCACCACGCCGGAATTGACCGACAAGCTGACGAAGGCAGCGGATTCCATGCAGCAGATCCTGGTCCCGCTGCAATGGACTTCCAGCGCAAAACCTCTCGTCGCGAAGGTACGGTCCAGCACCGACGGCATCTACGTCGTCGACTGTTTCGTGAGTGTCCAGACGAAGACGGTCCAGGCTCCAGATCCGCTACAGTCCACGGCGACCTACAGCCTCACTCTGGACAGCACCAAGAACTGGCAGATCAACGACGTCGGCGGCATCGGCGCCGTGACCGGTCAACGGTAGATGCACGCCTTCTTCCGCGGATCGTGCAGCCCTGAAAGTCTCGGGCGGCCCCGCCGTAACCGCTGGCGCGACGTGACATTCGCTGCCATCCTCATCGGCCTACTAGGGGCATCCGGCTTGGCGGCACCTAGGGCCAACGCCGATCCTTCATTACCGCCCACCGATGACGAGCTGATCCAGCCGCTACCCGTTGTAGTCCCACAGCCCACAAACTGGGTGCCGAAGTTCCCATTCCCCTATGACCAGACTCGCGATCAGATCACCACCGAGGACATCAGAGTCGAGAGCGAGATGTGCCAGTGGTACACCGCTCAGTACAAGATCCTCAACGACCAGATCGGCCGTCTTCAATTCAACCGGATCAGCCCCAACGGGCCTGATTGGGACTACAGCGTGAACGGCGTTCAGAGGCAGGTCGATATCGTGACAACCAATATCGACCAGGCTCTCGACTTCCTGGCTCCTCGCGCCCAAGCGCTCACCCAACGTCAGGACTTCGCTGGGGACAACTACTTTCCGCTCTATCAAGGCCAAGCTTTCTACGGCCTCTGGCAACAGCTTTCGAATGTCAACAACGGCATCAAGGCTCACCAGGCTGACTGGTTCACTGGGCCTTCCTATTTACGTATGAAGCGTTTCGCCAGTGAAATCAACCGCTCACACGTGTGCGATTAGGGGGATCTGACATGCGCCAAAATCATAAGTTCCCGGCGTTCGGGTCTTCATCAGAGATCTCGCGATCGACGCGCCATACACGTGCGGGCATCCGACGGCGCCGTGCCCTGTCCCTCATAACGGTAGTCGCCACCGCCCTGCTCGTCGGCTGCTGGCATGCGCCACTGGCATCCGCCGATTTCGCCGCCAATCTCAGAAGCGCGGTGACACAGGCTCGAGGCGGTTCCTCGTGCGCACCACTGCGGCCCGAGCCACTCGCCGACCAGGCCGCTGCCGTCGTCGCGCATTCCACCGCTTCCTACCTCGATCACAACGCTCGCGCCGTGCCGATCGCAGACCCGCTTCCAGTACTCAAAGATGTCGGTCTCAATGTGGGTCGGGCCAAGCTGCTTCAAGGCGCGGGGCAGACCGAATCCGACGCCATCAAAGTTGTACTGATAACCGGGTTTCGAGACCTTCCAGACTGCTCCTACACTGTTGTTGGGATCAGCTCCCTTCCAAACAACAACTCCGGCAACTGGTTTCTGAGTGTGGCGATCTTGGGGGGTCTCTAGGTGACCGCGCCCGCTAGTCGGTGCGGCCGCACCATGATCAGACTCTGCGTCCTGGTGATCTGGCTGTGCGTCAGTATCGCCCTCGCAGTTTCTACTCCGGTGGCGCAAGCTGAGGACAGCGTCACGTACGAGGTCATTTCGACTCAGGGCAATGTGCCGAACGCAAACTTGGAATACAACGAGAGGTCAGAACGCAAAGCAGTACAACAGGTTCCGCTCCCCTGGCGAAAGACCGTCGTGGTGCCAGACGCAGTGAGCCCAACAAGAGCTGGTGCCGAGATTCGCGCCGACTGGCGGCCATTCCGGTGGCCGTATAAGTACGTAACCGTCCGCATATATCGCGGCAGCGAGCTGTTGTGCGAGAGCACCCTCGACGTTGGCGATGCTGCCTGCTATGGCAGCACGCCACACCGGAACTTCCCTCAAACCGGCGGGGCATGAGCGTGATTCGATTGAAATCCAGTAGGCGTGGATATCGCCGGATCGCGGACGCTTTGGCGACTGCGCTGACGCTGGCAATTCTTTGCGATCCCGTCTCACAAGCAGATCCGCTTGATACACCGATAGCGCCCAACCCGTATCCCAAGGACAGTCTCATCCTGACGACCTATACGCGCCTCGACCCCGCCGACTACTTTCTGCCTGGCCTTTACGGCGTCTACTTCCTCTCGCCGAGTGGACTCAATTGCGGAATCTGGCTGCGGGGAAGCTTCGGCTGCGCCGGACCACTTCCCGGCGCATCGGGGGCAGCTCACATCGGCTGGTTCAACGGCGACACCCGGGTGCACTACGACCCCTTTATCGCCATCGGATTCCCCGATGCGCAGGCCCAGCGCGTCCTTCCTCCCCGGAGCTATCTGAACTGGAACGAGACGACCTGCGTGACCATGGCAGACACCAGCACCTACTGCCACCGCGGAATGTTTCGCTTCCTCATCACCCCGAGCGCCACATTCCTCAACGGTTAAGGGTTGGTCGAGGCGTCGCTGCCGGCGTCAACGCTCGACGGCGCGGTAGGCCCACTCGCCGGACGACATGATCGGCACACTTCGCCAAGTCCGTCGTGAGCGAGTTTCTTTGTATACCAACGCCCGCAACGGTCGCAAAGCCTACGCCGCGTCATGACACTCCCTCCGATGCACAGCCGGGGCTGTTGTCCAACACCGGAAATCCATCGGACGCCATCAACTTCGGCGACGGAGAACTGTCAGTCACGGCGACGTACCGGTGTCACCCCGCTGGGCGGCTTGGGCCCGCGTTGCGCACCGCGAGTCGGACATGCCACAGCGCCCGTAGCACTGACCGACACCGACAGCGTGCCGAGTCGATCGATGTCGACACTGATCACATCACCATCAGCAATCTGACCAATGCCTGCTGGCGTGCCGGTGGTGACGATGTCACCCGGGTACAAGGTCATCACCGAAGAGGCGTAACTCACCAATCGGGGCACGTCCCAGACGAGGTCCGCGATATCGGTGTCCTGCCGCAGCGTTCCGTTCACGGTTGTCCGAAGCTGCAGCTCGGCCAAATCTCCCACTTCATCGGGAGTAACGACGTAGGGACCGACCGGCGTGAAAGTGTCGAACGACTTACGGGTGGACCGATCTTCACCGCCCCGCATGGTCATGTCGAGACAGCACGTGTAGCCCGCCACAACCTCGAGCGCGTCGGCAACGGGTACCGAACGCGCAGTGCGGCCAATCACAGCCGCGAGTTCGCCTTCTTGATCGAAACGCCGATCTGTATAGGGCAATTGAACCACCCCGCCGTGGCCTAGCACCGATGACGGTGCCTTCAGAAATACACCGAGGGCCTCGATTCCATAGTCTTCCGCCATCTCCTCTTGGTGATCGCGGTAATTGACCGGGGCCGCGACAATCTTCGTCGGGTCAGGGACAACTGGCTCGAGTACGGCATCATCGATACGGACGCGGCGAAGGCGGTCAAGCTCGGCCGCACTGAAATCCGGCCGGCCTGCGGTCACCTTCAGTAGTTGGCGCATCGCGCTGACGCTCGAGTTGAGGCCGGGGATCAGAGGACTCAGATCGACGAGTTCGGTCTCTGAGATTCGCGCGCCGACAAAGGAACCCATACCGAGTTGGCGAAAACTGGCCAAAATCATGTCATGACTCCTGAGTGAAAGTTGCGCCGAATCCGGCGAGCCCGTTGTGGTCGGCGATGGGATTCATTCCCAAGAATTCGCCGCCCGTACTGTCCGGCCGGTTGCCGTGTCGTTTGATGTTAGTACGCATACGAACGAATACATTGGGGGACTCTCTGACTAGGTCATCAACGACGTTGCACCACAACATATTTCAACTCATTCCAATCGAACGGCGACGGCTCAAGCGCGGTTGAGACCGGCGTGGGCGTCGGCGGAAATCGGCTAGGCCGGAGGTAGAAGCAACGACTGCCATGTCTTGCCTTCCGAAGCGTCGTCCGAAAGGTCCGACTGGGTGTAGAGCTTGCCGTCCGGACCAATGTAGCGTCCGGTCGCGGGATCGTATTCGGCCGCAGCAAGTCCCGGCGTCGGCGAAGTTCCCTCCGGCGCAGCTGGCGGCGATGATGGAGGCAACTGGGGTACGGCCTGCCCCGACATGGTGGCGTTGGGGTCGCCCTTCCAGTTGTAGCCATCGTTGAGCGGCACGTATTGTTGGTCGCTTTCGCACATTTTTACCGTCGGCGCCCGCTTACCAGTGACGGTCTGACAGGGATAGTTGCGCGCGCCGCGCACGTTGAATGGAGAGGCTTGCGGCACACGGCAATAGAGATCACCGTCTGGGCGTGCCGGGTAATCCACATCGCTAGGCGTCCGTTGCTGCTGTGGCGGCAGAAATCCGGTGTTGCATGCTGGCGGCAGACCAAAGTTGAGGTTGAAGTCCAAGTACAGGCCCTTATAAGGCGATTTGATGTTGTGGTTGGCAACCATCGAGCCCTGCTCCGCGGCAACCGCTTGCGGAGCCAGGACCAAGAGCTGTTCGATGGCAGGCTGGTAGGTCACCGCTACCTGGCCGAGGCTGACGAGGTTGGCGAGCAACAGCGGCAGCGTGGGTTGAAGCCGCTCGAACAGCTGCCGGCCCTGGTCGGCAGCAGCACCGCCGTTTTGCAGAATGCCGGTAACCGCGCTGTCGTGAACTGCCAGCTGATTCGATATTGAAGCCACGTGCCCAGCCCACGCATTTATCGCCTGCGCGCTGTCAACCTGCGCATCCAATACGGGCTTTGACTCGTCGATGAGAGTGAGCAGCGAATCCAGGTTCTTGTCTGAATCAATTGCGAGCTCAGAGCCACCCTTCACCAGGCGAGTCATCTCAGGCCCTAAGCCACTCACCGCGGTATGACTCTCATCGATCACGGTCTTGAGGTTGTCTTGAGGGATCGCCGATAAGCCACGGCTGGCTGCGTCGAGTAGTGCGTCAATATCAGGCGGGACCGTGGTGTCGCGCGCTGCGATCACATCACCGTTTCTCAGGGGCGGGGCGAGGCTTCCAACGTCGGGCACCAGGTCGACATACTGCTCCCCGATGGCGGACTGACTGTGCACCTGGGCTTGCAACTGCGACGGTATCCGGTATTTCGAGTCCAGCGTCAGGACCGCCTGAACACCGTTGTCGGTCAAGGCGACATCCTTGACATGACCGACGACGGTGCCGCGGTAGGAGACATTCGCCTGCGGGTACAACCCGGCGGCGCGGTCTAAATCGACTGTGACCTCATAGCGACCGACACCGAAAAGCATTGCCGGCAAATCGATGTAGCGGAACGCTATGATCCCCGCCGCAGTCAGAGCGATGGCGGCGAACACTGTGAGCCGGATCTTCATGCTCCTGGGAAGGTTCATTTCACGGTCCCTGGTCGGCATGGTAGGGCGCGACCAACGGGTTGCCCGCGGTCACGGGGCTCGGAAGCTGCCCGATGGTTCGCCCCCACTGCATTTCCAACTCGGTGAGATTCCCTTCCCACCGGGTGCCGGTAAAGAAGGACGAGTCGAGTCGGCTCAACGTCAGGTCGACGACCATCGTGATATTGGTTGCATCACCCCGGAAGTACTTTGTCATGGTCTCTTTCGGCCATGGGTACGTCGCCAACAGACTCAGCGAGCGAGTCAAGGCCGGACCCGCATCCGCCAGCGCGCCCAATGTCGGGCCGAACTCTTGGAATTCCTTCACCAGCGCGGCTTTCGTCTTGTCCGCGGAGTCCGCCGCCAAGGCGCTGAACTTCCCCACCTGATCGAACGTCTCGACAAGTTTGTCTCGGTTGTCACTGAGCACCGCCAACGCATCAGGGATGGTACGTAAGGCGTTGTCCACCACAGGCTTTTGCTGGGCGAACTGACCGACGACGTTGTTGAAGCTCTCGTTGGCAGCAATGATGTCGCCGGTCTGTTCCTGAACATGACCGCTGAATTCGTCGATCCGCTGAATGAGCGATCTCAAGTCGCCTTCGCGACCAGCGAACGCAGTGTTGAACGCTTGGGTGATGTCCTGAGCCTTCGCCAAGCCGCCTCCGTTGAGAAAGACCGCGGCGGCCGACAGTGTCTGCTCGGTGGTGGGGTAGGCGCCCGCATGGCTCAACGGGATCAGCGATCCCTCGTGCAGGTGCCCTTCGGGGAGCGCGTTGAGGGGCGGGGCGAGTTCGATATGCATGGTGCCCAACAGACTCGTCTGCCCCACTTTGGCCGTGGCGTTTGCGGGCAGAGTGATATCACCGTTGAGCCGCATCGTGACGAGGGCATGCCAGTCTTGGAGTTCGACCTTCGTTACCGTGCCGACGTTGACATCGTTGACCCTCACCCGAGAGTTGGGCTGGATGTTTACAACGCTCGGCAGTTGGGCCTGCACGACGTAGGACCCAGGGTCCCGCCCCTGAGTACCCGGAAGTGGAAGCGAATTCAGGCCGCGCCATCCGCAACCGGCAACAGTTGCGGTGACAACTGTCACCGCCAACAGGAGCCGCAGCAATCGAAGTCGAAGCGAGGTCACTGTCAGCCTCCGCCAGGCAGCATCATGCCGGCAAGTCCGGCTGCGGGATCGGTTGGGGTGGGTACTTCAGCTGCCATTGGTGTGCTTTCCGGGCTGGGCGGCGTAGTGGGCGCCTCCGGTGGCGGGTTCGGACGATAGTCCGGGCGCATCCAATCTTCGCTGTAAGTGACCTCGTTGGGCCGGGCTTGGGCGTTCACCAGAGGATTCATCCCGATTGGCAAGTTGTTGTACTGACGGTTCTTGACGATCGGTGCGAGGTACTGGACGCACAGCTTGGCCGAGGCCTCGTTGTTGAGCCGGGAGGCGGCTTGAATTGCGCCACACAAGAACGAGATTGGGTTGGCGAAGTTGTTCACCGACAGAATTCCGGTGATGGCGCCGTGAGCGGGCTCGTAGATATTGGTGACGTTTTGTACGACATTAGGCAACACATGTAGCGTCTGCTTAACGTCGTCTAAGCTCCGTACCAACGCCTGGGTGATCGATCCCAACTTGTCGGTCGTGGTGCCCAAGGCTTCGCGGTTATCAGCCACGAACCCCGTGACATCCTTGATCGCTACGTTGAAATCATCAACGGCGTGCGCGATTTCGTCGGGGGCGTTCGTCATCAACGTTGTGACCGAGGCCAAATTGTTGTTGAGTTGGCGCATCAGGTCGGCACTGTCATGCAACGCTGCGACCAGTGTCGAGAGGTTCTTCACGGTCGCGAAGATGTCCGCGCTGTGGTCTCCCAACGCCGAGATAGCCTGTGACAGGCTGATGATGGTGTCCCGGATGTGGGCTCCCTGGCCACGCAGATTGTCTGCTGCCGTGTTGATGAATTGCCCCATCGGGCTGACCCCACCGGGCTGCGTCGGCTGCAGGCTGTCTGTCAGCTTCTGCAGTTGCCGGCGAAAATCATCGAATTCGACCGGTACCGCAGTCCGATCTCTTGGTATCACCGCGCCGTCAGTAAGGACGGCGCCACCTGTGTATGCGGGCGTGAGTTGGATTGCGCGAGAGGTGATCAGCTTCGGGGACAGAATCACCGCCCGCACTTCAGCGGGAACCTTGTACTTCTTGTCGACCCAGAAGTTCACCTTGGCGCCGTCCCGCTGCGGTTCGATCTTCTCGATCGTCCCGACCTTGACGCCCAGCACGATGACGTTGTCACCCACAAATAGACCGTTGGTGTTGTCGAAGTAAGCGACCATGTTGGTCCTACCGGCGTGTTGCGGAGACCATTGCATCACCCCAACGCCGGCAAGAACCGTCAATCCAAGGACGACCGCTGTCATAATCCAGGTTTTGAGGGCTTTCATTGCTGGGCTCCATCAGCTTTGGGCGGCATGACCGCGGGCGGCCCAGGCGGTGGCCCTCCCGGCGGCGGCGCGGGAAGCGGTTGGCGGTAGGGATAACGCGGGTCGTCGGGATTGCCGGTGATCGCGTCGGGGAGCGTCTGATTCGGGTCACCGCCTTGGCCGGTGCGCGGGTACGGCACCGGCAGCGCCGGCGTGCCAGGTTGGCCGATCTGCGGATCCACCCGTTCTGATGGCAGCAGGACACTTTGGTCGAGGCCAAGATCGGAGAACGCTGCGTCGATGTAGGGCTGGACAAACTGGCCCGGCAACAGGTTCGCAACGTAGGCCTTGAAGAACGGCCCAGAAGATACCGACTCACCCAATGACATTGCGTAGGCGTTGAGCAACTTGAGCGACTGCTGGACGCGCTCCTTGCGCCCGTCCACGATCGCCAACACACCGTTGAGCTTGTCCAGAGCACCACGCAGCTGAGTGCGGTTGTCGGCGACAAACCCCGACAGTTGCCTTGATAGTGCCGAGATATTGCCCGAAATCTGGTCCAGCGCACTGCTTTGGGTCTGCAGCTGTGCCAGTAGCGCGTTGGTGTTGACGATCATTGCCACCACTTGGTCGCTACGCTGCGCCAGTACCGAAGTGGACTTGTTGGCGTTGGCGAGCAAGTCACGCAGTTGAGTATCGCGGTCATTGAGCACCTGAGAGAACCGTGCGACGCCCGCCACGGCATCCTTGAACTGGGATGGGGTGTCCTTGAAGGTCTGCGCCAGAGTGCTCAGCGATTCATTGAGCTTGTCGGTGTTCAGTGAGTCGACAGTCTGAGCGAGATCACCAAGGGCGTCGGGCAATTCGTAGGCTGGTGTCGTGCGATCCAGGGGGATCGGCGCATCGAGCTGTCCGCTGCCACGCGGAGTGAGCTCAATGATTTTGGCACCCAAGAGGCTCTTGGCCTTGATGGCGGCTTCAGTGCGGTCCCCCAGCCGGATCGATTTGTCCATATTGAATGTGATGCGTACGCGATCGCCATCCAGCTCGACGCTGGTGACCGCACCCACTTGGAATCCCGAAACCTGCACTGGTGCACCGGCATCGATACCATTCGAATCGGCGAAGTACGCCGAGTGGACGGCCTTTGCGGCGGTGAAGAACGGGAGCCTGTCATATCCCAGCGATCCGGCTACTGTTGCCGCGACGACGATTACGCCGATCAGGCCGATGATCGCCAATCGGCGCGGAGAATAAGATGTCATCGTGGTGAGCACCTTCCCGTGCTCTGGCCTGCGACTTTGACGTACACCGGTTGGCCACCTTTTCCGTTGACTTTGAGCACCGCGTCACACAGGTAGAAAGTGAAGAAGTCGCCGTACATCCCCTGTCGGGCGAGCACCTGATAAGCCTCAGGCAATGTGTTGAGGAAATCGTCAAAATAATCGTGATCGGCGACCACAATGCTGCTGACCCGATCCGACTGCGCCACAGTATCTGTGAACGGTTTTCTGGCCTTCGACAGCAAGTCGGCAATCGACTCCGCCGCGGCGTTGCCGTAAGCGAGGGAATCAGCGAGGTCGTCCTTGTGCTCGGCGAACCGACTCATGAGAGCCGAGAAAGACGTGATCGCCTTGTCGAACTGCTGGCTTTGGTCACCAAGCGAGCCGAGCACCGTGTTGAGATTGTCGATGACCGCTTTGATCAGGTCATCGCGGTCTGCCAGGGTGTTGGTCACGATGGCTGCCTGCTCCAGGAATGCGCCGATCGCAGGGCCTTGATCCTGGAACGCGGTGATCAATTGTACGGAAAGAGCATTGACCTGAACTGGGTCCAAGGCGCGGAATAGCGGGCGAAAGCCACCGATGAGTGCGTCGAGATCGAGTGCCGGTTCGGTGCGGTCAATCGGGATGGTCGCTCCGGCGCTGACCCGGGGCTGTCCCGAGGCGCCCTGCTGGAGTTCCAGATAGCGATGCCCGACAACATCTTCGTAACGGATCGCGGCGCGGGTCCCCTGCGTGAGCGCCACATCTTTGTCTGCTGTGAACTCTGCCACGACTACCGTGTTCGGACGCATCGAGATGTGTTTGACCTTGCCGACTTCGACGCCGGCGATACGGACGAAATCACCGACCTTCAACCCACTGATGTTGGTGAATTCCGCTGAGTACCGATTCTGAGGCTCGTAGCGGATCCGGTCGAACACCATGAACAAGGCGTAGGTCGCCAATGTGCACACTGCAGCGAAGACGGCGAAGCGCCAGATCGCGCCTACGAGATGGTCTTTCACTGTGATGGTCCTTTGTCGGTGCTCATGGCGGATGAGTTACGGGGACTACGGTGCCGGTTGGCCGGGGGGCGAGGGGAATAGCGGAGTGCCATCCGGCCCGTACAGAGGTGCACCGTAGGGTGGCGCACCCGGATAGGGCACCGGCCCGATAGCGGGGGCATGGATACCGCGAATGCTGGGCGGTTGCGGTATTCCACGGGTCACCGGTAACAGATCCAGCCACCAGGGTTCACCGATGCCCGGGTTCGGCCGGATGTCGAGGCCGGTACCCCAGCCAGTGTTGGTCACGAGCTGACGGACCGGGTAGTTCTTGCTCGCGTCGGGCAGAGATCCACAGCCCGGCTTTCCACCGGGCCCGCCCCTCGCCCCAACGATCGGTAAATTCTCCGGGTAACGGTAGGGATCATCGCCGAAGAGGAACGCGTCATCGAGAATTAGTGAGCGACCGTCGCCGCCGAAGACCTGATAGCCGTCCTCGTCGAGAAACTTCTTGGCACCCATTAGGGTGCACGCGTATTCCGGACTGTACTTGAGCAGCAGATTGGTCGTTGGTTCAAGCACATTCACCGCGCCGACCAGATTCGACTCATTGGGTGCCAGCAGATCAATGCCGGCCTTTGAGACACCAATCGTGCTGAGCAGTAACGCATCCAGGTCTCTGGCATGGGTGGTTATGGTTGCACTTGTTGTACTGAACGCCTTAGCGGAAGCCAGCAGGTCCGTCGCAGCGGAATCGTATACGTCGGCGGCCCCTTTGGCCGAGCGCAAATCTTCCAATACTGTGCCCATTCGGGGGTTGATCTCACCGAGGACACCGTTGCTGGCAGATGTCGCTTGACCAATCTGCTCTCCCCGGCCACGCACCGAATCGGAGATCGCGGTCAGAATTGCGTTAAGTTTTGGTGCGTCGATCTTGTCCAGGACGTCGACGAGGTTTTGAAATACGGTATTGACTTCTGTGCTGACATTGCGCGACAGAAGGACTGCTCCGGCCGAGATATGTTGCGGGCTGGGCTTATCGGGGTAGACCAGATCGACGTACTTGGCGCCGAAAATCGTGGTGGAGCGGATCTGCGCTTCGACGTTCGCCGGAATGTGGCTGACCTCATCCGGGAAGAGGTCCAGTTTCAATCGCACCGGGTCCGTGCCCGGCTCGATGCCGGCGACGCGACCAACCGGTACGCCGCGCAGCTTGACTTTGGCGCCGGATTCCATGACCAGACCTGATCGGTCGGCGGCCAGAGTGACTGGGACCGTTGAGGTTAGCGCGCCAGCGAACATCGCGCTACACAGCCAAAGGAAGGTAGCGATCACCGTGACGAGCGCGGCGGCCCACCACGCCGGATGAATACGGGAGAGAACGGTCGAGGTGGCCACGGCGCTCAGCCCGACAGGTTGAAGCTGCCCGACTGTCCGTAGACGGCCAGGGAAACGAACACAGTGAGGACGCCCGCCGACACCAGAGAACTGCGGACGGCGCGGCCCACAGCTTCGCCGACGCCGGCCGGTCCGCCGGTAGCAGTGAACCCGTAATAGGTATGGACCAACATGATCACGATGGCCATCGATACCGCTAGCAGGAATGACCAGATGAGGCTCACCGGGTACAGGAATGTGTTGAAGTAGTGGTCGTAGACTCCGCTGGACTGCCCGTAGATCACGACGGTGCATAGTCGGGCGGAGCCGAAGGCAGCAAGTACTGCAACGCAATACAGCGGGAGGACCACGACCACCCCGGCAACCAGACGAGTTGCCGCGAGGTACGAAATCGCGCGGATCCCCATGACTTCCAGCGCGTCGATCTCTTCGTTTATGCGCATCGCACCCAACTGCGCGGTGGCTCCGGCTCCGATGGTGGCCGCCAATGCAATACCCGAGGTGAGGGGGGCGGCCAGGCGGACGTTGAAATACGCTGAGGCGAAACCGGTGAGCGCTTCGACGCCGATGTCAGCGAACTGGTTGTAGCCGATCACCGCGGCGAGAGCGCCGGTCGTCACGGTAAGAAATGCGACGATCACCACCGTTCCGCCGACCACGGCGAGTGCGCCGGTACCCAAGCCCATCTGCGCGATGAGGCGTAGCAACTCGGTGCGGTAGTACAGCACGGCATCCGGAGTTGATACGACGGTCTTGGCATAGAACTGCGCTTGCTCGCCTAGCCGATTCCACCCGGCAACCCAGTCGCCGGCCTTTCTGGTCAGCCGCGGCAAGCGCGGTGCGGCGACAGTCATCCCAGTGTCACCTTCACACCGACAGCTGTGGCGATGATGTTGATCGCAAACAGTGCGACGAAGGTGTAGACCACCGTCTCGTTGACGGCATCACCGACCCCGGCGGGCCCGCCTTTGACCGAAACTCCCTTGTAGCATGCGATCAACCCGGCAGCGAGCCCGAACAAGGCTGCCTTGACGATGGCGATGAGCAAGTCCGGCACGCCAGTGAGCACAGTCATTCCCGCGACATAGGCGCCCGGGGTCACATGTTGGATGTACACGGAGAAGAAAAACCCGCCGACCAGTCCGACGGTGATCACCCACGACGACAGCAGCACCGCGACCAGAGTTGCCGCGAGCACGCGCGGGACCACCAGTGCCTGCGTGGGATTCACACCCATCACCCGCAGCGCATCGAGCTCTTCGCGGATGGTGCGGGCCCCGAGATCAGCACACATGGCGGTCGCTCCGGCGCCCGCCACCACCAACACAGTCACGATGGGACCGACCTGGGTGACTGTCGCGAAAGCGGCAGTGGTACCGCAGAAGTCAGCGGCGCCGAACTCCAACAGAAGGATGTTGAACGTAAACACGACCAGCACGGTGTACGGCATCGCGAGCATCAAAGTCGGTAATAGCGAGACTCTGGCGACGAACCAGGCCTGAACGAAGAACTCGCGCACCGCAAAGGGGCGCCGAGGAAGCGCCAGCAGAACGTCCCACGCCAGGGCAAAGAAGCCACCGAGCGCAATCGCGATCCGCAGGCGCTCGTCCTGATTCGCGAACACGACACCACCGGGCCTGCGACCGCCGCGGACTGAATGCGTAGCGCTAAGCACACGCGACGGTGACCGGTCAGATGGTGACCGGGACGCCATGCTCGAGAACCTCCATCTCGCACTTCGCCGGTCCCAGATTGCGCAGCAGCCCATAATGCAGGTCCTGGTGAGCCTTCGCTAGCCCAGCCTGGTGGATCGGAATTATGACCCGAGGCTTCACCCGGCGGACATAGTCGACAGCATCGCCGATCTTCATCCAGGGTCCACCGACGGGTAGCAGCAGGATCTCGACCGCGTCGGGAGCATCGAGGAAAGCGTCACCGGGGTGCAGCGTGTGCCCGTCGATCAGATACCCGTTGTTTGTGATGTTGGGAAGATCGCAGTGGATGACCGCGTGCTCCCCGGCAAGCACGTCGATGCCAACACCGCCCGCTGCGACCGTATCGCCCTGCCCGCGCACGTGGTGGTCGACCGCATGCTCGGCCAATGCTGCCGCGCTCGCGTGGTCGGCGACAACCGTGATGCCCGGGTTGGCTTCAACTAGTGCCGGCACTCGGTTCATGTCGATGTGGTCGGGATGGGAGTGGGTGAAGAGCAGCGCATCGAGGTCACGCAGGGTCTCGAATCCTGTTGAGTACGTTCCTGGGTCGATCAGGATCCGCGTCGTTGCCTGCGAAGCATTGAACTCCAGCAGGACACAAGCGTGTCCGAAGTGCGTGATCTTCACGTGGTGACCTCCGATGGGTTGGGTGACTGCTGGTCAGAGCCAGGCAGGTAAGGCAGGCAACGCGTCCGACGAGCTGATCAGTTCGCCACCCGCAGTTCGTCCCGTCAGCCAGCCGAGCACGTGCGCATGTGTGCCTTTGACGTCGACGGCGGGTCCTGAGCCGATCTCGGCCACCGTGCCGGTATCGGTTGCTTCGATGTGCAGCGATGGCCAATTGGGCTTGGTCCGAGTCGAGTTGACAACATCGTCGAGCAATGCCACGGCCAGATCCGGCGGCAGATCGTCGAACGAGCCACCCAGATCGACGTGATGGATAGTGACCTCACGCAGCCGAAGCCACGGCACGTTCGCCGCGGGCATCCTTCGGCCTTGGGCGGTGACGATCTCCTGGTCCCAGTCCGCTGTCGTGAGCTGTTCGGCCGCATTCTGTAGCCGCGCCGCGCTGTCGACCACGTCGGCGAGAATCACCCCGGCGGGCCGCAGCGCACCAATGTTGATGTCGTCGGCGCGTTGGTGTTTGGACTGATACATCGGCGTTTCGATGCCGGTGCGCGCCCAGTAGAGCAGGTTTCCCAAGGCGTCTGCGTTGCGGGCAAGATGGGTCAGCAGATGCGCCAATGACCAATCCGGCAACGAGCTGTCAGCAGTCAGATCGCAGTCCGAGAAGGTGCCCACTCTCGCCAGCAGCCGTCGGGTCTCGGTCTGCAGCCACTGCTCCACGGCCCCGCGTTCAGGCGACATCGGCGTGCTCCGGTCGGCACACGTTGCGGCATTGGCCCAGTCCGGTGATAGTCGTGGTGACGATGGCCCCCGAGGTGAGGTAGCGACGCGGGTCGCGCGCATGACCCACTCCCCCTGGCGTTCCAGTGGCGATGACATCGCCTGGCCGCAGGGTGATGATCGTCGACAGGTACGACACCAAGTCGACCGGAGTGAACACCAGGTCGCTGAGTGCAGCCGACTGGACGACCTCCTCTCCGACGCGACCTTCGATAGTCGCCGAGGAGATATCGAATTCGTCCGCAGTGAGCAGGTGGGGCCCCAGCGGAGTGGTCGACTCGAAGTTCTTGCCCTGCAACCACTCCACGGTGCGGTACTGCCAGTCGCGAGCGGTGATGTCGTTGAGCACGCAATATCCAGCGATCGCCGCCTCTGCAGTGGCCTGGTCAGCATGGCGGGTCGTGGCACCGATCACGACGGCAAGCTCGGCCTCCCAGTCCAGTGCCTGCGATGCACGCGGAATGACGATGTCGTCGTTGGCGCCGATCAACGTGTCAGTGAATTTGGCGAACAGCGTCGGGTACTCGGGCAGATCGCGGCCCATCTCCAGGATGTGGGAGCGATAGTTCAGGCCCACGCAGACGATCTTGTCGGGCTGGGGTATCAACGGCGCGAAGTCCAGGTCGTGCACGTCATGCCTGAGACCGCGGGCCTCGCGGGCGATCGAATACCACTGCGGGTCGGACAGCAGCACACCGACATCTCGGTGCCCGGTTTGGATCGCGCCGTCGCCGTCTAGACGGACCGCAGCGGTACCAGCGGCGGTGCGGATGGTGGCCAGCTTCAACGGGCAATCCTTTTGTTGAGGTGGAGACGTTCGAAAATCGGCTGATCGCTCATCCGGAACAAGGTCAACTCGGTGGTCGCGCTGAGGGTGTGCTCACACCACGACGGCACCGCAACGACGTCACCGAGAACGACTTCGCGCTGCTCACCGTTGAGGGTCACCGAGCCGGCGCCGTCGAACACCTGCCAGACGCTGGAGCCGGCTTCGCGTACGGTCTGCGTCGACGAGCCGGCGGCGATCCGGTGCATTTCGGTGCGAATCGTTGGCAGGGCGTCACTTCCGGTGCCGGGGTGACTGAACCGAATCGCGGCGTGGCCGCGTGACACAACCCCGGGGTGGCCCTCGGCCTCAAGCTCCAGTTGAGCGCGCAACGCCGCGTCGGTGTCTTCCCACCGGTAGGCCGCCAGCGGCGAGTAGGGCGGCTGCTCGTGAACCGTCGAGACAGGCACCAGGCCCGGTTGGCCCCAGAGGCGCTCGGACCGCGAGAAACGCGGGGTCACCTGTTCGCCGACATCGTCACTGCCGAACTCGAAGAATTGTGCATCGATGTGAGCGCAGAACGGGACGTCGAGACCGTCGAGCCACGCCATCGGGGCATCGTTGGGGTTGTAGTGCCCGTGGAACTGCCAGCCCGCGGTGATCAGCAGATCACCCCGACGCATCGCCACAGGGTCACCGTCCACGACCGTCCAGACCCCTTCACCCTCCAGGACGAAGCGAAATGCGTTCTGGCTGTGCCGGTGTGGGGGCGCAACCTCACCCGGCCCCAGGTACTGAATCGCCGTCCACAAAGTCGGAGTGGCGTAGGGCATCGGGCTCAGGCCCGGATTCGCAACCGCGATTGCGCGTCGTTCACCGCCGCGCCCCACCGGAATGAGTTCGCCCGCGCGTTGGGCAAGCGGATACAGGTCGGTCCAATGCCAGACATACGGCACCGCAACGGGTGTGGGCGACGCCGGCATCAGCCCTTCCCGGATGGTCCACAACGGGATCAGTCCTAGGGCGTCGAAGTCGCGATAGAGTTGCGCTTCCTCGTCTGTGTCAATCGCTGTCATCGTTGCTCTCCTCTGCTCATCCGTACGAGGTACTGCCAGCCGGCGTTGAGCTGACCGGGGTTCCAGATCTGCTCGCGCTTGAATGCGGCTTCGGCCGGATCCGACCACCGCACAGGCCCTCCGGCGGCCATGGCCAACAACTGGGTGCGGCAGGCACGCTCCAACAACACCGCGTACATCACCGCCGTTGCCGGATCCGGCCCCACCGTCACCGCACCGTGTTGCGGCATCAAGATCGCCGGCGCCTCTCCCAATTCGCTTGCCAGTACCCGCCCCAAATCGCGATCGGCTATCAGGGCACCAGTGACGCCGAAACGGGGAAGGCCCTCCTCAAAGACCACGGCGTCATGAGAGATCGGGCGGAGCTCGACGTCTAGTGAGGCGAACGCGCTCAGAGCCGGAGCATGGGTATGCACCACCGAATTGACGTCCGAGCGGGCCGCCATGATCTCAGTGTGGATCGGATATTCCAGATGCCGCGGACCGGCACCAGCGGCGACCTCGCCATCGGGGGTGACCAGGGCGACTCGCTCGGCGGTTATCTCCTCGAATCCCCAGCCGGCGGCCTTCATCCATACGCCCCGCCCTTCGGTATCGCGGATCGATGCGTGACCCCACACCATGTCCGACAGTCCCGCAGCAGCCAGCGCGCCACTGGCATCAACAACCTGTGCGATCGGATCGTCCACCGTTACACCAGCTCCGACTGGTAAAGCCAGTCAAGGTCGACGTAGTGCTCAGCCGAACTGCGCGCGAAAACGCGGTTACGAAGCGCGGGCACGATTGGGTCGGTGGCATGCCAGATTTCACCCCAAGCCCGCGCCACCCGTTGGATCTGGGCGGTCCGCGGCAGTCGGTCCTGTTGATACCGCGCAAAGGCTTCCGTGGCATCACCGTCGAATTTGGCCATGTAACTCGCGAGAGTGCCGGCATCCTCGATCGCCTGGCAGGCGCCCTGAGCGAGGTACTGCAGCATCGGGTGGGCCGCATCGCCGAGTAACGTGACATGACCCGTTGTCCAATTGTCAATGGGGACACGGTCATACATCGGCCAACGCCGCTCGCGCTTGAACAACGTTACCGACGAACGTACCTGCTCGCAGGCGGTCCCGAAATGGTGATCCAGCTCGTCCGGCGTGCCCCAGTCACCGTCTCGATCCGCGCCGGGGCGATACCGCTCGCTGCGGAACACCGCGACCTGGTTGTAGAGCTCACCGCCGCGGATTGGATATTGCACCAGGTGCTTATTCGGTCCGATCCAGATGAACTCGGCGTCTTGGTCGACAGGCAACGGCAGGTCGCCCAGCGCAACCGCTCCGCGGTAAGCAACATAGGCCGAACAAATTGGTTGATCATCGGAGACGAGTCGACGCACTCTCGACCACAGTCCGTCGGCGCCGACGACGGCATCGCAGTCGTATGAGGTGCCATCGGCGAATTCGACACGGGCACAGTCTTTTTTGTCGCTCACATCGGTGACGGTCTTGTTCGACTCCAGGGTGATCCGATCGTCCGCCCTGCAGGCAGCCACCAAGACGTCCAGCAGATCGCCCCGGTGCAGCACGGTGTATGGATAGCCGTAACGGTTGATGAACGGGTCGGCAAGATCCACGGCGGCTAGTTGATCAGCAGTGTCGATGTCCAAGAAGACCAGCGATCTTGGGCGGACGGACACTTTGTCGATCTCAGGCAGCAGACCCAATTTGTCGAGAATGCGAATGGCATTGGGGGCCAATTGGATTCCAGCGCCGATTTCGGTGAATTCCGATGACTGTTCCACAACGCGCACCGGGAAACCGGCACGAGCCAGGGCAACGGCAGCGGTCATGCCGCCGATACCGCCGCCGACAATGAGGATAGGGATGTTCATTCACTTAGCCTTCGTATGAGCAGTGACCGTGGGAGTGTCAATGCCGACCGGCCCCAATACGGCGGCGCCGCCGGGGTCGCCGAGTGGATTTTCACGTCCAGGCAGAGGCTCGTCGAAGAACCGGGCGTTGTCGTCAAACGACGCCGGGTCCTCGCCGGCCTGGTCGGGCTCCACAATCGCGTCGACCGGACATACCGGAAAACACGCACCACACTCGACACATTCGCGGGGGTTGATATAGCGCTTGGTCAGGCCCTGGTAGATGCAGTCGACCGGACATACTTCGACGCAGGACCCGTCGAGCTCGTCGATGCAGGCATTGTTGATCACATATGTCACGAGCTTCCCTCCTCAGCTCCACATCGCCGAGGCGGCGCTCGCCGACGAGCCGACGTCGCGGTATGCGCGCTCGGCGGCCGGGTGTAGCGGTATCGGAGTCTTCGCCATTTCGACGGGATCGATCGGAATCGCCAGGGGCGAACGCTCTTTGGGCAACATCGCGTATTGCGCCTCGAGCGCCTGGCGGGTGCGGATCATGCACCAGGTGATCAGATATGCCAAATCGTCGTCCAAGTCGTCACGGCAGAGCAACACGAAGTCTGCGAAATCCAGAGTCCGAAGGTCCCGCTCGAGGCCAGGCAGGTATCCAGCGTCGACAGTGGCCTCGCCCCAACCGTGTTCGGCGAAACCTTTGAACACGTCATCACCCCAGTCCAGGTAACGCACGGGGCGGTTGGCGGCGATACGCTGCCAACCCGGCGTCATGATCGCCTCCTGGACAAGGACATTGGCACTGCCCTCAGCGAAGTGCTGCAGCCCCGGGAACGGGCGTTCGTCGTAGTCGAACCGGGTGCCCGCGGCAGCAAGAGCATCTGGGTCCGCACCGCCCAATCGCAAGGCCGCATGCGCCGCGAAGCCGACCATGTTGACGCCGTCATCCGGGCAGGTCGCGATGATTAGCCGGTCGGCAACTTCGACGAGATCGGCAACGCTGTGCACGGGCAAGGCGGCGTCGACGGCGATGACAAGCCGGTCCCGATGCGGGAGGCGGCCAAGCGCGCGAAGAAACGGTTGTGGTTCGGCGTTGGCGAGCATCCGCCCCGAGCGGATCAGCGCCGTCGAGGCGGCCGGGGTAACTGCTGCCACATCGGCTTCCCGCGCCGCCAGTGCAACGGCGGCGTCGGTACTGCCCCGGCCCGACCAGATCGCGAACCGTGAACCGGTTGCCACCCGGTCGCCGACTTCTTGGGCGAGCCAGCCGCAGATGCGGGTCAGGTTGGCCTGACCCCAGTCGCCCCTGAAGGCCAGGGTGATGACCCGATCCAGCCGGATCTCACCATCAGCGCCTTGGGAAAGGCCGGAACCTGCGGTCACCGGCTGGCCATTGCGGCGACTGCCGCGGCATCGACCGCAGCGTCGATCTCATGGATCGCGTCGTACGGGAAGCCCACCCGCTCGAACTCTTCTCGCACGGCGTCGGCGCTTCCGGCCTCGTAGAGCGTGAAGATCGCGCCGCTGGTGGTGTTCGCGAACAGATTCTTGAACGTCGCATGCACATTCTTGGCCACCTCCGGCGCGTAGGACCCGATCTCCTGTTCGGAGAGGCCAGGGGCTTGGTGCGTACTGAGGAATAGAGCCATGGTGAGCCTTTCGGTGTCGCTCTGCGGAACACTGTCCCGTAGAATGGTGACATGAGCGCGGTCGCATTGCAACCCTCATAGGGTCTGATTGCACCGTGGGATACCGTGCACGCGTGGACTTTCCGCTCGGCAAGCGCCGATCGCATGCAGGTCGCGTGCGGCGGGGTCGCAATCATGCCTGAGGAGCACGGGGCGGACCGTCCCTCGAGTTTGATCGGCGCGGTCGACAACGTTTTGCGTTTGCTTGCCCTCTTCGAGACCAACAAGGTGATCCGCGTCAATGAGGTGAGTCGCGACATGGGGTTGTCGCGCTCCACGGTGCACCGCATGCTGTCGACGCTGCACTACCACCGATTCGTGGAACAGGATGACCTATCGCGCGCGTACCGTCCGGGACCGGCGCTCGTCGACATCGGCTTAGCAGTTGTGCGCAACATGGACATTCGCGCCATGGCCCACGCTGTCCTCGTCGACTTGGCCGAGGACACCGGCGAAACCGTGCATCTGGGTCAACTGCGCGGCACGGACGTGATTTTCCTCGATAGCGTCGAAAGTTCGCAGATGGTGCGGGCCGGCAACCGCGTCGGCTGGTCTTTGCCGGCGCACGCGACGGCCAGCGGAAAAGCTCTTCTTGCTGCGTTGCCTGAATCAGAGCTGGCGACGCTATATCCAGACGAGGTCCTGGAAACGCCGACGCCAACGGCGGCCCGGTCCAAAAGCGAGCTGCTCAAGCAGCTCGCGGACACCCGAGCGCGTGGATACGCGATCAACCACGCCGAAAGCGAGGGTGATATCGGGGCCGTTGGCGCGGCCGTGAGCGACGGCAACGGCCGAGTGCGCGGTGCGCTCGCAGTCACCGCGCCCATCTCGCGAGTGGATGACGCCTGGATCGAAAGATGCGGGGCCGCCGTGGCGCGCAGCGCGGAAACGCTCGGCAAACGCTTCGGCTGACGGTTTGCCTTCATACCCCCTTCGAGCAGCCACGTTGTGAAATGTCAAGCAGCCGATTCGGTTGCGCGAGTGATCCGACCGTTGGTACCGTACGAGTCGTGATGGCGATCACTGTTCCGCACAGTGCGACATTGGAGTGTAGGCGCCGGTTTCAACGGCAGCCTCGCAGCGCACATAGAAAGGTGTCACGATGACCGATGTTGTCGAGGTAGCGCCGCTTCCGACCATGGAACCGACCCGCCGCATTCCCGCGCCCAACGGTAAGCGCGAACCCCTCAAGGCCAACATCTACGAGCGCATGGCGAAAGCCGCGGCCAACCTCATCCCGATCTTTCCGTACGACGAGGCGGGGACCATGGTGCCGTGCGGAACGGTGATGTTCGGCGGGGAGGGACGCGACCACGGCCACTTCTTCCACGCCAACAGCATCTCCGAGGTCCTGGTGACCTTCGGATCTCATGAGGCCATGTTGGCCTCGGGCGCCATCATGGCGACGCAGAAAGTCCACGGAGTCAACTCTTTCCTACGCGACCAGAACAATCCCGATGCATTCCTCGTCGCGACGATCACTCAGCGTCAATCCGAGGAAGCCGGTCAGCATGAGGCCCTCACCGCCAACTGCAAGAACTGCAAGAAGGAAATCGTGCGCCTCGAATACGGTGCCGGGCCGGCAGGAACACCCGATTTCGACCCGTCCCGGTTCGGGAAGGCCGACGATCAGTTCCCCCAATTCGCCACTCTGGCAGCGTCCAGCGAATTCGTCGATGCCCGCAACTCTGACGAAGGAAGAACTTGCGCCAATTGTGGTCATGTCAATGACCTGTTCCCCGAAGATCCGTGGGGCTGGCGCCGCATGGTGGATCAGACGCGCGTCGTCAACGCCGCCTACCACGAGCTGCAGGCGAGGGCCAAGGAAGTGCAAGCATGACTCGACGCCGGATGCTCGACGCATACAAGGTCGGCGCACAGATCGGCAATTACGCCGATCTCGCGGTGCTGCCTCTCGATGTCGATCCGCAGATCACGTTGTCCCGCAACTGGATTGATCAGCCGTTCTACCACATCTTCGCCGAAGACACAGTGCTGGCTGCGATGTCGGGCGACAGCGTGGTCAGGATGCGGATGAGTTCGGTGAACTGGATCCGTCTGCAGATCGGCGACCACGCTTATATCCCTGCTGGCACTCCACACCGGATCGAGCCGCGGGAAGAGGGCATTCTGCTGCGCTATGTCGCCGGCGATGCTGGCCTGGAGGCGGCAGCGTGGTTCTGCGAGACCTGCGGTGACGAGTTGTATCGCCTGGAGTGGCAACATGATAACGACGCAGAACCGCCACGGGTGTATGCAGCAGCGTGTGCCCGGTTCAACGCCGAAACCGAGGCAAGGATGTGCCGGCGCTGCAAAACCGTTGCGCCGGAGGTTGACCTCGAAGCACTGGGCTGGCGCGATTACGTCGCCGACGCGCCAACCTCGTAACCAGCGCTCTACGACTTCTCGTCCGATACATAGGTGAGGATCCAGCGAGACTTCTCCTAGAAAATCAGCATGATGAATTTCGCGAACCCGGTCCAGCCGGTCTCACTCGACAACAGCAGATCACCGGACCGAACTCGAAAAGCCAACGTAGTTAAGGGACTAACCATGAAGCAGGCGCCCATGGCTCTACTGGTGGTCAGGCCCGCATGAGCTACAACCATTTTCACGACGTCGTCGTCGTGGGCGCCGGTCCCGTGGGACTGGCATTGGGCAGAATGCTTGGCTTGCAGGGACATGACGTGCTCATCCTCGAACGCTGGCCGCAGCCCTATCCACTGCCGCGCGCGGTCCATTTCGATGACGAGATCGGCCGAGTGTTCCAGGCTATGGGACTCAGCGCTGAAATCAAGGCCATCTCCGATCCCGTTCCCGATTTCTACGAGTGGCGCAACGCCGCTGGCGATGCCCTCGTACGCATAGACTGGTCGGGTACCGGCCCCTGCGGTTGGCCCACCGCCAGCTTCTTCTCCCAACCAGAATTGGAAAGAACGCTCGCCAGCGCCGTCGAGCGCATGCCGAATGTCACGCTGCACCGCGGTGCGACGGTCGTCGACGTCGATGACCGCGGCACCGACGTCAAAGTGACCTTCCAAGCGAACGAGCGCCAAACCGTAGATGTCTACTCGCGATTCGTTATCGGGTGCGATGGCGCGAATAGCTTTGTACGCGACCGAATGGGTGCGACATCGCACGATCTCGGCTTCTTCTTTGACTGGTTGATCGTCGACACGATTCCGCTCGATCAGCAGGAATGGTCCCCGATGAACTGGCAACTGTGCGACCCCGCCAGACCGACGACAGTGGTCTCGGGCGGCCCGGGACGCCGGCGATGGGAGTTCATGAGGCTGCCTGGCGAGGATCTCGAGGTGCTCAACACCACCGACCGTGCCTGGGAGTTGTTGCGGCCCTGGGGTCGCACACCCGAAAACACTCGACTGGAGAGGCACGCTGTGTACAGCTTCGCGGCGCGCTGGGCCGATCGGTGGAATTCTGGGAGGCTTGCCATCGCCGGAGATGCCGCGCACCTGATGCCGCCGTTCGCGGGTCAGGGCATGTGTTCGGGCTTGCGTGATGCGGCCAATATTTCGTGGAAGCTCGACCGCGTGCTGCGCGGGAAATCCGCACGCGCGCTCCTTGATTCGTACACATCTGAACGCAGCATCCACTTGCAGCACGCGATCACGATGTCAGTCGAACTGGGCAAGGTCATCTGCGTGCTCGATGACGCGCAGGCGACCGAACGCGACCAGCGGATGATCGCTGCAGGTGCCGACCCGAGGCGTGTGCTGCCAGTAACGGCGCTGCCCGTCCTCGGTCCGGGCGTCACCGCGGACGGGATCGACCACGCGCCGTTGCGCGGCACACTGCTGCCTCAATTCCCCGTCGCGCATCAGGGCCGCGTCGATCTTCTCGACAACGCCACAGGCCCGAGTGCGCTGTTACTGATCCACGGGGACGACGCATCCGTTGCAGGCTTGTCCATGGATCTGCTTCAGGGATCCGGTGTGCAAGTCATGACAATCGCCGAGACGGGTAGCCCCGACCTCGTCGACCAGAACCATTGCTGGACAGAGTGGTTCAACCACAACGAAGTGGAATGCGTGCTGGTCCGCCCCGACCGGTATATCTTCGGCGCACTCGCCTCAGCCGCTGATCTCGCGCAACTCGCCGTCCAGTACCACAGGAAACTGCACGCATGCGACGAGACCGCTGCCGCAAGCGAAACCCAAACCGCCGCCTCCGTACAACTCTAAGAACCCAAACATTAAGGAGAATCTGAATGCGACTGGCAAACTATGCCGAGCGCGCCAATATCGTCGTCGGTGATGCCGGCGCCGAGCAGGTCATCGACATCGCCTCCGCATCAGGTGGACGCTTCGGTCCCGACATCTCAGCGATATACGAAGACTGGGATCACTTCGTCGATTGGTACGCAACGCTTTCGACGGCGGACATCGGTCGCGGGCATCCAGTAGACCGGAGACAGTTGGGCGCGCCATCTCCGGCTCCTCGGCAGGTGTTCGCCATCGGTCTGAATTACGACGCGCATGCCGCCGAGTCGGGTTTCGAATCGCCCACCGACCTACCGCCCGTATTCGTCAAGTATGTGTCCAGTTTCTCAGGTCCCGACACCACAGTTGTCATTCCCACCGGGGGCAATGTCGACTGGGAAGTGGAACTCGTCGCCGTCATCGGACGACAAGCCACCAGAGTTGATGTGGCACAAGCTTGGTCCCACGTTGCGGGTCTCACTGTGGGGCAGGACATCTCCGAACGTATCTCTCAGCTGCGGGGGCCGGCTGCGCAATTTGGACTGGGCAAGAGCTTCCCCGGCTTCTCCCCGCAGGGTCCCTGGCTGGTCACGCTCGACGAATTCAGAGACGTCGACGACATCGAACTCGGCTGCTCTCTCGACGGCGAAGAGGTGCAGAAAGGGCGTACCAGAGAGTTGATCTTCTCGGTGCCCAAGTTGATCGCCAGCTTGTCTCACAACGTGACTCTCTACCCCGGGGACGTGCTGTTCACCGGAACGCCCGCAGGCGTTGGGGTTGGCCGTCAGCCCCAACGCTTCATCCAACCGGGCCAGCGCCTGGACAGCTGGATCGAAGGCATCGGTGAACTGCACCAGGTCTTCCGAGCAGAATCCACCTCCTAAAGGACACATCATGGCACTGCATGGCTTGGGCAAGGTGACAATCGGCGTGCCAAACGTCGCCGAGACTATTGACTACTACTGTGATTTCGGTCTGATCCACCGCGGCAGTGGCATATTCGCAACTCAGAACGGTGGTGAGCAACTCGAGATCGTGGATGCACCCCGTCGCCGCCTCGTTGAGCTGGCCGTCGCCGCGGATGACGAGGATGATATTGCCCGTATCAGAAGTCGGCTCACCAGCTTCGGGGCCGATTTCAACAGAACGGCAACCTCTTTGACGGTCGCTGAGCCAGCGTCCGGCACGCGAGTAAAAGTTGCGATTCGCCCGCGCGTAGTCGTCGACCCCGCAGTGGCGCCGACCCCATATAACGGCCCCGGAAGGATCGATCGCTGGGGCAGAGCTCCGTTCAGCAAGCGGACCGGACCGGTTCAGCCCAGGAAGCTCGGCCACGCGGTGATCGGCACCGTAGACCTGTCGGCCACCACAAGGCTGTTCACCGAGGGGCTGGGCTTCAAGGTGAGCGACTATATGGAGGATAAGGCGGCATTCCTACGCTGTTCATCAGACCACCACAACGTCTTGGTCCTGGCTGCTCCAGTGAATTTCCTCCACCACACAAGCTGGCAGGTCGACGACATAGACGAGATCGGCCGCGGAGCCCAGTCAATGCTCGAAGGTCATCCAGAGCGCCACATTTGGGGCCTTGGCCGTCACTACGCCGGTTCCAACTTCTTCTGGTACCTCAAAGATCCCGCGGGCAACTTTTCCGAGTACTACTCGGACATGGACACCATCCCGGAAGACGAGCTATGGAGTCCTGAAGTAATGCACGGTCTGCAGGGCCTGTATGCATGGGGACCTCCGCCGCCTCCGTCGTTCCTCGAACCCGACGACCTTGCAGCGCTGATGACCGGCGCCCACGCCCCCTCAGCCCGCTAACCCGGTCTGGCTCAAGAAAGCATCTGAAATGCCTGTCGGACATGTTGTTACCTTTACGTTCAGGGCTGGCACACCACCCGCATCGGTCGCTGCGCTGGGTGCAGCTCTAGACGAACTCGCTTCGGAGACAACCACTCTGAGCTACCACCACGGCCCTGACATGAAACTCCGCCCAGGGAATGCCGACTACTCAGTCACGGCGATCTTCGAAGACGAAGCGGCATTTTCTGAATACATCATGTCGCCAAAACACCTGCGAATCGTGAGCGAGCTGCTGCAGCCGCATCTGCAAGCTCGTTCCGCCGTTCAATTCTTTATCGGGTAGAGAACTTTCAGCGCCCGGAGGCCGCCACACTGCGGAACAGGATGCTAATAGCTCACTGCGCTGTTATAGCCGCTACACGCACGCGATTCCCGTCACGACGTCACAGCACGGTTGGGCGACGATGGCACCCGTTGTCGAGAAGTAACGTCGGCCAAGCGCAGTGCGGGACCACACTTTCGGTCCCGGCCATATCGCTTGCAGGGCCACAAGCCACGCCACTCGCGATGCAAACTCATTGTGTCCGGGACAGGATTACCGTCGCGCACTGCTTGACGCCGGCCTGGCGCCACCGAACTCGCCGTCACCAGCCTCATCCGAACCCATCTCACCGCCCCCCGGCCACGCCAACGTTGAGAAGGAGCTGCGTACCATTCGATGCTCGCTCGCCTGTGCGGCTACTGGATCCGTGAGTGCGACGGAACCCTCTCTCCGGATTACCAGGCGCGGCTCATTGACCGGCGAAACGCCGCCACGCACGCGGCTGCGCGTGTTCGGAAAGCCGACGTGCGACTTTCGCTACAGCAATGGCGCGTGCGTGTCGCTTCAACAGCGCACCCTTGCGTCGTCTCAAATTCGTGTCATACATGCCATCGAGCTGACACGGCCGACGAGAATATGACATCGAGTTTGAGAACCTCCAGACCCCCCCCGTTTGGCGCTGGCACGACGATGTCGTTTTTCCGCCAGTGATGTCGGTGGGCTCGTGTAATTGTCGATGCATGCACGAAGATTTCGACCGCTGTTACCGGGCCGTGCAGTCCAAGGACGCCCGGTTCGACGGCTGGTTCGTCACCGCCGTGCTGACCACGAAGATTTACTGCCGACCGAGCTGCCCGGTACGGCCCCCGTTCGCCCGTAACATGCGGTTTTATCCCACCGCAGCCGCCGCGCAGCGAGCCGGCTTCCGGGCTTGCAAGCGTTGCCGTCCGGACGCCTCGCCGGGCTCACCGGAGTGGAATGTGCGCGGCGACGTGGTGGCCAGGACGATGCGACTCATCGCCGACGGCACTGTTGACCGCGAAGGTGTCACAGGACTGGCAGCACGCGTCGGCTACACCACCCGCCAGCTCGAGCGGCTGCTGCAGGCCGAGGTCGGTGCCAATCCGCTGGCGCTGGCCCGGGCGCAGCGCAGCCAGACCGCCCGGGTACTGATCGAGACGACGGAACTGCCGTTCGGGGACGTCGCGTTCGCTGCCGGCTTCTCGAGCATCCGCCAGTTCAACGACACCGTCCGGGCGGTCTGCGACCTCACACCGACGGCTCTGCGTCAACGGGCCCGAACCCGATTCGGGCGAGGCAACGGTGCGTTGTCGCTACGGTTGCCGGTACGGACTCCGTTCGCCTATGAGGGACTGTTCGGTCATCTCGCGGCAAGCGCGGTGCCCGGCGTCGAGGAGGTGCGCGAGGGCGCCTACCGGCGCACTCTGCGATTGCCTAACGGTAACGGAATCGTAAGTCTCACACCGCAACCCGACCATGTGCAGTGCCAGCTGGTACTGGATGACTTCCGTGATCTGTCCACCGCGATCGCCCGGTGTCGGCGGCTGCTCGACCTTGACGCGGATCCCGAGGCCGTCATCGACGCACTGAGCGCAGATCCCGACCTGACCGCGCTGGTGGCCAAGGCACCCGGGCAACGGATACCGCGCACAGTCGACGAGCAGGAGCTGGCAATCCGAGTAGTGCTCGGCCAGCAGGTGTCGTTGAAAGCCGCACGCACCCACGCCGGGCGCCTCGTGACCGCATACGGCCAACCGGTCGCCGATTTCAATGGCGGTCTCACACATGTGTTTCCAGCGGTCGAGCATCTCGCAGAAATCGATCCCGCGCATTTGGCGTTCCCGAAGTCCAGGCAGCGATCCCTGGTCACGCTCATCAGAGCGATGGCGGACGGCGAGGTCGTCCTCGACGCCGGCTGCGACTGGAACCGCGCCCGCGAACAGCTGTTGGCCCTGCCGGGGATCGGGCCCTGGACCGCCGAGGTGATCGCGATGCGCGGTCTGGGTGACCCCGACGCGTTCCCGGCCACCGACTTGGGTGTGCGACTTGCGGCTATACAGCTGGGGCTGCCCGGCGATGCCCGCCCGCTGACCGAGCACAGCATGCGATGGCGGCCATGGCGGTCGTATGCGACCCAGCACCTGTGGACGGCCCTCGATCATGCGGTCAACGAATGGCCGCCGAAGGAGAAGTGATGCAACACGTGCTATTTCGGTCGATGGAGAGTCCGGTCGGGAAGTTGACCCTCGCGGGCACCGATGGGCGGCTGACGCATCTGCGGATGGTCGACCAGACATACGAGCCGAGCCACGATGGCTGGGAACCCGATGACGACGCGTTCCCCGAAGCAGTCGAACAACTCGAGGCGTATTTCGCAGGCGACCGGATCGACTTCGACCTCGACCTGAATCTGGTCGGCACTGCATTTCAGCGGCGAGTGTGGGAGGCCCTGCTGACAATCCCGTACGGAGAGACACGGTCGTACGGGGAGATCGCGCGACAGATCGGATCGCCCGGGGCGTTTCGCGCTGTTGGTCTGGCCAACGGCCACAACCCGATCGGCATCATCGTGCCGTGCCACCGCGTGATCGGATCAAACGGCAGCCTCACCGGGTACGGCGGCGGCCTCGACCGCAAAAGGGCATTGCTGGCCTTGGAAAAGAGCCGTTCCGCGCCCGCGTTGTTCTGAACTAGCGTTCCAGCGCTTTGGCGCAGCCAGCGAGAACCGCCGCGAAGCTCGAGCGAAGTAGCCGAAAGCTCAATGCCTCCAGCACTTTTCCGCCAGCGTAGACCGGATGGCTGTATACAGTTCGCCAGCCGACATGTGTGCCATCGCCCGCCCTGGTGAACGTCAGCGTGCCGCCTTCGTGGTTGAACGGCGGCAACGAACGAAGGATGAGGTACGAGTAGCTCCGTGGCCTCTCGTATGCGGTGATCTCCTCTTCGAACCACATTCCGGCCCCGACCACCCATCGTCTGACGCCGGCCGCCGGTGCCGACGCACCCTTCGTGAACCCTGCCCGTAGCGCGAGCGGAGCCGCCGTCAGATTGACCGGGTCTGCCAGCCAATCGAACACGGCTTGCGGAGCCGCGGCGATCGTCCGCTCGACATACAACTCGACCATCAAGGACTCCTTGCAGATTTCTTCTCCACAAATGCCTTTGCCCCCCAATAGAATTGGGGGGCAAAGGACTTAAATTGTGTTCGGCGGTGTCCTACTTTTCCACCCGGGTTGGGTAGTATCATCGGCGCTGGCAGGCTTAGCTTCCGGGTTCGGGATGGGTCCGGGCGTTT
>NZ_JADBDS010000003.1 GCF_014873705.1 Mycobacterium sp. OAS707
GTCCTTTCGTCACCCCGCGGCGCCGATCGCGTTCGGTGTCGTCGGGTTGCGGCCCGTCCTGATCCAACAAAAACAGGATCCGCTCGGCGTTGTCCTTCAACTCCTTGGGGCCCACCCCGATCGCGGTGCGCACCAGATCCACTTCGATCTGCGCGCGGGTCAACGAATCGACCCCGGCCGGGAGGCGGTCCATCGCCTCGCGCACCACCTTGACGTGTTCACGATTGATCACCCCGTTGGCTTGGGCCAGCGCGGTGCACGCCAACGCGGGGTCCAGTGGTTCGCCGGTCAGTGTGCGCCGTGGGCCTAATTGAGCGGCCTCCTCGAGGCGGCGGCCGGCCTCACTAGTGGAGATGCGCCACCGGATGGCCAACACCTCGCGCCACGACTTGGCACCCATCTCGATGGCCGTGGTCTGCTCCTGCAAACGCGCCAACAGGCGATGGCGCTGAGCGGGCAACTGACACGACAGTGCCTCCAACTCATCCAGCGCAGAAATCAACTCCGACGTGCCCAGCGCCTCCACGGGCAGCGCGGCCAGGCCCTCGTAGGCGGCGCGCAGCGCGGTGACCGCCGTCTGCACCGCACCCCCATCCATGACTCGAACATATGTTCGAACTCTAAGGATTCACGGAAGCATTTCCGAAGAAAACCATGAGAGATTGTCGCTAAAATGTCGCTGGCTAAAAGCCTTGCCGCACAACCCAATCAGTCATCCCGCAACACCGCGAACGGCGCGGTCGGCACCTCGGCAATCGCCAACTTCGCCGCGGAATCCATCGGGATCACGTCGCGCGCCAGCGCCGCAAGCGCCTGTTCGTGCCGACGTCGTGGCCGGCCTGTTCGCTGAGCAGCCACCTCACCTCGAGCAGGTCGCAGTAGGCCTGGATCGGAGTGCCCTTGTTGCCGACGACGTCGTGTGCCAACCGCTCGTACGGAGTGAGCACCTCGATGACCCACAACCGAGCGGCAGTCGAATCGTCGACGTCATGACCCGCCTCCCGGCACAGCGCAGCCTGATACGCCTGCAGGTCGCCGAGCAGGATCTGCGCTTGTCCCTCTCCGACGTCCAAACCGGTGAGCTCCTGCAGACGCTGCGCGTGGTAGCGCCGATCACCAACGGCGACACGGATTTTGAGTTGGCTCGGATTGTCGGCAACCGGCTGCAGGGCGACTTCGTCGACCGCGAAGCCGAGCTCGTTCAGCCTGCGCACGGTCCCCTCGACACGGTAGCGGTCGGCGAAGTCGAACATCGGCTCGGCGTGCAGCGCGTCCCACAGTCGCTCGTAGCGGTTCCTGGTCTGCTCCGCCTCGGCGATCAGCACGTCCTCCAACGCCGACTGTTCCAGCCGTTCGGCGAGATCGACCATGCCCATCGCGACGTTCTCGACCATGATGTCGAGATCGTGCGCACGCTGACCGCGACTCAAAACGGGGTGCACTTCCGAGGTTTCGGCGTCGACGAGCCAGGCCTGAAGGATCTGGCCGTCGCGGGAGAACAGCGTGTTCGCCAGCGAGCAGTCACCCCAGAACACCCCGTGCCGGTGCAGCTCCACGAGCAGGCCCGCCATCGCGTCCAACAGCCGCTCGCGGTGCTTGCTCTGATCGGGCGGCAACCGCATGAACAACCGGCGATACTGCCATGACCCTTCGAGGTAGCGCGTGACCAGAATCGCGGTTTCGAATTCGGGTTGCAGCACCAGGCCCGCAGGGCGCACGGCGGGCAGACCCATTTCTTCGAGCCTGCGCAGCACGTCGTACTCCTTGGCGGCCACGCGCGGTGGCATGTCCTTGACGGCCCACAGCGTGTCGTCGGCTTCGACGAACTTCACCAGGTGGCGGCTGGGACCGACGGCGATGTCGCGCAGTGGGACATCGGGGACCGTCCATTCCGACAGCGGCCGGTCCCACGGCAGACCGAGGAGGCCGGGAGTCGGTGTCCGGAGCCGAAACTCCGGCGCTTGCATGGTCAGTTGATGCGCTCGCCGGTTTCCGGATGGAACAGGTGCACGGCACCCTCGGGATGCCTGCGCAGCCGCACCGTGTCGGCCAGTCTCGGCGCCGTGCGCGGATTGCACCGCGCCACCAACTCGACGCCGGAACCCGCATGCGTGTACACGTACGCCTCGCTGCCCAGGTCCTCGACCAGGTCGACGACGACCTCCACACCGCCCGAATCCGTGAGTTCCAGTTGCTCGGGCCGAATTCCGAACGTGACCTCGGACAGGCCGAGATCGCTCAGCTTCGTCATCTGGTCGCGTTCGAGTTCCAGCGTAGAGTCGCCGATCTTGACGCCGTCGGACGTCACCGGCAATGTCACCAGGTTCATGGCGGGTGAGCCGATGAAGCCGGCGACGAACGCGTTGGCCGGCTTGTCGTAAAGCTCATTGGGAGAAGCGAATTGCTGCAACTTGCCGAACCGCAGCACCGCGACCCGGTCACCCATCGTCATGGCTTCCACCTGGTCGTGGGTGACGTAGACGGTCGTGGTGCCGAGACGTCGTTGTAGCGCTGCGATTTGGGTACGGGTCTGCACGCGCAGTTTCGCATCGAGGTTGGACAGTGGCTCGTCCATGCAGAACACCTGAGGCTCACGCACGATCGCGCGGCCCATCGCCACGCGCTGACGCTGACCGCCGGACAGCTTGGCGGGCTTGCGGTCCAGAAAGTCGGTCAGGTCCAGGATCTTCGCCGCCTCCTCGACCTTCTTGCGCCGCTCATCGGCCGATACGCCCCGCAACTTCAACGCGAAACCCATGTTCTCGGCGACCGTCTTGTTGGGGTACAGCGCATAGTTCTGGAACACCATCGCGATGTCGCGGTCTTTGGACGGCACACCCGTCATGTCCTTGCCACCGATCTCGATGGCGCCCTCGTCGATGTCCTCGAGCCCGGCGAGCATGCGCAGCGCGGTGCTCTTGCCCGAGCCTGACGGTCCGACCAGCACGACGAACTCGCCGTCTTGGATGTCGAGACTGAGCGAGTCAACCGCCAGTTTGTCCGAGCCTTCATAGATGCAGGAGGCGTTCTTGTAAGTGATTGCGGCCATTTGGGTTTAGCTCCTCTACTTGATGGCGCCGAAGGAAAGACCACGGACGAGTTTGTTTTGAGCGAACCACCCGCAGAGAATCACGGGCAGCGCGGCCATGGTTGCGGCCGCCGACAAGACGGCCCAGTACTGACCCTCACCGGCAATGAATCCGACGAGGTACACCGGCATGGTCTGCGCGTTCACCGCGGTGAGGTTCACCGCGAAGAAGAACTCGTTCCAGGCGAAGATGACACAGATCAGCGCCGTGGCCGCGATACCCGGCGACACCAACGGCAGGATCACCTCGCGCACGGACCGCCACAGGCTGGCACCGTCGAGGCTGGCTGCCTCGAGCAATTCACCGGGCACCTCGAGGAAGAACGACCGCATCATCCACACCGCGATCGGAAGGTTCATCGAGGTGTACAGGATCACCAGAGCCCAGATGTTGTCCAGCAGACCGATATTGGACACGATCACGTAGAGCGGCAGGATCGCGGCGACGATCGGCAGCATCTTCGTGCTCATGAAGAAGAACAATGCGTCCTGGGTCTTGCGGACGGGCCGCAGCGACAGTGCGAACGCCGCAGGCGTGCCGAGCGCCAGCACCAGCAACGTCGAAACACCGGTGGCCCACACCGAGTTCAGCATCGCCGGCCCGATGCCCTGATCGAAAACCGCCTTGAACTGATCGAGCGTCGGCGTGAAGAACAGCTTCGGCGGGCTGGTCGCCGCGTCGCCCTCCTGCTTGAACGCCGTCAGCACCATCCAGAACACCGGGAAGAAGAAGCCGAGGCCGACGAGCCACGCCACCACGCCCCATGGGCTGAACGTGCGCCCCTTCTTCTTCGGCGCCCCAGCTGAATCCGTTGTTGCTGTTGTCTTTTCGGTGCCTTTTACAAGTGGAGTTGTCATCAGGCTGCCTCTTCCTTGCCACTGAACGACTTGAATATCAACCGAAGCGCGAAGCTCGCGATGATCATCGTGAAGATCACCACCACCACGGCGTAGGCCGCAGCCTGGCCCATGTCGAAGCCGAGGAACGCGCGCTGGTAGATGTAGAACGGCAGGTTCGCGCTGGCGATACCCGGCCCGCCCTGGGTCATCATGTAGATCGCGTCGAAGGTGTTGACCAGGTAGATCGCACCCAGCACTACACCCAACTCGATGAACCGCCGAAGGTGGGGCAGCGTCAACTCGCGGAAGAGTTGGAACGCGCCGGCACCGTCGACTCGACCGGCCTCCAGGATGTCGCGAGGCATCGACTGGAGGCCGGCGAGGATCAACAACATCATGAACGGCGTCCACTGCCAGATCAGCACGACCATCACCATGGTCAGCGGGAACTGGCCGATCCAGTCGACCTTGTCGATACCGACCAGCGAGAGCACCCAGTTCAAGATGCCGTTCGTCGGGTCGAGGATCGTGGTCTTCCAGATCAGCGCTGCCGCAACGGGTGTCACGAGGAACGGTGTGATCAGCAGCGTGCGTACGACGCCGCGACCCAGGAATGCGCGATCGAGCAACAGGGCGAGCAGCAGGCCGAGCAACGCCGAGACCAACACCACGACGACGATCAGGACGACGGTGTTCAATGCCACCGTCCAGAACTGGCTGTCCTTGACGACCGCGATGTAGTTGTTCAGTCCGACGAACTGGCGTGACCCGGGTCGAACCAGGTTCCATGACAGCGTCGAGTAGTACAGCGTGAACACGAATGGAATCTGGGTGACCACGATCATGAAGATCAGTGCGGGAAGCAACGGCCCGCGCCTGCGCCACCCTTCGGCGCGGCTGACCCCCGCATCCTGAGCTTCACGGATCTTGCGGACCCGTTCGGCCACTCCAAGCTGGCCGGCGTCAGCTTCGGTATCAGCGGTAACAGTCATCACTTCTCCTGATAGGTCCGGCCGACAACCTCGGCGTATTCCTGTGCTTGGGCGAGCGCATCATCCACGGACTTCTGTCCGGCGATCGCCGCGCTGATCTGTTGGCTCACCCGGGTACCCAGATCCTGGAACTCGGGGATCCCGACGAACTGGATGCCGGTGTACGGAACGGGCTGCACCGTCGGCTTGTTCGGTGTGGCACCTTCGATCGACTTCAACGTCAACGGTCCGTACGACTTCGAGATCGCCTGGTACTGCGGCAACTGTGTGTAGGTCGAGGTCCGACTTCCCGGTGGGACCCGGGCCCAGCCCAGCTTCTCCCCGACCAGCTTCATGTAGTCCTTGCTGGTCATCCACGAGATGAACTTCCATGCGCCATCGGGATTCTTGGCACCCTTGGGAATGCCGAGCGACCAGGTGTAGAGCCAGCCCGAGTTCGGCTTCTCGACGATCGGCGCGGGCAGATAGCCGATCTTGCCCACCAGATCGGGGTAGGTCTTCGGGTCTTCGAGCACCGAGACCGCCGACGTCGCGTCGTACCACATGGCCGTCTGGCCCTGTCCGAAGAGGTTGGCGCACTCCTGGAATCCCGTTGAGGACGCCCCGAGTTCGCCTGCCTTGTTGATCAGGTCGACGTAGAAGTTGACGGCCTTGCTGACCTCGGGACTGTTGAGTTGCGCGTTCCACTTCTCGTCGAACCAGCGCCCGCCGAAGGTGTTGATGACGGTGTCCAGCGGGGCCAGCACCTCACCCCAACCCGGCTTGCCGCGCAGGCAGATACCCGCATCGGAAACGCCTTTCGCCTTGATGGTCTCCGCCCACTGAGCGACCTCTTGCCACTGGGGCTGGTAGTTCGGCGACTGGTCGACTTTGATGCCGGCCTTCTCGAACATGTCCTTGCGGTACATCAGGAACGACGACTCGCCGTAGAACGGAACCGAGTACATGTTGCCCTGATAGGACAGCGAATCCCGCAGCGACGGGATGAAATCGTTCGCGTCGTAGCCGGGCGTCTTCTTCGCGTAGTCCGAAAGATTCAGCAGCCAGCCGTCTTTCGCCCACTGCGGGGTTTCGAAGTTGCTGATCATGACGACGTCGAACTCACTGCCGCCCATCGCGGTCGACATCGTGATCTTGGCACGTGCCTGGTTCTCCGAAAGCGTGATGAACTTCAGCTTCGTGCCCGGATTGGCCTTCTCGAACTCCGACGACAACTTCTGTGCATCCGTCATCTGCGAGTTGGACACCAGGGCGATCGTCACCTCGTTCTTCGAGGCTCCGAGGCTGCCCGCGCCCGCACAGCCGGAGGTAACCAGCAGCCCGAGGGCCGCGACACACGCTCCTAATTTTTGTAGCGCTCTCACCTTTACCTCACCTTTCACTGTGCCAATAACCAACGGGCACAATCGATGTCACACACCAGAAGTCGGGCGAGTTTGCCGCGCAACGCTCCGAGAGTGGCGTGATGCTTTGTCGCTCCGCTGGAGATCAGGATCGTCTTCTCGCAGGCCCGGATGTCTTCAAGGGGAACCGACACCGCGCGCTGTTGCAGTTCGGTGTCGACGGGCGAGCCGTCGCCGTCGAAGAAGCGGCCGCCGATCTCGCCTACCGCACCGAGCGAGATCAGTTCGTCGAGCATCTTGGTGTCGACGAAGCTGCCCTCGAACAGCGTCGTCGAGGTCGAAACCGCGCCGACGCCGAACAGCATCACATCGGCCTGCCTGCCGGCCTCGAGCGTGCGCGAGATCAGCGAGTCGCTGCGCATGGAGACCACGGTCGAGGGGTCTGCGTACAGCGGAGCGGGAAGCCGAATCGTGGTGGCCCGCAACATATCCGCGCATCGGCCGAGGATGAACTCGGTGCCGGTCTGATAGGCCGCCGTCGACATCGCGCCGTCGAGTTGGACCACGGCACGGCAGCTGGCAACACCAGGCGTGAGCGCATCGGCCACCGCGACCTGTTCGGGGCCCCAGGTGAATCCGAGGACATCGTCGGGCGACAGCCGGCGCATCAGCAGCGCCGCGGCGGCGCGGCCGACGCTGGCGTATGCCGCAGGACGACCGTGTGCGCCCACGTCGACGCCGTGGCCGGCCACCACGGCTTCGGTCAGGCCGTAACGCTGCTCGAGTTCGCGTTCCTCATCGGCATGGAGGTCGTCGCGCATGTCCGGCGGGACGACGACATCGATCCGGACCAGTCCGCGCGCCTTGGCCCGCGCGACGAGTCGGCCCGCTGTCGGGCGGGACACACCGAGGCGGGAGGCGATCTCGGCCTGGGTCAGGCCGTCGAGGTAGTAGAGCGTGGCTGCACGCAACGCCAGGCGCAGGTCCTCGGGCGTGGCTCCGCGGTCCCGCGCGTTCGACACGACCTGGGCGCCGATGTCGGCGACCTTGCCATTCGACGTCGGTGTGGCCACTGCCCCTCCTGTCCGACCAGTGAGCATATGCTCAGGGGTGCGAGTAGATGCTCATCACGTTAGCATGGAGAATGTGACGCACACAACACCCTCGCCAGATACCCGAATGCGGTCGGCCGTACTCATCGAGCCAGGCCGGATCGAAATGGAAGAGCGGCCGATACCCACGCCCGGCGCCGGAGACGTGCTAGTCCGCGTGTCGTCGGTCGGCGTGTGCGGGTCGGATACGCACTACTACCGGCACGGCCGGATCGGGAACTTCGTCGTCGAAGCGCCGCTGGTGCTCGGCCACGAGGCAGCGGGCACGATCGTCGGTGTCGGCGCAGGCGTCGACTCCTCTCGGATCGGCGAGCGGGTGTCGATCGAGCCGCAGCGGCCCGACCCCGACAGCGCCGAGACGCGGCGAGGTCACTACAACCTGTGCCCGCACATGCGCTTCTACGGCACCCCGCCGATCGACGGGGCGTTCTGCGATTACGTGGTCATCGGCGCTGGGTACGCCCATCGGGTGCCCGATTCGGTATCCGACGATGCCGCTGCCTTGTGTGAGCCGCTGTCCGTCGGCATCGCCGCAGTCCGCAAGGCGGGCCTCGACGGCGGTTCGCGCGTGCTGATCACCGGCGCAGGCCCGATCGGCATCGTGCTCACTCAACTCGCGCGGGCCTACGGCGCCACCGACATCGTGGTCAGCGATCCCGATGAAGCCCGCCGCGCGCAGGCAAAGCAATTCGGGGCGACGGCGGTAGTCGACCCGTCCGCCCAGCCGATCGGTGAATTGGGCGTCGACGCGTTCATCGATGCGTCGGGCGCTCCTTCGGCAGTCGTCGACGGTATCCGGGCGGTGCGGCCGGCAGGCACTGTCGTCCTCGTCGGCTCGGGTGCCGAATCGATGGAGCTGCCCACGCAACTGATCCAGAACCGAGAGCTGGTCCTCACCGGGGTTTTCCGATACGCGAACACATGGCCGACGGCGATCGCCCTCGTCGAGTCGGGTCGAGTGGACCTCGACGCGATGGTGACTGCGCACTTCCCACTGGAGAAGGCCGCCGACGCCCTCGACTCCGACCGCACGCCGGGTAGCGTCAAGAGCGTGGTGAGGGTGTCATGAAGTTGACCAAGTCGACACTGGCGCAGCTCTCGATCGACAAGCCGACCTACGACCGCGATGAGATCGGCATCGGCATAGTGCATTTCGGAGTCGGCGGTTTTCACCGCGCGCATCAGGCGATGTATGTGGATCGGCTGCTGGAGATGGGGCTCGCCATGGACTGGGGCATCTGCGGTGTCGGCGTGCTGCCCGCGGACCGCAAGATGGCCGACGTGATGGCCGCCCAGGACGGCCTGTACACGCTGCTGCTGGAGAACCCGGATGGCAGCCGCGACGCCCGAGTGATCGGATCGATCGTCGACTACCGCTACGCACCCGACGATCCGGAAGCGGTCGTCGAACTGCTCGCGGCGCCGAGCACCCGGATCATCTCGCTGACCATCACCGAGGGCGGGTACAACATCGAGAACATCGATGGCGTCAATGTGTTCGGTCTGGTCGCCGACGCGATGGCGCGACGGCGCGACCGCGGCCTCGGATCGCCGACGATCGTGTCGTGCGACAACATCGAGGGCAACGGGAACGTGGCGCGGCAGGCGTTCACCACCTATGCCGAGCGTGTGCACCCCGGCCTCGGCGAGTGGATGGAAGCCAACACCCGCTTTCCGAACTCGATGGTCGACCGCATCACGCCGGTCACCACTCCTGACGTGATCGCTGTGCTGGCAGACGACTTCGGTGTCGAGGACCAGTGGCCGGTGGCCGCCGAGCCGTTCACGTCGTGGGTGCTCGAGGACGACTTCTGCGACGGCAGGCCGCCGCTGGAGAAGGCCGACGTGTTGTTGGTCGACGATGTGACGCCGTACGAATTGATGAAGCTGCGGCTGCTCAACGCCAGCCACCAGAGTCTGTGCTACTTCGCGTACCTGGCCGGCTACCGGTTGGTGCACGACGCGGCCGGAGATCCACTGTTCGCTGAATTCCTGCGCCAGTACATGGATTCCGAAGCGACACCGACGCTCAAGCCAGTGCCCGGCATCGACCTGCCCGACTACAAGCGCACGCTGATCGAGCGGTTCGCCAACCCCGGCGTCAAGGACACCATCGTGCGGTTGTGCTTCGGATCCTCGGACCGGATTCCGAAGTGGCTGCTGCCGGTCATCAGGGCGAACCTCGCTTCCGGCGGTCCGGTCCGGCTGTCGGCTGCGACGGTGGCGAGCTGGGCACGCTACGCAGAGGGCGTCGACGAAGACGGGCAGCCCATCGACGTCCAGGACCAGCTCGCCGAAACTCTTGTGCCGCTGGCCCGCTCACAGCACCAGCACCCGACTGCGTTCATCGAAAACACGGATGTATTCGGCGATCTCGCGACGCAGCCACGATTCGTCGAGGCATACCTGTGGGCACTGGATTCGCTGCACCGCGACGGAGCGCGCGCGACGCTGGAGACGCTGCTGAAGGAGACGACATGACAGGGCCTGGCGTGCCGGAGCGGGCGTTGGTGATCGGCGAGGCGCTGATCGACATCGTCGAGCGGGATGGCTCGGTGACAGGCGAACACGTCGGCGGCAGCCCGCTGAACGTCGCGGTGGGACTGGCGCGGCTGGGTCGCGGCGCAGACTTCCTGACCCACATCGGCGACGACCAACGTGGCCGCCGCATCGTCGAATACGTCAAACAGTCTGGTGTGCAATTGGTTTCGGGCAGCATGACGGCCGAACGAACACCGACGGCGCTTGCGACGCTGGACGCCAATGGTTCGGCGCAGTACGTCTTCGACATCGACTGGCAGCTGTCGGGAACGCCGGAGGTGGCGCCGCCGCTCGTCGCGCACACCGGGTCGATCGCGACGGTGCTCGAACCGGGTTGCCGCGCCACCGCCGCGCTGATCGACACGTACCGACCTTCGGCCACGGTGACATTCGATCCGAACGTTCGGCCTGCGCTCATCGAGGACGGCGACATCGCCCGCGGCCGCATCGACCGCTGGATCGAACGCTGCGACGTGGTCAAGGCCAGCGACGAGGACATGCGCTGGATCGACCCCAACCGCTCTCCCGAGCAGATCGCCAAGACATGGCTGGCGCTTGGCCCGTCGATCGTCGCAGTGACGATGGGCGACGCGGGCGCGTTCGCGATGTGCGCCGCGGGCACGGTGCGGGTGCCCGCGTTGCGGGTGAACGTCGTGGACACCGTTGGGGCCGGCGACGCGTTCATGTCGGGCCTGATCGACGCGTTGTGGTCGTTGGGCCTGCTCGGGGCCGAACGACGGCCGCACCTGGCCCGCATCGACGTCGACGCGCTGACCGGCGTGGTGCAGACGGCTGCGCTGTCGGCTGCGCTGACGGTGGCTCGCGCAGGCGCTGACCTGCCTGATCGCGCGACTCGCGACGCTGCGGCGGCCGGGTCGGGCCCGTTGTTGCCTCAACCGGGTTAACCTGGGCTTATGCGTTCCATATGGAAGGGTTCCATCGCCTTTGGCCTGGTGAACGTGCCGGTCAAGGTCTACAGCGCGACCGAAGACCACGACATCAAGTTCCATCAGGTGCATGCGAAGGACAACGGGCGTATCCGCTACAAGCGCGTGTGCGAGGTGTGCGGCGAGGTCGTCGAGTACCGGGACATCGCCAAGGCCTACGAATCCGACGACGGGCAGACGGTGGTGATCACCGACGAGGACATCGCCACCTTGCCGGAGGAGCGCAGCCGCGAGATCGAGGTGCTGGAGTTCGTCCCCAGGGGCGATATCGACCCGATGATGTACGACAAGAGCTACTTCTTGGAGCCCGACGGCAAGTCGTCGAAATCCTATGTGCTGCTGACAAAGACGCTCAAGGAGACCGATCGGGTTGCGATCGTGCACTTCGCGCTGCGCAACAAGACGCGGCTCGCCGCGCTGCGGGTGCAGGACTTTTCCAAACGCGACGTGATGATCGTGCAGACGTTGTTGTGGCCCGACGAGATTCGTGATCCCGACTTCCCGGTGCTGGACAAGGAAGTAGAGGTCAAGCCGGCCGAGCTGAAGATGGCCAGCCAGGTGGTGGAGTCGATGACCGACGACTTCAACCCGGACCGCTACCACGACGATTACCAAGAGCAGCTGCACGAGCTGGTCCAGGCGAAACTCGAAGGCGGCGAAGCGTTTACCACCGAAGAGCAGCCCAAGGAGCTCGACGAGACCGAGGACGTCTCCGATCTGCTGGCCAAGTTGGAGGCCAGCGTGAAGGCGCGCCGCAGCGGCGGCGGTTCGGACGGCGACAGACCGGCCAAGAAGGCAGCAGCCAAAAAGGCGCCTGCCAAGAAAGCCGCGAAGAAAGCTGCAGCCAAGAAGGCGCCTGCGAAAAAGGCCGCCAAGAAAGCCGCTGCCAAGAAGTAGCTAGGCGGGCAGATTTACCCGCAGCGCCAGGTGCTCGTCGAGTATTCGGCGCAGCGCGGCATCCATCGGATGAGCCGATGCGAGATCACGGCCGAACCCGCTGTCCACCACGACCACTTCGTCGTCGCGCAACTCTGCGGTGTCGATCTGATCGACGAACGGATCGAACAACCCGGGCGGCGTGGCGAGGTAATACAGTGCCCGGCGCGACTCGTTCAACATGGCGGCATAGACCAGTCCATGTTGGGTGATCATGAAGAGTTCCGAACTGCGCCTGACGTTCGGGGTTTCGACCCTGCACCATGCCATCGCCGCACGCCGAGGCTGGGCCAATCGATCCGAGACGTCGTCCGTGAGCGTGAGCAGCTTCGCGACAAGTGCTCCACCCACATGCGGATACGAGTCGACCGCGGGTCCGAAGTACCGGTGGAAGATCTCACCGAAGAAGTCGTACTGTTGCTCGCTCATCGCGGCTCCCCAGATTTCGGACGTGCCTCCCTATTGTGCGCCTGAAACCGTCACCGAAGAAGGCGTTCCTGAGAAAACTAGAACGTGTTTCAAAAACCTCTCCCGCTGGACGCCAAGCCCTGCTAGCGTTCGCCCGGCAAGGGAAGAGAGGCACACGTGATTCTTGACAGGTTCAGGCTGGACGACCAAGTCGCGGTGGTGACCGGAGCGGGCCGCGGTTTGGGCGCAGCGATGGCCGTGGCATTCGCGGAAGTCGGTGCGGACGTGGTGATTGCCGCCCGCACGCAGTCACAGCTGGAGGAGGTCGCCGAGCAGGTACAAGCGGCAGGCCGCAAGGCGCACATCGTCGTCGCCGACCTCGCGCATCCCGACGACACCGCCAAGCTGGCCGGCGAGGCGGTCGAGGCGTTCGGGAAACTAGACATCGTCGTGAACAACGTCGGCGGCACCATGCCGAACACCTTGCTGACGACGTCGGTCAAGGACATGAAGGACGCCTTCACCTTCAATGTGCTCACCGCTCACGCGCTGACGACCGCCGCGGTTCCGCTCATGCTGGAGCACTCCGGCGGCGGCAGCATCATCAACATCACCTCGACCATGGGCCGGTTGGCCGGCCGTGGTTTCGCCGCATACGCCACCGCCAAGGGTGCGCTCGCGCACTACACCCGGCAGGCCGCCCTCGATCTCTGCCCGAAGATTCGGGTCAACGCGATCGCGCCGGGTTCGATCCTGACCTCTGCGCTCGACATCGTCGCCTCCAACGACGAACTGCGCGAGCCGATGGAAAAGGCAACGCCCATGCGACGACTCGGCGATCCGGCCGACATCGCCGCGGCCGCGGTGTATCTCTCCTCGCCTGCAGGCAGCTTCCTCACCGGCAAGGTGCTCGAGATCGACGGCGGGCTCAATATTCCGAATCTCGACCTGCCCATCCCGGACCTGTGAGGAGCTAGCTCATGACCATCAGAGTCGCGCAGATCGGCACCGGCAACGTCGGCCGCCATGCGCTCACCCAACTCATCAACGATCCGCGCTTCGAGCTCACCGGCGTGTGGGTGTCCAGCGACGCCAAGGCCGGCAAGGACGCGGCTGAGCTTGCGGGCCTTGACAATTCGACGGGCATCGTTGCGACCACCGACCTCGACGCAGTGCTGGCGACCAATCCGCAGTGCGCCGTTTACACCGCGATGGCAGACAACCGCCTGCCCGAGGCGCTCGAGGACTACCGCAAGATCCTCGCCGCGGGCATCAACGTGGTCGGCAGTGCCGCCGTCTTCCTGCAGTACCCGTGGCAGACGCTGCCCGAGGAGCTGATCGCCCCGATCGAAGACGCCGCCAAGGCAGGCAACGCAAGCATTTTCATCAACGGCATCGACCCTGGCTTCGCCAACGACCTGGTTCCGCTCGCGCTGGCAGGCACCTGCCAGAGCATCGAGCAGATCCGCTGCATGGAGATCATCAACTACGACACTTACGACAGCGCGACGGTGATGTTCGACGTGATGGGCTTCGGCAAGCCGCTCGACGAGCTGCCGATGCTGTTACAGCCCGGTGTGCTGAGCCTGGCCTGGGGCTCGGTCGTCCGCCAACTCGCCGCGGGCATCGGCATCGAACTCGACGAGGTCAAGGAAACCTACGTCCGCGAACCGGCACCGGAGGACTTCGACATCGCGTCGGGCCACATCCCCAAGGGCAGCGCCGCGGCACTGCGGTTCGAGGTGCAGGGCATCAAGGACGGCAAGGTCGCCGTCGTGCTCGAACACGTCACCCGGTTGCGCGACGACCTGCGGCCCGACTGGCCGCAGCCCGCCCAGGAAGGCGGTTCGTACCGCGTCGAGGTGACCGGCGAGCCGTCCTACGCGTTGGACCTGTGCCTGAGCAGCCCCAACGGCGATCACAACCACGCCGGACTGGTCGCCACCGCCGCGCGAGTGGTCAATGCTATTCCCGCCGTCATCGACGCCGAGCCCGGTATCGCGACGACGTTGGACTTGCCCCTTATTACTGGAAAAGGGCTGTACGCTGGCGGGTAACCCGGGGGTTTGCAAAAGAAGGGCTTGCCTATGCGGAGGACCAGGCACTTCACCCCGCTGATTGTCGCGGCAGGCGCCGCAGCGGCTTTGATTTCCGCGCCCGCCGCAATCGCCGATCCCGGCGATTCGTCCACCCTGCCGTCGTGCACCAGCGTCGGCGGCGTGACGGATATGGGCGCCGGGACGACCGAATGCGCCACACCCGGCAACGTTCAGCTGAACGCCACCCCGCCCGAACCGGATTACCCGTATCCGTGGGATGACGAGTTCTGGGGTCCGGCGTTGATCATCGGTGGCGGCGGGGGCCGTCGCTAGCCAAGTTGTTTTTCCGCGGCCCACTGAGGAGGCCAACAATGCGGACCAAGATTCGCTCTCTCACAACGCTTTCGGCGGCGGCTGGCGTTTGCACAGCCGTCGCGCTCGCACCGGTCGCCGCGGCCACACCGCAATGCACGACCACCGCTCCCAATACGACGCAGTGCCAGACGAACGGCAGCACTGCGATCGTCACCTCACCCCAGCAGAACAACTGGAACGGCGGCTGGCCGTGGTGGGGCGGGGGCGGCATCGTCATCGGCCTCGGCGGCTGGGGCTGGTAACGCCGGCCCGGCGCTAGCCCTTCCGAGAGGTTTCGGCTAACCTAACTTTTCTATTCGCAGCCCCGGATAGAAAGTGAGTTAGTTGATCCAGGACACCGCGCCACGGCTGCGGCCCAGCTGGTTGCTGCTTGGCCCTGCCTTCGTCGCGGCGATCGCGTACGTCGACCCCGGCAACGTCGCGGCCAACGTCAGCGCAGGCGCACAGTACGGCTTCCTCCTCGTCTGGGTCATCATCGTCGCCAACGTGATGGCCGGGCTGGTGCAATTCCTTTCGGCCAAGCTCGGCCTCGTCACCGGCCGCAGCCTGCCGGAAGCGGTCGGCGACCACACCCGCACCCCGACGCGCATCTGCTTTTGGCTGCAGGCCGAATTGGTCGCGGTGGCAACGGATCTCGCCGAGGTTGTCGGTGGCGCCATCGCCCTGCACCTGCTGTTCGATCTGCCGCTTCTGGTCGGCGGTGTCATCACTGGATTCGTGTCGCTGCTGCTGCTGGCCATCCAGAACCGCCGCGGCCAGCGCATGTTCGAGCGAGTGATCAGCGGGCTGCTACTGGTCATCGCGATCGGATTCCTGACCAGCCTGTTCGTTGAGCCACCTGCCGTCGGAGAGGTGGCGGCCGGCCTACTGCCGCGGTTCGAAGGCGCCGAAAGTGTGCTGCTTGCGGCCGCCATGCTGGGTGCAACGGTCATGCCGCATGCGGTGTACCTGCATTCCGGGCTGGCCCGCGACCGGCACGGTCACCCCGAGCCGGGCAAGCAGCGCCGCTTGCTGTTGAAGGTGACGCGGCTGGACGTCGGACTGGCAATGCTGGTCGCGGGCGCGGTCAACCTGTCGATGTTGCTGGTGGCCGCCACCAACCTGCAGGGCCACGACGACACCGACTCGATCGAGGGTGCGCATGCCGCCGTTCGCGACACGCTCGGGCCGACGGTCGCGCTGTTCTTCGCGGTCGGACTGTTGGCTTCGGGGCTGGCGTCGACGTCGGTGGGCGCCTACGCGGGCGCGATGATCATGCAGGGCCTGCTGCAGCGGTCGTACCCGCTGCTGCTGCGGCGGCTCGTCACGCTGATTCCGGCGCTGGTGATCCTGGCGATCGGCATCGACCCCAGCCGCGCGCTGGTGTTGTCCCAAGTCGTGTTGTCGTTCGGCATTCCCTTCGCGCTGATCCCGTTGGTGCGGCTGACCAGTAACCGCGACCTGATGGGCGACGACGTCAACCACCGCGTGACGACGGCACTCGGATGGACGGTCGCGGGCGTGATCAGCCTGCTGAACGTGGTACTGATCTATCTGACCGTGCGGGGGTAGCCCTGCCCTGCACCGAGATTCGCGCGTAGGTCGCCGTAGAGCGAATGAGGACGCGGTCCTCCGCGTCGAACACCGAACACTCGGCACTCAGTAGCGTCCGGCCGTTGTGCACCATGGTGGCCTCGGCACGCAGCGGACCATCGCGCGGTTGCCGGTAGTAGCGGACATGCGTGTCGGTCGTCACGGTGGCCTCGGATTGATCGTCATAGCAGCCGACGAGGCAGGTGGCGCATGCCGTGTCCACGAAGGTGGCAAGCATTCCGCCGTGAACCGTGCCTTCGAAGAGTCCACTGATGTCGTCGCTGATCGGCATCGACAGCACGATGAAGCCCGGCTTGTACTCCACGACGCTCATCCCCAGGTTCTTGTGAACCGGCGACCTGTGCAACAGCGCATCATCAATCATGGCGACCCCCCATAGGAATCGTGACATGCCCGACGGCCCCGTGGCCGTGGTTGCCGCAAAAGCCCAGGTCGCGCATCTGGGACAATGGAGGTGATGCGGGCAAGTCACACTTACTTCGCGTACGGGTCCAACCTGTGCGTGCACCAGATGGCGCGGCGGTGCCCTGGCGCGGTCAACCCCCGCCCCGCGAAGCTCGCCGATCACGACTGGCTGATCAACCAGCGCGGCGTCGCCACCGTCGAACCGTTCGACGGATCAGAGGTGCACGGCGTCGTGTGGCAGGTGACCGACCACGACCTGGCCACCCTCGACAGCGCCGAGGGCGTTCCGGTGCGATACCGCCGCGACCGGTTGGTCGTACACACCGACGAGGGCCCGGCCGAGGCATGGGTCTACATCGACCACCGCGTCGATCCCGGCCCGCCGAGACCGGGCTACCTGGAGCGCATCGTCGACGGCGCAGTGCACCACGACCTGCCCTTCCGCTGGATCGAGTTCCTGCGGCGCTGGGATCCGGCGAATTGGCCCATGCGTGCCAGCAACCCGAATTCCGCTGCACCGCAGTCGCTTTCGGAACTGCTCGCCGAGTCAGGTGTCATCGAGGACAGCACGCTACGCTCGCGTTTCGGTTTCATGGCCATCCACGGCGGCGGACTGGAGCAGATGACCGACGTCATCGCCGCGCGCGCCGCCGACGCCGCCGACGCGTCGGTGTATGTGGTGCGCCACCCCGATCGCTATCCACACCATCTGTCGTCGGCTCGCTACCGCGCTGAGGAATCCGAGCGGCTGGCCGAATTCCTCGACCACGTCGAGGTTGTCGTGTCACTGCACGGGTATGGCCGCATCGGCCGCAGCACACAACTGCTCGCCGGTGGACGCAATCGCGAGCTCGCAAACCACCTCGCCCACCACGTCGACGTGCCTGGCTACCAAGTCGTCACGGACCTCGACGCGATCCCCCGCGAGCTGCGCGGCATGCATCCCGACAACCCCGTGAACCGGGTCCGCGGCGGGGGTACCCAACTCGAGCTGACCCCGCGAGTGCGCGGCATCAGCCCCCGTAGCGGTCTTCCTGGCGACGACGGTCTGACGCCTGCGACGTCGAAGTTGGTGCAGGGCCTGGTCGCGACCGCGCGGTCGTGGCCACTAGTCTCGACGTAGTGCGCATCCCGAGTCTCGGTGCCATCCTTCTTCTCGTCACACTGACTGCTGCATGCGGCCAGCCCAGCCACGGCGTCAGCGACGCGTTGCGTCATGCGGTGACTCAGAATCAGTTGTCCGGCGGCGTCGCCGTCGTCCGCGACGACAACCTCACGCGATCGTCGGCCGGATACGCCGACATCGACGGCAGGACGACCTTTGCGCAGCGCACCCATATCCGGGCTGCGAGTATCACGAAAACCTTTGTGGCTGCGGCGATTCTACAGCTCGTCGCCGAAGGCAGGGTCAGCCTCGACACGCCGATCGAGACATACCTGCCCGGCAGGATCCGGGGCCGGGGCATCGACGCGCACGCCATCACCGTGCGTCAGCTGCTCCGCCACCAGAGCGGTTTGCCCGAATACTTCGACGCCGACACCCCGATACCAACCGAACCCGTGACCGGCGACCAACTGCTCGACGCCGCGCTGAAGCGCCCCGCGCAGTTCGCACCTGGCACCGCGATCCGATACACGAACACCAATTACGTCGTCGCCGGCCTGCTGATCGAGAAGCTGACCGGGCACCCCGCGGCCGAGGAGATCACCCGTCGGATCATCACGCCGCTGGGACTGTCCGACACGTACTTCCCGGCGGCCGGTGACACCGGGCTGCGCGCCCCGTTCGCGCACGGCTACGAAGCGGTCGACGGAAAGCGCAAGGACGTAACGAATTTCAACGCCTCGGCGGCGGGCATGGCAGGCTCGCTCGTCTCAACGGGCGAGGACACATCGGCATTCATGACGGCCTTGCTGGACGGACGAGTCGTCCCCGCTGCGCAACTGCGCGAGATGATGGACACCGTAGACTGGCCCGCCGCCGGGCCTGACTTTCACTACGGTTTGGGCCTCACCGGCATCGACCTGGACTGCGGAGTGAGGGTGTGGGGGCACGGCGGAGACATCGAGGGCTTCCACAGCCTGATGGCGAAAGCGTTTGCCGGGCCTGCCGTTTCGATAACCTTCACTCAAGCGCCGCCGGAGACCGAGATGCTCTCCGACGACCCGAGGGCCGCAGTGCTGAACTCGGTTTACTGCGCCAAGTAGCCGGCTACTCCTCCAGTTCGAGCACAGGTGTCGGTCGCTGGAAGCCGCGCGTCACCCACAACAGCCACAGGAACCCGAGCGCGAACCAGATCAATCCCACCACCAGAGCAAAGCCAGACAGGCTGAACCACAGCCAGACCGTCAGGCCAAGGCCGATCAACGGCAACACGGCGTTGTTGAAGAAGCCGCCGCCGCCGCGCTCGCCCGCGTCTATGAAGTAGTGCTTGAACACGGTGAGGTTAACAGCTGAGAATGCAACCAGCGCACCGAAGCTGACGATGGAACTCAGTTTGGTCAGGTCGGCCCAGATAGCGGCCAGCGAGACCAGCGACACCACGAGGATCGCGTAGGTCGGGGTGGTGAACCGCGGCGGAATGTGCCCGAACACTCGTCGCGGAAGGATGCCGTCGCGACCCATCGCATACAGGATTCGGGCGACCGACGCCTGCGAGGTAATCGCCGACCCGAGCGCACCGGCGACGTATGCGGCGGTGAAGAACGTCGACAAGAATTGCCCGCCAGCGGTTTTCATCACATCAAGAGAGCCGGAGTCCACATTCTCGAAATGATTGGACGGGAACACCAACTGCGAGATGTACGACAACACCACGAACATGACACCAGCCGTGACCGTGGCGATCATGATCGCACGCGGCACGGTGCGGGTCGGCTCGTTGGCCTCTTCGGCCAGGGTGGACACCGCGTCGAAGCCGAGGAACGACAGGCACAGGATCGCTGCACCAGCGAACACCGGATGCCATCCGGGCGCACTACCGTCACCGGTGAACGGGGCACTCAAATCGACTGTGCCAGTGTGTGACAACGTGACAAACGCAAGGACCAGGAACACCACGATGAAAACGGCTTGCAGCGCGATGATCAGGATGTTGGCCCGCGCCACCGACACGATGCCGACGATGTTGAGCACCGTGACGATGATGATCATCACGAGGACAAACACCCACGCGGGAACGGCGGGGATCGCGGCGTTGAGATAGATGCCGATGACGAGGTAGTTCAGCATTGGCAGCAACAGGTAGTCCAGCAGCAGCGACCATCCGGCCAAGAAGCCGATAGGTGCGCCGAAGGTGCGCTGGGTGTAGGCATACGTCGAACCCGCCACCGGGTAAGCGGCGGCCATCCGCGCATACGACCGTGCGGTGAACACCATGGCCGCCAACGTCACAAGGTACGCCAGCGGCAGTCGCCCACCGCTTTTCTCGACGACGATTCCGTACGTGGTGAACACCGTCAGCGGAACGATGTACACCAGCCCGAACAGAACCAGCGCGGGCACACCCAGGACGCGGCGCAGGTGACCTTCGCCCGGCGGGGCCGACGACACTGTCGACATGGCAATCCCTTTCACACAGCGGCCGAGTAGACCGACTTTCCTGACAGATACGTCGCGCGGATGCCGACGTCCGGCAGTTCCTCCGGTGGCGTCGTGCGCGGATCGGAGTCCAACCACACCAAGTCCGCGCTGGTGCCGGGCACGATTGCGCCCCAATGCCCATCGGCAAAGGCCTGTTTGGCAACACCAGCGGTGTACGCGCTCAGCGCGTGCTCGACCGTGAGGAGCTCCAGCGGTGTCCACCCACCCCGTGACACGGCAACCGCGATCCCGTCCAATGGCGCGCCCGAAGACACCGGCCAGTCCGAGCCGAACGCCAGCGGTGCGCCCGACTCGACGAGACTGTGCATGCGGTACTGCTTCTCGCTGCGGTCGGGACCGAGCCGGGGAATCGTCAGCTCGACCATCAACGGATCCAGTTGCGCCCACAGCGGTTGCATGTTGGGTATCACGCCCAGCGCCGCGAACCGATCCAGGTCGGCATCATCAACCAACTGCGCGTGGGCGATCACCGGTCGCCGGTCGCGTTTTCCATTGGTGTTGACCACATACTCGATCGCGTCGAGTGCCTGGCGCGCCGCCGCATCACCGATCGCGTGAATGTGGATCTGAAAGCCGAGCTCGTCGACGGCGCGTGCGGCCTCGGCAAGGTTGTCCCACACCTGCATGCCATGGTTGTGCAGGCTTCCGCAATACGGCGCGAGCAGCGCTCCGGTCTCGTTCTCGATCACGCCGTCGGCGAAGAACTTGACGGTGTTCGCGGTCAGCAGTGATGACGCGGCGGCCTGCACCCGGCGACGCGCGTCGACGAACTGCTCGAGTTGCGCGTCGAAATACCGCGGGTCGGCATAGAGGCCGAGGTTGAACCGGATGTCGAGGGCATCCTGTTGTGCGGCGGCCAAATACGTGTCCACGTCGGCGGGCTCGACCCAGGCGTCCTGCACCCACGTCACGCCCGCGGCCAGGTAGTACTGGGCGGCCGTGCGCAGCGCCCCGACGCGGACCTTGGCGTCGCGTTCCGGCAGCACCTTGAAGACCAGATCGACGGCGCCCCACTCTCGCAACGTGCCGAGCGGCGTGCCGTCCTCGCGACGCGGAATCTCGCCGAGCTCCGGGTCAGGGGTATCGGCATCGATGCCCGCCCGCTGCAGGGCGACGCTGTTGCACCACACGGTGTGGTAATCCCACGCGCGCAGCACGACGGGCCGGTCGGGCACAGCGGCGTCGAGCCACCGCGCATCGAAAAGCCCGCCAGGCGCCATGCTGCTCTCGTAGGAGGCGCCCACAATCCATTCGTCGTCGGGATGATCGGCGGCGAATCGCTTCACCTCGGCGACGATCTCGTCGACCGAGGTGCATGGCCGCACCTGCGGCCCGACCGCCTCGAGTCCACCGGGCAACGGATGGGCATGACCATCGCCGAAGGACGGCATCAGGAAGCCGCCGTCGAGGTCAACCTGAGCGCCTTCGTCGGCCCTGGCGCGTGCGGCTTCGCCGAGCGCCTGCACCCTTCCGTCGACCACTAACAAGGCGTCGCTTTGCGTCCCGTTGACGCCGGTCCAGATCGTTCCGCCATCAAAGAACGTCGAAGACACTCGGGGAACGTACCGCACCAATCCGCGCGCCGCGCGGTTCCGAATACCTGCTGTGGAACGCTTCTCGACCCCAGCGCTGTACCGGACCAGGATCACGCATTTGCGCCGCGCTCCGGTGCACCATTACTTCGAGCACCGCGGCTACTGCTGGTATGTCGACGTCGACCGATTGCCCACGCTGCCGCGCTGGCTGCGGCCGTTCGCCAGGTTCGAGCCCGACGCTCATTTTGACGGTGAGGCTGACGATTCGCTTCGCAGGCGCATCGATGCATTCTTGGCTCGACAGGGCGTCGACTTACGTGGCGGCCGCATCACCGCGCTCCTGCAGGCCAATGTGCTGGGACACGCGTTCAACCCAGTGACGCTGTACTGGTGTCACGACGTCGATGACGCGCTGCGGCACGTGGTGGTCGAGATGCACAACAGCACCGGTGGGCGACACGCGTACTTGCTGCCACCAACCTCCCAGTCACCGGCGATGGCGACCAAGAAGCTGGCCATGTCACCGTTCAACGGGACCGATGGCTACTACCTGGTGCGAGCGCCGCAGCCGGGCAACGATTTGGATGTGATGGTGTCATTGCACCGCGCGAATCAACCGGCATTCGTGGCGACGCTGCGGGGAACCCGACGTGCTGCCACGATTCCCGAGATCGTGTGGCTGCAATGTATTGCGCCGCTGGCGCCTCGGATTGCCGCCGCCGAATACCGGCTTCAGGCCCTCACATTACGGCTGCGGCGCGTACCATTAGCGAGCGCCAGAAACCGGACTAACGAAACTACTTCTGGCTCAACCCTTTTCGAGACCAGTACCCCGAGATCGTCATTCTCGTGCCGTTATTGACGCCCGTGGCTAGGCTACCGTTCGTGACCGCCGAACTCGACGCGCTGTTGCGCCGGGTGGCCCACCGGGACGCCGATGCGTTTGCCACCTTCTATGACCGCACCCGCGCCAGGGTGTTCGGCCTGGTCACTCGCGTCCTGCGCGACCCCGGCTACAGCGAGGAGACCACGCAGGACGTCTACCTGCAGGTGTGGCGAACCGCCGACAGGTACGACCCGGCCGCCGGCTCGCCGCTGGCCTGGCTGCTGACGCTGGCGCACCGGCGCGCGGTCGATCGGGTGCGTTCCGAGCAGGCGGCAGGCCAACGCGAATCGCGCTACGGCGCCGCCAACGTCGACCCGCCTTCGGATCAGGTCGCCGAATCGGTCATCCTCAGCGACGAGCGGCGCCAGGTCACCGACTGTCTTGGCTCGCTGACCGACGCGCAGCGCGAGTGCATCCAGCTCGCCTATTACGACGGGTTGACGTATGCCCAAGTGTCGGAACGGTTGTCGGCAAATCTTGCGACGATCAAGTCACGGATGCGCGATGCCATCCGCGGCCTGCGCAGGTGTTTGGGGGCGGCATGACCGAACCACATGATCCCGATCTGATCGCGCTCGCGACACCGTACGCGCTGCATGCGGTGCCCGACGCCGAACTGGCCGAGATCGAGCGGCGCGTCGCCGCCGCTCCCCCGGACGTCGCGCAGGCGTTCGCCGACGAGGTGCGCGCCGTCCGGGAGACGATGGCCGTGGTGTCGGCGGCCACTGCAGTCGAGCCGCCGGATCATCTGCGGGCGAGCCTGTTGGCCGAAGTGAGCAGCGATCCGGTGCGGACGCTTGGCCGAAGGGTCAACCGCTGGCAGACGATCGGACTGGCCGCGGCCGCCGCGGTGATCATCGGCCTCGGCGCATTGGGAGTTGGCATTGCGCTGCAGCCGAAACCGACACCGTCGACCGCCGAGGAGGTTTTCGCCGCCCCGGACGTGCGGACGGTATCCGGGGAGATTCCCACCGGCGGAACCGCGACGGTCGTGTTCTCCCGCGAGAAGCACGCCGGTGTGCTCGTGATGAACAACGTCGCACCGCCTGCGCCAGGCACCGTCTACCAGATGTGGCTGATCGACGACAAAGGTGCGAAGTCGGCGGGCACGATGGACGCCAAAAACGTTGCGCCGTCAACCACTGCGGTGCTGCCCGACCTCGGCGACTCGCGGACGCTGGCGTTCACCGTCGAGCCGCCGGGCGGCTCAACGCAGCCGACCAGCGCGCCGTTCGCCAAGCTCACGCTGGCTTAAGACAAGGTGGCGGCAGCCAACTCGGCGATGACGTCCCTCACGTCGTGTCGTCGACGCCACGCGCGCCGCTGCCGCATCGCGCCGTTGCCGTCGCGGTCCAGGCGCGCCAGCGCACTGTTCACCGTTTGGTAGTCGCCGACGTCTTCCAGTGCCGGTCTGATGTGATCGACCATGCGCTGCAACAACTCTCGGGCCGGAACGGGCGCGTGGCTGTCGAGCAGGTCGATCGCCTCGCCTTCCATGCCGTCACGAGCCGACTTCCAGTAGGCCGCCTTGAGTGCGTGCGGCGACAGCGGCGGACTCGGCTCACCGCGGCGGTCATCCTCTAGCGCGGTCATCACGCTGCCCCGAATCAGCATGGCCAGCAATACGGTTTCTTCCACCGTTGCGGGTACATCGGCGACGCGCACCTCAACGGTAGGGAACGTGGCCGACGGCCGGACGTCCCAATAGACCATCCCGTCGTCGAGCGCCGCTCCCGCCTGACGCAGCATCCGCACCATGCCGTCATACTCGTCGACCGAATCGAAATGCGGTGGCGGACCGGCACTGGGCCAGCGCGCCCACACGATGCTGCGCCAACTCGCATAGCCGGTGTCGGCGTCGCGGTACACCGCGGAGTTGGCGGTCAGCGCCAGCAACAGCGGCAGCCATGGCCGCAGCCGGTTGCTCACCCGAACGGCGACTTCCCGACTGGGCACGGCGACATGCACGTGCGCGCCACAGATGCCTTCCTCGGCGATCCGCCCGAACTTCTCCGCGATTTGCCGATACCGCGGGCTGTCGGTGATCGGAAACTCGTGCGGCCGCGTCGGCGGCAGCGCGGCGGCAAGCAGTTGCGCGCCGCTGGACTCGGCGGCTTCGGCGGCGGTGCGCCGCAGCCGGGTCAGCTCCTCCAACAGATCGGCACTGCCGCCGACCACCGCGCTGGTCGTCTCGATCTGACAGCTCGTCAGCTCGAGCTGCAACTTGACGCCATGCTCGGCGGCGTGACTGGCGACAGCCTTGTTCACGGCGACGGGTTCTCCGGTCGTCGGGTCGACGAGAAGAAACTCTTCCTCGACGCCAAAGGTGGGGTGGCTGGCCATGATGACGATATTGATCCGGCCCGTCGGAGTTCTCTCACGACGGGCCGGATCTGGCGGTAAGTCCTTCTGCTCTGAGACCTCGGGATTCGAGGTCGGCGGATCATGTTTGCCCACTGGCGGCCGCCGCCAAACAAAAATGTCGGCTGCCTAGGATCGTGAAATGGTCAAGGACTTTCGATTCGGTGTGGGTCTGACAGCGGTACGCAGTCGAGGCACGCTCGAGGACAACGCGCGCCGCGCCGAGGACATGGGGTACGACGTCCTGCATATGGCCGATCACCTCTACACGACGGCCCCGTTCCCGATGCTGACCGCGGTTGCGATGGTGACCGAGCGATTGCGCATCGGCACCTTCGTGCTCAACGCGGGGTTCTACCGACCCGCTCTTCTCGCCCGCGATGTCACCTCACTTCGCGACCTCTCCGGCAACCGCTTCGAGCTGGGCCTCGGCACTGGATACAACGAGGTCGAATTCGAGCAGGCCGAGCTGCCTTACCCGAGTGCGGGCAAGCGCGTCGACTGGCTACGTCACGTGACCAAGCACATGAACGAAAACGTGCCCGATGTGCCGATTCTCATCGCGGGCGACGGCGACAGAGTGCTCACCCTTGCTGCACAGCGCGCCCACATCATCGGCCTCCAAGGTGGCGCCCCCGTGACCGCGGACAACGATCCGCTCGCCGACCGAATCGCATTCGTGCGCGACGCAGCAGGCGATCGCTTCGACGAACTGGAACTCAATATTTCGGTCACGGCGATGCCGACCGACGATTCGGGCACAGCTGACCTGACGATCCCCCGACGCTTCCTGCCCCATCTGTCCGACGAGGAGTTGTTGCGGGCGCCGTCGGTACTGTCCGGCTCGACCAAGGACATGGCGGACACCATCCGGGGCTACCGCGACACCTACGGCATCACCTACATCACCGTCCAGCAGCCGCATACGGAGGCGTTCGCGAAGGTGATCGCCGAGCTGCGCTGAAGATCCGGTTTGATCTTGTTCGTGCCGGGAATCGCAATCCCGTCATGGACGATGCCAGGATGCTGGACCGCGCGGAGGGCGTGCTGATGGCGCTGAGGCGCTGCACGATCGACGCCGCGTTCGCCGAGATCGTGCAGGCATCGAAGCGTCATCGGATCCCGACGTTGCGCATCGCTTCGGCGCTCGTCGCACTGGCTCTGGGCGCGCCGCCGGACGACGACGCCACCGCCGCCGCCCGATACGAGTGGGGCAAGCTCCTCGAATCCCTACCGGTAAGCTCCGAGCGGGTCACGCCCTCGTAGCTCAGGGGATAGAGCACGGCTCTCCTAAAGCCGGTGTCGCAGGTTCGAATCCTGCCGGGGGCACTTTGTGGCGGCCCGCCACCGTCGTTTGGCGGGGCCGCATCGTTCACGCCAGCACCGGAGAGAGCGATCTCGCCGGCTGTTCCATTAACCGGCGAGACCTGAGTCGGCGCGGGATGGCCGACCACCTCGCGAAACCTGTCCTCGACGCTACGCTTCTCATCGCCCCGGACGCGAGAGGGCCGGAGCTCGGTGTCGGCTGTGAGCCCGCTGACCGGCAACTTCGGGTTTCCGCAGAACTTCCCGCAGTTCGAATAAGCCGCTGACTCCAAGACGTTCGGCGTTGGTGTGAAGATCTTTGGAAAACGGCTGACGATCGCCGCGCTGGCCGCGTCGATGATCTGGGCCGCAGTCAGTGTGACCGGCAGCGTCGGCATCGCCTCTGCGTTTTCTCGCCCCGGCCTTCCAGTCGAATACCTGATGGTGCCGTCGCCGTCCATGGGACGCGATATCAAGGTGCAATTCCAAGGCGGCGGCAAGCACGCCGTGTTTCTGCTTGACGGCCTACGCGCACAAGACGACTACAACGGCTGGGACATCAACACCTCCGCTTTCGAGTGGTTCGACCAATCCGGACTGTCGGTCGTGATGCCGGTGGGCGGGGAGTCCAGCTTCTATTCGGACTGGTATCAGCCTGCCGTCGGCAACGGCGGAACGTCGACATACAAGTGGGAGACGTTCCTGACACAGGAATTGCCCGCCTGGCTTTCGGCCAACAAAGGCATCAGCCCCAATGGCAATGCCGCAGTTGGGCTTTCGATGTCTGGATCCGCGGCGTTGATCCTTGCCGCCTACCACCCGCAGAACTTCGCCTACGCCGCTTCGCTGTCCGGTTTCCTCAACCTCTCCAACGGAATCTGGCCGACGCTGGTCGGTTTCGCGATGAACGACGCCGGAGGCTTCAACGCCGGCGCCATGTGGGGCCCATCCAGCGATCCCGCGTGGGCACGCAACGATCCCACGGTTCAGGTCGGCAAGCTCGTCGCAAACCACACCCGTATTTGGATCTACGCCGGAAACGGAACGCCGTCCGACCTCGGCGGCGCCAACGTGCCCGCGGAGTTCCTCGAAAACATGTTGCACCAGAGCAACGTCGACTTCATGAACGACTACCAGGCTGCGGGCGGCAACAACGCGACCTTCAACTTCCCCGACAACGGCACGCACGACTGGCCGTACTGGGGTGCCCAATTGCAGGCCATGAAACCCGACCTGCAGCGCGTGGTGGGTGCCGACGCCACTTAGCCCAATGCGGCTGGATCTGCAGTGACGTAGCAGCGACGGGTGTTCGTCATGATCAGCACTTCGGAGACGGCGGACTTGTCGATGCCGGGAAACTCGAACAACCGCAACTCGCCGGGGCCGAGCACGGCGCGTTGGGCCTGATCGATTCCCGTTCTCGTGCGCACCAGGACCGTGACGGGTGCCGTGTCATCGGTCCAATGCGTGACGACGATGCCTGCGCCGAAGGGATCCGTTCCCCAGGCATCTGCTGCGGGGCATGGCGGGTCGCCGTCGTCGTTGGGTGGTAACGCGACCGGAGCGCGAACCGCGGCTGCCACGGTCGTCGCCTCTACAGTTGGCATCGGCTGCAAGGGCTGCGTCGCGGACTTCGGCCCGCAGGCGGCCGCCGCGACGACCGCCGCACCGACCACGACACACATTCCGACGCGCACCACGCCACCTCGCATCTTCTGATGCGAGGGGCATACCCGTTGACGTGCCCGTCAATCAACAGGCTTGCGCTAATTTTCGCCGAGCATGTTCATCGCCGTGCGACGCGCGAGCGCCATCGTGGACACCATCGGGTTCACTCCCGAACAGCTGGGCATTCCGCTCGCATCGGCGATCCACACACCTGTCGAGTCGTGCAGCTCGCCACTCGGTTTCGCGACGGAGGTCTGCGGGTCGCTGCCGAGCTTCGCACTGCACATCTGATGCGCACTGAACACAGGGATGCCGCCGGGTCCGATCGGGATATCGTTGACCTTCGCGATGAAGGCCTCCAGGTCCTCTCCGCGATTCCAGGGCGCGAAGGGTTGGCCTGCAACGAAGATCTGCTGCGCGCCCGCGGCTTCGTGCATGCGGATCGACGTGACGGCGGCTTCGCGGAAGTGACGACGGTCGAGCTCGTCGGAGAACGGATACCAGAACGTGGACTGACCGTTCTCGTCGAGTGTGACGCTGCCCGCGCCACGGTCCTTGACGATGAAGACCCAGTCGGCGCGATACCGGTATTTGCGGGTGAGCTCTTTGTGCTGGGCCCCGTCGAGCCACGGAACCACGGTGGTGAACAGCCCCGGCAGGTGCTGGACACACTCGATGAGATAGCCGAACCCCTCGTCGGCTTCCGCGAATTCGTTCATGATGCCGGCCATCGCAGGGCCGTACCACGGGTCTTGCGGCTCGTCGTACACCCCGCTGACCAGGCTGGCGGGATGCAGTCGCAGCTCGGCGCCGACCGCGGGCCCACCGATCCCCGACCGAAGCAGCAGCCCGGGCGTTTCGAGGCTGCCCGCGGCGGCCACCACCGCCGGGGCGTTGATGACGACACGAGACGTCTGTTGGGTCTGCGGGTCGGTGTATGTCGCCTGGACTCCGACGGCCACGCCGTCCTCGGTGAGGATGCGGTCGACCCAGACGTTGGGCAGCAGTTTCGCCCCTGCGTCGGATGCGTCCTGAAGATAGGTCCGCATCGTGCCCTGCTTGGCGCCGGTCTGATCGCCCATCCCGCTGTAGCCGATCAGGTTCGGGTCGTAGCGCTCCGGATCGATGTTCAGTGTGGCGACCCGGTAGGCGTACCCGAGCCTCGATGCACCATCCGACAGCCGCGCATGCGGGCCGTTCTGCGTGGCGACCTTGTCGTTGCACTGGATGCGCTCGAACACCGCCTGGAGGTGTTCGTCGAACGCGGGGGTGTCGACGTCGGTCAACCCGGCCTCGGCCCAATGGGAGCGCACGGTGCTGGGCGTGAGCAACGAGTTCGACCAGTTGACCGTGCTGCCGCCGCCTACCGTGCTGCCCGCGGCGATGCTCACCATGCCGTCGGCGGACGGGAAGAATCCGCCGCGCAGGAACAGATTTTGATAAGCCGCGACTTCGGACTGCACGAAATCGGATTCGGTGTGGTAGCTGCCCGCTTCGAGGATGATGACGCGCTTGCCCGCCTCGGCGAGCACTGCGGCGGCCACTCCGCCGCCGCTGCCGGAGCCGACCACGACCACATCCGCTTCGAGCGTCGTCTCACCGGAGACGGCGATGACCTCGAGCGTCTTGCGGGAGTTCGGCGGCGGATTTTGGGCCGGCCCCGGATACCCCATGCCTGCCCACAACCGATTGTGGCCATCCGGGCCCGGAAGGCTGTATGCGAACAACACCGAGAGCTGATTCAGCGCGGCGACCGCCCCCGCCGCCTCGGGTGAGATGGCCGCGACGTTGGCAAGGATTTCCTCCCGCGCGGCCTGGGGCTGATCCTTGAACTCGAAAAGGGCCAAGCCGTCGATCAGCGCCAGCATGCCGGCCAGCTGGACCTCGGGTAGGCGGGTGAGCAGGTACTGCTCCGTTGCCACATCGGCCCCGACGTCGCTGCCCTTGGCGGCGTAGAACCCATCCGGGTCGTCCTCCCGTGCGACCGAGGCGACATAGGTGTCGACGATCGCGGTCAGGGTTTCGCACTGCAGCGTGGTGAATTGTGTGGGCATGACGTGACCTCTCGGCTTGGCGTGGTGGTGATCAGGCGGTGCGGGCGGCGTGACGCCGGAGTCCGACGGCTCGCCGAAGACGACGGACGCCGGTGGACACCAGAGCAGCCACCGTGACGGTCACCGGAATGAAGAGTGGGCACAGAACCAGCAACATGACTGCAATGGCGCTGAGGTAGCTGCTCATCGGGGACTCGCTTTCTTTTCGCAGCGGAACTTGGGTGCGTCGGCGCGTTGTCGCGCCGCGGTCGCCATCAGAATCACGGAACCGGTCGGGGTGCCGCGACGTCCGCGGACGCCGAAGTTTCGCCGGTTTACTGGCTTGCGGAGCCAAAGAGTGGCAGCGAACCGCTCGGCGCGGGTAGCAGCGGGTTTATGGTCTGGTGATGGCGGAAGCGGGCCATGCCGAGCCGGTGGTCGTCGCGGAGTCTGCCGCGGCCATCGTCGACCGCCTGGATCATCGAATCGCGGAGCTGACGAGCTCGATCCAGCAGATCGTGGTCACCGAGATCGCCGAACTGCGCAGTGATGCGCAGCTGGTACAGCTGCTTCGGGACAGCATCGACGGAAACGTCGCAACGGTGTTCTCCGCAATCCGGCACGCCATCCCGATCGACAAGGTCGAGTTGCCCACCGCCGCCGTCGAACACGCACGGCGACTCGCGCAGCGCGGAACGACGGTCAACGCATTGGTGCGCGCGTACCGCCTCGGACACAAGGCGGTACTCGACGCGGTGCTCGAGGAAATAGGAGCCTCAGGGCTGGAGCCGCCGCTCAGCCTCGCCGTGTTCAGCCAGATCTCGGAAGTGACGTTCGGCTATATCGACTGGATCACGCAACAGGTGGTGATCACCTACCAGTGCGAGCGCGACCGGTGGATGGAGAACCAAAACAGCCTGCGCGCGCTGCGGGTACGCGAACTCCTCGACGGAGCCGACCTCGACATCGACAAGGTGACAACGGCGATTCGCTACCCGTTGCGGCGGACTCATCTGGCGGTCGTTGTCTGGCACGGCGAAGACGAATTCTGCGAAGACCCGACGTCGATGGAGCGCTTCGTCGCTCAACTCGCCGAGTCTGCCGGCGCCGGCGAGACTTCGTTGTTCATCTCGGTGGACCGCATGACGGGATGGGGTTGGATTCCGCTCGCCGCGCAGACTGGGCCAGCAGCAGTCGCGTGCATGCGCGCGTTCGCCGACACCCGAAGCGACGCCCCGCGGATCGCAGCCGGTAATCCGTTGCCGGGCGTCGAGGGATTCCGGCGTTCACATCAGCTAGCGGAAGAAGCGCATGCCGTCGCGATGGCCGCAGGCCCGAATGCTCAACGCTTCACTGCTGCAAGTGATCCCGGCCTTTCGGCCGCAGCGCTGTTCAACGGCAACCTCGGCGCGGCGCGGGTGTGGGTGAGCGAGGTGCTCGGACCGCTCGCGTCCGCCACGGAAAACGACGAGCGACTGCGCGAAACGCTGGGCATCTTCCTTCGCACCGGAGGAAGCTTCAAGGCCACGGCTGAGGAATTGCACTTACACACCAACTCCATCAAGTACCGGGTACAACGCGCAATCGAGCGGCGTGGCCGACCAATCACCGACGGTCGACTCGACGTCGAGATCGCGTTGCTGCTCTGCCACTGGTACGGCAGCGTCCTGCTGCAGGATCAATAATCAGCTGCGGCGGGTGTCAATGACCCGTTGCGCGACATCGACCAGCCGGGTGTTGCCGTCCTGGGAGAGCTTGCGCAGCATCTCGAAGGCCTGCACATCGTCGACGCCGAAACGCTCCATGATGATGCCCTTTGCCTGACCGATGCGATCCCTGGTCGACAGCGCCGACTCGAGCTGCTCGCCGTGACGACTGGCCAGGATCGCCGCCGCTGCGTGCGCGGCGAGCACCACGCCGGTGGTCTCGTCCTCGCCATCGAATGCGTGGGGCTTGAACGCGAACATGTTCAACGCGCCCGCGGTGCGCTCGGCGGTATACAACTTGATGGACAGGCCGCTCAGGATGCCGATCTCGACGACTGCCGGTGAGTACTTCGGCCAGCGCTCATCCGTGCGAAAGTCGTCCGTTCGCACGATCACCTCGTCGAGCGCCGCTTCCACGCACGGTCCCTCGTTGAACGTCATCTGCAACTCATCGAGCTGATGCGGCAGCTCAGAGGTGCCTGCGAGGGATTCGAACTTGCCGCCTCTGCCAACCAACAGGATGCCTGCGGCGTCGGTCCCGGGAATCAGTTCCCTCGTTGCCGCGGTGACGTCAGCCAGCACGTCATCGACGCTTCGCGGCGCTGCAGAAGCGCGCGCGAGCTCGGCCATGCGCTGTGCAAGGTCGTAATTTCGCGGCTTGGTCATCGTTAAGGGCTTCCCGTTGTGGACCCAGGCTATACGCGACGTTTGTCATTCGGCGCAGTGGGCAATGTCCCAGTACAGGCGAACGAGATGGTCGACCATCCTGTTCGCTGAGGTCTCGTCGGTTCAGACCGGAGCCGGCGGGGCCGCCTCTACGTCTGCCGAACGTGGCCGAGTGACTCTCTTAGTTGTAGTACCGTCTGGCCATGAGCACTGCCAACGTCTGGATCCTCGGCGGTCACCAGAGCGACTTCGCGCGCAACCTCAGCCGCGAACGCATCGACTTCGCAGGCCTGACGGCCGAAATCGTCGACAACACTTTGCGTGCGGCCAAGGTCGACGTGGCGGACATCGACGTCGTACATGTGGCCAACGCATTCGGCGAGTTGTTCGCAAGGCAGGGCCATCTTGGCGCGATGCCGGCAAGCGTCAACGACGGATTGTGGGACACCCCGGCAACCCGCCACGAAGCCGCATGCGCATCGGGAAGTGTGGCAACGCTCGCGGCGATCGCCGATCTGCGCTCCGGCGCGTACCGCACTGCGCTCGTCGTCGGTATCGAACTCGAGAAGACCGTCCCGGGCGACACCGCGGCACAACACCTCGGCGCCGCGGCGTGGACCGACCACGAAGGCACCGAGGCAAAGTTCATGTGGCCGTTCATGTTCGCCTCAGTGGCCGACGAATACGACCGCCGCTATGGCCTTGACGACGCACACCTGCGAGCGATCGCACAACTGAACTTCGCCAACGCCCGCGCGAATCCCAATGCGCAGACGCGGGATTGGACCGTGCCGGAACCACTGGCCGCCGACGACGCCAACCCTGTGATCGAAGGACGTCTGCGCCGCTTCGACTGCAGCCAGATGACCGACGGCGGCGCGGGAGTGGTGCTGGTGACCGACGAATACCTGCGTGACCATCCGCAGGCTCGGCCGATCGGGCGCATCGACGGCTGGGGCCACCGCACCGTTGGGCTCGGTCTGCAGCAGAAACTCGACCGTGCCGCCGGACAACCTTACGTACTCCCCCACGTCCGCGGTGCCGTGCTCGACGCGTTCGACCGCGCCCGCGTCACGCTCGACGACGTCGACGGCTTCGAAGTGCACGACTGCTTCACACCAAGCGAGTACCTCGCCATCGACCACATCGGGCTGACCGGGCCCGGTGAATCGTGGAAGGCGATCGAGAACAACGAGATCGAATTGGGCGGACGGTTGCCGATCAATCCCAGCGGCGGGCTGATCGGCGGCGGTCATCCTGTCGGCGCGTCCGGTGTGCGCATGCTGCTCGACGCCGCCAAGCAGGTCAGTGGGACGGCAGGCGGCTACCAGGTCGAGGGCGCAAAGACGTTCGGAACACTCAACTTCGGTGGCAGCACGGCCACCACTGTGAGCTTTATCGTGACGGGAGCCTGACATGACCCCAGAGATCGTCGGCAAGTATCTGTCGACCCTGCCCGAGGACGACGACCATCCCTACCGGACCGGGCCGTGGCGTCCACAGACCACCGAGTGGGATGCCGACGACCTGAGGCCGGTCGAGGGTGAAGTTCCCGCCGATCTCGACGGGGTGTATCTGCGCAACACCGAGAACCCCTTGCACCCGGCGCTGAAGGCCTATCACCCGTTCGACGGCGACGGCATGCTGCACGTTGTCGGCTTTCGGGATGGAAAAGCGTTCTACCGCAACAGGTTTGTCCAGACCGACGGCTTTCTCGCCGAGAACGAAGCGGGTGGGCCGCTGTGGCCGGGCCTTGCCGAACCGGTCTCGCTGGCCAAGCGCGACGACGGGTGGGGCGCACGCGGCCTGATGAAGGACGCGTCGAGCACCGACGTGATCGTGCATCGCGGGACCGCGCTGACGAGCTTTTACCAATGCGGTGACCTGTACCGCCTCGACCCGTATTCGGGTGTCACCCTCGGCAAGGCACAGTGGAATGGGGCGTTCCCGTTCGACTGGGGCGTCTCGGCGCACCCCAAGGTCGATGACAAATCCGGTGAACTGTTGTTCTTCAACTACAGCAAGCAGGCACCGTACATGCACTACGGAGTCGTCGACGACAACAACAACCTCGTGCACTACATCGACGTGCCGCTGCCGGGGCCGCGACTCCCCCACGACATGGCGTTCACCGAGAACTACGTGATCCTCAACGACTTTCCGTTGTTCTGGGATCCCGAACTGCTCGAGCGCAACGCGCACGTGGCGCGGTTCCATCGCGATATGCCGTCGCGATTCGCGATCATCCCCCGCCGCGGCAACAACATCCAGTGGTTCGAGGCGGAGCCGACCTTCGTGCTGCACTTCACCAACGCCTACGAGGACGGCGACGAGGTAGTGCTCGACGGGTTCTTCCAGGGCGACCCCGAACCGGCGGATAACGGCATGGGCAACAAATGGGAGCGCGCATTCCGCTTCCTCGCACTCGATCGCATGCAGGCCCGGCTGCACCGCTGGCGCTTCAATATGGTGACGGGCGACGTTGTCGAAGAACAGCTTTCGGACAGCATCACCGAATTCGGCATGATCAACTCCAGCTATGCCGGAGCGCCCTATCGTTACACCTATGCCGCGACCGGCAAGCCGTCGTGGTTCTTGTTCGACGGGCTGGTCAAGCACGACCTGCGCACCGGCAGTGAGCAGCGGTATGCATTCGAAGACGGCGTCTACGGCAGCGAGACTGCCATGGCGCCGCGCGTCGGCAGCACGGCTGAGGACGACGGATACCTGGTCACGCTGACCACCGACATGACCGCCGACGCCTCGTACTGCCTGGTGTTCGACGCCGCCAGAGTCGGCGACGGGCCGGTGTGCAAACTGGCTCTGCCGGAACGCATTTCGAGTGGAACGCACTCCACCTGGGCAGCGGGTTCCGAGCTGCGGCGCTGGCGGGAGACGGACACCCCGGCGGCCGCGATCGGGCTGTAGTGGCGCGGCCGCAACCCAACGCCGTCGCCCGCATGCTCGGGTTGCTCGGCGACGAGTGGAGCCTGCTGGTCGTTCAGCAGGCGCTGCTCGGCGCGACCCGGTTCGCGGAATTCAAGGCGCGGCTGCCGATCTCGAATTCCGTGCTGACTCGCCGCCTGCAGGCGCTGACACGCGACGGCCTGCTGGAGCGCCGTGTCTACCAGACGAACCCGACCCGATCGGAGTACCTGGTGACCCCGCGCAGTCGTTCGCTGTGGCCGGTGCTGTTGTCGATCTGGGAATGGGAGCGCCGGTGGGTGCCGGGCCATGCCGAAGGTTTGCCTGATATGCGGCACCGGGCCTGCGACGCCGACTTCGCGCCGCTGCTCATCTGCCGCGCGTGCGGTGAGCGCGCGAGCGAGAAAGACGTTGTCGCGCAATGGGGACCGAGCGGCTCGTGGGCGCGGTCGATTCCCGTCACGTCGACGCGGCGACGATCGGAAGCCGACCAGCGCGACGGGGCGGCGGGGCTGTTCCCTCAGACCATGAGCGTGCTCGGCAACCGCTGGGGCTTCGCGCTGTTGGTCGCGGCGTTCGTCGGTGTCAGTCGCTTCACCGATTTTCAAAGCCAGCTCGGCGCCCCGCCTGGATCGATCTCCGATCGACTGTCGATCTTCACGGCCAATGGCGTACTGGTGTGCGCAGAGAACCGATACCGGCTCACCGAGAAGGGCGGCGCGTTGTTCGCAGTGCTCGTGACGGCGCTGCAGTGGGCACAACGGTGGTTTCCGGCGGCCGAGGGTCCGGCCGTGGAACTGACTCACGCGGCCTGCGGCAGGCGGTTCGGCGCCGTTCTGGTCTGCGATCAGTGCACCGGGCCGCTGACCGGAGCGCAGGTCAGCGCGGTCTGAGCGCGTCTCAACCGGACGAAAAAGAACTGGCACTCTCGGGGTGAGAGTGCTAATCTTCGGGTTGCACAGTGATTGGCTGCCCGCCAGGGTGGCGGGCCTTGAGGCGACATAGGAGGTGGATTGCTGTGCTTCGCTTTGATCCGTTCAGTGACTTCGATGCTCTGACCCGGGGCTTGCTTACCGGCCAGACCGGATCAAATCGCGCTCCTCGGTTCATGCCGATGGATCTCTGCAAGATCGACGACCACTACGTGCTCACAGCCGACCTACCCGGCGTCGACCCGGGCTCGGTGGACGTCAACGTCGACAACGGCACCCTGACAATCGCGGCACATCGCACGGCCCGATCCGAAGACGCCGTCCAGTGGCTGGCCAGCGAGAGATTCTTCGGCTCCTACCGCAGGCAACTCTCGCTTGGCGAGGGCATCGACGCGTCGGCTATCTCCGCGACGTATGAGAACGGTGTGCTGACCGTGACCATCCCGCTGGCCGAACGTGCCAAGCCGCGCAAGATCGACGTCGCCCACGGCGGCGGACAACGTTCGATCGAGCCGACCGGAGTCGAATCCGAATAGCCAAGCGCCGCCTCGAAACTGCGGCCAGATCGCCAATCATCTCGAAACTGCGATCTGGCCGCAGTCTCGGCTAGTCGTTACGCTCCAATCGGTAGCGCAGATTGTTGCGCACAGCGGGCCATTCAATATCGAGGATCGAGTACACCACCGTGTCGCGGCGCGAGCCGTCGGGCAGCACCTGGTGGCTGCGCAGTATCCCGTCCAGCTTGGCGCCGAGCCGTTCGATCGCGGAGCGGCTGGTCGAGTTGAAGAAGTGCGTGCGGAATTCGACTGCGACACAGCCCAACTCGTCGAAAGCGTGCCCGAGCATCAGCAGCTTCGTCTCGGAATTGACCCCGCTGCGTCGCGCCGACGACACGTACCACGTATTGCCGATCTCGAGCCGGCGGTTGGACGCGTCCACGTTCAGGTAGCTCGACGACCCGACGAGCGTTCCGTCGAGGCTGCGCACCACGAACGTCAGACCTTGATCGGGTTTCTGCACCGCCAACCGTGTGTCGACCCACTGCTCGGCGATGCCCGCCTTCGGCGCGTGGGTGAACCAAAGCTTGCCCAACTCACCGTCGGCGGCAGCCTCGGCGATCTCCGGAACATGTTCGCGGCTAAGCGGTTCCAGCTTCACCCATCGCTGACCGGTCAACGAGACGGGTTCGACGAACCCGCTCATCGGCGCACCCTGGACCAGGCGGCGAACATCGCCCACACCGACAGCACCACCGCACACACCGCAGCTGCCGCACCGAGGAAAAGTCCGTAGCCCGCCGACACCGGCGAGTACACATACAGCCGGTAGTACCACATCGTGAGCACCACCAGCAGCACCGAAATGGCAAGGGCCGAACTCGATGCCAGGCGGTCGAACAGTCCGCGGGCGGCCATCGCGCCCGCAACGATCAACGTCGACGCCAGCAGCACGATCAGCTGGCCGACCCCGAACCCCGGCGGCGGCACCGGCATGGTGCCCACGATCCCGCCGATCGCATTGGCGCGTCCCCCGCCGTCGGCCCGACTGGTCAGCCACGGCAGCCAGGCGCTGATCGCAAGCACGGCCGCGCATAGCACCACCAGCCAACCGGGGCGCAGGCGAGCCATGCGCTCAGACTATCCGCTGTGCCCCGTCGTCCACGTCAACGCGTAGTCGGCCACGTCGGTCCAGCCATCCAGCGCGGCGGTCAGATGCGGCCGGTCGTCGAACAGCTTGAAATCCGTCGCGGCGGGCGATCGCCGGTAACGGTTGAAATTCTCGTACACCACCGACGCGGGCACGATGTGATCGCGGCCGCCCGCGATCAGGAGCAGCGGCGCCCGGTCGGGTTTGGTGAAGTCGACCACCGTCGCCGCCTTGGACCTACGGCTGAAGTTCGCCAGCGCGGCCTGGAACAGCGGCTTGCCCGGTGCGGGGATAGCCAACTCGGCGTGCCAGGCGTCGGACTCGGCCCGCGGCACAGTGTTGGCAAACGCGTAGTGGAACTCGGCGGGCGTGAGCGGCACGGCACGATGTCGGTTGGCCGGATTACGGAAGACCGGAAACGTCGACCTCAACACCGACCGCGGCAGCCGGTAGACGCCGCGCGGCGCGGCGGGATGAATCGCCACGGCGGACCGGCCAAGGCCCCGGCCGAGCAGCATCTGCGTGATCAACCCGCCGAACGAGTGGCCCATCAGGATCGGCGGCTCGGGCAGCGTCTGGATGAACGCGGCGTAATGATCCACCACTTGACCGACCCCGATCTCGGCGGGCGCCTTGGTGTGGTCGAGTTCATCGTCGAGCTCAGAGACCCCTGGCCATGCGGGTGCGTGAACCGTGTGACCGGCGGCGCGGTAACGCTCAATCCAGCCGCGCCAGCTGTGCGGCGGCATCCACAAGCCGTGGATCAGCACAATAGGTGCTTTGCCGGTAGCCATCGTCTCTATTGTGGAGTCGCCGAACCTATTAATGGGGGATTTGATGAGCGACCTTCCGGAGTGGGCGCGTCGGCTTGACCTGTCTCCTCATCCAGAGGGCGGCTGGTTCAAGGAGACCTGGCGCAGCGGGCTGACGATGCCCCAGTCCGCATTGCCGCCCGACTACACCGGACCCCGAAGCGCGGGCACCGCAATCCTGTTCCTGCTCATGCCCGGTCAGCAGTCAGCGTGGCACACGGTGCGCAGCGCCGAGCTGTGGCTGTTTCATTTCGGCGGTCCGTTGCTGCTGCAGGTCGGCGCCGAACAGGACAGCGCCACAACGCATTTGCTCGGCGCCGACATCCTCGCCGGGGAACAGCCGCAGTTCGTCGTGCCGCCAGGACATTGGCAGCGGGCCCGCCCCCGCGACGACCAGCCGTGCCTGGTCAGCTGTGTGGTGATCCCTGGTTTCGATTACGCCGACTTCGCGCTGGCCGCCCCTACCGACTGAGCAGCGCTACGGCCGCCGACACCAGCGCCGCATTGTCGGGCGCGGCGGAACCGTCGGGCATCCGCAGGGTGTCCTCCATGCCGATGCGGACCTGCACACCCCGCTTGCCCGCGTGTTCCAGTAGCGGCCAACAACTTTCGTCCATACCATGCAGTAGCACCGGCGCAGGCGACTGCCGGGCCATCACCTGGCTCAGTAGGTCGTCGGCGGTCGCGACATCGCCATCCCCGGGAAGTTCGATCATCACTCGCATGCAATGCTCGGCGATCCCCGAGGCCGCCCATGATTCGGCCGCCTCGGCGTTGAAGATGCCGACCTCGACGCCGATCCCCTTGCTCAACAGCAGCCGGGCCAGCTCCTCCGAGCCAGGTTCGTGCCAATTGACCGACGCGAAGTCGGGCAGCACGGTCCAGCCGTCGACGGCATGCAGCCTCGCGTCGGCGTCCGGCAGCGCCCAGAACCCCGTTGTCACCCCGAGCGGCAGACCCGGCACCGCATGGCGCACGGCATCCACCGCGGCGTCCACGTGCTCGCAAAGCAGTGAATCGACGCCGTCGGCGTTCTTCGGATGCAGGTGCACCGCCTTGGCGCCTGCGCCATGGGCCGCGAGCGCCGCTGCGGCCAGCTGATCGGGCGTCACCGGCAGGTTCGGATGCGCGTCGGGCGTGCGGGCGCCGTTGATACAGGCCTTCACGTAGACCTTGGGACTGGTGGGCATCTGATCATCTTCTGCGCTGTCCGGCGTTTCCGCAGTACCGTTCTGCGATATGCGGGGCCACATCATCGTTTGCGGTGACGATGCGCTCGGAATGCGAATCGTCGAGGAGCTGAACAACGCGGGCACGCGCGTGGTGATGGTGCAGGCCCCCGACGACCTCGCCGGGGCGGGCGTCGCGACTGCACAGGCCGTCATCTGCGCCGACGATGACGACGCGCTGAACCTCGAAATCGCCTTGCTGGCACGGCAAGCCAATCCCGATGTGCGCGTGGTGGCCCGGCTGGCCAATAGTGTGCTGCGCGAAGCCATGTCACAGGACAACGGCCCCGGCGCGATCCTCGACGTCGCCGATCTGGCGGCGGCCTCCGTCGTGGAGGCCTGCCTGGGCCGTACCGCTCACACGATTCCGGTGGCCGGCATCGATTTCGTCGTCTCCGGTGCGGAGGCCCCCCGCGACGCGACATTGCGCGACATCTTCGGTGATCTGGCGCCGGTCGCGGTGATCCACGCCGAGGACTCCGACGGGCGCGATGCGGTGGTCGCGTGTCCCGGTCGCGACTATCGGGTGAGCGCAGGCGACTGGACCGCGATGATCGGCACCGCCGAGGAACTCACCGAGCAGGGCATCGCGATTCCCCGGCCGCTGTCGCATTCGCGGGGACGACGGCCACCGTTGCGGCGGGTGGTCGACGCGGTGCGGTTGATCCGCGACGACATCAACCCGATGTTCTACCGGGCGCTGGCCGTGTCGATGTCCCTGCTCCTCGGCTCGACGGTGTTGTTGCGGTTCGCCTATCAACACCCGCCGGGGATGAGCTGGATCGATGCGTTGTACTTCAGCACCGAGACCATCGCCACCGTCGGCTACGGCGACTTCAGCTTCATGCACCAGCCCATGTGGCTGCGGATCTGGGGCATCGGGCTGATGTTCGCGGGTGTGACCACCACCGCGATCCTCGTCGCATTCATCGCCGACGTGTTGCTGTCGCGGCGCCTTGCGCAGTCGGCGGGCCGCAGGAAGGTGCGGCATCTACGGCATCACGTCATCGTCGTCGGGTTGGGTTCGTTCGGCATCCGAGTGGTCAGTGACCTGACCGCGGCCGGCTACGACGTGGCCGTCATCGAACGTGATCCCGAAAACCGCTTCCTGTCCACGGCCGCCCGTCTCGATGTGCCGGTGATCTTCGGCGACGCCACATTGCATGAGACGTTGGAGTCCGCGCGGCTGGACGAGGCGCGTGCAATCGCGGTGCTGACGCAAGACGACATCGTCAACATCGAGACGGGCATCGTGCTGGACGAGATGCTCGGGCCGCGCACGCTACCCGAACTCCACCGGACCGGCGTGCCGATCGTGCTGCGCATCTACGACCGCACCCTCGGCGCCGCGGTCGCTCAGCGTTTCGGGTTCGAAACGGTGCTCTCCACAGTCGAATTGGCGGCGCCGTGGTTCATCGGCGCGGCGCTGGGGCTGCAGGTGCTCGGCACGTTCTCGGTCGGGCAGCGCTCGTTCATGGTCGGCGGCATGTACGTGGCACCGGGCAGCGAGTTGGACGGAATGCGGATGTTCGACATGTCCACGCAGACCCGCGTCATCGCGGTCACCAGGGCCGATGCTCCGGTGCAACTGCATCCCCGGCGCGACGCCAGGCTCGCCGGCGGCGACACCGCTTACCTGGTGGGACCGTACCGCGAGTTGCTCGACGCCCTGCGCAAGGGCAAGGGCGTCCAGCAGCCTGCTGTCAGTACTGATCCAGCGACGACAGGTTGAAACCGGCGCCGGCCGGATCGGCCACGGCGGCCAACCGGCCGTACGGCGTGTCCTCGGCGCCGCGAATCACGCTGCCGCCGTTGTCCTTCACCAACTGCACGGTCTTGTCGACGTCGTCGGCGCCGAGGAATTCATCGCGAGATCCCCAGCACCCGCAGCGCGTTGTCTTTGTAGACCAGGGGCACCACCGCCGGGTCCATGTTCAGCTCCTCGAAGTCGCGCCGCCAGCGGTCCATCTTGATGTACGGGTAGTCGGTGCCGAAGAGCACCTTGGTGCGCAGCTGACGGTTGGCGGCGTGCACCAGTTGCGGCGGGAAGTACTTCGGCGACCAGCCACTCAGGTCGATGTAGACGTTGGTCTTGTGGGAGGCGATCGCGATCTGCGAGTCCACCCACGGCACCGCCGGATGGGCCATCACGATGGTCAGGTCGGGAAAGTCGGCGGCGACGTCGTCGAGCAGCATCGGATCGGAGTAGCGCAGCTTGATGCGATGCCCGCCGGGTAGCCCGGATCCGAGCCCGGTCTGCCCCGTGTGAAACAACGCAGGCACTTTCGCTTCGGTGATCGCCTCATAGATCGGGTAGAAGCGGCGGTCGTTCGGCTCGAAGGCCTGCACGCTGGGGTGGAACTTGAAGCCCTTGACGCCGTAGTCGCGAACCAACTCGTGCACGCGGTGCACGGCGCGTCGCTCGTGCCACGGGTCCACGCTGCCGAACGGGATCAGCACGTCGTTGTTGCGGATCGCGCCCGCGACGAGGTCCTCGACGGAGTTCGGCACATGCCGCATTGCCGTCCGCGCGTCGATGGTGAACACCACCGCGGCCGTGTTCTGCCTGCGGTACTCGTCGGCAAGCGCGTCCACGCTCGACAACGCGCCGGGCCCCCGCCTGAAGTACTTTCCGACGGCGTCGACCAGTTCGTCGTCGTAGGCCTTGTGGCCGTGGCCATCGACCTCCACATGGGTGTGGATGTCGATGGCCGCGACACGCTCGAAATCGATACCGTATTCGTACTTTTCGCCGGGCATGGCCGCAGTGTATTGCGATTACTCCGGCGCGTAGCCCAGGGCCGCCTTGGTCTCCAGATACTCGTCGAACGCGAACTGGCCCCACTCGCGCCCGTTGCCGCTGCGCTTGTACCCGCCGAACGGCGCGTTCATGTCGAAGCCGTGGTTGATCGCGACGGACCCGGCGCGGATCTTCCGCGCGATCGCGCGAGCCTGCTCGAGGTCCGCGCCCGAAACATAGCCGGCCAGACCATATTCCGTGTCGTTGGCGATCTCCAGCGCCTGATCCAGGTCGTCGTAGCCGAGTATGCACAGCACCGGCCCGAAGATCTCTTCGCGCGCGATGGTCATGTCGTTCTTCACGTCCGCGAACACCGTCGGCTTGACGTAGTACCCGGTGTCGAGTCCGTCGGGTCGGCCAGGGCCGCCCACCACCACGGTGGCGCCCTCGTCGATGCCCTTCTGGATCAAGCCCTGGATCTTGTCGTACTGGGCTTTGGACGCCACCGGCCCGATAGCGGACTTCTCGCCGGGGTCACCGACCTTGACCTGTTCGGCGGTTGCCTTCGCGACCGCAACGGCCTCGTCCCTGCGTGAGTTCGGCACCAGCATGCGCGACGGCGCATTGCAGCTCTGCCCGCTGTTCATCATCATCACCGAAACGCCCGCGGCCACGCTCTTGGCGAAGTCCTCGTCGTCGAGCACGATGTTCGGGCTCTTTCCGCCCAACTCCTGGCTGACCCGCTTGACCGTCGCGGCCGCATTGCGGGCGACCTCGACGCCTGCGCGCGTCGATCCGGTGAACGACACCATGTCGATGTCCGGATGGCTCGACAGCGCTTCGCCAACGCCGGGACCGTCGCCGTAGACAAGGTTGTACACCCCCGCGGGAACGCCTGCGGCATCGAGGATTTCGGTGAAGATCTGCGCGGAGTACGGCGCGACCTCCGACGGCTTGAGCACCATCGTGCAGCCGGTCGCCAGCGCGGGGTACACCTTGACCGCGATCTGGTTGATCGGCCAGTTCCATGGCGTGATCAACCCGCACACGCCGATCGGCTCCTTCACCACCAGCGTGCTGCCGTGCTGCTGTTCGAACTCGAAGTTCTTCAGCACGTCGATGGCCGTCATCAGATGGCCGAGACCGAGATTCACCTGCGGGCCCGCGGCAAGGGACGGCGGCGCGCCCATCTCCTCGGTCACCGCGTCGGCCAGGTCGGCTGTCCGCTTCTGGTATTCGCCCAGGATGGCCTGCAGCACGTCGAGGCGCTCCTCGCGGCTGGTCTGCGACCAGGTGCCGAAGGCCCTTCGGGCCGCGCTGACGGCCTTGTCGACGTCGGCCGCAGCGCCGAGTGCGATCTTGCCGGACACCTGTTCGGTCGCCGGGTTGTCGACGTCCAGCGACTTCGGCTCGACCGGATCGACCCACTGACCGTCGATGTAGAACTTCAAATATTCGCGCATATCGCCAACCTTTCCCTACTGAGTACCTTCGGCGTACCAGGTTCTGAATTCGTCGTATTTCGGCATTTCCTCCGAGTTGGCCTTCGGGTCGATGCAGACGTGCACGACGGCGGTCTTGCCGCTGGCGTACGCCCGCTCGATGGCCGGGCCGATCTCGTCGTCCTTCTCGACGTATTCGCCGTGGCAGCCGAAGCCCTCGGCGATCTTGTCGAACCGCACGTCCTTGCTCCAGTGCACGCCGGGCTGCGGCGACGGCTGTTCGAAGGTGCGCTTGTAGACGCCCACCTCGAGCCCCCACTGGTGATCGACGCCGACCACGCACACCAACGGCAGGTTCTGTCGCGCGGCGGTCTCGAGTTCGGCGATGTGGAACAGGAAGGCCGAGTCGCTGGTGAGCAACATGACCGGACGCTTGCCGCCGTCGGCGACCGAGGCGCCCACCGCATAGGGCAGCCCGGTGCCGAGATGGCCGAAGTTCTGGTTCCAGATCACGTCGCGCGGCTTGGCCTGCGAGTAGGTCCATTGAAAGATCACGGTGGCCCCGCCGTCGCGCACGAGTATGCCGTCCTTCGGGAACGCCTTGGTGGCCTCGACGACGTAGCGGGCGGGGTGCACCGGAGTGCTGCCCGTCGGCGCGTTCTCGGCCAGCTGCGCCAGTTCTTCGGCGTCTTTCTTGATCAGCACGTCCAGATTCGGGGCGGGGTGCCTGGGATTCTCTCTGAGCGCCTCGACCAGTTGCGGGACGACCCCACGCAGATCGCCCACCAACGGCACGTCGATCGGCCGGTTCACCCCGATGGCCGTCGGGTCCTGCTCGACGTAGATCCATTTGCGAATGTCGTTGCGCGGGGCCCAATGCCGGGTCCTGCCGTAGTGCACCGGCTCACCCAACTCGGTGCCAAGCGCGACGCACAGGTCGGAGTTGACGACCGCTTCGACGGCCGACGGCGAGAAGCCGTAGGCGAACGTCCTGTCCTCCAGCCCCGGAATGAACGAGGTGCCGCCGGAGGTCTGGATGACCGGGCACGCCATCAGGTCGGCCAGTTCCTTGACCGCGGCCTGGCTGCGCGACGTGTGAACGCCGTGGCCCACCAACAGGATCGGGCTGTCCGCCTCGCGAATCAGCTTCGCGGCCTCGGCCACCTCCGGCGCACCTGCGCCCTGGTTGACCAGGCGATAACGATGCGGCGGCGGAGCGTCGGCGACATCGAGTTCCTCCAGCAGCACGTGCGATGGATATTCGATGTAGGTCGGGCCAGGGGTGCCCGACATCGCCCGCCGGATCGCTTCGTGGACGATCTCGTCGGTCTGGTCGGCGTACTCGATCGACGCGCTGTACTTCACGGACGCCGCGAAAAGTGGCTCCTGACGGACGAATTGGATGCGACCGCGCCGAACCCGGCGCTCGGTGATGCGCGCTCGTTGACCACCGATGAAGATCACCGGGGAGTTCTCCACCTTGGCGCACATCATCGCACCCGCGATGTTGGCCATCCCCGGTCCGAGGGTGCCGATGCACAGGCCGGGCCCGCCGGTCATGCGTGACACCGCCTCGGCCATGAAGCCTGCGCTCAACTCGTGGTGCGGCGCGACGACAGACCAACCGCGCGCATCCGCCTCGGCGAACATGTGCACGAAGTTCGGGTCGGGTATCCCGAACAACGTATTGACACCCTCGGCCTCGAACAGGTCGAGAATGCGTTTGTACACGGGTACGGCCATTTATCGAAACTCCTTTTACAGATAGCGTTTAGCCAGTTCTTTGCGGTGATCCGCCGGCGAGCCGAACAGCGAACGATTGAGTGCGGCGCGTTTGAGGTAGACGTGGATGCCGCTTTCCCACGTGTAGCCGATGCCGCCGTGCAGTTGCATGGCTTTACCGACGACGTCGACGGCCGTGCCGCAGGCATAGGACTTCGCCATCGCGGCGGCCGCGTGGGCATCCGCACCATCCCCGGCGATCGCTTGCACCGCGGCGCCGACAAGTTGACGTGACACCGCGATGCCGACCGCCATGTCGGCGCACGCATGCTTGACGGCCTGGAACGATCCGATCGGCCTGCCGAACTGCTGGCGCACCTTCGCATAGCCGACCGTCGCGGAAAGCATTGCCTCACAAAGTCCCAGGCTGTCGCAGGCGACGGCGACGGCGGCACGGTCGAGCAACCCGCGGACGGTCGCGCCTTCGCGAAACCGGAGTCGCTCCGAGACCTCCACCTCACGGACCGAAGCCAGGCGGCGAGTCTCGTCGAGCACGGGTTGCGGCGTGACCGTCGCAGTGCCGACGTCGACCCCGTCGTCGGTGACCACCAGAACCCGGTCGGCGCCCTCGGCGTCGGGCACGAACTCCGACTCGAAGACAACGGCGATTCTGACTGAGCCAGACGCCACATCGGCCAGCAGCCGATCGCGGGTTTGACTGGGCTGCAATGCATTCAGGGCTCCGACGGCCAGCACGGCGCTGCCCAGGTAGTTGTTGGCGCTGGCGGCGCGGCCCATCTCTTCGCAGATGACGGCCACCTCGGCGAACGTCGCGCCCGCACCACCGAACTGTTCGGGCACCTCGAGCCCCACCCAGCCCGCGTCGACAAGTGACGACCAGTCCACGGCCCGGTCCTTGGCGAGCAGGTCGCCCGCGACCGACCGCAATTCGGCGTGGAACTCCGCGAAATCGGGCGCCATCACACCGCACTCGGTTCCCGGGGCAACCCCAGTCCGCGCTCGCCGATGATGGTCCGCTGGATCTCGCTCGAGCCGCCGGGGATCGTCCACTCCCACGAGCCGATGAAGTCCAGCATCCACGAACCGGACTCCCACCCGCTCGACATCGGCTTGGCCAGCCGGGTATGCGCGGCCATCCCGCCGATCTCGGCGCCGAAGTCGGTGAGGCGCTGCAGCAGCTCGCTGTAGAGCAGCTTGACGATCGACGCGTCGGCAGGACCCCCGGTGCCAGCCTCGCTGTCTTCGACCACTTTTCGGCACAGCCCCCGCAGGCCGGTGATCTCGATGTCGAACTGCGCCAGCCGGTCGGCGACGACAGGGTCGTCGACCGGGGCCGCCTGCACCAGCCAGCGGAAGCCCGCGTTGCCGAGGCGCTCGGCCAGTTCGAGCATGGTCAGGCCGCGCTCGGCGCCCAACGTCGCCTGCGCCACCTGCCATCCGGCGTTCTCGGCGCCGACGAGGTTGGCGGCCGGGATCTCGATGTCATTGAGGAAGATCTCACAGAAGTGTGAGTCACCGATGGCATTGCGGATCGGCCGCACCTCGACGCCGGGCGTGGTCATGTCGAGCAGGAAGTACGAAATGCCTTTGCGCTTACGGGCATCCGGGTCGGTGCGCGCCAGCAGCAGACACCAGTCGGCGTGCTTGCCGCCGCTGGCCCACAGTTTCTGACCGTTGACGACATACGAGTCGCCGACGCGCCGCGCCGATGTCCGCAGGCTGGCCAGGTCGGAGCCGGCCTCAGGCTCGGAGAACCCCTGCACCCAGATCTCGCCGTCGAGGATGGCAGGCAGATGCCGTCGGCGTTGCTCGTCGGTGCCTGCGGCGAGCAGGGTGGCGGCCGCGTGGTGGATACCGACGAACGCCAGCACCAGTCGGGGCGCGTCGTGCGCGGCCAGTTCCTGGTACAGCACGATCTGCTCGGACACCGACAGTCCGCCGCCCCATTCGCGCGGCCAGTGCGGCACCGCGTACCCGGCGCTGCGCAGTTCGGCGAACCACGACTTCTGGAAGCGGACGAACTCGTCGTCGTCGACGCCGGTCTGCTGCTCGCGCCAGTCCTGCGGTATGTGGTCCTCGCACCACCGGCGGACAGTCGCGCGGAAGGCGTCGAGATCGGCGGAGTAGTTCACGAGAACAGTCCCGTCAGGCCCGTGCCGCCGACTCGCCGGGTCAGCTCGTCGCGGGTGGCCGACAGTCCCAGCGGCAGCCGCCGCAGTGGTTGGCTGTAGCGCGACAGCCACGACAGTGTGGTCTCGTCACAGAAACCGACCGCGCCGTGCAGTTGATGGCAGACCCGGAAGACGACCTCGGCGGCCTCGATCGCCGACATCCGCAGTGCCAGAGCGTCATCGGTCGCCTCGGGCCGATCGGTCGCGATGCTCCACAGCGCGTATTTGGCGAGGATCTCCAAGCCGCTGCGCTCGACCTCGGCGTCGGTCAGCTGGAACTGCACACCTTGGAAGGACGACAGTGTCTGCCCGAATTGCTTGCGCAGGCTCACATGCGCGATGGTCAGCTCCAGTGCGCGGTCGAGCATGCCCAGCAGCGTCCAACATGGCAGCACCAGACCGAGCGCGACGTCGCCTGCCCCGTTGTCGTCGACGGAGGACAACTCGAGTTCGGCCACGAAGCCCGACGCCGCCGCGCCGTGGCCGGTCACTCTGCTGCGCACACCCGCCAAAGAAACTGCGGCCCAGGTCGATTCCAGGCCGGCGACTACACCGGACGGTCGATTGTCGGCCACGACGATCAGCCCGTCGACATCCAGATCGGTTGGTTTGGCGAGGCGCTCAGCGACCGGATACGGCAACGCCCAGTACCCCGCACTGCGGCACAGTGCCGCAGCGGCCTCGAGCCCGTCGACGTCGCTGCGAGCGTCGAGGTCCCATGCTCCGAGCTCACTGAGCACCGGCCCGGCAAGTAACTCGCGCAGATCCGGTTTGGCCTCGGCCTGCTGTACCAGCTGGTCGCCGCCCGCGGCTTCGAAAGCCCGAAGTGCTTGTCTACCATATTCTTTGGCGTCGTCGCCGAGGTCAAGCATCATTTCGCGCCCGCCAGCAACGCCCGCGACAGCAGGATGCGCTGCATCTCGATGCTGCCGGACGAGACCGTCGATGCCTGCGAATAGCGCCAGTGGTCCTCGACTTCGCCGAGGAACCATTTCGCTCGCGGGTCCTCGTGTCCCACCTCTGCCGCGATGTCCATCAACACTTCGGCGCTGTCCTGGTCGAGTTTGGTGACCGCGATCCGGTATGCCGCGGCGTCGCCCGGCTGGATGCGCCCGCTGCTCTGCAGATCGACGACCCGGTAGGCCATCAGGCGGGCGCGACGGCAGTGCGTGAGCATGCGCACCCAGCGTGCCCGCAGTTCTGCCGGCAGGCCGTCCCACCGGTCGCCGAGTACCGCTGGCGCGGCTGACAACAGCCGCTCGCAGCGCGCATAGCGTGCGATGCCGACGCGCTCGAAGGACATCACGTCCTGCACGATCGACCAGCCCGCATCGACGGTGCCGAGCACGTCGGCCTCGGTCACCCGCAGGTCGTCGAAGAACACCTCGTTGAGATGGTGCGGTCCCAACATGGCGCGGATCGGGCGGACCTGGATGGCCGGATCATCCATGGGCACAAGGAAAATCGTCAGGCCCTGCTGCTTCTTCTCGCCTTTGCTGGTCCGCGCCAGCAGGAAGCACCACTGCGCCATGGTGGCGTAGGACGTCCAGATCTTCTGTCCGCTGACCAGCCAGCCGTCGTCGTCGCGACGGGCGGTCGTGCGCAGCGAGGCGAGGTCCGATCCCGCCTCCGGCTCGGAAAAGCCTTGGCACCAGATCGCGTCGCCGCGGGCGATGGGCGGGAGGTGCTTGCGCTGCTGCTCTTCTGTGCCGTGACGCATGATGATCGGGCCGACCCAGTTCACGCCCATGTACTGCGCACCGCGGGGTTCGTGGTGCGCCCACATTTCCTCGCGCACCACCGTCTGCTCCCATACCGACGCGCCTGCGCCGCCGAACTCCTCCGGCCAGGCCAGGCACAGCAGATTGCGCTCGGCAAGCGTCCGGCAGAACTGCTGCGCGGTCTCGAGATCGGCGGGGTTGTCGGTGAAGGCGCCCAAATAGTGCTCAGGCACATGTGTTTTCACCAAGTCGCGTAGCTCACGGCGAAGGTCGCCCGCCTGCTGACCCATCTCGAAATCCATGCTCATACCGATTCCGCCGTCTCCACATCGACGAGCCCGAGCTCCCCGAGGACCTGGTCTGTATCGGCCCCCAGCATCGGAGCCGGACCCGCGACCTTCCCCGGGGTGCGCGAAAACCAGGTCGGCACACCGGGAAACCGCACCGGCCCGTGCGGGGTGTCGACGGTTTCGAACAACCCGACCGCCTTGAGGTGGGGATGTTCGAACAGGTCATCCGGCGTGTTGAGCGGGGCGGCCGGGATCTGCAGTTCGCGGAACAGTGCGAGCCACTCTTCGGTGGTGCGTTCCGTCATCGTCTCGGCCAGCAGGCCGTACACCGTGTCGATGTGGCGGGCACGCTGTTCGAGAGTGGCATGGCTGTCGGTCACCCATGCGGGCCGCACCGCGTCGACGAACGCTTTCCAGTGCTTGTCGTTGTAGATGAGCGCCGCGATGTAGCCGTCCTTGGTGCGGTACGGCTTGCGGTTCGGCGCGACCGTCCTGGGATAGACGGCGGGACCGAGCGGGGGATCGAACATCGCCCCATTAGCATGCTCGACCAGCATGAACGATGCCATCGTTTCGAACATGCTGACCTCGACTTCTTGGCCCTCGCCGGTGCGTTCCCGGTGGAAGAGCGCCATCATCGTGGCGTAGAGCGCCGTCAGCCCGGCGACCTTGTCGGCCATGATGGTGCCGACGTAATTGGCTTCACCGGTCAACTGTTCCTGCACGGCGGGGATCCCGCACTCGGCCTGGATGGTGTCGTCGTAGGCGGGCAGGTCGCGGTCCGGTCCGCGCCTGCCGTAGCCGTAACAGTTGGTGTAGACGATGCGCGGGTTCAGCGCGGCGACTTGTTCGTAGCCGAAACCGAGTTTGGCAACCGCCTTGGCGCGCATCGAGTGGATGAAGACGTCGGCCTCCACCACGAGCGCCCGAAGCGCCGTCTTGCCCTCCTCGGTTCGCAGATCCAGCACGACACTGCGCTTGCCGCGGTTGACGTTGACGAACACGCCGCTCATCCCCGGCGCAGGCCCCACCGAGATGAAACGCGTGTTATCCCCCTCGGGCGGTTCGATTTTGACGACGTCGGCGCCCATGTCGGCCATGATCTGCGTGCAGTACGGCCCCATCACCATCGCGGTGAGGTCGACCACCCGCACACCGGTCAGCGGGCCGCTAGACATTCTGCACCGCCATTGAAAAGCTGTAGCGGATGTGGTCGCCGTGGCCGTCGGGGACGACGGGAAACACGACGGGCGTAGACGTGTCGCGGATAGCGGCGAGGTGTTCGCCCACCTCCGCGATCGACCAGGACGGCCGGTACACCCCCGGCGTCTCGGCGACAACCGCCCTGGCCACCCGCCCCGCCAGGGCAATCAGCATTTCGCCAGTGACGGAACAGGATTCGTGTGCCAACCATCCGACGACCGGGGCGACCAACTCGGGACCCATCGGCGGATAGTTGGAGGTGTCGATGCCCTCGGCCATTCTGGTGACCGCGGCGGGCACGATCACGTTGCTCTTGACACCATGGTCGGCGCCTTCGATCGCGGCGACGTTCGAAAGACCGATCACCCCGGCCTTGGCCACCGCATAGTTCGCAACCTCGCGGTTCCCGTACAGGCCGCCGATGGAGGACGTGAGCACTATGCGGCCGTATCCGGCGTCGCACATGTGCGGAAACGCCGGACGGACCACATTGAAGGCACCGCGAAGGTGGACGTCGACGACTGCTTCGAAGTCGTCGTACGACATCTCTCTCAACGATGCGCGACGCACGTTTCCGGCGTTGTGCACCAGAATGTCGATGCGGCCGTAGCGCTGTAGCGCCGTATCGATGATCGCCTGGCCGCCCTCGCGGGCCGCCACCGAATCGACGACGGCCACCGCATCGCCTCCCGCAGCGACGATTTCGTGAACGACCTCTTCGGTAGGCGCCGCGTCGACGTCGTTGACGACGACCTTCGCCCCCTGCGCGGCCAGCAGCAGGGCGTACGAACGGCCCAGTCCTCTGCCGCCTCCGGTGACGACCGCGACCCGGCCGTCGAATCTCAGGTCGCCCATCTACGTTCCGAGCACCAAGCCGTCCAGGTCGCCCTTGTCGCGCCACTGCTGGAGCAGGTCCTCGAAGGCATAGAAACCGGGCGAGTAGGGGTCGCCGAGAGCCGACCGGGGACCTGCGCCGCTGCCTTCACCCTCGTTGAAGTAATAGCTGGGGGTACAGGACATCTCGAACTCAGAGTTGTCATATGCGAGCTCCCGGATCGTGCTCACCCAGGCGTCTTGAGCCTCCTGACTCGGCTCGACGGTCGTCGCCTTCCGCTTCACCGCCTCGCCGATGATGTAGGCGATGTGGCGCACCTGCTGTTCGAACATCGCGGTGGTATTCGCCGAGAGCGCGCCCTGGATGAAGCCGGTGTGGAACTGGTTGGGGAAGCCACGGGTCGTCATGCCGTGGAGGGTCTGGTAGCTGTCGCGCCAGTGGTCGAAAAGTGAAACGCCGTCACGTCCCTCGATGGCGTCGATCGCATAGCGGCGACTGAGCTCGGTGGAAATCTCGAAACCACTTGCGAAGACGACGCAATCGACTTCGTACTCGACACCGTTGGCGACGACGCCGTTCTCCGTGAGTTTCTCGACACCCTTGGTCTCCGAAACGTCCACCAGCGTGACGTTCGGCCGGTTAAAGCTGGGCAGGTATTCGTCGCTGCTGCAGGGCCGCTTGCACAGGAACCGGTAATACGGTTTGAGCGCTTCTGCGGTCTGCGGGTCCTCGACGATGGCCTCGACGCGGCGCCGCAGCTTTTCCATGACCTTGTAGTCCTCCTCCTCGCGCATCGCCATGATCTGCTCGATGCCGAGTGACGCGGGATCTTCGGAGGCGGCGACCCGCGCAGTCAGGTTGCGGGCCAACTCGGTCCAGAAGTCGCAGACCAGATCTGCCACACCGAACACCACGCCCTGCCCGAACGGGGACCACTCATGGAAATTCCGCTTGCGCTCCTCCTGCCAACCGGGCTGCAACGACGCCACCCACTGCGGATCGGTTGGCTCGTTGTTGCGCACGTCGACCGAGGAAGGTGTGCGCTGAAAGACGTACAGGTGCTGGGCATCCCTGCCGAGGTGGGGAACCAGTTGCACACCGGTGGCGCCGGTGCCGACGAGCGCCACTCGCTTGTCGTGCAGCTTGTGCAGCCCTCCGTTGGCATCCCCGCCGGTGTAGTCGTAATCCCAACGGGCGGAATGGAAGACGTGGCCGCCGGCATTCACGTAGTCCTTGATACCGGGAATGTCCGGCAGTTTGGGTCGGTTGAAGTTTCCCTGCGTCATGACCACGAAGCGGGCACGAATGTCGTCGCCGCGGTTGGTGGTCAGCCGCCAGCGGTCGATCGACTCGTCCCAGCGCATGGTGCGCACCTGCGTGGAGAAGATGGCTCCGTCGTAGAGCCCGAAGTGTTTGCCGATGTTGCGGCAGTGCTCATAGATCTCAGCGCCGTCCGCGAACTTCTTGCTCGGCATGAAGTCGAGTTCTTCGAGCATCGGGATGTAGCAGTAGGCATCGTTGTCACATTGGATGCCCGGGAAGCGATTCCAGTACCACACTCCACCGAAATCCCCACCCATCTCGATGATGTGGATGTCGTCGACGCCTGCCTTCTTGAGGTATGCGCCCGCTAGCAGTCCTGCTATGCCGCCACCGAGAACCGCGACCTCGACGTCCTCGTTGATCGGCGTGCGAGGGGTTACCGGCGTGTGGGGATCGACCTCTGCGAACTCGGCGAAGTCGTCCTTGAGTTCCAGGTACTGCCTCGACCCGTCGGGCCGCAGTCGTTTGTCGCGCTCGTGGAGGTACTTCTTGCGCAGCGCATCGATATCGATGTCGTCTGGGGTCTGCGTCGGACCACAGGTGTCAAACGTCGTCATTGAATCTCTCTTGGTTCGCCGATACCCATGTATTTGGACAGCTGGTAGTGAAGGTTCACGGTGCTGCGTTCGCGGTACGGGTTGGGTTTGGTGCCGGGAAAACCGGCCGACTTCATGCCCTGTTGCACCGCGGCCATGTTCGAGAAGTCCTGTGGCAGCACCGACAGCCAGCGTGGGTCGCCCACCGGGGTGTACACCCATTCGGTCTGCGGCTCTTGGCCTTTGGGATAGAGCTCGTAGGTGGCGACTTCGAAGATGCACTTGTTCGGGTCGTAGCTCGGGTGTGGGCGCGCGCTGTAGCACAGTGCACTGGTCAAGCCCTGGCCGATCTGGAAGTTCGGGAAGAGCTGCCATGCGGTGCCGCTCTGGCCGAGGATGTCGGCGGGGATGGTCGGCCAGACGACGCCGCGCGCCTCGTCGTCGCGGCGGGCCGAGGACAGCCAGTGTTCGAGCACCTTGTCCGCAGGTGTGCCTTCCGGCAATTCGTCGACCAATCGCTTCGCGGCGTTCACCAGTGTCTGCGTGGTGGTCGCGTTGGTCTCTTCCATTGTGTAGACCTGCATTTCGGCGGTGGAGATGCGCGGATCGCCGGTGCCGAGCCGGATCTTGGACTTCGTCTCCTCCAGGTCAGCCGGCGCGTCGTAGCCGATGTTGCTGTGCTTGCCCTGCGCTTTGGCCCAGCCCTTGAACTCGCCGAACTTGTTGAACTCCGGATGCGTGGTGAACACGTGGTAGGTCTCGTTGAAGGCCTCCATCGCGACTTTCCAGTTGCAGTCGAAGTAGAGCCATTTGCGCCACTTGTAGCGCATGTTCTCCAGTCCGAACGGGTCGAGGATCTTGGCCGCCGGGAACAGATAGTCGGCCAGCGGCTCACAGTCGGGATCCATGTTGATGAACAGCCAGCCGCCCCAGACGTCGACGTTGACCGTTGCGAGGTGGGTGTTTTCGGGCGTAAGGACGCCCTTCCAGTCGTCTTGTTCGCGAATGTGCGTGCAGGCTCCGTCGAGGCCGTAGGTCCAGCCGTGAAAGCCGCAGACGAACGACTTGCGCGTGCGGCCGCAGGCGTTCTTGGCGCCGTCGGGAGTGTCGATCAGCCGTCGGCCGCGGTGCATGCAGACGTTGTGGTGTGCCGCGAATTCATTTGGGCCCGTGCGCACCACAAGAATCGAGTCGTCGAGGATGTCGTAGGTCAGGTAGTTGCCGACCTCCGGTATCTCCTCGACGCGACCGACTTGTTGCCAGACCTTGCGCCACAGCTTGTCGCGTTCGGCGCGCGCGTAGTCCTCCGAGATGTACGCATCTACCGGTATGGTCACCGGCTCCGAAAGTTCTTCAGCGTCGCGGCTCACCGCTCTCTCCTAATGGCTGCCCGGAAGTTTTCGTCCTTGAGGAACAGGGAGGTGTTGTCGGCGCCGAGGTGGGTCCATTTGAGATTCAGCCCGCCGTCGACGAGCAGGGTCTGCCCGGTGATGTAGCTCGACAGGTCCGACAGCAGGAACAGGACGGCGCCGGCCTGCTCCTCTGGCCGTCCGCGCCGCCCCATCGCGATGGCCTGCCTGTCGCGATCGGGGTCGGCGTCGGTGTACGTGCGCGACGCCGCCGTCTCGGTCACTCCCGGCGCGACGGCGTTGACACGGATGTTGTCGGTCGCCAACTCGACGGCCATCGTGCGGGTCATCGCCACGACCGCCGCCTTGGCCGTTCCGTATGCGATGTGGAACGGCGCGGTGTTCATGCCGCTGATCGATGAGATCGAGACGATCGACCCTGGGTTGCCATGCTCCCGGATTTCACGGGCCACCGCCTGGCTCATGAAGAACGCCGTCTCCAGATTCTGAGTGAACAGATCGCGCCAGTCGTCGCGCGTGACCCGGGTGGACGGCATCCACGTCGACGGTTCGGCGCCGCCAGCCACGTTCACGAGCCCATACAGCGGGCCGTCGACGCGCCGCACCTGCTCGATCACGGTGGCGATGCCGTCGTCAGTGGAGGCATCGGCGGCGACCGGGATGACCGACAACCCCTCCTTCGCGAGCGGGGTCACGTGCTCGTCCAGGTTCTCCTTCGAGCGGCTGACCGCGACGACGGTGGCGCCTGCCTCGGCGGCCAGGCGCGTGACGGTGGTCCCGATACCGCCGCCGCCGGCACCCGATACGACGACGATGCGGCCGTCGAGGCGCAAGAAATCGGTCGCCGTCATCTTATTTGTCCGGACAACATACGTTGCTCTGCATATTGCAGAACACTATTCCGCAGCAGGAATACCGTCGTCAAGAGCCGTCAGGCCTCAACTCGTGGCTATTGTCTGGACTAATCCGGCTTGGTACCGTCCCAGGTCATGAGCTCGCCCGTGCTGCAGGCCCGCTACCTCGCCGCCAGTCCCGCCACGGCGGGCGGGTGGCAGTTGGAGCGGTTGACCGCGCCGAGTCGGTTGTTCGGCGCCAACGGCCTGCGCACCGGTCCCGACGGGCGCGTCTACGTCGCGCAAGTGACAGGCAGCCAGATCAGCGCGCTCGATGTTGACACCGGAGTGCTGGAGACCGTCAGCGCGAAGGGCGGCGACATCATCGCGCCCGACGACGTCGCGTTCGACCCGAGCGGCAACCTCTATGCGACCGAAGTGATGGACGGCCGGGTCAGCGTGCGCGAGGCAGGCGGCAACACCCGTGTGCTGCGCGACGATCTTCCCTGCGCCAACGGAATCACCGTGCACGAGGGCAGGCTCTTCATCAATGAGTGTCGCGACGGCGGCCGGCTGGTGGAACTCGACGGCACCGGGTCGATCACGCGTGTCCTCGCCGAGAACCTTCCATCGCCAAACGCGATGGAGGTCGGCCCCGACGGGATGCTGTATTTCCCGCTGATGACGGCGAACGAGATCTGGCGCATCGACCCGAACGGCGGTGAACCACAACGGGTTGCCGCCGGCCTCGGTGTGCCCGACGCGGTCAAGTTCGACTCCGCGGGCTTCATCGTCTCGACGCAGGTGGCCACCGGACAGGTGTTGCGCATCGATCCGCGCGACGGCTCCCAGAACGTGCTCGCGCAACTCACACCCGGCCTGGACAACCTGACGTTCGTCGGTGACCGGCTGCTGGTCTCGAACTTCACCGGCGAGATCACCGAGATACTGCCGGGCGGTCAGACCAGCACCGTGCTGCCCGGCGGGCTGAACTGGCCGCTGGATCTTGCCGTCGGCGATAACGGCAATCTGTACATCGCCGACGGCACGTACTTCTATAGGGTGGCCGCCGACGGGTCGTTGGAGACGGTGGGCATGCTGTTCTCGCCCGGTTACCCGGGGTTCCTGCGCGGGGTGGCGGCGACCGGAGCAGGCGAGTTCGTGGTGACGACGTCCGGCGGGCAGGTCGCCAGGTATCGGCCTGGAAGCGGTGAAACCGATTATCTGGCAACCGACTTCGACCAACTGTATGGCGTGGCCGCCGGATCGGGTGACGCCGTCGTCTTCGCCGAACTCGGGACCGGACGCGTGCACTGCGTTCGATCGGGCAGCGTGGAGACGCTGGCGTCGGGGTTGCAAGATCCGGTCGGCGTCGCGCTCGCTCCTGATGGCGCCCCCCTGGTTGCGGAGTCCGGCGCGGGCCGCGTGGTGCGACTGTCGGGATCAAGCGCGCAGACGATGGTGGACGGCTTGGAGTGCCCGCAAGGCATCGTCGTCGTCGGCGGTGTCCTTTACATCGTCGACGCCGGCGCCAAGGCGGTCGTCGCGTTCGACTTCGACAGCAAGGAGCGCCGCACGATCGCCTCCGGCCTGCCGATCGGACCACCTCCCGGCGTAACACCCAAGCCGCTGAAGGGAATGCCGCCGTTCTCCGGTCCGCAGGGGCCGTTCGCGGGCATCGCCGCTGGACCCGACGGCACGCTCTACGTCTCGGCCGACGGCGACGGAAGCGTGCTTGCCCTGCGACCGGTGGGCACATGACCGTCACGCCGGCCGACCACCGCTATTTGCAGGTCGCGCGCACGCTGCGCAAGGAGATCGTCGACGGGGTATACCCGGTTGGCTCGCAACTGCCGACCGAACACGAGTTGTGCGAGCGGTTCGCAGTGAGCCGCTACACCATTCGGGAAGCCTTGCGCCGGTTGCGCGACGACAATCTGGTCGAGTCGCGGCCTCGCGCCGGCACTCTGGTCGTTCCGCGACTTGCGGCGAATTCCTATGCGCAGGACGTGATGTCGATCAACGACCTGCTGGCCTTCGCGACCGGAGCGCCGTTCACGATCGAGTCGAACGCGATGGTGACGATCGACGACGAGATGTCGGCCAGCACCGGGCTGAAGGTCGGGTCGGAATGGCTGGCGGTCCGCGGCTATCGGCGCGCAGACGACAGCGAAGCCCCGGTGTGCAAGACCGAGTACTACATCAACCGTGCCTTCGCCGCGGTAGGCAGGCTGTTGCAACGGCACTCCGGCCCGATCTTCCCGCTCATCGAGGATCTTTTCGGCGTGAGCATCGTCGAGGTGCGCCAGGAAATCGCCGCGGTGGTGGTCACTCCGGAGGTGGCCGCGCTCCTCAAGATCGAAACGGGCAGTGCCGCACTCGAAATGCAACGCACGTACACGACGTCGGACGGAGAGATCGCCCAGGTCACCGTCAATACGCATCCGTCGGCGCGGTATCGCCATTCGATGACGATGCGCAGGGTCAAGGGTTAGGTTCGGGCCGTGAGGGTCGACGACATCCGCGCGGCCGAGGCGTATCGCAGCGGGCTGTGGGTTCGCACCACACTGGCCGATGCGCTGCGTAATGCCGCGCAACGCACGCCGGACCGAACCGTCTTGGTCGACGGCGACATTGGACTCGACTGCCGGACGCTGCATGAGCGGGCGAGCGCGCTGGCGCACACGCTGATGGCGCGGATGCCGCCGGGCAGCGTGGTGTCGTTCATGCTGCCGAACTGGCATGAGGCCGCGGTCATCTACCTGGCGGCGACGCTGGCCGGGATGGTGGTGAACCCCGTGCTGCCGTCACTGCGCGACCGCGAGCTGCGGTTCATCCTGGCCGACGCGGACAGTCGCGCGATCTTCATTCCCGCCGAGTTCGGCAAGCACGACTATGTCGGCATGCTCGACCGGGTCACCTCCGACATGGCCTCACCGCCCGCGGTCGTGGTGCTGCGGGGCAACGCCGGACGCCACACGCCCTACGAATCACTCTTCACCAACAACGCAGCGGCGGGCCTGCCGGTCTTGAACCCCGACGCCGTCCGCATGATTCTCTACACATCCGGCACCACCGGGCGGCCGAAAGGCGTTCTACACAGCCATAATTCGATCCATGCGCTGATTTCGCAGATCGGCGATCGCTGGCTGGTCAAGGACGGCGACGTCTTCCTGGTCCCTTCGCCGATCGCGCACATCGGCGGCTCCATCTACGCGTTCGAATGCCCGCTTCTGCTTGGCACCACGGCGGTGCTGATGGAGCGTTGGGACCCGGAGTCTGCCGTGCAGTTGATGCTCGGTAAGCGCTGCACACACATGGCCGGGGCGACACCGTTTCTGGTCGGTCTACTCGGTGCGGCCCGACAGGCCGAGACTCGATTGCCGGATCTCAAGGTGTTCATCTGCGGCGGCGCATCCGTACCGCCGTCATTGATTCGCGACGCCGCAGCCTATTTCGAGCGCGCTGCGGTCAGCCGGGTGTACGGATCGACCGAGGTGCCGGTCACGACCGTCGGCGCCCTGGGCGATGTCGAGCATGCGGCCGACACCGATGGCCAAGCAGGCTTCGCCGACATCAAACTCGTCGACGGCGAGATTCGGGCCCGCGGACCGCAGATGCTCGTCGGCTATCTCCATCCCGAAGATGAGACGGAGTCCTTCGACGAGGAGGGTTACTTCCGCACAGGGGATCTGGGCCGTTGGGTCGACGACGAGTATCTGGTGGTCACGGGCAGGGCCAAGGACATCATCATCCGCAACGGAGAGAACATCTCCCCCAAGGAGATCGAGGACATCCTGATCGGCCACGCGGGCGTTGCGGAGATCGCAGTCGTCGGTGTCCCCGACGAGCGCACCGGCGAACGCGCGTGCGCGGTCATTGTGGCCTCCGACGAGCCGGCGCCGGACCTCGACGGTGTACGCGAGTTGTTGATGCGCGAAGGCGTGGCCAAGTTCAAAGTTCCTGAACGAGTGGAGATCTGGGATTCCCTGCCGAAGAATGACGCGGGCAAGGTGTTGAAGCATCAGATCCGGACGAGGCTGACGAAAGTGGATGTGTGAGATGCAGGTAGCGATCGTGACGGGGGCGAGCAGCGGCATCGGCTTCGGATGCGCCACCAAACTCGCGGAGGCGGGGATGGCGGTGCTCGGCACCGGCCGCGACGAAGGCAGACTGGCCGATCTTCGGCAGGAGATCAACGACGGCGAGCGCATCGCCACCCTCGCCGTCGACCTGACCGCCGACGACGCGCCGCAACGGATTGTCGAGTTGGCAATCGAGCGGTGGGGTCGCATCGACTTCCTGATCAACAACGCGGGCGTTGGCAGCCCCAAACCGTTGCACGAAACCGATGACGAAAGTCTGGACTATTTCCTGGGTTTGATGTTGCGGGCCCCGTTCCGGTTGGCACGCGATGTCATCCCGCACATGCAGTCGGGCTCGGCGATCATCAACGTCACGTCGACGTTCGCGGTCGTCGGCGGCTTGCGCGGTGGGGCGTATTCCGCTGCCAAGGGCGGGCTGACGGCATTGACCACGCACATCGCCTGCCAGTACGGGCCGCAGGGCATCCGCTGCAACGCCGTGGCCCCCGGCGTCACGCTCACCCCGATGGTGGCGACCCGCCTGGAGGACGAGCGGTTCCGCAAGATGAACACCGAGATGACACCGTATCCGCGGCTGGGCAAAGTCGACGACATCGCGAGCACCGTCGCATTCCTGTGTTCGGAAGGCGCCAGCTTCATCAATGGCCAGACGATCGTGGTCGACGGTGGCTGGACGTCCACCAAGTACCTGTCGGACTTCGCGCTGAACTCACAGTGGGTGGCGCGGCGATGAGCGCTCGCGCGAAGAGCAGAGAGCAGTGAACCTGTTCGCACTGCTCGACCAGGCCGCCGCACGGTTCGGCGACCGCGGGGCACTGTATCTCGGCGAGCAGCAACGCAATACGTGGGCCGAGCTGCGGGATAGGGTGTTGCGGCTCGCGGCGTCGCTCAGCGGGCTCGGTTCGCCGGGCGCGCGAGTTGCGGTCGCCAGTGAGAACTGCCCGGAGATCGTCGAGCTGATGTTCGCGATCTGGGCCGCCGAACGGGTATTCGTCCCGATCAACTACAAGCTGCACCCGCGCGAGATGGAGCAGATCCTCGGCGACGCCGGGGTGACGCAGGTGTTCGCGTCGGCGAAGATCGCCGCAGGCCTGAAACCCGTGACCGCGGTGCCCGTCGAGATCATCGGCACAGAAACCTATGAAAGCCGGTTCGCCGCAACGCCGTTGACACCGTCCACGGACACCGATCCGGCGGAGTTGGCGTGGCTGTTCTACACCAGCGGCACCACGGGCAGGTCGAAGGGCGCGATGCTCTCGCACCGCAACCTGATGGCGATGACCGTCGCGCATCTCGCCGACTTCGATGCACCGGACGAGAACTGCAGCCTCATCCACGGCGCGCCGATGTCGCACGGGTCCGGGCTGTACGTACCGCCGTACGTCCTGCGCGGCGCACGGCAGGTGGTGCCCGCTTCAGGCGCATTCGACCCCGACGAATTTCTCGACCTCTGCGAATACCATCCCGGCTGCAGCGCTTTCTTAGCGCCCACGATGGTGCAGCGGCTGGTGGCGACAGGACGGTCGTGTCCGAGCAATCTGAAGACGGTGGTGTACGGCGGTGGGCCGATGTACGTCGACAGCCTGAAGAAGGCGATGGCGGCGTTCGGGCCGATCTTTGTGCAGCTATATGGCCAGGGAGAGGCGCCGATGACGATCACGGGCCTGCGTCGCGCCGACCATCTCGACGCCGACGACGCAATGCTCGGGTCGGTGGGCTACGCGCGGTCGGGCGTGGACGTCGCGGTGCTCGCCGAGGACGGCTCGCCCGCCGCGATCGGTGAGATCGGCGAAATCGTCTGCCGCGGGGACGTTGTGATGTCGGGATATTGGAAGAATCCCGCGGCCACCGCCGCCACCCTGCAAGACGGTTGGTTGCACACCGGCGACATGGGGTCATTCGACGCGCGGGGGTTCTTGACGCTTCGCGACCGCTCCAAGGATGTCGTCATCAGCGGCGGCAGCAATATCTACCCGCGCGAGGTGGAAGAGGTGCTGATGGAGCACCCCGGTGTTGCGGAGGCATGCGTCGTCGGGGCACCGGATCCCGAGTGGGGTGAGGTCGTCGTCGCGTTCATCATCGGTTCCGCTTCACCCGCGGAACTCGATGCCCATCTGCTGGAACGCATCGCGCGGTTCAAGCGGCCGAAGCGCTACGAGTTCGTCGACGAGATCCCCAAGAACAGCTACGGCAAGGTGCTCAAGCGCGAACTGCGAGATCGGCTGGTTCACTAGCGTGCCCCGTCCGTAGCATTGCCTCATGCGTGTGGTCATCGCCGGCGGGCACGGCAAGATTGCCTTGATCCTCGAACGTCTCCTCTCAGAGCGTGGCGACTCGGTAGCCGGATTCATCCGCAATCCTGACCACGCGGCAGACCTGCAAGCGGTCGGCGCGCAAGCATTGGTGGTCGACCTGGAGCAAGCCTCCGTCGACGACGTGGCTTCGCATCTACCTGGTGTCGACGCCGTGGTGTTCGCCGCCGGGGCCGGACCGGGTAGCGGCGCGGCCCGCAAGGAGACTGTCGATCGCGACGCCGCCATACTTCTGGCCGACGCCGCCGAGACGGCGAAAGTTCCTCGCTACGTGATGGTTTCGTCAATCAACGCCGATGCCAACGCGCCGCACACCCGAGACGAGGTATTCACCGCCTACCTGCGTGCCAAGGGTGCAGCCGATGACAACGTTCGCGCCCGGGCGGCGCTCGACACGACCATCGTCCGCCCAGGTCATCTCACCAACGATCCCGGGACAGGGCTCGTCAGACTCGCAACCCATACCGAACGCGGCGACATCCCCCGCGAGGACGTGGCAGCGGTCCTGCTGGCAGTGTTGGACACCCCCGCCACCGCAGGCCAGACCTTCAACGTGATCGCCGGCGATACACCGATAGCCCACGCCCTCAACGGGAATTGACTGTGGTGGACCGGCCGTCAACGCGAGAAACCAAGCGCTTGCAGACCCGGGAGCGCCTGATGGGGGCCGCCATCGCCGAATTCAAACGCTCGGGGACCGCCGCATCCGATGTCAGGGCGATCGTCGCGGCCGCCGGAGTCGCACACGGCACCTTCTTCTTCCACTTCCCCACCAAGGAACATGTGCTGCTGGAACTGGAACGTCGCGAAGAGGAGCGGATCGCCAAGGAGCTGCGTCGCTTCGCGGCGTCAGAGCACGACCTTGCGTCGGCGTTGCAGGAGTCCGTGCGCCTGATCGTGGGATTGGAACGGCGTCTTGGCCCCGTCCTCTTCAAAGACTTTCTCGCCCTGCATTTTTCGCCGACTCGTCCGGTCGACGAAAGTAAAGAACACCCGGTCATCGTCTTGGTCGCACAGCAGATCGAAGATGCCCAGGCCGACGGCGAGGTGGCTCCCGACGTCAACCCGATGAACAGCGCGGTGTTCTTTCTCCTCGGCCTCTACGCGTTGTTGACGACAACGCACGGCTGGCCAGGTCAACAAGCCATGCTCGACGACTACGTCAAAAGGACCCTGCGCAGCATCGAGCTCCACTAGTTGACTGGCTGACTATAGTCAGTCTGCATGAGCGTTTCCGGCACCTGGATCAGCCCTGACCGCACTGGCCTCGACGAGCACATGGAAGAGTCTCGGCTGGCCCAGCGCCGGGCCGACAAGTGGCTGATCTCGGGCAGCATCCTGATCGGGACCGCGGCGCTCGGCATCTTTGGCCTGCCGCTGTTCCTGCGCGGAGTATTCCTGCTGCGCCGCGCCCAGCGCGATGGACTTTCGGTGCGGCCGATGCTGGTCACACTGCTCGGCTATCTGGTGATCATCGATGCGGCGATCAACACCGTGGGGTGGGCGCTCGACATGGTCGCCAACCACTCCCTGCTCGCGCGCGTGCTACTTACCGGCTGGGGCAACATGTTTGACGCCGGTTACTTCTGGCACTTCAACGAATTGTGGATCGGTGGCGCAGCCGGACCCGGCGAGAAGGGCTGGGAGATCGGCCTCATTTTCACCGTGTTCACCATGCGCATCGCGGCGGCGATCGGCTTCCTGCAGATGAAGCGGTGGGGCCAGCAGTGGATGATCATCACCTGCTGGATGGGCGTGGTGATCTGGTGCGGCTATGTCTTCAACATGACCATGTACGCCGACGTCCGGTTCGCGGGGGTGGTGTTGCCGGTGGTGGGCTGGTGGCTGTACGACATCTTCTACATCACCCCGTTCCTCGCCATTCCGTACCTGCACACCGTGAACCGCGAGATCTTTTCTGACTGACTTGACTCATTGACTTTAGTCAGTAGCTAGGTTACAAAAGGCAGACCATGACGCCACAGGTGAAGCCGTCGGCGCGGGAAGCACGGCGGCTCCAGACTCGCGAACGGCTTCTCGGCGCGGCGGTCGCCGAGTTCAAGCGCGCGGGCATGGCAGGCGCCGACGTGAACGCGATTGTCACCGCCGCAGGAGTCGCGCACGGCACCTTCTTCTTCCACTTCCCGAGCAAGGAGCACGTCCTGCTCGAACTCGAGCGCCGCGAAGAGGCGCGCATGGCAAGAGAATTCGCGCGCTTCCTGGACGGCCCGTCCGACCACATCGCTGCGCTGGTCGAGGTCGTCCGACTAGTCACCGAGTTGGAACAGCGACTCGGATCACTGCTGTTCAAAGAGCTGCTGGCGCTGCACTTTTCGCCGTCGCGACCGACCAAGGATGACTGGACCGACCACCCGCTGATCGTGCTGCTGGTCCGCGAGATCGAGCGGGCACGAGGCGACGGCGTGGTGCACCTGGAAGTCGACGGTTTCTACAGCGCGACGTTCTTTCTGCTCGGCATCTACGGCGTACTCACCACCACGGCCAACGACAACCGCGACACCATGCTGAGCAAGCTCGTCGCGTCCGCTGTCCGTGGGCTGGAAATCCACTAGCCGGTCAACAAGAGAGGTCGATCATGGGTTATCTCTGGGAGATCCTTCGATACGTCGCCGCATGGGGCGGCACGATTTTGATCATCGCGTTCTGGTATTGGATGTTCTCCAACATCGGCACGTTCTGATCCGCGATGGCAGACCTGTCGAATGCCCATGCGATGGCGCTCGAACGCAGTTGCGCCGTCGCAGCGGTCGCATTGAGTGACCAGCGGCGCGAAGGTGCGCGCCTGGTCACCGGTGACAGGCGTGTCTTCGGGCTCAACGCGTCACTGCGCTACGTACACATTCCATATCCCGTGACCAGGGAATGGTCCCGGCGCACCCTGACATGTGGTGTGGCGCTGCAGTGTTCACCGTCGAAGGAGCGGGTGACGCAGTATCGCCTGAGCGAGTTGTCGGGCAGGGAACTGCGTGCGCTCACAATTGTCGAGGCCGGTGTCGCGGTCGGTTGGATCGCAGCGCGGTGGCCGGGTCTGCTCACCGAGGTGCGACGGGTGCTTCCGGATCTCGAACTCATCGCAGCGGATGCGGATGGCGGCGAAATACTAAACCGGGCAATCGCAATGGCGGCAACGAGCCAGCAGTTGAATGTCCATCCGCTGCTTGGCTGCCTGCCGATCGCCTACACCGCGCCCCACGGGCTGACCGACAGGTTGCGACGCACGTTCGGCAGGATGCCGTGGACCACAACGCAGAAGCGGCTGCCACGGCCGTACTCCGTGCCCGTCGGTGGCGACGGCGGCGTGCGGAACTCGAATCTGCCGCCACCGAGCCGGCCGCAAGACAACGACCTCGACATCACCCCGGAGCACCGGCCGGGAATCCCGTATCCCGAATGGAACACGTGGACAAAGAGCTTCATGCCCGACCACGTCGCGGTCCTGGAACGCTCCCTATCCAGTCGCACACGTCAGCCGGGCATGAGCTCGGCCGAGCTACGGAAATGGTTCGAAGAACACACGCATCGGGCCATGACAACTCGGCTCGAGGACGGCTCCGACATCGACGTCGACCAGTACGTCTCCCACTACATCGACATGAGGACTGGCGAGGCTGCCGAACCCCGCATCTTCCGCGAGCTGCTGCCGACCAGCCGTGACGTCACCACCGCGCTACTGCTCGACGGCAGTTCGTCGCTGGGGGTGCACGGCGGCCGGATCTTCCGGCTGGAACTCGCCTGCGCCGACGCGCTTTCCCGCGCAATGCAACTCGCCCGCGAACGGCACGGCGTGTTCGTGTTCACCGGAAACACCCGACACCGGGTCGAGGTGCGCTGCCTGAAAGACTTCGAGGACCGGCGATTCGTGCCGCCAAGCAAGTTGGGCCTGGAAACCGGCGGCTACACCCGGCTCGGTGCGCCCCTGCGTCACTTGACGAGCCGGCTGTTGGCGCAGCCGTCGGAGCGACGCCTGTTGATCGTCATCGGCGACGGGCTGATCTCCGACGACGGCTACGAGGGCCGCTATGCCTGGGCCGACGCCGCGCACGCTGTCGAGGAGGCTAACGACGCCGGTGTCTCCGTGTACTACGTCGGCGTCGGACCAACCCGCGTCGACCCACTTCCCGAGGTGTTCGGACCCCGACGGTCCCAACGGATCCGGCGCGTTGAGGAACTGCCGCGGGTGTTGGCCCATGTCCACAGGGAGTTGGTGGCCACATGACTGAGACGTATTTCGCGAACGGTAACGAGGTGAAGCTGTTCGAGCAGGCATTTCGTCGCCGCATCCCGGTGATGCTCACCGGCCCGACCGGCTGCGGTAAGACCAGGCTGGTCGAGCACATGGGTCTGCTGCTGGGCAGGCCCGTCGTCACCATCAGCTGCCACGACGATCTCACCAGTTCCGACCTCGTCGGCCGCTTCATGGTGACCGGTGGCGACGTGGTGTGGACGGACGGGCCGCTCACCAGGGCCGTGAAGGCCGGCGCCATCTGCTACCTCGACGAAGTCGTTGAGGCTCGGCATGATTCGTTGGCGATCCTGCATTCGCTGACCGATCACCGCCGCGCCCTGTATCTGGATCGGGCCGGCGAAGTCGTGCAGGCGCCGGAGACGTTCATGCTCGTCTGCTCGTACAACCCCGCCTATCGCAGCTCGCTCAAGGAGCTCAAACCGTCGTTCCGGCAACGGTTCGTCACGCTGCCGATGACGTATCTGCCGCCGGAGCGCGAGGCGGAGGTGGTTGTCGCCGAAACGGGTGTCGACGCCGGTACGGCGCGGCGGTTGGTGGACTGCGCGGTCGCGATTCGCACCGCGGACGAGGCGTTTCATTTCGAACCGCCGTCGACCCGGGTGTTGGTGACGGCCGGCCAGTTGATCGCCTCCGGGGCAACCGAATTGGAAGCCGCCGATGCCTGCATACTCGCGCCGTTGAGCACCGACGGCGCCATCACCGAAGGACTACGAGAAGTCGCGGCCGCCTGCCTGGCTGCCGCTGAAATCTAGGAGGGACGCGATCGTGGATCAGAAGGAACGCAAGCGCAAGAGGGCACTGATCATCCTGCAGATCGCCATCTACGGCTATCTGTTGACGATGTTCGGAATCCAGCTGTACATGTCGTTCGCACGCGGTTGGTGGGAATTGTGAACTCGCCCTTGCTCAATCGCTCCGACGGAGCGGTCAGCCTCGACGAACATCAGGACGAGTCGCGGCTGGCTCAGCGCCGCGCCGACAAGTGGATGATCGTCGGTGCGGCATTGATGGGGATGTGGGCGCCCGGGCTCATCGGGTTCCCCATCTTCATGCGGGGCGTCTGGCTGCAGCGCCAGGCCCTGCGCGCAGGCCTTTCGGTCCGGCCGATGATCGTCACGCTGATCGGCTATCTCGTGCTGATCGACGGCTGCCTCAACAGCCTTGGCTGGGCCCTGGACCTGGTCGCCAACCACACCTTGATCAACCGCGTGCTGATGGTCGGCTGGGGCAACATGTTCGACGCCGGCTACTTCTGGCATTACAACGAACTATGGGTCGGCGGCGCGGCCGGGCCCGGCGAAAAGGCTTGGGTCGCAGGACTGATTCTGACCGTCTTCTCGATGCGATGCGCCGCGGCGATCGGCTTCCTGCAGATGAAGCGGTGGGGCCAGCAGTGGATGATCATCACCTGCTGGATGGGCGTGGTGATCTGGTGCGGCTATGTCTTCAACATGACCATGTACGCCGACGTTCGTTACGCCGGGGTCGTCTTCCCCGTCATCGGTTGGTGGCTCTACGACATCTTCTACATCACCCCGTTCTTGGCCATTCCGTATCTGCACACCGTCAACCGCGAAATCTTCTCCGACTGAACAGCTTTGAGGAGCCATACTGTGACCACGACCGAAGAGCAGAAGACCGAGGATCTGCCACCAGGCACCACGCCCTACTACGCGCGGATGCACAAATGGATCAAGCGTGCGGTGCTGGTCTGTCTGATCGCGCTCGTCATCGAGGGCGCTTTCACGCTGCCGTTCATGGCTGTCTACTACGGCTATCCGACGCTGAGCCTCACCCAGATCTGCAGCGAGCTACTGAAGATCCGCTACTCGGATGACGCGTTGGAATGCAAGTACCCGTACCCGCCGCTGGGCCCACCCGAAGGCGCTGAGGGTAAGGACACCGCGCGGGACCAGTGGGGCATTCAGCCGGTGCCGAAATATCATCGGCTCGGTTTCCGCGAGCTCGTGCGCATCCACGACGAGCGCGTAGCGCGCCAAGCCGCGGGCGGCTAAGCCGGGGCGAACACCGACTTGAACTTGTCCAGTGATTCGCGGATGTCGCCCTTGAGCGCGCCTGCGACCACCATGCCGATCGGGCCGAACAACGCAGGGCCACCGAGATGTACGTCGAACGTGACCGTCGAACCGCCGGGGTCGTTTTGGGCCGGCTTCACCTTGCCGATGAGTTTGACCTTCACGCCGCCCTTACCGTCGCCGTTGAGCGTCATCGCCTCCGGCGGCCGGTAGTGGACGATGGTCCACTTGATTCGGTTGGGCATGCCCTTGACCTCCACGATGGACTCGATCTGGGTGCCCTTCTCCAGCGTTTCGGGCAGCTTCGAGCGCCACACCCGATGAATGGACAGCCATTCCTTGTACCGGGACAGATCAGAGGCGCACTCCCACGCCTTCTCCGGCGGAAGCGGAACGTCGACGGAGACGGAAAGTTTGGCCACCGCAGCTAGGTCTTCGGGTTGCTCTTGTCCACCGCGTTCTTGGCGGCGTCGGCCACTTTGTCGACCGTCGATGAGTACTTGCCCTGCGTCTTCTTGTCGACGATGTCACCGGCCTTGTCGATCGCGGTGTCCACCTTGTCCGCGTTCTTGGCCAGCAGATTCTTCACCTTGTCGAGGAATGCCATGCGTCCACCCTAACTAGCGCGCCACAAGCGGCGTCGTTCGCCCAACATCGCACCCTGTACCCACCACAGCACCTCGATAACCGCCCCGCCAACCAGGCCGATTGCCACCGCGATCGAGGTGATCGCCATGTTGGAGGGGTCGAGCATGAACGTCTTCTGCGCCGCCGGAATGGCGAAAATCACCACGTAGGCCAGCCCGGACGCCGCGACGAGCAGCACCCGCCACCACTCGTAGGGTCGCGCCACCACCGCCAGCACCCACACCGCGGTGATCAACAGCGTGATCAACGCCGCCGTCGACGCCTGCGTCTGCTCACTCGCCGTGGCGGCCCGGCCCTGGTATGCCGCCAGGTACGACACGAACGTCGCGATCCCGACCACGAGGCCCGACGGCAGCGCCGCCGTCATCACCCGGCGCACGAAGCCGGTATGCGCCCGTTCGGTGTTCGGCGCCAGCGACAGAATGAACGCGGGGATTCCGATGGTGAACCACGCCGCGATCGTCACGTGGATCGGCTGGAACGGGAACAGCAGCGGGTCGGACCCGAAGATCTTGGACGCCAGGCCCGCCAGCCCCACCAGGACCGCGAGCAGAACGGAGTACACGGTTTTGGTGAGGAACAGGTTGGAGACCCGCTCGATGTTACCGATGACTCTGCGGCCCTCACCGACGACGTATGGCAGCGTCGCGAACTTGTTGTCCAGCAACACAATCTGGGCAACCGCCCGCGACGCGGAGCTGCCCGAGCCCATCGCGACACCGATGTCGGCGTCCTTGAGCGCAAGCACGTCGTTGACACCGTCACCGGTCATCGCGACCGTATGCCCGCGCGACTGCAGTGCATGCACCATCGCGCGCTTCTGGTCCGGACGCACGCGGCCGAATGTCGTGTACTCCTCGAGGGTGTCAGCAAGCTCGTCGTTTTCGTGCGGCAACCGGCGGGCGTCCATCGTCTCCCCCTCGAGGCCGAGCGAGCCCGCGACGGCGCCAACCGAGACGGCGTTGTCGCCGGAGATGACCTTGACCGAAACCTGCTGGGACGCAAAATAATCAAGCGTTTCGCGAGCGTCAGGCCGGACGCGCTGCTCGAGTACCACCAGTGCCACAGGCGTGACGACACCGGGAGCGTCGGGGTGGTCGACCGGCAGGTCGCTGGAGCCGAGCAGCAGCACGCGCAGGCCAAGCGACCCGATCTGCTCCGCCTGGTCGGCGACGGTCGACCCCGGCTGGAGCAGCACGTCGGGTGCCCCGATCACCCAGTTGCCGTGTTCGCCGTACGACGCGCCGCTCCATTTGGTCGCCGACTTGAAAGGCGCAGTGGCCGTTGACGTCCAGCCCGGCGGCATTTTGTACGCCTCGGCGATGGCCTGCATGCTGGCGTTGGGGCGGGCATCGTCGGATGCCAGCTGCGCCAGTACGTCGCCGACCCCGGCCTCGGTCAACGGCTTGAGGTCCGAGACCCGCATGCCGTTTTCGGTCAACGTGCCCGTCTTGTCGGCGCAGACCACGTCGACGCGCGCCAAGCCCTCGATCGCGGGCAGTTCGTTCACGAGGCATTGCCTGCGGCCGAGCCGGATCACGCCGACGGCGAACGCGATCGACGTCATCAGCACCAGACCCTCCGGCACCATCGGCACCAGAGCGCCGACCATCGCAAGCACCGCCCGCCGCCAGCCGACGTCGGTGGTGAACAGCTGGGTGTAGATGGTGAGCAGGCCGGCCGGCCACAGCAGATAGGTGATGAACTGCAGGATCTTGTTGATCCCGCTGCGCAGTTCGGAATTGACCAGCGTGAACTTGCTGGCCTCTTCGGACAGCTTGGCGGCGTATGCCTCACGGCCGACCTTGGTGGCCCGGTACGCGCCGCTGCCCGCGACAACGAAGCTGCCCGACATCACGGTGTCGCCGGCATCTTTCGCGACCGAGTCCGCCTCACCGGTCAGCAGGGATTCGTCGACCTCGAGGTTGCTCTCCTCGAGCACTTCACCATCGACGACGATCTGATCGCCGGGGCCGATCTCGATGACATCGTCGAGCACCACCTCGCTTGGCAGCAGCGCTGCGGTGCCGGATCGCCTGCGCACCAACGGTTTCGCCTGCCCGACGATCGCGAGCTTGTCGAGCGTCTGCTTGGCCCGCAACTCCTGGATGATGCCGATGGCACTGTTGGCGATGATCAGCAGGCCGAACAGTCCGTTGATCAGCGAACCGGTGGACAGCACGATGACCAGCAGCACACCCAGAATCGCGTTGATACGCGTGAAGACATTGGCCCGCACAATGTCGGACACGCTGCGCGCCGCACGCGTTGGTACGTCATTGGCCTTGCCGTCGGCTACCCGTTCGGCGACCTCGGCATCGGTCAGGCCGGTCGCGATCAACGCGGTCACTTGGTGAACGTCCCGTTCTTGTCCGTGTCGTAATACTCCAGCGTGAGCTTGTTGCCGTCGAGCGTGGCCTTGGACACCGTTCCCGGCGGCGAGTTCTCGGCGACCCACGCATAGGTGAAGACGTTTCCCTCCCAATGATCCAGGGGGACATCGAGTTTCGTGCCGAGCGCAAGGTGCAGGCGGCCGTCATTCTCGGTGACTCGCGCGGCACCCCAGTAGTCGTTGGTGTAGGTGCCGACGTAGGACGCGAGCGGCGCAGCGGGCGCGGCGTTGGCCGGCGGCTTCTGCCCGACCAGCGAGCCCACCGGCTGCTCCATCTGCTTGAAGATGTCGCCGTAGAGCTTGTACCAGTCCTCGCGCACCTCGCCGAACTGCACCAGGTCGGCGAATTCGGCCGTCAGCGATTCGGGCACCCCTGATGGCGTCGCGTTGGTCAGCGCGACGATCGCGACATCCGCCGACGGAAGGACGACGAAATTGCTGCCCGCGCCCAGTTCGAACGCGCCGGAATGACTCAGCGACATCCGCGCCGCCGACGTCGTACCCACATTGAACCCGAAGCCGTAGAAGCCCGATCGCATCGCGGGCTCGCTCGCCGGACTCGCCACGATCTGCGGTGTGACTGCAGGCAACAACGCCTTCGGGTCGACGATCTGCTTGCCGTCCTGGCTGCCGTTGGAAAGCACCATGCTCAGCCACCGCGTCATGTCGTTGAGCGACGAACTAGCACCGCCCGCAGGCGATTCGGGGTCGGCGTTGCGAACGTAGAGCGGTTCATAGCGCCCGTCGACGTGAATATGACCGACGGCGCGGTCGGCCCTGGCTTCGTAGTCGGCGAACCGGAAGCTGGTCGACGTCATCCCCAGCGGGCGCAACAGCGCCTGGTCGGCGAGATCCTCCCAGGTTTGGCCTGCGCTCGCCGCGACGGCTTCGGCGCCGGCTGTCAGGCCAAAGTTGGTGTAGGCGTACGAGATTCGGAAAGCATCCAGCGGAAGCTGCCGCAGCCTCTCGAGCACATACCGCCGGTCGTAGCCGAGGTCTTCGAGCATGTCGCCTGCATGGTCGGGCAGCCCCGACCGGTGCGAGAACATGTCCCCGACCGTGACCATCGGCGTGACGGCGGGATTCGACAGCGCAAACCACGGCAGCTTGGACACGACCGGCGTGTCCCATCCGATCGCGTTGGCCCCGACCTGGTGGGCGACCACAGTCGCGCTCAGCGGCTTGGACAGCGAGGCCAACTGGAAGACCGTATCGGGGTCGATCTTGTCCCCGGTGCGCACGTCCTTGACCCCGAACCCCTTGGCGTACACGGTCTTCCCGCCATGCACCACCGCGACCGCCATCCCCGGGATGCCGGATTTCTTCATCAGGTCGCTGACGATGCCGTCGAGCTTGGCCACCGCGTTGTCGACGGCGTTGTCCGGCAGCGGCATCGCGGGCACCAACGGCGGCGGCGCGTCCGACAGCGTCTGCGCAGTCGGCGGGGGCGCCTGCTCAGCGGGTTTCGCGCAACCCGAGACCAGAGCCAGCATCAGCACGGCAACCGTCGCCCTGGCCAGTGCCTTCATGAGGTGAACGGTAGCCGGTTACAGCTGCCACCACGGGTCGACGGACGTCTCGGGATCGATTCGCTGCCCGGGTTTCGGCACCACCACATGTACACCGGCGGAATCGGCGGCCTTCAGCAACCGCTCGACCGGCTCAGCCCACGGGTGTGGGGCCAGCCGGAAGGTGGCCCAGTGGATGGGTACCAACAGCCCAGCGCCGGCGTCTGCGACATCGAGATGCGCGCGGACCGCTTCTTCCGGGTTCATGTGGATGTCGGGCCACGCGGGGTGATACGCGCCGATCGGCAGCAGGGTCAGGTCGAAAGGCCCGTGGTCCATTCCGATTTCGGAGAAGCTCTTCGTGTAGCCGGTATCGCCGCCGAAAAATGCGCGGTGCTGGGGCCCGGCGATCACCCACGACGCCCACAGCGTGGTGTCGCGATTGAAGAGCCGGCCTGAGAAATGCCTGGCAGGCGTGCAGACCAGCGTCAGATCGCCGATCGTGTGGCTCTCGTTCCAGTCGAGTTCGACGATGCGACTCTCCGGAATCCCCCACTTGCGCAGGTGCGCGCCGACACCGAGTGGCACGACGAACGGCGACCGCTGCGTACGGGCCAGTCCGAGAATCGTGTCCACATCGAGGTGGTCGTAGTGGTCATGGCTGATCACCACGGCATCGACTGCCGAGAGCGACTCCAGCGGCGCGGGCACCTCGTGCAGCCGTTCGGGGCCGACCGTCTGCGAGGGCGAGCAGCGGCGACTCCAGATCGGATCGGCGAGCACGCGGTAGCCGTCGACCTCGATCAGCGCCGAGGAGTGGCCGAACCAGCACACCGAAAGACCGGCGGCCGGGCCTGCTGGCAAGGGCTGAACGATCGGTATCGGAGCAGCGGGCCGGGATTTACCGCGCGAGCCGATCAAGTCCCAGATGATCCGCCGCTGTTCTTCGCGGTCGAGGCTGATACCCGAGGCCGGGTCGACGTTGACGAAGGCGCCGTCACGGAAGTTCGGCGATCGACGCGCGACGGCTTCGATCTCGGCGGGCGAGGCCCCCAGCGCGGCGGGCGTGCCGTGCAGCGCGCGTAACAGCCAGCTTCCGGCCAGCACGGACGCCGTGCCGAACCCGAACCGCAGGGCTGCCCGCACCACCATCAGGCTCCCTGGAACTTCGGCGGCCGCTTCTCGATCCTGGCCACCTGGGCCTCGATGACGTCCTGAGAAGCCCAGGCCCTGTCGAACAGGTCTTTGTGCTCGGGCCATGGCTCCTCGTAGGCGCCATCGTCGTTGAGGACCCGCTTGGCGTGCTGCAGCGCGAGCGGCGCGTAGCCGGCGATTTCAGCGGCCCATGCTTGCGCGTCGGCCAGCGTGCCGATGCGGTTGGCCATGCCGGTCTGCAGCGCGACGTCGGCAGTGAGCCGTTCGGCCGCTATCAGCATGGCCCTTGCCCGGCCTGCCCCGACCAGCGACGTCAGCCGGCGAATGCTCCAGTTGTCCAGCGCCAGACCATATTTCGCGACCGGGAACTGGAAGTAGGCATCGGGCGCGACGACGCGGAGGTCGCAGATCATGGAGAGGATCACGCCCGCCCCGATGGCGGGGCCGTTGATCGCGCCGATGACCGGAACCGGTGCCGCATCGATGGCCAGGTTCAGCGCCTTGGCCTTCTCGGGCAACTCCTCGGCCACGCCCGACGGGTCTGACAAATCCGCCCCCGCGCTGAAGACATGGCCTTGGCCGGTGAGGACGATCGCCCGGATGTCCTCGGCGGCGGCCTTCTCGACAGCTTCGCGCAGACCGTCGACGAGCGCGCTGTTCAGCGCGTTACGCCGCTCGGCACGCTGCATTTCCAGGGTCATCACGTGGCCGTCGCGGGTCACACCAATCATGGCGCCACCCTAGCGGCAACCGGGATCGGACCTTCGGGGTGACCAACGCCCGGCGACGAGCGTCAGCACGCGCACCCGCAAAGGATTTGCCTCCTGGTGCGTTTGCCCGGGTTCGCACCGGGTACTCAGCGTCGCTATTCACCAGGCAGGTGGGGGAAGGGGCAGCTCGAAATGACAAACACACAGTGGCGTCGGCGGCTGTGCTCGCTGCGAGTGTTGATCGTAGCCGCGGCCGCGGCGATGCTGACCGTCCCGGTCGGCTTCTTCGGGGGTTTGCCAAGTGCCACGGCATATTCGAGGCCAGGCTTGCCGGTCGAATACCTCATGGTGCCCTCGGCTTCGATGGGCCGCGATATCAAGGTCGAGTTCCAGGGTGGGGGTCGCCACGCCGTCTATCTGCTGGACGGCCTTCGTGCGCGAGATGACCAGAACGGCTGGGACATCGAGACCCAGGCATTCGACTGGTACTACCAATCCGGGCTGTCCATTGTGATGCCCGTCGGCGGCATGTCCAGCTTCTACACCGACTGGTACGCGCCCGCGGTGGGCAATGGGGACACCTGGACATACAAATGGGAGACCTTCCTGACGCAAGAACTGCCGCCATGGTTGGCGGCGAACCGAGGCATCAGCCCGAGCGGAAACGCCATCGTCGGCCTTTCCATGGGCGGCAATGCTGCGTTGACCCTCGCGGAGTGGCATCCGCAGAACTTCCGATATGCCGGCTCGCTGTCCGGCTTCTTGAACCTGTCCGATGGCGTCTGGCCGACCTTGGTCGGGTTTGCGATGCACGACTCCGGCGGCTTTGACCCCGGTCCGATGTGGGGGCCTGCCGGAGATCCGGCCTGGGCGCGCAACGATCCGACCGTCAACGTCGACAGGCTGGTCGCCAACAACACCCGCATCTGGGTGTACTGCGGCAACGGGACGCCGAGCGAACTGGGTGGTGCGGACTTCCCCGCCCAGTTCTTGGAGAACCTGACCCGCGCAAGCAACATCGCCTTTCAGGATCGCTACCTGGCGGCGGGCGGGCACAACGGCTCGTTCAGCTTCCCGGACAACGGAACCCACAGCTGGGGGTATTGGGGTGCACAGCTGCAAGCCATGAAGCCCGACCTGCAGCGTGTACTGGGCACGGGGTGATGCGCGTCTCGCGGGTTAGCCTCATGCGGTGAGCCGGATCGGTGCCCTGCAGCTGCGCGATGCCGTGCTGGACGAGGGTTCTTTCCGCAGCTGGGACAGTCCGCCGCTGGCGGTCGACGCCAACGAGGCCTACCGGCGCGAGCTGGCCGAGGCGTCGGCGAAGACCGGTCTGGACGAATCCGTCGTGACCGGCGAGGGCACGGTGTTCGGGCGTCGCGTCGCGCTGGTGGCGTGCGAGTTCGACTTCCTCGCAGGGTCGATCGGGGTCGCCGCCGCCGAGCGGATCACCGCCGCGGTGGCGTGGGCGACCGCCGAGGGGCTGCCGCTGCTGGCGTCGCCGAGTTCGGGCGGCACCCGCATGCAGGAGGGCACCGTCGCGTTCCTGCAGATGGTCAAGATCGCGGCGGCGGTCGAGCTGCACAAGCGCCAGCACCTGCCCTATCTGGTGTACCTGCGCCACCCGACGACCGGTGGAGTGTTCGCGTCGTGGGGGTCGCTGGGTCACGTCACGGCGGCCGAACCCGGCGCGCTCGTCGGGTTCCTCGGCCCGCGGGTCTACGAGCATCTGTACGGCGAGCCCTTCCCTGCGGGCGTCCAGACCGCGGAGAACCTGCACAGGCACGGCGTCATCGACGGCGTCGTCCCACTGGAGGCCCTGCGCTCGACGCTGGATCGCACGCTGAAGGTGGTCGCCGATCCGCCGGAGGCACCGCCGGCGAGGCCCGAGACCGGGCCGCTTCCTGACGTGCCTGCGTGGACGTCGGTCGAGGCATCCCGACGCCCGGATCGACCCGGCGTCGGATATCTGTTGCGGCACGGCACAACTGAACGGGTGCTGCTGTCCGGTACCGAACGCGGCGAAGCGGCCACCATGATGTTGGCGCTGGCCCGGTTCGGCGGTCAGCCCGCCGTGGTGCTCGGTCAACAACGCGTCGTCGGAGGATTGGTCGGCCCCGCAGCCCTGCAGGAGGCCCGCCGTGGCATGGCGTTGGCCGCGGGCCTGCAACTGCCGCTTGTGCTCGTGATCGACACGGCAGGGCCCGCCCTGTCGACCGAGGCCGAGCAGGGTGGGCTTGCCGGTGAAATCGCCCGCTGCTTAGCCGAACTCGTCACGCTGGACACGCCGACGGTGTCGGTGTTGCTGGGCCAGGGCAGCGGCGGACCCGCGCTGGCGATGGTGCCTGCCGATCGAGTGCTGGCCGCGCTGCACGGCTGGCTGGCGCCGCTGCCGCCGGAGGGGGCCAGCGCGATCGTGTTCCGCGACGTCGACCACGCCCCGGAACTGGCTGCCACGCAAGGTATTCGGTCGGCGGACCTGCTGCGCCACGGCATCGTCGACGCGATCGTGCCCGAACGTCCCGACGCCGCCGACGAGCCGATGGAGTTCACGCGCCGGCTATCGGCGACCATTGCCAACGAACTCGCGGCGCTGCGTGCCGCACCTGAGGACGAACGGATGGCCGCCAGGCTGGCGCGCTACCGCCGGATCGGGTTGTGACGACCCTGCTGTTCGTCCACAGCCCGGTGGCGGGACCGTCGACGTGGATTTACACCGCAGAAGTGTTGCAGCAGAACGATTTCGAATGTGTCGTGCCGGACCTGACCGCTACGGCGACGACGGGCCCACCGTACTACCCGAAGTATGCCAGCGCGGCGGCGGCCGCCGTCGACGCTGGCACTGACCCAGTCGTGTTGGTTGGACACAGCGCCGCAGGTGCGCTGCTACCTGCGATCGCCGAGGCCGTCGGCGACCGCACGGAAGGCGCGCTGTTCGTCGACGCGATGCTGCCGCAACCGGGCCGCAGCTGGTTCGACACCGCACCGCAGGGGCTGGAGGCGCAGTTGCGCGGCTTCGCCGTCGACGGCGTCCTTCCGCCGTACCACGAGTGGTTCCCGCCGGGGGCGTTGGCGGAATGGGTGCCCGACCCGGACCGACGACGGCGTCTCATCGCAGAGATACCGCGAATGCCGTTGGCCTATTTCGACGAACCCGCTCCGCCTGCGCGGTTCGCGGACTCAGTGGCGTGCGCGTTCGTCCGGCTTGGCGCACCGTTCGATGCCGCGGCAGACAAAGCCGAGCGGCTGGGCTGGTGGGTGGCGCGCCGCGATTGGGATCACTTGCGGATGCTCAGCGACCCGCAAGCGGTCGCCGACGTCATTGGCCAGGCGATTTCCGCCACCCAACCGCGCTGATGGCATGCTGGCGTTGTGGCGCCTCTCTTTGAAGTCGCGGGCCACTTCTGGTGGCTGGTCTTCCCGTTCATGGGTGCGATCGGCGGGGCCGTGCGGACGGTCGCGGTGGCCAATGAACGACGGGCGCAGCGTCGGCTCGAGCGATACCGCATCAAACAGGAGACGAAGGTCGCGCTCGCGGAGGCGTCGGGCAGGGCGCAGAAGAATCAGGCCGGCTATCGGCGCGAGATGAGCAAGGTTCTCGAGCGCCACAATCGCACCGACGCGCGCTGGCTGGAATACGAGATCGACATCGCCAAGCTGTTGGACTTCCCGTTGATGACCGACATGCGGGATCCGTTGACCATGGCCTTCCACAAGGCCAAGAGCCGCGCGGACTGGCTGCGACCCGACTCGGTGGACGACATCCTCGGTGATCGCAATGCGCAGCTCGAATACCGCGACGCCGTAGGCGAATACGTTGCCGCATTCGACGTCGCGGAGTCGGAGGCGATCAGGCGGCGCCGCAGTGATTTCTCGGCCGAAGCGCAGGAGCGGCTAGAGCGTGCGCAACATCTGTTGCGCCTCGCGTCGGACAACGGGGCCACGCCGCAGGAGCGACAGAGCGCATACGCCCGTGCGCAGCGGGAACTCGACGGGCTCCTCGTGCTGCCGGCGGCCACCCGCGCCAGCATCGAACGCAGGATCGCGGGCGAGATCGAAGCCTAGTTCGTACTCATGACGCCTGACGGCAGCCACGGCGAAAGGGCGAGCACCAGCACCGCGCCGCCGAGCAGGACAACGCCGGCCAACGGGACCACCCGCTGCCCGGCCCTCGCGGTCTTTTCGTAGACCATGAGCACCGTCAGCGCGGCCATCCAGATGAGGTTCGCAACGCCCGTCGCGAACATCACCAACATCAGTGCCCAACAGCAACCCAAGCAGAACAGCCCGTGGCCACCGCCGAGAGTAAATGCGGATCTGACGCCGCGCCGATAGCGTGGCAGCAGGTAGGCGCCAGGGTGCCGGCACTTGCTCAGGCAGCGATCCTTGAGCGGCGTGAACTGGAACAGCCCCGCCAATGCCAGCACTCCTGCAGCGATCAGCCACGAATGCTCCGAAAGCCACGGACTGGCGTCGACGGTGTGGTGCAGGACGATGTCGGCCACGAACGCAAACGCGCCAAATCCCGTCCATACCAACAGGTATCCCGCCAGGAATGCCGCGACCGTGGCGCGTGGATGAGGCGCGGCCGCCGACACCGCCGCGAAGAGCCGGAAGAAAGGCAGGCTCGACGGCAGCATCATGGCCGCGATCATCACCTGCCACGCCAGCAGGAAGAACCCAAGAGCGATGACCAGCGACTGATCGCCCTCGATCAACGCTCCGTGATGGAGGTGCCCGGCTCGCCCGGTGACCTGCGCCAGGATGACAAGCGCCCACGCACAAGCGATCACGACTATGACGACGGCAGGCACGCGGCGCCGCGGGGTGGTGAGGGCGCCCTGCGGCGCGCTCGTCACGGGGTGTAGGAGATGTGGTAGTCGGCCTGAATGGCATTGCGGCCGGTGAACGACCACACCATGTCGTATTGCGGAAGGTTCACGTCGTGCGAGTCGGCCACGGCGACATACGCGGGCGTGCCCGGCACCGTCGAGAACAGCGAGTCCCGCAACGTCGTGACGGTGCCGTCGGGCCCTTTGAAGGGACGCATCGTCGCCTGGACGACATCACCGATCTCGAGCATTCCGGTGCCATCACTGACTTCGTGCTTGATCGGCGCATCGTGGACAGCCACCGTCTCGCCGATCAACGCCGCCAGATCGGCGAGTGGTCCGCCCAGTTTTCCGTCGTAGGCATCGAGGATTGCTTGACGTTGGTCGCCGGTAGCGCCGTCGTCGATGAACACCACCTGCCGCCAACTGCCCGGTGTGAGCACGTTGCCAGGGATCTGCACGACGCGGACGAAGGTTCGGCCGCTGACGTCGACATCGCCGATGGTGCCGCGGTCGAAGTGGTAGGCGTTGAACGCATCACACGTTCCCTGGTCGGGATCCTCGCCAATCCAACAGGGGCACAGCACGCCACAAGAGCATGCCTCCAGCAGGGTTCCGTGAAGTTCGTATCCGTTTGCCATGAACCTGGCACCTCGAATTTCTGCTGCCGAAAATAGCAGCACATGAGTGTATAACGCGTAGTCACGCTTTCACAGGATCGATTGCTGGAGTCCTTGCGTTGGTCAACAACCGCATACCGTTACACGACACGCTGTCGATTCGATGATCGCCGACTCGTCATAGCCGTATGAACACACCACGCGTACTGCTGGACGGACTCGCCTACGTGGAATCACCGCGATGGCACGACGATCGACTCTGGTTCGCGCACTGGGGAACCGGTGAAGTCGTCGCGGTCGACATGGACGGGCGCAGCGAAGTCGTCGCGCAAGGACCGCCCGGATTGGGTTGGTCGATCGATTGGCTGCCTGACGGCCGGCTCCTCGTCACCGGCCCCGAGCTGATGCGGCAGGAACCCGACGGGTCGATGGTGGCGCATGCCGATCTCAAAGCAGTCGCCGACCAGAACTGGAACGAGATCGTGGTCGACGGCCGCGGCAACATCTACCTCAACGGCTTCGCATTCGATTTCCTCGGCGGCGCGCCGCCCGAACCCGGGATCATCGCGCTGGTCACGCCCGACGGCACCGCGCGTTGCGTCGCCACCGATATCGACTTTCCCAATGGGATGGTGATCACGCCCGACAATTCGACGCTCATCATTTCCGAGTCGTTCGCCGGTCGGCTGACCGCCTTCGACATCGAAGCCGATGGCGGCCTGTCGAACCGCCGGGTGTGGGCGGACAACGTGGGCCCCGACGGGATCTGTCTGGACGCCGACGGCGCGGTGTGGACGCAGGCCGCGGACACGCGCACGCACACCGGCCGCGCCGACGCCCCCGAGGGTGCCTGCATACGCGTCGAAGAAGGCGGCAGGGTGCTGCAGCGGATCGAACACGACCGCGCGATATTCGCGGCGATGCTCGGCGGACCAACTGGCAGAACACTTTTCATGATGGCGGCCGAATGGCGTGGCACCGACGGCGTGGAGAGCGCACTTGCCGCGCGAACCGGGCAGGTCCTCGTCGTCGACGCACCAGCGCCCGGTGTGGGCTGGCCGTGAGAGCTATCCGCCCATCTCGCTGACCGCCGAATCGAGCAAGGCTGCTTGTTCGGCCACATCGTGCTCGGATGGCGTGTCGCCCAACCGTTTCGCCAGGTCGTCGCGGGAGATGACTTCGAGCGCACCACGGTACTGATCCGAGGCGAGCTGGCCGGAGCCGATCACCTCGGTTCGCCCCTCCACCAACACCAGCACGGTGTCCGGCTCGTCGGACTGCAGCAGGCGGCGCACATCGTCGCTCGAGATCGTCATGGCTCACCTATACCCAACCAACGCCACGAGCATCGCGCCACACGTGATCACATCGAGCGGCAGTCGTAACAGGCTGCGGCGGGTCCACCGGACCGCGGCCGCCTCATCGATCGTGGCGGGGTCGGCTTTCTCGAAAGCAACTGCCTTCGGCACGAAGTCGGCCAACGACCACACTCGCATCGCGGCGTGGCTCACCAGCGCCACCAACAAGGCGGTCCGGACGTCGGCGTGACCCCAGGCCACCACCAGCGTGACGATCAACAGCACCTCGAAGACTGTGTGCACCGGCACCCAGAACCGCGCCCGCGAGACGCCGCCGTTGCGCGGTTGGATGATGCCGGGTCGCTTGGGCCAGACGGGGTCGACGACCAGGAATTCGTAGAGCCCTCCGCCGAGCGTGGCGCAGGCGACGAGCGTGGTGGTGGCGATCAGGACGAGAGCGATTGTCGAGCCGGCGTCACCACTTGGCACGGTGCCTAGGAGACCACAGCCATGACGGTGCCTGCCACCGAGGTCTCGGGCAGCGCCCAGAACCAAAGCGACCCCTGCCACCTAGGCAGGGGTCGCTCGGCCGCACTGAGGTCAGGGCGTCGGGTCAGATTGCGTGCTCTGACGGTTTCCGGCGAGTGCCGAGTTGTTCAACCCCGTCTGGAAGCCGTTGGCCCCGCCGCGCCAGTCATGCTGCACGTCGCCGAAGTTCCCGAAGGCGCCAAACGCACCCGAGCCCGCGCCCGATCCGCCCTGGGCGCCCGCATCAAGGGCTGCTTGGCATCCTCGTGCTGACTTGACGCAGTAACCGCCGGTCGTGTTGGCGTCGGCTGAACTCGTCGCCGCCAATGCGATTCCAGGCACGGCCAGGGCGCCCGACAGCGCGATGCCGGCGATGGCCTTCTTTGCAAATGACATAGGTCTCTCCCCTTTTGTTGGATTTAACTTCCTTTGCTGGCAAGCCGCTGTGATCGCGTCCGTTCCCAGCCCCAACGACCCCCCGCAGCCGTCGATACCCACCCTGCCGCCCATGTAAACAGGAGGAATCGGGTGTTTCCCTATGTTCCATTTGAGGCCGGCGCCATGAACCGCCCCGCGTTTCGTTTAGTGGACAGAATTTGCTCGCTATCACCAATCGAAACAACTCGCGATTAGTTATTGCGGCCCGTCGAGGTATCGCTGGATCGTCGGTCCGAGCCACCCGACCACTTCGCCGTGCGTCATCTCCACCACTGGAGGCAGCTGCAGAACGTAGCGGCACATGGCCAGCCCGATCATCTGCGTTGCCACCAACCCCGCCCGGCGTTCCGGCGCGTCCGGTTTCACCTTTGCGATCACTGGCATCAGCTGAGCCGCGAAGATCTCTCGCATGCGTTGCGCCGCTTCGGGATTGGTGGTCGCGGACCTCAGCAGCACCACCAGCGCTTCGTCGCGCTCCCATCGATCCATGAAGTACGTCACCAGCTTGGCGCCCAATTGATGCACGTCCACCTCGGAGAAATCGGGCAACTCGAGGTCGAAGTCGGCGGCCGCGGCGAACAGCTGGTCCTTGTTGCCGAAGTAGCGCATCACCATCGACGGATCGATGTTCGCGTCCGCCGCGATGGCCCGGATGGTGGCGCGTTCATAGCCCGACTCGGCGAACCGCTGCTTGGCCGCGGCCAAGATCACCGCCTTCGTTTCCGTAGAGGATCTGCGCATGCCAACAAGTGTAGGCCAACGCCTGTTGACATACGTCCGCGGCTGGCGCATAGTTATGCCAACAAGCGTTGGCATTGAACTGAAGGAGACGAAATGTACGACACGGATGTCCTGGTTGTCGGGGCGGGTCCGAGCGGATTGACACTGGCTGCGTCGCTGGTCAACAAGGGTGTGGCGACCACGGTGGTGGACGCACAACCTGCGGGCGCCAACACGTCGCGCGCCGCCGTGGTCAATTCGCGCACTCTCGAGGTCCTTGCGGGTCTCGACGTGTCGCGGCGACTGGTCAAGGAGGGTGTGCAGGCGCCGCGCTTCACGATTCGCGACGGCAGCCGCACCCTGATCCCTGTCGACTTCTCAGCGCTGCCGACCGATTATGCGTACTCACTGATGGTCCCGCAGGCGACCACCGAGCGGTTACTGCTCGATCGGTTGACCGAACTGGGCGGCACGGTCATCCGGCCGAAGCGGCTGGCGTCAGTACGGCAGGACGCCGACGGCGTGACGGCCACGTTCGACGACGGTGACGTGCTCAGGGCGCGCTATGTGGTGGGAGCCGACGGAATCCACAGCACCGTGCGCGAGCAGGCGGGCATCGGCTTCGAGGGCGACGTCTATCAGGAGTCGTTCACGCTGGCCGACGTCCGACTGCGGGGCGACGTACCGGCGGATGAGGTCATCCTGTTCTGGGCGAAGGCGGGTCTGACCGTGGTAGCCCCGCTCCCCGGCGACATCTACCGCATCGTGGCGCCAGTTCCCGATGCGCCCGAGGAGCCGTCGGCGGAGTTCGTCCAGCAGCTGCTCGACGAGCGCGGCCTCGGTGTCGGGCGGATGGTCGTCACCGAGGTCATCTGGGGCTCGCGCTTCCGGATCCACCACCGCGTCGCCGACACGTACCGCGCCGGGCGGCTGCTGCTCGCAGGCGATGCCGCCCATGTACACAGCCCCGCAGGAGGGCAGGGCATGAACCTCGGCATCCAGGACGGTGTCGCGCTGGCCGACGCCCTGGCCGCGGTGCTCGGCGGCGCTCCCGACAGCGTGCTCGACGAGTACACCGCGGCGCGGCGCCCCATTGCACAGCAGATCGTCGAAATGACCGACAGGCTAACGCGTTTGGCAACCCTGCCACGGGCACTGCGCCCTATTCGCAACGTGGCGATCAGTGCGGTGGGCCGGATCCCGGCGGTGCAACGTGCGCTGGCGATGCGGCTCAGCGGGCTGGTGTACCGATGACCAACGACGCGTTGCTGTTGTCCTACGAGGAAAGCCAAACCCGTTGGTTGACATCGTAAGTCACACTGCGATCAACGCGTTCTGGAAGCCGCTGACCGAGCCGCCACGGTTCAGGCATTGCAGCCAAGTCAACAGTTATCGAAGCCTGCGACACGGCGCCAAGCCATCCGCCCCAGGATGAGCTTTGCTCGATGAGTGTTTCCACTACCTCTGCGCCCGGATCTGATACGTCGACCGGCGACACATCTGCCAACGCCGAACCGACCAGCAGGGCCAACAGGCGACTGAAAACTGCCGGGGGCACTGCCGGTTCCATGGACTCGACAGTGACGTAGCAGTCGTCATGTCCGAAAAAACACACCCGCGAGCCGACAATCTCGGGTAGGACCGCGTCGCCGCGGTTCATCGTGCCAATGGCGAGAGCAATCTCATCGATGTGTTGGGGCGTCGGCGCGCCGGACACGTCAACCCACACCAAGTCGTAAGGCGTCCAACCATCGAGAAACTGAGGCAGATCGTCCCTTCGAATCACCAACGCTTCCTCACTCACGTCAGTGGACGTCAGCCCGTCGAGGCGGTGGACATGGTGGCTGATGCCCTGCGCTGCCGCGATCTGCGACGGCGAGAACAGCTGCTGCCCGTCATCCAGAAAGTAGGTGCCCCCCAGGCTCACCACCACGATCGTGTCGTTGGCCGCGCGCTGGAGCACATCGGCCAGTTCGGCAGCCTGCGCCGCGGTTGCGTCAACCACCCATGCCGCGCCGACCGTACGAACGGCGAAACTCAGCGGAAACGGTATCCGGTCGAACCCGATCTTGTTCACCGCGAACGCGCTATGCGGCCCAACCTCGACCATCATCGCCTCCTCCGTGGACAGTTTTCCTCGGCGGACCGGATCTCAACAACCGATTTGGCGTCAGCGGGTTCGTGTATCGATGACCAGTTGCGCGTGGCGGCGCGTGCGGTAGTACAGCACCGCCATCGCGACGGCCACCTCCACCGCGGCGATCCCGGTTGCCAGACCCATCAGCGTCGACTGCTGGCCCATGGACCCCATCTGCATGTGGTGATGATGGGCCGGCATCGGCAGATGCACCGCGATCATCGCGATGTTCATCAAGCCGACCACACACCATGCGCGCAGCGACCCCTGCGTCCACAGATCGCGCGCGCAGTACACGCAGGCCACGATCATCGCGGCCAGCAGACCACCTGCCAGGGCATTCGACGCGTGCCCCAGCATGGCGGCATGCAAGCCCGCTGAACTCAGTGCGAGCACCGCGCACGCCCGTCGCCCGAGGGTGGCGGACGTGGCGGTGAACATCTCACTCCTCATACAGGTGTAGACACATCGTTCGCGCGAAACTCATCCCTTTCGGCGCCGAAACTGTATTCCAGCAGGCCTCCACTCGGACTTTTCCTGCTGGAATACCGTTTCGGCGGATCTAGTAGTCAATCGTCGCAGCAGTGGGCCTGCGGCGCAGCGGGAACGTTCAGCGCCGGGTTGCGGTCGAAGAACCCCTGCGGCTTGAGCTTGAACCCCGCGTAGTCCACCGGCATCACGGGCCAGTCCTCCGGGCGCGGGAAATGCGTCAGCCCAAAGGTGTGCCATACGACGATGTCCTCGCCGTCGATGTTGCGGTCCCCGGCAGTGAATGCGGGCAGGCCCGCACCACCCGGATGCTGGTTGACGAACTGTCCGGCCGAATACCGTTCCGCTGGATCGTATTTCGTGACCCAGAGGTGCTTGGTGGCAAACGCTGCGCGCTGCGCGATCGAACTGGACGGGTCGGCGAGCAGCACAGGTTGGCCCTCGGGGTACAGCGCGTAGCCGACGTCCTGGCCCAGCCGGTTCTGTTTGGTCGGGTTCGTGACGTGCCAAACCCGCGCCTTGAGGTTGTCGGCTACCCGCTGCGCCTCCGACTCGCGAGTGAGTTTGGTCTTCTGCGCGCGGAACGCATTGCCCCACGGGTTGTCCGGGCCCATCGGCACGGGGACCGCGTCGACCTCCTCGACGACGTTGACGTTTCCATCGACCGCCATATCCAGCCGTGCCGAGAACAGATGCTGATGGAACGGTGCGCCAAGCCCGGGCGCCATCTCGGTGGCAAAGCCGTCGGGCCCCCGGTACGCCGACGTGAACACGATGCCGGTCGCTTTGGCCTCGAGTTGAATCGTGCCGTCGAGGTACAGGTACCAGTAGAACCCGTAGTCGTAGTTGCCGATGGTCAAGAAGAAGGAGATGACCAGTCGCCTGGAGCGACGGGTCTCGGCCATGCCGTTGAACATGTCGGTGTGCTTCCACAGCACGCCGAAGTCCTCCTCGTGCAGACAGATCGCATTCTTCAGCACCTTCGGCTCGCCGTGCTCGTCGGCGATTGTCACGTCGAAATGCTTGATCTCCCCGAGGCAGTCGCAGCCCAACTCGAGCGAGTTCGTGTAACGGCCGAACAGGTACTCGCCCTGGTCGAAGTAGTTCTGCCAGTAGCGCACCGGCGACGGATCGGCGTAGGGCACCACCATCTCGGCGATCGAGGCGCGGAAGACCACCGGCCGTCCTCCGATCGCGATCTGATGCAGCGTCAGGCCTTCGCGGATATCGAAGCCAAACCTGAAAGTCCAGTCCGCCCAAGTGATCTGGTTGCCATCGACGGAGAAGCTCGGGCCCTCGGGCTGGACGATATCGATCGGCTTCAGATCGGTGCGAGCGGGTACTGCGTGCGGTTCGGCGTCCCACTCCCCTCGTTCGGCGGGCACCGCGAGGTCGAACTCGTCGATGACCTTGGTCACTCGCCGCGCGGTGAGGTCGACGTAGGCGACCACCCCGTCGATGGGGTGCGCCCACGGCAGGTCGGCCTCGTCGTACTGGTAGAACGCGAGCACGCGCACCACGCGGCGGCCCACCTCGTCCTCGTGTCCGAATACGCCTGCCGACAACGGGACCGCGCGCACATCGGTCGGGTTGAGGTTGCGCTTGCGCATCGCGGCCAGCCATTCGGCGCTCTCGAGCAGGAACGCCTCGATGTCCTCGAATTCCTGGTCGAGGATCGGAACGTGGCCGTCGGCCCCGGCATCGATCGACTGCTGCGTGACGACGCGGTCGCCGGTGATGGACACGACGAGGTCGGCGCCGAGGCCGGTTGCCCTGTCCAGCAACAAGACTCGGGCACGACGCTCGATCGGGTCGCCGGGCGAGAAGGCCAGCACGGTTTCCTTGTGCGGCTCCTCGAGTGCGGTGTAGACGAATCGGACGCTCTCGCCGAGTAGGCCGTGGGCGTCGACGATGCGGCGCACCGCACGGATCTCGTCGGCGGTCAACGGCGTCAGCGGGTGATCCGGTGCCGCAGATGCGGTTTGGTCGACGGTCTCGACGGTGGCTGTGCTCATCGGGTGTACTCCTTTTCGATCGAAGGACGGCCGGCGTGCGGTCGCAGCGCCGCCAGTACGGCGCCACCTGCGAACGTGCCGACCAGCAGCACGCCGATCACGGCGGCCGTGGTGCTCGAGCCGCCGACGAGCAGCGGCAGGTTGACGGCGGTCATCACGAGTAGGACGGCGAGCCCGACCAATCCGAGGCCAGGCGCGACGAGGGTGTGCCAGGTTCTGGTGTCGACCTTGCTGCGACGGAAGTACACGACGACCGCGACGGACGTCAGCGTCATCAGCGCGATGATGCCCACCGACGAGATCCCGACGAACCAGGCGAACACCTGAGTGACGGGATCGAGGCCGGCCAGCGCCGACGCGACGACGAGGACGAGCGCCGAAACGGTCTGCACTGCCGACGCCACGTGGGGCGAGGCATGCCTGGTGTGGCTGCGGCCGCACTTCGACGGCAGGGCCGCGGTGTTGCCGAGCGAAAAGACATAGCGCGCAAGCACATTGTGGAATGACAGCAGCGCGGCGAAGAGGCTGGTGATCAAGAAGATCTGGACGAGGTCGCCCGCGATGGAGCCGACATAACGGGTCGCGGTCTCGGTCAACATGCCCTCGGGATTGTCGGTTGCGAGCTTGACTGCGCCGTCATCTCCCCACGCGCTGACCAGCGCCCAGCTCGACAGCGCATAGAAGCCGCCGATGAGCAGCAGTGCCAGATACGTCGCGCGTGGAATGGTGCGCGCCGGGTCGCGCGCCTCGTCGCGGAACACGGCCGTCGCTTCGAAACCGATGTAACCGGCCAGCGCGAAGATCAGTGCGATGCCCGGCGCGCCGGTGAAGAACTTGCCGGGATCGAAAGCTGCCGTGGATATTCCGTGGTCGCCGCCGTGGCCGATCACGGCCAGGTTGATCACCATCACGATGCCGACCTCACAGATCAGCAGAACACCGAGCACCTTGCCCGACAATTCGATATGCCGATACCCGAGTGTCGCGACCACGGCCATCATCGCCAGGCCGTAGACGTACCACGGCACCGACGGGCCACCGTGGGACGTGACGAGCTCATTGATCGCCGCGCCCACATAGCCGTAGACCCCGCCCTGCACCGCGGTATACGACAGCAGCGCGAGGAACGCGGCACCGAGCCCCAGGTGCCTGCCTAATCCGTGACCGACGTAGGTGTAGAACGCGCCCGCGCCGGGCACGTGTCGGGCCATCGCGGTGAAGCCGACCGCGAACAGGATCAGGACCGCGGTGCACACCAGATAAGACGCCGGGTAGGCGGCGCCGTTCCCGGCGGCGATCCCGATCGGGAAGGTTCCGGCGACGACGGTCAGCGGCGCGGCTGCCGCCACGACCATGAAGACGATCGCGGCCGGGCCGAGCCGGCCTGCGAGGCGGTGGGGTTCGCGATCACGGACCTGCGGTCCGGATGCGAGGGCATCTGTTGTCATGGCAATCAGGCTTTCGTCTCGGATCGGGTTGTGGGTTGCGGCGTCATGAAGCTTGAAATGAATGAAATGAGAATGGTTTCGGGGTGAATTCTCATTTGACGGCGTTTGGGGTTAGAGGGCCATATTGACGGCCTTCGTCTGCGTGTATTCGGCGATCGCTCCCTCACCGAGTTCACGGCCCCAGCCCGATTGTTTGTAGCCGCCGAATGGCAGGGCGGTATCGAATGCGTTATGGCAATTGATCCACACCGTGCCCGCCTTGATCTGGGCGGCGACCTCGTGGGCGGTCGACACGTCGCGGGTCCATACGCTGGCGGCCAGCCCGTACGGGGTGTCGTTGGCGGCCGCACGCACACCCTGCTCGCGGTTGAACGGGATCGCGACGGCAACCGGCCCGAAGATCTCCTCGCGGTACACGCTGAAGTCGGGTCGCACGTCGACGAGCAGGCTGGGCTGGACGTAGAACCCGGTGTCGCCGTGCCGGGCGCCGCCGGCCAGCGCACGGGCGCCGTCGGCGACGCCGGCGTCGAGATATCCGGTGACCTTCGTCAGCTGTTCGCGCGAGACCAACGGCCCGATGTCGTTGGTCGGGTCCAGCCCCGGGCCGATTCTCTGCGCACGCGCGAGTTCGGCCACGCCCTGCGTGAACTCGTCGAAGATACGGTCCTCGACGAGGAGCCGGGTGCCCGCCGTGCAGGTCTGGCCGTGGTTGAACAGGAAGCCGCTGGCCGCACCCGGAATCGCTGCATCCAGGTCGGCGTCGGCGAACACCACCTGCGGGCTCTTGCCGCCGAGTTCCAGCGAGACCTTCTTCAGGTTGCCTGACGCGGCGTTGACGATCTTGCGGCCGACCTCGGTCGACCCGGTGAACGCGACCTTATCGACGTCCGGATGCGCCGACAGCGCCGCACCGACGTCACCGAACCCGGTGAGCACGTTGACAACTCCGTCCGGCACGCCGGCCTCGGCGATGACCTCGGCGAGCAGCAGCGCGGTCAGTGGCGTCTGTTCGGCGGGCTTGAGGATCACGGTGTTACCGCACGCGAGCGCGGGTGCGACTTTGAACGCCGCCATCACCAGCGGAAAGTTCCACGGGATGATCTGCGCACACACGCCGACGGGCTCGCGCAGCGTGAAGGCGTGGAACCGGCCGCCCGGCGCCCACGGCACCGACACTCCGATGGTGCGGCCTTCGATCTTGGTGGCCCAGCCGGCGTAGTAGTAGAAGATCTCCGCGGCCCATGTCACGTCGACGGCCCTGGCGACAGCGACCGACTTTCCGTTGTCGAGTGTTTCCAGTTGCGCGAATTGGTCGGCGCGGGACGTGATGCCGTCGGCGATCCGCCAGATCATCTGCTGCCGCTGGGCCGGGGTGAGCGCTGGCCAGGGCCCGTCGTCGAATGCGCGCCGCGCCGCCCGCACAGCCTTCTCGACGTCCTCAGGCCCGCCGTGCGGCACGGTCGTGATGACCGCTTCGGTGGCGGGGTCGACGGTCTCGAAGCGGCGGCCGGAAAGCGCGTCGACCCACTGGCCGTCGACGAACATCTGCTTGGGCGCAGACACGAATTCGACGACGCGCGGATCAAGCATGGTGGCTTCGGCGGCAATAGTCATGCGGGCAAAAGTAACGCCGTGTTGTGAGTGAAGTCACTACTTATTTCGAATGGGAATTCGGCGAATTCACATTCTCATTCCAAATGCGCGCTGATTCTCATTCCACGCGTCGGTTCAGCCCTGTTGGCGTGCAATATCCGGCGGTTAGCAGCTGGACGATGATCGTGATTCTCATTTGACGATCCGCAAAGTTAACGTCCAGACGGCGGTGGACGCGGGAGGATGGGCGACGTGCGGCCGATCAGAAGCAGCTCACCGGTCTCGGGCCTGCGACGTGGACAGTTGTCGTTCGCGCAGGTCTTGGGTCAGTCGGTGTCTGCGGTCGCGCCTTCGGCGGTCATGGTGACGCTGCCCGCGCTGGTGATCCCGGCTGCGGGTGGCTGGACTCTCGGCGTGTTCGTCGTCACGGCGCTGCTGATGGCGGCCGTCGGCTATTGCGTCGGCCAATTCGCCACCCGCATGGTCGCGGTCAGCGGGCTCTACAGCTACACGGTCAAGGGCCTCGGCCCTGGAGCAGGGATCGCCGCGGGCTGGTCGCTGGTTGTCGGATACGCGGCGGCGGCGATGGCCAGTTCCGTCGGCGCGGCGAATTACCTCGCCGCACTGCTGAGCCGGCTCGGCGTGCCGAGCGGCGCGGCGACGATCACCGTGCTCGCTCTTGTCGTCGGCGCGGTGGCACTGACGTTGATGATCCGGGGTATTCGATTGTCCGCCAGGATCTCCCTGACCGTCGAGGTGTTTGCGATCGTGGTCGCGGCGGTGGTGTTGGTGATCGCATTCGGCGGCTCGATCGCCGGTGGCCGCGCTCCGCCCGATGCGGCTGAGGGGCAGTCACATTCGGCACTCGGCTTCGCTCTGCTGCTGGCGATCACGTCGTTCGTCGGCTTCGAAAGCGCGGGGACGGTGGCCCGCGAGGCCCGCAAGCCGTTCGTCACCGTGCCCCGCGCCATTCGGTGGACGCCCATCGCCGTCGGCCTGCTCTACGTCTTCGCCGCAGCCATGCAGTCGACCCAAACCATCAGGGCGGGAATCGGTTCCGTGCCGATTGTGCTGACACTGCCCGCCGGCGCGGGCGCGGGTTCGACGGCGTTGTCCATCGCGATGGAACTCGGCATCACGGCATCATGGTTCGCGTGCATCATCGGTTCGACGACCGCGCTGTCGCGCACCTTGTTCGCGATGGGCCGCGAGGGGGTGGTGCCCGGGGTCGTCGGCAGCACCAATCGCCGCTTCCACACGCCGCATGTCGCGCTCCTGCTCGCGATGCCGGTCATCGTGGTGGTGCCGCTGGTCTACCTGTGGGTGACCGGGTCGAGCAGAGAAGCGCTGATCGGACTGCTCGCGGTGTCGGCGCACGGGTATGTCGGCGCGTATCTGTTGGTGTGCCTGGCGACGCCGGCGTTCCTGCGTCGCATCGGCGAGCTGACCCGACTGCCGCTGGTGATCGGTGTCGCGACAGCGGTGCTGATGATCACGATAATCGTTTGGGCCGCATTGACATTGGAGTCGCCGGTGTGGATCGCGACCGCCGTATATGGCGGGCTGCTTGCCGCAGGATTTGCGCTGTACGCATTCCGGCTGCGGCGGGTGCCTGGACTGAGCGAGCGGGTCGGGGTGTTCGACGAGACAACCGAGGGCGACCTGCTCGCCGACTACAACCCCTGGATGGTACGGCGATGAGCCCGGCCGACGGCAGTCTGTCGGGTCGGCAGCCGAAGGCGGTGCAGAGTGCGCTGCGCGTGCTGGAGGAGGTGGCGCGGGCCGGCGTTGGTGTAACGGCCAAAGAGATCGCGGAGAACCTTTCCATGCCGTCGGCGACCGCGTATCGGCTGCTGAATCTGCTTGTGGCTGACGGGTATATCGTCCGGCTGCCCGACCTGTCCGGCTTCTCGCTCGGACATCGGATGGGTGTGCTGATCGATGCGGCGGTCGCGCCGACGGTGTGTACGGCCGCGCGTGAGGTGCTCGCCGAAGTGCGGCTATCCGTGCGGTTCGGCGTGCATCTGTTCTACTTCACCAACACCGCCGTGCGCGCCGCGGATCTGGACAGTGAGTTTCCGCCGCCCGTCGACGAGGCGACACTGAACAGGAATCTGCATCGTTCCGCCGTCGGCAGGCTGCTGTTGGCCGAGAAGCAGGATCTCGCCGGTTTGGCGCCGGTCAGCGACGAGTTACTGGCCCGGCTCGACGATGTGCGGCAAAACGGGTTCGCCACGCAGACCGGCGAGCTTCGCGAGGACTGCGCATGCGTCGCGGTTCCAGTCAGGGCACCCGCCGGCGGACTGGTCGCGGCGTTGAGCATGTCGGGCCGCTCAGACCAGGATGTGTTGTTGGCCAAGCAAGTACCGGCACTGAACGAGTGCGCGAAACGGCTGAGCCCCCTACTGGCCTAGTTGCGCCTGACGCATTCACTCTGCATTGACGGCGGTGCCCACTCGAACTTCCGCGCCGTGGACGCAGAGTCAACGAGATCAGAGGCCGAGGAGCTTCACCGTCTCGTCGCGCATCTCGATCTTGCGCACCTTGCCGGTGACCGTCATCGGGAAGTCGTCGACGACGTGTACGTAGCGCGGGATCTTGTAGTGCGCCAGCTTCCCCGTCGCAAAGGCCTTCACCGCGTCGGCGTCCAGCGGTGTCCGGCCGGGCTTCATCCGAATCCAGGCGCAGATCTCCTCGCCGTACTTCTCGTCGGGGACACCGATTACCTGAGCATCCTCGACATCCGGGTGGGTGTAGAGGAACTCCTCGATCTCGCGCGGGTAGACGTTCTCGCCGCCGCGGATCACCATGTCCTTGATGCGGCCGACGACGTTGCAGTAGCCGTCCTCGCGCATCACCGCCAAGTCGCCGGTGTGCATCCAGCCATCGGAATCGATTGCCTCTGCGGTCTTCTCGTCGTCTTCCCAATACCCGAGCATGACCGAGTAGCCACGCGTGCAGAACTCGCCCGGCTCACCACGCTCCACTTCGTCACCGGTCTCGGGGTCGATGATTTTGATCTCGACATGCGGGTGCGCCCGGCCGATCGATGCGGTCCGGCGCTCGAGATCGTCGTCGATGCGGGTCTGGCAACTCACCGGCGACGTCTCCGTCATGCCGTAGCAGATGGCGACCTCGGACATGTTCATGTCGTTGACGCAGTGCTTCATCACCTCGACCGGGCACACCGATCCGGCCATGATTCCGGTGCGCAACCGCGACAGATCGGTGTTCGCGAAGTCAGGGTGGTTCTGCATGGCGATGAACATGGTCGGCACACCGTAGAGACCGGTGCAGCGTTCCTGCTCAACAGCCTGCAACGTCAGCCCCGGATCGAAGCCGGGCGCCGGAATCACCATCGTCGCACCATGACTGGTACAGCCGAGGTTGCCCATCACCATGCCGAAGCAGTGATAGAAGGGCACCGGAATGCACAGCCGGTCATCGGGCCCAAGATTGATCAACTCGGTGGTGAAAAATCCGTTGTTCAGTATGTTGCGGTGCGACAGCGTCGCGCCCTTCGGGAAACCCGTTGTGCCCGAGGTGTACTGGATGTTGATCGGGTCCGTATTCGACAACTCGGCCATCCGCGCGTGCAGGTCGGCGCCAGACACTTCCTCGGCCCTGGCGCGCAACGCATCCCAGTCGGGTGTGCCGATGAACACCACATCGGCCAGCTTCGGCGTCTCGGGGCGCACTTGGTTCACCATCACGACATAGTCCGAAGTCTTGAAGGAGGTCGCGGCGACCAACATTCGCGCCCCGGACTGATTGAGCACATAGCCGAGTTCGTGCGTGCGGTAGGCCGGGTTGATGTTGACCAGGATGGCGCCGATCTTCGCCGCCGCATACTGGGTGATGGTCCACTGTGCGCAATTGGGCGCCCAGATACCGACCCGGTCCCCCTTCTCGATGCCCATCGCCATCAAACCCCGTGCGACAACGTCGATCTCGGCGTTGAGTTCGGCGTAGGTGTAACGAATCCCGTGGAAAACATCTACCAATGCGTCGGCATCAGCGTGGGTGGCCGCGATGCGCTCGAAGTTCTCCCCGATGGTCTCCTCGAGGATCGCAATGTCGGTGGGACCAGCGTCGTAGGACTTCATCTATCCACCAGATCCTCGTAGCGGTATTCCGTCTCGATCGGTTGAGAGTTCTCCTCACGACGGCGGAGTTCGACCCGGCGGATCTTGCCCGAGATCGTCTTGGGCAGTTCGTAGAACTCGACGCGGCGCACCTTCAGATACGGCGCGAGGTGGTCGCGTGCGTATTCCATGATCTGGCGTGCAGTTTCGGCGGTCGGCTGCCAACCCTCGGCCAGCGAGACGTACGCCTTGGGCACACAGAGCCGAGTCTCGTCCGGTTGCGGCACGACGGCGGCTTCCACGACGGCGGGATGCTCGATCAAGACGCTCTCCAATTCGAAGGGGGACACTTTGTAGTCCGACGATTTGAAGACGTCATCGGTTCGACCGATGTATGTGATGTAGCCCTCAGCATCGCGCTGTGCGACGTCACCGGTGTGGTAGTAGCCGCCGGCCGTCACGGTGGCATTGCGTGCGGGGTCGTCGAGGTACCCCGTCATCAGGTTGAGCGGATTGCGTTGCAGGTCAAGGCAGATCTCCCCCTCGTCGGCGAGCTCACCGGAGACCGGGTCGATCAACACGACGGGCACACCGGGCATCGGCCTGCCCATCGAGCCGGGCTTCACGGGTTGACCTGGCGTGTTGCCGACCTGCAGCGTCGTCTCGGTCTGACCGAACCCGTCGCGGATCGCCAACCCCCACGCCTGCTCGACCTGTGCGATCACGTCGGGGTTGAGCGGCTCACCCGCACCGAGCACCTCGCGCAGCCCGTCGGGTTTCTCGCCGAGGTCGGATTGAATCAGCATGCGCCACACCGTCGGTGGCGCGCAGAAGGTGTTGACGCCTGCGCGCCGAAGCTGGTGAAGCAATGCGGCAGCGTCGAATCGGCTGTAGTTGTAGACGAAGATGGTCGCCTCGGCGATCCACGGGGCGAAGAAGCAACTCCACGCGTGCTTGGCCCACCCCGGCGAGCTGATCGCAAGGTGGACGTCGCCGGGTCGCAGGCCGATCCACGCCATCGTCGACAGATGCCCGACCGGATAGCTGATCTGCGAGTGCTCAACCAGTTTCGGCTTACTGGTGGTGCCGGAGGTGAAGTAGATGAGCATTGGATCGTCGACGGCGGTTTGCGCGGTGAACGGGCCGGCCGATTCGACGCCGTATGCGTCGGCATAATGACGCCAACCTTCGACCGGTCGGCCGACAACGATTCGGGTGTACTCCCCGGCGACGTCGTCGAATTTGGTGGTGTCCACGTCGTTTGCGACGACGAACCGCGCGCCGCCGCGGGTGATGCGATCGACCAGATCGGTAGGGCCAAGCGCGCCAGTCGTCGGCATGATGACCGCCCCGAGCTTGGCGACGGCCAGCATCGCCTCCCACAACTCGACCTGGTTGCCGAGCATCAGGATGACGCGATCGCCCTTGCCGATGCCCAGCGTGGCCAGCCAGGTCGCGACCCTGTCCGAGCGGTCCGCCATCTCCGCGAACGTGACCTTCTGCTCGTCGCCGCCCTCCTCGACGATCCACAGCGCCGTCTGATCAGCGCGGGAGGGGCCCCTGGCGATGACGTCGAACCAGTCGATTGCCCAGTTGAAACTGCCGGTGAGCTGAGGCCATGCAAATGCCCCGACGGCCTTGTCGTAGTCGCCGATCAGGTCAACTAGCTGATCGCGTGCGGTGCGATACAGATCGGTGTTGGACGTCATGGCGGATAGGATCTACGTCACACTAGTCGCCCGATACCCCCGAAAGAGGGTGTTCAGATTGCATTCCGGCTCGCCACTGCTGCGCCCGCGTGACGCGGACGCGCTGCGTGCCGAGCTGAGGCGAGTCGCCGACCAGGCGGGCATGCCGCTCACGTTCGGCGGCGAGGTGCACGAGGAGACGCTGTTGCTGACGGAGTTCGTCGGCGCACGCACCAACGGCATGCGCGGGCTGGCGGTCATGCCCAGCGCAGGCCTCGGCGGCGCGAGCGTGGTGTCCCGGCGGCCGTTGTCCGTCTCCGATTACCGAAAGGCGTCCTCAATCACCCACGATTACGACGGTCCGGTGCTGCAAGAGGGGATCAGGTCGATCCTGGCCGTGCCGGTCGTGGTGGACGGCAGGGCGCGCGCCGTTCTCTACGGCGCCTATCGGGCGCCGGCGCCGATCGGGGGTCGCACCGCGGACCTGATGATCGCGTCGGCGCGACGGCTCAGCCGCGAGCTCAGCATCCGCGATGAGGTCGACCGCCGGCTGCGGCTGCGTGACGCGCACGTCGCGGGAGGGGCCGCAACCGAAGAGATCCGGGAAGTGCACGCCCAGCTGCGCAGGCTGGCCGCGGATCCGGCCGCACCGCCTGCGTTGCAGGCCCAGTTGCGGGTGCTCGCTGAGCGGCTGGCCCGGGGCCGATCGGCTGGGCCCGCTGCGGCATTGTCGGCGCGCGAGCTCGACGTGCTGGCTCAAGTCGCCCTCGGCTGCACCAATGCCGAAGCGGCCAAACGCCTTTCGCTGAAGCCGGAGACGGTGAAGAGTTACCTGCGCAGTGCGACGGCCAAGCTCGGTGCGCATACTCGCCATGAGGCGGTCGCCAAGGCTCGCCGCGCGCGGTTACTGCCCTGACCGAAGGCCGGCCCCCCGGAAATATATGGCGGCAGAGATAGGTTATCTATGCCACAAAAATAGATCTACGGTTGGCATCGGAGGTGATCAACATGCTGAAGTTCGACCCGTTCTTCCGTGATCTTGATCGGCTGACCCAACAGCTGTGGGGCGGCGAGGTGAGCCGCCGCGCCATGGCGAAGATGGACGCATGGCGCGACGGCGACAACGTCATCGTCGAACTTGATCTGCCGGGAGTCAGTCCCGACTCGATCGACGTCACGGCCGACCATGACGTACTGACCGTGACAGCCCGACGGCCAGAACCCACTGAGGGTAACTGGCTGCTGGCCGAGCGACCGCACGGTGAGTTCACCCGGCATCTGACGCTGGGCAAGAACCTGGACGTGGACGGAATCAGCGCCGACTTCACCGATGGCGTGCTGCGTCTCACGATCCCCGTCGCGGATCCCGTCAAGCCGCGCAAGATCGAGGTCCTCCCCAGCGCACAGCAGGCCATCAGCGCCTGACCTGGCTGTGGGGTTCGGGTCAGGCCGTCGCGGGGCCGCCCACGCGTTTGTCCGCGGGCGGCCCCATCTTGACCAACGGAGAGTGGAAGATGAGGCAGCAGACGTGGGGTGCTCTACTGGACCGGAGAAACGGATAACCATTGGAGACGCTTTGAGCGCTACGCCATTGCCGCGGGAAACCGTGATGGAAGTGGTCGCCGCGCACGGCGCATTGACGTCCGCGGTGGCACAGACCGCTCGGCTGATGGCCGCGGGCGGTTACGGCCAGTACGCCGAACATCTGGACAACCACCGTGCCGAACTGAACGTCGCCATTGGCGAATTCGCGCTGTGGGTCGAAAGTTTCGGCATCTGGGCCCAGCTCGATCTCACCAACCAGATGCATCCGCCGGTGGTTGGCGCGGCAGACGCGCCGCCGCCCGGTGCGCTCGATGACGCGCTGCTGAACGCGCGCGAAACGCTCAAGGCCGAGCGTGCGAACTTGCTGAGCAGTTTGGCCCAAGCACGCGCGGCCCTGAACGCGGTCGGATTACCCGCTGACGAATTGACCGCTTATCGTCGCCTGGTTCGACTGTGGGCAGGCGAAGCCATCGATGTGGTGGCCGCGGTGCATCGATTGACATTGGCCGACCGCTACATTCGCCACTTGGCGCATTTGAGCGGCCGCCGTGACGACGCGCTTCATCAAAAGGCGGCGAACCTGCTGCACGAATGGATGCACCGTCTGGAAGAAGTCGACCGCGAAGGAGAACTCGCACTGGCCGAATCGTGCGGGTACGGCAGCCTCGTCGACTTCTATCGCGCAAGGATGTAGTGCATGGCCCAGATCAATCGCTTTCGCATCGCGGTCCCCGACGCCGACCTGGCCGACCTGAAGGACAGGCTGGCCCGCACACGATGGCCGGAGGCCGAGTGCGTCGACGACTGGACGCAGGGCATCCCACTGAGCTATACGCGTGAGCTGGCCGACTATTGGGCAAACGAATACGATTGGCGCGCACAGGAAGCCGCGCTCAACAGGTTCGACCACTTCACCACCGAGATCGAAGGCCTCGACATCCATTTCATTCACCAGCGGTCGTCGGTCGAGGACGCCTTTCCGCTGCTGATCACCCACGGCTGGCCCGGCTCCGTCGTGGAGTTCCACAAGGTGATCGAGCCGCTGACCGCAGCGGGGTTCGACGTCGTGTGTCCCTCGCTGCCGGGATACGGCTTCTCCGGTAAACCGTCGAGCACGGGCTGGGGCGTCGAGAAGATCGCGCAGACGTGGGAGACGTTGATGGGCCGCCTCGGCTACGAGCGCTACGGCGCGCAGGGCGGTGATTGGGGAGCAGCGGTCACCACACAGATCGGCCGAAACGGTGGACGCTGCGTGGGGATTCATCTGAACGGACCGCTGGCCCGGCCGATCGGCGACCTGAAGAACCCGACCGAGGAGGAGAAGCGCGCCCTGGAGCGCGGCCACCATTACCGCAAGTGGGACAACGGCTATGCCAAGCAACAGTCGACCCGACCGCAGACCGTCGGCTACGCATTGGTGGACTCTCCTGTCGGGCAGCTGGCATGGATCGTCGAGAAATTCTGGTCGTGGATGGACTGCGACGGTCATCCCGAGAACGTGCTGACCCGGGACGAGCTTCTGGACAACGTGATGCTGTATTGGCTGACCGGGTCTGGAGCGTCATCGGCGCGGCTGTATTGGGAAAGCTTCCGCGTCTTCGGTGGTGCCAAACGAAAAAAGGTTGAGCTGCCGACCGGCATCGCCGCATTCCCCAAGGAGATCCTCTGCGCGCCGCGCAATTGGTGCGAGGCCGCCTACCACATCACGCATTGGACGGACATGCCGCGCGGCGGGCACTTCGCCGCTTTCGAGCAGCCTGAGCTGTTCGTCGACGACGTGCGGAAGTTCTTCGCTACGGTGCGCTAGATGGGGAGGACGATCGAGGCCGACTACCTGGTGGTCGGCGCGGGTGCGATGGGACTGGCATTCGCCGACACGCTGGTCAGCGAGTGTGATGCGACGATCGTCATGGTCGACCGCAATGACCAGCCCGGCGGTCACTGGACTCGCGCCTATCCGTTCGTCCGGCTGCATCAGCCCTCGGCGTACTACGGCGTCAACTCGCGCGAACTGGGCAGCGATGCCATCGACCAGGATGGTTTCAACGCGGGGTACTACGAGTTGGCCAGCGGCGCCGAGGTGTGCGCGTACTTCGATGCGGTGATGCGCCGGGATCTCCTGCCTTCGGGCCGGGTGACCTATCTGCCGATGAGTGAATACCTCGGCGAGGGTCGAGTGCGCACGCTCGGCGGACAGGACATCACGGTGACCGCGCGCCGCGTCGTGACCAGTCACGTGGAGATCGTGGTGCCGTCGATGCGTACGCCGTCCTACGCCGTCGACGGCGTTGACTGCGTGCCACCCAACTCGTTGCCCCGTATCCACGAGCCCAAAGACCGCTATGTGATTGTCGGCGCGGGCAAGACCGCGATGGACGCCTGCCTGTGGCTGCTGCGGCACGGCATCGCGCCGGAGCGGTTGACGTGGATCAAGCCCCGGGATGCGTGGGTGTTGGATCGTGCTGCGGTGCAGCCAGGTTCGCAGTTCGCCAAGCGCGTGCTGCGCGACTTCTCCAGTCAGCTTGGGGCGGTGGTCGAGGCGGAGTCGCTCGGCGATCTGTTCGAAAGGTTGGAGGCCAAGGGCTGCCTGATGCGCATCGACGAATCCGTCGACCCGACGATGTATCGCTGCGCGATCCTGTCGCAGGCCGAACTCACCGAACTGCGTCGCATCGAGGACGTCATCCGCATGGGCCACGTGCAGGCTATCCAGCCGGGCCGCATCACGCTCGAAGGCGGCGTCCGCGACATCGACGGGTCAGCGCTTTACATCGACTGCACCGCAGACGGTTTCGCTCACCGAGAGCCGACACCGGTGTTCAGCGACGGCCACATATCGCTGCAGGCGGTCCGCACGTGTCAGCCCGCGTTCAGCGCAGCCGTCATCGCCCACGTCGAAGCGGCCTATCCCGACGACGAGACACGGAATGCGTTCTGCGGTCCGGTGCCGTATCCGCGCGAGCCCATCGACTGGTTGCGAATGATGTTGGCCTTCAACAAGAATCAGCTTCAGTGGTTCACCGACCCCGACATGATGGCGTGGGTCGACGCGTCGCGGCTCAACGTCTTGCACCATGTTTCGGCCGCAGTCAGTGAGCGGGCCCGCGAAAAGATCATCTCGGTGTTGAATTCGCAGATGCCGGCGATCAACGCCAAGCTGGAAACACTGCTGGCCCAGGCCAACACGTGATTTGTGTGCGTTATGGAGCCGTGAGCGCTCCCGAACGCACACAAATCGCAGATGGCTAGGCCAGCGACTCCACCCACGCGCGATGCAGTGCGGCATACCGACCGCCGGTGCGGCCGATCAACTGCTCGGGTGCACCGTCTTCCACAATGCGGCCGTGCTCGAGCACCAGCACGCGGTCGGCCACCTCGACCGTCGACAAGCGGTGCGCAATCACCAAAGCGGTGCGGTCGGCCAGCACGGTTTCCAGCGCCCGCTGCACCATCCGCTCGCTCGGAATGTCCAGCGACGACGTGGCTTCGTCGAGGATCAGCACCGCAGGGTCTGCGAGGAAGGCCCGCGCGAAGGCCACCAACTGCCGCTGCCCCGCCGAGAGCCGGCCGCCACGCTTGGCGACGTCGGTGTCGTAGCCGTCGGGCAGCGCCTCGATGAATCGGTCCGCGCCGACGGCGGCCGCCGCTGAGCGGACCTGCTCATCGGTGGCATCGGGGCGACCGAACCGGATGTTGTCGGCGACGGTGCCCTCGAACATGAAGTTCTCCTGCGTCACCATCACGACGTGGCGTCGCAGCTCACTCTGCGAAATATCCCTCAGGTCAATGCCGTCCAGCGTCACAGCACCCGACGTCGGGTCGTAGAACCGCGCGATCAGCTTGGCGATCGTGGTCTTGCCCGCGCCGGTGGTGCCCACCAGCGCGACCGTCTGCCCCGCAGGCACCGAGAAACTCAGGTCGGGCAGCACCAACCGGTCCTGCACATAGGAGAACTTCACGTCGTTGAAGACGACGTCGCCGCGCACCTTACCGAGCGCCACCGGATGCGCCGGATCCTTGATCCCGGGGCGCTGGGCGAGCACACCGGCCAGTTTCTCCAGCGCCGACGAGGCGGACTGGAATGTGTTGAAGAACTGCGAAATCTCCTGCATCGGTTCGAAGAACATCCGAAGATACAGCAGGAACGCGGCCAGGGTGCCGATGGTCATCTGACCGTGCAACACGCGATAGCCGCCGTAGAGCAACACCACACCGGTAGTCAGGTTGCCGACCAGCTTCACGCCGGGCATGAAGATCGCGAGCAACCGGAAGGTTCGCTCGTTGTCGGTCTTGTAGCGGTCGGCGATGTCTTCGAAGATCTCTTGGTTGCGCGGCTCACGCCGATAGGCCTGGACCGCCTTGATGCCGGTCATCGTTTCGACGAACTGCACGATCACCAGTGCCGCGCTCTCGCGAACCCTGCGGTACGTCTTGGCCGACTCGTTGCGGAACCACCACACCAGCGCCACCAGAATCGGGAACGCCGCCAGACACATCAGGCCAAGCCGAACATCCAGTGTGACAAGAAGAATGGCCGTGCCGATCAGCGTGAGCGCAGCGGTGATCAGGCTGTCGAAGCCCGTCTCCAGCATGTCCTGGATGGCCTCCACGTCGTTGGTGGAGCGGCTGACCACCCGCCCCGACGTGTAACGCTCGTGGAACGCGATGTCCAAGCGCTGGAAGTGCCGGTATATCCGGCGGCGCAACTCGAGCAGCACCTTCTGGCCGATGCGACCGGAGCGCTGCAGGAAGAACATCCGGCTGGTCGCCTGGATCACCACCACCCCGCACAGCACCGCGACGACGACCATCAGCGTGTGTGCCGAGCCGCCGGCAAGGATCGGCGGGATGCCGTGGTCGATGCCGCGTTGCACAAGGATCGGAACCGAAAGGCGGGCAAGGTTTTCCACCACGACGACGATCGCAAGCAACGCGACCGTCACCTGGTATGGGCGCAACAGCGAAAAGAGCAGGGCCCGGGCTTCGCGGCGGCGCGGCACGCTTTCGTCGATCGGCAGGCTGTCGTCGTTGTCCTCGTCGAGGCGGCCCCGCCACTCGGTAGTGGTCATCGGCGCTCAGCCTCCGAGGAGACGTAGTCGCGCGGCTCGTGCTCTTCCACGAGGTGCTCCAGCCGACCGCGGTCCTCGTCTTCTTCCCATGCGCAACTGCGTTCAGCGCCGTCGTCGAGTTCGTCGTCTGCGGCCAGCAGGTAGCGATACTGCGGCACGGTGGCCAGCAGCTGCGCGTGTGTGCCGATGTGGGTGATGGTTGCCCCGGCAGAATCGACCCGGCTCAGCAGCGCCACCTTGTCGGCCAGCAGCACCGTCGACGCCCGGTGGGCGACCACGATGCCGGTCACCGAGTGCAGCACCCGGCGCAGCGCTTCCTCGACGACGGCCTCGGTGTGCACATCGAGCGCGGACAGCGTGTCGTCGAGCACGAGGATCTTGGGCGCGGCGAGGATGGCGCGCGCCAGCGAGAGCCGTTGCCGCTGACCGCCGGACAGGCTCATGCCCTGCTCGCCGATGCGAGTGTCGAGCCCGAACGGCAGGTCGTAGACGAACTCCGCGGCGGCCACCTCGATGGCCTGCGCCAGCTGTTCGTCGGTGGCTGGGTTGTCCGCGGATCTGCCGAGCCGAAGGTTCTCGGCCACCGACATGGAGAACAGGGTCGGGTCCTCGAACGCGGTGGCCACCGCCTGCCGCAGTGCCGGCAGTGTCAATTCGCGGATGTCCTGGCCGTCGATGCGGATCTCGCCCTCGGTGACGTCGTAGAGGCGGGACAGCAGCGAGGCCAGCACCGACTTGCCCGAACCCGTCGTACCGACCAGCGCCATCGTCTCCCCTGGCTCGACAGTGGCGTTGACGTGTCGCAGCGCCCAGTCCTGAGAGTCGGGAAAGCGGAAGCCGACGTCGATCAGTTCCAGCCGACCGCCACGAGGAGTCCGATTCGACGGGCCATCGGTGATTTCCTGTGGCGCGTCGAAGATTTCGGCGATCCGGTTGGCGGCGGTGAACGACTCCTGCGTCATCGACAGCAGAAAGCCCAGCGACGCGATGGGCCACACCAGCGACAGCATCATCGTGATGAACGCGACCAACGTGCCCATCGTCACGTAGCCGTGACCCGCGGCATACGCGCCGAAGCCGAGCACGACGATGAGGGTCAGGTTGGGGATGACCTCCAGCAGGGTCCAGAACTTCGCGGATACCGACACCCTGCCGACCTGGGTGTCGTACAGGTCGGTCAACTGCTTGTCGAACCTGTCGTAGGTGTAATCCTCACGGCCGAACGACTTGACCACCCGTACACCGAGAGCGGACTCCTCGACGTGTGTTGCGACGTGGCCGGCCTGATCCTGCGCCAGCCGGGAAAGCTTGGTGTAGGTCTGCTGAAAGTGCAGGACAGTCAACGTGATCGGCACAATTGACACCACAACGACTACGCCGAGCGGCCAGTACATCCCCAACAGGATGGCCGTCACCACGGCGATCTGGATGGTGTTCAGGAGCAGGAACAGCATGCCGAAGGACATGAATCGACGAATGGTGCTCAGGTCGTTCATGATTCGCGACAGCAGTTGACCTGATTGCCAGCGGCCGTGAAACGACATCGGCAGAATCTGCAGGCGCGCGTAGAGGTCCTTGCGGATGTCGGCCTCGACACCCATGGTGGCGCGGGCGACCAACCACCGACGGATGAACCACAGCACAGCCTCCGACACGCCGACGCCCATCGCGGCGGCGCCGAGTATCCACAGCCCGTGCTGGTCCCGGTGGGCCACCGGCCCGTCGATGACGGCCTTGGTCATCAGCGGAATGGCCACGGTGGCAACGAGGCTGGACAGCGCGATGAGCACCATCGCGATCCACCGCGCGCGGTACGGCAGCAGATAGGGCATCAGGCGCCACAGATCCGAACCGGTACGTTGACGCGCCGGCGGTCGTGCGATCGCCGGCGCCGAGCGCAACGTATCTATGGTCGATTCAGTCAAAGCGGTTCCAGGGTCTCATGCCGCTACGACATCCTCGGGATCCTTTTTGGTGCCGAACTGCGTCCGATAGAGCTCGGCGTACCGCCCTCCGCGGCGCAGCAGCTGCTCATGCGAGCCGCGTTCGACGATCCGGCCGTCTTCGACCACCAGGATCACGTCGGCTGCACGGATCGTGGAGAGCCGATGGGCGATCACGATGGACGTCCGACCGGCCAACGCCTCGGCCAACGCCTGCTGGACCGCGGCCTCCGAAGCCGAGTCCAGCGATGCGGTGGCCTCGTCGAGGACGACCACCCGCGAGCGGCCGAGCAGTAGCCGGGCGATGGTGAGCCGCTGCCGTTGACCGCCCGACAAGCGGTACCCGCGCTCACCGACGACGGTGTCCAACCCGTCGGGCATGTCGGCCACGACGTCGGCCAGGCGGGCCCGGTCCAGTGCACACCAAAGCTCTTCGTCGGTCGCGTCCGGAGCGGCCAGTTTCAGGTTGGAGCGGATGGACTCGTGGAACAGGTGGCCGTCCTGGGTGACCATGCCGACGGTTTCCTTCAGCGAGGCGAACGTGGCATCACGGACATCGACGCCGTTGAGGCGTACCGCACCCGAGTCGACGTCGTAGAGCCGCCCGAACAACGACGCGATGGTCGACTTGCCCGCGCCGGACGAGCCGACGAGGGCGACCATCTGACCCGGCTCCGCGGTGAACGAAACGCCGTGTAGCACTTCGTCTCCGCCGCGGTCGTCCAAGACGGCCACCTCTTCAAGCGAAGCAAGCGAAACTGCCTCGGCAGACGGATAGGAGAACCGCACGTCGTCGAGTTCCACCGTCACGGGTCCGTCCGGTACAGCTACCGCGTCCGGCTTCTCCTGGATCAGCGGCACCAGGTCCAGCACCTCGAAGACCCGCTCGAAACTGACCAGCGCACTTGCGATCTCGACGTGGGCGTTGGCCAGGGCGGTCAGCGGTGAGTACAGCCGGGTGAGCAGTAGCGCCAGCGAGACGATCGCACCCGTCTGAAGGTGTCCACCGATCGCAAGCACGCCGCCGAGCCCGTACACCAGCGCCAGCGCCAGTGCCGACATCAGCGTCAACGAGTTCATGAAGACCGACTGCAACATCGCGGTCCGCACGCCGATGTCGCGTACGCGCCCGGCCCGCGCCCCGAACTCGCGCGACTCCGTTGCCGGGCTGCCGAACAACTTCACCAGGGTTGCGCCCGGAGCCGAAAAGCGTTCGGTCATCTGGGTATTCATCGTCGCGTTGTGGACGGCGGCTTCGCGGGCCAGCTGCGCCATGTTGCGACCCATCCAGCGGGCGGGGATCAGGAACAGCGGCATCAGGATCAAAGACAGCAGGGTGACCTGCCAGGAGATGCTGAGCATGACCACAAGCGTCAGCGTCAGCGTGACGATGTTGGTGACGACTCCGGAGAAGGTATCCGAGAAGGCGCGTTGTGCCCCCATCACGTCGTTGCCGAGTCGGCTCACCAGAGCGCCGGTCCTGGTGCGGGTGAAGAACGCGATGGGCATCCGCTGCACGTGATCGAAAACGGCGGTCCGCAAGTCGAGAATGAGACCTTCGCCGATGGTCGAGGAGAGCCAGCGGGTCACCAGCGATATGACCGTCTCAGCCACGGCGACCGCTGCGATCACCCCGGCTAGCGCAACGACGGCGCCGAGCGCGCCTCGGCCGATCTCGTCGATGACCTTGCCCGCCAGCAGCGGCGTCGCCAAACCGAGCAACGCGCCGACGACGCTGACCGCGACGAAGGCGCCAAGCCGGCGGTGGTGCCGTCCCGCGAAGCGCCAGATGCGGCCCACCAACCGGCGGTCGGCCAACAACCGCAAATCGCCGCCACGCGCGCGGACCTGGCGGTAGAGACTTTGCCGCGCCACAGTTTCAAAGGTCATCAAATCACCGTAGAACCTCAACAATGGATGAGGTCAACGGCTTCCCCGCACCTCAGACGATGCCGAAGTACCCCAGTACGCCCGCAGCGAAAACCACGAGCAGCGGATTGGCCTTGGTGCGGATGAAGATCAAGGTGCAGATCGCTGTCAGCGTGTATGCCCGCCAGTCGTGGTCGGCGGCGCGGCTCATCACCAGCGACGTGGCCATGATCAGGCCGACGGTCAGCGGCGCGAAGCCCTTCTCGACAGCGATTCGCCACTTCGATTGCTGAGCCTTCTTCCAGAACAGCGTGACGGCGTACATCAGCGATGCGGCGGGCAACAGCATCGCGACCGTCGCGATCAGCCCGCCGACGATGGCACCGGGAACGCCGCCAACCGTCAGTCCCGCCCCGTAGCCGACGAGCGTCACGATCAGAATGCTTGGCCCCGGCGCGGTCTGCGAGATCGAGAAGATGTCGGCGAACTGGCTGTCGGTCATCCAGTGGTGACCCTTGACCGCCTGCAGATGCATCTCGGGAAGGACCGCGTTGCCGCCGCCGATCGACAGCAGCGAAAGCGACGCGAACAACCCCGCGACTTGCAGGTAGGTGTGGATCATGCGGGCCGTTCCCTCGGCCACGCCCAAAACAGGCTGACCGGCGCGAGGATGGCCAGCACCACCGGAAGTGGCCATCGCACAAGGCCGTTCAGCACGAAGGCCGCCGCGAAGAGCAGCACCGGCATCAGCCCCGTCAGGCACTTGCGGCCAGTTTGGATCACCATCGCCAGCGTCAACGCCACCGCGGCCGCCGAGGCGCCGTGCAGGACGCCCTTGACCGCGGGTATCTCCTTGAACCGGAAGTAGAAGAAGCCGGCCACCATGATCAGAACGACGGGCAGAAGGCAGAGGCCGACAACCGCGGCCACTGCGCCGGGCAAACCCCGCATCTTCGAACCGGCGAACACCGCCATGTTCACCTGATTGGCGCCAGGCAGGATCCGGCACATCGTCATCGCGGACAGGAACTCCGCCTCGCCCATCCACTCCTTTTCGACGACGAGCACTTCGCGTGACCACGCCGAGAGCCCACCGCCGAACGATGCGAGCGCAATGTGGTTGAACGTCCACGCGAGCTCGAAGAGCGAGACCTTGACGGGCCCCGCGTCGACATCACTCATGCATCAGATCGTGGTCGTGCGGGAAGTCGTCCTCGTGGTGCTGGGCCGGATCGAGTGGGTCCGGCGCTTCGTAGTGGTGCGAGGTGTCCCAGTCGCTGTCGAAGACCTCTTTCAGCCGCCCGACGATGGCCGGGTCCTCGGTCATGATGCCGAGCTCGCGACGCAGGTCGAAGGCGCTACGGTCGATGTTCATCGACCCCACCAGGGCCCGTCGGCCGTCGACGATGATCAACTTCGCGTGCACGCGCAGATTCTTTTGTTTGTGCACCTTGACGCCGAAGCGCCGTAGCGTCCGCAGCGACGCGAAAGTGTCGAGAATGTCCCATTCACTGATGCCGTGCTTACCGCCGCAGAGCACATGCACCTTGACGCCACGATCGGCCGCGGCGGCGAGGCGCTCCATAATGACCGCGTCGACGTACTTCGGGTGCTGCACATCCAGGCGCTCCGTGGCCGTGTCGATGAATTGCGCCATGTGATAGCGCGAATTCGAATTACTCCACAGCAGACCCTCATAAGCCGAGCAGTCCCAATCCCGATGCTCCCAGTCGGCATTGAATACTTCGACGATCTGCGCGACGTGATAGGGGTTATCGGTGATTACCCCGTAGTCGCGGGTCAGCGTGAAATACTTTTCCATCAGATTGAACGTCGCGACCAGCGCAACTTTTTCGTCGACCACAATCGATTTCTCGTGGGTCACGTAGAACTTCGGGTTGGCCCACTGCACCGCGATCCCGGCGTTTTGAAATTGCTCGAAGGTCTCATCATTGGCTCGATCGCCGCCTGATCGTGCCGCATTGAGCTGCACCCTCACATCGACGCCTGCGTTCTTCCGGTCAATGACGGCGGCGACCAAACTCGGCTCGGTGAACGTGAATTGCTTGATCAAAAGGGAATTTTGCGCGGAATTGATGAATTCGCGGACCGGATCCAAGCCGTCATCGGGCTCGACAATCAGACGCGGAGATAGCGGGAGCATGATTTCGCAGATGCTAGCACCGGGGCATTAGCGTCGCTTTGCTATCGCGTGAACGTTCAGCCGGCCGTGACACGGCGGTGATAAGACCGCAGCCACGGTGATACCGCGTCGCTTGGGTACCTGGCACATCGGCGGCAGGTCTTCAGGCAAGATTGCGGGCATGGACAGTGGAGCGGCTTCGCCCCGCGTGCTTGTGGTGGACGACGACCCCGACGTGTTGGCGTCGCTCGAACGCGGGCTGCGGCTGTCCGGATTCGATGTGGCGACGGCCGTCGACGGCGCCGAGGCGCTGCGCAGCGCCACTGAGACCCGGCCCGACGCGATCGTGCTGGACATCAACATGCCGGTGCTCGACGGCGTCAGCGTGGTGACGGCGCTGCGGGCGATGGACAACGACGTGCCGGTCTGCGTGCTGTCGGCGCGCAGTTCCGTCGACGACAGGGTGGCCGGCCTGGAGGCTGGCGCCGACGACTATCTGGTCAAGCCGTTTGTGCTGGCCGAACTGGTCGCGCGGGTCAAGGCGCTGCTGCGCCGGCGTGGTGCGACCGCGACGTTCTCGTCGGAGACCATCACGGTGGGCCCGCTCGAGGTCGACATCCCCGGCAGGCGTGCCCGCGTCAACGGTGCCGACGTCGACCTGACCAAGCGCGAGTTCGACCTGCTCGCCGTGCTCGCCGAGCACAAGACGGCGGTGCTGTCCCGCGCGCAGCTGTTGGAGCTGGTGTGGGGTTACGACTTCGCGGCCGACACCAACGTCGTCGACGTGTTCATCGGTTATCTGCGTCGCAAGCTGGAGGCCGGCGGCGCGCCGAGGCTGCTGCACACCGTCCGCGGCGTGGGGTTTGTGCTCAGGACGCAATAGGTCATGAACCTGCTGTCGCGGATCTTCCGCAGCACGCCTTCGCTTCGAACCCGAGTGGTGGTCGCGACAGCTATCGGCGCCGCGATTCCGGTCCTCATCGTCGGGACCGTGGTGTGGGTCGGCATCACCAACGACCGCAAGGAGCGGCTGGACCGCAGGCTCGACGAGGCCGCGGGCTTCGCGATCCCGTTCCTCCCCCGCGGGCTCGACGAGATTCCCAAGTCGCCGAACGACCAGGACGCCGTCATCACGGTGCGCAAGAACGGCCAGGTGTCGTCCAACTCGGATGTCGTGCTGCCTGAGCTGCCGGCCGGCTACGAGGACACCTTTGTCGACGGTGTGCGGTATCGCGTCCGCACCGTGGAGATTCGGGCACCGGAGCCGATGGCGGTCGCGGTCGGGGACACCTACGACGCGACCATCGGCGACACGAACAATCTGCACCGGCGGGTGATCATCATCTGCTTCTTGGCCATCGTCGCGTCGACCGTGTTCGGTTGGATGCTGGCCACTTTCGCGGTGCGCCCGTTCAAACGGCTGGCCCAACAGACGAGCCAGATCGATGCGGGCGACGAACCACCCGAGATCGAAGTGCGCGGCGCCACCGAAGCCGTCGAGATCGCCGACGCCGTCAAGGGCATGCTGGGCCGCATCTGGGAAGAGCAGGGCCGCACCAAGGCGGCACTCGCGTCTGCCCGCGACTTCTCCGCGGTGTCCGCCCACGAACTGCGCACCCCGCTGACCGCGATGCGGACGAATCTCGAGGTGCTTGCCACGCTGGATCTTCCCGAAGAGCAGCGCAAAGAGGTGGTCAACGACGTCATCCGCACGCAGTCCCGCATCGAGGCCACCCTCGGGGCGCTGGAGCGGCTGGCGCAGGGCGAGCTGTCGACCTCCGACGACCACGTGCCCGTCGACATCACCGAACTGCTCGACCGCGCCGCGCACGACGCGATGCGGGTGTACCCGGACCTGGACGTCTCTCTGGTGCCTGCACCGACCGTCATCATCGTCGGGCTGCCGGCCGGGCTGCGGCTGGCCGTCGACAACGCGATCGCCAACGCGGTCAAACACGGTGGCGCGACACGGGTGCAATTGTCGGCGGTCAGTTCACGCGAAGGCGTTGAGATCGCGATCGACGACGACGGCGTCGGCATCCCAGCCGAAGAGCGTCGACTGGTGTTCGAGCGGTTCTCGCGCGGCTCGACGGCGTCGGTCTCCGGCTCGGGGCTTGGCCTGGCGCTGGTCGCCCAGCAGGCCGAATTGCACGGCGGCACAGCCTCATTGGAGGACAGCCCGCTTGGCGGCGTCCGGCTGCTGCTGCGGCTGCCAGGGCCTCGCTAGCGGGTGGCCAGCAGGTCGATGACGAAAATCAGAGTCTTGCCCGACAGGCGGTGCCCGCCACCGGAGGGACCGTAGGCCTGTTCCGGCGGGATGGTGAGCTGGCGACGGCCGCCGACCTTCATGCCGGGAATGCCGTCCTGCCAGCCCTGGATCAGGCCGCGCAGCGGAAACTCGATCGACTCGCCGCGATTCCACGAGCTGTCGAACTCTTCTCCGGAGTCGTACTCGACGCCGACGTAGTGCACCTCGACGGTGCCGCCTGGCACGGCCTCCGCGCCGTCGCCGACGACGATGTCTCTGATGACGAGGTCCGTAGGAGCAGGCCCGTCGGGAAACTCGATCTCTGGCTTGGTAGTCACCGCACTCACCGTAGTCTGGATCCGTGGCCAAAGATGAAGACATTCTCGCGCAGGTCAACAAGCTCGTGGCTGAGGAGCAGGACCTACGGGCCAAGCTGCAGAGCCACCAGATCGACGAGTCCGAGGAACATCAGCGACTGCGTGCGGTCGAGGTGGCACTCGATCAGTGCTGGGACCTGCTGCGGCAGCGCAGAGCACTGCGCGAGACCGGCGGCGACGCGCGCGAGGCCAAGGTGCGACCGGCCGATGAGGTCGAGGGCTACCTGAGCTGAAGCAGCACTTCGACGCCGTGATCGTCGGCGGCGGGCACAACGGTCTGGTCGCCGCTGCATACCTGGCTCGCGCCGGTCGCAGTGTGCAGGTGCTCGAGAGGCTGGACCACGTCGGTGGTGCGGCGGTGTCCGCGCATGCCTTCGACGGTGTCGACGCCCGGCTGTCGCGCTACTCGTATCTGGTCAGCCTGCTGCCGCAGCGCATCGTCGACGAGCTTGGCGTGCGGGTGCGGTTGGTCCGCAGGCGCTACTCCTCCTACACCCCCGATCCGGCAACGGCCGGCCGCACCGGCCTGTTGATCGGGCCCGCGTCGACGTTCGGCGCGGTCGGGGCTTCCGGCGACGAAGCCGGGTTCGCGCAGTTCTACCAGCGATGCCGCGCTGTCACATCCCGGCTGTGGCCGACGTTGTTGCAACCGCTGCGCACCCGCGACGAAGCCCGCAAGCTCGTGGGCGCCGACGACGCGTGGCGGTTCATGTTCGACGAGCCGATCGGGCAGGCGATCACCGCGGCGGTGGGCAACGATCTGGTGCGCGGCGTGATGGCGACCGATGCGTTGATCGGCACTTTCGCCAGTACCGACGATCCGACTCTGGTGCAGAACGTGTGCTTCCTCTACCACCTGCTCGGCGGCGGCACCGGCGACTGGGACGTCCCTGTCGGCGGCATGGGTGCCGTCACCGGCGCACTGGCCGCGTCGGCCGCAGGACACGGGGCCGAAATCCTCACGGGTGCAGATGTTTACGCACTCGCTGAAGACGGCGAAGTGAACTACCGCCGCGACGGCCAGGAACACAGCGTGCACGCCGACGTCGTATTGGCCAACGTAACGCCCGTGGTTCTGGCGCGACTGCTTGGCGAATCCGAACCGGCGTTGACGCCAGGCGCGCAGGTGAAGGTGAACCTGATGCTTCGCCGACTGCCGCGACTGCGGGACGACAGCGTCACACCCGAGCAGGCGTTCGGCGGCACGTTCCACATCAACGAGACATACAGCCAACTCGACGTCGCATACCAGCGCGCCGAGCACGGCGTGGTGCCCGATCCGCTGCCATGCGAGATCTACTGCCATTCGCTGACGGATCCGAGCATCTTGTCGGATCGGTTGCGGGAGTCCGGTGCGCAGACGCTGACGGTTTTCGGCCTGCACACCCCGCACAGCCTGGTCGTCGGCGGCGACCCCGACCGCGCGCGGGAAGCGTTGACCTCCGCGGTGTTGAACTCGTTGAATTCCGTTCTGGCCGAGCCGATTCACGATGTTCTGATGGAGGATGCCGCGGGCCGGCCGTGCATCGAGGCGAAGACCACGCTGGATCTGGAGCAGACGCTGGGGATGACGGGCGGCAACATATTTCACGGTGCGTTGCAGTGGCCGTTCGCTGAGGACGACGAGCCCTTGAACACGCCCGCACAACGCTGGGGCGTGGCCACCGCCCATGACCGGATCATGTTGTGCGGCTCGGGTTCTCGCCGGGGCGGTGCGGTGTCGGGCATCGGCGGTCACAACGCTGCGATGGCGGTGCTGGAGAGCTAGGGCATCGCAGCTGCCCATGCCATGTGGCCCTCGAAGCCGAGTTCGGTGGCCATGTCGCGGTAGCGGTCCCTGAGATCGCCGTAGGCCCCCTCGTCGCCGCGCGCTCGGGCGAGCATAGCGCGCAATTGCATTACGGTGATGTCGCGCACCACCACACCGTCGAGCGGCGCGGCAGCCAACCTGTCAACAGCGGTTTCCGCCTGTGCTAATGCACCGCGATCGCCCTGTTCCAGAAGGGTTTCCACGAACAACCTGGTCGCGGCACTGCAGTAGGCGTACTGCTCGTTGTCATAGATGGCGTCCAGCGCAGTTTGCATTGCCTGGGCCACCCCGCGGAAGTCTCCGCCTCTGACTTGCTCCCGGGCCGTGCAGAGGGCGATGAGCGGCAGTTCCGACTTGAAGAAACTTCCGTTTTCGCACATCTGGCGCACCTCGGACAGCAGCTTCAGTGCGCGATCGCGGTCAGACGCCCCCTCGAGCAGGGCCAGCGCCAGCGTGTACGTAGTCAGGCCAACTGCATTGTGGTCGGCGAAGTTGACCGCGATCTGTCGCATTTCATCGAGCTCGGCCAGGACATCGTCGTCCGCAAGCAGTACCCCGTTGCCGACGGCCGCGGCGTACTTGTAGACAATGACGCTGGCATAAGTCAGCGGGTCGATGCCGCGCGCCATCTCGGCGGCATCATCGAAGTCGTTACGCCACCCGGAGATTCCCAACTGGTATCGCGCCACCCCACGGAATGCCAGCGCAATAGCCAACGGGGAGCCGACCAGGAAATTTCCCTTTGTCGGATCACCTTTCGCCAGCGCGATGTTGAGCTCCGACCAGCGCAGGATGTCGTCCATCTCACGGGTTTCCTGTTTGATTGCCATTGGCCCGAAGCACATTCCGACCATGAAGTCGGAATCCCCTATCGCCTCCAGCAGCGCCTCGTGCTCGGTGGCCAGCCGTGAGGCGTCGCGAACGCGTCCTCTTGCCATCCGCTCGGTCATCTCACCGAGCATCCCCATTGCCAGTGACCGCTTATCGTCGGCCTGCGAACATAGATCTCGCAACTCACCGAATCCGGAATCGGCGAAACTCGAAGCCGACCGATAGGTCGTTGCACACAGCTGGGTTCGAGGCGCAATGCGCATCCGCAGCCGATCCGGATCGTCCGCTGGCAGCGCGTCGGCGATGTCCCTTGCGCGCGACCAGCTTGTTCGCGCCGCCGTGATATCACGAATGATCGACCACGCGCCTGCCCGCATGTGCCACTCGTATGCTGCGCGGGGGTCACCGGCGGCCTCGAGATGCTCGGCGATGAGGGCGGCGTTCTGATCGTCGGGTTCGATCGTCTCCGCCAGCCGCCGATGTAGCTGCGCACGATCGGATTTGAGTTGGGATTCGTACGCTACGGCGCGGATCAGACCATGCCGGAACGCGAACTGCGGCCGGGGCGCGAACGCAGTCTGATCGATCAGCTCGGCAGCGACGAGCTCGCTCAGCGCCGGTTCGATCTGCAGCGCCTCCAGCATTTCGGGCCCGAACTGAGATCCGATCACCGCCGCGGCGTTGAGTGCGCGCTTCGCCGCGGGGTCCAGACGGTCGATGCGAGAGGCGATCACGGCCTGCAATGTGCTCGGCACGTTGACATCTCGAGCCGGCTCGACGCACAGGTAGCATCCGCGCCCGCCGATCAACACGTCGCGCTCCCTCAGATCCCGCACGATCTCCTCGGCGAAAAATGGGTTGCCCCCGGCACGCTCGGCGACCAAATCGGCCAACTCGGCCACCGATCTGTCCTCACCCAGCAGCTCAGTGCTGAGCTTCGACATGTGCGCATCGTCGAGCGGTTCAAGAGCAATGGTCTGCATGCGAGGGGCACGGGTAAGCGCACCACTGTATTCCGGGCGGTATGTGATCAGCACAAGGGACCGAGTTCGCGGCACGACGGCGATGAAGTCCGAGAGCATCGACTCGCTGATGTCGTCGATCCAATGCGCGTCCTCGATGACGTAGACGGTCGGCGTATCCCTCGCAAGCGCCGCGGCGTTCACCATTGCGGCGATCCGGCGTCGCCTGGCGTCGGGATCCATCATGGGCAGCGCAGCTGCTGGATCGCCGATGCCAAGCAGATCTTCGAGGATGATCAGATCCTCTTCCTCAGCTCCTGAAAAGCGTTCCCGTATCTGCGCTCGCGCCGCATCGTCGGTCAAACCCTGCGCGTTGGTCGTCGCCCTCAGCAGAGCCCCCGCCGCGTGAAAAGGGATGTCGGCAGTGTGTGACTCGCACAGCGTCGTGGCCACCTCGACGCCCATATCCGTTGCACACGAGCAGATCTCGCGCAGCATGCGAGTCTTACCGATGCCCGGCGGACCGACGAGGCTGACCACACATCCGCGTCCGTTGACCGCCCGTTCGAGAAGTCCGCGCAGTGCAGCCATCTCCCAGTCCCTGCCGACGAACGTTGTCTCGACTCGAGTCGCACGCCGTCCCGAAGCGATGCCCAGCAGACGGCGTGCGGGCACTGGTTCGTGGCCGCCCTTGATGTGGACAAGCTCGGGATCGCCCAGCATGGTCGCGTTCTCCACCAACCGCGCTGTCGATTCGCTGACCATCACCCCACCGGGCGGCGCCGCCGACTCCATCCGCTGGGCCATGCCCACCTGCTCGCCGACGGCGGTGTAAGCCAAAGGGCCAGAGCCGATCTCGCCGGTGATCACGCCACCCGAGTTCAGCCCGATGCGCAGCTGCAACACCACATGGTCGCGACGCTCGACCTCATCGTCGAGGCTCTTTACGTCCTTTTGAATGTCCAGCGCCGCCCGACAGGCGCGGACCGCGTGATCCTCCAGCGCAATGGGTGCGCCGAAGACGGCCATCAGGCCGTCGCCGGTGAACTTGTCGACAGTGCCGCCGTAGCGGTGGACGATCGCAGAACACCGGTTGAAGAGCTCACCCATGATCTCCCGCAGCCGCTCGGCACCCAGCGTGGCCGCGATATCCATCGAATGAACGACATCGGCGAAGAGCACCGTCACTTGCTTGTATTCAGCGCGACTTTCGATGGATGCGACGGGTGAACCGCAGGCGTCACAGAAGCGGGCGCCCTCGCGTGGCTCGGCGCCGCAGGTTCCGCACGGTGTCGCCACGCCTCAATCGTGCCGCCGAGACGCAGGCCCGGCTGTGAAATGGCCTGATTATTTCGCGCCAATCTGGTCGAGGATCTTCTTCAGCGCCTTGAGCTGCGCAGGGTCCAGAGCTGCCAGGGCATCGGGCGCCGGATCCTCGACCGCGTCTATCTTGGCGATCACGTCGCGGCCCGCGTCGGTCAACGAGACGACCTTGCACCGCCGGTTGGTGGGATCGGTTTCGCGGACCACCAGCCCGCGGTCCTCGAGGTAGTTGACGGCGACGGTCGCCGCGGGCGCATCCATCGTCGCGGCGTGCGCCAGCTGCTTGACCGTCATCGGTTGGCGGCTCAGCCGCTTGAGGACGCGAATTCTGCTGAACGGCAGGCCGCTCTGTTCGATGACCGCCCGCTTCCACGCGTCGCGGTTGTCGATCACCAAAGCGGCCATTGCGCGCCAAACCCCGTCGGCCAGAGCATTACTTGACATCGGCACCCTCGTATCGAACGTTCGGCCCCGCGATCAACGGTGCCAGTCGGTCAGCGGAGCGCAATGCCCGTTGCGACGTCGAGAACAGGCCCATGACGAGGATGACGACGCCGAGGCCCGCGCACGCCAGCCACAGCGGCCGCGCCGCAACCGCGAAGTCCGCGCCCGTCGTCGACAAGGCCGAGCCCAGCACCGAACCGCACAGCGCCACACCGACACTCACGCCGACCTGCCGGCTGGTCGAAGCGACCGCAGAGGCTGCGCCCGCGCGGTCGGTCGGCATGCCGCTGACGGCCGCATTGGTGATCGGCGCGTTGACCATCGAGAAACCGATGCCGAACACCGAGAAGATCACCAGCAGCTGCCATACCGCGGTGGTGATGGTCAGCCGAGTGAGCAGCAGCGTCGCCGCGGTGATCAGCGTGCCAGCGATCAGCAGCGAGGGACGTGCGCCGAAACGCCCGACCAACCGGCCCGAAAGCGGCGAGAAGACCAGCGCGCCAACGGCTATGGGCAAATACAGCAGGCCCGTGCGCATGGCCGAGAAGCCACGTTCGACCTGGAGGTACAGCGAGATCATGAACAGGAACGCGCCCCATGAGGCGAAGGCACACACCGCGATCATCGTCGCCGACGCGAACGGGATGCTGCGAAAGAACCGCAGATCGATGAACGGGTCGTGGCGGCGCGACTCGTAGCGCAGGAACGCGGCGAAGGCCAGCGCGGCCACGACGGCGACGACGACGATGCGGGTGTCGGCCCAGCCCCGCACCGGGCCCTCGATCAGCACGTAGACAAGACCGAACAAGAACGCCATGCCAAGGCCCTGGCCGACGGGATCGACGTCGCGCATGGTTACTGACCGGGACTCGGGCACGAAGATGGCTGTCAGCACGATGGCGAGCGCGCAGATCGGCAGGTTGATCCAGAACACCGCGCGCCAGTTGACCAGTTCGATGAGCAGGCCGCCGACCATAGGACCGAGCGCCATCGAGATGCCGACGACGCCGCCCCACACGCCGATCGCCCGCGCGCGCTCGACCCGGCCGGTGAACACCTGCGTGATGATCGACATCGCAACCGGGTTCAGCATCGAGCCGCCGACGGCCTGCAGCATGCGCGCAAGGATCAAGACTTCGATGGTGGGCGACAGGCTGCACAGCAGCGAGCCGAGCGCGAACACCGTCAGCCCGATCTGAAAGGTGCGCCTTCGCCCGAAGCGGTCGGCGGTCGCGCCGGAGAGCAACAGCAGCGAGGCCAGCACCAGGGTGTAGATGTCGATGACCCACTGCAGCTGCGACGCGGTTGCCCGCAGGTCGGCGCGGATGTTGGGAATGGCGACGTTGACGATCGTCGCGTCCATCGACACGATCAGCAGGCTCAGGCAGCAGGACACCAGGATGATGCCCTTGCGCCGAGCGCTCAGCGATCGGACGACAGTTTCATTCACACAACTATTGTGAAACTACAACTGTTCGCAATGCAAACGCCGATGTCGTGAAATGCGTCGCAGGGCGACGAGCGACCTCAAATTGCCAACCATCAACGGCGCGTCGCCGTACAAACATGGTCGCTCACCGCCGTGAGAGCTAGCGGGCGCCGAGGTCCTGGTAGTCGCGCTCGGTGTAACCCGTGTAGATCTGGCGGGGACGCCCGATCTTGCCGCTGCCGTCCTCGTGCATCTCACGCCAGTGCGCGATCCAGCCCGGCAGTCGGCCGACCGAGAACAGCACCGTGAACATCCGCGTCGGGAAGCCCATCGCGCGATAGATCACGCCGGTGTAGAAGTCGACGTTCGGGTAGAGCTTGCGCTCGACGAAGTAGTCGTCGGTCAGCGCGACCTCTTCGAGAGCCTTGGCGATGTCCAGTAGTTCGTCGTCGCCGCCGAGCTTGCCGAGAATCTTGTCGGCCTGTTCCTTGACGATGCGCGCCCGCGGGTCGTAGTTCTTGTAGACCCGGTGGCCGAAGCCCATCAGCTTGACGCCGTCTTCCTTGTTCTTGACCCTCTTGACGAAATCCTGCACATCGCCTTCGGACTGGCGGATCTTCTCGAGCATCTCCAACACGGCCTGGTTGGCGCCGCCGTGCAGCGGGCCCCACAGCGCATTGATGCCACCGGAGATCGACGTGAACAGGTTCGCCTGCGACGAGCCGACCAACCGCACCGTCGACGTCGAGCAGTTCTGCTCGTGATCGGCGTGCAGGATCAACAACAAGTCAAGCGCGCGAACGACTTCCGGGTCCACCTCGTACGGCTCGGCGGGGAAGCCGAACGTCATCCGCAGGAAGTTCTCCACCAGGCTCAGCGAGTTGTCCGGGTAGAGGAACGGCTGGCCGACCGACTTCTTGTACGCATACGCCGCGATGGTCGGCAACTTGGCCAGCAGCCGGATCGTGGACAACTCGACCTGCTCGTCATCGAACGGGTCCAGCGAATCCTGGTAGTAGGCGCTCAACGCGTTCACCGCACTGGACACCACCGGCATCGGGTGCGCGTTGCGCGGGAAGCCGTCGAAGAACCGCTTGAGGTCTTCGTGCAGCAACGTGTGCCGCTGGATCTGGGTGGTGAACTTCTCCAGCTGGTCCTTGGTGGGCAGCTCGCCGTAGATCAGCAGGTAGCTGACCTCGATGAAGTTCGACTTCTCTGCCAGCTGCTCGATCGGGTACCCGCGGTAGCGCAGGATGCCTGCTTCACCGTCGATGTAGGTGATGGCGCTCTTGGTGGAGGCGGTGTTGACGAAGCCTTCGTCGAACGTGGTGTAGCCGCTCTTGGCCAACAGCGAACCCAGCGCGATTCCGTCGGCCCCCTCGGTGGCGCTGACGATGTCCAAATCAAGCTCGCCACCCGGGTACGTCAGGCTTGCGTGCTCGCCACCACTGGAGGAGTTATCGGCCACGGGAATCCCTTCGTCGCTGCCGGCAATACGGAAGTCTGTCCTACAAAAGGTAGTCCCATTCCAGCAGTCGTGCCCGCGTGGGGTCGGGCTGTTCGCTAGGCGGGCTGCGCGGCGTCTTGAATTTCGCCCATGAACTCGTCGAACGTCGCCTCCAGCCGAGAGATGACGCCGTCGACGTTCTCGTTCTGCCAGTCGACGCCCGGTTCGGAGAGATCGCCGAGCGCAGTCATGATGATCGACCCCCACATCGCGGAGATCAGCCTCAACCGCCGGTGGCCGAGTTCGACGCCCATCCGCTTGGCCAACTCGACATTGACGGCATGGGGACGGTACTCGAGGGCGGCTTGCTTGAGGCTCGGCGAGGTCATGATGATCCGGACGATGCACATCATTCGGTCCTCGGACAACGACCCGACCGGAGCGGTCTTCGTGGCCGAGTACATCGAAATGTATGACCGGCGCAGCGCCTCGAAGTGGTTCAACTCAGGGGGTTGGCGGGCCAGTTCGAGTGCGGCGAGGTCGATCGCGTCGTCGATGAGGGCGAAAGCGATGGCGTCCTTTGTGGCGAAGTAGCGGCTGAACGTGCGCGGCGAGACCTCGGCGATCGCGGCGATCTGATCGACCGTGGTGCGCTCGAAGCCCTGCCTTTCGCACAGTTCGACGGCGGCATCGAGCAGGGTTGCACGGGTGCGCTGCTTCTTGCGTTCCCGCAGACCGAGGGCCGGCTCCCCCCTGACATCAGCCACGTAGGGCATGCTAACTCCGCTGAGTGTGTATTGACTCAGAAAGTGGCAAAGCCAGACAGTTGACGCTGGTCAGACTTTGTCGCCCTCGGTCACCCGATAGCGGACAAATGCCGGAACCGCCGCCGCGGCGATCAGTACGCCAACCACCACCAGCCCGCCGCCACCGGCCGCTGCGACCGTCGTGCCCACCACCGCGGCTGCTGCGCCGTGCACCGCGTCGGCCAACCGTGGCCCGCCCGCGACGACCACGGTGAAGACGCCTTGCAGTCGGCCCCGCAGATCGTCGGACGCCACCTGCTGCAGAATCGTCGAACGGAACGCCGCCGACACCATGTCGGCCGCACCACCAATAGCCAAGAACGCCAACGCAATCCAGAGCAACGCCCCGGTATGGCCGTGGGCGAATCCACCGGCAACACCGAACCCGATCATCGCCGCGCCCCACACCACGATCGAGACGACCACGGCCAGGCCCTGGCGCTGAATGCGGGGGAACCAGCCGGAGAAAACCCCGCCGGCGACCGCGCCTGCCGACATCGCTGCAGCCAGCAGCGCCATCGTGGTGCCGCCCTCGACCGGTCCTCCGAAGCTCTCATGCGCCATTTGCGGGAACAACGCCCGGGGCATGCCGAGGATCATCGCGATCAGGTCGACGACGAATGACATCAGCACCACCTGGTTGCCCGCCAGGTAGCGGAAGCCGTCAAGGACCGCTTTGAACCCGTAGCCCGACGTGCCGTTTGCGCCGTTGGTCGGTGGCATCGGCGCGAGCCGAAACGTCGCCCAGATCGGCGCGACGCACGTGATCGCGTCGATCAGATACAGCGTGGACAGGTCGACCCAGTGCAGCATCACGCCTGCCAGCAGCGGACCGACGATCGCGCCGAACTGGAAAACCGTGAAGTTCAGTGAGTTGGCGGCGGCCAACTGGTCGCCGGGAATCATGCGGGGAATCGCCGCCGACCGGGTCGGGCTGTTGATCGCATAGAACGCCTGCTGCACCGACAGCAGCGACAGCACCACCCAGACGTTGTTCAGCGACAGCGCGGCCTGCATCCACAGCAGCACCGACGAAAGCGCGAGCCCGATCGAGGCGATGATCAACAGCTTGCGGCGGTCCATCGCGTCGGCCCACGCCCCGCCGAGAAGCCCGAACACGATCAGCGGAACCAACGCGAACAACCCGGACAGCCCGACGTAGGCGGAGTTCTGCGTGAGGGCGTAAAGCTGCACGGGCACAGCGAAGATGGTCAGGTTGCCGCCGATGACCGTGACGATCCCGGACAGCCACAGCCGCCGGAAGTCCGGTGTTCTCAGCGGGGTGGTGTCGGCGAAGAACTTCCGCACTACGGCTGGAGCCGCTCGATACGGGTTTGCACCGCCGCCGGCAGCTCGGTATCGGTGACGACCCGAATCCTGTTGTGCACCCGGTTTTCCCGGCCCTGCCAGAACTCCACGACCTCGGGTGCGATGAGATAGCCGCCCCAGTTCGGTGGCACGGGCACCTCTGCATAGTCGGCGAATCGCTGCGTCACGTCGGCCAACTGTTCCAGCAGCGCCGCTCGCGAGGCAATCGGTTTTGACTGCTGCGACGCCCACGCGCCCAACTGCGAGCCGCGCGGCCGGTTGCGCCAGTACGCGGCAGTCGCCTCGGCGGACACCTTGGTCACCGGGCCCCGCACATGGACCTGGCGGCCGAGTAGATACCACGGGAAGGTCGCCGAGGCGTACGGCGTCGCCGCGAGTTGCTCACCCTTGGCGGAGTCGTAGTTGGTGTAGAAGGAGATGCCGGATTCGTCCACGCTCTTGCACAACACGGACCGGGTGACGGGCCTTCCCCGCTCGTCGACCGTTCCGACGACCATCGCGTTGGGCTCCGCTACGCCGGCGTCCTCGGCTTCGGCCAGCCACTTGCGCAGCAGCGCGACCCAACCATCGGCGAGCCAGTCCGCGTCGAGGTCGGGGCTGCCGTCCTTCTCGAGGGCGCCGTACTCGACACGCATTCTGGCCAGGTATTCCTCATCACGTGTGGCCACGCGACAACGCTACGCTTTCGCCGTTCGCCGGCTTGTTACCGACCGGTAGACAAGGTCGGGGAAACGAGTGCAAGAATCTGGCCATGACTACGACGTCAGCGGTACCGGAAGACTTCGTCGAGGGGCTCGAGGGCGTGGTCGCCTTCACCACCGAGATCGCCGAGCCCGACAAAGACGGCGGCGCGCTGCGGTATCGCGGCGTCGACATCGAGGACCTGGTCAACGGCCACATCACCTTCGGCGACGTGTGGGCGCTGCTGGTCGACGGCAAGTTCGGCCACAGCCTGCCGCCCGCCGAGCCGTTCCCGCTGCCCATCCACAGCGGCGACGTCCGCGTCGACGTGCAGGCCGGGCTGGCCATGCTGGCACCGATCTGGGGCTACCCACCGCTGCTGGACATCGACGACCAGACCGCGCGCGACCAGTTGGCGCGCGCGTCGGTGATGGCGCTGTCATACGTCGCGCAGTCCGCGCGCGGCATTTATCAGCCCGCCGTCCCGCAGCGCACCATCGACCAATGTTCCACCGTCACAGAGCGATTCATGACGCGGTGGCAGGGCGACCCGGACCCCAGGCATGTGGAGGCCATCGACGCCTACTGGGTGACTGCAGCCGAGCACGGCATGAACGCGTCGACGTTCACCGCGCGGGTGATCGCGTCGACGGGGGCGGATGTGGCAGCGGCGCTGTCGGGAGCCATCGGTGCGATGAGCGGTCCGCTGCACGGCGGTGCCCCGGCCAGGGTGATCCCGATGATCGAGGAGGCCGAAAAGACCGGTGACGCAGGCGCGGTCGTCAAGGGCATCCTCGACCGCAAAGAGAAGTTGATGGGCTTCGGGCACCGCGTCTACCGTGCCGAGGATCCCCGGGCACGGGTGTTGCGGGCCACGGCCAAGCGACTGGAGGCGCCCCGCTACGAGGTGGCGGCCGCGTTGGAACAGGCGGCGTTGGCTGAACTTCGTGAGCGCAGGCCCGACCGCGCCATCGAGACCAACGTCGAGTTCTGGGCCGCGGTCATCCTGGACTTCGCCCAGGTACCGACGAAGATGATGCCCGCCATGTTCACCTGCGGCCGCACCGCCGGCTGGTGTGCCCACATCCTGGAGCAGAAGCGACTCGGCAAGCTCGTCCGTCCCGCGGCCATCTACGTCGGACCCGATCCGCGCAGTCCCGAATCCGTCGAGGGTTGGGACCAAGTCGCCAAGTCGTGACTGATCCGGTCGGGATATTCGCCACGGCGGCACGCAGTTTCGCCGCGCTGGTACACGACCTGCCTGCCGACCGCTGGGACGGACCAGGCCTCGGCGAGTGGGAACTGCGCTCACTGGTCGGGCACGCGTCGCGCTCGCTGATCACGGTCAGTACCTATCTGCTGCAGCCCGCGTCGACCGAGGACATCCACAGCCCGCAGGAGTACTACGCCAGGGTGAATCCGGCCGCGCTCGGACTCGCACCCGACGGTGTCGTCGAGCGCGGAAGGCAAGCCGGCCGGGATCTGGGCGAGGACCCGGCAGCCACCGTCGACTCGTTGGTGGCGCGGGTGCTCGACGAGCTCGCCAGCGCAGGTGACCCGCTGATCACGGTGATCGGCGGGGCGGGAATCCGGCTACACACGTATTTGCCCACACGGACGTTCGAGCTGGCGGTGCACAGCCTGGATATTGCTCGGGCCGTTGGTATTTCGTATACGCCGCCCGACGAGGTGCTCGAAGACGCGACGGTGTTGGCGGCACGGATCGCGGCAGCAGAAGGCCATGGCGCGACGGTGCTGCTGGCGTTGACGGGACGCGAGGAGTTGCCACGGTCGTTCTCGACCGTCTGAGTTCACCCACTTGTCGGTGGGCAGTGCTTAGGTGGGCAACATGGCAATCGAAGTACAACCCTCCCTGTCCCCACATTTGTGCGTCGACGGCGCGGCCGCTGCGATCGACTTCTATGTCAAGGCGTTCGATGCCGTTGAGCTGGGCCGAGTTCCAGGACCCGACGGAAAGCTGGTGCACGCCGCGCTACAGATCAACGGCTCCACCGTGATGCTCAACGACGACTTCCCCGAGTACAACGACGGCAAGTCGTCGACGCCCGCAGCGCTCGGCGGCACCCCGGTCACCATCCACCTCACCGTCACCGACGTGGAGTCGAAGTTTCAGCAGGCGATCGACGCAGGGGCCACCGTGGTCGCCCCGCTGGACGACCAGTTCTGGGGCGACCGATACGGCATCGTCCGCGATCCGTTCGGCCACCAGTGGTCACTGGGCCAGCCGGTGCGCGAAGTCAGCCCGGAGGAAATCGCGGAGGCGATGAAGCAGGGGTAGTAGCTCGCCCCCGGGTCCCTGCTTTAGGGCATATGTGGTGAATTGCCCGGCTCTTGGCGACTTTGTCGCGCGTAGCGACTTTGTCGCCGAGAGCCGGACAAAGCCAGGTGCCTCCTAGACGACGCCCGGGATGTACATCCCCAACAGAGCCAGCGGCAACCCGTTGTTCGTGGTGATCTGGTTGATAGCGAAGATGCTGGCCGGCTTCGGGGTTCGTTCCAGCTCGGGTGTCGTCGGGTCGGACCCATAGAGGCCGAACTCGAGGTCATAGCCGTTGGCCCATTCGAGGTTGTCGACGAACGACCAGTACGTATAGCCGCGGATGTCCATGCCGTGCGCGATCTCGTCCTGCACCACCGCGATGTGGTTGACGATGTACGACGGCCGCTTCGAGTCGTTGGCGTCGGCGATACCGTTCTCCGTGACCCACAACGGCTTTCCGTATGACGCCGCGATGTCGAGCACCTCGCGGAAACCGCCGGGATCGGTGGGCTGGTTGAAGTCGCTGCACGTCGGTTCGGACGCCGCGCAGCGTACGGGAAGTCCCTTCAGCCAAGGGAATCCGGGTATCGGCGCGACGCCGAAACCCTGCATCGGCTGCGACCCGTAGTACTGCACGCCCATGAAGTCGACCTTGTTCGCCATGTCGGGGTGCAGCTCGTCGGGGGTCTGGATGCCGTCGAGGTTGGCGTCGACCCAGCCGTTGATCACCGCGTTCGGGAACCACCGGTTGTAGAAGGCGTTCCACGCGTCGGCGGCCTGCACGTCGTTCTGATTGACCGGGTTGGCCGGGCGCGCGGGGATCATGTTGTTGGCGAAGCCGACGAACGCGGCGGGCTGGCCAGCCGTCGCAACGGTGGTGTCCCACTTGTGCATTTCGTCGTAGGCCGCCACGTAGCCCTTGGCCTCGTTGACAAGGAAGGTCGACGCGAGGTCCGGCCGGATCAGGCCTGGCGGCCAACTCGGCACCAAAGTGGGGATTGCGAGGAACTCGGTCAGCACCGGCGGCACCGGTTCGTTGAGCACCGTCCAGTTGTCGACCTGGTCACCGTACTTCCACGCGACGTACGCGGCGTACTTCTGGAATTCCACTGGGGTGTCGGACGACAACCAGCCCGCATCCTGCGCGGGTAGTCCGAGCTGGGCGAGCAGTCGCGTGGTCGTCGGGTCATGCACCCAGCTCGGCAGGGTGAAGTGGTTGACCGTGATCAGCGGTTCCAGATCGTGTGCCCGCAGCGAGGTGAACACGTCGCGATAGTGCTGGACCTCGTCCGGGTTGGCCAGTGCGTCCAACGCTTGCAGATCCGCCTGACTGACGCCGCCGCCTTCATCCGAGATATCAACGGATGCAGTCGAATTCGGGAAGATCCGGCTCCATTCGATGCTCATCCGGAAGGTGTTCATGCCGAGGGCGTCATGGGCCAGCCCCGCGTCGCTGTCGTATTGGACGTATGTGCCCGGCCCGTTCTCGGGCACGCCGTGCGTCAGCCCGAGCAGCTGATTGATCGGATCGTGCACCCACTTGTACCAGTCGGAGTTCGGATCGACGGGCGAGCCCGGGCCGCCCTCGGCCTGGAATCCTGCGTGGGCGACGCCCCAGTGGAAACTCGCCGGGAAGGACAGGTCGACGCCGGCTTGCGGGTCGATGTTGACGATGACGGTTTGCGCCACCGCGTCACCGCCGCCGGGGTTGAGGAAACTGCCGAGGATCGGCACGAATTTGGCCAATCCCAGCGGACCGTGCACGTGCAGACCTGCCGACTCGTCGCTGACCACGACCGTGAACTGATCGGTGCCGCCGACCGCGAGCATCGCGTTCATCGGCCGGTAGGTGAAGTTGCCGTTCTGGTCGACTTCGACGGTTCCGCCGTTGTGCGGCGTTCCGACGACCGTGTACGTCAGTGGGTCGCCGTCGGGGTCGACAGCACCGAGGTTGCCGGTGACCAACCCGTTCGATTGCGGGTTGAGCACGGGGTGGATGGTCGGCGTCCCGTTGAACAATTCACGGCGCACCCACGCCAGCAGCGTCCACACCGTCGGCGGCTGGGCCGGCCCGGCCGGAGCGCCCGCGGCGAACGGGTCGAGCACCGCCTTGACCACACTTGACACCAGGCCGCCGACATAGGTGACGACGGTGGCCGGGTCGTAAGCCGTCGGCCATGGCCGCAGCGACGCGACGTTCGGTGTCGCGATGGCGGCAGTTGACAGTTCGGTGGCCGCCGACATCGTCTGCGCTGCAAAGGAACTGGCGGGCTTGTCGACCTCGCTGGTGTCGGTGTCGACGGCGGCCTTCGAAGCGGTATCGACCTTCACCTCGGCGCCGTCGACCTCGGCGGTGGGCGCCGACACCTTCGCCTTGGGTTTGGGCTTCTTCGTCGGCTTCGTCGCCGGTTCGTCGTCCTTCGATTCCACGCTCGTGTTGGCGCCCCCGGTGCTGACCACGACACTGGTCGGGGTCTGCGACGCTGTCGACTCAGGCGACGGTGAGGCCGTGGTATCCGAACCCTTCGGCTGCTCGGTGGCAGTCGAGTCCGACGTGGTTGTCGACGCCGACTCCGAGGAGGAACCGCCTGGCGCACCTGACGTGTCCGCCCATGCCTGTCCGCACCCGTATCCAGTGGCGACCGCAACGCCGACCCCCAGCGCTACGGCCAATCCCCCAACCCGACCGACGTACATCGATGAACGCATTGTCTTCGTATACGCCGGCAATCATCGGGGCGAGGGTTTTTGCGAAAGACAACAGGCCGCCCCCTGGCCGCAGTCCAATCCCGCCTCCAACCGGACTCCAACCGCCGGTCTGCATGATCGCCGTCATGACGACGCCACAACCACACCAGGCGAACGCTCCTGGTCAAATTCCCCAAGCGGCGCACGCGGTTGACGCCGCAGGCAGGCCGCTGTCCGACAAGAGCAAGTTGACCGCTGGGCTGCTTGGAATCTTCCTCGGCAGCTTCGGGGTCGGTCGCTTCTACCTGGGCTACACCACGATCGGAATCGCTCAGGTGGCCGTGACTTGGCTGACCCTCGGAATCGGCGGGATCTGGCCGCTGGTCGACGCCATTTTCATCCTCGCGGGCAAGGTACCCGACGCGCAGGGGCGAACCCTGCGCGGTTGAGATGCCTTGGCGCACACAGCGTTCTGACGGCTGACTCCCAGCAAATCGGCTGACCAGCCGAATCCGCCGACCGCATGTATCGTCTCAGCAAACTGAAACATCGCTGAGGGCCGGGTGAGATGGTCGAGTATTACCTGTCGGGCGCTGTGGAGGCCCGCGTCGAAGGTGCGACCGCACCGCTAGGCGGACCCAAGCAGAGATGCGTCTTGGCGGTGCTGCTGGCCAATCACGGCACGGTCGTCGGCAATGACAGGCTCATCGATTGCGTGTGGGAGGAGGAGCCGCCGGCGAAGGCGTTGGTGTCGTTGCGCTCCTACGTCGCCAACCTGCGCAAGATCCTGAACACGACCGGAGACGGCCAACGCCAACGGCTCGAATCGCGCCCCTACGGCTACCAGCTGAACCTGCTGCAGAACGATTCCGTCGATCTGCATCGGTTCGAAGAGCTGGTTTCGGCAGGCAGGGCCGCGTTGATCCGCAACGACCCCGCAGGCGCGGCGGGCGCACTCAACCAAGCTCTTGCGTTGTGGCACGGAGATCCCTTCGGCGAGTTCGCCTTCCGTGATTTCGCTGCCCCCGACGTGCTGCGGTTCGCCGAACTGCGGACCACCGCGATAGAAGCGCGATTCGACGCCGAATTGATGCTCGGCGCCGCGCGTGACCTGATTCCCGAAATCGAGGCCGCGGTGGCACAGCACCCGCTGCAGGAACGGCTGTGGGGACATCTGATGCTGGCCCTCTACCGGGCGGGCCGAACGGCGGACGCGCTGCGAGCGTTCGACCGCGCCCGCGCCACCCTCGACCGGGAGATCGGGACGCGGCCCGGAGAAGGCCTGCAGACCCTCTTCCAGAAGATCACCGACGGCTCGGCAGACCTGCGGGCCGAGCCCCCCGGCGGGGGGATCCATCCCGAACCCGACGCACCCCATACGCCCTTCGTCGGCCGGGATTCGGAGATGAGTGCCGTCACGACCGCCGTGCGCAGAGCCAAGGAATGCATCGGCGGAATGACGCTGATGACCGGGGAGAGCGGGATCGGCAAGACATCGCTGGCGCAGGCCGCCGCCGACCAGGCCAACGGGAACGGCATCACCGTCGCGTGGGCCGGTCACCCGACCGACGTCACGCTGCCACGGCTCTGGACGTGGATCCAGCTGCTGCGGCAGCTTGGCACCGCCCTCGGCGAGACCGGCCGCCGGGAGGTGCGGCGCGCCGCGCCCGGCGTCGTCGACGCGCTGGTTCCCGAGTGGGGACACGCCGACGAGATCGGTTCTGCGGTCGGCGTGCCCGCTACGGGCTTCGCCCTGATTGAAGGCATTGTCCTTGCGCTGCAAAGACTTTCGTCGATTCAACCGTTGCTACTCGTTCTCGATGACCTACAGGTGGCCGACGAGGCGTCGATTGACACGCTGGCATTGCTTGCCGCTGAGTTCCCGCGCGTGCCCATCCAGATCATCGGCAATTGGACATACTTCGGTGCCGACCGACCGATGAAAAGGCAATCGTTCGAGCGTCTGCTCAAGTCCAACGACATCGCCACGGTGCAGCTACGCGGTATCGACCGCAAGGCCGCCGGCTGTCTCGTCGACGCGATCGTCGGCGAGCCAACGTCTGCGGCGGTGCGGGACGAGGTGTGGCGCCAGTCCGGCGGCAACCCGTTCTACATCAAGGAGCTCGCAAGGACGCTCGACACCGCGACGGCGGGTCCGCCGGAGGCGGTGGTCGGGGTGGTCGGCCGGCGACTGGGGGTTCTCGAAACCGCGTCTCGACGTGTGCTGAGCGCGGCCGCCGTGGTCGGCCCCGAGTTCGACGTAGCCGAACTCGCCGACATCGTCGACCTGTCGATTTCGGCCGTCCAGACCCGGCTGCGGCCTGCCTACGACACCGGCCTCCTCGACGAATCGGTCGAGCGTCCGGGGGCGTACCGGTTCAGCCACGGTCTGGTCCGCGACGGGCTACTCGCGCAGCTGGCCACCACCGAACGCACCAGCGTCCACGCCGCGGTGGCGACCACCCGCGCGGCCGCCGTCGCAACCGCCGCGTACGAGGACAGCATCGCCGCAGCGGATCACGCCTGGCGGGCTGGCGCTGAGCTGAATGCCGAGACAGCGCTGGACATCCACGAAACCGTCATCCAGCGAGCGCTGAACCGCTCGGCGTATGACGACATCGCGGTGCTGGCCGAACACGCGCTGCAGGTCTGCCACAGGCTGCCGGCCAAACCCGAACACCTGGAGCGGCAGGCCACGCTGTGGCTGCACCTGGCCGGAGCGAAGGGCATCCTCGAAGGCCAGACCAGCAAGGCCGCCTCCGATGCGGTGCAGCGCGCATTCGAGATCGGCAGCGAGGTCAAGGGCCGAAGCTTCTACGGGGCGATGGCTCTTCAGTGCATGATGCTGTGCGCGTACGGACGCATCGAGGAAACCTTCGTCATCGCCACCGGGCTGCGCGAGCAGTACGAGAAATCGGGGGACCCCGACATCGGTATCGCCAGCGACTTCGCGCACGCGATGGTCTACTCCCTACGCGGTGACGCCGAGGCGCTCATCGCCACGGGCAACCACATGATGAGCACGTTTCCACCACCGCAGACGGTCACCGATCCGCTGCACTTCTTTCATCCACGCGTGTACTGCTGGATGGCGTTGGCAGAAGCAATGCGCGGCGACGACGATGCCATGAGCGAATACCTCCGGTTGGCAAGGGAACTCGCGCAAAGTAGAGGCGATGTGTTCAACATCCTGGCCGCCAAGCTCACATTCATAGAATGCGCGGCCATCCGCGGCGTCGTCGAGGGTACCGCAGCACTGGCCGACGAGGTCGACCGTGAGTTCTGCGCCGCAGGCGGCCAGCAGTGGGCGGCGTGCGCCAGGATCATCCGGGTCTGGGCACAAACCCTCGATACCGGCGACGCCGACCCTGCCGTCGCGTTCGAGGCCTTCGAGATCTTCACCAGCGACGGGTCCGTGGCGATGAACCCGACGTTTCTTGTCCTGCTGGCCGACATCGAAGCCCACCATGGACGATTCGATGGCGCGCACGAATTGCTCTGGCGGGCACAACGTTTGGCCGATGCCACCGGCGAACACGGCGAAGATCGGCTCATCGCCGAACGAATGGTCGCGTTGACGCCGGCGTGAACCGCCTCAGCTCTTGACCGCGCCTTCGGGCAGCGCCTCGCGCCATTGCCGCCACACTGCGCGGTCCGTCATCAAGTCGAGCAGACTGCCGAAACCGGTTGGATAGACCAGCGATACCAGCCACTGACGCGAATCACCTTGACTGATCTGAAAACCGCCGCGATAGAACTGGCGCAGCCACTTGATCGCGAGTTGGTCGCGGTCGAATTCGAAGATCACCACCGGCTCACCCGCGGAAAGTCTTGCCTTGTAGTCGGTCAGCCCGAGTTCCTCGTCGACCCATTTGGAGTACTCGGAGGCGACGCAGCGCAGCGTCGTATCCGTGAGCTCCAGTTCGACATTGACCCACCAGGAGTTGCCCCGGCTCTTCAAAAGATAGGCCTTCGTGTGCGGAGGGGCGCTGGACATCGTGTTATCCGCCCGTCAGGTGGTGATGTTGATGGATTTGTCGATGGCTTCGAGCGCATCGAACAACGGCTTGCTCTGGTCTTCGTTGCTGGTCGCGTTCATCTGCAGGACGTAGAGGCCGCCGGGTCCTTGGATGACCACCGTCTCCTGACCGGAAGCGGCCTTGATGCCCTGCAGGTCGTACTCGCCGGCAATCCGGTAGGCCGGGAACCCGGACACCGTCGCCGTCTCGTCGCCGGCGGCAACGAATCCCGGCAGGTTCTTCATCTCACCACCCGCCAGCTGCAACAGTTTGTCGGGATCGGCAGGGCCGTCGAGTTTGGAAAGCAGCGCGATGATGTTCGGCGTGTAGTTGGCGCCCTGGGCCTCCGGGCCGGTGTAGACCAGCGCGCCGTAGGCGTAATCGGGGGTGTCTGCGCCCGCGCTCTCCCAGCCGTCGGGCAGCTCGATGTTGATCTGCGGAGCGCCCGGATCTCCTTCGTGCACCGGAGTTTCGGTGATGTGCTGATCGCGGATGTAGTCGGCGATAGTGGGGTTGGCCGCGCCTGCGCCCACCGTGTCCAGTCCGCGGGGTTGCAGCTTGCCGGTCGGCGCCGCCGCCTTGCTCGACGTCGCCGTCGCCGACGCACTGCTGCTCGAGCTGTGCGTTGTGGTGGCCGAAGCGTTGTCTTTGCTTCCACCCCCGCACGCCGACAGCGTTGCGGCCAAACAAACTGCGGTGAATGCGGCGACCATGTGCCGGCGCTGCATCTGCATCGTGTCTCCTCGTCGGTGTCCAGTGGACGTCGAGCACGTCCGCGGGGACACCGTAGAGACGATGGGTTGGAATTTGATTGAAGCCGGCGGCGCCGTTGGTTGGAATGGCTCAGCGCAGCAGGCCGGCGAGCAACCGCTGCCGGACAGTGGGCGCGGGTGCGACTGCTGCCGCGGCAAGCATGTCGGCGACGGCGGTGAACTTGTCACGCGGCCGTTGTCCGCCGCCGCGGGCGATCTCCGCCGCGTCGATGGCCTGCCATCCCGCGCCGTCGACAACGTCGGGCCGCCGGCTGCGCACCAGCTTGTCGAGCGACGTGCCAACGGGGTCGGACAGCAGCCCGCGGTTGTAGTCGGCGACCAGGTTGTGCACGGTCTGCGCCGCGCACGACTTGTTGGTCCCGATGAACCCGGTCGGACCGCGTTTGATCCAGCCGGCGACGTAGCTGCCGGGCGCACCGATGACACGGCCGCCTTCGTTGGGCACGACCGCGGTGGCTTCGTCGAACGGCAGCCCGCGAATAGGCTTGCCGCGGTAGCCGATTGACGTCAGCACCAGCCCCACCGCGAGTGTGCGCACTTCGTCGGTCCCCGTCACCGTGAACTCGACGCCGTCGGTGCGTTCCTCCCCCAGGATGCGTCTCGGCGTCAGCCGGTAGGCGAGTCGGATGCGTGGTCGCGTCACCGGGGTGGACGAATCGCCGAGCTTGGAGAGCACCTCGAGCTTGTTGCGGGTCAACGGATCCGATGCCTCGGCAAGATCGCGCAGCACCAAGTCGTGGTCGGCCGCGTCCAGCACCACGTCACACGTCGACGCCAACCCGATCAACTCCGGCAGTGTGAACGCCGAATCACGGGGTCCACGCCGTGCCGCGATGACGACCTCGGTGACCTTCGACGCCCGCAACGCGCTCAGCGCGGACTCGGCGATGTCCGTGCGGGCCAGCGCATCGGGATCGGTGGTCAGGATGCGTGCGACGTCGAGAGCGACGTTGCCGTTGCCGACGATGACCACCCGATCACGGCCCAAATCGATTGGCAGGTCGGCGTATTCGGGATGGCCGTTGATCCATGCCACCACCTCGGTTGCCGTGCCCGTGCCAGGCAGGCCCATGCCGTGGATGTCGAGTCGGCGATCGTTGGGCGCGCCGACGGCGTAGAGCACGGCGTGGTGATGCTCGAGCAATTCGGCGTGGGTCAGGTCCGATCCCACCTCGACGTTGAGGTAGAACCGAAACCCGCGCCGTCCGGCGATCCTGTCGAACAGCTTCGTCACCCGCTTGGTGCTCTGGTGATCGGGAGCGACCCCGGCGCGCACCAAGCCGTATGGCGTCGGCAGCCGTTCGAAGACGTTGACCCGCACGCCCTGTTGCGTGAGCAGTTCATCGGCGGCATACATCGCGGCGGGCCCGGAGCCGACGATCGCCACCGTCAACGGCCCGCCGTCGCGAGGCTCGACATACGGCGCTTCGAGCACCGGTGCGAGCTTGGACGTCGGCGGCAGCTTGGTTTCGCGCTTCGGGTAGAACGCCGCATTCAGCTCGATGAACGGCAGCTGACTGGGCTCCAGCTTGGTCTCCGGTGCGATAGCCCCGACCGGGCACGCGCTCACACACGCGCCGCAGTCGACGCACGCCGCCGGGTCGATGTAGAGCATCTCGGCGGTCGCGAAGCCCGGCTCATCCGGTGACGGATGAATGCAGTTCACCGGGCAGGCGTAGACACAAGACCCGTCGCTGCAGCACGACTGGGTGATCACGTGGGGCATGAGGCTCCTATATCGCCTAGGCCACTGCCACCACGTGCTGCCGCTGCGGCTCGCTGCGGTAGCGGCTGGGCCGGCCGTCGATCCTGCAGATCCGCCACACCAGCCTGGCAATCGGATTGTTCAGACCGGTGTCGCGGCAGAGCATCCGGACGTCACCGAACATGTCGCGCAACATCTGACGGGATTCCGGCGATTTGAAGAACACTTCCTTGCGCACCGAGCGCGGGATGTCGAATTCCTTCCAGAACGCCCTCGGCGGGACGATGATCGCCGAGCACAGCACCCGCATCACGATCGGCACATAGATCGACAGCCAGAATCGCTTGCGGCGCGGCAGCTTCGGGATCCGCTTTCGCAGATACTCATGGGCGAACGAAATGTGGCGAGCCTCCTCGGCCACATGGATCGCCATCACCCGCTCCATGATCGGATGCAGCGACTTGCCTTCGCGCAGCACGTTTTTCTGCGTGTGGTCGATGGGCTCCTCGCCGGCGAGGATGCCGAACCAGAACGGGATCGGCAGCGGCCCCGCCACCAACGGGATCAACGGCTGCACCCACTTCAGCAGCCGCGGCATGCCCGGCACGTCGGCGCCGATGCGGTTGACCATCTCCTGGAACATCATCGTGTGGTTGCACTCTTCGACGGCCTCGTGCAGGCAGTACCGGTACTCGGGTGAGCCGTTGGGCGTCCAGAACGAGTACTCCATCAGGCCGCGGATCAGGATCGACTCGAAGTGCAGACCGACCTTGGCGACGTTGGCCTGGCGCCACATGCCGATCTCGATCTGCCGTTCCAGCGTCTGTGCCTGATACCACGGGTGGCGACCCAGCGGATCGGTCGCGGGCAGGACCCAGCGCGGGTCGTTCGGGAACACCGCGAACTCGGGTGACTCCCAGTCGATGTCCGTGTACGGATTGAAGTTTCGCCGCACCGACCCCTCGGACAGTGTGGTGAGCATGTCGACGTACTCGATGTCGTCGCTAACGTCCATGTTGCGACGCCACCGGCGGACCAGCTTCGTGCGAGCCATTTTCAGCCTTCCAGGTCTCCCATGAGGTTTACATTTGGGCCCTAATGTCCAACGACGGTACCGCAGGTATCGCATATTGAACAGCCCCAGTTGTTCGGTGTGGTGCGTCGCCCCAGCGCACAGCGGGTGTGACGGGCGCCACAGTTGAAGGGGGCTGGCCGGCGGCAGCTACTTCTTCCCGAAATCCCCGGCCACAGTGAACTTGTCGCCGTTGCTGACCGCCGAGAACCCCGCGTCGGTGAATCCGCAGTCGGTGATGATGGCGCGGTGCCCCGGACTGTTCATCCACCACGTGACCGCGGCGGCGGGGCTTCCGCCGGGGCCGGTGCTCCAGAACACGATTTCGCCGAGGTTCGCGTACGACGCGTAGCCGGCGTCCTTGACGCGTTGTGCCGGCGAAGAACCGTCCGAACCCGTGTGGCCCTGCACGCCGTGTTCGAGCATGTCGTCGGCCTGCCGGGCAGCGGACACGGTCAGCTGCGGGTTGGCGGCAACAGGGCCACACCCGTTCGCCGCGCGCGTCGCGTTGATCTGGTTGAGCACCGCCCCACCCTGGTCGGCGCCGATGGGGGTACGGAGGCTGCCGACTCCGCCGTCAGCTAGCGCCGGAGCGGCGGCGAGCATCGCACCGGCGACCGTGAAGGCCGAGGCACATGCGGATAGCAACGCCGTCGCTTTTTCCATACCCATCAGGTAACAGTATGGTCACCGCCAGTCTCGAGTGGCAGGGTGTTCGCACATTATTAGCAAACTTCACAGCAAACGCCTTGTCACCGTCCGCTTCGGCCAACCCTCCCGGCAGAAAGCGCGTTGGTCCGGTCATTACTCTTGAGCCCATGGCCGAACTGACGATTCCCGCCGATCTCAAACCCGCCGACGGACGATTCGGCTGCGGCCCGTCCAAGGTGCGGCCGGAACAGCTACAGGCACTCGCCGCAGCAGGCGAGCTGTTCGGTACCTCGCATCGGCAGGCTCCCGTCAAGAATCTCGTCGGTCGCGTCCGCGATGGGCTGCGCCAATTGTTCTCGCTCCCTGAGGGTTACGAGGTCATCCTCGGCAACGGCGGCTCGACGGCGTTCTGGGATGCCGCGGCGTTCGGGTTGATCGACGAGCGCTCGCTGCACCTGACGTATGGCGAGTTCAGCTCGAAGTTCGCCTCGTGCGTCGCCAAGAACCCGTTCGTCGGTGATCCGATCATCATCAAGGCCGACCCGGGCAGCGCGCCGCAACCGCAGTCGGATCCGTCCGTCGACGTGATCGCGTGGGCACACAACGAAACCTCGACCGGGGTTGCGGTGCCCGTGCAGCGGCCCGAGGGATCCGGTGACGCGTTGATCGCGATCGACGCGACGTCGGCGGCGGGCGGCCTGCCCGTCGACATCGCCGACGTCGACGCCTACTACTTCGCACCGCAGAAGAACTTCGCGGGCGACGGCGGGCTGTGGGTGGCGATCATGTCCCCCGCGGCGTTGTCCCGCGTCGAGTCGATTGCGGGCTCGGGCCGCTGGGTGCCCGACTTCCTGTCGTTGCCTATTGCGATCGACAACAGCACCAAGAACCAGACCTACAACACCCCGGCCATCGCCACGCTGATCCTGCTCGCCGAGCAGATCGACTGGCTGCTGGGCAATGGCGGGCTGGATTGGGCCGTCAAGCGCACCGCGGACTCGTCGCAGCGGCTGTACTCCTGGGCGGAGGCGTCGAAATTCGCAACGCCGTTCGTCGCCGATCCGGAGTTGCGCTCGCAGGTGGTCGGCACCGTCGACTTCTCCGACTCCGTCGATGCCGCAGCGGTCGCCAAGGCGCTGCGCGCCAACGGCATCGTCGACACCGAGCCCTACCGCAAACTCGGCCGCAACCAACTGCGCGTCGGGATGTTCCCCGCCGTCGAACCCGACGACGTCAGCGCGCTCACTCAATGCATCGACTGGGTGGTGGAACGGCTCTGACCTGCCCGGGCGTGTCTGCGCGGTAACGGACAGGTAACGCAGTAGGGTCCCCCTCATCGGGCTTGGGATTCGGTCCGGAGGAGGTCTAAATGCGGGAACTCAGAGTCGTCGGTCTCGATATCGACGGCAAACGAATCGTCTGCGAGGCCGAGGGCCTCGGCGAGAAGTTCCTGCTGCGGCCCGATGACCGGTTACGTGCCGCCCTGCGCGGCGACACGTCCGGCTCGACCCAACCCCAATCCGACACCGAGGTCCAAAACGTGCTGCGTCCCAAGGAGATTCAGGCCAAGATCCGGGCGGGCGCGTCCGTCGAACAGGTCGCTTCGGCCGCCGGAGGCGATATCGAACGCGTGCGACGGTTCGCCAGCCCGGTGCTGCTCGAGCGCTCACGCGCCGCCGAGCTGGCAACCGCCGCGCACCCGGTGCTGCCCGACGGTCCATCGGTGCTGACGCTGTTGGAGACGGTGACGGCCGCGCTGGTGGCCCGCGGCCTTGACCCGGACAGCACGAATTGGGACGCGTGGCGCAACGAGGACGGGCGCTGGACGGTGCAGATGGGTTGGAAGGCAGGCCTGTCCGACAACGTCGCGCACTTCCGCTACACGCCGGGGGCGCACGGCGGCACCGTGACCGCGTTCGACGACGCGGCGAACGAGTTGATCGATCCCAACTTCGCCCGGCCACTGCGGCCGCTGGCCCCGGTGGCGGAACTGGAGTACGACGAGCCGGAGTTGGAGCCGGAACTGCCGATCGAGACGTTGGAGGCGCCCGAGCCGCCGCCTGCGCCGAAGCCGCCACGGGCCCGCAAGGGCAAGCCGGCCGTGCCCGCTTGGGAGGACGTGCTGCTGGGCGTGCGCTCGAGCGGGCAGCGCTGATCCCGTCTTGACCTAAAGCGTCGTTGAGGTCCTACCGTCGACCTCATGACTTTGGGACCGATCGGGCTCGCAAGCAGCTACCCATACACCGACGACGCCGCCGTCGTCACCGACGAAGCGCAACGCGTTGAGGCCCTTGGCTTTTCGACGCTGTGGCGCTCCGGCAATCTGCCGATGCTCGACGCCGCGGTGCGCGCAACCACGCGCATTCCGGTGGCGACAGGCATCATCCCCGTCGACTCGGTGCCCGCCGCTGACGTGATCGCGACGTATCAATCGCTACAGCGTGACCACCCCGGCCGCTTCCTGGCCGGTCTCGGCGGAGCGCACGGGGCGCATCCGTTGAAGACACTCAACGCCTACCTCGACGCATTGGACGAGGCCGGCATCGCCGCGGACTCGCGGGTGCTGGCCGCGCTGGGCCCGAACATGCTCGCACTCGCGCGCGACCGGGCGTGCGGCGCATATCCGTTTCTGGTGACGCCGTCGTACGTGGCGGACGCGCGCGCCGCTCTCGGCGCTGACAAGACGCTGGCGGTGTTGGTGATGGTGCTGCCGACGACCGACCGCGAGGCCGCGCGTCAGGCCGCTGCCAAACCGCTGGGCTTCCTGACGACCGTCGGCGGATATCGCCGAAACCTGTTGCGGCAGGGCTTCTCTGAGTCGGATATCGATGAGGTGAGCGACCGATTGCTCGACAGCATCACCGCATGGGGCGATCTCGCCTCGATCGCCGCGCGGGTCGCGGAGTTCCACGCCGCAGGCGCCGATCAGGTGGTGGTGCGGATGCTGGGCGCCGACGACGAGCAGGCCTGGCAGGGCAGGCTGGCCGAAGCGCTCATCCGATGAGGCCGCCGAGTGCCATCGCCAGCAGTGCGAGCCAGGCACCCGCCACGCCGACGCCGGAGCCGAGCACAAACCATCGCCACACCGGCAGGTTGCGCCAACCCCGCACGGTCGGGGCCAGGCCGCCGACGGCGACCAAGTTGAGTCCGACAGCCAGCAGCGGATGCACACGGGTGAGTCCGAGGCTCAGCACGACGACCGCAGCGGCCGTCACCGCCGCGACGAACGCGGCCACCGTCAGGCCCATCGCCCATGGAGTGGAGTCGTCGGTCACCTGAGTCAATCTAGTATGCGAGCCTGGCCCGTTCGTAGAACGCGAGCGCCGCGGCCGTCGCGACGTTGAGTGAATCGGTGCCACGCGACATCGGAATCCGCACGCGCGCGTCGCTGCTTCGCATCACCGTCTCCGTCAGGCCAGGGCCCTCGGCACCGACGAGGAACGCCACCTTGGCATCGGCCGCCTCTGTCAGCTCATCGGCCAGGGTGCGCGCCGACGGGTCGGGCGTCATCGCGAGTAGACGAAACCCGTTGTCCCGCAAGATGTGAAGATCACCGGGCCACGCCGCCGCCCACGCATAGGGCACCAGCAGGGCATGCCCCATCGACACGCGAACGGCACGCCGGTAGAGCGGGTCGGCGCAGCCCAAACCGAAGATCACCGCGTCCACGCCGAGGCCCGCGGCATTGCGGAAGATCGAGCCGAGGTTCTCGTGGTCGTTGACGCCCTCGAGCACCGCGACCGTGCGGGCACCGTCGAGCACTTGGGCGACGGACAGTTCGGGCGCACGCGAGGCCGACGCCAGCACCCCGCGGTTGAGATGAAACCCGACGACGTCGGCCATCACGCCGGCATCGACGCGGTAGTACGGCGCGTCGACACCGTCCAGGTCATCGCCGAGCTCGGCCAGTCGCCGGTCGGTGCCCAACATTGCGCGCGGGCGGAACCGCGAGGCCAGCATGCGCTGCACCACCAGCACGCCCTCGGCGATCACCAGACCCTTTCCGCTGGGAAGGTCGGGTCTGCGATCGACGCTGTTGAGATCGCGGAAGTCGTCGAGCCTGGGATCCGCCGGGTCGGCAACGTCGATTACTGCTGCCAATCCCCCGCTCGCTTCGCTCGTGTCCGCCGGAGCGGGCTCATGCGCTTTCGTCGACCATGCCCGACATCAGATCGGCTGCCATCAACAGCGTCCTGCGCTGGTCGGGTTGGAGGCGGTCGAGACGTTGTTTGAGCCATTCCTGGCTGGCACGACGCTCGGCCTCGATCAGGTTGGTGCCTGCCCGCGATACCGACACCAACACCTGACGGCCGTCGGCCGGATGCGCGTCGCGATCGACGAAGCCGAGCTCGCACAGCGACGCGATCACCCGCGTCATCGAAGGAGGACGGACGCGTTCGCGCGTGGCTAACGCGCCAGGCGTCATCGGGCCCTCTTTAGCAAGCGTCGACAAGGCCGACAGCTGCGATAGCGAAACAGGCGAATCCGGGCGCCGAAACCGCAATTGGCGAGCCAGACGGATCACTGCCAGCGACAGATCACTCGCCAGCCGGGTGTCGACGTCTTTCACAAGGCAAAGAGTACCTAGCGGGTCTCGGGAAATCTTCGAAAACCCGGTGCGTTTCTGACGCGTAGGTAATCGACTACGTTGTCAGCGTGGCACCGGAACCGCCCGCCTTGCCGGCGACCTTGCTCAAACCATGGCCGGTCATCGTGGTGATAACGGCGGGTTGGCTCGTCGCCGTGGTGCTGGCATTCACGGTGGCCGCCCTGCAGGAGTGGCGGCCGTTCACCGTCGCGGGCCTGGCCGTCGGAGCCCTCGGCACGTCGATCATGCTGTGGCAGCGCCGCGCTGTGCGCCGTGGATCGCGAGGAGCCCAGAGCGGGCTCAGTTGACTTCGATAGAGGAGGGGTAATGGCAGAGCCGCTGTTGCAAGCACAGATCGACATCGATGCACCGGTCGCGAAGGTGTGGTCGCTGGTTTCCGATCTCAGCCGGATGCCGCAGTGGAGCCCGCAGTGCCGGCTAATGAAGGCGCTGGGTCCGGTGCGCCAGGGCACGACGACGATCAACCTGAACCGTCGCGGTCGCCTGTTCTGGCCGACGACGAGCGTTGTCACCGAGGTGATTCCGGAGAAGAAGCTGGCGTTCAAGGTGCCGATCAACCACACCGTCTGGAGCTACGAGCTCGAACCCACCGAAACCGGAACGCGACTGGTCGAGAGCAGGCACGCCGAGAACGGCGTGACGGCGTTTTCGAATCTGAGCGTGAACGCCTTGATGGGCGGTGTGCCGAGTTTCGAACGTGAACTGGTCGAGGGCATGAACGCGACGCTGTCGCGCATCAAAGCGGCTGCGGAGAACTAACTTTCGGGCTCGACTACCTCGAGGACGCCGTCGTCGAACGGGTCATACAGCGGAGACCCTGTGCCTGGCGGCTGCGGCGTGTCCGAGTGTGCGCCGCAACCGTATTCGGATTCCACGACATGCCCGTCGGCCGCCAGCTCGTTGGCGCATACGCCGAACATCGTGCCCAGCGCACCGGCCAGCGGAATGTAGAAGCCGCAGTCGCGGCACACGCGGCGGGTGGACCTGGCCATCGCCGACCCGGGGCCGAACTCGCCGTCGTGCCAACGTTGCGCGGCATCGCTGCGGCCGAATTCGCTGAGCACCTGACGGCGGCCCAACCCGAGTTCGACGGCGACGTCATCCACCAGCGGGTCACCGCTTGCCGTATAGCCGGGCACCAGCCTCGGGTCGTTGGTCGCGGGCGCGAGCAGGTCGCCGGGACTCAGGTCGCCGGGCTTGATGCGCTCCTCCCACGGCACCCACTTGGGCGCCAGCAGCGCGGTGGGGCCGGGGACCAACACCACTTCGCTGATGGTGGCGTGGTCGGCTCCCGGGCAGGCGGCGACGACGACGGCCCACTGCCAGCCCTTGTAGCCGGGCATATCGGCCAGGAAGCGATGCGTCGCGGCCGTCGGGTCCTCGAAGCTGGCGCCGAGATACTCGCCAACGGTGTCCTCACCGCTGAACTCGACGATCGCCGCGCGCGCCTGCTCGGCGGCGCCCATCAGCACCGCCTCCAGGTCGGGGCGATCTTCGGTGTCCACGCTGTCCATCGCCATCAATAGTGCCTGACCGGGGAACGTCGAGCCACACCGGTCACCTGCACGCCCGCAACCGCGTCGATGGGGGAGAATCGAGGCGTGACCGGACCGCGGCGTGATCACCGAGACCCGCGGGGTCGGCGTGAAGACCGCTATTACCCGCCGCGTCCGCCAGCCGATGCCGACGGGGAGCATCCCGGGATGGCGAACTATCCCAGCGACCCCGACGTGGGCGGCGGCTACCGCCGGCCGCGCCGCTCGTCGTCGACGCCCAGTGCCAACCGGTGGCTGCCGCCGCTCGATGACCGCTCGGGCCGGGAGCATCCGTCGGCTCCCCCGCCGCCCACCGTCGGCGCGGGTGCGGGCGAGAAGATCACGGTCACCCGCGCGGCCGCGCAGCGCAGCCGCGAAATGGGTTCGAAAATGTACGGTTTGGTGCACCGCGCGGCCACGGCCGACGGTGCCGACAAGTCCGGCCTGACCGCGCTGACGTGGCCGGTGGTGGCCAACTTCGCCGTCGACGCGGCGATGGCCGTCGCATTGGCCAACACGTTGTTCTTCGCCGCCGCTTCCGGCGAGAGCAAGGGCAAGGTCGCGCTGTACCTGTTGATCACCATCGCGCCGTTCGCGGTGATCGCCCCGTTGATCGGCCCCGCGTTGGACCGGCTGCAGCACGGCCGCCGCGTCGCGCTGGCCGCCTCCTTCATCTTGCGCACCGCGCTCGTGATGGTGCTTGTCGCCAACTACGACGGCATCACGGGGAGCTACCCCTCGTGGGTGCTCTATCCGTGCGCGCTCGGAATGATGGTGCTGTCCAAGTCATTCAGCGTGCTGCGCAGCGCGGTCACCCCGCGTGTGTTGCCGCCCAGCATCGACCTGGTTCGCGTGAATTCGCGGCTGACGACGTTCGGGTTGCTCGGCGGCACGATGGTCGGCGGTGCAATCGCCGCAGGCGCGGAGTATCTGCTCGGCCTGGTGCACCTGCCCGGCGCGCTGTACGTCATCGTCGCGGTGACGCTGATCGGTGCGGCGCTGTCGATGCGGATCCCCAAGTGGGTCGAGGTGACGGCAGGCGAGGTGCCGACCACGCTGTCCTACCACGGGGGCAGCGGCGAACTGCGGCGCCATCCCGAACAAAAGACGTCGGCCGAGCCACGACAACCGTTGGGCCGCAACATCATTGCCGCGCTATGGGGCAACTGCACCATCAAGGTGATGGTCGGCTTCCTGTTCCTTTACCCCGCGTTCGTGGCGAAGTCGCATGACGCCAGCGGGTGGGAGCAGTTGCGCATCCTCGGCGTGATCGGCGCGGCCGCGGCGATCGGCAACTTCGCGGGCAACTTCACCGCCGCCCGGTTGAAGCTCGGATACCCGGCCCTGCTGGTCGTGCGCTGCACCATCGCGGTCACCACGTTCGCCTTGGCGACCGCGCTGACCGGCAAGCTGATGGTGGCGGCGCTGGCCACGTTGGTCACCTCTGCGGCGGCGGCGATCGCGAAGGCCTCACTCGACGCGTCGCTGCAGGACGACCTGCCGGAGAAGTCACGGGCTTCGGCGTTCGGCCGCTCAGAGTCGTTGCTGCAGTTGGCCTGGGTGGCAGGCGGCGCCACCGGTGTGTTGGTCTACACCGATCTGTGGGTGGGCTTCACGGCGATCTCCGCGATCCTGATCGTCGGGTTGGCGCAGACCGTGGTGAGCTATTTCGGCGAGTCGCTGATACCCGGCTTCGGCGGGAACCGTCCGGTGCTCGCAGAGCAAGAGGGCGGCAGGCCGGATCGCGCGGCGGTGGCGCCGGAGTGAAACGCGTTGTCGCCGCGCTGGCGATCGTTGCGATCGTCGCGTCCGTCCTCACCGGCGTGCTGGTGTGGCACCTCGCCAGCCAGCCGCGGCCGGACCATCCCGAGATCAGCGCCTATTCGGACGGCCAGCTGGTGCGGGTGGGACCGTACCGGTACTGCGAGGTGCTGAACCCCACCAATTGCGACACCCCCAAAACCGACGGCGAGCTGCGGGTCGACCCGCGTCACGCCGTTCAGTTATCGGTGCCAGCCGAGATCGCCCGTGCGCCATGGGTTTTGGTGCGCTCGTACGAGGGCGGCGATGCTGTCGACGAGTTCCGACCGGAGACCAAGCTCGCGGTGACCATCCCCACCGTGGATCCGCATCACGGCAGGCTGTTCGGTATCGCCGTGCAACTGCCGACGCTGGTGCGCGACGAGGCGGGCAACGAGTTCCCGGTGCCGCACGCGGAATGGTCCGTGCGAACGGTTTGGGATCGGTAGCAGACGCGCCGGTGCTAGCTTGCCTGCGTGGTTCAGGATCACGTCTATGAGCTTGTCCCGCTTCCCCAGCGTCATTTGGGCAACTTGTGGACGAAGGCGACACCCCCGCCGCTCGTCGTGCAGATCGACGCAACCGACGTCGTCCGGGTCGGTGACCCGACGACGAGTGAGCTCATCGCCTCGGCTCCGCTCGCGCAGGTGACCGCGGTCCCTGCGATATACACCTACGGAGGCGGTGAGGTGGACCCCGTCACCGAATCCGTTCTGGTGGTGACCGTTCCGGGATTGGCACCGCTGAGAATCAAGCCCGACCGGATGAAGGGCGACTGGGGTGATTACCGGTACGGCTGGCTCGATGCCGTCGATCGCTCCGACCGACCCGGGTATGTGGTCACCGAAGCGGAATGGCTTGGGCTGATTGAGAGGTTCGGTCTGCAAGACCACATCGCCGACGTTCACACCGCCGGCGAGATGGCGCAGCGAAACCGCCGCGCCGCGATCAAGACCGTGGCATATCTTGCGGCGATCGTCATTCTGCTGGCGTTGTCGGCCTACCTGCACCACAGGTGACGCTAGCCGGCCCCGTGGCCGTCCGGCACCCGCTCACCCTCAACCGTCGGCCCAGGCGGTGTTCCCTCACCAAACGGTCTGCCGCCCAACGCTTCCCGGCCGTGCGGCGTCAACCATGTGGACAGGTCGGGTCCTTTGGGCACGATCTGTGTCGGGTTGATGTCCTTGTGCACGATGTAGTAGTGCTGCTTGATCTGTACGAAATCGGTGGTGTCGCCGAAGCCAGGCGTCTGGAACAGATCTCGCGCGTAGGCCCACAGCACCGGCATCTCCGCCAGCTTCTGGCGGTTGCACTTGAAATGCCCGTGATACACCGGATCGAAGCGGGCCAGGGTGGTGAACAGCCGAACATCGGCCTCGGTGATGGTGTCGCCGACCAGGTAACGCTGATTCGCCAACCGCTCGGAAAGCCAGTCGAGCGCGGTGAACAACCGGTCGTAGGCCTTGTCATACGCCTCCTGTGACCCCGCGAAGCCGCAGCGGTACACGCCGTTGTTGACCTCGGTGTAGATGCGCTGGGCGACCTCGTCGATCTCGGCGCGCAGCTTTTCCGGGTAAAGCTGCGGAGCGCCTTCGCGGTGAAACTTCGTCCACTCGGTGGAGAAGTCCAGAGTTATCTGCGCGAAGTCGTTGGTGACGACCTCACCGGTGGCCACCTCGACGATCGCGGGCACCGTGATGCCCTTCTCGTAGTCGGGGAAGCGCTTCAGGTAGGCGTCCTTGAGCCGGGGAATCTTCAGCACCGGGTCGACGCCGCCGGGGTCCAGATCGAACGTCCAGCTGTCCTCGTCGTGTGTCGGGCCGCAAAAGCCAATCGAGAGAACGTCTTCCAGGCCGAGCAGGCGTCGCACGATGATGGTGCGGTTGGCCCACGGGCAGGCCCGGGCAACGACCAGCCGGTAGCGATCCGGTTCGACGGGATAGCCGTCGCGGCCGTCGGCCGTGATGCGGGTGGTGATGTAGTTGGTGTCGCGGTTGAACTCACCGCCACCGGCGACATATGCCATGCCACCAGGATGCCCGCGAATGTGGGGTTAATGCACGCGCCGCGGCCGCCAAGCGTGTGTCAAGCCCACACTCGGCGAGGCGGCCCCTATGCGTCGAGTTCGCGAGCGACGGCCTTGACGACCTCGGAGACGCGACGGGCCACCTTGCGGTCGGGGTAGCGACCCTTGCGCAACTCGGGCTGAACCGTGCCCTCGAGCAGCGTGATCATGTCCTCGACCATGCCGTGCAATTCGTCGGGGGTGTGCTTGTGTTCGCTGGCCGCGGCATCGCGACGAGTCCGCGTCAGGCTCGGCGGCGGATCGATGAGCTTCAGGCTCAACGCCTGCGGGCCACGCCGGCCGGCGGCCACGCCGAACTCGACCTTCTGCCCGGCCTTGAGTCCCTCGACGCCAGCGGGCAGTGCCGAGGACCGGACGTAGACATCCTCGCCCTCCTCCTGCGACAAAAAGCCGAACCCCTTTTCGGCGTCGTACCACTTAACCCGGCCGGTCGGCACTGGTCTCACCTGCTTGTCTCTGACGGAAACGACTACATAGGGATACATAGCAAAGCGTCCCGCCTGCGCCGGGACGCGTTTAGGTGATCCTACTCGGCGCCCTCGGCGCTCAGCACCCCCTTATATCGGTAGGCTGAAAGCACCGCTGGAGGAAAGATGCGCCTGATCCTGAACATCGTTTGGTTGGTCTTCGGCGGTCTCTGGCTGGCGTTGGGCTACCTGTTGGCCGCGCTCATCTGCTTCGTCTTGATCATCACGATCCCGTTCGGATTCGCCGCGCTGCGCATCGCGCTCTATGCGCTGTGGCCGTTCGGCAACACCATCGTCGACAAGCCGGGGCCGCGGCCGGGCGCACTGATCGGCAATGTCATCTGGCTCATCCTGTTCGGCATCTGGCTGGCCATCGGCCACGTGATCACCGCGGTGGCCATGGCGATCACGTTCGTCGGCATTCCGCTGGCGCTGGCCAACCTCAAGCTGGTCCCGGTCTCGCTGTTCCCGCTCGGCAAGGAGATCGTGCCGGTCGATTCCTTCAACACCCCGATGCGAGCCGCCGCATGACCATCACCGAACTCGGCGTGCCGTCGGTGCAGCGCCCCGTGCGGGGCATGCCGACCGAGGGACCCATGGTCGACACGTTCGGCCGCGTCGCCACCGACCTGCGGGTGTCGTTGACCGACCGCTGCAATCTGCGCTGCACCTACTGCATGCCCGCCGAGGGCCTCGACTGGCTGCCGGGCGAACAGCTGTTGCGAGCCGACGAGCTGGCCCGGCTGCTGCGCATCGCGGTCACCAGGCTCGGCATCACCAGCGTTCGCTTCACCGGCGGCGAGCCGTTGGTCGCGAAGCACCTCGAGGACGTCGTCGCCGCGACCGCCGCCCTTGCGCCCCGGCCCGAAATCACGTTGACCACCAACGGCATCGGGCTCGACAAGCGCGCCGCCAAGCTGGCAGAGGCCGGGCTCGACCGGATCAACGTTTCCCTCGACACCGTCGACGCCGCACGCTTCGCCCGCATCACCCGCCGTGACCGCCTGCACGACGTAATAAAAGGGCTCGCGGCCGCGAAGGCTGCCGGGCTGAGCCCGGTGAAGGTCAACGCCGTGCTGGATCCGGTCACCGGGCTCGAGGACGCCGTCGCGCTGCTGCAGTTCTGTATCGACAACGGCTACCAGCTGCGCATCATCGAGCAGATGCCACTGGATGCGGGCCACGAGTGGAAGCGCGGCCGGGCGATCGCCGCCGACGACGTGCTGGCCGCCCTGCGCCGGCACTTCGACCTGCAGCCGGACCCGGCACCGCGCGGCTCGGCCCCCGCGGAGTTGTGGGAGGTCGACGGGGGCAAGGGCAAGGTCGGCATCATCGCCTCGGTCTCGCATGCGTTCTGCGCGGCCTGTGATCGCACCCGGCTCACCGCCGACGGTCAGGTGCGCAACTGTCTGTTCGCCCGGCACGAGACCGATTTGCGGCGCCTGATGCGTGCGGGCGCCGACGACGACGCATTGGCGGCGGCCTGGCGCGCCACCATGTGGGTCAAGGCAGCCGGCCACGGCATCAACGACCCGGACTTCGTACAGCCGGACCGCCCGATGAGCGCGATCGGCGGCTGACGTGAGCGCGAAGGTGACCGTCCGCTACTTCGCCGCGGCGCGTGCCGCTGCCGGCTTCGACGACGAGATCATCGGAATCGCACCGGGCACCACCGTCCGCATGCTGGTGCAGAACCTGGCTGAGCGGAGTACCGACCTCGCGAAAGTGTTGAGCCGTTGCTCGTACTTGTGCGACGGAATTGCGGTGCGGGACTTGGAAATGACGCTGAGTGACGCTGCGACGCTCGATGTTCTTCCCCCGTTCGCCGGCGGATAAGCGTGATTTGCGTCACATAACGGAATGGTCACAAGATGACCACAGACCGTTACCTGTGAAAATGCACCTGCGGAAATGCGTTGGCGTCCTGGGGATTTAGAGCCTTTTTAGAATTAGCCTGACGCCGAATCGCCGGGCTCGTCAAAAGGTGACGTGCTCTACGCGACCCGTTAGCGTTCAGTCCCAAGCCATCGACCCGTAATCGTTTGGCCTGCCGTGCCCAACAGCGCCGAGCTCCATCCGTTGGGCACGGGACAACGACGAACAACTCTGGATGGAGGCGGGGGACCCACCGGTCCACCGAAATACAGAAGGATCAGGAGCCGCTTGCGGCCCCTTGGGGTGAAGCCGTGTCCAACACGGCCGGGCAACCTCTCCAGCCCGAACCCGACAGCTGACCTCGTAGGCGCCCATACGAGAGGACTTAACGCACCTATGAGTGGACGGCACCGCAAGCCCACTGCATCGGCAGTAAACGTCGCGAAGATCGCCTTCACTGGCGCCGTCATCGGAAGTGGAAGCCTCGCCCTTGCCGGGCAGGCCGGCGCTGCCACCGATGGCGAATGGGATCAGGTCGCCAAGTGCGAATCCGGCAATAACTGGGCCATCAACACCGGCAACGGCTATCACGGCGGATTGCAGTTCTCGCAGAGCACCTGGGCCTCGCATGGCGGCGGCCAGTACGCGCCGTCTGCGAACATGGCCACCAAGGAAGAGCAGATCGCGGTCGCCGAGCGCGTCCTCGCGAGCCAGGGCAAGGGCGCATGGCCCGTGTGCGGCCGTGGACTGTCCGGTTCGACGCCGCGCAATGTGGTCGAGCCTCAGCCGCTCGACAACCCCGACGTCAACGGCGAGCTGCCCCCGCCGATCGATCCGTTCGCTCCCCCGCCCCCGCCGGAGTCCGCTCCGATCGACGAGCTGTCCGCCCCGGCCCCCGATGCACCGCCCGCCGCGCCGCTGGATGCGCCGCTGCCGGCTCCCGAGCAGGCCCCCATCATCGACGCTTCGCTGGAGGCGCCGCTGCCTCCGCCGCCGCCTGTCGATGCACCGCCTGTCGATGATCCGACCGTCGCGCTGGCCGACAACTGGGACCACGCTGATGCCCCGGCACCCGCCGATCAGCCCGAGGTGTGGGCGCTGCACGCGCCGGCGCCACTCGACCCCGTACTGCCGCCGCTCCCGCCCGCCCCACCGGCTCCCCCGGCGCCGCCCGCGCCGGGGGCCGCTGAGGCACCCGCGCCGGATCCCCTGGCCCCGCTCAATGCGGTCAACATTCCCGGCCAGGCGTACGACATCGCGAACCAGGCGACGACCGATCCCGCAGCGGTGCCTGCGGCGCTGCCGACGCTGCCCGACGGTGTCCCGCACCTGGCCAGCCCGGACGCACCGCCGCCCGGCTCGACGATGGATCCCGCTGCCAACGGCAACGACAGCCCGAACGTCAGCTACCTCAAGGATTTGTGGCAGGCGGTCCAGAACCACGACATCAGCGGTAAAGAAGCGTTGATCATGGGCCTGTCGCAGCGCGGGATGAACACGCCGTACCCGGACCAGGGACCCGGACCGAACGTGCCGGTCGCCCCGGCCGATCCGGCCGCGCCGCCTGCGCCGGGGGCTCCGGTCCCGCCGCCGCCACCGGGCGCACCGATCCTGCCGCCTGCCTAAGCGATCAGGCCGAGTTCACCCACTGGTCGGAACCGTCGGCGAAGAACTGGTGCTTCCACACCGGTAGTCGCGCCTTGACGGTGTCGACCAGCCGTGCGCACGTCTCGAATGCGGCTGCCCGATGGTCCGCGGCGACCGCGGCCACCAGGGCCGCGTCGCCGATCTGCAGCGTGCCGATGCGATGGCTGACCGCGATGGCGCGTACACCGTGACTGTCCGCCGCGATCTCGGCGGCCACGTCGGCGAGAGTCTGCTGCGCCGAGGGGTGCGCGGAATACTCCAGCCGCGTCACGGAGCGGCCGCCGTCATGGTCGCGGACCACACCGGCGAATCCCACGACGGCTCCGGCAGATTCGTGCGAAACCAGCGCCTCGTAATCCGACAGTTCGATCGGTTGCTCGGTCAGGTCGACGCGTAGCACGACGGCTTTCATCGGGTGTGGTCCTTACCGCTGAGTTGGTCGAGAGCGTGCTCGAGAACATCGTCGAGCACGCCGAGGCCGTCCTTGACGCCGCCGGTGGAGCCGGGCAGGTTCACGATCAGCGTGCGGCCCCTGACGCCGCAGACGCCGCGCGACAGCACCGAGGTCGGCACGTGCGGCAGGCCTGAGCGCCTGATGGCGTCGGCTAGGCCGGGGATCTGATAGTCGACGATGTCCGCGGTGGCATCGGCGGTGCGGTCGGTCGGCGAAATGCCGGTGCCGCCGGAAGTGATTATCACGTCGACGTTTTCACCGATCGCGGCGAACAACGCTTTGACCACACCCGAGCCGTCCGGCACCACGACGGGTGCCGGCGTCGCGATGCCTTTGGCGTTGAGCCAGTCGACGATGACGGGCCCGGTGCGGTCGTCGTAGACCCCGGCCGCCGCGCGCGTCGACGCGATCACCACGCGGCCCGAGCGCGTCATCATCGGGTCCACGGGCCGGTCTTGCCGCCCTCCTTGCGCAACACCCGGATGTCATCGATACGGGCGGCGGGGTCGACGGCCTTGATCATGTCGAACAGTGTGAGCGCAGCGACGCTGACAGCGGTCAGCGCCTCCATCTCGACGCCGGTGCGGTCGGTGGTGCGCACGGTCGCGGTGATCGCGATGGTGTCGTCGCCGATGTCGAAGTCGACGTCGACTCCGGTGAGCGCCAGCGGGTGGCACAGCGGGATCAGGTCGCTGGTGCGCTTGGCGGCCAGGATGCCTGCGATTCGGGCGGTCGCGACGGCGTCGCCCTTGGGCAGCCCGCCGGACGCGATCAGCGCAACCACCTCAGCGGTCGTGCGGAAGGTTCCCGCGGCGACGGCGGTGCGCTTGGTGGCGTCTTTCGCCGTGACGTCGACCATGTGCGCCGCGCCCGACTCGTCGAGGTGCGAAAGTCGACGCGAGGGGTCGGACACCGCTACTTGTTGACCACCGTGACGGGGTGAACGTACGGAAGCTCGTCGGCCGGCTGCGGAAACGCCAGATCACCGAATGGCGACAGCGCACCGGTGCGGTCAGTGGCCAGCTCGCTGACCGCGTGATCCTCATCGCCGTCGAGCGCGGGCCAGCCCGGGTCGACGTACTGTTTTTTGCCCTTGTTGTCAGCCACGTGGACATTGTGGCAGGCGCCGCGACCAGTGGCGACACCGGCAGGGTCCTTTACGCTGGTCAGCGATGACCGAAACTTCTCCGGGCGTCCCGCTTGGCGCCTGGTTGGCCGAGCTTGACGACGAGCGGCTGATCCGGCTGCTCGAGCTGCGGCCCGACCTGACGCAACCGCCGCCCGGCACGATCGCGGCGCTGGCGGCGCGTGCCCAGGCCCGGCAGTCGGTCAAGGCGGTTACCGACGGACTCGATTTCCTGCGCCTGGCGGTGCTCGACGGGCTGCTCGTGCTGCACGCGGACACCGCGGCGGTCCCGCTGTCGAAGCTGCTGGCGCTGATCGGGGACCGCGCGAGCGAGGACGGGGTCGCGGCCGCCGTCGACGACCTTCGCGAGCGCGCCCTGGTGTGGGGTGACGACGCCGTGCGTGTGGCGGCCGAAGCTTCGGCCGGCCTGCCCTGGTACCCGGGTCAGGCCGTGCTCGAACACGGCGAACAGACCGACATCCCCGCCCGGCTCGAGGCGCTCGACGGTCCGCAACTCGAGCTGTTGCAGCGGCTGCTCGAGGGCTCGCCGATGGGCCGCACCCGCGATGCCGCCCCTGGCACGCCGCCGGACCGGCCCGTGCAGCGGCTACTGGCCGCCGGGCTGCTGCGTCAGGTGGACGAGGAGACCGTGATCCTGCCGCGGCTGGTCGGCCAGGTGATGCGCGGCGAGCAGCCAGGGCCGACTCATCTGACGCAACCCGACCCGACGGTGTCGACCACGACGGCCGCCGACGTCGACGCGGTCGCCGCGGGCGCGGTGATCGATCTGCTTCGCGAGGTCGAGCTCGTGCTCGAAACCCTCGGCGCCACACCGGTTCCCGAGCTTCGCAGCGGCGGGCTGGGCGTGCGCGACGTCAAGCGGCTGACCAAGGTGACCGGCATCGACGAGAAGCGGCTCGGGCTGATCCTCGAGGTGTCGGCGGCCGCGGGGCTGATCGCAGCAGGGATGCCGGAACCCGACCCGCACGACGGCGGTGTCGGCCCGTACTGGGCGCCGACGGTGGCCGCCGACCGGTTCGTCGATGCGCCGACAGGCTCCAAATGGCACCTGCTGGCATCGACCTGGCTGGACCTGCCTGGCAGGCCGAGCCTGGTCGGCGGTCGGGGCCCCGACGGGAAACCCTATGCGGCACTGTCGGATTCGCTGTTCTCGACCGCCGCCCCGCTCGACCGCCGGTTGCTGCTCGACGTATTGACCGACTTGCCCGCTGGTGCAGGAGTCGACGCCGCCTCCGCGTCGCAAGCGATGAGGTGGCGGCGTCCACGCTGGGCGGCGCGCCTGCAACCCGGTCCGGTCGAGGACCTGCTGACCGAGGCGCACGCGCTGGGCATGGTCGGCCGCGGTGCGATCGCGTCGCCTGCGCGCAAGCTGCTCGCCGAGCAACCGGCCGATGACGTCATCGCCGCAATGGACAAGGCGCTGCCCGCGCCCATCGACCACTTCCTGCTGCAGGCCGACCTGACGGTCATCGTTCCCGGACCACTCGAACGCGACCTGGCCGAACAACTGGCTGCTGTCGCGACGGTCGAATCGGCTGGCGCGGCGATGGTGTACCGGGTGACCGAAGCGTCGATCCGACGAGCGCTGGACACCGGCCGCACCGCAAGCGAGCTGCATGCGTTGTTCAGCAAGCACTCGAAAACACCTGTGCCGCAAGGCCTTACCTACTTGATCGACGACGTCGCACGCAGGCACGGCCAGCTGCGAGTTGGCATGGCGCAGTCCTTTGTTCGCTGCGAGGACCCCGCGCTGCTTGCCCAGGCCGTCTCGGCGCCCGCGGCCGATCAGCTGGAGATGCGGCTGCTCGCGCCGACGGTCGCGGTGTCTCAAGCCCCGATTTCCGAGGTGCTCGCCGCGCTGCGTGAGTCCGGATTCGCACCAGCCGCCGAGGATTCGACCGGCACGATCGTCGACCTTCGCGCCCGCGGCGCCCGCGTGCCCGCACCGCCGGGACGGCGCCGCGCACATCGACCGCCGACGCCGACCAACCAGACGCTCGGCGCGATCGTCGCGGTGCTGCGCAAGGTGGCTTCCACGTCGTTCGGGAACGTGCGGTTGGACCCCGCGGTCGCGATTTCACAGTTGCAGGAAGCCGCCCACCATCAGTCGTCGGTGGTGATCGGCTACGTCGACCCCGCCGGCGTGGCTACACAGCGCGTGGTGGCACCGATCAATGTCCGCGGCGGCCAGCTGACCGCTTACGATCCGGCCTCCGGCCGCGTGCGCGAATTCGCGATCCACCGCGTCACGTCGGTGGTGGCGGCCGACGCCGGATAGTTCTTACAGCTTCGGGCCAGCATCCTCACAGGACCGTTGGTGAATATGGCTGTGTGACAACGCTGTTAAGCGAGGCACCACAAGCGCCGGCCGGCTACCGGCACGGGCTTTCCTTGTTGCACGGGTGGCTGCCGCCGACGGTGTGGGCGGTGGCCGCGGTCGTGCTCCTGCTCGCGATCGGTTGGCGGTCGCGGAAGTGGCGCCTGGTCTGGCTGCCGGTGGCAGTTGCCGTCGGCCTGATCGCGGCGGCGTGGACGCACTGGTTCATCGATTCCCAGGGCATGGCAGGCGACCCGGCGCCGTCCTCGTTGTGGATCTGGGTCGGCCTGACCGGCCTTGCCGTGGCGGTCGCGGCGCTCGGCTGGCGCAGCGGCCGGTGGTGGCGTCGGACGGTGTCGTTGGTGGCCATTCCGCTGTGTCTGCTGAGTGCCGGCGTGGCGTTGAACCTGTGGGTCGGCTACTTCCCCACGGTTCAGGCCGCCTGGAACGAGTTGACCGCGGGCCCGCTGCCCGACGAAACCGATCTGAACACCGTGATGGCGATGCGCGGCAAGGGCGGCGTGTCGCATGGGGCGCTGGTGCCGGTGACCATTCCCGCCGACGCGTCGGGCTTCAAACACCGCACCGAGCTCGTGTACCTGCCGCCCGCCTGGTTCGCCGCCAATGCCCCCAAGCTGCCGGTGGTGATGATGATCGCGGGCGAGTTCAACACCCCGTCCGACTGGCCGCGCACCGGCAACGCGATCGCACCGATCGACCGTTTCGCCTCCGAGCACGGCGGCAACGCGCCGGTGTTCGTGTTCGTCGACGTCGGCGGGTCGTTCAACAACGACACCGAATGTGTCAACGGGCCGCGCGGCAATGTGGCCGACCATCTGACCAAGGACGTACCGCCTTACGTGGCAACCACTTTCGGCACGCAAGCCGACCACTGGGGCGTCGTCGGATGGTCGATGGGCGGCACCTGCGCGGTGGACCTGACCGTGATGCATCCGGACTTGTTCAGCACGTTCGTCGACATCGCAGGCGACATGGGTCCCAACGCCGGAACCAAGGAACAGACCATCGCTCGCATCTACGGCGGGGACGCCGCCAAATGGGCCGTCTACGACCCCACGACGGTGATCGAGAAGCACGGGCGTTACCAGGGCGTGGCCGGCTGGTTCGCGATCTCCTCGGACGCCCCGACGCCGCGCAAGGGCGGCTACGGCAATCCGAACGCGGTCGGGCTCGGCGGTCAGGACGCGGCAGGCAATCCCGGTGACCAGACCGATGCCGCCAACTCGCTGTGCAAGCTGGGCCAGGCCAACGGCATCGCCTGCGCGGTCGTCGCGTCGCCGGGAAAGCACGACTGGCCGTTTGCGATGGACGTCTTCAAGGACTCGCTGCCGTGGCTGGCCGGCCAGGTCGGCACGCCCGGCGTGGCCAAGATCGCGCTGCCCAGTGGGGGCGGCGGGCCTGGTCCGCTGGCTGCGGGCAAGCACTGAACGGTCGGGTGTCCGCCGGGCCTGGATAATGGACAAAATGACCTTCAAGCGAGAAGCGCAGGCGGATCGCGCATGACCGATGGCCCCCTGATCGTGCAGTCCGATAAGACCGTGCTGCTCGAAGTCGACCATGAGCTGGCCGGCGCGGCGCGCGCCGCGATCGCCCCGTTCGCTGAGTTGGAGCGCGCGCCGGAGCACATCCACACCTACCGCATCACTCCGCTGGCGCTGTGGAACGCGCGCGCGGCGGGCCACGATGCCGAACAGGTCGTCGATGCGCTGGTGAGCTTCTCCCGCTACGCGGTGCCGCAGCCGCTGCTGGTCGACATCGTCGACGTGATGGCCCGCTACGGCCGCCTGCAGCTGGTGAAGCATCCAGCGCACGGCCTGTGCCTGGTGAGTCTCGACCGCGCGGTACTCGAAGAGGTGCTGCGCAACAAGAAGATCGCCCCGATGCTCGGCGCCCGCATCGACGACGACACCGTGATCGTGCACAACAGCGAGCGCGGCCGCGTCAAGCAGATGCTGCTCAAAATCGGTTGGCCCGCAGAGGATTTGGCGGGCTACGTCGACGGCGAGAAGCACCCGATCGCGCTGGACCAGGAGAACTGGCACCTACGCGACTACCAGGAGATGGCCGCGGACTCGTTCTGGGAGGGCGGCTCTGGTGTGGTGGTGTTGCCGTGCGGCGCGGGTAAGACGCTCGTCGGCGCGGCGGCGATGGCCAAGGCCGGTGCCACCACCCTGATCCTGGTGACCAACACCGTGGCTGGCAGGCAGTGGAAGCGCGAGCTGATCAACCGCACGTCGCTGACCGAGGAAGAGATCGGCGAGTACTCCGGCGAGAAGAAGGAAATCCGGCCCGTCACCATCGCGACGTACCAGGTGATCACCCGCCGCACCAAGGGCGAATACCGCCACCTCGAGCTGTTCGACAGCCGCGATTGGGGCTTGATCATCTACGACGAGGTGCACCTGCTGCCCGCGCCGGTGTTCCGCATGACGGCGGATCTGCAGTCCCGGCGGCGCCTCGGCCTGACCGCCACCCTGATCCGCGAGGACGGCCGCGAGGGCGATGTGTTCTCGCTGATCGGACCCAAGCGCTATGACGCGCCGTGGAAGGACATCGAGGCACAGGGCTGGATTGCGCCGGCCGAATGCATCGAGGTGCGGGTCACGATGACCGACAACGAGCGGATGCTCTACGCCGTCGCCGAGCCCGAGGAACGGTACAAGCTGTGCTCGACGGTGCACACCAAGATCGCGGTGGTGAAGTCGATCCTGGAAAAGCACAAGGGCGAGCAGACGCTGGTGATCGGTGCGTACCTCGATCAGCTCGACGAGTTGGGCCAGGAGCTGGGTGCCCCCGTGATTCAGGGCTCGACGAAGACCGCCGAACGCGAGGCGCTTTTCGACTCGTTCCGCCGCGGTGAGATCTCCACCCTGGTCGTCTCGAAGGTCGCCAACTTCTCCATCGACCTGCCGGAAGCCTCGGTAGCAGTTCAGGTTTCGGGCACCTTCGGGTCTCGGCAGGAGGAAGCGCAGCGGCTCGGACGGCTGTTGCGGCCAAAGCATGACGGCGGCGGCGCGGTGTTCTATTCGGTGGTGTCCCGCGACAGCCTGGACGCCGAATACGCCGCACACCGGCAACGCTTCCTCGCCGAGCAGGGCTACGGCTATGTCATCAAGGACGCCGACGACCTGCTGGGCCCGGCGATATGACCGTTCGTCGCGTCATGCCGATCCTCACGGTGCCGGACCTGGAAGCGGCCCGCGCCTACCAAGCTGTGCTGGGACTGCGCGAGGTGATGAACCTCGGCTGGATCGTCACGCTGGCCGAACCGGACGACTCGGGCCAACTTCGGCACCAGGTCAGCCTGATGACCAAGGACAAGACGGCACCGGTCAACCCGAACGTGTCGATCGAGGTCGACGACGTCGACGCGGCCTATGCGGCGGCCGTCGACGCGGGGTTGCAAATCGTGCATCCACTGAGCGACGAGGACTGGGGAGTGCGGCGATTCTTCTTCGCCGACGCGGCGGGCAACGTCATCAACGTGCTGATGCACCAGCGAGATCTCTGACGTGGACCGCCCAGCCCTCGACACGGCTACGTGCGTGAGCGTCGGCGTCTACGCCGGGGCCCTCACTTTCGGCAACGAGTACGCGATCCTGACCCATGACGCCGATAAGGGCCAAGTCGAGGTGCGTGGCGACAACGGCAGGAAGCGTTGGTTTCCCAGTTACTGTTTCGACCTGACTGGTCAGCCGGTGGTCAAGCTCGTGCGAATGACCACAGAGGATCCACTCGACGGCAGTATCAGCCCGGAGGTCGTTTTGGAGTTTTCCGACGGCCAACGGCGATGGTGCTACTTCACCACCCCCGAACTGCTGGCGCAGTTCGGCGGAGACGCGCAGTTCGACGGTGAGCGTCTACTCAGCTATTCGCCGCACATGATCGTGCTGAGTGGTATCACCCGCGGGATGATCGAACATTCACTCGCCTACATCGAAAGCCAGGGGCAGCTACTGGACTGTTCGATGCCCGTCTAAGTATGCGGCCCAACGGGTTTCGACACGGTCAGTAGCACGACCGAGTCCTCGATGGCATGCAAGCCGTGTCGTTCGCGAGGCAGCACGATCAGGTCGCCCGGGGAGCCATCCCAGCCTGATGCTGAGTTCGTCACGCGCACCCTGCCCTGCAGCACCTCGAGCGTCGCCTCACCCGGACTTTCGTGATCGTCCATGGTGCTGCCGGCGGTCATGGCCATCAGCGTCTGGCGGAGTGCATGTTCGTGGCCGCCGTAGACGGTGTGGGCGCTGCGTCCGCTACTGGCCGCACGCGCAGACTCCAGGTGCTGCCGGGCAAGTGCAGTCAGTGAGATCTTCTCCATCGCCCATCCCCTTCCAGACGATTGAACATGCCATCGAGCGTCCTGGCCATGGATCGTCTCGAATCCGGGTCGTTGAATTCGAGATATGACCAACACAACCATTCTCGTCATCGGCAGCACCGGCAAGACCGGAAAGCGGGTGGTCGATCAACTGGCACAGCGCGGCGTCGCTGTCCGGTGCGGCTCGCGGTCGGCCGACATCCCATTCGACTGGGACAACCCGCAGACCTGGGCGTCGGCGCTGGCCGGCGTCGACAAGGTCTACGTCACCTACTACCCGGACCTGGCCGTCCCGGGTTCGGTCGACGCCATCGGCGCGCTGACCGAACTCGCCAAGGCCGCAGGCGTCCGCAGGCTGGTGCTGCTGTCGGGCCGCAACGAAGCCGAGGCCGAGAAAGCCGAGCGCGTCGTGATGGCCTCCGGACTGGAGTGGACGATCGTGCGGTGCGCGTTCTTCGCGCAGAACTTCGACGAGGGCGCGTGGCTCGACGAGGTGCGGGCGGGCACCGTCACACTGCCGGTCGATCAGGTCCAGGAGCCGTTCGTCGACGCCGATGACATCGCCGACGTGGTGGTGGCGGCGTTGACCGACGACCGCCATGTCGGCCAGCTCTACGAGCTGACCGGTCCGCGCCTGCTCAGCTTCGGCGACGCGGTGGCCGAGATCGGTGCGGCCGCAGGCAGGCACATCAACTTCGCCTCGGTGCCGATCGAGGACTACACCGCGATGCTCACGGAATACGGTCTGCCGCAAGACTTCATCTGGCTGCTGAACCGCCTGTTCACCGAAGTGCTCGGCAGCAAGGCAGAACTCGCCGACGGGGTTCAGCGCGCATTGGGACGCGAACCGAAGGACTTCGCCGACTACGCCCGCGAGGCCGCCGCGACCGGAGTGTGGGCTCCGTCAGTTTGATTCACGGTGAGCGGATCTCGGTCGCAGGCTCACTCTGACGGGAACCGGTCACGCAACGCGTCGAGCAGCTCCTGGGCCTCGGCGACGCGGCCGCGCATCCGAACCAAGTTCTCCGGGGGCCGGTTCGGATCATCGATGCCACGTTCACATCGCCGCAGCCAACGCTTTTCCATCGAGGCGACGAGCTCTTCCAGCTCGGCGATTTCGCCTAGTAGAACGGCGTCGAACAGCCGCGCCTGCGCGATATCGGCGGGATGCGCCGGCCGCGCCCAGGTGTCGGCGCGCTGCCGGACGAGGTGCGGCCGGGGCACCCACACCGGACGGTGGGGTTCGAGGTCGACCTCGCGTGGAATCGATAACACGTAGGAATCCTCACAGAGGTTTGAAACGTCAGCGACTCCACAGGTTCACCGGGCCGTTAAGTTTCGTTGGCTTCGCGTTACCCTTCATTCACTTCGGGCCGGGCCCCGCTGTGAGGAAGCGCCTCCCAGCTGAGAGCAATTCGGTCGTGGCGCCAACGCACCGCACCGACGCACCCTTGGGCAATGCACACGCACTGGGCACACGTCGGCCGTGGCGCCGCGGGGCTGGGCGCGGCGATGGGCCTCGGGCGCTTCGCGTACACCCCGATCCTGCCGCTGATGACGGCGCAGGCCGCGCTCACACCGCAAGCGGCGGGCGCGCTGGCGACGGCGAACTACGTCGGCTACCTTGCCGGTGCGCTCGCGGGAACGGCGTCTCCGCGGCTGGCCCGATCGTCGGTTGCGTGGCGGGTATCGCTGGCCGTGCTAGTGGCGACCCTGGCCGCAATGCCATTGCTGCCGAACACAATTGGCTGGCTGCTGCTACGGACCGTCGCTGGGTTCGCCAGCGCGGTGGTGTTCGTCATCGCGGTCAACTCGATGATGGATCACCTGCCGCCCCATCTGCCCGGTTGGGGCTTCGGGGGTGTCGGACTCGGCATCGCGCTCTCGGGCGCGCTGGTGTTGGCGATGCCCGCCACCGCGGGCTGGCAGGGTGCGTGGTGGATGGCGGCGGCGCTGGCCGCGGTGCTCGGGGCCTGCGCGTGGACGATGCGCGGGAGTTCGCACCCCGCGGCCACCGCAGCGTCGCAGCCCCGGACGACAGGGCGCGTCTGGTTCGCGGTCCTGTTCGTCAGCTACAGCCTTGAGGGCATCGGGTACATCATCGCGGGCACATTCCTGGTGGCGGCCATCCGACAGGACTCACCGGGTTGGCTCGGCAGCGGCGCCTGGCTCGTCGTCGGCGTGGCCGCGGTGCCATCGGCCGCATTGTGGGCGTGGCTGTGCAGGCGGTGGTCACATCCGACGCTGCTCGCAGGCGCGCTACTGCTGCAGGCATTCGGTATCGCGCTGCCCGCTCTGGCGCCCGGTGTGGTCACAGCGCTGGTAGGCGCAATCCTGTTCGGCGCCACCTTCATCGGCGTCAGCACGATGGCCCTTGCCGCGGGGCGGCTGCTCGGCTTCGCCGGTGCCGTGGCACTGCTGACGAGCGGATACTCCGTCGGCCAGATCATTGGCCCGGTCGCGGTGACACCGCTTCTGCGCCACGGCTTTTCGCACGCGCTGCTTGCGGCCGCGCTGATCGTACTGCTGGCAGCTATCGTGGCCGGTCTGCTTCGGCTGGGTTTCCCGTCGGGCGATGGGGGTCATCGGGTGGAAGCCAGTCCCCTTGGTCAACGAGTTCTGTTGCGTCGCGGGTGAATTCGTCGACGACAGCGCGCACCGCGGCACGATCGTCGTCGCGGCGCCAGACCAGCGACCAGGTCCACAGCGGCGTCGGATGGACGACGGGGCGGCGCGCCAAACCCCTGGGCGCAGGTGCGTTCTGCCCCTTCGGGTTGTTGAGCACCGGCTTGCGGAGCCGACGAATCTGTTCGAAAAAGTCGTGCCCGGTGACGCCCCCGTCGTCGACGCGCACGACCGTCGCGCCGGTGTCGGCAGCGAACTGCTCGGCATAGCGGTTCCACGATGACCAGGTGGCCTCGTCGGCGTCCACCAGCACCAGGGTGTCCTTCGCGTCGACGGGTGACGTGTCCGAGCCGACGCTCAACGCATAGAGCTCGTCAACGCCGATGAGGCGTGCGTCGAGGTCTAGCGACTCGAGATCCGTTGTCTGGACCCAGCAGATCGCGAGGTCCAGACTTCCGTCGGCGACACGCGCGGCCTGGGTATGCGAGGGCATGACCCACGTGTCGACGCGCAACTGCGCCACCCCGGCGGCGCGTTCCGCCCAGTCGGTGGGACACCAGTTCACGTATCCGATCCGCACCGGTTCCGACGCGACCAGACCAGCGGCACGTCGACGCAATGCGTCGGCCTGTTCCACCAGTGCGCGGGCGTGCGGCAGCAGCGCCGCCCCGCCGGCCGTCAGGGCCACAGAGCGGCGGTCCCGGTCGAACAGGCTGACCTTCAGATCGCGTTCGAGCGCCTTGATCTGCTGAGACAGCGACGGACCCGCAATGTGCAACCGCTCGGCCGCACGGCCGAAGTTCAGCTCCTCGGCGACCGTCACGAAGTAGCGCAGTTGGCGCAGCTCCACGAGGCAAGCCTAGTAGGCAACGCCTACCACCAGAGAGCGAACCGGTCGTATCGTTCGAGCATCGACCCGGACTCGGCCGGCGTTGCAGCGTGCGTCCACAGAACGAAGGGATCGGACAATGAGCAGTTCGCAACGCGTCGCCATCATCACGGGTGCTTCCCAGGGCATCGGCGAGAGCCTGGTGCGGGCCTACCGCAAGCTGGGATACGCCGTGGTGGCCAACTCCCGCACGATCGCCGAGAGCGACGACCCGATGGTGGTGACGGTGGCCGGTGACATCGGAGCGCCTGGCGTCGGGCAGCGCGTCGTCGATGCGGCCGTCGAACGCTTCGGCCGGGTCGACACCGTGATCAACAACGCCGGGATCTTCATCTCCAAGCCGTTCACTGAATACTCCGACGAGGAGTACGACGCCGTCACCGGAGTGAATCTCCGTGGGTTCTTCGAGGTTTCGCGTGCCGCGGTGGCCGCAATGCTGTCGGGAGACGGAGGCGGTCATATCGTGACCATCTCGACCAGCCTGGTGGACCACGCGAATTCCGCGGTGCCCTCGGCATTGGCCTCGCTGACCAAGGGCGGGCTGAACGCAGCGACCAAGGCGTTGGCGGTCGAATACGCAGACCGCGGCATTCGCGCAAACGCAGTGGCGCTCGGTGTGATCCGCACGCCGATGCACGAGCCGGCTTCCTATGACGCGCTGGCGGCACTGCATCCGGTCGGCCGCCTCGGCGAGATCGACGATGTCGTCGACGCTGTGCTCTATCTCGAGCAGGCGCCGTTCGTCACCGGCGAGATCCTGCACGTGGACGGCGGTCAAAGTGCAGGACACTGACATTCTGAGCGCCGTCCTTGATCAGTGGAAGGCGGGCATAGACGCACACGAGCCGCAGCAAGTGGCGGCGGTCTTCACCGAAGATGCGGTCTTTCAGGGGTTGCGGCCGTACAGTGTCGGCCGCGACGGTGTCACCGAGTACTACGCCAGCCAACCGCTGGGCATGACGGTCAGCTACCGGATCCTCGAAACCCGCAGGCCGGCAACAGGATTGGTGGTCGGCTACGTTCGGGCTGACTTCGCGTATCCGGACAGGGAAACGGTGAGCCTGAACCTCGGCGTTGTTGTCACGAACAGCGACGCTGGATGGCTGATCCTGCAGTACCAGGCGTCACCGGCTTGACTCAAGGTCTGTGCTCTCGTCAGCGGCGTATCGGGATGCGAACACCTCTGCCGCAGTAGCGGCCGCTTCCTGCGGGGTCGGCATATCCAGTTCGCGCCGCAGGCCGTCACGCATGATCGCCGGGTCGTAACCCATCACGCGCACCCCTTCGACGATCAAGGTGTGAAGCTGCGACCGAGCCTTCTGGCGCGCCAGATCGGCGATGACGGTGATCTCGTCGGCCAGTTCGCGTTCCGTCATGTCCGTGACCTTGGGTGCGAGTTCGACGTGATCGACCCTGCCGTCCAGACACACGGTGACCGACACCGTCCTCGCCGGATTCGTCACGGTGTACAACGGCGACGAAAGTTCTTGTTCCACACCGTCTTCGGGCGCAGGGACGTATTCGTCAAGCGCCTCTAGCGCCGAGTAATCGTCGTCGTCGGTCACGGCCCTCCCTCAGCGAGGTGGCATCTGGTTGTCGAGCTTTTGCTTCTCCGCCAGATCGGTCTCATCGTACTTCTCGGCGGCGTGACGCAGTTTCGCAGCAAGTTCAGCACTGACCCCCGCGGTGCGGTTCCCTGCCGTCACGCGCTCGGTTTCGGCCACCGTTACCGCGGCGCTCGTCACCGCGCAGATCAGGCCGTGGGTCTTGGTCATGTTGTCGCCGACACCCTGCACTGCCATGACCGCCGAACTGATCCCACGCGCCGCCTGGTCCTGATGCGAAGCAAGGCTGCGAATAGCGGCGGCGGCGATTCGCCGTTCTTCACCGTCTGTCATCAGTATCCTCCTGACGTGACCTAGCGCGCCGGATCAAAGTCGCCGACCGAATCCTGCTGCGTCGCAGCAGTACTCACCTGCTGATACATCGCAATCGCAGCATGCACCGCTGCGGCGTTGGCGTTGGCGTTGTTGTGCATTTCCCACATCTTCGCCGAGGCATCCTTCAAAGCCATTCCGACAGCCAACATCTCGGCTTGCATCTGGATGGCCCTCCCCACCTCAGGGATGACACCGAGGGTCTGGGTGTACTCGCCGTAGTCGGCCAGCCAGTTGTGCAGCCCATTGAGAACCCGACGGGTCTCGACAAGCTCGCCGGCCTCGCGGCTCACAATCGACGCGATCTGGCCATCGGCGTCGGCCAGCGTGGCGACCCTGTTCTCCTGCTCGCCGACGCGTCGCTCATATGCCGCAGGGGCGGGGCCGCCCTCCCACGACGAATCCGGGTGCGCATCCGCAAGGCTCTTCTTGGGATCGTCGAAGGCGCGCGAGCCGTTGCCGAATCCCTCACCCGCCTCGGGATCACCCTCGCCGGCGGTCGACAGCATGCCTGCAATCACCTTCTGGCCGCCGACCAGAACCGGCGTCGGCGCGATATGCAGTGGCGACGCAGCCTTTCCGACACTTTTCGCGACGTCTGCGATGTCGGAGAGCTTGGCCCGCTTCGCGACGAACTCCACCACCTGTGCGGCGTTTTTGACCTTGCCCGCCGCGTCCGTGACGAAGTCGTAGACGTTTTCGACGACGTCGAAGATCCCCATGCGCTGGCCACCCTTTCCTCAGTGAGGCTAACAGCGCAGCGGACGGCCACCCCGCATCAATCTCGCCGCTCAGCTGAGCGCGGGGATGACCTCTCGTTCGAACAACTCGATGCCGGAGCGGTCGTAGGCGGCCTCCGGGAAGTTCAGGATCGCGTACTCGCAACCGAGGTCTCGCATCCGCTTCAGCTTCTCGACGATCTGCTCGGGAGTGCCGCTGGCGGAGTCCGGTGACGTCACCGTCGACAGCATCGGGTCGACGGCGGCCGCGGGCGCCACCGAGACCGCCCTGTCCCGCACCCGTGCCACCCGGTCGGCGACGTCGGCCTCCGACTCGGCGACGACGGCGTTGAAGTTGGCCGACCGCACGATCGAGTCGTAATCGGTTCCGACGTCGCGGCAGTGGTCGGCCAGCACCTTCGACTTGTGCGCGAAACCGTCCGGCTCGGCGGTGAAGTTGGTGTACTGCGCGTACTTCGCGGCGATTCGCAGCGTCACCTTCTCACCGCCGCCGGCGATCCACAGCGGAAGACCGCCGTCCTGCAACGGCTTTGGCTCGACGATCGCGCCGTCGACCTGATAATGCTTGCCGTCGAGGCTGACTTCGCCCTTGCGCCACGCGTCGCGCATGATCTGCACACCCTCGTCGAGCATGCCAAGCCGGACACCCGCCGATGGGAAGCCGTAGCCGTAGGCCTTCCACTCGTGCTCGTACCAACCGCCGCCGATGCCCATCTGGACCCGGCCGCCGGAGATGATGTCGGCGGTGGCCGCCACCTTGGCGAGATAGACGGGGTTGCGATAGCCCATCGCCGTACACATCTGGCCGAGCTTGACCCGCGACGTGGTCGCCGCGTAGGCCGACATCAGCGACCACGCCTCGTGGGTGGCCTCGCGTGTCGGCACCGGCACCGTGTGGAAGTGGTCGTAGACCCACACCGAGTCCCACCCGCTGCTGTCCGCGTAGACAGCCAGGTCGCGCATCACCTGCCAGTGCTTTTCGGTCGGAATGTCGACGAGATCGAGCCGCCAGCCTTGCGGGATGAAGAAGCCGAAGCGCATGAGTCTCGACTCTATGCCGCGATCGGCGGCGGGGCATCCAGGCAACTTTCCGGGTCGGCGGCCGTCACAAGCGCGTTCAGCGCCCCGTTGACCTCCTCGATGCATTCGAGGTGGGCCTGGACCCCCTCGCGACATGCCAACGTCCTGTTCGACAGGAGACACACAAGTTCGTGTGCCGGTAATTGGCAAACATCGGTCATGGTCGCCCTATGCTGATTTACGGAAACGTTAAATAGGATCAACGTAGGACGCGGATGACGGCCCGAGCCAAGTACGAGCGCATGCGCGCGGTCCATCTGAACGCGGTCCAGGCTGCGCTCGTCGACCACAGCGCGCGCCTTGATTGGACCCCAGCACAGATCGAGCACTACCGCGAGCATCAGCTGCGCGCGCTGTTGTCGTTCGCACGCCAGCGGTCGCCGTTTCACGCCAGGCGCCTGCGCGCCCTAGAGCTGTCCTCGGTCACCGTCGCCGACCTTGCCTCGGTGCCGGTGATGACGAAGGCCGACGCGCAGGACAGCTGGGACGACATCGTCACCGACCGCAGGCTCAACCGCGACCGCGCGGAACGCATTCTGGCAGAACAGGAATGGTATTCGTACACGCCCGACGGGTATCAGATTTTCAGCTCGGGCGGCTCCAGTGGCGTGCGCGGCGTCTACGTGTGGAGCTGGCAGTTGTACGTCTCGGCCGCATGCCTGGCATGGCGGACTCAGGCGCGCGCGGAGCTACGCGAGCCGCACCCCGGCCCGACCCGGATGGCCGTCCTCGAGGCAGGCGCCCCGCCGCATGCGAGTACGCCCCTGTTCGACGTGCCGACCGTGGCGGGCATGCAGACCGTCGTCATACCGGCAGGAGGGCCGTTCGACGAGGTGCTGAGCGCGGTGGCGGCCGCCCGGCCGACGCACCTCGTCGGCTACCCGTCTGTCATCGGCCGGCTGGCCCGCGCGGTGCTGGACGGCGAGCTGGATTGCCGTCCGGTGCGGGTCAGCACCAATTCCGAGCCCCTTCTCGACGAGGATCGCCAGGCGATCACCGAGGCATGGCATGCCCCGGTGCACAACCTGTGGGGATCCACCGAGATCGGCGTGCAGGCGGTTGGTTGCGGTATCGGCGAAGGCCTGCACATCTGCGAGGACGAGGTGGTGATCGAACGCGTCGACGAGAACGGTGCGCCGGTGGGGCCCGACCAGCCGGCCGCCCGCACCCTCGCCACCGGGCTGGCCAACCGAACGTTTCCGTTCATCCGCTATGACCTCGGCGACGAAGTCACACTGCTACCGGGTCCGTGCGAGTGCGGCAGCGCATACGCCCGCGTCGCCGACATCGGCGGGCGGCGCGACGACGACTTCTGCTATGGCTCGATCACGGTGCCCGCCATCACTTTTCGGCATGTTCTGGGCACCGATCCCCACGTCTCCGAGTACCAGGTCATGCAGACCACCAGAGGCGCCGACATCCTGACTGTTGGACGTCCCGACATCGACAACCTGGCGACATCTGTAGCGGCCGCGCTGCAGCGCTGCGGGCTGTCGAATCCGAGCGTCAAGATCCGGCCAGTCGATCGCATCCCCCGCAATCGGGCGAGCGGCAAACTCAAGCGCTTCATCGCCCTGTAGACAAGCGGGACCTAACCGACACCCTGAATTAACCAGCGAAACCTGATCATGAGCTATGGTGTGCCTCACACCAGTACTAGATTGTGAGCTAGGACACAGAGGAGGCGCCGTGCTCGATCACAATGGTCGCCCGGTACCCGGGCCCAAAGCCAGGCCGGCGGGCGCCGGGGGTCATGCCGACGGCATCCATTGGGTCAAGAACCTGCTCTTGGCCCTGATCGCGATATGCGCACTCGCGGGGATCGTTAGTACGGCTTCGATGGGACAGACGCAGGCCGCGCTGGCGATCGGGATCGTCGCGCTCGCCTTCTTCTCAAGGGCCTGGTGCTGAAGCTTCTTCTCGACGGCCCTGTCACAACCCGCGACTAGCCTGGGCCGCATGGCCCTCTCCAAGGAAGAACGCGAACAGTTTCTGGCCGAGCCACACATCGCCGCGCTTTCCGTGAGTGCAGGCGATAAGCGCGGCCCATTGACCGTGCCGATCTGGTACCAGTACAGCCCCGGCGGCGAGCCGTGGGTGATCACCGGAACCGGCTCACGCAAGCACCGCCTCATCGAGACGCAAGGTGAGTTCACGTTGATGGCAGAGCGCCTCGAGCCGACGGTGCGTTATGTCTCCGTCGACGGTCCGGTGAGCCGCATCGAGGAAGGCACCGACGAGCACCTCGTCGAGATGACCAAGCGCTACCTCGCACCGGAAAAGGTCGATGCTTATCTCGATTTCGCGCGGCGCGAGCACTTCCCGATGGTCGCCATCTACCTCAAGCCGCAGCACTGGCTGTCAGCCGACCTCGGTTCCGCCTGATTCATGTCGTCGAAGCATCTGCTGTTTCAGCTGATGTACCGGCTCGGGTTCACCCCGTGGGACGAACACCCGCTCGCGACGAGCCTGCGCAATCTGATCGAGGGCGACGATGCCCTGCCTCCTGGCGCCGCACTCGACATCGGCTGCGGCACCGGCGATTCGTCGATCTACCTCGCGCAGCACGGCTGGCGTGTCACCGGGATCGACTTCGTGCCGAAGGCGCTTGGCAAGGCGCGGGCAAAGGCGGCAGCCAAGCAGGTGGCCGTCGACTTCGTCCATGCCGACGCCACGCGGCTGCGCGCTGAAGGTGTCGGCACGGATTTCTCGCTGATCATCGACAACGGCTGCCTGCACGGCATGAGCGACGACGATCGCGATGCCTATGTGCGGGAGGTGACCGCGCTCGCCGGGCCGGGGGCACGGCTGCTGATCGTCGCGTTCCCTCCGGGATCGTTTCCGGTGCGCGGGATCGAACCGGCCGACGTCGAGCAGCGGTTCGGCACTAATTGGAAGCTGTTGTCGGCCGGACGTGAACCGGGACTGTCCATCAACGACAAGTTCGACGCGCGCTACTACCTGTTCGCGCGCGAGCCGTAAAGCGCGGCGACGGCGGGCAGACTCACCTTCAACGCGGGGTTGCGCGGGAGTTCGTCGACGACGGCGAAGTCGACCGGCACGTTGTACACCGGCAAGGCTTGGCGGACAAGGTCTTTGAGTTCGTCCGCGGATGGAACGGGGATACCCGGCGTGGCTTCGATGGCGGCGAACGGCACCTGCCCCAGCCGTTTGTCGGGCACCCCCACCACGCACGCGTCGCGCACTGCAGGATGTGAGATCAGCACGCGCCGAACGGTTTCCGGCAGGATCTTGAAGCCGCCTCGGTTGATGGCACCGTCGGCCCTGCCATGCAGAGTGACGAACCCGTCGGCATCGATCGAAGCGATGTCGGTGGTGCGGATCCAGTCCGGGCTGATCGGCGCGACCTTGGCCTCCAGCAGGCCCTGCTCGCCGGTGGGCTGCTCGGCGCCCGTCTCCGGGTCGACGACGCGCACCTGGGTGTCCGGCAGCGGCCTGCCAACGCTGTTGCGCTTCGAGTCGCCGAATTGCTCGATGTCGCCCGGTGTCCACGCACACAGTGACCCGGCGAATTCCGTTGCGCCGTAGGCCAACCGGATCGGGATGTCGAAGTGCTTCTCGAACTCGTCGCGGGTTTCGGGGTCGAGCGGGCCCGACGCGCTGATCAGAAATTCGAGCGAGGCCAGGTTCTCCTTGGGCACGTCGGCGTCGAGCAGCATGCGGACGACGGCGGGCTGCACGCCGGAGCGTTTGATGCGGTGAGTCTTGATCGCGTTGACGAACCCGTCGACGGTGAACCGCTCGAGCATCACGATGCGGCGGGCGTTGTGCACGCCGGCGACCAGTTGGCACACCCCGATGCCACCGAACTGCCAGTAGGCGAATTCCGGTGGAGCGTCGGGCGGGGCCTTCTCGCCGCTGGTCACGCTGAAAACGGTCCGCTGCAGCACCGAGGTCTTGATGTCCTGGCGTTTCGGCGGGCCGGTAGTGCCGCTGGTCAGAATCTGCAGGGCCACACCGGGTTCGACGTCGGCGTGCCGACGGTCCGCGTCGCGTTGCTCGAGCCCTTTGACGGCTTCGACGAGGGGCTGCGACGACGAGATGGCAACGCCTGCGCTGCCCGCCCGACTGGCGGCGGTGACGACTTCGTCGGTCCAGTCCTCGCGGTCGGCGACGATCGCGGAGAGGTTGAGCTTTTCGATGTCGCGGCCGATCGCCTCAGGCGACTGGAACGAATAGATCATCGAGACGGGTCGGCCGGCGGCGAGGAAGCCGATGATCGCGGCGGCGTGCGGGAGGCGGTTGCGGACAACGAGCCCGACCGGCGCGCTATCCGGAACGCCCGCGCCGCGCAGTAGCGAGGCGATAGCGGTGCCGTATTCGGTGATGTCGTGACCGGTGTACCAGCGGCCCTCGAACTCGATGCACGGCTGCTCGCCGTAGCTCGCGAGCCCTGCCGCGAATGTTTCGGTAAAGCCTTCGGGCACGTCTAGACGATACGCAACGGGATCATGCACAGCGGCCAGGCAGCGCATTGTCAGCGCACGCACACCCTGGTCGGCGATCCTCGGCCGGTGGGCGCGCGACTGTGGTCGATCCTGCTCGCGCTGAGTCTGGCGGGTGCGGGCATGACGGGGTGTGCTGCCGCGCCCGACGCAGGAGCGCCGCAACGGCTCACGCCCCCGATGGGCTGGAACTCGTGGAACTCCGGTATCCCGCTGACCGAAGACACCGTCAAGGCCACCGCCGACGCGATGGTGTCCTCGGGCATGCGCGACGCCGGCTACCGCTACGTGAACCTCGACGCAGGCTGGGCGGCACCGACGCGCGACTCCGACGGCGAATTGCGGGCCGACCCGAAGACGTTCCCGCACGGCATCGCCGCGTTGGCGCGCTACCTCCACGACCGCGGCATGCTGCTCGGCCTCTATGCCAGCCCCTTCGACGAGACATGCGGCCAGGACCCCCGCGTAGCCAGCGCGGGTCATGAGGACACCGACGCCCGTACGTTCGCAGCCTGGGGCGTCGACTACCTGAAGTACGACTGGTGCCACACCGATGCCGACCATGCCAATCAGGTCAAGCTCTTCACTGCTATGCGAAATGCGTTGCGCGCCAGCGGTCGTCGCATCTTCTACAGCATCAACCCGAACAGCTCCGAGAATCATCACGCGGGAACCGGATACGACTGGTCACCCATCGCCGACATGGCCCGCAACACCACCGACCTGGTTCCGGTGTGGCGCAACACGTTGCCGCCGCTGGACAGCTCTGATGCCTTCCTCACCGGCACCTACCTCGGCGTGCCCGACGAGTTCCGGGCGTCCTCACCTGTCGTGTCGCGAAGCCGTGCAGGCTACTTCAATGACCCCGACATGATGGTCGTCGGGCTGTCGTGGAGCGACTTCTTCGTCAATCACCTCGACGTCAGCCGGCTCATCGTCTCGCAGGACCAGCTGACACCCGAACGCTTACAGAAGCTACGCGTGAAGCTTGCGCTGTCCGATACTGAGGTTGCGTGGCGTGCCAACGCGCAGCCGAGCCTCACCGAATCCGAACAGCGCAGCCACTTTTCGTTGTGGGCGATGTTGGCGGCGCCGCTACTGGCTGGCAACGACATTCGGACGATGAGCGATCAGACGCGCGCGATCCTGATCAACCGCGATGTCATCGCAGTCGACCAGGACCCGCTCGCCGCGCAGGCAACGGCGGCACCGCGGGACAACCGGGTACTGGTGAAGCCGCTCTCCGACGGGGATGTGGCGCTCGCATTGTTCAACGCCACTGACCAGCCCACCGACGTCGCCACGAATGCCGATGCGGCCGGCCTGCGGGATGCGCCCTGCTATACGGTGCGCGATCTGTGGGCGCATGCCGATACCACGACTGCCGGCGAGATCACCCGAACGGTCGCGCCCCACGACGTGGTGATGCTGCGGATCTCCCCCGCCTGCCGGTGAACCGACAACGAGCATTGCCAAAATCGAGACAACCGCGCCTGTCGTCTGGATACATTGCATCCCAGTCGGCTCTGGAGGTCTGCGCGTGTCCACGAAGTCCCTCTTATGGTGGTTGCGGCTGACCGTTGCCGCATTGGTGCTGTCAGCCTGGGTTGCGGTCGGCTTCAACAGCGGTGTCGCGCATGCCGATGAAACGTCCCCTTCGGGCGATGCGTCGACCTCGCAGGGTTCGCAGGCCCCGAAGGCTTCGAAACCAGATGCATCCGAACCGCCAGCGGACGCGAGCACCACCACCACTGCGGAGAAAACAGCCGCGGCTTCGGACAAGGACGATCCGCCGAAGCCACGTACGCGCCACGGTGCTCACCGACCTGGCTCGACCACCCCGTCGACGAAGACCGCAAAACCCGCGAAGCCGGTCGCCGACGACCCGAAGCCCGTGGCCGCCAAACTCGCCGCAGTCGCGCCATCGTCATCAGCTCCCGACCCACAACCGGCGACCGCGAAGATCGCCGCGGTCGCGCCCTCGGTGTCAAGCACGCCGTCTGGGACCACCACGATCAGACCCCCGCAGCCTCGGGAAGTCGTCGGGCTGATATCAGACGTCGGGGTCGTCGCCGCGTCGGCGGTGTACACGGTGGCCAACACCTTCGCCGAGGCATTCGGGCCGCACACTTTTTTGGGTGCGCCGTATGCACTGGCCACCGCGGTGGCCAATTCCGCTGCGGCCGTTAGCCGAACCCTGATCGGCGCGCCCACAGGGACCGTCAGCACAGGGCCTTTCAAAGTCACCTACGGGATCATCGATGGCTTGGCTTTCTTCAATCCGCAGAAGCCGCCGCCCGGGGCGAACGACCCGACGATCACCGTCACCCCCGAGCATCCGCTGCCGATCATTCTGCTGAACGGGACGACGGGAACCCAGGGGGCCAACTGGACTGTCGGAGCGCCGGTCCTCGCTAATGCCGGCTACAAGGTCTACACGTTCAACTACGGCAACGTCACAAACGACCCGAACTTCCCGATCCAGGCCACCGACGACATCAGGCAGTCAGCCAAAGAGCTTGACGCCGAGATAGACCGGGTCCTCGCCGAAACCGGCGCGCCCAAGGTGATCCTCATCGGGCATTCGCAAGGCGGCGGGATTCTGCCGGCGTACTACATCAACAATATGGGCGGCGCAGCCAAGGTGTCACAGCTCATCGGCCTCGCCCCGAGTAATCACGGTACCGATGTGATGGGTTTGGTTGGCCTGCAGGCTTTACCGATCTTCGGGCCGCTGATGATGGGACTCGCGAACGCGTTGGGCCCGGCCTTGGAACAGCAGGCATTGGGTAACGAATTTCAGGAAGAGGTCTACGGCAACGGCGACACCCGCCCCGGTGTCCTGTACACCACGATCACCTCGACGCATGACGAGGTGGTCACCCCGTACTCCCAGCAGGCACTCGATGGCCCCAACGTGACGAACATCGTCATTCAGGATTTGTATCCGGGAGTCCTGGCGGGCCACGAGGGCATCGTCCTCAGCCCCCAGGTGTGGTCGGTCGTTTTGGACGCGCTGGCGAGCAATCCGGCGGCGAACCCATTGGCGCACGACGAGGCGCTGGTCGCATAGCAGGCCCTCAGATCCCCAATGCCGCCATGGCACCGTCGACGGTGGCCCGTCGAAGGTCGTCGTATGCGGTGTCGGGGAACTGTAAGCAGCAATCCTGCAGCCCGCCGAATGCGATCACCGCGCGGGTGGATTGCTCCAACGTGGGCCTGTTGCCGAACACCAACTTGGTCAGCCGCTCCCGCCACGCCAGCATGCGGTCGATCAGACCCAGGTCGGCCAAGGTCGTCAACTCCGCCACGACCAGCAGCAGATCTGCGCGGTGATTGAAATGAAAGTCGAAGTAGCCCTCGAGCAATTCGCGCGGCGTCGCCCGCATTGACTTGCGCCGCCGTTCGTGTTCGGTGACGAAGCGCTCGCCCTCGTCGATCAATGGCTGGATGATGCTGCGCACCAAATCTTCTCGTGAACTGAAGTGGTAGTACAGCGCCGGTTTCGTGATGCCCAATCGATCGGCGATGTCCTGAAGGCTCGTCCGCTGCACCCCTTTCTGCGAGAACAGCTCCCTGGCGATGTCCTGGATGCGCAGCCGGGTCTCGGACGGGGGCTTCGTCACGTAGCCAACCCGGCGGAGCGGTTGGTCGGTATGCTCATGCCGGCTAGCTTACCGACCGTTAAGTAAGTGGGTGACATCATGCGAGTTCTCATTTCCGGCGCCAGCATCGCCGGACCCGTCCTGGCGTACTGGCTGAGCCGGGTCGGCTTCGAAGTCACCGTGGTCGAGCGCGCCCCCGCACTGCGTAAGACCGGCGGCCATGCGATCGACCTGTTCCGGCCCGCGATGGAGATCTCCGAACGGATGGGCGTGCTACCGCGAATCGAAGCGCGTGTCACCGGAACCACGGTGCTCGCTGTGAACCGGCCGTGGTCGTCGCGGCCCGCGCGGATCAACTACCTCAAGCTCGAGAAGGTGATGTCCGACCGCCACGTCGAGATCATGCGCGACGACCTCAGCGAGATCTACTACGACGCAGGGCGTGACGACGTCGAGTATGTGTTCGGCGACCAGATCACGGCCATCTCCGACGACGGCGATGTCGCCTTCCGCAACGGCGCCCCGCGGCGGTTCGACATCGTCGTCGGGGCCGACGGGTTGCACTCCGGAGTGCGCCAGATCGTCTTCGGAGACAGCTTCGGCGAGCGGTTTCTCGGCAGCTACATCTCGGTGGTGTCGGTACCCAAATCGCTTGCCCGCGACGGCCTGATGAACTCGTACTTCGAGCCGCGCCGGGTGGCGATGGTGTACACGGCCGATCACCTCGACGACGCGCGCGCAGTCTTCCTCTTCCGGCCCGAACAACCGCTGGACTTCGACCACCGCGACACATCCCGCCAGCGCGACCAGTTGCGCGCCGCGTTCAGCGCAATGGCGCCCGAAGTCGATGTCTGGCTGGCGGAATTGGACCACACGCCCACGTTCTACTTCGACGCCATCACTCAACTGGAGTCGACAAGTTGGTCGCGCGGTCGTGTCACGTTGGTCGGAGACGCGGGGTACTGCCCCGGCCCGGCCGTCGGTGGTAGCACCAGCCTGGCGGTGTACGGCGCCTACGTTCTGGCCACCGCGCTGGCCGATGCGCGTGACGATCACACCGCGGCGTTCGCGGCATACGAACGCACGATGATGCCCTCGGTCCTCGGCAGTCGTTCGCTGGCGCGGTTCAACGCCAAGACGATCGTGCCCGGAAGTCGTTGGCGGTTAAGGGCTTTGATAGCCACCGCCCGCGCGATCTCCGCGCTGCCGCTTGGCGCGACGCAAGCGCTGGCCCGCCTCAACGACAGGGGCGTACGGCTCTACGACACGATGCCGCTGCCCGTCGGGCCCACGGCGGCCACCCGCTGAATAGGCAAAAGCCCCTGGCACGCCATTGTGCCAGGGGCCGTTGCGAACTGCTGCTAGCTGGTCAGTGAATCCGGCGGGGTGAACCTGTCGCCGTAGCGGGCCGCCAACTCCTTGGCGCGCGCGACGAAGGCGTCCTTGCCGGTGCCCGCCGGGCCCTGGTAGCCGACGATGAACTGCGCCGAGCCACCGGTGTAGGGCGGGAAGCCGATGCCCATGATCGAGCCGATGTTCGCGTCGGCGGTCGACATGAGCACGCCCTCGTCGAGGCACTTCTGGGTTTCCAGCGCCTCGGCGAACAGCATCCGATCGATCATGTCCTGCAACGGAATATCGGCGGTTCCCGACTTGAACGTCTCCCGCAGGCCCGGCCACAGCTGGGTCCGCTTGCCGTCGACGTACTCGTAGAAGCCGGCGCCCTTCAAGCGGCTGGGCCGACCGATCTCGATCATCTTCTCGACGACCGCCTCGGCGGGGTGCGCCTCGTACTTACCGCCAGCATCCTCGACACCCTTGCGGCTGGCGACGGCGATCTTGTGCATCAGCTCGAGGTTCAGCTCGTCGGACAGCTGCAGCGGCGGCGCCGGGTAGCCGGCCTGCGAACCCGCGTGCTCGATGCTGGCGGGCTCGACACCCTCGCCGAGCATCGCCAGCGCCTCGTTGACGAACGTGCCGATGACGCGGCTGGTGAAGAAGCCGCGGCTGTCGTTGACGACGATCGGGGTCTTGCCGATGGCCAGGGTGTAGTCGAACACCCGGGCCAGTGCCTCGTCAGATGTCTTCTCGCCCTTGATGATTTCCACCAGCGGCATCTTGTCCACAGGTGAGAAGAAGTGGATCCCGATGAAGTCCTCCTGGCGCTTCACGCCGGTCGCCAGACCGGTGATCGGCAGCGTGGAGGTGTTCGAGCCGAGCAGCGCGTTGGGCTCGACGATGTCCTCGATCTCCTGGAACACTTTGTGCTTGAGTTCCTGGCTCTCGAACACCGCCTCGATCACGAAGTCGACACCCGCGAAGTCCGCGGCGTCGGCGGTCGGCGTGATCCGGTCCAGCAGCGCCTTGGACTTCTCCTCGGTGGTCTTGCCCCGCTGAAGCGCCTTGGCTTCCAGCTTCTCCGAGTAGCCCTTGCCCTTCTGCGCGGCCTCGATACTGACGTCCTTGAGCACGACGTCGAACCCGGCCTTGGCCGACACGTAGGCGATGCCGGCGCCCATCATGCCCGCGCCGAGCACGCCGATCTTGTTGATCTTCACCGGGGCGATGCCGTCGGGCCTGCTACCGCCGCCGTTGATGTGCTGCAGGTCGAAGAAGAACGCCTGGATCATGTTCTTCGAGACCTGGCCGGTGACCAACTGCGTGAAGTACCGGCTCTCGATGCGGCTGGCGGTGTCGAAGTCGACCTGCGCACCCTCGACGGCCGCGTCCAGGATCGCTCGCGGCGCCGGCATCGGCGCACCCTTGAGCTGCTTCTTCAGCAACGCGGGGAACGACGGCAGGATGCCCGCCAGCGCCGGCGACGAAGGGGTGCCGCCGGGCATCTTGTAGCCCTTCTGGTCCCACGGCTGGGTGTGGGCCTCGGGGTTGGCCTTGATCCACGCCTTGGCGGCGGGCACCAATTCCTCGACGGAGCCCACGAGTTCGTCGACCAGGCCGGTCTCCTTGGCCTGAGCCGGCTTGAAGCGGGTGCCCTGGCTCAGGATGTTCATGAACGCATTCTGGATGCCGAACATCCGCACCGTGCGGGTGACGCCGCCGCCACCGGGCAGCAGACCCAGCGTCACCTCGGGCAGACCGACGACAAGTCCCTTGACGTCGGCGGCGATGCGGTGATGACACGCGAGCGCGATCTCGAGGCCGCCGCCGAGCGCGGCGCCGTTGACGGCGGCCACGACAGGCTTGCCGAGCGTTTCGAGGGCACGCAGGTCACGCTTGATGGCCTCGACCATGTCGAACGCCTCGCCGGCGTTCTCCGGGCCGAGCTTGATCATGCCCTTGAGGTCACCGCCTGCGAAGAAGGTCTTCTTCGCGCTGGTGATGACGACGCCGGTGATCGAATCCTTCTCCGCGACAAGGCGTTCGACCGCGTTGTGCATCGACTCGGCGTAGTGCTCGTTCATCACGTTCGCCGACCCGGTCGGGTCGTCGAGCGTCAGGGTGACGATGCCGTCGGCATCCTTGTCCCACTGGATTGTGTTCTCTGCCATGCTTTCTCAGGCCTCTCAGACTCGCTCGATGATGGTGGCCACGCCCATGCCGCCGCCGATGCACAGCGTGATCAACGCGCGACGCGCGTTGCGACGCTCGAGCTCGTCGACCATCGTGCCGGTGATCATGGCGCCGGTGGCGCCCAGCGGGTGACCCATCGCGATGGCGCCGCCGTTGACGTTGAGCTTCTCGTCGGGGATGTTCAGGTCCTTCTGGAACTTCAGCACCACCGAGGCGAACGCCTCGTTCAGCTCGAACAGGTCGATGTCGTCGACGGTCAGGCCGGCGCGGTCGAGCACCTTGCGGGTGGCAGGCGTCGGGCCGGTCAGCATGATGACCGGATCGGCGCCACTGGTTGCGGTGGCCACGATGCGCGCCCGCGGGGTCAAACCCTGTGAGGTGCCTGCTTTTTCGCTGCCGACGAGCACCAGCGCGGCGCCGTCGACGATGCCGGAGCTGTTGCCGCCGGTGTGGACGTGGTTGATCTTCTCGACCCAGTGGTACTTCTGCAACGCCACATCGTCGAAGCCGCCCATCTCGCCGATGCCGTCGAACGCGGTCTTCAGCTTGCCAAGGCCCTCGAGCGTGGTGTCGGGGCGCATGTGCTCGTCGTGGTCGAGGATCACAAGACCGTTCTGATCGCGCACCGGCACGACCGACTTGGCGAAGTAGCCGCCCGACCATGCCGCGGCGGCCTTCTCCTGGCTGCGCAGCGCGTAGCGGTCGACGTCTTCGCGGTCGAAGCCCTCGATGGTGGCGATCAGGTCGGCGCCGATGCCCTGCGGCACGAAGCCGATCTGGTAGTTGGTCTCGGGGTCGGTCGCCCACGCGCCGCCGTCGGAGCCCATCGGGACGCGGCTCATCGACTCGACACCGCCGGCCAGCACCAGGTCGTCCCAACCGGAGCGGACCTTCTGCGCGGCGGTGTTGACGGCCTCGAGGCCTGAGGCGCAGAAGCGGTTGAGCTGCACGCCGCCGGTGGTCTCGGGCAGGCCGGCGGCCAGCACCGCGGTGCGGGCGATGTCGCCGCCCTGATCGCCGACCGGCGACACGACGCCGAGGATCATGTCGCTGATCAGCGTCTCGTCCAGGTCGGGGTTGCGCCTGCGGAGCTCGTCGACCAAGCCGACGACCAGGTTGAGCGGCTTGACCTCGTTCAGCGAGCCATTGCGCTGCTTGCCGCGAGGCGTGCGGATGGCCTCATAGATGAAGGCTTCTTCAGACATGAAGATTCTTCCTGTTCAGATGGGGTTATGGGAGCCCAGCCCACATGGGCGGTAGTCCTCTGCCCGGCAAGCCTAACAGCCCCACCCAACCGGCTGGTTGGGTGGCCGCTCAGCAGCGCGAACGTGGGTTACCCGCACACAAATCGACGGTTTTGCGTGCGGGTAACCCACGTTCGGCGAAGCCGTAGGCTCGACCACCATGACGGTGCGGCGCCTCGAGCCCTTTGCGGTCACGATCTTCGCCGAGATGTCCGCGCTGGCTGCTCGCATCGGCGCGGTGAACCTCGGTCAGGGCTTCCCCGACGAGGACGGCCCGCCCGCGATGCTCAAGGTCGCCGAGAACGCGATCGCCGAGGGCGTCAACCAGTACCCGCCCGGCCTCGGCATCGCGCCGCTGCGCGAGGCCATTGCCGCACAGCGCAAGCGTCACTTCGGCACCGAGTACGACCCCGACACCGAGGTGCTGGTGACCGTCGGCGCCACCGAGGCGATCGCTTCGGCGGTGCTCGGCCTCGTCGAACCCGGCTCCGAGGTGTTGTTGATAGAGCCGTTCTACGACTCGTACTCTCCCGTCATCGCGATGGCAGGCTGTGCGCGGCGCGCAGTGCCGTTGGTGCAGAACGGCCGCGGCTTCAAGATCGATGTCGACGGGCTGCGCAGGGCCGTGACGCCCAAGACGAAGGCGTTGATCGTCAACTCGCCGCACAACCCGACCGGCATGGTGGCCACCGACGACGAACTCAAGGCCCTGGCGGAACTGGCGGTCGATGCCGACCTGCTCGTGATCACCGACGAGGTCTACGAGCATCTGGTGTTCGACGGCCATCGCCATATCCCGCTGGCCAACTATCCGGGAATGGCAGGGCGCACCGTGACGATCTCCAGCGCGGCCAAGATGTTCAACTGCACCGGCTGGAAGATCGGATGGGCTTGCGGGCCTTCAGATCTCATCGCCGGCGTGCGCGCGGCCAAGCAATACCTGTCCTACGTCGGCGGTGCGCCGTTTCAACCCGCCGTCGCGCATGCGCTCAACACCGAGGAGGCGTGGGTGGCCGCGCTGCGGGACTCGTTGCAGGCCAAGCGCGACAAGCTCGGCTCGGCGTTGGCCGAGCTGGGCTTTGAGGTGCACGACAGTTTCGGCACGTACTTCCTGTGCGCGGATCCGCGACCGCTCGGGTACCACGACAGCACGGAGTTCTGCGCGCAATTGCCGGAACGTGCCGGTGTCGCGGCGATCCCGATGTCCGCCTTCTGCGATCCAGGTGCCGCGCACGCCGACGCGTGGAATCACTTGGTGCGCTTCGCCTTCTGTAAGCGCGACGAGACGCTCGATGAGGCGATCCGACGACTGTCGGCGCTAAAGGCCGGCGGCTAACCGCCAGAGTTCCTCGCTGGGTTGTGCGCGGTCCACCGGGCTGATCACGACGTCCGTCGCACCTGCGTCCAGGTAGCTTCGGAGTTGACGGGCGATAGATTCGGCGGACCCGACTGCCGCGAGGTCACCAGCGCTGGCCACGCCCTCGCGAGCGAGCACCCTCTGGTACGACGGAACGCTCTCATAGAAGCTCAACTGCTCAGCGGCAAGGGCTCGGGCGGCGTCCTGGTCGTCGGACACCAGCGCCGGCACAGCCGCGATGATCGCGGGTTTGGGGCGTCCCGCGTCGGCGGCCGCTTTCGCGATCGTGGGTTCGATGAACTCGGCGATGGTGCGTGGGCCGGCAAGGTACGGCAGGGTGCCGTCGGCCAGTTCGCCGGTGACGCGCAACGCCTTTGGACCCATCGCGGCCACGTACACCGGAAGTGGTGTGCCGCCGGCTACCTTGACGGGCCAGGCCGGGCTTGCATTGAAATCGTCGCCGTGAAAGTTGACCGATCCGGTGTCGAAGATGGACCGTAAGACCTGCAGATGCTCACGCAAGCGGCCGACGGGGTTCGGCCACGCGGTGCCGAACGCCAGACGCTCGGGCTCGTGTGCGCCCAGGCCCAGACCCAGGCTGAAGTTGCCGTGCGCCGCTGCCTGCGCGGTTTGCGCCAACGACGCCACGATCAGCGGATGACGTGGGTTGATCGGCACCACCGAAGTGCCAACCCCGAGGCCGGGCACCGCAGCGCCGACCAGCCCCGCCAGCGAGATCGCGTCATGGTCGAACTGCTGAGCCAGCCATACTTGTTTGACCCCGACGTCGTAGGCGCGGCGCGCCTGCGAGACGACGTCGTCCACGACGTTGGCGGCATTCGGGTCGGGAAAAAGAAACACTCCGGTTGGCATACAGCGACCAACCGGTATGCAGCTGCCCGCTATTCCGATCTACTCGGATTGATCGGAAGCCTTGCCCTTCAGCACTCGTTGTCGCAGACCCTCGTTCGCCGCGTCGATGATCGTCTTGCCTGCTCGCTTGATGAAGTAATCGGGAATGAGTGAATCGGGCTCGACGGTGACGTCGACCGTCACAGTGGTGGACGAACCGACGTGATCAGGCCGCAGCGTGTACTCGACGTGCTGGGCGTACTGCTGCTTGGTCTGCTGCGCGTCCCACACCAACCAGTCTGGGCCCCAACGAAATTCGAGGATTTCCTCGTCGACTCGACCGAGCACCTTGACCGCTAGACGAACGTGGTGCGGACGACCGTCGGCATATCTGTCGAGAATCTCCACCCGCCGGTACGCGGGGGTGTACGACAGCAGGGCCTCAACGTCGGCAAGCGCATCCATGATGGCTTCCGGCGGCGCCTCGATCACGAGCCTGCGTGATGTTCGGACGGCCACAAGGTGAACCTACGACGCGTACTTCTCCATGACCTGCTTGCGCAGACTCTCGGTCGCGACGTCCAGCACGATCTTCTTGGCCCGCTTGATCAGGAATTCGGGAATGGGCGCGGCAAGGTCGAGGATGATGTCGAACCGCACCCGCGTCTTGTCTTCACCCTCGGGTGTGAGGTTGTACTCGCCGTGCTGGCCCCGCTGCTGAAAGTTGTCCACCGCGTCCCACACCATCCAGCGCGGACCCCAGTTGTACTCGAGCACTTCCTTGTCCGTGACGCCCATGATCTTCAGCGTCGCCTTCACGCGGTGCGGTCTGCCGTCGGGGTGCCGGTCGAGCACCTCGGCGTGTTTGTGGACCGACGACCACGTCGGCACCGAATCGATGTCGGCGAGCGCGTCCAGAATCACTTCGGGCGGTGCCTCGAAGACGACTTCTCGCGATGCTCGGACCGCCATGCTGGCAAAGTCTAGCTAACTCGCGGGCCGCCCGCAGCTCATTTCACAGCTAATTTGCCCTACCAGTCGATTTCTTCGATCGGCGTGGTCGATTGCGGCGGTTGACGCACCGGCCCTGACGGCGTGCGGGAGAACCGCGGAGCGGGTGCGGCCTGATCAACATCATTGGATGTCACCAGTGTTGAGCGTGCTCTGAGGTGTTCGTTCTGCGCCGCTTCACGCCAGGTGAGCACGGGTGTGACGCACGCATCGGTGCCCGCGAAGATTTCGGTCCACTCGTCGCGGGTCTTGCCCGCAAACTTGTCCGCGAAAAGTTTGTGTACTGCCGGGAAAGCCGCCGCGTCGAGTTGGTTGGGCACGTCCTCCATCGACAAGCCGAGACCGGCGAGCAATTGCGCGAAGAATTGCGGCTCGATCGCCCCGACCGCCATGTACTTGCCGTCAGCGGTTTCATACGTGCGGTAGAACGGCGCGCCGCCGTCGAGCATGAATGATTCGCGCTCGTCTTTGAGCGAGCCGGTCGACTTCATCGTCCACGCCATCTGCGCCAGGATGGACACCCCGTCGACCATCGCGGCGTCGATCACCTGGCCTTTTCCGGACCGTTCCCGCTCGTAGAGCGCGGCGACGATGCCGAGCAGCACGAACATCGACCCGCCGCCGAAGTCGGCAACCAGATTCAGCGGCGCGACCGGTGGCCGGTCGCGATACCCGATCGCCGACAGCGCCCCGGTCTGCGACAGGTAGTTGATGTCATGCCCGGCGATCTTCGCGTACGGCCCGTCCTGACCCCAGCCGGTGATGCGCGCGTAGATCAGCCGCGGGTTGATCGCCGCACATTCGTCGGGCCCGATTCCCAGCCGCTCGCAGGTGCCTGGCCGAAATCCGTCGAGCAGCACATCGGCCTTGGCCGCCAGCTCCAGCAGCTTGTCGGGCTCGCTTTTCACGTCGAGATCGACGATCCGCTTGCCGCGATGGAGTAGGTCGAGGTTTTCCGCAGGGATCTGCAAGCCGCCGGGCCTGCGCACCCGCACCACGTCGGCGCCGAGGTCCGCGAGCACCATCGCCGCATGCGGACCCGGGCCGATGCCACCGAGTTCGAGTACTTTCACCCCGGCAAGGGGCCCGCTGTAGGTCACGGGAGCAACGTAACCCGGCGATCGGCAGGCCGGGGCACGTTGGCTTGCCCGGTAAATAATCGCTTTACATGACGGTCAATAACGCCGTTCGTCCGGTGGTCAAGGCCCTATTCTGGGGCAATCGGGGGTCGGGGCCCTCAGATCGGTGGTGCCGAGATGACGGTGGACGTGGTGGTCTGCGGGTCATGCGGCTGCGATCTGCGGGAAGACGTCAGGTTCTGCGGCCAATGCGGCGCCGCGGCCAGGCGCTCGCGTGACTCGGCGAACTACAAACAGGTGACAGTGTTGTTCGCCGACGTGGTGCGGTCGATGGACATCGCCGCCAATCTCGACATGGAACGGTTGCGCGAGATCATGACCGAGGTTGTCGAGCGCTCGGCGGCGCTGGCGCGCCGCTACGGCGGGACCGTGGAGTACAACGGCGATGGGGTGATGGCGCTCTTCGGCGCTCCACTTGCCCTGGAAGATCATGCTTTTCGCGCGTGCCTGGCAGCGCTGGCCATCCAGGACGAGGCCAACAGGCTGGCGGCCGAGGTGGCTGTCCGTGACGACGTGGCGCTGCGGCTGCGGGTGGGTCTCGACTCGGGCCGGGTGATCGCAGGCGAAATCGGCTCGGGCGCGCTGGGTTATCGCGCTACCGGCGAGCACGTCGGGATGGCCCAGCGGATGGAAGCTTCCGCACCGCCGGGGGCAGTCATGGTCTCGGAGTCGACAGCACAACTGGTCGAGCACGCCGTGCTGATGGGCGAGCCGCAATGGTTGCAGATAAAGGGCGCCGAAGCCCCGGTGAGGGCGCGCCAACTGCTCGGAATCAGCCCGCGGGCGGCCCCTGTCGGGCGTGCGGAGGCGAGCCTGGTCGGTCGGCGATCGGAGATGGCGACGCTGGACGCCATGATGGATCGCGCGATCGCCGGCCACGGCGGCGTGGTGAGCGTGGTGGGGCTGCCGGGTATCGGCAAGAGCCGGGTTGCCCGCGAGGCCGCATCACTGGCCGAGAGCCGCGGGGCCGACGTGTTCTGGGCGTTCTGCGAATCCCACGCAGGCGACATTCACTTTCATGTCATCTCCCAGCTACTGCGCGCCGGCACCGGCATCAGTGACCTCGACGGCCATGCCGCCCGAATCCGGATCCGCGAGCAGATCCCAGCGGCGGATGCCGAGGATCTTCTTCTGCTCGATGATCTGCTCGGCGTCTCCGACGCGAATGTGCCACTCCCCCAGATCAACCCGGACGCCAGACGGCGCAGGCTGACCGCGCTCATCAATTCGATGATGGTGGCGCGCACCAAACCGTCGCTCTTCATCATCGAGGATGTGCATTGGATCGATACGGTCAGCGAGGCGATGCTGGCCGACTTCCTTTCGGTAGTTCAGCAGACCCCGACAATCGTTCTGATCACGTCTCGCCCGGAGCAGGGCGAGGCGCTCACCACGATGCCCAACGCCCAGACCATCTCGCTTGCCCCCCTGGGTGATTCGGAAACCGCTGCACTGTTGAGCGAGCTACTGGGCTCGGATCCTTCGGTCAGTCAACTGGCCGCGATCATCGCCGAACGCGCGGCAGGCAACCCGTTTTTCACCGAGGAAATGGTGCGCGAGTTGGCCCAGCGCGGCGTGCTGGAAGGCAGCCGCGGTAAGCATGTGTGTCATACCAACGCCGCCGACATCGCCGTGCCCGCCACGGTCGAAGCTGCGATCGCGGCGCGTATCGACCGGCTCAGCAGTCGCGGTAGGCAGACGTTGAACGCGGCGTCGGTGATCGGCGCTCGCTTCGGAGCAGACCTGCTTGCCGCCCTTGGCATCAACGCGGTAGTCGACGAACTGCTCAGCGGCGAGCTGATCGATCAGCTGCGAACCTCCCCGCATGCCGAATACGCATTCCGCCACCCGCTGATCCGCACGGTGGCCTACGAAACACAGCTGAAATCCGATCGCGCCCAGTGCCATCGGCAGCTGGCCGCCGCAGTCCAGGAGTCAGCCTCAGAGTCCGTTGACGAGAACGCAGCGCTGATCGCCGAACATCTACAAGCCGCCGGCGAGATGCGTTCGGCATACGGCTGGCATATGCGCGCAGGTGCGTGGTCGGCCAACCGCGACCTCGACGCCGCCCGCCTCAGTTGGGAGCGTGCGCGCCGGATCGCCGACGAGTTGTCCGCCGACGACGGCAGTCAACTGGCGATGCGCATTGCACCCCGCACCATGTTGTGTGCCACCGACTGGCGTGCGATTCACGAAGGTTGGGGCCGCTTTGAGGAATTGAGGGAGTTGTGCAGCGCGGCCGATGACAAGGTGTCACTGGCCATCGGCATGTCGGGCCTCGTCGCCGAATTGCTCTACGCCGGCCGATCACGTGAGGGGGCCAGGCTGGCATCCGAACAGATGGCGCTGCTGGAGTCGATCGGCGATCCCGCCCTGACAATGGGTTTGGCCGTCGTAGCGTTCCTCAACTGGTGCAGTGTCGGCGACTTCGACGAGGTGTTGCGGTGGTCGGAAACCATCGTCGGCCTGGCCGAGGGTGATGCGGCAAAGGGCGGCGGCTTCGGGATCGGATCACCCCTGGCGGCGGCGTTGGCGTTTCGCGGCGTTGCTCGGTGTTGGCTGGGGCGTTCGGGATGGCGGCAGGATTTCGACGACGCGCTCGCGATGGCCCGAAACAGCGACCCGGCAACACTTGCCTTCGTTGTCTCCTGGGCCTATGGGATCGAGATGCCTTCTGGGGTGCTGGTGGTCGACGACTCCGCATTGGCGGTGATCGAGGAAGCGGTGCAGACAGCCGAGGGAGCTACCAACGACAGCGCACTGGCCCTGGTGAAATTCACGCTGGGCGTCGCCCTGCTGTATCGCGGCGTCGCCGCCGACCGGCACCGCGCACTGCAATTGATGATGCAGGCCCGCGAAGCTCAACGCCGGCACGCCCCATCCCTCCGGCCGGTCACCGACTTGCTGGTCGCGCAGGAGTGGGCCAAGCACGGCGACCGCGAACATGCCATTGCGATGGCGCGCAATGCCACCGACGAACTGCACCGGGCCGGGCGGTTCGGGTATTGCATCATGGCCAACGACATCCTGGCGCAGATGCTGCTGCAGCGCGGCGCCGACGGCGACCTGGCCGAAGCGCAGCAGGCGACGGATCGGCTGGCGAACCTGCTGCCGGGTACGGATTCGGCGATGCGCGGCATTGCGGTACTGCGGTTGCAGACCCTTCTAGCCCGGGCCCGGGGCGACGAAACCGCCTACCAAGACCTGGTAATTCGCTATCGCACAATGGCAGAAGCGCTTGGCTTCGAAGGCCATATCGCTTGCGCGGCGGCGATGTCATGACTGCGGTGACGTCGCTCTGCACAGGCTGTGGCGCCGAATTGCGCGCCAACAACAATTTTTGTCATCAGTGCGGCGCGCGAATCATCTTGGCGTCAACGCCTGCCGAGTACAAACAGGTCACGGTGCTGTTCGCCGACGTGGTGCGCTCGATGGACATCGCGGCGATCGTGGACATCGAGCGACTGCGCGAGATCATGGCTGATCTGCTCGAGCGCTCGGCGTCGGTGCTGAGCCGCTACGGCGGCACCGTCGAATACCACGGCGACGGTGTGATGGCGATCTTCGGCGCCCCAGTCGCGTTGGAGGACCACGCCTTCCGCGCCTGCGTTGCGGCGTTGACCATCCAGGACGAAGCGAAAGCCATTGCCGACCAAGTGCAGATCCGCGACGGCGTCGAGCTACGGCTGCGGGTCGGCCTAAATTCGGGTGAAGTGATCGCGGGCGACATCGGCTCGGGGTCACTGGGTTACCGGGCGACCGGGCAGCCAGTCGGGCTTGCACAGCGGATGGAAGGCGCCGCGCCCCCCGGCGGGGTGATGCTGTCGGAGTCGACCGCGCGACTGGTCGAGCACAGCGTGCTGCTGACGGAACCAGAGTGGGTGCGCATCAAAGGGGCCGACGAGCCAGTGCGCGCGCGTCGGCTATTGGCGATCAGCCCACCTGATGGCTCGATCAGACGCGCAGAGGCAAGCCTGGTTGGGCGACGCTGGGAGATGGCGGCGCTGAAGGCCATCTCCGACAACGCAATCGCGGGCCGCGGTGGTGTGGTGAACGTGGTAGGACCGCCGGGCATCGGCAAGTCCCGCGTGGCCAGGGAGGCTGCGGCGGCCGCTGCGAGTCGCGGAGTCGAGGTCTTTTGGACCTTCTGCGAATCACATGCTCGCGACGTCCCGTTCCATGCAGCGACGCGACTGCTTCGCGCGGGCAGCGGAGTGGCCGATTTCGACAGCCAGACCGCCCGCAAGCGAGTGCGAGCTCGTATGCCCGCCGATGCCGACCCGCTCGATCTGCTGCTGCTCGATGATCTGTTGGGCATCGCCGAGCCGAATGTGACGTTGCCCGAGATCGACCGGGATGCCCGCCGGCGGCGATTGACTGCGCTGGTCAACAGCGCCTGGCTGGCACGGACCGATCCGACACTTTTCATCATCGAAGATGCGCACTGGGTCGATGCGGTCAGTGAGTCGATGTTGGCCGACTTCCTGGGGGTGATCCCCCGTACTCCTTCGATGGTGTTGATCACGTCTCGCCCCGACTATGACGGAGCACTGATGCGGGTGCACGGCGCGCAAACGATAGCGCTTGCGCCACTTGGTGATTCGGACACCGCAGAACTGCTGGGCGAGCTCCTCGGTTCCGATCCCTCGGTTGGTGAGCTGGCGGCGATCATCACCGAGCGGGCCGCCGGCAACCCATTCTTTGCCGAAGAGATGGTGCGCGAGTTGGCTCAGCGCGGGGCGTTGGTCGGCGATCACGCTGAGTATGTCTGCCGGGTGGATGTCACCGAGCTGAGCGTGCCCGCCACGGTGCAGGCCGCCATCGAGGCACGCATCGACCGGCTGAGCACTCCGGCCAAGCGAACGTTGAACGCCGCAGCCGTCATCGGAGCCCGTTTCGACGCCGAACTGCTCGCCAGGCTGGGCATCGACGAGTCGGTCGACGAGTTGCTCAGCACGGAGCTGATCGATCAGGTGCGGTTCACCCCGTCCGCCCGGTATGCGTTTCGCCATCCGCTGATCCGCGCGGTGGCCTACGAATCTCAGTTGAAATCCGATCGCGCCGACTGGCATCGGCGACTGGCCGCCGCCATCCAAGAATCCGGTCCATCGTCGGTTGAGGAGAACGCGGCGCTGATCGCCGAGCATCTGGAGTCAGCGGGAGAGCTGCACGCCGCGTATGGCTGGCACATGCGCGCCGGGGCGTGGTTGACGAACCGCGACGTGGGCGCAGCGCGAATCAGCTGGGAGCGCGCCTGCCGCATCGCCGATGCGCTACCCGACGATGACACCGGCCGGCTGTCGATGCGCATCGCCCCGCGCACCATGCTGTGCGCCACCGACTGGCAAGGTCACCAAGCAACCCACCACACCCATGGCCGGTTCGCGGAGCTGCGGGAATTGTGCAGCGCGGCAGGCGACAAGGTGTCGTTGGCGGTCGGCATGAGCGGGCTCATCACCGAACTGCTCTACGCTCAGCGCACGCGCGAGGGGTCGCGGCTGGCGTCCGAACAGATGGCGCTGCTCGATTCGATCGGCGATCCGACGTTGACCGTCGGGTTGGCATTCGTTGCGTTCGCGATCTGGTTCGAAGCCGGAGAATTCGGCGAGATCTCCCGGTGGTCGCAGACCGTCATCGATCTTGCCGCAGGTGACCCCGCCAAGGGCGCGGGCTTCGGTGTCGGTTCACCGCTGGCAATCGGGCTGGCATTTCGCGCTATAGGTCGGTGGTGGCAGGGCCGCCCGGGATGGCGGCAGGATCTCGACGACGCCATCGCGATGGTCCGAAACAGTGACCCGGCGACCGCCGCCCTTGTGCTCACCTGGACGTACGGTGCGGTCCTTTATGGGGTGCTTCGGCCCGATGACTCCATACTGAGCGAGATCGAGGCCGTGGTACAGAGTGCCCATCGGGCTGGTAGTGATCACGCTATGTTCTACGCCGAGTACCTCTTGGGTGGCATGCTGCTGTATCGGGACGACGCGGCCGACCGCCACCGCGGCCTGGACCTGGCGGCGCGGGGCTACGAGTGGCAGCGCGAGCAAGCTCCCTCCCTGCTTCCCGTCACTGACCTGGTGACCGCCCCTGAGAGGGCAAGACGTGGCGACCGCGATGGCGCAATTCTGCTGGCGCGCAATGCTGTTGATGAGATACGTCGGCCAGGACGCATCGGATACGGCGTTCTTGCCGCAGGCATTCTGGTAGAGATGCTGTTGGAGCGCGGCGCCGACGGCGACGTGGCGGAAGCCAACGAAGCGATCGACTGGCTGTCGAGCCTGCGGGCCGATCAGGGCTCGGCGATCCTCGAGATCACACTCCTGCGGTTACGGGCGCTGCTCGCGGGCGCCCGTGGTGACGCGGTCACTTACCGCGACCTGGTGACCCGCTATCGCGCAATGGCGGAATCGCTTGGTTACGAGGGACATATGGCCTGGGCGGCAGCGATGTCAAAGGGCGACGGGATTTGACGCCAACCTGCCCCCGCTGCAGGCTGGCGCCAAATCAGGTCGAGCTATTTGGATCCGTCGGACTTGCCGTCCGATGAGCCGCGGGCTGACGACGCATCTGTGGGAGAAGAGTCGGCAGGGGAGGAGCCGGCCGTCGCCGCCCGGCTGCCGGCCGGCTCCTCCGTGGTCGCCCGGCCGCCTGTGCCACGGTGCGACGGATCGGACGTCTTCTTTTCTGCCCCAAGCGAATCGCGCACCACAGGGCGCGGCGTCGCCGGCGGCTCGGCCGGCTTCGTCGGCTCGGTGACATCAACCGGCGCCTCGGTATCGTCGACTGCCCCTTGCTCCTTGGGTGCTGGTTCTGTTGCAACGGGTTCGGTGACATCCTTCGGCGTCTCTGCCGACTTCTGATCGGTTGAAGTCGTGGTCTCCGTGGCCGATCCGCGCTCGCTGCCGGTTCGCTTGTCGTTTGAAACCACTGGCACCGCGGGGGCATCAGAAGACGGGTCGCTCGTGAGCTCTGGAGCGACGGTCGCAGGCTCTTCCACCGTTGCCGTGGCGGCTGCAGCAGCCAGCGGAATCGTGGGTATCGGCAGGAAGTAGCTGAGGAAGTTGATGACCGCGCATGGCGGGCACGCAAGGATGACGAGCACTATCAGCGGTCCAAACAACACCAAGACACCGAGGAACGCCGCTATCGGCGCGGGTAGCGCCAACGCGGCGGGCGTCGCCGCCAGCGCACTGGCGGTCGCCTCTTGCCGAAGCGTTGGCACGTCCGTCGACGCCACGACCCGGGGCGGCACGGTCCTCTCCCCGGTTGATGTATTGGCAACCGCGGCAGGGACATCCGCGGCGCCGCCGCCAGACGTCTCGAGTATTGCCGGTTGAGTCCGACGTCCGGTGACTTCCCGCACGAGAGCACCCCACCCCTCGGCCACCTCGGGCAGTGTCCAAGCCGTGAGCTGCACCGCACGAACTTCGGTTCGCGCGGTGGCGTCCGGTGGTATCGCGACCAGGCCCAGCGCGAGGATGCCTGCGCTTGCGACGGCGCCACCACTGGTGAGGTAGGTGCGCACAGAGGGATGTGACAAGGCTTTCGCGCGACGCCCCAAAGCGACGGATGTGCTTGCGGTACTCATCATCAAATCGTCGCTTCGTGGCGCTCCCACATCCGCAGTAGTGCGCCACTGCACTATCGGGCCGATGCGCGCGGCAATACTTAGGGGTCGACCCGCGTCAATTGGTTCGCAGCACATCGGCCGTCTCCAACCGTCGCGAATGGATCACCGGATAGACCGCCGCCGCCAAGACGAGGACGAACACGGCGCTGACCCCGGTCCGCAGTGACAACTCCGGGACGCCCCACGCGATTTTCATGCCGTAGTAGACCGGCGAGCCAAGCGACCACAGATACGTAAGGCCGACACCCCCAAGCCCTCCCAGAACCGCGACGAGGAGTGCCAGCAGGCCGGCATGGGTGATGACCACCGCCTGCTCCTGCAGAGGTAATACGCCGATCGCGCGCAGCGCAGCCCGCTCGCGCTTGCGTTGGACAAGACCGAGCACGAACACATTCAGCACGCTGAGGCCCGCCGCCGCCATCACCACATACCCGGCGACCGTGAACGGTTCGAGGAAACGCTTGATTCCGGCTGTTGCAGCCACCCGCCATTCGTTGTTGTCGTAAACCGAAAGCCCAGCGCCGAGATCGAGGAAGTCATCACGGTGGACGCTGGCTTCGGCGTCGGAGGGATAAGCCACGGCGACCTGATCGCGGACGGCCGCCCAATCCTTGCGCGCCAACCCTTCCGACACCAGGACGATATCGCCCACGGCGGTGTCGTTGATCATTCGCGGGCGAAACGTCCCGGCCACCCGGTACCGCTTGGGTCCGCCGACACTGGGCAATTCGACCGTTCCACCCGTTGCTACGCCGAGCCGGCTCGCGGCAACTTCGCTGAGTCCGATTTCGCCGGCGTTCAAACCCTGCCACATTCTGTCGCGCGCACCCTTGGGTTCGTACATCGCCTGGCTGTACCAATCGCCGGGAGTGACGCCAATGACGAGGCGCGACAACGTCCCTGACGAGATGGTCGACCGCCACCGCGACGACACGCTCCGCCCTTCGGCGGTGGCATCGACCAATTGGAAAGTGGCGTCGGCGATCTGGCTGTCGCGCTGATCGAGCACCGACTGGGCCGCGATGAGCAAGGTCGCGGGCAGGCGATTAGCCTTCTGCTCCGCAATTTGTTTGGTGCCGAGCAGTTGCATGCTCTGGGAGCCGATCGCCAGGCTGGAGCTTTCTGCGAGCACCGCCGCGGAGATTCCGAACAGCAGCGCGTAACGCTGAACATCGGCGCGCAGCAGGCGTCCGATATCGGGACGCGCGGCGGTCAGCAGCTTGATCAACTGCACTGCGCCACGCGGCGCGATCCACACCGTCACCAACGCGACGCCCAACAAACCCAGCGACATCCCGTTGATGCCGACTTCCAGCGGCAGCCACCCGTGCTCGAAGACCCGCAACAGCACAACGGCGGTCACAAGCATTACCACGCCAAAAATGAGCGGCCACAGCGGAATTCGCCTGACTCCCTGCACACCGCCCGCGCTCGCCATCGACGTCAACGGCCCTTCGCGCACCAGCCGCGAGGCCGGTCCGGCCATCGCAAGGATTCCGGCGACGATCCCCGCGACCGCTCCGATCACGACCAGGTCCGGCGTGAAGTGTGCCGCGATTGTGCCGCCGGAGCCTGCCAGCATGGCCTCCCCGAATCGGTTGACGAGATAGGTTCCGAGTAAGAAGCCGCTCGGTACGCCCAACAACCCTCCGAGTACACCCAGCACTGCGCCTTCACCGAGCATGCCGGCGAACAATCCGACAGGCTTGGCACCGATCGCGCCGATGGTTCCCATCACCGACCGGCGGTCCTCGACGGCCAGCAGAATGGTGTTCACGGCGATGAGGATGCCGATCAGAACGCCTGCGGCGGCGGTCAGGTTGAGGCTCTGCGTGCCGTTCTCGAAAACGGCCGGTTGGTGCGGTCGCGGCGGCCCCGCCGTGGCGATTCCGCCGATGGCGCGCTCGACGTCCGCCTTGATCTCGGCTCCACGCTTCGGCAATACGAACGCCGCGGTGGCGTAGCCGGGCGAGGACAGCAGCCGCGCGGCGATATCCGCGGAGGGAGCCAACAGCACGTAGCCGTCGTTGATTCCCTCGACACGATCGAACTCCGAAAACGTCCAACCCAGGTGCGCCGAACCGCGAGGCAAGCCCGGGATATGCAACTCGTCGCCGAGCCGTAAGCCATGCCGCTTGGCGATGACGGCCGGAATCTGAAGTGGGACACCAGGACCAGCGGCCGGCTGTTCGCTGCGGGCGCGCCGCTCACAGTCGAACGAACCGACGAGCAACTCGATCTGGCAGGTGCCGCCGAGCAGGAAGAACCCGTGAGTGCCGCCCGCGACGTCCACGGGCGTCAAGCCGGCGACGACCGGGATGACGGCTGCTGCCCCTGCCACCTCGGCACGCAGACGGCTCACCGTTTCAATTGGCAACCGTCCGCTCACATTTGGGGTTACCTCCATCACCCCGGTATTGGCGGCGCGGGTGAGCGACGGGCCGAACGAGTCGAACGGCCGGGCGAGCTCGGTTTTGAGGATCAACGTTCCGAGCACGACAGTCACGCCGAGCGCGACGCCTATCGCGCTGAGCAGGGTACGGCGCCAGTCGGCGATCAGCGCTGCCAGGTGAATTCGGCGAAACGTCTGCCATCCGGCGCGCAGCCGATACATCACCGCTCCGCGACGGCGGCGCAGGAACGCCCGTCGACGAGGTGCACCTCGCGGCAGCCGTACCGCGCCGCGGCCGGATCATGTGTCACCATGACGACCGCCGTTCCGTCTTCGTCGGCCAGTGAGCGAAGTAGATCCAACACCTCGGTCGACGATTGGCTGTCCAGATTTCCGGTTGGCTCGTCGGCAAGGACCATCGTCGGCCTGGCCACCAGCGCCCGCGCCACCGCAACCCGTTGCATCTGGCCACCCGACAGTTCCGACGGCCGGTGCCGGGCCCGGTCGTCCAACCCGACCCGCTCCAGCAGGCACATCGCGACCGCATCAGCTGACCGGGCCGGCATCCCGTCGAGGACCAGCGGCAACGAGACGTTTTCCACGGCGCTCAGCATCGGCACCAGGTTGAAGAACTGGAACACGAACCCGAGATTGCGTCGGCGAAACGCCGCGCGGGCGCCGGCGCTCATCGCCCACATGTCCTGGCCGGCCACGGTCACCGTGCCGTCGTCCGGCTTGTCCAACCCACCGGCGATGTGCAGCAAGGTCGATTTTCCTGCGCCGGATGGGCCCGTTACGACGACGAATTCCCCTGTGTCCAAAGTGAAGTCGAAGTCAACGAGCACGTGCACCTGCTCGTCGCCCCTTTGGTACTTCTTGGCGACGCGATCGAGCTGCAGTACGGGTGTCACAGCCTGAACATTTCGCGTCGCATGGCCGCGCTCTCGACGAACTCGTCGCGCAGCGGCGGGTAGAAGGGCGGGGCACAGAGTTGCTGTTCAGGATCGGCGGATGTCCTCACAAACATCGCATGCACCGCCGCGATCAGCCCGCGCCGGCGCTTTGTGGCCGGCACTGCCAGCGCTGCCGCCGTGCTGAGCGCCACCTGCTGCTCGGTGATGACAACTAGCGGCTGAGTCGGAGTCGCCTCGCCGACGACCTGCTCTCGTTTTTCGACGACCCCCTGGGTATCGGCTGGTGTCGTATCTAGATCGGACACTTCGGGCCCCCCTTGTTTGGCGATGTGTCCGATTAATCGTCGGTCGCGTCAGCCGGCAGGGTCTCAGTAGCGCACTACTGCAATCTCCCCGTGTCGGCGCACGGGTACCTAGTCACCGGCTCGCATACGTGGTCGCCCGCTGGGCCGCGAGCAACTTGGCTTCGGCGATGCGATACAGGCCGTCAAGGGCTGGCTGCTCCACGTTGACGTACTGGCAGATGACGTCGGAGGCGACGCCGGCGTCACGCAGTCTCAGTGCCAACGAATACGCCAAGGGCAACCGCCGTAATGCCTGCTCACGCTCGCTGAGTTCAGTGTCCATCGGGCCAGGATGCGTCAGTTGTCGTCGCGCCGATTCAGTAGAGCGCTACTGAATTCTCAACTCACTCTGTTCGCGCCCGCTTTCGCGGCATCAGCGCGGCGAGTTCGTCGCGGCTGGTGGTTCCGGTTTTCATCATGGCTCGGTAGATGTGACTCTCGACCGTTCGGATCGAAAGGGTCAGTCGCTCCGCGACGGCGCGGTTCGACAGTCCCTCACCGATGAGCATCACGACTTCGGCTTCGCGGTCGGTGAGCGGCAAGCTTTCGCTCGCCTGACGAAGTGCCGGAGTGCGTGCGCCGGATTTGGCGGCCAGGTCGTCTGCGCGTGTGGAGCACCCCAGTGCCGATCCTCGCTTGTCTTGGCGCCGGTAGGCCAGCGCGGCGTGGCCGGCCGAATCCAGCGCGGCAACGAGGTCGCCCATGCGCTCGAATTCCTCTGACACCGCCGCCAACTCAGTGGCATTACCCTCACAAAGGGCCTCGGCGAAGCGTGCGGCCAAACCGGCGCGTGGGCCTTCGACGATCGACTTGAGTTCGCGCAGGCGGGCCGCTGCGGTGCGGTCCCCGAACTGGGTGGCGGTCTGCAGACACAGCACTTCTGCGGCGTATCGGCCCGTTTCCTTGGCCCGCTCCGCCGCTGACAGCACAGTGTTGATCGCCTCGCTGACCGCGCCCTGGCTCGCAGCCACCCACGCTCTGGCGAGGCTCATTTCGTGATCCAGAGAGCGGAATCGGCGCGGTACGTCATCGAGGGCGGCCAAGACTGCGGCCGCGTCGTCAGTCAGCCCGCGGATGGCCAGTGCTGTCGCGTGAGGTATCCGATAGCGGTAGCCAAATCCGGTGGGATGAGATTCCGACAGTCCCTCGGCCGCATGCTCCAGCAGCGGGCTTGCGCTGTGCAGATCGCCCGCGCCAAGCGCTGCCCGCCCGGCTACCGCGGCACCGAGGAGTTCGGCGGCCCCTGGAAGGTTGGCCGCCTGCTGCCGTGTGCGATCGGCGACGTCAAGGGCGTCGGCAACGCGGCCGGACAGCAGAAGCGCTCCGACCTCGGCGTCGGCGATGTTGAATCTCATGTGCGGAGCGTCGAGAGCGCGAGCCGCGACGCCATGGCCCGCCTTCGCGTCGGCCAGCGCCTCTGTGGTGTTCCCCGCATCCGCGGATATCTGCGCCAGCACCCACGCTATCTCGGCGCCGACAACCGGAATGTCCTTCAGTGCAAGAGATTTCGAGGCTTGCATGGCCTGTTTCGGCTGATCCATCGCAAACCAGTAGATCGTGAGGAACGCATCGATGTACCCGCGAGCGCGCGGCGGGGTGAAACGCGATGCGTCGTCTATCAGTTCTTTGGCTCGCGCCGGATCGCCAAGCGCCCACAACAGGTTGCTACACCGCAGAAACGTGAACCTGGCGCGGTCGTGATCGCTCAACCGACTGGTGTCGATATCCGCGAAGACAGCCTCGGCCTCCTCACCCCGCCCTGACCACGACAAGGCGTGTGCGCGAACAAAGTTCGGTTCGGCTCCCGCGCCGGCATGTGTTGCAGCTTCTGCAAGTCGATCGGCGAGCGAGAGATCCCCGAGCCAAACGGCACCGTGCGCTGCCTGGACCAGCAGGTCGGCGTCCGGTTCGAGGTCGGAGTCCAGACTCAACGCCGCGCGGCGGACAATCACTCGAATCTCGTCACGCTCAGCGGAGGCTGCGAGTTCGGTGGCCACCAGTCCCCGTAGCCGGCGTAGCCGGGTGTGCGCCACGCGTCGGCGGCGCACCTGCCCGTACAGCGGATGCGCCACCCGCACCTCGATGCCTCCGCCTGCCGGCTCGAGCGTTATCAGGTCGCGGATTTCGGCCTCTTCGACGGCTGTCGCATCGGTGATCCTCGTCAGCACCGTGAGGTCGATCGGTTCCGCGACAGCCAGCACGTCGATCACATCGCTGACCGGCGCAGGCAAGTCCCCGATACGGGACTCGATCAGTTCAATCAGTCCGGGCGGCATGATCGGCTCCCCGATCCACCGCCACAGCCCGTTGTCCTGCACGATTCGGCCGTCGGCAACCTCTTGCTCGACGATGTTGCGCAGATAAAGAACGTTTCCCCGGGTCAGCTTCCAAAGCCGCTCGGCAGCAACCGAATCCACCGAACCGCCCAGCGCCGCCGACAGCAGCGAAGAGGTTTCGTCAAGCGACAGTTGCTTCAGATCGAGCCTGTCGAACTGGCCCGCTTTCCACAGCTCCTGTATGGCCGCGGGGATCGGCGCAGTGTCCCGGGCAGTGAGTATCACCTTCGCCAACCCGCGTTGCACAATCTGATGCACCACGAACGTCGAGAGGTCGTCGAGCAGATGAATGTCGTCGACACCGAGGACCACCCCTGCGGATGCAGACGATGAAGTCAGCGACTCGATGACGCCCTGCAGCAGTTGAATGGTGTCCGTGACGCCCGAAGGTGCCCACGCGGTGAACGCCCCTAGCGGAATCTCCCGCGCCGAAGCGGTGCCGACCGTCCAGCGGGTCTCACAGCCCTGCGAAGCGGCCGCCGACAGGGCCTCGCGGGCGATCCGACTCTTGCCAACCCCCGCCGCTCCGCAGATGAGGATGCCCGACGCGGCCGAAGCCGAGATGGCGGCACCGACGGCCCGCATCTCCTCCGTCCGACCTATTAACGGCCACGACAGGCGCATCTCAGAAGCGTAAGAGCGGCGATGGCGCCACGCGGAGTAATGAGGAGTTCGCCCGAATTTTGCTACGAGGTGCGCTAGCTACCCTTCTTGACCTTCAGCACCTGCTTGCGCAGGCCGTCGGTGGCGGTTTCCACCCCACCTTTCATTGCCCGTTTGAGCACGAACCCCGGCAACGGGATCGCCAGGTCGATCGAGATGTCGAACCGGACTTTGGTCTTTTCACCGTCGGGCGTGAGGGTGTAGGACGCATCCTGGGCCTTGAGCTGGCTCGCGCTGATCAGGGTCCACCTGACGACATCGTCTGACCAGGTGTATTCGACGACCTGTTCGTCCGAGATGCCCGCGGTCTTGATCTTCATCTTGACCCGCTTGGGCCTGCCGTCGTCGTAGGCCTCCAGGACCTCGGCGCTCTGGTACTGCGGCGACCATGTCGGCGTCGCCTCGACGTCGGCGATGACGTCGAGAATCTCGTCCGGACTGGCCTCGATCACAACCTCACGGGAATCGCTGGTAGCCATGGCGCGACCCTAGCGGGTTTACCGTTGCCGTCATGGAGCTTTGGGAGCTGGTTGCTCGCGAACGCATCAGAGACACGTTGGCCCGCTACAACTGGTCGGGCGACTCGCTGCGGCTCGACGAGCTGGCTCAAAGCTTCTGCGAGGACGGCGAGCTCGAGCTGCGCGGCAATGAGCCGGTGCGCGGGCGCGCCGCGATCGTCGAGCTGCTGGGCGGCGTGGTGGAAACGCCGAACGCGGCCGCGCAGACGTCAGGCACCAAACGCATCGTGCGTCACAACCTGACGAACATCCGTTTCACCCAGGTAGCCCCAACCGAGGTGCACGTCGCGTGTTATTTCACGGTTGTCACCGAGATCGGCCTCGACCACTACGGCCGTTACCGCGACGTCTTCGTGCCCGTCGGGGACGACTGGTTGATCCGGCACCGCTTCGTGTCGACCGACTGGCATTCGCCGGACTCGACAATGGCGCGCTAGGGCGTCGGCGGCACCAGCATCGACTGCCACGTCTTGTTGCCGGGGTGCGCCAAGTCGGCCTGCGTGTAGCGCTTTCCGTCCGGACCGATGTAGTCGCCGGTCGCCGGGTCGTAAGGGACGGCGGCCACCGGCGGCGGCGGCGCGTACTGCGGGATGCCTTGCCCGGACAGCGTCGCGTTCGGATCGCCCTTCCAATTGAGGCCGTCGTTGAGCGGCACGTACTGCTCGTCGCTCTCGCACAGCTCCACCGTCGGCGAGCGCTTGCCCGGCTTCGTCTCGCACGGAATGTTGCGCACCCCACGGACATTCATGTCCGAGTCCTGCGGGATGCGGCAATACAACTCGCCCGCCGGCCGCTCGGGGTAATCCTGGTCCGACGGTGATCGCTGCTGCCGGACTGGCAGAAAGCCCGTGTTGCATGGCGGCGGCAGGTTGAGATTGAGGTTGAAGTCGAGATAGATGCCCCGATACGCCTGTTTGACACCGGAATCGGCGACGGCGATCGCCGACATGACCGCGGTGCCCTGCGGGAAAAGCACCAGCAGCTGCTCCAGGTCGTTGCGGTAGGTGACCGCGATGTCGCCGAGGCTGACCAGATTCGCGAGCAGCACCGGCAACGCAGGCGCGACCCGGTCGAACAGCGCCCTGCCTTCCTCCAACGCGGGACTACCGACATTGAGCAGATCGGCGAAGGCGGCGTCTTGCGCCTTGAATTGGCCCGTGATCGACGCCATCCGCTGCGCCCACGTCGCGATCGAATCTGCGGTCTGCACTTGAGAATTCAATACGGGCGGAGACTGATCGATCAGCTGGCTGATCGGATCGACGGTCTTACCCGCCTCGATCGCCAGCGAGGTGGACCCGTCGACGATGCGCGACAGTTCAGGCCCGAGCCCCCCGACGGCCTTATCGGCCTCGTCGACGACCGTGCGCAGATTGTCTGGCGGGATCGCCTGCAGTGCCCTGTTCGTCGCGTCGAGCAGACTTCCGATATCGGCCGGAATCTGCACCCTGCCAACGGGAATGACATCACCGTCACGCAGCTTCTGTGCGTTCGCCGACTTCGGGGTCAGTTCGAGGAACTGTTCACCGACAGCGGAGCGGCTGTGGACAGCGGCTGAAACGTCGGACGGGACCGGTGTGTCGGAGTTGAGTACGAGAACCGCTTGAACACCATCGCGAGTGGCCTCGACCGACTTGACCCTGCCGATCTCGGTGCCCCGATATGTCACCACCGACGTCGGGTACAGACCGCCGGAGGCGGGGAGATCGACCGTCACCGTGTAGCGTCCGATCCCGAGCAACGCGGGGACTTTCACGAAACCGAACGCCATCACGCCGACGGCGATGACGGTGATTACCGCCATGGTCGCCAGCTGTATCCACACCTGCCGGGTCAGACGCAGCACTAGTACGCCCCCCAGCGATATGGGGCGATCAGCGGATTGCCCGCGGTGTACGGGCTGGGCATCTGCCCGATGGTGCGGCCCCATTGAATTTCGAGTTCGGTGAGATCACCTTCCCAGCGCGTTCCGGTGAACAAGCTGCTGTCGATCCGGCTCAGCGTCAGATCGATGACGAGGGTGATGTTGGCGAAGTCGCCGCGGAACCAGTTGGCGAGCGTGCTCTTCACCCACGGGTACGTCGACAGGAAGTCCAGCCCCTTCGTGAGCGCGGGCCCGGCGTTGGCCAGTTCCCTGAACACCGGCGCCATGTTGCGCAGGTTGTTCACGAACGATTCCTTCGTCTGGTTCACCGTCGACGTGGCGATCGCGCTGAACTTGCCGAGCGCGTCGATCGCGTTCGCCAACTTGGTGCGAGAATCCGACAGCACCGCCAGCGCCTGCGGGATCGTGGTGAGCGCCTTGTCGACGGTCTGATCCTTCGCGGCGACCTGGCCGGCCAGCGAGTTGAGATGTTCAGTGGCCGCGATGATGTCGTCAGTCTGCTCGTTGAGCTGAGAAATGAAGGTATCCAACTGATTCAGTAGGCTGCGCATGTCGTTCTCGCGCCCGGCCAGCGCCTTGGCGAACGACTGGTTGATCTCCTGAAGCTGACCAAGCCCGCCGCCGTTGAGCAGAACCGACACCGACGCCAACGTCTGCTCGGTGGTGGGATAGGTATCGGCTCTGGCGAGCGGAATCACCGAACCGTCCTTGAGCTCGCCCTGGGGCGGCTCGTCGGTGGGCGGAGCCAGTTCGATATGCATGGACCCCAGCAGGCTGGTCTGCCCGACTTTGGCGGTGCTGTTCGCGGGCAGATGGACATCTTTGTTGATGCGCATGGTCACCAGCGCATGCCAGTCCTGCACCTCGATCTTGGTGACGTTGCCGACGTTGACATCGGCGACGCGCACCCGGGTGTTCTGTTGAATCACAACGACATCGGGTAGCTGCGCTTGGATGATGTACGAGCCGTCGCCGGATCCTTCAGTCCCCGGCAGGGACAATGAGTTGAGTCCGCGCCACTCACAGCCAGGGATCGCGGACAAACACGCGACGATCAGCGCCGCAATAACCGTGCGCCTCACGGAGAGCCCCCAGGCGGCACCATCAGGCCCTGCAGACCCTGGCTCGGGTCGGTGGACGTCGCTTCCGGGGGCAGGTCGCCGACTGCCGCTTCTGCCGCCAGTGGCTCTCCCGGCTCGGTGGCCGGGACACTCTGCGGTGCCTGTGGCGGCAGGTGCGGGTTCAGCCGGTCCTCGCTGTAGGTGATCTCGTTCGGCCGCGCCGACGCTCCCACGAAGGGATTCACCCCGAGCGGCGGGAAGTTGTACTGGCGGTTCTTGACGATCGGCGCGAGATACTGGACGCACAGCTTCGACGACTGCTCCCAGTTCTGCCGTGACGCGGCTTGAATTGCGCTGCAGATGAATTGGACGGTGTTGGCGAAGTTGACCGGTGCCAAGATGCCGGTGACGGCGCTCTGTGCGGGTTGATAGATGTTCATGAAGTTCTGGAACACCGTCGGCGCGATGTGTAGAACCTGCTTGATGTCACCGCGGCTCTCGTTCAGCGCAGTGGTGACAGCGTTCAGGTGATCGACGGTGACGCCGATGCTCTCTCGGTTGTCGGCGACGAAGCCACGCAGGTCGTTCACCGCTGCGTCAAGACCCTTCGTCGCATCGGCCACTTCGTTGGGCGTGTTCGAAAGTACCGTCGTGATGTCCGCCAAGTTCGTGTTGAACGCGGCGAGCAGATCGCTGCTCGAAGACAACGCTGACACCAGCATCTGCAGGTTGCGCACCGTGCTGAACATGTCAGTGCTGTGGTCGCCGAGAGCCGAAATCGCTTTGGAGAGTTTGACTACCGTGTCATGTGCCGTGTCGCCCTGATCGCGCAGGTTGGCAGCCGTGCTGTTGATGAACTCGCCGACGGGGCTGACGCCGCCTGGCGTGGTGGGCTGCAGCGAGTCGGTGAGCTTCTCCAGCTGCTGGCGCAGGTCGTCCCACTCGACGGGGACCGCGGTGCGCTCCTTCGGAATCGTCGCGCCGTCAGCCAATTTCGGGCCGCTGGAGTACGCGGGGACCAGTTGGATCGCACGCGCGGATACAAGTGACGGTGACAGGATCGCGGCCTGGACATCAGCCGGTACCGGGTACTCCCTGTCGACCGAGAACGTCACCTTGGCCGCGGTCGGCTGCGGGTCGATCTCTTCGACGGTCCCGACGGCGACCCCGAGGATGCGTACCTCGTCGCCGGTATAGAGACCGTTGGTGTTGGCGAAGTAGGCGACGTAGGTATTCCTGGCGACGCTCTTCCACCATGGCGTGGCCACCACGGTTATCGCCACGACAAGAGTGACGGCCAAGGTGATCGCGGTCGCAATCCTCAGCGTGCGCGCGCTGATCATTGGTCTCCCGTCGGAACCGGCTGCAGCGGATCAGATCTCGGTTGCGGTACCGCCGGACCGACCCTGGGTTCCGGCGCCGGCGGCCCAAAGGTCGGGGGCGGCAGTTCACCGGCAGCAGGCGCGAGCGCGGGCGGTCCTGGCGGCGGTCCACCTGGCGGTGGCGCAGGCAGCGGATCGCGGTAGGGGTAGCAGCCGGTGGGGCCGGGCAGCGGAAGGCCGGGCGGCCCGCAGCCCGGATCACCTGGATTACCCGTAATCGCGTCCGGGAGTGTCAAATGTGGATCTCCGCCCTGCCCGGTGCGTGGATACGGCACGGGCAGCGCAGGCGTGCCCGGCTGGCCTACTCCGGGGTCCACCAGTTGCGACGGCAGCAGCACGTTGGGATCCAGACCCAGATCGGAGAATGCGGCGTCGATGAACGGCTGCGCGAACTGCCCCGGGGCCAGGTTGACCAGTGAGGCCTTGAAGAACGGCCCGGATCCCAGCACCTCGCCGAACGACATCGCGTACCGCCGAAGCAGATACAGCGTGCGTTGCAGCTCCTTCTTGCGGTTGTCCAGGATCCCGAGCACACCGTTCACTTTGTCGAGGGCGGGCTTGAGTTGTGTGCGGTTGTCGTTGACGAGGCCGGATATCTGGTGCGAAACCGCGGTGAGGTTGTTCATCAACGCATCGACCGAATTGCGTTGCGACAGAAGCTCGGCCAGCAGGGCGTTGGTGTTCGCGACAAGGCTCGCGATCTGGTCGCTGCGCTTGGCCAACACCGCGGTGACCGTATTCGCGTTGGCCAGCAGGTTGCGCAACTGGGCATCGCGGGTGTTGAGGGTGTCGGAGAAGCGCGCCACGCCCTCCAACGCGATTTTCAGATCGGGCGGCGTGTCTTTGAACGTGTCCGCCAGTGTGGTGAGCGCCGACGACAGCTGCGTGGTGTCCAGCGCGCTGATGGTGGTGGTCAGGTCCCCAAGGGCGTCGGGCAGATCGTAGGGAGACTTCGTGCGCTCCAGCGGAATCGGGCCGGCGAGATTGCCGTCCCCACGCGGGGTCAGTTCGAGAAACTTGGTGCCGAGCACGGTTTCGGTCTTGATTGCAGCCTCGGTCCGGTCGCCAAGTTCGACGCCGTCGCGGACCGTGAAGTCCATCAACACCCTCGTTCCGTCCAAATGGATGCTCGAAACTCTCCCGACACCGAGACCCGACACCCGAACATCACTGCCGGGCTTGATGCCACCGGCCTCAGAGAAGTACGCCGAATAGTCAGACGTGCCTTTGATGAACGGAATCTTGTCGTATGAAAAGACGGCGATCACGGCGACGACGACAACCAGGATGCCGACGGCGCCGACCACCACCCGATTGCGCTCGCCAAGCGGCTTGATCTTCGGCAACTTGATGCGCGTCATTTCGGTGTGCACCGTCCCGAGGTCTGTTCGGCGAGTTTGATGAACACGGGCTGGCCGCCTTTTCCGTTGACCTTGAGAATCGCATCGCACAAATAGAAGCCGAAGTAGTCGCCGTAGAGGCCGTTGCGGGCAAGCACCTGGTAGGCGTCGGGCAGCGTCTTGACAAGGTCGTCGACGTAGTCATGATCGGCCTCGATCTGGCCGGCTACCCGGTCGGACTGCTGCACGAAGTCCTTGATGGGTTGCCGTGCATCTGTCAAGAGGTCGGCGACGGAGCCTGCGGCGGCGTTGATGTAAGCGGTCCCGGTCACAATGTCGTTCTTTCGGTCGGCCAGCCCCTGCACCAGTTGTGACAGATTGTCCAGACCCTCCGAGAACTGATCGTCTCGAGCGGCGAAGGTGCCGAGGACGGTGTCCAGGTTGGTTATCACCTGCCCGATGAGTTCGTCGCGGCCCGCGAGAGTCGTTGTCAGTGCCGATGTCTGGGAGAGCACCGACGAAATGGTGCCGCCCTGACCCTGGAACACCTTCAGTAGCTCACCGGACAACGCGTTGACCTGATTGGGGTCCAGCGCGCGGAACAGCGGACGAAAGCCGCCGATGAGCGCGTCGACGTCGAGTGCGGGCGACGTCCGCGCCAGCGGGATCGTCTCTCCCGGTTGAAGTTTGCGCACTGACCCCGGCCCCTCTTCGAGGGACAGGTAACGGTCACCGATCAGGTTCTCGTACCGGACCGCGGCCTTGGTGCCTTCGGTGAGCTGCAGACCCTTGTCGATGGCGAAGTCGACCGTGACGGTCCCGTCCTTGTGCAGGGTCAGGTCCTTGACCTTGCCGACCTCGACGCCTGCGATGCGGACGAAGTTGCCGCCCTTCAGGCCGGACACATTCGTGAACACCGCGGTGTAGGACACGCGCGAGTCGAACCGGAATTGTCCGAACACCGTCACCAGAACGAACATGGAGACCAGGCACAGCGCCGAAAACAGCGCCACCCGCGTCGCGGCGCGAATGGTCCTGCGTCTCATGGCGTGCCCCCAGGCGGCGGCGGGTAGAGCGGCGTGCCGTCCGGCCCGTATTCCGGTGCGCCGTAGGGAGGTGCGCCGGGGTAGGCGGGCCACGGGCCCGGTGCGGGCGGGCCGTTGTAACGGATCCTCGGCGGCTCCGGGTTCGCCTTGGTCACTGGGAAGTAATTCGCAATCCCTGGGAAGCCGATGCCGGGGTTGGGCCGGATGTCCAGGCCGGTGCCGAACCCGGTGTCGGTGACCAAGTACTTGACCGGGAAGTTCTTGCTGACGTCGGGCAGCGAGCCGCAACTGGGCTTGCCGCCTGGGCCGCCCTTGGCGTTGACGGTCGGCAGGTTGTCGGGGAAGCGATATGGGTCGTCGCCCATCAACAGGCCGGCGTCCATGATCACGGACTTGCCGTTGCCGCCCAACGCATCTCGGCCACCATGGTCGAGGAACCATTGCGCGCCCTGGAACAGGCAGGTGTAGGTCGGCGAGTACTTCATCAGCAGCGCGGTGGTGGGGTCAAGGATGTTCATCGCGCGCACCAGGTTCGACTGGTTGGCGCCAATCGTGTTGATGCCCGACTGGGAAAAACCGACCGCGGAGAGAAGTAGCTGATCCAGCGACTTGGCGTGCGTCGTCAGCGTTGCACTGGTTGTCGAGAACGAGTCGAGAATCGACAGGATGTCGTGTGCTGCATTCGAATACGTTGCGGCGGTCTGACCGAACAGCTGCCAGTCCACTCGAACGGTCGGCATCCGCGGGTTCACCGCGAGCAACACGTTGTTCGCGTCGGTGATCGCCTCGCCGATGCGTTCGCCCTTGCCGCGCACCGACTCGGCGACGGCGGAAAGCACCGCGTTCAGCTTCGCCGGGTCGACAGAGTGGACCACTGACTGCAGATTCTGGAAGACGGTGTTGACCTCCACGGTCACGTTTCGCGAGTGCAGCACCGCGCCTGGTGCCAACGGCTTCGCACTCGGTGCGTCCGGCACGATGAGATCGACGTACTTGGCCCCAAATGCGGTGCTGGACTTGATCTCTGCCTCAACATTGCTCGGCAGATACTGAAATGGGCCGCGATCCATTTTGAGCGTCAGCTTCGACAGACTTGCGTCTTCGCCGATGGAGGCGACCTCGCCGACCTGGACACCGCGCAACTTCACCTTCGCGCCGTTCTCCATGACCAGACCGGCCCTGTCGGAGACCAGGGTGAGTGGGATGGTTTCGCGCAGGGTCCCGTTGAACAACAGGGCCGTCAGTGTGGACAGCGCCACGATCATCACGATCAGCACCGGCGCCCACCAAATGGGATCGATTCCACCGCGCCGCGGCGCGTTGTCCATGCCCGTCACCCCGACAGGTGGAAGTTGCCGGACTGCCCGTATACCGACAGTGTGATGGTCAGCAGGATGAAAACGCCTGCGGTGATGGAGGTTCGCACCGCGCGGCCGACAGCCTCGCCGACGCCTGCTGGACCACCGGTCACGGTATAGCCGTAGTAGGTGTGCACCGCCATCACGGCCGCCGCCATCGACAACGCCTCGATGAAGGACCACAACAGGTCCGTCGGCTGCAGGAACGTCGTGAAGTAGTGGTCGTATACGCCGCGCGACTGCCCGTAGACGACCGTCGTCCCAAAGCGCGTCGCGAGAAACGACATCAGCACGGACACCGTGTAAATGGGAATGACGGCGACCACGCCTGCCACGATGCGGGTGGACGCCAGGTAGGTGATCACCCGGATCCCCATCACTTCCAGCGCATCGATCTCCTCATTAATGCGCATGGCGCCGATCTGTGCGGTGGCACCGGCACCGATGGTTGCGGCGAGCGCCACGCCTGCGGTCGCCGGAGCGATGAACCGGACGTTGAGAAATGCGCCCAGAAATCCTGTCAGGGCTTCGATTCCGACATTCGACAACGTGTTGTAGCCCTGTGCGGCGATCAGGGCGCCTGTGCACAACGTCAGGAAGCCGATGATCGCCACTGTGCCGCCGATGACGGCCAACGCCCCGGTACCCATGCCCATGCCCGCGATCTGGCGCAGCACCATTTCCGGATAGCGCCGCATCGCGTCAGGGGTAGCCCACAGCGCCTTGCCGTAGAAGGCGGTCTGCTCCCCCAGCCTGCGGGTCCGGTCGACTAAAGCAGTTGTCACGGCGCGACTTTCACGCCGAACGCGGTGGCCAGAATGTTGATGAGGAACAACGCCATGAAGGCGAACACGACGGTTTCGTTGACCGCGTTGCCGACCGCCGTCGGCCCACCACCGACGTGCAGGCCCTTGTAGCAGGCGATCAGGCCTGCCGAGAGTCCGAACAGCAGCGCCTTGACCAGGGACACGACGACCTGCGGCAGACCGGTCAACAGAGTCATCCCCGCGACGAACGCCCCGGGGGTCACATGCTGGATGAAGACGACGAAGAAGTAACTTCCCGCGAGGCCGACGACGGCGACAACCGAATACAGCATCAGCGCAACGAAAGTCGCGGCAATCACCCGCGGCACCACCAGCGCCTGAACGGGGTCTACGCCGATGACCTTCATCGCGTCGATTTCCTCGCGGATTGTCCGGGCGCCCAGATCGGCGCACATCGCGGTGGCGGCCGCGCCGGAGACGACGATCGCCGTGACCACCGGACCCACCTGTGTCACCGACGCCAGCGCGGCACCGGCACCGGACAGATCGCCCGCGCCGACCTCGATCAGCACGATGTTGAGCGTGAAGACGATCAGCACGGTGTACGGAATGGACAGCACCAGCGTCGGGACGATCGACACCCTGGCCACGAACCAGATCTGATCGAGCAACTCCCGCCACGCGAACGGTGGTCGCACCACGGCGGCGAACGTCTCGCCGACCAGGACGACGAAGTCTCCGATCGCGAATGCGGGTTTCGACCAAGCGGTCTCTGTCACGGTCGACCGCCGAGAGGACGAACGCATGGCGACGACTGCAGCGTCATTGCCGCGCGCGAGCACCCCTCCGCAGATCCCACATGCATTCCCATCGTCGCAAAGCTTGCGCGGGACGCTAAGAGAGCCCGGGTTAGCTGTCAACGCGGCACCGTGCGCAGACAAGCCCGTCAATAAGGGGAATTCGCTGGTTGCCCCAACGGCTTTGGTTTCGCTCAGTTCGATCAAATCAAGTTGATTAATAGTCTTGTTAGCGCCGGGCGGCCGCGTCGGTAGGCTCGTCAGCTATGAGCACCGCTGTGGATCCGTCAGTTCCGCCGAGCGGCACGGGCTGTGTCGAATGCGACGCTGTCGGCGGCTGGTGGGTGCATCTGCGTCGCTGCGCCGCGTGCGGGCACATCGGCTGTTGCGACGACTCGTTGGCCCGGCACGCCTCGGCGCATTGGCGCGAGACCGGTCATCCGATCATCCGGTCGTTCGAGCCCGGTGAAGACTGGTTCTGGAATTACGACACAAACGAGTATTACGACGGGCCCGAACTCGCCGCGCCCGAGTCCCATCCCACCGACCAGCCTGCGCCTGGGCCCAGCGATCGGGTGCCGAAGGACTGGGTGGCGCAACTCCGTAACCGCGACTGAACTCTCGTGGTGGAGTCCGGTGGCGAAAGCACACTGACCGTACTTGTCGCGTTCGGTGCGAATTTCGCCATCGCGGTGGCAAAGACCGTTGCCGCCGTGGTTTCGGGGTCGGCCTCGATGGCTGCCGAGGCCGCCCATTCCTGGGCCGATACCGGCAACGAGATCTTCCTGCTGATCGCCGACCGGCGCAGTGCCCGCAGGCCCGACGAACAGCATCCGCTGGGGTACGGCCGCGAGGCCTACGTATGGTCGCTGCTGGCCGCCGTGGGCCTGTTCGTCATCGGTGCGACGATTTCGGTTTGGCGCGGTGTCGACGAGCTCCTGCACGGCGAACGGGGATCCGAGGACTATCTGGTTGCCTATGTCGTGCTGGCGGTGGCATTCGCGCTCGAAGGGGTCTCCTGGCTGCAGGCTATGCGCCAGTTGCGAAGGGAGGCAAAGCGATTCGACCGCGATCTGCTCGCCCACGCGTTGTTGACCTCCGATCCGACCGTGCGCGCGGTGTTCGCCGAAGACAGTGCCGCGCTGATCGGCATCGTCGTCGCAGCCCTTGGGATCGCCATGCATGAGGTGACGGGCGTGGTGGCGTGGGACGCGGCCGGCTCGATCGTCATCGGCTTGTTGCTGGGCGCAGTGGCAGTGCTGTTGATCGACCGCAATCGCCGCTTCCTGACCGGCGAGCCCGGCACGCCGGCCCTCTACGATGCGGCGCTCACTCAGCTGAAGGAGATGCCCGAGATCGCTTCGGTGCGTCACCTTCGGCTCGAATTCATCGGCCCGAAGCAGCTTTTCATCGTCGGCAGGGTCGACTTGGTCGGCGACAAGGTCGAGTCCTCCGTCGCCCGTACTCTGCGCCGGCTCGAGCACGAACTGGAGCGAAGTCCTTACGTGGTGGACGCCGTGCTGACCGTTTCCGAGCCAGACGATGCGGGTAGTCAGGACGGGTGAGCAGCAACAAACCCAAGACCGCCGACTCGGACGCGGGCGCGCCAGGCGCGGATGACGACGTCCAGAGCGACCCCGCCAAGGGCACCGACGATCGCGTCGACTGGTCCGACGAAGGCGGCGCGACGCCGAGCGGGCCGGCCGAGGACACCGACGACCGTTAGATCGCCTGCCCCAGGGACGACAGCGTCTCGGCCGCAGTGTATTTCGGGGTCCAGCCCAGGTCGGATTTGGCCTTGGCGGTGTCCATCACCACCGACGTGCGGCCGACGTGCAACCATTCCAGCGCCGACGGCACGAACGGCAGGCGCGAGATGACGTCCGATGCCGCCGTCGCCGCCACCCGGGGTACCCGGAACGGGCGGGCACCGAGCGTGTCGGCGATGTCGGACATCGACAGCACCCCGTCCCCCGCGATGTTGTAGGCGCCCGGTGGAGCGGACGTCGTTGCGGCCAAAGCGATTGCGGCAGCGACGTCGTCGTGGTGAACCAACTGCAACGGAGTGCCGGGGTCGGGGAAAGGCGGCTTGAGCAACGGCAGCGCCTGCGCTACTCGCTTGACCGGGCCAGGCAGCTGGTTCCACGGCATCGCTTCGGCCAGGGCAGGCGCCTTCGGGCCTGCCACGATGCACGGGCGCAGCACGTACACCTCCAGCGACGTGCCGTCGGTGATCTCGGCCAACGCGGCCTCGCATGCGGCCTTCTGCTCGGAGTAATAGTGCTCGGGCGACCCGCGTGGCGGCACGTCTTCGGTGATCGGCACCGGGTTGTCGGTGTGGTAGCCGTATGCCGCCACCGACGACGTGTACACCAACCGTCGCGGGCGACCCGCCGCCACCGTCGCCTCGAAGACGTTGCGCGTGCCCTCCAGATTGACGCGGGCACTCTCCTCGCGGGAGCCCATGATGATGAACGCGAGGTGGACCACCACGTCGGCCTCGGCGACCAGCGCGTCGACGGCGCCGCGGTCCAGAATGTCGCCCTGTAGATATTCCGTCCGGGTCCAGCCGTGGGCGGCCGGATCAAAGGGTCGGCGAGCCATCCCGATGATCCGTTCGACTTCAGGTGCCTCTTCGAGGGCCTGCACCGCTGAGATGCCGATGTCGCCCGTGGGACCCGTGACGGCAACAGTGATTGCCATGCCCGGTGGCGTTCCCCACCTCAGGGATCTTGAAACGCGTCAGTTGTTGTCGGCGAGCACTGCCTGCGCGGCGTTGTAGCCGGGGATGAACGTGATGCCGGGGCCGCCGTGGCAGCCGGCACTTCCCAGGTAGAGCCCGTCGATCGGAATCGGTTGATCGACATAGCCTTTCGGCCCCGGCCGGTTGATGCCGATCTGGTCGGGATGGATCAGCCCGTGGCAGTAGTCGCCGCCGGGCGCACCGAACATGGTGCCCATGTGTTTCGGGGTGAAGGTGGTGTGCCTGATGATCAGGCTTTCGAAGTTCGGTGCGAGCCGGGTGATTTTGTCGATGACCCGCTGCCCCATCTCCACTTTCATCTCCCCGTAGCCCGTGTCGCCCTCCTCTATCGGAAACCAGAGCGAAAATGCCGAGGCTGCGTGCTTGCCCGCCGGCGCAAGGCCAGGGTCGTTGACGGACGGAATCTGCAGCGCGATCGAGGGATCGGCGGGCACGATCCCGCGCCTGCAGTCCTCCCACTGCCGCTGCAGTTCCTCCGGCGTGCTGAAGATGCCGATGTTGGACTGCATTGCGGGATCGTTGAGCATCTCGTAGGGCGGCGCGAATTCCGGCACCCCGTCGAGCGCGAAGTGCATCTGCAGGTAACTGCCGCGGTGGTCGACGCGGGAGAACCGCTCCCGGATGTCGGCGGGTACCGCGGCGCCGTCGACCAGGCTGATCGTCAGGTCCGGTGCGATGCCCGACACGACGACCGGCGCGCTGATCGTGCTGCCGTCCTCGAGTCGGACGCCGCTGACGCGGTTGTCGGCAATCAGAATTTCGTCGACCTTGCTGCGCAGCCGAAGTTCGCCACCGTGCGAGGTGAACACGTCCAGCAGATGCGATGTCAGCGCGCCGATGCCGCCTACGACCTTCTTCACCAGTAGCGCGTTCTCGTCGGGAACGGCGAATCCGTAGGCCAGCGCCGCGGCGGTGCCGGGAGTCGCGGGACCGCGATAGGTGGTGTTGCACGCCAGCAGCGCGAGCATGCCGCGCAACGCGCCGTTCTTCTCTTTGTCGGGCAGGTAGCGATCGATCACATCGGTGACGGAGCCGAACAGCAGATCGGTGATCGTCGAACGCTCGAATTCGTTTGTCGCGCAGGCATACATCTCGTCGAGCGTCTTCGGCGGTGTGCCCGCGTCGAAGCGTCCGAGCGCGCGCGTCGGCGCCTGGCACCACGCCATCAGGCCTGCCATACCGTTGACGGCCTCGGCACCGTGCACCTCGTTGATGTGCGTCAGCAGCTTCATCGGGTCGGTGTAGTAGACCAGCGGTTCGTCACCGACGCCTCGCAGCGACACCGACATCACGTCAAGGTCAACGGTTGGCAGCCCGTCGAGCCCCAGTTCCCTGCTCACGACCGCCGAGGTCGGAATCTGCACCGAGCCTGCGATCTCGAACTGATACCCGTCGAACAGCTCCACCGTGGACGCCATTCCGCCGGCGTAGAGCTTGGAGTCCAGGCAGAGGGTGCGCAACCCCGCCTTCTGGAGCAGTACGGCCGCGGTGAGCCCGTTGTGGCCCGCGCCAACGACAATCGCGTCAAAGTCCGTCATGGGCTGAGGCTGACATGCCTCGCATAGTTTTGTCAATAATGACAAAACTTGGAATCAGCCCTGGTCGACGAGACCCGTCCTGAGCGATTTCAGCGCCGCACGGCACAGCCGGTCCAGTTCGGGCAGCGACCGGTCGTCGCCGAGCATCCAGACCTCCATCGCCCCGAACACCGCTGCGGCGATGCAGCGGGCGGTGACGGTGATGTGCATGCGTTCGTCGGTCCCGGCCTTCGGCGGATCGTCGCCGGCAAGGCGGTCCTCGATCGCTTCGGCGAAGTCGACCTCCAACTGCCGGATATGGCGCACGATGCGGCCGGGTTCGAGCTCCTGGGCGCGTAGGGCGGCGATCTCGGTGACGGCCCAGTCGTCATAGGGCCGGGCCATGATCGCGGCCTGTACCGACTCGATGATCGATTCGTCGGTCGACCGCTCGGCCAGCGCCTTGCGGAACCAGTGCACGCCGGCGTCGTAGTCGGCGAACAGCAGGTCGTGCTTCGACGCGAAGTGGCGATAGAAGGTCCGCAGCGACACCCCCGCATCGGCCGCGATCTGTTCAGCCGACGTGTCCTCGATGCCTTGGGCGGTGAACCGCACCACCGCAGCACGCCGCAACGCCTCGCGTGTGCGCTCGCTGCGTGCCGTTTGAGCAGCCCGGACCATGTCCGTAAGGTACCGCAAGCCGGTTATGTCAATATTGACAAAACTCGAATCGGTCGCGAGACTCCGATCATGGTTGCCCTTGTCGTGCACGCCGTGCTCGCGGTCGTGGTCATTGCTTTGGTCGTTCGATTGAATCCGGCGATCTTCGCGCGCGTCACCGCCGACTCCCGGCCGGCGACACTGGAAATGCTGTACTACGTCGTCGGCGCCGCTTCGATCCCGCTGTGTTGGTACTTCAATTTCCGCTACGTACAGGAATATGCGGTTGCCGGTTCGCACAATGTGCTGTGGGGCCCCGGTAGCTGGGCCGAGTTCATCGCGCTGGGATACGACAACCCGGCCGCCAGTTCGGCGAGCGCGGACTACACCATCGGAAACGTCATACTGCTTCCGCTGTTCACCATCATCGATGGCCGCCGTCGCGGAATCCGGCACCCGTGGCTGTTTTTCGTGTCGAGCCTGTTCACCAGCTTCTCGTTCGCCTGGGCGTTTTATCTCGCGACCGTCGAACGGCAACGCCGGCATCAAGAAGCAGCGGTGGCCGTCGACTCTCGCGTGTAGAACTGCCATGTGAAGGTTCACCACCTCAACTGCGGCACCATGTATCCCCTCGGCTGCGGAGAGATGGTGTGCCATGTGCTGGCGGTCGAGACCTCCAACGGCCTGGTGTTGATCGACTCCGGGTTCGGAACACGGGACTGCGCCGATCCGGTCCGTCGCGTCGGTGCGTCGCGACGGTTCATCCGGCCAGTGCTCAACCCCGCGGAGACCGCCGTCAATCAGGTTGAGCGCCTTGGGTTTCGGACCGACGATGTACAGCACATCGTCGTCACGCATTTCGACGGCGACCACATCGGCGGCATCTCCGACTTTCCCCAGGCGCAGATACACGTCACCGCTGCCGAAGCCTTCGGGGCACTGCGAGCCCCGACCCGCGGGGAGAAGGTCCGGTTCCGCGCGATCCAGTGGGCGCACGGACCGAAGATCGTCGAGCACACCCCGGACGGTGAAGCGTGGCGAGGCTTCGCCGCGGCGAAGGAACTCGATGAGGTGGCGCCCGGCATCGTGCTCGTGTCGCTGCCCGGTCATACCCGGGGCCACGCCTGCATCGCGGTCGACGCAGGACACCGCTGGCTGCTGCATTGCGGGGACAGCTTCTTTCATCACGGCACGCTCGACGGAACCGCGGTGATGCCGCGTGCGCTCGCGGCATTCGAATGGGCGACCGCATTCGACCGGAAGATGATGCGGCAGAATCACGCTCGACTCGTCGAGCTGTTCGAGCGCCATGAACCCGACATGACGATGATCTGCGCGCACGATCGGACGAACTTCGAGCACGCCAAAGCCACCGCTTAGGGAGGGCCGCAATGCAAGTCACATCGCAAACCACTGTCGCAGCACCGATTGAAACCGTATGGGACGCGCTGAGCGACCACGTCGGAATCGGCCGGTGGGCGCCGGGACTGACGGTGACGATGGACAAGGTCGGCACCACCGACCCCAACGGCGTTGGGGCCGTTCGTCGTATCGCGGCAAAGGGCCCCGGACCCGACATCGTCGAGGAGGTCGTCACGTCCGAACCGCCTCACGTGCTGGGGTACAAGGCGCTGTCGGGCGTGCCGTTTCCCGGATATCGCGGTGAAGTACGACTGAGTGAGGCCGGAGCGGGCACCCGCATCTCCTACACGCTCGCCACTTCGGCCAGCTTTCCCCTGGTCAAGGCGCCGTTGACGGCTCTGTGCCAGGTGCTGATGCGCATGCTCGCGCGAGCGGCCACCAAGGAAAACTAATGGCGCCCATTGACGCGGTACCGTCGGGTACCGTAACTTGTTCGTCAACAAGCAAGCTTTAGGAGAACTCGTGATCACTGACGATCTACGGCAGCGGCGCCTGGCGCTCATCCGCGAGCACATGGACACCGAGGTGACCAAGGAGTTCGACGCGACCCTGGCCACCTTCAAGACCAACGGGGAGGGCCACCCCCGCTACGAGATCATGGCCACCGGTCAGGTCTACGACGGCGACGAAGAGGTGATGGGCTACTACCTGTCGACCCGCACCGCGTTCCCCGACCAACGCCACGAGAACGCCCGCTTTCACGTTTCCGACGACGCGGTGATCGTCGAATTCGATTTGCTGGGAACCAATCTCGGTGAGTTCTACGGAATGCCGCCGACCGGCAAGTCGTTCCGGGTACCGCTGATCGCGGTGTTCTTCTTCGAAGACGAGCGGATCGTCAACGAACGCATCTACTTCGACACCGCCAGCCTGGTGACTCAGATCGGGCGCGGCGAGTTGCTCGCGCTGGCCGGGACGCTCGGTGACTGAGTCTGGCCTGCCCCGCACACAGGAGCAGCGCCGGCTAGCGGCCGAACGGCGACTGGTGCGTGCGGCGGCCGAGCTCGTCGGGGAGATCGGGCCGACCCGGGTCACCCTCGCCAATGTCGGTGAGCGCGCGGGGTACAGCCGCGGGTTGGCGACGCACCACTTCGGTTCCAAAGGTGCGTTGATGCAGCGACTCGTCGAGACGGTCACCAGTCAGTTTCGCGACGCGATAGTCCAAGAGAGCCAATCGGATTCGCCGGTCGATCAGCTGTGGCGGTTGATCGACTTCTACTTCTCCGTAGTCTCTGATCTTCAGCCGGTGAACCGGGCGCGACTGGTGTTGTGGGCCGATGCGGTCGCTGGCCCGTCCGAGGATGTCCGGCCGCAGATGATCTCGGCCGACCGTGAGTTCCGCGAGGAGATCGAGAAGCGAATCCAGTTGGCGGTCACCGCAGGCGAGGTCAACGCGTCGGTCGATCCCATTGGTCTGGCGACGGTGGTCGTCGCGATGCTGCGCGGGGTGGCGCTGCAACGCGTGCTCGACGATCAGGTCGATCTCGCCGCAGCGCGTCGCGAGGTGGAGCAGCTGTTGGAGTCGCGGCTCGGGGGTGCGCCGTGAAGGTGCACCACCTCAACTGCGGAACGATGAAGAGTCCGAGCCCGATGGTGTGCCACGTGCTGCTCATCGAAACCGACGACGGGCTGGTTCTGGTCGACAGCGGCTATGGCACGCATGACTGCGACGATCCGCGACGGGTCGGGCCGTCACGCCGCATGGTTCGACCGATCCTGAGCCGCGCCGAAACCGTCGTGCATCAGCTCGACCGACTCGGTTTTACCCGAGATGACGTGCGGCACATCATCATCACGCACATGGACATCGACCATGCCGGTGGATTGTCGGACTTCCCCGCCGCGCGTGTTCATCTCACCGCCGCGGAGGCGCTCGGCGCGATACGGGCTCCGTCGAGGCGCGAGAAGATCCGCTATCGTTCGGCGCAGTGGGCGCACAGCCCGATCATCGTCGAGCACGATCCGCGCGGCGAGAAGTGGCGGGGGTTCGCCGCCGCCAAGGAACTCACCGAGATCTCGCCGGGCATCGCACTCGTGGCTCTGCCTGGGCATACCCGCGGCCACGCCTGTGTGGCCGTCGATGCCGGACACCGGTGGGTGCTGCACGCCGGCGACGCGTTCTATCACTTCGGCACGCTGGACGGGACACCCGTGCCGCGCGGCCTGACCGCGATGGAGTCGATGTTCGCATTCGATCGAAAAGCTGTGTTGGACAATCATTCACGGCTTGCCGAGCTGTATCAGCGGCAGGAGCCGGACCTGTTGATCGTCTGCGCGCATGACCCGACGCTGCTGGAGAAGGCACAAGCCACCGCTTAGAAGGGTGGTGGGTCGGCTGCGTAGCGGGCGCGGTTTTGGGCGCGTTCGTATTCGATGCGGTAGGCGCGGTCTTGGGTTCGGGTGCGTTTGCGTTGGGGCATCGCCAGGTCGCGGTTCGGGTCGGGCGGTGGACTGATGGGCAGGGTCAGTGTTTCGGTGGGGGTGGCGAGTTGGGGGAAGAACCGGGCCCCGGCCGGGGCGGTGGTGTAGGTGCGCCCGCGCGGTGAGGTCCACACGACGGTGCCATCCGGACGTTGGGAGTCGGCCCAGCCGCAGAACGTTTTGAGTAGGTGATGGATGCGGCATTTGAGCCCGGTGTTGGAGGGATGCGTCGGGCCGTGCGGGTAGGGCACGCTGTGGTCGATATCGCAACCCACCGCCCGTTGATCACACCCGGGGAACGTGCACGTCAGATCCCGGGACTGAATGAACCGCGTCAGTGCCGCCGACGGGCGGTAATGGGGTTCAGCAGCTAGGTCTTTGGCGGTGGGTACCGGGCGCACCGAGGCGCTGTTGGCCAGTTCGGTGACCGTGGCCGCCGGGACGGCGCCGTAGCCGGGCAGATACCCCGGCTTGGTGCTGGTGCCGTCGACGGTGGCGGCCTCGGCGATCACATTGATCACCACCGGCGTGGAAGGCACCTGAGCGCCGGCAGCGGGGCAGTCCGGGGCACCGCACAGACACGCCATGCTGGTGGCCCGCGCCGACAACGGGCTCAGCGCATCGGTGCGACGCTGAGCGGTGGTGCGTGGATCATTCGGGCACACCGTGGCCGCTAGTTCGTCTAACGCGGTGTCGAAGACCGCGGCATCCGGGCCGCGGACCTGGCCATAGATTTCGGCGGTCCCGTTGGCGCCGGGGCGCACCGCGATGTGGCGATCAGCATCACGCTGGGTGGCGACCCGCACCGCCTCAGGGTCGGCTTCGATGACCATCCAGTCGACCAACTCGGCGACCCTCTCGCGCGAGAGCTTGTTCCAGCCCGGCGCCTTGTCCGCCAACTGCGCATCAACGCTCGCCAACGCGGCCTCGTCAACGATCAAATCGGTGCGGTAAATGGCGGCCGCGATCACCCGCAAATCCACCGCCCCGGCGGCGAACACCGCAGCCAGTTTGGGCAGGCGTTCGATGAGGCTCTGCCCGTCGCTCATCTGAGACGACGCGCGCTTGCGGCTGATGCCCAACTGCGCGCTGATCTCCGCGGCGATCTGCTCCCAGCCATCGACTGCCCAGAAGTTGTGCTCATCGGTCTGCTCGGCGATCCGGCGCACCGTGTACTGGCCGATGGCCAGCAACCGCTGAGCCGACGCGGCCCGCTCGACCTGCTGGGCATCACCCATCAGATCAAGCAACTCGCCATCACCACATCCTTCGAACACACTTCAATTCTTCCGAATCCGCCGTCAATTGGCTTCGGCGAGAAGCACTCTCGACGCCAACCTGTGGATGAATTCGAACCTGGGGATAACTACACCTCCGGGCCCAAAGATGTCGGACCCGTCAGGTAGATGCGCCCGATCGCTAAACCACGGCCACGCTGTAATTCGTCGTTTGCAGCCAGGCTTGCAGGTTCCAGAGATCCGGGTCGATACCGCGAACGGCCGCGATGTCGGCTTGGTATGCGGGCGTATCGGCGAACCAACGGAACATCTTCTGAAGGTCGTCCTGACCGTCGAGGACTTCGACGGGCAACGCCTCGTAGCGTGCGGGCAAGCCGGCGTGCGCGCCGAAGGCCGCGGCGATCTCGCTGCCTGTCAGCTCATCGCCGGCGATCTCTATCGCCGCGGGGACCGCCGCAGGGTCCAGCAGCGCCGTAGCGGCAACGACACCGATGTCGCGGGTCGCGACCATCTGCACCTTGATGCCGTCCGGAACAGGAAGTCGTAGCACGAGTTCGTTGCCTTCGACCGTCGGTGCCGTCGATGCGAAGTTGTCCATGAAGAACACCGGACGGACGATCGTGGCGGAAAGGCCACGGGCCTGCACGTACTCTTCGATGCGGCGCTTGGACTCGAAGTGCGGAACACCCGAGTTGCGATCGGCGCCGCCGACGGAACTGAACACCACATGTGGGACCTGTGCGGCAACCGCTGCGTCGGCGAACTCGACACCCTGCTGGATCTCGCCGTCGATATCGGTGTCGTGCGAGTCACCGTAAGGCGTCGTCATGAAGAAGAACGCGTCGACGCCCTGCAGCGAATTCTTCAGCGACGCTGGGTCTTTCGCATCGATTTGTGCGAGTTCCACTCCGCGGTTTGCCAGGTTGCGGGCACGTTCGGACCCATTGCTGCGGACCAGCGCGCGCACCCGCGCACCTTGCTCGAGCAGCGCGTCGACAACTGCTCCGCCCTGGGCGCCCGTGGCCCCGGCGACCGCAATGGTCCTCGTCGTTGATGTAGTCATGGTCAACTCCTCCGCTCTGTACGATTAGCCCTTAGCCGGCTAACTATCGTCGGCTGCAACCATTAGCCGGCTAAATGTATTCCGGAGGAAAGCTGTGAGCGCAGACAAGACCGTCAGCCTGCGGATCTCAGCCGTGTCGCGAGTGCATCGGCAACATGCCGGAGCGCTGCTACACGGAATCGGCCTATCGGCGGGTCAGGAACTGTTGCTCATGCTCCTGTGGGACAAAGAGCCGCGTTCGCAGGCCGAGTTGACTCGTGAGCTGGCAATAGAGCCGCCGACGACGTCCAAGATGCTCGCCCGCTTGGAAAGAGGCGGCTTGATCGCCCGTGAGCGATCCGACTCGGATCGTCGAACTGTTCTCGTGTCCCTGACCGAGGCCGGTCGGGCGTTGGAAGGTCCGGTGAACGCCGCGTGGCGCACCCTCGAGGAGGACACCGTCGCAGCACTCACACCGCAACAGCAGGAAGACCTCATGATCCTGCTGGGGCGAGTTCTCGAATCCCTCCTAGCCAAACGTCGAGCTTGAGAAGTCAACGCCTACGGGACGAGCACCACCTTGCCGACGTTCTCGCGTGCCGCCAGAATACGGTGAGCCTCACCAGCATTCGCAAACGGGACCGCGGCATGGACTACCGGCGCAACGATGCCGTCGGCCAGCGCGGTTGACAGCGGTTCGATCCACGGCTGCAGCGTGCCGCGGTCGTCCCACAACGCCAGCATGTTCAGCCCGATCAACGTCTTGGACTCCGACAGCTGCTTGATCAGATTGAAACCGCGCAGCATCGACAGCAGTTGCGGCAGCGCGGTGCGCAGAGACCGCTTCTCCCCCCGCTGCATGGCCGATGCGCCATAGCCCACCAGCCGACCGCCGGGACGCAACAACTCATAGGACCGCTTCAGCGACTTGCCGCCGATCGCGTCCAGCACAATGTCGTAGGGCGGCAAGCCTTTCCACCAACCGTCGCGGCGATAGTCGATGGCGCGGTCGACGCCCAGCTCCGCTAGCCGCTCGTGCTTACCTGGCGACGCGGTCCCGTGCACCTCGGCACCGGCTGCCTTGGCCAACTGGATGGCCGCGATCCCGACGCCACCTGCCGCAGCGTGGATCAGCACGCGCTCACCGGCCTGCAACGAGCCATAGCCGTGCAACGCCGCCCACGCGGTCGCGTAGTTGACCGGAATCGCCGCGCCCTGCTCAAAGCTCATCGAGTCGGGTATCGCAACCGCATCTGCCGCTTGCACATTGACGATCTCGGAGTAACCGCCGAACCGGGTGCCCGCGAACACCCGCTCCCCCACCCGCGCCTGATCGACGTCGTCGCCGACGGCCTCGATGGTTCCTGACACCTCGTAGCCGACCACCATCGGCGGTTTTGGCGCATCGGGATACAGTCCGACGCGGGCGAGATGGTCGGCGAAGTTGACGCCGGCCGCGCGGACCGCGATGCGCACCTGCCCGGGGCCGGGCGGCGGCGGGTCGGGGCGTTGCTGCACCTGCAGGACCGACAGGTCACCGTGCTTCGTTATGACGACCGCGCGCATGGGTCAGACGCTAACGTGCGCGCTCTTCGGCAGATCGTTGGATCCCGCAGTGTGAATCCGCCGGTAGACCACGGCACGCCCGCCGTCTTTGGGCGCGAACGCGACACCGCGACTGTGCATTCGTTCGGGACGCGCCGACGTCGGCGCGAACCGAAACTCGCGCAGCAGCGTGCGCAATACGACGTTCATCTCCATGTTCGCGAACGCGGCGCCAAGGCATCGTCGCATCCCGCCGCCGAACGGCACCCACGAATACATATCGGGGCTCACCGCGAGGAAGCGATCCGGATCGAATCGCTCCGGGTCTGGGTAAGCGTTCTGATGTGTCAGCGGAATGTCGACCTGCACGGTGTAGCCGTGCGGGATCACCCACGGCCCCAACGGCATTGTCGGCGCGATGACTTGTCGCGCCGCGCCGTCGATCACGGGCCGATTGCGCTGAACTTCGTGAATGGTGGCTTGCAGCAGGTCCGATCCGCCCGCGTCGACCTCATCGACCAACCGCGACAACACATTCGGATGCCGACGCAATCGCTCGACTGCCCACGCCAGTTGTGTGGCCGTGGTTTCGTGGCCGGCGGCAAGCAACGTGAACAGCTCGTCGGCGAGGTCGCTGCGCGACATAGCAGTGCCGTCTTCGTATCGCGACTGCAGCATCAGCGACAGCACGTCGTCACGCTGTTCGAGATTCGGGTCGGCTACGACGCGATCGATCAGCGACCCGACCATCTTGTCGAATTCCCTTCGCAGACCGAGGAATCGCCCCCATGGGCTCCATGGACCGAGGTCGCGATGCAGCCACGGCAGGAACACCAGTTGGGACCCCAGTTCCACCAACGGAGGCATCACCGTGCGCAACGCGTCGAACTCGGCACCCTCGGCGCCGAACACCGCCCGCAGGATCACGTTCAGCGTGATGCGGTTGGTCGATGGCAGTACCGCGAACTCCCGACCCTCGGGCCAGGTGGCGACCTCTTTGAGCGTCTCCTCCTCGACCAGACCCTCATAGGCTCGCATCCGCTTGCCGTGGAACGGCGGCACCAGCAGCTTGCGGCGTCGGCGATGCGCGTCGTCCTGCAAGCCGAAGGTCGAGCCCGGGCCAAGCACCAGGTCCAGATTGGGCTCCACATTGCGGACGACGTCGGTTTTCGTCTGGAAGAACTGCTTCACCTGCGCCGGATCGCTGATGATCACCGTTGGTCCGAAGAACGGCAGCCGGACAGTGAACGCGGTGCCGTAACGCTTGCGGAAGGCCTGCATCATCCGCCTTCGCGAGGCGATGTACGCCAGACCCTGAATCGGCACCGGCCACCGTGGCCCGGGAGGCAGGTTCGCCACCGTCACGACACGGTCACCTCGGACGGGACGTTCGTCTGACTGCGTCGCCTGAGGACGGACTCCAGCCGACCGAGAATGTCGTAATAGCGCGTCGGCGCAAGGCGACCGAGCGTATCGAAGAGGTACGCGTCCGGCCCGACCAGGATGCGCGCCTTGCCCTGTTCCACGCCGCGGTGGATGATCTCGGCGGCCTTGTCGGGTTGGGTCAGTGTGATCGCGGCGAACTCCTGCACCATCTGATCGTGGCTGCGGCCGCGACCCTCGGGATCCTTGCGAAACCTGGCATTGCGCACGATGTTGGTGTTGATGCCGCCGGGATGGACGTTGATGGCGGTCACCCCGGTGCCGCGCAACTCCTGCCGCAGTGAATCGGTGAACCCGCGCACCGCGAATTTGGCTGAGCAGTAAGCGCTTTGGTTGGGCATGCCCACCAAGCCAAAAACGCTCGACGTGTTGACGATCGCCCCTTCGTTCTGCTCGACGAGGATCGGCAGAAACGCGCGCGTGCCGTTGACCACGCCGTGGAAGTTGATGTTCCACAGCCAGTCGTCGTCCTCCGGGACCGCATCAAGAACGCTGGAGGCGGTGGCGACGCCCGCGTTGTTGAACACCGCACCGATCGGCCTGGGCGCCCACGAGGCCACCTCGCCGGCGAAGGCGCGCTGCGCTTCGGCGTCGGCCACGTCGAGCACCCGCAGCAGTGCGGGCCCGCTCAGCGAGGCTTCGGTCTCCTTGAGCCCCTTCTCGTCGATATCGGCGATCGCGACCGGGCAGCTGTGCGCCGACAGTCGTTGCGCCAGAGCACGACCGATGCCGGATGCCGCACCGGTGATGACGGCGGTGCGGCCGCTGATGGTCCGTTTGGTGCTCATGCGTGCTCCTCGGAATGGGTGACGGTTGCCGAAGTGGCGTGTTCGGTGATCAGGTCGATGATTCGGCCCCACGCCCCGATGGGCAGGTCATGGCCGAGGCCGACGAGGGTCTCGAGGCGGGCACCGCGGATCGCGCGCGCCGTCGCCGCTCCGCCGGTCGGATGCACCATGCGATCGCGGTCGCCGTGGATGACCAAGGTGGGCACGTCGATGTTGCGAAGTTCGGCAGTGCGGTCGCCGGAGGCGAAGATGCCCGCGAGCTGGCGGGCGATACCGGCGGGGCTCGGATCCCGGTCGTATGCGATGCCCGCATACTCGCGAACCGCATTCTCGTCGAACGGAAAGCCATGAGAACCGATGTGGGAGAACATCATCGCAGCGCGGTCCATCGCCTCAGCGCGGGTGCGCGGAGGACGCGACGTCAGCATCCGGCGCCAGGTCGAGAGCGCCGGGCGGCCGACACGGCGCGCACCGGTGTTCGACATGATCGATGTCAGCGTGCGGACCCGGCCCGGGTGGTGTGCGGCGACGGTTTGGGCGATCATGCCGCCCATCGAAATGCCGACCAGGTGCGCGTCTGAATAGCCGAGCGCGTCGAGCAGTCCGACGGTGTCGCGCGCCATGTCGCCGAGGTGGTACTCGTTGCGGCCGCGCAGGGTCGCCAAAGGACTCGGCGGCCGATACGTCATATGGGTGGACCGGCCCGCATCGCGGTTGTCGAAGCGCGTGACGCGATAGCCGCGGCCGGCCAGTGCGGTGACGAAATCACTTGGCCACGAGTGCAACTGCTGCCCGAGGCCGGCGATCAACAGGATCGGCGGGTCAGCGGGGTCGCCGGTTTGGTCGTAGCACAGTTCGATGCCCCGGCCGACGTCGACCAGCACCTCCTCACCGGCGGTCATGCCGAGACCCGCTGCGTCTGGCCGGCCCGCGATGCCGACTTGATGGCGCGTCGATACACGACGGCGCGGCCGCCGCGCGCGGGTGCGGTGGCGACCCCGCGCGAGTGCAGACGCTCACCGGGCGCGTATGTCGTCCCGAACTCGAACTCTCGCAACAGTGTCCGCAATGTCACATTCATCTCCATATTCGCGAAGGCCGCACCGATGCAGCGGCGCACTCCGCCGCCGTACGGAATCCATGCGTAGTTGTCGGGCGGGTTGTCCTTGAATCGGTCGGGATTGAACGACTTGGCGTCGGGGAAGCTGCGCTCGGAGGCGTGCGCAAGCGAGATGCCGGCGAGCACCGCATGGCGCTCGGGAATGACCCACTCACCCAACCGGATTCGGGTCTTCGTCATTCTGGCGGTGCCGTTGATCACCGGGCGGGTGCGCTGCACTTCCCAGATCGTGGCCTGCACCAGGTCGGATTGCCCCGCGTCGACCTCGGCGGTCAAACGCGAGAGCAGCCGCGGGTGGCGGCGCAGCCGCTCGACCGTCCACGCCAGCGTTGTCGCCGTGGTCTCGTGGCCGGCGGCGAGCAGGGTCAGCAGTTCGTCGGCGATGTGGTCGTCGGAGATCGGCGAGCCGTCGTCGTAGCGCGCCTGCAGCATCAACGTCAGAACGTCGTTGCGCTCGTCGAACTTCGGGTCGTTGCGGATGTCCGCGATCAGTCGGCGGATGATCCCGTCATAGCGCTCGCGATTCGCCATCAGCTTGCCGCCCGGGCTGAACCGACCGAAGTCGCGCCGCAGGACCGGCGGCATAACGGCAAACCGGGAAGCGTGCAACACCATGTCGGGCAGCAACTCGCGCAGTTCGTCGAGCGCGGCGCCCTCGGCGCCGAACACGGTCCGCAGGATCGCGTTGAGCGTGATGCGCATCATCGACGGCATGGTCTCGAATTCCCGGCCCTCGGGCCACGACGCGGTCTCGCGGAGCACCTCCTCCTCGATGATCCCTTCGTAGGAGGCCATCCGCTTGCCGTGGAACGGCGGAACCAGAAGCTTGCGGCGCTCGCGATGCTCGGCCCCGTCGAGGCTGAAGGTCGAGCCGGGACCGAACATTTCGCCGAGCACCCCGGCCCGGGCGATGAGGTCGGTGTTGGTGGTGAAGAGATCCTTGATCAAGGCCGGGTCGCTGACCACTACGGTCTCACCGAAGATCGGTAGCCGCAGTGTGAAGGCCGACCCGTACCGCCTGGCCAACGCGGCCACCGACTTCTCGCGGGCGGCCACGAACCCGACCCCTTGGAGAAGCTTCGGTATCCGCGGCGCCGGTGGCAGCCGCACCGGGTCTGTGGTCGCCACAGCCATCCATTCACCTCCGTTGGCGGTACTCCCAGGTACCGGGTCACGGTACGCCTAGGTACCGATTCGCACAAGCCCCCTTTCCACACGCGTCTAATAGTGGTACCTTCTGGTACCGAGGCTGGTACAGGGTAGTACCGGAACCCAGGCGAGAGGCAGCGTCGATGTCACAACCAGTGGAAACAGTGGACGTCTTGATCGTCGGAGCGGGGTTGTCGGGCGTCGGCGCCGCCTGCCAGCTGCGCCGCGAGTGCCCCGACAAATCAGTGGTCGTACTGGAGGCCCGCGACGCCATCGGCGGCACCTGGGACCTGTTCCGCTACCCCGGCATCCGGTCGGACTCCGATATGTTCACGCTCGGCTACCGGTTCTCACCCTGGACCGATCCGAAGGCCATCGCCGACGGGCCCAGCATCCTGCGCTACATCCATGACACCGCCCAGAGGTACGGCGTCGACAAGCTGATCCGAACCAATCACCGTGTGGTCAACGCCAGTTGGGACAGCGACGACGCGCGCTGGACCGTCGACGTGCATCGCACAGACACCGACGAGCGGCACACGATCAGCTGCTCGTTCCTGTACGTCTGCACCGGCTACTACCGCTACGACGAAGGGTTCAGCCCGACTTTCCCTGGTGTGCAAGGCTTTCGCGGTCCGGTGATCCATCCGCAGCACTGGCCGGAAGACCTCGACTACCGCGGCAAGCGCATCGTGGTGATCGGCAGCGGCGCGACCGCGGTGACACTAGTGCCCTCGCTCGCCGAAGAGGCTGCGCACGTGACAATGCTGCAGCGTTCACCGACATACGTCGCATCGCGGCCCGCCAGCGACCCGATCGCCGACTGGCTGCGGGCACGGCTGCCGCAGCAGCTTGCCTACGCGATTGTGCGGTGGAAGAACGCATTACAGGCGATCGCGATCTTCAACCTGAGCCGCCGTAGGCCCGAGATGATGAAGTCGATGCTGCGCAAGGACGCGATCAGGCGACTGCCCGAGGGCTACGCCGTCGACACACATTTCGCCCCGACCTACAACCCGTGGGATCAGCGGATGTGTTTGGTGCCCGACGGTGATTTGTTCACCGCCATCAGTGAGGGTCGCGCATCCGTCGTCACCGACCAGATCGACACCTTCACCGAAACCGGCATCCGGTTACAGTCCGGCGCCGAGCTCGAGGCCGACATCGCGGTCAGCGCAACAGGATTGAACCTGCTCGCCATCGGCGGGATGCAGCTGGAGGTCGACGGACGCATCGTCGACTTGTCAAACACGGTGTCCTACAAAGGGATGATGCTCTCCGGTGTGCCGAACTTCGCGTGGACCATCGGCTACACCAATGCATCGTGGACGCTGAAGGCCGATCTGGTCGCCGAGTACGTGTGCCGACTGCTCAAGCACATGGACACAGCAGGCTACGCATCGGTCACACCTGACGCGGCGGGCACCACAACGGCCGGCCCCTTCCTGGATCTGGCGTCGGGCTACGTCAAGCGCAGCCTCGCCGAACTTCCCAAGCAGGGCGATCGGGCGCCATGGCGACTGCACCAGAACTACGTCAAGGACGTGCGACTGCTACGTCGCGGCCCGATCGATGACGCCGTCGTATTCGCACCGGCCGTCTCAGCACGGGTCAGGAGCATGGCGTGATGCGGGTTGTCGACTAGTCGGTCTGATCGCGCGGCGTCAGCAGCGCAATCGAGGCGTCCACCGCTTCCTCGGTGATGTCGCTCATCTGGCCACCTTCTTCGACGGTGATCGCGGCTAGTTCGCGGAGGCCGCCGAGCAGCATGATGATGCGTTGACGGGAAACGGGAGCGATGCCGGCGGCGCGGAATTCGTCGGTGCCGCCGAGTGCCTGCACCATTTCGATGAAGTTCTCGGTCGCGTCGCGCTGCAACCGGCGCGCAGCCTCGCCGAGCGACGGCACGTCGCGAAACCAGCTGAGCATCAGCGGGGACCGGGATTCGCCCGTGGAGATCCAGGCCTCGATCGCCTGCCGCACCTGGGTTCGCCATGGCGCGTGGGGGTCGACGGCCGCTGCGATCTGCCGAACCTGCGCGTTGTTTGCATCGTGAAGCAATGCGACGAAGCAGGCTTCCTTGGTGTCGAAGTGCTCGTAGAACGTGCGCCGCGACGTGCGCGCGCGCCGCACGATGTCGGCGACGGTCGTGCGCGAGTAGCCGTCCTCGGCAACCGATGCTTCGAGCGCGTCGAGCAGGCGCTGGCGGAAGTTGCTCTTCTCCTCGCCTGCGCGTTGTCCCGCCGTCTTGGCTGCGGTCACCGGCTCGCCCTCATCTCGCAGCCATCGTACGGCGGGCGCGCGTCAGCGCTGCGGGATCAGCATTTCAGGCCGACGTGAACTGTCGTGGTGGTCTGCATGTTGGGCACCCCGGTCAGCGGGTTGCCTGTGGGTGCCTGCCGCGTCTGAACCGGCCGAACCGATGCGACCGTGCACTGGCTGATCGGTCCCGAGCCCACCTTGTTGAGGATGACCTGGCTGCCCTGAGCCTGCAGGCGCGCGATGGTCTCAACGGCTGACGACGGGCCGGCAGGCGCCGCGCCGGCGGTAGCAGAGCCAAACGTCAGCGATCCGGCCAAGCCGCCCAGCATGATTGCCGACGCCGCAGCAATGCGTTTGGAATTCATTGTGTTTCTCCAATCAAAGTTGTTGTGACACTTCGAGATTAAGAACGCCCGGCGCGGGTCGGCAATAAAGTCATAGACCACGCATAGAAACGCGACGTGATCGGGGACACGTCTTTATGTGTTGTCTATGAATTCCTTGTCGCTGTGCGTATTCCGCGAATAGCTTCGATGAAGGCAACGCCGCCACACAGCTCGCACCGCTCGACGCGGACGTAATGCGCTGGGCTCTAATTCTTCTGACGCTTTGCCAGCGAACGCACCGATAGCGCTGCGCGACCGAACAAAGGAGACTCCGATTCTGCAACTTCGCGAAGCTCAACCCCGCGCCGAAGAACCGGCGCCCACATGGCGGGACCGCGCCCGGCCGCTACTTCGGTATGACCTACCGGCGTCGCTGGTGGTGTTTCTGGTCGCGTTGCCGCTTTCCCTCGGCATTGCGGTGGCCTCTGACGCCCCCGTGCTGGCCGGACTGATCGCTGCCGTCGTCGGCGGCATCGTCGCCGGGGCGCTGGGTGGCTCGCCGCTGCAAGTCAGCGGCCCTGCGGCCGGACTGACCGTCATCGTCGCCGGGCTGGTCGGCGAATTCGGCTGGGCGGTCACGTGCGCAATCACCGTGTGCGCAGGCATTCTTCAGGTCATCTTCGGGATGAGCGGGGTCGCTCGGTCCGCGCTGGCGATCTCCCCTGTCGTCGTGCACGCGATGCTCGCAGGCATCGGCATCACCATCGCGCTTCAGCAGGTACATGTGCTGCTCGGCGGCGAGTCACACAGCTCGGCGTGGAACAACGTCACCGACCTGCCATCGCAGTTGCTGACCGTCGAGCCCGCCGGTCTGTTCCTCGGCGTGCTCGTGATCGCCGTGATGGTGGCGTGGCGGTGGGTGCGGGGCCCGCTGTCGAAGGTGCCCGGTCCGCTCGTCGCGATCGTCACCGCGACGCTGGTCTCGGTTGTGCTACCGATCGACGTGGCCCGCATCCAGATCGACGGCTCGCTCCTGGATGCGCTCCAACTCCCCGCACTGCCCGACGGCAAGTGGGGCGCGTTCGCCACCGGTGTGCTCACCGTCGCGCTGATCGCGAGCGTCGAAAGCCTGCTCTCGGCGGTGTCGGTCGACAAGATGCACCGCGGGACGCGCACCGACTTCAACCGCGAACTGGTCGGCCAGGGCGCAGCGAACATCGCCTCGGGCGCTATCGGAGGCCTGCCCGTCACGGGCGTCATCGTGCGCAGCACGGCCAACGTCACCGCCGGTGCCCGCACCCGCGCCTCGACGATCATGCACGGCGTCTGGGTATTGGTGTTCGCAGTGCCGTTCGCGGGCCTGGCCCGCCAGATCCCAAGCGCGGCACTGGCCGGGCTGCTCATCGTGATCGGCGTGCAACTGGTCAAGCGCGCACACATCGAAACCGCCCGCCGAACCGGCGACATCGCGGTCTACCTCGTGACGATCCTCAGCGTCGTCTTCCTCAATCTGCTGGAAGGCGTGCTGCTGGGGCTGGCGCTGGCGGTGATGCTGACGGTGTGGCGGGTCATTCGGGTCCGGCTGCGCGCCGAGCAGATCAGCGCCGACGAGTGGCGTGTCGTCGTCGAAGGCTCGTGCACGTTCCTCTCGCTGCCCCGGTTGACCGCCACCCTGGCGTCCGTTCCGCCCGCGACCAGGGTGACGCTCGAGCTGACCGTCGACTTTCTGGATCACGCCGCACACGAGGCGATCGCCCAGTGGCGCCAGCAGCATGAGGCATCCGGCGGATCGGTTCACATCCACGACGTCGGCGCCCTGGAAGTAGGCACCACGGTCGACGGTCCACCTGCCCGGGCGTTCGCACCGATCGACAAGCGTGTCGGTGTAATGCCATGGAACTCTTGGCAACACGGCGAAGCGGACGGTTCACGGCGCCACAATGGACAGAGCCGGTCGGTGCTCACCGGGCTGGCGGTCTACCACCGGCGAACTGCCCCGCTGCTCAGACCGCACATGCGCGAACTGGCGCATGGCCAGCGCCCGGAAACATTGTTCATCACCTGCGCTGACTCCCGCGTGGTGCCCAACGTGATCACCAGCAGCGGGCCCGGCGACCTGTTCACCGTACGCAATGTCGGCAACCTGGTGCCTGCGGGCGACGGCGATGCGTCCACCCAGGCCGCGATCGCGTTTGCCGTCGGAAAACTGGCGGTCTCCTCGATTGTGGTCTGCGGGCACTCCGGTTGCGGCGCGATGAACGCACTGATCGCACCCGGCGCAGGGAGTCCCACCGACGCCTATCTGCGGCCGTGGCTGGCCAATGGCCAACCCACGCTGACGGCTTTCGCAGATGGCACGCATCCGGTGGCGCAGTCAGCCGCCGAAGCCGGCTTCGACACCGTCGACCAACTCAGCATGGTGAACGTCGCGGTGCAGGTCGAGACGCTGCTGCGGCATCCGCTGGTTGCCGAGGCACATCGACAGGGTCGCGTCGAAGTGCTCGGACTGTTCTATGACATCGCCAGCGCGCGGGCGCTGCAGGTCAGCCCCACCTATGTGCTGCCGTTCGAGGTCCACGAGAGCGTGTAACGGTTAGCTGGTCGAGGTCGGCGCTGGCGCGAGGTTGCGCGCCAGCGTCGGCCTCGTTGACCTACGCCGTGGCGTTACAGGAGACATCCACGTAGACGGCGGTGTGCCGCGTCGGGTCCAGTTGGCGGCCATGTGCGTCGATATTGGAGTCACGCAACCCGTGCACGCCGGTCGTAATGCATTGCGATAGAGGCCCGTTCGGTGCCGAGTTGAGATGCACGGTGTAGCCCTGCTCCTGCAGCCAGTCAATGGTCTCGGTGGCCGGCCAGCCGCCGGTGGGCGAGGCAGCCGCGACGGGGGCGAGTCCAATCGCAGCAGAAGCCGCCACACCGACAGCTATCGCGAAGATCTTCATTGTTCTCCTTTGTCCGTATTGCATTGCCAGACAACACATGTCGTCTACATCCGATCCTGACCGCGCGTGCCGGGCTTGTCGCCGAACTCATCGCGAACTCATATGTCTATGGAAAGGGCTGTGCAGCAAGGTGATTACCGCCACATACCGCCACATCAGGACGGCACCTTAGAAAAGGCTATGAATTCCGTGACAACGGTCTGTGCAGTCCGCACGATGGGTGTATGACACCGCCGTCCGCGCCTGCGCCCAACCGTCCACGTCAGGCCATCCTGGGTCAGTTGCCCCGCATTGAGCGCCTGGATGGCTCACCGATCCGCGTTCTGCTGGTGGACGACGAGCCTGCGTTGACGAACTTGGTCAAGATGGCACTGCACTACGAGGGCTGGACCGTGGACGTGGCGCACGGAGGTCGCGAGGCGGTCGCCAAATTCGACGAGCTGGGCCCCGACGTTCTCGTACTCGACATCATGCTGCCCGACGTCGACGGCCTGCAGATCCTGCGGCGGGTTCGCGAAGCCGAAACCTATACGCCGACCTTGTTTCTCACCGCGCGCGATTCGGTGTCCGACCGTGTCATCGGACTCACCGCCGGCGCCGACGACTACATGACCAAGCCGTTCAGCCTGGAGGAACTAGTGGCCAGGCTGCGCGGTCTACTCCGGCGGACCAGCTACCAGGAGGCCGTCCACGGCGAGCAGCTCAAGGTCGGCGACCTGGTGCTGTCCGAAGCCAGCCGTGAGGTCACCCGGGCGGGCGAGCCCATCTCGTTGACAGCGACCGAGTTCGAGCTGCTGCGCTACCTGATGCGCAACCCACGGCGTGCGCTGAGCCGGGCCGAGATCCTGGAGCGGGTCTGGAATTACGGGTTCGACGGGCGATCGAGCATCGTCGACCTCTACATCTCGTATCTGCGCAAGAAGATCGACGCGCGGCACGAGCCGATGCTGCACACGGTCCGCGGCGTCGGCTACATGTTGCGCCCGCCTCGATGAGACCCGCGCACGGCGGGCGCCGATGGTGGCCGCGCTCGGTGCGCCAGCAATTGGTGCTGGGCGTTTCGGCGGTCGTCTCCGTTGTGTTGTTGACCGTCGGGGTGGCGTCGGTGCTGATCCTGCGTACGTTCGTGACCAACATGACCGATACAGCGGTTGCGACTTCGCTTGGGGCGCTTGATCATTCAATCGCAAAGTTGGACAGCAAGCAGGCCGCGGTCACCGACGAGGCAATCAAGCACTTCACCGGTCACGCGCCGGGAAGTTTCGTCGCCGTCGTGCGCGACGGCACCGTGATCGCCTCGGCAGTGTTTTCGGAAGGTGAACCACAGTCCGCGCCGCCCGACGTCATTGCGGCGATCGAGGCCGAAGCGTGGCACGGCGGGCCGCCGCGCACGGTCAAGCTGGCGAGCCTTGGCAAATACCGGGTGCAGAGCACCATATCCGCGGCGGGCAACACGCTCGTGGTGGGAACGTCGATGGCCCCGGCCAACGAGGCAGTAGCCCGCAAGGTCGCGACGACGGTCGTCCTGATAGGCGCCGCGCTGATAGTCACATGCGCGGGAACAGCTTTGGTGGTCCGGTATGCGCTTCGGCCATTGCGCCGCGTCGCAGCGACGGCAGCCAACGTCGCTGCCCAACCCCTCACATTGGACGCCCACCGGATCACCGCCAGGGTGCGCTACGCCGATCCGGACAATGAAGTGGGCGTGGTAGGCGACACGCTGAACCGGTTGCTCGAGAACGTCGATGCGGCACTGGTCCATCGCGCCGAATCCGACCGCAGGACAAGGCAATTCCTCACCGACGCCAGCCATGAACTGCGCACACCATTGGCCGCGATCCGGGGCTACGCCGAACTCACCCGCCAGGACAGCGCCGACCTGCCGCCGACGAGCGAGTACGCGTTGGCGGGCATCGAGACTGCGGCACACCGGATGACCCGGCTGGTCGACGAACTGCTGCTGCTCTCCAGGCTCGACGAAGCTCAGGACCTGGAGACCGAAGACGTGGACCTGGTCGATGTGACCATGCAAGCGGTGAACGACGCCGTGGTGTCGGGGCCCGGCCACCGATGGTTGACCGACCTACCCGAGCGCCCGGTGTGGGTGCGTGGGGACCACGCCCGGCTGCATCAGCTGGTGAGCAACCTGCTGACGAACGCACGCGTGCACACGCCGGCCGGGGTGACGGTGACCACGAAGATCATGCACGGCGCGAATGCCGACGGTCCCTACGCCGAACTGACGGTCACCGATGACGGGCCGGGAATCGACCATGAACTTCTGCCGCACCTGTTCGAGAGATTCGTGCGGGCGGACGAGGCACGGTCGCGCCAGTTGGGTAGCACGGGACTTGGCCTGGCGATCGTGTTGTCGATCGTCGAAGCACACCATGGCTCGGTGTCTGTTGAATCCGACGATGAGCGAACGTCATTTCGGGTCCGCATTCCGACAATCGGTGCTTCCACCGCGTGGTGGCCAGGGCCGGGATCGAACCGGCGACCTTCCGCTTTTCAGGCGGACGCTCATACCAACTGAGCTACCTGGCCGGAAGGCACCCAACTCGCCCAAGTGCCTCGCCATGACTGGCGACCCTGACGGGACTTGAACCCGCGACCTCCGCCGTGACAGGGCGGCGCGCTAACCAACTGCGCCACAGGGCCTTGCTTTGCGACTCCATCGTACGAGGCGCCGCGTGTACCCCCTACGGGATTCGAACCCGCGCTACCGCCTTGAAAGGGCGGCGTCCTAGGCCGCTAGACGAAGGGGGCCAGCCGAATCTCTCCGGGGTACTCCCAACGCTGTGACGCTGGGAGCCTCGATAGCTTAGGGTACCGGGACCCCAATCCTCAAACGAGATGCCCTCAGGGACGCAGTATCCTGTTCACTCGTCGCCCCTATAGCTCAGTTGGTAGAGCTACGGACTTTTAATCCGCAGGTCGCAGGTTCGAGCCCTGCTGGGGGCACCAGCGTCGGACTACGCAGTTCGCGCCGTGGCGATGTCGTCGGCCAGCGGTGCGACGGCGCCGATGATCTTGCCGACGATCTCCTGGGGTACCCCGGCGGCCGACAGGCTGTCGGTCAGGTGCCCTGCGACCAGATTGAAGTGGTCCATCGTGATGCCGCGGCCCTGGTGCACCTGTCGCATCGGCGCCCCGGTGTAGGACTCCGGCCCGCCGAGCGCCGCGGCGAAGAACTCCGCCTGCTTGCCTTTCAGCCGCGCCATGTTCGTGCCGGTGAAGAACCCGGCCAGCTCGTCATCGGCCAGCACCCGGTCGTAGAAATCGGCGACAACCGCTTCGAGTGCCTCGGCGCCACCGATCTGCTCGTAAATGCTTGTCATGCCGATCCAGGAAACGCGCGACCGATTGCCGCCGTGTTGCCCTCCAATAGCGGCGGCGCTAACAACGCCTCACACCGCTAGTCACCCTTCTTGTGGCCGTTGCCATTTCCGTTGCCGCCGCGCTTCTTCGGTGGTGGCGGCTGCTCCACCTGAACCGGTGTGGTCGTCGGCGGTGGGGGCGGCACGAAAGAAGGTGTCGGTGCGGGAACCGACGTGCTGGTGCTGGCCGGCTCCGGGATCCCCGGGGTCGACGTCGAGTCGACGATGAACGCGACCGCGGCGATCAACACTGCAATCACGGCCGCCGCCGCGCCCAGGTACCACCGCGACGGCCTGCTGCGCCGCGGCGCCACCACCATCGTCGTCGGGTCGGGCAGCGGAGCGGCCAGCACGCGCGTCGCAGGCCGCACGGGCGGGCCTGCCGGGCCCGTCAGCGCCGCCCGCATCTCGTCGGCACTGCCGAACCGCCACGCCGGGTCCCGCGTCATCGCCCGTTCGATCATGGCTGCCAGCGCGGGGTCCACGTCGGGACGCAGCGCGGTCAGCGGCGCCGGCGCACCGTCGCAGATGGCACGGGCCAACTCGGCCAGGTTTTCCTGGGGGAAAGCCCGACGGCCCGTCAACGCCTCATAGCCGACGACACCGACGGCGTAGAGGTCGTCGGCGACGGAGGCAGGCCTGCCCGCGATCCGGTCGGGAGACAGATACGCCATCGTGCCGACGATCTGACCCGTCGCCGTGTGGGCGCTTGCCGCGCTCTTGGCGATACCGAAGTCGGCGAGCTTGGCGTGGCCCGACGGCGAGAACAGGATGTTGGCCGGCTTGATATCGCGGTGCAGGATGCCCGCGGCGTGCGCTGCCGCCAGCGCTGAGAGCACCTCGGCGAGGATCGAGCGCACCTGGGGTTGCGGTAGCGGTCCCCGGGCGATCACATCGGCCAGCGTCTGCTCGGACAGCCGTTCCATCACGATGTACGGCATGCCGGCGTGCTCGCCGCTGTCGTGGACGGACACGATGTGCGGATGGTTGAGCGCGGCGGCCGCACGGGCCTCCACCTCGAAGCGCATCCGGTTGTCCGGCTGCGAGGTGAACACCGGGTACAGCAGTTTGATCGCGACCGGACGGTCGAGCCGGATATCCCAGCCGTCGCGGACCTCCGCCATACCGCCGCGCCCAAGCACGCCGCGCAGTTCGTAGCGGCCGCCAAGCACTTCTGGCGCCTGCATAGGCTAAAACTAGCCGGTCTACACCGGCGTCAAACCACCCCTAGGCGCCGCTGCGCGGTGCGGGGACCGCGATCGGCGCAGGAGTGGCGAGCATCTCGACCGCGTCGGCAAGCCCCTCGGCGATGGTCTCGATGACATGCATACCGAAAGTAAACGGTGTGGTCAGCACCGTCAGGGGCGACGGCGGCGGTGGGTAAGCGTCCGTCACGTTCGTCGCCGACGCAGTCGGGGGCGCGGACAGCCCGATGACCACCGCGGCGAGCAATGACATCACCGCGCAGCCGACAGACCGCGTCACACGAAACACAAGTGAATCGTGCCCCATAAATCGCTCCAGGCATAGCGAAAAACGCCGAATGTTACCGGGCTGGCACGGTCGGCACCACAGAAGTGCCCGGCCAGCAGCCCAACGGGCTGATATGGGCCTCCCGCGCAGCGTCCAGGCACTTGCTCACCAGCACGTTGGGATCGTTGGAAACCGAAGCGGCCAGAACCTCGTTGGCCTTCGCCTCGGCGGCGGCGGTCTTCGCCCGCTGTTCGGCCACCCGGGTGTTGGCCTTCTCGACGTTCAGCGCGTTGATGCGCGACTGGGTGGCTTCGTCGTAATTGACCAGCGGCACAATCACATTGATGATCTCGATCTGCGCGCCGACCTTTGCCCGTAGCTTGTCGGCCACCTTGTCGCCAAGCGCCTGCACGTTGGCGCCGTCGGAGTTCTCAGGAGCCAGCGGATCGAAGTCGGCGAACACCTCGTTGAGGGCGGCCCTCAGCTCGCGGGTGACGAGGTTGTCACGGACGTTTTCGAAGTCGCGGTAGTCCAGGAACAGCTCATCGGCGGCCGCCGGCTGGATGCGCCAGCGCACGCTGTTGTCGACGAAGGCCGTCGAATTGTTGCCCAACCGGACCGTCGTCGCCGCTTCTCCAGTGTGGTTGTCGATCTGAATGGTGCCGTTCATCTCGGTCACCGACTGCCACGGCGCCTTGACGTGCAGGCCGTTGGTCAGCGTGCCGCTGGGCCTGCCGAACGTCGTCACAACGCCGATGTTGCGGGTCGAGACGATCGTCGTCGAGCCGAGGATCAGCACGAAGACCAGCAGGCCACCGGCGATCACCGCGGTCCGCGTCGCCCAGCTACGGCCCGCCTCGCTTTTCGACGTGGCCCGCATCAGCAGGGCGATCACGGTGACGATGACGAGCAATATCGCCATAAACACTTGCCAAGGCACTTGGGGCATTCCTTTTCGCAGAGGGAAACGTCCGCCGAATCGTATGATCAAAGGCGATGCTCTTCCAGCAAGTTCACAGGTCGTTTTGGCGGCGGCACCCGATATTCACCGGCGCGGGACTGGTGTTGGCGCTCTGGTGGCTGTACATCGGCGCCTATGACGCGCTGGCCGTGACGGCCGTCATCGGCTTGCTGATCTTCGTGGCGAGGCGGAGGCGGGCGCTGGCCATCCGCGATGCGGGGTTGCGGGCGCGCGCCGAATTCGAGCATCGGCTGAGCCTGGCCGGTGATCAGCGCGGCGTCTTCGGCCGCTACCCGCCCGTACAGCCAGGCTGGTTTCCGGATCCCCAAAACCGTTCGCAGCTAAGGTATTTCGACGGCGCACTGTGGACGCCGTACGCGCGGCCGCGCTAGACGACGGGGCAGTAATGCATGCCGTTGTCGCGGTGCCCTACCGGCGGCAGATTGCGGGCAGGCGTGTGCACCAGTGGCGCGTCGGCAGGAAGGCGGCCCGTCGCACGATCCCACCCCGCGCGCGCCCTCGGGTGGTAACGGCGACGCTTCGGCAGCAGCTTGAAGGACAAGTTCACCAGCCTGCCGAACAGCCAGTGCAATCGCTCATCGCGTGCCGACCACGTATAGCCCATCAATTCGCGGACCGCGGGATCGTAGAGACCGACAGTCACCCAAACAGCAAAGGGCCCAAGGACTTTCAGCTGCAGCTTCCACAGCCAATCCGGGATCCACTGCAGTGACGGGTGTTTGGGCATGGTCGACAGGTCGAGTACCTCGCGTGCTGCGAAGTTGTTTTCCAATACGTTGCGGCACATGTGATCCCAGTAGGCCTGGAAGTCTTCCCATGTCTTGGGCACCGGCCGCATACTCATTCCGTACATCGAGTACCAGGTGATGTGCTCGTCGAACAACTGCCGCTTCTGCTCCTCGGTCAAACCGTCACCGAAGCGTTCGGCCGTCAGAATCGTGCCCATGAAGAACGTCGAGTGCGCCCAATAGAACACGTCAGGATTCAGCGCGCTGTACCTGCGACCCTGGGCGTCGACGCCCTTGATGCCGACGTGATAGTCGCGTACCTCGGCGCCGGTCTGCGGCGCCCGGTCACCGTCGAAGACCACACCCCCGATCGGGTACAGCGACCGCAGCAGTCGTGGCATGCGCTCTGAGAAGAAGATCGAATGCTGCTCGACGGCGGCGCCCAATTGCGGATGCATGTTCTGCATCGAACCCGCCCACGGCCCCTGCAGCAGACCGCGCCAGTCGCCGAACAACTGCCAGGTCAACGAGTCCGGCCCGAGCGGAGCAGGCACGGCGGAATACCCGCCCGCGGAAACGGGACAGCCTGGCGCCGCAGAGGAGGATCCGGTGGTCTCCGGGCACACCTCAGACGTATCTTGAGTCACTGGTGATCTTCCGATCGGAGTCAGTGGCATTTCTGACTACGGGCGTTGTCACCAACAGAGCTTAGGGAGTGAAGTGCCGTCCAGTCAACGACGCGGCCGATGGTCAGGCGTTCCGCTGCAGGACCGCCAGGTCTTGCGCCGCGACGAACTGATCAGCGCCGGGGTCGACTTGTTGGGCGGCCCCGCAGGTCCGGCCTTGACGGTGCGGGCGGTCTGCCGTGCCGCGGGCTTGACCGAGCGGTACTTCTACGAGAGCTTCGCCGACCGCGACGACTTCGTCCGCGCCGTTTACGACGACGTGTGCACGAGGGCGATGTCCACGCTGATGACCGCCGAAACCCCGCGCGACGCCGTCGAGCGCTTCGTCGCACTGATGGTCGACGACCCGTCGCGCGGCCGGGTGCTGCTGCTGGCGCCAGGCGTCGAACCCGTGCTCACCCGCTCGGGCGCCGAATGGATGCCCACCTTCATCGACCTGCTGCAGCGAAAGCTGACCCGCATCACCGATCCGGCCGTCCAGGCCATGGTGGCCACCGGCCTGATCGGTGCCTTGACGGCGTTGTTCACCGCCTACTTGGACGGCCGCCTGGCCGCGACGCGGGAGCAGTTCATCGACTATTGCGTCGACATGCTCCTCAGCCGAGTTTCGAGCTACTGACCGCTACTGGTCGGGAGTGCTGACCTCGGCCAGCTGGGCTTCCTCTTCGGCGGCAGCCTGGTCAGCTGCGGCCTTGGCCTCGCGGCCCTCCGGGCTGGCCAGCGAGGCGCCGGGGTTGGTCGCCGTCGCGTATCCGCCGTTGCAGTTCAGGTAGAACTGCACCTGGCTGTCGTAATGTGCGCCGTCATTGGCAGAGATGAACGGTGCTGTCTGCGAACGGGTTACCAGGCAATCGTCCTGTGAGAGCTTGTCGCCGACGCGGCCTGCGACGACCACCGTCTGGCCGGCATCACTGGCCGCCGAGGAAGCGTCCGCGTAGGTCTGCCCCGCATAATCGTCCGCCGCAGCCACACCCGTGCCGAACAGCGCCATCGAGGCTGATGCGGCGACGGCCGCGGCGGCCGAGAGAACGATAGACTTCTTCACTGAGCTCGACCTCCGAAATATCGTAGAAATTCCTGGGAAAAACTGTTATTTCCGGAGTCTATTGCGTGGCCCGCGTCACCGCTACCGCGCGCGTCAGCGTCAGCCCGCTTCTTGCGCTATCAGCGCCTGACGACCTTCTGGGCTGGCCGCGGATGGCCCGGCCGATCCAGCCGAAGCGACCGCGGCATTGCAGTTCAGTGCCACCCAGACCTCGTCGGGACCGGGCGCCTGCCTCGGCTGATCGACGCTCGGTTTGGCCCATGCGTTGGTGACGATGCACTTGTCGATATCGGCCGATCCGCCGGTGCGTGTCGCGATGACGACCGCCGCCCCCTGGCCCTGGATGGTGTTCTTGGCGTCCTTGTACGTCTGGCCGACGACATCCGGGACCGCGGCGGTGGCTGCTCCCGCGCCGATCGAGATGGTTGCTGCAACCCCGATGGCAGCGCCGAACAGAACAGTGAGAGTCTTCATGAGAGCCCGACCTCCGAGTCGTCAAAGTGGCTGCGGTAGGAAATCACGGGCTCCCCAATATGCCCGCGCAGATAATAGCGCGACGCACGTTGCCCTGTGAGGCGGATGTGACACTCCGAGGACGACGATGCAACAACTTGATGTCACCGGAGTACACAGATATATTGAGTGCAACCATCAGGTACAGATAAACCGGGAGGGGCCATGGCGCAAGGTCTGACAGATCTGCAGCTACTGCACGAGCTCGAGCCCGTCGTCGAGCAGAACATCAATCGGCACCTGTCGATGCGCAAGGACTGGAACCCGCACGACTACATCCCGTGGTCGGACGGCAAGAACTATTACGCACTCGGCGGCAAGGACTGGGACCCCGAGGAATCGAAGCTGTCCGAGGTGGCCCGGGTCGCAATGCTGACCAACCTCTTGACAGAGGACAATCTGCCCGCATATCACCGCGAGATCGCGATGAACTTCTCGATGGACGGACCGTGGGGCTTCTGGGTCAACCGCTGGACGGCCGAGGAGAACCGACACGGCATCGCGCTTCGTGACTACCTCGTCGTCACCCGCGCCGTCGATCCGGTCGAGCTCGAGATGCTGCGCATGGAGCAGGTCACCCGCGGCTTCTCCCCCGGCCAGAACCAGCAGCTCGAGGGCGACGCCGACCTGTTCGCAGAAAGCCTGTTCGACTCCGTCATCTACGTGACGTTCCAGGAGCTGGCTACGCGTGTCAGCCACCGCAACACCGGCAAGGCGTGCAACGAAAGCGTCGCCGACCAACTGCTGCAACGGGTTTCGGCCGACGAGAACCTGCACATGATCTTCTACCGCGACGTTTCCGCGGCCGGGTTCGATATCGCACCCAACCAGGCGATGCACTCGCTGCACAAGGTGCTGAGCAACTTCAAGATGCCCGGCTACACGATTCCGGACTTCCGGCGTAAGGCCGTCGTCATCGCGTCGGGTGGTGTCTACGATCCGCGCATTCACCTCGACGACGTGGTCATGCCGGTGCTCAAGAAGTGGCGCATCTTCGAGCGCGAGGACTTCACGGGCGAGGCCGCGCGTCAGCGCGACGAGCTGGCCAAGCTTGTCGAGGAGCTCGAGGAGGCCTGCGTCAAGTTCGAGATCGCCAAGCAGCGCCGTCTCGAGCGGCTGGCCCAGATGGCGGACAAGAAGGCGGCAAAGGAGCTCGCCGCATCAGCGTCGTAACCGACGATCGGCCCGCATTACGGATAGGGCCGATCGAGCTGCGGAGCCCTGTCGTACTGGCCCCGATGGCCGGTGTGACAAATGTCGCATTCCGCACGCTGTGCCGAGAGCTGGAGCTGGCCCGGGCCGGCACGGTCAGCGGCCTCTACGTGTGCGAGATGGTGACCGCCCGCGCGCTCGTCGAGCGCCATCCGGTCACCATGCACATGACGACGTTCGCGCCCGACGAGTCGCCCCGCTCGCTGCAGCTCTACAGCGTCGACCCGGACAACACCTTTGCTGCGGCGAAAATGATCGCTGACGAGGGCCTGGCCGACCATATCGACATGAATTTCGGCTGTCCGGTGCCCAAGGTCACCCGGCGCGGCGGCGGTGCCGCGCTGCCCTTCAAGCGGCGGCTGTTCGGCCGGATCGTCGCCGCGGCCGTGCGCGCTACCGAGGGCACCGGCATCCCGGTGACCGTGAAGTTCCGGATCGGCATCGACGACGCGCACCACACCCATCTGGACGCAGGCCGGATCGCGGCCGAAGAGGGCGCGGCCGCCGTGGCACTGCATGCCCGCACCGCGGCGCAGCGCTACTCCGGAACTGCGGACTGGGAGCAGATCGCCGCATTGAAACAGCACGTCACGACGGTTCCCGTGCTCGGCAACGGCGATATCTTCGACGCGGATGACGCGCTGGCGATGATGGCAGCCACCGGGTGTGACGGAGTCGTCATCGGCCGTGGCTGCCTTGGCAGGCCGTGGTTGTTCGCCGAACTTTCGGCGGCCTTCGCCGGAACGACGCCTGCCACGCCGCCCACCCTCGGGGAGGTCGCGGCCATCATGCGCAGACACGGCCAGTTGCTCGCCGACCATTTCGGCGAGGACAAGGGCATGCGCGACATGCGCAAGCACATCGCGTGGTACCTGCACGGATTTCCCGCCGGGGCCGACCTACGACGGGCATTGGCCCTGGTCAAGACGCTTTCGGAGCTGGACTCGCTGCTGGCTCAGCTCGACCCGCAGGTGCCGTTTCCACTTGCGGCGACGGGGCCGCGCGGACGGCAAGGTTCGGCTGCATCGGTGGCCCTGCCCGAGGGCTGGCTGGCCGATCCCGACGACTGCACGGTGCCCGCGGGAGCAGACGTCATGCACTCCGGAGGCTAAACCGAGACGTTCTCGGTACTTCGGTGGACTGGCCGTCTCTCAGGATGTCTCAGTACGATAAGGCTCTTGTCGTATCCGGCTCCAACGGCGGAGCCCGCAGAGTGTCGTTACCCGAGCTAGAGGCACACGAAGTACTGCATACGCCCACGCGCACCGACGCGCGCGACGGTCCAGAAAGTCGGAGGCCACCAGAACATGAGTGACGGCGACGGGGATTTCCCTGATGCCACTCCTGGGCTTCCCAGCGCTGGGCCCAACCGATGGCTTACCCGAAGTACGCCGCCATCGCCAGGCGCCGCGCCGTGGGAGCGCAGCGGGCATTCCGATGCCGAGGACGACGACAAGGGCGCCCCTGCCGGTAACCACACCGACGGCGTCACCGTCGCCGACCTGATTGCGAAGCTGAACGGTGCTTCGAGCGTCCCCGAGGAACTGAGGCGACCCCGGCCTGCGCCGGAACCCCGGCCTGCGCCCGAACCGCCCGCTCCGGCGACCGAGATCATTCCGCCCGCTCCGGCGACCGAGATCATTCCGCCCGTCATCGAGCTGGACGATCCGGACACGGAGATCATCCCCGTGGTCGCCGGGTACGCCTCTGAGGTGCCGGATCTGGCGGCGCTGCGCAGCGACGACCGGGTGCAGCCGTCGCGTATCGGGTCCGGACGCGGCGCGCCCAAGGCCGAGAAGAAGCGGCCGCGTTTCACCAAGACGATGGTGGCCGGTCGGGTGGCCGCCGCGTTGATCGCGGTGAGCGCGCTGGCACTGACCGGCGGTGCCTGGCAATGGCAGTCGTCGAAGAACAACATGCTCAACAAGGTCTCGGCGCTGGATCCGAACTCGCGAGACATTCTGGACCCGAATGCACAGTTCGGTGACGAGAACTTCTTGATCGTCGGGGTGGACAGCCGATTCGGCGAGAACAGCGATATGGGTGCGGGAACCACCGACGACGCCGCAGGCGCACGGTCGGACACGATCATGCTGGTGAACATCCCGGCCAATCGCAAACGCGTTGTGGCCGTGTCGTTCCCGCGTGATCTCGCGATCACCCCCACCAAGTGCGAGCACTGGGATCCCGATACGCATCAATATGGTCCGGTCACCGACCAAGAGTCCGACGCCTACGGACAAGACCAGGTCTACACCGAGACGAAGATCAACTCCGCGTACGCGGTCGGCGGGCCCAAGTGTCTGGTCAAGGTGATCCAGAAGCTGTCCGGTCTTTCGGTAAACCGGTTCATGGCAGTCGATTTCGCCGGCTTCTCGAAGATGGTCGACGCTCTTGGCGGTGTCGAGGTGTGCAGCACCACCCCGCTGGAGGACTACGAACTCGGCACCGTGCTGGCCAATGCGGGCAGGCAGATGGTCGACGGGCACACCGCATTGCAGTACGTGCGCGCCCGCCAGGTCACCACCGAGACCAACGGCGACTACGGCCGCATCAAGCGCCAACAGCTGTTCCTGTCCTCGCTGCTGCGCTCGATGATCTCCAAGGAAGTGTTCTTCTCGCTGTCCAAGCTCAACAACGTGGTCAACATGTTCATCAACGACAGCTTCGTCGACAACATCGACACCAAGGACCTCGTCGACCTCGGCCAGTCCGTCCAGGGGGTCAGCGCCGGCCGCATCACATTCGTGACGGTGCCGACGGTCGGCTACGCCGACGAGTACGGCAACGAAACCCCCCGCACCGACGACATGCGGGCGCTGTTCGACGCGATCATCAACGACGACCCGCTGCCCGAGGAGAAGAATCCGGACAACACCCCGGTGCCCGGCACGCCCGAGTCGAAGACCAGCACCCCCGCGGCATCTCCTTCGCCTGCGCCGGAGAACGCCGAGTTGGTCAGCGCGGTCACCACCAACCCGCAGGACATCACCGTGCGCGTGTCGAACTCGACCGGTGAGGACGGCCTGGCGTCCACCGCCGCGAGCGAACTGCAGTCGCACGGCTTCAACGTGACCAGCCCCGACGACTATCCCGGACCGCTGAACTCGACGACGGTGTTCTTCTCGCCAGGCAACGAGCAGGCCGCGGCCACCGTTGCGTCGTCCTTCACCAATCCCACCATCGAACGGGTCAGCGGCTTGGGCGATGTGGTGCGGGTGGCGCTCGGAAGCGACTTCCTGTCGGTGACTCCGCCGTCGCCGAGCGGATCCCCCGTGCAGGTTCACGTTGTACGTGGGACCAGTACGACACCGACGCATCTGCCCGAGGATCTGACGGTCACCAACGCCGCCGACACCTCGTGCGAATAACGCTGTAGCACCGCCACCTTCGGGCCCCATTTAGGCAGGTGGCATTCACCTTTCGTTCACCGCTTGCGTCGTGACGTACCGACGACAAACACCGTAGGCTTGGCGCATGCGAACCGCGTACCACGAGCAATTGGATGCCCTGACAGCCCAGCTCGGCGAGATGTGCGGGCTGGCGGGCGCTGCCATGGAACGCGCCACGCAGGCCCTACTGCAAGCCGATCTCGTGCTGGCCGAGCAGGTCATCACCGACCACGAGCAGATCGCGGCGATGAGCACGCGCGCCGAAGAAAGCGCGTTCGTGCTCCTGGCGCTGCAGGCGCCGGTGGCAGGCGATCTGCGATCGATCGTCAGCTCGATTCAGATCGTCGCCGACGTTGACCGGATGGGCGCGCTGGCGCTGCACGTCGCCAAGATCGCAAGGCGCCGCCATCCCCAGCACGCGCTGCCCGAAGAGGTCAACGGTTATTTCGCTGAAATGGGCCGCGTTGCAGTCGAATTGGGCAACAGCGCGCAGGAGGTGCTGATCACCCGGGATCCGGAGAAGGCAGCGCGAATCCGCGAAGAAGACGACGCGATGGACGACCTACACCGTCACCTGTTCACGGTGCTGATGGACCGGGAATGGAAGCACGGGGTCGCCGCGGCCGTCGACGTGACGCTGCTCGGCCGCTTCTACGAGCGGTTCGCCGACCACGCCGTGGAGGTGGCCCGCCGCGTCATCTTCCAGGTCACCGGCAATCACCCCGACGAGGAACAGATCCCCACTCCGCGCTGAGGCGTTACGGCCGCAGCACGATCTTTCCCCTGGTGTGCCGCTCCTCCAGCGTGCGGTACGCCGCTTGTACCTGGTCAAGCGGGTACACCGCGGCAATGGGCAGCTCCAGCTCACCCGCTGCGATCAGCTCCGCCAACTCCGCGAGCACCCGAGCATCGGCACCCTCGGCATTGCCGTCGCCCTTCACGCCGAACCGCTCGATGGCTGCGAAGTCGATGATGGTGTCCACCCGCTGCGGATCGATGCCTAGTTCGGTCACCGCCAATTCGACGTAGCCACCGCCGAAGAAGTCCAGGAACGCGTCGATTCCATTGGGCGCCGCCGCGCGGAGCCGGTCGGCCAGCGAGTCGCCATAGTTGACGGGGACCACGCCGTGTGCGGTGAGCCATTCGTCGTTCGACGGGCCGGCGATGCCCAAAACCGTTGCGCCAGCGCGCTTTGCGAGCTGAACGGCGATGGTGCCGACTCCCCCGGCCGCACCCGCGACGGCGACCGTGTCACCCGGCTTCAACGCAACGGCACGGACCGCGGCGTAAGCGGTGGCGCCCACGCCGGGCAGGCCGCCTGCGACCTCCCACGGCACCGGATCGGGTTTGGCCGTGAGCTGGTCAGCGGGTACTGCGACGAATTCGGCCTGACTGGAGCGCTTCTCGGTGAAGCCCAGCACCCCGTCGCCGACTGCGAAGCCGTCGACGCCGGCACCGATCTCGGCGACCACACCCGCCAGATCACTGCCCTGTCCGGACGGGAACGTCGCCGGCCACCGGTCGTGAAATGCACCGCGGCGAATCATCGCCTCACCAGGGTTGATTCCGGCTGCCTTGACCGCAACCAGCACCTCGCCCTCACCAGGCACAGGCTTGTCGACCTCACGCACCGCGAGGACGTCGATGTCGCCGTACTGATCGAACTGCACTGCTTTGGCCATGGCCACTACGAACGCCGCAGCGTGTCGATTATTCCCTACCCGAAGCGGCCGGAGATGTAGTCCTCCGTGGCCTTTTCGTTCGGGTTGGAGAAGATCTTCTCGGTGTCGTCGATCTCGATGAGCCGGCCCGGCTTACCCGTCGCCTCCAGATTGAAGAACGCGGTCTGGTCGCTGACGCGGGCGGCCTGTTGCATGTTGTGCGTGACGATGACGATCGTGAAGTCCTGCTTGAGCTCCGCGATCAGGTCCTCGATCGCCAGCGTCGAGATCGGGTCGAGCGCTGAGCACGGCTCGTCCATCAGCAGCACATCCGGCTGCACCGCGATCGCGCGGGCGATGCACAGCCGCTGCTGCTGGCCACCCGAAAGGCCGCCGCCGGGCTTCTCCAACCGGTCCTTGACCTCGTTCCACAGGTTGGCACCCTTGAGGGAACGCTCGGCGACCTCGTCGAGCGCCTTCTTGCTGCGCACGCCCTGCAACTTCAGCCCGGCCACCACGTTGTCGCGAATTGACATGGTGGGGAACGGGTTTGGCCGCTGGAACACCATGCCGATGGTCTTGCGGACACCGACAGGGTCGACTCCCGCACCGTAGATGTCCTCACCGTCGAGCAGCACCGAACCTTCGACGCGGGCGCCGGGAATCACCTCGTGCATGCGATTGAGCGTCCGCAGCACCGTCGACTTGCCGCAACCCGACGGCCCGATGAACGCCGTAACACTGCGGGGCTGAACGGACAGCGCGACATCGGCCACGGCGTGGAACGAGCCGTAGTAGATGTTGACGTCCTTGAGGTCCAACCGCTTGGCCACTTGAAGCTCCTAAACCTTCTTGGGGGCGAAGATCTTCGCGATGAACCGCGCCCCGATATTGAGTATGGCGATCAACAGGATCAATGTCAGGGCCGCGCCCCAGAGTCGGTCGGTCGGCACCGGGTTGGCGCCCGCGCCCGCCGAAATCTGGTCGTACATCATGCCCGGCAGCGATCCCATGAATCCGTTGAACATGTCGAAGTTCATCGCCTGCGCGTAGCCGACCAGGATCAGCAACGGCGCGGTCTCCCCCATCACGCGGGCCAGCGCCAGCATGATGCCGGTGACGATGCCCGACAACGCCGTCGGAATGACGATGCGCACGATCGTCTTCCACTTCGGCACGCCCAGCGCATAACTGGCTTCGCGCAGGTCCATCGGAACGATGCGCAACATCTCTTCGGTGGCGCGCACGATGACCGGAATCATCAACAGCACCAACGCAAGTGACACCGCAAAGCCGGAGCGTTGGAAGCCGAGTGTGGCCACCCACAACGCGTAGATGAACAGCGCCGCCACAATCGAGGGCACACCCGTGAGGATGTCGACCATGAACGTGGTGATCTTGCCAAGTCGCGTACCACCGCCGTACTCAACAAGATAGACGGCGACGAAGATGCCGATCGGAATCGAGATGATCGCACACACCAAGCCCTGCAACACGGTGCCGATGATTGCGTGGTAAACCCCGCCACCGGCCTGGAATGCCGTCATGCCCGCCTGGGAGTTGGTGAACCAGACGGGTGAGGCGAGCGCCTTGATGCCCTTGGTGATGGTCGAGTACAACACCCACAGCAGCGGCACCAACGCGATCACCAGCGACGCCGTAACCAACACTGTCGCAATGTTGTTGGTGACCTTGCGGCGAAGGCTCACGCCCTGGAAGGTCGTGACTTTGACCGGGCGGTCCAGAGTCGAGGTCATTTCGCGCCCCTTCCGGCGACCGCGGCGCGAGCAAGCGAGTTCACCACGAACGTCAGGATGAACAACACCAGGCCGGCGGCGATGTACGCGCCTGCTTTGTACTGGTCGTTGAATTCGCTTGCGGTGGCGGCGATCTTGCTCGCAAATGTGTAGCCACCGTCGAACAGCGTCCAACTGAACGCCTTCTGCGTACCGCGCAGGATGATCAACAACGCGATCGTCTCACCCAGCGCACGGCCGAGGCCGAGCATCGCACCGCTGATGTAACCGGACAGGCCGAACGGCAACACCGTGGTGCGCACGACCTCCCATCGGGTGGCGCCGAGCGCGAGCGCCGCCTCGATCTGACCGCGGGGCGTCTGGATGAACACCTCTCGTGTCACCGCGGTGATGATCGGCAGGATCATGACGGCGAGCACGATGCCGGCCGTGAAGATGGTTCCGCCTCCCGCCACCGATGCGTTGCCGGTCTTGAACAGAAACAGCCAGTCGAGATTCTTGTTGAGCCACAAGGCAAACGGCTTGAGCACCGGGGCCAGCACGTAGAGCCCCCACACGCCGTACACGATCGACGGCACCGCCGCGAGAAGGTCGACCATGTAGCCCAGCGGGCCCGCCAGCCGCCGTGGCGAGTAGTGGGTGAGAAATATCGCGATGCCCAATGCGACGGGCATGGCGAGGATCAACGCGAAAAGCGATACGAAGACGGTCACCTGGAGCAGATCGAGGATGCCGAAGTGCATCGCCGACGTGTCGGTGGTGATCCAGTTTCCGCCGTAGAGGAAGAAGTTCTCTTTGTTGCGGGCGAGCGCCGGGACCGCCCGCCACAACAGGAAAGCCCCGATCGCGGCGATGATGACGACGATCAGGACTCCTGAGCCCTCCGCAAGCCCGCGGAAGACCCTGTCTCCCAACCGGACCTTCGTGCCTTTGGCAGGGTCGGTGGAGATGGGCGGCGGTGCGGGAAAGGGTGAAGCGATCACTTCACCCGAGCCCGCGTCCGCTGGGTTCGGCAGCCCGTTTGCTTCGGTCACATCGAGCCTATCGGTCATTGGTCCCGGCACCCATCCTCACCGCAATCGTGCTGTCGCGCAGGGCAACTATGCAATTGCGTCGACGGACTTGAGCAGGCGCTGCTTGAAGGAGTCCGGCAGCGGGACGTAACCGGCGGCAGACAGGTTGGCCTGGCCCTGGTTCGCCGAAACCGTCAGGAACGACTTCACCGCGGCAGCGGTGTCGGCGTCGTAGCCCTTGCTGCACACGATCTCGTAGGTGGCCAGCATCAGCGGGTACGAGCCGGGCTCCTTGCTGGCATACAGCGCGTTCAGGTCCAACGTCAGGTCGTTGCCGTCGCCCTTGACCTTGGCGGCGGCAACGGCCTTCCCGGTGGAGTCGTCGGTCAGGGCGACCGCGCCCGCACCGCTGTCGATCTCCGCATTCTTCAGGCCGGCAGCCGCGGCCGGACTCTTCTCCACGTAGCCGATCGACCCGGGCGTCGCCTGGATGGCCTGCACCACGCCGGACGACTTCTGCGCACCCTCGCCCGCGCCACCCTGGAACTCCTTGCCTGCGCCCTTGGTCCACGACTGCGGGGCGGCGGCGGCCAGGTACTTCTGGAAGTTGTCGGTGGTGCCCGACGAGTCCGAGCGGTAGACGGGCTTGATGTCGGCGTCCGGCAGGCTCGTGCCGCTGTTCAGGGCGGCGATGGCCGGGTCGTTCCACTTGGTGATCTGTCCCTGGAAGATCTTCGCCAGCACGTCCGCGTTCACGACGAGCTTGTCGACACCGTCGATGTTGAAGGCCAGCGCAACCGGGCCGAAGACCAGCGGCAGGTTCCATGCGGGGTTGCCGCCGCAACGGTCGGCGGCCTTCTTGACCTGGTCGTCCTTCAGCGCGGAGTCGGAGCCCGCGAAGTCGACCTGCTTGGCGATGAACTGGTCAACGCCGGCGCCCGAACCTGTCGGGTTGTAGGCGAGGGTCTTGCCGGAGCAGACCTGGCCCCACACCTTGTTCAGCTCGGCGATCGCGTTCTGCTGCGCCGTCGAACCCTCGCCGGTGAGCGAGTTCTTCCCGCCGCAATCAGCCTTGGCGGACGCGGTGCCGGTGCCCGTGCCCGACGCGCTCGTGCCAGGAGCCGAGGCGTTGTTGTCGCTACCGCAGGCGGTCAGCGTCAGCGCGGCGATCGCCGTCGCTGAGAGGGTAGTGCCGAGCGCCTTGCCAATGCTGTTGAGCTTCACTGATCCCACTTTCGGTTGACGGCTTTGAACTCCACGGCAACGTATGCGGCCGTAGTGGACGAATCTCAGATGGAAAGTGAACGGAAGGTGAACAGGTCAGCTAATTCACAGGTGGCGCCGCGTAGGCCGCGTCGACGCTGAATACGTCGAAACCCAGCCGTTGATACGTCTTGACGGCCGCGGAGTTATCTGCCTCGACGTAAAGCATCACCGTCGGTTGTTCACTTTCGGAAAGCCGCACGGCTAGATGGTGCAATCCGACCAATGTGAGTGTGGCGCCCAGTCCGCGTCCCTGCGCGGCCGGATCGACCCCGACGACGTAGACCTCGCCGAGATCGGCGTTGTGCACTTTGGTCCAGTGAAAGCCCACCAGCTTGTCGGTCTGCTCATCGAATGCCATGAACAATCCCGCGGGGTCGAACCAGGGCTCGCCGCGACGCTCGGCGATGTCGGCAGCCGTCCAGCCGCCCTGTTCCGGGTGCCATGCGAACGCGGCGTTGTTCACGCGCAGCAGTTCGGAGTCGTCGGCGGCCCCGGAATAAGTGGTGATACGGACTCCCTCGGCTGCGGTGACCGGGGGTAGGTCGGTCAGCGGCCGACGCATCTGGAGCAGCTCGCGCACTGTGACGAGGCCGAGCGCGTTGGCTGTCGCACGCGCGGCCTCGAGGTTGCCGTGCGCCCAGATTCGCGCGTCGTCGCCGCCTTCGGACAACCCGGCACGCGCCATCGCCGAACCGATGCCCCGGCGTCTGGCGTCGGGACGCACCACCAACTCAGCCATCGCGGGGTCTGCGGTGAGGTTGAGGTAGCCGAGGATGTCGTCGCCCTCGACGGCCAGCAGGTGTCGGGTGCGATCGTGGGCGAGTTCGCGAAGCACCTGGTCGCCGACGGGTGCGACGCCGTCTTCTTGTCGGGCCGCCGCGATCAGCTCACGGATCCGGCGCTGCTCATCATCGGACAGGCCCGCACGCCAGCCGATTGAGCTCACGGACTGCGCAGCGGGTCAGCCAGCGCGTCGGGCACGCTGTCCGGCGTCTCGTAGCTCGCGTCGTCGACGTCGTCGGACACTTCCGACCCCGGCGCAGGCGGCCTGCCGCGCGCGGGCCGCACCGCCTTGTAGCCGACGTTGCGCACAGTGCCGATCAGCGATTCGTATTCCGTGCCGAGCTTGGCGCGCAACCGTCGCACGTGCACGTCGACGGTGCGGGTGCCACCGAAGAAGTCATAACCCCACACCTCTTGCAGCAGTTGAGCGCGGGTGAACACTCGACCGGCGTGCTGAGCGAGATACTTCAGCAGCTCGAATTCCTTGTAGGTGAGGTCCAGCGGGCGTCCGCGCAGCCGGGCGGTGTAGGTGCCTTCGTCGATGATCAGCTCGCCGAGGCTGATCTTGCCGACGTTCTCCTGGTTCGCCACGCCCCCGCGGCGTCCGACCAGCAGCCGCAGCCGGGCGTCGATCTCGGCAGGCCCAGTGCCTGGCAACAAAATCTCGTCGAGACCCCATTCGACGTTGACGGCGACCAGGCCGCCCTCGGTCACGACGGCAACGACGGGCACCGAGGTTCCCGTCGTACCCAACAACCGACACAGGCCGCGAGCGGCGGCCAGATCCGTGCGCGCATCGACGATCGCCACATCCGCGGTGCCTGCCTCGAGAAGGGAGGACACCTCCGTCGGTGCTGTCCGCACGTTGTGGGCCAACAGGGCCAACGAGGGCAGCACAGTTTCGGGATGCGGATCGACGGTCAGTAGCAATAGATCCAACTGGCCCTCCAACAGCCATAGGGACCTCGCCCGGACAACGATGTCGGTGGTGACTTCCCAGATTCACGCCTGACATACGGCCGTTACCCGGCCGATGGTCACATAACGATAGCGCGGCACCAGGCGGTTAGCCGCGTCGAGCAGGGCAACCCGTCGCGGTGGGCCAGAATGTCCGGGTGCGAAAGCTGCTGATCGGTGCCATCGCGACCGTAACCGTGGTCGTGGTGGGTGCCGTGGGTGCTGACTTCGGGGCGGCGATCTACGCCGAATACCGGCTGGCCAGAAGCGTGCGCGCGGCCGCAAACCTGAACTTCGACCCGTGGGTGAGCATCCTGGGCTTTCCGTTCATCACGCAGGCGACCAGCGACCACTTCAATGAGATCGAGATCAAGGCGAGTGGCGTTGATCACCCTGTCGTCGGCAAGGTCGGCCTGGAGGCAACCCTGCATTCGGTCGACGCGGCCGACGCTTCCTGGCTCATCGGGCCCGATGCGAAGCTGCCGGTCGGCAAGCTGGAAAGCCGCATCATCATCGATTCGACGCATCTCGGGCGGTTCATGGGCGTCCCCGATCTGTTGGTCGAGGCCCCGTCGCGGGAGACCAACGACGCGACGGGCGGCACCACCGAGTCCGGCATTTCCAGCAACCGGGGGCTCGTGTTCACCGGAACTCCGAAGAAGGCGGGCTACGACAAGAAGGTCAGCATCTCCGTCGACCTCTCGATCGCCGGGCCCGACGAGACAACGCTGATCTTCACCGCGACCGGCGTGCTGACCGGCGCAGGCACCGCCGACCAGGAGATTCCCGAGGACAAACTGCCTGCTGTGCTCGCCGCGTTCAGCAATTCCCTGCCTGGTCAGAAGCTGCCGTTCGGGGTGCGGCCAACCAGCGAGGGGGCCCGCGGTTCGGACGTCATCATCGAGGGCATCACCAAGGGAGTAACCATCCCGCTCGATCGGTTCAATTTGTCATGAGCTCATCAGTGGTACTGGCGGTCACGGTGCTGATCGCCGCCTTGGGCGTGGCCTTTGTAATAGGCCGGCTGGTGACGCTGCGTGCCGGGATGCTGAAGGCCGCCTCCGACGCCAGCAATGTCGACACCTCCGACCTCGGGCTTTCCGAAAGCGGGCCGACCATCCTGCACTTCAGCGCGGATTGGTGCGGACCCTGCGGGGCGGTCCGGCGGGTGGTCGATCAGGTGTGCGATGAGCTGCCCGGCGTCGCGCACGTCGAGATCGACATGGACGCCAATCCCGAAGCCGCTCGACGGCTTTCGGTGATGTCGCTGCCTACGACGTTGATTTTCGATGCGGACGGCCGTCCCCGCTATCGCACCACCGGTGTGCCCAAGGCCGCTGACCTGCGCTCCGCCGTCGAACCGCTGTTGGCTTGATCACCATGTCATTGGGTAAGCTGTCCGACGTGTCCGCCCGCCTCGAGCCCATGCTCACCAAGCGCCGCGCAGTCGATCTGTGCCGCGTTGCGGGTTGTTGCTGTTGTTGTTGTAGCTGCTGAGCGCAGCCGCGCGGTCTAGCGCGCTCGCTCGGAGCAGCCGTTTCGGCCTGCTCATTCCCGGCCCGTCAACGCAACAGGAGTCTGTTTCATGTCGACCAACACCACGACCACGCAGGTGGATGTGCGTGGCCCCCGCTTCGCCGCGTGGATCACCACCGCCGTGCTCGTGGCGACGCTGCTCGCGGCGGCCGTCAGCCCGCTCGCCGCGGCCGTGGTTCTGGGCGTCCAGGCCGTCGTTTTCGCCATCGGCGCGTGGCGCGGCCCGCGTCAGCATCCCTATGGACTGATCTTCGCGCACCTCGTACTTCCGCGGCTCGGACCCACCACCGAGAAGGAACCCGTGCCGCCGCTGAAATTCGCGCAGCTGGTCGGTTTCGTGTTCGCTGTCGTCGGCGTCGTCGGATTCGCTTGTGGCATACAGCTTCTCGGCCTGATCGCCACCGGCTTCGCACTCGTGGCGGCGTTCCTCAATGCGGCCTTCGGCATCTGCCTCGGTTGCCAGCTCTATCCGCTCATTTCCCGTTTGACTCAATCACCAAGCAACCGAAAGGAATTCGTTCATGGCTCGTAGTGAGGTCCTGGTCAGTACCGACTGGGCCGAGAGCAATCTCACCGCGCCGAACACCGTCTTCGTCGAGGTCGACGAAGACACCAGCGCCTACGACGGCGGCCACATCGAGGGCGCCATCAAGCTCGACTGGAAAGAAGATCTCCAGGACCACGTCAAGCGCGACTTCGTCGACGCACAGCAGTTCTCCAAACTGCTGTCTGAACGCGGTATCTCCAACGACGACACCGTGATCCTCTACGGCGGCAACAACAACTGGTTCGCGGCGTACGCGTACTGGTACTTCAAGCTTTACGGCCACGACAAGGTCAAGCTGCTCGACGGCGGCCGCAAGAAGTGGGAGCTCGACGGGCGCCCGCTGTCGGCGGAGCCGGTGAACCGGCCGCAGACCAGCTACACCGCCAAGGAGCCCAACAACGCGATCCGCGCGTTCCGCGACGAGGTCATCGCCGCGATCGGCGAGAAGAACTTGGTCGACGTGCGCTCCCCCGACGAGTTCTCCGGGAAGATCCTCGCTCCCGCGCACCTGCCGCAGGAGCAGAGCCAGCGGCCAGGGCATATCCCCGGCGCGATCAACGTTCCGTGGAGCAAGGCGGCCAACGAGGACGGCACCTTCAAGTCGGACGAGGATCTGGCCAAGTTGTACGCCGAGGCGGGCCTCGACGGCGAAAAGGAAACCATCGCCTACTGCCGCATCGGTGAGCGCTCGTCGCACACCTGGTTCGTGCTGCAGGAACTGTTGGGACACAAGAACGTCAAGAACTACGACGGCAGTTGGACGGAATACGGCTCTCTCGTTGGGGCCCCGATCGAGTTGGGAAGTTGATATGTGCTCTGCACCGAAGCAAGGCCTGACGTTGCCAGCAAGCGTCGACCTCGAGAAGGAGACGGTGATCACCGGTCGCGTCGTCGACGGGTCGGGTCAGGCGGTCGGCGGCGCGTTCGTGCGCCTGCTGGACGCCTCTGACGAGTTCACCGCAGAGGTCGTCGCGTCGGCCACCGGTGACTTCCGGTTCTTCGCCGCGCCCGGCACGTGGACGCTGCGCGCGCTGTCGCCCGCGGGCAACGGCGACGCCAGCGTGGCACCGTCGGGAGCTGGCATCCACGAGGTCGACGTCAAGGTCGCTTGAGCGGACGCTGAGGCCGGGTTGCCGGCCGCAGCGCAGCTTTCGCTGCGAAAACGCTCCGAAATTAGCTAGGCCGGTCCACCATGGGGTTAGTTCCTGCGCCGCTGCGCAGGGACAACCACAATGAACAGGGCCGATCATGAAATTCGCAATTGGGGGATTCGCGACGACGGTGTTCGCCCTCCTCGCCATAGCAACTCCACCGCTGGCTGCGGCCAGCCCCGACACCGAGTTCCTCGACGCATTGGCCAGCAACGGTCTCACGATCCCGCCGCAGGCGCGGGTCGGAGTGATCAGTGCCGGGCACTCGGTATGCCGTGATTTCGCGGCCGGGGACACCTTCAAAGAGACCGTCGCGGACATCGCAGGCCGCGGTCTCGGCGGAAACAAGGGTCTCGCCGCGACGTTCGTCACCACCGCGGCTACCTCGTTTTGCCCGGAGTTCGTAAAGGAACTCGGGTAGTTTCGGCCAACCACGGCCGGCGAGAACCATTGGGGCCTCGGCGGCTAGACTCGCTGCCGTGGTGCTGTTCTTCGAGATCATGCTCGTCGCGGCCGTCGTGGTGATCACGTGGTTCGCGCTGTACGCGCTCTACCGTCTGATCACCGCCGAGTCGTGACGTCCGGCGACGACGCCGTCGCGGCGGCAGCCGAACGCGCCAAGACAACGGCGGCCCGCAACATCCCGGTGTTCGACGATCTACCGCTGCCAGCCGACACCGCCAATTTGCGTGAGGGCGCCAACCTCAACGACGCGTTGCTCGCCCTGCTGCCGTTGGTAGGCGTGTGGCGCGGCGAGGGTGAGGGCCGCACGGCCGGGCGTGATTACCGGTTCGGTCAGCAGATCGTCGTCTCGCACGACGGCGGCGACTACCTGAACTGGGAGGCCCGTTCCTGGCGGCTGACCGAGAGCGGCGACTACGAGGCGCCCGGTCTGCGGGAAACCGGCTTCTGGCGGTTCGTCAACGACCCGACCGACCCGTCCGAGTCGCAGGCCATCGAGCTGCTGCTCGCCCATTCCGCCGGTTACATCGAACTGTTCTATGGCAGCCCGCGCACCCAATCCTCCTGGGAGCTGGTCACCGACGCGTTGGCCCGCAGCAAGTCCGGAATGCTGGTCGGCGGGGCCAAGCGGCTCTACGGCATCGTCGAGGGTGGCGACCTGGCATATGTGGAAGAACGGGTGGACGCCGACGGCGGCCTGGTCCCGCACCTGTCGGCCCGGCTGTCACGATTCGTCGGCTGATGCGGGTGCGACCGATCGCCGTCGGGCTCGCCGCGGCCGGCCTGCTCGCCGCATGTTCGTCGAACACGCCGCCGCCCCAACAACAACCGTCGACGTCGGTCACGCCGGCAGGCCACGGAAGTCTCGCGCATTGTCTGAGCGAGCATGGTGTGCCCGCGGCGCCGGGTCCGGCCGCCGGTCCCCCGCCTGGCGTCGACGAGAGCACCTGGCGCAGCGCCATGCAGGCGTGCTCGTCGCTGGCGCCGGGTCCGGCGAGCTAAGCCAGCACGGGCGCCCTGCCCGCGTCGGTCAGCCACTGCTGCTTAAGCCGGTCCAGCGTGCCGTCCTTGCGGAGGCTGTCGACGGCCCACGATACGCAGCGAGTCAGTGCGCTGCCCTTGTCCAGCACGACGCCGAACTGCTCGATATCACCTGAGGCGCTTGGCAATTGGCCCACCATCAACCCGTTGCGCAGCTCGTTGGCGACGGAGAACGCTGTTGGCAGGTCGGCCACCAGTGCATCGATTTCGCCGTTGCTCAGCGCAATTTTGGCGTCGCCGTTGGTGTTGTACACCTCGACAGGAAAGTCACCGTTCACCGATGTCGCCGCGGTGTAACTGGTGGTACCGACCTGCACACCCAGTCGCAGCGCCTTGAGCTGCTGCACGGTCTTGACGGCCGCCGCCGGTGACGTCTTGATCGTGACGACCGCCTGCGTCACGTCGAAATACGGCGAGGAGAAATCCACTGCGGCCTTGCGCTGTTCGGTGATCGAGAACTCAGATAGGTTGGCGTCGAACGTCTTTGGCCCAAAAGCCAGCGCCGTGTTGAATGGCATCCGTACCCACCGCACCTCGTCGTCCGTGTACTTCATCTTGGCCGCGATGGCATAGGCGAGCGCAGCCTCGAATCCCTCACCGCTGGCGGGGTTGTCGCCCATGTACCACGGCGGGTACACCGGTTGGTCGGTGCCGAAGGTGAAGATGCCGGGATACAGCGTTCCGAGATTGTCCTTCGTGCACTTGTCTGCCGTGCCGGTGGCGGTCCGCTCGGAGATCGGCGCGCATGCGGTGGCTACTGCGACGGCCGCGACGGCCAGCCTCCACACGTTGCCCATGGGGCGCATCATCGCGCACCCAGCTAACTCACGCCAGCTTCACAGGGATGCTGGGCAGTCAAGCGGGTATTCGCCTCGGCGTGACGTCGTTGCCGTCGTGGGTGCTGCTGTGCGTTTTCCTCCTCTGCGCGATCGTGATCTGGGCGGCCGGCGTCAAATTGTCCGATGCCACCGACGTGCTGTCCCAACGGTGGCACCTCGGGTCGGCATTGGGCGGAATCCTCCTGTTGGCGATTGCCACCAACCTGCCCGAGATCGCGATCACGACCAGCGCGGCGCTGGCGCATCAACTCGACGTCGCGGTCGGCAACATCCTCGGCGGCATCGCGATCCAGACGGTAGTGCTGGTGGCACTCGACGCCGCCGGCGTGCGGCCCCGTAAGCCGTTGACTTACCTGGCGGCATCGCTGACCCTCGTCCTCGAGGGCGCGTTGGTGGTGGCGTTGTTGGTTGTGGTGGTGATGTCGACGCAACTGCCACCGGAGCTGATCGTCTGGCGGGTCACACCGGGTGCCGCGTTGATAGCCGTCATCTGGGCGGTGGGTCTGCTCTTGGTGCGCCGCGGTGACCGGGAGTTGCCGTGGCATGAGGGCGGTCACGCACCGGGCAGCCAGCAGAAGCCGCCCGGCCATTCCGCAAAGACCAACGCCGACAAGGCAACTCAGGGAGGTGTCAGCACGGCCCGGACCGTGACGGTGTTCGCGGTCGCGGCGGTCGCCACCTTGGTCGCGGGCGTCTATATCGAACGCAGCGGCGAAGCGGTGTTCGGGCGCTGGGGGATGTCCGGCGTGGTCTTCGGTGCGACCGTGTTGGCGGCCGCCACCTCATTGCCGGAATTGTCCACCGGGCTCACGTCGACCCGCCTTGGCGATTACAAGCTGGCGGTCAGCGACATCTTTGGCGGCAATGCGTTCCTTCCGGTGCTCTTCCTGCTCGCAGAAGTGCTGTCGGGATCCGCCGTCTTACCGTTGGCACACCACACCGACATCTACCTCACCGCGCTGGCGGCGTTGCTCACGGTGGTCTACATGGTCGGATTGGTGTTTCGCCCGGAGCGCCAATGGTTGCGCATGGGGCTGGATTCGATCGTCGTGCTCGTGCTCTACATCGTCGGCATCGTCGGACTGGCCTTCATCAGCGGCTAGCCGACGGCAGACATGAAGCGGCCCCCGAGCCGTTGTACCTGGTTGGACAAAACCGAGAGGCTCGGGGGCCGGGTGACTGCGGGGAATTCGCCAGCGCGCGCGGAGGACTCCCCGTGCGCTGCTAGCTCGCAGCCACCTCACATGTCCGTAAGTCAATCAATTGGTCGGACCACCTCCTTCCTTGTGTACGGCCGACCGTACCCTCGCATCCGCACGGCGACAACCGATTTAGCGCACTTTCGGTGTCTCGAACCAACGCACTCGTTGGGCGGCGACGGGCTCGTGCTTGCCCTTGACCGTGACGTGCTCGAGCGGACCGGCCGGTTCGTCGAGAAATCGCGCGAGGCGTTCGGCCACGATGACCTCGCCACTGCTTGCGCAGGACTGCAGCCGGGCCGCGGTGTTCACGACGTCACCGATGGCCGTGAAGTCACTGACCGCAGTGCCCCCGCCGATGTTGCCGACGAACGCTTCGCCGTAATCGAGGCCGATACCGAGGTCCAGCGCCGCACCTTCGCGACTGCCATAGCCCAGCCCTTCGAGCAGCCTGCGGGCATGGTCGAGCATCACGTTGGCCACCGTTCGCCGGTCGTCATCCTCGGGTGACCATGAGCTCCCTGCGACAAAGATCGGCAGATAAAGCGCCATGACCTCGTCGCCGATCAGCTTGTCGATCAGCGCTTCCGGGAAGAGCACGTCTTCTGCGACGGAATACAACCGGCGCAGCAGCGCGCTCGCCTCCTGCGGGGTGATGGACTCCGAACGCGTGGTGAAGCCCCGCAGGTCGGCGAACATGACGCCGACCTCTGTGGTGATGCCACCCGGCGGCGCCAGCTCGACGCACGTCGCACACAGCGTCGGATTCTTCCGGGACGGGCGAAAACCCAGCGGCCGAACCAACCGGCTGCCGATTCCGGCGAACGGCGCGCCGCACATGCCGCACCGCGGGCTGGCCGGCAGTGAGCGTAGGACGCGATGTACCGCCCGCGTGCTGGTGATGGTGGAGAACTCGAAGTAGGCCTGCCAGTCGCCCGGTGTCAGCGGCTCTCCAGGCCGCCTTCCCGCGTGCCTGATCAAGCGGCGCAACGCCAGCCGCTGCCACCTCGTCAGCCGTTCGTCAGCCGACCCGTCCCCCACCCATCCAGGATGTCGTATGGGTGGGTGCGACGTCAGCGATCGCTCAAGATGGCCTCGTCGACCAGCTCGGCGATCTCGCCGGCCAGCGGCGCAGACGACAGCGGCTTGCCATCCAGCGTATGCACCCGCGCGGCGAGCGTGATGCTCGAAACCAGCCAAACTCCTTGTGCGGCAAACAGATCGGCTGGCCGCAGATTGCGGTAGTCGCAGTCGTAGCCCTTGTTGCGCGCCACCTCGAACAGTGCCTGTTGCGTGGTGCCGCGCAGAATCGGATACCACGGCGGCGGCGTCAGTAGCGCGGGGTTCCCATCGAGTTCGGTCGCGATCACCACCGTCGACCGCGGCCCCTCCAGGACGTAGCCGTCAGAGCTGACGAAGATCACGTCCCCGGCACCCTGCTGCTCCGCATGCCGCAGCGCTGCCATGTTCACCGCGTAGGACAACGTCTTCGCACCCGCCAGCAGCCACGGCATGTCGGACGCCCCTTCGGCGGGCAGGCCGCGCGCCAGCGTCACCGCCGCCACGCCGTTACGCCTGGCCTCGGCGACCCGCGCGGCCAATTGCCCGATTGTCGCGAACGCCGTCGGCGGCGATCCGCTTTCCCTGCCGCGGCTGTACACCAGCCGAAGCACGCCCTCGCCTTCGCCATCGGCAAGCCAGCGTGCTACCCCCGCAGCGACGGCCGCCCGCCACTGCGGCAGGTCGGGCTCGGGCAGATCGGCCATTCGCGCCGACTGCGTCAACCGGGCCAGGTGCGCCTCCAGTAGGCATGGGCTGCCGTCGCGCACCAACAGCGTTTCGAAGACGCCGTCGCCGCGCACCGCTGCCAGATCGTCTGCGAAAAGCAGTGGCGCCGCGGGGTCGTGCAGTTGGCCGTCGAGGGTGACTACGACTCCGGGTTGGCTGGCCATGGCGTAGCAGCCTAGCCCGTAGAGTTGAAGGCATGTCCGCAGTTCCCGCGCCTGAGACCGGACCGGACGCAGGTGCCGTGTGGCACTACGGCGACCCCCTTGGCGAGCAGCGCTCGGCCGCCGACCACGCCGTCGTCGTCGACCGCTCGCACCGGGCCGTGCTGACGCTCACCGGCAGTGAGCGCAAGAGCTGGCTGCACAACATCTCCTCGCAGCACGTCAGCGAGCTCCCAGATGGCGCGGTCACGCAGAATCTGAGCCTCGACATGCAGGGACGTGTCGAAGATCACTGGATCCAGACCGAGCTCGACGGCGTCACTTATCTGGACACCGAGCCATGGCGCGGCGAACCGCTGCTCGCGTTCCTGCGCAAGATGGTGTTCTGGTCCGACGTCGCGGTCGAACCGGCCGAACTGGCGGTGTTGTCACTACTCGGCCCGCGGCTGGCCGATCCCGAGGTGCTCGAGGCGCTCGGCGTCGATTCGCTGCCCGGCGAAGGCACCGCTGTGGCGCTCGAAAGCGGCGGTTTTCTGCGGCGAATGCCAGGTAAAGGCATCGAGTTGGACCTTGTCGTACCCCGCGAACAAGCCGCCCAGTGGCGACAGCGACTCGTGGACGCCGGGGTCAGGCCTGCAGGCGTGTGGGCATACGAAGCCCATCGGGTGGCGGCGCTGCGGCCGCGTCTTGGCGTGGACACCGACGAGCGGACCATCCCGCATGAGGTCGGTTGGATCGGCACGGCCGTGCACCTCGACAAGGGTTGCTACCGCGGCCAGGAAACCGTCGCTCGCGTCCATAACCTGGGCAAACCGCCGCGCATGCTGGTGCTCGTTCAGCTGGACGGCTCGGCGGATCGCCCGGCAACCGGCGATCCTCTGCTGGCGGGCGGGCGCAGCGTCGGCAGGCTGGGCACCGTCATCGACCACGTCGACGACGGGCCCATCGCCTTGGCGCTGCTCAAGCGTGGCCTGCCGGCGGACACGCCGTTGACCACGGGCGGGGAAACGGAGGTCGCGGCGGTGATCGATCCCGATTCGCTACCCCCCGCCGATGTGGTCGGAGCGGGCCGAGTCGCGGTGGAACAGCTGCGCGGCCGCGGGCGTTGAGGTAGTCGGCTGACTGATCGGGCCTGACTCACGGCTCAGCCGGGAGCGGGCCTGCCAGCACGCGACAGCCGGGCACGGTAAAGTGTTGGCAGGACAATAAAGACACACAGATCGGAGCCGCCTAAAAATTGGGCCGCTCCGTTATTGCGCGAGGGGGTACCCCCATGGGCCGCGGCCGGGCTAAGGCAAAGCAGACCAAGGTTGCTCGTGAGCTCAAATACAGCTCACCGCAGACTGATTTCACCCAACTTCAGCGCGAGCTGGCTGGGTCGGACGGCTCTGGCGATCTCAACGGCACCGACGGATCGGGTGACGAATGGGCGCCCGATGAGGACGACTGGCGCATCAAGCCCTAGAAGCGGGGGTGCTGGCCCACCAGGCTGGCACGGGCGCTGTCCTTGCTGCCCTTCTTGACGGTGCCAAGCGTCCAGCAATCCAGATGCCTGGCGGTCAACACGGCCAGCGCGCGGTCGGTGTCCTCCGGCGCGACGACGGCGACCATGCCGACACCCATGTTGAACGTCTTCTCCATCTCCACCCGGTCGACGCGGCCACGCTGCGCGATCATCCCGAACACCGGCGCGGGCGTCCACGTCCCGCGGTCGATTTCGGCGACGAGGCCGTGGGGGATGACACGCTCGAGGTTTCCGGCCAGCCCGCCCCCGGTGACATGGCAGAACGTCCGGACCTGGGTTTCGGCGGCCAGCGCTAGGCAGTCCTTGGCGTAGATGCGGGTCGGCTCGAGCAACTCTTCGCCGAGGGTGCGGCCGAACTCCTCGACATGGCCCGCCAGGTTCATCCGGTCGATCTCCAGCAGCACCTTGCGCGCCAACGAGTAGCCGTTGGAATGCAGGCCCGTCGCCGCCATCGCGATGATCACGTCGCCGGGCTTGACCCGCTCAGGTCCCAGCACGTCGTCGGCCTCAACCACGCCGACGCCGGTGGCCGAGATGTCGTAGTGGTCGGGTGCCATCAGTCCCGGGTGTTCGGCGGTTTCGCCGCCGAGCAGCGCGCAGCCGGCCATCACGCAGCCGTTGGCGATGCCTGACACCAGTTCGCTGACCCGTTCGGGAACCGTGCGGCCGACGGCGATGTAGTCCTGCAGGAACAACGGCTCTGCGCCGCACACGACCAGGTCGTCGACCACCATCGCGACCAGGTCGATGCCGACCGTGTCGTGCTTGTCCATGGCCTGGGCGACGGCCAGCTTGGTGCCGACACCGTCGGTCGACGAAGCCAGCAGCGGTTCGCGGTAGCCGCCGCGCAGCGCGAACAGCCCGGCGAATCCGCCGAGCCCGCCGCGCACTTCGGGTCTGGTGGCCTTCATGGCCAGCGGTTTGAACAATTCGACGGCGCGGTCACCGGCTTCGATGTCCACCCCAGCCGATGCGTAGGAGATGCCGTGTTGTTCGGCTTGATCCGTCATCGACAGCAAGGCTACCGTCGTTGCCCACCCGCCGGTAACCGGTCGATCATCAGCCTTCCCGCAGATCGGCTCGCACGATCACCTCCGGTGTGAGAACGTGACCGACCATGAAAACAGTTCGCTGGTTTGCGTTGGTCGCCACGGCGATCGTGCCGGCTTCAACGGTCCTGTCAGCGCCCGCATCGGCGACTCCCGGCGTCGGCATCGACGCGGTCATCATCTCGCAGTCGACCGTCAACGGCGTGGACTACATCACCAAGGAGATCACCATCCAACCCGGCGGCAGCACCGGCTGGCACTATCACGACGGCCGGGTGTTCGGCGTGGTCCGCGAGGGCACCCTCACCCGCACGATGGGGGATTGCTCCGACGTCGTCTCCCCCGCCGGCTCAGCAGTCACCGAGGAAAGCGGGTCGAATCACGTGCACAACGGCCGCAACCTGGGGCCTGACCCAGTGGTGCTGTGGGTCGACTACATCGAACCCGCGGGCAGCCCTCAGGCCGTCGATGTACCCGATCCGGGCTGCGGCGTCGCCTGAGGACAATTTGGGTATCCGGCGTCGGTGTCTACCGACAAGACCCGCTGCCTGGTAACGGGAGCGACCGGCTACATCGGTGGCCGGTTGGCGCCGGTGCTGCTGGACCGCGGCCATGCGGTTCGCACTCTGGCCCGCAATCCGGACAAACTGGCCGCGGTGCCGTGGCGGGAACGTGTAGAGGTGGTTCGCGGTGATCTCGGCGAACCGGATTCGCTGACAGCAGCGTTCGAAGGCGTCGACGTCGTCTTCTACCTCGTGCACTCGATGGGCACTTCGCAGGACTTCGTGGCCGAGGAAGCCCGCTCAGCGCGCAACGTCGTCGCGGCGGCGCGCCGCGCGAATGTCAAGCGACTGGTGTACCTCGGCGGGCTGCACCCGCCGGACGTCGACCTGTCGCCTCATCTGCGATCGCGAACGGCGGTCGGTGACATCCTGCTCGAATCAGACATCGAGACAGTGGTGCTGCAGGCTGGAATCGTAATCGGTTCTGGCTCAGCGTCATTCGAGATGATGCGGCACCTGACCAACCGGCTGCCCGCGATGACGACTCCGAAGTGGGTGCACAACCGCATTCAGCCGATCGCGATCGACGACGTGCTGCACTATCTGTCCGAGGCGGCCGACGTCACGGTGCCGACATCACGCACGTGGGATATCGGCGGGCCGGACGTGCTCGAGTACGGCGAGGCGATGCAGGGTTACGCCGAGGTCGCCGGCCTGCGCAGACGGCTGATTGTGGCGATACCGTTTCTGACTCCGACGATCGCTAGCTTGTGGGTGGGGCTGGTCACGCCCATGCCTCCCGGCCTGGCGCGACCGTTGATCGAATCCCTGGAAGTCGACGCGGTCATGGCTGACCACGACATCGACTCGGTGATACCCCCGCCGAGGCAAGGGCTCATCGGATATCGAGACGCCGTCGCACGCGCGTTGCGGAACGGGCCGTTACCAACCGACCCGCAGTGGGCGCAGGTCGGGCGTTAGGGCCTGCGCAGCGCTGAGGCGTTGTCGTTCTCGGCCTGCAGCGGAATCCCGGTGCGCGCCGCGGTGGTCAGCATCTGCTCGATCACGTTCTTGCCCAACGCCGTTTCGCCGGGCAGTTCGATCGGGTAGTTGCCGTCGAAGCAGGCCGTGCACAACCGCGAGGCGGGCTGCTCGGTGGCCGCGACCATGCCGTGCTGCGAGATGTAGCCGAGTGTGTCGGCGCCGATCGCGTGCCGCACCGCCTCGAGCATCTCGTCCTCGTTTTCGACGGCGTTGGCGATCAACTCGGCAGGGGTGGCGAAGTCGATGCCGTAGAAGCACGGCCACTTCACCGGCGGCGAGGCGATCCGCACATGCACCTCGACGGCACCCGCTTCACGCAGCATCCGCACCAGGGACCGCTGGGTGTTGCCGCGCACGATCGAGTCGTCGACGACGATCAGGCGCTTGCCGCGGATGACCTCTTTGAGCGGATTGAGCTTGAGCCGGATGCCCAGTTGGCGAATGGTCTGCGACGGCTGGATGAAGGTCCGCCCGACGTAGGCGTTTTTCGTCAGGCCCTGCCCGTAGGGGATGCCGGACTCCTGCGCGTAACCGACGGCGGCCGGAATGCCGGACTCGGGCACACCGATCACCAGGTCGGCCTCGACCGGCTTCTCCTGGGCCAGCCTGCGGCCGATGTCGACGCGGGTCTTGTGCACCGATCGGCCTGCGATCGTGCTGTCGGGCCGGGCCAGATACACATATTCGAAGACGCAGCCCTTCGGCGACGGCGGGGCAAAGCGACTGGAGCGCACGCCGTCGGCGTCGATGGCCAACAGTTCACCGGGCTCGATGTCGCGGACAAACGACGCGCCGACGATGTCGAGCGCCGCCGTCTCCGAGGCGACCACCCAGCCACGATCCAGCCGCCCCAGCGACAACGGCCGCACGCCGTAGGGATCGCGGGCCGCGTAGAGGGTGTTCTCGTCCATGAACGTCAGACAGAACGCGCCGCGGACCGTCGGCAGCAGCTCGAGTGCGGCCTGCTCCAGCGTCGCGTCGGCAGCGCCGTGGGCCAGCAGGGCGCCAAGGATGTCGGAGTCGGTCGTGGCTGCGGGCGCGCCACGCGTTCCCAGCAGCCCGGCGTCGCGGGCGCGGGCAGCCAGTTCGGTGCCGTTGACCAAGTTGCCGTTATGGCCGAGCGCGACGCCGGTACCGGCGGCGGTGTTGCGGAAGACCGGCTGGGCGTTCTCCCAGGTCGTGGAGCCGCTGGTGGAATAACGACAGTGGCCGATGGCGACGTGGCCCTCCATGGCGGCCAGCGTCTGCTCATCGAAGACCTGGCTGACCAGGCCGAGGTCCTTGAACACGAGCACCTGCGAGCCGTCGGCGACGGCGATGCCCGCCGCCTCCTGGCCGCGGTGCTGAAGCGCGTACAGGCCGTAGTAGGTGAGTTTGGCGACTTCTTCACCCGGCGCCCAGACGCCGAATACGCCACACTCTTCGCGGGGTTCTGGATCGGTCTGCTGCTGGCCGGTCACAATATGGCTGCTCCCAGGGCGGGGTGGGTAGACGTGTTCAGTCTACGGCTACCACCGAGTAATCACGGAATCGCGGCAAAGTGTCGCGCAACACATCAACAAACTGCCGGCCCCAGACATTTCCGCATCTCCGTTACCGACCGTCGATTGTGACCAAGGGCAACCACTGCCCGATCTCATTTGCGCGCGACCCGGACAACTGCACAGCGCCTGTGGCGGCGGCGTCGGCGACGTCGAGCAGTCCGGCGGCGAGCAACAGCCAGGTGCGTGGATCGGTTTCGACGACGTTGGGCGGATTGCCGCGCCGATGCTCGGGCCCCGAAATGCATTGCACCGCAATGAACGGCGGCACACGAACTTCCACGCTGGCGCCCGGTGCCATGGCAGCCAGGGTGCGCGCGGTCAACCGCACCGCCTCGCCGAGCTCGGATCGGCCCGGTTCGGGGCGGTTGGGATCGTGCAACCACTCGGCGACGGCTGACACTGCGGCGCGGGTCTTCGCCGGATCGACACTGCGGCGGGCGGCCATACCTTAGATTCTCAAAGTGCATGTCGACCGCCACCGGCCGCCCTACAAAACAGCCGGCGCGGTCCTTCTGGTGATCGTCGCGGCGGTTGCATCCTTCATCTATCTGGAATTCCGCGGCGCGCTGTCCGGAAAGACTCAGTTGACTCTGCTGTCGCCGCGGGCGGGCCTCGTCGTCGAGCCCGGCGCGAAGGTGACGTACAACGGTGTCGAGATCGGTCGCGTTACCCGAATCGCCATGACCGACGAACGCGGCGCCCCGATGGCCAGGATGACGCTCGACGTGAAACCCGGTTACATTCAATACATTCCGGTCAATGTCGCGGTCGAGATCCAGGCTACGACGGTGTTCGGCAACAAGTACATCTCGTTCAGCTCACCGGAACACCCTTCACCGCAACGTATTTCGTCTCACGACGTGATCGACGCAACGGGCGTGAGCACAGAATTCAACACGTTGTTCGAGACGGTCACGGCGATCGCCGAGCAGGTGGATCCGATCAAGCTCAATCAGACGCTGGCCGCCGCCGCCGAGGCAATCACCGGGCTTGGTGACCGGTTCGGGCAGTCGCTGCAGAACGGCAACGAGATCCTCGACGACCTCAATCCGCAGCTGCCGCAAATCAATGAGGACACTCGCGAATTGGCCGATATTGCCGACGTCTATGCCGACGCATCCCCCGACTTGTGGAACGGGCTGGAAAACGCGGTACGGACCGCGCAGACCTTCAATGAGCACAGCGCCGACATCGATCAGGCGCTGATGGCCGCTGTCGGGTTCGCCAACGACGCCGCCGACAGCTTCGAACGCGGCGGGCCGTATCTGGTCCGCGGCGCCGCCGACCTGGTTCCCACGACGCAACTCCTCGACACGTACCAGGGCGAGATCTTTTGCACCATCCGCAAGTTCTCGAACGTCCAGAAGCGCTCGGCGGCGGTGCTCGGCGGCAACGGCTACTCGCTGGCCTCAGCGTCGGGCGTGCTGGCGGGAGCGGGCAATCCGTACGTCTATCCGGACAACCTGCCGCGGGTGAACGCCCGCGGCGGTCCCGAGGGGCGGCCCGGCTGCTGGCAGGACATCAGCCGAAACCTGTGGCCCGCGCCGTACCTGGTGATGGACACCGGCGCATCCATCGCGCCGTACAACCACGTCGAGCTCGCCCAGCCGTTGTTGGTCGACTACGTCTGGGGCAGACAGGTCGGCGAGTACACGATCAACCCATGACGGTTGACCTCAAGAATTGTTGAGGTTCTACGTTGGGGTCATGACGTTCAAACCGCATGAACTCGACTTCCTGAAGCAGGCCGAACTGGGCCGGCTGGCGACCATCCAGCCCGATGGCACACCACAGAACAGCCCGGTGGGGTTCAGTTACAACGAGGAACTTGGCACCATCGACATTGCGGGCTATCGGATGTCGAAGAGCCAGAAGTTCCGCAACATCGCTCACAACAACAAGGTGGCGTTCGTCGTCGACGACATCACCTCACGCGACCCGTGGCGGGTGCGCTGCCTGGAAATCCGCGGCACAGCCGAACAGGCCGAGATTCCGCCTTCACACGGCGCGGCAGGCGACGAACTCGACACCGCGATCATCCGGGTGACGCCGCGGCGCATCATCAGCTTCGGCATCGACGATCAACTCAGCGAGCCCCATCAGCTACAGGCGGACCGTCGCGACGTCTAATTCTTACCCGTCGGTGCCTAACGCACCAAATAGTGCCTACTTGCGGTTCCCGCAGTGGCACCTAATGTGGAAAGCCCCCTGCCACAACGCAATAGATGGAGCGCGCCCCGAATGGCCACCTTGAGCTTCGGAGTGATGCTGTACCCGGACGCCTCACTGTTGGAGCTGCCCAAGCAGTTCCGCTGGCTCGAAGAACTCGGTTTCGACCAAGTTTTCCTACCCGACCACAGCTCGGATCTGCGTGATCGCGACGGTGCCTGGTTCGATGGCTGGAGCGTGCTGCCGCTGGCCGCCGAGGCCACCGAACGCATCCGCATCGGCACACTGGTCAGCAATCCGATTCTGCGACCTGCCGCGACGTTGGCCCGGCAGGCGCTCACCGTCGATCACTTATCGGGCGGTCGCCTGGACCTTGGCATCGGGGCCGGGCTGTTCGAATGGGACCACCACGCCGTCGGCGAGGAGCCGTGGTCGCCGCGCGAACGCGCCGGCCGCTTCGCGGACTACGTTGCGATTCTCGACGGCATACTGCGCGGCGACGAAGAGCGCTTCACGCACAACGGTGAATGGCTTTGGGCAAAAGACGTTCCGACCGCCCCGCGATCAATCCAACGACCGCGTCCGACCCTTATCACGGGTGGTCAATCACCGACCGTCCTGCGCGTCACCGCCGAGCGCGCCGACGTCTGGAACACCATCGGCCCCATCACCGACGACGCCGACGACATCGTCGCGGTCACAGCTCGCCAGAACAAACTGCTCGATGAGCTCTGCGTGGCCAACGGCAGGGAGCCGACGTCGTTGCGGCGGTCGTACACCCCGTTCGGGCCGTTCGACTTCTGGCACCAGCCAATCTCTTTCGAGGCGCTGGTCGACCAATTCAGCGCGATCGGCATGACGGAGTTCGTCATCGAGATGCCGCCGCGTACTCGCATCGCGGAGTTCGAAAAGCTGGCCGGCCACATCATTCCGGCAATGCGCGGCTGAGCCGCATCACCTCAGTCGGGGAAGCCGAAGAGCTTGACTACGCCGTGATCACGGCCGGCGGTGTAGCCGCCGTCCACCGCGATCGCCTGGCCGGTCACGAACGACGCGTCAAGGGAGACAAGGAAAGCCGCAACCGCGGCGATCTCGTCGGGTTGACCTCGGCGGCCCAGCGCATGTTCCTCGGTGATGGAGCGCAGTGGGCCCTCCATTCCCTCCAGGCCCATCACGCTGGCCAGCATCGGCGTGTCAACGAAGCCGGGGCAGATGGCATTTGCCCGAATTCCACTCGGACCATAGTCCAGCGCAATGTTTTTCGTGAGCAACACGACGCCGCCCTTCGAGGCGTTGTATACGCTGCCGCCCGCGGTCCCCTCCAGGCCCTCGACGCTGGCGAGCGTGACGATCGAGCCGCGCTCGCCGTCCACCCGTGGCTGCTCGATCATTCCGGCCACCGCCGCCTTGGCGACCAAGAACGTCCCGGTCAGGTTGATTCCGATCACGCGTTCCCATTCGGACTGCGGCAGCAGATGGATGGGACCGCCGCCGGCCACGCCAGCGGAGTGAACGACGCCGTCGAGTCGATCAGGAACCGCGGCGAACACCGAGCCGACCGCGGATTCGTCGCTGATGTCGGCCGCCACGAACTCGAACCGCGCACCGAGATCGTCTGGCGGGGCGGCCAAGTCGGTGCCGATCACGGTGCCGCCCTCGGCCAACAGCCGACGCGCGGTCGCAAGACCGATGCCTGACGCGACTCCGGTGACGACGAATGTGCGCGAGCTCGCGCGATCAGCGCTGACCATTGGTAGACCCTAGCTGCCTGGCGCGCCGTTGCACGCCAAGAGCGGCCAGCCCGGCTGCCTGGTTCACAGCCAGGTGCGCCAGCATCGGCGCGGCCAGGCTGCCGGACCGCCTGTGCAGCCAGCCGAACAACCACCCCCCGATGCCGGTGAACAGCACGGTGCCCAGCACCGGTTGGCCAGTGACCCGGGCATCGACGATGTGCCACAACCCGAACGCCGCGGCCTGCAACAGCCGGCCGCGCGTCGGGCCGAACGCCTCTTCGGCGACGGTGCCAAGCGTGGCGCGGTAGGCGGCTTCCTCGGGCCATACCGTGCCGATCGGAATGCTCAGCAGCAGCCAGCGGGCGGGATGCTCGGGTAGCTCGCGCGCAGCCATAGCCCGGCGCACGGGCGGCAACGCACTGGTCGCGAAGACACCGAGCGCCGCGACGGCGCCTGCCGCAGAGCCGTACCGGATGCCCGACCACAACGCCGGCGGGCGCAGGCCCAGCGGCGAGCCGGTTGCTGCGACGAGTCCGGTGCCAAGCGCCGCGTTGGGAATCGGATGCCAGCGCACTCGCGGTGCGGCAAAGCTCCAGCCCACCATTGCCGCAGCCAGGCCGACCGCGCGTAACTTACTGGGCCGCATCAGTATTCGGGCCCGTCTTCGGCTTCCGTCTTCTCCAGCGCGATGCGGATGCGTTCGGTGTCGTGCTGCGTCCAGCCGTCGGGCGGGGCGACGGCGGCCCAGCCGTCGAGCACGAAGTCGCCGTAGTTGTGGCCGTGTCCACCGGGAACCGACGAGGCGTTCGTCATGTCCGCGGCCACCTGCCAGAACGTGATGATCGGATACCAGCGCATCGACGAGGTGCGGTCGCGGCCCGGCGGTTCCCTCAACCAGTCTGGGCGGTCGAACAGCAGATCCTGCGACCACCACACGATCGGGTCCGACGGATGCTGCAGAAACAGCACCCGGGTGCCCTCCCATGGCGACATCGTGTCGCTGTGAATCTCGTTGGCGTCGACGCCTTGTGAGAACCGCACGGTGCGCCCGTTGTCGTAGCGTGGGTTCACCGCCGTGGTGCCGGGATCGCGCCGCGCGATGATGCCGCTCCAGATCGGGCTGGCGTTGGGTGGCCCGACCCACAGCACCGACGAGAAGCCCATCCGCGAGATGTCCGGCAACCAGTCGAACGCGCCCTGCCCGGCCATCGAACCGAGGCTTTCGCCGTAGAGCACCAGCTTGGGCCGGTGATCGGGCGGCAGCTTGCTCCACCGATCGTGGATGGCTTCGATCATCATCCTGCCGGAACGCATCGACTTTTCTTCGTCGCCCAGAAACGAAATCCAGCTCGGCAGAAAGGAATACTGCGACCCGACGAGCGCGGTGTCGCCGTTGTACATCATCTCCAGAGCTCGCGCGGCAATCGGGTTGATCCACCCGGTGCCGGTAGTCGGGACGATGACGAGCAGCTTGCGGTCGAAGGCCCCGGTGCGCTCGAGTTCGCTCAGCAGCACCGCCATTCGGCTCTCGTCGTCGTCGGCGGTGTTCAGGCCGACGTAAACGCGCACCGGCTCCTTGGCGGGTTTACCGTTGAGTCGGGTGAGCCCGTCGGCGTGCGGACCAGTGGCGACGAAGTTGCGACCCTGGAAGCCGAGCGTGTCCCACGGCGCGAAAGACGTTGGGCTGCCGGAACGTTCAGGCTGCTGCGGCTGCACGATCCCCTCGCGGGTGGTGGTGTTCTGCGGCTGGAACACGCGGTTGGCGCCTGCCAGGAACCCGCGGACGAGCACACCGTTGATCAGGGTGATGGCCAACACGACGACGATCGCGGTGCCGATGAACAACGCCATCTCGTCGTGCAGGTGCCAACGCCTGATCAAGAAGCGGGCCATCGTCTTGATGAGGTCGAGCAGCACCCGAGTTACCCCGACGCACACCGCACCGACCAGCACCGCGACGATCAGGGTGCGCAGGTAACCCAGCGTGTTCGGGCCCTCCATGCCCATCACCGCCGACACCTGACGTTGCCATGCGGCAGCGGGGATCATCATCAGCACACACGCCGTCGCCGATCCCGCGACGATCACCGTTTTCACGGCATACATCGCCCGCCTCGGCGGCGGCCACCACTTGAGGCGACGTACCACGAAGCGCCGCAACATCTTTTCCACGAATGCGCCGATGCCGTAGCCGATCGCCGCGTTGAGCCCACCGATCAGTCCCTGGAACAGCCAGTCACGCGGGAGCAGCGAAGGGGTCAGCGAGAGGCAGAAGAACAGCGCGCCGAAAGCGATCCCGGTGAAGTCGAGGTGGACCAGGCTCCACGCCCAGACGAGTAGCGGATGTCGTTCGCGAGGTGCCCCGGTCACCCGAAGCTCACCCGAACAACCGGGGAAGCACGCCCTCCGACGTACTGCGCAGGTCCTCCAGCGAAACCGTGAACAAGCCTTGCACTTCTATCGCGTCGCTGGCCTCGTCCACGACCCCGATGCGCGCTGCGGGCAGCCCGCGCGCCTCACACATCGCGGTGAACCTGCTCTCCTCGGTTCGGGGCACCGCGACCAGCACCCGCCCCGCGGACTCCGAGAACAGCGTGACAAAGGGATCGGCGCCCTCGGGAAGCACAATGCGGCAACCGGTTTCGCCAGCGAGGGCCGCCTCGACGACCGCCTGCACCAGCCCGCCTTCGGACAGATCGTGCGCAGCCGAGACCATCCCGTCACGAGACCCCGCGGCGAGCACCTCGGCGATCAACTTCTCGCGCGGCAGGTCGACGCGCGGCGGCAACCCACCGAGATGATCGGCGGTGACCTGCGCCCAGATCGACCCATCGAACTCGTCGCGGGTGTCGCCGAGCAGGATCAGCGTTTCGCCGGGTTCTGCCCCGAGGCCGGTCGGAATGCGGCGCTTGACATCGTCGATGACACCCAGCACACCGACGACCGGCGTCGGCAGGATCGGCGCGGTCCCCGTCTGGTTGTAGAAGCTGACGTTGCCGCCGGTGACCGGAATGCCAAGTGCCGCACAGCCGTCGGCGAGGCCACGGACGGCCTGACTGAACTGCCACATCACGCCGGGGTCCTCGGGCGAGCCGAAGTTGAGGCAGTTGGTCACCGCAACCGGCTTCGCACCGGTGACTGCGACGTTGCGATACGCCTCGGCCAGCGCGAGCTGAGCGCCCGTGTACGGGTCGAGCTGGGTGTAGCGCCCGGATGCGTCGGTGGACACCGCGATGCCGCGCCCGCTCGCTTCGTCGACGCGCAGCACCCCGCCGTCGGCGTGTTCGGCGAGCACGGTGTTGCCGCGTACGTACCGGTCGTACTGCTCGGTGATGAAGGCCCGGCTGCACAGGTGCGGACTGCCAACCAGCGCAAGCAAAGTCGCCTTGAGTTCGTCGCCCGTCGACGGCCTCGGAAGCTTGGCCGACGTGTCGGCGTTCAACGCGTCCTGAGTGTCAGGACGCTGCACCGGACGCTCGTAGACCGGACCCTCGTGGGCGACGGTGCGCGGCGGCACGTCGACCACGGTCTCGCCGTGCCAGGTGATCTGCAGCCGGTCGCCGTCGGTGACCTCACCGATGACGGTGGCCAGCACCTCCCACTTGCGGCACACGGCCATGAACTTGTCGACGTTTTCCGGCGTGACGACCGCACACATGCGTTCCTGCGACTCGCTCGACAGAATCTCGGCCGGCGTCATGTTGGCCGCCCGCAGTGGCACGGTGTCCAGCTCGATACGCATGCCGCCATCACCGGCAGACGCGAGTTCCGATGTGGCACAAGATAATCCGGCGCCGCCGAGATCCTGGATGCCGACGACCAGGTCGTTGGCGTACAGCTCGAGGCAGCATTCGATGAGCACCTTCTCCATGAAGGGATCGCCCACCTGAACGCTTGGCAGCTTCTTGCGGCCGGGCGCACCGGATTCGTCGCCGCCGAATGTCTCCGACGCCAGCACCGAAACGCCGCCGATGCCGTCGAGACCCGTGCGCGCCCCGAACAGGATGATCTTGTTACCGGTGCCCGACGCGAACGCCAGGTGCAGATCTTCCTTGCGCAGCACGCCGACGCACAGCGCGTTCACCAACGGGTTGCCGGCATACGACGCGTCGAAAACCGTCTCCCCACCGATGTTGGGCAGCCCCAGCGAGTTTCCGTAGCCGCCGATGCCCCGCACCACACCGTCGACGACCCGGCGGGTGTCAGGCGCGTCGGCGGCGCCGAAGCGCAGTTGGTCCATGACTGCGACCGGGCGCGCGCCCATGGCCATGATGTCGCGGACGATGCCGCCGACACCGGTGGCCGCGCCCTGATACGGCTCGATGTAGGACGGGTGGTTGTGCGACTCCACCTTGAAGGTGGCCGCCCAGCCGTCGCCGATGTCGACGACGCCCGCGTTCTCGCCGATGCCTGCGAGCATTGCCTCGCGCATCTTTTCGGTGGTGGTCTCACCGAAGTAACGCAGATGCACCTTGGAGGATTTGTAGGAGCAGTGCTCGCTCCACATCACCGAGTACATGGCCAGCTCGGCGTCGGTGGGCCGACGGCCGAGGATCTCACGTATCCGCTGGTACTCGTCATCCTTCAGGCCGAGTTCGCGAAACGGCTGAGGTTGCTCGGGAGTGGCGGTGGCGTGGTCGACGGTGTCAGCGATATTCAGGCCGTGGGTTAGCTCCGACGTCACCCGGCCAGTCTAGTTTGGCACCGATCATGGCGGGTATCGCGACGCGTATGGGCCAAACCGTCGCCGACTACATCTTGTCCCGTCTACGCGAATGGCACGTCGGCCAGGTCTTCGGCTATCCCGGCGACGGGATCAACGGGCTGATCGCCGCGTTCGGCAAGGCCGACAACAACCCGCGGTTCATCCAGTCGCGCCACGAGGAGATGTCGGCGTTTCAGGCCACCGGCTACGCGAAATTCTCCGGCGAGGTCGGCGTGTGCATGGCGACGTCGGGGCCTGGCGCGATTCACCTGCTCAACGGGCTCTACGACGCCAAACTCGACCACACCCCGGTCGTGGCGATCGTCGGGCAGACGGCACGCAGCGCAATGGGCGGCAGTTACCAGCAAGAGGTCGATCTGCAGACCCTGTTCAAGGACGTGGCCAGCGACTACCTGGTCGAGGTCAACGTCGCCAGCCAGCTGCCCAATGCTCTCGATCGCGCGTTCCGGACCGCGCAAGCGCGGCGTGCGCCGACGGCGATCGTGATCCCGTCGGATCTGCAGGAGGAGGCCTACGAGCCACCGGCGCACGCATTCAAACAGGTGCCGTCGAGCGCGCCACACGACGTCGAACCGGTGCTGACCGCCAATCCCGATGCGATCTCACTGGCCGCCGACATTCTGAACAGCGGATCGCGCGTCGCGATTCTGGTGGGTCAGGGTGCCCGGGGTGCCGCGGCCGAGATCCACGAGGTGGCCGAACGCACCGGCGCCGGTGTGGCGAAGGCGCTGCTCGGCAAGGACGTGCTCTCCGACGACCTTCCGTATGTCACGGGGTCGATCGGCCTGCTGGGCACCAGGGCCAGCTATGAGTTGATGCGGGACTGCGACACGTTGCTGATCGTGGGGTCCAACTTCCCGTACAGCCAGTTCCTGCCCGAGTACGACAAGGCCCGCGCGGTGCAGATCGACATCGACGGCGCCAACATCGGCATGCGCTATCCCACCGAGGTCAACATCGTTGCGGACGCCAAAACCGCTCTGGTGCAACTGCTTCCGTTGCTGACCCGCAAGACAGAGCGCTCGTGGCGGGACACCGTCGAGGCCAACGTCGCGCAATGGTGGCAGACGGTGGAACGGCAGGCCATGCTGTCGGCCGATCCGGTGAACCCGATGCGGGTCGTGTGGGAACTATCCAGCCGGCTGCCCGCTAACGCGATCGTCGTCGGTGACTCGGGGTCGTCGACCAACTGGTACGCGCGCTGTCTGCGGTTCGGCCCGGACATGCGCGGGTCGCTGTCGGGGACGCTGGCGACCATGGGCCCGGCGGTGCCCTATGCGATCGGCGCCAAATACGCACACCCGGACCGGCCGGTGATCGCTTTGGCAGGCGACGGCGCGATGCAGATGAACGGCCTGGCCGAACTGCTCACCATCCGCAGGTACTGGCGGCAGTGGTCGGATCCGCGACTGGTGGTGTGCGTGTTCCACAACAACGACCTCTCCCACGTCACCTGGGAACTGCGCGCGATGGGCGGCGCGCCGAAGTTCGACGAGTCGCAGGCACTGCCCGACGTGTCCTACGCCGAGGTGGCCCGCACGATGGGGCTCAAGGCGATCGCCGTCGACGATCCCGACGCGGTTGGGTCGGCATGGGATCAGGCGCTGGCGACCAACGAACCCATCGTGCTCGACATGCGGACCGATCCCGAGGTGCCCCCGATCCCGCCACACACCACCTACGACGAGATGAAGTCGATGACCGAGGCCCTCCTCAAGGGCGATCCGAACGGCTGGCATGTGGTCGGAGAAATTGCGAAAAACAAAGCGGCGGAACTCCTTACGCGCGCAGGTTTGTCGCCCAAAAGCGGCGCGTAGGCGCTCGAGCGCTGCGGCTCGAGACCTACGTCAGCGACGCCCCGGGTTTGCGCTCGGCAAACGGCGGGTACGTGCTACTCGTGCCCGCCGCCGGCGAACCTTGCAGCGTCACTGACTTCAGCGACAGGAACTACAACGTCCTGTGGTACGCCGAGCAGTGCCTCCTTCGATTGCAGAACCACCTCGCCGCCGCGGAATTAGACGATCACCAGGTCAGCCCTCGTCGGTGACGCAGAAGGCGTTGCCCTCCGGGTCGGTGAGCACCACCCAGGCGACAGGGCCCATGCTGTGCCGCCCATTTTCGGTGGCACCGAGATCTACGAGCCGCTTCACCTCGGCGTCGACGTCGGCGGCGGAGAAATCGAGGTGGATCTTGTTCTTCCCCGGTGTCGGGTCGGCGACCTTCTGGAACAGCAGCTTGGGGCCCGGCTGCCGTTCGACGGCGACGTATTCGCCAGGGACATAAGGGGTTAGCTGCCCGCCCGCGGCTTGTGCCCACCACTGCGCGGCCTTGTCGGGGTCGGTTGTGTCGAAGGTGATCGATTCCACATTGAGCGCCATGGCGCCGACCCTAGATCACAGGGGTGACAAAAAAGCCTGAAGCGCGGCGGAGTAGGCGGCGACATCGGCGGCACCCATCACCTCGCGCGCGGAATGCATGGCGAGTTGCGGGGCACCGACGTCGACGGTGGGGATGCCGGTGCGCGCGGAGGTCATCGGACCGATGGTGGAGCCACATGGCAGGTCGGCGCGATGCTCGTAGCGCTGCAGCGGGACCCCCGCTTGAGCGCATGCCAGCGCGAAGGCGGCCGCGGTGCGCCCGTCGGTGGCGTACCGCAGATTGGGCTGCACCTTGAGCACCGGGCCCGCGTTGACCTCGATGAGGTGGCCCGGTTCGTGCCGCTCGGGGTAATTCGGATGGGTGGCATGCGCCATGTCGCCCGATGCCACCATCGAGCGCGACGCCCGTCGCAGGAAATCCTCCCGGCTGCCGCGCGCCGCCAGCGTGATCCGCTCCAGAACCGTCGGCAGCAAGTCGGACTGCGCGCCGTGGTCGGACTGCGAGCCGACCTCCTCGTGATCGAAGAGGGCGAGTACCGGAACGTGATCGGTGGGTTCGACGGCCAGCAGCGCTTCGAGGCCGGCGTAGCAGGTGGCTTGGTTATCCAACCGGGGTGCGCTCACAAGCTCTTGGTCGACGCCGGCCAGCCGTGAGGGCGTCAGGTCGTGGGTCATCAGGTCGTAGCCGAGCACGTCGGCCTCCGCGACGCCCGCATGCTCGGCGACATAGCGCAGAAATGACCGGCTGCCGCTGCCGACGCCCCACACCGCGTTGACGTGCCGCTGCGGGTCAAGGGCCACCGCCTTGCGATCGTCGGCCAGATGGATGGCCAACTGCGGCACCCGCAGGATCGGCTCATCGATGCGGACCGGCCAATGGTCGACGGTGTTGCCGACACGCAGTGAGAGTCGGCCGCTGACGCCGAGGTCGCGGTCGAGCCACGAGTTCAGCCACGCCCCGCCGTATGGCTGCAGCGCCACAACCTGCCAGCCGGAGACGAAGCGGTCGGGGTGTTGCTTGACCCGCAGGTTGGGGCTGTCGGTATGCGCGCCGACCACGCGGAACGGTGTGTTCGGGTCGGTGCCGGCGATCCACGCGACCAGCGAGCCGGCGCGCACGGTGAAGAAGCGGCCCGAGGCGGGCCAGGCGTCGGCCTCGGACAGCTCCGTAAACCCTGCGTCGACGAGGCGCTGCGCCACCGTCGCGCAGACGTGGAACGGCGACGGTGAGGCGTCGATGAACTCGCACAGCCCCTGTGCACTTGCGGACATGGTTAACCATCATTGCCGACGATCTTGACGATAAGGTCGAACGGTGCCCGACCCACTGCCGCAACCGGTAACGGCGCCGTTGACACCTGCAGCCATCTTCTTGGTGGTCACCATCAATGAAGAGGAGGGGGCGGTCCAAGAAGTCCACGACGCGCTGCCCGACATCGCTGGACTGGTCCGCGCCGTCGGCTTCCGTGACCCGGACAAGAGGTTGTCGGTGGTCACGTCGATCGGATCGGATGCCTGGGATCGGCTGTTCTCCGGCCCGCGTCCCGCTGAGCTGACGCCGTTCATCGAGCTGACCGGGGGCCGCCACGAAGCGCCTGCGACGCCAGGGGATCTGCTGTTCCACATCAAGGCCATGTCGATGGACATGTGCTTTGAGCTGGCCGGCCGCATCGTCAAGGCGCTGGGACCGGTCACGGTCGTCGACGAGACGCACGGCTTCCGGTTTTTCGACAACAGGGATCTGCTCGGTTTCGTCGACGGGACCGAGAACCCGGACGGCCCACTTGCGGTGTCCGCCACCGAGATCGGCGACGAGGATCCCGATTTTGCAGGCGGCTGCTATGTGCACGTGCAGAAATACCTGCACGACATGTCGGCGTGGGATGCGCTGTCGGTCACGGAGCAGGAGTTGGTGATCGGGCGGAGCAAGCTCGAGGACATCGAGATGGATGACGATGTCAAGCCGGCGAATTCGCATATTGCGCTGAATGTCATCGAGGACGAAGACGGCAACGAGCTGAAGATCGTCCGGCACAACATGCCGTTCGGGGAGATCGGCAAGGGCGAGTACGGCACGTACTTCATCGGCTACTCGCGCACCGCCGCGGTCACCGAGCAGATGCTGCGCAACATGTTCGTCGGCGACCCGCCGGGCAACACGGACCACATCCTGGAGTTCTCGACCGCGATCACCGGTGGCAAGTTCTTCACACCGATCGTCGACTTTCTCAATGACCCTCCACCGCTTCCGAATTCGGAGCCCGAAGAAGAGCAGCCCGAAGTCACCGTCGCGCCCGTCAGGAACGGCTCGCTGGGTATCGGCAGCCTGAAAGGAACCCGCCAATGAACAACCTGTATCGCGATCTGGCTCCGATCACCGAAGGCGCATGGGCGCAGATCGAAGAGGAAGCGACGCGAACGTTCAAGCGGCACATCGCGGGACGGCGTGTGGTCGACGTCAGCGAACCGGGCGGCCCAGTGACCGCGGCGATCAGCACGGGTCATCTCAGTGATGTCGCGGCGCCTGGCGATGGCGTGGTGGCGCATCTGCGCGACAGCAAGCCGCTGGTGCGGTTGCGGGTGCCGTTCACGGTGTCGCGCAACGCAATTGACGATGTCGAACGCGGTGCGCAGGATTCGGATTGGGATCCGGTGAAGGACGCGGCGAAGAAGCTGGCTTTCGTGGAGGACCGCGCGATCTTCGAGGGGTATGAGGCCGCGTCCATCGAGGGCATTCGGGCGTGCAGCTCGAACCCGGCGCTGGCCCTGCCGCAGGATGCACGCGAGATCCCTGACGTGATTGCCCAAGCGTTGTCGGAGCTGCGGCTCGCGGGTGTCGACGGGCCCTATTGCGTGCTGCTGTCGGCCGATGTCTACACCAAGGTCAGCGAGACGACCGAACACGGCTATCCGATCCGCGAGCACCTCAACCGTCTCGTCGACGGCGACATCATCTGGGCCCCCGCGATCGACGGTGCGTTCGTGTTGTCAACGCGCGGCGGCGATTTCGACCTGCAGCTGGGCACCGACGTGTCGATCGGTTACCTGTCGCACGACGCCGACAATGTCGAGCTGTATCTCGAGGAGACGCTGACGTTCCTCTGCTACACGGCCGAAGCCTCAGTCGCCTTGACTCCCTAGCCCCAACTACGCCGAGCGTGCGTGTCTGCACGCCGACACGCCGTAATTTGCGTACATTTCGCGCACGCTCGCGGCGCTCGATTACCCGATCCGTGGATCGGTTACCTCGTCGACGAGCTCATTCGCTTCCAGATCGAGCCGTTGCGGACGAGCTAGGTGTGCGGCGTCCGTCGTCACCTTCATGATGAGATCTGCCGGGTTCAAGCCGAGGCCCGTCAGCCCGTGCATCGCCGTCTGGACGGCTTCGTCTTCAGGGATGTCACGGCCGCCGGCATAAACCTTGGTGGTGTGGACGTATGCGGTGGTTCCGTTCGACGGGCGATGAAAGGAGACCATCCGCACACTGGTGGCCGTTTGGGGTGGCCCGCTGAATGAGCCCGTGGTGTCGAACTGGTTGACGACGGCGGCCGCCGCACCGTTGTCGGAGATCAACTGGAAGTGCATCTCGGTCACGTCCGCCGCGACGAAGGAAGGTCCGTTCACCACGGTCGCCGCTCCGTTGACGACGACGTTCTGAAAGAGCGCATAACTGCGGAACATTGGATGTGGCGGAAGATTGGAGTTGAACTCCAGATGCAGCGCCAGCGTTGACTGGGCGACGACTGTGTGCGGTGCGTGGGAGTAGTGAACCGTGGCGGTGCAACCCCAGGTATGCACGTGGTCTGTCAAGACGATCATCGACCGTGCCCCTTCTGCAGCGTGCACCAATTGTGACAGGCGGATCATGCGGGGAATGCGAAATTGCTCTCAGTTCAGATGGCTCAGTTCTTCGCTTGAATCTGCGCCAGACGCTTGAGCGCTCTCCCGTCGGTGAGTTCGCCCCGGGATTCTGGGTGCTGCCAATAGAACCGGACGAGTTCTCGCAATGCTGCACCGTAAGGTGTCATCCCACCGGCTGCGATCGTGGCGGTGCTTTCGTCTGACATGACGAACACGATCGCGTTCGGTGTTGGCGCCTGTTTGCTCGGTTCCTCGTCGGTGACGTCGTGGACTTGCTCCCAGCCACCCGAATTTGACCGAAAACCTTCTGACAACTCGAATCCGGCCGGCGTCACGCGCAGGTACTTGGTGCTGCCCCGACTTACATTCCGCCACAACATCGGTGCGCCCATCGCCACAAGCACGGCGCTGACAAACGGCAGCGAGTAGCGCATGAAGGGTGGCACCGGGATATCCAGCTTCCCGAGTGGTACGAGTACCACGATCAGGGCGCAGGCTACGACGGCGCCGGCGAGCGACACCTGGATGGATGTGTCGATGACGCGATCGGGCCGAAACGTCGTGCCCGCGTCGTCGACTTCTACGCGTGGAGTCACCGTGCCTCGGACAGCCTTAGCCACAGGAAATATCAACCCGTAGCAGAACGCGCAGCCACCAAGCGCCACAACGGCCGACGGGTACTCACCACGCACCAGACTGCGCACAGCCAAAAACGCGGCAACAGTTCCGATGGTGCCGAAGAAAAGCCAGGCCAGTATCGCAGTGGACATCTTCATCAGCGGCGAACTTCCTGGCCGTCAGTGGGGAGCCACCAACGAGAAGAGCTTGTCGTCGGTGCGTTGAACCAATGTCGTGTTCACCTTCCACACCTCTTTGGCTTCGTTCGGCGCGGAACCCGGAATCGACCACAGCGTGTCGCAGGTCGCTAGGTCGACACCTTGTGCAGGAGATTCCGCCGTCAGGGCGACCGCAACCTCGCCGTCTGACGCGATGTACTGGTAACCGAGGCTTGCGCCTTCACACGCTTTCCCTGCCTTGGCCGTTCGCAAGTCGAATTGCTGCCATCTTCGATGGTCGGCATCGGTCGAGATGTAGAACCGAAACCCGATCAGACGTGCATCTGGCGACGGTACCGATGGCGGCAGGTCGAGCAGCTTTCTGCCATCGATGCTGTAAACACGATTGTTGGAAGCCGACCCCACAACAGGGAGGTCTAAGGAGCGGGTCTCGAGACGGCCATCCCCCTGCGGCTCACCGACCTTCTTGCCGGTGTTGTCGAAGAAGGCGACCCGTTCCGTGAGATCAGGTCCCTCGGTGTATTCGTAACCGAAGCCCCCGGGATAGACAACTGCCTGACCAAGCTGAACATCCTGCAGCACAGCAGGTTTCACAATTTTTCCGTCGACGACAGAGAACACGATGTCACTTACCTGGCCACTGCCTTGGACTGCGAGCGTCGATGGAGCGCTGTCACGCGCCATCTTGGTGAACTGAGCGGGAAGTATGCCGTTGCCGGGCACGAACCAGGTCAGCTCGCCACGCGATCCCACGCCGTAGATGCCTTTGCCGGTGACGGTCGCAACGGCGTAGTCGCCGATCTGTTCGAGAATGGGCTGACCGTCCGTTCTCGCTACGCGCAGATCGGTAGGACCGTCGAAGGTTAGTGTGCCCGACGACGTATCGACCGCCCATGCGGTTGACGGCACTTTGGGGTCAGGCCCTTGTCGTACGCACAGAACCGCGGGTGGGCCGTTGACGTAACAGTTGAAATCCGTTGCATCACCGGCCGATCCGAGGCGCACCGGTCCGAACACACGCCGACCATTCGTCACGTCGAGGCCAAGCAGCCACCACCCCTCGCCTGCAATACCCAGGAAGACGCCACGATCACCGATATTGCCCACCGGCCGCACTACTGTTCCCGGCGGAAGACCTAGGTCCTTCGCGGTCGTTGTCCACCCAGGCACCGGCTGCCGGCGCATCGATGAGGACAGCAGAGTCTGTTGCGGCAGGCCCGTCACCGACGGTGCGGCATGCGGCTGCTCCTCTGCAGCGCGGCCACCGCAGCCGACCAACACGAGCAAGGCTGCGAAGAGCCACAGGATTTTCAGCATCATTCGTGCCTCAGGATTCTGTCTCGAGCCGCCGCAGAGCCCGGCCGTCGGTTAGTTCCTGACGGTCATCGGGATGTTTCCAGTAGTAGCGCACAAACTCCCGCAGCGCGTGACCGCCTGGTGTGTACCAGTCAGAGGGCAAGATTCGAGTACGCCCCTCGGTGGTTGTGATGTAGGTGGTTCCACTGGATCGGCGCGAGTTCTGGGGTCTGTCCGCGACATCTGTCACTTCGTCCCATGTTCGCAGCGCGGAGTTCACCGTGTTTCCCAACTCCAGGTTGTCGACCGTCATGCGGACGTAACTCGTCCCGCGTCGTCTGACGATCTGGAGCACACTGAAAACGCCTACCAACGTTGCGGCGGCACAAGCGAACACGAAGTACCTCACGTCGTTGCGTGGCACGCGAATGGCGATCATATCGAGAGGTGCGAAAACGGCGTAGCACGCCATCCCGAGGAACGCCCCGAAGGTCGAAGCCATCAAAAGGGCGTCCACTCGCCGGTCCGGCCGCACCATGATTCCGTCACTCTCACGCTGGATGCGCGGCTTCACTTTTCGCAGGGCGACGACGGCCAGCATCAATATCAAGCCCAGCGTGAAGACCGCGAATCCCAGTGCCACGACGGCCGATAGGTACTCTCCGCGCGCGATGTAGACGAATGCCCAAATGAGGCAGAAAATACCCAAAGGACCGAAGAGAATCCACAGGTACGCGGTAGCGAGCGACGACTTCACGGCGCGCACATTACGTTGCCGACCAATTCCCCCACGTATCCGAAGACGAAGCCGCCCGCCGTGTTTGCGCCGAACGCCGCGATTGGACCGACTCCCGGTATGGCTCCCACGACAACAGAGGTTGCGAGACCTCCGGCCACCCCAACACCACCCGACCACGCGGCAACGCAGCGGTCGTACAAGGTATCCGCCGTGACCATGTTGTAGGCCATCGTCGCGATGCCCAGCGCCGGCCCACCCCATTTCGCGCCGGCTTTGACCTTCTCCAGTTCCGCCATCGACAGCCCCGGAATGCCTTTGTCGGCTTTGGTTTCCAGCCCCGAGAGCGCACCGCCGGCCAATGTGGGAATCGGGTCGTTGAAGAACGAGTCCGGCAACACGGCGTGCCGACCGTCAGGCGTCGTGCAGCTACCGGTGCGGACTCCGTCGGCGGTTTCCGACATCACGACGTGCGTTCCATCGCCGTACCACACCTCGGTCGACTTGCCGCCGTCCTCACGCGGAATGGTCGACGTCAGCGATACCGTTTTCCCGTTCTTGTCGGTGTGCAGCACCGTGATCGTCCCCGCTGGGTACACCTGCTCGCTGGGCAAGCCTTGGTCGATGTACTCCGTCGTTACCTGTTTGCTGCCGTCCAGCATCGTGAACGTGGTGATCTGGTTGCCGTCCTTGTCCACTGAGTGGCTGACTTCGCGGACCGTCGACGCCATGTCCTGAGCACGGGCGATTTCCTGGAACTGCCTCCCCTCCTCTGTTCTCGGATCTGCCACGTCGTCGCCGGGGACGGGCGGCACCGGACCGGGAGGCCCGTACTCCAGATTCGTGAAAACCGATCCAGCGCCTGCCCTCGTTACCAGCAACGCCCGAGCGGTCGACGCGTCGGCTTCGTCAACGGCCTCCAACAGCCCGTTGACCTCGCCCTGGGCCGCTTCGGCTTCCTTCTGCAGTTGAGCGGCCTTCTCCGCTGACATCTCCGCCGGGTCGATCATCACGACCCACTGGTCAGTGACGTTCAGTGGTCCGCTGTCGATTTCCTCGGCGGTCGCCAATAGCTTGGCCCTGGCCCCACCGATCGACGAACTGCCTTTTTCCAGAGCGCCGGCAAAAGCTTCGGCATAGTTTTTGAATCGTGACGCCCTGTCAGTCGCTCGACCGAACATGTCCGCGGCCGCGGCGTGAGCCTCACCGCCCCATCCCCGCGCCTCAGGCATCCGGTCGATTCGATCATCGAGATCGCGGACCGCGGTGTAAATCGATCCTCCGGCGGCCCTGATGGTCGATGCCGGCGCCAACAGCGACTCAGGGTTCCAGCTCTGCAACCGCGAACGTGAAGGCAGCAAGATCAGAACAGCTGCTTGAAGGTGCCTGCCAGCGCGTGGTCGTCGACCTCGTAACGGTCGCCAGCACCGCGGACGGCTTGGCCCATGGACGTGATGTCCTTCACGATGTCCTTTGCCGCGAGCCCCAGGTGGTGGCCGACCTGGCGAGCCGCCCACTGCGTCTCCGACCCCGGCAACCCGTCGGCCGCAATTGTTGAGGTATTACCAACGTCGATTCCACTGATCGTCGCCGCGATGGCATCAACTTGAGCAGCGAAGGCGCGCAACACTTCTGGATCGACAAGCACCAATACTCCCGTGGTTCACCAAGCCGGGCGGCGCCGTGACAGCGACCACCGATGCGAACCTAACACGGGTCATATAGGGGCTCTGACACCAATTTGCGCACCTCGGCATCCCATCGAGCGTGCGCAAAATGCCAACATCCGCCCGCGTGTCGTGTGCAGACACGCACGCTCGGCTGTTCGGGAGGTTAGGCCGCGAGCACCAGATCCAGCGCGGAGTAGAACAGGCCGAGGCCGTCGTCGGACGGACCAGTCAACGCCTCGGTGGCGTGCTCTGGATGCGGCATCAAGCCGACGACGCGGCCGTTGGCCGAGCTGATACCGGCGATGTCGCGCATCGATCCGTTGGGATTGTCGCGGTAGCGGAACACCACGCGGCCGTCGCCCTCGAGTTCGTCGAGCACCTGCTCGCTGGCGACGTAGCGGCCCTCCCCGGACTTCAGCGGCACCAGGATGTCGGCGCCGACGTCGTAACGCGAGGTCCACGCCGACGAATTCGACGCCACCTCGAGCCACAGATCGCGGCAGACGAAGTGCAGGCCCGCGTTACGCGTCAACGCGCCCGGCAGCAGGCCCGCCTCGCACAGCACCTGAAAACCGTTGCAAATCCCCAACACTGGCAGTCCCTGCTCCGCGCCGCGGACGACCTCGCCCATCACAGGTGCGAACTTCGCGATCGCACCGCATCGCAGATAGTCGCCGTACGAGAAACCACCGGGCACCACAACAGCGTCGACGCCCTTGAGGTCGGCATCGGCGTGCCACAGGCTGACCGCCTCGGCGCCTGCCAGTCGAACCGCCCGTGCCGCGTCGACGTCGTCAAGTGTGCCCGGGAATGTGATCACGCCCACTCGCGCGGTCACGATTGCTCCCTGCTGACGCTGAAGTCCTCGATGACCGTGTTCGCCAACAGAGATTCGGCGATTTCGGCCAGGGTCTCGTCGTCGATGCTGTCGTCGACCTCGAGCTCGAATCGCTTGCCCTGCCGGACATCTGACACACCGTCGAAGCCGAGACGACCCAGCGCGCCGACGATCGCCTGCCCTTGCGGGTCCAGGATCTCCGCCTTGGGCATCACGTGCACCACCACCCTTGCCACGGCGATCACTCTACCTGCGGCTACTGCTCAACCACCCGACCGGCACGATCCGAGGTACGCGTCGCAGAGTGGCGCGGCCATCGCATCGAAGAGCTGCGCGTCGGCGACCCCAGGCCAGTCGACTCGTGGGGGCAGCGTCGACCACATGGCCAGTTCGACGACGGTGCTGCTCTCGGGGTGGGCCAGCAAGTACTCGTGCATGACCTGATGACCCGCATCGCTGATCACGGCAGCAATCCGGCGCGGCTCATCAGTGGTGATCGAAGGCGAGACTCCCGCGGCCGTCGATTGGCAGCCCTGCAGTCGTGACCTGGCGGTCCCCAGCGCGGTCAGCGCCGTCGGGCCGCCCGTCGCGGAGTCACCGCGCCAATGCATCACCTGCACCAACAGGTTCCACTGGCCCTGCTCGTGCAGCACGACCGACCGCGCTGCCACCGCGTACGCACGAGGGTCGTTGGCAACCAACGGGCTGCCACACATCGCCTCGAAGCCGAAGCGCGGCGACGGCGCCGTCACCGCCAGGCCTGCCAGTCCTGGCCAGCGATAGACCGGATACAGCGGAATGGACGTCGGCGCGATCCACGCCGAATCGGGGATCGCGTCGCAGATCGGCGGGCACACGCCTGGCACCGCGTGCGCAGGCCAGGCCGCATTCGGGGCGACAGCCAACCCGCAGGTCACCATTGCCATCGCCAGTAGCAATCGCACCGCTTAACTTCCCCCTGCTCGCCCCTTGCGCGCCACAATATAGGCATGCAATTGACGCATTTCGGCCATTCATGCTTACTCGCAAATTTCAAGGGCGAATCCGGTGAGGACACGACGGTGTTGTTCGATCCTGGGAACTTCTCGCACGGATTCGAGGGAATCACCGGCCTGTCGGCGATCCTGATCACCCACCAGCACCCCGACCACGCCGATACAGAACGACTGCCGGCCCTCGTCGAGGCCAACCCGCAGGCCGCGCTGTACGCGGACCCGCAGACCGCTCAGCAGCTGGGCGGCCCGTGGAAGGCCGTGCATGTCGGGGACGAGTTCAGCGTCGGCCACCTGACGGTGCGCGGCGTCGGCGGTCGGCACGCCGTGATTCACCCGGAAATCCCTGTGATCGACAACATTTCGTATCTCGTCGGCGACGGTGCGCACGCCGCACGGTTGATGCATCCCGGCGACGCGCTGTTCACCCCTGGCGAGCCCGTCGACGTGCTCGCCACCCCGGCCGCCGCGCCATGGATGAAGATCTCGGAGGCCGTCGAGTATCTGCGCGCGGTCGCGCCCGCCCGCGCGGTGCCGATCCACCAGGCGATCATCGAACCGAACGCCCGCGGCATCTACTACGGACGGCTGTCCGAGATGACTGACACCGACTTCCAGGTGCTCGAGGAGGAAAGCAGCAGGGAGTTCTAGGCCGTCGCCCGCGCCGCGGCCCGTCCCGCCGCCCGACCCGAGAACACGCATCCGCCAAGGAACGTGCCCTCCAAGGAGCGATAGCCGTGCACGCCGCCGCCACCGAAACCGGCGGCCTCACCCGCTGCATACAGCCCGTCGAACACAGTGCCGTCAGGGCGCAGCGCCCGGGAGTCGAGATCAGTCTCCAAGCCGCCCAATGACTTACGCGTCAGAATGTGCAGCTTCACCGCGATCAGCGGACCCGCCTTCGGGTCGGTGAGCCGGTGCGGTGCGGCGACGCGGGCGACCCGGTCGCCAAGATAGTTGCGCGCCAGCCTGATCCAGGCGATCTGGGTGTCCTTCGTGAACCGATTGGCCACCTCCCGATCGCGGGCGGTGACCTCCGCCTCGACAGTGCCGTAGTCGAGCGGCAACACGTCAGGGACATCGTTCATCGCGGACACCAAGTCGCGCAAGGAGTTTGCGCTGACGAAGTCAACTCCCTTGTCGACGAACGCCTGCACTGGCGCCGGCGCGCCTCCCCGCCCCCGAGACAGCACCTCACGCACGCTGCGGCCAGTGAGATCGGGGTTCTGCTCCTGCCCGGAGAGCCCGAACTCCTTTCCGATGATCCGCGCGTTCAGCAGATACCACGTGTAGTCCTGTCCGGTCTGCGAGATGTACTCGAGCGTGCCGAGCGTGTCGAAGCCCGGATACAACGGCGACGGCAACCGCTTGCCGTGGGCGTCCAGCCACAGCGAGGACGGCCCCGGGATGATCCGGATCCCGTGCAGCGGCCAGATCGGGTCGTAGTTCGTGATGCCCTCGGTGTAATGCCACATCCGGTCGGCATTGATGACGCGGGCCCCAGCGGATTCGGTGATGCCGATCATCCGACCGTCGACATGCGCGGGCACACCGGACAGCAACTGTTCGGGCACCCGGCCCATCCGCTTGGGCCAGTTCTGCCGGACCAGGTCGTGATTGCCGCCGATACCGCCGCTGGCGACGATCACCGCCTGTGCGCGAAATTCGAAGTCGCCGAAGGTGTTTCGTGACGACGCCACACCGCGCGCGACCGTCGTCGGCTCCAGCACCGCGCCACGTACACCGGTAACCGCACCGCCGTCGACGATCAACTCGTCGACGCGGTGCCTGTAGGCGAACCGCACCTTCGCATTGCCAAGCAGCCGGCGCGCGAAAACGTCGACGATCGCCGGGCCAGTCCCCCATGTGATGTGGAACCGCGGCACCGAGTTGCCATGGCCGCGGGCGTCATAGCCGCCGCGCTCAGCCCACCCGACGAGCGGAAAGGTCTGCAGCCCCCGCTCCCGCAGCCAACTGCGCTTCTCCCCCGCCGCGAAGTCGACATAGGCATGCGCCCACTGCCGCGGCCAGTGGTCCTCGGGCCGGTCGAAGCCCGCCGTGCCCAGCCAGTCCTGCAGCGCCAGTTCGTGGCTGTCGCGAATACCCAGCCGACGCTGTTCGGGGCTGTCGACGAAGAACAGCCCGCCGAAGGACCAGAACGCCTGACCACCGAGGTTGTTGGCGTTCTCCTGATCGACGATCAGCACGCTGCGCCCTCGTTCGACCAGCTCACAGGCGGCAACCAAGCCGGCCAGCCCGGCACCCACCACGATCACATCAGCGTCAGCCATGGCCGCCAATGTAGCGGTCTCGAGTCAGGCTGCGTCGGTGAGCGCTGGATACGGATCCCAGTGGTAGACGGCAGGCACGCACTGATGCATCAGCGCCAGGTCGACGGCGTCGAGCATGGCCTGCCGTGGTCCCGGCCTGCGCAGGTGCCGCGCGGCGACCGCGACGCGGACGACACCGTCGCGCCGCGCAGTGCGGTCCGCCGAAAGCACCAGCGTCCGGCACCACCATGGCTCGCTCAAGAACCCCTCGCCGATGCCGAGCACGCGGCCCTGCACCGTAGTCTGACGAACCAGATCCGTGATGCCGCTCAGGCTGGCCAGCAGTCGAAAGCCATTGCGGGGCAACACAGTTACAGTGCCCTGCGAAACCGTCCAGCCCGGCGCGGCGAACAACCGGGTCCGCAGCCCCAGGTGTTCGAGCACCCGGTCGGCCGCCATCAGCCGCAAATTGGCTTCGTGTGCAGGCAATGTCGCGAACTCGCCGCGCCGTTTCTTGGTAGCCGCCTCGTCGAAGCCGTGCAAGACGATGGCATCGCCTTGCTCACGCCGCTGCGCCAGCCACTCGACCGTCGGCGCATCGGAGTCGAGGCGGTAGCCGCCCTTGATCCGCGGAGCGACCAGAAATGAGACGGGCACATCGCGCTCGTCGAGCCGACGGCAGAACGCGTCGACGTCGGCAACTGTGCGGTCGCTGATCCCGGAAACCGAGACGATCAGTTGTCCAGCCACGTGTTCAGTGTGGCAACCTCAGGTGTCCCAACGGTTTACAACACGTGGTCAGCAGTTGACCATCTATCGCGGCAGGACGGCCTCGATGGCCGTGATCACCTCTGGCGCATCCGGAGCCGTGCGTGGCCGGAACCGGTTGACCACCCGGCCGCCCGGTGCGAGCAGGAACTTCTCGAAATTCCATTGGATGTCGCCCGCCTCGCCGCTGTCGTCGGCGGCCTTGGTCAGTTCTGCGTAGAGCGGGTGGCGGTGATCGCCGTTGACGTCGGTCTTGGCCAGCAGTGGGAACGTCACACCGTAGTTCGTCGAGCAGAACGTCTGGATCTCCTCCGCGGTGCCCGGCTCCTGGCCCATGAACTGGTTGCACGGCACGCCGATAACCGTCAGGCCGCGGTCACCGTAGTCCTTCGCCAGCTGCTCCAGCGCGGAGTATTGCGGCGTGAGACCGCATTTCGAGGCCACGTTCACCACCAGCGCAGCGCCGTCGGCAAGTTCGGCCAGCGTGGTGGGACGCCCGTCCAGCGTCGTCAGGGCGATCTCGTTCAGCGAAGTCATACCGGCACATTAACCGTTCTTGAAAAGCATTCCCGCAACACGGTGCACCAACGCGATCGGATCCGCTTCGTTATCGATGGCCTTGTTGAGCCACAGCAGCGAAAAGCCATGTACCAGAGACCATGCCGCCAATGCCGCGGCTTGCGGATCGCCTTTGGCGCGCGAATCGTCGAGCGTGCCTACGCCTTGGACAAGCTCGGTCCCAGCGGCGCCCACCGCCGCGATCAGCTCCTGGTCGTCCGGATTCAGCAGGGAGCTGTCGAACATCACCGCGTAGTGGCCGGGGTGGTCGAGCGCGAAGCGAACATAGGCAAGCGCGGCATCGATGAACTCCGGGCGAGCACCTTTCAATGCCTCGGCCAGCAACCGCCAGCCCTCGGCTGCCAAGGCCGTGAACAGGCCGCGACGGTCGGTGAAGTGATGCGCAGGGGCGGCGTGGGATACCCCGGCCTCTCGCGCGAGCTCGCGCAGAGAGATTCCGTCGGCGCCGCGCTCGGCGACCAGAGTGGCGGCCTTGGTCAGGATGACCGCCTTCAGATCGCCGTGGTGGTAGGTGTCCCTGCTCATTACGACATCCTAACCGCCAAATCTTGACAGTGGCTAGATTACTCGATACGTTCATCTTGTCACTGTCTAGATAGGAGCCGCGATGGCCGTCATCATCACTTTGGTCCTCGGCACGCTGGGTGCCCGCGTGGTCGGCTGGCTTGGGGTCGACTACGTCAACAGCTGGCCGCAGGCGTTCGCCGTCGGGCTCGCCGCGATGTTCGTGATGACCGGCGTCGCGCACTTCGTGAACCCGCTTCGGCGCGACATGATCGCGATCGTGCCGCCGCGGCTGCCCGCCGCCGGAATGCTCGTCACCATCACCGGCGTCCTCGAACTACTGGGCGCAGCCGGGCTGCTGTATCCGCCGACCCGGGTGGCTGCAGCGGTGTGCCTGTTCGTGCTGATGCTGGTGATGTTCCCCGCCAACATCTACGCCGCACGGATGCCCAACCCGCCGAAGTCGATGACCTCGCGGCTGGACGTGCGCACGGTCGAGGAGGTCGTGTACCTAGCCGCTGCCGTCGTGGTTGGCCTTGGCAGCATCCAATAGCCAGGCGTACTGGAATGCGGCTTCTTTCCAGCGCTCGTAACGTCCGCTGATTCCACCGTGGCCGGCGTTCATCTCGGTCTTGAGCAACACCGGGTGATCGTCGGTCTTGGTGTGGCGAAGCGCTGCAACCCATTTCGCGGGCTCGACATAGAGCACCCTAGTGTCGTTCAACGACGTCATCGCCAGTATCGGCGGATAATTCTTCGCCTCGATGTTCTCGTAGGGCGAGTAGGACTTCATGTAGTAGTAGACGTCCTTGTCTTGCAACGGGTTTCCCCACTCGTCCCATTCGGTCACAGTCAGTGGCAGCGACGGGTCGAGGATGGTGGTCAACGCGTCGACGAACGGCACCGCGGCCAGAATGCCCGAGAAGAGCTCGGGTGCCATGTTAGCGACGGCGCCCATCAGCAAGCCGCCTGCGCTGCCACCGAAGGCGACCAGGTTCTCCGGCCGCGTCACGTCGGTCTGGATGAGATGGCCTGCCACGACGATGAAATCGGTGAAGGTGTTCCTCTTCTCCAGCAGCTTGCCGTGTTCGTACCACGGCCTGCCGAGCTCCCCGCCGCCGCGCACGTGCGCGACCGCGAACACCATGCCGCGGTCCAGCAGCGACAGCCGGGCGATCGAAAACCGCGGATCCTCGCACGACTCGTAGGCGCCGTAGCCGTACAGCAGCGTCGGCGCCGGATAGGGCACGCCGATGCGGTGGACGATCGAGATCGGCACCCGCGCACCGTCTGGAGCCACCGCCCAGTCGCGCCGCTCCACATACTCATCAGGGTGGTAGTCGCCGAGCACCGGCTGCTCTCGCAGCAGCGTGCGTTCACCGCTGGCGAGGTCGATGTCGTAGATGCGCACCGGAATCACGAACGACGTCGCGCCGATCCGCAGCTTGGGCGAGCTCCAGTTCGGGTTGGCCGAAATGCCGGCCGACATCAGCTCGGAGTCGAAGGTGATGTCCTCGGGATGGCCGTAATCACCGTCGGCGTAGATCGGCCAGAGCTGAATCCGGGGCAGCGCCTCGCTGCGGTAGCTGACCACTAGATGGCGCTCGAACGCGTCGACCGAGTCGAGCCGGACATCGTCGCGATGCTCGATCAACGTGCGATATGTGTTGGGATCGCTGACCGGAGCCTCGACGAGCGTGAAGTTCTCTGCGCCGTCGTTGTGCAGGATCAGAAACCGGTCCTCGCCGCCGACAATCGCATGCTCGACGGAATACTCGACCAGCTCACGGCGCGGCCAGATGACCGTGAACTCGGCAGTGCCGTCGGTAGCGTCGGCGTATCGCATTTCGGTGGTGACGGCGCTACCGGCCGCGATGATGACGTACTTGTTGCTTCGCGTACGGCCGACCGCGAGCCAGAACTTCTCATCGGGTTCGTGGTACACCTTCTCAGCGGGCAGACCGGAGCCGAGTCGGTGCCGCCACACGGTGTCCGGTCGCCAAGCCTCGTCCACCGTGACGTAGTAGACGGTGCGGTTGTCCGCGGCCCAGGTGGCACCGGCGCCGATGCCGACGATCTCGTCGTCGTACAGCGAACCGGTGCGCAAGTCCTTGAACCGCAACGTGTATCGCTCGTCACCCTTGACGTCAACAGAGTAAGCCAGGATGTTGCCGTCCAGGCTGACGCCTGCTGCGCCGAGCGCGAAGAAGTCGTGGCCTTCGGCTTCGATGTTCTCGTCGAGCAGGATCTGCTCACCGGGAATCTCGGTGTCCTCGTCGAACTGCGGCGGCACCCAGTCGTCGAGATCGGTGACGGGGCAACGACATTGCACGCTGTACTGCTTGCCTTCGAAGCTTCTGCCGTAGTACCACCACTCGCCGCGGCGAGTCGGCACCGACAGATCGGTTTCCTTGGTGCGGGCCTTGATCTCGTCGAAGATCTTCTGCCGCAGCGGCGCCAGCCGTTCGGTCGTGTGGTCGGTGTACTCGTTCTCGGCCTTGAGATATTCGACGACTTCGGGATTGTCCTTGTCGCGCAGCCATTCGTAGGGATCGATGAACACGTCGCCGTGATACTCGCGGCGGTGCTCGACGCGCTTTGCTTCGGGTGGTTTCACGGCTTGATCCAGTCGCTGAATTTGAGGCCCGAGATACGTTCGTAGGCCTCGATATAACGGGCTCGGGTGGCGTCGACGATATCTGGCGGCAGCGCGGGCGGTGGCTTGTCGCCGTTGCGGTCCCATCCTGACTCAGGGCCGGTGAGCCAGTTGCGGACGAACTGCTTGTCGAAGCTCTGCTGGGTGACGCCTTCTTTGTACTCGTCGGCGCGCCAGTACCTGCTGGAGTCGGGAGTGAACACCTCGTCGGCCAGCCGCATGTTGCCGTGCTTGTCAACACCGAACTCGAACTTGGTGTCCGCGACGATGATTCCCTTCGTCAACGCGTGATCGGCACCCTGGATGTAGGTCTGCAGGGTCTTCTCGCGCAACTGGTTGGCCCGCACCGCACCGACGAGCTCGATCACGTCGACGAAGCTGATGTTCTCATCATGTTGTCCCAGTTCGGCTTTGGTGGCCGGGGTGAACAGCGGTTGGGCGAACTTGCTGGCTTCCGTCAGTCCTGGTGGCAGCGCGATGCCGCACACCTTGCCGGTTTTCTGGTAATCGATCAGGCCCGAGCCGGTCAGATATCCGCGGGCGACGGCCTCGACGGGCAACATTTCCAGCTCCTGCACCACCAGCGCTCGGCCAAGCACCTCCTGCGGGATGCGTTCATCGTCGGGCGGGCCTGCCAGATGGTTGGGCGTCTTGACGTAGTCGAAGAAGAACACGCTCATCGCGGTCAGGATTCGGCCCTTGTCGGGTATCTCGGAGTCGAGGATGTAGTCGTAGGCGGAGATCCGGTCCGTGGCGACGAACAGCAGGGTCTCGTCGTCGACGCGGTACAGCTCGCGAACCTTGCCGCTGGCCAGATGTTCGTAGTCCGACAGAGACGGGCGCATCGGGCCAGCCTATCTGCTGGGATCAATGCCATGACGTCCCGTTACGTGCCTTATGCCACCACCCCGACGCGGCTGCTCGGGCAGCTGATCAGCGACGCGGTCGTGATCGCCTGGTCGACCATCTGGGTGCTGGTCGGGATTGCGGTGCACTCCGCCGTGTCGACCATCGCCGAGGTCGGCCGTCAGGTCGAGACCGGGGCGAACGGCGTGGCCGACAACCTCGACTCCGCTGGTGATCGCACCGACGACTTCCCGCTCATCGGCGACGCGTTGAGCAAGCCGCTGCGGGCAGCCAGCCACGCCGCGCTCGATATCGCCGGGGCAGGCCACAGCCTGAACACCACGGCGTCGTGGCTGGCGTGGGTGCTGGCCATTGCCGTGGCCGCGCCACCCATCCTCTTCGTCGCAATGCCCTGGCTGTTCCTGCGGGTGCGGTTCTTCCGTCGCAAGTGGACGGCGTTGACGTTGGCGGCGACGCCGGCAGGCGAGCAGCTGCTGGCGCTGCGCGCGCTGGCGAATCGACCGCTGGCCAAGCTCGCGGCCATCCACGACGATCCGGTCGGAGCGTGGCGCAGCCACGACAGCGCGGCGATCCGCGGCCTCGCGGCCCTGGAACTCCGCGCGGCAGGCGTCCGCCTCCGCCGCTAACCCGCGATTTGTGCACGTTTTCACGCGGCGAGCGCGGATTTTCGTGCACGAATCGCTGGGCGTGGAACCCGTAGGGCGTGGGACACGTCCACCCTGAATGTGGTCGACGAGTATTTGCGTCAGCACGATGGCGTAATAACCCTTGCTCAAGCCATGCGCGCTGGACTCAGCCATGATGCAGTACGCAGACGAGTCCTCGCGGGCCGATGGCTGCGCTGCTCGCCAGGCGTGTTTTTCGCTGACGATCGACCATTCACTGACGCGTCGCGAGTACGTGTCGCGGTCTGGTCCTATGGCACGAAGGCAACCGCGAGCGGGCTTGCCGCTGCTTGGTGGCACGGCGTTACTCGATACGCTCCGGAAGTCGTCGAAGTAACGGTGCCGAAGGTGAGCAATCATCGACAACGACCCGGTGTCCGAGCTCGGCGACGGGATTTGGCGCCAAAGGACGTTGTCGAGCGGAACGGGTTGAGAGTGACAGCGCTGCCGCTGACGGTCGTCGAGGCCGCCGCGCGACGCGGCGGAGGCGCGAAGCTGATGGACTCGGCGCTCCAGCGTCATGTCGAGCTCGCACAGCTGTGGAATGCGCACTTGCGCAACAAGGGCCGCCACGGCTCACCCGCCGCGCGGCAACTACTGCACGCCGCATCCGACGGCGCGCGATCAGAAGCCGAGCGCCTGCTGATCAAGCTGTTGCGCGACAACAACATAACCGGGTGGAAAGCCAACTATCCGCTCGCCGGGTTCAAAATCGACGTCGCGTTTCCTAGCCAGAAGGTCGCCGTCGAGACCGACGGCTGGGCCTTTCACAGCAGCCAGGAAGACTTCCAAACAGATCGTGAACGGCAGAACAAGATCGCGCTGCTCGGCTGGAAGGTGCTGCGATTCACGTGGCTAGATCTAACCGAGTACCCCCAGCGGGTGCTGGCGGAGATCCGATTCGCGAGAGGGCTTGTAGCGCTGTGAACGCCCACGCCACCAACGCGATCCAGAAGAATGCCAGCGACACCGCCGTCAGCCACCGCCAGCCGGTCTCGACGGCGGTGGCATATGTCGCCGATGCGTACATCCCGAGGGGAAACACCGCGGGCCACGCCAGTCCGACTCGCCTGCGCAGCACCACATAGACCAGCACCGGGATCCACGCCGTCGCAACGATCCACGTCACCACCGTCACCGGCCATACAAACGTCAACCCCGCCTTGTGGATGTGATCACCTGCCAGAGTCGCGACCGCCGCGCCACCCATCAGAATCCAGATGTCGGGCTGCGCCAACTCCGGCGCAGAAGGATCACGCGCAGCCCGCCAGACGATCAGCCCGGTCATCATCAGGTACGCGACGATCGCGACCGCCCACAACACCAGCGCCCAGAACACGATCCGCAGATCCGCCATCAATATCGCCACTGCCGACGTCGCGACACTGGCCAACTCCCACCCGCCACGCGCACGGTCGCGCAGGCCTGAGCGGTCGCGCCACATCCGTCGCGCGATCACCGGCGCCAACGAAAGCCAGCCCTGCAGTGCCATTCCCGTCAGCGCCCACAGCACCCATCGGTGTTCGGCCAGGCGCGCACCGACCACCGCGCACGCCGCGACATAGGTGCACAACCGAAGGGAGACATCGAGATCCGTGAGCCTCCACGACTCGCGTTTCCACGCGATTGCGACGCCGACGATGAGCACGGGCAGCGCCACGGCGGCCAGCGCGATCAATGCCTCACTGATGACGTCAAAGCCGTGATCCAGAGCCGCGATCGACACGATGCCGGTCGCCATGACCGCCGCGAACGCATCGGGTTTCACGGCGTGACGATCACCTCTGCCGACATGATCACCGGCAGGTTCAGCGGCAGCGCGCCCGCCCCGATAGCGCTTCGCGCATGTCTACCGTGTTCGCGGAACACTTCGAGCAATAGGTCCGAGGCGGGGTTGAGCACCGCCGTCGTTTGCGGATAGCCGGGATCGGCGTTGACGAACCCGGTCAGAGTCACCCAATCACGCACGCGGTCAAGCGATCCCAACGCGATACGTAACGAGCTCAGCATCGCCAGCACCGTCAACCGCGCAGACTCCTGCGCGGCCTCCAACGACACCTCACTCGGCACCCGCCCGAAGGGACCCGCGGGCGCGCCATCCAAACCAAGCGCGCCATGGCCACTGAGCACACACCGCGAATCCACCACCCGCACCCACTCGAACGGAATCCGCACCCCCGGCGGAAGCAACGGCTCCGGCGGCAACTGCAGGCCGAGTTCTGAGACGCGCTGCTCGAATGTCACCGCAGCTCGACCACCAGATGCCGAATGCCGGTGTGACGGTTGCTTCGCGTCCACTCCACCGGCTTGACCACCTGCACCGACGAGAACCGGCCGAGCAGCTCCTCGAACAGCACCCGTAGCTCCAGCCGGGCCAGGTTTGCGCCGAGACAGTAGTGCACGCCCTGGCCAAACCCTAAGTGCGGATTGGGTTTACGCGTGATATCGAACGAATCGGCATTCGCGAAAACCAACGAGTCGCGGTTCGCCGACCCTTCCCAGATCTGGACCTTCTGCCCGGCCTCGATCAGGCAACCACCCAACGAGACGTCGCGCGTGGCGGTGCGGCGCTTGGACGGCGACGGCGACGTCCACCGCACCATCTCTTCGATAGCCGTCGGCAGCAGCCCAAGATCCGAACGCAACAACGCCAGCTGGGCGGGATGTTCAGCCAATGCCAGCAGCCCGCCGGCAACGGCGTTACGCGTGGTCTCCGCACCGGCACTGAACAGCAGGCTGAAGAACAAGTACAGTTCGAGATCCGAAAGCCCGCCGGCGTTGGCGACCACCGACAGCATGTCGTCGGTTGGCTTGGCGCGCTTCGCCGCAATCAACTCCTGGCCATAGGTGTACATCCGCGAGCCGGCCTCCTCGGCCGTCAACTGCCTAACTGTGCCTATCTGGGCCCTACGGGCCTCGCCGAAGTCGAACTGCGGCTCGATCGCGTGAAACAGCCAATGCCGTTCGTACTCAGGCACTCCCAGCAGAATGCAGATCATCTGCATCGGCAGTTCGGCGGCGATCTCGACCAGGAAGTCGAACGGCGACCCCGGCACGACCGCGTCCAGCAGACGACGAGCCCGCGCCCGCAGATCGTCCTCAACCCGAGCGATCATCCGCGGCGTCAACCCCGAACTGACCAGTCGGCGGATCTCCGAGTGTCGCGGATCATCCATCATGTTCAGAACCTGTCCCGCGATCGACAGATCCTGTAACAGCGTGCCACCGAACGGCCGCGACCCCCCGGTCACCGACGAGAAGGTGACCGGATCACGAAACACCGCAAGCGTTTCCGCGTGCGTGGCCACCGACCAGAAGCCCTCCCCATCCGGCGTGCGCTCGGTCGCGGCATGCCAGTACACCGGCGCCTCGCGCCGATGCACCTCGAACAGCGCGTGCGGGAATCCACCGGCGAAGTTGTCCAGATCGGTGAAGTCGATCTCCGACAACCCCGAAGACCCAGACAACGACGAACTCACAGGATGGCACCCGAGGTGTACTTGGCCGCCTCGGGATAGCGGCCGACCAGATCGTCGACCGCGTCCACCACCCGGTCGACCTGATCGCCCGCGGCGCCGGTGAACGCCTGCTTGTCAGCCAGCGCCGCATCAAGCGCCGGACGGTCCAGCGGCAGCCGCGGATCGGCCGCCAACCGATCCAAAAGGTCGGGCTCCGAACCCTTCTCGCGCATGGCCAACGCCACCGCGACGGCGTGCTCCTTGATCACCTCGTGCGCGGCCTCGCGGCCCATCCCGGCGCGCACCGCGGCGATCAGGATCCGCGTAGTGGCCAGGAACGGCAGATAGCGGTCGAGTTCACGTTGAATCACCGCGGGGTATGCGCCGAACTCGTCGAGCACCGTCAGGAATGTCTCGATCTGCCCGTCGATCGCGAAGAACGCGTCGGGCAGCGCGACCCGGCGCACCACCGAGCAGAACACGTCGCCCTCGTTCCATTGCGCGCCTGCCAATTCGGCGGCCATCGACCCATAGCCGCGCACCACCACTTGCAGCCCGTTCACCCGTTCACACGACCGGGTGTTCATCTTGTGCGGCATGGCCGACGAACCGACCTGGCCCGGTGCGAACCCCTCGGTCACCAACTCGTGGCCTGCCATCAGTCGGATGGTGTGCGCCAGTGACGACGGCCCCGCGCCCAGCTGAACCAAGGCCGAAACCACGTCGTGGTCCAGCGACCGCGGATACACCTGGCCGACGCTGGTGAAAATGTCTGTGAAGCCGAGGAATTCGGCTACCCGCCGCTCCAGCTCGGCCAGCCGAGACGTATCGCCGGAGAACAGGTCCAGCATGTCCTGTGCGGTGCCCATCGGACCTTTGATGCCGCGCAACGGATATCGGTCGATCAGCCCCCGAAGCCGTTCCAAGGCCAACAGCATCTCCTCGGCCGCCGATGCGAATCGCTTGCCGAGCGTCGTCGCCTGCGCAGCGACGTTGTGGCTGCGGCCCGCCATCACCAGATCGCGGTAGCTGATCGCCCGTTCGGCCAACCGCGCCACCACCGCGACGCCGTGCGCGAAAACAAGTTCCAAGGACCGGCGGATCTGCAGTTGCTCGACGTTCTCGGTCAGATCACGAGAAGTCATGCCCTTGTGCACGTGCTCGTGGCCGGCCAGGGCGTTGAATTCCTCGATGCGAGCCTTCACGTCGTGACGTAGCACCCGTTCGCGCTCGGCGATCGACGACAGGTCGACGTCCTCGAGAACCCGCTCGTAATCGGAGACCACGCCGTCGGGTACGTCGACGCCCAACGAGGCCTGCGCCCGAAGCACCGCCAGCCACAGCCGACGCTCGGCGACGACCTTGGCCTCCGGCGACCAGATCGCCACCATTTCCTCGCTGGCATACCGGTTGGCCAGCACATTGGGGATCGTCACAGACACACAGCTTACGGCCCGGATAAGGCAGGCTAGGCGCATGCACTTTGTTGGGCTGGATCTTGCGTGGGGCGAAAAGAAGCAGACCGGGGTGGCCGCAATCGACTCCGACGGGCGCCTGCTTCACGTCGGCATCGCCGAGGACGACGCCAGCATCATCGACGCGGTGGCCCCGTTCACCGGCGACGACTGCGTGGTTGCCATCGACGCGCCGCTGATCGTGAACAACCCGACCGGATATCGGGCCGCCGAGACCGCGTTCAACCGCGACTTCCAGAAATTCGATGCGGGCGCATATCCGGCCAACACCACCAATCCCCTTTTCAATCCGCCGCGCGCCGCGGTGCTGGCAGCCAACCTCGGTCTCGACATGGATCCGGGCTCAAACGCGAACCGGCGGGCCATCGAGGTCTACCCGCACCCGGCCACCGTCGTCCTCTTCAACCTCGAGAAGACGTTGAAGTACAAGAAGGGGCCGTTCGACGAACGCCAGCGCGAGTTGCTCAAGCTGATGACGCTGATCGAGGGACTCGACAACGCAACACCGAGGCTTCGCGCGAATCGCAGCGTCTCGTGGGTCGAACTCCGCAGAAGGGTCGGGGCCGCCACCAAACCGAGTCAACTCGACAGGGACGAGGATCCGGTCGACGCGGTCATCGCCGCCTACGTCGCGCTGTACTGGTATCACCGGCCGGAGGACGTGACCATCTACGGCGACTACGAAAACGGCTACATCGTGACACCGACGCTGCCCGTCAAGACTTCTGCAGTTCCAGAACGCAAAGGCAGTCGGTCGTCGCTGGAGAATCGGGTCATCCGGGCGATGGAACTGCTCGAAGACGCCCAGCGCGAACTGACCGCGATCCGGGAAGCGCTGCGTTAGGCCGACACCGCCGGTTCGTCGATCGGTGCGAGCACATCGATCACATCGATCAGTGTCGCGCGGGCCGTCGCACGCGGGCCGTCGCCGTCGCCAACCAACGCCGCCACCACGGCGCCGTCGACAGCGCACACCAGCGCGGTGAGAAGTTCGGCGCGCACTGCGCGGCCCGACCTCTCGACGACCTCGACCACAGCGTCGGTGCGCTGCTGCAGAATCCGTCGTTCGATCTCGCGCAGCCCGGGCTGGCGCGCGCAGGCGATGTATCGCTCATAGCGTGAGATCAACTGCTCGGTGACCCGCAGCCCGTTGGCCTCGCCGACCAACAAATCAACCAACAGATCGGCCGTTGCCTCCGCACCGCGACGCCGCCGCGACAGCACCGAAACCCGTGACCGCAACTGTTCGGCTTCACGCGTTCCGGCGTGTTCTACGGCCTTTGCGATGAGGTCGTCGAGGGACGAGAAGTAGTACGTCGTCGACGCCAGCGGCAACCCCGCCCGGCGGGCGACGGCGCGGTGCCGCACCGCGTCGAAGCCACCCTCGCACAGCAGATCAGCGGCCGCGCTCACCAGCGCATACCGCCGACGTTCTCCCTTAGGAGTGACTGCTGCCGTCACCTCTAGCATGCTGCCAGTCACGGCCTTGCGGCATCGCGCTTTCGGCTAATCATCAGGCTTTACTCAGGGAAGTCGGCGCTGCGGCTGACGGCCGCCCACTGCCGGGCCTCCTCGTTGCGCTCGGTGCCATTCGCCAGTGCTAGTTCGACGGCGTCGCTGCCGAGCAGCAGGCGCCGTGGCGGCTCGGGTGATTCGACCACATCGATGATGATGCGTGCGGCGCGCGCCGGGTCGCCGGGCTGAGTTCCGTTGGCGGTTCTGCGCAATTCATGAATGAACGAAATCGCTTCTCGGTAGTCGGCGCCCGGCTCGTGCATCGTCATCGATGAGCCCATCCAATCGGTGCGGAACGCGCCGGGTTCGACGATGATCACCTTCAGCCCGAACGCGGCCACCTCGTTGGCGAGCACTTCGGAGAAACCCTCGACGGCGAACTTCGCCGTCTGATATGCCCCAAGGCCAGGAGTGCCACCGACGCGGCCGCCGATCGACGAAAACTGAACGAACACACCGGATCGCTGCGCCCGCAACACGGGTAGCGCTGCGCGAGTGACGTTTACGACGCCGAACAGGTTGGCCTCGATCTGGGCGCGGAAGTCGACAGGGTCGGTTTCCTCGATAGGCGCGCTGTTCGCGTAGCCGGCGTTGTTGACGACGACGTCGATGCGACCGAACTCGGCGACGGCGAATTCGACTGCGGCGACGGCGGCGTCGGCGTCGGTCACGTCCAGAGCGAAAACGCGCGCGCGGTCCTCATATCCCGCAACGAGCGCGCGCAGTTGCTCCGGCTTACGTGCGGTGGCGACGACGCGATCGCCGTTGGCGAGGACGGCGCGCACCAACTCGGCGCCGAAGCCGCGGGAACTTCCGGTGATGAACCAAACCTTCGATGTCATATGTCTACAGACGTAGACTTAGCGCTTCCTATTCCCTACCGTCGAGCCATGGCATCCACGCACCGCCGACCGCGCAACGCCGCAGCCACCCGCGACGCGATCCTCGAATCCGCGATTCGCAACTTCGCCCGCGCCGGCTACGACGGGGTCGGCGTGCGCGAGATCGCGACCGACGCCGGCGTCACGGCAATGATGGTGAACAGGTACTTCGGCTCGAAGGAGCAGTTGTTCGCCGAGGCCGTCGAGACGTCGTTCGCGATTCCGGCCGTGATCGCCGACGATGCCGACGACCCTCCGCACGGCGCGGCCGTCGCGCTGGTCGCCAGGACCGATCCGGACGCCGACCCCCTCGAGCCGTTCCTGATCATGCTGCGCTCGGTGTCGAATCCGCGCGCCGTCGAGATCGTGCGCGCCGGTATCGAGCGTCACGTCGGCACGCGGCTGTCCCGTCAGCTTCCCGAACCCGGTCGCGCGATCCGCACCGAAGTCATGCTGTCGGTGATCGCCGGGGTGCTGCTGATGCGCCGGGCGGTCGGCACCCGTGCACTCAACCAGGCCGACCCCGATCAGCTGGTCAACGTGCTCGACGCGGTGTTCACGGCGATCGTCGAAACGCCTTTGGCATGATGGCCCGCATGCCTGAACTCAGTCGCCGCGCGATTCTGCGCCTTGGCGTCGGCGCCGTGGCCGGGGCCGCCGGTGCTTACGCGCTGGGTTCGGTGCTGCACACGCCGAGCACGGCCGCGCCGTCGGTGTCGATGACGAGTGCGGGCACTCCACTGGCTCCCCCGCCGCCGATGGAGCCCGCACCCGCAGCCGTGCAGCCGACGTACGTCGACGGCTCGTTCGTCTCCGCCGCGCGTGGCGGTGTTGCGACGAACTGGGCGATAGCGCGCCCGCCCGGACAGACCGCCGCGCTGCGGCCGGTGATCGCACTGCACGGCAAGGGGCAGGATGCCGCGGGCGTGATGGCGGGCGGCGTCGAGAACGGTTTGGCGCAGGCCGTCGCGGCGGGAATCCCGCCGTTCGCGGTTGTCGCGGTCGACGGCGGCGGAGGCTACTGGCACAAGCGTGCGTCAGGCGAGGACTCCGGCGCGATGGTGCTCAACGAACTCATCCCGATGCTGGCCTCGCAAGGGCTCGACACTTCACGGGTCGGCTTTCTCGGCTGGTCGATGGGCGGCTACGGCGCGCTGCTGCTCGGCGCGCGACTCGGCCCCGCCCGCACCGCGGCGATCTGCGCGGTGAGCCCCGCGCTGTGGACATCGTCGGGCGCGACGGCCCCGGGTGCGTTCGACGGGGCCGACGACTACGCCACCAACAGCGTGTGGGGTCTGCCGCAGCTGGGCCAGATCCCTATCCGAATCGACTGCGGCAACAGCGATCCGTTCTACTCGGCGACCAAGCAGTTCATCGGCCAGCTGCCCACTCCGCCATCGGGCGGGTTTTCGCCCGGCGGACACGACGGTGCGTTCTGGAGTTCGCAGCTGCCGGCGGAGATCGCCTGGATGGCTCCCCTGCTGACTGCTTAGACGCTGACGCGGCCCTCCGCCGCTGCCAGCCCGATGTCGGACCGAAAGTGGCTGCCGGGCAAGCGAATCGAATTGGTCAGCGCATAGGCGGCATCGCGAGCGGCCACCAGATCCGCGCCAGTGCCGACGACTGAGAGGACCCGGCCGCCCGACGACACGATCGCGCCGTCGTCGCGTCGCGCGGTGCCCGCGTGCAGCACGCCGTCGGCCTCCGACCCGACGATCACGTCGCCGACCCGCGGCCGCCCCGGATAGTTCTCCGCAGCGACGACGACGGTCACGGCATAGCCGTCGCGCCATTGCAGCGGCGGCTGATCGGCCAGTTGACCGGTGGCGGCCGCGCGCAGCAGTTGCCCTAATGGACTGTCCAGCAGCGTCAGCACGGACTGAGTCTCGGGATCGCCGAAGCGGCAATTGAATTCGACGACGGCAGGGCCGCGCGATGTGATCGCCAGCCCGGCGTACAGCAGACCCGAGAACGGGCTCCCCCGCCGAACCATCTCCACCGCAACGGGTTTGACCACTTCGTCGACGATCCGCTCGACCACCTCGGCGGGCAGCCACGGCAGCGGTGCGTAGGCACCCATCCCGCCGGTGTTGGGTCCGGTGTCGTTGTCGCCGACTCGTTTGAAATCCTGTGCGGGAACCAGCGGTACGACGGTCTCGCCGTCGACAATGCTGAACAGCGACACCTCGGGGCCGTCGAGAAACGATTCCAGTAGCACCGGGTGTCCGGAGTCGAGCAGGCTCGCGGCGTGCGCCCGCGCGGCGTCGCGGTCAGCGGTCACCACCACGCCCTTGCCTGCGGCCAGCCCGTCGTCCTTGACCACCCACGCCTGCTCGCCGGCGGCGGGACCAAACCGGTCCAGCGCCGCGTCGAGGTGCGCAGGGTTGTCGACGATCTCGCTCGTCGCGGTCCGCACACCCGCGGCGGTCATCACGTCCTTGGCGAACGCCTTGGATCCTTCGATGCGGGCGGCGTCCTTCGTCGGCCCGAAGCACGCGATGCCCGCGGCGCGCACGGCGTCGGCGACGCCGAGGACCAATGGCACCTCGGGACCCACGACAACCAGGTCGGCACCGATGCGCTGGGCCAGTTGGGTGACGGCCTCGCCGGAGCCGACGTCGACGTCGTACTGATCGGCGATGATCGCGGTTCCGGCATTGCCTGGGGCGACAGCCAACTCCTCGACTTCGGGGTCTCGGCGCAGCGCCAACAGCAACGCATGTTCACGGGCTCCGGATCCGATCACGAGGACGCGCACAGGCACACCCTAATCAGATGCCGCGCAGCCGGACCGACAGGCACGTCACGCAGCCCTCGAGCTTCTCGAACTCTCCGATGTCGACGAGCACCGGTTCGTAGCCACGCGTCCGCAGCAACGCGGCGGTCTCGGGTGCGGCCGAGGACATCAGTAGCTTTCCGTCGCCGAGCAGGACGACGTGGGCACCCGGCTCCTCGGGTACCGCGAGGAACGTTGGAAAGACCGACGGGTCGTCGACCACCGGCTCGTAGCCGATGATCGTGCCGTCGGGCAGCGCGGTCACCGCGGACTTGAGGTGCAGCGCCTTGGACAGCGCGACGGGCAGCACGGTCGCGCCGAACGACTCGAGGTGCTCGGCCAGCTGGCGGATGCCGTCGGCGTTGGTGCGGCCCGACTGTCCGACGTAGACGATGCCGTCGTGCTTGAGCACATCGCCGCCGTCGAGCACCCCGGGTGCCTCGATATGTGCGATGCGGTAACCCATTTCGGCGACAGCTTTCTCGGTGCCCGCAGTTTCCGGGCGGCGTTCGGCGGGCCCGGGTCGTGCGATGACGGCGAGGTCGCCGTACACCACGACGGTGTCTTCGACGAACACGCTGTCGGGACACGCAGGCGCGGGCTCGACCTCGGTGACCCGCCACCCTGCGTCGACGAACGCCCTGAGGTAGCCCTCCCACTGCCTCATCGCGGTGTTCACGTCGACAGGGGACCGCTCGATGTGGGTGAGGAGCCCTTCGGCCAGCCGTGAGCCGGGCCGCCTCACCAACGCCTTCTTGCCGTGCACTGCTCGATCGTACGGTCGGATCAGGCCATACACTTGACATCGCGGTGTATGGTCTAACTATGACGCAGACCACATGTCCGTTCGGCCAGGGTTACGACTTCACCGACCCCGACGTCCTGCTCAAAGGCATCCCCGTCACCGAGTTCGCCGAGCTGCGCAAGACCGCGCCGGTGTGGTGGAACGAGCAAAAGGAATCGATCTTCGACGACGGCGGCTACTGGGTGATCAGCCGTCATGCCGACATCAAGGAGATCTCGCGCAACGGCGACCTGTGGTCGACCAACCGCAAGGGTGTGGTGATGCGGATGCCCGAGGGCACCGACGCCGAACAACTCGAGCTGACCAAGGCCTTGCTGATCAACCACGACGCGCCGGAGCACACGCGGCTGCGCAAGCTCGTGTCACGGTTGTTCACGCCGCGAGCCGTGTCCACGTTGGAGGACAAGCTCGCCGTCGCGGCCCGTGAGATCGTCGCCGCGGCAAAGGAGAAGGGAAGCGGTGACTTTGTCGACGACATCGCGATGAAGCTACCGCTGCTGGCGATCGCGGACCTCATCGGTGTGCCCGAGGCGGACCGCGAAAAGTTGTTCCACTGGACCAACGCGATCATGAACACCGAAGATCCCGACTTCGAGGCGGGTTACGTTGCCGCCAACGCCGAGTTGATGGGCTACGCCTACACCATGGCCGAGGAGAGGCGCCGCTGCCCGGCCGACGACATCGTCACGCGGTTGGTCCAGGCCGATATCGACGGCGAATCCATGGAAGACGTGGAGTTCGCGTTCTTCGTGATCCTGCTGGCGGTCGCGGGCAACGAGACCACCCGTAATGCGATGACACACGGGATGAACGCGTTCTTCGAAAACTCCGACCAGTGGGAGTTGTTCAAGCGTGAGCGGCCCGAGACGACGGCCGACGAGATCGTCCGCTGGGCCACCCCCGTGCATTGCTTCCAACGAACGGCGTTGGCGGACACCGAAATCGACGGGGTCGCCATCCGTGAGGGGCAGCGCGTCGGCCTGTTCTACAGCTCCGCCAACTACGACGACGCGGTGTTCGACCAACCCTTCCGATTCAATATCCAGCGCGACCCCAACCCGCATCTGGGCTTCGGCGGCAACGGAGCACACTTCTGCATCGGCGCCAACCTCGCGCGCATGGAGATCAAGCTGATCTTCAACGAGATCGCCGAGCAGATCCCCGACATCGCCAAACTGTCGGAGCCGGAACGGCTTCGATCAGGCTGGCTCAACGGGGTCAAGCGGCTACAGGTCTCTTATCGCGGATAGCATCGGCGCGTGCGCACCCACGGCTGGTCGGGCTCGGCCCCCGCAACCGACGAAGAAGCCGTCGCCCGCATCCTCGACGCCGCGGGCAAGGCCATCGACGCCAAGGGTGCCGACTTCTCCATCGCCGACGTCGCCCGCACGCTCGGGGTCACCCGACAGACCGTCTACCGGTATTTCCCCAGCACCGAGACGTTGCTTGTGGCCGCTGCCGTGCACGCCGCCACCGACTTCCTCGACCGACTGGCCACGCATCTGCAGGGCATCACCGATCCGGTCGAAGCGGTCACGGAAGGCATTGCGACGGCGCTGGAATGGCTACCGAAGGACAAGCACATCGGGCTGCTGATCGTTCCGGGCCGCGCCGATGCGCATACCGAATCGGTCACCTCCGACGTCGCCGTGCAGTTCGCCAACTCGATGCTGCGTCGGTTCGATGTCGACTGGGCCGGTCTCGGCTTCAGCGACGCGGATCTCGACGAACTCGCCGAGCATCTGCTGCGCATCATCCAGTCGTTCGTCGTCGATCCCGGCCGACCGCCGCGGCAGGGCGCCGAGTTGCGCGACTACTTGAGGCGTTGGGTCGGCTCGGCTGTCGGGCCTAGATCCTGAATCGGCCTGCGAACCCCCGAAGCGGGAGATCGGCACTGGTGAGCAGCCCTGGCGGGGCGGCCACCACCGACTCGATCGCATGCAGCGCGGGCATGCCAGTGACGGTCATGCCGATCGACGCGAAGTTCGACGGATCGGAGAGGTCCACGCCGGGCTTCGGGAAGATCATGTGCTTGTTGTAGATGCACGGGTCGCCCTTGATCTGAGTGATGTAGCAGCCCTTGATATCCCAGCTCGGATCCGTGTGCGGTGTCATCTGCCACTCGAGGTGCGTCTCGACGCGCGGCACCCCGTCCACCATGCCCTGGTACTTGATGTAGTTGCCGCCGAGGGAGCCCTTCGGCAGGGTGTACCAACCCAGATCGACGTCCTTGGTGCACGCGCCCAGTTCGTAGCTGAACTTGACCTCGTCGAGCTTCAGTTCGAAGCAATCGGCCATCATCAGCACACTGTCGGCGAAGACACGCGTGTACTTTTCCAGCTTGCCCGGAATGCTCGGATCGTCAACGGGCAGACCGTAACCCACCTCTATCCAGGTGTCCTTGCTGTGGTGGCACGACACGTCGACGGACTCGATGGTGGTGACGTTCTCGATCTCGGCGACATCCGATGAGCAGACGACGCCGAGGATCTGGTTGACACCGGGGTTCATTCCCGTGCCGTAGAAAGTAGCGCCGCCCTTCTCGCACGCCTCTGCCAGCACCTGGCTGACCGGCTTGCCCGATGGGTGGGGGTGGTTGGTGTCGCGGTGCCAGCCGGTGATCCAGTCGGCCGTGGTGACAACATTGATCCCGGCCTCGAGCACCTTGACGTAGAGGTCCTCGTCGGGGAACACGCCGTGGAAGGTCAGCACGTCGGGCTTGGCGGCGATGATCTCCTCGACCGTGCCCGTGGCGACGACGCCGTTCGGTTCGATACCCGCAAGCTCGCCGGCATCCTTGCCGATCTTATCCGGCGAATAGCAGTGCACCCCAACCAGTTCGAGCTCGGACTGTGCGCCGTAGCGCTTGATCATCTCGGAGCCCACGTTGCCCGTGGCGACTTGGAACACACGAATCGGCTTGTTGGACAACATCAACCCTTCTGATTGGCCGAGGCAAGGTCCGCGGCACTGCCGCCGCGGCCGTCGGGATAGAACTGCAGGGCCCACTTGCGGATCGCCGTGAACCCTTCGTACTCGGAGCTGGCCAGCGCGGGCGGATCGGAATAACGCTGGTGCGACCAGATGTGGATGTCCTGGCGGAACTGCCGGATGACTTCTTCGCCGAACTCCGCGGCCTTCTGCGCCGCCCGCTCCGTGTCTTTGCCGGGCGTCCGGCCGATGTAGACCATGAACCGGACGTCAGATGTTGATTCGTCGACGGGGGTGATCGCGGAGATCGTGCGGTTGTCGATCATCCCCCAACTCTTGGTCACCGCCACACCGAGTCCGCCGTTGATGGCCTCCACCCCACTGCCGACGTCGTCGATGGACTGTTGGTCATCGCCCTCGAACGTGATGGTGAAGTCGACGTAGGACACCGGTGCGGCGAAGTCGTGGCGGGTGAAGATCGGGTTGATCGGCGTCTGGTGCACGTACTTGAAATGCGCGAAGTCGACACCGTTTTCGAGCACGTACTGCGGATGCAGCTCATGGCCTTGCTCGAAGAGCCGCTGCTGCGGGTAGTAGTCGGCCGGGTTGCGGCCGTCATGGAAGTCGGCGAACACGTCCGGTGCGTCGAAGAACGGGTCGCGACCCTCGATGTCGTGCCAGAGGTAGATCGACTCGTTGCGCTCAACGACGGGATAGGTCTTGATCCGACGGCCGCGGTTGGGCCTGCTCTCGTAGGGGATGCAGACGTTGCGGCCGTCGGCGTTCCACTGCCAGCCGTGGAACGGGCACTGGATCACCTCCCCCACGACGTGGCCGCCGAACCCGAGGTGCGCGCCGAGGTGTTCACAGTAGGCATTCATGACCGTGACCTGGCCGGACTCGCAACGCCATGCGATCAGCTCCTCGCCGAAGTACTTCATCGCGTGCACGTCGCCGACGCCGACCTCGTCCGACCAGGCGACCTGGAACCAGCCCGTCGGCTTCATGGACAGTGGCGGCTTGGCCATGTCGACAAGAATCACAGAGGGCTCTATCATTCGTCAAGTGTCAGATTCGGCGACGAGCGCTCGGCGGAGCAACCGCCGCGGTCAGGCGACGCGTGACGCCATGCTCGACGCGGCGCTGCGCGCCCTGGCGAGCGGTGATGTCGCCGCGGCTTCCGCCAATCGCATCGCGAAGGACGCCGGCGCGACTTGGGGTGCGGTCAAATATCAGTTCGGCGATATCGACGGCTTGTGGGCCGCGGTGTTGCGTCGCACCGCTGAGCGGCGCGGGCAATTGCCTTCACAGGCCACCCCGGATGCGCCGTTGCGCGAGCGGGTGGCCGCCATCATCGACCTCCTCTTCGACGGGTTGTCGGCACCCGATTCGCGCGCGATCGAGACGCTGCGGGCAGCGTTGCCCCGCGATGGCGCGGAGTTGGAGCGGCTCTATCCGAAGACGGCCGCTGAACTCCAGTCATGGGGGCGTAGTTGGATCGAAGCGTGCCAAGAGGCGTTCCGCGACGTCGATGTCGATCCCGAACGGGTCCGTGAGGTCGCGTCGTTCATCCCAGGCGCTATGCGGGGCCTCGCCTCGGAGCGCCAACTCGGTTCCTACTACGACCTCGATATGGCGCGGCGTGGCCTGACGAACGCCATCGTGACGTACGTGCAGCGCTCAGATCACGGTGAGCGGCAGTGACTTCCGGTGCTCGAAGGTAAACGTCGCGCCGCCGCTGACCCGGACCACCGATACCTCCGGTAATTCCTTTGCCGCCGTGTCGGTTTCGATGATTCGCGCCGTCCACTCGTTGTCAGTTCCTGCGGTCTCGACGTCGAGTCGCGGGTCGATCGCGGCGACGGCCGCCTGCAGTGGGCGCGTCTCGGTCGGTCCGACCAACGACAACCACGCCCCGTCCTCGTGCGCCGCAGAGCGGCGGACGTGCACGGTGTCCGGGCCGAATTCGGCGGTCACGTACGGGGCGGGATTGAACATCGGATGCAGTTCAAGCGTGCGCATCGCGCCCTCGATGCCGCCGGGCAGGCCCAGAGCGCGGTGAATACGTTCGGCGGCGATGCCGGCAAGGCCGATGAGCTGTTTGGTGCAGATCTCGGTCGCCAGTTCGGTGTTCGTACCCGCGCGCTTGCCGACCGCGATGACGAACGACAGGTTCAGCAGGTGCATCTGCAGACATACTTCGTCGGCCATCCGCACGAGCGCCGACTGTGAGAACGCGCCGAAGTCGAAGTCGGACACCAAGGCGCCCGAGTAATCCGACTGCCCTTCGTCGGCAGCGTCGATCGGGTCGAGTTCGGTTCGGGCGGCGCGAGTTCGGCGTATCACGTCGAGGACGGGATGGTCCTGCACCTCTGGGTGAGACTCGTCGATGACCACGGTCCACGCGCAGTGGGGGTGGCGGTCGGCAGGCGCCCGCGGCGGGCGGTGAATGGGACGGATCTGCGCCCTGCGGTTGGTGGCCACCGCGGTGGCGTCGAACGTCGGGTCCTCGATGTCGTGGCACATGCCGCGGACGTACTCCTCGCCCATCGGTTCGACGTCGAGCAGCGCGCCGCAGTGGTCGAGGTGGAACTCACCGTGCCAACGGTCATGCACTGTGTAGCGGAAGTCCATGAATTGCGGGGGCGCGCCGATGTCGAGTTGCAGGCCCTTGAAGATCGTGACGACGTCGTCGCCCTCGTAGTTGAGAGCCTTCTGCATTCGCCTGGTGTAGATCGGGCTGGCGCCCATCCATTCCTCGATCGCGATCTGCAGCATCTCCTCGCGACCGAAATTGCTGATGCACCAAGCCATTCCGGAGCGGTCGATCAGCTGACCGATCAACAGCAGCTCCGGCACCAGCGTCGCGAGCTGCTCCCGCGACAGGCCGGCAAACCTACTTGTCATCGAGACTGCTTCCCGAGTGCATCTTCAGCGCCGCGTCGACGTTCGCCTTCTTGTCCTCGCCCTGCTGCTTCTTCCGCTGCTTTGTCACCTTCGTGACCACGCCGTCGAGCTTGGAACCCAACGGGAATCCGAGGTAGTGGGTAAGGAAGATCGCCATCTCCTTGAGCTCGTCCTCGGTGATCTCGCCGTTGGCGAGCGCGGCGTTGGCCTGGATCTCGGCCAAGTCAGAGATACCGAGAGCGGTCACCACGGTCAGCGTCATGATCCGTTTGTCCCGCATCGACAGGCCGGGGCGCGTCCAGATGGTGCCGAAGAGGTGGTCTGCGGTCAGGGCGAAGTACTCGCCGGGCATGTCCGGCATCTCCCACCCATAGACCTCGTTCATCTTGGCGAGGCCCTTCTTGCGCAGCTCTTCCATTACGACTCCTTCGTATGCGGGACGCCGAGGCTGGCGGCGAAGTTTTGCAGTGCGTATTCCGCCATCGGCAGCTCGACGCCCAATTCCTCACCGAGCGCCAGCGCCAGGCGCAAATCCTTCTCGCCTAACGCGCGGTTGTGCAGGAAGGGTTGATACAGAAAGTGGTCAGGGGCAAGTGGCTTCGCATCGTCGCGCCACATGACCATGCCTGCGCCGCCGCTCTGCTTGTCACTGTGGCGGACGACTTTGCCGAGGTCCTGGCAGTTCACACCTGCTGCGTCGGCGAGCTTCAATGCCTCACCCGCGGCGGTGAACGAAATGAAGTGCAACATGTTGCGGGCCAGTTTCATTCGGGTACCCGCGCCAGGCTGTCCGGCGTGCACGATGAGCGATGCCCACAGCGAGAACGGCTTCTCGACGAGTTCGAACGCCTCATCACTGGCGCCGACCATCACTGCCAACTCGCCCTTCTTCGCGGCGCGGTCGCCACCGCTGACTGGTGCATCAACGATGTGAATGCCCTCCGAATGCAACTGCTCGGCCAACTCGGCGGCAGTCCCGTCGCTGATCGTGGAGTGGATCGCGATGACGGTGCCGGGCTTCGCATGCGCCGCCAACTCCCCGACAACATCGCGCACCTGCTCGTCGTTGAGCACGGTGACACTGATGACGTCGGCCTCCGCCACGTCGGCCACACTGTCGGCGAGACTGGCGCCGGCTTCGGCCAGCGGCGTCATCGCCTCGGCGCGCGCATCGAAAACCACCAGACCGCCGGGCCATTCGACGAGACGCTTGGCCATGGGCGCGCCCTGGTTGCCAAGGCCGATATAGCCGAGCTTGATGTCGTCACTCATGAGCGGATGATCTGTCCGCCGTCGACGTTGAAGATCTGGCCGGTGATCCACTTCGCTTGATCGGACAGCAGGAACAGGCACATGCCGACCAGGTCTTCGGGTTGGCCCATGCGGGACAACGGAATTCCCTTGACGATGTCGGCAACCATCTCCTGCGGCGTCGTGGTCCGGTTCGCCTCGGTGTCGATGGGACCGGGCGCGATCGCGTTGACCCGGATGTTCTGCCCGCCGAGCTCAGTGGCCAGCTGCTGGGTGAGGCCGTTGACGCCGACCTTCGCCAGACCGTAGAAGTTCGAGTACAGCCAGGCCGCCGTCGAGGACTGATTGACGATGGCGCCGCCACCGCGCTTGGCCATCTTTCGATACACCGCGCGAGTGCACACCAGGGCACCGTCCATATTCACGCTCATGAACTTCTTGTAGTAGTCCCAGTCGACGGTGATCAGGAAGTCCAGCTTCATGCCGCCGAAGATCGCCGCATTGTTGACCAGATAGTCGATGCCACCGAACTCCGAAAGCGTCTGCGCGGCCATCTCTTTCGCTGAGTCCGGATCGGACACATCCACTCGGACCGCCAGCGCGTTGCCGCCCTCGCCCTTGATCCCGTCGGCGACCTTCTGCGCGCCCTCGGTGTTGATGTCGGCCACCACCACCGCAGCGCCCTCGCGGGCCAGCGCCTCGGCGTAGGCCTGGCCGATGCCGCCACCGGCGCCGGTGACGATCGCGACCTTTTCGTCGAACTGCATATCTTTCCTTTCCGCCGAGCGTGGACTTGATGCACGTTTTTCGCCGTTAGGCGTGCGGGTAACCCACGTTCGGCGGGTCAAATTGCTGTGGCAATGGCCTTGGTCTCGAGGTACTCCTCGAAACCCGCCAGGCCCATCTCCCGGCCGATGCCGGACTGCTTGTATCCCCCGAACGGCATGTCGGCGGAGTACCAGACGCCGCCGTTGACATTGACGGTGCCGACGCGCATCCGCGCGGCGATGCCCGCGGCACGGTCCGGATCGGCCGAGAACACGGTGCCGGACAGCCCGTACGGCGAATCATTGGCGATCCGCACCGCGTCGTCGTCGCCGTCGTGCGCGATCACCGTCAACACCGGGCCGAAGATCTCCTCACGTGCGACCTTCGCGTTGTTGTCAAGGCCCGCAATGACTGTCGGCTCGATGAAGAAGCCGGTGTCGCGGTCGGCGGGCCTGCCGCCGCCGCAGGCGAACTTGCCGCCCTCGTCGGTGGCCGAGTCCAGATAGCCCTGAACGCGGTCCCGCTGCCGCGCGGAGATCAACGGCCCGCAGACGGTGCCGGGGTCTGTCGGATCGCCCGGCTTGATCGAGCCCATGGTTGCCGCCGCAGCCTCGACCGCCTCGTTGTAACGCGCTCGCGGCACCACCAGCCGGGTCGTGATCGCGCAGCCCTGACCGGCGTGCATCGATGCAGTGAACGCCGACATCGAACACGCGCCGGCCAGATCCGCGTCGTCGAGCACGAGGAAGGCCGACTTGCCACCGAGTTCAAGGAAGACCTTCTTGAGTGTCGCGGCGCCGTCGGCCATCACTGCGCGTCCGGTGGCCGTCGACCCGGTGAACGAAACCATGTCCACGCGTGGGTCTTTCGACAGCAGCGCGCCGACGCCGTGGTCGCTGGAGGTGACGATGTTGAGCACGCCGGGCGGGATGTCGGTGTGCTCAGCGATCAACTCGCCGAGGATGGCGGCACACCATGGCGTGTCCGGCGCCGGCTTGAGGACGACGGTGTTGCCCGCCGCCAGCGCCGGGCCGAGCTTGGCCAGGTTGATCTGATGCGGGAAGTTCCATGGGGTGATGGCACCCACGACGCCGACGGCTTCCCGTGCGACGGTGCGGTGCGTCTTGATGCCCATCGGCTCGGCGATGCCGAAGTCGGTTGTCCACTGGTAGGACTCGGCGGTGTCGGCGCAGAAACTCAGGTCGGCGATCGGACCTTCCAGCTGCGCCATCGAGGTCAGCATGACTGGGGCACCGACTTCGGCAATGGTCAGCTCGCGTAGTTCCTCGACGTTCTTGGTGAGCGCCTCCTGCAGCTGGCGCACACACCGCACCCGCAACTCGACGTTGGTCGACCAGTCCGTCTCGTCGAACGCGCGGCGAGCTGCCTCGATCGCCCGGTCCATGTCGTCGACGGTCGCGTCGGCGGCCATTCCGAGCACCTCTTCGGTGGCGGGATTGATCGTCGGAAACGTGCCACCACTACCGGCAACCAGCTTCCCGTCGATGAACAGCTGACTCTGGCGATCGCTGCGCAGGCCCATGACCAACTCTCCGCTTCTTTGCTGGACAACTGTCCGACTTGGCTTATCCGAACGATAGCCCGCGAAGCGTCCTTGTTGCAAGCATGACCCGATTCACCTGCGTACTTGCCTATCGGCCATCCGGTCAGATAACTTGGACATGTGTCCAGCGATGCCGTGGCAGCCGTCACAGAACAGCCACGCAACCGCCGCCAGGAGGAGACGTTCCGCAAGGTGCTCGCCGCCGGCGTCGAAATGCTGCGCGAGTCGTCATATGCCGATCTGACGGTGCGGGCGGTGGCCGCCCGCGCCAAGGTCGCCCCGGCGACCGCCTACACCTACTTCTCGTCCAAGAACCATCTGATTGCCGAGGTGTACCTGGACCTCGTCCGGCAAGTGCCGTACTTCACCGACGTCAACGACACCCGCACCAGTCGCGTCGAGCAGGCGCTGCGTGCGCTGACACTGATGATCGCCGACGAGCCGGAGGTCGCGGCCGCGTGCACGACGGCGCTGCTGAGCAATGGCGATCAGGCCGTGCGCGCGGTGCGCGATCGCATCGGCGCGGAGATCCACAAGCGCATCCGGTCGGCGGTCGGCCCAGACGCCGACCCACGCACGGTATCGGCCCTCGAGATGACGTATTTCGGCGCGCTGGTCCATGCGGGCAGCGGCGTCGTCACGTACCACCAGATCGCCGACCGCCTCACCTACGTCGTCGGCCTCATCCTGGGAGAAGAAGAGTGACCGTAAGCGACCTCGTGCTCGATCCGTACGACTACGACTTCCACGAAGACCCGTACCCGTACTACCAGCGGCTGCGCGACGAAGCTCCGCTGTATCACAATGAGGAGCTCGGGTTTTGGGCGTTGTCGCGGCACAGTGACGTGCTGCAGGGTTTCCGCAACAGCACGACGCTGTCGAACAAGTTCGGCGTTTCGCTCGACCCGGCGTCACGTGGCCCGCACGCATCCAAGACCATGTCGTTTCTCGCGATGGACGATCCCGCGCACTTGCGGTTGCGCACCCTGGTCTCCAAGGGTTTCACCCCGCGGCGCATCCGCGAACTGGAACCACGAGTCACCGAGATCGCCATTCAGCACCTCGACATCGCTTTGCAGTCAGAGACTTTCGACTACGTCGACGAATTCGCGGGCAAGCTCCCGATGGACGTCATCTCCGAATTGATGGGCGTTCCCCAGCCCGACCGGGCTCAGGTCCGTGCTTGGGCCGACGGTGTCATGCACCGCGACGAAGGCGTCACCGACGTGCCGCAAGCGGCGGTCGAGGCGTCCATCAACCTGATCGTCTACTACCAGGAGATGGTCGCCGAGCGTCGCAAGAAGCCCACCGACGACCTGACGACGGCGCTGCTGGAGGCCGAGATCGACGGCGACCGGTTGACCGACGACGAGATTCTGGGCTTCATGTTCCTGATGGTCATCGCGGGCAACGAGACCACCACCAAACTGCTTGCCAACGCGGCGTTCTGGGGGCACAAGAACCCTGACCAGCTGACGCCCGTCTACGACGACATGGAGCGGGTGCCGTTGTGGGTCGAGGAGACGCTGCGTTACGACACCTCCAGTCAGATCCTCGCGCGCACCGTCTCCGGAGACCTGACGCTGTATGACACCACCATTCCCGACGGCGACGTCCTGTTGCTCCTGCCGGGTTCGGCCCACCGCGACGAGCGAGTCTTCACCAACCCCGACGACTACCTCATCGGACGCGAAATCGGGTCCAAACTCATGAGTTTCGGCAGCGGTGCCCACTTCTGCCTCGGCGCGCACTTGGCGCGAATGGAGGCTCGGGTGGCGCTGGCCGAGTTGTTCAAGCGAATCCGCGGATATGAAGTCGACGAGGCCAACGCCGTCCGCGTCCACTCCAGTAACGTCCGCGGATTCGCTCATCTACCGATCACCGTGGAGACCCGCTGAATGCCCCGCTTTGAACCGCTGCCCAAGCGCAGACCAGCCATCGTCGCCGGCGCCTCGTCCGGGATCGGCGAAGCCACCGCGATCGAGCTTGCCGCGCACGGCTTTCCCGTCGCACTCGGCGCTCGCCGCGTCGAGAAGCTCGACGAAATCGTCGGCAAGATCCGCGCCGACGGCGGCGAGGCCGTTGGTTTCCACCTCGACGTCACCGACCCCGGCTCGGTCAAATCCTTTGTCTCGCAATCGGTCGAGGCGCTCGGTGAGATCGAGGTACTGGTGGCGGGCGCCGGTGACACCTACTTCGGCAAGCTGGCTGACATCAGCACCGACGAGTTCGAGTCGCAGCTGCAGATCCACCTGGTCGGCGCCAACCGGCTGGCCGCCGCGGTGCTGCCCGGCATGATCGAGCGCCAGCGTGGTGACCTGATCTTCGTGGGCTCCGACGTCGCACTTCGTCAGCGCCCGCACATGGGTGCCTACGGGGCGGCCAAGGCCGCACTGGTCGCGATGGTCACCAACTTCCAGATGGAACTCGAAGGCACCGGCGTCCGTGCCTCGATCGTGCATCCCGGCCCGACCAAGACCAACATGGGTTGGAGCCTGCCCGCCGAGTTGATCGGTCCAGCCCTCGAAGACTGGGCCAGATGGGGCCAGGCCCGTCACGACTACTTCCTGCGGGCGGCGGATCTCGCGCGGGCCATCACGTTCGTCGCCGAGACGCCGCGTGGCGGGTTCATCGCGAACATGGAACTGCAGCCCGAGGCGCCGTTGGCCGACAAGAAGGACCGGCAGAAACTTGCGCTTGGCGAGGAAGGAATGCCACCGGTATGACCACCGCAATTGTGCCCCGGGTGTCCGGGGGCGAAGAAGAGCACGGCCACCTCGAGGAATTCCGCACCGACCCAATCGGTTTGATGAAACGCATCCGCGAGGAATGCGGCGATGTCGGCTGGTTCCAACTCGTCGACAAGCACGTGATCTTCCTGTCCGGCGCGGAGGCCAACGAGTTCTTCTTCCGCTCTGCCGACGAAGATCTCGACCAGGCCGAGGCCTACCCGTTCATGACGCCGATCTTCGGCAAGGGTGTGGTGTTCGACGCCAGCCCCGAGCGGCGCAAGGAGATGCTGCACAACTCGGCGCTGCGCGGGGAGCAGATGAAGGGCCACGCCGCGACCATCGAGGGCGAAGTCAAGAAGATGATCGCCGACTGGGGCGACGAAGGCGAGATCGAACTGCTCGACTTCTTCGCCGAGCTGACCATATACACCTCGACCGCGTGCCTGATCGGGTTGAAGTTCCGCGAACAGCTCGACCACAGGTTCGCCGAGTACTACCACGACCTGGAGCGCGGCACCGATCCGCTGTGCTATGTCGACCCGTACCTGCCGATCGAGAGCTTCAGGCGCCGCGACGAGGCCCGCGTGAAACTCGTTGCGCTGGTGCAGGAGATCATGGACCAGCGGTTGGCCAATCCGCCGAAGGACAAGGCCGACCGCGACATGCTCGACGTGCTGGTGTCGATCCGCGACGAGGACGGAAACCCCCGGTTCTCCGCCGACGAGGTCACCGGCATGTTCATCTCGCTGATGTTCGCAGGCCACCACACCAGCTCAGGAACATCGGCGTGGACGCTGATCGAACTGATCCGCAATCCCGAAATCTACGCCGAGGTGCGCGACGAACTCGACGAGCTCTACGCCGACGGCCAAGAGGTCAGTTTCCATGCGCTGCGCCAGATTCCGAAGCTGGACAACGTCGTCAAGGAGACGCTGCGGCTGCATCCGCCGCTGATCATCTTGATGCGGGTCGCCCAGGGCGAGTTCGAAGTGCAGGGCTTTCCGATTCACAAGGGTGACTTCGTCGCCGCGTCTCCCGCTGTCTCCAACCGGATCCCCGAGGACTTCCCCGATCCGGACGCTTTCATCCCCGATCGCTACAACAAGCCCGAACAGGCCGACATCGCCAACCGCTGGACCTGGATCCCGTTCGGCGCGGGACGGCACCGCTGCGTCGGCGCCGCGTTCGCCCAGATGCAGATCAAGGCGATCTTCTCGGTGTTGTTGCGCGAGTACGAGTTCGAGATGGCGCAGCCCGCCGACTCGTACCGCAATGACCACTCGAAGATGGTGGTGCAACTGGAGCGCCCGGCCAAAGCACGCTACCGCAGGCGCGCCAAGTAGGAGGAGACCATGGGTTTTCGGATCGAGGTCGACTTGGATCTCTGCCAGGGCCACGCCATGTGCGAGGTCGAGGCACCCGACTACTTCACGGTGCCTAAACGGGGGAAGGTCGAAATTCTCAATACAGAACCGCCGGAAGAAGATCGGGCCCAGATCGAACAAGCCGTGTGGGCCTGTCCCACGCAAGCACTGTCCATCAAAGAAGATAAGGACTGACTATGCCGTCATTGCCCCGAGAAGAACTCGACAACTGGGTCGAGCAGTGGCTTGCGGTCAACCGCGACTGCGAAAAGAACGGTGACTGGCGACCTCTCGCCGACTTCTACACAGACGACGCCACGTACGGCTGGAACATCGGCCCGATGGAAGACGTGATGTGCGTCGGCATCGATGAAATCCGCGACGTCGCCTTGGGTCTGGAGATGCAGGGCCTGGAGAACTGGCGCTACGAGTATCAGAAGGTGATCGTCGACGACAAGCTCGGCGAGATCGTCGGCTTCTGGAAGCAGATCGTGGACAAGGCGGACGGCACGCAGGACGAGATCTACGGCATCGGCGGCAGTTGGTTCCGGCTGAACGCGAACCTGAAGATCGAGTGGCAGCGTGACTTCTTCGACTTCGGCCACGTCTCCAAGATGTTCATGAAGCTGATCGAGTCCGGTGACCTCAGCGCGGGCATGCAGAAGCGGATCGAACGCTCGCTGGCCGGGGAGAAGCTGCCCGGCTACTACCCGCTCGGGCAAGCGCCGGTGCCGATCTGGTGACTCCCGGCCAAGCGGTTGCTTGGGGGCGGGTGTGACGCACCTAACTAATGGCTCTAGTCTGTGGTCAGTGGCACTAGCGGAAGGCACCTGAGGATGAAGACAAAAGGCGCTCTCATCTGGGAGTTCAACCAGCCGTGGTCGATCGAGGAGATCGAGATCGGCGACCCCGTCAAGGACGAGGTGAAGATCCAGATGGAGGCGTCGGGGATGTGCCACTCCGACCATCATCTGGTCACTGGCGGCATCCCGATGGGCGGCTTCCCGGTGCTCGGCGGCCATGAGGGAGCCGGCATCGTCACCGAGGTCGGGCCCGGCGTGGAGGAAGTCGCCCCCGGCGACCACGTCGTGCTGTCCTTCATCCCGTCGTGCGGGCACTGTCCGTCGTGTCAGGCCGGGCTGCGCAACTTGTGTGACCTGGGCGCAGGACTTCTCAACGGCGCGGCCGTCTCCGACGGCACCTTCCGGATCCAGGCCAAGGGCCAGAACGTTTTCCCGATGACGCTGCTGGGCACCTTCTCGCCGTACATGGTCGTGCACAAGAGCTCTGTGGTGAAGATCGACCCGTCGATCCCGTTCGAGGTGGCCGCCCTGGTGGGTTGCGGCGTGACCACCGGCTACGGCTCGGCAGTACGCACCGCTGACATCCGGCCCGGCCAGGACGTCGCGGTCGTCGGCGTCGGCGGCGTCGGCATGTCAGCCCTTCAGGGTGCGGTCAATGCTGGCGCTCGGCACATCTTCGTCATCGAGCCCGTCGAGTGGAAGCGCGACGCGGCACTGAAATTCGGTGCCACCCACGCATATCCGGACATCAACACCGCGCTGATGGGCATCGCCGAGGTCACCGCGGGCTTCATGGCCCACAAAGTCATCGTCACCGTCGGTGAGCTCCACGGGGAAGACATCGACAACTACCTGATGATCACCGCCAAGGGCGGCACCTGCGTCGCGACCGCGATCGGCAGTCTGCTCGACACCCAGGTGACGCTCAACCTCGCGATGCTCACGCTGATGCAGAAGAACCTGCAGGGCACCATCTTCGGCGGCGGCAACCCGCACTACGACATTCCGCAGCTGCTGTCGATGTACAAGGTAGGCAAGCTCAACATCGACGACATGATCACCCGTCAGTACAAGCTGGAGCAGATCAACGAGGGCTACCAGGACATGCTGGACGGCAAGAACATTCGCGGCGTGATCCGCTACACCGACGACGACCGGTAGCGGTGGCCCGCGGGTTCACCCACCTGTTGCAGCCGGGCCGGATCGGCTCGATGACGCTGCGCAACCGCTTCGTCATGTCTCCGATGGAGACCATGTACGGAACGCCGGACGGCCTACCCGCGGAGCGCACGCGTGCCTACTTCGCCGCCCGGGCCAAGGGAGGCGTTGGGCTGATCACCGTGGGCGCCACCGGAATCGACCCCAAACACCCCGAGACGCCCGGCGGCCTGCACCTTGGCACCGACGCGGCCGTCGACGCCCACCGCGCACTGGTTGACGCGGTGCACGAACACGGCGCCAAGATCCAGCCGCAGATCGTGCACGCCGGACCCGACGGGCTGGGACCGGAGATGTACGGCGTGACTTCCATTGGGCCGTCGGTCATTCCGTCGTACCTGACCGGTAGGCCGTCGGCGGAGGTCACCCACGAACAACTCGTCGAGGTGTTCGACTTGTTCAAAGCGGCGGTTCGCCGAGCGGCCGAAGCCGGCTACGACGGCATCGAACTACATGCCGCGCACGGCTACATGTTCCTCGGGTCATTCCTGGCGCCGCAGCGCAACCGCCGCACCGACGACTACCGCGGCGACTCGGTCAAGGGCCGCATCCGCGTCGTCGTCGAGGCGCTGGCCGCCATCAGATCCGAGATCGGTGACGCACTACCGATCACACTGCGCATCTCCGGGTATGAGCGGGTCGCAGGCGGTCGACCGATGTTCGAAACCGCCCAGGTGGCACCGCAATTGGTAGCCGCCGGTGTGAACGCCTTCCACGTCAGCGGCGGCGTGATCGACCGGCTCGTAACCGGCATGGTCAACTCCTCAGACGACGGCGACGCGCTCAACGTCGGCGCGGCTGCCGCGGTCAAGCAAGTCGTCGATGTGCCGGTCATCGCTGTCGGACGCATCCACGACGCCGAGCGTGCCGAGCAGATTCTCGCCGACGGGCGCGCCGACTTCATCGCGATGGGCCGTCCGATGCTCGCCGACCCCGAGCTGCCGAACAAAGTCGCCTCCGGTCACGCCGACCGCGTGCGCAAGTGCATCTCATGCGAAAACTGCATCGACGCCATGGAACAACGCTTCTCTGTCGACTGCGCCGTCAATCCCCGCACCGGCAAGGAACGCGAACTGGCCGCACCCCGCGCGCCGCGCGCCAAGAACGTGGTGGTGATCGGCAGCGGACCGGCAGGCATGGAAGCAGCGCGGGTCGCCGCCGGGCGCGGCCACCGTGTCACGCTCTTCGAACGCAACACCCAGACCGGCGGCGCGCTGCTGTGGGCGTCGATCCTGCACCAGGAGAACGAACCGTTCTTGCGGTGGCTACGCGATGAGGTCAGCCGCAGCGAGGTGAATGTCGAGCTGGGACACGAGGTTTCAGCAGATGACATCGTTTCCCTGCAGCCCGACGCGGTCGTGGTTGCCAACGGTGGCCAGGTCGTCCTGCCTACCATCGCAGGAAGTTCACTGCCGCATGTGCAGACCGGCGAAGCGCTTCGCGAACAGTTCGGCGGGTGGCGGCAGCGGCTGGTCCGCCCCGGGACTGTTCGGCTGGCGTCCAAGGCATGGATGCCGATCGGTCATCGCGTCGTGATCATCGGCGCCGACCTCGTCGCGCTGGAGCTCGCCGAGTTCCTCGCCGCGCGTGGTCGGCTCGTCTCGGTGCTCGAGACAGGCAAGACCATCGCGCCCGAACTGGGCAACAAGCGCAAGACCGAACACATGGACCGGCTCGACCGGTTGGGCGTCACGGTGCACGTGCGCGTCGCGGTGGAGCAGATCGCGCCCGACGGGGTGGATTTCACGCCCTATGGCGGCCGCAGCCGCAGGCTCGCTGCGGACAGCGTCGTCGTTGCAGGCACCCTGCAACCGAACACGGAACTGTACGAGAAGCTCGTCGCCGCGCTGCCCAACGCGGCTGTGCACGCCGCGGGGGACTGCACTGGGCTCGGGCTGATCCGCAAGGCCACCGCGGACGGCGCCCGCGCCGCCTGCGCCATCTAACAAGAGGAGTGAAATGAGTCAGGAGACAGTGGAAAAGACGCCCGTCGTCGCCGCATCGGAGTCGTCATGGCGCTGCGTGCAATCCGGGGACAGGGAGGGTTGGCTGGCGTTGATGGCCGACGACGTCATGATCGAGGACCCGATCGGCGATGCGTTCACCAATCCTGGTGGCACCGGTGTGCGCGGCAAAGAGGCCGTTGCGGCCTTCTACGACGCGAACATCGGCCCGAACAAGCTCACGGTCACTCGGGAAGAGACATTCCCGTCGAGCTCACCGACCGAGATCGCCTACATTCTGGTGCTGCGCACCGAGTTTCCTAACGGCATGGTTGCCACCGTGCGCGGCGCGTTCACCTACAAGGTCAACGACGCCGGGCTGATCACCAATCTGCGCGGCTACTGGAACATGGACGCCATGCAGTTCACTGAGCCGGACAAGAAGGATTAGCGCGCTTCTCGCCGGCCGCGGCGCCGTCGTGGTCGGCGGCACCCGTGGTGTCGGTCTCGCGGTCGCCGAATTGCTGGCCGCGCAAGGCGCCGGCGTGGTGGTCAACGGCCGCGATCAGGGCACGGCCGCCGAAGCAGCCCAACGCATTACGGGTGCTGTCGCATTCGCGGGTTCTCCTGCCGAACCCGCCGTCGCTGACGCGTTGATCGACGCCTGCGTCCAACAGTTCGACCGGATCGACATCCTGGTGAACTGTGCGGGGACCGCCGGGCTGGCCAGCGAGTCGATACTCACCGTGACCAGTGCACGGTTCCGCGACCTGGTCGACGCGCACCTCGGCACGACCTTCGAGACGTGTCGCGCTGCGGCACCGAAAATGGTTGCGCAGGGCGGCGGTTCGATCATCAACAGCAGTTCGTTCGCCTACCTCGGCGACTACGGCGGCACCGGCTACCCGGCCGGCAAGGGCGGTGTCAACGGGCTGACGATGGCGATCGCGGCCGAGCTGAAGGAGCACGACGTGCGCGCGAACGTCGTGTGCCCTGGCGCGAAGACGCGGCTGTCGACAGGCCCGGAGTACGAAGACCACATCGTCGCGTTGCACCGCCGCGGTCTGCTCGACGACACCAGCATGCAGGCGGCGCTCGACGCTCCGCCAGCCGAGTTCGTGGCACCGACGTATGCGTATCTGGCCAGCGATCTCGCCAAGGGCATCACGGGTCAGATCTTCATCGCCGCAGGTGGTTTCGTCGGCCGCTTCGACCGCCCGAAACCGTCGATCGTTGCGTACCGGGACCACAGTGAGTCGCCCCCATGGTCGGTGAACGAACTCGACGAGATGATCCGCACAGCCGACTAGCGACAGATCAGCTACGCCGTTTCCTCATGCACCTGCCTCTCGGCGTCGGGCCGCAGCGGAATCACGTTGTCGCCTGTCGCGACTTCCAAAGTGTGCAAATCGTGCCCGTGCGCCGTCTTGTCCCAGAAGTGCCGCTTCGTCGGCGTCATGAGCTCGTAGACCGCCTTCACCAGTGACACCACGGTCAGCATCTGCCAGATTCCGCACAGCACCAAGAGCATGTATTTGACGGTGCTGAACCCTTTACGCTTGTTGGCGGCAGCCACATGCTGCAGGAACAGCGCGAAGTTGCCGAAAACGAGCAGTAGCACGCCCAGATAGAGCAACAACACGGGAAAGAGCTTTTCGATGCCGGGCGATCGAGTGGCGAAGTAGACGAACGTCAAGACCCAGGACAATGCGCTGAGCAGAATGCTCAATGGTGTTCCGATCAAGAACAATTCGTAAACGAACCACCGGCGCAGACCCATGTGGCGGATGGTGCGCAACGGCCTGCGCATGAAGATCAGCGCGGTTTGAATGTAGCCCTTGAGCCACCGCGAACGCTGGCCGATCAAGGTAGGCACCGTCGTAGTGGCGATCTCGTACGTGACGCTGTCGAGCATGGCGATCTTGTAGCCGTGCAGAGCCAAAGCGCCCGCCAAGTCGGCATCCTCGGTGACGTTGTACATGTCCCATATCCCGATCCACTTGGCGTCGCGGGGCAGCCGACTCCTGCTGATGCCGACACGGATCAACGGTTCAAAGCGGAAGTGATTGGACGTGCCGCCGAGTGGGGGTACCAGGCCGAGGTGTGCGAGTCCGGGCAGCACCCATTCGAAGTGGATCGCGTACTCCACCCACATCAACCGCGACACCCAGCTGCTGGTCTGGTTGGAGAACGCCAATCGCGCCTGCAAGCAGACAACGCCCGGGTCGACCTTCTCGTAGGCGCGGAATGCGCCCGCGGCCTTGAGCAGCTGGCTCGGCTCCGGGCGGTCCTCCGCGTCGTACACAACGCAAAGGCCGGCCCTGAACTTCTTCGACTTGTCCTGAAGGACCTTGTGCGCACCGTAGTTCAGGGCACGCTGCTTGCCGTAGGGCTTGACCGGCGGCACTTCGACGACCTCGACATAATCGGGCAGCTTGGCCTCGTCGATTGCGGCACGAGTCTGCGGGTCGCGATCGCGGGTTTCGACAAGCAGCATCACCCGCAATTTGTCTCTCGGATAAAGCAATTCATTCAGCCCCCGTATCATCGGCGGTATCATCGCTGCTTCCTGGTACAAGGGCACGAAGATGGTGTAACGCGGCAGGTCTGGGTCGGTGACGTCCGGCACGACGTAGTCCGGATGCCGGTACCGCGTCGACGCCCACCATGCGCCCATCTTGAAGAGACCGACGAAAACGGCGAAGAACGTCAGCACCAGTGCGACAACCACTTTCGCCGCGGTCAGCGGGGCGACAATTGTGAACGCGACGACCAGGACGATTACCGTCGCGAAGAAGATCAGTTGGCCGGTATTGACGACAGCGGCGGCGGTGTAGCGCACCGGACGCGCGGCGGCTTGCGTGACCATGCCTCACGCCTTTCTCTCGTAAATGATGTAGAGGTCATTGCGGAACACTTCGGTATAGGCAGCGATCTTGTTGGACGAATACAGCTCGCCGAACGTCTTGTCGGGGGTCTTCCCGACGCGCATCACGATCCACTTGATCTGCTGACCGGGCGGATCGCTGAGGGCGGGATCCCATTTCTGGTAGCTGCCCTCGTAAACGTTGTTGGTGAGCGGCACCCTGGCGTTGAAGAGGACCGATTCATTGCCGAACGACTCGATCAATATCACTTCGCCCTTGCGGTAATTGGCAGCGAGATACTCGCTGGTCTCCCTGACGTTGCTTTCCAATCCGATGAAGAGGCTGCCTTCCCTGGCAGTGACTGCGCCGGTCGGACCGTCCGGGAAGAGGGGGATGAGCGTGACGGCGCAGGCCAAGATGAGTCCGTAAACGCGTGCGCGCGAGGGGATGAGGCTGACGAGATATCCCCCGAGGATCGCCGCGGGAATGGCCATCAGTAGACCGAACCGGACGTTGTAGATGTCGCCTGTGATCTCCGCGACGTGTAGCGGGCGCTGGCCGACAGTGAGGGCTACGGCGAAGAAGGGCGCCATCGTCAGCAAGCCGAGTGTCGGCAGGGAGTCCAGTTTCCTGCGCTTCACTACCATCATGACCACGCCCACGAACATGACGAGGACGAGGACCAGCCCGATGTTGTCCACCGTCGCATACCAGTACGTCTTGATCGCGACAATCGGGTTGCCGACCGCTTTCTCGCCCTCGCTCACCCATAGCGACGGCTTCGCATATTCGCCGTTCTGGAAATTCAGCGGATTGCCGAAGATGAGGGTGTTCCAACCTATCCAGAGCGCAATGGCGGCGCCTGCGAAGAACAGAAACGTCAGCAACACACCCTCAGCGGCGCTCCGGCCGAACTTCCGCCACGCGGCGAACAACAGCACCGCCGCCAGTACGAAGGTGACGACCCAGGCCTCGTAGCGTGTCAGGCAACCGAGAAACAGCGCGAACGCACCGGCGAAGAGGAACGGATAGCCGCGCGAATGGTCGTCTGTCTGAATCCACTTCTGCACGTAGTAGGTCGCGGCGGCGACAGTGGCGAAGAAGAGCAGTTCGGTCATCGGGGTGCTCTGCATGTAGAGCACATTGGGATTCAGAGCGAACACCAGAGTTCCGGCGACCGCGGCAGTTCGTGTATTGGTGAGATCTCGGATGATCCGGTAGATGAAGACGCAGCTGACGACGTAGCTGGCCATGCTCACCACACTGCCGGCGAAACCGCTGTAGTAGAACGAATCCACCCACACGAACGGCAGCATCAACAGGTGCGGTACCGGCAACCAGACGCCGCCCAGCTGCGCGAAGCCCGCGGTCGGGCTGTCCAGCGTGCGTGCGGCGATCTGCAGATGCGAAATCGAGTCCGCATAGCCGAGGGCGATGCCCTTGCTGACGAAGTACATGTACGCGCAGACAGAGGTGATGACAGCGAAGATCGCCACCCACCATGATGTGTGATCGGGACGGGCCGCGGGGGCTGCGGCACGGACCTTTACCGCTTCGGTGACGATCACGATGCGTCCTGTCCCGCGATTCTGATGGCGATCGCGGCAAGTGGATCGTTGACTACCAGGCCACGCTGACGAGGCCCCGCGAGTTCATGTCGAACGTTGTAGAGGTCGACGAAGGACCGGATCACCACTCTGACCTTCAGACCGGTCTGCGTACCGTTCACGCGTGGATAGTGCGGTACAGGGACCTCGACGAACTTCTGACCGTCGCGGTAGAGCCGGGCCAGCAGCTCCGGCGAGATCGCCGCGTAATCGCTTTGCAAGCGGCCGACGACGGCTCCGATCGCTGTTCGGTGCATCAACTTGAAGCCGCAATCCACGTCGGCCGCCTGGAATTTCAACACGAGCCGGCTGATGCCGTGCCACATACGGCCCGCGGCCCTTCGCGCCAAGTTGTCGGCACGCTTGGTGCGTACCCCTAGCACGACGTTGACGTCGTGCGAGTACGCGGCCACCAACAGCAACGCCAGATCGCTCGGATTGAACTGGCCATCGGAGTCGCAAAAGGCCACCCATTCACAACCCGTCGCCAGTGCCGCGCTGAACCCCGAACGCAGCGCCCGACCGTAGCCGCCGTTGACCTCGTGGGAGACGGTCTCGACAGGGTAAGTGCTCCTGAGGTTTTCGATGACGTCGGCGGTGTCGTCGGTCGACCCGTCATCGACGATGATGACGGCTCGCTTCTCGATGCCGACCGCGTCGAAGAATTCGAATGCCTTCGTCACGACGCCGACGAGGTTGGCTGCTTCGTTGAATGCCGGCATGAACAACGCGACACTGGGCAGTGGTGTTTTAGCAATGGGCAATATCCGCATGATGCTCTTCTCCATGAACGGTCGATGAAGGTTTACGTTCGGCTTTGAACACGACGAAGTGGTTCACAAGGAAAGTCCAGACTGTGCTGGCAGCGTTCGCGACGAGCAGCGCAAGCCAGAGCCACAGACCTGTCTCACAAAGCAGCCAGAAGACGGCCGCATTGATGATGCTGACCGAGATCAGCGCGCTGGTGTTGAATTTGGCCCACCGCACAAGCAGCGATTCACCGCGCAGACGGTCGCGCCAGGTGAACACCTGACTCAGTGTGAAATTCAGCTGTGCGGAAAGAAGAAAGGCGATCAAGTCGGCACAGTAGAGATGCATGCTGTGTTCGAGACAAACCATGAGGCCTAATTGGACTGTGTAGCAGAGCATTCCGACCGCTGCGAACCGCACGATCCGGGGGGCGAAGTTGAGGCCCGTCTCCGCTGCCACCGTTGTCATATTCCCCCCGCTTTCGATTCAGACTGCTGCCGGCGACACGGACACGTTGTCGAATACCGACGTGTTGATCATCGAGCCGTTGTGCGAGCAGACGAAGAAGCCGAACTCCGCAGCGGTTCCCAACGCGAGAACTGTTGTGCCAACTGGTGTCCACGTGGTGCCGTTCGCGGAAACGTAGGCGGTGATCACGCTGCCCGACCGGGTGAGCTTCAGCCACGCATTCGTGGGTGTGTACGGAACGGAATCGGTATTGCCTGTGAAGTTGTATTGGAATGCGACTCCGTGCTGGGGGGTGACAGCAAGTAGCGCGTAAGGCGATCCGGAGGCAGTGGACTGCTTGATCATCACACCCGATTTGGCCCAGGGATCCGTTGGTGTCTGGCTGGCGACTCGCGCGATGATCGTGCCGTCTCCCGTCAACTTCTGGTGCACGAACTGGAACTGGTCGGCGCTGCCCCAGATGTCGTTGCCTGCACCCTTTACCGTGAACGAGCCCGCCGAGTACGTGCTCGAACCAGCCACCGTGGGTGTGCCGATGTCACCTGCCTGCCACGGCGCGGGTACCGCAGGGGGCGCCGCGACACCTTGGGTCACCCGGACGTTGTCGAACGTCGCGGTGCTCAACTGCCCACCATTGTGCGATGTGACGAACAACCCGATCTGCGCATCAGCGCCTGCCGCAGCAGCGACGGTGGCCGTCCCTACTTGAGTCCACGTCTGACCGTCAACCGAGGCATAACTCGTGACCGTGTTGCCGGAACGCGTCAGCTTCAGCCATGACGCTCCCGCCGGGCCCCCGACCGAATTGTTGAAGTTGGACTGGAAGTTCACCCCGTTGCCGGGTGTGACGGCAAGCAGGGCGTATGGCGAGCCGGCGATCGTCGACTGCTTGATCATCACACCGGCCTTGGCCCACGGGTCGGTCGGTGCCTGGCCAGTGACGTGCGCGACGATCTCACCGTCACCGGACAGCGCTTGATGCACGAACTGGAACTGGTCTGCGGTGTCCCAGATGTCGTTGCCGCCACCCCTGACCGTGAACACGCCACCGGCATACGACGATGCACCTGACACGGCCGGGCCCCCGACGTCGTCGGCGGTCCACGGGGCAGGCAACACTGCCCTGGTCACCGAGACGTTGTCGAAGGTCGCGGTGCTCAACTGCGCGCCGTTGTGTGACGTGACGAACAATCCGATCTGCGCGGCGGCACCCAAAGCCACTGTGGCCGTGCCTACTTGGTTCCAGCTCTGCCCATCGGTCGAAGCGAAGCTCGTCACCGTGTTGCCGGTGCGCGTGAGTTTCAGCCACGCGGTCCCTGCTGGGATCGCCGGACCTGCCACCGAGTTGTTGAAGTTGGACTGGAAGTTCAGCCCATGGTCCGGCGTCACCGCGATCAGCGCGTACGGTGCGCCGGCCGCCGTCGACTGCTTGACCATCAGGCCGGCCTTGGCCCATCCGTCAGTGACCTGCTGACTGGTGACTCGCGCGACGATCTCACCATCACCCGTCAGACCCTGATGTAGGAATTGGAATTGGTCCGCGGTGCCCCAGATGTCGTTGCCGCCACCCTTGACGGTGTAGGTGTTGCCGATGATGGTGGTGCCGCCTGCGAGCGTCGGGGCCCCGACGTCCTCGCTCGTCCATTCCGGGTGAGATGAAACGCTGACGTTGTCGAACGTCGAGGTGTTCAATGTGCCGTTCACATGAGAGGTGACTGCAAGGCCTGCAGTGGCATTCGCGCCCATGACCACTGTTGCCTGGCCTACGAGGGTCCAGTCGGTGCCGTTGGCGGACGTGTAACCCCTGAACACGTCGCCTTGGCGCTCCAGCTTCAGCCACGCGTTGGGATACGTGTATGGCGCATTCCCGCTTTCGCCGTTGAAGTTGTACTGGAATCTGACGCCGTTGTCGGGAGTGGCCGCCAGCAGTACGTACTTGCTGTTCGGATCCGTCGACTCCTTGATGATGATTCCCGACTTGGCGAAGGGGTCGGTGTCGTCCTGCGAGGTCACCCGGGCGATGACCGTGCCGTCGCCACCGAATGACTGGTAGACATAATGGAATTCGTCGGTGTCGGCCCAGATGTCGTTGCCGGACCCCCGCACTGTGAATACGCCGTTTTGAAACGACGTGTAGCCCAACGTGGTGCGAACTCCGATGTCGCCGTCGTGCCATGGCGCAGGCGGTGTGAAGAACTTGTCGTAGTTCACCGTGTAGGTTGCATCGGCGCCTGGCGTCGTGAGCGTGTGAGTCTGGGCCTGGCCGTCGGACCAGTTGTCGAATACGAACTGTCCGTCGCTGACGAATTGCGGTGAAAGCCCGCCGATCACGCGTTCCACACCCACGACGGCTCGTTCCGTGTGCGAGCCCTTGTATGGGATGCCGTCGATGGTGAAGGATGCCTCCGGATCGCTCGCGTTGACGGTGAGATTGACGAGGTTTGGCTTTATCTCGACCGACCGCGAGGTCGATAGGCCACTGCTGTCGGTCACCGTGAGCGTCAGGATGTAGGACGTGGTGTCGATGTTGTCGGGACTGCGCGGGATGGTGATGCTTCCGGTGGGGCCGACGATGTCGTTGCGGAACGGGTGGATGTGTTCGGCGTGATGGAACACGACCGACCAGTTGTACGCGCTGGCAGGCAGCGTGCCGTCCTCGGCGTCGGAACCGATGCCGCTGAACGTGATCACATCACCGGCGTTGTACTTGGTCGCAGAGGTCGGGCTGAGGATCTGAGCGGTCGGTGCGGTACTGCCGACGACGATTCGCTTTGCGGCCTGGCCGATCTTCGCGCCGTCGCTGACTGTCAGGGTCACGTCATAGGGACCGTTGACTGTGTAGGTATGTGTCGGGTTGGTCGATGTCGACGTCGCGCCGTCGCCAAAGTTCCACGCATACGTCAGGGTCGTGTCGGGGTCCGGATCGTTGGAGCCTTGCGAGGAGAAGTTGACCGTCAACGGTGACAGACCGTTGTCGGGACTGGCGGTGATGACTGCGCTCGGCGCGCGGTTGCCGCCCGACGGGGCGATCATCGACAGCTCGCCGGGGAAGATGTTCAGTTGATAGATGTTGCCGTCGGGTCCCTGGGCAAGCTTGACGACGGTGCCGGCATTGCTGTCGAACATCTGCTCGCCGATGAAGCTGCTGTAGGTGGAGTCGAAGGTCAACGTCTTGATCCAGCCGAGCGTGTAGTCGGCGATGAACACCTTGTTCTCATACGACGGGTCGAAAGTTGTACCGGTGTAGACCATCACGGCCGTGATCGAACCCGCGTGCGCCTCGTCTGCAGTGTGCGCGTAGGAATAGATCGGGTTCGCGAACCCGCACCCGTCACAGACTCCTTCGGCCAGCGGCCAGCCGTAATTGGCGCCAGGTGTGACGACGTCGAGTTCTTCGAAAAGGCTGCCGCCTACATCGCCTGCCATGAGCTTGCCGTCGGGTGTGAAGGTGAATCGGAACGGGTTGCGAAGTCCGTACGCCCAGATCTGGGGCAATGCCCCGGGGGTATCGACGAACGGATTGTCCGCAGGCACAGTGCCATCCGGGTTGATGCGCAGGATCTTGCCGTGGACGTTGGCGAGGTTCTGCGAATTGGGGTTGTACGTGTTCATCCCCATCGCCCAGTAGAGCTTGCCGTCGGGGCCGAAATGAATTTCTCCACCGTGGTGGAACACGTTGCCCAACTGGTCGGATTCGAGTAATACGACCTCGGACGTGGGGTCGGCGGTGTTGCCGGACACCGTGATGCGCGACAAGCGATCGTGGTTCTGCGCAGTGGTGTAGGAGACGTACAGGTAGCCGTTTTGGGTGAAATTCGGATCGACTTCGATACCGAGAAGGCCGCGTTCCTCGTCGTTGTCGGTCTGCAGCACGGCCAGGGTGATCACCGGATCGGGGTGCAGCGTTCCGTCGTAAACCTTGATGGCGCCGCCCTTTTCGGCGATGAGGATTCGGCCGTCAGGCAGGAAGCGGAAGTCAGTCGGCTGGTTGAGCCCGGACACGATGGTGGTTCTGTCGAACTCGGGATTCAAACCTTCGACGTCGGATGCGTCAAGCTCCAATTGGGTCGTCTGTCCAACGGTCGACGTTGCCCCCTGGCCGGAAAGGGCTTGGACGAGCTGTTGACGACCCCACGCCAGTAGTCCCAGAAGCGTTGGCGACTCCGGCGGAGCACCGGTGCCCGGTCCGATAGTGCCGAGTACTGTGCGGATCAAATCTGCCGCCACGGTGATCACAGTTCTGGGAATCGCCGCAATGGTGGGCATCGAATCCGCCGTTGCGGGCGCAAAGGTCGGCGTACTGAAGCCCTGGTCGGCGGTCGTACCGGCGATACGCGCGGGTGCGTCTACGGTGCCGCTCGAAAAACTCTGCACCTGCTCGACCGCATCAGCCCTGGTATAGGACGGTGCGTCGACAGCTTGCTTCCGCGCGAATCGTGTTGCGCTCGAGATAGTCCGGCGCTGGCCACGCGTAACGGCTTGACGCGGTGAGGCATCCTCAGTATTCGCGCCGCCTTTTGGCGGCACCGCGGTGTCGTGGTCGCTCGGCTGGTTCTCATCAGCGTCGGCAGCACCATCGTCGACGATTGACGTGTGCGCGCCACCGGAGCTTCGCACGATCACGCCGTCAGACGTGACCGTCTCCGTCGCCGTTGCCGATGCGCCCGGTTTGTCGCTCGTGCTGTTCGGGTCCGAGGACCCAGCGGAATTCGCCTGTGCGGCTTCGCTTGGCGTCGAGCTGTCCACCGTTGACGTCGAAGGAGACGCATTCGCCTCCGATGAGGTAGACGTGGGCGGAGAGGACCCGGTCGGGTCATCCGCCCACGCCACCCCCGGGAGGGCAACGACGGCCGCGCCTACGCCGAGCACGACCGCGAGTGCGCCCACACGTCCAATGTGTTTCGCGTACCCATTGGTTAGCGGAGTCGCCCCGCTACCGCCCCCCCATTCAGCTGGCCGGTAACTCGCGTACGAAGTGGCTGCACGCATGATCCCCCCACCGATCGGCCCGATATTCAGCAGCAGTCAATATTTGCTACTGAATAGTGGCACCAAATTGTCAGCAACGTGAGATATCTATCGCCCATGGGGTGGCAAGATCTTGCTTTTGCAACGACTACCATGTGAGACCGCAATGGCCTGACATCGGCTTTAGCGTAGTTGAGCTGGTTTTTGTCTCGACCAGCGCATCAAATGACAAACACAACTGGCGTCAATATTGCTATGCCATGTCCGCCATGGCGCTCGGGCCTCAGTGCCGGTACAGCGAATGTCTAGGTGACCTTTACCAATTTGCTAGCAACAATACAAAGGCCCGGTTGGGCATATTCGCACCCGTCCTGTGAAGGATGCACAGGTGAATTCTGGGTAACTCTCCTGCCACTGCAGGGAAGGTCAATGCTGCGGAGACGAGTGACCGGCCGCCTCGCAAACGCGACGACCAGCCCAGCGGCCACACAAGTGGATGTGCTCCTCGCACCTTCGCCGACCGTCAGGCGCTGAAAACCCTTCGCAGCGCGACGAATCGGATCAACGTCGCCACCAGGTTCGCCCCGACGAGCACCGACAGCTCCACAACCCTGCCGACGGTCGGGTCGAATCGATGCAGCACGAACAGCGAGCCGCTGGTGATGGCCAGACAGAACGCGAACACCACCAAGCCATTCAACTGATGACGAGCAACGCCAGTACGCCCACGGATGCCGAACGTGAAGGCCCGGTTGGCCGCGGTGTTGGCGATCGCGGTCAACAACAACGCGGTGAGGTTCGCGGCCTGTGCGCCCATCACGGGGTGAAGCAGCAGATACAGCAGGGCGAAGGCGAGCGTGCTCGCGATGCCGACGATGCCGAACCGCACCATCTGCCCGACCATGCCGCGCGGTACGCCGGCCACCAGCGGCTCGCGGCCGAGGCTGCGCTGCAGCTCGCGGATCGGCAGCTCGCCGGTCGCCAGCGCCCTGCCCACCCGCCAACAGCCCTTGAGGTCGTTGATCGCAGTGCGAACGATGTCGACCCGCGAATCCGGATCGTCGACCCAGTCGACCGGAACTTCGTGGATGCGCAGCCCGGCACGCTCGGCGATCACCAGCAGCTCGGTGTCGAAGAACCATCCGGTGTCGGCGACGTGCGGCAGCAGTTGGCGTGCGACGTCGGCACGCACGGCCTTGAAACCGCACTGCGCGTCGGAGAACTTGGCGCCGAGCACACCGCGCAGAATCAAATTGTAACTGCGAGAGACGAATTCGCGCTTGGGCCCGCGCACCACACGCGATGACGCCGCCAGCCGTGAGCCGATCGCGACGTCGGAGTGGCCCGAAATGAGCGGCGCTACAAGGGGCATCAACGCTGACAGATCGGTGGACAGGTCGACGTCCATGTAGGCGACCACGTCGGCGTCCGAAGCCATCCACGCGGTGTACAGCGCGCCGCCGCGGCCCTTGGCGTCGAGGTGGATGACGTCGACGTCGGCCAGCTCGTCAGCCAATGAATGCGCAACGGCCAGTGTGGTGTCCGTGCTCGCATTGTCGGCGATCGTGATTCGCGACGGGTAGGGCACCTCGGTGGCCAGGAAGTGATGCAGCCGGCGGACGCTTCCCGGAAGATCGCGCTCCTCGTTGTAGACGGGAATCACGATGTCGAGGACGTAGCTGCGCGTCGAACGTGGCGCCGCCTCGGCCGTGGGGGAAGCCACCAGGTCAGTCACGATGTCGAGCGTCTCTAAATAGGCTGCTACCCCACTGCGCCCTACCTGGGAGCTTGCTGGAATGCTCATCGGCATGTCGACCGTTTTCACCAAGATCATCAACGGGGAAATACCGGGCCGGTTCGTCTACGAGGACGACGACGTGGTCGCCTTCCTGACGATCGCGCCGATCACGCAGGGCCACACGCTGGTGGTGCCGCGCGCCGAGATCGACCAGTGGCAGGATGTCGACGCCCCCGAGTTCAACCGGGTGATGGCCGCCTCGCAGCTGATCGGCAAGGCCGTCTGCAAGGCATTCGACGTCGAGCGCGCGGGGCTGATCATCGCGGGGCTCGAGGTGCCGCACCTACACGTGCACGTCTTCCCGGCCCGCAACCTGAGCGACTTCGGCTTCGCCAACGCCGATCAGAACCCTTCGGCCGAATCACTCGATGAGGCACAGTCGAAGATCAAAGCGGCGCTGAACGAATTGGCTTGAGCCTCAACTGACCTGAGCGGGCACGTCGGCGATTCGCGGCAGGTTGACCTTGAATCGACAGCCCTCGCCCGGCGCCGTGACGACGCTGACGGAGCCACCGTGGGCGTGAACCAGCGAGTCGACGATCGAAAGGCCCAGGCCGGTGCCGCCGCTGGCGCGGGCGCGTGACGAGTCGGCGCGGTAGAACCGCTCGAACACCCGGTGCGCGTCGTCCTTACTCATGCCGGGCCCCTCATCGCACACCTCGAGCACCGCGTTGTCCCCGTTGGTGCCGACCCGCACTGTGATGCCTGCGGTGTCGGGGGTGTGCTGCAACGCGTTGGCGACAAGATTGCCCAGCACCTGACGCAGCCTGGCCTCGTCGCCAAGTACTTCCGGCGTGCCAGGCCCGTCGAACACCTCCATCGTGATCTTGCGTGCCGGTGGCGCGATCGACTGCGCGTCGTGCACGGCGTCGGTGGCGATGGCCAGCAGGTCGACGCGGTGACGGTCCAGCGGGCGCTGCTGGTCGAGGCGGGCCAGTAGCAGCAGATCCTCGACGAGCAGACCCATGCGACGGGATTCGCTCTCGATGCGGTTCATCAGCATCTCGACGTCGTTGGCTGCGCCCTGCCGGTACAACTCGGCGAAACCGCGGATGGTGGTCAGTGGGGTGCGCAACTCATGGCTGGCGTCGGTGATGAATCGCCGCATCCGGTCCTCGGAGGTGCGCGCCGCCTCGGCCGACGACTCCGACGACGCCACGGCCCGCTGGATCTGCGCGAGCATTCCGTTCAGCGCGGCCGACAACCGGCCCACCTCCGTGCGCGGATCCCGTTCTGGGACACGACGATCCAGCTGTCCGGCGGCGATAGCCGCCGCGGTGCGCTCCACCTCCACCAGTGGCCGCAGGCTGCGATGCACCACCCAATACCCGACGACACCGAGCACCAGCAGCACCGCACCGCCGATACCGAGCTGCGCGTAAATCAGCGCCCGCACGGTCGTCTGGACATCGGACAGGTCGATCGCGACGGTGGTCAGCTCGCCGCGGATTCCGCGCACACTCATCGCCCGCCACTGCACGTTCGAGTGGTCGATCGAGCCGACGGTCACCGGCACCGGCCCCACGTCGTTGTCGGCCGGTAGCGCGGGCTCGGCCGCGCGGTCGTTGACCGCCATCCAGATGCGGCCGTCGGGATCGATGCCGCGCACGTAGAAGTTGGACGGCGGCCTGGCCGGGTTGGGGCCCTCGATCGGCGGGGCGGGCATTCGTCGTGGGGCCTGCGCCCAGCTGCGGGAGGCGTCAAGCAGCGTCTCGTCGACGCGGTTGGTCAGGTCGTGGCGCAGGATCGTGGTGACGGCGATGCCGGACGCCAGCAGGCCGCCGGCCACCAGCACAAGGGTGGCGGCGACCAGCCCGACTCTCAGGGGTATGCCTCGCCCGCGCAGGACCGCCATCCCCCTATTCTCGCGAACTTGCTAACGCGGTTCACGCAGGACGTACCCGACGCCCCGCAATGTGTGCAACAGCCGCTTCTCGCCGGTGTCGATCTTGCGCCGCAGATAGGACACATAGGATTCGACGACGTTGACGTCGCCGCCGAAGTCGTAGCGCCAGACGTGGTCGAGGATCTTGGGCTTCGACAGCACCGTGCCTGCATTGATGATGAAGTAGCGCAGCAGCGTGAACTCCGTCGGCGACAGCGAAACGGGCTCGCCGGCCTTCCAGACCTCGTGGGTGTCCTCGTCGAGCTCGATGTCGGCGAAGGTGAGCCGGGCGTTGCGGGGTTCCTCGACGCCGCGGCCGGACCGGCGAAGGATCACCCGCAGCCGGGCCACCACCTCTTCGAGGGAAAACGGCTTGGTGACATAGTCGTCGCCGCCAAGCGTCAAGCCCGCGATCTTGTCCTGCAGGGAGTCGCGGGCGGTCAGGAACAACGCCGGGGAATCGATGCCGTCCGCGCGCAGCCTGCGCAGCAACCCGAAGCCGTCCATGCCCGGCATCATCACGTCGAGGATGACCGCATCGGGCCGTACTTCACGCGCCTTGTCCAGCGCCGCGGGCCCATTGGACGCGGTGTGGACCTCGAAACCTTGGAACTTCAGGCTCACCGACAGGAGCTCGACGATATTGGTCTCGTCGTCCACGACGAGAACCCGCGCCTCTGGAGTGTTGTCAGGTAATGCAGCCATCGCCATTCCGCTAATGTCCACGACTTCACTTGGAATCATGCTGCATGAAGCCTGTCAGCTCCCTGTGAGTTTGTTTTCAGGCGCTACGCGGAAGCCTCAGGTGCGCCGACGCTACACCCATAGACTGAGCCCATGAACCTCGGCAAAGCGCTGACGGATCTCGCCACCACGCCGGTACGCGTCGGTATCGCGGTCGCGGAAACCGGTCTCGACATCGCCAAGAGCGCGCTGGGGCAGGCCCAATCGGGGTCCGGATCGGTGGCCCACATCCTCGGCATCGACGACGCCGTCGAACGCGCGAACCGGCTGGCCAGGCTGATGGATGCCGATCAACCGCTCGGCCGCGCGCTGGCGCCGGACGGTCCGGTGGATCGCCTGCTTCAGCCCGGCGGCTTGGTCGACCGGCTGACCGCGCCGGGAGGTGTGCTGGACCGGGCCACGCAGGAGAACAGTGGCCTGATGCGCGCGATCGAACCGGGCGGACTGATCGATCAGCTCCTCGCCGAGGACGGTTTGGTCAACCGGGTGCTCGCAGAAGACGGCGTGGCCGATCGGCTTCTCGCCGAAGGTGGGGTGATCGACACCCTCACCGCGAAGAATGGTCCGCTCGAGCAGCTCGCGATGGTCGCGGACACACTCAACCGGCTGACGCCCGGACTCGAGGCGTTGGAGCCGACGATCGAAGCGCTGCGGGAGGCCGTGATCACGCTGAGCCAGGTGGTCAATCCGCTGAGCAACATCGCCGACCGCATCCCGTTCCCGGGCCGCAGGCCGAGAAGCCGCCCGTCATCGGCTAGGCCCGTGCCGTCGCAGCGGATCATCGAAGCCGAGGAGTGACCTCAGCCCTCCGCTTCGACGACCTCGATGCTCTTCGAGATGTTCTCCGGAGCCGGAGGGTGCTCGTCGTCCTGCCACTCCTGAAGCAATAGGACGACGGCGCCGCGCAAGATACGGACGTATTCATCGACATCGCCGGACTGCTTGTATGACTCGATCCTGGCTGCGACCTCGGGCGCCACTGGTTTCAGGGCCGTGGCGATGCTGAGGCCGAGGCGGCCCTCGGTGCTGGCACTTTTGTCGAGGAGCGTCAGCAGCTGCTCGACCTCCGGCCGGGCCAGGCCCGGATAGATCCGGGAGAAGTCATCGAGCAGGTCGTCTTTGACACTCACGGGCAGCGGACTTCCCGAACCGGCGACCCGATAAACTCTTAGCCCGCAGGCCTCCTTAGCTCAGTGGTAGAGCGTTCGCCTTGTAAGCGGAATGTCATCGGTTCAATCCCGATAGGAGGCTCCACTTGGCGGCGCTGGTTGTCGGTAGCCAGCCGTAGCGTCACTCGCATGAGACAGTGTCGCGGTTGCGGTTCAGTTCTCTTGAAACGCAGCCAAAAGATCTACTGCAGCAACGCATGTCAGGCGTCGGTCCGCCGCGACAACGGTACGAAGCGGTGGCTCGAGTCCGGCGATGCGGTCGTCGCCACTTCCCGCGGTCACTACATCCGGATGTATCTCGTAGCCGCTCAGTCGGGCTGCTGCGCGATCTGCGGCGGAGCCAGCACCTGGCTTGGCCTGCCACTGGCATTGGTGTTGGACCACATCGATGGTGACCCGACCAACAATCGACGAGACAACCTGCGGCTGATCTGTCCGAACTGCGACTCGCAGCTTCCGACCTATAAGAGTCGGAATCGCGGCAACGGGCGCCATTACCGCCGGCAGCGATACGCCGACGGTCAGTCGTACTGAACTCGCGACTCTCTCCGTCACGCGAAATCGCTGCGACACCGACGTTTGCGGCGCCGACGCCCGATAATGCGACCGTGGTCGCGGAGCTGATCGAGCGCGAAGGCCAACTGGCGGCTGGCGCCGCACTGATACGGCAGGCGCTGGAGGGCGTCGGCAACCTGCTCATCGTCGAGGGCCTTGCGGGTACCGGCAAAACTCGGCTGCTGACTGAGCTTGTCGCGATCGCCCGGGCGCAGCCGATGGCGATCCTGACGGCCGCGGGCGGTGAGCTCGAGATGGACGTGACTTACGGGATCGCCCGCCAGTTGTTCGAGCGACGGCTGCACGACGCCCCGGCCGCTGAGCGGCATCGGCTGCTGTCGGGTGCGGCGAAGCTGGCACAGGCCGCGGTGGTTCCGGATACGGATGTCGAGTTCTCGCCGGCCACCGGCGTCGATCACGGTCTGTACTGGCTTGTCGCGAACATCGAGTCCGACGGGCCGCTCGTCCTGGTCGTCGACGACGCGCAGTGGGCCGACGCGGAGTCGCTGCGGTTCCTGCTGTACCTGGCGCGCCGCGTCGGATCGCTGCGCGTGCTGATCGTGGTCGCGATCCGCACGGGCGAACTGCCCGCGGACCCCGCGCTGATCCGCCACCTGCGCGCCCAAGCGGTCCGGACCATCGTCGTCGAGCCGCTCAGCGAGGCCGGCAGCGAAGCGCTGTTACGCGCACGCTTCGACGGCGCGCTGCCGACCGCGGTCGCGCGGGCCTGCCACCGCGTATCGGGTGGCAACCCGTTCTTCCTCGGGCAGGTCGCGGACGCGCTGCCGGACGCCCAAGGTGTCGACGAGCGGGCTCTGATCGAGCGGGTGGACACGCTCGTGCCGGACGAGGTCCGCGTGTCGATTCTGCTGCGCCTCAGTCGAATTGGTGACGACGCCCGCCGGCTGGCCGAGGCGTTGGCGGTGGCAGGCGACGGCGTGTCGGCGCAGGTGCTGGCGGCAATGGTCCAGCGTCCGGTACCCGCGACGGCTGGCATGCTCGATGACCTGGTGCGCGCTGGGATCGCCGCGCCCGGCGAACCGGCGCGCGTCGTCCATCCCGTCGTGCGCACGGCGATCTATCACGACATCCGCCCCGACCGGCGCGAGTGGCTGCATGCCGCTGCGGCCGCCGCGCTGCGCGCCGCTGCGGCGCCGGTGGAGGAGGTCGCCCACCATCTCGGACTCACCAGCCCGGCCGGCGACGAGGGGGTGGCCAGTACGTTGCGCGCTGCCGGCGAGCGTGCCCTGGCGCGTGGCGCGACCCAAACGGCGACCGCAATGCTGCGTCGGGCGCTCACGGAGCCGCCTGCGCCAGCGGATCTCGCCGCGGTGCTCGTCGCGCTCGGCGAGTCCGAGTTCCGCAGCGGCGCAAACGCGGAGACACTCGGGCATCTCGAGCAGGCGCTGCAATTGCGGCCCGACAGTCAGCTGTCCGTGCGGGCGGCGGTCACGCTCGCGTCGGCGCTGTTCGCGCAGGGCCGCGTCGGTGAAGCGTTCTCGGCACTCGAACGCGAGGGCAGGCGGATCGGCGGCGCCGGCACGCTGCGGCTCGACACCGAGCGCGTATTGCTCGCCAACTGGATCCGAGATTCGACACAGCCACCGTGGCGCGACGCGTTGCTCGCAGACTTCCGCCGCCTGCAAGGCGCCACGCCCGAGGAGCGCTTCGCGCTCGTGCAGGCCGCGATTGGACAGGCCTTCGACCCCGGTTCCGATAGCGAGTCGGCGGCGGCACTCGCCCGCCGCGCGATAGGCGATGGCGCCCTGATCGCGGAGTTTCCAGTCGACAACGTTGGCGGCGCTCAAGCCACCTACGTGCTGGTGATGGCCGAGGATCTCGAAGTCGCCGAGACGGAGATCGCGGCGCTGCTGGCGCGGGCGCGGGAGCGCGGATCGGTCGCCGAGTTGTTGCAGGCGTCCATGCTCGCCGGCCAGGTTGCACTGGCACGGGGCCGACTCGCGTCGGCGGCGGCGGACTTCGAGGTCGGACTCAACGCCGCGCTGTCTCTTGGCGAATCGCCCATCGCACACCGCTCGATCGCGTTTGCCTCGAGCTGGCTGATCGAGGCGCTGCTGGGCCGGGGCCAGGTCGACGCCGCGCGCAAGGTGCTCGAAGGCGTCCAGGCCCTCGACGCCTTCGAGCGACACGAGCTCGTGTGGGCGCGAGCGGGGCGCGGCTGGGTGCGGCTCCTCGTCGATCAGGACGCCGACGGCGCCGCCGCTGACTTCCTGGCTTTCGGCGACGCCGCGCTCGCCGGCGGCTACGAGGAGCGCGGCGCACTGTGGCGGCTGTGGGCCGCGCAAGCATTGGCTGCGGCGGGCGCGGGCGAGCGCGCGGCCGCGCTGGCCGACGAGCAGTTGACGATCGCCCGCGCGTGGGGCGCGCCCGGGGGCCTGGGTATGGCGCTTCGCGTGCGCGCGGCCGTCGACCCGTACGCCGACGGTGGTTCGACGCTCGATCGCGCTATCGCGTCGTTGCGCGACTCCGCGTATCGCCTCGAGCTCGCGCGGGCGCTTGTCGATCGCGGACGGCTGCTGCGACGCGACGGGCGGCGCGTCGCAGCGCGGTCGCTGTTCGAGGAGGGCATGGAACTCGGCGCGCGGTGTGAGGCGGCGCCGCTTGTGGAAGCCGCGCGCGCCGAACTCGTCGTGCTCGGCGCGCGACCACGACGGCTGATGGTCTCCGGTGTGGAGGCGCTGACGGCGGCTGAGCGCCGCGTGGCCGACCTGGCTGCGACCGGGCTCGCCAACCGCGAGATCGCGCAGACGTTGTTCGTGACCGAGAAGACCATCGAGGCCCATCTGCACCGCGTGTTCCGCAAGCTCGCGATCCGATCGCGCCGGCAACTGCCGACGCTGCTCGCCGAGGCGGGACCCTAACACAAAAGATCAGGGTGCCGATCCTGATGACCGTCGCCGCTCCCGGCGACAGGCTGCTCGCATGGAGAACGAACACGACGCAGCGGCCGAGCTCCCCATCGCCCCAATCCCTCTCGAGGTCGTCGAGCTGGCCCGCTCCGGCAACCGGCTAGAGGCCATCCGGCGCTACCGGCAGCTTCGCGGCGGCAGCCACGAGGACGCCCAGACCGCGATCCGCGAGGTTTAGCGACTCGTGTCAACCAGGACGACGTCGTCAAGTAGGCGGCATCAAACGAAAGGAATAACCCAATGAAGATCGTCCCGACCAGCATCCAGCAGCACGTCAACCGCGTCGATCGCCAACGCAGCCTGGCGATTGGAATCAGCTGCGGCCTACTCGCATTCTGGTCCGCCTACCGGGTGATCTGGTCCCTGTACCTGACGATGACTTACAACTTCTTGTTCGGCTCGCTGGTCTTCCAGATTGTGCTGTGGGGCGTGATCGGTGCCGCGGCTGCGATCGCGGCGACGGCGTTTCTCACTCATTACACCGCCGCCCCGGCGAACGACGGAAACGACCGCACTGAAGACACCACAGAAGGCAAAACGATATGAGCACCGCTCATGCGCTGAAGCAGATCATCGCCGGAGCCGTCCTGTCTGGCGGCGTTGCAGTGGCCAGTCTGGGATTCGGCGCAGGCGTGGCCCAGGCCGATAACCAGGGGCCATTTCAATGGTGTCCAGGCCAACCCATGTCCTACCCGGGGCCAGGGAACGAATACGTGTGGGACATGGGCATCTGCCACACCTGGTACCGCGTCGACTATGGAAAGGGCAACGTCTCCAAGAACATTCCGCCGCCGCCGGAGTCCAACGTCTGGGACGGAGACAATCCCCCGCCGAGCGATCGCTGCTATCCGTGGTGCCTGTGATGAGCACTGTCCACCCCTGGAACACCGAACTGCCATGACCAACAACATGTTTACCGCTACAGGCACGGTCCACCTGACCGATCTGGCTGCCGGCTCGTCCGGCTCGGGCCACAGTGCCCTGTGGATGGGACTCCTCGCCGCGACCGTCTTCGGCGGTGTTACTGTCTTGGGCCCGATCGTCATTCGTCAAATGCGAAAGATCCGCGGGCCGGTAGTGCCCGGAACGGCAGAAGTGTTGTCGTTGAGACAGTTCGGCTCCGTGGCATCGAACGGCCCAGCCCGCATGATCTGCCGACTCCGATTGAGGGTGTCTATCCTCGGTCAAGAGCCCTACGACGTCAAAGTGTGGTGGAATATCGCGCCATGGGACTTGGGTGCCTTCCAAAAGGGAAGCACTGTCGCGGTCGAAGTCAGTGAGACGAACCGGAAGAGGCTTCGACTCGGCCGCAGCCAACCGCAAGCGAGGTCAGCTGTCCAGACACGTGTTGTCAACCTGCCGCCGAAGGTCACGTTCAACCAGTCCTCGTGGTCACCGGACACAGGATGGTCTGGCTCACCGCCCCCCGCCGACCTCGCCGATCAAATCAAGGCCGCGGTTGACGGTGCGTTCAGCCAGAACCCAGGTGCCGTACCGGGTTTCGCGCACCCGAACGCCGCCGTGTTATCGGCGGCAGCCTTGCTCGCGTCGGGTCAGCGCGTGCCTGCCGTGCTGAAGTCGTTCGCCGCCACGGGAACGACACCCCGCAGCCTAGGCAGGACTCCCAGCCGACCCGAATTCATCGACGCCCCGCACTACATGCTCGAAGTCGAGCTTCATCTCCCGAATCTCGCTCCGACTGTCGGTAGAGCCGTCCAATCGGTACCCGTCGCCCAAGTTCCCAACCTGGCCGTCGGCCTCCCCCTGACGTGTGCGGTCGACCCGGCTGACCCCTCACACCGGTTCGTCGTGGACTGGGGCTACGTGTGACTAGGTTTCGTCAGCGACCTGATCCTTCGACTGGTGCCGCCCAGGAGCGTCTGGATCGTCATGTTGATGATCGAGCTCGCTTTGGAGCTCACGCTGTTCTTCCGTCGCCTTCGTGGCGTCCTTCGGCGTCGCCCGCGGGTCGTTCGTCGGTTCCATGCCGATGCAATACCCGTCAGATGAAAGAACGAAAGCCGTTTCACAACGACGGTCCCGGGTAACTCTGCGCCCACGCATCGCGGGAAGGGATCACCATGGCACTGAACGACGACGACATCACCACCTCGGGCGGCGGCGAGGGTACCGCTGACGGCGGCTCAAACCCGCAGGGCCACGACGGCGGCGCCGACGGCAGCGCGGGCGGCGAAGGCCCAGCTGACGGCGGCTCGAACCCTGAAGGCCACGACGGCGGCGCCGACGGCAGCGCGGGCGGCGAAGGCCCGGCCGACGGCGGCTCGAACCCTGAAGGCCACGACGGCGGTGCCGACGGAACCGCATGAGCGCTTCGCGGCACTGAGTCGCTGCATCGCGACCGACCCCGGATCATTTGCCACTGAGTTCTGGGGCCGTAAGCCGCTACTCAGCCCGTCGAGCGCGCTGCCCCGCGATTTCAGCGATTTGCTTTCGGCCGACACGGTCGACGAATTGATCGCCGAGCGCGGAGTGCGCGCGCCGTTCATCCGGTTGGCCAAGGAGGGCGAGGTCTTGGCCCGGGATTGCTATCTCGGCCCGGCCGGCTTTGGCGCGGAGATGCCTGACCAAGTGGACTCCGCCAAGGTGCTCGCCCAGTTCGCTTCTGGCGCAACGATTGTGTTGCAGGGTTTGCATCGGCTCTGGCCACCGCTCATCGACTTCGTCCGGCAAGCCGTCGACGAATTCGGCCATCCGGTGCAAGCGAACGCTTACATCACCCCGCCCGGCAATCGCGGGTTCGATCCGCATTACGACGTCCACGACGTCTTCGTCCTGCAGGCGGCTGGGCAGAAGCGCTGGGTAGTGCACGAGCCGGTACACAACCATCCGCTGCCCTCTCAACCGTGGACGCAATATCGGTCCGCGATCGCGGAGCGAGTGAGCGCCGAGCCAGTGATCGACGCTGTGCTTTCCGAAGGCGACGCACTGTACATACCGCGTGGGTGGGTGCATGCGGCGCAAGCCTTGGACAGCACGTCCGTCCACATCACTGTTGGCATCTCTGCCGTGACGGCACTGGACGTGGCGCGCGCGGTCATCGATCAATTCGCGACGATCGAAGAATTCAGAAAGCCGCTACCGCTGGGCCATGACCCGACCGACCAGGATGAGCTCGACGCGACGGTGACCAAGGTGATGGCCGAAGTGGTCGACACGTTGCGGGACGAGGCGGCTGCGCTCAGCGCCGGCGCCGCCGCGCAACTGATTCAAAGCCACGCCGAGCGGACACGGCCCGTCGCAGTCCGTCCGCTTGCTGCGGTCGACGCATCAGAACGCGCAGGCACCTCAGTGGTCCGGTGGCGCCGCGGGCTCGTCGCCACCACGGAATACTCCGACGGACGTGTCGTGCTCCGGTTGCCTGACAAGGTGATGACGTTTCCGATCGCGTGTGCCGACGCCGTGGCGGCGCTTCACCAGGGGATGACGGCCGATGCCGAGACGTTGCCGGGTCTGGACCGCGCGGACGCCACAGTGCTGATCCGCCGCCTGCTGCGGGAGGCCGTTGTCGTACCGGTGAACGGATGACGGCTGCTAAGCGGGTGCCGTGCAGTGACCAGTCGCTCGCAAGGGACGATCCGATGTACGGCACGGCTTCGGCCGGCCTGTCGTGGGTGCTGCTCGAATTAGCGGGCGGCTGGGGGCATTCGGCGTTTCTTCGGTCTCCGTCGGTGATCGATCCCGAAATCGGTCGCGCCATTGTCCGTCGCGTCGAGAAGGCAAAGATGCGTATCGCGGCCATACGCAAGCACGGCCGACGCCCGTCCACGCCGCGATGGCGCTGGTTCATCGCGCACTCCGAAGTCGGCAACGAGGTGCTCTACAGCGGAGAGGTGAGCGATCCGCGCGACTATCTGGATCTCGCACTCGACGGCAGCGATGGCGCGGTGTGTACGGATCCACTTGTCGCGGTCTGCGCCCATGGCAAGCACGACCAGTGTTGCGCTGTTCGCGGCCGCAGCGCATGCAAAGCGATTGCGGCAAAGTACCCCGACTTCACTTGGGAATGCTCGCATTTGGGCGGCGATCGGTTTGCCGCCACCATGCTGGTGCTACCCGAGGGACTCTGTTACGGCCGGGTCGACTCGACCGATTCGGCCGACCTGGTGCGGTTGTATCTCGAGGGGCGACTCGACAACACGCTATTGCGCGGCCGCACCTCGCTACCGCACGCCGTGCAAGCCGCACAATACTTCGCACGGGAAGCCACCGGCGACGACTCCATTGCGGGCTTACCTCCCCTGGCCGTTGAGCGCGGCGAGGGCAAAATCCGCGTTCTGCTTCGCGGCGCGGCGGGGCCCATCGAGGTATGGCTTCGCGAGGAAATGTCAGAGCCTCTGCTGTCACAGTGTCACGCACAGGTTTCCGGCCGGGTGCGGACCTTCGCCCTCGACGCGATCACGTCGGCGTAATCGCATCCCTCGAGCGCGGCCGTCACGGTGGTGGCGGCGGCGGTGGTGGTGGTGCGAAGGGTGGCGGCGGCGGCGCGAACGGCGGAGGCGGTTCGCCAGGCGGCGGCGCGACCAGAGGCACGAAAATCGGCGGCAGCCCGGGAATCTCGACGACGGTCATGCCGTCGGGCGGAACGACCGGAGGCGGCGGCTCACCCGGCGGTGGCGGAGGCGGCGGCGGCGGTGCGGGCGGGACGCCGTTGCTGATGTTGATCGTGATGATCGATCCCGGAATCGTCTTACCGCTTGGGGAGGTTCCGACCACCGTGCCGTAGCTCGAGAAGCTGTTCACCGGTGTGGCCTGGTCGGCAACCTGAAATCCGGCATTCTTCAACCGCTCTCGCGCGGCATCGAGCTTCATGCCCGAGACATTCGGCACCTGGCTGCCGGATGTGCCGTCGACGTAGCGCAGATCCGTCGGGGGAAGGTGGACATCGCCGAAGTCGGTGGCAATCGGCTTCATCGCCTCGAACCAGGTGCGGGCCGGCTCGCTGCCGCCAAAGAGGTCGCCGCTGCCGCACTTGCGCAGTGGGAACGAGCAGATTCCGGCCGGATTGCTGGAGTCGTCGAAGATATAGTTCGCGGCCGCGTATTGATTTGTGAATCCCACGAAGCCGGCGGAGCGATGCGCTTCCGTCGTGCCGGTCTTACCCGACATCGGCAGGTCCCACCCCACCGAGGCTGCGGCGCCGGACGCGGTACCCGGACTCAACGCGTCCTTGCTCAGCGCGTTCGCCAACGTGTTGGCCAGCCCCTCCGGCACGGCCTGCTCGCACGGCTGTGTGGCAACCGGAACCTCGTTGCCGTGGCGGTCGAATATCTTGTCGACAGGATTCGGCGGGCACCACACCCCACCCGAGGCCAGCGTTGCCGCAACATTCGACAGCTCGAGTGCGTTGAGCTCGAACGGCCCCAGCGTGAACGACCCCATGTTCTGTCTCTTGATGAAGTCGGCCAGGCTTTCGTTGCTGTCGGGGTCATAGTCACGCGCCGTTCCTGGCAGCGCATAGGACCGCATCCCCAGCCGCACCGCCATGTCGACGGCGCGGGTCACGCCAACCTGTTGAATCAGCTTGGCGAAAGCGGTGTTCGGCGAGACAGCCAGCGCGTCGGTGACCTTCAGCGAGCCGCGGTAGTTGCCGGCATTCCTGACACACCACGTCTCCTTCGGACAGCCCGGCGTATCGCTGCTGCCGAGCCCCCTGGCCTGAAACGTGCCAGGCACATCCAAATCGGCATCGATGCCCATACCCATATCGAGGGCTGCCGCCGTGGTGAAGATCTTGAAGATCGAACCGGCGCCGTCGCCGACGAGCGAGAACGGCAGCGGCTGCATGGTCTCGTGGGCATCGTCGTTCAGTCCGTACGCGCGATTGCTCGCCATCGCGATCACCCGGTGCGCATCCTTGCCGGGCCTGATCACATTCATCACGCTTGCGACGCTGTCGAGTTTGGGGCTGGCCAGCTTGTCGATCGCCGCCTTGACCGAACCCTGCACCTTCGGGTCCAGCGACGTGCGAATCAGAAAGCCGCCGCGGGCCACCTGGTCCGTGCTGATGCCTGCCCGCGCGAGGTAGTCCAACACGTAGTCGCAGAAGAACCCGCGATCGCCCGCGGTGATGCAGCCGTTCGGCAGCCCGTTCGGCTGGGGCAGCACGCCCAGCGGCTGGTTCTTGGCCGCCCTCAGCTCGTCGGCGTACTGCGGAAGATTGTCGATCATGGTGTCCAACACGACGTTTCGCCGGCTGATCGCGCTGTCGGGGTTGGTGTAGGGATCGTGCAGACTGGTCGACTGCACCAGTCCCGCGAGCAGCGCGGCCTGCTGCCAGTTCAGCTCGGAGGCGTCGATCCCGAAGTAGGTCTGCGCGGCGTCCTGGACACCGAACGCGCCGTTGCCGAAATACACCAGGTTGAGGTACCGGGTCAGGATCTCGGCTTTACTCAGCGACTTGTCGAGCGCCAGCGCCATCCGGATCTCGCGCAGCTTCCGCGCCGGTGTCACTGCGACAGCGGCGCGCCGCTGGGCATCGGTCTGAGCCGTCACCAGCAGTTGGTAGTTCTTGACGTATTGCTGCTCGATCGTCGAACCGCCGCGCGTGTCGGGGTTGCCTGCGAGGTAGCCGGACAGGCCGGTCAGTGTGCCGGGCCAGTCCACGCCGTTGTGCTCGGCGAATCGCTTGTCCTCGATCGATACGATCGCGAGCTTCATCGTGTTGGCGATCTGGTCGGTCGGCACTTCGAAACGGCGCTGTGCGTACAGCCAAGCAATTGGATGGCCCTCGGTGTCGACCATCGTCGACACCTGCGGGACGTCACCCGCGATCAGTTGCGAGGAGCCGTTGGCTACGACGTCCGCCGCGCGATTCGACATGAACCCGATGCCGCCGACGAACGGGAACATCAACGCCGCTGCGAGCGCTCCGGCCAACACACAGCAGCCCGCCAACTTGCGGACTGTGGCCCCCGTCGGCCGCCCCTCCGACATAACTCCAGGTTATTCGCGGCTGCCGCCCGAATTCCGGTTATTGACGAAAGCGTGACACTACGTAAACCGCGGGCGGACAACGCATGACGCTTTCAGCAAGCTCCCAGGGTCGCCGATTTGGGATCGGTAGCCAACCGGTCGACCTTTACTTGTGCTCATGAAACTCAAACGGCTATCCGACCGCGAGCTGTTGATGAACCAGCAGGCCGCCGCGGTCGCGGCGACGGTGCTGTCCCAGCCGGTCGAGGCCGCCACGCGATGCGAGCAGATCTCGACCAAGGCGACGAAAATGTATGCCTCCGGTGGCGGCGAGATGCGTTGGAAGAGCGTTCCGAACGGAACCGGCCTGCCGAAGAGCTTCATCCTGGCCCTCACCCGCACTCATGTTTATGCGCTCGAGGACAAGCAGCACCGGGGCGACCTGGTTCCCGGACAGGTGCTCAAGGTTTGGGACCGCGGGGGATTCCGGGCGCAACCCGGGCGCGACGCCATGTTGGCGGCGAGCGGAATGCCCGAGGATCGTCAGAGCCTCATTCTCTTTCTTCCCATCGACGCCGACAGCAGTCCGATGGCACAGCAGATCGCCAGCCAGCGCGCGGCGACCGGCCAACGAACCCCAGGCCTTCCGCACGGGTTCGTCGTGGGCAGGGATGCGGCGAGCCAGCGGGTGGTCGCCGCGCTTGCCGCGTCGTCGCCGCCGGCAGGTGGCATCACGATCAACGGTCAGACCATCCAGCAGATGGTCAACCAGGCGGCCCAGCCCCAACAGCGGCCGGTAGCCCAACGGCTTGCCGAACTGGAGACGCTTCGCGCCACCGGCGTGCTCACCGAGGCCGAGTACACCCACAAACGCCAGCAGATCATCTCCGAGATCTGAGCACCGCAGGCACATGACAGCCGACGCATGAAAGGAGGCCTCCCCCATCGCATTTGATGGAGGAGGCCAACCCCTCGACAGAGGGCGCTATTTGGCTTTGGCGTGCTTGGCCGTGCCTGCGCTCTTTTCCACACTCTTCGCTGCACTGCCGGACGGCGCGGCGTCCGCGGCGGACGACGTATCCGTCTTCTCCGTCGTTGCTTCCTGCGTGGGCGACTCCGTCGCGTCGCCCGCCTTGGTCACGTCGGAACCGCTGGCGGGCTTCGGCTCCACTTTGTTGCCGGATGTCACGTCGACGCTGGTTACCGTTGGCTTGGTGGTCGAAGCAGTCTGGGACTTCGAATCCGTTGTGGTGCTTGGTGATTCACTAGTGGTTGAACCGTTCGACGAGGGCTTCGGTGCCGTCGCCTCGACAGCGGTCGCCGCCTCCTTGGTCGGGGCGGGGACGCCGGTCGACACAGTTACGGTCGTGGCGGCGGTCGACGGAACACTCGCAACGTCCGCGGTCTTGACCGCGACCGGGGTCTTCGGTGCGAGCGCGCCCGCGATCTTCGCAAGTGCGGCCTGGAGCGCGGCGATTGGGCCCCCGGTGTTGACGAAGAAGCTGCCGTCCGGATTGAAGACCAGCGTGGAGGAACTGAGAAGTCCGCCTGCCTTGACCGGGAAGGGGCTGTCGACGAGCGGCCCGAGGTCAGGTCCGTAACCACCATTGAGCAGACCGTCGGCAACCGTGGCCGGCGCGCCGAGAAGCGCGCCGACGACCGCCATCGGGTTGCCTGTACCCACGGCAGTGATCACGTTCTGGACGGCGGTCGCTGCGGCGGCGGGCGTGCTGATCAGCGGTCCGATGAAACCGGCGAGAATCAGCTCGGTCCCCAACGTGTCGCCGGTGAACGCCTTGACCACGTTGACGATGTTCTCCAGCGGTTTGGTGATGATCGTCGCGAGCGCGGGCAGGATGTTCTGCAGGGGCAACCCGAGCGTCAGCGGGATCTGAAGCAGGGCGTTCGCCGCACCCGCGACGTTGCCCGCCGCGAGTTGACCGACTGCGGTCTGCACTGTCTGCGGCAGCTGAGCCAGGGCGCCACCGACGGCACCACTGGTCGCGCCGAGGGCAGCGCCGAGCGTTCCGGCGCTGTTGAGCTGGTTGGCGAGGATGGCCTGCAGCACCTGCCCGGGCTTGGCGTTCTCGGCCAGCGTGCTGACGTTGGTGAGCGCGTCATGCAGGACCTGCGAGTAGATCGCGAGCGGATTCACCGCGGCCGTGAGATCGACATCCATGGTGCGGATCGCGGGCAGGTGGATATCCGGCAGATGGACGTCGGCTACCGGTGCCACGGTCGAGGCGACGACAAGACTCGCGCCGACGAGCGCGACACCTGTCGTGAAACGTGGACGACTGGCAACTTGCATGGAAAACCCCTTGGCTGGTGATCGCCGGCACTGGCGGAACTTACTTGCGGGTAATGTCGCAAGCAGCGCTGACTCAATCACCAAAGCCATCGCCTGCCCATCGCATGAATGGATGATCTTTTTCCACGCGCGGATTAGATGGACGGAATCATTCCGGCGATGCGGCGTTAGTCACTACGTAAAACACAGTTCGGCCCGTCGGGGGTGCGCGGCCTCAGTGGTATCGATTTGGGGCTTGACGGGATGGACGACTGATGGCGCGGGTCGCGCTCAGAGGACGCAGCGACGCGATGTCGAAGGCGCTGACCGCACTGGATCGCGCGGCGCGCACCGGCCAGGACGCGCTTGTGGTGATCAGCGGCGAACCAGGCATCGGCAAGTCGGCCGTGTTGCGAACCGTCGTCGAACAAGCGGCGCGGGCCGCGTTCCGGGTCGGCAGCGGCAAGGCTGAGCAGGGCGACCAAATCGCGCCGGGCGCACCACTTCTGATGGCGTTGCGCTCCGGCCCGCAGCCATTGCTGGCGGGTGAGGTCTTCGCGGGCCTGGCACCGCTCTATGACAAGCCGCTATGGCTCGTCGACCGGATCGGTGCGCTGCTCGAGGAGTTGACCGTCCACAGCCCGGTGTTGATCGCGATCGACGATCTGCAGTGGGCCGACCGCCTGACCAGGTTCGCGCTCCGTGTGCTGCCCGCCCGACTGGCGGGTTCGCCGGTGGTGTGGGCCGTCGCCAGTCGGTGGCTGCCCCGCGAACCCGTCGAAGAGTTGATCGCGGGGACGGCCGACGCCACCACGGTCACCCGCATCGAACTCGGACCGCTGAGGGCCGCCGACATCGACGACATCGCAGCGGATCTCCTTGGCGCCGAACCGTCGGTGCATACCCGCAAACTTCTCGGCGGAGTTGGCGGTAACCCATTCTGGGCGGTGCAGGTGATCGAGGGCCTCGCCCGTCGCCACGAACGGGGCCAGGACATCGGCGACCTGCATGCCGAGCTGTCGGTCGGGGTGCGGGCTCGCCTCGAAGCGCTTTCGGCGCAGACGGCTGCGTTGATCCGGCTGGCCGCGGTGTGGGGTCGCGCCATGAGCATGGCCGACGCGGGACACCTCCTCGGCAACGTGTCGGACGCCCAACTGCGGCTGTTGGCGCGGGAAGCCATCGACAACGGCTTGCTCGGCAGCGCCGAAGGCGAAGTGTTCTTCCCACACGACCTGGTTCGTGAAGCGGTGTACGCGGATATCCTGCCTGCGGACCGGCGTGCGCTGCACCGCGCGTGTGCACGACACATCACCGGCGAAGGTGGATCAGCGTTGGCCGCCGCCAACCACTTTCACGCCAGCGCCGTGCGGGGCGACGAAGAGGCGGTGCTCGCACTCGAACAGGCCGCGCGCGAATGCATGGTCTCGATGCCGGATCAAGCCGCCGAACTCGCGCGCCAGGCGTTCGCGCTGACGACGCAGGGCCACCGGTTGTGGTTGCGCGCCGGTGAGTGCGCCGTCGAGACCCTGGTCAACATGCAGCGCGACGGCGAGGCGCTGGCAGTGGCGGATCGGCTGCTGGCCGTCGCTGCGGAGCCCGAGATCATCGCCAGGATCGAACTGCACGCCTGCCGGGCGCTGTGGGTGGCAGGCGAATGCGTTCAGATGGAGCGACGTGCCGCAGTCGCACTCGCTCACGACGGCGTCTCCGAGGCGCTGCGAGCGCGATTGTCGGCGGCTGTCGCGTTGGCCGCGTCGCGGACGCAGTCGGCGGCACACGCGGAGGCCATGGCACAGAAGGCGTTCGCCGAGGGAAACCGATTGAACGACAACTACTCTCAGCGACTGGCCGTCGTCGCGTTGATCGAGGCCGCCCGCAACCAAGGCCGGCATCGCCTGGCATTGGATCGCTTCAGCGACCTGCGCCGGCTATCGGATACGGCGTATCTGGCCGAAGAGATCCGCACACTGCAGCATCTGGATCGCTACGACGATGCCGAAGCCATGCTCGTCAAGGCTCGCGAGGCCGCCGACGACATCGACAGCTCGCCGATGCTGTATGCCCAGATGTGGCAGGATCACAACCTCGCGCGCCTCGACGCCGCCGAAGCCGGCGCACGGACACTGTTGACACTTGCCGACGAGACCGGAAACTACGGCTACCGACTCAACGCGCGCATGGTGCTCGCCGCCGTGGCGACCTACCGGGGTGATCCGGCCAAGGCGACGGAGCTGTTGGCTCCCGTCGAAGACGACGGAAATGCCCCGCGCCTGCGCCTGATGCAGGGCTGGTTGAAGGCCAGCATGGGCGATTTCGGTGGCAGCCTGACGATTCTGAGCCCGCTGCTCGACAGGGCCGGCGAGTTCGAGGATCCGTGGCCGTGGTCGCCGCCGTGGATGCGGATACTGGCCCGCATCGGCCTCGACGCCGGCGACCGCATCTTTGCGAGCAAGGCTGCTGACATCGCTGACCTTGTCGCACAACGCAATCCAGGGGTCCCAACATTGGAAGGCACGGCACTGCACATCCACGGTGCGCTGGCCGACGATCCCCGCCCGCTTGCCGATGCGGTGCGTGTCCTTCGAGATTCCCCACGCCCGTTGTTGCTCGCCGATGCGCTGAAAGATCTCGGATCAACCCTGTTGGACCACACGCAGCCGGACGAGGCCGTCGAAGCTCTTCTCGAAGCGGCTGAAATCTATCAGCGTGCCGGCGCGGAAGGGGGCAGCCGTGCGGTGTCGACTCTTCTTCGCAGCCACGGCATCCGCGGCGTTCGTATCAACGCGCCCGCCCCTCGACCGTCCACTGGATGGGCGGCGCTGACACCGACAGAGCTCAGCGTCGTCGACCTGATCAGCTCGGGTCACACGAACCGTTCAGCCGCAGCGGAACTGGGGGTTTCACCGAACACCGTCAACACGCATCTGCGTGCGGTGTTCCGAAAGCTCGACGTGAACTCGCGTGTGCAGTTGACCAACGCCTACCGCGAGCGCTCGTCATGAGTTGACGACGTCTCGCTGCTGCGCCGTACCCCCAGCCGCTACGGTTCACTCGTGGGGAATTCCCAAGATCCGTTCGGACTGGTCGGAATGGCGTCAGGAGTCGCGAGATTCTGGCTGCGCACCTCGATCCGGACCCAGGAACAGCTGATCGGGCTGCTCGGCGAAAAGGCTGAGGAGCCCGAGGCGCCGACGAGCCCGCCCCAGGCCGCAGCAGAGCCCACGGACACCGAAGCGCTGGGCTCGAAGATGCGCGGGTTGCTCGACCGGGCCCTCGACCACAGCACCAGCAGCAGTCAGATGGAGCTGTTCCATCACATCCTCGACCAACTGGTCGCCGACGAGGCGCGGATCATCAGCGCGCTGTCCGACGGCTCGTCCTCGCCGTTGGTGAGCATTCACGACTGGACCCGGCGCCGTGTCCAGGGCCGAGCCGTGCTCGAGAACGCATCGTTGATCGGGCGGACCGCCAACGTCGCATTGCCCGGCATGGTCCCGTCGTATGTCAGCCATCTGCTCTCCCTCGGCCTGGTGGAGATCGGTCCCGAGGACCCCGATTTGAAGGACGACTACGAAGTGCTGATGGCCGAGCCGTCGGTACTCGCGGCCATCAAGACCGCCTCCCGCGGACCCCTCGCCGCGAAGATCGAGAAGTTCACCCTGACGCTGTCCGGCCTCGGCCAGTCACTGTGGGCCGCCACGATGCAACAGGGCGGGTCGTGACCGACCTTGTGGTCGCGTTGCAGTCCTGGCGGGAGATCAAACACGACTTCGGCGCCAACTGGCTGATCTATTTGTCGATGCCTTTCGTGGCCGCCTTCGTCGGCTGGAGCACCAAGATCGTTGCGCTGGAGATGATTTACCGCCCGCTCGAGTTCAAGGGCATCGGGCCGATCGGCTGGCAGGGCATTGTGCCGAGACGGGCAGGCAAGGTCGGCTCGAAGACCATCGAATTGCTGACCTCGAACCTGCTCAAGCCCGAGGAGTTGTTGGAACGGATCGATGCGGCGGAAGCCGTTGAGGCACTGCGTGATCCGCTGGTTCAGGCGGTTGACGACATCTCCCGCGACCTCGCCGAGCAGATTCGGCCCGGGCTCTGGGACTCGCTGCCCGAGGCAGCACGAAAGGCCGTGCAAGAGCGCATCCAGGCACAGGCACCGCGCGTCACCGAGAACATGCTCAACGAGATGAAGGCGGACCTCGGCCGGTACGTCGATCTGCAATTCCTCGCCGTCACCACGCTGGTGCGCAATAAGGAGAAGCTGGTCAAGCTGATGCGCGGCGTCAGCGACGACGCGATGGCCTTCGTCCGGCGCAGCGGAATCTACTTCGGGCTTGCCATAGGTCTCGTGCAGATGATCGCGTGGGCCCTGTTCAAGAACCCGTGGATCATGCCTGCGTTCGGTTTCGCCGTCGGCTTCATCAGCGACTACATCGCACTCAACATGCTGTTCCGGCCTGTGCAGCCCAAGAAGTTTCTCGGCATCTTCGCATTCCAGGGAATGCTGCACGCGCAACGGGAGAAGATCACCCGCGACTACGCCAAAATCCTTGCCGACGACCTCTTTTCACCAGAGATCCTGCTCGACGGCATCCTCAAGGGACCCGGCTCGGACAAGCTGTTCGCGTTGGCGGCCAAGGAAGTCGAGGCTGCCATCGATGCGCAGACCGGGATCGCGGGCCCGATCGTCGTGCTCGCCGTCGGCACGAAACGCTATCGCGCACTGAAGGACCGGGTGGTGCAGCTGGTGCTCGACCGTCTTCCGACCACGTTGGTCGAGGCGCAGGAGTACGCCGTTGGCGCCATCGACCTCGAGAACACCATCGTCGAAAAGATGAATCAGCTCACCAACGAGCAGTACGAGTCGATTCTTCGGCCCATCTTCAAGGACGACGAACCGCTGATGATCGCGGTCGGCGGCGTGCTGGGCGGCGTCGTCGGCGAGTTGCAGGTCCTGCTCATCGAACAGTTCGGACACTGAAGGCAGTCACATCCAACTGCTCGACGCGCGATCGAGACGCAGCGGAGCCGAAACGGGCAGCGGCTCGGGGTCACCGGTCGAGATCGCGTCCAGAATGAGCGCGACATAACGTCGCCAGCCGTCGCTTCGCGCATCCATCGTGAACAACACCGTGTAGAGCATCGCGATCATTCGCGGCAGGTCATCGGCGACCAGGTCGGCGCGCACCAGGCCGGCCTCTTGGCCCCTCTCGGCAAGCTCGGCGAGCGCTTCATGCAGCGGGGCCGAGATGTCGGTGCTCAACGAACCGGCCCGCAGCGCCGCGGTCAACAAGTTGTGTTCGCGGGCGCCCAGTGAGATCGCGGCCTCGATCAGTTGCGCGAGGCCGCGCAGCGGGTTGTCTGCCCGGCGGGCTTTTTCGATCGCCGGGCTGAGGTCTTCGGCGATGCTCTGATCCAGGGCGGCCCCGATCAGGTCACCCTTTGTCGGAAACCTTCGGTAGATCGTGCGCTCGCCGACGCCGGCGTGGCGCGCGATCGCGTCGATTTGCGCATCCGGTCCCACCTCGCTGTAGACCTCGCGCGCGGCGCGCAGGATGCGTTCCGCGTTGCGGGCGGCGTCTGCCCGCAATGGCCGTTCGGTAACCGCTGTCACGTGGTCAGCGTAACTGACAGTTGACTGCCAATAAAGCGCGTCCTAGGCTCGGACCAACTGACAGGCATCTGACACTTGATGGGAAACGCCGGTGGTATCAACGACTTCCGATCTGACCCCGGAGACGGAACTGCCCGTCATTCCCGCCTCACGTGCTGCGCACTGCCCGCTGCATCCGCCTGCGGAATTCACTCAATGGCGGTCGGAACCCGGCCTGCGACGGGCGATGTACCGGGGCCAACCGGCCTGGGTGGTGAGCCGTTACCAAGACATCCGGGCCGCGCTCGTCGACCCACGACTGTCCGCGCAGACCATTCCGGACTATCTGATTCCCGATACCGAAGATCACCACATTCCCGTGATGTTCGCTCGGACCGACGATCCCGAACATCATCGGCTGCGAAGGATGATGACCAGCGTCTTCACCTTCAGACGCACCGACGCGATGCGTCCGGCGATCCAGGAACTCGTCGACGAACACCTGGACGCGATGATCGCCAACGGACCACCCGCAGAGCTCGTGCGCGACTTCGCGTTGCCGATTCCGTCACTCGTGATCGCGCACCTGCTCGGCGTGCCACCGCAGGACCTCGAGTTCTTCCAGAGCAACACGTCACGCGGAATGGACATGAACTCCTCCGACGAGCAGAAGGCCGAGGCCTTCGCCGTCATGTACGTCTACCTTCTGGAGTTGATAGACCGCAAAGAGCGCTCTCCCGGCGACGACTTGATCAGCCATCTCGTCTCCGAGTACGTAGCGACCGGCCAACTCACCCGTGAGACCACAGCCATGAACGGCGTGATCATGATGCAGGCGGGCCACGAGACGACGGCCAACATGATCTCGCTGGGAACCGTTGCGCTGCTCGAACATCCCGAGGTGTTCGCACGCCTCGCCGCCACCGAAGACCGCGCCGTCGTCGCCAACATCGTCGAGGAGTTGATGCGCTATCTCACCATCGTGCACAGCCAGGTGGACCGGGTGGCCCTCGCGGATTTCACACTGGGCGGGCAGCGTATCCGGGCAGGCGACATGCTCGTGATGAACCTTCCCGCAGGCAATTGGGACACGGAGTTCGTCGACAACCCCGAGACGTTCGATGTCGAGCGAAGCGCCCGCGGGCACTTGGGTTTCGGTTACGGCGTGCACCAATGCATCGGACAGAACCTCGCCCGGGTGGAGATGCAGGTCGCTTTCGCCACGCTCGCGCGGCGCCTCCCCGGCCTGCGCTTGGCGACAGCACCGGAGCAACTGAAGTTCAAAGGTGAGTCGGATATCTACGGCATGAAAGAGTTGCCCGTCACGTGGTGAAACGCCGACGCATCAGAAGGCGTCTTCGCTGACCTCCATGATCGCGAGATCGTCGGCCTCGATCGTGCGGCGCAGAGCATTCAGCCGCGGAAGCACCGTGGTCGCGAAAAACCTTGCGGTTACCACCTTCCCGCGATAGAACGCCTCATCCCGCGGGGACGGCTGTTGATCGAGCGTGCGAAGCGCGATGTCGGCCTGGCGCAGCAGCAGCCAACCGATCAGCAGGTCGGCCAGGCCGAGTAGGAATGGCACCGCCTGCAACCCGATCCGATAGACGTTGCGAGGCTCGCTGCTCGACTGCACGAGCACATCGGTGAACGTCGCAACGATGGCGTCGATGTCGGCGGCTGCCGCGGCAAGGTGCGCGGTGGCGTCGTGCAGACTCGGCGGCACGGCGCCGCTGTCGAGGTACGTCCGAACCTGCAGCAGGAGGTGGTCCAGGGCGCCGCGCTGATCACGAATGATCTTGCGGAACACCAGATCCTGGGCCTGAATGGCGGTGGTGCCCTCGTAAAGCGAGTCGATCTTCGCGTCGCGGATGTACTGCTCGATCGGATAGTCGTTGAGGTAGCCGGAACCGCCCAGTGTCTGCAGTGATTCGGTGAGGTACTGGTAGGACCGCTCCGATCCGGCCCCCTTGACAACCGGCAGCAGCAGACCGCTGACGCGCGCGGCCATTGCCGGGTCTGCACCCGAGACCAGTTGTGCAGCAACGTCGTCCAGATGGGCGGCGGTGTAGAGGTACAGCGCACGCAGCCCTTCGGCATAGGCCTTCTGCGTCATCAGCGATCGGCGGACATCCGGGTGTCCGATGATCGCGATGCGAGGCGCCGTCTTGTCCGTCATCCGCGTGAGGTCGGCACCCTGGACCCGTGTCTTGGCGTATTCGAGGGCATTCAGGTAGCCGGTGGACAAGGTGGCAACGCCCTTGATGCCCACCATCATTCGCGCGAACTCCATGATCTTGAACATCTGCGCGATGCCGTTGTGACTGTCCCCCACCAGCCACCCGACCGCGGGCACACCGTGCTGGCCGAACGTCAGCTCGCAGGTGGCCGACGCGGTCAGGCCCATCTTGTGTTCCAGACCCGTGGCAAAAACTCCGTTGCGTGCACCTGGTTCACCTGTCTCGGGGTCCGGCAGATACTTCGGCACGAAGAACATGCTCAGGCCCTTGGTGCCGGGCTCGGCGCCGACGGGCCGGGCCAGCACCAGGTGCACGATGTTCTCGAAGAGGTCGTCGGAGTCTCCCGAGGTGATGAAACGCTTGACACCTTCCAGGTGCCAGGTGCCATCGCCTTGGTCGACGGCCTTGGTGCGCGCGGCGCCGACGTCGGACCCGGCGTCGGGTTCGGTGAGCACCATCGTCGAGCCCCAATTGCGTTCCATCCCCAGCGCCGCCCAGTGCCGCTGTTGCGCGTTGCCGACGCGGTAGAGGACGTCGAACATGGGCGGGCCGACGAGGTAGAAGAACGCCGCGGGTTGGCCGCCGAACAGAAACTCGTTGATCGCGCAGCCCACGCTGGCCGGCGCAGGCACGCCGCCGATTTCCTCGTGCAGTCCGACCCGCACCCAGCCCGCATCGTTCCAGGCCCGCACCGACTCCTTGAACGCGTCGGGCAGCGTCACGTCATGGGTCTGCGGATCGAGGGTGGGCGGATTGCGGTCGCCCTCGGCGAACGATTCGGCCAACGGACCCGCCGCCAGCCGCGCGGCCTCGTGCAGCATGTCCCGGACGGTCGGCCCGTCGAGGTCGCCGAATTCGCCTGTGGCCAGCACCTTCTCGAGGTCGAGCACCTCGAAGAGGTTGAACTCCAGGTCACGCACGTTGGCTTTGTAGTGGCTCATCGGCAGCCTTTCGCCGTCGGTGCGCTCAGAGTAACCGTCGCCGCAGCGCGGCCGCATATCACATGCGTGTGACGAAATTGACGAAACTGTCACGGCCAATTGGCTGTCAAGTCGCTGTGTAAACAGCAGACTTAGACGGGTTCGGGAGGGACCAGTGGGTGAGCGAAGCGAACGTACGACGCGAGTCTCGCGCGCCTCGACACAACTGAATGAGGCGCTGCGCGACGCGCGCGAGCAGTCAACGGCAAGTCGCGAGATCCTCGCAGCTCTAGGACGTGCCGACGCCGACCCCGAGGTCATCCTTGACACCATCCTCGAGCGCGCCACCCATCTCTGCCGTGCGCAGGCCGCAACGCTGTACATCCCCGAGGAGGATGTGTTCCGACTGTCGCGCCACTCCGGCAAGATCCCCGAGGAATTTCGCAGGCAGGTCCTCGACCGCCCACTTGCCAGGAACAGATCATCCACCGTCGGTCGCGCCGCCGAAGAGATGCGGACAATCCAGATTCCCGACGTGTTCAACGACGCCGAGTTCGGGCGCCAAGACCTGCAACGCCTCGCCGGCTATCGCACGCTGCTGTCCACGCCGATGATCCTGCAGAACGAGGTCGTCGGTGTGCTGTCCATGTGGCGCACCAGGGTCAAGCCCTTCAACACCCGCGAATGCGAGCTCCTCGAGGAGTTCGCCGTGCAGGGCGCAATCGTGATGCGCCAGGACGCGCTGCGGCGCGCACTGGCCAGCAAGGTCAAGCAGCTGGAGGTGCTGGGGGAAGTCGGCGATGCCGTCGGCTCGACGCTCGACCTCGACGAAGTGCTCGACCAGATCGTCAGCAACGCCGTGGGGCTGACGAACACCGACGGCGGATCCATCATGGAGTACGACGAGTCGACCGATTCCTTTCACGTTCGCGCCGCATACGGCAGCAGCCCCGAACTGCTGAAGCAGTTGCGCGCCATCACAATTGACCGCAAGACGACGCTGGTCGGCCTGGCTGCGACCGACCACCACACGCTCGAGGTCCCTGATCTGGCAGCCAAAACCGAACTCGACCCCCACCTGGAAGCGTTGTTCCGCGACGGCTGGCGGTCTGTGCTGGCGGTTCCGATTCTGCGAGGTGAGCGGATCTTGGGCGTTCTGGTGATCCGGCGGCGCACCACCGGCTCGTTCGGTCCCCACGTCGAACTGCTCGAGACCTTCGCGGGCCAGTCGGCACTTGCCATCGTCAACGCGCGCCTGTTCGGTGAGCTGCAAACCAAGACCAGGGAACTCGAGGTCGCCAGCCAACACAAATCCGAGTTCCTGGCCAGCATGTCCCACGAGCTGCGGACCCCACTCAATGCGGTGATCGGCTTCTCAGAGGTGCTGCTGGACCGGATGTTCGGCGAACTCAACGAGCGCCAGGACGAGTACCTGCGCGACATCTGGAACTCCGGCAAACACCTGCTGGAGTTATTGAACGAGATCCTCGACCTGTCCAAGGTCGAGGCCGGCCAAATGGTGCTTGAACAAAGCACATTCAGCGTCATCAGCGCCATCGACTACTGCGTGACGATGCTGCGCGAGCGCGCGACACAGCACGCGATCACCGTCACCGTCGAGGTCGCCGACGAAATCGCGACGATCGATGCCGATGAGCGCAAGTTCAAGCAGGTCGTGCTCAACCTGGTGTCCAACGCCGTCAAGTTCACCCCCGACGGCGGATCCGTTGCCGTCCGCGCCTTCCGCGACGCGGGCGATTTGTTGGTGACGGTGACCGATACCGGCGTCGGCGTACCACTCGAAGATCAGGAACGGATTTTCGAGTCCTTCCAGCAGGGCCGTCGTGGCGCGCCGAAGGAGGAAGGCACCGGCCTCGGCCTGACGCTGTCGCGTCGCTTCGTCTGGTTGTGGGGTGGGCGCATGTGGCTGGACAGCACTCCCGGCGAAGGCAGCACGTTCGGTTTCTCGATCCCCGGGGTGCTCAAGGGTGACGAGGCAGTGCCCGCGGATGTGCCGGCCATCCTCCTTGTCGACGACGACCGGGCCTCGCTGGACCTCAACTCGGCCTACCTTGACGGTTCGCCGACGCGGGTACTGCGGGCCAGAGACGGCGTCGAGGCCCTCGAGATGGCGCGCAAAGAACGCCCGGCCGCCGTCATCCTCGAAGTGGGGTTACCCAGGCGCGACGGTTGGCAGGTGCTGGCCGACCTCAAGGACGATTCCGGCACCGCCACCATCCCGGTGATCATCGCCACGGACGTCGACGATCGGGCCCGCGGGCTCGCCCTCGGCGCGGATGCCTACCTGCGCAAGCCAATTGGCCGCGATGAGTTGATCGAAGCACTGAAACGAGTTGGTGTGCTTTGACGCCACACCGCATCCTGGTAGTCGAGGACAATCCGTTGAACCTCAAGCTGGTTCGCGATGTATTGAGCTTCGCCGGCTACGACGTTATCGAGGCACAGTCGGGCGAGGAGGGCCTGCGCGCGGCCAAGGAGACTCCCCCGGACCTGGTGCTGATGGACCTCCAACTGCCCGGTATCGACGGAACCGAGACGCTGCACAGACTGCGCAGGGACACCCTCGGACCTGACGTGCCGATCGTCGCCGTGACTGCCTTCGCGATGGCAGAGGACAAGGAGCGGGCAGCGCGTGCCGGCTTCGACGGCTACATCGAGAAGCCGATCAGCGTGCGTGCATTACCCGGCCAGATCGAAGCGTTCCTCGGCGGACAGGCGGACTGATGGACATCATGGCGACGGTACTGGCTGTCGACGATCAGCAGACCAACCTGAAGTTGCTCGACGCGGTGCTCGCCCCGCGCGGGCACCGCGTGCTGACCGCGCAATCGGGCCCCGAAGCGCTCGCGCTGCTCGAGAAGGAGGACATCGACATCGTTCTTCTCGACATCCTGATGCCCGAGATGGACGGTTATGAGGTGTGCCGACGGATACGGTCAACTCCCGCAACGGAATTCCTTCCGGTCGTGATGATCACGGCCAGCGGCAGTGAACAACGGCTGGCGGCACTGCAGGCTGGCGCCGACGACTTCGTCACCAAACCCTTCGACAAGAGCGAGCTGCTGGCGCGGGTGGCGTCGCTGACGCGGATCAAGCGCTATCACGACACCATCCTGCGCCAGGCCGCCGAGCTGGCCGAGTGGAACGCCGAACTCGAAAGCCGCGTCGCCCAACAGGTTTCGGAATTGGAGCGCACCAACCGGTTACGCCGTTTCCTGTCCCCCCAGCTTGCCGACCTCGTGGTCGGCGACGAGAGCCTGCTTGCCAGCCACCGCCGCGAAATCGTGGTCCTGTTCACCGATCTCAGGAACTTCACCCCGTTCGCAGAGACCAGTGAGCCCGAGGAGGTGATGGGCGTACTCGCCGAATATCACCACGCCATCGGCCGCCTCGTCCATGCCTACGAAGGCACGCTGGAACGGTTCACCGGCGACGGGATCATGGTGTTCTTCAACGACCCCGTCCAATGCGACGACCCCGCGCAGCGGGCGGTGCGGATGGCACTTGAGATCCGTGACGCCGTGCGCGATCTGGCCGATGGCTGGCGCCGCAGGGGCTACGAGCTCGCCGTGGGCATCGGCATCGCCCAGAACCACGCGACGCTCGGCCGGATCGGTTTCGAGGGCCGGTTCGACTACGCCGCCATCGGCAGCGTCACCAATCTGTCCGCGAGGCTGTGTTCGGATGCGGGCCCCTGGCAGGTGCTGGTGACCGACCGCGTGCTCGCTGCCACCGAGGACATCTGCGTCTCCGAAATGGTCGGGGACGTGCAGCCCAAGGGATTCAGCCGCAAGGTGCGGGTGCACAACATCAGCGCACTCAAAGAGAATTAAGGAAAGACATGGCACCCAGTCAGAAACTGTCGGAGCTCGACGAAGACCAACGCTACAACTACTTCGACAAACTACAGCTGACCATGCCGGGCGTCTGGGAGTCGATGCGGCGCGACCTGGAGGGTGAATCGGTCGTGGTGGTGCCCTCGATCAGCATCGCCCGCACCACATCCGGCAGCGGCACCGTCATGCAGGCCATGGAGGAGCGGGCGCTGTTTCTGCTGCTGTTGTTGCGCCAGCCTCGGCTGCAGATGATCTACGTGACCAGCCAGCCGGTCTCCGAGTCGATCATCGAGTACTACCTCGGGCTGCTGCCCGGCGTGATCCCCAGCCACGCGCGCGCCCGCCTGACGTTGGTCCCCGTCGGTGACGCATCGACGCTTCCGCTGAGTGCGAAACTGCTTGCACGGCCGCGACTTCTGCGTGAGATCAGGTCACTGATTCCCGATCCGGACCGCAGCCACCTGATCCCGTACAACACCACGCCGCTCGAGCGGGACGTCGCGCTGAGCTTGCGAATTCCGATGTACGGCGCGGACCCCCGGCTCGAGGATCTTGGCAGCAAGACCGGCTGCCGCAGGATGTTCGAGGATCTCGGCGTGCGGTGTCCGGTTGGCGCAGAGGACCTCCGCACAGTCGACGACATCATCGCCGGCGTGCAGAGCATGCGGCGGCGGCGGCCGTCGCTGAGCCAGGCGATCGTGAAGCTCAACGAAGGGGTCTCCGGGGCCGGCAACGCGATGGTGGACCTCAGCGACCTGCCCGCTCCCGACGCGCCCGATGAGGCGGCCGTCATCAAGGACCGCATCATGAACATGGCGCCCGAAGCCGAAACCCTTTCCGTCGACTCGTATCTGGCCGCGTTCGAGAAGGACGGCGGGATCGTCGAAGAGCGGATCACCGGGCAGGCGCTGGAAAGCCCGAGCGTGCAGATGCGGGCCCTGCCCGACGGCACCGTCGAGCTGTTGTCCACCCACGACCAGTTGCTCGGCGGCAAGAGCGGCCAGAAGTATCTAGGCTGCGTCTTCCCGGCCAACCCGGACTACGCGGCGGCTATTGCCGAGCCCGCCATGGTGATCGGCAGACGCCTGGCCGAGTTGGGCGCTCTCGGTAGGTTCGCAGTGGATTTCGTTGTGGTGCAAGACAACACGGGAGCATGGACGCCATATGCGATCGAGTTGAACCTCCGCAAGGGCGGTACCACCCATCCGTTCCTCACCCTGCAGTTCCTCACCGACGGCACCTACGACGGCGAGCGCGGGGTGTTCCTGACACCCAGCGGCAGCGAGAAACATCTGATCGCGACCGACCATTTCGAGGACGACCGCCTCAAGGCGCTGACGGTGCGCGAGCTGTTCGACGTCGTCGTGCGTCACGGCCTGCATTTCGATCAGGCTCGGCGAACCGGCGTGGTGTTCCACATGATCAGCTGCCTCACCGAGTGCGGCCGCGTCGGTTTGACCGCAGTCGGCGATACCCCCGAGGACGCCGCGCGCCTCTACGAGTTGGCCCAGTCCGTCGTTCTGCAGGAGGCGGGGCAGGCGCTCGAAGAAGGCTGCGTGATCGGCTAGAGCCGGCCTGCCGCGAACTCTGCGCCCTGGTTGACCATGCCGTTCATCGGATACATGGCGTGCGCCATCGAGGGGCCACCCAACGGGGCGCCGTTGCAGATCGTGTCACCGTCGGCGCACAGATCGAGAGTCTTGGGCACGTACAGCGGACCGATCACCACCGGCGGGGCGCCCGCGTCGCTCAGCCATTGAGTCGACGGCTTGCCGAACAGAACGACCGCGGCGACGTGGTTGGCCACCTCGGGCGGCATCGGATTGGGGATGAAGGACCGGAATTCGGCAGGGACCGAATCCGGGATGACCGCAGCGGTCACGTAACCCGCCACCACGGCGCCCTGGGAGTACCCGCCGATGACGATCCTGGTGTTCGGACAGTTCGCCGCGGTCGCCTCTACGTGGGTGCCGGCGTCCCTGATCCCGTCGACGACGGTTCTCGCGAACCCGATGCGGTCACCGAAGTCGCCGCTGGCGACGTAGTCGACCGGGTACACATCCATCGATTTCGCGCCGATCTGCGAGCGCAGTGTGTCGACGAACGCCTGCCCGACACCGCCGACTCCCGGCGGCTCGCCGGTGCCCCGCGCGAAAACCACCTCCACGTCCGGGCACGGCTGCGCGGACGCGGCCGGGATTTGTGCGGTCAGCAGCATCCCGATAGCCAGGATTGCGACACCCGCGAGATGCAGAAAACGAGCGATTCGGTCCGTCATGAGTGAACTCCTACATTTCCCCGAATAGACCGATCCTCAGTTTAAGGTCGGGGCCATGGCCGAATCCGGATTCTGGGTCGCATGGGGACTACCCACACAGGGCCGGGAAAAACAAGCCCTCGACTTGCTCACCGAGTCGAGGTCCTACCTCGAGCGTCTGGCAGAAAATGACCGGATCGAGCGGTTCGATATCGCGATTCTGCGGCCACAGACCACAGAGCTGGGCGGCTTCTTCCTGATTCAGGGCACCCAGGCGCAGGTCGACGCGCTGCGTCACGACGACGACTTCCAGGTCTGGGTGAACCGCGTCCAGCTCGTCGCCGACCGGGTCGGAGTCGTCGACGCGTGGGTCGGTGACGGCATCGCCGAGGCGAGCAAACTCTACGAGCAGGCGCTTCAACAGGCCGGGCTGTACCCCTAGCGCAGGTATAGCTCCACACGCAAAAACCGCGAAAAAACCCCACCAAGATCAAAACCACTGCGACAGCTGTTGTTCTTGAGACGTTTGTCCCTTTTGCTGTGGCCGTCCCCTCGATTCGATTTAATGGGCCCATATTGCTAATTGACGGGGGAGAAGCTTCATGGAGGCAGGGCATGGGAGCGGCAGCGTACATCGGACGCGTCGGGGGACTGGCGGTCGCGTTGGGCGTTGGAACGGCGATCGCCACAGGACAGGGGGTCGCCGCCGCCGACGATGCGCCCGCGACCCCGCCGTCGGCTGACACGACTGACGCATCGACGGGCGGGGCGACCGACACCAAAGCGCCGGCCACCACCACCGACACGAAGGCGTCGAACGAACCGTCGACACCGGAGCCCGACAAACCCAGCACTTCGGCGGGCACCACCACGACCACGGTGAAGGACGGCACCGTGGTGAGCGCGCAGACCAACACCGGGACGACCGCCACCACGGGCACAACGACAGAGCCGACTCAGGCCGCAGAGCCGACCACCGAGCCCACGCAAAGCGCCGAGCCCACGCAGGCACCCGCGACCGAAACACCTGAAGAAACTCCGAAGCCGAAGCCGACCGCCGTAAAAAAGGCGTCGACCAAAACGTCCGAGGAGTCGACGACTTCGGTGGCCGCCCACACTGTCCGGTCCGTCGCCGATCCCACCGCGGCACTCGAGTCGACCGATCCGGTCGCCGTGTTCGCCGATGCACGAACGCTGGCCGCCGCGTCGCCGACAAGGATCTCGCCGATGATGGCGGCCCAAGTCACCTCCGTCGACACAACGCAGCCGGCCGTCACCACAGCACCGGAAAGTCCGCTGACCGCCGTCACCAAGCTGGTGTCGAACGTCCTGGGCTTCGTGCTGAACCCGTTGGCAGGCAACATGCCGACGACACCGGCGCAGCCCCCGCTGATCTGGAGCCTGCTCGCATTCGCGCGCAAGGAGTTCGACAACTTCTTCGCGGTGTTGGCCGGCGCAACGGCCGACACCGCCTCGCCGGTGGCGCGCCTCACCAGCCTCGCGCTTGCCTCGATCAATAACCCCATTCCGCCTCGACCTGCCTTCCCCGCTCCCGGTCAGCAACTCAGCACGTCGACGAACTTCGTCGACTGGGTCACGGGAAACTTCCTGCCCAACAACACGTCCCAGCGATTCTCCATCTGGGGCACCGACGTCGGGACGATGTGGGACAACGGCATTCCCGACGACCCGAGCACGCCGTACAACGAACACCAAATACTCATCGCCGTCGGCGACACATTCAGCGGCGCCAACATGACGGGTGACTGGCGGTCCAACACGATTCTGCGCAGCGGCGACACCTTGCTCGTCGACGGCATGTCGATCCCCGACGGAGAGTGGTTCAACGGCAACATGTTCGGCGGCGCGCCGTTGTCGAGCCCGACCACAGCGCGCCAAGTCATCTTCCCCGGCAAGCTGCCCGCGGGCGTGACGCTGATCCCGACGGCGGGCATCAGCCTCCCGACGCCGGGCACTCGGTTCGGGGCCACCCAGTACATGAGCTTCATGTCGGTCAAGCAGTGGGGCAACCCGGGCTCGTGGACCACGAACTACTCCGCGATCGCCTACTCGACGGACAACGGTGAGAACTGGACCGTGGCACCGACATCCGTCCGGTACAACCAGTCGTGGAGCGGTAACAAGAACTTCCAGCAGGCGGCGTTCGTGTTGGGCAACGACGGTTACGTCTACGCGTACGGCACACCGAACGGCCGTCAGGGCGCTGCGTATGTGTCCCGCGTGCTGCCCAAGGACATCCTGGACACGACGAAGTACGAGTACTACAGCAAGGGCACGAAGAGCTGGTTCTCGAGCACGCCCGCCGGGTGGTATAAGAACGACCCCGGCAAGGCCACCCCTGTCTTCGGCAAGGAGGGCGGGGCCTGCGGCGTCGCCAGCGCGGGCAACACCGTCAGCGAAATGTCGGTGCAATTCAACAAGACGCTCAACAAGTATGTCGTGCTCTACGGCGACCAGTTCAACAACATCGTGATCCGCACCTCGGACAGTCCGCAAGGCGCGTGGTCAACCGCGAAAACCATTCTCACACAGCAGAACGGCGGCATTTACGCGCCGATGATGCATCCGTGGTCGCCGTCCACGATGGGCACGGGAACCGACCTGTATTGGAACCTGTCGCTGTGGTCGCAGTACAACGTGATGTTGATGCGCACCGACCTGACGAAGGTGTAGCCCAATGCTGAGAACGACGCTCGCCATCGGGGTGCTGGCGGCCGCGCTGGGCGCACTGCCCGTCGCGTCCGCCGAACCGCCTGCGCCACAGGCCGGTACGGCGTGCACGTCCGACCTGGCCGGCGTGATGACCTGGCCCGCAGATGAACTGACACCCCTGGTGTGCGTCGATGGACAGTGGCAGGCCCTCACAGCACCGCAACCACCCAACGACCGGTGGTTGAGCGTCGGGCCGACGATCACGTTGCACGGCCAGGGGCTACGCAACCCCGACGTCGCATCGGGTCAATGGACCGCCACCCCGCTGGAACCCGGCAGCCGATGCCGAGCCGAGCAACAGACGGTCGTCAGCCCTGGCGTCAAGAGCGCACCGCAGGTCTCCGAAGGTGAACCAGGACAACCACTTTCGCTTCAGTTGCTGCCCAGTCTGTTCTCGGTGGAACTGAGCGGGCACTGCCTGTGGACCCGAAGCCCCAGTTGAGCCGGCGCGCCCTACTCGGCAAACGAGATGGTGGTGTCGCTGCAGTTGGTCGCCTGACGCCCAGCGGGAAAAGTCTTCGGGTCTGCGCCCACGATGACGGCCTGCCGGTAGTACGCACGGGTGGCATCGGCTGAACATTCGAACGCCGCGTTCAACACACGGAAGGTGGCGGGATCGGCGCCGTCGATCACCTTGCCCATCCAGTAGATGCGGGTGGCGTCGCGGGCATACGGCCCGTCGAGCGGACGAAATGAGGCCGCGTCGGCGGCCACTACCGGATCGGTGAAGTAGAAGACTCGGTGAGCGTCTTGCGCGTATGCGCCTGCCAGCACACGGAATGTCGCGGGATCCGCCTGCGCGATCGGGTTGCCGTTGACGTGGACGCTTCGCCCGTCTTTCGTGAACAGGTAATGATCGTCGCTGGAGATGACCGCGAAATGCGTTGGATCGTTGGACAACACCCGACCGTCGGTCCAGTACACGGCGGCGCTGTCCTTCGACAGTCCGCCGTCGAGGAACTCGAAGTGCACCGGGTCCTCGCTGATCGGCCGGTCCAGTTGGTAGACGTGGCTGCGGTCCTTGGCGAAGCTGCTGCGGCTCAGCACGTCGAAGCTGGCTGCATCAGCGCCCGCGATCGGGTGGCCGTTGAAATACGCGTTGGTCTTGTCTTTTGCATAGGTGGTGTCAAACGCCTTGAACGACAGGGGGTCTGCGTCCGGGATTTCGAACGCCTTACCCGGGAACGCGACCAGGTAGTACACCTTGTCGCCGCGGACGTGGTAGCCGGCGCCGTCGAACAGCGAGTTGGGCGCCTTGTTGTCGCTGCAGGCCGGCAACAACACCACCGCGACGAGGCACAGGGCCGCGATCGATCTGCGCATGCGACGATCGAAGCACCTAATTCAGCGGCGCATTGAGAATCGGGCGCTTCTCGTAGGCGCCGCTGGTGTCGAAATGCCACCACTCGCCCTGGTAGACCGTCAGTCCGCCTGCGCTCATCGCGTCGCGCAGTCGGGCGCGGTTGGCCTGCGCGGCCGCGCTGACGCCGTCGGTCGCGTAGGCCAGTGCGCGCGGAGTGAAGTCGTCGAAGTCGGTGCCCATCTCGAGAGGTCCGGCGGCGTCGGCGATCGTCACGTCGACGGATCGGCCGGTCTCGTGGCTGCGCGAGTACGGCCCCGGCTTGGCGACCCAGTTCGGGTCGGGCACCTTCTGAAACATTCGCACCTGCACATCGTGGGGCCGATAGCAGTCCCAGAACTGCAGCACTTCACTTTTGGACCGCAATACCGCAGCGGCGGCAGCCAAGCCCTGCGCCATCGACTCGTGCACCAGGCAGCGGGCGTCCGCGGGGTAGAGCGGGACCCCGACGAAGTTGTTTGGCGTCGCGTACCGAAGGTCGATGATCGCGTCGGGTACTACAGTGCGCACGTCGATCAGCCCGGCCGCCCGCGCGGCGTCGGACACCGGGGGCACCGGTGGCGCGGCAAATGCGCTGACAGAAGTGCTGCCGGCGATACACAAAGTTGCCAGCACAACGACCACACGTACTCGCATGCAAACACCTCCCAAAAGCAGGTATCCGCATACGCTATCGGCCCCCTGTATGCGGTCAGACCATGTAGGCGTCCCGAAAAGAGGAGGCCAGCATGACTGCTGCGACCGTCAAGTGCCCGACCGTCTTCGAGGCCGACCTGCCAATCGTCTCCTACCAAGATGCGCCAAGCCCGCAGGCGGCGCACGAAAACCTCAAGCGAGCGCGGGAACAATCCGCGATCGGCATGGGGGCGCAGGGGCCCGAGATCCTGCGATACGAACTCGCCCACATCGCGCTGCGTGATCCGCGGATGTGCCCGCCGCCGGGGATGGGCCTGGAGACGCAGGGCATCACGTCTGGCGAGCTGTGGGATCGGGTCAGCTCGTCGCTACTGTGCATCAACGGTGAGGACCACGCTCGGCTACGCCGACTGGTGTCCAAGGCCTTCACCCCGCGCTCGGTCGCGAGACTGGACAAGACGATCACCGCCATCATCAACGAGTTGACCGACCCGCTGATGGAGCTCGGCCGCTCGGAGATCGTCGCGGACATCGCGCGCCCCTATCCGGTTCCGGTGATCTGCGAGTTGCTCGGGGCGCCACGCCAGGATTGGCAGCTGTTCTCCGCGTGGGCCGACGACTTCTTCAAGACCTTCACCTGGAGGGCGGCCGAGTACGAGGCCGAGATCCTCAAGGCGTGGCGGGAACTCGACGACTACGTCGACGACATGGTGGCCGAGCGACGCACTTCGCCGACCGACGACCTGATCACGGGGCTGGTTCGGGCCGAGCACGAGGGCGACCACCTGACCATGGCCGAACTTCGCATGCTTGCCGGCGGCATTCTCATGGCAGGCACCGATACCACCCGCAACCAGGTGGCCGCTGCCATCGATGCGCTCTGCGATCATCCCGAGCAATGGGAGCTGCTCGCCGAGCATCCCGAATTGGCGATGAAGGCGGTCGAAGAGCTGATGCGCTTCTATCCCGTGACCTTCGGCGTGATGCGGATGACGACCGAAGACGTCGAGTACGAGGGTGTCGTGATCCCGGCAGACACATTCGTCTGGGTCAACACGGCCGCTGCCAACCGGGATCCATCGGTCTACGAGGATCCCGACCGTCTCGACATCACGCGCGAAGGGGCGCCGCCGATGCAGTCGTTCGGCGCTGGCGCACATTACTGCCTGGGCGCGAACCTGGCCCGGCGCGAGATGGCCGAAGCGTTGACCGTGATGGCCCGCCGCATGCGCAACCTGCGTCGCGCAGGTCCTGCGCCGTGGAAGCCGCTGGTCGGCATCAGCGGGCCCGACATGCTGCCGGTGGAATTCGACGCGGCCTGACGTCGCGCTGAGCACTCGCACAGAGCGGCCGGGTCACCGGCATAGACTTAGCGACCGTGCGAGACGTGCTCGACGAACTGCTGGCGGTGTGGCATGCCGGCGGGACGGCGGGCGTCGCCACCGTCGTCCGCACCATCAAGTCCGCGCCGCGCCCGCCTGGCGCCACCATGGTGGTCTCCCCCGACGGCACCGTCGCCGGTTCGGTGTCAGGGGGTTGCGTCGAGGCCTCGGTGTACGAACTCGCCAACGAGGTCGTCGAAACCGGACGACCCGAACTGCACCGCTACGGGATATCCGACGACGACGCTTTCGCCGTTGGTCTCACGTGTGGCGGGATCATCGATATCTTCGCAGAGCCGGTGTCGCGCAACACTTTTCCGCAGTTGCAGACGATCGCTGACGATATTGCGGGCCAACGCCCGACTGCTGTTGCCACGGTGATCGCACACCCCGACCCCGCATGGCTCGGGCGCAGGTTGGTCGTCGGGCCCCAAGCGGTCACGGGATCGCTGGGGTCTGCGCGCGCCGACGACGCCGTCGCCGACGACGCCAAAGGATTGCTTGCCGCGGGCCGAACCGCGGTGCTGTCGTATGGCCCCGACGGGCAGCGCCAGGAAGCGGGCATGGAGGTGTTCGTCGCCAGCCATGCCCCGCGGCCGCGGATGCTGATCTTCGGCGCCATCGACTTCGCGGCGGCGCTGGCCCGCCAGGGCGCGTTCCTCGGATATCGGGTCACGGTGTGCGACGCGAGGCCCGTGTTCGCGACGCAGGCCCGCTTTCCCGACGCCGATGAGGTCATCGTTGACTGGCCCGACCGCTATCTGCGCGCGCAGGCCGAGCAGGGGGCCATCGACGGCAGGACGGCGATCTGCGTGCTGACCCACGACCCGAAGTTCGACGTGCCCGTGTTGCAGGTGGCGGTGCGGCTGCCCGAGGTCGACTACATCGGCGTGATGGGGTCACGGCGCACCCACGAAGACCGGATGAACCGGTTGCGCGAGGTCGGCCTGACCGACGCCGACCTGGACAGACTGGCCAGCCCCATCGGCCTCGACCTGGGCGCCCGCACCCCAGAAGAGACAGCCGTTTCGATCGCCGCGGAGATCATCGCGCGCCGATGGGGCGGCGGCGGACGGCCGTTGACCGAGGTCAATGGCCGAATCCACCACGATTAATTAGATGAGACAATCAGGGTGGAAATGTCGCTCTCAAATACGATAACGTGATTCCGTGACGGAGACCGTAGCTACTCGTTACGCAGGCACCCGCGTTCCTCGCGTCGAGGACAACCGGCTTCTCACCGGTCGTGGCACGTTCGTCGACGACGTCACCAGGCCGGGCATGCTGCACGCCTGCTTCGTGCGCAGCCCATTCGCCCACGCGAAACTCGGCGCCATCGACACGACCGCGGCGCTCGCACTGCCGGGGGTCCGCGCGGTGTTGACGGCCGCTGATATCAATCCGGAGGTCAAGGAGGCGTGGCACGCGGTCGCCGGTAAGGACATCCCGGACACGCCGCGCCCGCCGCTGGCCGAGGCCGAAGTCAAGTTCGTCGGCGACCCGGTCGCGTTGGTCATCGCTGAGAGCCGCTACCTCGCCGAAGATGCGGTCGAATTGGTCGAGGTGGACTACGAGCCGCTGCCTGCGATCGCCGACTTCACGCGCGCCATCGGCGCCGACGTCATCGTCCACGAGGCGTATCCCGACAACGTTGCGGGCGGTATGGGCGGCGCACCGCCGGACGAAGAGACCTTCTCGTCGGCGCCACACGTCGCGGAAGCGAGTGTCTACCAACAGATTTACGCGCCGGTGCCGATGGAGACCCGCGGCATGGTCGTGGAGTGGGATGCCCCTTCGGCGGAGCTGACGGTGTGGGCGTCCACCCAAACCCCCCACGAACTGCGGGCATTCGCCGCGCGACTGCTCGGCATTCCGGCGCAAGGCGTGCGAGTCATCATGCGCGACACCGGCGGTGGCTTCGGCCAAAAGGTCGTCCCGATGCGCGAGGACATGTGCATTCTGCTGGCCGCACGCAAGGTCCCTGTCGCGCTGAAGTGGGTAGAGGACCGCCGCGAGAACCTGATGTCGGCCGGCCAGGCGCGCCACGTCGACGGCAAGGCCAGGATGGCATTCGACGCCGAGGGCAACATCCTCGCCGCCGACATCGACTTCCTTCAGGACGTCGGGGCGTATCCGACGCCCTACCCCGTGCTGACCACCGCTGCGATCGGGATGTTCTTCCCTGGGCCGTACCGCATACCGAAGGCGAGCTTCAACTACAAGACGGTGTTCTCGAACACCGCGGGGCTGGCGGCCTACCGCGGGCCGTGGCAGTACGAAACGCTGGCCCGCGAAGTTCTTCTCGACATCGCCGCGCGCAAGATGAACATGGATCCCGTCGAGCTACGGCGGCGCAACATCCTGCGCGGCGACGAGATGCCGTACTTCAACCCCAACGGCATGCCCTACGACCACGTCGCGCCCGCCGACACGTTCGAGCAGGCCGTGAAAATACTTGACCACGAAGGGTTTCGCCGCGAACAGCGCGAAGCCCTGGACCAGGGCCGCTATATCGGGCTCGGCTTCTCGGCCTACATCGAGCCGACGGGCGCGGCCACGGGGCACCTCGCCACCGAAGGTGCGACCATCCGGATGGAGCCGACAGGCAAGATCAACGTCTACGTGAACGGCGGGTCGACCGGCAACAGCATCGAGACGACGGTCGTGCAGCTGACGGCAGACGCGCTGGGCGCCAACATCGAAGACGTCTCCACCATCCAGGGCGACACCGCTGTGACACCGTACGGTGCGGGCACGCAGGGCAGCCGATCCGGTCCGATGACGGCGGGCGCAGTTCACGAGGCGGGCAGCATGCTGCGCAAGCAGATCGTGGCGATGGCCGCGCATCGGCTGGGTGCCGAGGAGGCCGACATCGAGCTGAGCGAATCGAAAGCCGTTGTCCGCGACGACCCGTCGAAGAGCGTCACTTTCGCCGATATCGCCTACCGGTCGTATTACGAGCCACAGCAACTCCCGCCGGGGATGGCTGCGACACTGGAGGCGACGGCGCGCTTCACGTCGCAGACCATGATCCACTGGGCGAACGCCACCCACGCATGCACGTGCGAGGTCGACGTCGAGACCGGCCACGTCACGCTGACGCGCTACATCGTCAGCGAGGACGTCGGCGCGATGATCAACCCCAATGTGGTCGAGGGGCAGATCGCGGGCGGCACGGCGCAGGGCATCGGCGGCGCGCTCCTGGAGAACATGGCCTACGACGACGACGGAAACCCGCTGTCCTCAACGTTTGTCGACTACCTGCTGCCGACCGCCACCGAGGTGCCCCCGATCGAGTACGGCCACGTCGAGATCCCCGGCCCTGGCATCGGCGGCTACAAGGGTGTCGGCGAGGGCGGGGCCATCGGGTCCACTCCCGCGGTGATCAACGCGATCAACGACGCGCTGGCACCACTGGGCGTCACACTCACCCGTCTACCGGCCAGCCCAGCCGCGATCGTCGCACTGATCGAGGAGTCCCAATAATGGAACTGAACAACGAATTTCGGGTCGCGGTGCCTGCGGCGAAGACGTGGGAGGTGCTCACCGACGTCCAACGCGTCGCGCCCTGCCTTCCCGGCGCCACGCTGCTGACCGTCGACGGCGACGAGTTCACCGGCGCGGTGAAGGTCAAGGTCGGCCCGATCACCGTGTCCTACAAGGGAAATGCCGCGTTCCTGGAGAAGGATCCAACAGCGCATCGGGTGGTGCTGAAGGCGAACGGCAAGGAGACGAGGGGCAACGGCAACGCGGCCGCCGTCGTCACGGCGCAACTCAAGGACGAAGGCGACGCCACCACCGTGGTGATCAAGACGGACCTGACCATCTCGGGCAAGGCCGCCCAGTTCGGTCGCGGCGTGCTCGGCGATGTCGCGGGCAATCTGATCGCACAATTCGCCAAGGCGCTCGAGGCCGACATCATCGGTGGGACACCGAACACCACAGCCGCGCCGAGCGTCACAGCCGCGCCCACGGCCGAAACCCTCACGGCGGCAAGCCAACCCGCCGCCGCGGATTCCGTGGACCTGCTCAAGGTCGTCGCGGTGCCGATGGCCAAGCGGTTCGCGCCCGCATTGGTCGCGCTGGCGGCGGGCGGGGTGATCGGTTTCCTTCTGGGTCGCCGACGTAACCGCCGCTCCGATGATCTGCTGGATGCGCTGGCACGGTTGGTGTCATGAAGGCAGCCCCATTCGCGTATCACCGGCCCGAGGGCGTCGACGAAGCCGTCGGGCTGCTAGCCGAGTACGGCGACGATGCGAAGATACTGGCGGGTGGACAGAGCCTGGTACCGATGCTCGCGATGCGCCTTACGCATTTCGACAACCTCATCGACATCTCACGCATCAGTGAGTTGGTCGGTATCGACGTGCGCGACAACGAGATTCGGATTGGCGCCGCGACGCCGCATGTATTCGTCGGGATGGACGACGAGGTCGCAGAGTCGGTGCCGCTGCTGACGTTGGCGACGCCGTACATCGGCCATTTCCAGATCCGCACCCGCGGCACGCTCGGGGGCGCGATCGCGCACGCCGATCCCGCGGCGGAGTACGCAGCGGTCGCGCTGGCGCTCGATGCGCGGATGGAAACAGTCTCGCCGCGCGGCGCACGAGACATCCCGGCTGCCGAGTTCTTCAGCGGGCTGTGGGAGAACTCCATGGCCTCCGACGAAATCCTCACCGCGGTGCGATTTCCCGTGTGGGGGTCGCGGTCGGGCTTCGCGGTTGAGGAGTTCGCGCGCAGGCACGGCGACTTCGCCATCGCCGGTGCAGCCGTCGCGGTACAGCTCGATGCGGATAATCGGGTGAGCCGCTGCGGGATAGGGCTGCTGGGTCTCGGATCGACGCCGTTGCGGGGTTCGCCTGCCGAGCAGGCCGTCGTCGGGCGCCCCGTCGACGACATCACACCCGATGACGTCGGCAGGCTGGCCGTCAGTGCGTTGACCGACATCCCTGCCGATCTGCAGGGGTCGGCCGCTTATCGAGCCAAGGTCGGGGCCACCATGGTGGCGCGCGCCTGGAAGTCTGCGACAGCGGAGGCAAGCGATGCATGAGTGGCCGGTGCAGGTGTCCGTCAACGGGCAGCCGACCGAGGCGACGGTGGAACCGCGGCTGACGCTCGCTGACTACTTGCGCGAGCGGTGCGGCCTGACCGGGACGCACCTGGGGTGCGAGCACGGCGCCTGCGGGGCGTGCACGGTGTTGGTCGACGGGCAGGCGATGCGCTCCTGCCTGATGTTCGCCGTGCAGGCGGACGGCTGCGAAGTGACGACGGTCGAGGGCGTGGCGTCCGCCGACGGCGCACTGTCCCCGGTGCAGGAAGCGCTGCGGGAGTGCCACGGCCTGCAATGCGGGTTCTGTACCCCTGGGTTCGTCATGTCGATCACCGCGCTGCTGCGGGACAACCCGACACCCACTGACGAAGAAATCCGCGAAGGCCTGTCCGGGAACTTCTGCCGCTGCACGGGCTACCAGGGCATCATCAACGCAGTTCACCGCGCTGCAGAGAGTCAAGCCTGACTAACTGCCCCTGGCAGCGATACCTTTGCCGGCGTACTCTGCTGAAAGGCCGGGGACGTTACTGGGGAGACAGATGAGAAAGAAGCATTTGTTGGCGGCGATCGCGGTTGCGGTCGGCACAGCCACGGCGCTGGCGGCGCCGGCCTCCGCCGATGATCAGTTGGACCAGGCATTCCTGAAGGGCCTTCAGCAGAAGGGCATCACCGTCAAGTCGGACCAGTACGCCCTCGACCTGGCCCACTCCACGTGCGACCTCCTCAATGGCGGTGGCTCTGTCAACGACGCGCTGAACATGATCGTGAAGAAGACCAAGTGGTCGACGCAGAAATCCGCTGACTTCGGCGGCATCGCCGTCTACGCCTACTGCAAGGACAAGATTCCCGCCGGAACCGGCGGCTAGCTTCGACCAGTCACCCCGCCCGGCTTCCCACAGGAACACCCGGCATGGTGGACACCATGAAGATTGGGTTCATCGGGTTGGGCAACATGGGCGCCGGCATGGCCGCGAACCTGCTGAAGGCCGGCCACGAGGTGACGGCGTACAACCGGTCGCAGGACAAGGTTGCGGCCCTTGCGGAGCAGGGCGCCAAGCCGGCGAAGTCGGTGGCGGAGACGTGCGACGGCGACATCGTGATCACGATGCTGGCCAACGACGACGCTGTGTCAGCTGTGACGTTCGGCGACGACGGCATCCTGGCCTCGCTGAGGCCCGGCGCGACGCATGTCTCGTCGAGCACGATCAGCGTCGCGCTGTCCGAGCGGTTGACAGCCGCGCACACCGAGGCGGGCCAGGGGTTCGTCGCGGCACCGGTCTTCGGCAGGCCGGAAGCAGCCGCGGCCGCAAAGCTTTTCGTGGTCGCGGCAGGAGACGGCGATGCAGTGCAATCGCTCTCACCTGTGTTCGACGCGATCGGCCAGCGAACGTTCGTGGTGTCAGACGAGCCGAAGGCAGCCAGCCTGGTGAAGTTGAGCGGCAACTTCCTGATCGCCTCGGTGATCGAATCTCTCGGGGAAGCAATGGCTTTGGTGGCCAAAGCGGGTGTCGACAAGAACGACTATCTCGAGATCCTCACCTCGACGCTGTTCGGCGCCCCGGTGTACAAGACATACGGCGGCCTGATCGCGCGCGACGAGTTCGAGCCAGCGGGATTCGCCGCAGAACTCGGCCAAAAGGACATCCGACTGGTTCTCGCGGCGGCCGAGGAACTGCAGACTCCGCTGCCGATCGCCAGCCTGCTGCGGGATCGCTTCCTGACGCTGCTCGCCAATGGTGGCGCCCACCTGGACTGGTCGGCCGTCGGCGCGCTATCCGCCTGGGAGGCAGGCGGATCGAACCCAGCGGCACGCGACCAGGGCGTCGCCCGAAGCTAGGTCGCGACGACGCCGCGCAGCCCGTCGGCGCCGAAGAGCGGTTCCAGCATCGCCGAGTAGTCAGGCCCGCGCCGGACCAGCACGCCGCCGTCGACGTTGATCACCTGGCCGGTGATGTAGCTCGACGCGTCGCTGAGAAGAAACAGTGCCGCGTTCGCGATGTCTTCGACCTCGCCGGGACGGGGCAACGGTGTGATCGTCGCGTAGTCGGCGCTCAGCTCCGGTGAATCGAGAACGGGCGCAACGAGTTCGGTGCGGATCAGACCGGGCCGGATGCTGTTGACTCGCACCCACGACGCACCCAGTTCGTCGGCGGCCAACTGCATCAGATGATCGATCCCCGCCTTGGAGACCCCGTATGCGCCGAACCACCGGTGGGTGTTGCTCGCCGCGATCGACGAGATACCGATGAACGATCCGCCACCGCCGCGGACCATCTCCCGCGCGGCGTGCTTGATCATGTACATGGTGCCGTTGATGTTCAGGTCGACGGTACGCCGCCACGCCTCGGAGTCGATCTGCGTGATCGGTCCGATGGTCTCGCTGCCGCCCGCGCAGTGCACCACGCCCCACAGCCGTCCGGTCCACGCGGTCGCCGCCTCGACGACACGTGCCACTTCGTCCTCGTTGGTGACATCGGCCGGTTCGTACAGCACCGCCCCGGGGCCGCCTTGCGCCGTGATCTCATCGGCCGCAGCAGCCAGTTTGTCGGCGTTGCGACCGACCAGCATCGCGTTGCCGCCGGCAGCCACCACCGCGGCGGCCGTACCCTTGCCGATCCCGCTGCCACCGCCGGTGACCAGAACCGTTCGCTCCGCCAATGACAGCTGCACCGCTGCCCCCTTCGCCGCGTTACTAGAACAGGTTCTAGTTATACGTCACGGCTCGTCGCGGCGGGCGAGCTTGGGGGCACCAAGGCTGCGCCAGTCCGGTACGTCGGGCGGCAGGCCGACCGGATAGCGGTTCTCGTTGGCCGCCGCCCAGTGTGCGTGGCCGAGCTCGTGAATGTGAAATGCGTGTCGCAAGGCTTCGGTGAACCCCATCGCGTCGGCCGCCGCGTTGACGGAATCCTTCACCAGCAGCGCGGCCATGGTCGGCCGCTCAGCGATGCGCCGCGCGAACGCCAGCGTCTTGTCCTCGAGTTCTGCGCGCGGAAAAACCTTGGACACCATGCCAAGCCGATATGCTTCCTCCGCGTCAATCGAATCACCGGTCAGCAGAAGCTCTTTTGCTTTGCGCGCGCCGAATTCCCATGGATGCGCGTAATACTCAACGCCTGGCATCCCCATCCGTACGGCGACCACATCGCTGAACTTCGCATCGTCGGCGGCGACAATGAGGTCGCACGCCCAGATCAGCATCAGGGCCGCCGAGATCGCGTTGCCCTGCACCTGCGCGATGGTGATCTTGCGCAGATCACGCCAGCGCCGGGTGTTTTCGAAGAAGTAGTGCCACTCCTGTAGATACGTCCTCTCCGCAACGGCAGACCTTGTCGCGCCGTTGAGTTGGAACGTGGGATGCTGCCCCGGTCCGGGCTTGCGCTCGGCCAGTGCCTCCTCCGAACCGAGGTCGTGGCCTGCCGAGAAGTTCTTGCCGCGCGCGGCCAGGATCACCACACGCACCGTGTCGTCGGCTTCTGCGCGACCGAAGGCCTCATCGAGCTGCACCAACAGCGTTCGCGATTGCGCGTTCTGGGCGTCGGGCCGGTTCAGCCAGATCCGCGCGATCGTGCCGTCTTCCAGCGTCTCGTACGTCACCTGCTGGGGCGCGTCGCCGCCGATCTCCTCGGTGCTGGTCAGGTCAGGGCTTGCCACAGCGGACCACCTCGTTCGCTTAAAAACCATTGACGGCTTGCACATTACGGTGCCGGCGCAAGCGGTCGCGAAGTGGTGCCACAGCCACCTGACAGCAACTTTTCAGAATTGGCACAACCGCACCACTTTATTGACGTTGACCGGGCGTTTTCCCAGTCGGCAGCGTAAGGTCTCCGCTAGCAGATCCCCTCTGCCGCCACAACTTCGGGCGACAAACAAACAGCAAAACTACAGAAAGCGTGACGATGCCGACCTTCAAGCTTCCACTTCAACGACTGCTCCTTGCCGGCGGGTTCGCAGTCGCTATTACGGCCGCGCCTGCGGTCGCCGTCGTCGCCACGCCCACCCACGTGCCCACGATCGCGGCCTGCCCCGGCGGCGAGTCCGAGGACACGTTCACCGGTGAATGCACGCCGGATCTGGTGCCGAATTCCCCTGAGGTTGGCGTGACCTCGCCGGGCGGCCTCCCGGAGGTGGACAGCATTCCGTGCACCGGAGGCAATTCCGGCCAGTGCATCGGCTTGTCCGAAGAGGAGCAGGCAGAAGGCCCGCAGCCGGTGCCGCATTCGACCGTGAGCTCGAGCCCCTAGCGGACAATTCAAAAAGCCGGGGCGCGCAGAAGTGCCCCGGCTTTTTTGTTTGCGCCGCAGAGAGATTCCCAGCGAACACGGAGAATGTCTGCAGATTGCTTTCAGCATTCGTAGAATTCGACGATGACGAAAGATTCGATCACCACTCGACGCCTGTTGCTTGCCGGCGGATTCGCGTTCGCGGTTGCCCTCACGCCGGCCGTCGCAATCGCCGCGCATCCAACGGATTCCAGGCCGATAGCGCAATGCGACACCGGCGAAGAAGAAGACGTTTACACGGCTTCCTGCACGCCTTTCCTGGTGCCGAACTCACCCGAGGGATTCACCTCGACGGCAGCCAATCCCGACATTCCAGAAATCGAGGGCGTTCCGTGCACCGGCGGGCGCAGTTCAGGCGCCTGCATCGGCCTGGCCGAGAATGAGGCGGACGCGGGCCCTCAACCTGTGCCGCGCTCGACCATCGAAGCCAGCCCGTAAACACTGGCTGCTCGGCGAGCCGAGGGGTCGCACTCTCAGGGAACTCACGGAAGATCTGCAGGTTTCTCCCAGCTTCCATAGAATCCCCGACGAGATTGTCAATGACTACGTAAGGCGTGACGATGGCGACCCTTGAGCTTTCAGTACGACGACTGATCCTGGCCGGCGGATTCGCGGTCGCAGTAGCCGCGGCCCCGGCCATCGCCGTCGCGACCATTCCGAGCGCCTCGGTGCCGCTGGCGCAGTGCCCGTCGGGTGAAGAGGAAGACCTGTACACCGGCACCTGCGTCCCGCACACGGTGCCGAACTCGGGGGCAGTGTTCAGCAGCATCCCCGGCAATCCGGACCTGCCATCGGTCGCTGGCGTCCCCTGCACCGGCCACAACTCCGGCCAGTGCATCGGCCTGGCCGAGGAATCGGAGGACCTCGGGCCACAGCCGGTCCCGCGTTCGACCGTCAGTTCGAGCCCGTAGCGGACGGCGTCGACCCTTCCTGACCACGCGGTCGGTAAGGTTGTCATATGCCTGCGAAATCTGACCCCGCCGAGATCGGCGACGTGGAGCCGCTTGCCGACAGCACTGCACGCCAGGCCAGGCGCGTCGTCGCTGCATACGCGAACGACGCCGACGAATGCCGGATCTTTTTATCGATGCTCGGCATTGGACCGAAGCTCGAGGCTTAAGTGAGTCCGGGGGACCGCCAAGCGCACGGCCCCGGTGAGGCGGACTTCGTCGTGGTGGCCAACCGGCTACCCATCGACATGGAGCGGCTGCCCGATGGCAGCACGACGTGGAAGCGGAGCCCCGGTGGCCTCGTCACCGCGCTGGAGCCCCTGCTCCGCCGTCGCCGCGGCGCGTGGATCGGCTGGCCGGGTATACCGGATGCCGACGACGAACCGATCGAGCAGGATGACATGTACCTGTGCCCGGTCCGGTTGTCGGCCGACGAGGTGGCCGACTATTACGAGGGTTTTTCAAACGCCACCCTGTGGCCGCTGTACCACGACGTGATCGTCAAGCCGATCTACCACCGAGAGTGGTGGGACGCCTATGTCACGGTCAACCGGCGCTTCGCCGAGGCCACCGCCAAAGTGGCGGCCGAGGGCGCGACCGTGTGGGTGCAGGACTATCAGCTGCAGCTGGTCCCGAAAATGCTGCGGATGCTGCGGCCCGATCTGACCATCGGCTTCTTTCTGCATATTCCGTTCCCACCGGTCGAGCTGTTCATGCAGATGCCGTGGCGCACCGAGATCACCGAGGGCCTGCTCGGCGCCGACCTGGTCGGGTTCCACTTACCCGGCGGCGCACAGAATTTCATGATCCTGGCGCGCCGGCTTGTCGGGGCGAACACCTCACGCGGGACAGTCGGCGTGCGTTCCAAATTCGGCGAGATCGACGTCGGCTTCCGCACGGTCAAGGTCGGCGCCTTCCCGATCTCCATCGACTCGACGGCCCTGGACCAGCAGTCCCGCAGCCGCGCGATCCGGCAGCGCGCGCGAGAGATCCGCAGCGAGCTGGGCAACCCGCGCAAGATCCTGCTCGGTGTGGACCGGCTGGACTACACGAAGGGCATTGACGTTCGGCTGCGGGCGTTTTCGGAACTGCTCGCCGAACATCGGGCCAAGCGGGAAAACACGGTGCTCGTGCAGCTCGCGACGCCGAGCAGGGAGCGCGTCGAGAGCTACATCGAGATGCGCGAGGACATCGAACGGCAGGTCGGGCACATCAACGGCGAGTACGCCGAGGTCGGTCATCCCATCGTGCATTACCTGCATCGGCCGATCCCCCGCGAAGAATTGATCGCGTTCTTCGTGGCGGCCGACGTCATGCTGGTCACCCCGTTGCGCGACGGAATGAATCTGGTGGCCAAGGAGTATGTGGCCTGCCGCAGCGATCTGGGAGGTGCGCTGGTGCTCAGCGAATTCACCGGCGCCGCATCCGAACTCCGCCAGGCCTATCTCACCAACCCCCATCACCTCGAAGGTGTCAAGGATGCGATCGAGGCGGCGTTGAATCAGGCCCCTGAAGAGGGCAGGCGGCGCATGCGTGCCCTGCGCAGGCAGGTGCTGGCACACGACGTCGACCGATGGGCAAGGTCGTTCCTCGATGCTTTGGCTGGCACGAACGGCGAAGCCGCTAAATCGGAGTGATGTAGTTGATCAACCATTTGCCGTCGATGCGCTTGTATTCCACGCGCAATCGCACGCCGTCGTAGATCGGCCGCTCGCGACTCGACTTATCGGACACCGTCCGGTTGAGGTACACCATCACAGCTGCGGAGTTGCGCTGCGCGTCCATGACTCCGACGCCGACCACGTTGGCTTGGCTCACCACCTCCCGCTGCCGCGCCTGCGGGATGATGTCTGAATTCGCTCTGCTCTGGAACTCCTTGCGGTAGTCCGGAGTCAGCAGGTTGTAGGCGTCGGTGAGGCTGCGCTCCACGGTTTTGTAGTCGTAGTTGAACACGGCAGGAATCTGCTGTTGCGCAAGCGGTCCCAGCTCATCGCGGGCGGCTTGCTCACTACGCATTTCGACTCGTTGCCAATACATCGAACCGCCCACCGCGGCCAACCCCACGAATGCGGCGGTGAGTAGGCCGGCGACGATGCTCGCGAACCAGCGCATCAGTTCCCGCCGTTGGGGTACTTGAGGTCATATGCCGTCATGCGTCCGTCGTCGCCCTCATGCACGACGATGCGCAGTCGGTAGGGCTGCGACGGCCTGTTGTTTCCGTTCATGTCGCTCGCGGTGACGCGGGCGGACACGAGCACCGAGGCGTTGCCACTGATGCCGTCAACGCCTTCCAGCGCGGCGCCGTTGATCACCGCCTCCGAGCTACCACCGGTGTCCCGGAAAATCGCCTTCAGGTTCTCGACATTGTTGCTTCGGCCGAGCATGTCGCGCAGCGGCCCACTTGTGTTGTCGTACAACCTGTTAACGCTGTCATCGATGGTGTCCTGTTTGAAGCTGAACATGTTCACCACCGTCTGCGTGGCGGTGTCGATGAATCGCTGGTTGCGCGCCTGCGCGGCTTCCGCGTGGTTTCTCTGGACGACCATCACCGACACCGCAGTGGCCAGCAGAGCCGTTGCCACGAGTCCGACGCTCAGCGCAACGACCGCCACCATCCGACGATTTGCCGGTCGGCGTGCAGGCGCCGCGGGCCTGCCGGCCTTGCGAGCGCTGGTGGCGCTGGTTGAAACGGGCGCCTCGACGCGCACCGCTATTGTCTCGGCCGACTTTCCGTTCGCGGGACCAGCGGCCCTCGATGCGCGGCGGCGCGCAGCCTGCGGGGAACGTGTAGGACTGGACGTCATCACGTCTGCCTCGGATAAAGCATGAGATCTACCCAATTCTCTTGTGGCCGCATGTCAGAGGCACCTGCCGCGAACACCCCGGTACCGCCTGCCGGGTCGACGAACACACCGGTGTGCTGATCGTACGTGCCGTAAGCGGTTCCGCTGGCCAGCGGCGGGCTCACCGCCGACGGCGGCAGCTCAGCAGGCGCCGGCGGCGGTGGTGGGGCCGGAGCCGGCCCCGGTGGCGGTGCCACCGGGTTGTACGGACCCGGAAACATGAACGGCGGTTGCGGATTCGCCGGTGGCGGCCATGCATCCGGATACGGCGCAGGCGGTATCCATGCCGTCGCCGGGGGTGGGGGTCCATTGTCGTTCGGGGGCGGGATATACGGCCACGGTTGATGCGGCGCAGGCCCCGGACCTGGCTGGATCCCCGGCGGAATCAACCCCGGTGCCACCGGATAGCCCGGGTCGGGATCGGCTTCCGGCGGAATGTACGGGAACTTGTTCGGCGGCAGGATGTTGCGAGGGTCCGTAACCGGTGTACCCGTCGGAATCGGCGGCCCTCGCCACGGATTGCTGCCGATCGGGACGTATCCCTTCGGATCCCGGCAGAGCTGCACCGTTGGAGCCCGCTTACCGGGGAATTCCTGGCACGGGTAATTCCTCGCGCCGCGCACGACGCTCGGATCATTCTGGGGCACCTTGCAATACAGGTCCGTCGGCAACTCGCGCAACGTCGTGTCGCCCGGCGATCGAATATCCATCGGCGACAGGAACCCGACGTTGCACGGAGGGGGGTCGTTGATGGATATCTTGAAGTCCTGTTTGCCACCTTCGTCCGCGGGTAGCTGACCGCCGATGGTGATGAGAGCAGCCTGCAGGGCGGGGAAGATGACCAGCGCCTGTTCGATCGACCTGTTGTAGATGACACCGATGCGGCCGAGGTTGGCCAGGTTGGCTGCGAGCACCGGGAAGGACGGGCGAATGCCCTCGAACGTCTGACTGGCCTCATCGGCCGTCGACGGCGCGTTCGCCAGCACCGACCGCAGCTGAGGATCGGCGTTGGCCACCTCCGTCGTCAAGCGGGCAAGCCCGTCGGCGAAGGACCGGATGTCGTCGCCGCTACGGATCTGAGTGTCCAGGAACGGCCCGGCCTGGTCGATGAGCGCCGAGGTCTGCGGCCAGCTCGAGTTGGCCTCGTCGATCAACAACCGCGTCGATTGGATCAGCCGCGCGAGTTCAGGCCCAGAACCGTTGAACGCCTTGAACGTTTCTCGCAGCAGGTCCTGAAGACGCGTGTTGTTGAGGCTGCTCACCAATTGGTCTGCCTGGTGCAACAGGTCGGCTACGTCCTGCGGGAGCGCCGTCCGCTCCTTCGGGATCACGGAACCGTCACCCAGCACCGCCTGCGACGGATGCTCGGGCGGCACGAAGTCCACATACTGTTCGCCGACCGCAGAGACGCTCTTGACCGTCGCGGTCGAGTTCGCCGGGATTTTGACGTCGCTGTTGAGCCGCAACCGCGCGGCGACGCCATCGTCGGTCAGTGTCACGGACTCAACGCGTCCAGCCTGCACACCGCGGAAAGCGACGTTGGCGTTTTGATAGAGGCCACCGCCCGCGGCAAAGTTCGCCGTGACCTCATAGGCGCCAATTCCCAGCCGAGCCGGGACGCGCAGGTAGAACATCGCGATCGCCGCGACCGTGAGCACGGTCACGAGGGCGAAGATGACGAGTTGGATTCGCGCAGTTCGGTTCAGCATTACTTGGGTGGTACCTCCTGACCCGACGCGGTACCGGGCGGAATCTTGAACGGATCTGCGGCCTGCCCCGAGAGATTGGCCATCTCCCCGACCAGGAAGTCCGGCGGGCTGACGACTTCGTCGAGGTGCTTCATGTTCGGGTCCAGGCCCAACGACGTCGTGAAGATCGTCTCGCCCAGGCGGCGAAGGGTCAGGTCGAAAACTTCCCAGATGTTGAAGTAGTCGCCTCTTGCCACGCGCTTCAGGTTCTTACCAGGGAACGGGAAGGTCGCCAGGAAGTCCAGGGAGTCCACCAGCGCCGAGCGATTGTCGTTGACCGGCTTGATGACTGCGTACAGGTCCTTTGTTTCCGCGGCGAAATCAGTCTTCGTCTCCGAGAGGATGCGTGCCCCGACCGTGGCGAGCCTGCGCAGCCCGGCGAACGCGTCGACTATGTTGGCGCGGTTGTCGTTGAGCACCTTCAACGCTGCGGGAAGCGTGTCAAGGGTGCGGTTCAGGCTGTCCTTTTGGTTCGCGAGGATTCCGGCGAAACGGTTGAGACCTTCGGCCGCACTGATGATGTCGTCGGTCTGCCGATTCAACGACGCCGCCAGCTCGGCGAGCCGCGGAATCAGGTCAGCGAACTGGCCTTCACGTCCGGCCACCGCGGTCGAGACTTCTTGGGTGATGTCTTGCAGCGCACCAAGGTTGCCCTTGTTGACGACGACACCCAGCGCGGACAGCACTTCCTCGGTGGACGGGAAGCGGCCGCCGTGGCTCTCGGGGATCCGCGACCCGTCACGCAGCTCCCCAATCGCGGGCTGGCCCACGGGCGCCGACAGCTCGACGTGCTGCGAGCCCAATAGCGATGTCTGCCCGACTTGGGCGGTGGCGTTGGCCGGCAACTTGACGTTGTGTTCCAGCGAGAGTTTCACCGCCGCATAGAAAGTGCCATCCGCGCGCTGTACGGCCTCCACGCCCGACACACTGCCGACGGTGACGTCGTTGATGATCACCGGCGAGTTCTGCGGCAGGGTGGCCACATCCGGCAGCTCAACCGTGATCGAGTAGGCGCCTGCGCCATGGCCAACGGTGCCCGGCATGTTCAGCGAGTTCAGCCCGCCGAATTGGCAGCCGGCCAGCAGCATCACGCCGGAACCCATGGCCACGGTGCCGCGGGTAGCGCGGCCGACGTTGAGGCTCATCGACTTTCGCATCATCCGCCGCCTCCAGGGCCGACCGGTTGCATCGGTGGTACGGCGTCGGCCGGCACCGGCGCCTCCGCAGGGAGCGGACCGGCCGCAGCGGGCGCAGGCGCGTCCGGCGCTGGTCCTGGCGGCGGCACTACGGGACCCAACGTGTACGGCTGCGCCGGTGGCGGCGGGCCGGGAGTGGGATTCGGCGGCAGCAGCAACGAACTGACATCACCGCCCTCACCGGATCGGGGCGGATACCGTCCGTCTGACGGTATCCACTGCAGATACGGGATGTAGGTCTGCGCCTTGGCCTCGGTCGCTGGCGTGTCGTAGATGATCTGGCCCTTGTACGCGGTGATCGTGTTGATTCCGTGCGACATGATGGGCGGGTAGTTCATCATCAAGCGCCGCAGCACGGGGGCCATCCGTTGGCGACAGATTTCGGTTCGCTTGTAGTTGTCGGGCTGGCCTGCAGCGTCAAAGTCTGCGCAGATGAACTGCACCGGGTTGGTGAACTCCGGCAGGCTGAGCAGACCGTTCGCGGTGCCCTGGGCCGGGTTGTAGATGTTGTAGAAATTCGCCATCGCGTTCGGAAGGACATGCAGCAACTGCTCGATGTCCTCGCCCTGGTTCGACAGCAGGCTGGTGAAGTCGGTCAACTTGTTGACGCTGCTGATCAGGGTCTGATTGTGCTCGCCCAGGAAGCCGCGAATGTCTGACAGGGCCTGGTTGAGCGTGCCGAGGGTGTTGTTCAGCCCCTGCGAGCTTTCGGCAAGCACCTGCGACACCGACGCCAAATGCCCACTGAATTGCACGATTTGCTCGTTGCTGCGCGACAGTGCGTCGATCAGGATCTGCAGATTCTTGACCGTACCGAACAGGTCGGTGCGTGAGTCACCCAATCTCCCTGCGGTCTGGGACAACTCGCGCAGGGCTTTCCGGAACGAATCGCCGTTTCCGTCGAACGTGTCGGCCGCTTGGTCAATGAATGCGCCCAATGGACCTTGAACCTGGCCCGCCTGCGGTCCGAGCTGCTGGCTGAGTTGCGTCAGCTCGGTTTTGACTTCGTCCCATTCCACCGGAACAGCGGTGTGCTGCAGCCCGATGCTGCCGCCGTCCTTCATCGCCGCGCCGCCCTTGAATGCGGGGGTGAGCTGAATGAACCGGGCCGCAACGATATTCGGCGCAATGATGACCGCGCGGGCATCAGCGGGCAATTTGACGTCGTCCTGCACCCGCATCGTGATCTTGACTGCATCGGCTTCCGCCGAGATCGATTCGATCGAGCCGACGGGGACACCGACCACGCGGACATCGTCCCCGGGATACAGGCCGGTTGCCGACGTGAAATAGCCGACCACCCGGTATGTGCCGACTCGCGGCCACACCACGTACACGCCACCGATCAGTGCCACCACCAGCGCACCGATGACTCCATAACGCAACCAGCGGCTCATGGTGACTTCGGCCTTACTATCAACCGCTCGTCGATGAATCCGCGGATGAAATCGGCGAGGCTGTCTGGAACCTTGCCCGGTTGGAAGTAGAGGTCCAGCAACAGCTCCTGCTGAGAAATGTTCGGTACGGCGTTGGGCAGGTTGACGTTGAAGCCCGAACCGGAACCAACCGATTCGCCGAGGGCGGTGGCATACGGCGGCAACCGACGAATCGCCTGGCTGATGTGCTCGCGGCGCTCGAGGAGATTGTCGAGCACGAGGTTCAACTTCGTCAGAGCCGGACCGAACTCACGGCGGTTGTCGGCGACAAATCCCGAAATCTGGCGTGAGACATCGTCGATGCCTGCGATCAAGGTGCTCAACGCGGTACGGCGCTCGTCGAGCGCGGCGAATAGTTGATTGCCGTCAGTGACGAGCTGGTTCACCTGACCGGCCCGGTCGGCGAGCACCTTGGTCACCTTCTGAGCGTGGTCCAACAGCTGCCCCAATGCCTCATCGTTGGCATTGATGCTGCGGGACAACGACGCAACTCCGTCCAGTGTTCGACGCAGCTGCGGGGTCGCGTCGCGCAGGGATTCGGTCAACACGCTCAACGCCTGGTCCAACTGCCCCTTGTCGAGTTCGGCGGAATTCTGACCGAGATCCTGCAGCGCCATGTTCAGCGTGTAAGGAACTGTGGTGCGCCCCAGAGGAATTGATGTCACTGACCCGCCGCCTCGCGGTGTCACCGCTAGCGACCTCTCACCCAGCACGGTGTCGGTCTTGATCGAGGCTAGCGTCTGATCACCCACTCGGACCTTGCGGTTGACGGTGAACGTCACCTTTGCGACGTCGCCCGCGAGTTCGACCCCGGTCACCTTGCCGACCGCAATGCCGGAGACGTTGACGTCATTGCCCGGCGAAATGCCGCCGGCGTCGGCGAAGTAAGCCTCGTATTGCTTGCCCTGCGGATAGAAAGGCAGTGTGGTGTAACCGAACGCGACGATCAAGACACATATGACGATCACCAGTCCGAAGATGCCCGAGCGCAGTGTCTTATCCATTTTCCGAGCACCTCCCCTTCGACAGGTCCGGGACGCCGCCTATTGGCAGGAACACATCGCTGCCCGCTGGCCCGTTGAACTTCAGCGACACCGAGCAGATGTAGTAGTTGAAGTATGAGCCGTATGCGCCAAGGGAATTGAGCCGCAGGTAGTTCTCGGCGAGCGGTTCGATGACTTTGTTGATGTCTCCCTTGCGGTTGTCGAGCTCGGTTGCCAGCGGGCGAAGGTTTTCGAGTATGCCCTGCACCGGCCGGCGCGAGTTCACCAGGAGGTCGGTCAGGTCCGTTTCAGCGGATGCCAGGGGTGGAATGGCCCCGGCGATCGGGTCGCGGCCTTGGGCCAATCCACTTACCAGCTTCTGGAGCTGGTCCACGCTGGCATCGAACTGTGCGCTCTTCCCGTCGATGGTGCCGAGCACCTCATTGAGATTGTGGATCACCTCCGAGATCACCTGATAGCGATCGGCCAGAGATTGGCTGAATGTTCCAGTGTCGGACAGCAATTGCGACAACGCACCGCCTTGGCCCTGCAAGAGCTCGAGGATCGCATTGTTGATCTGGTTGATCTGCGTGCCGTTGAGGCCCTTGACCACCGGACGCAGCCCGCCGAGCAAGGCATCGAGATCCAGAGCGGGCTCGGTGTGGTCGATGCTGACCGTACCGCCAGGCGGCAACTTCCGAAGGTCACCGGGCCCCGACGTGACTTCCATGTAGCGGTCGCCAACCAGATTCTCGTATCGGATCGCCGTACGCGTCGACGTATACATCTGATACTTCTTGTTGACGGTGAACGCCACATCGACGGTGTTGTCGGGGTTCAGCTTCACGTCTTTGACACTGCCCACCGGTACGCCCGCGATGCGCACATCGTTGCCACTCTCCAACCGCGACGCGTCGGTGAAGGTGGCGTGGTAGGTGTTGGTGGAGGCGAACCGGAACTCGCCGAAGATCACCACCAAGGCAGCGGATACCAACAGCATGACCACTGCGAAGATGCTCACCTTGAGCAGGAGTGCTCGGTGGCCCATCAGAAATCGTCCCGCTCTGCGAATGCGCCATTGAACAGGAACTGCAACGTATTTGGCGCGTCGACCTGAACCTCCGTGAAGGGCTCGTACGGGATGTAGGCGTTGTCGGTGACCAGGAACGGTGCCCGGTACCAGGAGCCGCCGTACTGCTTGGTGGGGATGTCGGGCAGGCCGCGGCAGTTGGGACCGCCGGACGCGTTCACGATGGGCAGGCTCTCCGGGTAGGTGTACGACGGCACGCCGAGCACGAAGCTGGAACTCACCATTGCGCCGGGGTGCATGCCGCCGACAACCCGTTCTCCGCGCTGAGCGGCGATCTTGGTGCCCTGCAAGACACAACCGATCTCCGGCGAATAGTCGCCAAGCACCTTCAGCGGTGCCCGCAGTCGCTGGATCGCGGCGATGTAATCGTCTGCTCCCGGTTCGAGCGTGTCGGCTCCGACGTTCGCCAAACCGATTGTGGCGAGCAGCGTGGCGTTCAGGTCGTCCTGCTCATCGATGATCGTCTGATTGATCTTCGGCACGTTGTTGATCACAGTGACCAGATCCTGGCCCGCATCTCCGTAGATGTTGGCGACCTTCGCCGTCTGCGCGATATCCGACTCGAGCGTTGGCAGCTTTGGATTCACCTGCGCCAGAAACTGATTCAGCCCCGCAAGGCCGGCGCCGGCGTCGTCGCCATGGTTACGCAAGCCCTCGGCGATCGCCGTCAGGGTGGCGTTGAGGTGTATCGGGTCGATCTTGTGCAGCACGTCGGTCAGCGTCTGGAACAACGTGTTGGCTTCCAGCTGCACCGAGGAAGCCTGCACGTTGGCGCCAGGATGCAGCGGCGTGCGGTCCGGCTGCGGCGGTGCAATGAACTCCACCGACTTCGCGCCGAACACCGTGGTACTGCCGATGCGCACCAACGCGTTCGACGGGACATAACGCATTTGGTCGCGGTTGATCGCCAATGTCAACTTGGCCTGGTCACCGGTATACGCGATGTCTTCGACCTTGCCGATTTGGACACCGCGGTATTTGACCTTGGCCTCCTTGTCCATCACCAAACCGGCGCGCGGCGACGTCACGGTCACGGAGTCGGTGGGGGTGAAGGCGGCGGTATATGCCAGATAGGTGAACACGGTGAACGCCACGATGATCAACGCCAACACAGCGGCGGCGATTCTGATCGCGGCAGTCCTCGACACGACGTCTCCCCTTACCCCGAGAGGTTGAAGTTACCGGACGCGCCGTATACGGCGAGGGCGATGAACAAAGTGATGACGACCACGACGATGAGCGACGTCCGCACCGCCTGACCCACGGCGACGCCCACGCCGACGGGGCCACCCGACGCGTTGTAGCCGTAGTAGGTGTGCACCAGCATCACCGCGATCGACATCACGATGGCCTGGGCGAACGACCACAGTAGGTCTGTCGGTATCAGGAACGTATTGAAGTAGTGGTCGTAGAGGCCGGCGGATTGTCCGTTGACATAGACGGTGATCGCGCGGGCAGAGAAGAACGCCGCGAGCGTGGCCAGCGAGTACAACGGAATGATCGCCACCAGGCCGGCCATGATCCGAGTGGAAACCAGATAAGCCACCGAGTGCACGGCCATGGCCTCGACCGCATCGATCTCCTCGGCGATGCGCATCGCGCCGAGTTGGGCTGTGGTGCCGGCGCCGATCGTGGCGGCGAGCGCGATCCCCGCGATGATCGGGGCGACGATGCGTACGTTGAGGAAGGCGGACAGGAAGCCGGTCAGCGCCTCGATCCCGATGTTGCCCAGCGACTGGTAGCCCTGCACGGCGATGACCCCGCCAGAGGCGAGGGTCAGGAACGCCGCGACGCCCACTGTGCCGCCGATGAGTATCAATGCACCGGTGCCCAACGTCATCTCTGCGATCAGCCGCACGGTTTCCGTGCGGTATCGCCTCAGCGCCAGAGGTATGAATCGGACCGACGTCGAGTAGAACAGGGCCTGTTCACCGAAGCTGTCCACCGCGGCCGTCACCCGTCGAAGCGCCCGCCGCAACCGCAGCGTGACGTCGTAGCTCCCCAGCTCGCTCATCTGCCGAGGATCCGAATGCCGATTGCCGTCATGAGGACGTTGATCACGAACAGGCAGATGAACGCGTAGATGACCGTCTCGTTGACGGCTTCTCCGACACCCTTGGGTCCGCCTTTCACGGTCAGACCGCGGTAGCAGCCGACGAGCCCCGCCATGACACCGAACAGCAATGCCTTGAACTCAGAAATAACCAACTCGCCCAACCCGGTCAGGATGGTCAGGCCGTTGATGAACGCGCCGGGGTTCACGCCCTGTAACAGCACGGAGAATACGTAGCCGCCGCTCAGGCCGATCGCGATCACAAGACCGTTGAGAAGCAGTGCCACGAACGTCGAAGCCAGAACGCGAGGCACCACCAGGCGCTGGATCGGGTCGATACCCAGCACCCGCATCGCGTCGATTTCCTCGCGGATGGTGCGGGCACCCAGGTCGGCGCAGATCGCAGTCGCCCCCGCTCCGGCAACGACCAGCACGGTTGAGACCGGGCCCAGCTGCGTCACGGTGCCGAAAGCGGTACCCGATCCGGACAAGTCCGCGGCGCCGATCTCGCGCAACAAGATGTTGAGGGTGAAGGCGACCAGCACTGTGAACGGAATAGAGATCAGCAGCGTCGGAACGATCGAAACCCGCGCAATCATCCAGGTCTGATCGAGAAACTCACCGAATTGAAAGGGTCGACGAAAGATCGCCCGGAAGGTGTCGAGAGACATTTCCATGAACCCGCCGACGGCCCGAGCCGGAATGGCGAGTTGCTCCCTCAACCTCGGCTCCGTTTCTGGCGGGGCGCGGAAAGTGCGCCTTGGCGAAGAGTTCGAAACCACTCCCCGCGGCGGTTCTCCCACCCTTTTGTTAAGCGTTGCTCTTAGTGAGCCGGATCATACTAACTAGAACAAGTTCGCAGTGTCAAAGAACGGAAAAACTACTCTAAATCGTAACTTTTGTGCAGGTCAAAGCCACTGTGACCCAGGTCATTCTGTAACACGTTCTAGCTCTACACAAGGCCCTCAAAGAGAGAACGTCATTCTCCTTGAGCCATGAGGGCCGTTGCTGAGAAATTCCTTTCAGGATCACGGCCAGCAAAGTAATTCTGCAACGTTTCCGACAGCTTGGACGGGTCCCAAGCCTCGGAATCCGCACTGAAGCGGTGCTCTGCCGTCGGCGCCGCCACGAGGGTCACCGTAGGACCGTAGACGATGAACAGCTGTCCGTTGACGTCTCGCGACGCGGGCGACGCGAGGAACCGCACGAGGTTGACCACGTGCTCGGGCGACAGCGGGTCGATCTGCCCGTCGGCGAGTTCCGGGGAATCGCCGAAGACGTCGGCGGTCATCGCGGTGCGCGCGCGGGGCGCGATCGCGTTGGCCCGCACCCCGTAGCGCTCGAGCGCACGTGCCGCGGTCAGCGTCAGCGCGGTGATGCCTGCCTTGGCGGCACCATAATTCGCCTGGCCGACCGGTCCTGCCAGGCCGGCCTCCGAGGAGGTGTTGATGATGCGGCCGTAGACCTGTCCATCGTTTTCCTTGGCCTTGGCCCGCCAGTAGGTGGCCGCGTTGCGGGTCAACAGGAAGTGGCCGCGCAGATGCACTGCGATCACCGCATCCCAGTCTTCGTCGGACATGTTGAACAACATCCGGTCACGAGTGATCCCCGCATTGTTCACCACAATGCCGAGACCCCCGAGACCATCGGCGGTCTGCACCAATTCGTCGGCGGTCGACCGCTCGCTGATGTCGCCTGCGACAGCGACAGCCTTGGAGCCGGCAGCCGTGATCTCGTCGATGACGTCGGAGCGGTCCAACGCGCTCGCGATGTCGTTGACGACGATGGTGGCGCCCACCCGGGCAAGCCCGATGGCCTCGGCGCGGCCAAGCCCCGCCGCCGCGCCTGTGACCACCGCGACCAGTCCGGACAGATCGGTCGCGTCGTTCGAAACCGTCACTTTATGAATACCTCTAGTCTCTGCGGATCAGGGCAGCTCGTGGGCACTCGGCGATCGACTGCTCGGCCAGGTCCTCCTGGTCGGCAGGCACCGGGTCAGCCTTGACCACCGCATAGTCCTCGTCGTCGAGATCGAACAGGTCGGGGGCAATTCCGACGCAAACGGCGTTGCCCTCACAGCGGTCACGGTCCACTTCCACTCGCATGACAGTCTCCTTTCGGGGCCACGCGGCCCCTGCTGCTTTGCGCGCCAGTGTGGCACCGGCCTGGACCCCAAGACTAGAACGTGTTACAACCGGGAGTGAAGGCGGGCCGTATGACGGCTTTCTTAATACACCAGAAGTATCCAAGACGTGAGGACATGGCGATGCGGATCGGCTACACCCCGGAGCAGGAGGAGTTGCGCCGCGAGCTGCGGTCCTACTTCACCAAACTCATGACACCTGAGCGTGCCGAGGCGCTGTCCGCGGGCGATGGCGGCGAGATGGGCCGCGGCAACGTCTACCGCGAAACGGTCCAGCAGATGGGCAAGGACGGCTGGCTCACGCTGAACTGGCCCAAGGAGTACGGCGGCCAGGAGCGCACGCCGATGGAGAGCCTGATCTTCAATGACGAAGCCGCGATCGCGAATGTGCCGGTGCCGTTCCTGACCATCAACAGCGTCGCGCCGACGATCATGCATTTCGGCAGCGAGGAGCAGAAGAAGTTCTTCCTGCCCAAGATCGCCGCCGGTGAACTGCACTTCTCGATCGGCTACTCCGAACCTGGTGCGGGCACCGACCTCGCCGCGCTGCGCACCACCGCGGTGCGTGACGGCGACGACTACGTCATCAACGGCCAGAAGATGTGGACCAGCCTGATCGCCTACGCCGACTACGTGTGGCTGGCCGTGCGCACGAACCCGGAAGCCAAGAAGCATCGCGGCATTTCGATGCTGATCGTGCCGACCACCGCCGAGGGCTTCTCGTGGACGCCGGTGCACACGATGGCCGGCGTCGACACCAGCGCCACCTACTACCAGGACGTGCGGGTGCCCGTCACGAACCTCGTCGGCGAGGAGAACGCCGGCTGGAAGCTGGTGACCAACCAGCTCAACCACGAGCGCGTCGCACTCGTTTCTGCCCAGCCGATCTTCGTGGCGCTCAACGGCGTTCGCGAATGGGCGCAGAACACCAAGGACATCCACGGCAACCGGCTGATCGACTCCGAATGGGTGCAGCTGAATTTGGCAAGGGTGCACGCCAAGGCCGAGGTGCTCAAGCTGATCAACTGGGAGCTGGCGTCCTCTGCCGAGGCCTCCCCGTCTCCCGCGGACGCGTCGGCGGCCAAGGTGTACGGCACCGAGTTGGCCACCGAGGCCTACCGGCTGCTGATGGAGGTGCTCGGCACCGCGGGCACGCTTCGCACGAACTCCCCCGGCGCGCTGCTGCGTGGACGCGTCGAGCGCATGCATCGCAGCTGCCTGATCCTCACGTTCGGCGGCGGCACCAACGAGATTCAGCGCGACATCATCGGAATGGTGGCGCTCGGACTGCCCCGGGTCAATCGGTAAGGAAGATCATGGATTTCAAGACGACGGAAGCCGCGGACGATCTGGGCGGTCTGGCCCGCACCATCACCGATTCGGTGTGCACCAATGAGCATCAGCGCGAGCTCGACAAGCTCGACGAGCGCTTCGACCGCGACCTGTGGGGCAAGTTGATCGAGGCCGACATCCTGTCCGCAGCCGCGCCAGAGGCACTGGGCGGTGGCGGTTTTGGCGTGCTGGAGCAGGTGGCCGTGCTGGAGGCGCTTGGCCGTCAGCTTGCCGCGGTGCCCTATCTGGATTCGGTGGTGCTCGGCGCAGGCGCGCTGGCGAAGTTCGGCTCCGAGGCGCTGCAGCAGGAGTGGGCGACGCCCGCGGTCGCCGGCGAGAAGATCATCGCAGTGGCGCTTGACGGCGAGATGGGCGAAGGCCCGGTACGGGCTCAGGCTAGTGGCTCTGGCTATCGGTTGACGGGTTCGCGCACGCAGGTCGCCTTCGGGCCGGTCGCAGACGCGTTCCTGGTTCCGGCCGAAACCGATTCCGGGACAAAGGTTTTTCTGATCGGCGAGGCAGACGCGGGCGTGACGGTGACGAGCCTCGAAACCACCGGCCTCGGCAGCATCGGCCACCTCGAACTGCAGGGTGTCGAGACCGATCGGGTCGTCGGCGGCGAGGAGGTCATCGGCTGGCTGACCATCCACGGCGCGTTGGGTCGCAGCGCGTATCAACTCGGCGTGCTCGACCGGGCGCTGGAGCTGACGGCGTCCTACGCCCGTGAACGTGAGCAGTTCGACCGGCCAATCGGCAGTTTCCAGGCGGTGTCATCGCGGCTGGCCGATGACTACATCAACGTGAAGGCGCTGCGCCTGACGGTCACCCAGGCCGCGTGGCGGTTGTCGGAGGACTTACCCGCAGACATCGACGTCAATACGGCGGCGTTCTGGGCGGCCGACGCCGGTCACCGCGTGGCGCACACCACCGTGCACGTGCACGGCGGCGTCGGTATCGACCTGGACCATCCCGTGCACCGGTACTTCCTGGCGGCCAAGCAGACCGAGTTCGCCGTCGGCAGCGCGACGGGACAGTTGCTGCGCATCGGCCGTGAATTGGCCGATACGCCCGCTTAGCGTGGATCTTCCAACTGTCACCGGCCTGCTGACCCCGCTGGTCGAGGTCGACGATCGCGGCGTCTTCTTCGAGGACGACTTCACCAGCTGGCGCGACCACATCGCGCACGCGGCCGCGATCGCTGCCGCTTTGAAGGCGCGCCTGGACCCCGCACGACCGCCGCACGTCGGTGTCCTACTGCAGAACACGCCGTTCTTCTCCGCGGTGCTCGTCGCTGCGGCGCTGACGGGAATCGTCCCGGTGGGACTGAATCCGGTGCGACGCGGAGCGGCTCTGGCCCGTGACGTCACCCACGCGGATTGCCAAGTGGTGCTGGCTGATTCGGCGTCGGCAACCGGACTCGATGTCGACTACATCGATGTCGATTCGCCGGAGTGGGCGACAGAGGTGGCCGCCTACCGGGGCACACCCGTCGTCGCGTACGACGCAGATCCCGGCGACCTGTTCATGCTCATCTACACCTCGGGCACCAGCGGCGAGCCCAAAGCCGTGAAATGCAGCGAAGGCAAGGTCGCGATCGCGGGAGTGACGATGGCGCAGCGCTTCTCGCTCGGCCCCCAAGACGTGTGCTACGTCTCGATGCCGCTGTTTCATTCGAACGCGGTGCTCGTCGGCTGGGCGGTGGCGATCGCATGCGGTGGCTCACTTGTGTTGCGGCGCAAGTTCTCTGCGTCGCAGTTCATTCCCGATGTCCGCCACTACGGTGCGACGTATGCGAATTACGTCGGCAAACCGTTGTCGTACGTGCTCGCCACGCCCGAGCGTCCCGACGATGCGGACAACCCGCTGCGAGCGGTCTACGGCAACGAGGGCGCGCCTGCCGATGTGGAGCGGTTCGCCAAGCGGTTCGACACCCTGGTGATGGACGGGTTCGGGTCGACGGAGGGCGGCATCGCGATCGGCCGCACACCCGACACGCCGCCCGGCGCACTTGGCCCGTTACCGCCTGGGACCGAGATCATCGACGTCGAGACCGGTGAGCCGTGCCCGCCCGGCGTCACCGGCGAGCTGGTAAACGCTTCGGACGCAGGGCGTTTCGAGGGCTATTACAACGACCCCGATGCCGAGGCCGAGCGGATGCGCGGAGGCATGTACCACAGCGGGGACCTGGCGTACCGCGACGAGAACGGCTACGCGTACTTCGCGGGCAGGCTCGGCGACTGGATGCGCGTCGACGGCGAGAACCTCGGGTCCGCGCCGATCGAGCGAGTGCTGCTGCGCCACCCCGACGTGGTCGAGGTCGCGGTGTACGGTGTCCCCGCTCCTGACGTCGGCGATCAGGTGATGGCGGCGCTGGTGCTCACCGAGGATGCGGAGTTCGACCCCGACAAGTTCACGGCGTTTCTGGCCGAACAACCCGATCTCGGGCCTAAGCAATGGCCCTCGTTCGTGCGCGTCGGCGCGCAACTGCCGAGGACCGAGACGTTCAAGGTGATCAAGCGACAGTTGCAAGCGCAAGGCACCGACTGCCCCGACCCGGTGTATCCGATCAAGCGCTGACGCCGTTGTCGTAGCGCGGCGGTAGCCTGGCGATCGTGGGCTATCGGGAGTTTTCGCCCCCGACCGCGCTGCGCGACCTCGTCGAATGCGCGTGGGTGGTGGACGGCCCGCCCCAGGTGGTGCGTGTGCTTCCCGATGGCTGCATGGATTTGATTCGGATGGACGGCCGCATCATGGTCGCCGGACCCGATACCAGCGCGTCGGTCACCCCAAACGGTGGAGAGCCGTTCGTGGGCTTGCGGTTTCGTCCAGGCGTACTGCCCCGCTTACTCGGTGTGCCCGCCGCAGAGCTGCGCGACGACCGCGTGGCACTGACCGAGTTGCGCAGCGGGCTCCCCCGCCGTCGTTCTCTGGTTGATCTCGCGACGGAGCTCGCAGCTAACGAACCCCGCCCAGAGACCGCGCCCTGGTCGCTGTCGCTGCTGGGCCATGTGACCGAAAGGCTCGCCACGGGCTCAGCGGTCGCCGGCGTGGCCCGCGAGATCGGTTGGTCGAACCGAACCATGCAGCGCCAGTGCACATCTGTATACGGCTACGGTCCCGCAACACTGCGCCGCATCTTGCGATTCCGGCGCGCTGTGGTTCTGGCACGCGACGGGCTGCCGCCGACGGAGGTGGCCGCCAGGGCCGGGTATGCAGACCAGCCACACCTGTACCGCGAGGTGCGCGACCTTGCGGGAGTGCCGCTGGCCGAGTTGCGTCAGGAATCCAGTAGCGCGAACAGATCGACCCAATTGCCGTCGGGATCGGCGACAGTCGCATACCGCATTCCCCACGGCGCGTCATAGGGCGGCAACGGCCCGGCATGACCTGCGGCCGTGACCTTCTCGAACAACGCGTCGACTTCCGCCGGTGATCCGACCCCCAGCGCCAATGCCAGTCGGCTGTCCGAGGAAGTCGGCGCCCAACCCGGATGCATGCCGGCGATCGTGTTCTCAGTGTCGAGCGACAGCTTGTTTCCACCAGGTAGGTCAACCGCTACGTGCGGGGTTTCGCCATCCGGTATGCGCAGGCCCAGCAGGCGGTAGAAGTCAATCGATCGCTCGAGGTCCGACGCGAAGACTTGGAACACGGCCGAATTCAGGTGTATGTCCATGTCCAGCACGCTAGGTTGCGGCCTGCGGCGCTGTCGTGAACAAATCGGACACGAACGGTGCGCACTCGCCGACCCTTGCTAGGTAGTTCGCAGGGGAAGAATAAGTAGATCTACTCTGCCTGCATATGGGCGATTTTGCACTACGCTTCGCTACGGCACATCCGCCGAATCCGTTTGCCGTCACGGCGACCGGCGAGCACAGATCGACAGGAGTAATTAGTGAAACGCACAGCAATCACTGGGACCGTCGCGATAGCCGCGACGCTCGCCGTCCTGCTGTCCGGTTGCGGCTCTGACACGAAGACTGCACCCAGCACATCCACCTCTTCGAAGACCTCCACCAGTTCCTCGACGAGCAAGAAGGCCGCCCCGTCGTCGAAACCCAAGGTGGCCCCGCGCGATGAGGACGCAAAGGGACCGAACCCGACCATCGCCAGCTACATCGCGGAGAACAACATCCAGGAGACCCCGGTCAAGCGCGGCGATCCCGGTTCGCCCACCATCGATCTGCCGGTTCCCGACGGCTGGGAGCCCGCCGGTGAGGACACGCCCGATTGGGCATACGGCGCAATCGTTTACACCGGACCTGACGCCGGCGACTACACACCGAGCATCGTCGCCCTGGTTTCAAAACTGACCGGCAACGTCGATCCCCAGAAGATCATCGACCTGGCTCCCGGTGAGCTCAACAACCTGCCCGGTTGGAAGGCGATGAACGAGGGCGAGACGAGCACACTTGGCGAGTACCCGGCCTTCCAGCTCGGTGGCACCTGGACCCAGGACGGCCAGACGAAGATCGTCGCGCAGAAGACGGTCGTGATCCCAGGCAGCGACGGCCTTTACGTCCTGCAGCTCAACGCCGACGGTCTGGAAGACCAGAAGGAAATCATCGGCGCGGCAACCGATGTGATCGACACGGACACCACGATCACGCCCTGACCGACTGCGACGCAACGCCGCCGGAGATCTGCATTCCGGCGGCGTTTGCGTTATGCCAGACCGCTCAGAGCAGCAGCCAAATCGGTTGGCCGCGAGTAGAACGGCGAATGGCCGCCTGGCAGTTCAACGATTTCGGCCTTGAGCCAGTCCCGCGCGATCCGCCTCGACCACGGCGGATTGACCATGCGGTCCTGTTCGCACACTATGTATTTGGTGTCGACGGCGGGATACGCGGGCAACGAACACGGCACCTTGTACGGCTCCATGGATTGCGGACGAAGCCGAACGAAAGCGGCCGAAGCCGTCGCTTCGTCGCAATCACCGAAAACGTGAGAGTGCGCCAGTTTCTGGTCTATCCAGTTGCGACGACCTTCGGCATCCTTCACGCCCAACCCACTCGGATAGTCGCGGTTGAGCATTTCCGGTTCGTCGATCATCTGCTGCGCGAACGCCCGGCCAGGAATCGGTGGTACGCCGCACACATAGACCAGACGTCGCAACGGCCTGCGCGCAGCGACGAGTGGGATCGTTTGTCCGCCCATTGAATGACCGACAAGAACCAGATCATCGCCGCGGACGTCTCTGATTGCGGCACAGACGATGTCGGCGTAGTCGTCGAACGTTGCTGCACTGTCGTCTACCGGTAGGTCCATCACGATCACTCGATGACCTTGTGCTTCGAGTTCGGGTACCAGGCTTTCCCAACACCACGGGCCGAGCCACGCCCCGTGCACCAACGCAAAAGTCGCCATCATCCCCCCTCAGGGGACTCTAGCTAACCCTCCCGGATGTCGTCGAGCTTGCGAGTAGCTTGCTCGAAGCCGGCTACGAGCTCGGCGATGATGTCGGCGACGGGCCGGATCTCGTTCATCCGGCCGACGATCTGGCCGACAGGCATCGCGACGGTGTCGGGATTGTCGGACTCGTTCATCCGCTGATGGGCCTCACTGACGAGGATGTTCTGCAGCGGCATCGGCAGCGGCTCCGGCGCATCGCGTTCGTCCCACGCGTCAGTCCAGCGAGTCTTGAGCAGCCGGGCCGGCTTGCCCGTGTAGATGCGGCGGCGGACCGTATCGCTGGAGTTGGCCCGTAGCAGCGCTTCCTGAATCGTCGAAACGCCGCCCGGTTTACGGTTACCGAGGTCGTACTCCGCCGACGTCAGGAACGCCGAACCCATCCAAACACCTTGTGCGCCAAGGGCTAACGCCGCGGCCACCTGCCTGCCGGTGCCGATGCCTCCGGCCGCCAGCGCCGGCGCCTTACCGTCGAGAGCGTCGACGATCTCCGGCCACAACACCATCGACCCGATCTCACCGGTGTGTCCACCGGCCTCATGGCCCTGCGCGACAACGATGTCAACACCGTTGTCGACATGGCGCTGCGCGTGTTTGGCGCTGCCGGCCAGCGCCGCCACTGGAACACCGGCCTCGTGGGCCTGGTCGATGACGTCGCGCGGCGGTGAGCCAAGCGCGTTCGCGATCAGCTTGATCGGATGCTTGAGGGCCACCTCGACGTGCGAGCGCGCCACCGAGTGCAACCACCCGAGTACACCCTCGTTGCGCTCCCCCTCGTCGGGCAGCGGCGGAACACCAAGATCGGCAAGGGTTTTGGCGACGAAGTCACGATGGCTCTGTGGAATCAGCTTGTCGATGTCGACTGCCGAGCCTTCTTGCGGCACCTTGGCGGGCATGACGATGTCGACGCCGTACGGTTTGCCGTCGGTGTTCTCGTCCATCCAGCACAGCACGTTCTCGAGATCGTCGGCATCGTTGAACCGCACACACCCGAGCACGCCGAGTCCACCGGCCTTGCTGACAGCAGCGGCAACCTTTTCCGATGGTGTGAAAACGAAGATCGGATAGTCGATGCCGAAGCGGTCACACAGCTCGGTGCGCATCAGCTCGACGACCCCACGTGGTTGGCGTGCGCATCGTCGGCCGGCCGCTCCTCGGTCTGGTCTTTCGCCCATCGGTAATCGGGCTTCCCGGCCGGGGTCCGCTGGATCCCGTCGACCCACCAAACCTTGCGCGGCACCTTGTATCCCGCGATCTCGTTGCGCACGAAGGCGTCGAGTTCGGCAAGCGTCGGGTTGGTGCCGGGCCTGCGATGCACGACGGCGGCGACGCAGTTGCCGTACCGCTCGTCGGGAACGCCAACCACGAGCGCGTCGAAAACGTCGGGATGGCCCTTGAGCGCGGCCTCGACCTCTTCGGGGTAAATCTTCTCGCCGCCGCTGTTGATGGACTGCGAGCCGCGACCGAGCATCGTCACCGATCCGTCTTCCTCGACCTCTGCGTAGTCGCCGGGGATCGCGTAGCGGATGCCGTTGAAGGTCTTGAAGGTTTCGGCGGTCTTTTTCTCGTCCTTGTAATAGCCGACCGGGATGTTGCCCTTCTTCGCGATCATCCCGCGCACTCCGGAGCCCGGCTTGACCTCGTTGCCGTTCTCGTCGAGGACGACGGTGCGGTGATCGATGGTGACGCGCGGCCCGCCGGTGTGCGACTGCCCCTTGACGACGATGTTGGTACCGCCGAACCCGGTTTCCGACGAACCGATCGAGTCCGTGATGACCCGGTTGGGCAGCAGTTCGAGGAATTTCTCCTTGATGCTGGTCGAGAACAACGCGGCCGTGCTGGCCAGCAGGAACAGGCTCGACAAGTCCGGCTCGTGGCCACCGTCGTGCAGCTTGGTCAGCGCATCGAGCAGCGGGCGCGCCATCGCGTCACCGGTGAAGAACAGCAGGTTGACCTTGTACTTCTCGATCGTCCGCCACACGTCGTCGGCGTCGAATTCCGGTGCAAGAACAGTGGTTTGGCCCGAGAACAGCGACATCCACGTGGCCGACTGCGTGGCACCGTGGATCATCGGCGGAATCGGGTAGCGGATCATCGGCGGGTTCTCCGCTGCGGCCTTGGCCAGGTCGTACTCGTCCTTGACGAACTCGCCCGTCGCAAAGTCGGTGCCGCCGAACAACACTCGGTAGATGTCCTCGTGGCGCCACATCACGCCCTTGGGGAAACCGGTCGTGCCGCCCGTGTAGAGCAGATAGATGTCGTCGGCGCTGCGTTCACCGAAATCACGCTCGGCTGAGGCCTGCTCGAGTGCGGAGTAGAACTCGATGCCGCCGTAGCGGGCGAAGTCGTCATCGCTGCCGTCCTCGACGACCAGGATGGTCTTGACGTTCGGCGTCTCCGGCAACACGTTGGCGACCCGGTCGGAGTAGCGGCGCTCGTGTACCAACGCGACCATGTCGGAGTTCTCGAACAGGTACTTCAACTCGCCCTCGACGTAGCGGAAGTTGACGTTGACCAGGATGGCGCCGGCCTTCACGATGCCGAGCATCGCGATCACGATTTCGATGCGGTTGCGGCAGTACAGGCCGACCTTGTCGTCCTTCTTCACGCCCTGGTCGAGGAGGTAGTGAGCAAGGCGGTTGGCCTTCTCCTCCAACTCGGCGTAGGTGATCTGCTCGTCACCGCAGATCAGGGCAACACGGTCAGGCACAGCGTCGATGGCGTGCTCGGCGAGATCGGCAATGTTCAGGGCCACGAGACCTAAACTAGAACGTGTTACATTTTCATTCAAGTCTGTGGCATCGACGCTGGAAAGAAGGCTGGTCGTGAGCGACGCGCAAACATCGGAAAAAGGCCCCGACGCCCTCATTGAGCAGCGCGGACACACTTTGATCTTGACACTGAACCGGCCCGAGGCGCGCAACGCGCTTTCCACCGAGATGCTCTCGATCATGGTCGAGGCTTGGGACCGCGTCGACAACGATCCGGAGATTCGCAGCTGCATCCTGACCGGCGCCGGCGGCTACTTCTGTGCGGGCATGGACCTGAAGGCCGCGACGGCCAAACCGCCGGGCGACTCGTTCAAGGACGGCAGCTATGACCCGTCGCGCATCGATGCCCTGCTCAAGGGCAGGCGGCTGACCAAGCCACTGATCGCAGCCGTCGAAGGCCCCGCGATCGCCGGCGGCACCGAGATCCTGCAGGGCACCGACATCCGCATCGCGGGCGAGAGCGCCAAGTTCGGTGTCTCGGAGGCCAAGTGGAGCCTGTACCCGATGGGCGGCTCGGCCGTTCGGCTGGTGCGCCAGATTCCTTACACCGTGGCCTGCGACATTCTGCTGACCGGCAGGCACATCACGGCCGCCGAGGCCAAGGAGATGGGCCTGATCGGCTACGTCGTCCCCGACGGCACCGCACTGGAGAAGGCGCTCGAGATCGCCGAGGTGATCAACAACAACGGACCGCTGGCCGTGCAGGCGATCCTGCGCACGATCCACGAGACCGAGGGTCTGCACGAGAACGACGCGTTCAAGATCGACACCAAGATCGGTATCGAGGTGTTCCTCTCCGACGACGCCAAGGAAGGCCCGCTGGCGTTCAAGGAGAAGCGCGCGCCGAATTTCAAGATGCGCTGAGGTAACGGGTGCGCGACGCCCACCGGGCGAGCTTGCCGCTCGTGGTGCGGGGGATGGCACCCGCGGGCACGAAGCGAACATCGGACACCGTCAGCCCGTGTTTGTGCGACACCAACTCCGCGATGGCCTCGATCGCCGGCGCCGGGTCGTCGCGGGACGTGCCCGCAGCGCGTTCCGCCACGATCACGAGCCGCTGACTGTCGTCGGTGAACGCGGCCACGTAGCCCCGCCGTACCATCGGCGACGCCGCCGCAGCCGTGGCCTCGATGTCCTGCGGGTAATGATGCATCCCGCCGACGGTGATCAGGTCCGCAATCCGGCCTACGACGTAGAGCTCGCCGGCCAGATACACGCCCAGATCGCCGGTGCGCAACCAGTCACCGGGCCGCGACGGCAACCTGGCGCCGAACGTGCGGCGGCTTTCGTCGGGTCTGCCCCAATAGCCTCGACAAATGTTGTTGCCCTGCAACCAGATCTCGCCGACGCATCCGGCGGGCAACTCCTCGGCGGCATCGGGGTCGACGATCACCGCTACGAGACTTCGCGCCACCTGACCGCACGACACGTGCGGCATCGCGCTGGGATCGTCGGCGGTCGTCGTAACCGCCCTGTCGCGGGCCAGTTCTTCGCGATCGAAGTAACGCACGATGGGCTCCGCATCGGGCGCGATGGTCGACACCAGCAACGTTGCCTCTGCAATCCCGTAGGACGGCTTGAACGCCGAGCGCGGTAAACCGAAGGGCGCGAACGCTTTATCGAAAGCACGGATCGCATCCATGCTCACCGGTTCCGATCCGATGATCAGCGCCACATTGCTCAGATCGATATCGTCGCCGGGATCGGGCACGCCGCGCTGCGCCGCCCACTCGTAGGCGAAGTTCGGCGCGGCGGTGATCACGCGTCCCTCGCGGGATCCCGCCGACAGCGCATTGATCCACCGTTGCGGCCTGCGGATGAACGCCGTCGGCGACATCAGTGTCGAATGGCCGCCGTACACCGCGGGGAACCCGATCATCGACAATCCCATGTCGTGGTACAGCGGTAACCAGCTGACGCCGTGGGTGTTTCGGTCCAACAGGTCGATCGACAGGATCATCTGGATGAGATTGGTACCGACCGCGCGGTGGGTGACCTCGACGCCGACGGGTGGCCGCGTCGCGCCTCCGGTGTACTGCAGATGAGAGATGTCGGCGACGTCGACTGTCACAGGGGCGAACTCGTCGGCCGCCGAATCCGGGATCTCGTCGACGGCGATCACGTGCGGCCTTCGCGCGGGCGCCATCGTTGTGAGGAACGCGTCAACCGAATCCCTGGCGGCTGCGGTGGTCAGCACGAGGACGGGTTGCGAGTCGTTCAGCGCCGTTTCCAGCCGCTCCGCATGGCCGGGCAATTCCGGCGCAAACAATGGCACCGCAATGGTTCCCGCCTTGATCGCCGCATAAAACGCCGAGACGTACTCCAGGCCCTGCGGAGCCAAGATCGCCACTCGGTCACCATGGCCCGCGACCTGCTGAATGCGTGCGCCGATGGCTTCCAGCCGAAGCCCGAGTCGCTTCCACGTGATCTCCGTCGGTTGCCCTGCCTCCGATCGCGTGAAGTCGAGGTATCGGTAGGCCACCGAGTCACCGACGTTGGCGATGTTGCGCTCGATCAGCGAGATCAGCGTGACCCCGGGCGGCACCACGACGCTGCCGTCGGCGGCGAGGCATTCCTCGATCTGTAGCAACCCGGCCATGGAGACAGGGTATGCAGTGCCGCTGTCCTAGCCGGTCAGCGGCTTGGTCGGGGTGAATTGCACCGGCATCGACTCCAGGCCGGACACGAAGTTCGCCGGGCGCAGCGGAAGGTCAGCGCCGTCCGCCAGCCTCAGATCGGGTAGCCGGTTGAGCACGCGACTCGTCATGTTGATCAACTCGATCCTGGCCAGCTGGTTGCCAAGGCAGAAATGCGTGCCGAAGCCGAATGCCAAGTGGCTGTTGGGATCCCGCTGAATCCGGAAGTTGTCCGGGTCGCCGAAAACGGCCTCATCGAAGTTCGCCGACTCGAACAGCAGCAGCATCTTCTCACCCTGCTTGAGGCTGGTGCCGTGAAACTCCGTGTCGGCGGTGATTGTTCGGGCCATGTTCTTCAACGGTGATGTCCAGCGCAGCATCTCCTCGATCGCTCCGGGGAGCAGGCCAGGATCGTTGCGCAGTAGCTCCCACTGGTCCCGGTTGCGTATCAGCTGCTCGATACCACCGGAAATCGTGTGACGCGTCGTCTCGTCACCGCCGACGAGGATCAGCAGCGTCTCCTGAAGGATGTCGTCATCACTGAGCCGTTCGCCGTCGACTTCGGAGTGCACCAGGACGCTGATCAGGTCCTCGGTCGGTTCGGCGCGACGCTGTTCGATCTTGTTGCGGGTGTAGTCGTTGTAGGCGACGAACGCATCCATGGTGGCCTGCATGTCGGCCTCGGACACCGTGGAACTGAGTCCGCTGACCAAGTCGTCGGACCACTTGAGGAACAGTTCCCGCTCGTCCGGCAGTACGCCGAGCATGTCGCCGATGACCGCCATCGGCAGAGGTGCGGCAAGGTCTCTGACCAAGTCGCATTCCCCGCGTTCGCATACCGCGTCGATGAGCATGTCGCACAACCGACCGATCGACTCGTCTTGAACCTTGAGCCGCTTTCGCGTGAAGCCGGCGTTGACGAGCTTGCGGCGCAACAGGTGTGCCGGATCGTCCATGTCGATCATCATCGGCAGCGGAGGCTGGTCGGGCCTGATGCCGCCGGCATTGGAGAACAGTTCGGGGTTGCGCTCGGCCTCGATCACCGCGGCATAGGTGGCCGCCGCCGCCAACCCGTTGCGGTCGCGGAACACGGGCTGGTTGGCCCTCATCCAGCGATAGGCCTCGCGCGAGGCCGGGCGGTCGGCGTAGAAATTGCCGTCGGTCAAGTCGACGTCGGGGACGGTAGCCCGCGGCGCAGCCGAGGATGAAACGTCCGTCATGAGATCTCCCGCGCGTCGGCGAATGTCATCTCCACATTGCCCGCCGAACTGGAGACCAGGGCGCGTTTCGGGAAACCAAGCGAGGCCAGTTCTTTCGCGTACGGATGATCGCCAAGACGCACCTGGGCGCCGCCGAGTCGGTAGCGCACGTCGTGCATCGTCATCTCTCCGATGGTTTCGCGTAGCACCCCGTCGCGATACGAGTAAGTGGGGTTGGATTGCGGGCGCGACGTGAGCGCTGCAGGCATCGGCAGCCCCGGACGGAAATCCATGCCGACTGCGAATTGACCGTCGATGGACACATCGAAACTGAACGGCTTGCCGTCACGAACGGTGAAGTCCGCCATGACTTTTGGATAGCCCCAGATCTTTGTGCCCGCCTCGAGGGTGAATGCCTGGTCGACGGGAAGGTGGTGGATGAACGCCCCGGCATCCTGAAGCGCCTTGACCCCGGACGCATTCGAGCCTGGCGGATTGACCATCACGTTCGTGCCGTACTCCAGGTACTGGCCGAGGTCGCCGTCGAGGTAGTGCATCAACATCAGGACGACGATCGCGCGACCAGGGAGGTACCGACACACTTTCAGGCCGCTGTAGTCGATCAGTCGCTGCGCGGCGTCGGCGTCCACCGAGAACATCGCCATGTGCTGGTTGGCCTTGCGGATTTTCACCGGCATGGTGAGCACGGTGCCTGCAATGGTGTGCTGCGAAGACGCTGAGCCGGTCATCCGGCCAATCTAGAACGCGTTCTAGACAAGTAGCAAGAAGTGTCTACACCAATCCGGCAAGGTCGCGGATCTGCTCCGTCGAGCGGGCGCCCACGACCATCATCGTCACGCCTGCGGCCTCCCAGGCCTTGATCTGTTGCTGCACATAGGGGAGGTCGCCGACGATCGCCGAGTCGTCGACGAGCTCGTCGGGAATGATCTTGGCGGCCTCGTCCTTGCGGTCGCTGCGGAACAGCTTGGTGACGTCGTCGACCACCTCGGCGTAGCCCATCCTCCGGTAGACGTCGGCGTGGAAGTTGGTGTCCTCGGCGCCCATGCCGCCCATGTACAGCGCCAGGTGGGGCTTCATCAGTTCCATGATCGCCGGGCGGTCATCGGTGACGACCACCTGCGCGGTCGCGCAGATTTCGAAGTCCTCGCGGCTGCGGCGAGCGCCCGGCCGCGCGAAGCCTTCGTCGAGCCACTCGTTGTACATGCCCGCGATCCGGGGCGAGTAGAAGATCGGCAGCCAGCCGTCGCAGATCTCGGCGGCCAGCGCGACGTTCTTCGGCCCCTCGGCGCCGAGCATCACCGGGATGTCGGCGCGCAACGGATGAGTGATCGGCTTGAGGTTCTTGCCGAGCCCGGTGGTGCCCTCACCGGACAGCGGCAGCGGGTAGTGCGGGCCGTCGCTGTGCACAGGGGCCTCGCGGGCCCAGACCTGGCGAAGGATGTCGATGTACTCGCGGGTGCGGGCCAGCGGCTTGGGGAACTTCGCGCCGTACCAACCCTCGACGACCTGCGGCCCGGACACTCCGAGCCCGAGGATGTGGCGGCCGCCGGACAGATGGTCGAGCGTCAGCGCCGCCATCGCGCAGGCAGTGGGCGTGCGGGCCGAGAGCTGGATGACCGAGGTGCCCAGCCGCATGCGCTTGGTCTCGCGGCCCCACCAGGCCAGCGGCGTGTAGGCGTCCGAGCCCCAGGCTTCGGCGGTGAACACGGTGTCGAAGCCCGCATCCTCGGCCGCGGCCACGAGTTCAGCGTGGTTTTCCGGCGGCTGCGCGCCCCAATATCCCAGCTGCAAACCCAGCTTCATTAGCCTGCCTCTCGACCCGTGGTTGAAACCATTCTTAGAACCTGTTCTACTCGATGCCGTGACCACCAGCCAAAGCAGCCCGGTGCAGATCGACAAGCATGAGCGGCCGCTCTCCGCGCCGCTGAAGCTCTCATTCGACTACACCCGTTCAGTCGGCCCACTCCTGTCTCAGTTCTTCACCGCCCTGCGGGAGCGGCGCATCGTCGGTGTGCGCGGTTCAGACGGGCGCGTGCACGTGCCGCCCGCAGAGTACGACCCGGTCACGTACGAACAATTGACCGAGATCGTACCGGTGAGCGGCGTCGGCACGGTGCTGTCGTGGACCTGGCAGTCGACCCCACTGGAGGGCCAGCCGCTGGACCGTCCGTTCGCATGGGCGCTGATAAAACTGGACGGCGCAGACACCCCCCTGCTGCACGCCGTCGATACCGGCTCCTCCGACGCCATCAGCACCGGCGCCCGCGTGCATGCGCACTGGATTGACGAGCCGGTCGGCGCGATCACCGACATCGCGCATTTCCTGCCAGGCGAAGATGCCGAGCCGGAGGGCCAGCCCGACGACCGGGAGCCGGTCAAGATTCAGGTGACGCCGTCGTCCATCGAGATCCAGCACACCGCGTCGCTGCCCGAGACCAAGTTCCTCAAGGCGCTGGAAGAGGGCAAGCTACTTGGCGCGCGGACCGGCGACAACGGGAAGGTGTACTTCCCGCCCAAGGAGGCCGACCCGGCCACCGGCCTGGAACTCGACCAGTTCGTCGAGCTGCCCGACAAGGGCACGGTCACCACGTTCGCGATCATCAACATCCCGTTCTCGGGTCAGCGGATCAAGCCGCCCTACGTCGCGGCCTATGTGCTGCTCGACGGCGCCGACATCCCGTTCCTGCATCTGGTCACCGAGATCGACCCGGCCGATGTCCGGATGGGTATGCGGGTTCAGGCCGTGTGGAAGCCCCGCGAGGAGTGGGGTCTCGGCATCGACAACATCGACTACTTCCGGCCGACGGATGAGCCCGACGCGGAGTACGACACCTACAAGCACCACCTGTAAAGGGCTTTTCATATGACTGATATCGCAGTGGTGGGCTTCGCGCACGCACCGCATGTTCGCCGCACCGACGGCACCACCAACGGCGTGGAGATGCTGATGCCGTGTTTCCACCAGCTCTACGACGAACTCGGGTTGCAGCAGACCGATATCGGCTTCTGGTGCTCGGGATCGTCGGATTACCTTGCCGGGCGGGCGTTCTCGTTCATCTCGGCGATCGACTCCATCGGCGCGGTGCCGCCCATCAACGAGTCGCACGTCGAGATGGATGCCGCATGGGCGCTCTACGAGGCCTACATCAAGCTGCTGACCGGCCAGGTCGAGACCGCGCTGGTCTACGGATTCGGTAAGTCGTCGGCGGGCACGCTGCGGCGCGTGCTGGCACTGCAGACCGACCCCTACACGGTCGCCCCGCTGTGGCCGGATTCGGTGTCGATGGCCGGTCTGCAGGCCCGGATGGGGCTCGACGCAGGCAAGTGGACGGCCGAGGACATGGCGCAGGTCGCACTGGATTCCTTTGCGGCGGCGGGTCGTACCGACTCGGAGAAACCTGCCAAGTCCATCGATGAACTGCTGTCTCGGCCGTTCTTCGCCGACCCGTTGCGGCGCCATGACATCGCCCCGATCACCGACGGCGCGTCGGCGATCGTGCTCGCCGCAGGCGACCGGGCTCGAGAACTCCGCGAAAATCCGGCCTGGATAACCGGATTCGAGCACCGCATCGAAACCCCGATTCTCGGCGCACGCGATCTGATCACCTCGCCGTCGACGGCCGCGTCGGCCAAGGCGGCCACGGGTGGTGACGCCGGCTCCATCGAGGTAGCCGAGATCTACGCGCCGTTCACCCATCAGCAGTTGATCCTCACGGAGGCGATCGGGCTGGCGTCGTCGACCAAAGTGAACCCTTCGGGCGGCGCGCTGGCGGCCAACCCGATGTTCTCGGCGGGGCTCGAACGCATCGGCTTCGCCGCGCAGCACATATTCGACGGGTCAGCCCAGCGCGTGCTGGCGCACGCCACGAGCGGGCCTGCGCTGCAGCAGAATCTCGTCGCCGTCCTGGAAGGGAAATAGAAATGGCGGGGCAGCTCGCAGCGGTGCTCGGCACCGGGCAGACGAAATACGTCGCCAAGCGCCACGACGTGTCGATGAACGGCCTGGTTCGCGAGGCCATCGACAGGGCGTTGGAAGACTCTGGCTCGACGTTCGACGACATCGACGCCGTGGTGGTCGGCAAGGCGCCCGACTTCTTCGAGGGCGTGATGATGCCCGAACTGTTCATGGCCGACGCAACCGGCGCCACGAACAAGCCGTTGATCCGCGTGCACACCGCGGGCTCGGTCGGCGGCTCGACCGCGATCGTCGCAGCCAGCCTCGTGCAGTCAGGCAAGTACAAGCGCGTGCTGACGATGGCGTGGGAAAAGCAGTCGGAGTCAAACGCCATGTGGGCGTTGAGCATTCCCGTCCCGTTCACCAAACCGGTCGGTGCGGGCGCGGGTGGCTATTTCGCCCCCCATATCCGCGCCTACATCCGCCGCTCCGGCGCGCCCAACCATATCGGCGCGATCGTCGCTGTGAAGGATCGCCGCAACGGCGCCAAGAACCCGTTGGCACATCTGCACCAGCCCGACATCACCGTCGAGAAGGTGATGGAGTCGCCGATGCTGTGGGATCCGATCCGCTACGACGAGACGTGTCCGTCGTCGGACGGCGCGGCGGCCATGGTGATCGGCAATGAGGAAGCGGCAGAGGCGCATATCGCCGACGGTCATCCGGTCGCATGGATCCACGCGACCGCGCTGCGCACCGAGCCACTCGCCTACGCCGGCCGTGATCAGGTCAACCCGCAGGCCAGCCGTGACGCCGCCGCCGCGTTGTGGAAGGCCGCCGGAATCAAGAGCCCGATCGACGAGATCGACGCCGCCGAGGTGTACGTGCCGTTCTCCTGGTACGAGCCGATGTGGTTGGAGAGCCTCGGCTTCGCCGCGGAAGGCGAAGGGTGGAAACTCACCGAAGCGGGCGAGACCGAGATCACCGGAAAGATCCCGCTCAACGCCTCCGGCGGTGTGCTCTCGTCGAATCCGATCGGCGCCTCCGGCATGATCCGGTTCGCCGAGTCGGCGATCCAGGTGATGGGCAAGGCCGGCGACCATCAGGTTCCCGGCGCCAGAAAGGCGTTGGGTCACGCGTACGGCGGTGGCGCGCAGTATTACTCGATGTGGGTCGTGGGGGCTGACAAGCCGTGAAGTACACCGTCAGCGTGGCGATGAGCCCGATCGAGCAACTCATCGAGCTCGCGAAGACGGCGGAGGAAGTCGGCTTCGACTCGATCGCACTGCCGGACTCGATCTTCTACATGGAGAAGCAGTCGACCGACTATCCGTACACCGCCGACGGTTCGCGGATGTGGAACGAGGAAACCCCGTGGGCGGATCCGTTGATCGTCGCGGGCGCCATGGGTGCGGTGACATCGACGCTGCGCTTCTACACCAACGTGATGAAGCTGGGCTCGCGCAACCCGCTGCTGCTCGCGCGCCAGGTGGGCTCGGTAGCCAACCTCACCAACAATCGGTTCGGCTTCGGTGTCGGGATCGGTTGGGCACCTGAGGAATTCGAGTGGTGCGGCGTGCCGTACGCCAAGCGCGGCAAGCGCGTCGACGAGATGATCGAGGTGATCAAGATCGTGCTTGCCGGCGGCATGGTCGAATTCCACGGCGACTTCTACGATTTCGACAAGCTGCAGATGAGCCCGGCGCCGAGCAAGCCGGTCCCGTTCTATGTCGGCGGCCACACCGACGTTGCGCTCAAGCGCGCCGCGCGCATCGGCGACGGGTGGACCAGCGCGATGTTGACCTGCGACCAACTGGCCGAGATCATCGGCAAACTGAAAGCTCTGCTCGCCGAGCACGACCGCGCTCACGTGCCGTTCGAGTTCCAGGCGGTGTGCATCGACAAGTTCGACGTCGACGGGCACCGTGAACTCGCCGACGCCGGGGTGACCGACAACATCGTCATCCCATGGGTTCTCGAGGGGCACGGCTTCGATGCTCCACTCGAGACGAAGAAGGACTCTTTGAAGCGGTACGCCGACACCTTCATTCACTCCGGTTGGCAACAGTGACGGCGCCGGTTCATCTGGCGGGCAAGCGTTCCCGCGAGGCCGCCACGGCGCACGACAAAGAGGCGTGGCTGGCCGTGTTCGCCGATGACGCCATCGTCGAGGATCCGATCGGTCCTTCGCATTTCGACCCGGACGGTAAGGGCCATCGCGGTAAGGAGGCGATCGCGAAGTTCTACGACATGGCGATCGCCCCGAGCGAGCTGACGTTCAACTTCGAGAAAACCTACGTCTGCGGCAACGAGGAAGCCAACGTCGGCAACATCGTGATCAGGTCCGCAGGCTACGAAGTCACCGCCGAGGGCGTCTTCACGTACCGCGTCAACGACGACGGCAAGATCGTCGCGCTGCGGGCCTATTGGGAACTCGACAAGGCCACGGCGAGCGCGCGCAAGCTGTAACTGCGCTCAGGAAATGTTAGCGCTAACATTACCGGGTGACGGTTACCCCTTGGCCCGCGCTCGGTGAGCAATACGAGCTATCTCTCGACGCGGTCGGCCGGTCCGTGCGGGCGATCGTCACCGAGGTCGCCGCCGCCATCCGGCACCTCTCCATCGACGGCGTGCAACTCACCGCAGGCTACGACGCCGACGCCCCGCCGCCGTTCGGAAGCGGAATCGTCCTGGTGCCGTGGCCCAATCGGGTGCGCGACGGGCGATGGACGTACGCGGGCCAGACGATGCAACTCGACATCACAGAACCAGCGCGCGGCAACGCGCTGCATGGCCTGCTGCGCAATACGCCGTACCAACTCGCCGAACGCACCGAACGGTCGGTGACCCTGCGGGCACCCGTCTTCCCGCAGAACGGCTACCCGTTCACGCTGGACACCACCGTCCGCTACGCGGTCGTCTCCGACGGCCTCGAGGTGATGCACACCGTCCGCAACGTCGGATCCGCCTGCGCGCCAGTCGCTGTCGGAGCCCATCCGTTCCTGAGAATCGGCGACGTCCCAACGGATTCGCTCACCTTGACGGTATCGGCCAGCAGGCACATCGATGTCGACGAACGGCTCAATCCGATTGGCGTGACGCCCGTCGACGGCACAAAGTGGGACCTGCGTGCGGGCCGACTGCTGGCCACCCTTGACCTCGACGACGCATGGTCGGCAGTGGTGACGGCCGGCGGTGGCAGCACCCACTGGCTCAGCGCGCCGGACGGGCGGACCGTATCCCTATGGGCCGACGAACAATTCGGCTATGTGCAGGTTTTCATCACACGCGAATTCCCGGGCGCGGGCGGATTGACCACGGCTGTCGCGATCGAACCGATGACCGCACCGGCCGATGCGTTCAACAGCGGGGAAGGACTTCGGTGGCTCGAGCCCGGCGAGTGCTGGTCGATGTCGTGGGCGATCCGCTACCACGACGCTAGGGCTCGATGACGACCTTCAGCCCTTGCCTGTCGGCGGCCACGGCGAACGCCTCGGCGGCATGCTCGAGCGGGTATCGATGGGTCACGATCGACGAGATGTCGACCAGCCCTTGCTCGACGAGCCGAATCGCCCGCGGGTAAGCCTCGTTCATGCGCCTGACCAATACCAGCGTCAGGCCCTTCCGGCGCGCGATGGACGCTTGAAACGACGTGCGGTCACCGTCGGGAATGCCACCGAGCACCACCCTGGCGCCCGGTCGCGCGGCGCGCAGCGCGATCTCGACCGCTGCGTCGGTGCCTGCCATTTCGAAAACGGTGTCGGCGCCGATATCGTCGCCCGCCTCATCAACGTCGAGCACGACGTCGGCTCCCAATCGCTTGGCTGCGTCTCGTCGGTGCGCAAGCGGTTCGACGACCACGACGCGAGTAGCCCCAGATCTCCTCGCGGCCTGCGCCAACAGCAGGCCGATCGGGCCAGCGCCGACGACTGCGATCGTCGAGCCAATTCGTAAGTGGCCCAAGTCCAATGCGTGCAGTGCGACGCCGAGTGGCTCGAGAACTGCGCCGTCGATCGCGCTCATCCCGGCTGGCAAGGGATGAAGGGCCCACGACGGCCAGGCCAGGTACTGCTGCAGTCCGCCGTCCTTGCCGCCGTGCCCGGCGAACACGACATCCGGACAGAGGTTGAGATCACCGCCGAGGCATATCTCGCACTGACGGCATGGCAAGGCCGGGTCCACGGCGACGGCCACGCCGTGGCGCGGTCCGCCCTCGATGACGCCTGCGAATTCGTGGCCCGGCACCACCGGTCGCGTCAGCTTCGCGTCGCCGATGCCCGCCTCGGTGAACCAATGCAGGTCGGATCCGCACAGCCCGACCGCGGTAATACGCACCAGTTCCTCACCGGCACCCGCGGTTGGCACGGCCTCGCTGTGGCACCTGATATCCCGCACTCCGTGGAGTCGCGCGACGGTCATCTCGGCCAGCATAACCGAAATGTTAGCGCTCACATCTAGTCCGTCAAAGCCCGGTGACCGTACATATTCCGACTACGATGCGACAGCAAAGGAGGTCGCTTTCGATGGCTGAACGGGTCGAGCGCCGACCGGTGAACATGTTCGACGTCGCCAAGGCCGCGGGCGTCTCACATCAGACCGTGTCCCGGGTGCTCAACGACTCCGCGGCGGTGAAGGAATCCACCCGGCGCCGCGTGCACGCCGCCATCGACCAGCTGGGCTATCACCGCAACCTGGCAGCGCGGGCACTTGCCACTCACCGGTCAAAAACGTTGGGCGTCATCTGCTTTGACAGCACGCTGTACGGGCCGGCGAGCATGCTCTACGCGATCGAGCATGCATCCCGCAGCGCGGGCTATTTCGTCAGCGTGGCCAGTGAATCCACCATCGACCGCACCACCTTGCCTGGCGCGATGAACCGACTGACCGAACAGTCCGTCGAAGGCGTGGTGGTGATCGCGCCGCTGTCCGAAACCCGCGAGGCGCTTTCGGGGCTGCGGCGCGACATGCCCGTCGTTGCCGTCGACGGCACCGGTGGATTGGGGTTGCCGGTGGTCAGCGTCGATCAGTTCGACGGGGCGCGACAGGTCACGCGGCACATGCTCGAGCAGGGCGCATCGACCGTCTGGCACGTGACTGGTGCCGACGGCTGGACGGAAACCGAAGCCCGGTTGGCCGGGTGGCGCGAGGAGCTGTCCGCCTCGGGGCGGGTCATTCCCGAACCGCTGCAAGGCAACTGGTCCGCCGCCTCGGGCTATCAGGCCGGCATCGCTCTCGCGCGTCGCACCGACGTCGAGGCCGTCTTCGTCGCCAACGATCAGATGGCGCTCGGCCTGCTGCGTGCACTGGCCGAGGCAGGCCGCACGGTCCCGGACGACATCCTGGTGGCCGGATTCGACGATGTGCCGGAAGCCGAGTTCTATTCGCCGCCGCTCACCACGGTCCGCCAGGATTTCGCAACGGTCGGCCGCCGAAGCGTCGAAATGCTCGTCGCTCGAATCGAAAACACCGACGACGGGCCGATCGACGATCAACCGATCCTGGTACCCGCTCAACTCGTCATTCGGCAGAGCACCAGGCGACGCTGACGTTCTAGCGTCCGCCCTTTCGCCTGTTGTAGACGTCGAAACCGACTGCTGCGAGCAGCACCAGGCCCTTGATCACCTGTTGCACGTCACTGCCGATGCCGAGGATCGACATGCCGTTGTTCAGCACGCCAAGCACCAGTCCACCGACGATCGCCCCGAACACGGTACCGACACCGCCGCTGGACGACGCGCCGCCGATGAACGCCGCAGCGATGGCCTCGAGTTCGAAGTTGATGCCCGCCTGAGGTGTCGCCGAGTTCAGTCGCGCCGCGAACAACAGGCCCGCAACCGCGGCCAGGATGCCCATGTTCACGAACACCAGCAGTGTGACGCGTTGGTTGCGGACCCCCGAAAGCCTTGCTGCAGCGGAGTTTCCGCCGACGGCGTATACCTGGCGCCCGAGGACGGTGTTGCGCATGACGAATGCGTAGACGATGGTGAGCACGACGAGGATGATGCCGACGATCGGTACGCCCCGGTAACTGGCCAGCAGAAGAGTGAATGCTGCCAGAGCGACGACGATGGCCGCGCACTTCGCGACGAAGATCGCGGTTGACGAAACCTCGTGGCCGTATCGGAGTTGTGAACGCCGACGACGGACTTGCACCACCACGGCGGCAACGGTGACGACGGCTCCGAGAATGACGGTCGGCCAGTGGTAGACGGCGTTGGCCCCGAGCTCTGGCAGAAATCCGCTGCTGACTTGCTCCAACCCATGCGGCATCGGGGCGATGGACTGTCCCTCGAGTAGGTATTGAGTCGCGCCGCGGAAGACCAGCATTCCGCCAAGGGTGACGATGAACGACGGGATCCCGACGTAGGCGATCCAGAACCCCTGCCAGGCGCCGATGAGTGCGCCTATCCCAATACACACCGCGACGCCAAGCAGCCACGGCATGTCGTTGCGCACCATCAAGACTCCGGACATCGCCCCGATGAATCCGGCGATGGATCCGACGGACAGGTCGATGTGGCCGGCGATGATCACGATGACCATGCCGATCGCGAGAACCAGTATGTACCCGTTCTGCTGAATGATGTTGGTGACGTTCAGCGGCTTGAGCAGGATTCCGCCGGTCCACACCTGGAACAACAACACGATCGCGGCCAGCGCCACCACCATGCCGGACTGACGAATGTGTGACACGAGAAATGAGGACACCCGTTGGCGCAGTCCCGGCGGCGCCGGCTTGTTCGATTCTGGTTGCGCCTCTGGGGTCTGCGACGGCTGCTCGACGGTGGTGGTCACCTACGCACGTCCTTTCATCATGTAACGCATCAGTGTTTCTTGCGTCGCGTCAGCTTGCGCCACCTCGCCGGTGAGCTGGCCCTGGCTCAGTGCATAGATGCGATCGCAGATGCCAATCAGCTCAGGCAGTTCCGATGAGATGACCAGCACCGCCTTTCCGCGTGCGGCCAGCTCGTTGATGATCGTGTAGATCTCGTACTTGGCGCCGACGTCGATGCCGCGCGTCGGCTCATCGAGAATGAGCACGTCGGGGTCGGTGAACAGCCACTTACTCAGCACGACCTTCTGCTGGTTGCCGCCCGAGAGCTTGCCCGTCACCGCCGACACGGACGACGTCTTGATACGCATCGAGGCGCGAAACCGTTCGGCAACACCGGATTCCTCATGCTGGTTGACCACCCACCGCTTGCTGATCTTGCGCAGCGACGGCAGGGTGATGCTTTCGGCGATGCTGTCCATCAGGTTAAGACCGAGATGCTTTCGATCCTCGGTCGCGTAGGCGATGCCGTTGCGGATCGCATCCGAGACGGTTCGGGTACTGATTTCCTTCTCACCCTTGAAGACCTTGCCGCTCACGTACTTTCCGTACGAGCGGCCGAACACGCTGAGGGCCAGCTCTGTCCGGCCTGCACCCATCAGTCCCGCGATGCCCACGATCTCGCCTGCGCGTACTTGAAGCGACACATCGTCGACGACCTTGCGCTGCTGGTCGATTGGATGCAGAACGGTCCAGTTGGACACCGCGAACGCGATTTCACCGATGTCGCGCTGCGGCCGAGGCGGAAACCGGTGGGTGAGGTCGCGGCCGACCATGCCGCGCACGATGCGGTCCTCCGAGAGCTCATCGTCGACACTCATCGTCTCGATCGTGTGCCCGTCACGCAGAATGGTGATGGTGTCCGCCACCTGCATCACCTCGTTGAGCTTGTGGGAGATGATGATCGAAGTGATGCCTTGCTCGCGGAGGTCGACGATGAGGTCGAGCAGGTGACGGCTGTCGGAGTCGTTGAGCGCCGCGGTCGGCTCATCCAGGATGAGCAGGCGAACCTTTTTCGAAAGCGCCTTGGCGATCTCGACCAGTTGTTGCTTACCGACACCGATGTCAGCGACGCGGGTTTGTGGGCTCTCCCGCAGACCGACCCGGTCGAGCAGCGCCTGCGCCTCGATAAGGGTCTCGTCCCAGCCGATTACGCCGCGACGGCTACGTTCGTTGCCGAGGAACACGTTCTCGGCTATCGAGAGGTAGGGCACCAGCGCGAGTTCCTGGTGGATGATCGCGATGCCGGCGCGCTCGCTGGACCGAATGCCCTTGAACTCGCATACCTGATCGTCGAAGCGGATCTCACCGTCGTAGTCCCCATGCGGATAGACCCCACTGAGGATCTTCATCAGCGTGGACTTACCGGCGCCGTTCTCACCGCAGATGGCATGGATGGCACCGGCTTTCACCGTCAGATCCACATCGGAGAGCGCGGTGACGCCGGGGAACCGCTTGGTGATGCCCCGCATCTCCAGCAGCGTCGAGGTCACTGCACCTGCGCTTCGGTGTAGTAGCCCGAGTCGACAAGCGCGGCCTTGTAGTTCGACTTGTCGACGCTGACCGGCTGGAGCAGATACGACGGGACCACCTTGACGCCGTTGTTGTACGTCTTGGTGTCGTTGACCTCCGGCTTGCCGCCGGTGAGCACGGCATTGCCCTCCTGCACAGCAGCTTTCGCGAGTTCGCGGGTGTCCTTGAAGACGGTCTGGGTCTGCTCACCGGCGACGATGGATTTCACCGAGGCCAATTCGGCGTCCTGTCCGGTGACGATCGGCAGCGGCTTGGCGGGGGTGCCGTAACCCGCACTCTTCAGCGCCGACAGCACACCGCGGGAGATGCCGTCGTAGGGCGACAGCACAGCATCGACTCGCGCCGTGGTGTAGGCCTGGCTGAGCAGATTGTCCATCCTCGACTGGGCCAGACCGGCATCCCACCGCAGAGTCGCGATCTGGTCGAAGGACGTCTGGCCGCTCTTGACGACCAGCTTGCCGCTGTCGAGGTAGGGCTTGAGCACGCTCATCGCGCCGTCGAAGAAGTACGTGGCGTTGTTGTCGTCGGGTGAACCGGCGAACAGCTCGATGTTGAACGGACCCTTGCCCTGGGCCAGTCCGAGCTTGTCGATGATGTAACTGCCTTGCAGCACGCCGACTTTGAAGTTGTCGAATGTCGCGTAGTAATCGACGTTGGGCGTGCCCTTGATCAACCGGTCATAGCTGATCACTGGGATCTTGGCATCCGCCGCATGTTGCAGAGTGGTGGTCAGTGAGGATCCATCGATCGGTGCGATGACAAGGAGCTTGACGCCCTTGGTGATCATATTCTCGATCTGGGACACCTGGTTCTGCACGACGTCATCGCCGTACTGCAGATCGGTGGTGTAGCCCAGCGACTGGAATTGATCGACCATGTTCTTGCCGTCGGCGACCCAGCGCTCCGACGACTTGGTCGGCATCGCGATTCCGACGGTGCCCTTCTCCCCGTTGCCGCTGGCCGTGTCCGTGGACCGGCCGCAGCCCGAGAGAGCCAGCGTGGTCAGCAGCGCCACGACGGCGAGCCAGATCAACTTCCGCACGAGATCCTCCTGGTAAACCCGGCACAGAGGCCGGTCAGAATGTGAGCGTTAACATGCAAGGCGATAGTATGTGAGCCAACTCACTGGCTTGTCAACAACTTCGGTCATTCAGGGCACTGAACTGGTGCGTTGGCAAATTTCGCGTCAACAACGCGACGGCTTCTCCGCCTGGATTCGCATCTCGATTCAGGCGTTGACACCCTTTGATTGTTAGCGCTAACATCCAGGCAGTGTAACGCCGGTCACACTGCAGGTGCAGCGCGAACCCGCGCCGACCTGGCCCGCAGCGACCGAGTTCGACAACCGACAAGTGAGGAGTCGCGGTGAAGAGAACCCTGGCAGCGGCGCTGGGTGCGCTGATCGCAGCAACGGTGGTGGGCTGCGGAAGCGGTCCGGCGCCCGGCGGCTCCGCGGACGGCAAGATCACCATGGGCTTCTCCCAGGTGGGTGCCGAGAGCGGCTGGCGAACGGCCAACACGAAGAACATCCAAGAGGCCGCCACGGCCGCCGGCATCGACCTGAAGTTCTCCGACGCCAACGGAAAACAGGAGAACCAGATCTCGGCGATCCGGTCGTTCATTCAGCAACACGTCGACGTGATCGCGTTCAGCCCCGTCGTGCGGACCGGTTGGGATGCGGTGCTGCTCGAAGCAAAGAACGCCGGCATCCCGGTGATCCTGACCGACCGCGCGGTCGACACCCAGGAGACCGACGTCTACAAGACGTTCGTCGGCGCCGACTTCGTTGCCGAAGGCCGCAGCGCCGGTGACTGGGTCGTGAAGCAATTTGCAGCGGCGCCAGCACAAGTGAACATTGTCCAACTCGAAGGCACCACCGGAGCGGACCCTGCCATCGACCGAAGCAAGGGGTTCGCCGACGCCATCGCGGCCAACCCGAAACTGAAGGTCATCGCCTCGCAGACAGGAGATTTCACGCGCTCGGGCGGCAAGCAGGTGATGGAAGCCTTCCTGAAAGCCAATCCGAAGATCGACGTGGTGTTCGCCCAGAACGACGACATGGGTCTGGGAGCCATCGAGGCCATCGAGGCAGCCGGTCTCAAGCCGGGACAAGACGTCAAGATCGTCGCGGTCGACGCCACCCACGACGGCATGCAGGCGTTGGCCGACGGCAAGTTCAACTTCCTCGTCGAATGCAATCCCTTGCTTGGCCCGCAACTGATGGATCTGGCCAAGAAGGTTGTCGCCGGTGAAGCGGTGCCATCGCGTGTTGTCGTGCCCGACAAGACGTTCGATCAGCAGCAAGCAATCGCAGCGCTGCCCGATCGCAAGTACTGACAACACCTTTTGAAGACTCTTGGCGCCGCCCCGGTCGGCCCAACCCCTCATCCTGGGGCGGCGCCAAGTTCCACACCGGAAAGCGATGGCCCCATGGCACCGACATCCACCGCAGAGTCGCCGACTCCCGTGGTCGAGATGCGTGACATCAGCATCACCTTTCCCGGGGTGAAGGCGCTCGACGGCGTCGACTTCCGGTTGTTACCCGGTGAGGTCCACGCCCTGATGGGCGAAAACGGCGCGGGCAAATCGACTCTGATCAAAGCTCTTACCGGTGTGTACGACATCGACGCCGGAAGCATCACGGTGGCCGGTGTGCCATGCCGTTTCACCGGTCCACGCCAGGCACAGGACGCCGGAATCAGCACCGTCTACCAGGAAGTCAACCTCTGCACCAATCTGACTGTCGCAGAGAACATTCTGCTCGGCCGCGAACCGCGAAAGTTCGGACGCATCGATCACCGTGCACTGAACCGCCGCGCTCGCGACCTGCTCTCGCACCTGGAACTCGACATCGACCCTCGTTCGACACTCGGTGCCCATCCGATCGCCATTCAGCAGCTCGTCGCGATCGCCCGCGCCACGGCGGTTTCGGCGCGGGTCCTCATTCTCGATGAGCCGACGTCCAGCCTGGATGCCGAGGAAGTCGCCGAGCTGTTCCGGGTGATCCGGCAACTGCGCGACAACGGCACGGCCGTGCTCTTCGTTTCGCACTTTCTCGACCAGGTGTATGAGATTTCGGACCGAATGACGGTGCTGCGCAACGGACGGCGGGTCGGCGAATACCTCACCGCCGACCTCGGTCGCCACCAGCTGGTCACCGCGATGCTGGGCCGTGAGCTCGAGGTACTCGACGAAATCGCGGAGACGGCACAGGAAACACACCGCAACGACATGGTGCCGCCGATTGTCAGTACCTCAGACATCGGCAGGCCGCCACGGGTGCACCCTGTCACCCTCGACATCTTCCCCGGCGAGGTGGTTGGCCTGGCGGGGCTACTCGGTTCTGGCCGAACGGAATTCGCCCGCCTGCTGTTCGGCGCGGACAGGCCGACGAGCGGGCACCTCAGCGTCGACGGCAAGCAGGCCCGGTTGCGCTCGCCGCGGGCCGCGATCGCTCGCAGGTTCGCGTTCACCTCCGAGGACCGCAAGACGCACGGCATCGTCGCCGAGCTCAGCGTGCGCGACAACCTGGTGCTGGCGCTGCAGGCCAGGCGCGGCTTCGCCCGGCCGCTGTCGGCGAAGGCGAAAAACAGGCTGGTCAGTCGCTACATGGAGACACTCGACATCCGGCCCCGAGATCCGAATACGCTCATCAAGAACCTCAGCGGCGGCAACCAGCAGAAGGTGCTGCTGGCCCGCTGGCTGATCACCCAACCCGCGCTGCTCATCCTCGACGAGCCGACGCGCGGCATCGACGTCGGCGCCAAAGCCGAGATCCAGAAGCTGGTCACCGAACTGGCTGCCGACGGCATGGCGGTGCTGTTCATCTCGACCGAACTCGATGAGGTCGTTCGCATCAGCGACCGAATCGCGTTGATGCGTGACGGCCACAACATCGCCCAACTGGACGGCGGCTGCCCGGTTTCGGAGCTCACCCGGCTCATCGCGAGCGGCAGCCAACAATGACTCGCCGCGCGATCGCCTCACCACTGCTTTGGCCGGCGTTGGCGTTGATCGCCCTGCTGGGTCTCAATGTCGTACTCACGCCGTCCTTTTTGGCGATCCGCGTCGAGGACGGCCACCTGTACGGGAGTTTGATCGACATTCTCCGCAACGGTGCTCCGACCATGCTCGTCGCACTTGGGATGACGCTCGTCATTGCGTCGCGCGGCATCGACCTGTCCGTCGGCGCGGTGGTCGCGATTTCCGGCGCGCTGGCGTGCGCACATATTGCGGCGCAGCCGGACGGCAACAGCCTGACCGGAGTTGCGACGGCGATGCTGATCGCGCTCGGTGCGGCGGTGGTGCTCGGCTTGTGGAACGGGATCCTGGTGTCCAGCTTCGGAATTCAGCCGATCATCGCCACGCTGGTGTTGATGACGGCTGGTCGTGGCATCGCGCTGCTGATCACCAACGGACAGATTGTCACGGTCAGCAGTGAGCGGTTCAAGGTCCTCGGCGCCGGCTATGCGCTCGGGCTGCCGGTGGCGATCCTGGTGAGCCTGGCCGTGTTCGCCGTCGTCGCAATCATCACCCGTCGCAGCGCGCTGGGCATGCTGCTGGAAGCCATCGGCGTCAATCCTGAGGCCAGCCGACTGGCTGGTGTGCGGTACCGGACGATCGTGTTCGCCGTCTACGTGTTCAGCGCGTTGTGCGCCGGTATCGCAGGCTTGATGATCGCCTCCAACATTTCGGCCGCCGACGCCAACAACGCGGGATTGTGGATCGAGATGGATGCCATCCTGGCAGTGGTGATCGGCGGTACATCGCTGCTGGGTGGTCGCTTCAGCCTGACCGGAACCATTCTGGGCGCCTTGATCATTCAGACGCTGACCACCACGGTGTACACCGCGGGTATCACGCCGGAGACGACGCTGGTGTTCAAGGCGGTGGTGGTCATCGCGGTGTGCCTGATGCAAGCACCCAAATTCCGGAGGCTACTTCGGCGGCGGCGCGCTACAGCGGGGCAGCCCACGATCCCCAATGACGACGTCGCCGAATCTGCGCCGAGAACGGACACGGTGGCGGCGTCATGAGCACCCAGACCTTGCATCGCCGTGATGGCTTCCTGCCCGCGGTGACCGACCGAATCCGCGGCCGGTACCTGTCCCCTGTCGCCTCGTTCGTCCTTTTCGTCGCGTTGTTCGCCACCATCGTCGTGCGGTACGGGTTCAGCAGCCCCTCGCAGGTGTTCTTGAACCTGCTTGTCGACAACGCTCACCTGATCGTGCTGGCCGTCGGAATGACCTTCGTCATTCTCACCGGCGGCATCGATTTGAGCGTCGGCTCGGTGGTCGCATTGTCCACGGTGATACTCGCCAAGACGCTGGAATCGGGTTGGCCCGCACCGGTTGCCATCGTGTTCGTACTCCTGGCCGGCACGGTGCTGGGTCTGTTGATGGGCACGGTCATCGAGTACTTCGACGTGCAACCGTTCATCGTCACGCTGGCAGGCATGTTCCTGGCCCGCGGGCTGTGCTACGTCATCAGTGTCGGCACGCTGCCGATCAAGGATCCGCTGTTGCGCAAGCTCGGGTTGAACTATCTGTATCTCTACGAGGACAAGTTCATCCGCTGGACCGTCGTCATCGCGTTGATCGTCGTGGTGGCGGCGATATATGTATTGCACGAAACGCGGTTCGGACGCACGGTTTACGCCATCGGCGGCAGTAGGCAGTCGGCCCAGCTGATGGGATTGGCCGCCGCCCGTACCCAGGTCTGTGTGTATGTGATCAGCGGCTTCTGTGCCGCGTTGGCAGGCGTGCTGCTGGGCGTGCAGAAGTTGTCCGGGTACAGCCTCAACGGCATCGGATTGGAACTCGACGCGATCGCCGCCGCGGTGATCGGCGGTGTATTGCTCTCCGGTGGGGTCGGTTTCGTGCTCGGCGCCGTGATCGGGGTGCTCGTGCTCGGCACGATCCAGGTCTTTGTCACCACGGAGAACCTCGACTCCTACTGGACGCGCATCATGACGGGGGTTCTGCTGCTGGTGTTCGTGTTGGTGCAACGCGTACTGGTCAGGGACACCCGATGACCGTCGAACCCACTCCGCGCAGACCCGTGATGGCCGACGTCGCGAAACTCGCGGGCGTGTCCCACCAGACGGTTTCGCGGGTCATCAACGGCTCGGCGAACATCCGGCCCAGCACGCGCGAACGGGTGGAGCGCGCGATCGCCCACCTGGACTATCGACCCAACACGGCCGCCCGCGCACTGGTCACCAGACGCTCCAAGATCATCGGGATCATCGGCAGCAACACCGCCCTCCACGGGCCTGCCAGCATCCAATTCTCCATTCAGGACGCGGCCCGTGCGGCTGGCTACTTCACCAGTCTGGTGACCGTCGCCGCGGTGACTCATGACGAATTGCGCGGCGCGCTGGACTATCTCAGCCGCCAGTCGGTCGAGGCGATCATCATGATCGTCACCCAACAGGACGCACTCGCCGTCGTGCGCTCAGAGGCCACGTCGATCCCGTTGATCGTCGTCGAAGGCGAGCTGTCAGGGCGAGGGCTGAGCGTCGGTGTCGACCAGACCGAAGGAGCACGGCTGGCGACCCAACACCTCGTGGATCTCGGTCACCGCGACATCATCCACGTCAGCGGCCCGCTGACGTGGACCGAGGCCCGGGCCCGCCGTGCCGGGTACGTCGAGGTCATGCATGCAGCCCGACTACCGGTACGAGCTGACCTCGAAGGCGACTGGACTCCCGCCCGCGGCTACGCCATAGGCCGGGAACTGGTCAACCGCAACGACTTCTCGGCTGTCTTCGTCGCCAACGACCAGATGGCGATCGGCATCCTGCACGCATTCGCGGAAGCCGGCATCTCGGTGCCCGGCGACGTCAGCATGGTCGGGTTCGACGACGTGCCCGAGGCCGCCTACCTCAATCCCGCGTTGACCACAGTCCGACAGGACTTCCACGCCGTAGGCCAACGCGCAATCGAACTTCTGACCGCCGTCATCGACGGGGTCTCGCACGCCACACCACTGCTCGCTCCCGAACTCATCGTTCGGGACAGCACTCGGGCATACCCGACCAAGTGAGGAACGACATGCAACGCCAGAAGTACACGATCGGAGTCGATTTCGGCACGCTGTCGGGCCGCGCCGTCGTGGTCCGCGTCGACGATGGCGAGGAAGTGGCCAGCGCGGTGCACGACTACGAACACGGTGTGCTCACCCGCTCGCTACCGGCCGGGGACGTGCGCCTGCCCGCCGAATGGGCTCTGCAGGTCCCCGAGGACTATCGGCGGGTGCTCAAAAGGGCTGTCCCGGAAGCGATCCGCCGGTCCGGTATCAATCCGGATGACGTGATTGGAATCGGCACGGATTTCACGGCCTGCACCATGATCCCGGTCCAGGCCGACGGTAGGCCGCTGTGCGAGACGGCAGCGTTCGCGGAGCGCCCGCACGCCTATGCCAAACTGTGGAAACATCACTCTGCGCAACCGCAGGCAGACCGGATCAACGCATTGGCCGCTGACCGAAAAGAGCCATGGCTCAAGCGCTACGGCGGCTTGATCTCGAGCGAATGGGAGTTCGCCAAGGCCCTGCAAATCCTTGAGGAGGACCCGGAGGTCTACCACGCAATCGACCGGTGGGTCGAGGCCGCCGATTGGATCGTGTGGCAGCTGTGCGGAACTTATGTGCGCAACGCGTGCAGTGCCGGCTACAAGGGCATCCTCCAGGACGGTCACTACCCCACCCCGGACTTCCTTGCGGCGCTTGCTCCCGACTTCGCCGATTTCGTCGACACCAAACTGCGCCATCCGATCGGCGCGCTCGGAGACGCGGCAGGAACCTTGACCGAGACCGCCGCGGCTTGGACGGGCTTGCCTGCCGGTGTTCCGGTTGCTGTCGGAAATGTCGACGCACACGTAACGGCCGCAGCGGCCGACTGCCTTGAACCCGGCCAGATGCTGGCGATCATGGGCACGTCTACCTGCCACGTGATGAATTCCAATGTCCTGCGCGAAGTCCCAGGCATGTGCGGCGTCGTCGACGGCGGCATCGTCACCGGCTATTGGGGCTATGAAGCAGGCCAGTCAGGAGTCGGTGACATCTTCGGCTGGTTCGTCGACAATTGCGTCCCCGCCGCAGCACACGAGAAGGCGCTGGCGCGCAACATCACGGTGCACGAGCTGCTCACCGAGGCCGCCGCCGGCCAGGCCGTCGGCGAGCATGGCCTGATCGCACTCGATTGGCACAGCGGCAATCGGTCGGTGCTCGTCGACCACCAGCTGTCGGGTGCAATCGTCGGGCAGACCCTTGCCACCACGTCCGTCGACATGTATCGCGCCTTGTTGGAGGCGACGGCCTACGGCACCCGGATGATCGTCGAGACGTTCATCAACAGCGGTGTGCCCGTGACCGAACTCGTGGTGGCAGGCGGCCTGCTCAAGAACCGCCTGCTGATGCAGATCTACGCCGACGTCTTGGGATTGCCTCTGTCGACAGTGAATTCGGCCCAAGCTCCGGCGCTGGGCTCGGCCATTCACGCCGCCGCGGCGGCGGGCGCGTACCAGGATGTGGCCGCCGCCGCCAAGCAGATGGGCGGACGCGTCCGCAATGCGTACGTCCCGAATCCCGACAACGTTGCGCGCTACGACGCGCTGTATGCGGAGTACGTGAAGCTGCACGACTGGTTCGGGCGCGGCAACGCAATGATGCGCACGCTTCGCGAGATATCGGCAACCGCACGAGCTGGAGCAACCGAGTGACCGTCACATCTGAAATCAATTCCGTTGTCGCACAACTGCGGCGAGAGGTCTGCGAGCTACACGCGCAGTTGACGAAGTATCAGCTCGTCATCTGGACGGCGGGCAACGTATCAGCCCGCGTGCCGGGCCATGACCTGATGGTGATCAAACCGTCGGGCGTGGACTACGACGCGCTGACACCCGACGACATCGTGGTATGCGACCTGCACGGAAACCTTGTCGACGGCCGTCTCGCCCCCTCGTCGGACACAGCCGCGCATGCCTATGTCTACCGCCACATGCCCGAGGTCGGCGGAGTGGTGCACACCCACTCGACATACGCCACCGCGTGGGCGGCCAGGGGCGAACCCATTCCGTGTGTGCTGACGATGATCGCCGACGAGTTCGGCGGTGACATCCCCATCGGCCCCTTCGCCCTGATCGGTGACGACTCGATCGGCCGCGGCATCGTCGAGGCGTTGCGCGGCAGCCGATCTCCTGCGGTGCTCATGCGCAACCACGGACCGTTCACCGTGGGACCCGACGCCCGCTCGGCGGTCAAGGCCGCTGTGATGGTCGAGGACGTCGCGCGCACCGTGCACATCGGTCAACAGCTCGGATCGGTCGACCGCATCGACGATCGCCACGTCACCGCGCTCTTCGACCGCTACCAGAACGTCTACGGCCAGCCGGAGGTTCCACAGGAAGGCTCAGCAACGTGATCGACTCCCGAATGCTCGATGGCGAAGTATGGTTCGTCACCGGCAGCCAATCGATGTATGGCCAGGAGACCCTCGACCAAGTGGCGAGCCAGTCACGCCAACTGGCCGAAAAGCTCGACGGCTGCACCGAGATTCCCGTCAAGATCGTTTGGCAGCCAACGGTCGTCACCTCCGACAGCATCGCGTCGGTGATCCGACAAGCCAACGACAGCGCCCAATGCGTCGGGGTGATCGCGTGGATGCACACCTTCTCCCCGGCGAAGATGTGGATCCGTGGACTGAAGACGCTCCAAAAGCCACTGCTGCACCTGCACACGCAGTTCGGAGTCGAACTGCCTTGGGACAGCATCGACATGGACTTCATGAACCTCAACCAGGCCGCCCACGGCGACCGCGAGTTCGGCTACATCCAGTCACGGCTGTCGACCTCACGCAAGACCATCGCAGGCCACGTCAACGACCAGCGCACCCGCTCTCGGATCGGGGCGTGGACACGGGCTGCGCTGGCCGCCGCCGAACTCGCGACCTTGCGGGTGGCACGATTCGGCGACAACATGCGAAACGTCGCCGTCACCGAGGGCGACAAGGTCGAAGCCGAAGCGCACTTCGGGGCGTCGATCAACACCTATCCGGTCAACGAGCTCGTCGACATGGTCGAACGTGTCCCGGCGTCCGAGGTGGACAAGCTGGTCCGCGAGTACGAGCACGCCTATCGGCTGGCGCCAGAGCTGCGGCCCGGCGGTGATCGCCACACCTCGCTTCGGCATGGTGCGCAGATCGAAGCCGGCCTGCGAAAGTTTCTGGAGACAGGCGGTTTTCACGCCTTCACCACGAACTTCGAGGACCTGGGTGGGCTGCGCCAGTTGCCTGGCCTCGCCGTGCAGCGCCTGATGGCCGACGGTTACGGCTTCGGCGCCGAGGGTGACTGGAAAACGGCGGTGATGTTGCGGGCGGTCAAGGTGATGGCTGAGGGCCTGCCAGGGGGTACGTCATTCATGGAGGACTACACCTACGACCTGACACCCGGCGACGAACGCGTACTGGGTGCCCACATGCTGGAGGTCTGCCCGTCGATCGCGGGCGACGTGCCGTCGCTGGAGGTGCATCCACTGTCCATCGGCGGCCGCGAGGATCCCGTCCGGCTGCGGTTCACCGCGGCCCCCGCCGACGCGGTAATCCTCGGAATCAGCGATATCGGATCGCGATTCCGGCTGGTGGCCAACGAGGTTCGGGTCGTCGAGCCGACGGCCCCGTTGCCGAACCTTCCGGTGGCGTGCGCGGTCTGGGAGCCACGCCCAAGCTGGTCGGTCGCCGCGGAAACCTGGCTGATGGCGGGTGCGCCGCACCACACGGTGCTCACCACCGCCGTCGGCACGGAGCTGCTCGAGGATTTCGCCGCGATGACCGATACCGAGTTGCTGGTGATCGACGGCGACACCACCGTCCGCGGATTCACCCGGGAGCTCAGATGGAACGATGTGTACCACCACGCGGCAGCCGGTCTGTGACTACAAGCGGTTCGCGCAAGCGGCAATTGGATCGCTTCGACCGCGACCTGCTTACGTTCGTGCTCAGCTGGGCGCCCTACGGCGGACCACCCGACAGCGAGTGCTTCGTCGAGTTCGGGATGAACGCCGAGCGCGTGCGTAAGCGGTGCATGGACGTCGTTTCGACCACTCGCGCAATGGATTGTGCCGACGACGAGCGTGAGCTACTGCTGCGCACCTGCCGGCTGCTGCTGGGATGCCAGAGTCAACGCGACAGACGGTCCATCGCCTCGTTGACCAAGCCGAAAGTGACCCGCTTGGTACGTCGCGCGGCGTTGAGGACCGCTTTGCGGCCCGCTGAAACGGGTTGGAGCGCAACGTCGTCCCCGACGCGAACGCTGCCGCCGCTGTGGACCCAGCAGTAGACGCCCAGGCACCGGTCCGCTCGAGTCGCCACGGCCTTGGTGATGCGGCGGTCGACCTCGATACCTGGCTGCGCGCGGCTGGGCATCACGCAGCGAATCGTCGGCATCGCAACGTTGAGGCCGACGTCGCCGACCGTGAGGCGGGACCCGGTCCAGTGCGACTCCGGTAACTCTCCTGATGGATTGTCCAGCGCCAGTAGCACATTGGGGCGGAAGCGGCGCACATCGAGATCGCTGCCGACCTCCGCGCCGATGGTTGCCAGGCTGGTCTTGGTCAGCACATGAATCGGAGCAAGGTCGACGAACATGCCGGGCGGAGTCGAGTAGCGGGTGAAGTTGACCATGTCTGACACCCGGACCATCGACAGATCGGGCAACTTCTCGTCGTCCGAGAGACCGAACGCGGCGCGCAGCCACCCGGCCGACATGGTTTCGGCGCGCTCTGTTCGACTCAGCTTGTGCAAGCTGGTGTCCTCGGCAGGCGGCAGTGCGGTCAGCTCGACTTCACGCCCAGTCAGTTCGGAGAGCTTGGCATGCACCCCGCCGTCGCTACTGGACATCACCGTCCCGTCGGGGAACGTGATCTCCACCTCGGGAACGTTGCCGGGGCCTGCGTCGGGCGGGACCGCGGCGGGGTAACGAGCGGTTGCGGTCAGCAGCACCGGCAGCTGCCTCGCCGACGCGGTGACGTCCTTCCCGACGTCGCGGACCGCCCACAAGCGGTCGCCAAGCACCCCCCTGGCGCTCACGTCGGCCTGATCAATCTGCGTGCCGCCCAGCGACTTGACGGGGTACCGCCATAGTTCGGCGACCTGGCCGATGGTCATAGCGCCACGGTACGGCGCACCGCTACGTAACGGGCTGCATTCCGGTCAGGTAGCGGCGGGCCAGATCCTGATAGGCACCGGGGTTTGTGTTCACCCACATCTCCGCCCCCGTGCCCGCGATCGGACCCCGCACTTTCGCGGGCGAGCCGGTCACCAGCACCTCGTCGGGGATCTTGGTGCCGCCGACCACCAGTGAATGGGCGGCGATGAGGCTACGAGCGCCGATGACGGCACCGTCGAGCACCGTGCAGTGGTTGGCGAGCACGGCCTGAGAGCCGATGTGCACCCCGTGCACCACACAACCGTGCGCGACCGTCGCACCCGGTCCGACGTCGACGGGGATGCCCGGCGGGGCGTGCAGCACGCAGTTGTCCTGCACGTTGGCCCCCTCGCGGACGATGATCGGGGCGAAGTCTGCGCGGATGACCGCGTTGAACCACACCGACGCTCCCGCCTCGACGTGGACGTCGCCGACGAGCGTGGCGGTGGGGGCGATGAATGCGCCTGCATCGATCGTCGGTGAACGACCCTCAAATGAGTACAACGGCATCGTCTAGATATACCGCAGGTAAAACCCGTTTAGATTGCGCCCCGGGGGGCAAAAACTGTAACGTGTTCTAGTTAGAGAGCACAGATTGGGAGGCCCCAGGTGACCACCGAAACCGCAGCCATTCGCGAGATCGACGCCGGAGCGCTGCCGGACAGGTACGCGCGAGGCTGGCACTGCCTTGGCCCGGTGCAGACCTACCTGGACGGCAAGCCACACGGCATCGAGATTTTCGGCACGATGCTGGTGGTCTTCGCCGACTCCAATGGCGACGTCAAGGTGCTTGACGGCTACTGCAGGCACATGGGCGGCAACCTCGCTCAGGGCACGATCAAGGGCGACGAGGTCGCCTGCCCCTTCCACGACTGGCGCTGGGGCGGCGACGGCAAATGCAAGCTGGTGCCCTACGCCAAGCGCACGCCGCGACTGGCCCGCACCCGGTCGTGGACCACCGACGTCCGCGGCGGCCTGCTGTTCGTCTGGCATGACCACGAAGGCAACCCCCCGCAACCAGAAGTTCGAATCCCCGAGATCCCCGAGGCGGCCAGCGACGAGTGGACCGACTGGAAGTGGAACTCGATCCTGATCGAGGGGTCGAACTGCCGAGACATCATCGACAACGTCACCGACATGGCGCACTTCTTCTACATCCATTTCGGTCTGCCGACCTATTTCAAGAACGTGTTCGAAGGTCACATCGCATCGCAGTACCTGCACAACGTCGGGCGTCCCGATATCAACGACATGGGCACCACTTACGGTGAGGCACATCTGGATTCGGAGGCGTCCTACTTCGGCCCGTCGTTCATGATCAACTGGCTGCACAACAGCTACGGCGGCTTCAAGGCCGAGTCGATCCTGATCAACTGCCACTACCCGGTCACCCAGAACTCGTTCATGCTGCAGTGGGGCGTGATCGTCGAAAAGCCCAAGGGGCTCGACGAGCAGACGACCGAGAAGCTGGCCACGGTGTTCACCGAAGGGGTGAGCAAGGGCTTCGTGCAGGACGTCGAGATCTGGAAGCACAAGACCCGCATCGACAATCCGCTGCTGGTCGAGGAGGACGGCGCGGTCTATCAGATGCGCCGCTGGTATCAGCAGTTCTATGTGAACGCCGCCGACGTGACGCCCGACATGACCGACCGCTTCGAGATCGAGATCGACACCACTGCGGCCAACGAGAAGTGGAATGTCGAGGTCGAGGAGAACCTCAAGCAGCAGGCTGCCGAGAAGGAAAAGACCGGCTCCTGAGATGACGCCGCGCGATCAAGCCCCAGACGTCGACCAGCTCGCCCGGTCGATGCTGAGGCTCTATGGCGCACACGACGACCACGACGAGCATGGCGGTGATCCGGAAGTTCGTGCTCGAAGTTTTTCCGGGGCACCGGACTTCGCATCTGACCCCGCCCGCGCCGCCGCGGTCCGGGAGGCAAGCCTGCGTGACCGCGAGCGGTACCTGACGTCGGGGTTGGTGTCTGTCGACTGCCGGTTCTGTCATGTCGCAGTGCAGGTGAAGAAGCTCGGGCCGGGGCATACTTCCGTGCAGTGGAACACGGAGGCTTCCCGGCGTTGTGCGTACTTCAGTGAGATCCGGCAGTCCGGCGGTGATTCCGCGCGCGCCAAGGCGTGTCCGAAGCTCGCCGACAGCATCAAACACGCGGTCGCCGAAGGGTGCCTGGAGGAAATCTCCAGTGCGCCTTCGCCGGGCGACGGCTAGCGCTGCGCTGCTCCTCGTTCTCGCGGGCTGTACGCGTGGCGCCGAAAAGCCACGACCTCGACCACAGCAACCGGTAGCCCCCATCACCGCACTTCAGGTCGGCGACCTGTTGAGCGACAAGGTCCAAGACAGGGACGGCAACCTGTTCATCACCGTTGAGCCGAAACAATGCAGCGGCATGGCGCTCGAGGTGGATCCACCGCTGATCTTCGATCTCGATCCAGCGGCCACCGACGGCGGGCACTGGGTGACCGAGGACGGCCGCAATGTCGTCATCGACGAGGCCGCAGGCGTCTATCCCGCCGATTTCGATGCCGAGCATGCACTCGCGGAAACCAAGCGCACCATCGACTCCTGCCGATCCGTTCCGTTCACCGTCACCGACATGCGGGGCCGCGAATACCATTTCCGGCTACTGCCGCAAGTGGATTCCGGCTCGCCCGACATCGTGCTCTACTCGTTTGCGGCTCCCGACTGGGCGTGCGACAACGCGTTCACCGCCGCGCACAACGCTGCGGTCCGTATTTCCACGTGCGCCACGGTCAATGGCTACGACGTGCTGTCGCTGGCTCGAGACGCGCTGAAACGGATTGAGACGCTGGCCAATACGACTGCGTGACCGCACCTAGTCGAGTGGCGGCCGCGAGATTGCACTTACTGCGCCGGCGTCTCGAAGTCTTTCGCAATAACTGCAATCTGGAAAGCGCGCACCGGCCGGCGCCACGTCACGCCCCCGTCGCCACCATGTGGACCGCGGGCGTCGGCGCGACTGTCACAGGCCCTTGAACCGTTCCTCCACCTCTTCGTCGGTCAGGCCGTAGTCGGCCAGCGAGTAGGTGTGCTTCGGCGCGCGCGGGCCCTTCTTGCTCTCGGCATGGGTATGCTCCACGGCGGCGCGGGCCTCCTCGGTGAAGTCGATGCCGAAGTGCCGGTAGATCCTCTCGACCTCGCGCACCGGATCGGCGATGAAGTCGAAGTAGTCCATGTCGTAGAACTGGGCCGAATCATGTTTTACGCGTTCGGCGTTGAACCGCTCCAGCCCGCGCGACCAGGTGTCCAGGGTGTCCTGGCCGAGGGTGGCGCCGACAAAGGTATTCGACCAGCCTTCTGTCGTGTGCTGAGCGAGGGAACACGTCGACGCCATGATGGTCGCGGGCGGCCGGTGGCACTGAATGACGAGCGCGTCGGGATACGTCGCGAACAACGCGTCAAGCGCGAAGAGGTGGCTCGGGTTCTTCAACACCCATCGCTTTTCGGTGTCGTTGAGCCCGATGAGTTGCAGATTCTTGCGGTGCCGCTGATAGGGCTTGGTCCAGTCCTGCTTCGCAAGCCAGTGCGCATATGTCGGGATGTGCGCCATCGTCTCGTACGACACCGAATGCAGCGACTGGCGCAGCAGCTGCCAGCACTCCTCCACCTCGTCGGCGGTCATATAGTGCAAGCCTGTGTAATCCGGGTTCTCATCGTGCGCCTGCTTGAACCGGGCGTCCAGGTCGACGAAAACCGGGTTGTCGGACCATGTTTCGCGCGGTGGCCGCGGCTGGGGGAACTCGGCGAGCCACAGTTCCAGGCCCTGATGCCTCGGATCGGCGCAAAGCAATCGGTGCAGTGCGGTCGTGCCGGTACGGGTCAGGCCGGTGACAAAGATCGGACGTTCGATCGTCACGTCGGCATGCTGCGGATACTGCTTCCACGCCGCCTCACTCAACAGCCGCGCCACGAGCGCGTTGCGCAGGAAGAACCGCGACATCTTGCTGCCCAGTTCGGTGAGATTTGCCTCGCGCGCGTACGACTCGAGCAAGATCGCCAGCGCTTCGCGATAGTTGTCGTCGTCGGCGCCGAAATCGTCGAGCCCGCACGCCTTCGTCGCCGAGGCGTGCAAATCCTCGACGGTCCCGACATCGGTACGTGGTGTCACGCCTTGAACTCCCCGCAGTTGACGTCCAAGGTCTGCCCGGTGATGCCGCTCGACAGGTCGCTGGCCATGAACAAGATGGCCGACGCGACCTCGTCTTCGGTGGGCAGTCGCTTCAGGTCACTGTTGACCGCGGCCGCCTTGTAGATCTCATCGACGGTGGTGCCGTACTTGCCGGCTTGATGCTCGAAGTAACCCTGCAGGGTGCCGCCCCAGATATAGCCGGGCAGCACCGAATTCACCCGAACGCCCTGGGGGCCAAGCTCGCTGGCCAGCGACTGCGACATGGCAAGCAATGCCGATTTGGCCATCTTGTAGGCGCCCTGCTTCGGATCGGAGTGGCGGACCACCATCGAGTTCACGTTGACGATGGAGCCCTTCGCCTCGGTCAGTGCGGGGGTGAAGCCCTGGATCAGCCGCAGTGCGCCGAGCACGGTGAGTTCCATGGTGTCGCGGATGTGGTCGAAGGTGGTGTTCGCGAACGGCTTCATGGACGGCACCTTGAAGGCGTTGTTGATCAGCACGTCGACCTTGCCGTACGCCTTGAGCGTCTCTTCGACGAGGTTGTTCACCTGCGCCTCATCGGTGATGTCGGTGCCGACCGACACCGCGCGCCTGCCCAGATCGGTGATCTGCTTGGCCACATCGTCGAGGCGCTCGACTGTCCGCGCCGCCAACACCAGGTCCGCGCCCGCCTCGGCGCAGCGCCGCGCGAGCGTAGTGCCGAGGGCGGGGCCCACACCACTGATGACGACAACCTTGTTGTCCAGCAAGCCGGCCATCTGCTACCCCACCATCCTGTGTCCAATTTGCTCCTGGCGCTGGGCAATTCGCGCGCGCCAGTCTTCCTCGGAGATCTTGTTCTGCTCGTAGTACGGCAACGCGGCGGCGACCTTGTCGAAGTCGACCAACTCCGCGGTCGGCCCATCCGCCTCGGTGAGCTCACGCGATACCCGCTGCCACCGGAACTGCAGATAGCCCTTGGCGTGGCCCAGGGTTTCCACCCAGTTCGTGACGCCCGGGTTGCGGTCGCCGACCACAATCCGGATCTTGCCGTCCGGATCAGCTTGCGCCTGAGTGCCGTTCAGCGACGTCTGGTGGTTGATGTAGTCCAGCGAGATGTACCACAGGCTGCCCAACTGGAAGCCCAGATACGGCGCGTCGCTCACCGGCAGGGTGATCACCAGCGCCTGATCCGGTGTCAGGTCGAATTGCCCGACGGACGAGTACTGCGTGGCCAGGCCGCCCGGGGTGAGCCGCGGCGCCACCAGGGTATTCACTCCAATGTTCGTATAGAACCACTGCGGAAACTGCAGCCAGGTCTTGACCCGCTGCACCAACTGCTTACCTGCTGTCGCGTAACGCTTTTCGATGAGCTCGCGGGTCAGCGGCGGCGGCGCTGTGCCGGCCGTGTCCAGTCGTTTGATGGCGAAGGACCCGCGCTGCGCCGACCAGTCGTTGTAGACCTCCCTGATCACCAACTGCGAAGGGGTCTCCGGGCGGAACCGCCATTCGAAGCTGCCGTCGGCCGCGATGTCGAGCTTGCGATCGTCGAACGCGGTCTCACTGTCCGGCACCACCTCGTCGGTGTATTCACCGCCGAGTAGTTGGAAGCTCACGTCGGTGGTGGTGCCGCGCTTGCCGGTCACGACGTAGTCGTGCCCTGGCAGCACACGGGTCCCGAAATACATCGTGTCGGGATTGTCCAGGCCCATCTTCGTGAACGGTCCGGTGCCGCTGTGCAGGAACGGATGGTCGCGCTCGTAGTCGAACGCGACATGCGTACAGGCCGCGATGCAGCCCGCCAAATACTGCAGGCCCTCCAGTAGATCGGCTTCGGATTCGATGTGCGGGGCCGCCGCGACTAGTTTCTCGGCCTCGGCGATCGCGTCTGTGAATGGCTGCGAGTACACGCCCTTGAAACTAGAACGCGTTCTACTGATAGTCAACATATCGACCGCTCTGTTCCATATATGGACCGACGGTGTACGCTGCTCGCGTGTCCGCCCCCGACTCCGCAGGCCGCGCCTCGCCGCCTACCGAGCGCGTGGTCCGCATCCTGGACTATCTCGCAGGCCGACCGGAAAGCCGCTTCGGCCTGTCCGATCTGGCGCGGCGGGTGGGGCTGAGCAAGCCCACCTGCCTCGGCATCGTCACGTCGCTGACCGACGCCGGCTACCTGGTCCGCGATGCCGCCGACAAGACCTACCGGCTGGGGCCTTCGCTGATCACGCTTGGGCACAAGGCGCAGGAGTCGATGCGGGTCAGCCCCGCGGCCCGCGACGAGTTGCGCAGGCTGTCGGCGCGCTTCGAGGTCACGGCGGCCCTCTCGGGGGTGATCGAAGATCGGATCACGCTGCTGGACTTGGTGGCCCCCGCAGGCGCCCACCCCGGCGTAGAGGTCGGCCAGAGTTACCCGTTCGCCCCGCCCGTCGGGTTGATGTTCGTGCTGTGGGACGACGAGGCCGAGCGCAACTGGCTGGCCAAGGAGCCGACAATCCCGCTGCGCACCAACACCGAACGGCTCAACCGGGTGATCGCCGCCTGCCGCGCCGACGGCTACCTGGTCGAGCGCCTGACGCCGGGCGGCCGTCGGCTGTATTCGTTGATGGCGGGTATGTCGAGCAATCTGCCCGACGAATTACGCGCGCTGCTCGGCGAATTGGTGTCCGACATCGGTGAGCGGGTGTACCTGCGCGACGAGAGCGCGGGCGGTCGTACCCGTCACGACGTCAGCGTCATCTCCGCACCTGTCTACGACCACTATCAGCGCCAGGTCATGGTCGCGTCCATGCACATCGGAAAGGCGTTGACCGACAACGAGATCGCCGACCGGGCCCGGGCGGTTGTGGCGACGGCCGACGCCGTCACCAAACAACTCGGTGGCGTGAAACCAGGACGCTAGCTGACACTGGCCAATGCGAAAGGCAGTACTTCCTGCGCGCCGGCACGACGCAGCACCCTGGCGGCCATGGTCAGCGTCCATCCGGTATCGGCGACATCGTCGACCAACAACACCGGGCCGTCCAGCCCATTGATGATCGACGGGTCGGGCTCGCACCACGAATTGTTCAGCGCGGCAACGCGGTAGGCGGAGTTGGCCGCCGTCACAGGTCGACGGCCGGGGGCGTATTGCAGGGTGCCCAGGTTGATCAGCCGGCCGAGTCGGGAAAGCCCATCCACGACGGAGCCGATCAACATGGGATGGGCAACCGAATCCAGACCCATGACAGCGCTCGGCCGGGTCTCCCACGGCCACGCGGCCAGCACCGCGACCGCGGCCCGAATCACCTCGTCGGGAACGGGACCGTCCGGTTCATCAAGCAACCGCTTCAGCCGTGCACCCCAGCCGAGATCGGTCAGCCGCCCGATCGTTCGGCCAACCGCAGGCCCGTCGTCGATCCGGCCGCTCAGTTCGACGCCCAGCTTGTTCATGCCCGACGGCCATTGCTTGCGGGGCGTCAGTTCGATCCCCGGTCGGCGGAGTTGGTCGCGGGCGGCATCGGTCGCGGTCGAATCCACCTCAGCGCTGTAGCGTGGGCCCCCGCAGTTGTCACAACGTCCGCACCGGGCGCCTTCGGTCAACTCCGGATCGTCCAATTGTCCACGCAGGAAAGCCATTCGGCACCCCGACGTGTCCTGATAGTCCAGCATCGCCTGCTGTTCGCGGCGTCGGGCTTCGTCGAGCTTGCGGTACCGCGGTTCGTCGTACGTCCATGGTTGGCCGGTACTGACCCAGCCGCCCTTCACCCGCCGCACCGCACCGTCCACATCGAGCACCTTGAGCACCATCTCCAGGCGTGACCGACCAAGGTCTACGAGGGGTTCCAGGGCCGGCGTCGACTGCGGGCGATCGGGTTCGAGCGCGTCGATCACGCTGCGCACCATGGGTTCTGACGGAAACGCCACCGAAGCGAAGTAACGCCAGATGTCCTGGTCCTCGTGACCGGGCAGCAGGATGACCTCTGCGCTGGCGGTGGCCCGGCCGGCACGGCCGACCTGCTGGTAGTACGCGATGGGCGAGGAGGGGGCCCCGAGGTGGATGACGAAACCGAGGTCGGGTTTGTCGAATCCCATGCCGAGCGCCGAGGTGGCAACCAGCGCCTTGACGCGGTTGTCGAGTAGGTCGGCTTCGAGTTGCTCGCGTTCGGCGGGGTCGGTCGCGCCGGTATACGCGGCGACCTTGTGGCCGCAGTCCCTCAACAAGGTGGCGATGTCATGGGCATTGGCGACCGTGAGGGTATAGATGATGCCGCTGCCGTCGATCGAATCCAATTGCGCGGCAATCCAAGCCGCTCGTTGCGCAGGGGTGGTCAGCTTCACCACGGAAAGCCGCAACGACTCACGGTCCAGGCCGCCCCGGAGCACCAGGGTGTCTCTGCCACCGACCCCGAGTTGAGCGGCAACGTCGTCGACCACCCGATCGTTGGCGGTGGCTGTAGTGGCCAAAACCGGTATGTCCGTTCCCAACTCGGCGATCAGTGTGCGGATGCGCCGGTAATCCGGCCGGAAGTCATGGCCCCAGTCGGACACGCAGTGCGCCTCGTCGACCACCACCAGCCCCGCATCGGCCGCCAGCGACGGCAACACATTGTCGCGGAAGTCGGGATTGTTCAGCCGTTCCGGGCTCACCAGCAGCACGTCGAGTTCACCGTCGGCGACCCTGGAATGGATGGCATCCCATTCTGTGACGTTGCCCGAATTGATCGTGGCCGCACGGACGCCTGCGCGCTCGGCGGCCGCGACCTGGTTACGCATCAGCGCCAGCAGTGGGGACACGATCACCGTCGCCCCGCGGCCGCTCTCGCGCAGCAGCTTGGCGGCGATGAAATACACCGCAGACTTACCCCAGCCGGTCCGTTGCACCACCAGCGCCTGCCGTCGCTGCACCACAAGGGCTTCGATCGCCGTCCACTGGTCGTCACGCAGGTTGGCCGCGGATCCAGCGAGCTGTTCGAGGATCGCCTGGGCCCGGTCTCGGGTGATGATCGGCGAGCTGGTGGCGGTCATCAGACCATCGTGCCTTGCCGCTCCGACAGGGTTAGTAGGCGTACGTGTTCGCGGGTTTGTCGATGCGCGTGACGCGTGACACCGAGAACGTCGGGACGAAATTGGTCGATGCCGTCGACGTTCCCGGGACCACGGTGCCCTCCACCTGCAACCAGGTGTCTTCGGGGTAACCGGCCGCCTCGGCCGCCGCGGCGCCGGACAGATGGATTCGGGCCAGTTGCGCATCGGCGGCGCAGCAGACGATGACGACGCGACCCAGATCGGTGCCATCGGGATACTTGACCGTGAATCCAGCCAGGGTGATGAGCCTGCGGTCCAGGCTGTTGGTGGAATCGGCGGCCGCCCGCATGACCGCGTCGGGAATCGACACCGCTGGCGCCCGTCCGGCAGGCAGCGGCGGGAACGCCCGCTTCGGCGGTGCAGTCGCCGCGACGGCCTCGGGAGCGGCCCCCTGTGCGCCCAGCGGGGGCGGTACCACGAATGTCGTCAGCGCGATCGGCAGCAACAACAGCCACACGAGCCACGGCCGATGCCCGTGCTCGTCGGCGTCGGAGCCGTCCGGGGCGTCGCGCAGGTCGCGAACGATCGATGCCACCGCGAGCACAACCAAGACGACCCCTGCGGCGATCAACCACGGCAACAGCGACGGCTTCACGAAGTGCAAGTAGGTGCCCTTGATCGCCATCAGCAGGGCACTCAGACCGACGAGCAGGACCAGAGTGTTCTGCGTACCCCGGCTCATCGGAGAACCACCAGGCCGACGCTGGTTGCGACCACAGTGGCGACGACGAATGTCGCGGGACCGAAGCGAATAGCGAAGGGACGCCCGAACATTCCGGCCTGCATCGCCGACAGCTTGACGTCGATGGCAGGGCCGACGACGAGAAAGACCAGCCGAGGCAGCAACGGCAGCATTGTCAGGCTGGCGGCGACGAAGGCATCGGCCTCCGAACACAATGCCAACACGACGGCCAACACCGCCATGGTCAGAACCCCGAGGACCAGATGGCCGGCGAGGTGCTGAAATACCCAGGGCGGCAAGGCAACTCGCAACAATGCCGCGGCGGCCGCTCCGAGCACCAGATAGGAGGCTCCCTGTAGGAAATCGTGGCGTGCCGCCTCGGTGAACACCGTCCAGCGAGACGCCTCGGTGGCGTGCGGCGTCGGCAGCCGCCGGGTCACCCATTCGGCGCGGCCAAACCGTTGCCAGAGCAATCCCATCGCGACCGCGGTGAGCAACGACGCGGCGCAGCGAGCGAGCACCATCGCAGGCTGGCCGGGAAAGGCAACCGCGGTGGCCACCAGCACAACGGGATTGATGGCGGGCGCCGACAACATGAATGTCAGCGCGGCCGCTCCGGACACCCCGTCACCGAACAGTCGTCGAGCCACCGGCACCGAGCCGCATTCGCAGCCCGGCAGCGCCGCGCCGCCCACTCCGGCGACCGCAACGGCCGCCGCCGGCCGACGGGGCAGCCAGCGCGCCAGGCGATCGGCCGAGACGAACGCGGCGATCAGCCCGCTGATCACCACACCGAGCACCAGGAACGGCAAGGCCTGAACGAACACGCCGCAGAACACGGTGGCGGCCACGCTCACGTCGGCATGACCGGCCACGAAAGCACTCATCGCGCCGGCCGCTAAGGCCAGCGCGATGAGCGAGGCGAGCAAGACTTCCATCGACCCGATGCGCCTGCGGCGCTGAATGGAGGCGGCGACGATCACCGGCCCATCTTGCCCGTCTCAGCTGATTACAGCGTCTGCAGAATCTCCGAGATCGGTGTCGGCGTCACAGTCACGCCGCACTGCGCCAACAGGTCGTCGGCGGGCTGGTTGATCGCTTGCAACTCGTTGGCGATCTGCGGATTGCTCGCGAAGTACGCCTGGTAGGCCGCCTCGGCCTGATCGGAGGGCTGCTTCGCGATATCAGTCAGCTCCTGGTTGGTCTGCGGATGGGCAGCCAGGTAGGCCGCGGTGCTCGCTGAGACCGAGCTTGCGGTGGTTGCGATTCCACTTTGGGTACAGCCGTCAGGCGTGGCGTTGGCGACCGGCATCACGATGGCCGCCGAACCCAGGGCCAACACGCCGCCGGCGAACATGCCGTACAGGCCGCGTCGCACGGTCGTTGCGGACATATACATCGAATCACTCCTTGTGGTCTGCGACGAAAGTCGCAACCAAAGGCCTAACCGGTTACCCGGGAGCGCTAAACAAGCCGCAGGTCAAACCTCGGCGAGGACCGTCAGCGCGTCGGTCGGCGACACCTCCATGCCACAGCGGTTCTTGTAGTCGGCCAAGGGCTGCTGAATGGCACGCAGCTCATCGGCTTCCTGGGGGTGATCGTTGAAGTAGCCGTCGAACTGCCCGACCGCGACAAATGCCGGTTGCCTGGTGATATCGATCAGCGCCTGGTTCGCGTCGGGATGGGCCGCGAAGTAGTCCGATAGCGACGCGGTGACCGAACTGACCGTTTTGGCCAGCGTGCTGGCGTTGCAATCGCTGGGCGGGGCGGGCGCAGGAGCGGGGTCAGGGTCGGCGCCGGCTACCGGCACAGTCAGGGCCGCGCAGGCCAGGGCGCCGAAAGCGGCAAACGCAACGTTGCGAAATTTCACGGGCGAGCTCCTAGGGTCGACGAATTCCACTCTGCTTGTCGCCGGCCGCAGCGAACCGTTACTTCGCGGCGGCCGCGTCCTGTTCCCGCTTGATCTCGAGTGCGATGTCGATGAGCTGGTCTTCCTGACCGCCGATCAGCTTGCGCTGACCCGCCCGGTGCAGCAGTTGATGGGCGGGCACACCGTAACGCTCGGACTGACGGATGGCGTGCTTGAGGAAGCTCGAGTACACGCCGGAGTAGCCCATGATCAGGGCGTTGCGGTCGAGCAGGCACTCCTGGGGCATCGCGGGTGCGACGACCTCTTCGGCGGCATCCGCGATGTCGAAGAAGTCGATGCCGGTCTTCACGCCGATCTTGTCGAACACACCGATCAAAGCTTCGACCGGCGCGTTGCCCGCTCCGGCACCGAACCGGCGGCAGGAGCCGTCGATCTGCTTGGCGCCCGCCCGCACGGCCTCAACGCTGTTGGCCACACCAAGGCCGAGGTTCTCGTGGCCGTGAAAACCGACCTGTACATCGGGCCCCAGTTCGGCAACCAGGGCAGCGACGCGATCACGCACGCCTTCGAGCACCAGCGCCCCGGCCGAGTCGACGACATAGACGCACTGGCAGCCGGCGTCGGCCATGATCCGGGCCTGGGCGGCAAGCTTTTCCGGCGGGATCGTGTGGCTCATCATCAGGAACCCCACCGTCTCCAGGCCGAGCTCGCGGGCCAAGCCGAAGTGCTGAATGGAAACGTCGGCCTCGGTGCAGTGGGTGGCGATGCGGCAGATCGAGCCGCCGTTGTTCTGCGCTTCTTTGATGTCCTCCTTGGTGCCGACCCCGGGCAACATCAGGAACGCGATCTTGGCTTCTTTGGCTGTCTCGGCGGCCAGCTTGATCAGTTCCTGCTCAGGGGTTTTCGAGAAGCCGTAGTTGAAGCTCGACCCCCCGAGCCCGTCGCCGTGGGTGACCTCGATGACCGGCACACCTGCTTCGTCGAGCGCCGAAACAATCGCGTGCACTTCGTCTTTCGTGAACTGGTGTCGCTTGTGGTGTGAGCCGTCGCGAAGCGACGTATCGGTGATGCGGATGTCCCACACCGGGTTGAAGAAGATGTCGGTGCTCATGCCTGTGCACCTCCCGCCAAAGAGAGTGATTCCTTTGCGATTTCCTCGCCGACCTTCGTGGCCGCCGCGGTCATGATGTCCAGGTTTCCCGCGTACGGTGGCAAGTAGTCTCCTGCGCCCTCGACCTCGATGAACGTCGTGACCAGATGGTTGCCGCCGTTGACTACCGACGGCTCGTCGAACTGCGGCTCGTTCAGCAGCCGATATCCGGGCACATAGGTCTGCACCTCGGCGACGACATCCTTGATCGACTGGGTGATCGCGTCGTGGTCGGCGTCTTCGGGGATGGCGCAGAAGATGGTGTCGCGCATGATCATTGGCGGCTCGGCCGGGTTCAGGATGATGATCGCCTTGCCGCGCTTGGCGCCACCGATGTTCTGCACGCCCGCACTGGTGGTCTTGGTGAACTCGTCGATGTTGGCCCGCGTTCCCGGTCCGGCCGACGCCGACGACACCGACGCGACGATCTCGCCGTAGGGCACGTCGACGACGCGACTGACCGCGTAGACGATCGGGATGGTGGCCTGCCCACCGCAGGTCACCATGTTGACGTTCGGCGCGTCCAAATGCTCGCGCAGGTTCGCCGGCGGAATCACGCCAGGCCCGACGGCGGCAGGGGTCAGGTCGACAGCGCGGATGCCGGCCTCGGCGTACTTCGGCGCCGCGTCACGGTGCACGTAGGCGCTTGTCGCCTCGAACACCAGATCCGGCTTGTCGCTTTGAGCGAGCAGCCAGTCCACACCTTCGTGCGACGTCTCCAACCCGAGCTTGCGCGCGCGGGCCAGCCCTTCGGACTGCGGGTCGATGCCGATCATCCAGCGCGGCTCGAGCCACTCCGAGCGCAACAACTTGTACAGCAGGTCGGTGCTGATGTTGCCCGAACCGACAATCGCCACCGAGGCTTTGGAAGGCATATGCAATTCCTTGCTATTGGAGCTACTCGAAACTCAGTCGTACAGAACCTAACCCGGCGAAGTCCGCAACGAAATTGCTGCCCGGCGGTGCATCTATCGCACGCGTGCACGAGCCGGGCAACACGATGTCTCCGGCCTTCAGGCGGACGCCAAAACTCTCGACCTTGCGCGCCAACCACGCCACCGCGGTCACCGGATTTCCCAGCACCGCATCGCTGCGGCCCTTGGCGACCACCTCACCGTTGTTGGTGAGCACCGCGTCGATGTTGCGGATGTCGATGTCCTTCGGCGACACCCGCGCCTCACCGAGCACCCACCCGGCCGACGACGCGTTGTCGGCGATGGTGTCGCACAGCTTGATCTTCCAGTCGGTGATGCGGGTGTCGATCAACTCGATCGAGGGCGCGAATGCCGCCGTCGCCGCCAGCACGTCGTCCTCGGTGCAGCCCGCGCCGGGCAAGTCGTCGGCGAGCACGAAACCGACCTCGACCTCGACGCGCGGATACAGATACTTCGCCGACTTCACCGGCCGGTCTTCAAACACAGCCATCTCGTCGAGCAGGTGCCCGTAATCCGGTTCGTCCACGTTCATCATCTTCTGCATGGCCTCGGACGACAGGCCAACCTTGTGTCCCACTACGCGGGCACCCTCTGCGACCCGCTGCCGGATGTTGATCAGCTGAATCTCATAGGCGTCGACCACGTCCATGTCGGGGTTTCGGTCGGTCAACGGCGAAATCGGGACGCGGCTGCGCTCGGCCTCGGCCAGGTCGGCCGCCAGCTGTTCACGCACCTCGGCACTGAGCATGTCCGCGAATTCCCCTCGTCTCTTCCACCGGCGCAGTTGTGGGTCGGCCGGGCAATTCTATAACGTGTTCTACATGACGGGTCAGGAGTACGACGTCGTCGTGGTGGGCAGTGGCGCGGCCGGCATGGTCGCCGCCCTCACCGCGGCCCACCAGGGACTATCCACAGTAGTCGTCGAGAAGGCGCCACACTATGGCGGTTCCACTGCGCGGTCAGGCGGTGGCGTGTGGATTCCGAACAACGAGGTCCTCAAGCGCGCAGGCGTCACGGACACCCCCGAGGCAGCGCGTACATATCTGCACACGATCATCGGCGACGTGGTCGAACCGGAGCGTATCGACACCTACCTCGAGCGCGGTCCCGAGATGCTGTCCTTCGTTCTGAAGCACTCACCGCTGAAGATGTGCTGGGTGCCCGGCTACTCGGACTACTACCCGGAGACGCCCGGCGGTCGCCCCGCGGGCCGGTCGATCGAGCCGAAGCCGTTCAACGCGCGCAAGCTCGGAGCAGACGAGTCCGGCCTGGAACCACCTTACGGCAAGGTGCCGCTCAATGTCGTTGTGATGCAACAGGATTACGTCCGGCTCAACCAGCTGAAGCGTCATCCGCGTGGCGTGCTGCGCAGCCTCAAGGTCGGCGGGCGCACGATGTGGGCGAAGGCGACAGGTAAGAACCTCGTCGGCATGGGACGTGCTTTGATCGCCCCTCTTCGGATCGGCCTGCAAAAGGCCGGCGTCCCAGTGCGATTGAACACCGCGCTCACCGACCTCTACGTCGAGGACGGCGTCGTCCGGGGAATCTACGTCCGCGACGCAGGCGCTCCGGAATCGGCTGAGCCCGAACTTATCCGGGCCCGGCGCGGGGTGATCCTCGGTGCCGGCGGTTTTGAGCACAACGAGCAGATGCGGGTGAAGTACCAGCGCGCGCCGATCACCACCGAGTGGACTGTCGGCGCCAAAGCGAACACCGGCGACGGCATTCTGGCCGCCGAGAAACTGGGCGCCGCGCTGGATGTCATGGAAGACGCGTGGTGGGGTCCGACGGTGCCACTGGTGGGTGCGCCGTGGTTCGCATTGTCCGAACGTAACTCCCCTGGCTCGATCATCGTGAACATGTCGGGCAAGCGATTCATGAACGAGTCGATGCCCTACGTCGAGGCGTGCCACCACATGTACGGCGGACAGTATGGCCAGGGGCCAGGGCCCGGCGAAAACATCCCCGCTTGGCTGGTGTTCGACCAGCAGTACCGCGACCGCTACATCTTCGCCGGATTGCAACCGGGACAGCGCATTCCGAACAAGTGGCTGGAGTCCGGCGTCATCGTCAAGGCCGACACTCTCGAGGAGCTGGCGGCCAAGGCAGGCCTGCCCGGTGAGGATTTGAAGGTGACGGTCGAGCGGTTCAACGGGTTCGCCCGGTCGGGCACAGACGAGGATTTTCACCGCGGCGAGAGCGCCTACGACCGGTACTACGGTGACCCGACGAACAAGCCGAACCCCAACCTCGGCGAGATCACCCATGCGCCGTTCTACGCGGCCAAGATGGTGCCTGGCGACCTCGGTACCAAGGGCGGCATCCGCACCGATGTGTACGCCCGCGCGCTGCGCGACGACGGTTCGGTGATCGACGGGCTGTACGCGGCCGGCAACGTCAGCGCGCCGGTGATGGGCCACACGTACCCGGGACCGGGCGGGACGATCGGCCCTGCTATGACTTTCGGATATCTTGCAGCGCTACACCTGGCGGGGAAGAGCTAATGCCGATCAATCTGGACGTCGCACTGGGCGCGGAGCTCGAACCCGCTGAATTCTCTTGGACCAGTAGCGATATTCAGCTTTACCACCTCGGCCTCGGGGCTGGCAGCGACCCGATGGACAAGCGCGAGCTGCGCTACCTCACCGACGAGACCCCGCAGGTGCTGCCCACGTTCGGCAACGTCGCGCAGAGCTTCCATATGACGAAGCCACCGACAGTGCAGTTTCCCGGCATCGACATCGAATTGAGCAAGGTGCTGCACGCCAGCGAGGCGGTGTCGGCACCTGGCCCCATTCCGCCGGCGGGGACCGGTATCGCGGTGACACGCTTCACCGACATCTGGGACAAGGGCAAGGCCGCTGTCATCTGGTCGGAGACCACGGTGAAGGCTCCCGACGGCACGGTGCTGTGGACTCAGAAGCGCTCCATCTTCGCCCGCGGCGAAGGCGGCTTCGGCGGTGAGCGCGGCCCCTCGACTTCATCGCAACCGCCAGAGCGGGCGCCAGATTTCGAACTCTCCATCCCGGTGTCGCCGCAGCAGGCGCTGCTGTACCGGATGTGCGGAGACCGCAACCCGCTGCACTCGGATCCCGATTTCGCCGCGGCGGCCGGGTTCCCCCGCCCCATCCTGCACGGGCTCTGCACCTACGGCATGACATGCAAAGCCATGGTCGACCATCTACTCGACGGCGACACCGCACGGGTCGGCAGCTACGGCGCCCGGTTCGCGGGCGTCGTGTTCCCCGGTGAAACGCTGAAGGCCAGCATTTGGAAGGACGGCGATGGCTTCCAGGCCGTCGTCACCGCGCCTGAAAGGGACGATGCGGTGGCGTTGGCCGGCGTGGAGTTGATTCCGGCCTGAATGCGTCGCCCAAGCACCACCAGGGCGTTTAGTTGCAAGATCAAATTGCAGCAAACTTGCAACCGGCAGGACCATCAGCGCGTCGTACCTCGTCGGGCCGTCGCAGCGCTGTGACATGCATCACTTCCGGTTAAGTTCGCTGTCGCAATCGTCGAATCAGGCGTCGAAGTTCGCTGACGCTACCGTTGAATTAAATAGTCCGAATGGCCGACAACGGTTGCTGGCAAAGCCCTTATTTCATCGAATCTAGTGGTTGACAGGCTGCATGCGAGTCTGAGACGCTAGCAGAGACTTCCACGGAGGAAAGGCAGGGGGATCCATGAATACGATTGCTACAAGGCTCAAAGTCGGGACAGCGGCGATTGCGGTAGCGGCGGCGGCGACCTTAGTTCCGGTAGCGGCGCAAGCAGCACCCGAGATCTCGGCGCCCACAGCGCCGATCACGCAGGTGATCGACCGGGTGGCATCGAGTGTCGGTGTGGGTGCCGCGAGCATCCCCGAATTCAGCTTCTTCTTCTTCGGTCCGACGCCCGCGTCGCAGCCGCCAGGGGTCACCTTGTTCAGCCCCGCCTTCCCGCTTCTCGGGCCGGTCTCACGGATCCTTGATCCGCTGTGGGCCGTGCTCGGCCTGAACGGTAAGGAACTCTGCCTCGGCGGCGCCAGCATCCAGTTCGGCGCGTACGGCGGGTTCAGCATCCGTGTCGGCCTGGGCTGCTAGCCACCTCCGACTGTAAGTAAGCAGAATCGACCGCTCGACACTCGTCGGGCGGTCGATTTTGCATTGCTGACGTAACGCATTCGTCGAGCTGGCAACTTTGTTGATTCTCGAAGAATGTTGTCTGATTTGCGAATTGACGGCAATGTGCGGGGGATACTGTCCGAGTGGCAAACACGGGGGATAAAGATCAAGATTCGCCAGCGGAGGACGGCCCGCAGGAAGAGCGCGGCGTCGCTCCAGTAGAGCGGGGGTCTCGATGGCAGTCGATGCCTCGAGGCGTGCGGCGGGCGGTAGTACCTGGGCTGCTGTTGCTTCTAGCCGTGGCGTTTGCCGGCTGGCTCGGTTTCCAGGCGACACACGCGAAGTCATATCTCGAGCAGGCGCGCAGTGACGCCCAACAGGCCAGAGATGCGATCTCGAATGCGAACGTCGGTGAAGCAACGAAATGGGCTGACGCCGCGCAAGGGCATGCCCAGCAGGCACACGACGCGACCCATTCACTGCCGTGGAACATCGTCGCTGCGGTGCCGTGGCTCGGTAGCCCGTTCAAGAGCGGCCAGCAGATATCCGACGTCGTAGCCGATCTGGCTTCGCAGGTGCTGAAACCGTCGGTCGACGTCGCACAAGCCCTCTCACCGGATCACTTGCTCAGCGGGGAGGGCCGGGTCGATGTTCAGCTGCTCAGCAGCAACGCGCCGAAACTGGACGAGCTGTCGGCTGCTGCCACCAAACTGGACGCCCAAGCCAAAGCGATCACCGAACCCGCGTACCTGTCTGCCATCGGAGACGCGCGGTCCGCGCTTCAGACGCAGACGTCAGAACTCGCCGGACTGCTCGCGAACACCGCCCTGGCGGGGCGTCTCGCGGCGCCAATGATGGGTGCCGAGGGTCCCCGCGCGTACTTCATGGGGTTCCAGACGAACGCTGAGGCTCGTGGCACCGGCGGCCTGATGGGTGGATTCGGCATTTTGCGCTTCACCGACGGCACCGCAAGGGTGGATACGCTAGGACAGAACGCCGATCTGAACAAGGAGTTCTCGCCGCTCGATCTCGGTCCAGACTTCGCCAAGCAATACGGGTACAACAACCCCTCCACCGATTGGCGGAACAGCAACTGGAGTCCCCATTTTCCGTATGCCGCCCAGATCTGGAAATCCATGTGGCAGCAGCAATCCGGAGAGAGTGTGGACGGTGCCATCTCGATCGACCCCATCGCACTGAGCTACATCCTGGCCGCCGTCGGTCCAGTCAACATGGCGGACGGGGAAACGATCACCGCCGATAATGTGGTCGAGCTGACCGAATCGACGGCCTACATCCGGTTCGCTGATGACAACGCCGCGCGCAAGGCGTATCTGCAGGACGTCGCCGCCGCGGTCGTGCGGAAGATGACGGGGCACCTGGACTCGCCGCGCCAACTTCTCGATGCGCTCGGTAAGGCAGTCGGCGAAGGCCGGATCGCGGTGTGGAGTAGCTCGCCGGAACAACAAAAGCTACTCGAGAAGACCCAGCTGGCGCATATCGTGCCAGACGATGCAGCGCCGTATGCCTCGGTGATCATCAACAACATCGGCGGAAACAAGCTGGATTACTACCTGTCGCGAGAGATCGAATACAACGGCAGCGCTTGCGATTCCGACACGCGGAAGACCGCAGTCACCGTGCGACTGATCAACCATGTTCCCGACACGCCGTTACCCGAGTACGTCGCCGGATACGGTGGTTTCACCGGCAGGCAGGTTGATTTGCCGCCGGGAACCAACCCGACGTCCGTCACGCTTCTCGCTACCAAGGGGGCGAAGCTGACGGGGGCCTTCGTCAACGGCCTGAAGGTGCCGTCGGTATTCGGTGGCATGGAGCGCGGTCATCCCACCTTCGAGGTACAGGTGGGTCTGCAGCGCGAACAGCCCGTCGTGATCAGGTGGGAACTCAGCGAGCCGACGGCGCCCGGTGAAGTTCGCGTACCGATACAACCGTTGCGGGACGAAGTCGCTCCGAAGGTATCGGTTCCCGAGTGCACCAAGTGAACCTGGCCGCGCCAGGTCGCTCGGTCCTTGCTGCCGGGGGCTAGGCAATCGCGAACCTACCGACGGTAGGGGCTGAAGACTTCAGCAACTTTGCGTAGGACTCCTGTTGAGCAAAATGTGGCGACGTTGCTTCGCCGTGTGCTGACTTCGCGATATCCGCCGACCGTCGAATTGCGTTGCGTCAGAGGGTGAGCCGTGCGCGGTCCACAACCCCGACACAACCTGATAACTTCCTTTGCAAACAAGTGCACGAGCCCGTTACGGGCCGGTCGGACGACTCAGGAGCACACCACAGTGAAGATCACCACGCCTGCCACCGTATTGACCGCGGCAGCGACCGCCGCCGCGAGCGCCCTCGGCATCGTCGCAGCGCCGATCTCAGCGGCCGAGGACGTGACGACGACCTCTATCGGCACTCAAGGCAAGCTCGTCGACGGCAATGTCGTGCAGGGCTGGACCATCACCGATCTGCGACCGAGTTCAGATGTGATCCCTTATCCCGTCGCCGGCACGCTGTGGGAGGCGACCGCCACCGACGAAGCCATCCAGGGTGCGGCGACGCCGATCGTGTCGAATCTGAACGCCCGCGCCCGCAGCGGCCAGACGTACCGGGTTCTGTTCGGCGTCGCGACCCCGCAGGGCGTCAACCCGGCCACCCTCGGTCAAGGTGAAAAGACTACGGGCAAAGTGTATTTCGATGTGACCGGTGATTCACCCGACGCCGTCGTTTACAGCGCCGGCGGGCAAGACCTGCTGGCGTGGGTACAAGCGCCGCCTGCGCCGCGCCAGACCGGCACCCAATGGTCGCCACCTGCTCGTAGCCAGACCTCGCCTGCCCCGGCCGCTACACCGGCGACTCCCGCACCGGCCGCCGCCCCGGGGAGCACGCCCACCCCGACCGCTGCGCCCGGAACTCCGCTGCCCGCATCGGCGGAAGCCAGTCCAGGAGCACCTCTTCCGGCGGGGAGCCAGGGCACGCCGCTTCCTGCCGGCGCGCAGGGCACACCGCTACCAGCCGGCTCTCAAGGCACGCCGCTGCCCGCCGGCAGCCAGAGCGCTCCCGCCGCGGCCACGCCTGAGGGTGCTCCGGTTCCGGCAAGCACAGCGACCACGCCGCTGCCCGCCGGCAGCCAAGGCACTCCGGCTACCCCTCCGGCGGCGCCGGCAACGCCGGTGACCACGGTCCCCCCGGCACCCGCCGCCTGAGCGACGGCCGCTTCTGGCTAACCCGCCGCCTTGTGCAGCGCCACGTCGGCCGATCGTGGCCGCGGCGCCGGGCACGTCTGCAAGTGCGTGTAGATGTAGTCGTGCAGTTTTGGTGCCTCGGCCACGAACCGAACATCTAGGTCCCCCGAGTCGCTGACCGACGGAATGTCGACCAACGTTATCGGGACCGACAAACTGACCCCGCACCCCGCGGGGCACTCGACAGTCAAAATGCCCGGCGGCTTGACAACATTGATGGCCTCCGACTGAACCAGCGGAATGCCCGGTTCACAGCCATGGCGCGATGCGTGAACGAACGCGTCCACTTTCGCCGCCGACAACATCAGACGTGATCTGCCAACCCATCCGCACGAGCACATCGCCTGAGCCCGATGCCTAGGTTGCGTAGCTACGACGACGCCTTTGCCGCCCCCCGAATCCCCCATTACGTCAATTCACCGTCCCACAACTGAATCCCCCCAGTGCCTACTGGCACTGCAATCGCCCAGCGGCCATTGCGGTCGCTCCCTCCGCCCGCGGGCCTGGTGTCCGCTTGTGGCGTGTATCACACCACCCTATAGTTTGCCAGAAACGAGGTCAAGCGACGCGAAACCGTGTCGGCGGTGACTCGATCCGGCTGACCTCCAGCAGGGCAATAACCGCCAATTACCTGGTATTTCGGCTATGCCGTCGTGATTGACGGCTACGTTACTCAAGCTGGAGCTACCCACTGCGGCCAACATGGATTGATTGCTAGTGCAATTGCCTGCCGCGCTGAGCAGTCAGGAGTGGGAAGACCACCAGGCGTACAACTCGTCGAACGTTGGGGCCCGGGGACCCGCATGGACCGAGCTCATCACGAGTCGGGCGTCATCGGTCCACGCGATCGTCGGACGATCGCCTTCCAGACCACAAAACAGGGTCCCGCTGGTTTTGTCCGGGGTCGCGTTGCGTCGCCACGGCCCGGGTGACTGGATATTGCCGGGGCAGTTGACTCTGGTCGACGCTCGGATGACGTCGTTGAAGGTGGCCTCGAGTGAGGCCCTGTCCTTGACCAGGCTGTAGGTCGCGGTAGCCGGACCGCCGAAGTCGGAGTTGGTATCGCATTTCACCTGTGCGAGCACACTTTTGGGCGTGGTGGCCGGTGTGCATGAGCCTGCCGGGTAGCCGGTCGGAAGTAGCCGCATCAGCGCCTGCGTTTGCGCGTCTCGCTCGTCTGAGGGGGGCGCGCTGGGTGTCTGCTGATTCGCGGTCGACGACTCTGCATTGTCAGACGAGGGACGCACGAGCCAGTAGATCAAACCGCCCACGACGGCGATGACCACCACCGCGACGATGCTGAAGAAGACAATCGGCTTGCGATTGTCTTGCACTTGCCGTGGGTTCACCGTCAACGGTGCGTCGAAGCGGGCCGCCCAGGTATCAGGTGTGGGCCTCCAGTCGTCGTCGGCCTGCGCCGACTTCGACACCTGCAGTGGGCCGGTGTCCGCGTCGTCCGGGTCGGGTTCGTCGGGCGACGAGCCTTCTGTCGGGTGCACTTGCACAACCCCCATGAATCGCTTCGGCGAGTCCAGCGGTACTGAGGGTAGTAGACCGGCGGCGCCGGATCAGCCCAGAATCAGCCCCGAGGTCGGGACGCCGGTGCCCGCGGTGACCAACACGTGTTCGACGTCGTCGACCTGATTGACGGATGTACCGCGAAGCTGGCGAACCCCTTCGGCGATGCCGTTCATCCCGTGGATGTACGCCTCACCCAACTGGCCGCCGTGGGTGTTGATCGGCAGCCTGCCGCCGATCTCGATCGCGCCGTCGGCGATGTAGTCCTTGGCCTCACCTTGACCGCAGAATCCCAACTCCTCCAACTGAATCAGCGTGAACGGAGTGAAGTGGTCATAGAGAATCGCGGTCTGGATATCGGTCGGCTTGAGGCCCGACTGCTGCCACAGCTGCCGGCCGACGAGACCCATTTCCGGCAGCCCTAGCTCCGGGCGGTAGTAGCTGACCATCGAGTACTGGTCGGGGCTCGCTCCCTGCGACGCGGCCTCGATGATCACCGGCCGGTGTTTGAGATCCTTCGCCCGCTCAGGTGATGTGACGACGATGGCGACGGCACCGTCGGTCTCCTGGCAGCAGTCGAGTAGGCGCAGCGGCTCGGCGATCCACCGCGAATTCTGGTGTTCCTCAATGGTGATCGGCTTCTCGTAGAAGTAGGCCTTCGGGTTGTTCGCCGCGTGTTTGCGGTCGGCAACCGAAACCGCGCCGAAGTCCCTGCTGGTCGCGCCGGACAGGTGCATGTAGCGCTGGGCGATCATCGCCACCTGCGCCGCCGGGGTGGACAGGCCGTGGGGATACGAGAACGAGTTGTCGACGCCAGTGGAGTCGGCGTTCTCCACCAACCGCATCTGCACCTGACCGAACCGCGTTCCCGAGCGTTCGTTGAAAGCACGGTATGCGACAACGCAATCCGCGACGCCGGTGGCCACCGCGATCGCGGCCTGCTGAATCGTCGCGCAGGCTGCGCCGCCACCGTGGTGGATCTTGGAGAAGAACTTCAGCTCCCCGATAGCTGTCGCGCGCGAGACGGCGACCTCGGTATTGGAGTCCATCGTGAACGTCACCATGCCGTCGACGTCAGACGGTGTCAGCCCGGCGTCGTCTAATGCGTCGAGCACCGCCTCGGCCGCCAGCCGAAGCTCACTGCGGCCGGAGTTCTTCGAGAAGTCGGTGGCGCCGATACCGACGATCGCCGCCCTCCCGGACAGCTGGCCCGGCATCAGGCAGCTCCAATCGTCAGTGTCGAGGTCGCGATCACGTGGTCGCCGAGACTGTTGCTGCCAACGACTTTCAGGGTTATCAGGTCACCGTCGATCGCGGTGACTTCGCCCCTGAAGGTCACGGTGTCGTAGGCGTACCACGGCACACCGAGTCGCAGCGATATCGACTTGATGACCGCACTCGGCCCAGCCCAGTCGGTGACGTAACGCTGCACCAGCCCGGTGTCGGTCAGGATGTTGACGAAGATGTCCTTCGACCCCTTGGCCTGTGCCTTGTCGCGGTCGTGGTGCACGTCCTGGTAATCGCGGGTCGCGATCGCCGTCGACACGATGAACGTCGGGTCGCCGTAGAGGGACAGCTCGGGTAGCTTCGTGCCGACTTCGATTGTTGGTGAACTCATGCGTCGGGCTCCCATGCATACAGCGTCCACGCGGGCCCCGCATCTCCCTCTGGGAAGTCGATATACGTTGCGCGAACGGGCAATCCGATCTTCACCTTCGCAGGGTCTATGTTGCGGAGCTCGCCGAGCATGCGCACTCCTTCTTCGAGTTCGACGAGCGCGATGACGAAGGGCAGCGTGCGACCGGGCACCTTCGGGGCGTGGTGCACGACGTAACTGAACACCGTGCCCTTGCCGCTGGCCACCTGATATTCGATGGGAGCCGACTTGTCCTGCCAGATCGCAGGTACCGGTGGGTGTTGCAGGCTGCCGTCGGCCCTCTTTTGGATGCGCAACTCGTGGGCGTTGACGCCGTCCCAGAAGAACTTCGTGTCGCGCGATGACGCCGGTCGCATCATCGAGGCGGCATCGAGGTCATCGGGGACAGTTGCGGCCTTGTCGGCCGAGTCGTTTTCGGCGGGTCTGAATTTCATGATGCGCCACATCATTTCGGCGACGTCCTCGTCGCCGACCTGCCAGGTGATCTTCTGCGTGATGAAGAAGCCTTCACCAAGTGCGGTCCGCTTCGGGCCCACCACGTCGGTCAGCTCCGCCAAAACGCTGACTTCCTCACCCGGCCGCAGATAGCGGTGGTAGGTCTGTTCGCAATTGGTTGCGACCACGCCGACGTACCCTGCGTTGTCGAACAGATCCATGATCTTGCTCAGGGGGTCATCGGCGGCACGACCGCCGCCGAGGCCACCCATCGTCCACACCTGGATCATCGCCGGTGGCGCGACGATGCCGGGATGGCCTGCGGCCCTGGCCGCATCGTCGTCGACGTAGATGGGGTTCTTGTCGCCCATCGCATCGAGCCAGTGGTCAACCATCGGCTGGTTGACCGGATGGCGCCCGACGCGCGGCTTGCTCTTGCCCTCCGCCTTGACCTTCTCGGCGGCTGCCTGAATGTCTTCGACCGCACTCATCTCGGAACCCTCGGTACCTTCAGACCCGACGCCGCAATCATCTCGCGCATCACCTCGTTCACTCCGCCGCCGAATGTGATCACCAGATTCCGCTTGGTCTGGCTGTCGAGCCACTTCAGAAGTTCGGCGGTATCCGGTTCTGCCGGGTTGCCGTACTTTCCGACAATCTCCTCGGCCAGCCGGCCCGCGTACTGGATGCGTTCGGTGCCAAACACTTTGGTCGCTGCCGCATCGGCGATGTCGATGGTTTCGCCCGATGCAGCGACCTGCCAGTTGAGCAGTTCGTTGATCCGCCACATGGCCTTGAGTTCACCCAGCGAGCGTTTGACGTCGTCGTGGTCGAGCGGGATGTCGCCGTTGCCGCCCGGCTTGGATGCCCACGCATGGATTCGGTCGTAGAGCGCGGCGAACCGGCCGGCGGGGCCCAGCATCACGCGTTCGTTGTTGAGCTGGGTGGTGATCAGCCGCCAGCCGCCGTTCTCCTCACCGACGAGCATGTCGGCGGGCACCCGCACGTCGCTGTAGTACGTGGCATTGGTGTGGTGCGCGCCGTCGGACAGGATCATCGGCGTCCACGAGTAGCCGGGATCCTTCGTGTCCACGATGAGAATCGAAATCCCCTTGTGCTTGACCGCTTCCGGATCTGTGCGGCACGCAAGCCAGATGTAGTCGGCGTCATGCCCACCGGTGGTGAAGACCTTCTGCCCGTTGACGATGTACTCGTCGCCCTGCCGAACCGCGGTGGTGCGCAACGACGCAAGGTCGGTGCCCGCCTCAGGCTCGGTATAGCCGATCGCGAAGTGCACATCACCGGAGAGGATGGCCGGCAGGAACTTCTTCTTCTGCGCCTCGGTGCCGAACACCTGCAGCGTCGGGCCCACGGTTTGCAGGGTGACGGCCGGCAGGGGCACATCGGCGCGGTGGGCTTCGTTGACGAAAATCGACTGCTCGATCGGGCCATACCCGAGGCCGCCGAACTCCTTGGGCCAGCCGACACCGAGTTTGCCGTCGGAACCCATGCGCTTGATCACGGCACGATAGGCCTTGCCGTGCCGGTCGGCCTCCATCTCCTTGTATTCCTCTGAGGAGATGAGGTTCGAAAAGTATTGCCGCAGTTCGGCTTGCAGCTGCCGCTGCTCAGGCGTCAGTTCGATGAACATTACGCTCCCACCAGATCGAGACGATGCGACGGGCCGCCAACCAACCTGGTCAAGTCCTTGATGGTGGAGTAGTAGCGGTCCATCGGGTAGTCGATGTCCATGCCCATGCCGCCGTGCAGGTGATGACAGATCTGCATCACCGGCGGCGCCTGGGAGGCCAGCCAGTAGCCGAGGACGTCCAGATCGTCGTCGGCGTCGCGCCCTTCCGAGAGCCGCCAGACGACTGACGTCGCCGCCAACGTCAATGTGCGCGAAGCGATGTACACCTCGGCCAGCTGAGCGGCGACAGTCTGGAATGTGGACAGCGGTTTGCCGAACTGATGACGGTTGGCCACATAGTCGGCGGTCAGCCGCAACGCACCCGCCACCACACCGGAGGCGAACGCACCAATTGCCGCCAGCGCCAACTGGTTTACGCGATGCACGGTCGCACCCTCGAGCACACCGTCGGCCTCGGCATCAGCGAACGTCACGGTGTACTCGTCGCCGTGGTTGGAGGTCGGCGACTTCGCCAGCGCAACGCCGTCGGCCTTCGGTGAGATCACCACCAACGCGTTGTCGGCGGTCACCAGAATCCAATCCGCTTGCTCCGCATAGCCGACCGCGACTTTAGTGCCGTTGAGTCTGCCGTTCGAAAACGTCGTCGCAGGCCGATCCGGCAGCGGTGCACCCGGCTCATTCAGCGCCGCCGTGACGACACCACCCTTGGCGACGCCTGCGAGGTATCGATCCTGCTGCTCGTGCGAAGCCAGGTCGATCAACGGCACCAGACCGAGGCCGAGGGTCGCCAGCGCCGGGCCTGTCGTGCCGTGCCTGCCGATCTCGGTCAGGGCCGTAGCGACCTCCGACAGACCGAGGCCGTCTCCGCCGAGTCGCTCCGGCACGGCCAGCGCCGTCACGGCTCCTGCGACCAGAGCATCCCAGCTGTTGTCGCGTTCGAGCACCGACGTCACCACGTCGGCGACAGCCTGCTGCTCCGGGTTCGGTGTGAAATCCACCCGACTCCTCCTTGAGTTGCGTGGTTTCTAGTGAGAGACCGGGCACTTACCGGTGTAATCCACCTGCCAGTGCTTGATGCCGTTCAGCCAACCTGATTTCAGCCGCTCGGGCTCGCCGATCGGTTTGAGGTCGGGCATGTGATCTGCAATCGCATTGAAGATCAGGTTGATGGTCATCTTGGCGAGATTAGCGCCGATGCAGTAGTGCGCACCCGTGCCGCCGAAGCCGACGTGCGGATTGGGATTACGCAGCACGTTGAACTTGTGCGGCTCCTCGAACACGTCTTCGTCGAAGTTGGCCGAGCGGTAGGACATCACCACTCGTTGCCCCTTCTTGATCTGCACACCACCCAATTCGGTGTCCTCGAGCGCGGTGCGCTGGAACGCCGAAACCGGGGTGGCCCACCGGACGATCTCGTCGGCCGCTGTCTCCGGGCGCTCCTTCTTGTAGAGCTCCCACTGATCCGGGTTTTGCGAGAAGCCGATCATGCCGTGGGTGATGGAGTTGCGGGTCGTCTCGTTGCCTGCCACGGCCAGCATGACCACGAAGAAACCGAACTCGTCGTCGGAAAGCTTCTCGCCCTCGATGTCGGCCTCGATCAGTTGCGTGACGATGTCCTCGGTCGGATTCTTCGCGCGCTCCGCGGCCATCTGCATCGCGTACTGAATGAGCTCGATCGACGACATCGCCGGGTCGATGTGCGCGTACTCCGGGTCCTCGCCGGCTGTCATCTCATTCGACCAGCGGAACAGCTTGTCGCGGTCGTCCTGCGGCACGCCGAGCAGCCCGGCGATGGCCTGCAGCGGCAGCTCGCACGACACCTGCTCGACGAAGTCGCCGGATTCTTGCGAGGCGGCGGTCTCGGCGATCTTCTGAGCGCGGATCCGCAGCTCATCCTCTAGCCGCCCCACAGCGCGGGGGGTGAAGCCACGGGAAATGATCTTGCGCAGTCGGGTGTGCTGCGGTGCATCCATGTTGAGCAGCACGCTGCGCTGCAAGTCGATGGCGTCGCGCGTCATCTCCTGGGGCCAGACGGGGATGGCGCCATCGGGCGAGCTACCGAAGATCTCGTTGCGTTTCGAGACCTCCTTGACGTCGGCGTGCTTGGTAACCAGCCAGTACCCTTTGTCTCCGAACCCACCAGTGCCACCGGGAACATCGACCCAGTGGACCGGCTCGGACTTGCGCAGCTCGGCGAGTTCGGCGACGGGCAGACCCGCTCGATTGAGCTCGGCGTCGAGGAAATCGAAGTCGGCTGAGATGGGGCAGGGCATATAAAGCTCTCCTCAATTGCAACGTGTTCTAGTGCCAGTAAAACATGGCTTCTGCGCAGATAAAAGGCAGGTCACCATCCTCGCTTGTCAGAGTAATGAAACGTGTTCTAGCCTGACGGAATGGGTAACCCTGTCATCGTTGAAGCCACCCGCAGCCCCATCGGCAAGCGGAACGGATGGCTGTCAGGCCTGCACGCCACCGAGTTGCTGGGCGCCACGCAGAGGGCACTGGTCGAGAAGGCCGGCATCGATGCCGGCGACGTGGAGCAGGTCATCGGCGGCTGCGTCACGCAGTTCGGTGAGCAGTCCAACAACATCACCCGGGTCAGCTGGCTGGTCGCCGGGCTGCCGGAGCACGTGGGTGCGATGACGGTGGACTGCCAGTGCGGCAGCGGCCAGCAGGCCAACGGCTTGGTCGCCGGGCTGATCGCTGCGGGCGCCATCGACATCGGCATCGCCTGCGGCATCGAGGCGATGAGCCGCGTCGGCCTCGGCGCCAACGCGGGTCCGGACCGTGGCATCCTGCGGCCGGCTTCGTGGGACATCGACCTGCCCGACCAGTTCACCGCCGCCGAGCGGATCGCCAAGCGCCGCGGCATCACCCGCGAGGACATCGACCAGTTCGGTTTCGACTCGCAGCGCAAGGCCAAGGAGGCTTGGGCCGAGGGCCGGTTCGACCGCGAGATCAGCGGCATCGAGGCCCCGGTGCTCGACGAGAACAAGCAGCCGACCTCGGAGCGCCACGTCGTCACGCGCGATCAGGGCCTGCGGGACACCACGCTGGAGGGCTTGGCATCGTTGAAGCCGGTCATCGAGGACGGCATCCATACGGCGGGAACGTCGTCGCAGATCTCCGACGGTGCCGCTGCGGTGCTGTGGATGGACGAGGACAAGGCCAAGGCGCTCGGCCTGCGGCCGCGGGCCCGGATCATCAGCCAGGCGCTGGTCGGAGCGGAGCCCTACTACCACCTCGACGGTCCGGTGCAGTCGACGGCGAAGGTGCTGGAGAAGGCCGGGATGAAGATGGGTGACATCGACATCACGGAGATCAACGAGGCGTTCGCGTCCGTCGTGCTGTCGTGGGCGCGCGTCCACAACCCCGACATGGACAAGGTGAACGTCAACGGCGGCGCGATCGCGCTCGGTCACCCCGTCGGCAGCACCGGCAGCAGGCTGATCACCACCGCGCTGCACGAACTGGAGCGCACCGACAAGACCACGGCGCTGATCACGATGTGCGCCGGCGGCGCCCTGTCCACCGGAACGATCATCGAGCGAATCTGATGCCGGCTTCCGACGACGAACGGATCGCCGCGGCGCAGGCGTACATCGACGCGCTGGTCAGTCACGACGCCGACAAGGTTCCGTTCGCGCCCGGATGCACCCGCATCGAGTTCGGCGTCAAGACCGGATTCTCGGGAGATCACTTGCGCCGCAGCCTGAACGGCGGACCGCAGTATCGAATCATTCGAGACACGTCGGTGCCCGAGTTCACGATCGAGGGCGACGTCGTGCGCGCGAAATTCGATCTGGTGACCAAGCCATCAATCGCCGGCCGACGGGTCGGCGCACACATCGACGAAACCTTCCTCATACCTGCCTCCGACGGCGCAATCCATCACATCACGGCGGTCGTTCGGCCCTTCCTGACGTCCTAGGATCGAGCCATGCCAAAGTCGCCGCCACGTAACCTGAACTCACCGTTCGCCGACTCGTTCATCAAGTGGATGTCACGCGGTAACACGTGGATCTACAAGGTGACCGGCGGCAGGCTCGGCGGCACCGTTCAGAAGGCACCCGTCGCACTGCTGACAACGATCGGCCGAAAGACGGGTCAGCCCCGGGTAGCGCCGCTGCTGTATATCCGCGACGGGGACAAGGTCATCGTGCCGGCGTCAAGGGGCGGCAGCGACAAACACCCGATGTGGTACCTCAATCTGAAGGCCAACCCGAAGGTGCAGGTTCAGATCAAGAAGGATACGTTTCACCTGACCGCCCGCGACGCCAACGAGCAAGAGCGCGAACGCTATTGGCAGCAACTGGCCCAGGTCTATCCGACGATTGAGGACTACAAGTCCTGGACCGACCGAGTGATTCCGCTCGTGGTTTGCGAACCGTGACAACAGGTTACGACCTTCACTTCTACTTCGATCCGGTCTGCCCGTTTGCCTGGATGACCAGCAAGTGGGTGCGCATCGTTGCCGCCCAGCGCGACTACACGGTGGATTGGCGCTTCATCTCATTGCGGATACTCAATGCACACATCGACTATGCGGCGCACTTCCCTCCTGAGTACGAGGAGGGACACACCGCCGGATTGCGGCTGTTGCGGGTCGCCGCACGCTTGCGTGCAGAGCAGGGACGCGACGCGGTCGGGCCCCTCTACGAGGCGATGGGCACCAGGATCTTCGACACGTCACGCGAGGTCGATCCGTTGTCGGCATCAGGTCAAGGTTCGCGCCAAATGCTGGAGCCGTTGCTGCAAGAGCTTGGATTGGCCGTTGATTTCCTTGAAGCGCTTGAGGATACGTCGCTGGACGAGGAGATCCGGACGGAGACGGACGAGGCGCTGGCACTGACGGGGCGCGATGTCGGCACCCCGATCCTGCACTTCCAACCTCCCGGCGGCAAGGCGTTCTTCGGACCGGTGATCAGCAGGCTGCCGTCGCCCGACGACGCCGCTGAGCTGTGGGACCACGTCATCGCGCTGGCGAGCTTCCCCGGGTTCGCCGAGATGAAGCGCAGCCTGCGTGAGCGGCCGCAGCTGGCGAGCTTCGGCGTCGATACCGATTCGGTTGGCAAACAAGAGGATTGGCACGGCGGCAGCCGTCGGCTCAAGAAGTAGGTCGACGTCGCAGAGCTGCTGCTGAAATACTTCGCGCGCGCTCACATCTGGGTCTACCAGCGGACCAATGGGCCCTAGTATCGGTCCGCGTCGAAACCGCAGTTGTCGGGCGAGAGTGCGAGAAGCCAACGCGAGAACTGCAATCTCGAGGCCTAGGCGCCGTAGACCGGAACCGGCGGACGAGCCTTGGCCAGCAGATCCTTGACCACCGGGCCGAGTTCGGCGGGGTCCCACCGGGCGCCCTTGTCGATCTGTGGTCCGTGTGCCCAACCCTCGGCGACCCGGACAATGCCCCCCTCGACCTCGAACATCCTGCCAGTGACGTCCCTCGACTCGACGCTGCCCAGCCAAACCACAAGCGGTGAAATGTTTTCCGGCGCCATCGCATCGAAGTCGTTGTCCTGCGTCGACATCATCTCGGCGAACACCGTCTCGGTCATGCGGGTGCGCGCCGACGGCGCGATCGCATTGACGGTGACGCCGTAGCGCCCCATCTCGGCGGCTGCCACCAGCGTCATCGCCGCGATGCCAGCCTTCGCCACGCTGTAATTCGCTTGTCCCACACTGCCTTGCAGGCCCGCGCCGGAACTGGTGTTGATGATGCGTGCATCGACGGCGTTGCCCGCCTTCGACTGTGCACGCCAGTAGGCCGCCGCATGGCGCATGGTCGCGAAGTGGCCCTTGAGATGTACGGCGATGACCGCGTCGAATTCTTCCTCACTGGTGTTCGCGAACATTCTGTCGCGAACGATCCCCGCGTTGTTGACCAGAACGTCCAGGCCACCGAAGCTGTCGACCGCCGTCTGGATCAGGCCTTCGGCTTGCGCCCAGTCGGCGACGTTCGCCCCACTGGTGACGGCTTCGCCTCCGGCGGCGGTGATCTCGTCGACGACACCCTGTGCAGCGCTGCCGCCGCCAGCGGGTGAACCGTCCAAGCCAACGCCGATGTCGTTGACCACAACGCGTGCGCCCTCCGCGGCGAACGCCAGCGCGTGCGCGCGCCCGATGCCGCCACCGGCACCTGTCACGATGACCACCCGGCCGTCGAGCAAACCCATATCCGATGTCTCCTTAACTGATTGCGTTCGTTGTGGCCAGGTAGTGCGGCGGCTCACCGCCGCCGTGTACTTCGAGGCTCGCTCCACTGATGTAAGACGCGGCGTCCGACGCGAGAAACGCTGCGGCCCAACCGACATCGGTAGGCTTGGCCAGCCTGCCGAGCGGCACATTCTTCGAGATGGCCGCGATGGACTCTTCGTCGCCGTAGAACAATTCGGATTGTTCTGTCTCGACCATGCCGACGACCACGGAGTTGACCCTGACCTTCGGTGCCCACTCGACAGCCAGTGTGCTGGTGAGGCTTTCGACACCGGCCTTGGCGGCACCGTACGGCGCCGTCCCTGGCGTCGGCCGACGCCCGCTGACGCTGGCGACGTTCACGATCGACCCGCCACGCTCCTGCGTCTGCATCACCGCGTTCGCGTGCTGTGACACCGAGAGCGGACCCAGCAGGTTGAGCTCGATGATCTTTCGGCTGAACTTCGCACTGGCGTCCGCCGTGAGCACGTACGGCGAGCCGCCCGCGTTGTTGATGACGACGTCGAGTCGCCCGTAGCGCTCGGCGATGGCGCCGATCATTGCGGCGACGGCATCGTCGTCGCGCACGTCGCAGGAGTGGAACTCATACGGCAGCCCCTCGACCGCGCGGCGTGCGCAGGTCACCACCGTGGCGCCCTGATGGGCGAAAACGGCGCTGATGCCGGCGCCGACGCCGCGGACCCCACCGGTCACCAGGACCACCCTGTCCTTGAGCCCGAGGTTGATGTCAGCGGCGTCGGTCACTGTGCTAGCGTACCAAGCAAGTGCTTGCTTAGGTACCGACCCCCAGGAAGTGCAATGCCAATCACCTCCACGACCACTGAGCCGGGCATCGTCTCGGTCACCGTCGACTACCCGCCGGTCAACGCGATCCCGTCGCAAGGCTGGTTCGAACTCGGCGATGTCATCACCAAGGCGGGGGCGGACCCCACGACCCACGTCGTGATCCTCCGCGCCGAGGGCCGTGGCTTCAACGCCGGCGTCGACATCAAGGAAATGCAGAACACCGAGGGCTTCACCGCGCTCATCGACGCCAACCGCGGATGCTATGCGGCGTTCCGCGCGGTCTATGAATGCGCGGTTCCGGTGGTCGCCGCCGTCAACGGCTTCTGCGTCGGCGGCGGCATCGGCCTTGTCGGCAACGCCGACGTGATCGTCGCCTCCGACGACGCGAAGTTCGGCTTGCCCGAGGTGGAACGGGGCGCTTTGGGCGCGGCCACCCACCTGTCGCGCCTGGTACCCCAGCACATGATGCGCAGGCTGTTCTTCACCGCAGCCACCGTCGACGCAGCGACGCTGCATCACTTCGGATCGGTGCACGAAGTGGTGCCTCGCGCGGAGTTGGACGAGGCCGCCCTGCGGGTCGCACGCGACATCGCGGCCAAGGACACCCGGGTGATCCGCGCCGCCAAGGAAGCGCTGAACCTGATCGATGTGCAGAAGGTCAACTCCAGTTACCGCATGGAGCAAGGCTTTACGTTCGAATTGAATCTGGCCGGCGTGGCGGACGAACACCGCGACGCCTTCGCAGGGACGGCGAAGGGCAAGAAGGCGTGAGCGACAAGCGGACCACATTGGACGAGGCCGTCGCCTCGGTCGAAAGCGGTATGACGATCGGCATCGGCGGCTGGGGTTCACGTCGCAAGCCGATGGCGTTCGTACGCGCGCTGCTGCGTACTTCAGTGAAGGACTTGACCGTTGTCACGTACGGCGGACCCGACCTCGGGCTGCTGTGCTCGGCCGGCAAGGTGAAGCGCGTCTACTACGGTTTTGTGTCGCTGGATTCACCGCCGTTCTACGACCCGTGGTTCTCCAAGGCCCGTACCAGCGGTGCGATCGAGTCGCGTGAGATGGACGAGGGCATGTTGCGGTGCGGGCTGCAGGCCGCCGCGCAGCGGTTGCCGTTCCTGCCCATCCGCGCCGGCCTCGGCAGCGATGTGCGCGCCTTCTGGGGTGACGAACTGAAGACGGTGAAGTCGCCGTACCCCACCGATGGCGGTTTCGAGGAGCTCGTCGCGATGCCTGCGCTGCGGCTCGACGCCGCATTCGTGCACATGAATCTCGGTGACGCGCAAGGCAACGCCGCCTACACCGGCATCGACCCGTACTTCGACGACCTGTACCTGATGGCCGCCGACCGGCGCTACCTGTCGGTGGAAAAGGTGGTGCCCACCGAGGAATTGGTCAAAGGCGTACCGCCGCAGGCACTGTTGATCAACCGGATGATGGTGGATTCCGTGGTCGAGGCGCCCAACGGAGCCCACTTCACCACCGCCGAACCGGATTATCGGCGTGACGAGAAGTTCCAGCGCCACTACGCCGAGGCGGCTGGGTCCGACGAGACGTGGCAGGAATTCGTGGCGACATATCTGTCTGGCAGCGAGGCCGATTACCAGGCGGCCGTACGGAAGTTTGGAGAGACGAAGTGATGTCGACGACCCGAGCCGAGGTCTGTGCCGTCGCATGCGCCGAACTGTTCCGCGATGCCGGTGAGATCATGGTCAGCCCGATGGCGAACATGGTGTCGATCGGCGCCCGGTTGGCGCGGCTGACGTTCTCCCCCGACATCCTGCTCACCGACGGTGAGGCCCGACTGCTCGCCGACACGCCCGCGATTGGTGTGGTCGGAGCGATCGAAGGCTGGATGCCGTTCGGCCGCGTATTCGAGACGCTGGCCTGGGGTCGTCGCCATGTTGTCATGGGCGCCAACCAGATTGACCGTTACGGCAACCAGAATCTGTCAGCGTTCGGCCCGCTGCAGCACCCGACCCGGCAGATGTTCGGGGTGCGTGGCGCCCCGGGCAACACGATCAACCACGCGACCAGCTATTGGGTCGGCAACCATTCCAAGCGGGTGTTCGGCGATTCCGTCGACGTGGTCTCCGGCATCGGCTGGGACAAGGTGGACCCGGATAATCCGGCGTACCGCTTCGTCAACGTCTACCGGGTCGTGACCAACCTCGGCGTGTTCGACTTCAACGGGCCGGATCACCAGATGCGAGCGGTGTCACTGCATCCGGGTGTGGAAGCCGATCAGGTCGCCGAGAACACCTCGTTCGAGGTACACGACCTGGACAAGGCCGAGGCGACAAGACTCCCCACCGCTGATGAGCTGAAGCTGATCCGCGACGTGATCGATCCGAAGTCGGTGCGGGACAAGGAAGTACGATGAGCAAGCTGCGCACGCCACTGACCGAGCTGATCGGCATCGAGCATCCAGTGGTGCAGACCGGGATGGGCTGGGTGGCGGGTGCGCGGTTGGTGTCGGCGACGTCCAATGCAGGCGGCCTCGGCATCCTGGCCTCGGCGACGATGACCCTCGAGGAACTGCAGACGGCGGTCACGAAGGTCAAGGCCACGACGGACAAACCGTTCGGCATCAACATCCGCGCCGACGCGGGCGATGCGGGTGATCGCATAGATCTGCTGATCCGCGAGGGCGTGAAGGTCGCGTCTTTCGCGCTGGCGCCCAAGCCTGACCTGATCGCGAAGCTCAAAGAGGCTGGCGTGGTGGTGATTCCGTCTGTCGGCCTGGCCAAGCATGCGAAGAAGGTCGCAGGCTGGGGTGCCGACGCGGTCATCGTCCAGGGCGGCGAGGGCGGTGGGCACACCGGTCCGATCGCGACCACGCTGCTACTTCCGTCGGTGCTCGACGCCGTCGACATTCCCGTCGTCGCGGCGGGCGGGTTCTTCGACGGCCGCGGGTTGGCGGCGGCGCTGTCCTACGGCGCCGCGGGCGTTGCGATGGGCACGCGCTTCCTGTTGACCTCCGACTCCACCGTGCCCGACGCCGTCAAGCAGCGGTATCTCGAGGCAGGCCTGGACGGCACCGTGGTGTCGACGCGCGTCGATGGCATGCCGCACCGGGTGCTTCGCACCGGACTGGTCGAGAAGCTCGAGAGTGGCTCGCGGGTAAGGGGTTTCACGGCTGCGGTGCGCAACGCGCAGAAGTTCAAGAAGATGTCGGGCATGACGTGGCGGTCGATGATCAGCGATGGTCTGGAGATGCGCCACGGCAAGGAACTGAGCTGGGCGCAGGTGGTCATGGCGGCCAACACCCCGATGCTACTGAAGGCCGGCCTTGTCGAAGGCAATACGACCGCGGGTGTGCTGGCATCGGGTCAGGTCGCAGGCATTCTCGACGACCTGCCGTCGTGTGCCGAACTGATCGACACGATCGTGAGTGACGCCGTCAAGCATCTGCAGGCGGCCGCCGCGTTCGTCGAGTAGCCCGTATCGGGCCTGGGTCTTTCCTACACTCGGCCCATGAAGACGAACGCGGCTGTGCTGTGGGGGCTCAACGAGAAGTGGAGCGTCGAAGAGGTCGAGCTTGATGGGCCGAAAGAGGGCGAAGTCCTGATCTCATTCGAGGCGACCGGCCTGTGCCATTCAGATCACCACGTGGTCACCGGCGACTTCGCCGGCGTCCCTCTGCCGATCATCGGTGGACACGAGGGTGCAGGAATTGTGCAGGAAGTCGGCCCTGGCGTGCGCGACCTCAAGGTGGGCGATCACGTGGTGACGTCATTCCTGCCGGCATGCGGGCGCTGTCGCTGGTGCGCCAGCGGGCACCAGAACCTGTGCGACCTCGGCGCACTGATCATGGTCGGGGTGCAGGCCGACGGCACATTCCGGCGCAAGGTGCGGGGACAGGACGTCGGAGTTTTATCGGGCGTCGGGAGCTTCTCGCAGTACGGCACGCTCTCGGAGGCGTCCGTCGTGAAGATCGACGACGACCTGCCGTTGGCCAGAGCCTGCTTGTTGGGGTGCGGCGTGATGACCGGCTGGGGGTCTGCCGTGAACAGTGCTGGGGTCAGTCCCGGCGACACCGTCGTGGTGATTGGTTGCGGCGGAATCGGCAGCGGCGCCATCCAGGGCGCTCGACTCGCGGGTGCCGAGCACATCGTGGTGGTCGACATCGTTGATACCAAGCGGGACAAGGCCTTTCAGTTCGGCGCAACACACTTCGTCACCTCTGTGGTCGAGGCGACCGAACTGGTGACCGACCTGACGCGCGGCGTGATGGCGGACTCAGCGCTGCTCACCATGGGGGTGTTGGAGGGCGCGATGCTCAACGACGCGTTCAACATCATCCGCAAGGGCGGTGCCGTCGTGATGACGGCGATCGCCTCAATGGCCGACGTCACGCCGACGTTGCCGATGACGTTCGTGACGCTGTTCCAGAAGCGACTGCTCGGCAGCCTCTACGGCGAGGCCAACCCACGCGCCGATATCCCGCGGCTGCTCAACCTCTACCGGGACGGCAAGCTACTGCTGGACGAGACGGTGACGGCCGAGTACAAACTCGCCGACATCAACGACGGATATGACGACATGCTCGCCGGCCGCAACATCCGTGGCGTGGTCCTCCACGACCACTGAGCGGGTGCTCGACTCCGCGCGAGCGACCGCATTTGTACACAAAAGTGCGGCGTGTCGTGCACAGACACGGTCGCTCGGCGTAGTGACTACAGCCGCTCGATGATGGTGACGTTGGCGGTGCCGCCGCCCTCGCACATCGTCTGCAAGCCGTAGCGACCGCCGGTGCGCTCCAACGTATTCAGCATGGTGGCGAACAGCTTGGCGCCGGTGGCACCCAGCGGGTGGCCGAGCGCGATGGCGCCGCCACTGGGGTTGACCTTCGCGTGGTCGACCTTGAGCTCCTTCATCCACGCCATGACGACCGGCGCGAACGCCTCGTTGATCTCCACTGTGTCGATGTCGTCCATCGTCAGGCCCGTCTTCTCCAGCGCGTAGCGCGTCGCGGGAATCGGCCCCGTCAGCATGAACACGGGGTCCGCGCCACGGGCACTGATGTGGTGGATGCGGGCGCGTGGCTTCAACCCGTGGTCCTTGACGGCCTGCTCGGATGCGAGCAACACCGCGCTGGCGCCGTCGGAAATCTGGCTGGCCATCGCGGCGGTCAGGCGGCCGCCGTCGACCAACGTCTTCAGCCCCGCCATCTTCTCCAGTGAGGTGTCGCGCGGCCCCTCGTCGGTGACAAAACCGTCGACCGGGATGATCTCGTTCTCGAAGTAGCCGGACCGGATCGCCTCCTGCGCGCGCTGGTGGCTGGCAAGCGAGAACTCCTCCATCTCCTCGCGAGAGATCTCCCACTTCTCGGCGATCAGCTCCGCGCCACGGAACTGCGAGATCTCCTGATCCCCGTAGCGGTGCAGCCAGCTCTTGGATTCGTTTGTGGGAGAAGTGAATCCGAACTGCTCGCCGACGCTCATCGCGGAGCTGATCGGGATCTGGCTCATGTTCTGCATACCGCCGGCGACGATCAAGTCGGCAGTGCCCGACATGATGGCCTGCGCGCCGAAGGACACCGCCTGCTGGCTGGAACCGCACTGCCGGTCCACGGTGACGCCAGGCACCTCCTCCGGGTATCCGGCCGCCAGCCAGGACAGCCGGGCGATGTTGCCCGCCTGCCCCCCGATCGCGTCGACGCAGCCGGCGATCACGTCGTCGACCGCAGCGGGATCGACGTCCACCCGGTCGAAGAGTCCGCGCCACCCGGCCGCGCCTAGGTCGACGGGATGCACACCGGCGAGCGAGCCATTGCGCTTGCCGACCGCGGTGCGCACAGCTTCGATGACGTACGCCTCAGCCATTTGGAGCTCCTTCTTTGGTAATGCCGCCAAGCACGATGCTCAGATACTGCTGGCCGACTTGTTCGGCCGTCAGTGGTCCGCCGGGTTGATACCAGCGGACCGAAACCCACGTCGTGTCGCGGATGAACCGATAGACCAGGTCGACGTCGATGTCGGGCCGGAAGCGGCCCTCGGCGACACCCTGCTTGAGCACATCCACCCACATCCTGCGCTGTTCGCGGTTGCGGCTCTCGACGAACTCGAACTGCGGAAGCGAGGACAGTCGTTTGGCCTCGTCCTGGTAGATGACGACCTGCGCATGCCGGTGTTCGATCGCCTCGAACGAGGTCATGAAGAGGCCCTTCACGCGCTCCAGCGGATCGGTTTCGCGTGCGACGATCTCGGCGTACCGGTCGAACAGCCAGTCCAGGAAGTCCCGCAGGACCTCCTCGACCATCTGCTCCTTGGACTTGAAGTGGTGATACAGGCTGCCGGAAAGGATGCCCGCCGAGTCGGCGATGTCGCGCACGGTGGTCGCGCGCAACCCCCGCTCGGCGAACATCGTCGCCGCGAGGTCTAAGAGCTCGTCGCGGCGGCTCGGAAGCGCCTTATCCACTCCGATAGGATAGCAACCAAGCGCTTGCTAGGTAAGACCGGGGCATCCGCCGTGTGGAGCACGCCAGTGCGCCAGGTTGAACTCGTACCACGGGTCCGGTCGGTCGTCGCGGTACGTCGGGCAGACGCGGACCCCTGCGGGCAGCCCTGCCAACGCCGGTTCGATGTCCGCCGACAGACCACTGAGGTAGCCGATGTCCAACACTTCCCCCTGCTCGTAACGGTCGATGTTGCGTTCGGCGATCAGCCGCTCCGGGTTGGTGGCGGCCAGGCCCAGTAACGCGACTGCACCGGCCACCAGGATCGCCCGTGGCAACCACCGCCCTTTCATCCGTATGCCCGCGACCGCGACGAGGACGAACACCAGACCGAGCCACGACTCGATGGTGATCACCATCAGTCGTTGCACGCTGAACCCGTAGGCCTGCTGATACAGCCACATCCGGTGTATCGCCGAGATCACCACCACAACCGAAGTCGCACAAAGGATCCCGACGAGTATCCGAAGGAGGCGACGACCTGTCGCCTGACGCCGCCCTGCCACGCGGATGACGCCGCTCAGCACCAGAAGCGTCAGCGCAGAAACCCACAACAGCTGCCAGAAGCCCTGGCGCGCATACTCCGCGTAGGTCAACCCCTCAGTCTCAAGCACATGCTGGTGTCCGCCGAACAACACCGTGGCCTGAACCGCGACGAATCCGATGAAGAGCACATCCAGCACCGCGAGCGGCACCGCCCACTCCCAATTCGGCAAGGGACGCATGGGTTCTGGCGCCAATGCATCCAGCTTGGGGGCGAAACGCACCACGTATCCGCCGAACAGCACGAGGCACAGCACAATTCCGAAGACGAAGCCGCGGGCGTAAAACTCGGCGAGGTTCAACTCGGGTATCAGGGCATCGATCAGTCGCGCGAAGGCCACGTCGGCGGAGGCAAACAGGCCGCCGAATACCAGCGCCAGCACGATCGTGACTGCTGCGACGACGCCGATCCGGACCCCACTTGGCCGATCGTTCCACGTCAATCCGCCCTCGGGAACGGCGCGACGCACCCACCCGACCACCCTGGCGGGCAGCAGCGCCGGGATGAACGGTCCTGTGAAGACGGCGGTCCACGTCCGGCCGCCGACAAGTGTGCCCCAGCCGACCAGCCAGGCCGCCAGAATGCACAGCACCCCAAGCCATTTGGCGGCCAACAACGCGGGCACGGACAGCAGTGCCAGGGTGAGCGCGATCCCGAGCCATTGCCCGCGCGAAGGACGACGCCCGGCGGTGCCATACACGACGGCGAACACCGCGATACCCACGACGAGGTAGCCAGCGCTGAGCACCGAGGGTCGCCAGAACTCGGCGCCCGCTCCGGCAGCGACGAGCGCCAACGTGACAAGCCGCCGCGGCGCGACGGCCCGAAGGTCGAGCGGCCAGATCCGATGCGGCCAGACGGTCCAGCCTGGTTCGCCGTGTCGCGCCGGTTGTGGACCGAGCATCGGCGGCGGTGGCGGTGGCGGTGGTGTCCCGTACCGGCCGTACAACGTGGTCAACGCGAGTCCTCCTGTGTCGTCGGGATCGTGACCCCGATACGGCATCCCGCGGGCGCAGCTATCACTTCTATTGCGCCCCCGTGCAATTCGACCGCCCACCGCGCGATCGCCAACCCGAGACCGGTACCTCCTGCCGACGTCGCTCCCCTGGTGAAGCGCTGGAACACGCGTTCGCGCTCGGCAGGCGGTATTCCCGGTCCCTCGTCGCACACCTCTAGCCGCAGGCCGGTCGGCTGCGCCGCGCGTGCCATCACGGAGACCGCAGCGCCTGCGGGACTGTGTCGAATCGCGTTGTCGACCAAGTTGACGACCACCTGCCGCAACCGAGCCTGATCGGCGACGGCCACCAAGTCCTCCGGTGAGACCTGCACCGACACCTGCACACCGTCGGCAGTCACCGCCACGTGCCCGATTGCTTCCTCGAGGAATCGCTTGACGCCGAATCTCGTGGGTTGCAACGGGATCGCGCCGCCCTCGAGACGGGACAGGTCGAGTAGATTGGTCACCAGTTCGCCGAGCCGCTCGGTCTGCGACAGCGCCATCCGCATGGTTTTCTGGTCCGGCTCGGCGATGCCGTCGACGACGTTCTCCAGCAACGCATGCAACGCCGTGATCGGTGTGAGCAATTCGTGCGAGACATTGGCGATGAGCCCACGCCGATACTCGTCGGCCGCCCCCAGGTCGGCCGCCATCTGGTTGTAGGCCGTCGCAAGCTGTCCGACTTCATCCCTCGAGGTGGCCCGGACGCGGACGCTGTAGTCACCGCGGGCCATCACCCGCGCGGCCGCCGTCATCTGACGCAGCGGCGACGTCATACCGTGTGCGAGAAACAAAGTGAGCCCGAGTGATCCGACGAGCGCGGCGAGCAGCGTGTAGCGCAGCTGCCAACCCGCGCCGATCCAGAACATGAACGCGACGAGGGTGATCGCGCCGACGACGAGCAGACCCATCTTGACCTTGAATGAGGCGAAGGGATCCAGCGGCCGCGGCAGCCGATCCCATGCGGCGCCGAGCCGGCTCACCGCGGTAACTCCAATGCGTACCCGACGCCGTGCACGGTGCGGATGAGCTCTGCACCGAGCTTGCGGCGCAACGCCTTCACATGCGTATCGACGGTACGGCTCTCCACGCCAGACCCCCAACCCCACACATGTTCGAGCAGGGCATCGCGGGACACCGCGGCGCTCGGCCTGCCTGCCAGAAAGACGAGCAGATCGAATTCTGTTCGCGTCAAGTGGACTTCGGCATCACCCTTGTGAACCCTGCGCGCCTGCAGATCGATTCGATGTTCACCGATCCACATAGGCTGAGCGGGGCCAGTGCGATCCATGCGGCGCAACAGCACCCGGATCCGCGCGACCAGTTCGCGCATGCTGAACGGCTTGGTGAGATAGTCGTCGGCGCCGATTCCGAGCCCGATCAGCATGTCGGTCTCGTCGCTTCGCGCAGTCAACATCAACACCGGGATGGGCTGCACGGACTGAATTCGCCGGCACACCTCGAGCCCGTCGAACCCGGGCAACATGACATCGAGCACCACGAGGTCCGGCGGATCGGCCAGCGCCGCTGCGACGGCCGACGGTCCGTCCACGGCCGTCGCGACCTGGAACTCCTCGGCACGCAGCCTGGTGGCGACAGCAGCCAAGATGGTCGGCTCGTCCTCGACCACCAGGATTCGCTTCACACACCTGACTGTAGGTGCCAGATGTGGGGCTTCTGGGCAGCGTTTGTGAAGATTCCGTGGAGAAAGCGCTGCGTCAGGCCCGCTGGCTCGACACCGAGATGACCTCGCCAGTCAGATAACTGGAGTAGTCGCTGGCCAGGAATGCGATGGTGGCCGCGATCTCCCACGGTTCCGCCGCGCGGCCGAACGCCTCCCCCTCCGAGAGCCGGTCGAGCAGATCTGCAGAGCTGGTCTTCTCGAGGAACTTATGCCTGGCGATGCTCGGCGATACCGCGTTGATGCGCACGCCGTAGTCGACGGCTTCGATTGCGCTGCATCGGGTCAACGCCATCACACCCGCCTTCGCCGCGGCATAGTGCGACTGCGAGTGCTGCGCCCGCCAGCCGAGCACGCTGGCGTTGTTGACGATCACGCCGCCGTGATCGGCGTCGCGGAAATACCGCAGCGCCGCGCGGGTGGCCCGCATCGTCGACGTGAGGGTCACGTTGAGCACCCGATCCCATTCCTCGTCGGTCATGTCGACGACTGGCGTGGTGCCGCCAAGGCCGGCGTTGTTGACCAAGACGTCGAGGCGGCCCATTCGCGCGGTGGTCGACGAGATCAATGCGTCGACCTGAGCTGTTGACGTCACGTCGCAGACGACGCTTTCAACACGGCCCAGCCCGAGCTCGGTCAACTGGTCGCGCGTATCCCCCAGCCGGCGTTCGTGGTGGTCGGAGACGACGACGTCGGCGCCTTCGGCCAGTGCACGGCGAGCGACGGCCGAGCCGATGCCGGTGCCTGCGGCGGCCGTCACGACGACCACCTTGCCTGTCAGAAGTCCGTGTCCCTCAATCTCTTTCGGCGGTTCCGCCAGTGTCACTAGCCCTTCACCTCACGCGGTAGGCCGAGCACCCGCTCGGCGATGATGTTGCGCTGGATCTCGTTCGACCCGCCGTAGATGGTGTCCGCGCGGGTGAACAGGTACAGGTGCTGCCAGACGTCGAACTCGCCGTCCTTGGCCACCAGACCGGCCTTGCCAACGATGTCCATCGCCAGCTCGCCGAGATCGCGATGCCAGTTGGCCCACAGCAGCTTCGACACTGAGTCTTTCCCGGCGGACTGACCGCCTCGCTGCTCGACATCCATGGTCGCAAGCGCATACGACCGCATTGTCTGCAGGCCCACCCACGATCGTGTCAGCCGTTCACGGATCAGCGGGTCGTCATCGGCGCCGGTGCGCTTGGCCTCCTCGACCAAGTTGGAAAGCTCACGCGCATAACGGATCTGCTGACCAAGCGTCGACACGCCACGCTCGAACGTCAGCGTCCCCATCGCGACCCGCCAGCCGTCGCCGGGTTCGCCGACCACCAGATCGGCGTCGGTGCGGGCGTCGTCGAAGAACACCTCGTTGAAGTCGGCGGTGCCGGTAAGCTGCACAACCGGCCGGATCTCGACACCGGGTTGATCAAGCGGCACAAGCAGATACGACAAGCCGGCGTGTCGCTTCGAGCCCTTTTCGGTGCGGGCCACCACGAAGCACCACTGCGACAGGTGCGCCATCGACGTCCACACCTTCTGGCCGTTGATCACCCACTGATCACCGTCGAGCTCGGCTGTCGTCGAGACGTTGGCGAGGTCACTGCCCGCGCCGGGTTCCGAGTAGCCCTGACACCACAGCTCGGTGACGTCGAGGATCTTCGGCAGGAACCGCTTCTTCTGCTCCTCGGTGCCGAACGCGATCAGCGTCGGGCCAAGCAGTTCCTCACCGAAGTGATTGACCTTGTGCGGCGCGTCCGCGCGGGCGTACTCCTCGTAAAAAGCGACGCGGTGAGCGACCGATAAGCCGCGACCACCGTGCTCGACCGGCCAGCCCAGGCAGGTCAGGCCCGCGGCCGCCAGATGCTGGTTCCAGGCGCGTCGCTCCTCGAACGCCTCGTCCTCGCGGCCAGGCGCCCCTAGGCCCTTGAGCGCGGCGAAATCGCCGACGAGGTTCTCGGCGAGCCAGTCACGGACCTCGGCCCTGAACTCCTCGACCTCTATCACCCCTGTAGGCTAACCTACCAAGCACTTGCTTTGTTAGAGGAGCATCAATGGGGTGGGCCCACGACCGCAGGACCGGGGACGACCGTAGGACCATTCCGCAGGTCCTGGACCGGATTGCCGACCAATTCTCCGAGCATGACGCGCTGGTCACTCCAGATCGGCGGCTGACCTACGCCGAGCTGCGCGACGAGGTCCGCCGGGCCGCTGCGGCAATGGTCGACCTCGGCGTCAGCGCCGGAGATCGGGTCGCGATCTGGTCGCCGAACACCTGGCATTGGGTGGTGGCATGCCTGGCCACCACCTACGCCGGCGGAGTCCTCGTGCCGCTGAACACCCGCTACACCGCCAGCGAGGCCACCGACATCCTGGCGCGAACCGAGGCGCCGCTGTTGTTCGCGTCCGGCGAGTTCCTTGGCGCCGACAAGGCCGCGTCACTGGACCGCTCCGCGCTGCCCGCGTTGCGCCACATCGTCCGAATCCCGGTCGAGAAGGTCGACGGGACCTGGGATGAGTTCATGGCCCGCGGCACCGACTTACCGGCGGCCGATGCCAGGGCATCCGCCGTGACACCCGACGACGTCTCCGACATCCTGTTCACCTCCGGCACCACCGGGCGCAGCAAGGGCGCGCTGTGTGCGCACCGGCAATCGCTGGCCGGTTCGGCGGCGTGGGCGCAGTGCGGCCAGATCACCAGCGATGACCGCTACCTCTGCATCAACCCGTTCTTCCACAACTTCGGATACAAGGCCGGCATCCTCGCGTGCCTGCAGACCGGGGCCACCTTGATTCCGCAGCTGACATTCGACCCCGAGGGCGCGATGCGGTCGGTGCAGGAACACCGGATCACCGTGCTGCCCGGGCCGCCGACGATCTACCAAGTGCTTCTCGACCATCCCAAGCGCGGCGACTACGACCTGTCCTCGCTGAGGTTCGCGGTCACCGGCGCGGCGGTGGTGCCGGTCGTGCTGATCGAGCGCATGCAGAAGGAGTTGGACTTCGACATCGTGCTCACTGCATACGGGCTGACCGAGGCCAACGGGTTCGGCACCATGTGCAGCGCCGGCGACGACCCCGTCACCGTCGCCACCACGTGCGGACGACCGATTGCGGACTTCGAACTCCGGATTGGCGAACACGACGAGGTGCTATTGCGCGGGCCGAACGTGATGCTGGGCTACCTCGACGATCCCGAAGCGACCGCCGCAGCGATCGACGCCGACGGCTGGTTGCACACCGGAGACGTCGGAAAGCTGGACGCTGCAGGCAATCTCAGCATCACCGACCGCCTCAAGGACATGTACATCAGCGGTGGATTCAACGTGTACCCCGCCGAGGTCGAGCAGGTGCTGGCAAGGTTGGACGGCGTCGTCGAGTCCGCGGTCATCGGCGTGCCGGATGAGCGCCTCGGTGAGGTTGGTAAGGCCTTCGTCGTGGTCAAGCCGGGTGTATCGCTGGATGAAGAGACGGTAATCGCCTACACGCGTGAGCATTTGGCGAAGTTCAAGACGCCGCAGTCTGTGGAATTCCTCGATGTTCTGCCGAGGAACCCGGGCGGCAAGGTGGTCAAACCACTGTTAAGGGAAAGAGCCTGATGGACCTGAACTTTGACGACGCCACACTGGCGTTCCAGAACGAGGTACGTGAATTCCTCGCCTCGAACAGGGACTCGTTCCCCACCAAGTCGTACGACACCGCCGAGGGCTTTCAACAGCATCGGCGTTGGGACAAGGTGCTTTTCGATGCAGGACTGTCGGTGATCACGTGGCCCGAGAAGTACGGCGGTCGTGACGCCACGCTTCTGCAATGGGTGGTCTACGAAGAGGAGTACTTCCGCGCAGGCGCACCGGGACGGGCCAGCGCCAACGGCACCTCAATGCTCGCACCGACGCTATTCGCCCACGGCACCGAAGAACAGCTCGATCGGGTGCTGCCGAAAATGGCCAGCGGCGAGGAGATCTGGGCGCAGGCGTGGTCTGAGCCGGAGTCGGGCAGCGACCTGGCATCGCTGCGTTCGACCGCGACAAAGACCGACGGCGGCTGGCTGCTGAACGGTCAGAAGATCTGGAGTTCACGGGCTCCGTTCGGGGAGCGCGCATTCGGGTTGTTCCGTTCGGATCCAGCTGCCGAGCGCCACCGCGGTCTGACGTATTTCATGTTCGACCTGAAGGCCGACGGCATCACCGTCAGGCCGATTGCGCAGCTGGGTGGGGACACCGGCTTCGGTGAGATCTTCCTCGACGACGTGTTTGTGCCCGACAACGACGTGATCGGCGACGTGCACGACGGCTGGCGCGCGGCGATGAGCACATCGAGCAATGAGCGTGGCATGTCGCTGCGCAGCCCGGCCCGCTTCCTTGCACCGGCCGAACGACTTGTCGAGCAATGGAAAGCCAATCCCGATCCGGTGTTCGCCGACCGTGTCGCCGATGCGTGGATCAAGGCGCAGGCGTACCGGCTACACACCTTCGGGACGGTCACGCGTGTGGCCGCGGGCGGCGAGCTCGGCGCCGAGTCGTCGGTGACCAAGGTGTTCTGGTCCGAGCTCGATGTCGCCCTGCACCAGACCGCGCTGGACATGCAGGCCGCCGATGGTGAGCTGGTCGATTCCTGGACCGATGGCCTGCTGTTCGCGCTCGGCGGCCCGATCTACGCGGGCACCAACGAAATTCAGCGCAACATCATCGCCGAGCGCCTGCTGGGCCTACCGCGGAAGTAATCATGAAATTCAGTCTTGACGAACAGCAGCGCGACTTCGCCGCCAGCATCGACGCTGCGTTGGGCGCTGCCGACATGCCGGCCGCGGTGCGCGCCTGGGCCGCGGGCGACACCGCGCCCGGCCGCAAAGTGTGGGCGCAGCTGGCCGACCTCGGTGTGACGGCACTGGCTGTGCCGGAGAAATACGACGGCATCGAGGCACACCCTGTCGATCTTGTGGTCGCCGTCGAGCGGCTGGGCCGGTGGTGTGTGCCGGGGCCGGTAGTTGAGTCCATAGCGGTGGCACCGGTTTTGCTCGCCGATGACGAGCGGTCGGCTGCGCTGGCGTCCGGTGAACTGATCGCGACCGTCGCGCTGCCGCCGCAGGTGCCGCGGGCCGTTGATGCGGATGTCGCAGGCATCGTCTTGGTGGCCGCCGATGGCCAGGTGCGTGACGGCGCTCGCGGGGAGCAACACGAATCCGTCGATCCGAGCCGAAAGCTGTTCGAAGTCAACGCCTCCGGTGAACCGCAGTCGGCCGATGTGGCGCGGGCCTACGAATTCGGTGCACTGACGACGGCTGCACAGCTGGTCGGTGCGGGCCAGGCGCTGCTCGACGCGTCGGTCGAATACGCCAAGCAGCGCAGCCAGTTCGGCAAAGTGATCGGCACCTACCAGGCGATCAAGCACAAGCTGGCCGACGTGCACATCGCGCTCGAGTTGGCGCGGCCGTTGGTGTACGGCGCGGCGCTGTCGCTGGCCGACACCTCGGAAGACACCGCACGCGACGTGAGCGCCGCCAAGGCCGCCGCTTCCGATGCCGCGTTGCTTGCGGCACGGTCTGCGCTGCAGACCCACGGCGCCATCGGCTTCACGCAGGAACACGACATGTCGCTGTTGCTGCTGCGGGTGCAGGCACTGCGCTCGGCGTGGGGCGACCCGACCGCGCATCGGCGTCGACTTTTGGAGGCTTTGTGACAGAAGAACGGGAACTGCTGCGCGAGACCGTCGCGACGCTGGTCGACAGGCACGCGTCGCCGGCCGCGGTGCGCGAGGCGATGGCGTCCGAACGCGGTTACGACGAGTCGCTGTGGAAGTTGTTGTGCGAGCAGGTCGGTGCGGCCGCACTCGTGGTGCCCGAGGAGTTGGGCGGCGCCGGCGGCGAGCTCGCCGATGCCGCGGTGGTGCTCGAGGAACTGGGCAAGGCGCTGGTGCCGACTCCGTTGCTGGGGACCACGCTTGCCGAACTCGCCCTGTTGGCGTCTGACGAGCCCGACGCCGACGCATTGGAACGGTTGGCCGAGGGCACGTCGATCGGCACGGTCGTCTTCGACCCCGAGTTTGTGATCAATGGCGATGTCGCGGACATCGTGATCGCGGCGGACGGGACAACGCTGAGCCGATGGACGACCTTCGCAGCGCACCGCGTCGACGCCATGGATCAGACGCGCCGACTCGCCCGTGTCGAACCCACGGACACCGCCGACATCGGCACCGACCCCGGGCTCGCCGACATCGCCGCGATCCTGTTGGCCGCCGAGCAGGTCGGCGCGGCCGCCAAGTGTCTGGACCTGACCGTCGAATACACCAAGGACCGCGTTCAGTTCGGCAGACCGATCGGCAGCTTCCAGGCACTCAAGCACCGGATGGCCGACCTGTACGTGGCGGTGCAGTCCGCGCGGGCCGTCGTCAACGACGCGATCGCCGCGCCATCGGCCACGTCGGCGGCGCTGGCGCGGGTGACGGCCAGTGAGGCCTTCACCAAGGTGGCCGCCGAAGCCGTCCAGATGCACGGCGGGATCGCGATCACCTGGGAGCACGACATCCAGCTGTACTTCAAGCGCGCCCACGGCAGCGCACAGCTGCTCGGCCCGCCGCGCGAACATCTGCGGCGGCTCGAAACCGAAGTGTTCTAACGTTTGACGGCTTGCAGCGTGTAGCTCAGCGGGAGCCGCTCAGGGTGCTCGATGAGGCGCCATTCGCCGTCGTCTCGATGCATGCGACCCGGAAGCGTCTCGTTCGGCGCGGAGTCGTGCTCGACGAACATGGTGAGCTCCAAGCCCGCCTGAAGGATCGCGGTGATGACGTCGCCGATCCCGTGACTCCAGTCGCTGACCTGCTTGTGGCCGAACTCGGCTTCGGTGTGGACGTACGTTCCCGGCGCGTCGAAGACGCCCGGTTCTGGCTGCTCGAAATACGAATAGCGCAATACCCATTCGTCCGTTCGCTGTTCATCGAAGGCCAGCATCATCGGGTGAAGCTCGCGCAAGAACAGCCTGCCACCCGGGCGCAGTAGTTCTGCGACGGTCCTTGCCCATCGCCCGACATCGGGTAGCCAGCACAGTGCGCCGATGCCGGTGAAGACGAAATCGAAACCGCCGCCCACGACGGCGGGCGCGTCGTAGACGTCGGCTTCGACGAAGGTGACATCGGCGCGGGCGTCGGCGGCTATGCGTCGGGCGATGGCGATCGATTCGCCCGAGAAGTCAAGGCCTGTCATCGCGGCACCGAGGCGATGCAGTGAGATGGTGTCGGTCCCGATGTGACATTGCAGATGGATTCCCCGCTGCCCCTTGATGTCACCAAGGCGGGGCACGTCGAATCGGACCACGTCGGAAAGGCGCGTCGGGTCGGCGATGAGTGCTTGCACGGCGTAGTCCGGCGAACCGGCGTGGGCTGGCGCGCGTTCGTCCCACCAGGCTCGGTTGATCGCGAAGTGGTCGTCCGCCATGCGCCAAACCCTTCCATACCGCCGTTGTTAACCTGACTCAGATGAGCGTTGCGTTGCGAGCAGGGATTCCGCCGTTCTATGTGATGGACGTGTGGTTGGCCGCCGCGGAGCGCCAACGCACCCACGGCGACCTGGTCAATTTGTCGGCAGGCCAACCCAGCGCGGGGGCGCCGAAGGCGGTGCGGGAGACCGCCAAGCAGGCGCTGGACAGCGGCCCGCTGGGTTACTCGGTCGCTTTGGGCATCCCCGAGTTGCGTACCGCGATCGCGAGCTCCTATACGGACCGGCACGGTCTCGACGTCGACCCCGACGATGTCGTGATCACCACCGGTTCCAGCGGTGGCTTCCTGCTGGCGTTTCTCGCATGCTTCGACGTCGGCGATCGGGTGGCCATCGCCAGTCCCGGCTACCCGTGCTACCGCAACATCCTCTCGGCGCTGGGCTGCGAGGTCGTCGAGCTACCGTGCGGACCCGAGACGCGGTTCCAGCCGACCGCGCAGATGCTTGCCGAGCTCGATCCGCCCGTACAGGGCGTGATCGTGGCGAGCCCGGCCAATCCGACCGGCACCGTCATCCCACCCGAAGAACTGGCGGCGATTGCGTCGTGGTGTGATCAGGCGGGCGTTCGTCTGATCAGCGATGAGGTCTACCACGGGCTGGTCTATGAGGGCGCGCCCGCCACCAGCTGCGCATGGCAGACGTCGCGAGATGCCGTGGTGGTCAACAGTTTTTCGAAGTACTTCGCGATGACGGGATGGCGGCTGGGCTGGCTGCTGGTGCCGAAGGAACTGCAGCGGGCAGTGGACTGCCTGACGGGGAACTTCACCATCTGTCCCCCCGTGCTACCGCAGTACGCCGCGGTCGCGGCGTTCACGCCCGAATCGATCGCCGAGGCGGACGCGCTGCTGCATCACTACGCGGCCAATCGCCAACTGCTGCTCAACGGGTTGCGCTCGATCGGCATCGACCGGCTCGCTCCCACCGATGGTGCCTTCTACGTGTACGCCGACGTCTCGCACCTGACTACGGACTCGCTGTCGTTCTGCTCGAAGCTGTTGAACGACACCGGCGTTGCGATCGCGCCGGGCATCGATTTCGACACCGTGCGCGGCGGTTCGTTCGTCCGGTTGTCGTTCGCGGGTCCGACATCCGACGTCGAAGAAGCGCTGCGCCGCATCGGGTCCTGGCTCTAGTCCCCGATTACGCCGAAATAAGGTTCCGGTACACAAAACCGGCGTCTAGCGTGTCACAAGTCTGAGCTCGTCGAGCGGCGGTAGCTGGCGTACCAGTCGAGCAAGGCAGGGTCATCGACGGCGCTCTTCTCGACGACGCGCGACGCGTCGGCGCCCTGGAACAATTTCTTGATCGGCACCTCGAGCTTCTTGCCCGTGCGCGTATGCGGAACGCCCGGGGCGACGATGATTTCATCGGGCACGTGCCGCGGCGACACTTCTTCGCGGATGGTGCCCTTGATGCGGTCGCGTAGCTCGTCGGTCAGTTCGGCGTCATCGACAAGCACTACGAACAGCGGCATCCAATAGCCGCCGTCGGGTTGTTCGGCACCGATGACCAACGCCTCGGCAATCTCCGGTAGCCGCTCCACGGCTTGGTAGATATCTGCGCTTCCCATGCGGATGCCGTGGCGATTCAGCGTCGAGTCGGACCGTCCGTGCACGATGATGCTGCCGTGATCGGTGATGGTGATCCAGTCGCCGTGTCGCCAGACTCCTGGGAACATCTCGAAATACGCACTGCGATAACGGGATCCGTCCTGGTCGTCCCAGAACGAAATCGGCATCGACGGCATCGGCTTGGTGATCACGAGTTCACCGACCTCGCCGCGCACGGGCTTGCCCGATTCATCCCACGCGTCGAGCGCCACGCCTAGGTACGGGGCGGACAACTCGCCAGGCCACACCGGAACAGTGCGCACACCGCCGATGAACGCCGACACGACATCGGTGCCGCCGCTGATCGAGGCCACCTGTACCCGGTCACCCACATTGTCACGGAGCCACAGCGACGACGACGGCGGTAGCGAGGACCCGGTGATTCCCACTGTCCGCAATGCCGACAGGTCGTGTTCGGTGCGCGGCACCGCTCCTGCCTTGGCGCACCCCAATACGTAGCCGGGGCTGGTGCCCAGCACGGTCGCACCGACGCGGGCGGCGATGTTCCACAATGCATCCGGTCTCGGGTGGTTCGGACTGCCTTCGTAGCAGACGATCGTCGCACCGACCAGGAGCCCTGCAACCTGGAAGTTCCACATCATCCAGCTAGGGCTGGTGTACCAGAAGAAAGTGTCGTTGGATCCGATATCCGATTGCAGTGCAAGGGCTTTCAGGTGCTCGAGCACCACGCCGCCATGCCCGTGCATGATTCCCTTCGGCAGGCCCGTCGTGCCCGACGAGAAGAGGATCCACAGCGGATGGTCGAAATCGACGGGAACCGTCTCCAGTTCGGTGTGGGTCTGAGCGGTCAACTCGGATGCCAGCACGGTGGCACGCAGCGTCGGCAGTCCCGCCTGCAGTGCGGCGACGTCGTCGCGCTTGTCGTGGTCCTTGCCGCCGTACCGATACCCGTCAGCGGTGACGAGGACGACTGGCTCCAGCTGGCCGAGCCGGTCCAGCGCCGCTTTCGCGGAGTAGTCCTGGCCGCAGGCACTCCAGACGGCTCCGAGGCTCGCTGTAGCGAGGAACGCGATAACCGCCTCCGGGATGTTGGGCAGATAGCCGACAACACGATCGCCTGCCTGGACTCCGTGCGAGTGCAAGGTCTGCGCGAATGCTGCTACGCACCCGAGCAATTCGCGCCAGGACAGCTCGCTGACCCCGCCGTCCTCACCGACGTGCAGGATGGCGGGCCGGTCGGAGCGCGCGTTGCGCACGATCTGGTCGACGTAGTTGAGCCGAACGCCGGGGAACCAGCGGGCCTCCGGCATGTCGGCGCTGTCGAGTATGCGATCGGGCGGATCGCCGAGGTCGAAGTACTCCCACAGCGCGCCCCAAAACGCGGCCGGGTCGTCAACCGACCACTGCCACAATGACTTGTAATCGGGCAGCGTCGCACCGATGCGGTTTTGCACGAACTTGGCGAAGTCGGTGACGCGCGCGTTCGCGATATCGCTTTCCGTCGGCTCCCACTGCGGAACATCGACAGCATGTGTCATCGGGCGCTCCACCCACCGTCCATCGTGTACGACGCACCGGTCACCATGCCTGCGCTCGGCGAGGCAAGCCAACCGACAAGGGCGGCAACCTCTTCCGGTTCGACCAGTCGCTTGATCGCGCTCTCCTTCAGCAGGATGTCGGCCACCACCTGATCCTCGGGGATATTGTGGGTGCGAGCCTGGTCGGCGATCTGCTTGGTCACTAGGGGTGTGCGGACGTATCCGGGGTTCACACAGTTGCTTGTCACGTCGTGCGGACCGCCTTCGAGTGCGGTCACCTTGGACAGTCCTTCGAGCGCGTGTTTGGCGGTGACGTAGGCGACCTTGTACTCAGAAGCGCGAATGCCGTGCACCGATGAGATGTTAATGACGCGGCCGAACTTCTGCCGGTACATGTGCGGAAGCGCTGCCCGGATCAACAGAAATGGTGCCTCTACCATCAAGGCGAGCATCATCCGGAATTTGTCGGGCGGAAACTCTTCGATCGCGTTGATGCTCTGCACGCCGGCGTTGTTCACCAGGATGTCGGTCTCCAGCTGAAGCTTCTCCAGCGATGAGACGTCGAGCAGGTCGACTGCCCACGCTCGTCCGCCGATGTCGCTGGCCAGTTCCTTGGCACCGGCTTCGTCGACGTCGGCGACGGTGACCGTAGCGCCGCGCGCGGCGAGTTCCCTGGCGCACGCCGCCCCGATCCCGCTCGCACCCCCGGTGACCAACGCGGTGCGGCCGTCGAGATCGGTCATGCGACACCCGCTTTCGCGAGATCCTCACGATCGGCGCGATCCAGCGTGGCCAGGTCAATGCCGTTGGTTTCGCGGGTGAAGTAGACCGCAACGAGCGTGATGGCTGCAGCACCGGCCAGGTAGAGCGCGATCGGCACCGACGAGTCGTACACCTCGAGCAGTTTGACCGCGATGATCGGTGCTAGCGAGCCTGCGACGATCGACGTGACCTGATAGCCAAGGGAGACACCGGAATACCGCATGCGGGTGGGGAACATCTCGGCCATGATCGCCGGCTGTGGCGCGTACATGATCGCATGGATGATCAGCCCGATGATGATCGCACTCATGATGACGAGATAGTTGGCGCTGTTCATCATCGGAAACGCGAAGAAGCCCCACGTCCCGGCGGCCAGCGCACCGACGAAGTACACCGGGCGACGGCCGATTCGATCGGAAAGCCTGCCCACCAATGGAATTACGGCGAAATGGACCGCGTGGGCGGCCAGCAGCCACCACAGGATGTCGCTGGTGTCGGCGTGCACCTGAACCTTGAGGTAGGTGATCGAGAAGGTGACCACCAGGTAGTACATGATGTTCTCGGCGAAGCGCAGGCCCATCGCGGTGAAAACGCCACGGGGGTAACGCTTCAGCACCTCGAAGACGCCGTATGAGACGGCCTTGACGCGTTCGGCCTCCTGCTGGGCCGCGACGAAGATCGGCGCATCGGTGACCTTGGTGCGGATGTAGTAGCCGATGAGCACGACGACGGCCGACAGCCAGAACGCGACGCGCCAGCCCCAGGACAGGAACGCGTCATCGGTGAGCGTGGTGGTGAGCACCAGAAGCACGACGGTGGCAAGCATGTTGCCCATGGGCACAGCGGCTTGCGGCCAGCTGGCCCAGAACGCGCGGCTCTTGTTCGGGCTGTGTTCGGCGACCAGCAGCACCGCGCCGCCCCATTCGCCGCCGACGGCGAAGCCCTGCAGGAACCGCAACACGACGAGCAGCGCCGGCGCCAGGTAGCCGACCTGGCCGTATGTGGGCAGACAGCCCATCAGGAAGGTGACGGCACCGACCAGCAGCAGGCTGAACTGCAGGAGTTTCTTGCGGCCGTACTTGTCACCGAAGTGGCCGAAGACCACGCCGCCGATCGGTCGCGCGGCGAAGCCGACCGCATAGGTGAGGAACGCCGCGAGGATCGCATCGAGGTCGCTGTCGCCCTTGGCGAAGAACACCTTGCTGAACACCAGGGTGGCGGCGGTGCCGTAGAGGAAAAACTCGTACCACTCGACGACGGTGCCGGCCATCGACGCCGCCACCACGCGCTTCAGCCCCGTCGTGATCGTTGCTGGTTGGTCGCTTACCTGCGGTGTGTCGTCGCGGACACTCATCGCACACTCCTGCCTCAGATGTGATGGCGGACACAGATCTCTGGTGAGTATTCATGCAGATAACGGCCGGTGCAATGGTCAAATCTGCAGGACATATCTGCAAAAATGCAGATATGTCCGAGTCGCCCGGCCGCCGGCCCAGCGCCGATGACCTGCTGGTGCTGCTGGCGGTGGGCCGTTCCGGGCGCTACAACACGGCGGCCGAGGAGTTGGGTCTCAACCACACCACGATCTCGCGGCGCATCGCCGCACTGGAACAGTCGATCGGCGGCCGTGTGCTCGCGCGCGTCGGCGGCGGATGGGAGCTCACCGACCTCGGACGCGAGGCGTTGGCCGCCGCAGAGGCCGTCGAGTCTGCGGTCCGCTCATTGACCGTCGACGCCGGCGGCGTGCGCACCATGGAAGGTGTGGTGCGAATCTCGGCCACCGACGGGTTCAGCGCGTATATCGCCGCCCCGGCCGCAGCCGAGGTGCAGCGTAAGCATCCCAAGGTGGCGGTCGAGATCGTCGCCGCAACTCGGCGGGCCACCCAGCAGCGCTCCGGACTCGATGTGGAGATCGTCGTCGGAGAACCAAAGGTCCACCGTGCCAAGGCAATTCGGCTTGGCGACTACTGCCTCGGGCTCTACGGATCCCGCACCTACCTCGCACGGCACGGCACGCCGACGAGCATCGCGGACCTCGCGAGTTATCCGCTGGTGTACTTCATCGACTCGATGCTGCAGGTCGACGATCTCGACATCGCGACGAGCTTCGCCCCCGCGATGCGCGAATCAGTCACGTCCACCAACGTTTTCGTGCACGTCGAAGCGACCCGCGCGGACGCAGGCATCGGCCTGCTGCCGTGCTTCATGGCCGACCGCCATGACGACCTGATTCGCGTGCTGCCTCGCGAGGTCGCCATCCAGTTGACGTACTGGTTGGTCACCCGCGCCGAAACGCTACGCAGGCCCGAGGTCGCCGCCGTCGTGGCCGCGATCCGCGACCGCGTGAGCGAGCAGCGCGACGTGCTGCTCGGCCGGAACTAGCGCCGGCGCCGTTTTCGCGCCTTTCGTCGTCGGCGGCGGGGCGAGCCGAGGGCCACGCGCGGACTGGACGGTGTGGGCGCCGAACCCGTGGCGGCGCGCAGGCCACGCCGGTAAATCTCCTGTATTGCGGCGACGCGGACATCCATAGCCGCCGTCTCTACCACTGTGGCGAGCAGCATGGCATCCAGCAGTCCGAGATCGTCGAGGTCAGGAAAGGTTTCCGGGCCGGGCAAATCAATCGTTTCGAACATGTTTGCGACAATAGCGTCCAGCCCTGACATATCGGTGCAGGATGATCGCATCATGATGACCCGTAGTGATGTTATGATGCTTCAGTGCGTACGACCGTCAACATCGACGACCACCTTCTGGCCGAAGCCAAGATCCTCGCAGCGCGAACTTCGAGATCCCTGGGCTCGGTGGTTGAGGATGCGTTACGTGCGATGCTCCGGCGCGATGCCGATGAACGCGGTCACGGCGAATTCCGTCTGGCGACGCACGGCAGCGGAGGCCTGCAAGCGGGCGTTGACCTGAACGATAAGGAAGCCCTCGCCGAGCTAGTTGGCGACAATGCTGCTCCTTGATGTAAACGTCTGCATATACGCCATTCGTGAGGACACCGTCGATCACGAGGCATACCAGAGATGGGTCGGCAGCGTCCTCACCGGCGAGGAGCCCATCGGTATAAGCGAACTCGTGCTCTCGGGCGTCATGCGGCTTCTGACGAATCACCGAGTTTTTCGAGAACCCAGCACGACCAGCGAGGCGCTCGACGCATGCAATTCGCTTCGATCGGCGCCAGCCGCGGTCCCGTTACGGCCCGGGCCACGACACTGGGGGATCTTCGAATCGCTTTGCACTGAGGTCGGCGCGAGGGCCAACACGATTCCAGATGCCTACCATGCGGCACTCGCCATCGAAAACGGCGCAACGTGGATCACCACCGACAGATCTTTCGCACGATTCCCTGGCCTGCGCTGGGAACTGCCTTTGGGGCGGGCCTGACGAGCCCGCTTCGCTCACAGCGTGATCCGAAGGCTTGCGGTTCGAGGCGCAACTTGCTGCAGTCGTGGCATGCCGTTCATCGATCACCCGCAGGGTCGCGCCTATTACCGGCACTGGGCGGCGGCAGAGCCGCGCGCCGCTGTCGTCTTCCTGCATGGCTTCGGAGAGCACACCGGCGTATATCACCGCTACGGGTTCACGCTCAACGGCGCAGGCATCGACCTATGGGCCGTCGATCAGTTCGGCCATGGCCTCAGCCCAGGCAACCGCGGCGACTTCGGGTCGATCGAGGACAGTTCCGCACTGGGCGACGCATTGACCGACCTGGCCGAACGTGAAAGTCCCGGCCTGCCGCTGATCGCACAGGGACATTCGTTCGGTTCGGTAGTCACTCTGTTCCGGCTACTGGATCAACCCGAGCGCTACCGCGCGGGCGTGATCTCCGGGGCTCCGCTGGTTCCCATCCCTGAAATGCTGGACTCTGACACGTCTTTCGACTTGGACCCCGGCTGGTTATCGGGCGACCCGTTCTATCTCGACTCGCTGGAGAATGACCCGCTGGCATTCGTCGACGCAGACGGCAAGCCACTGGCGCGTGAACTCGACAGGGCCTGGGACCGGTTTGGCGCCGAGCTGCCGAGGCTGGCGGTCCCGACCCTTGCGGTGCACGGCGTCAACGATCCGATCGCGCCCATCGAGCCGGTGCGCGCGTATGCCGAACAGATAGCGCCGCTGCAACTGCAGGAGTTTCCCGGCGCGCACCACGACATTCTCAACGAGACCGTGCACCGGGAGGTTGCGGCGGCCATCATCGACTTCATCGAAAAATTTGCGGGTCTATCCGAATAGTCGTGGAACCTTGGCGTTTGCTGTGCCAGACTGCCTGCGAGGTCCGAGACCGCGGTGACGACAAGGAGCGATGAGTGGGGCCGCAGGAAGATCCGCCCCCGGGCAGCCGTCCGTCGGGGGACGACCATGGTGATCCTGGCGACAACGCCGGAAAGGGCTCTTCGCAACCCGGGAACCGACCTGAGGATCCAGAGACCGCATCTCGTGGCAGCATGCGGTTCCAGGACCCCGTGACTACGCGTCCGCGCCCGCCAACCCTTGGCGAGACGCGTGCCAGGGAGAAAGCCGAGCGCGAGCGCAAGGCGGCCGAGCGGGCGCGCTTCGAGGCGAACGTCAAGCGGTATCACCGCAACCGGCGCCTCAAGGGTGGTGCCGCCGTCGTCGGTGTCGTAGGTGTTGTTGCGGCGCTGGGTTATTGGGCGTTGTCGCCGAGAACGGTCAACGCGCAGTGCGTCCAGGAGGACGGTACGGGTGGGCCGATCATCGTGCCTGACAACTACTGCACCGGCCACAGCAGTGGCCCCGGCGGTTTCTTCATCTACAGCGGCCACCAGTACCGCTATTACTACGGCAGCAGCGGCACTGTTGGGGCGAGGCCGGCGGGCGGCACCACAGTGATGCCGAAGGACACGACCGTCAAGACATCGTCGGGTACAACCATTCAACGCGGCGGTCTGGGCACCAGGTTCTCGGGCAGCGGCGGCGGCTGAGCAGCGACACGTGAAACGCGTCAGAACACACCGACGGCCGGACTGGCAGTCGATCGTGGAAACACAGGGGCTGGTCTTCGGCACACCGGCAGTCGATGCGTCGGGCGCCGACCGCGTGTACTGGGACGAGTCGGTGTACTACGAATTCGAGATGGACGAAGTGCTGGCTCTAGAGGCCGACGTCGAACTGCTGCACTCCATGTGCCTGAACGCCGTCGAGCAGGTCGTGACGTTGGAGCGGTACGCGGACTTCGGTCTGCCGGAATGGAGTTGGCAGCCAATCGCCCAGTCCTGGCGCCGGTCCGATCCGCATGTCTACGGTCGCTTCGACCTGCGCTACGACGGCGGCTCCCCCGCCAAGTTGCTGGAGTACAACGCCGATACCCCGACCACGTTGCTCGAGTCGTCGGTTCTGCAGTGGCACTGGCTGCAAGACATGTTCCCGGGTTTCGACCAATGGAACTCACTGCACGAGCAGCTCGTCGATCGCTGGAAGGCCGTGCGGGAGTCGTTGCCCAGCAATGATATTCACTTCTCATGGTCGGGTGCCGAGCAGACCGGCGAAGATCAGATCACAACCACCTACATGCAGGAGACTGCAGCCGAGGCCGGGTTCGAGACGATCGCGCTGGAAATCGAGGATGTCGGATGGGACACCGCGCTGGAGCGTTTCGTCGATCTGGAAGAGGCGCCGATAGCCGCGATGTTCAAGCTCTACCCCTGGGAGTGGGTATTGGACGACGAGTTCGGCCAGCGCGTCGTGTCGAGCCTGCCACAGACCATGTGGATCGAGCCGCTATGGAAGACGCTGCTGTCGAACAAGGCGATACTGGCGATCCTGTGGGAAATGTATCCCGGCCACCCGAACCTGCTACCGGCCTATCTCGATGATCCGCACGAACTCACCGAGTATGTCCGTAAACCCAAGCTCGGGCGCGAGGGAGGAAACATCACCATCGTCGGGCCCGGCATAGAGTTGGCCACCGGCGGGATCTACGGCGAAGAAGGTTATGTCTACCAGCTTTTCGACCCCCTACCGCTTTTCGACGACATGCGGCCCTCGCTGGGCGCGTGGGTGGTCGGCGATTCGTCCGCGGGTCTGGGCATCCGCGAGGCAGGCGGACTGGTGACCGATGATCGCGCAGCCTTTGTCCCACACCGTATTCCGTTGACCGAAGAAAGCTGATGATGACGACCAACGTGATGGCGCTGAATGCAGAATTCTGGAGCACGATCGGCCGGGGCGTCGGCGCCATGTGGCTGTATGCCGCTGTGGGGCTGGTGCTGATGGTGATCGGGTTCTATGCGATCGATCTGACGACGCCGGGCCCGCTGCGCCAAATGGTCAAGCAGGGCAAGCCGAATGCTGTCGTCATCTCCGCGGCGGGCATCATCAGCATGGCGCTCATCGTGGTGTTGGCGATCTACGGATCCGGTGGCAGGTTGGCCGAGGGACTGACCTCGACGGCGATATTCGGTTTCGTCGGCATCGTGGCGCAGGTGATCATGATGCGGGTCGCGACGATCGTGCTAGGCGTCAACATGGCCGGCTGTTTGGAGTCCGAGGAGTTCCGCTACCCCACGCTGATGGTTGCGGCCGCGCAGTTCGCGCTCGGCCTGGTGGTCGCGGTCGCCATTCTTTGAGAAGTCGGTGGTAGGTCAGTCGCCCCCGCCGCCGCATCCGCCGCCTCCGCAACTGCTGCCGCCTCCGCAACTGCCGCCATGGTCCGATCCGCCGCCACAGCCCCCGTGGTGCGAGGTCCCGCTGGCGTGGTCGCCTCCCCCGTCACCGATCACGAATCCGCCGGCCGACCAAGCGCCGAATTGCTGGCGTTTGGGCCTGCGGAAAAGCCGCCACCACACGAAAAATGCGACGGCAAGCGCCTCCACCACAAACGAGCCGATGATGATCAGCATGACGGTGTCCACGGCAAGAGGCTACGGGGCCTGACTCCCCGCTTAGAGTGAAAACGTGAAGCTCAGGCGCGTCAATCGGCTCGACCGCGTATCCACAGCGGTGGCCGAACTCGACTTACCGCCAGCCGTGTTCAAGACGTGCCCGTGGCAGCCACGCGAGCTCATCGAAACGGGTTTGCGGCAGTGGCTGCGCTGCTGCGCACCCGCGTTATGGGACAACCAAGTGATCGGGATGCCGTCGCGCGCGGTCGACGAGGCGTGGCACGGCCTGATCCTCTGCACCGCAAGGTATTCGGCGTTCTGCACGAAGGCATACGGCGAGTTCCTTCATCACCACCCCGACGGTGGCGCTCCCGCAGGTCTCGACGCAGACCCGACAGGCACGCAACTCGGCAGGACCGTCGTCGCGTGGTCGCTGGTCGCCGAACCCGGCGAAGCGTGCGTGTTGTGGGATCTGGATGCTCGGGTCGGTGTCGAGGCACCGTGGGGTATAGACGCAGCCCGGGTAGAAGCGATCCAGAGTAAGGTGAGCCGATGCTGAAGAGGACAGCCGTCGCGGCGGTCGCAGCGCTGGCTGCGGGGATACTCGTGGCGAGCCCGGCGAATGCCGACCCCAACGACGGCCCGTGTGAGCTGGCGATCAGCTACTTCTGCAAGTTCGTCCCGATCGCGCCCGACCTCGACCATGACCTCGATCTCACCCAACAGCAGCCGGTCGACCCCAATGCGCCGCCACCGGAGTCACTTCCATTGATCAACCCGTGCGCGACGGGATGTATCTAGAGCCAGGTGTCGTCGGTGGTGGCAGTGAGGAACGCCTCGAGGTCATCACGCCACTGCGCGGGGCTGTTCTTGTCGGGCTCGATTCCGGTGTACTCGCCGCGGTAGAACAGCAGCGGCCGCGGCTTCTTGTGCGGCACATCTGACAACGAGTGCACCGCGCCGAACACGACGTAGTGATCGCCGCCGTCATGCACGGAGTGCACTGTGCAGTCGATGTGGGCCAGCGTCCCGTCGATGATCGGCGACCCGAGTTTGGAAGGACGCCAATCCAACCCGGCGAACTTGTCAGGCTCCTTGGAGCCGAACCGCGCCGAGACGTCCTTCTGCTTCTCGTGCAACACGTTCACGCAGAACTGTCCGCTGGACTCGATCGCCTGCCACGACCGCGACACTTTCGTCGGGCAGAACAACACCAGCGGCGGATCCAACGAGAGTGCCGCGAACGACTGACACGCGAACCCAACCGGCGCCCCGTCATGCATGGTGGTGATCACGGTGATGCCGGTGCAGAACTGCCCCAGCACATTTCGGAATGTGCGCGGGTCCAGCGGTTCCTTGGTCACTAGCTCTTGAAGCCGACGCTGAAGTCGTGGCCCCACAGACTGACGGCCGTGCTTTCGCGGGCCACCCAATCGGTGTCCTCGACTTCGAGCCCTTCGCAACCGAATTCGACGTCGAAACCGCCGGGAGTCTTCATGTAGAACGACAGCATCTTGTCGTTGACGTGTCTGCCGAGTGTCGCCGACATCGGCACCTTGCGTCGCAGCGCGCGATCCAGGCACAGCCCGACGTCGTCAGCGTTCTCCACCTCGACCATCAAATGCACGATGCCGCTTGGTGTCTCACCCGGCATGAACGCGAGGCTGTGGTGGCGCGGGTTGACTCCGAAGAACCTCAGCCACGCGGGCGGGCCGTCTGCGGGCCTGCCGACCAGCTGCGGTGGCAGCCGCATCGAATCGCGCAGCCTGAAGCCCAACACGTCGCGGTAGAAGTGCAACGACTCCATGTCATCCCGCGTGGTGAGCACGACGTGCCCCAGGCCTTGCTCCTCGGTGACGAACTTGTGTCCGTAGGGACTCACTACCCGGCGGTGTTCCAGCGCGGCGCCGTGAAAGACCTCCAAGCAGTTGCCAGACGGGTCTTGGAAGCGGATCAGTTCGTCGACCCGACGGTCGGCAAGCTCTGCGGCGGTGGCCTCCTTGTACGGCGTGCCCTCCACGTCGAGGCGATTGCGGATCTCTTGCAGCCCTTCAGCATTGGCGCATTCCCAACCGGACTCCAGCAGGCGGTCGCTCTCGCCAGGCACGATCACCAGCCGCGCCGGAAACTCGTCCATCCGCAAGTAGAGCGCGCCTTCGGTCTGCCCCTTGCCTTCGACCATGCCGAGCACCTTGAGGCCGTACTCGCGCCACGCCGCCACGTCCGTCGACTCGATCCGCAGGTAACCAAGTGACCGGATGCTCATGACCCGCCTCCCAGAAAGTCAACCGTGAGCTTGTTGAACTCGTCGAACTTCTCCAGCTGCGCCCAGTGCCCGCACTGCCCGAAGACGTGCAACTGGACCTTCGGGATCTGCTTGAGGGCAACAAGCGCACCGTCGAGCGGATTCACCCGGTCCTCCCGACCCCAGATCAGCAGTACCCGCTGGCGCAGCTTGTACACCTCGCGCCACATCATGCCGAGTTCGAAGTCGGGGCCGGCGAACGACTTTCCCATCGCGCGCGTGGCCGCCAGCGATTCCGGTGTGCTGGCGATCGCAAAGCGTTCGTCGACCAGCTCGGGCGTGATCAGCTTCTGGTCGTACACCATGATTCGCAGGAACGCCTCGAGGTTCTCGCGGGTGGGCTCGGCGGAGAACTTGCCAAGCAGCTTGACACCCTCGGTCGGGTCTGGCGCGAACAGGTTCACCGACAGTCCGCCAGGACCCATCAACACCAGCCTGCCCGCACGCCTGCCGTTGTCCAACGCGAACCGCACCGCGGTCCCGCCGCCGAGCGAATTGCCAATCAGGTCAGCACTTTCGATGCCGAGGTGATCGAACAAGTTCAGCAGCGCCGTGGCGCTGTAGCGGTTGTACTGCTCGTGCTCGGTGTGCTTGTCGGAGTGGCCGTAGCCGGGCTGATCGACGGCGAGCACGTGGAAATGCTGTGCCAGCACGCTGATGTTGCGCCCGAAGTTGGACCAGCTCGAGGCACCAGGTCCACCTCCGTGCAGCAGCACGACCGTCTTGTCGTTGCCGACGCCGGCCTCGTGGTAGTGCAGCCGCATGTCGTCGCGAACCTGCGCGTAGCGCGAGGTCGATTCGAACGTGATCTCTTGCTGCTGTGCGGTTTCGGCGGCGAAGGACGTCATCAGACCATCGTGTCCTGCGGCGGCAGTCCAAACTCGTTGTTGCCGAAGATCAGGTACGCGCGTTCGGGGTCGTTGGCCGCGTGCACCCGACCCGCGTGCGCATCGCGCCAGAACCGCTGCACCGGAGCGTCGTTGTTCAGCGCGGTGGCACCAGACGCCTCGAAGAGCCGGTCGATCGACGAGATGGCGCGGCCGGTGGCGCGCACCTGATCACGCCGGGCGCGCGCACGCAGTTCGAACGGAATTTCCTTGTCCGCCTTGAGCAGTGCGTACTCGTCGCCGACGTTGCCGATCAGCTGTCGCCAAGCGGCGTCGATGTCGCTGGCCGCCTCGGCGATACGCACCTTGGCGAACGGGTCATCCTTGGCCTTCTCGCCCGCGAACGCGGCGCGCACGCGCTTGCCCTGATGCTCGACGTGGGCGTCATAGGCGCCATACGCCATGCCAACGATCGGCGCTGAGATGGTCGTCGGATGCACTGTGCCCCAAGGCATCTTGTAAACCGGCGCGGTGTTCGTCTGCAGGCCGCCCGCGGTGCGGTCGTTCATCGCCTTGTACGACAGGAAGCGGTGCCGTGGCACGAAGACGTCCTTGACGACGACGGTGTTGCTGCCGGTGCCGCGCAGACCCACCACGTGCCAGACGTCATCGATGCGGTATTCGGTGCGCGGGATCAAGAAGCTGCCGAAGTCGACCGGTCGGCCATCCTTGATGACGGGACCGCCGAGGAACGCCCACGTGGCGTGATCGCAGCCCGAGGACCAGTTCCACGAACCGCTGACCAAGTAGCCGCCGTCGACGACCGTGCCCGCACCCATCGGCGCGTAGGACGAGGAGATGCGCACCGACGGGTCGTCGCCCCACACCTCTTCCTGGGCCTGCTGGTCGAACAGCGCGAGGTGCCAGTTGTGCACACCGATGATCGAACTGACCCACCCGGTGGAACCGCATGCCGTCGCGATGCGGCGCACGGCTTCGTAGAACACCGTCGGGTCGCACTGCAGGCCGCCCCACTGCTCGGGCTGGAGCAGCTTGAAGAAGCCGACCTCAACGAGCTCGGCGACGGTTTCGTCGGGCAGCCGACGCAGATCTTCGGTCGCCTGGGCTCGCTTGGCGATCAGAGGTAACAGGTCGTCGATGCCGGCTAGGACCGACTGCACGTCACCCTGTTCAATGGACGTCACTGCTTTGCCTCCCGAGAGAACGGACCTGAAAGAAGATTAGAACACGTTACGATTTGTGTCGAGCAGGGTGTATCTGCGGCGGCTGGACCTGGACACATGCATTTCTGTAACCTGTTCTAGTTATCTCCGCATCTTTGACTAGGAAGGGCGTCGCTAGTGACCGACGAGCCGCTTGGTAGCCACGTGCTCGAGCTGCAAGTGGCCGATGTCGTCGAGGAGACCGACGATGCACGGTCGCTGGTGTTCGCCGTGCCTGACGGTGTCGACATCCCCGCCGATCGGCTGCGGTACTCGCCTGGGCAGTTCTTGACGCTGCGGGTGCCAAGCGACCGCACTGGTTCGGTGGCCCGCTGCTACTCGCTGTGCAGTTCGCCGTTCACCGGTGACCCGATGACCGTCACCGTCAAACGCACGGTGGACGGGTATGCGTCGAACTGGTTGTGCGACCACGCGCACCCCGGCATGAAGATCCATGTGCTCGCCCCGTCGGGCACATTCGTACCCAAGACGCTGGACCAAGACTTCCTGCTGCTGGCGGCCGGCAGCGGCATCACCCCGATGATGGCGATCTGCAAGTCCGCTCTCGCCGAGGGCAGCGGCAAGGTGGTGTTGATCTACGCCAACCGCGACGAGCAGTCGGTGATTTTCGGTGGCGTGCTGCGGGATCTGGCGGCGAAGTATCCCGACCGTCTGAGCGTGGTGCACTGGCTGGAGAGCGTGCAGGGGCTGCCGAATGCGGCGGCACTGGCCGGCCTGGCCGCGCCGTATATCGGCCGCGACGCCTACATCTGCGGGCCCGGGCCGTTCATGGCGGCGGCCGAGGAGGCGCTGAAGAACTCCGGTGCGCCCGCCGACAAGATCCACATCGAGGTGTTCAAGTCGCTGGAGTCCGACCCGTTCGCGGCAGTGGTCATCGAGGAAGACGACAGCGACGAGGGTCCGGCAACAGCGATCGTCACGCTCGACGGCCAACGCCACGAGGTGCGGTGGCCGCGCAACGCGAAGCTGCTCGACGTCCTGCTCGACAAAGGTCTCGACGCGCCGTTCTCCTGCCGCGAAGGCCACTGCGGCGCATGCGCGGTGCTGAAGAAAAGCGGTGACGTCGAGATGGAGGTCAACGATGTGCTCGAGCAACAGGATCTCGACGAGGGACTGATCCTTGGCTGCCAGGCCCATCCGCGGTCGGATTCCGTCGAAGTCACCTACGACGAGTGAGCGCGGGCTACCATTCGCCGCACCGAAGGGAGCGAACCGTGAAGCGGTTGAGCAGTCTTGTCGGGCCGTTGTGTGCGGGTGTGATGATGGCCGCCGCGCTTTGGATGCCGGCTGTTTCGTCGGCCGCGACCAACAATGGGGACTCCTCCATCCCGCTGCCCGACGGCACCACTTTGGAGATGCACACCACGCTGAACTGTCCGCTGCCTGACAAGCAGTGCTACTTCACGACGCAGGCGCAACGCCGCGATGGCGACGGGGTCGAAGGGTTTCCAGGGGACCTCTGGGCACGGCAGACGACCACGATGCGCTCGATGAACAAGTACAACTATTTGGAGACCCAGGTCGTCGCCGAGAACACCAGGGTCTTCAAGGCAGGCGGCACCCGCGAGGTCACCACGATCTACTTCGGCGGCGGCCCGCCCGAGAAGTACTTCATCAGCGGCCAGATCCAACCCACCGACTGGCACACCGGCCAGCCGATGCTGACCGCCGACGTGATCGTCTGCGCTCACATTCAGGTCGTCTACGCCGGCGTGAACATCACGTCGCCGGACGCGTGCGCGCAGACCACGTTCAGCTAGCGATTACAGTCCCGGGTCCACCAGGAACGGCGCGGTATTTACGACGGTCACGGCCGTGCTGTCGTTCGATGCCGTGGCAACCACCAAACGGGATCCGCTCAGTGTCACCCGTACATCACCGAATGAAGGTTGAGTGCCCTCGAGCGCGATGACGCCGAGAACGGTTGGGGTGCCGGTGATGTCGACAATGACCAGTCGCGTCGACTGTGTGCCGCCGTCATCGACGATCACCGTTTGGAAAGCAGTCTTGCCGTCCGACGCGATGACCGGTGCCCCGACCGCTGTTCCTGTACCCAGCGGCGTCGAGGTGGCGCTGCCGTCGGATAGGTTCACAGCGGTCAGCGTCGCCGTGCTTGTTGCAGGGCTACCGCCGCTGGTCGCGGTGACGAACACGCGGCTTCCGTCGGCACTAAAGGTCAACCCTGTCTCCCCGCCTCCCAACGGAATTGGTGCACCCACGGCCAAACCCGTGTCGGCATTCAACACAGTCACCGCTGTGTTCCCTGACGATCTAGTTTGCAGGATCACGCGTGTGTCGTCGAAGGCGAACTGCGGGCCGCCCGTCAGGGCGGCGTTGACTTCATAGGTGCTACCGACTTGGTTACCGGTCGCGGCCTCGATCACCGCCACGCGAGTTGTGGAGGACGGCGGACCAAACGGGCCACCGCCACTCGACGTCATAGTTGTGATCACGACGTGCGATCCGTCGTCGCTGAACTGTGGACTACGGATGGCAGGTCCGGTGACAGTAGTGGCGCTGTTGACAACTGTCCCTGATGCCGTATCGATGACCGCAACTCGCGTCGTCGTGCCCTGCAGGATCAGCTGAACCGCGAGCGTGCCATCGTCATTGAGCACCGCGTTACCTTGCGGTGGGCCTCCAGGCGCGCCGGCGAATTCGATCGGATCGCCTGGCGCGGTCGTCCCATTGACCAAGTCGAGGGTGTAGATCCGGGTCGCAATTGTCTGGCCGGTATTCGGGTCGCGGATATCGACCGTCTGCAGCGCTCGGTCGCCACCGTCGAACAATTGCAGCCCGCCTGCCGCGGCGCCGTCCAAAACTATCGGGTCACCGATCTGTTCGCCCGTCACCGCGTTTATGATCTGCACTCGCGTTTCGACAGGTTGGTTCGGGGCGATGTAGCTGACTGTCTGGTATGCACGTGTGCCGTCCGTGCTGAATTTCACCGGATCGATGGAGGTGCCGAGAACGCCTGGCGTCGTGTGGATTCGGCCACCGTTGATGGCGTCGACCACGGTGACGAACGTCGTTATGGTCCCGTCCGGATTCGAGACGACGGTTGACATGAAGGCTCGTTGGCCGTCGCGGCTGAATTGCACGCCCTGAAAGGCATTGCCGGTCGCATCGACGGTACTTCCGACTTGCTCACCCGTCGCGGTGTTGATGATCGAGACGGACGAGTGCGTCGTTGAGGACGCTTGGTCAAATTGCGATGTAACGACTGCGACGCGTGAGCCGTCGACATTGAACACCGGCACGCCAACCGATTGCGCCGTCGGCAGCGGTGCCGTCTCCCCAACCTGTTGCCCGGTGACTGTGTCGATGACGGCCACTTGCGGAGTCTGTGCCGAGTCGAGTGTTACCTGAGCAGCGAGCGTCCCGTTCGGGCTGAGCGTCGGACCGCTCGTGTTTGGCGTGCCGTCCACCGGCGTCTGGCCCAAAATCCCGGCCGGCGCGATCTCGACGGTGACGGTCGACGGCACCAAGCCGCCGTGCCCGTCATCGGTGAGGATCTCGAAGCTGTCCGTATCGATGCCGAGAGTTGCCGCCGCTGCACGACGCGCTGCCGCGTCGGGTGTGTACGTGAACTGCCCGGTGGTCGGGTCGATAATGGCGTTGCCGCTGGTGCCGTTCGAGGAAACTGTGTAAGTCAACGAATCGTTGTCTGCGTCCGTCGCGGTCATGTGGCCGGTGACGACACCGGTATTGAGATTGATGTTGTCCAAACTCGATGTGACGACGGGTGAGTCGTTGCCGACGAGCAGAAGCACAGTGACGGTGTTGTCCAGCGAGTTTGTGATCGTTGCTTCTGTGCCGTCCTCGCTGATCGTTACGTCGTGCGGTCCGTCGCCCACTGACACGTAGGTCACCGCGTTGTTGTTTGTTGTGTCGATGATCGCGATGTTGTCGTCGCCGAAATCCGCGACGTAAACCTTTCCGTCCGGGGCGATGTCGATGCCGCGGGGTTGGTCGCCGACGGACACGTAGGTCACGAAGTTGTCGTTTGTCGTGTCGATGACAGCAACGCGGTCCTCGTCGGTGAGGGTGACGTAAATGCGATCACCCGACGGGGTTGCGACGACCCCGTACGGTCCGAGCCCGACGGGCACGTTCACGATGTCCCCGGATGGTCTTCGGTCGATGATGGTGAGGGCGCCCTCGTCAGGGTTGGCGGCGTATATGAGGAGCCCGTCGTCGCTCACGTCTAGACCAATGGGATCAACGGTGATCGGAGTGGTTGTGCCAGTTGCGAGGTCGATGATGGTGAGGGTGTCGTTGGCGTTGGCCGTGATGAGAAAATCGCCGTTCTCGGTGAGAACCATGCCGGTCGGTTCGCCGTCCACTTGAATCGGAGTACCGACCGTTCCTGTTGCGGTGTCGATCGCCACGACCGCACTGTCGCCCGCGTTGGCGACATAGAGAGTGCTTCCGTCGCTATTCAGTGCCAGGGCGACCGGGCGGTCTCCGACGCCGTTGAAGGTCGTGACGACTTCATTTGTAGAGGCATTCAAGACCGTGACGCTGTCATCGTCGGTGTTCGCGACATACGCGAAGTGCTGGTTGACCACGACGACGCTGGGCCCTTGGCCGACGCCGACCGTGGCGATCGGGCTGTTGGTGGGCAGTTCGGCGACCACGATGTCGGGGACGGTGACTGCGACGGGAGTATGCAATCCGTCGGTCACAGCGACTGTGAACGAATCGGTCTCTGATGTTGTGGTGGTGAGTGCCGCCTGCAAACGGGATGCCGGATCGGGCGTATACGTGTAAATGCCTGTATTCGGGTCCACGGTCACTGAGCCGTATGTGGGCCCGTCGGTGACCGTGTAGGTGAGGTCATCGCCGTCCGGATCGACGACGTTGATGTTGCCGATGACGACACCGTCCGAAGTCGGCAAGTTCTGAGTGGGATCGGACGTCGCGAACGGTGCCTCGTTGGTATTTGGCGCGGCCAGCGTCAGTTTGACGAAGGTCGTGTGGTTCAGCGCTTGCTTACCTTTCAACCGGAATCCGGCAGCACCGATGTCGCTGACAGTCACCGTGAAGTCGTCTGGGTCCGTTGCTTGCGGACTGGGCGTGTAGATGAAGTCGCCATCGGGGCTGGTGATCTGGAAAGTCGCGCCGGGGTCGAGTCCAGTGGCGCGGTACGTGAGTACGTCGCCATCGGGATCAGCGGCGCCGAGAGATCCGATGATTTGACCGTTCACCACTTCGTCCTTGGCCGGGACGTAGCTGGTCGTGGGTGGATGATTCAGCGGTGGTTTGGGCGGCTTCACGGGCTTGCCCGTGGGGCTGACGAGTGAACTGGTCGCGAGGTTCGGGTCAACGAGGCTCGTAGTCGTCGCCTGATCGATCGTGTTGGACGAGTCGGCAGCCAGTTCCTCCCGGCTCTGTCGACGCTGCCACGCCAGTACCACGGCGGCGGCAGGCGGCGGCGAAGACGGCGCCGACGGAAGGTCCGTCCCGGAGGGATCAAGGCCCGCCACGGCCAGCAGCGTGGTGGCCACCGAGATGGTGGGCGATGTACTTGGCACATCCGATGCCACCGTCCCACCACCTGCGTCAGCGGAGTTGAGGGCGGGCAGCGTGGAATCGAGAACGACTTGTGAGACAGGCGGCTTCACAACGTCGGCTGGAGCGGGAGTGTCGACCGGGTTCGGCTGCGTCGTCACGTTCGAAAGGCTTTCGGCCGCGTTGACGGAGCTATCAAGCTGGCTGCTGTTGTGTGCCAGCTTACGCGAATCGCTGCCCTTGCGCGCCGGTTTCGCGTTGACGGCATCAACCCCCGGTTTGCCCTTCGGCGTGTCGTCAGCGACAGTCGTGTTGGAGCCGCCGGCAGCACTCACCGTGACCGGCGGTGACGATTCTCGGCCCACGACAGCGGTATCCTGTGACTGCGAATCAGATTGGGGCACAGCAGAAACCGCGCCAGGTTCGACCTCGGAGATGGTTTCCGATGAAGGCGGCGGAGTGGTCGCCACGTCGCCTGGGGATCCACCAGTATCCGTAGTAGGGGGCGGAACCGCTGGTGCCCCTCCTTCGGGTCCAGCAGTATCCGTTGCGCTATTGGAAGCCGACGGCGGATCCTGCGCCGATTCGACCGAGCCGGCGGACGAGTTCGGGTCGGTGGTCCCCCACGCGAAACCCGGAAAACCGCCAACTGCGGCGCCGACCCCGAGTGCGACGGCAAGTGCACCCACCCGCCCGACGTGCTTTGCGTAGCCCATGATCCCCCCGCCATCGTGCCGGCGCTTTGGCTGAACGTACGCTGTGAGCCGCTTCGAGGAATCGGGGGTTTCCCTCGATTGTCATCCTGCTTAGCCGCGCGAAACCGATTGAATCGCTTGTTTTTTCACGAAGTTATGTTGCACATTCAAAGGTTTGTCAACGCGGACCTCAACGAACGGCCGACATTGGCGTTTCGCCCCTGGATCTAGCGCGGCAGTCCCAGCAGCCGCTCACCGGCCATCGTGAGCAGGATCTGCTCGGTGCCGCCCGCGATGGTCAGGCAGCGGGTGTTGAGGAAGTCGTGCACTTCAGTGTTCTCCACAATGCCTGCTCCTGCGGAGAGCTCCATCCGGAACTCGGAGAGCGCCTGCCGGTACCGCACGCCAATCAGCTTGCGCGCGCTTGCCTGTGGGCCGGGGTCCTGACCGCCGAGGATCAACTGCGCGATCTTCTGGTCCAGTAGCGAACCGACCTGCGCCGACCGGATCAGCTCGCCCATCTGATCGGCGACGGCGGGATCGAGGTCGAGTTCGGAAACGGTGCGAAGCAGTTCTTCCATCGGATTGCCGAGCGCGGTGCCGTGGGCCATCGCGACGCGTTCGTTGGCCAGCGTCGTGCGAGCCAGTCGCCAGCCGTCGTTGACCTGACCGACCACCATCTCGTCGGGCACGAACACCTCGTCGAAGAACACTTCGTTGAAGAGGTTGTCGCCGGTGATCTCGCGCAACGGCCTGATGTCGATACCCGGCGACTTCATGTCGATCAGGAAGTACGTGATGCCCTTGTGCTTCGGGGCATCGGGATCGGTGCGCGCCAGGCACACCCCGAACTGCGCCCAATCCGCCCGCGATGTCCAGACTTTCTGTCCTGTGAGCTTCCAACCGCCTTCGGCGCGAACGGCTTTCATTCGCAGCGACGCCAGGTCGGAACCCGCGCCCGGCTCGCTGAACAGCTGGCACCAGAACAGCTCGCCCGTCAGAGTGGGAGGCACGAAGCGCTCGATCTGCTCGGGGCTGCCGTGTTCGAGGATCGTCGGCGCTGCCCACCATCCGATCACCAGATCGGGACGGGTCACGCCGGCCTTGGCCATCTCCTGATCGATCAGCAGTTGTTCGGCCGGGCTCGCTTCCCGGCCGTACGGTCGCGGCCAGTGTGGCGCCAGCAGCCCGGCCTCGGCCAGGGCAACGCGCTGCTTCTCGACTGGCTGTGCGGCGACTTCGGCCACGGCAGAAGCGATTTCGGGCTGTAGATCGGCCACCGAGTCCAGATCGATGTGCAGTTCGCGGCGGACACCGTCAGCCGTCAGCGCGGCGACCCGTCGCAGCCACCGCGACAGGCCGCCGAGGAACTGCGAAATCCCGTATGCGCGACGCAGATACAGATGCGCGTCGTGTTCGAAGGTGATGCCGATTCCGCCGAGCACCTGGATGCAGTCCTTGGCGTTGGCCTTCGCGGCTTCGATGGCGGTCGCCGCGGCTACCGCTGCAGCGACAGAGAGTTGGCGCTCATCAGGATTGGCGACAGCGGCGGCCGCGTCGGTGGCCGCCACCGAAATCTGTTCAGAGCGCAGCAGCATCTCGGCGCACATGTGCTTGATGGCTTGGAAACTGCCGATCGGCTTGCCGAACTGCTCGCGCACCTTCGCATATTCGGTGGCCGTCTGCAGTGTCCAGCGGGCCACGCCCGCGGCCTCGGCGGCCAACACCGTCGCTGCCAGGTCCTCGACACGCTGGGCGGAAACGTCCAGCGCTTCCGCAGGAGCGGAGTCGAGCACCACCCGCGCCAGCGGGCGCGAGAAGTCGGTGGCTTTCAAAGACTCCAGCGTCACGCCGTCGGCCGCCGCGTCGACGAGCAGCCAGGTGTCCCCCGCGGGCAGCAGCAGCACGCCCTGTGGTTCGGCCCCCAGCACCCACTCCGCCGTCCCGCTGGCCCGGCCGTCGCCGAATCGGAGGTCTGCCGAAAGCGCGACACCTGCGGTCCGCTGCCCTGATGCCAGGGCTTCGAGTAACTCGACATGTGAGCCACCGAGGACGAGCGTGGCCAAGGCCGTCGTGGCAACGGGACCTGGCACCATCGCGGCAGCCGCCTCGTCGACCATCGCCAACAGATCCTCGGCGGTGCCGTCGGCGCCACCATGCTCCTCGGGCAGCGCGACGCCGAAAAGCCCCAGCTCAGCCACGCCCTGGTACGCGGTACGCCAGGCGTCGGCGTCGCCGCGTTCGACGGCGCGCGCGGCCGCAACCGCGCCCGAGCTGGCTGCCCAGCTACGGATCAGTTCGCGCGCGGCAAACTGCTCATCAGTGATCGTGGCCGACACCGTAGACTCCTAGCGTTTGGGTGAGAAGAGCGTGCTTCTCACTAGAACGTGTTCTAATAGTGCCAGCGTTCGACCGTCAAGTCGACCGCCATTAGAGCAGGACACGTCGATGCCGCAGCGGCGCCGAGGTGAGAAAATGGAGCCGCGCATGCGTATCGTTTTCGGCGAGTACGCACGATGAAGGAGCAGCCGACCACATGTCGTCACCAGCACAGCCCAACTCGGGTTCAGGGTCGGATTCTCGGCCTCGCCAGGTGATGAATGTGGCGGTATTAGCGGAATCCGAGCTTGGGTCCGAAGCCCAACGCGAGCGCCGCAAGCGCATCCTGGACGCCACCCTGGCCATCGCATCGAAGGGCGGCTACGAGGCCGTTCAGATGCGCGCTGTCGCCGAACGCGCCGACGTGGCCGTCGGCACGCTGTACCGCTACTTCCCTTCGAAGGTGCACCTGCTGGTGTCAGCGCTGGGTAGGGAGTTCGAGCGCATCGACGCCAAGACCGACCGCGCGGCACTGTCGGGCGGCACGCCGTATCAGCGGCTCAACCTGATGGTCGGCAAGCTCAACCGCGCGATGCAGCGCAATCCGCTGTTGACCGAGGCGATGACGCGGGCATTCGTGTTCGCCGACGCGTCGGCCGCTGGTGAGGTCGATCACGTCGGCAAGCTGATGGACTCGATGTTCGCCCGCGCGATGAGCGACGGCGAGCCGACCGAGGACCAGTACCACATTGCGCGCGTGATCTCCGACGTCTGGTTGTCCAATCTGCTGGCCTGGCTCACCCGCCGCGCATCGGCAACCGACGTCAGCAAGCGGTTGGATCTTGCCGTACGACTACTCATCGGCGACGGCGAGCACCCTAAGATTTAGCGGGTGGCTTCACCGCTACCAATCGAACTGCAACGCGCGCTCACCACAGCCGCCCGGGTACCGCGGCTCTTGGTGGCTTGCGACTACGACGGCACCATGGCCCCGATCGTCGCGAACCCCGACGATGCGCGTCCCCTGATGGAGTCAGCGGCGGCGCTGCGCTCGCTTGCGGCGTTGCCGTCGACGACGGCTGCACTGATCTCCGGTCGTGCGCTGCGCGATCTGGCGACGCTGTCGCGGATGCCCGCCGAGGTCCATCTCGTCGGCTCCCACGGTTCTGAGTTCGACACCGGCTTCGTGCACGCGATCGACGATGCCGCCAAGGCCCTGCTGGGCAAGATCAAGGACGCGTTGAGCGCGATCGCGGCGGAGTATCCGGGAGTCGCTGTCGAAATCAAGCCGGCCAGTGTCGCGCTACATGTGCGCAACGCCGATTCCGCCGACGCAGATGAGGCGCTGAAGAAGGCGCACGCCGCGTCGCAGCATTGGGATGCGCAGATCACCGAGGGCAAGGCTGTTGCCGAGTTCGCGGTCATCCAGACCGACAAGGGCCAGGCGCTCGACATCCTGCGGCACCAGAACGGCGCGTCGGCCGCGGTGTTCATCGGCGACGACGTCACCGACGAGAAGGCGTTTCGCCGTTTGCACGGACCCGACGTCGGCATCAAGGTCGGTGACGGTGACACGCTGGCCGGCTATCGCATCGAGTCGCCGGAAGATGTTGCGACGGTGCTGGAATGCCTGCTCGACGCGCGTCGAACCTGGTTGCTCGGCGGGCACAGCACGCCGATCGAGCGGCTGACGATGCTGTCCAACTCGCGCACAGTCGCCCTGCTGACACCCGACGCCGACGTGGTGTGGATGTGCCATCCGCAGGCCGATTCGGCCGCCGTGTTTTCCCGACTGCTCGGCGATGCGACCGCAGGACACTTCTCGATCGGCCCGCAACGCGAGGCACTTCCGCTGTCGCAGCGCTACGTGACGGGCACGATGACCGTCGAAACCCGTTGGGCCAGTTTGCTTGTCACCGATTACCTGTCACACGACGTCGGTGCGGGCCGGACCGACCTGATCCGGGTGATCAGCGGCCAGGCGGCGGCGGTGGTCGAGTTCGCGCCGCGGCCCGAGTTCGCCCAGGCGCCCGTGCATCTGCGCGTCGACGAGGGCGGCCTCCGAGTGTTCGCGACAAACGACCCGATGGTGCTGCGCTCGCCGGGCGTTGCGTGGGAGATCGTCCCCGACGGTATTCACCAGACCGCGCGGGCGGTCATCGACCCGTCCCAAGGGCCGGTTGTCTTGGAATTGCGCTGCGGTACCGAGGATTTGGCTGAAAGCCCGGTCGACGACCCGTCACGGCGCGCACGCGCGGAAAGCTATTGGAGCGACTGGGTTTCAGAGCTTTCGCTGCCGTCGCTGAAACCGGAGCTGATGAAGCGCTCAGCCTTGACGCTTCGGGGCTTGGTGCATGCCGACACCGGCGCGATCATGGCGGCGGCCACCACATCGCTGCCCGAGGAGATCGGTGGCGTTCGCAACTGGGATTACCGCTACTGCTGGATCCGCGACGCGGCGATGACCGCCTCGGCGCTGGTGTCACTGGGCTCGATCGTCGAGGCCGAGGGCTATTTGAACTGGCTGCACGGGGTGATCGAGACCATGCACGGGCCCGAGCGCCTGCATCCGCTGTATGCGTTGTCTGGAGCGATCCTCGGCCCTGAGGCGGTCATCGACTCGCTGCCCGGCTACGCGGGTTCGCGACCTGTGCGGGTCGGCAACGCCGCCAACGTTCAGGTGCAACTCGACGTGTTCGGCCCTGTGGTGCAGCTGATCTGCGATCTGAGTCATCGACGGGTAGCCGACGGAGTGGCGGAGGCATTGACCGATGCCGACTGGAACCTGGTCAGCGAGATGGTGTTCGCTGTCGAAAGCCGTTGGGTGGAGCCGGATCACGGTATCTGGGAGATCCGCGGCAATCCGCGACATCACGTCTACTCGAAGGTGATGTGCTGGTTGACGGTGGACCGCGCGCTGAAGCTGGCCAAGGAGTTCGGTCGAGAAGCCCCACCCGGTTGGGCCACACTGCGCGACGCGATCTCAGCGCAGGTGCGCGAGCGCGGCTGGAACGACGAGGTGCGCTCGTTCACCGCCGCATACGACGGCACCGACCTCGACGCCGCGACGCTGCACATCGGGCTGTCGGGGCTGATCGACCCGTCCGACGAGCGGTTCGCCGCGACGGTCGTCGCCACCGAAGCCGAATTGCGCAGCGGTGCAACCGTTTACCGATACCACCGCGACGACGGGTTGCCGGGCACCGAGGGCGGCTTCCATCTGTGCGCGGCGTGGCTGCTCGAGGCATATCTGCTGACGGATCAGCGCTCGCAGGCTGAGGCGCTGTTCGACCGGTTGGTCGCGGCTGCGGGGCCGACGGGTTTGTTGTCCGAAGAGTACGACCCGGTCGCTGAACGCGCACTGGGCAACCACCCGCAGGCCTACAGCCATATCGGGCTGCTGCGCTGCGCGCAATTACTCGACGCTTGAGCGCCGCGAGCGTGCGCGAAATGTACGCGATTTGCGGCGTGTCGATGTGCAGACACGCACGCTCGGCGTAGTTAGGCGGGGGGGCCTGCGGTGCGGCCGCGCACCACTTCGGTTGGGAGCACATCCATTACCGGCAGGCCGTCGCGCGGCGGGTTGTGCAGCAACCGTCCGGCGCGCCTGCCCTTCTCCATGCTCGGCTGCACGACCGTCGTCAGGCCGCGGCGCACCGCCTCGGGGATACCGTCGAATCCGGTGACGGTCATCTGGCCCGGTACGTAGATCCCTCGTGCGCGCAGGTGGTCCATCGCCGACAGCGCGAGGACGTCGGCCGTACACATCAACGCGGTGATTCGCGGATTCGCGTCGAGCGCCACGTCGGCCGCCGCGCCACCCGACGTCGGAAGGTGTTCGTAGCTCTCCACCACGGTCAGCGACTTGGGATCCAGCCCGGCTCCCCGCATCGCGTCGTAGACGCCGTGGATGCGCTCCCGCTGCACGTGAAAGTGCGGCGTCTGCACGCGTTCGGGGTCGGCCACCGCGGGTCGGGGCCCGCCGTGCGGCCAGTCGCGGCCGAGCCGCATGGTGAGCAGGCCGATCTCCCGATGACCCAGTCCAACAACGTATTCCGCCAACTTTCGCATCGCTGTGCGGTCGTCGATGCTGACCCGCGAGGTGCCAGGGACGTCCTTGGGCTGATCGACGACCACCACCGGCAGATGCCGCTGCTGCACGACGGACAGATACGGGTCGTCGTCAGAGGCCGAGTAGACGACGAAGCCGTCGACACCCGCGGCGAGCACTGCCGCGGTGCCGTCGCTCACACTGCGGTTCGGCCCGATCGCCACCAGCAGCAGGCCTTGTCCCGCCTCCTCACACGATTCAGCAAGTCCGGCAACGAAATCCAGTGCGGCGGGATCGGAGAACGAGTAGTTCAGCGGCTCGGTGATCATCAGGCCGACCGCGCCGGCCTTACGGGTGCGCAGCGACCGGGCCACCGGATCGGGACCCGGGTATCCCAGCCGCTTGGCGGTGGCCAGCACCCGCTCGCGCAGGTCAGCCGACAACTGGTCCGGCCGGTTGTACGCATTGGAGATGGTGGTCCGCGAAACCTTGAGCTCGGCGGCCAACGAAGCCAGGGTCGCACGCCGTCTGGGCGTCGAACTCCTCGACATGCTCCACGAGGTTAGCCGATCAAGTTGATAAACCTCGGATGCCGTGCGGTAGAGTAATTGGAAACGGTTTTCATTTGTATTAGGAGCATGCATGCGCGCGATCAGGGCAGCGGTCGGTTTGGCGTTGAGCACCGGCCTGATCGCCGGTGCGGTCGGCTGCAGCCAGGACAACAAGGCCGCCTCTGACCACACGGCGTCGGTGGTGGCCTCGACCAATGTCTGGGGCAGCGTGGCCAGCGCCATCGCCGGTGATCACGCATCGGTCAAGTCGATCATCTCCAACCCCGAGCAGGATCCGCACTCGTTCGAGGCCACGCCGTCGGACGCCGCCGCCATTACGGACGCGACGCTGGTCGTCTACAACGGTGGCGGCTACGACCATTGGGTCGACGATGTGCTGGCCGGCCATCAGGGCGTGGCGGCCGTGGACGCCTACTCGCTGCTGCCTGCCGTCGGGCCGCAGCCGGCCAACGAGCATGTGTTCTATGACCTGGAGACCGTCAAGTCCGTCGGAAATCAGATCGCCGACAAGCTCTCGCAGGCCGATGCCGGCCACGCCGACGACTACCGGGCCAACGCCGCCAAGTTCGCCGACCAGGCCGACACCATCGCCGCCGCCGAGCGCGCGATCGGCGCTGCGCATCCAGGAGCGACCGTGGTCGCGACCGAGCCCGTCGCGCACTACCTGCTGACCAACTCCGGCATCACCGACAAGACGCCGCAGGGTTTCACCAAGGCGATCGAAGGCGACAGCGACCCGTCACCCGCCGACCTGGCCGCCGTGCTGGATCTGATCAAGACGCGCCAGGTCTCGGCGCTGGTGTACAACACCCAGACCCAGACCGACGTCACGAAGCAACTCGAGAACGCGGCCAACCAAGCATCGGTGCCCGTCATCTCGGTGACCGAGACGCTTCCCGCGGGCGTCGACTACCTGACCTGGCAGCGGCAGACGGTGGACCAGATGGCGAACCAGCTCGACAAAGCGCCGCAGGCGAGTCGATAGGTTCTGTCTGTGTCTGCTGACGTCGTCGCCGAACTGACCGGCGCCCGACTGGCATTCGGCGACCGCGTGCTGTGGGACCACCTCGACCTGACCGTGGCTGCCGGCGAATTCGTCGCTGTCCTCGGCCCCAACGGAACCGGTAAAACCTCGCTGCTCAAGGTGTTGCTCGGTCAAATGACGCTGACCGCGGGCACCGTAACGGCCGAACGGCAGCCGGTACGTGCGGGCAGCGAACGCATCGGATACGTCCCGCAGCACCGTTCGGTGGAGCGGGGGCTGTCGATGCGCGGGCAGGACCTCGTGGGGCTGGGCTACGACGGCCATCGCTGGGGTGTCGCGAGCATGCGGCCCGGTGACCGCGCGGCCAAACACGCCGCCGTGCAGCGTGCACTCAAACAGGTCAACGGCATGCATCTGGCCGGCGTGCCGGTCGGTGTGATGTCCGGCGGTGAGCTACAACGGATCCGCATCGCGCAGGCGCTGGCGAGCGATCCGGTGCTGCTGCTGTGCGACGAACCGCTGCTCAACCTCGACCCGGCCAACGCCCGGTTGGTTTCCGCATTGATCGACCAGCGCCGCCGCGAGGCAGGCACCGCGGTGCTGTTCGTCACGCACGAGGTGAATCCCGTTCTGCCGTATGTGGATCGGGTGTTGTATCTGGTCGACGGCCGGTTCCGCGTCGGCGCAGTCGAGGAGGTGATGACGTCGGCCACGCTGTCGGAGCTGTACCGCGCCGACATCCAGGTGGTCAAGGTCGGCGGCCGTTACGTGGTGGTCGGCCAGGAGGACCACTCGGGTCATGCGAGCGGACACACCCATGACTGAACGACTCACGGACATGTTGTCGAAGCTGTTCTCGTTCGACGTCACCGCAGACCTGCTTGGCCGCGATTTCGTCCAGCAGGCGATTCTGGCCGCAGCCCTGCTTGCCTTGGTTTCGGGCTTGATCGGACCGTTCATCGTGATGCGACAGATGTCCTTCGCAGTGCATGGATCGAGTGAATTATCGCTTACCGGAGCATCTTTCGCGCTTCTGGCCGGCTTCAATGTCGGGCTCGGCGCCCTGATCGGGTGCGGGCTGGCTGCCGTGTTGTTCGGCATTTTGGGACAGCGCGCCCGCGAACGGGATTCAGCGATCGGCGTCGTGCTCGCCTTCGGACTCGGTCTTGCGGTGTTGTTCATCCATCTGTATCCGGGGCGCACCGGCACCAGTTTCGCATTGCTGACCGGTCAGATCGTCGGTGTCGGATATTCCGGCCTGGCACTGTTGAGTGTCATCGTCGTGCTCGTCGTCGCGGTGCTCGCGGTCTCCTACCGCCCGTTGTTGTTCGCGACCGTCGACCCCGAAGTGGCCGCAGGACGCGGAGTTCCGGTGCGGGCGTTGGGCATTGTGTTCGCAGCACTCGTCGGGGTGACCGCGGCACAGGGCGTACAGATCGTCGGCGCGCTGCTGGTGATGTCTCTGTTGATCACACCCGCCGCGGCTGCGGTTCGGGTGTTCGTTTCACCGATCGCGACGATCGTCGCGTCGGTGGTCTTCGCCGAGATCGCCGCCGTCGGCGGGATCGTGCTCTCTCTTGCCCCCGGCGTTCCGGTTTCGGTGTTCGTCACGACGATTTCGTTCGCAATCTTCTTGGTGTGCTGGGCGATCGGAAGTCGTGATCGTTCCTCGGCTTCCAGCTAAGCTGTTGCTCACCTGGCACCGGGGGGCGACAGATGAGTGCTTTGACCACCTCGCATTGGATTCCCGACGGCAGCGGCCTGCCGTTGTTGGACGGCGTGATCGTCGGCGGCCGGCTTCGCGAGATCGCCGACGAAGTGCCCGATCGCGTCGCCCTGGTCGAGGGGTTGCCGACGCCTGATCGACGCCAGTGGACTTATGCGGAGCTGCTCGCCGACGCGGAACGCTGCGCATATTGGCTCCTGGACCACTTCGAACCGGGTGAGCACGTCGCGGTGTGGGCGCACAACCTGCCGGAGTGGGTGATTGTCGAGTACGGCGCCGCGCTCGCCGGATTGACTCTGGTGACCGTGAACCCAAGCCTGCAGCCCGAGGAGGTGAAATACATACTCGGGCAGTCGAAGGCCGCTGGGGTGCTACTGGTGCCCGAGGTGAGAGGCAATCCGTTGATCGCGCACATCGACGCGATCCGACCCGACCTGCCGGGGCTTCGCCATGTCTTGCGGCTCGACCAGCTCGAGGAGCTGACGACCGACGCGGGTGGCGCAACCCTGCCGACCGTCGGCTCCGACGACCCCGCCCAGATTCAGTACACGAGCGGTACCACCGGCTTTCCCAAGGGCGTCATGCTGCGCCACAGCAGCATCGTCAACAACGCCAGGCTGTGGGCCGATCGGGTCGGGATTCCCGACGGTGCCGGCATGCTGTTACCGATGCCGTTGTTTCACACGGCTGGATGCGTGATGGGCGTGCTGGGAGCGCTCGACCGCCGCGCGACGTTCATGACGATGCCGACGTTCGACCCCGGCTTGTATCTGGAGCTGATCGAGCGGGAACGGCCCTGGTTCGCGGGCGGCGTGCCGACCATGCTGATCGCAGCCATGGAGCACCCCGACGCGACGCGGCGCGATCTGTCGTCGTGGAAGTCCGCGGTGGCCGGTGGTACACAGGTGCCCGAGGTCCTGGTGCGTCGCGTCGAAGAGGCTTTGGGTGTCGACTTCACCATCATCTACGGCCAGACCGAGTGCTCTCCCGTACTGACCAACACCTTTCCCTCGGATAGCGTCGAAGACAAAGGTACGACGGTCGGAAAGCCTTTGCCTCACACCGAGATTCGCATTGCCGATCCCACATCGCTGGAGACGGTGCCTGTCGGTGCTTCCGGAGAACTGTTGGCCCGCGGGTACTTCACGATGCTCGGCTATTTCAACATGCCCGAGGCAACTGCCAAGACCGTGACTTCTGACGGCTGGGTACGCACCGGCGACCTGGCGGTGATGGACGAGCGCGGCTATTGCCGAATCGTCGGGCGGTGCAAGGACATGATCATTCGCGGCGGCGAGAATCTGTTCCCTGCCGAGATAGAAGACGTCCTCTACCGTCATCCCGCTGTCGCCGAGGCGACCGTTGTCGGTCTTCCCGACGATCATTGGGGGGAGGTCGTCGGCGCATTCATCCGACCGCATGATCGGGCACCGACGATCACCGAATTGCGTTCGCACATGCGGGCACACATCTCACCGCAGAAGACGCCGACGAAGTGGTATGCCGTCGATGGCTTCCCGCTCACCGGCTCCGGCAAGATACAGAAATTCGCCATCCGCGAGGCGTGGGAGAAGGGCGCCTACGACGGCCAGGAACTCGTGCCCTGACCCGTTTCGACCGGATGCGTTGCGTCCGAGCACCATTCGGACCACGACCCAGGGTAAAGCGCCGCAGTGAGGCCGTTGGCGGCCAGTGCAGCAACCACGACCGATGCGGTGACACCCGATCCGCAATAGGCTCCGACCTCCCCATCGACCACAGGAAGCCGGTCAAGGGCGAAGGTGCCGTCGGGTTTCAACAACCCGGTGCTCGGCACGTTCCTGGCTCCGGGAATGTGGCCTGCGACCGGATCAACAGGTTCGACCTCACCGCGGAATCGCTCCGGTGCCCGCGCATCGAGCAAGACGTCGGCAGCGCCGGCCTGCTCCGCGGTCAGTGTTGGCAGTGCGCCGGCATACAGGTCGTCGTATGCCACCGTCACGTCGCCAGGTTCCGGTGTGACGGCCCCGGTTTCGAGCGGCCCGGTCCAGGCGCTCAGGCCGCCGTCCAGGATGCGGACGCCGGCAATGCCCGCGGCGGTCAACACCCACCAGGCCCGCGCCGAGCCTGCCCGATTCCAGTCGTCGTAGACGACGACCGGAACTCCCTCGCGCACACCCCACCGCCGGGCCGCGGCCTCGACACTGCGCCCCGAAGGCAGCGGATGGCGTCCGCGCCCGGTCACGCTGTGATCGCTCAGCTCGTCTTCGAGAGACACGTACACCGCCCCTGGGAGGTGTCCCCGCTCGTAGGCGGGCCTGCCGTCGGGCTCAGTCAACTGCCAGCGGACATCCAGAATCGTCAACGGCTCAACGGCGGCCATCCGCTGAGCCAATTCGGTTGCGGTGATCAACACGTCATCGCGGCTCACTGCATCGATGGTGCCACCTATGCTGTCCCGCGTGACCGACCACGCCTTCAGCGCAACGGAGCGCCGGGCCATCTACCGCGCCATCGCCGAGCGGCGCGATATGCGCAGATTCGTGCCGGATGCCGCGGTGCCGGAGGACGTGCTCGCGCGACTGCTGCAGGCCGCACACGCTGCGCCCAGCGTCGGGTTGATGCAGCCGTGGCGGTTCATCAGGGTCACCGAGGCTGGGTTGCGGGCGCGAATCCACACCCTCGTCGATGAGGAGCGGCTGCGCACCGCCGAGGCGCTGGGCCCGCGTGGCGACGAGTTCCTCTCGCTGAAGGTCGAGGGCATTCTCGAATGCGCCGAACTGCTGGTGGTGGCGCTGGCCGACGATCGAGCAGCCCACGTGTTCGGCAGGCGCACCCTGCCGCAGATGGACCTGGCGTCCGTGTCGTGCGCGATCCAGAATCTGTGGCTGGCCGCGCGTGCCGAAGGCCTCGGCATGGGCTGGGTGTCGATCTTCGATCCCGTCCGACTCGGCGAGCTGCTGGGAATGCCAGACGGGGCGGAGCCGGTCGCGATCCTGTGCCTCGGACCGGTGCCCGACTTTCCGCCGAGGCCACAACTGGAGATCGACCACTGGACACTCGGTCGTCCGCTTCGTGAATTCGTTTCGGAGAACGGCTGGACCGCGCCGGCACCGGCATAGGCTGGCAGCCGTGGGGACAGTGGATCTCAACGCGGATCTGGGCGAGAGCTTCGGGGTTTGGCGGCTCGGCGACGACGACGCGATGCTCGACGTGGTCACCAGCGCCAACGTGGCGTGCGGGTTTCACGCAGGCGACGCCGCGACGCTGGCGCGGACCTGTCGGGCAGCCGCCGAACGCGGCGTGCGGATCGGCGCGCAGGTCAGCTATCGCGACCTGGCCGGGTTCGGCCGTCGCTTCATCGACATGTCACCCGAGGAGCTGACCGCCGACGTCATCTATCAGATCGGTGCGCTGCAGGCGCTCGCCCACACCGAGGGCTCGTCGGTCAGCTACGTCAAACCCCATGGCGCGCTGTACAACACGATCGTCAACAACCACGGTCAAGCCCGCGCCGTCGCACAGGCGGTGCACGCCGTCGACCCGGGTCTCGCCGTGCTCGGGCTTTCGGGATCGGTGTTCTTCGCCGAGGCTCAGGAACTCGGGCTGCGAACGGTGCCCGAAGCGTTCGCCGATCGCGCGTATCGCTCTGATGGACAACTGGTTTCGCGGAAGTTGGCCAATGCCGTCCTGCATGACGTTGCGGAGATTGCCGAGCGGGTGGCGTCAATGGTCACCGCAGGCCGAGTGGCTGCCGTAGATGGATCGACAATCCCGATCACCGTGGAATCCGTTTGCGTGCACGGTGACTCGCCCGGTGCAGTGCAGATCGCGAACGCCGTACGGGATCGGCTCGTGGCCGACGGCGTCGAGTTGAAGGCGTTTACTTGATCTCGACGAACGGCAGCAACGCCATTTCGCGCGCATTCTTGATCGCGATCGCGACCTGACGCTGTTGCTGCGGAGTCAGCCCTGTCACGCGCCGGGACCGGATCTTGCCGCGCTCGGAAATGAAGGTGCGCAGCAGGTGGGTGTCCTTGTAATCGATGGCCGTGACGCCGAGCGCCTTGAGTGGATTCTTCTTCTGCCGCTTGAGCTCTGGCAGTGGCGGCCTGCGCATCCGGGACTTCTTGGCCATCAGCGCAGTGTCCTCAATCTGGACGTCGAGAGTGTGGGATATGACAGATTTCGGCCGGATTCCGTCAATTATCCGACGTCCGGCAGCCTCTAAGGTGGCGGTATGCGCCTCAAGCTCGGCCGCCCCGACCTGCGGGACTACGTCAGCGCCTTCGACGCGCCCGCTGCTGGGCCGAACGCGCCATTGACGGTCACGTGGGCCGGTGTCACCACGTTGTTGATCGACGACGGCGACTCGGCGCTGATGACCGACGGGTTCTTCTCCCGGCCCAGCCTGCTCGAGGTCGGGCTGAGGCGACTCGAGCCGTCGGCACCGCGTATCGACGGCTGCCTGGCCCGCCTGGGCGCACACCGGTTGGAGGCGGTGTTGCCGGTGCACACCCACTTCGACCATGCGATGGATTCGGCCGTCGTAGCCGAACGAACGGGCGCACGCGTGGTCGGCGGAACGTCGGCGGTTCAGGTCGGCCGCGGCGCAGGCCTGCCCGACAACCGCTTGACGACCGTCACACCGGGCGAGCCGGTGACGCTGGGCGCCTACGACGTCACGCTCATCGAGGCCGAACACTGCCCACCCGACCGATTCCCGGGAATCATCCGTGAACCCGTCGTTCCCCCCGTCAAGGTCTCTGCCTACAAGTGTGGCGAAGCCTGGTCGACGCTGATACATCACCGCCCGTCCGAGAAAGGGATGCTGATCGTCGGCAGCGCAGGCTTCCTCCGGGGCGCGCTCGTCGGGCAGCACGCCGCGGTGGTGTACCTCGGCGTCGGCCAACTCGGGCTGCAACCGGAGGAGTACATCGTCGACTACTGGACCGAGACCGTCCGCACCGTCGGCGCCCGTCGGGTGGTGCTGATCCACTGGGACGACTTCTTCCGGCCACTGCACAAGCCGCTGCGTGCGCTGCCGTACGCAGGCGACGACCTCGACGTGTCGATGCGGGTGTTGTCCCGGCTGGCCGAAGAGGATGGCGTCCCGTTACACCTGCCGACGCTCTGGCAGCGCTGCGACCCGTGGAGTTGACGCTGGCGCTGGCTGCGCTGGCTGTGGTGCTCGGATTCGCGATGGTCCGCCCGCACCGGTGGCCAGAGGCCGTCGTCGCGGTGCCTGCCGCAGGCCTGCTGATCGGATTCGGGGTGATCTCCTGGCACGACGCCGCGGCGGAGGTGAGCAGGCTGCTGCCGGTGGTCGGCTTTCTCGCAGCTGTGCTCGTGCTGGCCAGGCTCTGTGACGACGAAGGGCTGTTTCGTGCTGCGGGCGCGGCCATGGCGCGGTCGAACTCAGGCAGTCAACGAGGGTTGCTGGCAACGGTTTTCGTGATAGCGGCGGCCACGACAGCGATCCTGAGCCTGGACGCGACCGTGGTCCTGCTCACCCCCGTGGTGCTCGCGACGGCCCGTACGCTCCGTGTGCCTGCGAGGCCGCATGCCTACGCCACGGCGCATCTGGCGAACAGTGCCTCACTGCTGCTACCGGTTTCCAATCTGACCAATCTGCTGGCGTTCGGCGCGGCGGGCCTGTCGTTCGTCCACTTCACCGCCGTCATGACGCTGCCGTGGCTGGCGGCGATCGGTGTCGAATTCGTCCTGCTGCGTTGGCTTTTCCGCCGCGATCTGGCGGTAACACCGACACACGACGGCGTTCCCGACGAGGTGCAGACACCGGTGTTCGCACTCGTGGTGGTCGCGTTGACGCTCGTCGGGTTCGCGGTGACATCGCTGTTCGGTTGGTCGCCTGCGTGGGCCGCGCTTGCCGGTGCTGTCGTGCTCGGCGTGCATGGCGTGGCCCGCCGCCGCAGCACCGTCTCCGGAATCGTTGCCGCGCTCGACGTGCCGTTCCTGGCGTTCGTGTTGTGCCTTGGCGTCGTCGTGGCAGCGGTCATGCTCAACGGCCTCGACGACGCGATGCGCGACGTGCTGCCCGCCGGGCACGGGTTGCTTGCGCTGCTGGGTGTCGCCGCGATCGCAGCCCTGCTGTCCAACGTCGTCAACAACCTGCCTGCGGTGCTCGTACTTCTGCCATTGGTATCGGGCCCGGCCGCCGTGCTTGCGGTGCTGATCGGCGTCAACATCGGACCGAACCTGACTTATGTCGGGTCGCTGGCGAACCTGCTGTGGCGCAGTGTGGTACGCCGCGACATCAAGGTCGGTTTCGTCGAGTTCACCCGGGTCGGCGTGCTCACCACGCCGGCCACGCTTGTGGTAGCGGTGCTCGGCCTGTGGGTGGGGCTTCGGATCTTCGGCGTCTGACGAAGCGGGGGTTACGACGACGCGAACAACGAAGGACCAGCTGACGTCGATTCGCCGACCTGCCGCGCTGCTGGCGAGCAAATCGCCGTAGCATCGGGAAAATTGGTGCCGTGTTCACCAGGTACGTGGCGCTCGGCGACTCGTTCACCGAGGGTGTCGGCGACCCACATCCCAATAGCCCCAACGGCTTGCGTGGCTGGGCGGATCATGTCGCAGTCGCGCTGGCCCAGATCAACCCTGGGCTTCGCTACGCGAACCTGGCGGTGCGTGGCCGCAGAATGAACGAGATCATCGCAGATCAGCTCCAGACCGCCGTCATGCTCGAACCCGACCTAGTCATCATCTACGCGGGCATGAACGACCTGCTGTTGGTTCGCAACGACATCGACGCGATGATGGCCAGATACGCCGACGCACTGAAGACGCTGCAGCAGACCGGCGCCCATGTGCTGGCATTCACCGCCGGTGATCTGGGCACGGTGCCGCTGTTTCGGCGGTTGCGTGGACGTGCCGCCGTCTACAACGAACTGTTGCGCGGCATCGCCGACGACCTCGGCCTGCAGTTGGTCGACTTCTGGCGGTTCACCGAGTTCCGCGATCCGCGGCTGTGGGCAGGCGACCGTATCCACCTCTCACCCCTCGGCCACGAACGGATGGCCGCGAAAGTCCTTGACGCACTGACTGTTTCCCATACCCTGCCGACACGCTCGGCCGCGTTGCTTTCGTCCGATCCTCCCGTGCGCAGCTTCTGGGCCAACCTGCAGTGGACATTGGCGTTCGCTGCGCCTTGGGTGGCCAAACGGCTGCGCCGCGCGACGCCGGGCAGAGGCGTCGAGCCAAAGTATCCGACACTGACGCCGATTCTCTAGCCCGAGAAGCTAACCCCGCCGCTGGCGGGCGATTTCGGCCAGCACCACGCCCGCGGCCACCGACGCGTTGAGCGACTCCGTTGGCCCCGCCATCGGGATGGACACCACGGCATCGCAGTTCTCGCGCACCAGTCGCGACAGGCCCTTGCCCTCGGAGCCGACCACCACGACCATCGGCCCGGTGCAGTCGAGTTCGTCGATCGTGGTGTCGCCGCCCGCGTCGAGGCCGACCACCTGCAGCCCGGCATCGGCCCAATCCTTCAGTGTCCGATTGAGATTCGTTGCCCTGGCCACCGGCAACCTGGCCGCAGCACCAGCGCTGGTGCGCCAGGCCACCGCGGTTACGGACGCCGAACGCCGCTGCGGGATCACGACACCGTGGCCGCCGAACGCTGCAACCGAGCGCACGATCGCCCCGAGATTGCGCGGGTCGGAGATGTTGTCCAGCGCAACCATCAGCGCCGGAGCGCTGTCCTTCGTCGCTTCGGCCAGCAGGTCGTCGGGGTGCGCGTACTGGTACGGCGGCACCTGCAGCGCGATTCCCTGGTGCAGGCCGTTGGCGGCGATGCGATCGAGGTCGTGTCGCGGCACCTCCAGAATCGAGATACCGGAATCGGCAGCCAATTTCACCGATTCGGTGAGTCGTTCGTCGGCCTCGGCGCCGAGTGCGACGTACAGCGCAGTGGCGGGCACTGCGGCCCGCAGGCACTCGAGCACCGGATTACGGCCGAGCACGATCTCGGTGTCGTCGGTCTTGCGACCGGACCGTCCCTGCTGTTGCTTCTGTGCCTTCGACGCTCGTTTGGCCGCCGGGTGGCCCGGCCGCATGTGCGCGGGCGGGGTGGCGCCGCGGCCCTCGAGCCCGCGACGGCGCACGCCGCCGGATCCGACGGTCGGCCCCTTCTTGGTACCGGGTTTGCGAATCGCGCCCCGACGCCGTGAATTACCGGCCATCTATTTCGTGTATCCGTCGAGCAGTGCCCACTGAGGCCCGTCAGCGGTGTCGGTGACCTCGATGCCGGCTTCCTTGAGCCGGTCGCGGATCGCGTCGGCCTCGGCCCAGTCCCGCCGCGCCCTGGCGTCCTCGCGACGCTGCACCTCGGCCTGCACCAGGACGTCGACCGCGGCCAGCGCTGCGGACGTTTCGTCGTGGGATTCCCAGCGCTCGTCGAGGGGGTCGGCGCCGAGGATGCCCATCATCGCGCGGATCGACATCGCTTGCGCCAGCGCCGTGTCGTGATCGCCTGCGTCCAAGGCGCGGTTGCCCTCGGCACGGGCGGCGTGCACCTCGGCCAGTGCGATCGGCACCGCCAGGTCGTCGTCCAGAGCCGCCGCGAACTTCGGCGTCCACTCTGAAGGCACCACCGCGCCGACGCGGTTGCGGACACGGTGCAGGAAGTCCTCGATCCCGGCGTAGGCCTTGGCCGCATCCTGCAGCGCATTCTCGGAGAACTCGAGCATCGACCGGTAATGCGCGCTGCCAAGGTAGTAGCGCAACTCGGCGGCCCGAACCCGTTGCAGCACAGCGGGAATCGCCAGCACGTTGCCAAGCGACTTACTCATCTTCTCGCCACCCATGGTGACCCAGCCGTTGTGCAGCCAGAATCGGGCGAACGGGTCGCCGGCCGCCTCGGCCTGGGCGATCTCGTTTTCGTGGTGGGGGAACACCAGATCCATGCCGCCGGCGTGGATATCGAATTCGGGGCCGAGGTACGCCTCGCACATCGCCACACACTCGGTGTGCCAGCCCGGCCTGCCGGGACCCCACGGCGTCGGCCAGGACGGCTCACCGGGCTTGGCGCCCTTCCACAGCGTGAAGTCGCGTTCGTCGCGTTTGCCCCTGGCTAGACCCTCGCCTTGGTGCACGTCGTCGATCTTGTGGCCGGAGAGCTTGCCGTAGTCGGGCAGGCTCAACACGTCGAAGTAGACGTCGCCTGCCCCGTCACCGGAGCCCGCGTAGGCGTGTCCCCGCTCGATCAGCCGCTCGATCAACTCGACCATCTGTGTGATGTGGCCGGTGGCGCGGGGCTCAGCCGACGGCGGAAGCACCCCCAGCGCGTCGTAAGCGGCCGAAAACGCCCGCTCGTATGTTGCCGCCCATTCCCACCACGGCCTACCGGCGTCGGCCGCCTTGTTGAGGATCTTGTCGTCGATGTCGGTCACGTTGCGGATGAAAGCGACGTCGTAGCCCTTGGCCATCAGCCAGCGACGCAGCACATCGAAAGCGACGCCGCTTCGGACATGTCCGATGTGCGGCAAACCCTGCACGGTGGCGCCACACAGATAGATCGACGCGTGGCCGGGCCGCAGCGGCACGAAATCGCGCACGGCACCGGTCATGGTGTCGTAAAGCCGCAACTCGGTCACCCCGACTTGCCGTTCGCTCCGCTCACGACGGGCCAGCTTACCGGCACTATTCGGCGCGAATTACCAGAGCGGTCGCGATGGCAGCCAAACCTTCGCCACGGCCAGTCAGCCCGAGGCCGTCGGTGGTCGTCGCAGACACCGATACCGGGGCGTCCAGCAGTTCGGAAAGAACTTTTTGCGCCTCGGTGCGTCGCGGCCCCACTTTGGGCCGATTCCCGATCACCTGAACCGCGGCATTGCCGATCCGATAGCCCTCTGCGGTCAACAGCTCACGGACATGCCGGAGCATGTCGGAGCCGCTGGCATTGCGCCACTGCGGGCGCCCTGTGCCGAAGACTTCGCCGAGGTCACCCAGGCCCGCCGCCGACAACAACGCATCGCATAACGCGTGCGACGCGACGTCACCGTCGGAATGGCCGGCGCAACCGTCGGCGTCGTCGAACAACAGGCACAGCAGCCAACACGGCCGACCGGCTTCGATTGGGTGTACGTCGGTGCCGAGCCCGATCCTGGGCAGGCCGCTCATGGCCTTCAGGAGGCGGCGGCCAGAACCTCGTCGAGGATGGTCGACGCCTTGGCGTCATCCGTGTTCTCGGCAAGCGCGAGCTCGCCGACCAGGATCTGACGCGCCTTGGCCAGCATCCGCTTCTCGCCGGCAGACAACCCGCGCTCCTGATCACGACGCCACAGGTCACGGACCACCTCGGCGACCTTGTTCACGTCGCCCGAGGCCAACTTCTCGAGATTGGCCTTGTACCGCCTAGACCAGTTCGTCGGCTCTTCGGTGTGCGGGGCACGAAGCACCTGGAAAACCTTGTCCAAGCCCTCCTGCCCGACGACATCGCGAACCCCGACATACTCGGCATTCTCTGCGGGCACTCGAACGGTGAGATCTCCCTGGGCAACCTTCAAGACGAGGTATTCCTTTTGTTCGCCTTTGATGGTTCGGGTTTCGATCGCCTCGATCAATGCAGCACCGTGGTGTGGATAGACAACGGTGTCTCCGACCTTAAAAATCATCAGATTCGAGCCCCTTTCACCCCTCAATGCTAACACGGGGCTCAGACAGGTGCCGATCAACTATGCAGGTCAGGGGCACCGCAGGTGAAGACCAGGGGTTGACAGGGTGACGAAACCGTGCAACACCGGGGCTGGTTGACGCGGCATTTCTTGCGGCGCGGCGACCCTGTCGAGGTAGCTGCGATGCACCCTCGCGCCCTCAGCTACCGCCGCCAACCGCCACCTACTACTGTGCATAGTCGAATCGAGAGCGGCCGCGCCACGGTCGCGTAGTCGGCCGAGCAGGAGGTTGCGCGTGAACCGCTTCATATTGGCCGCGTGCGGGGTTGCCGCCGCCGTCGCCCTTTCCGGTTGCGGCGCAGGCCAGGTGTCCCAGACCGCGACGCAGGAGCCCGCTGTGAACGGCACGCTCGCCACCGTCGGGCCGATCGCGCTGCGCAACATCCATCTGCGCGCCCCGCAGAGCACCGATTACGTCCAGCCGGGCAGCGACGCCGAGCTGTTGTTCGTCGCTGCCAACAACTCGCCGGACGTCAACGACAAATTGCTCTCGGTCACCACCGACATCGGCACGGTCAGCCTGTCCGGCGACACCTCGGTGCCAGCCAACGGCGTCCTGGTGGTCGGCGAGCCCGACGGCCAGATCGCGCCGCTGGAGGCCGCCGAAAAGGCCGAGGTCGTCAAGGCAACAGTCGCGCTGTCGAAGCCGATCACCAATGGGCTGACCTACAAGCTCACGTTCACCTTCGAGAAGGCGGGCGAGACCTCGGTGCAGGTGCCGATCTCGGCCGGTGAGCAGCCGCGGCGTGAAGCCGCCGCGGAAGCGGGCGACACGGGCGGTCACCAGTAAGGATCTGTCGGTCCGACCGGTTACGGTCACGGCGTGGCTAAAGCGCGTTCGCAGTACCGCTGCTCGGAATGCCACCACGTGACCCCGAAATGGGTCGGCCGCTGTCCCGATTGCGGCACCTGGGGCACCGTCGATGAAGTCGCGGTGCTGGCCGCGGTCAACGGTTCGGCCACGCGCCGCGCCGTCGCGCCGACTTCGCCGGCTGTGCCGATCAGCTCGATCGACCCCGGCACTACCCGCCACTTCCACACTGGCGTAAGCGAATTGGACCGTGTGCTCGGCGGAGGTCTGGTCCCCGGCTCCGTGACCCTGCTCGCGGGTGACCCGGGCGTCGGCAAGTCGACACTGCTGCTCGAGGTCGCCCACCGCTGGGCGCAGACGGGCAGGCGGGCGCTGTATCTGTCCGGCGAGGAGTCCGCGGGCCAGATCCGGCTGCGGGCCGAGCGCACCGGCTGCACCCACGATGAGGTCTACCTGGCCGCCGAGTCGGATCTGCAGATGGCGCTCGGCCACATCGACGAGGTGAAGCCGAGCCTTGTCGTCGTCGACTCGGTGCAGACCATGTCGACCACGGAAGTCGACGGCGTCACCGGCGGCGTCACCCAGGTGCGGGCAGTGACGACCGCGTTGACCATGACCGCCAAGACGTCCGGCGTGGCAATGCTTCTGGTCGGCCACGTCACCAAGGACGGCGCGATCGCCGGGCCGCGGTCCCTCGAGCATCTCGTCGACGTGGTGCTGCACTTCGAGGGCGACCGGGCGTCGGCGCTGCGGATGGTGCGCGGCGTGAAGAACCGGTTCGGCGCGGCCGACGAGGTTGGCTGTTTCCTGTTGCACGACAACGGGATCGAATGTGTGGCCGACCCGTCGGGACTGTTCCTCGACCAGCGGCCGAAACCGGTATCGGGCACCGCGGTGACCGTCACGCTCGACGGTAAGCGGCCGCTGATCGGTGAAGTGCAGGCACTCATCGGGTCACCCGCCAGCGGATCGCCGCGCCGGGCGGTCAGCGGCATCGACTCGTCGCGCGCCGCGATGATCACCGCCGTGCTCGAGAAGCGCGCCAGGTTGCCCGTCGGCACCAACGACATCTACCTGTCGACGGTCGGCGGCATGCGGCTGACCGACCCGTCGTCGGATCTCGCGGTGGCGCTTGCGATCGCCTCCGCCTACACCGACCTCCCGATGCCCGCCAACGCGGTGGCCATCGGCGAGGTAGGCCTGGCAGGCGATCTGCGCCGGGTCAGTGGCATGGACCGCAGGCTCTCGGAGGCGGCGCGGCTGGGCTTCGGCTGCGCCGTCGTGCCCGCCGGTGTCACCGCGGCCCCTGCAGGTTTGCGGGCTCTTCCCGCCGACAACATCCAGACCGCGTTGCGGGTGTTACGGGAAATCAGTCAGACTGACGCCGGCCGACCCTAGGAGGAGGCATGGCCGTCAAGGCGAGCGGCAGGTCGAGTCGCAACGTGGTGCAGTTGGCACGCCCGACCCTGCGGGAAACGATCGCGCGGCTGGCGCCGGGTACCGCGCTGCGCGACGGGCTGGAGCGCATCCTGCGCGGCCGCACCGGCGCGCTGATCGTGATCGGCTATGACGACAGCGTCGAGGGCATCTGCGACGGCGGTTTCGAGCTCGACGTCCGCTACGCGCCGACCCGGCTGCGGGAGTTGTCGAAGATGGACGGCGCGGTCATCCTCTCCACCGACGGCGGCCGCATCGTGCGGGCGAATGTCCAGCTGGTGCCCGACCCGTCGATTCCCACCGAAGAATCAGGCACCAGGCACCGTTCCGCCGAGCGCACCGCGATCCAGACGGGCTATCCGGTCATCTCGGTGAGCCACTCGATGAGCATCGTGACGGTGTACGTCGCAGGCGAGCGCCACGTCATCCCGGATTCGGCCGCAATCCTGTCGCGGGCCAACCAGACCATCGACACGCTGGAGCGCTACAAGACCCGCCTCGACGAAGTCAGCCGTCAGCTCTCGACCGCCGAGATCGAGGACTTCGTGACGCTGCGGGACGTGATGACCGTCGTGCAGCGGCTGGAGATGGTTCGCCGCATCAGCCTCGAAATCGACTCCGACGTCGTCGAACTCGGCACCGACGGACGCCAGCTCAAGCTGCAGCTGGAGGAGCTTGTCGGCGACAACGACACCGCCCGCGAGCTGATCGTGCGGGACTATCACGCCAACCCCGATCCGCCGACCGCCGCTCAAGTCAGTGCCACGCTCGAAGAGCTCGACTCCCTTTCGGATAACGAACTTCTCGACTTCACCACTCTGGCAAGGGTTTTCGGCTATCCGTCGACGGCAGAAGCGCAGGATTCGGCGATGAGCTCGCGTGGCTACCGCGCGATGGCGGGCATTCCGCGCCTGCAATTCGCTCACGTCGACTTGCTGGTGCGGTCATTCGGCTCACTGCAGGGACTGCTCGCCGCGACGTCCGACGACCTGCAGTCGGTGGAAGGCATCGGCTCGATGTGGGCCCGCCACATCCGGGAAGGCCTGTCTCAATTGGCCGAGTCGACCATCGCCGACCGACTGGCCTAGCCCTATTCTCTTGCCGCGCTTGAGTTGTCGAGCCCGTTGCGGAGCAACTCCCACGCCAGGCTGCGGGCTTCTGCGGCTCTGGTCTGCATGATCCGCTGCACGGTTCTGATGGAATCCGCCTTGGGCGTGCGGCCGTCGACGACCGCGTCGTGTACATCCTCGGCCACCCGGATCGCCATCACGGCAGCCTCGTTGACCTGGTTCAGCGAGCGGTGCAGGCGATCGTCTTCGATCAGCACGTTGGCGTTGCTGATCTCGACGGAAAAGTCGTTCACCACCCGGCTGATCTGCTCGAAGATGGGGTTCATCGCCTGCTCGCGCTCATCGCGGTCCTCGATGCGCAGGATGCGGGCACCCTCGTTCCACAGCGTGGCGAGCATCTGGGTGTGCCCGTTGACGGCGCGCGACACCTCGACCATCGCTTGCTTTTGCAGCTGGTTGAGCAGATGCATGCGCTCGATGCGAGCCAGCTCGCGCTGTGCCTCGACCTCCGCGCGGAACACCTTCTCGCGTGCTTCCATCTCGACTCTGTGCAACGCCTGCGTCATCGCGATCTCGCGCGCGGTGCGTTCCTCGGCGGCCACCAGCTCGACGCGCAGCCGTTCGGCGGCCGCCGCCGCGTGCCGATTGGCCTGGCGCTGGACGGTCAGCGTCTGCCACATGGTCACCAGCACAACGCAGAACACGGCCGCACCGAAGAACCACTCGGCCTTCGACCCGAGCTCGCCGCGGCTGAAGAAGATGAACCACGCAATCGCGAGAAGGCCCGCGATGCCGCAGGCAAACCATCCGACCGGGTGCCAGCCCTGCCGACTGGGTTCAGGGCTAACTGGTGCCGCGGGGGCTGGGGGTGCGTGCACCTCTGAAAGCGCCGAATCCTCGGTGGCCCTGGTGGATTGCACCAATCCGGTCATCGTGGTCTCCCGTTCGCCCGAGCCTGCGGCCATGCTGGTTCAGACTAGGCGGCACCAGTCGAGCCGTCTGCCTCAGACCGCTAGGGTCGACCCGTAATCACCGCTATCGGATTGACCCGCTAGAGAATTGAGGGCCCATGGCACTATCCGCGTCACAGGAAGGTGATTCGGGGATCATCGTCGACCTCTCCGAGGCGGCGATGCACATGTACACGGCGGCGATCGACGCGTTGCCGTTCCAAGAGGACCGAAAGTTTCATGCTCGCGCGGACGTGGTCCTGTCAGGTCTGCGAAAGTTGCGCGCCGCGCTGACGGAGGCAGCAAGCACCAGCAGGCCGTCGTCCGCGGTCATCGTCGCGCTGAGCAATGTTCGGCGCCGCTACGAGTCGCTGGTAGAGCACGCCGCGGCGGCGCCAGGGTCCAGCCTTGGCCTGCAGATGTACGCCACCCGCGTCCACGCCAAGCTCTCTGCGACGGAAGTGGAAAACGGCGCGGGACTTCGCACCGGTCTGCTCGACGAGCTCGAAGCAGGCGCCACCCCCACCGCCGAGGAAGCCGAAAAGATCACCGAAGCGATCGCGGCTCTCGGCGGGGTCCCGGGTACCGAGCACCTCCGGCCCCACGTTGCCGAACCCGAGCCTGAGCCGGCCGCGGAAGTGGCCGAGGAGTCACACGTCAACGGCTGGGACGGGGAACTGGTCGAGAACGCCGGTTAGCCACCCTGCGGCGGCGCAGGCGCGGGCCCGGCCTGCGGAAGCTGCTCACCCGGTGGGGGTGCTGCCGCAGCAGGCGCGAGGATGAACGGCACCGTTGCCGATCTCAGATTGCCCAGCTGCACGACGAGGTTGTACGTGCCGGGCCCGATCGGCTGACGCGGCAGCGGGCACTGGGGTGCCGAGCCCATACCTGTCCAGGTCACCTCGGTCGTCACCTGCTCGCCGGGCTGGAACGTCTTGACCAGTGTCTCGTTCGACGGCGCGCAGTCGAGGTTCGACCACAGCCGCTGGTTGTCCAGCGAGTACACGTAGGCGGCCAACACCGCGGCGCCAACGTCTCGCTGGCACGCGACCAGGCCGATGTTGGTGACGACCATGGTGAACTTCGGCTGATCGCCGACGACGTACTGCGGCTGGTTGGTGATGCCCTTGACCGCGAGCGTGGAGTCCGGGCAGTCGTCACCTTCCTTGAGCACCGGCGGCGGTACGACGGCAGCGGTCGGCGTTGGGGTCGGCGCAGGGGCCTGCTGTGCCGGCGGCATCACCGGCGTCTTGACCTCGGGGTTCTCCCCGGGAAGCGGGGTCGGCGCGGCCGCCTGGGTGGGCGCCGGCTTCTCGGCGGGCTTGGCTGGGCTGCTCGTGCTGTTCATGACGACCATCACCACCACTGCGGCGATGACGCCGATGACGAGGACCGCTATACCGAGCGCGAGTGCCCTCCGACGCCAGTAGATCTGCCTCGGTAGCGGGCCATGCGGTTCTAGATCCAGCACATCTTCACGGTAAGGGCAGGTCATGCCACCCCGTCCGAGGTGACTCGGCGTGTCGGCGGTTAGCCTTCGCCGATGTCGCCCAGATGATCCCGCAACACCACCCGACCGTCGGACAGGTGGTACGTCAAGCCGACGATCGCCAGGTCGCCGGAAGCGACCCGTTCGGCGATCGCAGTCGAGCGCGCAAGCAGCTGCGAACCGGTTTCCGTGACGTGCCGCGCCTCGAACTCGTCCACCCTGCTCAGCCCTTCACGGCGGCCCGCGAGGATCGACGGGGTCACCCGCTCGACGATGTCGCGGACATAGCCACCGGGCACCACGCCCTCGTCCAGCGCCGACAAGGTCGCCTTCACCGCGCCGCAGCTGTCGTGGCCGAGCACCGCGATCAACGGCACGTTGAGCACCGTGACAGCGAACTCGATCGAGCCGAGGACCGCCGAGTCGATGACATGGCCGGCGGTACGCACCACAAACATGTCGCCGAGGCCCTGGTCGAAGATGATCTCCGCAGCCACCCGGCTGTCCCCGCAGCCGAACACCACCACGTTGGGCTTCTGGGACTCGGCCAGGCTGGCGCGATGCTCAATGCTCTGACTCGGGTGTAATGGCTTACCGGCGACGAATCGCTCGTTACCTTCTTTGAGTGCTTTCCAAGCGGTCAACGGGCTCGTGTTCGGCATGGCCGACATTCTGCCGGAGTATCCGGCGGTGATCGATTCACGTGAGTTATCACACTGGTTTGCGCACGCGCAGCGTGACCTGCCATGGCGGCGACCAGGCGTAACGCCGTGGCAGATCCTGGTCAGCGAGTTCATGCTCCAGCAGACGCCGGTCTCGCGGGTCGAGCCGATCTGGCTGGCCTGGGTGGATCGGTGGCCGACGCCATCGGCGACCGCTGCGGCCAGCGCTGCCGATGTGTTGCGGGCGTGGGGCAAGCTCGGCTACCCGCGACGGGCCAAGCGCCTGCATGAATGCGCGACGGTGATCGCCGAGCAGTTCGACGACCGGGTGCCCTCGGACGTAGAGACGTTGTTGACGCTGCCCGGCATCGGCGCCTACACCGCCAGGGCCATCGCCTGTTTCGCCTACGGGCAGCGAGTGCCGGTCGTCGACACGAATGTGCGCAGGGTGGTCGCCAGGGCGGTGCACGGCAGGGCCGACGCGGCCGCCTCTTCGTCACCGCGCGACCTCGACGACGTCGCCGCTTTGTTGCCCGATGATGTTGATGCGCCGAGGTTTTCGGTTGCGCTGATGGAACTGGGTGCGACGGTGTGCACGGCCCGCTCGCCGAAATGCGGCCTGTGCCCGTTGAGCGCGTGCGCGTGGCGGACGCTCGGTTATCCGCCCGGCACCGAGGCCCGCCGCGTGCAGAAGTACGCGGGTACGGACCGTCAGGTCCGGGGCAGGTTGCTGGATGTGTTGCGCGGCAACGACTCTCCGGTCTCACGCGCCGAGCTGGACGTGGCGTGGCTGACCGACACCGCGCAGCGCGACCGGGCGCTGGATTCGTTGCTCGTCGACGGCTTGGTGGAGCAGACGGCCGACGGCCGTTTCGCGTTGGCCGGCGAAGGCGACTAGCGGGCAATTTGCACAACGGGTTTAGAGCCGGGTCGGTGGCGTTAGCCTGAGGCTGTGGCGCAGGTTCTGCGTACTCGGTATGCCAGCTGTGGTGACATCGACATCGCCTACCAGGTCCTCGGCGACGGGCCGAGCGACCTCATCATGCTGTCCGGACCGTTCATCCCGGTCGACTCCATAGACGACGAGCCTTCGTTTCACCGCTTCCATCGGCGGCTCGCATCATTCAACCGTGTCATCCGGTTCGACCACCGCGGCACCGGCCTTTCCTCGCGAGTGCCCTCCATGGATGTCGTCGGGCCTGCTTTCTGGGTCGCGGACGCGCTCGCGGTCATGGATGCCGTTGGCTGCGAGCAGGCTGCGATCTTCGCGCCGAGCTTCTCTGCGATGACCGGAATCGTGCTCGCTGCCGATTACCCGGAGCGGGTGCGCAGCCTGTTGATCGTCAACGGCACGTCGCGGATGGTGCAAGCGCCGGACTATCCGATTGGCGCGGACATCAGCGCAGCCAATCCATTCATGACGGTCGCCATGGAGCCCGATGCCGTAGAACGGGGCTTTGACACTCTCAGATACGTTGCACCGACCGTCGCGGACGACGACTCATTCCGCACGTGGTGGGACCACGCAGGCAATCGCGCCGCGTCGCCGAGCATGGCCCGTGCTCTCACCCAGGTGGTCGCCGCGGCCGATGTGCGCGACACGCTCGCGCGCGTCACGGCGCCGACGTTGATTCTGCATCGAAGGGACGCGATATTCATTCCGGTGGGCCACGCCCGATACCTTGCCGAGCGGATCGCAGGATCGCGCTACGTCGAGTTCCCCGGAGCCGATTCGCTGTACTGGGTCGGCGACAGCGCACCGATGCTCGACGAAATAGAGGAATTCATCACCGGCGTGCGCGGCGGATCCGATGCCGAACGTGTACTCACCACAATCGTTTTCACCGACATCGTCGGTTCAACGGAACGGGCCGCCGCCCTTGGCGACGACCGCTGGCATGCGCTTCTCGACAACCACGACAACGTCGTCCGTCACGAACTCAAGCGGTTCGGCGGTCGGGAGGTCAACACGGTCGGAGATGGTTTCGTCGCGATATTCACCAGCCCCAGCGTCGCGATCGATTGCGCGGAAGCGATCGTCGACGCCGTTCGTCTGCTCGGGATCGAAGTCCGCGTCGGCATTCACGCCGGTGAGGTTGAGGTGCGCGGCGAAGACATCGCCGGAATGGCGGTCCACATCGGCGCTCGGGTGGCGGCACTCGCCGCACCGAGCGAGGTGCTCGTGTCGTCGACCGTACGGGAGATCGTCACCGGGTCGCGGCGCAGGTTTTCGGAACGCGGCGGTCACGAACTCAAAGGTGTACCTGGCCGCTGGCGAGTCTACGGCCTGGTCGGTAGCCGCGCTGAGCACCGCTAGGCGGTCGCGGCCTCCTCCTCGCACGGGCCACCGCAGGCGAACCGGCGGCGGTAGTCCGACGGCGTGACGCCGATGACCCTGCGGAAGTGGTGGCGCAACAGCGTGGCGGTGCCGAAGCCTGACCGGTCCGCGATCCTGTCGATGTCGAGATCGGTCTCCTCGAGCAGCCGACGCGCATACAGCACCCGTTGATCGGTCACCCATTGCATCGGGGTGCGCCCTGTCTCCTCGACGAATCGGCGGGCGAAGGTGCGCGCAGACATGTTCACCCGGCGCGCCAGCATCGCCACCGTCAGCGGCTTGTCGAGGTTGCTCAGGACCCAATCCAGGTGCGGCGCAAACCCTTCCGAGCATCGCACCGGGATGGGCTGGTCGATGTACTGACGCTGACCACCGTCGCGCTGCGGGGGCACCACCATTCGACGCGCGATCTTGTTGGTGACCTCGCTGCCCAGCTCGCGTCGCACCAGGTGCAGGCAGGCGTCGATACCCGCCGCAGTGCCCGCGCTGGTGATCAGATTGCCGTCGTCGACGAACAGCACGTTGCGGTCGACCTTGGCGGTCGGATACATCTGGGCCAGTTCGTCTGCGTGCATCCAGTGCGTGGTGCACGGCCTGCCGTCGAGCAGGCCGGCTGCCCCGGCAAGGAAGGCACCAGAGCACACCGTCAGGATGATCGAGCCCGAATCGGCGGCCTTTCGCACCGCCTCGAGAGCCTCCGGCAGGTACCCGCCGAACTGGCTGCTGATCGCCGGTATCGCAACCAGGTCCACGCCGACGAGGTCGTCGAGACCGTGGTCAGGAGTGATGGTGGCGCCGACGGACGTCCGCACCGCCTTGCCCGGCTCCGGCCCGCAGACCTTGAAATCGAAGTTGGGGACACCGTCGGCTGACCGGTCGATTCCGAAGACCTCGCAGATCACGCCGAACTCAAAAACCGCTAGACCGTCCAGCACCAGTGCAGATACGCTCTTTAATGCCATGGCAGCATTTTATCGCAAGGTGTCCTTCCTGCCACTGTTGGCTGGATTTTTATCAGCGGAGCATTACTGCCATGACCACTGCACTCTCACTCCTCATCCTGATCGCCCCCTTCGCGGTGGCAGCGGCGCTCAGCTGGGCCGCCCATCGCTCTGACTCGCTTCGTATCCGCTTCGATCAGTTCCGGTGGTCGGCCCCGATGGTGGGTCGGCTGTTCGAGGACGATCGTGACGGCTTCCGCATCGCACACGACGTTGATGCGATCCGCTCACGGTTTGAGAAGCAACCGTTTTGGCCCGCCTCAGGCGCCAGCGGCGAGCGTCGCTAGGAACTCTTCGACCGCCTGCCGGTAAACCGAAGGCGCGTCATCGTGGATCAGGTGACCGGCGCCGGGCACGTGCAAATACGTTGCCCGGTAGCCGGTTTCCTGCATTCTGCGCATCTGTCCCTCGGGCGTGACCGAGTTACCCGCCTCCAGGAGCAGAGCGGGTACGCGCACCGCATTCCACTGCGACCAGTAGTCGCGGGTGCCCCACTCGGCTGCGATTTCGATCCACGTACTGGGGCGGCCGTGCAACCGCCAGCCCGTCGCAGTCCGGTCGAATGCCTCGAGGAAATACTGACCGGCGACCGGCCCGAACTCGTCGTAAACCTGTTGGGCCGTGGCGAATTCGACCGGAAGCGCATGCACCCACGGTTCCCAAGGCCCGGTGGTGCGACCGCGAAAGTCCGGTGCCATGTCCTCTACCACCAATGCGCTGACAAGGTCGGGCCGTTGCGCGGCCAGACACCACGAGTGCAGCGCGCCCATCGAATGGCCGATCATCACGGCAGGCCGGCCCAGTTCGCCGACCGCGTCGCCGAGATCGGCAACGAACCGCTCGGTGCTGATCGGGTACGGGTCGACGACGTCGCGGCCACGGTGCCACGGTGCGTCGTAGGTGTAGACCGCACCGAGGCGGCTCAGCCATGGCAGCTGACGTGACCACGTGCTGCCCCGCCCCATCAGCCCATGCACCAGGACCAGCGGATCACCGTCGCCTCCGCGCGGGGTGAGCAGGTCGGGGGCCATGGCAGCGCACGGTAACCTGGGCGGCATGCCGAGCCCAAACGTAGTGGTGAAGATCAACGCAATCGAGGTCCCGCCCGACGCAGGACCGGAACTGGAGAAGCGGTTCGCTCACCGCGCGCACGCGGTCGACAACCAGCCCGGTTTCCTGGGCTTCCAACTGCTGCGCCCGGTCAAGGGCGAAGACCGCTACTTCGTCGTCACACAGTGGGAATCCGAAGAGGCGTTCCAGGCGTGGGCGACCGGCCCGGCCATCGAGGCGCACAAGGGCCAGGCCGCCAACCCGGTGGCCACGGGGGCCTCACTCCTCGAGTTCGAGGTTGTCCTGGACGTTGCGGGCGCCGGCAAGTAAGGCTCGGCGTAGCGCGCGCGCCGCGGCCAGCCTGTCGATCGCCGCGGCGCTAGTCGTCGCGTTGGCGTGTGGCTGTGCGAAGACCGCAGCGCCCGCGCCGGTGGCGGACACGACGTACGGCGCGCCGATCGAGATCAACACGCCCCAGGGTCTGCGGGCCAAGCAGACCATCGACATGATCAACTCCGAATGGCCGATCGGAACCGTCGGGGTGGCCACGATGGCCGCCCCCGATCAGGTCAACGGCGTCACCTCGGCCATGGGCAACCTCTGGCTGGATCGACCGATCACGGTGGCTGGCATCGAGATCCGCGCGGGACAGGCGACAGTGCACACGCTGACGCCCTACGGCGCCGCGCAGGACATCGAATTGCGCACCAACGCAGACGGTTTCGTCGACCGGTTCGCGGTGAAGCTACAACCCCCGAAGATCACCGACTGGCGCGATATCGACGCGGTGCTTGCGAAAACCGGTGCGCGCTACTCGTATCAGGTCGCCAAAGTCGATAACGGCAAATGCGAGGCGATAGCCGGCGCCAACGCGGACCTCTCCCTGCCGTTGGCGTCCATCATGAAACTGTATGTGCTGCTTGCGGTTGCCGACGCCGTCAAGGCAGGCACGCTGCACTGGACCGACCAACTCACCATCACTGACGAAGCCAAGAAGGTCGGATCGGCCACTCTCGGCAAGCTGCCGTCGGGCACAGAGGTTCCCGTGCGCAAGGCGGCCCAGGAAATGATCTCCGCAAGCGACAACATGGCGACCGACTTGCTGATCGAGCGGTTGACCCCCAGGGCCGTCGAGCGCGCCCTCGTCGCGGCCGGTCATCACGACCCGGCCAGCATGACGCCGTTTCCGACCATGCACGAACTGTTCTCGATCGGTTGGGGCAAGCCGGATCTGCGCGAGCAGTGGAAGGAAGCCACCCCCCAAGTTCGTGCGCAGCTGCTAGAGCAGACGAATTCCCGCCCCTACGAACCAGATCCAGCCCGCACCGGCACACCGGCGTCCATCTACGGTGCCGAGTGGTACGGCAGTGCCGCCGACATCTGCCGGGTACACGCCGCGCTGCAGACCGCGGCGGTCGGTGCGGCGGCACCGGTCAAAGACATCCTTTCCAACGTGCCTGGCATCGACTTGGACTCCTCGAAGTGGCCGTATATCGGGGCCAAGGCCGGAAACCTGCCCGGCGACATGACGTTCAGCTGGTATGCGGTCGACCGCACCGGCCAGCCCTGGGTGGTCAGCTTTCAGGCGAACTGGGCGAGTTTCCGAAGCAATACCGCGGCGGGCTGGCTGCTGTCGATCGCTAAGCAGGCGTTCGGTCTGATTCCCGTCGGCTGACCCTTCCGGATGTGCTGCGGGCGATTTCGCGCCGGGCGAGCAGCGCCATTACGCAGTAGGCCGCGACAGTCGAGATGGTCGCCCCCCATAGGTTCAGGAACGGGACTGTCACCACGCAACAGGTGAGAAGAATGCTTGCGCCCACCACGTTGATTCGGCGTGCGCTTGCGAGCCTGCCAAGACCACTGAGCGCGGCGATGTCCAAGTTGTAACTGGCCAGCGGAACCATTGCGGCGATCAGCGCGTAGCTGACGCTGATTGCTCCCACATAGGCAGGGCCCAATACGTGCCAAACGAGGTACGGCGACGCCAGCGCCATCGCCGCGCAACCGCAAACTGTCAGCAGCATCGCAACGTTGCGAATGTGTTTGTACCACAATCCTGTTCCGGTTACCGCCATGCGACGGAAGACGACCTGCGACACTCCAAGCGAGATCAGGCCGACGACTTCAGCCATCGTTGCCGCGACGCTGTAGATTCCCACGGCCGCCGTTGTGGCCAACGTCGCGAGAATCAACCGATCGCCGCGGTAAGCAAATGCCTGGCAGAACACTCCGATTGCCGCCGGCGAGCTGAACCGCACGATGTCGGCGAACGTCAATCGATCGACGACGGAGGGTGCCGCGGATCGGATCCTGCGAATCTGCCTCCAGAGGAACAGATTCTGCGCGACGGATCCCGCGAGCACGGCCGCACACGCCATGTCGATGTTCAAACCGGCAATCAGATGCACCGTAGCGACCAGTACGATCTGCACCGTCGCCCAGATCAGTTCGCCGGAGATCGCGGTGGCGTGAAATCCGAAGCCGTGCAGGCCTTCACGTTGAAAGTAGCCGTACAACTGCGATGCCGCGTTCGCGACGAAGAGAACAGCTACCACGGTGTCGGGTAAAGCATCTGAGAGCCAGAGGATTCCCAGGCCGACGGTGGCCGACCCAACGACGTGCAGAACTGACAGTGTTCGCGCAATCGACAGATATCGGTCAAGGCTCAGGCGGGTGGCCAGGAGCACCCGTCCGCCGGTTGGCACACCCACAGACCCGATGAGCATCAAGAATGTCGAGGCCGCGATGAACGTGACCAGAACCCCTCGGTCTGTCGGGCCGAGCCACCGCGCCGTCAGTACCGAGAGAACTGTTGCTGACATCGCTTGAATGCCAAGGGTCGCAACGACACGGACTTCCGGTCGCACGACCGACGTTCGTAGGGTCCGCACCGACCGGATCATCACGCGACGAAAGACCGGCCGGGATCAACCAGCGATTGCGATGGGATCACCGGCGATGGTCGAGTTGGTACCGGCAACTGTACTTCTGGAGGCCAGGGCATTCATTATCGTCCGCACCCACTTCGGTGTGGCGATGGAATCGAGCTGAGAACCCGTTAGTTCGAACGTAAGTGGCGGCACGAGGACGTGCGAAATCAGGGGGTTGACGGGGCGGAAGTCCCGCGGCTCGTCGGCTGAGAAAAGGCATTCGTGCATCTTTTCGCCGGGTCGCAAACCGGTGTACACGATATCGATGCCTGCTTTGCCGGACCGTGCGATCAGCAACCTCGCGATGTCAGCTATCTTCACCGGCACCCCCATATCGAGGACCATCGCCTCACCCGAACGTCCAATTGCGCTCGCCTGCAACACAAGTTGGCAGGCCTCGGTGACGGTCATGAAGTAACGGGTGACATCGGGGTGTGTCACCGTCACCGGCCCGCCGGCAGCGATCTGGGCCTCGAATGTGGGCAGCATCGAACCGCGCGAACCGAGCACGTTTCCGAATCGAACGCTCACGTAGAGGCCGTCGCAACCCTCGACTCCGGACGTCAGGCGCTCACCGATTCGCTTGCTTTTACCAAGGACACTGATTGGGTCGGCGGCCTTGTCGCTCGAGATGTTCACGAAGGTGCTCACGCCGCTTGCTCGGGCTGCCGCCAAGACGTTCATGGTTCCCACCACGTTGCTGAGCCACGCCTCGCGCGGATGGGCTTCCAGCATCGGAAGATGTTTGAGCGCAGCGGCATGGAACACCACCTCGGGGCGGTGCTCGGCGAATGCGAGGGACAGAGAGCCGGGATCCCGAATGTCAGCCAGCGCGATGGCGGGTTCAGCGTGGAGCGCCCCGGCGTAGATCGACATCCGGACAGCGTGCAGAGCGGACTCGTCGCGATCGAGCATGATCAGCCGCGACGGTCCGAATTCGTGAATCAATCTGCACAACTCTGAGCCGATCGAACCGCCTGCGCCGGTCACGAGAACCCTCTTGTCGCGAATGCGGCCGGATATCGATTCCACGTCGAGCTGAATCGGTTCGCGCCCAAGGATGTCCGCCAACTCGACTTCCTTCAAGTGGCGAGGCTCGACGGACGCGTGGAGCAGGTCACGAAAACGGGGAAGAACGAATGTCTTCATTCCCAAAGCCGCCGCCTCCGCGGAGACTTCGCGGACGGTGGCGCCGTCCGCGTCGGGGATAGCGATGACGACGGCACTTGCCTTCGATCGCCGCGCCGCCGCCGCGAGGTGTTTGCGTGTTCCAGATACCGCGATCCCTTCGATGTGCATCCGGCGTTTCGACGGATCGTCGTCGAGGACTGCGACCGGATGGAACGGCGAGGTCGCGTCGGTGCGCATGTGCCGCAGCAACTGCACGCCCGTGTTCCCCGCCCCAAGGACTATCGCGTTGTCAGCTGGGATCCGATCGATGCGGCGATACTCTCGCAGTCGACCGATGACCCGCACTCCCCACATGCCCACCAGTGCACACGCTCCGGCGATCACCGGCACACTTCGAGGGACATCCGCCGGGTGGACCAGTAGGAGGACGCACTGCAGCGCGCTCGCCGAGATCAGCACGTTCAGTGCGATCATCTTGGCCTCGTCGAAGCTGCCAGCCACATAGCTGCGTCGGTAGATGTGTACACAGAATCCGACGGCGGCATTGATCACGACCGCAAAGAGCGCGACAAGCGCGGTCGCCCGGGGGGCGACGCCGGCGAAACCGAAATCGTGGCGGGCCCACGCGGCGGCCATCACAGAGACGAACCACACCGCCGAGTCCGGCGCGATCAGGGACGTAGGCGACGACAGTTCGCTGCGAGGCGCGACGGTTTGTACCATCTACCACCTCCACCTGCTCCCCGCTTCGTCATCGTAACGTCCATTTGGTAGCCAGAATCGCATAATTGACGTATACGCCTATTTTAGGCGGACCTTGGGCTGGTGGCAGCTTCGCTAGGGCTGCAGGAACTCGTAGCGTGTGACGGCCGGTGTTCGGTCAGAACCAGTCCTGTTGGGCGTCGCTCTGACCTAGCCGTCCGTCCGTACCTCGCCGTTCGGACGACGTCGCGCGCTTGGTGCAGAGTGCCGGGTGCGGGACGGATGCCCGTTTTGATTACCCCGATCCGCTGATCGAAGCCAGGACTTTCGCGACGTGACGGGGTCGGGCTTGATGTGCGGTGCGATCGCGGGTGGCGCGGAGGCGCTGTCGCGATCAGAGCCGCGCTTACCGCCGCGAGTCGTGACTGTGTTCAGGATGGTGCCAAGGAAGTTGCAGTCGACACCCTCGAGAATTCCGACCGCGCCCCGGAGCTCGTCGATCCTGGTGTGACGACGGCGGGCCACGACGATCACACCGTCCGACAGGGTCGCCAACACGGCGCCGTCGGTGACAGCCAGCAGTGGTGGTGCGTCGATCACGACGTAGTCGAACTGCTTCCGCAACGAGGCGACGACCGACAGCATCTGCTGCGAACCGAGTAGCTCACTTGGGTTCGCCGGGCGGGGACCAGGTCCCAGCACCTTGATGTGGTGGCCTTTGGGCTCCTGAATGACCTGGTCGATTGCGGCGGCGCCGGACAGGACGCTGGTCAAGCCGGCGTGCTCCACCAAGCCCAGGTAACCACTCACCGCCGGATGTCTGAGGTCCCCTTCGACCAGCACGACGGAGGCTCCTGTCTCCGACAAGGCCGCCGAGAGGTTGATCGCGACCATCGTTTTGCCTTCGGTCGAGCCGGCACTCGTGACGGTGATGACGCGCGGGGATCGTTCGACATCGGCGAAGAGCAGCTTCGTCCTGACCTGTCGGAATGCTTCGGCTGCAGCGGAATTCCCGGCCGTGAAATCGATCAACGGCTGCTTTGTTCGTTTGGTGTCGAATGGGATCAACCCGATCAATTCCGTCCCGGTGATCTCGGCAACTTCGGCGGGGTCGTTGAGCCGGGTGTCGAAGTGGGCGCGGAGCAAGGCGAGGCTGCAGCCGACGATCAACCCGAGGAGGCCGGCAAACGCGACATTTCGTTTCGTCCTCGGCGACACCGGCGCCGTGGGTAGCAACGCTTTTTGCACTATCGACGCGTCGGCGGATGGGACGGTGGAACCGGGCGGTGTCTCCAACTCCGCGATCTGCTGCGCCAACTGTTCGGCAAGTCCGTTGGCCAGGTCCCTGGCCATCTGCGGCGACCGGTCGTTGACGACGATCGTCAACATCACGGTGTCGGACGCGGGCAGAACCGTGGTTTCGCGGACCAGCTCGGCAGCCGAGATCGGCAGCTTCGTTGCGTCGACAACCTTCTGCGCAAGCTGTTGGTTCTTCGCGAGCTGGGCGTACGAAGCCATTCGTTGCTGCGTGTACAGGCCTCCGGAATACAAGCCGCCAGGGGATTCGGGCGTGGTGGCAGTCTGCACGAATATCTGTGCCTGCGACTCGTAGCGCGGTGTCATCAGCAGCGAGAGTGCAAGCCCCGCAAGGGCGGCGGCGAGGGTGACCGCGACGATCAGCAGCGCGTTATCCCGAAACGTCGCCAAGAGCCGTCGGATACTCACTGCCGGACTACTTTCAGTTTCAATTCTTCAATTCACGGTTGCTCCCGCCGAAAGACGGGCGGTCACAGCCGTTGGCGCAGAGTATGCTCCCAGCAGCCCACGGAGGGTTGAAAATGGTGCGACTCGTCAGCGCGCTCGCCTTGGCGTACATCGTCTGGCGGCCGGTTTCCAGTGGCTATGCCTTGTATCCGACGCTGACCGTGATCGCCGCCCTGGCATTGTGGCGGGTGTCGTCTCGCCGATATGTCGCCGAACCATTCGTAGTGAGTGGATTGCTATTTGTGTTCGCTGGCGCGATCGCCGCGGTGATCGGATCATTCAACTCGGCACCCGGTCTTTCACACGAATGCTGGGTGTGGTTCGGCAGTTTCATCATCTGGGGGCTGTGGGCAATTTCCTTGGACCGGACCGCAATTCGCGACGCTCTGCTCGCAATTACGATCACGGCGACATTGGTGGGCGGCACCATCGTGCTGTACACCTGGGGCAACGATGGCATCCTTCCGCAACTCATTCCTGACTGGTTGGTGCGTGCCCAGGGAGCGGGGTTCAGCCTCACGGCGGAGGGCAGCCACATCCGCTACTACAGCTTGTCCTCGCTGGCCGCTGCGGCACCGTTGGTGACCGCCGGTCTACTGGCAGGCAAAGACAGCTTGTTACCTCCGCGGTGGCTGCTCGCCGTCGCCTCTGCCGTATGCATCACTGCAGCGCTGGTTTCCGGACGGCGTGCGATCGCCGTGGTCGCGATCATGGCTCCGATCATCGCGTTCCTCTTCATGAGGGCGCTGCGACCAACGCCCGTGCGGCGCGGCCGACCCCGCGATATCGATTTGCGGGTAGTCGCCGCGGTCCCACTTCTTCTCATCGGCATCGCGATTGCTGCCAACTTCTTGGTCGTTCGGCGAGTTCTGACTGCGATGTCGCAGGCCGCGTTCGTGTTCTTCGACATCGGCCGGCCCACCATCGGTGTCAAAGGGGCAGGCGACATCGAGCGGGACATCCAGGCCACCCAACTGCTGACCGCCTTTGCCGAAAAGCCGCTATTCGGTTACGGATTGGGCGCACGGTTGCCCAGCGGGTACTACCGTGCCGTGGACCGGCCATACCTGTTCGAACTGCAATACCACCAGTTGCTGTTCACATCCGGTCTGGTGGGCTTTGCACTCGTGACGGCCGCAGGGGTGGCAGCAATTGTCGGCATCCGCCGTGCGGCAAGGGCATGCCCCCAGCATCTGCCCGTGCTCGTCGCATCGGCGACGGGCGCCGCGGCGCTTCTGATCGTGAATGCGTCGAACCCGTACCTGCAGGCCGTCGGCCACGGGTGGGGACTCGCACTGGTTGTCGGCGTCGCGAACGCGCTACTCGACCCGCAGCAGCGCGACGACCCTCCCTCGAGTTCCGACGCCAACTCGTGGAAGCAGAAATACTTCGAGGCGTTCGGTAGGAGCATCAGCGGCCGGCGTGCCGCCGGCCGGGCGGGGGCGATTGGTGGCGACTAGCGCGCCACTCACCACAGTCGCGACGTATGGCCGCGCCGGATCGAGCAGTCGCGTCCGGATCCATGACTGGATCACGCACCTCGGCTTGTCGACGACGAACTACGACTACCTCGGCACGCCAAACCTTTTCGGCAGGACAGTGATGGCCAATTGGACGCGAATACCCGCGGCCGAGGCACGGATTCGGCTTGCTGGTCGGTCACGGCGGATCGACAACCTACTGATGTCGCGAGAGGCGACGCCGTTCAGCAGAGGCGGAGTCGAAACCCGATTGCTACGCAGGGCGAAACACAGCTCGTACGATTTCGATGACGCCATTTGGGCGGACGACCGTGGCGGAATCCATCGCTTGCTTTCGAAGCCCAGAGTGTGGGCGCGTTCGGTCGCAGCTGCCGATTGTGTGATCGCGGGAAGTGACTACCTGGCCAACGCCGCGGCGCGTTTCAACTCCAATGTCGTCATGATTCCCAGTTGTGTCGAACCCGACATGTACGAGTGCCCCTCGTCGTACGAATTGGACGAGTCCCCGGCTCTCGTCTGGCTTGGGTCGCCGACCACTGAACATCACCTCACCGCGATCACCGACGCGCTTCTGCAGTTGAACAAGCGGCGCGGGGCCAGGCTCAAGGTCATCAGTTCGGGTGATCGCCCGCTCGGGCCGCTGGCGGCGATGACCGATCGCATCGCGTGGAACCTGGACGACTTCACCAAGCATCTGTCCATGTCCGCGGTCGGGTTGGCTCCCCTGCGCGAGGATCCGTACAGCGCCGGGAAATGTGCCTACAAATTGCTGCAATACGGAGCGGCCGGGCTACCGATTGTGGCCTCGCCGGTAGGCGCCAATCGCGAGGTGGTGGATGCGTTGGGCGGGCTGGCGGCGACGTCGCAGTCAGAATGGGTCGACGCGGTCGGTTCGATTCTGGACGCCTCTGCCGAGTCGCGCGCGGCGATGGGCAGAAGGGCCAGGAACGGCGTATGTGAGGGCTACAGCTTTGCGGCGTGGTCCGCGCAGTGGCGCAACGCAGTGCTTGATCACTCAAGTTGACGCTCGGCCGCCGTCTCAAGAACTTCGCTGACAGCATCGAAAGCACCCGCGTTATTGACGGTGGCGCATAAAATGGCGGTGGCCATTTGAGGAGTGCCCCTTGTCAAAGCCCTCTGCCGAGCGGGTCGGAGCCGTCGACGTCGGTGAACGGTACGTCGATCTGCTGCAAAGCGCCCTCATCATGTCGCTGTGGAATGCCGGCGACGGCGCACTCGAGCAGCGGATCGGCGGCCCACTTCAGGTCCTGGCCACCAAGGTGAAAACGCAAATCAAGCGACAGCTCACGATGTCGCAGGCCGAGCGCGCGGCCAAACTCGGAGCACGCGATGACGGCCGGGATTGGCCGCGGCTTGCACATACGATGATCGGCCGGAAACGCATGGAGAACCTGCGCTTCTGCATGGAAGACGTGCTTGCCAACGACGTGCCCGGCGACTTCATTGAGACGGGCGTATGGCGCGGCGGCGCCTGCATCTTCATGCGCGGCATCCTCGCCGCGCGCGGGGTCACCGACAGGCGCGTGTGGGTTGCCGATTCCTTTGCCGGACTTCCGCCGCCCAATGCCGCGAAGTACCCGGCGGACGCCCGAGGGAAGCTGTACGACTGCGCCGAACTGGCGGTTCCACTGGAGACGGTGAAGGCAACATTCGAGCGCTACGGCCTGCTCGACGACAACGTCCGATTCCTCAAGGGCTGGTTCAAGGACACACTCCCGTCGGCTCCGATCGAACGACTGGCCGTCGCCAGGCTCGACGGCGACATGTATGAATCCACGATCGACGCTTTGACCAATCTGTATCCGAAGCTCTCGCCGGGCGGGTATCTGATCGTCGACGACTACGGCGCGGTACGGGCATGCAGACGGGCCGTTGCCGATTACCGCGCCGAGTACGGCATCGAGGACCCGATCGTGGCTATCGACTCGTCCGGGGTGTTCTGGCAGAAGTCGGGGTGATCGGCGTTACCGGGCAGGATCGCGTCGGGATCATCACCAGCCAGGCCTTCTCGGTGGTCAACTTCAGAGGCCCGTTGATCAGCGAACTGGTCAAAATCGGCGTCGCGATCTACGCGCTGGCCCCGGACTACACCGAGGACCTGAAGCGTCAGGTCCGCGAACTGGGCGCCGAACCCGTCGACTACTCCCTTTCGCGGGCAGGCCTGAATCCCATTTCAGATGCGAAAAGCATGTTCAGCATGATCGCAACCGTGCGGCGGCTGAGACTCGACGCGGTCCTCACTTACCACATCAAACCGGTGATCTACGGATCGATTGCCGCCGTGATCGCACGAGTTCCAAACCGGTACGCGATGATCGAAGGGTTGGGATATCTGTTTTTGAACGATCCCGACTCAGGAAGTAAATCCCGGGCTGTCATGCGTTGGGTGGCGACCAACATGTATCGACTGTCGCTCTTCTTCAATCGCAGGGTCTTCTTCGAAAACGAAGACGACCCAACGCGATTCCGTCACCTTGGCGTCGTCAAGCCGACTCAGATCGTGGTCCTGGACGGGATAGGTGTGGACCTCGAGCACTATCCGGTGAAACATGACTTTCCTCCCCCGACGACATTCATCCTCGTCGCAAGGATGTTGCGCACCAAGGGCGTCCGCGACTACGTCGATGCGGCCAGAATCGTCTGCGCGAGATATCCGACCAGCCGATTCATTCTGGTGGGGCAGGTCGACGTCAATCCAGACTCGATCACAGCGTCCGAGCTGCAAACCTGGGTGGACGAAGGCATCGTCGAATGGACCGGCCACGTCCCAGACGTCCGCGTCTGGCTGGCGCAGGCGAGCGTGTTCGTATTGCCCTCCTACGGCGAGGGAAAGCCCCGCAGCACGCTGGAAGCGATGGCCAGCGGCCTGCCGATCATCACCACCGACTGCAGCGGCTGCCGCGAAACCGTCGAAGAGGGCGTGAACGGATTGCTGGTCCCCGTTCACGACCCGAAAGCCCTCGCCAAGGCCATGATTCGGTTCGTTGAAGACCCGGCGCTGGCCAAAGAGTTCGGCCGGATGAGTCGCCAGATAGCGGAACGCAGATTCGACATTCACGAAGCCAACACACAAATCATGCGGGCGCTGGGTTATGGCTGACCGCGTCTTACTCACTGGTGCAACAGGTTTCGTCGGCAGGGCCGTGTTGGACCGGCTGACGGAACTCGATTTCGACGCCGTGGCGGCATCTCGCGACTTCGACGCGGTGTCACCCGATGTGCGTAGGTTCGGTATCGATCGGTTGGATGCCGGCACGGAGTGGGAAGACGCTCTTCGAGACGTGGCGTGTGTCATTCACACGGCTGCTCGCGTGCCCGGGACAAACGACGCCGAACATGCGGCTGACTTTCGCACCGTCAACGTCGATGGGACGCTGAATTTGGCTCGGCAGGCCGCGGATGCGGGCGTGCGCCGATTCGTCTTCCTCAGTTCAATCAAGGTCAACGGCGAAGAGACCACGTCCGATCGCCCCTTCGACGCCGATGATGCACCCGCACCTGTTGGCCCATATGGGATTTCGAAGCTACAGGCCGAGCAACAGCTGCTGAAGTTCGCCGATAGCAGTGGCATGGATGTGGTCATCATCCGTCCGCCACTCGTGTACGGCCCACACGTGAAGGCAAGCTTCCTCGGCATGATGAGATCGCTGGACAAGGGTTTGGCTCTGCCGTTCGGGCTGATTCGGAACAAGCGCAGCCTGATTGGTGTGGACAACTTGGTGGGCTTGATCATGACCTGCATCAGCCATCCGGGCGCCGCCAATCAGGTGTTCCTGATCAGCGACGGCGAAGACCTCTCGACGCCGGAGTTGCTGCGACGTCTCGGACGAGCGATGGGCAAGCCCGCCAGGTTGGTGCCCACACCCCTGTCTGCGATCGAATCGGGAGACTCGTTCCTCGGAAAGCCCGAAGTTGTACGACGACTGTGCCGAAACCTGCATGTCGACATCTCAAAGACCAAGCGCGTCCTCGGTTGGGCACCGACGATGAGCGTCGACGACGGCCTGCGCCGCACGGCGACCTGGTATCGAGTGTCGACGTGAGTGCCGCGGGGAAGCGCATAGCCGACTGGGTGCTGGCCATCGCGGCGCTCCCAGCGTTCGTTTCCGTCGGCGTGATCGTGGCCGTCGCTGTGCGAGTCACGTCGCCGGGCCCAATCTTGTATTGGAGTCAGCGCGTTGGCGCCCATGACAAGCTCTTCCTGATGCCGAAGTTTCGGACTATGCGCGTCGACACCCCTGCTGTGGCAACTCATCTGCTCGAGAACTGCGATGCGTACCTGACGCCGATCGGAGCTTTTCTACGCAAAACGAGCCTCGACGAGTTGCCGCAGATATGGAGCATCTTGGTTGGCGACATGAGCTTTGTCGGCCCGCGTCCGGCACTGTTCAACCAATTCGATCTGATCGAGTTGCGCAGAAAGCGCGGTGTCGACGCACTCATGCCAGGACTGACCGGCTGGGCTCAGGTCAATGGCCGGGATGACCTCGCCATCCCCGAGAAGGTGCGGTTCGACAGCGAATACCTGGCTCGGCAATCCCTGCACTTCGACATGTATATTCTGCTGCTGTCGATCGCGAAAGTCGTTCGCCGCGAAGGTGTTTCACACTGACTTACAGACTCGACCGCAGCGTCCAGGCGTGCCCGCGGAAGTGCATCACCGTGCGGCTGACCGGCGCAATGTCAATGCGCCAGAACGATTTCGGCGGTGCGTTGAGAACCACGAGGATCGCGGCGCGGACCACCGCGGGGTGGGTGACAGCGACCAGCCGGGCACGACGGGCGGTCAGCGAATCCATCCACCCTGCGACCCGGTCGATCAACTCCACGACGGTCTCGCCACCGTGCGGCGCCCGCGTCGGGTCGGTGAGCCAGATCGCCAGATCGTCGGACTGCACGCCGCCGACCACATCGCCGCGCCAGCGGCCATAGTCCAGATCCGCCAATCGGTTGTCGACGGTGGCGTGCAGCCCGAGAAGTTCGGCGGTCTGTCTCGTTCGCTTCTCCGGTCCGCAGTACGCGCGCTCGGTGATGCCAAGGTCGATCGATGCGTCGACCTGACGATGCCCAACGGCGTTGAGCGGTTCATCGGTGGGAAATCGTCCGGCTGCCATCGCGTCGGTCATGGCGTGCGACACGAGGGTGAGCCGGACGACCTCACTCACGCCGCGATGCTCTCCCGTCGCGGTTGTCGCAGCAGCCGGTCAGCCATCGATCCGAACACCAGTCCGATCATCGCCCACAGCACGAATTGCGTGCCGAGCGAATACAACCGGAAGTCGTAGAGGACCTCGGCCGAAAAATCGCCGGGCGTCTCGTCGATCGTGGGCAGAACCAGCATCACGACCGCAATCGCCACCACGTACGCCCCGGCACCGATCAGCGTCGCGCTCCATCGGCCGTACTGCGCCACCAGGCGGTGGCCCAGGTACACCGCCGCCACCAGCAGCGCAGCCGACAGCACGACCATCAGCAGGTAAAGCAGGGTGCGCTGCCTGATGGTTTCCTCGAGGCTGGTCGCGGGAGGATTCGGTGGATACTTCAAAAACGGAATCACGTACAGCGACAAGAACATTCCGCAGGCAAGCGCGACGGACAGGGATCGCGGCGACAGGTTGCCGACGCGGCCGTAGAGCACGCAGTACGCCACGGCGAACAGGGCGCCCATCGCCACGCTGAACGCGAGCACGCCGAAGCCCATGCCGATGTTGGCCTGCACTCCGCGGGTGAACAGTTCGACGCCGTGCTCATGGCCGTGTTCGTGTGATTCCTCATAGGCGAGCGCACGGGTGATCACCGGCTCGACAAACGTGCGCGCGAATAGAAAGGCGAGCACGCCACCGATTGCGCCGGCCAATAGCCCGCGCGCGATTATTCGTTTTTCCATACCGCGGCTACCTGCTCAGTGGCAGGGGAAGCCGAGCAGATGGCGCGCATCGTGCACGAATTCGTGCACATACATGTTGTCGCCGAACACCGAGGTTGCCCCCTGGTCCAGACCGACGAAGTACAGCACCACCAAGGCGAGGAACACCGTCAGCGACAGCCACATGGCCGCCTTGGCCACCGACAGATCGACTGCCGGTACGACGGTCTTGCGAGCCTCGGGAGAAGTCATCTCGTTTCCTTTCCGGGATGTCGCGTCCCAGCTACAGGGTTGACGACGGACGTCGGGTCTGACTGTCCACAGTGGCGCGACCGTTCTGGATTTTCACCAGCATTCCTTCGCCCGTCGATTACATGAGCATCCTAAACAAAGCCGCTAGCCTCCGGCGCCATATCCCAACTGCTGGGCGGTGTACTTCGCCGCATCGGTGACGGGCACGGCCTGTACCGCGGTGCCGTAGGCGCAAATCTCGGTCCACACGTCGCCGAGTTCGGTGGTGTCGAACCGCATACAGATGATGGCGTTCCCGCCCCTTCCGCGCGCCTCGGACATCAGCCGGTTCATCGCCTCGTTGCGGCTCTCGGCGAGGTTCTTCGTCATGCCCTGCAATTCGCCGCCGAACATCGACTTGAACCCGGCGCCGATTTGCGCGAAAGCGTTTCGGGATCGGACGGTCAGCCCGAATACCTCGCCGCACACTCGCTGGATCTCCCAGCCGGGAAGATCATTGGTGGTCACTATCAGCACGCGCGGTCCTTTCTGAGGTGTTGCGGCCGAGATTAGCCGCAGCGAGTGTGCGAATTTATCCGCCGGCCGCGGCGCGTCGCGGATGAAACGGCACAGTCGTGGCCATTGCATGCAAAAACGCCCCCGACAATGTCGGGGGCGCTTTCGCTGTCGTTGTTTACTCGGACGCTGCCGCTGTCGGCGTGCCAGCCGCCGCTGCCTTCTCCAGTTCCGGCTCGACCGGCTCGGCCGGCTTCTTGGTTCCGGTGAACGTGAACTTCGCGTCCTCTCCGGAGCCTTCGCCGTCCCAGTTGTCGACGTCGACGGTGACGAGCTGGCCGGGTCCGACCTCCTCGAAGAGGATCTTCTCGCTCAACGCGTCTTCGATCTCGCGCTGGATGGTGCGGCGCAGCGGCCGGGCACCGAGCACGGGGTCGAACCCGCGCTTGGCCAGCAGGGCCTTGGCCTTGTCGGTCAAGACCATGGCCATGTCCTTGCCCTTGAGCTGCTTGGACACCCGGCCGATCATCAGGTCCACCATCGTGATGATCTCGTCGCGAGTCAGCTGGTGGAAGACGATGATGTCGTCGATGCGGTTGAGGAACTCAGGCCGGAAGTGCTTCTTCAGCTCGTCGTTGACCTTCTGCTTCATCCGCTCGTAGTTGTTCTCACCACCGCCCTGGGTGAAGCCGAGCCCGACTGCCTTGCTGATGTCGGACGTACCGAGGTTCGACGTGAAGATCAGCACGGTGTTCTTGAAGTCGACCGTGCGACCCTGACCGTCGGTCAGGCGGCCGTCCTCGAGGACCTGCAACAGGCTGTTGTAGATCTCCTGGTGGGCCTTCTCGATCTCGTCGAAGAGAACCACGCTGAACGGCTTGCGCCGCACCTTCTCGGTGAGCTGGCCGCCCTCCTCGTAGCCGACGTAGCCCGGAGGGGCACCGAACAGCCGCGAGGCGGTGAAGCGGTCGTGGAACTCGCCCATGTCGATCTGGATCAGCGCGTCGTCGTCGCCGAACAGGAACTCAGCGAGCGCCTTGGACAGCTCGGTCTTACCCACACCGGACGGACCGGCGAAGATGAACGAGCCCGACGGCCGCTTGGGATCCTTCAGCCCGGCGCGGGTACGCCGGATCGCCTTGGAGACAGCCTTGACGGCGTCCTCCTGGCCGATGATCCGCTTGTGCAGCTCGTCCTCCATGCGCAGCAGACGAGTGGTCTCGGCCTCGGTCAACTTGAACACGGGGATACCGGTCCAGTTGCCGAGCACCTCGGCGATCTGCTCGTCGTCGACCTCGGCGACCACGTCGAGATCGCCTGAGCGCCATTGCTTCTCGCGCTCAGCCCGCTGCGCGACGAGTTGCTTCTCCTTGTCGCGCAGGCTGGCGGCCTTCTCGAAGTCCTGCGCGTCGATCGCGGACTCCTTCTCACGGCGCGCCTCGGCGATCTTCTCGTCGAAGTCGCGCAGGTCTGGCGGCGCCGTCATCCGGCGGATCCGCATCCGGGCACCGGCCTCGTCGATCAGGTCGATCGCCTTGTCCGGCAGGAAGCGGTCGTTGATGTACCGATCGGCCAGGGTGGCCGCGGCCACCATCGCGCTGTCGGTGATCGAGACGCGGTGATGCGCCTCGTAGCGATCGCGCAGCCCCTTGAGGATCTCGATGGTGTGCTCGACCGTCGGCTCGCCGACCTGCACCGGCTGGAACCGGCGCTCCAGCGCGGCGTCCTTCTCGATGTACTTGCGGTACTCGTCGAGAGTGGTCGCGCCGATGGTCTGCAGCTCGCCGCGGGCCAGCTTCGGCTTGAGGATGCTGGCCGCATCGATGGCGCCCTCGGCGGCACCCGCGCCGACGAGCGTGTGCAACTCGTCGATGAACAGGATGATGTCGCCGCGGGTGTTGATCTCCTTGAGCACCTTCTTCAGGCGTTCCTCGAAGTCACCGCGGTAGCGGCTGCCCGCCACCAGCGAACCGAGGTCCAGCGTGTAGAGCTGCTTGTCCTTCAGCGTCTCGGGCACCTCGCCGTGCACGATGGCCTGCGCCAGTCCTTCGACGACGGCCGTCTTGCCGACACCGGGCTCGCCGATCAGCACCGGGTTGTTCTTGGTGCGCCGGCTCAGCACCTGCATCACCCGCTCGATTTCCTTCTCGCGGCCGATGACGGGGTCGAGTTTGCCCTCCATCGCGGCCGCGGTCAGGTTGCGGCCGAACTGGTCGAGGACCAGCGAAGTGGACGGATTGCCCGCCTCGCCGCCGCGGCCGCCGGTGCCGGCCTCCGCGGCTTCCTTGCCCTGGTATCCGCTCAGCAGCTGGATCACCTGCTGGCGCACGCGGGTCAGTTCCGCGCCCAGCTTCACCAGCACCTGGGCTGCGACGCCCTCGCCCTCACGAATCAGGCCGAGCAGAATGTGCTCGGTGCCGATGTAGTTGTGGCCGAGTTGCAGCGCCTCGCGCAGGCTCAACTCGAGCACCTTCTTGGCGCGGGGAGTGAAGGGGATGTGGCCCGACGGCGCCTGCTGGCCCTGGCCGATGATCTCCTCGACCTGGCTGCGCACGCCTTCGAGCGAGATGCCAAGCGACTCCAGCGACTTGGCCGCTACGCCTTCACCCTCGTGAATAAGTCCCAACAGGATGTGCTCGGTGCCGATGTAGTTGTGGTTGAGCATCCGGGCTTCTTCTTGAGCCAGGACGACGACCCTGCGGGCACGGTCGGTGAATCTCTCAAACATCGGTGGTTACCTGCTCTCCATCAAATAGGTATCGCGCATGCACGCTGTACCCGTCACCCAAGTCTAGTGGGCGGCCGCCGCCGCTGCGCTGCCCGCTGGCACAGTCCAGAAAGCCGGTGCAAAGACGGTCCTTGGCGCCATAGGCCCTGTACCCGGCACCGCACATAGCAACGCCCCTGGTGGAGAATTCGTTTCCGAAGACCGCTCGCCGCGGGTTCGCCGCTAGCGAAAGGCGACTACCGGCCGTATCCAGGGCGAGCTGACCTGGCAACTCCCGCTTATGTTGCCGCGTGAAAAGCGTCTATCACATCCGCGGGGATGCGTCCGCGGGTGGAAACGTTGTGCCCGTTGCGCCGGGCCCATTCGCGAATTGCCGCACTTTGTTCGCGGTCGATCGCCGCGCGACCGCGGCCGGATCCAGCTGAACGGCCCCGCCTGCGGCCACCTACCCGACGGCCCGCGTCGACCCATTGCTTCAGGTCGTTTCGAAGCTTTGCGGCATTTTTGGAGGAAAGGTCGATCTCATAGCTCACCCCGTCGAGCCCGAATTCGACCGTCTCATCGGCTGCGCCTTCGCCGTCGAAATCATCGACAAGCGTGACGGTCACTTTCTTCGCCATTCCCCACACTGCCCTTCTGCTTGAGCACTAGCCCGGTAGTTTAGTCCTCGAACCCCCGCCCCAATGTGCCATAAGAACGCATACCATTCAACAAGTTCTGAAAAAATCGGAAACGAACCAGTTCAGTTGCTGTGCCGACGAACAATCGGGAACAAAACAGTCTCTCGAATCGACAGTCCCGTCAATGCCATCAACAACCGGTCGACGCCCATTCCGGTGCCAGTAGAAGGCGGCATCGCATACTCCAATGCGGACAAAAAATCCTCATCAAGAGCCATTGCCTCGTCATCGCCGGCGGCCGCCGCGCGAGCTTGGGCTTCGAACCTTTCGCGTTGGATAACGGGGTCGATCAGCTCGGAGTAACCGGTGGCCAGTTCGATCCTTCTGACGTACAGATCCCACTTTTCAGTGACGCCTTCGACGCTGCGGTGTGAGCGGGTCAGCGGGGTCGTCTCAACGGGAAAATCGCGCACGAAGGTCGGCGCCCAAAGGTTGTTACCGACAGTATGTTCCCAGAGTTCCTCGACCAATTTCCCGTGGCCGTAACCGCGATCGCGTGGAATCTCGACTTCGAGTTGATCGGCGATCTCCCATAACCGATCGGCCGGAGTCTGGGGCGTGATCTCTTCACCGAGTGCATCTGACAGAGACGGATACATTTGTATCGTCTCCCATTCACCGTCGATGTCGTAGATGCTGCCATCGGGCAATGGCAGCTTTCTTGTGCCGATGGCTTCGTCGGCGACCTCCTGAATAACCTCACGCGTCATGACGGCGGAATCGTCGTACGTGCCGTAGGCCTGATAAGTCTCGAGCATCGCGAATTCCGGCGAATGCGTCCAATCCGCGCCTTCGTTTCGGAACACCCGATTCAACTCGAAGACGCGCTCGAATCCGCCTACCAAGCAACGCTTTAGGAACAGTTCCGGCGCGATCCGAAGGTACAGGTCGGCATCGAGCGCATTGGAGTGTGTGACGAACGGACGCGCGGCGGCGCCGCCTGCCAACGTCTGCAGCATTGGCGTCTCGACTTCGAGAAAACCGCGCCGCTGCAGCGCCTCGCGGACTGCACGCACCACTGCCACCCGTTGGCGAGCAATGGCGCGGGCTTCCGGACGAACGATCAGGTCGACATAGCGCTGCCGGACACGGGACTCTTCACTCATCTCTTTATGTGCAACAGGAAGGGGTCGCAATGCCTTGGAAACAATTTGCCAGGAATCAGCGAGCACAGAAAGTTCGCCGCGTCGGGAACTGATCACCTCGCCGTGCGCGAAAACGAGGTCGCCGAGGTCGACATCCGACTTCCAGGCATCGAGCGATTCCTGTCCGACGCGATCGAGGCTGATCATCAGCTGCAGTTGCGTGCCGTCGCCCTCCTGCAACGTGGCGAAGCAGAGCTTTCCGGAATTACGCGCAAACATCACGCGGCCGGCGACGCCGACGAGCTGGCCCGTTTCGGCGTTGGCCTCCAGATCGGGATACGCCTGGCGGATCTCGGCCAGCGTGTGCGTGCGGGCGACCTCGACGGGGTAGGGCTCACGGCCCTCAGCGAGCAGCCGCTCCCGCTTGGCCTGACGGATCCGGAACTGCTCGGGGACGTCGGACTCGAATTCGGGCTGATCAGGTGAGGTCACGACCGACCAGCTTAAATGAACGCATGGCCGCTCCGATCAGCGCCGCTGCGGTCACCGCGCTGGCCGACGAAGTGATCGACTGGCGCTTCAAGGGTCTGCCATCGGCGTGGTGGGGCCGCACCGTAGCGGAGGTTTGTGCAGAGCGACCCGATCTGTTCGAGGCAGGCGCGGTCGGCCCGGTATGCGTGCTGCGTGCCGATGCGCTGACGCACAACCTCACCGCGATGGCGGGCTGGTGCCGTGACCGTGGCGTCGAGCTGGCGCCACACGGCAAGACGCACATGGCCCCTGAGCTGTTCGCCAGGCAACTCGAAGCGGGCGCCTGCGCGATCACCGCAGCGACACTGAGTCACGTGCGCGCATACCGCGCCTTCGGGGTGCGGGACATCGTGCTGGCCAATGAACTTGTCGACACGGCCGGATTGCGCTGGCTGGCAACCGAACTCGACGCCAATCCCGACTTCTCGGTGGTGTGCTGGGTGGATTCGGTCCGCGGCGTCGAACTGATGACGGCGGCACTGGCGGCCGGTGACAGGCCGGTCGAGGTCTGCGTGGAGATCGGTATGCCCGGCGGGCGTACGGGCTGCCGCGACCGTGCCGCTCTCGACGAGGTGGCGCGGGCGGTCGCCGCGTCGCCACGGCTGCGGCTGGTCGGCGTCGGGGGCTACGAGGCCGCGTTCGGCCACGACATCGCACCGGACGCCGTCGCTGCGGTGACGGGATATCTACGTGACATGCGCGAAGCAGCGGTGCGACTGGCGCCGCTGTTCGAGACGGATCACGCGATCGTGACCGCGGGTGGCAGCACCTACTTCGATGCGGTGGCCGACGTGCTGGGTGGAGATTGGCGCACGATCGTGCGCAGCGGTGCGTACCTGACCCACGACGACGGCCTGTACGCGCGCACCTCGCCGCTTCGCACCACGCTGCAGCCCGCATTGCAGGTGTGGGCACAGGTGATGTCCCGTCCAGAGCCCGGATTGGCCTTGCTGACCATGGGCCGCCGCGACGTGTCCTTCGATCAGGATCTGCCGATGCCGCTCGGCTTGGCCGACAGTGAGGGACCAAGCTCAACGATCAGCACGCGTACTTGCGGCTGGGCGGCGACGACGGCGTCGAGGTCGGCGACTGGCTGGGCTTCGGTGTTTCGCACCCGTGCACGGTGTTCGACAAGTGGCAGCTCATCCCTGAACTCGATGCGCACGACCGCGTCGTCGGCCTGATCCGGACCTACTTTTGAGCGGCCCTGGCCAGCAGGCCGCTCGGCCGTCTAGCGGGCCTGCTTCAGCCGGCCACGGCTGCTGTCGCGGTTGCGTTCGAACACCAGCCGCAGGCCGTCGAGCGTCAAGTGTTGGTCGTACTTCTCGACGGTGTGCACGTCGGGCAGCACCAGCGGGGCGGTGTGTCCGGTGGCGACCACCGCGACGTCGTCGCCGGCGAAGCCCTCGACGTCCTCACGGATGCGGTTGACCAACCCGTCGACCAGCCCGGCGAATCCGAACACGGCGCCGGCCTGCATGCACTCGACGGTGTTCTTGCCGACGACCGAACGGGGGCGGGTCAGCTCGACGCGACGCAACGCCGCCGATCGCGCGGCTGCGGCGTCGGAGGACACCTGCACCCCGGGAGCGATTGCGCCGCCGAGGAATTCACCTTTCGCGGACACGACGTCCACGCAGATCGACGAACCGAAGTCGACCACGATCGCCGCGGAATTGTACTTGTGGTAGGCCGCCAGACAGTTGACGATGCGGTCTGCCCCAACCTCTTTCGGGTTGTCGACCAATAGCGGAATGCCGGTGCGGACCCCCGGTTCGATCAACACGTGCGGCACCGAGGGCCAGTACTGCTCGAGCATCACCCGAACCTCGTGCAGCACCGACGGCACAGTTGAAAGGCCCGCCGCGCCGGTCAGACGTTCGGAATCGTCACCGATCAGGCCGTCGATGGTCAGGGCAAGCTCATCGGAGGTCACCTCCGACTCGGTGCGAATCCGCCAGTGCTGCACCACCTTCGCGTGGTCGCCAGATCCCGAGATCAGGCCGACGACGGTGTGAGTGTTGCGTACGTCGATAGCGAGAAGCACGGGCTTACCGCGGCGACATCAGCTCGGCCGCATCGGCCGGCACGTAGGCGGGATCATGCCCCAGGTCGATCTGCTTGTTGTCGGCGTCGACGAAAACCACGCGGGGCTGATAGGTCCTGGCTTCGGCGTCTTCCATTGTGCCGTAGGCGATCAGGATCACCAGATCACCCGGATGCACCAGATGTGCTGCAGCACCGTTGATGCCGATGACACCGCTGCCGCGCTCACCAGTGATCGCGTAGGTGACCAGCCTGGCGCCGTTGTCGACGTCGACGATGGTCACCTGCTCGCCCTCGAGCAGGTCGGCCGCGTCCATCAGGTCGGCGTCGATGGTCACCGACCCGACGTAGTGAAGGTCGGCCTTGGTGACCGTCGCGCGGTGGATCTTCGATTTGAGCATTGTCCGTAACATCAATTCCTCCAAGGTAATTCGTGAGTCTCTTCAGGCCCGACACGTGGGTGGCCGTCGGTCGCGCCGGTTGCTCCGATGTCGATGGCGATGTTGTCGAGAAGTCTGGTACCGCCGAGTCGGGCCGCGATGAGCATGCGGGCGACGCCCTCTGCGGGAGCAGGACCCAGCATCACGTCGCGCACCTCGAGGTAGTCGACGTCGATCGCGGGCACTTCGTCGAGCACGGCGCGCGCGGCGTCCAGCGCCGATGCGGTACCACCCGACGCGGCATACATGCCTGCGAGCAGCGCCGCCGAGAGCGCACCGGCCTGCTCACGTTCCTCCTCACTGAGATAGCGGTTGCGCGACGACATGGCGAGCCCGTCAGCCTCCCGCACTATCGGCACGCCCACGATCTGTGTGTCGATATTCAGGTCGGCGACCATCTGCCGGATCAACACCAGCTGCTGGTAGTCCTTCTCACCGAAGAACGCCCGGTCCGGGTGCACGATCTGAAGCAGTTTGAGCACGACGGTCAGTACACCGGCGAAATGTGTTGGGCGGGCTCCTCCTTCGAGTTCGCTGCCCAGCTGGCCGGGGTGTACCGAAGTGCGCATGCCGTCGGGATACATGTCGGCGGCCGTCGGTGTGAACGCGATTTCGACACCTTCGGAGCGCAGCGCGGCGAGATCGTCGTCGAGCGTGCGCGGGTAGGCGTCCAAGTCTTCACCCGCGCCGAACTGCAACGGATTGACGAAGATCGACACCACGACGACCGCGCCCTGCACTCGCTTGGCGGTCCGAACCAGCGTCAGATGGCCCTCGTGCAGCGCCCCCATCGTGGGTACCAGCATCACCCTGCGCCCCGTCGCACGCAGCGCCTTGGTGACATCTGAGACGTCGCGGGGGCTGGCGTAGACGTTGAGGTCACCGGAGGTGAACTTCGGTTTCGACATGGTCATGATTGTCCCGTCCCCAGGCGACGCGTGGGCCCATCGGCGAGCACGGAGAACACTTCCCTGGGCGCGTGGGCGCGCTGCGCCGTACGCAACGAGTTGGCCCGATACGCCTGCGCCAGTTGCGGATCCACTTCTTCCAGCGCCCGCAGGTGACCGGCGACGGCGTCCGCATCGCCGCGAGCCACCGGCCCGGTCAGCGCCGCTTGCCCGCGCTGCAGCGAGTTCTCCAGCGAGGCCCGCGCCAGCGGACCGATCACGCGCTCGGCGATGCCGCCAGGTGCGTCACCGACAAGCTCCTGCCCCAACAGCTCCTGACCCCACAGCGCCGCACGCAATGCTTCGACGGCGTCGAGCAGCACCGTCACGACGTGGTTGCTGGCATGGGCCAATGCCGCGTGATACAGCGTGCGAGCGTCCTCGCGGACACGGAACGGTTCTCCGCCGATCTCGAGCACCAGCGACTGCGCGATCGCGTAACCGACCCCGTCGGCGGCCGTGACGCCGAAGCAGGTCTCCGACAGCCGCGCAATGTCCTCGTCGGCTCCGGTGAACGTCATCGCGGGATGAATGGCCAGCGGTATGCAGCCCCGCTCGGTCAGCGGCGCGAGCACGCCGATGCCGTTCGCACCCGATGTGTGCGCGACGATGGTGCCCGGCCGAACCGAGGACGTGGCCGCCAGACCTGACACCAGGGCGGCGAGCTCGGCGTCCGGCACGGTCAGCAACAGCAGTTCGGCGCGAGCGGCGACCTCGTCGGGCGGCAGGATCGCGGTGTCGGGCAGGCGCCGCTCGGCGCGCTGGCGCGAAGCGCGCGAGATCGCGCTGCATGCGACCACCACATGATCGGCGCGCTCGAGCGCGACGCCGAGCGCTGTGCCCACCCGACCAGCGGAGATGATGCCGATCGTGAGGCGCGCCGGACGCAGTCCGTCCACCTGCTCCATCGCAGACGACCTCGCAAAATGTCTGGTTTCTTCGTTCCGGTCCTGCGTTGCGGGTACCGGACGGTCGCTGAAAGCCTAACTCACTCGTCGCGGCGCCTGCGACGGCCGCCCCCGGTCGGGGTGGCCTGGAGCCGGGCCAGCAGCTCGGCAACCGATTGTCCGCCGGTGTCCTCTGCGCTGCGGTGCCTGCGCCCCTCGGACTCGGCAGGCGGGGGTTCGGTCGCCGGCTCTTGCTCGCGCTCGTGATGTGGCGGCGGACCGCCGGATTCCGCGTGCAAGGACGGCGGAGCGGGCGGGCGACCGGGGTCGGCCGCCTCCGGGGGTGCGGAGTGGCGGCCGCGGCGGAGCTCGGCTGACGGGGACTGCATGGCCGGCTGAGCCGGCGATTGGGCAGGGGCGGGCGGAGCCGGCGACTGGGTAGGGGCGGGCGGAGCCGGCGAATCGGTAGGGGCCGGCTGAGCCGGCGGATAGGCGGGGGCCGGCTGCGCCGGCGACTCGGCGGAGTCCGGCTCGGGTGCCCGTCGTCTGCCGACGTACTCGGCGGTCGAGCCGTTCTCGGTAGGCACCTCGGCGACCGGGGTCGGCACGGGCGCAACCCAGTTGCTACCCGGTGCGCCAGGGGGTAGCCACTGACCCTCGGCCGGTGCCGGCTGCCAATCGGAAGCCTGTGCTCCGGCTTCTTCCTTCGCAACCGGCTCCGGCTCGGGGCGCGGTGGCGGGGCCGGTGGTCGCTCCTGTTGCGGTGGCTCCCAAGTGAATTGGGTGGTGGTCTCGTTGACCGATGGTGGTGGTGGCGGCGACCACGCGCGTGACTGCTCCTCGGCGCGATGGCGTCGGGCCCGCTCCTGCTCTGTCTCCGACGGTCGACGGTGTGCACCGCCGGTCATCGGCGCCCACTCCGCCTCGGGTGCGTGGGGTTCGGCCGACACGTCGATGATCGGGCTTTCCTCGGTGTTCGCATCGCCGTCGTCGGAATCTTCGGTGTCGATCCGGCTGGCGGTGACCCGGCCTGCGGATTCTGCGACCCGTGGCCAGTCGCCGTAGTCGCGGCTGCGATCGGTTTCGATCGCGGGCCGGTGCGACAGGTCGGCGTCGAACAGAATTTCCAAATTGGCCCGAAGCGCGGCCAATTCGGCCCGTAGACCGGCAACCTCGTCGGCGGCCTGTGCGCGGATCTCAGAGGTCAGCTCGCGGCGTAGCTGGGTTTCGACCGTTAGTTCATATTCACGCCGCGCCGAGATCTCGCGGTCCAACTGCAGGTCATACACGAGCTTGAGGTCGCGCACCTTGGCCTGGTCGATGTCGCTTTGCCTGCGGTAGATCACCGAAACGAATGCCGCCACCACGGCGGCCCACAACGCCAGGATGACGGCCAGCTTCAGCAACTCCACCTTGTTGGTGAATACGAGCGCCGAACTCGCCCCGATGGCGAGCACCAGCAACACCGTCATCAGCAGCCAACCCGGCCTGCGGGCAGCGCGCCGGGAGCGCGTACCGCGGGACAGATCGGCCATGGGCCGACTGTACCTGCCACAGGTCATCTCGCGTGTCGACCCATTCGGCGATTCGGCCGTCGACGCCGCTGGTCAGTTACTCGGTCGCCCCGTCGGCGTTCTCCGGCGGCTCCTGTGGGGACTTGCAGCAATGCTGTAGCCATAGCGCAGCAATCACCAGCGCGAGCGCGCAGACGGCCGCCACGATCGCTCCCGCGGTGTCCTCGCCCGCCACCCGAAGCGTGCCGCGGCGCGGCAAAAGGTAGACCAGCACGGCGATCCACCAACCGAACACCAGCGCGCCCACCCACGCCGACGCCTTTGCGATCACCACGGACCGTGCCACCGCAAGCGGATGCAGCCAACCGCGCGCGTCGCCGATTTCGTTGTTGTTGATCTTGGTGCGTACATAGAACGCCCAGCCGGCCTCAGCGATCGCAACGGCAAGCAGCGACACCCCAGTCCACACCGTGATCGGCGGGAAGTAGCGGTACGCCAGCACGACGAACAAGTAGCCAACGACGGCGGCGAGCACCGTCGCGGCCGTCAGGTCACGCTTGCGAGTGGGTCCCATCAGTTCAGCGCCAGCTCGGTAGCGCGCACACCGTCGCGGTCGGCAGCGTCGAGTTCGGAGAGCAGGTTTCCGACCCGGCGCGGTTGGCCTGCCACCGTCAAGACGGCATCCGGGTCGATCGCCAGCCACGGGATGAGCACGAATGCCCTCAGGTGTGCCAGGGGGTGCGGCAGCGTGAGCTCGGCGTCACGCGACGTCACTTCACGCTCGCCGTCATGACAGGTGACGAGATCAACGTCGAGAGTACGTGGGCCCCAACGCTGTTCGCGTACCCGGTCGGCCACCGCTTCGAGCTCCTGTGCACGACGAAGCCAGCCATGCGCGTCCATGGCGGGGTCGTCGGCGATGAGCACCGCATTGAGAAACGGGCCTTGCTCGACCCCACCCCACGGCGGCGTCTCGTAAACCGGTGACACCGCCCGTACCGCCCCCTCGAGACCGTCGACCACCGACTGCAGTCGCGCCAGCCGATCACCGAGGTTCGATCCGATGGACAACACGACGCGCGTCATGCCGCTCCCCCGCGTCCCCCGCGCCGCGAACGTCGCGCTGTGACGGCAACATCGGTGAATGCCAGCGGAATCGGTGCCGACGGCTTGTGCACGACGACCTCGACAGCGTGCGCGCGTTCGTCGGTCATCACATCGTCGGCGATCGCGCCTGCCACCGCCTCGATGAGGTTGCGCGGCGGCCCCGCGACGATATCGGCGGCGCGCTGGGCGAGCCTGCCGTAGTCGAGCGTGTCGGCGAGGTCGTCGCTCGCGGCGGCGCCCGCCAAGTCGATCCATACCGTGATGTCGACGATGAAGTCCTGGCCGTCGCGACGTTCGTGATCGAACACACCGTGGTGGCCGCGAACGGTCAAGCCACGCAACTCGATTCGATCAGCCATGCTCAACCATTCTCAGCCCGTCCAAGCCTCGAGCACCTTCAGAGCGTCCACCGACGCCCGCACATCGTGCACCCGCACCCCCCACGCGCCGTGCAGTCCTGCCAGCGCAGAGATCACCGCTGTTGCGGTCTCCCTTCCGTCCGGCGACCGGGGCTCGCCGTTCGTGCCCGCCAGCAGTGAGCCTAGGAAGCGCTTGCGCGACGCGCCGACGAGCACCGGGATACCAGTGTCGACGAACTCCGGCAGCGCACGCAGCAGTGCCCAATTGTGTTCTGCGGTCTTGGCGAAACCCAAGCCGGGATCGATTATCAGCCGGGACTGGTCAACACCCGCATGCACCGCCGCATCGACGCTTGCGAGCAACTCGTCACGCACTGCCGCCACCACGTCGCGGTAGTTGGGCGCCTGATGGGGTGCCTCTGCGCCGACCGAGCGCCAATGCATCAGCACCCAAGGCACTTTCGCGTCAGCGAGCAGTGGAGCCATGTTGGGGTCGGCGCGCCCGCCGGACACGTCGTTGACGATCTGGGCGCCGTTTTCCAGCGCCGCCTGCGCCACCTCGGCGTGCATCGTGTCGATGCTGACCGTAATACCTTGCCCGGCAAGCTCTTTGATGACGGGCAGCACGCGGGCTGACTCGACGCGCGACTCGACGCGGGTGGCGCCGGGCCGGGTCGATTCGCCGCCGACGTCGATGATCGCTGCACCCTGCGCGGCCAGCGCCAGTCCATGTTCGACGGCGCGGTCACGGTCGAGGAACAGTCCCCCGTCGGAGAAGGAATCGTCGGTGACGTTCACGACACCCATGACCTGCACGCGCGTCGTGCTCACTTTCGCAGGATCAGATCCAGCGCCTCGGCACGCGATGCCGCATCGCATTTGAACTGCCCGCGCACCGCCGATGTGGTGGTGATGGCGCCGGGTTTACGCACGCCGCGCATCGCCATGCAGAGGTGCTCGGCCTCGACGACGACGATCGCGCCGCGCGGATCGAGCTTGCGCATCAGCGCGTCGGCGATCTGCGCAGTCAGCCGCTCCTGCACCTGCGGGCGCTTGGCGTACAAGTCGACGAGGCGCGCGATCTTCGAGAGGCCGGTGACCCTGCCGTCCTTGCCGGGGATGTAGCCGACGTGCGCGACGCCGTGGAACGACACCAGGTGGTGTTCGCAGGTGGAGTACATCGGAATCTGCTTGACCAACACCAGTTCGTCGTGCTGTTCGTCAAAGGTGGTGTCCAGCACGGTATCCGGGTCGGTGTAGAGCCCGGCGAACATCTCCTGGTACGCCCGCGCCACCCGGGCGGGCGTGTCCTCGAGACCATGCCGGTCGGGGTCCTCGCCGACGGCGATCAGCAGTTCGCGGACCGCGGCCTCGGCGCGCGGTTGGTCAAAGACACGGTGGCTCACCGTGGCCGAGTTGTTGTGCGACGTCTGCGGTACCGCTCCTCGCGTGCGCGGGGTCATCGGAGCCTCCGTTTATCTGTCAGCCGTTCGGGCGGCCGCTGTCATGGCCCGGATCCTCGTTGGCGCCCTGCGCAGGCGGAGTGTCCTGTACCCCAGGAGCGTCCTGTACGGGCGGAGCATCCTGTACGGGCTGCGGATGTCCGGTCTGCGGGTAGGGCTGATACGGGTAGTGCTGCTGCCAGTGGGGCGGCGGGTACCAGTACCCCTGCGGTTGGGGGTACGGCTGTCCCGGCGGCTGGCCCTGCGGTGGCCAGCCGGGCGCGTGCCATCCGGCTGGGGCGCCGTAGTCGGGCTGCGTCGGCGCATTCGCGGGGATTCCGTTGGCGCCGTTACCATTTGTGCCGTTCTGGTGGGCCTGGCGCGCGGCGGCCTCCTGGCTTGCCTGCGCGATGGCCGCCTTGAACGCGGGCTCGGGGATCGGCTTGGGCCACGGCTCGCCGCGTTCGATGGCGAGCTCGCCCGGCGTCTTGATCGGCGGCTTGTCGGACGGCACCCGGCCGCCGAAGTCGTCGAACATGGTGAGCCGGGGCCGCTTCTTCACGTCACCGAAGATGGCCTGCAGTTCGGCGCGGTGCAGGGTTTCCTTCTCCAGCAGCTCGCCTGCGAGCGTGTCGAGCACGTCGCGGTATTCGGTGAGGATCTCCCACGCCTCGGTGTGCGCGGCCTCGATCAGCTTGCGCACCTCGTCGTCGATGATCTGCGCGACCTCATGGCTGTAGTCGGCCTGCGTGCCCATCGTCCTACCGAGGAAGGGGTCGCCGTGTTCGGTGCCGTAGCGCACCGCGCCCAGTTTGCTGCTCATGCCGTACTCGGTCACCATCGCACGGGCGATCTTGGTGGCCTGGTCGATATCGGAGGACGCCCCGGTGGTCGGCTCGCGGAACACCAGTTCCTCGGCGGCGCGCCCGCCCATCGCGAACACCAGTCGGGCGATCATCTCCGAGCGGGTCATCAGGCCCTTGTCGTCCTCGGGCACCGCCATCGCGTGGCCGCCGGTGCGGCCGCGGGCAAGGATCGTCACCTTGTAGATCGGGTCGATGTCCGGCATCGCCCACGCCGCGAGCGTGTGACCGCCCTCGTGGTAGGCGGTGATCTTCTTCTCGTGCTCGCTGATGATCCGGCTCTTGCGCCGCGGCCCGCCGACGACGCGGTCGACCGCCTCCTCCAGCGCGGGGCCGGTGATCACGGTGCCGTTCTCCCGGGCGGTCAGCAGCGCGGCCTCGTTGACGACGTTGGCCAGATCGGCGCCGGACATGCCGACGGTCCGCTTGGCCAGCCCGTCGAGGTCGGCGTCGGGCGCGATCGGCTTGCCCTGCGAATGCACGCGCAGCACCGCGCGGCGGCCGGCGAGATCGGGGTTGGACACCGGGATCTGGCGGTCGAAGCGGCCCGGCCGCAGCAGCGCTGGGTCGAGGATGTCGGGTCGGTTGGTGGCCGCGATCAGGATGACGCCCTGACGGTCGCCGAAGCCGTCCATCTCGACGAGCAGCTGGTTCAACGTCTGCTCGCGCTCGTCGTGCCCGCCGCCGAGGCCGGCGCCACGCTGGCGACCGACCGCGTCGATCTCGTCGACGAAGATGATGCACGGGCTGTTCTGCTTGGCCTGCTCGAACAGGTCGCGCACCCGGGACGCGCCGACACCGACGAACATCTCGACGAAGTCCGAACCCGAAATCGTGAAGAACGGAACCCCGGCCTCGCCTGCGACGGCCCTGGCGAGCAGCGTCTTGCCGGTGCCCGGTGGGCCGTAAAGCAGCACGCCCTTGGGGATCTTGGCGCCGAGCGCCTGATAGCGGGTCGGGTTCTGCAGGAAGTCCTTGATCTCGTAGAGCTCTTCGACCGCCTCGTCGACACCCGCGACGTCGGCGAACGTGGTCTTCGGCATGTCCTTGGAGAGCTGCTTGGCCCGCGACTTGCCAAAGCCGAAGCCCATCCGCCCGCCGGTCTGCATGCGGGAGAACATCACGAACAACCCGACGAGCAACAGCAGCGGCAATAGGTAGATCAGCAGCGAGCCCAACATGCTGCCCTGGTTGACCACGGTGTTGACCTTGGCGTTCTTCGCGTTCAGCGCGTCGAACAGCGGCACGGCGTACCCGGTGGGGAACTTGGTGATGACCTTGTCGCTGTTGTCGGTGTCGGCGTTGCCGTTCTTCAGCTCGAGCCGCAGTTGCTGCTCACGGTCGTCGATCTGCGCGCTCTTGATGTTGTCGCTGTTGATCTGGGCCATCGCCACCGAGGTATCGACGGGTTTATAGCCGCGGGTGTCGTCACTGAAATAGAAGAACGACCAGACCAGCAGCAGGATCACGCAGACCGCCGTGACCGTGCGAATCACATTTTTCCGGTTCATCAAGCATCGGCCCTCGTGGGCCAGGTCCTTCCATACGCGCAGCTGGAAACCTCAAGGCTACCGCTAGACCAACGAACAACAGTTCCCGCGGTTGTCTGGCCCTTCCGCCGAACGTGGGTTACCCGCACGCTTGTCGCGCTCGAAGCGTGACACGAGCCCACACTCGGCCCCGGCAGAACACACTCTTTCGGCGACCGTTGCCCTGTGCTTGGCTGTGGTCGTGCTCACCTCGACCGAACGGTTAGTTGAGACAAACGGCGTTTCACTGCGGGTGTACGAAGCCGGCGAGCGCGGCGCACCCCTGGTCGTGCTGGCACACGGTTTCCCCGAACTGGCTTACTCGTGGCGCCACCAGATCCCGGTGATCGCGGCGGCGGGCTACCACGTGCTGGCTCCCGACCAGCGCGGCTACGGCGGCTCGGACCGTCCCGACGCTGTCGAGGACTACGACATCCACGCGCTCACCGGCGACCTCGTCGGCCTGCTCGACGCCGTCGGCGCACGACAAGCGATATTCATCGGCCACGACTGGGGTGCCATGGTCGTCTGGCACACCGCCGTCTTGCACCCCGGACGCGTGCGGGCGGTCGCGGGCCTTTCTGTTCCACCCATCCCGCGGGCACGGTCGCGCCCCACCGAACGCTGGCGGCAGAAGTTCGGCGACGACTTCTACATGCTGCGGTTCCAGAACCCAGGCGTGGCCGAGGCCGAGATGGAAGCCGACGTCGCCGCGACGATGAGCGGAATGTTCGCCGGGCTGTTGACCGGACCCGCGCCGCTGCCGGACTGGATCAGCGCCGACGAATTCGAGCACTACGTCACCGAGTTCAGCAGGACGGGCTTCACCGGCGCGCTGAACTGGTACCGCAACTACGACCGCAACTGGGAGTCGACGCCGCAGCTCGCCGACGCGAAGATCACGGCGCCCGCGCTGTTCGTCGGCGGCACCGCAGACCCGGTGGGCCACACCATGAACCCGGCCCGCGCGCGTGAACTGGCCGTCGGCCCCTACACCGAAAAGTGGATCGACGGTGCGGGCCACTGGGTGCAACAGGAACGCGCCGACGAGGTCAACCGAATCCTGCTGGCATTCCTGACCGAACTGGAGGAGTCATGAGCGGTAAGCCGATGAACTTCGGAGTCTTCATCACGCCGTTTCACCCCGTCGGTCAATCTCCAACCGTCGCACTGGAATACGACCTCGACCGCACCGTCGCACTCGACAAGCTCGGATACGACGAAGTCTGGTACGGCGAGCACCACTCCGGCGGCTACGAACTGATCGCGTGCCCGGAGGTGTTCATCGCCGCAGCCGCCGAGCGCACCAAGCACATCAAGCTGGGCACCGGCGTGGTGTCGCTGCCCTACCACCATCCGCTGATGGTCGCCGACCGTTGGGTGCTGCTCGACCACCTGACCCGCGGACGCGTGATCTTCGGCACCGGCCCGGGCGCGCTGCCTTCCGACGCCTACATGATGGGGATCGACCCGGTCGAGCAGCGGCGGATGATGCAGGAATCCCTCGAGGCGATCCTGGCATTGTTCCGCGCGGCGCCAGAGGAGCGGGTCAGCAGGCATTCCGACTGGTTCACGCTGCAGGAAGCCCAGCTGCACATTCGTCCGTACACGTGGCCGTATCCCGAAATCTCAACGGCGGCAATGATTTCCCCGTCCGGTCCGCGGCTGGCGGGTGCGCTTGGCACCTCGCTGCTTTCGCTGTCGATGTCGGTGCCCGGCGGCTATGCAGCGCTGGAGAACACCTGGGAGGTCGTGGTCGACCAGGCCGAGAAGTCCTGCCGTGACGAGCCGGACCGCGACGACTGGCGGGTGTTGGCCATCATCCATCTGGCTGACACCAAGGAGCAGGCGATCGACGACTGCACCTATGGGTTGCAGGATTTCGCGAACTACTTCGGAGCGGCCGGATTCGTGCCCTTGTCGAATTCGGTTGAGGGAACGCAATCCCCGCGCGAATTCGTGGCCGAGTATGCAGGCATGGGCAATTGCTGCATCGGCACGCCCGGCGATGCAGTGGCCTACATTCAGGATCTGCTCGATCAGTCCGGTGGGTTCGGCACGCTGTTGCTACTCGGCCACGACTGGGCCTCGCCCGCTGCCACGTACCACTCGTACGAACTGTTCGCGCGTGAGGTCATGCCGCATTTCAAGGGACAGCTGTCCGCGCCGCGTGCCAGCCACGATTGGGCAAAGGGCATGCGCGACAAGCTCCTTGGCCGCGCGGGCGAGGCCATCGTCAAGGCGATCAACGAGCACACCGACGAGCTCAAAGAGCGCGAGCAAACCTGATGCGCGCCTCCGTTCTGCGCGACGGCCGCATGGTACTGCGCGACGATGTCGCCGAACCGGTTCCCGGCCCCGGCCAGGTGCTCGTCGGCGTGAAGGCGTGCGGAATCTGCGGCTCGGACCTGCATTTCGCCAAACACGGCGCCGATGTGCTTGAACTCAACGATCAGATCGAGGGCTTCGGTGGCGGCGGCATGAATATCGATCTGAGCCGTGACGTTTTCATGGGTCATGAGTTCAGCGCCGAAGTACTCGAGGCGGGGCCCGACACCGAGGCGCCTGCGCCCGGCACGCTGGTCACCTCCCTGCCGGTGCTGGTTTCGGCCGGCGGCATCGAGCCGATCGTCTACTCCAACAGGACGATTGGCGGCTACGCGGAGCGGATGCTGTTATCGGCTCCGCTGCTGACGCCGATCCCTAATGGACTGGACCCGCGGCACGCTGCGCTGACCGAGCCGATGGCCGTCGGCCTGCACGCGGTGAACAAATCTGCTATCGAGCGCGGTGAGGCCGCTTTGGTGCTCGGTTGCGGGCCCATCGGCATCGCGATCATCGCGGGGCTTCGCCACCGCGGTGTGGAAACAGTTGTGGCGGCGGACTATTCGGCCCGCCGACGCGAACTGGCCCTCGCGATGGGCGCAACGTCGACCGTAGACCCCGCTGATGGGTCACCGTTCGACAGCGCGCGCCCCACGGTGGTGTTCGAGGCAGTCGGCGTGCCGGGCATCATCGACGACATCCTGCGCCGGGCGCCTGTCGGTGCGCGCGTCGTCGTCGCCGGAGTGTGCATGCAGGCCGATAGTTTCCATCCGTATTTCGCGATCGCCAAGCAGATCAACGTGCAGTTCGTGTTGGCCTACGACCCGACGGAGTTCACCGATTGCCTGCGCGCGATCGCCGAGGGTGACGTCGACGTGGCGCCGATGATCACCGGTGAGGTCGGCCTGGACGGCGTCGGTGCGGCGTTCGACGAGCTGGCGCACCCCGACGCGCACTGCAAGATCCTGGTGGCTCCCTGAAGGTATGGTGCGAGGCATGCCGATCGCAGCGAGAGCGAAGATGTCCACCCGTTTCCTCCTTCTCGCCGCGGCGGGGCTTGCCGCCGTTGGTCTCTCGGCCTGCGACTCCTCCTCTGGCCCAACGGCAACGGGCGACAAGGACGCCCGGCAAGTAACCGTCGTCGGCGCGGGCGAGGTGCAGGGCACGCCGGACCGGCTCACCGTCAACGCGTCGATCGAGTTCGTCGCACCCGACGTCAGCGGCGCCATGAACCAGACCAGCGACCGTCAACAGGCGGTCATCGACGCGTTGGTGGGCTCGGGCATCGACCGCAAGGACATCAGCACGTCGAATGTGAGCCTGCAACCGCAATTCGCGGGCGGCGACAGCACGACGATCATCGGCTACCGCGCCACGAATTCGATCGACGTGAAGATCCGCAAACTCGACAGCGCATCGCAGGCGTTGGCGTTGATCGTCAGCACCGGCGGGGACGCCACGCGCATCAACTCGGTGAACTATTCGCTCGAGGACGACTCGCAACTCGTCAAGGACGCGCGGGCGCGGGCGTTCAACGATGCCAAGGACCGCGCCCAGCAGTACGCGCAGTTGTCCGGTCTGAAGCTCGGCAAGGTCATCTCGATCACCGAGTCGGGCGGCTCGACACCGCCGACGCCCGTGCCCAACTTCAAGGGTGCGGAGATGGCGGCCGTGCCGCTGGAGCCCGGCCAGCAGACGGTCGGCTTCTCGGTGACGGTGATCTTCGAGCTCACCTGACTTTGCGCACACTCGCGCCGCGCCGAGCGTGCGCGAAATGTCCGCAACTAGCGGCGTGTCGGCGTGCAGACACGCACGCTCGCGGTAGTTGGGGCTAGGTGTGGCTAGGCGGGGGCGACGACGACCGGGATGCCGTTGAGCACAGCGGTGCCCGACAGCGGGTCGAGTTGGCCGCCGTCGTTGAGCTGGTTGACGTTGACGCCGGGTTGATCGGCGGCCACCGCCTGCCGCGTGCCGCCGCGGTCGTGGCCCCAGCCGTGCGGCAGCGACACGACGCCACGCCGCATACCCGGATCCAGTTCGATCGGCGCGACCACATCGCCGCCGGGCCCCTTGATCGACGCGTTGTCGGTCAGCCCCAGTTCTGCCGCGTCATCCGGATGGATCTGCAGCGTGCAGCGGTTCGTCCCGCCCGCCAGAGCGGGCAGGTTGTGCATCCAGCTGTTGTTCGAACGCAGGTGCCTGCGACCGATCAGCACGAAACCGTCGTCGCCGCGGCTCAGCGAATCCTGCAGTCGAGCGGCGTCGGCGATCAGCGGCTCGGGTGCGAGTTCGATTCTGCCCGAACGTGTTTTGAGCACCGCCGGCATCCTGGGCTGTAGCGGGCCGAAGTCGATGCCGTGCGGCGTCGCCTTGAGTCGCTCCAGGGTCAGGCCATCGGCGTTGGCGCCGAACGCATCTCCGTAAGGGCCGAGCCGAAGCATCATGTCGAGACGGCGTTCGTATCCCGGACCGTCGATCAGCATCGCTGTCAGTTCGTCCACCGCACGCCCGGCAACCGGTGAATCGGGGTCGGCGGTTTCCTTCTGCAGCGTCGTCGCGATGACCTGGTCGTCCACCAACGCCGGGTCGGCCTGATACCCGATGCCGTAAAGGATCAGCGCGAGGCGCGACAGGATCTCCGGCTCGTCGGGTCGACCATCCGATTGCAGCGCCGGCGGCGAGTAGCGGGCATTGTTGCGCACCGCAAGGTTGTTCAGCGCGAAGTCGAAATGGCCTGCCTGTGACGGCGGTGGCGGCGGCAGGATCACGTCGGCGTGCCGCGTCGTCTCGTTGAGATACGGGTCGATGCTGAGCATGAAATCGACGCTGTCCAGCGCCCGGTCGAGCCGGTCGCCGTCGGGCGCCGACAGCACGGGGTTGCCGGCGATCGTGATCATCGCCTTGATCTGACCATCGCCTGCGGTGTCGATCTCCTCGGCGAGCGCGACCGCGGGCAGCTCCCCGAGCGCCTCGGGATAGCCGGAGACGCGGCTGTGCCAGCGGCCGGTGGTGAACCCCTTGCCGGGGCCCGCAGGCCGTGGCGCGGACATCGCCGCGCCCAGCGGGAACATCGCCCCACCCGGCCGGTCGAGATTCCCGGTAAGGACGTTGATGACGTCGACCAGCCAGCTGCCGATCGTGCCGAATTCGACTGTGGACGTACCGATTCGGCCGTACACCGCCGCCGACGGCGCGGCGGCGATCTCCCGCGCCAAGGCCCGGATCTCGTCGGCCGGCACACCACAGTGCGTGGCGACCGATTCCGGTGAGAAGCCTGACGCCAACTCGCGAAGTTCCTCAAGGCCGTTCACATGCTCGGCCAGACCGCCGAGATCCGGTGCGACAAGGCCTTCTTCGAACAAGGTGTGAACTACCCCGAACAGCAGAGCGGCATCGGTGCCTGGACGCGGTGCGATATGACGATCGGCGAGTTCGGCGGTGCGGGTGCGGGCCGGATCGATGACGGTGAGCTTGCCGCCGCGCTTGCGCAACGCCCGCAGCTTGCCGGGGAAGTCCGCCGCAGTGGCCAAACTGCCGTTGGACACAAGGGGATTCGCGCCGATGATCACCAGATAGTCGGTGCGGTCAAGGTCGGGGACGGTGAATGCGACTGGGCTGCCGAACACGTAGCCAAGGGCGACGTGTTTGGGCATCTGGTCAAGAGTGCTCGCGCTGTACACGTGCCGGGTTTTCAGCGCCCTGATGATCAGCGGTCCGTAGAGGGCACCGGCGATCGTGTGTGCGTTCGGGTTGCCGAGATACACGCCGACCGACGTCGCGCCGTGGTCCTTGATGACCCCGCCGAGCCGCTCGGCGATGACGGCGTACGCCTCATCCCAGGTGGCCTCGGTGAGTTCGCCGTCACGACGGACCAGCGGCGTCGTCAACCGGTCGGGGTCGTTGTCGAGTTCGGCGAAGCTGGCGCCCTTCGGGCAGATGAACCCGTGGCTGAACACGTCGTCGCGGTCGCCGCGGGCGCCGGTCACCCGGCCGTCCTCGATCGTCAGCGTCAAGCCGCAGGTGGCCTCGCAGAACGGGCAGATCCGAAGGGCTGTGGTCATCTCCGCATTCTGCGCTGTGCCCCGGCGGTCGCGCCATTACCCCCTACGTAATCGCTGTTGCCGCTCATTTGAGCAGGAGATCGGGCGGAAGCGGGCGGGCCGGATCGACCTCGACGTGGATCACGTTCTGCTGGCTGTAGCCCGCCCAGTCCGGCATCCAGGTCTCCACGTAGTAGTCCCCTGGCTGCAACGGCGGATGCCAGCCCTCCTGACGTGTGGACTCGTCGACACCCGCCCGCACCTGCCGGTATCCGAGCCCCTCGAGCACATGCAGCGATTCGGCGAGCTCTTCGTTGCCCACGCCTACTCCTGCTCGTACACCTTGGGATCGAGCGTGCCGATATACGGCAGGTCGCGGTAGCGCTCGGCGTAGTCGAGGCCGTAGCCCACCACGAACTCGTTGGGGATGTCGAAGCCGACGTAGGCGATGTCGACGTCGGCGCGCACCGCGTCGGGCTTGCGCAGCAGCGTGCACACCCGAAGCGACCTCGGCCGCCGGGTGGCCAGGTTGCGCAGCAACCACGACAAGGTCAGCCCGGAGTCGACAACGTCCTCGACGATCAGCACGTCGCGGTCGTTGATGTCGCGGTCGAGGTCCTTGAGGATGCGCACGACGCCCGAGGACGAGGTCGAGGAGCCGTAGGAGCTGACCGCCATGAACTCCAGCTGTGTCGGCACCGGAATGGCCCGCGCGAGGTCGGTGACGAAGAACACCGCACCCTTGAGCACCGTGACGAGAAGCAGGTCGTTCTCGGCGATCGCGTCGCGGTAGTCCGCGCCGACCTGCGCACCGAGTTCGGCCACCTTGTCCTGGATCGCCTGCGCTGAGAGCAACACCGACTTGATGTCGCCTGGGTACAGCTCGGCGGGTTGCTCAGCCACGTCCACAGCGTGCCATATCTTCACACCGGCTCGGTGTGCAGCGTCAGCATCCCGTCGCGGCGCCCGGCGATCAGACGCTGATTGCGCAACGCCGAGCCGACGGCCACGCCGCCCTGACCGCGCCACGCCGTCACCAACGTGTCCACTCCGCGGATCTGCTTGTCGGTCAGACCGCTGGCCCCACCTGCGAGCAGCCAACCCCGAATCACCCTGCGGCGGACCGCGTCCGGCAGCGCCGCCAGCCGCACAATGTCCAGACCCCCGCGGGTGCCGATCTCGGCCATCGCGTGCGCTGCCAGGTCGTCGAGGGCTTCGGTGTCTTCGCGCAGCGCGGTCGCGGTCCGCGCCAGCGCCTCGGCCACCCCGCCGCCAAGCACGTCCTCCAGCAGGGGCAGCACCTCGGTGCGCAGCCGCGTGCGGGTGAACCTTCGATCGGCGTTGTGTGGGTCCTGCCACGGTGAGAGCCGCAGTTCCTCGCAGGCGGCATGCGTCACCGCCCGACGAACAGCCAGCAGCGGGCGATACCACGGCGGGTCGCAGACCCGCATGCCTGCGATGGACCGCGCGCCCGAGCCACGCCCCAGCCCGAGCAGCACCGTCTCGGCCTGGTCGTCGAGGGTGTGCGCGAGCAGCACCGGGGCCTGCCCGCTGGCATCCCGCAGGGCTTGATAGCGAGCGGTGCGCGCGGCCGCCTCCGGCCCGCCGTCGGTGCCCACATCGACGCAAAGCACTTGGGCGTCAACACATCCCAGCGATAACGCCTGCTCTCGCGCCGTCGCCGCCACCCGGCCGGATTCGGGTTGCAGCCGATGGTCGACGATCAGCGCGACGGTGGGTTTGGCTGCGGCGGCCACGGCCGTGAGCGCCAACGAATCCGCACCGCCGGACAACGCCACACACCAGCGTTCGTGATGTGCGGCATGCGCGCTGACGAAGGCGGCCACCGCCGCGGTCAGCGTCGCTACAGCACCCGGTCGATCCATCGCTGAGGATCATCGACTTCGGTTGGCAGCGGCAGGGTTTCGGGGCTGGTCCAGATCGTGTTGAACCTGGCCATGCCGACCCGGCCGACGACATGGTCGACGAATGCCTTACCGCGCGTGTACTGACTGAGCTTGGCGTCGAATCCCAGCAGCGCCCGCACGATGCGCTGCAGCGGCGGTTGCTTGCGTTTGCGGCGCTCGTCGAACCGGCGCCGAATCGTGCTGACCGTCGGGACCACTGCGGGACCCACGGCGTCCATCACGTGGTCGGCGTGTCCCTCCAGCAGCGTGCCGAGCACAAGCAACCGATCGAGCGCCTGGCGCTGCGGCTCGGACTGCACCGCTCGCAGCAAGCCGAGTACACCAGCCGAATTCGGTTCCGGCGCAACGCCGTCACGCCTGTTACGGATGATCTCGGCCAGCCGCCCGACCACCTGGGAGACATCCTCCCCGGCGTCCTCGGTCAGCACCGCGAGTGACTGCGACATGTGCTGGGCGAGCCAGGGGTTGGCCCGGAACTGGACCCGGTGGGTGACCTCGTGCAGGCACACCCACAGCCTGAAATCGGCTGGCAACACCCGCAATTGACGCTCGACTGCGATCACGTTCGGATACACCAGCAGCAGCTCGCCGCCGTTCGGCCCGAACGGGTCGTACTGGCCGAGGATTCCCGACGAGATGAACGCCAGCACGGCGCCGGTCTGCGCCCCGGTGAGGCGGCCGGTGATGAAGCCGCTGGGGTGTTCTGCACCGCCCGTCATCACCCGCATGGATTGCGTTGCGGCGCGGATCCATTCGACGCGGTCGACGACGCGTGCCTCGGGAATCTCGCCGCCCTCGATCAACCCCGTCACCTCGCGCACAGGTAATTCGGCGGTGCGCGACGACTCGGCCAGCTGATCGATGACCTGCCGGTGGGTGTAGTCGGTGGCGGCGGGACCGGGCCGGACCAATTTGGCGCCGACGGTCGCGGCGAACTGCCAGTCCACGGCGCGGCCGACAGTGAGCTTTGGCCTCGTTGACGGACTCATGCCTCGACTCCCGGTCGCTCCGGTCCTCGCTCGTTCCTCGCTGCGATCCTCACTCGCGGTCGTCTTCGGGTGCTCATGCGCTGCACCCGCACGACCGCAGGGCAGCGGCCAGCGCGTCGATCGCAGTGCGGCCCGTCGGGCCGGCGTTGTTGGAGATGAACGCGAACGTGAGCACCCGCCCGCTGGCGTCGGTGACGATGCCGACCAACGAATTGGTTCCGGTCAACGACCCCGTCTTGGCCCGTAGGTATCCGGCGGCGGCACGGCCGGCGTCGGTGTCCAGGTAGCGGTTGGACAGCGTGCCGCTGCCACCCGCGATCGGCAGCAGGTCGACCAGCGGCCGCAGCCGTGGCTGGTCATCGCCGGCGGCGGCGGTCACCACCCCGTCCAGCGTCTCGGCGGTGAGCCGGTCGTCGGCGGAGAGCCCGCTGGAGTCCAGCAGATGCGCATTGCCGGTGTCGATCTTCGCCTTGTCCAGTTGAGCAAGCACCGCCTGCACACCGCCGTCGAAACTCTGCGGCTTGTTCTCATGCGCCGCCACCTCGCGGCCGATCGACTCGGCCATCACGTTGTCGGAGTCGTTCATCATCTGCCGCAGCCGCTCGATCAGCGGCGGCGACTGCACCGACGCGATCTCCTTGCCTCCGCTCATGCCGGAAGGCAACACGGTCACCGTGGCGGGGTCGACCTTCAGCGCGACGGCCAGCGCGCGGCCCGCGTCAAGCGCGGGCGTCCTGGACCGTGCCGAATCGACGCTCACCGGCTGGGTGCGGCCGCCGTCGAGCATCACCGCTTCCATCGGCGCCATGTCGCCGCCGTCGATGTCGGCGGGATCCCAACCGGGCGCCAAGGTCGGTCCGCTGTACGCACTGACGTCGACCTGCACGGTCGTCACGTCGACGCCGCTGCTACGCACCTGGTCGGCGAGGTCGCTGATGCGCGCCGCACCCTTGTACCAGGTGTCCTGACCGATCGGCGCCGCCGAAAGCGTCGGGTCGCCGCCGCCCTTGAGCACGACGACACCGGGCTGCCCGGTCGACAGCACCCGGGTGGTCAGCCTCGCGTCGCGGTCGAGGGCAAGCAACGCCGCGGCCGTGGTGAGCGTCTTGTTCACCGACGCGGGTTGCATCGGCACCTCCGCGCCCTGCGCCCACAGCTGCGCCCCGGTGATCGCGTCGGTGATCCGGCCGGTCAGCGCCCCCAGGTTGGGGTCGGCCACCAGCGGGGCCAGCGTGGCTGCCAGCCGGTCGGGAGTCGGCTTGGTCGCAGAGTCGGAAACGGGCACGATGCCCGGCGCCGCGGTCGCAGCGGCCGGCACGGCCTTGACGGCCTGCGCGTCGCTGGTGGAGTTGCCGCTACCGAACACCGCGGCCGCCGCGACGACGCCTGCGACCAGCAGCAGCACCGCCACGCCGATCCCCACATGCGTGGATCGCCGCCACTGCGTCGGCCGCATATCTCTCCTGATCTAGTGAACCGCCCCCTTACAGCAGCGTATCGCTCCGTTAGGGTGAGGCCCGTCCCCGGAAGAGACCTGAGCACATGCGTGAGGAGCTGCGGCGGTGGAGTTCGACGTCGTCATCGAGATCCCGAAGGGATCGCGCAACAAGTACGAGGTGGACCACGACACCGGCCGGGTGAAGCTGGACCGCTACCTGTTCACCCCGATGGGCTACCCGACCGACTACGGCTTCTTCGAGAACACGCTCGGCGAAGACGGCGATCCGCTGGACGCGCTGGTGTTGCTGCCTGAGTCGGTGTTCCCCGGCTGCGTCGTGGAGGCCAGGCCCGTCGCGATGTTCAAGATGACCGACGAGGCAGGCGGTGACGACAAGCTGCTGTGTGTGCCCGCAGGCGATCCGCGGTGGGACCACATTCAGGACCTCGGCGACGTGCCCGCCTTCGAGCTCGAGGCGATCAAGCACTTCTTCGTGCACTACAAGGACCTGGAGCCGGGCAAGTTCGTCAAGGCCGCCGACTGGGTGGGCCGCGAGGAGGCCGAGGCCGAGTTGAAGGCGTCCGTCGACCGCTTCAAGAACGCCGGGCACTAGTTAGTTTTCCTCGCTGTAACACGCGGTAACGTCGGCGTGCTCTGCGCCTCTGATGATTGCTGTGTGTTGCTGCATCAGGGGATCGGCCTGGCCGCGTTCAACGCATTGCCGATGCGTCGTGCGGTGCACGCCATCTACGAGTGCTGCTACAGCGTGCCGCTGGCCGCCGATTTGGCCCGCGGCCGACCGTACGACAGCCACGATCGGTTGTTCCGCGAAGCCGACGCGCTGCTGTTCGGCCTGTCCGAGGACTCGATCGACTCCATCCTGCAGGCCTACCCCGATGTGGGGCGGCGGCCGGGCAGCGAGAAGTCGCAGGCCGAGCAGTGCGCGGTCTGGTGTGATCAGCCCGAGGTGATGGACCGCCTGACAGCCGCGTCCAAGAAATACCTCGAGCACTTCGGCTTCGGCTTCGTGATGTTCATCAACGGCTACACCGCCCAAGACGTGCTGGCCACCATGAACGACCGGCTCCTCAACGACTTCGAAACCGAGCGCAAGGTGGTGCGCAACGAACTCGCGCGCATCAACCGCACCCGGCTCGAACGCATGCTCGGACCCGAGGGCGGCTACGACAACTGGTGAGCTGTTAAGCGGCCTGCCAGTCGCGGATCGCGGTGTCCTGCTTGCGACCCAGTTCCAGCACCAGGTCCGACGGCGCGGGATCCTTTGGTGCACCGGCGAATTCGATTGTGGTAGCCGTATTGCCCTCGGTGAAGGACAGCACGGTCACCGACTTCGACCCGTCCGGCGACATTCCGGTCAGCATCGTTCCGCCCGAACCGACCGCCGCGGGCTGTGACTTGCCGTTGGCGACCGCCAAACCTGCTCTCGCACCGTCCAATGCCGCGGCTGCCGCGCCTGCGTCGGGCAGCACGAGCACGGTGGTGGTGATCGTCCGACTGCCGTCGCGGTGGGTGTAGACGGTCTCGACACCCGGCTGCCCATTCGGGTTGTAGACGGCAGGCGCCGCGTTGTAGGCCAGCGAATCGGTGATCAGATTGGGGTCAACCGGTAGCGTGCTGAAGTCGCCGGGTTGTGCTGCGGCATAACCGAAACCGCTCATGGTCAGCACCGCGGCCGCTGCGAATCCGCCTGCCATTGTGCGAATCTTGTTCACGACATGCTCCAATCGGTGGTGATCAGCAGGGGTAGCAGGCCCAACCGCGCCAGCCGTCGCGCCACACCCAGCCCGGTCCACAGCCCATTCCGCCCGTGGTCCCGAAGCAGTCGAGCATCTGCACGGCCGGACCGACAGGCACCGAAGGCTGGGTGTAGGTGGTCGTGTCGTGTGAGCTCTGCGCCGCGTATGCCGTCTGCGCGGTGACCACCGAGCCCGACATCATCGCGACGATCGCGAGGGCCATACCGAACTTGCGCATCACATTCCTCCCCGGGGTGTGGGAAATTTGCGAAGAAAACGGTACGCCGCGCGGACCCCTCTGTTGGCGCATTTGCGCAATGCGAGTGCGCAATTCGCGGAATTTCGAGGGTGTAATTGCGTCGTTGTTTTCTGCTCAGTCCACAGGTCCTTCATAGCGACGGCCGAACTCCTCGGCCGACACCGGCCATCGCTCGCCGCCCTCTCCACGCACGATCCATCCGCCGGGTCCTGCTGCCGCCGTGCCTTCCAACGTGTCGACGACCTCACCGTCGCGGGCCGGCCGTGCCGCGACGAATCCGGCTCTGCGCCAATGCTTGTCGTCGACGCGCTGATAGGTGGCGCGGAAGATGTCGTCGCGCACCGACCACGACCTTCCCCCGTCCTCATGTACCAGCCAGTCGCCCGCGCCGGCACGCATCTCGTGTCCCGAGTCCGACGTCCATGTCCACGGCTGCGACCGCTGCTCTGCGGTGACCACCCCGACGCGGCGGTAGCGCCGCCAGCGCGGCACTGATCGGTAACCTAGTTCGCGCAGCTGCGAGAGCGTGGCAGCCAGGCTGGCCAGCGAGGCGTGCAGGAGTTCGGGGTCGGCCTCGACGGTGCGCCAATCGGTCAGGTTCGGGTGCGTCTTGCGTTCGTGGTCGCGGACCTCACCCCACGACCACCCGGCTTTGCGGTAGTAGCGACACCAGTCCTCGTGTTCTGCGCGCGCCATCGCCAGCGCAGCAGCGCGGTCAAAGCCCATCGCCTGCAGCTGATCCAGCGGCTCACAAGCCTGGGCCTTCGGGATGTCGGGGGCCCCGCCCTCCAGGCTGTTCCAGGTGTGCCCGCCGATCTGCTCCACCAGCCACAGGGCATTGCGCACTTGGCGACGGTTCGAGCCGCGGTAGAACTCGTCCAGCTCCGCCCACGGCCGACGCGCCGGCGACGTCCCGCCGGCACTGAGCCGGTACCGCTCGTGGATCAGCATCGCCGCCCGCTCCCACGCGTCGTGCGCGTGCCCAGCGGGCAGATCCATGGTGAGTCGATAGGTGCGCAGCGCGTCGATGCCGGCGCGCTCGCCGCCCGCACTTTCGGCCTTGGCGTTCCAGGCGAAGATCGGCACGTCCGGGAATCGCATCGCCAGCCGTGTCGCGATGGTCGGGTCGATCGCGGCGCCGAACATCGGGTCGGCGTCGACGAAGATCACCGCGCAACCGGCGTCGTGTGCTTCCGCGATCAGTCGCGTGAGTACCGGTATCGACGGTGCCTCATCGACGGCGTCGACGTAGCGGTCGCCGCGCGGCAGCCCGAGCCGTTGTTGGCGGTGCCGGTGGTCGTTGGCGTATTCCTCCGCCGCATCGGCGACCACCGTGATCGTGGGAAAGTCATGATCGCCGCGAACGCAGAACTCGTGTTCGCGCCTGCGCTGTTCGAGGTCGGCGCACAAGGCCAACGTCAGAGGCGACGTGCCGCACACCAGGATGCGGTTGACGCCACCGCGTTCGCCGATCTCGTCGAGCAGCCGCCGCGCAGTCACCTCGTACTTGCCGACCGCGTCGGCGGCCCAGCGGCCGTCGCTTCCCCCGGCCTGCTGAGCGCGCCAGGCAACGGCATACCAGGGGTCGTCGATGCGCACGATCAGGGGAAGCCGGTGTTCGGCGCCGCGGGCGGCTCTGGCCTCGCCGATGGTCTGCAGGCGGGCCAGGTTGGTCGACGGGTCACCGTGCAGCAGGTAGAGCCGGTTCAACTTGTGCCACAACGGAAGTGCGGCAAGAGCTTCGGGTGAATCAAGCGACGCGGCGATCAGCCGCGCGCCATCCGCTCGGCAATCCGCCACGACAGGCTGGTCGATGTTGTCGGCGACGACGACCAGTTGGCTGCGCGGCTCGAGGGTTCGAGCGACTGCAGTGATCATCGAACGGGAGTCGTCGTCGACGCCGATCACCGCGGTCACCGTCCGGGCAGCGCGCGCCCTGACCCGGTCGACCTGAGCGCGAAACAGCGCAATGGCCACGCTGGCGACGCCGAGGAAGATCACCGCGAGCGCACCCATCCGCGCGATGTCCAATGCGACCGGGATCGGCGTCGGACAGGCGACGCCGCCGGCCATCTGCAGTTCCGAAACGCCGCCCTTGACCAGTTGCGCGGTCCACATCAACGGCGTGATGAACACGGGATGGGCGCTGTCGTGGCAATTCCAGTAGGAGGCCATGCCGAGCACGCAGTTCATCACCGTCAGGGCAAGCACGATGCTCAGCGAGACACTGCTTGCGGCCCTGGCGCGGTAGGCGATCACGCACAACGTGACGATGCCGATCGCGACGACGGCGATGGTCGGCCCGGAGCCCGGTCGGCCGAACCACCGCAGCCCTTCGGGTGCGGCCTCGCGGACCGCGGGGTCGACCGCCAGCACCGACAGATACACCGTCGCGGCCACGACGACGCCGAGCAATCCAGCCTGGGCCAGGCGCACCGCATCGATGTCACGACGCATCACGAATCGAGCTTGCGTCAACCGCAGTCTGCAGAATGGCCTTTTCACGTTTTCAGACCCATTGCGGGCGGTAACCGAAATACGCTAGGCCGGTTGCCGATGTAATTTGCGAAGGCGTGAACTAATGTCGCGTATCTTCCTGAGCCATTCCAGCCGGGATAACCGGCAGGCAATTGCCTTGCGCCAGTGGCTGATCGGTCAGGACGCGCGGTTAGCCGACGAAATCTTCCTCGACCTCGACGCCTCTGCAGGCATTCGGACAGGCACGCGGTGGAAGGAAGCTCTGCGCCAGGCCAGCACCAGATGCGAGGCGGTTATCTGTCTGCTGTCTGACAATTGGCTGTCCTCACCGGAATGCATAACCGAATACCGGTTCGCGGAGTATCTCAACAAGCGAATCTTCAGTGCGCGCATCGGTGCCACCTCGGGCGAGGATCCGACCGCCGAATGGCAACGCATCGACTTGGTCGGCGACGGTGCCCTCACCGCAGTCGACATCGGCGACGGCGCGGAGCCCGTCGCCTTCCTCACCGACGGGTTGCGTGGGCTTCGCGACGGGATCGTCAGCGCGGGCATCGGTGCCGAGTCGTTCGCGTGGCCGCCTGCACACGAACCGGATCGCGCGCCGTACCGCGGCTGGAACCCGCTCGAAGAAGTCGACGCGGCAGTGTTTTTCGGCCGCGACGCGCAGATCGTGCGCGGCCTCGACGCGCTACGCGGGATGCGACGCTCGGGCATCGAGACACTGTTCGTGGTGCTCGGGCCGTCCGGAACAGGTAAGTCGTCGTTCCTGCGGGCGGGGTTGTTGCCCCGATTGCGGCGTGACGACCGCGACTTCGCGTTGCTCGACATCGTGCGCCCGCAGCGCAATGTGTTGACCGGTGATGCCGGTCTGGCGAAGGCAGTGCACGCCACACATGCCCGGTTCGGTGTCACCGGTCCCGACCTCGGTGAGATCAAGCGGGCCTGCGTCGCAGGCGATTCAGAACGGGTGCGGCAGTGGCTGCTCGACATCCGTCGCGCCGCGGCAGCGCGGTTGTTGACCGAGGCGCAGCAGCCACCGCCGACATTGGTGCTGCCCGTCGACCAGGCCGAGGAGTTGTTCGGCGCCGATGCGGGACGCGAAGCGGTGGCGTTTCTCGAGCTGATCGCCGACCTGGCAGCAGCGCCCGGCGACGACACTGCCGACGTCGACTTGATCGTCGCGGTGACAATCCGCAGCGATCTGTACGAGCCGCTGCAGACCGCGCCCCAGCTCGCCGAGGTCGGCAGCGTCTTGTTCGACGATCTGAAACCGATGCCCCGCACCCAGTTCAAGGAGGTGATCACCGGCCCCGCGGCCCGCGCAACCGAGGGTGGCCGGCCGCTGTCGGTCGATCCCGCTCTGGTGAACCACCTGCTCGACGACTGCACCGAGGGGGCGGACACGCTTCCGTTGCTCGCGCTCACACTGGCCCGCCTCTACGAGGACTACGGCGACGACGGCGCGCTGACGCTTCGCGACTACCGCTCGATGGGCGGCGTCCGAAGCGTCGTGCAGTCCGAGATCGACCACCTGTTGTCCTCCGACGACGAACGTCGTGTCGAGCAACTGCAGCACCTGCGCAGCGCGTTCATCCCATGGCTGGCCACCATAAGTCCGGACAGCGATCAACCGGTACGACGAGCCGCCCGGTGGACCGATCTGCCACCCGAAAGTCGGCCTCTGCTGGAAGGATTCGTCGCTCGACGGCTGCTGGTGAGGGACACTCACGACGGCGAGGTCGTCGTCGAGGTGGCCCTGGAGAGCCTGCTGCGCCAGTGGGACGACCTGGCCACCTGGCTCGCCGAAGAGCGCGGCGACCTGAAGGACGCCGACCATCTCGAGCGCTCCGCTGCCGCGTGGGAGGACAACAACCGCAACCCGGCCTGGCTGCTCGAAGGCACCCGGTTAGCGGACGCCGAAAAGCTCAGTGCCAAAACGGCTTTCCGCGACCGGTTGACCCATGTGCACGATTTCCTCGCCGCGTCGCGGCGCCGCGAGCAGGACAGAATCGAGGCCGAGGACAAGCGCCGTATCGCCGAACTTGAGAAGGCCCAAGCACACGCCGCAGTGCTGCGCAAGCGCTCACTCGTGCTGCGCCTCGTGCTGGTCGTCGCACTGTTGATCGCGGCCGCCGCCGTGTACGGCTTCGTCACCGCCAAGAAGGAAACCGACCGGGCCAACGAGCGCACCCGCGAGGCACTCGGGTTGCGGCTGACGTATCAGGGTCAGGCAATGCTCGCGGGAATCCAAGGCGGAGGCGACATCCGGGCGCTGTCACAGATTCTTGCCGCACAACACGTGATGTCCGACAACGTCGGCGGCCTGTTCACCGCAGCGCTGATGCGCATCGACACCACAAAGATCATCCAGTCGAACGCCCCGATCATGGATGTCACGTACAGCACCGACGGGCAGCGTCTGGTGTCGGGCGGCGCAGACCACACCGTGCGGGTGTGGGACGCGCACACCGGTGCGCCGGTCGGGCCGCCGATGATGCAGACCAACGCAGTCACCAACGCGGCGTTGAGCGATGACGGCAAGGACGTGGCTTTCGCGAGCGCCGACAGCGTGCGGGTATGGAACGCGCTGACCGGTCAGCCCGTCGATCCGCCGATGCTGCAGAACTCGGCCGTGACGAGTCTGGATCTGAGCGACAACGGCCAACTCGTCGCCGCGGGCAGCCCGGACGGCACCACCCGCATCTGGAATGCCGCAACCGCCGTACCGTTGGCGGCCCCGATGGCCGGACAGTTGAGCCCAGTCACGACAGTGGATTTCAGCGACGACGGGCAACGTGTCGCGGTCGGCGATGCCAACGGCACGCTGCGCGTCTGGAACACCGGCACCGGCCAGCCCATCACACCACCGATGACCGGCCACACCGGCGCGGTCACCACCGCGGCGTTCAGCCCTGACGGCCAGCGCGTCGTGTCCGGCGGCGCCGACCACACCGTGCGGTTGTGGAACGCCGACACCGGCCAGCCCATCGGGGTTCCGATGACCGGACATCAGAACACGGTGACCAGCGTGGTGTTCAACCCGGACGGCGGCCGCATCGCCTCCGGCAGTTTCGATGGCACCCTGCGGATCTGGGACGCGAGCACCCAGCAGCCGGTCGCCCAGCCCATGACCGGTCACGTCGGGTCGATCAACGCGGTGTCGTTCAGCCCCGACGGGCATCGTCTTCTCACCGGCGGCGCCGACGAGACGCTTCGCGTCTGGGACGCCGATGTGGGGCCACAGCCAGGCGTTCCCGCCAACTCCGCGGTGACGAGTGTGACGGTCAGTACCGATCGTCATCGCATCGTCTCGGGCAATGGTGACGGCACGGTGCGGTTGTGGGACGCCGACAACCGAAGCCTGCTAGCCGAATTGACCAACGGCAGGCACGCGGCGACGACGAGCGTCGCGATCAGTCCGGACGGTCGCTCGATCGCGTCGGGCGCAGCCGACGGCACGGTGCAGCGGTGGAACGCCGAAACCAAGACGGCCGTGGGCCCCGTGATCAACGCACACAAGGGCGCCGTCACGAGCCTGACATACAGCTGGAACGGCAGCCGGCTCGGCTCAGGGGGCGCCGACAACACCGCACGAGTGTGGGATCTCGCGACAGGACACCCGGTCGGCACGGCGATGACCGGCCACACCGCGCCGGTGCTTACCGTGGCGTTCAGCCCGAACGGGCAGCTGCTGCTGTCCGGGAGCGCAGACACCACGCTGCGGATGTGGAACACCGAGACCGGTAAACCCGTTGGCACCCCGATGACCGGGCACACCGCCGCGGTGACGGACGTGGCCTTCGGGCCTGGCGGCGGGCGGATGGTGTCCAGAAGCGAGGACCACACGCTGCGACTCTGGGATGCTGCCAGCACCACGCCTGTCGGACCGCCGATGAACGCGCACAACGCCTACATGCTGGGCGTGCAGTTCAGCGCTGATGGTCAGCAACTGCTGTCGGACGGCGCCGCCCCGGATCGCCGGTTGTTCCCACCGCCTGCCCTGACGGCATGGTCAAACCTGTTGTGCGCCAAGCTTTCTGCGAACCTCAGTCATCAGCAGTGGCATGACTGGGTCGCTCCTGACATCGCGTACACGGAATTGTGCCCCGGGCTGCCGGTGGCACCGGAGGGCGGCACGGGCTGAAGTTGTCCCGAAACCCGTCGGTGGGGCGCATGATGGCCCGATGAACGATCTCGTGCACGGGCACTGCGACAGCCGTTTCTCCCGCGTCGCCGACGCATTGGCCGACGAGGTGGCCAAGGGTGAGGAGTTGGGCGCCTCGATCGCCGTCGACATCGACGGTGAACTCGTCGTCGACATCTGGGCCGGCCACGCCGACCGCGCAAAGACCGTCCCGTGGCAGCAGGACACCATCGTCAACTTCTTCTCCTGCACCAAGACGCTCACCGCGCTGGCGGCACTGATCGTGATCGATCGCGGCATCGTCGATGCGTTCGCGCCTGTCGCGAAGTACTGGCCGGAGTTCGCGGCGAATGGCAAGCAGGACATCGAGGTACGCCACCTGATGTCCCATACGTCAGGGGTTTCCGGGTGGCAGGTGCCGTTCGCGGTCGAGGACATGTACGACTGGGAGAAGGCCACCGACCACCTCGCGCGTCAGGAACCGTGGTGGCAGCCGGGAACGGCGTCGGGCTATCACGCCGTCAACTACGGACACCTGATCGGCGAGGTGATCCGCCGCGCGACCGGCAAGACCCTCAAGGAGTTCGTGCGCGACGAGATCGCAGGCCCGCTCGACGCCGACGTCCAAATCGGCCTCGACCCGTCCGACGAACATCGCGTCGCCCAGATCATCCCGCCCCCGCCGTTGCCGATCCCGCTCGACGCGTTACCCACCGACCACCCGGCCTACAAGACGTTCGCCAGCTTCCCGCCCGACGACAACACCGCCCTGATAGCCGAGACGACTGGATGGCGTCGCGCGGACATCGGCGGGGTCAACGGACACGGCAACGCCCGCGCGCTCGCCCGGGCGCTGTCACCAATCACGTTGGGCGGCAAGGCCAACGGCGTGCAACTGCTGAGCCCGGAGACGATCGACCTGATCTTCGAAGAACAGTCGAACGGCCCCGACCTGGTGCTGCTGGTCCCGCTGCGGTTCGGCATCGGCTTCGGACTGCCGTCGCCGCAAAGCGTGCCCGCCATTCCCGAGGGCAGGATCTGTTGGTGGGGCGGCTGGGGCGGCTCGGCGATCGTGATGAATCCCGACCGCGGCGCCACCTTCGCCTACGTGATGAACAGAATGGGGCCCGGCACGACCGGCACCGAGCGCACCAACCGCTACTCCGCGCTCATCTACCAAGCCCTGGGCTGACCCCTACCTTCTCGTCAGTCTGGCGCGGCGGCGCCTTCTTGGCGGCACGAAGCCGTCTGGCGTAGTTCATCGCCGGCTTCTCGATGAGGTAGTACGTCACCGATGCGGCGAGAATCGTTGCGGCGAGCAGGATCACGATGTTGTGCAGCATTCCGGGCAGCGTGTCACCCGCCATCCAGCCGAGGCGACCCAGCAACAGCAGCATCGGAAAGTGCCAGAGGTAGGCAGACAGTGAGATCTCACCGACGTACCGAATCGGCCGCACGTCGAGGAACGTCGCCAACTTCGACTTGCGGCCACGGGCCAACGGCACCACGACGATCAGGATCATCATGGCGGCGACGACACCGACCCCCGCCGTCACGAACTGCACCGCGATGGCGAAAAACGCCGCGCTGACCACCAATACGGGCAGGATCAAAACCGCGCTGAGCAGTCGAACGCGTCGACTGATCCGTTCGGCAAGGGCGCCGTGCTCGATCGCGACGAACACGATCGCGGCGAACATGCCCATCGCGAAGTTGTCGGCGTTGGTAAGGATGCTCTTGGTGAATACCGCGGCGATGTTCGGACCCCAGTTGAGCAGGATGAAGTCCGTGGTGCCTGCGTAGCGATTCACCACTGGAATCAGCGCGCGTCCGATGAGGCCGACGATCAACAGGATGCTGGGCGCCAGCATGGCCACCACGAACGGGTTGCGGGTGCTGCGCTTGCGCATGCGGAAGACGGCCAATCCCAGCAGTGGCAACGACAGATAGAAGGCGTACTCCAGCGTCAGCGACCACGACGGCCCGATGCCGGTCTGGATGTAGGACGGGAAGTAGGTCTGCACCAGCGCCAGGTTGGCGAGCAATTCACCGGGATCGGTGATGACGCCGACGCCGGTCCTGGCGTCATCGGGCATCAACGCCGCATTCTGCACATAGGACAACCGCAAGACGAAATTCACGATCAAAAAGATCGCCAGGTAGGCAGGCATGATCCGGGCCAGCCGGTGCACCGCGTAATCGCGCGTGTTCGGCATGCGAGCCGACGAGCGCTCGGCAACCACATTTCGGACATACGGTAAGAACAACAGGAAACCACTTAGCACGAAGAAGTACACCAGCGAGAAGCCGAAGATATTCGTCTTCCAGACCGCAGCGGTGTGTTTGGAGTAGTACCCCGTCACGTGCGTGATTGCGATGCTCAGGCACAACAGCCCACGGACGCCATCGAGGCCGATGATGCGCGCCCGCCTGCGGGTTTGCGGTTCGGGCGGATCCGTTGCCGCCGCTGAGTCTGCTGTTCGATGAGTCGAGTCGGCGGTCATCGCGAACAAAAATTGACGTCGGAAATAATTACCGGCAACTGACGCCCCTTTTTCTGCAGACTCGTGAAATATGCACGGCCATCCCCATAGCAACCGATAGTGATGCCTGGCCAGCTAATGAACTGTACATCGCAGGCGATACTTTCGCATGCGAAATAAGTCGACTTATTGTGCCGCTATTTGTGTTATGCGCATCGAATTGTATTGCTTTATTAAAGCTAGTTACGTAACGGAAAGCCGATGGGTCCGCTCCGATTATGTAAATCGGCGGCGGTGAGCGGCTTCAGCGAACTCGGACCGGGATGCCCGGCCGCCACTACGACGCGCGCAATTGGTCCCGAACGCTGAGCCGGCGCAACACCTGCCGCGCGAGGTCACTCAGGTCCTGACGCGGTGACGCGGAGATCAGCGTGACGCCATCGGCGACGTCGGCCATTGCGATGTCGGAGATCAGGCCGGCAAGTCCGTCCACTGTGCCCGCATAGTGCACGGTGTGTCCGGAGGACCCCAGAGCGGTTCGCGCCGAACGGAAGTCACTTGCTACGGCCACCGTGACGTCGAGGATCACCGCCACGTCCCGATCGCCTGCGCGTATCCGCATGCGGGCCCGGCGCGCCTGCTGCAGGTCCGTCGCCGCGACGCGCACAGTGCGCGCCTCACCGTCGGTCAGTTCTGTCCAGTCGCCGCTCGGCGTGTCCGCCACGAATAGCCGCACCAGGGTCACGCTAAAAAAACGGACCGTTGGTGTCGACTATTCCGATCAAGCCGAATCCAAGGCCTTCTCTTCGGCCTCCTTGGCGTCCTTCCTGACGTCGTGCACCCGCGTCTTGTACAGGCTGGCCGCGGTGGTGATGACGAGCGTCACCACGATCACGCCGAGGCTGGCCAGCGTCGGGATCTCCGGGACCGGCACGTGCTCACCGCCGTTGATGAACGGCAGCTCGTTCTCATGCAGGGCATGCAGCAGGAGCTTCAGCCCGATGAACGCCAAGATGAACGCCAAGCCCTGCGACAGGTAGACCAGCCGCTTGAGCAGATCCCCGAGCAGGAAGTACAGCTGGCGCAGTCCCATCAGCGCGAACACGTTCGCCGTGAACACCAGATACGGCTCCTGGGTGAGGCCGTAGATTGCGGGGATCGAGTCCAGCGCAAACAGCAGGTCGGTGGTCCCGAGCGCGACGATGACGAGGAACATCGGCGTCATCAGCCGCTTGCCGTTGTCCTTGATCCACAGCTTCAGGCCGGCATCCCATTTCTCCGTGAGCTTCAGATGCCTTCGCGCGAACCGCACCACGAAGTTCTCGGCGTCGTCGTCGTGCTCGGTGTCGCGTGCCAGGGTGATCGCGGTGTACACCAAAAACGCGCCGAAAAGATAGAACACCCAGGAGAACTGGTTGATGGCCACCGCGCCGAGTGCGATGAAGACACCGCGGAAGATCAGCGCAAGGATGATGCCGACCAACAGCGCCTCCTGCTGATACTTCTTGGGCACCTTGAAGCTGGCCATGATGATCAAGAAGATGAACAGGTTGTCCACCGACAGGCTGTATTCGGTCAGCCAGCCGGCGAAGAACTCCAGCCCGTACTGGTCGCCGTGGTAGAACCACGTCCACAAGCCGAACGCCACGGCGAGCGCTACGTACACCGACAGCGAGACAATGAGCTCCCGCTTGGAGGGTTCGTGCGGTCGACGCCCGATCACGATCACGTCGAACAACAGCACAGCAATCGTCACGCTCAGCGTGATGATCCACTCGAGTTGGGTTACGTGCATGCAGAAGCCTCCGGCCGTTGTTGAAACGCCGGAGGTCTCTTCCACCGACCCGAAGGTCGGCCCGCGGTCCCGGTCGGCCGATGACGGTCGACGTGGTGACGACACCGTGGCGAAGGAATACTCCCCTCCACCGGCCATTGTGCCAGCCGGCCGCCTTCGATCGAAATCGGAGCCGCATGAACTTACGGTTACAGCCATGACCGACACCCAACTGCCTGGTGTTTTCGGGGATGTTCAGCCGCTGCTCGAGCACTACGGCTACCTGGGTGTGGCCGGAATGTTGTTCCTGGAGGACTTCGGCGTCCCTGTGCCCGGCGAGATCATGTTGATCGCCGCCGCGGTGTTCGCCGGTGCGGGTCAGATGAACATCGCCGTCATCTTCGTGGTTGCGGTGGCGGCCGCCGTGATCGGCGACAACGTCGGGTTCGTCGTCGGTCACTTCGGCGGCAGGCCACTGGCCGAGCGCTACGGCCGGTACGTGTTCCTGACACCGCAGCGGTTGGACCGGGCCGAGGCGTTCTTCAACCGCCACGGCGGCAAGATCGTCACCGTCGCGCGCTTCATCGACGGCCTGCGTCAGATCAACGGCCTACTGGCAGGCATCGTCGGCATGCATTGGCTGAAATTCCTCGGCTACAACGCACTGGGCGCGGTGCTGTGGGTGGGCGCGTGGTCTGCGCTGGGGTACCTCGCGGGTGAGCACATCGTGGAGATCTACGACACGTTCGAGCGGTACAAGTGGTACGTCGTCGCCGCCGTCGTCCTGGTTGTCGCGATTGTGATCACCCACCGCGTGCGGCGCGCCCGGGCCGAGCGAGCGGCTTAGTAGTTTGTACTCGTGACAACGGCTTTCCATCCCGAGGTACCGCCTCAATACCTGTTGTCTTCGTGCGCGCCCGAACCGCGCACGCTCATCGACATCCTCAACGACACGGCAGCCCGATACCCGGATGCACCGGCGCTCGACGACGGCGAGGTCCAGCTGACCTACGCCGAGTTGCTCTCCGACATCGAGGAGAGCGTCGAATGGCTCGCTGCCCGCGGCATCGGCCGCGGCGACCGCATCGGGATCCGGATGCCCTCGGGCAACTACGCGTTGTACGTGGCGATCCTCGCGACGCTGGCCGCGGGAGCCGCCTACGTGCCCGTCGACGCCGACGACCCCGACGAACGCGCCGAGCTGGTGTTCGGCGAAGCCGACGTGGTCGGCATCATCACCGAGCGGGGCCTGCACCGCGCGCAGGGCGAATCGCGCGGATGGCGGACCGGCGCGCCGCTCGGTCGCGACGATGCCTGGATCATCTTCACGTCCGGATCCACCGGCACCCCGAAGGGTGTCGCCGTCACGCACCGCAGCGCCGCCGCGTTCGTCGATGCGGAAGCGCAAATGTTCTTGCAGGACAACCCCATTGGTCCCGGTGACCGGGTGCTGGCAGGCCTGTCGGTTGCGTTCGACGCATCGTGTGAGGAGATGTGGCTGGCCTGGCGGCACGGGGCGTGTCTGGTGCCCGCCCCGCGCGCGCTGGTGCGCAGCGGCATGGACCTGGGCCCGTGGCTGGTGAGCCGCGACATCACCGTGGTTTCGACGGTGCCGACGCTGGCGGCACTGTGGCCCGCCGAGGCGCTCGAAGCGGTGCGGCTGCTGATCTTCGGCGGCGAGGCATGCCCGCCGGAGCTCGCCGAGCGGCTGGCCGTCGATGGTCGCGAGGTGTGGAACACCTACGGCCCGACCGAGGCGACGGTGGTGGCATGCGCAGCGCGTCTGGAGGGCTCTGCGCCGGTGAGCATCGGCCTGCCGCTGCGGGGCTGGGATCTCGCGGTGGTGGACAAAGAGGGCCTGCCGGTGGGCACGGGCGAGGTCGGTGAACTCGTCATCGGCGGTGTCGGGCTGGCCCGCTACCTGGATCCGGCCAAGGACGCCGAGAAGTACGCGATGATGCCGACGCTCGCATGGTCACGCGCCTATCGCAGCGGCGATCTGGTGCGGCTCGAGCCCGACGGCTTGTACTTCATGGGCCGCGCCGACGACCAGGTGAAGGTCGGCGGCCGCCGCATCGAGCTCGGCGAGGTCGACGCCGCGCTGGTGAATCTGCCAGGGGTCAGCGGCGGCGCCGCTGCGGTGCGCAAGACCGCCACCGGCACACCGCTGTTGGTTGGCTACATCGCAAGCGCCGACCCGTCGTTCGACATCGGTAAGGCCCGCGCCGCGCTGGCCGACACCCTGCCTGCCGCGCTGGTGCCGAGGCTGGTGCTCGTCGACGAGCTGCCGACCCGCACGTCGGGAAAGGTCGACCGCAACGCCCTGCCGTGGCCCGTCGCAGGCAGTGCCGAGGAGGAGCCGGATCTCGGCGGCACGCTCGGGTGGCTGGCCGGATTGTGGCGCGAGGTCCTCGCCGCACCGATTGACGGGCCGGAAGCCGATTTCCATGCCCTCGGCGGAGGTTCGCTGTCCGCCGCGCAGTTGGTCGCCGCGATGCGCCATCGCTATCCGCAGGTGACCGTCGCCGACCTCTACGACCATCCCCGCCTCGGGTCGCTGGCGGGCTATCTCGACGAGCTGGACCCACCGCCTGCGGTCGAAACGCGCGTGGTCAAGCCAACCCCGCGATTGACCCAGGCCGTGCAGGTGGCGGTGTCACTGCCGCTGGCCACGCTGACCGGGCTGCAGTGGGTGGTGTGGCTGGCATTGCTGAACAATGTTGTCGAAAGCGGTATCGCCCAACTTCATCCGCTGCCGTGGCTGGTGCCGGTGAACTGGTGGTTCGTCGGCGTCGGCTTCCTTCTGTTCATCACTCCGGTCGGCCGCATGTCGATCGCTGCGCTGTGCGCGCGAATCCTGTTGGGCGGGTTGCAACCTGGCACGTATCGCCGCGGCGGGTCGGTCCACCTGCGGGTGTGGCTTGCCGAGCGCCTCGCCGAGGCCAGCGGTGCGGAGAATCAGGCCGGCGCACCATGGCTGGTCTACTACGCCCGCATGCTCGGCAACCAGGTCGGCAAGGGCGTCGATCTGCACTCGGCCCCGCCCGTGACGGGCATGCTGCGTCTGGGCCATCGCTGCTCGATCGAACCCGAGGTCGACCTTTCTGGGCACTGGATCGACGGCGACCACTTCCATGTCGGGCCGATCACCGTCGGCAACGATGCGTCCATCGGTGCGCGCACCACGCTGCTGCCCGGAGCCGTCGTCGGCAAGAACGCCGACGTCGCGCCGGGCTCCGGGGTGGTCGGCAAGGTCAAGAACGGCCAGTACTGGAAAGGCTCGCCCGCGGTGAAGTCGGGCAAGGCCCGCCACCCGTGGCCTGAGCACCGGCCGCCGAGCGCACCGTTCTGGATGGCCGTCTACGGCGTGACATCGATTCTGCTCGGCGCGCTGCCGCTGCTGGCGCTCGGAGTCGGTCTTGCCGTGATCGGTTGGGCCGTCCGCGATTCCGCGTCACTGACGGATGCGGCGCTGGCCGCTGCGGTGTGGACGCCCGCTGCAACGCTGGCCGCGATCGTCACCTACGCCGCGCTGACGGTGATCGGGGTGCGGCTGTTGTCGATGTGGATGCCCGAGGGATATCACCCCGTGCGCAGCCGCGTCGGATGGCAGCTGTGGGCGACCGAGCGGCTGATGGACGCCGCCCGCAATTACCTGTTTCCGATTTATGCCAGCCTTCTGACGCCGTGGTGGCTGCGGATGCTCGGAGCGAAAGTCGGTCGTGGCACCGAGATTTCGACAGCGCTGCTGGTGCCGAAGTTCACCGTCGTCGAGGACGGCGCGTTCCTGGCCGACGACACCATGGTGGCGTCCTACGAACTGGGCGGTGGCTGGATCCACGTCGCCAAGGCGACGATCGGCAAGCGGGCGTTCCTCGGCAACTCCGGCATCACCCAGCCCGGCCGACGGGTGCCCGACGACGGTCTGGTGGCCGTGCTGTCGGCGACGCCGCACAAGGCCAAAGCTGGCTCGTCGTGGCTGGGCAGCCCGCCGGTCCGGTTGCGCCGCAAGACCACCGCGGCCGATGTGTTGCGCACATTCCATCCCTCGCCGCGGCTGAAGATCCTCCGCGCAATGGTCGAGACGTGCCGGCTGATCCCGATGATCGTGACGTTCGCGATCGGGGTGGCCGTGCTGTTCGCCGTGCAGTGGTTGGCGATCGAAGTCGGCTGGGGTTGGACCGCGGCGGCAGGCGGTGTCGTGCTGCTGGCCGCGGGCGCGTTCGCGGGCGCCGTCGCGGTGGTCGCGAAATGGCTTGTGGTCGGCCGTATCACCGCCATCGAGCACCCGCTGTGGTCGTCATTCGTGTGGCGAAACGAGGTGTCCGATACGTTCGTCGAAACCGTCGCCGCGCCCTGGTTCGCCCGCGCCGCCAGCGGCACTCCGGTGATGAACCTGTGGCTGCGCGCGCTGGGCGCCAAGATCGGCCGCGGTGTCTGGTGTGAAACCTATTGGCTGCCCGAGGCCGACCTCGTCACCCTCGAGAAGGGCGCAACGGTCAACCGCGGCTGCGTGGTGCAGACCCACTTGTTCCATGACCGGATCATGCGGATGGACACCGTGGTGCTGGAGGAGGGCGCGACGCTGGGCACGCACTGTGTCGCACTGCCCGCCGCGCGCATCGGTGCAGGCGCGACGGTCGGTCCGGCGTCGCTGGTGATGCGCGGCGACGAGGTGCCCCCGTCCAGCCGCTGGCAAGGCAATCCGATCGCCCCGTGGGACCTGTTCCGCAAGAAGGGCGGCGACGCGACCAAACCCCCCAAGAACAAGGCAACCGCCGCGTGACAAGAAGCAAGAAAGCGGCGAAGAAAGCGGCCCAACCACCGGTCATCGACCCGTACCTACCCAGCAATGGCAACTTCGGCTATCGGGTGTCGCGCTACGAACTCGACCTCGAATACAAGGTGACGATCAACCGGCTGGCCGGATCCGCCACCATCACCGCCGTCACCCTTGCCGCGTTGCGCACGTTCACCCTTGACTTGTCGGACGCCCTTTCGGTTTCGAAGGTGACGGTCAACGGCAAGCGCCCGGCCCAGTTCCGGTCGTCGAACGGAAAATTGCACATTGCGCTGTCCGACACGCTGCCCGCGGGCGCGGCCATGACGATCTCGGTGCGCTACGGCGGCACGCCGCGGCCGGTCCGCTCCCATTGGGGCGAAGTCGGTTTCGAGGAACTGTCAGAGGGCGTGCTCGTCGCAGGCCAGCCCAACGGCGCCGCGTCGTGGTTTCCGTGTGACGACCATCCCAGCGCCAAGGCCAGCTTCCGTCTCCAGATCAGCACGGAGAGCGCGTATTACGCGCTGGCCAACGGCGAGCTGTTGTCGCGACGCGCGAGAGCGGGCATGACGACGTGGACGTACGAGCAGGCCGAGCCGACTTCGACATATCTGATCACCCTGCAGATCGGTGTGTACGACCGGCACCGGATAGCCAAGAACGGTGTCCAGATACACGCAGTGCTGCCCGACCGGCTGCGCCGCAATTTCGAGCAGGACTTCGCCGACCAACCGCAGATGATGAAGTTGTTCGTCAAGCTGTTCGGTCCGTACCCATTGGACAGCGGTTACACCGTCGTGGTCACCGACGACGATCTCGAGATACCCCTTGAAGCACAAGGGATTTCGATCTTCGGCGCCAACCATTGCGACGGTCATGGTCGCGCTGAGCGGCTGATCGCCCACGAGCTGGCCCATCAGTGGTTCGGCAATTCCGTCACCGCCAAACGCTGGCGCCACATCTGGCTGCACGAAGGTTTCGCCTGCTACGCCGAATGGTTGTGGTCCGAGCATTCCGGCGACCGCAGCGCCGACGAGTGGGCGCGCCACTATCACCAGCGGCTGGTGGATTCGCCGCAGGATCTGGTGCTGGCCGACCCGGGACCGCGAGACATGTTCGACGACCGCGTGTACAAACGCGGGGCGCTGACCCTGCACGTGTTGCGCGGGCACATCGGCGACGACAGTTTCTTTGCGCTGCTGAAGGATTGGACGGCACGCTATCGGCACGGCACCGTCGTCACCGACGATTTCACCGGATTGGCCGCCAACTACGCAGACGAATCGTTGCGTCCGCTGTGGGACGCGTGGCTGTACTCGATGCCGGTGCCCTCGCTCGACGAGCCGTCATGACCGACGCGGCGCCGACCGGACCGATCACCCGCGCCAGCGTGACGCGGGTCGGCACCGCCACCGTGTTGTCCGCGCTGTGCGGATACGCGGTGCTGTACCTGGCGGCGCGCGATCTCGAGCCGGCGGGTTTTTCGGTGTTCGGGGTGTTCTGGGGCGCATTCGGGTTGGTCACCGGCGCGGCGTTCGGACTGCTCCAGGAGGCCACCCGCGAGGTGCGCTCGACGCGCTACGCGGAGGTCGTCGCCGGGCCGCGCACGCATCCGATGCGGGTGGCGGCGATGGTCGGGGTGGTGGCCGCGGCGGTCATCGCCGTCAGCTCGCCGCTGTGGTCGGCGCACGTGTTCGTCGAGTCGCAGTGGCTGAGCGTCGGGCTGCTGAGTGTGGGGTTGGCCGGCTTCTGCCTGCACGCGACCCTGCTGGGCATGTTGGCGGGGGTGAATCGGTGGACCGAGTACGGCTCGCTGATGGTGACCGACGCAGGCATGCGCGTGGCAGTGGCGGCCGCGACGTTCGTGGTCGGCTGGGGCCTGGTCGGCTATCTGTGGGCGACGGTCGCAGGCGCGATCGCGTGGCTGATCCTGCTCATCGCATCCCCCTCCACCCGCGCAGCGGCGCAACTGCTGACACCTGGCGGCACCGTGACGTTCCTGCGCGGCGCTTCGCATTCGATCGCTGCCGCCGGGGCAAGCGCTGTCCTGGTGATGGGCTTTCCGGTGCTGCTCAAGGCGACCTCGGGTGACCTGGGCGCCACCGGCGGCGTGGTGATCCTGGCGGTCACGCTGACCAGGGCACCGCTGCTGGTGCCGCTGACCGCCATGCAGGGCAACCTGATCGCGCACTTCGTCGACCAGCGCACGGAGCGGCTGCGGGCGCTGGTGCAGCCCGCGCTGGTGGTGACCGGCGTCGGTCTGCTGGGGGTGCTGCTCGCGGGGGTGTTCGGGCCGTGGCTGCTGCGCGAAGGGTTCGGCGCGCAGTATCGGGCCGACGGCGAGCTGCTGGCCTGGCTGACCGGCGCGGCGGTCGCGATCGCGATCCTGACGTTGACCGGCGCCGCTGCGGTCGCGGCCGCCCTGCATCGGGCATATTCGCTCGGCTGGGTGTCGGCGACGGTGGCCTCGGCGTTGCTGCTGCTCCTGCCGGTAGGTCTGGAAACACGCACGGTGATCGCGCTGCTGTGCGGGCCGCTGGTAGGAATCGCGGTGCACCTGGCCGCGCTTGCCAGGATGCCGGATCGCTGACCCTGTATTTTGAGGGGCATCAGTATCTCGGACTCGCGCTACCACGACGTTTGGCTCATCATCCCCGCCTTCAACGAGGCGAGCGTCATCGGCGACGTCATCTCTGACGTTCGCTCCGTTTTCGACAACGTGGTGTGCGTCGACGACGGCAGCCGCGATGACACCGGCGACGTGGCGTTGCGCGCCGGGGCCCATTCGGTGCGCCACCCGGTCAATCTCGGACAGGGCGCGGCCATCCAGACCGGTGTGGAGTACGCCCGCAGGCAACCGGGTGCGGCGGTGTTCGCCACCTTCGACGCCGACGGCCAGCATCGCGTCAAGGACGTCATCCGGATGATCGACCGGCTCGCAGGCGACGACGTCGACCTCGTCGTCGGCACCCGATTCGCCGACCCCGGTGTGGTGAGCCACACGCCGCTACTCAAGCGCGTTGTGCTGCGCACGGCGGCCACCTTGAGCAGGCGCAGCCGCAAGCTCGGGCTGACCGACGCGCACAACGGGCTGCGGGTGTTCAACAAGAAGGTGGCCGACGGGCTCAACCTCACCATGAACGGCATGAGCCACGCCGACGAGTTCATCGCGCTGGCGTATGAAAACGGTTGGCGGGTAACGGAAGAACCCGTCGAGATTCTCTACACCGAGTACTCGATGTCCAAGGGCCAGCCGTTGCTCAACGGCGTCAACATCATCTTCGACGGTTGGTTGCGAGGAAGGATGTCGCGATGAACTGGATCCAGGCGCTGCTGATCGTTTCGGTGCTGTCGCTGTTGGTTTACCTGTTGCGCTCGCGGCGCAGCGCGCGGTCCAAGGCGTGGGTGAAGGTCGGTTACGTGTTGTTCGTCATCGCCGGTATCTACGCGATCCTTCGCCCCGACGACACCACTGTGGTCGCGAATTGGCTTGGCGTGAAACGCGGTACCGACCTGATGTTGTATCTGCTTGTGATCGCGTTCGTGTTCACAACGCTGTCTGCCTACATGCGGTTCAAGGATCTCGAACTGAAGTACGCGCGGTTGGCGCGGGCCGTGGCGCTACAAACCGCCCGGGTGCCTGAAGAACATTAGGGCGCTTCACCGATCAGCCGTGCCAGCAAGGCAATTCGATTGTCCTCGAGATCGGGCTGCGGCATGACCGCCCTGACGATCGCCGCGCCGTCGAAGGTATTGGTGATGATGGCAACCAATGCGGTGAAGGTGTCGTCGGGGAATCGGTCAGCTCCTGGCAGCGCCCGTGCGACATCGTAGATGTTGGCGGCGTATTCGGTGAGCACCTCTTGCAGTGTGGTCCGCAGCTTCTCGTCGGTGCGGGCAGCGACCATGAGTTCGTACATCACGGCGTTGGTGGGGTTGCCGGTGACATCGCGCATGATCGTCAGCGCCGCCTGTAGCGGAGGCTTGTCGGCGGGGATCTCGGCGACTTGCTTGGTGAACGAATCGAGTTGGCGCCGCATCACCTCGCGCGCGGTGGCGGCCATGAAGTCGCCCATGGTCGGGAAGTGCCGGAACAGCGCGCCGTCGGAGACCTGGGCACGTTTGGCGATCACCGCGGCCGACGCGCGCGCATAGCCGACATCGATGATGGAGTCGATGCTCGCGTCCAGTAGCCGCGCGATGGTTTCCTCGCGACGTTGTTGCTGAGTTCTTGCCATGTCAGGCAAGCGCTTTCACGGCGTCGCCGACGCCGGCGCGCAGGAAGCGGCCGGTCTTCAGAGTCGTGGCGTAACCGTCGCAGAACTGTCCGTCGCGGAAGACCACGGTGCCGTTGACACCGGTCGCGACGATCGCGGCGTCATTGCGGTTGACCATGCGGCTCAGGTCGCCGTAGAACGGCACCTTCTCCTCGTGATAAGCGTCGACCGAGGCGTCGAGGCCGGCCGGGTCGATCACCACGAAGTCCGCACGGTCGCCCTCACGCAACGTGCCTGCGTCCAGACCGAACCAGTCGGCGACCTCGGCGGTGAGCCGGTGCACCGCTCGCTGCAGGCTCAGGAACGGGCGCCCGGCGGCCTCTGCGTCGCGGACCCGCTTCAGCAATCGCAGCGAGAAGTTGTAGAAGGCCATGTTTCGCAGGTGCGCACCGGCGTCGGAGAAGCCCATGTGGACCGACGGATCCGCGGCCAGCTTGTCGAGTTGTTCGGGCCGGTGGTTGGCCACGATGGTGGTCCAGCGCACGTTGCGCTCGCCGTTCTCGACGAGCACATCCAAGAACGCATCAAGGGGATGCAGCCCGCGCTCGTCGGCGATCTGCCCAAAGCTCTTGCCGATCAATGTCTTATCCGGGCACTCGACGATGGTGGCGTCGTGAAAATCCCGATGCCACAACGTCGGGCCGAGCTTGCGGCGGTCGAACGACCTGCGGAACCGGCGACGGTAGTCGGTGTCGGCGAGCAGTTCGTTGCGCTGGATCTGGTCGCGCAGATGAAGCGCGGCGGTGCCTGCCCCGAACTCCTCGAACACGGGCAAGTCGATGCCGTCGGAGTACAGCTCGAACGGCACGGGAAGATGCTGGAACCGCACCAGCGAGTCGAAGACCTTGTTGAGAAGCCTTGTCCCTGGCCCGAATACGTGCACGGCGCCCGGAGCGGACTTGGCATCGGCCGACACCAGCAGGCTCATGCGCACGCCTGCACGCCGACCGAACAGCCTGCTGCTGGTCAGGAAGAACATCAACGCTTCGAGGGGGTTCTTGGTGTTGGGTGCGCTCTGCAGAATTCGGCGGCGCTTGCGCAGCACGGAGATCAGTTTGCGGCGCTCCCGCCAGGTGGCGAACGTCGACGGCAGCGCGCGCGACCGGTAGCGGTCGCCGTCGAGTTTGTCGATGGGAGCGTCCATTCCGGACATGCCGAGCAACCCGGCGTCGAGAGCCTGATCGAGCATGTCTGCCATCCGGTTCAATTCGGCTTCCGTCGGCTTGACGCCGTCGGTGGTGGCGCGGTCGAGGCCGAGAACAGCCGTGCGCAGATCCGAATGCCCAAGCATGGAGCCGACATTGGGGCCGAGCGGCAGTTCGTCGAGGGCGCGAACGTATTCCGCTGGCGTCGACCACGTCTTCTTGGCTTCCAGCGCACCGAGCACGTAGTCCCGGGGAACAGCTTCGACGCGGCTGAACAGATCGGCGGCGTCGTCGGAGTCGGCGTATACAGCCGACAGCGAGCAGTTGCCCAACAGGATCGTTGTCACGCCGTGGCGGACCGACTCCCGCAGACCCGGGTCGAGCAGCACCTCCGCGTCGTAGTGCGTGTGCACGTCGATGAACCCCGGCGCGATCCACTTGCCCGCGGCATCGATGACGTCGGGGCAGCCCGCCTCGTCGACCGGGTCGGCCGAAACCGCGACGACGATTCCGTCGCGAATCCCCAGCGTGCGAACCTGCGGCGCGGCTCCCGTGCCGTCGAACCACAGGCCGTTGCGAATGATGACGTCGTAGGGCATGGCGCCAACGCTACAACAGAAAGTAAGTACTTACAATCTTTATTGAGCGCGGAAGTAGTCGACTGTCCTGGCGACGCCCTCGTCGATGTCGACCTCCGGAGCCCACCCGAGCACTCGCCTGGCGCGGCTGATGTCGAGGCAGGACCGGCGCAGATCGCCGAGTCGCGGGGGGTGAAACTCCGGCTCGTCGGGGGCGCCCGCGGCCTTGGCGATCACCGAATGCAGTTGCCGCGTCGAGGTTTCGGTTCCGGTGGCGACGTTGAAGCGTTGCCCGTCACCGGCCTCGCCGGACGCCTTGACGAACGCGTCCACGACATCGTCGACAAATACGTAGTCGCGGGTGTCGCTGCCATCGCCGAAGATCTTGGTCGGCTTCCCCGCCAGCAGCGCCCTGGAAAAGATCGCCACCACGCCCGCCTCGCCGTGCGGATCCTGGCGAGGCCCGTAGACGTTGCCCGGCGCGATGTGCGAGCACTGCAGGCCGTAGAGGTTGCGGTACATGTTCAGATACACCTCGCCCGCGACCTTGCTTGCCGCATACGGCGACGACGGGTTTGTCGGCACGTCTTCACTGGTCGGGTATGTCGGCGGGGTGCCGTAGACGGAGCCGCCGGAGGAGGTGTGCACGATCTTGCGGACCCCGGCACGACGCGCCGCCTCGGCAAGCCGCACCGTGCCGACCACGTTGACCGAGGAATCGAACTGCGGGTCGTCGACCGAGAGCTTCACCGAGATCTGCGCGGCCAAGTGGAAAACCACCTCGGGTCGGGTGTCGGCGAGCAGCCCGATGAGGTCAGCGCTGACGATGTCGGCCTTGGCGAATTCGAAGCCGTCGTGCCGCTCTGCCGAGACGATGTTCTCGCTGCGCCCCGAGCTCAGGTCATCGACTCCTACAACCGTGTGTCCCTCTGCAAGAAGGCGGTCTACCAGCGTTGATCCGATGAAACCGGCTGCCCCGGTGACCAGTGTGCGCATCGGCCCACCATACCGACGGCGGCTACGCGTCAGCTCTGTCCGTAGGCTCGACCACCGATGAACTGGGTTGCCCGCACCGCCGCCGTGCTGATCGTGGTGCAGCTCGTCGTCCGGGCCGTGCTGGCGTTCCGAGGCTATTTCTACTGGGACGACCTGATCCTGACCGGCCGCGCAGGCACGCAGAGCCTGCTGTCGCCGGCGTATCTGTTCGACGACCACGACGGACACGTGATGCCGGGCGCCTTCCTGGTCGCGGGCGGCATCACCCGTATCGCGCCGCTGAACTGGATCGGACCAGCGCTCAGCCTGGTGGTGCTGCAACTGCTGGCGTCGTTGGCACTGCTGCGGGCGCTGCACACGATTCTCGGCTGGCGCCCGGTGCTGCTGCTGCCGTTGACGTTCGCGTTGTTCACGCCGCTGTCGGTACCCGCATTCGCATGGTGGGCGGCGGCACTGAACTCACTGCCGATGCTCGCCGCGCTGGCGTGGGTATGCGCCGACGCGGTGCTGTTGGTCCGCACCGGCAACCAGCGGTATGCGGTGACCGGGCTGCTGGTGTACTTCGGTGGCTTGCTGTTCTTCGAAAAGGCGGCCGTCATTCCGTTCGTCGCCTTCACGATCGCGGCGCTCTACGCGCACGTCACCTCGACCGGCTCGGTGCTGCAGGTGTGGCGGCGCGGGCTGCGGCTGTGGGTGTCGGCGCTGGCCCTGACGGCGGCGTGGATCGGCGTCTACCTGGTGGTGGTCGATCAGAAGCGGTGGAGCTTCGACCTGGCGATGACCTGGGACCTGTTGAGCCGCTCGGTAACTCACGGCATCGTGCCCGGTTTGGTCGGCGGACCGTGGGAGTGGCAGCGCTGGGCCCCGGCGTCGCCGTGGGCGACACCGCCGATCGCGGTGATGGTGCTGGGCTGGGTGGCGTTGGCGGGCGTGGTCGCGATCTCGTTGCTGCGCAAACAGCGAATCGGGGCGGTGTGGGCGGTGGCAGTCGGCTACGCGGTCGCCTGCCAGATTCCGATCTACCTGATGCGTTCGTCGCGGTTCACCGCACTCGAACTCGCGCAGACGCTGCGTTATCTGCCCGACCTCGTGGTGGTGTTGGCGCTGCTGCTCGCGGTCGGCCTGTGCGCGCCGAACCGCAAGCGATCGACATGGCTGGACGCCTCACGGCCCCGCACAGCTGTAATTGTCTGTCTCACAGTCATTTTCGCTGCGAGCAGCATGTACTCGACGGCTACGTTCATGACCATCTGGCGGGAGAACCCGACACAACCGTATCTGCAGAACGCCAGGGCGGGACTGGCGGCGGCGCATGCGGCATCGAGTGCGCCGATGCTCGACCAGGAGGTCGACCCGATGGTGTTGCAGCGCGTTGTCGGGCCGGAGAACTTGGCCAGTCACATGTTCGCCCTGCTGCCGGATCGGCCCGACTTCGCAGGCGCGACAACAGATTTGCGCATGTTCGATGTGAGTGGGCACGTCATCGATGCGAAAGTCACGTGGGTGCGGTCGATCGCGCCAGGGCCCGAACCGAATTGCGGATATCTGGTACAGCCCGACTTTCCCGTTTCGATGAAACTGGATGGTCCACTGCTGCCTGCCGACTGGACAGCGGAGATCAACTACCTGGCCAACAGCGACGGGTCGCTGACGATGTCGCTGTCGGAGGGCACGGAGACGAAGGTGCCGGTACGTCCCGGCCTCAACCGTGTCTTCGTCCGACTGCCGGGGGCAGGCGGTGCGATCAAGGTACGGGCGAACACGGCCGCGTTGTCGGTGTGTCTCGCGTCGGGGCCCGTCGGGTTCGTGGCGCCTCTCTAGTCATGCCAGTCTGAATGGATGACAGACATCCGTGAACAGGGCCTGCGGGTCTTTCGTGAACTTCTGCCGGGCGCTGCCACAGCAGAGAGGTTGCGGGACGGCAAGTTCGGTGACGAGCTGATGGAGATCGGCATCGACAACGTCTTCGGACGGCTGTGGGGACGCGACGGCCTGAGCCGACGTGACCGCAGCCTCGTCACGCTCGGCATCCTGATCTCGTTGCGCGCCACCGACGAGCTTTCGATTCACTTCCAGATCGCTCGCACCAACGGTCTCACCGAAGACGAGATCGCCGAAGTCATCTACCACGCCAGCGGATACGCGGGCTTTCCCGCGGCCAACACCGCCCGCAAGATCGCCCGCGAGGTGTTTGACGAGTCACAGTGACGGGGAACGTGAGCGGTATGCCGCTCGCACCTGTGCGCCACCGCCGCATCACCGTCGACGGGATCGACACCTTCTACCGCGAGTCCGGTCCCACCGACGCTCCCGTCGTGCTGCTTCCGCACGGCTACCCGTGCTCGTCGTACGCCTACCGCCACCTGTTGGCCCACCTCGGCGCGCGCTGGCGATGCATTGCGCCAGACCTACCCGGATTCGGTTACAGCGCAACACCTTCCACTGACAGCTTCGGCTACACGTTCGACGCCTACGCGGAGTTTCTGCAAGCCTTCGTCGAAACCATGGGCCTGACGCGCTACGTGGTCTGGTTGCACGACTACGGTTCGCAGTTCGGCTTGCGTCTGGCGCTTCACCAACCCGACCGCATCGCCGGGCTCGTCATCCAAAACGGAGACATCTACGAGGATGCGTTCGGCCCGAAGTACGAGTTTCTCAAGAAGTCATGGAGCAACCCGGGCCCCGACGCGCGACGCCGCATCGCCCAACACGTCACGTTCGACGGCTTCCGCAGCGAGTTCGTCGGCGAGCTGCCCGATGACGTCGCCGACCGCATCAGCCCCGACCTGTGGACGCTGCACTGGTCGCTGATGTCCACGCCCGACCGCGTCGCCAACCTGATCCGTCTGCTCGAGGACCAGCCGTCGACGCTGGAGTGGTTCTCCAAGGAGCAGGCATACCTTCGCGAGCACCGGCCGCCGACGCTGATCGTCTGGGGTTTTCATGACGGGTACATGCCGGAGGAGTCGGCCCGCGCCTACCATCGCGATTTGCCGGACGCGCCGCTGCACCTGCTCGGCGGTGGGCACTGGCTGCTGGAAACGCACCTCGACGAGGTGGCGCCTCTGGTGCAGGACTTCTTGACTAGCGCATATGGCCGGTGAAATCCCCGCGAGCGACCGCAGAATGCCAGTAGGACTCGGCGCGTCGCGTACAAACACGGTCATTCGCGGGAAGGGAACGGCTTGAGCCACCTAGGAGAATCGAACTCCTGACCTATTCATTACGAGTGAATCGCTCTACCGACTGAGCTAAGGTGGCGCGCCCGGCCTCTGTCCGGGCGGGACGAGTCTACGGCAGGCCCCAGTCGCAACCCAAGTCAGTTCCGCAGGGCCTGCCCGACGGTGGCCACCATGGCATCGACCGCGAACTTCGGCTTCACGTTCACCGCCAGCGCGTCCCGGCACTCCAGCACCGCCTCGATGCAACGCAACAGCTTCTCCGGTGACGCGTGCGCGGCCATCGCCGCCACCCGATCGGTCATGTCCGGATGGTTGGCCTGGACCTGGCCTGCTCCCGACGACACGAGCAGCGCATCGCGGAAATATGTCGCCAGGTCGATCAGCGCGCGGTCCAACGCATCGCGTGACGCTCGCGTCTGCCGCGACTTCTGCCGTCGCTCAAGGTCTTTGATGGCACCCGTGGCGCCGCGCAACGTTCCGGTGGTGCCCTTACCGGTGCCGCCCGCGCCGAGCGCGGTGCGCAACTCCTCGGTCTCGGCCTCGTTGCGGTCTTCGGTCAGCGCCCGCGCCTCGGCCTCGGCCGTCGCCACCAACTCCTCGGCCGCGGCGTAGGCCCGCGACGGCGTCGCCGCGTCACGCGCCAGCCCGAGGGCACGCTGCCGCCGCTCACGCGCCTGCTCGTCGGTGGCCAGCCGCCGCGCGCGCCCCACATGGCCACCGCTGACCGACGCCGCCCAGACGGCCTCGTCCTCCGGCAGTTCGTCGGTCTCGATCAGCACCCTGGCGATCGCATCGACCGGCGGCGTGACCAGTGCCACATGCCGGCACCGCGAGCGCAGCGTGATGGCGATGTCCTCGGGGTCGACGGACGGCGCGCACAGCAGGAACACCGTCGACGGCGGCGGCTCCTCGACCACCTTGAGCAGCGCGTTCGCGGCGCCTTCCGTGAGCCGGTCGGCGTCCTCGACCACCACGATCTGCCAGCGCCCTGTCCCAGGACGGCGCGACGCGATCTGCACGATGGTGCGCATCTCGTCGACACCGATCGACAAGCCCTCGGGGATGATCCGGCGCACGTCGGCGTGGGTCCCGGCCATCGTCGTGGTGCAGGCCCGGCATTCTCCGCAGCCGGGGATGCCCTCGGAGGTGCATTGCAGCGCAGCGGCGAAGCACAGCGCCGCGACCGAACGGCCCGAGCCGGGCGGCCCGGTGATCAACCAGGCGTGTGTCATGGTCCCGGCTGAAAGGACACTGTGAGCCGAATCACCGCGGGCGGCCTGCGCCGCGGCAACCAGTTCCGATTCCACGGCGTCTTGCCCCACCAGACGCGAAAACACACCGGCCATCGAGATAACAGTAATGCTGCGAACCGACACGTCCGTCCCACAGCACCCTTTTCCGTCCGCCCCGCCCGATACGGTTGAGCTGTGAGCACGGAGGCCATTCCGATCAGGCGAATCAGCGGATTCGTCCGCTGGGCTGCGCGCACGCCGTGGCCGGTGTTCACGCTGGGCATGCTGCAGAGCGACATCATCGGCGCGCTGTTCGTGCTCGGCTTCCTTCGCTTCGGCCTGCCGCCCGAGGACCGCATCCAGCTGCAGGATTTGCCGGCCTTCAACCTGGCGGTGTTCCTCGGCTACCTGTTCCTGTCGTTCACCGTGGGCTCGTATCTGAGCCTGCGACTGCTGATCCCGGTGATGCGGTGGCAACGCCGAGACACGCTGCTCGGCGACTCGGATCCATCCAGTACTGAGCTCGCGCGGGCCCGCGCATTGAAGATGCCGTTCTATCGCACCCTGATCAGCGTCGCGAACTGGTGCCTCGGCTCGATCGTGTTCATCGTCGCCAGCTGGCCGGTCGCCAGCAGGTCCGCGCCGGTGGTGGCCGTCGCGACGGGACTTGGCGCCACCGCGACGGCGATCATCGGCTACCTGCAATCCGAGCGAGTGCTGCGGCCGGTCGCCGTGGCTGCCCTGCGAGGCGGCGTGCCCGAGAACTTCCGGGCGCCCGGCGTCATCCAGCGTCAGGTGCTGACCTGGGTGCTGTCCACCGCCGTGCCGGTGCTGGCGATCGTGTTGGCCTTGGTGGCAAGCAAGTTTCAGATCCTCACCGCGTCAGCGGACCGCCTCACCACGCCGATCCTGCTGCTCGCCGTCGCCGCGTTGGTGATCGGGCTGTTCGGCACGGTGCTGGTGGCCATGTCGATCGCCGACCCGCTGCGCCAATTGCGTTGGGCGCTTGGCGAAGTGCAACGCGGCAACTACAACGCGCATATGCAGATCTACGACGCCAGCGAATTGGGCTTGTTGCAGGCCGGGTTCAACGACATGGTGCGCGACCTTGCCGAGCGGCAACGGCTGCGCGACCTGTTCGGCCGGTACGTCGGCGAAGACGTGGCTCGTCGCGCGCTCGAACGCGGCACCGAGCTCGGCGGCCAAGAGCGCGATGCCGCAGTGCTTTTCGTCGACCTGGTCGGTTCGACGCACTTGGCGTCGACACGCCCGGCGGCCGAGGTCGTCAGCCTGCTCAACGAGTTCTTCCGCGTCGTCGTCGACACCGTCAACCGGCACGGCGGCTTCGTCAACAAGTTCCAGGGTGACGCGGCGTTGTGCATCTTCGGCGCACCGATCGAACACCCCGACGCGTGCGGTGCGGCGCTGGCCGCATCGCGTGAGCTGCACGACGAACTGATCACCGTGCTCGGCGAGACGGAGTTCGGCATCGGCGTCTCCGCCGGACGCGCCATCGCCGGCCACATCGGCGCGCAGGCCCGCTTCGAGTACACAGTGATCGGCGACCCGGTCAACGAGGCCGCCCGGCTGACAGAGCTGGCGAAACTCGAGCCGGGCCACGTGCTCGCATCGGCGATCGCGGTCAGCGGCGCGCTCGACGCAGAGGCACTGTGCTGGGATGTCGGCGAGATCGTCGAACTGCGCGGCCGCACCGCACCCACTCAGCTGGCCCGCCCGCTGAACCTGGTGTCGCCAAGCGAAGCCGCTCATCCCGACGACGTCCGGAGCGACGCGACGCGCTAGCCCTTCTTCGCGGCCTTTTTCGCGGGCGCCTTCTTCTTGGCGGGTGCCTTCTTCGTCCGCTTGACCGGCCCGCGCGCACGGCGGTCCGCCAGTAGCTCGGCGGCCCGCTCGTCGGTGATCGACAGCACGTCGTCGCCCTTGCGCAGGCTTGCGTTGGTCTCGCCGTCGGTGACGTACGGCCCGAACCGGCCGTCCTTGATCACCATCGGCTTGCCGCTCGCCGGGTCGTTGCCGAGCTCGCGCAGCGGCGGGGTCGCCGCACGCTGTCCGCCACGGCGTTTGGGCTCCGCGTAGATCTTCAGCGCCTCGTCGAGCGTGATGTCGAACATCTGCTCCTCGGTCGCCAACGAGCGAGAGTCGGTGCCGCGCTTCAGATATGGGCCGTACCGGCCATTCTGAGCAGTGATCTCCTCGTTCGTGTTCGGGTCGACCCCGACCACCCGGGGCAGCGACAGCAGTCGCAGCGCGTCTTCGAGCGTCACCGTTTCCAGGTCCATGGTCCGCAACAGCGAACCCGTGCGCGGCTTGGGACCCGTCGGCTTCTTGCCCTTCTTCGCCGGTGTGCCTGCGTCGCCTTCGTCACCCGACTCCGGTTCCGGCAGCACCTCGGTGACGTAAGGACCGTAGCGTCCGTCCTTGGCGACGATCTCGTGACCGGTCGCCGGGTCGACACCCAGCGAGCGCCCCTCTTGCGGTGTGGCGAAAAGCTTTTCGGCCAGCTCGAGGGTCAACTCGTCGGGCGTCAGCTCATCCTTGAGGTTGGCCCGCTGCGGTTTGAGCTCGCCGTCTTCGTCGGCCACCATGCGCTCGAGGTACGCGCCGTTCTTGCCGACCCGCACGTAGATGGGCCGGCCCTCTTCGTCGTCAAACAGCTTGATGGAGTTGACTTCTCGAGCGTCGATGCCCTCGAGGTTCACTCCGACAAGCTTTTTCAGTCCGCCAGAGCGCGCGATCGAGTCCTGCACCCCGTGCTCGCCACCGAAGTAGAAGTTCGACAGCCAATTGGTGCGCTGCTCGTTGCCTGCGGCGATCTCGTCGAGCTCGTCCTCCATGGCAGCGGTGAAGCCGTAGTCGACCAGCCTGCCGAAGTGCTGCTCCAGCAGGCCCGTCACCGCGAACGCCACCCAGGACGGCACCAGCGCGCTGCCCTTCTTGTGCACATAACCGCGGTCCTGAATGGTCTTGATGATCGACGAGTACGTCGACGGCCTGCCGATGCCGAGATCTTCCAGCGCCTTGATCAGCGACGCCTCGGTGTAGCGCGCGGGCGGCGACGTGGTGTGGCCGTCGGCGGTCAGCTCCTTGGCGTCGACGCGCTGGCCCTGTTCGAGGTTGGGCAGCCTGCTCTCGGCGTCGTCGGCCTCGCCGCCCGCCTGGTCGTCGATGCTCTCGACGTAGGCCTTCAGGAAACCGGCGAACGTGATGGTGCGGCCGCTCGCGTTGAACACCACCTGCTCACCGGTCGACGCGGCTCCGCTGATCCGCAGGGACAGCGTCGTACCGCGGGCATCGGCCATCTGCGACGCCACCGTGCGCTGCCAGATCAACTCGTAGAGCCGGAACTCGTCGGTGTCCAACTGGCTGTGCAGCTGCCCCGGCGTGGAGAACACGTCACCGGCGGGCCGGATCGCCTCGTGTGCTTCCTGCGCGTTCTTCACCTTGCGGGTGTACTGCCGCGGCGTCGGGTGCACGTACTCCTCGCCATAAAGCTGGCGGGCCTGATTGCGCGCGGCGTTGATCGCCGACTCCGACAAAGTCGTGGAGTCGGTACGCATATAAGTGATGTAGCCGTTCTCGTAGAGCCGCTGCGCGATGCTCATGGTGCGCTCCGAAGAGAACCGGAGCTTGCGACCGGCCTCCTGCTGCAGCGTCGACGTCATGAACGGCGCATAGGGCCTGCGGGTGTACGGCTTCTGCTCAACCGAGGACACTGCCAGCTGCGCCCCGCGCAGCCCGGTGGCCAGCGCGCCCGCGGTGGCTTCGGTGAGTACCAGCACCTCGTCGGGCTTCTTCAGCCCACCAAGCGAGTCGAAGTCGCGGCCGGTGGCGACGCGCCTGCCGTCGACCGAATTCAGCTTGGCCGTGAACGTCGGCGGCTGCGCCTGCGGATCGGAGACGCTGGCGTCGAGTTCGGCGGTGACGTCCCAGTAGCCGGCGCTGCGGAACGCCATCCGCTCACGCTCGCGCGAGACGATGATGCGCGTCGCGACCGACTGGACGCGGCCCGCCGACAACTTCGGCGCGACCTTCTTCCACAGCACGGGGCTGACCTCATAGCCGTAGAGCCGGTCGAGAATGCGGCGGGTCTCCTGCGCGTCGACCAGGTCGTTGTCCAGGTCGCGAGGGTCCTCTGCGGCGGCCCGGATGGCCGGCTCGGTGATCTCGTGGAACACCATCCGCTTGACCGGCACACGCGGCTTCAGCGTCTCCAGCAGGTGCCAGGCGATCGCCTCACCCTCGCGGTCGCCGTCCGTCGCCAGATAGAGCTCGTCGACGTCCTTGAGCAGATCCTTCAGCTCGGCGACGGTGCTCTTCTTCTCCGGGCTGATGATGTAGAGCGGCTCGAAGTTGTGGTCGACGTCCACCCCGAGGCGTGCCCAGGGCTCGGATTTGTACTTGGCCGGCACGTCGGCGGCGTTTCGCGGCAGGTCGCGGATGTGCCCCCGGGACGACTCGACAATGTAGTTGGATCCCAGGTAGCCAGCTATTTTGCGTGCCTTGGTAGGCGACTCGACTATGACGAGCCGCCGCACGCTCCCGTTGCGGCCGCTGCTGCGGTCGGTGTCTGCCACCTCTGCCTACGCTCCACTTCTTCTGTTGCCAGGGGCCCAAGATATATAACGCCTCGGACGAATCGGACCCCCCTGGCAACTGACAATTTCGCACCCCGCGCCAGCCGACGCAAACTGACCCCCCGGGCGCGGCCCCTCAAATACGAGGCCACTGTTCAAACGCCTCGACGCTCCCAGGGGGTTCCCCCACGTTCTCTACCAGGCGCGATAGCCGTCGACGGCCACTGATCCGCAGCGCTGGGTGCGACCCTCTTGTGCCAATCAAGGTTGGGGCGATCCCGACCCGCATCATCGCCGACGCCAGCGCCGCATGGGTGTCCGGGGCGTGCGGATCAAGGCCCAGCAAGTACCGGTCGGCTTCGGGGGTGCCCGACGCCAGCGTCCAGGCCCGCAACTCGCGAGGTCCGGGCAGCCACTGCGGCGGCACGGTCTTGACGGCGCCAAGCGTCCAATCGCGGGCAATGGCCAACAACCGCGGGTCGGCTTGGGTGCGCACCAACGGCGTGTTCTCGTCGGTGCGCGCTATCTCCGCCTGCAGCCCGGCGTCGGTGATCATCTCCGCGAGGCCCTCTGCGCGCCACAGCCGATCCACGACGACGGACAGCCGAGCCCCGCTGCCGACGAGGACCACCTGGCCCGGCGCGGCGAGAATTCCCGTCAGGTCGGCAACCGCGGGCGGCACCGACTCAGCCGAGAAGAACGACAGCTGGCTCACGTCAACGACAGTAGGCCAGGGGTGCACCACAGATGTGTCGCCAGGCCGCTCGGAAGCGTCCGCCAAAACGAAAACACCCCGCGCCGTCCGATCAAGGATGACGCGGGGAGTTATTCAGTTTCGCTTGCTCAGACGGCCCGAACACCCGTGGCCTGCGGCCCCTTGGGGCTCTGGCCAACCTCGAATTCAACCTTCTGGTTCTCCTCCAGGGTGCGGAATCCGCTGCCCTGAATTTCCGTGTAGTGAACGAACACGTCCGCAGAGCCGTCCTCCGGGGCGATAAAGCCGAAGCCCTTCTCCGCGTTGAACCACTTCACAGTTCCCTGTGGCATTTCCTTGATCTTTCCTTTTCTTTTTTCCGGGTGCGGTCCACCGTGTTTCGGTACACCGGGCCCGTTCCGACCGCTGACCTTCGCGGAGTAATCGGAACTTGACCCGACCTACATTCCTCGCAGGAACCGCGATCGCAACGACGATCCTGCGAGTGCTAATACACGAACACAGAAGCTGCGACCGCGCTAAGTCAATCATGTTCGGCGCTGGTGCGACAGTCTCAACGCAATCGAGTGGGGAACAATTCACTTACATAGGGGTTTCAGGAGGCTGGCAGTGTCAATTCCGGGGTCGGATTTCGGCCGCGCACTGCTTTCCTGTGCGATCGAAGGCACGGATCCCGACGAACAACCGTTGCGGCACGTCGCAGACTTGCCCGCGCGTCAGGGCAGGCCGCAACCGTGGCCGCGATGGGCGGACCCAGATGTGGTGCGGGCGTTCGTTGATCGCGGTATCGAGTCACTTTGGGCGCATCAACTCGCCGCCGCCGATCTCGCCCGCGACGGGCGGCACGTCGTGCTCAGCACAGGAACCGCATCGGGAAAGTCATTGGCATACCAGTTGCCGATATTGACGGCCCTGAAAGCGAATCCGCGTGCGCGGGTGCTCTATTTGTCGCCGACCAAGGCCCTCGGCCACGATCAACTGCGAACCGCAGTGGCACTCACCGAAGCCGTGCCGGGGCTGGACAACGTCGCGCCCAGTTCATACGACGGCGACAGTCCGAGCGAGGTGCGACGTTTCGCGCGTGAGCGGTCGCGCTGGATCTTCTCGAATCCGGACATGATTCATCTGTCGCTGCTGCGCAACCACGCCCGCTGGGCGGTGTTCTTGCGCAACCTGCAGTTCATCGTTGTCGACGAATGCCATTACTACCGAGGCGTTTTCGGCTCGAACGTGGCCATGGTGCTGCGCCGACTGCTGAGGCTGTGCAATCGGTACTCGTCGACTCCGACAGTCATCTTCGCCAGCGCCACCACCGCACAGCCCGCGGCGACCGCGTCCGAGCTCATCGGCCAGACCGTCGAAGAGGTCACCGAGGACGGTTCCCCGCACGGCGCGCGCACGGTCGCGCTGTGGGAGCCGGCACTGCGGGACGACATCCTCGGCGAAAACGGCGCTCCGGTAAGGCGTTCGGCGGGTGCTGAGGCCGCGCGGGTGATGGCCGACCTGATCGCCGAAGGCGCCCGGACGCTGACGTTCGTGCGATCGCGCCGCGGCGCGGAGTTGACCGCGCTGGGGGCGCGGGCCCGACTCGAGGACACCGCACCCGAACTCGCCGAGCGGGTGGCGTCCTATCGCGCCGGCTATCTCGCCGAGGACCGCCGAGCACTGGAACGTGCTCTGGCCGAAGGGGAATTACGCGGCATGGCCACCACCAACGCGCTCGAATTGGGTGTGGACATCGCGGGCCTCGACGCGGTGGTGCTGGCCGGCTTCCCCGGCACGGTCACGTCGTTCTGGCAACAGGCCGGCCGCTCCGGCCGTCGCGGGCAGAGCGCGTTGATCGTGCTGATCGCCCGCGACGATCCACTGGACACCTACCTCGTGCACCACCCAGCAGCGCTGCTCGACAAACCGATCGAGCGAGTGGTTATCGATCCAGCCAACCCGTATGTGCTTGGGCCACAACTACTTTGCGCCGCGACAGAACTTCCGCTGAGCGATGCGGAGGTCCGCATGTGGAATGCGGAGGCGGTGGCGGAAGCGCTCGTCGACGACGGGCTGTTGCGCCGACGACCGAGCGGCTACTTCCCCACTCCCGGCGTCGATCCGCATCCGGCGGTTGACATTCGCGGGTCGTCGGGCGGGCAGATCGCGATCCTGGAGGCTGACACCGGCCGACTGCTCGGCAGCGCCGGCGCGGGACAGGCGCCCGCGTCGGTGCATCCCGGCGCGGTGTATCTGCATCAGGGTGAGAGTTATGTCGTCGACTCGCTGGATTTCGAGGACGGCGTCGCGTTCGTGCACGCGGAGGATCCCGGCTACACCACCTTCGCTCGCGAGCTCACCGACATCGCCGTCACCGGCGACGGCGAACGAAACACCTACGGCGCGGTGACCGTTGGCGTGGTTCCGGTGTCGGTGACCAACACCGTGACCGGTTACCTGCGGCGCCGCCTGGACGGTGAGGTGATCGACTTCGTCGAGCTTGACATGCCGACCCGTACGCTCGACACCATGGCGGTGATGTGCACCATCACCCCAGAGGCGTTGCAGCACAACGGGATCGAGTTGCTCCGCGTGCCGGGCGCACTGCATGCCGCAGAGCATGCGGCCATCGGACTGCTGCCATTGGTCGCCAGCTGCGACCGCGGCGACATCGGCGGCATGTCGACAGCAGTCGGTCCGGTCGACGGCCTGCCGACGATCTTCGTCTACGACGGCTACCCGGGCGGGGCTGGTTTCGCCGACCGCGGCTTCCGCAAAATCGACACGTGGTGGGCGGCGACGGCGGCGGCGATCGAGGCCTGCGAATGCCCGCTCGGTTGCCCGTCCTGCGTTCAGTCGCCGAAGTGCGGCAGCGGCAACGACCCGCTCGACAAGGAGGGTGCGGTGAGGGTGCTGCGGCTGGTGCTCGAGGCGGTGGCAGGAAGGCGCCATTAGCCGACCATGGGGGCGACCCACCCCTCGACGGTCGCCCCCATGGACCCGTGGCCAGTGTGCTTGCGCACACAGCGGACTCACAGACGGCTGCGGTCGAACGGTCGGACAACTCGATCCGTTCCCAATCCCAGAAAGTGGGCGCAGACGGAAAATACCTCGTCGGAGGGGCTATGGCAACTTAGGGATGCTTTACCGAAACCGCGCTGTGACCTCCTAGCTGCACAGATTTGCGGAATCCGTAGACGGCTCACCTGGCGGGTAGCTGTGAGGCCGACGGCTAAAATGCCGCCATGACCCACGACTGGCTGCTCGTGGAAACACTGGGCAGCGAGCCCGCCGTGGTCGCACAAGGTCCTCGAACCAAGAATCTCGTTCCAATCAGCGCGTTCTTGAGGCGAAACCCACACCTGATGGCGATACAGAGTGCCATCGGTGAAACCGTGCGCGCCGGTGTCGGCCTGAGCAGCATCACCCCGAAGAACGACCGCGTAATCCGTACCGAAATTGTCAAGATGTCCGACGGGTTAATACACGGTGTCCATTTGTGGATCGGTCCGCCGGACCTCGAAGCGCCCGCACGGCCGGTCCCCGGACCGTTGCTCTGGGACCTGACGAGCGGGACCGCGACCGATACCCCGGAGTCGCTGTGGAACAGCGGATGGGATCCCGAGAAGGCGCCGACCCACGGCAGGGCGTTCGCCGATGATCTGCCGCGCCGCGACCTCAATCCAAGCGAAGCCAAGGTGCTGTCCATGGCGATCAAACCCGAAGTGGGTATGGCGTTTTCCAGCACCTGGGACGTCACGGATTACCAGGGGGAACCAATCACCATCGGGTTCGTGTCCCGCGTGCGTCAGGAGAGCCAGGACGACGGCAGTGAACGGTTGATCTGCCGCGCGATGAACTGGCGAAGCGTGCGCGAGGAAACAGCGATCCCGCGCGATTACCTGGCGCAGCGCATTCTCGACAGCCTCTCGCGACCGGGCGTGTATCGGTGCATGGTCGATCTGAACAACTGGACGCTGCTGAAGTGGCTCGACGACCCCGTGCCGTTCTTCGACTGGCGTGCCAGCATGACTGGAGACCACGCGGTGCATCCTGCTGATCGCCGTCAGATGTCAAAGATGGCAAGCGAATTCGTGCCGACAGGGACAGCCTCGGGCGTGCTGCGGATGGTGGCCAACGGCGGCGGCTGGACGCCGGTGCACGTGACCGTCAACCGGGTGCAACTCGAAGAGGACATCTACGCGGGGTTGGCGACGCTGCGAATTCCGACCGACGCAGAGATCGCCGCGGCCGGCCTCGACGACATCGACGAGGCGGCCCTCCGCTAGCCGTCCTCAACCGGTCCAGCCCTCGCGGTTGCGCGGGCCGGGCCGACGCCGAACCTGCCGAGTGCGACAGCGGCGTCGACAGTGACGATCACATCGAGGTCCTCGACGGCGCACTGCGTGACGGTCGTGTGCATGGCGCGCGCCAACGACGCTGCGTGCACGCAGGCCTCGGCGCTGCCATCGGCAAGGTGCGCGGCGGCCGCAAGCGCGGCCAGGTCGGCGGCGCCCTGCGCCCGATGACGCGCCACCACCGTCGACCCGACGTACACCCCACCCACGGTGAGCGCCAACAACACGGCCATCATCGCGACGGCCACCAGCGAAGCCGAGCCGTGCTCAGCGCATACCAGGCTCGAGCGCGGCGACGGCGTCGGCTGCGATCGTGACGCCCGGCAGCAGCGGTGATCGCGCCGTGACACTGGCCACGACCAGTTCCCCGTCGCGCCGCAGCTGCACGGCCGCCCCGTCCGGCGCAATGCGTTGCGCGGCAACGGCGGCCGAACCGTCGTCGCCACGCGCGGCGAGGCGGGCGGCCTCCCGTGCGGCATCGACGCAACGCACCTGCATCGACACCGCGGTGAGCCCCGACACGCACAGCGTGAGAACCACGACCAGGGCCGCGATCGCGAAGGCCGCCTCAACCGTGACGCCCCCGGCCTCATCGGCTAGATGTTGGTGTTCAACGCCCGGTTGATGATGTTGGTCAACGCACTGACGATCGAGTCGCCGGTGACGACCGTGTAGAGGATCGCCCCGAACGCCGCCGCGGCGATGGTGCCGATCGCGTACTCCACCGTCGACATCCCGTCGTCGTCGGTGGCCAACAAAGTCAGCCGCGCCCACAGTGTGCGAATCTTGTTGCCTACCATCATGCTTTCCCCTCATTTCTCGTCGGCCGTCACAGAATTCCCGACCCCAGTACATCGCCGGCCAACCCGGCGACCACGGGCACAATGCCCAAGCACACGAATGCCGGCAGATAGCACAGACCCAGCGGCCCTGCGATCAACACCGAAGCCCGCTCCGCGGCAGCGGTCGCCGTGGCGGCCGCCTCATGGCGTGACTGGTCGGCCAGGTCGGCCACTCCTTGGGCCAAAGCCGCTCCCGACGCTGCCGACCGCCTGGCGAGCCGCAACAAGGCGTCAACGGTCTTGTCGTCGGGCCCAGTGGCGTTCGTCCACGCCATCGCCGGTTCGGCGCCCAGCGCCAATAGGTCGGCGGCACGGCCGAGTGCGCCCGCCAGTGCGGCCGGCGCAGACGGCGCGGTCGCCGACGCGGCCGTCGCTACGGCCATGCCCGAGCGCAGGCACGCCGCGAGCACGTCGAGACTGGACGCGGCGGCCAACGGGTCATCGACGCGCGCCGGCGCCGACCGGCGTCGGACGACCTGCAATCCCGCGCGCATCCTGGGCCGGGAATCGGTGGCCAGCATCAGCGCGGCAGCCAAAAGCATTGCGACCCAACTCATATCGTTGCCTGCGCGGTGATCCGATCCGACCAGAGCATGCCCACGCACACCAGCGCGACGCCGATGACCAACAACCAGCCGCCGACGCCGCCGGACAACAGGAAGCTCAACGGTGCCGCGCCGATCAACTCGCCAAGGCCGACACCGAGGAGCGGCAGCCCGGCCAGCACGAAGGCAGTGGTTCGCGCGCCGGTCAGCCCGGCATCGACCCTTGCCGCGAACTGCTCGCGTTCGACGACATCCCGCTGTGCGGTCTGCATCAACGGCGCGATCGACAGGCCGTGGTCCTGGGCGAGTTGCCAGCAGACGCCGAGCCGCTCCCAATGCGCAGGCAGCGCCGAGCCCGCGGACACGCTACGCAGGCCCGCGGGGACGTCGGCGCCGAGTCGGGCACGCGCCGCTACCGCTCGCATCGACTCCGCGACCGGGCTGTCGACCTCTGAGGCGGCGACACCGAACGCGGCAACCGGATGCGCGCCGACGCGCAGTTCGCCGACGAGGACTTCCAATGCGCCCTGCAGCGCAGCGGATTCGGCCGCTCGCCGCTTCTCCCGGATACGCCGCCGCCTCCGGACCCACCACGTGACACCGAGGATCGCCGTGGCGGCAACGAGACCGGCGGGCAGCACGACCGCCAACGCCGCCGCCACGCCTGCGCACGGCAATACCGACGGCCGGCGTCGCCGCGTCACCGCGAAACCGAGCACATCGAGCCTGCCACGCGTCGGCGCGGGCAGGATCAGCAGCGCTGCTGCCAGCGACAGCAGCGCGGCACTCACAGCACCCCCCGGCCGCGCAACAACAGCGTCAAAGTATCTCTCCCGCAACCAAATCCAGTGTCGGCACGCCAAGCGGTCACGACCCTGACCCTGCCGTCGTCGGTGCGGTCGAGCACCGCGATCTCGGTCAGTCGCCGCACGCCCGTTCGGTCACGACTGACGTGCAACACCACCTGCACCGCCGCGGCCAGTTGGCTGTGCAACGCGACGCGGTCCAGCCCGCCCAGAGCAGCGAGGGCCTCGAGCCGTGCCGGCACCTCAGCAGGGTTGTTGGCATGCACGGTGCCCGCGCCCCCGTCGTGGCCGGTGTTGAGGGCAGCGAGCAGATCCACCACCTCGGCGCCGCGCACCTCGCCGACCACGATCCGGTCCGGTCGCATCCGCAGCGCCTGCCGGACCAGATCGCGGACAGTCACCTCGCCGACGCCTTCGACGTTGGCACACCGCGCAACCAGCTTGACCAAATGCGGATGGGCAGGCGCGAGTTCGGCCGCATCCTCCACGCAAACGATGCGTTCGTCGGCGGCAACCGCGCCCAACACCGCGGCCAACAGGGTCGTCTTGCCCGCACCCGTCCCGCCGGAGATGAGGAACGCCAACCGCGCCGCGATGATGTCCCTGAGCAACGCGGCCGCGTCTGGTGCGATCGCACCGGAGTCGGCAAGCGTGGCCAGATCCTGAGTAGCGGGCCGCAGCACCCGCAGCGACAGGCACGTGCCGCCGTCAGCGATCGGCGGCAACACCGCGTGCAGCCGCACGCTGAACCGGCCCGTGCCGAGCCCCGTCAATTGGCCGTCGACCCACGGTTGCGCCTCGTCGAGGCGCCGACCTGCCGCCAGCGCCAGACGCTGCGCCAGCCGTCGCACCGCGGCTTCATCGGTGAATCGAATTTCGCTGCGGCGCAACCCGTCTCCGTCGTCAACCCAGACCGCATCCGGCGCCGTGACGAGCACGTCGGTGGTGCCTTCTGCAGTCAGCAGCGGCTCGAGGATGCCAGCCCCGGTGAGCTCGGTCTGAAGCACCCGCAAGCTGCTCAGCACTTCGGAGTCGCCGAGCACTCCTCCTGACTCGGCGCGAATGGCGGCGGCCACCACGTTGGGCCGCAGCGGTGCCGACTCGGCGGCCAGCCGTTCGCGCACGCGGTCGATCAGGGACGCGCTCATCCGGGTGCCTGCCGACGCTGGTGCAGCATTCCCAGGACGCGCCGCGACGCGGCAGCCAGTGGCGATCGCCGTCGCAAATGCAACCCGCCCCGCTCCAGCACGTCTGCCACCCCCGGCTGCGCGCGCATCGCGGCCAGCAGGGGCAACCCGACGATCCGCGCGACGTCCGCAGAGCGCAGGCCGCCCGGCGAGGGGCCACGCACCACCACGCCGGCGTTTGGATTGGCCGCCGACACCCACGGCGCGAGCGCCGCCGCCGCAGCACACGACCGCACGTCGGCGGGAGCGACCACGACGACGAGGTCGGCCGCGTCGAGCACGGTCTCCACCGCGCCCGTCGACCGCCGGGGCAGGTCGCAGATCACGGTCGCTCCGCCGCGACTGCCCGCCTCGACCACCGCGGCCAGCGGAGCGGCCTCGATGTCGCTGCCGACGCGGCTGCCCGACAGCACGCACACCCCGTTTCGTTGCGGCAATGCGTCCCGCAACGCCGGATAGCTCAACCGGCCACCCTGCAACGCCAGGTCCGGCCAGCGCAGGCCGGTCTCGCCTTCACATCCGGCGACGAGGTCGATGCCACCGCCCCATGGATCGGCATCGATGAGCAGCGCGTCGCAATTCGTTGTCGCCGACTGTGCCAACGCGGTCGCAAGAACCGAGGCCCCTGCCCCGCCGCGACCCGCCATCACTGCGACTATCGCGCCGCGTCTGCCCTCCTCACGGTAGGCGTCGGCGGCGTCGGAGAGTTCGCTCATCAACTCGCCGTCATGGGCAGGCAGCATCACGACTCGCTGCGCGCCGGCCGCAATCGCGGCCTGGAAATCGCTCGCCGCTGGCTCGGAGCCGACGACCAGAATCACTCGGCTGCGCCGCGGCAGCGCTCGATCCGTGCAGCGCCGGGCAGCGTCAACATCCACCAATACGGCCGCAGCGCCCGTCCACGCGTTGCGGCCCGGCGGCTCCGTCGAGTGGACGACCGGCAGTCCGGCGGCTGCCGCGACTCGGTCGACGTCGTCTCGAAGTTCGGGGTCGCCTACCAGCGCCAAGACCCCGTTGGTTGCGGTCATGACCTCAGCTTGCAGTCGGCTGACGACGTCCGGCCATCGCTGCGACGGCATCTGTGGATGAATGCGAATCTGGGGACAGACCAAACAAACCGTTTGGTATGTACCTAGTGAAAATCGCATTCCGCAACTAATGCGGCGTGGATTAGCTGTCCCGGATGCGAAAAGACCCCACAAAAGGGACGACCCCCGCCAGGGGGGGAGGAGGCGGAGGTCGTCGTGTATCAGCCCCGGGGGGTCGGGCTGATGCACACCCGGCATAAGCCGAGTAATGCTCACTATACACACGCCATAGCGGATCGGCGCAAGTGCTGCTTGCCAGAGAAAGCACCCGATAGCAGGAAAGACTGCAGTTACCGGCACCTGTCGTGAACTGCCAATTTGTACACTCTGTCGCCAGTTGTCACGCGTCCACCCCTATGCTGGCGCTGTGACCGCACCGGAGCCCAGGGCCGACGGGTTGATTGCGCGGCAAACACCAACAATGGCTGGCAAACCCGTTCGGACCGCTGCCTTCTTCGATCTTGATAAGACCGTCATCGCCAAATCCAGCACATTGGCTTTCAGCAAACCTTTCTTCGATCAGGGGCTAATCAATCGGCGTGCGGTCCTCAAGTCGACCTATGCGCAGTTCCTGTTCTTGATGTCGGGTGCCGATCACGACCAAATGGACCGAATGCGGTCCTACGTGACGAACATGTGCACCGGATGGGACGTCGAGCAGGTGAAGTCGATCGTCGGCGAGACGCTGCACGACATCGTCGACCCGCTGGTGTTCGCCGAAGCGGCCGACCTGATCGCCGACCACAAAATCTGTGGCCGCGACGTCGTCGTGGTCTCGGCATCTGGCGAGGAGATCGTCGCGCCGATCGCGCGGGCGCTTGGCGCCACCCACGCGATGGCAACCCGGATGGTCGTCGAGGACGGCCGCTACACCGGCGAGATCGCGTTCTACTGCTACGGCGAGGGCAAGGTGGAGGCGATTCGTCAGCTCGCGGCCCGCGAGGGCTACGCGCTCGAACATTGCTACGCCTACTCCGACTCGATCACCGATCTGCCGATGCTCGGCACCGTCGGACACCCGACTGTGGTGAACCCGGATCGCGCACTGCGCAAAGAAGCCGCCGCACGGGATTGGCCGGTGCTCACCTTCTCCAAACCGGTGTCTTTGCGCGACCGCATCCCGGCCCCGTCCGGCGCGGCCGTCGCAACCACCGCGGCCGTCGGAGTCAGCGCCCTGGCGGCAGGCGCGCTGACGTATTCGTTGCTGCGCCGGTTCGCGTTTTAAGGCGCGGCTTCGTCCAAAAGAGCAAGTAGCTGGCGCGGGCTTGTAACGATCCCGAGTCACCGGCGTTTGGCCCTTGATGTGACGAGGGTCACGGAGTACAAAGGAAGCACGGAAGCCTGGGGAGGCCAAGACCGAGCCGGAAGAGAAGGCTCGATCTCCCGAACCGGACTTTCCAGCACGGATCCCGGCACCCACGCGGAGCACATACCGCGGAATAGGTAAAAGTGTTGCGGGCCTGCGTAATTGCGAAGAGCGGACGGCCACGACGGCCCCTTGGGTGGGGTTGCAGTCGAAGCGCATCGCAAGGACGCCGAGGTCAACCCACGCAACCCACAAAGCACGCTTGGTAACCGGAGTCCGTGCTAGCGGGCGGCGAGCCGAATCAGTTCGGAGCGTCGCCCGCTTCGCGTTGCTGGGGCCGTCACGTCAGGTCTGCGCCGACGCGCCTTGCGCGATCGAAAGTGCCTCGCGCGCACCCGCATGCAACGCCTTGGCACTCAACACCAGCCAGGCGGTCAGACCGTCGGGTGTGCCGGACGAGAAGCCACGCGCGGCGGCCCGGTAATCGCCGGAGCGCTGCATCCAATACACCTCCGGCACGCCGAGGCCGTGTGGGTCCAGCCCGCTGGCGATGGTCACCAGCCGCGAAACCGCTCTGGCCACCACACCATCGGCGACGCCGAACGGCTCGAGCGTGAGCAGCTCACCGTGGACGACCGCGGCCAGGACCGTGGCAGGCACCTGGGTCCCGCCCGTCACGATGTCGGCCAACAAGGCCAGCCGCGTGCCGACCTGCTCGTCGCCGCGTGGCCGGCCCAACCGGTCATCGTCGACGAGGTCGGCAGCTGCCAACGCATGCAGTCGCGCGATGGCTTGCAGCGGAGCGCGCTGCCAAACGCCGATCAGCGACGTGGCGCCGCCCTCCAGTGCCTCCGAGACGCGAAGCGCCCCCGCCAACACCGGATCCGGCTCACCGGCCTCGGACAGCTGAAGCGAGCCGCCGTCGAGCACCGAAGAGGCACGCGCCGCCCGCAGCGACGCCTCGGCGGCCGTCGCAGGCCAGCCCCGCAGATTCGTGCGGTGGCGGTGAGCGCGGCCCAGCGCCTCACGGGCTTCCTCGCCGGCCGCGGCCACACCGGGCAGGTCGGCCAGCGGGGCCAGCGGATCAGTCACGGCAGCCCAGGCTACTGCTACCCGCCGAGCTGTGACTTGCCAACCTCAGTGCAACGTTCGGTGACTACCCTCACAGATATGTCCGACGCGCACACCGAAGTTCACTCCGTCTACCCACCGTCCTCCGAGTTCGCTGCGCAGGCCAATGCGACCGACGAGCTGTATCGCGCGGCCGAGGCCGACCGGCTGGCCTTCTGGGCGGAGCAGGCCAACCGGCTGTCCTGGGACACCCCGTTCGACGACGTGCTCGACTGGTCGGAGGCCCCGGTCGCCAAGTGGTTTGTCGGCGGCAAGCTCAACGTCGCCTACAACTGCGTGGACCGACACGTCGAGGCGGGCAACGGCGATCGGGTGGCGATCAAATGGGAGGGCGAGCCCGGCGACAGCCGCGAGCTGACGTACGCAGACCTGCTCGCCGAGGTGAGCAAGGCCGCCAATGCGCTTACCGAACTCGGGCTCGTCGCGGGCGACCGCGTCGCGATCTACCTGCCGATGCTGCCGGAGGCGATCGTCGCGATGCTGGCGTGCGCGCGGCTGGGTGTGCTGCATTCGGTGGTGTTCGCCGGTTTCTCCTCGACGGCGCTTGCCGCCCGGATCGAGGACGCAGAGGCCAAGCTGGTCATCACGGCCGACGGCCAGTACCGCCGCGGGCAGGCGGTGTCGCTCAAGGAGGCGGTCGACGAAGCCTGCGACGGGCAGAAGTCTGTTGAGCACGTTCTTGTGGTGCGCCGCACCGGAATTGACACGCCATGGACCGAGGGCCGCGACCTGTGGTGGCACGACACTGTGGACACGGCCTCGGACCAGCACACGCCCGAGGCGTTCGACTCCGAGCACCCGCTGTTCCTGCTCTACACATCGGGAACCACCGGCAAGCCCAAGGGCATCATGCACACTTCCGGCGGATATCTGACCCAGTCGTCGTACACCCACTACAACGTGTTCGACATCAAGCCGGAGACCGATGTGTATTGGTGCACAGCCGATATCGGCTGGGTCACCGGCCACACCTACATCGTCTACGGGCCCCTGTCGAACGGGTGCACGCAGGTGGTCTACGAGGGAACGCCGAACAGCCCGAATGAGCATCGGCATTTCGAGGTCATCGAAAAGTATGGCGTCACCATCTATTACACGGCGCCGACGCTGATCCGGATGTTCATGAAGTGGGGTCGCGAGATCCCCGACGCCCATGACCTGTCCAGTCTGCGCCTGCTGGGCAGCGTTGGTGAGCCGATCAACCCGGAGGCGTGGCGCTGGTATCGGGATGCGTTCGGCGGCAACCGAACTCCGGTCGTCGACACGTGGTGGCAGACCGAGACCGGCGCGATCATGATCTCACCCCTCCCCGGCGTCACGGCGGCCAAGCCGGGGTCGGCGATGAAACCACTACCGGGCATCTCGGCAAAGATCGTCGACGAGGAGGGCAACGAGCTGGTGCCCGGTGCCGACGAGGCCGAACACGTGACCGGCTACCTGGTGCTCGATCAGCCATGGCCGTCGATGCTGCGCGGCATCTGGGGCGACCCGGAGCGGTACAAGGAAACGTACTGGTCGCGTTACGCCGACAAAGGCTGGTATTTCGCGGGCGACGGGGCACGCGTGGACTCCGACGGTTCGATCTGGCTGCTGGGCCGCATCGACGACGTGATGAACGTGTCGGGCCACCGCATCTCCACCACCGAAGTGGAATCGGCATTGGTCGGACACTCGGGTGTCGCCGAAGCAGCGGTGGTCGGCGCGTCGGATGAGACGACGGGACAAGGCATTTGCGCGTTCGTCATACTCGAGTCGCACGCCAAGGACAACGACAACATGGTCGAGGAGCTACGCGAACAGGTCGCCAAGGAGATCGGAAAGATCGCCCGGCCCCGCGAGATTCACGTCGTGCCGGAGCTGCCGAAGACCCGCAGCGGCAAGATCATGCGCAGGCTGCTGCGTGACGTGGCGGAGGGCCGCGAACTCGGCGACACCTCAACGTTGGTGGACCCCAGCGTGTTTGAGGCGATCCGGGCCAGCAAGTAGCTAAGCCGCGGCAGAACCGACCGGGACGAACCCCGAGCCCGGTCGGTTCTTGGCGGTGATGTCTGCCAACTGGGTGCTGAACGACATGGTCACCGCAGGCGTGTGCAGCGGTATGTACTTGACGACGCACGTCGGCAAATCCTCGCTGAATGCGCCGTGGATCATGCCGACCAGTCGGTTGTTGACGGTGACCGGCGCGCCGGAATCGCCGGGCTGGCCGCAGACCTGGTTGACGATCGTGCCCGGCTGATCACCAGGCCCCCACGTCACACCGCACGAATAACCTGTCGTGCGACCGAGTTTGCACGCGATGTCGCCGAATACCGGATCGGGCCCAAGGCCGTCGATCTGGAAACCCTTGACGTTGTTGACCGGTTGCACCTTCTGCGGGTCGAACTGAATGACCGCATAGTCGAGCGTGTCATTGCCCGCGACCATGGTGCCCAGCACGCCCGCCGCTTCAGCGCCTTCGGCGGACACCTGCTCGCCCTGACCTCCGCAGTGCGCCGAGGTGAAGCCGATGAGGTTGCCGCGGTTGTCGCTGCCGATCGCGGTGAGCGTGCAGAACGTGTCGCCTTCGATCACGATGCCAGAACCGCCGCCCAACGGAACCAGCCCGTCGGCGTGCGCGGACGGCAGCAGCAGCGCGAACAGCGCCACGACCACCGCGGAAACAGTCAGGCAGCGGACGCTGGTCCTCAACTTCTCAACCCCCATCGATGTGCCGCCCGACCGATCAACCGGGCCAGTCTAACGTCGGCCGGGATCGTTTCCATGGACGGCACGTGGCAACATGAACGCGACTGACACCGTGATGCGGGGAGGAAATGTTCCGTGAGTGATCGCAGGGATGGCGTGCCGACGACTGTGACCTCGATACCGCTGGTCGACCCGCATGCGCCCAAGGAAAATCCGTCCATCGGTGACCTCGTGAAGGATGCGACGGCCCAGGTGTCGACGCTGGTGCGGGCGGAGGTCGAACTCGCCAAGGCCGAGATCACGCGGGACGTCAAAAAGGGCCTCACCGGCAGCGTGTTCTTCATCCTGGCGCTGGTGGTGCTGTTCTACTCCACATTCTTTTTCTTCTTCTTCCTCGCCGAGTTGCTGGACACCTGGCTGTGGCGGTGGGTTGCGTTCCTGATCGTGTTCGCCCTGATGCTCGTGGTCACCGGCGTCCTTGCGTTGTTCGGCTACCTGAAGGTGCGACGCATTCGCGGGCCGCAGCAGACCATCGAGTCGGTGAAGGAAACCCGCGAGGCCCTCACCCCGGGCCATGACAAGGCGCTGACCTCGTCGCCCAATGGTGACGGCAAACCCCTGGCGACCGATCCGTCAGGCTGGTAGTGGCCCCACCCGACCCGTCGGTGGTGCGCATCGACGGTCCCTGGCGTCATCTCGAGGTGCACGCCAACGGGATTCGCTTCCACGTCACGGAAGCGGAGTCGGCCGATACGGGTTCGATCACGGATCGCCCGCTGGTGATCCTGCTGCACGGCTTCGGCTCGTTCTGGTGGTCGTGGCGGCACCAATTGCGCGGCCTGACCGGTGCCAGAGTGGTCGCGGTCGACCTGCGGGGCTACGGCGGCACCGATAAACCGCCCCGCGGCTACGACGGCTGGACGCTTGCCGGCGACACCGCGGGCCTGGTCCGCGCACTGGGCCACAAGTCCGCGACGCTGGTCGGCCATGCCGACGGCGGGCTGGTGTGTTGGGCCACGTCTGTGCTGCACCCGCGGATGGTGCGCGCGATCGCGGTGGTGAGCTCGCCGCATCCCGTCGCGCTGCGGGCCTCCGCGCTGACCCGCCGCGACCAGGGCCGGGCACTGATGCCGTCGATGCTGCGCTACCAGGTTCCGATCTGGCCGGAGCGATCGTTGACCCGCCACGACGCCGAGGAGCTGGAACGCTTGGTGCGCAGCCGTGCCAGCGGCAAATGGCAAGCCTGCGAAGACTTCTCGGAGACGATTCGGCATATGCGACGGGCCATCCAGATTCCCTCGGCGGCGCATTCGGCGCTGGAGTATCAGCGCTGGGCGGTACGCAGCCAGCTGCGCGGCGAGGGCAGGCGCTTCATGCGGTCGATGAAACGTCCGCTGCCGGTGCCGGTGCTGCACCTTCGCGGGGACGCCGACCCCTACGTGCTGGCCGATCCGGTGTACCGCACCCAGCGCTACGCCCCGCACGGCCGCTACGTATCCATCGCAGGCGCAGGGCATTACGGCCACGAGGAAGCACCAGAGCTGGTCAACGAGCAGCTGTCGCGGTTCTTGGCGCAGGTGTACCGCTAGCCGCCGACGCAGGCGCCGGTCGGAACGCGTTGCGTGTTGCCGATCTTCGCCATCTGGCGGGAGACTTCCTTCGCGGTCAACACGAAGCCGGTGTCGGCGTCGTCGACGGCTGCGCCGAACACCACACCGAGCACCTTGCCGCTGCGGTCAAGCATCGGCCCACCCGAATTTCCTTGCCGCACAGTGCCTCTGATGGTGTACACCTCGCGGGTGACGGTGGCGGTGCGATAGATGTCGGGTCCGTTGAGCTCGATGATCTCGCGAACACGGGCAGGTGTTGCGACGAAGTCGCCGCCGCCGGGGTAGCCCATCACGATCGCGTCGGTGCCCGTCGGTGCGCCACCCTGGACGAATTCCAGCGGCGCTGACTGCAGGTTCGGCACGTCGAGTATCGAGATGTCGGCTTCGGGGTCATAGGAGACCACGCTTGCGTCGTAGGTCTGTCCGTCGACCTCGACGGTGACGCTGTCTGAGCCGGCGACCACGTGCGCATTGGACATCACGCGGTTCGGTCCGACCACGAAACCGGTTCCCTCCAACACCTTTTGACAGCTGGGCGCCACGCCGCGGATCTTCACGACACTGGGCCGGCTGGCGGTCACGACGGCGTCATTGGCCAGCGCTGCGTCGGGAGCGTCGACGGCGATGATCGGGGTGCGGCCGTACTGGGAGAGCACGTCGGGCAGACCCGACGTATCCAGCAGCGCCGACAGCCGAGTCGGCACGGACTTCAGCCAACTGGGTGCCACCTCGTCGACCTGGGCGAGCACCTTCGACCCGCGCACGGCAGCCGCCAGGTTGGGCTGGTCCGAGGACGTCAGCGGGGTCGCGAGCATCCACGCCGCGACCAGCACCGCGATCAACTGCAGGCCGACGCCGATGATCGAGTCGAACGTGCGCAGCGTGCGGTTGCGCAGCGCGCCGCGCACCGCCCGGCCCAGCACCACACCGGCGATCTCACCGATCACCACCAGCGCGAGGATCAGGAACAGCGTGACGAACAGCTTGGTGCGGGGGCCGCTGATGTGCGTGACGATGTGCGGCGCCAACAGCACGCCTGCGACCGCGCCGAGCACGACGCCGACGAATGACAGCAGGGAGCCGAGTGCGCCGGAGCGCCATCCGGAGATGGCGGCAACGAACGCGATCGCGAGGACGGCGAGGTCAAGCCACTGTGACGATGTCATTGTTGTGCATCACCGTAGCTGCCCTCGTGCCCGACGAGCGCCATTGCGTCGTCGAGTTCTCGAACGTCGTCGGTGTTCCACGGCCTGGCCCAGCCGGCGACGTCGAGCATGGCCGAGATCACCTGACCGGTGAAGCCCCACACCAGCATCTCGTTGAGCAGGAAGGCCGGACCCGCGAAGTGGCGGCCATTTTCCTTGCGGTACACCATGATTCGGTTTTCGGGATTGATGAACGCCCGCACCGGCACCCGCGCGACGATCGCGGTCTCTGCTTCGTTGACCACCGCCACTGGCCCCGGATCCTGTGAATATGCCAGGACCGGCACCACGTGGAACCCCGATGGCGGGATGAACATCCGTTCCAGGGTGCACAGCGGGCGCAGCAGGCTGGTGTCGATGCCGGTTTCCTCGTTGGCTTCGCGCAGCGCGGTGTGCACAGGTCCTTCGTCGCCGGGGTCGGCCGCCCCACCGGGGAACGCGGCCTGACCTGCGTGGTGGCGAAGCGTCGAGGCACGCACCGTGAGCAGCAGGTCGGCGTCGTCGGGCAGGCCGCCGGTCGGCGAGTCCGGAGGGCCGGAGAACAGCACCAGCACCGCCGCGTCGCGCTTCTGCCCCGTGATCGCCGCCTTGGCGTTGGCCGCGGTGAGCAGCGCCAGCATCTCGGCAGGCACGCGCTTTCGATAGGCGCGCTTCACGTGGCCACAGTTGTCGGTCAGGGGCTTCAACCAGGTCGGGGCCGCGTCAGGGGTCAGCTGCCCCGGTGCGCTGGCCCAACTCACCCCGGCACTCCTGTCTTCTGGCCGACCGCCGGTTCCACCGCCGCGGCGATCTCGTCGGCGCTGGCGAATGACCTCGGCAGAACTTCGGCAACGCTACCGTCCGAGCGCAGCACCACGGTCGCGGGCATCACGTTGGGTACCCGCAACGCGGCGGCCACCAGCCTGCGTCCGTCCTGCAGCGTCGGCAGCCGCACCCCGAGGTCGGCCAGCCGCAGCAATGCGGCTTCCTCGTTCTCGTCCTGGTGCACCGTCAGCACGGTGACGCTGGGTCCGACGCGGCGTTGGTATTCGGCCATCGCGGGCAGTTCCTTGGCACATGGCGCACACCAGTAGGCCCAGAGGTTGAGGATCGTCGGGCGGCCTGCGACAGCCTTGGCCACCTCGACGCTCACACCGTCGCCCGCGCATTCGAGGGTGATGCCGCGCAACGGCTGAGGCCCTTGCCCGTTGCCGACAGGACACGGCGGCAGGTCGGCGCGTGCGCGCGGGCCTGCGAGGGCTTGGGCGGTGTCGGCGTCGCGACGGTCGCGAGGCTGTCCCTGCCCCAGCGACCCTGTCGGCGAACCGTCGTCATCCAGTTGCATCCAGAATGCGACGCCCAGCGCGACCACCACGACCAGCACCGCGACGGTCCACCGGGTCGACGTCCTCATCTGCAGCAGGTTAGAGGCCGGCCATCGCGAGCAGGTGCTCGGTCTCCGGACCCTTGACCAGCGGCGCTGCGATCAGCGGGTCGGTGGGCCCTGTGCCGAAGGACGGGCAGTCCTTGGCCAGCACGCACACCCCGCAGGCGGGCTTGCGCGCATGGCAGACGCGCCGGCCGTGGAAGATCACCCGGTGGCTCAGCAGCGTCCACTCGTGGCGCTCGATCAGCTCGCCGACCGCGTGCTCGACCTTGACCGGGTCCTCTTCGGCGGTCCACCGCCACCGGCGCACCAGCCGACCGAAGTGGGTGTCGACGGTGATCCCCGGAATGTCGAACGCGTTGCCCAGGATGACGTTGGCGGTCTTGCGGCCGACGCCGGGCAGCGTCACCAGTTCCTCGATGGTGTCGGGGACGTTGCCGTCGAAGCGCTCGACCAACTCCTGACCGAGCCGCATCAGCGAGGTGGTCTTGTTGCGGTAGAAACCAGTCGGCCGGATCAGCTCTTCGAGCTCGGTGCGGTCGGCCTGCGCGTAATCGAGTGCGGTGCGGTAGCGCTTGAACAGCGCGGGCGTGGTGAGGTTGACGCGCTTGTCGGTGCTTTGCGCCGACAATATGGTCGCCACCGTCAGTTCCAGCGGATTGGTGAAGTCCAGCTCACAGTAGACATGCGGAAATGCTTGTGCCAGTGAGCGATTCATCCTGCGAGCCCGGCGGACGAGCCCGACGCGGGTCTCGTTGTCCCACTTGCGCGCCGACGCACGCCGAGGCGCCTTGGCGGGGGTGGTCTTATCGGCTGAACTCTGGCCAACGGTCACGAATGTCAGCCTACGCAGCGGGTACGACGCGCCCGGCGGATACCGGTGCGGACCGGTTACATTTCGTGATCCCGCTGAGACCTTCGCAGTGTTTACTTCACCCTTGTGTCTTGGTTGCTCGCTGCGTTTATCCCGGCGTTGCTGATGCTGGCAACATTCGGGCTGCAGCGACTCGAATCGAATCTCGAAAACGAAGCCGTCTCCGCTGCCGACGTAGCCGAGTTTCTCGACCAAGCCGAGGCTGATGACGTCAACACGCTGGCGCGGGAAGGCATGGGCAGCGCGCTCGACGGCCTGCATAAGCGATTGGGCGAACAGGAATGGACACTGGCCACTGCGCCAGCCGCTCGCGAGATGTCAAGTTTGCCAAATCGGCTGGTCATGCATCATCGAGCCAATCCTGAATTTCAGCCGACTCGACATGCCAATCGTGTGTAGCGTGGGCTAGTCGCGGCGGGCCGTACCTCTAGACTGATTTCGCTAACCAGTAAGAGGTCGGCTGGCGCATGTCATATCACCCAACAGCTTAAGAGGGGCAACGTGGACGAGATCCTGGCGAGGGCCGGAATCTTCCAGGGGGTCGAACCCAGCGCCGTATCCGCGCTGACCAAGCAACTACAGCCCGTCGACTTTCCGCGCGGACACACGGTGTTCGCCGAGGGAGAGCCCGGCGATCGGCTGTTCATCATCATTTCGGGCAAGGTCAAGATCGGCCGCCGTTCGCCCGACGGTCGCGAGAATCTGCTCACGATCATGGGTCCATCGGACATGTTCGGCGAGCTGTCGATCTTCGACCCGGGGCCGCGGACGTCGAGCGCGACAACCATCACCGAGGTACGCGCGGTGTCGATGGACCGCGACGCGCTGCGGGCGTGGATCGCCGACCGTCCTGAGATCGCCGAGCAATTGCTGCGAGTCCTGGCCCGCCGCCTTCGTCGCACCAACAACAACCTGGCCGATCTGATCTTCACCGACGTTCCCGGCCGCGTGGCCAAGCAACTGCTGCAGTTGGCGCAGCGGTTCGGCACACAGGAGGGCGGCGCGCTGCGCGTGACGCACGATCTGACGCAGGAAGAGATCGCGCAGTTGGTCGGCGCATCCCGCGAGACGGTCAACAAGGCGCTCGCCGATTTCGCCCACCGCGGCTGGATTCGCTTGGAGGGCAAGAGCGTGTTGATCTCCGACTCGGAGCGGCTGGCCCGCCGGGCCCGCTAGCTCCTTGCGATTTCAGGAACGTAAGTAGTCCAGTTGCGCCTGGACACTCCATTCGGCTGCGTCCCATAGCTTTTCGTCGACGTCGGTGTAGACGTGCTCGACGATCTGTCGCGCCGTGGCGTCGTCGCCGAGTGCACGGAGCGCGCCGCGCACCTGGTCGAGTCGCTCTTCACGGTGTGTCAGGTACATGGCGCTGACGGCTTCGAGGTCGTCGAGGTCGGGCCCGTGGCCGGGCAGCACGGTGCGATGGCCAAGGCCGTGCAGCCGGCGCAGCGACTCCATATAGTCGCCGAGGCTGCCGTCTTCGTTGTCGATGACGGTGGTGCCGCGGCCCAGCACCGTATCCGCGGTCAGCACCGCATCGTCGAGCAGGAACGACACCGAGTCGGCGGTATGTCCCGGCGTCGCCATCACCGTGATGCGCAAGCCGGCCGCATCGATGACCTCACCCTCGGCCAACGGACCGCCGAGGCCGCGCAGGAAGCCGCTGCCGACGGAGCGGACCACCGCGCCGGTACGGGCGACGATCTTGTCGATGGCCCCGGTGTGGTCTTCGTGTTTGTGGCTGATCAGCACCAGCGGGATCTTTCCGAGTTCGGCGATCTTCGCGACGTGCTCATCGTCGTCGGGCCCCGGGTCGACGACCACCATCTCGTCGCTACCCGGTCCGCGCAGCACCCAGGTGTTGGTGCCATCCAGCGTCATCAAGCCCGGGTTGTTGCACAGCAACACCGACGCCGTGTCGGTGACCGGTCTGAGCAGCCCGTACGCGGGATGCTCGAGGCTCACGACACCTCGACGATGATCTCAACCTCGACGGGCGTATCGATCGGTAGCTCCGAAACCCCGACCGCCGAGCGGGCGTGCTTGCCCGCATCGCCGAACACCTCACCGAGCAGCTCCGAGGCTCCGTTGATGACGCCGGGTTGACCGTTGAAGCCCGGCGCGGATGCGACGAATCCGACGACCTTGACGACGCGGGTGACGCTGTCGATGCCGACCAGCGAATGCACGGCGGCCAATGCGTTGAGTGCGCACGTGCGCGCCAGCGCCTTGGCCTCCTCGGGGGTCACCTCGCCGCCGACCTTGCCGGTCTGCGGCAGCTTGCCGCCCTGCATCGGCAGCTGGCCCGCGGTGTAGACCAGGTTGCCGGTGCGCACCGCGGGCACATAAGCACCTGCAGGCGGGACCACGTCCGGAAGCTCGATGCCCAGCTCGGCGAGCCGTTCTGATGCGGTCATTTCGGACGTTTCAGATAGGCGACGTGCTGCTCGCCCGTCGGCCCCGGCAGCACCGACACCAGTTCCCAACCATCCTCACCCCACTGGTCGAGGATCTGCTTCGTCGCGTGCGTCAGCAGCGGGACGGTGGCGTATTCCCAACGGGTCGGTTCGCTCATGTGGCTGAGCTTATCGGGCATCGATTTCCTCCCAGCTAGCATGCAGGTGTGGCTACCTCAGCGAACAGCGGTAGACCGGTCGGCTGGCCGTCTCGCCTGACAAAGGCGCGGCTGCACTTCGTCACCGGCAAGGGCGGCACCGGCAAGTCGACGATCGCGGCCTCGCTGGCGTTGGCTCTGGCCGCGGGCGGACGCAGCGTGCTGTTGGTGGAAGTCGAAGGGCGCCAAGGCATTGCGCAGCTGTTCGACGTGCCACCGCTGCCGTACGCGGAGGTGAAGATCGCCACTGCCGACGGCGGCGGCACCGTGAATGCGCTCGCGATCGACACCGAGGCGGCCTTCCTCGAATACCTCGACATGTTCTACAACCTCGGCCTCGCAGGCCGCGCGATGCGCCGGATCGGGGCCGTCGAGTTCGCGACGACGATCGCGCCTGGCCTGCGCGACGTGCTGCTCACCGGCAAGATCCGCGAGATCGTCACCCGCGCCGAGAAGGGTAAGCAACCCGTCTACGACGCCGTCGTGGTCGACTCCCCACCGACCGGCCGCATCGCCCGGTTCCTCGACGTCACCAAGGCCGTGTCGGATCTCGCGAAGGGCGGACCGGTGCATTCGCAGGCCGAGAGCGTGGTCAAGGTGCTGCACTCCGACCTCACCGCGATCCACCTGGTCACCCTGTTGGAAGCGCTGCCCATCCAGGAGACCATCGAGGCCATCGAGGAATTGCGGGAACTGGAACTGCCGATCGGCAGCGTGATCGTCAACCGCAACATCCCCGCCTATCTACCGGCAGATGACCTGGCCAAAGCCGCCGAGGGAGACATCGATGCCGACGCGGTGCGCACCGGACTGGAAAGTGTCGGAATCACGTTGCCCGACAGTGAGTTTGCCGGCCTGTTGACCGAGACCATCCAGCACGCGACACGGATCACGGCGCGTGCTGAGAGTGCCGAGCAGCTCGACGCCCTCGACGTCGCGCGGTTGGAGTTGCCGCAGATCGCTGACGGGGTCGATCTCGGCAGCCTCTACGAACTGGCCGAAGCGCTTGCCCACCAGGGGGTTCGATGATGAGCACCACACCGCCGGCCCTCGATATGGGCTCGATCCTGACCGACACCTCCAACCGCGTCGTGGTGTGCTGTGGCGCGGGCGGCGTCGGCAAGACCACCACCGCGGCGGCAATGGCGTTGCGGGCGGCCGAATACGGCCGCACCGTCGTCGTGCTGACCATCGACCCGGCCAGGCGACTGGCCCAGGCACTTGGCATCAAGGATCTGGGCAATACCCCGCAGCGGGTACCGCTTGCCCCCGAGGTACCCGGCGAGTTGCACGCGATGATGCTCGACATGCGCCGGACGTTCGACGAAATGGTGATCCAGTACTCCGGACGCGACCGCGCACAGGAGATTCTGGACAACCAGTTCTATCAGACGGTGGCCACTTCGCTTGCAGGCACGCAGGAGTACATGGCGATGGAGAAGCTGGGTCAGCTTCTCGCCCAAGACAAGTGGGACCTCGTCGTCGTCGATACCCCGCCGTCGCGTAATGCACTGGACTTCCTGGACGCGCCAAAACGCTTGGGCGGCTTCATGGATAGCCGTCTCTGGAAGCTGCTTCTCGGCCCGGGGCGCGGCATCGGCAAGCTGGTGACGGGCGCAATGGGACTTGCCATGCGTGCGTTGTCCACCGTGCTTGGCTCGCAAATGCTTTCCGACGCAGCCTCTTTCGTGCAGTCACTAGACGCGACGTTCGGCGGCTTCCGGGAGAAGGCCGACCGCACCTACGAGCTCCTCAAGCGACGCGGCACGCAGTTCGTCGTGGTGTCGGCCGCCGAGCCCGACGCGCTGAGGGAGGCGTCGTTCTTCATCGATCGGCTTTCGCAGGAACACATGCCGCTGGCCGGGTTGATTCTCAACCGCACCCACCCCACGTTGACCGAACTGCACGCCGACAAGGCCGAGGAAGCCGCAGACGAATTGGACAAGAAGGATCCCGATTCGTTGGCGGCCGCGGTGCTGCGCATCCACGCCGACCGGGCGATGACCGCCAAGCGTGAAATCCGGCTGCTGTCGCGGTTCACCGGCGCCAACCCGCACGTGGCGATCGTGGGTGTGCCGTCGCTGCCGTTCGACGTGTCCGACCTCGAGGCACTGAGGGCCATCGCCGATCAGATCACCGGCGAGACGAAGACAGTTACTGAAACGGCCTAAACGGCGCTGCGGTGCTTGCGTTGGGCGGCGAAGAAGTCAGCCCAGGAAACGACCTCGGGGTGCTGCTTGAGCAGGGCACGGCGCTGGCGTTCGGTCATGCCGCCCCAGACACCGAATTCGACGCGGTTATCGAGTGCATCGGCGCCGCATTCGAGGATCACCGGGCAGTGGCGGCAGATGACGGCGGCCTTGCGCTGTGCGGCACCGCGGACGAAGAGCTCATCGGGATCGGCCTGGCGGCACCGAGCCTGGGATACCCAAGCAATACGGGCCTCGGCCTCCGCGCCGTGGACAATGGCGTGTGCTGACATGTTCGGGGTTGTCCTCCGCGCGGCGGGCCTCGTTGCTGACACCAGCGTTCCCTTCGTTCCAAGCCGCCGAGCTAGCACAGCGACGGCGTAGTCCTCCGGTGTAGAACGCTGATGCGATCTACGCCACATTGCGAGGGTCGAGTGTGACCTGCATCGCACTGTTAGCTCAACTTAGGTGGTCAGGGGCGTTCTTGGCAACAGTCTGGGAGGCACTTTTTTGGGACGACCGTGCCGTCAGACTGCAAAATTGACGCAACGGCAGGTCGGCGCGGCCAGCGAACCCGGCAATCGACCGACATGAACTGCCATTTTGTGCTCTCAAGGCCCTAGTTACTCTGTACGCATGCCGGAGCAGCCACCGACCCGACCACCGACCGTGCCCGTCACGGTTACGGTCATCAAGCTCGCCTGGTGCTGCCTTCTGGCCAGCGTGGTCGTTGCCGGGCTGATGTTTCCCGTCGTCGGCGGGTTCGGATTGCTGTCCAATCGCGCCTCCGACGTAGTGGCCAACGGCTCCGCCGCGCTCGTCGAGGGTGAGGTGCCGCAGGTGTCCACCATGGTCGACGCCAAAGGCAACGTCATCGCGTGGCTCTACTCGCAGCGCCGGTTCGAGGTGCCAAGCGATCAGATCGCCAACACGATGAAGCTCGCGATCGTCTCGATCGAGGACAAGCGGTTCGCCGAACACAACGGCGTGGACTGGCAGGGCACGCTCACCGGCCTTTCGGGCTACCTGACCGGAAACCTCGACACCCGCGGCGGGTCGACGCTGGAACAGCAGTATGTGAAGAACTACCAGCTGCTGGTGATCGCGCAGACCGACGCCGAGAAACGGGCCGCCGTCGAGACGACGCCCGCCCGCAAGCTGCGCGAGATCCGGATGGCGCTGACCCTGGACAAGACGTTCACCAAGCCGGAGATCCTGACCCGCTACCTCAACCTGGTGTCGTTCGGTAACGGCGCGTTCGGAATTCAGGACGCGGCGCAGACGTACTTCGGGGTCAACGCCTCCGAACTGAACTGGCAGCAGGCCGCGCTGCTGGCGGGCATGGTGCAGTCGACGAGCACACTGAACCCGTACACCAACCCCGACGGTGCGCTGGCTCGTCGAAATCTGGTGCTGGACACCATGATTGACAATCTTCCCGAACACGCCGACGAGCTGCGCGCGGCCAAGGAGCAGCCGCTGGGCATCCTGCCGCAGCCCAACGAGCTGCCTCGAGGCTGCATTGCCGCGGGCGATCGCGCGTTTTTCTGCGACTACGTGCTCGAGTACCTCGCCCGCGCCGGCATCAGCAAGGAGCAGGTCGCCAAGGGCGGCTACCTGATCAAGACCACGCTCGACCCCGACGTGCAGACCCCGGTCAAGTCGGCGATCGACAGCCTCGCGGCGCCCGATCTCGACGGAGTCGCCAGTGTGATGAGCGTGATCAAACCGGGCAAACAGTCGCATCCGGTGCTGGCGATGGCCAGCAATCGCACCTACGGCCTGAACACCGAAGCCGGGGAAACCATGCAGCCGCAGCCGTTTTCACTGGTCGGCGACGGCGCAGGCTCGGTGTTCAAGATCTTCACGACGGCCGCCGCGCTGGACATGGGCATGGGCATCAACGCGCAGCTCGACGCCCCGGCCCGCTTCGAGGCCAAAGGCCTCGGCAGCGGCGGCGCCAAGGGCTGCCCACCTGCGACCTGGTGTGTGCAGAACGATGGCAACTACCGCGGTCAGATGAGCGTCACCGATGCACTGGCACAGTCGCCCAACACCGCGTTCGCGAAGCTGATCTCTCAGGTCGGCGTGCAGCGCACCGTCGACATGGCGGTCAAGCTGGGCATGCGGTCCTACGCCCTGCCCGGCACGGCACGCGACTACGACCCGCAGAGCAACGAAAGCCTGGCCGATTTCGTCAAGCGCCAAAACCTCGGCTCGTTCACGCTGGGCCCCATCGAGGTCAACGCCCTCGAGTTGTCGAACGTCGCGGCGACGCTGGCATCGGGTGGCACCTGGTGCCCGCCCAACCCGATCGACAAGGTCATCGACCGCACCGGCAAGGACGTCGCCGTCACGACCGAAACGTGTGAGCAGGTGGTGCCCGAGGGGCTGGCCAACACGCTGGCCAACGCGATGAGCAAGGACGACACCGGCGGCACCGCCGCTTCTGCCGCCGGTTCGGCCGGGTGGAATCTGCCGATGTCGGGCAAGACTGGCACCACCGAGGCGCACCGGTCATCGGCGTTCGTAGGCTTCACGCCCTTCTACGCGGCGGCGAACTACATCTACGACGACTCGACCACGCCGGGCGACCTGTGTTCATTCCCGTTGCGGCAGTGCGGTTCTGGGAACCTGTACGGCGGCAACGAGCCTGCGCGCACCTGGTTCACTGCGATGAAGCCGATCGCCGACAACTTCGGTCCTGTTGCGTTGCCGCCCACCGACCCGCGCTATGTCGACGGGGCGCCGGGCTCCAAGGTGCCCAGCGTGGCAGGCATGAACCAGGACACCGCGCGCATGCGGCTCAAGGAGGCGGGCTTCCAGGTTGCCGACCAGGCCACGCCGGTCAACAGCACCGCGCCGTACGGAGCGGTGGTCGGCACGTCGCCGGCCGGGCAGACGGTGCCCGGTTCGATCATCACGATCCAGATCTCCAACGGCATCCCGCCGCCACCGCCCCCGCCGCCGCCAGGCGCGATTCCTGGCCTACCTGGCATGCCGCCGGAAATCGGTTCGACCGTCGTGGAGATTCCTGGTCTGCCGCCGATCACGGTTCCCGTGCTCGGGCCACCCCCGCCTGCGCCGCCGCCACCGTGACCAGGCTGTGGAATTGACCACGCGCACCGGGTGTGAAGACGGTGCCTGCCAGTAACTGGCAGTAGGCTCTCTACATGCCCGCCCGTTCGTCGATCCTGAAGAACACCGCAGCCGTGACCGTCGGTTCGGTCGTAGCAGGGATCGGTTATGCGTCGCTGATCGAGCGCAACGCGTTCGTGGTTCGCGAAGTGACCATGCCGGTGCTGTCGCCCGGCTCGTCACCGCTGAAGGTGCTGCACGTCAGCGATATCCACATGCGGCCCAAGCAGCGGCGCAAGCAGGCCTGGTTGCGCGACCTGGCCCGCTGGGAGCCCGATCTGGTCGTCAACACCGGCGACAACCTGGCGCACCCGAAGGCGGTGCCCGGCGTCGTTCAGGCGATGGGCGATCTGCTGGCCGCCCCGGGTGTCTTCGTCTTCGGCAGCAACGACTACTTCGGGCCGCGGCCGAAGAACCCGGCGAATTACCTGACCAAGCCCAGCCACCGCATCCACGGCGAACCGTTGCCCTGGCAGGACCTGCGGGCGGCGTTCACCGAGCGCGGCTGGCTGGACATGACGCACACCAAGCGCGAGCTCGAGGTGGCCGGTCTGCGCATCGCCGTCGCCGGTGTCGACGATCCGCATCTGTCGCGGGATCGCTACGACACCATCGCGGGCCCGGCCAGCCCGGCGGCGAACCTGACGCTGGGGCTGACGCACTCCCCCGAGCCGCGGGTGCTCGACCGCTTCGCCGCCGACGGCTATCAGCTGGTGATGGCCGGCCACACGCACGGCGGCCAGCTGTGTCTGCCGTTCTACGGCGCCATCGTCACCAACTGCGACCTCGACAGGTCGCGCGCGAAGGGTGCTTCGCGGTGGGGTGCACGGACGCAACTGCACGTCTCGGCGGGCATCGGCACGTCGCCTTACTATCCGGTGCGGTTCTGCTGCCGGCCGGAGGCCACGCTGCTGACGTTGGTGGCGGCGCCCATCGGCGGGCGTGACGCGGGAAAAAGGGCGGAGTCCCACCCGAGCGTTTCGGTGCGGTGAAGAACCGTTGTCGAGTGTGGGCTTAACGCACGCTTTCGGCGCAAAAACGTGTCATAACCCCACACTCGCGGGGATATGACCACCGAAAAGGCCGCGACGGCTGTTCGGAGCCAGCCGCGCTCATGGGTGGACAATGCGGTTCGGCTGATCGAGGCCGACGCCAGGCGCAGCGCCGACACCCATCTGCTGCGCTATCCATTGCCTGCGGCGTGGTGCGACGGCTGCGACATTCAGCTCTACCTGAAGGACGAGACCACCCACATCACCGGCAGCCTCAAGCACCGACTGGCGCGGTCGTTGTTCCTCTACGGGCTGTGCAACGGCTGGATCGGTGAGGGCACCACGGTCATCGAGGCGTCGTCGGGGTCGACGGCCGTTTCGGAGGCCTACTTCGCGGCGCTGCTGGGTCTGCCGTTCATCGCGGTGATGACGTCATCGACAAGTGCCACCAAGATCGCGCTGATCGAATCTCAAGGCGGCCGTTGCCATTTCGTCGCCGAGGCGTCGCAGGTGTACGCCGAGGCGGAACGGCTGGCCGCAGAGACCGGCGGCCACTACCTTGACCAGTTCACCAATGCCGAGCGTGCGACCGACTGGCGCGGCAACAACAACATCGCCGAGTCGATCTTCGAGCAGATGCGTGACGAGACGCATCCGATTCCGGAGTGGGTCGTCGTCGGTGCGGGGACGGGCGGCACCAGCGCCACCATCGGCCGCTACATCCGCTACCGGCGCTACGCGACGCGGTTGTGCGTCGTGGACCCGGAGAATTCGGCGTTCTTCCCGTCCTACGCGCAGGGCCGTCGCGACGTGGTGACCGGTATGTCGTCGCGGATCGAGGGCATCGGCCGGCCGAGGGTTGAGCCGTCGTTTCTGCCTGAGGTGGTGGACCGGATGGTGGCGGTGCCAGACGCCGCGTCGGTCGCGGCGGCACACCACGTCAGTAAAGTTCTCGGCCGTCGGGTCGGCCCGTCAACCGGGACGAATCTTTGGGGGGCGTTCGGCTTGCTGGCCGAGATGATCACCGAAGGGCGCAGCGGCTCGGTAGTGACGCTGCTCGCCGACAGCGGCGATCGCTACGCGGACACCTACTTCTGCGGCGAGTGGCTGACCAGCCAGGGGATTGATCCCTCGGCATCGGCCGAGGTGTTGGTGGAGTTCGAGCGCTCGGGCCGCTGGCCTTGATCGTCGGATCCGCCGGTGAGTGGCCCATCGGAGGTCAGAAACAGCCACAATGCGGCCAGGGCGAAGAATCCCAGGTAGATGGAAGCTCCAAGCCCAGTCATTTCGTGCCTCGATTCTGGAGTTACTGCCGTCAGTGTGCATAACGCCACCGACAAGTGACTTCCATCCCGCGGCGTGTCGTGATCTGGCTAACGTACGAAAGCCGTTTGGCTTCACCGACCGCCGGTGCGATACGCTGTCGTGGCTTCACGCGGGGTGTGGCGCAGCTTGGTAGCGCGCTTCGTTCGGGACGAAGAGGTCGTGGGTTCGAATCCCGCCACCCCGACTGTGTGATCTGCTCGGCCGACTGCGGCCGCGACTAGGCGTAGATGCCGATACTGCGTCGGGGTTTCGACGGGACCTTCGTCAGCACCATCACCGAACTCATCTCGACGAGCCCGACGACCAACAGCGGCCAGATGGCGCCGGCGCCCAGGCTGACGACCATCATCAACGGCTGGTCCGCGCGCGCTCTGCGATCTGCAAGACGGGTGCCCGCCGCGTACGCCACAAGGCTCACGGGCAACCAGCCGATGAGGTAGATGGCTATCAGCGTGCCGACCATAACGTTCTCCCCCTGCGACTCGACAACGTTGGGAGCCGACTTCCCCACCAACTCTAGAACTAAACAAACCCCCACGACATTAGGCTCGCGATCACGCCGACGGATTTGCGGCACGAGTGGTGACACCCGCCTTTTCCGTACCTTTTGGTCTACCGCATTTCGCATGCTGGATATCGGCCGCAGACGCCAGTAACGGAGTCGCTCGGACGTAGTTTGACTGCCCGTGTGGTGGGGAATTACATGCGGCGTGACTTTGCCGTCGACCTCCATCGAACCCAAGCTGCCCCGTGCCGTCGGCCCTCTCTCTTCGGCGATCATCGACACGCTCGCGCGCGGCAGGCCGGCGCTGCACGCCCGTCCGATCGACGTCCCCCTCTGTGAGGCCGATCCGTACGGTCTCGACCTGCAGCTGGCCCTCTACGTCTGCTACGAACTGCACTACCGCGGCTTCGACGGCGTCAACCCCCGCTGGGAATGGAATCCGGGACTGCTGCACGTCCGCGGTCGTCTCGAGGAAGCGTTCCTGAGCGCGGTCCGCCACGACGTCGGCGAGATCGCCGACGACGAAACCGCGGCCGACGCGATGGACGCGTTGTCGATCGAACCGGTCGACGGCGAGGGCCCGTCGTATTACCTGCGCGACAGCGGCACCTGGGATCAGATGCGGGAGTACTTCGTGCACCGCTCGCTGTATCACCTCAAGGAAGCCGACCCGCACGCGTTCGCGATACCTCGCTTGATCGGACAGGCCAAGGCGTCGTTCGTCGCCGTCGAGTTCGACGAATACGGCGGTGGCCGTGGACCTTTGGTGCATCAGCAGCTGTTCGCCGACCTATTGGACGCCGCCGGCCTCGACTCGACCTACCTGGCCTATCTCGACGATGTGCCTGCCGACGCACTGGCTTCGGTCAACCTGATGTCGCTGTTCGGTCTGCACCGCGAACTGCGCGGCGCCGCCGTCGGCCACTTCGCATCGACGGAAATCACGTCGTCACCCGGTTCCCGCCGCCTCGTCGACGCGCTGGAGCGGATGGGCGCACCGCAGGCGTGCATCAGTTTCTACCGCGAACACATCGTCGCCGACGCAGTGCACGAACAGGTGGTCCGCACCGATGTGGTGGGGGATCTCGTTGCGCGCGAACCACATTTGGACCGCGACGTGGTGTTCGGCATCAAGGCACGTGACATCGTGGAAGACCGACTCGCCGCACATGTGATGGCGTGCTGGAAGTCGGGCCGCTCGTCGCTACGCCGTCCGCTCTGACCGTTCGGGCCGCTGACGGCAGCGGTGGCTGGTGTCGCACAGCGGGTAACTCTTGCTGCGCCGGCAGGTGCAGATCGCGACCATGAACCGGTCGGACTCCACGACGCTGCCGTCGGCCATCTCGATGCGCACCGGCCCCTGCACCATCACCGGGCCTGCGGGCACCACCCGCACGATGCGGGGCTCGTCGTCGCTCACGCCTTGTCCGCCCTGATCACCAACAGCTCTTCCTCGCGACGGCCCGGCTCGAGCCGACCCGTCTCCTCCAACCACTGCGCCCGTGACGACAGCACCGGACCAAAGGGAATCCATTGCCATGCAATGACTTCCGCGTCCAGCCCGGTGCTGGCCAGCTGCGCCAACGTCTGACGGGGGCCGGCGAACTCCGACTGCACCAACAGCAAGGTGCCGCCGGTAGCGAGTAAATCGTTCGCGGAGGCGCACAGGGGGTCAAGGACCATGCGGCCGTCGTATCCGGCATCCCACGCCACCGAGGACCCGAGATGAGACGGGAACTGCACCCCTTCGGCGCTCGGATCATGCGGCACGTATGGCGGGTTGCAGACGATCAAGTCGTACGGGCCGAATTCGATCGCGCGCGCCCACGAGCCGAGGTGCACCGCGACATCGAAGCCGGCGCCTGCGGCGTTGCTTCGCGCGCAGTGCACGGCGCGCGGGCAGATGTCGAAGGCCGTGACCTCGGTGGCGCCCTGTTGGTAGGCGGCGATCGCGGCCACACCGCTGCCGGTGCACAGGTCGGCGACGCGGTGACCACGCGCGAGGCCGGTCTTGTCCATGACGTCAATGAGCAGTTGAGAGTCCGCTTGTGGTGTGTAAACACCCTCGACAACGGCTGGAAAATCCAGGTCGGTGTATGCCCTTGTCAACATCGGCCTTTCGACAGTGTTTGCTTGTGCGTCCAGCACTGCGGTGATTAATGCCCGGTATCGGCTGCGTTAAACCACTGGTATGGGTTTTGCACTGCGGCATTCAGGGCACACATGCCTGGTGCATGCTTCTGACGTCGTGGCGTTGCCGGTGCGGCTCGGAGCCGCCATCCGCCAGAGTCGGCTGTTCCATCCGCATGGTGTCCTCGCCGCGGGCCGACTCGAGCGGGTAGCGCCACCGGACCACGGACTGCCGATGCAGTCGTGCGACATCATCGGCCGGGTCTCCAAAGGCGTGGGCCTACCAGGCGCGATGGCCGACGTCGCCGGCCTCGCCTGGCGTATCCCGCCTCCGCAGGATCTGCGCTCGTGCGTGCCATGGGATGTCCTGCTGGCCTCGACGATCGCGAACAGCCGCTTCGTCCTCGGGCCGACACGGTCGTGGTCTGGCACGTCGTTCTCCAGCCTGATGCCGCTTCGATTCCGCGACGAGACGTGGTGGGTGCGCGCCAGACTGGTCACGAGGATCGATGAGCCCGGCCTGTCGCTGGACACGATCAGCAATCAAATCGACTCTGGCGGAATAGATTTCGATATCGAACAAGCCAAGGGCAGCGGAGAGTTCGAACCGCTGGCACGGTTGAAACTGCTCCATCTGGATCCGAGCAACGACGACATCGCGTTCGATCCCGTACTCCACAGCGATGAGGACGTGCAGTTGGCTCCCGGTTGGCTCGCGAACATCCGCCGAGCGGCGTATCGGCGCAGTCGCGAAGGCAGAGAATCCAACTAAGCGGTGGGCTCCGCGTCGGTCTCCGCGACATCAGGCGCATTCTCCCGGGTCGCCATACCCCCTTCGCGGCCTTCATCTTTCGGACCGGGACGCCCGCCCTTTGGCTCGTCGGCGTTTTCGTTGTCGTAGATCCCTTTACCGGTTGGCATCGCAATACCTTTCGTCCTCGTGGAACTACCCGCTGACGGCCCGTTTCAACCTGCCTGCCTCGGGTATGCGCTGCGGACTATCGACTCGCGAAAGGCAACAAGAGTGGAAGCTTTGACGTTTCTTCGAGAAGATCACAAAAGCGTGCTCGGGATGTTGGAGGTCCTCGACGGCGCCCCGTCGGGTTCCGGTGCCGACCTCAGCGGCCTCGGCACCATGGTGACCAACCTCGTCATCGCCGAGTCGCAGCATGAGGCTATCGAAGAGCAATTCTTCTGGCCTGCGGTCCGGGACGCGCTCAGCAACGGTGATGAGTTGGCCGACGAAGCAATCGCCCAAGAACAAGAGGGCAAGAAGCTGCTTCAGCGACTGGAAGACGGCAAGCCGGGAGAGCCCGATTACCAACAGGCGCTCCAGGATTTCGTCAAGGCCGCGCGAGAGCACATCAGGTATGAGCAGGACGTCGTGTGGCCCGCATTCGAGGCGGCGGTCAGTCGGCAGGAACGCGACAAATTGGGCGAAAAGCTCGAAGCCGCAAAGAAGATCGCACCGACCCGGCCCCACCCGGACACTCCACCCAATTCGGCCGTGCAGAAGACGATGGGAACGGCAGCGGCGATCGCCGACCACGTGCGTGACGCGGCCACTGGCCGAGAGGCGGAGAACCCGCCCGACCCACAGATGCACTGAGCACGCCGGAACCGGCGTCGTGGGTTCGACGCCGGTTCCGCGCTATGGGTGAATCAGGTTGTGGGCATGCGTTGTTCGTGCGTGAACGGCTTTTCGCAGGGCACGTCCGGTTCCCCGTCGGGGTTCATCTTGGCGCCTTTATTCTCGCGCAACTTGGTGCCCAGCCACTCTTCTTCCGGCTTGCCGACGTACTTCCACTTCATGCCGTCAGGCCACGGTCCCTGACCCTGGTTCCACGGACCACGAACCGGCCGACTCCCGCCGTTTGACATGTTGAACGCCACGTTCTGGAAGCGGTCGTCGCCGGCCAGCGTGCCGGGCGGGAAGTTGACCGGCAGCTCGTTGAGAGCAGCGGTGAACTGCTGGTAGTGCGCGATTTCCCGGGTCATCAAGAATGTCAGGGTGTCCTGCACACCGGGGTCGTCGGTGAATTGCTTGAGGTACTCGTAGACGACCTTCGCCCGTGACTCGGCGGCAAGATTGTTACGAAGGTCGACGGTCGGATCGCCGTTGGCGTCGATGTAGGCGCCCGTCCAGTTGTTGCCTGCCGAATCCTTGGCATCCGGTCCGCCGCCACTGAGAACGAAGAACAACGGGTTGACGGCGACTTGATGGATGGCCTGCTCGCGGCCGTCCGCGTTAGCCACCGCAGGCATCCAGTCGCAGCGCTCATGGGCCATCTTGAGGTCGTCGTTGAGGCCGTCGAGAAGCATCGTGATCGTCGACCCGACGATTTCCAGGTGGCTGAGTTCCTCGGTGGCGATATCCATGAAAAGGTCGTACATCTTCGGATTCTTCTGACGCAGAACGAATGCCTGGATGAAGTACTGCAGGGCAGCAGTGAGCTCACCATTGGCTCCCCCGAATTGCTCCATGAGTAGCGAGGCAAACCTCGGGTCGGGCCGCTCCACCCGCACCTCGAATTGAAGATCTTTGTTGTGAACGAACATTGGCGCCTCCCGGCGATTGAAGTAGTGCAGATCGCCGCCGGTTACCCAAGGTCTTGGACGCCAAACTGAATCTAGCCCGATGCGCTGCGCAGCTTCTCCAACAGTGAGCCCGCCGCCTCCTTCAGGAACAGCTCCTGGTTGTCATCGCCGATCTGCACGAGCGCAATGTCGGTGAACCCGGCTTCCCAGTACTTGCGCACCGCGTCGACGATTGCGTCGAGATCCGGTCCGCACGGGATGGATTCGGCGACATCCTCCGGCCTGACGAATTGCGTGGCACCCTCGAATCCCGCCGTCGTCGGTAGATCGGCATTGACTGCCCAGCCGCCACCGAACCAACGGAACTGATCGTGGGCACGCGCGACCGCGGCGTCGCGGTCGGGGTCCCAGCAGATCGGTATCTGCCCGATCACGCGCACGTCGCCGGGCAGTCCGGTCGCGCGGCGTGCGTCATGCCATGCATCGACGAGGTCCTTGTTCGGCTCGACGGCGATCAGATGGTCGGACAGCGGCGCGAACATGTCGACCGACCGCTCGCCGGAGACAGCCGTGGCAATCGCGACGGGTGTCTCGGGCACGTCCCATATCCGGGCCGAGTCAACCTCGAAATACTCACCTTTCCAGTCGATCAGCTCGCCGGTGAACAACTCGCGGATGATCTGGATGGCTTCCTTGAGCATCTGCTGGCGCCGTGACACCGTCGGCCAGCGCCCGCCGACCACATGTTCGTTGAGATTCTCGCCGCTGCCTACGCCGAGCGTGAATCGCCCATCGGCGAGGATCTGAAGTGTCGCGGCTTTTTGCGCCACGACTGCGGGGTGATACCGCATCGTCGGGCAGGTGACGTAGGTGAACAGCTCGACCTGTTCGGTCGCATGCGCGACGGCACCGAGCACCGACCACGCGTACGGCGCATGGCCTTGCGACGCCAGCCACGGAAAGTAGTGGTCGCTGGACACCTCGAAGTCAAAGCCTGCGCGTTCCGCCGAAACGGCATAACGGACAAGCTCTTTAGGGCCGCTCTGTTCTGTCATCAGGGTGTAGCCAAAACGCGTCATGGCACTCGGGTACCCGGCCGTCTTTCCCGAGAAACGATCGGCGAACCGGCTACAGCCTGTCCTTGACCGCCTCCGACAGTCGCTTGCCGTCGGCCTTGCCTGCGGCAATGGCGGTCGCGGCCTTCATCACCTGGCCCATCTGTCGCATGCCGGGCCGCTCCCCGATCTCCTCGGCCACCTGTGCGATCGCGGTGTCGACGACGTCGGCCACCTCGGCTTCCGTGAGCTGCGTCGGCAGATACTCGTCGATGATGCGAGCCTCGGCGTGCTCGTTCGCCGCGAGTTCGCCGCGACCGTTCTGCGTGTAGATCTCGGCCGACTCACCGCGCTTTTTCGCCTCGCGCTGGAGCACTTTGATCACGTCTGCGTCGGATAGCTCACGCGGCGCGTTCCCTGAAACCTCTTCGGTCTGTATCGCCGCCAGCACCAACCGCAACGTCGCGGTGCGCAGCTTGTCCTGCGACTTCATCGCGGAGGTCAAGTCGGCGCGCAACCGGTCTTTGAGTTCGGCCATGACGCAAACGCTACGCCGGGGCGGCCGCAGGCCGGTGCGCCTTTCCGGCGGCGCGCCGTCGACGACGTTGTCAATTCGCACTGTCATCGACAGGATGGTGACCATGAGCAACGACGCCGGCGGCTACCCCACGGCTGGCCCGTCGACGCCCGGCTATCCACCTCCCGGCTATCCGCCGCCGGGCTACCAGGGTCATCCGACGCCCCCGTATCAGGGCTATCCACCCCCTGGGGGCTATCCCCCGCCGGGATACCCGCCGCCGGGATACCCGCCGCCTGGCTACGGCTTCCCGGGTGGCTACCCCCCGCCGGGCTACCCACCACCCGGATACCCCCCGCCCGGGTACGGTGCACCGTTGGCTCTCAAGCCCGGCGTGATTGCGTTGCGGCCGTTGAGTCTGTCGGACATCTTCAACGGGGCGGTGGCCTACATCCGCGCCAATCCCAAAGCGACGCTGGGGTTGACGACCGTGGTAGTGGTTATCGCACAGCTTCTCGCGCTCGTATTATCGGTCGGCCCGTTCGCCGTCACGGGTCGGCTTCAGCCGACGCTGAACGGTCAGGAAGTATCGACGGGCTTGCTGATCGGTTCGTCGGCCTCGAGCATCGCGGGCGCAGCCGCCACGTGGCTGTCGTCCATCTTGTTGAGCGGCATGCTCACCGTCGTCGTCGGACGTGCCGTGTTCGGCGCGAGCATCACCGTGAAGGAGGCGTGGCAGCGGCTGCGCCCCCGACTGTGGGCGCTGATCGGCTTCGCGGTGCTGCAGGTGCTCGGCGCCGTCGTCCTGGTCACCATCGGTGTGCTCGTCATCGCCGGAGTCGCGGTGGCGGCCAACGGTACCGCGGCCGCCGTTGTCGGGGTGCCGTTGGTGATCGCACTGGCTCTCGGCATGATCTACCTGGCCACGATGCTGATGTTCACACCGTCGCTCATCGTGCTGGAACGGCTCGCGATCTTTCCTGCGATCGCGCGCTCATTCAAATTGGTGCGCAACGACTTCTGGCGGGTGTTCGGCATCTGGCTGCTCGCCATGATCGTGACCTCAGTGGTGGCGGGAGCGGTATCCGTACCATTCAGCCTCGGCGGCCAAATCCTGCTCACTGCAGCGTCTTCCACGATGGCGTTCCTTTTCGCCCTGGTGCTGTTGTCCGTGGGCAGCGCGATCGGCCAGATCATCACCGCGCCGTTCTCTGCCGGTGTCGTCGTGCTGCTCTACACCGACCGCCGCATCCGGGCCGAGGCGTTCGACATGGTGCTGCAGACCGGTGCGTGGTTGGGGCCCGGCGCTCCACCAGATTCCACCGACCACCTGTGGCTGACCCGCCAACCCTGACGTGCCGACAATAGACATCGACCGCGACGCCGCGCACGAGGCGGCGCAGCACGAGCTCGCAAAGCCGATATACCCCAAGGCATCACTGACCGATCGGATCCTCGACTGGATCAACGAGATGCTGTACCGGCTGATGGAGGCCAGCGCATCGGTGCCCGGCGGTTGGCTGACGCTGAGCGTGTTGGGGATTCTGCTTGCGATCGCCATCGTGGTCGCTATCCGCATCGCCCGACGCACCATGCGCACCAACCGTCGCGGCGAGCATGCACTGTTCGGCGAGCACGAACTCAGCGCCGCTCAACACCGCGCCACTGCCGAACAGAATGCGGCACAAGGCAATTGGTCCGCCGCGATCCGCAACCGGCTCAGGGCCGTCGCCCGGCAGTTGGAGGAGAGCTCGGTCCTCGATCCCGTACCCGGCCGCACCGCGACCGAACTCGCGCGCGACGCCGGCCGCGCGCTACCCGCGCTGACCACCGAATTGAGCGGGGCAGCAGAGGCTTTCAACGACGTCAGCTACGGTGAGCGGCCGGGAACCGAGGCTGCTTACCGGATGATCGCCGACCTCGACAACCACCTGAGATCACGCACGTCGGCCACCTCCAACGCCGCGGCTGTGGTCCCCGCGGCCGCCGACGGTTGGGCCGAAGTGCGATGACAGCCCGCGATACCGCAGTCGGGCCGACGCTCACCCAGCGATGGCGAAGTGCTCGATGGGTGCTGTTCGCATTGGCCGTCATCATCGCGGTGGCCGCCGTCAGCGCATTACTGACGGCGCCGCGACCCGGCGGCCCGATGGACCCCGAATCGACGTCACCGGAAGGCGCCCGAGCGCTGGTGACGATCCTGCGCGAGCACGGCGTGGACGTCGTCGCGGCAGGCGACATCGCCGCGGTAGAAGCCGCTGCGCGACCCGACACCTTACTTCTCATCGCGCAAACGATGTATCTGTCCGACGACGACGTGCTGCACCGGTTGGCCGCGCTGCCCGGTGATCGTCTGTTGGTTTCGCCGATATCCAGAACCCGCGAGCAACTCGCCCCCGAGGTGCGTCTCGGTGGCTCCACGATCGCCTTCGCCGATGCAAAACCCGACTGCGACATGCGTGAGGCGAACCGCGCGGGGCGGGTGCAACTCGGCCTCGGCGATGACTACGAGGCGGCCGGCAAGGTGTCGGTGACGCGCTGCTACGGCGGAGCGCTGGTCCGCTACACCGAAGATGGCCGTGAGGTGACGGTCGTCAGCTCAGCGGATTTCATGACCAACTCCGGCCTGCTCAAGGAGGGCAACGCCGCGCTGGCGATGAATCTGGCTGGATCGCATCCGCGGCTGATCTGGTACGCGCCCCAGCACAGTGAGGCCAGCGGCACCGAATCAAGCGGCAGCCCAGGGCTTTTCGGGTTGATGCCCGCGCCGGTCAAATGGGTCCTTCTGCAGTTGGTGTTGGTGGTCGCAGTGCTGGCGGTCTGGAAGGGCCGCCGCATCGGCCCGCTGGTTGCAGAGCAATTGCCCGTAGTCGTCCGGGCCTCGGAGACCGTCGAGGGTCGTGGCCGACTGTACCGGTCGCAGCGTGCGCGCGATCGCGCAGCAGAAGCGCTGCGCACCGCCGCGCTGCAACGGATGACGCCTCGACTCGGACTCGGGCCCGACGCAGACCCACCTGCGATCACCGCGGCGGTCGCCGAACGCAGCGGATCGTCTCCACCAGCGGTGACACACATATTGTTCGGGCCACCGCCAGCCAGCGACCCCGAACTAGTCAATCTCGCGCACGAACTCGACAACCTCGAAAGGCAGGTCGCTCAATCGTGACTCAGCCAACCGCCCAGAGCACCGCGACATCGGACTCCGCGCGAAACGCCTTGCTGGCGTTGCGCGGTGAAATCGCCAAGGCGGTCGTCGGACAGGACGCCGTCGTCAGCGGGTTGGTGATCGCGCTGCTCTGCCGTGGCCATGTGTTGCTCGAAGGTGTGCCGGGCGTGGCGAAAACGCTGCTGGTGCGAACCCTGGCCGCGGCATTGCAACTCGAGTTCAAACGCGTGCAGTTCACCCCCGACCTGATGCCCGGCGATGTGACCGGCTCACTCGTATATGACGCCCGCACAGCGGAATTCGAGTTTCACTCGGGCCCGGTGTTCACCAACCTGCTGCTCGCCGACGAGATCAACCGAACCCCGCCCAAAACCCAGGCCGCCTTGTTGGAGGCCATGGAGGAACGCCAGGTCAGTGTCGAGGGCGAGCCGCGTCCGCTGCCCGACCCGTTCATCGTCGCCGCGACACAGAACCCGATCGAGTACGAGGGCACCTATCAGCTACCCGAGGCCCAGCTGGACCGCTTTCTGCTGAAGCTCAACGTGCCCCTGCCACCGCGAGATCAGGAGATCGCGATCCTCAACCGGCATGCGCGGGGCTTCGACCCACGCGACCTGTCGGCGGTGAAACCCGTTGCCGGAGCGGCCGAGCTGGCGGCCGGCCGCGAGGCAGTTCGTGAGGTGCTGGTGGCCGACGAGGTGCTCGGCTACATCGTCGACATCGTCGGGGCGACGCGGCACTCGCCGTCACTGCAACTGGGTGTGTCGCCACGCGGGGCGACGGCGCTGCTGGCCACGGCGCGGTCCTGGGCGTGGCTGTCCGGCCGCAACTACGTGACCCCCGATGATGTCAAGGCCATGGCCCGGCCGACCCTGCGCCACCGGGTATCCCTTCGGCCGGAGGCCGAACTGGAGGGCGCCAACCCGGACGGCGTGCTCGACGGCATACTCGCGGCCGTGCCGGTACCGCGGTAGTGATTTTGACCGGCCGCGTCGGCCTGATCGCGCTGATCTGTGTTTTGCCGATCGCGGTATCACCCTGGCCCGCAACCACTTTCGCCGTACTGCTGGCGGCCCTGGGCGCGGGCATCGTCGCGGATATCGCGCTGGCCGCGAGCCCACGCAGTCTGCAGTGCAGCCGGCTCGGCGAGACGGCGGCTCGGCTCGGCCAGCCAGTCGAAGCCGAGTTGGTGGTCGAAAACGCGGGCAGTGCACGCTTCCGCGGCCAAATCCGCGACGCATGGGCGCCCAGTGCCCGCCCGCAACCGCGCACGCACGCCGTCAATGTCGCTGCGGGCCAGCAGGTTCGCCTTGTCACCACGCTACGCCCGGTGCGCCGCGGCGATCAGCGTTCCGGGCTCGTCACGGCACGCTCGATCGGGCCGCTAGGGCTGGCCGGCAGGCAGGGCTCGCACCGGGTGCCGTGGCAGATCCGGATCCTGCCGCCGTTCCTTTCGCGAAAGCACCTGCCCGCCCGGCTCGCGAAACTGCGTGAACTGGAGGGCATGACGCCGGTGCTGATCCGCGGCCAGGGCACCGAATTCGACTCGTTGCGCGAATACGTCATCGGCGACGACGTTCGATCCATCGACTGGCGTGCCACCGCCAGGCGCGGCGACGTGGTGGTGCGGACGTGGCGGCCGGAGCGTGACCGACGCGTTGTCATCGTGCTCGATACCGGCCGCACGTCGGCGGGCCGCGTCGGAGTCGACCCGACCGCCGGCGATCCCGGCGGCTGGCCGCGGCTGGACTGGTCGATGGACGCGGCGTTGCTACTGGCCGCGTTGGCGGCGCGCGCAGGCGATCACGTCGACTTCATCGCCCACGACCGGGTGGCCCGAAGCGGCGTCCACAACGCGTCGCGTACCGAACTTCTCGCACAGTTGGTCGAGGCCATGGCGCCGCTTGAGCCCGCACTGGTGGAATCGGATGCGCGGGCGATGGTGGCCGCGGTGCGACGGCGAATCCGGCAACGGGCGCTGGTTGTGCTGTTGACGGACCTCAACGCCTCGGCACTGCACGAAGGCCTGATGGCGGTGCTGCCGCAACTGTCGGCCAAGCATCAGATACTGCTCGCAGCCGTCGCGGATCCACGCATCGAACGCCTTGCCGCGGGCCGCTCCGACGCCGCCGAAGTATATGACGCCGCGGCGGCAGAACGGGCACGCAACGACAGGCGCGCGATCGCGTCGCGGCTGCGCCGCTCGGGCGTCGACGTGGTGGACGCCCCGCCCGAGGAGTTGGCACCCGCACTCGCCGACCACTATCTGGCGATGAAAGCCAGCGGACGGCTCTAGCCCGTCGGCACCACGTCGGGGGCGTCGTCGATGTCGCCGGTCTCGCCTGCCCTCGCGGCCTTGCGCCCGAAGTGGAAAATGTAAGCGAGGAAAGCGATTTCGGCCCCAACGCCGATGGCGATGCGCACGGCCGTCGGCAGCGACGACGGAGTCACGAAAGCCTCGATCATCGCCGAAACCAACAGCACACCGAACAACCCGATGGTCACCGCGACCACCGCCCTGCCGCGTTCAGCGAGAACCTGAGTGCGGGGCCGGTTTCCCGGTGAGACCACCGACCATCCGAGCCGCATACCGACCGCGCCGGAAAGAAACACCGCCGTCAGTTCCAGCAGCCCGTGCGGGATGATGAGGCTGAGGAAGACGTCGCCCTTCCCGGCGTCGAACATCAACGCCGCGTTCGCGCCGAGGTTGAGGGCGTTCTGGAACAGCATCCAGGGAATCGGGATGCCGAGCAGGATCGAGGCGCCGATGCACTGCGCCGAAACCCACCAATTGTTCAGCCACACCTGCGAGAAGAACGATCCCGCCGGGTGTTCGCTGTAGTACGACACGAAGTCGTGATTGACCAATTGGTCTATCTCGCTTGGGGTTTTGAGACTGGACTGCAGCTCGTGGTTGCCGGAAATCCACAGCGCGACCAAGACACTCACCAACAGAAACCCGATGGCCGTGCCGAGCCACCACCGCCAGGCCTGGTACACCACGACCGGAAAGGACACCGCGAAGAACCGGATGAACTCGCTCCACAGCGGTGCGTGGGCGCCGGTCACCGCAGAACGCGCCCGCGCCACCAGACCCGACAATCGCCCGATCAGCAGCGCGTCGGTTGAAGCGCTGCGCACCATCGACAGGTGCGTCGACACCCGCTGATAGAGATCGACCAGTTCGTCGACCTCCGCGCCGGTCAATCGCCGACGACGCTTGACCAGCGTCTCGAGCCGATCCCACGTCGGGCGATGCGCGAGCACAAACGCGTCGACATCCACATGGCAAATCCTAGTAGCGTGGGTTGACATGGTCGGCCAGCAAGAACAAGTGGTGACCGGGGACGCGGTGGTCCTTGATGTCCAGATCGCCCAGCTACCGGTGCGCGCGCTGTCGGCGATGATCGACATCACGGTGGTGTTCATCGCCTACATCCTCGGAACGCTGTTGTGGGCGGCCACGCTGACGCAGTTGGACGAAGCCTTGTCGGCCGCCATCCTGATCATCTTCACCGTGCTGGCGCTGGTGGGTTATCCGGTCGTGTTCGAGACGGCAACCAGGGGGAGATCGCTTGGCAAGATGGCGCTCGGGCTGCGAGTGGTGTCGGAGGACGGTGGTCCAGAACGCTTTCGTCAAGCACTCTTTCGGGCGCTGGCCGGGATATTCGAGATCTGGACATTCCTCGGCGGACCTGCCGTGATCTGTAGCCTGCTGTCCGCCAAGGGAAAACGCATCGGCGACTTCTTCGCGGGCACCGTGGTGATCACCGAGCGCGCCCCCCGACTGAGCCCACCACCGCCGATGCCACCCCAGCTCGCGTGGTGGGCGTCGTCGCTCCAATTGTCGGGCCTCAATCCCGAGCAGGCCGAGCTCGCCCGTCAATTCCTTTCCCGTGCAGCGCAATTGGATCCTGCCGTGCGCGACCCGATGGCTTATCGGATCACCACCGATGTGGTGGCCCAGATCTCCCCGCCGCCCCCGCCTGGCACGCCGCCGCAACTGGTGCTGGCGGCGGTGCTGGCCGAGCGGCATCGCCGCGAGCTCGAGCGGCTGCGGGTCGCGGGCCCGCCGACTGCTCCCCCACCCCAGTGGCAGCAGTGGCCCGCTCAGCCGGCATATCCACCCCAGGCGCCGCCGCCCCAACCGCCAACGGATTCGGGCGGTTTCACGCCGCCGAGCTGATGTCAGCGGTGACGTAGCCCGACAAGCAGCACCGCCGCTCCGATGAAAGCGGTGAGGGTGCGGGCGTGGTTCCACGCCGTCCAGGTCGAGAAATACGCCTGCCACTCACGCGCGGCATCGGCCGCCGACAGAGCAGCGGGGTCGACCGAATCGAGGTGGTTGTTGAGCGGCACATTGAAAGCCATCGTGATGATGGCACCGAGGATTGCGAAGATCGCGCCGATCAGCAGCCACCAACTGCCTGGCTGATTGAGTCGCACGACCGCGATGACGCCGACCACCAGCGCAAGGATCGTCGCGCTGAAGTACCCCAGCAGGAACGCGGGGCTGGCGTTGGCTTCGGCGTTGATGCCGCGCATCGCGGTGATGGCGTCCACCGGTCCGGTGCGGTCGAGACCGCGCATCACCATGGTCGAGAACACGTACATCATTCCGCCGCCTGCGGCACTGGCGAGGGCGGTGAGCGAGGTCAGGATGACGACGGGGCTGGTATTCATGCCATGAAGTCAACCGAGACCAGCGGCGACGGGCCATCGTTGACCGTCCCGACTCCATACGCGTGCGTCTATGCCGGGCCGGTGCCGCCGTACAGCTTGACCGACACCGCGGTCAACCAGCCCCACGCCAACACCACGGCCGCGGTGAACACGAGAATCGTTGCCGCCCCGCCGGATCCGGATGCCAGCGCCATGAAGCTGCCCGCGAATACGACGCCGGTGATGCGGGAGAACCACGCCCACCGCGACTGTCCGGTGCGCGCGAACCACGCGCCGAGCACGAAGCATGCTGCCACCAGACACGCGAAACCGACGCTCGCCACCATCAGGTGCGCCATGCCGTGCCAGCTGACCTCACCCATGCCAGGTGGAGTGCCCGGTGGGAACCCGTCCGACGGGTCAGCCCGAAAGATGCCAGCCCCGACAAGTGCGACGCCGTAAACACCGAGCAGCCCAGAGGCCCAGGCCGACAATCGTCCCGGCCCAAGCGCACGCCGCACGCCGACGGCGGCCGCGATCGTCATCGCGCCGGTGACCAGAAACGTCGCGATCTGAATCCAGCCGAGGTGTCCGTTCGCGAGTTGACTGGCCGCGTGCCGGGTCGGGTCGAACCCATCGCGCGTCGCCATCTGGCCGGCGACCGCAACCACGTAGATAGGGCCCGCGATGACGCCATAGCCGAGCAGCGACTTTGTGATCCGCACCGATAGTGGCGGGCAATCGGTCGTGATCATGACGGGCCTTTCGCCGAAATCAAACTAGGCTGTCCAGTACTGTACTCATCGCAGAACTAGACTGTCCAGTACCGAAAGGAGGGCCGCATGCCCGAGGCAGTACTCGGTCGCTCCGCGCGCAAGCGACTGACCATCCTGGAGGCGGGACGAGACCTGTTTCTGAGCAACGGCTACCAAGCCACCAGCGTCGACCAGATTGCCGCCTCGGCAGCGGTCTCCAAGCAGACGGTCTACAAGCACTTCGGCGACAAGCACGAACTGCTGCTGAGCATTGTGAACGAAGCCTTGAACGACACGGTGGCACCGTTCCTCGACAGGATTGCGGCGCTCGCGGACGCCGCCGATCTCGAAACCGAATTGACCGCGCTGGCCGCCGACTATCTTCGGGCTGTGTTGCAGGAGCCCGTCGTTCAGCTGCGACGGCTGGTCGTCGGCGAGGCCAACCGGGTGCCCGAGTTGGCCGAGCTCTACTACACGCAGGCACCCGCCCGCACGCTGTCCGCCTTCGCCGCCTGCTTCGCGGCGCTGCATCGGCGTGGCCTCCTGCACGTCGCTGAACCTGCCGTCGCCGCAGAGCATTTCGCGTTCCTGATCGTCGGACGATCGATCGACCAGGCGTTGTTCTACGGTGGGCCGCAGGTGTTGGCGGATATCGACATCGAGCACCATGTCCGTGCGGGTGTACAGGTTTTTCTGGCCGCCTATCAGGTGCACACGGGTTAGGCTCGCGGCGTGGACGCCGTGGTCGGGCTGCTCGATGGTGTGCGAGCGCGAGGCGCTTTCGTGTTGCGGATGATGATGGACCCGCCGTGGTCGATGAGCATCAAAGACGATGCGCCGCTGACGCTTATCTGCCAGACGCACGGCCGCGCGGTGATCCTCGGTGAGCACAGCGGAACGTTGTGGCTTGGCCCCGGCGACGTCGCGCTCACCCGCGGTACCGAACATTACGTCTTCGCCGACGACCCGGCCACCACGCCGATGGTCGTCATCCATCCGGGCCAGCGGTGCACGACGCTGTCCGGTGAAAGCCTGAAGTTCGAGATGTCGCTCGGCGTGCGGACGTGGGGCAATAGTTCATCGGGTGCCACGCGCTCGGTGATCTGTGCGTATGAGGGCCGCAGCGAGGTCAGCACGCGCCTACTCGAGGCGTTGCCCGCTGTGCTGGTGCTGCGGGCCGACGATTGGGAAACGCCGCTGGTCGATCTGCTGACGACCGAGGCGGGCCACGATGGGCACGGTCAGGAGGCGTATCTCGACAGACTGCTGGATCTGTTGCTGATCGCCGTGCTGCGCACGTGGTTCGACCGCGACGAGAACGCCCCGACCTGGTGGCACGCCGAACACGACCCGGTGGTCGGCCCTGCGCTGAAGCTGATCTACAACCATCCTGGCCATCCCTGGACTGTCGCGAATCTTGCTGCGGCGGTTGGTAGTTCGCGGGCCGTATTCGCGAGCAGGTTCACCGAGCAGGTCGGCGAGCCACCCATCTCGTTTCTGACCAACTGGCGGCTAGCGCTGGCCGCGGATCTGTTGCGGTCCAGCCAGTCCACCATCGCAGCGGTGGCGCGGCACGTCGGATACAGCACCCCGTTCGCGTTGAGCAGCGCGTTCAAACGCGCCTACGGAGTCAGCCCGAACACCTACCGCGCCGACGCCGCCTACCCGGGCGCAGCGGTCGAGGCGCTCTGACCACGGGCAGCCACCATTGAAGCGATCGACGTGGTCGCCACCGTGACCAATGCCCCAAGCATCAACGCCGACGGCTCACCGGGAGCCAACAGATGTTGTTCGGTGCCCAGGGTTGCGGCGGCGACCGGTACCCCGAGCTGTGCTGCCGACAGCACGGCGAGTGTCAGGGGCTGGCCGAACAAGCTGCCCAGGCCGTGGGCAAGCAGCGCACCCACACCGAGGCCAAGGCCGAGCAGGATGAGGGCGGGATGGTGGCCGAGTTCGCGCACTTGCAGTGAAGCACCCAGCCAGACGAAGAACAGCGGGCCGAAGAAGCCTTCAGTGATGCCGAACAGCTGCCGCGCCAGTCGGTGCGGTTCGCCGACCCCGGACACCACGAGGCCAAGAGCGAAGCCGGCCAACATGATCGATACGTGTGTGCTCAGAGCCAGCGCACACAGCCCGAAAAGGATGATCAGGCTCAGCCGAAGTTCCAGCGCGACCCGGCGCTTGTGCGAGTAGCGGTGCAACCGCCTGCGCCAGCCGCGCCGGTTGGCGATGCGCAGCACGAAGAAGACTGCCGCGGCACAGCACGCTATCGCGAGCGCGCCCAGCGCAGCGCGTGGCGCCTGCGCAGGATTGATCACCAACGGCAGCAACACGATCGAGGCTGCGTCGGCGATCGCAATCTGGGTAGTCACCGACAGCACCGGCGGCCCATCCAGTCGCAGCGCATCGATCACCGGCAGCGCCAACGCAGCCGAGGAGGACGCCATCAGCACCGCGTAGACCGCCGCGTGTCCGGTGCCGAAGATCTCCGCCAGCACGACTGAAACCACAGCGGCCACCGCGCCCACCGCCACCGCGCGCAGCAGCGCCTTTGGAACCGATGACCGCAACGTCTTGTCCCGCACGGGAACATGCGTACCGGCGACGAACATCACCAACGCAAAGCCGATGTTGGCCAATAACGTGAACGTCGGATCGGTATGGTCCACGATGCCGAAACCCGTCCGCCCGACCACAAGACCGGCGACCAGTTCACCGATGACCACCGGGATGGCGAACCGCGGCATCGACGCCAGCAGTGGCCCCGCAACGCCGATGACGGCTATCACGGCCAGGGTGTCGAAGCCGAACCCGGACATCTATTGCCAGGACACCAAATGGCAAGGGATATCGGTGTTTTCGTCGGTCAGATAGCTCGCACAGACCCGGTGGTAGCCGTCGGCGATCTGCAACGAACAACCCCCGACGGCGCTGCCCCGCACCAATAGAATGGGCGACAGTTTCTTGCCATCGCTGATCTTCGCCAAGTCGGCCCGGACATGGGCGTTGGTCTCAGGTAACAGCTTCAGTCCGGCCGCGCGCAGAATATCCTTGGCCTTCTGAGAGACGGGCTTGGCTTTTTTCAGCGCCGCCACGGTCTTGTCGACAGCGTCGTCCTCCGCGAGCATGCTGAGGTACGCCGCCGCCGCGTCGTAATCGTGGGCCTCGGGTTCGGCCAGCCACTTCACCGTCATGGCCGGACACGTTACTCAGCCCGCTGACCACTTGCCATCGAAAGCTGCCAAGTACGGTGCGACAGCGCAATTCTGGCAACCGGCTGTGTTTCGGCCTAGTTGCCGATCCAGTTGCCGTGGAAGCCGTACGGAACTCTGTGCGGCAGCTTGATTCTGGCTACCGGCGGCGCGGCGAAGTCCGATGCGTCGATGATCACCAGATCGCTGCCGTCACGCGCCGGGTCATAGACGTAGCCGAGGTACCAGCCACTGCTCTCATCGGCAGGCCCTGCTGCCGAAGGCACGAACACCGCCTCCCCTGGTCCGCCCGGCGAGTCCGCCGTGCCGAACGGATGCTCGACCGCGGCTCCGGTGGTCAGGTCGTAACGGACCAGACGCGCGTCGCCGACAGACACCGCGTAACGGGCGGGAAGTGTCGCCAACCGGTCGTCGATGCGCGGGAACTCCACCGCGCGGTCGTCGAGCTGCCGTTCGGCAACCGTGCCCGCCTGTAGGTCGATGGTCCAGCTCCACAGCACTCCGTCGGAGTCGAACCCGCCGCTGTCGCGCCACAGTTCGGGATAGCGAACCGCCTGCAGCACAATCGAATTCCCTTCGTCGTAGGCGTTGGCGACATGGAACACATAACACGGCTCGATGTCGAACCACCGGATCGGGCCGAACGGGTCGTCGCGCCGCATGACGCCGAACCGCGCACCGTACTCGTCGCTCCACCGGTAGGGCATGTCGCCTTCGCCCTTGATCGCGACGTCGAGGTTGAACACGATCGGCAGGTCCATGAAGACGACGTGCTCGGCAGTCAGCGCGAAGTCGTGCATCATGGTGTGCGCCTTGGTGTCCAGCGGCCGGTTGATGGTCAGCTCACCATGTGCGTCGGCCCGGTGATAGGTCACGTAGGGCTCGAAGATGCTGCCGTAGCCGAAGAAGTGCAACTCCCCGGTCGTCGGGCAGATCTTCGGATGCGCGGTCATCGAATCGACCAGCTTGCCGCCGAAATCGTAGGCGCCCAACGTTTCCAGCTCGTTGGTGATCTCGTACGGCAGTGACGATTCGACGAGCGCCAGTGTCTTGCCTGCATGGTTGACGACGTGGGTGTTCGCGACGCTGGCCCGCAGGTTGCGGGTGCCGTCGGCGTTGTAGAGCGGGAAGTCCTCCTTGAAACTGTCCGTGCGCACCCATCTGTTGCGGTACCAGGCGGCGCGGCCGTTTTCGATGCGGACGCCGTGGATCATGCCGTCGCCGGTGAACCAGTGCGCGGTCGCCTGCCTCGGGTTGGGTCCATTGCGTAGGTACCAGCCGTCGAGTTCGGCAGGGATGGCGCCCTCCACGGGCAGGTCGAACTCGGTCAACTCGTCGGTCACCGGAGCGTAGTTGTCGCGCTTGAAGTACTCGCCGGTGCCGAACAGCGTCGAGGTGGTATCGGTCATGCCCCAAACATGACATGTCTAAAGTGACATGTCAAGAGTGGAGTATGCTTCGTGCGTGAGTTTGCGAATGGCGGCGTTGGGCCTGCTGGCCCAGGAACCGGGCAGCGGATACGACCTGCTCAAACACTTCGAGAAGTCGATGGCCAACGTGTGGCCGGCCACGCAGAGCCAGCTGTATGGCGAGCTCAACAAGCTTGCGGACTCGGGGCTGATCGAGGTGTCCGCCGTCGGCGCGCGCGGGCGCAAGGAGTACCGGATCACCGACGCCGGGCGTGCCGAACTGCGGCGGTGGGTGAACAGCCCGCACGATGATCCACCATTTCGCAGCGCAGCATTGCTACGGGTGTTCCTGCTTGGCGAAGTACCACCCGAGGACGCCCGCGACCACGTGATGGCGATGGCCGGGCACGCCGAAGCCGAGGTCAAGCGCCTCGAAAAGTTGCGCGCCTCCATCGACTGGGCCGATGACGAAGGGGCGTTCTACGGCCTCGCCGCCCTCGAGTACGGACTGCGGATGAACGCGATGCAGGCGGACTGGGCGAACTGGCTGGTGCAGCAGATCGACAAGCGCGCACCGGCAGCGCCGCGGCTGGGCGGAAATCGCGCCCGCAAAAATTCTTCTCAAAAAATGTAAGACCCGCGCGACCTGACTGCTCCTACCTGTGAAAGCGGCTCAACGGGAGTCGCGACCACACAAAGGAGCAAGAAATGAACGACAACACCAACAATCGGAAGAAGTCCGTCACCGCGGTACTCGGTGCAGTCGCGGCCACCCTGGCCGCACCGGCGATGCTGTTTCTCGGCTCGGGCAGCGCGCAGGCGGCGAGCACGCTCAACACGGCTAGCGACGCGGCCGGCGTGACCGTCGAAATCCACTCGACGGGCAGCGAGGGCCTGTGCTTCTACAGTGCCGAACCGTGGTTCGGCTGGCAGACCGTGAAGCCGTTACCGGTGTACAAGGTGCCGTTCTATCTGCAGGCGAACCAGACCCACAACCTCTGGTTTCCGGGCATCCAGACCGGCACCACCTGGAAAGCCCAGGTGGAATGCCCCGTCGGCGGCGTTGACTACTTCAACCCGACCTACTGAGTGCCAGCCGCCAAGCGTGGTGGTCGTGACGCAAGTCCCGATCACCACGCTTGCGGCGCATTAGACGTTGCATCGCGATAGGTTCCGATATATCGTTAACGTATCGGTAGCGCATCAGGCGCATCCATCACAAACGTAAGGAACCATCAAGTGACCAACCCATTCACACCACCTCACGGTCCGTTCGGCTTCGGCTTCGGCCCCGGCGATCGGCGCGCATTTCATCAGCAGCGGCGCCAAGCCCGCCGCGACTTCCGCGAACACCTTCGCGACCACCTACGCGAGCACGACGCCGGGCCCGACTTTCAGGCAGGCTTTGGCCCCGGTCGTGCCTTCGGACCCGGCCGCGGCTTCGAGTTCGGCTTCGATCCCCGCGCCGGTTTCGGCGGATTCGGCTTCGGCGGCCCAGGAGGTCCGCGCGGCCGCGGCCGTGGCGGTCGAGGACGCGGCAAGCGCGGTGACGTCCGCGCCGCGATCCTCAAATTGTTGGCCGAGCGGCCGATGCACGGCTACGAGATGATCCAGGAGATCGCCGAGCGAAGCCAGAACCTGTGGCGACCAAGCCCCGGTTCGGTCTACCCGACACTGCAACTGCTGGTGGACGAGGGACTGATTGCCGGAACCGAAAGTGAAGGCAGCAAAAAGCTTTTCGAGCTGACCGACGACGGCCGCGCCACGGCCGAGAAGATCGAGACCCCGCCATGGGACGAGATCGCCGAAGGCTGGAAAGACGAAGCGCCCGGACACCTGAACCTGCGCGCCGCGATCGGCCAGCTGATGGGCGCCGTCGCACAGTCGGCGCACACGGCCAGCGATGAGCAGCAGGAGCGCATCGTCGACATCGTCAACAATGCCCGTCGTGAGATCTACGGGATCCTCGGCGAAGACTGACTAGTCAACTGCAGGGAATAAGTCCAGCGGGACTGGTGTACGCATTCACTATGCAAACCTTCCCGCTGGGCTCATTCCATGTTGGCCGCGTCGGATTCGGCGCCATGCAGCTACCCGGCCCCGGGGTGTTGGGGCCGCCACGCGATCACGATCAGGCGCTGGCCGTGCTGCGGCGCGCAATTGAATTGGGCATCAACCACATCGACACTGCGCAGTTCTACGGCCCCGATGTCGCCAACGAACTGATCCGCGAAGCGCTGCACCCCTACCCTGCGGATCTCGCTCTGGTCAGCAAGGTCGGCGCCCGCCGCGACGACGCAGGGACATGGGTTGCCGCGCAGGAGCCCGACGATCTGCGGGCCGACATCGAAACGAACCTGCAAACGCTGGGCGTCGACCGGTTGGCCGCGGTCAATCTGCGCATCCACTCCGGTGACCCCACGGCGGTCGGCCCTGTCGACCGCGAGCTGTTCGACGCCCAGTTGTCGGCGATGATCAAGGCCCGGGACGAAGGATTGATCGGTGGGATCGGGCTGAGCAGCATCAGCCTCGAGCACCTACAGATCGCACTCGATCGCACTGACATCGTGTGCGTGCAGAACGCCTACAACCTCCTCGACAGGACATCGCAACCCGTCCTCGACGCCTGCCTGGACCGCGGCATCGCGTTTGTCCCGTTCTTCCCGCTCGGTTCGGGCTTCTCGCCCGACAACCCGGTGCTCAATCACCCGGCGGTGCGCAGCGAAGCCGACAAGCTCGGCCGCGCGCCTGCCCAGATCGTGCTCGCGTGGACGCTGTCGGTGGCGCCCAACGTGTTATTGATCCCCGGCACGTCATCGGTGGCGCATCTCGAGGAGAACACCGCCGTCGCCGAGATCGAGTTGGACGACGACACCAGGACGCAACTCGACGACGCGGCATAGATCACATTTCGGGGACGGGGAATACCCGGTTCCGCGCGGCTGCTGAATCACCTTGTCGGACAACATCAGTCCGATGCACGAAGTATAATTAGCCTAGCTAATACAACTAGTGATCAAACGCTGCGGAAGGAGTTGATCAACGATGAAACCCGCAAAGATCTTCGCAACACTGGCAGTCGCCGGTGGTCTTGCCGCCGGGGCGATCGGAGTCGGTGCCGGCGTCGCAAGCGCCGACCCAGGTTATTGGTACGGCGACGGCCACCATGGGCACGGCTGGAACGGTCCTCGATGGGACAACCGCGGATGGAACGGCGACCCTGTTCCAGGTGGCTGGAACGGCGGCTGGGAACCCTGGGGCGGCGTCTGCGTGTTCGGGGCGTGCATCTAACGCGCTAGCACCCGGTCAGTCGACATCGACCCAGTCCAGCGTGCGCTGCACGGCTTTCTGCCAACCGGCGTAACCGGACGAGCGCTGGTCCTCGCTCCACGCGGGTGACCAGCGCTTGTCCTCCTGCCAGTTGGCGCGAAGGTCGTCGGGGTTCTCCCAGAACCCGACGGCCAGGCCTGCCGCGTACGCCGCACCCAGCGCGGTGGTTTCGGCGACGACGGGCTTGACCACATCGACGCCGAGCACGTCGGCTTGGATCTGCATGCACAGATCGTTGGCGGTGATGCCTCCGTCGACCTTCAGGACTTCCAGGTGCACACCGGAGTCGGCCTCCATCGCGTCGACGACGTCGCGGCTCTGGTAGCAGATCGCCTCGAGGGTTGCGCGTGCCAGGTGGGCATTGGTGTTGAACCGCGACAGGCCGACGATTGCGCCGCGGGCATCCGAACGCCAGTACGGCGCAAACAATCCCGAGAACGCGGGGACGAAGTACACGCCGCCGTTGTCGTCAACCTGACGGGCCAGCGCTTCGCTCTGTGCGGCGCCGCTGATGATGCCCAACTGGTCGCGAAGCCACTGCACGGCCGAGCCGGTGACCGCGATCGAACCCTCAAGGGCGTAAACGGGTTTGGCGTCACCGAACTGATAGCAGACGGTGGTCAGCAGTCCGTTCTCGGAGCGCACGATCTTTTCGCCGGTGTTGAGCAGCAGGAAATTGCCTGTGCCATAAGTGTTTTTGGCCTCACCGGCGTCCAGGCAGACCTGCCCGACCATCGCGGCCTGCTGATCGCCGAGTATCCCGGTGATCGGTACCTGCCCCGAGACGGGCCCGTCGTCGCGGGTGACGCCGTATGACTCGGGAAACGACGACGGTTTGATCTCGGGCAGCATCTGGCGCGGAATCCCGAAGAACGAGCACAACTCGTCGTCCCAGTCGAGGGTCTCCAGATCCATCAGCATGGTCCGGCTGGCGTTGGTCACGTCAGTGACGTGCACGCCGCCACGCGGCCCTCCGGTGAGATTCCACAGCACCCAGGTGTCAGGGGTGCCGAACAGCGCGTCGCCGTTCTCGGCGTCGGCCCGCACACCATCGACGTTGTCCAGAATCCACTGCACCTTGCCTGCGGAGAAATACGTGGCCGGTGGCAGGCCGGCCTTGCGCCGGATCACGTCGCCGCGGCCATCGCGATCCAGTGCCGAGGCGATGCGGTCGGTGCGGGTGTCCTGCCAGACGATCGCGTTGTGATACGGCCGCCCGGTCCGTCTGTTCCACACGAGTGCGGTTTCGCGCTGGTTGGTGATGCCCAACGCGGCCAGGTCGGGAGCCGACAACTTCGTCTTGTTCAGGGCCGACTGGATCACGGACGCGGTGCGTTCCCAGATCTCCACGGGGTTGTGCTCAACCCAGCCGGCCTTGGGCAGGATCTGTTCGTGTTCGAGCTGGTGGCGCCCGACCTCGGCGCCGTCGTGGTCGAAGATCATGCACCGCGTGCTGGTGGTGCCCTGGTCAACGGCGGCTACGAACTCGGCCACTCCCGCTCCCTCCTGACGGCGATTCCAATCGACCATCATGGTCTACATGGCTGCACCGATCACTGACATTGACCGCATGCCCCGCGGGGGGCCGGATGCCTCCTGCCTCGACCGGCTGTTGCAGACCGACCGCTCGGAGTACCTCGACCGCGACGACGTCGATGACAAGACCAAGCGCAGCGTCATTCGCGCACTCGAATGGGCGGGCGAATTCTTCGGCAACACCGAGAAGTTCGCGCAGATCGTGCTCGACGAGGTAGCCGACGTGCCCGACCCGAAGATCCTCGAACTGGGCTCCGGCCACGGTGGCCTGTCGCGGAAGCTCCTCGAATGGCATCCGACCGCAGAGCTCACGGTGACCGACGTCGAAGCGCAATCCGTTAAGGCGATCCAGCAGAGCGACCTCGGTGAGCATCCACGCGCGCAAGTGCGGGAGATGGACGCAACCGAAATCGACGCGCCCGACCGGTATTTCGACGTCGCCGTGTTCGCGTTCTCGTTTCATCACCTGCCGCCGGGCCAGGCAGCGCGGGTGTTCGCCGAAGGCACCCGCGTTGCCGACAAGCTGGTGATCATCGACCTGCCGCGGCCGCCTTCGCCGTTGCACCTCATCCGGCTGGCGACAATGCTGCCGCTCGCGCCGATCGTGCCGTTTGTCCACGACGGTGTGATCAGCTCACTGCGCTGCTACAGCCCGTCCGCGCTGCGCGCGCTCGCCACGCACGCCGATCCGCAAATCGAGGTGGAACTGCGCGGCGGACTGATGAATCCGCAGATCGCGGTGGCCAGCCGCCGAGTCACCACACCCCGCTGATCGCCGGTACGTCCACCCCGATACGCAAATTTGTCAGGTGAATACCTGATTTCTTCCGCGGTCGTATCGCTCTAGCGTTCCGACCGAGTGCATAGCGCCCGTTCGGCGTTTGCTGTGCGTCAGGGCGGAGGAACGTCGTGGGAAATTCGCACTATGTCGGTCGGGTGGGCGCGCTGGCGGTGGCCCTTGGCGTGGGCGCGGCGATCGCCTCCACACTGCCGATAGCTTCTGCCGACACCACCGGCTCAGGCGACTCGGCGTCGGGGACGACGACGCATACGGATTCTCCGGACACCGGATCGTCGGCAGGCACATCACCGTCGGGCGGCACGGCCGGCGCCGGCAGCGGGGACGTCTCAGGCGGTTCGCCGACCGCATCGGACCCGCCCGGAACCTCAGGTGCGGGCGGCGCGGACACCACCGGATCCGGCTCGACGACCACGACCGGCTCACCGGGTGGATCGACCAGCACGGCAGGAAATCCCAAATCGACTGGCGGCACATCGACAAACGGCACTGGCGGACGCCGGGTCCCTCGTAAGGGCGCCACGACCGGTTCGACCACTAAGACGGCTCGCCCGTCGACCCCCACTTCGGAGTCCTCGGCCGCGCCGACGTCGTCAGCTTCGACTCCGGCCCGCAGTGATATGGCTGCGCCGAGCCTGTCGGCAGCCCCATCAGGTTCGTCGTCATCGGTGCCGACGGCAGCCACACTGTCGTCGCCGACGTTCGCCGACTTGCCGGCCGCGGCGGTGGCAACACCCACCACAACGGCCGCGCCCTCGCCGAACGTCGTCACCGCCCTGGTGGCCGGGCTCCTGTCGTCGCTGGGCCTCGGTCCGCAGGCCACCGGAACCGACCCCGAGACCCCGGTACAACTGCCGTTCACGTGGGCGGCGCTGGCATTCGTGCGACGCGAACTCGGGCAGCCGGCGACGCACGATCGGCTCGATGACGTCGATCCCGCCGGAGCCGATTTGGCGCGCAACAGCCTGGCCATCGCTTCGGGTGCTGGACAACCGAACGCGTTGATCGGCTCGGCCGCCAACCCACCCGTCGATACGTCCGCGCTAGCCGCTCCCCATGTCGCCGCTCTGCCGGCCGTATCCGACATCGGTTCCCTGATCGGTGATTTCGTCGCCGTGTTCATCAGCAACGGCACCGCCGCCCACCCCAACGGCGGCTTTCTGATCGGCAGCGGGTTCAGCTATGACGCCAGCACGTGTGCCAGCGTGTGCCGGGGCGGCAACGGCGGATTGCTGCTCGGCAGCGGTGGCAGCGGCTTCAATGGCGGCGCAGGCGGCAACGCCGGTCTGGTCGGCAACGGCGGTGACGGCGGCGCCGGGCTGGCCGGGGTCAACAACGGCGATGGTGGCCGCGGCGGCCTAGGTGGCCTGATTCTGGGTAGCGGCGGTGACGGCGGCGCGGGCGCCGCCGGGATCACCGGAGTCAACGACGGCGCAGGAGGCAAGGGCGGCGCAGGCGGGAATGCGGGCCTGCTGTCGTTGGCCGGCAGTGGCGGTGACGGCGGCGCCGGCGGAGCCGGTGCAGCGGGCGCGGCCAGCGTGGACGGTATCGATCCGGGTGAAGCGGGATCGTCGGGCGGTGACGGTGGCGCGGGTGGCGCGGGTGGCGCCGGCGGCAGCGCGGGCGGACTTGCCCTGTTCGGCAACGGCGGATCGGGTGGCGTCGGCGGCACCGGAGGTGACGGAGCCGGCGGCGGCGACGGCGCGCAGGGCCTGACCGCCACCACCGCGGGAGAGGGCGGCGGCGACGGTGGTGACGGCGGCAGCGGCGGGGCCGGTGGCACCGGCGGAGTCGGCGGCGCGGCAGGCAGAGGCGCATTTTTCGGCCGAGTGGGAGTCAACGGCGACGGCGGCGAGGGAGGCGACGGCGGCGACGCGGGCGCACCTGGCGACGGAGGGGACGGGGCCGACGGTGATGTCGCATCGCCCGACGGCGGAGCGGGCGGCGACGGCGGCGACCCCGGCAGTGTCGGGGCCGCGGGACTCGGCGGCGCTCCCGGCACCGGTGGTACCGGGGGTGGCAGCGGGGCCAATGGAAGCAGCGGTACAGGCGTAACCGGCCCGGCCGGCAGCGGCGGCGACGGCGGAAACGGTTTCGACGCGGCCGCGCCAGGTGCACCGAAGGGATCCACACCCGGCGACGGCGGCGACGGCGGAAACGGTGGCGCCATCGGCAACGGCGGTGACGGCGGCTCCGGCGGCAGAGCGATAAACGGCAATAGCGGTGACGGCGGCGCCGGCGGAAACGGCGGGTCGATCAGCGGTGACGGCGGTAACGGCGGCGACGGCGGCGACGGCGAGGGCGGCTTCGCCGGACACGTGACCGCGGGTAGGGGTGGTAACGGCGGCGATGCCTTGAGCGTCGGTGACGGCGGCACGGGCGGCGACGGCGGCAACGGCAACGGCGTTCGCGGTGGCATCAGCGGCGCAGGCGGCGACGGCGGCAAGGGCGGTCTGGTCAGCGGTGACGGCGGCGACGGCGGCGACGGCGGCAGCTCGGGCCGCGACTCCACCAGCGAAACCGGAGACATGACCGGCGGAGCGGGCGGCCGCGGCGGTGATGCCCGTGGCGACGGGAACGGCGGCAACGGCGGCAACGGCGGTTTCGCCGATTCCGACAATGGAATCAATGTCGGTGGTGGGGGCGGTGCCGGTGGCAATGCCGGAGTCAACGGCGATGGCGGCAAGGGCGGTGACGGCGGCTTCGGCGGCGACGGCACCCGCGCGGCCACTGGCGGTGCCGGCGGCGACGGTGGTTCCGGTGGCACCGAAACCGGCGACGGCGGCGACGGTGGAAATGGTGGCAAGGGCACCAGTGGGGTGAGCAAGGGCACCGGCGGTGCGGGTGGAAACGGCGGTGCCGCAGGCAAATCCGGTGATGGCGGCGATGGCGGCATCGGAGGTGAGGCCGAAGGCGGCTTCAGCTCCACCGCGACCGGAGGTAAGGGTGGTGACGGCGGCAGCGGCGGCACCACCGAGGGTGCCGGCGGAGTCGGCGGTGACGGCGGCAAAGCCACCGGCCACGGCAACGCCAAGGCCAGCGCCGGTGACGGCGGCGCAGGCGGGCAAGCCTTCGTCGGCCCAGCAGGTGCCGGCGGTACGGGCGGGGAGGCCAGGGGAACCGACAACGCCAGCGCCACGGGAGGCACCGGCGGCGCCGGGGGCAGCGTGCTCACCGCAGGTGACGGCGGGGCAGGCGGCGCCGGCGGTAAGGCGATCGCCCTCGGCGGCGGCGACGCGACCGGCGGTGACGGCGGTGCCGGCGGATCCGGCGGCCAGCAGAGCGGCAACGGCGGCGACGGCGGCAAGGGCGAGATCGGCGGAACGTCCAGCGGAGACGCCAAGGGCGGGCACGGCGGTGACGGCGGCGCCTCTTACTTCGGTGACGCGGGAGACGGCGGAGCAGGCGGTGAGGGCAACGGCGGCGTGTTCGGCAGCTCCGTGGGCGGCGATGGTGGCGTCGGCGGCGACGCGGCGATCCAGGGCAACGGCGGCAGGGGCGGTGACGGTGGCGCTGGCCAGGGTGTCAAAGGCGGCATTGGCGGTGACGGCGGTGCCGGCGGCAAGGGCGGCACGCAGAGCGGTGACGGCGGCGACGGCGGCAACGGCGGCTCGGTCGGCAGGGAAAGCACCACCGAAAACGGCCCTGGCACCGGCGGAGCGGGCGGCCGCGGCGGCGACGCCCGTGGCGACGGCGACGGCGGCGATGGCGGCAACGGCGGCAACGCCGATCCCGACCAAGGAGTCACGGTCGGCGGCGCCGGCGGTGACGGCGGCAACGGCGGCATCAACGGCGACGGCGGACGAGGCGGTGACGGCGGCTTCGGCGGCGACGGCACCCACGCGGCCACTGGCGGTGCCGGCGGCGACGGTGGTGCCGGCGGCACCGAAACCGGCGACGGCGGCGACGGCGGAAACGGCGGCAAAGGCACCACTGGTATCAGCAAGGGCACCGGCGGTGCGGGTGGAAACGGCGGTGCCGCAGGCAAATCCGGTGATGGTGGCGATGGCGGCATCGGCGGTCAGGCCGAAGGCGGTATGAATTCCACCGCGACCGGAGGCATCGGCGGTGACGGCGGTAGTGGCGGCACCACTGTGGGTGCCGGCGGCGACGGCGGCGACGGCGGCCAAGCCATCGGCCATGGCGGCGCCACAGCCAACGCAGGCGACGGCGGCAACGGCGGCAACGGCACCGGCGCCCCAGGCGGAGCGGGCGGCGACGGTGGGTCGACCGTCACTACCGACGCCGCCACCGGTAACGGCGGAGACGGCGGCGACGGCGGGCACGGCTCGCCCGGCGGGCCCGGCGGCAGCGGCGGCACGGGCAGCGGCGGCGGCAGCAACGGCAGCGACGGTGCCGACGGCTAGTCCGGCGACACCTTGAAGTCCACCAATCGCGGCGTGTCGGCGTAGAAACACCTCGGCTCGCCGACAATGGCGGTGTGGGCGAAGAGGTGAAGCAGACCGACTTTTCTCGCGCACAGCGCCGCGAGTACCGCCGCAAGGTGCAGCTGTGCCTCGATGTCTTCGAGACGATGCTCGCCCAGTCCAGCTTCGAATTCGACCGACCGTTGACCGGCATGGAGATCGAGTGCAATCTCGTCGACGGCGACTATCAGCCCGCGATGAGCAACCAAGAGGTGCTGGCGTCCATCGCCGACCCGGCTTACCAAACCGAATTGGGCGCCTACAACATCGAATTCAACGTTCCACCGCGACGGTTGCCCGGCCGGGCCGCACTGGAGTTGGAGGCCGACGTCCGGGCCAGTCTCAACGCCGCGGAAGCGAAGGCGAACTCCAACGGCGCGCACATCGTGATGATCGGCATCCTCCCGACGCTGATGCCCGAACATCTTTCGGGCGGTTGGATGAGCGATTCGACGCGCTATCAGGCGCTGGAGAACTCGATCTTCACCGCGCGTGGCGAGGACATCCTGATCGACATCGCGGGGCCCGAACGGTTGAGCCTGCAACTGGCGTCGATCGCGCCGGAATCGGCGTGCACCAGCATGCAACTGCACCTGCAGGTCTCCCCCGCCCAGTTCGCGAACAACTGGAATGCCGCCCAGGTGATTGCGGGTCCGCAGTTGGCACTCGGCGCCAATTCGCCGTACTTCTTCGGCCACCAGCTGTGGCCCGAGACCCGCATCGAGTTGTTCGCCCAAGCCACCGACACCCGACCCGACGAGCTCAAGTCGCAGGGCGTTCGTCCGAGAGTGTGGTTCGGCGAGCGGTGGATCACGTCGATCTTCGATCTGTTCGAGGAGAACGTCCGCTACTTTCCGTCGCTGCTACCCGAACTGTCCGACGAGGATCCCGTTGCGGCGCTCGGCGACGGTCGCACCCCGCAACTGGCCGAGCTGCGACTGCACAACGGCACGATCTGGCGATGGAACCGGCCGGTGTACGACGTCGTCGAGGGCAAGCCACATCTCCGTGTGGAGAACCGGGTGCTGCCCGCAGGGCCCACCGTTGTCGACATGTTGGCCAACGCGGCGTTTTACTACGGCATGCTGCGGACGCTGTCCGAAGAGGACAGGCCGCTGTGGACCAAGATGAGTTTCGCTGCGGCACAACATAATTTCGTCGCATCGGCCGAGCACGGCATGGAGGCCATGTTGTATTGGCCAGGCCTCGGCGAGGTGACCCCCGACGAATTGGTGTTGCGCAAGCTGCTGCCGATGGCCGATGAGGGGCTGCGCCGCTGGGAGGTGGCAAGCGAGGTGCGCGACCGGTATCTCAGCGTGATCGAGGGTCGGGCGAAGACCGGACGCAACGGCGCCTCGTGGCAAGTGGCCACCGTGGCGGCATTGCAGGAGCGGGGCATGACGCGCCCCAGCGCACTGGCCGAGATGCTGCGCCTCTACTGCGAGCGGATGCACAGCAACGAACCCGTACACACCTGGGATGGCCCGGACTAGCCTGAGTGACATGACATCTGACGACATGATCGATTGGGACGGCGCGTACCGCGGGGAAGGTCAATTCACGGGTCCGCCGCCGTGGAACATCGGCGAGCCGCAGCCCGAATTGGCTGCGCTGCACCGCGACGGCAAGTTCCGCGGCGACGTACTCGACGCCGGCTGCGGGCACGCCGAACTGTCGCTCGCATTGGCAGCCGACGGCTACCCGGTGGTCGGAGTGGACCTCAGCCCGACGGCGATCGCCGCGGCCACCAGCGCGGCGCAGGACCGCGGTCTGACGAACGTCTCGTTCGTCCAGGCCGACATCACCAACCTCACCGGATACGACGGCCGCTTCGACACGGTCATCGACAGCACGCTGTTTCACTCGCTGCCCGTCGAGGGTCGGGATGGCTATCTACGGTCTGTGCATCAAGCGGCCGCACCCGGCGCGTCCTACTACATACTCGTTTTCGCCAAGGGCGCGTTTCCCGCCGAGATGGAGCCCAAGCCCAACGAGGTCGATGAGGACGAGCTGCGCACTGCGGTGTCGAAGTACTGGGAGATCGACGAGATCCGGCCCGCGGCAATACATGCCAACCCGATCGAAGTCCCTGACGCGCCGTTCGAGATGCCTGCGCACCCGACCGACGACAAGGGCAGGGTCAAGTTCCCCGCTTACCTGCTGACGGCGCACAAAGGTTAGTGCCCGGCCCTGGCGGGTTGGCCCGCTGAGGCGTGTTCGTCGTCGACCATGGTGCGTTCGTCGAACGGCTTGTCGCCGTCGAGCACCTGATGCATCTGTCGGTGGTCGACGGATTGAGTCCATGCGCCGATGAGCACCGTGGCGACCGCATTGCCCGAAAAGTTTGTCAGCGCACGGGCTTCCGACATGAACTTGTCGATGCCGACCACCAAGCCGATGCCGTCGAGCAATTCGGGTCGGTGACTCTGCAGGCCTGCGGCGAGTGTGGCGAGGCCCGCGCCGGTGACGCCTGCCGCCCCCTTGGAAGCGATCATCATGAACACCAGCAGCCCCAGCTGCTCACCGATCGACAACGGCTTGCCCATCGCATCGGCGATGAACAGCGATGCCATTGTCATGTAGATGGCGGTGCCGTCGAGGTTGAATGAATATCCTGTCGGCACAACGATTCCCACGGTGGTTGGTTGCACACCGGCATGCTCCATCTTCGCGATCAGCCGCGGCAGCGCCGATTCCGACGACGACGTGGCGAGGATCAACAGGTATTCGCGCGCGAGGTAACGAACCAGTTTGAACACGGAGACACCTGCGGCGAAGCGCAGCAGCGCACCCAGCACGCCGAACACGAAGATGAGGCAAGTGAGATAGAACGCCAGCATCAACACGCCCAACTGGATTACCGCGTCAAACCCGGTGTCGCCCACCACCTTAGCGATCGCGCCGAACGCGCCGATCGGCGCCAGCCACAGGATCCCGCCAAGGATGCGGAAGACCAGTTTCTGCAGCAGAGCGACGCCACGAAGCAGCGGCTCGCCGGAGGCGCCCATTGCCTGAATGCCGAACCCGACCAGCAGCGCAACGAACAACGCCTGCAGCACGTTTCCTGCGGTCAGCGACGAGAACAGCGTCTTCGGGATGATGTCCTGGATGAAGTCCATGGTGCCGCCGGAACTGTGCGCCTCCGACGCGAGCTTTGCGCCCGCACCCGGATCCCCATGCGCGTTGAGGCCACTGCCGGGGCTGATGATGTTGCCCACCAGCAGGCCGATGCCCAGCGCTGCGGTCGACATGACGAGGAAGTAGCCCAGTGCCAACCCGCCGACCTTGCCGACGGACGCCACCTTTCGCACCGAACCGATGCCGAGCACGATGGTGCAGAAGATCACCGGCGTGATCATCATCTTGATCAGGTTGACGAACATCGTGCCGAGCACGCCGAGCGATTTGCCTGTGTCGGGCGCGAGCAGGCCAACCACCACACCGGCGACCACACCGACGATCACCAGTATGTAGAGCCAATGTGTGCGGTCGCGTTTGGGTTGCTTCTCGTCGGCCGACTTGGCCGGGCCGTCCTCTACGTGCGTCATCTGCGGCTCCCTCGGTGTCGTGCACCTGGGATAGCCAGAAGTGCGCTACGTCACACCTGTGTGGTCGCGACGGCCAACGCCTCGGCGAACTGATCCAGGTCCTCGGCGGTCGTGTCGACATGGGGCGACGCCCGCAGCACCGGAGTGGTCATCTCGAAGGGTGCGCGCTGCAGCTCGGCATAGGTCGTCACGATGCCGCGCTCGGCGATCAGCCACGTCCGCACGCGCTGCGGATCGGCTCCGTCGACGGGCTCCAACGTCGTGATCGCGGTCGGCTCGTCGACCGGCTCGACGACTCGCCACCCCTTCACGTCGGCGAGCGCGGTGCGCGTCATCCGGCCGACCTGCGCGAGGCCGTCGCGGATGTGCTCCGGCCCGGCAGCCAGATGCTCGCCGAGTGCGATCGAATAGCCAACGCGCGCAGCGATATTCGTCTCGCCGAGGTCAACGGATTGCATCACCGGGATCGGCAAGCCCCATTCCGGTGGCGGCAGCCGCGGCCGCAGCCGCTGCGCCAGGTCGGGGTGAATCGCCAGGGCACCGACGCCACGCGGACCCGCCATCCATTTGCGCGACGAGCTGTAGACGGCTGCGGCGCCAACCGCACAGTCGAGATGTCCGAGTGCTTGCGCGGCGTCCACCACAAGCGGCAGACCGAGATCGCGGCACACGTCGGCGATCTCGGCCAGCGGCTGGGCCAGCCCCCGGTGGCTGGCGAGCGCGGTGATGTGAACCATGGCGGGTGCATCATGGGCGAGTTGGCGCGCGGCGTCGTCGACGGCGAGCCTGCCGAGGTCGTTGGCGGGCAGCGCACTGATCCGAAACCCGTTGGCCGCCATGACCGCGAGGTTGGGACCGTACTCACCGGGTAGACAGCCGACTGAGCGTTCGCCGGACCAACTGCTGAGCAGGATGTCGAGGGCGTTGTTGGAGCCGGTGGTGAATACGACGTCGGAACCGGTCAAGCCGGTCAGTGCGCCGATGGCCGCGCGGCCCGCGTCGAGCACAGGCGTTGCGGCTTCTGCGGCGACGTACCCGCCGACTTCTGCCTCATGTCTGGCGTGCTGCGTTGCCGCGTCGATGACCGCGAAGCTCTGCCGCGAGCAGGCGCCGCTGTCGAGATGCAACCCGGCGACCTTGGGCCGGGCCGCGCGCCACTGCTCGGGCAGGTTCATTTGGTCGACAGGGACAGCCCGAAGTCACCCGCGGGGTCGGTCCACCAATGGGTGCGGCGCAGACCCGCCGCGGCCAGTTCGGCTTCCACCCCCTCGGGCCGGAACTTGCACGACACCTCGGTCAGCATCCCCTCACCCTCGGCGAAGTCAACGCTCAGATCCAAGGCGCTGATCCGAACGTGTTGTGCGGTCGATGCCCGCAACCACATCTCGATGCGCTCCTCGGCGGGGTTCCACTTCGCCACATGCTCGAACGCGCCCAGATCGAAGTCGGCGTCGAGTTGCCGGTTGACCACAGCGAGCACGTTGCGGTTGAACCGGGCCGTCACCCCGGCGCTGTCGTCGTAGGCACGCACCAATCGATCGGTGTCCTTGACGAGGTCGGTGCCCAGCAGCAGGCTGTCGCCCGGCTGCAACGTCTCCGCCAAAGTGGACAGAAATTCGGTTCGCGGGCCCAGCGTCAGGTTGCCGATCGTCGAACCGAGGAACACCACCAGTCGTCGGCCGACGCGCGGGATCTTGCCGAGGTGCTCTTCGAAATCGCCGCACACCGCATCGATTTCGATGCCCGGGTACTCGCGTTCGATCGCCGACCCCGCCGCCTGGAGTACGCTCGCGTCCACGTCGAACGGGATGAACCGGCGCAGGGCTCCACTGTCGCGCAATGCGCCCAGCAGCAGGCGGGTCTTCTCCGAGGTACCGCTGCCGAGTTCGACAAGCGTGTCGGCACCGGACGCGGCGGCGATCTCAGCTGAGCGCGCCCGCAGAATCTGCGCCTCCGCACGGGTGGGGTAATACTCCGGGAGCCGGGTGATCTGGTCGAACAGTTCGCTGCCCGTCGAGTCGTAGAACCATTTGGGCGGCAACGACTTCGGCGTCTGCATCAACCCGTCGCGCACGTCTCGGCGCAGCGCCTGTGCGGCGGAGTCGGCGGCCAGATAGTTGGACAGCGAGAGGGTCATGGCGATCCTTTCAGTGGGATCAAGTCGACACGCGATCCCTCGACCAGCACGAGATGGCGATCGGGGATTTCCTGCCAATCGGGGTTGTCGTCGTATGGTTCGCTGGCCAGCACCACGCCGTCGTCTCGACGTAGTACCGACAAGGTGTCGCCCCACGTGGTGGCGTGTAGTTGAGATCCGTTGGCCGCCAGGATGTTCAGCCTGGCATTGGGGTCCGCGGCGGCGACCTCGACGATGGTTTCGCCGAGCGCGTCGAGACCTCGCTCGAAGATCAATGCGGCCAGAAGCGCGCTGTCGACGGTCGACTCGGCTTTGGCGGACAACGGCAACACCCCGCGGTCGACCAAGCCGTTGTGGGACAGCAGCCACTGTCCGTCGCTGAACGGCGCCGACGCCGACGGTTCGATCGGCATGCCGATGGAGGCCGAACGCACCGCAGCGACAACGCAATTGCTGCGCAACGCCGGTGCCACCGACGCGAACGACGCGTCGCCCCACAGCGGTGCGGCGCTACGCCACCGACGCGCGACCCCTTCGTCGAAAAAGCCAACGCCCCAGCCGTCGGCGTTCATCAGCCCGTGCTTCTGGCGGCGAGGGGCATACGACTGGACCAGCAGCCCCGATGCCGGCTCAAGCACCAGAGACGCGATCGATCGCGGTTCGCCGAGCCAGCCGAGGTGCCGGCACATCAGGCGTCCCAGGCCAGGCGTACGCCGGAGAAGATCTGTCGGCGGATCGGGTGGTCCCAGTTGCGAAAGCTCGGCCGCAGGATGCCCGCCGCGACCGCCCATGATCCGCCGCGCAACACTTTGTAGTCGCCGTCGAAGAAGGGCTGTGAGTACTGCTCATAGATCATGGGCGTGAACCCGGGCCACGGTCGCAGCGGCGACGTCGTCCACTCCCACACGTCGCCGAGCATCTGCTCGGCACCGTACGCCGACGCACCGGCCGGGTAGGCGCCAACCGGCGCCGGACGCAGCGCGTCACCGCCGAGATTCGCCAGCGCATCGGTGGGTTCGGTTGCGCCCCAAGGGAATCGGCGACGCTTACCCGCTGCGGGGTCCCAGGCGGCCGCCTTCTCCCATTCGATCTCGCTGGGCAACCGCGCGCCGGCCCACGCGGCGTACGCCTCGGCCTCGAAGTAGGTGACGTGCTGCACGGGTTCGTCGGCGGGGATCGCCTCGACGTGTCCGAACCGGGTGCGCGTGCCGTCTGGATTCCAGAACTGCGGCGCGCTCAGGCCGGCCTCCTGCCGATGCCGCCACCCGCGCTCCGACCACCAGCGTTGCTGTTGGTATCCGCCGTCGTCGACGAACTGTCGCCATTCGCCGTTGGTCACGGGCACCCGGCCGATGCGGAAGGCCGGCACGTCGACCACGTGCGCGGTCCGCTCGTTGTCGAGCGAATGCGGCTCGCTGACGGCGTCGACGCCGAGGACGAATTCCCCTGCCGGAACCAGCACCGAAGTACCCGCGACGCCCGACCGTCCCGGCGGCAACGGCGATCCGGTGCTCAACAGCGGCGGACCAGTCCGCAGATTCAGTGCCTGCAACATGGTTTCGTCGTGCTGGTTCTCGTGGCTGATCACCAAGCCGAAGTTGAAACCCGTGTCGTCATCCGGCAATGCGTCCAACGTGTCGAGGACTTTGTTTCGCACCGTGCGGCAGTAGGCGCGGGCATCCGACGGCGGCAGCAGCGGCAGATTCACCCGGCTGGCGCGCGAGTTCACGAACGCGTCGTAACACCGCTCGACTTGCGGCTCCAGCAATCCGGGCTTGTCGGCGTTGTTACCGCGAAGCAGCCAGAGTTCTTCCTGCCATCCGATGTGCGCGAGGTCCCACACCAGCGGGCTCATCAGCGGGTCATATTGCCGGTGCAGTTCGGCGTCGTCGAAATCGACGAGCCGCAACGTGCGGTCCCTCGCCTTGGTCAGCTCACGCGCAAGCGTCTCGCGTGCGGCCACTACTCCCCTTGCGCCAGTTGAGTGATCGCCGTTGCGATCCCGTATTTGACTGCCCGGTCGGAGAAATCGTCGGCCGGACAGCGTCCTTTCTCGACCGAACGCACCAACTGCGCCATCGATTCCTCGATTTCGGCGGGCGCTCGCTCGGCGGCGACCGCCACGCAGCGAGTTGCCGCCTCGCGCAACCGGCGGTCACCGAGGCCGATCTGGGCCGCGCGGTCCCAGGCCGTGGCCACCGGTTCGGTGACTTCTGCGGCGATGTCGGCGGCCACCGGGTCGTCGAGCAGGGTGACAAGGGTGAACACCACGGCAGGCCACACCGTATCGGGCAGGCTGTCGAGGTAGCGGATCTCCAGCCAGCGCCGCGGCCGCACCGGTGGGAACAGCGTCGTCAGGTGGTACTCGAGGTCCGCCTGCGTCGGCCTGCGACCGTCGAGCAGCACCCGCCCGTCGGCCCAGTCCGCGAACGGCACCCAGTCCGTCACGGGCACGGCATCCATCTCCGGGGTCGGGTGCACCAGCATCACCGGCGCCTTCAGCGCGTAGCGGGCCCAGTCGGCGGCCGGGTCGTCGCCGTTGGTCCCGAGGATGGGGCCGCAGCGCGCCGAGTCCAGCTGGCTCCACACCCGCTGCCGCGTCGACTGCCACCCGGTGAACTGGCCGCCAAGCAGCGGCGAGTTGGCGGCGATCGCGATCATCGTCGGGCCCAATGCATGCGCCAGCCGCACCCGGTCTGCCCATCCCTCGCGCGGGCCCGCATCGAGGTTGACCTGTACGGATGCCGTCGACGTCATCATCGCCGCACCGGCTTCTCCGGTTTGGCTGGCCGTGAAGAACTGCTCCATCGCCAGATACCGGTCGCCCGGGTTCACCCGTTTGGCCGGCCGCAGCGGGTCGGCGCCAAGGAGCACCAGGCCGAGGCCGGCCTGCGCGAACGCCGCCCTCAGCGTCGCCCGATCAGCCGTCATCGCGGCGATGGCGGTCACAGGATCGTCCATCGGCGGACCGGACAGCTCGACGGCGCCGCCGGGTTCGACGGTGATCGCGCTGCCGCCGGGCAGTGCCGGCACTCGCGTGATCGCGTCGGTCAGCTCGGCCCAGCCCGGGCGACGCGTCGGATCGGCGAGATCGAAGCAGTGCGCTTCGACTTCGAGGCCCACCTTTCCTACGGGACCGTCGGCAAGACACGTCTCACCGATGTGCTGCGCAGCGGCATACGCGCTGGTCAGCTCGCCTGCCTGCGCTTGCATTGGATGAGCGTCGTCCACCTCGGACGGGATGGCGAAGGTCATGTCTTCCGGCCCCTTTCGGGTAGGGAACGATCGCGGCCTTCTATCCATCTTCCAGAGCACACCGACAAAATCCCGCGATTTTTGGATGACGCGTTGGTGACACGTACCCAAAAACGTTGCCTGCTACTGCCCCAATGTGTTCTGCATCGCCCCGGCCAGCACGTTCACCGCCGGGCCGCCGTTGCCAGATTGGCAGACTTTCGCCTGCAGCAGAACGTTCTCGCGCTTTCGGGTGGTGGTGAAGCAGCGGCGGTCGGTCCCCGCCTCCTGTTTCACCCAGTCCGCGTCGGTCGCCCCGGCCGGCCCGCCGCTGAAGGTCCACACCTGAGTGGTGAAGTTGTCCAGGTGCATCGCGGTGGTCTGGCCATTGCAGCCCGCGGTTCGGTCGACGACGCGGTGGAAGGCGCGGTCGGCCGCGTCGCTGGTGGCGAATACCCCGACCGCCTGCTTGACCATATGGGTCTGGTCGTTGTCGGCGGTCTGCGCGACCGCACCGTTGAACGACGCCAGGTCCGGATCGAGGTAGACCTCCGGCAACCCGACGTCGGCCCAGTTGTTGCAGGCCGGCTCGTCGACGTAATACGACTGGAACGGATCGGTGTATGTCCACGCGAACCGCAATGGCGCGCCGACGATATTGCTCACCGAACCCTTGCCCATCACCGCGTAGTTCACCACGCCGGGGTCAGACGGACGGGCTTGCGCCGGCGCAGCCACCGCAAGACCGACGGCCAGCACAACGCCTGCGCCCGCGGCGGTCCGCACCCGCTAGACCTTCGCCGACAACGTGACGTCGATATTGCCGCGGGTGGCCTTGGAGTACGGGCAGACCTGGTGGGCCTGGTTCATCAGATCGTCGGCCGCGCTCTGCTCGAGGCCCGGCAGGTAACCGATCAGCGCAGCGTTGATCGCGAAGCCCCCTTCGGGGTCCTTGCCGAAGCCGACCTGTGCGGTGATCCCGCTCGCGTCGTCCAGGTCGATCTTGTTGTTGCGCGCTACAAGTCGAAGCGCACCCAGGAAGCACGCCGCGTAACCGGCGGAGAAGAGCTGCTCGGGGTTGGTGCCCTCGCCGTTGCCGCCTGCTTCCTTCGGCATGCGGGTGTCGAGATCGATCCTGCCGTCTGACGACTTCACGTGGCCGTCGCGGCCGCCCCCGGTTGCGGTTGACTCAGCGGTGAAAACGACTTCGATGCTCATGGGCTCGATCATGCCAGCCGGCACGACAACGGCAAGACGCCCCGGCCGAGGGGTGACCGGGGCGTCTTGGGTGACAAGTTGTTACGACGGGCGTGGTGCAGTGGTGCTCGGGGCGCCCGGCTGTTGCGGGCCGGGACCCTGTGGCCCTTGGAAGTTCGGGCCGCCCGGTCCCATCGGGAAGGGACGTTCGAACTCGCCGCGCGGCGGACCCATCGGGAACATCGGCGGCGGGCCCTGGTGGATGATGCCGAATTCGCGGTCGCCGTCACCGTGGTGCCAGCCGCCGCGGTGGCCGCCGGAATGCGCGCCGAGGAAGAAGCCGGAGAAGAAGACGACGGCGACGATGAAGACGACGCCCGCCACAATCCCGACCCAGGCGGCAACCGCGGTGAGCCGGCTGTGGCCTCGCGGCTCGGTGACTACAGCGGTCGGCTCGGTCGGCGGAGGCGTGGCGGTGGCCACTGGGCCGGTCGCAGGTTCAGAGGACGTTGGTTCGCTCATGTATCGAGGATGCAAGCGATGCCGATGCGTCCGTGATGAATTGCTTATGAATCAGCTGTGAATGCTCCAATGTGTTGCTGGCGCGTGGCGCGGGTACAGGTGCAGTCATGAACAGCGACGCGCTAATCGCGGTGTCGGGCCTGCTCATGCTGGGCGGCGCCGCGCTGACCGGGGCTTTGTGGGGCACTCAATTGGTGGCAGCACCACTGCGGTGGTTGTTGAGATAACCGGGACTACGCCTTCACGGGGTTCACTGCGAACTGGATGACCCGGTACGGCGTGTTGTCGCCGGGGCCGGTGTTCCACTGGCTGACGAACACCCGTAGCTCGTCGAGCGTCGAGCCGGGTGAGAGGTAGCCGCCGTACGGCTGTGCCAGCTGGTTGTTTTCCGGCGGGCCCAGCTCCTCGGCAGGATCGGGCCAGGTGCCCGCGACGACCACCGTTGTAACCGGCGCGGTTCCCAGCCCGGTCGGATCAGCCGCGACGCGCACCTCCATGTTCCCGGTGCTGGCGTTGAAGTACGACAGCACCGTCTGGCCGTCGATCTGTCGCACACTCATTTCGCCGACGCGATCTGGCCACAGCGGTGTCGGCGGCTTGCCCCAGCCCCCCTGAGCCGACCAGCCCTGCCAGGTGGCCCGGTCGGTGAACGTTTCCTTCTTCGCCCGGTACAACACCACCGGCCCGCTGCGGTCGAAGTTGTTGGCGACGAGATACACCCAGCCGGTTGGGGAATCCGGCTTGGGGATCGGGTCGTAGTAACCGCTGACCTGCGACTGCGTGGCGCCCTCATAGCTGGCGGGCCGGGCAGAGTTCGGGACGGTAGGCCAATTACCTTGTGCCGGATTGGCTTTCACCAGCCTGGAATTCTGCGGCACCAGATCCTTCACCGTCGTCACCATCAGGTAGTTGTCCCTGTTGATCTGCACCACGCCCGCGGGCAACTGCGACATCCCCGGCGGTGTCGGGTCGGCCAGCAGCGGATTCATGTTGCCGGTGACCCGGTCGTAGCGCACGCCCGTCGGGTCGTCGATCGAGTCGCCGTCGACGTGCAACGCAATCGGTGAGTGCCACGGCCCGAACCCGACGCCTTGTCCTGCGAAGCTGTCGCCGCACACCTGCAGGATGCCGTCCGGGAACTCCATGAACTCGCAGAGGTCGGTGGCGCCGATGTCGTAATCGCTTGTCGGCGTACCAGTTCCGGCCGCGGGCGCGATACGGATCACCTGACCGGGCGCCAACGGGGGCAGCACGGGCGCGGGGACGGGCTCCGGCTCCGCATGCGCCGGCGAAACTGTATTCCAGCAGAGAAAGATCAAGAAGAGGCCTGCTGGAATACAGTTTCGGCGCAAGGTTAGCCTCGAGCCAGCAGCTCAGCGATCTGAATTGTGTTCAGCGCAGCACCTTTTCGCAGGTTGTCGCCTGAGACGAACAGCGCGAGCCCGCGACCGTTTTCCACGCCGGGATCCTGGCGGATCCTTCCGACGAGCGACTCGTCGACACCCGCGGCGGCCAGCGGCGTGGGCACGTCGACCAGCTTCACCCCAGGCGCCTCGGCCAACAGCTGACGCGCATGCTCGACCGAAAGCGGCCGCGCGAATTCGGCGTTGATCGACAACGAGTGCCCGGTGTAGACCGGCACCCGCACGCACGTTCCGCTCACCAAGAGGTCGGGGATGCCGAGGATCTTGCGGCTTTCGTTGCGCAGCTTCTGGTCTTCGTCGGTCTCGCCGGAGCCGTCTTCGACGTACGAGCCGGCAAGCGGGACAACGTTGAACGCGATCGGGGCGACGTATTTGTCAGGCGCGGGGAATTGCAACGCCGAACCGTTGGCCACCAACTCCCTGCTGTCGCCGACGACGGCGCTGGCCTGTCCGTACAACTCCTCGACGCCTGCGACGCCACTGCCCGACACCGCCTGGTACGTCGAGGCGATCATCCGCACCAGTCCGGCCTCGTCGTGCAGCGGCTTGAGCACCGGCATCGCGGCCATCGTCGTGCAATTCGGGTTGGCGATAATGCCTTTCGGCCGGTTGCGGGCGTCGCGCTCGAAGTTGACCTCGCTGACCACCAGCGGCACGTCGGGGTCCTTGCGCCATGCCGACGAGTTGTCGATGACGACCGCTCCCGCCTCGGCGAACCGCGGCGCCTGCACCCGCGACATCGTCGCGCCTGCCGAAAACAGGGCAATGTCAATGCCACTCGGATCAGCCGTCGACGCGTCCTCGACCTCGATCTCCTGACCACGGAACGACAGCTTCTTGCCCTGCGAGCGCGCCGACGCGAAGAACCGAACACTGGTGGCCGGAAAGTCCCTCTCCTCCAACAGCGTTCGCATCACCTGGCCGACCTGACCGGTCGCACCAACCACACCGATGTTGACCATTTATCGCCCCGTCCCCGCGTAGACAACCGCTGCCTCGTCGCCGCCGAGTTCGAACGCCTCGTGCAGCGCCAGAACCGCCTTGTCCAGCTCAGTGTCCTTGATCAACACCGAGATTCGGATCTCCGAGGTCGAGATCAGGTCGATGTTGACTCCGACCTCGGCGAGCGCCTCGCAGAACTTCGCCGTGACGCCGGGATGGCTGCGCATGCCCGCGCCGACCAACGACACCTTGCCGATGTGGTCGTCGTAGAGCACCTTCGAGAATCCGATCTCCTCCTGCAGGGAGGCCAGCTTCTCCACTGCGCCAGGGCCGCTTTCGCGCGAGCAGGTGAACGTGATGTCGGTCTTGCCGTCCTCGATCTTGGAGATGTTCTGCAGCACCATGTCGATGTTCACGTCGGCGTCGGCAACCGCGCGGAACACCTTGGCGGCGTAGCCGGGTACGTCGGGGATGCCGACGATCGTCACCTTCGCCTCGCTGCGATCGTGAGCGACTCCGGTGATGATGGCGTCTTCCATGGGGATGTCCTCTATCGATCCGGTCACGAACGTGCCGGGCTTATCTGAATACGACGACCGGACGTGGACCGGCACGTTGTAGCGGCGGGCATATTCGACGCAGCGCAGCATCAGCACCTTGGCGCCGCACGCGGCGAGCTCGAGCATCTCTTCGAACGTCACCGTGTCCATCCGCCTGGCGTTGGGCACGATGCGCGGGTCGGCGGTGAAGATGCCGTCGACGTCGGTGTAGATCTCGCAGACGTCGGCCTTGAGCGCCGCGGCCAGTGCCACGGCGGTGGTATCCGACCCGCCGCGGCCGAGCGTGGTGACGTCCTTGCTGTCCTGGCTGACCCCTTGGAAGCCGGCGACGAGGACGATCAGGCCCTCGTCGAGTGCGTCCTGCACCCGGCTCGGGGTGACGTCGATGATCTTGGCGTTGCCGTGCGTGCTGGTGGTGATCACGCCCGCCTGCGACCCGGTGAACGACCGGGCCTGCGCGCCCAGCGAGTCGATGGCCATCGCGACCAGCGCGTTGGAGATCCGCTCACCGGCGGTCAACAGCATGTCCATTTCCCGCGCCGGGGGCGCCGGGCACACCTGCTTGGCCAGATCCAGCAGGTCATCGGTGGTGTCGCCCATCGCGGAGACCACGACGACGACGTCGTTGCCCTGCTTCTTGGTTTCGACGATGCGTTCGGCGACGCGGCGGATCCGTTCGGCATCCGATACCGAGGATCCGCCGTACTTCTGTACGACGAGCGCCACTGTGAAACCTTTCTTGGCGGGGTTCATCTAAGAATAAGGGGTCTGCGCACACCATTTACTCCGCCGGTAGCGTCAAGATGTGGTCAAGACCGACGAGCGCTTGCGCGAGGAGCAGACAGCCACGGCCCAGACCCGAGTGCCCATCCATCCGCACCTCGCCCAACGCTGGAGTCCGCGGTTGTTCGACGCAGACGCCGTGCTCGAGGCCGATGACCTCGTCGCGGTCCTCGAGGCAGCACGCTGGGCCGCCACCTGGGGGCACCGTCAGCCGGTGCGCTTCCTGGTCGGACTGCGTGGCGATGAGACCAACACCAAGATCGCCGGGCTGCTCAAGCGCGGGAACAGCTACGCCAAGGCCGCCGGGGCGCTGGTGATGGTCTGCGTCGACGAGGGCGAGGACGAGCGGACCGCACGATATGCCGCCGTCGACGCCGGTGCGGCGATCGCCCAGTTGACCGTGGAGGCGACCTCGCGCGGTTTGATCGCGCACCCGATGGCGGGCTTCGACGGCGACGCCGCGCACGAGGTGTTCGGCATTCCCGAAGGAGTGCGTCCCATCGCGGTCGTCGCGGTCGGATCGCTTGGCGACTACGACAACGCGCCGCCCGAGATCGTCGAACGCGACGCGAAGGGTCGCGACCGACTGCCCCTGGAGGACGTGGCCTTCACAGGCACGTGGGGCCAACCGCTGCTGTGACTCAGGAGCAGGCCTTGGCCAACTCGTCGAGACCGTTGGAGATCCTGGCGTTCAGCGCCGCCATCTCGTAGACCGCAGGCGGCGCAGGCGCGCCGGGAGCACGCGAGTCGGTCTGTGAGCGCACAAGCGACAGCTTCCCGACGAAATCATTGGCCAGGCTGGCGACCGTCGTCGCCGTGCGCGCCAGGTCGGGCTTGGTCACCTTCTGCGCGCGCTCAGCCATGCCGTCGGCCCATGCCTGATATGCGGCTTCCTCGGCGACCGTCGGAACGCCTTTCGCGTCACCGGTTTTCGACGCGATCTGCTCACCCTGGGCCCGGTTGAAGTCCAGCAGGTCCTTGACCGGACGGCACTCCTCGGACGGTCCGGCGAACACCGTGTAGCGCAGCACCAGCGCCGCAACTGCGACCACCACGACAGCAATGGCGACCCACCAACGCCGGTCTAGTTTCATCCGACGAACTTAACCCGTCCGAAACACCGCGAGCCTGTCCACGTAACAGAAACATTGATTACTACCAGTGAACGGCCCTGGCGAGGGCCGCCCACTCCAGGAGATGTACATGGATACAGGAACCACGGCATTCATGCTGTGTTGCATCATCGGGCTGACGATGATGATTCCCGGGCTCGCGCTTTTCTACGGCGGCATGGTGTCGGTCAAGAGCTCGACCAACATGATGATGATGACGTTCGGCGCGGTGGCCGTCGTCGGCGTGCTCTGGGTGCTGTTCGGGTTCTCGATGACATTCGGCACGTCCTACGGCGGCTTCGTCGGCAGCTTCACCGAGTTCGCGGGCATGAAGAACCTGACCGAGCCGATGACCACCATCAACGGCCTGCCGGTGAGCCTGTTCTCGTTGTTCCAAGCACTTTTCGCGGCGATCACGGTTGCGCTGGTTTCCGGTGCGGCAGCCGACCGGATGAAGTTCGGCGCCTGGATGACGTTTGCAACGGCGTGGGCGATCCTCGTCTACTTCCCCGTCGCGCACTGGGTGTTCGCGTTCGACGGCGTGGTGACGCCGGACGCCAAGGGCGGCTGGATCGCCAACCAGCTCAAGGCCATTGACTTCGCGGGCGGCACGGCTGTGCACATCAACTCGGGCGCCGCGGCGCTGGCCGTCGCGATCGTGCTCGGCAAGTCGCTCGGATTCGGCAAGTTCCGCAAGCCGCACAATGTGCCGCTGACACTGCTCGGTGCCGGACTGCTGTGGGCAGGCTGGTATGCGTTCAACGGTGGCTCGGCGCTGGCCGCAGGCACCTCGGCGGCCATCGTCATGGTCACGACGTTCACCGCGACCTGCGCGGCGACGCTGGCGTGGCTCGGCGTGGAGAAGATCAAGGACGGGCACGTCACCGGTGTCGGCGCGGCGTCGGGTGCAGTGGCCGGGCTCGTGGCCATCACGCCCGCGTGCGGCGCGGTCACCCCGGTCGGCTCGATCTTCCTGGGCCTGATCGCCGGTGCGATCTGCCCGTTGGCGGTGGGCCTGAAATCCCGCTTCGGCTACGACGACTCACTGGACGTGGTCGGCGTTCACCTGGTCGGCGGCGTGATCGGCACGCTGCTGATCGGCTTGTTCGCCAGCGCAAGCATGCCGAACAAGACCGACGGCCTGTTCTACGGCGGTGGGCCCGAGCAACTGTTGAAGCAGGCGATCGCCGCGGGCGCGGTGATGGCCTACTCGTTCGTGGTCGCGTACATCATCGCGTTCGTCATCAAGAAGACGATGGGCATTCGCATCTCCACCGACGAAGAGGAAAAGGGCATCGACGCGAAGTTCCACCGGGACGCCGCGTACGAACTTCAGCCCGCCTGACGAGCTCCGGCCGGCGCGGAAACCACTCGCCCGCGCCGGCCGGCCCTCACTGGTGAAAGAAATGGGAGAAGCATGTCCGAGCTAGCCACCCTGGCCGAACAGTCGGGAACGAAGTTCATCCTCGCACTGTTCGTCGACCTCCGCGGCAAGCCGTGCGCGAAGCTGGTGCCGGTCGAGGCCGTCGATCTGCTCGCGACCGAGGGCGTCGGGTTCGCCGGGTACGCCGTCGGCGCGATCGGCCAGGAGCCCAAAGACCCTGACCTGATGGCCATTCCGGACCCGGCATCGTTCACGCCGGTCCCCTTCATCAAGGACGGCCTCGCGATCGTGCACTGCGATCCGCACGTCAACGGCGAGCCGTGGCCCTTTGCGCCGCGGGTCATCCTCAAGTCGCTGATCCAGCGGGTTGCCGACGCGGGCTACGAGCCGTGGGTCGGCGCCGAGGTCGAATATTTTCTGCTGCACCGGAATTCAGACGGCAGTCTGTCGGTCGCCGACACCGCCGACGACGCCGCACAGCCCTGTTACGACGCCAGGGGCGTGACACGGATGTACGAGCACCTCACCGCGATATCGACGGCGATGAACACGCTCGGTTGGTCCAATTACGCCAACGACCACGAGGACGGTAACGGCCAGTTCGAGCAGAACTTCGAATACGCCGAGGCGCTGACCACCGCCGATCGCGTCATCACGCTGCGCTACATCCTGTCGATGATCGCGGCCGAACGCGGCATGGTGGCCACCTTCATGCCGAAGCCGTTTGCCGACAAAACCGGCAGCGGTCTGCATCTGCACCTGTCGCTGACCAGTGGCGGCGCGCCGGTCTTTCCCGCTGACGACGACCCTCGCGGCCTCGGTCTTTCCGAGACCGCATATGCATTCGTCGGTGGAATCCTCGATCACGCCGGTGCGCTGCAGGCTGTGGTGGCGCCAACAGTCAACTCCTACAAGCGAACCGGCGCGACGACGACGGCTTCGGGAGCATCGTGGGCGCCGAGGACGCCAACCTACGGCGGCAACGACCGCACCCACTACATCCGCGTGCCCGACTCGGCGCGCGTCGAGTTGCGCGGCGGCGACGGCAGCGCCAACCCGTATCTCGCGATCGCCGCGGCACTGGGCGCCGGCATCGATGGGGTCAAGCGCAGCGCTGACCCCGGAGACATTGGCGGACAACACCGTTCACCGCTGCCGCCAACGCTGCTGCACGCAGTCGACGAGTTCCAGCGCGACCCCGTCGTCACCGGGGTGCTCGACGCCGCGGGCGACGGTGTCGCCGATTACTTCGCCAACGTCAAGCGTGACGAGTTCTTTGCCTATCACAGCGCGGTGACGCCGTGGGAGGTCGACAGCTACCTCACCGCGTTCTGAATCGCCGAAGAGTCAAAGGAGACAGTAGATGTGCGGGATCGTCGGGCTGCACCTGCGCACGCCGGATCTCTATCCCCGGCTTGGCGAACTGCTGACCGGGATGCTGTGCGAGATGGGCGAGCGCGGCAGCGACTCGGCAGGTGTCGCTGTGTACGGCGACCCGGTCTGGTCGCCGCCGGGCCGCGGCTGCGTCTCGGTCCTGGAGGTGACCCCGGCGGCCGATGCCATCGACCTCGACGTGAGCATCGTTCGCCTCGGCGACACCTATCTCGTTACCGCAGAAGCGTCTTCCGGTGAGCTATTACACGCGGTGAAGGCGGCCTACCCGCAGGCCCTCATCGCGGGGTTCGGCGCGGATATGGCCGTGCTGAAGGGAGTTGGACATCCGCGCGAGCTGACCGAGGGCTGGGGTTTGAGCAAGGCACAGGGTTGGCAGGGCGTCGGCCACACCAGGATGGCAACCGAGTCGGCGGTGACGCCGGCGGGTTGCCATCCGTACGCGGTCGGTCCAGAACAGTGCATGGTGCACAACGGCTCGTTCGCCAACCACGCCACGATCCGCCGCGAACTCCGCGCCGCCGGTGTGCAATTCGACAGCGAGAACGACACGGAGGTGGGCGCGCGGTTCATCGCCAAGCAGTTGGCCGACGGCCGCGACGTCGAGGCCGCACTCAAGGAACTGTGCGCGGTCTTCGACGGGTTCTACACGCTGCTGGTGTCCAATCGCGACTCCTTCGCAGTGGTGCGCGACGCGATCGCATGCAAACCGGCCGTCATCGCCGAGACCGACGATTGGGTCGCGATGGGCAGCGAATACCGGGCGCTCGCAGGGCTTCCCGGCGTCGAATCGGCCAAGATCTGGGAGCCGGAACCGGAGGTGATCTACGCGTGGAACAGGTGACCGCATTCGATCTGCGCACCACGCCGCTGCGGGAGATCAACGCCGCACTGCACAAGCCGGACCTGTCTGGTGAGTTCGTGATCGCGAATCCCGATGGCGCGCACAACGTCGCCGTCGGCGTCGACGCGCCGGTGAAGGTGACGATCGACGGACACGTCGGCTACTACGCCGCGGGGATGAACCAGCAGGCCGAGATCACCATCGACGGTAACGCGGGCACCGGCCTGGCGGAGAACATGATGAGCGGGACCGTCTGGGTCAAAGGCAGCGCGTCGCAGTCGGCGGGTGCCACCGCGCACGGCGGTCTGCTGGTGATCGAGGGAGACGCAGCCGCTCGGTGCGGGATTTCGATGAAGGGCGTCGACATCGTGGTGGGTGGCAATGTCGGACACATGAGCGCGTTCATGGCCCAGGCCGGCCGGCTGGTGGTTCGCGGCAATGCCGCCGACGCACTGGGCGACTCGATCTACGAAGCGCGCATCTACGTCCGCGGCGACGTCGCATCGCTCGGCGCCGACTGCGTCGCCAAGCCGATGCGGTCCGAGCATCACGAGGAGCTCGAATATCTGCTGAAGGCTGCGGGTTTCGAGGGAGACGACACCGCGGCCTACACCCGGTACGGCTCCGCGCGAAACCTCTACCACTTCCACATCGACAACACCTCGAGCTACTGATGACCAACTGGGAACTTCGCGAATCCGCCACCTTCGACAGGCCGACGATCGCGGCCATCCAGCGTGCCGCCGAGACTGGCATCTACGACATTCGGGGATGGGGCGCCAAGCGGCCGCTGCCACATTTCGACGACCTGCTGTTCCTCGGTGCGTCGATGTCGCGCTATCCGCTCGAGGGTTATCGCGAGCGGTGCGGCACCGATGTCGTGCTCGGTGACCGGTTCGCGAAACATCCACTGCACCTGGATATTCCAGTGACGATTGCCGGCATGTCGTTCGGTGCGCTGTCGGGGCCGGCCAAGGAGGCGCTTGGCCGCGGCGCCAGCGAGGTGGGCACATCGACAACCACGGGCGACGGTGGCATGACACTCGAGGAGCGCGGGCAGAGCAAGTACCTTGTCTACCAATATCTTCCGTCGCGATACGGGATGAACCCCGACGACCTGCGCAAGGCAGACGCGATCGAGGTGGTGCTCGGCCAGGGCGCCAAACCCGGCGGCGGCGGAATGCTGCTGGGTCAGAAGATCTCCGAACGCGTCGCCGCGATGCGCACGCTTCCCGAGGGCATCGACCAACGCTCCGCGTGCAGACACCCGGATTGGACGGGTCCCGACGACCTGACCATCAAGATCAACGAACTGCGCGAGATCACGGACTTCCAGAAACCGATCTACGTCAAGGTCGGTGCCACGCGGACGTACTACGACGTGAAACTGGCCGTGCATGCCGGTGCCGATGTCGTGGTCGTCGACGGCATGCAGGGCGGCACCGCCGCCACCCAGGAGGTGTTCATCGAACACGTCGGCGTCCCGACGCTGGCCGCAGTGCCGCAGGCCGTGCAGGCGCTGGCAGAGCTCGGCGTGCACCGCAAAGTGCAACTCATCGTGAGCGGCGGCATCCGCACCGGCGCCGACGTCGCCAAGGCGCTTGCGCTGGGGGCCGACGCCGTCGCGATCGGCACCGCAGCGCTGATCGCGTTGGGCGACAACCATCCTCGCTACGCCGCCGAGTACGAGAAGCTCGGCAGCGCGGCAGGCTTCTTCGACGATTTCCAGGACGGCACGGATCCGGCCGGGATCAGCACGCAGGATCCCGAACTCGCGGCGCGGTTCGACCCGGTCGAGGGGGGCCGCAGGCTCGCCAACTATCTGCGGGTGCTGACCATGGAGGCCCAGACCATCGCCCGCGCCTGCGGCAAGGCGCACGTGTGCCACCTCGAACCGGAGGACCTGGTCGCGGTGACCATCGAGGCAGCCGCGATGGCGCGGGTGCCGCTGGCGGGAACGTCATGGATCCCGGGGCTATGACGGCAGACGTCGTCATCGTCGGCGGCGGCATCGAAGGTGCGGCGACCGCGTGGGCGCTCAGTCAGCGCGGCATCACCGATGTCGTTCTGCTCGAACGCAATACCGTCGCGTCGGGGATGACCGGCAAGTCCAGTGGCATCGTCCGCTGCCACTACGGGGTCACGTCGCTTGCCGCGATGGCCACCGTCGGACTCGAAGTCTTCGAAAATGCCGAGGAGATCTTCGGTACTGACATCGGATTCCGGCAGACCGGATACGTCGTCGGCGTCGGCGAATCCAACGTCGAATCGCTGCGCAAAAGCCTTGCCGCGCAACGCGCGGTCGGTGTGCAGACCGAGGAGATCGACAAATCGGACGTCGCCGACCTGTGGCCGTTCGCAGACCTGTCGCCGTTCGAGGCGTTCGGCTGGGAGGCGCGCGGCGGCTACGGCGACGCGTACATGACCGCGCAGGCGTTCGCGGCGTCGGCCCGCGCGGCGGGCGTGCGAATCCGCCAGGGCGCCAATGTGATCGAACTGCTGGTCACCGGCGATCGCGTCACCGGCGTCCGGCTCGCCGACGGCAGCGAGATCTCCGCCGGCACCGTCGTCGTCGCTACGGGCGTGTGGACGAAACCGTTTTTGGCGCCGTACGGCGTCGACGTGCCGATCCGCGTGGTGCGCGAACAGATCGTCACGATCGCGCCAGGCATCGATATCGGGGCGGTGCCCGTGTTCTCCGATCTGGTGTCGTTGCAGTACGTGAGGCCAGAGGTCGGCGGCGACATCCTGTTCGGCAACAGCGACCTGTCCGACGTCGAAGAAGCGGATCCGGACAACTACCTGAACCGGGCCACCGACGCCTTCGTCGACCTCACCGTGGACAAAGTCGGCTCCCGATTCCCCGGCTTCGCGGACGCGGCGATCAGCAGCAGCTACGCGGGCTGTTACGACGTCACACCGGATTGGAACCCCGTCATCAGCCGAACCGACATGCAGGGCCTCGTCGTCGCAGCGGGATTCAGCGGGCACGGATTCAAGATCGCGCCCGCAGTGGGCCGACTGGTCGCCGACCTCGTCATCGACGGACACAGCACCGACGCGCGCATTCCGCACTCCGACTTCCGGCTGTCCCGGTTCGACGAGGGTGACCTGCTCAAGAGCCCGTATCCGTATGTCGGCGCCGGGCAAATGCGATGATGGTGGCCCCGTGACAGACGTTCCGCTTCTTCGCAACAAGTCGGGCACGGCGCGAGACCGTGACCCACACGAGCCCGTCGAGGAGCTCGAGTTCGAAGCCGCGATCGGTCGAAACGTGCGCCAGCTGCGGCTGCAGCACGGCCTGACAGTGGCGGAAATGGCTGCCCGCGTTGGCATTTCGAAGGCCATGATGTCGAAGATCGAAAACGCCCAGACGTCATGCAGCCTGGGCACGCTTGCGTTGCTGGCCAAGGGTTTCGACGTGCCGGTCACCAGCCTGTTCCGTGGTGCGGACGTCGAGCGGCCCGCGGCGTTCGTCAAGGCGGGCACCGGCGCGCGCATCGTGCGCAACGGCACGAAGGAAGGCCACGAGTATCAGCTGCTCGGGTCGTTGCGGGGCGAGCACAAACGCCTCGAGTGCCTGCACGTCACGCTGTCGGAGAAGAGCCAGACCTATCCGCTGTTCCAGCACCCCGGCACCGAATTCATTTACATGCTCGAGGGCGTCATGGACTACAGCCACAGCCGCTCGGTGTATCGCCTGCACCCCGGCGACTCGCTGCAGATCGACGGTGAAGGCGCACATGGGCCTGTCGATCTGGTGGAGTTGCCGATCCGCTTCCTGTCGGTCATCGCCTTCCCTGACTCTCAGGTCTGAGTGGCTATGCGACCGTCCCGTCCTGCGGCAGCACCTCGATCCCAGACAGGACAGTCTCGGCCTCGCTCTGCTGCGCAGGATCTTGCGACCCACCGACCTGCACCACGGCGATCAGGTATGTGTCCCCGCCGGATTCGGCCACCACGGCCACGGTCTTGAACGGGTCGTCGCTCGGCAACGCATTCACCGCGCCGCCCATCGCCGGCTCAGCCGCCGCGATGGAGACCGTCTCTGCAGGCAACCCGCAGACGGTGCCAGGCGTGCTGGTCAGTTCAGCCGACAGGCCCTCCTGTTCGGCGCCAATCAACAAGCCCTCTTGGAAGTTGTCGAAGATGACTGCAGGATCGCCCTCCGGAATCGACCTCACCATGACTATGACCGCCGCTTCGTCGTCCGACAGCGCGAGCCGGGTGGGCGAGCCATCCTTTTCGAGTTCGGGGGTGCGCTCCCAACCGGTGGGCTGGGGAATGCGGATCTGCGGTTCAGTACTGCCTGCGGCCGGAACATCCAGCATCGGTGTGTCGACGTGTGTGCAGGGGCCCCGGTCACCCGCCATGGCGGCTCCGGGCGTGACGTTGGTGCAGCCGGTCACGGACAGGGCCAGCACCGTTGCGGCGCCTGCGGCGGTCAGGATCAGTCGGCTGCGGGTAGAAGTGGTGGCCACGATGTGCTCTTTCTGCGTTCGGCGACCCCCGATGGGCCGCGCTCATAGGTAGGAGCGGCGACGCCCGGTACCTCTGACACTTTTTTGACGACTTTTTTGGACCGACAGCCAGGCTTGCTACAGTGGTCGGGTGCAGCGGGTGCTCCTTCTCGGCAGCCGCGACGGGGTCTGATCAGACTGGCCTCCCGTCGCGGGTAGTCGCGATGCGCCGGTCGAGTCCCGTCTATAACTCCCGGAGCAATCCCAATGACTACCTTCTCGAAATCCACGCCAGATTCACCTGACGCCTTCAATTCCGTACGAAGCATCAACAAGCCGTCCGGCCCGGCCAACCCGGGCCAACCGGCCTGGAACACTCAACGGGCCACGTCCATGCCGGTCAGCCGGTATCGGCCATTCGCCCAGGAAGTCGAACCCGTCACGCTCGCCGACCGCAGCTGGCCCGACAAGGTCGTCGACCGCGCCCCGATGTGGTGTGCCGTCGACCTGCGCGACGGCAATCAGGCGCTGATCGACCCGATGAGCCCGGCGCGCAAGCGTCGCATGTTCGACCTGCTGGTCCGGATGGGCTACAAGGAGATCGAGGTCGGTTTCCCGTCGGCCAGCCAGACCGACTTCGACTTCGTCCGCGAGATCATCACCCAGGGCGCGATCCCCGACGACGTGACCATCCAGGTGCTGACGCAGTGCAGGCCCGAGTTGATCGAGCGGACGTTCGAGGCGTGCGAGGGTGCACCGCGAGCGATCGTGCACTTCTACAACTCGACCTCGATCCTGCAGCGCAGGGTCGTGTTCCGCGCCGACCGCGAGGCGGTCAAGGCCATCGCCACCGACGGCGCCCGCAAGTGCGTCGAGGAAGCCAAGAAGTACCCGGGCACGCTCTGGCGCTACGAGTACAGCCCGGAGTCCTACACCGGTACCGAGTTGGAGTACGCCGTCGACGTGTGCAACTCCGTCGCCGAGATCATCCAGCCGACGTCCGACGTGCCGCTCATCGTCAATCTGCCCGCCACCGTCGAGATGGCCACGCCGAATGTGTACGCCGACTCGATCGAGTGGATGCACCGGCACCTGACCCCGCGCGAGGCCATCATCTTGAGCCTGCATCCGCACAACGATCGCGGAACTGCCGTTGCCGCAGCGGAATTGGGCTATCAGGCCGGTGCCGACCGAATCGAGGGCTGCCTGTTCGGCAACGGCGAGCGTACCGGCAACGTCTGCCTCGTGACGCTGGGATTGAACCTGTTCTCCCGCGGCATCGACCCGCAGATCGACTTCTCCAACATCGACGAGATCCGTCGCACTGTCGAGTACTGCAACCAGCTACCGGTGCACGAACGCCACCCGTACGGCGGCGATCTCGTCTACACCGCGTTCTCCGGCAGCCATCAGGACGCCATCAACAAGGGCCTCGACGCGATGAAGGTATCGGCCGACGAGCAGGACGCCGATGTTGACGACATCCTTTGGCAGGTCCCGTATCTGCCCATCGATCCGAAGGACGTCGGCCGCACCTATGAGGCGGTCATCCGGGTCAATTCGCAGTCGGGCAAGGGCGGCGTGGCCTACATCATGAAGGCCGACCACGGTTTGGCCCTGCCGCGCCGGTTGCAGATCGAGTTCAGCCAGGCGATCCAGAAGATCACCGACGGTGAGGGCGGCGAGGTCTCCCCGAAGGAGATGTGGGACGTTTTCGCCGACGAGTACCTGGCGCCGATCCGGCCGCTGGAGCGCATTCGGCAGAAGGTCACCGCAGCCGAGGTCGACGGTGGAACGGACACGATCGAGGCCGTGGTCAAGGTCGACGGCATCGAACGCGAGATCGTCGGCGCAGGCAACGGTCCGCTCGCCGCGTTCGTCGACGCGCTCGGCGCAATCGGGATCAACGTCTCGGTGCTGGATTACTCCGAGCATGCGCTTTCGGCTGGCGAGGAGGCGCAGGCCGCTGCCTACGTCGAGGCGTCCATCGACGGCAAGACCGTGTGGGGCGTCGGCATCGCGACTTCGATCACCACTGCATCGCTTCGCGCGGTGGTGTCGGCGGTCAACCGCGCAAGTCGCTCCTAATCGAGGAAGGCGCTCAGCAGTCGGTTCACAAGACCGGCGGCATCTAGCGCGCCCGACTCGGGCGCCATGGTGAGATTGCTGAACACAAAGCCGTTGAGCAATCTGCTGAGTTCGTCCATCCGCTGCGGTGTCGGGGTGAAGCCGGCGGCCTCGATGATGAGTGTCGCCGACTTCACCGCGGCCGCCTGAAGCTCCTTCATTAGCGGCCGAAGCTCTTCTCGCCGGGTGCTTTCCATGAAAAGCTCGAACCGTGCGAGGGTGAAGCGCCGCATCTGCTCGTCGGGTTCGAGCATGCGAATCATCAACGCCTTCAACGCATCCCGACTCAGCGGACCGATCGCCGACTGCAGCGTCTCGACGCGCTGCCAGTGCAGATCAACCGTCCGTTGGGCGGTCGCCTCGAGCAGCGCCTGGCGCGTGCGGAAGTAGTTCGACGTGGTGCCCGCCGGCACGCCCGCGCGGCTGTCGACCTGTCGGTGCGTGAGCCCCCCGACGCCGTCATCACACAGGATGTCGATCGCGGCGTCGAGGATCTGCGTCCGTCGTTCTGGATTGGGTGGCATCAGTTCCTATATTGCAGCCTGGCGAACAGGGTCAGGAACGCCGGGTAGACGACGATCAGCAGGAACCAGCTGAACCACATCGGAAACCATGTGACCAAAGTGGTGTCCCAGATGATGTAGGAGCAGTAGATGTGCAGCGGCACACTGCCTGCGATGTAGACCACCGAGCCGGTGAAAAGCGCGCGGTGCCGTTTGTTGGCAAACCTCACGCGATGCGTCGCCAGCAGCACGATCCCGGTGACGGCGGCATATGTCATCGGCACGAGCAGGATCTTGTCGGTCGTCGGCGTGATCGCGTATTGCAACGCCCAGGCGTCACCGAAAATCACCCGCAGCAGATGCAGGACCACGCCGAGAACGATGGTCAGCATCGCCGCTTCCTTGAAGAAGTAGCCGTGGCGCCGATAAGCGTCTGAACGGGACGGTTTACGTACTACGTCTGTAGTGGTTGTCATCAGCCGACGGTATCACTACGTGTGTAGTGACTGCAATAGTTAGGGCCGGGGCGGCAGGTTGGCGAGCCACGAATCGGGCAGCAGTTCGATCAACTGCCCGTCGGGATCACGGATCATGGCGAACTGCTCGGTGACGGTCTCGTGGACCACCGCTCCGCCGAACTCCTCCACCATCGCCAGCACGGCAGCCAGATCCGACACCGACAGCGACATGTGCGTCAGCCCCGCGTGGTCCATCGCACGCTGCTGCGGCTTGACCTCTCGCTTCGAGTAGTCGAGCAGTTCGAGCACCAGCCCGTCGCGCACCAGGTAGGTCGCGTGCACCCCGATCGGCCGTTCGAGTTGGAGCAGCTTTTCGGTGCCTGCGTCTGGCAGTTCCAGTTCCCACCAGAACTGGAAGCCGAGCAGGCCTTCGTAGAAGCGCCGCGATCGCTCGCGATCGGCCACACACAACCCGATGTGGTTGAAAGCCGTTCGGTGGCTTGCCATTACAACCTTCCGTATCGGGTGAGCAGCCTTGGCCCGTCGCTCTCGACGAGCACCGTATCCCGCTGCAGGCAGCCGCCATCTGGCTCGGTAACCCACGACTGCACGCTCAACACCATTCCCTCCACGATGGCAGCCTCGCGGCCGCGCCCAAGGCCGATCAGTGGCGGTTCGGCACCCAGCCCCAGCCCGTGCGCCAGCGGTAGCCCTGGATCCGCGTTGCCGGTCGCCTCCCATGCCCGGTACAGGTCCGCGCCGGTGTTCCCCGGGCGGCATGCGGCGACTAGCGCGTCCATTGCACCTTCACATCGCGACACCAAATCGCTGTCGGCTGTCCTGGTGCGCGCCAGGCCGGCCTCGTAGCCCGCGTAGAGCGCGCCGGGCGCGAGCATCACCGACGATGGCGTCACGGTGCAGACGTCTTCGGACGGCGGCATCGGTGCGCCGAGATTCGCGATCCGCTCGTGGTAGACGGCGAGCAGTTCGCGCGCGGTGATGCCAGGCGCCAGTGCGCCTTTCATCGCGCTCAGCGCGGCCTCGGCGATCGCCGACGCGACCTCAACGCAGAGGATCTCGTCGGCCGTCTTGGTCCGCCGCGCAGCGGTCAGCATCGGTCCGGCATCGACGAGGTCCGCCTTCGTCACCATCTCCGGAATCAACGAAGCGAACATCGGCGTCAGCCCGTCGGTGCCGACGCGCCGCGCGTCGCGCACCCCGGGAACCTTGGCGAGATCGGCAGCGAGATTGGCTGGATTCCAGCTCATGCGGTACAGGTCGTCGCGGCCGATCTCGGGCGGCACTCCCTCGTCCCACGTGGAAAGCAGATGCACGCGTTCGGTTTCCCGTACCACCACCACGACGGGTGCGAACGGCAGCACACCCGAACGTCCCAGCTGACGCGCGCCCGACACGTACTTCACATTGCCGACGCCGCCGAGCATCAGCGCATCGAGATCGTGAGCTGCCATGCCGGAGAATACTTTTGACCGTCGCTCGGCACGCAGGCGCGCGAAGTCGACGCGTGCGCTGTCCTCGAGGCCCATCATGCCGATGAACACTCCGCGGTCGCGGGGAGCCGGGCTCATGCCTCGACTCCATACGGCTCATAGGTTGACCCGCTGAGCTTCACCCAACCGGTATCCGTCACGGCCACAATGTCTTCCGACCGATAGCCGGCATGGCCGTCTTCCCAGATGACCGGCTCGAGGACGAGCACCATTCCCGGTTGCATGATGAGGCGCTCGTCAAAGCCTTCGCCCAGGTCGGTTCCGATCAGCGGCATTTCGGCGCTGTCCGTGCCGACACCGTGAGCCAGATAGAAGTGCTCGATCCAGGGCCGCATACCGTCGTTGGCGTCGATGGCAACCTTGCCGAGTTCGAGCGCGGACACGCCGGGCTTCAGAACGTCAAGGGCGGCGTCGACGACGGTACGCCAGCGACGAAAGTGTGCTTGCTGCTTGGCATTCGGGGCAGCGCCGGTGGTCCATGTTCGGCCGTAATCGGATGCGTAGCCCTCCCAGGTGATGCCGGAGTCGACCCAGATGACGTCACCCTCGCGGAGAAAGCGGTCGGTGGTGACGGTCGGGTAAGCCAGGTCGCCGTGCAACGTCCAGGGCCCCAGCTGGCGGGTCGGCGCCATCACCTGCCAGATCGGATCGATGCCGTTCGCCGACGCTCCGAGTTCGAACACTCGCCGCAGGAATACTGCGCTCAGGTCGATCTGGCGGACCCCGGGACGCAGCGCCGCCAACGCGTCGGCCATCGCGAGTTCATTGAGCCGCTGCGCGTTGCGGATACACGCGATTTCGTCGGGCGTCTTGGTCAGCTTCGCGGCGCCGACCACGTCGGAGGCGTCGGCCCATTCGAATCTCGGCAGCCCGCGCAACATCGCATGCGTCTGGTCGTCGACGCCGAGGCGTGCTCCGGAACTGAAGTGTTCGGCGAGCTCCTTGGCGAAGACATCGATACCGTCGTCGAGATCGGGGAACAACGGCCCGTGCAGATGGTCGTCGGGAAGTTCGGCTGGCACGCCGTCGGAGAACGGTGTGTAAAGGTGCGGCGCCGAATCCCCGGTCACCACCACCGCCACCTGGCGGAACAGCGCCGCCCGGTCACCGTCTTGGGCGGGGGCCGCGGCTCCGGTGGCATAGCCGACCGAACTCGATCCGAGCAGGACAAGGCCGTCGATGCCCTGCGTCTCGAGCTGTCGCTGCAACCGCTCGAAACGTTCCCTTCGCATCCGCGGCAGATCAGGCTGGTCCGGAATCGCTCGCCCGCCGATGGTCGCTCCGCCGATGAGTCCACCTCCTGCGGACTTAATTCCCTAAAAATGTAAAGATAGCCGAATGGGCCGTCCCGACGTCAGTGCCGACGCGATCGTGGGATTTGATCACCATTCCGCGGAGTTCACCCGCAACGAGAACGAGCTCAACGCCGACCTACGCAGCCGGTGCCCCGTCGCGTGGAACGAGAAGTACGGCGGGTTCTGGTACGTGTCCTCCTACGACGCGGTGGAACAGATCGCGCGCGACACTGACACCTTCGCCCACAAGTACGAGCCGGACGCCGCCGACGGCGTGAATTATCAAGGCGAGATGGGTGTTCCGCGTCCCGAAGGGCAGCCGCCGCTTGGCATCGGCGAGGTCGACGGCCCGTACCATCTGGCGCTGCGCAAGGCACTCACGCCGTTCTTCTCATCGGGCGCGGTCGAGAAGATGCGGCCGTTCATGGAGCAGTCTGTGCACTGGTTCCTCGACCAGAGAATCGCCGACGGCCGAATGGACCTCGTGCTCGACTACGCGAGCCCGGTCCCTGCCATTCTCACCATGCGACTGATGGGCCTGCCCTACGACAACTGGCGGCTGTATGCCGACCTCTTCCACGGGGTGATGGATGCGGGCGACGCCGCGCAGTACAACAAGGTGATCGCCGAAGTACCTGCGATGATCGACGGGCTGCTGAGGTTCGCAGCGACCCGGCGTGCCGATCCTGCCGACGATCTGACCAGCTTCCTCGTTCAGTTCGAATTCGACGGCAAACGCCTTGACGACAACCAGCTCATCGACATCCTCTGGAACTTGATCGGCGGCGGCGTCGACACCACAACCTCACTGACCGCGCTGAGCCTGCTGCATCTCGGCACCCATCCCGAACTGCGGCGCCAACTCATCGAACAGCCAGACCTCTATCGCACTGCAGCCGACGAATACCTCCGCTATTGCTCGGTCAACAAGACGCTCAGCCGCACCGTCAGCCGCGACACCGTCCTTGGCGGACAACAACTTCGGCGCAACGACCAAGTGCTCATCAGCTGGTTGGCCGCCAACCACGACGAGCGGGCGTTCGACCGCGCCGATGAGGTCGTGCTCGATCGCGCGCCCAATCGTCACCTCGCGTTCGGCCTCGGGCCGCACCGCTGCATCGGCGCGCCGCTGGCGCGGGTGATGTTCGCGGTGATGGTGAAGGCCGTGCTCGACCGCATCCCCGACTACGAGGTCGATCTGACACGCGTGCATCGCTACTCCGGCAACCCGAGCATGACGGGGCTCGGCAGGCTGCCGGTCACGTTCACACCCGGTGCTTCGCTGGGTACCGCCCCGCCGAGTTAGAAGAGTGCGAACTGGTCGCCGGCCAGTGTGGTGTCGGTGAACTGCTCGATGTCGGTGCCGCCGATGACGCCGTCGAGGAGTCGCATGAAGTCGGCATCGTTCACCAGCGGCACACCCACCTCGATGGCCTGATAGCCCTTGCCGTGTTCGGGTTCGGCCTCGTTGCAGATGACGAGCGAGGTTTCGGGGTCGACGTTGTCGGTGTAGGCCAGCCCGGCGTGCACGATCCGCTCGATCAGCTCTTCGTGGGTGCGGGTGACTTCGGCCGACAACGCGACCCGCATGCCCTGGACCAGCGGCCTGCCCGCGACGAATCGGCCGGGATTCATGTACGGGCACGGCAGCCGCGAGGCCAACATCTTCAGCGGGCGCAACTCGTCGTGGGTGACCTGGCCGTTGGGCCATTGCCGCCGCGACACCGAGCGCACGGGCAGCCATACCTTGCGCTCCCTGGCGCGGACCAGCACCGGCTTGAGGATCTGCGCGAGCACCATCGCGTCGTCGAGCGCGTCGTGCGGCTTGATCTGCGTGATGCCCCAGTGCGACGCGAGCGTCGACAATTGCAGGTTCTCGGTGCCCAGCTCGAGGCGACGGGCCAGCTCGACTGTGCACATCACGGTGTCGATGGGCAGCTCCGCCCCGACCAGCTCGGCCTCTGCGGCCAGGAATGAGTAGTCGAAGCCGACGTTGTGCGCGACGAGCGTGCGGTCCTTGAGCAACGCGATCAGGTCGCCGACGACGTCGCCGAAGCACGGCTGGTCCTGCAGCATCTCGGCGGTCAGCCCGTGCACGTGGGTCGGGCCGGGGTCGACGCCCGGGTTCAGCAGGGTATAGAGGCTTTGCTCGACGTTGCCGTCGTCGCCGACGGCGAGCGCCGCGACACTGACGATGCGGGCCTGCCCGGGGCGGAAGCCGGACGTCTCTACGTCCACGACGGCCCAGCCCGGACCGGTCTCGTTTGCCGGCCGGCCCCAGGTTTGACTCACATTTCGAGCATGGCACGGGGTCCCGACAATTCCCCTCAAGGACTTGATCGCCGTCACAGCGTGTCGGCTCCCTGCCTCTACCCTTTTAGACTGCCGAGGATGGTCACCACTCGTGGACGTGTCGCGCTTGCGGCCGGGGCAAGCGCGCGCTGGGCGTCGCGGGTCACCGGGCGCGGCGCGGGCGCGATGATCGGCGGGCTGGTGGCGCTTGCGCTCGACAAATCGATGCTCCGCCAGCTGGGCGAAGGCCGTCGCACGGTGGTGATCACCGGCACCAACGGCAAGTCCACGACGACGCGGATGACAGCGGCGGCCTTGGGAACGCTGGGGCCCGTCGCCACCAATGCCGAGGGCGCGAACATGGATGCGGGACTGGTGGCGGCCTTGGCTGGGGCCCGTTCCGCGTCGTTGGCCGCGCTCGAGGTCGACGAGATGCATGTGCCGCATGTCGCTGACGCTGTGCAGCCCGCGGTGATCGTGCTGTTGAATCTGTCGCGCGATCAGCTGGACCGCGTCGGCGAGATCAACCACATCGAGCGAACGCTCCGTAGCGGGTTGGCGCGTCACCCCGGCACCGTCGTCGTAGCCAACTGCGATGACGTGCTGATGACGTCGGCGGCCTACGACAGCCCGCGCGTGGTGTGGGTGGCCGCGGGTGGCGGCTGGGCCAACGACTCCGTGAGCTGTCCGCGGTCAGGTGAGACCATCGTGCGTGACGGCAGCCACTGGTATTCGACGGGCACCGACTTCAAACGACCGACCCCGCAATGGTGGTACGACGATGCGAACATCTATGGGCCGGAAGGGCTTTCGCTGCCGATGACGCTGGCGCTGCCGGGGGCGGTGAACCGCGGGAATGCCACGCAGGCGGTGGCGGCTGCGGTGACGCTCGGCGCGGATCCGGCCGCGGCGGTGGCGGCTGTCTCGGGTGTGGATGAGGTCGCAGGCCGGTACAGCACGGTGCAACTCGGCGCGCACTCGGTGCGAATGTTGTTGGCGAAGAACCCAGCCGGTTGGCAGGAAGCGCTGTCGATGGTCGACACCGACGCGGGCTCGGTGGTGATCTCCGTCAACGGTCAGGTGCCCGACGGCGAAGACCTGTCGTGGCTGTGGGACGTCAACTTCGAGCATTTCGTGAACAAGCCGGTGGTTGCCGCCGGTGAGCGCGGCACCGATCTTGCTGTACGACTTGGGTATGCGGGCGTCGAGCACACATTGGTGCACAACGCGATTGAGGCGATCGCGTCGTGCCCGCCGGGACATGTCGAGGTGGTCGCGAACTACACCGCGTTCCTTCAGCTTCAGCGGGCGGTTGCGCGCCATGGCTGAATCTGCTGTGCGGATCGGGCTGGTGCTGCCCGATGTGATGGGCACCTACGGCGACGGCGGCAACTCGGTGGTGCTGCGGCAACGGTTGCGGCTCAGGGGTTTTGACGCCGAGATCGTCGAGATCACGCTGGCGGACCCGGTGCCGTCAGAACTCGACTTGTACACGCTTGGCGGCGCAGAGGATTACGCGCAGCGCCTGGCCACCAAGCACCTGATTCGTTACCCCGGATTGCAGCAGGCGGCCGCGCGCGGTGCGCCGGTGTTGGCGATCTGCGCGGCGATCCAGGTGCTCGGGCATTGGTACGAGACGTCGTCGGGTGAGCGCGTCGAAGGCGTGGGACTGCTGGACGTGACGACGTCGCCGCAGGAGACTCGGACCATCGGCGAGGTGGTGTCGCAGCCCTTGGTGGCCGGGCTGTCGCAGCGGCTCACCGGTTTCGAAAACCACCGCGGCGGAACGGTTCTCGGCCCTGCGGCGCACCCACTGGCGAAGGTGATCAGCGGGGCGGGCAACCGCGCGGGCGACGGCATCGACGGCGCGGTGCAGGGCAGTGTGATCGCGACGTATCTGCATGGGCCGTGCCTGGCCCGCAACCCGGAGTTGGCCGACCATCTGTTGTCGAAGGTCGTCGGAGAGTTGGCGCCGCTCGAGATCGCCGAAGTGGCGCAACTACGCCGCGAACGCCTGGCGGCCCCGCGCCGCGTCTAGGCGGACGGCGAAACTGCAGTTATTGCGCGAAAGTTCGAGTGGGCCACGCAGTAAGCGCGATTTCGCGGACTACGGTCGCCAACCGCGCGAGACCAATGCCTTCCGCGCGCGGGCGACGATCTCCGCGGGCCGATCCTCTTTGATCACTTGGTCGACGATCCAACCGAGTTCTCTGGCCCTTCGTAGGCTTCGGATGTCCTTGGTGTACTGCCCGCGATTGGTGCGGTGTTGATCCCCGTCGTACTCGGAAACGACCATGAATTCTTCCCAGCCCATGTCCGCCCACCGGACAAGTCGCCCGCGGCCTTCGACGATGGGGATCTGGGTTGTCGGCGTTGGCAATCCCGCGTCGATGTACAACAACCGAAGCCGTGTCTCCCGTGGCGACGCGGAACCACCGTCGACAAGCGGAAGGGCTGTTCGAAGTGCCTTCAGCCCCCGTGCGCCTCGGTATCGCTTGGCGAGCAGCAACACGTCCTCAATCGAGAACACCTGCGAGTGCATGAGGGAGTCGAGTCGGGCGATGGCTTCGTCACGGGGCAAGTAGCGGCCGAGATCGAACGCGGTACGCACTCGCGTTGTCACGGGAATCCCAGCCACCCTGGTGATCTCATCCTCGGCCAACGCCTCATTGCGAACGAGCAATTCGTTGGGCGAGCGGCCGTAGTTCCAGATCAGCTCGATCGGGATGTCATCGCCAACCCATTGGGCATTGTGCAGTGCCGAGGCTGCAACTCCCGCGATGACGCCTTCGCGGCCAGATCGCAGCCAGGCGCCCTCGATCCGATCGCGGAGCGTCACGTCATTCGACTTTTCGAGATATACATCGCGGAAAAGGCGCTGATGCCAGCGACGCAACTCGTGGGCGGTCAGCGCCCCCTCTTCCACCGCCTCGCTACCTAGAAACACTCTCCGCATGTGGGGATGCTCGCAGCGAGGGCCGACATGTCCGCGAAACTACAGTTACTGCGGGAGAGTTCGAGTGAGCAACGCGATAAGTGCGATCTCGCGAAAAGCAAGCTAGGCCATGGCGCGGCGGCCGGCCAGCGCCCGGCCCAGCGTCAGCTCGTCGGCGAACTCCAGGTCGCCGCCCATCGGCAGACCCGACGCAATGCGCGTCACCGTCAAACCGGGGATATCGCGCAGCATCCGCACCAAGTACGTGGCCGTCGCCTCACCCTCGGTGTTGGGATCCGTCGCGATGATCACCTCGGAGATCTCGGTCTCGGCCAGCCGGTTCAACAGCTCGCGAATCCGCAGTTGTTCTGGCCCAATGCCAGACAGCGGATCGAGCGCCCCACCCAACACGTGGTAGGTGCCACGAAATTCGCGGGTGCGTTCGACGGCCTGCACGTCCTTCGGCTCCTCGACCACACACACCACAGCGGGATCACGGCGTGCATCCGAACAGATTCGGCAGCGGTCCTCGTCGGAGACATTTCCGCACACCGCGCAAAACTTCACACCGTCGCGGACCTTGTTCAACACGGCGGTCAGCCGGTCGATGTCGGGCGGCTCCACCGACAACAAATGGAATGCGATCCGCTGCGCGCTCTTCGGCCCGATGCCGGGCAGCTTGCCTAGCTCGTCGATCAGATCCTGGACGGGGCCTTCGAACACTTAGAGTCCTGGCAGACCCAGGCCACCCATCCCGCCCGCGAGCGGCCCGAGCCGGTCGTGCGCCAGGATGGTGACCTGCTTGGCGGCGTCGGCAATGGCGCCGACGACAAGGTCCTGCAGCGTCTCGACGTCGGAGGGATCCACGACCTTCGGATCGATCGACACCGCGACCACTTCACCGCTGCCCTTCATGGTGACCTGCACCAGGCCGCCGCCCGCCTGCCCGTGCACCTCGGAGTTGGCCAGCGCTTCCTGCGCCTCCATCAACTGCTGCTGCACCTGCTGGGCCTGCGCGAGGAGTGCCGACATGTCGGGCGTGCCTCCGGGTTGCATGACTGTTCCCCTTGCGTGTTAGTTGCAGATGGGTCTCGACTTGGTTGCGCTCATCGGTAAGCGGCGGTTCGGGCTTTCAGCCTAGTCGCCAGACGGGCTACCGTGGCGCCCGTGCCAGCCACCCTGCGTGTCGGCGCCGCAATCGCCGCCGGTCTCCTCGTCGTCGCGTCGACGCTCGCCAGCCCAGCGTCGGCCGCCCCCGCCAACATCGCGGGGATGATCGTGTTTCTCGACCCCGGCCACAACGGCTCCAACGACGCCTCCATCGGCAAGCAGGTGCCCACCGGCCGCGGTGGCACCAAGAACTGCCAGGAGAGCGGTACCTCGACCGACGACGGCTACCCCGAACACACGTTCACCTGGGACACCACTCTGCGCATCCGCCAGGCCCTCACCGCGCTCGGTGTGCGCACCGCGATGTCCCGCGGCGACGACACGGGCCTGGGCCCGTGCGTCGACGAACGCGCCGCGATGGCCAATGCGCTGGCGCCGAACGCGGTCGTCAGCATCCACGGCGACGGCGGCCCGCCCACCGGTCGCGGCTTCCACGTGCTCTACTCGTCGCCTCCGCTGAACCAGGTGCAGGCCGGCCCTTCCGTCCAGTTCGCGCAGACCATGCGTGACCAGATGCAGGCCGCAGGATTCGTGCCGTCGACCTACACCGGCTCCAACGGCCTCGACCCCCGCTCCGACATCGCTGGCCTCAACCTGGCGCAGTACCCGTCGATCCTCGTCGAATGCGGGAACATGAAGAACCCTGTCGACTCGGGGCTGATGAAAACACCGGAGGGACGGCAAAAGTACGCCGAGGCCGTCGTGCGCGGAATTGCGGGCTTCCTGGCCACCCAGCCGCCGCGGACCAATTAGCCCTTCTCGACCTCAGACTTCAAGTTCGCCAGCACCTCGCCCTGGATCTTGCGCAGCCCCAGCGGCGCGAAGGTCTTCTCGAAGAAGCCGCCGATGCCGCCTGCGCCCTGCCACGAAGTCTTGACCGTGACCGACGACCCCGGGCCGGCCGGTGCGACGGTCCAGTTGGTGATCATCGACGAGTTGGCGTCCTTCTCGATGACGGTGTGGCCTGCCACGTCGACGTTGGCCTTCACGTCACGCACCCGCGATTTCGTCGCCTGCAGCTTCCAGGTCGCGACGGTGCCCGCGCCCTGACCGCCCTCGAGCACCTGGTAATCGCGGTAATGCGACGACAGGATCTTCGGGCGGACGGTCGCATAGTCGGCAACGGCCGCCAGTACGCGCTCCGGCGGGGCGTCAATCAAGACGGTGCTGGACGCGCTGACCTGTCCCATGAGATGGCTCTCCTGTCCGCTAGGTGCGGTCGCATCGGCTGCGACCGCGGACTAGCGTATATCTGTGTCAGTTGAGGGGAGCGACGCACAGGCTGCGCACGCTGCGGGCGTGCAGCGCCTTCTTGCCAGTTACCGCGCGATTCCGCCGAACGCCACGGTGCGACTCGCCAAGCGCACGTCAAACCTGTTCCGCGCGCGGGCCAAATCGACGGCCAAAGGGCTGGACACCTCGGGGTTGACGGGCGTCATCTCCGTCGATCCCGAGCGCAAGACGGCCGACGTGGCGGGCATGTGCACCTACGAGGACCTCGTCTCAGCCACCCTGCCCTACGGGCTCGCGCCGTTCGTGGTGCCGCAGCTCAAGACCATCACGCTGGGCGGCGCGGTCACCGGGCTCGGCATTGAGTCGACATCGTTCCGCAACGGGCTGCCGCATGAGTCGGTGCTGGAGATGGACATCCTGACCGGCACGGGCGAGGTCGTGACGGCAAGTCGTGACCACTGCTCCGACCTGTTCCATGCCTTTCCGAATTCTTATGGCACGCTTGGCTATTCGGTCCGATTGAAGATCGAGCTGGAATCCGTCAAACCGTTCGTGGCGTTGCGGCACTTGAGATTCCACACGCTGGACGACCTGGTCGCGGCCATGGATCGCATCATCGAGACCGGCGGACACGACGGCACCCCTGTCGATTACCTCGACGGTGTGGTGTTCACCGCGGACGAGAGTTACCTGACGCTGGGCTTCCAGACCGGCACGCCCGGTCCTGTCAGCGACTACACCGGCCAGCAGATCTACTACCGCTCCATCCAGCACGCCCACGGCGAGAAGCACGACCGACTCACCATCCACGACTACCTGTGGCGGTGGGACACCGACTGGTTCTGGTGCTCGCGCGCATTCGGTGCGCAGGATCCGCGGATCCGCCGACTCTGGCCGCGGCGCTACCGGCGCAGCAGCGTCTACTGGAAGCTGATCGCCTACGACCAGCGCTTCAACATCGCCGACCGGATCGAGAAACGCAACGGAAGGCCGCCCCGCGAACGCGTGGTGCAGGACGTCGAGGTGCCCATCGAGCGCACCGCGGAATTCCTCGCCTGGTTCCTGGACAACGTCCCGATCGAACCGGTGTGGCTGTGCCCGCTGCGACTGCGCGGCGACGAGCGCTGGCCGCTGTATCCGATCCGCCCGCACCACACCTACGTCAATGTCGGCTTCTGGTCATCGGTGCCGATCGGACCGACCGAAGGGCACACCAACAGGCTGATCGAACACAAGGTCAGCAGCCTGGAAGGGCACAAATCGCTGTATTCCGACGCTTTTTACTCCCTTGAAGAGTTTGACGAGCTGTATGGCGGGGAGGCTTACAAGACCGTCAAGAAAACCTACGACCCTGACTCACGGCTGCTAGACCTGTACGCGAAGGCGGTGCAAAGACGATGACGACCTATAAAGAGCAATCACACGCCCCGGCGAGGAAGCTGACGCTGGCCGAGATCCTGGAAATCTTCGCGTCAGGGCAACTGCCCCTGAGGTTCAGCGCTTACGACGGCAGCACGGCCGGGCCCGACGACGCGCCCGTCGGCCTCGACCTGAAGACGCCGCGCGGCACCACGTATCTGGCCACTGCCCCCGGCGATCTCGGCCTGGCGCGCGCCTACGTGTCCGGCGACCTGGAACCGCTCGGGGTGCATCCCGGCGATCCCTATGAGCTACTCAAGGCGCTCGCCGACAAGATGGACTTCAAGCTGCCACCGGCGCGGCTGTTGCCGAATATCATTCGCTCGATCGGCTTCGAACATCTCAAGCCCATCGCGCCGCCGCCGCAGGAAGCGCTGCCGCGCTGGCGTCGGATCGCAGAAGGGCTGCGGCACAGCCGAATCCGTGACGCCGAGGCAATTCACCATCACTACGACGTGTCAAACACGTTCTACGAGTGGGTTCTTGGCCCTTCGATGACGTACACCTGCGCGTGTTACCCGACTCCGGACGCCACGTTGGAAGAGGCGCAGGAGAACAAATACCGACTGGTGTTCGACAAGCTGCGGCTGAAGCCAGGCGACCGACTGCTCGACGTGGGCTGCGGCTGGGGTGGCATGGTGCGTTACGCGGCCAGCCACGGCGTCAAGGCCATCGGCGTGACGCTGTCGAAAGAACAGGCCGCGTGGGCGCAGAACGCGATCGAGGAACAGGGACTTTCGGATCTGGCCGAGGTCCGCCACAGCGATTACCGCGACGTGCGTGAGTCCGGATTCGACGCGGTTTCGTCCATCGGCTTGACGGAACACATTGGCGTGCACAACTATCCGGCATACTTCCGGTTCCTCAAGTCGAAGCTGCGCACCGGCGGTCTGCTGCTCAACCACTGCATCACGCGCCACGACAACCGAACTGGGGCGAACGCGGGCGGTTTCATCGACCGCTATGTGTTCCCCGACGGTGAGCTGACCGGTTCGGGCCGCATCATCACCGAGGCCCAGGACGTCGGTCTCGAAGTGATCCACGAGGAGAACCTGCGCCACCACTACGCGTTGACGCTGCGCGACTGGTGCCGCAATCTCGTCGAACACTGGGACGAGGCCGTCGAAGAAGTCGGACTGCCCACGGCCAAGGTGTGGGGCCTGTACATGGCGGGCTCGCGCGTCGGCTTCGAGACGAATGTCGTTCAGCTGCACCAGGTGCTGGCGGTCAAGCTCGACTCGCATGGCCACGACGGCGGGCTGCCGCTGCGGCCGTGGTGGACGCCCTAGCTTCTACCAGTTGTCGCCCCGGGTGTAGGAGAGCAGGAAGCCGTGCTCGCCCGTCTCGCAGACCATCGAGCCCTGAAGGCCGTGGCTGCATTTGGCGTTCCCGTTCACCAGTTGGCGGCCTTCCGGCAGAATATCGACCTCGCGAGTAAACGTCGGAGCGAGTGAAAAGCGGTAGCTGGCCGCCTCAGCCGGCGTGGCGACGGTCTGGTTGGTGCCCGCAGGCGGATAGGTCTTCGGCTGCATGGCGGGGTATTGATCGGGTTGCGGAACCCGGTCGCAGCCGACCGTACCGTCCGGGCCGATGCCACAACCGAAGTAGTCATGAATGTCGGGCTTCATGAATTCGTCGATCACGAAGTACACCCAGCCGGGATCGCCGTCAGTCGTGTAGTTTCCTTCGGCCGTCGGGAAATCGCTCGTGTGAGGCACGCCGTGATGGTCCGCACTCGCCACCGGTGCGGCGGCCAGTGCCACCGAGAACAACGCGATCAGGACAGGATTTCGATACACAGACACATCACAACTACAGCACAGCGAACGGCGAGAAGTGCGTGATTACGCAACTAACCGCCGTCGATGCGACGAGCGCCGAGTTCGGTCTGCAGTAGCTCGAGCGCGGCTTCCTCAGGATCGCGGCGCGTCACCTCGGAGGTGTCGTTGCTGGCCTCGGCCAGCATGTCCTCTTCGTCGTCATCTTGCTGCGGCGCCGACACCACCACAGGATCAGCTGGCTCCGGCGCCACAGGGGCGGCGGCGGTTCCGACTTCGCAGCGGATCTTCCAGTCCACGCCGAGCGCGTCCTTGAGCGCCTCCCGGATCACGTCGGAATTACGTTGTTCCACAAGTCGTTTCGCCAACGGCGCTGACTCGTGGCTGAGCACCAGCGTGTCACCCTCGACCGCGCGGACGATGGCGCCCGCAAGCATCACGTCGATGGTGCGGCTGCGCTGCCGAACCTTCTCACGCACCGTGGTCCACATGCTGCGCACCGCGGCCGCGTTGAGTTCACCTCCGACCGGCGGTGTCGGGGGCGCCTCCACCACGGGGTCGGACGGCGGTCGCACCGGGGGCGGTGACGGCGGCGGTTCTGGCGCGGACACCGGTTCGGGTGCAGGCGGGGTCGGCTCGGTCTCGACCTTCGGTGCCGGCGTGGGCTCCGGCTTGGGCTCCGGCTTCGGCTCGGCGGCCGGAGTCGGCTCGGTCTTGCTCTTGCGGGCGTACTGCTTCGGCGGCGCCAGTGAAGCCGAACCAGACGCGGCCTCCCCCGCCGGGATGGACAGGTCCAGCCGCGTCTCGATGCGTTCGACACGTTGCAGCAGCGCCGCTTCGGTGTCGCTGGCCGACGGCAACAGCAGCCGTGCGCACACCACCTCGAGCAGTAGGCGCGGCGCAGTGGCACCCCGCATCTCACCGAGCCCGGCGTGCACCACTTCGGCGTACCGGGTCAGGGTCGCAGTGCCGACGCGCGTGGCCTGCTCGCGCATCCGCTCCAGAATGTCCTCGGGCCCGTCAACCACGCCGCGGGCGATCGCGTCGGGTACGGACTGCAGCACGATCAAATCGCGGAAGCGCTCCAGCAGATCGGTCGCGAACCGGCGCGGGTCGTGACCGGCGTCGATCACCGCCTCGATGGCCCCGAACAGCGCCGCGGCGTCCCCTGCCGCCAGCGCGTCGACGGCGACATCGATCAGCGCGACGTCCGTCGCGCCGAGCAACGCCAGCGCGCGCTGATAGTCCACCCGGTTGCCTTCGGCACCTGCCAGCAGCTGGTCCAGCACACTCAACGTGTCGCGCGGCGACCCACCGCCGGCCCGAATGACCAACGGGTACACCGCATCATCTACCGAAACGTCCTCGGCCGAGCAGATGCGTTCGAGCAGTGACCGCATCGTCCGCGGCGCCAGCAACCGGAACGGATAGTGATGCGTGCGCGAGCGGATGGTCGGCAGCACTTTTTCCGGCTCCGTCGTCGCGAACACGAAGATCAAGTGGTCCGGCGGCTCCTCGACGATCTTCAGCAGCGCGTTGAAGCCGGCGGTGGTGACCATGTGCGCCTCGTCGACGATGAAGATGCGATAGCGCGACTGGGCAGGAGCATAGAACGCCCGGTCACGAAGCTCGCGGGTGTCGTCGACGCCGCCGTGGCTGGCCGCGTCGAGTTCGACGACGTCGACACTGCCCGGCCCGTTCGGCGCCAGGGCGACGCAGGAGTCACATACGCCACACGGCGTCGGAGTGGGCCCCTGCTCGCAGTTCAGCGAGCGCGCCAGGATCCGCGCCGAGGACGTCTTGCCGCAACCCCGCGGCCCCGAGAACAGGTACGCATGGTTGATGCGTCCCGCGGACAGGGCGGTCGAGAGCGGTTCGGTGACGTGCTCCTGGCCGACTACATCAGCGAAGGTTGCCGGTCGATACTTCCGGTAGAGCGCCACGCTCAGCAGGCTACCGGCGCGGTCCGACGGATGGACACGTCAGCTCTTCAGAAGCGACTCGGTCGCCGACAGCAGCGCGCACGTGGCAAGGCCGTCGATCGCGTCGCGCAGCTCGGGCAGGCCGGGAAAGGACGGCGCGATTCGAATGTTCTTGTCTTCCGGGTCTTTTCGATACGGAAACGCAGAGCCGGCTTCCGTGACCGCGATGCCCGCGTCCTTTGCCAGCGCGACGGTGCGCTTGGCAGTACCAGGCAGCACGTCGAGGCTGACGAAGTAGCCGCCCTTGGGATCGGTCCACGACGCGACCTTCGATTCGGCGAGGCGGTCGTCGAGAATCTCCTGAACCAACGCGAACTTGGGCGCAAGCAGCTCTTGGTGGCGCTGCATCTGCAGGCGCACGCCGTCGGCGTCCCCGAAGAACCGCAGGTGCCGCAGCTGGTTGACCTTGTCCGGCCCGATGGACTTCTTGCCCGCGTATTGCAGATACCAGGCGATGTTGCCGAGCGAGCCTGCGAAGAAGCTGACGCCGGCGCCCGCGAACGTGATCTTGGACGTCGACGAGAACACCAGCGGCCGGTTCGGGTTGCCCGCGGCCTCGGCCAGCCCGAGCACGTCGACCTGCTGAACGAAGTCGTGGGTCAGCGTGTGCACGGGATAGGCGTTGTCCCACATCAGCCGGAAATCTTTTGCCGCCGTTTGCATTTGCACCAGCCGACGGACGGTTTCCCAGGAGAACGTGACACCGGTCGGGTTCGAGTAGACCGGCACGCACCACATGCCCTTGATGGCCGGGTCGGCGGCGACGAGTTCCTCGATCAGGTCGACGTCGGGGCCCTCCTCGCGCATCGGCACGGTGATCATCTCGATTCCGAGGGTCTCGGTGATCGCGAAGTGCCGGTCGTATCCGGGCGACGGGCAGAGAAATTTGACGGTCGGCTCTTTGATCCACGGCTGGGTGGAGTCCACGCCGCCGTGCAGCATCGAGTACGTCACCACGTCGTGCATCAGCTCGAGGCTGGCGTTGTTGCCTGCGATGAGGTTGGGCACCGGAATGCCCAGCAGCTCGCTGAAGATCGCGCGCAGTTCGGGCAGACCGTGCAGGCCGCCGTAGTTGCGGGTGTCGGTGCCGTCACCGTCGCGGAAGGCATCCTTTCCGGAACCGGGCAGCTCTAGCAGGGCATTGGACAGATCCAGCTGCGCAGGCGACGGCTTTCCGCGGGTCAGATCGAGGCTGAGCTTCTTGGCCTGCAGGTCGGCGTAGTTGCGGGACTGCAGCTCGTGCTGTGCCTGCAGTTCGTCACGGCCAAGAGACAAAAACGACACGGCGCGCCTTTCCGATTAGCCGTGAAACAGAAGGGGACCCCGCGCACCCGCCAGAGCCCATTGACCCTTGCTGCCTTCCGGCCCTGGGGGAGTTCACAGGATAGACGCCGCGCGGGGTCCGTAGCGAGTGTAATACCCGCGGACCCTGCGACTCGACGGGCACATCAGCGCGGTCGGCTACCATAGCCCGCGGAGGATTCGCCTAGTGGCCTATGGCGCTCGCCTGGAACGCGGGTTGGGTTAATAGCCCTCAGGGGTTCAAATCCCCTATCCTCCGCACTCGGCTCGGGAGTGCGACCGGCTGGTCCAACGGCCCGGTCGCACCCCGGCCAAATAACCAATAGGAGGGCTATGAGCCGCACCGTGGCGGTGGTTTGGCACGCGTCGTTTTCTATCGCCGCCGGTGTCCTCTACTTCTTCTTCGTCCTACCGCGGTGGTGGGAACTTTCGGGCGACACGTCACCCACTCTCGGTACCGCGTTGCGCATCGTCACCGGCGCGCTCATCGGCCTGGCTGCGCTGCCGGTGGTGTTCACGCTGCTGCGCACCCGTCGGCCGGAGTTCGGCACGCCGCAGATGGCCCTGCGCCTTTACACGTCGTCGATCGTGTTGCACGTGCTCGCGGGAGTGCTGATCCTGGGCACCGCGATCAGCGAGATCTGGATCAGCCTCGACAACGCCGGGCAGTGGCTGTTCGGCATCTACGGCGCCGCCGCCGCCATCGCGCTGCTCGGCATCTCCGCGTTCTATCTGGCGTTCGTTGCCGAACTGCCGCCGCCTCCGCCCAAACCGCTCAAGCCGAAGAAGGCCAAGCAGGGCCGCCGTGGCCGCAAGGCCGCCGAGGACGAGGCCACCGAAGACGCCGCTGAAGACGCCGCTGAGGACGCCGCCGAGGAGACCCCTGAGGACGTTACGGACGAAGCCGACGCGGAACCAGCCGAGGTCACCGCCGAAAGCACGGACACCGCGGAGACGGAGTCGACGACAGAGGATCCGGAGCTCCCCGTGGAGGACGAACCGGCTGCCGAGTCCACCAACGGCGGGCTGCGCAACCGCAGACGCAGGCGGCTGCGGGGCCGTGTCGCCGTCGAGGACTAGCGTCTGCGCAGTTCTCATCGGCTTGGCATTGATGAGCTGCCGGGCCGGCGGGCCCGCCCGGGCCGATATCCCCGAGTTCACCCTCGATACGCCGTTCGCGTTGGCAGGCGGTCGGGAAGCCCTGATACCGAGCGAGAAATTGCGCCTTCGGTTCGCCGACGTACTCGAAGACTCCCGCTGCCCGACCAGGGTGCAGTGCTTCTGGACCGGACAGGCCAGGATCGCGATTGCGGTGCAACCCGATTCCACCGCCCCGACGACGGTGGAGTTCAACACCAACCCGGCGCCGGGTCAGACGGTCAACGTGGCGACTGTTGGCGCATACCGCATCGCGTTGCAGTCGCTTGAGCCCTATCCGCAGACGCCCGACGACCCGATCAGGTTCGAGGATTACCGGGCCACGATCGTGGTGCAGAACGCTGACGACGACGCCTTCGAGGGTTAGCGGACCGCAGTTCGGGCACTATAGGCAGATGCGCACATCTCCCAAGCGCCGCCTGGTGCCTGCATTGCTGACCGTGCTCGCCGCGGTCTTCGCCCTCGTCGCACCGGCGACGTCGGCGGCAGCACCGGTGGACATCGCCGCGGCTGCCGCTGCGGTCGAACCTGCGGTCGTCCAGATCACCACGAAGATCGACTATCAGCAGGCGATCGGGACCGGCACCGGGATGGTCATCGATCCGGGTGGCGTGGTCCTGACCAACTACCACGTCGTCGCGGGCGCCAACACCATCACCGGCACGGTCGGCGGCCGGGACTACCCGGTCGACCTGGTCGGCTACGACCGCAAGAACGACATCGCGGTGTTGCAGTTGCGTGGCGCCGGCGGAGTGCCCGCCGCCCCGATCGGTGACTCCGGTCAGGTCGTCGTCGGTGAGCCGACGGTCGGCCTTGGCAACGCGCGCGGTACGGGCGCACCCCTCACCCACGAAACCGGCCCGGTGGCCGCACTGAACCGCACCGTGAACGCCGAAGACGCGCTGACCGGCAGCTCGGAAGAGGTCAACGGGCTCATCGAGGTGTCCGCCGACGTACGTCCCGGCGATTCCGGGGGTCCGCTGGTGAACGGCGCCGGGCAGGTCATCGGGGTGGTCACCGCCGCGACGGTGAACTTCCAAATGGGCCCTGCTGGAAAGGGTTTCGCGATACCCATCAATGACGCGATGGCCGTCGCGAACCAGATCCGCTCCGGTGCGCCGTCGCCGAGCGTGCACATCGGACAGCCGACGCTGCTCGGCGTCGGCGTCGGCACGCAGCCGCGCAACGGCGGCGGGATCATCGTGCGCGACGTGGTGATCGGAGGCCCGGCCGCCCAGGCGGGCCTGACCATCGGCGACGTGCTGACGGTGCTCGACGGCACCTCGCTGGACTCGGCCACCACACTGACCTACGTGCTTGACCGGCACTACCCCGGTGATGTCGTCGACCTGACCTGGATCGACCGCAGCGGCCAGGAGCGCACCGGCAAGGCGACTCTGGTTTCCGGCCCCTGACCGCCCTATGCTGAGCGAGTGCTCAACACCACTCCTCATCGCGTTGTCCAGTGGACGACGGGAAACGTCGGAAAAAGCTCCGTAGCGGCCATCGCTGCCAACCCCACACTTGACCTCATCGGGTGCTACGCCTGGTCGAAGGACAAGGTCGGCCGTGACGTCGGCGAACTGGCCGGCATCCAACCGCTTGGCGTCAAGGCAACCGACGACGTCGCCGCGCTGCTCGCGCTCAAGCCCGACTGCGTCGTCTACAACCCGATGTGGATCGACGTCGACGAGCTGGCCCGCATCCTCTCGGCCGGTGTCAACGTCGTCGCCTCCGCGTCCTTCATCACCGGCCACAATCTCGGCGACGACAGAGCCAAACTCGAGGATGCCTGCCAGAAGGGTGGGTCGACGCTGTTCGGCTCCGGTGTGAGTCCTGGCTTCGCGGAACTGCTCGCGATCGTGGCGGCGACATCATGCGACCGCGTCGACAAGGTCACCATCGCGGAGTCCGCCGACACCACCCTCTACGACTCGCCCGACACCGAGCGGCCGTGTGGTTTCGGCATGCCGATCGACGACCCCGACCTGGAGCCGATGATGTCGAAGGGCACCGTGGTGTTCGCCGAGGCGGTACAACTGGTCGCCGATTCGCTCGGGGTGGAACTCGACGAGATCAAGTGCGTGGCCGAATACGCCCAGACCACAGAGGATCTCACGATGGCCTCGTGGACCATTCCCGCGGGCCACGTGGCGGGCACCTTCGCCAGCTGGCAAGGGATTGCCAACGGCAAGACAGTCATCGACATCAACGTCCGGTGGAAGAAGGGCCAGACGCTCGACCCTGACTGGAAGCTGGACGCCGATGGTTGGAAGATCACGATCGAGGGCCGTCCGACGGTCAACATGCAGGTCGGCTTTCTTCCGCCACAGGACATGATCGAGAACGCGAAGTCGATTGACGATTTCTTCGTCCTCGGCCACATCATGACGGCGATGCCGCCGATCCACGCGATCCCGGCCGTCGTCGCCGCGCCACCCGGCATCGTGACCTACAACGACCTGCCCCTTCCACAAGCGAAAGGCGTTGTGCCGCAGAACTAACGGCGCCCTGCCAGCCTCTTCTTCTCCTTTTGGCCGACGTCGCGATACCGCGCACCGTATCTCGGTACCGCAAGCGGGCCCGCGTGCCGGGCCGCGGTGATTGCGTTTCGTAACGGCCGGGCCAGTCCGGCGAACGACGCCATGTCGAGCACCATCGGGGTCAACAGCCGGTTGTGTACGAATGCGAACGCCGCGCCCGACGCCGGGTCGGCCCAGCCGAGGGTGCCGCCAAGGCCGAAGTGGCCAAAGCCCTTGAGCAGGCCGGGTATCGGCGACTCGTGATAGCCGAGGTGAAACGGCATCGGTACGCCGATGTTGAGATCAGGCCAGGGTTTCGGGTTTCCGATCAGCCCCTGCGCCAAGTCGTTCGACACGAACTGGGTGTCGTCGATCCTGCCGCCGTTGGCGATCGCGGCGTACATCTTGGCCAGCCCACGGGCGGTGACGACGCCGTTGGCAGCGGGCACCTCGCCGTCGAGAAATGGAATATCGCCCTGCACAAACGATTTGATGCCGGGAAAGAACATCGCCCCGAACGCGCCAGAGAGCGGCAGGCCCGCCACCTTCGGCGCGACGAAGTTGAACACCGGATTGCCGCGACTGCTCTGCGGTGCAAGGATTTGCGCGACCTTCGTCGGCGAGCCGGCAGGCGGGCGGCCCAAATGCAGACCGTCGGTGTCCAGAGGACGGGCCACCTCTTCGCGGATCAGCTCACGCATGCCCTGCCCGGTCACCGCGCGGGCCAACCCGGAAAGGATCCACCCGTACGTCAGCGCGTGGTAGGCCGGCCAGCCACGCAGGTGGTCCACCGACGCAGCGGCCAGCCGCTGCTCCATCAGCTCGTGGTCGAGCAACTCGTCGCGGCCGACACCCTTCAGATGCGACAGGCCGGAGCGGTGCCGCAGCACGTCGCGGATCGTGATGGCGTCCTTGCCGTTGGCCCCGAACGCGGGCCAGTACGTTGCGACCGGTTCGTCGTAGTCCAGCAGGCCGCGATCGACGAGGCGGTGAATGACAGTCGCCGCTACGCCTTTCGTCGCCGAAAACACCATCGCACCGGTGTCAACGGTCCAGGGCTGTTCCCCCGCGCGGTCGGACCAGCCCGTCCAGACATCGACGACCGGCCGCCCGTCGATGTACACCGAAAGCGCGCCGCCACCAAACCGTCTGCCCGGGAACAGACCCGCGAACACGCGAACGACATTGGAGAACCGCGAATCGGCCGCCCCCTGAACACCGCGGGGCAGGCCTTCCTCAGCGCGGAGCAACGAGGCCTTGCTCATAGCGCTAACAATGCGTCCAGGACGCCGCCACGCGTGGGAAATCGCAATATTCAGCCGACTACCTGCAGGACGACGGCTTGCAGTCGGGCCGCAGGCGGTCCTTCGAGCACCACGTCCTTGAGGATCTTTGCCTGGTTGCCCTCGACGGTGAACTCGCCGGGCTGGGGCAGGTTTCCACCCTGCACCTCATATTTGACCGTGAACGGGGTGGTCGGCAACGGATGGAAGCCAATGTATTTCGGCTCGATCGTGTACTTGTAGACGCATCCGGGACCAGGGTCACAGTTCTGCTCGGTGACGACCACGTTGACCGTGAACTCCTTGGGTATCGGCACCGACGGCGGTGGCGGAGGCGGAGGTGTGGCGACCGTCGGCACAGGTTTGGAGTGGTCACCGAAGATCAGCGCCGCCGCAATGCTGATGCCGCCGATGAGCATTGCAACGATCGCGACCGCGGCAAGCAGCTTGCGGATTGTTTGCATCGGGTCCCCAGGCTAGTTCGGGCGGACGTGTCCGTCGATGATTTCAGCCAGGTTGTCACTCCCAATGCGGACCTCAATACCCGCCTCCGGGCGAGGCAACGGCCTTAGTGTGATCGCTGTGAACCTGTCGGTTTGCCGCCGAGCGGAGTCGTTGTGAAGGGCACGCCGTTCGGCCGATACCAATTGCTCGAGCTGTTGGGTCGCGGCGGCATGGGTGAGGTTTGGAAGGCCTTCGACACCGCCACCCAGCGCATGGTGGCCGTGAAAGTCCTGCCGGCGCAGTTGGCCGCCGACCCGATGTTCGAGCAGCGATTCCGTCGCGAGGCCTTCACCGCTGCCGGACTGAACAATCCTCATGTGGTGCCGATCCACGACTTCGGCGAGATCGCGGGGCGCCTCTACGTCGACATGCGCCTGATCGAGGGAGAAGACCTCGAGCACACGCTGGAGCGCGGCGCACTGGAACCGGAACGGGCTGTGAAAATCATCGAGCAGGTTTCCTCGGCGCTCAACGCTGCGCACCGGGCGGGGCTGGTGCATCGCGACGTCAAACCCTCCAACATCCTTATCGCGGAGGATGATTTCGCGTATCTCATCGACTTCGGGATTGCCCGCGCAGCGAGCGAGACAAAGCTGACCGCAACCGGCAATGTCGTTGGCACGTGGGCGTATATGGCCCCGGAACGCTTCACCAGCGGTGTATCGGATGCGCGTTCGGACATCTATGCCCTCGCCTGCGTCCTGTACGAGTGCCTGACGTCGAACAGGCCCTTTCCCGGCGAAAGCGTCGAGCAGCAGATCGCCGGTCATCTCACGACTCCCCCACCGCGGCCGTCGATTTCACGGCCCGGAGTGTCAGCTGCGCTGGATGCGGTTGTCACCACGGGGATGGCCAAAGAGCCTACCGATCGATACAGCACGACCACAGAGATGGCGCGCGCGGCGCGCAAGGCACTGACTGCCGTCACCCCCACGACTCCGACTGGTCTCGAACACACTGCGATCGGCGTTGCGGCCGATTCACCGACCGAGGTTTTCTCTCAGGAATCCGCAGAAGCCTGGGCGCCAACGCAGACCGGTACGCCGGTACACCTCGAGAAAGCCTGGGCCCCAACACAGTACGGCACGGCCGAAGCCACCGAAGCCAAACCTGACGAGTTCCACCCGCCGCTGCCATGGTGGCAACGAAAGACGGTCGTGATCCCCGTCGCCGTAACCTTGATGGTCATTGCTCTGGTCACGATTTTCTCGGTCGTCGGTGGCAGCGACAGCGGGAACAAACCGCAGCAAGTGACACCTCTCAACGGCATCTACACCGTCGAGTTCGGCACTGCTGAGCCGCCTGATGCGCAGTCAAACGCGAACCAATCGGGCGGTTCGGAGACATGGGTGATCAAGTCTGCCTGCCAGACCGAAGGATGCGTGGCCACCGCATCAAAGGTCAGCGGATCTCGATCAGCTGCATCGACGATGGTGCTCGACGAGCTCGGCGGACACTGGGTCGCCGTGAGCGCAGCGCAGGGGTCATGCATGAACAGCCAGGCCGAGGTCTGGGAAGCGATGTCGCTTCAGCTTCGGCCAGACGGAACGCTGGACGGTAACTTCGTCGTTCGGTCAACGGCAAGCTGTGCGACCGACCAACAGGTTCAGTTCACACGCGTCGGAGATTTGAAACCCGATGCGTCAGTTGCTGATCCGTGGAAGCAACCGCCGCGCGTGCCATCGCCGGCCCAAGGGCTGCACGGCAATTACCAAGAGACGGATACCTATGCCGTCGGTGGCCGCAACGCGGAAGTGAACTTCGACATTGCGACGTATTGCCTGCGCACCGGCGATCGCTGCCTGAGTTATTGGCAGAATCCCGGCGACACCAAGGTCCTGCTATTCGCGAAGAATCAGTGGGTGCTGGCGGACACGTCACAAGATGCGAAGTGCACCAACGGCAGCCCTGCTCGTGCCCAGATCACCCTGAACTACCCGCTTCCCCAGCCGGCCCAAGACCCCGTCACGCTGCTGACGGGGCGGGGCCACTACACCGTCACCGGCGAGTGTCCGTTCAACAGTGACTTCGACTCCCGGGTCCAGCGGACCGGCGACTAGACCAGTCGGCCGCCGTGCCACCCAGTTCCTTGCACTCGCAACAAGATCCGTGCTTATACCGACCTGTTATGCCACGATTGAGACGTGAGCGCACACGCAGTCGTGTGTGTCCTGGGTTCCGCGATGGTGACAGCGTGGACGGCCCTTTCTATGCCCGCCATCATCGCCCCGGCACTCGCCGCAGGCTGCCCCGACATCGAAGTCGTATTCGCCCGCGCCACAACCGAACCGCCCGGTGTTGGGCAGGTCGGGCAGGTATTCGTGGACACACTGCGCTCACAGGTCGGTGGCAGATCCGTCGCCGTTTACCCGGTTGACTACCCCGCCTCGGACGACTTCGCCAGTTCCGCCTCGGTGGGTGCCGACAATGCCCGAGCACACGTTCAGTCGACGGTGACGAACTGCCCCAACACCCGCATCGTGCTCGGCGGCTACTCCCAAGGCGCGTTGACGATCGATCTGATCACCGCGATCCCGGTATCGCTCGCGGGCTTCACTCCCGCGCCGATGCCACCAGATGTCGCGAATCACGTTGCAGCGGTGGCAGTCTTCGGCAATCCGTTGGACAGATATGTCGGCATGCCGCTGACAGGTGTGAGCCCGCTATATGCCGACAAGACCCTCGACTTGTGCGCGGCCGGCGACCCGATCTGCACACCCGGCGGCGGTATGTCGACACCTACGCGCGACGAGATGTTCTCCGACGCGCACCTGTCCTACGTGCGCTCGGGCATGGCCAGTCAGGGCGCGGCGTTCGCCGCGGGCCGGGTCTAGCTAGCACCTTCTTGAGCAAACAACCACCAAACCGCCAACGACCAGGCTCTCAAGTTAATTCGACGCCCTAGTTAGTTCCAGCAAACTTTACTCCCGATGCTGCGTGCCGCTATGGTCCATTTCGGGAGGGAATTTCAGTGGCAAGCACACCAATGAGGGGATGGTATCCGGACCCATCGGGCGCGCCGCGGCAGCGCTACTGGGACGGTGTTCAGTGGACCGGCCATGCGCCTGCGCGGCCAACCCTGAGCAGGACCGGGCTGTGGATCGCAGTAAGCGTCATCGCGGTGATCGCGCTGTTCTTCGGGGGCTGCACCGCGATGGTCGTGGCGGGATCGAAGTCGGACACCCCTAGCGCAGACAAATTCCATGGGCCCACCGGTTGGCTCGGTACACCGCTCCGTGATGGTGATTTGGAGTTCGTCGTCACGGACGTGGCCACCCCGGCCAATTGGCGTGGCGATCCGCGCCCGAAGGGTGAGTGGCTCATCGCGACGATGACCGTGCACAACCTCGATGACGAGTCGCAGGAATTCGCTGCCACCAACCAGAGGTTGATCGACTCGAATGGCCATGTCTACGCGGCCGATGCCGAAGCAGCTGTCGCGATGAACAACAGCTCGATGGTGGTCACGATGAAGCCCGGCGCCAACATGACCGTGAAGTTGCCGTTCGACGTGCCAACGGGAACACTGCCGAAGGCGCTGGAACTACACGACTCGGTGTTCTCCGAAGGCGCTCGCATTCAGGTGAATTCGTCCTGACTAGCGCGCCATCTCTTCCTTCACGGCCGTGACGAATGCATCGACGTCGGCCTCGGTGGTGTCGAACGAACACATCCAGCGGACGTCGCCGGCCGCCTCGTCCCAGAAGTAGAACCGGAATCGCTTCTGCAGCCGCTCGCTGACGTCACGGGGTAGCCGAGCGAAGACCGCGTTGGCCTGCACCGGATGAAGCACTTGAACCCCGTCGACGGCGCGCACTCCTTCGGCGAGGCGTTGCGCCATTTGGTTCGCGTGCCGGGCGTTGCGCAGCCAAAGGTCCTTGGCCAGCAGCGCTTCCAGCTGCACCGCGACGAAGCGCATCTTGGAGTGCAGCTGCATCGACAGCTTGCGCAGATGCTTCATATGGCTGGCCGCATCCGGGTTGAGCACCACAACAGCCTCGCCCAACAGCGCGCCGTTCTTGGTGCCACCCAGCGACAGGATGTCAACGCCGACGTCGGAGATGAATGCACGCATCGGGAGGTCAAGTGTCGCAGCCGCATTGGCGATACGTGACCCGTCGACGTGCACCTTCATGTTTCTGCCGTGGGCCTGGTCGCAGATCGCCCGGATCTCGTCGGGTGTGTACAGCGTGCCCAACTCGGTGCTTTGGGTGATCGACACGACCTGCGGCATCGCTCGGTGCTCGTCGCTCCACCCCCACGCCTGCCGGTCGATCAGGTCCGGGGTGAGCTTGCCGTCGACTGTGGGCACGGTGAGCAGCTTGAGTCCGCCCATCCGCTCGGGCGCGCCGCACTCGTCGACGTTGATGTGCGCGGTCTCGGCGCACACCACAGCACCCCATCGATCGGTGACGGCTTGCAGGGCAACGACGTTCGCCCCTGTGCCGTTGAAAACGGGAAACGCTTCCGCGGTGGGGCCGAAGTGCTCGCGGATGATGTTCTGCAGGTTCTCGGTGTACGCGTCGTCACCGTAGGCCACCTGGTGCCCGCCGTTGGCCAGCGCGAGAGCGTCGAGTATTTCCGGGTGAACGCCGGCGTAGTTGTCACTGGCGAAGCTACGAACGTCCGGGTCGTGGCGGCGTTGGGCGTCGGTGTGGCTCACCGGCTCACCGGGTTGCCCGCGTCGTCCCAATTCGCGGCCACCTTCTTACTCGGCTGCACCCTCGGCGGTTCGCCCGGCATCTTCGGATAACTCGGCGGATACGGCAGATCGCCGAGCCCGCGGTCCTCGTCGGCCTTGACCATCTCCAACAACGGCTCCAATGACTGTGCGACGGAATCGATTCCGTCCCAGGGGTCGGGTCGGCCTGCGACGAAATCGGGTGCGGTGGTGATCGTGTAGTCATCGGGATCGGCGTCGCGCAGTTCGTCCCATGTCAACGGCATCGACACCGTCGCAATCGGCGTCTTGCGTGCCGAGTACGCCGACGCGAAGGTGCGGTCGCGGGCATTCTGGTTGTAGTCGATGAAGATTCGCTCGCCGCGCTCTTCTTTCCACCATGACGTCGTGACCGCGTCGGGCGCCCGCCGCTCCACCTCGCGGGCCAACGCGATGCCCGCTCGCCGCACCGCGATGAAATCCCAGTCGGGCTTGATGCGGACGAAGATGTGCACACCGCGACCGCCGGACGTCTTCGGATAGCCGACCAGGCCGAGTTCGTCGAGCACCGGCTTGAGCACGTCGACCGCGATTGTGCGAGCCTCCTTGAACGCTGTGCCGGGCTGCGGATCCAGGTCGACCCGCAACTCGTCGGGATGCTCGGTGTCCGCGCAGCGCACCTGCCAGGGATGCAGGGTGATGGTTCCCATCTGCGCTGCCCACACGATCGCTGCCGGGTGAGTCACCTTGAGCGCGTCCGCAGTTCGGCCCGAGGGGAAGGTCACCACGCAGGTCTCCAGGTAATCTGGCGCATGCTTGGGAATCCGCTTCTGATAGATCTCCTCGCCCTCGATGCCGTCTGGAAAGCGCTGCAGATGTGTTGGCCGGTCGCGCAGCGCCGTGAGCATCGGACCGCTCGCGACGGCCAGGTAATACTCGACGAGTTTGCGCTTGGTGCCCTCGGAGCCCAGCTTCGGGAAGTACACCTTGTCGGGGTTGGTCAGCCGGACGTTGATGCCGTCGACGTCGATTTCCTCTGCGGGCGTGGCCATCAGCGCGACTCCAGCACGTCGTACAGGTCGAAGGTGATCGGCACATCGAGCTGTTCGAAGGTGCAGCTGTCCGGTTCGCGATCAGGGCGCCATCGGACGAACTTGACAGCGTGCCGAAACCGCTTGCCGTGCACTGTGTTTCCCTCCATCTGGTCGTAGGCCACCTCGCACACCTTCTCCGGACGCACCGGAATCCAGCGCTTGTCGGCCGCCGAGTTCCACCGGCTCGGATCCCCTTCGCGCACTTCGTCGCCTTCGCGCAGCGGCTCGAGATCGGCGAGCAGCTTGAGTCGGTCCTTCGCGGTGAACGACGCAGCGCCGCCGACCATTTGCAGTTCGCCGTCGTCGCGGTAGAGCCCGAGCAGTATCGAGCCGATACCCTCGCCGCTCTTGTGGATGCGGTAGCCCATCGCCACACAGTCGGCATCGCGGGCGTGCTTGACCTTGACCATCTCCCGCTTGCCCGACAGGTAGGGGCCGTCCAGTCGCTTGGCGATCACGCCGTCAAGGCCGGCGCCCTCGAAAGTGTCGAGCCACTTGGCGCCCTGCTCCGGATCCTCGGTGGTGCGGGTGACATGGCACCACTGCTTTTCGTTGACCGAATCGGACAGCACGTCGCGGCGCACCCGGAACGGCTCTTTCAACAAAGACCTCTCGCCGGTGGCCAACGCGTCGAATCCGATGAAATGTGCGGGCGTCTGCTCGGCCAGCAGCTTGATTCGGCTGGCTGCCGGGTGGATGCGCTGCGACAGCGACTCCCAGTCCAGCCGGATGCGGCCGTCGATCTCGCGCGGCACCACGATCTCTCCGTCGAGCACGCAACGTGGCGCGAGTTCGTCGCGCAATGCCTGCTCCAATTCGGGGAAGTAGCGGCCGAGTTCCTTGCCGTTGCGCGACTGCATGACGACTTTGTCGCCGTCGCGGAACACCAGCGCGCGAAAACCGTCCCACTTCGGTTCGTAGGACCACACCCCCGGTTCGGGTGGCACCTTGGCCTGGGCCTTGGCCAGCATCGGCTCCAACGGTGGCAATACGGGGAGATCCACGCTTTCCATACTCACGTAGACCGCCGACACCGGGCAATGTCATCGGACGGCGAACGGGTTGATTACTAGCGCCTGGTACGAGTAATCACCCCGTTAAGGCGCGAGAGAATGAGCCAGTGCAGCTGCCTGTGATGCCGCCGGTGTCTCCGATGCTGGCCAAGCCGGTGCGGTCCATCCCGCCGGACGCCTCCTACGAACCGAAGTGGGACGGGTTTCGGACGATCTGCTTCCGTGACGGCGACGAGGTGGAGCTGGGCAGCCGCAACGAGCGGCCGATGACCCGGTATTTCCCGGAAGTCGTAGCGGCAATTGCCTCCGAATTACCGCAACGCTGCGTGGTCGACGGTGAGATCGTCATCGCCACCGACCGTGGACTGGACTTCGAGGCTCTGCAGTTGCGCCTGCACCCTGCGGCCAGCCGCGTCAACATGCTCGCCGAGCAGACACCGGCGGCGTTCATCGCGTTCGACCTGCTCGCCCTCGGCGACGACGACTACACCGGTCGACCGTTTCACGAACGTCGCGCCGCGCTGGTCGACGCGTTGGCCAGTTCAGGTCCGTCGGTCCATGTCACGCCCGCGACCACCGACCTGACGACCGCGCGGCGGTGGTTCACCGAACTCGAGGGCGCCGGGCTCGACGGGCTGATCGCCAAGCCGTTGGACATCACCTATCAGCCGGACAAGCGGGTCATGTTCAAGGTCAAGCACGAACGGACCGCCGACTGCGTGGTCGCCGGCTACCGGGTGCACAAATCGGGCGAGGACGCGGTCGGCTCGCTGCTGCTCGGCCTCTACACCGACGACGGCACGCTCGCATCGGTCGGCGTCATCGGCGCATTCCCGATGGCCGAACGCCGGCGGCTGTACGCCGAGTTGCAGCCTCTCGTCACGACGTTTGAAGGCCACCCGTGGAACTGGGCCGCACACGCGGTGGCCGACAACCCAAGGCGCTACGAAGGGGGCTCGCGCTGGAACGCAGGCAAGGACCTTTCGTTCGTCCCGCTACGACCCGAGCGCGTGGTGGAGGTCCGTTACGACCACATGGAAGGCCGACGGTTCCGCCACACTGCGCAGTTCAACCGCTGGCGGCCAGACCGCGACCCACGCTCATGTACTTACGAGCAGCTCGAGCGGCCTGCGACGTTCGACCTTGGCGATATCGTGCCCGGCCTCGGCCGAAACATGTGATGCTTCGCCGATGGCGATCACCCGCGCGATGGCTGCCGCCATCACTGTCACCAGCGCCGCTATCGGCTTGGCAAGCCCGGCATCGGCGGACGACCAACTCGATGGCGACTACAACCTTGTCACCGACGGCCCGCCGACCATCTGGACCATCACTACGCAATGCAATGCAGAGCGCACTTGCGGAGGGTCGGTGGCGACGTCTCGGGGGTGGGTCGGGGCGATCAGCAGAGTGGCCGGCGGCCCCTGGACCGCTGAACGCCTTGGCGCCTCGACCGGGTGGACGTGCCCCGACGGAAGTACCGGCCCGGCAGACCTGCTGTACTCGTTCGACCCTGTGACGCTCGCGGGCACCGTCAGCGCCACGTCGAAACCCGGGGTGTGCAACGACCCCAACCCGCAGCAGGGTCAACAGCCGATCAGTCTGGAGCCCGCGGCCCCGTCTGCGCCACCAAAGTTTCTCGACGGCCTGATTCCCTGACATTGATCTAGGCCGGATCGGTCGGAAGCAACGTACCCAACGGGCCGAGGTCGATGTTGAGATCCTCTGGCCGCAAATCGAAATGTTCGCGGAGCTCAACCATCTTCTCCTCCAACAACATCAGCGTGGTTCCGACCCGCTCGATCTGCTCCTCGGTCAACAGCCCGTCGTCCACCCGGCGGATCGCTTGGCGTTCCATCAGCTGCCGCAGCAACTCGACCAGGGTCAGCACCAAACTCACCAGGCCGCGCTCCACGGTCGCGGGGTCAGCGTTGATTCGTTGCCGCGGCGCAACGAGATCACCGCGCTCGGCGCCCGTCATGGTCACCTCCAGTGATTCCTTCAACCGACATCAACGAACCGACCGACGAGACGAGCGTGCGCAGGGAGATGACGACCAGATCGACGTCGGCGATGGACAGCACCACTTCGCCGCTGATCACCACGCCTCCCGCGAGCACGCGATCCAGAAGGTCCACCAGCGAGATGCGCCGGTCCTCCTGCGCAGGTAGCACTTCGTTCATTCGGCGACCGGCTCTCCCGCGAACGAGTACGGCGGCCATGGCCCCGTCGTCTCCAGTGACAGTCGTGCCGTCGACATTGCCAGTGCGGCAACGGTTTCCCGGAAGAACTCGACGGCGTCAGCGTCGACGAGGTACGTACCGTTGAGCACCGCGAGGTCGTTTCGGCCTGAGAGACTGCGGTCGGGCGGCGGTTTGCGCTTACCGTCGACGGCGTGCCGCATCAGCGTCGTGTGGATGCGGTCAGCCTCCACAGCCGCGGCTTGGTAGGCCTCCTCGCGGGAGGCGAGCTCACGCCGGCGACGCATCAGATACGAAGTGCCGCTGCGCGCCCCGTGATCGACAAATCCTTCGTCCGGCATCGTCAAGCTCGCCGGATCGGCATATACCTTCACGCCGACTTCAGCGCGTCCGGACAGCCGACTCAGCGTCGCGACGAATTCTCGGCGCCGGTGCTCCAACAGATCCCGCACCCGGCCGTCATCGAGGTACACCGTCGCCATCCGCACCGGAATCACCGCGCCTGAGCGTGCAATCGCGCTTATCACTGCGTCATGCGCGCGCGCCTTCTGCGACATCCAATCGAGGTCTTCGAGGTTGCGGCGCAAGGCATCCTGGCCGTACTCGTCGAGACTGACGACGCCAACAACCGCGGCCAGGTCATCGGAAGCGACCACCTGCACTGGTTCGCCCGCCACCCCGCGCAACCCAGACACACGGCTCTCAGCGCGGCCGACGTGGATGACCGCATAGACCCAGACAGCGTCAACGCTCATCCTCGTACTCCGCGGATCGCGCCGTCACCGCACGACGGTCACCGTCGCCCTGCTGCAGGCGCTCGATGTCGGCGCGCAGCCGCTGGTTCTCGATTTCGAGGCGCGACTTCTTACCGGTCAGCCAGGGATCGTTTTCCCACCAATCGATTCCGACCTCCTTAGCCGTTTCCAGCGACGCGACGACGAGGCGGAGTTTGATCGTCAGGAGCTCGATATCGAGCAGGTTCACCTGGATGTCGCCTGCGATGACGATGCCCTTGTCCAGCACCCGCTCCAGGATGTCGCCAAGGTTGGCGGGCTGGGGGTTGCCTACGGCGCCGCCGTAGCCGCGAGGCACCAGGCTGTCGTCTCCCAACGTCACGTCGCCTCACTCCCATCGCGGGTCTGGCCTCGGAGGTACCGGCGTGTCCTGCGGAAGCCGAGCAGTTCGCCGTCGGCATCCAGTTCCACTTCGTAGAGCGCCAGCACATCCGCCGACGACGGAATTCGACGGTCTTCTACCACTTCGAATTCCACGACCCAGCCGTCGGCATCGGTCAGTTCCACCGATGTCATCGCGACCGGTTCGCCGCCGTTGAGCTCCGTGATGAATTCCCTGGCCACTTCGGCGGCATCTCTCGCGCGAAGCGGTGGGTCGTTTCGCGACTGAGTGCGTTGGGCCATCGTTCTCACCTCTTTCTGCGAGGTGCGCGCCTGGCCGGCTGCGGACCAATCCTCGATTCAAGGATCCGTGCCTGCGCTTCGCGCTCCTCACGCGCGGATATCTCTCCACGGCCGCGCGCTTCCGCGAGTTCCTCTAGCTGCCGACGAGTCCTTGCCGGATCGTTCAGTTCGTCGTTGACCTGCCGCTGGATCAGCTCGGCGAGCGTCACTACGCCGCGAACCGGAGTCAGGGGCCACAGCACCAGCGACGAGAGGATGCCCATTGTCAGCCTTCCGCCGTACGGGTGACGACGAAGTCGTATGCCGCAAGGGGCCCCAGCAGCCGCAGCTGCACTCTGTCGCCCCATTCCTCGGCAAGGTCGTCCACCTCGGCCTGCAGTTCGTCGTGGTCGTCGACGGCAGCGAGCACCGCCAGATTGACGGCGTCCAGTTCATGCGTGGGCTTGCGGACATTGACCTGCTTGGCAACACCCTTGAGCTTGTTGACCGCGGCGTCGGTGTCTGCGGCACGTTTGGCGTCGATCGCCTTTACCACGATTTCGCCAAGCGCCATCCGCGCCTTGCGGGAAGCGTCTTCTGACATGCCCACCAGGCTCTGGCGAAGGCGTTGCGCCTCACTGCTTTCCGAGATCACCTCCCGCAGGATGATGTCCTCCTCGTAACGGCCCTTCAGGACGTACTCCGCCTGTCCTTCAAGGGCATGCAGCGCCCCGGCGAACTCGTCGTGATTCTTCCGCAGCAGTTCTTCGGCAACCGAGTCTTCGTCGGTCATCACCGCCCCGAATCGCAACGGCAGCACCGGCGCAACCGACGCCGTTCCGTCGAGCAGCCGGGCGTGCGCCTGCAGGCATTCCGGCTTCCCGAGCGGTTCGTCGGTGGGTACCTGACTGACGAGCGCCGCGATGTCGCCCTCGCGAATCACCGTGACCGTCGCCGGTGGATCGCCGATGCCTTGCGCGTCTTCCTCGACCTCGACATCGGCGGGAACGATTCCGTACACATAAATTCCCGTCGCCGCTTCAGCGCGGCCGGACCCTTTACTCGTCATCATCACTCCTTCGCCGCGCTCGGCGGGGAGCCCGTTCGCGTGACGACGTGGACTCGCCAAGGAGATCGCTGAGCTTTTCACCCGCCGCTTCGAGCGCGCCTTTCGTCTTGTGTTTGGCACCGCCCTCGGTGATGTCACCCACCAGTTCGGGCAGGCCGGCCTTGGGCTCCTGCGCAGAGATGTCGAGCCGGTTCACCGCTTCGGCGAACCGTAGATACGTGTCGACGCTGGCGACAACGACGCGAGCGTCAACGGTCAATATCTCGATGCCCACCAACGAAACTCGAACATAGGCATCGATGACCAGCCCCTTGTCGAGGATCGTGTCGATCACGTCGGCGAGGCTGCTGGAACTCGGCCCACCGACGTCGCCGCCGGCGGGTTGAATCGCGGTAGTCACGAGCGGGCCGCCTTCCTGGCCGGCGAGCGCCGTTGCCCCGAAGCGGACCGCGGTTGGGTGCGCGTCCTGGATCGGCTTGGCTTCGACTCACTGGTTTTACTGCGCGCGGCCGTCTTTCGCGGCCGACGCTTGGGCCGATCGGCCGACTTCTCGTCGGATTCAGCGTCGTTCGACACGACTTCGCCATCCCGGATTTCACCCTGCCAGCCGTCGACGTCGTCCGCATGCAGGATCGTGTCGGTCATCACCTGCCGCTGGAAGTGCTTGAGTTCCAGCCGAACCCGCCTACCCTGAGCGCGCCACAGGTTGCCGGTCTTTTCAAAGAGTCCTTGCGGATGGTATTCGAGCACAACCACGACACGCGTCAGGTCGGGCGTCAATTCATGGAACGTGATGGCACCGTCGACATACCCCTTGTCGCCCTTGGATTTCCATACGATCCGGTCATTGGGCACCTGCTCGACGATCGTGGACTCCCACGTCCGGTGCGACAAGAACACCTGCGCCTTCCACCGCAACTTCTCGTCGGAGACCTGCTCGACCTGTTCCACTTTCTTCATGAACTTCGGGAACTCGGCGAATTGAGTCCACTGCCGGTAGGCCACGTCGATCGGGACTCCCACGTCGATCTCCTCGACGATGTTGGTGACCTTGATCTTGCCGCCGCCACCCTTGCCGCCCTTGCCGCCAAGAGCCTCTGTTACCGAATCCTTTACGCCCTTCAGCGAGTCCTTCACCTTTCCCGCGGCACCGCCAACACCCGCGCGCAGCGCCGACTTCACCGGGGATGACACATCGTCGAGGCCAGTCACCGCCGAGAGCAGACCCCCTCCACCGTTCTGCGCGTAATCGGTCAAGCGGCCGGTCGCTCCGGTGAGACGATCTGACACCGAACTCACCGCCCGGTCGGTCATGGACCCCGCCAGCCGCTGGATGGAATCCTGCAGGGCGCCTGCTCCGTTGGACGAGGCGCTTTTTTGGGTTGTCTGCCTTGCCATTTCACTCACCTGCCTCGGCGCACAGGTGCCCGCTTGGCGGCCGCCGATGCGCGTCCGCGACGCGACGGCCCCTTTGGCGGTTCACCGTCACCGCTCGATGTCGTCGTTCTGCGCCGCGTCGATGCCCGCGGAGCTGACGCCTTCCGTGCCGCCCGCCTACGCGGTGGTGGCGGCTCGTCCTCGAATTCGGCTTCGTCATCCAAGTCGTCCTGGTCGTCCTGCTCGTCCTGGTCGTCGCCATCGAGGTCTTGGTCGTCGAAATCGTCATCATCGAGGTCCTCGTCTTCGAGGTCCTCTTCTTCCACGTCCAACGGCTCTTCGTCGTCGTAGGCTTGCTCGTCTTCAAACTCGTCGCGGTCATCGAAGTCGTCACGCCGGCGACGTCCGCGCCCGGCAACCGATGTCAGTCCCCGGCCCGCGGAGCCAACCGCACGTCCGACGTCTTCGGTGGGCACCACGCCCTGCAGACGATCGTTGAGCGCATCAACCCGATGAGTCGCAGCAGAAACCGCGGCAGCTTTGGCGGCTGTCAGCACCTCTCCGCGCAATTGGTCGGTCAGATCATGCAATTGATCGGCGGCGCCGAGCGACTTCAATCCATGGGCGAGGAGTTCGGCGGATCGGGCCGGAAACTTTCCGGTGATCCCCGCTGCCGCCAACATCATGGCTATCCGCATCTTCCTGGTTCTGCCGAGTAGGTAGCCCGCTCCGACAGCGACCGCCACCTTTGCTCCGTTCGACACGATGCGCCTCCCTTCCGCTTTCTAACGTCCGATACATCCGGTGCGTAGCGCTGGATCGCTGTTGGCCGTTCCGTCGCCCGCGACCGTCGTATGTCACCTGCTCTACCCCGTCGCGCTCGCCGCTAACCCGATAAATGCTGAGGTAAATCGCTGTTTCTACGTATCCGTCAGTAATGCAAACCCTTGCCGATAGCTCGCCGCGCAGGTATGACGCATGTCACAGCGCTTATGTACCTCGGGATCGTTCGCTTAGTTAATTAACGCGTCAAATAGGTAGATCTTGACTCACCGGAAAGTTCGCTAGATCCGCTTCGGCCGACCATTTTCCACCGGGCACGCTCGACCGGCCCACGCGCGTGTGGGCCAAACACACGGTCTGTCGACTCGCCGCTTCAGGCCACGCGCTTGCGAAGCTTGCGTGCCTTCTTCTGCGTCGTCTTGGTGATCTCGTCAACAGGGTGCGCCAACGACCGCGGCAGCATCAGCTGGACCGCCCGCGTCAGCAGCCGCCGAGCGAGGCCCAGCAGCGGAATGCCGAGCGGAAGCAGAATGACCGTCACACACAGCACAAAGCCGAGAAGGCCGAGAATCGCCGCGACGATCCACAGCAGCGCGCCAAGCAGGCCTCGTAGGAGCCGCATCTCAGCCGCCGATGTGCATCATGTCGCCGGCGAGGCCGAACAGCCGAGAACCGAGCTTCATCACTGGAATGCCAAGCGGGATCAGGAGCACCGTCACGCACAGCACGGCCCCGACGAGCCACACCAACGCCGCGACGATGCCCAAGACGACGCCGAGCACAGCCCCGAGGATTCCGAGCACCACACCAAGCAGGCGATTGAGAACTTGCACGATGACCCTCCTCAACTACGGAGGATCAGAGCCGGCGAAGCGGGCGCAATCACCGGCTCCGCTCCCCGTAGGTGGGGCTACCCCTTGGGCACAGAATTAACCCAGGCGTCGATTCCGCCCTGTAGCGGTCACACTCGCGACGAGTGGATCGCGTCGCGCAGCCAGTCGCGATCGGTGAGGTATCGCTCGGCCAGCCTGGCCGTCCCCGTCGCGAACCCGTCGGTGAACGCGATCGCGGCGTCGGCATCGGCGTGCGAGGCAACCCAGGCGGTCAGCATGAGTCTGCGCAGCATCACCAACGTCGGGATCACCTCCAGGTGTTCGCCGGGAATGTCGCGCACCTCGTGGTAACCGCGCAGCCAGTCGGCGATCATCCGCTCGGCCTCGGGGGTGTCCTCGATGAACGACACCACTGCGGCGAGATCGAAGAGATACCAGGACCATCCGCAGTCGTCGAAGTCGATGACCGTGATCCGTCCCGAAGCATCGGTCGGGTCGACCATCAGATTCGCCATCCGCAGATCCGCGTGGATCAGGCCGAAACGGTCTGTCCCACATCCGAATTCGGTGAGCCGGCGGCCAACCTCGGCGGCCGCGCGTGCCACGACGGCCTCGTCCGCGGAAGTAAGACCAGGCGCGTGCCGCCAGTTGCCCCAGCGCGCCTCACGACCGAGCGTGGCGTCGACGTCCCAGCTGAACCGGGTGAAGTATTCGGGTGCAGTCCATCGCTGGACGTGATTGTGCATGGCCGCCGTGATGCGACCGAGTTCGTCGAAGCCGACGACATCGGGTTGCTCTTCGGCGGTGCAGCCGGAAATGAACGTCACCGCGTCGACGTGCAGGGTATTGCCGCCGACCGTGGCTGGGACCACGTCACGGCCATCACGCGCCGGGATCAGATGCGGGGTCAGCACGCCGGCCTGCTCACGCAGTGCGGTCATCCACTGCAGTTCCGAGCGGATCCCGTCCAGCGAGTGGTAGCCGGGCCGGTGCACCCGCAACACCATCGGGTCGCCGTCGTCGACCAGGTACGTGGCGTTCTCCGACAGGCTGAGCAGACGCAGCGGACTGTCGGGTTCGCGGCCGTAGGCGGCCAGCGCCGCACGGGCATACGACACGTGGTCGGGCGGCAATCCGGACATTCCACACAGTCTGACGGACGACGCCGGATACAGCAGACTGGGCCCGGTGAGCTTCAGCAACATCATGGACTCGAACAGCTACACCGCCGGCGACGACGGCGACCCGCTGATCGAGGCGCGTGAGCGGGTGCTCGGCCCGGCGAACCGGCTGTTCTACGACCGGCCTGTGCATCTGGTCCGCGGGCTGGGCAGCCACGTGTTCGACGTCGACGGCCAGCGGTATCTGGACGCTTACAACAACGTCGTCAGCGTCGGGCACTGCCACCCGCACGTGATCGAGGCGGTCACGCGCCAGATGTCGACGCTGAACACCCACACCCGTTACCTGCACCGCGGCATCGTCGACTATTCCGAGCGGCTGCTCGCCACCATGCCCGCCGAGATCGATCAGGTGATGTACGGCTGCACCGGCTCAGAGGTCAACGACCTCGCGTTGCGCGTCGCCGAGGCCTTCACCGAAGCCAAGGGCGTCATCGTCACCCGCGACGCTTACCACGGCAACACCGCTGCGGTGACACAGATTTCGCCGTCGCTGGGTGACTCGACCACGCTCGCCCCGCACGTGCGGACGGTGCCGCCACCGGACAGCTACCGATATCCGGACGCGGCAGCGCGATTCGCAGCCGATGTGGCGCAGGCAGCTGACGACCTGAGCCAGAAGGGGATTCGCGTCAGCTGCCTGATCGCCGACACGATCTTCTCGTCCGACGGCATCTATCCCGACCGCTCCGTGCTTGCACCCGCGGTCGACATCGTGCGCCGAAGCGGGGGCGTGTTCATCGCCGACGAGGTGCAACCGGGCTTCGCGCGCACCGGCGAGTCCATGTGGGGCTTCGAGCGCCACGGCGTGGTCCCCGACATCGTCACGATGGCCAAGCCGATGGGCAACGGCCTGCCGGTCGCTGCGATGGCGGTGCGCGACCAGGTCTTGTATCCGTTCGCGGTCAGGGTGCCGTACTTCAACACCTATGCCGGCAACCCGGTGTCGATGGCCGCCGCGGCGGCGGTGCTCGATGTCATCGAGGTCGAGAACCTGATGGCCAATGCGGCCACGATCGGCACGGCGCTGCGGACCGAGTTGGCGCGGATCGCGGAAAGCAACCCGCGGATCGGCGATGTGCGCGGGGCAGGGCTGTACATCGGCGTGGAGATCGTCAGCGACGCCGAAACCAAGGCACCGGATCGTGCCGGCGCCAAGGCACTGGTCAACGCCATGCGCGAACGGCGGGTGCTGATCTCGGTGTGCGGTCATGACGGCAACGTCCTGAAAATCCGCCCGCCGCTGGTGTTTTCCAGCAGCGACGTCGACTGGTTTTGCAGCGAATTCACAGCGGCGCTGGCGGTTTAGCCCGTCCGTGGTGCGGGCACGCTTTTCCTATGTCAGTGACAGCATTTCAAGATCTGCCGCTCGCTGATCGCGACCGTGAGTGGGACGGCGACGCGGCAGAAAAGCGAGTTCGTAAGTGGGCCGATGCGCAAGACGAGCCCAACCAGAAATATCGCGACGCGCACGTCTGGTACGACAGCGACAACAAGGACAACTTCACCGCCTACAAGCTGCTGATCGCCGACGTCGTCGACGGCAAGCTGGAGGCCGTCCCTCGGGGTGTGATGGCCGCCGGCGCGATCATGCAGGGCTCACGCGGCGGCGTCGACCTTCCGAAGGACGACATCGACCGCGTCAAGAGCCACCTGGCCAAGTACTACAAGAAGATGGGCGACACGGCTCCCTGGGAGCGCAGCTAGGTAGATTGCGGGCGTGACCGCCGGCAGGTTCGCGCCCAGCCCGTCCGCCGATCTGCACATCGGCAATCTGCGTACAGCAGTGCTGGCGTGGCTGTTCGCGCGTTCGACGGGACGTCGGTTTCTGATGCGCGTCGAGGACCTCGACGACCGCACCCATGCCGACATCGCCAACCGCCAACTCGACGATCTGGCGGCGATCGGGCTGACGTGGGACGAGCCTGCCGAATGGCAGTCCGCACACCCGCAGCGCTACGACGCCGTCGTCGGCGAGTTGGCCGAGCGCGGTCTGCTCTACGAATGCTATTGCACCAGAAGGGATATCGCGCAGGCCCCGCGAGCGCCGCACGCACCGCAGGGCGCTTACCCGGGCACCTGCCGCGACCTCTCCGATGCCGAACGGGAGGACCGGCGTCGCGAGACAGGCCGCCCGCCGGCGCTGCGGTTGCGCGCTGACACGTTCGTGCACACGGTCCACGACCTGCTGCACGGCCAGTACACGGGCATCGTCGACGATTTCGTTGTGCGGCGCGGCGACGGCGTGGCGGCCTACAACCTCGCGGTGGTGGTGGATGACGCTGCGCAGGGTGTCGACCAGGTGGTGCGGGGCGACGACCTGCTGTCGTCCTCCCCGCGGCAGGCCTACCTCGCGCGGCTGCTCGGCTACCCGGAGCCGACGTACGCCCACGTCGCATTGGTGCTCAACGAAGACGGCGCGCGGCTGGCCAAACGCGACGGCGCTGTGACGCTTGCCGAGATCGGCGTCGAGCGGGCACTGGCGCAGATCGCTTCCTCACTCGGCTATTCGGCGGCGACCCCAGAGCAGATGCTCACGCAGTTCAAACCGGCTGCGCTGCCTCGCGAACCGTGGATATACCGGCCGGGTTGAGCAGAACTCTTGGTGTACACGAGCAGACTTGCTAGCTTCCGCCGGTGTGCAATCTACGAAGAGCCGTCGTGGCCGTTTTGCTGCTCGCCGCCTGTCTGCTCACGGCATGCGGTTCGTCGGCCACCAACGGCGACAACCCGGTCAAGTCGGCAGGAGTGCTGCGCGTCGGGACCGAAGGTGTCTACTCACCGTTCAGCTACCACGACCCTGCCACCGGCCAGCTCGTCGGCTACGACGTCGACGTGGCCCGCGCGGTGGCCGACAAGCTCGGCGTGAAGGTCGAATTCGTTGAGACGCCGTGGGATTCGATCTTTGCGGCGCTGGAGGCCAACCGGTTCGATGTGGTGGCCAACGAGGTGACCATCAACGCCGAACGCAAACAGAAGTACGACCTGTCCGAGCCGTACTCGGTCGGCGAGGGCGTGATCGTCACACGCACGAACGACAACTCCATAACGAAGCTCGCAGACCTGAAGGGCAAGATCGCAGGCGAGAACGCGACCAGCAACTGGGCGGACGTGGCCCGAAAGGCGGGGGCGCGCGTCGAGACCGTCGAAGGGTTCACCCAGGCGATCAAGCTTCTCAATCAGGGCCGCGTCGACGTCGTCGTCAACGACAGCATCGCGGTGTACGCCTACCTTGCCGAGACTGGCGACACCTCCGTCAAAATCGCCGGGAACGTCGGCGAGAAGAGCGAACAGGGCTTCGCCGCGCGCAAAAACAGCGGACTTCTCCCGGACCTGAACAAGGCGCTCGACGAACTCCGTGCCGATGGCACGCTGGCGAATATCTCGCAGAAGTATCTGAAGGCCAACGCGTCCGGGGCCCCCGCAGGCAAGCAGTCGAAGTCGACGTGGGGGCTCATTGCGGAGAGCCTCGGGCCGCTGGCCAAGGCGGCGATCACCAAGACGATCCCGTTGACGGTGATCAGTTTCGTGATCGGCCTCGTGCTGGCTCTTGCGGTTGCGCTGGCGCGACTCTCTCCGAACCTGATCCTCACCAACGTCGCGCGGTTCTACATCTCGATCATCCGCGGAACCCCTTTGCTGGTACAGCTTTTCATCGTGTTCTACGCGCTTCCTGAATTGGGCGTGAAGATCGATCCGTTCCCCGCGGCGATCATCGCGTTCTCGCTGAACGTGGGCGGCTACGCGGCGGAGATCATCCGGTCGGCGATCCAGAGCATCCCCAAGGGGCAGTGGGAAGCCGCCGAGACGATCGGCCTCAATTACGTTGGCGCGCTTAGGCGCATCATCCTTCCACAAGCCGCGCGGGTGGCGGTGCCGCCACTGTCGAACACGTTGATCTCACTGGTGAAAGACACTTCCCTCGCCTCGACCATATTGGTCACCGAGTTGCTGCGGCAGGCCCAGATCATCGCGGCGCCGACATTCGAGTTCTTTGCGTTGTACGGCACGGCGGCCGTGTACTACTGGGTGATCTGCCTGGTGCTGTCGTTCGGTCAGAGCCGCGTGGAACACCGGCTGGAAAGGTATGTGGCGCGATGACAGAGAACCGCGTGGTGGCCGAAGGTGTGCACAAGGCCTTCGGAGACAACGAAGTGCTCAAAGGCGTTTCCTTCAACGTGCCGCAAGGCTCGGCGACGACGATCATCGGACCGTCGGGTTCGGGGAAGACGACCCTGCTGCGCGCGCTCAACGCGCTGGACGTGCCTGACGCGGGAGTGGTTCGGGTCGGGGGGGTCGAACTGGACTTCTCCAAGCCGGTGAGCAAGGACCTGCTGCGTCGCTATCGCGCGCAGAGCGGCTTTGTCTTCCAGTCTCACAACCTTTTTCCGCACAAGACGGTGCTGCAGAACATCACCGAAGGCCCGATCTTCGTGCAGAAGAGATCGAAGGACGATGCCGAGGCCGAAGCCCTCGAACTGCTCCAGCAGGTCGGCTTGGCCGAAAAGCGCGACCAATATCCGTATCAACTGTCCGGTGGGCAACAGCAGCGCGTCGGCATAGCGCGGGCGCTGGCGCTGAAGCCGAAGGTCGTGTTGTTCGACGAGCCGACGTCGGCGCTGGATCCCGAACTCGTCGGCGAGGTGCTGTCAGTCATCAGGGACCTGGCCGTCGAAGGTTGGACTCTGATCATCGTCACGCACGAAATCCAGTTCGCCAAGCAGGTTTCCGATCAGGTGCTGTTCACCGATCAAGGAGTGATCCTGGAGCAGGGCCCGCCCGCCGAAGTCATCGGCAATCCGAAAGAAGAGCGCACCCGCCAGTTCCTTGACCGGATTCTCAACCCGCTCTAGCGGCGCGAGTGTGGGATTGATGCACGCACTTTGTGGTTCAGGTGTGCGGGTAACCCACGTTCGCGCGTCAGGTCGCGACGGGCGAGCGGCCTTTTGCGGCGCGCTCTGCCGCTGCGGTCAGTTCGTCGCGGAACTGCGGGTGGGCGATCGCGGCCAGCGCCTCGCCGCGCTCACGCACGGTCTTGCCCTCCAGTTCGGCGGCGCCGTATTCGGTGACGATGACGTCGACCTGATGCCGTGGCGTCGTGATCACAGCACCGGGACCGAACCATGGCACGATCCGCGACTGCACCACGCCGTCCTTCTCGAACGTCGACGGCAGGCAGATCAGCGAGCGATCGGACAGTTCCAGTCCGGCGCCCGCCACGAAGTCTTCGGCACCTCCGATTCCGCTGAACTGCCCGCCGGAAATCGTGTCCGCGACGACCTGACCCTGGACGTCGATGGCCAGCGCGCCGTTGATGGTGGTCATGTCGTTGTTGGCCGCGATCACATCCGGTGCGTTCACGATCTCGACAGGCAGGAACGCGACATCGGAGTTGCCGTTCAGCCAGTCGTAGAGTTCGGCCGAGCCGAACGCGAACGTCGTCACACTCACCCCGTCGTATTGGCCCTTGCAGGCGTTGGTCACCTTGCCCGCGCGGTGCAGGCGCATGCAGCCGTCGGTGAACATCTCGCTGTGCAGGCCGTAGTTGCCGCCATTGCCCTCGGCCAACAGCGTGGCGATCTGGTTGGGAATCGAGCCGATTCCCGTCTGCAGCGTCGCCCCGGAAGGGATGTATGCGACGGCGTGCCGTGCGATCGCGCGGTCGACGTCAGTCGGTGCCGCCTCGCCCCCGGGCAGCGCGAGCGGGGCATCGGTCGAGTGCACCAGGATGTCGATCTCGTCGACATGCAGCGCGTGGCGGTCCTCGCCGAGCCCGAACGTCCGCGGATAGGCGTCCGACACCTCGACGACCAGTAGTCGGTCGGGATCGGCTCCGGCGCGGTGCAATTCGCCGATCGTGCCGCCTGCGTGCAACGAAAGCGAACACCAGCCGTTCGTGTCTGGCGGCGTCGCGACGGTCGTCATCACCCGCGGCGCCTGACGCTCGAGCAGCGGGCCGAACCGGCGAAAGTCGGCAGGCGCGAAGTCGATGTCGGCACCCATGGCTTGCAGCGCCCGCTCGATCGGACCGTAGAAGCCCGAAAGGTAGTGCACGCCTTGGCGCGAGAACAGTTCGGTCCCGACGGCCAGTAGCGCACCGTACACACGCAGATTCGTCCAGTCATCGCGCTGACCGAGCGCGCGCATGAACGCCGGCGGTTGGCCCGGCCCGAGCGGCATCCCGAGCGTGTCGGCCGTGTCGAGCAGCGCAGCGGCCTGCTCGGCGGTGAGCTCTGTTGGCATCCGCTAGAGCTCCTTTTGGCCCCACGGCGAACCGTAGGCGGTCAGCAGTTCGAGGAAGGGCACCGAGTCGAACGCCTCGGGCCCGAGCACGCCGCTGCCCCTCCAGGTGTCGTTGGCCAGAAGCTCCAGCGCCACAACGGGATTGATGGCGGTTTGCCAGACCACGCACTGATGACCGTACTCCGTCATCGACCATTGGTTGTCGACCACGTGGTACAGGTAGGTCGATCGCGGATTGCCGTCCTTGCCGGTCCCCGTCACCCACAGGCCGGCGCAGGTCTTGCCGTGCATCTTGGGCCCGAGCGTGGCGGGATTCGGCAGGCAGGCCGCGACGACATCGCGCGGACTGACCTCGACGCCGCCGACGGTGACCTTGTCGGTGCGATCGAGGCCGAGCTTGTGCAGCGTCTTGAGCACGTCGATGAACTCCTCGCCGAGGCCGTACTTGAAGGTGGCGCGTTTGCAGTTCACCCAGCGCGGCATCAGCAGGACTTCTTCGTGCTCGACGTTGACGCATTCGACCGGGCCGATGCCGTCGGGAAAGTCGAAAACCTCTGGCTCAGAAAAGGGTTCGGTGGTGAACCAGCCGCGGTCGGCCTGCCAGATCACCGGCGGATTGAGGCACTCCTCGATGGTGGTCCAGATCGAGAACGACGGCGCGAACTCGTAACCGTCGACGGTGAGGTTCGAGCCATCGCGCGTGCCGAGCTCATCGATGTCGGAAAACAAGTGATCGGCGGCGTATCGGGCGAACACGTCGGAGAGGCCGGGCTCCACGCCTATCCCGACCAGAGCGAGTCGGCCCGCCGCCTTCCACTGCTCCTCGACCGCGAACTGCTCGTCGCCGAGTTTGACGCCGGTGAGTTCGTAAGGTCGCTCGGGATGGCGTTGCGACAGGCTCATCGCCATATCGAGGTAGTCGGCGTTGCCGGCCAGTGCACCGTTGAAGATGGGCATCACGAACCGCGGGTCGACGGCGTTCATGACGTGGGTGATGCCGTGTTGGTCGACTACTGCAGCGACGTCGTCGGCCCACGTCGCGTCCACCCGCGCTGCCGAGAACCTGTCGTCGCCAACGGCCTCCGCGGCTTGTTTGGCCCGCGATTCGTCGTAGTCACTGACGACGATGTGCTCGAAGAAATCTCGACGCGCCGCGATGGCGCAGAACGCCGCACCGACCCCGCCTGCGCCCACCAACAGAATTCGCATGCGCTCGACCGTATACACGGTCTCGCCGAGATCGACGTTTTGGCGAGTTCTACTCGAACTTTTTCGGTTATAAGCGCGTCGAGTAGTACTGGCCGAGAACGTGCGCGCGGAGTTCGTCGAACTCGCCGGAGCGGATCGCGCTGCGAATCTGATCGACGAGGCGGATGACGAAGCGCTCGTTGTGGATGGTGCACAGCGTCTTGGCGAGCAGTTCTTTCGCCTTGAACAGGTGGTGCAGGTAGGCACGGGTGTAGTGGGCGCAGGTGTAGCAGTCGCAGTTCGCGTCGACGGGACCGAAGTCACGCCGGTAGCGCGAGTTGGTGACGTTGAAGCGGCCGGTCGGCGAGTAGACGGCGGCGTTGCGCGCGACGCGCGACGGCGAAACGCAGTCGAAAGTGTCGGCGCCCGCCGCGACCGCGGCGAACAGGTCGTCGGGCTCGCTGATGCCCAGCAGGTGGCGGGGTTTGTCCGCGGGCAGCTCACTGCTCACCCAGCCGACGATGGTCGCGAGGTTCTGCTTCTCCAGCGCGCCGCCGATGCCGTACCCGTCGAAGCCTCGCCCGTCCTCGTCGACGATGCTCGTCAGCCCGCGGGTGGCTTGCCTCCGCAGGTCCTCGTATTGGGCGCCCTGCACGACACCGAACAACGCCTGCGCGGGCTTGTCCGGATGTTCGGTGGTCAAGCGGCGGTGTTCGACCAGGCATCGGACCGCCCAGTCGTGGGTGCGCTGCACCGACTCTTCCTGGTAGCCACGGGTGTTGACCAGCGTGGTCAACTCGTCGAACGCGAAGATGATGTCCGCCCCGAGCTTGTGCTGAATTCCGATCGACACCTCTGGGGTGAAGCGATGGGTCGAGCCGTCGAGATGGGAACGGAATGTGACGCCGTCGTCGTCGACGTGGGCCAGCCGCTCCTTGCCCTCGGCGATGATGTCGTCGGCCTGCACTCGCTCGGTGTCCATCGCCAGCACCTTTTTGAAGCCGGCACCTAGCGAGAGCACCTGAAACCCGCCGCTGTCGGTGAAGGTGGGGCCGTGCCAGTTCATGAACGCGCCGAGACCGCCTGCCTCCTCGACAATGTCGGGGCCGGGCTGCAGATACAGGTGGTACGCGTTGGCCAGAATGGCTTGCGCACCAAGCTCTTTCATGGTTTCGGGCAGGACCGCCTTGACGGTGGCCTGGGTGCCGACGGCGATGAACGCCGGGGTGTGGATGTCGCCGTGCGGAGTGCGAATGATGCCGGCGCGACCGAGTCGTCCAGGCAATTCTGCGTCAACGCTGAAGAACGACTCACTCACGCCGTAGATTCTGCACTGTGAGAACTGGGTGGGTGGCCGCCGCAGCGGCAACGTTGGCTGTCGCGGGCTGTTCATCTGCTCCGCCGGACTACAAACCAGGGCCGGGGATGCTCGTCGCGGGCACCGCGCAGGTCACCGTCAACGGTCAGAACGTCGGTACCACCCAGGCGGTGGCGTGCACGCCTGCGGGCCCGCTGACCACGATTACCACCGGCGACCAGGTGTCGGGGGTGACGGCGCTGATCTCCAACAAGGACGAACTGGCCGCCGACGCCGTCAGCATCAACAACGTCGGCGGCTTCACCGGCAGCTACAACAGGGGCCTGGGCGGGGACGCCAAGGTCACGATGGCCGGCAGGACCTACGACATCAGTGGAACAGCCGACGGCTTCGCCACCGCCAACCCCAGCTTCCGCACCTCGGGCACGTTCGCCATCAAGGTGGCTTGTTAACGCGCCAGGAATCGAACAATCGCCTCAGCGAGCTCCTCGCCGGCGTCTTCCTGCAGGAAGTGTCCGGCATTGGCGATGACGGGATGCTCGATGCCTTGGGCGCCACGCATCCTGCTCGAGAAGATGGGAGCCATTGCGCCGGTGATCGGGTCGCTGTCGCTGAACGCCACCAGCATAGGAGTCGTGCTCTCGCACAACGCTTTCCACGCCGCGCGGTTGGCCTGCGTCGCCGGGTCCTCGGGTGAAGTGGGCACCAGCCCCGGCATCGCGCGCGGGCCGACGCAGTAGCTGTCGTCGGGGAACGGCGCACTGTAGGCCGCGCGGATTGGGTCGGTGAGCGGGTGCGCGCAACCGGCCTCCACCCACCTGCCCACGTCGAGTTGCGGGGTCCGCTGAATGGTCTTGTAGAAGTTCCACCACACGTCGGGCATCCGGTGATCGCCGGTGGGCAGTCCGGTGTTGGCGACGACGATGCGCGCCAAGCGATCCGGATTCTCGGCGGCGATGCGCAGGCCGATCAGGCCACCCCAGTCCTGTCCGACGAGCGTCACCTGTCGCAGGTCGAGCACGTCGAACGCGAGGGTGCGCATCCATTCCACGTGCCGGGCATAGGTGTGGTCCTCGATGCGGGTCGGCTTGTCGGACCTACCGAAACCGACCAGGTCCGGACAAATGACCCGATACCCCGCAGCCACCAGGATGGGCATCATCTTGCGGTAAAGAAACGACCACGACGGCTCACCGTGCAGCATCAGCACCGGATTACCTTCGGCCGGGCCGTCTTCCACCCACGCCACCCGCAATTGCCCGCCCTCACCGTCATCGACTTCGCAATACTTTGCGGGATAAGGGAATTCAGGCAGTTCGGCAAACCGCTCGTCTGGCGTGCGCAAACTCTGCATGGTGGCGAAGATATCGGATATCGCAAGAGCCACGGGGCCGTTCGCGTCAACCCCAGATAACAATCAGCGGCTGAACAGGCAAATTTTTCGCCAAATCGCCATGTCCGCGTTGAACAAGCCAACCATACTGGCCGGGATGCTCCGCCGATCTTGACGGATCACAACAAAAACAAAGGAGAACCAGTGGTGAAGCGTGGGTTCGTGGTCGCCGTAGGCGGCGCGGCAATTGTCATCGCCGGCCTGTCAGGCTGTTCGTCGGATGACAAGAAGTCCGAAAGCAGCGGCAGTTCAACAGCGAGCAGCGCGTCGGGCACCGCCTCAGTCAGCGCAACGGCAGCACCCAGCGGGGGCGGCACCAAGGTCACGATCGACGGCAAGGACCAGAACGTCGCCGGCACCGTGGTCTGCACCGCGATGGGCGGAAACATGAACATCGCGATCGGCGAGGCCGCAACCGGCATCGCCGCCGTGGTCAGCGAGGATGGCTCGAACGTCACCTCCGTGGGCCTCGGCAACGTCAACGGCGTCACGCTGGGCTACCAGAGCGGCACCGGCCAGGGTGAGGCCAAGGCCACCAAGGACGGCAACAAGTGGACGATCACCGGCACAGCGACCGGCATTGACATGGCCAACCCCATGCAGCCGGTGAACAAGCCGTTCGAAATCGACGTCACCTGCCCGTAGCCAGGTACTTCAGGTTCGACACGACGGCGGCGCCTCCGAAAGGGGCGCCGCTGTTGTCGTGAGAACGCAAGGCTCAGGCGGGAAGGGTGTAACCGGCCGCCGACTGGCGCAGCTGCCAGACCTGAGCTGGGCACAGCTCGTTCACGGCCTGGTTGATCAGGTAGGCGCCCTGGTAATAGTCGGCCGTGTTGAAGTCGGCCTTGACCTGTTCGACCAGTTGCGCGTAACTCATCTTCGCGGCGACCCGGTCGCAGATGCTGTTGCCGTAGCCGATCGCGGCGTCTGCGTTGGGGAAGTTGTAGCCGGGACGCACGGTCACGTTGACGAGGTAGGCCACCACATCGGCATTGGCGGGTGCCGCGAAAGCAACCAGCGACAACAAGCTCGCGAACACGGCGACAGCCAGCGACTTCATGCGTAGTGAGCCTAATGCGCACCCGTGCGCCTGCGCAGGGCCCTACGCTAAGCGCCATGAAACTCATGGCTGCAGTGGCGTTGGGTTGTGGATTCATCGCGGCACCGATGGTGACGGCGACGAGCGCATCGGCGTATCCGGTGTCCTGTGACGGCACCGCGCCCGCCTGCGTGCCGTATATCGAACGCGGCGCCAGCGCGGGCGATGCCTGTGTCACGAGCACCCGATACAACCTGGCCCTCGACCCGTCCGGTGCCACGCTGGCATGCAGCGCCAAGGGGCAGTGGATCAGCTCGCCGCCGCTGGTCGGCATCCGCACCAACCGCGCGGCGTGCGGTGAGGACAAGGGCGTGGCGCTGACGGCCGACGGCGTGACGATGAGCTGCATCGGCGGCGCATGGACACCCGACTACGGCGTGCCGTTCGCTTAACGGCGTAGGGGAGGCGGGCTGTCGGCAGGCCCGATCAAGTCGCTTGGGCTACTCGACGTGGTCCGTCGCCACCGTCCATACAAAGGAAGCTCGCGCATGGTCCGGGTCGACCGGCGTGGGTATCGACGGGCTACATGCCGAATGCCGGTGCGCACGAAGCGAGTCGGTTCGGTGAACCAACGCCATTCGTAGAGCTGACTGTCGTTGAGCCGCTGAGCAATTGCCTCGGAATCGATGCCCTCGAAGTGCGACCGAATCCAGGAGACCATCACCCAGGCGTCGGACGCTGCTTCGCCGTCCGGCACGGTGAAGGTCCAGTCGATCGGGTCGTCGCGGGCGCTCATCGTGGTTCGAGGTGCCGGCGACACGGGTGTTGCAGCGAATTCCGGCAATCCGAGGAGATCCACCGTGACGTTGTGAAAGACGCCGGGACCACCAACCTCGAAGCGGACGCAGTGCTCACGACCCCCGGCCGATTCCGTGCGCTCCGACGAGAACGCCACCATCCCGCCGACTGCAACCAATCGGGCGTATACGAGCTGACTTCCGAAGTCGAGGAGTCGCCGTGCAGCAAGAATCACTGTCAGCGTCGCGACGGTAAGCGCGAAAACACTCAGCACGAGCTGCACGGGGACAGCCTTACAGACGAGCGCGCCGTTGTCGGCAACAAAGCGCTACCAGTGCAACAACCCCTGGCCGATTGTGTTGACAGTCGCAGTGGTGCTTCCCAGCACTGCGGTGACCGGAATCAACAGCGTCACTCCTGGCACTGGCACCGCTTTGAGAATCGGGGTGGCCAGGGCGAGAACGCCGCTGACGATGTCCAAAGCGCCGCCGATCAGATGAAGAGTCTTGAGTTCGTTCAACCCGGTTTGCAGATGCCATACGCCCAACGCCCCTGCGATCACGGGGTTCATCAGGTCCTGGGCTCCTTTGAGGTCGTAGGCAATCACCGCACCGATGAGCCCAAACGGGTTGGGCAGTGCGGCGGCAGGCCCGGCGAGTGAGACAGCGCTCGTCGGCTTCGCCGTCGCCGAAAAACGGCTCCCCGCCGTGTTGGCGCCATTGAAGCCGAACACCGTCGAACTGCCTACGGCGTCAACGGGATCCGGGCTGGAAACCTCAACGGGGTCGGCAACGGGCTGCGCATCGGCTGCCACCGCAGCCGACTTCTCCGAGGTGTCGGTGACTGTCTCCGTCGGGGACTTTGAATCCTCTGCTGTCGGTGTGGCGTCGGGCGACTCAGTGTCCTTCTGCGTCGTCGCGTGCTTACCGGCATCCGACGACTTGGTGTCGGGTTTTTCTGTTCCATCGAGCGCAGAATCGGCGACTTTGGTAGTCGTTGCTGTGTCCGCAGCCGCTGAGTCATCGGACGTCGGCGTGTCCGACTCGGACTTCTTGTGGTCGGTAGCGGGAGAGTCGGGCTTCTTCGGGGCGTGGACCTGGTCGTCGGACGAGGTCGACGTCGATGATGCCGAGGACGCGGTGGCGGCGGGTTTACCCGAATCGTCGTCAGCCTGTGCGATACCCGACCCGCCGACGAATGCGGCCCCGAGCGCGACACTGACCGTGATCGCGCCGGCGCCCAGCCAGTTGTACGGCTCCAAATGGCGCGATGTTCTCGCGCGATGGCGGCCGCCTCCGTTTCGACGGGCACTCGAGCGAGCCTGAGATGAATGTGCGGCCATGAGCAAATCCCCGTTCGTTAGGGCAGTGCGGGTGAGAGTCGCGTTTATTTACCACGGCGCAGGTTTGACGTAGGTGCAAATAAGATAAGTGTGAGCAAGACCAAGATCAGAGTCCTGGTGCATCCACTGAAACCGCAGCTCAAGCGAATCGGCAGCCCTCGCTGATCGTCTCGGAGACGGCGTAACCGGCCGGCGATCGCGGCCTCGAAAGCTTCGCCATCAAGCGCTGAGCGAACTTCTCGCAGGTCTTCAGCGTCGAGAAGTGACGCCATCGACCTGCTCGAACAGGCTGCTGGCTGTTGGCGGTGGCGGAGGGATTTGAACCCTCGGACGGGGGTTACCCGTCACACGCTTTCGAGGCGTGCTCCTTAGGCCGCTCGGACACGCCACCGTGTGGCAGCTTACCGGCCGACGACCGCCCTAATCCAATCGCTGCTTCGCGAAGAACGCCTCGAGCGGCGCGGCGCACTCGGAAGCCAACACTCCCCCGCGTACTTCGGGCCGGTGCGTGAGCCGACGATCGCGCACCACGTCCCACAACGACCCGACCGCACCGGTCTTGGGTTCCCACGCACCGAACACCAGTCGCGCTACCCGCGCCATCACCAACGCGCCCGCGCACATCGTGCATGGCTCCACCGTGACCGCCAGCGTGGCGCCTTCCAACCGCCAGCCGTCGCCCAACGCGGATGCCGCGGCCCGCATCGCCAGGATCTCGGCATGCGCGGTCGGATCACCGAGTTCCTCGCGCATGTTGGCCGCCCGCGCCAATTCCGTGCCGTCCGCGCCGACGATCACCGCCCCGATCGGCACATCGCGCGGGCCCGCTGCCCGCGCGGCCTCCAACGCAACCCGGATGAGGTCTTCGTCGGTTTTCACCGACCCAAACGGTCGAGGACGGCCGACAGCTCGTCGGCGAATCCCATCTCCCTGGCGATCCGGCCCAACTGCTCGTCGGCATACAGGTCGGATTCGTCGAGGATCACGCCAAGCACCGCTTCCGGCAGGCCGATATCGGCCAATACCCCGAGGTCGCCCTCCTCGAACGGGTCGGCTTCTTCGAGTTCCTCGGGTGAGATGTCGTTGTCGAGCTTCTCGAGCACCTCGGCAGCGATGTCGTAGTCGAGTGCGGCGGTTGCGTCCGAAAGCAGCAGCCGCGTTCCGGCAGGCGCCGGCCGCACGATCACGAAGAACTCGTCGTCGACGTCCAGCAATCCGAAAACGGCACCGGCACTGCGCAATTCGCGTAGCTCTGTTTCCGCCGCGGTGAGGCTGTTCAGGGCGGCCTTGCGCATCGCCGAGCAACGCCACTTGCCGTCCTCGCGTACAACGGCCACGCCGAAGCCGTCGGGCATATCCGCGGCCTGGCCCTGTGCCGGTGCACTCTGTGCTCCCATGTGGGCTAACGGTAGTCCGGAGGTGCAGGCTTTACCAGCAATGGCCACCAAGCCTGACGTCGGGCGATACCGGCGATATGCCAACCTGGAAGGGTGACAAACACACCCATTTGCGTGGTGGGTCTTGGACTTATCGGGGGCTCCGTAATGCGCGCGGCGGCCGCGGCCGGGCGTGAGGTGTTCGGCTACAACCGCTCGATCGATGGCGTCCAGGCCGCGAAGTTCGACGGCTTCGACGCCACCGACAACCTCGACGATGCCCTGACGCACGCCGCCGACAGCAAAGCCCTGATCGTGCTCGCCGTCCCGGTGCCTGCACTGTCGCAGATGTTGGGTCGCATCCGTGACACCGCGCCCGAATGCCCGCTGACCGACGTGACCAGTGTGAAGGGCTGCGTTGTCGACGAAGTCCGGTCGTTCGGTCTGCTCGAGCGCTTCGTCGGCGGCCATCCGATGACCGGGACAGCGCACTCCGGCTGGGCCGCCGGCAACGCTCGGCTGTTCGTCGGCGCGCCCTGGGTGGTCGCCGTCGACGACCACGTTGACCCCGACATCTGGACGATGGTGATGAACCTCGCGCTGGACTGCGGCGCCGTCGTCGTCCCGGCCCGATCCGACGAGCACGACGCCGCCGCCGCCACCATCTCACACCTACCCCACCTGCTTGCCGAAGCGCTCGCGATCACCGCGGGCGAGGTGCCGTTAGCGTTCGCGTTGGCCGCCGGCTCGTTTCGTGACGGCACCAGAGTGGCGGCCACCGCACCTGATCTGGTGCGCGCCATGTGCGAGGCCAATGCCGATCAGCTGCTGCCTGTTCTGGAGCGCACGCTTTCACTGCTCGGCCAGGCCCGCGATGCGCTGGCCGCGAAGAGCCCGCTGACGGAGCTGGTCGAACCAGGTCATGCGGCCCGGATCCGCTACGACAGCTTCAGCAGACCCGACATCGTGACGGTCGTCGTCGGCAACGAGAGGTGGCGCGAGGAGCTCGCCGCCGCCGGCCGCGCGGGCGGGGTGATCAGATCCGCTCTGCCAACCCTGGGTAGTCGAGGATGAAGCCCTCGTCGTCGACCCGGATCGTGGTCTCGGCGACCGGAGAATGCAGCTTGATCCCGTCGGGCGCGCTGCTGTAGCCGATGACCGCAGGGTCCACCGACAGCTCGGGCAGCCGCACGTAGACCACCGGGCACGTGATCGAATCGGTGCGCTGATAGAGCCCGGTGCGCCGGATCGGCAGCGCGTTGAAGAACGGGCTGAAGATCACATCGACATCGAGCGCGCCCTCATAGGCGGCGCGTTTGGATTCGCCGGTGTGCTGTTGGATCAGCCACATGTTCTCTTCGTCGCGGGCGATCGACAGCTGCCGCTCGCGCTCGGCAAGTGTGACGGTCATCGACAGCCGCTTTGTCCCGCCCGCCTCATCGGTCACCAGGTCATAGGAAGCCGAGAAGGCGGGATGCGACGGCGTCGCGGCGGCGACGATCCTGCCGTATGCCTTTATGCGGTTGCCGGACAGCTGAACCCGCACGGATTCCATCCGCGGTACGTCATGCGCTCGCCAGGTCAAGATTCGCGGCCACTGGCCCTTTTGCTCCTCGCGTGCGCCTGCGCTTTCGGAGCCGCCTGCTTCACTCACCCCTCTACCGTAAGCGAAGGATCCCCTCGTTCGTAGCGGCCTACCGAACTGCTTGAAGAAGGCGAGTGCGCCGTCGTTCTCGACTCGAGGACGATCTCGTCGCCGAGCAACGGTTGCGGCATGCCCCGAAGTTTCTGCAGCCGGCCGGAGCCGGGGACCGACGCCCATACGGCGAAAGCCAGCGCCGCGTCGAGGAGCAACGCCAGCGCGGTGACCATCAGCGCACCGACCAACGCGAGATAGAACTGACGCACCTTGATGCCGTCGATCAGGTAGCGGCCGAGGCCGCCGAGACTGGCGTAGGCCGCGACCGTCGCGGTGGCGACGATCTGCAGCGTCGCCGTGCGCAGGCCCCCGAGGATCAGCGGCATCGCGTTGGGCACCTCGACGCGCAGCAGCACCCGGGTCTCTGTCATGCCCATCGAACGCGCCGCGTCGACGACCGCGCGGTCCACATTGGCGATGCCGGAGTAGGTGCCCGCCAACAACGGTGGGATGCCCAGCAACATCAGCGCCACCGTCGGCGGCACCAGCCCCAGGCCCCACAGCAGTACACCCAGCAACAACACGCCGAGCGTGGGCAGTGCGCGAAGCGCGTTGACCCCGGTCACTACGAGGAAGGTGCCGCGGCCGGTGTGCCCGATGATCATGCCGAGTGGGATGGCAATGAGGGCCGAGAAGACGACGGCGACGAGGGTGTACTGCAGGTGCTCGAGAATGCGGGCCGTAAGGCCGGCGGCCCCACCCCAGTTGGCCGCGGTGAAGATGTACGAAAGTGCTTGCTGCAGAAAGTTCATGCGGCCGCTCCTGCGGTCGCTCCTGCGCGTGCTGCTCGGGGCACATTGGTGGCCCTCGTCCAGGGCGTCATCGCCTTTCCGGCGAACATGATCAGGGAGTCGATGACGATGGCCAGCACGAAGATCGCAATGATGCCTGCGATGATCTGGTCGCTCTTGTTGGCCTGATACCCCTCGGTGAACCAGGTGCCAAGGCCACCGATTCCGATCACCGATCCGACCGAAACCATGGAGATGTTGGTGACGGCGACCACGCGCAGACTTGCAATGAGCACCGGAACAGCAAGTGGCAGCTCCACTTTCAACATTCGCGAGATCGGCTTGTAGCCGACGGCGGTCGCGGCGTCGAGCACCGCGGGTGACACCGCGTCCAGCGCCTCGGGCACCGCGCGCACCAACAGCGCGACGGTGTAAAGCGTCAGCGCCACAATGACATTCGCCTCGTCGAGGATGCGGGTAGGAATGATCAGCGGCAGCACGACGAACAGGGCCAGGGACGGGATGGTGAAGATGATGCTGGCAGTCACCGTCGTCAGCCGTCGCAACGCAGTGGTCCGCTGGACCAGCGCGCCGAGCGGCACGGCGATGATCAGTCCAAGGACGATTGGAACCAGTGACAACCGTAGGTGGATCAGCGTCAGCGTCCAGAGGTCGTCGAGGTGAGTGAGCAGATAGCGCATCGGCTACCCCAGCTCCGGAACGCGGCGCTGTTCGCTGAGCGCCTCGAGCACATCATCGGCGCGCACGCCGCCGATCAAGTGGCCGCTCTCATCGACCGCAACACCCAACCCGGTCGGTGAGGACAGCGCGGCGTCGAGCGCCTGTCGCAGGGTGCCGTCCGGCTTGAAGAAGGACCCGCCGCCGACGGTGCTGTCATACAGCGATGAGCCCTTGCGGTGGACCGCGACACCATCGGCGTTGATCCAGGCCAGTGGCGTGCGATCTGCCTTGACGACCAGGGACCATTCACCGGGCTGCAACGCCAGAGCGTCGACCTCGCCGTCGGCCACCGTCTTGATCTCGTGCAGCGGCAGACCCGTCGCATGGAAGAACTGCAAGCCCCGATAACCACGGTCGGCCCCGACGAATCCCGAAACGAGCTCGTTGGCGGGGTTGGACAACACGAACGCCGGGTCTGCGTACTGCAACAACGTGCCGCCGCGCCCGAACACCGCGACCTTGTCGCCTAGCTTGACCGCCTCGTCGATGTCGTGGGTGACGAACACGATCGTCTTGCGCAATTCGCTTTGCAGCCGCAGGATTTCGGTCTGCAACTCTTCGCGCACCACCGGGTCCACCGCGCTGAACGGTTCATCCATCAACAGGATCGGCGGGTCCGCAGCCAACGCGCGAGCCACACCAACCCGCTGCTGTTGACCGCCCGACAATTGCGCCGGGTAGCGGTTGGCGAGCTTCGGGTCCAGACCGACGCGCTCCATCACGTCCAGCGCGGATTTGCGTGCGCTGCGCCGTGATTCGCCTCGCAGCACCGGCACGGTGGCGACGTTGTCGACCACCCGCAGATGCGGCATCAACCCCGCGCTCTGGATGACATAGCCGATGCCGAGCCGCAGCTTCACCGCGTCGACTTTCGTGACGTCTTTACCGTCCACGGTGAGTGTGCCCGACGTCGGCTCGATCATCCGGTTGATCATCCGCATCGAGGTGGTCTTGCCGCAGCCGGATGGACCGACGAACACCGTCAGCGTCCCCTCCGGGACCTCCAGTGTCAGGTTGTCAACCGCGACAGTGCCATCGGGATATTTCTTGGTGACGTTCTCGAATGTGATCATTCGTCTATTTCTGCAGGGGCTTGTCGAAGCCGTTGTCCTTGATCCACTTTTGCGCCGCCTCGTCGGGGTCGATGCCCTTGTTGCCTTCCACCGCCGTGTTGAGCTGAATCAGACCCTCTGTGGTCAGTTTCGCGCTGACGGCGTCCAATACGGTCTTGAGCTCAGCGGACATCTTCTGTGACGCCACCAGCGGCACCACGTTCGCCGCGAGGAATACGTTCTTCGGATCCTCGAGAACCACAAGGTGACTCTGCTCGATCGCCGGTGAAGTGCTGAAGACGTTGGCCGCGGTGATGGCACCGCTCGTCAGGGCTTGCACTGTCGCGGGTCCGCCGCCGTCACTGATCGCGACGAAGTTGGCGGGCGCGATGTCCAGACCGTATTTGTCCTTGAGACCGACGAGGCCGGTCACGCGGGTCTGAAATTCCGATGGCCCGCCGACTTTCACCTCGGCTGAATGCGCGGCAAGGTCCGCAATCGATTTGAGATTCCACTTCTGCGCGGTCGCCTCGGCCACCGCCAGGGTGTCTTTGTCCTCCGCCGGTGATGGATACAAGATCGACAGATCGCCGGGAAGCGCTTTGAGCAGAGCCAACAGCACCGCATCGGACGTCGTCGCCGTCGCCTGCTTGTCGAAGTACTGAAGGAGGTTGCCGGTGTACTCCGGGATCAGGTCGATGGAATGGTCTTGCACCGCAGGGATATACGTTTCGCGGCTGCCGATGCCGAACTGACGGCCGACGGTGAAGCCGTTGGCTTCCAACGCCTGGGCGTAGAGCTCGGCGATGATCTTCGACTCGGTGAAGTCGGCCGAACCGACCTTGATCGACTTGAGATCTCCGGATATCTCTCCGCCGCCGAGCGGGTTGGAGCTGCCGCAGCCTGCGATCACGAGCGCGAGAACCGCCGCCATGACCGCCAGAATCGATGTACGCGTGCTCGACATACCGAACGTCCTCCCGGCGCATTGGCTCCCCCGGGACCCTATCGAGATGTGCGCCGAAACGCCGCCCTTTAGGTCAGCGTGATCACTGATGTGGTTTCTTTCGGTGCTGGAACGGGCAAAGATGGCACTATGACCAGCGATCCGCCCGCCTCGCCCGATCACCCCCGCGGCGAGGTTCCGCCGAGGCCTCTTGAGCCGCAGGCGGGCTCCTCGAAGGGGGCGCCGCCGGACCCGACGGCCACCCCGGGCGAGTATCTCGTTTCGCCGGAGTCGGCCGTCAAGTTCACGCGTGCGGCGGCGCTGTGGTCGGCGCTGATCGTCGGGTTCGTGATTCTGATCCTGCTGCTGGTCTTCATCCTGCAGAACACCGATTCGGCGACCATCCACTTCTTCGGGTGGGAGTGGAACCTGCCGGTGGGCGTGGCGATTCTGCTCGCCGCGGTGTGCGGCGGACTGCTGACCGTCGCGGCAGGCACCGCGCGCATTGTGCAGTTGCGCCGCGCGGCGAAGAAGAATTTGAAGGCAGGCCTTTAATTCAGCACCGCAGCGGCGATCACGTCGGGGTGGGTGTACGGGATCATGTGGTTGCCGTCGACGATGACCAGTCGGGTCTGCGGCAGGCTGTCGGCGAGCCGTCGGGCGTGGTCGATACTGATCAGCTTGTCGTCGAGCGCGGCGACGATCACCGACGGCACGCGGATCTGGGACACGTTGGCGTCCACCCAACGCGAGGTGTCGTCGAACTCCAGTTGGTCTGAGGCGTATGCGGCCAGATTGCCGGGCGTCATCGTCACCGACAGCAGGCGCGCCTCGTATGTCGCGTCCGTCGGCTTCGGCTCGAAGGCATGCGCTGCACCACCGCTCGCGATCAGCCGTTTGATCACGTTTCCTGCCGTCACGTCGATGACTGTGCCGACGACCGGCAGCTGACTGAACTGGACGTAGTGGGCGTTGAATTGATCCATCGGCTTCGAGCGGGTGCCACCCGCGCCGGGCGCGACGAGGATCATCTTTGCGATGTCTTGCGGATACCGACGCGCAAGCCCGAGCGCCACCGTGCCGCCGAACGAGTGCCCGACCACAACCGCGCGGGAAAGCCTTAGCTGCGTGAGCATTTCGTGCACCAGCTCGATCTGTTCCTGATACGGCAGCCAGCCGCCCTTCGACCACCCGAACCCGGGGCGGTCGATTGCGATCACGTGCCTGCCCCGCAGCAGCGGGAAGACCCGCTCGAAATCCTTGTGCGTGCCGGGCAGTCCATGAATCAGCACCACCGGAGGACCTTCGCCGGGCTGCTCGAAGAAGTTAATGTCCTTGCCCCGCAGGCTGATATACCGCCCGTCGGACTGCGGCATCGAAGGCAGCTTCGCCAATGTGAGGTTGACCGCCGTCAGTGCAACCACCAGGAGAACAACCGACCAGGCAGCGAAGCGGACGAACCGGCGCATGTCAGGCCAGGATGCGCAGGCCCTCGGCGACCAGCGGAGCCACCGCCTTGTCGACCGCATCCGCATCGTCGGCCACCCCGCCACCCATGCGGGCTCGAAATGCGATGCCCGCGGCGATGATTGCCACCTTGAAGTAGCCGAGTGCCAGATAGAAGTCCCAGTTGTCCAGCGGCTGTTCGGCTGCCAACGAATAGCGATTCGCGAGGTCGTCCACCTCGGGCATGAGCGGTGACGCCCACGCCGACGCCGCGTGGATCATGTTGAACATGGGGTGGCGGTAAACGCACATCAGCGCGGCGTCACTGAGCGGATCGCCAAGCGTGGACATCTCCCAGTCCAGCACCGCCACGACCTTGGTGGCATCCTGCGCATCGAGAATCGTGTTGTCGATCCGGTAGTCGCCGTGCACGATCGAGCTACGACTCTGCGGCGGAATCGCTTCTGCCAGAGCCGAATGCAGCCGTTTGACGTCGGCGTCGCACGGGTCGTCCTCGCGCCGCACCAGGTCCCACTGCCCGCCCCAACGGCGTACCTGCCGTTCGAGGTAGCCCGTTGGCTTGCCGAAGTCGCCGAGCCCGACGGCCTCAGGGTCGACGGCATGCAGATCGGCGAGCACCCGAATCAGCGCGTCGACGCAGTCGCTGATGACGGCCTTGTCGCCGAGCTTCTCGAGCTCGTCGTCGTAGCGGACGACCCGGCCCGCAACATGCTCCACCATTTGGAACGGCGCGCCGAGCACGGAGTCGTCGTTGCGCATCGTGACGGCGCGCGCGACGGGCACCGGGGTGTCGGCCAGCGCCGCAACCACCTTGTACTCGCGCGCCATGTCGTGGGCCGAGGGCGTCAGCCCGTGCAGCGGCGGCCGCCGCAACACCCACTTGTGCGCGTCGTCGGACACCAGGAACGTCAGGTTGGACCGGCCGCCGGAGATCAGCTCGGCCCGCAACTCCCCGCTGCGTGCGATGCCGATGGACTGCAGATGGCGATCAAGGGCGTCGAGGTCCAGCCCTTCGAGCGAGGTAGTCACTCGACTTGTCTACCACCGCTGGTTTCGCGGCAAGAGGTCCCATACGTGCTCGGTTCCGTTGACGGCGGCGACGTAGAGGTTGCCTTCGCGGGAGGACAGCAGCCGCGTGATGCCGGCGTAGTCGACGTTGACGCACAGGATCTTCTCGGTGCCCATGATGGTGTGCACGAGACCGTTGATGACGCCACCGTGGGTGAACACCGCGACCGTGTCCTCGTGCTCGCTGGATTCAGCGATCGCCCGGATGCCCGCATTGATGCGGTCCAGGAACGCCTGCTCGTCGACACTGCTGGGCAGGTGCCCCTGCGCCAGGCGCGCCAGCTCCTCGGGGAATTCGGCGGCGATCTGTTCGATCGGGATGTAGTGGGCCATGTCGCGGTCGTATTCGGCGAGCCGGTCGTCGACCTCGATGTCCAGCCCCAGCGCGTCGGCAACGGGCTGGGCGGTCTGTATCGAGCGGACCTGCGGGCTGCTGACCAGCCGCGTGATCGGGAACCGGGCGAGCGCGTCGGGCAGTCGCTTGGCCTGCTCGAAACCCTCCTCGGACAAGTCAGGGTCCGAGCCTTGTCCTGGTTCGCTGCGCAGCGGCAGCGCATGCCTGATGAGAAGCAGTTGCACCGTGTCACCATATTGCTGTGACTTCTCGCGGATACGCCGACCAACTCTTCGATCTCACCGACCGGGTCGTGCTGGTCACCGGCGGCAGCCGCGGCCTCGGCCGGGAGATGGCGTTCGCGGCCGCGCACTGCGGCGCGGATCTGGTGATCGCCAGCCGCAAATACGACTCGTGCGTCGACACCGCCAAGGAGATCGAGGCCGCCACCGGGCGCAGCGCGTTCCCGTACCAGGTGCACGTCGGGCACTGGGACGAGATCGACGGGCTGGTGGCCGCGGCCTACGAACGGTTCGGCAAGGTCGACGTCCTGATCAACAACGCGGGCATGTCGCCGCTGTACGAATCGCTGAGCTCGGTCACCGAGAAGTTGTTCGACTCCGTGATCAACTTGAACCTCAAAGGCCCGTTCCGGTTGTCGGCCCTGGTCGGCGAGCGGATGGTGGCCGACGGCGGCGGTTCGATCATCAACGTCAGCTCGAGCGGGTCACGCCGGCCCAGGCCCGAGCAGCTGCCGTACTCAGCGGCCAAGGCGGGGCTCAACGCGCTGACCGAAGGGCTGGCCCTTGCCTTCGGACCGACGGTGCGCGTCAACACGTTGATGCCGGGGCCTTTCCTGACCGACATCAGCAAGGCCTGGGACATCCCGGCGACGACTAAGGGCGCCCAGCACTTCGCGCTCAAGCGGCTGGGCAATCCGCCCGAAATCATCGGCGCCGCTTTGTTTTTGGCGTCCGATGCGTCGAGCTACACCAGCGGTTCGATCATCCGCGTCGACGGCGGCATTCCGTGACGATTCAGGGCGTGATGATGTTGAAGTTCGGGTCGGGCCGGTCGACCACGGCGATGATCGACGGCAAAGCCCCGGCATCCCCGCTGATCTCGATCCCGGGCGAGTCGCTGTCGCCGGCGGCAAAGGTCAACAGCCGCAGCTTGTTTGCGAGTTTGACCGTCGCATTGGCTGTCGAGTCGTCCGCAGGTACCTTGCGATACACCAGCACGCCGTTGCGGAGCGTCAGCCGGTAGTTGGTGCCGACGTCGAGGAAGGTGATGTCGACGGCGACGTCGAGATCCCACGCCTGCGGCCCGTTGATGTTGATCGCGAACGTGTCGAACATCTGCTCAGGAGTCAGTTGGCCGAGGAGGGACGGCGACGCGGCCACTGTCGGAGATCCGAAGTTGCCCTCACGCAGCTCCGTCGCACCGCCGAGGAAGAAGTTGCGCCACACTGCGTTCTCCGCCCCGTAGGCCAGTTGTTCGAGTGTGTCCGCGTAGAGCTCGCGTGCCGCGGTGTGGTTCTGGTCAGTGAAGATCGCGTGATCGAGCAGGGTTGCGGCCCAACGGAAGTCGCCATCGTCGAAGGCCTGGCGCGCAACTTCGACAACGCGGTCGATGCCGCCGATCGCCTCGACATAGCGTGGCGCCAATGCCTCGGGTGGATGCGCCCACAGCCGGCCGGGATTGCCGTCGAACCAGCCCATGTAGCGCTGATAGACCGCCTTGACGTTGTGGCTGACCGAGCCGTAGTACCCGCGTGTGTGCCACGCCCGCTCCAGCGCGGGCGGCATCCGAAAAGTCTCGGCGATCTCGATGCCGGTGAAGCCCTGGTTGAGCTGTCGCAGCGTCTGGTCGTGTAGATAGGCGTACAGATCCCGTTGCAGGGAAAGGAATTCCACAATGCGGTCGCGGCCCCAGGTGGGCCAGTGGTGTGAGGCGAAAACGACGTCGGCCCGGTCGGCGAAGCGGTCGAGGGCCTCGGTCAGATAGCCGGCCCATCCGTGTGGATCGCGTACCAGTGCACCGCGCAGCGTCAGCAGGTTGTGCAGGTTGTGCGTGGCATTCTCGGCCATGCACAACGCCCGGAATTTCGGGAAGTAGAAGTGCATCTCGGCGGGCGCTTCGGTGCCGGGTGCCATCTGGAACTCGATCTCGACGCCGTCAATGGTGTGCGTCTCGCCGGTTTCGCGAATGTCGAGCGTTGGCACGATCAGCGCCACCTCACCGGTGGAACCGACCTGGCCCAGCCCGCAGCCGACCTGACCTTGCGGGCCGCGTTGCAACGCTGCGCCGTACATGTAGGCCGCCCGCCGCGCCATCGCGGTGCCGGCGTAGACGTTCTCCTGGACGGCGTGTTGGGTGAAGTGTTCGGGCGCAATCACTGCCACCCGGCCCGCGTCGACGTCTGCCTGCGTGATCACACCGAGCACGCCACCGAAATGGTCGACATGGCTGTGGGTATAGATCACGGCGACGACGGGCCGCTCACCGCGGTGCGTGCGGTACAGGTTCAGCGCGGCGGCGGCCGTCTCTGTGGAGATCAACGGATCGATCACGATGACTCCGGTGTCGCCCTCGATGAAGCTGATGTTCGACAGGTCAAGACCACGCACTTGGTAGATGCCCTCGACCACTTCGTAGAGGCCCTGTTTGGCGCACAACTGGCTCTGTCGCCACAGGCTGGGATGCACCGAGTTCGGCACATCGGCATTCAGGAACGCGTAAACGTCGTTGTCCCACACCACTCTTCCGTCGGCGGCCTTGACGACGCATGGTTCGAGCGCGCCGATGAACCCGCGGTCGGCATCCTCGAAGTCGCGGCTGTCATCGAACGGCAGGCCGTTGAGGTGGCCGCTGTTTGCCGACTCGATGGTGGCGGTGGGCGGTTTCTGCTCCATGACGCAGACACTGCCACGGATTCCCGACGGCGGTGCTTGACTGACGCCATGAATGTGCGTCGAGTAGTGACCGGGCACAACCCGTCCGGCAAGTCCGTGTTCGTCAGCGACGAGTTGGTGCAGCCGTCGCCGACGACGGGGTTTCATCGACTATGGGGTGGCGACACGACGCCGGAGTTCCCGGACGACGGCAGCATCCCCGACCATCACTCGTATTTCCCGCCGGTCGGTGGCTTTCGATTCGGGATGTTCTCCTTGCCGCCGGCCAGCACGGCAGGCTCCGATATCGAGGGCGCCGCGAGCGTGGCCGACCTCGAGGCCGAGGCGCCGGGGCTGCTCCGGTACATGGACCGGTCCGACCCTGGTATGCACACCACCGACACGATCGACTTCGAAGTCGTCCTCGAGGGCACGGTCGTGCTGGAACTCGACGACGGCGCGGAGGTCACCTTGACCGCCGGTGACACCGTGGTGCAGAACGGCACTCGGCATCGGTGGCGGAATGCCGGCGACACGGTGGCGCGTCTCGCGGTCTTCATGTGCGGCGCGAACCACGCCGCCGTGCCTGCCGTTACGCCACCTCCTCCGGGTGCTTGATGCTCTCGATCGCGCGGGCGAACCCGTCCTTGCCGTAGCCCGCGTCGATCTGCCGGTGGATCAGACGCTGGACCATGTCGACCACTTCGGTGCTTATGCCGAGTGCGCGGCTCGCCTCGACGATGTCGCTGATGTCGGAGAACTCGAGGCTCTGCTGGCCGGGGCGCGAGTAGTCTCCGGCATCGATGATCTCGGCGTATCCGGCGATCGAAGGCACCATGCTGTGCAGCCACCCGACCGCTCGCGTCGCGAACTCACTGGCGGGGACGCCCGCGGCGCCGACCATCGCCGCGCCGTGGAAGAAGCCTGCGAACATCACGTACATTCCTGACAGCAGCGCCAGGTCATACAGGGATGCCATCCCCGCGTCGGCACCGAAATATTCAGCGCCGCCCCATAATTCGAGTAAATCCCGGTACTCGTCATAGAGCCGCCGCGAGCCGCTGTACAACACACTTGATGACGGCGTGCCGATCATCTTCGGTGTCGCCATGATCCCGCCGTCGAGGTAGTCGACACCGACGTCCGACGCCCATCGCGCCAGTTCGCGGGAACCGTCGGGGGATGTCGTCGTCAGGTTGAGCAGGCGCCGGCCCGCGAGCCGATCGCCCAGCGGGTCGAGTACGTCGTGGACGGATTGGTGGTCGAACAGGCACACCACGATCAGGTCGGAGGACATGACGGCGTCGGCTGCCGTGCCGGCAGGGCGGGCGCCTGCGTCGACAAGGGCGGTCATCTTGTCGGCACTGCGATTCCAGACGGTAGTGGCGCAGCCCCCGGCCAGGGCTACGCGGGCAAGGGCAGAACCCATTTCACCGAGTCCGAGGAAGCTCACCGTGCGCTGTGGAGTGGTCATGCGACCATCGTTGGGTCCACGCAAACTTTTGGACAAGTACCCACTAAAAAGTGCGATACTTACCTTTTTGGAACTAATGGAGGTGAGCAGTGGCGGCGTTGGGGAAGTACACCTGCGGGCTCGACGCCGCGATGGCCGTGGTGGACGGCAAGTGGAAGCCGCTGATCCTCTGGGAGCTACAGGGCGGACCCAAACGGTTCAACGCACTGCACCGCAGCCTGGCCGGCATTTCGCAGAAAATGCTGACTCAGCACCTCAAGGAGTTGCAGCGCCACGGTGTCGTGCACCGGGAGAGCTATCACGAGGTGCCGCCGCGGGTCGAGTACTCGATGACACCGGCCGGCGAGGAGCTATTGAAAGCCCTTGGACCCCTTGGTGATTGGGCGACCAAACATATCGGCTTGATTTGCGCCGCCGACGCGAGCTGAGCTAGCCTTCCCGCTCGGCCAGCCACTTCTCCGCGCGCCGCTTCGACGCCCGCGACAGCCAGGCGTCCTGGATCAGCTCGGTCAACTCGCTTTTGCTGATCGAGCGTAAGTCCTTGGCGCGCACCAAAACCGACAGATGCCCGTCGAACCGGTCGGTGGTGAAGAACGGCGAACCGGGATCCTGGATGAGCGCGAGCTTGTCGCTCTCGGACTCCACCCAGATCATGATCACGTCGGCGTAGCGTTCGCCGGTCTCCGGATCTTCGGCATCGGGCTGCGGCGTGCGGAAGAACACGAACGATTTGCCGCCGACCTGATAGATGGCGTTTCCCTTCGGCCCCTCGATGCGGGTCACGTGGGGCATCGCTGCGGCGATCTCATGCACGTCGGCGACGCGCGCTTTGCGGTCAGGCATGGCGATCCAGGTTGTGCAGCACGACATCTGACAATGCGGCGTGCTCAACGGTCGCCGTCATGTACGTGCAGAACGGTTGCCTGCGCCGGTCGGTCGGTGAGCCGGGGTTGAGCAGGCGCAGACCGGTCTTCGCGGTGGTGTCCCACGGAATGTGGCTGTGGCCGAACACCAGCACATCGGTGTCGGGGTACGCATTGGCCATCCGCGCTTCGCGGCCGGTGGCCGCCCCGGTCTCGTGCACCACTGTGAAGCGCAGTCCGCCTAGCGTCACGTCGGCGCGTTCGGGCAGCCGTCGCCGCAACTCCGCGCCGTCGTTGTTGCCCCAGCAGCCGATCAGACGCTTGGCCTTGGCTTCGAGCGCGTCCAGCAGCGCAGGGTCTACCCAGTCGCCGGCGTGCAGCACGACGTCGGCGTCGGCTACCTCGTCCCACACGCGACCGGGTAGGTCACGGGCTCGCTTGGGGATATGAGTGTCGGCGATCAGAAGCAGTCGCACAGTCCCAACCTATCGGTTGGACACCGGGCGCCATCCCGGAGGCGGATCCTCGCCCACCCGTCCGTCGACGACCTCTCGAATCAGGTCGGCGTGCCCGGTATGGCGCCCGTATTCCTCGATCAGATCGCACAGCAGACGGCGCAGGCTCGCGTGCTCGCCGTCGGCGGAACAGACGTCGACGAGTTGATCGAGGCCGCCGCGGGCCAGCGCCGCGTCGACCCGCGCGCGAGACCGCTCGACCGCGTCGTCCCACAACTCGTAGAGCCGCTCGGGTGCATCGCCTGCGGCACTGGTGAACTCCCAGTCGTCGGTGCCGTCCCACCACGACTCCCACGGTTCGCCGATCGGTTCGCCGGTCAGCTTGCTGGTGAACATGGCGTCCTCGTTGATCGCCATGTGTTTGAGCAGGCCGCCGAGCGTCAGCGCCGACGCACCGATCCGCGTGGCCAGTCCGTCCGCGTCGAGGTCGTCGACCTTCCATCTGAACGTCGTGCGCAGACGGTCGAGGGCACCGAGGAGGTGCTCGGGTTCGGTGCCGGCAAGCGGGGGCTCCCACGGGGTGTCGGTCATACCGACACCGTATGCGGCTAGGCGGATTTCGTCGGCGCGAAGACCTGGATCACCCCGTCGATCTCGCGTACCCGGTACCTCGGCAGCGGCGGCGGAGCGACGGGTAGCTGATGGGTGACGTTCGTCCCCTCCAACGAGAACGACGTCGAGTGACAGGGACAACGCAGCCGGCTCTCCGGCGCATCCAGCCACAGCTTGCAGCCCTGATGCGTGCAGACGCCGGACACCGCCTCCAGTTTGGCGTCGTTGCGATGCACGAATCCGTTGACTGAGCCGAGGTCGAAGGCAAGTGCCCCGCCATCGGGTAGATCGGCGCTCGCACCGACAGCCCGCCACGTTCCCGCGTTGGGTTCGAGTTCGCCTTGGACGGGCGCCGCCTGCTGGGTCACGGTGGGCGCGAGCAGATTACGGCCGACGACCAAACCTGCTGCCGCCGAGGCGGCGGCCACCGAGCCGCCGATGACCACCTCCCGCCGGCGTGGCGCCCATCGCGGATGCGAGACCGCGGGCTGGTCTTCGGCCATCTCGGCCGCCAGCCTGCGATGCAGATCGGTGACGAATTCCTCGCGGGGGGCATCGCTGCCCAGTCGCGCCGCCCGCAATTCGATCGCGGTCTTCATCTGTTCGGCCTCGAAGTCGTCGGGGCGTGCGGACTCTGTGCGTTGCCCTCGCAACAGCCCCTCGACGAAACGGCGTACGGTTCGGTTGCTCACGACGTGGCCTCCTCACCCGACTGTGCGGCCATCCGCAGCGCGCGGTGCTGCAACACCTTTGCGTTCGCGACAGTCACCCCCATCTGGTTGGCGGCCTCCCGCACCGAAAACGCCTGCAGGAAGCGCAGTTCCAGGATGCGACGATAGTTGTCCGGCAGGCGCTGCAGCAGCTGGCGCACCTTGTCTGGTGCCTCGCTGGCGATCGACTCCGGTTCGATGGGCTCGGGCACGTCGTCCTCGATGACGGTCACCTGGCGGCCCATTCGGTCACCCCAGTAGGACGCGAGGACCGTGCGAGCCGTCATACGAAGATACTTGCGCACCTCGGGCACGGTTGCCGAAACCCGCAGCGGGCGCAGCGCGGTCATGAAGACTTCTGCGGTCAGATCCTCGGCGTCGGGCTGGTTGCCGACCTTGCCGTACATCAGCCGATAAACCCACGTGACGTTGTCGCGGTACACCGCATCCCAATCCGCATACGCCGCCCCCGTCACCGGTTGCAGTCCGGCAACGGGTCGAGGACGGCGCTCCTCACGCTCGCTGCGGATCACTTACGTGACTACGGCAGGAGCGCGGTCAGGGTTCACTCGGGCATCGTACGAATACGCCCCGGCACCGACCATGAGCAGGAAGACACTGCCGCACAGCATCGCCACTTCGAGGCGGCCTTCGTGGAAGAAGTCCCAGAAGCCGCTCTCCTTCGGGTACAGCGGCGCATGCCCCCACAGCAGTGGCACCTTGGTGATGCCCAACGCCCCGAGCATGTCGACGATCATCGGCAAAGTTGCCAGCCGCGTGAACAACCCGACGAGAATCAGCATGCCGCAGCCGATTTCGAAGACGCCATCCAAGTACGCGAAGAACGTCGCGCCGGGGATGCCGACCTTGATGAAGCGGCCGGGCCCAAGTGAGTCCGGCCGCAGGAACTTCAGCACCCCTTCGCACGCGAAGACCAGGCCGACATAGAGGCGGATCAGAACAACAGCGCTCGACGCGCGCGTGGCAGTCAACTGAGTCAGCGTCATACCAAGAGATAGGCGCGGCGGTTACACCGTTGCTGCAATCGCCAGAAACGCCCTGATCACGCGGTCAAGTGGGATACTGGGCGCGATGGCCCCGTTGCCGCAGACGCAGTACGCAAAGGGCCCGGGGGGAGATCTCGCCTATCAGATCGTCGGCGACGGTCCGATTGACTTGGTGATCGTTCCGGGCTGGTTCTCCCATGTCGACCTGCTGTGGGCGGATCCGGGCTGGAAGGCTTTCCTTGACGACCTGGCCTCGTTCGCCCGCGTGATCCTCTACGACAAACTCGGCACGGGGCTGTCCGACCCCATCGACCGACCGCCGACTCTCGAAGACGAAGTTGCCGACTTGCGGGCCGTACTGGATGCCGCCGAATCCGAACACACGGCGCTATTCGGTTACTCAGAGGGTGGGCCGATCAGTGTGCTGTTCGCCGGAACGTATCCCGAGCGGGTTCGGGCACTCGTGATGTTCGGGTCCTATGCCTGCGGATGGCCGGAAGAAGACGATTCGCCCGCGAGGGCTAAATGGCTCGAACTCAAGCGACTGGCGCGGGATTCCCTCGACCATTGGGGCGAGGGTCGGACCGTGGACTGGGCGGCACCCAGCCGAAAAGGCAGCGCCCTGTACCGAAGGGCCGTTGGCGCGTACGAACGCGCGGGCATGAGCCCGAAAATGGCCCGATTGGTCTTCGAGTCGATCCTGATACATATCGACATCCGGGACATTCTCGGTAGCGTTCGCGTTCCTACGCTCGTACTGCACCGCACAGGGGATGCGATCCCTGTGGAGTACGGTCGCGAGCTCGCCGAGAAGATTCCCAATGCGCGGTTCATCGAACTGGATGGCGTCGATCATTGGCCTGGTGCCGGCGACATCAAATCGATCACCGGCGCGACCGAGGAGTTCCTCACCGGCCACCGACACCAGACTCCGGCCGACCGCGTGCTGGCCACGGTGATGTTCACCGACATCGTGGATTCGACAAGGCGCGCCGCCGAACTCGGCGATCGAAGCTGGCGCGAACTGCTTGGACGCCACGACGAGATGACGCGTGAAGAGATCGCGCGGTTCCAGGGGCGAGAAATCAAGCACACCGGCGACGGTTTCCTTGCGACCTTCGATGGGCCAACGCGCGCCGTACGTTGTGCCACCACGCTCAACGAGCGCATCGCGGGGCTGGGGATCGACATCCGAACGGGCCTTCACACCGGCGAGTGTGAGGTACGCGGCGACGACATCGGTGGGATCGCCGTCCACATCGGAGCCCGAATCGCTGCGCTGGCCGACAGACAGGAGGTGCTCGTCTCCAGCACGGTCAAGGACCTTGTGAACGGATCCGGCATCACGTTCGAAGAGCGCGGCACACATGCGCTGAAGGGCATTCCGGCGCGATGGCAGCTATACGCGCCCGTAGGCGAGCGCGATCCCGCTGAGATTGATCAGGCAGTGGCAACTCAGCCGCGCCGAGATCTGCTGGCGGATCAGCTCGGACGTCAACCCCGAATCGCACGTACCGTGCTGCGATTGGCGCGAAGACGATGACTCCGCACACGCAGTACGCAAAGGGCCCGGGGGGAGATCTCGCCTATCAGATCGTCGGCGACGGTCCGGTGGACTTGGTGATCGTCCCGGGGTGGCTCTCCCACGTCGACCTGCTGTGGGCGGATGCCAGCTGGGCGAAGCTTGTCGGAGATTTTGCGTCGTTCGCGCGCGTGATCCTCTACGACAAGCGCGGTACGGGGCTGTCTGATCCAGTCGATGGCGTACCCACCCTCGAGAGCCGCGCCGACGACCTTCGCGCCGTACTGGACGCCGCAGGAAGCCGGCGCGCTGCACTGCTCGGATACTCCGAAGGCGGGCCCATCAGTGTCATGTTCGCCGCCACGTATCCACACCGCGTGCATTCGCTGATCCTCTTCGGCACGTACGCAAATGGATCGCGTGATGACGACGGCTCACCCGGCCGCGCGAAGTGGATAGAGCTGATGGCCCGGGTCGAGGCGACCCTCGACCATTGGGGCGAGGGATCGACTTTGGATTGGGCGGCCCCCAGCCTCAAGAACAGCCCCGCGAGCCGAATGGGCACCGGAGCGCTGGAGCGGGCCGCGATGAGCCCGAAGATGGCCCGCCTCACCTTCGAGGCCGTGCTCACCAGGGCCAAGGTCCAGGACATCCTGAAAAGTGTTTCGGTGCCGACGCTTGTGCTGCATCGCACCGATGAAGCCATCCCGGTGGAGTTCGCACGGGAGATCGCCGAAGAGATCCCGACGGCACGCCTCATCGAGCTGAATGGCATCGATCACTGGATGGCCGTCGGGGATATCGCCTCGATCACCGGTGAGGTCGAGCAGTTCCTCACCGGGCACCGCCACGAGCCGCCGCCCGATCGCGTGCTGGCCACCGTGCTGTTCACCGACATTGTCGATTCGACGCGCCAAGCTGCCGAGCTCGGCGACCGCGACTGGCGTGAGCTGCTCGAGCGCCACGATGATCTGACTCGCGAGCACATCAGTCGCTTCCAGGGCCGCGAGGTCAAGCACACCGGTGACGGATTCCTGGCGACGTTCGACGGACCAACCAGGGCGGTGCGCTGCGCGAAGACGCTCGTTGACCTCATGCCGCAGATCGGCATCGAGATCCGCAGCGGTTTGCACACCGGCGAATGTGAGGTACGCGGCGACGATATCGGCGGCATCGCCGTCCACATCGGGGCGCGGATCGCCGCACTCGCCAAGAGCCGAGAGGTCTTGGTGTCGCGCACCGTCAAGGATCTCGTCAACGGCTCCGGCATCACGTTCGAAGAGCGCGGCGCACATGTGCTGAAGGGCATTCCCGCGGCGTGGGAGCTGTACGCGCCTGTGGGCGAACACGATCCGGCTGCGGGATTGCTCCATTGAGCCGACGCGATTCAGTAAACGCCTGCAGCCCTTAATGACTCGTCGATGACCGCAACGATCCGCTCACCGTAGGCCCGGGTCGGGTGCGTCGCATCGCGTTTGGTCGGCGTGGTTCCGACAAAGCCGGGGCAACGTCCGTCCCCGCTGCAGAACCACGGACGCGAGTCCACCCACAGCCCGCCAACGGATTCGGCGAGGCGCTTCTCGGCTGCAGCAGTGGAAGCCCATTGGTCGGTGACGCGACTGATGCAGTTCGCCGGGACGCTCGACCCGGTGCCGTAGCAGTCTTCGATGTTCTTGTCGGCGGGCGGCGGTGAAAGGAACGCGAGCTTGGTGGCGGCGTCGCGGATCTGGCCGACGATTTGACGCACCGAATCAAACCACACGTCCGTCGTCATCGGACGACCGTCGCCGGCTCGAAAGTCCCCGTAGGAGTTCGCGATCAACACAACTGTCGGCCTGTTCGCGGTGATGTAGTCCACCGCGCGTTGCTTGCGGGCAGTGCAGGCGTCGGCGGACTGCTGATCATTGTTGAACGGGCAACCGCCCATCGCCTCCAGATGTATCTGTATCTGGTCGCCGGAGTTCAGCGCCAGCTCACGCAGCGAGTTCGCGTAATTCAGCGCGGCATCGTCGCCCACCATCACGATCCGGGTCGGCGCCGAAGTTGCGCCCCACGTGCACTCTTCGTCGCTGGGCAGTGTGGTGTCCGAACAACGCTGGATCTCCGACGGCAAGGGCTCGACCATCGCGGCTTCCATCGAGGGGTCGAGCGGAGGCCACTGCGTGGCTGACAGCGCAGCAGTGATCTCCACTTGCAGCGCCGAAGCCAGGGGACCGGACTTCGCTTCGGACTTTTCCAGCACCGCGACCGGAGGCCGAGCCGCCATCGGCGACGGGGCCGGCGTTGCCACCGACGGCGGCACGTAAATGGACTGTGTCGTAAGCCCCAAGGCGTAGGCGGTGAGCCCCACCGCCGACAGCATCAGCACCGCGGCGGCGGCAGGGCGTATCGACCGCTGCGGTTGGAAGCCGCCGCGAGGTATCTCACGGAGCGCGGAAACGGTTTTGCGCCAGTCGAAATACCGCAACGGATTCTCGACGAAGTGGTAGCAGCCGACCGCCAACGCGAAGGTGAGCGCGCCGGCCGCGAAGAAGAAGCTGCCGCCACGCGGCATCTGCGCGGCGAGGAAGACGATCACGGGCCAGTGCACCAGATATAGCGAGTACGAGATGTCGCCCAGATAGACACTGGCGGGATTTCGCAGAAATGCTTGTGGCGGTTCGTGTTCCACGCCTGCTGCGATGACAAGTGCCGCGCCCGTCACCGGCAGCAGCGCCCATGGCGCCGGGAAGCCCGCCTCGGGGATCAGCAGCAGGCCCGCCGCGATCAGCGCGAGTCCTCCCCATGACAACCACGACTTGAGCGCCGGCGGTATTCGACCCAGCGTCCCGACCGCTGTCGCCAACAGCGCGCCGACGCCTAGCTCCCACACCCTGGCGAAGGTGTTGAAGTACGCCCATGTCGGCCACGTCGCGGTCGCGTGTAGGGCGAATGCCAGGGAGGCGATGACGATGTATGTCACCACCGCGACCATGAACTTCATTTGGCGTCGTCGGGTCCACGCCATGCGGACGACAATGAGCCCGATCACGAAGATCAGCGCCGGCCAAACGAGGTAGAACTGTTCCGCGATCGACACCGCCCAGTAGTGCTGGACCGGCGAAACAGCGCCCTCCGCCGCGAAGTAATCCGGCTGCTGGGCAGCGAATCGCCAATTCGACATGAAGATGAAAGCCGACCACGCATCCACGCCGACCTGACGGGCCCGAGATGGTGGGAACACCACCACCGAAGCCAGATAGGTACAAAGCAGAACGGCGGAGGCGGCCGGGAGGATCCGGCGGACCCGATTCCAATAGAACCGCCGGATCGACACACTCCCGCGACGGCCGGTGCTGCGTAACAGGCTGCCGGTGATCAGGAACCCCGTAATCACGAAGAACACATCCACGCCGATGAAGCCGCCCCGCGGCCAGCCGCACAGGTGGAAGGCGAACACGGCCACCACCGCGACCATCCGCAGGCCCTGGATGTCCAAGCGCTGCTGCGCCGGCACGGCTTCGCTTCGTCGGCGCCGCGATGGGCGCGGGCTCTGATCCAGAACGGCTGCCACCTCAGGCCTCCCGGGATTTCCCGTTTGCAGGGGACCTTACAAGAAAGATATACCGGCTACGTCAATTTCGAATCGTGAGGCCCTGACCTGTTGATCAGTCAAAAATCGGAGACGATCCGGGAGTTCACGGAAGAACTAGCACACACACGTACATTTGCTGTTGCGGCGGCCGAGCGGGCAACAAAAACGCCCCGACCGATGCCGGGGCGTCCTCGAAAGTGAGCGCGCCCGAAGGGATTCGAACCCCTAACCTTCTGATCCGTAGTCAGATGCTCTATCCGTTGAGCTACGGGCGCCTGTCCTGTTCAGTTGTGTGGCTGACGAATCAGCCGCGGCGGAGGCGAGAGGATTTGAACCTCCGGTCGCCTTTGAGGGCGACAACTCATTAGCAGTGAGCCCCATTCGGCCGCTCTGGCACGCCTCCCGACGATTACCGCCGATCCGACAGCGTACACAGGGGTAACAGGCGAAGGCAAAGCGCAGGTGAGCGACCCATAAACTGGTCGGGTGACCGCCCGTCTACGACCCGAACTGGCCGATCTACCCGCCTACACCCCGGGCAAGACGGTGCCGGGTGCGATCAAGATCGCCAGCAACGAGACGGTGCACGGGCCGCTGCCGAGCGTGCGGGCCGCTATCGAGAAGGCCGCCGACAACATCAACCGCTATCCCGACAACGGGTACGTGGAACTCAAGGAACGCCTGGCCAAGCATGTCGACTTCGCCCCCGAGCACATCTCGGTGGGCTGCGGATCGGTCAGCTTGTGTCAACAGCTGATCCAGATCACCTCGACGGTCGGTGACGAGGTGCTGTTCGGTTGGCGCAGCTTCGAGATCTATCCCCTACAGGTCCGCACCGCGGGTGCGACGCCCGTGCAGGTGCCGCTGACCGATTACACCTTCGACCTCGACGCCATGCTCGCCGCGATCACCGACCGCACCCGGCTGATCTTCGTGTGCAACCCGAACAACCCGACCAGCACCGTCGTCGACCCCGACGCGCTGGCCCGGTTCGTCGAGGCGGTGCCGCCGAACATTCTGATCGCTCTCGACGAGGCCTACGTCGAGTACATCCGCGACGGCCTGGTTCCCGACAGCTTCGGGCTGGTCCGCAAGCACAGCAATGTCGTTGTGCTGCGGACGTTTTCGAAGGCTTACGGCTTGGCCGGGTTGCGCATCGGGTACGCGGTGGGCGATCCGGACATCATCACCGCGCTGGGCAAGGTCTACGTGCCGTTCACCGCGACCAGCATCTCGCAGGCCGCGGCCATCGCGTCACTCGACGCCGCGGACGAATTGCTGGCCCGCACCGACGCCGTGATCGCCGAACGCGCCCGCGTCTCTGCGGCTTTGCGCGATGCCGGTTATACCGTTCCGCCGTCACAGGCCAACTTCGTCTGGCTGCCGTTGCCCGGTCGCGCTCAGGAGTTCGCGAACGACTCGGCGAACAGCCGGGTGATCGTCCGGCCTTACGGCGACGACGGCGTGCGCGTCACCGTCGCCGCCCCGCATGAGAACGACGCGTTCCTCGCCTTCGCGACGGGCTGGAACCGCTAGCTCGGCTGGCGTCCGGTGTAGGCGACCAACCGATCCAAAGCGCCGGCATCGGCGGCCACGTCGATCGGATTGTCAAACCCGACGTTGGTGCGGCCCTCCGGCGTGATGATCGTCTTGGCGAGGCCCAAGACGTAGTCGGACAGCGAATCGGGTGCGGTCACCTTACGTCCGGTCGCCTTCGCGTAATCCCAAGCGTGGACCAGGAATTCGAGCGAAAGGATGCTCACCATCATCTTGGCGGGAGCCTCCCCCGACCGGAACGGCACATTGCCCTCGAGGCCGTGCTTATGCCACGCGTCCAGAGCCGGCCGCGCAGCGAGCACGACCTGCCGCTCGACCGAGTCGGAGCTGTCGCGTTCGGGGAACTCCGCACCGACCATCCCACCGATCGTGGTGATCGAGTTCATCAGATGGTCTGTCAGCGCGGCGACGTCGAACTCCCGGCACGGCGTCTGTTTGGCTTCGTCGTCTTTGGCGATGCCGTGCAACACGTGCACCAGCACAGCCAGCGTCGCTTCGGCGCTTTGCAGCTCGTCAGTCGGCGGTGAATCAGGTCCGGGACGCAAGTCGTCAGGCATGCGCTCACGCTACGACGCGGCACCGCATATCGTTGCCGGGATGAGGACCCACGTTTTGGCGGTGGCCGGAGCCGCCCTGATCCTCGCCGGCCTGATCGCCGGCTGCGAGCGCTCAACGCCCGGCACTGTCGCCATGACGACCGAGCCCGGGCCACCGCTCACGTCGACACGCGCGCCGAGCACGACGATGCCCGGGCTGCCAGGCATCCCGATCCCTAACATTCCGTTCCCCGGCTTCCCGAAGAACACCGACGTCCCTGTGGTGCCCGCACCGCCCAACGCGCTGACAATGACCTGCAGCGACTTCAACAAACTCGATGAGGCCACCCGACTGGCCGTCATCCGGGAAATCCTCAAACAGAAGGACAACCCGCTCGGCCCCAACGGCGAATCCGTCGGCCAGATGCTGGTCGAGGCGGCCTGTCAGTTCCTGCCTCAGGCCACTGTCAGCGAGGTACTGATGGGAACGCCGCCTCGCTGAGTGGCTAGCGTATTGCGGCATGGGCCGCGAAGTTGAGGCATATGAATCCGTCACCGTCGACATTGAGAACCATGTCGCGCAGGTGACCCTGATTGGTCCCGGCAAGGGCAACGCGATGGGACCGGCGTTCTGGGCGGAGATGCCCGAGGTGTTCGCCAAGCTCGACGCCGACCGCGACGTTCGCGCCATCGTGCTGACCGGATCGGGCAACAACTTCAGTTACGGCCTTGATCTGCCCGCGATGGGCGGCGCGCTGTCGGGGGTGCTCGGCGGTGGCGGATCGGCTCTGCCGCGGGCGGAGTTTCACCAGACCATCCTGCGGATGCAGGGTGCGATGAACGCCGTCGCCGACTGCCGCACCCCGACCATCGCGTCGGTACACGGCTGGTGCATCGGCGGCGGCGTCGACCTGATCTCGGCAGTCGATATCCGTTACGCCAGTGCGGACGCGAAGTTTTCCGTGCGCGAGGTCAAACTGGCCATCGTCGCGGATGTCGGCAGCCTCGCCCGGCTGCCGCTGATCCTGACCGACGGGCATCTGCGCGAATTGGCGTTGACGGGCAAGGACATTGACGCTTCCCGCGCCGAGAAGATCGGTCTCGTCAACGATGTCTACGCCGACGCCGACGCATCGCTGGCCGCGGCACACCAGACGGCGGCTGAGATCGCCGGCAACCCGCCGCTGGTGGTCAACGGGATCAAAGACGTGCTCGATCAGCAACGCATTGCCCGCGTCTCGGAAAGCCTGCGCTATGTCGCGGCCTGGAACGCCGCATTCTTGCCGTCGAAGGATCTCACCGAGGGGCTCACCGCGACGTTCGAAAAGCGCGCGCCGAACTTCACCGGCGAGTAATTGTCCTCCGGTCTGCCTGCGAAAACACTGCGAGGAAGCGGTGAATTCGCCAAGGCGGCCGTGCGCGGTGTTTCGCGTCACTATGCGGATGCAGAACTGAATACATATGCGGCTCAACGCCGTATTGATCGGTATGACGGATACAACGCATTCCATTTCGCTGGATCACATTGCCGGACAGCGAACCGGCGCCCCACATATTGCAGGCACTGCGGTCGCACTGACCACGCACCGCTACGAGCAAGACCAAGTCGCGAGCGTGCTGACGAGCGGCCTCGGCCCTGAATTCGCCCGCTTCGCACAGACCAGCGGCGTGGATACCCGCAGCCTCGCGCTGCCGTTGTCCCGCTACCCCGAGTTGACCGGCTTCACCGAGGCGAACGACGCCTACCTGCAAGTCGCCGTCGAGCTTGGCGAGCAGGCTGTGCGGGCGGCGCTCGACGCGGCGCACGTCACGCCCCAGGAAGTGGATGCCATCGTGATGGTGTCCAGCACCGGGGTCGCCGTGCCGACCATCGACGCCAGGCTGGCGTCGCGGATCGGGTTCAGGCCGGATATCAAACGCATTCCGTTGTTCGGGCTCGGTTGCGTCGCCGGTGCGGCAGGGATGGCGCGGGTGCACGACTACCTTCGCGGCTTCCCCGGCCATGTCGCGGTGCTGTTGTCGGTGGAGTTGTGCTCACTCACGCTGCAACGTGACGATCTGTCCATTCCCGCACTGATCGGCGCGTGCCTGTTCGGTGACGGCGCAGCAGCCGTTGTCGCCACCGGAGCCGACCGCGTTCCCGTTGCGCCGACGGCCTACCCCGGTCCTGCCGTACTGTCCACGCGAAGCCGGTTGTTCCCGGGGACCGTCGACGTAATGGGTTGGAAGGTCAGCTCGAACGGCTTCAGTCTGGTGATGTCGCGCGATGTGCCCCACATGGCCGACGCGTATCTCGGCGACGAGGTCGACCGCTTCCTCGCTGATCACGGCCTGACGACCGGTGACATCTCGACGTGGATCTGTCACCCCGGTGGCCCGAAGGTGCTGGACGCGATCGAGCGTGCTGTCGGCTTGCCTCCGGAAGCCAATGTGCACAGCCGAGAATCGATGCGGCAGAACGGAAACTTCTCGTCGGCATCGGTGCTCGACGTGTTGCACCGCACGCTGGCTACCCCGCCGCCGGCCGGTTCGCTTGGTGTAATGCTGGCGATGGGGCCGGGATTCAGCTTCGAGCTGTTGCTGCTGAGCTGGTAGCGCGATGTACTACCTGTTCATCCTCGCCATCGGCGCGGAACGACTCGTCGAGCTCGTCGTCTCACGGCGCAATGCGAACTGGTCATTTGCCAACGGTGGCAAGGAGTTCGGCCGCGGCCACTATCCGGTGATGATCGGCATGCACACCCTGCTGCTGGTCTGCTGCATCGCCGAAGTCGCGCTGCTGCACCGGCCTTTCATTCCATGGCTGGGTTGGCCGATGGTGGTGCTCGTGGCACTCAGCACCGTCCTGCGGTGGTGGTGCGTGGCAACGCTCGGTAAGCATTGGAATCCGCGACTGATCGTCATTCCCGGTGAGCCGCTGGTACATCGGGGACCGTACCGCTTCCTGCACCACCCCAACTACACGGCGGTGACCGTGGAGGTGGCTGCGCTGCCCCTTGTGCATGCGGCGTGGCTGACGGCGATCGTGTTCACTATCGCCAACGCCCTGGTGCTCAACGTGCGGATCCGCTCCGAGAACGTAGCGCTGGGTTACGCGTGACGGGCGTCCAGCCCAGATCCGCCTTGGCCTTCGCGTTCGACAACGGCAACCAGGTGTCGCCGAACGCGATTGCCCCGTAGGGAGCGACGAGGCCGAACAGTCGCCGTGGAATAGGCAGCGGCTTGGGCCGGTGCAGCGTTGCTGCCAGTTCGCGGATGTAGTCGCCGAACGATTGCGGTCGATCGTCGACGATGTTGTAGATCTGTCCGCCCCGACCGCTGTCGACGGCGTCTGCGGTCGCCTTGACGACGTCGTCGATGTGAACCCAGGACACGACGCCGTTTCCGGTCGGGGCGGGCATCGCCCACCACTTCACCAGCCGGGTGAACAGTTCGTCGTGCGGCACGCCGGGGCCGTAGAAAGCGCCGTAGCGCAACACGATTCCCTCGGTTTCGCTGTGTTGACCCGAGGTGAGCACCGTCTGCTCCATGTCACGCAGCGCCTTGAGCATCGCCTCACCTCCTGGCGGCGGCGGACCGGGATATGGGTCGGACTCGTCCATCAGCGCGGGCCCGGCCGACGGGTATCCATACGCGAAGATCACCGACTCCGCGACGATCCGGCGCACGCCGGCACGCTGCGCAGCCGCGACCAGGTTCGGTGCGCCGCGGCCCCACAGTGCGCGTGCCGGCTCAAAGTCCTTGAGCCGCATAGGACCCCGCTTCGGCAGCGTGGTCAACAGACTGACCACGACCTCGGGTTCGACGTCGGCGACAAGGGCATCGATCTGGTCGGCATCGAAGACGTCGGCCACCACCGGTTTAGCACCTGCCTGTTCGATCTGCGGTGTCTTCGACGACTGCCGGGTCAACCCGACGACGTCGTGGCCGCGTGCGCTCAATTCCCTCAGCAGTGGAAGACCCGGCACGCTGGTCGCTCCTGCTACCAGAATTCTCATCGGGCCCTCTCCCCGGAGATGCTGGCGCGCAGCGCAATTGCGAGGAAGACGGTGGTCACCACCAACCCCGCAGCCTCGAGCCAGCCGACCGATTCACCCGCCGCGTGGTGCGGGTCGATGATGTGACTGACGGCGTGCAGGCCCCAATGCACTGTGGCGAACGCCAATGCGGGGACTCGCCACGACGGCCATCGCAGCGCGGCCAGCATCATCAGGCCGAGCGGAAACTCGAACGACGCGTTGTCGACGATGTAGTGGTCGTTGCGGACGCCGAAGTTTCCGAGTGTCTCGAAGAAGGTTCCCGGCGCGAAGAACATGAACAGTCCGAGGGCCACCGAGTACGCGCCGAAGACGATGAGAATCACCTCGACGTAGCGGGTCCTTGTGCGCAGGGGTGTCGTCGTCATATCTTCACGCTAGTTCTTCAATGGCCTCACGATAGGCTCCACTTCGATGGCAATTTCGGGTACCACTTCTGGTCCGGAGCTGCTGGTCGAGCTCGACCGGGCGGCGCCGGAGCCGCTGCACCGTCAACTGGCCAACGGTCTGCGCGACGCCATCCGCACCGGACGGTTGGCACCCGAGACGCGGCTGCCGTCAACCCGTGTGCTGGCCGCAGATCTCGGCGTCTCGCGACGCCTCGTGGTCGATGCGTACAGCCAGCTCGCCGCGGAGGGGTTTCTGCTCAGCACGCACGGCTCCGGCACCCGCGTGTCGAGGGTCGACACGGCCAGCACCCCGCGGCGCGACGCCGGCGAAGCTGCCAAGCAATTCGACTTCGACTTCGCTCCCGGCTCGCCGGACCTCGCGAGCTTTCCGCGGCACGCCTGGCTGCGGGCGCTGAGACAAGGGCTCGCCGAGACCGAATCGCAGGCGTTCGGTTATGTCGAACCGCAGGGGTTGTATTCCGCACGCGTGGCGGTGGCGGACTATCTGCGGCGTGCCAGGGGTGTTGTTGCCGACCCGCGGTACATCGTGCTGTGCTCGGGGGCGACGCAGGCCGTCGCGCTGCTCGCGTCGACGTTGAGCGGCCAGCCGGTGGCGATGGAAGATCCCGGCTTCTGGCTGCATCGGATGGTGCTGCGGCACAACGGTATCGAGCCGGTGCCCGTGCCTGTCGATGACGATGGCCTTGACGTCGAAGCACTGGCGGCCAGCGATGCGACGGCTGTCCTTGCGACGCCGGCACATCAATCGCCGACCGGGGTGGTGCTGTCCGCGGCGCGGCGCACCGCGCTGGTGCAGTGGGCGAGGTCGGACCACCTTGTCATCGAGGACGATTACGATGCCGAATACCGCTACGACCGTGCGCCCGTGGGCGCGCTTCAGGGCATCGCTGCCGACCGGGTGGTGTACATCGGTTCGACCAGCAAAACGCTCGCGCCAGGACTGCGCATCGGCTGGATGGTGCTGCCCGCACACCTCGTCGGCGCTGTCGCACTGGCCAAAGGGCTGGCAGACACTGGAAGCTCGGTGATGGACCAGATCGCATTCGCCAAGCTGTTGGTGTCGGGTGAATACGATCGGCATCTGCGCCAGATGCGCCGCCGCTACCTCAGTCGCCGAAATGCATTGCTGCAGGCGCTGACCCGGCACTTGCCGGAAGCAACGGTGCTCGGCGCGGCAGCGGGCGTTCACCTGACCGTCCGCTTTCCTGACGGTTATCCAATCGCGGAATTGGTGCGCCGCGCGGCACGGCGTCGAGTGCGGGTCGAGCCGCTGTCGCCGTGCTACGCCGAAGACTCCTCAGCGCCACCGGGTTTGATGCTCGGCTATGCCAATCTGACCGAGTCCCAGATCGTCACCGGTGTGGAGACGCTTGCGCAGGCTATCCGCTGAAGACGCGGTACCAGAGGTTGGTCACCGCAGACGGGTGCGACGGCATGAATATCGCCGACGAAGGTGACACCGGCCACCGAAAGCCTCGCCCTCGCCCTCGCCGTCCAGCCACGACAGGTCCCCGCCTGGTCCTGCGATGAAGCCGTCGGCGGACATCGCGGCCGAATAGAGAGATTTCGCCATATCGGTACCGGCCATTTCGGCCGCCGCGATTCACCGCACCCGACATTTTTGCTGAGTCAATTTCCGCAAGCGTCAATTCGGAAGAGCGGTGGCGGAGGGATTTGAACCCCCGGACGGTTTTAGCCGTCTCTCGCTTTCAAGGCGAGTGCATTAGGCCGCTCTGCCACGCCACCGCCGACAAGAGTACGGGGCGGATGCGCGCTTGTGCGAAGGGCCGACGGGTCAGTCGGCCCTCGAGCCTGGACGTGAGCTAGACGCGGCCGAGCTTCGCCGGCGGCGCACCTGCCTTCAGTGCGACGTTGATGCGCCGACAGTTTTCGCCCATCGCCGCGATCTGCGGGCGAGACAATCTGCCGAGGAAATGCGACCGCACTCCCTGGCCGTAAGTGACCATGGCCTCGGTCACCGCGGCCCGGCCCTCCTCGGTGATGGAGGCCAGCACGCCTCGGCCGTCATCGGGGCTGGCCCCGCGGCGCACCAATCCCTGCAGTTCCAGGCGCCGGATCTGCCGGGTGACCCGGCTCGGCAATGACATCAGCCCGTCGGCTAGGTCCCCCATACGCGCAGAGCCGGTCGCGGACTTGTCCAACATGTCGAGCAGCCGCACATCATTCAACGTCAGATGATGCGCGTCTACCAGCGACCGGTTCAGGGTCGCGTACATCCTCAACGCCGAGTCGAGGAAGTTTTGCCACGACCTCTGCTCAGCGATATCTAGACCAGGCATCTCACTAGCAGTACGCCCGGCAATCATCCCCTCCATTTCGCTATAGTAAATCAAGCAAGCATTGCTCCGTGAGGGAAATGCATACTACATTCCGCGCGTAGTAGCGTTGACCCAATGCGCGCGATCGTGGCCGAAGCAGCCGATCAGCTCAGCTGGCAAGAAATCCCCGACATCGCACCGGAAACCGGCGAAGTCCTCATCAAAGTAAGTGCCGCTGGTGTCAACCGTGCGGACCTGCTGCAGGCCGCCGGGAACTATCCGCCCCCTCCCGGTGCCAGCCAGACACTCGGACTCGAGGTCTCCGGAACCGTCGCACAAGTGGGCAACGACGTGACCCAGTGGGCTGTCGGGCAACAAGTCTGCGCTTTGCTGGCAGGCGGCGGCTACGCCGAATTCGTCGCCGTCCCCGCCGGCCAGGTGATGCCGGTTCCCGACGGTGTTCCGCTGCCGCACGCCGCCGCGCTCCCCGAAGTGGCGTGCACCGTCTGGTCGAACCTCATCATGACCGCTGGTTTGGCGTCCGGCCAGCTGCTGCTGATCCACGGCGGCGCCAGCGGCATCGGCACGCACGGCATTCAGGTGGCCCGCGCGCTCGGCGCCAGGGTGGCCGTGACCGCAGGGGCACAGAACAAACTCGACCTGTGCGCCGAACTGGGAGCCGAGATCACCATCAACTACCGCGACGAGGACTTCGTCGAGCGGCTCCGCGGCGAAGGCGGAGCGAACGTGATCCTCGACATCATGGGGGCCAAGTACCTCGACCGCAACATCGATGCACTGGCCACCGGCGGGCGGTTGGTGATCATCGGGATGCAGGGCGGCGTCAAGGCCGAACTCAACATCGGCAAACTGCTCGGCAAACGAGCCGGTGTCATCGCCACAGCGTTGCGGTCTCGTCCGGTCAGCGGGCCGGGCAGCAAGAGTGAGATCGTCGCGGAGGTGATCGACAACGTCTGGCCGATGATCGCCGACGGCCAGGTGCGTCCGATCATCGGCGCCGAGTTCCCGATCGATCAGGCCAAGGCCGCGCATGAGCTGCTGGCCTCGGGCGAGGCGTCAGGGAAAATCCTTATGCGCGTTGGTGATTCAGCCTAGCGAGGCCAGCGCACGCACCAACTGATCGACCTCGGCAGTGGTCGTGTAGTGCGCCAAGCCGACGGTGACCGCACCACCGACATCGTTGACCCCGATGACATCGAGCACCCGCGAGCTGACATTGGAGACGGCCAGGATGCCGTTGTCGGCCAGTCGTTGCACTACCCGTTCGGCAGGCACGTCGCTGACCGCGAAGCTCAGCACCGGGATGTGTGTCTCCGGCCTTCCGATCACCATCACGGTGGACAGCGAACGCAATGAGGTCAACAGGTAGTCGAACACGCGGTTCATGTAAGTCGCCGCGGATTGCATTGAGAGCGAAAGTCGTTCGCGCCTCGATCCGCGCGCCGACTCATCCAGGCTTGCCAGGTATTCGATGCTGGCGACGACTCCCGCAAGCAGACCGAATTGGTGTGTGCCCACCTCCAGTCGCGCGGGACCGGTGGCGTACGGGTTCAGCGATACCGAGCTGAACGAGTCGATCAGCGACGGCTCGCGGAACACCAGCGCGCCGATCGGGGGGCCACCCCACGCCACCGCGTTCACCGCAACCACGTCGGCGTCGATCTCGTCGATGTCGATCAACCGGTACGGGGCGGCCGCAGAGTGATCGACGACCACCAGCCCGCCGCCGTCGTGCACCAGCTTCGTGACCGCCCGCAGATCGGTCACCGTGCCAAGCGTCGAAGAGGCCGACGAGATCGCGACCAACCGGGTCGACCGCGAGATCAGCCCCTCCCACTGCCAGGTCGGCAGTTCACCGGTTTCGATGTCGACTTCGGCCCACTTCACTTTGGCGCCATAGCGATTCGCCGCGCGCAGCCACGGTGCGATGTTCGCCTCGTCGTCGAGGCGGGTCACCACCACCTCGTATCCGAGACCGACCCGGGACGAGGACGCGTCGGCCAGCGACGTCAGCAGCACCGCACGATCGGCACCGAGCACCACGCCCCGCGGGTCCGCGTTGACCAGATCAGCGACGGCCTGGCGCGCGGCCTCCAGCACCGCCGCACTGCGTTGCGCCGACGGATGCGGTCCAACGGGCGTCGGCATCGAGCCACGGAACGCGGTCGACACTGCTCGGCCGACTGTGTCGGGCAGCAGCATGCCGTTCTGGGCGTCGAAATGCACCCAACCATCGCCCAAGGACGGGTGCAGACCGCGCACCCGGGCGACGTCGTATGCCATTCCAGCCCACCTTAGAGCGCCTGTGAATTCCACAAACCGACACAATCTTGGCGGATGCCCGGCCGTGCCCTGTCGCTGCCCATGCCGTGCCCGGACCGAGTCACCTGGGCAGCCATACTAGTGCAGTGAGCTTGGGGTTCGGAGTGCTAATTGCACTGTTGTTGCTGGTGATCCCCGGGGCAGTCGTCGCACGTGTTGGCCGGCTAACTTGGCCGGCCGCGGTCGTAGTCGGTCCTGCACTGACCTACGGCACAGTGGCGTTGGCCATCGTTCCGTTTGGCGCACTTGGCGTCCCGTGGAACGGATGGACGGCACTGTTTGCTCTGGCGATCGTTACGGGTATTGCGTGGTGTTTGCGGATCGTGCTCGGCCGTGTTCGCGACGTCGATGCCGAGGCCCTGGCGGTCGCCCGCGGACCCGCACTGGTGGTGGCGGCAGGCGTCCTGGTGGGCGCCTTGCTGATCGCGTTGGCAGCGGTTCGGGGGATGCCGAACTGGCAGTCCATTCCGAGTAACTGGGATTCGGTGTGGCACGCCAACACGATTCGCTTCATCGTCGACACCGGCCAGGCCTCGCCGACGCACATGGGCGAGTTGCGCAACGTCGAGACGCGCGAAGCGCTGTACTACCCGTCGACGTTTCACGCTCTCGCGGCGGTGTTCAGTCAGCTCACCGGTTCGGCACCCACCACCGCCTACACGCTGAGTTCACTGGCCGCCTCGATCTGGTTGTTTCCGGTCAGCGCCGCGGCGCTGACGTGGCGGATGCTGCGCACCCGCACCGACGCATGGCGTACGGCGGGCGCCGCTGCCACCGCAGCGGCGCTGTCGGCATCGTTCACCGCGCTGCCCTACATCGAGTTCGACGTTGCGTCTATGCCCAACCTCGCCGCCTACGGCATCGCGATCCCGACGATGGTGTTGGTGGTGTCGTCGCTGCGACACCGGGATCGCATGCCGCTCGCAGTGCTGGCGCTGCTCGGTGTGTTCTCCGTGCACATCACCGGCGGAGTGGTGACGGTTCTGTTCGTGGCCGCCTGGTGGCTGTTCGACGCGCTGTGGCGGCCGGTCCGCGGCCGCGTGGCCGACTTCGTCAACCTGTTGCTCATCGCCGCCCCAACCGTGGTGCTGTTGCTGCCACAGTTTCTCGGCGTGCTGCAGCAGGCAGAGATCATCGTCGGGCACGCGTTCGTCACCCACGAGGGTAAGAAGCGGGGCTTGTTCGACGCCGTCGTGCAGCACACCCGTCACCTCAACGACTTCCCGATCCAGTGGGTGCTGATCATCCTGGCGGCCGTCGGAGCGATCGTGCTGATCGTGCGGAGGGTGTGGTGGCCGCTGGCCATCTGGTGCCTGCTGGTCGTGGCGATCGTGCACTCGTCGGCGCCGTTTCGGCTGGGGCCGGTCGGCCCGATCATCGGAAAGTTCGCCGACCTGTTCTACAGCGATCCCCGCCGGCTGTCGGGGGTCATCACGATGCTGCTGTACGGGGCGGTCGGCATAGCCGTGTTCACGCTGGCGTCGTTTGTCGTCGCAGGGGCGCGCCGGGTGGTCAAGCGCGGCGATCAACGGGCCTGGCACGCGGCGACGGCCGCCATCTGTGTGGCCGTCAGCATCGGCATCGGGCTCGCGTATCTACCGCGGGCCCAATTTCTGTTCGGCGAGAAGTACGACCGGGTGATGGTCGATGCCAAGGACCTGCAGGCATGGGCGTATCTGGCCACGCTGCCGGGCGCGCATGACACCCTGATCGCCGATGCGAACACCGACGGCACCGCGTGGATGTACGCCGTCGCCGACCTGCATCCGCTGTGGACGCACTACGACTATCCGGTTCAGCAGGGCCCGGGCTTTCACCGGTTCATCATCTGGGCCTATGCCGACGACGCCGACACCGACCCGCGCGTTGCCGAGGCGGTCAAGGCGCTCAACATCCGGTACGTGGTCACCAGCACACCGGTGGTCCGCGGGTTCGTGATGCCCGACGGACTAGTGTCGCTAGATAGGTCACGGTCGTGGGAGAAGATCTACGACAACGGCGAGGCCCGCATCTACGAGTGGCGCGGCATTGAGCACTAGCGAAGAGCAGAAGACCGGAGAGGAAAAATGACGGCCAATCCCGACGACGACAACATCGAAATCATCGGCGGCGAACCCCGCGCGATGTCCGATGACGATGCCGACGGCAAGTCGTTGACCGATCTGGTTGAGCAGCCTGCCAAGGTGATGCGGATCGGCACGATGATCAAGCAGCTGTTGGAGGAAGTGCGCGCGGCACCGCTGGACGACGCCAGCCGCAACCGGCTGCGCGACATCCACCGCACCAGCATTCGCGAGCTCGAGGACGGACTCGCGCCAGAACTTCGCGACGAGCTCGAGCGGCTCACGCTGCCGTTCACCGAGGACGGCGTCCCGTCCGATGCCGAACTGCGGATCGCACAGGCCCAGCTGGTCGGCTGGCTCGAAGGGTTGTTCCACGGCATCCAGACCGCGTTGTTCGCCCAGCAGATGGCGGCCCGTCAGCAGTTGGAGCAGATGCGCCAGGGCGCGCTGCCGCCCGGCGTGGGCGTGCCCGGCCAGCGCGGCGGCGGGACTGGTCAGTACCTGTAGGTCACGTGGTCCACATCGAGACCCACAACGCGTGGGTGGAGTTCCCGATCTTCGACGCCAAGACGCGGTCGCTGAAGAAGGCATTCCTGGGGAAGGCCGGCGGCGCGATCGGACGCAACGAATCCAATGTCGTTGTCATCGAGGCGTTGCGTGACATCACGATGTCGCTCGAACTCGGCGACCGAGTTGGTCTCGTCGGACACAACGGCGCAGGCAAGTCGACGCTGCTGCGGCTGCTGTCCGGCATCTACGAACCGACCCGCGGCGTGGCTTCGGTGACGGGCAGGGTGGCGCCCGTGTTCGACCTCGGCGTCGGGATGGACCCGGAGATCTCTGGGTTCGAGAACATCATCATCCGCGGGCTTTTCCTCGGTCAGACGCGAAAGCAGATGCTGGCCAAGGTCGATGAGATCGCGGAGTTCACCGAACTCGGCGACTACCTTTCGATGCCGCTGCGCACCTACTCGACCGGCATGCGGGTGCGGTTGGCGATGGGTGTGGTCACCAGCATCGACCCCGAGATCCTGCTGCTCGACGAGGGTATCGGCGCTGTGGACGCCGAATTCCTCAAGAAGGCCCAGACCCGGCTGCAAGGTCTCGTCGAGCGATCCGGAATCCTGGTGTTCGCAAGCCATTCCAACGAATTTCTCGCCCGCCTCTGCAAGACCGCGATGTGGATCGACCACGGCACCATCAAGATGACCGGCGGCATCGAGGACGTCGTGCGCGCCTACGAGGGTGAGGACGCGGCCCGACACGTACGAGAGGTGTTGGAAGAGAACGCCCGAGAACGTGCACATGACTGAGTCGATATGCGCAGTGGTCGTCACGCATCGACGACCCGATGAACTCGCGAAATCCCTTGACGCGGTTACCGCCCAGACCCGGGCACCTGATCACCTGGTGGTTGTCGATAACGACGACGACCCTCGGGTGCGCGAGATCGTCGACGGCCAGCCGGTCGCGTCAACCTATCTCGGATCGCGCCGAAACCTCGGTGGCGCAGGCGGTTTCGCGCTGGGCATACTGCACGCGCTGGCGCTTGGCGCGGACTGGGTATGGCTGGCCGACGACGACGGCCGTCCGGCCGACTCCCAGGTGCTGGCCACGCTGCTGGCGTGCGCTGAAACGTACGGGCTGGCCGAGGTGTCGCCGATGGTGTGCGACATGGATGACCCGCGACGGCTGGCGTTTCCGTTGCGCAGGGGCCTGGCGTGGCGGCGATGGGTCAGTGAATTGAGCACGGGCACCGAAGATGTGCTGCCCGGCATCGCGTCGTTGTTCAACGGCGCGCTGTTTCGCGCAGCGACGCTGGAGGCGATCGGGGTTCCGGATCTTCGATTGTTCGTGCGCGGCGACGAGGTAGAGATGCACCGCCGTCTGGTCCGGTCCGGGCTGCCATTCGCCACCTGCCTGAACACGGTGTACCTGCATCCGCACGGCAGTGATGAGTTCAAGCCGATCCTCGGTGGCCGGATGCACACCCAGTACCCCGACGACGCCTCGAAGCGATTCTTCACGTATCGGAACCGTGGTTATCTGATGTCGCAGCCTGGCATGCGGAAACTGTTGCCGCAGGAATGGATCCGCTTCGGCTGGTACTTCCTGGTGTCGCGGCGTGACCCGGCAGCCCTGTGGGAGTGGATTCGGTTGCGGCGCTTGGGTCGTCGCGAGAGATTCGAAAGGCCTGGCTCTTGACGTTCACCGATGCGGCGGCGCAGTCGCGCACGATGAATCGCGCGTGGGGTGACCTCGTCGCGGGATTCGGCAAGCGTGAGCTGTGGCTGCACCTTGGCTGGCAGGACATCAAGCAGCGGTACCGGCGTTCGGTGCTCGGCCCGTTCTGGATCACGATCGCGACGGGTGCTACCGCGATCGCGATGGGCCTGCTGTACTCGAAACTGTTCAAGCTGCCGCTCGCCGAGCATCTTCCTTACGTGACGCTGGGCCTGATCATCTGGAATCTGATCAACGCCTCGATCCTCGAGGGCGCCGAGGTGTTCGTCGCCAATGAGGGCCTCATCAAACAACTTCCGACACCGCTGAGCGTGCACGTCTATCGGCTGGTGTGGCGCCAAGTCATCCTGTTCGCCCACAACATCATCATCTTCGTCGTCATCGCGATCATCTTTCCCAAACCGTGGAAATGGACCGATCTTGCCGTCATCCCAGCCCTTGGCCTGATCGTGCTGAACATGGTTTGGGTGTCGATCTGCTTCGGCATCTTGGCCACGCGCTATCGCGATATCAGCCCGTTGTTGTTCAGCCTTGTGCAGTTGTTGTTCTTCATGACGCCGATCATCTGGAACGAGTCCACGCTGCGGCAGCAGGGCGCGGGTTCGTACGCCAGGATCGTCGAACTCAACCCGCTACTGCACTACCTCGACATCGTGCGGGCCCCGCTGCTGGGCGCCGATCAGGAATTGCATCACTGGGTGATCGTGGTGGTGCTGACCGTAATTGGGTGGATGTTCGCCGCGTTGGCGATGCGCCAGTTTCGCGCGCGCGTGCCGTACTGGGTTTAGACCCGGCTCGGCTCCCACGCGGTGGGCTGCGGAATCCACCGCGGCACGTGACGCAAGTATTCGTCGTAGTCCGCGCCGAACCGCCGGCGTAGGTGGGGTTCTTCTATCCCCCGAATCGCGATCAGTACGCAGGTGAAGAAGAACGCGAACCAGCCGAACAGCCACGGCGACGCGGTGGCGATCGCAGTGCCGAGCTGAATGCAGAACACGCCCGTCATCATCGGATTGCGCACGTGTCGATACGGGCCGCGGACAACCAGTTTGGTTGGTGACCCGATGGCCAGGGTGCCCTCACCGACGCGGTCGAACAGCACGACAGTCCACACCAACATCGCCAGGCCGCCTGCGATCAGTACGGCGCCTGCGATGGCCAATGTCAGGCCCTTGGCGGTGCTCAGATCCGGGGCGTGCGTATCCGTGGCCGACGCGATCGCCCACGGAATGAAGACCGTCATCATCGCCGGTGCCAGCAGTACCGAAAGCAGATGCCGCCACCAGAGCCGTCGTCTTGCCATTTCGGGTGCCTCCTTCTTCAACAGTCGCTGAAGAAGACGGTACGCTTGGAGTTCGGTAAACGTCAACAGGCGTTGAAGTACGCTGCTCGGCATGGCTGAACTGCGGCGAACGGGCCGATGGCGGACGGGCCAGCAGAGCAAGCAGCGCATCATCGAGGTGGCCCGCGAGCACTTCAAGCACGGTTATGAGAAGGCGACCGTGCGCGGAATCGCCGCCGACGCCGGCGTCGACGTCGCGATGGTCTACTACTTCTTCGATAACAAGGAAGGCCTGTTCAACGCCGCCGTCATCGACATCCCAGAGCACCCACTGCACCAATTGGCCGAACTGCTCGACGATCAGGGCCGAGACGGGATCGGCACGCGCCTTGTCCGGCGCTTCATCGAACGCTGGGATGAAGGCGATACCTTCGAGCCGCTACTGACCGTGTGGCGGTCGGCGACGGTACATCCCTTGGCGCGCAAGCTACTTCACGATGCATTGGCAGGCCCAGTCGCTGAACGGGTCGCGACGGAGTTCGGTGTCGCTGACGCCGTGCTGCGCGTCGAATTGGTCGCCTCGCATCTGATGGGGTTGGCGTTCGCGCGTTACCAGCTGCAGATCGAACCGATGGCGTCCGCTGATATCGATGAGCTCGTCGCGTGGGTGGGTCCAACCGTGCAGCGGTACCTGACGGGTCCGACATCTTTGGGCCCGGAGGTGTAGTTATCCCCAGGTTCGAATTCATCCACAGGTTGGCGTCGAGAGTGCTTGTTGCCGAGCCGAATTGACGGCGGATTCGGAAGAATTGAGGTGTGTTCGAAGAGTGTGGTGATGGCGAGTTGCTTGATCTGATGGGTGATGCCCAGCAGGTCGAGCGGGCCGCGTCGGCTCAGCGGTTGCTGGCCATCGGCCAGTACACGGTGCGTCGGATCGCTGAGCAGACCGATGAACACAACTTCTGGGCGGTCGATGGCTGGGAGCAGATCGCCGCGGAGATCAGCGCGCAGTTGGGCATCAGCCGCAAACGCGCGTCGTCGCAGATGAGCGACGGGCAAAGCCTGATCGAACGCCTGCCCAAACTGGCCGAGGTGTTCGCCGCAGGGCAGGTGGATTTGCGGGTGATCGCGGCCGCCATTTACCGCACCGATTTGATCATTGACGAGGCCGCGTTGGCGAGCGTTGATGCGCAGTTGGCGGACAAGGCGCCGGGCTGGAACAAGCTCTCGCGCGAGAGGGTCGCCGAGTTGGTCGACTGGATGGTCATCGCTGCCGACCCCGAGGCGATCCGGGTCGCCAAACAGGCCGACGCCGATCGCCATATCGCGGTGCGCCCCGGCGCCAACGGGTCCGCCGAAATCTATGGCCAGGTCCGCGGCCCCGATGCCGCGGTCTTCGACACCGCGTTAGACGAACTAGCGGCCACGGTGTGCCCGGATGATCCACGCACCCACAAACAGCGCCGCACCGACGCACTGACACCGCTGGCCGCCCGCGCAATGAACATGGCGTGTCTGTGCGGGTCCCCGGACTGCCCCGCCACCGGTGCCGCCACCCCGGCTAATCCGGTGGTGATCAATGTGATCGCCGAGGCCGCCACCGTCGCCGGCACCAGTAGCAAGCCGGGGTATCTGCCTGGCTATGGCGCGGTGCCCGCGGCCACAGTCGCCGAGTTGGCCAACAGCGCCTCGGTGCGCCCGGTACCCACCGCCAAAGACCTGGCCGCTGAACCCCATTACCGCCCGTCGGCGGCACTGACGCGGTTCATTCAGTCCCGGGATCTGACGTGCACGTTCCCCGGGTGTGATCAACGGGCGGTGGGTTGCGACATCGACCACAGCGTGCCCTACCCGCACGGCCCGACGCATCCGTCGAACACCGGCTTGAAGTGCCGGATTCATCATCTACTCAAAACGTTCTGCGGCTGGGCCGACTCCCAACGTCCGGATGGCACCGTCGTGTGGACCTCACCGCGCGGGCGCACCTACACCACCGCCCCGGCCGGGGCGCGGTTCTTCCCCCAGCTCGCCACACCCACCGAAACACTGACCCTGCCCAACAGCCCACCGCCCGACCCGAACCGCGACCTGGCGATGCCCCAACGCAAACGCACCCGAACCCAAGACCGCGCCTACCGCATCGACTACGAACGCGCCCAAAACCGCGCCCGCTACGCAGCCGACCCACCACCCTTCTAAGCGAGTCGGATCGAGGAAGGCTTCCTTGATCTCCGGACCCGGCTGGCGCCAACGCGGCAACAAGCATTATCGAAAGCAAGGATTCGGCCGCGTGCACTGCTCTAGTTAGCTAGGCTCCACGCCGTGCTGGATCGACTGCGACGGCTCGCAGGCGGCACATCGCGGCGCTCGCTGGAGCGCGCGGCCGCCGACGGCGACATCGAAGCCATGTATCGCCTAGGCCACCTGTGTCTCGAGGAGCCCAAGGCCGATGTCAGCATCGTGCGTACCTGGTGGGAGCGCGCGGCAGCGGCTGGTCACTGCGGCGCAATGTACGACCTCGGGTGGCTTCACGAGGAGTTGCTGGAGCCGCCAGATCTCGATGGTGCCTGCCATTGGTACGGGCGGGCGGCCGACGCCGGTGACATCGAGGCCATGCGCGCGCTCGGCCTCATCTACGGCCACGTCATGAACCCTCCAGACTCCGACTCCGCGCGGCAATGGTTTCACCGGGCCGCTGATGCAGGCGACGCCGACGCGATGAACATGCTCGGCCTCATCTACGCCCAAGAGACGAATCCTCCCGACCTAGCGGCGGCACGCCACTGGTGGGAACGCGCCGCCGCCGGCGGTCACGGCGAGGCCATGAACCAACTGGGCGCGCTCCATATGAGGATGGAGCCCCCAGATCTGGAGATGGCTCGGCACTGGTACACGCGCGCCGCCGAGACAGGCACCACCAAGGCCATGACGAATCTCGGCGAGGTGTGTGGCTGGCTGATCGAGCCACCGGATCTCGACACCGCGCGACACTGGCTTCAACGCGCAGCCGAGGCCGGCGACGGCAGGGCCATGTTCAGACTGGGCGCCCTCTACGCGACGCAGATTCAACCGCTCGATTTGGCGACGGCACGCCACTGGTGGGAACGCGCTGCAGCCGGGGGCTACAGCGATGCGATGAACCAACTCGGGGTGATCTGCGAGCAGCAGACGGAGTCGCAGGATCTCGAAAGCGCCCGCCAATGGTATGAGCGCGCAGCCACTGCCGGGAACGCTACGGCCGCGGGCAACCTCGGTAGGCTCGCCGCGACATCGACGCCGCCTGACGTCGAAGCAGCGCGCCGTTGGTACACGCAAGCCGCCGATGCAGGCGACGCCGACGCGATGAACATGCTCGGCCTCATCTACGCCCAAGAGACGAATCCTCCCGACCTGGAGGCGGCACGCCACTGGTGGGAACGCGCCGCCGCCGGCGGTCACGGCGAGGCCATGAACCAACTGGGCGCGCTCCATATGGGGATGGAGCCCCCAGATCTGGAAACGGCTCAACACTGGTACGCGCGCGCCGCCGAGGCAGGCACCACCAACGCCATGACGAATCTCGGCGAGGTGTGTGGCTGGCTGATCGAGCCACCGGATCTCGACACCGCGCGACACTGGCTTCAACGCGCGGCCGAGGCCGGTGACGGCAGGGCCATGTTCAGACTGGGCGCCCTCTACGCAACGCGGTTAGAGCCACCAGATTTCGCGATGGCGCGGCACTGGTACACCCAGGCCGCAGATGCCGGCGTCGCCGACGCGATGAATGCCCTCGGGACGATTTACGCGTCATCGGCACCGCCCGACTACGAGAGCGCACGCCGGTGGTTCGAGCGCGCCGCCGAGACCGGGCACCACGAGGCGCTGAACAACCTCATCACCATTCACTTCCGGTCGAGGCATGACTACGACTTGCCAGCAGCGCGACCACTTTTCGAGCGGGCCGCCGAGGCCGGACACCGCGGCGCGATGTACTGGCTCGGGATGGTGTGGGCGTATCACGTGGACCCACCCGATTTGGATCTGGCACGCCAATGGTTCGAACGGTCGGCAGAGGCGGGACACAGCGGTGCAATGACCGCGCTCGGAGATATGTTCGCGCAGTTGATGAATCCGCCGAATCTCGTTGCCGCCCGACAGTGGTACCAGCGCGGCAGCGCCGCCGGTGATCGCGGCGCGATGCACAACCTGGAGGTGCTGTTCGGGGATACCACGCAGGCTCCCGCGGGCTGGGGTGTGAGTCCGCCGAACGACGAAGAGATAGACAAGATGGTCGACTGGGTTCACGAACACGGTGTCGTTGTCGGCGAAGCGATCGAGTTCTCGTTCGTCGCCCTTCTCGAGTTCGGTGATTCACCTGAGCGTACCGACGAAGCGGCGGGAAGGGTTGTGCTCGACAAGATCTGCCGTCGCATCGTGGACGAATTCCCGCTGGCGCTTCCGACTCCGGACGCCGAATTGACACGGGTCTTACAAGGGACGATCGACGATGCGGGCGAATGGATTTGGACCCACCGCGAATCATCGGGGTCGCTGACACCGCAGCAGCGCGAGACGCTGCACAGCCGCACAGCCGAATTGCTATCGCGTCTCCAAGTCCTGACGTCGATCCTCGCGCGTGACGAGCAGATTCTCGAATCGTCCGGCCGGGCCTAGAGCATCCGCTCGCAAGCGCGAAAGCCGGGTCGTCAACGCTCGATCGTGTTAGTTCGGTCATCTGCTCGGTCAACGCCAGCGCGGCGATGGCTCACCGGCGCGGGGGCTCAAGGCCTATCGTCACGTTGATCCGGTTCCACGCATTGATGGTGACTGCCATCGCGATGACCTGACCGAGCTCGCGTTCGGTGAAAACCGCTGCGGCCCTTGCATACACCTCATCGGAGACGTGGCCGTTGCTCAGCTCGGTGACGGCTTCCGTCAGCGCCAGCGCCGCCCGCTCACGCTCGGTGTACAAATCGCCCGCTTCCTGCCAGGCAGCCAGCACGTCCAGCTTCTGATCGCTGACGCCATGCTTGCGCGCGTCGCGGGTGTGCATGTCGAGGCAGAACGCGCAGTGGTTGATCTGCGAGGCACGGATCTTGATCAGCTCGCCGAGCTCCGGCTCGACATCCTTGGCAGCCGCGGTGCTCAGCGCCATCATCGCCTCGTACAGCTCCGGCGACGTCTTGTAGATCTTCAGGCGGGTGGTGGGCAGGTTGTCCAGTGTCGTTGTCATGCCTCAACGCTAACGACGAAAGTCCCATCTACATGGTTCAATTCCGCTATGAATTCATGGGCCAATTCGGGGAGTCGCGATCTGCACCTCGATCTGCGCCAGACGATCAACCCGGGCTCCCGCGGGGTACGCGACCTGCTGCTCAGCGCCTTGCGCGACGCCGTACGGTCAGGCCGGTTGGCCCCCGGCACCATGCTGCCTCCGTCGCGCAGCCTGGCCACCGATCTCGGATTGGCCCGCAACACCGTGGCGGAGGTCTACGCCGAACTGGTCGCCGAAGGCTGGCTCGGATCGCGCCAGGGCGCGGGCACCTGGGTGCTCAACGTCGGTGCGACCGGGGGCCCCGCCACACCGCGCGGCGTTCGCGTGGTGCCGAACCACAACCTGATGCCGGGATCGCCTGATGTGTCGGAGTTTCCGCGCGCCCAATGGGTCGCCGCCACGCGCCGGGCCCTGACCAATGCCCCCACCGAGGCGCTGCGGATGGGCGATCCCCGCGGACGGCCCGAGCTGCGCGACGCGCTCGCCGAATACGTCGCCCGGGCGCGGGGCGTGCGGACATCACCTGAGACCATCGTGATCTGCGCCGGTGTCAGACATGCGGTCGAATTGTTGACGCGCGTGGTCGGCAGCCCCATTGCCGTCGAGGCCTACGGACTCCATTTCTTTCGCGATGCCATCACCGCTCTCGGGGTGTCGACAGTACCGATCGGCCTCGACGAAAACGGCGCTGTGATAAGCGATCTCGACGACGTGGATGTGTCGGCCGTGCTGCTCACCCCCGCTCATCACAATCCGCAGGGCATGCCGCTGCATCCGTCGCGGCGCACCGCCGTCATCGAATGGGCACAGCGCACCGACGGCTACATATTCGACGACGACTACGACGGCGAGTTCCGCTACGACCGCCAGCCGGTCGGCGCTCTACAAGCGCTGTGCCCCCAACGGGTCGCCTACCTGGGGTCGACCAGCAAGAGCATGGCGCAGACGATGCGACTCGGCTGGATGGTGCTGCCCGAGGAACTCGTCGACCCGGTGATCGACGCCGCAGGCGGCGCACAGTTCTACGTCGACGCCATCAACCAGCTCACGATGGCCGACTTCATCACCAGCGGCCAGTACGACCGCCACATCCGCAGGATGCGAATGCGCTACCGCAGACGTCGCGACGCGCTCGTCGACGCGCTCGCCGGGTTCGACGTCGGGATCAGCGGCCTGGCCGCGGGGGTCAACGTGCTGCTGACCCTGCCCGACGGAAGCGAGCCAGAGGTGCTGCGGCGGTCCGGCGAGGCAGGCATCACCCTGCAAGGCCTATCGCGGATGCGCCACCCACACGCCGGTCCGCAGACTCCCGCCCGCGATGGCATCATCGTCGGCTTCGCCGCCCCCGCCGAGCACGCGTTCGGTCCAGCAGTCGATGCGCTCTGTGGCGTGCTGCGGGCCAGCGGGCTGGCAAAGTAGTCGGCATGATCGCGCAGCGCCGCCAGCTCCGGCGAGCCGCGCCGTGACCGATCCCCCGGCTCCGTTTCCGCGGTGGCTGCGCGCATTGCTGTGCCTGGGGGCTTCGGTGTGCTTCTTCGCATTGCTTGTCGCGGTCGCGTACAACATCCGCGAAGGCGGCGACGCGCTCTGGCTCGACGACGCGATCGCTCGGCATGTGCCGCCTCACATCGCGCCCCACCGGACCCGGCTAGCGGAGAGGTTGACCCAGATCGGATCGCCGGCGTTCATCATCCCTGCCACCTTCGTCGCAGCGCTGATCAGCGCCATCGTGCGCCGATCGTTCTGGACCGGCATCGTTGTGATCGCAACGGTGGGTCTGGTGGGGATTGGCAGCACTGTCGGAAAGCAGGTGATCACTGCCGCCCACCCGCACTTGGTGGAGAAGATGCAAATCGGGCTGCAGCACACCTTTCCGTCCGGTCACGTGGCGTCGGCCTTGTCGCTGATCGGCATCGTGGCCATTGCGTGCGGCGCGAAGCCGCGACATCTGCTCGTTTGGGTGGGCATCGCGATCGTCACCGCGACCGTCGCCGCGACGCGCATCTACCTCGGCGTGCATTGGTTCTCAGACACGCTTGGTGGCGTATTCCTCGGTTGCAGCGCCGTATTTGCCGGCGCCGCGCTGTTGCCCGATCGGCCCAGACCCCGAGCCGGCCAGGGTTGATCGCTACGCTGCCCGGGTGGCCGAGCCCCCGATGTCGCCGAACCTGACCCTGAAGACCCAGGCGTGGCGGTTCATCGTGACCGGCGGATTCTCCGCGATCGTCGACTACGGGCTCTACGTCGGGTTGCACGCGCTGGGCCTTCAGCGCGACCTCGCCAAGATCCTGAGCTTTATTGCCGGCACCACTACGGCCTACGTCATCAATCGACGCTGGACATTCCAAGCGCCCCCCAGCACGGCCCGATTCATCGCCGTCGTCGTGCTCTACGCGCTCACGTTCGTCGTACAGGTGGGCATCAACCATGTCCTGTACACGGCATGGGCCGACAAGTCGTGGGGTGTGCCGGTGGCATTCGTGATCGCCCAGGGCACCGCGACGGTGATCAACTTCATCGTCCAGCGGGCGGTCATATTCCGGCTGCGCTGAGCCCCAGACGCCAGGCGGTACCCTCGTCACGATGTTTGAGAACCTCCCGACGACCGCGCGTGCCCTGACGGGCTTCGGGCGCACCGCCCCGTCCGTCGCGCAGGTTCTCGCCACCCCCGACGTCGAACTGATCGCCAAGGCCGTCCGCGAAGCCGCCGATCCCAGTGCGTCGAGCCCGTCCTTCCTGCGGCGCGGCATCCTGGCCCGCGGACTCGGCCGCTCCTACGGCGACCAGGCCTGCAACGGCGGCGGCCTCGTCATCGACATGACCGCGCTCAACAAGATCCATTCGATCAGCGCCGAGTCGGCGGTGGCCGACGTCGATGCAGGCGTCAGCCTCGACCAACTGATGAAGGCCGCGCTGCCGTTCGGACTGTGGGTCCCGGTGCTGCCCGGCACCAGGCAGGTCACCGTCGGCGGGGCAATCGCCTCCGACATCCACGGCAAGAATCACCACAGCGCGGGCAGCTTCGGCAACCACGTGCTGTCGCTGGACCTTCTGATGGCCGACGGCGAAGTGCACACCATCACGCCCGACGGCCCCGACAGCGACCTGTTCTGGGCAACCGTCGGCGGCAACGGCCTGACGGGAATCGTGCTGCGGGCCAGCATCGCCATGACCCGAACCGAGACCGCGTACTTCATCGCCGACGGCGTGGCCACCAAGGACCTCGAAGAGACGGTGGCCGTCCATCTCGACGGCAGCGAAGACAAATACACCTACTCGAGCGCGTGGTTCGACCTCATCAGCCCGCCGCCGAAACTGGGCAGGGCCGCAGTCAGCAGGGGCAGCCTCGCGACGCTGGACCAGCTGCCGCCCAAGCTGGCGAAGAACCCGCTGAAATTCGATGCACCGCAACTGCTCACGGTGCCCAACGTCTTTCCGGTCAGCGCCATGAACAAGCTGTCGTTCATGGCGATCGGCGAGGTGTACTACCGCCTCGGCGGAACGTACAGCGGCAAGATCATGAACCTGTCGCAGTTCTACCACATGCTTGATCTGGTCAGCGGGTGGAACAACGCTTACGGCCCAACGGGTTTCGCGCAGCATCAGTTCCTCGTACCGCCCGACGCGCTCGACGAGTTCAAGGCCATCATCCGGTGGATTCAGACGCGCGGCCACTACTCGGCACTCAATGTTTTCAAGCTGTTCGGCCCCGGCAACCGCGCGCCGTTGAGCTTTCCGATGGCCGGGTGGAACGTCGCGATGGACTTCCCGAACAAACCCGGGGTCAACGAGTTCCTCAACGAACTCGACGACCGCGTCATGCAATTCGGCGGCCGCGTCTACACCGCGAAGGACTCCAGGGTGAGCGCCGACAGGTTCCACAAGATGTATCCCCGTATTGACGAGTGGATTGCGCTGCGCCGCAAGGCCGACCCGAACGGCGTCTTCGCATCCGACATGGCCCGACGCTTGGAGCTGCTCTAGATGGTGCTTGACGCCGTAGGCAACCCCCAGACCATCCTGCTGCTCGGCGGCACGTCCGAGATCGGGCTGGCCATTTGCGCGCGTTATCTGCGCAATGCCCACGCTCGCATCGTGCTGGCCGACCTGCCGGACCACCCGCGCAAGGACGAAGCCGTCGCCGCGATGAAAGAGGCCGGTGCCAAGTCCGTCGACTGGATCGACTTCGACGGCACCGAAACCGAGAACCATCCGAAGGTCATCGACGCCGCGGCGGCCGGTGGCGACATAGATGTGGCGATCGTCGCGTTCGGTCTGCTCGGCAATGCCGAAGAGCTGTGGCAGAACCAGCGCAAGGCCGTACAGATCGCCGAGATCAACTACACCGCAGCGGTTTCCGTCGGCGTACTGCTCGGCGAGAAGATGAAGGCGCAAGGCTTCGGGCAGATCATCGCGATGAGCTCGGCAGCCGGTGAGCGAGTGCGCCGGTCCAACTTCGTCTACGGGTCCACCAAGGCCGGCCTCGACGGGTTCTACCTCGGTCTCGGAGAAGCGTTGCGCGAGTTCGGGGTTCGGGTGCTGGTGATCAGGCCCGGGCAGGTGCGCACCAGCACCACCATCGCGCACTGGAAATCGACAGGCGCCAAGGAAGCGCCGTTCACCGTCGACAAGGAGTACGTCGCCGAGTTGGCGGTCACGGCATCGGCCAAGGGCAAGGAACTGGTATGGGCGCCGGGGGCGTTCAGGTACGTGATGATGGTGTTGCGACACATTCCGCGGCCCATCTTCCGCAAGCTCCCCATCTGATGCGCGGCCCGCTGGCCGTTCTCGGCCAGATGACGGTCGCGGTCGTCGTGGCGGTGGCGGTTGCGGCGATCTCGCTCGCCGCGATAGCGCGGGTGGAGTGGCCCGCCTACAACTCATCTAACCAGTTGCATGCGTTGACCACTGTCGGCCAATTCGGTTGCCTGGCAGGCATCTTCGCTAGCGGATGGGTGTGGCGCCGCGGACGGCGACTGCTCGCGAGGGCAGGTGCCGTGGTGTTCCTGTCGGCGTTCGCGGTCGTCACTCTCGGGATGCCACTCGGTGCGACCAAGCTCTATCTGTTCGGCATCTCGGTGGATCAGCAATTCCGCACCGAGTACCTGACCCGACTGGCCGACACCGCCGCCCCGCACGACATGACCTATTACGGTCTGTCGCCGTTCTATCCGCCGGGCTGGTTCTGGCTGGGCGGGCGGCTCGCGGCGCTGACGGGCACCCCCGCATGGGAGATGTTCAAGCCGTGGGCCATCACGTCGATCGCGATCGCCGTTGTGCTCGCTTTCGTGTTGTGGGCCAGCATGATTCGTTTCGAGTACGCGCTGATCGTCTCGACAGCCACGACCGCCGCGGCGCTGGCATACTCACCGGCAGAGCCCTACTCGGCGATCATCGCCGTGCTGCTACCGCCGGTGTTCGTCCTCGCCTGGTCGGGGCTCCGGGGGGCGACTCGCGGTGGTGGCTGGGCTGCCGTCATCGGCGTCGGCGTCTTCCTTGGTGTCGCCGCGCTGTTCTACACACTGCTGTTCGGGTTCGCCGCGTTCACGCTGGCAATCATGGGCCTGCTCCTCGCGGTCGCGCGGCGACGGCTGGAGCCATTGGTCAGGCTCGTCGTCATCGCCGTCATCGCAGGCGCCATCGCACTGATCGGTTGGGGTCCGTATGTGATGGCCGCGATCAACGGCCATCCCGCCGATTCCGGCACCGCGCAGCACTATCTGCCCGCCGACGGCGCGGAACTGTCCTTCCCGATGCTGCAGTTCACCCTTCTCGGCGGGCTCTGCATGGTCGGCACGCTGTGGCTCGCGGTCCGCGCCCGTTCCTCGACCCGCGCCGGGGCACTGGCGATCGCGGTGCTGGCCGTCTACGCGTGGTCGCTGCTGTCGATGCTGACCACACTCGCCCGCACGACGCTGTTGTCGTTCCGGCTGCAGCCGACACTGACGGTGCTGCTCGCCGCCGCAGGCGCATTCGGGTTCGTCGAGGCGACACTCGCGATCGCCAGCAGATACCGACCGGAAGTCGGCAGGCGGGTCGTCGCCGCGGCGGCGGTCCTCGGCGCTGCGGGCGCACTCGGGTTCACCCAGGACATTCCGAACGTGCTGAAGCCAGACATCGTCGTCGCGTACACGGATACCGACGCCGACGGCCACCGCGCGGATCGCAGGCCGCCGGGGGCCGAGCAGTACTACCGCGAGATCGACGCGAAGATCCAGGCGACGACGGGGCAGCCGCGCAACCAAACCGTCGTGCTCACGGCGGACTACAGCTTCCTGTCCTACTACCCCTACTACGGGTTCCAAGGACTGACGTCGCATTACGCCAATCCGCTCGCCCAGTTCGACGAGCGGGCCAAGGCGATTGAAAGCTGGGCCACGCTCACCAACGCCGACCAGTTCATCACCGCCCTGGACAAGCTGCCGTGGAGGCCGCCGACGGTGTTCTTGATGCGCCGCGGCGCCAATGACACCTACACGCTGCGGTTGGCCGCCGACGTCTACCCGAACCAGCCCAATGTCCGCCGCTACCACGTCACCCTGGACAAGGCGCTCTTCACCGACCCGCGGTTCGCCGTGACCGACATCGGGCCCTTCGTGCTGGCGATCAGGAAGTCGTGATGGCCACAGAAGCCCCGCCACACACCGGCCAATTACCATCAACCCCCGTGACCGCTGCGGGCAACCATCGCATCGCGCGGCTCATTGCCATCGTCGCCGGGCTGCTCGGTGCCGCGCTCGCGATCGCCACCCCGTTGCTTCCGGTCACCCAGACCACCGCGCAGCTCAACTGGCCGCAGAACGGTGTGCTGCAGAGCGTCAACGCGCCGCTGATCGGATACGTCGCCACCGACCTGGACATCTCGGTGCCGTGCAGCGCGGCCGCCGGGCTGACCGGCCCAGGCAAGACCGTGCTGCTTTCGACGGTGCCCAAGCAGGCACCGAAGGCGGTCGACCGCGGGCTACTCATCGAGCGGGTCAACAACGACCTGCTCGTCATCGTCCGCAACACGCCGGTGGTCAGCGCCCCGCTGACTCAGGTGCTCAGCCCCTCCTGTCGAGAGCTCACGTTCACCGCGCACGCCGACAAGGTCACCGGTGAGTTCGTCGGCCTGGTGACGCCGCACGATTCCGACAACCCGGGCAAGCCGTTGCGCGGCGAACGCAGCGGTTATGACTTCCGCCCGCAGATCGTCGGCGTCTTCACCGATCTGGCAGGCCCCGCGCCCCCGGGCCTGAAGTTCTCCGCGACCATCGACTCCCGCTACAGCAGTTCGCCGACGCTGCTGAAAATGCTGGCGATGATCGTCGGCGTCGCGATGACCGTGCTCGCGCTCGGCGCGCTGCACGTACTCGACGCCGCCGACGGCAGACGGGTCAAGCGATTCCTGCCCCAGCGCTGGTGGTCGGCGACCCCGCTGGACGGCGTGGTGACCGCCGTCCTGGTGTGGTGGCATTTCGTAGGCGCCAACACATCTGACGACGGCTACATCCTGACCATGGCCCGGGTGTCGGAGCACGCCGGTTACATGGCCAACTACTACCGGTGGTTCGGCACCCCGGAAGCGCCCTTCGGCTGGTACTACGACCTGCTGGCGCTGTGGGCGCATGTCAGCACCAACAGCGCCTGGGTGCGACTGCCGACGCTGGTGATGGCGCTGACGTGCTGGTGGCTGATCAGCCGCGAGGTCATCCCCCGACTCGGCCACGCGGTCAAGACCAGTCGGGCCGCGGCATGGACGGCCGCGGGCATGTTCCTGGCGTTCTGGCTGCCGCTGAACAACGGGCTGCGCCCGGAACCGATTATCGCCCTTGGCATTCTGCTGACCTGGTGCTCGGTCGAACGGGGCGTAGCCACCAACCGGATGCTGCCGGTGGCCATCGCGATCATCATCGGCGCGCTGACGCTGTTCTCCGGTCCCACGGGCATCGCCGCCGTCGGCGCCCTGCTCGTTGCCGTCGGTCCGCTGAAAACCATTGTGGCGCGGCATACTTCGCGGTTCGGCTACCTGGCCCTGCTGGCGCCGATCCTGGCTGCCTGCACGGTGACGATCATCCTGATCTTCCGCGACCAGACGCTGATCGGAGAGGTCCAGGCCAGCACCTTCAAGTCCGCAGTCGGCCCGAGCCTGAGCTGGTTCGACGAACACATCCGCTACGAGCGGCTGTTCACCACCAGCCCCGACGGGTCGGTGGCCCGCCGGTTCGGTGTGCTTACTCTGCTGCTGGCGCTGGCCGTTTCGGTGGCAATGTCGTTGCGCAAGGGCCGGATTCCCGGCACCGCGCTCGGGCCCAGCAGGCGCATCGTCGGCATCACGATCATCTCGTTCCTCGCGATGATGTTCACCCCCACCAAGTGGACCCACCACTTCGGCGTGTTCGCCGGGCTCGCAGGATCGCTCGGAGCATTGGCCGCGGTGGCCATCACGGCATCGGCGATGAAGTCGCGCCGCAACCGGGCGGTGTTCGCCGCCACGGTGCTGTTCGTGATGGCATTGTCGTTCGCCACCGTCAACGGCTGGTGGTACGTCTCCAACTTCGGTGTGCCGTGGTCGAATCAGTTCCCGGAGTGGCATTTCGGCTTCACCACATTCCTGCTCGGCCTATCTGTGCTGGCGCTCTTGGTCGCGGCGTGGTTCCACTTCTCCGGCCGTGACGAATCCCCGCCGACCCAACGCCGGTGGCAGCGAATTGTGCAGAGCCCGTTGGCAATTGCGACCTGGGTGCTGGTCATCTTCGAAGTGCTGACCCTGACACTAGGGATGACGCAACAGTTCCCGGCGTGGAGCAACGGCCGATCCAACCTCGAGGCGCTCACCGGCAAGACCTGCGGGCTGGCCAACGACGTGATGGTCGAACAGGATCCCAACGCCGGACTGCTGCCTCCCATCGGCGTGCCCGTGGGCGAGGCGCTTGGTCACGTCACGGCAGAAGGCTTCGGCCCCAACGGCATTCCCGGGGATGTGTCCGCCGACCCGGTGATGGAGTCTCCCGGCACCTCCAACTTCGCAGACACCGAGACCGGAACCCTGAGCGCCAACGAGGCCGGCACAGAGGGCGGCACGACAGCGGCCGCGGGGGTCAACGGCTCGAAGGCCCGGCTGCCGTACAACCTCGACCCCACCCGCACTCCGGTGATGGGCAGCTGGCGGCCCGGCACCCAGCAGCCCGCGGTGTTGCGCTCCGCGTGGTACCGGCTGCCGCCCCGCGACCAAGCGGGCCCGCTGCTCGTTGTCTCGGCCGCAGGGCGCTTCGATCCGGGCGAGGTCGTCGTGCAATGGGCCAACGATCAACAGGCGGCCAAGGGCGAGCCGGCGGGCGGAGTCGGGTTCGCCGACGTCGGCTCGGCACCCGCCTGGCGCAACCTGCGGGCACCGATGGCCGCGATTCCGCGCGACGCCACCCAGGTGCGGCTGGTCGCCACCGACGACGACCTCAACCCGATGCACTGGATCGCCGTCACCCCGCCGCGGATCCCCCACCTGCGCACGCTGCAGGACGTCGTCGGCTCACAGGACCCGGTGCTCCTCGACTGGCTCGTCGGCATGGCGTTCCCCTGCCAGCGGCCGTTCGGCCATCAGTACGGCGTCGTCGAGGTGCCGAAGTGGCGCATCCTGCCCGACCGGTTCGGCGCGGAAGCCAACTCGCCGGTGATGGACAACCTCGGCGGCGGCCCGCTCGGCATCACTGAACTGCTGCTGCGGCCCACCACGGTGCCGACCTATCTGCGCGACGACTGGTTCCGCGACTGGGGCGCGCTGCAGCAGCTCACGCCGTACTACGCCAACGCCCAACCAGCACGGCTCGATCTCGGTTCGGCAACTCGCAGCGGACTCTGGAGCCCGGCGCCGCTGCGTCATTAGGCACACCCAGCGCCCAAACTGCGGCCAGATCGCGAACTCGCGCAAAATCACGATCTCACCGCAGTCTCGCGGAGCCCGGCCACGCGTCGACAACCAACAAAGGTCCGTCGCCTACCATCGACGCTCGTGCCTGCCCACCGCATCGCCCGGCTGATCGCCGTCATCGCGGGCATCGCGGGCGTCGTGTTGTGCGGGCTGGTCCCGCTGCTGCCGGTCACGCAGACCACCGCGACCATCGCCTGGCCGCAGGCGCCGGGCCCGGACGGACTGGTCACCGACATCACGGCGCCGCTGGTCTCCGGAGCCCCGCAGGCCCTCGACGCCTCGATCCCCTGCCGGACCATCGCGTCGATGCCTGCCGCGGGCGGTGTGGTGCTGTCCACCAACCCGCCCGGCGGCATCCAGGCCACGCGCAACGGGCTGTTCGTGACGGCCAACGCGGACTCCGTCGTCGTCGCCTTCCGTGACTCGGTGGCCGCGGTGGCGCCGAGGGCGGCCGTCGCCTCCGGCGCGTGCAGCACCCTGCACGTGTGGGCCAACCCCGGCAGCGTCGGCGCCGACTTCATCGGCATGCCCGGCGCCACCGGAACGCTGGCCGCGGAGAAGAAGCCTCAGGTGACCGGCGTGTTCACCGACCTCCAGGTGGCGGCTCAGCCGGGGCTGTCGGCACGCATCGATGTCGACACCCGCTTCATCACCTCACCGACTGCTTTGAAGCTCGGTGTGATGGTGCTCGGCGTCATCTGCGTGATCGCCTCGATCGTGGCGTTGGCGGTGCTCGACCGCCGGTCCGGTCGTCGCGTCCCGTGGCGGCGGTTCTGGCGGGCCGGCCCGTCGACGTGGATCCTCGACGTCGGCGTTGTCGGCACCCTGCTGCTCTGGCATCTGATCGGCGCGACATCGTCCGACGACGGCTACAACCTCACCATCGCGCGCGTGTCCGCCGACGCCGGTTACGCGGCCAACTACTACCGCTTCTTCGGCGCGACCGAGGCGCCGTTCGACTGGTATCAGTCGGTGCTCGCGCACATGGCCGCGATCAGCACGGCGGGTGTGTGGATGCGACTGCCCGCCACGTTGGCGGCCATCGGTACCTGGCTGATCATCAGTCGCTGGGTGCTGCCACGAGTCGGTCGGCGGCTGGCCAACAATCGGGTCGCAGCGTGGACCGCGGGCGCGGTGTTCCTTGCCGCGTGGCTGCCGTTCAACAACGGCCTTCGGCCCGAGCCGTTGATCGCATTCGGTGCACTCGTCGCGTGGGTGTTGATCGAGAACACCATCGCCAGCCGTCGGTTGTGGCCCGCCGCGGTCGCGATCGTGGTGGCAGTCTTCTGCGTGACGCTGGCGCCCCAGGGTCTGATCGCACTGGCACCGCTTTTGGTCGGGGCGCGGGCGGTCGCCGGGGTGGTTCGGAGCAGACGCGCCGTCGACGGGATTCTGGCGCAGGTGGCGCCACTGGCCGCTGCGCTTGCGTTGATCTTCGTTGTCGTCTTCCGCGACCAGACGCTGGCCACGGTCGCCGAGTCGGCACGCATCAAATACAAGGTCGGCCCGACGATCCCGTGGTATCAGGACTTTCTGCGCTACTACTTCCTGACCGTCGAGGACAGCGCCGACTCCTCCCTGACCCGGCGCTTTGCGGTGCTGGTGCTGCTGGTGTGTCTGTTCGGCATGCTGGCGGTGCTGCTGCGGCGCGGCGGGGTGCCCGGCATGGCGCGCGGGCCGGTGTGGCGGTTGATCGGCGCGACGGCGGTGGGACTGCTGCTGCTCACCTTCACGCCGACGAAGTGGGCGGTCCAGTTCGGTGCGTTCGCCGGCCTGGCGGGTGCGCTCGGCGGGGTGGCCGCCTTCGCGTTCACCCGGGTCGGACTGCACAGTCGCCGAAACCTGGCGCTGTACGTCACGGCGCTGTTGTTCGTATTGGCTTGGGCGACATCAGGTATCAACGGCTGGTTCTACGTCGGCAACTACGGGGTGCCGTGGTTCGACAAGCAGCCCGTCATCGTCGGGATCCCGGTGACGGGCATCTTCCTTGCGCTGGCGATCGTGACCGGCCTGCTCGCAGGCTGGCTGCACTTCCGGATGGATTACACCGGACACACCGAAGTTGCCAACACCCGCCGCAACCGGGTGCTCGCATCGACGCCGCTGCTCGTGGTGGCGGTCATCATGGTCGTACTCGAAGTGGGCTCGATGGCCAAGGGCGCCGCGCAGCGCTACCCCGTTTACACCACTGCGAAGGCGAACGTCGACGCGCTGGCATCCGGGTTGTCGAACACCAGTTGCGCGATGGCCGACGACGTCCTCGTCGAACCCGACGCGAATGCCGGTCTGCTGCAGCCTGTTGCAGATCAGCGCTTTGGTCAGTACGGGCCGCTCGGCGGTGAGAGCCCGGTCGGGTTCACGCCCAACGGCGTCAGCGACGTCCTCGAGCCCGCCGAGCCCGTCACAGCCAATCCCGGCACGGTGAACTCGCCGGGTTCGCCGAACGAGCCCAACATCGGCATCGGGTATGCCGCGGGCACCGGCGGCGGCTACGGCCCCGTCGGCGTCAACGGGTCCAATGTCTTTCTGCCGTTCGGCCTCGACCCGAAGCGGACGCCGGTGATGGGCAGTTATAACGAGAACACCGTTGCGGCCAAGGTCACTTCGGCGTGGTATCAGCTGCCGCCGCGCACCCCCGATCGTCCGCTGGTGACGGTCGCCGCGGCGGGCGCGATCTGGTACTACGAAGAGGACGGCTCGTTCAACTACGGCCAGTCACTGAAGCTCGAATGGGGCGTGCACCGTCCCGACGGCAGCTACCAGGCTCTGGGCCAGGTGCAGCCGATCGACATCTTTCCCCAAAAGGCTTGGCGCAACCTGCGTTTCCCGCTGGCGTGGGCGCCGCCGGAGGCCAATGTCGCGCGCATCGTCGCCAACGACCCGAATCTGTCCACCGATCAGTGGTTCGCGTTCACCCCGCCGCGGGTACCTGTGCTGGAGACCGCGCAGCAGCTGCTCGGCTCGCACACACCCGTGTTGATGGACATCGCCACCGCGGCGAACTTCCCCTGCCAGCGCCCGTTCTCCGAACACCTTGGCGTTGCTGAACTTCCGGAGTACCGCATCCTGCCGAACTTCAAGCAAGTGGTGGTGTCGTCCAAGCAGTGGCAGTCCGCCGAGGGCGGCGGCCCGTTCCTGTTCATCCAGTCACTGCTCGGCACCACCACCGTGCCGACCTATCTGCGCGACGACTGGTATCGCGACTGGGGTTGGATCGAGCGCTACAACCGAGTCGTGCCCGCGTCAGTGGCGCCCAACGCCGTGATCGATGAGGGCTCGAAGCGAGTGTTCGGCTGGAGCCGCAGCGGACCGATCAGGGCGTTGCCATGAGTGGGGCGATGACGCGCGACGTCAGGATCGCGCGCTGGACGGCGACGATCGCGGGCCTGATCGGGTTCATACTCTCGGTCGCGACGCCGCTGTTGCCGGTGGTGCAGACCACGGCGACGTTGAATTGGCCGCAGGGCGGTCAACTGAATAGTGTTACCGCGCCGCTGATTTCGCAGGTGCCCGTGACCATGACGGTGACGGTGCCGTGCGATGTCATCCGCTCCCTGCCGCCGGCGGGCGGGATGGTGCTGGGCACCGCGCCGAAGGACGGCAAGCAGGCGGCGCTGCAGTCGTTGTTCGTCAATGTCAACAAGGACCGCGTCGACATCACCGACCGCAACGTGGTGGTGGCCAGCGTGCCCAGAACGCGAGTGGCAGCACCGGAGTGCCAGCGCATCGAAATCACCTCCTCGGAGGCGGGCACCTTCGCGAAGTTCGTCGGGTTGACCGATCCCGCGACGGGCAAGGAACAGAACACGGGCTTCCCCGACCCGAACCTGCGCCCGTCGATCGTCGGCATCTTCACCGATCTGACCGGGCCCGCCCCGCCGGGGCTGAGCGCGTCGGCCGTCATCGACACCCGGTTCTCCACCAAGCCAACGGCTTTGAAGCTGACAGCGATGGTGCTCGCGATCATCTCGACGATCATCGCGCTGGTCGCACTGTGGCGCCTCGACCGCCTCGACGGCCGTCGGATGCAGCGGTGGATCCCGCAGCGGTGGCGCACATTCTCGGCGACCGATGTCGTGGTGATCGGCGGCTTCGTCGTCTGGCACATCATGGGCGCCAACTCCTCGGATGACGGCTACATCCTGCAGATGGCGCGCGTCGCCGGGCACGCCGGTTACATGTCGAACTACTTCCGCTGGTTCGGCAGTCCGGAGGACCCGTTCGGCTGGTACTACAACCTGCTTGCGGTGATGACCGGCGTCAGCGACGCCAGCATCTGGATCCGGCTGCCCGACCTGGTCTGCGGAATCGTGTGCTGGCTCTTGCTATCTCGCGAGGTACTGCCCCGGCTCGGACCCGCGGTCGCAGCGAGCAAGCCTGCGGTATGGGCCGCGGGTCTGGTGCTGTTGGGCGCATGGATGCCGTTCAACAACGGCCTGCGCCCCGAGGGCCAGATCGCCACCGGCGCGCTGATCACCTACGTGCTGATCGAGCGCGCGATCATCTCGAGCCGGATGACGCCTGCGGCGCTGGCGATCCTGACCGCCGCGTTCACGTTGGGCATTCAGCCAACGGGTTTGATCGCCGTGGCAGCCCTGCTGGCGGGGGGCCGCCCGATTCTGCGAATCCTGGTGAAGCGCCACCGCATCGTCGGCACCCTGCCGTTGGTTGCACCGCTGCTCGCGGCAGGCACGATTGTGTTGGCCATCGTGTTCGCCGATCAGACGTTGGCAACGGTGTTGGAGGCCACCAGGATTCGCACCGCAATCGGACCAAGCCAGGCGTGGTACACCGAGAACCTCCGGTACTACTATTTGTTCCTGCCGACTGTGGACGGCTCGCTGTCGCGTCGGTTCGGTTTCTTCTTCACTGCGCTGTCGCTGTTCACCGCGATGTTTGTGATGTTGCGGCGCAAGCGTGTTCCCGGTGTTGCGCGCGGGCCGGTGTGGCGGTTGATGGGCGTCATCTTCGGCACCATGTTCTTCCTGATGTTCACGCCGACCAAGTGGGTGCATCACTTCGGCCTGTTCGCGGCGGTTGGCGCGGCGATGGCCGCGGTGGCCACCGTGCTCGTGTCACCCGCCGTGATGCGATGGTCGCGCAACCGCATGGCGTTCCTCGCGGCGGTGTTCTTCACGCTGGCGCTGTGCTTCGCGACCACCAACGGTTGGTGGTACGTGTCGAGTTACGGCGTGCCGTTCAACAATGCGACACCGAAGATCGCCGGGCTGACAGTCAGTTTCCTGTTCTTCGTCCTCTTCGTGATCACCGCGATCTATGCGATGTGGCTGCATTTCGCGTCGCGTGACCACGGCGAGGGCCGCATTGCGCGCGCGTTGACGGCCGCACCGATTCCGATCGCGGCCGGCTTCATGGTTGTGGTCTTCGTCGGGTCGATGACCGCGGGCATCGTGCGGCAGTATCCGACCTACTCCAATGCTTGGGCGAATCTGCGCGCCTTCACGGGTGGCTGTGGACTGGCCGACGACGTGCTGGTCGAGCCCGACGCGAACGACGGCTTCCTGACGCCGCTGCCTGGCAACTACGGTCCGCTGGGCCCGCTCGGGGGCGACAAGCCGGTCGGCTTCATTCCCAACGGTGTTCCGGAAAAGATAGTCGCCGAGACGATTCGGCAGAACCTGCCGCAGCCCGGCACCGACTACGACTGGGATCAACCCATCAAGCTCAAAGCCCCCGGCGTCAACGGGTCGACTGTCCCGCTGCCGTTCGGGCTCGATCCCGCACGAGTTCCGTTGGCGGGCACGTACATCGAGGGACCGCAGCAGCAGAGCAGGTTGACGTCGGCGTGGTACCAGCTGCCTGCGCGCGACGACGCACATCCGCTCGTCGTGATCACCGCTGCGGGCACCATCAGCGGAGTCAGTATCTTCAACGGGCGCACCGACGCTCAGAAGGTCGAACTGGAGTACGCGCGCCCCGGTCCGGGCGGCGCCCCGGTCGCCGCGGGCAGCCTGGTGCCCTACGACCTGGGACCGATCCCGTCGTGGCGCAACCTGCGCTTCCCGCGGGCGCAGATTCCCGCCGACGCCGTCGCGGTGCGAGTGGTGGCCGAGGACCGGTCGCTGACGCCGGGCGACTGGATCGCGGTAACCCCGCCGCGGGTGCCCGAACTGCGGTCGGTGCAGGAGTACATCGGCTCGAAGCAGCCCGTGCTGATGGACTGGGCGGTGGGCCTTGCCTTCCCGTGTCAGCAGCCGATGCTGCACGCCAACGGCGTGACCGAGATTCCGAAGTTCCGCATCACGCCGGACTACAACGCCAAGCGCAAAGACACCGACACGTGGGAGGACGGCCTCAACGGCGGTCTGCTCGGCATCACGGACCTGTTGTTGCGGGCGCACGTGATGGCGACGTACCTGTCCAACGACTGGGGCCGGGACTGGGGCTCACTGCGCAAGTTCGACACCACCCCTGATGCGCGCGACGCCCAGCCCGCGCAGATCGACTTCGGCACCGCGACGCACAGCGGGTTGTGGAAGCCCGGCAAGATCCGCATCGGACCCTGAAGTGGCAGACCGGATTCGGCTCGGCAACGCGGCGCTGACCCGCGTGGTCGAGTGGCAGGTCGACACCTTGCCGGTGACGGTCTTCCCGCGAACTCCGGCGCAGGCGTGGCTCGAACTCGCGGACGAGTTCGCACCGACGTTCTGGCGCGATGAGCAGTGGCGAATCGCATTGCAGATCTGGGTCGTCGAGGTGGACGGCCTCACGGTCGTGGTCGACACCGGCGTTGGCAACGACAGGAATCGGCCTCGGATGGCGGTGCTCGATCACCTGCACACCGACTTCTTGACGTCGCTGGGCAACGCGGGAGTCGACCGAGCCGATGTCGACGTCGTCATCAACACACATCTGCACTTCGATCACGTCGGCTGGAACACGATGCGAGACGGCGACGGGTGGGTACCGACGTTCCCCAACGCCCGCTACTTCGTGCCGGACGCGGATTACCGGCATTTTCATCCAGACAGCGCCGAGCAGCGCGCGGCGCCGCGGTCCGAAGAGGAGGCATCGGTGCGCGAGCATGTCCGAACGGTGTTCGCGGACAGCGTGCTTCCGGTGGAAGACCAGATCGAATTGTGGTCCGACGACTATCAGCTGAGTGAGTCGCTGCGCCTGCGTCCCGCGCCGGGTCATACCCCTGGGTCGTCGGTGGTGTGGCTGGACGCAGGCAAGCCCGCCGTGTTCGTCGGGGACCTCACGCACTGCCCGATGCAGCTGCACAGACCCGCTGATCCGTGCATTTGGGACGAGGACTTCGAGGCCGCCGCGGTGACGCGCAAGCGGGTGCTGACGGAGGCGTCGCGGCGGCGCGCTTCGGTGATTCCGGCGCACTATCCGGGCCACGGCGGCGCGACGGTCGTCGCCCGCGGCGACGCGTTCATGGTCGACGACTGGCTGGACTTGCCGGAGATTTAGGGGCGCCGCGGTCTCGGACCCCTAATACCTGAAAGTGCCCAGCTCTGGGCGACAGAGTCGCGGGCGACGACACTGTCGCTAAGAGCCGGGCGCTCAACAAAGTTGTGGTCTAGCTGGTCCGCGGGGCCCTTGGCTTGGCCCGAATCCGCGAGGTTGCCGGTGAGGTAGCAGGCGATTGCACCCCTACGAATTATCGTTTCCGCTAATTGATTTCGCCTGCGAGTCCGGATCGACCCGCTCCAGAAACTTTGCTGGAAGCCTTCTTTTTTGCAAACGCAACCGTTTATGATCATGATGCTCATCCGGCTGAATCGAGGTGGATCTCATGCATCGCACCGCTATGCCCCACATCGCCACCGCAATGGCTCTCGTCGGCGCAGGCATCATCGCGACCACTCCCATGACCGCGCCGCCTCCCGATTTGCATCCAATGAAGATCGCTACCGTCCAAGACGTTGAGCTAACGAGCTTGAGCAGTGCACTTGTGGGAGTAATCGAAGGACTCAGGACCACCGTCGACACAGGTGCGGCCTCGGTGGAAACCGGCCTGGAGCAGACGTGGTCGACGCAATATCTGGCGGTGAAAGGCCTTATCGCCGACGGCCAGAGCATCAACACCGCGATCACCACCGCAGTCGAATCGGCCGCAGGCGCCATCCCCGTCGTCGGACCCGTGTTGGTCACCGTCATCGACACCCCCCGCAGCGTCGTCCCCCAAGGGCTGGCGACGCTCGACGTGGTCTACCGAATCGGCACGCAGTTGGCGTTCGGCGCTGTCGAATTCGTCCCCCTCGAGGCAGCGAATGTCACCGATGTTGTCGCCAAGACGGTGATCGGTCTGCTCAACGCGGTGCCGGCACCGTTGGCCGTCGCGTCGACCACCAGTGCGCCGCTGAAGACCACCGCCGCGAGCAGCGTGGGCAGCAACACTGGAACAGAGACCACCCCGGTTGCTAAGCCGGGTACCCGTGCGGCCAAGGCTGTTTCCGCTGCCGCGACCGCCGCCAACAAGGCGTTCTCCCATGTCGTTTCGAGCGCCTTGAGCGGGCTGCACCCACCGAAAAAGAAGAAGTCCGCCGCAACCAACACGGTCACGACCGCATCGCCTTCGGACACGAGCGGCGATACCAAGTCGTCGGACGGCGCTGACAACACCGGTTCGTCGAAGTAGCTAGGACGTCGGCGCCGCAGAGGCTGTGGCGTTGCTCTGCAGAATGTCGTTGTGACAGTCCAGGTGCGTCTGGCCGGTCTGCTCCATGCACACCAGCACCGGTGCCTCCGTCTCCGACGGATACACCTCGTCGTTGGGCCCCGCGGTGGCGGTGGGGCTGGAGATCTCCCCCGGATATTTCGACCAGATCGTGTCATCGGTGGTCGGCAGGTGCGCGCAGTACGCCGGGACGCCTGCTTCGGTGATACCTGCGGCGCCCAACGTCGCACACTTGGCGCCGACCACCACCACCGGCAGCGTGATATTGCCAGTCGCTGCGGAGTGCCCACGCGTCCGGTCGAAAACGACGAAACCGACTGCGGCAAGGGCGATTACGACGAGGCCGGCCGCGACACCGATCATCACGCGCCGCCGTCGTCGGTTCTGCTTCTGCCCATTCCTGGCGTGCCGCGGGCCCGTCGTCGGGATTGCCAGCTTCGTCGCGTCCGCGTTGAGATTCTGTTCGTCGGCGCCGATGTGATGCGCCAGCGCGCGGGCGAAGTCGATGCACTTGTCGTAGCGGTCGCGCGGCGACTTCGCGAGCGCCTTGTCGAAAACCGGGCCGAGGCCCGCCAATTCCGGCCGTCGCTTCCCGATTTTGGGCGGGTCGGCCGTCAAGTGCTGACTGATCACCACGGCCGGGTTGGAATGCTGGAACGGCGGTGTGCCAGTGAGTAATTGGAACGCGGTGGCCGCCAGCGCATACTGATCGGCACGGCCGTCGATCTCTTCGCCCTTGAGTTGCTCAGGGGCAGAGTACGCGACGGTGCCCACGGTCATGTTGGTGCCGGTCAGCGTGCTCGACTCATCGATCCACCGGGCAATCCCGAAGTCCGCCAACATGATCCGCGCGCCGTCGGCATCGTCGTCGGTCATCAGGATGTTGGCCGGCTTCACGTCGCGATGCAGCAGGCCTTTGGAATGAGCGTAGTCGAGCGCTCCTGCGACCGCCGTCACGATCCGGGCGACCTCGTCGGGCGGCATACCCTCCTGATAGCTCTCAGCCAGCAGTCGCCCCGCGTCGGTGCCCTCGACGTAATCCATCGAGATCCACAGCTGTCCGTCGACGTCGCCGCGGTCGTGTACCTCGACGATGTGCGGGTGCCACAGCGTGGCTGCGATATCGGCTTCGCGGTTGAACCGCTGCCGGTACTCGCTTTCCGAACACACCGACGCCGAGAGCACCTTGAGCGCGTCGCGGCGGGGCAATCGCGGATGCTGGGCCAGGTAGACCTCGCCCATCCCGCCAACGCCCAGCGATCGCAGGATCGTGTACCCCGCGATCACCTCGCCTTCGGCTAGCGGCATGGGCGCATCTTAATCGCCGGTTTAGAGCGGCGTGAGACCGTGCTTGCGTTGCACTTTGGTCAAATTCTGTTTGTCCCGCAACAGCCGCAGCGACTTGCGCAGCAGCAGCCGCGTCTCGTGCGGTTGGATGACGCCGTCGATGTAGCCGCGCTCGGCGGCGATCCACGGCGTTGCCATGTTCAGGTTGTAGCCCTCGATGAAGTCGTCGCGGATCTTCTGCACCTCGGGCGCGGTCGGATCGGGGAACCGTTTCACCAGCAGCTGGGCGGCACCCTCGGCACCGATCACGGCGATCCGCGCGGTGGGCCATGCGAAGTTGAGATCCGCCGACAACTGCTTGGAGCCCATGACCGCGTATCCGCCGCCGTAAGCCTTGCGCACGATGATGGTCACCTTGGGCACGTCGGCTTCCACGATGGCGTTGAAGAACCGGCCACCGCGCTTGATGATGCCGCCCTTCTCCTCCTCGACACCCGGCATCGCGCCAGGGGTGTCGACGACGAACACCAGCGGCAGATTGAACGAGTCACAGAACCGGATGAACCCGGCGGCCTTGTCGGATGCCTCGTTGCCAACCGCGCCGGACATGTGCATCGGCTGATTGGCGATCACACCGACCGGATGGCCGTCGACGCGGGCGAACGCGGTGATCATGGACGGGCTGCGCTGCTCGGCGATTTCGAAGACGTCACCGTCGTCGAAGATCCGCAGCAGGATCTCGTGCATGTCATAGGCCATGTTGTCGCTGTCCGGCACGATCGTGTCGAGTTCGTAGTCGTGCGGGGTCAGCTCCGGCTCCAGCCCGGGGTTGATGATCGGCGGGTCATCGAAGTGGTTGGCAGGCAGGAAGCTCAGGTAGTCGCGCACATACTGGTAGGCCGCGGCCTCCGAGTCGACCACCTTGTGAATGTTGCCGCGCTGCGCCTGGACGTCGGCGCCACCGAGTTCGTCGAAGGTGACGTCCTCGCCGGTGACGTCCTTGATGACGTCCGGGCCGGTGATGAACATGTAGCCCTGATCGCGCACCGCGACCAGCAGGTCAGTCTGGATCGGCGAATAAACCGCGCCCCCAGCGCATTTCCCGAAGATCAGGGAAATCTCAGGGACCAGACCGCGCAGCATCTCATGGCGGCGGCCCAGCTCGGCATACCAGGCCAGCGAGGTCACCGCGTCCTGGATGCGGGCGCCGGCCGAGTCGTTGATGCCGATGATCGGGCAGCCGACCATGGCCACCCACTCCATCAGCTTGGCGACCTTGCGACCGAACATCTCGCCGACCGAGCCCTGGAACACCGTCTGGTCGTGGCTGAAGACGCCAACGGGCCGACCGTCGATCGTGGCGTGGCCGGTGACCACGCCGTCGCCGAACAACGCGTTGGGATCACCGGGCGTCTTGGCCAGCGCACCGATCTCCAGGAAGCTGCCGGGGTCGACCAGCGCTTCGATGCGGGCCCGGGCGCTGGGGATGCCCTTCTTCTCCCGCTTGGCGACGGCCTTCTCGCCGCCGGGTTCCTTGGCCAGTTCGAGCTTCTCGCGGAGTTCGGCCAGCAGCGCCGCGGTGGTTCGATTGGTCACTTGGCCTGCTTCTCCTCGGCGTGGATGCGGTCGATCGCCTCGCTCATATGCGCCCCGACCTTCGCAATGTACGGCTCGTCGATGGCCTGGATGTGCTCACCCCCGATGTGCACGATCTCCAGGTCCGAGACGAACTCGCCCCAGCCGCCGTCGGGCTGGCGGATGGCGTAACGCGGCTCGAAGAAGATCGCGTCGTCGTGGTAGCGGTCGGCCATGTAGAGGGTGACGTGTCCGTCGTAGGGCTGGATCTCGGCCGTCTCGAGCAGCCGGTTGTCCAGGTAGGACGTCCGCTGATGCTCGATGACGCCGCCGGGGATCTGGACGCCGCTTTCCTTGATCGCGTTCAGCACGAACTGGACCTGCCCGTCGTCGTCGAGATCCTCGAGCTGCTCGTACGGGATCGGCGGCACCTCGACGTTGAAGGTCCGCTCGGCGAACCGCGCGTAGCGGTCCCAACGGGCGCGCGTTTCCTCCTTGGTCTGCGGGATCTCCTCGCCGGGCCGGACCATGTCGATCAGCCCGACGAAGCGGACGTCGGCGCCCGCACGCTTCAGGCCGATCGCGCAGGCGTAGGCCAGTGCACCGCCAAGCGACCAGCCGACCAGGACGAACGGCCCGTTGCCGCCCAGCTCCAGCAGCTTCGGCAGATACTGGCGTGCGCGTTCCTCAACCGAGCCCTCGACTCGTTCGAAGCCGTACATCGGGGTGTCCTGCGGCAGCCGCTTCAGCAGCGGCTCGTACACCACCGTCGAGCCGCCGGCCGGGTGGAAGACGAACACCGGCGTGCTGTCGGATCCCTCCTGCGGCGCACGCAGGGTGCGGACGAACCCGTCGATCTCACCGGCCTCGAGGTACTCGCGCACAATCGTGGCCAGCGCCTCGATCGTCGGCGAGTTCTTCACGTCATCGACGGTGATGGTTCCCTCGGCCCGTTCCGAAAGCCGTTGTGCCAGTTTCTCGGCGGTCGCATCGTCGAGTGTGGGCAGCGCGTTGAAGATGCCGCCCGGCGACTTGCCGGTGACGATCGCCCACGTCGCGAACGTGACGCGCTCGGCGGCCTCACGCGGCGGCACGTCGGCGCCGAGCGCCTCGGTGACGGCCTCCTGGGTCAGCACCTGCGCGGCCAGCGACGCAGCTGACGGCTGGTCCGGGCCCGCCGGATTGGTCGGTGGCGGCGGCACGGCCGGCCCACTGGGATCGGTTGGGGGCGGCGGAATGTCGCTTGCCCTGGCGGTGCCCGCACTGGTGAGCGCATCTTCGACCTCGGCCACAGTCGACGCGCCGCCCATCAACTGAGCCTGTTCGGCGGCGATCTCCTCAGGCGTCAATTCCTTCTGATGCTCGGCGAGCTGCTCGACCTCGTCGCGGTGCTCGATCGCGTATTCGATCAGCTTCTCCACCGCGTAAAGGTTCGCGTCTCGCACCGCGGTCAGCTGAATCGGCGGCAGGTCGAAGTCGTACTCGACACGGTTCTTGATCCGCACCGCCATCAGCGAGTCGAGGCCGAGTTCGATCAGCGGCACCTCCCACGGCAGGTCCTCGGGCTCGTAGCCCATCGCACCGCCGACGATCGTGCCAAGCCGGTCACGCACGGTCTCGCCGGAATCAGGCGACCACTTGGCAAAGCCTGCACCGAGATTCGCGCCCTGCGTCAGGTTGTCCTGCAGGATCTCCGCACTGTCCGGTTCTTCCTCGACGACGGACGTTGCGGTAGGCGCCGCGACCGCGACTCCTGCACCCACTGCGGCCGGCAGAGGCGCGGCCTGGCCACCGCGTGCGACGACCGCGTCGTAGACCAACGTGAAGGACTCGTCGATGCGGGCGTGCACCTGAACCGTCGCTCCGCCGGGGTGGCGCGTCAACGTCGTCACCAGTCGCGCGCCCTCGCCGGGCACCGCGCGCTGTTCGAACGCCGTCAGCTTCGCATCCGGAATAACCTGTGCCGCAGCGGCTTTCACCAATGCACCGAGGTCGGGCTGGCCCTTCGGAGCGAACTCCCAGACATGGCGACCGTCGGGTGTGGCGACGTGGTTGCCGGGCATCATCACTGAGCTGTCGCCGGTGAACTTCGCGTCCAGCCAGTGCGACTTGCGGCGGAAGCGGGTTGGCGGAATATTCGCATATTCACCGCGCTGGAAAAGCGTCCGGAAGTCCAGATCGTGACCGTGCACGAACAACTGCGCCAAGGCCGACGTCATCGAGTCGACCTCGTCCTGCTTGCGCGCCAGCGTCGCGATCAGCTGCGCGTCGTGCAGCCCCGCAGCCGCGGTGGTCAGGCCAACCTGCATGAGGGCCACCGGATTCGGTGCCAGCTCGAGGAAAGTGGTGTGGCCGTTGTCGACGGCATTGCGAACGCCCTGGGTGAAGTAGACGCTGTGGCGCAGCCCCTTCTTCCAGTACTCCACGTCGTGGATCGCCTCGCCGGGCCGGATGTATTTGCCCTCGTGCACCGTCGAGAAGTAGCCGATGGTGATCGGATGCGGCTGGATGCCCTGCAGTTCGGCGGCGAGCTCACCGAGCAGCGGATCCATCTGCGAGGTGTGGCTGGCGCCCTTCGTCTGCATCTTGCGCGCGAACTTGCCTTCCTGCTCGCAGCGCTCGATTATCGCGTCCACCTGGTCGGGTGGACCGCCGATGACGGTCTGGGTGGGCGCGGCGTACACGCACACCTCGAGGTCCTTGAAGTCGGCGAACACCGTCTCGATCTCCTCGGCCGAATACTCGACCAGGGCCATGAGCCGGATCCATTCGCCGAACAGCATCGCCTCGCCTTCACCCATCAGGTGCGCACGCGCACAGATGGCCCGGGTGGCATCCTCGAGTGACAGGCCGCCTGCGAAATATGCCGCGGCCGCCTCGCCAAGCGACTGTCCCACCACGGCAGCCGGTTTCGCGCCGTGATGCTTGAGGAGCTCGCCGAGCGCGATCTGCAGGGCGAAGATCACTGTCTGGACTACTTCGATCGGGTAGTCGCAGGTCTCGTTGGTGTAGTCGATCCGGTCATCGAGGATCAGCTCGACGATCGAGTAGCCACGTTCATCCTGGATCAGCGCGTCGACTTTGTTGATCCACTGCGCGAAGGTCTCGTTGCGCAGATAGAGGTTCTTGCCCATCTTGCGGTGCTGCGCACCGAATCCCGCGAGCACCCACACGGGCCCGTTGGTGACAGGTCCGTCGGCGGTGAACACGTTGGGGTTCTGCTTGCCTTCGGCCAGCGCGCGCAGACCCTTGATGGCCTCGTCGTGGTCGTGGGCGAGCACGACCGCGCGCGAGCGACCGTGGTTGCGCCGCGACAGCGATCGACCGATCGACTCCAGCGACGACGCCCGGCCCTCGGGGCTGTCGATCCAGTCGGCCAGCTCGGCTGCGGTCGCCTTCTTACGGGACGTCAGGAAGCCTGAAACCGCGAGCGGCACAACGGGAGTGGGCTGCTCGGAAGCCTCGAGCTCCTCGCGGGCGACCTCGAGCAGGCGCAGCGCCTCGTCGGTGAGGCCCGGCAGGTCCGGCTCGTCATCGGCGACGTGAGCGGGCCGGTCAAGGCCGTCGCTATCGTCTTCTGCGGAGTCGATGAACTCGCCGTACTCGTCCATGCGCACGCCGCCGACGTACACGGCGTCCGCGTCGGATTGCTCCGCTTTTTCGGGCTCGGCGTGCGGCTGCGGTTCCGGCTCAACGAGATCCGACGGCAACACCTCACGCAGCACCATGTGCGCATTGGCGCCGCCGAAGCCGAAGCCCGACACACCGGCGATCGCGTGACCGCTGTAACGCGGCCAGTCGGTGACGGTGTCGGCGACCTTCAGCCGGACAGCTTCGAAGTCGATGTACGGGTTGGGACCTGAGTAGTTGATCGACGGCGGGATCTTGTCGTTCTTCAGCGCCAACGCCATCTTCGCCAGGCTGGCGGCGCCTGCGGCCGACTCCAGGTGGCCCACATTGGATTTCACCGCGCCGAGCAGCGCCGGCTTGTCTGCCGGACGGCCCCTGCCGACGACGCGGCCGAGCGCGTCGGCCTCGATCGGGTCACCGAGGATGGTGCCGGTGCCGTGCGCCTCGATGTAGTCGACGTCGCGGGGGTTGATGCCCGCGTCCTTGTATGCCGTGCGCAGCACCTCGGCCTGAGCATCCGGGTTGGGCGCCAGCAGCCCGTTGGACCGGCCGTCATGGTTGACCGCGCTGCCCGCGATGACCGCCAAGATCTCGTCGCCGTCGCGTCGCGCGTCCGAGAGTCGCTTGAGGACGAGCATGCCGCCGCCCTCGGAGCGCGCGTAGCCGTCGGCGTCCTTCGAGAACGACTTGATCCGGCCGTCCGGTGCCAGCACCCCGCCGACCTCGTCGAAGCCGATCGTGACCAGCGGGGTGATCAGCGCGTTGACGCCGCCGACCACTGCCACGTCGGCCTCGCCCGAGCGCAGCGCCGCGACACCCTGGTGTGCGGCCACCAACGAACTCGAGCATGCGGTGTCGATGGCCATCGACGGGCCGCGGAAGTCGTAGAAGTAGGACACCCGGTTGGCGATGATCGAGCTCGTTGTCCCGGTGATCGCGTACGGATGCGCGATCGACGGGTCCGAGACGCTCAGGAAGCTGTAGTCGTTGTTCGAAGCCCCGATGTAGACACCGACGCGCTCGCCGCGCAAGCTCGATGCCGGGATGCGCGCGTTTTCCAGTGCCTCCCAGGTCAATTCGAGGGCCATCCGCTGTTGCGGGTCGACGTTGTCGGCCTCCATCTTCGACAGCGTGAAGAACTCGGCGTCGAAACCCTTGATGTCAGAGAGGTAGCCGCCGCGGGTGCGGGCCTTCGCCACGCGTTCCGCGATCCGCGGCTCGTCTAGGAACTCCTCCCACCGGCCGGGGGGTAGATCGGTGATCGCGTCGCGGCCCTCGAGCAGCGCCTGCCACGTCTCGTCGGGGGTGTTCATGTCGCCGGGGAAGCGGGTGGCGATGCCCACGATCGCGATGTCGTCGACATCGCGGGTGCGCGACCAGTCCTCACCGCTGTCGGACATGTCGACCTCGGGCTCGCCCTCGACGATCACGGTCGCCAACGACTCGATGGTCGGATGCCGGAACGCGACCGTCGCGGTCAGCGTCACACCGGTGAGGTCCTCGATGTCGCTGGCCATGGCGACCGCGTCACGTGACGACAGGCCAAGCTCGACCATCGGCGTCGCGTCGTTGATCGCATCGGGTGCCTGGCCGGTTGCGTTGGCGATCCAGTTGCGCAGCCACTCGCGCATCTCGGCGACCGTCATATCAGTACGCGCAGGCGTCAGCGGCTTCTCCGGCGCGAGCTGGAACTCCTGCTCGGCCGCGGGTTGCGAATCATCGTGTGTATCAGTCATTTTCACTTCACCTTCGATGGACGCTTCGATGGACCACGCGCCCGTCGTCCGCTGGTCATTTCTGCTCAGTCAGCAGTTAGTCCGTCTCGTCTGGGAACGCGTTGGCCACCTTGCCGCTGCGCAGACTTCCGTCCAGATACGCAGTACGGCAGGCGCGCCTGCCGATCTTGCCGCTCGAGGTCCGGGGAATCGCGCCTGCAGGAGTGAGCAGCACGTCACGCACGGTCACGCCGTGCCGCACCGCGATCGCCGCCCGGATGTCGTCGGCGATGGGACCCATCTCCAGCTTGTGTGCACCTGGGGCGCGCTCTCCGACAATCACCAACTGCTCGGACGTGTCGTTCGGGTCGCGCTTGAGGCCGGCGTGTGCGTTCTCGAAAACCGCGTCGGGCAACTGGTTCGCGGGTACCGAGAAGGCCGCGACGTAGCCGACTCGCAGCGCCTTGGTCGCCTCCTGCGCGGAGTACTCGAGGTCCTGCGGGTAGTGGTTGCGGCCGTCGATGATCACCAAATCCTTTGTGCGGCCGGTGATGTAGAGCTCGCCCTTGTGATAAGCGCCGAGGTCGCCGGTGCGCACCCACGTCGCGTCGTCGGTCGCGCCTTCGGCGTGCGACGGGTTCGTCCGAGACTTCAGGATGTTCTGGAAGGTCGCGACCGTCTCCTCGGGCTTGCCCCAGTAGCCGGTGCCCATGTTCTGGCCGCTGATCCAGACCTCACCGATCTGACCGTCGGGAAGCTCGGTGGCGGTCTCCGCGTCGACGATGACGGCCCATTCGGCCACGCCGATCTTGCCTGCGCCTGCCTGCGCGACGGCCTTTGGCGAATCGGCTGAGACCTCGACGAAGGTGCCGGTGTTCAGCGCATCGCGGTCGACGTGGATGATGCTCGGCTCGGCGTCCATCGGTGTCGTCGACACGAACAGGGTGGCCTCGGCCAGGCCGTAGGACGGTTTGATGGCCTGCGGCTTGAATCCGTACGGGGCGAACGCGTCGTTGAACCGGTTCACGGTGGCGGCCGAGATCGGCTCACTGCCGTTGAGGATGCACTTCACCACGCTCAGGTCCAGGGGCGGTTCGTCGTCCTTGGGCAGGCCCCGGGCCGCGGCGTGATCGAACGCGAAGTTCGGCGCGACCGAGATGACGCCGCCGGTGTCATCGGGTTTGCGCGACATCTCCCGCAGCCACCTGCTGGGCCTGCGGACGAACGCGGCCGGCGTCATGAACGTGAAATGGTGCCCGATCATCGGCGCGAGCATGGCCGTGATGAGGCCCATGTCGTGGAAGAACGGCAGCCACGAGCAGCCCCGGTCACCTTCCTGACCATCGAGGGCCTCGATGACCTGAACGATGTTGGTGGCGAGGTTGAGGTGGGTGATCTGCACGCCGGTCGGGATGCGGGTCGAGCCCGAGGTGTACTGCAGGTAGGCGATGGTGTCCTCGGTGACGTCCTCGACGGGCACCCAGGTGGCGCCGACCTCGTCGGGCACAGCGTCGACGGCGATGACGCGGGGCCGCTCCTTGGCAGGCCGGGTGCGGAAGAACTTGCGCACGCCCTCGGCGGCTTCGGTGGTGGTCAGGATCGCGGAGGGCTGGCAGTCATCGAGCACGGCGTGCAGCCGGCCGACGTGACCGGGCTCGGAGGGGTCGAACAGTGGTACCGCGATGCGACCCGAATAGATGGTGCCGTACATCGCGACCACGTAGTGGAGATTCTGCGGGCAGAGGATGGCCACCCGGTCACCCGGTTGGGTGACCTGCTGCAGCCGGGCGGCGAGCGCGCGGTTGCGGGCACCGAAGTCCGCCCAGTTCAGGTCGCGGGCCACACCGTCGCGCTCGACAGAGAAGTCGAGGAAGCGGTAGGCGAGCTTGTCGCCGCGAACCTTGGCCCACTTCTCAACGTGCTTGACCAAGCTGCCGTTGTCCGGGAACTTGATCAGTCCGTCTTTGAGAAACGGGTTATGGAAGGCCATCGCACTCTCCTGTCAAAGCCACGCTCACTGCGAAGCCGCTTGCGCTCTTGTCGGCGGGACGCCGCAGACGCTGGACCTCAGCCGCGCGAACCCTAAACCCCGAAGATCCTACCGGGGAGTAGGCGCTCACCGCCTTTAAGGGCTCTGGCCTGCGGATTCAGCCCGGCTTCCGACCACCGCTCTTACTTTTTTCTTAATGTTAGGCGACCTGTTGGCACACGCCAAATCGCCCTCGGTCACATGTCAGCCATGTTTTGGGTGCGGAGCGTTATCGATCACGTTCTGCGCCCAGCCCAGTGTCCACTGCGTGGACGTCGCACCGTCGAGATTCCAGAACTCGGGCGTGGCGTACAGCGCATGCACCGGCGCGCCGCCGCCGCCGGTCAGCACCTGAAGCGTCCTCGGCAGCTCGGTGATGCTGAACGCGGACTCCGGCGCCGCACAGATCAGGTCACCCTTCGCGCAGATCTCGTTGGTGCGGTCGTTGAGCATGCCGAATCCACCGGGCCGCGCGCCCGTCATCGTCAGGCCCATCGCCGACAGCGTCGGGACCTCCTGCAGCGTGATCTCGGCGCCCTGGCCGTCAGGGTTGGGGCCGATGTCCTGACCGACGTTGTCCTGACGACGTCCGTCGGCGATCAGTGTCACGCCAAGCACGAGATCCTCGTCGACCGGTCCCCTGCCGTTGCCGACGTCACTGGCGATGTCGCCGGCGATCACCGCGCCCTGCGAGAACCCGGCCAGCACGTAACTGGTCAGCGGGCACCGGTTGTTCATATCCGTGATCGCCTTGACGGCGCCGCGGGTGCCCTCGGCGCGGCTGTCGTTGTAGGACATCTGCTGATCGGCAGACAGCGGATTGTGGAACTGCGCGGTGTAGGGAACCGTGAAGATCTCCACCCGGTCGTTGCCGAACTGCGAACGCAGCGGGTTGGTCACCTTCGACATCAACGAGTTCGGAAACTGGTTGGGGTTGAAGGGATCGTCGGTCGGGGAAGATTCCCACGTCCCGGGTATCGACACCATCATCACGTCGGGGCAGCTCGCGTCCTGGAACTCGGGGCGCGGCTTTTTCGGCGCCGTTGGCACGCCGGTGGGCGGCACCGCGGTCGGCGGCAGAGCAGTCTGCGGCGTCTCCGGTTTGCGCAGCACGACGATCACGATCGCCACGATCAGCACGACGACGAGCGCCATTGCCCCGGCTGCAACGAGCGCGAGTATCCGGTGGCGTTTCCGCCGGTTGGTCTTTGGCATCTGTTGTTTCCTGCTAGCAGAGTTTGTCGGTTGCGATCCGAATGTAGTCAGCGGTCGCCGCATCAACCTCATCGGCAGAGGGCACGGCGGAGCTCATGTGTGCGGTGCGCACGTCGCCGCGCACCAGCGGCACAACGACATCCCACACCGCCTGATCACTCTGCTTGGCGGCGCGGGCCTGGCACACATAGGACCCGATGCGCAGGGCCATCAGGTCGCTCGACGGCTTGACTCCCGCGGCGTTCAGCGAGTCGAGGTAGGCGCGCTGCTGGCCGGTGACGACCATTGCGTTGGTATCACCCTGCGGTTGCTCGGGGGCGGGCGCGGTCTGCGATACCGGCATGCCGACGGTTGCCATCACGTCATCGGCGACGGAGCATCCAGTCAGCAGGGCCGCCGACGAAGCGACAAGCAACGTGGTTGCCGAGCAACCAAAAAAGGTTGCTAGACACCTCGGTCGTCGTTCGGCGTGCAGCACTCCTCCAAGGTACCGGCTGCCGCTGAGCGAACCGGTTGACCGAGATCGTGCCTACTTGATCGTGGCGGCGAGTTCGCCCGACATCGCGCCGAGCTGACCCGACCAGGTACCCCAGTCGTGTTGAGGGCCGTCGGGGAAGTCGAAGTGCCCGTTGTGCCCGCCGACGTTGCGGTAGTGCTGGTAGAACGTGCGGTTACTGCCCTGGGCCTGATCGCAGTAGCCGATCATCGCGGCGGGGTCGCTGCAGCTCAGCGTCGACGGGCTCATCACCCACAGCCGCGTGTTGTTGTCCGCCAGCAGTTGCACGTGCACGTCGGGGTCGTGCCACTTCCACCGGCCCAGCTGTGGCAATCCCCACATATTGCGGGTGTCGACGCCGCCGAACTGCGCCAGCCCAGCGGTGATTGCGCCGTTGGTATAGGTGTTGGACGGGGTGAGGAACCCCGACAGTGAGCCGGCGAAGCGGTAGCGGTCGGGGTGGAACGTCGCGATCGTCAGCGCACCCGTGCCGCCCTGGGCGGCGCCGACGATGCCGTGGCCGCCCGGCGCCAGGCCCTTGTTGGCGGCCAGCCAGTCGGGCAGCTCGTTGGCCAGGAAGGTCTCCCATTGCATGGAGCCGTCCTGCTCCCAATCGGTGTAGAGGCTCCACGCGCCGCCTGCAGGTGCGGCCACCGAGATGCCCTTGCCTGCGAGCGTGTTCATCGCATTGCCTGCGGTCACCCAGTTGCTGACGTCCGGCGCGGCATTGAACGCGTCGAGGAGGACGACCATGTGCGGGCCACCGGCCTGGAAGGCGACGGGGATGTCGCGGCCCATGGCAGCCGAAGGGACCATCAGCATTTCGACCTGGGCGCTGGCGGTCGGTGCTGTGGCGGTCCACAGTCCCGCGGCAAGCACAACGGTCAAGAGCGCTCTTACCCACCCACGCATAAAGCCCACCTCACGTCGCATTGGTCCCCGCCGGAGGTAGTGAATCATATTGACGGGACAGGGCGCTCCCGAAACGAGCACGGCGGCGACCCCCGAGGGGATCGCCGCCGTCGAACGTATTGCTGTTGCGATTAGCCGCCGTTGGTGGCTGCGGCGGCCTGGGCCGCCGGAGCCGCTTGCGGCGTTGCGCCGAGCACCCGCTGGATGTCGGGCTTCATCTGCTGCAGCTGCTGACCCCAGTAAGGCCAGTCGTGCACGCCGTCGGACGGGAAGTTGAACACGCCGTTGCGACCGCCGGCGGCGAGATAGTTCTCCTGGAACGTCTTGTTCGTGCGGAGAGTGAAGCCCTCCAGGAACTTGGCGTTGAACAGGTTGCCCGCCGACAGACCCGCGCTCAGGTCGTTCGGGGTGCCGTTACCGCAGTACACCCAGATGCGGGTGTTGTTGGCGACCAGCGTCGACATCTGCACCATCGGATCGTTGCGCTTCCATGCGCTGTTCGCGTCCTCGGTCTTGCCCCACATGTCGTCGGCCTTGTAGCCGCCTGCGTCACCCATCGAGATGTTGACCAGCATCGGCCACCAACCCTCGGACAGGTTCAGGAAGCCGGACAGCGAAGCCGCGTACGGGAACTGCTCCGGGTGGTAGATCGCCAGCGTCAGCGCTGCCGAACCTGCCATCGAAAGACCGACAACGGCGCTGCCGGTCGGCTTGACCTGCTTCTGAGAAGCGAGGTATGCGGGCAGCTCCTGAGTCAGGAACGTCTCCCACTTGTAGGTCTGGCAGGCGCCGGTCTTCTTGCTGCACGCAGGCGAATACCAGTCGCTGTAGAAGCTGGACTGGCCGCCGACCGGCATGACCACCGAAAGGCCCGAGTTGAGGTACCACTCAAAGGCCGCGGTGTTGATGTCCCAGCCGTTGAAGTCATCCTGTGCGCGCAGACCATCGAGCAGGTACACGGCCGGTGAATTCGGCCCGCCGCTCTGGAACTGCACCTTGATATCGCGTCCCATCCCCGCTGACGGAACCTGGAGGTACTCGACCGGCAGACCCGGACGAGAGAAAGCCCCCGCAGTCGCCGAGCCGCCGACGACACCTACGAGGCCGGGCAACACGGCGGCGGCCATGGCCGCAATCGTGAGCCGACGCACCCAGGCGCCGCGCATCTTCCCAACGAACTTCATGCTTCTACCTATCCCATCTGTCGAATGCCGCACAGCAGACACGAGGCGCCGTGCCCGTGCAGTCAACCACAACTTGCTGTCATCCCTCTATTCAGCGTGTATTGTCCCTGGTCGCTCCTCACCCGTTGAGGGTCGCGATCAGGTCTGGTTTCAGTGACATCAACTGCTGACCCCAGTACGGCCACGCGTGGTTACCCGCGGTGGGAAATACAAAGGTGGCGTTGTTGCCGCCGGCCTTGGCGTAGGCCTCCTGAAAGTCCTTGTTGCTCTTCAGCGCCATGCCTTCGAGGCTGTCTGCGTTGAATTGCTGATTCGGATCGGGGTTCGGATTGACGGGGCTGTTACCACCGGGCGCGCAGTAGATCCACAGCCTCGTTCCGTTGCCGACGATGCGCGTCACCTGCTGGATCGGGTCGTTTCGTTTCCACGCGGAATCCCAAGGCGCGCCCCACATGTTGTCGACGTTGTAGCTGCCCGCATCCAGCATCGCGACGCGGATGGCCTGCTGCATCAACAGCGCCGAAGGGTTCAAAAAGCCCGACAACGACGCGGCGTATTTGAACTGCGACGGGTGGTATGCGGACAGAATCAGCGCCGCACCACCCGACATCGACAGTCCGACAACGCCGTTGCCCGTCATCGAGATCTGCTTGTTGGTGGCCAGCCACTGCGGAAGCTCAGTTGTGAGAAACGTCTCCCACTTATAGGTGTAGCCCTGGTTGTTGAAGCTCGACGGCGAATACCAGTCGGAATAGAAGCTGGACTGCCCGCCGACGGGCATCACCACAGCGACACCGGAGTTGTAAAACCACTCGAAAGCGGGGGTTTCGATATCCCAGCCGTTGTAGTCGTCACGTGCACGCATGCCGTCGAGCAGGTAGACAGCCTTGTTCGAGGCGGCGCCTGCGGGCTGGAACTGAACGCGGACGTTGCGGCCCATCGACGTCGAGTACACGTCGAGGTATTCGACGGGCAGACCCTCACGCGAGAACGCGCTGGCGTGCGGGGTGCCGCCGACGACGACCAACAGCGCGGGCAGCGTCAGCAGCGCGGCGGTGACCGCAAGCAGGCGGCGAAGCCGAAAAGGCACAGCGTTGAGCGCCGATGGCCTGGGCATCTGTTGCTTCTACCGTCCGTTCACGTATGCACGCCGTAGCAACGGCGGTCTCGAGGTGGCTATCGCGCCAACATGGCTGCGGCGTTACCGAATTCCCAGAAAAGTGCGCCACCTAACACCGCTGGCCGTCACGGTCCCGTCGCTGGCATGCCGGTATAGGGCGCGCCCTTTGGTGGCGGTATTTCGAGTCCGCAGCGGACGAGCTCATACATCGGAACGCGATTAATTCGGTAACTGGTGAATTCTGGCGAGTGCAACAGGTTGGACGCGAACCTTCGCAAACCCATCGGACCACGCACCGCGGTCAGCATGGCGTCGGTCGCCGGGCACTTCAGCGCGGCCCTGGCCTGTAGCACCCAGTCCTCGTCCAGGTAGGGCGGAATGAACGGCGGCATCGTCAGGAACGGCCCGTCGGCCACGGCCCAGTCGGGGAACAGGTTCTTGTCGTGTCCGATGCGGCCATCGGTCAGGCGTTGCGTGTGCGCCGCCAATGGGTTTGCCAGGCCGATCTGGTCGAGCACCCGCACGTCCAACCCGACGTTCATGCCAAGCATGCCGAGGTTGGTGAAAAACACTGTGTGCGGTCCTTTGTAGTCCTTGCGCACATCGGCAGGCATGTCGGGCGGCGGCGGAACGGCGGGCACCACGTCCCATTGGTCATAGTTGCCCGACGGCAGCAGAAGCGCGCCGTCCGGAGTGTTGTTCAACGCGACGAGCACAGCCCGCATACGCGGATAGTCAAGGTAGTCAGCGGCGGTCAACGGATGCGGGTTGCCGGTCGCCTGCGAGTAGAACCGGCGTTCGTCGACGATTCCGGTGTAGGTGACGCGGGTCGCGTCGGACCCCATCCCGGGCGAGTTGGCAGCCCACAGCGACCACGCCGCCACCGCGAGCCACAGCACACCCGTCGCGCTGGCGAACAAATATGCTGGGCCCCTTGGCATTTGAGCGCCGTCGGGCAGCGCCATTGGGATGACGGCCACCGGCGCCAGCAGACAGAACAACGGTGTGAGCAGCACGCGGCCGTGCATGAAGTCGCCGCCCTGGCGAATCCAGTAGATGGCCTGCAGCAGCCCACTGACCAGCATGAAAATCACGACCGCAGAAGGGCTTTGCACTCTACGCGCCAACCAGGTGTAGCCAGGCGGCGTTGCGCGGCGGATCCACCACGGCCTGCCGCGAGTGGCCAACGCGACCAGGCCGAGCCCGACGAGCAGTATCGCAGGAGCCCACAGCAGGTATGGACGGTTGAAGTTGGCCAGGTACACAAAGCCTTGCGTCCATTTGGATCCCGACGCATCCTTGGCGATGGCCGTGCTCGGGTAAAGCAGGCCGTAATAGCCCATCCGGAAGATCTGATAGCCCACCGGTAGCAGGCCGCCCGCGACGATGATCAGCACGCGCCGTCGCCAGCCACGGGCGGCCACGAGCATCATGACCAGTGCGAGCCCACCGATGAGCGCCAACTCCGGACGCACCAGGACGCTCAGCCCCGCAACGAACGCCAGTGCCGCATCGAAATATCGGCTGACGACATTGGTGGCGGGCGGCGGCACGGGCGGGCCGGCATAAGGCGCTCTGCGGAGCGTCGGGGGGGCGCCGCGACGCGGCATCGGTTGCTGTTGGGGGACGGAAACGGCGCGCAAGGCCTGCGACCAGCAGACCATCATCCACCACAGCAGGCCCAAATACGCCATCACCAAACCGTTTTCGAGACCGGACGTGGCGAAGTCGCGGGCGGGCGGAACCGCGATGTAGACCAGCGCGCCCGCAGGCAGCAGCAGCGCGCGTCGACCGCGCAGCCCGGGGGCGTAGAGCCTGCCCGCGCCGAGCATCGCCAGCGCCATCCCGGTGACACTGAGCACCAGCGCGACGACCAGCGCGACGTACTCGAGCCGCACCGGGCCGCCGATCCAACCACCGAGGGTGATCAGGTAGGTCCAGATCGTCGACGTGTTGGCCTCCACCCGCTCGCCCGCGTTGAACACCGGACCGTTGCCTGCCAAGAGGTTTCGCACCGTGCGCAACACGATCAGGCCGTCGTCGGCGATCCAGCGACGCTCCCACGCCCCCCAGCCGAACAGTGCGCAGACCACGACCACACCGAGCCACAGGCTGATGCGTGCCGTCACGCCATACGGAAACGCCGGCCACCGGGCCAGGCGCTCAGCAGCCGGAGTCCGGATTCGCTCAGCTGAGGAAGACTGCGGCACCGATGGTTCCGATCCACGCCAGCAGGAGGAGTTGCAGCACACGGTCCTTCGACGCGATCTCCTCCGGCTCACCGGCCAACCCACCGTCGACGTCAACCGCGTAACGGAGGACTGCGATAGTGATCGGAATGATGGTCACCGCATACCAGGATGCGTTGGTGCCGTCGCGCTCGAAGGCCCATAGCGCATAGCACAACACCATCGCCCCTGCCGACAGTGTCCAGACGAACCGCAGGTAAGAAGCCGTGTAGCTCTCCAGCGACTTGCGGATCTTGGCGCCGGTTCGCTCGGCGAGTTGTAGTTCGGCGTAACGCTTTCCGGCCACCATGAACAGCGACCCGAAGGTCATCACCAACAGGAACCACTGCGACAGCGGGATACCCGTTGCAGCGCCACCTGCAATCGCGCGAATCAGGTAAGCAGAGGACACGATGCAGATGTCGAGCACGGCCTGATGCTTGAGTCCGAAGCAGTAAGCCATCTGCATCGCGATGTAGATCGCGATCACGATCACGAGGTTCAGCGAGGCCAGGTACGAAATGCCCAGTGCCGCAACGCCGAGCACGACCGCGACGGTATAGGCAAGCCAGACCGGCACCACGCCCGCCGCGATCGGCCGGAACCGCTTCGTCGGGTGCTGGCGGTCCGCTTCGACATCGCGGACGTCGTTGACCAGATACACCGTCGAGGCGGCCAATGAGAACGCCACGAACGCGATCAAGACTTTGACCGCGACCTCGCGATAGTCGTAGTGAACGTTCCCGCCGAGCGCGGCCACCGGTGCCAGCAGCACCAGTAGGTTCTTCATCCACTGCCGCGGCCGGATCGCCTTGATGACGCCGGTGACGAGATTCTTTGGTGGGCCCTTGACCGGTGCCGGTTCTTCACTCATCTGCTGGGCGCTCTCTGCACTGCTGTCACTTGAGATGCTCATCGATCCCCTCCAACCCGATCAGCGACGGCTCCGACCGTCTTCGCGACCACCGCCCCGACCGCGACGCCGGTGAGCACGTCGCTGGGGTAATGCACGCCAAGAACCAAGCGGGACAACGCCATCGGCGGCACCAGCACCACAGGCAACGGCAGGCCGGTGGTGCGCGCCAGCAAGATCGACGCTGCAGTGGTGGACGTGGCGTGCGCAGAAGGGAAGCTCAACCGGCTCGGGGTGCCGACGTTGACGGCGACTGCCGGGTGGTGCGGGCGCTCCCGCTTGACCACCCGCTTGATCACCACGGCGGCGGCGTGCGCGATGAACGCTCCCGCGCCCACCGCAAGCCACGCCTTGCGGCGGCGCGGTTGGAGCAGCGCGCCCAGCGCGGACACCGCCACCCAGCCGATGCTGTGCTCACCGAAATGCGAGAGTGCACGTGCACCTGCCAGCACACCGGGCCGGTCGGCCAGCGCCGACTGCACGGCCACCAGCGCGGCTTCCTCGCCTCGAGGCTCGTCAGCCATTGGCCGGCGACGATTCCAGCAGCACCGTTTCCCATTTCTGCTTGCTCGACAGCACCGGGAGCGCCTCGCGGTAGACCCTGCGCATCTTGTTGAACTTGCGGGCGAGGAGCAACTGCCGCCGCAGCGACTCACGAAGCAGCTCGAACATTTTCGCGCGGTCACGCTGGCGATAGACCACTCCGCGACCGTCGGCGGTGGTGACCGTGACGCCGTCGACTCGGCACAGCGAGAACCACCGGGCGTCCTGCGTCGCGACATTGACCTGCGGGCGGCGATGGTGCTCGGGGTCGTGCGCCTTGAGCTGATGAATGACGCCGCGGGTCAACCGGTACGAGATCGACAACGCGTTCGTCGGGATGGTGACCTTCTTGCGCCAGCGCTTGTCCGACGGTGGCGGCAGGGCTGTGGCACCCGGCAGCACCACGGCGTCTGGGTAGCCCTGGCGCATCTTGCGTACCTCGGGCAGCGCCGATTCCAGAATCGAGAAGATGTGCTCCGGGCCGGCCAGGAAGTCGTCCATCGCCTTGTTCTGAATCGCGACGGTCGAATACTCAAGGCAGAGCAGGTGTTTGAACGTCGCCTTGAGGTGGCTCGCCAGCAGCCCCATGACGTTGCCGTCCCAGTGCATGGCCGCGACAACCAACCGGTTACGCAGATGGAAGTACGCCTGCCAATCGATGGCGTCGTCCTTGTCGCTCCACGCCATGTGCCAGATCGCGGCACCGGGCAGCGTGACGGTCGGATAGCCGTGCTCACCGGCGCGCAACCCGTAGTCGGCGTCGTCCCACTTGATGAACAGGGGCAGCGGCTGGCCGAGCTCCTCGGCGACCTGGCGCGGGATCATGCACATCCACCAGCCGTTGTAGTCGACGTCGATGCGGCGGTGCAGCAGCCGGCTGCGGTATTCCTCTTCGTCGTTGAGCCGATACTTCGCGAAGTTGTGGTCGTACTCGGTGTTGACGGCGTTGGTCCACATGAAGTTCTCTGCGTCGACCATCTCGCCCATCACGTGTAGATGCGACGGCTCCTGCAGATTGAGCATCTGACCGCCGACCAGTGTCGGCGTCTTGGCGAACCGGTTCATCGCCAAGGCCCGCAGGATCGAGTCGGGCTCGATGCGGATGTCGTCGTCCATGAACAGGATCTGTTCGCAGTCAGTGTTTTTCAGCGCCTCGTACATCACCCGGCTGTATCCACCGGAGCCACCGAGGTTGGGTTGGTTGTGGATGGTCAGCCGGTTGCCCAGCGCTGCGGCGGCCGCAGCGAATCCTGGGTGGTCGACGGCCTTCTGGGTGCCCTGGTCGGACACGATCACAGCGCCGATGACGTTGTCCACCAACGGATCTGAGGTCAGCGCGGCCAGCGCGTTGACGCAGTCGGCGGGCCGGTTGAACGTCGGAATGCCGACTGCGACGTTGGCCCGGCCCGGCGCAGGCACCGGCGCGTACCAACCGGCGCTGTGCAAAGTGACCTTGGAATTGGTGGTGATGTCGAACCAGATCCAGCCGCCGTCCTCGAACGGATCGAGACCGATCTCGAACTCGACTACCGCGGGCTCTTCGGAGTCACCGCTGGAGGCCGGGGCGCCGCCGACCGTGATCCGGGCGCCGGTGGCCTTGGACCGGTAGACGTCGACGCGGGCACTGCCGGTCAACTCGACGCGCAGCACCACCGACTCGAGCACCGACCAACGCCGCCAGTAGCTGGCGGGGAAGCCGTTGAAGTAGGTGGCGAACGAAACCTCGGACTCCGCGCCGATCTCGAGCGTGGTGCGGGTCGGCGCATGCGCGCGCCTGGCGTTGGTGTCCGACTCCTCGATGTAGAGCTTGCGGACGTCCAGCGGCTCGCCCGGTCTCGGCAGGATGACACGGGAGAGAAGGCTGACCGCCTTGGATTCCGCGGCGTCGAGCGCGCCGGACGGGATGTCACTCATGCGCTGTTGCTTTCTGTGCCGTTTTCGGTCAGGGGGGCGCCGTCACGCAGGTGCGGCGCGAGTGTGTTGTCGTACATATTCAGCGCACTGGCGATCGCCATGTGCATGTCGAGGTACTGGTAGGTGCCCAGCCGGCCGCCGAACAACACCTTCGATGATGCCGTCTCGGCCTTGGCCCGCGCACGGTACGCGCCGAGCACAGCCCGGTCGGCTTCGGTGTTGATCGGGTAATAGGGCTCGTCCTCGGCATCGGCGAATCGGGAGTACTCCCGCATGATCACCGTCTTGTCGGTCGGATAGGCCCGCTCCGGGTGGAAGTGCCGGAACTCGTGGATGCGGGTGTAGGGCACGTCTTCGTCGTTGTAGTTCATCACCGGGGTGCCCTGGAAATCACCGGTGTCCAGGACCTCGACCTCGAAATCGAGTGTGCGCCAACCCAACCGGCCGTCGGCGTAGTCGAAGTAGCGGTCCAGCGGTCCGGTGTAGACCACGGGCGCGTCGGGACTTTCCGCCCGCAGCCCGTCGCGCACGTCGAACCAGTCGGTATCCAACCGCACCTCGATGCGGTCGTCGGCCGCCATGTTCTTCAGCCAGGCCGTGTAGCCGTCGGCGGGCAGACCCTCGTAGGTGTCGTTGAAGTAGCGATTGTCGAAGGTGTAGCGAACCGGCAGCCGGGTGATGTTGGCTGCGGGCAGTTCCTTGGGGTCGGTCTGCCACTGCTTGGCGGTGTAGCCCTTGACGAACGCCTCGTAGAGCGGTCGGCCGATCAGCGAGATCGCCTTTTCCTCGAGGTTCTGCGCGTCTTCGGTCTTGATCTCGGCCGACTGCTCCTTGATCAGCTGGCGCGCTTCGTCGGGGGTGAAGTACTTGCCGAAGAACTGCGACACCAGACCAAGGCCCATCGGGAACTGGTACGCCTGGCCGTTGTGCAGCGCGAAGACGCGGTGCTGGTAGCCGGTGAACTCGGTGAACTGGCGCACGTAGTCCCACACCCGCTGATTGGAGGTGTGGAACAGGTGTGCGCCGTACTTGTGCACCTCGATACCGGTATGCGGCTCGGGTTCGGAGTACGCGTTGCCGCCGATGTGCGGGCGGCGCTCGACCACGAGGACACGCTTGTCCAGTTGCGTCGCCACGCGCTCGGCAATCGTCAGACCGAAAAACCCGGAACCGACGACAAATAGATCAAAACGAGCGGTCATCGGCAGCAAGGGTATCCGACCGCTCCGGCGCGCCCCGAATCCACAGAGGGCCGAAGGTTGCGATCGGCTCACAATTCCGTATCGCCACTTTGGTCTCACTAGTCACACCAGTACCGTCGATCACGTTAGTTCTTGGCGCAGTTGCCAAGCCCACGTACCAGACGTAGTCCATATATTGAGGAGACTTCCGTGCCGAACCGACGTCGACGCAGGCTTTCCACAGCCATGAGCGCGGTCGCCGCCCTGGCAGTCGCGAGTCCAGCAGCAGTTATCGCCGTGTCCGACTTGTCCGACAGCGCCGAGCCACCGACGCAGCACCGCCAGTTCGTCCAGGCCGCAATGATCACCGACCTGCCCAACGAGCTGATGTCGGCGCTGTCGCAGGGCCTGTCGCAATTCGGGGTCAACCTGCCCCCGATGCCGACGGGTCTGCTGACCGGCTCGGGCTCGAGCACGCCCGCGTCGTTGACCTCTCCTGGCCTCACCACACCGGGCCTGACCGCCCCCGGGTTGACCACACCGGGCCTGACCACACCGGGCCTGACCACGCCAGGTCTGACCACGCCCGGTCTGACGACACCGGGTCTGACGACACCAGGCCTGACGGCGCCCAGCGCCACCCTGCCGGGAGTCACCGCGACGGGTCCCGCCCTTACGGATCCCGCGCTGAGCAACCCCGCGCTGACGAACCCGGCGCTGACCAGCCCGACGGGTCAAGTTCCCGGGCTGGCGACGCCGGGTCTCACTACTCCGGCTGCCGGTGCCGTGGATCCGGCGCTGGCCTCGCCGATCTCCAACGCGGGGGCCCTGCCCGCGCCTGGCGAGGTGCCGATCTCCGCACCGATCGGGCTGGATCCGGCGGCGGGCACCTACCCGCTTCTCGGTGATCCGTCGCTGGCGGCTGCTCCTGCTGCCACCGGCGGCAGCGGTGGACTGCTCGGCGACCTGTCAAGCGCCGCCAATCAGCTTGGCGCGGGCCAGGCGATCGACCTGCTCAAGGGCGTTTTGATGCCGGCGATCATGTCCGCGGTCAAGCCGGCGGGCGCTCCGGCAGCGGATGCGGCTGCGGCGGCCACGTCGGCCATCCCCGCAGCGGCTGCCGCCCTGCCGGCGGGAGCACCGGAAATCCCGGGCCCCGGGCTCATCCCCGGCCTGTAAAGACCTGCAACCAGACGGCACCGCAGAAACGCCTCCAAGGCTCTGCGGTGCCGTTGCAGGTTGCTGTGTGCATTTAGTCACGGCAACTACCGTGTCGAAACACTGGTAACAACTGACACATACGTAACATCGGGCCGTGTCGTGCCGTCGTCCCGCGCCGTCGCTGCTGTTCACCGCGGTGGCGGCAACAGTCGTGATGCTGCCGATGGCGGTCAACGGGCTGCCCGGCGACGACAAGCAGGCAAGCCAGGCGCCACAGGTCGCACAGCAGCCGCTCTCCGGGGTCGGCGGGGGCGAGACGCTCCGCGAGGTCCATCAGGACACGCCGTTCTCGATGGTGGCGCTGACGTCGGACGACCTGAGCGGCACCACGGCGAAGGTCAGGGCCAAGAAGGCCGACGGGTCGTGGGGTCCCTGGTACGACGCCGAGACACTCGAAGGCGTCGGCCCCGACTCTGCTGCGCCGCGCGGCACTGAGCCCATCTTCGTCGGCCGCACCACCACGGTGCAGATCTCGGTCACCAGACCGGCCGGGTCGGCGCCTACCGCCGGGCCGACGACTGCACCTGCCAAGCCCGGCCTCGGGTACATACCCGCCAATGTCGAGCAGCCGTTCGCACAGAACATCAACGCGGTGCTGATCAGCCCGCCGCAGGCACCCGTTGACACGTTGCCGCTGCCGTCGGCCGTCACCGTTCCCGGCCAGCCCCCCAACATCATCAACCGCGCGCAGTGGGGTGCTGATGAGGGAATGCGGTGCGGTAATACCGTGTACGACAACGGAATTCGGGCCGCCGTGGTCCATCACACCGCAGGCAGCAACGACTATGCTCCGGAGGATTCGGCAGGCATCGTCCGGTCGATCTACGAGTACCACACCCGCACGCTGGGGTGGTGCGACATCGCCTACAACGCGTTGGTCGACAAATACGGTCAGGTATTCGAGGGCCGCGCCGGCGGCATGGACAAACCGGTCGAGGGTTCACACACCGGCGGTTTCAACCGAAACACCTGGGGCGTGGCGATGCTCGGCGACTTCGACACCGTGCCACCGACTCCGATTCAGCTGCGCACCGTCGCCCGTCTGATCGGCTGGCGACTCGGCCTTGACCACATCGATCCTCGCGGCACGGTGGTATTGCCTTCTGCGGGTGGGTCATTCACCAAGTTCCCGACGGGTGCGACGCCGACGTTGCCGACGATCTTCACCCACCGCGACGTCGGCAACACCGACTGTCCCGGCAACGAGGCGTATGCACTGATGGACCAACTGCGCGATATCGCGGCGCGGTTCAACGACCCGCCGGGTCCCGCAGACCTGGCCGAATCCCTGCGCGGCGGAGCGATCTTCGCGCGGTGGGACACGATGGGCGGGATGAACAGCCTGCTGGGCAAGCCCACCTCACCGGAGGCATCAGGCGAAGGTGCGGCGCGTTACGTCACGTTCGACAAGGGTGCGATCTACTGGTCGCCGCAGAGCGGAGCCGAACCCGTCACAGGTGAAATCTACAAGGCGTGGGGATCGCTGGGCTTCGAGCGCGGCGCACTCGGCCTGCCGACCAGCGGGGAGATCCAGGAGCCGCAGTGGATCGTGCAGAACTTCCAGCACGGCACACTGAACTTCGATCGCGAGAAGGGTACGGTGACGCGGGTAATCGACGGCGTCCCATTGGAATTGCCACCGCCCTCCATCGAGGCCGCACCGATTCAGCTCGAGCGGTTCAGGCCGATCAACCCTGCCTAGTCTTTCGCCCGTCAGCCCCACCAGCGTTCGAGCACGCGCGCGAGGCCGTCTTCGGTGTTGGGCGCGGTGACCTCGTTGGCCGCGGCCACCGCATCCGGATGGGCGTTACCCATCGCGACGCCGAGGCCGGCCCAGGACAACATCGGCACATCGTTGGGCATGTCACCGAATGCGACGACGCGCTCGGCGGTGATGCCCAGGGGGCGGGCTAGCTCCTCGACGCCGGTGGCCTTGCTGATGCCGAGCGGAACGACCTCGATAAGGCCGTTGTTGGTGGAATACGTGAGATCGCCTTGTTGCCCAACATGTTTGGCCAACGCCTCGGCCATTTCGGAGCTGCGGGCACCGGACTTACGGATCAGCAGCTTGACCGCGGGGGCGCTGAGCAGATCCTCGATGGACACCTCGGTGTTGTCGGGGTTCAGCCAGGCATGTTCATAACCGGGTGAACTGACGAACTGCGGGGTGGCGGCGTCGTGCGCGCTGGTGCCGACGCGCTCGACGGCCAGCCCCGCGCCGGGGATGACGCGGGTGGCGATCTCAGCCAACTCACCAAGCACGTCGGCGGAAAGTGTGCGGGCCGACACGATGCGGTCGGTGGCGGGGTCGTATATCACTGCGCCGTTGGCGCACACCGCCATTGGGGCGAAGCCCAGCGCATCGACCACGGGCTGCACCCAGCGCGGCGGGCGACCGGTGGCGAGCACGAAAGTCGCGCCGGCAGCGACGGCCGCCGATACGGCCTCGCGAGTTCGGGCAGTGACCTTCTCATCGTCGTCGAGCAGCGTGCCGTCCACGTCGGAGGCAATGAGGTCAGGAGTCACCGGTGACTCTTCGCCTCACGCTCGGCCCGCTTACGCGCACGCTCGGCCAACTCCGCCTCGTCAAGCGCCTTGGCCTGTGCCAAAGTCGGTGCGCTGCCGCCCAACCGGCGCGGCACCCAATACGCACCCTCGGGATGCGGATAATCCAGCTGCACCTTGTGCAGCAACACCGTCATCGCCTCGCGCATCGCATCGCTTGTCTCATCCATGGTGGCCGATGCACGCAGAGGAGCTCCCACCGCGACAGTCACCGGGATTTTGCTCTTGCGCCGCATGTCTTTTGGGTGATCCTTGGTCCAGCGCCGGTGCGCCCCCCACACGATCAGCGGGATGATCGGCACGTCGGCATCGCGGGCCATCCTGGCTGCGCCCGTCTTGAACTCCTTCAGTTCGAAGCTGCGGCTGATGGTCGCTTCTGGGTACACCCCGACGATTTCACCGGCCCTCAGTCGGTCGACTGCGACCGCGTACGCACCTGCGCCGGCGCGGCGGTCCACCGGGATGGTGCCGGAGTGCTTGATCAGGAAGTTGACGACCTTCACGTCCTGCATCTCCGCCTTGATCATGAACCGCATCCGTCGGCGCCGCTGGTAGGCGGCCAGCGCCGCAGGGGCCCAGTCGAGGTAGCTCGTGTGGTTGATCGCGATGACGGCACCGCCGCTTTCCGGGATGTTTTCCAGACCCTGGTAGGTGATCGTCGTCCCGATGACTTTGGTCGCTGTGTCGACGGCAATCTCGAGCGCGCGGAAAACCGGCTCCATGCTGCTACCCCGGCGCCTCGGTGGGGTCGGCTCGTTGCGCGCGACGGGCGGCTTTCTCTGCCGCCTCCTCGGCATCCATCCGGTTGGCCTCGGCCAGCGTCGGGGCTCCCCCGCCCAGCCGGTGCGGCACCCAGAACTCGCCGGGCGGATGCGGGCCGTATTCGTCTTGCACCCGTTCGAGCAGATGCTGCATCCGAGAGTGCAGCAGCGCCGTCAGCTCCGTTGCCGGCAGGGTCGGCATGATCGGCTCGCCGACCGCGACGGTGATCGGCACCTTCGGGCGCCACATCTTCTTCGGGTGGCCCTTGGTCCAGATGCGCTGCGCGCCCCAGACGATGTGCGGCACGATCGGCACGTCGCAGGCCAGGGCCATTCGGGCTGCCCCGGACTTGAACTCCTTGATCTCAAAGCTGCGGCTGATCGTGGCCTCGGGATAGACGCCGACCAGTTCGCCATCCTTGAGCGCACGGCAGGCGTGCTCGAACGACGCGGCGCCGTCATGGCGATCCACCTCGATGTGCCGCAGGCTGCGCATGATCGGGCCGCTGACCTTGCTGTCGAAGACTTCCTTCTTGGCCATGAACCGGACCTTGCGGCCGAGGTGCTGTTTGTAGGCGGGCAGCCCGGCGAAGGTGAAGTCGAAGTAGCTGGTGTGGTTGATCGCGATGACGGCACCGCCGGTGCGGGGCAGGTTCTCCACGCCGGTGACGGTGAACTTCAGCCCCTGCACGCGCCACACCAGGCGGGCGAGCTGGATGACAGTTCCGTATACCGGTTCCACATCAGGCAGCCTAGTCGGGTGAGCGTGCCCATCGAACCCGTGCCGGTTCCGGAGATCGTCGAGCGCATCGCAGCGGGCCGGATGGTCGTCGCGGCGTGGGACTCGTCCGAGGACGATCAGGACCCGCTGGCGGGCTAGACTCGCGCGAGCGACTATACCGCAAAGAAAGGGCATTAGTGCAGGTCACCAGCGTCGGGCATGCGGGATTCCGGATCGACACGAAGGCCGGAAGCATCCTGTGCGACCCGTGGGTCAACCCCGCGTACTTCGCGTCGTGGTTCCCGTTCCCCGACAACAGCGCGCTGGACTGGGACGCTCTCGGCGACGTCGACTATCTGTACGTGTCGCATCTGCACCGCGACCACTTCGACCCGCGGAACCTGCGCGAGCACGTCAACAAGGACGCCGTCGTGCTGTTGCCCGACTTCCCGGTGCCCGACCTGCAACGCGAACTCGAGAAGGTGGGTTTTCACCGGTTCTTCGAGACGACGGACTCGGTCAAGCATCGCGTCAGCGGCCCCAAGGGTGATCTCGACGTGATGATCATCGCGCTGCGCGCGCCTGCCGACGGGCCGATCGGCGACTCCGGCTTGGTGGTCGACGACGGAGAAACGGTGTGCTTCAACATGAATGACGCACGCCCCGTCGACCTCGACGTGTTGCACGCCGACTTCGGTCAGGTTGACGTGCACATGCTGCAGTACTCCGGCGCGATCTGGTACCCGATGGTCTACGACATGCCTGCGCGCGCCAAGGAAGCCTTCGGCACCCAGAAGCGTCAGCGGCAAATGGACCGCTGCCGCCAGTACATCGCGCAGGTGGGTGCGACCTGGGTGGTGCCGTCGGCGGGCCCGCCCTGCTTCCTCGACCCGGCGCTTCGTGACCTGAACGACGATCACGGCGACCCCGCCAACATCTTCCCGGACCAGGCGGTGTTCCTCGACCAGATGCGCGCGCATGGCCATGACGGCGGCCTGCTGATGATGCCCGGGTCCACAGGGGATTTCACTGGCTCACAGCTGAATTCGCTGATCCATCCGCTGCCCGAAGACGAAGTGCAGGCCATCTTCACGACCGGAAAGGCCGCCTACATCGAGGCCTACGCACAGCGGATGGCGCCGGTGCTGGCGGCGGAGAAGGCGAGCTGGGCGCCCGCGGCGGGCGAACCTCTGCTGGAGCCGCTGCGAGTGGTGCTCGAACCGATCATGCTGCAGAGCGATCAGATCTGCGACGGTATCGGGTATCCGGTCGAACTTCGGCTACAGGGCGGAGGCCATCAAGAGACCGTTGTGCTGGATTTCCCGAAACGGGTGGTGCGCGAGCCGATTCCGGACGAGAAGTTCCGATATGGGTTCGGCATCCCGCCGGAACTGGTGCGCACTGTCCTGCGCGACAACGAGCCGGACTGGGTGAACACCATCTTCCTGTCGACGCGGTTTTCGGCGTGGCGGGTCGGGGGTTACAACGAGTACCTCTACACGTTCTTCAAATGCCTCACCGATGAGCGGATCGCCTACGCCGACGGCTGGTTCGCCGAGGCGCACGACGACACCGCGTCGATCACCTTGGACGGCTGGGAGATTCAGCGCCGCTGCCCCCATCTGAAGGCCGACCTCTCGAAGTTCGGCGTGGTCGAGGGCACCAAGCTGACGTGCAATCTGCACGGCTGGGAGTGGAACCTGGAGACCGGTCGCTGCCTGACCACCAAGGGCCATGAACTTCGGAGCGCACGCAAGTGACCGGTCCGCGACAGTACTACGACGACGGCCTGATTCAGCTCGACCGCGAGGCAATCACATTGCGGCGCTATCACTTTCCGTCAGGAACGTCGAAGATCATCCCGCTGAGTGCGATCCGCGGATACAAGGCCGAGTCCCTTGGCCTGTTCACCGAGCGCTTCCGGATCTGGGGCAGCACCGATCCGCGCCGCTGGATGCCGCTGGACGTGTGGCGCCCGATCAAGTCGACCCTGGTGACGCTCGACGTGCCGGGAGTGCGACCGAGCCCCGCGTTCACCCCGCAACGCCCGCAGGAGTTTCTGGCGCGGCTCGACGAGCTGCTGAAGAACTAGCCCTTCGGTTCGAGCACCTCGGCGCCGACATACGGCACCAGCGCCTCGGGAATGCGCACGCTGCCGTCGGGCTGCTGGTGGTTCTCCAGGATCGCCACCAACCACCGTGTGGTGCCCAACGTTCCGTTGAGCGTCGCCGCGGTCTGCGGCTTACCGTTCTCGTCGCGGTAGCGCACCGACAACCGTCGCGCCTGGAACGTGGTGCAGTTCGACGTCGAGGTCAACTCGCGGTAGGTGCCCTGCGTCGGAACCCATGCCTCACAGTCGAACTTGCGTGCCGCCGATGAGCCCAAATCGCCTGCGGCGACGTCGATTACGCGGTACGGCACCTCGATTTGCGCCAGCATCTGTCGCTGCCAGCCGAGCAGCCGTTCGTGTTCGGCCTCGGCGTCCTCCGGCTTGCAGTAGACGAATCCCTCGACCTTGTCGAACTGGTGCACGCGGATGATGCCGCGGGTGTCCTTGCCGTAGCTGCCCGCCTCGCGGCGAAAGCACGACGACCAGCCGGCGTAGCGCAGCGGGCCGTCGGACAGGTCGAGGATCTCGTCGGCGTGATACCCCGCCAGCGGCACCTCGGACGTGCCGACCAGATAAAGGTCGTCGGCCTCGATGCGATACACCTCGTCGGCGTGTGCACCAAGGAAGCCGGTGCCCGCCATCACCTCCGGGCGCACCAGCACCGGCGGGATGACGAGCGTGAAGCCGTTGGCCGTCGCCAGCCGCACCGCGAGCTGCAGCAGGCCCAGCTGCAGCAGTGCTCCCGCGCCGGTCAGGAAGTAGAACCGCGAGCCGGACACCTTCGCGCCGCGCTCCATGTCGATCAGGCCGAGCGCCTCGCCGAGTTCGAGGTGGTCCTTCGGGTTTTCGATGGCCCGCGGCTCCCCGACGGTGTCGAGCACCGCGAAGTCGTCCTCGCCGCCGGCGGGAACCCCGTCAATGACGACGTTCGAGATCGCCATATGCGCTGCGGTGAAAGCGTTTTCGGCCTCGGCCTGCTCGGCCTCGGCCTTCTTGACCTTCTCAGCGAACGCCTTCGCCTGCTCCAGCAGCGCCGGCCGTTCGTCGGGCGACGCCTTGCCCACCTGCTTGCTGACGGCCTTCTGCTCTGCGCGCATGTTGTCGGCGGTCGACACCGCAGACCGGCGAGCGGAGTCGGCTTCGAGCAACGAATCGACGAGCGCCGGGTCTTCGCCGCGGGCCCGCTGAGACGCGCGCACCACGTCCGGATTTTCGCGCAGCAGCTTGAGGTCGATCACGGCCGCAACCCTACTTTTGATGGTGGGCCGCGGCGCCGTCGGCCCCGCTCAGCCACAACCTCATAACGTTACAACTGCAACTCTTGTCACAGCGCCTGACACGCCTGTCACAATGGAGCGGATGTTGGAGGCACCCGAGCGCTTGACTGACAGCGCTTTGCGCGCCGAACGCGAAGATGGGCAGCCGTCGGACCGGGTCGCGTGGTGGCAGAGTCTGCACGCTACGTCGACGCGCCGCGTGCTGCTGTTGACCGCGCTCGGCGGCCTGTTGATCGCCGGATTGATCACCGCGCTACCGACCAAAGACGGCGCCAACGGCCTGACGGCCAACTCGATCTCGCTCGGCCCCCGTGGCAACGAAACGTTCAACCACGCGAAGGCCGGCGACTGCCTGAGCTGGCCGGAGCGCACGCCCGATGCGGCCGAGATCGTCGACTGCAAGGGCGACCACCGCTTCGAGGTCGCCGAGTCGGTCGACATGCGTACGTTCCCCGGCAGCGAATACGGTCCGGACGCGGCGCCGCCATCACCCGGGCGCATTCAGCAGATCAGCCAGGAGCAGTGCTCGGCGGCCGTCAAGAACTATCTCGGCAACCGCTTCGACCCGAACAGCCGCTTCACGGTCAGCATGCTGTGGTCGGGCGACAAGGCGTGGCGGCAGGCGGGTGAGCGACGCATGCTGTGCGGGCTGCAGCTGCCGGGGCCGAACAACCAGCAGTTGGCGTTCAAGGGCAAGGTCGCCGACGTCGACCAGTCGAAGGTGTGGCCGGCAGGCACCTGCCTCGGCATCGACCCGGGCACCAACCAGCCCACCGACATTCCCGTCGACTGCGCGGCGCCGCACGCGATGGAGGTCACCGGCGCAGTCAACCTCGCCGAGAAGTTCCCCGAGGCGCTGCCGCCCGAGGCCGAGCAGGACGGCTTCATCAAGGACGCCTGCACCCGGATGACCGACGCCTACCTGGCGCCGATCCAGCTGCGCAGCACCACACTGACGCTGATCTACAGCACCATCTCGCTGCCGAGCTGGTCGGCAGGCAGCCACCAGGTGTCGTGCAGCATCGGCGCCACCCTCGGCAACGGCGGCTGGTCGACGCTGCTGAACAGCGCCAAGGGCCAGCTGATGATCAACGGCCAGCCGCCCGTCGCACCACCCGACATCCCGGTCGACCGGCTGAATCTTCCGCCGATCCCGGCGATCGAGCCGCAGATGCCGGACTCGTCGGACTCCTCGTCATCGTCATCGTCATCGTCCTCGTCGTCGAGCGGCAGCCAGAGCGATTCGGGCCAGCAGACGCAGCACATGCCGGGACAGCAGTCGACGGGCTCCACCCAGACCACGCAACCGTCGACGGCTGCGCCTGCCCCGCCCGCGGGCAACACATTCCTCAACGGGCCACCGCCGCCTCCTGGCGCGCCGCAGGACGGGCCGCCACCGCCGGAAGGTGCTTCCCCGCCGCCAGCCGAGGGCGCGCCGCCACCGGCGGGCGCACCACCTGGGCCGCCGCCTGGCGAGCCGGTGCTGCTGCCACCGCCAGGGCAGTAGCCGCGTGGCCGTTCGGATGAGCCCGCAACGGTTTGACGAGCTGGTCTCCGACGCACTCGATTTGATTCCAGGCGAGCTCGCCGCGGCAATCGACAACGTCGTGGTGCTCGTGGAAGACCGCAACCCCGACGAGCCCGACCTGCTCGGCCTGTATCACGGCGTGGCGCTGACCGAACGCGATTCGTGGTACGCCGGCTCGCTCCCCGACACGATCACCATCTACCGCGACGCCCTGCTCGACGTCTGCCACGACGAGGCCGAGGTGGTCGACGAGGTGGTGATCACGGTCATCCACGAGATTGCGCACCACTTCGGGATCGACGACGAACGGCTACACGAACTGGGTTGGGGCTAGGCGCGGCAACCACACTTCGTGACGGCCCAGTGCCATTCTTGGGCCATGAGTACGGAGTGCCGCGAGTGTCTGGCGGGGCTCGAGCATTGCCATGGCACCGTCATTCATCACGCCTGGTTCCGGTCGGAGTGCACCGAGGACGGCTGCGTCACCCCAGAGGTGATGCACGCATTCAGCGTCGACTGCGACGCGCTCGGCTGCACATGCAGTGTCCGGGCGTCAGCCCATCGGGTCAGCTGACGACAGCGCATCCTCGACCGGATGCACATCCGGCTCGGGATAGAACGGCGGCGTCAGCTTCGACCACTGCACGCAGCTCCATCGCCCGTCGGTGATAGGCGCCAGCACAACGGACTCGGCGTTGGGCAGGTGATGGTCGAGAACGAAGCTGCCGTCGACCCCGGCCAGCACGGCAGACACCAGCCGGATGGCCGCGCCGTGACTGACGACGACGATGTCGCCGTGCCACGCGGCGTCGTCGAGGTAGCGCATCCGCAGCTGCGTCAGCACCGGCACATAACGGTCGAGCACCTCGTTGCCCGTCTCGCCGCCGGGCATCGACACATCCAGGTCGCCCTCGTGCCACCGCTGATAGACCGTCTCGAACTCCGCGATCGCCTCGTCGTCCTTACGGTCCTCGAGGTCACCCACCTGTACCTCGTGAATGCCCTCGAATTCATGTGGCGGCAGGCCGAGTTCGCCGCTGATCTCCTCGGCGGTCTGCGCGGCCCGTACGGCCACCGAGTGCACGAGCATCCCGGCGGGGTGTGCCAACTCGCGGGCGAAGGTGCGGGCCTGTTGGCGGCCGAGGTCGGTCAGTTCGGCGCCGGGCGGTCGGGTGTCCAGCCGACGGTCGACGTTGCCGTGCGACTGTCCGTGTCGAACCAAGACAAGCCGACCGGTCACTGCTTGCCCTCCCGCAGCTGTGTCAGCCAGCGTGCGGCCTCGTCGAGTTCCGGCGGCGTCGAACCGGCGGCCGACCCCGTCGGCCATGAACCTAGAAATCTCACGTCTGCACAACGTCGGTGCAACGCCTTGAGTGCCTCGGCGACGGCTTCATCCTCGAGGTGTCCGACACAGTCGAGGAAAAAGAAGTACGTGCCCAACTCCTTTCGCGTTGGCCGCGATTCGATGCGCGTGAGATCGATATCGCGGATCGCGAACTCGGTGAGCGCCGACACCAGCGCACCGGGCACGTTGTCGAGCCACAGCACCACCGAGGTGCGGTCGGAGCCGGTGCGGTCAGGTGGCGGCGCGGGCCGACCCGCCAGCACGAAGCGCGTGCGCGCGTTGGGTTCGTCGACGACACCGGCGGCCAGCGTCGAAAGGCCGTAGCGTTCGGCGGCCAGCGCCGTGCTCACTCCGGCGTCGGCGCGGCCGTCGGCAACATCCTGCGCGGCCGCGGCATTCGAATTGGCAGGCACCACTTGTGCTTTCGGCACGTGGTCGGCAAGCCAATGCCGCACCTGTGCCGCGGCCACCGGAAACGCCGCCACAGTCGCCACGTCGGCGGCAGCCGTACCCTTTCGCACGACGATGGAGAACGACACCTCCAGCGTCAGTTCGGCGAAGATCTGCAGCGGTGTTCCGGTGGCGAGGTGGTCCATGGTCGGCAGCACCGGTCCCTCGATCGAGTTCTCGATCGGCACGCACGCGTAGTCGGCTTCGCCGGAGCGGACCGCAGCAAGGGCCGCAGGCGTGCTCTCGGTGGGCATCGGCGTGATGCCCTCCGGCGAGACAGTGCCGGGCACCAGACCATTGGCCGAGATCTTCAACAACGCCGCTTCGGTGAAGGTCCCTTCAGGTCCGAGGTAGGCGATGCGCGGCACATTTCAACCCTATCCGTTGTCGCAGGGACGCCCCGGATGCCGCGGCGGTAGGGCTTGCGTCACCTCTGTCATTCCAGTTAAGTAAGGCTTACCTCACTTACACGAAAGGCGACGCGATGACAGGTGCGGCACCGACGACGGCCGAGCGGATCCGCAGTGCGTGCATGCGGGCCGGCGGCGCGATGCTCGCCGTCGAGGGTCTCGAACCCACCTGCACGCCGGTTCATCACCTACTCGACGACGGCTCGTTCGCGATCACGGTCCCTGGCGACGGCATCCTCGCCGGGATGGTGCTGGCCGCGGGCAGCGCGGGTGTCCAGGCGGTTCTGGAGATGACCGACTACGCCCCGCTGCCACTGCGCGAGCCGGTGCGCTCGCTGGTGTGGATCCGCGGCAGGCTGCACGGCGTCTCCGACAGCGAAGTCGCCGGTCTGCTCGATCTGATAGCGGCCGATGATCCCAATCCTGCTCTGCTGGAGGTTAATTCGGAGTCGACGCTGATGCGGCTGGAGATCGAGTCGGTAGTGGTGGCGGACTCCTCAGGCGCCGAAGCGATCAGCGTCGCCGCACTGCTGGGTGCCAGGCCCGACCCGTTCTGCGCGATGGAGTCGTGCTGGCTCAAGCACATGGAATCCGCGCACCGCGAGGTCGTCGACAGGCTCGCCAGCCGGCTGCCGTCCCCGCTGCGGCGTGGCCGCGTACGCCCGCTTGGCCTCGACCGTTACGGCGTGCAGTTGCGCGTGGAGGGCGACGACGGCGATCACGACGTGCGACTGCCGTTCGCCAAACCGGTCGACGACGTGACGGGGCTGAGCCAAGCGATTCGCATCCTGATGGGCTGCCCGTTCCTCAATGGGCTGCGCGCCCGGCGACTCTAGGGAGGTGGCGGCCGCTAGCGTGGCTCCGGTGACTGGGCCACCCGACGAGCTGAGCAATCCGCAGCGGCGCGGCATGCGCATCGAGATCACCGTCGTGCTGGCCGTGACGTTCGGGATATCGGCCTACACCGCGTTCCTGCAACTGATCGAGGCGGTGCTGCTCGGCCTTGCCGGCAGGCGGGTCGCGCTGAACCCGCGTCGCTCACCGTTCGACCTCATCGATCTGGGCCTCAACCTCGCCGTCACCTTCCAGCTCGTCGCGTGGGGCGCGCTGGCCGTATACCTGTTGTGGCGCAGCGGGTTTGGCCTCGCGCAGATCGGACTCGGCAAGGTCCGCTGGCGACCGGACGTGCTCGGTGGTCTCGGCCTGGCGGCCGTGATCGGCCTGCCGGGACTCGGCTTGTACATGGCCGCGCGGGCGCTTGGCCTTTCGGCGCACGTCGAACCCGCGGAGCTCTACGACACCTGGTGGCGCATACCGGTGCTGCTGCTGACGGCCTTCGCCAATGGCTGGGCCGAGGAAGTGGTCGTGGTCACGTTCCTGCTGACCCGGCTTCGCCAGCTGCGCGTCAATCCCGTCGTCGCATTGTTGGCATCCAGCCTGCTGCGCGGCGCGTACCACCTCTACCAGGGCTTCAGCGCGGGACTGGGCAATGTCGTGATGGGCGTGATCTTCGGCTACGTATGGCAGCGCACCGGCAGGTTGTGGCCGCTGATCATCGCCCACGGAATCATCGACTCGGTCGCCTACGTCGGTTACGCGCTGGCGGCGGGGCATTTGAGCTGGCTGTCGTAAATTCAGACTGTGAACGACAACCGGCCGCCGGGTCGCGACCCAAGAGCGTATCGCCGGGAGCCGTCGCAAGTGATCCGGCGTGACCCGAACTACCGGCCACCACCGCCTGCCCAACCGAGGCCGCCCAACCCGCCCCCACCGCCCGCGCGTCGCCCCCCGCCGCCACCACCCCCGCGTCGGCCGCCGCCACCGGTGACACAGCAGCCACCTCCGCTACCGAGGCCGAAAAAGCCTCGGCGCAAACGACATTGGGGCCGCGTGGTGTTGGCGCTGCTGTTGGTCTTCGTCATCGCGACGATTGCGGGCGGGTGGTGGATGGACACGTCGCTGCACCGCATCCCCGCCCTCGCCGATTACGCCGAGCGGCCGGCCTCCGGCAAGGGCACGACCTGGCTGCTGGTCGGCTCGGACAGTCGTCAGGGTCTGACGCCCGAACAGCAGGCCGAGCTGACCACCGGTGACGACATGGGCAACGGCCGCACCGACACCATCCTGATCGTGCACGTGCCTGCCTTCGGCTCCAGCGCGCCCACGACGATGGTGTCGATCCCCCGCGATTCCTACGTGTCGATTCCCGGTTACGGCGAAGACAAGATCAACGCAGCGTTCTCCGAGGGCGGGGCGCCGCTGTTGGCGCAGACCGTCGAGCAGGCCACTGGGATGCGACTCGACCATTACGCCGAGGTCGGGTTCGACGGTTTCGCCGTGCTGGTCGACGCGGTCGGTGGGGTGACCATGTGCCCCACCGAACCGATCAGCGACCCGCTTGCAGGCATCGACCTGCCCGCCGGCTGCCAGAAGCTCGACGGCCGCAATGCGCTCGGGTTCGTCCGCACCCGCGCCACCCCGCGCGCCGACCTGGATCGGATGGTGAACCAGCGGCAGTTCATGGAGGCGTTGATGCATCGCGCCGCCAGCCCGGCCGTGCTGCTCAATCCGCTGCGCTGGTATCCGATGGCGCATGCGGTCAACGGTGCGCTCACCGTCGATACGGGTGCCCACATCTGGGATCTGGCGCGACTGGCGTGGTCGTTGCACGGCGACATCACCACCACGACGGTGCCGATCGGCGAGTTCACCGGTAGCGACTCCGGCTCCGTCGTGATCTGGAACAGCGACGCCGCGGGCCGCTTGTTCGCGGCGCTGACATCGGATTCGCCTGTCCCCCAGGATGTTTTGGACGCCGCCAAACCCGACTAGTCCCTGCCCGCTCCCGTCAGCCCGTCCTGCAGCCAGCTCTTGGTGCGACCGGGGTGGTTCGTCGCGACCCACGCCACGCCGACATCGCGGCAGTACCGGACGTCCTCGTAGTGGTCGACGGTCCAGCAGTACAGCGCCCGGCCCTGAGCCGCGGCCCGGTCGACCAACTCGGGGTGATCGCGCAGCGTGGCGATCGAGGGGCCGACCGCGGTGGCACCGACGGTGGTGGCCGCGCCGCCGCCGAGATAGCGGGAGGTCTCGCCGAGCAACACAGTGGGCAGCATCGGGGCAGCGCGACGGATCCGCCACACCGCCGCGGCCGAGAAGGACATCACCACCGCGCGGGAAAGGTCCGCCGACGCAGGAGAGGCGATGCCGTAACGGTGCAGCAAGGCCAGCACCTTGCTCTCGACCAGCGCGCCGTAGCGCACGGGATGTTTGGTCTCGATGAACAGCTTGACCGGCCGATTGTGGTCCAGCACGAGCGAAACCAGATCATCGAGGGCGAGCAGACCGGTGTTGCCGTGGCTGCCGTCGGCGCGCCAACTGGGATGCCATGCCCCGAAATCGAGTTCACGCAACTGCGCCAGTGTCATCTCACTGACCAGCCCGGTCCCGTTCGACGTGCGGTCGACCCGCCGGTCGTGCACGCACACCAGGTGCCCGTCGCGGGTGAGCCGAACGTCGCACTCGACGCCGTCGGCGCCTTCTTTCAGTGCCAGTTCGTAGGCGGCCAGCGTGTGCTCGGGACGTTCGGCCGATGCGCCCCGGTGCGCCACCACGAACGGATGGCCGCCGAGCAGCTCGTCGCCCGAATTCATATGGCTATGCTGCCGGGTCCTGGCCTTCGGACTCAACTGCAACGGCCGGGGCCTCATCTTGCTGGGCTTTCTGGTCATCCCGGACGACCACCCAACGCTTCGTCGGTCGTGCCACCGGCTGGCGTTCGAAGCCGAGGAACACCTTCATGACCAGCAGCAGCGCCGCCATCGTCAGCAGGTAGGCGACGATCGTGGTCACCGTGTTGTCCGCGATGCCCTGCGCATCCTGGGTGAAGCTGGTCGCGATCGAGAAGATCGACACCACGTAGCTGAAGACCCAGACGATCCACCACACCACGATCGGCCGGCGCAGCCAATTCAACCGCTCTTCGACACCGGCCAGCTCGAGCACGAACACCGGCGCCCAGAACAGATTCACAAGCGGCACAAGGCAACCCAGACGCAGCGCCGTCGCGGAGCGGGGGTCGTCGCGGCGGTGATGCGCGTAGGCCGCGGCCCGCCGCGCGATCAGCCAGTTGGTCAACACCACCAGGCTCGCGACGAACATGAACAGTGCGATCACGCTGACGAGCACGCCCGCCCAGGTGGCGGCGAACGCCACGACCTTGTTCAACAACATCGACCGGTTCACGATGAGCAGCACGTAACGCACGACGTGAACGAACGCGGCGAGACCCAGCATCACGATGGTCGCGACGAGCACGCCACGCACCATTGCGAGCGAGGGTCCGTTGCGCGGGGCGGCGGCAGCCTGTACGTCCGACGTCTCGAAGCGGTCGACCAGACCCCACCGAGGGATGGCGCCGTAGCGAGGGGTGGGCCCGAGAGCGCGCGTTCGACGGCGAGGCGGTGGCGCCGTGCCAGGTCGCACCGCGATCCAACGGTATCCGGGCGGCAGTGGCCGACCTGGCGGCGTGCGATCGCTCTGCCCCAGCGGCGAGGCCGTCGGCCGCCACTCGGAACCAGGCGGCGGACCCGACGGTGCATGCAGCGTCCCGTGACACCGCGGGCACCACACCCGCCTGCGGTCGCGCACGTTCCACCGCGTCCCGCACTGCGAACACACCTGGATCACGCGACCAGCCTAGCGACGCCGGCTCAGATGACGCCCGCACCGCCGTCGTCGGTGATCACGGGTCGGCCGGCGGCGGCCCAGGCCAACATGCCACCCGAGACGTTCACCGGGGCGTAGCCGTTTCCGGCCAGGTACTGGGCGACGCGTTGGGATCGGCCGCCGGCCTGGCACACCACGAACAGCTTCGCGTCGGTGTCGATCTCACCGAGGCGCGACGGCACCTGGCCCATCGGGATGTGCTGGGCGCCGGGTGCGTGCCCCCGCTGCCATTCGTCGTCCTCACGCACGTCGAGCAAGACCACGGGCCCGTCGAACGTCGAGGGAACATCGGCGATCGACGCTTGCGTGACCTCGACTTCGTCCATACCGCCAATGCTGACACGACACCGGCTCGTGGCTCTACCGCCGCAGGGCTGACCGACGCGTCGATTCAACGTCAGCAATTGCCGACTATCCACAATTTCCACAAGTTCATCCACAGGGCTTCAACGGGCGAAACCCCGTTTGAGCCGCTCAATCTGTGCGCTTGCTGGGAGTTATTGTGGATAACCCTGCGGGGCGACACGCCGCCGATCAACAGGGTCGCGGGTGCCCGAGCGAAATGGATTGCCCCACTAAGTTTCCGATGGCAAGCATTGGTCTGCACCCAGCCGTGTCGGCCATTCGGGCGACAGTCGGCTACGCCGCCCGACAGCTTCGATGACGTGATGCGGAGTTTGCTAGGACGCGCATGACCACCCTTGGGCGAACTTGCCGCGCTGGTTTTATCCACAGCGCCGGGCACGGCCGCCCCCTCCGCGCCCGACGGGCCGCGGCTTGCGATGCGGAGCCGATTTTTCACGGCCGAACAACAGGGGTTATGATCGGCGTCACACGCGCTGTTTGTGACAGATCTCACTGGGGGAGGGCCATAGATCGTGCAGGTAGGGAGGGTTTGATGGCGTCACATCCGATGGGTCCGGGTTCAGCTGTACCGCCGTCTGAATGGCACACGTCGTCGAATGTCTATACGCGCGGCCAGATGATGGCCTGTCTGCGCGCCGGCGTCATCGCGCTGATTCTGCTGGGCGTTCTCGCGCTCATCGTCCTGTTCTGATCCGCAGCAAAAAGATCCCCGGCTCAACATTGTGAGCCGGGGATTTCCTGTACGGACGGGTGAGCGTTCTCAGGCGGGCGGGTAAACGCCCATGCCCTTGGCCTTCTCGGTCTGCCAGAAGATGTCAGCGATCTCGTCGATCGTCTTGAGCAGCTTCTCGGCGACGGCGACGTCGAGCGACTTCTTGACGTCACCTGCCCCGTGCACGCCGTCCCAGAACAGCTGGTGCAGATTCGGGAACTGCTCGAAGTGCTCCTTGGTGAAGAAGTCGGCCCACAGCACCATCAGGTGATGCTTGACCTCCTCGGCGCGCTGCTCCTTGATGAGAATTGCGCGGGTCTTGAAGTGCTCGTCATCGGAGTCCGCGTACTTCTGAAGGATTTTCAGGCAGGAGAGCGCTTCGATCTTGGCCTGGGCGGGGTCATAGACGCCGCAGTACAGATCGCAGTGGGCGTGGGCGGGGGTGGCGTTGGCGAAAAGTCGATGCAGCATGTTCCTAAACCTACCCTTTGGGGGTGGACGGAAACCATCCGCGGCGACGGTGGCCGCTACGCCGTTTCGCCGTCGTCGAGGACTCGATGCGTCCCACCCTCAATCCAGGTGACGGGCTGCTGGCGGTCAGCGGCGGCGCTCCCCGGCGAGGCCAGCTTCGCGTGTTTGCCGACCCCACTTCGCCGTCGCGATGGCTCGTCAAACGCGTCGGAAATGTGCGAGGGCGCGGCCGCAGCGCGACATTTGAAGCCGTTTCGGACAATCCGCGCGCGGTAGGGGTCGTCGACTCGCGGCAGTTCGGTTGGGTGCCCGCGGCAGGCTCTTACCGCGTGCTGTGGACGGTCCGTGCGCGTTGAGTGTTGTGCGTGTCCACTTGCTAGCAGGTTTGACCTGCCGCATTCTGGTCAAATCGACCCAAAGGCGTGTCGCGGAGGAATCCGAACACCGATGGCGCGGAGGCGAGATGGAAATGGGGTCTGGCCGGGCGATAGAGATCGCCCCTTTCCATTCGCATGGGTCTCTCAAGGGGTTTGTGGTGTCCGGTCGGTGGCCGGAGTCCACAAAGGAGTGGGCACAGCTACTCATCGTCGCCGTGCGCGTCGCGTCGCTGCCCGGATTGCTCTCAACCACAACGATTTTCGGCGCCCGTGAAGAGCTACCGGACGCGCCCGTCCCCGGCACCGTCGGACTGGTCGTGGCCGAAGGCACGGTGGTCGGTGAATCCGCAGTTCCCCCAGGGCATTTCGCCGAACACCAGCCACCCGCGCTACTCATGCTGCACCCACCCTCGGAGACCATGCCGTCGCTGCCGGAGTGCAACGGCGCCGCGTCGGGTTGCGTGCTGCTACCGGGGCTCCCCTATCTCGGTCTCGAGCATCGCGCAGCGTGGGTCGAAGCGGAAGCCGACGGCACAGTGACGTCGATGGTGAGCCGGGTCGGTGTGGATCCCATCAGCCATCCCGACACCGCCATCTTGGCGATGCTGCTTGCGGCATAAGGTTTTTCGAACCATTTGATTCGTCGCCCTGAACGCTCGATTCGGGCACCCGAAACTCGCTTGCCGAGTGGCGCGGCCCCGAAACCGCCGCTATCGTCGACGGAGTCAGCGAAGGGGAGTAGCCCCCAATCGTCGAGTCGACATACTGGCGGCCGCGCACGTGAGGAGCAATAGTGCCGGAGCCCGGCCGACGAACCGCATTGCGGTGGGCGAGACCTTCGACCGAAGTCTGACGGGTTGCGCGCAATCGACCCGTCGGCGACGTGTCGAGAGGTCGTTCCCATGCTCACCGCCGCACTGGTCAGTCTCTCCGTGGTGTTCGTCGCCGAACTAGGCGACAAGTCGCAGTTGATGACCATGACCTACGCCCTGCGGCATCGGTGGTGGGTGGTGCTGTCCGGCGTCGGCATCGCGTCGTTCATGGTGCACGGCCTGTCGGTGACGGTCGGCCACTTCCTCGGTCTCACATTGCCCCAACGCCCGATAGCGTTCGCCGCCGCGATCGCCTTCTTGTTGTTCGCGGTGTGGACGTGGCGGGAGGGCCGCAGAGGCGGCGACGACGAGATCAAGGTCGCCGAACCGCGGCATGTGCTACTGGCCGTCATCTCCTCGTTCGTTCTCGCCGAACTCGGCGACAAGACGATGTTGGCCACCGTCGCCTTGGCCAGTGATCACAACTGGGCAGGCGTCTGGATCGGCGCGACCGTGGGCATGGTGCTCGCCGACGGCGTGGCCATCGCGGTGGGCACGCTGCTGCACAAGCGATTGCCCGAACGGTTCCTACACGGTTTGGCCAGCGTGCTGTTTGCCCTCTTCGGAATCTGGATACTGCTCGACACGGCGATCGGTCTGCGCTGGATGGCGATCTCGGCTACCGCGACGATCGCCGTGGCTGCGGCGATGGGGGCCGCGGTGACCCTGGTCCGCAGCCGACGCGAGCATTCTCCTGCGCTGTTGCCACTCGAACCGTCGCGCGATCCCGAAGACCCTCCTGCTGGCTACTGTCGGTCAATCGACTGACCAGGTTCTGACGGTCTGCTCGCTATCGGGCGTCAACTGCCGAGGAGCATGACGGCCGGTGTCCATACCACCCACTTGCGTGCGCAACTAGCAAACACCGGTTTCCGCTTCCTTTCGCGCATGCGGAGTTGCCCGTGGTGAACTTCAGCATTCCTGTGACGGGTTGTGCGCAACTTCTGCAAAAGTCATCGCCAGGCAGCCGTTATTATTTGCTTCGCCGCACCGTAAGATGACGGTGCCGGCACACACCGACGGCGCCGTTAAGACCTGTAGCGGCCTCACGAAACAAAAGGCGGGTTAACTTTTCCGCGGTTTGCACTTGGTTGTTGGCACAACTCTCGCTACGATGATCAGCAAATACGCCGCCCCAGAAACCCGCTCGTCCAGCAAGTGGAGGTCAATTCGATGAGCAAGACGTTCGCCGCCCGGCTAAACCGCCTGTTCGACACGGTTTACCCGCCCGGTCGTGGCCCGCATACGTCCGCTGAAGTCATCGCAGCGCTCAAGGCAGAGGGCGTCACGATGTCGGCTCCGTACCTGTCGCAGCTCCGCTCAGGCAACCGCACCAACCCCTCGGCGGCCACCATGGCAGCCCTTGCCAACTTCTTCCGCATCAAGCCGGCTTACTTCACCGACGACGAGTACTACGAGAAGCTCGACAAGGAATTGACCTGGCTGGCGAATATGCGCGACGAGGGTGTTCGCCGTATTGCGGCACGCACCGTCGGTCTGTCCGTTGAGGCCCAGCAGGACATTGTTCAGAAGGTCGACGAGCTGCGTCGCCGGGAGCACCTGGACGATTAGCTTGCCGCTCGCCGCAACGCGGCGTCCGGCGAATTTGGGCAATTCGGTCTGTCAGGCCGACCCAGTCTTGGAGATTGCCAGTTGGCGATACTGCTGTGCGATCTCGAGGATCCATTCGCGATCAGAAAATGACGTGGGCTGGCGCAGCCAGCCAAGTCCAGGGAAGGTAGCGCCGGCATCGTCCGGCGCGTCTTCTCGGCCGTCGTAGATCCACTGCGCGATGCCGCGTGCCTGCTCCTCCGGCGGCACCCCCGGTGACTCGACTTCGGATACGTCGTCTTCCTCATCGAGCTCACGCGCAGGTGGCGTTCCGACGGGCCGCTTGCGCGCCGCGTCGGCCGAGGTGGCCTCGAGGAACAGCGCGTCCGAGATCAGCGACATCCGCTCGGCGACGCGAAACACCAGCGGTCCGCGGGGCCGGACACCGATGCCGATGTCCGGGTGGCGCCGACCGAGTTCGGTGAGCAGCGGTGAGATGGTGCGCAGCTCATAGCGGGCGCCGAACCAGTCCTCGACGCTCGGTAGCAGCGAGCCCGCCGCGACGACCAGCATCGCGCAGCCCAGTAGCGTGGCCGCCGCGCCGACGCCGAGTAGTTGGGTGCTGCCGGCGGCCCGCAGCAGGAAAAACGCGGACGCCAGCACGATGAGCACGATGCCGAGGGTGAACACGAACAGTGCGCGCCCGCGTCTGCTGCGATTGGAGTGACGCATTCCCGCCCACGACACCAGGGTCAGCGCCAAGAACACATAGAGCAGGGGCAGCAACCACGGCAACCTTCCGCCGCTGGAGGCCAGGTTCTGCTTGAGGTACTCCTCCGGCGCCATCTCCGATTGCTGGCCCGAAGCGAAGAAGATCACCAGACTCAACAGCCCGATCACGCCGGCAACGCTGTACTGCGCAATAGCAATTTTTCGAATGGTCGCGGGTGACTTCTCCGACGCGACGGTCGTGATCATCACGCAACTGCCCGCGGCGCAGCCGATCAAGGCCAGCTGCGATAACCCCATCGCAAGGTTGTTCCAGCCCAGCGCCTCATCGATCAGCAGCGTCAGCGGCTGCCAATTCAGCGCCGCGACCACCCCGAGGCTGCCAAGCGCGAGGATCATCGCGGTACTGACGAGAGACTGCTTGTTGACCAGGGCCCAGCCAATCCGGAGGCCGGTCGCCAATCCGAGCAGACCGGCGATCACCCAGATGATCAACCAAATGCCTCTCCGAGCCGGACCTGAACTATCGAGGATCGATCCGACGGAAGCCGACCAAGGCGGTAGATGAGCAGTGCCGCGAAGTCCTCGGCCTCCTGCTCGGCGTCTTCACCCGCGGGACCCATGCAGCCGGTCCGCTGGTTGAGCATGTAGCCGATCAGGTCGGAACTGGCCATCTCGGTGTTCTCCCGGGCTGCCTGGACCACAGGGATGCCTTCGTGCCCGAGCACCAGGTGGCCGAGCTCGTGGGCCAACGTGCGGTCCCAGGCGGGGAGGCCCTTCTGGATCAGGAAGACGTCGCGGTCGGCGTACTGACGCCACTGCCCACACACTCCGGGTGGCAGATCGGCCATCTTCAGTTCAATGGGCCGGTCGCGGTCCTCGCTCACCGCATCGACAAGGCGGGGCAGTGACACTTCCCCGCGTCGTGGGGCGAGTTCGAGCACCGCGCTTACGGCACGGGTGACGCGGCGGCTGGCAGGCATACAACCCCCTTCTCGACGAGTCCACTATGCGCTGTCCCGCCCCAAAAAGGCGGGCAGTTGTCAGTTCACGAACCTTGCGGTGCCGTTTGTGTGTACCGCATGGCCCGCCTTTGCCTGGCGATATCCAACCCATCCCCCGGCACCGGTGAGTACCAGCATGCCCGTTACGCCGGGCACTGCCAAGGCCGCTACCTGGGACAATCCTGCATTCCGCAAATAATCGGCGTAGCCGACCCGGTATGACGCAGCCGGTACGGCCACGTTGCTGCCCACATTGGCAGGCAGTGGCTCTCGGCCCGCAGGTGGCTCGGCAGAAACGGCACGCGGAGCTGCTGGCAACTCCGGTAGACCCGCCGACCCTGCTCCGAGCCCCGCAGCAGGCGCGACGATGATCGGCAGCGTCATCGGCGGGATCGGAACCTCGACGGCCGCCGCTCCGACGCCGGGAACCACGTCGATCGCCGACGGCTCGGAAGCCGGTGGCAGCTGCATGGCCGGCACTTGCGGGCGGCCGGACGGTGCCTCGGCCCCGCCACCGCCGCCGCCACCGATACCCGGCGCAGGCACGCCCACCGAGGAACTTGTCGTGGACGTTGTGCCGGTGGTCTCGCTCGACGTTGTCGTCTTTGTCGTCGTGGTCTTCGTCGACGATTCCGTGGTCTTCGTCGACGATTCCGTGGTCTTCGTCGACGATTCCGTGGATTTCGTCGTCGACGGGCTGGGCGGCGGCGATTCCGAGCCTCCACCGCAGTGCTGCGCGTTCCCGTTGCTGCCGTCGTTGCCGCAGTTGCCGTTCCCAGGATTCTCGCCGTTGCCGGGTTTGTCCTCGGCGGACTGCGGATCCTCTTCCGCGCTGGCTTTTGAACCGTCCTTGCCGTCGGAGTCGCTCTTCGGTCCGTTGTCGTGCACGTCGTTGGAATGAGTACCGGGCGGCAGATCAGATGGCGACGACGGCTCGGCGATTGCCAGCGCCCCGCCCAGGCCACACAGGAAAAGCCCTACAGCGACGAAGCAGGCCGACGCGGCGCCGTGCACACGCGAACCCACCTCGTCACCACCCCTTCAAGGCGTCAGCAGTCACCTATTCACAAGACCCGTCAATCTTCGCACAGCCAGGGCAAACGGTTCGCTGGCAAGTTGAATGTACCCGCGAGGAGGACACGCCGAAACCGCCAATGACCCGGACGATAATGTTGGGCTGCACCATTTCTGCTTTTGTCATGATTCGCCCGCCACGATGACCGGGAGGCCGCCGGGATGAGCCTGTTCAAGCGCAAAACCCGTGCCACCCGCCGGGCCGAAGCACGCGCGATCAAGGCCAAGGCCAAGCTCGAGGCGAAGCTCGCCGCGAAGAACGAGGCCCGCCGCATCAAGTCCCAGCACAGGACCGAAACGCGGGCCCTCAAGGCGCAACTGCGGGCCCAGCGCGAGAGCGACAGGGCCGCACTCAAGGTCGCCGAGACTCAGCTGAAGGCGGCGCGCGAAGGAAAATTGTTCTCCCCCAGCCGAATTCGACGCCTTCTTACGGTGACCCGGCTGCTTGCTCCGATCGCCGTTCCGCTGTTCTACCGTGGCGCCGTCGCCGCACGCGGCTATCTCGACGAACGCAAGGCCGACCGGCTCGGCGTTTCGCTGAGCCAGCTCGGCCAGTTCTCCGGCCACGGCGCTGAGTTGTCGGCGCGGATCGCGGGAGCCGAGCAGTCGTTGCGCCTGGTTGCCGAGAAGAAGCCGAAGGACGCCGAGACCAAGCAATTCGTCGCGGCGATCACCGAGCGTCTGCGCGACCTGTCAGCGGCGGTCACGGCCGCCGAGAACATGCCGTCGTCGCGCCGCCGCGCAGCGCACGACGCCATTTCCCAGCAGCTCGACGGCATCGATGCCGACCTGATGGCCCGGCTCGGCCTGGTCTGACCGACGTGTCTCACGGCCGTTCCAGAGTGCGCAATCCCGCTGCGCGCCTTCGCGGTTCGGCCGCGGGCCTGCTGACCGCAGCGCTGGCGGTGGCGGCGCACTCGGTTGGCAGTGGGACAGCACCGACCGGCGCCGTCGTCGCGCAGTTGGCAGTCCTCGCGGCGACAGTCGGCGCTCTCGCGGCGACGATCTCCCGCGCCGCCGATGTCAGGGTGCTGCTGGGCTTGCTCGCGGCGGGCCAGCTGATCGGTCACGTCATGCTCAGTGCCGCCGGGCATCACCACCCCGAGGTGGCGGGTCCACCTGCCGCGGTGATGCTCGCCGCGCATGCAGTGGCGATCGGCGCGGGCGCGCTTCTGATCGCCGCGAGTGATCGGCTGTGCCGTGCGGTGTCACGCGCAGTGCGCGTCGCGGTTCGGATCGTCGCCGTGCCGGTTGCAGGACCGCCTGTCGTAGTGGTCGGCCAGGCCGATCAGCCACTGCGCTCCACACTTCTGATTGCCGCTTCGATGTCGCACCGGGGTCCGCCGGTCAGCCGCAACTGCTGACCGACATCCCAACGACACAAGAAAGCCACAATCGAATGCGATCCACTACTCGGGCGTCCTCGCGCGCCCTCATCACCGGTGCGCTGGTATCCATCGGCCTGTTGGCCGCCGCTGCGCCCGCATCCGCCCACGTTCGCGCCACCGCGGACAATCCCACGCCCGGCTCCTATTCGTTGGTCACCTTGAAGGTGCCCAACGAGTCCGAAAAGGGCGCGCTCACAACACAATTGAGCGTTACTTTGCCCAACGTCGCATCCGCCAGCACGGAAGCCATGCCGGGCTGGACCGCCAAGCTGGACCGCGACGCGGCCGCGGGCACCGTCCGCTCCGTCACGTGGACTGCCGCGCCAGGAACGGGTATCGCAGCCGACCAGTTCGCGCTGTTCCGGATTTCGGTGAAGCTGCCCGACACCCCCACACTCAGCCTCCCGGCCATCCAGACGTATTCGGATGGGACGGTCGTGAAGTGGGACCAGCCGACACCGGCGGGCGGAGCCGAACCCGAATACCCGACTCCCGAAATCGCGCTGACAGGCGCCAAGTCCGAAGCGGGTGATGGCGATCCGACGCCGATGACCCAGGCGGCCCACGGGTCGCCTGCGGCTCCTGCCGCCGACAACACCGCACGATGGTTGGCCGGCGGCGCGCTGGCGCTGGCCGCCGTTGCGGTGGCGACCGCGCTGCTGGTACGACGACGAGCATGAATCGCTTCCTCGCGGCACTGGTCCTGGCCATCTCGCTGACCGCAGCGGCGATGGCCGGGGCCGGTGTGGCGTCGGCTCATGCGACCCGCCTGGCCACCGACCCAGTCGAGAACAGCGAACTGACCAAGGCGCCGGAGAAGGTCAGCGCGACGTTCAACGAGGCGCTGCAGCAGTCATTCGCCGCGATGACGGTCGTCGGTCCCGACGGCAACCTCTGGTCGACGGGCGACCCGCATGTCGATGGCGCTGTCGTCAGCGTCGGCGTGCGGCCACTGGGCCCGTCCGGCACCTACACGGTGAACTACCGGGTGACGTCCGCCGACGGGCACGTGGTCTCTGGGTCGTGGTCGTTCAAGATGACGGTGTCCGGCACCGGCACACCAGGGCCGTCGGCATCGGCGACGAGCGCGGCGGATGACGGCATCCCGGTGTGGCCGTTCTTCGTCGCGGCGGGCTTGATCGTCGCAGGCGGCGCACTGTGGGCGGTGCGACGGCAGAAGTGACCCCGCTGACCGCAACGCTGGTGCGGGCGGCTGCCGACTTCTGCGCGGTGGTCGCGCTCGGCCTGGCCGTGGTGCCGATGCTCGACATCGACCGCTATCGCGGTGAGCTGATCCGTCGTGCCACCGGCCCGTTGACCGTGGCAGGCGCGGCCTGGTTACTCGCCGAGCTGCTTCGGTTGGGGGTGGCAGCGGCCCAGGCCGCGGCTACTCCGCTGTCCCGGCTGGGCGTGCACACCGCGGTCGATTTCGCCGTGCACACCACACCGGGGCGGTCGGGATTGTTCAGCGTGGTGGCCGCGGCGCTGGTGTGCGTGGTCGTAGTGGTGGTTCCGCGCTCGGCGGCGACGAACGTCGCGGTCGTCGGCATCGCGGCCGCGGGACTGGCGGCGCGTCCGCTCACCGGCCACCTGTCCGAGAGCGCACTGGGCGGGTTGGCGATGGCCGTACACACCCTCGCTGCGGCGGTGTGGTGCGGTGCGCTGGCGGCACTCGTGCTCACAGTCGACCATCGCGGTCAGTGGGCGCGGGTGCTGCCGCGGTTCTCGCAGCTGTCGCTGGCGTGTGTGGCTGCGCTGCTAGTCGGTGGGGTGCTGGGCGCCGCGGTGACGCTCGGGGCGCCCAGTCAGCTTTATACGACCGCATATGGGCGGCTGCTGTCGGCGAAGGTCGTGGTGACCGTGGTGCTCGTGCTGCTGGCGTACCGCAACCGGACGGTATGGCTGCCCGCAGCGCGTTCGCACCGAACCACGGCCGTGGTGTCGCGGTCCAGGGCACTGATCGAGGTCGCGATCATGGCCGTAGCGCTGACCCTGGCGGCCGCGTTGGCCGTGACCGGTTAGCGCCATCTCCGGCCTGGCATGATGGGAGCCACTGCCGGGTAGACGTAACGGTCGCAAAGGAGCAGCCAGATGGCAGACCAGCAGGATCGGCCCGACGAGACGCCTGACGCCGCCATACCGGCAGAGCAACCGGCCTCGTCGGCGCCCAGCCCTGATCCGGCGCCGCCAGCCACCGAATCGCCCGCGCCACCTGCCCCGCCTGCCAAGGCTGCTGCGAAGAAGGCGCCGGCCAAGGCGGCCAAGAAGACGCCTGCTAAGAAGGCACCTGCTAAGAAGGCCGCCAAAAAGACCGCAGCCAAGAAAGCCCCGGCGAAGAAGGCGCCGCCCGTCGCCGCGAAACTGGCGGACACCAACGGTGATCTCACGTCGGCCGCCAAAGAGGTTGCGGCACAAGCGAAGTCAACGGTATCGACTGCGAGCAACCCCGTCGCCGGACCAGCACCCGTGCCGTTGATCGGTCCAGAGCCGTCGCGCCTGCCGCTGGCTGCCGCTATCGCCGCCGGCGTGCTGGCGATCCTGGTCGTGCTGCTGGCGTCCCGCCGCGGAAGCAGCAATTGAGCACGCGCGATTCCGAGGGTTAATCTCCTTGACCCTGACGCGGCGTCAGGGTCGATAGTGGCGTCATGGACGCCAACACTGTCGGCGCGGTAGCCGCCCTCACGGGTGTCTCCGTACGCACTCTGCATCACTACGACCACATCGGTCTGGTGGTGCCGAGCGTCCGCACGCAGGCGGGTTACCGCGGATACACCGACGCCGACATCGAGCGGCTGCACCTCGTGCTGGTGTACCGCTCGGTCGGGATCCCGCTCGACGATGTCCGTGCGCTGCTCGATGACCCGGGTGCGGACGTGGTCGAGCATCTGCGGCGCCAACACCAATTGCTGCTGGAGCAGGCCGACCGACTGCAGCACACGATCAAAGCAGTGGAGGAACTGATGAACGCTCACCGCAGCGGTATCCAGCTGAGCGCGCAGGAACAGGTGGAGATCTTCGGCACGACGGCTTTCGGCGAGGAGTACGCCACCGAAGCCGAAGAGCGTTGGGGCGACACCGATGCGTGGAAGCAATCCCAGCAACGGGTTTCGCAATTCAGCAAGCAGGATTGGATCGCGATCAAGGCCGATGGCGACGCCCTGCTGTCGGACTTGGCGCGGGCCAAGCGCGACGGCGTCGAACCGGGATCCGCAGAAGCGAACGCGCTGGCGGCCCGTCACCGCGCGTCGATCGAACGCTTCTACGACTGCGGCGACGAGATGCACCGCAATCTGGTGCAGATGTATCTGGCCGACGAGCGGTTCACCCGCTATTACGACGACGTCGAACCGGGGCTGGCGCAATTCCTGCACGACATCGTGGTGGCTAGCTACGCTTAACCTCCTATAACCCGAGTTCAACGGGTTTGGGGGGAGTTGGCGGTGCACCCACCGTCGGGCACGGTGACCTTTCTTCTCACCGACCTCGAAGGGTCCACCCGTATGTGGGAAAAGGACCCCGAGGCGATGAAGGCGGCCATGGTGCGCCACGACGAAATCCTGGAGAAAACGATTGCGGCGCACCGCGGATTCGTGTTCGCGCGGATGGGTGACGGCATGGCGGCTTCATTCGCAACGGCGCGCGACGCGCTTTCGGCGGCGATCGCGTTTCAGCAGGCCCTGGCGCGGGTGCCGTGGGGTACCGAGCGCCCGTTGCGGGCCCGGGTCGGATTGCATACCGACGAGGCGGTGATCGTCGACGACACTGGTTATGCGAGCTTGCCGATCAATCGGTGCGCGCGGTTGATGGCCGCGGGGCACGGGGGGCAGACGCTGATTTCGGAAGCCACCGAGATGCTGATGCGCGGTCAGTTACCCGACGGTATGGCACTGGTCGATCTCGGCGAGCACCGACTGCGCGACCTCGGCCGGCCGACACGCATCTTTCAATTGAAGCGCTACGGCGATCACGCTGAATTCCCACCGCTACGCACCCTCGATGCATTTCCGGGAAACATTCCCGCACAGGTCAGTTCGTTCATCGGGCGGCAAGACGATGTAGCCCGAGTGTGCGCGGCGCTCGAAACATCCAGGGTGGTAACAGTCACCGGCGTGGGCGGGGTTGGCAAGACCCGGTTGGCATTACAGGTCGCTGCCGAGATACTGCCCCGTCATCGAGACGGTGCGTGGCTGATCGAGCTGGCCGCCGTTCGCGACACGGCGGCGGTGGTAGACGCGGTCGCTGAGGTGTTTCGCGTCACCGGCCGCGCTGGTCAGCCGGTCGAAGACTCCTTGCTCGAGATGTTTGCGCATAAAGAGGCACTGCTGGTCCTGGACAATTGCGAGCACGTGCTCGGCGTGGTGGCAAGGCTCGTGAGCCGGATAGAACGGCAGTGCCCCGGCATCGCGGTCTTGGCTACCAGCCGCGAAGGACTCGCGATCGACGGCGAACAGATCCTCGCACTTCCGCCCCTGGACGCCGGGCAACCGGACGACGACATCGACCGGCTGATACACACCGACGCGATAAGCCTGTTCGTCGAGCGCGCGCGCCAAGTCAAAGCTGACTTTGCACTGACCGCCAATAACTCGCGCGCAGTGGTCGATATCTGCCGACGTCTGGACGGTGTGCCGTTGGCGATCGAACTGGCGGCCGCACGCGTAATGGCCTTGAGTCCGGCCGAACTGCTGCGCCGGCTCGACCGCCGATTTGAGGTGCTTTCCGGTGGACGCCGGGGTGCAATCGAGCGGCACGCGACATTGCGGGCCGCGATCGATTGGTCCTACGACCTATTGAACTGTGCCGAGCAGCGACTGCTCGTGCGCCTCTCGGTATTCTCCGGAGGCTGCACGCTCGAAGCAATCGAAGAGATCTGTAGTGGAGATCCGGTCGAGCGTGACGATGTCATGGACTTGGTCGCCGCGCTTGTCGCCCGCTCGCTTGTGGTTGCCGAGGACAACGACGTCGGCACCCGCTACCGCCTTCTGGAAACCATTCGCCAATACGGCGAAGAACGGCTCGCGGATCACGGCGAAACCGATGCGTTGCAGCTTCGGCATGCCGCGTTCTATACCCGGCTCTCCGCGCGCGCAGCCGAAAACACGCACGGGCCAGAACAACTCGTCTGGACCCGACAGATCAAGCTCGAGCGGGACAACTTTCTCGCCGCCCTGGCGAAGGCGGTCCATTCCGGCAACGTAGCAGCGGCCGTCGAGTTGGTGGCCAGCTATCCCATCCAATACCGGGCGGAGGGGACAACCGGTGAGATAGCCGTAGTCGACGTCACGCCCGTGCTCCGCATGCCCGGGGCATCCGAACAGCCGGCATATCCCTTCGCGCTCGTGGTGGCGGCGTATAAGGCGCAATCGATCGGCGATTGGCAGCGCGTGAACGAGCTGTGCGAGCAGGCACTGGAAGCTGAGAAAAGACTCGGCGCGATACACGGTCCGAAGATCGAGATGGAGATCTGCAGTCTGCAAGCTCAGATCTTTCTTGGGCGCGGTGCCTATGGCGATGCGGTCTCGGCATACTCAAGGGCCGCCGAATTGGCAAACCGCGATGGATCTCCCGGCATGGCCGCGATCTTCCTGGCCTACAAGGTCAGTTGTGCGATCCTCGGAGGGAGTCCGGCGGAGGAGCTGGAGCCGACTGCCGAGGAATCTGTTGCGCTGGCAAGACAATCCGGGATGCCGGGCGCCATGGTCATCAGCCTCAACTCGATGGCGATGACGCTATCAGAGCGTAATCCGCTGCGAGCTAAGACGGTTCTTCGCGAGAGCATCGAACGCTCAAGTACCCCCGGCCAAGAAGTACCGACGGGTTTCATCATGGCCGCAATGGTTGCCACCAGACTTGATCAGTGGGAAATTGCGTTGGCGCTTGCAGCTCGGAACCTGCAGATGTGGCGCGGAGTGCAGGCATACATGGCCGCCGCCCCCAGCCTGGCCGTATGCGCGCGGGCGCTCGCTGAGGCTGAACCAGAGGTGGCGGGGGTGCTGCGGGGTGCGGCCTATGCCGCCTACCAGCACGGAAGCACTGGACAGTCCGCGCCAGACACAGAAGGCGGCAACCCCAGCATCAACTATCTCCATCAGGAGCTGCGCAATGCAGGTGACATCGTTACCGCTGCGTTGGGTGAGGAGCGAAGACGGCAGCTGCGTGAGCAGGGCGCCGCGATGACCATGGACGAAGCCGCGTCCTACGCCCTGAGCCACATCGATCCGAAGCTTCTCGTCGGACCCATCTCGATGGCTCAGGACTAAGAGATGACCGCACAGCCGCCTTCGGGCACAGTGACTTTCCTGCTCACCGATCTCGAGGGTTCCACCCGGATGTGGGAACAGGAACCCGATGCGATGAAGGCGGCTATGGTGCGCCACGACGAGATTCTCGAGAAGGCGTTCGCGGCGAACCGTGGTTTCGTCTTCGCGCGGATGGGCGACGGCATGGCCGTCGCCTTCGCGACAGCCGGTGATGCGATATGCGCTGCAATCGCAATCAAACAAGCTCTCACAGAAGAGAATTGGCGAACAGCGACGCCGTTGAAGGCCCGCATCGGGGTGCATACCGCGGAGGCTGTCATCGTCGACGACACCGGCTATGCCAGCTTGCCGATCAACCGATGCTCCCGGCTGATGTCGTCGGCGCACGGCGGACAGATCGTCCTTTCCAATACCACTGAATCCTTGGTGGGCGATGCGCTGCCCGATGACGTCGAGCTGACGGATTTGGGCGAGCACCGCCTGCGTGACCTTGGCCGACCCCTCAGGATTTTCCAGATCGGGCGGGAAGAGTTCCCACCTATTCGAGGCTTGGATTCCTTCCCCGGCAATCTGCCCGCCCAGGTGAGCTCATTCATCGGACGCCAGACCGAGGTGTCCCGCGTCGCTTCCGCGCTCGGCGAATCGCGAGTTGTAACGATTACGGGCGTGGGCGGAGTTGGCAAGACACGCTTGGCAATCCAGGTTGCCGCCGATTTACTACCCCGCTATCGCGAAGGCGTTTGGCTTGTCGAGTTGGCATCTGTGACCGAGCAGTCGTCTGTCGTCGAGGTGATATCTGACGTCTTCCATGCCGCCAGTCGAAGCGGGCAGTCCCTCGAGGACAGCCTCATCGAAACCCTCTCCCGTAAACAGGTGCTCGTGATACTGGACAACTGCGAACACCTCCTGGGATCGGTATCACGACTTGTGACGCGCATCGAAGAGTCGTGCCCCGGCGTGGTCGTGCTGGCGACAAGCCGAGAAGGGATGGCAATCGAAGGCGAACAACTGATTGCACTCCCGCCGCTTGGTACCGGTGCGCCGGGCGACGACATCGATCAGCTGATACACACAGAAGCCGCCAGCTTGTTCATCGAACGGGCTCGACGGGTCAAATCCGACTTCACGCTGACTCAGGACAATGCACATGCAGCCGTTGAGATCTGCCGACGTCTCGACGGTGTGCCACTCGCGATCGAGTTGGCCGCAGCCCGCGTTATCGCGTTGAGCCCCAACGAGATTCTGCGGCGTCTGGATCGTCGCTTTGACCTTCTCGCGGGCGGTCGGCGAGGCGCAGTAGGACGCCACGCTACGCTTCGCGCGGCGATAGACTGGTCATATGAGTTGCTCGACTACAGCGAGCAGCGGCTTCTCGCACGTCTGTCCGTGTTCGCCAGCGGCTGCACCCTGGAGGCGATCGAGGAGGTGTGCAGTGGCGATCCCGTTGAGCGAGACGCTGCGCTCGATCTGATCACCGCCCTGGTCACCCGCTCATTGGTGATCGTCGAGGACCACGCGGCAGGAACGCGGTACCGCCTGCTGGAAACCATCCGCCAGTACGCAGAGCAGAAGCTCGCCGAGTTCGGCGAGACGCAGACGGTGCGGACTCGACACTCCCGCTTCTACGCCGACCTCTGTCTGGGGACCACGCGAGGCCATTTCAGAAAGCTCGCAGTTGATTCCGAGGTGTCATGGACCGGAAGGATAGGTGTCGAACGCGACAACATCCGGTCGGGGCTCGCAAATGCCATCGACGCCGGCGACGTTGAGGACGCGGTCCTGATCGTCGCCAACCATCCTCATCGTGATCGCGCCCAGGCTGGTCGCACCGGTCAGGTGTTCTCGGTGCCCGCCTCACGGGTGATCCAGATGCCGGGCGCGACAACGCATCCGGAGTATCCGAGGGCGTTGATGGTCGCGTCGTACGAGGCACTGGACAGTGGGGACTACGCCCGCGCCGACCAGCTGTGTCAGCAGGCGCTGGAGGCTGCCAGCCGCATGCCCACTCCAGTAGAAGGACCACCGATCGCGCTCGACGCACTCACCGTACGGGCGGAAGAGGCGATGGGAGCCGGTGAGTACGACGATGCGGTCGCCGCTTATGTCCACGCAGCGCAGCTTGCCGAGAGCAGCGGCTACCAGGGAATCGCCGCCATTCATCTTGCCTACAGCGTGACCAGCGCCCTGCTCGGCAACGGCGACCCGGAGGCGGCGCTGGGCCGGGCCGAGAAGTCGTTGGCGTTGGCGCGTCAGAACGAGATGTCGGGTGCAATTGTGATCGCGCTGAATGCCCTTGCTCTTGCACTCGTAGAGCATGACCCCGAACAGGCCCGAACGCTGCTCCACGAGAGCGTTGAACGCAGCATCACTCCTGGCGAGGAGATCGCTCCGGCGTTCGTCACCGCAGCGTTGGTCGCCGGTCGGCTGCACGACTGGCGACTCACACTGGCGCTGGCAGGCCGGGCCATGTACATGTTCCGCGGCATCATGAACCCGCTGCATGCGGCACCATGCCTCACGGGGTGCGCTCGAGCGCTGGGAGAGGACCAGCCCGAGGCCGCCGGATTGTTGAATGGAGCCGCATTCGCCACCTTCCGAAGCGCCGACCCGACGACCCACACAGCGCGTCGAGCAGACAAGCAGCCGTTCGGAACCAGCACCAACTTCCTCCTGCAGATGCTGCGTGAAACCAGTGACATCGTGACGGCGGCGGTGGGCGACGCGCGGGCGCGCGAGCTCCGCCGGACCGGCGCCGCAATGGGACTGGACGAGGCGGTCTCCTTCGCCCTGGCCAACGTCGACCCGAAACTGCTCACCGGTCCCATCGCTAACATCGAGCGGTGACCATCGAGCCTCGCCCCACCGCTGACCTCGTCGACGAGATCGGCCCCGACGTCCGCAGCTGCGACCTTCAGTTCACTCAGTACGGCGGCCGGATGCAGTTCGCGGGTCCGATGACCACCGTTCGGTGCTTCGAGGACAACGCGCTTCTGAAGTCTGTGCTCTCGGAGCCCGGCAACGGCGGTGTACTGGTGATCGACGGCGACGGGTCGCTACACAGCGCGCTGGTGGGCGACGTGATCGCCGGGCTCGGCGTCGACAACGGCTGGGCGGGACTGATCATCAACGGCGCGGTCCGCGATGCGGCGACGCTGCGCACACTGCCGATCGGAATCAAAGCGCTTGGCACCAATCCCCGCAAGAGCACCAAGACCGGCGAGGGCCAACGTGACGTTGCAGTCGAGTTCGGTGGCGTACTGTTCAAGCCCGGCGAGATCGCCTACAGCGACGACGACGGCATTGTCGTCGTCACCGCAGACTGAATCGCTAGGCCGAAACGCGCTCCGCGGCACGGTGTTTGGTGAACGCCAACGCCTCGTCGTCGACGCTGCCATGCCGGATCAGGCGCAGGTCGAGCAGGTAGTTCTGCCTGAGTCGCCACGGTGCGACGTGACCGGCCTTCGGCAGGTAGTCCAGCGCGCGCAGCACGTAGCCCGGCGTGAAGTCCATCAGCGGCCGCTCGTCGACCGAGTTGCCAGGGTGCTGCGGCTCGACGGTGTCAAAGCCGTTGGCGTCCATGTAGTTCAGCACGCGGCAGACGAACTCCGAAACCAGGTCGGCCTTCAGCGTCCACGATGCATTGGTGTAGCCAATGGTGAACGCCATGTTCGGCATATGCGTGAGCATCATGCCCTTGTACGCCATGGTCTCGTTGAGATCGACCGGCTCCCCGTTGCGTGAAATCGCGGCACCGCCGAACAGCTGAAGGTTCAAACCCGTTGCGGTAACGATGATGTCGGCCTGCAGCTCTTCGCCAGAGGCCAGCTTGATGCCGGTCTTGGTGAAACGCTCGATGGTGTCGGTGACGACGTCGGCCTTACCCGAGCGGATCGTCTTGAACAGATCGCCGTTGGGCGCCAGGCAGAGACGCTGATCCCACGGGTTGTAACTGGGACCGAAGTGCTTCTCGACGTCATAGCCTTCGGGCAGGCGCCGCTGCGCCATGGTCATCAGCGTCTTGCGCATGAAGTTCGGGAAACGCCTGCTGATGTTGTACTGCGCGGACTGGAAGAGGATGCTCTTCCATCGGTTCAGCACGTAGGCCGGCTTGGTAGGCAGCGCCTTGTTGGTCCGCACGGTGAACGGGTCGACGTCAGGCAGCGCACCGATGTACGTCGGCGACCGCTGCAGCATCGTCACATGTCCTGCGCCCGAATTGGCAAGGGCCGGAATCAGAGTCACGGCGGTGGCGCCGCTGCCGATCACGACGATCTTCTTGCCCGTGTAGTCGAGGTCCTCAGGCCAGTGCTGCGGGTGAATGATCGTGCCCTCGAAGTCGTCGCGTCCCACGAACTCCGGGGTGTAACCCTCGTCGTAGTTGTAGTAGCCGCTCGCCGCGAACAGGAAGCCGGCCTTGATCTCGACCTCTTCGCCGTCGCGTTCGACGCGAACGGTCCACCGGTTCTCGGCGTCGGACCAGTCGGCTCCAACGACCTTCTGGCCGTAGCGGATGTGCTTGTCGATGCCGTACTCGGCGACCGTTTCCTTCAGGTACGCCATGATGGACGGACCGTCGGCGATGGCTTTCTCAGACGTCCACGGCTTGAAGCGGAAGCCAAGGGTGAACATGTCGGAGTCCGAGCGGATGCCCGGGTACTTGAACAGGTCCCAGGTGCCCCCGGGGTTCTCGCGGCGCTCCAGGATCACATAGCTCTTGTCCGGGCAGCGGTCCTGTAGGTGCCAGGCAGCGCTGATGCCGGAGATGCCGGCCCCGACGATGACTACGTCGACAAATTCGGTCATGATGTAAAGCTATCAACACTGTGTCGAATGAGTCAACAGTGTGTCGAGAAATTCGACATGGCGTAAAGTCATACCCCGTGACCAGCGTCAGCCAGCCGCGTGCCGCCCGCGGGCGCCGCACGGTCCGGCCGTCCGGCGACGACCGTGAGCTGGCCATCTTCTCCACCTTGGAGCGACTGCTGGAAGGCCGGTCGTTCGCCGAAATCTCCGTCGATGACCTGGCCAGAGGCGCGGGGATCTCGCGTCCGACGTTCTACTTCTACTTCCCGTCGAAGGACGCGGTGCTGCTCACGCTGTTCGAGCGAGTGCTCGCCGAGGCTGATGCCACGTTCGAGAGCAGGGCCGACGACTACTCCCTCGACCCGGCGCGGGTCTGGCGCGAAGGCATCTACGCCTTCTTCGAACCTCTGCGCGCGCACCTCGCCGTCGCCCTGGCCGGTGTGGCGGCGACCGGTACCAACGCCGAGATCCGCGAACTCTGGTCGACGTTCATGCAGAAATGGGTGGACCGCACAGCCGCGGTCATCACCGCCGAACGCGCTCGTGGCGCCGCGCCGGAGACTGTGCCTGCCCAAGACCTCGCCGTGGCGCTGAACCTGATGAACGAGCGGACCATGTTCGCGTCGTACACCGGCCAGAAGCCGGCGATCGTCGAAGACACGGCACTGGACACCCTGGTGCACGTCTGGATCACCAGCATCTACGGCCGGATGCCCTGACCTGTCGGGCCCGAATGCGAACATATGTTCGTGTCCGGCGCCGGCGCCACCATCCTGCACGCCGATCTCGACTCGTTCTACGCATCGGTCGAGCAGCGTGACGACCCCGCCCTGCGCGGCAAGCCGGTGATCGTCGGCGGCGGTGTCGTGTTGGCGGCCAGCTACGAGGCGAAGGCCTACGGCGTCCGCACCGCGATGGGTGGCCGTCAGGCGCGCGCGTTGTGCCCGCACGCGATCGTGGTCCGGCCGCGGATGTCGGCCTATTCGCAAGCAAGTGACGCAGTGTTCGAGGTGTTCCGCGACACCACGCCGATGGTCGAACCGCTCTCAGTGGACGAGGCATTCCTCGACGTATCGGGACTGTGGCGGGTATCGGGCACGCCGGTTCAAATCGCGGCCCGCTTACGCGCAGAAGTCCGCGACCGCGTCGGTTTACCCATCACCGTCGGCATCGCACGCACCAAATTCCTGGCCAAGGTCGCCAGCCAAGAGGCCAAGCCCGACGGACTGCTGCTCGTCCCGCCCGACCGCGAACTCGCGTTCCTGCACCCGTTGCCGGTACGACGACTCTGGGGCGTCGGCGCGAAGACCGCCGAGAAGTTGCACGCACACGGCATCGAGACAGTCGCCGACGTCGCCGAACTGGGCGAGTCGACGCTCGCCGCGATGGTCGGCGGTGCGATGGGCCGTCAGCTGTTTGCGTTGTCGCGCAACATAGATCGTCGCCGCGTGGTGACGGGTGTACGCCGTCGTTCGGTCGGCGCGCAGCGGGCGCTGGGCCGGGCGGGCAACACGATGTCGGCGGCGGAGGTCGACGCCGTCGTCGTCAACCTGGTCGACCGGATCACCCGCCGCATGCGCAAGGCCGGCCGGACGGGCCGAACGGTGGTGTTGCGGTTACGGTTTGACGATTTCGGCCGGGCCACCCGCTCACACACGATGCCGCGCGCTACGGCGTCGACGGATGTCATCCTGGCAGCCGCCCGCGGTTTGGTCGCGGCGGCCGCTCCGTTGATCGCCGATCGGGGTCTGACACTCGTCGGGTTCGCGGTGTCGAACATCGACCGCGACGGCGCCCAGCAGTTGGAGCTGCCTTTCGAGGAATCCGCGGACACCGTCGCGATCGACGATGCGGTCGACAAGGTGCGGGAGCGTTACGGGAACACGGCACTGACGCGCGGCGTGCTGCTCGGCCGGGACCCCGGCCTCGAAATGCCGCACCTACCTGATTAACTCGTCGTCCACTCCAGCAGCTTGTCGGCCGACCAGGTGTTGACGATCCGCTCGGTGGGCACGCCGGCGTCGAGCGCGCGTTGCGCGCCATAGCCAAGGAAGTCCAACTGCCCGGGCGCATGCGAATCCGTGTCGATGGAGAACAGGCACCCGATGTCCAGCGCCAGTTTCAACAGCCTGGTCGGCGGGTCCCTGCGTTCAGGCCGGGAATTGATCTCGACGGCCGTTCCGTTGTCCCGGCACGCGGTGAACACCTTCTCCGCATCGAACTTCGACTCCGGCCTGGTGCCGCGGCCGCCGGTGACGAGCCGGCCGGTGCAGTGCCCGAGCACATCGGTGTGTGGGTTGGCCACCGCCTTGAGCATGCGGCGCGTCATCGACGACTCATCCATCGACAGCTTGGAATGCACACTTGCCACCACCACGTCGAGGCGTTCCAACAACTCGGGTTCCTGGTCCAGCGACCCATCCTCGAGAATGTCGACTTCGATGCCGGTCAGGATTCGCATCGGCGCGACGGTGTCGCGTAGTTCGTCGATGACGTCGAGCTGCTTACGCAGCCGCTCCGGCGACAGGCCGTTGGCGACTTTGAGCCGGGGCGAATGGTCGGTCAGCGCGCAGTACTCATGCCCCAGCTCCTTGGCGGCGAGCATCATCTCCTCGATCGGCGCCGAGCCGTCCGACCAGTTGGAATGCACATGCAGGTCGCCCTTGAGCGCGGCACGAAGCTCGCCGCCGCCCAGATCCTTTACCGCCGAACGCAATTCGACGAGCACATCCGGTTCGCCACCGGCCCATGCCTGGGCGATGACCTTGGCGGTCTTCGGTCCGATACCAGGCAACGACTGCCAACTGTTGGCGGTGCCGTGTCGCTCGCGCTCCGCTTCGGACAGTCCTTCGACGATGTCGGCGGCGTTGCGGTAGGCCATCACGCGACGCGGATCTTCGCGGGCCCGGTCCTTGTAGTACGCGATCTGACGCAGCGCGAGTACTGGATCCATCTCTCCAGTGTGCCGCTCGGCATCCGGTTTGCCTGGCGTGGCCTGCTCACCCTAGACTGGATTGAGATTTCCTTCAATCCATCAATCCACTAGGTTGTCGCGTGCCCACTCAGTTTCCAGGTAGTACCGAGCAGCCCCTTTACGAGATCAAGGCGAACCTGTTCAAGGCACTCGCCCATCCGGCCCGAATCCGCATCCTCGAGATCTTGTCGGCCAATGATCGGCCAACTCCAGTCAGCGAGATCCTCGCCGACACGGATATCGAGCCCACCCTGTTGTCGCAGCACCTGGCTGTCCTCAAACGCCACCACGTGGTCCGTGCCAAGCGCATCGGCAATGCCGTGATCTACGAGCTGGCCCATCCGAAGGTCTCTGAGCTTCTGGTCATCGCCAGGACCTTCCTTGCTGACACGCTCGGTGCTCAACGCGACCAACTCGAGGCACTCAGCTCGCTGCCCCCGCTGGGAACCCTCAAGTGATCGCAGCCGCCGCAGACAACATCGCCCGACTACTCCCGCATCGCCGCGACTACGCCGACCTGCCCCGCTCATGGCGGCGCGACATCCTTGCCGGCGTCACCGTTGGCGTCGTCGCACTTCCACTGGCGCTGGCATTCGGTATCAGCTCGGGCGTGGGCGCTGCGGCCGGTCTGATCACCGCCGTCGTGGCGGGATTGGTGGCCGCTGTCTTCGGTGGCTCCCACGTGCAGGTGTCTGGGCCCACCGGGGCGATGGCCGTGGTGCTTGCACCGATCGTCGCCCAGCACGGTTTGGGGAGTGTCGCGTTGGTAACCGTGCTCGCCGGGCTACTCGTGGTTGCCGCGGGCGTCACCGGCCTCGGCCGCGCAGTGACGTTCATTCCGTGGCCGGTCATCGAAGGCTTCACGCTTGGAATCGCGGCCATCATTTTCTTGCAGCAGGTTCCTGCCGCATTCGCCCGTGAGGCGCCCGCGGGGCTGAAGACATTGCCGGCAGCCTGGCAGGCGATCAGTCATGCCGACTGGTCTGCCGCCACGAAAAGCCTTGCGGTGGTTGCATTTATCGCGGTGCTGATGGTTGTCCTGCCTCGTGTGCACCGCAGCATCCCCGAGTCGTTGACAGCCGTGGTCGTCGTGACGGTGGCCGTAGTCATGTTTGGCGTTTCGGTTGCCACCATCGGTGAATTGCCGTCGCACCTGCCGAGTCCGGTGCTGCCGCATGTAGACCTCGGCGCGCTGCGGACAGTCGTCGGTGCCGCGGTCGCGATCGCCGCGCTGGCAGCCATCGAATCACTGCTGTCTGCGCGGGTCGCTGCCACCATGGCGGCCACCGGCCCCTATGACCCCGATCGCGAATTGGTCGGGCAGGGCCTGGCATCGATGGCGTCGGGCGCGTTCGGCGGCATGCCCGCGACGGGTGCCATCGCGCGGACCGCTGTCAACGTGCGGTCCGGCGCACGCACCCGCGTTTCGGCAATCGTGCATTCGCTCGTCCTGCTTGCGGTGGTGTATCTGGCGACTGCCCCGGTGTCGGCAATTCCGTTGTGCGCGTTGGCCGGCGTGCTCATGGTGACGTCGTTTCGGATGATCTCGGCGTCGACCATCCGCAAGATACTGTGCTCCACCCGCTCTGATGCGCTGACGTTTGTCCTGACCGCCGTCATCACGGTGTGCTTTGACCTCATCGAAGCCGTGGAGATCGGGCTCGTCGTCGCGGCGTTCTTCGCGCTGCGCAGTGTGGCGCGGCGCAGCAGCGTCGTGCGCGAGCAACTCCCGGGGGCGAGTCGGCCCGGCGACGGTCAGATCGCGTTGCTGCGGCTCGACGGCGCGATGTTCTTCGGTGTGGCCGAACGCATCTCGAACGCGATCGTCGACGCCGACCATCCACGAACGTCGGTGGTGATCATCAGGATGTCTCAGCTGGGCATGCTCGATGCCACGGGCGCTCACACACTGGCGCAGATCTGTACCGAACTGGAGGCTCGCGGAATCACGGTGATCATCAAGGGCGTTCGGCCCGAACACCTCAACCTCTTGACCAATGTGGGTGTCTTCGAGTCGCTCCGGCACGAGAACCACTTGCTCGACACGCTCGACGACGCGATCAGCCACGCCCGCACGCATGTCGCCGCCCAGCCGCACTGAGCGTCAGGCGCGTCGCACCGGGTCGCGTCCGCTCAATGCAATGACCCGATCGAGCATCGGCGCGTCATCGGCGACCGGCATCGCCGGTCCGAACAACCCCTCGACGGGACCCTGCTCAGCCGTGGCCGTCACGTGCGGCAGCACCGCCTGCAACGTGGCCGGGTCGACGTCGTAGTCCTGGCCCGTCGCGGCCGCGATGTCCCAGCCGTGGATGACGACCTCGGTGAGCGCGACGATGCCGCCGACCTCGGCAGGAAAGTCGACGCCACCGGCGCGCGTCATGCCCTCCCACGACGCCGGCTCACGCCATGCTGCAGCCAGTTCCGCCAGTCGCTGCGGGTACGCGGTGCGCCAGTCCTCGTCCAGCGGCGCTCCCTCGACCGGCGGGGTGTCCGTGAGCGGGCCGAACTCCTTGCGGGCGGCGGCGGTGAACGCCAACGCCAAGCCACCCACGTGGCCGACGAGGTCTCGCAGGCTCAGCTTCGCGCACGGCGTCGGGCCTGCTAGCTGTTCGTCGGTCAGGTTCTTGAGCGTGTCGGCCGTGCGTGCACAGGCCGGGGCGAAATCGATCATGGGTTATTGACCTCACCGGTGCCAGGAATTAATCGGGTTCGGCGACTACTTTGGAAACACGTGAGATTCGCATTCAAAACTTCCCCGCAGAACACCACTTGGTCGGACATGCTCGCCGTTTGGCAGGCCGCCGACGACATCGACGTTTTCGAGTCCGGCTGGACCTTCGATCACTTCTATCCGATCTTCTCCGACTCGTCAGGTCCCTGCCTGGAGGGCTGGACCACCCTGACGGCGCTCGCGCAGGCCACCAAACGCCTTCGCGTTGGCGTTCTGGTGACCGGCATTCACTACCGCCATCCCGCCGTTCTCGCGAACATGGCTTCGGCGCTCGACATCGTGTCCAACGGCCGGCTCGAGCTCGGCATCGGCGCGGGCTGGAACGAAGAGGAGTCCGGTGCCTACGGCATCGAGCTCGGCAGCATCAAGGAGCGCTTCGATCGGTTCGAGGAGGCCTGTGAAGTGCTGACCAGCCTGCTGAGCAAGGACAGCACGACCTTCGACGGCAAGTTCTACCAGCTCAAGGATGCTCGCAACGAGCCAAAGGGGCCGCAGAAGCCCCATCCCCCGATCTGCATTGGCGGCAGCGGCGAAAAGCGGACGCTGCGCATCACTGCGAAGTACGCCCAGCACTGGAACTTCGTGGGCGGCCCGCCGGAGGAGTTCGCGCGCAAGCGCGACGTGCTCGCCGCGCACTGTGCGGACATCGGCCGCGACCCGAAGGAGATCATGCTGTCCTCGCACATCCGGTTGAGCGACAACCATCTCGAGCACGGCAAGCCGCTCGACTTCGCACACGGGATCGCCGAGGCGGCCGCGCTCGGTGAAGAAGGGCTGGATCTGGCGATCATCTATCTGCCGACGCCGCACACCCCCACGGTTCTCGAACCGCTCGCCGAGGCGATCAGGGATTCAGGCTTGCTCACCAGCAAAGAGAATGGACGGTAACGATAATATAACGGTTAGGCAAACACAGGGTCCGACGCCGTCTCGCCGGCGCAACCACTGGGCTTCAGATTCGCTAGACGCCGTAACGAAGTAGCTCGTCGGCGGTGATCAAGCGCTCTGCCTTGGCGGGGAATTCGCGGCACTTCAGCGGATGACGGAACAATGACCAGGCGATTCGGCTCACCCGAGACCGGGACAGCGGGTTGACGTACACGGCGCTCACTCCTGCGACTTAGCAATAGCTGAACCGGGGGCTTACGTTACCGCAAAACCCTCATCAAGTCATTAGATACCTAGTATCCGGCAAACTGAACTAGGCACGCCGATCAATAATCTGCTGTTTTTGAAGTGACTGGTGTGACAGATGTGACGACGCACAGGAAGCGTCTCAAGCCTGCTGTTCGGGTTTCGCGAACACGTCATTGAGCGTGACGGTGCGCAGATTCCGCGACCTGATCACGTCGACCAACTGGTCGTAAACGTGCGTGACAGGCACATGGTTGAGGTGGCCGATCACGATGGCCTGAGGGTTGAAGTACTTGTTGGCCATCTTGACGATCTCGTCCTCGGGAATGATGTTCTGGTCTTCCAACGACCCCGACCACATTGTCGGCACGAAGTACCCGAGCTCGGCGGCGACGGCGTCGACAACCGGGTTGTGGCTGCCATACGGCGGCCGAAAGTAGGGCCTGGCGTCGACGCCGTAGTTTCGCAGCAGGAACTGGTGGTTGCGCCGAAGTTGTTCGGCCACTTGGTCTTTGGGTAGCGCCGCCAAGTCGGGATGCGACCAGGTGTGGTTGCCGAGCTGGATCTGGCCCGCCTCAACAAGGGGCCGCAACAGATCCCGGTTGTCGGTCCATGACGCGTACCGGCCGTTGACGAAGTACGTCAGCCGCACGCCGGTGTCCTTGGCGAACTGCGTGTAAGCCCGCACCACATCGCTGTTGACGCCGTCGTCCAGCGTGAGCGCCAGCAGGTCGCCGTCCCCGGGGATGCTGCTCAGCGCCCCGCCACCCGGCAACGGGATTTTGTTCGCCACCACCGGAGGTGCGACGGGCGCCGTCGCCGCCTGCGCGAGCCGTGGCGGCGCGCCGATGGTCCACCGCGCCAGTCCAACTCCGGCCAGGGTGGCCACAGACAGACCCGCAAGGAAATGGCGCCGAGTTAGCTCGGTGCCTGCGTAGGTGATCGGTGTGCGGCCAGTCATCGGGACTACTGTCTCGCGACCCGACGCAAATGCCGCTCATTCCGCTGCGTGTCGCAGCCCTTAGCTACCTAACGCACAGGCTAGCGCTGCGGAACGGCCGTCGGCTTGATCGGCGCAGGAAGCGCCGTCTCCCCCATCAGGTAACGGTCCGCGCCCGCCGCGGCCGCACGCCCTTCGGCGATTGCCCACACGATCAGCGACTGCCCGCGGCCCATGTCGCCCGCGACGAAGACGCCCGGCACGTTGGTGGCGAAATTCGCGTCGCGTGCGACGTTGCCGCGCTCGTTAATTTCTACGCCGAGGTCCGTCAGCAGTCCTTCACGCTCGGGGCCCACGAAGCCCATCGCCAACAGCACCAGGTCGGCTTCCATCTCGAAGTCGGTGCCGTCGACCTTCTCGAACTTGCCCGCGTTCATCACGACCTCGTGTCCGCGCAGTCCGGTGACATGGCCGTCGCTGCCGACGAACTCCTCGGTGTTGACCGAATAGACGCGCTCGCCGCCCTCCTCGTGCGCCGAGGACACCCGGAACATCAGCGGGTACACCGGCCACGGCGTGGAGTCCGCGCGGGTCTCCGGCGGGCGGGGCATGATCTCGAACTGGTGCACACTGGCGCAGCCCTGCCGGTGCACAGTGCCAAGGCAGTCGGCGCCGGTGTCGCCACCGCCGATGATGATGACCTTCTTGTCCTTCGCGTGCAGCGGCGGCAGACCGTTCTCGTCGACGACCGGATCACCGTTTTGCACCCGGTTCGCCCACGGCAGGAACTCCATCGCCTGATGGATACCGTCCAGCTCGCGGCCGGGGATCGGCAGATCGCGCCACGCGGTCGCACCACCGGCCAGCACCACCGCGTCGAACTCCGACCGCAGCTGCGCGGCAGTGATGTCGACACCGACGTTCACGCCGGCGCGGAAGACGGTGCCCTCGGCCTCCATCTGCGCGAGGCGCCGGTCGATGTGGCGCTTCTCCATCTTGAATTCCGGGATGCCGTAACGCAGTAGGCCGCCGATGCGGTCGTCGCGCTCGAACACCGTCACCTTGTGGCCGGCGCGAGTCAGCTGTTGTGCGGCGGCCAGACCAGCGGGCCCGGATCCGATGACCGCGACGGTCTTGCCGGTCAGCTTGTCGGGCGGCAGGGGGACGACCCAGCCCTGGTCGAAGGCGTTGTCGATGATCTCGACCTCGACCTGCTTGATGGTCACCGGGTCCTGGTTGATGCCGAGCACGCAGGAGCCCTCACACGGGGCCGGGCACAGTCTGCCGGTGAACTCAGGGAAGTTATTGGTGGCGTGCAGCCGCTCGATCGCGTCGCGCCAGCGGTCCGTGCGCACCAGGTCGTTCCACTCCGGGATGAGATTCCCGAGTGGACAACCGTTGTGACAGAACGGGATACCGCAGTCCATGCATCGGGCGGCCTGCTCCTGCAGCACGTCGTGGGAGAAGTCCTCGTAGACCTCTTTCCAGTCCATCAACCGCAACGGGACCGGCCGACGTTGCGGGGTCTCGCGCTTGGTGTACTTGAGGAAGCCCTTGGGATCAGCCATTGGCCGCCGCCGTCATGATCGCCTCGTCGACGTTCGCGCCGTCCCGTTTCGCTTCCGCGATGGCCACGAGCACTCGCTTGAAGTCGCGCGGCATCACCTTGGTGAAGTTCTTCAGTTCGTTCTCCCAATCGGACAGGACACGTTGTCCCACAGCCGAGTCCGTCGCATCGACATGCGCCTGGATCATGTCCTTCAGCCACTGAATGTCGTCGGCGTCCATCTCGTCGAGGTCGACCATCTCGGCGTTGAGGTTCTCGCCAAGCTCGCCCGCGGGATCGTAGACGTACGCGACACCGCCCGACATGCCTGCGGCGAAGTTGCGTCCGGTGGGCCCGAGGATGACGACCTTGCCGCCCGTCATGTACTCGCAGCCGTGGTCGCCAACGCCTTCGACGACCGCATGCGCACCGGAGTTACGGACCGCGAACCGTTCGCCCACCACACCGCGCAGGAACACCTGACCGCTGGTGGCGCCGAACAGGATCACGTTGCCTGCGATGATGTTGTCCTCGGCGACGTAGTCGGCGGGCGCGTTGTCCGACGGCCGCACCACAATGCGGCCACCCGAAAGGCCCTTGCCGACATAGTCGTTGGCGTCGCCGTAAACGCGCAGCGTGATGCCCTTCGGCACGAACGCGCCGAAGCTGTTGCCCGCCGACCCCTCGAACGTGATGTCGATGGTGCCGTCCGGCAGTCCTTGTCCGCCATATGCTTTCGTCAACTCGTGGCCCAGCATCGTGCCCACCGTGCGGTTGGTGTTGGCGATCGTGGTGGAGAACCTCACCGGCGTGCCGGAATCGAGGGCCTCGCGGCTCTGCACGATCAGCTGCTGATCCAGCGCCTTGTCAAGGCCGTGGTCCTGGCGCGAGCTGCAGTACAGATCCTGGTTCATGAACGCAGACTCTGGCTCATGCAACACCGGCGTCAGGTCCAGCTTGTAGGCCTTCCAGTGCTCGGCGGCCTTCGTGGTGTCCAGCGAGCCGACCTGACCGACCATCTCGTTGACGGTCCGGAAGCCCAACTGCGCCATCATCTCCCGTACTTCCTCGGCGAGGAACATGAAGAAGTTCTCGACGAATTCCGGCTTGCCGGTGAACCGCTGCCGCAGCACCGGGTTCTGGGTGGCCACGCCGACGGGGCAGGTGTCGAGGTGACACACCCGCATCATGATGCAGCCCGACACCACCAGCGGTGCGGTGGCGAAACCGAACTCCTCGGCACCGAGCAGCGCGGCGACCACCACGTCGCGTCCGGTCTTGAGCTGGCCGTCGACCTGCACGACGATGCGATCGCGTAACCCGTTGAGCAGCAATGTCTGCTGCGTCTCGGCAAGGCCGAGCTCCCACGGCGCGCCCGCGTGCTTCTGCGACGTCAGCGGCGTCGCGCCGGTGCCGCCGTCATGACCGGAGATCAGCACGACGTCGGCGTGTGCCTTGGACACACCCGCAGCCACCGTGCCGACGCCGTTCTCGCTCACCAGCTTCACGTGCACGCGCGCCTGCGGGTTGGCGTTCTTCAGGTCGTGGATCAGCTGCGCCAGATCCTCGATCGAGTAGATGTCGTGGTGCGGCGGCGGGGAGATCAGGCCAACGCCCGGCGTGGAGTGCCGGACCTCGGCCACCCACGGGTACACCTTGTTGCCGGGAAGCTGTCCGCCCTCACCGGGTTTCGCGCCCTGGGCCATCTTGATCTGGATGTCGGTGCAGTTGGTCAGGTAATGGCTGGTGACACCGAAGCGCGCCGAGGCCACCTGCTTGATGGCGCTGCGCCGCCAGTCGCCGTTCTCGTCGTGCTCGAAGCGACGGACATCCTCACCGCCCTCACCCGAATTCGACCGGCCGCCAAGGCGATTCATCGCGATCGCCAGCGTCTCGTGCGCCTCGGCGGAGATCGAGCCGTAGCTCATCGCTCCGGTCGAGAAGCGCTTGACGATCTCGCTCGCCGGCTCCACCTCGTCCAGCGGCACCGGCGGTCGCACGCCATCCTTGAACTTCAGCAGGCCGCGCAGCGACGCGATCTTCTCGCTCTGGTCGTCGACGAGAGCGGTGTACTCCTTGAAGATCGAGTGCTGACCGGTGCGCGTCGAGTGCTGCAGCTTGAATACCGTGTCCGGATTGAACAGGTGGTACTCGCCCTCACGGCGCCACTGGTACTCGCCGCCGACCTCGAGTTCGCGGTGTGCCCACTCGTCGGGTCGGTCGAGGTAGGCCAGCGCGTGGCGGGCCGCCACATCGTCGGCGATGTCGTCGAGATCGATGCCACCGACCGGACACGTGAGGCCGGTGAAGTACTCGTCGAGCAGCGACTGGCTGACGCCGATGGCTTGGAACAGCTGCGCACCGGTGTAGGAAGCCAGCGTCGAGATGCCCATCTTGGACATCACCTTCAGCACACCCTTGCCCGCGGCCTTGACGTAGTTGGCCTTGGCCTGGTCGCTGGTGATGCCCTTGATCGCGCCGCGATCGATCATGTCCTCGATGGACTCGAACGCCATGTAGGGGTTGATCGCCGCGGCGCCGAAGCCGACGAGGCACGCCATGTGGTGCACCTCGCGAGCGTCGCCCGCCTCGACGACGAGCCCGACCTTGGTGCGGGTGCGGTCGCGAACGAGGTGATGGTGCACGGCCGAAACGCTCAGCAGCGACGGAATCGGCGCCATGGTCTCGTCGGACTCGCGGTCGGAGAGCACGATGATCCGCGCGCCGTCACGAATGGCGGCCGACACCTTGGCCCGGACGTTGTCGAGCGCTTCCCGCAGGCCCTGCCCGCCGCGGTTGACCGGGTACAGGCAGCGGATCACCGCCGCGCGCATGCCGTGCTTGTGCCCGCGGATCTCGTGGTCGGGATCCACGCAGATCAGCTTCGACAGTTCCGCGTTTCGCAGGATCGGGTTCGAGAGCGTGATTTGGCGGCACGACTCCGCCGTCGGATTGAGCAGATCGCCCTCCGGACCGACGGTGCCAGACAGGCTCGTCACCACCTCTTCGCGGATCGCGTCCAGCGGTGGGTTGGTGACCTGTGCGAAGAGCTGCTGAAAATAGTCGTAGAGCGTCCGCGGCCGCTGCGACAGCACCGCAACCGGGGTGTCGGTGCCCATCGAGCCCAGCGCTTCGGCGCCCGTCCGCGCCATCGGCGCGACCAGCAGGTTGAGCTCCTCGTAGGTGTAGCCAAAGATCTGCTGGCGCAACACAACCCGGTGATGGGGCATGCGGACGTAATCGCCTGGCGGCAGCTCTTCGAGATGGAACAGGCCGGCGTCGAGCCATTCCTGGTATGGCTGCTCGGCGGCCAACTCGGCCTTGATCTCCTCGTCGGCGACGATGCGGCCCGCCGACGTGTCGACCAGGAACATGCGCCCGGGCTGCAGCCGCATCTTCTTGACCACGGTGGAGGGGTCGAGGTTCAGCACGCCCGCCTCGGACGCCATCACGACCAGGCCGTCCTCGGTGACCCAAATGCGTGACGGGCGAAGGCCGTTGCGATCCAGCACCGCCCCGATCACGGTGCCATCGGTGAACGTCATCGACGCCGGGCCGTCCCACGGTTCCATGAGCGACGCGTGGTACTGGTAGAAAGCGCGGCGCGCCGGATCCATCGACTCGTGCCGCTCCCACGCCTCGGGGATCATCATCAACACCGCGTGCGGCAGGCTGCGCCCGCCGAGATGAAGGAGTTCGAGCACCTCGTCGAAGCGTGCGGTATCCGATGCGCCCGGCGTGCAGACCGGGACGATCTTGTCGAGATTGTCGGAACCGAACACATCGGTGTTGATCAGCGCCTCGCGGGCACGCATCCAGTTCTCGTTGCCGGTGACCGTGTTGATTTCACCGTTGTGCGCGATGCGCCGGAACGGGTGGGCCAGCGGCCATGACGGGAACGTGTTCGTCGAGAAGCGCGAGTGCACGATGCCCAGGGCGCTCATCAGCCGATCGTCTTGCAGGTCAAGGTAGAACGCCTTGAGCTGCGGCGTGGTCAGCATGCCCTTGTAGACGAAGGTCTGACCGGAAAGGCTTGGGAAATAAACGGTTTCGCGCCCGGGGCCGTCCTGACCTGGACCCTTGGTGCCGAGCTCGTGCTCGGCGCGCTTGCGCACGACGTACGCACGGCGCTCCAGATCCATGCCAGAGGCACCGGCGATGAACAGCTGGCGGAACGTCGGCATCGCGTCGCGGGCCAGCGCACCCAGCGACGACTCGTCGGTGGGCACATCGCGCCAGCCCAGCACCTCGAGGCCCTCGGCCTCGACGATCTTCTCGACAGACTCGCAGGCCGCGGCGGCATCCTTGGACGACTGCGGCAGAAACGCGATACCGGTCGCATAGCTGCCGTATTCGGGCAGGTCGAATTCGACCACGGCGCGCAGGAACTCATCGGGAACCTGAAGCAGGATGCCCGCACCGTCCCCGGTGTGCGGTTCAGCGCCCTGAGCACCGCGGTGCTCCAGGTTCACCAGGGCCGTGATGGCCTTGTCGACAATGTCGCGGCTGCGGCGGCCGTGCATGTCGGCCACCATTGCCACGCCACACGCGTCATGCTCGAACGCGGGGTTGTACAGCCCTTGACTGCTGGGCGCCATTCCCACCTGTCCTTTTCTCAACGCCTTACGAAGCTTCTACAAGGCAGCCGTCGACGACGGCATTAGCCGGATCGGCGATGGAGGTGCCTTCGTGCAGCATCGAACGACGGCCCTATCCCACTCGCCACAAGTGGAGAAAACGATATGACAAACACCGCCTGACATGCCAACTTAGTCAGACCTAACTATACTCGTCGCGCGGATCGGGATTGCCGACGATTTCGGCGTCGATAACAATCGAATAACGTTGCCCCTGTTGGGCTTTCGCGGGGCTGGGCGCCCTGCCGATGTTGTGAGTGGTAGATCACATCTTTGGCCCATTCATCCACAAGATTTGCTGTGATGGACATGCAACTGTGTACCCAGCGATGACTGCGAGCAACCAGTTTGCGAAAAGCCTTCTCAGATTCTTAGAGAATGGCCGCCACACTGGCCTCCGGCCGCAAATCCAGGCGCCGCAGCAGTTGAGCGTTGAGCGCCACCACCACGGTCGAGATCGACATCAAGATCGCCCCTACCGACATCGGCATGACGAACCCGATCGGGGCCAGCACCCCGGCGGCAAGAGGCACCGAGATCAAGTTGTATCCCGCTGCCCACCAAAGGTTTTGCTGCATCTTGCGATACGAAGCCTTGGACAGCTGGATCACCGAAAGCACCGAGCGCGGGTCGGAGCTGGCCAGGATCACGCCTGCCGACGCGATCGCCACATCGGTGCCCGCGCCGATGGCGATGCCGACGTCCGCTTGGGCCAGCGCGGGTGCGTCGTTGACGCCGTCGCCGACCATCGCGACCGACAGCCCCTCGTCCTGCAGCCGTGCCACCTTGGCGGCCTTGTCCTCGGGCCTTACACCTGCGAACACTCGGTCAATACCGAGCTGAGCGCCGACCGCGTCCGCCACCGCCTGCGCGTCCCCTGTGATCATCACCACCTCGATGCCGAGCCGGTGCAGTGCGTCGACCGCCTGCCGCGATTCCTCGCGGATCTCGTCGGCCAGTGCCAGCGCCCCGACGACGGCTCCGTCGACAAGCACATGCAGGATGATGGCGCCCTCGGCACGCCAGCGCGCCGCGTCCTGCAGCTCCGACTGGCCGGCCTCCTGGAGCATGCGCGGCCCGCCCACTCTGATCGTGTGGCCGTCGACTCGTGCCGTCACGCCGACGGCCGGCGACGAGGTGAAGTCCGAGGATGCGGGCACCCTCAGCTCGCGGCGGCGCGCAGCCTCGACGATGGCCCTGGCGAGCGGGTGCTCGGAGTCGCCCTCTGCGGCCGCAGCAAGTGCCAGCACGTCGTCGATGCTGTGAGACCCCGCCGCGGCTATCGCGGTCACCGTCGGCTCGCCCTTGGTCAACGTTCCGGTCTTGTCGAACAGCACCGCGCGCACCGTGCGCATGCTTTCCAGCGCCAGCCGATCCTTGATCAGCACACCGCCGCGGGCGGCGCGTTCGGTCGCAATGGAGATCACCAGCGGGATGGCCAGACCAAGCGCGTGCGGGCAGGCGATCACCAACACGGTGATGGTCCGGATCACCGCCTCGGAAGGCTGCCCGATGAGGCCCCACACCACCGCGGTCACGATCGCCGCCGAGAGGGCGAACCAGAACAGCCAGGCCGCCGCCCTGTCGGCCAGCCGCTGCGCCCGCGACGACGAGTTCTGCGCCTCGGTCACCAGTCGCTGGATGCCGGCCAGTGCAGTGTCGTCCCCGACGGCAGTCACCTTGACACGCAGGCCGGAGTCGGTGGCCACGGTGCCCGCGACGACGGCGTCACCCACGCCGCGGCGCACGGGCCGGGATTCGCCGGTCACCATCGACTCGTCCATCTCGGCGGCACCGTCGACGATGACGCCGTCGGCGGGCACGCTCCCACCGGGCCGCACGATCACGACGTCGTCGACCCGCAGATCGGCAGGGGCCACGGTTTCTGTGCCTTCGTCCGTGACGCGCTCGGCCTCGTCGGGCAGCAGCGCGGCCAGGGAATCCAGCGCCGACGTGGTCTGGGCCAGCGACCGCATCTCGATCCAATGGCCGAGCAGCATGATCACGATCAGCAGCGCCAGTTCCCACCAGAAGTCCAGGCTGTGCGGCAACACGCCGATGCTGGCGCCCCAGGACGAGACGAACGCGACCGTGATAGCCAAACCGATCAGCAACATCATTCCCGGTGCGCGGGAACGGATTTCACTGACCGCGCCGGTCAGGAACGGCCGGCCACCCCATAGGTACATCACGGTGCCCAGCACGGGCGAGATCCAGGTCGAGCCAGGGAAATCCGGCACCGCGTAGCCGAGGATCATCGCGAACATGCCCGAGAGCGCGACCGTCGGGACGGCGAGCACGAGCATGGTCCAAAACAGCCTGCGGAACTGTGCGACGTGATCTCCGTGGCCCCCGTGGCCGTGCGCCGCATGACCATGCTCGGCATGTTCGGCGTGCATCTGGTGCTGCGTCTCGGTCATGATCATAACTATATACCCCCTAGGGGTATATAGGCCAGCCCGATGCACGTCACTGTGGACGGCGATGTCGCATCCGCTGAACACTCCACTGGGCCGCTTCGGCATCGTGACGGCCGAGGAGGGCCCGCAGCGCTGCATTGCCTCGATACCCGCGGGCGCGATGACCAACCCGCTGACCGGCCAACCGACCATCGCGGCGCTGGCGATGCTCGTAGACCACGTCGGCGGTTTGATCAACCATCACCGCAGGGGACCCGGCGAATGGACCCTCAGCAGCGAGTTGTCGCTCGAGGTCGCACCCGATGCGCTGGCGCATATCGCCGCGGCACCCGAACTCCCGGTGACCGCGACCAGCCGACCGTGCGGCCGCAAAGGCCCCAACGCTCTCGGGTTGTGCGAATTCACCCATCGCGACGCCGTCATCGCGACCGCCACGGTGCGCTCGTTCTACATCGCAGCGCCCGACCACCTCGCCGCGTTTCCCGACGGCCCGACGGGGCCGCTCCCGCCCGGTTCGCTTGCCGACCGGATGGCGGTGCGGGTCGCCGAGAGTGGCGGCGCGACGAAAGTCCTCGTGCAGGACTCCGATCCGGTGCTGAACAACAGCCTGGGCATCGTGCACGGCGGGGTGTCGGCGATGGCGCTGGAACTGGTGAGCTCGGCGGCTCTCAACGACGGCCGCGAGGATCAACCACTGCATACGGCGTCGCTGCGCGTGAACTTCTTGCGCCAATTTCGCGCTGGTCCCGAATCCCGTTATGAAGCAAGAGCTTTAAGGGTGGGCCGCAGCAGCGGCGTTGCGGAGGCCCTTGCCGTCGACGCCTCCGGTAAGCCGGCGATCATCGCCCGCGTCACCGCCTATCTCGGATAGCATCCGCGTCATGGCCGACCCCGACGATTCCATGCGGGGCGCCTTACACATCTGCGTCACGGCGATCGTCGCCGGCGTGCTCATCGGCTTCGTCGGCGGCGCGTTCCGCTGGTGTCTGCAGAGAGCCGATGAGCTGCGCATCGACGTCGTCGACTGGGCCCACAAACTGCCGGGCCCGGGTTGGCTGGTGCCGATGGCCGCCGCCGCGGCAGGCGCTGCCCTCGCCGCGCTGATCGTGCGGTGGGAGCCGTTGGCCGCGGGAAGCGGTATCCAGCATGTCGAGGCGGTGTTCCTGGGTGAGGCTCAGCCGCCGCTGATCCGACTGCTTCCCGCGAAGTTCGTCGGTGGCGTGCTGAGCATCGGGTCGGGACTCGTGCTGGGTCGCGAGGGTCCGACCGTGCATATGGGCGCGGCGATCGGAGCGGAGGCGGCACGCCGCGCCCGGCTACCCGACAGCGAGGTCCGGATGATGCAGACGGCGCTGGGCGGCGCCGGACTGGCGGTGGCGTTCAACGCACCGATCGGTGGCACCCTTTTCACGCTCGAAGAAGTCACCCAATCGTTTCGGCTGAAAACCGTTCTGGCGACATTGTTTTCAGCTGCCTCGGCCGTCGCTTGCTCGCGGCTGATATTGGGGAACCACGCCGATTTCGACGTCGAGTCCATCGGTGATACCGCCCTCGCCTGGCTGCCCCTTTTCGTGGTCTTCGGGTTGGTCACCGGTGGTCTGGGGGCCGTCTACAACTGGCTGGTGCTGTGGTTCCTCGATCACGTCGGCGCCGTTCGCCGGATCCCGACCCTGGCGAAGGCGGCCATCATCGGCGCCGTCATCGGGCTCGCGATGTTCGCCTACCCGTTCGCGGGCGGTGGCGGCGAGGACCTGACCCAGCGCATCCTCGGCGGACAGCACCTGGTCCTCTCCGCGGTCATCGCGATCCTTGCGGTGCGGTTCGTCGCTGGCCCGCTGTCCTATTCGGCCGCGGTCCCCGGCGGTCTGTTCGCGCCACTGCTTGCGGTTGGCGCGCTGTGGGGGCTGTTGTTCGTCGGCGGATTCGACGCGGTATGGCCCGGCGACGCAACGCAGTTGGCGGTGCCGATGGCGCTGGTCGGGATGGCGGCGTTCTTCGGGGCCACCGTGCGCGCACCCGTGACGGGCATGGTCGTCGTGACGGAGATGACGGCGACCACCGAGGTGCTCGTGCCGATGATGGCGGCGACCGCGGCGGCGGTGTTCGTCGCGTACCTCGTTGGCTCGCCGCCGATTTACGAGAGCCTGCGCGAGCGGATGTCCGACGCCACGCCCGACCGAGATCAGAGTTGACGCACGGTTCTAGTCATTTCGCGTGCAACAACTCTGATCTGGGCGGAAGCTTTCGGCCATGCCAACTACACACGCCACTTCACTGATAGACGGCGAGATCGTCGAGGAGAACGACCTCGGTTCGATCAGGCGGGTGACCGCTGACACGCTGCCGATCTTGTCGGGCCTCTCCATCAAGCGGATCGTCATCAACCCCGGCGCAATGCGAACCCCGCACTGGCACGCCGATTGCAACGAGCTCACCTACTGCGTGTCCGGCACGTCGTTCGTCTCGGTGCTCGACACCTACAGCAGGTTCTCCAGCTTCACGGTCAGCGCAGGCGAGATGTTCCACATCGACTCGGGCTCGCTGCACCACATCGAAAACGTCGGGCAGGAACCAGCCGAGTTCATCCTCGCCTTCCGCAGCGAGCGCCCCGAAGACTTCGGTCTGGCAGCGGCTTTCGGCGCGATGACCGACGCTGTGCTCGGCAACACCTACGACCTGCCCGCCGCCGACTTCGCCAAGGTGCGTCGGGACACCACCGACCGCAAGTTGGCGGCACGCACCGGCGATCCGGTGGTTCCGGCGACCGCAGCGTTCGACGACCCACACAAGTTCGCGGTCGAGGCGCAGAGCCCGCCGATCGGCATCGCTGTCGGCTCCGCGCGGCTGGCCCGCCTGCAGTTCTGGCCGGCTCTGAAGGACCTGTCGATGTACTCGCTGCGCATCCGTTCCGACGGCATGCGTGAACCCCACTGGCATCCGATCACCGCCGAGATGGGTTATGTGCACAAGGGTTCGGCGCGGATGACGGTGATGGATCCCGATGGGACGCTTGACACTTGGCGCCTGAAGGAGGGCGATGTGTACTTCATTCCGCGCGCCTACCCGCACCACATCGAGGTCGTCGATGCGCCCGATATGCACTTCGCGATCTTCTTCGACCAGCCCACACCTGGCGACATCGGCTATCGCGCGTCGGCGAGTGCATACTCCCGCGAGGTGCTTGCCGCGACGTTCAACATGCACATCGACGACCTGCCGAACTTCCCGTTCACCAAGACCGATCCGCTCATCGTCACACGCAACAATCCCGTCGACGAATACGCAGTCGGAGAACGCCAATTACTTGACGGGTGACTTCTTCTTCGCCTTGGTTGCAGCGGCCCGCTCGGTCCGTGCGCCCTCGTTGGCCAACTGACCGCCGGAGTTTTCCAGATGCGCACGCACGAACCACTGGAACTTCTCCAACTCGCCTGCGTGGCTGATGATCATGTCCTGGGAAACCAGGTCGAGATCTTCCAGCGTCTCGATGCACTTGCGGGTGTCCTCGATCACGCCGGTGTACACCAGGTCGAGCGCTGCGAGATGCGCCTGCACCGTGTCACGCTCGACGGAGTAGTCGTCCCAGGTGCGGTCCTTGATGATCGCGCCGGGGGTGCCCTGCGGCGACTTACCAAGTGCCGCAATGCGTTCGGCGACTTCGTCGGCGTACCCACGGACCAGATCGACCTGGGGATCGATCATTTCGTGTACGCCGATGAAGTTGGGGCCGACAACGTTCCAGTGCACGTGCTTGAGCGTGAGGTGCAGGTCGTTGTACGTGCTGAGCTGCTTCTGCAGCAAGTCGGCGACCTTGTTGCCGTCTTTCTCGGACATGCCGGGGATGGTGAACTCAGTCATGCGCGACGGGTACCCGGACCCGCGCGGCGGTAATCGTGGCTAGAGCGCACGCAGCTTCGGTATCGCTTGCCGCGCCGCCCGCCGCGGGGCGTGTGCAGGACCGGTGACCTCGAGCAGCCGGACGGCCCGATGGCGATGCGGCCGCAGCGGCTCGAGCAGTTTCTCCATCGCCGGGTCGTCGATCGGATGGCCGAGCAGCCGCCAGCCGACCATCGAGGCGAGATGGTAGTCACCGACACTCAGCGCGTCGGCGTCGCCGAATGCCCGCTGAGCCGTCTCCGCCGCCGTCCATATGCCGACGCCGGGCAGCGACATCAGCGCTGTTCGGGCGTCCTCGGGCGCACGGGTACAGAGCCGCTCCAGCGAATCCGCCCGCTGCGCACAACCGACGATGGTGCGGGCCCGGCCCGGGTCGACGTTGGCGCGGTGGAACTCCCACGACGGGACGCGCCGCCATACCTCGCCTGGCGGCGGTACCCGCATGTGGGCTGGCGCAGGCCCCGGCGCAGGCGAGCCGAACTTGGTGACCAGCGCGCGCCACGCACGACGCGCGTCCATGCCGTACACCCGCTGCTCGAGGATGGCGGGAACCAACGCCTCGAGCACCCGGCCCGTCCGGCCGAGTCGCAGGTGCGGCACCGACCGGTGTGCGGCAGCGATCGTCGGCTCAGTCGGCGCGAACCCCGACGCATCGTCGTCGGCGCCGAGCAGCGCTGGCAGCGATTCGACGAATTCGGTTGCGCCCGTTCCCCATACCTCACATTCGACGGTGTCGGGCGCCGACTTCGTGAGGCGCGCGGTGACCGGCCCGCTGCCCATCAGCGTGGTTCGCCAGATCGCCCCGTCGGCAGCGTCGTGATAGCAGGGATCGCCGCGACCGCGGCGCAACGGCGCCAGCGTCAGGCCCGGGCTGGCCGGCCCGTCGAAGCTGACCGACGTGTGCACCCGTTCAGGCTATGTGACGGTGATGTCGGCCTTGTCCGGATAGAACGCGACATGTCCCGCGATCTGCGCGACCGCCGGATACGGCTGCTGGTAGGTCCAGATCACGTCGTCGACGGTCGCGCCCGCCTCGGTGACGACGTGGTAGTAGCTGGCGTCGCCCTTGAACGGGCAGTACGTCTCGGTGTCGCTGGCCTTCAGTCGCGCGGCCACAACGTCGTGCAGCGGGATGTACTGCACGGCGGGATAGGTGGATTCCTGCAACGTCAGCGCGTCGTCGGTTTCGGCGACCAGGTCGCCGTTCACGCGCACGGTCACATGCTTGCCCGTCGGTTCGACGGTGATCGGATGCGCTTCGGTGGGCTCGAGTACAGGTCGGTCGGTCATAACTGAGCCAACGTCGGCACAACGGCCGCTGTTCCGCAAAGCCGTCGCTACGATCGCCCCATGACTGATCAAGGTGCCGCCTGCGCACAGGCCGAGGTGACCATCAGTGCCGACCCCGAGCGGGTGTATCACCTGATCACCGATCTCTCCACGCTTGCCGCATGCGCCGAAGAGGCCGCAGCGATGAAATGGCTGAAGGGCGACTCGGCGCGGCCCGGCGCGGTGTTCAAGGGGACGAACCGCAACGGAATCCGGCGGTGGAGCACCAAGTGCACCGTCACCGACGCCGAACCCGGTCGGGCGTTCGCCTTCGACGTCGGCTATTTCGGGATCCCCGTCGCGCACTGGCGCTACGACATAACTGCCGCAGGCGACGGCTGTCGACTGACCGAACGCATGTGGGACCGCCGGCCCGGCTGGTTCGTGAAGCCCGGCGGCCTGGCCACCGGGGTGATGGACCGCCCCTCGGCCAACACCGAGCACATCAGGCTGACGTTGCAGCGGCTGAAGGAGAAGGCCGAAAGCTAGTGCGGGCGGCCTGCGATCTTGTCGGCGATGACCGCGATCGGTGACGTCGTCTGTCGCCCCCGCGCCTCGTGCCAGTCGGCGGCCTTGTAGGCGAGGTACATGCCGCGTACTCCGATCCAGCGCAGCGGCTCGGGTTCCCAGTTGCGTGACCGATGGCCGACCCACGGCAGCTCGGTGAGCGGGCTGCGCTGATCGCACACCAGGTCTGCCAGGGTGCGGCCGGCGAGGTTGGTCGCGGTGACGCCATGGCCGACGTAGCCGCCCGCCCAGCCGAGACCCGTCGACTTGTCGAGCACGATCCCGGCCTCCCAGTCACGCGGCACCGCAAGTACACCGCACCAGCCGTGCGCGATCGGGACGTCGCGAACCTGCGGCAGGATCGCGTGCAGTGTCGCGGTCAGGTGCTCGATGGTGCGCTGGGGCACCGCGCCGTCGACGTCGGTGCGAGACGCGTATCGATACGGCACGCTGCGACCGCCGATCGCGATCCTGTTGTCGACGGTGCGCTGGGCGTAGAAGAACCCGTGCGCGGTGTCGCCGACGGTTTCGCGGCCGTCCCAGCCGATCGATGCCCACACGCTCTCGGAAATCGGATCGGTGGCGATCATCGAGCTGTTCATCGGAAGCCAGCGGCGACGCAGTCCCCGCATCCGCGCGGTGAAGCCCTCCGTGGCGCGCAGCACGATCGGCGCGCTGACGGTGCCGAGGGGCGTGACTGCGCGGCCGGACGCGATCTCGGTGACCGGCGACTTCTCGTAGATGTCGACGCCTAGCCGGGCGACGGTATCGGCCAGACCGCGCGCCAGTTGCGCAGGCTGGATCCGCGCACAGTGTGGTGTGTAGTAGGCCGAAACCACACCGTCGAACTGAATGCGTTGGGCGGCTTCGGTTTTGGTCAAAGGCGCGATGCCGTCGACCTTCCAGTTGAGTTCCTCGTCGATCTCGGCGGCCAGTCGGACTGCCTGCGCAGCATTGCGGGCGATCTGCATGGTGCCGCCCTTGACGATGCCCGCGTCGATCCCCTCAGCCGTCGTGATGTCGATGACTTCGTCGATGGCCTCGTTGAGCGCCTGCTGCCACGCCAGCACGCGCTCGCGCCCGTGCTGCTGGGCCATCCGGTTGCGGTCGCCGGGAACCAGGCCGGAGAGCCAGCCACCGTTACGACCCGACGCGCCGAAGCCGGCGAAGCGGGCCTCGAGGACGACGATGCGCAGCGAGGGATCGGCCCGCTTCAGGTAATACGCCGTCCACAACCCGGTGTATCCGGCGCCGACGATGCACACATCGGCGTCGCGGTGTCCTGGCAGCGGTGGCCGCGATGAGGGGTAGTCGGTGAACCAATTCGAGACGCGACCGTTGACCGGACCTGCTGTGGACACCGTCCGATTCTGGCAGGCACGCGGACTTGTCGGACCGCGGGTGCAAGCTGTGCTCCAACGACGACTACGAGAGGCGCGGCATGTGCTGGTTGTGCGATCACCCCGAAGCGACGCGCGACGACTACTACGACTTGTTGCAGGGAAGGATCCGCAAGGACGGCTGGACGGTGCAGTACGTCGAAAGTGACCGCAGGCCATACGCTTACACGGTCGGACTGCACGACTGGGACGTGCCCGAGCTACTCATCACCGGGGTATCCCGACAGCGCGCACTGCGGCTGCTGAACACAGCGGCCCGCAAGCTGGTCAGCGGTGAGGTGATGACTCCCGGACAGCAGGTCTCGCTGCCTGAGGGCCCTCTGATCGAGGTCGTCGAGGTGAACCATCCGGATGCCCACATGGGCTGGGCGGTGGCGTTCGGGGGACCGGAGATCAACGCACTGCAATTGGTATGGGCCGACGGTCGAGGGCGCTGGCCCTGGTCGGCGGAGTTCGCCGACGGACGCGCGACGCAACCGGTGCTGGGTTGTCGGACCCCGAGCGCAAGCTGGCCGTAACTACGACAGGAAGGTGCGGTCATGTGCTGGCAATGCGACAACCCCAACGGCACCACCGAGGAGTACCTCGACGAACTCCGCGCGTCGGTCCGGTTGCACAGTTGGGTGGTGCAGGGCGTCGAAGACGACCGGCTGCCGTTCGCCTACACGATCGGGCTGCACGACCGCGGGCTGCCCGAACTGCTGGTGACCGGGCTGCCGCAGGACAGCGCGGCGGGTCTGCTGAACGATGTCGCGGCGGCCGCGGTGGGCGGTCGCGTTTTCCAACCCGGCGCGCACATTGCGGTAGGCGATGGCCCGCTGCTGGAGATCGTCGAGGTGGACAACCCCGACGCGCACCTGAATTTTGCTGTGGCACTGGGCGGTCCGGATATCCGGGCGTTGCAGCTGGTCTGGTGCGACGACCGCGGCCGCTGGCCGTGGGCTGCCGGGTGGGGTCCCGGCCAGCTTCGGCAACCGGTACTGGGAAAACGCGCGCTCAGAAGGCGTAGCGGTGGTACTGGGCCATGAAGCGAAGGGCGGGAACGATTTTCATCGTCTTGAGCGTCCACCGGTAATACCAGGACACGTGCTCGAATGCATCCGATTCGAGGGCCGATACCCATGACAACAGTCGTACCCCGGGCACCGCCTCGGTGATGTCATCGGGCCCGTCGATGCCCCAGTGCAGCGTCGCTCCAGAGCGCCGTACCACGGTGTTCGTCCACTGCGACTTGATGCCAAGGCGGTTGAACGCATCGAACTGCAGTTCGCCGGACGGCGCGTGGTCCACGACACGACGCAGCAGTGCGACGCCGTCCTGTTCGGTCAGGTACATGGTCAGGCCCTCGCCGATCATCAAAGTCGGCCGGTCGCAAGGAATCTCCGCGAACCAGGCCGGGTCGGTGACCGAGCCCGCGATCACGTGGTAGTGGTCGTGGCTCGGGTAGAGCTGCCGGCGCAGGTGGGCGACGTCGGGATAGTCGATGTCGTACCACTCGACACCGGGTCCCGGTGCCAGCCGGAAGAAGCGGGCGTCAAGGCCGCAGCCGAGGTGCAGCACAACGGCTTCGGGGTGCACCGCGAGGAACTGTCGTGCCCAAAGGTCGAAGTGTGCGCTGCGGGTGGTCACCGCGGGCGAGTTCCTCGCCGTGATCGACGTCTTCTTCCAGTCGTAGTCGATGCGGTCGACGATCTCCTTCGCGAACCGGTCGCCGAGGATCGGATGCTCGAGGTCGGCGTCCACCGCCTTGGCGTAGAAGGTCGCCAGCATCGTTTGCGGTGCACCGGAAAGGTCGACGCGCAGTTTCTCCGTCACGTCGTCGACGTTAGTGGGGCGCCAAGGCCGAAGGCCAGCGACTAAACGGCTCTCGGCGCGCCGTTCAGCTGCTGGTCTTGCTTTTGCGTTTGGCGTCGCGCAGACCGACCCAGAACCGGGCGGCTTCGCGAATCGATTCCTCGACCGGCCTTGGCTGCCAACCCAATTCGCGAACCGCCTTGCTGTGGTCGACAGGCGCTTCTGCGCGCATGAGACGCAGCGAGCCCATCGACAGCTGCTCGTCGGTACCCCGCAGCTTCGCCTTGATGCTGCCCGCGCCCGCCAACGCGTACGACACGGGCAGCGGAATCGACTTGGTAGGAGCCGGAACTCCGGCCGCCTCCGCGGCGATGCGCACCACCTCGGCGTTGCTGATCATCTTCTCCGAGACGAGGTAGCGCTCGCCGACACGACCGCGTTCGGCGGCGAGAATCATTGCGCGCGCGGCGTCGTCGACTCCGACGGCCTCCAGTTCGATGCCGCTCATCACGAACGGCAGCTTGCCGAACGCCGCGCCGGCGATGATCGCACCGTGGGGTGTGCGGCCCCAGTCGCCGCTGCCGTAGGTCGTCGACACACACATCGCAACCACCGGCAGACCATGCTCTTTGGCATAGGCCAGCACGAGGTTCTCGGCCTGCACCCGCGACCGTACGTACGGTGTCAGCCCGCGATCGTCGCCGATGATGTCGTCTTCGGTGGCGACGTGCCCGCGCCGCCGGCCGACGGTCACATAGCTGCTCGTGAAGATGAACTTCCGCAGCCCCGCGTCCTTCGCGACGTCCAGCACGTTGCGCGTGCCCTCGACGTTGGTGTGGAACAGCGGCGCAGGATCACGCAGCCACCCGCGGGTGTCGACCACGCAGTAGTACACGTCGTCGACACCGGCCATCGCTTCGCGCAACGTGTCGTTGTCCCAGATGTCGCCGTGGTACCGCGTGACGGCCAGGTCGTCGATACCGATCGTCATCGCATTCGGCCGGACCATCGCCCGCACCTCATGCCCATCGGCGACAAGCTGCCTGGTGACATGCGAGCCGAGAAACCCGTTGGCTCCGATGACCAGTTTCGCGCTCACTTGGCGTCTCCGAACTGCCGCATCCACGCGGCGGCCTCATCGGGCAGCGTGCCCAGTTCCTCGGCTTTGCGGCACCACTTCCGCGTCGCCGCGACGAACCGCAGCGGGTTGTAGATGTCCTCCTGGCGACACCACAAGCCGTCGCCGGCGTAGGTGATGATCGAGATGTTGGTGGCGCTGATGATCGTGCCGTCACCGGGGTCGCGCATCGGGTTGTCGAGCTCGCAGATGATCCGCCCCGTCGACTCGTCGATCACCGACCACAGCGACGGAAACGACGTCATGTAGCTGCCGGGGAAGCTTTCCATCGTCGCCCAGATCCACGGCCGCACCTCGTCGCGGCCATGCATGGTGCCTGCCGCGTGTTCGACGTAGGTGACGTCGGGTGAGTACTGGTCAACCCATGGATCCCAGTCGCGGGTCCGAGCGGCGCGGTCCACCGTCGCTTCAAATCTCTCGAACGCCTCGGCCAGCTCGTCGCGAGTGAACGTCTTGCTCGTCACCTGAAGAACTAGAACACGTTCTACCTGTATTTGTCGAGCACCTCGTCGTATCGTCAGCGGGGTGAAGGCCCTGCTCGGGCTGATCTTCGCGCTCGTCGTCCTCGCCGGGTGCGTGGCAGAACCGCGCGACGCGAACTTCGCGGGACTTGTGGACATCGGAAACGGTCGAGCGCTGTTCCTGACCTGTCACGGCGCCGGGTCGCCGACGGTGTTCATCATTCCTGGCAAGGGCAGCGACGCCGAGGCCTGGAGCACCGCTGCCCCGGCGATCGCCGGGACGACTCGGGTCTGTGCCTACGACAGGCCCAACACCCGACAGGACGGGCCGCTGCGGTCCACGCCCGTGCCGCAGCCGCACTCCGTTGGGCAGGCCGTCGCCGATGTCGTGAAACTGATTGCGGCGGCTCGACTTTCGACACCGATGGTGGTTGTCGCGCATTCCTACGGCGGACTCATCGCCGATCTGCTGGCCCGGACCCACCCCGAAATGGTCAGCGGCCTGGTGTTCGTGGACCCGATGTCGGAGTATCTGCCGCGACTGGGCCGGGCAGCTCAGGACGCCGAGTTCGATCAGGCTGCGCGCACACCGGCGCCCGCTCCCGAGGGCGAGGCGTTCTTCGCCGACGATGCGTTCGCCGCGATCAAAGCCGCGCCCCCGCTGGCGTTACCGAGAGTGCCCGCCGTCGTGCTGAGCTCCGACGTCTTCCCGCCGCGCGCAACGGTCGGGCCTGACGACTTCACCAAGTTCCAGGTCCACCGCGCGAACAGCCTGTTGGCCGAGACGCTGTGGACCGACAACGTGATCGTCGGTGGCAGCGGACACAACATGATGCTCTATCAGCCCGACGCGGTCGCCACCAAGACCATCTCGGTCGTCGAGTTGGTGCGCTCGGGCGCTAGACGGCGCTGAGCACCTGCCGGTCGCCGAGCGGGCTGCTGAGAGGGACGACCAGCGTGCCGGTCACCGCCAGCATGATGCACATCCGGCCCGGGACCGAGGGCAGCGAACCGCCCGTCAGCGTGACGGTCACGGCGTCCGCTGTCTCCTGTGCGGTGGCATGCACGCCGTTGCAGGCGGGCGTCCCGCTGGTGAAATGCACCGCCACCGCGCGCTCACTACCGACGCGACTCCACGACTCGACGGGCACCGGACGCGGATCGACGATCGACGAGTTGTCGGTGAACGCGACGCCATCGACATCGGCCACTTCGGGTGGGGCGCTCGTCGCCGAAGCGGTAGGCGCACCCCAGCCGACGAGGACTAGGGCGGCAAGGACCACCGCGGCTGAACGCATCTATTAACGGTAGCGACAATCACGGGATTAACCGGCTGCGCCGCGCGGTTATAAAGGCACTATGTCGCACCAATACAACAACAATCCGGCCGCGGTCGACGCGCTCTCGCCGGAGCAGTACTACGTCACCCAGAAGAACGGCACCGAACGGCCCTTCACCGGCGAATACTGGGACAACCACGAGCCGGGCATCTACGTCGACGTGGTTTCGGGTGAGCCGCTGTTCGCCTCGGTCGACAAGTTCGACAGCGGCACCGGCTGGCCCAGCTTCACTCGGCCCCTCGATGCCGAGAACGTCGTCGAGAAGCGCGACTTCTCGCACCTGATGCTGCGCACCGAGGTCCGCTCCGCACACGGCGACAGCCATCTCGGCCACGTGTTCAACGACGGGCCGCGCGCCGAAGGCGGGCTGCGGTACTGCATCAACTCGGCGTCGCTGCGGTTCATCCACCTCGACGACCTCGAGGCGCAAGGATATGGGCAATACAAGTCTTTGTTCACAAAAGAGGAGACAGCGTGAGCGAGTACAAGAAGGCGATCCTGGCTGGTGGCTGCTTCTGGGGCATGCAGGACCTGATCCGCAAGCAGCCCGGCGTGGTGTCCACCCGCGTCGGCTACACCGGCGGGCAGAATGCCCACGCCACCTACCGCAACCACCCCGGCCACGCGGAGGCGATCGAGATCGTCTACGACCCGTCGCAGACCGACTTCCGCAACCTGCTCGAGTTCTTCTTCCAGATCCACGATCCGACCACGAAGGACCGGCAGGGCAACGACGTCGGCAGCAGCTACCGGTCGGCGATCTTCTACGTCGACGACGAGCAGAAGCGCGTCGCGCTCGACACCATCGCCGACGTCGAGGCGTCCGGGCTGTGGCCGGGCAAGGTGGTCACCGAGGTGACGCCTGCGAGCGACTTCTGGGAAGCCGAACCCGAGCACCAGGACTACCTGGAGCGCTACCCCAGCGGCTACACGTGCCACTTCCCGCGCCCCGGCTGGAAGCTGCCGAAGCGAGCCGAAGTTTAAGCAGCCCTGCGGCGCACGGTGATTCGGCCGCCGTCCTTCGGTGTGAACGCGATGCCCCGGAAGTGAACTTTTTCTTCCGGGGCGTCGTCGGTTTCGATCACGAAGTGCTGCAGGATCGTTCGCAACACTACGTCCATCTCGACGTTGGCGAATGCCGCGCCGATGCAGCGCCGGGTGCCGCCGCCGAACGGGATCCACGCCGTCGGCGTCCTGGTGCCGATGAAGCGGTCGGGGTCGAAGCGCTCGGGGTCGGGGAACATGTCGGCATTGGCGTGCACGTTGGCGATCGCGATCATCACGGTATAGCCGTGCGGAATTCGGAACTCGCCGAGATCGAAGTGCGGCGCCTGCACGTGCCGGCCTGAGAAGTCGATCACGGTCCGGTTGCGCTGCAACTCTTGAATGGTCGCCTGACGAAACTCGTTGCCGCCCTTGTCGTTTTCCTCCACCAGCCGGGCCAGCACCGCGGGGTGACGACGCAGCCGCTCGAACGCCCAGCCAAGCGTCGACGCGGTGGTCTCATGCCCGGCCCCGAGAAGCGTCAGCAGTTCATCGGAAACGTCCTGGCGCGACATCGGAGTGCCGTCCTCATACGTGCTGCGCAGCAACAGCGCGAGGATGTCGGTGCGCTCTTCGAGCCGCGGGTCGGCTTGGGCCTTGTCGATGAGCGCGAACACGGTGCGGTCGAAGTTGCTGCGGAACTCCGCGAGCTTGCCCCACGGACTGCGGCGCCCCGTGTTGAACGGCGGCTCCGGCAGCGTTGCCATCCGCGACCCCAACTCGGCCCACGGCGGAATGATCTCGCGTAGGAAATCGAGCTCCGCGCCATCGGCGCCAAAAACGGTGCGCAGGATGACATTCAGTGTGATTCGGTTCATCGGCTCGAGCGTGCGGAACTCGACGCCTTCGGGCCACGACGCGGTCTCGCGCAGTGTCTCCTCTTCGATGACCTTCTCGTAGTTCTTGATGCTCTGGCCGTGGAACGGCGGGGCCAGCAGCTTGCGCCGGGCGCGGTGCTCCTTGCCGTCCAACGCGAAAACCGAACCGGGGCCGAAGATCCGGCTGAGGTTCGGTTGCACGTTGATCAGGTCGTCGGTGCTCGCGAGGAACACCTGACGCGCGAGCGCAGGGTCGGAGACCACGACGCTGCGGCCGAAGAACGGAACGTTGATCGCGAACACGGAGCCGTAACGCTTGCCCGCATATCGCAGGAACCTGCGGCGGAACCCTGCCATCAGCACCATCTGGACCGGCTTGGGCAGGCGAATCGCGGGCGCCGTCTTGCCCGGAGTTGTCGGGGGCTTGGCTTCGACGGTCACTGCGGTGTCTGTCATCGGTGCATCACTCCCAGCCGTTTCCCTGGTACTTCGGTGTACCGTGGGTGTGTGTAGTACGGTACCGCTTGGTACCAGGCACGCGCAAGGGTTGCGGGGAGGCGAAATGACGACAGCGCTCGACACAGGGGCGTCCGTCGATGACCCCTTTCGCGACCGGTTGATCGACGGCCTCGCCGCCTCGATCGGTGAACGCGGCTATCGCGACTCCACCGTGGCCGACATCGTCCGGCATGCGCGCACCTCCAAGCGCACCTTTTACGAGCAGTTCGCCAGCAAGGAAGAGTGCCTGATCGAGCTGCTGCGCAGGAACAACGAGGACCTGATCGCCAACATCCAGACAGCCGTCGACCCCGAGGCGGACTGGCAGGACCAGATCCGCCAGGCGGCGGTGGCCTACGTCGACCACATCGGGTCGCGGCCGGCGATCACGCTGAGCTGGATCCGCGAGGCGCCGGCACTCGGCCTGGTGGCGCGGCCGCTGAACCGCCTCGCCATGGAGGCGCTGACCGACATGCTGGTCGACCTGACCGACAGCCCCGGTTTCCGGCGAGCCGACCTGACCCCGATCTCGCGCCCGCTGGCGCTGATTCTGCTGGGCGGCCTGCGGGAGTTGACCGCGCTGTTCGTCGAGGACGACCGCGACGTGCAGGGCATCGTCGAACACGCGATCGCGGCGGCCACCGCGATCCTCGGCCCCCGCTAACGCAGCATCAGCCGGGCGGACTTCTCCAACCGGTGCGCGATATCCGCGTACGACGCGTAGCCCATCCCCGCTCGCACCAGCGCGCCCGAGTACAGCATCTCCAGTGAGTCGATGATCTCCGGGTCGGTGTCGGATCCCAGCGCGGCGGTCAACCGGTCGCGAATGTCGCGGCCGATGCGCAGCCGAAGCACCTCGACGTCAGGGTCCTTCCCGAGCAGCGAATTCGTTACCGCACAAGCGAATTCGGGTTCATCAGCGACCAGCAGCGAGATGTGGCGCAGTACGTCCACCACCCGGGTGGCCGCGTCGGCCGAGTCGTGCGCCGCCGGTGGCGCGCCCGCGAGTCGACGCCAGAACACCTCGGCGACGAGGTGCTCCTTCGACGAGAAATACGTGTAAGCGGTGGCCGCTCCGACCCCGGCTTCAGCGGCTACCCGTCGCACGGTCAGGCCGGAGAATCCTTCCCGACTCAAGAGGTCCACGGCGGCGCGGCCGAGGCGATCGACGGTGTCGGCCTGTTTGGCGGTCAGGCGACGACGAGTCGACTCCAAGACCGGATCGGACACGTGTCCGGACGCTACTACAAGTGCCATTCACCAGCAACGGTAAGGTGGCCGCCAATGAGCAGCACAGACGAACTCTTCACCCTTGCCGAACAGGTCATCGGCTTCATGCCGGCCGAAGAGGGGCGCACGCTTTACGACATCGCGGTCAGATACCTGGGTGACGGCGTCGGCGTCGAAATCGGCACGTACTGCGGTAAATCGACGGTCCTGCTCGGCGCCGCCGCACAGCAGACCGGCGGGGTGATCTACACCGTCGACCATCACCACGGCTCGGAGGAACATCAGCCGGGCTGGGAGTATCACGATGCGTCGATGGTGGACGACGTGACCGGGCTGTTCGACACCCTTCCCACGCTGCGGCACACGCTCGACGCGGCGGGACTCGACGACCACGTGGTGGCGATCGTGGGCAAGTCCCCGATCGTCGCGCGCGGCTGGCGAATGCCGTTGCGGCTGTTGTTCATTGACGGAGGGCACACCGAAGAGGCCGCGCAGCGCGACTTCGACGGGTGGGCGCGATGGGTCGACATCGGCGGTGCGCTGATCATCCACGATGTGTTCCCCGACCCGAACGACGGCGGCCAGGCGCCGTTCCACATCTACCAGCGGGCACTGGCCACCGGTGACTTCCGCGAAGTGTTGGCGACAGGTTCGATGCGCGTGCTCGAGCGGACGTCAGGAACGCCGGGCCAGGACCTGTAGCGAGCTATTTACTCGGCCGCTTCAACAACCCGGCGAGTTCCTCGCGACTGGCCGTGCCTGTCCGGGCCATCGCCCGGTAGATGTGGCCCTCGACGGTGCGCACGGACAGACACAACCGGTCGGCGACTTCGCGGTTGGTCAGGCCCTCTGCGATCAGTGCGACGATCTCACGTTCGCGCGACGACAGCGGCACGGGTTCAACTGCCTCACGCAGCGCGGGTGTCGTTGCACCGCCGCATGATTCGGCCAGCCCCGCCGCCCTGGCTGCATGTGTGTACGCCGAGCCCCGCAGATCCTGGCCGCGGCATATCAACGCGGCGTGCGCAGCCGCATCTGCCGCCGCGATGAGGTCGCCGATCTCCTCGAAACCCTTGGATACGTCGGCGAGTTCGGCTCCATCGCCCCTGTGCAACGCGCCGGCAAATCGGGCCACCAGTGGGGCGCGTGGCCCTTCGACAATCTCGGCCAAGGCTTGCAGGCGGGACTCCGCGGACGCGTGGCCGAACTGCGTCGCCGCCTGCAGACAGACCACTTCGGCCGCCAGCTGCCCATTGGCTGCAGCGGTATCAGCCGCCGCGAGCGCATGCGAAATCGCCTGGCTGACAATGCCTTGGGCCGCCGCGACCCACGCCTGCGCCAGCCCCAGCTCGAAGTCAGTGCAGCCATGACTGGGATGGCGATGCTTCTCGGCGCTGGCAAGTGCCGCCGCCGCGTCATCGGCTGATCCACGCATGGCCAGCGCGATCGCGTGCGGTAACTGGTATCGATACCCCCAGCCGTTGCTCTCAGCGATCAACAAATCGATCGGCTGCAACATCGCACATGCGGCCTCCAACTGACCGGCTCCCAGGGCGGCACGGCCTGCGACGGCGAGGCTGAGCACCTGAAGGACACCCGGCAGATCAGCCCACCGCCTGCGTAAGCCCTCGGCGGCGAGCACCGCATCACGCACGCGACCCGACTGCACCAGCAGGCCGACATGACTGGTGGTGATGACGAATCGAATGTTCTCAGCATCGAAGGAGCCATCCACGATGGCGTAACCCTCCTCGGCCGCTGCAACGCCGTCTGTCGTGCGGCCGACGTCTCCCAGTGCCAGGGCAATCTGCGACGCGGCCTGCGCGCCGACAACGGCGGGTAGGTCCGTCAGGACCAGATCCTGCGACGCCGCCAACGAAAGTTGTGGCTTGCCCAGCATGGCCCAATACACGGAGTGGAAGGCGTCGAGGCAGCCGTCTGCGCCGGTGCGTGAAAATACCTCGTCGACAACGGCTTTCGCACGACCCGGATCAGCCAGCGTGTAGATCAAGTTCATGCCGCGAACGAAGGCCAGCCGGGCATGATCGGCACCGGTGAAGCCCTCGGTTGGGACGGAGGCCAGTACTGCTTCGGCGTCCTCGCCACGGCTGAGCCCCGAAAGGTTGCATCCGCGAATGATGTACGCCTCCGCGCCGCCGCCCGCTCGGATGGCCGCGTCGGCAAGCCGATCGGCGAGCGGAAGATCGGCCAGCCACACGGCGCCGTGGGCGGCATTGACAAGCAGCTCGGGGTCCGGCTCCAGATCGGAGTCGATGCTCAACGTCGCGCGCCGCACGATCGTCCGCATGTCGTCGGCGTCGCTGCCGTTGGCGAGTTCAGCGGCTACACACCCACGCAGTCGGCGTAGGCGGGTCGATGGCGCTCGGTTGCGGCGAACCTCGCCGTAAAGCGGATGTGCCAACCGTGCTTCGACCCTTCCGTCGGCGCTGTCGAGCTTGATCAGGCCGCGCATGTCAGCCTCTTCCACCGCAGCGGCGTCGGTGATTCTGCACAGCGAAGCCAGCTCGATGGGTTCGCCCACCGCCAGCGCGTCGATCACCTCGCCGACCGCTGCCGACAGTGCACCTGTGCGCGCTTCGATCATCTCGACCAGGCTCGACGTCACGACCGGCTTACCCGTCCACGTCCAGAAGCCATGCCGCTCGGCGAGCCGCCCGTCGGCCACTTCTTGTTCAACGATGTTGCGCAGATACAAGACATTTCCTCGGGTGAGGTTCCACAAGCGACGCGTCGCATCCGCGTCAACGGGACCGCCCAGCGCCGCCGCGATGAGTGTCGCGGTTTCGTCGCGGGAAATCGGTTGAAGGTCGATGCGTTCGAACTGCTCGCGCGTCCACATCTCCTGCAGCCCCATCGGAATCGGCTCACCCTCGCGGGCCGTCACCACCACCTTGGCGACTCCGCGCTGCACGATCTGCTGCAGCACGAAGGTGGAGAGGTCGTCGAGCAGGTGCACGTCGTCGACGGCGACGACCACGCAGGCGTTCTGGCGTCTGGCGGTCAGCGCTTCGATCACACCACGCACCAGCTGCAGCATGTCGCCGGAAGCCGAGCCGACGAAAGACGCGAACGCGCCAAGCGGAAGGGCACGGGCAGCAGTGGTGGCGACGGCCCAGTGGACCTCGCAGCCACGCGACTCGGCGGCCGAAAGCGCCTCCCTGGCGATCCGGCTCTTGCCGACGCCTGCGGCTCCCGATAGGAGTATCCCGGCGGTGTCTTTGTGTGCGATCGCCGCCGAGACCAGCTGCATCTCCTCCGAGCGGCCCGTCAGGGGCCACGTCAAGCGCACCCGAATAGCGTAAGAGGATGCCGACGCGTGGTCGTCGCTTTCCGTCCATTGACTGGATGCCTCGCCCGCATACCATCCCCGCGCCATGACAACGATTGAGCGCGACGCGTCGATGACCGCTGTGAAGTTGCCGCCGGGTCCGCGCCTGCCGCGGACTGTGCAGGGGGCGTTGGCGTCGACAAACCGCAGGATCGCGCTGCAGATGCTGCGGCGCGTCTACGGCTCGGCCTTCACCATCGACCTGCCCATCTTCGGTCGGCTGGTTGTCCTCAGCGATCCCAACGACATTCGGCAGCTTTTCAAGGCCGCGCCGCACCTCGTCGACACCACCGATGCGAACCTCGGCCGGGTGATGGGACCGAACTCGATGTTCGCGATGATGGGTGATCGGCACCGCGCTCGCCGCAAGTTATTGACACCGTCGTTCAATGGCAGGCGGTTGGCCGCTTACGAGTCGATCATCGAACGCGAAGCGGCCCAGGAATTCTCGACATGGCCCGAGAATGAGGCCTTCGCGGCGCTGCCGTCGATGATGCGCATCACGCTGAACGTGATCCTGCGTGCCGTCTTCGGCGCCGAGGGACAGGAGCTGGAACGGCTGCGGGAGATCCTGCCCGCGGGGATCAAGCTCGGCTCAAGGCTCGCGATGATCCCTGTACCGCAATGGGATTGGGGCGCGTGGAGTCCGTGGGGTCGGTTCTTGCGATACCGCCGCGAATACGACGCAATCGTCAACCGACTGATCGGCAACACGCTGGCCGACCCAGGTCTGGCCGATCGTGACGATGTGCTGGCGTTGATGCTGCGGAGTCGCTACGACGACGGGTCGCCGATGAGTCGCGACGAGATCGCCGACGAGTTGATCACCCTGCTCGCCGCCGGTCACGAGACGACGGCCACCGCGCTTGCCTGGGCCCTCGAGCGGTTGCAGCGACACCCGGCGCTGCTCGAGCGTCTCGTCGTCGACCTCGATGCCGGCTCCGAGGAACTGTTGACCGCGACCCTCTTTGAGGTGCTGCGGATCCGCCCCGTCATCGATACGACCTTCCGCCAGGTGAAGGCCCCGACCCTGCAGATCGGTCCGTGGTCCATCCCGCAAGGGCACACGATCGTCGCCAGCATCGGGCTGCTGCATGCCGACGAGTCGGTCTTCCATGACGCCGCCCGCTTCGATCCCGGTCGCTTCACGGCTCAACGCCCCGATCCGGCGCAGTGGATCCCGTATGGCGGCGGCGTCCGTCGTTGCATCGGCGCGGCATTCGCGACGATGGAGATGCGCATCGTCTTGCGAACCTTGCTGCGCGACTATGCGATTCAAGCCTCGAGCGCCCGCGACGAAAGATGGCAGACACGCGGCGTCGCGCTGGCCCCGGCGCGTGGCGCCCTGGTCCGTGTCCGCCGCCGGGACGGCTAGCGCTCGCTGGCGGCGCAGGCGCAGTCGTACTCGCCTTCGAGGCCGCGCGGCAGGTCGGTGCCGCGGAAGATGCCGTTGGCAGCAGTGGTCCTCGACAGCGCGTCGGCAGCGAGAATCATCGCCGCACCGGTCCACGTCGTGCGCTCGACCGGCCACCGCTTGCCGTCGGCGTACACCAGGCCGGTCCAGTAGGAGCCGTCCTCTTCGCGGAGGTGGTGCATCGCCGCGAACTGCTGGTGCGCACGGGCCGAATCGCCGATGGCGTCCAATGCCATCACCAGTTCGCAGGTTTCGGCTCCGGTGACCCACGGCCGGTCGTCGACGCACCGGATGCCAAGGCCCGGTACCACGAAGTCGTCCCATCGTTCGTCGATGCGTTCGCGCGCCGCCGGCCCGCGTAAGGCGCCGCCGAGCACCGGGTAGTACCACTCCATCGACCAACGGTCCTTGATCACAAACGCCTCGGGGTGGTGGGCGATCGCGTGACCCAACTGACCGACAGCGACTTCCCATTCCGGTTGTGGATCACCGAAGTAGTCCGCCAGGGCAAGCGCGCATCTGATGCTGTGGTAGATGCTGGCACAGCCCGTTAGCAGCGCCTCCGGCTCAGGGCCGGAAGAGCTTCTGGCCCAAGCGATTTCACCGCCACTGGCCTGCAGGTCGACGACGAAGTCGATGGCCTTGGCGACCACCGGCCACATCGTCTCGGCGAACTGGCGGTCGCGAGTGATCAGCACGTGATGCCAGACGCCAGTTGCGATATAGGCGCAGAAGTTGCTGTCGCTGTTGGCGTCTTCGATCGCGCCGTTGCGCAATTGGATGGGCCAGGAGCCGTCCGGTCGCTGGGCATTGCGGCACCACTCGAACGCGGCCCGAGCCGGCTCCAAAAGCCCTGCGACGGTGAGGGCCATCGCATTCTCCACGTGGTCCCACGGATCGGTGTGCCCGCCGTCGAACCAGGGGATCGCGCCAGAGGATTCCTGAGTTGCGGCGATCGACTGCGCGGTCTGACGACACTGCGCCGGCGTCAGCACGCCGGGAACGCCGGGAAGCTCAGGAGACAGCAACAGTCTTTACCGGCTTCCTGAAGTACAGCGCCACGCTCTTGCCGATCAGCGGATTCAGCAGCGACTCCGCGGTGCGGGTGAGCCAGGGCTGCTCCATCATGTCCCAGACCAGCAGTTTGTGGTACGCCGCCACGGCGGGGTGATCGTTGTTCGAGGTTCCCACAGCACATTTCAGCCACCAGAACGGCGCATGCAGCGCGTGCGCGTGATGCGTGTGCGTCAACCGCAGGCCGTGCGCCAGTACCTTGTCGCGCAGCGCGTCGGCCCGGTAGATCCGGATGTGGCCGCCTTCGTTGGCGTGGTATTCGTCCGAAAGCACCCAGCACACCTTCTCCGGCAGCCACCGCGGCACCGTGATGCCCAGCGAGCCGCCGGGTTTCAGCACCCGAACGAGTTCGCTGATGGCCCTGTCGTCCTCGGGGACGTGCTCGAGGATCTCCGATGCGATGACGCAGTCGAAAGTGCCGTCGGCATAAGGCAAGTCGAGCGCGTCGCCCTTGACAGCTTCGGCCCGCGCCGAGGACGGCGCCTCGCCCTGGTCCTTCATCGCCTGCAGTATCTCGTCGACGTCGTTGAGGTCGGCCGCGCTCTGGTCGAACGCGATCACGTCGGCGCCGCGCCGGTAGGCCTCGAATGAGTGTCTGCCCGCGCCGCACCCCACATCGATCACCTTCGTGCCGGCACCGACGCCCAGCCGGTCGAAGTCGACAGTCAGCATTTAGCCATTGCTTTCTCGTAGACCGCGACGGTCTGCGCCGCAACCGATTCCCAACTGAACACCTCGACTGCGCGGCGACGCCCTGCGGCCCCCAAGCGCGCCAGCTCCTGCGGCGAGTCCAACAGCTGCCCTAGGACACTGGTCAGCTCGTCGACGTCGGCGGGCCGCACCAGTCGGGCGCACTCGCCGTCGGCACCGACCACCTCGGGCAACGCCCCTGCACGGCTGGCCACGATCGGGGTGCCGCTGGCCATCGCCTCAACGGCAGGCAGCGAGAAGCCTTCGTACAGCGAAGGGATGCAAGCGATTTCGGCCGATGCGAGCAGATCTGCCAGCTCAGTGTCGCTCAGCCCGCTGGAGATGTGGACGATGTCCGAGACGCCCAGTTCGGCGATCAGCTTCTCGGTCGGCCCGTTGGGTTCGAGCTTGGCCACCAGCTGTAGCTCGAGATCGCGTTCGACGCGCAGCCGCGCCACCGCGTGCAGCAGGTGACTGACGCCCTTGAGCGGTACGTCGGCGCTGGCGATCGCGATGATCCGGTTGCGCACCCGCTTTTCAGCGGGCTGGAACAACGCGGTGTCGACACCGAGGGGCACCACGTGCAGCTGGCTCGGTGTGACCTCGAAGTCTTCGGCGATGTCGGCTGCCGACGTCGAGGACACCGTCAGCAGCTCGGGAATCTGGCGGGCCACCTTCTTCTGCATCTCGGCAAACCCGTACCAACGACGGACCAACGGTTTCCGCCACCACTGCGCGGCCGCCACGTCCAGGACACGATCGCGCGTGATCGGATGGTGCACCGTCGCCACCACCGGCAGGCCCAGTTCGGCGAGGTCCAGCAGCCCGGTGCCCAGGCTCTGGTTGTCGTGCACGACGTCGAAGTCGCCGAGTCGCCGGCTCAGCAGCCGGGCGGCACGCATCGTGAAGGTGCGCGGCTCGGGGAAACCGGCTGTCCACGTCGTCAGCAGCTCGAGCATGTCGATGCGGTCGCGGATCTCGCTCGGCCGCGGAATGCGGAACGGATCGGGCTCCCGGTACAGGTCGAGGCTGGGCACCTTCGTCAGGCGCACGCGCGGGTCGAGCACCTCGGGATAGGGCTGGCCGGAAAACACCTCGACGTCATGACCGAGTTCGACGAGGCCGCGCGAGAGGTGCCGGACGTAGACCCCCTGCCCGCCGCAATGAGTTTTGCTCCGGTAGGACAACAACGCGATGCGCATGGTCAGCGCAAAGATCGAGGGCCGGTGAGCTGGGCAAATGCTGTCACGCAGTAACTCCGAACCCTCTGGACATGTGTCCAGACTATAGTTTGACGTGCTAGCGGACGCAATGCGGCCACCTAGCCCTGACTATCACAGGCGGCGCGAAGCGCGCTGGTCGGCCCGTCGATTCCGGACCTGTCGTCCGGGGTACCCGGCCCCCTATGAGCAGACACATCGAAGCTCGTTTCGAGATCGCCAGCTGGGACGAGACGCCGTTCGAGGACGGCGACGACGCAACGAAGCTGACCGAGGCGCTGGTGGCGAAGCGCTATGAGGGTGACATCCAGGGCACGTCCACGACGAAGTGGTTACTGGCCTACGCGCCCGACAAGAGCGCGTTGTTCGTCGGCGTCGAACACATCACCGGGACGATCGGCGGCAAGAAGGGTGGCGTGGTGCTGTTGCACGACGGTCAGTACCGCGACGGCGTGGCGGCCGCGGAGCTGAGGGTCGCTGCGGGCACCCAGGGGCTGGCGAAGGTGGCAGGCACCGGAAAGTTCCGCGCCGATCCGGCGGGCACGATGACGCTGGACCTCGACGGCGCGTGGTAGCGCTATTGCGGAGGGAAGCCGCCCGTCGCAACGGGACCCCAGCGTCGGGGAGTGACGCGGATCAGGCACTTGCCCTGATCGACCATCGCCTGCCGGTATTCGGCCCAGTCAGGGTGCTCGCCTGCGATGGAGCGGTAGTAGTCGACCAGCGGTTCGACGGCGTCGGGCAGTTCGATCACCTCGGCGTCGCCGTCGACCTGGACGTAGGCATCATTGAATTCATCGGACAACACCAACACACTGGCCTGCGGGGTGCGACGAACATTCGCCGACTTGGCCCGCTGGGGGTAGCTGGAAATCACGATGCGACCGGCGTCGTCGACCCCGCCGGACACCGGCGAGGTCTGCAGCGATCCGTCAGCGCGAAATGTGGTGAGCACCATGCGATGTCGCGGCCGGATGAAATCGAGCAGATCGGGCAACTCGACTGCGTCCGCAGTCGCGTACTTTCTGGCCATGCCACAACCTTAGCGACGCGGCCATGACGCAACCCTTCGAGAAGCTGGTCGCTCTGCTCGACTATCCGATGTTCGTCGTCACCACGCGCTCCGGTGACGAGTTGGCCGGTTGCCTTGTCGGGTTCACCAGCCAGACGAGCATCCACCCGCCGCGGTTCTTGACGGGACTGTCGAAACGCAACCGCACCTTTCGCGTCGCCGAGCACGCCAGCCACCTGGCGGTCCACCTCCTCGAGCGACAGCACGGCGAACTCGCCAGGCTGTTCGGCGGCGAAACCGGCGATCACACCGACAAGTTCGCGCGCTGCGCATGGCATCGCGGCCCGCACGACTTGCCGATCCTCGACGAAGCCGCCGGGTGGTTCGCAGGCGAAGTGCGCAACCGTTACGACCTCGGCGACCACGTCGGTTTCCTGCTCGAACCCGTAGCGGGCGACGCCCCCGAAGGGTTCGAGCAACTGGTCACGTTCTCTGATGTTCGCGACCTCGACCCGGGCCATGAGGCCTAGAATTCAGCGGTGACAAATCCTGCGGCACAGCCACTTTCGGCATTGGACCGGCACGCCATCGCCGAGACTGTGACCGGGGTGGGTTTCTATTGCGACGTCCGGCAATGGGATCGCGTGACGGAGCTACTTGCCGACGACGTGCGCACCGACTACACGAGCCTTTTCGGTGGCGAGGTGACCACAGCGGCCGGTGCGGCGCTGGTCGGGCAATGGCGCTCGACGCTTCAGGGTTTCGACGCCACCCAACATCTGATTACCAACGTGCAGGTCGACGGCGCCGGCGACGAGGCAACCACCCGGTCACACGTGCGGGCGACCCATCGGCTCGATGACCGATTCTGGACCGTCGGCGGTGTCTACACCCACCACCTCCGGCGTTGCGCAACGCGTTGGCGAGTCACCTATATGCGGATCGATCGGCTCTATGAAGAAGGCGACCGGGCCGTGCTCCAAGAAGCCGCCGCGCGCGGGTAACGAAGCCCTTCAGTCGTCCGACTTCGCGGTGTTGTCGGTGGGCCCGGGCATGGTTGCGGTATGAGAACTACCAAGGACGAGGTCATCGGAGCGCTCGAGGCCGTTGAATCCGGCTATCGCACACTTTCCGCCTTGCCGCTCGAGGCATTGTCTCGATCGGAGACTTATGCGCTCATCGAGCGGCTGGAGACACTGGACAAGGCCGCGGCCGGACTGAGCCGACGACTCATCGGGCTGCTCATCTCTGCACCCGACCCCGCGACGTTCGGTGGATCGTCGCGGGCGGAGGCACTCGCGAGGCGACTGCGCATCTCGCCGGGGGAAGCGCAGCGGCGCATAGACGACGCGATGCCGGCCTAGTCGGTTTTTCGCTTGAGCACCCATGCCGGAATCCAGTGGGTCACCGACTTGCGTCGCGAACCATAGGCGATCTCGTAGGTGACCAGTCCCCACCAATAGCCCTGCTCGCAGATGCCCCAACAGGTCAGCCTGCCGTCGACGACGGAGTGCATCTGCAGGCCGGCGGGGTTGTAGCCGCCGCCACGATGCGGCTCGCGCGGGAACAGCGCAGCAAGGTCCACCAGCACCGCGACCGGCGGGTCGACGCGGCGGAAGGCCTGCTGCACGGGCTGCCCGTTGTAGCCGATCGATTGGAGCTCGCCCACTGTTCGATCATACGTTCGAATGGACCGCATCCCGGTTGCTGACCGCTTTACGCTGAAGCTGCCATGTACATACCTAGACAGTTCGCACTTGCCGACGAGGAAACCGCGGCCGCGCTGGCTCAGGCGGGCTTCGCCCATCTCGTCACACACGACCCCTCGGGGTTGATGGTGACGCCGCTGCCGCTGCTCTATGACGCGGACCGGCACTCGCTCGTCGGGCACGTGTCGCGGGCCAACCCGCACTGGAAGGCCGACGGCTGCGAGTCGGTGGCGATCTTCTCCGGACCGCACGCCTACATCTCGCCCAGCTTCTACGCGACGAAGACGGAAACGGGCAAGGTCGTGCCGACGTGGAACTACGAGTTGCTGAACGTCTACGGCCGACTCGTCGCCCACGACGACGCGGAGTGGGTGCTCGACCTCGTCACGATGCTGACGAACCGGCACGAGCAAGGTCGCGCTCAGCCGTGGCAGGTCACCGATGCGCCCGAGAGCTACACGCGGGCACAGCTGCGTGCGATCGTCGGCGTCGAGCTGGTGATCGCGAAAGTCGAAGGCAAGGCGAAGATGTCGCAGAACCAACCCGAACGCAACCGCACGGGAGTGGTGGCAGGGCTCAAGGAATCCGATGCGCCGGGCGATCAGCTCGTCGCCGACCGTGTCGAGGCTTTCGGCAGCACGAACGCGAACACCCGGGGATAGCCCAACGCGGCCAGCCGCGATCGCCTCACCGCGTCGACCGACACCGTGCGTACCGCTCCGGACGACGGCTCGTAGCACTGCCACAGCGGTCCGGCCACTTCGACGATCAGCACCCAGTGCCGCGGGATGAACCGTCCTATCAACATCGCGACCGGACGGCCGGCCTGCACCGCACGCCCCACATCGGACAAGTTGTCGCGCCACCCCCGAAACACCCGCCACCGGTAGCGGACGCCGGAACCGCTCAGCGCATGCGCCATCCCCATCGGCGTGGTGCCCAATCGGCGCGGCCAGATCCGGTTCACCTCACGATGCACCCTGGCCTGTTCGTCGGCGAACCACGCGGGATCGGACAGCCCGACGCCCCGGCCCGGGTCCAGCAGCGCACCCGCGACTACTGCGACGGTCGGTCCGCACGTCACGCCGTCACGCTGCCGAAGGTTCAGCTCACCGAGGTTCACCGGTTACCACGGTAGGTCGAGGGGTACCCGGCGCTGGTGAGCTTCGACATCACGCCTACGGCTGCGCAGCACGACCTCGCCCGACGCACACACGAGTTCGCAGAGCAATGCGTCAGACCGGTGGCCCTCGAGTACGACCAGCGCCAGGAGTTTCCGTGGCCGGTGCTGGAGGAGGCCGCAGGCCGAGGGTTCTACAGCCCGCTGTTCTACCGCGACCTGATCGGCGACCCGACCGGGCTGTCGCTGCCGATGTTCATGGAGGAGCTGTTCTGGGGCTGCGCAGGCATCGGGCTTGCGATCGTGATGCCTGCATTGGCGCTTTCGGCGATCGGCCAGGCCGCCTCGCCGGAGCAGATGCTGCAGTGGGCGCCCGAATGTTTCGGCACACCAGGCGATCTCAAGCTCGCCGCCCTCGCCATCTCGGAGCCCGAGGGTGGCAGCGACGTGCGCAACCTGCGCACCCGAGCACGCCGCGATGGCGACGACTGGATCATCGACGGCCACAAGATGTGGATCGGCAACGGCGGCATCGCCAACGTGCACGTGGTCAACGCCGTGGTCGACGAGGAACTCGGCCACCGAGGCCAGGCGCTGTTCATCGTGCCGGGCGGCACGCCTGGCCTGGAACTCGTGCGCAAACTCGACAAGCTCGGCTGTCGCGCGTCGCACACCGCCGAGCTGAAGTTCAACGGCGTTCGGGTGCCAGGCGCCAACCTGCTCGGCGGTCAGGAAAAGCTCGAGCACAAGCTCGCCAAGGCCCGCGAAGCGATCGAGGGCGCCAAGCATTCCGGCTCAGCCACCATGGGCACCTTCGAGCAGACCCGCCCGATGGTCGCCGCACAGGCGCTCGGAATCACCAGGGCCGCACTGGAATACGCGACCGAGTATGCCAACAGACGCGAGGCTTTCGGCGCCCCGATCATCGACAACCAGGGCATCGCGTTCCCGCTGGCCGACCTGGCCACCGCACTGGACGCCGCGCGGTTGCTGACCTGGCGGGCCTCCTGGATGGCCGCGACCGGGGTGCCGTTCGAGCGCGGTGAAGGCTCGATGGCCAAGCTTGCCGCCAGCGAACTCGCCGTGCGCACCACCGAACGCGCGATCCAGACCATGGGCGGCTGGGGCTACATCAAGGACCATCCTGTCGAGAAGTGGTATCGAGATGCCAAGCTGTACACCATCTTTGAGGGCACCAGCGAGATTCAGCGCGTGGTCATCTCCAATGCGCTCGGTGCCGCCGACGGCAAACCGCCCCTGCATGTGGACCTGGAGCCGACCGGTGGCCCGCTGAACAAATGGTTCGGTCGCGGCACGCCACTGCGCGGCAGGGCGGCCGATGCGGCGCTTGCGGCCAAGGATCGCGTCCCCGGCCCGATAATGCGGTTGGCGATGAACGCTTTGCGTCCGCCCCGCAAGTGACCCGCAAGTGAAAGGTGTCCGCGATGGCGGTCAGGACCGGCGAGTGACGTTTCGGGACCTGCACTATCGCGACGTTCCGCTGCTGCTGCCCAACGCCTGGGATGTGCCGTCTGCGCTGGCGCTGCTGGAATGTGGCTTCACCGCTGTCGGCACGACGAGCTTCGGCGTCGCATCCAGCCTCGGCAGACCCGACGGCGGCCGAGCCACCAAAGAGGCCAACCTCGCCCTCGCCGCCGCACTGCAACCGCTGGACTGCTACGTCAGCATGGACATCGAAGACGGCTACGCCGATGACCCCGGCCAGGTCGCCGAATACGTCACCCGACTGCAGGCCGCCGGCATCAACATCGAGGACAGCACCGACGAGAAGCTGATCGACCCCGGCCGGCATGCGGCGAAAGTGCAAGCCATCAAACATCGTTCGCCCGACGTGTTCGTCAACGCCCGCGTCGACACCTACTGGCTCGGCCAGGATGCCACGGTGACAGCGACGCTCACCCGTGCCGCGCGATACGTCGAAGCAGGCGCCGACGGCATCTTCGTCCCCGGCGCCACCGACCCCGACGTGGTACGTCAGCTCACGACAGAGATTCCGGTACCCGTCAATGCCCTTGCCATCCCCGGTCACTCGCTCGCAGAACTCGCCGAACTCGGCGTGCGAAGGGTATCCACGGGCTCACTGCCGTACCGCGCCGCAATTCGCGCCGCAGCGCAGGCCGCCGTCGCGCTGCGCGACGCCACCGAGGTGCCCGCGGCCGACCCCTACCCCGAGATGCAGGCCCGCCTCGTGCGCTACGCCGATCAGAAGTTCAGCGGGTAGCCGCCGCTGACCTTGAGCGTCTCACCGGTGATGAACGACGCCTCGTCCGAACACAGGAACAACATCGCCGACACGACGTCGTCCATTGTGCCGAGCCGGTGCACGAGCTGGAGTCGTTGCACGAATTCGTCGATCAGCGGTGTCGGCAGATCGGCAAGCGCGTTCTCGGTGCTCATCAGGCCGGGAGCTATCGCGTTGACCCGGATGCGGTCCGGCGCCAGTTCGGTCGCGAACGCGACGGTCAGACCACGGACGGTCAGCTTGGACACCGCGTACGGCGTCGCGCTCTGATAGCCGGCAATCGACGAGATGTTCAGCACGACACCGCCCCCGCGGTCGCGCATCGAATCCCGGCACGCCAATGTCACGTTGATCACGCCCATCACATTGACGTCGAAGAGGTTGCGGATCTCGTCACGCGACAACGCCCCGAAGGGCTGGTTGTACTTCGTCAGGTGCAGACCGGCGTTGTTGATGACGATGTCGATACCGCCGAACTGCGCGCTCGCCGCGGCGACTGCGGCGTCTACCCGGTCCGCGTCGGCGACGTCGCAGTCCACCGCGATCGCGTGAGCCCCCGACGAAACGAGTTCGGCCGCAGTGCGTTCGGCTCCGTCGACGTCGATGTCGGCCAGTACGACGTTGGCGCCCCCGGCTGCCAGTGCCCTCGCGAACGCCCTGCCAAAGCCGATCGCGCCGCCGGTGATCAGGGCGGTGCGACTTTCGAAGGTCATTGCAACTCCTTCGTCGGCGGCGCCGTCGCGCTGGTATCGGCCGGCGCAGATCCTTCTGGCAGCACCGTGGACTGGAGGGCGGTCATGGCGTCGTCGTACTCCTTGCGGGTCCAGAAACCGGAGTGCCCGCAGACCCGTCCCCCGGGGTCCGGTACCGACCCCGTCCGCGGTACATCAAACAGGCGCCAGTCGATGTCCTCGCTCTGTGCCAGTCGCAGTTCGGTGTTCTCGTCGTCGAAGATCCACGCCCCGATCGGGTCGGAGCAGCACCACAGGTTGATCCACTGTTCGTTCGGCTGCAGCTGCCACTGCCGCAACCGTCCCAACGCCTCGGCGCCGAAGTAGGCCGGGAAGTTCTGCGCGTACAGCCGCCGCAGCGGTGAGCCGAACGTCAGCAGGGGGTAGTGCTCGGTTGCCGTATTCGCCTGCAGCAGCGTCGCTCCCGCGATCACGGTGCCCTGGCTGTGGGCGACGAGTACGACTGGGACACCGGCTCGCCTGAACCCGTCGAGCCGCAACCGCACATCCCACACCGTTCGGGCGCCATACGACGGCGGAGTCAACGGGTGATTGGCGCGTGGCCAGAATGTCACCACATCCCACAGGATGGCCACCGCGCGTCGCAGTTGGCGGTTCCGATAGGCCGCCGCGGCCAGCAGCACCAAGCCGGCCGCCAGTGCGGCGGAGATGAACACGCTGATCCGAAAGATCCATGTCGACCAGTTGAACGAACTGAACTGGGGCACTGAAAGATTCACGATCAGCGCGCCCGCGGTTGTTATCACGGCGACCAGCGCCATGGCTGCCAAGCTGCGGGCGCCGACGTCGGTCAGTGACGCCAACGCCCGTGCCCGAGCAATCGTGTCGAGCTGTGCACTGGGGCCGGTGACGCCGGGGTAGTCGGTGCGCACTTCACGCAGTTGGCTTTCGACGCGTCTCGGAATGACCCGCAGCCACACGTACGCGCCCACCGCGATTGCGACAGCGATCGTCGCGACGGTGGCAACGGCCGCCCAGACATACGGCGGCGGCACGATCAGCGGCGCATCTACCTTCGGTGTCTGCGCAGTCTCGGCGGACAGCACGGGCCTGCCGAACACCTGCGCAATCCCGAGGCCGACACCGACGCTGAACCCGCCGCCGATGAGCCAACCGACCAACGCCACAAAAGGTCCGGTGAATCCGCTGAGCGTCATCCGGTAGCCGCCGTCGCGTGTGGTTCGCTCCGCGGTTTGTGTACCGCGCATCGACAACGCGGTGAACACAAACAACGCGCACAGCATCACCACCTGCACGACGAACAAGACATAGATCGCCATGTGCAGGCCCGGCAGGTGTCCCGGAGCGGTCGGATAGGACACGTCGGCAACGCCGGCCCAAAGCAGCGCTGCGACAAGCATTCCCAGCGATACGACCCGCACCGCGTTCAGCGGGCGTGTCACATGGTTGACGCCGTTTCCGCCGCGCGCGGTGGCCTTGCTCGAGGCGGTGGCCAATACGGCGGTGGGCAGAAGCAGGCCGTTGACCGCCAGCAGGCCAATGCCCACCGTGCGGGCGGTAGGCGACGCGGCGTACTGCACCGGTGCGGCCAACACCACGGCGGCCAACCCGGCCGCCCACGCCGTCACATGGCAGTAGCGCAGCCGCAGCACCGACTCGTCGGGATTCCAGAACGAGTTCTGCGCCAGCGGCGTATCTTGCTCCAGCACAGCAGGACTCGGCGGTGCGTCACGGCCATCCGTGTCGACCTTCGTCTCCTCGGCACCCAGCCGCCACAACAACGCGATTGCCGCCACCAGCGGCAGCGCGCTCGCCGCCAGCTGCCAACCGCGGGGCCACGCTTCCATGAACGTCAACGGACCCGCGCTGCAGTAGTCCAAACCCACGCACTGCCAGACGATTACATCCATCACCGCGATCGCCGCGGCGAGCATCAGCGTCAACGTGAACGACAAGGCGATCAACCGCAGCAATGTCACCGAGATGGCGGCGGGACGCCTTCGGCCCGCGGGCGGCAACATCCAGTGCGCGAGGTCGATCAGGATGAACGGCAGAAACAGCAGCCACAGCGCGCGGCTGGCCTTACCGGATGTCAACGCGCCCCACGAATACGCCTCCATCACCCTGCGCCACCCGTCGGGCTTTGACGGGCCGGCCGCCTCGTCGATCCCCGGCTTTCGGCGATAGAAGCCGGCATCCGCGTCGCCTGCGGTCCGCTCGACGTCCTCGGGGGGACAGCCGAGCAGCGCTTCTGGCGGTGCACCCGAGACGCCGTGCACCCGCAACTCCACGACCGTTCCGATGTCGGTCATCCCCCCATCCTTGCCCGAGGTTTGGCGATCGCCGAGATGGGCACGCCCGTAGAAACGACGAATCTGCAAGGAGCACACACATGCGAGCAGTCACGTGGCAGGGCAGGCGAAAGGTGTCCGTGGACACGGTGCCCGATCCGGCGATCAAGGAGCCCACCGACGCGATCATCCGAGTAACCAGCACGAACATCTGCGGATCGGATCTGCACCTGTATGAGGTGCTCGGAGCGTTCATGACGCCGGGCGACATCCTCGGCCACGAAGCGATGGGCGTCGTCGAAGAAGTCGGCCGCGAGGTCGACACCCTGGCCGTCGGAGACCGCGTCGTGATTCCGTTCAACATCTCCTGCGGCAGCTGCTTCATGTGTGACCACGGACTGCAGAGCCAATGCGAGACGACGCAGAATCGCGACCAGGGCACCGGCGCTGCGCTGTTCGGCTACTCCAAGTTGTACGGCGAGGTGGCCGGCGGCCAGGCGGAGTATCTGCGGGTGCCGCAGGCGCAGTACACCCACATCAAGGTGCCGCAGGACGGGCCGGACGAGCGGTACGTGTACCTGTCGGACGTGCTGCCCACCGCGTGGCAGGCCGTGGAGTACGCCGACGTCCCCGACGGTGGCACGCTCGTCGTGCTCGGTCTCGGACCGATCGGTTCGATGGCGTGCCGGATCGCGGCGCACCGCAAGAGTTGCCGGGTGATCGGAGTGGACCTGGTCGAGGAGCGACTGGACCGCGCCCGCGAATACTGCACTGACGTCATCGATTTGCGAAAAGAAGACGTGCACGACGTGGTGCTGAGCCACACCGACGGCCGCGGCGCCGACTCGGTGATCGACGCGGTCGGGATGGAAGCTCACGGCTCGCCCATCGCCGAGACCATGCAGACCGCCGCCGGCTTCCTTCCTTCACCGGTTGGTCGCGTGGTGATGAAGCAGGCAGGGGTCGACCGCCTGGCCGCACTGAACTCCGCGATCGCGTTGGTGCGCAGGGGCGGCACCATCTCGCTGTCCGGCGTCTACGGCGGAGCGGCAGACCCGATCAACATGATGTCGTTGTTCGACAAACAGATTCAGTTGCGGATGGGCCAGGCCAACGTCAAGAAGTGGGTGCCCGACATCATGCCGCTGCTGACCGCCGAGGATCCGCTGGGAGTCGAGCAGTTCGCCACTCACCGACTGCCGCTGACAGCTGCACCCGACGCCTACGAGACGTTCCAGAAGAAGCAGGACGGCATGGTCAAGGTGGTACTCACGCCGTAAACGGGTACTCCGCCGATCATGGATCAATCCGAAGCGCCGATCCTTGATGCCCTTGTCGGCTACCGCAAGAGCAACCGGTACGGATACACCCCACCGGGACATCGGCAGGGTCGCGGCGTCGACGACCGCGTGCTGGCCGTGCTCGGCCACGAACCCTTTCGGGACGACCTGCTCGCCAGTGGCGGCCTCGATGACCGCAGAACCAGCAACAAGTATCTGAAGCGCGCCGAAGACCTGATGGCCGAGGCGGTCGGCGCCGACGTCGCATGGTTCTCGACGTGCGGCAGTTCGCTGTCGGTGAAGGCGGCGATGATGGCAGTGGCGGGCGGCGACGGGAGTCTGCTGGTCCCCCGCGACAGCCACAAGTCGATCGTCGCGGGGCTGATCTTCTCCGGCGTGCAGGCGCGGTGGGTGACTCCGCAGTGGGACGCCGAACGCCACATCTCCCACCCGCCGTCGCCGCAGGACTACCGCGAAGTCTGGGACCGGTACCCCGACGCGGCAGGCGCGTTGGTGGTCAGCCCCAGCCCATACGGCACCTGCGCCGATTTGGAGGGCATTGCGAAGGTGTGCCACGAACGCGGTAAACCGCTGATCGTCGACGAGGCATGGGGCGCACATCTGCCGTTCCATGAAGACCTGCCGACATGGGCGATGGACGCGGGCGCCGACGTGTGTGTGGTCAGCGTCCACAAGATGGGCGCCGGGTTCGAGCAGGGGTCGGTGTTCCATCTGCAGGGTGACCTGGTGGACCAGGATCGGTTGTCGGCGTGCGCTGACCTGCTGATGACCACCAGCCCCAACGTCATGGTGTACGCGGCGATGGACGGCTGGCGGCGACAGATGGTCGAGCACGGCCGCCAATTGCTCGGCGACACACTGGAATTGGTGCGAGGGCTGCGTGACGACATCGAGTTGATTCCCGACGTCGAGGTGCTCGACGACGAGCTCCTCGGCCACGAGGCGTCCCACGACCTCGACCGGCTTCAGATCCTGATGGACGTTTCGGCGACGGGAACGTCTGGTTATCAGGCCGCCGACTGGCTGCGCGAGCACAAGCAGATCGACGTGGGCATGAGCGATCACCGGCGGATCCTGGCGACCATCACGTTCGCCGACGACAAGGCCACCGGCGAGCGACTGCTCGATGCGCTGTGGGGTTGGCGAAAGGCGGCCAACGACTTCGACTCGCCGCCGCCGATGCGACTGCCGTCGCCGCGGGGGATCGAACTCGAGAACGTCCAACTGCCGCGGGACGCGTTCTTCGGCAAGGTCGAAGAGGTGCCGGCGGAGAAGGCCGGCGGCCGCATCTCGGCCGAGCAGATCACCCCGTACCCGCCTGGTATCCCGGCCGTGGTGCCGGGCGAACGGCTCAACGACGCCGTGATCGACTACCTGCGCTCCGGGCTCGACGCCGGGATGAACGTCCCCGACGCCGCCGACCCGACATTGAAGACGTTCAAAGTCGCGGTTACCTGATACCCCTGGTTTCGACTGGGGAGCTTCTGGCAACATTACTCACGAGTCAGTTCGTCCGACGACAGTCAGCGGTGGGGATGGCAATGACGTATTCGACGGGGTATTCGACCAGTTCAGAGCACTTTTCTGTGCTTGCTCAGGGCACTGAGGGCGGGGGTGCGGCACTCGACCAAGTGATCGGCATGTCGGTGGTCGCGCTGGTGGTCACGGCAGGTCTGCTGTGGATCGGGTACCTGCACCGGCAGCGCCGCATCACGTGGCTCAACAGCCTCGCGGAGTGGGCGGCCGGCAAGTTCAAGCGTCCGCCGTGGGTGGCACTGCCGATGGCGTTGTTCATCGCGACGCTGATCTGCGCGTTGTTCGGGTTCATCTGGGATGTCAGCCTGCACATCGGCAAGGGCCGCGACCCGGGTCCGCTGGCCAACCCCGCGCACTACTTCATCCTGTTCGGGCTGTTCCTGTTGTTCATCGCCGGCTGCATGGCGTGCGTGCTGCCGTACGAGAAGCCGGGCCCATCGGCCGTCCGCATCACCAGAGATTGGTATGCCCCTGTCGGCGGCATCCTGATGGCCGGTTGCGGCCTGTACGCGTTGCTCGGTTTCCCCCTCGACGACATCTGGCACCGCATCTTCGGCCAGGACGTGACGCTGTGGGGACCGACCCACCTGATGATGATCGGCGGCGCCGGCTTCTCGACGCTGTCAGCGATTCTGCTCAACCATGAGGGTCTGAGGGCCATGGGCGATGATGCGCCGACGGGCGGCATCGGCATCAAGTTCGTCCAGTACCTCGGGTTCGGCGGCATCATCGTCGGTTTGTCGGTTTATCAGATCGAATTCGATTTCGGCGTACCGCAATTCCGCCAGGTGTTCCAGCCGATGCTCATCGCTGCCGCGGGCGCGTTCGCGTTGGTGGCTGCCCGCATCATGCTGGGTCGCGGCGCAGCGATCATCGCGGCTCTGTTGGCGATCGTGCTTCGCGGCGGGGTTGCACTCGTTGTCGGCCCGATTCTCGGCGCGCCGATCAACTGGTTTGCGCTGTATCTCGGATCGGCGATCGTCGTCGAATTGGTCGGCCTGACACCGCTATACAAGCGGCCCGTGGTGTTCGGCGCCGTGAGCGGCCTTGCCGTGGCCACCGTCGGGCTCTGGCTCGAATCGTTGTGGATCGACACTGTCTACTACTTCCCCTGGCCCACCAGCATCTGGCCCGAAGCATTGGCCATGGCCATCCCCGTCGCCATACTGACCGGTTGCTGCGGTGCGATGTTCGGTCTGGTGGTCTCCTCGCAAAGGCTGCCTTCGCGTGCGATCAGCATCGGTCTGGTGGTGCTGACCATCCTGGCCATCGGCGGGGCGACAGCCAATGGGCTGCGCTATAACGTCCCCCAAAACGTCACGGCCACGGTCACTCTCACCGAAGCCCCGGCCAGCCCCGGCCAGCGGATGGTGAACGTCGATGCGCGGATCAATCCGCCGAACTTCATCAGCGAGAACCCCAACTGGGTAGCGATACTCGCTTGGCAAGGTCATCTGAACAACGAGCGGGGCCGGGTGATCAACAACCTCGAGAAACTCGGCCCCGGCCACTACCGCAGCACCGAGCCCGTGCCGGTTTGGGGCACCTGGAAGACGTTGCTGCGCCTGCACGACGGAAACACGTTGACCGCAGTGCCGATCTACCTCGCGGGCGATCCCGGCATCGGCGCCAAAGAAGTTCCTGCCGACGCCACGTTCACCCGGCCGTTCGTTGCCGAGGTCACGATCCTGCAGCGTGAGCGCAACCCCGAGACCCCGGCGGTGCTGTGGACCATCGGCTGCCTGACTGTGCTGTTCTGCACGCTCGTCATGCTGGGTGGACTCAGTTGGGGCGCAGGGCGAATCAACCGCAGCGAGGCCTCGGGCAGCAAGGCCGAGCTTCAACCGACGGCGCAGGCGTGACCGGACAACCGCACGTCGAGATACTGGCCCACCACGGGTTGCTGCTCGCGATACCGGCGTTCGCACCGGCGATAGCTGTCGCGGGCGTGGTGATCTATGTGGCGGTGCGCGACCGCCGCAAAGGCGAGGACCCTCAACGTGAGAGTTCGGACGCCTCGGGCCAAGATGGTTCACCGTGACAACATCCAGGACCCTTGTGATCATCACCGCCGCCGCGCTCATCACCGCCGGATGCGGCGGTTCGAACAGCTCGAACAGCGCGTCGAACAGCACTTCGGCCAGCCAGCCGTCGACCGTCAGTCCCTCGGACATGTCGAACGAGCAGGCGCCCCCGGCCCGGCTCGAAATCGATGTCGACATCAAGGGCGGTAACGTCACGCCGACCAATCAACAACTGCAGGCGGCCGTCAAGGAGCAGATCGTCGTGCGCGTCAACAGCGACGCCGCCGATGAGTTGCACGTGCACTCCACGCCCGAGCACAGCTTCAACGTCGAGGCCAAGCCGATGCAGATCTTCCAGTTCACCGTCGACGTGCCCGGCAAGGTCGACGTGGAGCTGCACAAGCTGAACAAGACCGTCGCGACCATCACGGTGCAGTGACAACTGATCGGTCGACCGAGTTACTGGCCCACGGCCTCGGCGGCTCGACCGATCTGCCAATCCCGTTGAGCTACGCACTCATTGGCGGGGCATGGGCGCTGACGTTCACATTCGCGGTCGTCGCGCTGGCATGGCGACGGCCTCGGTTCGACCCCGACAAACAGGGCCGTGCGCTGCCGCGCTGGGTGACAGCGCTCGTCGACGCGCGAGTGACCCGATGGGCTGTCGGGATCGCGGCGCTGTTGTTCGCAGGGTGGGTGGCGATCGCGGGCTGGTTCGGCCCGCAGGATGCGACGAACCCGTTGCCCGGCGTGTTCTACGTGTTGCTCTGGGTCGGGCTGGTGGCGCTGTCGTTGGCCGTTGGACCGGTGTGGCGGGTCATCTCTCCGGTGCGCACCGTGCACCGGTTGCTGGGCCGGCGGTCAGTGGGGTTGCGCTATCCGGAGCGGGCTGGTTACTGGCCTGCGGCGGCCGGCCTGTTTGCGTTCGTCTGGCTCGAGCTCGCCAGCCCTGACCCGGGATCCCTTGGCGCCATCAAGATTTGGCTGATCGCCTATCTGGCCGTGACGCTGTCCGGCGCGCTGCTCTGCGGGCAGCGCTGGTGTGCGCGCGCCGACCCGTTCGAGGTGTACAGCGTGGTGGCGTCGCGGCTGTCGCTGTTTCGCCGCAACGACGACGGCCGCATTGCAATCGGCAACCCGTTCGACCACCTGCCGTCGCTGCCGGTGCGGGCCGGCACTCTCGCGGTGCTCGCCGTGCTGCTGGGATCGACTGCGTTCGACAGCTTTTCGGCTTCTCCGCAGTGGCGGGGCTTCGTCGACGGCCACACCGACTCTGCCGCGACGGCGACGCTGATGAAGACCGCGGGCCTGCTGGTCTTCGCTGGCGTGGTGGCGGGCACGTTCTGGCTCGCTGCGCGCGCGACCGGCGGCGTCGACCCGGCGCGCCGTCGCGAATTGCCCGGTCTGATGGCGCATTCGCTGGTCCCGATCGTCATCGGCTATGTGTTCGCGCACTACCTGACCTACCTCGTCGAGCGCGGACAACAGACGATCATCCTGCTGCTCGGCCTGCACGACGTGCAGGCGAATTATGTGCTTTCCATGCATCCTTCGGTGCTGGCGACAATCAAGGTCTGCTGTGTGGTCGCAGGACACATCGCGGCGGTGATCGCCGCGCACGACAGGGCGTTGCGCATACTGCCCGCAGGCCATCAGCTGACCGGACAGCTGGCGATGATGCTGGTGATGGTCGGGTACACCTTCACCGGGCTCTATCTGCTGTTCGGCGGGTAGGGTGACGGCCGTGCGCGCGCTGATCATCGTCGACGTTCAGAACGACTTTTCCGAAGGTGGCTCGCTGGCCGTCGTCGGCGCGGCAGCGGTAGCGGGCCGAATCAGTGAGTTCCTTGCCAGCGGGCCCGACTACGCGCACGTCGTGGCCACCAAGGATTTCCACATCGACCCCGGTGAGCACTTCTCCGAGAGCCCGGACTACGCGACATCGTGGCCGCGCCACTGCGTGGTCGGAACGCCCGGCGCCGACTTTCATCCCGAACTCGACACCCGCGCGGTGGAAGCCGTCTTCACAAAGGGCAACTACGCGGCGGCGTACAGCGGCTTCGAAGGCACCGACGCCGACGGCACGCGACTGGCCGACTGGCTACGGCGGCGCGGCGTCGAGCAGGTGGACATCGCCGGCGTTGCGACGGACTACTGCGTGCGTGCCACTGCGGCAGACGCCGTGGCGGCCGGGTTTTCCACGCGGGTGCTGCTCGACCTCACCGCGGGCGTCGCACCGGACACCACCGCCAAGGCAGTGAAGGAACTGCGAGCGGTCGGCGTCGAAGTCGCCTAACGGGTCGGGTCGCGCGGGACACCGGTCCACCGCGGCGGGCGACGGTCCAGGTGCGCACGCACGCCCTCCTTCGCGTCGTCGTGATCCATCAGCGCCAGGTGAACGGCGGTCTCGCGAGCGCCGACGGTCTCACGGTCGAGGTCGAACGAATCCCACAGCAGCCGCTTGCTGGCGGCCACCGACATCGGGGCGGTGTTCTGCGCGATGTCGTTGGCGAGGTCAAGCGCGGCGGGCAGCACGTCGGCGGCATCGAGCACGCGACTGCCGAGCCCCAACTGCACCGCCCGGTGACCGTCGAAAGTTGCTCCCGTCAACAGGATTTCGGCGGCGTTGGCGATGCCGACCAGCCGCGGCAACACCCAGTGCGAGTAGGCGTCGCCGACGACGCCGCGCCGCACCTGCACGACGCCGTAGCGCGCGTCGGCGGCGAAGAACCGGATGTCGCACTGCAGCGCCAGCGTCAGGCCCAGCCCGATCGCATGACCGTTGACCGCGGCGATCACCGGCTTGGACAGCGACCATGCCGGCACCTCGATGCCCGCCGCGCTGAAACCCGGACCTGGTTCGGCGAAGGTTCGCTCACCGGCAGCGAGGTCGGCGCCCGCGCAGAACGCAGGCGGTGTTCCGGTCAACACGATCACTCGCACGGCGTCGTCGGCATCGCAGGCGCGGTAGGCGTCGCACAGCTCGTCGCGCATCCCGTCGCCGATCGCGTTGCGTTGCTGTGGCCTATTCAGCGTGATCGTGGCCACGCCGCGGTCGAGGTTGAACAGCAAAGTTCGGTACCCGGGCAGGTTGGTATGGCGGGACATTGGGTACCTCCGTTGGGCGAGATCGGGTCACCGGTGACCCGTATTGTCGCTCTGGTCCGTCTGTCGTCCCGTCTGTATCCGTCTGGAGCGTGCACTTTGCCCCCCGCCACCCCGAATGCCGAGCAGGTCGCGGCGCAGCCGCTGGAAATCTGGCCAGGTAAGGCGTACCCGCTGGGCGCCACCTACGACGGCTCCGGAACGAACTTCGCGGTGTTCAGCGAGGCCGCCGAAAAGATCGAACTGTGCCTGTTCGACAACGGCGACGAGACGCGTATCGCGCTGCCTGAGGTCGACGGTTTCGTGTGGCACGGCTTCGTCCCGAACATCGAGCCCGGCCAGCGCTACGGCTACCGCGTACACGGTCCGTACGACCCCGCCGCCGGGCAGCGCTGCAACCCGAACAAGTTGCTGATCGACCCGTATGCGAAGGCCATCGACGGCACCTTCGACTGGAATCAGTCGCTGTTCAGCTACAACTTCGGCGATCCCGAGAGCCGCAACGATGAGGACTCCGCGGCCAGCGTGCCGAAGTGTGTGGTGATCAATCCCTACTTCGACTGGGGGGTGGATCGTCCGCCCGGCCACGAGTACGCCGACACCGTCATCTACGAGGCCCATGTCAAAGGCCTCACCCAGACACACCCGGATATTCCCGAGAACATCCGCGGCACGTATGCGGCCGTCGCGCACCCGGTGATCATCGAGCATCTGAAAGCATTGGGCGTCAACGCAATCGAGTTGATGCCGGTGCACCATTTCGCCAATGACTCGACGCTCGTCGACAAGGGGCTGTCGAATTACTGGGGCTACAACACCATCGGATTCTTGGCCCCGGACTCGAAATACAGTTCAAGCCCCAATCCCGGCGGCCAGGTGCAGGAGTTCAAGGCGATGGTGCGGGCCCTGCACGAGGCCGACATCGAGGTGATTCTCGACGTGGTGTACAACCACACCGCCGAGGGCAACCACATGGGTCCGACGCTGTCGATGCGCGGTATCGACAACGCCGCGTATTACCGACTGGTCGACGATGACAAGCGGTACTACATGGACTACACCGGCACCGGCAACAGCCTCAACGTCGGCCACCCGCACGCATTGCAGTTGATCATGGATTCGCTGCGCTATTGGGTGACCGAGATGCACGTCGACGGCTTCCGGTTCGACCTCGCCGCAACCCTGGCGCGCGAGTTCTACGATGTCGACCGGCTGTCAGCGTTTTTTGAACTCGTGCAACAGGATCCGACGGTCAGCCAGGTCAAACTGATCGCCGAACCGTGGGACGTCGGCCCAGGCGGCTATCAGGTCGGCAACTTCCCGCCGCAGTGGACGGAATGGAACGGCAAGTACCGCGACACCGTGCGAGACTACTGGCGCGGCGAACCGGCCACCCTCGACGAGTTCGCCTACCGTCTCACCGGATCCGCCGACCTCTACGAGCACACCGGCCGCCGCCCCGTCGCCTCGATCAACTTCGTCATAGCCCACGACGGGTTCACGCTGCGGGACCTGGTGTCCTACAACGAGAAACACAACGAGGCCAACGGCGAAGACAACAACGACGGTGAAAGCCACAACCGCTCGTGGAACTGCGGGGCGGAAGGGCCGACCGACGACAAGGAGATCAACGCGCTGCGTGCCCGCCAGCAGCGGAATTTCCTTGCCACCCTTCTGCTTTCCCAAGGCGTACCGATGCTGGCACACGGTGATGAACTCGGCCGCACTCAGCAGGGCAACAACAACGTCTACTGCCAGGACAACGAGCTGTCGTGGATCGACTGGTCGAATGCCGACACCGAGCTGATCGAGTTCACCAAGACCGTGTCGGCGCTACGCACCGCGCATCCGGTTTTCCGCAGGCGACGGTTCTTCAGCGGTAAGCCAGTGGGGCGCCGAGGGGCCGCGGGACTGCCCGACATCGCGTGGTTCGCACCCGACGGCTCAGAGATGACCGAAGAGGATTGGGATTCCGGCTTCGCCAAGTCGGTCGCGGTGTATCTGAACGGTCAAGGTATCCCCGACCTCGACGTGCGCGGTCAACGCGTCACCGACGACTCGTTCGTGCTGTTCTTCAACGCCCACTACGAGCCGATCGAATTCTCTTTGCCTGCAGACGAATTCGGGTCCGCCTGGGTGCCGGTGATCTACACCGCCGACACGTCCACGGCCGACGAAGCCAAACCGGTGACTGCGAACGCCAAGGTGTCGGTCGACGCCAGGGCGCTGATGGTACTTCGGGCGGCGACGGACTAGCTCACTCGACGATCGGGAACAATGAATCGCCGTCCTCGGGGCTTCCGCTGATCTGACCCTCTTCGGTGCCGTGGTCCGCGGGGTCGATGCGGTCCATCGCCACTCCCTCATCCGTCGGTTGCGCCGGCGGTTCGGGTTCCTCGGCGGCGAGCTTCTCATCGAGCGATTCACCGTCGGGTTCCTCGGCGATGTGGTCGGCCGCGGCCCAGTCTTCGGGCGGGTCGACGACCTCGTCGCCATCGTCGTTGCGGACGTCGTCTGCGTCGAGCGCCTCGGCGGGGCGCAGCGTGTCGTCCACTCCGCCGGTGTCGTTGGGTGATTCGGGGAATTCGGGGTCTGCGCTATCCACGGTTGACCGGTTGCCCACTCGTGCGATCACTAAACGCGCAGGCGGATCACTCGACGACGTCGTAGAACGACTCCCCATCCTCGGGCGTGCCGTCGATCTGGCCGTATTCGCGGCCGTGCTGTTCGGTGTCCATGCGGTCGATTTCGTCATTGCTGACCAAGGTCAGGCCACCGCCCGCGTCGGAGTCGTGCGCGTCGCGCGGTGCGTCGTCCTCTTCGTCCTCGCCGTCGTTGTCGGGTATCTCCTCGGCGAGTCGCTCATCGAGCGTTTCGTTGTCCTTGGCCTCAATCCACTCATCTGGTGGGTCGACGACCTCGTCGCCGTCGTCATTGCGGATCTCGTCGGAGTCGAGTTGCTCCTCGGGCTCCAAGGGATTGTCGTCGAAGGCGTCACTGGCCATGGGCCCCATGTTGCCCGACGCAGCGATGCACTGAAAGGGCGGGCGGCGTTCGAAAGTGTTGCGCGGCAGGCCGCTTGCAAACCGAGATGACGCGTCCATACCAGGCCGTATGGTACGGTAGGGCGCTGCAGCAACCGTGGCCGCCGCCTTGGCTCTCGGGATTTCTCGAAGATCTCGTTGATGCCACCGGCCGGGCGGGCCGGGAGTAGTAGGAGCCGAAGAGCGGCGGCGCCCTACCTGGCGGTCACGGTTGCCAGCACCCCTGCTGAACGCAATTTTCCCCGGTGTCAACAGCGGCAGCGTTCGATCGCCGTATGCTGCCCCACATGGCGCCGCCGCGCGATTCCGGCCGTCGGCTCACGGCCGACGACTGGATCGACGCCGGATTTGCTGTGCTGGCTGACGGCGGTCCGAACGCACTGCGGATTGATCGGCTGTGCGAGCGATTGAATGTCACAAAAGGCAGCTTCTACTGGCATTTCGCCGACTTCTCGGCATATCGCGGGGCGCTGATCGAGGCGTGGGGCAGCCTGCACGACCGCAGCCGGAGGCACTTCGAGCACATGCCCGACGTCGAGCCACGCGAACGGCTGACGGCGATGATTCAGACCTGGCTCGCCCCTCAACACTGGCAACTGGAGCGGGCGATGCGGATATGGGCGTTGACCGACGACGCTGTGCTGGCCAGTGTCCAACACAGCGACGCACGCGTGCTGCGCGCGATCCGACAGGCCTTTGTCGACTGCGACTTCGCTCCCGAGGATGCCGCATTGCGCGCCTTGGTGGCGTTCTCTGCGGGTGTCGGGATGCTGCACTCGACGGATGCAGCCCCTGCCGCACCGCCGGACCTTCAGGACGCTTTCCTGGATTTCATGCTGCGGCCCTAGCTTTTGGCCGTCGGCTCCAGCCCCGTCTTCTTGTCGAGGTACTGCAACAGGTCGTGTGCCGCGAGCTCGACGTCTTTGTGGCGCCATTCCGATGCGCGATACACGCACGCGATCAGGCCGGTGCGGTGGATTCTGCGAAAATCCCCGTACACGAACGCATATCGCGCCTTCGTCTCGTCGTTTGCGCCCTCGGTCAACCCGAGATGCCATTCGGCGTACTCGTCCCAGGAATGCGACTTCAGGTAATCGTTCTGCGCATCTGCCCGTGGCTGCACCTCACCCCAGTCACTGTCGAGCACGTACTGGCGACCATCGATGAGCGAGCGCGCCTTGACCACCGCGGCTTCGTTTAGCGAATAAGAGGCCATGGACTCGATTGTCCGCCCTGCGGAGCGGGCGTCCATGGCCGACACTGATCCGCATGTTCTCACTGGCGGGTAAATCGGTTCTGGTCACCGGCGGTAGCAAGGGAATCGGCCGCGGTATCGCGTCGGTATTCGCAGCGGCGGGCGCGCACGTCGCGATCGCGGCGCGCTCACGTGCCGACCTCGATTCGGCGGTCGCCGCCCTCGACGGCCTCGGCGCAGGCAAGGTCCTCGGCGTCACAGTGGACGTGTCCGACCCCGATTCCTGTGCCGCGATGGCAGCCGACGCGGTGGAGGCGTTGGGCGGGCTGGACGTGTTGTGCGCCAATGCGGGGATCTTCCCGGATGCTCCGCTGCAGTCGATGACCCCCGCCCAGCTCGCCGAGGTGCTCGACGTCAACGTGAAGGGCACCGTCTACAGCGTGCAGGCCTGCCTCGATGCGCTGATCGCATCGGGCCGCGGCCGGGTGGTGCTGACGTCGTCGATCACCGGGCCGATCACCGGTCTGCCCGGCTGGTCGCACTACGGCGCCTCCAAGGCTGCGCAACTGGGATTCATGCGTTCTGCGGCCATCGAACTGGCCCCGCACAAGATCACCGTGAACGCCGTGCTGCCCGGCAACATCCTCACCGAAGGCCTCGCTGATCTCGGCGACGACTACCTCGCGGGCATGGCGCGTGCGATTCCCGCGGGCGCGCTCGGCACACCGGAAGACATCGGCTACACGGCGGCGTTTCTCGCCAGCGACGAAGCCGGCTACATCACGGGCCAGGCAATCACCGTCGACGGCGGCCAGGTGCTTCCGGAGTCGCCGGACGCCGTCACGCCCTAGCGGGGCAGTCGCTCGTGGGCGGTGGCCAGAATCTCGTCGATGCGCGCCGTGTCCTGCAGCGGCGCGGCGGCCGCCTCCTTGACGAACTGAGCGGCCAACTCGCGCAGTTTGACGTTCGTCTGTTGTGAGCGCTGGGCCAGCATGGCGAACGCCTTCTCGGCGGTCACCCCATGGGCCAGCATCAGCATGCCGATGGCCTGGTTGATGGTGGCCCTGCGCGCAGCGATCGTCGCGACCACCTCGTCGAGCGAGCGCCGCACGTCGGCGTCGAAGTCTTCGGTGACATCGACATAGAAGCCCGTCGTGCCGATGACCTCGCCGCCGCCGTCGGTCCACCGGTCGCCGACCACGACGACCACGTGGATGTTGCCCGCTGTGTCGATGATGCGATGCCTGCTGGAGAACGGGATGCCGAGGCGCCGAACCTGATCGATCAGCTGTGCCACCGTCGGCTTGTCGTCCGGATGCTTGTGCGACAGCACGAGTTCGGTCGTCGGGGTGACGGTCCCAGGTTCGTAGCCGTGCATCGCGGCCACCTCGTCGGACCACTCCCAGCGGTCCTCCTGGGCGTGGTATCTGAAACTTCCCGCTGCCGGCCACCCCGGCGGCGATTGCTCCGCGTCGATGCTGCCTCCCCTTTCGCCTGACTGGAGTATGTCAATTCCCGGCCGCCGTGAAAATGGCTCTGTTACAGAGGTACCATCGGGACGGTGGACACCCGCACCGATCTGATCGCCCAGCTGTTCAATGTCGTGGGCCGGTTCCGGCGGCAACTGCGCCGGTCGACCGGCAGCGGGTTCGACACCACCGGGGTGACCGAGTCGCAGGCGGAGATGCTGCGCTTGGTCGGCCGCCAACCGGGTATCTCCGTTCGGGAGGCGGCCACCGAGCTGGCACTGGTGCCCAACACCGCCTCGACGCTGGTGTCCAAACTGGCCGCCGAGGGGTTGCTGATTCGCAGTGTCGACGCCGACGACCGCAGGGTGGGCCGACTACGGCTCACCGAGCCTGCACAGCGCATCGCCGACGAGTCCCGCGCCGCGCGCCGCGCTGCGCTGTCGCAGGTGCTCGATGAGCTGGATCCCGAGCAGCTGGACAGCCTCGAGCGCGGATTGGAGGTACTGGCCGAGATGACCCGCATGCTGCACGAGAGGCAACCATGACACTCGCGATCGACTGCGCGGACCTGACCCACCGCTACGGCAGTTTCACCGCCGTCGACGACCTCAGCCTGCAGGTGCGCTGCGGTGAAACGGTAGGCCTGCTCGGACCCAACGGCGCAGGCAAGACCACGGTCGTGCGGGTGCTGACCACGCTGACGCCCGTGCAGAGTGGAAGGGTGTGCATCTTCGGTCTCGACTCGCGCAGGCACACGATGGACATCCGACACAACATCGGCTATGTCCCCCAACAACTTTCGATCGAGTCGGCGTTGACGGGCAGGCAGAACGTCGAGTTGTTCGCACGGCTGTACGACGTGCCACGGCGCGAGCGAACCGACCGCGTCGACGAGGCACTTGGTGCGATGCAACTGCTCGATGTCGCCGACGGCCTTGCCAGCACCTACTCCGGCGGCATGGTGCGCAGGCTCGAGCTGGCCCAAGCGTTGGTCAACCGGCCGTCGCTGCTGATTCTCGATGAGCCGACGGTCGGCCTTGATCCCATTGCGCGCGACAGTGTTTGGGCTCAGGTGGGCCGCATGCAGCAGGAGTACGGCATGACAGTGCTGTTGACCACTCACTACATGGCCGAGGCCGACGAATTGTGTGACCGGGTGGCGCTGATGCACCACGGCCGCCTGCAGGCGGTGGGCTCGCCGGCTGAGTTGAAACGGACGGTGGGAGAGGACGCCACACTCGAAGATGTCTTCCGGCACTACGCGGGCTCGGATCTGGGCGAGGACACGTCCCAGGCCGGATTGCGCGCGGTGCGCAACAGCAGAAGGACGGCGCGCCGTGTCAGTTGAGCAGAACCTGGAAGGCCCGGGGGTTCGGATCGTCCGCGCGCCCCACGGATGGCGACGCGTCCGCGGAATGGCCATGCGGATGGGCGCTTTCGCGATCGTCGAATTGCAGAAGTTGCGACACGACCACACCGAATTGCTCACCAGGATGGTCCAGCCGGCGCTGTGGCTGTTGATCTTCGGGCAGACGTTTTCCCGGCTGCGCGTCATCGACACCGGCCACGTGCCGTACCTGGCGTTCCTGGCGCCGGGCATCATCGCGCAGTCGGCGCTGTTCATTTCGATCTTCTACGGCATCCAGATCATCTGGGACCGCGATGCGGGCATCCTCGCGAAGTTGATGGTGACGCCTGCCCCGTCGTCGGCGCTGATCACCGGCAAGTCGTTCGCCGCGGGCGTGCGGTCGGTGGTGCAAGTCATCGGCGTGGTCGCGCTGGCATATCTGCTCGGCGTGCACATGACCGTCAACCCCCTGAAAATCCTTGGCGCAATGGGTGTTGTGATGCTGGGCGCGGCGTTTTTCGCGTGCCTGTCGATGACGCTGGCCGGGCTGGTGCAGAACAGGGACCGGCTGATGGGCATCGGCCAGGCCATCACGATGCCGTTGTTCTTTGCGTCCAACGCGCTCTACCCGGTCGACGTGATGCCGCAATGGCTGCGCTGGCTGTCGGCGGTCAACCCGCTCAGTTATGAGGTCAACGCGCTGCGCGGACTGCTGATCGGCACGCCCACCAACGGCTGGCTCGACGTCGCGGTGCTGGTGGTTGCCGCCGTCGCAGGCATTGCGATGGCGTCGGCGTTGTTGCGCCGGCTGGTCCGCTAGGTCATTTGGGCACCGACAGGTTGTACACCGTCGCGTCGCCAACCGACGTCGAGCCGAACGTGGCCGCGACCCACTTCGCAATGTCGGCGTGACCGCGGTTGTTGCCCCAGCCCGGTCCGTGGCCGTGGTCGTTCACGAGGACGTAGTACGCCACCTTGTGTTGCGCCACATCGTTCTTGAACTCGTCCAGCGTCGGCGCGGGGTCACTGCCCGAGAAGCCGCCGATCGCCATCACCGCTGTGTCCGTTGACAATTCAAGACCCGCGGCGCTCGACGACCGACTGATCGCAGCCGACCATTCGGTATCGGCGGCCCTCAGCATCGCGTCGAGGGCGGGGTTGTCCTTGTTCTGTCCGAAGCCGAAGTGCCCCTGGCGAGAGGCGTCGGCAGGCCCGACTGACGGTCCGCCGCCTTCATGTGGCTGTCCGACAGTGACAATGGCATACACGGCGGGGCCTGCGAGCGCAGCGGCCAGTCCGGCGCCCAATGCGGCCACCGGGAAGCGCCGGAAAAGCCACGCCACCACCGAGACCACCGCCACCGCGAGGACGGTCCAGCGCAGACCGGGCAGCCAGCTTGCATTCCGGCCGAGGAGCCACCAACCCCATATGCCCGTCCCGCCCAGCAGCGCCGCCAAACCGATTCGGTACAACCACTTTTCGCGGCGCTGCCACATTTCGTGCACACCGATGGCGAACATCGCGGCCACCGGAGGCGCGATGGACAGGCAGTAGTAGGCATGGATCGCGCCGTTCATGAAGCTCAGCACCAGTCCGTCGACGATCAGCCAGCCGCCGAAAAGAATCGCCGCCGCGCGGGTCAGATCCGTCCGCGGAGCACGCCCGCGGGACAACACGACAAGAACGGTCGCCAACAGCGCCGCGGGTACCAGCCAGCCGATCTCGAACCCGAATTCGCCACTGAACAATCGCGCCAACCCATGCGACTGGTTGCCGAACGCGAAGCCGCCGTGTCCGCCGGTGTGCAACTGCGCCCCCGCGGAGGTACCGACGACGTTGTCGGGCGTACCGAAGCCCATGTGGTTCTTGCCGAGTACCCGCGCAAAACCGTTGTAGCCCAACACCAGGTTCATGAAGTTGTTGTCGGTGGAGCCCGCGATGTACGGCCGCGAGGAAGCCGGCCACAGCAACGTCAGCACCACGAACCAGCCGGCGGACACGACGAACGCGACCGCGGCCACCCCGACGTGCCGCAGCCTGGCACGAAGTGTCGTCGGCGCCGCGATCAGATAGGCAGCGGCCAGAGCCGGGGCCACCATCAGTCCTTCCAGCATCTTGGCCAGAAACGCGAATCCCAGTGCCACCGCAGCCAACGCCAACCATCTCGAGCTGGCCAATTGCAGCGCGCGCACGGTGCAGTACGCGGCAGCCGTCATCAGCAACACCATCACCGCGTCGGGGTTGTTGAACCGAAACATCAACGCCGCCACCGGAGTCAAGGCCAGCACTGCACCCGCAAGCAGCCCGGTGCGCGGTCCGCTGATGCGCTGCACAGCGCCGTACAGCAGCGCGACGGAAGCAACCGCCATCAACGCCTGCGGGACCATCATGCTCGCGCTGCTGAAGCCGAATAGCTGGCCGGACAGCCCCATCACCCATTGCGAGACGGGCGGCTTGTCGACGGTGATGAAGTTGTGTTGATCGAGCGAGCCGAAGAGCAGCGCTTCCCAATTCTTCGAACCCGCTTGCGCCGCAGCGGCATAGAACTGATTGCCCATCCCGTTGACCGTGATGTTCCACAGGTACATCACCGCCGTGGCGATCAGCAGCACGGCCAGGCCCACCCGGTCCCACGTGATCGCGGTCATCCGGGTGGGCCGTGGCCGGTCTGCGTCGGCGGGCGGTGCTGGCGTCTGTAGCGTGGAAGTCACACCAGCCAGTGAGGCATCGCTAGGTTGCGTGAACCTGTGAGGACCCGGCGAGCCTGCTGCGGGTTGCGCGCAGCGCGTCGGTCAGCGTCCATACCGAAATGCCAAGCAGCGCGACGTCCTTGAACAAGAATCCGGTGGTCAGCGACGGCGCGGGATAGCTGATTGAGTCGTCGAAGGCGCCTGGCGTGGTGAACAGGAAGCTGATGGTCGCAACGAACAGCAGGACGGCGAGTGCGCTGCCGAACGCCGACGCCTTCGGCCACCACGGCTTGACGGCGATCAGCACCGCCGCGGCCAGTTCGAACACGCCCAGCAGGACCGAGAACGTATACACCGAGAAGATGCCGTACAGCCAGCTCATGAAGGGGCTCGCGGAGACGAGCGGCTCAATGCCTTTTGCCTCGAATTCCGTGAACTTCAGCAGCCCGAAGGCACCGATCACGATGACCAGGCCGTAGCGGGCGGCCAGGCCGCCGATCTCGTCGTATCGAATCTTGTTGAGTGTCATACCCGGTCGTGGTGCGCCGGGCTCCGACCGTTACGCCGTCCGATAGAGCGCACCGAGGGTGGCCGACGCCCATGGCTCAGGGTCCAGAAAATCGTGCCGGAGTAGCGGTATTGCCTGCCGCCGATGATCATCATGCTTTGCCGGTCATCAACGCCTTGATCCGGTCCTACCCGGGCCCGATCCACGCGCCGGCGCAGATCACGCAATAATTGACGTCCGGCATAATTGCCATGCTGCGCCCACGAATCATTTGTCGTGTGGTTTTGTTACTTTCAGCGGGGAAATACCGATACATCAGTTGATGTCATTTCGGTGCCCGAGATAAGGGGAATTCGTTGCGTATCTTGCTCAAGGCCGCAGGCGCGCTGGCGGCGGTCGTGCTGCTTTCGCTGTCCCTGACTAACATGCTGTCCCCGGGTTCGAGGCCGCAGAACTACCCGGTGCGCGAGACGGCGGCCGTCGGGTCCCTCGGTTTCGCGGATTCGTGGCTGTGGTTTTTGTCGCCCGATGACGTCAACCGGCAGCTGGACCTGATGGTGTCGACCGGCGTGCACAACGCCCGCATCCTGATGCCCTGGGCTGCCATCCAGCCCGCCCCCGACGCGTACGACTGGGGGCAGGCCGACACGATCATCAACGCCGCCAACGCCAGAGGTATCGCGGTCGTCGGGCTGCTCAACTCGACCCCCGGCTGGGCCACCGGAGGCGGACCGGCCATCTCGAGCCCGCCCGCTGACCCGGCAACATTCGCCAGCTTCGCGGGCACCGTCGCGAGCCACTTCGCGGGCCGGATTGCTGCGTACGAGGTCTGGAACGAGGAGAACGCAGTCCAGTTCTGGAACGCCGGACCGGCCGGACCGCAGCCCGACCGATACGCCGACATGCTGAAGGCCGCCTATCCCGCGATCAAGGGCGGCGATCCTGGTGCGACTGTCGTCATGGGCGGACTCAGCCCCACCATCAACTTCTTCTCGATCACCAAGAACCCGGTCGACTACCTGAACAACGTCTACGCGGCGGGCGGCGGCGGGTCCTTCGATGCCGTCGCGTTCCACCCGTATCTGTTCACCAGCAACACCGACGCGAGGTTCTCGACGGGCAAGGTCAACTCGCCGCGCAGTCTGTACGACGGCTTGCGCGGGGCGATGAACGCCAACGGCGACGGTGGAAAGCAGATCTGGGCGACCGAGTTCGGCGAGGCGACGTCGAAGGTGGACGAAGCCACCCAGGCCGCGTGGATCCAAGACTTCATCACCACCTGGCGCGGACTGCCCGGCGCAGGCCCGGCGTTCGTGTACACCACTCGCGACCGCAACACCGGCAACGGCAACGCGCAGGACAACTACGGGGTGTACCGCACCGACTGGTCGCCCAAGCCGGCGGCGGACGTGATCAAGGGTCTTGCCTGACGCGACCGCCTAAGTCACTATTCGGGCGATCGACTTCAACGGGATCGGCAGCCAGCTGGGCCGGTGCCGCGCCTCGTACGCGGCCTCATACACCGCCTTGTCGAGTTCGTAGGCTTCGAGAAGATGGCGGGAGTCGCGCGGATCTGCGCCGGTGACTTCGGCGTAGCCCTCGCAGAACGACGCGGCATTGCGGTCCACCCACTCCCGGGCCCGCGCGGCCAGCTGCCGATCCCGGTCGTCGTCGCCTGCCTGCTCCATCAACCGTTGGTAGGCCGCGTACTCGAATGACCGCAGCACGCCGGCTACGTCGCGCAGCGGGGAGTCGGGCCTGCGTCGCTCATCGAGCGGCTGGCCGGGTTCGCCCTCGAAGTCGATCAGCAGCCAACCCTCGGGGGTGCGCAGTACCTGCCCGAGATGCAGGTCGCCGTGCACCCGTTGGACTGTGACCGTTTCCTCCGCGAGCTTGCCGTAGCGCTCCTCGATCAGCGATACGTACTCCCGCAGCTCGGGCACCGCCGCGGCTGCAGCCGACAGTCGCTCCAACACGGTCTCGGTGGGGAACAGGATCGTTGACGTGCCGAGTTGTTCGGCGAGCGTCGCATGCACGGCCGCGACGGCCTCGCCGAGCCGGTACGACTCGCCGGCGAAGTCACCACCGACCTCGTCGGCATACAGGTCGCCCTCCGCGAACAGGTCACGGGTGCTGGCCGTGGCCATGTCCCATCCTTCGGCGGAGTTGGCGGCGAACTCGGTGACCATGCCGAGCGCGTACGGCTCCCCGGCGAGCGTCGTCTCATACGAGCCGAGCAGCCGCGCCACATGCTCGTTTCCTGCGCGCGCCAACACGCGATTCAGTTCGATATCCGGATTGATGCCAGGCGTGATGCGGCGGAACACCTTGAACACGGCCTGTTCTTCGAAGATCACGCTGGTGTTCGATTGCTCCGCCGCTGACACCCGCGGCGCCGCCTCAACGGGCAGCGTGACATCGGGCTCGCGAGCGAACCGCACATCGCCGAGCGTTGCCGACGAGTCGACAAGCGACAGAAGGTATTTCGCGTCCGCCGGGTTGTACAGCGCGTCGTAGGCGGTGCGGTCGTCGTCCGAGCCGATGGTCGCGACCGAGCTGTACTCCTCGATGGGACCCGTATCCCATCGCACGATGACCTGGTATCGCTCGCCCGGGCCTTCGGCGTAGCCGACGTCGAGCAGCACCAGCTCGAGGTCGTCTCGCAGCGACACCACCAAACCGGGCTCGGCGGACGTCAGTTCGCGGTTGCGTCCGGCATACCAGCGTTGCTGGACGATCCATTCGTCGAACGGAAGGTTCATTGCTGCTCTCCAGATTCTGGCGGCCGCAACTGGAACCAGTAGAAACCGTGGCCGGGCAGGGTCAGCAGGTAAGGCAGCTGGCCGATGCGGGGGAACTCAACGTACCCGGTCATCTCAACCGGGGTGTACCCATTCCAGTTCTGCAGGTTCATCTCGATCGGTTGCGGGAAGCGCGACAGGTTGTTCACGCACAACACGGTGTCCTTGTGGCCGTCCTCTCCCATCTCGCGCACGAACGTCAGCACCGAGGGGTTCGACCCGCCAAGCTCTCGGAAGGTACCGATGGCGAATGCGTCGTGGCGGCGGCGCACCGCGAGCATGGTCCGCGTCCAGTTCAACAGCGAGTTCGAACTGTCGCGCTGCGCTTCGACGTTGACGGCTTGATAGCCGTAGATCGCGTCCTGGTTCGGCGGCAGGTACAGCCGGCCGGGGGTTGCCGTCGAAAACCCCGCGTTGCGATCCGGTGTCCACTGCATGGGCGTGCGCACACCGTCGCGGTCGCCGAGCCAGATGATGTCGCCCATGCCGATCTCGTCGCCGTAGTAAAGCACCGGCGAGCCGGGCAACGACAACAGCAGCGCGGTGAACAACTCGATCTGGTTGCGGTCGTTCTCCAGCAGCGGCGCCAACCGACGGCGGATGCCCACGTTGGCTTTCATCCGCGGGTCCTTGGCGTATTCGGAGTACATGTAGTCGCGCTCTTCGTCGGTGACCATCTCGAGCGTGAGCTCGTCGTGGTTACGCAGGAAGATGCCCCACTGCGCCATGTCGGGAATGTCCGGCGTCTGCGCCAGAATCTCTGAGATCGGGAACCGCGACTCCCGCCGCACGGCCATGAAAATGCGTGGCATCAGCGGGAAGTGGAACGCCATATGGCATTCGTCGCCGCCGGTGTCGGGATCACCGAAGTACTCGACGACATCGGCGGGCCATTGATTGGCCTCGGCAAGCAGCACGCGGCCGGGGAACTCGTCGTCGATGACCTTGCGGCAATGCTTGAGGAACGCGTGCGTCTCGGGCAGGTTCTCGCAGTTGGTCCCTTCCCGCTCGAACAGGTAGGGCACGGCGTCCAACCGGAAGCCGTCGATGCCGAGGTCCAGCCAGAACCGCAACACGTCGAGCATCGCGTTCTGCACGGCTGGGTTGTCGTAGTTGAGATCGGGCTGGTGGCTGAAGAACCGGTGCCAGTAGAACTGGCGGCGCACCGGGTCGAACGTCCAGTTCGACTCCTCGGTGTCGACGAAGATGACCCGCGCGTCGGGGTACTTGTCGCTGGTATCGCTCCACACGTAGTAGTCGCCGTACGGTCCGTCCGGGTTTCGCCGCGACTCCTGAAACCACTCGTGCGAATCGGACGTGTGATTCATGACCAGATCGGTGATGACGCGAATGCCGCGGCGGTGCGCGGCGTCGAGCAGTTCGACGAAATCGTCGACCGTGCCGAACTCGGGCAGCACCTTGTAGAAGTCGCGGATGTCGTAGCCCCCGTCGCGCAGCGGCGAGTCGTAGAACGGCGGCAGCCAAAGACAGTCGACGCCAAGCCACTTCAGGTAGTCGAGCTGTTCGCACAGCCCGCGCAGATCACCGGACCCATCTGAGTTCGAGTCGTAGAACGCTCGCACCAACACCTCATAAAACACCGCACGTTTGAACCACGTGCGGTCCTCCGGCAATGCGCGAGCGTGTCCGAAGTCTTCTGCGGTTGGATGTTCGACCACGCCGTCCTCGACGTGGCTGCCTTCCACCGGATCGTGTACCGCGCTGCTTGGGTCCATCGATCTTCAAACCTACCCATGTCGAGCGGAATGCAATCGCGCTCAGTCCACCAGTTGAAACCGCAATCAAGTCGGGTTACGGTTTCGGCGTCCTAGATCCGTCAGCGTGGCGATCTGGCCATCACTGGCGTTTGCGTACGACTAAGAATCGAGTGGCCGTGGCTGATTCGACGCCCAATGATGGTGAAGCTCCAGTAATTGTCGGCATGGCCGACGCGGCGATGCACATGTACTCCGCCGCAATCGACGCGCTTCCCGATGTGCACGACCCGGAGTATCCGCACCGCGCAGGCATCATCCTCGCCGGGCTCCGCAAACTTTCGGGTTCGTTGTCTGAGGCCGCCGGGCGCAGCAGGGTCACCCCATCGGTGATCGTCGCGTTGAGCGGTGTGCGGCACCGGTACGACGAGTTGATGGAGACCGCCGCCCACGGGCCGGGCGCGACGCTGGGTCAGCGACTGTATGTCGCCCGCGGTCGCGCCAAGCTTTCGACGAAGGAAGCGGCAAACGGTGTGGGGCTGCGCAAGGACCTCATCGAGGCGGTCGAGGCGGAAGAGCCCGCCACCGAAGAAGAGACCAGCCGGATCAAGGATCTGATCGCCGCCCTTGGCGGCTGACGTCGCTCAGCGCAGGAACCGCGCGGCGCTCTGCGCGCGGAACATCCGGGCGCTGTTGGCCTGCCGGTAGCCGATGAACCCGCCGGACAGCGTGAGCACCATCAGTCCGGCGAGGCCCGGCAGTGCCATGAGCGCGAGCTCGCCTGTCGTGGGCTCGCGTAGATAGCGGGGGTAGCCCAGCCTGGTCGGCTGTCCGCTCGTCGACGACGTCATCGAGATCATCGACGAATTGGCGGGCTCCGTCGTCGGCGGCAGCGAGCCGCGGATCACCGGCGCCCTGGCTCCGACCGCAGCGACGTCGACGGCGGCCGGCGCGGGGGCCGCAGCGCCTGCCGCCGTGCCAAGCGGAGCAACGGGCGGGGCCGCGGCAGAAATCGGAATGGGCAGCGGCGCGATCACCAACGGCACCTGCAGCACCGGCGGCTCGGCGGCAACAGCGGCGGACAACGGGTTGTCGCCACCGCCTCCTGCGTCCACAACCGGCGGCGACTCCTCCTGCGTTTTGAAGGTGGGACCCGGCGCGGGCGCCGGCGGCTGCGGCTGCGCGGCGGCGAACAACTCGGCAAGAGTCGGCACCGGAATGACCAGTGTCGTATAAAAAAGTTCGGGATTCGGCAATCCACTCTGCGGTAGCTCGTCGCGCCTGGGGATGCGCAGGATAGGAATGGTCCACGCGCCTTTGAATTTCTTCGTCGCCGACGGCACGCCGTTATTCTTTTTGTCGTCTTCTGCGGTCTTTACGTCGACGCCATCGCGGCCATTTCCGAACGTACTGCTCGGCGGCTCGGGATTGCTGGCGCCCGCCGCACCCGAGCCCGAATCGTTGTCGTCAGATTTGCTGGTGACAGCTGCAGCATCGGCTTCGGCGCTCGCCGCATCGCCGGTGTCCGCGACCGAAATTCCCCCGCTCATCAACAGCCCCGTGCTCAGCACGCCGGCACATGCGAACAAACGCATTGCCAAACGTGCCACGGCGCTCACCCCCGATGAGAATCGTTGTCCGTGTTGACCATAAGTGGCGTTATTCTCCCACATTCACGCCTTTAGGTAGATGCGAAATTCGTGGCCGAATTCGAACGACTATTGGCGGACCACGTCATTTGACCGGAGCTGACGCGAGGGCTCGCCGGTCGGGTGGGATTGGGTATCGTGCCGACGTGGCGTCCCGTGATCACGGGGACCCGGGCGATGCGCCTTCGGTCCCTCCCCCGCTTACCGCCGTCGCGAATGCGGACCGCCCGTCGGCGGCCGAGGAGGCTCGCACGATCGCGGCGTCGACCAATACGGGCACACTGGCGACGCTGACCGCCGACGGCGATCCGTGGGCGTCGTTCGTCACCTACGGACTGCTGGGCGGTGCCCCGGTGCTGTGCGTGTCGAATCTGGCCGAGCACGGCCGAAACCTTGCCGCAGACCCCCGGGCGAGCATCGCGATCGTGGCGCCCCAGCGCGAGTCCGATCCGCTGGCCAGCGGACGCGTCACGTTGGCAGGCGTCGTCGAGGCACCGACCGGCGACGAACGCGTGGCCGCCCGTGAGGCGCACCTGTCGGCCGTCGCAGCGGCGAAGTACTACATCGACTACAGCGACTTCTCCCTGTGGGTGCTGCGGGTGCGACGGGTGCGCTGGGTCGGTGGGTACGGGCGAATGGACTCGGCGAGCGGAGAGGACTACGCCGCTGCCGCGCCCGACCCCGTGTCACCGCATGCGGACGGGGCGATCGTTCATCTGAACAACGACCACGCCGACGCATTGGTCGCGATGGCCCGGGCATTCGGCGGATACCCGGACACCACCACGGCCACCTGCACAGGTGCCGACCGCTACGGGCTCGACCTGCGGGTGCTCACCGAGCGCGGCGTCGCCTACACCCGCATCGGCTATGCCAGCCCCATCGACTCGATCGACGAATTGCGTTCGGCCACGGTCGAGTTGACGCATCGCGCTCGGCAGGCCTGAAATAGGCTCTCGACTATGTCTGTCACCGACCGCCCGGACACCTGGCAAGCCGCCTTCGATCTCATCCGCACGCGCGGCTACGAACATCGCGAGGAACCGTTCCGGCTGGCCAGCGGACAGCTGAGCCACGACTACATCGACGGCAAGTACGCGATCGACAACGGAGAGCGGCTGGCGATCGTCAGCCGCGCGGTCGCCGAGCTCGCGACGATGAACGGAATCGAGTTCGACGCAGTCGGCGGCTTGACGATGGGCGCCGACCCGCTGGCGCACGGCGTCGCGATGGTCACCGGCAAGGCGTGGTTCTCGGTGCGCAAGGAGCAGAAGCAGCGCGGCCGCGAACAGTGGATCGAAGGCACTCGGCTAGAGCCAGGCACACGAGTGTTGTTGGTCGACGACGTGATCAGCACCGGCGGCTCAACGGAGAAGGCGCTCGAGCGCGTGACCGCGGTGGGCGCCGTCGTCACGGGTGTGATCCCGATGGTGGACCGCGGAGACGTCGCGACCAAGCGTTTCGCCGCGCGGGGCGTACCGTTTGTCGCGCTTGTCACCTATCGCGATCTCGGCATCGAACCGGTCAAGGACGTGTGACTAGTGCGTCCAGCGGCCACTTAATGCACGAGTTTCACCGAATCGCGTGACATAACTGGCCACTCGACGCGGCTAGCTAGGCGGCGTCCACGACGAGCACACCGCTGGGTTCGACGCCGACGCTCACCGCGTCGCCGGGCGAGAACACCCGCGCCGCCGAACTGGCCATCTGGGCGCTGATCACCGAGCCGTCGGGCAGCGCGCAGTACACCCGTGAGATCGGGCCGAGGAAGGCGACCGAGGTGATCGTCGACGTTCCCGACGAGTCGGGTGACACCGTGACGGACTCCGGGCGCACCATCGCCAAGCCTGATCCCGACGCGATCGAGCCAGGCAGCGTCGGCACCGATGCTCCGAGCACACGGGCCTGGCCGCCCGAAACCTCAGCTGGCACTTTGTTGTTCAGCCCGACGAACTCGGCGACGAACGGCGTCGCGGGGTTGGCGTAGAGATCGGCAGGCGCCGCCAGTTGTTCGAGCTTGCCCTGGCTCATCACGCCGACCCGATCGGCGACGGCCAGCGCTTCCTCCTGGTCGTGGGTGACGAACAGCGTCGTCGTGCCGACTTCCAGTTGGACGCGCCGGATCTCGTCGCGCAGTTGGCTGCGCACCTTGGCATCCAGCGCCGACAACGGCTCGTCGAGTAGCAGCACGCGAGGCTGGATCGCAAGCGCCCGTGCCAGTGCGACGCGCTGCTGTTGGCCGCCGGACAGTTCGCTGGCGTATTTGTGTTTGTGTGCCGACAGTCCGACCAGATCCAACATGTCCGCGGCCTGAGATGTGCGTTCGCCCTTGGCCTTTCCGCGCATCTTCAGCCCGAAGGCGACGTTGTCGAGCACCGTGAGGTGCGGGAAGAGGCTGTAGGCCTGGAACACCATGCCCATGTCGCGTTTGTTGGCAGGCACCTTGCTGACGTCCTGACCGCCGACCGATACCGTGCCCGACGTGGCTTCGTCGAGGCCGGCCAGGATGCGCAGCGCGGTCGTCTTACCGCAACCGGACGGTCCGAGCAGCGCGACGAGTTCGCCGGGCTCGATGTGCAGGGTGAGCCCGTCGAGCGCCTTCACCGTGCCGTAGACACGGGTGAGCTCGTTGAGTTCGACGGCGACTCCACTTGTCATTCAGTAACTCCCGTCGGTGTGGGGACCGCGGCGTCCAGCGCGGTGGCCCTGCGGCGGCCGCGCGTGACCAACGACAGCACGAGCAGCAGGACGAAGCCGAACAGCAGCACGGCCAGCGATGCGGCCACCGATGTGGGGCCGTCGGTCTTGCCGATCTGGACGATCTGCACCTGCAGCGTCTGATACCCGGACAGCGAAGCGATCGTGAACTCGCCGAGTACCACCGCGATGGAAATGAATGCGGCAGAAAGGATTCCGGACCAGATATTGGGCACCACAACCCGCAGAATCGTCGTAGCCCAGCCGGCGCCCAGCGAGCGCGCCGCCTCGGCCAGGGTCTTGAGGTCGATGGACGCCAGCGCCGCATCGATGGCCCGGTACGCGAACGGCAGCACCAGCACGACGTAGACGAACGTCAATGTCAGCGCCGATTCGCCGAGGAAGTACGTCACCCACAGATACACGTTGCGCAGTCCGACAACGATCACCAACGCCGGGATTGTCAACGGCAGCAGACACAGAAACTCGACGAAGCCCTTGGCCCACGGCGTGCGCAGCCGCACCCAGATCATCGTCGGCACCAATATGAGCAGCATCGCCACCACGGTGAAAACCGCAAGCAGCAAAGAGATCACGATCGCGGAGTACAGCGCATCGTCGGCGATGAGGTTCTGCCACGCCCGCAAGGTCCGCCCACCGGAGATCAGGTTGCGCGTCGAGAAGTCGGCCATCGCGTACAGCGGGAACAAGAAGAACAGCCCGAACGCCAGCCACAGCACCGCGCGCACGATGCGCGTCATCGCAGCCACCTCGCGGTGCGTCGAACCAGTGCGTTGTAGGCCACCATCACCGCCGCGACCACGACGATCATCTCGAGTGCCAGCGCGTAGGCGAAGCCGGACTGGCCCAGCACCACCTCACTGGTCAACGCGGACCGGATCAGCAGCGGCACGATCGGGCTGCCTTGGCTGACCAGTGCGGCCGCCGTCGCGTACGCCGCAAAGGCGTTGGCGAACAACAGCAGCGCCGATCCGAGAAACGCCGGCGTCAGCAGCGGCACCGCGACCTCGCGCCAATAGCGCCACGTCGAGGCGCCGAGGCTGACCGCGGCCTCACGCCACTGATCGCGCAGCCCTTCGAGCGCGGGCACGAAAACGATCACCATCAACGGGATCTGGAAATACGTGTAGACCAGGATCAGACCGGTCAGGCTGTACAGCCAGCCCGACCCTGCGAGGTTCCAGCCGAAGACCTGCTGCACCCACAAGGTCAGCACACCGTTGAGACCGACAGTCGCCAAAAACGCGAATGCCAGTGCGACGCCGCCGAACTGGGCCAGCACGCTGCACAACGAGATCACCGCGCGGCGCACCATCGACGTCGGCGGGCTGCTCACGATCAGCCACGCCAGCACCGCGCCGAGCACCGCCCCGATGAGCGCCGTGCTCCCGGAAAGCAGCACGCTCTGCCACAGTGCCGCCAGCGCCGTCGATGAGAACAGCGCCTGGATGCGCGCCAGCGAGAACTGCCCGTCGGCGAAAAACGCGCTGCCGATCACCGTCACGGTCGGGATGATCAGAAAGATCACCACCACCGCGAGGAACGGCAGCAGCGGCAGCCCGTCCCTCAGCTTGCGCACGTCAGCCGATCGCCTTCGCCCAGTTCTCCGACAGGTACTTGGTGGCCTTGCTGGTCTGATCGGGGGACGGCACAGTCACCGGGCCATCGATGACCGGGATCTTGCTCGTGACCGCCTTGTCCATCGTGCCGGCCTGCAGCATCTGGTCGGCGCGCACCGGCCGCACCCCGCCTGCGGCGAACAGGTTCTGGCCCTCGTCGCTGTAGAGGAACTCCTGCCACAACCGGGCGGCCGCGGGATGCGGGGCGTCCTTGTTGATGGCCTGGTAGTAGTAGCCGGCGACCACACCGTTGTTGGGAACCAGGACCTGCCAGCTGGGCAGCTTCGCGGTGGTCGCGGCGTTCAGGTAGTTCCAGTCGATCACCACAGGCGTCTGCCCGGACTCGATGGTGGCCGGAGTGGGGTCCACGGGCAGGAAGTTGCCCGCCTCCTTGAGCTTGCGGAAGAACTCGACGCCGGGAGCGATGTTGTCGGCCGAACCGCCTTGCGATAACGCGACCATCAGCACACCGGAGAACGCGGCGCCTGCCTGGGTGGGATCACCGTTGAGCGCGACCTTGCCCTTGTATTCGGGCTTGAGAAGGTCGTTCACGCTCGTGACCGGCGGCACCTTGGCGGTGTCGAATCCGATCGACATGTAGCCGCCGTAGTCGTTCACCCAAGTGCCGCTCGGATCCTTGTACGCCTGCGGGATGTCGTCGAACGTCGCGACCTTGTACGGCGCGAATGTCGCAGTGTTGGCGAGCGCGACTGACTGGCCGAGGTCGAAGACGTCGGGTGCTGAGCTCTTGCCCTTCTGCTGGTTGGCCGCGTTGATCTCGTCCTGGCTGGCCGCGTCGGGCTGCGCGGAGTTGACCTTGATGCCGTACTTGTCACCGAAGGCCTTGATGATCGCGCCGTAGTTGGCCCAATCCGGGGGCAGCGCAATCACATTGAGCTCGCCCTCCTTCTTGGCCGCCGCGACGAGGGCATCCATCCCGCCGACGTCCGCGGCGGACTTCGCCTCGCTGATCTTCACGCCGTTGGCCGACTCGCCGCCGGAGTTGTCTTTCTGCGGCGGCGCACAGCCGATCAAGCTCGCGAAGACGAGAGCCGATGCGGCGGAGACTGCCAGGAGGGACTTGTTCATTGGCGAAACCTTCCGATGGGTAGGAAACGGCACGATGGCGCGGCGGCAACGGCGGCTGATCTACGCGGTGAATGAAGATCCAACAGGCGACCGAACCCTATCGTGGCTGCGACGATGCCGGTGCAAGTTCTTTCAGACTGCGTCCGATTCCAGCCGGCTGCCCATTTGCCCTGGTACGGGCGTTAGCATCTCTATGTGGTTGAACGCGAAGCCTCGGGGGACTTCGACTACCTCTGGGACGACCCGGCCGACGAGGGCGGGTTGACCAGCCATGACCTGGGCGCCCACGCGCAGGCGGGACACGAACCCGAGGATCTTTTGAAGGGTCCCGGCGACGACCAGTGGGACGACCCGGATGACAATTTCTGGGATAACCAGCCCGATGTCGACGACCCGGGTCAGTTCGACGCGTTCAACGACAACACGTGGAGCTTCACGCCTGCGCCGGTGCCGTGGTACCGCACCAAGCAGGCGATGACGGCGATCGTTGCCGCCTCTGCGGCCGTGGCCGCGATCGTGGTGGCGGGCGTGCTGCTGGTGTTCCGCGGCGGCGAGGGGACCGTCAACGACAACACGTCATCGGTGACCCCGACGGCGCCGACGAGCGTCGCGCCCGTTCAGGTCGCGAGCAGCGAGGCGCCTCCGCCGGAGCCACCACCGCCGCCACCGCCAACGGAGACGGCGGCCTCGCCGGTGAACCCCGGGCCGGGCTACAACCCGACATACGAGCCCCGGCCGACGAAGCCGCCCGAGATCGGCGTGACACGAACGCCCGTGACGCGGTTGCCGATCAGCGTCGCGCCGCAGCAGCGCGGTCCGCGCAACGGGCACTGATGGCCGACTCCGATGCGGCCGCAGTGGCCAGGTTCGCCGAGTCGCCCGTCGCGATGCTCGCGACCGTCGGGGCAGATGGCGCACCGCATCTGGTCCCAGTGGTGTTCGCGGTGCACAAGGACGTCGTGTACACCGCCGTCGACGCCAAACGTAAATCCACCCAACGACTTCGCCGGTTGGCGAACATCGAAGACAACCCCCAAGTGAGCATGCTCGTCGATCATTACGACGACGACTGGGCGCAGTTGTGGTGGGTGCGCGCAGACGGCGTAGCGGCGGTCCACTACAGCGGTGAGGAGATGGCCGCCGGCTACGCCCTGCTTCGCAAGAAATACGTTCAGTACCAACGCATTGCGCTCGATGGACCGGTCGTCACGGTCCAGGTGCGGCGCTGGGCGTCCTGGCAGGCCTGAGTCAAGCCGCAGCGGGCACCTTGTCGAGGAATCCGAGCACTGTCTGGATGTGGCCGGAGTCGTCGCAGACGGCGACGTCGAATCCGACGATCGGTGCATCGGCGCCCGCGGGCCCGAGCTCCCAGCCGAACCGCGCCTGGTTGTGGTGCCCGTCGACGGGGCCGACCAACCGGAACACGAAGCCGGGGAACTGCTGCTGCACGGCGCCGATCATCTCGGTGATCGCTTCACGTCCCTCAGCGGCGGCCAACGGGTCGACGTAGCGGGCGTCCTCGGTGTAGAGCCGGTCGACTGCGGCCCGTCGGGCATCGGCGTCCGTCTCGTTCCAGGTGTCGATGTAGCGCTGTGCGAGTTCGTCATATGTGGTCATGCCGTCAACCCTCGCCGGGCGGGCGCCGCGTGTCGATTACCTCGGGGGTAGGCACTCACGAAAGTCACCGAAACGGTTGTGCTCGGTGGCGGTTGGGGGAATTGTGGTGTTCACACGCCTCGGTAGCAGAGCCGCTGCCATCAGGAGGGAACGTCATGGCTGACAAGACGACAACTTCTGCGGGCGCCGGAGCCGCCCCCACCGCGGACAGTCCGGCCGCCATCCGCAACGTGGTGCTGGTGGGCCCATCGGGTGGCGGCAAAACCACACTCGTCGAGGCCCTCCTGGTCGCCTCCGGGGTACTCACCAGACAGGGATCGACCGTGGACGGCACCACGGTGTGCGACTTCGACGAAGCCGAGATCACTCAGCAGCGGTCGGTTGGTCTCGCGCTCGCGTCGTTGCAACATGATGGCGTCAAGGTGAACCTGATCGACACGCCCGGCTATGCCGACTTCGTCGGCGAGCTGCGGGCCGGGTTGCGCGCTGCGGACTGTGCGCTGTTCGTGATCGCCGCCAACGAGGGCGTCGACGACCCGACCAAGTCCCTGTGGCAGGAGTGCGCCCAGGTTGGTATGCCACGGGCCGTGGTGATCACCAAACTCGACCACGCCCGCGCCAGCTACGAGAACGCTCTGGCGGCGGCGCAGGAGGCGTTCGGCGACAAGGTGCTTCCGCTTTATCTGGCCGCCGACACTCCCTGCACGGGGCTGATCGGGCTGCTGTCGCAGACGCATTACGAATACGCCAACGGCAAGCGCGCCGATTCCCATGCACCGGATGCGTCGTACTCCGATTCGATCGAGGAACTGCGCGGCAGCCTGATCGAGGGAATCATCGAGGAATCCGAGGACGAGACGCTGATGGAGCGTTACCTCGGCGGCGAGGAAATCGACCAGGCGGTGCTCATCGAGGATCTCGAGAAGGCCGTTGCCCGCGCCTCGTTCTTCCCCGTGATCCCGGCGTGCAGCGCCACCGGCGTCGGAACGCTCGAACTGCTCGAGATCATCACCAGCGGGTTCCCGTCGCCGCCCGAACACACACTGCCAGAGGTGTTCACGCCGCAAGGCAAGGAGCGCACCGGGCTGACGTGCGACCAGAACGGACCGCTACTCGCCGAGGTAGTGAAGACGACGTCGGATCCGTATGTCGGCAGGGTCAGTCTGGTCCGGGTGTTCTCCGGGACCATCACGCCCGACGCGACAGTGCATGTGTCGGGCCATCTCTCGCAGTTCTTCGGTTCCGAGGGATTCCTGGCCTCGGCTGCCATCCATGCCGAGTCCGGGGCGATGGCTGCGCACGCCGACCACGACGAGGACGAGCGGATCGGCACGCTGTCTTTCCCCTTGGGCAAGCAACAGCGGCCCGCGCCCGCGGTGGTGGCCGGAGACATCTGCGCGATCGGCAAGCTGAGCAGGGCCGAGACCGGTGACACGCTGTCCGATAAATCCGATCCGCTGGTGCTCAAGCCGTGGACGATGCCCGAGCCGCTGTTGCCGGTGGCCGTGCAACCGCGGGCCAAGACCGATGAGGACAAGTTGTCGGTTGGGTTGCAGCGGTTGGCCGCCGAGGATCCGACGCTGCGCATCGAGCAGAACCCGGAGACCCATCAGATCGTGCTGTGGTGCATGGGCGAGGCGCACGTCGGCGTGGTGCTCGACGCGCTGAACCGGAGATACGGGGTCGCGGTCGACACCGTGGAGCTGCGGGTCCCATTGCGAGAAACGTTCGGCGGCAACGCCAAAGGACACGGCAGACATGTCAAGCAGTCCGGCGGACACGGTCAATACGCGGTGTGTGACATCGAGGTGGAACCGCTGCCGGAGGGCTCCGGGTTCGAGTTCGTCGACAAGGTGGTCGGTGGCGCGGTGCCGCGAAACTTCATCCCGAGCGTCGAGAAAGGCGTCCGCGCACAGATGGAAAAGGGAGTCGGCGCGGGCTTCCCGGTCGTCGACATCCGGGTGACGCTGTTCGACGGCAAGGCCCACAGCGTGGACTCGTCGGACTTCGCCTTCCAGATGGCAGGGGGGCTGGCGTTGCGCGAAGCCGCTGCGGCGACGCGGGTGAACCTGCTCGAGCCCGTCGATATCGTTTCGGTGCTGGTGCCCGACGACATGGTCGGGTCGGTGATGGGTGACTTGGCCGGACGACGCGGCCGCGTGCTCGGCACCGACAAGGTCGGCGAGGATCGCACGCTCATCAAGGCGGAGATCCCCGAGGTCGAATTGACCCGCTACGCAATCGATTTGAGGTCGCTGTCGCACGGAGCCGGATCCTTCACCCGGGCGTTCGCCCGCTATGAGCCGATGCCTGAGTCGGCGGCAGCGAAGGTGAAGGCTTCTGCCTGACGCGGTGCTCGGGATCGATTTCGGCCGGGTGATCGAAGGTGGTCTCGGCGTGGACGATGCTGCCGACACCAGCTTCCTCGATTCCAGCTTCGAAGAGGCGCTCGCGACCCCGGCGACGCCCGGCGCCTTCGAGGTCATTCCTCGACTCGTCGCCCTCTTCGACGGCAGGGTGTGGATCATCTCGAAATGCGGTGAGAGCACACAACGTAAGACGTTGGCCTGGTTGGACCATCACGACTTCTACGACCGGACCGGCTTTCCGCGCGGCAACGTCCGGTTCTGCCGCGAGCGCGCCGAGAAGGCCATCCACTGCCGCGAGTTGGGTATCACGCACATGATCGACGACCGGCTCGATGTGCACCGGGCGATCAGGGACGTCGTCCCGCACTTGTATCTGTTCGGCCCTCAGAACGGCGATGTCCCTGACTGGGTGGTCCACGCACCGGACTGGCACGCCGTGGAGGCCGCGCTGCGCTCTACGTCTTCCTGCTAGCAGGAGGCGCGCCGAGAGCTGTTGGGCGCCAAGGTCACTCACCCCCGAGCTCAGGTGGGTCGGGGTTGCCGTGTAGGAGTTCTTCGGGGTGGTGGGCGTGGTTGATCTCGGGTGCTGTGGTGCCGTCGGTCCAGGCCAGTCGGCCGTTGTGGGTGATGCTGGTCTGGTAGTGGCCGTCGGTGATGAGTTTGTGGTCGGGTCCGCAGGCAAAGAACAGGCAATCGGCGTCGGTGCGGCCCTCGGGTGTCCAGTCCGGGCAGTGGTGGACCTCGCTGTGATAGCCGGGTTGCGTGCAGCCCGGCCGGGTGCAGCCGCCGTCGCGCGCATAGCAGATGATCCGTTGATCGGCCGTGGCGATGCGAGTCTGGCGCCCGAGGTAAATGGGCCGTTCGGTGTGGTCGTCGAACACCGCCAGATAGTGGATGGAATCGGCGGCCAGCCGGATCACATCACGCATCGGCAGGACACCGTCTCCGCCGGTGCGCGCCGGCGAGGGCATCGGGATATCGGGGTTGGTGACCGCGTGGGCGGCCTGGTTGAGTTCGGCCAGCGTGGTGCGCGCGATCACCGTTACCGGATGACCGCGATGGCTGCCCAGCCCACCGGCAGCGATACCGGCCTTGAGCCCGAGTTTGACCCCGTCGTGGCAGCGCTGGGGGCCACTGCGCTCATCGACGACCTCGGCCATGTGTCCGTCGGGTAGGTGGCGGCCGGGGCGCACCGCGGCGGTCACCGCCTCCACATAGGCGCGGGTTTCGGGGTCGATGTAGCCCGACAACCGTGACATCCCATCGCGGCCCTGCGTCCCCAGGAGCAGTCCGCGCCGCCGCTGCCGGTCGGCTTCATCGAAGTCACCGTCGGGGTTGAAGATCTCATCGATACGCCGCGCCAGGGCCCGCACGATCTCGGCGTCGTTCTTGGTGGCCTCGCGCACCAGGCTGGCCTCGACGTCCTCGCGATCTGTGCCCGACACCGCCGAGGGCAGCGTGTCGATGGCCCGCGCGATGACCCGCAGATGATCCTCACCGATCACCCCGGCGGCCAGCGCGTCGGCCACCTGGGGTAGTTCCGGTGCCAACGACGGACCCGACAGACAGCGCCGCGGCACCAAACGGGCCGCAGTCTTCATCCGGCGTTTGACCTCAGCCGGCGCGATCCGCAGTCGCGCGGCCAGACTGTTGACCAGTGCAGGCACCATCGCGGTCTCATCGGGCGGATCAGCAATCTCACCGAAGAACCGATACATCAACCCCCGATTGGTGCGCTCCTGGGCCTCCAACCGCTCGGCGAGGTCCACCCGAAACTCGTTGCCCACCTCAGCCGACGACAACCCACGCATCTCGGCATAGGCGGCATCCACCGCATCAGCCAGCGCGTCAAACCGCTCCCGCGCCGCTTGTGCAGTGACGAATTCGCCCATGGCACAACACTATCGAACACCTGTGCCAAATCCCCGGCACTCAACTGCCACCTGTGGATGAATTCGCACCTGGGGACAACCCACCACCCACAGCCAAAAAATGTCAGACCCACATGCTAAGCCGTCGGCAATTCCTTGCGCATTGCTATACCAAGAGCGCCACGACCCTGACCCACCACACGAAACCCTTTGCGTCGGTACAAGTGTGCCGCCGGATTTCGTTGGTGGACGTTCAGGGCAAGCGCGTCGTACTTACCCGTGCAATGCTCGATCAATTCGTCCAGCAGCGCCGCACCGATACCCTGCCCACGCATCTCCCGGACAACTGCGATGGCGATTTCCGGCAGCGGGACGTTCTCGGCGTCGAAGAGGAGCGGCGGATTGTGACGGAAGGTCCACACCGCGCCGAGCCTTACTTCTCCTGCTCCTGAGGCGACGATCCCCGTGTCATCAATGCCTGGCAGGAGACTTCGCGTGTCTTCGGAGTCCGCCTCGGGTAGTGGCCAGTCTTCAATGACGCAGGCATGGCGAGCCATTTCAACGATGAAGGCGGTGTCGTCGAAGTTCGTCAGTCGCAACCGCACGGTGACACATGCTAGGCCGCGCACGGGATCGACGCCGCCAGCGACGTGCCGACGCCGACCGGACTGTCGACCCACAGGTGCCCGCCGACCGCTTCGACCCGATCGACCAACCCGGTCAGTCCGGACCCGTTCGACGGGTCGGCGCCGCCGGCACCATCGTCGGAGATCATCAAGTTCAGTTGGCCATCGACGGCCTGCACTCTGATCTTGACCTCGTCAGCGCGGGCATGCCGCGCGGTGTTGGTAAGTGCCTCAGCCACAACGTAATACGCGGCCACCTCAACGCGGTCGGGCAGCCGGCAGGGCACATCGACATTCAGGTCGACCGGCACCACCGAACGGCATGCCAGTGACCGCAGCGCGGGGCCGAGCCCGCCCTTGGACAGGATCGCCGGATGGATGCCGCGGGAGATTGCGCGCAGTTCCTCGCAGATGTCGCCGAGACCCTGCACGATCTCGTTGAGTTGCTCCCGCACCGCGTTCTGCCAATCGGGCAACGACACTTCCGTCATGCGTGCCTTGAGCGCCAGCGACACCAGGCGCTGCTGTGCACCGTCGTGCAGATCGCGTTCGAGGCGTCGGCGCGCATCGTCAGCAGCGGTCACGATCCTCATCCGCGACGAGGTCAGGTCCGATCGGGCCTGCGCGTTCGCGATAGCCATCGCCACCAGTCGGGCGAAGTCCGCAAGCCGTGCGTCTGTGTCAGAGGGAAGCGGTTGGGCGCGTGACGAACTCACCACGGCGACGCCCCATTGGTGTCCGTCGACGACGATCGGTGCGGTGCGACCGACGGATGTCGACTTCCCGCCGGACTCAGCGACCAGGACGACGGTTCCGTCAGCTTCATGGCGAAACAGCGCGGCATGCTCGGCGTGCAGAGCGTGCGCCAACTCCGTTGTCACGGTTGCGAACACGTCACCGGCCGGCAGTCCTTGCGCAACCGCGGTCGCGACACGTCGCAGCGCCGCCTGCCGCTCGGCAATCCGTTCGGCCTCTGCCGCTCTGGCCCGCGCCACACCGGCCAGCGTGTTCGCCATCAACGTGATGACAAGGAACACGCCGATCACCACCCAGTTGCGCAGGTCGGTCGGATCGAAGCTGTCGTCGGGCCAGTCGCGGAAGTAACCGAAACCAAACGCGCTCACCACCGAAGTCACCGCAGCAAGGCCAGTACCCCAGCCGATCGCGACCACGAGCGCACCGAGCAGATAGACCACACCGAACGTGTCCATCGGCGCAAGCGTTCGCAGCACGACTACCAATAGTGTCTCGGCCGAAATCGCCGCTGCGGCAACCAGTAATCCCACCCACATCGGTGGTGCGGTCGGGCGCACCAGCAATGACAACACCCGGCCGGTCACACCCCTTGATAGCTCTCGTGGCTGTTCAGCAGCTGTGCAAGGGCTGTCGAGCGGCTGCCAGGCTGTCAAGTGCCGCTAGCGGTAATCATGAATGGCCGCCAGCATCGAAGACCGGATCGGCGCGGCGCGCAAAGGTCTAGTGACATGGACACCACCACCGACAGACGCCTGGCCCGCCATGTCGTCGTGACGGTCATCCTCGCCGTTGCGGCAGCGGTGGCTGCCTGGGATGTCCTGTTCACCGGACCCGATATGGGGGTTAACCGGTATGTGCCAGGTCGGGTTTTCATTACCGACGTTAGGGGGCCAGCCATGCAGACACCGCCCAAGCCCACAACGAGAGTTGTGAGCATACAAGAAGATCCGTTGCCAATAGGAGTAACGCATGCTCAGTACCGCCGCAGTACCCGAGTCCCACGATGACGAGTTGGCCGCGCGGTTCGAGCGTGATGCCGTCCCGTTGATCGCCGCGTTCTACCCGCAGGCGATGAAGCTGACCCGCAATCGCACCGAGGCAGAAGATCTGCTGCAGGAGACCGCGGCCAAGGCGTTCGCCGGGTTCCGTGGTTTTCGCGATGGCACCAACCTCGGCGGCTGGCTGTATCGCATCCTGCTCAACACGCACATCAGCGGCTACCGCAAGCAACAACGCCGGCCCGTGCAGTGGCTGACCGACGAGATCACCGACGGACAACTGCTCGCAGAGGCGCGTCACTCGTCGATCGGACTGCGCTCGGCAGAAGACCAGGTGTTGGACATGCTCGGCGACACAGATGTCAGAGCGGCGATGCGTCAACTGCCCGAAAAGCTGCGTACCGCAGTCTATTACGCCGATATCGAGGGCCGCCGATTCAAGGAGATCGCCGCGATCACCGACGTCCCGATCGGGACGGTGATGTCGCGGCTGCATCGCGGACGACACCGGCTGCGCGCACTGCTGGCCGAGGTGGCCAGGGACCGCGGCTACGGACTCACCGAAGTCGCCTGATCACCGCGGCGGGTCGCCGCGCCAAGCGAAGCTGTTGACGTACTTGCCCATGTCCAAAGCGATTTGGAGATTGGCGCCGGACGGTTTGCCGCTGCCGAAGCTCGGGCCGAACTGCCGAAACGGGCCAATCGCAGCGGCGACCAGAGCCAGGTCGTTCTTGACCGCAACCATGACCAACACGCGCATCTTCATGTAGCTGCTGTTGGCGCCCTGCGGCCAACAGTCGGCGGCCTCGCCGTAGCCGGGCTGATACCCCACCATCGCGTTGGGAATCTTGTAGGCGGTGCGCGCGTCCGGAAACGTCTTGCGGATCAAGCTCTTCGCTATCTGCTCCGGTGACCGGTTCGCCGCCGGCTCGCTGAACAACTGCAACGTGCCGCCGTCGCCTGCCTGCAGATCCGCGGTGACGCCGTTGGGTTTGGTGGTGATTTTGTACGCCGTCCCCTCGGCGGGATACGACACCGAGAACGCGCCGTCTGCCGCCGTGAACCGGGGGTTGGTGTTGACCGGTGTCCCCGTCGGCGGATGCCCGCAGCTGGGCGGACACATATATCGGGCGGGCGGCTTGCTTCTCAACATCGTCACACCGACCAGCGCGACGGCCACCACCGCGATCGCGGTGAACCAGATCAGCAGCACCCTGACACGCGAATGGCGCACCGGCGGGGCGGCATAGGACCCGGCGGGCACCGCATAGCCCGGAAAGAAGGTCGGCGAGCTCATGATCCGTCCGTCTCCTGCTCGCTGCGCACGGGTCGGACATCACGACGTGCCGTGCGCGACGATCGCGACGACGCCCGCGTCGCGACACCGCACGCTGGGCAGAACGCCATATCGGGTACGACGTGTCCGCAGTGCGGGCACAGCAGCGGCTCGTCGGATTGGATCTCGTCGTGCGCCTCGTGCAGCAGCGAAAGGTGCAGTCCGATACGCAACAGCAACAGCGCGAGCCCGGCAACCGCCAGATACAACACGAGCATCAGCACCTGCGGGAAATGGGAAACGTCGATCAGGCCGAGCGCCAGATACACGGCGAGCACCGCCACCGCGAACGACACCAGCAGCGCACGCACCACACCGGGACGCTGCTTCTCCTTGCTCGGCGGGCGCCTGAACCACAGTGCGGCACCGATCAATCCGCCCGCCGCTGCCGCGGTGAGCGGCACCGCCACGCCCCTGATTCCCGCCTCGACGAGCAGGCTGTCGAGCGGGCGCTTGCTCACCACGCCGCTGCCGAACTGGGGGGCAAGTCGCGTCAACGTCGCGGCCGCGGTGAACGAGAGCGCGCCGAGCGCGCCAACCATGAAGCCCTCCAGCGCTTCCCGCGTTGGCGGCCGCAGCAGCCGCACGATCACCGCCGGCATCAGCATCAGGATCACGCCACCAAGGGGGATACCGATCCCCATGCTCAACATGCGCGAGCCAACGACGCCCGCTCCCAACGCAATTCCGTACGAGCGGGCCACCATCGCGCCCGTCAGCAGCACCCACCCGACCCCCAACCCGACACCGAGCGCGGCGGTCAGCGCCCACGTGCGGGCCGGCACGTCCTCGAACCCGTCCGACTCGCGCACGTACAGCGCGAACAGGAACGGGAAACCGAGCGCGGAAACCGCAACCAGTGCACCGGGCATCCGCAGCACCGCGAACACCACCAGTGCCACCAAAACCAGAGCCAGCCCGACCCGGAACACGGTGCGCGACCGCGCAGGCAGATGGGGGAACAGGGAACTCGCCAGCGACGGCTGAAGCAGATGCTCACCCGGTGCGGCACCAAAGTCGCGGATTCGCAACCAGTCCGGACCTTCTCCCGGCCGCGGCGTGAGGTGGCAACCGCACAGGCCGCAGTACTCGCCGGCAGGCACATCGACCTTGCATATCCGGCACTCCGTCTGCGGGACGGCGTCTTCGTTCGGTCCAGTACTCATCACGTCGCCTTCTGCACGATCAGCAGGTTGCGCACCAGGTTGTCGATGTCGGGTGTGCCGAGCCCGGTCACCAGGTCGTAGCCAGGGGTGGCGTCGTCAACGGCGTTGCCGCCCAACACCACATCGCGGAACCCCGGGAGCGGCGCGCCTGCCGCGATTCGGTACAGCAGCGGGTTGAGGTCGCCGACCTCTCGTCCGCCGTTGGCGAGCAGGTACTGGTTCATCACCGCGGCGAGGCCCGCCCAGATCGGTGCCGACTGCGATGTCCCGCCGCCTACGAGGTCCTGCTGGTCGAACACGATCCGCACGCCGGTGAACGGGTCGGCGACCGCAGCGACATCGGGAGTCAGCCTGCGCGTCCGATCGCGTTCGGCCAACACCCCGCGCTGCCAGTCGGGTCGGTCGAACAACGACGACACCCCACCGCCGGTGCCTTGCGACAGCGGTACGTCGAACCACGCCTGCTCGGCCTGCCACACGCCGTTGGCGTCGGTGGACAGCGTGGTGCCGCCGACGTCGACCATCTCCGGCAGCGAGGCCACCGAATCCAATCCGACGTCGCTCGCCCCAGGCGGCGACGACCAATCTTCACCGCCCTTGCACTCCAGGCCGGCAAGGTCTCCGCTGGCGTTGAACGCAGTCGTGCCATGCGCGTGCGCAGTCTTCATCGCCGACCGCACCGGCGCGAGATCGGCGGCGGTGATCAGCTTGTCGCAGCCCCATCCGATCGAAAAGCTCCACACCGCACCGGGGAACTCCCGGTCGGCGTCCTGCAGCATCTGCCCGATCTTCTCGTAACCGCCAGCGCCTTCCACAGTGGAGCGGGCGTTCCACACCACCTTGCGCGCATCGGGCGCGACGGCGTGGGCGACCTCGAGGTCCATCGTCGTCTCACCGCGCGCCTCACCCGGCTGGCCGCCGACCACCGTCGGGGTGAACTTCGGCAACTTGTACGTGGTGGCGAACGTGTCGAGGTCGGCCTGCTCGAACCCGTCGAACGCGAAGAAGACGATGGTCTGGCCTTTACCGGTGAAGCCGTCGGTCGCCAGCTTCTGGGCGTTGTAGGTGGTCAGCAATCCCGCTGGGGTGAGCCCTCGGTCCGGCACATCCAACGGCAGGATCGACGGGCGCGACGTGTGGTGCGGCGTATAGCCGAGGATCCTGCCGAACTCAGCGACTTCGTCGCGCAGCGGATCGGGGATCGACGGTTGCTGCGGCGACGCATAGAACACCTGGCCGCGCTGGCCGCGGTAGTCGTGCACCTCGACGTCGAATGCCTTCGCCACGTCCTCGGCGTTGCCCTCGACGACCGCCCACTCCTCGCCCGGTCGCCACCGCACGTCGAGCCCGTTGTCACCGGCCCAGCCGTACAGCGCGTCCGGTCGGGTCGAACCGCGCAGGGCGGCGGTCAACTGCGTGTCCGTGCGGTGCGACGGACCGAGATCGGTGGAGCTGGCCAACAGATACGCGTAGGGCCCGCTGATCAGACCCGCGGTGCCGGACACCGTCGGGCGCAGGTCGGAGGCGAGCACGAACACGCCGACAGCGACCAGCGCCAACGTTGTGAAATGCCGGGCGACCACGTAAGCCAGCGTACGTCCGAGCTGGCCAGGGGCGGTTCTAGTTATCGCCGGGGATGGCCGTCGGCGCCGGCGGCGCCTTCACCGGCGGCGTGAACAGGTTGCCGCCGGTCGGGTTGATCGACTTCTCCGTCGGCGCGACGGTCGGCGGGGCGGTGGTCGCCGACGTGGTCGTGGTGGTCGTAGTCGTCGACGTCTCGGGAGCCTTCTGCTCTTCCTTGCCGCACGAGGCGGTCAAGCCCACCATCGTGACAACCGCGGCACCTCCGACAACTGCCGCGACACGGCGAGCGATCCGACCCATGAGTTATGTCCTTCCCGACCTTTACCAGCGGCTTTGAAGATCAAGCCGGCGAAACCGAACTCTAATCCAATGTTTTGACAGTCGCACAGTGATTACGCAGTCAGCGCCAAGCCCGCGAGGGTTGAACCGCACGTCCACGGGCTATTCCGTCCCGGTGTACCAACAGGTTCTCGATCCGGTAGCGCATTCACTGGCGTGGAGCTCGCTGGTCGCAGCCCTACCTCTGCTGCTGCTTTTCGTCATGCTTGGCGCGCTGCGGGTGACCGCATGGGTGGCTTCGTTGGTATCCCTGGTGCTGGCGATCGTGCTCGCGGTCCTCGTGTACGGGATGCCGGTCGGCCAGACCCTGCTGGCCGGGACCGAAGGCGCCGCTTTCGGGTTCTTCCCGATCCTCTGGATCGTGATCAACGCGATCTGGGTCTACCAAATGACCGTGGAGACAGGGCATTTCGACGTTTTGAGGCGGTCGTTCGCCCGGGTCAGCGACGACCAGCGAGTGCAGGCGGTCATCATCGCGTTCTCGTTCGGCGCGCTTCTCGAGGCGCTGGCCGGTTTCGGCACCCCGGTAGCGGTGACGTCGGTGATGCTGATGGCGCTCGGATTCCGGCCGCTCAAGGCGGCGGCGCTCGCACTGACCGCAAACACCGCACCCGTCGCATTCGGCGCGATGGCCACCCCGATCCTGACGCTCGGCAAGGTGACCGACCTGCCCAGCGACACGCTCGGTGCGATGGTCGGCAGACAGACGCCGATCCTCGCGTTGTTCGTGCCGCTCGCCCTGGTCGCAATCGTCGACGGGTGGCGGGGCCTGCGCGAGACCTGGCCGGTCGCACTGGTCTGCGGCATCGTGTTCGCGCTCGGGCAGTATGCGACGTCGAATTTCATCTCGGTGCCGCTGGCTGACGTGGTCGCGTCGCTGCTGTCGGCGGCCGCGGTGGTCGCGATGGTGCGGGTCTGGCGGCCGCGCGTCGAGCACTCCCCCGCGGTCGTCGCCGGTGGCGCCGCTGATGAGCCGACGCCCGAGTTCGCGCAGCGGGTCGCGAATCCCGACAGCCGCGCCGAGGTCGCCAAGGCGTATGCGCCCTACGCGATCATCATCGCGGTCTTTGTCATCTGTCAGATCGGCGCGGTCAAGAAGCTGCTCGACAAGGCCACGATCAAGTTCGGATGGCCCGGCCTGCACGTCGTCAGTCCCAAGGGAAAGCCGGTGTCGCTCACCGAATTCACCCTCAACCTGCTGACCACCCCCGGCACCCAGATGCTCATCGCGGGCCTGCTGACGATGATCGTGCTGAAGCTGTCGGTGCCGCGCGCGATCAAGGCGTACGGCGCGACGCTGGTGCAGCTGCGCTTCGCGATCGCGACCGTGATGATGGTGCTGGCACTGGCGTTCGTGATGAACCTGTCGGGGCAGACCATCACACTCGGCACCTGGATGGCGGGCGCGGGCGGCGCGTTCGCGCTGCTGTCGCCGGTGCTCGGCTGGCTCGGCGTCGCGGTGACCGGCTCGGATACGTCGTCGAACTCGCTGTTCGGCGCCCTTCAGGTGACCGCAGCCAACCAGGCCGGACTGTCCGATGTGCTGATGGCCGCCACCAACAGCTCGGGCGGCGTACTCGGCAAGATGATCTCACCGCAGAACCTGGCCATCGCCGCGGCCGCGGTCGGGATGAACGGCAAGGAAGGCGACATCTTCCGCCGCGTGGTGGTGTGGAGCCTCGTGTTCCTGGCGCTGCTGTGCGTCCTGTCGGCGCTGCAGGCCTCGGTGCTGTCGTGGATGGTGCCCTGACGAAACCGGTTGGCGGCCAGGCTATTTGGACTGAACCGCGGTCAACGCCTCGTCCAGCGTCGGGTACAGCGCAAAGATCTGGTCGAGGCCGGTCAGCTGAATCGGGCGACTGGTCGCGGCGCTGTTCGCAACGACCGCGAACTGCGCGCTCTCGCTGACGTTGTTGTGCGTGGCGACCAGGGCCTGCAGGCCTGCTGAGGCGAGGAAGCCGACCTCTGACAGGTCGATTACCAGCCCCGTCGGCTTGGGTATCAGGGCTTCGTCGATAGCGGCTTCCAGTGCGGGGACCGTGGCCAGGTCGATGTCTCCGTCGACCTTGAGCACGGCGATCCCATTCTGGTAGGCGAGCGCGGTGGCGATCGCTTCCTCGGCGGGCATGGGGAGAGCCTAGTAGGCAATCGCAGGAGGAGTTTGGCGACTTCGTCAGTTGGACTCCCTTCGCAAAGACTAGGGTCGGCTCAGGACTCGTGCATTCGACTGGGCGCGAGTGGAGTTGGGAGGCCGCCGAATGTCTGAATCGACGACAGATCTCGCCGCAGGCGTCACCATCCCGCCGGCCGAGCTCGTCGGCGAAGTTCTACTGCCCCAACTCGTCCAGCACCTTCGCCAAAACCGCACCGTCCTGCGTGAGGAGTGGGCGCGCCGCATCACCGAAGCCGAACTGCTCACCGCGATGTCGCCGGAGGAGATCTTCTCCGAGGCCACCACGGTGTACGACAGCTACGTCGAGGTGCTCGAGACCGGCAGCGTCGAAGCGCTGCAGGACTACGCACGCGACCTGTCGGAACGCATCATCCCCCGTGGCGTCGAAACCGACGAGGTGGTCGGCATCGTGCTGCTGCTGCGAGACGTGCTGGCCCGCTCTCTGTTCGAGAAGTACCAGACCGACTTCAACCTGCTGAACCGGGTGCTCGACGCGTACGAGCCCGCCGCGAACCGCATCGCGAACACCGTGGCCGTCGGCTTCGTGCAGGAACGCGAACGCATCATCCGGCAACAGCAGGAAGCCATCCGCGAGCTGTCCACACCCGTGCTCCAGGTGCGCGAACAGCTGCTGATTCTGCCGATCATCGGCGTGCTCGACAGCCAGCGCGCCCGCCAGGTCACCGAGCAACTGCTCCGTGCCATCCGCGCCAACCGCGCCAAGGTGGTCGTCATCGACATCACCGGTGTGCCGACCATCGACTCCACCGTGGCCAACCACCTGGTGCAGACCGTCGACGCATCCGGTCTGATGGGCGCCAGCGTGATCATCACCGGCCTGTCGTCGGATATCGCACTGACCCTGGTGACCATCGGGCTCGATCTGTCCAAGATGAACGCCGTCGGCGACCTGCAGGGCGGTATCGAGGAGGCCGAGCGGCTCCTCGGTTACGAAGTTACCCGAACCGGCGAGCAGAACGGCTGACGGCGCTAGCGCGACATGCCAGTACCCATCCTGAAACAGGGCGCGATCCTCATCGCTTCGGTGCAGGCCGCGCTCACCGACTCCGACGCCGAACGGCTGCGCCACGATCTGATGGAGCGGGTCAGCCGGTACCGCGCACACGGCATCATCGTCGACGTCACCGCGATCGACGTAATGGACTCGTTCGCCGCCAGGTCGTTGCGCACGATCGCGCACATGACCCGGCTGCGGGGCGCCGACACCGTAATCGTGGGTCTGCAACCCGAAGTGGCGTTCGCGATGGTCCAACTGGGCCTTGTCTTCGACGACATGTACACCGCGCTGGATCTCGAGGAGGGACTCGCGTTTCTCACCCGGCAACTCGAAGCGCGCCAGCCGACGATCGGGCGCGACGGTGCCGATTGACGCCGAGATGACCCCGAGAGAAGAAGTGATCGACGTCAAGAATTCCGACGACATCGTCGCTGCCCGCCAGGCCGGGCATCAGCTCGCCCGGGATCTCGGTTTCTCGCTGACCGACGTCACGATGATCGCCACCGCGATCTCGGAGGTGGCGCGCAACATCACCAGTTACGCGGGCTCCGGCGCGATCCGGGTCGCGGTCGCCGAGCGGGACGGACGCACGGCGTTGGTGGTGCGGGCCGAGGACGAGGGTCCCGGCATCGTCGACATCGAACGTGCCTTGGAGGATGGCTACTCGACGGGCCGGGGCCTTGGCCTCGGGTTACCCGGTGCTCGACGCTTGATGGATCGACTGATCGTCGAGTCGACGCCCGGGCAGGGCACGGTGGTCGAGATGTGGAAGTGGATACCGGCCAATGCGTAGAAAGGGGTCGATCGGACCGATTGAGTGGGCCGCGGCGCGTCGCCCGCTACCCGGCGAGGACGTGTGCGGCGACTATCCGATCGCCGTCGACCTCGGAGGCACCGCCGCGTTGTTCGGGGTCGCCGACGGGCTCGGTCACGGCACGGCCGCGGAGACCGCGGCACTACGCGCCGACGAGGTGGTCAACCGCAGCCGCAATGAACCGCTCGACGTGCTGCTGCAGCGCTGTCACCGCGGACTCACCGACACACGCGGCGCGGCAATCACGTTGGCGCGCATCGACTTCGAGACCGACACGCTGAGCTGGATCGGCATCGGCAACGTGACGGCCGACCTGGTCTCCAAGAGTGCAGCCGGTATCCACATCCGGGCTTCAGCACTGCTGTCGGGCGGCATCGTCGGCTATCGCATCCCGCACGCCCTGGCCACCCACCAGGTATCGATGACCCCCGGCGACCTGCTCGTGATCGCCACCGACGGCATTTTGGAAGACCACGTGAAGGGCATCGACTTCGCCGCACCAGCGATGTCGATCGCCGAACACATCCTCGACGTTTACAGCCGCGAGTCCGACGACGCGCTGGTGCTCACGGCGCGGCATCGGGGCGTCTCGTCATGACTCCCGCGGCCGAGTTTCACGCCTCCTACGCCGCCGCGCTGAGTGCCTACCTCGCCGCACAGGGCGAAGACACCCTCGCAGTCGGCCATGAACTCGGACGCCGCGCACTGGCTGAACAGATCAGCATCCTGGACATCATCGAGAACCACGCACGCCTGGTGGCAGGGCAAGACTCGGCGGTCGCGCTGCAGTTTCTGCTACAGACGCTGGCGACACTGGACGTCGCTACGCGCGGATTCATCGACGGCACAAAGAGATACGAGCAGCAGCGGGCCCGCGCCGACGATCTGGCCGACCGCGACGAGTTCCGCACGGCTCTGGTGAACTCGCTGCAGGAGGGCTTCTTCGTTTCCGACAGCAGCGGCGCGGTCATCGAGGTCAACGAGGCGTTCGCCGACATCACCGGTTACGGACCCGAGGGTCTGCCGTACGCATGGCAACACCCGTGGATGGCCGACGACGCCGGCTCGGGTGATCGATTGTCAAGGCTGCTCGCCGAGGGCACTCTGGAGGCCGAGGCGCCGATCCGGCATCGCGACGGTCACACCGTATGGGTGGCGATGAGCGTCAACAAAGTCACCTCACCGGGCGCCGAGGACGCCGGGGGGACCTACGTCGGAACCATTCGCGACATCACCGCCCCGCGCGCCGCTGCCGAACGTGAGCGCGCCGTCGCTCATTTGGCGACCGCGGTCAGCGTCGCCAAGAGCATCGGCGAGGTGCTTTCGGCCACCCTCGACGAGTGCCGAACCAGGCTGGGCGTGCGGCAGGTGGCCGCGATCGCGTGGCCGCCCAGCGAATACGAAGAACCGACGGTGCACCTCGCAGGCACGCCCGTGACAGTAACGTGGCATGACCTCGAACCCGAGCTGCGGCGGTCGCTCGACGACGCCAGGGCATGGCTTCCGCTATCGGTCGAAACCGTCGGCTGGGCAACGGAATTCGACTACGCACATGGCATCGTGGCCACTTTGACGCGTGACCTGACCCTGTGGCTCGAGTTCGACGCACCCCGCAGGGTCGGCGCGGAAGACCGCCAACTGGTCGCCGCGCTCGCCGGCCACCTCAGCCTTGCCATGCAGCATGTGCGCCAGTTCGAGCTCGCCCGTGACACGTCGTTGACGCTGCAGCGGGCGATGCTCGCGCCGACAGAACTGCCGCCTGGCTTCGCGGCGCGCTACGAGCCTGCGGTCTCACCGCTGGAAATCGGCGGAGACTGGTACGACGTGCTGCCTGTCGGCGACGACCGGATCGGCATCATCGTCGGCGACTGCGTCGGTCGCGGGTTGGCCGCGGCTGCGGTGATGGGTCAGCTGCGCAGCTCGGCCCGTGCGCTGCTGCTCACGGGTGAATCGCCGGCGACATTGCTCGAACACCTCGACTCAGTAGCGGCGTTCATTCCAGATGCGTTCTGCACCACCGTCTTCGTCGCAATCCTCGATGCACAATCCGAGACGCTGTCCTACAGCAGTGCCGGACACGTGCCCGCGGTACTGGCCGATGTCGAGGCTGAACCACAGCTGTTGATCGATGCGCGGTCGGTGCCGCTGGCCGTGCACAGGGACGAACCCCGCCCACAGGCCACCACGACCCTGACCGGCGGTTCCACCCTGCTGCTCTACACCGACGGTCTTGTCGAGCGGCGTGGCGAACCGATCGACGCCGGCATCGCTCGGGTCGGCGACGTGCTGACGCGGACCACGGAGCTGCCGGTGGACACCGTGGCCGACACGATGCTCGAGCAATTGGCACCCGCCCTCGGCTACGACGACGATGTCGCGATCGTGCTGTACCGTCACCCGGGCCCCGCGCTCGTCATTGAAATCGACGCGATTCCAGCACGATTGACCGATGTCCGGCATCAGCTCACCGCGTGGCTGCACAGCGCCGGCGTATCCGAGATGCAGGCCGCGGACATCGTGTTGGTGGTCAACGAGGCGTGCAGCAACAGCGCCGAGCACGCTTACCGTGGTCAGGACCCCGGCCCGATGCGGGTGGAGGGGGCGGTCGATGACCAGCACATTCACATCCGGGTCGCCGACTCTGGTTCGTGGAAGACACCGCCCGCCGACCCCGGCACCAGGGGCAGGGGCCTGCTGCTGATGCGGACACTCAGCGACAAGGTCGACCTGGAAGGCACCGCGCACGGCACCACTGTCGGCATGCGGTTCGCGGTCGGATAGGCCCACACCGTGAAGGTTCACGTGATATGACAGCTACGGCAATTTGCGGCTGTCGGGCCTGCCGCTCGACGTGCCGGAGGTACTGATGACCAAGATATCCGGGGCATCCAGTACCGACGCGCGTCAACCCGCGCCGATGCGGGTGCTGTTACCCGCGATCCCGGCGAGCCTGGCCGTCATCCGCGCCCACCTGCGCAAGTGGTTGCCGACCGCGGCGGTGAATGCCTCGGCCGCGGCCGAGGTGCTGCTCGCCGTCGGCGAAGCCGCGTCCAATGCCATCGAACACGCTGTGCGCGACGCCGCCCACAATGTCGTCGTGGAAGTCACGGCACGCGCCACTGATACGGGTCTGGCGTTGACCGTCAAGGACAACGGCCGCTGGCATGCGCCACAGTCGAGTCCGCGGGGTCGCGGCCACGGCAGCAGGTTGATGAGGGCCCTCGTCGACACAGTCACGATCACGCCAACCCCGCAGGGGACCACGGTGGAAATGCGCAAGGAGCTGTAGTTAATGAACAACCGTCAGTTCCAGATGTCCGCCGCGGACGCCGAGCAGCCGCCGGTGGTCACCGCGTCCGGAGACATCGACCTGGCCAACGTCAACGAGTTCTCCGAAGTCCTCGACCGCGCCGCCGCCGATAGCGACACGATCACGGTCGACCTCTCTGAGGTGACCTACTGCGACAGCGCTGCCGTACGAGCCTTGTTCGCTGTCGCCGCGACGACGAAGCTCGCGTTGATCGTGCCTGCGACGGGACCGATCATCACGCTGCTGAACATCTCCGGCCTCGACCGCGTAGCCACCGTCGCGACCCGCGACTGAACATGCCCCCGCCCCACTTTCAACCGCGCCAGCATCCGCAGTTGATGGCGCTGCTGCATCGCATCCTCGAGCGGATACAGTCCGACCACCTCGATGCGGTCGGATTGACGATCACGGTGCACGACAAGCGCCATGACGAGGCGCCGTCCGTGCTCGCCGCAATCGGTGTGGGTGCCGAGTTCGTCGAAGCTCAGCTGGCAGGCATCGGCGGTCCGGTTCCCGATGCAATCGCCTATCAGGTGCCGGTGCTGAGTCCAGACCTGTGGACCGACAACCGCTGGCCCCAGCTGACCCTGGCGAGTATGAATAGCCTTGCGCCGCAATATGAGTCGACGTGGGAACAGTTACACGGCGTCGCCGCCGTTCCCGGCGTGTGGGCCGACGATGCGACGGTCGTCATCTGCTGCACGCTGTCCCAACCTGCCGGCGCTGCGACGGTGGCCAGCCTGATCAACTACGAACAGCTGATCTCAGCGGCGTTGATCACCACCGCGGCCGAGAACGCGTCCGCGATCGCCGACATCATCACGGTGCTGCAGTCACGCGGCGCTATCGAGCAAGCCAAGGGTGCGCTGATGGGCCTGGTGCGTTGCGACGCCGACCACGCGTGGCGGATCCTGCGTCGCGCCAGCCAGGAGTTCAACGTGAAGCTGCGGGAACTGGCCGTCGCGCTCCTCGAGCACATCAGCGGCGCGCCCGCCGAACAACCAGACACCGGAGCGCCGATCACGCCCGACGAACGCACCCGGCAAGCGGCCCGGCTGATGTGGGCCGCACTCTCGGACCCGCCACTACCGCAATAGGTGTGCGCCCGCACCCGCGTTGGTGCGGACGATCGTCGGCGCGTTGTAGCCGGCGTCGGCGACCGCTGTGCGGACGGCGTCGGAGATGTGGTCGGACTTCGCGGCAGGCGCCAGCGCGATCACACATCCACCGAAGCCGCCGCCGGTCATCCTGGCGCCCAACGCACCTGCCGCCACCGCGGTGTCGGCGATCAGGTCGATGTGCTCGGTGGTGATCTCGAAGTCGTCGCGCATCGATGCCTGGGATGCGTTGAACAGATGGCCGATCGTCGTGAAGTCGGAATCCTGCAGCGCGGCAACGACATCGAGCACGCGCTGATTGTCGGTCAGGATGTGGCGGGCCCGCCGGGCATCGACGGGATCGGCCACCCCGGCCAGCACGGCAACGCCGCGGTCCTGGACCTCGCGCAGCGAGGCCACGCCGAGGTCGGCGGCCGCCCGTTCACACGACGCCCTGCGCAATGCGTACTCCCCACCGGCATGTTGGTGTGGTGCCCGCGAATTGATCAGCAGCAGGGCGACATCGGCGGCGTCGGGATCGAACGCCACCGGTTCGACGGTCGGCTCACGAAAGTCGATCATCAACGCTTTGCGCGATTCACCACACAGCGAGGCCAGTTGATCCAACATTCCGGTCGGCGCACCGACGTATTCGTTCTCGGCCCGCTGCGCCAGGCGGGCCAGTTCGACGCGATCGAGGTGAATGTCGGCGCCCGTTGTCAACGCGCCGATGACCGCGCACTCCAGTGCCGCCGAAGACGAGACACCAGAGCCCATTTCGACATCGCTGACGATCGACATCGTCCCGCCGCGGATTCGGTGGCCTGCCGCGTGCAGCGCCCACATCACCCCGGCCACATAGCCCGCCCAGCCGTCCACGTCGCCGGGTGCGGTGTCGAGCGGGATCGACACGTCGCCGTCTTCCTGGTCGCTGCGCACCGCGAGTTGCCCGCCGTCATCTGGCGCATAGGTGACCACCGTGCGTTCGGGTAGCGCGATCGGCAGCGCGAAGCCCAAGTTGTAATCGGTGTGTTCGCCGATCAGGTTGATCCGACCGGGCGCCGCGTATCGAATCATGCCAACTCCCGCAGTCGCTCGGCCACACTCTCCGGAGTCACATCGCTGATGAATGCGTTCATCGCGGACTCCGAGCCGGCCAGAAACTTCAGTTTGGTCGCGCTGCGCCGCACCGACATCAGCTCGACGTGAAAGTAGCCCTGCCGCTGTTCGTCGGAGTTGGCGTATTGGTGGAGTGCCGAAATATAGGGCAGCGCAGTGGGATACATGCGATCGAACCGCTTCAGGACGTCGAGGTAGATCTGCGCGAAGCCGTCGAGCTCTGCGTCGGTCAGGTCAACGAGGTTGTGTACGAATCGGTTCGGATAGATGTGCACTTCCACGGGCCACCGCGCCGCGAACGGCACGAACGCGGTGAACAGCTCGGTGCTCGCGACGATGCGGCTGCCCTCGCCAACTTCGCGGGCAAGGATGTCGGTGAACAGGTTGCCACCCGTGCGGTCGGCATAAGCGCGGGCCTCGCGCAGCATCTCGGCCGCCCGCGGCGGCAGATACGGGTAGCCGTAGATCTGACCGTGCGGGTGGGTCAGCGTCACGCCGATCTCCTCGCCGCGGTTCTCGAAGCAGAACACGTTCGCAATGCCGGGGCGAGCCATCAGATCCGCGGTGCGATGCCGCCACGCGTCGACGACGAGGCGCGCGTGCGCCTGCGCGAGTTGGCTGAACGAGCCGGTGTGATCGCTGGAGAAGCAGATGACCTCGCATCGGCCGTGGCCAGGGGCGGACTGGAAAAGATCCCCGTTGGGGTACGGAAGCTCGAACGCGGCACCGCCCGCCCCGGACAAGCTGGGGAAGCGGTTCTCGAACACCGCGACGTCGTAGTCGGGTGCCGGGATCTCACTGGTTAGCCCGGTAGGACCGGGGCACAGCGGGCACTGGTCGGCAGGCGGCTTGTAGGTCCGATCCTGGCGCAGCGCCGCGATGATCACCCACTGCCCGGTCTGGCGGTCGAACCGCAACTGCGACCGTTGATCACCGCGCTCGGGCAGCGGGCGCCTGTCGGGCACCGGCGCCGGGGTGTGCCCGGCCAACGGGAACATCAACAGCTCACGACCGTCGGCAAGCGGCCATCTCGTCGGGTCGGTCACGGGTGCACCGTGGCGATGGTCAGGCGCCCGACATGTTCCTCGACGATGCCGCGGTCGACGATGTCAAGGCCGTCGTCGACGATCAGGTTGTCGACCCGGCGCATGCGTGCGAACACGTTTGTCCCCACTTCTCGGTACTTGGTGTGATCGGCCAGCACCGTCAACTGAGCGCCGATGCCGATCATCGTCCGATTGGTCTGTGCCTCAGCGATATTCGGTGTCGTCAAGCCCGCCTCCGGGTCGAAGCCATGTACGCCGAGATACGTGCCGTCCACCCGGAAGGACCCGATCGTCGCCTCGGCCACGGGTCCGACGAGCGCATCCGACGGCGTGCGGACTCCGCCTGACAGATACACCTGCGGAGCGTCGGTCGCGTCGGGATCGGTCAGCACCTCGAACACGCGCAGCGAGTTCGTCACCACGGTGATCGACGACCGGTGCCGCAGCCGGCGCGCCAACTCTGTGGTCGTGGTGCCTGCACTGATCGCGATCGTCATGCCGTCTTCGACGGTCTCGGCTGCCACCGCGGCGATCGCCGCCTTCTCGGCGCGCTGCTGGCCCGCCTTGACCGACGACCACGGTTCTTCTCCGCGGTTGTGCCGGGTCACCGCGCCGCCGTGCACTTTGCGAAGCAGATTCTGCGCATCCAGCGCGTCGAGGTCGCGGCGCACGGTCATCTCGGACACGTCGAGTTCGGCGGCCAGGTCGGCGACCCGGACCGCTCCGTCGGCGTTCAACGCCCGCAAGATCGCATATCGGCGTTCGGCGGCGAGCATGGGAACGCACAATATCAAACAAAATTTCCTGATTTGGCCCAGTTTGCTGGGGTCGCCCTGTTAGTTTCTGGTTGTTTGTGACCGATCATGTGCTGGATTCGACTTACTCCAACCAAGGAGTTGATGACTACGAGATGACCGAAAACGTGCTGCGCCTCAACCTCGGCTGGCTCGATTACGTGCTCGTCGCGATCTACTTCGTCTTCGTCCTGGGCATCGGCTTCATCGCCAGAAGCCAGATCTCGACAAGCCTGGACTTCTTCCTGTCCGGCCGCCGGTTGCCCGCCTGGGTGACCGGTCTGGCGTTCATCTCGGCGAACCTCGGCGCCGTCGAGATCATGGGCATGTCCGCCAACGGCGCCCAGGTCGGGCTGTCGACCATGCATTACTACTGGATCGGCGCGATCCCGGCCATGCTGTTCCTCGGCGTGGTGATGATGCCGTTCTACTACGGCTCCAAGGTGCGAAGCGTGCCCGAGTTCATGCGGCGGCGCTTCGGGCCCGGCGCCCACCTGGTCAACGCGATCAGCTTCGCCACCGCGCAGGTGCTGATCGCGGGGGTCAACCTGTTCCTTCTTGCGACGGTCATCAACGCGCTGCTCGGCTGGCCGCGGTGGCTGTCGCTGATCGTCGCAGCGCTGGTTGTTCTCAGCTACATCACGCTGGGTGGCCTTTCGGCCGCGATCTACAACGAGGTGCTGCAGTTCTTCGTCATCGTGGCGGCGCTGGTGCCCCTGACGATATTCGGGCTGACGAAGGTCGGCGGCTGGAATGGCTTGAAGGACAAGGTCATTGACACCGTCTCCTCCGGCAAGGTGACAGCGACGACACACGAGCAGCTCACCACATGGCCAGGTACGGCGTTGTCCGGGTTCTCCAGCCCGGTGTGGTCGGTGATCGGGATCGTGTTCGGTCTGGGGTTCGTGCTGTCCTTCGGATACTGGACCACGAACTTCGTCGAGGTGCAGCGCGCGATGGCTTCGGACTCGATATCCGCGGCGCGGCGTGCGCCGATCATCGGTTCTTTCCCGAAGATGTTCATCCCGTTCGTGATCATCGTGCCCGGCATGATCGCCGCCGCGTCGATCGGCGACATGATCCGGCTGAAAACGACTGGCAAAGGCGACATCACGTACAACGACGCGATGCTGCTGATGATCCGCGACATCCTGCCCAACGGCCTGCTCGGCGTCGCCATCGCGGGCCTACTGGCCTCGTTCATGGCGGGCATGGCGGCCAACATCTCCGCCTTCAACACCGTGTTCAGCTATGACATCTGGCAGGACTACGTCGTCAAGGACCGGCCCGACAGCTATTACATCGCTGTCGGGCGAATCGCCACCATTGCCGCCACCATCCTTGCGATCTTCACCGCGCTGATCGCGGCGGGTTACTCCAACCTGATGGACTACCTGCAGACGCTGTTCGGCTTCTTCAACGCGCCGTTGTTCGCGACCTTCATCCTCGGCATGTTCTGGAAGCGGATGACGTCGACCGCAGGCTGGGCCGGCCTGGTCAGCGGAACCCTTTCTGCCATCTTCGTTTTCATTCTCTCCAAGGTCGGTGTGCTCAGCCTTCCCGGCCAGGGCGTGCCGTTCGTCGCCGCATCGGTGGCGTTCGTCGTCGACATCGCCGTCAGCGTGGCCGTCACCATGGTGACCACGCCGAAGCCCGTCAGCGAATTGGTCGGACTGGTGTACTCCGAGACGTCGAAGGACGTCTTCTCCGACCCTGAGAGTGCCGGAAAGGCGTGGTACTACAAGCCTGTTCCGCTCGCCGCGGTTTCACTCGCACTGGTCATCGTGCTCAACATCGTTTTCCACTAGCCGGCTTTCACTGAGAAGGACTTGAAGATGCGACACCTTTTCGACGTCCGCAACATCATCGGCGCGCTGCTCGGGATCTACGGCATCGTGCTGACCATCGCCGGCTTCGTCCCGGCCCTGCTCGGCAACCACCACAGCGCCGCCACCGACAACCCCGTCGACCTGTATGTGGGCACCGACGCCAACTGGTGGGTGGGCCTGGTGCTCATCGCCGTTTCGATCGTGTTCATCGGCTGGGCGTTACTGCGGCCGGTGAAGGTGCCTGAAACACCCGAAACAGCCTCAGCGACAGAGGAAACCGAGCCGCACTAGGCCGAGCGGCGCGCCATCGCCGCCTCGAGTTGCTCCTCGTAGGCACCCTCGTCGCGACCGAGCGCGATGGTGGCCGAAACCATCGCGATCGTGCTGATCGTGATCAGCACGGCGTCGAGGTGGCTGACGTCCAAGTTCTCGCCGAGCACGATCGCGCCGAGCAAGACGGCGATCAGCGGTTCGAGCACCAGCATCGTCGGCACCGACGTCTGCAGCGACCCGGCGTGAAAAGCCGACTGCTGCAGGAAGGTTGCGAAAACCGCAATCAGCGCAAGCAGATACGGCACCGGCGTGCTCAGCAGTGCGCGTACGCCTTCGTGAATCAGGACGTGCATCAACAGCTTGGTCAGCACCGCGACGACACCGAACAGCACACCGACTGCGAGTGCGAGTAACACTGCGCGCTTCCAGCCCATCGTGCGAGTCGCGACCACCACGCATGCGCACACCGCGGCCGTGCAGATCACCGCCACGAGCGCGGTCAACGGCAGCGACGCCTCGTAGTCACCGGGGCGGGTCTTCGCGAGCACGACGAACACCGCAAGCGCAACCGTCAGCACCACAGCCCACAGCCATTCGCCGCGGGTGACGCGCCGGTGGGCCAGCCTGGCGCTCAACGGCAGCGCGAAAAGCAGCGCCGACACCAGGATTGGCTGCACCAACAGCAGCGAGCCCTTCGCCAGCGCAAGCGCCTGGAAGACATACCCCGCGACCGCCGCCGCGGTGCCTGCCCACCACAGTGGACGGCGCAGCAGGGTGAGGAACATGACCGAACTGACGCCGTGCTCTTGTGGGACGTCCATCGTGGCGCGCTGGCGCACCACGATTCCGATCGCAAGAAACACCGCGGCGAGCACGGCGAGCAACACCGTCAGACCATGGCCTACCAAAGCGTCGCGCTCCTTTCGGGCCACGGCCACCACACCGGACAAGAACAACATATATGCGCGCGCGGTGCACCCTTCGGGCCAGCTGTCCAGATGGTTTCAAACCCGGGCGATTGGGCATAAAACAGCCCATGAACTTGCGACGGTTGATTTTGCTGGTGGGGGCGGTCGTGCTCGTGGTCGGCATCATCGGGCTGCTCATGCCCGTATCGGTGCCCGGGCCCGACAACGGCAGCATCGGATGCGGCAATGGTCTCGCTGCCGATCAGTCAGCCGCACAGCAGGCGGACAACCAGAATCCCGCCAACCTGCCGATACTCAACCAAGTCATCCCGCACACCGACTATGTCCAGCAATGTCAATCGGCGGTCTCGAGCCGGCGGACGTGGGCCATTCCGGTCGCGGTGATCGGTCTGGTGGTGATCGCAGGCTCGTTCGTGGTCGGCGGCCGGACCGGCGCGCGAACGCCCTAGCGCGCTAGCTGGCCTCGCGGCCGCCGACGAGGTGCAGGCGCGGCTCGCGCGGTTCTTCGGTGCCCAGCTTGTCGGTGACTCGCTCGACGACTGTGTCCACTCGATGGACGGCTCTGTCGCACAGGTCGCGCACCCTGTCACCGGCCGCGTCGACGTCGTCGGCGGCGCTCAGCAGATACGCCCTGACGTTGACGCGCAGGCGTTCTCCCGCACGGCGTACGCGACGGCGGAGCCGATCGTCGATCTCGACGGTGACGTAGGGCAACACCTGAAGCTTCATTCCCGCCCTCCCCTTCGTGGATGCCTGGCCTCACCCTACTGGGCAGCGCGGCCCGCGGCCGGGGCTGGCGCTACGAAGATCCGGACGCGGCCTTGGCCTCGTCTTCCTGTGCCTTCTGGATGGCCGCCCGGCCCTCGGGGCTGGCCGCCGAGTTGCCGGGATCCTTTGCAGACGCGACGGTGGCGTTGCAGTTCAGGTAGACCAGGACGGTGTCGGTGACAGGGGAGAAGTCGTCACCCTTGATCCACGGCGCCGACTGCGAATGCGAGACGATGCATTCGTCGTCGGCGAGCGTGTCACCGGCCCGGCTGGCGATGACGGCCTTCTTGCCCGCATCGCTGATGGCCTTCGACGCGTCGCCATAGGTCTGCCCGCTGTAGTCGTCGGCCGCGGCGACGCCGGAACCAAAGAACGCCATCGACACCGCCGCCGCACCGACAGCGCTGATGGCATAAACGCCGAACTTCTTCACGTACGACCTCCGGAGCCTGTGGTTGTGCTTGTCAAAAACTGAGGGTTTTGTGCACAGGACGTTAGAGACGCTGGCTGGCAAGACGCTGATAAGAACAATGCAAGTTCCTGCCAATACCAGGCCCGCCCTTGACAGCACTCCCCGAGTTGGACGGCCGCGTCCCGCGCGATGCCGATTGTCACGTTGACGAGCAGGTTTTTTGGACGATATAGTTCAGTTCTCGATACAGATAGGACGCAATATGAGGTCAGGCACCCGTCGCCTCGCCGCTACCGCCGGCATGGGCGCGATCATCGCCATGGGCGTGCTCTCAGCCTGTGGTCAGGGCGAGAAGGCACCGGAGACCACGACGCCCACCACCACGACTACCACCAGCGAGACGACGTCGGCGCCTGCGCCTGCGCCCGCTCCGACGGAGAAGTCGATCAACCCGACCGGCGGCAACCTGTTCACGCCTCCGGTCAAGGCGCCACCGGCGCCGACGGCCATCCCCGGCGACAACTAGCCGCCGGACTGGTCGATCAGGTCCAGATCGCGGCCGGCGGACATTTCGCCGGCCGCGTTTTTGGCGCTCTCACCGCACTGCTGTGCCCGCGGTCGCGAAGGACGCCACGTGGCCGATCGCCATGTTCAGCGCCGACTGCATGAGCCGCGGGTCCCGTCCCGTCTGGGACAGCAGGTAACCGCCTTCCACCGCCGCAAGTAGCCCTGTCGCAAGGGATTTCACGTCGACGTCGGCGACGAGCGCGCCGTTGTCCCGCATCCGCTCGAGCGCCGCACCGAGCAGGCCCCGCCACTCGGAGAAATGCTCCGACAGCGAGGCCCTGGCCTTGTCGTCGGTATCGGACAATTCCGCAGCCAGAGAACCGAGTTCGCAACCCCACAGCCCCCGCCGCAGCGCGCACCGCTGCACCATCGCGTCGCGCCATTGGTAGAGCCCGCGAAACGAATCGACCTTCTCCAGTCGTAGCCGCTGCCAGGACAGAATCTCGTCAGCGCGCATCGTGATGACCTCGTACACCAACTCCGATTTGTCCTCGAAGTGTTGGTAGAACTGGGATTTACTCGCTGCGCTCGCCGCCAATACGTCGTCGATCGTGGTCGCTGCGACGCCCTGCACATGCATCAACTCGGCGGCGGCAAGAACGATGCGGTTGCGCGTGGCAGCGCCGCGTGACGTCAACTTGGGCCGCGTCGCTGGACTGTCTTGCTGCGGCACCCACTTACTGTAACCCGCCGGATTGGAACGTTTGGTCCGATACGCACTGTGACAGTGCCCGGTCCGCAGCCGGAGATATTTCTAGAACGGGTTCCATTTTTCGACATCGTCAATTACTGTCCGCTCGAAGGCAGGAAAGGGGCACGATGGGCTTCTTCGACAGCTGGCTGGAAAGAGCGATCAGAGAGCGAATGCCAGCAACGCTTGGTCCCGATCATATGGTCGACGCGCTTGGTGAGTTGGGACCCGCATATACCGCCGATCGCGGCAAGACGATGCGTGATCCGGTCGAGGGCTGGATGCATGTCGTCGGCTGCACAGCAAGCAACCCCGGTGCGAGCCGGGCGCCGTGTCACATCACGTACGTCGTCCAGGCCGAAGGCGTCGGCCTTTTCTCGGGCGACCAGGTCTTCGAGTTGGACAGCGAGCAATGGCCGAAACCCTGCGACGATCTGCCGGTCGTCTTCGACCGCGCCCACATCGACCATATTCAGATCCAGTGGGACCGGCTGCCGACCCATGCCGAAGGCCTCAAGCACCAAATCAACTCGCACCCCAAAGGCGCAGACTCCTGGCGGAAGACGACGTCGCACAACGCCGCCACCTGAGGTTCACGCCGATGACTTTCGGCCGGTCGGAGTGTCTATACCTCGGACCGACCGAAGGAGATGCGCCGATGGACCTGCCGCCGATCGTCTCGCCACAGGAGTGGGACGCCGCCCGCCAGGAACTACTCGTGAAGGAAAAGGAGCACACGCGCGCCCGCGACGCGCTGGCGGCTCAGCGTCGGAGGATGCCGAGGATGGCCGTCGACAAGGACTACCTCTTCGACGGTCCCGCCGGTCCGGCCAGCCTGCTCGATCTCTTCGACGGCAGGCGCCAGCTGATCGTCTACCGGTTCTTCTTCCAGCCCGATGTCGACGGCTGGCCCGACGCCGGTTGCCCCGGTTGTTCGATGCTCGCGGACCAGGTCGGCCATCTGGCTCACCTCAACGCCCGCGACACGACCCTGGTGTTCGTCTCCCGTGCGCCCCAGGACGCGATCACGCGGTTGAAGAAGAAGATGGGCTGGGACATCCCGTGGTTCACCCTGACCGATTCGTTCGACGCCGACTTCGGGGTCGACGAATGGCACGGCACCAACGCATTCCTGCGAGACGGCCATGAGGTTTTCCGCACGTACTTCGTCGACAACCGTGGCGACGAAGCGATGGGTAGCACGTGGTCATACCTGGACATCACCGCGCTGGGCCGTCAGGAGGAGTGGGAGGACTCCCCCGACGGCTACCCGCAAACACCGCCCTATCAGTGGTGGCGCCGACACGACGAATACCCGGCGACGGGGACTTGACAGCAAATTAGTACTTCGAAACGCTCACGTACCAAAGCCGCGTCAATTAATCTCCCGCCCAACTACAGAGAGGCGTTGCTGATGGGCTGGCTGGACAATGCGATCAGGCGACGCATGCCTGTGACGCTCGGTGTCGAGATCACGACGTCCAATATGGACGAGTCATCAGAACGTAAAGCCCCAGCACCGCCAGCGGCGCCAGCAGTGGTACCCACGGCAACTGGAACGGAAGCGACGCTGCCGCCAGCCCTGCCGCGGTAAATCCCGCCGCTCCCAACACCGTCGGCGAACCGACCGCCGCGGTGTGTCGCAATACGAGGTAGGCCGTCGCGCAGAGCCCCGCCGTCGCGGCCAGCACGGGATCGGCGTCGGCGAGCACGATCACCGCGACGGTGCACAGCACCGCGACCGAGGCCGCCGGCCGAAGCCAACTGCTCACCAACACGGCAGCCGCCGCGACGACGGCCGCGATCAGCGCCGGACCGTCGGCCTGCGCTGCGGCCGACGCCACCATCACCAGACCGAAAGCCGTCGAAACGGCGCGGTTGCTCATGTGTACGCCGCCCGCGGTCGCGCGGGTCTGCGGTGGTCGGGAACCAGTTGCATCGCCTGATCGAGGGTGGAGTCGGCGCGCCACGACACCACGTCGACGCCGATCGTGCGCATGTCGCGGTACATGAACGACCTTTGCAACGACCACATTCGGGCCACCAGGCCGTCACGCTCCTCCTCGAAAGGCGCGCCCTCCAGCACGTCGACGGCGACCACGGTGTGGCCACGCTTGCGCACGTCGATCAGTGCCAGCGCGAATTCCGTGTCGAGCAGGGTGGAGAATGCGACGACGATCGCGCCGGGCGGAAGAGCGGCGCGCGGCGCAAGCGTGCCCGGTGTGGTCTCGAAGTCGCCCGCGGTCAGCATCGCGTCGAGAATCCGGTAGAACTGCCTGCGCCCGATGTCGGCTCCCAGCCAGCGTGGGTGGCGGTCACCGAGCGCGACGACGCCCGCGCGATCACCGCTGCGCAGCGCGCTCTGCATCACTTGCACGGCGCCGCGGGCGACGCGGTCGGTGGCCTCGGTGGCCGGGCCTGGCGGTTGCGGGTACGCGTCGATCATCACCACCACGTCCGCGGCGCGGTCGGTCAGCCGCTCAGTGACATGCAGGCTGCCGCGCCGCGCGCTGACCGGCCAGTTGACCGTGCGCAACTGATCGCCAGGGACATAGCGGCGGACGTCGGCGTACTCGACGCCCGGTCCGATGTGCCGGGTCAGATGGGTGCCGAGCCGGTCCAGCAGTTCGGTGCGCGGAATCGCCGTTGCCTGCGGCGGAGCCAACGGAAACACGAACACCGTGGCGGCGTCGACGACGCCGGTGCCGAGGACAAGTCCCCCGCGGGCAACGACGTTGACGCGAGCCACGATCGGATAGCGGCCCCACTTGTCGGCGGTGACGGTCGCGGTCTGACGCTCGGGCGACCCCGAGTCGACGGTTTCGAGGCTCATGCCGTCGACGGTCTCGAGGGTGAGAGCCACTGTCGCGTCGGCACTTTCGGCGCTGACCCAAACCGTCAGCCGGGTCTCCTCGGCCTCGAAGCATCGCTGCGAGCCGGGCTCGGCGTGCACATGCACCCTCGGCGCGTGCCGCTGCCAGCCGACCGAAACCAGCACGCCGACCATCGGGGCCGCGAACGCGACCAGCTGCCAGTAGCCGCCGATCACCGCGACGACCAACGCGACTGCCGCGCACGTCACCAGCGAGCGCGTCAAAGGCGAAGGGCGCCAGCGCAACTCGACTTCGGTGGTGCGGGTTTCGATCACGTCGTCAGGTCTTTGTCCGCGGAACGGGCAGCCGCCGCAGCAGCTCCTCGACGACGTCGGACCCGTGTACCCGGCGCACCCACATCTCCGGCCGCAGGCTGATCCGGTGTGCCATGGTGGGGACGGCCAGCGACTTGACGTCCTCGGGTATCACGTAGTCCCTGCCGAGCAGCAGCGCCCTGGCGCGGGCTAGCTGCACCAGATCGAGTTCCGCGCGGGGGCTGGCGCCCACTGCCACCTGCGGGTGCTGACGGGTCGCGGTGGCCAGCGACACGACGTAGCTCAACACGTCGTCGTGCACGGTCACCTGCTCGACCGACTCGCGCATGGCGAGCAGGTCGTGCGCATCGACGACTTGATTCACCGTCGGCTCCGCCGAACCGCGGTCCAGGCGTCGCCGCAACATCGACGCCTCTTCCTGTTCGGACAGATACCGCAGTTCGAGTCGGATCGCGAAGCGGTCGAGTTGAGCCTCCGGCAGCGGATACGTGCCCTCGTATTCGATCGGGTTGTCGGTGGCCAGCACGATGAACGGGGCGGGGAGTTTGTGCGTGACGCCGTCGATGCTGACCTGACCTTCTGCCATCGACTCCAGCAGCGCCGCCTGCGTCTTCGGCGGCGTCCGGTTGATCTCGTCGGCGAGCAGCAGGTTGGTGAAGATCGGCCCTCTGCGGAATTCGAAACGGCCCGACTGCATGTCGTACACGGTCGAGCCGAGCAGGTCGGCAGGCAACAGGTCCGGGGTGAACTGCACGCGAGTGAAGTCGAGGCCAAGTGCCGCCGCGAACGACCGCGCGATCAACGTCTTGCCGAGGCCGGGCAGATCTTCGATGAGAACGTGACCTCCCCCGAGCACGGTCGTCAGGATCAGCGACAGGGCGCCACGCTTGCCCACCACCACCCGGCCGATCTCGTCGAGCACGGCTTCGCAGTTGGCGGTGGTGGTCGCCACGGGCAGTCCAGCATTCGGAGTCATACTTGCTCCAACCGTCGCAGAATCTCATCGAGGGCGTCTCGGCCCGGCCCGGGTTCGCTTTCGCCGGACCGGGATACGTTCTGCGGGTCCACCCACTGCCACAGCTGCGGCCCGAACAGCATCGTGCCGGTGGCGTGAAACGCCGCAAGGTTCCTGGCCTGTCGCTGCCCGGTCGCCAGTTCGAACTGCCGGGCCAGCATCGGCCGCAGGTGGCGGTCCCAGTCCCTGCGCGTCGACTCCGCGCGGCTGATCAACGTCTCGGTGCGAGACATCCAGCGGCGCAACGACTCCGCTGCGTCGTTGCCCGTCGCGTCCGACTCGTCGCCTCGCTCGCGCACCAGATAGAACCGCAGGCCCAGTAACACCAACGCCACCATTGCGCCGACGACCACCAGCACGATTTCGCGGTCAAGCACCGCGATCGCGGTGATCTCCACGAGTACCACGATGAAGATGCCCGCGGCGACAAGCCTTTTCATGCCATGCTCCGCAAGTCCGTGAGCACCAGCCTCAGCGCGTCGACCGCGGCATCCCGGTGTCCCTCGTTCATCACGTGCGGTGAGAAGCGTGCCTCCTCGAACAGCTCGACCAGGCGCGTCGCGCTCTCGGCGTTGAGCGCATGTTGGCCGACGGCCCTGGCCAGCACCTCCGACGGGGTGTCGCAATCCAACGGCGCCGCGCCGGGCACGCGGGCGAGTTCGCGCTCCATCGCGGCGTAGCACGCGATGATCGCCTCCCGCGGTTCGCGGCTGAGGTCACCGATCTCGGCGAGGCCGACTTCGGCTGCGCGCGCCAGGGATTCGGCCGCGCCGGGCTGCTGAGGGCTTTCGGGCACCTGACCCTCGGCGGTCCACGCCGTGGCACGGCGCTGCCTGCGCGATCCGACAACCGTGCCGAAGACCACCAACACCATCAGGATGAGCATCGGCGGGATCAGGTAGCCGACCACATTGGGACCCGGTTGCGCTGTGGAATCCGGTTGGGGTGGAACAGGATTAGGGCCGGGCTGCGCCGAAGTGCCTGGATCTGCGGCGGTCGCCGCGCCCGTCGGAGAATGATCCCCCGGCTGCCCGAACCCGAGTCGCGACAGCACCAGCACGAGCAGCAGCCACGCAATGACCACTGCGAGCGCGACGAGCGACAACCGCCATGTCGGGCGGCCCATCGCGCCCCGCCCCTCCGGCAGCGACGTCGGCCCTGGGCGGCGCACCTGCCGATTGCGCAGTCGGGCGACGATCGCGAACGCGATGATTCCGACCGAGATGCTGACCAACGCGATATCGACGATCAGCGCCGCCGGGTTGCTTGCCGGCCGCGTTCGGTCGGCTGCGGCTTCGACGCCCGGCAGATAGCCGCGCAGTGCCCACGCGGTGACGAACAACAGCGCGAGCACCGCGATCACTCGCGCTGTCGACCTCTCGATACCGGCCATCGGCACACCAATCGGCTGGGCTGATCCCATCCTGGCACGGGCGTCGAGGCTGCGGACGGAGTTTCTGAGCGTTGCATCGCGATACGTTGCGATATATCGGTGCGGTGCTATCTTGGACCGAGTGACCACCACACTGCAGGACGCCCGCGTCGCGTCCGCCCTCGACCGCATGTACACCGAAGCAGGCGAACAGTTCGCCCGGCTACGCGAGGACCGCGCCCTGTTCGAACGAGTCGCCAACGCAAGCGCACAGGAGCGCGCCGATGCGCTCAGCGAGATCTACATGCCGGTCACACCGGATGCGGGCCGGTTGCTCTATGCGCTGGTGCGGTCGTCTCGGCCTGCCACGATCGTGGAATTCGGGATGTCCCTTGGCATCTCGGCGCTCCATCTTGCGTCGGCGGTGCGCGACAACGGCACCGGCCGAGTCGTCACCACGGAACTGAGTGCGGCAAAAGTCGCCACGGCGAAGCGGACGTTCGCCGAGACCGGGCTCGACGATCTCATCACTGTCCTGGAGGGCGACGCACTCACCACGCTGGCGGCGATCGACGGGCCGATCGGCTTCGTTCTGCTGGACGGCTGGAAGGAGCTCTATCTTCCGGTGATCGAACTGCTGGAGCCCAAGCTCTCGCCCGGCGCGCTGATCGTGGCCGACAACACGTCGATGGCCGACACGCGGCCATACCTCGACCATGTGCGTGATCCGGCCAATGGCTACGTCAGCGTGAACTTCCCGGTCCGCGAGGGCGACAGCATGGAAATCAGCTGCCGCGCAATCACTTGAGCGCGGCGAGGAAGGTGTCGGTGTACTCGGGCGGGCCGTCGAGAATCGCGCGCAGGTCCACGCCTGCCGAGAAGCAGGCCCCCGCCCCTGTCAGCACGATCGGCCCGTCGATGTTGCGGACCGTGGCTGTCGCGTCCCGGACCAGATCCAGAGTGAACGCGTTGACCGGCGGATGGTCGATGCGGACGACCGTCACACCGTCGGCCAGTTGCACGTCCATCACAGTTGTCTACCGCAGCCGGGCCTTCGCGGCCTTCACCACCGCCCCTGCGTCGCGGCTCGCCTGCTTGCCCTTGGCGTAGGCGTCTTCTGCGGCCGCCAACGCCTCTTCGGCGTCCTTCAGCCGTCTACGGGCATCGTCACGACGCAACCGGGCAGTCGCGAGATCGGACTGCAGCTCGGTCAGCGCCTCGTCCGCGTCGGCTTTCGCGCGCTCGGCCGCGGCCAGCTCCGCCCGCGCCTTCTCCCGCTCGCGGGCCTTGTCGTCGTCCTTCTTCGGCGGTTCCGCCGGCTTTTCGCGGGTGGCCGCCGGTTTGCGTGACGACGTGAAAACCATTGCGGTATCGCCGAACTCGCCGAACCCCGACCACTGCTCGGCCTTGGCCAGTCGCCCGAGTCGAGCGGCGACGTCCGGGTCGGCGATCGCGGCCTGCAGGGTGCCGGCGACGTCGTCACGCAGCGCGGCCGACGGGTCGGTGAGCTCGGCTTCCTCGAAGGCCTGCTTGGCCACGTCGTCGACGAGTCGGCGCTGCTCCCTGGACAGCTCGCGGATGCGCTCACCGTCCATCGCGGTGTGCGCATCCTTCAGCCGCTCGCCGAGTCCGGCCAGGCGCGTCCTGGTGTCCGGGTCCCGGATGGCGAGGCGGTTGACCACCCACGCCGCCATCGTCGGTTTGCGTGCGGCCGAGATCTGCTTGGCCGAATCGGAATCGCCGCGTTGTTTGGCCGCCGCGGCCAGCTTTGTCCGCAGCGCGGTGAACTCCTCGGGCTTGACCTCGTACAGCTCGTCGAGTGCGTCGGCCATGGCATCCATGATCCGCTACGGCGACTGGCCGTGGTCGCGCAACCAGCGCGCGGTCAGCTGCCGATACGCCTGTTCGCCGATGCTGCCGCGCCTGCCGTCGAAGACGTGGTCGGCGTACGGCACGTCGACGAGCGCCACGTCGACACCGGCGGCCCGCGCCCGCTCGACGAACCGATAGGTGCCGTCGACCGGCACCAGATGGTCGGCCTCGCCGACGATGACCAGCGTCGGTGGCGCGTCGGCGCTGATGTGGGTCTCGGAGGCGATGCGGGCATAGCGATCGGGGAATTGCTGCGGCGACCCGCCGGTGTAGGCGCCGGCCATGCCGCGCGACGTCGCGCCCAACGCAGGGTCGCGGTTGTCGTAGAAGCCTGCCGGGTCGACCACCGGGTACACCGCCGAAACCGCGGCGACCCTCGGCATGGTGCCGCCGCATGACGACGGCAACCTGCCCGCTGCCGACAGGTAGGCAGTGTTGACCGCGAGGTTTCCGCCAGCGGAGTGCCCGGACACCGACAGTCGCGTCGGGTCACCGCCGTACTTGGCCGCATTCGCGACGACCCAGCCCAGCGCGCAGCCGAGCTGCGCCTGCGTCACGTCCCACAGGTGACGGTCTGCTGAGGACAGCGTGTAGTCGACGCTGACCACCAGCCACCCGTGGTCGGCGAACCACCGAAGGTCCGCGCTGTGGCCGGTGAGATCCCCGGCAACCCAGCCTCCGCCGTGGATGTAGACGAGAATCGGTGCGGGAGAACGAGATTCGCGCGGCCGGAAGACGGCGAGGCGCAGCGGAGCACCCTCATGAGTCGAGTACGTCACCTCGTCGTCGGGCGCGGCGAGTTTCGGCGCGCCAACACCGAACGTGTCGAGCAGGCTGATGTCGGCGCCTGCGTGCTCAACGGATGCGACCATGCGGGCATCGATGACCGCCCCGCCCGCGACGGTCAGCGCAGCGATGACCGCCAGCGCGGCGCCGATGCGACTGCTGCGCATCCGCCAGTGCACGACCGCGAGCACGCCGCCTGCCACCGCCACAACGATCAGCCAGGGCAGGTACCAGGGCACATACGCGGTGACGAGGCCGAGATAGGGCACGGTGTGGAGATAGGTGCCCACCACCGCGAGTGCGGTCGGCACCACGAGCAGTGCGGCGGCGACGGCTATGACGGGAGCGACAGGCACGATTCATCTTCTCCGACACCTGCGGATGCAACGATGTCAACCGTGGACACTCGGCAGGCGCTGCGACCGGCCATCGTGATCGGTGCACTGGGCGTGGTGTTCGGTGACATCGGCACCAGCCCGATCTACACCCTTCAGACCGTGTTCAATCCCGGCGACCCGCACCCCGTGCCGATTTCGACGGCCAACGTCTACGGCGTGGTGTCGACGATCTTCTGGTCGGTGATGATCATCGTCACGCTGACCTACATCACGCTGGTGATGCGTGCCGACAACAACGGCGAAGGCGGGATCATGGCGCTGATCACGCTGTTGCGCCGCTGGAACGGCCAACGCCGCCACCGCACCGCGATGGTGTTGGCCGCGCTCGGGATCTTCGGGGCGTCACTGTTCTTCGGCGACAGCATGATCACGCCTGCGATCTCCGTGCTGTCGGCCGTCGAGGGCCTGAAGGTCATCCAGCCGGGCTTCGAGGATTTCATCGTGCCGATCACCGCGGTGATCATCGTCGGGTTGTTCTCCGTCCAGCGACACGGCACCGCGGCGGTCGGACGGTTCTTCGGGCCTGTGATGATCGCCTGGTTCGCGGCGATCGGCGCGTGTGGAGTGCTCGGCATCATCGACAATCCCGAGATACTCAAGGCGCTTTCCCCGACCTACGCACTGACGTTTCTGGTGGGCCACTTTCACATCGCGTTCTTCTCGCTGGCCGCGATCGTGCTTTCGGTCACCGGGGCCGAGGCCCTGTACGCCGACATGGGCCATTTCGGGCGCAAGGCCATCACCATCGGTTGGCTGGGGCTCGTGCTGCCGGCCTGCACACTGAATTACTTCGGCCAGGGCGCCCTGGTGCTCGCCGACGAGTCGAAGGTGAGCGCGCCGTTCTTCCTTCTCACCCCGGAGTGGGCCCGCATTCCGATGGTGCTGCTTGCGACGGCGGCGACGGTCATCGCGTCGCAGGCGGTGATCACCGGTGCGTTCTCGGTGGCGTCGCAGGCCTCCCGACTCGGCTACCTACCGCGGCTGCGCATCGAACACACGTCGGCGTCCACGATGGGTCAGATCTACGTGCCATGGATCAACGGCGTGCTGACGGTGATGGTGCTGATCCTCGTCTTCGCGTTCCGCAGCTCGGCCGCCCTGGGCTATGCCTACGGCATGGCGGTCACAGGAACGATCACGATCGTCGCCGCGCTGTTCTTCTACTACGCCCGATCCAAATGGCGATGGCCCCTCTGGGTGGTGCTGAGCGTCGGCGGCTTCGTGCTGCTCGTTGATTTGATGTTCTTCGCCGCCAACATGACCAAGCTCGTGCACGGCGCCTGGTTGCCGCTACTGATCGCCACCGTCGCATTCACGGTGATGACCACTTGGCAGAAGGGTCGCGAAATTGTCACGCGCGCAAGGGAAAAGGCCGAAGGCCCGCTGCGCGAGTTCGTCGACGGCCTTCGCGACTGCGAGCCGCCTCTGGTGCGAATGGCCGGCACGGCGGTGTTCCTCAACCGCGGCAAGGAGACAGCGCCGCTTGCGATGCGGGCCAACGTCGAGCACAACCGGGTGCTGCACCGGCATGCCGTCGTGATGTCTCTCGACACGATGCCCGTGCCACGAGTCCCCGACGACGAGCGGATAACGATCGACGAACTCGGCTACAAGCGAGACGGCATCATCCACGTCAACGTGTGCTACGGCTACATGGAACGGCCGGATATTCCTGCGGCGCTGCGACTTCTCGATCCCGCGCACACCGAAGGACACATCGACGTGGACACGGCTTCGTACTTCCTGTCCAAGCTGGAGCTGATGGTGGGCGACGACGCCACGATGTCGCCATGGCGCAAGCGCCTTTTCATTGCGACGTCCTACATCACCGCCGACGCCGCGGCGTATTTCAATCTGCCGCTGGACCGCACGGTCATCATCGGCTCACGCATCGAGGTCTGAGCGTCAGCCGTCTTCTTTGTCGTCGTTGTCGTCGTCGTCGTCGCTGTCGTCCTTGTCGTCGCTTTTCGCCTTGTCCTTCGTCTCGTCCTTCTTTTCGTCTTTGTCTTTCTTGCCGTCCTTCTTGCCCTTGCCGAGCTCGATCGTCGCCCAGTGACCCGGGGAGACGAGCACCGACCAATCGCCGTCGCCACGGCCCAGCTTGAGAACGCCGTCGTCGACCTCCCACTTGGTGTCGTCGTCGTAGGTGTCTTCTTGTCCGTCGATGTATGTGAGTTTGAACGCCATGCTGACGGATACCCACATTCGCGTCTGCTCAGCCCAACGGCGACAAACCCGCGGAGCTCAGCGTGTATGCGCGGTGTTCCTGCGGTCCCGCGGTGGCCAGCTCGAGCACGGACTTGCCGACCTGCTCGGCGGTCAGCACAGCCGGAAGGGACAGCACGAACTCCTCTACGTCGACACCCTGGCGCTCGGCGTAGGCCGCCACCGCCTGTGCACCCAGCTCGGTCGAAGGCGTCAACGTAGGCAGCACCGATACGAAGTCGATGCCGAGCCCGGCGCGCTGCGACTCGAGTGCCGCGTAGGCCGCGATCAGCCGGACGGTGGCCTTGGCTCCGGCGTAGCCGCCACTGAGCGGCGATCCGTTGATCGCCGCGCCGCTGGAGACCGCGATGACGGTGCTGCCTGGCGCAAGGGGCTGCAGCAGCGCTTCCCGGACCCAGTGAAATGCCTGGGCCACATCGACATTCCAGTTCCTGCTGAAGGATTCCCACGTCTGCTCCTGCAGCGGGCTCATCCGCGGCGCCGCACCTGCACACAGCACGACCGTGCGTGGCTGGTACCGCTCGATGAGCCGGTGAGCGGTTGCGGGGTCGGCGGCATCGGCGGTGACGGTGCCCCCGCTGCGGGCGACGCCGATCACCTCGGCTCCCGCTGCGGTGAAGGCCTCGGCGATACCGCGACCGAATCCTCGACTGGCGCCGGTCACTATCACGGTGGAACCGGCAATGGTGTTGTTGGGTTGGTTCATATCAAGTCAGATGCATGCCGGGAGCTGGATTCGTCGGGTGCTGGTCGATGAATTCCGGCCGCCGGGCGTATCTGTATTGGAAAGACCGCGATACGCGCGATAGGTAGGTAGGAGGGGCGCCGTGCCGGCCCAGCAGGACTTCATCGAGCAGGCAGCGCCGTTTCGCGCCGAGTTGATCGCACACTGCTACCGGATGCTGGGCTCGGTGCAGGACGCCGAGGACCTGGTGCAGGAGACGTACCTGCGCGGTTGGCGCGGCTACGAGGCGTTCGAGGAACGTGCAGCGTTGCGGACCTGGCTGTACCGCATCGCGACCACCGCGTGCCTGCGCGCGCTGCAGAACCGCGCCCGCCGCGTGCTGCCCGCTGGACTCGGCGCCGGTTCCATCGATCCCGATGTCGACATCGACGCGAGCAAGGCCGGCTTCCCGTGGCTAGAGCCGATTCCGGACACGTTCACACCGGAGACCGCGGTGACGGCACGGCAGAGCATCCGGTTGGCGATCGTGACGGCGATGCAGGAACTGCCCGCCCGCCAGCGGGCGGTGTTGATCCTGCGCGACGTGGTCCAGTTCAGCGCCGCCGAGGTGGCTGAACTCCTCGAGACCACACCGGCCGCGGTCAACAGCGCGCTGCAGCGGGCCAGGGCCCATCTCGCCGCCGTCGCGCCCAGCGACGACGAGATTCCCGAACCCGAAGACCGCGAGCTGCTCGCACTCGTCGAACGTTATTGTGCGGCTTTCGAAAACGGCGACATGGCCGCGTTGACCGCGCTCCTGCGGGCCGACGTCACGCTCGAGATGCCACCGTTCGCCGTCTGGTTCACCGGCCGCGACGCGGTGACGCGATTCCTGTCCGCGCGTGCGTTCACCGAACCCGGCGCTGTGTCGATGGTTCCGACATCCGCCAATGGTCAACCGGCCGTTGCGGATTACCGCCGCGACGCCGCGGGAGTGCTGCAGGCCCACGCGATACACGTGCTCACTCCCGGCGAGGACGGAATCGGCGCGATCACCGTCTTTCTTGATCCCGGGCTGTTCGCGGTGTTCGGCCTGCCGTCAACGCGATGACGGCCGAAACACCACCCAGCGCATCGCGCTGTACATGTAGACCGCTTCGCAGGCACCCGCCGCGATCCGCGCGACGTGATACTCGACGCCGAGTGCCGTCAGCCCGCTGGAGACGCCGAGAATGAACGCCAGGTAGTTCACGACGACCACCGCCACGTACACCGCGAACTGCGGGCCGACCGCGCCATGCGATCTGAAGTTCAGTATGCGATTGAGTAGGTAGCTCAGCGTGAATGCGCCTGCATACGCCACTGTCACCGCGACGGCCAGTGGGACGCCTAGCCGGCCGTGTAGCGCGCTCAGGAGCACCAGATCGACTCCGAACGTGCAGCCGTTGAGGATGACGAAGCCCAGAAAGGTCGGCGCCACAACGGAATTCAGCCCGAACGGCAGCCGGGCAACGACGACCTCGCAACACCGATGGAAGCGCTCGACCGGCCGCAGGGATGCCTCGGGCTGCACGCTCATGCAGCAACGCTGGCATGGCCAGGTGGCTGCTTGCTGAGCAGCGGGCAAACGTCAGGTGATGCCGAACCGGGTCAGCAGATCGACCGTCCGCCATCCGATCAGTAGGGCGAACGCCGCCAGCAGCGCAACCGTCGCTGACACCTGGACCAGCGTCCGGTGCTCACGCGGTGCATACGCGTACGCGGCTGCCACCGCCGCCCCGGTGACAAGGCCGCCGATGTGGCCCTGCCAGCTGATCTGCTGCCCTCCCAGCGCCGGAATCACGAACGTGAAAGCCAGGTTCAACGCGATGAGCCCCACCACCCAACCCACGTTGAGGTTGAGCCGCTTACCGACGACGAACGCCGCACCGAACAGTCCGAACACCGCGCCCGATGCGCCCGCTGTCGCCGCGTTGAGCGGCGAGAGCAGATACACCAGGACAGAGCCGCCAAGCGCGCTCAACGCGTAGAGCGCGATGAAACGCAGTCGGCCCAGCCAACTCTCCAGTGACGGGCCCATGACGTAGAGCGCGTACATGTTGAACAGCAGATGCGGGATGCCGTAATGGAGGAACGCAGACGTCACGAGGCGATACCAGTCGCCGGCCGCGACGGAGGGCGAATGCAGCACGAGATCGCTCTGCAGGTTCGGCGACGCTTTCTGCAGAAGGTACATCGCCACGTTGATCGCGATCAGCGCGTAAGTGACGACGGGCGTGTGCGTCGTCAGGCGCGCGCCGGACGCGGTCTGCGGCTGAGGGACCGTTCTTGCGCCCTCGCGTACGCACTCTTCGCACTGGTGACCCACCGCGGCGCTGCGCATGCATTCGGGACAGATGGGGCGGTGACATCGCGTGCAGGTCACATATGTCGCGCGATCGGGATGCCGGTAGCAGGTCGGTGCGGCCTGCGGCGTGGTCGGGTAGTTCACAGCGTTCCGAACAACTCGATCCAGTTGCCGTCGGGGTCGGCGACGAACATCCACCCCATCCCCGGCACCGGAGCGAATTCGGTCACCGGCTCGACGATTTCGTACTCGGACTCGGCGAACGCCGCCGCCACAGCGTGCAGGTTCTGCACTCCGATGGTGAAGTAGCGGACGCCTGCCTGAGCCCGGCCGCCGCCCGGCGCTGCCGGTTCCGGCGGTGGCGAGTCGAACGTCACCAGCTTCACCACGTTCTTGCCGAGCGAGTACCGCCGCTGCGAACCGCCGGGAAACTCGACTTCGCCTTGCAATTCGAGCTGCAGGAAGCCTTCGTAGAAGGCGACCATCTTGTCGAGGTTCGTGGTGACGAGGCCGACTTCGATGGCGGGACTGAGCAGGTCGAAGCGCACGGCCACGAGACTACTGGTCGACTCCCCAAACCAGACAGAACGTGTGCCCGGCCGGATCCCGGAACACCCGGAACTGACTCTCGTCGACTGCTTCGGTCACGCGGGAAGCGCCGAGTTCGAGCACCTTTGGCTCGGCTTCTCCGATGTCATCGACGAGCACATCGAGGTGGAACTGTTGCGACCCGTGCGGATCGGGGAACTGCGGCGGGTCATGTTCGGGCGAATACTGGAATGCCAGCCTGCGGCCCGCGGGGTCGGTCAGCACCACCCACGAATCGTCCTGAACGTCCACCGTGCCGCCGATGAGGCCGGCGTAGAACTCTGCCAGAGCCTTCGGTTCCCTGGCGTCAACCACCACTGCGCGAAGTTGTCCGATCATGGCGTCGGAATTACCGGTCGCGTCTCCGTCTAACCGTGCTGGAGTCCGGCTCACGCGGACGGCGTGTCACCGACGCCCGAATAACAATTCGATCACTATGCAAATCACGATCACTTAAGAGGCCGCGGCAAATATTGAGAGTTTTCAAGATCTCCGCTCGGATCTGGTCGATGACTTATCGAAATCGGCGCAAATTGCGGGCAATCTCACTCCGTTGCGCTGTAACGCTTTTCGTCGCGCACCGGCAGCCGTCGCTTCCGGAATTTGCACTCTTCGCGTTCAGCTACCTTGGTTTTCAGGGACGGGGAAAACAGCGACAAATCGCAATTCAAAGGAAGAAATGATCATGAAATTCAGTGGTACCACTGCGCGCCGTCGCGTCGCCGGTGTGGCTGTCGGCTGCGTGCTCGGGGGCGTGGCTGCAGCAACCATCGCCGCGCCGACCGCAACAGCCGCACCCGACTGCTCTGCGGCCGGGGTGTCCAACACCGTCAGCACGACGTTGGGCTCGGCGCGCGCCTACCTGAACGGCCACCCCAGCGCCAACCAGGCGGTCGGGGCCGCGTTCAGCCAGCCGCGCGACCAGGCATCGGCAACGCTGCGCGGCTACTTCACCGCCAACCCGCAGGAGTACTACGACCTGAAGGGCATCTTGGCGCCGATCGGCGACACCCAGCGTCAGTGCAACGTCTCGGTGTTGCCGCCGGAACTGGCTTCGGCCTACGGCGAGTTCATGGCCGGCTAGAGCCACGCACAAACCGCCCGCTGCAGCCGCGCGCTGTAGCGGGCGGTTTTCGTTAGCAGGGCTTAACGTCTACTCTGGTCGAATGAGGTCGACACGCACAACCGCGGTCGCGGCGATTCTTCTCGCCGGCTTGGCCGCATCGCCCGCGGTCGCCACCGCCGATCCCACTCCAGCGCCACCGCCAGGGCCCAAGACGACCATCGACGGCGATGGCACCTACGCCGTCGGCAAGGACATCCAGCCCGGCACGTACAGCTCGGCGGGCCCCGTCGGCGACGGAGCCTGCTACTGGAAGCGCACCAACGGGAACACGATCGTGGACAACGCCCTGTCCAAGAAGGCCCAGATCGTTCAGATCGACGCCACGGACACCTCGTTCACCACGAACGAATGCCAGACCTGGCAGCTGACGGACGCACCCGTGCCGCCGCAAGCGGGTCCCGGCGATCTGATGGGTGCGCTCGGCCAACTCGGGCAGATCATCGCCCGCAATCCTGGCGGCGCGCCGCCGCCCGCCAACCCGGGCGGCTAGCGGATCTTCTCGCCGTACACGCGGTCGACGGTCAACGCCATCAACACGCGGCGATCGGAGACCATCACCGCCCGGTACTCGTCCCAATCCGGATGTTCCCCGGCAGCAGCCCGGTAGTAGTCGACGAGCGCCTCGACCTCGGCGCTATGAGGGTCGGTGCCCGGTCCGGTCAGCGTGACGGAGCCCTCGGCCGTGGCCCACGCCCACCCGTCGGAACTGGTGACCTCGAGCGCGGCGCGCGGATCCCGGCGCAGGTTCGCCGTCTTGGCGCGGCCCTCGGTCATCGAGACATAGATGACGCCCGCGTCGCGGTCGTAGTACGGAGTCACGGGCGACAGCTGAGGCAGGCCGTTGGCCTTGATCGTGGCGAGCACCCCAAGCCTGCTCTCGGCGATCAGGGCATGCGGGTCGAATGTGGTGGCGGTCATGTCAACCGGCAACCGGCGATCGCATGCCCGCTATTCCGTACCCTGGCGACGTGGTCGATCTGCATCCCGACGTCGCCGTGTTGGCGCCTCTACTGGGCACCTGGTCCGGTCGGGGCGAGGGCGTGTATCCGACGATCGCCTCGTTCGGCTATCTCGAGGAAGTGACCTTCGACCATGTCGGCAAGCCGTTCCTGATCTACCGGCAGCGGACCAGGGCCACCGACGACGGTCGTCCCTTACACGCGGAGACCGGATACCTGCGCGCGCCGTCGCCGGATCGCGTCGAGCTCGTACTGGCCCATCCCACCGGCGTCACGGAGATCGAGGAGGGCACTCTGTCGAGCTCAGAAACGACCATAGAGTTGGAGCTGACCGCGACCGCGATCGGCCGCACCTCGTCGGCTAAAGAGGTCACAGCGCTGAGCCGTTCGATTCGCGTCGACAGTGACCAGTTGACCTACACGGTTCGGATGGGCGCCGTCGGCCAGCCGCTGCAAGATCATCTGGCCGCGACACTGCACAGGGCGCGGGGATGACGCTGGCCGGCCGGATCCGCGTCCCCGCCGACCTCGACGCCGTCACGGCCGTCGGCGAGGAAGACCACTCCGAGATCGATGCCGCAGCCGTCGAGCGGATCTGGCAGGCCGCGCGGCACTGGTATGCGGCCGGCATGCACCCCGCAATTCAGCTCTGCCTGCGACACAACGGCAAGGTCGTGCTGAACCGGGCGATCGGACACGGCTGGGGCAACGGACCTGATGATCCGCCCGACGCGGAAAAGGTCGCTGTCACAACGGAAACCCCGTTCTGTGTGTACTCCGCAGCCAAGGCGATCACCACGACCGTCGTGCACATGCTTGTCGAACGCGGCGTGTTCTCACTCGACGATCGGGTGTGCGACTACCTGCCCAGCTACACCAGCCACGGCAAGGACCGCACCACGATCCGCCACGTGATGACGCACAGCGCGGGCGTGCCGTTCGCCACCGGGCCGCGGCCCGACCTGAAGAGGATGGACGACAGCGAGTACGCCCGCGAGATGCTCGGCAACCTGAAACCGATCTACCGTCCCGGACTGGTGCACATCTACCACGCGCTGACGTGGGGCCCGCTGGTGCGGGAGATCGTCTCGGCCGCCACCGGTAAGAACATCCGCGAGGTGCTTGGCACCGAGATCCTCGATCCGCTCGGTTTCCGCTGGACGAACTACGGCGTGGCCGAGGCCGACGTCCCCCTGGTCGCCCGCAGCTATCCGACGGGTAAACCGCTGCCGGCACCGATCGCTGCGGCGTTTCGCACCGCCGTCGGCGGGACGATGCACCAGATCATCCCGTATTCCAATACACCGCAATTCCTGACCGGAGTGGTGCCGTCGTCAAACACGGTGTCCACCGCCGACGAGATGTCCCGCTTCGCCGAGATCCTGCGTCGCGGCGGCGAACTCGACGGCGTGCGGATCATGACGCCCGAGACCCTTCGCGCCGCTACCCGGGAGTGCCGCAGGCTTCGTCCCGACCTGGCGACGGGACTGCTCCCGCTGCGGTGGGGCACCGGATACATGCTGGGCTCCCAGCGATTCGGGCCCTTCGGACGCAACGCGCCCGCCGCCTTCGGTCATACCGGGCTGGTCAACATCGCCGTGTGGGCCGATCCGCAGCGCGGGCTGGCTGCGGGCCTGATCAGCAGTGGCAAGCCGGGCAGGCATCGCGAGGCGAACCGCTACCCGGCCTTACTCGACCGCATCACTGCGGAAATCCCCCGAATGGAAAAGAATGTTTGAGTCTCGGCCGATTCGGGAACCGGGTGTTAGCCGCTGGACCGAGCACGTCAGGCCCGAGCGGTTTAAGTCATGTTGGAGGTAAAACGTGTCGAACCAGTCCGCGGCCAGTCAGTGCACCATCAAGCGGCGCCGAGTCGATGAGATCGAGGTGCTTTCGGTGGCCGGCGTGGTCGACATGCTCACCACGTCGCAACTCGAAGAGGCGATAGCCACCGCGGCCAAGGACTCCCCGCGCGGTGTGGTCGTTGACCTCGGCGCGGTCGACTTTCTCGCCTCGGCGGGCATGGGCGCCCTGGTGGCCGCCCGCGAAGAACTACCGGCCGACATCCTGTTCGCTGTCGTCGCCGACGGACCCGCGACCAGCCGGCCGCTGAAACTGGTCGGGATCGCCGACGTCGTCGGCCTGCACGCCACCCTGGATGAAGCGCTTGCCGCTCTGGCGGCTTAACAAAAGCGCATATGGGGTAGTCGGCAGCCGAGATGTCAACTTCGGAAAAGCTTTGTAACAGATCACACTTCGCACGGATGGACGCCGTCGCCGATCCGGAGAGCGCCGCGGTCATCCGACGCGAGTTCTCGGACTGGTTGCACGAGCACTTCACGCTCGACGCGACGAAGGCCTGCGACATGGTGCTCGCGGTCAACGAGGCGTTGGCCAACGCGGCCGAGTACGCGTACGCGACGGCCGACCGCCCCGGCGTGATGCAGGTGCAAGCCGACTACGACGACGCCGCGGCCACGCTGACCGTCACGGTGACCGACCAGGGCGCGTGGCGCGAGTCTGATGCGGGCACCAACCAAATCAGAAGAGGACGCGGTATCCCGCTCATGCAGGCGCTCGCCGATCGGGCCACCCTGGATTCGTCGCCGACAGGCACCCGCGTGTGCCTGGAATGGGGCCAGGTCAGCGCACCGCACTAGAACTGGGGCAGGCGCACCACCTGAACGAAAAACTCGTCGATCTGCCGCACGGCGCTCATGAACTGATCGAGGTCGACGGGCTTGGTGACGTAGGCGTTGGCGTGCAGTTTGTAGCTACGCAAGATGTCCTCCTCCGCCGACGACGTGGTAAGTACGACGACGGGAATGTGGCACAGCTCGGGGTCGGACTTGATCTTCTCGAGCAGCTGGCGCCCGTCGTATTTCGGCAGATTCAGATCGAGCAGAATCAGATCCGGCCTCGGCGCATCGGTGAACGGGCCGCGTCGGTAGAGGAAGTCCAGCCCCTCCTCACCGTCGTGGGCGACGTGCAAGGTGTTCTTGATCTTGTTGTGTTCGAACGCTTCTCGGGTGATCAGCTCGTCACCCGGATCGTCTTCGACCAACAGCACATCGATTGCGCGGCCGTCGGCGGTCTCTGAAGTCATTCAGTTGCTCCTTCGAGGATTGCCGTTGCGTGAACGGGCAGGGTGAATTGGAAACGCGTGCCCTCGGTGTTCGAGGTGTCGATCCAGATGTTTCCGCCGTGGTGTTCGACGATTTTCTTACACAGCGCAAGCCCAATGCCTGTGCCGCTGTATGCGTCCCGGCCGTGCAGACGCTGAAAGATCACGAAGACCTTGTCGGCGAACTCGCTCGGGATGCCGATCCCGTTGTCGGACACCGTGAAAATCCAGTCGGCGTCGTCGTCGCGAACACGTTGATCGCACTCGATGACGATCTTCGGGGCCGTTCCCTCCCTCCGGAATTTCACCGCGTTGCTGATCAGGTTCTGCCACACCATCACCAACAGGGTGGGGTCACCGTCGACCTGGGGTAGTCCCCCTGGCGGCCTGGTGATCTGCGCGCCCGACTCCTCGAGCGCGGTCGACAGGTTGCCGAGGGCGGCGTCCAACGTGGTGTCCAGATCCACCTGGGTGGACGTGGCGTTGAGCCGTCCGACTCGCGAGAACGTGAGCAGATCGTTGATCAACACCTGCATCCGTTTGGCACCGTCGACCGCGTACGCGATGTATTCGGTGCCGCGCTCGTCGAGTTTGTCTCCGTAGCGTTTCTCGAGCAGCTGGCAGAACGACGCGACCTTGCGCAGCGGCTCCTGCAGATCGTGTGATGCGACATAGGCGAACTGCTCGAGTTCGGCGTTCGACCGGCGCAGCTCGACAGCCTGCTCGTCGAGGGCCGCCTGTGCCGACTGCGACGACTCCAGTTCCTCGACGATTCGCTGTCGCATGTCTTCGACGTCGGTTGCGATGGATCGAATGTCCTTGGGGCCACGGGGCACAATGCGCTCGCCGAAGTTGCCTTCGGTGATTCGCCTGCAGGCCGCGGCAAGGGCGGCCAGCGGCCGGGTGACCGCGGTTCGGATCAGCACCGCAAGCAGTACCGTCATCGCGAAAAAGGTGACGATCAGCCCGGCAAGCACGGTGTTGCGCCACGCGCGCACGTTGTGGAGCTCCTCGAGACCGGCTTGCCTGATCGCCGAAAGGTGCTCGTTCTGAGCGATGAATAGTGCTCGCAGACGGTCGAATTCGACCTTGCCGCGGTCGGCGGTCGCGTTGTCCAGCACTGTCGGCCTGCCGGGCGTGATGCTCGCGATCAAAGGATCCGCGTAACTCGTTCGCCAGTCGGCAGCCGCTCGCTCGATGGCATCGAGGTCGTCGGCGGCTTCGCGATGAGAGCCGAGATGGCTGCGAACGTCGTCAGCGGCTGACCGCTCGGCACGCTGTCCGTCGAAGTAGGGTTCGAGGAATTGCCGGTCGGCCGCGATCGCGTAGCCGCGAAGCGCCGTCTCCTGATCCCGCAGCGCGGCCTGCAACTGATAGGCGGCAACCCGCGCCGGCTGCGTGTTGTCGATCAATTCGTCGGACACGTCGTCGGTCCGGGTCAGCAGGATGCCGCCTGCGATCGCGGCGGCGAGCACCACCGCTCCCATCACTGACAGCACGACGTTCTGCCAGCCCTGCACGGTCAGGCGGCGGGTGCCCCCCGGCGAAGTCATCGTGGCGTCCGCTCGACACGCACCACCGCGATGTCGTCGGTGTGCCCGCCGTGCGTGCGCGCCCGCGCCTCCACCTCACCGATGAGCGTGTCCACAAAGGCGCGGCCCGGCAGCGCGGCAAGGGAGCGCGCGAGTTCGAGCAGGCCGTCCTCGCCGAGGCGTTCGTTGCCCTGTCCGGAGTGGCCTTCGAACAGACCGTCGGTCAGCAGCAGCAAGCCGTGTCCTTCCGGCAGTTCGAGTTCGTTGACCGGCCACTCGCGCGCGCCAAGCCCGAGCGCGGGGCCTGCGGCCGGTTCGATCCATTGCACATCGTTGTTCCCATGCATCAACATGCCGGGATGCCCAGCGCGCACCGCGTTGAATCGCAGACTGTCTGGAGCAAACGCGAGGCTCAGCAGAGTCGCGAAGATTCCCTTCGTCGGCCGTTCCGTGAGCAGGACCCGCTCGAGTTGGTGCATGCGCTCGTTGCCGCGCAGACCGGCGAATGTGAGTGCCCGCCAACCGATGCGCAAAGCCACGCCGAGCGCGGCCTCGTCCGGGCCGTGCCCGGCCACGTCGCCGACCATGACGTGCACGGTTCCGTCGGGTGTCTGCACCACGTCGTAGAAGTCGCCGCCTAACAGCGCATACGCCCGACTCGCCCGGTAGCGGGTGATGATGTCGACGCCGGGGTCGTCGAGCAAAAGGGGTGACGGCTGCAGGCCACGCTCGAGTCGAGCATTCTCCCCTGCTCGAATGCGGCTGGCGTGCAATTCGACTGCCGTCAACTCGGCCCGTTTCCGCTCGATCGCATACAGCAGCGAACGGCGGAGCGTCTCAGGCTCCACCCGACCCTTGACCAGGTAATCCTGGGCGCCGGACGCCACCGCGGAGATCCCGAAATGTTCGTCGTTCAACCCCGTCAACACCACGATCGGGATGTTCGGATCCACAGTGCAGATGCGCTGCAGCGCGTCGATGCCGTTGGCGTCGGGCAGATTCAGGTCCAGCAGCACGCAATCTGGGCGGTTGCGTGCCAGCTCCCGTTCGGCTTCAGAAACCGTGGCCTTCCACGCGAATTCAATGTCGACTGCGGCGTCGGCGATCAGCTCCTCGACCAACAACGCATCGGCGCGATCGTCCTCGACCAGCAGCACTGACAGGCGCGGCCCCGCGGCCGCGCGAACGACAGCGGGGTTGTCCTGGGAGTAATGCGGCGCGCGCATGTGCCATCACGTCCTTTTATACGTAACGTCACCCTGGCCGCGCTGACCCTTCTTCAGTGACAACGTCACGACCATACCGAGTCCGTTGCATGGGCACATTCCTGGGGAACGTCGGCCCGCTGACAGATTAGGTGGTATGGCCGTTTAGCAGTACGCTTGCGCGCGGTTCCCCGTTGCCCAGGAGAGATCATGCCCACGCTGTCCGCAAGGACCGTCTCTGCACAACCTATCCGCAGCGGCCGCTCGATTCGCCGCATCGTCCCGGGTCTGACCGCCGGTCAGTGCTTCGAAATCGAGGTCAGCCCCGAAGTCACGGGCTGGGCCATCCGGATTCCTGAGCTCGACGCCGTGGCCCATGCGACCAGGCGGGCCTCCGTCGAGATCGTTGCGCGTAAGTACATCGCCGCGCGCACCGGCATCCCGATCGGCTACATCACCGTGGACGTTCGCGACTAGCCGCACCACGACACAAAGGGCACCCGATTCGGGTGCCCTTTTCGCTATGCGCCGACGCGATGTAGTACTACCCTGAGTAGTACTACATCGGTATCAGGGAGCGGTGCTCATGAGTCCGAAACTGGCTGACAGCGTGGTCCGCCACGGCGACGCGATCGATTCGCGCTATCACCCGTCTGCGGCGGTCCGCCGCGGCCTCAACAAGGTGTTCCCGACCCACTGGTCGTTCCTGTTGGGCGAGATCGCGCTGTATTCATTCGTGGTCCTACTGATCACCGGCGTCTACCTGACGCTGTTCTTCGACCCGTCGATGGCTGAGGTCACGTACAACGGCGTGTACCAGCCGCTGCGCGGTGTCGAGATGTCGCGGGCGTATGCGTCGGCGCTGAACATCAGCCTGGAAGTCCGCGGCGGGTTGTTCGTTCGGCAGGTCCACCATTGGGCGGCTTTGATGTTCGCCGCCGCGATCATGGTGCATCTCGCACGGGTCTTCTTCACCGGGGCGTTCCGTCGACCGCGTGAAGCCAACTGGGTGATCGGCTCGCTGCTGTTGATACTTGCGATGTTCGAGGGTTACTTCGGCTACTCCCTGCCCGACGATCTGCTGTCCGGCATCGGGCTTCGTGCTGCGCTGTCGTCCATCACGCTGGGCCTGCCTGTGGTGGGCACCTGGCTGCATTGGGCGCTGTTCGGCGGTGACTTCCCCGGTGACGTCCTGCTGCCGCGGCTGTACGCGCTGCACGTATTGATCATTCCGGGAATCATCTTGGCGCTCATCGGTATTCACCTGGCACTGGTGTGGTTTCAGAAGCACACGCAGTTCCCCGGCCCCGGCCGCACCGAGCGCAACGTCGTCGGCGTGCGCGTCATGCCGGTCTTCGCGGTGAAGTCCGGGGCGTTCTTCGCGATGGTCACCGGCATCCTCGGTCTGATGGGCGGCCTGCTGCAGATCAACCCGATCTGGCAGCTGGGCCCCTACAAACCGGCGCAGGTCTCGGCGGGCAGCCAACCCGACTTCTACATGATGTGGCCGGAAGGACTGATGAGGCTGTGGCCCGCGTGGGAGTTCTACCTTTTCGGCCACACCATCCCCGCTGTCGTGTGGGTCGCCGCGATCATGGGGCTGGTCTTCGCGCTACTGACCGTCTATCCGTGGCTGGAGAAGAGGGCCACCGGCGACAGGTCGCACCACAATCTGCTGCAACGGCCGCGAGATGTGCCGGTGCGCACCGCAATTGGTGCGATGGCGATCGCGTTCTACCTGGTGCTGACGCTGGCGGCGATGAACGACATCATCGCGCTGAAGTTCCACATCTCGCTGAACGCGACGACCTGGATCGGGCGCATCGGCATGGTGGTACTGCCCGCCATCGTCTACTACGTCACCTACCGCTGGTGCATCGCCCTGCAGCGCGGCGACCGGGCGGTGCTCGAGCACGGCATCGAGACCGGGATCATCAAGCGGCTGCCGCACGGCGCCTACATCGAAGTGCACCAGCCGCTGGCGCCAGTGCCGCTGGAATATGCGGGCGCGCCGGTGCCGAAGCGGATGAACAAGCTCGGCTACGCGGGCGCACCGGGTAGCGGAGGGTTGCTGACCGCCGACCCGATCGCCGAACACGAGGCGTTGACGGAAGCGGCACACGTGTCAGAACGCAAGGCGCTCAATGCATTACGCGAACACCAGGATCAAGACAGCGGGCGGTTCTCGCGCACCCCACGGTAGATGCCCCACCGGACGAACAGTGGCATCAGCACCCGGTCGAACGACCACGCCGGGAACGTGAAGGCGCGACCGTTCGGCGCAAAGACCTCCAGCCCGTCGGGTTGGATTCCGATCACCGAACCCCACCGTCGTTTCGGTGGGCGGTAGGCGCGCAGCGGTCGACCCGCGAACTCGGCGCGGATGTTGTGGGCCAGCAGGCCGTCGGCCCTGTTGCGCGCCGAGCTTCGCAGCGGATCCGTCGCCGCCACGTCGCCGATGGCGAACACGCCGGGATGGCCGGGTACGCGCAGCTCGGGAGTCACTCGGACGAAACCGCTTTCGTCGAGCAGCTCAGCAGGCAACCAGTCGGTGTTGGGCCGTACCCGTCCCGTCGCCCACAGGACGGCATCTGCCGACGCCGCCGGCTGCCCGGTGCTCCATCGGACCGGCTCGCTGGTGATCCGGTCACAGTTGAATCCGTCGGGTATCAAGGCGCGATGCCCCGGGTGGAGCACCACACCCGCCTCGCGAAGCCGGTCCTGGATGCGCGCCCACGCCCGGGGGTGATGGCCGACCAACGCGCGGTCGCCGGGGAAGTACAGGTCCACCCGCTTTCCGGGCCAAGACCTCGCGACGTTGGCTGCGCTGCTGACGGCCGCCGCGCCGCCGCCCACCACGATCACCGAACCGGCTGCGGCCAACTGATCGTGGGCGGCGCGCAGGTCGGCGCCGATCTCGTCGGCCGATTGAAAGCTCGGCTGCCGCCAGAAGCCGTTGGTGACTCCCGTCGAGATGACCAGTGCGTCGTATGGCTCGGACGACGTCGAGCCGTCGTCATGGCGCACAAGGACTTTCCGCGCGGCGAGGTCGACCCCGGCCAGGGTGCCGTGCACGGTGCGTACCCTGTCGAGCCCGCGGAACTTGTCGAACGGAATCCAGTTGGCGCGCGCCCACTCATGCGGACGCGACAGTCGCCAGCCCAGCTCCTGTCCGCTGACCAACGCGGGCTTGGCCGAGATTCCGACCACCTCGGCGTGGCGGGCCAACCGGATCGCGGTGAGCACACCGCTGTCGCCAAGACCGGCAATCACGACGCGGCGCAAATCCATGGGGACACGCTGACATACGAAGAGGGGCACCCGCTACCGGGTGCCCCTCTTCAAGTGAGATTCGGTTGGTCAGTGGCTCTGGTGAACGCTGGTGTCGACGTGCGGCACGCTCACCGACGGCTGGATGTCATAGATCCAGTCGTGGTGGATCGAGTCGGCCTGCGCCGGCCCGGCCAAGCCGAGGATCGCGGCGGCCAGTCCACTGGCGGCGATGGTGGCGAATCCGAACTTCTTCATTTTGATGCCTTCTTCTTGTCCGTGTCGGCCGGTCTTGTAACTTCATTGGCCGATCTGACTGGTTAAACCAGGAGGTCAGGGTATTAATTCCGTTGGCAGTAATTGACCGGCGGTTGGCAGGAATCGATCGGTCGCCACCGCACCTTCACCTTTTGGGGCTACGTTGTCCGTCATGACCCCCAGGCTGGTGTCCGTCAACGTCGGCATGCCGAAAGACGTGCCGTGGAACGGTAAGACGGTGCACACCGGCATCTGGAAAACGCCGGTCGAGGGCCCCGTGATGGTGCGCCGCCTCAACATCGACGGCGACGGCCAGGGTGACCTCGGCGGGCACGGTGGCGAACAGCGCGCGGTCATGGTCTACCAGACCGAGTCGTATGACTTCTGGCGCGACTACCTGGGCCGCGACGATCTGGTGCCGGGCAACTTCGGGGAGAACTTCACCGTCAGCGGCCTGGCCGATCGCGACGTCTGCATCGGTGATCGCTACCAGATCGGCGACGCCGAGTTCGAGGTCACCCAGCCGCGCGTCACCTGCTTCCGCGTGGGAATGCGCCTCGGGGTGCCCGAGATGCCCAATCTGCTTGTCTCCCAACATCGGCCGGGCTTCTATTTCCGGGTCATCGCCGAGGGAGTCGTGCGTGCGGGTGACGATATCGTGCTGACCCGCCGGGGGCGTCACGAACTCAGCGTCGCCGACGTCGACGCGCTGTTGTATCTGCCGGACCGGAACACAGAGCTGCTGTCCAAGGCCGTCGACATGCCCGCACTGAGTCCCGGGTGGCAGCAGTCGTTCGGCGACATGCTCGTCGGGCCCGAGAAAACCTCCACCGAGGCGGGATGGGTCGGCTTCCGGCCGTTGCACGTGACGGCCACCCATGCGGAAAGCCCGACAGTGCTGTCGATCCGACTCGAGGCCGACGATGGCGGCGCGCTTCCGGCGCCGCTGCCCGGCCAGTACCTCACGCTGAAGATCCCCGCCGCGGGCGACCCGCCGCCGATGCGCAGCTATTCGCTCTCAGGAGATCCGAGCGCCGGGCACTACCGCATCAGCGTCAAGCGCGAGGAGCACGGTCAGGTCAGCCGCTGGCTGCACAGCCATGCCGCGGCCGGGATGGTCATCGAATGCGCCGCGCCGCGAGGCGATTTCCATCTCCTCGACGAGGACGGCCCCGTCGTGCTGGTGTCGGCCGGCGTCGGCGCCACTCCCGTGATGGCGATGGCACACGCATTGGCGTCGGCGAAGCGGCAGCGCCAGGTTTGGTGGCTGCACACCACACAGAGCGCGGCGACATACGCGTTCGCCGCCGAGATCGCCGGCCTGCTCGACACCTTGCCCGGCGCACACCAGCACGTCTTCTACACGCGCGACGGTGACGCATCATCGCGCCTGGACGGCCGCTCGATCGCCGCGCTGGGTCTGCCGACCGACGCGACGGCATACCTCTGCGGTCCCGCCGCTTTCATGGCCGACGTCCGCGACGCACTCGCCTCGGCCGGACTGGACCCGACGCATATTCACACCGAACTGTTCGGAGCGCTACCGCCGATCAATCCCGGCGTCGTCGGCGCAGTCGCCCCGCCCCGGCCACACCCACCGGCCGGCCGACCGGGCGCGGGACCGCAAGTCACCTTCGCCCGAAGCGGACTCAGCGTCGACTGGTCGCCCGCCTTCCACACGCTGCTCGAATTCGCCGAGGCCTGCGATGTGCCGACCCGGTATTCCTGCCGCAGCGGCGTGTGCCATACCTGTGCCACCGCGGTGATCGAGGGCACGACCGACTATCTCGAGCCGCCGTTGGAGGAGCCCACCGACGGCACGGTGCTGTTGTGCACTGCCACGCCGCACACCGATCTCGTCCTCGATCTCTGACCCAGAATCGACGGGACTACGGTGAATCAGGTGCCGTCCCGACGCCTTGATCCGCCCGCCGGGCCCCTGCTGGCCGAGGACGACGGCGCGCTGTTGCACGTGCGCGGTATCCGATACGCGCGGGCCGCCCGCTTCGCTGCGCCGCAGCCTCTTGCCCCGTGGTCCGATGTCCTCGACGCCACCGCACGCGGCCCGGCGTGTCCGCAGCTGTCATCGCGGTTGGAGTGGGTCACCGGTCCGGTGGTCGAGGGGCTCGCGATGAGTGAAGACTGCCAAGTCCTGTCGGTGACGGCGCCAAGCGATGCGGACGCCTTGCCCGTCATGGTCTGGCTGCACGGCGGCGCCTACGTGTCCGGCGGAGGCGAGGCACCGAAGTACGACGCCGACGAACTCGCCAACACCGGTCGCGTCGTCGTGGTCAGGGTCAGCTACCGGCTCGGCGTACTTGGCTACCTCAGCCCGAGTGGGGTCGACAATCTCGGGCTGCGCGACCAGATCCTTGCGCTGCAATGGGTGCACGACAACATCGCCGCGTTCGGCGGCGACCCAGACCGGGTGACCGTCTTCGGCCAGTCCGCCGGGGGCGACTCGGTGTTCTCACTGATGCTGTGCGAGCAGGCGGTTGGGTTGTTTCGCCGGGCGATCATGCAGAGCGCGCCGCTCGGGATCCGCAGTGGCCGCGACGCGATGACGGCCGCGATGCGCACGGCGGCGAAGTCCGTCACCACCGGTGAAGTGCTGGATGCCCAGACCGCAGCCGCTGCGGCCGCCGCACGCTTCGGAGTGGTCAGCGGCATGCCGTTCGGCCCGATCATGGGGCTCGATCCGCTGCCCGCGGAGTCCGAAGTCGACGAGCGGTTGGCCGACGCCGCGAAACGCATCGAGCTGCTCGTCGGCTACACCCGCAACGACGGCGCTCCGTTCGCGGCGATGAATGCCCGTGTCGCACGGCTGAAACGCTTTGGCGCGCTTGGCCGTATCGCCGAGCGGGTCGCAGCGGCCGCGATGACGCAGCGCGCGTTCGGTAGGAGTGCGCGCCGACTCGCCCGGCAGTGGCATGAGTACGGCGGCCGCAGTGCGACGTTCCGCGTTGACTGGTCGCCCTCCGAGATGGGGGCCTGTCACTGCATCGAGTTGCCGCTGTTGTTCGACCCGGCGCAATGGGTCGATGCGCCGATGCTCGGTGGCCGCCCTATTGACGAACGACTCGCGAAGGCCATGCGCCGCAACTGGACCGGCTTCGCACACAACGGAATCAGCGGGCTTGATTCGTCGACGCTCCGGTTCGGGTGACACGGATCGACGGAATTCGCGCCAAGCTTTGTCCCACAACGCAATAACGCTCAGTCAGCTCGGCAAGCTTGGCCAAGGTCGAGTCGTCGGCATCGGTCTGCAACTCGGCGACGATACTTATGTCCTGCACGCCTATCGGTACGTCACGGTCGATGCCGAGCGTGCCGCGGGCGTCGAACATGCCGGTAGCGCGCAGCTCGGCGCCGCTGATGTCGACACCCATTGCGGTGGCCACGCTGCGCATCGTGACGCCTGCGCAGGCCAGCAGGGCCTGCAGCAACATGTCGCCGGAGCAGGCGTCCTCGCCGTCACCGCCGGTGGCCGGATGCAGGCCCGCGCGGGCAGGCCCTGACCATGTCTGAACTAACGCCGTCACGCCGTCGGTCTCGAAGGAGGCCTCGGCCGTCAGTGGAGTGCGTGAGCTGCCCGGGTCGTCCCGATACCGCCGCTTGAGCGGCGCCTGCAAATCCCTGAGAGCGGCTGCGTCCATTCGGTCATCATGGCAGTCGATCAAGGTGTGATGGCGTCGATTGCCCGGTATATCCGCTGCTCGCTGACCGGCCGCGCGGTGCCGAGCTGTTGAGCCCACAGGCTGACTCGCAGCTCCTCGATCATCCACCCGATGTCGCGCACATCCTCGGCGGTGGCGCGGGCTGGCGAAAGCGCTTGCCGCAGTTCGTCATACGCGTCCTCTACCGCGTGCACCCGCTGCATGCGCTCGCTGTCGCCTGCGGCGTCGCGCGGCAACCGCTCGAGTCGGCGGCCGATCGCGGTGAGATACCGGGTGAGATCGCCGAGACGCGCGGCGCCCGTCGCGGTGACGAACCCCTTCGGCAACAAGCGATCGAGTTGCGCCCGGATGTCAGCGACGGCGTCGGCCTGCGCGGCGGACGGCTGAGCCGGCAATGCGACCTCCACCTCGTGCACGGCGGCGAGCACCTTCTCCACACGCCCGACGATGTCGAGCGACGTCGCCGTCAGCGCGTCCCGCACACGACCCCGCACCGCTTCGAACTCCGCACGGCTCCACACCGGCGTCGGAGCCAACACGGCCACCGCGGCATCCGCGCAGTCCTCCAGCAGCGCGGCCAACGAACCGTCGGGATTCGCGCCGAGCACCAGGCGGGTACGCGGATTCAACTGCCGTTCAATCGCTTTCACAGGAGACGCGGCGGTAAGGCGCAGCAGGCGCCGAACACCGGACGCCATCGCGGCGCCCTGCTCAGCCGTCGTGGCGAACACCCGCACATCCACCGCGCCGCCCGCATCGACGAATGCCGGGAAACCCCGCACGGTGTGCCCACCGCTGACCCGTTCGACGGCGCGCGGCAACTCGTCGAGATCGTCGGGCCAACCGCGCAGCCCACGTCGCTGGAGTCCGTCGGCGACCGCTTCTGCGACGGCTTGCCGCACGGGAGCGGCCAGTCTCTCCTGCAACGCCGCCAGGTCCTTGCCGCGCGCCACCTCGGCGCCGTCCGAAGACTCGACGGCGAACGTGACCCGCAGGTGCGACGGCAACTTGTCCAGGTCGAAGGCGTCGATCGGAACCAGCACACCTGTGCGCCGCTGCAAAACCCGCTGCAGTGACTGCAGCAGCGGTTCGTCGCCCGGCTCGAGCGTGGTCAGCACCGCCCTCGCCGTGTCGGGGGCGGGAACGAAGTTGCGGCGCAGGTCTTTTGGCAGCGAGCGAATCAGCGCGGTGATGAGCTCTTCGCGCAGCGCGGGAACATGCCATGCGAACGCCTCGCCGCCAAGGCGCGCAAGCACTTCGACCGGTACATGCACCGTGATGCCGTCATCCTCGGCGCCTGGCTCGAATTTATAGGTCACCGGAAGCGACAGGTCACCGGCCTGCCAGGTGTCCGGCCTATCGGTGGCGGCCTCCTCGGTGCGCAGCAGATCGTCACGGGTGAACGTCAGCAGCGCCGGCGTACGGTGCCGCTGCTTTTTCCACCACGCGTCGAAGTGCCGCGCGGAGACGACATCGGCCGAGATCCTGGCGTCGTAGAAGGCGTAGATGTCGTCGTCGCCGACGATGAGGTCGCGACGGCGGGCGCGTTCCTCGATCTCCTCCAATTCCTCACGGAGCCGGGCGTTGTCGCGGAGGAAGTGGTGGCGGGTCTGCCAGTCGCCCTCGACAAGCGCGTGCCGGATGAACAGCTCACGGGCCAGCTCAGGTTCGATCTGCGCGTAATTGATCCGCCTGCGGGCCACCAGCGGCAGCCCGTAGAGCGTCACCCGTTCGAAGGCCATCACCGCGCCGCGCTGCGCGTCCCAGTGCGGTTCGCTATAGCTGCGCTGCACCAGATGTTCGGCGAGGCGTTCGATGCCTTCCGGTTCGATGCGCGCCGCGATCCTGCCGTAGAGCCTGCTGGTTTCGACGAGCTCGGCGACCACGACCCAGCTTGGCGGCCGCTTGGTGAGGACCGAGCCGGGGGCGAGGACGAATCGCGTGTTCCGTGCGCCCGTGTACTCGCGGGAATCGCCCTCCCTCAGTCCGAGGTGCGAAAGCAGCCCTGCGGTCAGCGCGGCGTGGATGCTGGCGGGTGAGGCGTCCTCGTCCGACTCCCGGATGCCGATGTCACGGGCGATGCTGCGCAGCTGCCCGGTGAGATCCTGCCACTCGCGGATGCGCAGGTAGTGCAGGAACTCCTCGCGGCACATCCGACGAAATGCGTTGCCGGAGCGTTCTTTTCGTTGCTCGCGCAGGTAGCGCCACAGGTTCAGGTACGAGATGAAGTCCGAGCGCTCGTCGGCGAACCGCGCGTGTTTCTGCCGCGCCGCCTCCTCGCGATCGGCAGGCCGCTCGCGTGGGTCCGGAATGGACAGCGCCGCGGCCAGCACCAGCACCTCACGCACACAGCCCTCGGTGTCGGCTTGCAGGATCATCCTGCCGATCCGCGGGTCGAGCGGCAGCCGCGCGAGCCTGCGTCCGACCTCCGTGATCGACCCGTCCCGGTCGAAGGCACCCAATTCCTGCAGCAGCAGCACCCCGTCGCGGATGCTGCGCTTATCCGGCGGATCGAGGAAACCGAACTTCTCGACCTCGCCCAGCCCCAAGGCGGCCATCTGCAGGATCACCGCAGCAAGGTTGGTGCGCAGGATCTCGGGATCGGTGAACCGCGGCCGTGACGCGAAGTCCTCTTCGGAGTACAGCCGGATGCACACACCGGGCGCGACGCGACCCGAGCGCCCAGCCCGCTGTGCGGCGGACGCCTGCGAGATCGGTTCGATCGGCAGCCGCTGCACCTTCGTCCTGCGGCTGTAGCGCGAGATCCGCGCGGTGCCGGGATCCACGACGTAGCGGATGCCGGGCACCGTCAGCGACGTCTCGGCGACGTTGGTCGCGAGCACCACGCGCCTGCCGGTGTGCGGCGCAAAAACCTTCTGCTGCTCGGCCGTCGGTAACCGGGCATACAGCGGCAGCACTTCGGTGGTCTTCAGATCTCGCAATGCGTCTGCGGTGTCGCGGATTTCGCGTTCGCCGGACAGGAACACCAGCACGTCGCCGGGCGGCTCCTTCTCGAGCTCGTTGACGGCGTCGACGATCGCCTCGGTCTGATCCCGCATCTCGGTGCGAATCACGTCATGGTCAGGATCGTCGGGATCCTCGTCGCTGTCGTCGGTCCGAACGGCGACTTCCAGTGGGCGATAACGGATTTCAACTGGATAGGTTCTACCGGACACCTCGACGATGGGCGCTTGACCGAAGTGTGCCGCGAACCGCTCTGGTTCGATGGTGGCCGACGTGACGATCACCTTGAGGTCGGGCCTGCGCGGCAGCAGCTCGCGTAGATACCCGAGCAGGAAATCGATGTTGAGGCTGCGCTCGTGCGCCTCGTCGAGAATCAGTGTGTCGTAGCGCAACAGCCGCCGGTCACGCTGGATCTCCGCCAGCAGGATGCCATCGGTCATGAGCTTCACCAATGTGCGGTCGCTGGCCTGGTCGGTGAATCGGACCGTGTAGCCGACGGCGTCGCCGAGCGGCGTGCCGAGTTCGTCGGCGATGCGCTGGCCGACGGTGCGGGCGGCGAGCCGGCGCGGCTGCGTGTGCCCGATGGTGCCGCGAATGCCACGGCCCAACTCCAGGCAGATCTTCGGCAGCTGAGTCGTCTTGCCCGAGCCGGTCTCACCTGCGACGACCACCACTTGGTTGTTGGCGATCGCCGCGGCGATCTCGTCACGCCGATCGCTGACCGGCAGATCCGGGTAGGTGATCTCAGGAACGGCCGCCAGTCGGGTGGCGACCAACGCCTCGGCTGCGGCGAACTGCTCGACGATCTGCTGCAGCTTCTCGGGGCCGACCCGGCCCCGCATGTTCTTCAGACGACGACCGAGCCGGGCGGCGTCGCGGATTGTCAGGCCGTCGAGGCGCTTTCGTAGCTCGGAGACAGACGGCTCGGACACTGACGGCCAGGCTAGCCCTTGTCCGGTGACCAGTAGTCGAGCATCTCCGCGAACGTCTCGAACGCGGGCGCCGACGCGCCGTAGGCCGCCTCGAGGTGGATGCTCAGCGGGAAGCCGAGGTCGGCGACGCCGTCGATGACGCGCTTGTACAGGTCGATCATCAGCTTGCGTTTCTGCGCCGGGTCGGTCTCGGCCAGCTGCGTGACGAATGCCTGCTCGTCGGCAACTGCCGGATTGCCGGGATCCTGAATCAGCCAGTTGATCAACCCGATTCGCGTCTCGACCTTCGGTACGAACCCGAACGACAGCAGGATCTCGGGGCGGTGGTCGGTGGTCTTCGCGAACTCGGTCAGGAACCCGACGATCGCGTCGGAGTACAGCAGCTGGGTCATGCCATATGTCGCGCCCTGGCCGCACTTGAAGTTGAACCGGCCGTGTTCTCCCTCACGGGTGGGGATCAGGATCGCGCCGCGGTTGGGCACGAGCTGGTCGTAGAGAGACAGCGCATCGGTGGGCGCGACGCCGGACCCCTCGCCGTCGCTCATTGTGCGCGGCACGCCGACGAACGCGATGCCGTCGAAGCCCGCGTCGCGCAGATCGGTCAGCCGGTGACGCAGCGAGTCCTCGTCCATGAACGCGGTGACCTGCGTGCACAGCCCCTTCATCCCCGGCAACTCACCCTTGATGAGGTTCCAGAAGTCCAGCACGTCCAGGCGGGGCTTCATCTCGACGGGACGGTCGTCGTCCTCTTCGATCATGCCCGGGATCATCACGTGTCCGATGCGGCCGTCGATGCCGGTTTCCTTGGAAAACCGCAGCACCTTGCGCGCTTCGTCCACGGCCTGCTCGGGACCGAGGTCGGCATTCGGCGGGACCAACTCGAACGCGACGGTGTTGAGGGTCAAGAGGTTGCTCCTCATTGCATGACTGCTCCGACCGGAAGACGACGATGACCGCCGGGGAGGACCAGATTTCACTGTTGCGATCGAGATTAGCGACTGACCGGTAGCCGATGCTCGCCCCCCACGACGCGAGTGGCAGCTATTGATTCCCCCGTCGCGATCCTGCCACGGCTGGTAGAGATCCTGCCAACGGGATGACCGCCGTCTACCTGGGCGTTTCACCCAGCAGACGGGAAACGCCGATTCGACGGCACTCCCCCAAGACCGCCGAAGGAGGCGCCCCACATGAAGAAGATCACCTTTGCCACCGGGGTCTCGACCGCGCTGGCGGCACTGGCTATCGCACTGGCAGGCCCGGCCGCATCGGATGCAGGCAGCGGCTCGAATGTTCCAAAGCCCGCTCCCGTGTATCCGCAGTCGAGTTTCGGTGGCGCGAACCCGTACACGCCATACGGCGTCGACCCCTACGTCCCTTACGGGGTGTGGTCGCAGCACTGAGCGGCTAGAGGTTGGCGAGTACCTTCGTCAGCCCGTCTTCCACGGTCGCGGGCGGGGACCCGGCGGTGACGTAGGCGATCATGACCGTCGGTCCCTGCGCGTAGGTATAACCCTCGGCCGTCAACGGAACATTGAAGTGCGTCAGCACATCTTCGCCGAGCCGCTGGGATTCGCTTGGCAGGCCGACGCCGTCGCGCGTCTTGGCTGACAAGGTCTCCAGATACTTGTGGACGTACGCATCACCATTGCCCGATTTGACTTGGCCCGCAAGCACTCTGAGCACCGGGATGCCGTTCTGGCTCACGACGCCTGCCGTTAGATCGTCGAACTCCTGACTCGCGACCGTGGGGTCGACATCCGCCGGGCGTATTTCCGTGACGGTGAAGCCGGGAAGTTCGGAGAACGGCGACGCCGGTCCTGCTGAGGCGGTCGTCGTCGACGCGCACGCGGCGCACGTCGCGACGACGGCGGCCACGAACGTCGCAGCCTTGATCCGCGTGGCATGAGGCACAATTGGCAGCATCCGATGAGGGCCTTGGAAGATTCTTGGCGTTCCGCGGCCGGCTGCCTGGCTGCGCTGATCATGCTGACGGCGTGCGGTGCGAAAGGCACCACGCCGGCGACCACGAGCACGGCGGCGACGCGCTCTGTTGCCGAAACCACGGCTACCTCCGTGGCCGCAGAGGGCCCGCAACTCAAGAAGTGGATCGACCTGCAGGTCGGCGATTGTCTGGCCGATCCGCCGCCGGTCGACCCGGGCGTTGTGATGGTGTCGGTCGTCGACTGCGCGATACCGCATGCCGCCGAGGTATACCTGCGCACCGACGTCGAGGTCAACGCCGCGGTCGCCGACGTCGCCGATCGGCAGTGCAACGCGGGACTCACGCAATACAGCGGCGGCGGGCCGTTCGCGATGACCTACCTGATCGACTCCAACCAGGACCGGACGTCGGCCGACCCGCTGCCGAGCACCGTGATCTGCCTGCTTCAGGCGTCAAACGGGGGACCGCTGACAGGGTCGGCCCACCGCTAGGCCGAAACGCATTGCATCACAACGACTGCGCATCCGTAACCTGGATGAGTGAGCCTTGCACCGAAAGCCGCCGTCGTGCTGGACGACCGGTTCGTCCGCGCGCTGCCGGAGATGGCGGTGCAGTGGCAGGCCGATGCGCCGCCCGATCCGCGGCTGTTGGTGCTGAACACGCCACTTGCCGCCGACCTGGGGCTGGACGCCGACTGGTTACAGAGTCCCGACGGGCTGCGCTTCCTGGTCGGCGCCGCGGTGCCCGACGGCGCCACGCCCGTCGCGCAGGCATATGCGGGCCATCAGTTCGGCGGATTCGTGCCACGCCTCGGTGACGGTCGGGCGCTGTTACTCGGTGAGCTCACCGGCACCGAAGGCGGCATCCGCGATCTGCACCTCAAGGGCTCGGGGCGCACGCCGTTCGCCCGGGGCGGCGACGGCCTTGCTGCGGTCGGCCCGATGCTGCGCGAGTACGTCATCAGCGAGGCGATGCACGCGCTCGGCATTCCCACCACCCGCTCGTTGGCTGTCGTGGCGACGGGTCGCACCGTGATCCGCGAGACGCCGTTGCCCGGCGCGGTGCTCGCGCGGGTCGCGAGCAGCCATCTGCGGGTCGGCAGTTTTCAGTACGCGGCAACAGCGGGCGACACCGACCTGGTTCGTCGGCTCGCCGACCACGCCATCGTCCGCCACCACCCTGGCGCGGCTGCAGCGGACAACCCTTACCGCGCGCTGTTCGAGGCCGTCGTCGCCGCGCAGGCGTCGCTGGTGGCGCAGTGGATGCTCGTCGGGTTCGTGCACGGGGTGATGAACACCGACAACATGACGATCTCCGGCGAGACCATCGATTACGGCCCGTGCGCGTTCATGGAGGCCTACGACCCTGCGACGGTGTTCAGCTCGATCGATTCCTGGGGCCGATACGCATACGGACAACAGCCGGCGGTGGCCGCGTGGAACCTGGCCAGGTTCGCCGAGACCTTGCTGCCGCTGTTCTCCGACGATCCCGACCAGGCGCTCACCCTTGCCCAGGAGTCACTCGACGGGTTCCGCCGCGAGTACGTCGCCGCATACACCTCGGGCATGCGCGCCAAGCTCGGCCTACGCGGTGACGACGACATCACGGGTTTGATCACCGAACTGCTCGAGCATCTCGAGCAGAGCCATGTCGATCACACGTCGTTCTACCGAGCCCTCGGCCTTTCTGCGCGCGGTGACGACGAACCGGCGCGCGGGTTGTTCGTGGACCTGGCCGGGTTCGACGGGTGGCTGGCGCGGTGGCGCGCACTGGATCCGGATCCCGATGCGATGGATCGGGTCAACCCGGTGTACATCCCGCGCAACCACTTGGTCGAGGAAGCGCTGGCGGCGGCGACCGACGGCGACCTCGATCCACTGTCGCGGCTACTCACAGCGGTCACCGCGCCGTATGACGAACGGCAAGGGCTCGATCGCTACGCCGAGCCTGCGCCCGACGACTTCGGCTCCTACCGAACCTTCTGCGGTACCTAGTAGTGGTAGGTGTCCGACGGCGCGGGCATGTGCACGGGCTCGTCCTCGAAGTGCGACGCCTCGATGCCGTATGAGCGAGCGAGCTCGAGGATCTTGGTGGCCCGCGCGATGCGCGGCAGGTCCGAGCCGTTGCGAATCTCACCGCCGTCGCGCTCGAACTCGGCGAAAAACTCCTTCGCCCAAGCGATTTCTTCCTGCGACGGGGACAGTCCCTCGTTGACGACGGCACACTGATCCGGGTTGAGGCAGATCTTGCCGGTCATCCCGAACTCCACCGACACGGCGGTTGCCTCGATCAGCTTGAGCGGATTCGAGCCGATGGTCGGGCCGTCGATCGCGCTCGGGAGATGGGCCGCCTTGGCGGCGATCGTGAACCGCGAGCGCGTGTACGCCAGCGTCGCGGGGTCGTCGCCGAAGCCGGTGTCACGGCGGAAATCGCCGATGCCGAACGCCAGCCGGAACGTGCCCTTGGCCGCCGCGATCTCGGTGATGCGTTCGAGCCCGCGCGCCGTTTCCACGAGCGCCACGATCGGCACGTTCGGCAGCCGCTTGGCGGTCTCGGTGACGTGGTCGACGGACTCGACCATCGCCAGCATCACACCGCCGATGGAGGTGCCGGCCAGGGTCTTGAGGTCGTCGGCCCACCAGGGTGTGCCGAACCCGTTGATGCGCACCCAGTCGGAGTTGCCTGCTTCCAGCCACTGCACCACGTTGTCGCGGGCGGCCGCCTTGTCCTTCGGAGCCACCGCATCCTCGATATCGAGGACGACGATGTCGGCGCGTGAGTGCGCCGCTGCCTGAAACCGGTCTGCCTGCGCGCCGTTTACCAGCAGCCAGCTCCTGGCGAGCACCGGGTCGATGCGCGAGCCGATGTCGGCCGGATCGGGCGCGTTGGTGGTGACCTGTTCAGACATGTCTAAACGGTAGCGACCTGGCAATCGGGCAGCGCAAGGTGGTAAACCTCCGGCATGGCTGAGCGCGTCACGTTTGCAAGCTCGACGGGACCGAGCTTGGCGGGAATCATCGATCGGCCTGCCGGCGAGCCGCGCGGCTGGGGAGTCTTCTCGCACGGATTCACGCTCGGCAAGGACTCGCCCGCGGCGGCTCGCATCTGTAAGCAGCTCGCCGAGGACGGCATCGGCATGCTGCGCTTCGACGCGCTCGGCTTGGGCGACTCGGAGGGTGACTGGGGCGACGGCTCGTTCACCGTGAAGGTCAACGACGTCGTCCGGGCTTGCGAATTCATGGCCGAGCAGGAGACGCCCGCCGACATCCTCGTCGGGCACTCCTTCGGGGGTGCGGCGGTGATCGCAGCGGCGCGACAGTCACCCGGAGTGCGGGCCGTCGCCACCATCGGGGCGCCGATGGACCCCTCCCACGCCGAGCACCACTACGACGCCGTCGTCGACCGGGTGCTGTCCGAGGGCAGCGCAGAGTGGATGGTCGGCGGGCGTTGTCTCACGCTCAAAAGGGCTTTCGTCGAAGACGTGCGGGCAGCGGCCCTGCACGACAAGATTCGCGGTCTGAAACTGCCGCTGCTGATCCTGCACTCACCGACCGACAACACTGTGGGCATTGCCAATGCCAGCGAGATCTTCCGTACCGCACGCCATCCCCGCAGCTTCGTCTCACTCGAGGGTTCTGAGCATCTGCTGACCGGCCCGGGGCAGGCGCGTCGCGCGGCTCGCATAATCGGCGCGTGGGCCGATCCTTACCTAAAATAGGGTTTCGTAATCAGCACCACCGGGTACCCACGTGCGTCATTTGTGGAGCGACAGTCGGGAGTCAAGGTGAGCTTCATCGGTCGGATCTTCGGTACTGCGGTCGTCGTGACTTCGGCGCTGTTGGGCACTGCCGTCACCAGCCCAAGCGCTTCTGCTGATCCTTGTCCGGACGTCGAGGTCATTTTCGCCCGCGGCACTTTCGAGCCCGCAGGCGTTGGCGTGACGGGGCAGGCATTCGTCGACGCGCTGCGCGACCAGCTCGGCGGCAAGTCGATGGAGGTGTACGCGGTCAACTATCCGGCGTCGCTCGATTTCGCAACGGCGGCCGACGGTGTGATCGATACGAGCAACAGGGTCCGCGACATGGCCGCGCGGTGCCCGAACACCAAGATGGTGCTCGGTGGCTACTCGCAAGGCGCAGCCGTCGTGGCATATACCACCGAAGACGCTGTGCCCAACGGCTTTACCCTTCCCGAGGGCATCACGGGACCGATGGCTCCGGACGTGGCCAAGCACGTCGCCGCCGTGGTGCTGTTCGGCAAGCCCTCGAGCGGGTTCCTTCAGATGATCTACACCGGTGCCCCGCCGATCACGGTCGGCAAGCTGTACACCGGCAAGACCCTCGATCTGTGCATCCCGGAGGACAACGTCTGCTCGCCTGGCGGCACCGACAACGGCGCACACAACCTCTATTCGGTGAACGGCATGGCGAACCAGGCCGCGTCCTATGCGATGGAACGGCTTTCGTCCAATGGGTCGAGGACGTAGCGGGTACCTAACCGTCGAGCTCACCGATGATTCCGCGCTCGATAGCGGAGCGGGCGCGCTGCGGTAGCACGATCAGGCCGTCGAGTTCGCGAGAGGCAACGGCGTAGGCGCGTTCGCGCTCCTGCCGCGTCGCGCCGCTGTCGACCGCCATCCGCAAGGCGCTGCGCGCGCGGGAAAGGCGCTGCTGCTCTGCTTTCGTGAAATCGTTGCGCCGCTTGCGTATTGCCTCGGTTTCTGCGATGTCGAACGCGGTCACGTAATTCTCAACCGCGTCCAGGTACTGGCGCGCGGCGTCGCTGTCTGAAAGAAGGTCCTCGACGTTGCCCGGCCGCAGCAGGTCGGCTCGCAACTTGGCCCGGTGGAAGCGCTCGGTCAGCGGGTTGCGCATGTCGGTCATCAGCGGAAAGTCGAGCAGTTTGCCGATGTCGAGTTCATAGTCCAACCACCGGGTGTCCGTTCGGTCATGCTCCTTGATCGTCCGCGCGATGGCGCGCGCTTGCGCCGCCTGGCTCTCCGGGGCCGGCTGGTGGCCGACGCGCGCGGCGGAGAACGCCTTCACACCGCCGACAACCAGGCCGACCACCGGAACAACGATGATCAGCAACTCGACGAGACGGACGAGAAGCAGCCCCATCAAGCCAGGATGCCACCCCTTGTCAGACCGCGACCGACAGGTGATTGGCGGGTTGAAGCCAGGAGGCGATGTTGCGGATGTAGCCCTTGAAGATCGCCAGTCGCGACGGGTCGGCCTTGATCTGATTTCCCGGTGCCTCACTGACGAATGACGGTGCGCCGCAATCGAGATCCCAGTTGTAGTCGGCGAAGTGGTGGAAGGTCGACTCAGCGACCGCGCGGCCCATCGGCCTGCCGTCGGGTGCTAGTTCACCATCGAGCACGACGGCGAGGTTGAAGTGGCGGCCGGTCGCGGTGCTGCGGCCCTGTGCGATCGCGGTGGCGAACGCCCCGGTCGCCGACACCAGGCCCTCGTGCGGGTGGGCGGGGAACCACTCGATGTGCCCGCTGGCGGTGTGCTCGGTGCGCAACAGCTCGTGCACCGGCCCTTCGACGAGCACCGGCTGGTAGTCGCCGTTGGCGCCGGAGTGGTAGTTGGGCCACGAGATGGTCGGGGTGTTCTGGTCGTCGCACATCGTGCTCGGGTCGACGCTCTTGTCGTGGAATTCGTTCACCACGCCGAGCGCGCCGAGCCTGCTCAGGCAGCAGCCCAGGTCCTGGTGATCGCGCGCGGTCAGCACGCCGCCGCCGTTCTCGCGGAACCGCCGGATGGCGTAGGCGTCGGCGGCGGACAGGCCGTCACCGACGTCGACGGCCATTAGCCACAGCTGGTCGAAGTTCAGTTGGTCTAGGTGGCTGAGCACCAGGTCGTCGCCCCGGCTCGACCGGTTGCGTGCGACGACCTCATGGCCGGCGGCCCGAAGTTCGTCGGCCAACAGCGAGAAACGTGAGACGTCCCAGTCGTCGGGACTCTCGGGAATGGTCGTTTGCAGCAGGATCCGTGCCATCGGAACGCACTCCTATTCGGCGGTTACGCGCAGGTGTTTGCGCGCCTCGAGTTCCTCGTCGTCGACGAGGGTGAGCATGGGTTTGCCGGGCACGCAGAGCATCGTGACGAGATAACGAAGTTTGATGTCGTCGCGATTGTTTGCGTCGGAGTAGTGGATGACGTCGCCGCCGGGTTCCCAGAATGCCTCTCCGGCCCGAATGACGCGCGGCGCTTGGCCTTCCAACTCGAACAGCATCTCGCCTTCCAACACGTAGCCGAAGGCCGGGCCGTAGGGGTGTCGGTGTGGTGGGGCGCCGGCACTGCCTGGACGGAATTCGACGACAACGGTCATGGCGTGTGCGCCTTCGGGAATAGCAGGCGGTTGCACTTCCTGCACCACCGTCAACGCGTTCTCCCATTCGGCGTCATAGTTTTTCGACATCGGACATTCCTTCCTGGTGTTCATATGGCGGTGCCGCCGCCGTCGGCGTGCAGTGTGGAGCCGGTGATGAAAGTCGAGCGGGGCGAGGCGAGAAAGAGCACCGCGTCCGCGATTTCTTTGGGTTTGGCGGTGCGGCCCAACGGCAGCGCGCGGCCGAGTTCCTCGTTGGTTTCGCCCCATTCCGCCTCGACGCCTTCGGTTTTCGTGGGTCCGGGGGCGACGCTGTTGACCCGCACGCCATGGGAACCGAATTCGGCGGCCCAGGTACGGGTGAGCGATTCGACTGCGGCCTTAGTGGCGCTGTACACGCCGGCACCGGGGACGCCCTTCGAGGCGACCATCGAGGTGACGTTGATGATGCTGCCGTGCCCTCGCCTGAGCATTCCGGGCACGAGGCCGGCTGCCAAGAAGTAGGTGCCGCGGACGTTGGTGTCGAACGTCTTCTCGAACGCGGTCACTTCCTGGTCGACGGTCAATGCCGCCGGAAAGCTGGCGGCATTGTTGACCAGAATGTCGACGTCTCCAGCCTGCGCGACAAGCGATTTCACCGACTCGATGTCAGACAGATCGGCCTGGACGAAGCGCACGCTGCCGTCGATCCCCGCGGCCGCCGCTTTGCCGCGTTCGGCGTCTCGACCGGAGATGATGACCGATGCGCCTTCGTGTGCCAGCAGCCGGGCGCATGCCAGGCCGATGCCTGCAGTTCCTCCGGTGACCAACGCTGTCTTATACGCTAATTCCATTGCAAACTCCTAGGTTTAAGCGACGTGAGCCAGGGACTGGCGCAACCGTTGTCTGCCGCGGGACGCCCGCGACATCACGGTGCCGTGTGGGATGCCGAGAATCTTGGCGGTCTCGGCATAGGTGTAGCCCTCGACATCCGCGAGGTACACGACGGTGCGGAAGCTGTCGGGCAGAGCGTCCATCGCGGCCTTGATTTCGTTATCGGGCAACGCGGCCAGCACCTCGGCCTCGGCGGAGCGGGGGCCCGCAGGAAGCCGGGCGGCGCTGTCGGCGAGGTCCTGCTCGGTGACACCGTCGACAGGGACCTCCCGGGGGCGGCATTGTCTGGAGCGGTATGCGCTCACCCACCGGTTGTAGAGAATCCGGAAGAGCCAGGCCTTGAGGTTGCTGCCCTCCTTGAAGGTGGCGAAGCCCGCGTAGGCGTGCATCAGCGCGTCTTGCAGCAGGTCCTCGGCGTCGGCCTCGCTGCGGGTCAGCCGCCGCGCTCCGCGCGCCAAGACATCGAAGAGCGGCTCCACATCGTGGGCGAAGCGCGTAGCGAGATCCGTGCCCGACGTGCCTTGCATGATCAGCCTCCCGTTGATGCGGTGTCTTTGTCCTGGCCTGCGCCCGTGTCGGGCCGTCCAGATCAGACTCGCGGTTGCGGAGGTGAAGCGAACCCTTGGAAGTCCGTAGTCAGTAGTCCGTAGTGGGCGCTAGCTCGCCCACGAGATGGTGCGCAGTTGCCTGCGCGAGGTGATGCCGAGCTTGACGAACACCTTTCGCAGGTGCCACTCGACGGTGTGGGTCGAGATGAACAACTGGGCGCCGATCTCCTGATTCGTCAGTCCGTCGCCTGCCAGCCGCGCGATCTGCGCCTCCTGAGCAGTCAGCTCCGAATGCGAGCTGGCTTGCTGCTTGCGCACCTTCTCCCCGGTGGCCACCAGCTCTCGTCGGGCCCGTTCGGCGAATGCCTGTGCACCCATCCGGGTGAACGCCTGGTGCGCCTCGGTGAGGTGGCGTCGTGCGTCGACGCGGCGGTTCACCCGACGTAGCCATTCACCGTAGTGCAGTCGCGTCCGCGCGAGGTGGACCGCGACGCGCGTACGGCCCAGGCGTTCAACGGCTTCGGTGTACAGCGCGTCGGCGTGCGCATCGTCGGCCACCATCGCGCGCGCGTGTGCCACCGCGCCGAGGTGCCAGTCGGTTCCACTCACGCCCGCATACTTCTCGAACCGCTGCACGGCCGACACGGCGGCTTCCTGGTCGCCGGTGCGTATGGCGGCCTCGATCAGTTCGAACAGGCACCAACTGTGGAAGCCGAGGTCCTCGTATCTGCATGCCTCACGGGCGGCCGCGAGGGCCTCCTCGTACCGGCCGAGGCCGTTGTACAGCAGGGCGGCGGCGCAACCGGTGAGGCCGAGCAGCCTGCCCTCTCCCCTGGCCGCCCCGTCGGCGGCGGCCGACTCGATCAACTTCACCGCGTCGGCCGGATCACCACGCCACGCTGTCAGCAGCAGCGAGTGATACCTGACCGGCGCGAGGTGATCCGTCGATGCGGAGATCGAATTGGCCTCTTCGATAAGCGTTTCCGCCGTGGTGAATTCGCCCGAAAGCAAGTGCGCCCCAGCCTGGTACACGAGAGCGCGTGGCAATACGTCCAGTGCGCCGGCATCGCGTGCCTGCCGCACGACGGCGGCGGACAGTTGGTGCACTATCGCTTCGTCCCACAGGTCATGGGCAGCGGATTCCTGAAGGATCGGAAACGCTGGCACCATCCACCGCCGAACCTGAAGGTCGTTCGACTCCGTCATCGCCAACATGGCGTCCAGCGCTGCCCGCAATGGAGCGGTGCCCGCGCTCACACCGCCGGTGATCCGTTCTGCGATGCCGGTCAAAAGCAGCTCGATAGCGCGTGGAGGTTTCGTCGCCCGACTGACAAAGGACCGCGCGGCTTCGGCTGCATCGCCCAGCGAACCGGGATCACCGAGCCGCCCGGCATACAGGATCGCGGCGATCGCCTCCGCGTACGTCTCGCAGGCTGCGTAGTCGTCGAGGTTCTCCAATTGTTTTGCGGCAGTGAGGAGTTGCAGCGCGGTTGCACTGACCGGGGCCGCACCGGCATCGCCGCCGCGGCTACGGGCGAATTCCATCTGGGCCCTCAGCCGGGCGATCTGGGCGCGTTGCAGGTCGGACAATTGGCCGAGTTCGGCGATCGCGAGCAATTCGTATGCCGCAGCAGGTGCCGCCGCGTCCCGTTTGGCCTGCGCTGCCGCCAGCGCCCGCGCGCTGCGCAGGGCCGGGTCCGACGTCAACGCGGTGGCGCGTTCGAGGAATGCCGCCGCGGCGGCGATCCCGCCTCGGCCCTGGGCACGACTTGCGGACGACTCCAGTTCCGCGGCGACCGCCTCGTCGGGACCCGCGGCCGCGTTGGCGGCATGCCACGCCTTGCGGTCGGGATCCGTTTCGGGATCGGTCGCGTCGGCCAACGCGCGGTGAATCGCCCGGCGTTCGGTCAGGTCCGCGGCGCGGTAGGCGGCCGACCGCAGCAGCGGATGGTGAAAGCGCATCCGCGGACCGAATTCGATCACGCCTTCGGCTTCGGCAGGGGCCAACGCGTCGACCGCGATGCCGAGGTGCGCGGCCGCGCGGAGGAACAACGCGGCATCGCCGACCGGTTCGGCCGCCGCGAGCAGCAGCAACCGCTGGGTTTCGGCGGGTAAGGATTTGATGCGGTTGACGAAGCCCTCCTCGAGCGCCGCCGCCGACGAGCGCTTGCCGGAAATCCAGAACCCGCCCGAAAGCTCGGTTGCTGACACACTGCGCGGCACCTCGATGATGGCAAGCGGGATGCCGCGGGTCTCGGCGACGATGCGGTCGCGGACGCGCGGGTCCATCGCCCCCACGATCACCGATTCCAACAGTTCCCGCGCATCGCCGTCGGACAGGCCGCTGAGCGCCAATTCCGGCAACCCCATCAACGCCTCTGCGCCCCGTTCACGCGCCGCGAACACCATTGCGACCGGCTCGGCGAGCAGGCGTCTCGCCACGAAGGCGAGCGTCTGCACCGACACTTCGTCGAGCCATTGGGCATCGTCGACGACGCAGAGCAGGGGTTGGTCGTTGGCGGCCGCGGCAATCAGGCTCAGCACCGCCAGGCCGACGAGGAAACGATCTGGGGGGGCGCCGACACCCCGACCGAACGCGACATTGAGCGCCTCACGCTGTGGCTCGGGAAGTTCATCCAGGTGATTCAGCAGCGGCGCGCACAGCTGCTGCAGGCCGGCGAAGGCGAGTTCCATATCGGACTGCACACCGGCCACTTGGACGCAGCGGAACCCGGCCGCCAGTTCTGTCACGAACCCGAGCAGTGAGGTCTTGCCGACTCCGGGCTCACCGCGCAGCACCAGCACCTGACTGGTGCCCGATCGGACAGCGTCGATCAGCCCCCGAAGTGTCTCGCTTTCGCTGGCGCGACCGCGAAGACGTGTCCCCCGACCTTCGCTCGACATAGGGCTCCACCGCGTCTGTTTGCAGTGGAGACCTTACCGCTGGTCCGGCTGTGAACTGGCTCTCGCCAGGGACCTCGAGCCGGCCCGGCGGTCCCGCTACGCCTTGGCAGCGGTTTTGAGAAGCCAGTCTTCGAACCTGGTGTCGAACAGCGTCGCACCCTCGCCGGGGCACAGGGTGCGCTCGCCGATGTCGATGCCCCAGTACTGCGCGTCGGGATCAGCGACGACCTCGCGGGCATCGCCGCGGGCCGTCAACGCGGTCCTGATCAGGTCGGGCAGCAGGACCGCCTCCGGCCCGCCGATTTCGGTGATGCCCTTGACCGGCTCATTGACCGCGGCGATCGCGAGCCCTTCCGCGACGTCGGCGGCGGCCATCGGCTGAAAGTACGCCGGTGGCATGCGCACCATGCCGTCGACGGTCGCGGAGTCGGCGAGGGTGTTGACGAACTCGAAGAACTGCGTCGCGTGTACGAGCGTGTACGGAATCGGCCCTTCGGCGATCAGGTTCTCCTGCAGCTGCTTGGCCTCGAAATAGCCGCTCTTGGGCGCCAATTCAGCGGTACCGACCACCGACAGAGCGACATGGTGGCCAACCCCGGCATCCTTCTCGGCAGTGAGCAGATTCGTGGTTGCCGTGCGGAAGAACTCGATGGCCGAGTCGTCGAGCTGCGGCGAATTCGACACGTCGACAACCACCGAGGCGCCTGCGAGCACCTCGGGCAACCCCTCGCCCGTCAGCGTGTTCACCCCGGTCGAGGGTGCGGCCGCGACCGCCTCGTGCCCGTGTTGGTCCAACGCCTGCACCAACTTCGAGCCGATCAAGCCCGTTCCTCCGATGACGACGATCTTCATGATTGCCCTTCCGTTGTGCTTCCGACGTGCTCTGACCGCCAGAACGAATGGGCATCCGCGAAGTCATCCCGGCACGGGCTATTTGATGCCGACGACCATCGAATCAGGACCGACCAGGTGCTCGACGTAGCTCTTGCTGAAGCCGACCTCAGCCATCCACCCGCGGCAGTCGGCGCCCGTGTAGTCGAAGCCGCCGAGACCCTCGATCAGCATGTTGAGGCTCATCAGCAGACCGAATGAGTTGTGGCGCCGGTCGTCGTCGATAAGCGCCTCGTAAACGATCAGTGCCCCGCCGTCGGGCAGTGCTTCGTAGGCCTTCTGCAGTAGTAGACGCTTCTCGCCCATGTCCCAGTCGTGGAGTATGTGGCCCATGACGAGAACGTCGGCACTCGGTAGCGGGTCGGCGAAGAAGTCGCCGGGCGTGAATTGCAGACGGTCAGCCAGACCGTGTTGCGAGACATAGGAATTGAAGATCGGCTCGATGGGCGGGAGGTCATATCCGCCGCCGGTCAGATGGTCATGGGCTGTCGCGATGGCAACTGGGACAGCGCCTTGGGCGCACCCGATGTCGATCACACTGCCGTAGTCGCGCCATGGGAACTTGGCTGCGATGGCCTCGCCCGCCGACCGGCTGAGACCTGACATCGCGGCGGCGAACCCAGCCAGCTTTTCCGGGTCGGCGTATAGCGTCTCGAAGAACTCGCCGCCGGTCTTCACCTCGCTTTGCGGCTGGCCGGTTTGCAGAGCCTCGGTCAGCGACCCCCAGAAGTTGTAGAGGCGGACGCTCGACATTTCCAATACCCCTCCCACGTAGGTGGGCTTGGCCGGATCGAGGAAGAGGTCGGTCTGCGGAGTGTTTTCGTAGCGGCCGTCGGTGCGGTCGAGCATTCCGAGAGCGACGAGTGCGTCGAAGAAGTCCCGCGCACTGCGCGGATGCAGGCCGAGTCGGTCGCGGAGTTGCTCGGCGTCCAGTGGGCCAGCCTCGCTGAGCACGCCGAACAGTCTCAGCTCGACGGCACTCAGTAGCGCCCTCGAGCCCCAGAAGCCGAAACCCAGCTGCATGATGCCGTCGGGTGTCACCGCCTCGGAATCGGGCGCAGGCAGCGTTGTTGGTTTGCTCATTTGATTCCCCCCATCGAAAAGCCAACCAAGGGTCCAACTTAGCCCCAAAGCGCGTGTTTGCGGTGGCTTTTCGTCAGCAGGTGAGCGGCGGCAGTTGGTCGGCGCGGAGGACGACCGCACTGGTCGGTGCAGCCTTTCCACCGGGGCCGTGCTGCGCGCTCAACGCAATGGTGCCGCCGTCCGCGCCGACGGCCCAAGGCCCCAGGTTCACGACCGCGCCCGAGCGGGTGTCGATGACTGTGGTCCAGGTGTCCGTTTCCTGGCGACCGATGCCGCTCACCACATACGGACCCATCACCCAAATTGGACGGATCCCATCCCAGCCGCCAACGGCATCTCCGGTGACTCTCACAAGTCCGGACTCCGGTGACCACCACGCCACGCCGCTGACGCCGTGATCGACGCCGGTGAACCATGCATATGCATTGCCGTCGGTGGTCAGGCTCAGCCGGTCCGGCCCCGTGCCCACCGCGTCGGCGACCGGCGTCGGGAGTTGCGCGGGGGTGATCACTTCAGCACGCTCCCAAGGCTTCCGTTTCGAGTCACGGTCGACGAGAGCGGTCACGCCGACCGCGCTCGCCCGCACGCTGTCCATCGAGCCCGCCTTCACCTCCGCGATGGCGCCGGTGTTCACGTCGTAGGACCGCATAGTGCCGTTGCTGCTGGCGTACTTCTCGTGGGTGATCCAGTACACCTTGCCGTCGAACAGTGCGACGGAGTCGATGGTAGGGCCGCCGGTCCCGTAGTCGTCCTCGCTGGACTTCACGACGGTCCGCACTGCACCGCCGCTGCGGTCGATCAGGTCGATTTGGAACAGTGTCGGCAGTACGCCGTTGGCGCCGCGCGGTATTCGGTCGATGCCGACGACGATCCAGCGGTCGTCGATCGCAGCGAACCCGACGTCGTTTCGGTTCGGCTCCGGGACGCCATAGATCGGCTTGACCGACTTGTCGGCACCGATGAGCAACAGATCACGGGTGTCGCCGTTGTCGCGAACGGCAACCACCTCGCCGGCTCTGCCGACCGCCAACGCCATGGTTGAGCCGCCGGCGTCGACTCTGTTGCTCTCGATCGCCTGCTGCCATGCGGCGGGTAGCGCCGCCTGGCAGGCCCGCTGCTCCTGCGGCGCTTGTTGGGAAGGCGACGTGGCCGTCGGCGCGGCCGCGTTGTCGGGCTCGCTCGTACACGCTGCCGCGATCGCGACCACCACAAACGCGAGCGCCGCGCCCCGGCGGGTTCGTATTGACGGAGAAGTCAACGTAATCCCCACTCGCACAGCATTTTCCAAGTTTCGCACGCAACCGGTGTTTTCCTCTGCAAATTCTCTATTTGGGACCTCAACGAGGCCGCGGACTCGCTATGAGGTTTCGTCAGATAGGCGCTGACGAACGCTGGCGGCGCGCAAGGTGAGGTGGTTTCGCTCGGCGACGTTCTGTGCTTGCGCGGCAGCTTCGACGTAAAGCCTTGCCGCAGTGGCAAGTTCGCCCGCCCGCTCGTGCAGGTATGCCGCAGACGCGGTGTACCTCGGCAGGCTCGGGTCGACCTCGCCGAGCGCGGCTAACCCCGCCTGGGGTCCGTCCGCCTCACCGACCGCGACTGCGCGATTGAGCCGCACGATCGGGCTGTCGGTGAGCCGGACAAGCTCGTCGTACCACTCGACGATCTGGACCCAGTCAGTCTCGTCAGCGCTCTGCGCGTCCGCGTGCAGCGCCGCGATCGCGGCCTGTACCTGGTACTCCCCCAACCGGTCGCGGGCCAGCGCAGCCTGGAGTATGTCCACACCCTCAGCGATCAGGTCTCGCCGCCACAGACTGCGGTCTTGATCAGCGAGCACCACCAGGCTGCCGTCGGCCCGGGTACGGGCGGGGCGTCTGGCGTGGTGAAGCAGGAACAACGCGAGCAGGCCCGCGACCTCCTCGTCATGCGTCGCCGCGGCCAGTTGTCGGGCCAGTCGAATCGCTTCCTCGGCAAGGTCGACATCGCCGCTGTATCCCTCGTTGAAGACCAGGTACAGCACCTTCAGCACCGTGCGCAGATCACCCAGCTGATCGAGCCGCACATCGCTCACGGTGCGTTTCGCGCGGCTGATCCGTTGCGCCATGGTCGCTTCCGGCACGAGGTAAGCCTGCGCGATCTGGCGCGTGGTGAGCCCGCCGACCGCCCGCAGCGTCAGCGCAACGGCCGACGCGGGCGACAGGCTCGGGTGCGCGCACAGAAAGTACAGCTGCAGAGTGTCGTCGACGGACTCCGTCGGCCCTGGCCGAGGTTCGTCAGTCACCCGCAGTTCGCGGTCGCGTCGCGCGGAGTCAGACCTCGCAAGATCGATGAACCGGCGCCACGCCGTGGTGATCAGCCAACCCTTCGGATCGTCGGGGCGCCGATTCGGCCATGCCTCAACAGCTTTGAGCAATGCCTCCTGCACCGCGTCCTCGGCGGTCGCGAAGTCGGCCCCGCGGTGGACGAGGGCCGCCAGCACGCCGGGGATCAGATCCCGCAGCTGCGCCTCGTCCACCGCGCGGGCGGCCATGACTCAGTGACACTCAGTGGTGTTCGGGGCGGCCGTCAGGAACGGCCGGACCTCGAGCCACTCGTGGATCGGCTGGCCGCCGGCGCCCGGCGCCGCGGACAACTCGCCTGCCAACTCGACGGCGCGGTCGTACGAGTCGACGTCGATGATCATCCAGCCCGCGATGAGGTCCTTGGTCTCCGCGAACGGACCGTCGGTGACGGGCGGCTTGCCCTCGCCGTCGTAGCGGACCCACGCGCCCTCCGGTGCCAGCGCCTGGCCGTCGACGAACTCGCCGCTGGATTGCAGCTTGGCCGCGAAGTCGTTCATGTACTTGATGTGCGCCTCGACCTCTGCCGGCGCCCACTGGTCCATCGGCACGTTGTTGACGGCCGCGGGCGCGCCTCGGTAGTGCTTGAGAAGCAGGTACTTCGCCATGAATTTCTCCCTTCAGGTTCGCGACCCTAGTTGGTCGCTCACCCCTGGGACGGAGCCGTCACGGCGTTCTCGACATCGGTGGCGAAAACTTTTTCAGCCGCGATATTGCGTGACCTGTTTCGCGTATTCGTCGAGCAGTCGCAGCGATTCGTCATGCGGCTTGGTCGGCAGCAGCAGGTTCGCTTGGCGATAGCCGAGTCCCTCGAGTCCGCGCCAGTACTCCGGATCGATCGGCGTGCCGAACGTCGTCAGAGGGACGTCGTGGCCGGCGCCCTCGCGAAGTTGGTCGATACGGCGCTTGAGGTGATCGATCGGGAACGGGTTGGAGATCCAGCCCGCCTCGTGGCGGATCACCCGCTTGACGGTGGCATCGGAGTCACCACCGATGACGATCGGCGGATGTGGTTTCTGGACGGGCTTGGGTCGCAGGTAGGACGGCTCGAAGTCGACGTATTTGCCGTGGTACTCCGCGGGTTCGTTGGTCCACAGCGCCTTGATGGCCTCGATGCGTTCATCGAGCAGCGCTCCGCGCGTCTTCGGATCGGTGCCGTGATGGCGCAGCTCCTCGATGTTCCAGCCCGCCCCGACGCCGAAGACGAAGCGGCCGTTGGAGATCAGGTCGATGCTGGCGGCTTCCTTCGCGGTGATGATCGGGTCGCGCTGGATGAGCAACGCGATGCCGGTGATCAGTTCGATGCTGGAGGTGACGGCGGCCGCGGCCGCCAGCGTGACGAACGGGTCCAGCGTTCGGTAATAGATCGACGGCAGTTCCCCGCCGAGCGGATAGGCCGACTCCCGGCTGGCCGGGATATGGGTGTGCTCGGCGATCGCGAGCGAGTCGAACCCGCGCTCCTCGATGGCACGCGCCAGCGAGACCGTGTCGATGCTGTCGTCGTTGACGAATGTCGAAATCCCGAACTTCATGTGCACCCTTATCTGCCGTTGTCTCGGATACCTAACGCCGACCCGCACCACGCTAATCCCGGCTACCGGCTTCAGTACCGTCGTAGGCACGACGACGGATAACCCTGCCGAATTGGTGGAATCGGTCGGGCCGCCACCGCGGTCCCGGCGGAGATGGCGCCGCACTGCGGTCGTGCTCGCGATCATGCTGGTGTTGTTCGGCGTGCCTTGGTGGACGCTGGTGGCAGGCGGTCCGGCCTGGCCGACAGCGGTAGTGGTGACCGGCACACTGCTTTTCGTCGGCGCCGCAGCCGCGATCCCGGTCCTGATGATGCTCGGGCATGGCCACCGGCATCTGGACTGGGCTGCCGCTCTCGGGAACTTGCTGCTCGGCGTGGCCTGGGTGCTGTTCGCCTGGTCCGTGCTGGGCCAGCTGGTGGGCCTGATGCTTCTGGTCGGAGGAGTCGAGGATCCGGTGCGCTCGCGAGTGGTCGCAGGCGCGGTCCTGACCGTCGCGGTGGCGCTCCTCCTCTGGGGTTACGCCGAAGCGATGCGAGTCCCGCGCGTCAAGCGCCTCGAGGTCGCGATCGACCGGCTCGGCCCCGCGCTGGACGGCCTGCGCGTCGCGATCATCACCGACACGCATTTCGGGCCCATCGATCGCGCCACGTGGTCGGCGGCCGTGGTGGCCCGTGTAAACGAACTCGACGCCGATGTCGTGTGCCACGTGGGAGACATCGCGGACGGAACGGTGGACATCCGCATAAGCCAAGCGAGCCCGCTCGCCTCGGTGCAGGCATCGTCGGCTCGCGTGTACGTCACCGGCAACCACGAATACTTCAGCGAGGCGCAGGGATGGCTCGACTACATGGAAGGCATCGGATGGTCCGCGCTGCACAATCGGCACCTCGTCGTCGAGCGCGGCGGTGACCGTTTGGTGGTCGCCGGTGTGGACGACGCGACGGCGACTGCGTCCGGCGTGAGTGGACACGGCGCGGACCTGCGGGCAGCGCTGGCCGGAGCCGACCCCACACTGCCGGTCCTGCTGCTGGCGCATCAGCCCAAACAGGTCGCACACGCCGCTAGCGCCGGAGTCGACTTACAGATCTCGGGTCATACCCACGGCGGACAGATCTGGCCGTTCAACTTCCTGGTTCGACTGGAGCAACCGGTGGTGAGCGGGCTCAGCCGACACGGCGATCGGACCCAGCTCTACACCAGTCGCGGTACCGGCTTCTGGGGCCCGCCGTTTCGGGTGTTCGCGCCCAGCGAGATCACCCTGCTGACCCTTCGCTGCCCGCACTGATTCATCGGCGCCAGAACAGGTGGTGCGTCACCCCACTGGGGCTGGGCACCACGTCGTGGTGAAATCGATCGTCCAGTTCATCGGGCGATTTCCAGAGGCGCGACCCGGCCCCGATCTCGACGTCTGAAACCGCCACGTGCAGGGTGTCGATAAGGTCAGCATCGAGGAACTCGCGGATAGTGGTCGCGCCGCCGCCGAGACGGACGTCCTTGCCCTGTGCGGCCTCGCGCGCTTTCGCCAGCGCCGTCGCGGGATCGGCGTTGATGAAGTGAAATGTCGTGTCGGACAACGTAAATGATGGACGCTCGTGGTGGGTCATGACGAACACCGGAGTATGGAACGGGGGCTCGTCGCCCCACCAGCCCTGCCATTCGTAATCACGCCACGGGCCGCGGAACGGACTGAACTTGTTGCTTCCCATGATTTCTGCGCCGATGTTGTTGGCGAAGTCCCGAGTGAAGTAGTCGTCGAGGCCACGGCTACCGCCGGGGTCCGTGCGGTTCGGCCAACTCGCAGTCGCGCCTGCCCACGCCATCATCCGGGCCGGATCGGCGTCACCGAACGGACGATCGAGGCTCTGATTTTCACCGGCGCCGAATCCGTCATTGGAAACGGCGAAGTTCTGGACTTTGAGTAGTTGGACCACGTGGAGTCTCCTAGTCGTAGACGTGCAACTGATCAGACCACCGGTGCCCGCAAAAGTCATCGCGGCACCGAGTCTGTAGAGTCATCGCGTGCCTGTCAGCCCACCCGCAAAGTCTGTAAATGCCCGTCTCGCTGCGGAATTGACCGTCGACGAAGTGCAGGTCGCCGCTGCTGTGCGACTGCTTGACGAGGGCGCGACCGTCCCGTTCATCGCCCGATACCGCAAAGAGGCGACCGGCAGCCTTGACGACGGCCAGCTGCGGATCCTCGAGGAGCGACTCCAGTACCTGCGCGAGCTCGACGACCGGCGAGCCGCAGTGCTCGCGTCGATCCAAGAGCAAGGGAAGCTGACCGACGAGTTGAAGGCCGCCCTGATGGCCGCCGACACCAAGTCGCGGGTCGAGGACATCTACCTGCCCTACAAGCCGAAGCGAAGGACCAAGGCGCAGATCGCTCGCGAGGCGGGGCTCGAGCCGTTGGCCGACCGGCTGCTGGCCGATCCCACGCTGGTGCCTGACGAAGCGGCCGCGGAGTTTCTCGGCGACGACGTGGCCGATGCTGCTGCAGCGCTGGACGGTGCGCGTCACATTCTCGCCGAGCGTGCCGCCGAGGATGCAGAGCTCGTCGGCGCCATCAGAGAGAAGTTCTGGGCCGGCGGCTCGCTGCGTACCGAGCCGTGGTCCGCCGAGACAGCGAAAAGCCCTGCAGCACAGAAGTTTCGCGACTACTTCGAATTCAGCGAATCACTGGAGACCATGCCGTCACACCGCGTGCTTGCCGTGATGCGGGGTGAGAAGGAAGAAGCGCTTGCGCTTACCTTCGACGGTGGTGACGAAGCGATTTACCACGCCATAATCGCCAAGACGCTGGGTATTGACATGTCGGCGAAGGCCGCCGCAACGCCGTGGCTGACCGCCACCGTCGAGTGGGCGTGGCGCACGAAGCTGATGATCTCGGGCAGGGTCGACGCCCGCCTGCGGTTGCGGCGCCGTGCCGAAGAGGAGGCCGCGGCGGTGTTCGCCAAGAACCTCAAGGATCTCCTCCTCGCCGCGCCTGCGGGGAACCGGACAACGCTCGGCCTGGATCCCGGCTTCCGGACGGGAGTCAAGGTCGCCGTGGTCGACGGCACCGGCAAGGTCCTTGACACCTGCGCGATCTACCCGCATCAGCCGCAGAAGCAATGGGATACGGCCAAGGCAACTTTGGCGGCGCTCGTCGCCCGCCACGGTGTCGAATTGATCGCCGTCGGCAACGGCACCGCATCGCGTGAGACCGATGCCTTTGCCGCCGAACTCATCGCCGACATCAGGGCCGCGGGCGCCAAGGCGCCCGCCAAGGCGATGGTGAGCGAGGCGGGCGCTTCGGTGTATTCGGCGTCTGCGTATGCGGCGCACGAGCTGCCGACGCTCGACGTGACGCTGCGTGGCGCGGTGTCGATTGCGCGGCGGCTGCAGGATCCGCTTGCCGAACTGGTGAAGATCGATCCGAAGTCGATCGGCGTTGGGCAGTACCAGCACGACATCACGCCGGGGACGCTGGCGCGCAGCCTGGACGCGGTCGTGGAGGACGCGGTGAACGCCGTTGGCGTCGACTTGAATACGGCGTCGGTCCCGCTGCTGGCGCGGGTGAGCGGGGTATCCGAATCCCTGGCCGAGGCGATCGTCGATCATCGGGACAAGACCGGCCCGTTCGCCAGCCGTAAGGCTCTCCTGAAGGTTCCTCGCTTGGGCCCCAAGGCCTTTGAGCAATGCGCAGGCTTCCTGCGGATCCGCGGCGGCGACGACCCGATTGATGCGTCGGGTGTGCATCCCGAGGCGTATCCGGTTGTCCGTCGCATCCTGGACCGCTCAGGCGTGACGCTGGCTGAGCTGATCGGCAACGAGCGGTCACTGCGGTCGCTTCGGCCTGCCGACTTCGCCGATGACCGATTCGGCATTCCCACGGTGACCGACATCCTGGCCGAACTGGAGAAGCCGGGACGCGATCCGCGGCCGGCGTTCTCGACGGCGACGTTCGCCGCTGGTGTGGAGAAGGTCGCCGACCTCAAGGTGGGCATGGTGCTGGAAGGCGTGGTCACCAACGTCGCCGCGTTCGGTGCGTTCGTGGATGTCGGCGTGCATCAGGACGGCCTGGTGCACGTCTCCGCGATGGCCGACCGCTTCGTGTCCGACCCGCATGAGGTGGTCCGCTCTGGGCAGGTGGTGCGGGTCAAGGTGGTCGCGGTTGACGTCGAGCGTCAGCGGATCGGGTTGAGCCTGCGACTGAACGACACACCGGAGCGCGGTCAGGCCAAGCGCGCCGATCAGAGTCGTGCCAAGCGCCCAAACCCCAATCGTGGCAAGGATTCTGGCCGGCGTACCCAAGACGCGGGCGGGTCGATGGCAGATGCGTTGCGCAAGGCGGGTTTCGGGACCTGATCCGGCTACTGCGTCGTAGCCCTGCCTGCACTCAGATCGCGGTAGGTGTACACCAGGAACAACACCGCCACGGGCGCGAAGACGAGCAGCCCGACTACCAGTAACACCTCGCCGACGAGGATCAGGCCGACGAACGTCAGCGTCACCGACAACGCTGTCCAGAAATCGCCCCGCGAGATCGCGCGGCTGGCCCTCAGCGCATCGAGCGGCGACAGGTCACCGTCGAGCAGAGCGACAAGCGCGAACACCAACCAGACGCTCACCACGACTCCCGGCAGCCAGCACAGCGCGAAGCCGACGGCGATCAGCGCCGCAACCAGAAGTTGCGTCCCGACGGCTGCACCGATTCTGCGCGGTTTGAAGAAGCACCCCAGCGGGGCGCGGTACCCGTCGGCGATGCGCAGGATGCCGGAGAGGTACGCGGACTGCATCACCGCGCCGACGGCGACCATCACGCCCGCCCCTACAAGCCTGACGATGTTGGCCGGCGTCGAGAGGTACGCGACCATCGAGGCGGCGGCATCGTGGGGCGGTGATAGGTCGACCAGATTCGTGTGCGGGGCGGCGTCGACGGCGATGTCCAGTCCGAGGAAGAGACCGACGGTGATGGTGCTGTACACCAGGGTCGCGACCATCAGCGCCACAGCATTCTGACTGAATACGGAGAACGCCCAGGAAACGGCCGCGCCGATTCGATACCGCCGCGGCGGGTAGGGGGCTGCTGCCGGATATTGAGATGTCATGGTCGTGCTCCAAGCGTCAGCGGCGCGGACATGCTTGGTGGGCAGTCGCCGCGGGCACCCACTCACAGGTATGGGCGCAACGGGACCCGGTTGGGGACAGTTTCAGCGGCGCCAGTCGCGACGCCTACTCAAAGTTCCTGTTCAAGCGTGGCCGAGGGAGACGTGCTCGCGGGTACGGCGCACGTCGCCGGTCTCGGCGTCGAAGAAGTACGTCCGGTCCTGCGGCAGGGCAAGCCCAATTCGCACTCCGCTGACCAACTCGGTGCCAGCCGGAGCGTTCACGATCACCGGCACCCGTCGTCCGCCGACCTCTACCTGGGCCGTCACCAGGACGTGACTGCCGAGCGGCTCGGTGAAGTCGACGCGAGCAGGCACCATGCCGTCGATGTAGCTGGTGTGCAACTGCAGATGCTCGGGCCGTACGCCGACGGTCACCGGGCCATCGGGCGAGGGAACGGCGGTCACCTCCGTCTCGCCGACGTGCAGGACGCCGGAGCGGATGACGCCCGGAATCAGGTTCATCGGCGGGCTGCCCATGAACGCGGCCACGAAGGTGTTGGCGGGGCGGTTGTAGATGTCGTCGGTGGTCCCGATCTGTTGTACTTCGCCACCTGCCATCACACAAAGCCGATCACCCAACGTCATCGCCTCGACCTGATCATGGGTGACGTAGATCGAGGTCACCGGAACCTCACGGTGGAGCCGTTTCAGATCACCGCGAACCTGGTTGCGCAGCTTGGCATCCAGATTCGACAGCGGCTCGTCGAGCAGGAAGGCCTGCGGTTTACGCACCAGCGCACGCCCCATGGCCACTCGCTGCCGCTGACCGCCCGACAGCTGGCCAGGCTTGCGGTCGAGCAGTTCGGTGATCTGCAGCAGTTCTGCCGTTTCCCGGACCCTTCGCTCGACCTCGGCCCGGGGCGTCCGGCGTTGACGCAGACCGTACGCCAGATTGCGGTACACCGACATGTGGGGATACAAGGCGTAGTTCTGGAACACCATCGCGATGTCGCGTTCCCCCGGTGCAAGGTTGTTGACGACCGCGCCGCCGATTCTGATCTCGCCCGAGGTCGGCTTGTCGAGTCCGGCCAGCAGGCGCAGTGCGGTGCTCTTGCCGCAGCCCGACGGGCCAACCAGAATCAGGAATTCGCCTTCGGCCACAGTCAGATTGAGGCCGTTGAGTGCGGTCACTCCCCCGGCGTACCGTCGTGTGACGTCACGAAACTCTACTTCGGTCATGTTCAACCCTTCAGTCCGGTATTGGCCACCGACTGGACGAAGTATCGCTGCGCTCCAATGAAGACCAGCAGCATCGGCAACAAGCTCATCACGTTGGCCGCCATCAACAGCGGCCATTTCACGCGGTGCGCGCCCTGAAAGTAGCTGAGCCCCAACGGAACCGTCATCTGGTCATGGGAGGTGATCACGATCAGCGGCCACAGGAAGTCGTTCCACGATGTCAGCACCGTCAACGCTGCCAGCGTCGACAATGCAGGCAGCGACAGCGGCAGCACGATCTTGAACAGCACACCAAGCCGCGACGTGCCGTCCACCCGGGCGGCTTCCTCGAGTTCGACGGGCACCGTCTGAAAGAATTGGCGCAGAAAGAAGATCCCGAATGCCGTCGCCAAGTTCGGCAACATCAACGCGCCGATGTGGTCGATCCCCAAACCCGCCCACACGTTGTCGCCGAACCATTTGACGATCAGGAACACCGGGATCATCGTGACCTGGAAGGGCACCATCAGGGTTGCCATCAAAGTGACGAAAAGTGCTCCGCGACCGAGGAATCGAATCCGGGCGAATGCGTAGCCGGCCAAACTGCAGACGACTAGGTTGCTCACCAGCACCACCAGGGTCACCATGACGCTGTTGAGAAAGAAGTGGCCGAACGGCGCGGCCGCCCATGCCTCGGAGTAGTTCTCGAACCGCGGGCTCTCCGGTATCAACACCGGCGGAAACCGGTTGGCCTCACCCTCGGTTTCCAGCGAAGTGACCAACATCCACAACAGGGGGACGACCAGCAGGAAGCTCAGCGGAATGAGCACCAGGTGCCACGGACTGAAACCCAGCCGCGACCGCCGCTCACTGACGGGCGCCAGCGGTTCCTGCGCCTCGGGTTCTGCTGTGAGAGTGGACAATTGCGGCGTTGTCATGAGATGTGTGCATACTTCCTGGCGACACGGAACTGGACTGCGGTGATCAAGAGGATGACCACGAACAGCGCGTAGGCCATCGCCGCGGCGTAGCCCGCATCGAACTGCACGAAGGCGCGGTCCCACAGGTAGTACACGATGACGGTGGTGGCGCGCAGCGGCCCGCCACGCGTGGTCGCATACACCTCGTCGAACAGTTGCAACGCGTTGATCGTCAGCCACACGACGAGGAACAGATTCGCCGGGCCCAGCAATGGCACCGTGATGGTGCGAAAGCGTGTGAACGCCGTCGCACCGTCGATCGCTGCGGCCTCATGCAACTCGGCCGGGACTCCCTGCAGCGCGGCCAGATACACGATGACCGAGAAACCCGTCCAGCCCCAGATGGTCATCGCCACGATCACATACAGCGCCTGCGTCGGTGATGCCAGGAACGGTTGTGACTGCACCCCAACGGAATTGAGCGCCGCGTTGACCAGACCATAGTCACGATCCGTCAGCCACAAGAAGATGATGCCCTGCGAGATGGTCGACACCGCCATCGTGATGTACGCGGTCGTTCGGTACACCGAGATGAAGCGAACCGAGCGATTCATCGCCGACGCGACGAACAAGCCGACCAGCATGGTGCCCGGGACGAACAGCGCCGTGTAGACGATAGTGTGCTTGATCGCTTCGACGAAGACGGGATCGGTGGCCAGCTTGCGGTAATTGTCGAGACCCACCCACGGCGTCTCCGGGGTGAGCAGATCGGAGTGCTGGAACGACAGCACCAGCGACATGACCACCGGCAGCAGGCCGAATATCCCGATGAGCACCGCTGCGGGGCTCACCAGCGTCCACCCCGACAGGCTGTCTGAGCGACCGATACGGTCCAGCAATGCGGGCATCTGACTCCTACTTGCCGGCCAGGGCGGTGTCGGCGGCCTGCACCGCGGAGTTCAGCGCCGCTGCCGGTTGATCTTTGCCGAGCATCACCGAAACGATCGCCTGACCGAGAGCTTCTGAGATGGCGGGGTACTGCTCGACCTGCGGTCTGACCTTCTTGACGTTGTTCAGGTTCTCCACGAATGTCGCACTGCCTGGCAGCTTTTCGTTCATCTTCGCCAGCAGGTCGGCATCCTTGCCGACAGAGATGCGGGTCGGCAGATCGCCGGTGCCCAACGAGAAGGCCTTGACCTGCTCCGGTGCGGTCAGCCACTTCACGAAGTCGAGCGCTGCCTGCTTCTTCTTGTCACCGTTGTTGAAGACCACCCAGTTGTCCGGTCCGGAAATCGTCTGATGCGCACCGGCCGAACCGGAGAACGTCGGCATCACCTGCACGCCGTAGTCGATGTCGCTGAGGGAACTCAGATCCCACGGGCCGGTGACCAGCATGGCGACCTTGCCGCTGTTCATCAGCTTCGGCCCGTTCTCGTTGGTGGTGTCCAGGTACAACGACTTGTCGGTGACAGCCATCTGCTGCAGCGTAGTCAGCGCCTTGACGCCCGCCTCCGAGTTGAACGTCGCGTGCTGGTTGTCGGCGGACAGGATGTCGCCGCCGGCCTCCCAGAGCATCGGAACGTAGTGCCAGACCGTGTCCTCGCTGCCGTCGGCAGGAATGAGCCAGCCGTACTGCCCCTTGGTGGGATCGGTCAGCTTCGCGGCCGCGGCGCGGAAGTCGTCCCACGTCCAGGTCGGTGAGGGCGGCGCGACGCCGGCGTCGGCGAACAGCTTCTTGTTGTAGACGATCGCGAGGTTGTCGACCAGTGCGGGGACGCCGACGATCTTGTCCCCCACGGTGGCCGCCTGCCGCTCGGCCGGATAGAAGTCGTCCCACTTCCAATCCGGTGCAGAGACGACGTCGGACATGTTGACCAGCTGTGGGATCTTGGCGATGTTGGGCGACCACGAACCGAACATGTAGGCGACGTCGGGCGCACTGTTTCCCCGCACGGCGGTCAGAACCTTCTGCAGCACAAGGTCATTGCTGGAGTACAACTCGGTGACTTTGACGTCGGGATGCGCCTTGTTGTACTGGTCGATCAGCCCCTTGAACACGTCGCCCTCGGTGTCCTGGTAGCCGTGCCACACGGCGATCTCGACCGGGCCCGAGGATGACGTGCCGCCACCGCCGCAGGCGGCGAGCACGAGCGCCAAGACAGCTACCAGAGCAAGGCCCAGCCGGCGTCCAATCACGGTGATCACTCCTTTGTTGATGAGCGCAGCGGCTCGGGTAGTAGGTCCGCATGCGCGATCGTGAGCTCGTCGCACAGCTGCCAGATCTGATCGGCAGTCAGCGTGGCCGCGGTGTTCGGGTCCACCATGGCCGCCGCGCGCACCAGACGTGGGTCCCCGTCGACGGCCGCACGCACTGCGAGGTCGACAGGCCCGAGGAAACTGCGGTTGAGTGCCGCGCACTGCGGCGGCAGGTCGCCCACCTTCATCGGATGAGCGCCCAACGCGTCGAGCAGTGTGGGGACTTCGACGGCCACACCGTCGGGCAGGTTGGTGATCAGACCCGCGTTGACGACGTTCGCCGAGATCACTCGCGTGGTGCCTGTCTCAAGGGAGTGGATCACCTGCGGTGCGTACTCCGTGGACGTGGTGTCCACCGGCAGTGAGTTCGCGGTGACCAATTCGGCTCGCACGCGGTCATATTCGGCGAGGTTGCGCTCGCTGATGGCCACGTATTCGCCGATGTTGATCCGCAGCCGCTGCACCTCGCTCGGATGGTGCAGATACCACGGCACGTATTCGCTGGAGTGCTCGCTCGTCTCCGTGGGGTAGTAGCCGAGTCGGCGGTACATGTCGACTCGCACACGCCTGCGTAGCTCCGGGTCGTCGTGAATTCGCTGATCCAGCAACGGATAGAGATCCTGGCCGCCGCGCTCCCACCGCAGCACCCACGCTTGGTGGTTCACTCCGGCCGACCAATAGGTCACCTCGTCGTACGGGACGGAGATGAGCTCGCACAGCCCGACCATCGTCCAGTACACGGAGTGACACAGCCCGAGGACCTTCAATCGCGGGGCGACGTGGTGCAGGAAGGTGACGTTCATGGCCATCGGATTGGTGTAGTTGAGCAGCCACGCGTCGGGGCACACCTGTTCCATGTCACGGGCGATGTCGGCCAGCACGGGAAATGTCCTGAGCCCGCGGAAGATTCCGCCGACGCCGATGGTGTCGCCGATGGTCTGGTGCAGTCCGAACTTCGCCGGTATCTGGAAGTCGCGCAGGGTGGCTTCATGCATGCCGACCTGGATGACGTTGATGACGTAGTCGGCACCATCGAGCGCGCGTAGTCGGTCGAGCGTCGCGACCACTTCTGGTTGGGCGCCGGCCGCCACTGCGGTGGCGCGGGCGATCGCCTCCGCTGTCTGCAGACGCTGCGCGTCGATGTCGTGCAACACAACGCGAATCGATGCGAGTTCCGGGAAGGACAAGATGTCCCCGAGTAGCTCGCGGGTGAACTCGACGCTGCCGGCACCGATGATGACGACCGTCGGCTTCATGTCAGGCTCCCTGGCTGACTCTTGGCGGAAACGGCCGGTTCCAGGACCGCCGCCGTGGGTGCTTCACCGCGTTTCTCGTCGCTGTACACCATCAGCGTCGAGCCGACGAGCGCCAGCACGATGCCGACCGCGCCATACGGACTGGGTAGCGTCTGGTAGGCGACGAGGGACACGATGATGGTCAGCGCCGGGGCAAGCGCGTTGGTGGTCGGCGCGACGATGGTGGCCTTGCCGCGGCTGAGCGCCATCACCAGAAACAGCGCGCCAACCGCGTTGAGCAGCTGGGTTGCCGCCGTCAATGCCGGTGCCTGCCAGGGAAAGTCGGTTGGAAGACCGCCGAGCGAGATCAGCGCAACCGGGATCAACAGGATGGCGCTGATGGCCATCCACCCGAAGGTGGTGGCGTCGTTGACCCCGATCGTCGCCGTCTTGCGCATGAAATAGGCCTGCACGCCCCACGCCACGCAGATCAAGATGGCCAGCGGCAGCCACGGGCCCGACGACCGGTCGGAATCCCCGCCGGTGATGCTGAACAGCACGATGGCCGCCAATGCCGCGACGAGGCCGACGCAGGCCAGTGTGCTGATCCGTTCGCGCAACAACACCATCGCCATGATCACGGTGATCGCCGGTGAGATCGAAACGATCGGGAAGATGAGGTAGGCCGGACCCATGGTCAGCGCCTGGAACAACAGCAGTTGGCCGCCCGCACCCGTAAGGCCGATGAGTAGCCCGTAGATCGTGGCTTGGGGCCTGCGGTCGAAGTGCTGGCCGCGCAGCACGAAGACCGCGGGGATGATCATCGTCAGCGCCCAGATGCTGTAGATCATCTGGTCGGGGTAGCCATACCAGTTTGCGGGTAGCGCCGAGAACGCTCCCCAGATTCCCCAGAACACGATCAGCAGCGCGGCGTAGAAGATCCAGCTGCGGGTGGCCTTGCTCGTCGGTGCGGCGGTCACGGTGTCTTCACCTCGAATCAGGTTGTGCTGGTGGTCAGTTGGTGCAGCGCGCTCGGATTCAACGGCCGGCCGCTGTGCTTGGCGGCGTACAACGCTGCCCCTACCGCCGGGTCGAGCAGCGGACGCTGCAAGTCGTACTTGGCGGGCTGCTGCTGGAGAACACTCAGGAACCGCTCGAGGAAGCCCTGGTCGGAGAACATGCCGCCCGAGTAGGACACCGCAACGGTCTCCTGGTCGGTGAATCCGACGAGTTTCCTTGTGGTTTCGATGAGCATGACCAACTCGTCGGCAGCTTCGGACAGGATCTTGACCGCCACAGGATCTGCGGCGTAAGCCGCCTTGCAGACGGTGGTCGACAAAGCGGCTATCGAACTGCGGTTGCCGGACCACTTGTCGATGACCAGGCTCACCACGTCGAGATCACCTGCCAGATGCAGGTGCTCCTTGAACAGGGTGTACAGCGGTCCCCGCACGAGCCTGCCGTCGCTCATCCGGCTGAACGCGTTGAGGCCCTGCGCGGCAACCCAATACGCCGATCCCTCGTCGCCGAACAGCTCGCCCCAGCCGCCGACACGGTGCCCGACGCCCTGGCGTTCGCCGTAAGTCATGGATCCGGTACCGCTGATGACGTTGATGCCGTCTTCGCAGGCCAGCGAGCCGGCCCAGCCGCAGACCATGTCGTTGTTGCAGCTATAACGATCGTGGCCCAGCACATGTCGAGGGGTTGCATCGAGTCGTTCGATGTCGTCGCTCGCCTCGCCATATCCCGGAATACCGAAGAACGCGGCGTCGATGTCGGCGGTTTCGATGCCGAGTTGGTCACAGATGTCGGAAATACCCTGCGCGAGAACGCGTTCGACCACGTCGAAGCCATCGTTGAAGTAGTACGACGTCGGCGCGGTCGCGCGGGCAAGGACATGTCCGCCGTCGTCGATCAGCGCGAACGCCGTCTTCGAACCGCCGCCGTCGACACCTAGGTAACGAGCCATGGTCTTCTCACCGCCCATTCGGGGTTTCAGGAGAGGTCATCGGGTAGATGGTCACGCCGCGCACCACGCGGCTTACTTCCCCGGACGGGAAAGGATTGTCCGGTGTCTTGGCGTATTCCAGTGAAGTGAACAGTGCAAGGTATTGCGCGAACACCAAGTAGCTCAGCGCCACTCGCGGGTCGTCGAGACCGTCGAGGCCGGGCAACACGATGGCAGGCCCGTGCGATGCCGGTATCGGATCGGTGCTGATGACCGTCACGGAAGACTGTCCGAGTTGCGCTCGGATCTCGGCGATGATGTCCAGGTCGTAACGGCGGGTGTACGGGTCGGTCGAGACATAGATGACGACGTGGGTGTCGGCATCCAGCACCGATTTCGGTCCATGCCGGAATCCCAACGGAGAGTCGAAGTATGTGACGACCTCGCCGGCAGTCAACTCGAGCAGTTTGAGCGCTGATTCACGCGCGAGACCCTCCAGGGGTCCGCTGCCCAGGTAGACGAATCGTTGCTTCTTGGCTCGGGCGAGGGCGCGGATATCGGGCTGCAGGCCGGTGACGTGTTCGGCAGCGCGGGCAAGTGCCTCGGCATCTTGGGGGCTGGCCGGTCCCAGCGTCATCAAGCAGGACAACAACATCGACGTCAGGCTCGATGTCATGGCGAAGCCCGTGTCGTTCGTGCGTTCAGGCATGTACACCACCCGTGAGTTCGGCCGTGCACGATGTGCGCGGCCCAACTCACCGTCCCGGTCACAGGTGTAGACGAGGTGCCAGGCGTCGGTGATGAGTTCGTCGGCGAGAACGGTGGTTGCCAAGCTCTCTGGACTGTTCCCGGAGCGGCCGAAGGACACCAGCAGCGTGGGTGTCTCAGGCTCCAGGTAGTCCGAGGGGTTGGCGACGATATCCGTGGTGGGGATCGCGTCGACACGCCTGCGCAGATGACGCCGCAGCGCAGGGGCGGCGATCTCACCCACGAAAGCGGAGCTCCCCGCCCCGGTCAGTATCACCCGCAGGTTCGGCCGGTTGAGTACGTCCAGCAGGAAGGAGCTGACACCGTCGTCGGCTCGCGCAGCGATCTCACGCCATGCGTCGGGTTGCTGGCCGATCTCCAGAATGGTTGCGCCGCCCTCGTTTTGGCCGGTGAGGCCGTCGCGGTCATGGACAGACGAGCTAGTCATGGGCACCTCCGGCGGTCGCGTGTGCGTACGGTCGCAAGGCGTCGCGTATTCGGTCGAGTACCAGCGACTGTGCGACGGGATCCAGGACGCCCGCCCGGATGCGCTCATACTGGCACGGCAGAAATTGGCTGATGAGGGGGAACGGAATACCGGTGCGGTCGAGGTTCGCCAGCAGTGTGCGGCGCGCGGCGTCGACCCGCTCGTCGGCCCAGTAGTAGCGCAGTCGGTCGCTGTAGCTGTATCGGCGGGACGTGCGCTGTGTCACCGGATCGCCTTCGTAATAGCCGCGCCAGTGGTCGGGTTCGTCGAGCATCCGTCGTTCGATCACCTCGACCAGATTGGACCGCGACGGTCGCGGCACCAACTCCGTCTCGATGAGGCTCAGCGCGAACAGCGCTTCGCGCATCGCGAACGTCAACGCGGGCCCGACCTTGAGAACGGCCCAGTGGTCCTCCACCAGTTCCCGTAGCTGCTCGGGTCGCTGATAGTCGGTGGAATGCGCCTCGAACACCAGGGTGTCCTCGCTGTCGAGCACACGGCGCAACTCGGTGGTCGCGCTGCGCTCGTAGTCGATGACGTTGAGATGGTCGAACTCGACGCCCGGCTGCACCACGAGGGCCATGACACGCGACCACACGTGTGCCAGGCCAACTTCCGCGAAGGCGTTGCGATGCGCGGCGATGGTCAGCCGCGCCCGGTCGGCCGGTGTGGGGGTCAGGCGGCTGAGTGTTTCATGCGCACCGCCTGGCACCGGGACCTCGGTCCCGATCACGTAGGTGGGTGGCTGTAAACCGCTGCGGTTGGCAGTGTCTTCCGCGACCGCGAGCAGCCGCGCCGTTCGGGTTGCGACGACCTCGTCCGAAAGGGTCTCCGGATCGTCCGCACACGCCATGCTGCAGTCGAGGTGGATCTTCCGGTACCCGGCTTCGACATAGACGCGTATCAGGTCTTCTGCGTTATCCATTGCAGCACTGGCGGTTTGGCGCTGCCACCTATTCGGACCGAGGTGATCGCCGCCGAGCACCACCCGGTCGCGGGCGAAACCACTCTGATCGGCAATGCCGAGAACCATGTCGCGGAACTCCGCGGGCCGCAGACCGGTGTAGCCGCCGAACTGGTCGACCTGATTCGAGGTCGCCTCGATGAGCACATAGCTGCCGTCTGCGGCGGCTTGCGCCATGGCGGCCTCCACCACGGTGGGATGCGCGGAGCACACCGAGTAGACGCCCACCGGTGTGCCGGCCTTGTGCTGGCGGACGGTTTCGGCGAGCCAGTCGACCAGCGTCGTGTTCGATTCGACCCTGTTCATCGCGCATCACGCTGCCCGGCGCCTGCTGCTTGGCGCGGCGCTACGGCTTGGCACAGGTCCGCCACGGTGTCGGCGATGGCTCGCCGTCCCGCGGCGAGGTACGCGCGGGGGTCCACCTTCAGTGGCTCGCTGGAAAGGCCGGCCCGGATGGCGCCGGTGTAGGCGACATTGAGTGCGGTTCCGATGTTGATCTTGCGGATCCCGGCATCGACCGCGCCTCGGAGCTGGTCCTCGGCAACGCCGGAAGATCCGTGCAGCACAAGGGGAATCGCGACGACGGCGGCCAGTTGTCGGATCAGTTCGATATCGAGGCTGGCATCGCGGGTGGTCATCGCATGCGTGCTCCCCACGGCCACCGCCAGCCCGTCCACACCGGTCTGTTCGGCGAACGCTACAGCTTCGCCGGGATCGGTTCGTGCGCCCGACGTGTGCGCCCCATGTCCCTTGCCGCCGATCTCCCCCAACTCCGCCTCGACCCACAACCCGGATGAGTGGGCCTGCACAGTGAACGACCGGGTCTGGTCGATGTTGGCTTGGTAAGGCAGGTGCGCGGCGTCGATCATGATCGACGTGACGCCGAGTTCGGTGCCGGTCTCGAGCGCCTCGGCGATCAGCGCTTCGTCCTGAAAGTGATCGAGGTGCAACGCCAACGGTGCCGTCGAGCATCGTGCGATGTGCGCACAGGCCGACACCAGGGGCGCGATCTGGCCGCCGTGAAACTTCACGGTGTTCTCGCTGATCTGCATGAGCGCGGGGACGTCCGCGCGTTCGGCACCCTGCGCGATGCCTTCAGCGTGCTCGACCGTGATGACGTTGAACGCGAGCACTGCTGCGCGCTGCGCTGCTGCGGAGGTGACGAGGTCGGCCGTCGCTACCAGAGGCACGTGACCGCCCAGTGCAAGATCGTGTCGAACATTCGTCGATCATGAGAAGCTCGCTCAAAGCGCGCAATACGAGACCGCGAAACGATCAGTAAAACTGAGCGTCTCCTGTCACCTCCTGGGAGTTGTCTGCGATGTCGATCAAACGCACGGACCGCATGCGTCAGGTGCTCTCACTTCTGCGCGACCGCGGAGAGGTGGCGTCGCAACTGCTGTGCGACGAGTTGGGGGTATCGGCGGCGACATTGCGCCGCGACCTCAGCGAACTCGAGGAACAGGGTCTGCTGGTGCGGACCCACGGCGGCGCCAAGGCGTTGGACCCAAGCGGTAGTGAGATCCCGGTGCGGCTGCGCGATCATCGGATGGTCGCGATCAAGCGACGCATCGCGCAGCACGCCGCGGCGCTGATACCCGCTGGCGCACAGGCGGTTGCGCTCACCGGCGGAGTCACCACCGCCGAGGTTGCCCGATCGTTGAAGGGCCGCCCGCAGATGACCATCGTCACCAATTCGCTGACGATCGCGGCCGACTGCGCGGTGGACGCCCACATGAAGGTGATCGCGACCGGCGGATTGGTCAGGGCCAACACACTGGAAGCTGTCGGCCCGATGTCCGAGCACGCATTTCAGGTGGTCACTGTCGGGACAGCGGTCCTGGGTGCCGACGGAATGTCGGCCGAAGTGGGTGCGACGACGTTCGATGAGGCCGAAGCCCGCACCGCGATTGCGATGGCGACGAACGCGCAACGGGTGGTCGTCGCCGTCGACGGATCGAAGATCGGCAAGGTGACGCTGGCAAAGATGGTGTCGCTCAACCAAATTGATCATCTGGTCACCGATTCCTCCGCGGATCCCCAACAACTGGAACGCATTGCAGCCAGCGGCGTGCGGGTTCACGTCGTTGAGGTGAGCTAGCGGTCCCTATAGGCGGGTTCACGCGTTCGTGTGCAAGCGCTCGGCCAAGCCGAATGTCTGTACGAAGGTCAGCCAATCCGCCCCCGAAACCTCGTAGTCAGCGCGCCCATGTTCGGCGGGTACGTCATCGGGCCAGGAAAATCGCTTGTCCAAACCCGAGACAGAGTCGCGGCAACTGATGGTCAGTGGCGCAATGCCGGGAATGGACACGGTCATGCCGGGCCACGTCGACCAGTGGTTGAACATCGCATCGCTGATGACGTTCCCGATGGTTGGAACGGGTACGCCGGCCAAGGTGACCAACGGGTTCTGCACAGGCCGGTAGGTCACCGGGGCCGCAGTCACTTGCGCAGGCAACACCGAAGCGAAGACCGCATGGGTGTACGGGTCCATCACTCGGATCGAGTCTGGGCCGATCTCGATGGCCAGTCGGGGTTTGCCGACCGATTGCATGAATTGGCGGCGTTTTCCAACCGCGAACGATCCAATCTCTTGAACCAGCAACGGGTTCGGGAACAGCAGACAACGAGTCGGCTCGCCGGGCTGAGGCGGTCGCGTGTCCAGACCGCTCGATCGGCCGACGATCGAAAGGATCTCCTCGAACTCCGTGGCGGGCAGCCACGCGTCGATGTCGACGGGAAAGCCGTAGCCCGCGTCCGGTGCATCGAGCCGAGTTCCGTTGGAAATTCGGCGATCCCGACCGCCGAGAACGAACCGCTTGGCGCCGCAGTGCAGGTGCAGTGCCGCGCCCATTGTCACGCCGCCGGTCTGCCCCCAGGTACCCAGCTTCGCGCCGCTGAGCGAATACACATCGCCGGGCCGGGTGCTGACGGTCAGACCGTCAGACGTGAGGGAGATGATGATCTTTCGACGCCGAGACCACCAATGCCAGCCGTAGACGCCTGCAAAAAGCAACGCCAGTGATCCGTATCGAAATCCCTCCCCAGTGGTTTCCTGGACCCACTCGGAGCTGTCCGCGGCAAGCGATTGCACGCCCATGTAGAGGCCGCCGAGGACGGCCGAGAACGCCAATATCCCGGCGACCATGATCAGGTACGACTTACCGGGGCTCTCTTGCCAACTGGGCCCCGTCTTCGACGCGACTTTGGCGCCCCAGAACGGGGGCTGCGCCACGAATTGCCGGGACGTAGCCGCTGCGGTGTTGGTGTGCATCGTGACTCCTCTGGCCTGAAGGCTGCCAACCGAGAACAAGGTTGGTTCCGGCTAGAAGTGTGTTCGACCGAGCAGCATTGGCCTATGGGGCATTTGCCTACTTTTTGCCGTCACTCCATCGGTGGCTGGGTGTCCGGCGCGCGCTGGGCGGCATAGGCCGCCGCGGCTTGTGCACGGTTGCGGACGCCGAGCTTGGCCAGGATGGCTCCCACGTGCTTGTTGACGGTCTTGCGACTGATGAACAGAATGCCTGCGATTTCGACGTCGCTGTGTCCGGCCGCGACGAGTTCGAGTACGTCACGTTCACGCTCTGTGAGACCGTGCGGGTCGGCGATGGTGTTCTTGCGGCGCGCGTCTGGATCTCGGCCGCGCAATTCCGCGAGGCGCTGCCGAGCGCGACGGGCAGCAGCGCGCGCGCCCAGGCGGCGGAACGTCTCTGATGCTGCTTCCACTGCCGCGATGTCGCCGCCGAGTTGGGCGATGGCCGCATCGTATGGGCAGCCCAGTCGCGTCCATTCGGCGACCGCGCCCTGCCAGTCGCCGCTGACTTCGAGTCGATACGGCGTGACGGTGTCGACCGCGGCACCAGCGTCGGCGTCGCCGCCGGCCAGTTGTGCCCAGCGCCGCAGGTGACCAACAAGCCACGGGTCGGCATGACTGCTGGTGGCTGCGGCCAAGCCCGTCTGCGCTTCGGCGCGGGCGGCGTCATCGTCGCCGGCGAGCCACGCTGCCTCGGCGCGTGCGGCCCACACGATCCCGAGCCGGTACAGGTCGCCGGGCTCGGCCCCGGACAACGCCTCGTCGAGTAGCTCCGAAACGGGTTGCCCCCCACGGCGCGCGCGGATCAACGCCACGCAAACCAGCGGCAAAATCCGATGCAAAGCGGGAATGCCGCGGTGTGTCAATACCTCCTCGGCATACGCAAGGGAGCCGTCCCACTCTCCGCGATGCAAGGCGACAACCGCCGCCGAGCCGGTCGACAGTGGGCGAAACATCGCCAGGTCATGGCTGGCGCAAAACGAGTCGGTTTGACGGATATAGGCCGCGGCACGCTCGATGTCGTGGTGCATCGCGGTCGTCCAGCACAGCAGGGCCCCGGTGACGCCGGCTTGTGGGGCCAGTCCGCTGGTGGCCATGGCGTCGCTCCATGCCGATTCGGCGTCCTCCCAACCGGTGTCGCTGCGCAGCACCGTGGCCAGCGCTGCGAAGCAACGGGCCGCCACCACTACGTCGTTGTCACCGAGCTCGGTCCCAAGCGCGATCGCACGCGTTGCGTAGTCGCCGGCGTCGGCGTCGAAGCTCAGGCTGGCCACCGCAGCCACGTTGATCAGCGACCACGCCAGCTCAAGGGATGCCTCGATCTCTTCGAGCACCCGCACCGACGCGAGCGCGGCCTCCGCGGCCTCGGTCTGGCGTCCGTATGGCAACAGCACGTTGGACAGCCAACGCAGGTCCACTCCCTCACCGAGCCGGTCGCCCATATCTCGTCGGAGCGCAACCGCCTCTGCGAATGACCCGACGGCCGCCTCCGGTAATCCGCTCAGGTAGCTCGTGAGCGCGTGCTGTTCGAGCCAAACGACTTTCTGTTCGGCGGAGACGGTTTCGGCGTGGCGCAGCGTCAAGGCGTACAACTCAGCGGCCTCGCGGTTGGCGGCAAGGCGTGCGGCCCGCTCTGCGGCTATTGGCGCAAACCCGACGACCGCGTCGTCGTCGCCGGCCCGGTCAGCATGAAACGCTAACTCCGCCAAGGTATCCGGGTCTATCGGAGGTTCGGCCAGCACCGCCAAGGCTTGTTTGTGCAATTGCTTGCGTTGATAGGCGGGGATCTGGTCGAGCGTGGCTTGGCGAGCAAGCTCATGGCGGAAGCCCACCGTGTCCGCGTCGGCCAGCAGCACCCCGGCGCTCAGGCATTCGGGTAGGCCCACCGAAGCCGCAGCACACACTTGCTGAACCAGGGCGATCCTGGGACGCGACCCGCACACCGCCACCGCATGCGCGGTGTCGCGACCAGAAATCGACAACCGTGCCAGTCTGCCAAGCACGGCCTCAGATACGCTGCGCGGCAAGGTATCTCGTGTCAACCGGTCACGTTCGGCGGCCAGCACCTCGGTCACGTAAAACGGATTACCGCCCGTCAGCCGAAACAGGGACTCCGCGTTGACCCCGCTGCCCGCGGCCAACTCGGCCACCGCTGCCTCGCTGAGCGGATCCAGCGCGATCCTGCTCACCACCGATGAAGTCGACAGATCACCGAGCAGAACCGCCAACGGATGTTGGTCACCGATCTCGTCGTCTCGGTAGGACACGACCAGCAGCAACGGCAACGAGTCGATGCGGCGCGACAGAAATCGCAGCAGATCCAGGGTGGCGCCGTCGGCCCAGTGCACGTCTTCGATGACGCACACGCACGGGACTCCGGTACCGAACATGTCCAGTAGGCGACCGTAGATGGCCTCGGTGTCACCGGCGTCGATCGCCGCTCGCAGCCCCGCGTGTGCAACCGAGACGTCGGCGAACATGTCGAGCATCGGCCCCAACGGCCGCGGCGCGGTCAACGGATCACACCAACCCCGCAAGACGCGGGCGCGATGCCCTAGCCCGGCGACAAACCGGGCGATCACCGTGGTCTTACCGACCCCCGCCTCGCCGCGCAGCAACACCATGCGACCAGAACCGGCCGCGACCGCTCGGCGGTGCCGATCCAGCTGGGCCAGTGCGTCATTGCGCTCGAGTAGCCGGTCTGTCGAGGCCACAGCCCTCCTCGGATCGATTACCAGACCCCGTCGGCAGTCGAAAGCTTAGCCCGTCTAGCCGCACGTCACCCACCAAACGCACGAAGGCAAGTCAGTTTTGCGCTGTTGATCAGAGGGCTACAGCTGGGCCCAGTCCACGACGAACCGTCGGGAGGGGTCTGCGGCATCGACTACGCAGGGCAGTTTGAGTCCGATGGCAAGGCGCGGCACCTGCGCGCGGGGGACCGGTTGGATGGCGCGACCGGCGACCGGGGCGAGATTGGGAAACTGAAGCTCCACTTCGAGCAGATAGTGTGGCGCGTCTTGCAATTCCGGCCTGCTCGACGTCCGGCCGAGGCTGTGGGCGGTGGTCCCAATGGCCGCGAACGACTTGAGCACCGCGGGCACCCGCTGTCCTGAGGCCAGTAGCTCGGCTGCCGAGACCACCAGGGCAGCGAGTGACCGCCCGGGAGATGTCGACTGCCCCCCGAAGGGCGAGTGCGCCAAGACATCTGGCCCGGCGAAGGGTTGGGCTGAGCGACTGAGATTGATGCGTAGCTTCTTCGGTTTGGTCGTGTCGATGTCTACCGCGACTGTTCTCCCTGGCTCGACTGCACCGATATCCCACGGATCGATGTTCTGCCAGACCGTCGCTGTGTACGGTTCGCGACCGGGACGCTCTATTCTCAGGCGGATCCGGCATATCGTGCGCGGGACCGGAGTGTTCACCGACATCGAACCCCACTGGCTCAGCGTGATCACCCGCGCCGTAGCCGGCTCCACGGGTCCGCGAATTCTTTTCATCCGGCTCACCGCGAAAGGCCCTACCACAGAGGCGATCACGACGCCTCCGATGACGAGATTGATGATCATTCGGTCACCCGACAGCGCCTACTCATACTCTGGGGCAGAAGATGCCGAGGATCTGCCGGCAATTGTCGCGGTTGATCAGGCCGGGTGGCGCCTGTGGCTTCGGCGGCGGATTGTCGCCGTCCCAAATCAGATTGGCGACGTTTCCCTGGCCCGGGTAGACGTACCAATAGGTGTGGCAGATGTTCCAGTCCCACACCACTGGATCGGTGATGTGATTGCCGGTATGCGGCGCCTCATCGCCGGGGCACCAGTGACACGGCCCACCTTCTTGATCGCATCCGGGCCAAGGGTCTGCGATGGCGGCGGCCGCGAACGTCAACCCTGACAGACCCAGTCCGGCCGATACGAGCATAGTCGTCGCCAACTTCGAAATCCGGTTCATTGCTTGGGGCTTTCGTTCGACTCGCCGGTGGGCGCCTTGGTGTAGCGCGTGATGAAGCCGAAGGCCGCGACGGCGGCGATGGCGCCGACCACACCCCAGAACACAATCCCGAAGACCAGTGAGCCGAACAGGAAGTCGTAGGTCATCGCGAGGTAGAGAGACCAGATGACGCGGTAGATTGACCAAAAGGCGACCAGACCGCACGCGATGCCGATGAACAAACTGGGTTGGCGGTCAACGCGATTGATCTGTTGCTCGATGCTCGCGGGGAGAATTTTCACTGTCGTATTCCTTTCCTTGGGCGCCGATCTGTCGGCGGGCAATACGCAGTGTGCTGGGTGGGACCGCTCTGGGCATATGCGGAATTTGCCCCATATTCCAGTGCTGACGTCGACGCACGGCAGATATGGGGCAAATTCCGCATATCCCCGCGCCGCCCTGTCGGTGCACCGTGGATCTCATGGAAGAAGCAGTCGACATGAGCCTCGGTGACGGCTCTGTCTCACACAGGTTCGTGGCGTCCTCGGTGGCTTACTCGCCCGCCTGGGAGCGCTGGAGCGGCCCGCGAGTGAACAAGTACTCAATGGCGGCATTTGTGGTGTTCGTCGCGCTCGTCGTGCTGGTGCAGTTGGGTCCCATGTGGGGCCTGCACGTGCGATTACCGCATGTCAACCCGGTCGTCTGGCTATGCATGCCACCCGCAATGGTGGTGTTCAGTGCCGGTATCGGCGGCTATCTCTTCTTGCGTTCGCGCCGCAAGTACGTCATCACCGTGACGAAAGACGGGATCACCATCGATCGGCGGCCGGGTGACGTCTATTCCTTTGCAGATGCGCGGCTGGGGCTATGGGTCGAGAACGGGGTGGCGCTTCATCTGCGACACGGTCGTCACCGCTTTCTTCTCGGTGGGCGCGACCGCCGACTGAGCCCGACGACACCGCTCAGCGCGGAGCCCGTCCAGCTTGTCGACGCCTGGCTGCCTGAACCAGACTTCGACGCGCTTCTTTCCCTGGACGCTCGGTGGAGCGGCGCTGTCGCCGACGGGGCACATATCAGATGTCTGCTGTTCCCCAATCCGCTGTTGATCCAAAGTTGGGGACCGTTCGCATTCCGAAAGACGCAGCGCCTGATGCAAACACGCACAGAGCCGCAACTGTTCATCGACGTCGACGGCGTCGGCATCCGGGTGATCGACCCGAAAACCAACGCACTGACCGCTGCGGCCCCGTGCTCACAGGTCACCGCCACACCGGTGATCTACCACCTCGCAGGCGGGCATGCGTTCCCGTCGGCGCAGAATGTCGCGAGTGATGCTGCGGGCCAATACTTTTCCACTATGCCCGCAATGACCCTGTCTGTTCCTGGCATGCCACCCCTGACCGTCGGGTGTCACGACTTCAGCGGGCTGGGGCGGCGATTCTCATGGCTGGGCTCTGTGCCGATCACCAATGATCCACCGCCGTATACCGTATCGGCGGCCGATTGGCTGACGCTGGTCGAGAAGTGCGGCTTGACCCCGCATCTGGAAGACACGGCGAAATAGGGACCTGGCTCAGTGGCCCGCGTTGCGCGCCAGTTCGACGGCGAACTGGGTCACGAAATTCCCGGCGGGCGGGTCGCCGCGGTTGCACGAGCCGTCGGACTCGCCGGGACGTTTGATCCACAGGTATGCGTCGGCGTGCGCGCCCGCGGTCGCGGTAGTGGGTGGAGTGCCCAGTGCGCGGCCGTCGGGGTTGCACCAGTCGAGCGCGGAGCTGGGCGCCGGTCCCGCGCCGTTGCGCGACGTGTCGATCACGTAGTGCGAACCGTTGGTGAGCCCCGAAATCGCTTCGCCATAACCGATTTCGTCGTCGGTGGTGAAGAAGTTCGCGGTGTTGAGGCTGAAGCCGCGCGCCTGCGCCACCCCCGCCTGGTTGAGCCTCGCGGCCATGTCGTCGGCGCTGTGCCAACGTAGGTGTCCCGCGTCGATGTAGACGGCCGCGGCCGGATTGCGGGTCAGTGTCTCGACGGCGTAGCGGATCAGGTCGTAGCGTTCCTGACGCTGATCACCTGAGAGGCAGTCGGCCATCGCGAGCGCATCGGGTTCGACGATGACCGCCGCCGGCGACCCGCCGATGTCGGCTGCGATGCCGTCGACCCAGCCCTTGTACTCGGCGGCCGACGCGAAACCACCGGCGGCAAAGCTGCCGCAGTCACGGTGCGGAATTCCATAGAGCGCGAACACCGGCATGGCGCCCGCGGCCTGAGCGTCACCCACGTACTTCGCGACCGTCGCTGCCGATGAACCCGGGACGAGCCAGTACGCCTGCGGTGTGTTGGCGATCGCGGTCAGCTCGGGACTCGGCGGGTCGGCCTTCTGCGCGGCGCGCATGGCCGCCGACGTGGGGTTGACGTAGAACGTCGCACCTGCCAATGGGTTTCCGTCGTCGGCGGCCAACCGAACGCTCGGTGCAGGCGTCGGGGCGGCCTGCAGGCCCAGGCCGGCGACGGCCACCACGGTCAGGAAGGGAGCTATCCACCGCGCGACCGCGCCAACAGCTGACATCACCCCGGAAAAATTAGTGCCTGGCGGGACCAGGCGCCAATCGCCGCTGCCGACCGGGGGTTATGCCTTGCCGAGTACCACCTGCGTCGTCTGGGCCGCCCCGGATTCGTCAACGTAACTCAACGAAACCGTGTCCCCTGGTGCCTTCGAACGAACCGCGGCCACCAGAGCCTCGGGACCGTCGATCACCTGATCGTCGACCTTGGTGATCACCGCGCCGCTCGGGATGCCGGCGGCCGCCGCGGGACCACCATCGACGACCTCACCGATTGCCGCCCCGCCGCCCTTCACACCATCGCTGCTGAGTCGAACGCCCAGCGAGCCGTGGCTGGCGGTGCCGGTCGATACGAGCTCGTCGGCGATGCGTTTGGCCTGATCGGACGGAATCGCGAAGCCCAGCCCGATCGACCCGCTCTGGCCGCCGCCTGCTCCGCCGTCGCCTCCGCCCATGCTCGCGATCGCGGAGTTCACCCCGATCAGTTCGCCGTTCATGTTCACCAGCGCGCCGCCGGAATTGCCAGGGTTGATCGCCGCGTCGGTCTGGATGGCATCGATCACCGAGACGTCGCCGCCGCTGCCGTCGCCTGCGGCGACCGGCCGGTTGAGCGCGCTGACGATGCCGTTGGTCACGGTCCCCTGCAGACCCAGCGGCGACCCGATCGCCACCACTTGCTCACCGACCTTCACATCCTTGGACGATCCGATGGCGATGGGCGTCAGCCCCGACACTCCTTGCGCACGCACCACGGCGAGGTCCCCGCTGGGATCGGTACCGACGACGGTGAACGGTGCCGTCTGGCCATTGGCGAAGGTGACGGTCTTGGTGATGCCGCCATCGCCGGTGGAGTCGGAAAGGGCATGCTCGGCTCCCTGACCGGCGTCCGCCGCCGGAGCCACCACGTGGTTGTTGGTCAGGATCAGGCCGTCAGCGCTCAACACGATGCCCGAACCGGTGTCGCCTTGACCGCCCATGTCGATCTGCAGCTTGACGACACTGGGCATCACTTTGGCCGCGACCTGTTCAACCGAGCCGGCGGGCGCCTTTGCGGCAGGCTGCGGGGTCAACGGCGCTTGGGCGATCGGCGGCTTGGTGGCCGGCCTGTCGTGGGCCAGCGACACGGCCCCCATGGTGGCCGCACCGAGTCCGCCGCCGACCACCGCAACGACCGCCGCGCCTGCGATCATGGCGCCGCGGCGAGAACCTTTCGACCGAATCTTCGGAATCGGCGCCGTGATCGCTTGGTGTGCCGCGTGATACGGGTCATACGGCTGATGGGCGTAGCGATAGTCGTAACGCAGATGTGAAGGAATGTAGGGCTGTGGGTTCGGGTTGGCCTGTCCCGCAGGCTGACTCGGATACGGCTGTTCTTCGGGCCGATCCGTGGGATAGCGCGGAGGGTTGGTCATCGTGTTCCGTTCTCTGTGAATCGTGAATCAGCCCAGTGGCTTAAGCACAAGGTGCCCGCGATTGCTGAGACGGAACTGAGAGCCTGCTCAGGAGAGGCCGAGACTTTGCTCCTCGGCACGCCGGTGCACTGCGGCCGTCAGCCGCGCAATTCGGCGACGCATCAAGAACATGGCCGCCGCCTCGAAGATTGCGAACAAGACGAACATTGCGGTCGACATCCAATCGTGTTCGAGGCTCTGCAGCACCGCAAGTAACGCGAACACCCCTACGCCCGTCAGCGCCCACTTGTTCGACTGGCGGCTGGTCGCCAGCCAGCCTTGCCATTCGGCAGGCTCGATTTGCGTCGGCAGTTCGCCGGTCCGCAATGCGCGTGAGTACGTAAGCGCCTGATCTATCGATCCGTACGTGCGGCGCATGCGTTGGTCCCCGAGTACGACCCCGACGGCGCCGGCGAGCATGCCGGCGATCGTCGCGATCAGCAGTCGGCCGATGAGCGGTAGATGGGTCTCGCTCGCGGGGCCGGAAAAGGTCAAGTAGGACATCACTCCGAAGATTGCGGCCGACGACAGTACGCCGATGATGAGCGCGCGAACTGCGGCAGGCAGCCGATAGAACCGGGTTTGCATTGGGGGTCTCCTCAAGGTCTCTCGTGCGAGCCGTGGGTGGCCGCACTGGTATGTGCGCGCAGACCACCGTCTGGAGACACTTTTTGGCCGGCGTCGCATCGCACGGCTGTCGAAATTCGAGTAGTGCACTACGCAAGCATTCGTAAGCCGTCGCCGCTTAACGTCGCAGCGCACGACCCGTACCTGCTAGTCGCCTGTGAACCGATTGGCCGTTAGTTGCGTATGAACATAAAAGCCCGACGCGGCCTCGGTCGGCCGGGCCGCCGCGCGAGCTTCGAGAGACGATCGACCCCCAGGTTGGAGACCCCATGTCTGTGACGGCTGAGTTCGATTGGAACGTCGTTGGCGACGCCGAGTTGGTCGGTGCCGCCGCAGCTGGCGAGAGGGCGGCGTTCGCCGAGATCTACGACCGTTACGCCACCCGTCTTTACGACTTCTGCATCGGCATGGTCGGTGACCGCGACGCGGCCGACTGCGTGCAAGAAGCGTTCTACAACGCGGCTGTCGACCTTCCGAAACTGCGTGATCCCGACAAGCTTCGGCCCTGGCTCTACACCATCGCCCGACACCAGGCGCTGCGCACGTTGCGTGCGCGCCGGCGCGAGACGGTGTCCGACGAATTCCCTGACGCACCGGCCACCGACATCGGTCCCGACACGTTGGCGGCGCGCAACGAGCTCGCGTCGTTGGTGGCCCAGGCAGAGGGCGGGCTGTCGCAGCGCGACCGCGAGGTGCTGGATCTGGCCTACCGGCACGGCCTGAGCAACGCGGAAATCGCCGAGACGCTAGGTGTCAGTAGCGCATCGGCCAAGAAGATGGTGCAGCGGTTGCGCGACACCGTCCAACAGTCCCTGGGTGCGCTGCTGGTGGCGCGCCAAGCCGCTACCGGCCAGAACCGCTGCGCGGACCTTGCGACGACCATCGCGGGTTGGGACGGGCAGTTCACCATCCTGGTGCGCAAGCGCGTCTCCCGACACATCGCGTCGTGCGCACACTGCGGCGAGCATCGGGGCAGGCTGGTCAACCCGAAGGCGCTGCTCGGGGCGGCACCGGCACTGATCCCCGCACCGGCATGGCTGCGTGAGCAGACGCTGAACACTGCACCGCATCTTCCATCGGGCACCGCAGTTACCGCCGCCGCGGCGGGCCACGCGGTGAAGCACGTCTCCGGCCGACTCTTGGCGCTGACCGGGCGCGTCACGCTGGTGGCCGCGGCGGTGGTCGCCGTGCCCGCAGCGATATGGGGTTTGACGACCGGTGCGCCCGCACCTCGCGACACGCAGATCACGCCGGCCACTTCCGTCGTGGTCCAGCCTGCCGCACCGGCATTCACTCCGTCGCAACGGTCCACCGCTACGCTGACGCCCAAAACCGTTGCAACCGAACCGAATACGTCGATCCAGCCCTCCTCAGGCCCGGTGCACACGGACATTCCCAATTCCCAAAACCCCGGTAATCCGCCCATCGAGCAGGCGCCCCCACCGCGTGAAACCACCGCTGCGGCGCCCTCGAGTTCGCCGACCGTGACGCGAACCAGTCACGCGGCACCCGCATCGGTGGCGCCGAGAGCTCCTGCCTCCACGCGCCAACGCGCACCGCAACAGCCCCCCGCCAAGCACTGCGCCGACGGCAGCACCGTGGACAGCGGCCAGTCCTGCCCTACCCCGCTGGCGCCTGCCACCCCGCAGTGTCCACATGTGGCCGTGCCGGGCAACCCGGTCTGCGGGCGGACAACGGAGGGCAACTGAACCGGAAATACGGTCGCGGAAAAAGTGTCCCCGCTGACGTCCCAGCGTGTCCTTACCCACGACTGCCGCCCACCCGGGGCGGCGATCGACGTGGGAAACGGAGCATCACATGGATATCGACAAGTACGCGAACATCGCCTTTCTCGTCGTGTTCGGCGGGGCCATGGTCCTGGTCGTCTACGGGACTCTGGTCAAGAACAAATGGGGCATCAATCTGCGCCGCGTCTCATGCCCGAACTGCGGAACGGCGATGGGGCAACTGCGGGTGCCGAAGTCGGCTCAGCAGGCGATGTGGGGCGGCCATACCTGCCCCAACTGCCAATGCGAGATGGACAAGTGGGGCCGCCGAATCGCCATCGAGAACACCTGAATCCCGGTCTCGCCGGTCGTACGCTCGGGACGATGCCGGACAACTCTGAGATTCGCTTCCTCCGCCTCGGCGCCAGTCGACTGGCGTACGAGGTGCGTGGCGACGGTCCACCACTCGTCGCCCCGGCGTGGTGGGTGAGCCATCTCGAGCTCGACTGGCAGAGCCCGGGCGTTCGGCAGTTCTGGCAGGGGGTAGCGGAGAGCCACACACTGATCCGCTATGACCGTCTCGGTGTCGGCATGTCGGATCGCACGCTGCGAACTTCCGACCTGACCCTGGAGGGCGAAGTCGCGACACTGCGCGCACTGCTCGACGAGCTCGGCCTCGATCGCGTGACGCTCGTCGGCGGATCATCCGGAACCTGCACCGCGGTGGCATTCGCCGCGACGTTTCCCGAGCGTGTGGAGCGACTGGTGCTGTACGGCTCCTATCCCCATGGCGACGTGCTGACGCCTCCCGGCGTATCCGACGCGATCGTCGCGGCGGTTCGCGCGCATTGGGGACTCGGGTCGCGCATGCTCAGCGACTTGTTTCTCGGCGGCGCCGATTCGGTAGCACACGAACGCTTCGCCCGGTTGCAGCGCGAGTCGGCCAGCGCGGAGACTGCCGCCGCTCTGCTCGGTCTGGTGTATCGCCTCGACGTGCGCGCTCACCTGCCATTGGTCCACCAGCCGACGACGGTGGTGCATCGCCGCGACGATCGTGCCGTGCCCTACAAGCTGGGCCGTGACGTCGCCGCCGCGATACCAAACGCGACATTCGTTCCGCTGCAAGGAAACTCGCACTTCCCTTGGCACGGTGATGTGGATTCGGTCGTGCGCGCGTTTCGGCAAGCGTTGACACCGCAGCAACCGACTGCGCGCGGTGCCGGCGAGCCAGAACCGGTGCTGCTCTCCGGTCGCGAGCGCGAGATCCTCGCCTGCGTTGCGCGCGGGCTCGGCGACCGCGAGATCGCAGAGCAGCTGGTGCTCAGCCCGCACACCGTTCACCGCCACGTCGCGAATATCCGCCGCAAACTCGGTCGCACATCACGCACGGCCGCCGTCGCCGAGGCCGCACGGCTCGGGCTGTTGTGAGATGGCCGAAACCGGCCATCTGCGAAGGATGGCCGCGATGGGCGATGCTCGCAGCACCGCGCTGCTCGTAGATTCTCGGCATGACAGACGTCGCCCCTGCCCAACCCATCGTCCAACCCCACGCCAGTGCTTCCTACGCGGCGTGGCTGCGGGTCATGGCGGTGCTGTACAACCCGTTCGTCTGGCTGGGCGAGTTGATAGGCATGCGGCGCCGCCGTCGCGACCTTGTCGCAGCAGCGCACGGGGTCGTCGTCGAAATCGGTGCGGGCACCGGGCTGAACGTCGCGCACTATCCCGCCGCGGTTGACGAGCTCATCCTCACTGAGCCAGAACCCGGGATGCGACGAAAGCTTGCCCGGCTTCTCGAGCGGAAGGCGCCCGATGCCCGGATCGTTGACGCCCCCGCGGAACGCCTGCCGTTGGGTGATGCCAGCGTCGACACCGTCGTCTCCACGCTCGTGCTGTGCACCGTGGACGACCCCGCGGGAGCGCTTCGCGAAATCGCCCGCGTACTGCGCCCGGGCGGGCAGTTGCTGTTCATCGAACACGTGCGCGCGAGCTCACGGTTCCTCGCCGCATGCCAGGACCTTCTCCTCAAACCGTGGCGCGGCTTCGCAGGTGGGTGCGTCTGTAACCGCTCGACCCTCGAGCTGATGCGCGCCTGCGGCTTCACCGTCGAGTCCGACAACGCGGTGTGGCATGGGATGCCCGCGATCGTGCACCCGCTCATCGTCGGGCGAGCGACTCACTGACCGGACGGTGATGTCCGCGCGTTAGTGTCTTTCGATCGGCTTCAGCGAACAAGCCGACGGAAGAGTTGAGCAATTCATGACGGCACCAACAGAAACTTCGCCGCTCGAAGCGCGGGTGGGCCACTACTACCAGATGGACGGCACCTACCTGGTCGGGCGCGAGAAGTTGCGCGAGTACGCCCGTGCTGTGCAGGACTACCACCCGGCACATTGGGACGTCGCCGCCGCCGCAAAGCTGGGCTATTCAGACGTCATCGCGCCCCTGACGTTCACGTCGGCGCCGGGCATGCAGTGCAATCGCCGGATGTTCGAGCAGATTGTCGTCGGCTACGACACCTACCTGCAGACCGAGGAAGTCTTCGAGCAGCACCGCCCGATCGTGGCAGGCGATGAATTGACCATCGACGTCGAACTGACGTCGGTCCGCAGGACCGCAGGCAGAGACTTCATCACCGTCACCAACACGTTCACCGACACCACGGGCGAGCGGGTGCACACCCTGCACACCACCGTCGTCGGTGTCACCGCCGAGGACATCGACTCGGAAGTCAAAACGGCCGTGCAGAACGCGATGATGCACGACATGAACATCCTCGACATCGCCGGACTCGACGACGAGTACGAAAAGGAGGTGCGACCGGAGGGCGAGATCCGCATCGCCGACGGCGGCACCACCCGCACGCCCGGTACGCCGGCCTTCGAGGATGTGCAGGTCGGCGACGCGCTTCCTGCACACCACACCCGGCTGTCCCGCGGCGACCTGGTCAACTACGCCGGCGTGGCCGGTGACGCCAACCCGATTCACTGGGACGAACACATCGCCAAGCTTGCCGGGCTGCCCGACGTGATCGCCCACGGAATGCTGACCATGGGCTTGGGTGCCGGCTACGCCTCCGCGTGGTCGGGCGATCCCGGTGCGGCCACCCGGTACACGGTGCGGTTGTCGGCGCCCGCGGTCGTCTCGGCCGCCGAGGGCACCGACATCGAGTTCAGCGGGCGGATCAAGGCACTGGATCCGGCCACCCGCAGCGGGGTCGTCATCATCGGCGCGAAGGCCGGTGGCAAGAAGATCTTCGGCATGGCGACGTTGGACGTCCGCTTCCGCTGAGAGGGCTACTGCCAACGGCCGTGCAAGGCGTCAGTAGCGTGACAGCCGTGAATGCCATCCGGATGTCTTCTGTCGCTGTCCTTGCCTGCGCCACGACGCTCGTCATGACGTTGTCCGCATGTGGTTCCGACAAGGAGACCCCATCGGCAAGCACGTCGTCGTCACCGGCCTCGGACGTGTTCACACCACCCTCATTCGCGCAAACCGCGACCGGAGACGCGGGCTGCCCGTCCGCAGCACCTGCCAACGCTGCGCCGGAGTGGACGCTGCCGGGAGCGACCGGAAGCGTCGCCGTCACCGGGGCCACCGACTCGGCGGCGCCGCGGATCCAGGTCACCGCACCGTTCAGCGTCACCGAGACCCAGGTGCACACGCTGAAGGCCGGCGACGGACCGGTCGTCGCGGCCACCGCGAAGGTGTTCGTCTGCTACATGGGCGTCAACGGACGCGACGGCTCGGTGTTCGACAGCACCTACGAACGAGGCGCCCCCATCGACTTTTCGTTGCAGGGCGTGGTGCCCGGGTTCCAGAAGGCGATCGCAGGGCAGAAGGTCGGCTCCACTGTCGCCGTCGCAATGACGTCCGCCGACGGCTATCCGGAGGGCCAACCGAGCGCGGGCATCCAGCCGGGCGACACCCTCATCTTCGCGATCAAAATCCTGGACGCTTCGTAGCCTCGCGTTGGACAATTAGTTCATATAACGTTTTGACGGAGCGCAGGACTACAGGAGCGGCACGTGGATCTCGGAGGCTGGGGTGATCTCACGATCCTCGCTGCCGTGATGGAAATGGTCTTTGCCACTTGTGTATTCGTGTACTTCGGTCGGTTGGAGAAGCGCACCTCCCATCCGTTGGGAGAAACGGTGGGCGCCCACAAAGAGGTGCTGGCCAAGCTCCGCAAGGGCGAACCGATGTCCCAGGACGAAGTGGACTATGCGACCGAACTGGTGGCCGATGCTCGCTCACCACTGGCGTACGCGATACCCGCGGCTCTGTTCACCATGGGCTTCTTCTACGTGGTCGGCTGTCTGTTCATGCTTCACCTCGATGGTGGTCATCCCTCTTTCCGAACGTTCATCGGCGGCATCCCGATGTTGACCTCGATGAACATCGCCGCCCAACTGCGCAGGGTGGCAGGGCTCAAAGGCCGCTTGAGCCGGGTGTCGGTGTCGTCGACCGACCCGTCCAACGAGCTCAATCCTGTTGGTAGCGCCTGACTTTCATCTCTAGGTTCGGCGGGCCGGACGCTGGCGCACGTTCAACGGCCACCAGAACCACCGCCCCAGCAGTGCCGCGACGGCCGGAGTCATGAACGAGCGCACGATCAGCGTGTCGAACAGCAGACCGAGCGCGATCGTGGTGCCGATCTGACCGAGAATGCGCAAGTCGGCGAAGATGAATGAGGCCATGGTGGCTGCGAACACCAGACCTGCGGCCGTCACCACCGCGCCTGACCCGGCCATCGCCCGAATGATGCCGGTGTTCAACCCTGCGCCGATCTCCTCCTTGAACCGGGAGATCAACAACAGGTTGTAGTCCGAACCGACCGCCAACAGCAGGATGACGGCCAGCGCCAACACAATCCAGAACAGCTCGATACCAAAGATGTCCTGCCAGATCAGCACGGAAAGCCCGAACGAGGCACCCAACGACAGCGCGACGGTGCCCACGATAACCAACGCGGCGACGAGGCTTCGGGTAATGAACATCATGACGAGCAAGATGAGGCTGAGCGCCGCGATCCCTGCGATCAGCAGATCGTATTTGGCGCCGTCCTGGATGTCCTTGTAGGTGGCTGCGGTGCCTGCGATGAAGATCTTCGACCCCGCAAGCGGCGTCCCCTTGACGGCTTCCTGCGCGGCATGCCTGATCGCATCGATATGCGAAATGCCTTGGGGCGTAGCCGGATCACCTTCGTGCGTGATGATCATTCTGGCAGCTTTGCCGTCCGGCGACAGGAACAACTTGAGCCCGCGCTGGAATTCCGGGTTGGTGAACGCCTCCGGCGGTAGGTAGAACGAGTCGTCTGTTTTCGACGCGTCGTAGGCCTGGCCAAGGGCGGTCGAGTTCTGCAGTGCCGCCTCGGTCTGGTCGTTGATGCCCGACGTGGTGGCGTAGTTGGTCAGTGTCAAGTCGCGGTTGGTCTGCTGACTAGCGATCTGTGGTGGGATGAGCGCGAGCAGCTTGGGCTGCAGCGCGTCGAGCTTGGTGATGCTCGCCGAGACATTGCTCAGTTGGTCGGTCAGCGCGTCGATGCCGTCGAGGGCGTCGAACAGAGACCGCAGTGCCCAGCAGGCTGGGATGTCGTAACAGTGTGGCTCCCAATAGAAGTAGTTGCGCAGGGGCCGGAAGAAGTCGTCGAAGTTGGCGATCTTGTCACGCAGGTCTTGGGCGGTGGCGACGGTGTCCTTGAACGCCTGGGTCTGCTCGTCGGTGATGGCGGCCGATTGCTGCTGAAGCGCAAGCTGTTGTCGCAGAATGTCTATCGAGTTGTTGATCACGTCGACCTGCTTGAGCAGATCGGCGCCGCGGGCCTGCTGGAAGGGCAGGCTGTTGAGTTGAGCGGCGCTGCCCGCACTGATCTGGAACGGTATCGACGTGTGATCCAACGGCGTGCCGAGTGGCCGGGTGATCGACTGGACCTGCGCTATGCCGTCGGTGTGGAAGACCGCCTTGGCGACGCGTTCCAGCAGGATCATGTCGGTGGAATTGCGCAGATCATGGTTGGCCTCGACCATCAGCAGTTCGGGGTTCAGCCGGGCCTGCGAGAAGTGGCGTTCTGCCGCCGCGTAACCGACATTGGCTGGTGCCCCGGCCGGCATGTAGCCGCGGGCGTCGTAGCTCGTCTTGTAGTTCGGCAAGGCGATCAGACCGATGAGGGCGACGGCGACCGTCGCCATCAGGACGGGCACGGGCCACCGAACGATCACCGTGCCGATGCGTCGCCACCCCCGGGTCTGCAATCGCCGGGTGGGCTCGAACAGACCGAAGTGCCGGCCGATCATCAACAGGGCGGGCGCCAGGGTCAACGCCGCGATCACCGCGACAAGCACACCGATGCCCGCGGGAACACCGAGGCTGTTGAAATACGGGAGGCGGGTGAACATCAGACACAACACGGCGCCCGCGATCGTCAGGCCTGAGCCCAAGATGATGTGCGCGGTGCCGTGGTACATCGTGTTGAACGCCGACACGCGGTCCTGCCCGAGGTAACGCTCCTCGTGGAAGCGGCCGAGGATGAAGATCGCATAGTCGGTTCCGGCCGCGATGACCAGCAGCGTCAGCAGATTGGTCGAGTACGTCGACAGCTGGATGATGCCCGCGTTCGCAAGCACAGCGACGACGCCGCGCGACGCGGTCAACTCGATCATCACGGTGAAGATCACAAGGAACACCGTGGTGAGACGACGGAACAGCGAAAACAGCATCACGGCGATGACGCCGATGGTGATCAGCGTGGTTTTCAGGGTGCCGTGCCGGCCCACCTCGAACTGATCGGTGACCAGCGGCGCGGCGCCGGTGACATAGGCCTTGACGCCCGGCGGCGGCGTGGTGTGGTTGACGATGTTGCGCACCGAATCGACCGATTCGTTGGCCAGTGACTCGCCTTGGTTGCCCGCGAGGTAGATCTGCACCAGCGCGGCCTTGCCGTCTGAGCTCTGCGAGCCGGCCGCTGTCAGCGGATCGCCCCAGAAGTTCTGGATGTGCTGGACGTGCTTGGTGTCCTGCTGGAGCTTCTCGATGAGGCCGTCGTAGTAGCGGTGGGCTTCGGCGCCGAGTGGCTGGTCGCCCTCCAGCACGATCATGGCCGAACTGTCGGAATCGAATTCGCCGAACACCTTGCCGATACGCTTGGCGGCCACCAACGACGGCGAGTCCTGTGGGCTCAACGACACGTTGTGCGCTTCGGCGACTGTCTCCAACTGCGGCACAAACACATTCGTCACCACCGCAAGTCCGAGCCAGAACAGCGCGATGAGCACCGCGTACCGGCGGATGAAGTCAGGAACCCGGTGCGGCGTCATCCGGACTTGTCCAAGCAATAGGTGAAGGCGTTGTGGGTGTTGATGGTTCTTTCGTCCTTGACGACGTCGTCGATCTTGATCCGGCAGCCGAGCGAGTTGCTGTTGCCCTGGGCGGAGACGTTGACGAAGACGGCAGGCTGGGTGGTGGTCGTGTCATAAGACCAGGGCAGCGTCGCGGCGTCGGCGCGTTGGGGTTGTGCGTTGACGTCCAGGTAGGTGATGGTCGCGACCGTGCCGGCCGGGCCGAAGACCTCCATGACCACGTGCTTGGGGTTGAACGGGACGATCTCGTTCGCGGACCCGCTAGGGGTGGAGGTGACATCCTTGGAGCCGAAGATGCCGTTCAGCCGATACACAGCAAAACCTGCGACCGCGACGACCAGCACCGCCACCAGCACCATCCACCGTCGCAACAGCCGGCTTCCGATCGAAACCCGTTGCATCCGTGACCTTTCAAGCGCGGTGACCAGCCTTGGCATAGCGAGAATCTAGTAGGGCGGCTAATCAACTAGGTTGACGGTACGACACGGTTTCGGACTCCACAACACCGGGCTGGGGCCTTCGAGGTAGGCGATTTGGCACGGCGTCATTGGCGGGGATGACATCGACGTGAATGGGTACTTGGACTCGAAGAGAACCGGCTGCGATTGGGGAAAATCCTGTGAAGGTGCTGATAACAGGCGGGACCGGATTCGTCGGCGCATGGACCGCCAAGGCCGTGGCCGACGCCGGTCATTCGGTGCGGTTTCTGGTCCGGAAACCTGCGCGGCTGCAGACGAGCGTCGCGCGGCTAGGCGTCGACACCACCGACCACACGGTCGGGGACATCGGCGACGCGGGCTCCACCGCGGCGGCTTTGGATGGGTGTGACGCCGTGATCCATTGCGCGGCAATGGTCTCCACCGATCCGGGGCAAGCGGACACGATGCTGCGAACCAACCTCGACGGCGGGCGCAACGTCCTCGGCGCCGCGGCCGAGCGCGGGCTGGATCCGATTGTGCACGTGTCAAGCTTCAGCGCACTCTTTCGGCCGGGCCTCGATGTGCTGCACGCCGACCTTCCCGTCGTCGGCGGACGCGACGGTTACGGCCGTTCGAAGGCAGTGCTCGAGGCGTACGCGCGCGGTCTGCAGGACGCCGGCGCTCCGGTGGCGATCACCTATCCGGGCATGGTGCTCGGGCCTCCAGCGGGTGACCAGTTCGGTGAGGCGGCCGAGGGTGTGCAGGCGGCGGTTCAGATGCGGGGGTTGCCGGGACGCGGCGGTGGTTGGCTTGTCGTCGACGTCCGTGATGTCGCCGCGCTGCATGCCGCTTTGCTGACCCCGGGCAAGGGCCCTCGCCGGTACATGGCAGGCGGGCGGCGGATTGGAGTCGCCGAGCTCGCGTCGATGATCGGTTCGGCGGCCAACCGCTCGCTGCGCGTGTACCCGCTGCCGGATACGGTGCTACGTGGTATCGGTGAGCTGACCGACGTGGTGGGACGCTTCCTGCCGTTGGATACAGCAGTGAGCGCGGCGGCGATGCAGTATTTCACCCAGATGCCGCAGTCAGACGACACACCCAGCACCGCGGAGCTCGGCGTCAACTACCGAGATCCGCGAGATACGTTGCGCGATACGGTTTCTGGACTGCGCGAGCTCGGCAGGCTCTGAGTCCGGCTACCACTCGAGCCCGCCGTGCCCGCGAGAGGCATTGCGCTATACGGGTTCTGAATTACCGGAGGTCGGCAGACTACAAGTGAACGGTTAGACCTGGCCGAGCGGTCGACAGGCGTTGGACACCGGATTCCAGTACTGTCCGTCCCCGCAGTTCGGCGGGAACGGCGCCAACGGCGGCCTGCACACATTGGCGACCGGATCCCACCAGTCGCCGTTCTGGCAGCCCAACGGAACCGGGCCCACCGGCGGCTGACAGACGTCGGCGACCGGGTCCCACCACTCCCCGTTCTGACAATCGAGCGGTTGCGCCGAGCCTGCCGCCGGGAGAACCAGCGACAGCGCGGCGATCGGTGCAAAAGCGGCGGTGAGGATCGCCGCACGACAAATGAGCTTTCCCATGAGCTGAGCCTGCCCCATGCAGGGCCTTCTCAAACCGCTGCCAAGAATCCACCAAGTGCCAGTCCTCAGCATTGGTCTAGACGAAAGGAAACCCGATGACCAGGAACGCCAGCCGACTGGCACTCACCGCGGTAGCAGCCGTCATGCTGACCGCCGGGTGCACATCACAGGCGGGTTCGACTGCGGCACAGCATAGTTCGACGACAGCGCCGGCCCCGACGACGGCTGCCCCCAGTGTCGCCGCGGTGCAGCTCGCCGACTTGCTGTCAGCGCCTGTTCCAGAGCTGTGTGAGCACGAACCGGGCAATCTTGTGAACGGACAGCTGCCCAATCAGGATCCCCATAACGGGCAGGTCCGGGTTGCCAGGAAGGGGTATCCGGACGGTGACTACTGGGTCGCGTTCGGTGACCTGACCGGTGATGGCGTCGAGGACGGCGCGCTGGTCACTGAGTGCAGCGCAGGCGGCGTTCCATGGGCGGCCACCGTACAGCTCTACGCCGGTGGGCCCACGCGGCTGGGCGGCGTGGACTTGAGCGACCTGACTCACGGACGCGAAGTGGTGACCGGGTTGTCGATCGCCGACGGGATCGCGCACGTGTCGTGGCTGACCCAGGGTCCAGATGACCCGGAATGCTGCGGCACCGTGCGCATGACAGCAGATCTGCGCTGGGACGGCTCGAGAGTCGTGACGGAGAACGTCCAGCGAATCAACTGAACTGCGCTGCGTGGTCCAGCGAAATGGTTCCACGCCGTGGGCGGATGAACCACAATGTGTTCTTTCGCTCGGCCTAGGAACTACCTGGCAGGACCACCGTGGCACATGATGTGATCGCTTTCGACATCACGCTGGATCACTCATGTGCCGACGTCTGGGGCATCCTGGAGGCGCCCGACGGGTATCCGCGATACTTTCGCGGCCTCGGGTCGTGCGAAGAGGTTGCCGGCAAAGGCCTGCACTTCGAGGTCCGGCTGGCCACCCCTCGCGGCGCCGTGATGGTTCACGAGATGCGGCAGACGCTCCGCCGGTCGAACCTGCTGATGTGGCTCCACTCAACCCAGGTGAGTGATTCCTTCGTGTCGATTCGCCTGACGCCCGAAAAGGGCGGCACCCGGATCGCGCTGAAGATCTTCGGCGTCGGACTGCTGCATCCCGACCTCGAAAAGGTCAGCGACGGCGCCATCCGGAACTGGCTCAAGGAAGGGCTGCTACGGGTTTCGGACTACCTCGAAGGCAAGCAGTCGTCAGTTCTGGTCAATATGGGAGACGGGCGTTCACTGCAGCTCAGCGTCATGAAGACGATGATCGCGAGCGGTGTCGTGCGTGCGTCGCGACCGGATCGTGGCCTGCGACAGCTCAATTCGCTTGCCAAGTGGGGCTTCACGCTTGCCGGCGGCCTCGGGGCGGCCGCCGCGCGGTCACCGCGCAACATAGCGTCGATCGATCGGTACGGCACGTCGACCTACGCGGACATGGCCGAACGCACCACACGCCTGGCGTCGGGCCTCACTGCGGGGGGCTTCACCAGCGACAGTAAGTTCGCGGTCCTCGCGCGCAATCATTGCGCGATGGTCGAGTGCATGGTGGCTTCGAGCAAGCTGGGTGCGGACCTGTTGTTGCTCAACACCGGCCTTTCGGCGCACACGATCGAATTGATCATTGCGAACAACGCGGTCGACGCGATATTCGTCGACGACGACTTCGAACCTCTGGTCCGTTATCTCCCTGCAGAGCTTCCGCGGATCTCGACGCACCCTGATTCGCTTGTCTCGCAGTGGCGTTCGATCGACGATGTCATCTCCGCGGGCGCAGGCGCAACGGTGGCGCCGCCGAAACAGCCCGGCAGGCTCATCGTTCTCACCTCGGGTACCACCGGCACGCCCAAGGGTGCACGCCGGCCAACACCTCCGGGCTTCGGCGCAATCGCCGCGATGTTGTCGCGGATGCCGCTACATCGCGACGAGGTGATGATGCTGTCTGCGCCGCTGTTCCACGCCTGGGGCCTGGCCGCACTGCAAGTGAGCACGCCGCTACTCGCGACCGTGGTGCTGATGGAACGGTTCGACGCCGAAGAATGCCTCAAAACCATTGCGCTGCATCGCTGCACCGTGCTGATCTTGGTTCCGGTCATGTTGCAGCGCATTCTCGAGTTGCCCGCCGAGGTGATCGATCGCTACGACACGTCATCGCTGCGGGTGGTCGCCAGCAGCGGGTCGCCGATTCCCGGTGCGGCCGTCGTCAAGTTCATGGACACCTTCGGCGACATTCTGTACAACTTCTACGGGTCCACCGAGGTGTCGTGGGCGACGATCGCCGATCCAACCGACCTGCGCCTTGCGCCCACGACCGCCGGTCGACCACCGCTGGGCACTCGCATCGCCATTCTCGGTCAGAACGGCGATCCCGTGCCGGTCGGTGCCGTCGGCCGCATCTTCGTCGGCAACGACATGCTGTTCGACGGCTACACCAATGCGGCGTCGCCCGCCATCGAAGACCAGCTGATGGACACCGGGGATCTCGGGTACCTCGACGCCAGCGGTCGGCTTTTCGTCGCCGGACGCGACGACGAGATGATCATCTCCGGCGGAGAGAACGTCTTTCCGCGGCCTGTCGAGGAAGCCATCGCCGCCCTGCCACAGGTCGTCGAGGCGGCAGTGGTCGGCGTTCCCGATCCGGAGTTCGGTCAACGCCTCGCCGCGTTCGTCGTCCGCGCCGAAGGGGCGTCGCTGGATGAAGCGATGGTCAAGAACTTCGTCCGAAACCGCCTGAGCCGCTTCTCGATTCCGCGCGACGTCACGTTCGTCAGTCAGCTGCCGCGCACCGCGACGGGAAAAGTGTTGAAGCGTCATCTGACCGACGGCCAGTTCCCGCTGGAGACAGGCTGGCCCGGCTAGCGCGGTCAGGGGGTCGACGCTGACGAACGCCGCAGTCCGCCGGGGATGAAGACGAGCGCAAGTACGGCGACCATCAAATACAGAGCGGCCGCACCGATGGCGGTGACGTGAAACCCAGCAAGGAAGCCGGGCGCGTCGGGTTGGCCTGCGATCGCTCCGGCGACGGCGATACCGATCGCTCCACCCGCCTGGCGCGATGTGTTGTTGATGGCCGAAGCCAAACCGGCACGCTCCGATGGAACCGTGCTGATCGCAGCGGACACGACTGCAGGCGTCAAGATTCCGAGGCCAATACCCCAAAGCAAGAACGCGGGAAGCAGCAGCGCATAGGTCGATCGCGGTTGCGCCAGCGCCAGGAGGCCGAGGCCGGCGGCGGCGATGACGAGACCCGCGCCGGCGGGCAGTCGCGGACCGATGCGGCTCGTCAGCCGCCCCGCGAGCGGAGCGAGGATGGCCAGCGGAGCAAAGAGGGGGACGATGAACAGTCCGGCGACCAGCGCCGAACGGCCTTGAACCGTCTGCAGATACAGCGTCAGAACGAACAGCATCCCGAGCGTGCACAGGTTCATCGTCGCAGCCGCGACATTGGCCACCGTGAACACCGGGCGCCGGAACAACGCCAGCGGCAACATCGCGTCATCACCCCGTGCACGCTCGACGACGACGAACCCGACGAGCAACACCACCGCGGCGACCGCCGCGCCGATCACCTCAGCGGACCGTGCGCCGGAATGCCCTGCGCCAATGAACGCGAAGGTGATCGCCGCCAGGGCCAGCACACCTAAGACGACGCCAACCACATCGAGGCTTCTTCCCTGCCGATCCGTGCTCTCCTTTACCAGGATCGCCGCCGCGACGACCGCCAACACCACGATCGGTACGTTGATGAGAAATATTGCGCGCCAACCGAAGCCGGCGATCAGCGCTCCTCCCAGCAGCGGGCCGGCGGGCAAGGCCAAGCTTCCGATTCCTGCCCAAATCCCGATCGCTTTGGCCTGCTCGCGGCCTTCACCAAACGCATGCGTGATGATCGCGAGCGTGCCCGGTAGCAGCAGCGCGGCACCGACACCCTGGAACACCCGCGCGCTGACAAGCACCGCCACGTCAGGGGCGACGGCACAAGCCAAGGACGCGACGCCGAACACCACCAGTCCGCACAACACGACGCGTTTATGTCCGTGTAGGTCGCCGACCGTGCCGCCGGCGAGCATCAGCGATGCGAGAGCCAACGCGTAGCCGTCGACCACCCATTGCAGTCCGCTCACCGATGCCCCGAGCCCCGATGCGATCGACGGGAGAGCGACATTGACGATGGTCACGTCGAGCAGCACCAGGAAATATCCGGCGCACATCACCACCAGCACGGCATACGGCGATACGTCTCTCGGCCTGAACAGTGATCTCAGCGGTGTCGATGAAATTTGTGACATCCCTTCCCCTCAACAGTTGGTTCTGGCTGGCGGGCGAGGCGCGTCGGGTCAGTAGCCGCTGAGCAGTGTGCGCAGGCGACCCAGCGCGACTGGTCCGACGGTGCTGCAGACGCGGCTGGGGTCTGCCGGCCGGCGTCCCCACAACAGCAGTACCCGCGCTGCGCGGTCGGTTTCGATCGTCGCAGCGCCCTCGGCAGGTTCAAGCGCGATGGAAGATTCCTGCGCGTCGGCGGTGATGACCACGTCGGGGTCGCCGTTCACCCTGATTCTGGATTCGATGCGGTCAGCGCCCAGTGCCGCCAGTCGTTCGAGTCCTCTTTTGAGCAGTGGGAGGCCGACGGCGTGCACACTGTGTTCGGTCATCCACGGCTCGCCCAGCCGTGCCTGTGCACCCGGCTGGTCACCCGTGATGTCCCAGCCATGCAGCACGAGCTCCTCACGCATGTGTTCGGCGAACCACGCCGGCTTCATGGTGCGGCCAGTCCAAGCGACGTCAGTGTCGTCGGGCAGGTCTTCGGCCGCCTCCGCGGCTCGGCCTAGCCGGGCCATCTGTGCGGCGAATGCCGACCACAGGTCGGTGTCGTTCATCGCCCGATAGCGCGCTTCGCGCTGCTCGAATGCACGGGTCTGGACGGGCGCGCCGGACAGGTGGCCTTCGAGGACTCGCGCCAGTTCTTCGGCGTTGCCGGTTTGATGGATGACGATGTCGCGAACGGTCCAGGCTTCACACCACGTCCCGGCGTCGGGTCGGCGGCGCTGAACTGCTTCGGCGAACGGCGCCCATTCCGGGAAACGATCCCCGTCCACATGATGATCGGTCGACGAAGTATTCATGAGTCCATGGTCAACGCGGAATGATTCGATCGGCGTCGAACCATTGCCGGTGCCTTAGCCCATACCGTCGTTCAGTCCGGCCAGATGCCTTCGAGCATGACAAGAGGCTCCACGCCGGGTCCGGCGCTTCGAAACCAACTGCGGCCGCTGAGCTTCCAGATCCAATGCCCGTTGGCTGCGTACAGCGTCACGTGGGTGCCATCGAAACTCAACCCGACGTCGGGATTCGCTTGGCTGTGCTCCAGGACATGACGGGCGAACCACATGATCGGCGGCGCGTGCTCCACACACAGCCGCTCGCCCTCACGGCGAAACCGTACTTCGCCGAACGACGGCGGCGGGTCGCCGGCGTGCATCTCCGCGCTCATAGCCAGCATTCGTTGCCCGCACAGTCGCGGATGGGTTCGTATGCCTGGTTGTGACAGGTTGGCCGATGCTGTTACCGCGGCGCGCGTCGCGCACCGCTTTGATCACCGCGGCGCCGGTGACCGCACTTTGCACCAGCACCCGAGTCACTGCTCGCACAACGTCCACATTGGCCTCACGATCGCGTTCCGATACAGACCATTCGGAGCCGACACTTCATTGGATGGGTTAGCGCCCGATTCAACGGCTGACGCAATTGATCAAAGCTGCCAGGCCTTCGGTCAGTACGCGCCGAACACCACTGCGACGTTGTTGCCGCCGATTCCCAGGGAATTGCTCAGCGCAAAGCCGAGATTGGCACGTCGCGCACCGTCGGTGACGACGTCGAGGTCGATTTCGGGATCGAGATTCTTCAGATTCAGCGTGGGCGGCACGACGCCGTCGCGCAGGGCCTGCACAGTCAGCACGGCCTCCACCGCCCCTGCGGCTCCCAGCGAGTGCCCCAACGCCGCCTTCGGCGCATACACCGCAGGCATGTGGCCGCCGAGCGCGCGTCTGATGGCGCGGGCTTCGGCAAGGTCGCCGATCACGGTTCCGGCGGCGTGCGCGTTGACATGGTCGATGTCCGATGGCGCCAACCCGGCCAGATCTAGTGCACGGACGATGGCGTCGGCGGCGCGCTCCCCGTCGGGCTCTGGCGTGAGAGCGTCGTGACCGTCGGAGGTGATGGCGCCGCCCAGCATGCGGGCCAGGATGGGCGCACCGCGGGCCTTTGCGTGTTGCTCGGTCTCGAGCAGCAGCAGCGCGCCGGCCTCGCCGAACACCATGCCGTCGCGGTCCTGATCGAACGGTCGGCACGCGCCCGGCGGGTCGTCGTTGTTGGTCGACAACATCCCCAGATGCGAGAACGCCGCAACCGGAACGGGCTCGATACCGGTTTCCACACCGCCACAGATCGCGATGTCGGCGTCGCCGAACACTATGGTCCGCCACGCCTGGACAAGGGCTGCGGAACCCGAGGCGTCGGCCAACATCGGGCTGAGGATTCCCGCCTTGGCGCCACGGTCGAGTCCCACCGCGGCCGCGGGCGCGTTTGGCATGTGCATCTGCACCGAAAGCGGATTGGCCGCGCGCATGCCGCGGGCCAGAAAATCGTCGTAGAGCAACACAAGCGCCTCGGTAGACCCCTGCGCATGCCCGATCGACACCATCAGCCGGGCGGTGTCGACATCAGGGGAGTTCGCCGTCTCCCACAGCCGGCGACTGAGCACCACCGCCATCTTCTGCATGTACGACAATCGACGAATCTCGATGCGGGTCAGGTGCTCGTCGAACGTTTCGCGAAGTTGGCCGCCGATGCGCACCGGGGAGTCGAACTGGTCGACGAACTCTTTGTCCAGCTCTCGGATGCCGCTTTCTCCCGCCAGCAGGCGCTGCCAGCTGTTCTCCGCGTCGGGTGCCAGAGCGGTGCTCGAGACCACCGCCGTGACCACGACATCGGGTAGGCCCTGACCCGTTCTCACCGCAGCCATACCTGCCTGATCCTCCGTTTACTCGCGCGGTCCGCTTCGGGCGCCCTCCTGCTCGCGCGTCTGCTGCCTGCGGCGATGAAGGGAGCATTCGCTGTTCCAACAGGAGGGTCCCCGCCGAGATTCCGGCCGGGAGCCGACGCTGACCACCCGGACGTACATGGGACGGCCGCACTCACACATCTCGCCCGTGTACTCGTTGCGTCTGGACATCGCTGCCGCCCTTGCTCGGTCGTCTCGGCGTCTCGCTGGCCTAGGAGACGAAGTTCGCCGCGGTCATACCCCGGTCGGCCCCGTGGCAAACGCCGTTGCGACAACGCGGCCGACTTCGGCGAGCAGGTGAAGGAACCAGCTGACCGTCCTCCAATTCGGCTCCTCGGCTAAGCAATTGACGCCAATCGCGGAGCCCAGCGCGAAGAAGATAGCCGTACTAAGATAAAGCGACATGAGATCGGCCCCATCGAAGAGCCGCGCGCGCGGACGATTTGTCGCTTGGATGCTCTGCTTTGCCACCGCGCCTGTGTTGGCCCTGACATGCGTCGTGCCACCGGCCTCCGCGGCTTCGTCATGTCCGGACATCGAAGTAGTGTTCGCCCGCGGTACGAACGAGCCACCAGGTGTTGGTAGGACAGGGCAGACGTTCGTTGATGCGTTGCGGACTCTTGTCGGATCCAAGTCGATCGATGTTCATCCCGTGAGCTACCCAGCCTCAGACCAGTGGGCGACCGGTCTCGACGGCATCAAAGACGCAGGCGCCCATGTGGTTTCGATGGCCACCACCTGCCCGAAGACGAAGATGGTGCTCGGTGGCTTCTCCCAGGGCGCGGCGGTGATGGGATTCGTGACGTCAGCTTCGGTGCCTGCTGGCGTGGATCCTGCGACGGTTCCCAAACCGCTGCAGCCCGAGGTCGCAGACCATGTCGCAGCAGTCGTGCTCTTCGGGCTGCCCAACGACCGAGCGATGAATTTCCTCGGCCAGCCGCCAGTGGCGATCGGTTCGTTGTATCAGCCCAAGACGGCGAAGCTCTGCGCGCCTGAAGACCCCGTGTGCTCGGACGGGCTCAACTTCGCCATGCACAACCCGGACGCGTACGACGGAGACCTGACCAACCAAGGCGCGGCCTTCGCCGCCAGTCGGCTCACCTAGCGCGAGAACGCCCGCTCAATTTCCGAGCAGCTTTCGCCTGCGCTCCTCGTACTGGACTTCGGTGATCTCGCCGCGTTCGCGTAGCTGCATCAGCTCCGTCAGCCGGTCCACCGGGCTGCGTGACTCTTCCTGCAGCCATTGCTCGCGCATCGCGAAAGTGGCCTGCTGCGCGGCATTTCGCCTCTCGACGGAAGGATCGAAAACCACCTTGCGCTGGTCGGCCGGGTCATAGAGAACGGGGATCAACGTATCGGCCCACGGTCGATCTGTGTCATAGAGCCACGCGTCGATGCGGGCGTCGAAGGCGGGTCCCGCCGCAGGTTCAACGCGCACGCTGATGGTCCACAGAGCGGGTGTGGCTTGAACCGGTGGACTCTGATAAAACGCGTCATTGCTCCGGTACAAACCTGACACCTTGCGGTGCGCGAAGAGAACTCTCGCCATCGCGGACTCGCCGCGTCGTCGTAACCTTCGCTCGAGCCGTTTTGCACCGAGGCTGAACACCTTTTGACCTCCGCTCTGGTTGACCGCTTCCACGGTAGGCAGCCCCCACTGCTCGATCTAGTCGGCATCGATTCAGGGTGCGTGTACCGGGGTATCACCCAACGCGGGTGTAGGGCATCGGGGTGATCGTGATGGTTCGCTGGCTTGATCGACTGCAGCGACGAAGTCGCGCGGCGGGATTCGTCATCGCCGTGATCTACAAGCACGTCGACGATCAGGGCAGTTACCTGGCGGCGCTGATCACCTACTACGCGTTCCTGTCGCTGTTTCCCCTGCTCCTACTGTTGACCACCACGCTGGGCGTCGTACTTGCGGGACATCCCGACGTGCAACAACAAGTGCTGACGTCCACACTCCGCCAGTTCCCGGTGATCGGAGATCAGCTCAGCGAACCTCGCAGGCTCAGCGGCGGACCGACCGGGGTGATCGCGGGCATTGCCGTGGCCTTGTACGGCGGTTTGGGAATCGGACAGGCGATCCAGAATGCGATGGATTCGGTGTGGGCCGTGCCGCGCAACATCCGACCAGATCCGCTGCGATCGCGGCTGCGCAGCCTGCTGATGCTCATCGTGCTGGGCTCGGCGGCGGTCGCGTCCACGGTCCTCTCGTCGATCGGGCATGTCACCGACTCGTTCGGGATCCTGTCCAAGGCGGGGCTTGTGCTGGCGGCCGTTGCGATCAACGCGGGGGTCTGCGTAGTGCTGTTCAAGGTGACCACCGCCCGCGAGCTGACGTGGGGTGACGTCCTGCCCGGTGCACTCATCGCTGCCGTCATCTGGCAGCTGTTGCAGTGGTTCGGCGCCGCTTATGTCTCCCACACCGTCAAGACCGCCAGCGCCACCAATAGCGTCTTTGCGCTCGTGCTCGGTCTGCTGGCGTTTCTGTATCTGGTCTCGCTCAGCCTGGTGCTGTGCGCGCAAGTCAACGTGGTTCGCACACAGCGGCTGTATCCGAGGTCGCTGCTGACCCCTTTCACCGACAACGTCGACCTCACCCGTGCCGACCGCAAGACATACACCGGGCGGGCAAAAGCAGAGCGGGCCAAAGGGTTTCAGCACGTCCACGTCACATTCGACGAGCCCGAGAAGAAGCCTCGATCAACCCCACCGGTCGAACACTGACCGGTGGGATCTAGCCGGCAGCGGGAGGCGACACCGCAAGCAGCGTGACGGCCTGTTCAGCGGCCAGCTTGATCGTCGCAGCGGATGCGCCGCCCTTACGTAGTGCCTCCATCCCGCGCAGCACGGCCAGCAGCAAGCTGGCCATCGACTTGGCGTCGGTGTCCGACGGGATGTCGCCGTCGGCTTGGGCGGCACTGATCGTGGCCGTCAGTTCCCGTAGCCAGCCGTCCAAGATCCGTTTGACCTGCTTGGCCACCACCGGGTCCGTGGAGGACAGTTCGGCAGCACTCTTGGCCAGCAGGCAGCCGCGACGGTCGGTATCGGACGCAATGTCGGCGGCCGCGGCCCGCACATGCCCAACCAGACGGTCGTAGGCCGACAGGTCTGGGTTGCGGAGTTCGGCACGGATGCCGTCGAAGGCCTCGGCGCAATACAACTCGAGGCTGCGCAAGAACATACTGCGCTTGTCGCCGAACGCCTTGTAAAAGCTGCCGCGACCCAAACCGGTGGCAGCACTGAGGTCGTCGATACTCGTCGCGGCGTAGCCCTGATCCCAGAACAGGTCGCGACTTGCCTCGATGACCTGAGCTTCATCGAACTTCCGGGGGCGCGCCATACTGTCCACGATACCCATTAACGACACTGCGGTACATAACTGCGTCCTTGCAGGAGTCGGCGTTGTGTACTATGCAGTCAATAACCCGCCATTGTTCTAGTGCTGCACGAAACAGAATGCCGTCAAACTCGAAGGAGATGTCGCATGACTACGCCCATCGTGGCTCCACAAGTGCCCACCACGCCCGTTCTCGACCTCGTCGGCAAGACTGCCGTGATCACCGGCGGCAGTAGGGGCATCGGCGCGGCCACCGTGGCTCGGTTCGTCAAAGGGGGCGCCCGCGTCGTCACCTCCGGCCGCTCGCAACCGGATTCGCTGCCTCCAGGCGTCGAGTACGTGGTTGCCGACGTCGCAACGCTTGACGGTGCCAACGAATTGGCCCGACGAGCGCGGGAGATACTCGGCGACGTCGACTTCATCGTCAACAATGCCGGCGCATCGACGCCGCATCCGTTGGGCGTCCTCGACATCGATGACGCCGAATGGGTCAAAGATCTCAACATCAACTTCCTGGCCGCCGTCCGGCTCAGCGCCGCGCTGCTGCCCGCGCTATACGAGCGTGGCACCGGCTCGATCATCAACGTGTCCTCGGCCGTGACGCTGAGCCCACCCTCGGCGATGTTGCACTACGCCACCGCCAAGGCGGCCTTGTCCACGTACACCACGGGTCTCGCCGCAGAGGCTGGGCCTCGCGGAGTGCGGGTCAACACGGTGACACCCGGGAACGTCACCTCGCCGGGTGCCGACGCGGTAAGACAAGCGCTCATCGACGCCGGAGGCGCCGACACCCCTGAGGCCGGTGGCACCCCGATCCCGCTGGGCCGAAACGGCGAAGGGGCCGACATCGCCGAAGCGATCGCATTCCTCGCCTCCGACCGGGCAGCGTGGATCACGGCCAGCAACCTCGTCGTCGATGGCGGCCAGATCCAAGCCGGATGACCTCAATTAGCCCGCCGGCGCGCGACTTTCGTCAACTTCTCGATCCAATTGATCGACGTGTTCGGGGCCTGCCGGCGGTAGCCTGACAACCCATGAGTGACGGGTGGGTTCTGCTGGAAGGCGGCGACATCGCCGGCCTGATCCGGCATCTGAGGTTGAACGCCGACAGCATGGAACTGGCCGAGGTGGCGCGGCTCATGGAAGGCGCGGCGGCACTGTTGGGGATCGATGACATGCGGGAAGCCGCCGCGGCGATGGCCCATGAGCAGGGACCGCAGCAGCTTTACCGGTTCGGTTACACCTGCATCGAGCGCGGCATTCCGTTCCTGGCTATTCCGCCGTTGCGGCGCGCGCTCGAAATCATGCCGGGCGAGCCGCTGTTGCTGATGGAACTGGTGTCCGCACTCGAACGGGAGAACCGGCATGCCGAGGCCGTCACGGTCTTGGCACCACACGTCGACTCGCTCGATCCGTGGCCCGCGCGTTATCTGTTGGCCTACAACGCGCTTCTTGCCGGCGACCTCGGCCGGGCTGAGGCGGAAGCCCAACGGCTGCCCGTGCCCGACGGTGACTGGATGCCCGCCCGCGACCGAATCGCGCGGATGATCGCGCGGGCGCACGCGGCCCGGGCCGTGTGCCCCCTGGACGGCAGGGACCTGAGGGGCTGGCATTTCGCACTCAATGGTGGCCTGCTGATCACGATCTCGCCGTATGGGTTCAATGACGGCATGAACGGCCGGTTCGCGTTTACCTCCGACACCTTCGCGATGTGTCGGCTGAGCCTTGATCGGCTTGGCTTGATCCTGACCGCGGTGGGCCGGCGGCCGGCGTCGGTAGGTCTGCTGCCAGATCGCTCCAGCCAGATCCTCGGACTAGCGGCGGCCGGGCTTTTCGGCCTACCCGCCGAGCCGTTTGTCCCAGGGCGCCCCGATGCGCTCGTGGTGGCCTACGACCTGAACGAGACGGACACCGGGGGGCTGCGGGAACGCGCCGACGGGCAGGTGCTTTTCGAGCATGCGTCCTGCTGGACGGACCCGCCGGCGGTTGGCGGCGACGTCACCGGGTTCCTGCACCAGATGGCGACGTCGCCGTGGGGTGAGCGGCTGAGCGCATCCCCGGCCGGCGAGCCGCAGACCGTCCCGCCCGACGAGCGTGGCGTCGAGGAACTCGCCGCCGAGATCGTCGGTGCCGCACCGGAATCCTTGGACAACGCTGAGGACGGCGTCCCGCGGGATCCGGACGAGACGCTCGTCGGGCTGGCGGAGGCCGTGCGCAGCCACTGGCTCACCGGACCGAGGGACGCTGCGCGCTCGCCCGGCCCCGTTCCCAGCAGCCGGTTCGCCTAGACGGAAGTCGGTGTTCGTCTGCCGTTGAGCGGCGCCTGCGAAATGCTTTGCACCCCACACGATTTGACGCGGCGGTTAGCAGGTGTCGCCGGTGGTGCCGCCGTAGGTGGCGATTTTGTACTCGGTGGCGGCGAGGGAGAGGGTGAGTTCGCGGATCTGCCGGCGGATGGTGTCGCGATGTTCGAGCAGCATGTCGAGTCGTTCGGGCACGGTCTGCTCACCGCTGTCGACGAGCGTGATGTAGTGCTGCAGATCGCGGATGGCCATGCCGGACAACCGCATCCGGGTGAGGAAGACGAGTCGGCGCACCGCCTCGGGCTGGTAGCTGCGGTGGCCGCTGCTGTCGCGATCCACCTCGACCAGGCCGATGCGTTCGTAGTAACGCAGGGTGTGAGCGGAGACGTCGAGCAGATCGGCCACCTCGGCGATGGTCATCGGCTCGCGGACTTCACTGGTGTCGGCGAGACGGTGGATGACCTCGATCGACATCGGGCCGTCGATCTCATCGAGTGCGGCGAGCGCCCTGCTCATCAGGTCGTCGGTGGACATACCCGATCCTAGATCGGACGCACCGAGGCGGGGACGTCGGTGAAGTCGGCGCTGCGGGCAACCTCAGCCCACTGGCTGACCCCCTCCAAACCGCGCTGATAGGTGGCCGTGAGGCGCTCGACGGCTTCGGCGCCGAGCGGCAGCCGCAGCGGCACGTAATCGGAACGGGTCAACGAGACGATGATCTGCGCGGCCTTTGCCGGGTCACCTTCCTGGTTTCCGTCCGCACCCGCCATGTCGGCGCGCACGTCGGCCAAGATCTCCCGGTAGGTCGGCGAGACCGCGGTGAAGTCGAGCACGTCGACGGTGTTGAACGCGGTGCGAAACCGGCTGGGCTCAACCAGCATCACGCGGATCCCGAACGGCGCGACCTCGCCGGCCAAGGCCTCTGACCATCCCTCCAAAGCAAACTTCGACGCCGAGTAGGTCGAGACGCCGGGGAAGGACATCCGGCCGCCCTGGCTGCTCATTTGTACGATCGTCCCGCGCCCCTGGCCACGCATGATCGGTAATGCGGCACGGACGAGGGCGGCGGGACCGAACAGGTGCAGGTCCATCAGGTCGCGCAGTTGCGCATCGGTGACTTCCTCGGCGGCGCCGACGATGGCGCGTCCCGCGTTGTTCACCAGGACGTCGAGCCGGCCGTAACGGTCGACCGCGGCATGGACGAGGCCGGCGGCTTTGGTGGTGTCTCGGGCATCGAACTCGACGCTTGTGATGCGGTCACCGAAGGCGGTGCTCAGGTCGGCCACGGCGTCAGGATTTCGGACTGCAGCCACGACCTGATCGCCCGCGACAAGGGCAGCCTCGGCTAGTGCACGCCCGAGGCCCTTCGACGCCCCGGTGATGATCCAGGTCTGCGATCCCGTCTGAGTTGTCATGGCCGTGACGTTAGGAGTTCGAGCGCGCTCGAACGCAAGCTCGACCAAAGCGGTGGGTCACAAAGAAGCCACCTACGGCGCCCGCTCTCTTAATGTGTCCCGTGGAGGTGTCCTGCTTATGCTCGACGGTTCGTTGCGGTACGCGCTCGATGGGGGCGCACCCGTGCTCGGAATTCAGCTTCCTGGTGTGTCTGAGCGGAGCATGCCAAATGCGAAGGGCAGCAGGCAAACACGCAATGCATGCTGAGTACATGCGGCTCGCGTTGGCGCTCGCAGAGAAGGCAACGCGTGAGGGTGAGCCGCCCTTCGGCGCCCTGGTGGTGGGCCCAGACGGAGACGTTGTAGCGGACAGCACCGACCGGGTCGTCGCGGAAGCCGACATGACCCAGCACGCGGAGGTGAATGTGGTGCGGATTGCTTCCCGCGCGATGGGACCGGATCTCAGCGGTTGCACGCTCTATACGACCGTCGAGCCCTGTCCGATGTGTTTCACGTCGGCGTGGCTGGCCAGGGTGTCGCGGGTGGTGTTCGGTTGCACGATGGATGCCGTCGATTCCGTCACGCAGGGGCAGCAGCGCGAGCTGCGAATTCCCGCCAGCGAGGTGAACGCACGTTCCGGTGAACCAATTGAGCTGCTGGGTGGCGTGCTGGCGGAGGCCTGTCTACGACTATTCGAAAACCGCGCTGACCATTGACCTCGACGCCCTGTGGAACTGGCGGCAATGACGAGCCAAGCGCGGGTCGAGGGTCAAGCCTTCCCAAAGGGGTAACCGCGCGAGTACTGGCGCCGCGGATTGAGGGGCACCGAATCGCCTGGGCCTGAATAGAAGTTCGGCTCTTCTCCGGGAATGCGGCCCGCGTCGATCCATTCCTGACGTCGCCGCTCCATGGACCTGCGTTCAGCGTGATTCGCGCGCCTCATCAGAGCGGTCATCGCCGCCAGCAGCAGAAACGAGCTACCGATCACGATGGCAACCTGATCGACAGTCATAACACGAAGCCTAACCGAGTCAACGCCGGTACCGGCCACCGAGTTTATGCAGATGAGAGCTCCGTTGACGAGTTACGGTTAATCACCGCCGTACCTGATGGCTGCGAAGGAGGCACGCAGCTCGTCGACGAACAGCGCGGGCTGTTCGAAAGCGGCGAAGTGGCCGCCCCGGTCGGGCTCGCTCCAATACCGGATGTCGGTGAAGCGCCGCTCTGCCCAGCGTCGTGAGGGACGTGGGGTGTCGTTGAAGACTGACGCTCCTAATGGCGCGTCGACGGTGTCGGTGTGTGCACTGGTTAACCAATCGTTGACCGTCGCAAAGCTTTCCCAGTACAGCCGGGTGGATGAGGCGCCGGTACCGGTCAGCCAGTACAGGCTGATGTTGTCGAGGATCTGGTCGCGGCTCAGCACAGCGAACACATCTCCGTCGTGGTCACACCATTCGACGAACTTCTCAAAGATCCAGGCGCATTGCCCGGCCGGCGAGTCGAGTAGGGCGTAGCCCAGCGTCTGTGGCCGAGTTGAGTGTTGGGCCGTGTATCCGCTCCCGGCTTGTGTTGCTGCCGCGAGCATTTGGGCCGACTCATGTTCCTGTGCGGTCCAGTTGTCACGGTTGGCGTAGTCGGGGGCAACGAGCGGCGGGGTGAGGTGTATGCCCAGTACCGCATCGGGCGCCTGCACGGCCAGCATGGTGCTGATACTCGTTCCCCAGTCGCCGCCGGTCGCGCCATAGTGGTCGTAGCCGAGTCGGCGCATCAGCTCAGCCCAGGCAGTCGCGATTCGCTCTATGCCCCAGCCTGCAGTTGTCGGGCGTGAACTGAAACCGTATCCGGGAACCGATGGGATCACGAGATGAAATGCATCGGTGGATGTGCCCCCGTGCGACGTCGGATCCGTGAGGGGGTCGATTACGTCCAGGAATTCTAAGATTGAACCGGGCCAACCGTGCGTCAGCAGCAGCGGGGTCGCGTCGGCGTTCGAGGATCGCACGTGTAGAAAATGAATGTCGAGTCCGTCGATACGTGTTGTGAATTGCGGCAGTGAGTTCAACCGACGTTCACAACGGCGCCAATCGTATTCGTCACGCCAGTACGCACAAAGCGCCCGCATGGAGGTTAGCGGCACACCCTGCGACCAGTCGTCGACCGTCTCGCGCTCGGGCCAGCGAGTGCGGTGCAGGCGACTGCGCAGGTCTTCCAGCGCCGCGTCGGGTACATGCACCGTGAATGGTTGAATCTCAGGCATCTTCTGATTGTGCAACGTAAGCCAACTCATTTCCTGGCTCCACGATTCAGGGCGGCATCGCCTGACGCCCCCGTGTCAGCGGTGTCGCTGAGCAGCGAGCAGTCCCGCCAAGGCATCTCGAAGCGCGTTGTCTGCCAGTATTTTTCACCGGCTCATGTGCGCCGGAACTGCTAACGAAGCGAGCAGATGACGCCGCCGGTCAGCGGCCTGACCCTCTAGCGCGGCAGCCGACGATTCGTCGTCCAGTCTGATGGTGAAGGCGCTCGGTCGAGGCCGTTCCTTGACATGCATAGCGCCACAAACTCGGCTCTGTCGGATGTGATCGCGCGCAACGCTGCGCCTACGGCTTTGACGGTGTTTGGGTTGGCAGTTGCTCGGGCAGGTCAAGGCGCCGCAGCATGCCGGTGTCCATGAAGGCCACGATGCGCCCGACGCCGTGCGGGGAGAGGGTGAGTACGTGCAGGGCGTGCAGGCGATACTGTCCGTCCGGTGCCGCCGGGTAGAGCGCGACCGCCGGTTGTCCGTTGGCCGTGGTGCGTATGACCGGGGTTTCGCCGAAGCCACGCATGTGCGGGCCGAGAAAGGTGCCGATGGCGGCGCTGCCCTCAAACCACGTGAGAAACGGCGGCATTTCGTATCGTGCGTCCTCGGTCAACACCGCGAGCAGTGCGTCAACGTCGGCGTTTTGGAATGCCGCGACATACCGGTCGAGTAGTTCACGCTCCCGCTGTTCAGATGGCTGCACCAGTAAATCGGTGTCCGCCGGCAGATGCGAACGGGCCCGCTGTAGCGCACTGTTGACTGCGGCCACACTCAGATCGAGTAGCGCAGCGACTTCGGCTGCAGACCAAGCCAATACCTCGCGCAGAATCAGCACCGCGCGCTGCTGGGGAGGAAGAAGTTGCAGCGCCGCGATGAAGGCCAGCCGCATGGTTTCCCGCGCAGCCACCACGGTGGCGGGATCGCTCGTAGTGGCGGCCAGCAGCGAATCCGGGCCCGGTTGCAACCATGTCAGCTTCGGGTCACCGGCGACAATGCGCGCGGCGGGGTCGGCTTCCGGCGCATGCAGGTCCGAGGGCAGCGGGCGGCGCTTGCGACCTTCGAGTGCCTTCAGGAAAGCCCGGGTGGCGATGCGATACAGCCAGGTGCGCAGTGACGAGCGCCCTTCGAACCGGTCGTAGGCCCGCCATGCATCCAGGTAGACGTCTTGGACGACTTCTTCGGCGTCGTCGATCGAGCCGAGCATGCGGTAGCCGTAGGCGATCAGCTCGCGTCGATACGGCTCGGCCAGTTGTGCGAAATCCTCGCCGTCAAATGTGGTGGTGCTCATGACCTTCCGGTGCCCCATAGGTGTCGTGCCACGGCCATTCGTTGATGTAGCGTTGCCGGCCCAACGGGGTCAGATCCAGGAACCGGTAGGTGCTCAGCATGACATCGGCACCGACGCCGTAGGCCGAATAGGTGTGAAACACCCTGCCGCCGTCCTGGACGAAGACGCTGATGCCTTGACCGTCGGCGCCGTCGTGGACCATGTACTCCAGCCCTTCGCGCACCAGGGTGGCTTTGTCTTTGTAGTTGTATTCGATGGGCGTCTTCGATTCGTCGTTGCTGACGTGGAAGTCGAAATTGAAGTCGCTGCCGTGCGAGGAGTACCACGGCAGGGTCCATCCCATGCGGTCCTTGAACTCGCGCAGTCGCGCGTAGGGTGCCCGCGACACCAACGCCAGCGTGGTGTCGGCGCCCTCGTTGAGATGGATCGGATCGGGCATGTCGTCCACGGCGAATGAGCAACTCGGACAACCCTGTTCGATGTCGTGCAGCCACATGAAGTGGTAGACGATCAACTGGCTGCGGCCGTCGAACAGGTCGATCAGCGACACCTTGCCATCGGGGCCGTCGAACACATAGTCCTTGTCGACGGCCACCGCGGGAAGTGCGCGGCGCTGCTCGGCGAGTGCGGCTAGCTGGCGGCTCGCGGCCTTTTCCTTGGCCAACAACTCCAGGCGCGACGCCAGCCACTCCTCGCGCGACGCAGTATTCGTGATTTTCATTGCGGTTCCTTTCGTCAGCATTACTGAGGAGCCCAGTGGTCGAAACTCATCGGCGCGGCGTGAGATCAGCGCCCCGCCTCGAGGGCTGACGGCCGCGGTAGGAGCCGATCAACGTCGCACGCATGACGACAGGTGGTGTGGCGAGGCGCTTTGCGAGTTCGCGGTGGAATTCGCGATAGGCGGCGCAGTCCGCGAATGGGTCGGTGGTTCCGTCGAAGGCAACGGCATGCATGAATCCGACGCCGTCATCGAACATCAACACTTGATAGTCGACTCCCCCGGGATCTCGGGCAGCCAGTTCGCGTAACACGTCCTCGATCAACTCGCGGTTGCGCTGCGCATCTTCGATGGTCGTGAAGTACTGCACTACAGCGGCTCTGTTCATCACATACCTCCCACACGTACAGAGGCCTGAGGGCTAACAGACTCATCGGCCACAACCACCGCGGTGATGCCGAGAGGGCTGCTCAGGCCCATGGCCGCGGTATGGGCGATGAGTTTCAGCCACACGCCACCTCCGTATGTCGCAGAGACGTGCTACTAGCCACAGGAGGAGAAATGAACGACCTACTCGAGAGCGCCGTCGCCGCGCATGGGGGCCTGGACCGATGGCACCACCTCAAATCGATCACCGTCGACGCCTCCATCACCGGCGCCCTCTGGTACGTCAAGGGCAAACCCGACGTTCTCAAAGACGTGCGTCTGACAGCCGACACCACACGACAGTTGCTTGCGATGGACTTCGTCGGCCAAGACAAACGGTCGGTGTTCGAGCCCTCTCGCGTCGTTATCGAGCACAGTGACGGCACGATCATCGAGGCACGTGACGAGCCGGAGAACTCATTTGAGGGCCATCAGCTCGAAACCCCGTGGGACGATCTGCACGTCGCCTACTTCACCGGCGAGGCGCTATGGACCTACCTGAACACGCCGTTCCTCTACACCTGGCCCGAGTTCGCCACCGAAGAAATCGCCCCGATCGAGGTCGACGGTGAAACCTGGCGACGGCTAAAAGCGACATTCCCCGAATACGTCAAAAGTCATACCCGCAAACAGATCTCATGCTTCGGCCCCGACGGACTGCTACGCCGCCATGACTTCACGATCGACGTGATCGGCGGGGCGACCGGCATGCTCTACGCCAGCGACTACCGTGACGTCGACGGCATCATCATCCCCACCACGCGGCGTGGCTACGCCTGGCAGGGTGACTACCAGCGCGTCCCGGAGCCACTGCTAGTCGCCATCGACATGGGTGCCATCACCATCGGATGACCACATATCGGCCATCATCACGCAGGCTAGGCGGACAGGTCTTGATCACGGCGATGCTCGAATCAAGACCCGGCGTCGGGGTAGCCGGCTGTTGTTGGCCTCCACGCTCTGAGTAGCCGTCGCGAAGTACCGTGGAGGCATGTCTCGAGCCGTTCCCGGTGTACCGACACCTCCGCTCGACGCGAGATCGACCCGAGAGACAATCTTGCGTACCGCTGAACGGGTCTTCCTGACCCACGGCTACGAAGAGTCCAGCATGGACCTCATTGCGTTGGAGTCGGGCGTGGCGCGGCGGACGGTGTACAACCAATTCGGTAGCAAGAAGGCGCTTTTCGACGCCACGATGGCCCAGATGTGGGATCGCATGCCTCTCGACGCGATCATCGAAGCGACCTCGCAGGTGCGGCCGCCTGAGGAGGTCTTGTTCTCGATCGGCCGCACGATTGCCAGTTTCTGGGCGCAGCCAGAAGCAGTGGCGTTGATGCGCCTGGTGATCTGGGAGAGTCCGCGATTCCCAGAGCTCGCCGAGAGCTTCTTTCTCAACGGCCGGGAGCCGGCTCGACGTGCGGTCAACGAGTACGTGCGGCGGCTCAGCCGGGAGCCGGGGTACCGCGTTGACGATCCCGATCTCGCGACCGCGCAGTTCATTGACGTCATCTTGGGCGAGGTACTGCTGGGGCGGCTGGTCGCCACGTCGATGATTGCCCTCGATGAGGACAGGTGCGACTACGTGGTGCGTCAAGCGGTGAAACTGTTCCTGGCCCGATATCGCCCTCACCGCTGATATTTGGAACAAAGGACCCGGTAAGCGTCACTGCACTGCGCAGTGCAGTGCATGACAGTCCGTCTCGGTCGACCGATCGTTTCCAACGATGGGGGCCGCGAGAAGTGAACCGGTCAGCGAACGGCTGGGCACGTTGACCGATACCCTCCCGCCGAGCGGCGTTGAGCTTGCGGTTGCGGCACGACATCAAGCGGTCAGGTGATGCTGTTCTTAGTGCGACCCCAATGGACCGCGCACACCACCTGACGAACCCCGCCTTGTGCACCGAAATTGATCGTGTTGTCCCACACCGCTATATATCGCATAGCCAGACCCGGTGACGCGTGAACATGACTGCACTCACCGCAGAAGCTTCTCCATCCACGCTCGTGGCTGATGTCGGTCGACAGTGAGCGGTTCGCCACGATTCACCGACCCCAACCGGCCATTCGGCGCATACAGGTAGCGCTAGCCGGAAGAGGCGTTTGAGGACAGCCGGAAAAGGTACAGCGGAGAACCCGTAGCGCTTGTCCACGGCCTGCACTCGACTGTACAGTGCAGTGCAGTCGCCTTTTCGCCTCGCAGAATCGTTCACCGCGTCCCTCAACTCTTGTTCGAAGGAAAATGCCATGAAAGTTGGTTTCAAAGACGATTCGTTCGCTTTCGAACTCGTCCGCAATCTGGGTTTCGTCTACTACGGCGGCGCCGACATCGGCGAGCTCATGGCCACCGCGGACAGCATCGCCGAAGGTGATTTCGACAGCTGGTATGAGAACTGGCACGACCGCGGCGAGCGCGTGCTCGGGCGCGCGAAGGACTACCTGTCCACCGGCCACCGCGTCAGTGCTCGCGAAGCCCTGCTGCGCGCGTCGACCTACTTCCGGATGGCGGAGTTCTACCTGCACGGCAATCCCGACGACCCGCGCATCATGGCCGATTCCAAAGCCTCCGAGAAGGCTTACGCCAAGGCGGCTGAATTGATGGGGCCCACCTGGGAGCCGGTCGAAATCCCCTACGAGGGAACGACTTTGCCCGGATACTTCTACAAGCCCGACGAGTCGAACGAGCCGCGCCCCACCTTGGTCTTCCACGGTGGCTACGACTCGAGTCTCGAGGAGCTCTACTACTTCGCCGCAGCGGCCGCCGTCCGTCGGGGCTACAACTGCCTGACGTTCGACGGTCCGGGCCAAGGCATGCCGCTTCGTGAACAGAAGCTGACGTTCCGATACGACTGGGAAAAGGTCGTCACCCCGGCAGTCGACTACGTTCTGTCGCGCCCCGACGTCGACGGTGATCGCTTGGTTCTCAAGGGCATGAGCCTCGGCGGATACCTCGCCGCCCGGGCAGCTGCCTTCGAGCCGAGATTCAAAGCAGTCGTCCTCTTCGACGGCGTCTGGAGCTTCTACGACGCCATCGTGAGCATCTTGTCACCGGCGGCAAAGAAGGCTCTCGACGACGAGGACGCCGCGACCTACAACGACCTCGTGGGCAAGGCGATGGACGCGAACACCCAGGTGCGGTGGACCTTCACCCAGGGGTTGTTCAGCTTTGGCGTGAAGTCCTACTACGACCTCACTGTCGAGAGCAAGAAGATGTCGCTAGACAGCGACGTCGTCGAACGAATCAGCTGCCCCACTTTGGTGATGGAGGCCGACGGTGACCAGTTCTTCCGGGGTCAGCCAGAGCACGTCTACGAGTCGCTGAAGGCGCCCAAGACGTTCGTGAGCTTCAGCGAAGATGACGGGGCCGAAAACCATTGCCAGTCAGGCGCATTGGCCTACAAGGACGAAGTGGTCTTCAACTGGCTCGACGACACGCTCAAGGCCTGACGGCACCGGATCTCATTCCTGAAGGAGACACCATGACCAACGCAGAACCGGCGCTCGGTGGGCGATTGCCTCTGATCGATCCCGCGACGCTGAGCGGCAGCCAAAAAGACCTCTACCAGACGATGCGCTCGACGCTCATCAAGTGGGCCGACAGCAACGGCTTCCGAGGAATGACCGACGACGGGAAGCTCATCGGTCCGTTCAACCCGTATCTGTACAGCACGGGCATCACTCCGGGGTTCCTGGCATGGATGCAAGCCGACTCGAAGCACACCACCCTCGACAAGCAAACGCACGAGGTGGTCATCCTCACGGTCGGGGCGATTTGGAAGTCGCCCTACGAGATGTACGCCCATTCAGCTGTCGCGCGGCAGGTCGGTCTTGCCGAAGCTGCCATCGAGGGTCTCTGCCGCGGCGAGACGCCGCCCGAATTGACTCCCGGCCAGCTGTTGGCGCACAGGTTCGCGAGCCAACTCACCCGTGAATACAAGGTCGACGACGACCTATATCGAGAGGCCGAAAAGCACTTCGGGTCGGCAACATTGGTCGACGTTGTCTATCTGGTGGGCCTCTACCTGCTCACCTGCGCCCTGCTCAACGCCTTCCAGATTCCGAAGCCCGTTGAGGCCTGAGCGGCTCGAGGAGAACTAGTGGCGTCCAAGATCGAGATCGAGCACGCGACATTCGGATTGATGGGTCCGCTGGCGCACACTTCGACGAAATCCATGTCCATCCACTGCGTCATCTTCCACATCGGTGATCGAGTCATTCTGCTCGACAGCGGGTTCGGCACACAGGAGATGGACGACCCGCAGACGCTTCTCGGGGCCGATGCGCTGTTCAAACTGGGCATCCTGATCGATCCGCGGTTGACTGCGCTACACCGTTTGCAGGCGCGGGGGATCGAACAGGATCAGGTGACCGATATCGTCGTCACGCACCTGGACAACGATCATGTAGGCGGGCTGCACGACTTCCCCAACGCCACAGTGCACGTCGCATCCGAGGAGCTGGCGGCCTACGACAGCACCCAGCAGCGCGGGCCCTACAAGCCTTATCAGGTATCTCACCAGACGCGGTTCAAGACCTACGGACCGACCGATGAGCGGTGGTTCGGACTGCCGGCGCGCACTCTGGAACTTCCCGAAGTCCTGGACGCGAAACTGATTCCGCTGCACGGACACACAGCCGGGCACTGCGGTGTTGCGTACCGTGAGAACGGCAAGTGGTCGCTACACGCAGGTGACGCGTATTTCGATCACAAGATGAATTTCCTCGCCCATGCCCCGGGATTGCCGTTGGAGATCGCGTTCCAGACCGACTATGCAAACCGGGTGGCAACGCTGGCAAAACTACGCGAACTACGGTTGGCCCATTCCGATGAGATCCAGATGTTCTGTACTCATGACCAGAGCGAGTACATCAACTGGACCGAGGAACGAGGCCAGCCCGATTCGCTCATCCTTTACAGGGAGTGACGACGTGCACAATTACGGTCCTCAGCAATAGCGAAAAATCGTCGTCGCGGATCTAACGCCGCAGGCATATCGATGGTCCCGAATCCTATTAGGAGACAGGCGCTATGAGGATTCGTTGCGCCAGCGCATCGCATCGGAGGATGTCGACGTCGCGGCATTCGTGCGCGAAGGCGATGAGGTCGGCGATGACCTTCAGCCGGGAGGGGCGGCCGCTGAGGAAGGGGTGGGCGCAGATGTTGCAGAGGCTGCCGGTGGTGCGCATGGCATCGAGTTCGCCGGTCCATAGTTCCCGAACGGTGGACGGAGTGTTGATGACTTGGCCGATGTCGGGTTCTGGGAGGAAGGCGTATTGCTCCCAATCGTCGAGGCTCCAGTGCACGGGTAGTTCGGCGATGCGGCCGGCGGGGTGGTCGATTAGGTAGGGACGGTCGTCGTCCATCAGGCTGGAGTCGTAGGTGAGTCCGCTTTCGATGAGCAGTTCGAGAGTCCTGGTGGTGAGTTGCCAGTTCGGCGCCCGGTAGCCCACCGGTTGAGCCCCCAGAGCCTTGAGTGCTTCCATGTTGGCTTGGAGGTCGTCGGCCTGTTGAGCGTCGGACATGGTTGTCAGGGGTTTGTGTAGGTCGCTGTGCAAGGCGACTTCGTGTCCGCCGGCCAGGATGGCTTCAACGGCGTTGGGCCAGCGTCGTGCGCTTTCGCCGGGCACGAAAAAGGTTGCTGCGACGTCAGTTTCGGACAGCAGGCGCAGAATGCGGGGCAATGCGGTCTGGGGCCCGTAGGCTTGGTGCGACATCGTTGACAAGTCGTACGCGGCAGCCTCGGACCGGGCTAGCACAGCGCTTTCGGCGTCGAGGTCGAAGGTAAGAGTCAGTACCGCGCTTGCCCCGTGGCGCCATGTCTCGGCAGCGTCGCGCCGCCAGTTCCGTAAGCCGGACTGCTTCGGGCTGTCGTTGGGGTGCATCGTGGTGTTCATCGTTTCGTTGTAGCGTGCCGTGCACGCGCGTGGTCGGTGTTGGCCAGGGTTGCCGACGGGGTGATGAAGTCGGCAACAAACGCCTCCGGGGTGTGTCCGTCCCTGATGCGCGCGGGCCACGCGGGATCGGCCAGCGCGGGCCTTCCGAGGCTGACCAGATCCGCTTCGCCGTCGGCCAGGGTTTGTTCGATGAGTTCCGGTGTGTGCAAGCCGCCGTTGACGATCACGGGCAGGCCAGTGCTTCGGCGTGCCAAGGCGCCAAGGGCTGTACCGTCTGCGGCGCGGCCGCTTTGTGTCCAGGGGCGCCCCTCACCCGCCAGATGAAGGTAGGCGGGTTTCGCCGCGGCAATCGTGGTGTAGATGTCCTCGGCTTCTCGTGCGTTGACCCACTTGTGGTGTGAGTCGTTGACCTTGGCCTGTGACAGGCGCACCCCCACCGGGACCCTGTCCTGAGTGCGCTCGACGACGGCAGCGATGACCTCCGCGGTCAATCGTGCTCGGGCACAGGCGGATCCGCCGTAGCGATCGCTGCGCGTGTTGGTGTAGTCGGTCAGGAACTGGTCGAGCAGGTAACCATTGGCTGCATGCACCTCGACACCGTCGAACCCGGCCTCCTCGGCTAGAGCAGCCGACCGGGCAAACCCGTCAACGATGTCTTCTATTTCCGACTGGCTCAGCGCTTGTGGGGTGGAATAACTTCCGCTGCCCCCGTACTCGGGCATCTTCGCTCCCCGCGGTGTGATCGCGCTGGGGCCCAGGGTCGTTTGTAGGTGTTGAGAAAGCGCACCGGCGTGCATGATCTGGGCGAAGATGATCCCGCCGCAGCGGTGCACCGCGGTGGTCACCGAGCGCCAACCCTCCACGGTGGCAGTGGAGGTGAGTGCGGGCTGATTGGCGTAGCCCTGCGCGGCCGGGCCCAGAGGATAGATCCCTTCGGTGATGATCATCCCGAAACCACCCTCGGCGAATCGTCGGTAATAGTCGGACATCTGCGCGGTGGGGACGCCGTCGCCGCAGGTGCTCACCCGCGACATCGGTGCGACGACGACCCGGTTGGCCAGCTTGAGCGTGGACAGGGTGAACGGCGAGAACAGCTTCGGGAACTGCTCGATGGGTCGGGCGCTCGTCATAGCGCCTCGTCCCACGCTGCCGACGTGGCGATGACGGGCCGCTGAGGGTGCATGGTGTCGTCCGCCGAGGCGTTGATCGGGATGGTCTTGTCCCGGCTCCGGTTGTGGCGGTTGAGAAGGTAGAACGCGGCACCGGCCACCGCGAGGGAGACGGCGAAGGCGATGTCGACTCCGTCGAGTGCTCGGGCGAGCGGACCTTGGTAGAAGGTAAGCACCATGAAGGGGATCTCGGAGGCGACGCCGAGCGCGTAGGCGGTCAGGCCACGCCAGGCCCAGTGCCCGTAAACCCCGTCGGGATTGAGGATCTCGGAAATGTCGTAGTGGCCCCGGCGGATGAGAAAGTAGTCGACCAGGTTGATGGCCGTCCACGGGGCGAGCAGATACAGCATGATCAGCACGGAGTTGTTGATCGCTGCCGAGATGTCGTGGACGACCCACACACCGACGACGGTCGACACGGCGCCCAGAATGAGGGTCGCGACCACTCGCCGTCGCCACGTACCAAAGCTGGGGTGAAAACAGTTGACGGCGGTCAAGACGGTCAGCGTCGCGCTGTAGGTGTTGAGTCCCATCGTGGCCACCAGCGCCAGTCCGCTGATCACCACCAGGGCCGTGCCGGCGCCGGGGATGACGTTGTTGGTGGCGTCGTGGACTCCGACGAGGGTGTCGGACACACCGAATCGAGCGCCGAGCCAGGCGCCGAGCGCGATCATCCAGATCGCGGAGACGGAGGCACCCCAGTAGATGGTCGAGATCAGCGACCGCGAGGACACCTGGACGGGGAGGTAGCGGGTGTAGTCGGAAACGATGGGGGCATAGGTGATGTTGTAGCTGGCGCCGATGGTGAACATCACCACGAACGCGCTGAGGTTGAAGCCCAGCTCGTGGTTGGGTTGGCCGCCAGCGGCTCCTGACAGCATCCCGACGGTGAGGAGGAGCCAGAACGGCAGCGACGCCCAGAACAGAATTCGGAAAGCGCGGTGTAGCCAGTCATGCCCCCAGGCGGCCAACGCGATCGACAACACGCCGATCGTGAGCCCGAGGACGGTGGCGTTCCAGCCGAACAGCGTGTGGAATCCGGCGTCGACTAGCACCGTGTCGACGACGTTGTACCCGAGGAAGGTGAACACGGCCGCGAACAGGATGACGATCACCCCGCGGTAGCCCAGCTGCGCCCGGGACTGGATCATCTGCGGAAGGCCCAGGTTAGGGCCTTGCGAGCCGTGCAGCGCGAGGAACACGGTGCCGAACAGGACCCCCAGCGTGGCCCCGATGATCGTCCATCCCAGGCTCAGACCCAGGCTGGGGCCGACCAGGCCGAGCGCGACGGTCAGTGGGTGGAAATTGCACAGGAACCAGAACGGGCCTTGCTGGCGGGTCTTGCCGTGGCGCTCCTGCGGCGGAATCCATTCGATGGAGCGGCTCTCGATACCGCCGGGTCGCAGCGCAGCGGTGGTGTCGTCGGGATGCATGGCGAGTCCTTTCAGGTACAGATGTTTCGCGGAGCGGGTTGACGGGCTGATGGTCGTGATTCGAGTTACAGCTGAAGCCGTTGTGCCGCTGCAGGTTCGGCGGCCAACGAGGTAAACCGTTCACGCACACTGCGGTGGCCGTCACCGTCGGCCAACAGCGCCATCAGGGCGATGCGCGCCTGGCTCGGGCGCATCCATCCGGCGGGGATGGCGCCGGCGGCCACTAACTCGCGGCCGCCGCCTTGGCCTCCGTACAGCGGAGAGATGGATCCGCGGTGGACTCGCGACGACACCACCACGATCAGACCGGCGCCGGTGAGTTCGGATACCGCCGACACAAGTGGTGGTGGCGCATTGCCGCTGCCCGTGGCCTCCAGAATCAGCCCCCGGGCACCTGCGGCCGCGTGTGCGCGCAGGGCGATGTCGTCGGCGCCTGGATATGCAGCGACGATGTCAACGCGCACCGACGAAAGGTCAGCACACCCCGTCACGGCGGGGAGGGGCGCGACCGGGGAAGCTTGTTGGGCGAACACAGGGTGCCCGTCGCGCACGGATCCGACCGGCCCGAAATCGGGCGAGTCGAACGCCGCACGTGCGGTGGTGTCGACCTTTCGGGTGCCGGCTGCGGCGAAGACGAGTCCGTCGAAGACCACTAGGACGCCGCGGTTTCGTGCCGAGGTCGACGCCGCGACGATGACTGCATCACGCAGGTTCGACGGCCCGTCGGGCTCGGGGGCATCGGCCGGCCTGATAGCGCCGGTCACGACCACCGGTCGGGAATCGCCGTGCAACAGCTGCAGCAGATAGGCGGTCTCTTCGATGCTGTCGGTGCCGTGGGTGATGACCACTCCCGCGACGTGGGGCGCGCTGAGGTGCTCTGCCACGGCCTGTCGCAACCGGTCCCAATGTTTTGCCGTCAGCGCGAAGCTGCTCTCCATGAAAACCGGAACGGTGCGCACCTCGAAGTCCGCGAAAGCGGGCAGCCTCGCGATGTGTGCGTCGCCGGAGCGCAACACACGGCCCGCCCTGGGGTCGGTGACACTGGCGATGGTGCCTCCAGTGGCAAGCACCACGACGACGGGACGGATATCGGCAACCGCGACTCGCGGAGTGCACGGTCCCGACGGTTCGGTCAAGGCACCGTGTGGTGAAAGCCTCGAGGCAGAACTGGCGGTGGTGCTGGGCGATACGGCCATGTGACGCTCCTCCTGTCTAGGAGGAGCCTCGCATGGGTTATACAAAAAGGCAATACCGAGATCAATATCCGGCGGGTGTGATGATCCACAGCGCGCGGACCTCGGCGGCGCCGGCGTTGTGCCAGGCGTGCGGTACGCGGCAGCTGAAAGTCAGCGCATCCCCCGGCTGAAGGACATATCGGACATCCTGTACCTGGACCTCGAGAGTTCCAGTGAGCAGCACGATGCACTCCTCGTCGCCAGGGTGACTGTAGGGCTCGTCGCCACTACCGGCGCCGGGACTGATCACCGTTTCGAGAACCTCAAGACGACCCGAACGCGTGGGCGACAGCAACTCGTCGGCAACCCCGTGGCTGCGGATGATCCGCCGTTCGCCGGCTCGCACGAGCGGTCCTGTGTCATCCGCGCCGTGGAACAGATCAGCCACCGGCTGACCCAAGGCCTGCATCACCTTGGACAGAGTGCTCACCGTCGGACTGAGCTGACCGTTCTCTAGCCGACTCAGATACGCCGGTGTCACATCGGCGAGCGAGGCAAGCTGGCGAGCGCTGAGACCCTTGGCGAGGCGAGCGGCACGCAGCCGCTGTCCGACGGCGGGATTGACCGAATCGGGTACCGCACTCATAATTGCCCTTTCGCGCAATGTGAAATACTATCGTATAACGACGGTAACTATAGTTTACCGCTGCTTTTACCTGCCATCGCTCAACCAGGAGTGCCACCTATGAATCGTGTGAGACCACAGCTGGCGATCGTTGCACCCGTGCCGGTGCGTGTGGAACGGCGTCGGAGATGACGGTTGAAGTGGTGCACCCGCGCCACGCGCGCACCATCGAGGGCGGCCGCGGCGGCAGTGTGGTCTTACGAGCCGGACAACGCCTACACGTCGTCAACACCCTCGGATATCAGGTGGTCGACACCTGGGCGCTTCGTCTCGACGGCGCCGCCGCGTTATCGATGTCGCATAGCCGATTAGCGATGGGCCGGCTGAGCCCGCTCGTCGGTGACACCCTGGTCGATGACCGCCGAATGGCGATGTTGACCCTGGTGGCGGACGACAGCGGCGGGCTACACGACACGCTGATCGCGGCGTGCGACCCGGAACGGTATCGCGCCTTGGGATTTCGAGGATGGCACGCCAGCTGCGCGGAGAACTTCCGGCACGCGGCCGAAGGGGTCGCGCTCAGCGGTACGGCCGCTGGGGTAGTGCGACCAGCGCTGCACACCGTGCCGGATCCGCTGAATCTGTTCATGGCGGTCGAGGCGTCGCCGTCAGGCGAGCTATCGCTCAAGTCGTCGGTGGCCGCCCTGGGCAGCCGGGTGATCCTGCAGGCGCACCAAGACGTGGTCATCATCGTCAGCGCGTGCCCGCAGGATCTCGTTCCGATCAGTGGAAACGAAAGTCCCCCAAGACTGGTCGATCTGTACGTCGACGACGCCTCATCCAGAAACGGAGAACGGTAATGGCGCAGGACCCCGCAGCTCTTCCCACGGTGCTCAACGAGTTCGAGATGGACAACAGCTTCCTCGGCAAGCTCATCGAGGTCTGCCTGGTCACCGAAGACGCGCAACGCACCATGGAAGGCCTTGTGCGGCTGGGCATTGGACCATTTCGGGTGTACACGTTCACATCGGAAACAGTCACCGAGCAGACCTATCGCGGGGAGCCGAGCTCGTTCAGCCTGACGGTCTGCTTCGCGACCAACGACGACTTGACCTTCGAGATCATGCAGCCGCTCTCGGGCCGCACCATCATGCGCGAATTCCTGGACCACCACGGCGAAGGCATCCACCACATCGCGTTCGACTGCAACGGCATTCCGTGGGACCAGCGTCTGAAACTCTTCGCCGACCGCGGCTTCCCCGCCACGCAAAGCGGTCGTTGGCTCGACCAGAACTCGTTCTCATTCTTCGACACCGAAGCGGCCACCGCCACGTGCTTCGAGACCTATCACTTCCCTGACGGCTTCGCCTATCCCACGCCCGATCGCTGGTATCCCGGGCCGCCACCCGGCGAACAGTGACCTTGTGGCGGGATTACGGGCCGTTTCCCGACATCGCTCGTCTAGTGAACCGACGTACTGCTGAGCCGAACAACCGCGGGGTGAGGCCTCGACAGCCTGGCCAACATGAAGGCGGAGCGCAATCCAGAGCTGGGCCGCACGATGGGATAGCTCGAAAGTCGGTGCAAACCCCACAGAGTGGCAACCTGTCGGGTCGGAGATCAACGCGGGGGGCCCAGAATAACCTGGCCGAATTCCCTTGCCCCTTCTGCCATCTTCGCGGGCGAGATCTCGAAGTCGTCCGGTCGTGGCGTCGCCAAATCGCGCCCGGAGTGCCGGAACATACCCTCGATTCCTGCCGGAGTGTTGATCATCAGCAAGTCTGCCGTCTTCGACGTGATGCGGTATGCGTGCGGAATGTTCTTGGGTAAGAACACAATCCCACCCTCGGATAGCTCCATCTCCTGGTCGTCAACCCACACCAGTGCGGTTCCCTTAATCAACATGAAAACCTCGTCTTCGCGGGTGTGCTTGTGGTAGGGCGGGGCTTCACCTTCGTTGACATCAAAGCGTCCGACCATCAATTGCCCGCCAGTTGCCTTGCCGTCCAGCAAGATTGCCAACGTGCCACCGTCGAGCCATTCCAGTTTTTGTTGCTGTTCGGGTTGAGCCAGGTACGCCATGCTCATATCGGGTCGCCTCTCATGACTGGCCAGCTATGTGTCTGGCGTTTGTGTAATTGCTACGCTCCCCGATCAGGTGAAAGGTTCCAGTGCTCATTCAGCCATTGTTCGAATGTCTGTAATTGAGGGGCGAGTTCAGCGGTGAGCGGCCGATCTGCTTGATAGGACGGCGGTGTGGCGAACCACTTGAACATGGCTCGCAGGTCGTCGTCGCCCGCAGCTGTGAGCGGCAGCGCTTCGAAACGGGCGGGCACTCCTGCTCGGCGTCCGAAGGCGTCGGCAATCTGCGAGCCGGTCAACTCGTCGCCAGCAATCTCGACCGCGCCCGTGGGTACGCGAGACGGGTCGATGAGTACCGCGGCGGCGACGGCGCCAATGTCATCGACGGCCACCATTTGCAGCGGAATGCCGTCGGGCATCGGGAGGCGCACGATCAATACGCCGTCCTCAAGCGCCGACGACTGGCTAAGCAGGTTGTCGTAGAAGAACGTCGGTCGCACGAACGTGGCTGGTAATCCAAGACTTTCGATGTGCTCCTCGACGCGGCGCTTGCTCTCGAAGTGCGGAATCCCGGTGTGCCGCTCCGCGCCGCCCACCGAGCTGTACACGAGATGCTCGACACCGGCGGACTTGGCCGCATCCGCGATCAGGATGCCATCGCTGATCTCACCCGCCGTGCCCCGACCCGAGGCCATCGTGGCCATCGCGAAAACACGTGCAACACCGTCGAAGGCCGACTGGAGACTTGCCGGTTCGTCGAAATCGGCGACGGCCAGCTGCGCTCCGGCAGCTGCGAGTGCCTGCGCGGCGGGCTTCTGCGGGTCGCGGACCAGCGCCCGCACCGTCACCCCAGCGCTCAGCAGAGCCCGCGCGGTCGCGCCGCCTTGCTGACCGGTTGCTCCGACGACGGCGTACACGTCAGATAGCGCCACGTTCTTCTCCGCTCAGCGAGGTATGGCAGCTGCGTCGTTGCGGTTGCGGCGACGCTCAGGAGCGGACGAAATATTCCGCATAACGGTAGCGTAGGTCGCTCACCCGTGTTTCGGCAACGCGAAACCGCTGCCGTCGCGACGACCCGTTGAGCCGACAACAGCGCCTGGTGTTGAACCAACCAACTGCTGTGCTGGTCGGTCCGGGTGCTGTGTGACACTCGATAGATGACCGCCGAGCTGCAGCCGCGTCGCCGCGCGGTGCGGCGCGACGCGCTCGTAAACCGGGAGAAGATCCTGCGTGCCGCAGCTGAATCGATGGCCCAGCACGGCCTCAACGTTCCGCTTGCCGACATCGCCAAGGCTGCCGGCGTCGGTGTCGGTACGTTCTATCGCGGGTTCCCGGACCGCGCGGCGCTGCTGCACGCCCTCGAGCACCGCTCGTACGACATGCTCATCGACATCCTCGATCGGATCGATGAGTCCGGGCAGACCGGCGCCGACGCGATCGAGACCTACCTCCTCGAAAGCCTGAAGCTCGGCCACCAACTCGTCCTCCCGTTGCGCGGAGCGCCACCGCTGACGTCGGCGTCCGCCGTCGCCGCCCGTCGACGAATCAATGCGTCCCTCGAACGATTCCTCGCCGACGGCCGCATCGCCGGCACCGTGCACACCGACGTCAACGCCACTGACGTCATCGTCTGCGCGGCCATGACCGGACAGCCGTTACCCCACGGCCCCGCGTGGCCCACCATCGGCCGCCGCCACCTCAGCCTGTTCGTCCGCGGCCTGCGATCACCCGACGAACAGCCGCTCCCGGGACCACCCGTCACCCGCGACGACCTCGAGACGCAGTTCGCCGCGGACGCAGACTGAGTGCCGATCGAACCCACCGTTGGGCGAATGCGTTCAGGGCCGGGCATTGGCCAAGGTCGGCGATGGTCGGTTCGCGGGCGCCCTACGCAAAATCGCTTGCAACACAGGTGGATTGCTACCACGGAAGCCGTGCCTGTCATAGTCGAAGGGCGTTGGATAGCAGCGTCGCGATTGCGAACGTCCTAGGGATCGGTCCGACCCGCGACGCCCCTCTGGGAACCGAAAGCGGCTGTAGCTTCTCAGTTCCGTGTCATATGCCGATGCTGCGCGCGGTCAATCGCCGCCAGCCGAGGGTTTCGATGACTCTGCCATTCCTGCCAATCGACAAGCGTCGCACCGAACTCCGCCCCATCGCTAGGCAACAGGGCGCCGTCCACGTCCAGGAACAGCAGCGCCCGGCCGTCCACCCCACCTCGCCGGGATCACCGAGCCGACCTTTGGAAGGGGCCAGTACTCGCTGACCCTTACGGCAACGGACAGGCCTTCGCATCGGTAGGAACTCGCACGGCGTAAAAACCCATCATTGCCAGCAGACCGCACGAGTGGCATAACTAAAATTCCTCGGCATGATCGACGAGTCGAGGGCCCGCGAGTTGGCCAGCGGCGCGTTCGGCGCCCGGGAAGTGGTCCTTGGCGGCGCCCGTGAACTGAACGACGGGTGGTTCTTTCCCTGCGTGACCAAGGGAGCCCAACTCTTCAGCGGCATCATTGTGAACAAGAAGACGGGCCGACTCCTTCCGGTGAGCGCGCAATCCCCGATGAGCAACGACCTCACCCTCTACGACCGCGGTTACCAGTTCGACAACTACGACCTCGTGGTCCTGACCGTCGAAGACCTGGACCAAACCGTGCACGTGCTCACTGCCCTGCACATAGTCACCATTGACACGTACTACAAGAACGACCGTGTCTACCGGGTCGGGCGACCACTCACCGAAACCGAAGTCCGCGATCGCCTTTCGCAGCTGCCATCCGTTTTCAGCGGTAGGTTTGACTTCCAAATCGAGAAACTCGAGCAGGCCCGCGAGGCCGGCTGGTTCTCGTTCAAAGTGTTCGAGTACCGCGGCAAGCAATAGGCTCGCGCCCAACCCGCGTTCTTGCACCCGCGTAGCTCCGTGACCCGCTGCATCGAGGCATGCAAATCCAGTCTCTCACATGCGACGTCGTGTGATTTTTTCGATGGGCCCTGCAGCGGTGCTCGGCGCTCCAGCGCGGAAGTTAACAGCCTACGGTGTCGAGCACATGCTGGTATCGCGGGCGCGACGGAGAATCCGGCGGATATGCGGTCACCAGCAGTTGCTTCGCCCTCTCGGGCTCGCCCAGTACCAGGAACGCGGCCGCGACGACGACGGGCTCGGCGCCCCACTGGCCGTCATTGCCCCCGAACTTGTCTATGAGCGCCGCCTTCGGCTCAGCGAAGGCCCGCACCGTCCGTCGTGCGTCCAGATGCGGCAGTACGCCGGTGCGCAGGTAACCCTCGATCGTCGGCGCGTGCGCGTCCAGTTCGGCCGGAGTCCGGAACGTCATGATCGGCGGATTCCTGACCAACGTGCCCAGCAACTCGCGCTGGACCAGCTCGTGCTTGCGGCGCACGAAGGGCTCGCCCCGCAAATCAGCCGCCTTCGCCCCGACTTCTGGCAACAGCAGCGAGGTGAACAGCGTGAGCTGCACAGCGTCTTTGGCGTATCGGGGCCGCATTATCAGGTCGAAATCGATCCGTTGCTTGCCCTCGTCGATCTTCCTCGTGTAGCCGATACTCTTGGTCGGCCGCGTGAAACCCTCGGCCCGCAGCGTCTCATCCAGCCGAGCCGCCATCATCCCGCGGAGCCAGCCAGTCGCCGTCGCCCGGGCAATGAGCTCGGTCTCGTTCACCGTGAGACGCTTCACAGGTACACACCTACCACCGGTACGCCCATTCTGCTGCCGACCGTGACCGCTTGGACCCAGTCTCGGTGTCGTGTCCAGGCATGTGCCGAGCCCGTGTTGTCGGCCAACACGTTCCTCGGCCAACTACATTACTGCTTGCAGAACCACCGAATGGTCAACGCCGCCATGGCTTTCGCGTGCGCAGCCGAGGAAGTCTCCGCGTCACATGCAGGACTCGACCCGAGTGGGCTCGGTCCGCAACGTAGTTCAGTCCCCAGACTTGACACGCCGACTACGCCCGCCGAGATACCGGACGCTCACTGGGGGCTGAAGTCCGAGCCGCGCGCCCACGATGTTGTCATCGGCGTTTTCGTTGCCGCTTTGCGTCGAAGCTGCGGCGTGCTCTTTCGACGTCACTGAGATTGTCCGACCAGTTGGCCAGGGCGGCGAAAACGGGCGACAGGCTGCGTCCTAAGTCGGTGATGTCATAAACCACGCGGGGCGGAACTTCTGGATGGTAGGTCCTGGTGATCAGCCCGTCACGCTCCAAAGCGCGCAGCCGCTCGGTGAGGACCTTGGGAGTGATTGTGGCGATGTGGCTTTCGAGCTCCGTGAAGCGGTGAGGCCCGTCGTGATGCAGGGTCCACAGGATCGCGGTGGTCCACCGGCTGAAAATCAGCTCGACCACGGGGGTGATCGGGCAGGCCAGTTCCGGGGGAACCGATCCAGACGGTATGTGCATTGTGCGTTTGTCCACAAGTTGCCTCTGAGTCCAATACTTTCTTCTAGGTACCTACTATGACCGTCATAGTAGCGTCGGCCGCACTGGATTTCGGTTCGTCTTCCAAAGGAGCGGTCATGATCGTGATCACGGGAGCTACCGGCAATGTCGGTCGTCCACTTGTTCGTATGTTGAGCGACCGCGGTGAACAGGTCACGGCCACCGCGCGTGCAATCTCCGTGGCCGACGTGCCGCCGGGTGTGACCGTTCGGCGCGTCGATCTGACCGTTCCGTCGACGGTGAGCCCCGCGATCGCGGGTGCCGAGGCGGTGTTCTTGTTGACGCCGACCGACATGCATGCCGAAGACGGACAAGCGTTTCGCGCCCTCATTGATGCGGTGCGCGGAGCCGGCGTAGCGCGGGTGGTCTTGCTGTCGTCACAGGGCGTTGCGACGGGCCGTCATCCCGCTGTATTGGAGGACATTGTCAGGCAGTCCGGTCTCGGGTGGACGATTCTTCGCCCTGGCGGATTCGCATCCAATGCGCTGTGGTGGGCTGAAGGTGTTCGGCGACAACGGGTTATCGCCGCACCGTTCGCCGATGTCGGATTGCCGGTCATCGATCCTGCCGACATCGCCGCGGTCGCCGCGGTCTGCCTTCGCCGGGCGGGTCATGAGTCACAGACGTATGTGTTGACGGGGCCTGAACCGATCACGCCCCGCCAGCAGGCCGCGGCGATCTCGAATGCCTTGGGTGGTGCGCCCATCGAGTTCGTCGAACAGACACGAGCGCAGGCGATGGCTGAGTTACAGCGTGTGATGCCGCCGGTGGTGGCCGAGCGGACGCTTGACGCGTTGGGCGCGCCCACGCCCGAGGAGCAGCAGGTGCCGCAAGACCTGCCGAGGGTTCTCGGCCGCAACGCCGCCCCATTCGCCCAGTGGGTCTCGCGCCATGTGGACGCGTTTCGGTAGGCCGGTCGCCGGCGTCGGTTGCGCTGCCGAGACAGCGCACGTGCAGCAAAGCCCTTAGGCCCGACAGGCATCCGGGCGGTACGTACGACGATTCCCGCCCGCGGCTACGCCTTGGCCATGTTCGTGAAACGCGACAGATGCAGCTGATGCGCGACGGTGATCGTCTTCGTCGGGCCGCTGCGGTGCTTTGCAATGATCAAGTCGGCTTCGCCGCCGCGCGGATCGTCTCGCTCAAAGGCGTCGGGCCGGTGCAGCAGAATGACCATGTCCGCGTCCTGCTCGATCGCGCCCGACTCGCGTAGATCGGAGAGCATCGGCTTCTTGTCGGTGCGCTGTTCTGGACCACGGTTCAACTGGCTCATCGCGACTACCGGGACCTCGAGCTCCTTCGCCAAAAGTTTGAGCTGCCTTGAGAATTCGGACACCTCTTGCTGACGCGACTCGACCTTCTTGCCCGATGTCATCAGCTGGAGATAGTCGATGACGATCAGTTTCAGGTCGGCTTTCTGCTTGAGCCGACGCGCCTTGGCGCGGATCTCCATCATCATCAGATTCGGAGAATCGTCGATATACAAAGGCGCTTCGCTGATTTCGCTCATGCGCCGCGCGAGCCGTGTCCAGTCGTCGTCGCTCATCCGGCCCGACCGCATGTCCGCGAGCTTGATCTTCGCCTCCGCCGAGAGCAGGCGCATCACGATCTCGGACTTGCTCATTTCCAGGCTGAAGATAACGCTCGACATCCGGTGCTTGATCGAGCATGACCGCAAGAAATCCAGTCCCAGTGTCGAATTGTGCGTCGGGATCATCGCGCGACTGGCCAGATACATGTGGTCGTCGTTGTCGACCTGGACGCAACGGACCGGCACGCTCTCCACTGGCCGAACGTCGACGATGAATCGCGACCCCGAACGGGCAGTACCTCGAGCCGCCCGACGCTCCTTGTGCAGCAGCGCCTTCCGGGGCAGGCCGAATACCTCGTCATCTGTAGAGAAATTGAGCGTGTACGCGATTGAGGACTCTGGACGACGGCCCTTGACCCGCTTGGCGGCCATCTGACACCGATAGCCAAGACTGACGATCAACTCCGCGACATCGTGCGCAAGGCGGCAGTTGGTGACACTGAACTGCACTGCGCCACCGGCAGTCACCGTGCCATCGGTGTCGAGAAGCCCTGCCAACAGCGCGCGGCGCTGGTGTTCCGATGCTCGCAGATACTCCATCGGGATGTGCTTGTTTCCAAGGACTCCTACGGTTCTCAGCCGGGCCTGCAGGGTGCCAACTGCGTTGCGACATTGTTGGCAGAGCGCCAGTCCACAGGACGGTCCGCCGCAATGTGAGCAGCGCGGCGCAGCTACAGGAGCCGATACAAAGCGTGCGCGGCCACCGCACGAACGACCGCACGTCCGCACTTGACTGGTCTGCGGTACGAAAAGCTCACCGCAGACTACACATTCGCGCGGGGAAACGGCCGGTGCATCGGGTAGCCGCAACTGGTAGCGGTACTTGGCTGTTGCCGACGGATGCGCGTCGATGCCTTCTGCTTCGATCCGCATGATGAGCTCTGGATCCGCGGTGGTGATCTGCGCCGCCGCGCTCGTGCCGTCGCCTAGCCAGGCGCCGAGAGTGTAGGGCGGGACGAGCAAGTCTTCCTCGGGCGTCTGCAAGGGCGCGGCGTTGACAACGGAGTGGTTCAACCGACGATCAGCAGTCGGGCATCGCAATGTGTTGGCGATTTCCCGAGTGGTCCGAACTTCTGCGAAGGTGCGCTGGTTCTTGTACCGGTTGTAGCCGACTGCGGCGGCTTGCGCCGACTTCCGCGAAGCCCGTGTTTCGGTCAGCCACTGATGCTCTGCATCGGCGACGATGACTGTGCCATCGGAGAATTCGACTTCATAGCAGGGACGGCCGGTCATCACCTCTGTCGCCGCCACCACCCGGGTCGGCTTGCCGTCGGCGCCGATCAACCAATCTCCGACGGCAACCTCGCCCATGGTGGTCCAACCCTTGGGTGTCGGTAGCGGCGTGTCCAACTTCAGCGCCTTGCCCATACCAGGCCTGGCCGCGATGACGATCATCTGGCCGGGATGCAGGCCGTTGGTCACGTCGTCGAGTTCGACGAAGCCCGTCGGCACGCCGCGCGCGAGGCCGCCCTGCGACGCGATCGCGTCGATCTCGTCCATGGTCGGCTGAAGCAGTTGTTCCAGCGGCACAAAGTCTTCCGAAGCGCGCCCCTCGGCGACGTCGTAGATTTCTGCCTGCGCGCGGTCGACGATCTCTGCGACGTCCGCGCCCTCAGCGCCGGCGTAGCCGTACTGCACCACGCGGGTGCCTGCCTCCACCAAGCGGCGCAGCAGCGCCTTCTCGGCGACGATGCCCGCGTAGTAGCCCGCGTTCGCCGCGGTCGGCACCGTCGAGATCAGCGTGTGTAGATACGGCGCCCCGCCGATCCGGCGCAGCAGGCCCCGGCGATCCAACTCGGCGGCCACCGTCACCGCATCGGCCGGTTCTCCGCGGCCGTATAAATCGAGAATCGCGTCGTAGACGTTTTGGTGGGCGGGCCGATAGAAGTCGCCTGGACGCAGTCTCTCCAGCACGTCGGCGATGGCGTCCTTGCTCAGCAGCATGCCGCCCAGAACAGACATTTCGGCGGCGTTGTCCTGCGGCGGCTGACGACCGAAGTCCTCACTGGGTGGCGGTGTGTCCATTCCGGAATGGCCGAGGTCATCTACGACAGCCACCGAGCGTCCCACCTCCCCTTATGAGTCGAACATATGTTCGTCTAACGCTCTTGTGAGCTTAAGTCAGCCGACCGACATGTACCACCTCGCGAACCGCAATTCTGCCTTGCGACGGCCAACGCTAGACGTTGCTGGGAGGCCTACCAAACGGGCCTGTTCATGAAGTTGTGTATGGGTTGTGGATAGGTGTGGGCAGCTATGTTGAGGCATTGGGGAGAACCTGTGGACTAAGCACTTTGTTCGGTGCATCCCCGCAGATAAGCGCACCACAATCACCGTGCATATCTGTGGATGACAATCCCCTCGGCGTGTCGGCCTGGGTTGCGATCTCGGGCGTGTTGTGTTTCGCGCGAGGGCCGCGGAGGTTAACAGCTCGTTAGCTTCGCTGCCGGGGGAATGCGCGGCGAAGTTCGCCAGGGCGCACAGCAACGGCCGGGTGAAGATCGATCATGGTCTTCACCCGGCCGAATTGACGCTGAGGTAATTACCCCGCGACGACGTTCAGCGACACCGTCGCGTTCACATCGGGATGCAGCCGCACCGTAATGGGGTGCGTGCCCACCGACTTGATGTGCGCCTTGGGCAACTGGACCGTGCGCTTGTCCAGGTTCGGCCCGCCGGCCTTCTTGATCGCCGCAACGACGTCTGCCGCGGTCACTGAACCGAACAGCTTGCCGGTATCGCCCGCCGACTTCACGGACAGCTCGACAGTGTCGAGGCCCTCGATCGCGGTCTTCAGTTCCTTGGCGTGCTCGAGACCCTGCACCGCTTTGATCTCGCGGGCGCGACGGATCTCTTCTGCCTGGCGCTCAGCGCCGCGCGATGCGACGATCGCCAGCCCGCGCGGCAGCAGGAAGTTGCGGCCGTAGCCGTCCTTGACCTCCACGATGTCGCCGGACACACCCAGGTGGTCCACCTCTGCAGTAAGAATCAGCTTCATCTCTATGTCCTGCCTTATCGCGTCGACGAGCTGAAGGGCAGCAGCGCCACCTCGCGGGCGTTCTTCACGGCGATCGCGATGTCGCGCTGGTGCTGCACGCAGTTACCGGTCACGCGGCGGGCACGGATCTTGCCGCGCTCACTGATGTAGGTACGCAGCAGTGCGGTGTCCTTGTAGTCGATGTTCTGCCCCTTGCCCTTCTTGGAGCAGAAGACGCACTTACGGGTCTTGATGGGCTTTTCGGGCGCGGGGCGCCGCTTGGTACTGGCCTTGGCCATGTGTCTATCTCTTTCTGGGTATTACTGATTGAAAGTTGTTGGCTAGAAAGGCGGTTCGTCGTCGCTGCCGGAGAACGAGCCCGACGCCGGGGCGCTGCCCCACGGGTCGTCCTGTTTGGCTTCGCCGCCGCCTGCAGCTGGGCGGGAACCGCCGCCGCCGCCGAATCCACCGCCACCGCCGCCGCTGCGGCTCGCCTTGTTGACCTTGGCAGTCGCATACCGCAGTGACGGGCCGATCTCGTCGACCTCGACCTCGACAACGGTGCGCTTCTCACCCTCACGGGTCTCGAACGAGCGCTGCTTGAGCCGGCCCTGCACGATCACCCGCGAGCCGCGGGTCAGGCTTTCGGCCACGTTCTCAGCGGCCTCACGCCAGATGTTGCAGCGAAGGAACAGCGCCTCTCCGTCCTTCCACTCCCCGCTCTGGCGGTCATAGATGCGCGGCGTCGACGCGACGGTGAAGTTCGCGACGGCCGCACCCGACGGGGTGAAGCGCAGTTCCGGGTCGGCGGTCAGGTTTCCGACGACGGTGATGGTGGTGTCACCAGCCACGAGATTCCTCCTGGGATTTGGCGGTGTGCGCGAAGCTTGGTCGCAGGCGAGCCTACGGAAGCACTACGACGCGCACACGCCGTTCCGGCTAGTGCTTGTCGGTCCGCAGCACCTTGGTCCGCAGCACCGACTCGTTCAGGTTGAGCTGACGGTCGAGCTCGGACACGGTCGCGGGCTCTGCCTTCACATCGACGACGGCGTAGATGCCCTCGGCATGCTTGGCGATCTCGTATGCCAGACGGCGCTTGCCCCAGATGTCGACCTTGTCGACACTGCCGCCGTCCTTGCGGATGACGTTGAGGAACGTCTCCAGCGACGGAGCTACGGTGCGCTCGTCGAGAGTGGGGTCGAGAATGACCATGATTTCGTATGGACGCATAAGGAACCCATCACCTCCTACGGTCTAGTCGGCCACGGTCGTTCCGTGGCAGGAGGGTCGCCTGCGTCGGCAACCGGCCCAGGCTACAGGAATGCCCGCTGATCTGCGAAATCGCGCAGCTCGACCTGCTTACACTTCGGCCGTGTTCTCCGAGACGCGCTACGCCCGCAATGGCGACTTGCGCGTCGCGTACCGCGCCTCGGCTCCGGGGGAGCGGGACATTGTGTTAGTCCCCCACTGGTTCACATGCTGCGAACTCATGCCCGAACTACCGTCGCTTCAAGGGTGGGTCGAGGCGATGACCTCGCTCGGTCGGCTGATTTTCTTCGACCAGCCTGGCACCGGGGCATCCGATCCCGTTGAGACGGGTGCGCTACCGACCCTGGAGCAATGGTCCGACAGCATCACCGCCGTGTTGGACGACCTCGGGAGCCGGGAAGCGGTTCTCGTCACGATCGATGGTGCATTTGCGACTGGTGCACTGTTCGCGGGCACACATCCATCCCGCACCACGGCACTGGTCGTGCTCGAGGGCTACGCGCACCCAATCATCGTTCAACGCACTGCCGTCCTCCAACCCGAGGATGTCGGCGCTGCCATGGATGCGATGTGGGGGACGGGAGAATTCCAACACCTGCTGAATCCGGACATGCCGTGGAACGAGGAGATCCGGGCCACGTGGGCGAGATTAGAGCGCCTGGCAGCAAGCCCACGAACAGTTGCGCTCGTGCTGCCACTCGTGCGTGAAGTAGACGTGCGCTCGCTGCTTCCGACAATCCGCGTGCCCACCCTCGTCCTCCATCACGCCGACGACCCCTACATTCTGGCCACTGCCGGTAAGCTGGTCGCCGACCACATACCGGGCGCGAAATACGTTGAGCTGTCTGGACGCAACATGCTCCACTTCGTCGAACCGTGGCGCGAGTCGTTTCAAGAGATCGCGGAGTTCCTCACCGGCCACCAGGCTGACCTTGCCTATGATCGAGTGCTCGCGACGGTGCTGTTCACCGACATCGTCGACTCGACACGCACCGCTGCCGGTATGGGCGACCGCGACTGGCATGCCTTGCTCGACGCGCACGACGTCGTCGTGCGATCACAACTTGCTCGCTTCCGGGGCCGCGAGATCGGTTCGGCCGGTGACGGTTTCCTCGCAACGTTCGACGGACCGCAGCGAGCCATCCGCTGCGCCATGGCAATTCGCGACGCGGTGCAAGCCCTTGGCATACAGGTGCGCGCCGGGTTGCATACCGGCGAGTGTGAAGTCCGCGGTGACGACATCGGCGGGATCGCCGTACACATCGGCGCGCGGGTGTCGGCATTGGCGGGGCCCAACGAGGTTCTGGTTTCCAGCACGCTGCGCGACCTCGTCATCGGATCGGGTCTGAAATTCGACGACCGTGGGTCCCATGAGCTCAAGGGCGTGCCCGGCGAATGGCATCTGTTCGCGGTGGTGGTCGCCTAGCCATGTTCTCGGAGACACGCTATGCCCGCAACGGCGACTTGCGCGTCGCGTACCGCGCCTCGGCTCCGGGCGAGCGGGACATCGTTTTCGTGTCGAACTGGTTTATAAACTGCGAGGTCGCCCTAGAGATACCGTCCGTTCAAGCCTGGGCTGAGGCGATGACATCGCTGGGCCGAGTGGTGTTCTTCGATCAACCTGGGACGGGCGCATCCGATCCAGTTACGCCCGATGCGATGCCGAACATGGAGCAGTGGACCGACAGCATCACCGCGGTGCTCGACGATCTCGGCAGTCGCGATGCGATCCTCGTTGCAGCTGACGGCGCGTTTCTCACGGCCGCCTTGTTTGCAGCGACACATCCGTCTCGAACCGCCGCGCTGATCGCGCTCGAGTGCTACGCGGACGCGGCGGACCGCACCACGTACGTTGGCGACGAGGCCCTCAAGGCGATGCTCGCGATGTGGGGCAGTGGCGAATATCAGCACTTGCTCAATCCCGACATGCCATGGAACGAAGAGATCCGCTCAGTCTGGGCCCGCCAAGAACGGCTGGCCGCAAGTCCCGGGACGGTGGCCCTCATGTTTCCCCTGCTGATTGAGCTGAACGTGCGGGCAGTGCTCCCATCTATCCGTGTGCCGACTCTCGTCCTCCAGCACACTGATGACCCGGTCATCACTCCCGCGATGAGCAAGTACATCGCCGATCACGTGCCGGGTGCGAAGTACGTTGAGCTGCCGGGGCGCAACCTGTATCACTTCGTGGAACCGTGGCGTGAGTCCTTTCGAGAGATCGCCGCGTTCCTCACTGGCGAGCAGGCAGACGTGGCCGACGACCGGGTGCTGGCCACGGTGCTGTTCACCGACATCGTGGACTCGACGCGGCGGGCCGCGGTGATGGGTGACCGGGATTGGCGCGCTCTGCTCGATGCACATGACGCGATTGTTCGTTCCCAGCTCGCACGCTTTCGCGGACGCGAAATAGGCACTGCCGGTGATGGTTTCCTCGCGACCTTCGACGGCCCACAGCGAGCCATCCGCTGCGCCATGGCAATTCGCGATGCAGTGCGCGCGCTCGGCATTGAAGTGCGCGCCGGTCTGCACACCGGTGAATGCGAAGTCCGAGGCGACGACATCGGCGGCATCGCCGTACACATCGGCGCGCGGGTGTCGGCATTGGCGGGGCCCAACGAGGTACTTGTGTCCAGCACGCTGCGCGACCTCGTGATCGGGTCAGGGCTCGAGTTCGACGACCGCGGTGTCCATGAGCTCAAGGGCGTGCCCGGCGAATGGCACCTGTTCGCCGTCGCGTCGGGGTAGCACGCTGCAGCGCTGATAGCGGCCAAAACCTTGCACATGCAGACTCCTGGCGGCAAGGACGTTTTGGAATTGACGGATGTGGCAATCCCGGTCTCAGCCCACATACGTTTCGGCAGATCGGATCCAACCATGATCGTGCTCGGCATAATCCTCTTGGTGATCGGCTACTTCACCGGTCTGTCCATCCTGTACACGATCGGCGGCATCCTCGTCGTGATCGGCATCGTGTTATGGATCCTCGGCGCCGTTGGCCGCCCCGTCGGCGGCCGAAAAGTCTGGTTCTAGGACAGCGGGTCTAGCGACTTGTGTGCGTTTGGGAGCGCTCAGCGCAACAAAACGCACACAAATCGCCGTTTACTTAGCTTCCGCGAGTTCTGGTTCCGGTTCGGGAGCCGGCGTCATACGGGTCCGGCCGGCCTGCGGGCGCAACCAGTCCGGCAGCCACCGCGGCGGGTCATCAGGCGCCAACTCGAAGACCCCGCCCGACGGGTCGTCGACATCTCCTCGGCTACGCACCACGTCCAGCTCGGGTCGATAGATCTCTCGAATCACCAACGCGCACAGCACAATAACCGCGATATCGCGCAGCAGCACCGTGACCGTGAACGGTTGTTCGGGTAGGCCGCGGTTCTGCTCGCCATAGAGGAACATCATTCGCGGCACCCACACCAATGCGTCGATCGTCATCCAGGCCAGCAGGATCCGGCGATGCGGCAGCGCCAGCACCGCCAGCGGCACCAGCCACAGCGAGAACTGCGGACTCCACACCTTGTTGGTCAACAGGAACGCCGCCACCACCAGGAAGGCCACCTGCACCAGCCGCGGTCGCTGCTTTGCCGTCAGCACCACGTAAGCAATTGCGATGCAACACGATATGAACAGCACCGCGCTCACCGCGTTCAAAACCGTCGGCGGCTGCCAGAACCCGAGATGCGGATCGAAACCGCTCCAGCCCGTGAACGACTTCACGACGTTGTACAGCGAGTCCATGTCATCACCGCGACGGGTGTTGAGCCGGAAGAACTCCGACCACCCGCGCGGGAAGAGCACCATGATCGGCAGATTCACCACGAGCCATGTCAGCACCGTGGCGGTCGCCCCCTTGCCCACCTCGCGCAGACGCCCGGTCCGCAGCCCGAGGAGCACCATCGGCACGAACAGCAACAGCGGATACAGTTTCGCGGCCACGCCGAGGCCGATCAGCGCGCCGGCCAGCCAGGGTTTTCGCCGCGCCCACGCCAGCAGCGCCCCCGTCGCGAAAGCCGTTGCCAGAGCATCGAAATTCGTGAACACCTGGAAGATCAGGATCGGTGACGCCGCGACCAACGCCGCATCCCAGACCCGGCGAGGCCCAGCCAGCCGTGAACTCGCCCACACCGTGACCAACCACGCCAGCGCCAACCCGAAGGCGGCGATGTTGAAGAACATCACCACTTCGGCGATGACCGGCATGGAAACAAGCTTCGTCAGCGCGGTGTACGTCTTGGCCAGCGCCATCGACACGTACTGGTAGATGCCCGTCAGCACGGGATACTCCATGTAGCGCACGGCGATGTTGCCGTCGTACTGCTTGCGCGGCTTCCCGTCGCTGTCGGTCTCGATCCAGCTGGACTTGTACGGAAACTTGCCCAGGTTCAACAGCTCTGCCGTGTAGAGCGGAACCGTGTCGGAATAACAGAGTTCGTAGTAGGCCCGCTGGTTCTGCCAGTTGCCCACCCGCTGATCGGCCGTGCCGGTGCCAGTGGTCTGGAGGCACGCCGCCTTGGTCGAGTAGCCGAGCGCGAGAAACACCAGCGCGATGATCAGCATCGCCCGCAGCGGCGTCAGAAAGCGCTGGCGACCGATCAACGCGTGTCTGCCGACCGGACCGCCGATCGCCCCAGACAGCGCCGCACCGATCGTGTCGGTGCGGCTGGGGAGGTCACGGTCGTCGAGACTTCGCCTGTCGTCGGCGAGCCGCGCCGGCGAAACCGTCTCGGGCTCCGGCTCTGTCACGGAGGCGGCGGGGGTCCAGCCGCCGGGACGCCTGGCTGTCCTGGCGGCACCGGCGGGCCGACGGGCATGGTGGTCGGGGGGCCGATCGGGATCGTAATGCCCGGGGCCACTTCGATTGTCGGCTGTATGACGGTCTCCGACGGGATCGGCGGCGCGGTGGTCGACGGCGGCGGCGGTGGGGCCTGCGGCACACCGGCATAGCCTCCGATCTCATCCGGCTTCGGGAACGACTCGTTGTCGGTGCCCTTCAGCGCACCGTCCATCGTCGACTTCCAGATGTCGGACGGCAGGCCCGACCCGTAAACCGCTCCACCAGAAGCGTTTACGAGTGGTTTCGTGCCTTCGGTGGTGCCGACCCACACCGCGGTCGACAACGAAGGGGTGTAACCGACCATCCATGCGTCACGGTTGGCGTCGGTGTCGCCGAGCTGGTTGGTGCCGGTCTTGGCGGCCGACGGACGACCGCCTGCGAGGTTGTGACCGCGGGACCAGCCGGCGATCGGCTGCATCGCGGCCGTGACGTTGTCGGCCACCTTCTTGTCGATGCGCTGCTCACCGTTGTCGCTGTCCTGACTGGCGTCGAACAACACGTCGCCCCGAGAATTGACCACCTTCTGCACGAAGTGCGGCTTGTGGTACACACCGGAGGCGGCGAGCGTGGCGTACGCCGACGCCATGTCGAACACGCGAGTCTGGTACTGGCCCAGCACAACTCCGTTGTTGGGTGGTCCGCCCTTGCCGTCCTCGGACAGCGTGTGCTCGACGCCGGGGAAGCTCTCCGCGACGCCCGCCTTGTGCGCGGCGTCGGCGACGTCCTGCGGGCCGTTCTTCAGCTTCAGCATCAGCCGGTAGTAGCTGGTGTTCAGCGACCGCTTCAGCGCCTCGGCGATGTTGCAGACGCCGCACCCTTCACCCTCGACGTTGGTGATCTTGATGCCGTTGACCTCGACCGGTGAGCTGTCGACCTGATAGCCGAGGCCCATGCCCTGCTCCAGTGCTGCCACCAAGGCGAACACCTTGAACGACGAACCCGTCGGCAGGCCGGCCTGCGCGAAGTCGAAGCCCTGCGCATCGGTGCCGCCGTAATACGCTTTCACACCACCGGTTTTCGGGTCGATCGACACGATCGCCGTGCGCATGTCGGGGTCCTGGTCCTCCAGGTACTTGGATGCCGCCGACTCGGCGGCCGCCTGCGCCTTCGGGTCGATCGTCGTGGTGATCTGCAGGCCCTGCGTGTTCAGGGTCCGCTCGTCGATGTTGAACAGGTCGAGCAGTTCCTGGGTGACCTGCCGCTCGATCAGCCCGTTCGGGCCACTGGTCTGGTTCTGCGAACGCGCTTGCTCCGGCGGCACGGTCGGCGGGAACTGTTGTGCGGCACGGTCTTGCTTGGACAGCGCGCCGATGTCGACCATGCCGTCGAGCACCCAGTTCCACCGCTCCGCGGCGCCCTCCGGGTTGACGGCGGGATCCAGGCCCGACGGTCGCTGGATGAGCGCGGCCAGCAGAGCGCCCTCGGCGACATCGAGCTGCTCGACCGGCTTGTCGAAGTACGCCTTGGCCGCCGCCGAAATGCCGTAGGCGCCGCGGCCGAAATAGATGATGTTCAGATAGGACTGCAGCACTTGGTCTTTCGACCACTCGCTGGACATCTTCGTCGAGATGACCAGTTCTTTGGCCTTGCGGACCAAGCCGCCGACACCCGAGCGAGCGTCACCAACCAACGCGTTCTTCACGTACTGCTGGGTGATTGTCGAGCCGCCCTGCAGGTCGCCGCCGAAGATGTTGTTCTTGAACGCTCTGGCAAACCCACTGAACGAAAAGCCGGGATTGGAGTAGAAGTCGCGATCCTCGGCGGCCATCACGGCGTTGCGCACGTGAACTGGGATCTGGTCGATGTTGACGTCGACGCGATTGCCTTCGGGCGGAACAATTTTCGCGAGCTCGCTGCCGTCGCTGGCCAGAATCGTCGACACCTGGTTGGTCCGGATATCGCCGGGCTTGGGCACGTCGACGATGAGATAGGCCATCGCAAAGGTAACGATGGGCAGCACGATGACGACGGCCGCCGTGAGGTAGAGCCCGCGGCGCACCCACTTCCAGTTGATCTGCTGGCGGAAGCTGGGCTTCGGCGCAGGTGGTGGCCCTCCTCGCGGGCCACCGCCACCGGGCGGACGCCGTGGCGGGGGCGGCGGAGGCTGCCTCGGCGGTGCAGGCGGCGTGCCGTCCAGCGCTCGCTTGACCACATCGATCGGGTCACGCAGATGCGCGGGCGTGCCACTGCGCACCTGCGGCAAAACTGAGGTCAACCGGTCGTCGGGCGGAACACCAGCGGCGCGATGCCGGGGCGGCCCGTCCTGGCGGTTCGGCGGGGGCGGGGGCGCGCCAGCACCATCAGCCCCGCGCCCTCTGCGGACATCACTGGCTGACCGGTCGTGGCGCCCTTCGCTATTCACTGGCCGTGCGCGCGCGACCGCGCGCCGACTGGGTGCCCCTCGGTCCACGCCCCTTCTTTGGCGGCGGGATCGCGCCGAGCACATACGACTTGACCAAGTGATTCCAACTGCAGGTGCGGCATACCTCCACCACGTGTACGGAGAATTCGTCGTAGCGGGTCGCCAGCAGTACCAACTCCTCTGCGGTGCGGGCCGAACCCGAGACAGCGCCCAGGTGGTCACCGAAGACCCACGACACCAAGGTGAGCTGTTCCTTGCGGCAGATCGGGCACATCACCGAACTGGGCTTCCCATGGAACTTCGCGGCCCGCAGCAGGTAGGGGTTGGCGTCACAGACCTCCGAGACGCCGGTGCGGCCGGAGTACACCTCGGCCAGCAAGGACCGACGCCGAAGGGCGTAGTCCACTACCTGTCGCTGCAGTCGCACGGAGACCAGAGTACGTCGGCCTCGCTGCCGCCGAGGCGTGACTGCGCCGCCGTTGCCCAGTGATGACGATCTGGTCTGCGGTGATAGCAACCGAACTCTTACGATCATCGTCGTGGCGACACGGCATACACCGGGAACGCGGGCGAAGGACAGCGACCGCAACGACACCTGCCAGATCCTCGACAGCGCGCTGTCGGACGGGCAGCTGTCGATGGAGGAGCACCGAACAAGGGTTGCGCTGGCGACCGGTGCCGAGACTCTCGGCGATCTGCAGTCGCTGGTGTCGGACTTGCAGACCAACAACGCGCCGGTACAACTGCAAGATCTGAAGAAGCGGCCGAGATTGTCGAGCGCTGGTCGTAGCCGGGGCATCGGCATCGCGATGTCCGCAGTGCTCGTGCTCCTGGGCATCGCGATCGGCTGGGGTCTGTACGGCAACACGTCCTCCCCGCTGAGCTTTCAAACCGATCCAGGTGCGAAGTCCGACGGCGTGGTCGCGAATGTGTCCGCGCCGCCGCGCCTGCTGCACTCGGTTGGCGGTTTGAACGGGTTGCTGGAGCAGTCCCGCAAGAAGTTCGGCGACACCATGGGCTACGGCATGACCATTTACCCCGATTACGCGGTAATGGAACGGGCCGACCCCAACGACGACCGACGCGTGCTTCGCTACGACTACCGAGGCGGGTGGCAGGGCAATCCGTCCGCAAGCGGCAAGAGCGACGACGAGAGGCTGGTCGACCTCGGCCAATTCGACGTCACTGCGATCGTCGGCCGGCTGCGTGGCGCCCCGCAGATTCTCGGTGTCGAACAGAAGGACGTGAAGAACATCTACGTCTCGATCGGCCCGAGCAAGGACCCGGCCACGCCGGGCGCCATCTCGATCTCGATTTATGTGTCGACCACCTACGACAAGGGCGGTCGTCTCGAGGTCGATTCGCAGGGCAACGTCACCAGCCAATACCCTCCGGACTGACCGTCGAGCGAGTCTTTTCGACGCCACCGCTATAGCGGCGCATATATCGGCGCGATACACTGGCCCGAGGTGTCGAACCGTCGTAGCGGCCAAGTTCAAGTCTTCCGGGGAGGTGATTCGTTTGCTAGAGCTCGCCATCCTGGGTCTCCTGCTCGAATCACCGATGCACGGCTACGAGCTGCGTAAACGGCTGACCGGCCTGCTCGGCGCCTTTCGTGCGTTCTCCTACGGTTCGCTCTACCCGGCGCTGCGCCGCATGCAGGCCGACGGGCTGATCGTCGAGGACGCCGCACCAGAGGGGATCCCGAAGGTGCGTCGCGCGCGGCGCGTCTACCAGCTCACCGATGCGGGTAAGCAGCGCTTCGCTGAACTGGTGGCCGACACCGGTCCGCAGAATTTCTCCGACGACGGTTTCGGCGTGCACCTCGCGTTTTTCAATCGCACGCCGGCCGAGGCCCGAATGCGAATCCTGGAGGGCCGCCGCCGTCAGGTGGAAGAACGTCGTGAGGGTCTGCGCGAAGCAGTGGCGCGGGCCAGCAGTTCGCTTGACCGCTACACCCGACAGCTGCATCAGTTGGGTTTGGAGTCCAGCGAGCGGGAAGTCAAGTGGCTGAACGAGCTGATAGCCGCCGAGCGGACGGCGCAGGGACGCTCGGACAACCCAGTCCAGCCGTAAGCAATACCGAGTTTGTACGACAGGAATTACGAAGGGAAGAGTCGTCATGACTGAGAACACCGAGGTGCGGGTCGCGATTGTCGGTGTAGGTAACTGCGCGTCCTCGCTTGTGCAGGGTGTGCAGTATTACCAGGACGCCGACGAGAACGCGACGGTTCCCGGGCTTATGCATGTGCGCCTCGGCCCGTACCACGTCCGGGACGTGAAGTTCGTCGCCGCATTCGACGTCGATGCCAAGAAGGTCGGCTTCGACCTGTCCGAGGCGATCTTCGCGTCGGAGAACAACACCATCAAGATCGCCGACGTGCCACCCACCAACGTCACGGTCCAGCGCGGCCCGACACTGGACGGCATCGGCAAGTACTACGCCGAGACCATTGAGGTGTCCGACGTCGAGGCCGTGGACGTGGTCAAGACGCTGAAGGACAACGACGTCGACGTGATGGTGTCCTACCTGCCCGTCGGCTCCGAAGAGGCCGACAAGTTCTACGCCCAGTGCGCGATCGACGCCGGCGTCGCATTCGTCAACGCCCTGCCCGTCTTCATCGCCAGCGACCCGGTGTGGGCCAAGAAGTTCGAAGACGCCGGAGTGCCTATCGTCGGCGACGACATCAAGAGCCAGGTCGGCGCGACCATCACCCACCGCGTGATGGCCAAGCTGTTCGAGGACCGCGGCGTGCAACTCGACCGCACGATGCAGCTCAACGTCGGCGGCAACATGGACTTCCTGAACATGCTCGAGCGTGAGCGGCTGGAGAGCAAGAAGATCTCCAAGACCCAGGCCGTCACGTCCAACCTGCAGCGCGAGTTCAAGACCAAGGACGTGCACATCGGCCCGTCGGATCACGTCGGTTGGCTCGACGACCGCAAGTGGGCCTACGTGCGGCTGGAAGGCCGCGCCTTTGGCGACGTGCCGCTGAACCTGGAGTACAAGCTCGAGGTGTGGGACTCGCCGAACTCGGCCGGCGTCATCATTGACGCGGTGCGTGCGGCGAAGATCGCCAAGGACCGCGGCATCGGCGGACCTGTCGAGGCCGCCTCGGCGTATCTGATGAAGAGCCCGCCCAAGCAGCTGCCGGACGACATCGCGCGGGCGCAGCTCGAGACGTTCATCGAGGGTTAGCCTCGACGGCGTGACCAACGCCGAAGTCTCTGACGACGATTTGATCGGGCTCGACGAGTTCGGGCTGCTGCACGAAAACGCCGAGCAGATCGGCGTCGACACGATCCCGCCGGTGCGGCGCATCGAGTCCGGTCCGATCAGCGCGCTCAAGTGGGGCGAGGAGCCACCGCAGGTGGTGTTCCTGCACGGCGGCGGGCAGAACGCGCACACCTGGGACACCGTGATCGTCGGACTCGGGCTGCCCGCGCTCGCGATCGACCTGCCAGGACATGGCCGATCGGCATGGCGCGAGGACGGCGCCTACGGGCCGCGGATCAGCGCCGAGACCCTGCGCCCTGTACTGCGCGAGTGGGCGCCGCGTCCGCGACTGGTCGTCGGCATGTCGTTGGGCGGCCTGACCGCGCTGCGGATCGCGGCGTCGGAGCCAGACCTCGTTCCTCAGTTGGTACTCGTCGACGTCACGCCGTCTGCACCCGAGCGCCACGAGCAGATGACGAAGGCCCAGATGGGCACCGTCGCACTGGTCCAAGGCGACCGAACGTTTCCGACGTTTCAGGCGATGCTCGACGTGACGGTGACCGCGGCGCCGCATCGTGATCGGAAGTCGTTGCGCCGCGGCGTCTTTCACAACTCCAAGCAGCTCGACGACGGCACCTGGACGTGGCGCTACGACTCGTTCCGCAATGGCGACGGCTTCGAGGCGCTGTGGGACGACGTGCCCGCGATTACGATGCCGACCACGTTGGTGCGCGGCGCGAATTCATACTTCGTCAACGATGAAGACGCCGAGGCGTTTGCGAAGGGGGCGCCGGGATTTCAGCGGACGCACGTGGTCGCTGACTCCGGGCACTCGGTTCAGGGCGACCAGCCAGCTGGCCTTGTGGAGATCCTGCGCGGCGTTGTTCAGTGACGCCGCTATAGCGGGCGGGCGTGAACTCTCCCAGGTATTCGGTGAAGACGTTGCGCGTGCGTCGCGTCGGCACACCCATGTCGGTAAGTAGGTCGTCGACGTAGTGCGCCACGCACGGGCCAACGAAGAAACCTTGCGAGCGCGCGGGAAGCACGTCCGCCAGCCAGGCATGCACGCGCTGTATCTCGGACTCCATCTCATCGACCGTGGGCGGGATGAGCTCGCCACGGAACGTCTGGGAGAGCCAATGGGCGGCGATCTCCGCGGTGAGCTGACACGCGGTCGATGAGGCGTAACCGATGAACCCGAGCCGCGGTTCGGTCGGCGGAAGGATGTGCCGGTAGAGCACGAACCGGCCATCCCGCATTGCCGCCGACGCAAGCTCTGGCGTCAGGAAAGGCAACGTCTGCCGCCAACCGGTGGCGAAGACCACCGTGTCGGCGGCGATGCGATCGCCGCTCGCGAGCACTACCTCGTCGCCGTCACCGAAGGCCATGATCGAGTCGTGCCTTAGGTTTAGCCGTCCCTGGCGGGCCGCCGCGTAGAACTCCGGTGCAACTCCGACGTTCTCGAGACCCATCGGCAATCGCTGGCTGGGGATCATGACCGCCGGCATGCGCAGCAGCGAGCTGAAGAGCAAGCTGGCGAGCCACCAGAACACCTGTGTGAGGATCTTTCCCGGCCCGTGCAGAAACCCCTCGACACGGTTGAGGCGGTGATAGCGAAAGAACGCTTCGGAGAATCGGCCCAACACAAGTCGATCGATCGGAACTCCACCCGGCAGTAGTCGCGGCGACATCCAATGCGGCGCGCGAAAGACCAGGGTGCACCGTTGTGCATGCTCCGCCGCCCAGGCGGCACAGTCGAGTGCCGACTTTCCCGCCCCAACGACGACGACGCGCTTCTCCGCTAGCAGCGCGCGATCCGTCGCCTCGCTGGAGTGCAACATCGCCCCGCCGAAGCGCTCGACCCCAGGGATCTCGGGCACCAGCGGTTCGGAGAAAGTGCCAGCGCAGACCACGACGAAGTCGCAGTGCACGGTCGCGGCCCCTTCCGGACCTCGCACCGCGACCTCGAACCCGTCGTCGCGTCGACAGACGCTGACCACTTCTGTCGAGAGTCGGATCGACGGCGCTAGTTCGAACCGGTCGACATACGACGCGAGATAGCGGCGAACCTGCTCCGCCGTCGGAAAGAGGTCGGCGGAACGGTCATAGGGGTGGTCCGAAAATGCATAGGTGTCACGAGAATTGTTGGTTCGCAGACCGGGATACGTCCGCGACTCGATCCACACCCCGCCTGCCGCAGATTCCTTTTCGAACGCAATCACGTCAAAACCGTCGTGACGCAACACCTTTGCGGTTACCAGACCGGCGATACCCGCACCTATCACCACGACACGCTTGCGCTCGTCCATCGTGTTGATCGCCCCCCGGCATAGACAGCTACAGCGATGCTATCCCTCTGCGTCCCCAGCTGTTTACCAATTGCTTCCCAGCTGATTGCCAAACAGTCGTAGGTTCCACGATGTGGCCCTCATTCCGTTGAATCTGCTTGTCGCCCACGGCGGCCGATCGTCGCGCCAGCACGTGACCTGCCGGTACAAGTGCGGCGACGCCTGCTCCAAGCCCGCGCCCAACCCCACCGACAACGAATACTTCGGCGACATCGTCAAGGCGCTCTCGCGGCGGTCGATGCTGCGTGCCGGTGGCGTCGCGGTGCTGGCGGTCGGCGCCGGGTCGGCGCTGGCAGCCTGCGCAAGCGGCGAGCAGCCCGTCGCGACGCCCAGCTCATCGCCCACACCAGCGGCACCGCCGCCCGGCATGAACTTCACCGCCGTGGCTCCCAACAAAGAGGACGCCGTCGTCATCCCCGAGGGCTATCAGCAGTCGGTGGTGATCAGCTGGGGCGACCCGATCCTGGCTGGCGCCCCGAAGTTCGACGTGAAGGCGCAGACCGCCGCCGCGCAGCGCGGCCAGTTCGGCTTCAACAACGACTTCGCCGGGCTGCTGCCCGTCCCCGGCCAGCAGAACCGCTTCCTGTTGGTCACCAATCACGAGTACGTCACCCCGCAGTTCATGTTCCCGGGTTACGACGCCAAAAAGCCCACCCGCGAGCAGTTCGACATCGAGATCGCCGCGCTCGGAATGTCCGTCGTCGAAGTCGAGCGCACCCCGGACGGGCTCAAACCGGTGGCAGGCGCCTACAACCGGCGTATCACCGCCGACACTCCCTTCACGCTGACGGGCCCCGCGGCGGGCACCGACTTCGTCAAGACGGCCGCAGACCCGACCGGGCGCACTGTGGCCGGCACCTTCGCCAACTGCTCTGGCGGCGTAACCCCTTGGGGCACAGTACTTTCCGGTGAAGAGAACTTCCACAGCTATTTCGGCGCTCCCGATGGCGCGGCCAAGCCCAGCCCGGTGGACGCCGACCGCTTCGACCGCTACGGCGTCGCCCACGAGCCGTCAGAACTGCTGTGGGAGACCTTCGACCCGCGCTTCGACGTCGCCAAGACGCCCAACGAAGTCAACCGGTTCGGCTGGGTGGTCGAGATCAACCCGTGGGATCCGAACTCGAAGCCCGTCAAGCACACCGCCCTGGGCCGGCTCAAGCACGAGGCCGCCACCGTCTACGTCACGGGCGACGGCACGGTGGTCGCCTACAGCGGTGACGACGAACGCTTCGACTACATGTACAAGTTCGTCTCCGCCAAGAAGATTCAACCCGGTACCGATCCGGCCGCGATGGCGCACAACCTGACGATCCTCGACGAGGGCACGCTGTACGTCGCGAAGCTCACCAGCGACATCCCCGCCGACGAGATCGACGGCTCCGGCAAGCTGCCGAAAGAAGGCGCTTTCAGCGGCACCGGAACATGGCTTCCGCTGCTGCGCTCCGGACCCAACGGGGAGGGCCAGTCGCTGGTCGAGGGCGTTACCGCGCAGGAGGCGGCGGTCTTCACACGACTGGCGGCCGACAAGGCCGGCGCCACCAAGATGGATCGGCCCGAAGATTTCGAGGCCAACCCCAAGACCGGCAAGGTCTACGTCGCGCTGACCAACAACGACAAGCGCGGCACCCAGGGCAAGGCGCCCGTCGACGCCGCGAACCCGCGCAACGAGAACAAGAACGGACAGATCCTCGAGATCACCGACGACCACGCGGGCACCAGCTTCACCTGGGATCTGCTGCTTGTCTGCGGCGACCCGAAGGCCGCCGACACCTACTTCGCCGGTTTCGACAAGGCGAAGGTCAGCCCCATCTCCTGCCCCGACAACGTCGCGTTCGACAGCCACGGAAACCTGTGGATCTCCACCGACGGCAACGCGCTGAAGTCCAACGACGGGTTGTTCGCGGTCGCGCTCGAAGGCCCCAACCGCGGCGAGACCAAGCAGTTCCTGACCGTGCCGAAGGGCGCTGAGACCTGCGGCCCCGTCGTGACCGACGACCTCGTCACGGTGTGCGTGCAGCATCCCGGCGAAAACGACGACAACAGCCTCGACAACCCGCTGTCACACTGGCCGGAGGGCGGCGCCGGAACGGCCAGACCGTCGGTGGTCGCGGTCTGGAAGGCCAACGGTCAAATAGGCGTATAGCGTCAAGACAGTGAGCTTCCCCATTCGCATCGGCGTGCAACTGCAGCCGCAACACTCCCCGCAATACAGCCACATCCGCGACGCGGTCCGCCGCTGTGAGGACATCGGCGTCGACGTCGCATTCAACTGGGATCACTTCTTCCCGCTCTACGGCGATCCAGACGGCCCGCATTACGAATGCTGGACGATGCTCGGCGCGTGGGCCGAGCAGACGTCGCGGCTCGAGATCGGCGCACTGGTCACCTGCAACTCGTATCGCAACCCCGAGCTGCTGGCCGATATGGCGCGCACCGTCGACAACATCTCCGAGGGGCGCCTGATCCTCGGCATCGGCTCCGGCTGGAAGCAGAAGGATTACGACGAGTACGGCTACGAGTTCGGCACCGCAGGCAGCAGGCTCGACGACCTCGCCGCCGACTTTCCGCGCATCAAGTCGCGGCTGGCCAAGCTCAATCCGGCACCGACCCGCGACATCCCCGTGCTGATCGGCGGACAGGGCGAGAAAAAGACGCTGCGACTGGTCGCCGAGTACGCCGACATCTGGCACGGATTCACCTCGCTGGACACCTACCCCGCGAAGGCGGAGATCCTGGCGCGGCACTGCGCGGACGTCGGCCGCGACCCGGCCAGCATCGAGCGCTCCGCAGGTGTGCAGGGCAAGGGCCTCGATGCGCTGCTGGCCGAGGCCGACGCGTTCGCCGACCTGGGCGTCACGTTGCTGACCGTCGGCGTCAACGGACCAGACTACGACCTGACGCAGGCCGAAGCGCTGTGCCGCTGGCGCGACCGTCGGCAATGAATGGAAACTGAACTGGCGGAACGGCTCCCGGCGCGGCGGCTACGTGAGATGCTGACCGCGCCATGCCCAAGAAGTATGGGGTCAAAGAAAAAGACCTCGTGGTTTCGCATGTCGTCAACCTGGTGCTGACTGGCAAACTGCGGTCGGGGGACCGGGTTGATCGCAACGAGATCGCCAATGATCTAGGACTGTCCCGCGTCCCGATACAGGAGGCGGTGGTCCAGCTCGAGCATGACGGCATCCTGTCGACGCAGTACCACCGCGGCGCGTACGTCGAACGATTCGACGAGTCCGTGGTGCGCGAACACCACGAGCTCTATGGACTGCTGAGTGGCCTCGCATCGTCGCGTGCCGCGGTCGACGCGCTGCCGCACATCCTCGACCAGCTGACCGTGTTGACGGAGGCGATGCGCAGCAGCAAAGACTCGCGCACGTTTCAGGAGACGGCATGGCAGTTCCGCAGCGTGATCAACGACGAGTACGCGGGCCCGCGGTTGCAGGCTGCCATCCGCGCGTCGCAGACGTTCATGCCACGCGGTTTCTGGTTGGCCTACCTCAACAACCACGACGAGATGCTGCCATTCTTCGAAGCCGAGACGGCCGCCATTGCCCGCCGGGACCCTGATGCTGCCCGCGCCGCGTGCGCCCAACGCTCCGATGCGATGGCCAGGATCATGCTCGGCGAGTTGGTGCGCCGCGGAGTGCTGCGGCCGGCCGGAGCCGCTTGGCCGGCGACATCCAGCTCAGGCGCATCGGTTGTGTTCTAAGTGAGCTGAAGGCGATTCCGTCAGGCGCTCGGCGGCTACCTTGCTCTGATGACCGCCGTGAAGACATTCGTCGTCGCCCTGATCGCGCTGCTGATCGGCAGCATGGGGCTGGCGGCGCCCGCGGGCGCGGTCGACCAGTGCGCCCCGCCGGGAGTCTCGAGTGCCAGCGCCTTGCCCACGAATCTCGCCGCCGCCGCGCAGGGCCCAGGCGCCGACAAGTACACGACCGCGACGGTCCAACCGCTGTCTGCCGTCAACGTCAATGCGCTTGGCCTGAGCGTGCCGGGCACCCTGACCGTCGGCACGCTGTCCGACGCGCCGCCGAGCATCTGCATCAACTCCGCGGGCCAGTTCACGGGCTTCGACAACGAACTGCTGCGCGCGATCGCTGACAAGCTCGGCCTGAAGATCAACTTCGTCGGCACCGAATTCTCCGGTCTGCTCGCACAGGTGGCGGCGCGGCGCTTCGACGTCGGCTCGTCGTCGATCACCACCACCGATGCGCGACGGAAAACCGTCGGCTTCACCAACGGCTACGACTTCGGCTACTTCTCCTTGGTGGTGCCTTCCGGCTCGCCGATCACCGGCTTCGACAAGCTGGCGGCGGGCCAGCGCATCGGCGTCGTGCAGGGCACGGTGCAGGAGGCATACGTCATCGACACGCTGCATCTGCAGCCGGTGAAGTTCCCCGACTACAACACCGTCTACGCCAGCCTCAAGACCCGCCAGATCGACGCGTGGGTGGCGCCGTCGCAGCAGGCTTCTGGCACCGTGCAGGCGGGCGATCCGGCGCAGATCATCGAAAACACCTTCAGCTTGGACAATTTCGTTGCGTGGGCGGTGGCCAAGGAGAACAAACCGTTGATCGACGCGCTGAACTCCGGGCTGGACGCCGTGATCGCCGACGGCACCTGGGCGCGGCTGTACTCCGACTGGGTGCCGCGCGCATTGCCGCCGGGATGGAAGCCCGGATCGAAAGCAGTTCCTGCGCCGCAGTTGCCCGACTTCGCGGCGATCGCGGCGGCCCATCAGCAGCCGGCGTCGAGTGCTGCCGCGCCGAAGTCGACGCTGTCGCAGCTGAAGGATTCGTTCCTCAACTGGGATCTGTACAAGCAGGCGATCCCCGACCTGTTGAAGACCGGGCTGCCGAACACGTTGATACTGACCGTTTCTGCCGCGGTGATCGGTCTGGTGCTGGGCATGGCGCTGGCGGTCGCGGGCATCTCGCGGGCGCGGTGGCTGCGATGGCCTGCGCGCGTGTACACCGACATCTTCCGTGGGCTGCCCGAAGTGGTGATCATCCTGCTGATCGGGCTCGGCGTCGGGCCGGTGGTCGGCGGGCTGACCGGTAACAACCCGTATCCACTCGGGATCGCGGCGCTGGGGTTGATGGCGGCCGCCTATGTCGGCGAGATCTTCCGGTCCGGGATCCAGAGCGTGGAGCCGGGACAGCTGGAGGCCTCGCGCGCACTGGGCTTCAGTTATCCGTCGTCGATGCGGCTGGTGGTGGTGCCGCAGGGCGTGCGGAGGGTGTTGCCCGCGTTGATGAATCAGTTCATCTCGCTGTTGAAGGCTTCGTCGCTGGTGTACTTCCTCGGGCTGGTGGCCAACCAGCGGGAGCTGTTTCAGGTCGGCCGAGATCTCAACGCGCAGACCGGAAATCTGTCGCCGTTGGTTGCGGCAGGGTTGTTCTATTTGTTGTTGACGGTTCCGCTGACGCATCTGGTGAACTTCATCGACTACCGATTACGTCGTGGTCGCGAGCCAGGCCGAGAAGACCCGCTCGAGCTGTCCACGTCGCAGGAGATGATCTGATGGCCGCGGTTTCCTTGGGCGCCAAGGATATTCACTTGGCATTCGGTCCGAATGCGGTGCTGCGCGGGGTTGATCTGGACGTGCCCGCGGGGACGACGACCGCGGTGATCGGGCCGTCGGGGTCGGGAAAGTCGACGCTGCTGCGCACCCTGAACCGGCTGTACGAACCCGACAAGGGCGACATCCTGCTCGATGGGCGCTCGGTGCTGGCCGACAACCCCGATCAGTTGCGGCAGCGGATCGGCATGGTGTTTCAGCACTTCAACCTTTTTCCGCACCGCAGTGTGCTGGACAACGTGACGCTGGCGCCGCGAAAGCTCAAGCGGCTCAGCGCCTCGGAGGCCCGGGAGCTTGGGCTCGCGCAATTGGAGCGCGTGGGGCTGCGGCAGAAAGCCGACGTGCGGCCGGGCACGCTGTCGGGCGGGCAGCAGCAGCGGGTGGCGATTGCGAGGGCGCTGGCGATGTCGCCCGAAGTGATGTTCTTCGACGAGGCGACTTCGGCGCTGGACCCCGAGTTGGTCAAGGGCATCCTTTCGTTGATCGCCGAACTCGGCGCTGACGGGATGACGATGGTGGTCGTCACGCACGAGATGGGCTTCGCCCGGTCGACGTCGGATGCGGTGGTGTTCATGGACCACGGTCAGGTGGTCGAGTCGGGTCCGCCGGAGCAAATTTTCGACGCGGCGGAGACGGATCGCCTGCGCCGATTCTTGTCGCAAGTTTTGTGAGGTTAATTGACGCGCATTCCCATGTGGCAGGCAACGACAGGTTAGACTGGCGAATTATGGTGGAGACGGATTCGCAGGTCGGCGAGCTCGCCGGCGAGCTGCAACGCGTGCTCTCCAAGGTGTTTTCGGTGCTTCGCCGGGGGGATACGAATCGCAACGAAGCCGGCGACCTGACGCTGGCTCAGCTGTCGATTCTGCTGACGTTGCTCGACCAGGGGCCGATCCGAATGACGGAGCTGGCCGCACACGAGCGGGTCCGTACCCCCACGACGACGGTGGCGATTCGCCGGCTGGAGAAGCTGGGTCTTGTCAAGCGTTCGCGCGACCCTTCGGATTTGCGAGCCGTGCTCGTCGACATCACCCCGAAGGGGCTGTCTCAGCATCGCGAAGCGCTTGCCGCGCGGCGGGCCCATCTCGCCGCACTTCTGGCAAAACTGTCGCCGGAGGATCTCGAGACGCTGACCAAGGCGCTCGTTCCGTTGGAGCGGTTGGCCGAATAGTCACGCGGGTCAGCCGGGTTTGCGACCCCAGACCTGGATGTACGGGCCGAAGAACACGGCCGTCCCTGGGTCGTCGAGATGTGTTGTGACTGCTGCCTTCAACTCGTCGACCTCGGCTTCGGTGGCCAGATCCATCGCCACGATTCGATCCTTGAAGTTGCCGACGAAATCGACGACGAGGCTTCGGCGGGGATCACCTGAGGGATGGTGATGCATGATCGGGTGCACCCGGACATCGACCAGCCCGCTCTCGCGAAGCATGCGGGGCAGGCGCCTGCCGAGGTAATAGTCGTTCCCGTTCTTCGCCGAGACGGTGAGGTACAGGTCCCACAGCGTGCTCCACGCCTGCGACGGCGGGTCGCACATGACGCCGACAAAGTCGATCTCGTGAAACGCCACCACACCGCCCGGTCGCGTCAACGCAACCGCGGTTGCGATCACCTGCTCCGGCTCAGGAATGTTGACCAGGACCAACCGCGAAGTGACCACGTCGAATGACCCTTCGACCAGGCCGACAGCGCGCGCATCGCCTGCGTAGACTTCGACGTTCTGCAGGCCCTGTGTGCTCAGGAAGTCTCGGGCCCATTCGACGGCGGTGGGGCTGAGCTCGACGCCGACGACGCGGCCCGTCGGGCCGACCCGCGAACTGAGCAGGTCGAGACAGCCGCGCGGCCCGCAGCCGATCTCCAAAACCCTTGCGCCCTCGGCAATCCCGATCTGGTCGAAGAGCCAGGCCGACTCCGCGCCGAGCTCCTCGGCTTGACGTTGCAATCGCTGCTGTTCGGACTCGCGATAGCCCAGTGCATAATTCTCGGCTGCTGTCATGGCCCCTCCCCTGGCTCGGACAGTGCGTGCTTGGCAGTATGCGCGCCCGCGGCTCGGCGCGGATGCCAAACTGCGGCAGTAGTTCTCGGACTATTCCGATCGCAACGACAGTTAGCCGAGCCAGTCGAGGACGGCTGCGGCGGTCCACGACTGTTGCATGCTGCCAAGCGGCTCGCCGGTGAAGGGCTCGTAGTACTCGGCGAAAGTTCCGTCGCTGGCCTGCCGCAGGCCTTCCCGCTTGAGCATCAGCGCGCGTTCGGACCAGCCGCGGCGGGCGAAGCACCAGGAGAACAGCCACGTCATCACCGGCCACACGGGCCCGCGCCAATATTCACGCTGGCGGAAGTCCCGCGACACCGGTGACGTCGACGGAATCAACGCGTACCGCAGATCGGGGTGCCCGCAGAACCGTGGCCCTTCGAGGAGTCGCAGCAGCGCGCGTTCCTTGTCGTGCGGCAACCCGCCGCACAGCAGTGGGGCGAACTGCGCAACGGTCTCCGTGGCCACCCAGCGGTCGGCGCGCACGTCGAAATCCCTTGCAGCGCCGGTTCTTTCGTCGGTGGTTTCGACCACCCCGCTGCGGAACCGCTCGGCCCACGCGTACAGATCCTTGACGTCGGCGTGCGGCCGCTTGTAGTCCTCGCCGATCTCGGCGAGGACTTGGCACGCGACGGACAGGATCGCCGAAACGAACACGTCTTCGACGGCGAAGCTCATCACTTTCGGCAGCAATTCGTCGTCGTAGCGCGCCGACTTCATCTCCTCCAGCAGCCACAGGTAGCGGTCGTACTCGAGGTCGCTCGGCCGCTGGCTGGCGTCGGTGACGATCGTGTTGTCCTCGCGCTGGTACTCCGGGACACTGCCGGGAATCACGTTGGCGTAGGCGCTGTCCCAGCGCGGCGAGTTGTCCATGCCGGACTCCCAGCCGTGATACAGCGTGACGCGGCCGCGGGCTTTCGGGTCGCGGGCCTCGGCCAGCCAACGGTGCCAACGGACGAGGTCGGCCCACCGGCGATCCAGGAACGCCTCGGCGACGGCGCGGGTGGACCGGCCGCGAGAGCGCGCCTGGTCGAGAATCCGTTGCACGGCGATCGCATGCACGGGCGGCTGGGTGATGCCAGAAGTGTGGCGGGTCCGCGGCGCGTTGGCCGCAAGCGCGCTCGTGGCCCAGCGGGCGGGCCCCGGGAAGTAGCCGTCGACGCCGTTGGCGAAGACGATGTGCGGGATCATGCCGTTCGTCCATTGCGCAGAGAGCAGGGTGTCCAGTTCGACGACGGCGCGCTCGACGCTCAGCGGCGCCAGCCCGATGGCCACGAATGCGGCGTCCCAGCTCCACATGTGCGGGTACAGCAACGGCGCCGCGGTAGTCATCACGCCCAGGTCATTGCCGCGCAGCAGGTATGCGGCGCGGGCTGCGAGCTGGGTCGGAGCGAAGCTGTGGTCGGGTGGCATTGGTCTAATAATGCGACGCGTTTGCCCGAATCGCAGATCGGTAGGGTTTCCGACATGCCGACTGCGATGATCACGGGGGCTTCCGGCGGGCTTGGCGCTGCCCTCGCCGAGGTGCTTGCCCCGACGCACACCCTGTTTCTGGCCGGCCGTCCGTCGGCACGCCTCGACGAGGTGGCCACCCGCTTCGGCGCGACCACCTGGCCCGTCGACCTGGCTGACACCGACGAGATTCCTGCGGCCGTCGAGCCGATCGACGAACTGGACGTGCTGATCCACAATGCCGGGGTGGCGTTCCCGGGCCGGGTCGCCGAGTCGGATGTCTACGAATGGCGAATGACCATGGAGGTCAACGTCATTGGTGCGGTGGCGTTGACGTTGGCGCTACTGCCCGCATTGCGTGCGGCCAACGGTCACGTGGTGTTCATCAACTCCGGAGCGGGGATCAGCGCATCTCCGGGATTGGCGTCGTATACGGCTTCCAAGTTCGCACTGCGCGGATTCGCCGACTCGCTGCGCAACGACGAGCCGTCGCTGCGGGTGACGTCGGTGCACCCCGGACGGATCGCGACCGCGATGCAGGAAGGCTTGATCGCTTACGAAGGCAAGGACTACGACCCGTCGCAATTCCTGAGTCCAGAGACGGTGGCGAAGATCGTGGCAGACGCGGTGAACGCCCCGTCCGACGCTCGCATCAACGAGGTCATCGTTCGTCCGAGGTGAATCGTTGTGTCAGGCCGCGTCGGCTTTCGACAGCGGCCGTCTGCCCACCGCCTGCCCCAGAATCACTTTCGTCGTGATCGCGGCGAGCTTGAGCATGCCGAGGTGGGTTGACGGATTGAACAACGTAGGCCATTTGGTGCGTGTCCTGTGCGCGTCGAGCGGACGGTCGGTGAACCGGTCGCGCAGCCACCGCAGTGTCATCGGCGCGGACAACGGATGCAACAGCAAGTGTTCGCAGAACCGGTCGCGGTGGTAGGTGACCGCCGCCCCTCCGTCGTCGTAGGTGCGCACGAGTGCGTCGATGTCGTCGACGCTGATGATGCCGTCGTGGACGGCCTGGACGATCAGCACAGGCACGTCCGGCATCGACTTGCCGAGCTTGGTTTCCTCGAAGATGTGGCGGACCTGCGGTAGGTCCCACAACTCGTCGGCCGACATGTCGACGTAGGACCCGATGTCGATGTGACGAAACCGCCACACCGCCTGCAACGTCGTCATCGTGTGCAACGCGTCGAGCAGCGCTTTGCCTTCGGTGGTCGCGTGCTCGTCGACGACCTGCTGCGCGCCGGGGAAGACGTGCGTCAGCGCGGTGATCATCAAGGCGGCCAGGCCGGCAAAGAAGCTGCCGTTGAGACGCCGCGCCACACTGCCAGGATCTCCGACGGGTGAACCGAGTACCGCGCCGACCACGTTGAGTTCGGGCGCGTAACTGCTGCGTAGCTCGGCCGCCCACGCTGAGGCCAGCCCACCGCCGGAGTATCCCCACAGGCCGACCGGCGCGGAGGGCTGCAGGCCCAGCTTTTCGCAGTGCAGTGCGGCGCGCACCCCGTCGAGGATTCGGTAACCCGGTTCGCGCGGCGAACCCCACATGCCGTGGCAGCCTTCATGGTCGGGCACCGAGACCGCCCAGCCTTCGGCCAGCGCCGCCGCCACCAACAGATATTCGGCTTGGGTGAATGCCCCGACCGGGCCGGTCCCTAGACGCATCGCGTGCGACGGGAAACAACGGGACGTCACCGCGTCGATGGCGCACTGATAGGACAACAGTGGGCACGGTCGGGCGGGGTCCGGCTGCGCCGGCAGCAACACCGTGGTTACGGCCACCTCCGCGTCGCCATGCAAGTTGGTGGTTCGGTACAGCAGTTGGGTGGCGGCGACCCGCTGCGGGATCACGCCGAGGAAGCCGATCGTCACATCGCGCGAGCGCAGCACCGTGCCGGGCTCAGCCTGCGCGTAGCCCGGCGGCGGCTCGTAGAAGGGATCGTCGTCGGGGGTGGTCGCGTCCTCGATGACGCCGGCATCACTGCTCACGCCTCAATCGATACCCGCGGTACCGCATTCTCAACCTTCGGCTGGGCGTGATTAGTGTGCGTTTGGGAGCGGTGAGCGCTCCTCAACGCACACAAATCGCTGACTAGACGACGATGTTGACCAGGCGGCCTGCGACCACGATCACCTTCTTCGGTGTCGCGCCGTTGATGAACGCCTGCACTTTCTCGTCGGCCAGCGCCGCGGTCTCCAGCGTGTCGGCGTCGGCGTCGGCGGGCACCGTCACGTGGCCGCGAACCTTGCCGTTGACCTGCACCGGGTACTCGACGGTGTCCTCGACCAGGTACTGCGGGTCGGCCACCGGGAACGGGCCATGCGCCAGCGACTTCTCGTGGCCAAGGCGCTGCCACAATTCCTCAGCCAAGTGCGGGGCCAGCGGCGCGACCATCAAGACCAGCGGCTCCAGCGCCGCCCGCGAGCGCACCTCGTTCTTGGTCAGGTAGTTGGTGTACTCGATCAGCTTGGCCGCCGCGGTGTTGTTGCGCAGCGCCGCGTAGTCCTCGGACACCCCGGCGATCGTGCGGTGCAGTTGGCGCTGCGTCTCGTCGTCCAGCGCCTCGTGTTCGGCGGCCCGTTCGACGCCGGTCTGCTCGTCGACCACCAGCCGCCACACCCGCTGCAGGAACCGGTGCGCGCCGACGACGTCCTTGGTGGCCCACGGCCGCGATGCCTCCAGCGGACCCATCGACATCTCGTAGACGCGCAGCGTGTCGGCGCCGTAGTTGTCGCAGATCTCGTCGGGTGACACCGAGTTCTTCAAGCTCTTGCCGATCTTGCCGAACTCCTGGTTGACCTCGATCTCGCCGTCGGGTCCCGTCCAGTAGAACTTGCCGTCGCGCTCGGTGACTTCAGCAGCGGGCACATAAGCGCCGCGAGCATCGGTGTAGGCGAACGCCTGGATGTAGCCCTGGTTCACCAACCGCCGGAACGGCTCCTTGCTGCTGATGTGGCCGAGATCGTAGAGCACCTTGTGCCAGAACCGCGCATACAGCAGATGCAGCACGGCATGCTCGACACCACCGACGTACAGGTCCACGCCGCCAGGGTCCTTGGCGCCGTGCTCAGCGGGCCGCGGCCCCATCCAGTACGCCTCGTTCTCCTTGGCGCACAAGGCTTCTGAGTTGTGGGGATCGGTGTAGCGCAACTCGTACCACGAACTGGCCGCCCACTGCGGCATGACGTTGGTGTCGCGGGTGTAGGGCTTCAGCCCGTCGCCGAGGTCGAGTTCGACGTTGACCCAGTCGGTCGCCTTGCCCAGCGGCGGTGACGGTTCGCTGTCCGCATCGTCGGGGTCGAACTGCACCGGGGCGTAGTCGGGGATATCGGGCAACTCGACGGGCAGCGCCGACTCCGGCAGCGGGTGTGCGCGGCCGTCGGCGTCGTACACGACGGGGAAGGGCTCGCCCCAGTACCTCTGGCGCGCAAACAGCCAGTCACGCAGCTTGTACTCGACGCGCGCGCGGCCCCGGCCCTCGGCCTCGAGCCGTTTGGTGATCGCCTCTTTCGCCGACGCGACACTCAGTCCGTTGAGGAAGTCGGAGTTGACGACTTCACCGTCGCCGCTATACGCGCCTTGTGAAATGTCGCCGCCTGCAACGGTTTCCACGATCGGCAAGCCGAACTCGTGAGCGAAGTCCCAGTCCCGCTGATCGCCGCCGGGCACCGCCATGATCGCGCCGGTGCCGTAGCCAAGCAGCACGTAGTCGGCGATGAAGATCGGGATGCGTTGACCGTTGACCGGGTTGGTGGCGTAGGCGCCGATGAAGACGCCGGTTTTGTCCTTGTTCTCCTGACGCTCCAGATCCGACTTGGCCGCGATGGTCGCGCGGTAGTTGGCGACGGCTTGGGCAGGTGTCGGCGCGCCGAACGTCCACCGCTCGTCGACACCGGTCGGCCATTGGGCCGCGGTCAGCTTGTCCACCAGATCGTGCTCGGGCGCCAGCACCATGTATGTCGCGCCGAACAGCGTGTCGGGGCGCGTCGTGAACACTTCGAGGTCACCCGCATCCGTGCCGAACAGCACCGAAGCGCCGGTGGACCGGCCGATCCAGTTGCGCTGCATGGCCTTGACCTTCTCGGGCCAATCCAGCAGGTCGAGATCGTCCAGTAGCCGGTCGGAATAGGCGGTGATGCGCATCATCCACTGCCGCAGCCGTTTCCGGAACACCGGGAAGTTGCCGCGTTCACTGCGCCCGTCGGAGGTGACCTCTTCGTTGGCCAGCACCGTGCCCAGCCCCGGGCACCAGTTGACCATCGAGTCCGCCCGATACACCAGCCGATAGGAGTCGATCACGTCGGCGCGCTCATCGGCAGACAACTCCGCCCAGGATCGACCGTCGTCCAAAGTACGTGCGCCGGAATCGAATTCGGCAATCAGCTCCGCGATGGGCCTGGCCTTGTTGACGGCAGGGTCGAACCAGGCGTTGAAGATCTGCAGAAAGATCCACTGCGTCCACTTGTAGTAGTCGACGTCGGTGGTGGAGAAGCTGCGGCGGGAGTCATGCCCGAAGCCCAGCCTGCCCAGCTGGCGGCGGAAGTTGACGATGTTCGCCTCGGTGCGGATGCGCGGATGCGTGCCGGTCTGGATCGCGTACTGCTCAGCGGGCAGACCGAACGAATCGAAGCCCAACGCGTGCAACACGTTGCGCCCGGTCATCCGGTAATAGCGGGCGTAGACGTCGGTTGCGATGTAGCCGAGCGGATGCCCGACGTGCAGTCCCTCGCCCGACGGATACGGGAACATGTCCTGCACGAACATCTTGTCCGCGGGCAGCGGTGTGCCGTCCGTCGGCGCCAAGGAGCCCACCGGGTTGGGCACGTTAAAGGTGCCCGACTCGGCCCACGTCTGCTGCCAGGCGTGTTCGATCCGCCCGGCCAGCTCCGCGGTGTAGCGGTGCTGCGGGGTGTCGACCTCGGGCTCTGTCACGTGAACAGGGTATAAGCACGCGCCAGGGCACTTCGTCGGCCACGGGTTGGTCTCGGTTCCGTTGCGGAGCGGTCAGAGGTTGGTCCCAGCTCGGTCCCGGCCCTAGTGGCTAACGCTCGACGCGGGATACGGTCGGCGCCTGACCTGGGATGTGAGGAGTCCCGATCAGCCCACCGAAGACCAGGAAGGACCGCCGTCGATGAACGAGATCGCCCGCCGCTGGCGGCTTCTGGCAGGTGGCGCGGCAGCCGGTGTGGCCGCCGTCGTCGGCTTCGCCGGGACCACCGCCTCAGCTGAGCCGGTGCTCCCGCAACCGCCGCTGCCGATGCCCGCAACCGTCACGCAAACGGTGACCGTGGCGCCCAACGCAGCGGCTCCGCAGATGCTCGGGCAACCTGCTGTGGCGCCCGCCACAGTGGCCCCGGGTGGTATCTCGATTCCCGCCGTGCCCGTTCCGCCGCCCGTGACGATCACCCCGGCCGCCTCCGGGACGCTTGCCGACTTCTTCAAGGCGAAGGGCGTCAAGCTCGAACCGCAGAACAGCCGCGACTTCAAGGCCCTCAACATCGTGCTACCGATGCCGAAGGGCTGGTCGCAGGTGCCGGATCCCAACGTTCCCGACGCGTTCGCTGTCATCGCCGACCGGGTCGGCGGCAACGGGCTGTACTCGACCAACGCGCAGGTCAAGGTCTACAAGCTGATCGGCGACTTCGACCCGAAGGAGGCCATCAGCCACGGCTTCGTCGAAAGCCAGTTGCTGCCCGCCTGGCGGGCCACCGACGGGTCGCTCGCCGACTTCGGCGGCTGGCCGTCGTCGATGATCGAGGGCACCTACCGCGAGAACTCGATGACGCTGAACACCTCGCGACGCAACGTCATCGTCACCGCGGGCCCCGACAAGTACCTGGTGTCGCTCGCCGTCACCACCAGCGTCGACCAAGTGGTCGCCGCGGCCGATGCCACCGACGCGATCGTCAACGGTTTCCAGGTGAGCCTTCCCGGGCCACCGACCCCAGCGCCGCAAGCCGCGGCGCCGGGCTTGCCCCAGCTGCCGGCGTTGCCGCAGTTGTCGAGGCAAACGGGATAGTCGTCGTCCCCCGGGCGAAGCCTGGCGCCCGGGGGACGACCTCATTCGGCAGAGTGCGCATCAGGCTCGTATTGTGTGGCGCATGCTGATCGCCGCGGTGCTGTGTCTGTGCGCCGCTTTCGCGACAGCCGGTCTGGGCATCTGGCTTCTTAGCCGGCCGAAATCCGGCGACTTCACGTTGCAGATCCTGCGCGGCGTCGCGCCCATCCAACTCGCAGCGGCGGTGATGCTCGCCGCGGGCGGGGCGGTCGCATTGTCGGCGAAGCCGCAGACCGGGCTGGTGGTCGTCATCGTGTGCGTGATCGGAGCCATCAGCACCGTCGCGGCCGGCTGCTGGCAGAGCGCCAAGGTCGTCGCGCGCGCAGAGGCCGGGCAGGCCGCGGCAGCATGCGGCGGAGCCTGCGCGACCTGCACACTGTCCTGCAACACGGCCTGATTCGTTGCGGCCGACGGCCTTTCAGTTACGGCTGATGTCGATCGGGTGGCTGGCGAGCAGCGACAGCGGCATCGGCTGACGGCGCAACACCCGCGACCACAGGTCCACCCGCGGCTCGACCAGTACGTCAGAGGGCAACGCGGACAACACAATCCAGTCGTCACGCTCGATCTCGCCTTCGAGCTGACCAATGGTCCAGCCCGAGTAACCCGCGAAGATCCGCACGCCCTCCACCATCGGAGCGACGGTGTCCGGATCGGCGTCCAGGTCGACCATGACCATCCGGCCCTGCACGTGTCGCAGGCCAGGCACCCCGTTGGCCTCGAGACCGACCCGCAGCGTGGCCAGGCACAGCGCGGCGTCGCGCTTGACGGGTCCGCCGATGAACATCGTCTTGGGCTTGGTGGCGAGCTTGGCCCACTGCGGCAACACGTTGTAGACCGCGGTCTCACTCGGCCGGTTCAGCACCACACCCAGCGTGCCGCCGTCGTTGTGCTCGACGATGTAGATGACGCTGCGCCGGAACGTCGGCTCCAGCAGATCGGTATTGGCGAGCAGCAATGTTCCGGCACGCACGCGGTGCGCCGCAGGAGCGACGAAATCCTCAGGGTCCTCTGAGTGCGCCACCTCACCATCATTGCACCGGCAACGGGTCGTGGTGGCGAACAACCACGGCCCGCCGGGATATTTGTACTGTGGGTCGGGTTGCCGATCTGCAGTACCGCTCAACCAGGACGTGATTCTCAGTGGCCGACACACGCGCGCCGATCGCCTTGTGGCGTTCGGTCCGTGCGCTGCCCGAATTCTGGCGACTCCTCGAGCTGCGGACGGTCAGCCAGTTTGGCGACGGGTTGTTCCAGGCCGGCCTCGCGGGTGCCATCCTGTTCAACCCCGAGCGGGCTGCCACCCCGTGGGCGATCGCGGGTGCGTTCGCCGTGCTGTTCCTGCCGTACTCGCTGCTCGGCCCGTTCGCCGGGGCGCTGCTCGACCGTTGGGATCGTCGACTGGTGCTCATCGGGGCAAACCTCGGCAGGCTGGTGCTGGTCCTCGCTGTCGCCGCGCTGCTGGTGGCGGGGACAGGTGACATACCGATTCTGTGCGGCGCCTTGATCGTCAACGGATTCACCCGGTTCGTGTCCTCCGGTCTGTCGGCGGCGCTGCCGGATGTGGTCCCTGCCGAGAACGTCGTCACGATGAATGCGGTGGCCGTGGCCACCGGCGCCGCGGCCGCATTCGTCGGCGCGAACTTCATGCTGTTGCCGCGCTGGCTGTTCGGCTCCGACGACACCGGGGCCGCCGCAATCATTTTCATCGTCGCCCTACCCGTCGCGCTCGCACTGCTGCTGTCGGTGCGCTTTCATCCCGACGTCCTGGGGCCGCACGAGAGTAGGCGAGCAATTCACGGCTCGGTCGCCTACGCGGTAGCCACCGGGTGGGTGCACGGCGCGCGTACCGTGCTGGCCGTACCGACAGTCGCGGCCACACTGGCGGGACTGTCCACCCATCGGATGGTGCTCGGCATCAACACGTTGCTGGTGTTGGTGACCGTGCGGCACACCGACACTCAGGCCGTCGCGGGGCTCGGCAGCACAGTGCTGTTCGTCGCAGCAACCGGGCTGGGTTCGTTCCTGTCCACGGCACTGACGCCGACCCTTGTCCGTCGGTTCGGCCGGTACGCGGCCCCCAATGGTGCACTTGCCTTCGCGGCGGTGGTGCAGCTGTGCGGCTCGGGCCTACAGCTGCCTCTGATGGTGGCGTGCGGGTTTCTGCTCGGCGCGGCCGGACAAGTGGTGAAGCTGTGCGCGGACACCGCGATGCAGATCGACGTCGACGACGCCCTGCGCGGGCACGTGTTCACCGTGCAGGACGCCCTGTTCTGGATGTCGTTCATCATCGCGACCACCGCGGCGGCGGCGGTGATGCCGCCCGACGGTCATGAACCTGGGCTGGCGCTCGCCGGCGTCGGCGTCTATCTCGCCGGGCTGGCGGTCCACGCCAGCGTCGGCCGTCGCGCTTCGGCTCAGGGCTAAGGTGACCGACATGTCGACAGCGGGGCCGATCGTGGCTGATCTCCGTGCCGAAAGCGACGACCTGGACGCAATCGTGACCGGCCTACCCGCCGAGCGATGGGCCGAGACGACGCCCGCGCCGGGCTGGACGATCGCCCATCAGATCGCACACCTGCTGTGGACCGACCGGGTCGCGCTGACCTCCGTGACCGACGAAGCCGCGTTCGCGGAGGTGCTGGCGGAGGCGGCCAAGGATCCGACCGGTTTCGTCGACGCAGGCGCCGAAGAGCTTGCCGCGCTGCCACCTGACGAGCTGTTGGCGGACTGGCGTCAGACCAGGACACGTCTGCACGACGAACTGCTGACCGTCGTCGACGGCCGCAAGCTGCCGTGGTTCGGTCCGCCGATGAGCGCCGCGTCGATGGCCACCGCCCGTTTGATGGAGACGTGGGCGCACGGGCTCGACGTCGCCGACACGGTGGGGGTGAAGCGGCCCGCGACGGCGCGGCTGCGGTCGATCGCACACATCGGCGTGCGCACGCGCGACTTCGCGTTTTCCATCAACGGGCTGACGCCTCCGGCCGACCCGTTCCGGGTGGAACTGCGCGCGCCGGACGGCTCGGTGTGGGACTGGGGCCCCGAGGACGCAGCTCAGCGCGTCACCGGGTCGGCGGAGGACTTCTGCATGCTGGTCACGCAGCGCAGGCCGCGGGCGGACCTGGACGTGACCGCCGTCGGCGCCGACGCCGAAAAGTGGCTGACCATCGCGCAGGCATTCGCGGGCCCGCCGGGCCCGGGCCGTTAGGGAATTCAGGCGATACGCCCCTCGGTTTTGCCGCACCATTGACCTGACGCTTCATCTGGAGCGGGGGGACAGATGGACTTCTATGCGGTGCTCGACGAAATGGTTGAGCTTCTGCGCACTCGCGGCCGGGTGTCCTATCGCGCGCTGAAGGAACACTTCGGCCTGGACGACGCACGCTTGGACGCACTGCGCACCGAATTGCTGTACTCACATCCCGACACCGTCAGCGAGGACGGCCACGGCCTGGTGTGGGGCGCTGGTCATCGCGGCGAACGACGCCAGTTGACGATGTTCTTCTGCGACCTCGTCGGGTCGACGATCCTGGCCAGCCAGTTCGACCCCGAGGAGTGGCGCGATGTCATGGGCGCCTACTACGACGCGTGCGCGAAGGTGATCGCCCGCTTCGACGGCCACATCGCCCAGTACCTCGGTGACGGCCTGCTGGTGTACTTCGGCTATCCCCGGGCGCATGAAGACGACGCGCAGCGCGCTGTTCGCGCCGGGCTCGGCATCATCGAGGCGGTCGGGCAACTCAACTCCGGATTGTCCGAGAAACACGGGGTGTCCCTCGCTGTCCGGCTGGGATGCCACACCGGGCTGGTCGTCGTCGGTGACGAAGTCGGCAAGACAGGGCACGACGACATGGTGCTTGGCGATACGCCGAACATCGCGGCCCGGCTGCAGGGCGTAGCGATGCCAAACACGTTGGTAATCGGAGCCTTAACGCATCAACTCCTTGGCGGGCTGTTCGAATGCGAGTCGATCGGCACGCCGGCGCTCAAAGGTGTGTCAACTCCACTCGAGGTCTACCGGGTGTTGTATGAAAGCACCGCCCGAACTCGGTTGGAGGCGCTGGCGAGCACCGGGCTCACTCCGCTTGTCGGGCGGGATTCAGAACTTGGATTGCTTGAAGGGACCTGGCGGCGGGTGGTCGGCGGGCGGGGCGAAGTGCTCCTTGTCACCGGTGAGGCCGGGATCGGCAAGTCGAGGTTGGTGAAGGCACTGATCGACCACGCCTCCGACCGGCAAGCCTGGTTCACACATCTTCAGTGTTCGCCGTACTACCAACACACCGCGTTCTACCCGCTGATCGATCTGCTCGAGCGAGTTGTCTTGCGGTTCGAGCGAGAGGACTCGCAGGCGCAGAAGCTGTCGAAGCTAGAAGGGTTCCTTGTCGAAACCGGACTTCCGTTGACCGAGTCCGTGTCGCTGTTCGCCACACTGCTGTCGATTCCGCTTGAGGCTGAGCGTGTTTCGCCCGAGCTGACCGCCGAGCAGCAGAAGCAGGAGACCATGCGCGCGCTGATGACGATCCCGTTCCGCAGGGCGGAGAAACAGCCGGTGATGCTCATCGTTGAGGATCTGCACTGGATCGATCCGACCACGCTGGAGTATCTGAACCTACTGGTGGAAAGCGTCCACACCGCACCAATCCTGGCGGTGTTCACCTGCCGGCCCGACTTCCGGTCACCGTGGTCCGACGGTGTCAGCGTCCTCGACCTCAACCGCTTGCCCACTGACGCTGCCACCGAGTTGGCTCAGCAAGTCGCGCACGGCAAATCATTTCCACCGCAGGTGCTTTCGGAAGTCCTTTCGAAGACCGATGGCGTTCCACTGTTCATCGAGGAACTGACCAAGATGCTGCTGGAATCGGGGCTGCTGGAAGAGCACCTCGATCGATACGCCCTGGCGGGCCCGCTGCCCCCACTCGCCATCCCCAACACCCTTCAGGATTCATTGATGGCGCGGCTGGATCGACTGGCTCCGGTCAAAGGGCTGGCACAACTCGGTGCGACGCTGGGCCGCGAATTCAGTTATCAACTGCTACAAGCGGTTTCACCGTGGGATGACGCTACCCTTGAACACGGGCTCGACCAACTCATCGCGTCGGAATTCCTGTACGCGGCGGGGGCCCCGCCGCACGCGACGTACCGCTTCAAGCACGCGCTTGTCCAGGAATCGGCCTATCAATCGCTGTTGAAAAGCACTCGGCAGCAGTATCACCAACGCATCGCGCAAACGCTCGAGTCCGGATTTCCGGACACCGTCGCCACCAGGCCCGAGTTATTGGCGCACCACTTCACGGAGGCCGGCTTGACCGAGCGAGCCATTCCCTACTGGGAGGCCGCCGGCCGGCGTGCGCTGCAGCGCTCCGCCAATCATGAAGCGTCCAACCACGCAACGCATGGCCTGCGGTTGCTCGCCACCCTTCCCAACACGCCCCAGCGCGCGAAACAGGAGCTGTCTCTTCAGCTGGTGCTCGGTCCGTCGATGAGTTTCGTCCAGGGTCCACAGGCCGTCGAGCACATCTACGCACGCGCCCGCGAACTGGCGAGACGCGTGGGTAGCACGCCTGAGCTGTTCCCTGCGTTGTCGGGTCTGGCTTATGCACAGATTGTTCGGGGCCGTTTGCCCCAGGCGCGAACCTTGGCCGACGAGTTCCTCGAGTTGGCCCAACAACAACACGACACCCTCGTGCTAGCGGCCGGACATTCCATGGCGGCCTATGTCGCTTGGTGGCAAGGCGATTTCATCGATGTCCGCGACCACAGTCAGAACGGCTTGGCGCTGTACAACCCCGACCAGCACGGCGCAGGCGTCGCCGCATACAACCAGAATCCGGGGATCATCTGCGGATACCTAACCGCGCTTTCCAACTGGGCGCTGGGTTACCCGGATCGGGCGACGCTTGCCATGGAGTCGACTCTCGCGCGCACCCGATCGCTCGCCCACCCCTACAGCATCGCGATAACACTTCTGTTCGCGGCTCAGCTTTCGCAACTGCGCCGCGACGCAGTGGGTGCGCGAACTCAAGCCGAGGAGGCACTGGCCATATCCGCCGAGCATGGCCTCGATGCGGTCTGGTTGTGGTGTCTGCTTCCGCGTGGCTGGGCGATTGCGCAAGAGGGTGACGTACCCGCGGGAATCACGGACATCTGCGAGGCGATGGCGCGACGCAGGGCCGTGAACATCGGCGCGGTGTGGCCGTGGTTCTACACGGTCTTGGCGGAGGCGTATGCCGCAGACGGCCAGATAGCGACGGGACTCGAGACAGTGTCCGAGGCACTGCAGTGGGTCCAACGCAACGACGAACGCCTCTACGAAGCCGAAGCCCACCGGGTCAAAGGCGAGTTGTTGCTCAAACACGACTTGGCTGACGAGGCGCAGCGCTGCTTCCAGCAGGCGCTGGCTGTCTCGCGTAAGCAGCAAGCCAAGTCGTGGGAGCTGCGCGCGGCGACGAGCCTGGCCCGAATGTGGTTGCAGCAGAATCGAACCGACGAAGCCCGGCGGCTGCTTGCGCCCGTCTACGACTGGTTCACCGAAGGCTTTGACACCGCTGACCTGATTGACGCCAAGGTCTTACTGGACCGGCTATAGCTGGCTGGCGGCGTCGGCCTTGCCGTCGGCGTCCGAGTCGGCGAGCTTGACGTCCCACGTGCCGTCGCCGTCGGTGTCGACGTAGGCCACGTCACCGGACAGCGCGCGATCGGCCAGCCCATTGCCGTCGGCGTCGGTCAGCCGGTCGTCAGCCTGCCCGTCGCCGTCCAGATCGACGACCGGCCCACCGGTGTGCTCGATGCCGTCGAGACCGAACCATCGCAATTGCCCGCCCCGGTCGACGCTGACCGCCCACGTGCCGGTGCCGTCGTCGCTGAAGAACACCGGCTCCGACGCCTGGTCGCGGACCATCTGATCGGCCAAGCCATCGCCGTCGGTGTCGGCCATCGCGTCGTCGACAAGACCGTCGCCGTCGAAATCCAGCCCGACAGCGTCCAGCGTGCCGTCGCCGTCCACATCAATGTTCGGGTCTGCGGTCCACATCGTCGCCGAGCCATCGGTATCGCCAAGGCAGTACTCCATGGCGGGTTAGACGCACCGCCGGCCAGCCGGTTCCGAGAGTTGCACCTCGCGCAGTTGCTATGGCCTATTCCGACGTCAGGGCTGTTGATGAACCGTGTGGAGGACAAATCCACGACCCTGGTGTCGATTTCGGCCACAGCACCGGATTAGCGTCCGTGGCCTGACACGCTCCTAGCCCCTCGCGTTCCACCATTTGGTCAGTTCGTCGACCGCTTCGTCGTGATCCAGGGGCCCGCGGTCGAGCCGCAGTTCCTTGAGATAGCGCCACGCCTCCCCCACTTCGGGGCCGGCCGGGATGTTGAGGATCTTCATGATCTCGTTGCCGTCGAGGTCTGGGCGCACCCGCGCGAGGTCCTCCTTGGCGGCCAACTCGTCGATGCGGTGTTCGAGGTCGTCGTAGTTGGCCTGCAGCCTCGCGGCGCGGCGCTTGTTGCGGGTGGTGCAGTCGGCGCGCACCAGCTTGTGCAGCCGTCCCAGCAGCGGCCCCGCATCGGTGACATACCGGCGCACCGCCGAGTCCGTCCACTTGCCGTCGCCGTAGCCGTGGAACCGGAGATGCAGGTACACCAGCTGCGAAACGTCGTCGATCATCTGCTTGGAGTAGCGCAGCGCCCGCATCCGCTTGCGGACCATCTTGGCGCCGACGACCTCGTGGTGATGGAAGCTGACGCCGCCGTCGCGCTCATGCTTGCGGGTGGCCGGCTTGCCGATGTCATGCAACAGCGCCGCCCAGCGCAGCACCAGATCCGGCCCGTCGTCCTCCAGCCCGATGGCCTGTTTGAGCACCGTCAGCGAATGCCAGTACACGTCCTTGTGCTGGTGGTGTTCGTCGATGGCCATCCGCATCGCACCGACCTCCGGCAGCACCACGTCGCCGAGGCCGGTCTGCACCATCAGATCGATGCCCGCGACCGGGTCCTTGCCCAGCAGCAGCTTGTCCAGTTCGGCCGCGACCCGCTCAGCCGTGATGCGCCCCAGTTGCGGCGCCATCTCCAGCAGCGCCGTCAGCACCCGTGGTGCGACGGTGAACTCGAGCTGCGAAACGAACCGCGCCGCCCGCAGCATGCGCAGCGGGTCGTCGCCGAACGAAACCTCCGGTGCCGCCGGTGTATCGAGCACCCGCGCCCGCAGCGCCGCCAAACCCCCTAGGGGATCGAGGAATTCGCCGGGCCCGTCCGCGGTGATGCGCACGGCCATGGCGTTGACGGTGAAGTCACGACGCACCAGATCGTCATCGAGGCGGTCCCCGAAGCGCACCTCCGGATTGCGCGAGACCTGATCGTAGGTGTCGGCGCGGAAGGTGGTGATCTCCAGGCGGTCGTCGCCCTTACCGACGCCGAGCGTGCCGAATTCGATGCCGGTGTCCCACACCGCGTCGGCCCACGGCCGCAGCATCTTCTGCATCTGGTCGGGCCGCGCGTCGGTGGTGAAATCCAGGTCGGTGCCCAAGCGACCCAGCAGCGCGTCGCGCACACTGCCGCCGACCAGGTACAGCTCGTGGCCCGCGTCAGCGAATAGCTGCCCCAGCTCGGCCAGGACCGGGCCGTGCTGGTTCAGCGCCACTGCGGCGCGGGCCAGCAGTTCGGCATCAGCAGCAGATTCGGGCACGTTCGATAACCCTAATGTGCAACGGGCCGGTCACGACCGGTGAGTGCGGCGGGAGCGAATGAACGTGGCAGCTACCATCGCTTAGGTGTCGGACGGCGAGAAGGCCAAACCACGACGGCGCCGGGGGAGGCGCCGCGGCCGACGCGCTGCCGGTCCGCCCGAATCGACCGAACACCGCAACAACAATCCGCTGCCCACCCCCAAAGACCAGTCGAATGGTCAGGCCAAGCCGCAGCAGGCCCGCCCCCGCAGGCCCGCAGACCGGCTGCGCACCGTGCACGAAACCTCCGCGGGCGGGCTGGTCATCGATGGCATCGACGGACCCAAGGAAACGCAGGTCGCGGCCCTGATCGGGCGTATCGACCGGCGCGGGCGGATGCTGTGGTCGCTGCCGAAGGGCCACATCGAACTCGGTGAGACCGCCGAGCAGACCGCGATCCGCGAAGTCGCCGAAGAGACGGGTATCCAGGGCAGCGTTCTGGCCGCCCTCGGCAGCATCGACTACTGGTTCGTGACCGAGGGCAGGCGCGTGCACAAGACCGTGCACCACTATTTGATGCGGTTCCTCGGCGGCGAGCTCTCCGACGAAGACCTCGAAGTCAGCGAGGTGGCGTGGGTGCCGCTCAAGGAGCTGCCGTCGCGGCTGGCATATGCCGACGAACGCCGGCTCGCCGAGGTCGCCGGTGAGCTGATCGACAAGCTGCACTCGGACGGCCCAGCGGCGCTGCCGCCGCTGCCGCGGAGCTCGCCGCGCAGGCGCGCCCAGACGCACTCGCACACCCGCAACCGCCGTCCCGACGAACAGCCATCTCGCCGGACGAACGGGTGCGGACAAGGGCCGTGACCCTACCCGCGGCGATGCCGCGAGTGCTGGCGCGGCTGCTGGCCGCCCTCGCGCTGATGACGATCATCGCCGCCCCCGTCGCGCTCCCCCACGCCGCCGCGGGTGAGCCGGGCGCCGTTCCGTTCCTGCAGGTGCGCATCGACCGCATCACCCCCGACGTGGTGACCACCACCAGCGAGCCGGTCGTCACCGTCAGCGGAACGATCGCCAACGTCGGCGACCGGCCGGTGCGCGACGTGATGGTCCGCCTCGAACACGCATCGGCTGTCACTTCGTCGGCCGGGCTGCGCACCAACCTCACCGGCAACGTCGACCAATACGAGGCTGTCGCCGATTTCATCACGCTGGCCCCGGAATTGCTTCGCGGACAAGAAGTTCCGTTCAATCTGTCGTACCCGCTGCGGTCGGCGGAACTGCCGTCGCTGCACATCGACCAGCCCGGCGTGTACCCGATCATGGTCAACGTCAACGGCACACCGGATTACGGCGCACCGGCCCGCCTCGACGACGCCCGCTTCCTGCTTCCAGTGCTCGGGGTGCCGCCCGAACCCGCGGCCGACTCCGCTGTGGACACGCTGACGTCGGTGGTACCACCCGACACCTCCAAACCTGTTCGGCTGACCATGCTGTGGCCACTTGCCGATCGGCCACGACTGGCGGCAGGCGCACCGGGCGGGACGACACCCGTCCGGTTGATCGACGACGACCTGGCGACCTCGCTCGCGCCCGGCGGCCGGCTCGACACCCTGTTGTCGGCGATCGACTTCGCGACCAGCCCGCCGGTAGACCCCGGCGGCGAGGTGCGCAACGCGACGTGTCTGGCCGTCGACCCCGACCTGCTGGTCACCGTCAACGCGATGACCGGCGGCTACGTCGTCAACGACGCCCCCGACGCGGGCCCCGGCACGCCAACGCATCCGGGCGCCGGCAAGGACGCCGCGGTCGCATGGCTCAACCGACTCAAGGGTCTGGCGCAGCGGATGTGCGTGGCCCCGACGACCTATTCGCAGGCCGACCTCGATGCGCTGCAACGCGTCGGCGACAAGGGGCTGAGCGCGATCGCCACCAAGAGCGCCGCCGACATCGTCGACCAGATCCTCGGGGTGACGTCGACGCGGGGGGCCACGCTCGTCGGCGACGGTCCGCTGACTGCGCCCACGGTCGAGCTGCTGTCGGTGCAGGGCCCGACGGTAGCGATCGCCGCCGCCAACAGCGCCGCGCAGGACTCGGCCACGGGCGAGGCTGCGACGGCAGATGTGCGACCGGTCAGGTACACGACGGAAGTGGCGGCCACGCCGTTCGACCCGGCCGTCGGCGCCGCGCTTGCCGGCGCAGGCACCGAGCCTGCTTCGCCGTCGTATCTCGACCCGTCGCTGGACATTCCGGTCAAACACGACTCGCAGGTGGCGCGGCGCCAGGATGCCATCGGCTCGCTGCTGTGGCGCGGCCTGCACCCTGACACCGAGCCACGCACCCAGATCCTCTCGCCGCCGCTGGCCTGGAACCTGGCTCCCGAGGACGCGCAGGCGATCCTGACCGCGGTGGCATCGACCATCCACGCCGGCTTGGCCGTGGCGCGGCCGCTTCCTGCGGTGATCGCCGAGGCCAACGCGATCCCCGCGCAGGACCTCACGTCGCCTCCCGAGGAAGCTCTGGGGAATCCGCGCGGCCGGTTCAACGACGGCGTGGTATCCGGTATCGCGGCGACGACAGCGCGGCTCTGGGGGCTGTCGGGCGTGCTGGCCACCGACGACCGCACCGGCCTGACCGGTGCCCAGTACACCGCGCCGCTGCGCGAGGACATGCTTCGCGCGCTGAGCCAGACGGTGCCGCCGGACGCCCGTAACGGCCTGGCCCAGCAGCGGCTGACCACCGTCGGACACACCGTGGACGACCTGTTCGGGGCCGTCACCATCGTCAACCCCGGCGGCTCCTACACGCTGGCCACCGAGCACAGCCCGCTGCCGTTGGCGCTGCGCAACGACCTTCCCGTGCCGATCCGGGTGCGGCTGCAGATCGCCGCGCCGCCGGGCATGACGGTGACCGACATGGGTGAGATCGTGCTGCCCCCCGGTTATCTGCCGCTCAAAGTGCCGATCGAGGTGCACTTCACGCAGCGGGTGGCCGTCGACGTGGCGTTGCACACCGCCGACGGTCTGCCGCTCGGCGAACCGGTACGGCTCTCGGTGCATTCCAACGCCTACGGCAAGGTGCTGTTCTTCATCACGCTGACCGGCGGTGTGGTGTTGGCGCTGCTCGTCGGTCGACGACTGTGGCACCGCTTCCGCGGCGAACCCGACCCGGCCGATCTGGACCGGCCCGACCCGATAGACGTCGCGATCGCCTATGCGAAGGACGTCGACGAGTCGCCGCGCGCGATGAGCCGCAGCAGCGAGGACGGATGACCGCCGCCGGCGGCCCACCGCCGCAGCCGCCGCCCGTCAACCGCGTGCCGCCGCGCCGCTACCCACCGCGGACTCCGACCTACCCGCCCGCCAGCAGGACACCGCCGCCGCGGCTGCCCCGCGGCCCGGCTCCGCGACGGCGGGCCGGCCGCCCTGAACTCTCCGACGCCGCGGTGGTGTCGCGGTCGTGGGGCATGGCATTCGCGACGCTGATCAGCCGGATCACCGGCTTCACCCGCATCGTGCTGTTGGCCGCGATCCTCGGCGCCGCGCTGTCATCGGCGTTCTCGGTGGCCAACCAGCTGCCGAACCTGATCGCCGCGCTGGTCCTCGAGGCGACGTTCACCGCGATCTTCGTCCCGGTGCTGGCGCGCGCCGAGCGCGACGACCCCGACGGCGGCACCGCGTTCGTCCGTCGGCTCGTCACGCTGGCCACCGCGCTGCTCGTCGTGGTCACCCTGCTGTCGGTGGCCGCCGCTCCCCTGCTCGTTCGGCTGATGCTCGGGAGCGACCCTCAGGTCAACCGTGCGCTCACCACAGCTTTCGCGTATCTGCTGTTGCCGCAGGTGTTGTTCTACGGCCTGTCGTCGGTGTTCATGGCGATCCTCAACACCCGCAACGTGTTTGGGCCACCCGCGTGGGCGCCCGTAGTCAACAACATCGTTGCCATCGCTACGTTGGTCTTGTATCTCATTGTGCCGGGCGAACTTTCGATCGATCCGGTGGAAATGGGCAACGCCAAGCTGCTCGTGCTCGGCATCGGAACGACGCTCGGCGTCTTCGCGCAGACGGCTGTGCTGCTGGTCGCTATTCGGAAGGAGCGCATCAGCCTTCGTCCGCTGTGGGGCATTGACGACAGGCTCAAGAAGTTCGGCGCGATGGCCGCGGCCATGGTGCTGTACGTGTTGATCAGCCAGATCGGTTTGATCGTCGGCAACCGGATCGCCAGCGGCGCAGCGGCTTCCGGCCCCGCGATCTACAACTACACCTGGCTGGTGCTGATGCTGCCGTTCGGCATGATCGGCGTGACGGTGTTGACCGTGGTGATGCCGCGGCTCAGCCGCAACGCCGCCGCCGACGATGTCCCCGCGGTCCTCGCCGACCTGTCGCTGGCCACCCGGCTGACGATGGTGACACTGATCCCGATCGTCGCGATGATGACCGTCGGCGGGCCGGCGATCGGTAGCGCGCTGTTCGCCTACGGCAATTTCGGGGAAACCGACGCGGGCTATCTCGGCATGGCCATCACCTTGTCGGCATTCACGTTGATTCCGTATGCCCTTGTGCTGCTTGTACTTCGGGTGTTCTATGCCCGCGAGCAGCCGTGGACCCCGATCCTGCTGATCGTCGTGATCACGATCGTCAAGGTCGCCGCGTCGCTGGCGGCGCCGTATCTGACCGATGATCCGGAACTGGTTGCCGGTTACCTCGGGCTGGCCAACGGTCTTGGGTTCCTGGCCGGCGCGACCGTCGGCTACTTCCTGCTGCGCACCAACCTGAACCCACCCGACGGGCGGCTGATCAGCCTGCCGGTGGTGCGCACCATCCTCGTCACGATCGCGGCATCGCTGATCGCCGGGCTCGTCGCGAACGTCGTCGATCAGCTCTTCGGGCTGGAAGCACTGACCCGCAATTGGGGCGGCGCAGGTTCACTGCTGCGACTGCTGGTGCTCGGGTTGATCATGGTGCCGATCATCGGCGGGGTGCTGGTGGCCGCCCGGGTGCCCGACGCGCAGGCCGCTGTGGCCGCCATCCGACGTCGTCTCGGCAGGGGCAAACGGGTAGCCGTACCGCCGTCGGCCCCCTCCGACCGGCCACGCCCGGGTGGCCCCCTCACGTACGCTGATCAGAGGAATTCGCTCGCGACACGCCCTCGTCAATTCCCGGCGGCGGCCCGGCGCGGGCCTCCGGCCAGCGTTGCCGGTGACTGGATGCGGAAGGGACCAGCGGTGACCGACGACCAAGCGACCGGCGCCGCCCCCGCCCCCGACGGCACCGCCACGACCAAGCTGCCTCGGCCAATGGCTGATGACTTCGCACCCGACGTTCCCGCCGAGCCCGTCGACCCCGCCAACGGCACGTCGCCGATGCCGGTGTCCGGCCGCCCGCCTGCCGACTACGGCGGCGACCCCACGCGGGAACCGGTGGGCCTGGCGCCGCCGCGTGAGCCCGCGATCGAGTCGGCCACCGCCGACGAGGATGTTCACCTGATTCCCGGGGCCAGCATCGGCGGCGGCCGATACCGGCTGCTGGTCTTCCACGGCGGCCCGCCGAACCTGCAGTTCTGGCAGGCGCTCGACACCGCGCTCGACCGGCAGGTCGCGCTGACGTTCGTCGACCCGGATGCTGCGCTGCCCGACGAACAGGTGCAGGAGATCCTGGCCCGCACGCTCAAGTTGAGCCGCCTCGACATGCCCGGCGTCGCCAGGGTGCTCGACGTCGCCAGCACGGGCTCCGGCGGGCTGGTGGTTTCGGAGTGGATCCGCGGTGGCTCGCTGGCCGAAGTGGCCGAGACGTCTCCGTCGCCGATCGGCGGGGCGCGCGCCATCCAATCGCTGGCAGCGGCGGCAGAGGCCGCCCACCGCTCCGGCGTCGCGTTGTCGATCGATCATCCCAGCCGCGTGCGGGTCAGCATCGAGGGCGACGTCGCACTGGCGTTCCCGGCGACCATGCCCGACGCCACGCCAGAAGACGACATCCGGGGTATCGGCGCCGCGTTGTATGCGCTGCTGATCAACCGCTGGCCGCTCGCCGAGTCGGGGGTGCGCAGCGGTATGGCCGCCGCCGAGCTGGATCCCGCGGGCCAGCCGGTCGAACCGCGAGCCGTCGATCGCGACATCCCGTTCCAGATCTCGGCTGCCGCAGCGCGCGCGGTGCAGGAGGGCGGCGGCATCCGCAGCGCCCCGACGCTGCTGAACCTGCTGCAGCAGGCCACCGCCGTCGCCGACCGCACCGAGTTGATCGAGCCGGTCGACCAGCCCCCTGTGCCGCCGCCGTCGCGGTTCCGCGATGGGCCCGCAGGCGATCCGGAGTCCGCGACCCGACGCCGCAAGGGGCTGATGGTCGGGCTCGGCGTCGGCGCGGTGATCATCGTCATCGCGCTGATCGTGCTGGCCTCTGTTCTGAAAGGGATCTTCGGAGACGTCGGCGGTGGTCTCGGCGGCGACCAGTTGGGCCTGAACGCTCCGACGACGTCAGCACAGGGCGGCGACAATTCGGCAGGCAAGGTCGTGAAACCCGTTCGCGTAACGGTGTTTTCACCCGAGGGGGAAGCCGACGCACCCGACGAGGCCGGCAAGGCCATCGACGGCAATCCCGCGACCGTGTGGCCCATCGACACCTACTCGGATCCGGTTCCGTTCCCGAATTTCAAGAACGGCGTCGGGCTGATGCTGCAGTTGCCGCAACCGACGAAGCTCGCCGAGGTCACCATCGACCTGAACAGCACCGGCACCGCGGTGCAGATCCGTGCGGCGCAGACGCCGACACCCGCGACGCTGGACGACACCACCGTGCTGGTGCCCGCCACCACGCTGAAGGCCGGTTCGAACACCATCAAGGTCGACAACCCGACGCCCACGTCGAACGTGCTGGTGTGGGTGTCGACGCTGGGCCAGGTCGACGGCAAGAGCCGCTCGGACATCGCAGAGGTCACGCTGAAGGCCGCCTCGTAAAACGAGCGGCTATCCCCAGCGGCGCAAACTTGTGTAAAGAGCTGCCTGGGAATCCGCTTAGTGTTCGCTTGTGGGGAGCTTCGAGACAGTCGGCCGGTCGGATGCCGAGTTGCTGGCCGCTCACGTCGCCGGTGACCGGTACGCCTTCGAGGAGCTGTTCTACCGACACCAACGCCAGCTGTACCGGCTGGCGCAGATGTCCAGCCGCAGCCCCGAAGACGCCGCGGACGCCCTGCAGGACGCGATGCTCAAGGCGCATCGCAATGCGCCCGCCTTCCGCCATGACTCAGCGGTCAGCAGTTGGCTCTACCGCATCGTCGTCAACGCCTGCCTGGACCGGTTGCGCCGGCACATGCACAATCCCACCACCGCCCTTGACGACGACGCCTGTCACATCGGCGATCCGATGCCGCACGTCGACACCGCGATCGTCGTCGAGCGTGCCCTGATGCGGCTGCCGCTCGAACAACGCGCCGCGGTCGTCGCGGTCGACATGCAGGGCTACTCGGTGGCCGAGACCGCGAGGATGCTGGGCATCGCCGAGGGCACCGTGAAGAGCCGGTGCTCGCGGGCCAGGGCAAAGCTGGCCGAAGCGCTCGAACACTTCAACGCCGGCGCCGCGACACACAGCGGGAACCGTGATGTCGGGGGCAGCGTCTAACCGTCCGTGGTGGAGACTGGCTTGCGTCAGGGCATGGCACAACCGGCGGGGGCGGCGATGGACGACGGCGCGGGGCGCGAACCCGAGGCGATCACGCCCGAGCTGCTCGCCGACCTGCAGGCCGGCCTGCTCGACGACGCCACGGCCGCGGAGCTACGCCAGCGTGTCCGCACTGATCCCGACGCCGCAGCCACGCTCGCGGCGCTCGACCGGGTCCGCCGCGACCTCGCCGATCTCGGCGCCGACGCGTCCTCTGCGCCCGAGGTCCCCGCCGAAGTGAGCGCCCGCATCGGCGCCGCCCTGAGAGAGCAACGCCACGCCCCTGCACATTCGGCTCGGCACACGCCGCGGTGGCAGCTCGCTGCGCTCGTCACGGGCGTCTGCGCAGCGGTCGTCGGCGCCGTCGTCGGCGGCCTGATGCTGACGCGCGACCCAGCGCCGAGATGGTCGATGGGACCGACCGCCGAGAGCATCACGGTCACGCGACAGGCCACCGAGCTGCCGCTGTCGAACCCGCAGATCGTCGGGCTGCTGTCGCAGCGCCCGGACTACGGCCCCCTGGCCGACCCCGCGCAGCGGGCCTCCTGCCTGTCCGCGCTCGGCTACTCGGGTGCGACCGCGGTGCTCGGCGCTCGGCCAGTCGACATGAACGGTCGGGCCGCGGTGCTGATCGTGTTGCCCGCAGACACCCCGCGAACAGTTCTCGCACTGGTCGTCGAGGCGGACTGCAATGCGGGTCACAGCGGGCTGCTCGCCAATACGTTGGTCGCTCGTCCGTAATCTGTCCTGCAGGCCACCGGGAACACCGGGGCATACCCTGGTGTTTGTATCCGTGCCGACGTGATACGGCAGAAAGGTTCGCATGACCTCCTCATCCACCGTTCATGACGTCATCATCATCGGCTCAGGCCCGGCCGGTTACACCGCCGCGGTGTACGCGGCCCGCGCACAGCTGAAGCCGTTGGTATTCGAGGGCACCCAATTCGGCGGCGCGCTGATGACCACCACCGAGGTCGAGAACTACCCCGGTTTCCGTGAGGGCATCACCGGCCCGGAGTTGATGGACGAGATGCGCGAGCAGGCGCTGCGCTTCGGCGCGGACCTGCGGATGGAGGACGTCGACGCCGTCTCACTCGAGGGGCCGGTCAAGTCGGTGACCGTCGGCGACGACACCTACCAGGCGCGTGCCGTCATCCTCGCGATGGGCGCACAGGCCCGGCACCTCGGTGTGCCCGGCGAGGAGGCGCTGATCGGCATGGGCGTTTCCACCTGTGCGACGTGTGACGGCTTCTTCTTCCGCGACCAAGACATCGCCGTGGTCGGCGGCGGCGACTCCGCGATGGAGGAAGCGACCTTCCTCACCCGGTTCGCCCGCAGCGTCACGCTCATCCACCGCCGCGAGGAGTTCCGCGCCTCCAAGATCATGCTCGAGCGCGCCCGTGAGAACGAGAAGATCAGGTTCCTCACCAACACCCAGGTGACGTCGATCGAGGGCGATCCGAAGGTCACCGGTGTGCGGTTGCGCAACGCGGTCACCGGTGAAGAATCCGAACTCGCTGTGACCGGTGTGTTCGTCGCGATCGGCCATGACCCGCGGTCGGAGTTGGTGCGCGGCCAGGTCGATCTCGACGCCGAAGGCTATGTGCTGACCAAGGGCCGGACCACGAGCACGTCGGTGGACGGCGTTTTCGCCGCGGGTGACCTCGTCGACCACACCTACCGCCAAGCCATCACCGCGGCGGGGACCGGCTGTTCGGCGTCCATCGACGCCGAGCGCTGGTTGGCTGAAAACGCTTCCGCCACAACGGATGACAACACCGATCTGATTGGAGCCCAACGATGACCGAGAAGACTTCCGCGACCGTCGCCGTAACTGACGACTCGTTCTCCGACGACGTGCTGTCCAGCAGCACGCCGGTGCTGGTCGACTTCTGGGCCACCTGGTGCGGGCCGTGCAAGATGGTCGCCCCCGTGCTCGAGGAGATCGCCAACGACAAGGCCGGCTCGCTGAAGGTGGCCAAGCTCGACGTCGACGCCAACCCCGCGACCGCACGCGACTTTCAGGTCGTCTCGATCCCGACGATGATCCTGTTCAAGGGCGGCGCCCCGGTGAAGCGGATCGTCGGCGCGAAAGGCAAGGCCGCGCTGCTGCGCGAGCTCGCTGACGTGGTCTAACGCCGCGATTAGCGGGCCTGACACCCGCCTGGGGTTTTCTCGAAAATGGGAACCGTCTGCGACAATGCTGCCTAGCCTGTCTTTGCTTCGTCAGCGTTTTTCGGGCTGACATATGCCGGCCCGCAGGGCAGCCGGGGAAGGGTCGAGTATGTCGAGTCTGCGTCACGGTGACCGCGGGGGTGCGGTCACCGAGATCCGGGCGGCACTGGCGGCGTTGGGCATGATCGACAACCCCGACGAAGACCTCACCACCGGTCGACACGTCGCTGTCGACGTATTCGACGACGAACTCGACCACGCCGTGCGCGCATTTCAGCAGCACCGCGGGCTGCTCGTCGACGGGATCGTCGGCGAGGCGACCTTCCGTGCGCTCAAAGAAGCGTCATACCGCTTGGGCGCCCGCACGCTCAACCATCAGTTCGGTGCGCCGATGTACGGCGATGACGTTGCGACGCTGCAGGCGCGGCTGCAGGACCTCGGCTTCTACACCGGGCTCGTCGACGGACACTTCGGCCTGCAGACCCACAACGCGCTGATGTCCTATCAGCGCGAGTACGGCCTCTATCCCGACGGCATCTGTGGCCCAGAAACGTTGCGCTCCTTGTACTTTCTGGGTTCGCGGGTCACCGGCGGCTCACCGCACGCGATTCGCGAAGAGGAACTGGTTCGCCGCTCAGGGCCGCGGCTGTCGGGCAAGCGCATCATCATCGATCCGGGCCGCGGCGGTAGCGATCACGGCCTGATCATGAATGGTCCTGCCGGGCCGATCAGCGAGGCAGACATCCTGTGGGACTTGGCAAGTCGGCTCGAGGGCCGGATGACCGCGATCGGCATGGAGACGTTCTTGTCCCGCCCGGTGAACCGCGCACCCTCGGATGCCGAGCGAGCCGCGACGGCCAACACCGTCGGCGCCGACCTGATGATCAGCCTGCGCTGCGCGGCGCACGCCAGCCCGTCCGCCAACGGCGTCGCCTCGTTCCACTTCGGCAATTCGCACGGGTCAGTCTCCACCATCGGCCGCATGCTTTCCGATTTCATTCAGCGAGAAGTGGTGGCGCGCACCGGATTACGCGACTGCCGCACCCATGGCAGGACCTGGGATCTGCTGCGGCTGACCCGCATGCCCACCGTGCAGGTCGACGTCGGCTACATCACTAACCCCCACGACCGGGGCATGCTGGTCTCGGCGCAGGCTCGTGATTCGATCGCCGAGGGTGTGCTCGCCGCGGTCAAGCGGCTCTATCTCCTCGGCAAGAACGACCGACCAACGGGCACATTCACTTTCGCCGAGCTGTTGGCCCACGAATTGTCGGTCGAGCAGGCCGGCCGAGTCAGCCCGACTTAGTCCCCTACAGGCAGGGACCCGCGCCCGCGCCGACCGGCTGTTGGAGCTGAGCGCTTTCCAGTAGCCGCTCCAGCGCCGCCTCCACTTCGGCCTTCCATCCCAGCCCCTGCTCGAGTTCCAGTCGCAGGCGGGGGAAGTAGCGGTGCTGTGTGACGACGACGAAGCCGGCGTCCCGCAGCATGTCGACGTCGAGCATGCACTGGTCCACCGCGCAGTCCCCAAGTACCTCGACGACGGGCCGCAATTCGGGTGCCACCGCCATGGGGTCCTGCAGTTCGGTCACTTCGGCGGTACGCCCGAACGCTTCCAGCGCACGAACGCCGCGGCGGACAAGATCGCCGACCACCGATGCGATCAGATGCCGCGACAGTGCGTCGGCATCATGGCCGGACTCGACGCCGAGCGAGGTCAGCAACACGGCGTCGGCGCTCACCGGGCCGGTGGGGAAATGCCGCGCGCGGGGCACCGCCCCGGGTGGCGCGTAGAACGCGTAGCCAAGGCAGGGGTTGTCGCCGATGTCGAACGGCATCGCCGGGTCTTCCTCGATGTCCGCCTCGGAGTCGCGGCACTGCACTGCCATCTGACCGCACGACCCCCACTCGAGCATGACCATCGACAGCCACGCTTCCTTCTCGAATTCGGGGTCACTGAGGTGGTCGTCGGCCCGCAGGGTCGCCGGATCCACCTCCCAGTACACGCAGCGGCGTGCGTGCTTGGGCAGCTGCTCGAATGCTTCGAGCCGTAGAGGCGTGATGCGCGCTGCCACTAAACTCCCCGAGTTCTGCGCGGTGCTGAAATGCCCGGCTGCCACTCCAGGATAGAAGCACCCGGCGCCGATGGCCCCTTTTCGTCGGGTTCGTTCATCAGCAGGGACCGCCGATACGAATCCCGTTGCTGCACATGGGTTTTCCTTTGCCGCAGTCGTGTGGACAGTCCGGGTGGCCGCTTCGTGTCACAGTGACGTAATTACGTCGTGTGGTAGGTCAGCCCTTGGTCGCGCTCATGAGTTCGACTATCCGTTGCAAGTCGTCGACCGAGCCGAACTCGACCACGATCTTGCCTTTTCGTTTGCCGAGGCTGACCGTCACTCGCGTGTCGAACGCCGTCGACAGCCGCTCAGCAACGTCCTGCAGCCCGGGCATGTGAATCGGCTTGCGGCGCGGAGCCGACGGGGCCGACGGAGCCTCGCGGTTCGCCAGCGTGACGGCCTCCTCGGTGGCGCGCACCGAAAGCCCCTCGGCGACGATGCGCGCCGCCAGTTCCTCCTGCTGCTCCGGCCCGCCTTCCAGCGCCAGCAGAGCGCGGGCGTGCCCGGCGGACAGCACGCCGGCTGCCACCCGCCGCTGTACGGCGATCGGCAACCGAAGCAGCCGGATCATGTTCGTGATCAGCGGGCGCGACCGGCCGATGCGGGCGGCCAGTTCATCGTGGGTGACTTCGAACTCGTCGAGCAGCTGTTGATAGGCCGCCGCCTCTTCAAGCGGGTTGAGTTGGACGCGGTGAATGTTCTCCAACAGCGCGTCGCGCAGCATGCTGTCGTCGGCGGTCTCGCGCACGATCGCCGGAATGGTCGCAAGGCCGGCCTGCTGCGCTGCGCGCCAGCGCCGCTCCCCCATGACGAGCTGATACCGCGGAGCCCCCTGCGGAGTGCCCGGCACGGCACGCACAACGATCGGCTGCATGAGGCCGAACTCGCGAATGGAATGCACGAGTTCGGAGAGGGACTCCTCGTCGAATACCTGGCGCGGCTGTTTGGGGTTGGGGTCGATAGTCGACGGATCGATCTCGCGGTAGGTGGCGCCGACGTCGGCAGCTGCGGCGTCGGTGACCGATGATCCGCCGATCACGACGTCGGCGGCGGCGTTGCCCATTCGCGAGCCAAAGGGGACCGCCGCCTCATCGTCGGCCGGGCCGGTGGGGATCAACGATGCCAGTCCCCTGCCGAGGCCGCTTCGCTTGTTCTTGGGTTGAGTCATTGGTGCTGTCTCCTGCTCGCGAACACGGGTTATCGGCTTTGTCCTTGCGGTGCGCCTCGCTCGGCGAGTTCGCGGCTGGCATCGATATAGCTCATCGCGCCTCGCGAGCCGGGGTCGTAGTCGAGGATCGTCATGCCGTAGCCGGGTGCTTCGGACACCTTGACGCTGCGCGGGATAACGGTCCGCAGCACCTTGTCCCCGAAATGTGCCCGCACGTCGGCGGCGACTTGGTCGGCGAGCTTGGTGCGGCCGTCGTACATGGTGAGGATGACGGTGGTGACGTTCAGCTCCGGGTTGAGGTGCGCCTTGACCATCTCGATGTTGCGGAGCAGCTGCCCCACCCCCTCCAGCGCGTAGTACTCGCACTGGATCGGGATCAACACCTCGGGGGCGGCCACGAGCGCGTTGATGGTCAGCAAGCCAAGCGACGGCGGGCAGTCGATGAAGACGTAGTCGAAGTCGTAGTCCTTCAGGGCAGCGAGTGCGGTGCGTAGCCGTCCTTCGCGCGCCACCATGCTGACCAATTCGATCTCGGCGCCTGCGAGGTCGATGGTCGCCGGAACGCAGAACAGTCGCTCGCTGTGCGGGCTGCGCTGGATCGCGGTCTGCAGTGGGATCTCACCGATCAACACCTCGTAGGACGACGGGGTGCCTTCGCGGTGTTCGATGCCGAGTGCGGTGCTGGCGTTGCCCTGCGGGTCGAGGTCGATCACGAGGATGCTCAGTCCCTGGAGCGCAAGCGCCGCGGCGACATTGACCGCCGTCGTCGTCTTGCCGACGCCGCCCTTCTGGTTGGCGATCGTAAAGACTCGCTGGCGCGCCGGCCGGGGTAGTCCGCCCTTCGCCGCGGCGTGCAGCAGTTTGACGGCGCGCTCTGCCTCGGCTCCGATCGGGGTATCGATTCCGGCTTGGTCGGCCCACGATTCCCTCGGCGGACCCTCCCATGTTTCACGTGAAACATCGGGATGTTGCGACTCCTCCGGAGTCATCCTCTTCTCCTGCCCGTTCGTGGCGGTCGGTCCGCCCCCCGAACCGTCCCCTCGTGCCGCGCCACGACCACGGTCACGGGTGGGTCCAAGAAGTCCGCGCCACATTTCATCACCCTTACATCGACCGCACCCAGCGTTGCCATCACACGCCGGTGCTCCCGGATCTCGTTTTCCGCACGTTCGCCCTTGATCGCCACCATCCGGCCATCCGGACGGAGCAGCGGCACGCTCCACTTCGTCAGCTTGTCCAGAGCCGCCACCGCTCTGGAGACAACCGCGTCCATCTCCCCCGCTTGCTGTCGCACGGACCGATCCTCGGCCCGGCCCCGAACGATCGCGATCTCGAGACCCAGATCGTCGGCCACCTCGCGCAGGAACTCACTGCGGCGAAGAAGTGGTTCGATGAGCGTGAGCCGAAGGTCGGGCCGGGCCAACGCCAACGGTATCCCGGGTAGCCCGGCTCCACTACCGATGTCGGCGATCCGCTCGTTCGGGTCGAGCAATTCGGCCACCGCCGCACTATTCAATATGTGACGGTCCCAGATGCGGTCGACTTCCCGGGGTCCGAGCAGGCCGCGCTCCACGCCCGCCCCCGCCAAGATTTCGGCGTACCGCTGGGCGCGCGCCAACTCCGACCCGAAGAGGACCGCCGCGGCTTCCGGCGCCGCGGTCACCTCCACATGTTTCACGTGAAACATCCTCCGGATCTCGCGGGCCCAAACGGGGTGGCGCAGGAACTACATCCGTGTAACTCGTGCCTCAGTCGAGCAGCACAACCACGCGGCGCGAAGGCTCGACGCCCTCGCTTTCGCTGTGCACACCGTCGACGGCGGCGACCGCGTCGTGCACGATCTTCCGCTCGAACGGCGTCATCGGGGTCAGCTCTTCTCGCTCCCCCGACTCCAACACCCGACGGGCGACCTTCTCGCCAAGCGCGGCCAACTCGTCGCGGCGCCGCCGACGCCAGCGCGCGATATCCAGCATCAGCCGGCTGCGCTCACCGGTCTTCTGGTGCACCGCCAACCGGGTCAGCTCCTGCAGCGCGTCGAGCACCTCGCCCTTGCGTCCCACCAACTTCGTCAGGTCACCACCGCCGTCGATGCTCACCACCGCGCGGTCGCCCTCGACATCCAGATCGATATCGCCGTCGAAGTCCAGCAGGTCCAACAATTCCTCGAGATAGTCGCCTGCGATCTCGCCTTCGGCTACCAACCGCTCTTCGAGGTCCTCTCCCGTTGCGGTCGCGGTTTCCGTGCCGTTGTCGTCGTCGGTCAACTCGTCGCTGCGTTCGGTCGTCTCGGCGTCCGTCATCACTGTCTCTCCCTCATCCACCACCGGATCGTGCTCCGGTCAACGTTTCCGCTTCTTGGGTCGCGCGCCAGGCCGCGGCGTCGCTCCCGGGCCCGGCGTCTCCGGCGCCGGCTTCCCGTCGATCACGGCGTCCGGCGAGTCCGTGACTTCCACACCGTCGCTGACCGCCGGCTCGCTCGGTGCGCTGTCAGGTTTCCGTTGTCGATCGGGTTTGGCGCCCGGCTTCGGCGCATTGGCCGCACGTCTCTCCTGCGCCTCGACCTTCTTGGCTTCTTCTTCCTTGGCGATGTTCCCGAAGACGTAGTGCTGCTGCGCGAACGTCCAGATGTTGTTCGAGAACCAGTACAAGATGATCGCGATCGGCAGGAACGGGCCGCCGACGACGACGCCGAGCGGGAACACGTAGAGCGCCAGTTTGTTCATCATCGCGGTCTGCGGGTTGGCTGCCGCCTCTGGACTCTGGCGCGCCACGGAAGCCCGGCTGTTGAAGTACGTCGCGATGCCCGCGGCGATCATCAGCGGCAGGCTGACTGCCACCACCGCGCTCCTGCTGAATTCGGTGAACGCGTCCAGACCGGAAGACTGGATCATCGATGCGCCGATCGGGGCACCGAACAGGTTGGCGTCCAGGAAGTGCCCGACGTCGGTCGCGCTGAAGATGTAGTTGCCCGTCGCCCGGTTCTGCTCCACCGACAGATGCGGCCCGAAGCTGCCGCCCATGCCGCCCGTCACGGTCCGGTTGAACGAACGCAGCACGTGATACAGCCCGAGGAACACCGGGACTTGCGCGAAGATCGGCAGGCAGCCCATCAGCGGGTTGAACCCGTGCTCGCGCTGTAGCTTCTGCATTTCCAGCGCCATCCGCTGGCGGTCCTTGCCGTACTTCTTCTGCAGCGCCTTGATCTGTGGCTGCAACTCCTGCATCTGTCGCGTGGTGCGGATCTGCCTCACGAACGGCTTGTAGAGAATCGCGCGCAGCGTGAAGACCAGGAACATCACCGACAGCGCCCATGCGAAGAAGTTCGACGGTCCGAGCACGAAGGCAAACGCCTTGTACCAAGCCCACATGATCGCCGACACGGGCCAGTAGATGAAGTCCAGGCTGAACCAATCAAACACGCGTTTCGCTCTTCCGTTGCTCCGCTGGGCTGTCCCAGAAGTCGTCGTGCTGCGAGTCGCCTCGGCGCTCGGGTATCGGATCCCATCCTCCCCGATGCCACGGGCCACACTTCAGCAGTCGCACCATGGCCAGCGTCCCGCCCCGTATCAACCCGTACTCACCCAGCGCGTCGACCGCGTACTGACTGCACGTCGGCGTGAACCGGCAGGTGGGTAACCGCATCGGCGAAATCATGTGGCGATACAGCTCGATGAAGAAGATCGCTCCCCGGGCGGCGAAACTCATTGGCTCGACGCCTCACTGCGCGCACGTGTGCGGCGGATCGCCGTTCGCAGTTCCTGTTCCAGCCGCGCCGAGATCGCATGACTGCTGCCCGGCAACGCACGGATCACCACGCGGTCCGCCGAATCCAGTTCATTGAGCACGGTCCGCGCGACGTGGCGCAGACGACGGGCGACCCGGTGCCGCTGCACCGCGCCGCCGACAGCTTTCGAAACGACCAATCCGATCAGCGGTCCATCCGCGGAGCCAACGTCGCCAGACCGCAGCGCGTGCACCACGAGATCGGGCTGCACCGCGCGCACCCCTTTACTGACGGTGGCACCGAAGTCTGTCGACCGCGTCATCCGGTACCGAGCCGGAAGCACCGCGCTAGACCTTGCGTCGAATCACGCAGTCAGCTTGCGGCGCCCCTTGCCGCGCCGGTTCGACACGATCGCTCGACCGGCCCGGGTGCGCATCCGCAGCCGGAACCCATGCACCCGCGCGCGTCGGCGGTTGTTGGGCTGAAAGGTCCGCTTGCCCTTGGCCACGGCTGTTCACTCCTCGTTGCGTCTGGCATCCGCAACCCACGCCGATGAATCCTCATACCGGTGGGGACGCGATTGCCGTTGGTAAGCTCGTCCGTCTCGCTTGCTAACCGGCGCGGTCCCCATGATGTCGTGGGTCGCAGCCGTATCGCCACGTGCGGGCGACTGTTCGAGGGTACTGACGAGATTTCGCTGGGTCAAACCTCGCCCGAGCGATCGCTCTGCACCGCGCGCGGGTTCACATTCGCCACAGCCGTCACGCGCCCCGAGTGAGCAAAAATCTACCTCCGCGGAATGTTGCAGAACGGTTGGCACTCGGGAAGAAAACTGTTAGCTTCTGCCAATGCCGATTCGATAACGAAACGGCGACAGACAACGAAGCGGAGATGCCAAACAGGTCGCGAGCCCACAGATTGCACCACCACTGTGACGAGCCCCGGCCCGCGGCGTCCACGCCGGTAGACAACAGAGCGACGACGACTGTCCTGTCTCCACAGCCTGTGGATAACTATGTGGACAGACCGTCATCGTTCCTTTGGTCGTCCCTGGATCGGCCTTTAGGGGGTTCTCGTCTTTGACAGCTGACCCCGATCCCCCATTCGTCGCCGTTTGGAACAACGTTGTTGCCGAACTCAACGGTGAGACCGACTCCGGCGAGACCATAAATGGGGACTCCACGCTCCCCACGCTTACCCCGCAGCAAAGAGCCTGGTTAAAGCTGGTCCAGCCGCTCGTCATCGCCGAGGGATTTGCCCTGCTGTCGGTGCCGACGCCGTTTGTGCAAAACGAGATCGAACGTCATCTGCGCGAACCGATCATCACCGCGCTCAGCCGTCAGCTCGGACAGCGCGTCGAGCTGGGTGTGCGCATCGCCGCGCCGGCGGTCACTGAGCCCGACGAGGGTGTCAACGGCTTCGCGGCAGCGGCGGCCAACGCGGAACCCGACGAGGTCGACGAAGTCTCGGAGGCCCTCGCCAGCGCTGAGGAAAGCTGGCCGACCTACTTCTCGAACCGGCCGCAGAACACGCCCGCCGGCGAGCCGACCGCGGTCAATCTCAACCGCCGCTACACCTTCGACACGTTCGTCATCGGGGCGTCCAACAGATTCGCTCACGCCGCGAGTCTCGCGATTGCTGAGGCGCCCGCGCGGGCCTACAACCCGTTGTTCATCTGGGGTGAGTCCGGACTCGGCAAGACCCATCTTTTGCACGCCGCCGGCAACTACGCCCAGCGGTTGTTTCCGGGCATGCGCGTCAAGTACGTGTCGACCGAAGAATTCACCAACGACTTCATCAACTCTCTGCGCGACGACCGCAAAGCGTCGTTCAAGCGCAGCTACCGCGACATCGACGTGCTGCTGGTCGACGACATCCAGTTCATCGAGGGCAAGGAAGGCATTCAGGAAGAGTTCTTCCATACCTTCAACACGCTGCACAACGCGAACAAGCAGATCGTGATCTCCTCGGATCGGCCGCCCAAACAGCTGGCCACGCTGGAAGACCGGTTGCGTACCCGGTTCGAATGGGGGCTGATCACCGACGTTCAGCCGCCCGAACTGGAGACCCGCATCGCGATTCTGCGCAAGAAGGCGCAGATGGACCGGCTTGACGTGCCGGGTGACGTGCTCGAGCTCATCGCCAGCAGCATCGAACGCAACATCCGCGAACTCGAGGGCGCGCTGATCCGAGTCACCGCGTTCGCATCGCTGAACAAGACGCCGATCGACAAGTCACTCGCCGAGATCGTGCTGCGCGACCTGATCGCCGATGCAGGGACCATGCAGATCAGCACCGCGGCGATCATGGCCGCCACCGCCGAGTACTTCCAAACCAGCGTCGAAGAACTCCGCGGGCCCGGCAAGACACGGGCGCTGGCACAGTCGCGCCAAATCGCCATGTACCTGTGCCGCGAACTCACCGATCTGTCCCTGCCCAAGATCGGGCAGGCGTTCGGCCGTGACCACACCACGGTCATGTATGCCGAAAAGAAGATCCGCGGCGAGATGGCTGAACGCCGAGAGGTGTTCGATCACGTCAAGGAACTCACCACGCGAATCCGCCAGCGCTCCAAGCGCTGACCGACGTTCTGCTGTCCGTTTGTCGTCCCGCACTCCCGGGGCGAGGAGCTTCTGCGCGGGTACTGACAAAAAATCTCCGAAAAACTTTGGCATCGTCGGCATCACTTGTCACAGAGCAGCCGTGTGGATGCCGATGTGGACAACTTGCTACCAAGTTCCGGATTACTCGGTGCTTTCTTCACAACACCGCCGAAGTCCACAATGCAGCGACGATCCGCGGCGAATTGTCCACAATTCCCTCACACGCCGACACGCATGGCACGCTGCGCCGACACCCGGTTATCCCCAATGTGCACAACCCCTAATACTGTTGCTCATATATCTCCGAAGTTTCTCCTTAGAAGAAGCCACCTGGGGACACATCGATTCTCAGTGCGCCGAGCCGCTTTGCGACGGCGGATGTCACCCCGATCGATTAGCTTTCAAGTTGAGCCGGAAAGCTCTACGGTGGTTCATCGACAGCCGTTACGGTCGTTGGGACGCATCGGGGAGACGCGGCGCGAGACACCGGAAAACCGCTGGTTAGACCTTGTTGTGGTGTGTATCGAAGGGACGCTATGGACGTGGCGACGACAACCGCTGGTCTCACCGATTTGAAGTTCCGGTTAGTTCGTGAAGACTTCGCCGACGCCGTGGCCTGGGTCGCCAGGAATTTGCCGTCCAGACCGACGGTGCCCGTCCTGGCCGGTGTGTTGCTCACCGGGTCCGATGACGGGCTGACGATCTCCGGATTCGACTACGAAGTGTCGGCCGAGGTGCGGGTTGCAGCCGAAATCGCTTCTCCCGGAAGCGTTTTGGTGTCCGGTCGGCTGCTGTCCGACATCACGAGGGCACTGCCCGCCAAACCGGTCGACGTCAGCGTCGAAGGCACCCGGGTTTCGTTGACGTGCGGCAGTGCCCGGTTCTCGTTGCCGACCATGGCCGTCGAGGACTACCCGGCGCTGCCGGCACTGCCCGAGGACACGGGTGTGATTTCGTCGCAGCTGTTCGGTGAGGCCATCGGCCAGGTCGCTGTCGCCGCCGGTCGCGACGACACACTCCCGATGCTGACGGGCATTCGCGTCGAGATCTCCGGCGAGAAGGTCGTTTTGGCGGCCACCGACCGCTTCCGTCTCGCGGTGCGCGAACTCACTTGGTCGACGGAGTCGGCTGACATCGAGGCCGCGGTGCTGGTGCCGGCCAAGACCTTGGCGGAGGCGGCGAAGGCGGGTACGGACGGCGCCGATGTGCACCTGTCACTCGGGGCCGGAGCAGCGGTCGGCAAGGAAGGCCTGCTCGGTATTCGCAGCGACGGTAAGCGCAGCACCACCCGTCTGCTCGACGCGGAGTTCCCGAAGTTTCGTCAGCTGCTGCCCGCCGAGCACACGGCGATCGCGACCATCGGCGTCGCCGAGCTCACCGAGGCGATCAAGCGTGTGGCCCTGGTCGCCGACCGCGGTGCGCAGGTGCGGATGGAGTTCTCCGACGATGTGCTGCGGCTGTCGGCAGGCGCCGATGACGTCGGCCGCGCGGAAGAAGATCTTCCGGTCACGTTCTCCGGTGACCCGCTGACAATCGCGTTCAACCCGACATATCTCACCGACGGGCTGGGCTCGCTGCATTCGGAGCGCGTGACGTTTGGTTTCACGACACCCAGCCGTCCCGCTGTGTTGCGCCCGGCAGGTGAGGATGATGGGTCTGTCGGCACAAGTGGTCCGTTCCCGGCCGCCCAAACCGACTACGTGTACCTGTTGATGCCGGTGCGGCTTCCGGGCTGACCGGCCCTACCGCCACGAAAGAGGCGCGCACATGCAATTAGGTCTCGTCGGCCTGGGCAAAATGGGTTTCAACATGCGGGAGCGCCTGCGCGAGGGCGGCCACGAGGTGATCGGCTACGACCCGAGGCCAGAGGTCACCGACGTGCCGACACTTGCGGCGCTCGCCGAAGCGCTACCCACACCACGAGTTGTGTGGGTGATGGTGCCTTCGGGCACGGTCACCCACGAAACCATCACCGCCCTTGCCGATGTACTCGGCTCTGGTGACTTGGTGATCGACGGCGGCAACTCCCGCTATACCGAAGACGAGCCGCACGCAAAACTGTTGAACGACAAGGGAATCGCGTTCATCGACGCAGGCGTGTCGGGCGGGATCTGGGGTTTGAAGGAAGGCTACGGCCTGATGGTCGGCGGTAGTGATGCCGACGTCGAGCGGGCGATGCCGATCTTCGACGTGCTGCGTCCGCCGGGTCCCCGCGAAGACGGTTTCGTCCATGCCGGCCCGGTCGGGGCAGGCCATTTCACCAAGATGGTCCACAACGGTGTCGAATACGCGCTGATGACCGCGTATGCCGAGGGCTACGAGCTGCTGGCCGCAGAAGACCTGGTCAAGAATCCGCAAGCCGTCTATCAGGCGTGGACGAACGGCACCGTGGTGCGGTCGTGGCTGCAGCAGCTGCTGGCCAGGGCACTCAAGGAAGATCCCAAACTCGCCGACATTTCCGGCTACACCGAGGATTCCGGCGAAGGTCGGTGGACGGTGGAGGAGGCGATTCGGTTGCGGGTACCGGTGCCGGGCATCGCCGCATCGCTGTTCGCCCGGTTCTTGTCGCGCCAGGACGACTCGCCGACCATGAAAGCCGTCGCCGCGCTGAGGAACCAGTTCGGTGGCCATGCGGTCAAGCGTGTGAGCGAGTCGGGATAGGTGTACGTCCGCCGTCTGGGTTTGCAAGACTTCCGGTCCTGGCCGCAGGCCGACCTGGAGTTGGAGCCCGGCCGGACCGTGTTCGTCGGACCCAACGGCTTCGGCAAGACGAATCTCGTTGAGGCGCTGTGGTATTCGTCGACCTTGGGTTCGCATCGGGTCGCATCGGATGCACCGCTGATTCGGGCAGGCGCCGAACGCGCCGTGGTGTCGACGATTGTCGTCAACGAGGGTCGCGAGCTGGCCATCGACTTGGAGATCACCGCCGGCCGCGCCAACAAGGCACGGCTCAACCGCTCCCCCGTACGGTCGGCGCGCGAGGTGCTCGGTGTATTGCGTGCGGTGCTGTTCGCGCCTGAGGACCTCGCGCTGGTGCGCGGCGACCCCGGCGAACGCCGCCGCTACCTGGACGAACTCGCGACCACTCGGCGGCCCCGGGTCGCCGGGATCCGTGCGGATTACGACAAGGTGCTGCGCCAGCGCGCTGCTCTGCTCAAGACCGCGGGACCGGCGCGCTACCGCGGTGACCGCAGCGTGCTCGACACCCTCGATGTGTGGGACGGTCACCTCGCCGCACACGGCGCACAACTGATCGCGGCCCGGGTGGAGCTGGTTACCCAACTGTCCCCCGAAGTCGAAAAGGCATACCAACTGCTGGCGCCGGCATCGCGACCGGCCGCGATCCAGTACCGCAGCGGCGTCGACGTGATCGAGGCGGAGGCCGCGGCCGGCAACGACGATGTAGAGGTATTCGAGGCCGCGCTGCTGGATGCGCTGGCCCGGCGCCGCGACGCCGAACTGGAGCGCGGGGTCTGTCTCGTCGGTCCACACCGCGATGATCTCGAGCTGCGGCTCGGTGATCAGGTCGCGAAAGGCTTTGCGAGCCATGGCGAATCGTGGTCGGTGGCGCTGGCGCTGCGGCTGGCGGCTTATGAACTGTTGCGCGCCGACGGCAGTGATCCGGTGCTGTTGCTCGACGACGTGTTCGCCGAACTCGACAACGCGCGTCGGCAAGCGCTGGCCAACGTCGCGGCCAATGCGGAACAGGTCCTGGTGACCGCCGCGGTGAACGACGACATTCCAACGGATTGGGATGCGCGTCGGATCGAGATCACGATGAGCGAGGAAGACAGCGGCCGAGTCTCGATGGTGGTGCCATGACATCCGAAGATGAAGACGACACAGCGGCAGGTCCACCCGCGCACCTGAGCGGTCTCGCCGGGATGGATTTGGTCAGACGAACCCTGGAAGAAGCCCGGGGGGCGGCGCGGGTCCAGGGCAAGGACGTCGGCCGCGGCCGCAACGCACCGGTTCGTCGGCGGGTGGCCGGGAACAGTCGTCGGCGCTGGTCAGGCCCTGGTCCGGACTCCCGGGATCCGCAACTGCTGGGGTCGCTGACAGCGGACTTGGCGCGTAGCCGCGGGTGGTCGGGCCGGGTCGCCGAGGGATCGGTGTTCGGCCGATGGCACGGGCTGGTCGGCGAGCAGATCGCCGCACATGCCACGCCGACGTCACTGCATGACGGAGTGCTCACGGTATCGGCCGAGTCGACGGCCTGGGCCACGCAGCTGCGGATGGTGCAGGCGCAGCTGTTGGCGAAGATTGCCGCCGCGGTCGGGGACGGAGTGGTGACGTCGCTGAAAATCGTCGGGCCGGTGGCCCCGTCGTGGCGGAAGGGCCGGTATCACATCGCCGGCCGCGGGCCCCGCGACACATACGGATGACCGGCATTCCGCCGGTGCGCTGAGAGCCGCCTGAAGGCCGCGAGCCTACCTCTCAAGCGACTTCACGCACCTGAGATCGAAAAATTCCACAGGCGGCGCAAATAGGTATGTAGAAACGCCGCCTCAGAATCGGTCCTGACGGTGCGTGACGGTAGACTGGTTGCATGACTTGCCGGCGGTAACAGATCACCGCCAAAGCCCACCCCCAAAGAGAGTAGGGAAGCTACCGCCCGTGGCTGCTGCGAAAAAGAAAGCACAGGAACAGTACGGTGCCGATTCGATCAAGGTCTTGGAGGGTCTCGAAGCCGTCCGCAAACGACCCGGCATGTATATCGGGTCCACCGGTGAGCGGGGCTTGCACCACCTCATCTGGGAGGTAGTGGACAACGCGGTCGACGAGGCGATGGCCGGGTTCGCCGATGCGGTGGCGGTCCGGCTGCTCGACGACGGGGGCGTGGAGGTCACCGACAACGGGCGTGGCATCCCGGTCGCGATGCACTCGACCGGAATCCCCACCGTCGACGTGGTGATGACGGTGCTGCACGCGGGCGGCAAGTTCGAAGAAGGCGCCTACAGCGTCTCCGGCGGCCTGCACGGTGTCGGCGTCTCGGTCGTCAACGCCCTGTCCACCAGGCTCGAGGCGGATATCCGTACCGACGGCTACGAGTGGTTCCAGACTTACGACAATTCGATACCCGGCACCCTCAAGCAGGGCGAGAAGACTAAGAAGACCGGCACCACGATCAGGTTCTGGGCCGACCCCAACGTCTTCGAGACCACCAACTACGACTTCGAGACCGTCGCGCGGCGCCTGCAGGAAATGGCGTTCCTCAACAAGGGACTCACCATCACGCTCACCGATGAGCGCGTCACTGCCGCGGAAGTCACCGACGAGGTCGTCAGCGACACCGCCGAGGCGCCCAAGTCAGCCGAGGAGCAAGCGGCCGAAGCGGCGGGTCCGCACAAGGTGAAGCACCGCACCTTCCACTACCCCGGCGGCCTGGTCGACTTCGTCAAGCACATCAACCGCACCAAGACGCCGATCCACCAGAGCATCGTCGATTTCTCCGGCAAGGGAGAAGGTCACGAGGTCGAGGTCGCGATGCAATGGAACGCCGGCTACTCCGAATCGGTGCACACCTTCGCCAACACGATCAACACCCACGAAGGCGGCACCCACGAAGAGGGCTTCCGTGCGGCGTTGACGACCGTGGTGAACAAGTACGCCAAGGACAAGAAGCTCCTCAAAGACAAGGACCCGAACCTCACCGGCGACGACATCCGTGAGGGGTTGGCCGCGGTGATCTCGGTCAAGGTCGCCGAACCTCAGTTCGAGGGGCAGACCAAGACGAAACTCGGCAACACCGAGGTGAAGTCGTTCGTGCAGAAGATCTGCAACGAGCAGGTGAGCCACTGGTTCGAGGCCAACCCGGCTGAGGCGAAAACCGTTGTGAACAAGGCGGTTTCGTCTGCACAGGCGCGCCTTGCAGCTCGCAAGGCCCGCGAGCTGGTGCGCCGCAAGAGCGCCACCGACATCGGCGGCCTGCCGGGCAAGTTGGCGGACTGCCGCTCGACGGATCCGCGCAAGTCGGAACTGTATGTGGTGGAGGGTGATTCGGCCGGTGGCTCGGCGAAGAGCGGCCGCGACTCGATGTTCCAGGCGATCCTGCCGCTGCGCGGCAAGATCATCAACGTCGAGAAGGCCCGCATCGACCGGGTGCTGAAAAACACTGAAGTGCAGGCGATCATCACCGCGCTCGGCACCGGCATTCACGACGAGTTCGACCTCGCCAAGCTGCGGTATCACAAGATCGTGCTGATGGCCGACGCGGACGTCGACGGCCAACACATCTCGACGCTGCTGCTGACGCTGCTGTTCCGGTTCATGAAGCCGCTGATCGAGAACGGCCACGTGTTCCTGGCGCAGCCGCCGCTGTACAAGCTGAAGTGGCAGCGCAGCGAGCCGGAGTTCGCCTACTCGGACCGCGAACGCGACGGTCTGCTCGAAGCGGGCAAGAAGGCAGGCCGCAAGATCAACACCGACGACGGCATCCAGCGGTACAAGGGCCTTGGCGAGATGGACGCCAAGGAACTGTGGGAGACCACCATGGATCCGTCGGTGCGGGTGCTGCGGCAGGTGACGCTCGATGACGCGGCCGCTGCCGACGAGTTGTTCTCGATCCTGATGGGCGAGGACGTCGAGGCGCGCCGCAGCTTCATCACGCGCAACGCCAAAGACGTTCGCTTCCTTGATGTTTAACGCCGGATTCAACCACCAATAAGGCTGAAACTCTTATGACTGAAACCTTGCCGCCCGAGGGCGACCGCATCGAGCCTGTCGACATTCAGCAGGAGATGCAGCGCAGCTACATCGACTATGCGATGAGCGTGATCGTCGGCCGCGCCCTGCCTGAGGTTCGCGACGGCCTCAAGCCGGTGCACCGCCGGGTGCTCTACGCGATGTACGACTCGGGCTTCCGGCCGGACCGCAGCCACGCGAAATCGGCGCGCTCCGTTGCCGAGACGATGGGTAACTATCACCCCCACGGTGACTCCTCGATCTACGACACCCTGGTGCGCATGGCGCAGCCGTGGTCGCTGCGTTACCCGCTCGTCGACGGCCAGGGCAACTTCGGCTCGCCGGGCAACGACCCACCGGCCGCCATGAGGTACACCGAGGCGCGGCTTACTCCGCTCGCTATGGAGATGCTGCGCGAAATCGACGAGGAGACAGTCGATTTCATCCCGAACTATGACGGGCGGGTGCAGGAGCCCACGGTTCTGCCGAGCCGGTTCCCGAACCTGCTCGCCAACGGGTCGGGCGGCATCGCGGTCGGCATGGCCACCAACATGCCACCGCACAATCTGCGCGAGTTGGCCGACGCCGTGTACTGGTGTTTGGAGAACCACGAAGCCGACGAAGAGGCGACGTTGGCCGCGGTGACCGAGTACGTCAAGGGCCCGGACTTCCCCACCTACGGCCTGATCGTGGGCTCCCAGGGCATCAGCGACACGTATGCCACCGGCCGCGGATCCATCCGCATGCGCGGTGTGTGTGAGATCGAGGAGGACAACCGCGGGCGCACCGGGATCGTCATCACCGAGCTCCCGTATCAGGTGAACCACGACAACTTCATCACCTCGATCGCCGAGCAGGTGCGCGACGGCAAGCTCGCCGGGATCTCCAACATCGAAGACCAGTCCAGCGACCGTGTCGGCCTGCGAATCGTGGTGGAGCTCAAGCGCGATGCCGTCGCGAAGGTGGTGCTGAACAACCTCTACAAGCACACCCAGCTGCAGACCAGCTTCGGCGCCAACATGCTGGCCATCGTCGACGGCGTGCCCCGCACCCTGCGACTCGACCAGCTGATCCGGCACTACGTCAACCATCAGCTCGACGTCATCGTCCGGCGCACCACTTACCGGCTGCGCAAGGCCAACGAGCGGGCCCACATCCTCCGCGGTTTGGTCAAGGCGCTCGATGCACTCGACGAAGTGATCGCGTTGATCCGGGCATCGGAGACCGTCGACGTCGCCAGGCAGGGCCTGATCGAGTTGCTCGACATCGACGACATCCAGGCCCAGGCCATCCTGGACATGCAGCTGCGCAGGCTGGCCGCCCTGGAACGTCAGAAGATCGTCGACGACCTGGCCAAGATCGAGGCCGAGATCGCCGACCTGGAAGACATCCTGGCTAAGCCGGAGCGGCAGCGCGCCATCGTGCGCGACGAGCTCAAGGAGATCGTCGACAAGTACGGCGACGACCGTCGGACCCGCATCATCGCGGCCGACGGCGACGTCAACGACGAGGACCTGATCGCCCGCGAGGACGTGGTCGTCACGATCACCGAAACCGGCTACGCCAAGCGCACGAAGACAGACCTTTACCGCAGCCAAAAGCGGGGCGGCAAGGGTGTGCAGGGCGCGGGGCTCAAGCAGGACGACATCGTCAACCACTTCTTCGTGTGTTCGACGCACGACTGGATCCTGTTCTTCACCACGCAGGGTCGGGTGTACCGCGCCAAGGCGTACGACCTGCCCGAGGCGTCGCGCACCGCGCGCGGTCAGCATGTCGCGAACCTGCTGGCCTTCCAGCCGGAGGAGCGCATCGCCCAGGTCATCCAGATCAAGAGCTACGAGGATGCGCCGTACCTGGTGCTGGCGACGAAGAACGGTCTGGTCAAGAAGTCCAAGCTGACCGACTTCGACTCGAACCGCTCGGGCGGCATCGTCGCGGTGAACCTGCGCGACGGGGACGAACTCGTCGGCGCCGTGCTGTGCTCGTCGGAGGACGACCTGCTGCTGGTGTCGGCCAAGGGCCAGTCGATCCGCTTCTCAGCAACCGACGAGGCGCTGCGGCCGATGGGTCGCGCCACCTCCGGTGTGCAGGGCATGCGCTTCAACGAAGAGGACAAGCTGCTGTCGTTGAATGTGGTCCAACCGGACACGTATTTGCTGGTCGCGACGGCCGGCGGCTACTCCAAGCGGACCGCGATCGACGAGTACCCGGTTCAGGGTCGCGGCGGCAAAGGGGTGCTGACGATCCAGTTCGACAAGCGTCGTGGCAGTCTGGTCGGAGCGTTGATCGTCGATGACGACACGGAGTTGTACGCCATCACCTCGGGCGGGGGCGTCATCCGGACGGCGGCTCGCCAGGTCCGCAAGGCCGGGCGGCAGACCAAGGGCGTTCGGTTGATGAACCTGGGCGAGGGCGACACACTGGTTGCTATTGCGCGCAACGCTGAGGAGACCGACGCCGACGCGGCCGAGGTCGACGCAACGTAACGACGGTAAGGAGCCGTAGGTGAGTTCACCGAACGAGCCGGGGTACCCGCGCGCGGGTGACGCCGCCGGTAGCGCCAACGGCTCCCCGGGCGGACCGCCATCGCAGGACGGCGGTTCGGTCGGCAACTCGGCGTCGCGGGGCGGCGACGTCCCACCGTGGCAGCGGGGGCCGGCCGCGCGTGCGGGCCGACAGCCACAACGGCAGTCCTCTGAGCCGGGAAGTCCAGGAGGGTCGCCGGTCGATGCCCGGCTCAACCGCTTCATCGGCGGATCGGGCGCACCGACCCCGGCGCCGGTGCACGAGCAGGATGGTCCGCCACGGGGCGAGCGTACCGAGGCCGTGCGGCCCGAGGCCTACGCCAGCGAGCTGCCCGACCTCTCGGGCCCGATGCCGCGCTCGCCGCAGCCACGCAAGCCGGCGCCTGAGCAACGCCCGTCGTCGGAACCGGCCAGCCGGGCCTCGGCCGGCAGCCGCTTGCAGGTCGGCAATCGCCACAAGGGCCCGGTGCGGGCCAGTATGCAGATCCGGCGGGTCGACCCGTGGAGCACGCTGAAGGTGTCGCTGGTGTTGTCGGTCGCGTTGTTCTTCGTGTGGATGATCGCGGTCGCGTTCCTCTACCTGGTGCTCGGCGGCATGGGCGTGTGGAGCAAGCTGAACAGCAACGTCGGCGACCTGCTGACCAGCACCGGCGGCAGCTCCGGCGGCGAGTTGGTGTCCAGCGGAACGATCTTCGGCGGCGCGGCCTTGATCGGGCTGGTGAACATCGTGCTGCTGACCGCGATGGCGACCGCAGGGGCGTTCATCTACAACCTGACCACCGATCTTGTGGGTGGCGTCGAGGTCACATTGGCGGATAGGGATTGAGTTTGGGCGGCGGCCTACCGTTGCGGTAATCTCGTCGCTCGGCCGTGCGGATTTCGGGGCTATAGCTCAGGCGGTTAGAGCGCTTCGCTGATAACGAAGAGGTCGGAGGTTCGAGTCCTCCTAGCCCCACGGAAAGGTGCAATACCTTGAGGCTGGTGTTCGTGCTCGCAGCGGTCGCTGTCGCGGTGATCGTGTGGCGGTCGCGGCACGGCGTCGAGGTGTGGCATGCGGCAGCGGACACGCCGGCCTGACCGAATCAGGGGCCTTAGCTCAGTTGGTAGAGCGCTACCTTTGCAAGGTAGATGTCAGGAGTTCGATTCTCCTAGGCTCCACAACATACGGACAACATATGGAAGCGATCGGTTCGCGGCGACGCAACCAGCCTGCGCCGCCGCGCTTTGTGTTCGAAGACCTCTGTGACCCGCACCGGCAACCGGCGCGGCCCTGGCTGCAACTCCTGGACGACGAAGTCGAGCCTGTCGTCCTCGAGTCGCACGAATACGGTCGGGTGGTGTGGTCATCGCTGTGGCTCAAGCGGCCCGATGCTCGCCTGCAATTCGACCTGGTGGACGCCGATGGCGGCACCGATCTGCGCTGGACCCTGTATGTCGACGAGCCCGTCCCCGATCCGGTGCTCACCGGGCACATGCGCAAGCGCGTGAACGAACTCATCAATGCCAACCTGCGCTACACCTACGGTCAGTGACGGCCGCGGTGATGGAACACCAATCCGCCGTCGCCGTAGAACGGGTACTGCGGCTGGAACTGGATCGTCGGCTGCAGCGTGCTTACCTGCGCGTTGCCGTCCGTCTGACAGACGCTTGCGCTTCCGGTGAAACTGCACGGCGGTGGCGTGGCGTCGGCCTGGGCGAGCGGTGCGATCGCGATCGCGGCGGCGCCTCCCGCTGCGAGTAAGAGCGGGGCAATCATGGTGCGGATCTTCATTGGTTCGGCCTTTCGGGTGTCAAGCAGTTCAGAGTGAACTTGCTTGTGGCCGAACGTATGTGGCCGAGGTAGGTGCTGGCACGGTTGTGCGCACAAGCCGCGCAACGAGCGATTCTCAGGTTGTGCGCATTGTGCTCAACGTCGAGGCTCGGTCTGAGCCGTCCACACCCTGCCGTCGAAGTAGCGCATCGAATCGGGGTCGTTTTGGTCCGGATACCACCCCGGCGCCAACCCACTCGTGGCGGGCGGCTGCCTCACAACGGGCGGTTCCGCGTACGTCCGCGGTTCCCTGGGTGCGAGCGCCATTCGGACCGCCCACACGACGACAGCGATGATAACGATGACGATCAGCAGCCAAATCAGCGACTGAAGCGAGCCGGCGATATCCGTCATAGCGCCCTCCTGGATGGCCAATCGGCGGGTTACGACCGGGTACCCCCGCCCCGAGGCCTGAAACCGGGTCAGCACTCCACCACGTTGAGGGCCAAGCCGCCCTTCGACGTCTCCTTGTACTTGTCCTTCATGTCGGCGCCGGTATCGCGCATGGTCTTGATCGCGGTGTCGAGGCTGACGTGATGAGTTCCGTCGCCGTGCAACGCCATTCGCGCCGCGGTGATCGCCTTCACCGACGCGACGGCATTGCGCTCGATGCACGGAATCTGCACCAGGCCGCCGACCGGATCACAGGTCAACCCCAGGTTGTGTTCGATGCCGATCTCGGCGGCGTTCTCCACCTGAGCCGGCGTGCCGCCCATCACCGCCGCCAGCCCGGCCGCGGCCATCGAGCAGGCCGATCCGACCTCGCCCTGACAGCCGACCTCTGCGCCGGAGATCGACGCGTTGGCCTTGAACAGTTGACCGATCGCGCTCGCCGTCAACAGGAACTCCACGACGCCGTCGTCGGTGGCACCAGGGACGAACCGCGAATAGTAGTGCAGCACAGCGGGAATCACGCCGGCTGCACCGTTCGTCGGTGCCGTCACCACGCGGCCGCCGCCCGCGTTCTCCTCGTTCACCGCCAACGCGTACACCGTCACCCAGTCCATCGCGTACAACGGGTCGTCGGGATCCAGCGACTCGGCCAGCAGCCGTGCGCGGCGTTTGACGCGAAGCTTGCCCGGCAGCGTGCCCGTCGCCGCCAGCCCGGCCTCGACGCATTCCCGCATCGCCGCCCAAATGCGCAGCAGCCCGGTTCGCAGGTCGGGCTCGCGGCCCATCGCGGCCTCGTTGTGCGCCATCAACTCCGCGATGCTGCAGCCGTTCGATGTGGCCAGCCGCACGAGTTCTTCGGCGGTGTTGAACGGGTACGGAACGACGATGTCTTCGTGGGGTCCAGACTCGGCTTCTTGTTCGTCGACGACGAATCCGCCGCCGACCGAGTAGTACGTCCGCTTGCTCAGCTCATCGCCGCCGCTGTCGAAGGCGGTGAACACCATGCCGTTGCTGTGAAAAGCCATGGCGCGCAACGACAAAACGATGTCCGCGCTGTGGTCGAACTGGATCGTGTGCGAGCCGGCCAATTGCAGCTTGCCGCCGGTGTTGACCTCTTCCACCCGGCCTCGCGCGACAACCGGATCGACCGTCTCGGGCTCGCAGTCCTCCAGCCCGAGCACCACGGCGCCAGGTGTGCCGTGTCCCGCGCCGGTGGCTCCCAGTGAGCCGTAGAGCTCGATCCGTACCCGCGCCACGTTGGCCAGCAGCCCGTCGTCGGCGAGATGACGCGCGAACCGGCCTGCGGCGCGCATCGGCCCGACGGTGTGCGAGCTGGACGGCCCGATGCCGATCGAGAACAGATCGAAGACGGAGACGGCCATGAGCAAACTAGGGCTTGGGAGAGACGTCGACACTGGGCGGCAGCGGCGACGGTTCGGGCTGCATCGAGCGCCGCACGATCGAGAACGCCACCGCTCCCCCGGCCAGGACTGCGGTGCCGACGGCGACGAACAGCAGGGGCCGACGCTTGCGCTTGGGTTTACGCGCGTCGGCGATGACGGCTGGCAGGCTGGCGATGACTTCCTGCGCCGCGGCGAGTTCGGCCGCGATGGTGCCCTGCGCATCGCCGAGATCCTTGGCCAGCTGACTCTTTTCGATGCTGCGCCGAATGCGGCCAGCCGCCGACTGCGCGCCCTGCAGGCCGAGCCCGACCGTCCCGCGCGTGACGTCGACCGGCCCAACCGCGGAATATTTCAAGCCGCGGCCCAGCCGCTGGCTCGGGGTCAACCGGACGTCCGTCTTCGAGCTCATGTCCACCTCTTTCGCGGCGTGATCGGCAATCGCCGTCCAGCCTGCCACCAAGTGCCACCCCGCGTCGGCCGTTAGAGGGCAGGTGGCACACTGGCATCCCGTGACGAGCCCCATTCAGACAGCGACCGCGACCCTGCACACCAACCGCGGCGACATCAAGATCGCACTGTTCGGAAACCACGCCCCCAAGACCGTTGCGAACTTCGTCGGTTTGGCGCAGGGCACCAAGGACTACAGCACGGAGAACGCCTCGGGCAGCTCGTCGGGACCGTTCTACGACGGCGCGGTCTTCCACCGCGTGATCGAGGGATTCATGATTCAGGGCGGCGACCCGACCGGCACCGGTCGCGGCGGACCCGGATACCAGTTCGCCGATGAGTTCCACCCGGAACTGCAGTTCGACAAGCCGTATCTGCTCGCCATGGCCAACGCCGGGCCGGGCACCAACGGCTCACAGTTCTTCATCACGGTCGGCCAAACGCCGCACCTGAACCGCAAGCACACGATCTTCGGTGAGGTAGTCGACCCGGAGTCGCAGAAGGTTGTCGATGCGATCGCCACGACGGCCACCGATCGCAGCGACCGGCCGACCGATCCGGTCGTGATCGAGTCGATCACGGTGTCGTAGACACCAGTCGAGTCAGTGCGTGCCGGCGTAACCGGCGTCGGTCAGCGCGTCGAGCACGTTCAGCGGGTCGGTCCCCAGATCCCACCGGGTGAAGACCAGCAGCTGGTCGTCGTTCGTGTCGATCTCGAGCAGCCGAACCTTGCGGGCCAGGCGGCGGAATTCGGTGATTCGGACGAGCTTGATGTCGGGGCGACGCAGCAGCGTCGTGCGCGACCAACCCCGGGTAACTAGACCGTCGTCACTGATTGCCAGCTTCGGCCGAGCGCGCCAAGACAGGCTTGCAAACAAAAGTAAGCACACCGCGGCAATCCCCAGCAGAATGCGCCCCGGAGCTTCTGTGACCAGGGTCACAGCGGCAATAGCCAAGATAACTCCGGCTATGCCGCAGGCTGCGATGCCGGGCGTGGGTGGGCTCCACTCAGTTTGCTGCATGGGTACTTAACACCCTTTTACCGTTGCTAATGAGGTTATCCACAAGTGCTATCCCCAATGGGGATGAATCACATCAGTGTGATCTGGTGACCGCGAGGTTGCTAAACGGGTAACGCGTGGAGTCGAAGATGAATTCATACCGATGGTCGGTACGGCTAACGCCAGCGCATCGTGAGCAACAAGCCGGTAATCATGAAAGCAAAGGCGATGGCGTAGTTCCACGGACCCAGATCAGCAAGGAACTGGATGTGGCTGGAGGCGAGCTGGAACACCAGCAGCCAGGCCAAGCCGATCAACATCAAGCTGCAGAACAAAACCACAAACCAGACACTCGATGGCCCGGTCTTGATCTTGACCGGCGTCCGGCTCACCGGGTTGATGGTGAAGTCGTTCTTCTTGCGAACTTTGGACTTGGGCATTGCTACCTTCGCGGACACTCTGCGTCACACGGTGCGACGATGTAACCACGAGCCTAACGCAGGTGCACCCCAGCCAAGAATTCTTGGAGAGGAGCCGATGGAGAAGCCGAGGCAGTCCCCCTGGCGGTTCGGCGTGCCGGTGGTGTGCCTGTTGGCGGGGCTGTTATTGGCGGCTACCCACAGCGTTTCCGGCGGCAGCGAGATCCGGCGAAGTGACGCGCCACGGTTGGTCGACCTGGTGCGTGAAGCACAGCAATCGGTAGACAGGCTCACGGCCCAGCGGGACACGCTGGTGTCGACGATCGACAACCATCACGGCGGATCGCCTGGCGCAGATGCAGCGCTGGCCGCGATCACCCATCGTTCAGACACGCTGGCTGTCGACGCGGGGCTGGACCCGATGCGGGGGCCCGGCCTTGTCGTCACGCTCAACGACGCGCAGCGCGACGCGGAGGGCCGCTTCCCGCGGGACGCCTCCCCCGACGATCTGGTGGTCCACCAGCAGGACATCCAGGCGGTCCTCAACGCGTTGTGGAGCGCGGGTGCCGAAGGCATCCAGATGCAGGATCAGCGGATCATCGCGACGTCGGCTCCGCGATGTGTCGGCAACACGCTGCTGCTGAACGGGCGGACGTACAGCCCGCCATACGTGATCACCGCGATCGGTGACGCACCCGCCATGCAGGCCGCGCTGGCGGCGTCCCCGTTCGTGACGCTGTACAAGCAATATGTGGTGCGGTTCGGGTTGGGTTACACAGAAGAATCCCGTGCCGCGGTCCAAGTGGCCGGGCACACCGAATCGGTGCGGATGAAGTATGCGAAGCCGGCAGGCCCGCTCGGATATTGACGTGCGCGCGCCAGTAACCTGGGCTGATGCAGGTCTTGGTCGTCGACAACTACGACAGCTTCGTGTTCAACCTGGTCCAGTATCTGGGCCAACTCGGTGTGCACGCGCACGTCTGGCGTAATGACGACGACCGCCTGGCTGCGCCGGACGCGGTCGCCAACCAGTTCGACGGCGTGCTGCTATCCCCCGGCCCGGGCACGCCGGAACGCGCAGGCGCCTCCATTCCACTGGTCAAGGCGTGTGCCGACGCGAAGACCCCGCTGCTCGGCGTCTGCCTGGGACACCAGGCCATCGGCGTGGCGTTCGGCGGCACCGTCGACCGGGCGCCCGAGCTGCTACATGGCAAGACCAGTACCGTGTTCCACTCGAATGCCGGTGTGCTGCAAGGCCTTCCGGATCCGTTCACCGCGACGCGCTACCACTCGCTGACGATCCTGCCCGACACCGTGCCCGCCGAACTCGAGGTGATCGCGCGAACCGAGGGCGGCGTCATCATGGGCGTGCGCCACGTCGAACTGCCGATCCACGGTGTGCAGTTCCACCCGGAGTCGATCCTCACCCAGGGCGGCCATCGGATGCTCGCCAACTGGCTCGGGTACTGCGGCGCTGCGCCGGACGAAAACCTCGTGCGTCAGCTCGAGGACGACGTGGCCAACGCCGTGCAGGCCGCTACGACGCGAACGCCAGCGTGATCGGGTCGCTGAACTTGACCGGCGTGCCCGCCTGAGGGCTCTGCGTGACCACCGCGTTGGTGCGCTGACCGCTGTTCTGCACATCCGGCGCCCTGATCAACTGGCCCGTCCAGCCGTAGGCGTTGCGTAGGTTCGGCTCGACGTCGGTCCAGAATCCACCACGCACGTCGGGCATGACGAACTCGTTGCCAAGGGACACCTGAATCTGGATCAGCGTGTCCACCGCGACCAGGCCGCCGGCCGGCGGTGCCGTGCCCACCACGGAACCCTTTGGCGTCGTGCTGTCGACATCGACGGGAAGGATCTTCGTGAACCCGGCGGCGGCGAGCACCTGCTGACACGCCTCCACGGTCAGGGCCTTGCAATCGGGGACCGGCTTGCTCTCGGGTCCCGAGCCGACGACGATCGTGATCTCGTTGGTGATAGCCGAAGTCTGGTTGGCGCTCGGAATGGTCGCGAGCACCTTGTCCTTCAGCTCCGGCGTGGAGGGTGAGTCGGACCTCTTGAACTTTCCGAAACCTGCTGCGGTGAGCTTCTGGACGCAATCGGAATACGTGAGCCCCTTGCAGTCCACGACCTCGCGCTGCTCGGGACCGCTCGACACCTTGATCAGCACCTCGTCGCCGGCACCCACTGATGTGCCCGCGGCAGGATCGGTACCGATGACCTTGTTCGGCGGGATGGTCGAATCCGACTGCTGCTGGTCGCGAGTCTTGAAGCCGGCGTTCTGCAGTATCGCTACCGCGTCGTCCTTCGTCTTGCCTGCCACGTCGGGTACCTGAACATCGCGCGTGCTACCGCCGAACATGTTGATGGCGACGGTGACCACGACGGTCAGCACCGCAAGCACCGCCACCGCGATGAGCCAACGACCCACCGATCCGCTGCGCTCTTCTTTGTCCTCGAAGCGGTGCTCAGTGCGGCCGACCTGATCGATGCGGTCCGTTCGGTGCTCCGACGTCGGCGTCGACAGGAACGAAGTCCGTTCCGCGTCTGTCAGCACCTTCGGCGCCTCCGGCGCCTCTCCGCTGTGCACTCGAACCAGGTCCGTGCGCATCTCGGCGGCGGACTGGTAGCGGTTGTCGGGGTTCTTCGCGAGCGCCTTGAGCACGACGGCATCGAGTTCCGGGGCGATGCCGTTGTGCCGCTGCGACGGCGGCACCGGATCCTCGCGCACATGCTGATAGGCCACTGCGACGGGCGAGTCACCGACGAAAGGTGGCTCCCCCGTGAGGATTTCGTAGAGCACGCACCCCAGCGAGTACACGTCGGAGCGGGCGTCGACCTTCTCCCCGCGGGCCTGCTCAGGCGACAGATACTGCGCTGTGCCGATCACCGCGGCGGTCTGGGTGACGCTGTTGGCATCGGCAAGCGCGCGAGCGATGCCGAAGTCCATCACCTTCACCGCACCGGCCTTGCTGATCATGATGTTCGCCGGCTTGACGTCGCGGTGGATGATGCCGTGCTGGTGACTGAAATTCAGCGCCTGGCACGCGTCGGCGATCACCTCGATCGCGCGCTTGGGCGGCATCGGGCCCTCGGTGTGCACGATGTCGCGCAGCGTGATCCCGTCGACGTACTCCATCACGATGTACGGGAGCGGACCGGCCGCCGTCTCCGCCTCGCCGGTGTCGTACACCGCGACGATCGCCGGATGGTTCAGCGCGGCGGCGTTCTGCGCCTCGCGGCGGAACCGGAGATAGAAGCTGGGGTCGCGCGCCAGATCTGCGCGCAGCACTTTGATGGCCACGTCGCGGTGCAGCCGCAGATCGCGCGCCAAATGGACCTCGGACATGCCGCCAAATCCGAGGATCTCGCCGACTTCGTAGCGGTCGGACAGGTGTTGCGGGGTGGTCATTGCCATGTCTGTTCTGGGCCCGAGGGCGTGACCTGCACCTTTGCAGGGGACGCACTCGCGTCGAGTCGGGTTACCCGGTTTTCCACTCCACCATGGCCGAAGATGCCCCCTTCGGTCCAACTGGGCATCGCCGTCGGCGACTGGAACGGGGTTGTCTCGGTGATCGTATTCGTCACCGTCGGAGGCGGTGTCTTCTGGTCCTTCTTGTCCTGCGCGTTCAGCACGATCAGGATCGCGATCACGATCGCCAGCGCGCCCAGCACACCGGCGGCCCACAGCAGTGCGCGCTGACCGGAGGAGAACGTGCGGCGTGGCGGGGGAGTGCTGCGGTGACTGCCCGTCGCGGGCCGCGGCCGCGCGGTGGTCGCAGGCGCTCTTCCGGTCATGTCGGCGGCCGCCCTGGCCTGTGCGGCCGACGGCACCGCGGCGGGTGCTGCCCTGCCGATCGAGGGCGCCTGGTTGGGCCTCGGCGGCCGACGGCCGGAACGCACGGCGGCGACCGCGTCGGCGAACGGGCCGCCGGAGCGGTACCGCATACCGGGGTTCTTCACCAGCGTGATCTCGATCAGCTCGCGCACGTTGGGTGGCAGGTCGGCGGGCAGCGGCGGCGGCGTCTCCTTGATGTGCTTCATCGCGACGGTCAGCGCACCGTCGCCGGTGAACGGGCGTTTGCCCGAAACCGATTCGTAGCCAACAACTCCCAGCGAGTAGACGTCACTGGCCGCGGTCGCGTCGTGGCCCAAGGCCTGCTCGGGCGCGATGTACTGGGCGGTGCCCATCACCATGCCGGTCTGGGTCACCGGAGCGGCGTCGACGGCCTTGGCGATGCCGAAGTCGGTCAGCTTGACCTGGCCGGTCGGCGTGATCAGGATGTTGCCCGGCTTGACGTCGCGGTGCACCAGGCCCGCGGTGTGCGCGACCTGTAGGGCGCGGCCCGTCTGCTCGAGCATGTCGAGCGCGTGCCGCAGCGAGAGCCTGCCGGTGCGTTTGAGCACCGAGTTCAGCGGTTCACCGTTGACCAGTTCCATCACCAGGTACGCGGTGCGGCCCTCGCCGTCCATGTCGGTCTCGCCGTAGTCGTACACGCTGGCGATGCCCGGGTGATTGAGCATGGCGACGGTGCGGGCCTCGGCGCGGAACCGTTCGACGAACTCGGCGTCCGTGGAGTACTCCGCTTTGAGCACCTTGACCGCGACGCGGCGGCCCAACCGCGAGTCGATGCCCTCCCACACCTGGCCCATGCCGCCGGTGGCGATCAGCCGCTGCAGCCGGTAGCGACCCGACAGCGTCACTCCAACGCGGGGACTCATGAGCCCTCCCGCAGGGCCGCTGCGATGGTGGCCCGTCCGATCGGGGCGGCGACGGCGCCTCCGGTGGCGTTCAACCGGTCGCCGCCGTTCTCGACCACAACGGCCACCGCAACCTTGGGTGCCGATGCAGGCGCGAAGGCGATGTACCAGGCGTGCGGCGGAGTGTTGCGCGGATCGGTACCGTGCTCCGCCGTGCCGGTCTTGGATGCGATCTGCACGCCGGCGATGGCTCCCTTCTGCTGCGTCACCTGCTCGGCGGCGACCATCAAATCCGTAAGTGTATTCGCGACCTGCTCGGACACCGCCCGGCGCTCCTCGCGGGGAGCCGTCGTGCTGATGTTCGCGAGGTCGGGTCCCTTCAGACTATCGACTAGATAAGGGCGCATGGTCACCCCTTTATTCGCGATGGTCGCAGCGACCTGCGCGTTCTGCAGCGGCGTCAGCGCCACATCCTTCTGCCCGATGCTCGACATGCCCAGCGCGGCAGCGTCGGAGATCGGCCCGACGGTCGACTGGGACACCTGAAGCGGGATCGTCGGGGGAGGGGTGTCGAGCCCGAACGCGATCGCGGTGGACCGCAACGCGTCCGTGCCGGTGTTGAGGCCGAGTTGGACGAAGGCGGTGTTGCAGGATTTCGCGAACGCATCGTGCAGCGAAGCGGTCGGGCCGGCCCCGCACGCCGCGCCGCCGTAGTTCTCCAGCGTTGCGGTGCTGTCCGGCAACTGAATTCGGGACACCGATGTCAATTGGGTGTTCTCCGTGGCGCCATGCTGCAGCGCGGCCGCGGTCGTGATCACCTTGAACGTCGACCCGGGCGGATAGGTTTCCGAGATCGCCCGGTTCAACAGCGGGGAATCGGGGTTGTCGCGCAGCTGCTGCCACGCTGTCGACTGGGCCGCAACATCATGGGTGGCAAGCAGATTCGGGTCATACGACGGTGACGAAACCATCGCGAGGACCTTCCCGGTCGACGGTTCCAGCGCCACCACCGCGCCCTTGCACGGTCCGTTGCAGCCGTGCGCCATCGCATCCCATGCCGCCTGCTGAACCTGCGGATTGATGGTCGTGGCGACGTTGCCGCCGCGAGGATCACGCCCGGTGAAGAAGTCGGCAAGCCGCCGGCCGAACAGCCGCTGATCGGAGCCGTTGAGGATGCTGTCCTCGGCACGCTCGAGGCCGGTGCTCGAATAGCTCAGCGAGTAGAAACCGGTGACCGGCGCATAGGCCTCCGGATTGGGGTAGACGCGGAGGAACCGGAACCGGCCGTTGGTGGACACCGAGTAGGCGAGCAACTGCCCGCCCGCAGAGATCTGTCCGCGCTGACGCGAGTACTCGTCGAGCAGCACCCGCTGATTACGCGGGTCGGCGCGCAACCCGTCGGCCGTAAACACTTGTGTCAGTGTGGCATTGGCCAACAGCAGCACGATCAGCGCCATGATCGTCACGGCGATGCGGCGCAGGGAGGTGTTCATACCTTCTCGATCACCTCGGTGCTCGCGGCCGCGATCGGCGTGGCCTGCGGCCGGGTGACGATCGGGCGGCGGGCCGCGTGCGAGATGCGCACGAGGATCGCCAGCAGCACGTAGTTGGCCAGCAGCGAGGAACCGCCGTACGACATCCATGGCGTGGTCAGCCCCGTCAGCGGGATCAGCCTGGTGACGCCGCCGACCACGATGAACAACTGGATCGCCAGTGTCGACGCCAACCCGGCGGCCAGCAGCTTGCCGAAGCTGTCGCGCACGGCGATCGCGGTGCGCAGCCCACGGACGATCACGATCGTGTACAGCATCAGCACCGCGGCAAGACCGACCAGTCCGAGCTCCTCGCCGATCGCGGCGATGATGAAGTCGGTCGACGCGGCGGGCACGGTGCCGGGCTGCCCGTTGCCGAGGCCGGTACCGAAAATACCGCCGGTGGCGAAGCTGAACAGTGACTGCACCATCTGATAGCCGGCGCCGTCGGGGTCGGCGAACGGGTCGAGCCAGGTTTCCACCCGGACCCGGACGTGACCGAAAAGGTAGTACGCCGCAACGCTTCCCGCAGCGAACAGCGCAAGTCCGATGACGACCCAGCTGAACCGGTCGGTGGCCACGTAGACCAGCACCAGAAACGACGCGTACAGCAGCAGCGACGTGCCGAGGTCCTTCTCGAACACCATCACACCGACCGAGGCGATCCAGGCGGCCAGCAGCGGCGCAAGATCGCGCGGCCGAGGTAGGTCCATGCCGAGGAAGTGCTTACCCGCACTGGTGAACACACTGCGCTTGGCGACCAACACCGCGGCGAAGAAGATGAGCAGCAAAATCTTGGAGAATTCCGCGGGCTGAATGGAGAAGCCCGGCAACTCAATCCAGATCTTGGCGCCGTTCTGCTCCGACATCGAGCGGGGCAACACAGCGGGGATGATGAGCAGGATCAACCCGGTCAGCCCGCACACGTATCCATAGCGCGCCAGCAACCGATGGTCGTGAAGAAAGATCACCACCAACGAGAACGCGATGACCCCGACGAGCGTCCACAGCATCTGCTGATTTGCGGTGCCGCCCAGGCCCTTTCCCGACGGGCCGCCCGCGGCCAGATCGAGGCGGTGGATCATGACCACTCCGAGCCCGTTCAACAGCGCGACCACCGGCAGCAGCAGCGGGTCGGCGTACGGAGTGAAGCGCCGGATCGCCAGGTGCGCACCGGTGAACAGGGCGAGGTACGCGACGGTGTACTGCGCCAGATCCCAGTGCAGGCCCTGTTCCTGGTTGGCCTCGACGAGAAGCAGTGCCACAGTGGTGATCACCGCAGCGGAGCCGAGCAGCAGCAGTTCGGCGTTGCGCCGGTTGGGCAGCGGCGGGGTGACGGCGACGGGCGACTGCGGCTGGGTGGTCATGCCTCGACTCCCGCTCGTCCCCTGCCTTTGCCTCTTCGGGTCGTCATGAAACTTCCCGGCAGTTCGTTCCAGGTTCGGGTGGCGGAGGCGGCAGCGCGGTGACGGTGGGCTGCGGTGTCGGGGACGGCGATGCGGGAGGTGCGGCGGGCGGCGGCGCACCGGGTGAGACGGGGGCGCTCGGCGGCGCGGGAGGGGGCGCGGTCACGGTCATGGGGGTTTCCGGCGCGGGGGATTCACCGCTGACTTCCGGGATGCCCGGATTGACAGGTGTTTCCGGCAGATGAGGAGTTGGCGATGTGGTGGTCGGCGTCGGTGTCGGAGTCACGCACGTCGGCAGGACCGAACTGCGGGCGAGCTCCTCGATCTGGGCGATGGCGTCGTCGAGCGAGCCGGACGGCAGGCCGGCGACCACCTGTGCGCGCTCCGACGGCCGCATGTCGTTGACGCCGAGCATGCGGCAGTCCAGGTTGTCCTTCGGAGTTCCCGCGCTGATGAGGGACAACTCATTTCGCGCGTTGAGACAGCCCAACAGGTACGGCTCCTGAAGTGCTAAACCCAGAAAGGAGCCCTGAACACCTCGCATGATCGACACCGTGCCGTCGTGCTCGGTGACGTAGTAGTTGCTGCGCACTATCTCGCGGCCGACCGCAAGTCCGGCGAGCACGACGAGCAGCAGCAGGACCGCAGCGATCAGCATCCGCCGTCGCGACCGTGGCTTGCGCTGGGGTTCTTCCGGCTGTGGCACAACACGTTTCGCCTCGTTGCGACGCGGATTGAACGCCGACGCTCGACCGGCCGCGGTGTTGGGCGGTGCACTCTGGTCGTCGTCACCCGACACCGCACCGGCGAGAATCGGTTGAGTCTGGCCGTAGTCGTAGTCGACGACGTCGGCCACCACCACGGTGACGTTGTCGGGTCCACCGCCGCGCAACGCCAATTCGATTAGCCTGTCCGCACTTTCGGCGACATCGGAGATCTGCAGCGCCTCGAGGATGGTCTCGTGGCTGACCGGATCGGACAGGCCGTCAGAGCACAGCAGATAGCGGTCGCCCGCGCGCGCCTCGCGCATGATCAGCGTGGGCTCCACCTCGTGACCCGTCAGCGCGCGCATGATCAGCGAGCGCTGCGGATGGCTGTGCGCCTCCTCGGCGGTGATCCTGCCCTCGTCCACCAGCGTCTGGACGAAGGTGTCGTCCTTGGTGATCTGGACGAGTTCGCCGTCGCGCAGCAGGTAGCCGCGTGAGTCGCCGATGTGCACGAGCCCAAGCCTGTTGCCCGCGAACAGAATTGCGGTCAGCGTCGTGCCCATGCCGTCGAGCTCGGGGTCGGCCTCCACATGCGCGGCTATCGCGGAGTTGCCCTCACGTACCGCGGCGTCGAGTTTGGAGAGCAGATCACCGCCCGGCTCGTCGTCGTCGAGGTGGGCCAGCGCGGCGATCACCAACTGTGAGGCCACCTCACCCGCGGCGTGCCCGCCCATCCCGTCGGCAAGGGCCAGCAGTCGCGCGCCGGCGTACACGGAGTCCTCGTTGTTGGCGCGGACCAGGCCACGGTCGCTGCGAGCGGCATAGCGAAGCACCAGTGTCACGGGCGCAGCTCGATTACCGTCTTGCCGATTCGAACCGGCGTGCCCATCGGAACCCGTACCGCGGTCGTCACCTTTGCCCTGTCAAGGTATGTGCCGTTGGTCGATCCTAGGTCCTCGACATACCATTCCGAACCTCGTGGCGAGAGCCTGGCGTGCCGTGTCGAGGCGTAGTCGTCGGTGAGCACGAGCGTCGAGTCGTCGGCGCGGCCGATGAGCACGGGCTGGCTGCCCAGCGTGATGCGGGTCCCCGTCAGCGCGCCCTCCGTCACGACCAGCTGGCGCACCACGCTCCGGCGCCCACGATTGGGCAGCAGGGAGCCGCGCAGCGCCAGGCCCCGTCGCACCATGACCGCTCCGGTCGGTGCGTAGATGTCGGTCCGCAGGATGCGGAGCACCGACCAGATGAACAACCACAGCAGCAATAGGAAACCGACGCGCGTCAGCTGCAGTACTAACCCCTGCATCCGACGTCCTCTCCGTCCCCGTCCCGTTCTCGTACCGCGCCAACTTCGGCAACGTCACGATACTTGGACAGCGATCGACGCGACGGTGAAGCGTTCAGCTTCCCCCGGCTTCGACCGCCCGAAGCGCTCAGTGAACGCGGACGATGATCTCGGAATGGCCGAGCCGGATCACGTCGCCGTCGGCCAGCTGCCACTCCTGCACCGGTGCGTTGTTCACCGTCGTGCCGTTGGTGGAGTTGAGGTCCGACAGCAGTGCGACCTGCCCGTCCCACCGGATCTCCAGATGTCTGCGGGACACCCCGGTGTCGGGCAGCCGGAACTGCGCGTCCTGGCCGCGGCCGATCACGTTGGCGCCTTCACGCAATTGGTAGGTCCGGCCGCTGCCGTCGTCGAGCTGCAGCGTGACCGAGGCCGCGCCTGCCGGGTAATCGGGCTGGCCGTATCCGCCGCCGTAGCCGGCGGCCGGAGCTGCCTGCTGGCCGTAGTCGTAGCCGGCCGCGGGCTCGCCGTAACCGGGTTCCGCGTATCCGGCGCCGCCTTGCTGGTCGTAGCGGCCGTAATCCGCGGGGGCGCCGTAGCCCTGGTCCTGGCGGCCGTATCCGGCGCCGTAGCCGCCCTGGTCGGGATAGCCGCCCTGGTCGGGATAGCCACCCTGATCCGGGTACGCGGGCCGCGGCGGCTCCTGGCGCCCGTAGCCACCGTCGTCCGGACGGCCGTGCGTGGGCGGACGGCCGTAGTCGTAGTCGCCTGCCGGCGCGCCGTATCCGGGCTGTCCGCCCTGCGGGGGGCCGTAGCCGCCTGGCGCCTGCCGATAGCCCTGGTCCGGGTAGCCGCCACCCTGCTGCGGCGGCGGGTATCCGCCGGCGGGCGGACGCTGCTCGTAGGACGGCGGTGGGTAGCCGCCCTGGTCGGGGTAACCGCCCTGGTCGGGGTAGCCGCCCTGGTCGGGGTAGCCGCCTTGGTCCGGGTAGCCGCCCTGCTCGGGGTAGCCGCCCTGGCGCGGCGGGTAGCCGGGCGGTTGCTCACCCTGCGGGGGGTAGCCACCCTGCTCTGGAGGCGGGTACTGGCCGCGGTCGTCTGGGCGGCCGTAGCGCTCGTCGTAGTATTCGTCGGCCGGCCGCCCCTGTCCCTGGCCGCGGTAACTCGGGTTGTCGCTCATCGCTGGTACTCCCTGTTCTGCGTTGGACGCACGGTCTGGTGGTGGGGCGGGGTCGCCTGTGGTCGTATCGGGGTTGACCGCTCCACGCGCGCGAAACTGTCCGGTGTGCAGGTTCGGTGACGCCTCGAATCTGACGACCACATCACCATACGTTTGCCACCCCTGCTCATGGATGTATCCCTCCAAGTGCTTGGCGAAAGTCGTTGATGTGAGGTCCGGGTCGGCGCTCACCTTCTGATAGTCAGGCACACTGAGGGTAATGACGTAGTCGTTTGGTGCCAAAATATGGCCGCCGGCTATGTCATGGGCGCCGGAATCGGCTTCCCGGCGGAGCATCGCCTCGACTTCTTGGGGCACAATCGATCCGCCGAAAACACGCGCAAAGGCGTCGCCGACGGTCGACTCGAGTTTGCGTTCGATGCGGTCGACTAGGCCCATATCACCGCCCGCCTCACTCGTCGTTGTCCGTTCTTCCAGCTCATACCCCCGCGCACCAGCGTGTCGCCTGGCCGCTTGCCTTACTTGCATGGTATCGGCCCAGCGCAGCGGTGCGGGACCAACAGAATTCTGAGAATCGGATCGGGGCAGGTCAAGCAGTCCGATCTTGACGTGTTCACACCGAATTGGCAGGCCTTGCGACCGGGTCGGTACGGTTGGGGAGCGGGGTGGCTTGCGTGATAGGCTCCCCCGGTTGTTGGGGCGAGTGGCGGAATGGCAGACGCGCTGGCTTCAGGTGCCAGTGTCCTTCGGGACGTGGGGGTTCAAGTCCCCCTTCGCCCACAACTCGATTATTCGAATCCCCGTGAATGGCTTTCGACACCGCGCGGCCGGACGTTGTATTCGAAGTAGCGCACGGTAGCTTTTTGCGAATGCGGCTCGCGTATATCGCATTTGTATTGGTCGCGCTGCTGTCTGCGGCGTGCTCCTCGACGGTCAGCGGTTCGGCGGTCAAGCCATCAGGCGTGGCGTCTGGTCCCACCGTCGACGTCAGCAAGCTCGATGTCGGGCCGTACCCGACGCAGCCGAGCCAGCCGCTGGGCGTGGCGGGCGACCCGGACCGCGGATTGTTCGTCGAGTCGCAGCGGATGGCCAACAACGTCATCGGCCCATGGGAGGTCGACCCTGCCATCACGGGCTGGTTCGGCTTCGGCGCCACCGTGCTACCGAACGTCGGGGCGTTGGCGCAGATCGGTCCCGAGTCGTTCGCGGCGGCGGCGAGCCAGCACGGCTTCATCAACGGCTTCGCCTCGGCGCGCACTGCCGAGGGACAGAAGATCCTGCTGAATGCGGTGCTGCGGTTCGCCGATGGCAGTGCGGCGACCGCTGCCGCCACGGAGTTCGGCGACATCGCCGCCAAGACGGGCGAGGCGGTGCAGCCCGCCCAGATCCCGGGCCACCCGGATACCAAGGCGGCGAGCTACACCCAGACCGAGGGTTCGACCGGCAAGAAGTGGAGCGCGGTGCGCGCGTTCACTGCGCACGGCCAGTACGTGTTCATGCAACTGGCGCAGGCCGTCGACGGGATGGACCCCGCGATCGGCCTCGTCGCCAAGACCATCGACATGCAGGGACCGGCGATCGACAAGTTCCGCGCGACCGATCCGTCCGAGTTCGCCGATATCTCGCTCGATCCGACCGGCCTGCTGGCGCGGACACTTCCGGTTCCCGACAAGGAAGCCACGCCCATCCAGAACGCCACCTATGAACAACGCGGCGCGCTGCAATTCCAAAGTGACCCGGCCCGATCGGCGAAGCTGTTCGCCGACACCGGAATGGATCTGGCGGCGATGGCGAAGACGAATGTCTACCAAACCAAGGACGCTGCCAGCGCGCCGAAGATCGTCGAGGGCTTCTACGCCGAGCTGCAGCCGACCTCGCAACAGGCCAAGCCGGTCAACAACCTGCCAGGCAGCCGCTGTCTGCAGCTGAAGGACAAGACCTTCTATTGCCTTGGGGCAGCGGACAAGTATGCGATCGAAACCACGGCGGACAACTTGTTGGACGCCCAGCAGCAGATCGCGGCGCAGTACGCGATGCTGTTGAGCGGTTAGCGTCCGGTCAGGACGCCGTGCAGCAGCAGCTCGCTGAGCTCCTTGGCCGCCGTGTCGACGTCCCTGATGCGGCGCACGCATACCGCGTACCAGGCACCGCCGGCGATGGCGTCCATCAGTGTGTCGGCGCTGATGCCGGGCCGCGCGATGCCGTCGGCGACTGCGCCGCCAAGCTTGTCGGCCAGCTGACTGCGGGCCGTGGCCTCCAGCCGGTCGCTGAGCAGTCGCCGCATGTGGCGGTCTGCGCGTAAATCGTTGAGCAGACCGGGAATTGACTCACGCACCGCGGCGTCGCCGTACATTTGCAGCGCGCCGCGACACAACCGGGTGATCTCGGCGGCGAAGTCGTCCTCCGGCGGCTCGGGCCCGAGGTCGGGGAACAGCGCCTCGTGTACCAGCTGCGCCTTGGAACTCCAGCGACGGTAAACGGCGGGCCTACTGACACCGGCGGTGGTGGCGATCAGGTCGATGGTGGTGGCGGCATAGCCGCGGTCGACGAGTAGGCACCGGGCCGCGGCCAGCACTGCCGTGTCGATCGACGGATCACGCCGCGAGCCCTGCCGCCTATGACGCCGCTCCGCTTCCACGATTAGCCTTCCCGCCCCATCGATTTGTCGTTACAGTATGTCACGACAACATGGTGCCGAACGTGGGTTACCCGCACGCTTTCCCGCGCGAAGGAGTGCGGGTAACCCACGTTCGCGGCAAATGTGAATGGAGGCCGCTATGACCAAACCGTTGGCAGGCATCGGCGAGGACGGCAGGCACCTCTACACGTGTCCGTTGTGTGAAGCCATGTGCGGCTTGGAGATTCACGTCGCCGACGGCCGCGTCGCAAGCATCCGCGGCAACAAAGACGACACCTGGAGTCACGGGCACATCTGCCCCAAAGGCGCGACCCTCGGGGCGGTGCACGAGGACCCCGACCGCATTCGGCGGCCGATGATCAAGGTCGACGGGCAGTGGCAGGAGGTCAGCTGGGACGCCGCGTTCCGTCGCTGCACCGAACTGCTGGCCCCGGTGATCGAGAAGTACGGCATCGGCGCGGTCACGTGTTACACCGGCAACCCGCTTGCACACTCCTTCTCGTTGGGCCGCTATACCGGTGTGCTGCTTGGCATGTCGGGCATTCCGCTGAGTTACTCGCCGGGCACCGTCGACCAGTGGCCCAAGAATCTGTCGTCGCATCTGATGTACGGCGGCTGGTGGAGCTTCCCGGTGCCCGACATCGAACGCACTGATCTGTTGGTCGTGATGGGCGCCAACCCCGCCGCGTCGCAAGGGTCGCTGCTGGCCGCGCCTGACGTCATTGGCATCATCGACGGAATTCGCAAGCGCGGCAAGGTGATTGTCGTTGATCCCGTCCGTACCGCCACCGCGGCCCGCGCCGACGAATGGTTGCCGATCACCCCAGGCACCGACGCCGCTCTGCTGCTTGCCGTCGTGCACACGCTGTTCGACGAGGATCTGGTCAGGCTTGGGGCGGTCGAACCGCACGTCGACGGCGTCGACCGCATGCGCGAGGTGGCCGCCGAGTGGTCGCCCGAACGTGTAGCCGCTGTCACTGGCATCACGGCAGACCGGATCCGGACCCTGGCCAGGGAGCTGGCCGGCACCGAGCGCGCAGTGGTCTACGGCCGAATTGGGTTGTGCAATCAGGAGTTCGGCAGTCTGGCCAGTTGGCTGGTCGACGTCGTCAACATCCTCACCGGACACTTCGACACGCCGGGCGGCTCGATGTTCCCGCGCGCCGCGGCGTGGTCGGTGACCGTGCAGCCGATCCCCGGCCTCGAGGACGGCGCACCGGAATTCGGCCGCTACCGCACCCGGGTCCGCGGCGCGAAGGAGGTGCTCGGGCAGGTGCCGGTGTCGTGTCTCGCAGAGGAGATCGCGACGCCGGGGGAGGGGCAGATCAAGGCCCTGATCACGGTGGCGGGCAACCCGGTGCTGTCGACGCCCGCGGGGCACAAGCTCGACGAGGTGTTGCCGACGCTGGACGCGATGATCTCCGTCGACATGTGGCTCAACGAAACCACGCGGCACGCCGACGTGATCCTGCCCGCGCCGTCACCGCTGGAGCAGCCCCACCACGACGACCTCATCCTCAACTTCGCGATCAACAGCATCGCGAACTACTCGCCGCCGGTATTCGCGCCGCCGGATCCCGACCGGCCGGAGGAGTGGGAGATCCTGATCCGGCTCACGGGGCTGTGCACCGGCACACCCGCCGAGGACGTCGACGTGACGGCCATCGACGACGGCTTCTTCGACTACATGGCCTTCACCCAGGGACTCGACGGCGCCGAGATCCGCACACATTACGAGCGCGGCGGCCCCGAACGCATCCTCGACTTCACGCTGCGCACAGGGCCGTTCGGCGACCGCTACGGCGAGAACCCCGGCGGCATCACGCTGGAGAAGCTGAAGGCCCAGCCCAACGGCGTCAACTTCGGCCCGATGGTGCCGCAGGTGCCCGACGTGCTGGGCACCGCGGACGGCAAGATCCGGCTCGCTCCGCAGTATCTGCTCGACGACGTGCCTCGGCTGGCCGCGCGACTCGACCGTGCGCCTGCCGAACTCGTGCTCGTCAGCAGGCGCCATCTGCGCTCGAACAACTCGTGGCTGCACAACGTCGGACCCCTGATGAAGGGCAAGGACCGCTGCACGCTGTTGATGCACGACGACGACGCGACAAAGCGCGGCCTGGCGAGCGGCGACCTCGTCTCGGTGACCTCGCCGGGCGGACAGATCGAAGTGCCCGTCGAGGTGACCGACGCGATCATGCCCGGCGTGGTGTCGATGCCGCACGGCTGGGGCCACGGCAAGCCGGGCACCCGGATGGCGATCGCGAACGAGTCGCCCGGCGTGAACACCAACATCCTGTCGCCGCCCACCTTCATCGACGAGCCGTCGGGCAACGGCGCACTGAACGGGATCCCGGTGACGGTCGCTGCGGTCGGCGCTGATAGGCATTAACCGTGGGCACAAACCAGCGGGCGAACATCGTCATGACCGACGAGGAGATCGCCCAGTTCATAGAGCGCAGCCGGACCGCGACGATGGCGACCGTGCTGCCCGACGGCAGGCCGCACCTGGTCGCGATGTGGTACGCCGTGGTCGACGGCGAGATCTGGTTCGAAACCAAAGCCAAGTCGCAGAAGGCGGTCAACCTGCGTCGTGATCCGACGATCACGGTGATGATCGAAGACGGGCAAAGCTACGACACTCTGCGCGGGGTGTCGATCGACGGCAAAGCCGAGATCGTCGATGACGCGGAAACCATTCTGCGCGTTGGCATTAGCGTGTGGGAGCGGTACACCGGCCCCTACACCGACGAGATGCGTCCGTTCATCGACCAGATGATGAACAACCGCATCTGCGTGCGGGTGGTGCCCAGCCGGATGCGCAGTTGGGATCACCGCAAGCTCGGCATGCCCGCGATGCCTATCGGCGGCAGCACGGCCGAGTACCTCTGATGCCGCAGGACCGACCCAGGCAGCTGGATTCGCCGCTGCTGCCGAAGATCTTCAAGTACGCGGGCAAGGCGCACGTCTGGGTCTACCGGAAGACCGGGGGGAAGATCGGCGGGAAGTGGCGCATCGGAGCGGGATTCCGCAAGCCGGTGCCGACGCTGTTGCTCGAGCATCGCGGTCGCAAGTCCGGCAAGGTGTTCGTCACGCCGCTGCTGTACATGTTCGACGGCGCCGACGTGGTGATCGTCGCGTCGCAGGGCGGTCGGCCAGAGGACCCGCAGTGGTATCGCAATCTGGTGGCCAACCCCGACACGTACGTGGAGATCGGTGCCGACCGTCGCGCGGTGCGTGCCGTGACGGCAAGCGCCGAAGAGCGGGCGCGGTTGTGGCCGAAGCTCGTCGACCTCTACGCGGATTTCGACAACTATCAGGCCTGGACCGACCGCGAGATTCCCGTGGTGGTGTGCAAGCCGCGTTAGGGGTGCGGCGGGTTGAAGCCAGGGTTGGACAACGCGTTGGCGACGCCGCTGCCGATCGGGCCGTGCTGATCGACGATGGTGGCCGTGCCGGTGGCGACGCCGTCGTGGCTGTAATGCGTCAGGGCCGCCAACCCAAGGTAGGGGCCTTCGGGCAGCCGGGACAGGGTCAGGGTGTAGTCGGCGTTGATGAACTGCAAACCCGCTGCGCCGAAATGAGTCAATGAGCTGACCATGTCGCCTGCCATCGCCGCCCGAGTGAACGGTGTGAGTTCTTTCCCCGCGACCAACGGCCGGATATCGCGCACCCAGATGTATTTCGGCCCCGCGTGCTGCCACGCATCGAGGCCGAAGCCAGGACCGGGCGTGTGCTCGTTGCGGCCGTAGGTCCACACCAGCATCGCCAAGCCCCGTGGAATCGGGTCGGGGCTGGGCGGAATCGGCGGCATGGTCACCGGTGATGACCAGATCTGGTCGGTCGGTTGTTCGCCGCGACGCAGAAACAGTCCGCTGGCTCGGGCGACGACGGTCTCGCCCTGCGTCATCACCGCGTCGACCAACCTCAGCCGGCGGCCCTGACGCGTCACCGTGGTGTCGACGCGCACCGGCGCCAGCGCGGCGGGCCGGAACAGGTCGACGGTCAACCGGGTTGGCTGAAAATCGGGATCGCCCGCGTCGCGCTCGAGGACGTGGCCGAGGATGCCGCCGACGTAGTTGCCGCTGATCGTGTCTCCCCACGGCCCGCGGGCGATGGGCTGCGGCACGAAGGTGTCGCCGTCGGCGACGAAGAATGCTGAAGGGCCAGTCATTGCGACCGACCATATCCGGCAGGCCTTACGACGTGACGGGCCCGCCGCCACAGTGGGTGGCGACGGGCCCGTGACCGTGCTGTGTTGTGGGGGTATCCGCCCCCGTTACCCCCAACCGGTCAGCACGTCGATGTTGTCGTGAGTTGAGCTTGGCGCAGATTCACCGCATCCGAGCGAGTAGGTCGGTACTCGAATTTCGCGCTACCTGGTCGCGAGCCAGCGTTTGATGTCCGAATTGATCGGATCGACCGCGTCGGCGAGTTCGTGGTGCTTCTCGGCGTAGCCGGCCACCATCGGGCAGACGGCGACGATCCGCAGCCCGGCGTCGCGGGTGGCCTGCAGCGCCTCGCCGACGAGAATGGTCGCCAGGCCGCGGCCGCCGAATTCGTCGAGCACCTCGGTGTGCGGGAAGACCCGTTGCCCGTCGCGATCGACGTACTCGGTGAAGCCGACCTGTTGTCCGTCAACGGAAATGCTGAAGCGGTCGGATTCCTGGGTGACGGTCGTCGGCGCGCCGGTCTTGTCGGTGGTCATGAATCCTCTATACCCCGGGATTGGGGCGTGGGCGCAACGTGGCGTTCGGCAGCGGTGGAGCGGGTAGTCGCGACACGGCGCCGCGGTAGCCCTCGACTGCGCCGAAGCGGTCGGCGTGGTCTTCCCACTGCCGGCGGTAGCCGGCGATGTCGTCGTGGCTGCGGCCGACGAAGTTCCACCACATCACCAGCTGCTCGGCAAACGGCGGGCCACCCAGCAGCACCACCCGCGCAGGGCTGTCGCCGCGGTTGGCGATCGTCAGTTGGCTGCTGCCTGCGGCCTGGAACGCCAGATCGGCCACGTCGAGCGCGGTACCGGCCACCTCGACGCGGCCCTGGTCGAGCAGCACGCCGTGCTCGAAGTCGCTATCCACCTCGAGGGTGACGTCCGCGCCCGGATCGAGGTCGAGCTGCGCACCGAGCAGCGGCGTGAAGGTGTGCACGGGGGAGCGGTCGCCCTCGAGCTCGCCGAGAAACACCCGCCGCGTGGCACCGCCCACGGAGCGTGGTTGCGGCACATAGTGGGCGAAGTCCCGGCCGGCGTCACGATCGGAGTCGGGCAGCGCCACCCACAGCTGCACGCCGTGCAGCACCGCCGTCGCGGAGGTCGAGACCTCGGAGTGGCAGATCCCCGCGCCGGCGGTCATGAGGTTCAGCTCGCCGGGACGGACCATCGCGTGCACGCCCGCGCTGTCGCGGTGCTCTACCTCGCCGCTGAACAGCCAACTGACGGTTTGCAATCCGGTGTGCGGATGCGGCGGTACGTCCATCCCGGTGCCGCCCCGGACGTCGTGCGGCCCGTAGTGGTCGGCGAAACACCAGGCCCCGATCAGCGAGCGTTCCCGCTGCGGCAGCGTGCGCCGCACCTTGATCGCCCGCGGTCCGCCGAGCGGCACCTCACGCGGATGCAGCACTCCGGCGAACGGCGAAGCGACACAGGCTACTTCGGCAGGCGCGGTATCGGTGTTGCTCACGGACTCACGGTAGCCCGCGCGTCGGCACGCCCCGGTATGGCAGGCACGACACTGCACCTAGCGAACCGTTGCTGAAACAGAAATGACCGAGCGGTGGCCGCCCCGATGGCAAAGGAGACCGGTCGGGGCGAACGGCTGCAGTAACCGGCGACCAGCTTTGCTAGCCAGCTTGTAAAGCTTATGTCTGAACGGTCGTCGGACGTATCTTGGCGAAACGGCGGGCCAGCTGGAGCAAATATCTTAACGGCCCGCAGCGAGAAGTCAGACCTTTGCTGGATAGCTTGCAGGAGTGACGATATGAAGAATTCAGCGGCGTACGTGGGACGCGTCGGCGGATTGGCGATTGCCCTGGGGATTGGCACCGCCGTATTCACCGGCCACGGACTGGCGATGGCGGATTCTTCCGAAGGCGCATCAGGCTCGGCGGCAAACGACTCCTCAGAGACGAAGTCGGCGACCGCAAACGGAGGCGCCGCGGGTGGCGCCACGACGACGGATAAATCCACAACGTCCACACAGGCCGCCGGCGGCAGCACAACTGGTCCCGACGACACCGAAGCCACTTCTGGTCATGCCACCGAGACGCCGAAAGACGGGGCGTTCGAAGCGGATTCAACGGCCAAGCCAGTAAGGAAGGGCGCACGGCACCCGGCGTCGACATCACGGCCATCGTCGCAGGATGACAAGCCCGCACTGGAGAAACGGGTGCGACCATCGGCTAGCGCCACCAACGCGGCGGCCCAGGCACGCCCGGTGGACGACGCCACGCCGAGTCCAGACACCAAAACCCAGGCGGACGAACCGAATTCGGGCCGCGGAAGTGCAGGGTCGACTCCAACCATGACCGCGCGGTCCGTGGTCCAAAGTCAGGTGGTGGCAGATCCGCCAGAGGCACAGGTGACACCGGAAACCGAGGGGCAGATCGTTACCAGCATGCTGACCTCCCTTGCACTCGGCTCGCCGGCCACGACCGACCCGGTCGCACCGGCCGCGCCTGCGCCGTCGCTGTTCGGCTTTCTTCAACTGGCGTGGCGCGAGCTGAGCCGGGGCCTGTTGGGATCCAGCTCCGGCGCCGATCAGCGACCCACGATCACCTATGACGTGGCCGACAGCCGAGTGGTCGACGGAAATCTCGTGGGCCGCGTCAATGCCACCGACCCGGACAGCACGCTGAAACTGACCGCGAGCAAGCCCGCTCATGGCGACGTGACAGTGGCGCCTGACGGCACCTTCACCTACACGCCCGACCCGGCATACAACGGCGAGGACAAATTCAGGATCACCGCGACCGAGATGAACGGCGGCAGCACCGGCCTGCTAGGTGGTCTGATGCGGTTCGCGACGTTCGGACTGTTCGGCGGCGGCGGTCGTTCCGCGTCGGTAACCATCATCGTCGACGACGGATACACCTCATCCACCGTCGTGTCTGGGCTCAACTCGCCGACAGACTTCCGGTTCCTGCCGGACGGTCGACTCTTGTTTGCCGAAAAGGGCGGTGCCATCAGGGTGTCGAACGGCGGCCAGCTACAGAGCACCCCACTCATCACGTTGCCGACCGATACTTTCTGGGCAAAGGGGTTGGCGGGCCTCGAGGTAGATCCCGACTTCGAAAACAACGGCTACATCTACGTGTCTTATGTCAGGTCAGACAACTACCAACGCTTGTCGCGTCTGACGGTCACCGACCCGACGGCTGAGGTGCTCACGGTCGATCCGAATTCGGAGGTTGTCCTCGTCCAAGGCACGCAGCCAGCGGGCAACGACCACCACGGCGGAGGGCTTGCCTTCGGCCCCGACGGCAAGCTCTATTGGTCGGTCGGTGACAACGTCTGTTGCAGCGTGATCGACGGCAGCAACTCCCAGGACCTGTCCAACATCTACGGCAAGGTGCTACGCCTCAATCCAGACGGCAGCGCACCCAGCGATAACCCGTTCCCTAACGCGTCCGGCGCCGGCCCGCTGATCTACGCGATCGGTTTCCGCAACCCGTTCCGATTGGCCTTCGCGCCGGACGGCCAGCTGTTGGTGGCCGATGTCGGCCAGGCCGAGTGGGAGGAAGTCAACCTCGTCACGGCAGGCGGCAACTACGGCTGGCCCTATGCCGAAGGTCCCTGCAACGGAATCGGCACAGCCGACTGCTCCACACCGTCCTCGTATGACAATCCGATCTATGCGTACCGGCACACCAGCGGCGGGAACTCGATCACCGGTGTCTTGGCCTACCCCGATGGGAACCGAAACACAGTCTTGATCGCGGATTTCAATCAGAAGTGGGTCAAGGAGCTGACGTTCAATTCCGACTACTCGGAGCTGATCGGCGAGAAGGTGTTCGGCGCGGCGGCGCCCGGCAGCACCAACAAGTTGGTGCAGGGACCGGACGGCAGCATTTATCAGCTGACATACGACGGCACGCTGACGCGCATCGCCCCGACGTTGACACCGATATCGACCGTGTGACGGGCTAACCCGTCATCGCTGAGCGGATTACCTCGAGGTCGTGATCGCTGATCTTGAACACCCCGTACCGGAACTTGATGCCCCAGCGCGCGGGGTCCTCGATGAACTCCAGTTGCTCGATCAGCGGGCGGATCGGTGTTTCCGCACACTCCAGAAAATCGACGTTGCGACGCCACGGCTGAAAGTCCGGCGACAGCTCTGCTTGGTACGGTTCGTCGTCGACGACCTGGCCGATAGCGGTGAAGGCCTGCAGCGGATCACCTTCGGGATAGTCGGTCTTCGGCGAGTAGAAGACGATCCAGTCACCCCTGGCCATCTTCTTCAACATGTGTGGCTTGCCGTGGTTGGCCTGGGTGAAGCGGCCACGCACCCCACGTTCGACGTGGCCACGGCTGACGGTGTTGATCCAGTTGGTCATGTCCGCACGCTAAGCCGGATCGCCGACAAATCGGTGCCCGCGCCGTCGCGGCCTGTGGATAACTTCCGGCGGCTAGAAAGGACTGCTGTTGGATTGCCAGCGGGCCGCTTCCGGGCGTGGCCCGTAGCGCCGGATGTACTTCTCGTGGACACGGGCGTTCTTCTCCCGGTTGATCTCGTCTACCAGATTGGGGTCCAGACCGTGTTGCGCCAACCGGTGCCGGCGCCACACCTTGTTCAGCGCCAACGACATCAGCAGGGCCCAGATGTAGATGGGCGCCGTCATCTCCGTATGCACGTACAGCGACGCAGGCAGCAACCAGAACGGCGCCAGCACAAGGAACGGCGGTATCGCGGCGCGAACCATGTGGCGGCGCACTGCTCCTGGGCCTGCGAGGTCGTTGCGCACCCAATCGCGGAATTCGGCGGGAAGGCTGCGGCCGTACGCATAGCCGATGTACTGCAGCGGAGATGGCCGGTTCATCGGACATCCTTTCTGTCGTTGAGCGCGCCGGCGGCCAGGGCCGCGGCGTTGACGTGAGTGAGGACGTCGTGGAGCCGTTCGAGTTCGTCGAGCCCCACGCCGAGCCGGTCCACCACCGCGGGCGGAATCTTGAGGGCTCGCCGCCGTAGCTGAATGCCTGCCCTGGTCAGCTCCACGTCGGTGGCACGCTCGTCGGCGGTGCTGCGGGAGCGGTTGATGAGGCCGAGCGACTCCAGCCGCTTGAGCATCGGAGACAACGTCGCCGAATCCAACTGCAATGCGGCGGCGATCTCCTTAACGGTCAGCGGTCGATCGGCGGCCGACTTGTGGTGGTCCCAGAGGGCGAGCATCACCAGGTACTGCGGGTGGGTCAGTCCCAGCGGTTCGAGCAGCGGCCGATACACCGCCAACACCGCGCGGTTGGTGACGGCCAGCGCGAAACACACCTGCCGTTCCAGCGCCAGTGGATCGATGTCGTCCTCGACGAGCGTCATGACCCCACGATACCCAATTAGATAGGGCACTAACTAATAGCGTGCTAACAATCACACGTTGTTAGCATCTGACACGATGAGCAGCGACGATCACGCCGAACTACTGCGCCGCCGCGCGCTCACCGAGGATGCGGCCCGTCCAGAGGCCGTAGAACGCAGGCACGCAGCCAACGGTCGCACCGCGCGCGAGAACATCGAGGACCTCGTCGATGCGGGGTCGTTCGTCGAGTACGGACGCTTCGCGATCGCCGCTCAGCGATTCCGCCGCGACGTCGACGACCTGATCGCGCGCACCCCCGCCGACGGGCTCGTCGCAGGCACGGCGCGCGTCAACGGCAACGCATGCGCGGTGCTGTCGTATGACTACACGGTGCTCGCGGGCACCCAGGGCGCGCTCGGTCATCGCAAGAAGGACCGGCTGTTCGAGCTCATCGAGCGGATGCGGTTGCCGACGGTGTTCTTCGCTGAAGGTGGCGGCGGACGTCCCGGCGACACCGACTACCCGGTCGTCTCGGCGCTCGATGCGCGTGCGTTCAAGCTGTGGGCGGCGCTGTCGGGACTGGTGCCGCGGATCGCGATCGTCAAGGGCCGCTGCTTCGCGGGCAACGCGGTGATCGCGGGATGCTCCGACCTGATCGTCGCCACCGAGGATGCGTCGATCGGGATGGGCGGGCCCGCGATGATCGCAGGCGGCGGCCTCGGTGACGTCCACCCCGACGCGGTGGGCCCGGTCTCCATGCAACAGCCCAACGGCGTGCTCGACGTCGTCGTACCGGACGAGGCACATGCCGTGGCGGTGACCAAGCAGTTGCTGGGCTATTTTCAGGGTGCGACGACACCGGGCCGGGAAAACGACCAAACACGTTTGCGCACAATGATTCCCGAAACACAGCGGCGGGCGTACAAGGTCGAGCCGATCATCGAGACGTTGGCCGACGACGGATCGGTGACCTTCCTCCGCAAGGGGTTCGCCCGTGAAATGGTCACCGCACTGGCGCGCATCGAGGGCCGCGCCGTCGGCGTCATCGCCAACAACACGATGGTGATGGCAGGCGCGATCACCGCTGCCGCCGCCGACAAGGCCGCGCGTTTCCTTCAACTCTGCGACGCGTTCGGACTACCGGTCGTGTCACTGATCGACTGCCCGGGCTACATGGTCGGCCCGGCGGCTGAGTCCGAGGCGTTGGTGCGACGCGCGTCCCGCATGCTCGTAGCGGGCGCCGCGATGCGTGTGCCACTCGTCGCGGTCGTGCTGCGCCGCGGCTACGGGCTCGGCGCGCAGGCGATGACCGGCGGCAGTCTGCACGAACCGCTGCTCACCGTTGCCTGGCCGGGCGCCCACCTCGGCCCGATGGGCCTCGAGGGAGCCGTCCGACTTGGGCTGCGCAAGGAACTCGAGCAGATCGCCGACGAGGGCGACCGGGAAGAACGAGTCAGGCAGGCAACGGCCGCCGCCGAGGCAAATGCCAAGGCGCTCAACGCCGCTGCCCTGTTCGAGATCGACGACGTCATCGACCCCGCGGATACCCGCGGTCTGATCGCAGCGACCCTCGCGGCGGCCGCCGCACATCCCCAACCGCGCGGTGAGAGCAGGTTCGTGGACACCTGGTAGGCGGGAAGTTTGGGACGGTGCCGCCATGGCGCCTCTCGGCGAGTGGTCGCTCTCGGCGACGATTCTGGATGGGGCCCGGGGCATAACCGACACCGTCGCATGATCTAACTGCCCGGCGGGACAACATATTCCACTGGTTCGCCGCAGACCCCTCGACATCGGCGAACGGCGAGCGGGTCAGGCGGATTCGGCGAACAGTCGGCGATCGCGTACCGGGTAGCCATTGCGCTCGGCCAGCGAGCGCAGTTGTCGCAGGGCAAACGTTCTGCCGCGGCCGGCCTCGGGGATGACGATGCCTGCCCACAGCCCCTCGGCACGCGGGAGTTCGCACGCCTCGCGGGCGCACAGCCACCGGCGCGGGCATTCCCGGCAGATGGCTTTGGCCTCTTCGTCTGCTCTGGTGGTCCACCGTTCAGGGTCTTGGGTGCATGCGCCGATCGGCGTCTCTTCCCATTCGGATGCGCTCATCGCTGTTGCTCCTCTGCACGCTCTGCGGCACTACGCCGCAATGCCGCCAAACGTAGCGCAGCAACCGTAGCAATGCAACAGTTTAGCGAAGACCTAGCGCGCCCGGCGGACAACGAGAACGGTTAGGCTTCGACACCAAAACAGCCGACCAACTGCGAAAACCACGGCATACGCCAAGAAGGTAATTCCGTAGCATTGATACGGTTTACTGGTGCGAAAGTTGTAGCTGCGCTGCATCTCAATCACGCAGAATCGAGGGTCAAGTCGTAGCACTCGACGGTTGGACGGCTACTATTGCGACACCCTGCGCAGCACCCACTCAGCGAGGAATCGCCGTAATGACAGACGCCGAGTCGACCGCTGAGGCGTCGGACGTCGTCGACCCGGGATTGGTCCGCGCCGGCGCGGCCGCCGCGGCGCGCAGGCGAGAACTCGACATCAGCCAACGCAGTCTCGCGGCCGACGGAATCATCAACGCCGGAGCCCTGATCGCGTTCGAAAAGGGCCGCAGCTGGCCACGCGAACGCACCCGAGCAAAGCTCGAGGAAGTGCTGCAGTGGCCGCCGGGCACGATCGCCCGGCTCCGTCAAGGCGAGCCTCCGGCGCGGGAGCGGCCGACCGAACCCGCAGGCGTCGGGCAAGAGGGAAGCCTGATATCGCAGGCCGTCATCACCGCGGTGCATACCCTCGGCCCGGCGGTCGAGGCGCTGCCGCCGGTCGAGGACGCCGAGTTCACCCCTCGGGTCGCGGCTATTCTCGCCGACCTTCGCCAGCTCGAGGGCGTCGCCGCCAGCGCCACCCGCATCAGCCGAGTGACGCCCGCGCTCATCAAGGCGCTTGGCACCGTCCGCCGTCAGATCGACGAGCTGACGATGCTTGCCGCAACAGCGCCGCGCGCGACATTGGGCCAGCGGGTGTATGCCACCCGCCGCCGCGCCAACCTGACCATCGCCGAAACCGCCCAAGCCGCAGGCGTTTCCGAGGACGACGTGCTCCGCGCGGAGGCGGAGGAGCCGGTGTCGGCTGCGTCGATCGATGCGATCGAGGCGCTGCTCAAGCAGCTCGACTAGTTGCGTTCCCTGCTGCGGTCATCGCGGGTGGGGAAGTATTCGGCGAGCGCGGCGGCGATCTCGATGAACTTGCGGCGGGCGGCCGGCGACATCTGGCTGCTGTGGTCGATGACCCCGCCAGGCCGCAGATGCCCGTCGAACGGCACCTCGACGACCTTCTGCCCCTGGCTCGCAAACTGTTGGGCCAGGATCGACCGGGTTCGCTTGTCCGCGTGGCCATCCGAATCGTTCAGCACGATCACCGTGCGCTGCAGCAGGTTGGTGAGCCCGCGGGCGGCCAACCAGTCCATCGTCTGCCCCGCCGCCGCCGCGCCGTCGACCCATGGCGACGAAACCACGATCAGCGCGTCGAGGTCGCGCAGCACCTCCTGTGTGACAGGGGTGTCCATGGTCGAGCTGCAGTCGACGATCGAAATCGTGAAGTAGCGGTCCAGTCGTGACGTCGCTTCGCGGTAGATCGCGGGGTCGAGCACGCGGCGGCGCGCCGGAGTCGCCTCGCCCGCGAGGACGAACAAGCCCGCCGCGTTGTTGCCGACCCGGCTGCGCACGTCGGCGAACGTCTCGAGATGTTGGTCGGAAGCCAACTCCCAATAGGATCCCTGCACCTTGGGGTCCACCCGGCTGCCGAGCTTGCCGAAGGCGGTGTCGGCGTCGATGGCCACCACGCGGTCGTCCTGGCGCAGTTCGGCGAATATCGATCCGACGCTGGCCGAGACCGTGGTCTTGCCGACGCCGCCTTTACCCATCACGCCGATCTTGTAGTGCCCGCGCAGCACCGACTTGATCCTGGCCTCCAGCTCGGCCTGCCGGATTTCGTCAGGCGACTGGCCGAGGTTGACCATTCCGAAGGTCGCTTTGTACACCGCTAGCCGCCAGCCGCGCGACGGCGGGACCTTGCGGGAGGGCACCAGGTCGTCGGCTCTGATGCGGTCGGCGTACGACGCGGGCGGCGGTGGTGGTGCCGACGCCCCTTCGGGTGGGTACAGCGGCGCTTTCCACGGTTGGGTGGGAGGTCCTGGCTGCGGGGGTGGCGGAGCAGGTCGCTGCGGGCGCGGTGGCGGCTGCCAGTCGGGTTGCGGAGCCCGCGGGCCCTCGTCGGGACGGTTGGGGGTCGGCAAGGGTCCGGTGTCGCGCGGCGGTCCCGGCGGTGGCCCGTATCGCGGCGGTTGCCGGTGGCCGCCTTGGCGCTCTGGATCCAGGAACGGCGGCGGAGGGGGTTCGGATTGGCCGCCGCGCGGGCCGGGTTCAGGACTCGGCGACTGCGGCGCGGGCGGGCTCGCGGGACGTTCCGGCGGCACATAGTCGACCGGCGGTCGCGAGGGCACCGGTGGCTGGGGGGCGGGCGTTGGATCCGGCTTCGGTTTGGGCGGCTCGTAGTCGGTTTCCTCCGGCCCCGTCCAGCCGAGTTCTCTCCGCAATGCGTCGTCGCGGTCGGTCACTGCACAATCTCCTTCGCTTCCAGACGACGCGTATGTCGGCCACCCTCAAGTATCAACCACAGCCGGGCTGCGCTACGGAATCCGACGACCAGGGTGCGCCGCGGCTGTCCAGCAAACACCAATTGCGGCGGCGAGCACACACACGGACGCATCAGGGGTGGCCGTCGCTCCAATTGAGCGTCCGCTCACCAGAGCGCATTGTGTTTGCTGACAACGACATAAAGCCAAGACCTAGGGCGCTGATTGTTTGCTCAGTCGGCGGAGTCGGCAGCCGCGGCCAGCCGGGAAATTAGTGCATTTGCAAGGTGTTTCCGCTGGTAAGCTGTCCGTCAGCGAAGGTTTGCGTGGTTGGGTCGGTCCGGCCCCCCGCCGCGTCGGATGCCCGCCGCAGCTAGGTTGGATTCGGACAATCCACCCCGGGCCGCCGGCCGGGACACCACTGCGGATGAAGCTAAGGACGAGGAGATGCATGTCCGGCGACGACGTGCGCGCTAGCGCGGCCGAATCGGCCGCCGCATCCTCAGATGACCTGTGCGACAAGCTCGCCGAATCAGCGAAAGATTCCCATCACATCAGTGGCGCGATGACCGTTGTCTTGCGCGCGTCGACGCAGACAGGGCAAATATGACCAGTCCGCCAACACATTTCGACGACGTGGTGGGTGTTGAGGTCACCATCGACGGCATGCTCGTCATCGCGGACAAACTCCATCTGATGGACTTTCCCGTCGCGCTGGGCATCCGGCCCAACATCCCTCAGGAAGATCTGCGCAACATCGTGTGGGAACAGGTCGGGCGTGACCTGACCGCACAAGGCGTGCTCGACCTGTTCGGTGAACCCCACCCCGAGGTCGCCGCAATGGTCGACACCCTCAGCCGGGCGGACCGGACTCTGGAGGGCCGGTGGTGGCGCCGTGACATCGGCGGCAAGATGGTGCGCTTCGTGGTCTGTCGCAATCCTGTCCGGTGTTTCCCGCGGCGACGATGATGACCGCACCCTTGACGTTGACCGCGTAGTTGATGGCCGCACCCAGGCCGGACTCGTTGATCGGCCTGGTCACCTTGTAGCAGGCGGCCTCGCTGATGTTGATCACCTGCGCGCCGATGTTGGCGGCATGCACGACGGCGCGGGCAAGGCTGCGTAGCGAGCCCGCGGTTTGCGTGGTGTTCGGGTCGTTGGGGTCGGTGTGGGAACCGACCGGCTGGAAGGCCTCCGAGGTCTGCCGCAGCGACAGAATGCGAGCGTCGGGGGCGACACCGATGAAGCCGTCGGTGGGGGCGGGCCTGCCCGCGATGATCGACGCGGTCAGCGTGCCGTGGGAATCGCAGTCGCTCATGCCGTTGCCGGCCTTGTCGACGAAGTCCCCGCCGGGTTCGGCAGGTACCCGGGGTGAGCCGTTCACGCCGGTGTCGATCACCGCGACAGTTACGCCGGCGCCGGTTGCGAACTTCTGCGCATCGGCCAGCCGTAGGTAGTCGTTCGGCCACGGCTTGTCCGCGAAGTTCGAATTGGGGAACACCGTCGGCGCCGAACACACGCGGCGCTGTTCGGTCGGCTGATCCGGACCTGTTTCGTCCGGTGGCACGACGGCCGGGTCGATGGTGGGGGGCTCGATCGCTACGGCAGGGGGAGCGCTCAACACCGCCAGCATCAGCACTGCCACTAACGCACCGATGCGGCGCACGCGCGGTCACCCCTTTCGGCCCTTCGCCCGGCAGCAGTGTGCTGACGAGTACACAGCAAACAATGTGGCGGAGCGGCGGCGGGACAAAGTGTCACGTCAAGGCCGTCGGCTCCATGCATCGAAGCAATCTTAAGGGGCCGCCAGCGGGGTGTTGTTCGCTAACTCTTGGAAGGCTTAGGCGTCGAGGTCTTGCTGGACGAGGTCGGCGACCGTCTTGAGCGCCGCCTCGTCGTCGGAGGCGACGGTCACCTCTGCGCCGTTGCCCGCGCCCAGCGTCATGATCATCAGCGCTGAGCCCGCGTCGACCGGTTCACCGCCGTCCATCGACAGCGTGACAGGGACGCCTGCGTTGACGACGGCTTCGGCGATGATGGCGGCGGGGCGGGCGTGCAGGCCGATGGCCGAGCCGACGATCACGGTTTTGGTTGGCATGGACTTCTCCTTGCTTGGTAGTGGTGTGGGTTAAGCGGTGGCCAGGGCCGGGGTGTCCTCGGACTTGGCGCCGGACTTGATGAACTCCTTGGCGGCGATGACGACCAATGCACCTGCGACGGTCCCGACTGCCAGGGCGACGAGGAACCACAGCAGATGGCCGATGGCGAAGAACACGAAGATGCCGCCGTGCGGAGCCTTCAGCGTGACGTCGAACGCCATGATCAGCGCGCCCGTGATGGCTCCACCGAACATCATCGACGGGATGACGCGCAGCGGGTCGGCCGCCGCGAACGGGATGGCGCCCTCGGAGATGAACGACGCTCCGAGAAGCCAAGCGGCCCTTCCATTTTCCCGCTCAGGCTCGGTGAACAGGCCGGGGCGGATCGTTGAGGCCAGCGCCATCGCCAGCGGCGGGACCATGCCGGCGGCCATCACCGCGGCCATGATTCGCAACGACGAGGGATCGGCGACGTTGAGACCGGCGGTCGCAAACGCGTAGGCCGCCTTGTTCACCGGGCCACCCAGGTCGAAGCACATCATCAGGCCGAGCACGATGCCGAGAATGATCACCGACGTGCCGGTCATGCTGCCCAGCCAGTGGGTCAGACCCGAAGTGATGGCGGCCAGGGGACGGCCGAGCAACATGAACATCAACAGGCCGACGACCAGCGACGCGAACAGCGGAATCACGACCACGGGCATCAGCCCTCTGGCCCATTGCGGCACGGCGATGCGACTGATCCACAGCGCTGCGAACCCGGCGATCAGGCCGCCGACGATGCCGCCGATGAAGCCGCCCCCGACCATCACCGCGACTGCGCCCGCGGTGAACCCCGGTGCAATGCCGGGACGGTCCGCGATCGCGAACGAGATGTAGCCAGCCAGTGCCGGCACCAGGAATGAAAATGCAAGTCCGCCAAGGGAGAACAGCACGGCGCCGAGATACTGCGTGAAGCCGCCCGACGGCAGGTTGGTCAGCGAGTTGCTTGTCGCGATGATGTTGCCGAGCGACTGTGTGGCACCGTCGGGTTTGTTGGCGATGTCGTAGCCGGCGAACAGGAAACCGAGCGCGATCAGCAGGCCGCCAGCAGCGACGAACGGGATCATGTAGCTCACGCCGGTCAGCAGGATCTGGCGCAACCGGGTGCCCCAGCCGACACCGCCCGCAGGGGCTGCAGCGGCGGCGGGAGAGCCGGCGTCGCCTTGCACGCGCGCCGCGCTCGGATTGTCCGCAGCGGCAAGGGCTTCGGCCACCATCTTGTCGGGCTCGTTGATGGCGCGTTTGACGCCGGACGCGACGACTGGCTTGCCCGCGAATCGCTGCCTGTCCTTGACGCCGACGTCGGTGGCGAAGATGACCGCGTCGGCCTCGGCGATGGTCGACGGCGACAGCGGTGTGCTGCCAGACGACCCCTGCGTCTCCACATGCAGCGTCGCGCCAACCTTCTTCGCGGCGGCGACCAGGGAGTCGGCGGCCATGTAGGTGTGCGCGATGCCCGTCGGGCATGCGGTCACGGCGACCAACGTCTTCGCCGCGGCCTTATCGGGTTCGGCTGCGGGCTTGGGCTTTTCGGGTGTCGCGTTGACCACGCCGTCGACCAGTTCCACGATCTCGCCGGGTGTCGTCGCGTTGCGCAGCGACTCGACGAAGTCCTTGCGCACCAGGGCGCGGGCCAGGCTGGACAGCAGCTTCATGTGCTCGGCCCCGCCTGCTTCCGGCGCGGCGATCAGGAACGCCAGGTCGGCTGGTCCGTCGGGTGCGCCGAAGTCGACGGCCGGCCTGAGCCGTGCGAAGCCGATCGAGGCGGTCTCGACGTACGGCGATCGGCAGTGCGGGATCGCGATACCGCCGGGCAGCCCGGTTGCCGACTGCTCCTCACGCGCCATCGCCGCGGCGATCAGCCCGTCGGTGTCGTGCGTCCGGCCCGCGTCGGCGAGCCGGCTGACCAGTCGGCCGATGACCGCCTGCTTGTCTCCGCCCGCATCGATATCGAGCAGGACCAGATCTGTGTTGATGATCGGCAATGTGGTTGTCATGGCGATACTTTCGTGTTGGGAGCAATCGGTGTCACTCGGACGGAGCTGAGGTCGATCTGCGCGGGCCTTGGGAGCGCGGATCCTGGCAGGGCAGCGGCAGCGCCGCCGTATGCGACTGCCATCTGCAGCCGTTCGGGCGGGACGGCGCCGCCCACATCTGCGCGGAGATAGCCGGCCAGTGAGGCGTCACCGGCACCCACGGTGCTGCGCGCGACGACGGGGGGTGGCGCAGCCATCCAGCTACCCGTCTCGTCGACCAGCACTGCTCCTGCGGCCCCGAGAGTGGCGAGCACGGCACCCACCCCGCGGTCGACGAGCTGTTGCGCCGCGTTGACGACGGGCTCTGGATCACCTTGGGCCACTGCGGCTTCCAGCGCGCGTGGCGAGTAGCCGAGGACCCCGGCGAGCTCCTCGGCATTCGGCTTGACCAGGTCGGGGGCGCCGCGGTGCAGTGCCTCGACGAGCGAGGTGAGTGGAGCATCCGAGGTGTCGACGGCGACCCGGCACGGGTACGGCGCGAGCAGCGCGGTCATGTCGGCATACCAGTGGTCGGGGACGCCGGGTGGCAGCGAACCCGACAGCACCACCCATGACGCGGACTCCGCGGCGGCGAGCACCGCAGTGGTCAACGCATCGAGGGCGGCGGCGTCGAGGGGGGCGCCGGGCTCGTTGACTTTCGTTGTGGTGCCGTCATGTTCGGTGATGGCGAGATTGGTGCGCACCGCGCCCTCGGTCGGTACACAGTTGAACGGCAAGGCGCTGGCGGTGAGCGCACTGATCAGTGGGTCGTTGGCGGGAGCGGGCAGCACCGCGACGGTGTCGAGCCCGGCCAGCGTCAGGGCCCGTGCGACGTTGACCCCCTTACCGCCTGGCTCGGAGGTCACCGACGAAACTCGGTGTACCGCACCGCGAGTGAGGGGGCCCGTCAGGGTGACCGTGCGGTCGATGCTCGGGTTGGGAGTGACGGTGACGATCACGCGACCACCACTTCCACGCCGCTGTTGGTCAGTTCGTCGCGATCGGCAGCGCTGATCTCAGAGTCGGTGATCAGAGTGTCGACGCTGGAGATCGGGGCGAAGCTGACGAAGTCCTCGCGGCCGACCTTCGACGAATCAGCGGCTACCACTACATAATTGGCTGCCCGGACCATGGCACGCTTGACCGCGGCCTCGTCGCTGTCGGGCGTGGAGAGCCCGTGGCGCACGCTGAGCGCATTGGTGCCGATGAACGCGACGTCGACGCGCAGGGTGTCGAGGACGCGCAGGGTCTGCTCGCCGACCGCCGCCTGCGTCAGGCCGCGCACGCGGCCGCCGAGCAGCTGCAGGGATACCGAGGGCATGGCCGCGAGCCGGGCGGCGATGGGCACGGAGTTGGTCACGACGACCAGATCGCGGTCGGCGGGCACGAGCGCCGCGATGCGCGCGGTCGTGGTCCCCGCATCCAGCAGCACGCTGGCCCCGCCGAGCGGGAAGAAGTCGGTGGCGGCCGCGGCGATCGCGTCCTTGTGTTCGGCGCGGGTGGTCTCGCGCTCACCGACGCCTGGTTCGACCAGGTGCAGTGCACGCACGGGCACGGCGCCGCCGTGCACGCGCCGCAGCACGCCCGCCTTGTCCAGCACGGCGAGATCGCGGCGCACCGTTTCGGTGGTGACGTCGTAGGCCTGCGCCAGCTCGGTCACCGAGGCGCGGCCGCGCGAGATCACCAGGGAGGCGATCGCTTGCTGACGCTCTTCGGCGTACATGGGGCTCCGTTTCGGTGACTGCCGGATGTGTGGTTTTGAGTCCGTATTGGTGTGGATATAGTTGGTTTTACTACTGTTCGTGTTGACTTGTCAAGATATTCTTGTAACCTGGTTCACATGACCGCTTCTTCCCCGCCTACCTCACTCCCGGCAGTGGGCACCGTTCTGCATGGCGTTCCGGTGGTTCCCGGTGTTCAGTACGCCCCGGTGATCCGGCCTGGCCGGTTGCCCGCGGTCGACGTCGGGAGCCAGGCGCAGATAGCGGAAGCCGACCGCCCCGCCGAAGCCGCACGGTTCGCGGCAGCAGCCACCGCGGTGGCCAACCGATTGCGGGACCGCGCCGGCCACGCGACCGGTGCCGCGTCGGAGGTGCTCGCCGCCACCGCGGCCCTGGCACAGGACCGCGCATGGTTGGGCGCCGCGGAGAAGCGGATCAAGGAGGGCACGCCTGCCGTCTCGGCGGTGGTCGCAGCGGTTGAGCAGTTCGTCGACATGTTCACCCAACTCGGCGGGCTGATGGCCGAGCGCGTCACCGATCTGCGCGACATCCGCGACCGGGTCATCGCCGAACTGTCAGGGCTGCCGGAGCCCGGCGTACCATTGCCCGAGCTTCCTTCGATCTTGTGCGCGGAGGATCTCGCGCCCGCCGACACCGCGGGTCTCGATCCGAATCTGGTTGTCGCCCTTGCCACGACGCTGGGCGGCCCGACCAGCCACACCGCGATCATCGCCCGGCAGCTTGGCATCCCGTGTGTCGTTGCCGTCGACGGCCTCGACGACGTCACGGCCGGAACCAGAGTCCTCGTCGACGGTACCCGTGGCACGGTGACGGTGTCGCCGGATCACGCCGCCGCGAGCGAGGCCGTCGCCGCGGCGCAGCGCGAGGCCGAACGGGCGGCGCACTGGTCGGGTCCCGGCGCCACTGCCGATGGGCACGCCGTCACCGTGCTGGCCAATGTGCAAGACGGCGCCGCGGCCCGCGCCGCGACGCAGACGCCTGCCGAGGGCGTCGGGCTGTTCCGCACCGAACTGTGCTTTCTCAATCGGGACACCGAGCCCACCGTCGACGAGCAGGCCGGCATCTATGCCGAAGTGCTACAGGCGTTTTCGGGTCGCAAGGTGGTGATCCGCACGCTGGACGCCGGATCGGACAAGCCGTTGAAATTCGTCGGCCATCCCGACGAGGCCAACCCCGCACTCGGGGTGCGCGGCATTCGAATCGCCGAACGCAACCCAGGACTGCTCGATCGCCAATTGCAGGCCATCGCGACGGCGGCTCAGCGCACCGGCAACCAGCCCTGGGTGATGGCCCCGATGATCGCGACCGCGCAGGAAGCGGAAAGCTTTGCCGCCAAGGCACGTTCGCACGGGCTGACGGCCGGGGTGATGATCGAGGTGCCTGCCGCCGCACTGTTGGCCGACCGGATCCTCGACCACGTCGACTTCCTGTCGATCGGCACCAACGACCTGGCCCAGTACACGATGGCCGCCGACCGGATGTCGGCCGACCTCGCCACGCTGACCGATCCGTGGCAGCCGGCCGTGCTGGCACTGGTGGCCATGGCGGTGCGGGCAGGCGCCAAGGCGGGCAAGCCCGTAGGCGTGTGCGGCGAGGCGGCCGCCGACCCGCTGCTGGCGTGCGTGCTGACCGGCCTTGGCGTTACCTCGCTGTCTGCTGCCGCCGCGGCGATCCAGGGTGTCGGCGCGAAGCTCGCCCAGGTCACGCTGCAGCAGTGCCGGGATGCGGCCGACGCGGTGCTCGGCGCCGCAAGCGCGGCGGACGCCAGGGCCGCCGCGCTGAACGCCCTCGGGAATTAATCGGACCGCAGTCCGGTTAATCGTGTCATGCCTGCTATCACCGCTGACACGCTCACCCTGCCGCGCATCTCTGCGCCAGCGCCGAGCGAAACCGAGCGTCCGGTGCGCTCCATCACCACCGGCCCCCACGGCTACGAGGGCGAAGGCTTCCCCGTGGTTCGGGCGTTCGCGGGAGTGAGCGCGGCCGACCTCGACCCCTTCGTGCACATGGACCAGATGGGCGAGATCGAGTACCAGCCGGGCGAGCCCAGGGGCACCGACTGGCATCCGCACCGCGGCTTCGAGACCGTCACCTACATGATCGACGGCCGCTTCGCGCATCAGGATTCGCATGGCGGCGGCGGCCTGATCACCGACGGCGCCACCCAGTGGATGACGGCCGGGTCGGGCATCCTGCACATCGAAACCCCGCCCGTCGAACTGGTCGAGAGCGGCGGCGTGTTCCACGGCGTCCAGCTGTGGGTGAACCTGCCGCGCAAGGACAAGTTCGCGGCGCCGAAGTACCAGGCCATCGAGGGCAACGAGGTCAGGCTGCTGTCGTCGGACGACGGCGGCGCGCTGGTCCGCATCATCGCCGGCAACGTCGACGGGCATCAGGGCCCGGGTGCCACTCACACGCCGATCACGTTGGCGCACGCGACGATTGAGCCTGGCGCGCGGCTGAGTCTGCCGTGGAACCGGGACTTCAACGCGTTGGTCTACGTGTTGTCGGGCCGCGGTGCGGTCGGACCCGTCGGCCATCCGGTCCATCAAGGTCAGCTGGCCGTGTTCGGCCCTGGCGACCGGATCAGCGTCACGGCTGACCCCACCCAGGAGTCGCGCAGGCCCGCGCTCGAGGTTCTGATCTTGGGCGGCAAGCCGATTCGCGAACCCGTCGTCCAGTACGGCCCGTTCGTGATGAACTCCAAGGCCGAACTGATCCAGGCGATGGACGACTTTCAGGCAGGCAAGTTCGGCGCAATCCCGCCCAACGCGCTGATGCCGCATCGGCCGCTGCGCTAGCCGTCGCCCGAAATGGGTAACCCCCGTGGCATGAGTGGTGCCAATAAAGCCAGGAACAAGTTGGATCAGCTGCGGGGCAAGGCCAAGGCCGCAGTGGGGCGAGCGACCAACGACCCCGAGTTGGAAGCCCAGGGCAGGTTCGACGAACGGGCGGCGCACCTCAAGGGTGCGGCCGAAAAGGTCAAGGACGCGTTTCGACCGCGCCGACGCGGCCTGTAGCCCGGGATCTGACCGTCCGTGGCACACACCGCCCGACCGGCGGACGTCGTCCGTTCCGCCGTCGATCACCCCTACGCGCATGTCGCGGCACGCATTGGTTATGTGATCAGCGGGCTACTGCATCTGTTGATCGCGTACCTCATCGTGCGGATCGCGTTGGGCTCGGGCGGTGATGCCGACCAGACGGGCGCGCTGCGGGCGGTCGCGATGACCGCCGGAGGCAACGTCGCGTTGTGGGCTACCGCGATCGCCTTGATTCCGTTGACGTTGTGGCGCATCGCCGAAACGATCCTGGGCTTACACCCCGGCGAGCACCGCGGGCGCCGGGCCGATCCGAAAGATTTCCGATGGCCGAATCGGCTCAAGGCGCTGGGCCTCGCCGTCGTGTACACCGCAGTGGGCGTCACCGCCGTGCAATTCGCGCTGGGCAGGCGCAAGTCCGGCGCCGCCGAGAACGCGGGACTGAGCGCACGGCTGATGCGATCACCAGAAGGCAAGGCCGTTCTCGTGGTCGTCGGTTTGGTGATTCTCGTGATCGGGTGCTACTTCGCGTTCAAGGGCGCATCACGCCGATTCTGCAATGACCTCAAGGTCTCACCGGGCACCGTCGTCACCACGCTCGGGGTTTTCGGCTATGTCGCCGAAGGTCTCGTGCTCGCCGGCGCAGGCGCCCTGGTGGTCGTCGCGGCGGTGCGAGCCGACCCGTCCAAAGCGACCGGACTCGACGGTGCGGTCAAGACGCTCGGGCACGGGCCCAACGGCACTGTGCTGGTTCTGTGCGCGGCGTTGGGTTTTGCCGCATACGGTTGCTACAGCTTCGCGCTGAGCCGCTATTCGCGGATGTGAGGCCGGCTACCCCTCGGCGCTTGGCCGCGTCTGCAGTGTCGGCGCGGCGGCGGCCAGGATCGCGTCGCGGTCACCGTCGAGCGGCGGATAGATTCGCCGGCCGTTGATGGTCATCTTGGTGGCCTTGGCTTCGGCCCCGCTGGCGACGACCTGGCGGTCCCAGCCCTCGGTGTACACGGCACCGGCGGGCCCCAAATCCAAAACCGTTACATACCAAGGGATTCGAAGCGAAAGCAGTGGCTCGTCGAGCAGATCGACGATCACGTTGTATCCGGCGTACCGACCCATCGGCCTGCCGTGCTGGCAGGACATCACCGACAGGTGCGCGTCGTCCATTCGCGCCGAGGCGACGTCGCCTGCGGCGAATATGTCCGCAACGCCGATGACGCGCAGATAGTCGTCGACCGGGAGGCGGCCAAGCCGATCACGAGGCACACCGAGGTCGGCCGTCAACGGGTTGGCGCGCATGCCCGCACACCACACCACGGTCGAGGTGGGCAGCACCTCGCCGGTCGACAGCGTCACCCCATTCGCATCCACCGCCGTGACGCCGACTCCGAGCCGGGTCTGCACCCCGAGCGTGTCGAGCGCCGCCTCGATCACCGGTCGGGCCGATGCGCCCATGTCCGACCCGACGTGCGGGTTGCGGTCGACGAGCACGACCCGCGGCGCGGTGTCGGGGAACAGCGACGCCAGCCGCGACGGCAGTTCGCAGGCGGTCTCGATGCCCGTCAATCCGGCGCCGACGACCACAGCCGTGCTCGCGGAATTCGTTGCGGCACTGGCGAGCCCGGCCAGATGCCGCTGCAGCCGCATCGCGCCGTCGTAGGTGTCGACGTCGAAGCCGAATTCCTGAAGACCGGGGATGTCGGGCTTCACCACCCGGCTACCCAGCGCGACCACGAGGCGGTCGTAGGTGTGGGTGCCGGCAGAACTCGTCACGGTGTGCGACGCCGGGTGGATCGCCGTCACGTCCGCCGTGAGGTGTTCGACGCCGACGGGGTCGAGCACCTCGGTCAGCGGAACGCGGCACGGCGTCAGATCGGCCTCGTAGTTGCGCACCCGGATGTCGTGGTACGGCTGCGAACTCAACACGGTGATCGCAATGTCGGTGGCGCCGAGTTCGTCGACTCGCCGCGCGGCACCGAGCGCCGCCCACAGGCCGGCGAAACCCGAGCCGAGCACGACGACGTCGCTCATCGGGCTGACGCTACCGGCTGCGCGTACAGCAGTTCGAGCTCACCGAGGTGCGCGGCCACGGCGGTCAACGGCAGCGCCGCGGAGATCGCGAGTTCGTCTTCGGTGGCGTCGGCGCGCAACGCGAGCACGAAGTCGTCGCTGATCGATTCGAGCTTGCGGCGCGGATCGCCGGTCAGGCGCGCACAGATCGCTGAGGTGTGGGCCTCGAGTACCTCGCGGGTCCGTGGGTACGGCTCAAGCGGCGGCGGCACGACGTCGGCGATCAGCTCTGCCGCGGCGCGCACGCGAACCGCCCGGTTGGCGGCCCGCACCACCGGCCCGCGCAGCTCCGTCGTCCCGCCGTTCTCCGAAAGATATTGCCGCACAGCATCATCCACGGTGCGAGACGCCTGCAGCCCTTGATGGCTGAGCGCGATCACCCGATCGGTCGCGTCTTCGGAGGCGCCGCGGGTCACCCGTAACACGGCCTGCTTCAAGAACTTTGCGCCGACGGCGCGAGCATCCTCGACGGCCTTCGACACCGCGGACGAGGCGCCTCGCGGCCACAGCAACACCGAAACCACGATGCCCACCAATGCGCCGACGACGACATCCTCGACCCGGATCAGCCCCACCTTCCAGCCCGTCGGAACGATCAGGTTGAAGTTGATCAGCACCATCATCGTGAACGCGGCCTGCCCGGCGACGAAGGAGTACACCTCCGGCACGTAGGCCGAGCCGAACGCGACGATCGGCAGCAGCATCCACAGCACAACGGGATCCATGCCGAGCAACTCGATGACCACCGCGCCCAGTACGAACCCGACCGCTGTGCCCGCCACCGCTCTGACCACGCGCGTTCCGGTCGTCAGCGCACTGCTGCGCAACACGGACATCGCGCCGAGCACCACCCAGAACCCGTGCTCCACCGGGAAGATGTGAGTCACCGCAACGGCAAGCGCCAACCCGAGTCCGGTGCGCAGGCTGTTGCGCAGCACCACCGCTTTGGTGGCGAGAAAGCCTTTGGTGATCGCAGTGACCGCAACGGTTTCGGGCATCACCCAATCAGCGGCGCCGGTCTCCGGCAGACGACGGCCAAGCACGCGCGCCCATACCGGTCGCGCATCCGCGGCCGCGGCATTGCGGATGATCCGCCCGGTCACCGCGACCGTCGCCGCGATTGTGCGGCGGTTCAACAGATTACGGCCGACCTCGACAGCGGCTGTGTCGCTGGATTCGCCGAGCAATTCGGTGAGGTCCTCGCGCCAGTGGCCTTGGGCGACCGACCGCAGCTCGGTCAGCGCTTCGCGAAGGTCGGCGCTGCGCTCCACCCGAGCGGACACGCTGCGTAGCCGCAGCACCGCAGCGGAATCCCGCAGCACCCGCACCGCGGGCTGCTTGACCGCCCCCATCATCTGACCGGTGTCGTCGGTGATCCGGTCGGAGAGCCAACCGAGGTCGTCGACCACCCGGACGAGCGCGCGACTGCCCGCGGTCAACGCGACCGGCCGGTAGTCGGCGCCGAGGAAGGCGGCGTCGAGCGCGTTCATCGCCTTGGTGACTTCGCGGCCCGACCCGGTGCCCTCGAGTCGATCGGCGAGCCGGTTGCAGACGCGTGCCGCGTAGGCGCGCAACTCGTCGTGATGTCGCGGGGGGAACAGAAACAGCGCCGCAGGGACGCACAGCGCAAGCGCGATCAGCCAGCCCAACAGGCGCTCCGGCAGTGGGCCGACCGGGGTGCAGGCAGGCAGCACGAACATCAGCAACGTGGCACGTTGACCAGCCGCGACGATTTCGCTGAGCACTCCGGCGAAGATGACCGCAACGCCGAGCACGAACATCAGCGCCACGCTCAGCCACGGGTAGGGCGCGACAAGCGTGCCCAGCGTGATCAGCACCGCCCCGTTGAAACCCAAGCCGCAGTAGGCCAGCGCTCGCGCGGGACGGTTGCCGGGGAAGTCGACGAGTATCAGCAGCGCCACCGAGCCGAAGATGGTGAACAGCGGTGTCTGCGACCCGCCGCCGACCGCGAAGCTCACCGCCGCCGCGCTGGGCACGACGACCGCGGCCCGCAAGGCGCGGCGCAGTGCGTCGAACTCCGGGTCGCGGGCGCGCAGACGGTCAAGCACGTGTCGCAGCACAGCGGCCGTTTCAGAGGGCAATCGCGCTACTCACCGTCTGGCACAGACGCGAACCGGCCGGAGTCGAGTGCGTCGGTGAGCTGGCCCGCGATCCACTCCAGCGCCGCGGCGTCCCGCGGCAGGGCCGCCTGCTCGTAACCGACGAGCACGTACACCCCCCACGCTGCGAAGATTTGCGCCTGTCGCTTGTTGTGCAGGATCTCGAAGGCCGACTCGTACATGATGTCGAAGCGCTGCTGGTCCACCGCGGCCTGGATGGAGTACACCTCGGCATCGACCGAACTCCACACGCGGATGGCGGCTTCGGCGCCGTGCGGAAGGGACAACCCCTCTGCGATGAGCGTGTCGATCCGCCGGCGCGGATCCTGCTCAGCGCGCACCCTCTCGATGATCTGCACGGTCTGCCGCTGCATCCAGTGCGCAACGAGTTCCTTGGTGTAGGCGGGCCAGCCCGGAAAGTAGTGATAAAACGACCCGGTCGTGACGCCGAGCCGGTTGCAGACCTCGGCGAGCTTCAGCCCGCCGTAGCCCAGATCGGACAGCACTTCGAGGCCGACATCGAAGTACGACTCCCGCGATACGACGCTCGCCACCCCAGCACCATAGTTCGACGGCCTGTCTCCGGTTCAGTGCTATCGCCAAGGTCGCGGTCGAAGGGTCGGCTTGCCGGGCGCCGCGAATTTGCTGGGTCGACATGCCAATCAGGCCGGAATTGAGCGCAAGGGTAAATCGACAAGTGAGCTGTGGCACAATTTGACCGTGCCGCAACATACCGCGAGTCGAGGACCCGGTCGCCCGCCCGCAGCGAAGGCTGCTGAAACGCGAGAGCGCATCGTACAAGCGGCTCGTGAGGTCTTCAGCGAACTTGGCTATGACGCCGCCACCTTCCAGGCGATCGCCATCCGCGCCGATCTCACGCGTCCCGCCATTAACCATTATTTCGCCAGTAAACGCGTGCTGTGGAGCGAAGTCGTCGAGCAAACGAACGCTTTGGTAGTTAGCGCGGGGATGTCGCGGGCCCAGGCCGAGACCAGTCTGCTGGCGCGGCTGTCCGCGTTCTTCTCGGCAGTGATGCAGGCAGAGTCCGAAGAGCGTTCTGCGGCAGCATTTCTCGTCACCTCGGTGCTGGAGTCGCAACGCCATCCGGAGCTGAGCAACGACGAGCACGACTCGATGCGGGCGTCGCGCGAGTTCATGACCTGGGCCGTCGAGGACGCAATCAAGCGAGGTGAGCTCACTACCGACACCGACGTCAACCACCTGGTCGAAATGCTGGTGGCGGTGATGTGGGGGATGGGCTTCTACGCCGGCTTCGTCGGCAGCCACGAGGACCTGTCCTCGGTGGTGCACAAGTTCGAGCTGTTGATGGCCAACAAGCTCTGGAATCTGAACGAATAACGATTTACCTGCGGTGATGTAGCCCACATTTCGTATAGCTCTGCTAACTTATTAGATAGCATTGCTTACGATATGACTGATTTGAGCGAATACAGCGTCCGCACCGACGGCGACAGCTGGGACATCACCGAAAGTGTCGGGGCAACCGCGTTGGGCGTTGCTGCGGCACGGGCCGCGGAAACCGCCCGCCCTGACGCGCTGATCCGCGACGACTACGCCTATCTGCTGACCTCATCGGCCGGGCCCGCCTGGGCGCAGATGGCCAGCGCCGACGACAGCTGGCTGCGCGACGACGAGCACGCACTGCGGTTGCACGAGATGGCCCGTAACTACCAGGCCGTGCGCACGCACTACTTCGACGGCTACTTCACCGCGGCGGTCCGCACCGGTATCCGTCAGGTCGTGATCCTGGCCGCGGGGCTGGACTCGCGGGCGTATCGGCTTGACTGGCCCGCAGGCACGACGGTGTACGAGATCGACCAGCCAAAGGTGCTCGGCTACAAGACCTCGACCCTGGACGCTCACGGCGCGGTGGCCAAGTCGCGACGCATTCCCGTCGCGGTCGACCTACGTGACGACTGGCCCGCCGCCCTGATCGCCGCCGGTTTCGACCCGACCCGGCCGACCGCGTGGCTGGCCGAGGGCCTGCTGCCGTATCTGCCCGGCGACGCTCAGGATCGGTTGTTCGAGCTGGTCACCGAGCACAGCGCCGCAGGCAGTCAGATCGCCGTCGAGGCCTTCAACCTGCACCCCGCGCAGTACTCACCGGAAAAGCGAGCAGCGCGGCGCGAGCGGACCGCCCAGCTGCGTGAGCGTCTGGGCCTGGACGTCGACGTCGACACCCTGATGTACACCGACGACGCCCGCGCCGACGCTGCCGACTGGCTGGCCGACCACGGCTGGCGCGTCGACGCCGTGCCCAGTGCCGAGGAGATGACCCGGCTGGGCCGACCGCCCACCGAAGACCTCGTCGAAGAAGCGATGGACAGCGTGTTCGTGCACGCCCGGCTTGAAGGAGACGCCCGATGAGCTCGCAGCGCACCGAGAACGACACCTGGGACATCGCCACCAGCGTCGGGGCAACCGCGGTCATGGTCGCCGCGGCCAGGGCCGCCGAGACCGACCGGGACGACCCGCTGATTCGCGACCCCTACGCCAAGGACCTTGTCGCGAACGCGGGCACCGGCATCTGGGAGTTCATGCTCGACGACCAGTTCGTCGCCAAGGTCGGCGACGCCGACCCAGAGGTCGCGGCGGTCGTCGAGCACATGGGCGCCTACCAAGCGGTCCGCACCCACTTCTTCGACGCGTTCTTCACCGACGCCGCCGCGGCGGGCATCCGTCAGATCGTCATCCTGGCGTCCGGCCTTGACTCGCGCGCCTACCGGTTGCCGTGGCCCGCGGGCACCACGGTCTACGAGATCGACCAGCCGAAGGTGCTGGAGTACAAAGCTGCGACGCTGGACGGTGTCGCGCCGACGGCCGAGCGCCGCGCAGTGCCGATGGATCTGCGCTACGACTGGCCGAAAGCGTTGCGGGACAAGGGTTTTGACCCGAGTTCACCGACCGCATGGCTGGCCGAGGGCCTGCTGATGTACCTGCCGGCCGACGCGCAGGACCGGCTCTTCGAGAACATCACCGCGCTGTCGGCCCCGGGCAGTCGCATTTCTGCCGAGACCGTCGGCATTCACGCCGCGGATCGCCGCGAGCGGATACGGGAGCGGTTCGGCAAGCTCGCCGAACAGTTCGGCGTGGACAGCACGCTCGACATCGGGGAGTTGACCTACGAAGATCCCGAGCGCGCCGACGTCGCTGTCTGGCTGAACGAGCACGGGTGGCAGTCAACGGCTGTCACCTCACAGGACGAGATGCGCCGGTTGGGCCGTGCCGTCGAGTTGGTGGACACCGGCGACGACTCGTTCTCGACGTTCGTCACCGGCCGCAAGCTGTAACAGCCGCGAGGCGTTAACTTCATGGTGTGCGCGTAGCCGCTGTCCGCATCGGCGCCGTTGTGGCGGTCGTAGTCCTGGTTTTCAGCGGATGCGCCGACCATCATGCCGGTGCGTCTCGACCGTTCCCGCCGAGTGCCGGACGTGGCCCGTGTGAGGTCTCGAAACAAGCAGACGTGCCCGCCACGATGCGCGACGGCACCGTGTTGCGGGCCGACGTCTATCGGCCGCGCACCGCCGATCCCGTGCCGGTCATCCTGATGCGCACCCAGTACGGAAAGTCCGGCGCACAGGTGACGCCTGAGCGATATCAGCCGCCGGACTGGTTCGCATCGCACTGCTACCTCGTGGTGATTCAGGACGTCCGCGGCCAGGGCACCTCGGGCGGAACGTTCAGCGAGTTCACCAACGACATGGCCGACGGTTACGACTCGGTCGAGTGGGCCGCCGCGCTGCCCGGTTCCAACGGCAAGGTGGGCATGTACGGCTCGTCCTACGTCGGTGCCACCCAATGGCTCGCCGCCGTGGCCGCGCCGCCGCATTTGGTGACGATCGCACCCGCCAACACGGCGTCGGACTACTACGACGGATGGACCTACGAGGGCGGCGAATTCCGGCTGGCGTTCGTGCAGCCGTGGGCGATCGGCTCGCTCGCATTGGGCGCCGCGAAAAACCGCGGTGATCACGTGGCGGTCGACGAGCTGACAGCGGCGGAGGCCGATCCGACGCGGTGGATGAACTTCCGGCCGTTCAAGGACCTGCCGCCGATGCAGCCGCAGAACCCCGCCGTCGCGCCGTGGTATTTCGACTGGATCCGGCACTCGGCTCGTGACGATTTCTGGACGAAGGTCAGCATCCGGGATCGCTACGCCTCGGTGAAGGTGCCGGTGCTCGACTTCGAGGGCTGGTATGACGCGTTCCTCGCGGGCGGCGTGGAGAACTTCACCGGCATGGTTGCCAACGGCGGCTCCGACTCGGCTCGCGCCAATCAGCGGCTGGTGATCGGGCCATGGGACCACGTCAACTGGGGACGGCCTGACTCGCAGCCCGCGCCACTGCTGCACGACATCGGCGCAGTCGGAGACAGCCCGATCAACGACGTGATGCTGGAGTGGTTCGACCACTTCCTCAAGGGACAGAACAACGGCGCCGCCACTGGCCCGCGCGTCGACTATTTCGTGATGGGTGCCGACAAGTGGAAGTCGGCGACGAAATGGCCGCTGCCGCAGACGAAATGGACGACCTTCTACCTGTCGGGCCCCGGTGGGATCGCCGACCGCAAGGGGCAACTCGTCACGAGCGCACCGGGTGCACAGCCGCCAGACACCTACACCTACGACCCCGCCTTCCCGGCGCCCAGCCTGGGTGGGCATTCGTGCTGCGGCGCAAGCTCGGGTCCGCAGGGGCCGTTCGACCAGGTCCCTGTCGAACAACGCTCCGACGTACTCGTCTACGACGGTGGTCCGCTATCGAGCGACACCGAGGTCACCGGGCCGGTGACGGTGCGACTGTGGGCGCAGTCCAGCGCACCCGATACGGATTTCACGGCCAAGCTGACGGTGGCCAAACCGGACGGCAGCGTGATCAACCTCAACAACGGCATCCTGCGCACCGCTTTCCGCGATTCGCTGGCCACCCCGACGCCGACGGTGCCGGGCCGCCCGTATGAATATCGGGTCCAGATCTGGCCGACGAGCTACGAGTTCCGGAAGGGCGACCGCATCCGCCTCGAGATCTCCAGCAGCGACTATCCGCAGTTCGCGCCGAACCCCAACACCGGTGCGCCCTTCGGTGAGAACGCCGCCGTCCAGACCGCGGTCCAGACGATCCTGCATGACGCGGCGCATCCCTCGGCCATCACACTGCCGGTCATCCCGGGCTGAGTACCTAACCCCCAACTGCCGCGAGCGACCGCGTTTGCACGCGTTATCGCGGCGTGTCCCCGCACAAACACGGTCGGTCAGCGGCGGGAAACTGGGCCTATTGGCCGAGCCAACCGGTTGGTTAGGATCGGGTATTCCTCCTCGGGTCAGGAAGGACACCCACCATGACCACCGAATCAGTGGCGCCTGAAACCATTCAAACGCCCGCCAGCGATACCCCAGACATCCCAGGCACCGTCCGCCGGCTCAGGGAGACCTTCAAGACCGGCCGCACTCGCAGCGTCGAGTGGCGCAAGCAGCAGCTGCTGGCGCTCGAGAAGATGATGGTCGAAAACGAGGGCGCGCTGATGGAGGCCCTCGAGAAGGACCTCGGCCGCAGCCCGTTCGAGGCATGGCTGGCCGACATCGCCAGCACCGCGGGGGAGGCGAAGGACGCCGCCAAGAACGTCAAGAAGTGGATGCGCCGCCGCTACCGGCTGCTGGAGATGTCGCAGCTGCCCGGGCGCGGGTGGGTCGAATACGAGCCATACGGCACGGTGCTGGTGATCGGCGCGTGGAACTTCCCGTTCGTGTTGACGCTCGGCCCCGCCGTCGGCGCGATCGCCGCGGGGAACACCGTCTTGCTCAAGCCCTCGGAGGTGTGCCCGGCCTCGTCGGCGATGATGGCCGAACTGGTGCCCAAGTATCTGGACCCCGACGCGATCGCGGTGATCGAGGGCGACGGCGCGGTCAGCCAGGAGCTCATCGCCCAGGGCTTTGACCACATCTGCTTCACGGGTGGCACCGAGATCGGCCGAAAGGTCTACGAAGGCGCCGCCCCGCACCTGACACCGGTCACGTTGGAGCTGGGCGGAAAGAGCCCGGTGATCGTGGCCGCGGACGCCGACATCGACGTCGCGGCCAAGCGGATCGCCTGGACGAAGCTGATCAACTCCGGGCAGATCTGCATCGCGCCGGACTACGTGATCGCCGATGCGAAGATCCGCGACGAACTCGTCGACAAGATCAAGGCCGCGGTGACGACCTTCGAGTCACAAAACCCCGGCGGCAAGCGGATCGTGAACGAGCGCCACTTCGACCGGCTCACGGCGTCGCTGGCCGCGACCAAGGGTGACGTCGTCATCGGCGGCGGCTCGGATCCGTCGAAGATCAGCATCCAGCCCACGGTCGTCGTCGACCCCGACCCGGCCGAGCCGTTGATGACCGATGAGATCTTCGGCCCGATCCTGCCGATCATGACCGTCCAATCACTCGACGACGCAATCGGTTTCGTGAACTCGCGGCCAAAGCCGTTGGCCGCCTACCTGTTCACCAAGACCAAGAGCATCCGCGAGCGGGTGATCAAAGAGGTTCCGGCAGGCGGCATGGTGATCAACCACCTGCTCTTCCAGTTCTCGACCAACAAGTTGCCGTTCGGCGGCGTCGGCCCTTCGGGCATGGGCGCCTACCACGGCAAGTTCGGCTTCGAGCAGTTCAGCCACCGCAAGACCGTGATGACCAAGCCAACCCGACCCGATGTCGGCGCGTTCATCTATCCCCCGTATACAGAGAAGGCTTTCAAGCTCGCAAGACGGCTGTTCTGAGAAAGGAACCTCATGCCAGGAGTGCAGGATCGCGTCATCGTCGTCACCGGGGCCGGAGGCGGACTCGGGCGCGAGTATGCGTTGACGCTCGCCAAGGAGGGCGCCAGCGTCGTCGTCAATGACCTCGGCGGTGCGCGCGACGGCACCGGCGCCGGACACAACATGGCCGACCAGGTGGTCAAGGAGATCAAGGACGCAGGCGGTCGCGCCGTCGCCAACTACGACTCCGTTGCCGAGTCCGAGGGCGCCGAGAACATCATCAAGACCGCGATCGACGAGTTCGGCAAGGTCGACGGCGTGGTTTCCAACGCGGGCATCCTGCGCGACGGCACCTTCCACAAGATGGAGTTCGCCAACTGGGACTCCGTGCTCAAGGTGCACCTGTACGGCGGCTACAACGTGATCCGGGCGGCGTGGCCGCACTTCCGTGAGCAGAGCTACGGCCGCGTCGTCGTCGCCACCTCGACCAGCGGCCTGTTCGGCAACTTCGGTCAGGCCAACTACAGCGCAGCCAAACTGGGGCTCGTCGGCCTGATCAACACGCTGGCTCAAGAGGGCGCGAAGTACAACATCAAGACCAACGCGGTCGCGCCGATCGCCGCCACCCGCATGACCGAAGACATCCTTCCGAAGGAAGTACTGGAGAAGCTGACGCCCGAATACGTGGCACCCGTGGTCGCGTATCTGTGCACCGAGGAGGTGCCCGAGACCGCGTCGATCTTCATCGTCGGCGGCGGCAAAGTGCAGCGGGCGGCGCTGTTCCAGACCGATGGTGTCACGTTCGACCACGTGCCAAGTGTCGACGAGGTCTCCGGCAAGTGGGGCGAGATCACCGACCTGTCTGCGGCCCAACCAGCCGCATTCAGCCTGCGCTGACCGGTTCCGGATGAAAGCGCTTGTCGCGCAGGAACTTTCCGGACCAGCCGGACTGAAGTACACCGACGTCGATGACGTGAAGGGCGACGATGTCGTTGTCATCGACGTCGGTGCGGCGGGCGTGAGCTTCCCCGACCTGCTGCTGCTGCGCGGCGAGTATCAGCTTCGTCTGGAGCCGCCGTTCATTCCCGGCATGGAGGTCGCCGGGGTGGTGCGCTCCGCGCCGTATGAGTCCGAGTTCAAACCGGGCCAACGCGTCACGGCGCTGTCAATGCTGGGCGGCTGGGCAGAACAGGTGGCCGTGGCGGCCGAGAACCTGAAGCCGACGCCGGACGGCATCGACGACGCCGAAGCCGTTGCGCTGCTTGGCAACTACCAGACGATGTATTTCGCGCTTGCCAAACGCGGCGCGCTGCGCCAGGGCGAGACGGTGCTGGTGCTCGGCTCGGGCGGCGGCATCGGCACCGCGTCCGTACAGATCGCCAAGGCACTCGGCGCGCGGGTCATCGCGATGGTGCACCGGCCCGAGGCGATGGACTTCGTGAAGTCGCTCGGCGCCGACGTCGTGCTGCCGCTGACTGAGGGGTGGCTGGCTGCGGTGAAGGACGCAACCGACGGCCGTGGGGTCGATCTGGTGGTCGATCCCGTCGGCGGCGACGCGTTCGACGACGCGATCCGGGCGCTGGACACCGAGGGTCGGTTGTTGGTGATCGGCTTTGCCGCAGGCGGCATTCCGACGGTCAAGGTCAACCGGCTGCTGTTGCGCAACATCAGCGTGATCGGCGTCGGCTACGGCGAATTCGTCAACCGCAAGCCTGGCGCGCAGTCGTTGTTCGAGTACGGCGTCAACGAACTGGTCAAGGCGGGGCTGCGGCCGCCACCACCGATCAGGTATCCACTGGCCGAAGGCAGCGCCGCGTTACAGAGCCTGGCCGACGGCGGGGTGCTCGGCAAGGTCGTGCTGGAGCCGTGATGAGTGTGCGCGCGCTGGCGTTCGACGTCTTCGGGACGGTCGTCGACTGGCGGTCGAGCATCATCGGTGAGCTCGAACAGTTCGGCCAACGCCATGGGCTGCACCAGGATTGGGCGACCTTCGCCGACAACTGGCGCGCCGGATATGCGCCCGCGATGGATCGCGTTCGCCGCGGCGAACTGCCGTGGACGCGTATCGACGACCTGCACCGGATGATCCTCGTCGAACTGCTGGGTGAGGTGTCGGTGAGCGACGACGACATCGACGAGCTCAATCGCGCCTGGCACCGTCTGGACCCGTGGCCGGACAGCGTTGGTGGGCTGACGCGGTTGAAGGAGAAGTTCGTCATCACAACGCTTTCCAACGGCAACATGTCGCTGCTGACCAACATGGCCAAGCGCGCCGGCCTGCCATGGGACTGCGTGATCTCCGCCGAACTGTTCCACCACTACAAGCCCGATCCGCAGGCGTACCTCGGCTGCGCTGATCTCCTCGGCGTGCAGCCGGATGAGCTGATGCTCGTCGCCGCGCATCCCAGCGACCTGAAAGCGGCCCACGCCAGTGGACTCAAGACCGCGTACGTCGACCGGCCCCTCGAACACGGCCCCGGGCGCGCGCCGCACAGTGTCAAAGACGACGAGTTCGATTACGTCGCAAACGATTTCCTGGACCTCGCCGCACAGCTAGGCGCATGAGCACCGGCGGCATCCTGCTCGTCGCGCTCGTCATCTTCGTCGGGTTGGTCGGCATCGTCGTGCCGCTGTTGCCGGGAACACTGCTGGTGTTCGCGGCGATCGCGGTATGGGCGGTCGCCGAGCACAACGTGACCTCATGGGCGACGCTCGGGGTGGTAACCGCTCTGCTGGCGGTCTCGACATTGATCAAGTACCTGTGGCCGGCGCGACGCATGCGGGCCGCCGACGTCAGCACGTGGAGCTTGGTGGCAGGCGCTGTGCTAGGCATCGTCGGGTTCTTCGTGATTCCCGTGCTGGGCTTGCTGATCGGTTTCGTGCTGGGAATCTATCTGGCCGAACTGGCGAAGCGACACGACCAGCGCGTGGCATGGACATCGACGAAGCACGCGCTGAAGGGCGTCGCGCTTTCGGTCGGCATCGAGTTGTGCGGTGCGCTGCTCGCTACTGCTGTCTGGGCGGCGGGCGTCTATCTGACTCACTAGCGGCGATGATCGCGCGAACGGTGCGCCGGCAGCGGCCGCATTCCGATCCTGCGCCGCACGCCTGCGCGACCTCTTTGGACGTCGTCGCGCCCGAGGCCACCGCCCGGCTGATGGTGTCGCTGGTGACACCGAGGCACAGGCAGACGTACATCAGCGCTCGATACGCATCATGTGCGCCAACCTGCCGACGAACAACGGCGGATAGGCGCCAACCCCGGCATCGGAAAACCATTCGGCGGCTACGTCGGGACGGCGCAGCCAACGCTCTGCCGTGCCCGCATCGGACAGCTCGTGCAGGAACATGATCTCGTTGGGATCGTCGAAGGCCTCGAAGATCCGCACGCGCCGAATCCCGGCCTCCAGGAACATGTCCCGGGTCTGGCGGACCTGGCCGCGAAAGACAGCCGGATCGTCCACACAGATGATCCCCGCGACCACGACGCCCGGCGCATTGGCTTCGGCCACGAAGTCGAACCGCTCGATCAGCTCGCCTGCGAACACCGCGGGCAGATCCTCGACACCGACGGCGTCGAACCATTCGAAGAAGGCGCGTGATCGCAACAGTTCGACGACGGGTTCCCGGGTCTGCAGCGCGATCGTCACCAGCACCCGCTCGGGGTCGGTGGTGGAGGTGAAGACGAACACGTGGTGCGCCCCGAGCGCGGCAAGGCCGTCGCGGCGCCGCTGCAGCAGCGGCCACACCCGACTGGGGTCGGGCACGCGGTAGTCGGTGGTCAATACCAGCGAATGCGTTTCCGGAATCATCGTCGGCACCGACGCTACCGGCCACTGTCGCTGCCTACGCGGGCAATTCGGGAACTATCCCAACAGCGCCGTGCGCACCCGCGCGAGATCGGCGGCAGGAACGCCCGCCGCTTCGAGGTAACCCCGCAGCGATCCGTAGTTCTCTTCGATCGACCGGCGCGAGGCGTCCAGGTATTCCTCCTGCACGCCGAGCACCGCGTCGGTCAGCCGCGCCTCGGCGAACGTCACCTCTTCCGCCGTATCGGTTCGCTCGCGGATCGAAGCCAGGATCTGCTCCCGCAGCCGCGGCACCGCGTCGTTGCTGCGCAGGAAATCGGCCACGATGACGTCGCGATCGACGCCGACGGCGCCGAGCACCGTCGCCACGGTGAAACCGGTTCTGTCCTTGCCTGCGAAGCAGTGCGCGATCACCGGTCGCTCGTTGGCTAGCAGCGAAATGACTTGCCGCACAGCGCGTTGCGCGCCGCCCAGGGTGGGGAAGCGCAGGTATTCCTCGGTCATGAATCGGCGGGCCGCGGCGTCGATGTCCTCGTCGTCTGGCTTCTCGCCCATCATCTTCTGGAAGGCGGTCTCGTGCGGTGCCTCGCCGTCGACGGCCGACACCTCGTGGAAGTGCAACAGGTGCACCTCGACGCCAGGCGGCACCAGTCCCGGTCCGTGGCGGTCGATCTCGCGAGCCGAGCGCAGGTCGGCGACATCGGTGATGCCCAACTGGCGAAACGCCTCACGGCCCGAGTCGTCGAGGTGGCTCAGCTCGCTGGACCGGAAGAACCGGCCCGGCCGCACGCCCGTTTCCTCCGCCACATCACGAAAGTTCCACGCTCCCGACAGTTCCCCGATGCCGACCGCCACTAGCCCGTCACCGCCGCCGCAAACGCCGACTTCTCGCGGCCGAGTTCGTTGCGGGCGATGGTCCGCATGTGCACCTCGTCGGGCCCGTCGAACAGCCGCATCGCGCGGTGCCACCCGTAGAGCCGGGCCAGCACGGTGTCGTCGCTGATACCTGCCGCGCCGTGCACCTGGATCGCCCGGTCGATCACGTTGCACGCCATCTGCGGCGCGACCGCCTTGATCATCGCGACGTGCTGCTGGGCGTCCTTGCTCCTGTTGCCGTGTTGATCGATGGTCCACGCCGCCTTGTGACAGAGCAACCTGGCCTGGTCGATCTCGTTGCGCGACAACGCAACCTGCTGCTGCACCACGCCTTGGTCGGCCAACGGCTTACCGAACGCGATGCGGGTGTTGACCCGGTCGATCATCAGCGCCATGGCCCGCTCGGCGACGCCGATGGCGCGCATGCAGTGGTGGATGCGGCCCGGTCCGAGTCGGGCCTGGGCGATCGCGAACCCGCCGCCTTCCTCACCGAGCAGATTAGCGACCGGCACCCGCACGTTGTCGAAGCTGATCTCGCAGTGCCCGTGCTGGTCCTGCCAGCCGAACACCGGGAGCGACCGCTCGATCGAGACACCCGGGGTGTCGACCGGCACCAGGATCATCGACTGCTGCTGATGGCTGGCGGCATCCGGATTGGTGCGGCCCATCACGATCAGGATCCGACACCGCGGGTCGGCGGCGCCCGAGATCCACCACTTGCGGCCGTTGATGACGTAGTCGTCACCGTCGCGCAGCATCGTGGTCTGGATGTTGCGGGCGTCGGAGGACGCCACCGCGGGCTCGGTCATCGCGAACGCGCTGCGGATCTCGCCGTTCAGCAGCGGCTCGAGCCACTGCTTGCGCTGCTCGTCGGTGGCGAACAGATGCAGCGTCTCCATGTTGCCGGTATCGGGTGCCGCGCAGTTGGTGGCCTCGGGTGCGAGCTCCATGCTCCAGCCCGTCAGCTCGGCCAGCGGCGCGTACTCGAGGTTCGTCAGCCCCGACTCCGACGGCAGGAACAGGTTCCACAGGCCGGCTTCCTTGGCCAGCTTCTTGAGCTCCTCGACCACGGGTGGCACGGTGTGATCCTTCGGGCCCTTTTCCTCGCGGTACGCGTCGTAGGAGGCCTCGGCCGGGAAAACGTGCTCGACCATGAAATCGGCTAGCCGGTCGTAGTAGTCCTGACCCTTGGCCGACATCGCGAAGTCCATGCGGCCACGATATGACACCTGTCGATTGGGGAATCATTGGCAGTGCGTCGGGCGTAAAACATGACATGACCGAGAGCCGACCGCCGTTCCCCCCGTTCACCCTCGAGACCGCACGGCAGAAGGTGCAGGCCGCCGAAGACGCATGGAACACCCGCGACCCCGAGAAAGTCAGCCTGGCCTACACCGTCGACTCCCAGTGGCGAAACCGCGACCAGCACGTGGTCGGACGCGAGCAGATCGTGGCGTTTCTGACCCGCAAATGGGAACGCGAGCTCGATTACGTACTGCGCAAGAGCCTGTGGGGTTTTCGGGAGAACCGGATGGCGGTGCGCTTCCAGTACGAAAGCCGCGACGCCAGCGGCCAGTGGTATCGCAGCTACGGCAACGAGCTGTGGGAGTTCACGCCGGAGGGTCTGATGGCGCGCCGCGAGGCCAGCATCAACGACGTGAAGATCGACGAGTCGGAGCGACGCTACTTCGGCCCGCGGCCGGAGTCGGAGTACGGCCTGGACATCCCGCTCTGGTGATCGTCTGCCTCCATCTGCACCTGCTTCTTGGGCAGGAACGCGGCGGGCAGGTAAGCCAGCGCGATCAGTATCGCCGCGATGATGAAGACCATCGTGTACGCGTGGGATAGCTCGTGCGCGACCTGCGCGGCGAAGCCGGGTGCTCGCACTTCGGGTGGCAGAGCGGCCGGGTTGACCGGCACGCCGCTTTTCGCGGCGGCTTCCTGCAGCGCGGCGACCTTGTTCGCGGCGGCAAGGGCTGCGCTTCCGTTGATCTGATTGGTCAGGATCACCGACATCACCGCGGTTCCGATGGAGCCGGCGACGCGCTGGTTGACGTTGATCAGCGTCGAACCGCGGGCCACCTGCTCGGGTCGCAGCGTCTGCACGGCCGAGCCCGACAACGGCATCATCGTGCAGCCCATGCCCATCCCGAACACGGTCAGGCCGGTGACGAGTACCGGGAAGTAGGCGTCCTGGTGCCAGCTGCCGTAGGCGAATGCGCCCATCCCGGCGCACATCAGCGTGATGCCGACGAGCACGATCTTGCCAGGCCCCTGCCGGTCCATGATCCGACCGGCGATCGGCATGGTGAGCATCGCACCGAGACCCTGCGGAATGATGTGGATCGCGGACTGGAACGGCGTCTGGTGAAACACTTGCTGAAAGTAGCTGGGCAGCAACAGGATTGCGCCGAAGAACGCTGCGGCGAAGACCAACATGGACGCGTTGGCGATGGCCATCAAGCGGTTGGTGAACAGCCGTAGGTCGATCAGCGGCTGCGCGGCACGCGTCAGCGCATGCGCGACGAAGCAGGCGACGAGCACCAGACCGATGACCGCAGGAATCCACACGTGGCCGTCCGTCACCCGGCCGTGCTCGGGCAGCGACGACACGCCGTACAGGAAGGTGGCCAGCCCGGGGGACAGCAACAGCATGCCGATCAGGTCGAACGACTCCGTCGCAGACGGGCGGTCCTTGTCGAAGATCAGAACCGCGAGCACCACGGAGACGATGCCGATAGGCACATTGATCAAGAAGATCCACTGCCATCCGTACGCGTCGATGAGCCAGCCACCCAGGATGGGGCCGCCCACCGGGCCGAGCAGCATCGGGATGCCCAACACCGCCATCAGCCGTCCAATGCGCCGGGGGCCTGCCTCGCGCGTCAGGATCGTGAAGACCAAAGGCATCAACATGCCGCCGCCGAGCCCCTGCAGCACCCGGAATGCGATCAGCTGCGTGACGTCGCCCGCCATCGCACACAGCAGTGAGCCGGCGGTGAACAACACGACCGAGCCGATGAACAACCGCTTGGTGCCGAAGCGGTCGGCGGCCCAGCCGGTCAGCGGGATGACCGCCGCCAGCGCAAGCGTGTATCCGGTTGCGGTCCAGGCCACGACCGCCTGCGTCGAACCGAAGTCGCTGATGAAGGTGCGCTGGGCGACGTTGACGACGGTGGTGTCGAGAATCGTCATGATCGCGGCCAGCACACAGACGCTGGTGATCTTCAGCAGGCCTGCATCGATGCGGTCCGGATACTCGTCGGGGTGCTGCGCCGATTCGACGGCAGCGTCGGGGTTCTCCACGCGGTGTGCCACTACAGGTCGACCTCTCCAGAAGAGCAGCTAGGTCGGCTAATGATTCCCCGAGGGACGGGGGTTCAAACCGCGGCGCGGCCCACGCCGACCAGGCACTTGCCGGGAATGGCGTACCCCGTTTGGGCCGCATAACCCGTCAGCACCGATTCGCCCTGATCGCGGATCGCGGAGCGCACGTCGTCAGGCAGGGAGGCCAGCAGCGCGGCGACCGGGCCTGCCAGCGACGGCACGATCTCCCACCATTCGTCGAGGGACGCGACATGCATGGTCGCGTCCACCTCGTGGATGTCGACGCCATCGAACCCGGCGTCGGTCAAGACCGTCGCCAGCGCGCCTGGCGCCGACAACGAGAACGGGCCCGGCACGCCGGGTGGTGGGACCGGTGCTCCGAGCTGCGAACCGACCGCGTCGAGGAGCGCGCTGAGCCACGGGTTGGCCGTGGGCGGTCCCCATACCGAGAACGCGGCGCCGCCACCGGAACGCAGCACGCGCAGTGCCTCCCGCGCCGCCGCGGTGGGGTCGGCCACGAGCATCAACGCCTCGCGGCTGAAGACCTTGTCGAACGACGAGTCGGCCTCGTCGATGTGTTCCATGTCGAGTTGCCGGGCGTCGACGTTGCGCAGTCCCAGCCGCTCGGCGCGCTCTGCGGCAATGGCCGCCATCTCGGGGCTGACGTCGGAAAGCACAACCCAGCCTTCGGTGCCGACCAGCTTGGCCGCGGCGATGCCGAGTCCGCCTGGGCCGCAACCCAATTCCAGCACGCGATCACCCGGCTGCACGTCGACGGCCGAGAGCATCGCCTGGGTGACGGCGGTGCCGCGGTCGTCGATGAAATCGGCATAGCGGTCCCAGGAGGGGGCCACCGTCGACCACATCGCATGCAGCGGGTTCGGCTGGCCCATAGCGGTGAGTGTAGGAGCAGCCAACAGGCGCGTGGCTGCATTAGCGTTTGCCGTATGGCGGGGAGAGGCGACGGCGCCGACTACTACACAGTGCCGAATGCCTGGGAACGCGCTGCGCAGCGCCTCGAGATGCTGGGCGCGACGTTTGATCCCGGCAGCATTGCGTTCGCCCGCGAGATAGGGGTGGGACCTGGCTGGCGCTGTCTGGAAGCGGGTGCAGGCGGGGGCTCGTTCGCCAGGTGGCTGTGCGCGACGACTTCGCCTGGCGGTCGCGTAGTCGCGGTGGACGCCGACCCGCGACACCTTTCCGACCTGCCGTCGTTGGGCGGCGAGGTTCGCCAGGTCGACCTTGTCGCGGATGACATCGGCGAGCGCGTCTTCGATTTCGTCCACACCCGGCTGGTGCTGCTGCACATCCCCGCGCGCGAACAGGTGTTGACCAAGCTTGCGCGTGCCGTATCCCCGGGTGGCTGGCTGGCGATCGAGGAGCATGACGTGTTCGGGCTCGCCGACCAGATGGCCGGCGCATACGGCGAGGCCTGGCGAGCCTTCGTGCGCTTTTCCCAGGCCGGCGGGGTCGACGCCGGGTGGGCGCGCACGCTGCCGGCTCAGCTGGTGACGCTGGGCTTCGACGACGTGACGGCCAGCGCCGAGACGCCACTGTTTCGCGGCGGGTCGGCCGCAGCCCGGTTGTGGAGCCTGACGTGGACGCAGGCGGCGGGACAGATGATCGCGCACGGACTCTCGGCCGACACGCTGGCCGCCGCCCACCACGAATTGGAGGACACCGGCCGGTGGTTCCACCTGCCGCTGATGGTCCGGGTCCGCGGCAGACGGCCGCGGTAGGCAGGCGGTTATTCGCCACCCGGAGCGGTGATGATCAGGCCGCCGTCGTGATGCCAGCGGTGGCGGGGGATCACCACGATCGGCGGCCGGGCGATGGTGTTCGGGGTGGCGACGATGCCTGGCCTCGGTGTCGGGTCGTACGAATAGGTGCCCGCGTTGGCCATGCCGGCCAGGCCGAGGGCGGCGGTGCCGAGGATGCCTGCCGAGATGGCGGGCAGGGCGATGTAGCGGGCGAAGCTGCGATTGATGCTCATTTGAATTCTCCTGTGGGGGTTGGTTTTTGAGAAACCCTCCCCGGGGCTACTTCGGGGAGGGTTTCGGTCTGGGGGTTATCAGCGGGTGTAGTGGGGCTGCAGGTCGGCGAGGTGGTGGACACCGTGGTGCCAGCGCCAGCCCGGCGTGGCGTCGGGGGCCGGGTGGGCCTTGACGCTCGGGGCTGCCACGGTGGAATGCTGCGGTGTGTCCGCGGTGGCTGCGCTGGCCGTGCCCGCCAGTCCGAGGGCGGCGCCGCCGATGATGCCGGCCGCGACGATCGGGAGGGCGAAGATTCGAGTGGTGTTCATGTGAGTTGTCCTGTCTCCGTAGGCTTTTGAGTTCTTGTGCCGGTGTGTTCCGGGGATGACTCAAGAGTGCCGTTCCGCGGACGCTTTGTATGTCCGGTGATCGGAGGTAGGACAGGATGAACCGCTTGTCCCCCAATCGGGGGAAGTCAGGGAAAAGTCGGAAGCGTTTCGGCGGCGGCGGCCAACGCGGCGAGGTGCTCGTCGACGGTGCGCAGACCCGCGCCCATCGTGTTGATCGTCATGTGCGTGGCGCCCGCGGCTTTCCACTCGGCGAGTTCGTCGGCGACCCGCTGCGCGTCACCCGCCCAGGTGACCCGGCCCTCCATGCCCAGCGTCGACGGGTCGCGGCCCGCCTCAGTCGCCGCCTGCGCGACGATGTCGCGGGCTTCGTCGAGTTTCGGCCCAGGCCCGGTCATCGGGAACCATCCGTCGGCAAGCCGGCCTGCGCGCTCCAGCGCGGGCCGCGAGGCCGCGCCGATCCACACCGGGATGGGCCGCTGCACGGGTAGCGGCGCCAGGCCGGCTCCGGTCACGCGATGGTGCTTGCCCGCGAACGTCACGGACTGTTGGGACCACAGCCGGCGCATCACCTCGACCTGTTCGCCAAGGCGCCTGCCCCGGTTGGTGAAGTCCTCGCCGAGCGCCTCGTACTCGACGGCGTTCCAGCCGATCCCGACGCCCAAGCGCAGCCGGCCCTCGCTGAGCAGGTCGACCTCCGCGGCCTGTTTGGCGGTGAGCACCGCTTGGCGCTGCGGCAGGATGATCACGCCGGTCACCAGTTCCAGGGTGGTGGTGATGGCCGCCAGGTAGCCGAACATGACCAGTGGCTCGTGGAATGTGGTGCAGATGTCATAGGGGCCTGCCCAGCCCTCGTGCACCTCGGGGTCGGCGCCGACGACGTGGTCGTAGGCCAGCAGATGGGTGAAACCCAACTCCTCGACCGATTGGCCGTAGGTGCGCACCGCGCCCGCATCGCCGCCGAGTTCTGTCTGGGGGAACGTCACGCCAATCCGCATACTGGCCGGCAACGCAGCGCGGCCCTCCCCAATTCCTCGGGGAGGGCCTAAGTGCTGGTCGGCGGCGGTTGTCAGCGGGTGTAGCTCGGCTGCAGGTCGCCGAGGTGGTGCACGCCGTGGTGCCAGTGCCAGCCGGGCTGGGCGTCGGGCGCCGGATGCGCCTTGACCGACGGCACCGCGACGATGTTGGGCTGCTGCGCGTCGGTGGTGGCTGCGCCGGCCGTGCCCGCCAGGCCGAGGGCGGCGCCGCCGATGATGCCTGCCGCGACGATCGGGAGGGCGAAGATTCGAGTGGCGTTCATGTGAGTTGTCCTGTCTGCGTAGGCTTTTGATGTCTTGTGCCGGTGTGTTCCGGCGATGACTCAAGAGTGCTGCAGCGCAACGGGTTTGTATGTCCGGCGATCGGCCGGGGACACGGATGAATCACGTGTCCCCCAATCGGAGGAAGAACGGGTGGATGCTGTGCGACGCTGGCGTGGTGACCAGCGAAAAGGTGCGTGTGGTGGTGGGTGACGACCACCCGCTGTTTCGCGACGGGGTGGTCCGTGCGCTGACGTCGAGCGGGTCCATCGAGGTGGTGGCCGAAGCCGACGACGGCCTCTCGGCGCTCGAAGCGATTCGTGCGCACTCGCCGCAGGTCGCCCTGCTCGACTACCGGATGCCGGGGATGGACGGCGCGGAGGTTGCGGCCGCTGTGCTCCGCGACGAACTGCCGACCCGGGTGCTGCTGGTGTCGGCACACGACGAGTCGGCGATCGTCTTCCGCGCGCTGCAGGAAGGGGCGGCCGGCTTTCTGCCGAAGGAGTCGACCCGCAGCGAGCTGATCAACGCGGTGCTGGACTGCGCGAAGGGCCGCGACGTCGTCGCACCGAGCCTGGCCGCTGGCCTGGCCGGGGAGATCCGCAAGCGCGCCGAGCCCGAGGGCCCGGTGCTCAGCCCGCGCGAACGGGAGGTCTTGAAGCTGATTGCGGGGGGCAGCAGCATTCCCGCGATGGCCAAGGAGCTGTTCCTGGCCCCGTCGACGGTCAAGACGCACGTGCAACGCCTCTACGAGAAGCTCGGTGTCAGCGACCGCGGCGCCGCCGTCGCGGAGGCCATGCGCCGCAAGCTGCTGGAGTAGCGTGGCGCGTCCACTCCATGGAGTCATCGACTACTTCGCCGCGGAACCGGTACGCGTCTCGGCGTTGCTGCGGCTGCCGCTGATCGGTCTGATCGCGGTGTTGGTGTGGATCTGGGAGGTGGACCACTGGCTGCCGGAGTTGTACGCGGTGATCCTCGGCATCTACGCGGTCGCCGCGCTGCTGTGGCTGGTGGCTGTGCTGAGGGGGCCGGTGCCGCGGTGGGGTGATTGGGCGTCGACGTCGGTCGACCTGCTGGTGATCCTCACGCTGTGTTTGGTTTCTGGCGGTGCGACCGCGGCGCTGCTGCCCGTCTTCTTCCTGCTCCCGATCTCGGTGGCGTTTCAGGATCGGCCGTGGTTGACGGCGATCATCGGAACAGTCACGGCGGCAGGCTATCTCGCGGTATGGATCTTCTACTCCAAACGCGACGACAAGGTCGGACTGCCGAACATGGTGTACACGCACTTCGGCTTCCTGCTCTGGCTGGCAGTCGCGGTGACAGCCCTGTGTTACGTGCTTGCACGCAGATCGGCTCGGGTGCGGGCGCTGCAGGAGATGCGGCGCCAGTTGGTCTCGGAGGCAATGCAATCCGACGAGCGGCACAACCGCGATGTCGCCGAGCATCTGCACGACGGACCGCTGCAGACGCTGCTGGCCGCACGGCTCGAACTCGACGAGGCGCGGGAACGCAATCCCGACCCCGCACTGGACATGGTGTACTCGGCGCTGCAGGAAACCGCGAGCGGGCTACGCTCGACCGTCACGCAGCTGCACCCACAGGTGCTGGCCCAGCTCGGCCTCACCCCGGCGGTGCGAGAACTGTTGCGGCAGTTCGAGTCCCGCAACGACGTGACCGTGCAGACCGACCTCGAGGACGTGGGTAAGCCGGAGTCGCAGGCGTTGATGTACCGGGCGGCCCGCGAACTGCTGACCAACATCGGCAAGCACGCGAAAGCGACGACGGTCCGCGTTGGCCTGCACCGCAAGGGGAATCGGGTGATCCTGGCCGTCGACGACGACGGCACCGGATTCGACCCCGCGATCGTCGCGCAGTACGTCGCCGACGGGCACATCGGGCTGGGCTCGCTGCTGGCGCGGTTCGACGCGATGGGCGGGTCGATGGACATCACCTCGCGCACCGGCCACGGCACTCAGATCACGGTGACGTCGCCGCCGGAGCCTGACGCTTCGCGGTGACGTGCACCCGCGCGCCGCGCGCAGGCACCAGCGTGATGTGATGCATGCGCATCGCCTCATCTTGGGGGCGGTCAGCGCGTAACTCAATGCGCCGCAACACAGTTCGCAGTACCGCGTCCATTTCGGTCAGGGCAAACGTCGCACCGAGGCAGCGGCGCGCACCGCCGCCGAACGGAATCCACGCGTACATCGGCACGTCTTCAGCCAACCAGCGTTCCGGCCGGAAGTACGCGGCGTCGTGGCCCCAGATCTTCGGGTCGGTTTGAAGGCCGATGATCGACGGCAGCAACAGGGTGCCCGCAGGCATCGTGTGGCCGGCCAACTCGACCGGCTGGGTGACGCGGCGCGCGATGTTCATGATCACCGGCCGCAGCCGCAGCACTTCCTTGGCGACCGCGGCGCGGAACGGGTCACGGGGATCGCCGAGTCCGGCCCGCACCTTATCCAGCGCGCCGGAATGGCGCAACAGCCGTTCGAATGTCCAGGACAGCGCAACAGCGGTGGTCTCGTGCCCGGCCACCAACAGCGTGACCAGTTCGTCGCGCACCAGCCCCGGATCGGGGTCGCCGTCCAGCAGCATCGACAACACGTCGGCCCGCTCGGCTCGGCCGGGATCGGCTCGCCTGCGCTCGATCTCGGCATAGATCAGCCGGTCCGCTCGGTCGAGGTCGCGCACGACACTCTTCCACGGCGGCACCCGCAGCAGCCCGGGCCACAGCCAGACCAGCATGTCGCGCAGGTGGAACGCCAGCACGCGCCGCAGTGCCGCGCCGACGGCCCTGGCCCTGTCGTCCTCGTCGACGCCGAGCACCACCCGCACGATGATGCTCAACGTCAGTTCCTGCATCCGCGGCAACAATTCGAAATCCCGGCCGATGGGCCACCCCGCGATCTCCCGCTCGGTCTCCTCTTCCATCAGCGCGGCCACCCGGGCGATGCGTTCGCCGTGGAACGGCGGCAGCATCCGCCTGCGCTCGACGACGTGGTCGGGCGCGTCCATCGTCAGCACCGACTGCCTGCCCACCACCGGGGTCAGCAGCGAGTTGGCTTCGCCTGCACGGTAGATCTCCGGATCACCCCGGAAGATCGTGCGCAGGTCGTCGGGATGGCGCAGCACCACGCCGTAGCCGGTCGGTTCGGCGTTGACGGTGAAGGTGTCGCCGAAGCGGCGGTGCATCGCGGGGATGAACCGCTGCCGTTGCGTCCAGATCAACAGCGACTGCAGCGCGCTCGGCAATCGCGGGCCCGGGGGCAGACCAGCCGCCGAAGTCACCCTCGCCGCGCTCGCGGTGCGCTGCCACGACGACAGTCGGGCGCTCGTGGTCTCGATCACCATGTGCCTGGTTATACGCCCGGCGAATAATTGCCGTCTACCGCCCGCAGTAGGAATTGCGTCGTTAAACCACGCGCGATCACCAGCGGCTACGGCACCATTAGCCCATGGAGCCGCAGTGGCAGCCGTCCAATGACTCCCCGCAGCCGCCAGGCGCGCCTGCATACGGACCCCCCGCATACGGACCGCCCCCATACGGACCCTCCGCGTACGGGCCGCCCGGCTATGGGTGGTCACCGCCACCGCAGCAATCGCCGTGGGGTCCGCCGCCCGCTCCGCATGTGGTGTGGGCCGTCCTGTTGTGGGGCCTGGCGGTCGTCAGCCTCATCGGTGTGGTGATCGCCGGCTTCATTGCGTTCGTGGGTTTCTATTCCAACAGCTACCTCGACTCCTACGGCGTGACGACCACCGCGACCGTCACCGATTTGGAGCTCTTCACCGACTCCGTCACCGTCGAGTTCACCACCGCCGAAGGCGCACCAGCCACGGCCGAGTTCGTCTGGGTCACCGGCACCCGTCCCGCTGTCGGCGACGAAATCCAGATCACCTACGACCCTGCCGACCCCACGTATGCCACCGAGGCAGGCAGTGACTCCGACGTCGCGATGGGCGTGGTCTACGTCCTCATGGCGCTCGTGGCCCTGGCCGTCGCGGTTGGCGCGGTTGTCGGCGCGATCCTCGTGCACCGAAGGCGGGGCAAGGCCAAACGTCAGCGCGCTATGTGGTGAGCCCGCGCGCGATGACGAGCCGCTGGATCTGGTTGGTGCCCTCGAAGATCTGCGTGATCTTCGCTTCGCGCATATAGCGCTCGACGCGGAAATCGCGGGTGTAGCCGACGCCGCCCAACACCTGCACCGCGTCGGTGGTGACCTTCATCGCCGCGTCGGTGGCCACCAGCTTGGCCACGCTCGCCTGCTGCGAGTATGGCCTGCCCAGGTCGCGTCGACGCGCAGCGTCCAGGTACGTGGCGCGCGCGCTGGCGACCGCCGCGGCCATGTCGGCTAACACGAAGCCAAGGCCCTGATGGTCAATGATCTTGCGGCCGAACGTCGTTCGCTCGTTGGCGTACTTGACGGCCTCGTCCAGCGCCGCCTGCGCCAACCCGACCGCGACCGCCGCGATACCCAGCCGGCCCGAATCCAATGCCGAGAACGCGATCTGCAGGCCCTGGCCCTCCGCACCGATCAGTCGGTCGGCGTCGAGAACCGCGTTGTCATAGAACGCCGACGTCGTCGGCACCGCGTGCAACCCCATCTTCTCTTCTGGCTTACCGAAACTCAGCCCGTCCAGATCGCCGGGCACCAGGAAACACGAAATGCCGCGCGAGCCTTCACCAGTGCGCGCGAACAACGTGTAGAAGTCGGCGCGCCCGCCGTGGGTGATCCACGACTTGGAGCCGTTGAGGACGTAGCCGTTGTCGGCTTTCGCGGCCTTGCACTGCAGTGCGGCGGCATCGGAACCGGCCTGCGGTTCGGAAAGGCTGTACGCGCCGATCTGCTCGCCGCTCAGCATGCCGGGCAGCCAGCGCTGCTTCTGCTCGTCGGTGCCGAACGCCAGCAGCGGATGCGACGAGAGACTGTGCACGCTGACCGCCACAGCGACCGCCGCCCAGCGCGCCGCGATCTCCTCGAGCACCTGCAGATAGACCTCGAAGGGCTGGCCACCGCCACCCCACTGTTCGGGCTGCGGCAGGCTGAGCAACCCGGCGGCACCGAGTTGGGCGAACACGCCCTCCGGGTACGTCTCTGCTTTCTCGTGCGCGTCGACGATCGGGTCGAGGACCTTGTCGCAGATGTCGCGGGTCAGCGCGATGAGGTCAACGGCGTCGTCGCTTGGCAGCAGGCGGTCGACGGCCATGTGCGTGCGTCAGACCTTCGCGGTTTCCGAGAGCGCCGCGTTGATCGCGTCGACCCGGTCCTTGGCGTCACCGAACAGCATCTGGGTGTTCTGCCGGAAGAACAGCGGGTTCTGCACCCCGGCGTAGCCCGATGCCATGGAGCGCTTGAACACGATGACGTGGTTGGCGTTCCACACCGTGAGCACCGGCATGCCGGCGATCGGGCTGCCCGGATCCTCTGCGGCCGCCGGGTTGACGGTGTCGTTGGCGCCGATGACGAGCACGACGTCGGTGTCGTCGAAGTCGTCATTGATCTCGTCCATCTCCAGCACGATGTCGTAAGGCACCTTGGCCTCGGCCAGCAGCACGTTCATGTGGCCGGGCAGGCGGCCCGCGACGGGGTGGATGCCGAAGCGGACGTTGACGCCGCGGGCGCGCAGCTTGCGGGTCAGGTCGGCGACGCCGTACTGGGCCTGGGCGACAGCCATGCCGTAGCCGGGCGTGATGATCACCGAACTGGCCGATTCGAGTAGTTCGGCGGCGCCCTCGGCGTTGATCTCGCGGTGCTCGCCGTAGTCCTTGTCGTCGGCGGGGCCCGCCTCGATGCCGAAGCCGCCCGCGATCACCGAGATGAACGACCGGTTCATCGCCTTGCACATGATGTAGGACAGGTACGCACCCGAGGAGCCGACGAGCGCGCCGGTGACGATCAGCAGGTCGTTGGACAGCAGGAAGCCCGAAGCCGCTGCCGCCCAACCGGAGTAGCTGTTGAGCATCGACACCACGACCGGCATGTCGCCGCCGCCGATCGAGGCGACCAGGTGCCAGCCGAGCAGCAGTGCCAGCGCGGTGACCACCACCAGCAGCCACAGCTGCGGGCTGATCACGAACCAGACGGTCAGCGCGGCGAACACGACGAGCGCGCCGACGTTGAGGAAGTTCTTGCCGGGCAGCATCATCGGCGCGGACTTGATGCGGGCCGAGAGCTTGAGGTTGGCGACGATGGAGCCGGTGAAGGTCACCGCGCCGATGAAGACGCCGATGACGACCTCGGCCGAGTGGATGCCGAGCATGCCCTCGTGATGCAGCAGCGTTGCCTCGGATCCCGCGAGATCACGTTCGACGTGCAGATAACCGTTCCACCCGACCAGTACGGCCGCCAAGCCGACGAACGAGTGCAGCAACGCGATCAGCTCGGGCATTCCGGTCATCTCGACGACCTTGGCGCGCCACAGACCGATGGCCGCGCCGATGGCCATGGCACCGAACAGCAGTGCGACGCCGACGGGTTCGATGTCGTGGGCGAAGGCCAGCGCGATCGTCGCGACCAGGGCGACGGCCATGCCGGTGATGCCGAAAGTGTTGCCCGCCCTTGACGTTTCATGCTTGGACAGGCCGGCCAACGCCAGGATGAACAGGATGGCCGCGACGACGTAGGCCGCGGTTGCGGTGGTTTCCAGCGACATGGTCAGCTCCTCGAGAACATGGCCAGCATGCGGCGGGTCACCGCGAAGCCGCCGAAGACGTTGATGCTGGCGAGCAGGGTCGCCAGGGTGGCCACCGCGGTGACGACGACATTGCCGTGCCCGATCTGCAGCAGGGCACCGACGACGATGATCCCGGAGATCGCATTGGTCACCGACATCAGCGGGGTGTGCAGCGCGTGGTGCACGTTGCCGATCACGTAGTAGCCGATCACGATGGCCAACGCGAAGACGGTCAGATGCACCTGCAGCGCGGCAGGCGACAGCGCGATCAGCGCGAACAGCACCGCCGCGGCGGTGAAGGTCAACCCCAGCCGGCGCGCGGTGGTCATGGGTTGTTTGGCCGGCTTCTGCTCGACCGGAGCGGCCGCGGCAACCGGAGCGGCGGACACCTGCACGGGCGGCGGCGGCCAGGTGATCTCACCGTCGCGGACCACCGTCACCGAGCGCTGAACCACGTCCTCGAAATCGAGGATGAGCTTGCCGTCCTTCTCGGGGGTGAGCAGCTTGAGCAGGTTCACCAGGTTGGTGCCGTAGAGCTGTGACGCGGTTGCGGGCAGTCGGCCCGCCAGATCGGTGTAGCCGATGATCGTCACGCCGTGGTCGGTGACGACCGCCTGGTCCTTGACGGTGCCCTCGACGTTGCCGCCGTTGGCCGCGGCCATGTCGACGATCACGCTGCCGGGCCGCATCGAGGCGACCATGTCGGCGGTGATGATGCGCGGCGCCGGTTTACCGGGGATCAGCGCGGTGGTGATGATGATGTCGACGTCCTTGGCCAGATCGGCGTAGACCTGAGCCTCGCGGGCCTTGTAGTCGTCGCCCATCTCCTTGGCGTAGCCGGTGGCCGAGACCTCGGCTGCCTCCGGGTCGACAGAAACGTACTCGCCGCCGAGCGAGCGGACCTGATCGGCGACCTCGGGCCGCGGGTCGGTGGCCTGCACGATGGCGCCGAGGCTGCCCGCCGCCCCGATGGCGGCAAGGCCGGCGACGCCCGCGCCGACGACCAGTACCTTGGCCGGCGGCACCTTGCCCGCCGCGGTCACCTGTCCGGTGAAGAAGCGGCCGAAGCTGTGCGCGGCCTCGACCACGGCCCGGTAGCCGGCGATGTTGGCCATCGACGACAGCACGTCCAGCGACTGGGCCCGCGAGATACGCGGAACAGCGTCCATGGCCAGCACGGTGATCGGCCGGGTGGCCAGCTGTTCGACGAGTTCCGGCTTGAGCGCGGGGGAGATCAGACTGATCAGGGTGGCGCCGTCGCGCAGGGCGGCGATCTCAGCGTTGTCCGGCGCGTTGACCTTGAGCACGACGTCGGCCGTCCAGGCGTCACCGATCGCGGCACCCGCTTCGGTGAACGCCTCGTCGGAGAAGCTCGAGGCGGCACCCGCGCCGGTCTCGACCACTACCTCGTAGCCCAGCTTGATGAGTTGGCCGACCGTCTGCGGCGTGGCCGCCACGCGCGTTTCGCCAGGCAGCGACTCTCTCGGGATCCCGATGATCATCGATTTCGATCCGATCTAGGTTCTGACACGGTCCGCGTCTGGGACGCGTGGAATACGTCAGTCTAAGAGTTGACAGAAATCGGCCATGTGTCCTGTGGGTCGGTCGCCCCAGATCACCGCCGAACGTGGGTTACCCGCACGCTTTCTTCGCCTCGAGCGTGCGGGTAACCCACGTTCGCGGGCGCCGCGGGGGTTGGCGCAGTAAAACTCGCGCTGAGCGCAGACCTTCACCGAACGGTCTCGTCCCGGTACCAATACGCGGTGTCTGTTTTCGTTGATATCGCCCCCGACGAGTCGCTGGCCGATTCGCCGCCGGTCGTCGTGCCGTCAGGCAGGTGGCGCGGGCGACTGACGCGGGCCGCGTTGCCACTGCTTTCGGTCGTCGTGTTCTTCGTCGTGTGGCAGCTCATCGCGGCAAGCGGCATCTGGAACCAGACGTTCGTGCCCTACCCCAGTGCGGTGTGGCACGCGTTCCTCGACGTCTCGACCACACACGACGGTGTCCGCGGCTACGCCGGATACCTGTTGTGGGAGCACCTCTACATGACGCTGCGGCGCGTGTTCGCCGGCGTCGTGATCGGTGTCGTCCTCGGCGTGCTGCTCGGCCTGGTGATGGGGTCGGTCGGCTGGGTGCGCAGCGTGCTCGAACCTTGGCTGACGTTCCTGCGTGCGCTGCCGCCGCTGGCCTACTTCTTCCTGCTCGTCATCTGGCTGGGCATAGACGAGGCCCCGAAGATCACGCTGCTGGCGCTGGCTGCGCTGCCGCCCGCCGCCGTCGCCACCACCGCGGCCGTCGTCGCCGCACCCGTCGGCCTGCAGGAGGCGGCGCGCGCTTTGGGCGCCTCGCGGCGTCAGGTGATCCGCGACGTCGTCGTCCCGTCCGCGCTGCCCGAGACGTTCACCGGCGTCCGGCTCGCGGTTGGCATGGCGTACTCCTCGGTGGTCGCCGCCGAACTGTTCAACGGGCTGCCCGGCATCGGCGGCCTCGTCAAAGACGCAAGTAACTACAACAACACCCCCGTCGTGCTGGTCGGCATCTTCGCCATCGGGATCTCCGGCCTTGTCATCGACGGTCTGCTTCGCGCCGTGGAGCGGCGCGCTGTCCCCTGGAGAGGCAAGATATGAAACTCAAGGCACTGTTGGCGGTTGTCGCCGCAACGTTGGCGTTGGCAGGCTGCTCGGTGGATCGGTCGGCGGACCAAGCCGACAAACCGACGATTCGCATTGGCTACCAAAGCTTTCCGTCCGGCGACCTCATCGTCAAGAACAACAAGTGGCTTGAAGAGGCGTTGCCGAACTACAACATCAAGTGGACGAAGTTCGACTCCGGCGCCGACGTCAACACCGCGTTCATCGCCAAGGAACTGGACTTCGGCGCGCTCGGGTCCAGCCCGGTCGCGCGCGGTCTCTCGGCACCGCTGAACATCCCGTACAAGGTCGCGTTCGTGCTCGACGTCGCGGGCGACAACGAGGCGCTGGTGGCACGCAACGGCAGCGGCATCAACACGATCGCCGACCTGAAGGGCAAGCGCATCGGCACCCCGTTCGCGTCGACCGCGCACTACAGCCTGCTCGCGGCGCTCAACCAGAGTGGGTTGTCCGCCAAGGATGTTCAGCTCGTCGACCTCCAGCCGCAGGCCATCCTTGCGGCGTGGGACCGCGGCGACATCGACGCCGCCTATTCCTGGCTGCCCACCCTGGATCAGCTGCGCAAGAGCGGCAAGGATCTGATCACCAGCCGTCAGCTCGCCAAGGACGGCAAGCCGACGCTGGATCTCGGCGCGGTCCGCGACGAGTTCGCCGATGCACATCCCGACGTCGTCGACACCTGGCGGCAGCAGGAAGCCCGCGCACTCAAGCTGATTCACGACGACCCCGCCGCCGCGGCCAAGGCCATCGCCGCGGAGATCGGGCTGAGCTCCGACGAGGTGGCGGGTCAGCTCAAGCAAGGGGTCTACCTGACGCCAGAACAGGTCGCGTCGCCGGAATGGCTTGGTGCAGAAGGTAAGCCGGGCAACATCGCGGTCAACCTGCAGAGTGCGTCGCAGTTCCTCGCCGACCAGAAGCAGATTCCGTCGGCGGCTCCGCTGCAGACCTTCCAGGACGCGATCTACACCAAGGGGTTGCCCGGTGCCATCACGCAGTGACGGCGCGATCCGAATAGAGGCGGTCAAGCATCGCTACGGCCGCGGTCGCGACGGGGTCACTGCGCTGGGCCCTGTCGACCTGACCGTCGACCCGGGATCGTTCCTGGTTCTGGTCGGCGCGTCGGGTTGCGGCAAGAGCACGCTGCTGCGGCTGCTGGCCGGCTTCGAGTCGCCAAGCGAGGGCTCCGTGCAGATCTCGGGTTCCGCGCCGACGCCAGGGGTGACCGCAGGCGTCGTGTTCCAGCAGCCGCGGCTTTTCCCGTGGCGCACGGTCGGCGGCAACGTCGACCTCGCGCTCAAGTACGCCAACGTGCCGCGCGAGCGGCGCGCCGAGCGTCGCGATCAACTGCTGGCGCGCGTGGGCCTGGAGGGCACCGCCGATCGCAAGATCTGGGAGATCAGCGGCGGACAGCAGCAGCGCGTCGCAATCGCCCGGGCGCTGGCTGCCGAGACGCCGTTGTTTCTGCTCGACGAACCGTTCGCGGCGCTCGACGCGCTGACCCGTGAGCGCCTGCAGGAGGACGTCCGGCAAGTCAGCGCGGAGTCGGGTCGCACGACGGTGTTCGTCACGCACAGCGCCGATGAAGCGGCGTTCCTGGGTTCGCGGATCGTGGTGCTGACGCGGCGCCCGGGGCAGGTGGCGCTGGATCTGCCGGTCGACCTGCCGCGCACAGGCGTCGACCCCGATGAATTACGTCGCTCGGCGGAATACACCGAGTTGCGCGCCGAAGTCGGGCGCGCGGTGAAAGCAGCGGCTGCTTAAGGCTTAGACCGGGGGATACGCCGGGGGTGGATACACGCCGCGCAGGATCCATGCGAACCAGTTGGCGCCGTACTCGATCTCGTCGCTCGCGTCATAGTCCGGATTCGGATCCATGGGCTCACCCTCTCGCGTATCGGCTGGTTCTCGGTGAAGTCTAGACCGACCGCCCCTTGGACGACAGGTCGAAGATCTAAACTGGCCAACCAGTTGTTTGATACCCGCTTATAGTGAGTCGCCATGTCCTCCGACGTTCCAGCCAGTGCCAATGGGATGACCCGCCGCGAGGAGTTGTTGACCGTCGCGACAAAGCTGTTCGCGGCACGGGGCTACCACGGCACCCGGATGGACGACGTGGCCGACGCGGTCGGGCTGAACAAGGCGACCGTGTACCACTACTACGCGAGCAAGTCGCTGATCCTCTACGACATCTACAAGGGCGCGGCCGACTTCACGGTCGATGCGTTGCACGACGACCCGACGGCATCGGCGCGCGAGACCATCTACCACTTCACGCGAAGGCTCCTCGTCGGCATCGCGGGCAACATCGAACGCGCAGCCGTGTATTTCCAGGAGGGCCCCTACATCACCGAGTGGTTCACCGAGGAACAGGTCGCCTACATCCGCGAGAAGGAGACCCAGGTCTACGAACATGTGCGCGACGTCATCGACCGGGGCATCGCCAGCGGCGAGTTCTACGACTGCGACTCGCATGTGCTGGCGCTCGGCTACATCGGGATGACGCTGGGCGCCTACCGCTGGCTGCGGCCGCAGGGCAGGCGCACTGCGCAGGAGATCGCGCAGGAATTCAGCACCGCGCTGTTGCGCGGCCTGATTCGCGACGAGACGACGCGGGTCTCCTCGCCGCTGGGCATTGACGTGGAAACCACAGCGCGGTCGACCTAGAGGGAAGATGGACACGTGAAGTCCACCCTGCTGTCCCGTCGCGATCTCGACTTTCTGCTCTACGAATGGCTGCGCATCGACGAGCTGACCAAACGCGAGCGCTTCGCCGAGCACTCCCGCGAGACCTTCGACGGTGTTCTCGATCTGTGCGAGCAGTTGGCCACTCGCTACTTCGCGCCGCACAACAAGAAGAGCGACGCCAATGAGCCGCAGTTCGACGGCAACAAGGTCACCCTCATCGATGACGTCAAGCAGGCGTGGGACGCGTTCGCCGCAGCCGACCTCATTGCGATGTCGATGGACCAACAACTCGGTGGCGCGCAACTGCCCGCGACCGTCGCCGAGGCAGGCTTCGCCTGGTTCTCCGCGGCCAACGTCAGCACCACCGGCTACCTGATGCTGACCATGGCCAACGCCAACCTGCTCGCGAAGTTCGGTACCGACGAGCAGATCGAGGCGTTCCTCAAGCCGATGCTCGCCGGACGGTTCTCCGGCACGATGGCCCTGTCCGAGACACAGGCCGGCTCGTCGCTGGCCGACATCCTGACCCGCGCCGAACCGCAGGACGACGGCACCTACCGGCTGTTCGGATCCAAGATGTGGATCTCCGGGGCCGAACACGAGCTCACCGAGAACATCGTCAACCTCGTCCTCGCGAAGATCCCCGGCGGTCCGCCTGGGACCAAGGGCATTTCGCTGTTCATCGTGCCGAAGTTCCTCGTCGACAATGACGGCTCGGTCGGGGAGCGCAACAACGTCGTGCTTGCCGGGCTGAACCACAAGATGGGCCAGCGCGGCATCACCAACACCGTGCTGAGTTTCGACGGCGCGGTCGGATATCTGGTCGGTGAGCCGCACCGCGGCCTGGCCTACATGTTCACGATGATGAACGAGGCGCGCCTCGGCGTCGGGATGGGCGCGGTGTCGTTGGGCTACACCGGTTACCTCAAGTCGCTGGAATATGCGCGTCAGCGACCGCAGGGCAGGCCGGTGCTGGCCAAGGACCCGTCGACACCGCAGGTGCCGATCATCGAACACGCCGACGTCAAGCGAATGCTGTTGGCGCAGAAGGCTTATGTCGAGGGCGGCATGGCGTTGCTGCTGTACTGCGCCAAGCTCGTCGACCTGCAGCACAGTGCCGAGTCAGACGACGAACGGGATTCGCTCGGGCTGCTGCTCGACATCCTCACGCCGGTCGGCAAGAGCTGGCCGTCGCAGTGGTGCCTCGAGGCCAACAGCCTGGCCACCAGGTCCACGGCGGATACGGCTACACCCGCGAGTACGACGTCGAGCAGCACTACCGCGACAACCGGCTCAACCCCATCCATGAGGGCACGCACGGCATCCAGAGCCTGGATCTGTTGGGCCGCAAGGTAACTCAGCGTGGGGGCGCCAGCCTGGCCGCGCTCGGAGAGGCCATCGCCGCGACGATCGCGACGGCGAACGCGGTGGGCGGTGACGCAGCCTCGCTCGCCGCCGAGCTGGATACGACCTGGCAGCGTCTCGTCAGCGTGACCACCGGGATGTTCGGCTCCGGCGAGCTTGATGCCGCACTGGCCAACAGCGCGATCTACCTCGAGGCCTTCGGGCACATCGTCGTCGCATGGATGTGGCTGGAACAGCTCCTGGCCGCCAACGGCCGCGCCGGGGATTTCTACGACGGCAAGCGGCAGGCGGCGCAGTACTTCTTCCGCTACGAGCTGCCGAAGACGGCGCCGCAACTGGACCTGCTGGAAAGCCTGGACCGCACCACATTGGAAATGCGCGACGCCTGGTTCTGATGCGCAAAAGGTATCGACCCATGCGATATCAGGCTTGGACAGGTATCGGTGCCGCTCTTTAGTTTATGAGTGACGGCCGCCACATCGGCGCCCCCTCGTCATCCGATACACAGGAGTGAACGCGCATGGTGATCACCAACGCCTTCCGCCGCCAACGCCTCGGCGCAGCACTCGCGGCGGCCGCCGCCGCAGGACTGGTCCTGACCGCCTGCGGTGGAGTGCAGACCAGCACCGGTTCCGGCAGCGGCAACGGCAACTATCCGTCCGGCACGGTCGAGATGTACGTCGGGGCTTCGCCCGGCGGGTCGAGCGACCTGATCAGTCGCGCCGTGTCCAAGGGCCTGTCCGACAACCTGCATGCCTCCTTCCCCGTGATCAACCGCGAGGGCGCCAACGGTGCGCTCGCCGCGGCCGAGGTGTCCAAGGCCAAGCCGGACGGCTCGACGATCGCGATCCAGAACGCATCACTGTTCACGATCACCCCGCTGGCCGTCAGCCCCGACGAGGTCACCAAGATCGACGACTTCGACGTCGTGTACGGGGTCTCCCGCGACGACTACGTGCTCGTCACCAATCCCGCCAGCGGCTACAAGACGCTCAAGGATCTCGAGGACAGCAAGCGCGTCGTCCGGTACGGCACCACCGGCGTCGGCACCGGCGCGCAGTTGGCCGCGGCCCTGCTGTTCAAGTCCACCGACGTGGCATCGCAGCCGGTGCCGTTCGACGGCGGCGCGCCGGCGCTGACCGCCCTGTTGGGCAACCAGATCGACGTGGCCTCGCTGCAGGTCGGTGAGGCCATCGAGAACATCAAGTCCGGAAAGCTGGTGCCGCTCAGCGTCTTTGGACCGTCCCGGATCCCCTATCTGCCCGACGTACCGACCGCCAAGGAGCAGGGCCTGAACGTCGAGGTGACGCAGTACCGGTTCATGACCGTGCCGAAGGGCACCCCGCAAGAGGTGAAGGACAAACTCACCGAAGGCCTGAAGGCGACCTTCACGACCGACGCCTACAAGTCGTTCAACGAGCAGAACAGCCTGACGCCGCTGGAGGAGCCCGGCGATCAGGTGCTCGCCCAGTTGCAGTCCGACACCAAGCGATATGCCGACCTGGTCAAGCAGTACGGGATCAATCTGCGTGACAAGGCATGACGGCATGAGCCAACACGACATCCTCGCCGAGATCGAAGCCGAGGTCGCCCACGAGTTGGAGGACGAACGGCCGCCCGCCGGTGGGCCCGCCTACCAGACCGTCGGCGCAATCGTGGGTCTCGTCATCGGCGTCGGCGCCGCGATACTGGCTTACGGCTACGGGCTGGGCACTCTGCGTCAGCCGGGACCCGGCCTGTGGCCCTTCGTCGTCAGCGTGGTGATCGTCGTGTTGTCGGTCCTCCTACTAGTCGTCGGCCGCGGCCTGGACGACAGCGAGAAGTTCACCCGCAGCAGTGCACTCGCCGCGGTCGGCGCCATCACCTTTGTCGCATTCGGTCTGCTGATGCCGCTCACCGGATTCGAGATTCCCGCCGTGTTGCTGTGCATCGTCTGGTTGCGCTTCCTCGGCGGCGAGAGCTGGCGCAACACCGTGGTGATCAGCGTGCTGACGACCGTGGTGTTCTACTTCCTGTTCCTCTACGGCCTGCGGATCCCGCTGCCCCATCTGATCGCCCTGTAGAAAGCCATGGACCTCAACGCATTTCTGGATGGATTCGCGCTCGTCGTCGAGCCGAAGAACCTGCTGTACTGCTTGATCGGTGTGCTGATCGGCATGGTGATCGGCGTGCTGCCCGGGCTCGGACCCGCGGCCACGATCGCGATCCTGCTGCCGATCACCTACAGCATCAACCCGGTATCGGCGATCATCATGCTCGCCGGCATCTACTACGGCGCCCAATACGGCGGCACCATCACCTCGGTGTTGTTGCGACTGCCCGGTGAGGCGTCGTCGGTGGTCACCGTCTTCGACGGTTTCGCCCTGGCCAAACAGGGCAAAGCCGGAACCGCGTTGGGCATCGCAGCCATCGGTTCCTTTGTGGGAGCGACGATCTCGATCATCGGGCTGACACTGCTCGCTCCGGTGGTCGCCGACATCGCCCTTGACTTCGGGCCACCCGAATACGCCGCACTCGCCCTGTTGGGCGTGCTGCTCATCGCGACCATCGGCAACGGCAACATGTTGAAGTCGTTGATCGCCGCGGCCATCGGGCTGCTGCTGGCCACCGTCGGTCGCGACAGCTTCAGCGGCGCATCCCGATTCACGTTCGACAGCCTGCAACTCGCCGACGGCATCGACTTCGTTGTCGTGGCGATGGGCCTGTTCGGTGTCGGCGAGATTCTGTACAACCTCGAGCAGCGGCACGGCAAGCCGCACGTGCCCGCCAAGGTCGCCAATGTGTGGCCGTCGCGCAAGGACCTGCGTCAGTCCTCGGGCGCCATCGGCCGTGGCTCGGTGATCGGCTTCGTGCTCGGCGTGCTGCCCGGTGGTGGCGCAGTGCTCGCGTCGCTGGTCGCCTACGCCGCGGAGAAGCGGCGCTCCAAGACCCCGGAGCGGTTCGGCCGCGGTGCCGTCGAGGGCGTGGCGGCGCCGGAGACCGCCAACAACGCGGCGGCCACGTCGTCGTTCATTCCGCTGCTGACCATCGGCATCCCCGCCAACGCGTCGATGGCGATGTTGTTCGGCGCGCTGCTGATCCTCGGCATCGCGCCAGGGCCGCAGTTGGTCGACGAGCATCCGGATCTGTTCTGGGGCGTCATCAACTCGATGTACATCGGCAACATCCTGCTGCTGATCCTGTCGATTCCGTTGGTGGGCTTGTTCGTTCGCATCCTGCGCGTGCGGCCCGCGATACTGGCGCCCATCACCGCGCTGATCACGATCCTCGGCGTCTACACGATCAACAACTCGGTGTTCGACATCTTCCTGATGATCGGCTTCGGCATCGTCGGCTACCTGATGAAGAAGGCGGGCTTCGACCCCGGCCCGATGGTGCTGGCCTTCGTCCTCGGCTCGCTGGTCGAATCGAGCGCGCGGCGGTCGATGCTGATCTTCGGCGGCGACCCGACTGGCTTCTTCACCAGGCCGCTGTCTGGAAGCATCCTGGCGATTTTCGTCGTGGTGGCGCTGCTACCGGTGCTCCGGCACTTCTGGCGCCGCAAGTCAGCCCGCGTCCAGACGGCGCCGGGTGTTGCCGAGGTGGACCCGCATCGCGGCCCTGGCGGTGTCGGGGTCGCCGGCGATGACGGCGGCAGCGACGTCGTCGTGCTCCCTGCGGACACGCTCGACGTGGCCGGCGTCGGTGAGCGAGTACGCGTCGCCAAGTCGGGTGCGGGCCAGCATGATCATCATCGGACCGAGTGAGTCGAGCAGGTCGAGGTAGAACCGGTTGGCACTGGCCGCCGCGACCGCGCTGTGAAAGCGGAAGTCGGCCTCGACCTGATCCTCCGGCGCTGCGGCGACGAACTCGTCGAGCGCTGTGCGGATCGCCTCGGCGCCTGCCTTGTCGACGCGCGCTGCCGCCAAAGCGGCCGCCTCGCTTTCGATACCGAGCCGGAAGTCGAGCATGTCGAGCACGTCGTGGTGCGTCCGGATCGCCGCGGACTCCACGGTGAACGACGTCGGCTCCGGCATCGCCAGCACGAAAGAGCCTCGGCCCTGGAAGGTTTCGACGAGGCCCTCGGCGCGCAACCGCGTCACCGCCTCGCGGACGACGGTGCGGGACACGCCGTACTCGTCGATGAGCTCGGCCTCCGAGGGCAGCTTGTGCCCGGGGGGCAGGTCGCCGGCCAGGATCTTGTCCTTGAGCCCGGCGACGACCCGCTGCGCCAAAGTCGTTGTCATCGGCACATCATCTCGTGCCGAACTCCGCGCTCTCCTTGGTCAAGGCTCGCATCTGGTCGCTGAGCGTGACGCCGAGGCCCGGCCGCTCGGGCACCCATATCCGGCCGTCGCGAATCTCCATGCGCTCGTTGAAGAGTGGATCGAGCCATTCGAAGTGCTCGACCCACGGCTCGGTGGGATACGTCGCGGCGAGGTGCAGATGAATTTCCATCGCATAGTGCGGTGCGAGCGCAAGGCCGGCATGCGCGGCCAGCGTCGCGAACTTCAGGAACGGCGTGATCCCGCCGATCCGCGGCGCATCCGGCTGAACGATGCCGCGGTAGCCCGCGTCGAGCAGCGCCATGTGTTCGCCGACCGAGGTCAGCATCTCGCCCGTCGCGATCGGGGTGTCGAATGTGTGGCTGAGGTCGGCGTGCCCCGCGGCATCCCATGCGTCCAGCGGCTCCTCGATCCACACCAGGTCGAACGCCTCGAGCTCGCGGCACATCCGCCGGGCCCTTGCCCTGTCCCACTGCTGATTGGCGTCCACCATGAACGGTGTCGCTCCGAGATGCTCGCGCAGCGCGGCCACGCGGTGCAGATCCGTCTTCCAATCCGGCTGTCCCACTTTGATTTTGATGCCGCCGATGCCGGAGGCCAGCGATGCGGTGGCGTTGTCCTTGATCTCCTCGACCGAGGCTTGCAGGAACCCGCCGGAGGTGTTGTAGACGGGGCACGAGTCACGGTGCGCGCCAATAAGTTTGGCCAGCGGCAGGCCTGCGCGGCGCGCCTTGAGGTCCCACAGCGCGACGTCGAGCGCGGCGATCGCCTGGGTGGCCACTCCGGACCGGCCGACCGATGCGCCCGCCCACAGCAGTGACTGGTAGATCCGGTCGATGTCAGACGGGTCCTGCCCCAGCGCGACATCGGCCATCTCATGCAGGTGCGCGTACTGGGCCGGACCGCCTGCGCGCTTGGAGTACGAGAAGCCCATGCCCTCGTGGCCCTGTTCGGTGACGACCTCGACGAACAACAGCACCGTCTCGGTCAGGGGTTTCTGCCGTCCGGTCAGCACCTTCGCGTCGCTGACCGGTGTTTCCAGCGGCAGCACGACGTGGGAGAGCTTGAGGTGGCGGATGCGGTCGGACATCGGACTCCTGACATCTATGTATGACAAGTAACCAACTCATCATACAAGTTCGCGGCTGGTGTTTGAACCCCCCGCCGCAGTGGGAAGCCGTCCGCGGGTATGCCTACGACACTTCAAGACCTCACCCATTGGCTCCTGACCAAGGGCCTGCACATCGTCCTCGTCGTGCTGTTCGCGATGATTGTGACGCGGGTCATCCGATGGGTCGCCGAACGGATCAGCAGGCGTCTCACCAAGGGGGACCAGCGCGACGCCACCGTGCGGTCGGAGACCGTCAAGCACGGTCAGGCCGTCGCCTCGGTGATCTCATCGGTGGCGATCGCGCTGCTCTACACGGTGGTCGCCGTCGACATCGCCAATCAGCTTGGCCTGCCGCTTGGTTCGCTGGTGGCGCCTGCCGCCGTGCTCGGTGCCGCCCTGGGTTTCGGTGCGCAGCGCATCGTCCAGGATCTGCTCAGCGGGTTCTTCCTGATCACCGAGAAGCAGTACGGCTTCGGTGACCTGGTCGAGCTCAGCGTCACCGCCGGGGGATCGGCGGTCGGCACTGTGGAAGACGTCACACTGCGTGTCACCAAACTGCGCACCAGCGACGGCGAGATGTACACGGTGCCCAACGGCCAGATCGTGAAATCGCTGAACATGTCGAAGGATTGGGCACGCGCGGTGGTCGATGTGCCGGTGCCGACGTCGGCCGACCTCAACCAGGTGAACGACGTTCTCGGCGGCGTCGCGAAGGCCGCGATGCAGAACGACGGCCTACCCGAGTTGCTGCTTGACGAACCGTCGCTGATGGGCGTCGAGAGCATCGAGGTCGACACCGTGAATCTGCGGATGGTCGCGCGCACGCTGCCGGGTAAGCAGTTCGAGGTCGGCCGCAAGTTGCGTGCGCTCATCGTCGCGTCCTTCCGCCGCAACGGCATCGCGACGTCGGGTGCGGTGACTAGTCAAAACTGATCAGCTGGCGCACGGCGTGCCCGTCGGCGAGCTGGTCCATGCCTTCGTTGATCTGCTGAAGGGCGATCGTCGACGACACGAGCTTCTCGACAGGCAGCCGGCCTGCCCGCCAGAGCCCGACGAAGTGCGGAATGTCGTTCGCCGGCACGGCCGAGCCGAGATAGCTGCCGATCAACGAGCGACCTTCGGCGACAAAACCCAACGGCGACACCGTGATTCGCGCATCCGGCGGGGGCAGGCCGACAGTGACCGTGCAACCGCCAGGCGCCGTCAGTTCGATCGCTGTCTGCAGCGCGAGTGGATGCCCGGCTGCCTCGATGACCACCGCTGCCTTCAGCACGCGCTCGCGCGCTTCGTCGGGGGTGTAGGCCTCGTGCGCGCCCATGGTGCGGGCGAGCGCGAGCTTGTCGGCCAACTGGTCGACGCCGATCACCCGGACGTCCTCGAGCGCCAGCGCGGTGATCACCGCGGCCATGCCCACCCCGCCGAGGCCGACGACGATCACCGTCTGGCCGGGCTGCGGCTGCCCGGCGTTGATCACGGCGCCGCCGCCGGTGAGGACCGCGCAGCCGAGCAGCGACGCGACCTCGGGCGGCACGTCGGCCGGCACCGGCACCACCGAGCGACGGTCGACGACGGCGTGGGTGGCGAAGCCGGAAACCCCGAGGTGGTGGTGGATGGGCAGGCCGTCGCGCGAGAGCCTGCGCGCTCCACTCATCAGCGTGCCTGCGCCGTTCGCGACGCTGCCTGGTTCGCACGGCGTGAGCCCGTTGGTGGCGCAGGCCGAACACTGGCCGCACCGCGGCAGGAACGTCATCACCACGCGCTGCCCGACCGGCATGTCGCCGACAGCCGACCCGGCCTGCTCGACGATTCCCGCCGCCTCGTGCCCGAGCAGCATCGGGACGGGCCGCACCCGGTTGCCGTCGACCACCGAGAGGTCGGAATGACAGAGCCCGGCCGCTTCGATGCGGACCAGAAGCTCGGAATCCCCCGGCGGCGCGAGGTCGAGGTCGCCGACGGACAGCGGTCGGGATTCGGAGTAGGGCCGCGCCCGACCGATCTCTTCCAACACCGCGCCGCGGATCCTCATGAGGTCCAGCCTGCCAAGGCTGCGACACTGCTGCCATGACAAGCGAGCAATCGCTCACCAGCCGGGATTTTCCCGTGCACTGGCCGGTGCTGACCAGATGGACCGACAACGACATGTTCGGTCACCTCAACAACGCGGTGTACTACGAACTGTTCGACACCGCGATCAACGGCTGGATCAACACGACGTGCGGGCTTGATCCGTTGACGACGCCGTGGCTGGGGGTGGTGGCCGAGTCGGGGTGCAGATACGTCGCAGAGTTGAAGTTTCCCGACCCGCTGGTGGTCGGCTTGGCTGTCGCGCGGCTCGGCAACAGCAGCGTCACGTATCGGTTGGCGCTCTTCCAGGCCGACCAGCCACTGGCGGCGGTAGGGCATTGGGTGCACGTGTACGTCGACCGCGAGAGCCGACGTCCGGTGCCGATCCCGGGGCCGATCCGGTCGCTGCTCGAGTCGATATGCTCGCCGGATGCCGCTCGTAAGCAAGACAGTTGAGGTTGCCGCGCCCGCGGAGAAGATCATGGCGATCGTCGCCGACTTCGAGTCGTACCCGGAGTGGAACGAGGAGATAAAGGGCTGCTGGGTGCTGGCCAAGTATGACGACGGCAGGCCCAGCCAGCTGCGACTCGACGTCGTGGTGCAGGGCCAGTCCGGCACCTTCATCACCGCGGTCTACTACCCGGCCGAGAACCAGATCTACACCGTGCTGCAGCAGGGCGAGTTCTTCGAGAAGCAGGAGCAGCGGTTCTCGGTGGTGCCGATGGGCCCCACCGCACTGCTGACCGTCGACTTCGACGTCGAGACCAAGCTGCCGATCCCGAAGTCGATGGTGAAGAAGGCGATCGGCGACACGCTCGACTATCTGGCAGAGAACCTCAAGACCCGCGCTGAGCAGCTGGCCGCCGACAAATAGCCGCGTTCGAAACTCGTTCGCAGAAAAGTGTGGGAGCCGAGGTGGCTCCCCGCTCCTACAGGTGAACGCGTCCCAAATCGGGCCGCGACAACCTGAAGGAGATTTCGATGAACACCAACCGCACGAAAACGCCCATGCGGCGTCAGATCACTGCCGGCGTCTTGCTTGCCGGCGCCATCGCCGCCGGCGGACTGGGTGCAGCGGCTACCGCGGGCGCTCGGCCACCCATCAACCCGGTGCCCGTGCCTGTGCAGCCACGTCCGGCTCCCGCCGGCCTGGTCGCCTCAATTGCCTTCTCGCCGGAGACCGGAGTCTGGGCGAGTTGGACCAACGCGCCGACCTTGACCAACGCCGACTACGCCGCACTGAATATGTGCCAGGACCGCGACGGTACGCACTGCCTGATCACCGGTCAGGTCGGCACCAACACCAACCAGTACCAGTGCATCGCCCTGGCCGTTGATGCCGTCGATTGGACGCAGTGGCACAGTGCGGTGGGTCCGAGCGTGGTCAGCGCCGAGACGGCAGCCCTGCAGGGGCCCAACAGCCGTATCGCCACGGTGGCCTGCACAACTCCCAACGGCAGCCCCGTTGGCACGAGCGGACACGTCGATCGGCCGCAGTGGTCATAGGTCGTCGATCAGCTCCACAACCCGATCTCGTCGAGCCGGGTCACCAAACGCTGGGCGGCGTCGGTGAACTCACCTGAGGTGAGCCGCACGACGGTGTCGACGTCGCGCCTGCGTAACGCCGCGATCAGTTCCCGGTGGCCTGCCACCGCCGCGGCTCCCCACGCCGGCTCGCTCGCATAGATCTGTCCAGGGATATAGCGCGCGACGTGCAACAGGAACCAGGCCAGCTTGATTCGGTCCGTCGTCCGGTTGAACGCCCGGTGAAACGTGAACTCGGCCGCGACGATCTCCTCGGGCTCGCCGCGGTCGACGGCCGCGGCGAGCACCTCGTTGAGCCCTTCCAGCTCATCGATCTGCGCGTCGGTTATCCGTTCGGCCGCCGTCGCCGCCAACTCCTTGGCAATGGTGGCCTGCAACCAGAAGATGTCCTCGATATCACTGCGGGTCAGCGGAACCACCACATGTCCGCGGTGCGGTTCGAGCTGAACCATGCCTTCGCCGCGCAGCGTGCGCAGCGCCTCGCGCACGGGTGTGATGCTGACGCCGAGCGCAGCGGCCGTTTCGTCGAGCCGGACGAAGGTCCCCGGCCGCAGCGTGCCGGTCATGATGTCGGTGCGCAAACGGGCCGCGACCTCGTCGGAGAGCTGCTCGCGACGCACCGCCCGGCGCCGCTGTGAACGGTGCCTGGCGGGTGCGTTCATGACTGTCTCCGGTTGTCTCGCGGTGGGGTTGTCCCCGCGGCGCCGAGGTCTTAGTGTGACCACGGCAACACAATGTTTGATCAAATATCAACGCCGCGCAACCCGCCGCCCGAGGGAGCACTCGCTGTTGACCGCTGAGCCGTCACCGACAGACCAGCCGTATCTGGCGCGTCGGCAGAACTGGACGAACCAGCTCGCCAGGCACGCGTTGATGCAGCCCGACGCCACGGCACTGCGATTCCTCGGTCACACGACGACCTGGGGTGAGCTCGACCGCAGGGTGACGGCGCTGGCAGGTGCGCTGAGCAGGCGTGGAGTCGGTTTCGGCGACCGCGTGCTGATCCTGATGCTCAACCGCACCGAGTTCGTCGAGTCGTTCCTGGCCGCCAACAAGCTGGGTGCCATCGCCGTACCCGTGAACTTCCGGATGACGCCGCCGGAGATCGCGTTCCTGGTCAGTGACTGCCAGGCCCGCGTCGTGATCACCGAGACGGTGCTGGCCAACGTGGCCACCGCCGTTCGCGACCTCGACCCGACGCTGCAGACCGTCATCGTCGCCGGTGGCGCCACCGACGACTCGGTGATCGGGTACGACGACGTGATCGCAGAACAAGGGGACCCGGCCCCGGTTGTCGACATCCCCAACGACTCGCCCGCGCTGATCATGTACACGTCGGGCACCACCGGCAGGCCCAAGGGCGCGGTGCTCACCCACACCAACATCGCGGGTCAGGCGATGACCAACCTGTTCACGATCGCCGCCGACGTCAACAACGACGTCGGCTTCATCGGGGTGCCGCTGTTCCACATCGCGGGCATCGGCAACACGATCACCCCGCTGCAGCTCGGGCTGCCGACCGTCATCTATCCGCTCGGTGCATTCGATCCGGCCCACCTGCTCGACGTCCTCGAGTCCGAGCAGGTGACCACGATGTTCCTGGTGCCCGCACAGTGGCAGGCGGTGGTTGCCGAGCAGCGGGCCAACCCGCGAAAGCTGGCGCTCCGGGTGCTGTCGTGGGGCGCCGCACCGGCGTCGGACACGCTGCTGCGCGGGATGGCCGAGACCTTCCCAGGTACTCAGATCTACGCCGCATTCGGGCAGACCGAGATGTCGCCAGTGACGTGTATGTTGTTGGCGCAGGACGCAATTCGCAAACTCGGCTCGGTCGGCAAGGTGATCCCGACGGTGGCCGCGCGCGTCGTCGACGAGAACATGAACGACGTCCCCGTCGGCCAGGTCGGCGAAATCGTCTATCGCGCACCGACGCTGATGGCCGGCTATTGGAACAATCCGAAAGCCACCGCCGAGGCATTCGAAGGCGGCTGGTTCCATTCCGGCGACCTGGTCCGCCAGGACGACGAGGGTTATGTCTGGGTCGTCGACCGCAAGAAGGACATGATCATCTCCGGCGGCGAGAACATCTACTGCGCCGAGGTCGAAAACGCACTGGCGGCCCACCCCGCCATCGTCGAGGTGGCTGTGATCGGGCGTCCCGACGAGAAGTGGGGCGAGGTTCCCGTCGCCGTCCTCGCCCTTGCCGCCACGCATTCCGATCTTGGACTGGCTGACCTCGACGAATTCCTCACCGAAAGGCTGGCGCGATACAAGCATCCGAAGGCGCTGCAGATCGTCGACGCCCTCCCGCGCAACCCCGCTGGCAAAGTCCTGAAAACGGAACTGCGAGCGCGTTTCGGCGTGGCAAATTTCATTGACGCTGGCGAAAGTTCCACTCCGCCAACGGTTTCTGCTGCGGCGCAAGACATTTAACGAACGGGGGAGGCTTTGCTAACGGTTACGGGCACAATCCTGCCGATGCGGTGCACGCGCAGTACAGCATCGGGTACAGTCCTGTGGTCCGTCTTACTACTTGCGAGTAGGGAGACGGATGTCACACACACGGGGTTGGGGCAAGGAGGGTGCGTGCGACACGGGCTGCCGCTGCGCCACGGCCGGCACGGTTTCGTGGTGGGAGCGACCTGGTGACGGCGTCGACCGGCATGGTCGGCTATGTGCGCGAACAGACCAGACCTGCCCTGCAGGCTGTCGGCGGTTTCACGCGTATGTGCGTGCTGACCGGGAGGGCGCTGTTCCGGCCATTCCAGTGGCGCGAGTTCATCCTTCAGAGCTGGTTCTTGTTTCGGGTGTCGTTCCTGCCGACCCTGGCGGTGTCCGCGCCGCTGACCGTGCTGTTGATCTTCCTGTTGAATATCCTGCTCGCCGAGTTCGGCGCCGCCGACGTGTCGGGAGCGGGTGCGGCAATCGGCGCCGTCACCCAGTTGGGCCCGCTGGTCACGGTGCTGGTGGTGGCCGGCGCCGGATCGACAGCCATCTGCGCAGACCTCGGCGCACGCACCATTCGTGAAGAGATCGACGCGCTCGAGGTGCTCGGCATCGATCCGATCCACCGCCTCGTCGTTCCCCGCGTGGTGGCTTCGACGTTCGTGGCGCTGCTCCTCAACGGCGCGGTGATCACCATCGGGCTCGTCGGCGGCTTCGTCTTCGGCGTGTATCTGCAGAACGTGTCTGCGGGCGCCTACGTCTCGACGCTGACACTGATCACGGGCCTGCCCGAAGTGTTGATCTCGGTCGTCAAGGCCACAGTCTTCGGACTGATCGCCGGCCTGGTCGGCTGCTACCGCGGGCTCACCGTCTCCGGTGGCGCCAAGGGCGTCGGAACCGCGGTCAACGAGACGCTGGTCCTATGCGTCATCGCGCTGTTCGCCGTCAACGTGGTGCTGACCACGATCGGCGTCCGGTTCGGAACGGGGCGTTGACATGAGTACCGGCGCCGTTCTTCGGTCACGATTTCCGCGGGGAACCGCGCGCGCTGAAAAAGTCGCAGGCGCGCCAGTGCGCTTCCTCGACAGTGTCGGCCACGTCGCGTGGTTCATCGTCACCGCGCTGGGCGCAACCGGGCATGCCCTGCGTTACTACCGCAAGGAGACGCTGCGGCTGATCGCCGAGATCGGCATGGGCACTGGCGCAATGGCCGTCATCGGCGGCACCGCGGCGATCGTCGGCTTCGTCAGCTTGTCAGGATCGTCACTGGTAGCCATCCAGGGCTTCGCGTCGCTCGGCAATATCGGTGTCGAGGCGTTCACCGGATTCTTCGCCGCGATGATCAACGTGCGATCCGCGGCTCCGCTGGTGTCCGGCGTCGCGTTGGCCGCGGTCGTCGGCGCAGGCGCGACGGCCGAATTGGGCGCCATGCGGATCAGCGAGGAGATCGATGCCCTCGAGGTGATGGGCATCAAGTCGATCTCCTACCTGGTCTCGACTCGAATCATGGCCGGCTTCGTGGTGATCATCCCGCTCTACGCGATGGCGATGATCCTGTCGTTCCTCTCCGGTCAAGTGACCACCACGTTGTTCTACGGTCAGTCGACCGGCACCTATGACCACTACTTCCGCACGTTCCTGCGGCCCGAGGACGTGTTCTGGTCCTTCATGGACGCGATCATCATCTCCGTGATCGTCATGCTCAACCACTGCTACTACGGCTATTTCGCCAGCGGTGGCCCGGTTGGCGTCGGCGAGGCGGTGGGTCGGGCCATGCGGGCGTCGCTGGTGGCGGTGGCGTTGGTGGTGCTGTTCGTCGCGTTGGCGCTCTACGGCGTCGACCCCAACTTCAACTTGACGGTGTAGCCGATGACCGCACCCGTGAACAAGTCCCGCACACCGCCGTACAAAGTGGCGGGCGCGATCTTGACGCTGCTGGTCGTCATCGCGATGGTCCTGGTCTTCCTCCAGTTCCGCGGCACCTTCCTCGACCGCGAGGATCTGACGATGATGGCGGCGCGAGCCGGCCTTTCGATGGATCCCGGCGCCAAGGTGACCTACAACGGTGTGGAGATCGGCAGGGTCGGCCAGGTTGACCAGGTCGACGTCGGCGGCGAGCCCAAGGCGAAGATCACGCTGAAGGTAGACCGCCAGTATCTGCACCTGATTCCGAAGAACGTCAATGCCGATATCACCGCGACCACGGTGTTCGGCAACAAGTACATATCCTTCACGTCGCCGAAAAACCCTACGCCGCAACGTATTTCGCCGTCCGATGTGATCGATGCGACGTCGGTGACGACCGAGTTCAACACCTTGTTCGAGACGGTCGTCGACGTGGCCCAGCAAGTCGACCCGATCAAGTTGAACCAGACATTGAGCGCCACAGCCGAAGCACTCAACGGGCTGGGCGATCGGTTCGGTCAGTCGATCGTGCACGGCAACGAGATCCTCGACGACGTCAATCCGCTGATGCCCCAGATCCGCCGGGACAACAAGTTGCTCGCCGACCTGGGTGACGTTTACGCCAACGCGGCGCCCGACCTGTTCGACGGCCTGGAGAACGCCGTCACCACCGCGCGCACGCTGAATGAGCAGCAGGGCAACATCGACCAGGCGCTGATGGCGGCTGTCGGGTTCGGCAACACCGGCGGCGACATCTTCGAACGCAGCGGGCCCTACCTGGTCCGTGGCACTGCTGACCTGGTGCCCACCTCACAGCTGCTCGACACATACAGTCCTGCGCTGTTCTGCACTATCCGCAACTTCCACGACGTGGAGCCCAAGGTCGCGGCGTCATTGGGTGGCAATGGATATTCGCTCCGGACCACCAGTGAGCTGATCGGCCCGGGCAACCCCTACGTCTATCCGGACAATCTGCCGCGGGTGAACGCCAAGGGTGGCCCGGAGGGTAGGCCCGGCTGCTGGCAGCCGATCACGCGCGATCTGTGGCCCGCGCCGTACCTGGTGATGGACACCGGTGCCTCGATTGCGCCGTACAACCACCTGGAACTGGCCTCGCCGTTCGGCTGCGCCGGCCTGCCGCCGTGCATCATTCCGCTGCTTCCTGCGCCGATTCCGATCATCGCTCCTGGGATCGAATACGTCTGGGGGCGTCAGTTCGGGGAGAACACGATCAACCCATGAAAATCACCGGTACTGCTGTAAAGCTCGGCATCTTCTCGCTGGTGCTGCTGCTTTTCACCGCGATGATCATCGTGGTGTTCGGTCAGATGCGGTTCGACCGCACCACCGGATACACGGCTGTCTTCTCCAACGTCAGCGGCCTTCGGGCCGGGCAGTTCGTCCGCGCTTCCGGCGTCGAGGTCGGCAAGGTCTCCAAGATCGAACTGATGGACGGTGGCGCGCAGGCGAAGGTGCACTTCACCGTCGATCGCTCGCTGCAACTGTTCGACGGGACCACGGCGTCCGTCCGGTACCTGAACCTGATCGGCGACCGGTATATGGAGCTCAAGCGCGGCGACAGCAACAAGCGGCTGCCTGCCGGCGGCACCATCCCGATCGAGCGAACCCAGCCCGCGCTTGATCTGGACGCGTTGATCGGTGGCTTCCGTCCGGTGTTCCGGGCACTGGACCCCGCCAAGGTGAACAACATCGCCCAGTCGATCATCACGGTGTTCCAGGGCCAGGGGGGCACCATCAACGACATCCTGGACCAGACCGCATCGCTGACATCTGCGCTGGCCGATCGGGACCAAGCCATCGGCGAGGTGATCCGCAATCTGAACACCGTGCTCGACACGACCGTCAAGCACCAGCAGCAGTTCGACGAGACCGTCCAGAATTTCGAGAAGCTCATCACCGGTCTGAAGAATCGCAAGGACCCGATAGCCAGTTCGGTGGCGGATATCAGTGACGCTGCCGGCACGATCGGGGACCTGCTCGCCGACAACCGGCCGCTGCTGCAAAGCACGATCACCTATCTCGAGGGAGTCCAGCAGCCGCTGGTGGATCAGAAGGACCAGCTCAACGACATCCTGGTCAGGCTGCCGACGGCGTTCAACATCATCGGGCGCGCCGGTGGTATCTACGGCGACTTCTTCAACTTCTATGCCTGCGATATCACGCTGAAGACGTTCGGGCTGCAGCCCGGCGGTCCGGTTCGCACTGTCAAACTCACCAGTCAGCCGTCGGGTAGGTGCACGCCGCAATGAGGACACTCGAGGGGTCGGACCGCATCAGAAACGGGATGATGGGCATTCTCATCCTGATTCTGGTGCTCGGCGTCGGCCAGAGCTTCGCGAGCGTTCCGATGCTCTTCGCGACACCCACCTATTACGCACAGTTCTCCGACACCGGTGGCATCGGCACCGGTGACAAGGTGCGCATTGCCGGCGTCGACGTCGGTCAAGTCCGGTCGATGCGAATCGACGGGGACAAAGTGGTGATCGGCTACTCGCTGCAGGGCACTCAGATCGGCACCGCGAGTCGCGCATCGATCCGCACCGACACGATCCTGGGTCGGCGCAACATGGAGATCGAACCGCGCGGCAAAGATCCGTTGCGCGCCAACGGGGTTCTGCCGTTGGGTCAGACCACCACTCCCTACCAGATCTACGACGCATTCTTCGACGTGACCAAGGCGGCCTCCGGCTGGGACACCCAGACGGTGAAGCGGTCGCTGAATGTGTTGTCCGAGACCATCGATCAGACGTATCCGCATCTGTCTGCGGCGCTCGACGGGGTGGCGCGGTTCTCCGACACCATCGGCAAGCGCGACGACGAGGTCAAGCAACTGCTCGCCAACGCCAACAAGATCGCGGGCGTCCTCGGCAACCGCAGCGCGCAGATCAACCAACTGTTCGTCAACGCCCAGTCGCTGTTGGCGGCGATCAATGAACGTAACTACCAAGTCAGCATGCTGCTCGAAAGGGTCGGAGAGTTCTCCGAACAGGTGAAGGGCTTCATCGACGACAACCCGAACCTCAACCACGTGCTCGAGCAGTTGCGCACCATCAGCGACACGCTGAAGGACCGCAAGTTCGATCTGATGCAGACGCTGACCACCGTAGCGAAATTCGTTGCGTCCCTTGGTGAAGCGGTCGCGTCCGGTCCGTTCTTCAAAGTCTTCTTGGCGAATCTGCTGCCTTACCAAATCCTGCAGCCGTTCGTCGACGCCGCGTTCAAGAAGCGCGGTATCGACCCCGAGAAGTTCTGGGGCGATGCTGGCCTGCCGGCTTTCCGGTTCCCCGATCCGAACGGCCAGCGCTTCCCGAACGGCGCGCCTGCGCCCGCGCCGACGGTGCTGGAAGGCACGCCGGAACACCCCGGCCCCGGCGTCCTGAAGGGCTCGCCGTGCTCGTACACGCCTGGCGTACCCGAGGGCCTGCCGCGGCCAGGCGATCCGCTGCCGTGCGCGGGCCTGACGACTGGTCCGTTCGGCGGCCCCGAATACGGACCGCCCGACGTCGCGACCTCCAATCCGAACCCCAACGGTCCGGGATTCACGCCTGGCGTGCCTGCGGCCGCCATACCGGGTCAGTTGCCCCCCGACATGCCGGGCGCTCCCGTTCCGCTGCCGCCTGCACCGCCAGGCGCACGTACCGTGCCGGTGGGTCCGCTGCCTCCGGAGGGACCGGACTTCACGCCCGGCATCGCCCCACTGCCGCCGGCGTTGAACGGACCGCCACCGCCGCCGGGGCCCGGCCCCGACGCCGGGCCGGCGGGCACGCCGCCGCTGCCCGGCAATCCGCCGTACCTCCCGCCCGGATCGCAGGAGGGCTGAGATAGATGTCGACAGTCTTCAACATCCGAAACATCAAGACCGGCAACATCTCTCGGGGTGCGCTGATCATCGGTGCGCTGATCGTGGTTCTCGCTGTGGTAGCTGCCATCGTCGGCTACAACGTGTACAAGCGGCTGACCACCAACACCGTCGTCGCCTATTTCCCGGAGACTTTGGCGCTGTATCCGGGCGACAAAGTGAACATCATGGGCATCAAGGTCGGCGCGATCGACAAGATCGAACCGGCAGGCGACAAGATGAAGGTGACCTTCTCTTACGAGAACAAGTACAAGGTCCCGGCCAACGCCACCGCGTCGATCCTGAACCCCAGCCTCGTGGCGTCGCGCAATATCCAGCTCTCGCCGCCGTACACCGGCGGGCCCGTGATGGAAGACAACGCGGTCATTCCGATCGACCGGACGCAGGTGCCAGTCGAATACGACGAGCTTCGCGACTCGATCAACCGGATCCTGACCGAACTCGGTCCGACGAAGGACCAGCCGAAGGGGCCCTTCGGCGACATCATCGAATCGGCCGCGAATGGCTTCGCAGGCAAGGGTGAGCAGCTCAACAAGACGCTGAAAGGACTGTCGGAGGCGCTCTACACCCTCAACGAGGGTCGTGGCGACTTCTTCAGCGTGATCAAGAGCCTGGCCCTGTTCGTCAACGCGTTGTACAAGAGCGATCAGCAGTTCGTCGCATTGAACGACGATCTCGCTCAGTTCACCAACGCGTTCACCAACACCGATCGCGAAGTGGCCAACGCGCTGCAGGACCTCAACCAGTTGTTGACGACGACCCGTCAGTTCATCAACAAGAACGGCGAGGTGCTGACCCACGACGTCAACAACTTGGCCGACGTGACCAATGCGATCCTGCAACCGGACCCGCTCAACGGTCTGGAAACAGCCCTGCATGTGTTCCCGACGCTCGGCGCGAACCTGATGAACATCGTGTCCCCGGTGACCGGCGGCGTCATGGGCTTGCCGGCCATCGCCAACTTCGCCAACCCAATGCAGTTTGTGTGCAGCGCAATTCAGGCAGGCAGCCGGTTGGGTTACCAGGAATCCGCCGAACTGTGTGCCCAGTACTTGGCGCCCATCCTCGACGCGATCAAGTTCAACTTCCCCCCGATCGGTATCAATCAGTTCAACACCGCGATGACGCTGCCCAAGGAGGTCGCGTACTCAGAGCCGCGTCTGCACCCGCCGGGGGGCTACAAGGACACCACGGTGCCCGGCGTCTTCTCCCGCGATACCTTGTTCTCGCACGGTAACCACGAGCCGGGCTGGGTCGCCGCCCCCGGCATGCAGGGTGTCGACGTGCAACCGTTCACCTCCAACATGCTGACGCCGGAGTGCCTCGCAGAACTGATGGGTGGACCCGACTGCGTGATCCCCGGTGCTCCACCGGCCTTCGGGGCGCCGCCAGGGGGCAACCTGCCCGGCCCGCCGGACGCCTACAACGAGAACAGCCCGCTGCCGCCCCCGTGGTATCCGCAGCCTGGGCCACCGCCTGCCCCGGCACCAGGGGTGATACCCGGTGACCCCGGTGGGTCGCCGCTGTCCGCGCCCGCTGTTGGGCCAGGCCCAGGCCCAGGTCCCGCCGCCCCGGCCGGGCCGCCGCCTGCCGGCCCGCCACTACCCGCTGAGGCAGGTCAATAGATGACTGCACGTAGATGGAGCAGGATCGCCCAGCGCAGCGTCGCGCTGGCGGCGGTCGCATTGGTACTGAGCGCGTGTGGGTCGTGGAAGGGCATCGCCAACGTGCCGCTGCCCGGCGGACCGGGCACCGGCGACAAGAAGACGACGATCTACGTGCAGATGCCGGATACGTTGGCGCTCAACGTCAACAGCCGGGTACGCGTGGCCGACGTGTATGTCGGCCGGGTGCGGAAGATCGAGCTGAAGAACTGGGTTGCGACGCTGACCCTGGACCTGCAACCCGACGTGAAGCTACCGAAGAACACGCTGGCCAAGATAGGCCAGACCAGCCTGCTGGGCAGTCAGCACGTGCAGCTCGATCCGCCGCCGGACCCCCAGGGTGAGCTGAGGAACGGCGACACCATCCCGCTGAAGAACAGCTCGGCTTTCCCCACGACCGAGCGGGTGCTGGCCAGCATCGCGACCATCCTGCGTGGTGGCGGCGTCCAGAACCTCGAAACGATCCAGACCGAGGTCAACAACCTGCTCACGGGCCGGGCCGATCAGATCCGGGAATTCCTCAACAAGTTGGACACCTTCACCGACCAACTGAATCAGCAGCGCCAGGACATCACGAGGGCCATCGATTCGACCAATCGGCTGTTGACGATCGTGGGTCAACGCAATGAGACGCTCGATCGGGTGCTCACCGAATTCCCGCCGCTGATCAAGCATTTCGCCGACACCCGCGATCTGTTCGCGGATGCGGTGGAGGCGCTCGGCAGGATCAGCAGGGCCGCCGACAACGCTCTGGCTCCGTCCAGCGACAACCTGCACACCAACCTGCAGAACCTCCAGCGGCCACTCAAGCAGCTCGGGCGGGCGTCGCCTTATCTGATTGGTGCGCTGAAGCTGATGCTCACCGCGCCGTTCTCCATCGAGAACGTGCCGAAGGTGGTCCGTGGCGACTTCCTCAATGTGTCGTTGATGGTCGACCTGACTCTGTCGGGCCTGGACAACGGGTTCTTGTCGGGTACCGGGATCTCGGGCATGCTGCGCGCACTCGAGCAGAGCTGGGGCCGCGACCCGGAGACGATGATCCCCGATGTGCGGTTCACACCGAATCCGCATGACGCGCCGAACGGTCCGCTGGTCGAAAGGGGTGAGTGAGCAGTGCTGACCCGTTTCATCAAGATCCAGCTGGTGCTGTTCACGATCCTGACGATCATCGCGATCGTGGTGTTGGGCTGGTACTACCTGCGGGTGCCCAGCCTGGCCGGGATCGGGCAGTACAAGCTCTATGCCGACCTGCCCCGGTCCGGCGGCCTCTACGGGACCGCCAACGTGACGTATCGGGGCACCCAGATCGGCAAAGTCACCGCGGTGGATCCCACCGAGCACGGTGCGAGAGCCGAGATGAGCATCGACAGCCGGTTCAAGATTCCTGCGGACGCGACCGCCAACGTGCACTCGGTATCGGCGATCGGTGAGCAGTACCTGGACATCGTCTCCACAGGCAACCCGGGTCGTTTCCTGTCCGACGGTCAGACCGTCGGCTCGCTCAACGACAACACGGTGCCCAGCGAGGTCGGTCCGGCGCTGGACGCCGCCAACCGCGGGCTGGCCGTGCTGCCCAAGGAGAAGATCGACTCGCTGCTCACCGAAACCTCGAAAGCGGTCGGCGGATTGGGCCCGGCTTTGCAGCGGCTGGTCGATTCCACCACCAACATCGCGCAAGGTTTCAAGGACAACCTGCCCGAGTTGAACGACATCATCGAGCACTCAACGCCGATCCTGCAGAGCCAAGCCGACTCCGGCGACAACATCGAGCAATGGGCGCGCAACCTCAACATCATCGCGGCCCAATCAGCCGAGCAGGACGCTGCCCTGCGTAGCGGTCTTCAGCAGGCCGCACCGACGTTGGACCAGGTGGCGACCGTGTTCAGCGATGTTCGCGACGCGCTGCCGCAGACACTGGCAAATCTGTCCGTCGTCTTCGACATGCTCAAGCGCTATCACAAGGGTCTCGAGCAGACGTTGGTGATCCTGCCGCAGGGTGCCGCGGTCGCGCAGGCAGGAACGCTGTTCGACAACGTCGGTCAGCTGCCCTTGGCCCTTGGCATCAACCAGCCTCCGCCGTGCTTGACCGGGTTCCTGCCCGCCTCGCAGTGGCGGTCACCTGCCGACACCAGCATGGCGCCGCTGCCGTCGGGCACCTACTGCAAAATTCCGAAAGACTACCAGGGCAACGTCGTTCGCGGCGCCCGCAACTATCCGTGTGCGGATGTGCCCGGCAAGCGCGCCGCGACGCCGAGGGAGTGTCACAGTAACGAGCCGTACGTGCCGTTGGGTACCAACCCCTGGTACGGCGACCCGAACCAGATTCTGTCCTGCCCCGCCCCCGCGGCCCGCTGTGATCAGGGCGTGAATCCGGGGCGCGGAGTCATACCTGCGCCATCGGTCAACAACGGGCTCAACCCGCTGCCGGCCGACCAATTGCCGCCCCCGGCGCGGGCGTCCGCACCGACCAGCGACCCGTTGTCGCCGCCGGGGCAGGGTAGCGTCCAGTGCAGCGGGCAGCAGCCCAACCCGTGTACGTACACTCCCGCACAGGGGCCACCGGGTTCGACGGCTATCTACAGCCCGTCGAGCGGTGAGGTGGTCGGGCCTGACGGCGTCAAGTACAACGTCAGCAATTCGAAGAACCCAGGAGACGACGGATGGAAGGAGATGCTGGCACCCGCCAGCTGAACCCCACCGATGCTGATGAAACGCCCGATGAGTCGTTAGCAGTATCCACAGCAGAATCGACAGACTCCCCTGACGCCGAGGAATCGGTCGAGGGACTCGACGGCGTCGACGATGGCCCTGCCGATCGCCGGCCCTCACGGCTCGGCATCGGCTCGGTGGTCGCCATCTGCGCGCTTCTTGTCCTGCTGGCAGGCGGCGCGGCCGCAGGCGGATACCTGGCTTTGCGGTCTCACCACGAAAGTGAGGCCATTGCCCGCACCGAGGCTGCCGCCCTGGCCGCGGCCAGGGACTGTGTGACGGCTACGCAGGCGCCGGACACCGCGGCGATGCTGGCCAGCCAGTCCAAGATCATCGAATGCTCTACGGGTGCGTTCGGCTTGCAGGCCCCGCTGTACAGCAGTGTGCTGGCCGAGGCATATCAAGCCGCGAATGTGCAAGTGAGGGTGTCGGATCTGCGTGCCGCGGTGGAACGGCACAACGACGACGGCTCCATCGATGTGCTGGTGGCGTTGCGAACGAAGATCACCAACTCACAGTCCGCGGATCAGGAGCAAGGATATCGGCTGCGGGTGCAGATGGCGCCTGCCGACGGCACGTACAAGATCGCCGACATAAAGCAGGTCGCCTCGTGACCGCAACCCTCGACGCGGCGCCACAGGCGCCCGTTGAGCCGGCTGCGGCAGGTCCTGCGTCGTGGGCGGCGCGTGCCGGTGCCTTCCTGGTGGACGTGTTCGTCGGGTTGGCCGTGATCGCCACCGCGGCGCTGCTCTGGAAAACGGCGCAGCCGCAGGACTGGACGTGGTGGGTGTTCGCGGTCGTCATCGGCTTGACGATCGTGTTGATGGCCGTCAACCGGCTGCTGCTGCCGACGATCACAGGATGGTCGCTGGGCCGTGCGTTGGTCGGCATCGCGGTGCGCAAGCGCGACGGCTCGGCCGTCGGTGTCGCGAGGCTGGTCGGGCGCGACCTGGCTCACCTGCTCGATACCGCTGCGTTGTGCATCGGCTGGGTGTGGCCGCTGTGGGATCGTCGTCGGCGAACATTCGCCGACCTGTTGCTGCGCACCGAGGTGCACAAGGTCGAGCCGCCGCACCGCGACATGCGCCGCCCGGTGGCCGCAGTGCTCATCGCCGCGGCGGCCCTGTGTACGGCGGGGGTCGGCCTGAGCTATCTGACGGTGTACGGGCCTGAGCGCGCAGTGGATTCGGCCCGCCAGCAGATCGCCGATCAAGGGCCACGGATCGTCGAACAACTGCTGAGTTACAACGTCGACACGTTGCAGCAAGACTTCTCCCACGCGCAGTCGCTGACGACGGATGCCTACCGGCCGCAGCTGATCGCGCAGCAGCAGGCGGTACTGAAGGCGGGTGCCACCAAGAACCAGTACTTCGCGGTGAGCAGCGCGGTGCTACGGACACCGCAGGAAACCGCGGACCACATGTCGATGCTCTTGGCCATGCAGGGACAGCGCGGCGCCAACGCGAGCGACTTCAAGTTCATCACCGCCACGGTTCGCGCTGATTTCGACAAGTCGCGCGACGGGCAGTGGCGCGTAGCGAATCTCATCGTGCTGAAGAAGCCTCAGCTGAGTCAGGCAGGCCAATGAGCCCGCGTCGCAGGCTCGACGCGGGCGAGCAGAACTTCTTCGAAGTGGTGCCCAAGCCGCCCCGGCGCTGGGGCCTGCCGGTTATCACGATCGTGGCGGCTTTGGTGATGGCTGCGGCGATCGGCGCCGGCACGCTGATGTTGATTCAGCATGTGAAAGACGACCGGGCGGCGACCAAAGAGGCTGACGCCTTGGGCTACGTGCGCCAATTCATGACCGAATACACGACACTGGATCCATTTCACGCCAACGCCTATGCCGACCGGGTCTTGGCGCAGGGCACCGGCGATTTCGCGAAGATGTTCAAGGACAAGCAGAACGAGATCCTGCTTCAGGTCGCTCGCGCCGAGCCGACCACCGGAAGCGTCGTCGAAGCCGGCCTGCAGCGCTGGCGCGACGACGGCAGCGCCGACGTGTTGGTGGCGACGAAGATCACGACGAAGTCACCCGACGGGAAGCAGACAGTCGAAAGCGGAAGCCGTTGGGTCGCAACGGCCGTCAAGGAAGGACAGCAGTGGAAGATCAGCAACCTGATCCAGGTGATCTGACCAGTGCTGAATCCTCGGATCAGTCCGCGGACCCAGTGAAGACACCGACCGGCAAGGCTGCCCGCCATCGTCATCGGATGCCGCGGCGGCAGCAGCTGGCCGCGAGTCGCGAGGACGGCGACCAGACGACCGTCGACGAACCGCAGCCCGCACCTGAAGTCGTCGAAGAACCTGCAGCCATACCGAGGCGGAAGGGTCTGTTCCGGCGCAAGCCGAAAGCTGCTGAAGCGCAGCCTGTTTCAGCGGCGCTGACGGACGAGGCCGACGAATCGCAGACGGATTCCGGTGACGAGGCCCCGCAGGAAGACGTGATCCTGGTGCCCCACCGGCCCGCGGGCAAGCGGCTGACCGCAGCGGCAGTAGCCGCGAGCGTTCTCTTCGTCGCAGCCGCCGGTTTCGCCGGCGCGATGGTGCAGCCGTATCTGGCTGACCGGGCACTGGTGAACACCAAGCTGGACATCGCAAGGACTGCCGCGAACGCGATCACCACGCTGTGGACCTACACCCCTGACAACATGGACACCTTGCCGGACCGGGCTGCCGGTTATCTGGGCGGTGACTTCGCAACCGAGTACCGCAAATACATCGACGCGATCGTCGCCACCAACAAGCAGGCGCAGGTCACCAACACCACAGAGGTGATGGGTACGGCCGTCGAGAGCGTGAACGCCCGGGAGGCCACCGCGCTGGTGTACACGAATTCGGTTGCCACCAGCCCAGGTTCGAAGAACATCCCGTCACTGCGTTACCTGTCCTACCGGTTGACGCTGCAACATCATGATGCGAAGTGGTTGATCACGCGGATGTCGACGGTGACATCTTTCGATCTGACGCCACAGCTCTAGCCGGCCATGCCGGTCGTCTCCCCCGTCTCTGAGCGGACGACGCTCGCGTGTCTGCTTCTGCTGACGTTCTCGACGGGCATCGTCGATGCGATCAGCGTGCTCGTGCTCGGCACGTCTTCGTCGCGAACATGACCGGCAACGTGATCTTCCTCGGCTTCTGGTTCGCACCACACACCGTTGTCGACATGACCGCAGCGCTGGTCGCGTTCGTCAGCTTTGTGGCAGGCGCGGTACTCGGCGGCCGGCTGTCGCGTCACCTCGGCGGCAACGTCCGCCGCTGGCTCACCGCCTCGCTGGGCTTCGAAGTCGTCATGCTCGCCACGCTGGCGATCCTCTCTGGCCTTGGTGTGCTCGACTACCACGACAACACCAAGCTGATCCTGATCGCCGGGTTGGCGTTGACGTTCGGCAGCCAAGCCGCGACCGCCCGACAGTTCGGCATCCAGGAGATGTCGACAACGGTGCTGACGACGACGATCGTCGGCATCGGGTTCGACAGCCGTGTCGCAGGCGGTACCGGTCACCGCGAGAAGCTGCGCTACAGCGTGGTGGTGACGATGTGCGCAGGAGCGTTGGTCGGTGCGACGCTGACGCGCTGGTTCGTCGCGCCGGTGATCGGGCTGTCCGCGATCGTGGTGGCTGTTGCGGCGGCGGTCTTCCGATTCGGTCCGCAAAGAGCCGAGGAGCGCGCGGGCTAGTCTCGGCTCATGCCCTCAGTACTCGTCACCGGTGCCAGCCGCGGAATCGGCAAGTCGATAGTCCAGCATCTGGCGGCGCGCGGCTGGGACGTCATCGCCGGGGTGCGGAACGACGCCGACGGCGCCACGGTCACCGCGCTCGACCCACAGCGCATCTCATCGGTCATCCTCGACGTCACCGACGCAGGCCACATCGCCGGCCTCGACACGTCGCTGCCAGAGCGGCTGGACGCGGTGGTCAACAACGCGGGCATCGTGGTGAGCGGACCGATGGAGGCCGTCACGCCAGACGACTGGCGAAAGCAGTTGGAGATCAACGTGATCGGGCAGCTCGCCGTCACTCAGGCGGCACTTCCGCGGCTGCGCGCATCGCGTGGGCGGGTGGTGTTCATCTCCAGTGTCAACGGCCGCCTGTCGATGCCGCTCGTCGGGGCGTACTGCGCAAGCAAGTTCGCACTGGAGGCGGCCGCCGATGCCCTGCGAATGGAGCTGCGGCCGTGGGGAATCGGCGTTGCGCTCGTCGAGCCCGCGCAGACCGACACCGACATGTGGCGCACCGCCGATGACATGGTGCACCAGACCGAAGCCGCGTTGAAACCGGAGCACCGGGCGTTGTATGCCAAGCACATCGCGGGATTCAAGAAAACGATTCCGATATCCCAGAAACTCGCCGTGCCTGCCGACAAGGTGTCTGCCGTCGTCGAACAGGCATTGACGGCGCGCAGACCGCGCGCCCGTTACGTCGTTGGCACGGGCAACAAGCTGCAGGTCGCTCTCATGACGAAACTGCCTGCAGCCGCGCGTGACGTCGTACTGCGACGCGTAGCAGGCCAGCCGTAGTGTTCGTCAAGCGCAGCAGCGACGCACCTGCAGGCTTCTTTGCCTGCGAAGCCGCTGGACTGCAATGGCTTTCGAATGCCGATGGCGGTGTGCCATGCGCAAAAGTGCTCGCGCACGACGAAACAAGTTTGACGTTGGAGCGGCTGGAAGCTGCGGCGCCGACTCGCCCTGCGGCGCACGAGTTCGGCCGCAGACTCGCCCGCACTCACGACGCCGGGGCCGACGCGTTCGGCGCCCCACCGTGTGGCTGGGCCGGTCCGGGGTACTTCGGACCGCTGCAGCAGCCGCTGTCGATGTCGTATTCGGCGGCCGATAGGTGGGGCAGGTTCTATGCCAACGAGCGCCTGGCACCGATGACCGAGCGAGCGGCGGGGCAGCTCGATGCGCCGACACGCAACGCCATCGACGCCGTGATGGCGTGCTGCGATGACGGCGAATTCGACGACGACGATCCGCCCGCCCGGCTGCACGGCGATCTGTGGAGCGGCAACGTGATGTGGACCCCCAGCGGTGCGGTGCTGATCGACCCGGCGGCCCACGGTGGGCATCGCGAGACTGACCTCGCGATGCTGGCGCTGTTTGGTTGCCCCCACCTCGACGCGGTGATCGAGGGCTACCAGGCCCAGCGACCGCTGCGCGAGGGCTGGCGCGACCGAGTGGGGCTGCATCAGCTCTACCCGTTGCTTGCTCACGTGGTGCTGTTCGGCGGCGGCTACGCGAGACAGACGGCGAAGGCCGCAGCGAGTGCACTGCGCGCTGGCAAACAACGATATGCGTAGGCCAACTGCCTCGCGCAACTGAGAACTCTGTCCCGAAACTGGGACTATTGGCCCATCGCCGCAGGTGGAGCCCGCTACGGATTCCGCAGTCCCGAACCAGGCCGGGCGGCCGGAGCAATCGCATCCCAGCAACCATCACGCCGGTCTAGCAACTTTTTCCGTTGTTAACATTCGCGGTTGCGGTAAACGAACCGGCCAGTAACAAAGTTGCCCGCTGGCCAGCGAATATGATAGCGACAGTTATTGACTGAGACGTCAGTGCAAATTTGCGGCGCAGTTCCGCGTGACGCTCGTGAAGATTCTGCAGCAATTTAGGTCCACGAGCGATCTGCGATGTTACGGTGCCCTTAGAAAAACCTGAGAGTGACGAATGAAGGGCGGTTCGAGGATGTCGGGCAAGCATCGCAAGTCCGAGAGTCGCACCAAGAAAATCGCGGTCGTTTCGGTCGCGACCGCCACCGCAACCGCCCTCACAGTCGGCGCGGCACCGCCTCCACCGAAGCCGGCGCCCGAACCCGTCATCGTCCACAAAGATGTCGACCTGGCCGCGGCGTTCCGGCCGTTCACCGATCCCGGTCAGATTCCGGACCTGACGTTCGGCCTGGGAACCGCGGCGTACGACTTTTCCCAGACCGCTGCCGATCTACTGCTGCGGGCCATCGTCGACCATGTCAACCTGAGCGCCCTGGCGAAGGCGGCCGGCTTGGATCTGCCCAGCCTGCTTCAGGAGATACCGACGTCGTTGTTGTCCGGCGTGCTCGGTGCGATCCCAATCAACCTCACCGGTGTGCTGGGCGACGCGCTCGGTCCGGTGACCGGGTCGCTGTTGATCCAGGCGCTCGATCTGATCGGCGTCACCGACAACGGCAACACCACCCTGATCAAACTGCTTGATCTGCTCGGACTCGACCTCAGCGACCCCCTCAACCTGGCCAACCTCGATCTGCCCGGTGTCAAGCTCATCACCGCCGGGCCGCCGTTCACGCTGCTCAAGCTGCTTGGCCTCGACTTGGGATGGGTTCCGGGACTGCCGAATTCGGTGGCGAGCGCCATCAACAACACGACCTACCTCGACGTCGGCCTCAAGGGTCTGCTCAACACCGTGATCGGCAAGCTCGAGCCCAATGTCCCCGTCCTCGATCCGGTACTGACCGGCTTGAAGGTGCTCGTCAACACCCTGCCGGTCGACGTCGACGTCGCCCAGGTCCGCATTCCGGTCGTGGTCGGATTCGGCCTCGGGGCGTTCGCAGCGGGCGCCGCGTACGACAAGGTGCTCGCCGACTTGCCGAATCAGCCCGGCGGAGTGAATTACGCCGGCACCGATCCGCTGCTGGGTAGCTTCACCGTGCTGCCAATGGTGTTGCTGCGCAACCCCGGTCGCGCAAACGGTGGGTTGTTCGCCCGGATGTTCCCGCTGGCCGGCTTGTTCGGCATCGATACCGTGACACCCGAGACCGAGGTGACGCACAGCGGCGGTATCCCGATCCTCAACACCGGGCTCGCGCTCGGCGGCGCCAACCTGGTGCCCATCAAGATCGATGGCACGGTCCAGTACGACATCCTCTCCGACTTCGCGGCATGGCCCAACCCGTTCTCGATCGCGAACTCTCTGATGGGGGCGGTCCTGCCGACCTACCTGCTGCGGGGGATCGACACGTCGAACCTGACTCCCCAACTGCTGGAACAGATTCAGGCCGCACTGCAGCGGACGACCGATCTCAACGAACCCCTTTCGTTGAACCTGTACCTGACGTTGGCGACGAACAGCCTGCCCCTGCTCGAGCCGCTGTACCTCGCCGCCGATGTGATGAACCTGGCGACTTTCGGCGCACTGCCGAATCCGTTCGAACGGCTGGCGAACGCACTTGCACCCGCGCTGACCAGCCTGACCAATCTCGGCTACACCGACGTGGTGCGCAATCCGGACGGCACCTACACCAGGACGCTCGACGAGGCTGGCGTGCCAACGCCGTTCCTGTCGTTCCCGGATGTCAACTGGGGCTTGGTGCCCGGCGACATCATCACCTCGTTGGTCAAGGGCTTCCAGAAGGAGTTCCTCAGCGGCAACCCGACGCCGGGCACGCCCAACGCGATCACCGGGCTACTCAAGCTGCTCACCGGCGTCCTCGACCCGCTCGGCGGCCTCGGCGACATACTGGGCGGCCTGAACCTGACTCAGCTTGTGAGCCAACAAGTTTCGCCGGTCGCGGCCAACGCGTTGCCCTCGGCGGACGCGAAGATGGTCACCCTGTCGGCCAACCCGGATGCCGATGTGTCGACCGGCAAGCATGCCGCGGCGGCCGATGCCGCCGCTCCAGAGGACACGGGGACGACGCCGAAGCACGCCGCCGACGAAACCGAAACCGCAACCGACGAGACGACTCCGACAACAACCGATCCGGACGAGTCGACGACGTCGCCGAAGCCGCCGAGCACGACGACGCCTAAGCCGACGTCACCCAGGAACCCGGTCGGCGACGTTGTTGGCGGAGCCGGTCACGTGGTCGCCGGTGCCGTTGGTGGCGTGACGCACGAAGTCGCAACCGGTGTCGCGGGTGTCCTGAAGAGCCTGGCGCCGAAGAAGACCACCACTTCGACCACTTCGACGAACACCAAGTCGGATACCGAAAAGGACTCCACGGGCGGCGGCGCCGGCGGAGCGTCGAGCACTGCCTCCAAACCCGCCGCCTGACCCGTAATGGAACAAGGGGGTCGACGATGTCACGCAAGCACCGCAGGTCCGGGAGTCAGCTGACAAAGGTCGCGGTCGTCACCGTGGCCACCGCTACGGCCAGTGCGCTGACCATCGGTGCCGCCCCGCCCCCGCCCAAGCCGGCGCCCGCGCCGGTGGTCGTCAACTCCGACGTCGACCTGGCAGCGGCGTTCCGGCCTTTCACGGATCCCAATCAGATTCCGGATCTGACCGGCGGCCTGGGCACCGCGGGCTACGACTTCGCGCAGCAGGTCGGCGACATGCTGCTGCGCGCGCTCGTGGGACACCTCAACCTTGCCGCGTTGGCCAAGTCTGCTGGCCTTGATCTTCCGAGCCTGCTGATGAAGATCCCGCCGTCGCTATTGGAGGGTGTGCTCGGCGCGATTCCGATCAACCTCGGTGGCGTGCTGTTGGACAGTGCGGGCCCGATCCTGACTCCTGTTCTGCTGTCGGCTCTTTCGACGCTCGGTATCACCGACGCCAGCGGCAACACGACGCTGATCAATCTGCTCGGACTGCTCGGCCTTGATCTCAGCGACCCGCTCAACCTGTCGAATCTGAACCTTCCCGGCGTCAAGTTGATCACCACCGGTCCCCCCTTCACGTTGTTGAAGATGCTGGGACTGGACCTGGGCTGGGTTCCAGGATTTCCGAATTCGGTTGCCAACGCGATCAACAGCACGACCTATCTGGACATCGGGCTCAAGGGTTTGGTCAGCACACTGATCGACCGTCTCGAAGGCAACGTCGACCTACCGCTCGGCAACATCATCGCCAACCCGCTGGGGTTGCCGATCGGGCTTCCTGTCGACCTGCCCGTGAACGTCCCAGTGGGGGACCTGCTTTCGGCGCTGAAGCACATCGTCAACAACCTGCCCGTCGACATCGACGCGGCCAAGGTGCGCGTGCCGATCGTGGTCGGGTTCGGGCTCGGCGCGTTCGCGGCGGGCTCCGCCTATCAGCAGGTTGTCGATCAGCTGCCCTACCAACCGGGCGGCGCGAAATCGCCGACGAAGGCCACCGACCCGCTGCTGGGCAGCTTCACGGTGTTGCCAATGATCCTGTTGCGCAACCCCGGTCGCGCCAACGGCGGTCTGTTCGCCCGCTTCTTCCCGATCGCGGGGTTGTTCGGGATCGACACCGTCACACCGGACACCGAGGTGCAAAGCAGCGGTGGCATCCCGATTCTGAACACCGGGCTGTCGCTTGGCGGTGCGAACCTGATCCCGGTCAAGGTGGACGCGACGGTCGAGTACGACATCATGTCCGACTTCGCGGCGTGGCCCAACCCCTTCTCGATGGCGAACTCGGTGATGGGCGCGATGCTGCCCACCTACCTGCTGCGTGGCATCGACACGTCGAACGTGTCGCCCCAGCTGTTGGCTCAGATTCAGGCAGCCCTGGGACGCACCCTCGACCTCAACGACCCGCTGGCACTCAACCTCTATCTCACGCTTCCGACGAACAGCCTGCCGCTACTCGAACCGCTTTACCTCGGAGCGGATTTGACCAACCTGATGACTCTTGGCGCGTTCGGCAACATGAACCCGTTCGGCATGTTCGCCAACGCGCTGGCCCCGGCGATGACCAGCCTGGTCAATCTCGGCTACACCGACGTCGTCCGAAACCCGGACGGCACCTACACCAGGACGCTCGACGAAGCAGGCGTGCCAACGCCGTTCATGTCGTTCCCCGACATCAATTGGGGACGGGTACCCGGTGACGTCATCCACTCATTGGTCAACGGATTCCAGAAGGAGTTCTTCAGCGGACATCCGACGCCGGGAACACCGAACGCGATCACCGGACTGCTCAAGCTGCTGACCGGAGTGCTCGGCCCACTCGGCGGCCTCGGTGACCTCCTCAATGGCCTGCCCGGCCTGATATCGCAACAGGTTGCGCCGGTCGCCGCCAATGCACTGCCCTCGGCTGACGCCAACACGGTCACGCTCTCGACAACGGCGCCGCAGGCGCCAGCGGCCGCGCCACCCGCGACCGAGGCAGCAGACGAGACTGCCGCCGAAGAACCAGAAGAAGAAACGACAACGAAGTCGACGACCACAACAAAGACTCCGTCCGCCGGTTCAACGACGTCGACCGGGACGGTGAAGCCGGCAGGCCCGTCCGCGTCGCCAAAGCCGAGCAACCCGGTCGGCAGCGTCGTCGGCGGCGTGACGAACACCGTCGGCGGTGTCACCGGCGGGGTGGCAGGCACGGTCGGTGGCGTCACCGGCGGTGTCGCAGGAACCGTCGGCGGCGTCACGGGTGGCTTGACCGGCGCCCTCGGCGGGCTGACGAAGAAGGTGACCGGCGGCTAGTTGAACGCCAACCAGCTGGGCAGTGCGCGTTCGCGAGAGTCACACAACACCTGGCGGGTGTCACAATTGCCGTCGGGCACACCGGCTCCGGCCCACATGCCGCCGGTGTCGCGGCGCAGCACGATCGCCGAGGAGCCGCCGCCGTCGAGCAGGATCGCGGAGTCGCTGCCGAGCCCGCGAAACAGATCCTGGATCTGGTCCGGTGTGTAGCTGCCGCCCTGGAAGACGTACATCTCGTCCTTGCTCTTCGAGTACGCCAGTGCGGTGCGGGCCGCGCTGGGGCCGCCGTCGTTGAGCTGTCCGGTGTCACCGGGTGTCAGCAGCCCGATGCCGCTCACCGCGACGAACCGTGTGCCCTTGTCGACCAGACCTTGGATGGTCGGCGTGGCTGCGTCGTAATCCTGTGGGCCACTGGGTGATACGACATAGGGTGCGCCGCTGACGGGCAGGATCATCGTCGACAGCGCGCTCCAGCTTTCCCCACCGCCCGACAGTCCTTGTTTACCGGCGTAGGCGATGGTGCCCGTCACCGCCGTGTTGGCGCGGCCCTGCCCGTGAGTGTTGTCGACGTAGGCGCCCAACGGAGAACTGCATCCGGTGGACTTCCACGAACCGCCCTTCTGGCCGCGCACGTCGAAAAAGTTCGCGTTGATCGCGATCGTCGGCTGACCGAGCGCTTGCCAGGCCTGCAGCGGCGTGTACACCTCGGAGGCCTGCCAGAGGCCTTCGCCCGTGCGCGCCCGCGGATCGCGTTCGCAGCGGGCTTGATAGCCGGAATGCGAATCGACGAGCAGGCGCGGCGCCAGCCGTTGTGCGGCGGACTTGATGATCATCAGGTGGCCGCCGTTGCTCATCTCGTACCAGTTGCCTGCGGCATTGAGCATCGGGGCGGGTGCACCGCCGCCGAAGTTGTAGACCAGGTAGGAGCCTCGGGTGTTGGCGATCGCACCCGCAAGCAACTCGCGGCCGTCAGCGGCGTGGGCGAGCGGGGTGGCCGTCGTCGCCAGGGCGGCGCACACCGACAGCGTCGCGGCGCACGCCGCGAATCGCCGCCGCATTGCGCGTGAAATCGGCACGGTCGCCCCTTTGCTGAATCACCGGAAACAAAACCACATTAATCACAGCCGACACACAGTCAACTTTGATAACAGCTCGGTATCGGTTGGGGCTCGGGTGGATCGCACCCTTAGCTGTCCGGAGTGAAATTCGCTGGAACGGGTAACCGGGCGGTGGTCGGACTTTCAACTTGAGGAGCACAAAATGATCGGCACAATTATCAGCGCGGTCGTCGTCGGATTGATTGTCGGCGCGTTGGCGCGCCTCGTCATGCCGGGCAAGCAGAACATCGGCATTCTGATGACCATCGTGCTCGGCGTCCTCGGGTCCCTGATCGGCTCCTGGGTGACCTATCAGGTTGGCTACTCCAACTCCAATGGCGGATGGGCGGTCATTCCGTTCCTCGTCGGCGTGGTCGTGGCAATCGTCTTGATCGCGGTCTACCTGGCTGTCACCGGGCGGCGAGGCACGGGCACCCCAGCGCGCTAGCGACCAGGCGGCGCCAACCGATACACGGCGTTCGCATAGTCGTCGGTGATGTAGGCCGCTCCGTCCGGGCCGGTTACGGCTGAGACGGGGCGGCCCCATCGCGTTCCGTCATCGGACTGAAAACCGCCGACTAGCGTCTGCGCATTACCGAGAGTGCCGTTGGCCCAAGGGAAGAACACCACCTCTGGCGGGTACGGCGGCTGACGGTTCCATGATCCGTGCACGCCGACCAGCGCGCCGGAGGCGTAAGGGGCGGGCAGCGTGTTCCCGGTAAAGCTCATCCCGAGCGGCGCGGCGTGCGCGCCGAGGCTTTGCTCGACAGGCGGCAGTGCCGCACAGTCCAGCCTGCTGCCGTCGGCGTTGGTCTGCACGTCGCGAATGAACGACAGGTTGGCTGGCCCGCCGTCGGGATTGCAGTAGGGCCAACCCAATTCGCGCCCTTGTGTCAGCCGTGCCACGGCTTCGGGTGGATGGGCGCTGACGTAATCGGCGGTGGCCTCGCCGGTGTGCGGGTCGGCGACGTTGTCGCGGTTGTTGACCGCTGTCCACACCGAACCGTCCGGCCCGATCGCCAGACCGGTCCCGTTGCGAACGCCGGTCGAAAACGCTTGAGCTGGGCCGCCCCCGGGCGGGATCCGCATGATGGTGGCGCGCGGCGGGTTGGCGGTGCGGTCGTCGGCGGTGACGTTGCCGGTCGAGCCGATGGAGAAATACACCGCGCCGTCCTGTCCGATCGCGACGCTCTTCAGCGCATGCGCATATGCGCCACCCAGGTCGGGGCTCTTGGCATCGGGTAGGTCGTCGGCGATGGTCCGACGGTCGCTCGTTGTGCCGCTGGCGTAGTCGTAGGTGTCGATCTGATCGCTCTCGGCGACGTACAGCGTGTTTCCCGCGAATGCGAGGCCGTGAGGTTGGTCGAGCCCGTCGAGCAGCACGGAGTCGCGGCCGGATTGAAGCCTGACTATCTGGCCGCGGCTCGGCACCGACACCAGCAGGCTGCCGTCCGGCGCGAACGCGGCCATCCGGGCGTTGGGGACGCGCGCCCATACCGACAGGGTCCAGCCGGCGGGCACCAGTGCCTGGCGCGGTTGGTCGAACGGGGCTTGGGCCAGGTCCGGCGCGACCTGCACGGTCACCGGAACCAGGCCCGCCGCGGTGGGCGTCGCCGACACTGTTGGGCCGCCTTGCGGCGCAGGCTCAGATGCACATGCCGCGATCAGCGCCACCCCGACCAGCGTGGCCCCAATTCGCTTACGCCGCAGCCAAACCCGCATGCATCTCCCAGACCAGAATCTCTGCGGGTGCTGAAGCGGTGACGCGCTGGCCGCCCGATCCGGTGAACCGAACCGCGTCGCCCTCGTGCAGCAGCCCGGCGCCCTCCAGCGTCACCTCACCGCGGGGGACGAACAGGTGCAGGTATGGCGCCTCGGGCAGCTCGACCGATTGGCCCGCCTGCAGACGTGCGCCATGTAGCGCGGCGTAACGGTTGCGGATCGTGATCGCGGCGTCGTCGCTGTGTTCGGGCATACCCGACGCGATGGTCACCAGGCCGCCGCGCAGCAACTCGTCGTCGATCTCGAGCTGTTGATAGCCCGGCGTGATACCGGACTCGTCGGGCACCACCCACATCTGCACGAAATGCACTGGCTCATCATGGGTTTCGGATCCGGTCAGCCGCCACGAGTCGTTCTTCTCCGAGTGCAGGATGCCGCGGCCTGCCGACATGCGCTGGGCCAGGCCGGGATAGATCACCCCGGAGTGTCCGGTCGAGTCCTGGTGCACCAGCGAGCCGCGCAGCACCCACGTCACGATCTCCATGTCGCGGTGGGGATGGGTATCAAAACCTGTGCCGGGCTTGACGATGTCGTCGTTGTTGACCAGCAGCAGTCCGTGGTGGGTGTTGTCGGGAGCGTAATGACTTCCGAACGAGAAGGAATGCTTGGAGTCCAGCCAGTCGATCTTGGTCGCCAGGCGATCGTCGGCGCGCCTGATGTCGACAGTGGGTGCGGTCATGGCATCACTCCTGGTGTCTTGGCCAGCCTAGGTGGGTGGCGTTGACTCCGACAACATAGATGATGTGTCATGTATTCCATGTGGCTGACCGAAGAGCAGCAGAAGGTGTGGCGAGGGTACCTGGAGATGGCGAGCCGACTGCAGACTGCCATGCACCGCCAGCTGCAACAGGACTGTGAGCTGTCGCTGGCTGACTACGACGTGCTGGTGGCGCTGTCCGAGCGGGGGCCGCAGCGCATCAACGAGCTCGGCGAGGTGCTCGGGTGGGAGCAGAGCAGGCTGTCACATCAGCTGCGGCGGATGCGCGGCCGCGACCTGGTGGATCGCCATGGCAGCGGCGACGACCGGCGCGGTGCGACCGTAGAACTCACCTCTGCCGGCCGGGCAGCATTGGATGCCGCCGCTCCCGGACACGTCGAACTGGTGCGCTCCGTCGTGTTCGACGGTTTGAGCCCCGCGCAGCTGCGTTCGTTCGGCGCGGTGATCGAACTGGTTACCAGTCGGCTTCGCTGAACTTGATGACGCCGCGAATGTTCTTGCCGTCCAGCATGTCCTGATAACCGTCGTTGATGTTCTCCAACGAATAAGTCGTGGTGACCATCTCGTCGATCTTCAGCTGACCCGACTTGTAGAGGCCGACGAGCTTCGGCGTCTCGATGTGCGAGCTCCCGCCACCGAAGATGTTGCCCTTCAACGTCTTCTGCAGCATGGTGAACAGGAAGAGGTTGAGCTTCACGTCGACGTCCATCATCGAGCCCATGCCGGTCACCACGCAGGTGCCGGTCTTGGCCGTGAGGATCATCGCCTCTTCGAGGTACTCGCCCTTCATCTCGCCGACGGCGATGATCGTCTTGTCGGCCATCAGGCCGTGGGTGACGTCGATCATCGGTCCGATGGCCTCGGCCATCGACGGGTAGACGTGGGTGGCGCCGAACTTGATGGCCTGGTCGCGCTTCCATTCGTTCGGGTCGATGGCGATGACGGTCTTTGCGCCGGAGATGACGGCGCCCTGCAGCGCGCTCATGCCGATGCCGCCGACGCCGACGATCGCGACGGTCTCACCGGGTTGCACCTGGGCGACGTTGGTGGCCGAACCGAAGCCCGTCGGCACCGCGCAACCCATGATGGCGGCGGTCTCGAACGGGATGTCCTTGTCGATCTTGACGACGGAGTCCTTGTGCACGGTCATGTACGGGGCGAACGTGCCGAGCAGGTTCATCGGCGACACCTCGGTGGTGCCTGCGTGCACGCGGCTGGTGCCGTCGGCGATGGCCTTGCCGCCGAGCAGCACGGCGCCGCGGTCGCACAGCGAGCGATAACCCTTCAGGCACGGCGGACACTCCCCGCATGCCGGGATGAAGGCGAGGATGACGTGGTCGCCCTCTTCGATGCCCTTTACGTTGCTGCCGACCTTGGTCACAACTCCTGCGCCCTCGTGGCCGCCGAGGGCGGGAAGGCCGATCGGGGTGGCGCCGGTGGTGAGGTGATAGTCCGAGTGGCACATGCCTGCGGCGTGCATGCGGATCTGCACCTCATCGGCGACGGGGTCGCCGATCTCGATCTCGTCGACGCGGAACGGGGAGTTGAGCTCCCAAAGCAGAGCCCCTTTGGTCTTCATGAATCGCGATCATAGAACACGTTACAAAACACGTGTCAACTTGCCCCCTAAGCTGCGGTGATACCACGCTAGATGGAGTCGTCCCGCGAGTGGCCACTTAGCGCACGTCTTGGATGGTTTTGCGTGTCATAACTGGCCACTCGAACTACGTGGAGCCGTTCAGGCGCGGCCTTCGTCCTAACTCGCATGGCAGAGGCGACGCCGTTTCTCGGCACCGAAGCGCTGGCGCTCAGCACAGTGACAAGGCGAACGCTGCGCAGCCGGTACGACTCAGTGCACAGGGACGTGTACATCGCAAAGGGTGTGCCGCTGACACCGGAAACGCGAGCCGTCGCGGCATGGCTTTGGTCTGGTCGGCAAGCCACTGCCGCAGGTTTCTCTGCCGCTGGCCTGCATGGGGCGAAGTGGATCGATCCGCAGCGGCCGGCTGAGTTGTATCGCCGCAACGGCAAGCCGGCCGGCGGAATCGTCATCCATCGAGACGAATTGGCAGTTGACGAGATTTGCGTGGTTAGGGGTATTCAAGCGACAACACCCGCCAGGACGGCCTTCGATCTCGGCCGTCGCGACCGTCGCCTGCAAGCGCTTATCGCGGTGGATGCGTTGGCCAACGCGGTCCGTTTGCAGTCAATTGATGTTCACCCGCTGATCGAGCGACACCGCGGGGTGCGCGGGTTGGTGCAGCTACGTGAAGTGGTCGACCTGATGGACTGCGGCGCCGAATCGCCGCAGGAAACTCGAACACGGCTCGTGCTCATCGATGCGGGACTTCCGCGACCGACGACCCAGATTGTCGTCGGCCGATGGCGCATCGATATGGGATGGGCTGAGTTCAAAGTCGGTGTCGAGTACGACGGGCCTCAGCACTGGACAGACCCGCGGCGTCGCACCCGCGACATCGAAAAGTACGCCGACCTCGACTGTCGCGGGTGGCGGATGGTGCGCGCCAACGACGAGTTGTTGCGATGGCGGTCCCACGTGATTGTCGCGAGGGTGTGCGCAGCGCTCGAGGCAGCGGGCGCCCAGTGGCCAGTTATTGCACGGATTTTGAGCGATGGCGTGGCATAAGTGGCCACTCGCGCCTACAGGTGCGCCGGTAAGCCGAACTTCTCGAACAGCGCGACGTCCATGAACGCCACCACGTGCGAGACGCCACCGGGTTTGACGTCGAGCACGTGCAATTGGAACGCCTCGTGCTTGCTCGTCTCCCGATTGAGCATGTACAGCGCCGCAGCCGGTTGGCCGTTGGCCGTGGTCCGCAGGAAGCGCATGTCGCCCGGGCCCTCGGCTGGGCAATGGTCCCGGGTGAGCGTGACGATCTGCTCGGGCCCCTGATACCAGCCGTCGAACGGAGGCATCTCCCATATCGCGTCGTCGGTGAACATCTTCACGAGCTCGTTGACGTCATAGTTCTCGAACGCGGCGATGTAGCGGTCGAGCAGATCCTTGGTCTCCGGCGAATCGGGTTCGGCCAGCTTGTCGTCCTCGCTGGGGCCGACCGCCTCGAGCTGCGCCCGCGCCCGCTGCAAAAGGCTGTTGATCGCGGCTGTCGACGTCCCGATGGCCTCAGCCACCTCGGCGGCCTTCCACTGCAGCACGTCGCGCAGCACCAGGACGGCCCGCTGGCGCGGCGACAGATGCTGCAGCGCCGCCACGAACGCCAACCGCACCGACTCGCGTGAGCCGACGAGGTTCGAGGGATCAGCGGACTCGTCGGGCAACGGTTCCAGCCACGGCACCTCGGCCCGTTCGTTGAGCTCGCCGTGTGCATCCGAACTCGGCTGGCCCAACCCGCTGGGCAACGCGCGTCGCTGCCGTGAGTCCAGTGCGGTCAGGCAGGTGTTGGTGGCGATCCGGTAGAGCCATGTCCGCAACGACGACTGGCCCTTGAACCCGCCGTAGGCCTTCCATGCCCGCAGGTACGTCTCCTGAACCAGGTCTTCCGCGTCGTGCAGCGAACCGGTCATCCGGTAGCAGTGCGCCAGCAGTTCGCGCCGGTGAGGCTCGGCCTTGAGTAGGAACTCGTCATCGGTTTCGTGGGCGAGGACGGTCACCTTGGGAAGCTTACGCAGACCCACCGACATGCACTCGCTACTCTCCCCTGATGGCCACTACGCGCAAGGAACGCAGCTTCGACGGGGTCGGCGGCGTGCGCATCGTCTACGACGTGTGGGCCCCGGACACCGAGCCGCGCGGCGTCGTCGTCCTCGCCCACGGCTACGCCGAGCACGCCCGCCGCTACGACCATGTCGCGCAACGGTTCGGCGAATCCGGCCTCGTCACCTATGCGCTGGACCATCGAGGCCACGGCCGCTCCGGTGGCAAGCGCGTGTTCCTGCGCGACATCTCCGAATACACCGACGACTTCCACACCCTGGTCGGCATCGCGGCCGCCGATCACCCTGGCTTGAAGCGCATCGTGTTGGGCCACAGCATGGGCGGCGGCATCGTGTTCGCGTACGGCGTCGAGCATCCCGAGGACTACTCGGCGATGGTGCTGTCGGGACCCGCGGTGGACGCGCAGGAGGGCGTGTCGCCGGTGATGGTCGTCGTGGCCAAGCTGCTCGGCAAGATCCTGCCGGGCCTGCCCGTCGAACAACTGCCCACCGACGCGGTGTCCCGTGACCCCGAGGTGGTGGCCGCCTACAACGCCGACCCGATGGTCCACCACGGCAAGCTGCCCGCAGGCATTGCCAGGGCGCTGATCGGCGTCGGCGAGACCATGCCCCAGCGCGCGGGTGCGATCACTGCGCCACTGCTTGTCGTGCACGGCGAGCAGGACAAGCTGATCCCGGTCGACGGCAGTAGGCACCTGGTCGAATGCGTAGGTTCGGCTGATGTGCACCTGAAGGTCTACCCCGAGCTGTACCACGAGGTGTTCAATGAGCCCGAACGCGCCGTGGTGCTCGACGACGTCTCGTCATGGATCGAGGTCCGCCTTTGAAAGGCATTGTTGCTCTTGCTGTTTCGCTGGTGCTCGCTCTCGCCGGCTGCTCGTCGGACGACCATCCCTGGGTCGATGACGACGTCACTTTCCAGGTGGCCGACGGCCTCACCGTGCACGGCACCTACCGTCACCAGCAAGGCGGCGGGCCGGCGCCTGCGGCGTTGCTGATCTCCGAAAGCGGACCGACGGACCGCAACGGGGACAACGCCGTCGTCGGCCCGATCGGCAACATGCGCCAACTGGCCGAACAACTGTCGTCGCTCGGCGTCGCCAGCCTGCGCTACGACAAGGTCGGCACCGGCAAGACCGGTCTGGGCCCCTACAAGGGCCGCCCCAACGACGTCGTCAGCGCCGTCTACACCGCGGGCGCCCAGGCGGCGGTGCGCTACCTCGCCGACCAGTCGGGTACCGACAAGGGCCGCATCTCGGTGTATGGCCTCGGTGAGGGCACCATCCATGCGATGGCGCTGGCCACCGACACCACTCCAGGGGCGCCAAAGATCCACTCGCTTGGCCTGTTTCAGCCGCTGCCCGGCCGATACCTGGACATCATCACCAACCGGGTGCGCGGCGATGCCAGCGCCCAGACGCTGGCGACGTGGCTGGCCGCGGTCAACGAGGTGCGGACCAAGGGCACGGTGTCCGACAAACTGCCCGAAGGGCTGGGCGCCATCGTCAACCCCGGCAATGTGCGGGCCGTCGTCGAGACCGACAAGATCGATCCGATCGCGGAGGCGGCGAAGGTGCCCGCAGGCACTCCCGTCCTGTTGACGTGCTCGGACACCGACAGCCAGGCCAAGTGCGACACCGAGCAACCGCTGATCGACGCGCTCAAGCACACCGCGCTCACCGTCGTGCAATTGCAGGGCGTCAACCATGTGCTACGCGACGACCCCAGCGACAGCATCGCGAACCTCACCAAGGCGGGTCCGCTTTCTCCACAGGTGGTCACGGCGCTCGACGTGTTTGTCGGAAAGTAGCTTTAGTCTCGAAGCGTGACTGACGACAAGATGCTGGCGCGCATCGCCGCGCTGCTCCGCCAGGCCGAGGGGACCGATAACCAGCACGAGGCCGACGCATTCATGGCCGCCGCACAGCGGTTGGCCACGGCGACGTCGATCGACCTGGCGGTCGCCCGCGCCCATTCCGACAAGCGCACGAAGGCGCAGACGCCCGTGCAGCGCACGATCACGATCGGCAATCCGGGCACCCGCGGATTACGCACGTATGTGCAGTTGTTCACCGTGATCGCCCACGCCAACGACGTGAAGTGTGACGTCGCGTCGAACTCGACGTTCGTCTATGCGTACGGCTTCGCCGAGGACATCGATGCCACTCACGCGCTGTACGCCAGCCTGGTGATGCAGATGGTCAGGGCGTCGGAGGCCTACATCTCGTCGGGAGCGCACCGGCCGACGCCGACGATCACTGCGCGACTCAACTTCCAACTGGCCTTCGGCGCCCGCATCGGAAAGCGACTGGTGGAGGCGCGTGAGCAGGCGCAGCGCGAGGCCACCAAGGGCCGTGACAGCCAGCCCGGGACCGCTATTGCGTTGCGCGACAAGGATATCGAACTGAAGGACTTCTACCGCGAGACGTCGCAGGCGCGTGGCACATGGCGGGCCACCAGCGCGACGGCGGGCTACTCGTCGGCTGCCCGGCGCGCCGGTGATCGCGCGGGCAAGCGGGCCCGGCTCGGCCACAGCCCGGAGCTGGCAGGCGCCCGCTCGGCATTGGAGACGTGACGCCACGCGACACACAGCGCGCAAAGGTCTATGCCGCTGAGGAATTCGTGCGCACGCTGTTCGATCGTGCGGCCGAACGCGGCAATCGTGTCGTCGAGTTCTTCGGCGCGCAGCTGACGCTTCCACCTGAGGGACGCTTCGGGTCGGCCGCCGCGGTGCAACGGTATGTCGACGACGTGTTGGCCCATGTCGGCGCGAATCGCCCGCTGACTGTGCGGGCGCGCCGGGGGACCACCGCCGCGCACTACGAGCGTGTCGGCGACGACGCCACCATCGCGGTGCCCGACCGCCGCTCGACCTGGGCGCTGCGCGAGTTGGTGGTGTTGCACGAGATCGCCCATCACCTCAGCGACGCCGAGCCGCCGCACGGGCCGGAGTTCGTCGCGACGTTCTGCGAACTCGCCGAGGCGGTGATGGGTCCGGAGGTCGCCCACGTGTTGCGTGTCGTATACGCCAAAGAAGGTGTGCGGTAGCGTTTGTCGAGTGACTGACCCGGATCCCAAGGCGCTCGATGAGCTGTTCAACCGCGTGCTGAAGACCGAAGACGACGCACTGCGAGCGGCGCGCGAAGCGGGCAGCGCCGCAGGCATGCCTGCCATCGAGGTGTCCGCCCAACACGGCAAGCTGCTGTTCCTGTTGGCGACGGCGACGCGCGCTACGCGGGTGCTCGAGATCGGCACTCTCGCCGGTTACAGCACCATCCAGTTGGCGCGCGCCGTCGGACCCGGCGGCCGCGTCGTCACACTGGAATTCGAACGCAAGCACGCCGAGGTGGCGCGGCAGAATCTCGCGCGGGCCGACGTCGACGACCGGGTGGAGGTCATCGTCGGCGCAGCGCTGGACACCCTGCCGACGTTGGAGGGTCGAGGCGAAACATTCGATCTGATCTTCATCGACGCCGACAAGGAGAACAACCTCGCCTATGTCGAGTGGGCGATCAAACTTGGGGTGCCGGGCTCAATCATCGTGGTGGACAACATCGCTCGCTTCGGCCGCGTTCTTGACCCCGCGCCCGACGACCTACAGGCCCTTGCCGTTCGCGACATGCTCGACATGATGGGGGCCAACCCTCGGCTGGATGCGGCGGCGATTCAGACGGTCGGCACAAAGGGCTGGGACGGCTTCGCGGTGGCGATCGTCAAGCAGCTGTAGTAACGGCAGCGCGCGGTGTATGACCGATTCGGCGACGAGTGAGCACCTGGGTGTGTTAATCCAGTGACATGCCAAGCCCTCTGCAGATAGGCGTCCTTGCTGCATGTGCCGCGCTGCTCGGGTCGCCGGTCGCTCACGCGGATCGAGCTGAGCCACCGCCGCTGTACGGGCACTACGACTTGTTCATCGACTTCTCGCAGCAGACGTTCAACGGCATGCCGACGCCGATGAATCCGATAACCGTGCCGGTCCCGTTCACCACCCAATGCGACGCCAACGGTTGCGTCGCGCGCATGGACAACAGGGACGACCATGCCCGCAACCCCGGCGCTCCCGTGGAGTACGAATACCGATGGAACAACGACCGCTGGGAAACCAGCGGTGAGTATCCCTACTTCTGCGACCGCAACGACCCCGGCAGCGCCGTCACGGCGCAACGCTCGGACTATTGGATCCCGAACCCCGACGGCAGTTTCTTCGGCGAGCGGACGCTGGTCATCGACGGGGCCGGCTGCCCCGGTGAAGGGCCAGGCACGCACATGGTGCCGATATCCCTGACTCCGGTGCAGCCGCCGGGCACTTTTGACAGATAAGTTAATTTGCCTGAAATCCGGCTGCGCGCGACCTACGCTGGCGCGATGCATCCGCACTGGAGTAGGAGAAGTTTCCTCGGGATGACCGGGGCGGCGGGATTGGCGATCGCTGCAGGCCGTGCCGCTGGCGCGGCGACGGCGGCGCCCAACCCCGGACCGGTGACCATCACTCACGCGTTCGGGCAGACAGTCGTCCCCGCGCCGCCCAAACGCGTCGTCAGCGCCGGCTTTACCGAACAGGACGACCTGTTGGCCGCCGGTGTGGTGCCGATCGCCACGACCGAGTGGTTCGGCAACGAACCGTTCGCGGTATGGCCGTGGGCGCAAGCCAAACTCGGCGGGGCCCGCCCGACGGTGCTCAGCATTTATGACGGGATCCAGGTCGACCAGATCGCCGCACTGAAGCCGGACTTGATCGTCGCGACCAACGCGGGCGTGAACGACGATACATACCAACAACTCTCGGCCATCGCCCCGACCATCCCGCAATCAGGAGACGAACCGTTCTTCGAACCGTGGAAGCTGCAAGCGGACACGATCGGCCAGGCGGTGTTCCAGGCGGACAGGATGCGATCGGTGATTGCTGGAGTCGACGCGCGGTTCGCGGCCGTCGCAGCCAAGTATCCGCAATTCGCCGGCAAGAAAGTGTTCCTGCTCTCCGGCGACACGTACTGGCAGAACAGCGTGATCGCGGCGATCCCGAGTTGGAAGACCGAGTTCCTCACCCAGATGGGTTTCGTGATACCCGAGGGCATCGCCGCTTACGGCAGAGGCGACGACCGGGCGTATCTGGATCCCAACGATCCGGCACCGCTGGACGAGGCCGACGTGTTGATCTGGAAGACGGAGAGCCAGGCCGATATCGATGCGCTGCTTGCCATTCCGGGTATTGCGAATCTGCGTGCCACCCGCGAGAACCGCAATGTGTTCACCACCAAGGCGCAGGCAGGTGCGATCGCGTTCTGCTCACCGCTGTCGCTGCCATACGTCGCCGAGCAGCTGCCGCCGCTGTTGGCGAAAGCGCTGCACTAGCCGCAGACCGCGCCGCCCGCCGCGGACCCCACCAGCTTGGTGTACTTCGCCAGCACACCGGTGGTGTAGCGCGGCGGCAGCGGCTCGAAACCTGCCTTGCGCGAATCGAATTCGGTTGGATCGACGAGTACGTCCAGCGTGCCGTTGGCGACGTCGAGGCGAATGCGGTCGCCGTCCTGCAGGAACGCGATCGGCCCGCCGTCGACGGCCTCCGGCGCGATGTGCCCGACGCACAATCCGGTTGTGCCACCGGAGAAGCGACCGTCGGTCATCAGCAGCACGTCCTTGCCGAGGCCCGCGCCCTTGATCGCGCCTGTGATCGCGAGCATTTCGCGCATACCCGGCCCACCCTTGGGGCCCTCGTATCGGATCACCACCACGTCACCGGCCGTGATCGTGCCGTCCTCGAGGGCATCCAGCGCGGCGCGCTCACGCTCGAAAACCCTTGCGGTGCCCTCGAACACGTCAGAGTCGAAGCCGGCCGATTTGACCACGGCGCCCTCAGGGGCCAACGAGCCGTGCAGGATTGTGATGCCGCCGGTCGGATGGATCGGGTCGGACAATGCCCGCAACACCTTGCCGTCGGGGTCCGGCGGCGCGATGTGGGCGAGGTTGGCCGCCATGGTCTCGCCGGTCACGGTCAGGCAATCACCGTGCAGCAGACCGGCATCCAGCAGTGCCTTCATCACCACGGGCACGCCGCCGATGCGGTCGACGTCGGTCATCACGTGCTGGCCAAAGGGTTTGACGTTCGCCAGGTGCGGGACCTTGTTGCCGACGCGGGTGAAGTCCTCCAGCGTCAGCTTCACGTTCGCCTCGTGTGCGATGGCCAGCAGATGCAGCACCGCGTTTGTCGAGCCACCGAATGCCATCACCACGGCGATCGCGTTCTCGAACGCCTCCTTGGTGAGGATGTCGCGCGCGGTGATGCCGCGGCGCAGCAGTTCCACGACGGCCTGCCCGCTGCGCCGCGCGAACCCGTCCCGCCGCCGGTCGGTGGCGGGCGGTGCGGCCGAACCGGGCAGCGACATGCCGAGCGCTTCGGCCGCCGACGCCATGGTGTTGGCGGTGTACATGCCGCCGCAGGCACCTTCGCCGGGGCAGATCGCGCGCTCGATCGCGTCGACGTCCTCGCGCGACATCAGCCCGCGCGAGCACGCGCCGACGGCCTCGAACGCGTCGATGATCGTCACTTCCTTCTCGGTGCCGTCCGACATCTTGGCGATGCCGGGAAGGATCGACCCCGCGTACAGGAACACCGAAGCCAGGTCCAACCGGGCGGCGGCCATCAGCATGCCGGGCAGCGACTTGTCGCATCCGGCCAGCAGCACCGACCCGTCGAGGCGTTCGGCCTGCATGACCGTCTCGACGCTGTCGGCGATCACCTCACGGGAGACCAGCGAGAAGTGCATGCCTTCGTGGCCCATCGAGATGCCGTCGGACACCGAGATCGTGCCGAACTCCATCGGATAGCCGCCCGCGGCGAATACACCGTCCTTGACGGCCTTGGCCAGGCGGTCCAGCGATAGATTGCACGGCGTGATCTCGTTCCACGAGGACCCGACCCCGATCTGCGGCTTGGCGAAGTCCTCGTCACCCATCCCGATGGCCCGCAGCATTCCGCGGGCGGCGGCCTTTTCCAGTCCGTCGGTGACGTCGCGGCTGCGGGGCTTCATGTCTGGGGAGGGCATGCGTCTCAGTATGCCGTCGGCGTTTCGACAGGCCAAACCGTTATGAATACCCCCACGGGGTACCCTGGACACGTGACGTCGTTGACTCGTCTGCTCGCGGTGCTGGCCGCGGTCGCCGCCGCGCTGTTCCTGGCGTCGTGCAGTAGCGCCAAGACGGATGCGCACAACGATCACCCGAAGTCCGACGAACCGGTCATCACCGGCCAGCCGGCCGGCTTCAACCCCGACGATGTGGCCTTTGCCACCAACATGATTCCGCATCACCAGCAGGCCATCGAGCTTGCGGCCCTGGTTCCCGACCGTTCGAGCAATGCCGATCTGATCGCGTTGGCCAAGCAGATCTCGGCGGCACAGCAACCGGAGATCGAAGTGATGAAGGTCTTCCTCGTGCAGTGGAACGAGAACCCGGAGAACAACTCGGGGCATGCGGGGCACGGCAACACCATGCAGGGCATGGTCGACGAGGCGACGATGACGAAACTGAAGTCGAGCAATGGCGCGGAATTCGACAAACTGTGGCTGGAGTCGATGATCAGCCACCATCAGGGCGCGATCGAAATGGCCAAAGCCGAGATCGCCAACGGCGACAATGTCGATGCCAAGGCCCTGGCCAAGAGCATCGTCACCGCGCAGGAAGCCGAGATCGGCCAGATGAAGCAGATGCTGGGAGGCTGAAATGACTGCCGCACACGGTTATTCGCAGCAGAAAGAGAACTACGCCAAACGGCTGCGCCGAATCGAGGGCCAGGTCCGCGGCATCGCGAAGATGATCGACGAGGACAAGTACTGCATCGACGTGCTGACTCAGATCAGCGCGGTCAACAGCGCGCTGCAGTCGGTGGCGCTCGGGTTGCTCGACGAGCACCTCGGCCATTGCGTCACACAAGCCGTCGCGGAGGGTGGCGATGAGGCCGACGCCAAACTGGCCGAGGCGTCGGCTGCCATCGCCCGCTTAGTGCGATCCTGAATCAGCGTCGGTTCGCGAGATCGCACTTGTTGGGCAGAAGTGCGAGTGGGCCGCGCAAGAACTGCAATCTCGCGGAGGCGAGCCGCCGACTAGGCGCCGAGTTCGCGCTCGATGCGTTCCACCTTCGCGCTGAGCTGACCGGTGTAACCCGGCCGGATGTCGGCTTTGAGGACCAAGCTGACCCGGCCAGAGGCCGCCGCTACGGCCTCTACGGCCTGCTTCACCACCGCCATCACCTCGTCCCATTCACCCTCGATGTTGGTGAACATCGCGTTCGTCTCATTGGGCAATCCCGATGCGCGCACTACGCGTACCGCCTCTACCACGGCCGATCCGACGCTCTCGTCCCCGCCTGTTGGGCTGACGCTGAAGGCGACGATCACTGCTTGGTGTATCCGGTCGGGCGCACGACGAGGATGACGCGGTCGGCCTTGTCCGGAGGCGGCTCCGTCAACGGGCCGCTGTAGCGGTCGTTGAGCTGTAGGTAGAAGGCGCCGGTCGGGTCGGGCACGATCTCCTCGACAACGCCCCGCACCTCCAGGTACCGATACGGGTTGTCCGGGTCGCTGATCGACATCGCCACATTCGGATTGGCGGTGATGTTGCGGTACTTCTGCCGTTTGGTCGTGTGGGTGAAGCGCAGCAACTCGCCGTCCCAGTCGAACCACATCGGATTGACCTGCGGATTGCCGTCGGGCCTCGTCGTCGCCAGGTGTCCGTACAGCGGGCGCTCCAGCAGCGTTTCGTACCCCTCTGGGATATCGACCATCACTTTCCTTTCTCGAACCTCTCGGCGGTGCGTCAACTACCAGCTCACAACGTACGTAGGCCCTGTTCGTAGTTCCTCAGGCAATCAGTAGGAAGTAACGTTCCCGGCCGGGCTGCGATTGACACTGCAGGTCAGCGACCTGAGCTGGGCGGTCGCACAGGCCCGGGCAGCTTCCTCGACGAAGTAGCCGGTGCTTTCGCTGTGCGAGACTGGACGGAGTTTGTGTGTGACTGGAGGTGACGTATGCGTTCGCGGATGAGGGGCAGACTGGCCACCGCGATATTCGCGGCTGGACTGGTCGGTGGACTGGCGTTGGGTAACCCATCTGCGCTCGCTGACCCTGACGTTGCGCCGCCGCCGGCGCCGATCGATCCGGCTGCCGCACCCGCGCCGCCGCCGGATCCGTTCGCGCCGCCGCCCGCTGATCCGCTGGCGGTCCCGCCGCCCGCCGATCCGGCCGCACCGCCTGCTCCGCCGCCGTTCGCGTTGCCGAACCCGTTCGCGCCTGCCGATCCGCTGGCCGCACCCGCGGTGATTCCCGAGGGCACGCCCGCGGGCCAGAACCCGACGCCGTACACCGGCCCTCCGGTGTTCGCGCCGCCGACGTTCAACCCGACAAACGGGTCCAAGGCCGGTGCCGCCAAGCCGATCTACATCAACTTCGCCCGACCGATCGCCGACCGGGCGCTGGCCGAACAGGCCATCCACATCTCGTCGGTGCCGCCCGTGCCCGGCCGGTTCTACTGGACCAGCGACACCCAGGTGCGCTGGCGGCCGCAGGACTTCTGGCCCGCGGGGACAGTCGTGAACATCGACGCCAGCGGCACCAAGTCGAGCTTCACTGTTCCTGAGCAACTGGTGGCGACCGTGGATGACGCGACGCATCAGATGACCGTCATGCGAAACGGGAAGCTGGAGAAGACGATCCCGGTGTCGATGGGTATGTCGGCCGGCGGGCACACGACCCCCAACGGCACGTATTACGTGCTCGAGAAGTTCCCCCACATCGTGATGGATTCCTCGACGTATGGCGTGCCCGTGAATTCCCCCAACGGCTACAAGGTCGACGTGGATCTCGCCGTTCGGATCGACAACAGCGGCAACTTCGTGCACAGCGCGCCGTGGTCGGTGGCCGATCAGGGCAAGCGCAACGTCAGTCACGGCTGCATCAACATCAGCCCGGAAAATGCGAAGTGGTTCTACGACAACTTCGGCAGTGGCGATCCGATCGTGATCAAGAATTCGAAGGGCCTGTACAACCAGCCCGACGGCGCATCCGATTGGCAGATGTTCTGACCCAAACGCCCTAAACGCAAAAGCCCCTGAACACGTCGCGTGTCAGGGGCTTTTGCGTGTGCAGGATCAGCTCCAGATGCGAACGCGCCGTTGTGGTTCCAGGTACAGCTCGTCGGATTCGCTGACCTCGAACGCGTCATAGAACGCATCGATGTTGCGGATGACGCCGTTGCAGCGGAACTCCGGTGGCGAATGCGGGTCGATGGCCAGTCGCCGAATCGCCTCGGCGTCACGGGATTTGGTGCGCCAGACCTGTGCCCAGCCATAGAAGACCCGCTGCTCGCCGGTGAGCCCGTCGATCACCGGTGCCTCCTTGCCCTTCAGCGACAGCCGGTAGGCCAACAGCGCGATCGACAGACCGCCGAGATCGCCGATGTTCTCACCGACGGTGAATGCACCATTGACGTGATGGCCGTTGCTCAGCTGACGAGGTGTGTACTCCTCGTACTGCTCGATCAACGCCTTTGTCCGCGCGCCGAATTCGGTTCGATCCTGGTCGGTCCACCAATCGACGAGGTTGCCGTCGCCGTCGTACTTGGCGCCCTGGTCGTCGAAACCGTGTCCGATCTCGTGTCCGATCACCGCGCCGATACCGCCGTAGTTGGCGGCGTCGTCGGCGTCGGCATCGAAGAACGGCGGCTGCAGAATGGCTGCGGGGAAGACGATCTCGTTCATGCCTGGGTTGTAGTAGGCGTTGACGGTTTGCGGCGTCATGAACCACTCGTCGCGGTCAACCGGTCCGCCGAGCTTGGCCAGTTCGCGGTCGGTCTCGGTCTCGTGACCGCGCCGGTAGTTGCCGTAGAGGTCGTCGCGCTCGATGACAAGCGTCGAGTAGTCCCGCCATTTGGCGGGGTAGCCGATCTTCGGGGTGAACTTGTCGAGTTTGGCCAGGGCTTTCTGCCGGGTCTCCGGTGTCATCCACTCGAGGTCGTTGATGCTGACGCGGTAGGCCTCGCGCAGGTTGGCCACGAGTTCGTCCATGCGCGCCTTGGCATCCGGCGGGAAGTGGCGCTCGACGTACAGCTTGCCGACGGCGTCGCCCATCAGGCCCTCGACCACCGAAACGGCTCGCTTCCAGCGGTCGCGGATCTCCTCGGTGCCGCTCAACCGGCGGCCGTAGAACGAGAAATCCTCGGCGACCAGATCGTCGGTGAGCAGCGAGGCGCGGGCACGAATCAACCGCCAGCGCGCCCAGTTCTTCCAGTCCTCCAGGTCCTCGCCTGACCACGCCGAAGCGAACGCGGTGAGGTAATCAGGTTGGCGCACAACGACTTCCGCGACGTTATCTGGCGTCGTGCCCAATGCCTGAACCCAGCCTGCCCAGTCGAAGCCGGGGGCCTCGGCCGTCAGGTCCGAGAAGGTACGCAGGTTGTAGGTCAGGTCCGCGTCGCGGCGCTTGACCACATCCCAATGCGCGGCGGCCAGCTTGGTTTCCAGAGCGACGATCCGCGCGGCCGTCTCGGTGTGGTCGCCGCCGTACACCAACGCGAACATCGCCGCGATGTGCTGCGGATAAGCGGCAAGGATTTCGGCGTGCTGCTCGTCGCGGTAATACGACTCGTCGGGCAGGCCGAGCCCCGACTGGGTGAGGTGCACCAGATAACGGGTCGAGTCCTTGGAGTCGGTGTCGACGTAGACGCCGGTGCCGCCGCCGACCCCGCTGCGCTGCAGCGCACCCACGACGGCCGCGAGGGCCTCGGGCGTTTCGGCGGCGTCGATCGCTGCCAGTTCCTCGAGCAGCGGTTGCACACCGCGCTCGGCCACCGTCTGCTCGTCCATGAAGCTGGCGTACAGATCGCCGATGCGCTGCTGGTCGGTGCCCTTCGGCGCGCCCGACGCGGCCGCCTCGGTGATGAGATCGCGGACCTGCTCCTCGGCGCGGTCGTAGAGCGAGCGGAATGCACCGTCGGTCGCGCGGTCGGCCGGGATCCTGTACTCGGCCAACCAGCGACCGTTGACATGGCCGAACAGATCGTCTTGGGGGCGCGCATCGGGGTCGACATGGCTGAGGTCGATACCGGAGCGAATGGCTTCTACCGTCACCCCAACATCCTTCCAGAAGCTCGCGAATGCACTGCTACCTCCTGCGCGCGAACTCTTTGTCAAAGCAAGCACGTCCCTTCACCGACGGCTGTACGTTGACTTGGCAAATTCCTTCTTCAGGAGATTTTCAGTTATGCCCATTCGCCCCTATCTGACCGCCGGAGTCGTGTTGGCCGGAGCCGGCGTGCTGCTGGCCAATCCGCCGGGCCCTGCGGAGCCGTCCAGCGTGCAGCGGGTGGTCAATCCGCTTGTCGCACAAGCTGCCACAGATCCGGTGCCCGAGGCGGGACCCGGGGTCACGACCGGTCCTGCGGGCTCGCCTGCGGTGGCGCCGTGGCTCTTCGATGTGCTGATCCGACACGGCTCTGGCCCAGCGCCGACCACCGGCGTTCCTGGGGTGTTCGTGTCGTCGACGACGATTCGACCTCAGGGTGAGCAGAATCTCCGCGCAACGCCGTCGGTGGTGGCGAGATCCACGGCGGTCATCGGCGGCGGCGGCGCGGGTCCGGCGTTGGCGGCGCAGGCCGGGAGCGTCAACAGTTTGTTCAGCGCGCTGATCGGCGACCGGTGCGGGCTGGTCTGCAATGGCGCCGATGGTGCACCCGGCGAGGACGGTCAGGCCGGCGGACTGCTGTTCGGCAGCGGCGGCCAGGGCGGCGCCGGGGTAGCAGGCGTCAACGGCGGTAAGGGCGGCAACGGCGGAGCGGGTGGCCTCATCGGCAACGGCGGCGCAGGCGGTGCAGGAGTTGCAGCCGACGCCAACGGCGGCGTCGCGGGCGCAGGCGGCAACGGCGGTGACGCCGGCTGGATCGGCAATGGTGGCGCAGGCGGCGCTGGAGGAAAGGGTGCGACGGGCATCCCCGGCGTCAATCCCGGACTCGCGACGCCGGTCGACCCCGCGGCCAATGGCGACAACGGCTCCAAGGCCACTGGCGGTCCCGACGGAGACGCCACCGGCGGCCCCGGCCAACCCGGCCAACCGGGAACGGCGACCGGACAGGCAGGAGGAAACGGCGGCAAAGGCGGGGACTCGCTTGCAAATGCCACCTCCACCGGGGGGATCGGCGGTGCTGGAGGTGCGGGCGGACCCGGCGCACCGGGAGGCGCCGGCGGCCACGGCGGCGACGCGCAGGGAGCCGGCACCAGCTTCGGCGGCGACGGTGGGGCCGGCGGCGATGGCGGATCCGGAGCGCCTGGAGGCGCCGGCGGTGTCGGCGGTGCGACGGGAGGCAAAACCGGCGTTGCAGGCACCGGGGGAGCCGGCGGGACCGGTGGCACCGGCGCTGCGGGTGGTCAAGGCGGTACCGGCGGCGGCGCCAATGGCGGGGTCCCGGTCGCAGGCACTGGCGGCGCAGGCGGCACCGGAGGTGTCGGTGCGACTGGCGGGACCGGGGGAACGGGTGGCGCCGGTGGGTCAGGGGGCCACGGCGGCGTGATCGTTGGCAGCGGTGGCCTCGGCGGCGTGGGCGGACAAGGCGGCACCGGAGGGACAGGCGCGACCGGAGGGCCGGGCGGCGGCGGTGGCGACGGAGGTTTCGGGGGCGGCGCGTCGACCGTCGGTGGGGACGGCGGCGTCGGCGGCGACGGCGGCAAGGGCGGAACCGGAGGAACTGGAGGGACCGGCGGCAATGGCGGGACAGGCGGCACCGGCGGCTTGATCGGAACCAGCGGCCAGTCCGGTGGCGGTGGGGCCGGGGGCGCAGGCGGTGCGGGCGGCGCTGGCGGCACCAAGGGCACCGGCGGTGGTGCCGGCACCGGCCAGGGGGGTAACGGCAGCAGTGGCGCCGACGGCCACGAGGGCGCCACCGGGGGAACCGGCAGCGCGGGCAGCCCGGGCTGAGTTCGGCCGCCAGGTAGCCTCTCGCCTGTGCCCGACAAGCAGAGCCAGGACCGCACCGACGACGGCCCCGTCTTCACCGGCTTCGGCATCGGCTCGGCGGTCCTTGGCGTCCTCGCGGTGGCGGCCGTCGTCCTGGCAGGCCTGATCTGGACCCAGCACCGCAGCGACGTCGACGAGCTTCACTACCGCGCCCGTGTCATGCAGGCCGCCGCCGACTGGACCAGCGTGCTGATCAACATGAACAAGGACAGCGTCGAAGTAGACCTCAACAAGCTGCACGAGGGCACCGTCGGTCAGCTCAACGCCGACTTCGATTCGACCGTGCAGCCTTATCGCGCGCTTGTGCAGAAGCTGCAAGCCAAAACCACCGGTCAGGTCGACTCGGTGGCCGTTGAGTCGATCCACCACGCCCAGCCCGGCCCCAACGGTGCGCCGCCGCCCCAGCAGCAGCCCGAACTGTTGGGGGCCGCATCACGGACCGACACCGTGATGGTGGTGGCGACATCGATCAGCCAGAACGCCGGCGCCGACAAACCGCAGACCGTGCGCTGGAATCTGCGCATCGACGTCTCCGACGTCGACGGCAAGCTGCTGATCTCGCGGCTGGAGCCCATCCGATGAGAAACCTGTTGCGCGTCTTGGCCTTTGACGTACTGGCGCCCCTTTCCGCAGTGCTGGCCCTGGTGTACATCGGTATCGTGCTGGCCTGGCCCCTGTGGTGGGTGTCGGCCTGCTCGGTGTTGTGCTTACTCATCGTCGAGGGCGTCGTCGTCAACGTCGTTCTCGCGCGCCGTGATTCGGTCACCATGGGCACCGACGACGACGGCCCCGGACTGCGACTGGCCGTCGTCGCCGTCGCAACCGCCGCGTTGGCGGCCGGCGTGACCATCGGCTACGTCAAGTGGACGGTGCCCGACCGCACGCTCAACAGTGACACCACCGAGGTGGCCGGCATCGCCAGCAGCGTCTCGGAGGCTTCGGCCACGTTCACCCCGCAAAGCCCGAACGCATCGATCGACCGGGTCACTGCCATGATGTCGGCGAAGAGCGCCGAGGCGTTCAAACGTGAATTCGCTGATGTGGCAAAGGATTTGACAAGCCGGAACATCTCGGCCCAGGCCAGCACGGTGTCGGCGGGCGTCGAGGCGATCGGGCCGGACGCCGCCAGCGTCGCGGTGATCATGCGTGCGACGCAGAGCTCACCGGGCAAGCCGACGGACACCGCGGTGCTCGCACTTCGCGTTCAGCTGTCGAAGTCCGACGGACGCTGGATGGTCGACGACGTGTCGCCGATCCACTCGCGCTAACGCAGCAGACGCGCGTGGTCGACCTTCAGGCAGCGGTCCATCACGACTTGCAGTCCCGCTGCTTCGCCATCCCGGGCGACCTGGTCATGCCACAGCCCGAGTTGTAACCACAACACCTTTGCGCCGACATCGACGGTGTCGGTGAGCACGCCAGGGAGATACTCGCGGCGCCGGAACACGTCGACGAGATCGGGCACCACCGGAAGGTCCGCCAGTGATGGGTACACCCGCGTGCCTTCGATCTCGTCGATCGTCGGGTTGACCAAATACAGCTCGTAGTCGCTCGCCGACTTCAGATAGCTCCACACGTCATGGCTGGCTCGCATGGGGTTGGCCGACGCGCCGACGATCGCGACAGTGCGCGTCTCCCGCAGAATGTGTTCGATGTCCGGCGCGTTGGCCATGCCTAGTGGCGTTGATCGCGCATCTTTGCGAACCGGTCGGACAACCGGCGCATCCGGATCATCAGCGAGGCAGGCGGACTCGTCGTCCCGGCGACATACGCCGCAAACTCCTTGCTGGGCACACCGATGCGCGAAGCGAACTCGTCAGGGCCGAGACCCGAGCGCTCCAGCAGCGCCTGCACATGGCGGCCGACTTCGGCGCGCTCGTTGGCCTCGAGATGCTCGCGGGTCCGGATCAGCACCTCTGAGAGGGCCTTCGAAACGCCGTATGGCCGTGCGGTTTCCAGCACTTCCTCGACCTGGCGTGCAGTCCTGCCGTACGGATCACGCTTGATCGCGACGACGATGCGCTGCCAGACGGTGAGGTCGTCGGTCTCCAGCGCCGCGCGAATCGCAGAGGTCGGCCAGAACTCGACGGGCCGGTCATCGGTGGTCGGTTTGCGGGCACTTCTCGGCGCCGGCGCTCGCGTCGGGCCGGCGACTGCATCGCGTCGCGCATCCCGAATGTCGGGTGCCAACGTCACCTCGCCTCCTCAAGCATCGCTACCGCCACCGACAGGCAGCGCTCCCTGACCTTGGCCCAATCAGCCTCCGCCTCAGGGCCCGACATCCTGGTGTCGTGCTCGTCTGACGGTTGTGGATCGGCCAGGCGGCGTACCAACTGGGTGGCGACCCATTGTTTTCGTGAGCGGTCTCCACAGTAGTACCGGTCCATGGACGCCAGCACCACAGCGGCAGTGTGAGTCTCCATGGAGTCGACCAGTTCGGCAAACTCGGCAAAATCCTTTGTCGTGTTTCGGCACATGACCAGGTAGCTCTTCAGCCGCAGCGTCTCAGCCCCGGTCGGAACCTGCAACCGGTCGCCGGTCGGCAGCTGCACGTTGGTGGTCTCCACCGGGCTGCTGCGCGCGACCGGTGCGCGTTCGGCGTCGGCCTCGGTCTCCAGCGCATCCAGTGCCACCGACAGCCTGCCTCGCCAGATGGTCACCGGATGCACCTCGGGCAGGCTGGGCGGCTTGGACTTGCCGTTCTTCACGCCATTTGCGGTTGTGCCGCCGTTGCGATGTCCGGCCCCGTTCACGATCGCGGGCATCGGCTGGGTGGGGGGAGCGACGCCTAGCGCGAGCGGGTCGGCGACGGTAATCGTATCGGGGGCAAGGCTTTTCAGCCTGGCCGCGGACTTGACCACCATCCGGAGGTCGGAGCCTGTCGGCCCCAGCGACGAAATGTTGTCAGGGATGATGACCAGGTCGGGCAGGTCGACCTTGGGGATCGGCTTTTCGAAGTCCACCGACGGCAGGATGCGGGCCAGCCAGCGTGGCAGCCACCAGTTCCATTCGTCGAACATCGCCATCAGCGCGGGCACCAGCACCAGCCGCACCACGGTGGCGTCAACCGCGATCGCGACCGCGCACGCAACGCCGAGCTGAGCGACCAACGGCATGCCCGCGAACGCGAACCCGATGAACACCGCGATCATGATCAGCGCGGCGCTGGTGATGGTCCGGGCGCTGGTGCTCACCCCGTACGCGACGGCGTCGCGGGTGTTCTTGGTCTGCAGGAACCGCTCGCGGATGCGGGTCAGCAAGAAGATCTCGTAGTCCATCGACAGGCCGAACGTCATCGCCAGCACCAGCGGCGGGATCGTGCTGTCCAGCGACGAGATCGGTTTGAAGCCCAGGTCTTCGAGCCAGCCCCACTGGAAGACGACGACGAGGCTGCCGTAGGCGGCGGCCACCGACAGCACCGTCATCAGCACGCCCTTGAACGCCAGGAACACCGACCGAATCGAGATGAGCAGCATCACGAACGCGATCAGCGCGACGAACCCGAACACCAACGGCTGGGTTGACGACACCCGGTCGTCGAAGTCCTTGATCAGCGCCGTCGGCCCGCCGACGTCGATGCGTGCTCCTGTGTCGGTCTTCGGCAACTGTGCGCGCATCCAGTCGACCGTCTCGCGCGCACCCATGTCCTCGGGGTCCACCGACAGCACCGCCGACAGCATCGCGCGCCGGTAGTCATCGCCGAAGACGGGCGGCGACACGGTCACCACGTTGGGTCCCTGCGCCATCTTCTGGCGCACCGCGTCGAGCGCGGGCTGTTTGGCCGCCGCGGAGGCCGCATTGCCGTCAGGGAACGTCACGAGCACACGGACCGGCCCCAGCGCGCCGGGCCCCAGTGCCTGCGCCGCCGCGTTCACGCCGCCACGGATCTCATGCGTCGGCTCGAACTGGCGCTGCATGCTGTTGCCGAGGACCATCGAGAACGCCGGCGCCGCAAGGGTCAACAGGAACGCCGCGGCCAGCAGCGCCGATGCCCACGGCCGTCGCATCACCCATCCGGTCCAGCGGCTCCAAAACCGCGACTGCGTGCTTTCGACGCGGCGCGACCAGTGCAGATACGACGACCGTTTGGCCGCCGCCCGGCCGAACGTCGCCAGCACCGCGGGAGTCAGCGTGGTCGACGTCAGTACCGCAACGGCGACGGCGAGGATCGCGCCGGTGGCCATCGACCTCAGCACCGGGGTGTTGATCAGGTAGATGCCCGTGACGGACGCGATCACGGTCAGCCCGGAAAGCACGACCGCCAGACCGGAGGTCGCCATCGCGGCGTCGGCCGCTTGCTGGGAATCGCGGCCCGCACGCAGTTCCTCCCGGAACCGCATGAGAATGAACAGTGAATAGTCGATGGCCAGTGCGATGCCGAACATCGACACCGTCGACGTGACGAACACCGACATCGTGGTGTACATCGACAGCAGATAGACCAGCCCCATGGTCACCACGACCGTGCAGATGCCAAGGACCAGTGGCATCGCCGCGGCCGCCAGCGAGCCGAAGACCGCGAGCAAAACAATCAGGACGATCGGAAGGTTCCACTGCTCGGCCTGGGCGATGTCGTGTTTGGTGGCCAGTGTCGCGGCCGCACCGAGTGCCCCCTGCCCGATGACGTAGAGCTTGACCTTGCCGTTCTCGATCTCGCCGGGCTGATCGCCGGTGATGCCGACCTTCTGCCGCAGCTGTTTGGCGACGTCGACGGCGCCGGTGTTGTTGAAGTCCAACTGCAGGGTGACGACATACGGGCGGTCGGGCTGAGGCGGCGGCTGCTGCGGGTTCGGCGCCACCTTGACGCTGGGCACCTCGGCGGCGATGCGCTCGAGTTGGGCCACCGCCGCAGTCATGTCCTGGAACGAGGCGTCCGCGCGCGGGGCTGCTACCAGGGCCAACGGGGAGGCGCCCTGGTCTGGGAAGTGCTGCTCGAGCTCACGCTGCACATGCAGCGACTGGGAGCCTTCGACTTCGAAGCCGCCGCCGGTGAGGTTGCCGGATTGGTTGGCCGCCAGATAAATGGCGGGAGCCAATAACAGCAGCCAAACCGCGAAGACCGCCCAGCGATATCTGCGCAGGTTGCTGCTCAAGCGCATCATGAACTGCTGGATAGCGAACTCCCACTTTCTGCCCGGCGTTGCGAAGCTGAGCCTATATCAGCGTCGTGTAGGGTGACCGGCCCTGAGCAACGCCTTAAGCAGCTCTAACTCCACTCTCGCAATTGCCTCACCAACCGTTACTCCAGCCTGCGGACTTCCTGCTATTCACCTGCACGTTTCTTCGCTGGATTGGCAGCGGCAGCGACGTCGATGGCACTATGTGCGACAGGCCGTTTTGGGGTCACCGAACCCAACTGTCCGATTGCGGAGTGTTTGCGACGTGCCAAAACGTTTGCAAATCGTAAGGAGTTGTCCATGATTTCGTCTGCTAAGACGTTGCGTCGCGGCCTTTATGCGGCGTTCGCTGCGTCGGCGGCCGGTGGCGCCAGCGTCGCTGCCCTGTTGGGTAACCCAGCCCCGTCGGCAACCGCCGCGACCGATCCGTGCGCGGCCAGTGAACTGGCCAAGACCATCGGGTCGGTGGCCACGTCCATGGGCTACTACCTCGACAGCCACCCGCAGACCAACCAGGCGTTGACGACGATCTCCCAGCAGCAGGCCGGGCCGCAGTCGCTCGGCTCGGTCAAGGGCTATTTCGACGCCAACCCGCAGGCCGCCAAGGACATGCAACAGTTGCAGCAGCCGCTGGTGAGCCTGTCGGCCCGCTGCCAGTTGCCGATCAGCTTGCCGCAGCTGATGGGCCTCATGCAGGCCACGCAGCAGCAGGGCGGCGCGGTGCCCGGAGGTTTGCCAGGAGCTCTGCAGGCCGCGCAGACGATGGGCGCAGGCGGTGCTGTGGCGCCGACGTCACCGCCGCCCGCAACGGCTGCCACGCAGGGCAGCGGACCGCTGCCGGGGCCGTCGACGCTCACCCCGCGTTAGCGCGGCACGACACGCCCCGACCCTAGCTGACCTGCGGGTTCGGACTTTGTCGCGATCGGTTATCCGCAAGGCAAGAAAGTCTGCACCCTTTCTGCTTAGCTTTTAAATTGTCGGAACCGCCAATGGTTCTCGCTTCTGAACTTCGTCCGAAGGAGCCTGTCCATGTTGCTCTCGGCCCGTACCGCGCGGCGTGCGGTAGCTGGCGTGGTCGGCACCGGCGCGATTGCCGGTGCGATGTTGTTTGGCGCACTGCCCTCGGCGATGGCCGACGATCCGGCCAACAACCCGCCGAACTGCACCGCTGCCGACCTGGCCGGGGTGGCTTCGGGGGTCTCGGCTTCGACGTCGGCTTACCTCTTCACGCATCCGGATGTGAACTGGTTCTTCACCAGTCTCGAAGGGCTGCCGCGTGATCAGGTCCGTACCGAGGTGAAGAACTACCTGGACCAGAATCCGCAGACCAAAGCGGATCTCACGGGGATCCGCCAACCACTGGTCGACCTCAAGAACCGCTGCGGTTCAGCACCTGCACCTGCGATTTCGTAGCGCCCGTGCGGGTGGGTGAATCGCCCGCGCAGGACAGCGCGAGCCGTACGGTGCTGATGGTCGACGACGACCCTGACGTCAGGACCTCCGTGGCCCGCGGGCTGCGGCATTCTGGTTTCGACGTGCGGGTCGCGGCGACCGGTAAAGAGGCGCTGCGGCTGCTCTCCAACGAATCCCACGACGCGTTGGTTCTTGATGTGCAGATGCCCGAGCTCGACGGCGTCGCGGTGGTTACCGCGCTGCGGGCGTTGGGCAATGACATCCCGATCTGTGTGCTGTCCGCGCGTGACACGGTCAACGACCGGATCGCGGGCCTGGAGGCCGGCGCCGATGATTACCTGACCAAGCCGTTCGATCTGGGTGAGTTGGTGGCTCGGCTGCACGCGCTGCTTCGGCGCGCGAGCAACTCGGAGCAGTCCTCCGACACGATGACCGTGGGGCCGTTGACCATCGACACCGCGCGACGGTTGGTGTTCGTCGACGGCGAGCGGGTCGAGTTGACCAAGCGAGAGTTCGACCTGCTGGCAGTGCTCGCCGAGAACGCAGGTGTGGTGCTGTCGCGGCAACGGCTGCTCGAATTGGTGTGGGGTTACGACTTCGACGTCGACACCAACGTTGCCGACGTGTTCATCTCCTACCTGCGGCGCAAGCTCGAACGCGACGGACTGCCAAGGGTGATTCACACGGTTCGCGGGATCGGGTACGTGTTGCGGGACGAGCCGTAGTGAGGCTGCCGCGGTTCCTGCGGTCAGCTTCGTTGCGTACCCGGGTGGCGATCGCGTCGGCTGCCGCCGCCGCTGCGGTGGTGGCCGTTTTCACCATCCTCACCTCCGTGGTGCTCGCGAATAACGATGCGGCGCAACTAGATCGGCGACTCGACTCGATCGTCGACGCCAGCATCAATCCCAACGAAGTGCAGGATCCGCGACGGGGTGTGCTCACCACCGGGCGGTCCAAGTCGACCGGGCAGGTGATGTTTCAGCGCGGCCTGCAACTGCCGCCGTTGCCGTTGGGCAGTGCCAACGTCGAAGTCAACGATGTCGAGTATCGGGTGCGTACCGTCGCCGTGGACCAGCAGGGTGGTGTGCTGATGTCGGTCGGCATCCGCGCCGACAGTATCTTGTTGAACCGCGCCAGGATTCCGGCCTACACCGCCGTCGGTGTGGTGACGGTGTTGATCGCCGCCGGACTGGGCTGGCTACTGGCCGGCCCAGCGATCCGGCCGCTGCGCCGACTGACCGAGCACACCAAAGCACTTGGCGAAGACGCAGAGGAGATGCCCGAGGTGCGCGGCGTGCGCGAGGCCGAGGATCTTTCCGAGGCGATGTCCGCGATGCTGAGCAGGCTGGCCGCCGCCCAGCGGGCCACCACCAACTCGCTGCAGGCAGCGCAGGACTTCGCCGCCAACGCCGCACACGAACTGCGCACACCGCTGACGGCGATGCGCGCCGACCTCGACACGCTGCGAATCCACGATCTCCCGGATGACGAGAGAGCCGAAGTGGTGCAAGATCTTTCGCGCGCGCAGCGTCGCGTGGAGGCGATCATCACCGCGCTTGGGCAGCTCGCGTCCGGCCAGCTGGCGCAGGTCGAAGACCGCGAGCTCATCGACATCACCGACATGCTCGACCGGGTCGCGCGAGAGAACATGCGCACCGCCGCCGGCGTCGAGATCGAGGTCGAGGCCGCCGACGATCTCGGACCGATCTGGGGTTGGCCCGGCGGCCTTCGCCTCGCCGTCGACAATCTGGTCCGCAACGCGGTGACACATGGTCAGGCGACTCGAATTGTGTTGATGGCACGGCGGCTTGCTCATAGCCTGACGATCATCGTCGACGACAACGGCCGCGGTCTGCCCGAGGAAGAGCATCAGGCCGTGCTTGGCCGGTTCTCCCGCGGCAGCAACGCGGCGCCAGGCGGATCGGGGCTGGGCCTGGCGCTGGTTGCCCAGCAGGCTGCGCTGCACGGCGGGCGCATCGAGCTGTCCGACGGACCACTCGGTGGTTTGCGCGCGACGTTGACGGTCTCGACTTCGCCTGAGCCGCCTACCGATTCGGACTAGCCCCGGCGCAGCATCGCCGCCACGGCGCGCCATCCCAGCAGCAGGACTGCCGTCGCTATCGACGCCACCACTATGAAGCTGGTCTGCACACCCGCGGAGGTGGCCTTGCGCAGCAGCATTCCGCCCACCACGGTGCAGACCCATACCGCGACGCCGGTGGAGATGACCGTGAACGGCCTGCGCCATCCCCGGATCAGGAGCCAACCGAGAGCGGTGCCGGCCAGAAACGGCCACGCGGTCTGCGCGATGCCTGCGACGGTCAATCCCTCGGCGTGGCTTCGTCGTCCGATCGTGGCGAACACGATCACGCAGACGATGTCGGCCAGCAGGGCGATCAGCGCGCGTCGCACCCGCCTGCGCGTGTCATTGATTGGCAACGTTCCTCACATCTAAAACGGCTGGGGCTCAAGAAGATTCGGGTTCGGGATCATGGGGGGCCTCAGGGTCGGGGCTGAACTGCGGCGGCTGTGCGGAGTCGACCGTTGCGTCAGGGTCGATGTCCTTCTCGGTGCGGAACATGAAGAAGAACACCACCCAGCCGATCGCGGAGATGAAGATCCAACTGACCAGCCGATAGATGAGCATCGCGGAGATCGCGGAGGCCAGCGTCATGCCCGACGTCACCAGGCCCGGCACCAGCACCGCCTCGACGACGAGCAGCCCGCCCGGCATCAACGGGATCGATCCGACCGCACGTGCCGCGGCGTACGCCACCGTCACACCCGCCAGGGACGGGTGCGCACCGGTGGCGTAACAGGCGAAAAGCAGACACCCGACATCGGCGATCCAGTTGAACAGCGACCAGCCGAACGCCTCGCCGAGCTCGCGGCGCGACAGGCTGACCGACTCCAGCTGGGACAGCGTCTCGCGCCACTTGGTCAAGCCCGTGTCGGAGGGCTTGCCGCGCACCGAGTTGAACCACGACAGCAGCCGCACCCCGATACCGTCGATGAGTTCGGGGCGGGTCGCGACGGCCTGCGCCAGCACGATCAGCACGAGGAAGCCACCTAGCGAAAAGATAAGCGACAGTGGGTTTTTGCTCGCACCGAGCATGAAGGCGCCGCCGAGGCCGACGAGCGCAAGCCCAACCACCTGCAGCGCGCCCGACATCACCAGCTGCCACGACGCCACCACCGGCGACGCGCCCCAGATGCGCTGTTGGCGGTAGATGAAGGTGGCCGACAGCACCGGGCCGCCCGGCAGCGTGGTGGACAACGCGTTGCCCCCGTAGAAGGCCGCCTCCGAACGCCATTGCTTGACCTTGACGCCCGCCGACCTCAGCAGGGTGCGCTGAATCTGCGCGAAGCTGTGCATCGACGACATCGCTGCGACGATCGCGGCCAGCACCCACCACCAGTTCGCGGAGTAGACGCTCTTCCACGCCTTGGCCAACTGGTCCCACACCAGCGTGAGCTCGGCCGCCAGCACAACGGCTGCGACACCGATGATCGCCCAGCGCAGCCACCAGTATTTGCCCCTGGTAGGGCGCTCCTGGCTGGAGTTTCCCGTCTGCGAGTCGCTCGCAGGCGCGTCGTGGGACACGCCAATAGGGTAACGGTGCAGTTCGCGCAGATAATGGCGCAATCGCAGGCGCGCCGAGGTCGATTCGCGAGATGCCCAGCCAGGTGTGTGCCTGCCGTTACGCTACCGGCATGCCAGCGGGCCCTTCCTTCGATTCCGTCGCCGATGCGTCAGTGACTCCCTTCGTGCGCAAGACGGCCGCATGGGCGTGGCGCCTGCTGGTTATCGGCGGTGCGATCGTGGCGCTGTTATGGGTGGTCAAAAAGCTGGAAGTGCTGGTGGTGCCCGTCGCGCTGGCGACGCTGCTCGCTGCGCTGCTGTTGCCGGTCGTCGATTTCCTCGACCGCCACGGCGCGCCTCGCGGTGGCGCGGTGGCGCTGGTCCTGCTCGGCGGAATAGCCGTCGTCGGCGGAATCATGGCGTTCGTCGTGACCCAGTTCATCCAGGGCGCACCGGCACTCGTCGACCAGGTGAGCGCGAGCATCAAGGGCGTCGGTGACTGGCTGACGAACGGGCCGCTGAAGGTCAACCAGGATCAGATCGACAGTGCCCGCAAATCGGCGATCGAAGCGCTGCAGAACAATCAGGAGAAGTTGACCAGCGGCGCGCTGTCGACCGCGAGCACGCTGACCGAGATCGTCACCGGTGCGCTGCTGGTGCTCTTCACTCTGATCTTCGTCTTACACGGCGGGCGTCACATCTACGGGTTCGTCACCAAGATCTTCCCGCAGGACGTGCGGGACCGGGTGCGTGACGCGGGGCGGGCCGGCTTCCATTCGTTGATCGGCTACGTGCGCGCGACGTTCCTGGTGGCCCTCGTCGACGCGGTCGGCATCGGCACCGGCCTGGCGATCATGGGTGTGCCACTGGCGTTGCCGTTGGCGTCGCTGGTGTTCCTCGGCGCGTTCATCCCGCTCGTCGGTGCGGTGATCGCCGGATTCGTCGCGGTCGTGGTCGCGCTGATCGCGAAGGGCTTCGTCTACGCGTTGATCACGCTCGGCTTGATCATCGCCGTCCAACAGCTGGAAGGCCATGTGCTGCAACCGCTTGTGATGGGTCGTGCGGTGTCGATCCATCCGCTGGCCGTGGTGTTGGCGATCGCGGGAGGCGGCGTGCTGGCGGGCATCGTCGGCGCGCTACTGGCGGTGCCGACCGTAGCTTTCCTCAACAGCGCGGTTCGCGTGCTCGTGGCCAGCGACCCCGCAGCCGAAGAAGCCGCGCAGGAATCCCAAAGCGGGCCGGTCGTCAAGGGCGAAGCCGACGACATAGAAAGCCGAGCGGCCGACGCGCCCTAACACCAAGGCCCGCGAAATAAGGTTCCGGTACGTTTCTCGCCGGAAAGCGTGCCGAAACTCTGATCTCGGCAGCGCCAGCCGAGCAGCCGACTAGATCCGACCCTCGCGCCGCAGCAGATCCTGCGCGCTGACCCCTCCGCCGCGGCGCTTGGGCTCTTCGTCCTTGGGGGTGTTCAGCTTTTCGGTGGCCGCGTCGGCGTCGGACTTCCGCGGCGTCGGGATGGCCGTCGTCGCGGGTGCATCGGTGTTCTGCGGTCGCGGACGTCCCCTGCCTTCCGGCGGGGTCCCCAGCGCGGGAATCGCAGTCGTCGGCTCGTTGCCCGGCTGCGGTCGCGGCGGGCGCGGGCGTTGTTCGGGCATCGCGCGCGTGGCGTCCGTCGACGGCCGCGCTGGTGGCGCAGCGGGCGGCGCCGCAGGCGGAGCGCCCGCGCTGGTACCGCGCAATTCACCGAGCCATGACTCGATTTCGCGCTCTTCCCGTGGTCCGGCAGGTGGCGGTGCGGGCCGTTGCGCACGGGGTGTGGCTCCGGTCGCGTTGTTCACGACATTGCGGACCGCATTCTTGGCGACCGACAGCCGCGTGGTCTGCGGTTCGTCGGCTTGCGCCCGGGTGGGGATGCGCGTCGTGCCTGCGCCGGACGGACCATTGCTGCGCGGCGGGGCCGCGATCCGTGACGTCGCGTTCGGCCGCGACGAACCCTCGACCGCGGGGTGTGTCGGGTCATGCGGCGGCCTGGGCCGCGCTGCCGGCGCACCCGCACCGACGAGCGCCTCCGGGCTGTCCGACGGCTCACGCACCGCGGGGCGTTTGCGTTCGTCGGGCAGCTCGGTCTCGCCGAGGCCGAGCCGCTCCTGAAGTCGCTTCATCCAGCGCGGCGCCCACCAGCAGTCGTCGCCGAGCAGCTTCATCACGGCGGGCACCAGGAACATCCGGACCACGGTGGCGTCCAGCAGCAGCGCGATCAGCAGACCGAACGCCAGGTACTTCATCATCACCAGATCGGAGAAGACGAACGCGCCCGCGACAACGGCCAAAACCAGTGCGGCGCCGGTGATCAGGCGACCGGTCGTGGCGGTGCCGATCCTGATCGCCTCGGCGGTGGACATGCCGCGCTCACGCGCTTCCACCATGCGCGAGACCAGGAACACTTCGTAGTCGGTCGACAGGCCCCAGATCACCGCGATGATCAAGCCGATCATCGGCGCCATCAACGGCTGTGGCGTGTAGTTCATCAGCCCTGAACCGTGGCCGTCGACGAACATCCACGTGAGCACGCCCATCGTCGAGCCCAACGTGAGCGCGCTCATCACCGCGGCCTTGATCGGCAACACCACCGAGCCGAACGCCAGGAACATCAGGATCGTCGTCGTGGTGATCAGCAGGACCACCATCAACGGCAGCTTGTCGAACAGGCTGTGAATACTGTCCTGCTCCAAAGCCGGTGTGCCGCCGATGGATACAGTGATGCCGCGCGGCGGTGTGATCGCCCGCAACTCGTTGATCTGCTTGGCCGCGTCGTTGCGGTTCACCAAACCGTTCTGGATCACCCGCACCGACGGCTCCTTCGACGCACCGTCGAGGTAGGGCCGTTCCTTCCACATCTTGGACGGATCGTTGTCCGGGTCGATGAAGCCGGGAATCTGCATCGCCTTGTTGCGCATTTCGGCGATCTGCTGGTCGGTGATCGGCTGACCGTTGTCGCTCTCCATGACAATCGTCAGCGGTTCGGTGCGGAACCCGGGGAAGATCTTGTCGAACTCCTGCTGCGCCTGGCGTACCGAATTGTCAGGCGGCAGATATTTCTCGCTGATGCCGCCGAGCGCGAGCTGTCCCAGCGGGATGATCAGCGCGATCAAAACGATGATGATGGGCACAGCGAAGGCGGCGGGCCGCTTCATCACGCGGTTGACGAGCTTGCCCCAGAAGCCCTTCTCGACCTCTTCGCGCGTCTTGGTCTTCTGTGTCTTCTCCGACAGCCACTCCAGATAGACGCGCATCGGCTTCCAGTTGCGGAAGAACGGAACGCGCAACAAGGTGCGCACGCCGAGCGCGTCGACGTTCGGGCCAAGGATGGCCAGCGCTGCGGCCAGCACGGTGATCGACAGGATCGCCGCGAGCATGACCGAGGCGATGATCGCGTAGGTGATCGACTTGAGGAAGCCCTGCGGGAACAGCAGCAGCGGCACCGACGAGGCCACCAGAATCACCGCGGAGAACATGATGGTGCGGCCCGACGTCATCACTGTGCGGCGCACGGCGGCCTCGGTGTCGTAGCCTTCGGCGATTTCTTCTCGGAACCGGCTGACCATGAACAGGCCGTAGTCGACCGCGATGCCGAGGCCCATCAGCGTCACCACCGGCTGGGCGAAGAAGTGCACGGGTATGAACTCGGCGATCAGGCGCATGATGCCCAGCGCGCCCGCGATGGTAAGGCCGCCGATGATGCCGGGTAGCGCGGCAGCGACGACGCCACCGAACACGAAGAACAACACCACACAGACCAACGGGATGGCGGCGACCTCGGCGCGTCGCTGGTCGTCGCCGATGGTGCCGGTCAGTTCGGCGGCCAGCGGCTGCAGACCCGCCATCTTGAAGTCGACGCCGTCGTCTTTGACGCTGAGCAGGTCGTCCTTGACCTTCTTGTAGTTGTTCAGGATCGCGTCGTCGTTGTCGCCCTTGAGCTGGATCGACATGAACGCGTGCTGCTTGTCGGCATCGGACATGTTCTTGAGCACGTCTGGGCTCTTGAAGTAGCCGATCGACCGCAGGATCTCGTCGGGGTGGTCCTTCTCGACCTTGTCGAGGTTGTCGAGGATCTTCTTCTTGAAGTCCGGATCGTCGACGGTCTTGCCCTCAGGCGCCGTGTAGATACCGACGATGTGGCCGGACGTGTCGCGGCCGTAGGCCTTGTCGGCGACGACCGACGCGTGCACCGACTGGCTGCCCTCGTCGTAGAAACCGCTCTGGGTGACATGGCTGCCGAGACTGATGCCGAACACGCCGCCACCAAGGCACAGTGCGACCATGACACCGATCACTATGTATCGATATCGGTACACCGTTCGACCCCACCAGGCGAACACGTAAGCTCCTTCTAAGTCTGTGGCTACCCGCGCATTTCCAGTTGTCTACACGCGCGAGGTAAGTAGCGAGGACAGCGGCCGGAATGGCTGCAGCCAAGCCCCTTGCTCGGGCAGCGAATCAAGGCCGATTCGCGGTAGCGGTTCCCGGAAAACACCAGGAATGTCTTCCAGGTCGACGAACTCCAAGGTATCCGACGCTAACGCCCAACTGGCATGTTCGCGAAATCCCAGCACCGCCACGGGCACGCCGTCGCGGGCAATCTCCTCCAGTGGCTGCTTGAAGGCCTGCCCATCGGCGGAGGCCACCAGCACACCGGCCAGCCCTTCGCTGCGCCGAAGCGCGATGTGGGCGAGCATGTCGCTGTCGACGTCGCTGTCCTCGTCGATCTTCGGTTTCGCGAAGACCGCGAAGCCAACGTTACGCAATGCCTCCACCCAAGGTCGAACCACATCGGCGCTACCTGGGGCGATGTTCGTAAAGACGGTCGCCTCGGGCTCCAGCGTCAGGTCCGCGCGGGAGGCGGAGATCTCTGCGGTGCGGGTCAGCAGCCACCGGCCGAGGGCGTCGAATCGAGGCCGATGTGCGGCGGTGGGCCTGCCGCCGAGGATCGAGCCGAGACCCATGTCGAGGTTGGGTGCGTCCCACACCAGCAGCACTCGCGCCGTCGCTTCGACAGGCATCACCGGCGGCGGGGCTACTTCTTCTATGTGTGGTTCTACGCGCTGGATGTCTTCAGTGACGCTCATGCCCTTTTCTCCCAGAGCAACTCGGCAACGGCACTGCCCGCGTGCTGGGCCTTGCCTTCGTACTTCGTAACGGGCCGCTGCACGGAGATGGGCAGCGTGTCCGAGGCGCTGATTCTGCGCAGCCGCGGCTCGGCGTCGCCGACTTCGGCGATCTGTTCGGCGTAGCCGGCGTGGTCGGTGGCGGCATGCAGCACACCGCCGGTCCGCAGCCGGTCGGCGATCAGTGCGACCGTGTCCGGTTGCAGCAGCCGGCGCTTGTGATGTCGCGCCTTGGGCCATGGATCGGGGAAGAAGACCCGCACACCGGTCAGTGAGTCCGGGGCGAACATGTGTTGGAGCACGTCAACGCCGTCGCCGCGGATCAGACGGATGTTGGTGACGCCCTCGCGATCGATCGCGGACAGCAGTTGGGCCAGCCCACGCTTGTAGACCTCGACCGCGACCACGTCCAGGTGCGGTTCGGCCTTTGCCATCGCCAGCGTCGAGACACCGGTTCCGCTGCCGATCTCGAGCACCACGGGCGCCGACCGGCCGAACCACGCCTCGGTGTCGAGCAACGATGCGGGGCCGTCGGCGTCACGGGCAAGTGCGCCCATCTCGGGCCACAGCCGCTCCCACGTCGCCTGTTGTCCTCCGGACAGCGTCGAGCGCCTGGTCCGAAAGCTGGTGACCCGGCGATGCAAATGCGCGGCTTCCGGCCCGGGACGGCCGACGACATCAGGCCCGGGCGTTTGCATTCGTCCATGGTCGCTCATAGACAGCTGAGTACCCGCATCGTGGTACAGATTGATACCCAACAGTTGCCTTCGGCTGGTACTGGGGACAACCGTTCGCGACCTGCGCGCGAAGGTGCCACGATTACGGCAACACTCGGGAAGGCCGCCAGATTTTCGTCGATGCGCTGAGGCGATTCGCTGAACACAGCAAGGATCCGCGATTGCAGCCGGTTATCGCGCGCCTTGCTGCTCCCATCCGCGTTGCTGTGCTGGGCCGCGGCGGCGTCGGGCGCGGCACGGTCGCTGCGGCGTTGGCCGCGTCGGGAATGGCTGTCACCACCGATGCCACGGCCGCGGATGTTCAGGTCGTCGTGATCGCCGAGGCTGTCAAGCCGGAGGACCGTGCACTCCTTGCCGTCGACAAGCCCAGCGTGACGGTGCTGAACAAGGCCGACCTGACGGGCTTCGGCGACGGCGGTCCGCTGGCAAGGGCGCACCGGCGTGCCGCCGAGTTTCGGACCCTGACAGGGGTGCCTGCGGTGTCGATGATCGCGCTGCTGGCGACCGCCGAACTCGACGACGAGCTGATGCGGGCGCTGCGAGTGTTGGTCACCGAGCCCGCGGACCTGACGTCGACGGACGCCTTCGTCGATGCCGCCCACCCGGTGCCGCCCGAGCTTCGGCGCCGATTGCTTGCGACCTTGGATCGCTTCGGCATCGCCAGCGCGCTGCTCGCACTTGGTGAGGGCGCAGAGGTGTCGTCCGTGCTGCGTCGCGCGAGCCGGCTCGACAGGGTCGTTGAGCACATCGTCGCGGCGGCCGCCCCGGTGCGCTACCGCCGGCTGCAGACCGCGATCACCGAATTGCGTTGCATCGCAGTACTATCCGGTGACAGTCAGCTCGCTGATTTCCTGTCGACCGACGAGACCGTGCTCGCGGTGATGTCGGCGGCGGTCGACGTGGTCGAGGCGGTAGGAGTGCAGGTGGACCGGGGCGACGACGCTGCGGCGCATCTACGCCGGGCCGTCCGTTGGCGTCGTTACAGCCGGGGCCCGCTCAGCCCACTGCACCGCAACTGCGCCGGTGACATCGCAAGGGGTTCGCTGCGCCTGCTCGGGCAGGCTCGATGACCGAACCGGAAGCCGCCGCCGACGCCCTGGTGGCGGCCATCGATACGGGCCTGAGTTCACCGGGCGTCGAGCGACGCGACGTCGTCTTGGTGACGGGCCCGTGGCTGGCTGGCACCAGCAGCCTCATTGCGGTGTTGCGGGAACGGATGCCCGAGCGCACCTTCGTGGAGGCCGACGAACTGTCTGCCGCCCATGCGCCCACGGCGGTGGTATTCGTGGTGTCTGCGATCGCGCCGCTGACCGAATCCGATTGCGCGCTGGTCGATCTCGCTGCCAACTGCACCGACCTGATCATCGGCGTGGTGGCCAAGATCGACGCTCATCGCAACTGGCGCGAGGTGCTGGCCGCCGACCGTGCTCGGTTGGCGGCACGCGCGCCGCGGTATGAGCATGTGCAGTGGGTGGGTGCGGCGGCCGCGCCCGATCTCGGAGAGCCGCGGGTCGACGAACTCGTCGGTGTGCTCAGGCAGCGGCTGGCCGACCCGGATGTGCAGCGGCGGAACCGGCTGCGGGCGTGGGAAGTCCGGCTGCAGAACGTGATCGAGCGCTATCAGGCGGAGGCCGCCGGATCGGATCGGCAGGCCCGCGTGGCCGCGCTGCGCAAGAACCGCGAGGACATCCTGCGGGGCAGGCGGTTGTCGAAGTCCGAACGAAGCATCGCGCTGCGCAGCCACATTCAGCAGGCGCGCGTGCAGCTGACCTATTTCGCGCGCAACCGCTGCACGTCGGTGCGTGCCGAACTGCAAGAGGACGCCTCGAACACGAGCCGACGCAAGCTCGGCGAATTCGAGGCCTATGTGCGGACCCGCGCGGAAGAAGTCGTCGATGAAGTCGACGAGGGCATCACCACACACCTGAGCGACGTCGCGACCGAGCTCGGTCTGTCGGCGCCGGAGCGGCCCGCACCTGCGCCTCGACCTGAGGTCTCGTCGCCACCGCTGAAGTCACGGCGGTTGGAGACCCAGCTGACGATGGTCGTCGGCACCGGCTTCGGATTCGGGGTCGCGCTCGCCGTCACTCGGCTGTTCGCGGGGCTGGCGCCCGGGCTGACGGTCGCGGGACTGGTGGCAGGTGGGCTGGTGGGTCTGTTGCTGACGGTGTGGGTGGTGGGCATCCGGGGTCTGCTGCAGGACAGGGCGGTGCTGGACCGGTGGGTCACCGATGTCACCGCGACGTGGCGGGCCGTGGTCGAGGAGCGGGTCGCCACCCGGGTGCTCGCGGCGGAAGCGGCGTTGACCTCCGGCCTGGCCGCCCGAGACGAGGTGGAGAGCGCGACGGCGGCCGATCGCGTCGCTGAGATCGACGCTGAACTGCGCGAGCATGCGGTGGCCACCGCCAAGGCCGCGGCGGTCCGCGACCGGCGGTTGCCGCCCCTGCAGGAGGCGCTCGACGCGGTGCGCGCTGACCTGTACGGCTGCGCCTCGAACGAACTGCGGAACGGCTCGGATGCGACGGTCGGCAAACTGAATCGGTAAAACGCCCGAAATCGATTCTCTGAATCGTTCCTGTGAGTGATCGGACATAGATCCGATTTACCGCGGGTATGTCACCCACGTTAACCTCAGTACAGGGACGACCGAATGCGCAGCCATTCAGGCTCGGAGGCGTGATCGGGGCCTGCGTCCTGGCAGAAAACCTACGCAGGAGAGTTTTGATGACAGCAGCGACCATTCCAGGTCTGGACACCGCACCGACTAAACACAAGGAGTTGCTCGCCTGGGTCTCCGAGGTCGCGGAGCTGACGCAGCCGGACCGGGTCGTGTTCGCTGACGGCTCCGACGAGGAGAACGCGCGGCTGTGCGAGCAACTCGAAGCGGCAGGCACCTTCAAGCGCCTCGACGACGAGAAGAAGCCGAATTCGTATCTGGCTTTGTCCGATCCTTCTGACGTGGCCCGGGTGGAGTCCCGTACCTATATCTGTACCGAGCGCGAAATCGACGCGGGTCCCACCAACAACTGGATGGATCCGGCCGAGATGCGCGGCATCATGACCGACCTTTACCGCGGCTGCATGCGCGGTCGCACCATGTATGTGGTGCCGTTCTGCATGGGCCCGCTCGGTGCGGAGGATCCCAAGCTCGGTGTCGAGATCACCGACTCCGAATATGTCGTCGTCTCGATGCGGACGATGACCCGGATGGGTCAGGCCGCGCTGGACAAGATGGGCACCGACGGCTTCTTCGTCAAGGCGCTGCACTCGATCGGTGCGCCCCTCGAGCCCGGCCAGAAGGATGTGCCGTGGCCGTGCAACGACACCAAGTACATCAGCCACTTCCCGGAGACCCGCGAGATCTGGAGCTACGGGTCGGGCTACGGCGGCAACGCGCTGCTTGGCAAGAAGTGCTACTCGCTGCGCATCGCGTCGGCGATGGCGCACGACGAGGGCTGGCTCGCCGAGCACATGCTGATCCTCAAGCTGATCTCCCCCGAGAACAAGTCGTACTTCATCGCCGCGGCGTTCCCGTCGGCGTGCGGTAAGACCAACCTCGCGATGCTGCAGCCGACCATCCCGGGCTGGCGCGCAGAGACCGTCGGCGACGACATCGCGTGGATGCGGTTCGGCAAGGACGGCCGGCTGTATGCGGTCAACCCCGAGTTCGGTTTCTTCGGCGTCGCGCCCGGCACGAACTGGTCGTCGAATCCGAACGCGATGAAGACCATCGATGCCGGCAACACCGTCTTCACCAACGTCGCGCTGACCGATGACAACGACGTGTGGTGGGAAGGCCTCGAAGGCGACCCGCAGCACCTGATCGACTGGAAGGGCCGCGACTGGACGCCGGACTCGGACGAGAAGGCCGCGCACCCGAATTCGCGGTACTGCACCCCGATGTCGCAGTGCCCGACCTTGGCTGCCGAGTGGGACGACCCGCAGGGCGTGCCGATCTCCGCGATCCTGTTCGGTGGGCGTCGTAAGACCACCGTGCCGCTGGTGACGCAGGCCCGCGACTGGCAGCACGGCGTGTTCATCGGCGCGACGCTCGGCTCTGAGCAGACTGCCGCCGCCGAAGGCAAGGTGGGCACCGTCCGCCGCGACCCGATGGCGATGCTGCCGTTCCTCGGCTACAACGTCGGTGACTACTTCGCGCACTGGATCGACATCGGCAAGCAGTCCGATGAGTCGAAGATGCCGAAGATCTTCTTCGTCAACTGGTTCCGCCGCGGCGACGACGGCCGCTTCCTGTGGCCGGGCTTCGGCGAGAACAGCCGGGTGATGAAGTGGATCATCGATCGGATCGAGCACAAGGCCGGTGGCACGACCACGCCGATCGGTACCGTGCCGACCGCCGAGGACCTGGATCTCGAGGGTCTCGACGTCGATCCCGCCGACGTGAACGAGGCACTGGCCGTCAACGCCGATGAGTGGCGCCAGGAGCTGCCGCTGATCGAGGAGTGGTTCGAGTTCGTCGGCGAGAAACTGCCGACCGGCATCAAGGACGAGTTCGACGCGCTGAAGCATCGGTTGGCCGAAGCCGACTGATCACGTCGTCAAAAGTCCCCGGGTCCTTTGGATTCGGGGACTTTTGCATTTGTCAGCCTCCCGGACTGGCCCGCTTTTGCGTATACGTCGGGGCTGTCAAGTCTCGTATCGGTGGGTCCTTGGGAACTGGCGGCCTACACCCCTGCCAGGAGGGCATAAGCCCACACACGTCGACCGGATGTTCGGGTGCCGGCGATGTCAATATGGTCAGTGCCGCAGTTACCGTGACAGCAGACCCGCCCACGACCGCGAAGAATCTGCGCACTCGATGGCCGTTCATCACAACCTCCCTGCGGATGGCCCCAGCCCTCTGGCAACGTACCGCCGTCACGGCGCGGGACATGTTCTCCACAGTCAACTGGTGGCAGATCCACAGGAAATCGCGCTCGCACGATGCCACCTAGTTCCGCGGACAGGGCTGGCCCTAGTAGCCGGAGTTCGGTGAAACCTGCGTGATCGTCGGCGGATTGGTCTTGTGCACGAACATGCTCCGCCGCACATCCGGCGGCTGACAGGAATCCATGCTGGGAAGCAGCGCGCACACATTGATCGGGCTCTGCGGTGCCGGCGCCGTCACAACGACCACGGCCGCCGCCACGGCGATAGCGGTGCCGCCAAGCATCGCGAAGAATCCACGCACGTCCGCAATGTACCGGCGCACGGAACGCGAATTCGGTTGGCACAGAGGCTTGGTGGCTGTTTCACAGCGCGCTATACGGTTGCTGGAGGTCGGCGCGCACCATCTCGATCTGCTCGAATGCGTAGGTCGCCATCGCGGCATTCGTCATGGACGTGCCGACACGGCCGAGAGATTCGTAGGTGCGGTCACCAAGGACCTCACGCAGATGGGTGATCGCAGTGTCGACTTCGGGGAAACTCGCACGCGCAAGTGCGTCCCCCGCGAAGCCGCTGATGATGGCCGCCGGTTCATGGTGCCCGAGCCGGTCCAGTAATGCGGCGAGCAACCCCAACGTGACGTGCATGAGTTCGATCGTGCCGGAAGCGTGGTAATAGCGGATTGTCTGACCTATGTAGTCGAAGGCCTCGGTGAGCTCGCCGCGATTGGCAGCGAGGCCTGCGAGAAGTCCCGCAGTGATCGACGACTGCTGTCGGTTGCCGGATTCCTCAGCGAGCGTCCAGGCTTGGCGCAGTGCTTCATAGGCGGCTGCAGAATCGACGTGCCGACGGGCCCAGCCGTAGGCGAGGAGCAAGGCGCCGGCGAGACTGGGATTGTCGGCGCTTTGCGCGACGGCGAGGAAGTCGTTCGACGCTTCGATCGCTTCGTCGGTGACTCCGATGACTGCCAACGCAACCACCAGTACTGCGTGGGCATGGGTAGGAATGCCCGGATTCCGCGTGATCGTGGCTCGGCACCACTCGACTGCGTGGTCGGGCCGACCCGCCGTGTTGTATCCAGCCGCGACCGCGCTCTCGAGCTCTTCGCTTGCGGCGTCGAATTGTCCGCTTTCGATTGCCGCCCGAGCATGTTCGGCATAGGCGAGGAAGTCGTGGACTCGTCCCACTGCAGCGCAGTAGCTGGCTGCGAGATATAACTGCGCCAGCCGCGGATGGTTGACGGCTTTCGCCCGCGGAATGAGCTCTTCGGCCCAAGTGACGGGCTCCCACTGTTCGACGAGATACCCAAGGAATGCTGCGTCGACTGCGATGGCTGCGGCCGTGTCGAGTTCGTCATGATCGGCAGCCCAGCGAAACGCTATGCGAAGATTCGCCAACTCGACCGTGAACCATTCGTAGGCCTCGCGTTGCCGCGGACCATGTCTCCATGCCTCGAGTACATCGGCCATACGCCTCGCGAAGTGGCGCGCATGTGCGGAGCGAGCATGATCAGCCTCGCCGTTGACTACGAGCTGCTCTTCGGCGAACTGGCGGATCGTTTCCAACATCGAGAATCGAGTCAGGGCCGATGACCGGTCGGTGGCCAACAGTGATTTTCGTACCAGCGCATCGAGTATGTCCAGGGTCGCCAGCTCGTCATCCGAACTCGCTACGGCGCACGCTGCAGAAAGGATGAATCCACCCGCGAACACCGAACACCTTGCCAGTAACGCCTTTTCGACGTCCTCGAGCAGATCGTAGGACCACTGAACCGCGTGGCGTAGCGTTTGGTGTCTTTCCAGACCGCGCCGTGATCCAACCAGCAGACGGAATCGGTCGTCGAGACGATCGCGGACCTCCTGGACGGACATTGACGTCAGCCGCGATGCGGCCAATTCGATCGCCAAGGGGATGCCATCGAGGCGTTGGCAGATCTCGACTATCGCGCCGTGCGGCGTCAGTGGAACGCCCCGGGCGACGGCTTGTGCGCGGTCGACGAACAAAGCGACTGCGGACGAGTCGAGGCCGGTACTTATGTCGAGTGACGGTACGGGCCATAGTTGTTCATCTTCAACGCGGACTCCTTCGCGACTGGTGGCAACAACTTTCGTCGTTTCCGACCGCGCCAAGATTGCTTCGATGACGTCGGCGGCCGCGTCGAGGACGTGTTCGCAGTTGTCGATTATCAGCAATTGAGACCTGCCGTCCAGCGCTGCTGCGACGCTGTCAGTGAGGCTCATGCCTGGCTGTTGGGCTATTCCAAGCGCCGCCGCAACAGCGTCCGGCACCGCAGTTGGATCGCCGACCGCAGCTAGCTCGATAACCCATACGCCCTCGGAGAAGTTGTCGGCCAGCCGAGTTCCTAGTTCAAGCGCAAGTCGCGTCTTGCCTACCCCACCGACTCCGGTGAGCGTGATCAACTGGTGTTGCTCAAACAGCGCCTCCAATTCGACAAGTTCAGCTTCTCGCCCGATGAAGGTGGTGTTTCGCGGACGGAGGTTTCCACGTGCCGGATCTGCGGTCTTCAGTGGCGGAAACTCGGTGCGTAGGCCGTCGGCCTGTACTTGAAACAGGGTGACCGGATTGGCGATATCTCGTAATCGCTTTGATCCCAGGGGAATCAGATCAACACCGTTGAGTAGACCGACGGTTGCACCGTCGATCAGAATCTGGCCTCCGTGGCCTGCCGCCATCACCCGGGCAGTGCGGTTGAGTACGGCGCCGAAATAGTCGTCACCGCGCAACTCCGCCTCGCCAGAGGCGATGCCCATCCGCACCGGCAATTCGACCGTGCGCTGCGCGTCGACCGCGGCGTCGACAGCCGAACGGGGAGAATGGAATACAGCGCACATACCGTCGCCGGTGTAGTTGAACACCTTGCCATCGTTGGCCTCGACGGCATCGCGCAGGACTTTGTTATGCGTTTCCAGCGCGACCCGCATAGCATCCGCGTCGGCCTCCCAACGCCGCGTCGACCCTTCGATATCGGTGAACAAAAACGTGAGAACACTCATGACTCAACTGCGTTCGTGAGAAGGGCACGCAAGTCGTCGATCTGCTCGAGTGCGAACTTCGCCATGGCGGCGTTTGACATGGCCATGCCGGTCCTGGCAAGTGACTCGTAACGCTCGTCGCCGAGCACCTCGCGCAGATGCTTGAGGGAAGCGTTGATTTCGGGGTACGTGCCTCGCGCGACTGGGACTTCAGCGAATGTGCTAATCGTGGCGGCTGCCTCATACCGTTCGAACCGGTCCAACAATGCGACGAGAACGCCCATCGCCCCCGATACGAAGATCAATGTCCCGGAATCGTAGTAGCTGCGAATTGCCAACTCCACGTAATCGAAGGCTTCCAGCGGGCTGGCGTGGGTCGCCGCCACGCTCGAAAGGCTGAGTGCCAGAACTGACTCCATCTGCCGGTTGCCGCTGTCTTGGGCGACCGCGAGACCGCGACGAAACGCCGCGTACGCGGTAGCGGGCGCGGCCGCGCGATGAGTGTGGCCGTATGCCAGCAGGGCGCCGCTTATGGACATCGGATTCACGGTCTGGTCGGAGACGGCGAACAGTTCCTCCGAAAGCGCCTTTGCCTCCTTATGTGCGCCGGCCAAGGAAAGAGCGAACACGAGAGTCGGCCCAACGAGTTCCGGACCCCGCGCAGAGCGTTCGATCACCGCGCGACCCCACTCGACACCCCGGCGGACGTCCTGCATGTACATATAGCCGCCGCCGAGTAAGACCTCCAAAAACGGTGGTACATCGTCGAAGCGTCCACTTGCAATCGCACTTGCACCCGCGTCGGCGTACCTGATGAAGTCGGCGCGGCGACCGGTCACATGGCACAGGGCCGCCGCGATATACAGCTCAGCCAACCGCGAGTGTTCGACTGCCTTGGCCGGTTCTATGAGTTCCTCTGCCCACGTGATGGGCTCATATTGCTCGACCCAATAGCAAAGGAACACTGCAGGGCACGCGATGGCCGCCGCGGTATCGAGGTCGTCATGGTCGGCTGCCCACCGAAATGCAGTCCTGAGATTGGCCAATTCGGTGGCGAACCATGAGTAGGCGTCACGCTGGCGCGCACTGTCCCACAACGCCATAACTGGGGATTCCTGCGCAGCGAAGTAGTGGGCGTGAGCGTCCCTTGTGGCATCGGCGGTGCCTGATTGCACAAGCTGTTCCTCGGCAAACTGCCGAATCGTCTCGAGCATCGTGAAGCGGGTGCGCCCGGACGACCGGTCAGTGACGAGAAGCGATTTGCGCGTGAGGGCGTCGAGCAAGTCGAGAGCCGCGAATTCGTCGGAAGATCCCGCAACCGCAAGTGCCGCCTCGAGATCAAATCCGCCCGCGAACACCGAACAGCGTGTCAACAGCTGCTTTTCCGGCTCGTCGAGCAGGTCGTACGACCACTGCACCGCGTGCCGCAGGGTCTGGTGGCGCTCGAGTCCCCGCCGAGATCCCACCAATAGGCGAAACCGGTCATCGAGGCGATCGCGTACCTCGGTGGCGGTCATCGACTGCATGCGCGATGCGGCCAACTCGATCCCCAACGGAATCCCGTCCAATCGGCGGCAGATCTCGACGACTGCTCCTGCCTCGTCGAGTGAGGCGAAAGAGACGACGGGTGACACCGCCTGCGCGCGTTCGATGAAGAGCAATGCTGCTGCGGAGTCGACATCGCTGTGCACCAGCGACGGAACCGGCCACAGTTGTTCGTCGGCCAGGCGCAGGCCTTCTCTACTGGTGGCCAGGACCTTCACCGTCGAGGATCGCGAGATGATCGCTTCGATCATGTCGGCAGCCGCGTCAAGCACGTGCTCGCAGTTGTCGAAGACGAGCAGTCTCAACCGGCCCTCCAGGGCCGCCGCCACGCTGTCGGCGAGGTTAAGTCCTGGTTGTTGAACGATGCCCAGCACCGCCGCGACCGCCTCGGGCACGGCTGCGGGATCATTGACGGCGGCCAATTCGACAATCCACACGCCGTCGGGAAAGTCGTCGACCGACCTCGCAGCCACTTCCAACGCCAACCGAGTCTTGCCGACTCCGCCGACGCCGGTCATCGTCACCAATCGGTGGGCCTTCAATGCAGCCTGAAGCTCAGCGAGTTCGGCCTCACGCCCGATGAAACTCGTCGTTGGCGTCCGAAGATTTCCGGGAGTCGCGTCGAGCGTCTTCAATGGCGGGAAGTCGGCGCGCAGGCCGTCGGCCTGAACCTGGAACACCTCGACAGGTTTGGCGATGTCGCGTAACCTCCTGGGCCCCAACGACATCAGGTCGACGCCGCCGAGCAGACCCGCCGTCGCGCCGTCGAGCAGGATCTGGCCGCCATGACCGGCGGCCATCACCCGGGCGGTGCGGTTGAGCACTGTGCCGAAGTACTCACCGCTTCGCAGTTCTGCCTCACCCGTGCCGATGCCCATCCGCACGGGCAGTTCGAGGGCACGCTGTGCGGTGACCGCGGCATCGACCGCCGACCGCGGCGACCAGAACACCGCACACATGCCATCGCCGGTGTAGTTGAAGACCCGGCCTCCGTGGGCATCGACGGCCTCGCGCAGCACCTGGTTGTGCGCTTCCAGCGCCACCCGCATCGCGTCGGCGTCGGCCTCCCACCGTCGCGTGGAGCCCTCGATGTCGGTGAACAGGAAGGTCATGACGCCGGAGCCCGGGCGCGGCGCGCCGTCATCGATCATGACGCACCCCCATTCCCCAGGCGTAATCGTAAGTTCGTCCTGGGCAAATCGGACCGAGACCCAGGCTCTTGACACCTGTCAAGTTGATCGTCGTAAAGTCAGTCCATGCAGATTCGCGAACACGCCGCGGCCACCCCCGACAAGCCGGCCATCATCATCCACCCGTCGGGGACGGTCCTGACGTTCGCCGAACTGGAGGCCCGCGCCAATCGCCTCGCCCACTTCTTTCGCAACCACGGCCTGCGCGAGGGTGACGCCGTCGCCATCATCATGGAGAACAACGAGCACTTCCACGCCGTCGCGTGGGCTGCTCGCCGTTGCGGTCTGTACTACGTCCCGATCAACACTCACCTAACCGCCGCCGAGGCCGCCTACATCATCGACAACAGCGGCGCCAAGGCCGTCGTCGGATCGGCTGCATTGCGCAAGACGTGCGAGAACCTCCAAGAGCACACCGTGCCCCAGCTACGCATCATCGCCGACGATGACCTCGACGGCTGGCACCGTTATCCCGAATGTGTTGCGGATCAACCGGATACGCCCATCGACGACGAAATCGAGGGCGACCTTCTCCAGTACTCGTCGGGCACCACCGGCCGCCCGAAGGGCATCAAGCGCGCATTACCGCACCTGCCGCCTGCCGAGGTCCCCGGCTTGATGTCGGTGTTGGTCAGCTTCTGGCTGGAACCCGAGGCCATCTACCTCAGCCCCGCCCCGCTCTACCACACTGCACCGTCGGTCTGGTCCATGCAGATTCAGAGCGCAGGCATCACGACGGTGGTGCTGGAGAAGTTCGACGCCGAGGGCTGCCTCGACGCGATTCAGCGTCACCGGGTCACGCACGGTCAGTTCGTCCCGGTGATGTTCACCCGAATGCTGAAACTGCCTGAGGCCGTTCGTGATAAGTACGATTTGTCCAGCCTGAAGCGGGTGATGCACGCCGCCGCACCCTGTCCCGTCGAGATCAAGAAGCAGATGATCGATTGGTGGGGCCCGATCGTCGACGAGTACTACGCATCCTCCGAGGCCATCGGCTCGACGCTGATCACCGCCGATGACTGGTTGGCGCACCCGGGTTCGGTCGGCAAGCCGATGGTGGGCGAGTTGCACATTCTCGACGAGGACGGCAACGAACTGCCGCCGGGCCAGGCGGGTGAGATCTACTTCGCGGGCGGCTTCGACTTCGAATACCTCAACGATCCGGAGAAGACCGCCAAGTCACGCGACAAGCACGGCTGGAAAACCGTGGGCGACATCGGTTATCTCGACGAAGAGGGTTACCTCTATCTGACCGATCGGCGCCACCACATGATCATTTCCGGCGGCGTGAACATCTACCCCCAAGAGGCCGAGAACATGTTGGTGACGCATCCCAAGGTGATGGACGCCGCGGTGTTCGGCATTCCGGACGACGAAATGGGCCAGGCCGTCAAGGGTGTCGTGCAGACGGTCGACCCGGCCGATGCCACCGACGAATTCGGCGACGAGCTGCTGGGCTGGCTGCGGGATCGGTTGGCGCACTACAAGTGTCCGCGGTCGATTTCCTTCGAGGCGCAGCTGCCACGCACCGATACCGGCAAGCTCTACAAGCAGGGACTGATAGACAAGTATTCGTGACGGAGCTCGCGGGCGGTGTTGTCGTCGCCGTCGGATCCCCCTCCGACGAGGCGACTTTCACGCTGACCGAAGACGACACCGACGACCGCCGCGCCATCACCGTCGCATCGGTGGCCGCCGCACTCGCCGAACTCGCCGCACGATGTGAACGCTGGCCGCAGGCCACCGCCGTCTGCGACGATGTGCTCCGGTCGATCGACCCGAAAGGCCCCACCCGCGCAGGCGTCGTCACCGAATCACTGGCCTACTCGACTCTGCAGTCGGGACCGGAATTCGCCCGCTGGCTCGCCGAGCGTGGACCCGCCACCGTCCCGATGATCGCCGATCCCGTCCAGGCCGATCGCGCCGGCGACTGTCTGCACGTCCGCTTCAACCGGCCGCAACGGCACAACGCGTTCTCCACCGATATGCGCGCGGCGCTGCTCGAAAAGCTCGATGTCGCGCGCCTCGACCCTTCGATCACCGAAGTGGTGCTGACCGGCAACGGCCCGTCGTTCTGCAGCGGCGGCGACCTCGCCGAATTCGGCACCTTCACCGATCCCGCCAGCGCCCATCTGGCCCGCACCCGCCACTCGCCCGCATTGGTGCTCGACGAAATCACCGCCCGCCTCGGCCGCAACTGCTGCGCCGACGTGCACGGCCAGGTGCTCGGCAGCGGACTCGAGATGGCCGCCTACTGCGGCAGCGTGCGCGCCCATCCCGACGCCGTGCTCGGCCTGCCCGAACTCAGCCTCGGCCTGATCCCCGGCGCCGGCGGCACCGTCAGCATCACCCGTCGGATCGGGCGCTGGCGCACCGCGTATCTGGTGTTGTCCGGCCGCACGATCGACGCCGCCACGGCCCTGCGCTGGGGTCTCATCGACGAAGTCCAGTGACTTCGGCCTGATTCGTAACGCTTAGTGGCAGGCGCTCAACCCGACCTGCGCAGCGTCACCCGGTAGGTGTATTGCTCGGGCAGAAAGTGGCTGACCGACAACTCGACCGGGCTGCCGCCGGCATCCGTGTACAGGCGGTCCACCCGCAGCATCGGATGACCCGGCTCGCAGCCAACGGCGGCGGCGACGACATCATCGGCCGGAGCCACCGTAATCGATTGTGCCGCTTCGGCAATGGGCTCGGAGAGATGCGGCTCCAGCAAGCCAATGACAGTGTGCGTGCCGACCGCGCCGTCGGTGAGCGTGGCCTGTATCGGTTGGGCCGCCGACGGGGCCAGGTGCACGGTCGTCGAAACGAACGGAACGCCGTCGTGCAGTCGGCGGAACACCACTGTGTAGACGACGTCGTCGTCCAGCCTCAGCCGGCTCGCCGCGTCGACGTCGACCCGGCGGCGCAGCCCCGACAGCACTTCCATCGTCGTGTCGTCGGACAAACTCATCAGGTCCTCGATCGACCCGAGTTGGCGTAAGTACCGCCCGGGCTCGCTGGCGTAGGTGCCGCGGCCGGGCACCCGGTACACCGCACCCTCGGCTACCAGGTCCTGAAACGCGCGTCGCACAGTCTGACGCGACAACCCATGGCGCGCAACGAGTTCGGACTCGGTCGGCAGCCGCGCACCGTCGCTGTACTGACCAGCTGCGATCTCGTCACGCAACTGTTGACGCAAAATCTGGTAGGCGGGCTTCATCAAATGCCCCCGCGGGCCACCAACTGACTGGCTATCACATTGCGCTGGATCTCGTTGGTGCCTTCGCCGACGATCATCAGCGGCGCGTCGCGGAAGTAGCGTTCGACGTCGAACTCGGTGGAATAGCCGTAGCCGCCGTGGATTCGCACCGCGTTCAACGCGATCTCCATCGCCACCTCGGAGGCGAACAGCTTGGCCATCCCGGCTTCCATGTCCGCGCGCTCACCCGCGTCGTACCGGTCGGCGGCATAGAACGTGAGCTGGCGCGCCGCCGTCAGCTTGGTGGCCATGTCAGCCAAGTAGTGGCCGACGGCCTGATGTTTCCAGATCGGCTGGCCGAAGCTCTCGCGGTCCTGCGCATAGCGCAGCGCATCCTCGAGCGCCGCCGTCGCCACTCCCAGCGCCCGCGAGGCCACCTGAATACGCCCTGTCTCAAGGCCTTTCATCATCTGTGCGAAGCCTTTACCCGGCACGCCGCCCAGGACAGCCGACGCGGGCACCCGGCAGTCGTCGAACGTGAGCTCGCAGGACTCGACACCCTTGTAGCCCAGCTTGGGCAGGTCGCGCGACACGGTCAGGCCCTCGCCGTGTTCGACGAGCACCACCGAAATCCCTTTGTGCGCAGGCTCGGCCGCGGGATCGGTCTTGCACAGCAGGGCGATCAGAGCCGACCGGCGTGCGTTGCTGATCCATGTCTTGGACCCGTTGATCACCAGTTCGTCGCCTGACGCGATCGCGGTCGTCTTCATGTTCTGCAGATCCGAGCCGCCGCCCGGCTCGGTCAGCGCCATCGTGGCGCGCACCTCGCCGGTCGCCATCGCCGGCAGGTACTTGCGCTTCTGTTCTTCGGTGCCGAACAGGCTCAGCAGTTTGGCGACGACGGTGTGCCCGCCCATCGCGCCTGCCAGGCTCATCCAGCCGCGCGACAGCTCCTGGGTGACCTCCACGTAGCAGCGAGTCGACACCGGCAAGCCGCCGTACTCCTCGGGCACTGCCAGGCCGTAGATGCCGATGCGCTTCATCTGCTCGATCCACGCCTCGGGGTACTCGTTGGCGTGCTCGACGTCGCGGACGGCCGGCTTCACATCCCGGTCGACGAATGCCCGCACCGTCTCGACCAGCAGGATCTCTTCTTCGGTCATCATATGTACGGCCATATTGACACTTTGTGCGGCCCAATGGCAACATCGGCGGCTGTGAGCGGTCCATACTTCGACGACCTGGAGGTGGGCCAGGTCTTCGACTCGGCGCCCTCGATGACTTTGACCGAGGGCGCCGCGGGCGCGCACCAGGCGATCATCGGCGATCGGCTGCGCCTCGCGCTTGACGCGCAGTTGGCGTACGCCGTCACAGGCGCGACGTCGGCGCTGGCCCACCCCGCCCTGGTCTGCGACGTGGCGATCGGGCAGAGCACGCTGGCCACGCTGCGGGTCAAGGCCAATCTGTTCTATCGGGGCCTGGAGTTTCACCGGTTTCCCGTGATCGGCGACAGCCTGTTCACCCGCACGGAAGTCGTCGGGCTGAAGCAGAACTCGGCCAAACCCGGCCGCGCGCCGACGGGCCTTGCGGCGCTGCGGATGACGACGGTCGACCAGATCGGCCGCCTGGTACTGGACTTTTACCGCTGCGCGATGCTGCCGCTGAGCGCCGACCGCGAGACGGGACACAACGACAACCTGGCCAACATCGGGGCCGACCTCGCGTCTCCGCCCGACCCGACCGCCGACTGGAACGCCGGCGCCTTCCGGGAGAAGGTGCCGGGTGCCCACTTCGACCCCGGCCTCGCAGGTGCTGTCATGCAGAGCACCGCCGACGTTGTAACCAGCGGGCCGGAGCTCGCCAGGATGACGCTCAATATCGCTGCAACACACCATGATTGGCGTGTCGGCGGTAAGCGGCTGGTGTACGGCGGGCATACCATCGGATTGGCCTTGGCGCAGGCCTCACGGTTGCTACCCAACCTCGTGACCGTCCTCGGCTGGGAGTCCTGCGACCACACCGGGCCAGTCCACGAGGGCGACACACTGCACAGCGAACTGCACGTCGAGGCGGCAGATCCGTTGCCTGACGGTCGCGGGGGAGTGCTGAAGCTGAGGTCGCAGGTGTTCGCGGTCGGCGAGCCGGACCGCAAAGTGCTCGACTGGCGGTTCACGGCGCTGCAGTTCTGAGCGGTTTCGGGCGCGCTTATCCACGCTCAGCGACGGTAACCGCGCCGAAATCGCACAATGTTCCTATGAGGATGCCCGTCGCTGTGCTCTCCCGGGCACAGGCGGCCGCCGACGCGTTCCAACGGCTGACCGGTGTCGCAGTCGACTCCGAGGAACTGGTCGCGGGCCGCGCTGCTCTGCTCGGGCAGTCACCGCACGGCCGGCTCTCCGCGGGGGGCGCCACCCGGCTGATGCCCAGCCGCGACGGATGGTGTGCGCTCACGTTGTCACGGCAAGACGACTTCGACGCCGTACCCGCGCTGACCGAATACGAGACAACAGGCGATCCGTGGCCGGCCGTTGAGCGGTGGGTGGCCGAACGTGCCTGCACCGACGTGACCGAGCGGGCCCGGCTGCTCGGCCTTCCAGTCGCAGCTCTCGGCGAAACAGCCGCCGCGCCACCACGAATCACCAACTTGGGCGCCGCCGCCCCGCGTGAGGTCAGCGGACTCTTGGTCGTCGACCTGTCGTCGATGTGGGCCGGTCCGCTGTGCGGTCAGCTGCTCAGCCGAGCGGGGGCCACCGTCGTCAAGGTCGAGACTTGGACCAGACCCGACGGCACCCGCGCCGGACCCTCGACGTTCTTCGATTGGATGAACAACGGAAAGCTCTCGTACGCAGTCGATTTCGACGAGCCGACGGGCCTGCGACAGCTCCTCGACGCTGCCGACGTCGTAATCGAATCATCACGCCCGGCCGCCCTCGCACGCCGCGGGCTCGGCCCAGCGCTGCGTGACGGCCAGGTGTGGTTGCGCATCACGGGGCATGGCACCGAAGGGGAGCGGGCGAACTGGGTGGCGTTCGGCGACGACGCCGCGGTGTCGGGCGGACTGGTCGGCGACACCGAAAGCGGACCGGTGTTCTGTGGCGATGCGGTGGCCGACCCGCTGACGGGACTGCACGCCGCGCTCGCTGCGGCGGACTCGCTGAGCCGCGGTGGCGGTCAACTGATCGAACTGTCGATGGCAGCCGTCGCCGCAACCTATGCCGCCGACGATCGCACCGCCGAAACAGATTGCGCCGCAACGCCACAACTTCCTAGCGCAGGCCCGGCGCTAGGCGCAGACAATGCGTTCGTCGAACAACGGCTGGTCGCTTCATGCTGATTCGACGCGCCACGCTGCTCGACGGCACGATCACCGACATCCGGCTCGACGAACACATCACCGACGTCGGCGAGCTCGAACCCGAGAAGGGCGAGGAGGTTTTTGACGCCGCAGGCGCAACTGTGATCCCCGGCCTGCACGATCACCATGTCCACCTTCGCTCGGCCGCTGCGGCGCTGACCTCGGCGCGGGTCGGGCCTGCCGAAGTTCGGGGTCGCGATGACCTGGCTCGCGCGCTCGCTCACGCTCCCGTCGGCAGTGACGGGTGGATAAGAGCCGTCGGCTATCACGAGGCCGTCGCCGGTCCGCTCGACCGCCGCGTGCTCGATGAGGTGTCACCGCCGCTGCCGGTCCGGGTGCAGCACCGCAGCGGTGTGCTGTGGACGCTGAACTCGGCGGCCCTGGCAAGGGTGGGGCTGGCCAAGCACCCCGACGGGCGGCTGCCCAGCGCCGACCACAGTTGGTCGGACACGTTGCAGCGCAACGAAAGCGGGCTGGCCGAGGTCAGCCGACGGCTCAGCGAGCACGGTGTCACCGGTGTCACCGACGCCACCCCGGACTTCGAAGTCAGCGACATCGTCAAGCTGATGCAGGCCCACCGGCACGGCGAGCTTCGCCAGCGCGTGCACTGCCTGGCGCCCGGCAAGCGCATCCTGCACGACACCGACCTCAACCTCGACGAACTCACCGGGTGGATCTCCGGACGGCACGCAGAAGACGCTCCTGTCGCAGTCCATTGCGTGACGGCGGCCCAACTCGTCGTGACCCTGTCGGCGTTGCGCGAGGCGGGCACCCATCCGCAGGACCGCATCGAGCACGCCGCCGTGGTGCCCGACGACGCCCTCGCCGACCTCAAGAGCCTCGGTGTCACCGTTGTGACCCAGCCCAACTTCGTCGCGGAGCGCGGCGACCAATACCTGACCGACGTCGCCGCCGACGAACACCGCGAACTGTGGCGGCTTGCCTCACTGTTGAAGGCCGGCGTGAAAGTCGCACTGTCCACTGACATGCCGTTCGGCGAAGGTGACCCGTGGGCGACCATGCGGGCCGCCGTCCACAGGACCACAGCCGGCGGCGCAGTACTCGGCGCCGACGAATGTGTCTCCGCGCGTGCGGCTTTGACGATGTTCTTCGGCACGTCGGGCGCGCCTGACGAGCCACGAGCCCTGACGAAGGGGCAGCCGGGTGACGTTACGCTGTTGACCGCGCCGCCCGATGAGGTGCTCAGCGAATTGGACTCGCACATGGTCGCCGCGACCATCGTCGCGGGCCGCGTCGTCTTCGAACGCTGAGCATCCGCGATTACGCCGCCGCGGGCGCGAACGCCTTTCGCAGCAGCTCGCACTGACTCTTGAAGAACGACTGGGACACATCGGCTTTCGGCACGATGCCGTCGAAGCCGTGAAAGGCCCCCGGGACGACCTCGACCTCGCACTGAACACCGGCGGCCTCGAGTCGCTCGGCGTAGGCCAGGTCCTCGTCGTGAAACAGATCCAACGTGCCGACTCCGAGCCACGCCTTCGGCAATCCGCTCAAGTCTTCGCGGCGCGCGGGCACCGCGACCGTCGGATCCGCCCCACCGAGGTAAGCCGACCAGCCGTACTTGTTGCTGGATTGGTTCCAAAGCCGCAGCCCGGGATTGTCCAAGTGCCTGCCCACCGTGCGGTCGTCGAGCATCGGATAAACCAATAGCTGTGCGGTAAGGGGGATTTCGCCGCGGTCGCGGACGAGTAGCGCCAGCGCAGCGGCCAGGCCACCGCCTGCGCTCGCCCCGCCGATGGCGACGCGCCCCGGGTCGACCGACGGCAGGCGAACCAGCCACTGCAACGCCGAATAGCAGTCCTCGAGCGGAATTGGGTACGGATGATCGGGCGCCAGCCGGTAATCCACCGAGGCGACGACCGCCCCGAGTTCGCGCGCGTACCGGCGACACAGTGCATCGTCCTGCGCCGCGGCCCCGATCACGTACCCGCCGCCGTGGATCCACAACAGCGCGGGGACCGGGCCCGTCACCCCAGTGGGGCGGAACAGTCGGATCCCGACGCCCGACGACAGCGTCAGCACCTCGATGTCGCTCGGCGGGGGTCGGCGCCACAGCAGGCGCTCCGCTGCTCGTAGGAACGGCACCGTGGCGGGCGTGACGATCTGCTTGGGCAGATAGCGGGCGACGCTACGCAGATCGGGATGGAATTCGGGGAGCGGCACGCGATAAGTATTACCAGCTGCGCGTATCCGTAAAAATCTTCGTTCTTGTGATGAGGTTTCGTATTTTGGCTCGCAGTGGTTTGCTGAATGCGATAATTTACGCAATGGTCACTGTTGTAGGCCGTTCGTACGAGTCGAACGCGATAGCCGACTTTTTGGAGTCAGTCGGCACGCAACCCTCCGCCCTGCTCATCGAGGGGGAAGCGGGGGTCGGTAAGTCCACCCTGTGGCTCGCTGCACTCGAGAAGGCGGGCGATCGTGACTTCCACACACTGTCGGCGGGGGCTTCGCAGGCGGAGTCTGCGCTGGAGTACGGCACAGTGGCCGACCTGTTCGCCGGAATCGCTCCCGAGCTTTTCAACGGGTTGCCCGATGTTCAGAAGGCGGCGATCGACCGCGTGTTGCTCCGGGCAGACAGTGAACCATCGGCTGGTGATTGGCAGCTGGCATCCCGGGCGTTGACTTTCATCATTCAGCGGCTCAGCAAGAGTGCGCCGGTGCTAGTCGCTGTCGATGATGTGCATTGGCTGGATCACAGCAGTCGAGCGGTGATCGACGACATGGCTTGGCGGCTTCCGCCGCGTGCGGCACTGCTGGTGACGGCGCGGTGTGAGGCGGGTGGCGCGAGTGCGACGCCCTGGCTCGAGGTAGCGCTGTCCAATCGGTTGACCCGGCTCAGGGTCGATCCGATGTGCATGAGCGATTTGCACAAACTGCTTTTCGCGCGGTTGGGCAAGCCGGTGGCCCGGCCGACAATGCGCAGAATCGCGAAGACCTCGGCCGGAAACCCGTTCTATGCCTTGGAGTTGGCGCGCGCCGGGGCCTTTGGACCAACTGACGGTAAGCACAGCCTCCCGCATAGTCTGGCCAATCTCGTCCGCGAACGTATCGGCGGCCTCAGCCCGGATGCCCGCGAAGTTCTGTTGGCGGCTGCATGCGTCGCAGATCCGACTGTGGAGGCACTGGCGCGGGCAACCGGTAAATCTGTCGAGCGCACCGTCGAACTGCTCGGCCATGCGGAACGCCAGAGAATCGTCGCGATCCGCGGCAACCACGTGCGTTTCACCCATCCGCTGTTGGCCAGGGGCGTTTACACCAGCAACCCACCGGCGCAGCGTCGGCGGATTCACAGCGCGCTGGCCGATACCCTGACTCAGCCCGAACTGAAGGTCAGGCATCTCGCGCTGGCCGCGTCGAGTCACGATCCTGAACTGCTGCGCGCTCTGGACGGGGCGGCGGACGCCGCGCGTGCGAGGGGAGCGCCTGCTGATGCCGCCGAATTACTTGACCTGGCAATAAAACTTGGTGGTGACACCCCAGCTCGTCGGACGCGTTCCGCGGAGAACCATCTGCGATCAGGGGATCCAATGAGGGCGGCCGACCTGCTCGCGCCAACCATCGACCAACTACCGGCCGGTCCCGAGCGTGCCGGCGCGCTGAATCTGCTTGCCGGAGCGCACATGTTGCGCAGCGGCACGCGCGAGGCGACGGACCTCCTGACCCGCGCAGCCGACGATTCGGCTGACAACCCGCGCACCATGATCCAGACGCTGCTGGCACTCGCCTTTACGCAGAGCATCGCAGGTGACTACGACAAGGCGGTGCAAATCGCCAGGCGTGCTGTCGAGGAAGCCGAGAAACTCGGTGTGCCTGCCTTGCAGAGTCAGGCGCTCGCAAACTATGTGACGATTAATGCCTTAGACGGCAACGGGATTGACGAGTCGGCGCTCGACCGGGCGCTCGATCTGGCGGACCCGGACCTTGACGTCTCCATCGTGTTTCACGCAAGTGCCGCCAGGGCCCAGGCGCTGGCCTGGACTGGCCGGCTCGACGAGGCCCGCGCCGAACTACACGAACTGCGGACGCACTGCGTCGAAGAGGGTGCCGACAGCGACTTGCTCTTTGTTTCGGTGCACACCGCCATGGTGGAAATCTGGCACGGGCGATTCGCCGATGCCACGCTGGCTGCCGACGAAGCCGTTCAACTTGCCGAACAGGTCGGGGGTGAGCACTTGGTGTCCATCGCCAAGACGATGCGCGCCGCCGCCGCCGCTTTCGCCGGTCGGGAGGACGACGCTCGCTCCGACATCGCCGACGCGATGGCGGCCGTCGACAAGTGCGGAATGCACGGGCTGGCGTACGGGCCCGCAGCCGTCCAGGGGTTCCTGGAGGTCTCGCTGGGCAACTATGCGGCAGCGGCAACGGCGCTGGAGCAACGCTGTAGGGAATTCCCCGACATGCCAGGCACCGAAATCGTCACTGCCGGTTTCATTCCCGACGCTGTGGAGGCTCTGGTCGCACTCGGCCAGTGCGACAAAGCCGAACCGATGATCAAAGCGCTGGAACACAACGGACGGTTGTTCAACCGACCCTGGATGCTGGCAATCGGGACACGATGCCGGGCCATGGCGCTGGACGCCCAGGGTGAAATGGAGGTAGCCGAACGGCTTTTGCATGAGGCGCTGGTCCTACACGGAGCCCTGCCGATGCCGTTCGAGCGAGCACGCACGCAGTTGTTCCTCGGCCAGTTGCAGCGCAGGCGGAGGCTGACGACCACGGCCGCGGCAACGATTGCCCAGGCGCTGCTGGCATTCGAGAACATGGGCAGTGATTTGTGGGCCGAACGTGCGCGCGCCGAACTGGAGCGCACCCGCACCAGCCGGACGCAAGGCAACGGTCTCACCCCATCGGAGAGGCGTGTCGCGGAACTAGTGGTGACCGGCCTGACTTCAGCCGATGTGGGTGGGCGGCTGGGCATCAGCGCCAAGGGGGTCGAGGCCAGCCTGAGTCGGATCTACCGCAAACTGGACATCCACTCGCGCGCCGAACTCAGCCGATTCATGGCCGAGCCGGCCTAAAGCTGCTACTTCAGCAGCGGGTCACGGGGCAGACCGAGGATGCGTTCGGCGATGGTGTTGCGGGTGATCTCCGACGTGCCGCCTGCGATGGTCATCGCCCGGTTGCCGAGGTAACTACGCAACAGCTTCGGCGCCTGGCCGACCACTGCCGCCGAACCGGACAGCTCCATGCCCAGCTCGGTGATCCGCTGCCCTGCCTCGGCCACCAGCAGTTTGGTCACATTGCCCTCTGGCCCTGGCTCCGCGCCCGCGATGGCCCGACTGGCCCGGCGCAGGTTCAGCAGCCGCAGCGTGTGGGTCTCCGCAATGCACTCGCCTGCCCGCCGCACGTAGTTGGCCGCGGCCGGCGACGCGTCGAGCAGCTTGATGAGATGGTCCGGGCTGAACCCGGAAGCGCCGCCCGAACCGCCGCCGATCGAGATGCGCTCATTGCCCAGCGTCGCCCGGGCCACCAGCCACCCCTTGTTCACGTCGCCGACGACGTCCTCGTCAGGAACGAACACGTCGTCGAAGAAGACCTCGTTGAAATGCGAATCGCCGGTGATCCCGCGCAACGGATTGACCGTGACGCCAGGCGCTTTCATGTCGATCGCCATCATCGTCACACCGGCATGCTTGGGCGCATCGGGATCGGTGCGCACCGTGGCAAGGCCCCACTGGCAGTACTGCGCGAGGCTTGTCCAGACCTTCTGTCCGCTGACCCGCCAGCCGCCGTCGACTTTCTTGGCGGCCGTGCGCACCGCCGCGGCGTCGGAGCCCGCGCCGGGTTCCGAGAACAGCTGACACCACATCACCTGGCCCCGCAGCACGGGTTCGACCCAGCGTTCCCGCTGGTCATCGGTGCCTGCCTGCGCGATCGTGAGCGCCACCCACCCGGTGATGCCCATATCGGGCCGTTCAATGCCCGCGAACTCCTCCTCGATCACCAACTGCTCGAGGACGTCGGCCGCACGGCCCCACGGCTTCGGCCAGTGCGGAACGAGGTAGCCGGAGTCGACGAGGTAATCGCGCTGCTTGTCCTCGGGCAGCGACTGCAGCCGGTCGACGGCCTCGCGGGCCTGGCTGCGGTGTGCGTCCGCCTCGGGCGGCAGAGTGAACGACGCACCGTGCGCCTGGCCGCTGCGCTGACCCTCGACGACATCGAGCAGTGGGTCGCCGCCTTCTTCCATCAGCGCGGCCAGTGTGCGGGCACGCCGCAGATAAAGATGCGCGTCGTGCTCCCACGTATAGGCGATGCCGCCATGAAGCTGAATGTTGTACTGCGCGTTGAAGACTTGCGTGCGAATGGCATGCGCGGCGGCAACGGCGGCGGGGAACCATGCACTCTCGAGGTCGTCGGCCCGCGCGGCGTCCCACGCGGCCGCGGTGGTCTCCTCTGCGTTGACCAACATGTTCGCCGCATGGTGCTTGACGGCCTGGAAGGTGCCGATGGTGCGGCCGAACTGCTCGCGCACCTTGGCGTATTCGACGGCCATGTCCAGCGCGGCCCAACTGACGCCGACCGCTTCGGCCGAGGCCAGGATCCGGAACACCGTCCTCGCCTTGCGCGCCGCGCCGCGAAGCACCTTGTCTTCGTCGACCGTCACGCCGCGCAACGCCACGGACCCGACGCTGCGGGTGGGGTCCAGCGACTCCAGGGCCGTGACGGTGACTCCTTCGGCGGTCGCGTCGACGACGACAACGTCCTCACCTGCGGCGATCACGAGCACATCGGCGTCGGGGGCACCGAGCACGGCAGGGCTTTCCCCGGTGAGCACCAGGTCCGAACCGATCGCGACATTTCCCGAAAGGGCGAGCGCGCCTACTGCGCTGCCGGCGGCGAGGTCCGGAAGTAGTTGCGCGCGAACGGAATCCGATGCACACCGGTCGATAACCACCGCTGCCGCGACTGTCGGCAGGAACGGGCCGGGGGACAGCTCGCGTCCCAACAACTCGAGCACCACCGCCAGCTCGGCGAGGCTGAACCCGGAACCACCATGTTCCTCGGAGATTGCCAGCCCGTTCCAGCCGAGGCCGGTGCCTGCCGACCAGATCTCGGACGGATGGGCCGCGCCGTTCTCCAGCGTGGCACGCGCCGCAGCGCGGCTGTCCAGGCGATTCAGCTGCCCGACGACGGAATCGGCCAGGTCAGTGTGTTCTTCGGTGATGGCGAGAGCTGACTTACTCACGTTGGAAGTCCTCTTTACGTTTGACGGTCGTCAAGTAAAGCTAACGCGTCCGCGCCCACCTGCACATACGTGATGCGGGTCACATCTGATCTTGAAAGTGCGCCCAGTAGACATGTTCACCGATGTTGTCGTTTGGGAATCGCCCAGCGGGGTACAGTCGCGAAATGACGGTACGACCGGACACCCGGTACCCGGGGCCGACGATGTGGACACGGGCCCGGTGGTTGCTGAGGGCCGGCCCGGCCGACTACATGCTGGCGGCCAGCGTTGCGTCGGCTTCCCTGCCCGTGATCGGGAAACACCTTGAGCCACTTGGTGCTATGACCGCCATGGGTGTCTGGGGCTACCGCCACCTGCCGGACTTCCTCGGGGCCACCGCACGCTCTATGTTCGAGCCCGGCAACGCCGAATTGCGTAAGCAGGAACGCGATTCCACGCATGCCGTCGTCGACGCTGCCCTGCGCGGAGTGGTGCCGGCCGCAGACCTCGCAGTCAAGTGGCCCGCACCCGAGAGCGCCCCGCCGCTGTGGAAGTTCCGCGAGCACCGTCGCAGCGTGTATCGCACCTCGGTGCGTTACGGCAATCTCCCGTCTCAACTGCTCGACGTCTGGCGTCCGAAGGATCTGCCCGCCGAGCCCGCGCCAGTGCTGATCTTCGTGCCGGGCGGCGCGTGGGTGCACGGCAGTCGCATGCTGCAGGGGTACGCGTTGATGTCGCATCTGGCCGAGATGGGCTGGGTCTGCCTGTCCATCGACTACCGGGTGGCGCCGCACCACCGGTGGCCTGCGCACATCACCGACGTCAAGACCGCGATCGCGTGGGCCCGTGCCAATGTCGACAAGTTCGGCGGTGACCGCAATTTCGTTGCGGTAGCGGGATGTTCGGCCGGCGGGCATCTGGCGGCGCTGGCGGGATTGACGGCGAACGACCCGGACATGCAGTGCGAACTGCCTGAGGGCTCCGATACGTCGGTCGACGCGGTTGTCGGCATCTACGGCCGCTACGACTGGGAGGACCGCTCGACAGCGGAGCGGGTTCGCTTCGTCGACTTCCTCGAACGCATCGTGGTCGGCCGGAAGATGTCGAAGCATCCCGACGTGTTCCGCAAGGCATCGCCGATCGCCCGCATCCACAAGGACGCGCCGCCCTTCCTGGTGATCCACGGCACCGGTGACAGCGTCATTCCCGTCGATCAGGCCCGCAGCTTCGTCGAGCGGCTGCGCGCGGCATCGCGTTCTGCGGTCAGCTATGTGGAGCTGCCCGGCGCAGGCCACGCCTTCGACATGATCGACGGTGCCCGCACCGGGTCGATGGCCACCGCAATCGGCTTATTCCTCAAGCAGATTCACCGCAACCGATCGCTCACGGGGGCCAAGCAGGTGATCTAGGCTCCTCCACATAGGAGGGAGCGCCATTGAAGAGGCTTCGCGGGTGGGACGCTGTGCTGCTGTACAGCGAGACGCCGAACGTGCACATGCACACACTCAAGCTGGCGGTGATCGAGCTCGACGATCTCGGCGGGCGGAAGTTCGGAATCGACGAGTTCCGCAAGGTCATCCACGGCAGGCTCTACAAGCTCGACCCGTTCCGGTACCAGCTGATCGAGGTGCCCGGCAAGATCCATCACCCGATGTGGCGGGAGAACTGCGAGGTCGACCTCGACTACCACGTCCGGCCGTACCAGCTGGATGCTCCGGGCGGGAGGCGTCAGCTCGACGAGGCGATCGGCAAGATCGCGAGCACGCCACTGGACCGCAGCCGACCGCTGTGGGAGATGTATTTCATCGAGGGGCTGGCGAACGGCAGGATCGCGGTGCTCGGCAAGATCCATCACGCGTTGGCCGACGGGGTGGCTTCGGCGAATCTGCTGGCCCGCGGAATGGACATCGGCGACGGCGGCCTGGCCGATCGGGATTCCTATGCCACCGACCCGGCGCCGACGAAGGGCGAGCTGCTGCGCTCGGCGTTCGCCGACCACGTCCGCCTGGTGGGTAAATTGCCCAGCACGGTGCGCTACACGGCGCAGGGTGTCCGCCGCGTGCGTAAGAGTTCGCGCAAGCTGTCGCCGGAATTGACCCGACCATTCACGCCGCCGGCGACGTTCATGAACCACAAGGTCGATCCGATCCGCAAGTTCGCGACGGCCACGCTGGCGTTGGCGGACATCAAGGCGACCGGTAAGCACCTCGGCGTCACGATCAATGACATGGTGCTGGCGATCTCGGCGGGGGCACTGCGAAAACTGTTGCTGCGCTACGACGGTCACGCCGGCGACCCGTTGCTGGCGTCGGTCCCAGTGAGCTTTGACTTTTCCCCTGACCGTATCTCCGGCAACTACTTCACCGGCGTGCTGGTGGCGTTGCCGACCGACTGCGAGGACCCGCTGGATCGAGTGCGCAACGCGCGCCAGGCGGCCTTGGACGCGAAAGAAAGCCACAACCTGCTCGGGCCGGAACTGGTGAGCAAGTGGTCGGCGTACTTCCCGCCCGCGCCTGCGGAGGCGATGTTCCGGTGGCTGTCGAACAAGGACGGTCAGAACAAGGTGCTGAACCTGCCGATCTCCAATGTGCCCGGCCCTCGGGAGTACGGTCGCGTCGGCGGTGCGCTAGTGACCGAGATCTATTCGGTTGGCCCGTTGACCGCGGGCAGTGGGTTGAACATCACGGTGTGGAGTTACGTCGACCAGCTCAACATCTCGGTGCTCTCGGACGGCCGCACTCTAGAAGACCCACATGAGCTGACCGACGCGATGATCGACGCGTTTGTCGAAATCCGGCGTGCCGCAGGGCTTTCCGAAGAGTTGACCATCGTCGAGAAGGCCATGGCGCAGTAATCCCCCCTGCGATTTGTGTGCGTTCAGGAGCGCTCAGCGCAACAAAACGCACACAAATCGCTCATCCGCGCGTGGCGTGCACCCAGGACAGGAATGTCTCTACCGCCTGAGCGGTGTAATGGCCACGCGGCGACCCGTAGTAGAAATCGAACGCATGCTGGGCGTGCGGAATCTCGGCATAAACGACGACCGATGTCGACGCGTCCTTCATCGCAGCGGCGAAGTCGCGGCCCTCGGGCACCGGGATGATCGAGTCGTCCTCGCCGTGCAGGATGAAAAACGGTGGAGCGTCTGGCCGTAACCGCATGATCGGCGAAGCGTCGACATACACCTGCTTGCGCTCGACGATGCGCTTCTTGACCACATACTTCTGCAGGAACGCGATGAACTCCCGACGGCCGTTGCCATTGCCCGAAACCCAGTCGTAGCGACCGTAGATCGGCACCGCGGCCACCACCGAGGTGTCGGCATCTTCGAAACCCGGCTGGTACTGCGGGTCGTCGGGGGTGAGCGCGGCAAGCGCGCACAGATGCCCGCCCGCCGAACCACCGGTGATCGCAACGAAATCCGGGTCACCGCCGTAGTCGGCGATGTTCTCCTTGATCCAGGCCAGTGCCCGCTTGACGTCGACGATGTGGTCCGGCCAGGTGTTGCGCGGACTGACGCGGTAGTCGATGGACACGCAAATCCAGCCGCGCTCGGCCATATGACTCAGCAGCGGATACGCCTGCGGTCGGCGCATGCCGATGGCCCATGCGCCGCCAGGTACCTGCAGCAGCACCGGCGCCTTGCCGTCGCGGGGCAGGTCGCTGCGCCGCCAGATGTCTGCCCGGTTGACCCTGCGATGCGGACCGTACTGAACCGTGCTGGCTTTTTCGACATAACGGCGACGCACCAATTCGGTTGGCCACACGCCGATCATCCTGCGGCGTTTCACCGGTTGCGATTGCGCTGCGATCTTTTCGTAGTCGTCGCCAAGCACCTCGCGCAACGGATCTTCGAAATGCGGTTTGGACGTGACGTTGCGGTGCTGGATCAGCGCCAGCAGCCCCCAGGCAATGACCGTGAGCACCAGGGCGATTCGACCGCGCGCACCGCGAAAGTCCCCGCGCAGGCCGCGGCGCGCCGCGTCGAAAACCGACCCGGCGAGATAGACCGCCGACATCTCGGTGGTCGGCCAACCGAAGGCGAACACCGGCAGCGTGACGTAGCCCTCGCGGGCGATCGGGCGCACCCCGTTCGCGGCGTTGAGTAGCTCCGCGCACGCGCGCAGCAATGGCCAGCGTTTACGCACGACCGGCGCGCTCCTGCAGTTCGCGGCGCACAATCTTTCCCGTGCTGCTGCGAGGTAGTTCGTCGAGAATCGTGATCTCCCTGGGCACTTTGTAATTCGCCAAGTTCTCGCGGACGTGTTGCTTCAGTATGTCGGGGGTAGCCGAGGCGCCGCCGTTCAAAACCACGAAGGCCACCAATCGCTGACCGAACTGCTCGTCGTCCACGCCGAGCACCGATGCCTCCGCCACGTCCGGATGCGAGGTCAGCGTCTTCTCCACCTCGATGGGGTAGATGTTCTCACCGCCGGAGACGATCATCTCGTCGTCGCGGCCGACCACGAAGAGCCGCCCGGCCTCGTCGAAGCGGCCGATATCGCCGGACGACATGAACCCCTCGTGGAAGTCCTTCGTCTTGCCGGACGTGTACCCGTCGAACTGCGTGGAATTGCGCACGTAGATGGTGCCGACCTCGCCGGTGGGCAGCTCGTTGAAATCGGAGTCCAGAATCCGGATCTCGGTGCCACCGGCCGGTTTACCAGCCGTGTCGGGGGCCGCCCGCAGGTCCTGCGGTGTGGCCGTCGCGATCATGCCGGCCTCGGTGGCGTTGTAGTTGTTGTAGATCACTTCGCCGAACTGGTCCATGAACTTGATGACGACGTCTGGGCGCATCCGCGACCCCGACGCGGCGGCGAACCGCAACGACCGCCCGCTGTATTTGTTGCGGACCTCGTCGGGCAACTCCATGATCCGGTCGAACATCACCGGCACGACGCATAACCCGGTGGCGCGGTGGCGGTCGACGAGTTCGAGCGTGGCTTCCGGGTCGAACTTGCGACGGGTGATGACCGTGCATGCCAGCGACGCGGCGAACACCAACTGGGAGAAGCCCCACGCGTGGAACATCGGCGCCACGACGACGACCGGTTCCTCTGCGCGCCAGGGGGTACGGTCCAGGATCGCCTTGAGGATGCCGGGTCCGCCGTCGGCGCCGCCAGAGTGCTTGGCGCCCTTGGGACTTCCGGTGGTGCCCGACGTCAGCAGGATGACCTTCGATTTCGCGCTCGCGCGCTGCGGCTCACGACCGGTGTGCTCAGTGATCAGCTTCTCGACCGTGAGTCCGTCCTGGGGCCCGTCGGTCCAGGCAATGATCCGCGTCGCGTCGGCACTGTCGGAGAGCGCGCGGTCGACGGTCTCGGCGAACTCCTCGTCGTAGATGACCGCGTCCACCCCTTCGCGCTGCACCACCTCGGCCAGCGCGGGCCCGGCGAACGACGTGTTCAACAGCAGCACGTCCGCGCCGATCCGGTTGGCGGCGATCAGCGACTCGACGAACCCGCGATGGTTGCGCGCCATCAGGCCGAGCACGTGCGGTTGTCCACCCGGCAGTGACTGCAGTCCGGCGGCCAATGCGTCAGCGCGCTGGTCGATTTCCCGCCAGGTCAGCGTGCCGAGCTCGTCGACGAGGCCGGGCCGGTCCGGGCAGCGCTGCGCGGCGGCGGCGAATCCCGATGTGATGCCCATGTTTTCGCGTTGCATCGCCGCGGCGATGCGTAGGTATTTGTCGGGCCGCATCGGGGCGAGCAGCCGCGCGCGGGCCATCGTCGAGACGATGCCGAGCGTTTCCGTGAGCCGGTCGGTGATGGCCATGGGTCTCAGCCGAGCACAGGGAGTGTGCGTTCTTGGGCCAGTTCGTCGAGGGCTCGCTGCATGACGTGGCGCACGTGAGCGTCGACCTCGTCGATGTCCGGGTGCTCGCCGAACTCGGCGAGGATGTCGATCGGCGGCAGCACCTTCATCACGATCTTGGCGGGCAGCGGGATGTTGGGCGGGATCACGATGCTCAGGCCGAACGGGAACCCGAAGGAGATCGGCACGATCTTGGTGCGCGCCAACCGTGCGATCGGCCCGAGTCGTTTCGCCAGCCAGGTGCCGCGGGACAGGAAGATCTGCGTCTCCTGCCCGCCGATGCCGACCGTCGGAACGATCGGAACGCCCGCGTTGAGCGCAGCCTTCACATAACCGGTGCGGCCGCCGAAGTCGATCTTGTTCTCCGAAAGGGTCGGTCGATAGACGTCGTAGTCGCCGCCGGGGAACACCACCACGAGGCCGCCGGAGCGCAGCGCCTCATCGGCGTTCTCGTGGTTGGCGCTGATGTAGCCGATCTTCTTGAAGAAGTCTCCGGTCGGTCCTACCGAGAGCATGTCGTGGCTCAGCGTGTAGAGCGGGCGGTCATAGCCGTGATGGTGGTAGTACTCGGCCGCGAGGATCGGCACGTCCATCGGCAGCATCCCGCCAGAGTGGTTGCTGACGAGCAGCGCCCCGCCTGCCGGCATGTTCTCCAGCCCGCGGACCTCTGATCGGAAGTAGCGCTTGAGGAACGGCCGGGTGAGGCCCATGACGCGCTCGGTGAGACCCGGATCCCACTTGGTGAGTTCCGACGGTTCGGTATCGGTCGAGGTCACGGGTCCCCCTGACTAGGAAAACTAGAACGTGTTCTAATTTATGGTACATGGCCTGCGCCGGACCGCCAAAGCCGACTGTGGATACGATCACCGGCGTGACAGATAACAGTGAAAATGTAGTCCTCGTCGAGCAGCGTGGCCGAATCCTGGTGATCACCATCAACCGTCCCGAGGCCCGCAACGCCGTCAACGCCGCGGTGAGCCGGGGGCTGGCCGACGCCGTGGACCGCCTCGACGACGACCCTGGATTGTCGGTCGGCATCGTCACCGGCGCCGGGGGTTCGTTCTGTGCGGGCATGGATCTGAAGGCATTCGCCCGCGGTGAGAACGTCGTGGTCGAGGGCCGGGGCATGGGGTTCACCGAGCGCCCCCCGGTCAAGCCGTTGATCGCCGCCGTCGAGGGCTTCGGCTTGGCGGGCGGGATGGAGCTTGCGTTGGCCTGCGATCTGATCGTGGCGTCGAAGGACGGCGCGTTCGGCATCCCGGAGGTCAAACGCGGTCTCGTCGCCGGCGGAGGAGGGCTGCTGCGGCTGCCCCAACGCATCCCGCCTGCGATCGCGATGGAGCTCGCGCTGACCGGCGACAGGCTGCCTGCGCAGCGGGCGCTCGAGCTCGGCCTGGTCAACGCGCTCGCAGAACCCGGCAAGGTGCTCGACGCGGCGATCGAGCTGGCCGAGCGGATCACCGCCAACGGACCGCTGGCCGTCGCAGCGACGAAGCAGATCATCGTCGAGTCGCGCGGGTGGAGCCCCGACGAGATGTGGGCCAAACAGACGCGCATCTTGATGCCGGTGTTCAGCAGCAACGACGCCAAGGAAGGTGCGATCGCCTTCGCCGAGAAGCGGCCGCCGAAGTGGACCGGCAGCTAACGGTTTTCGGTTGCGCGATGGTGGGCAACCGACAGCCATGGCCGACGAACTTCCCATTCCCGACTACGACCAGCTGCCGCTGACCGAGCTGCGACACCGGATTCGCTCCCTCGAGGAGGGGCAACTGCGAGGCCTCTTCGAGCACGAGGAGGCGCACGGCAATCGCATCCCGGTGCTGGAGGTGTTGCACGCCCGACTGCGGGAACTCACCCACGGCGCCGAGCCGTCGTCGGGAGACGCGGCGAACGCACCCGGCGTCGCGCACACGCCGCGCGGCTCTGCGGTCAACGAAGCCACTGCCGCAGATCCGCCGGCCCCGTCGCCCCGTGGCCGCACCTAGTGCCGGCCGAGCGCGCTCCTGACCGTCGCGGCCGAGACGGCGACATCGGCGCGCACCCCCCAGATCGGATGCTGACGCAAGTCACGCGTGGCGCGCGCCAGGTTGCCTTCTGCGATGTGCCCCGCGACAACCGTCGCGTTCGCCAGAGCGAAGAGCGCGGCGCCTGCCTTGAGCCGACCCGTCAACGCCGTCACCGCGGCCACGGGTACCAGCGAGTTACCGACCACCGCACACCATCGGTTGACTGGCGTGACGTGCTGGGTCCGGTGTTGAGCTGCGAATTCCTCGTATGTCACCCCCATGGCGGGAGCATCGCACAGACACGACACCGACGCCATCCCCGCTCTTCCGTTGGCAACCAGTCAGCCGGTGAGTTCGGCGATCTCTTCGGCGATGTTGCGGCGCGCCCGCTCTTCCCACCGTTCACGCCCTGCCGCAGTGTGAAACAGCCGCCCGTCGAGCAGCGCCGAAAGTACCTGCGCCCGAGCAGGTTTGAACACATCGTCGGGCACGTCGGCGTATTCCTCACGGACGGCCGCGGCATAGGCCCGGTACCGGAACGGTTCGCTGCCGAGCACCGACAGGTCGGCGTCGCTGAGCACCGCGCCGTTGATGTCGTGTTCTCCCACCTTGTGCGTCTTGGTGACAAGCACCAGTCGCGCGACCTCGTCGCGGATCGGGGACGACGCCAGTAGCTCGAGCGCCAACTCCGCAGAGCGGTCCTCGTTGTCGTCGCGGCCGATCTCGTAGATGGCGTCGTGGAACCACGCGGCGAGTTCCACCGCCTCGCGGTCGAACTCGACGCCCGCCTCGGCCAGCGCGCCGATCGCGTCGAGCATCTCGTGCAGGTGGCTGACGGTGTGGTGCTTGCGGTGCGTCTCCGACCAACGGGCCAGCAGGTCCTCGCGCAGTTCCTCGGTCAAATGGGCGGGCACCCTTCCAGTGTTCCACCGGGTTGACCTGAACCCCTGTTGAGGTCGGAAGATGGCGTCATGACGATTGAAGTCACCGATGCTGTGGACGTGGCCGCGTATTTCGACCGGATCGGCTACCGCGGCCCCGCCGAACCGACCGTCGAGACGGTGCATGCGCTCGTCGCCGCGCACAACGGGTCCATCCCGTTCGAGAATCTCGACCCGTTGATGGGCATTCCAGTCGCTGATCTCGGCGCGGCGGCGCTGACCGACAAACTCGTGCACCGCCGCCGCGGGGGTTACTGCTACGAGCACAACGGATTGATGGGATACGTGCTCGAGCAGTTGGGCTTCGGCGTCGATCGGCTTGCTGGCCGCGTGATTTGGCTGAACCCGGACGGCCCACTTCCCGCCCAGACGCATCAGGTGCTTTCGGTGACGGTGCCTGGCCTCGATGGGCGGCTCCTGGTCGACGTCGGTTTCGGTGGGCAGACGTTGACGTCACCTATCCGGCTGCAGGCCGGGCCGGTCCAGGAGACGCGCCACGAGCCGTACCGCATCAGCGAGCGGGGAGACGCCCTCCAGCTGGAAGCCCAGGTCCGCGGCGAGTGGCAGCCGCTGTACATCTTCACCACCCGGCCGCAGCCGCGAATCGATCTCGAGGTCGGAAGCTGGTATGTGTCAACGCATCCCAACTCGTTCTTCGTCACCGGATTGACGGCAGCCCTGGTCACCAGCGAGGCCCGCTACAACATGCGTGGCCGAAATCTGGCCATCCACAGTGCCGGTGAAACCCAGAAGATCCGCTTCGACACCGCCGCCGAAGTGCTCGAAGCGCTGACCGACCGCTTCGGTATCGACATCGCTGAACTGGGTGACAGCGGTGATCTGGAGGCGCGGGTCAACCAGGTGCTGGATAGCTGACCACGACGTCCCACGGATCATCGGCGGCCAACGCGATCCGGCCAAGGCGCCGTGCGTAGGACGCAGTCGAGCCGAAGTCGTCGACCCAGCTGCGAGCCTGCATGGTCGAGCGCCACAGCCGGTGCTCGCGGGTCACCCCGATCGCCCCGTGTAACTGGTGGGCGATGGTGGTGACCGGATCGACGGCACGCCCGACCGCGACCTTTGCCACCGTGACGGCGTAATCCGCCGCAGGGTGGTCGAAGCCGTAGTCGGTTGCGGCAGCGACGGCCAAAGCGGTTGCAGCACGGGCACGTTCGATCTCGCCTGCCATCGCGGCCAGCGAATGCTGCACTGCCTGAAACTTGCTCAGCGTCCGCCCGAACTGCACTCGCTCGGCGGTGTGCGCCACGGTGAGGTCGCACGCCGCGTCGAGCGCACCGACGATCTGGTTGCAGCGCGCCCACGCGCCGCGGCGGACCAGCTCGTCGGCGACGACAGCATCGAGCGTGCGCAGCTCGGCGACGGCCAGGTCGAAGTCGATCGATCCGTGCGACGTGCCATCGATCAAACCGACATGCAACGCATCGGCGGTGCGCGCCGCCAGTACGACTGTGCTTGACGGCCACGGCACGTCGCGTGCAGTTCCCGTGACGCGCCCGCCACGTTCGGATGCGTCGGCGATCGCCACCGTCAACGGGCCGGTGTCCGGAACCGACAAGCCCGCCCTGCCAGCCAGCCAGGCTGCGAGCAGGTCGGTCTCTGCGATCGGAACTGCGGCCGCATGTCTTGCCAAGCCGGACAACACGATTGCGGCCTCCGCAGGAGTTGCGCCCTGGTCCGTGGTCAGCCGGGTGAGTCCGGTGTCCTCCAGGTTTCGCCACAATTCGTCACCCGTCGATCGACTGCAGAGATCGTCGACCAGTTGCGTCAGTTCGTTCATGACGTCATGCCCTTGGCCACCACCCCGCGTAGCACCTCGTTGGTGCCGCCGCGCAGTGTGAAAAGCGGCGAGTGCACCCGCGCAGTGGTGAGCAACGCACGCAACGGTTCGGGATCCTCGACGTAGTCCAGCAGGTCGGCGACCAACTCCACCGAGTCCTGCTCGAAGCGCGTCCCGAGATCCTTCACCAGTGCCGCCCGGCTGGCGGCATCCCGACCGTCGGCCAGCGTGCGTGCCACCGAAATCGACAGCTGCCGCAGCGAAATCAGCCGGGCCACAAGGTCTCCGACGTCGGCGGCGACCCCGTCGTCGACCTCGCCCAAGGCCCGGATCGCGCTGAAGATCAGCGTGGCCGTCGAAAGGATCCGCTCCGGTCCGCTTCGCTCGAAACCCAACTCGGCGGTGACCTGGTGCCATCCGTCGCCGATCTGTCCGAGCACGTCCTCGTCGGGAACGAACACGTCGGTGAAAATCACCTCGTTGAAGTGGTGTTCGCCGTTCATCAACAGGATCGGCTCGATCATGATGCCCGGGGCCGACGTCTGGACGATGAACTGGGAGAAACCCGCGTGGCGGTGTTCGGGGTCCAACGGGCTGGTCCGGGCCAGCACCACGATCTGGTGTGCGACGTGCGCGCCGCTCGTCCACACCTTCGAGCCGTTGAGGACCCAGCCGCCGTCGACTCGGCTGGCGCGCGTCTGCGCGGCCGCGAGGTCGGACCCGGCGCCGTGCTCACTCATTCCGATCGCCGAATACAGCTGGCCCGCTGCGATCCGCGGCAACAACCGGTGCCGCTGCTCTTCGCTGCCGTACGTCAGCAGCGCGGGCGCGACCTGCCGGTCGGCGATCCAGTGCGCAGCGACGGGAGCGCCGTGGGCCAGCAGTTCCTCGGTGACGACATAGCGGTGCAGATAACCCAGCCCGCGTCCGCCGTACTCGGCGGGGATGGTCAGGCCGACGAAACCGGCGCCGGCCAGCCGGGCGGAGAAGTCCGGGTCCCATTTCGCCAGCCAGCAGTCGACGGCAGGCTGCCAGCCGAACTCGTCGCGGTCGGCGGCCAGGAACTCGCGGACCGAAGTCCGAAGCAGGCCCAGCTCGGCGTCGTTGGCGCACAGCGCATCGAATTCGCTCACTGGGCAACAGAGTCTAGTGAGCCGACAGCGCAGCAGGAATTGTCATGTCCATCCCGCGGACGCACGACCATACTCGGGAAGCGTGAGCGATCCAGCACGCCGCGATCGACTGCGGGAACTCCTCGACGCCGTCGTCGACGCCGACAACACCGACGTCGGCGACATGGCACGCAGCAGCTTCGCGTCGGAATTCCACTTCTCCCGCGAGGTGCGACGGTTGACCGGCGAGTCGCCGGCGGCGATGCGCAGGCGCATCATGCTCGAACGCGCGGCCTGGCGGCTGCACCGCGGTGAATCGGTTTCCGCGGTGGCCGCCGACGAGGGCTGGTCGTCGGCCGAGGTGTTCTCCCGCGCTTTCCGTCGCACATTCGGCGTGCCACCGTCGCGCGCCGCAGATGTCGAGTTCCGGTTGCCCGCGCCGAACGGGCTGCACTTTCACCCCCCGCAGTCGCTGTGGTTGGACAGCGACGGCGCCAGCAAGGAGCCCGACATTTCTCAACTGATGGTGGCCCATGACGTCGCCGACACCGCCTATCTGATCGACGAGGCCGCCCGGCTCTCCGAAGAGCAATGGACACACGAGATCTCACCTGGACAGGTGATTCTCGACTGGGACGGTCCCGAGCCAAGCATTGCAGCCGTGCTGGGAGCGATCGTGTGGGCGAAGGAAGTGTGGCTGGCCACCATCGAGGGCGGCGACTTCCCCAATAGACAAGCCACGCAGTCGACAACTGCGCAAGAACTGGCCACGCACCACGAAGAAATCGGAACCCGCTGGGCATCAATGGTTTCCGAATACAGCGCAACGGGCAGGCTCGGCGACACCGTCATCGATGCACTGTGCGACCCGCCAGAGTCGTTTCAGCTCTACGGCATCGTTGCGCATGTGCTGACGTATTCGGCGCACCGGCGCGAACTGGCCCGAGCCATGCTGGCGCGGCACGGCCTGCGCACCCGCCGCGGTGACCCGCTCGACTGGATGAGAGGAACCTGACATGGCAACCGTCTACTTCACCGCGTCCAGCCTCGACGGCTACATCGTCGACGAAGCCGAGAGCCTGGATTGGCTGACATCGCGGGCGGTCGACGCCGACGGCCCGTTCGGGTATGAGGCATTCATCAAAACCGTTGGCGCACTGGTGATGGGCTCTGCGACATACGAATGGATCCTGAACAATCATCCAGGGCGGTGGATGTACGAGCAGCCGTCCTGGGTGTTGACGCATCGACCGCAGATCGTTTCAGAGGGACATCCGGTGCAGGTGTTCGACGGTGACGTCGCGCAGTTGCATCCGAAGCTGGTGTCGGCAGCGGCGGGCAAGGACGTCTGGGTGGTCGGCGGCGGGGAGACGGCCGGGCAGTTCCGCAGCGCGGGCCTGATCGACGAAATGATCGTGACGTATGCGCCGTGTTCGTTGGGTGCAGGCGCACGGCTGTTGCCGATCCGATCCGAATGGGCGCTCGTCGAATCCGGCGTCAACGGCGACTTCGTCTGCGCCAGGTGGCGCAAGGCTTAACGGTGCTCGGGCACACCGTAGACACGCACGAATTCCCTTGACTTGATCAGGAATTCGAGCTGCTCGGCGACCTCGCGCAGGGGATCGACGCTGCGCGTCGACCGGCACAGCACTACCGCGCCCTCGAGCGAAGCGATGCACATGATGGCCAACGATGCGGCGCAGGGCTCGTCGAAGCCGTCGCTGACGAACGCGCGGGTCAGCGCGTCACGCCAGCGGCTGAAGATGTTGCCTGCGACGGTTGTCAGTTGAGGTTCGTCGTCGGCTGAGCCGATCGCCGCGGCCACGACGGGGCAGCCTGCGGTGAAATCGCTCTCGGCAAGGAGGTCCCCCCAGAACGTGACGAACCGCCGGACCAGGTACACGCCGCCCTTTGCCGCGGCATCGTCGATGACGTCGGAGACAAGGCCGCTGGCGTATTGCAACGCCTCGGTCAGGATCTGATTGCGGCCCTCGGGGAAGTGGTAGTACACCGAACCGCGCGGCGCGCCGCTGCGGGCGAGCACCTCGTCGATCGTGACACCAGCGGCTCCGCGTTCGCGCAGCACCTCAGCGGCGCTGATCAACATCTTGGTGCGCGTAGAGCCGCGCTTGGTCCTGGTCTTGGTCGGGGTGGACAGAACTAACCTCCGGCGGTGTCAGGCGGCGTGCGGGTCCCGCAGTGGTGCAGACCGCCAGCTGAAGTGGCGCGGGCTGAAGTGGAAGACCGATCGCCGACGCCCATGCATCTCGCGCGTGAACCGACGGCCGGCGAAGTTGACCTCAACGATCCACATCGGATGCCTCCCTGTCTATGGTGCAAAGCATAGAACCGGTAACACACGGGTGCAATAAATGTATTCCCCATCACACCGTGGCACTGGTTAATGCCAGGTGAACGGACTTGCTTAGCCGGTATCACTGATTCGGCGCACTTTCCGGGATTATAGGGAAGACCATAATTAAGAGTTCCCAGCTCAGCACCACTTTGGAGCCGTAGGCTGGCGGCAAAACCGAGGAAAGCGGGTCCGCCATGGCCGAGCGCTGCTATCTGCGCAGGTCAGTCCTGGTCGGGGTGTGCGCTGCCACGCTTTTCATCGCCCCCGCGGCAGGTGCCGTACCGCTGGACCAGAACGGGTACAACGGCGCGCCGACTCCGGTCTCGGGCGGTCCGGTACCGACGATGAACGGTGTGCCGTGCGTCGCAGGACACCTCGGTACCTGCACCGGCTTCGCGCAGAACCAACCGAGGCCAAACCGGCCGCGCGCGTCGGTCGGCCACAGTCCCACCGTGAGTCCGTAACGAAAGGCGCAAGGCATGGGCCACTACCGGAGCAACGTTCGTGACCTGGAGTTCAACCTGTTCGAGGTGTTGGACCTGGAGAAGGCGCTCGCCACCGGAGAGTTCGGCGATCTGGACGGCGAGTCGGTGCGGGAGATGCTCGACGAGGCGGCGCGACTGGCCGAAGGCCCGGTGGCGGAGTCATTCGCCGATGCCGACCGCAACCCGCCGACGTTCGACCCGGCGACACACACGGTGCATCTGCCCGAGTCGTTCAAGAAGTCGGTGCGGGCCTGGCAGCAGGGTGAGTGGTTCCGGGTCGGCTTGGCCGAGGACGTCGGTGGTGTGGCGGCGCCCGCCATTCTCGAGTGGGCGATCAACGAATTCGTGCTCGGCGCGCAACCCCCGGTCTTCATGATCCTGTCCGGGCCCAAGTCCTCGGACATCCTGTATGCCGTCGGTAACGAGCAGCAACGGCACTGGGGGACAGTGGGACTGGAGCGCAACTGGGGCGCGACCATGGTGCTGACCGAACCGGACGCCGGCTCCGACGTCGGCGCGGGCCGCACCAAGGCGATCCAACAACCCGACGGCACTTGGCATCTCGACGGCGTCAAGCGGTTCATCACCAACGGCGACTCCGACGACCTGTTCGAGAACATCATCCATCTCGTGCTCGCACGGCCCGAAGGGGCCGGGCCGGGCACCAAGGGCCTCAGTCTGTTCGTGGTGCCGAAGTTCCTGTTCGATCCCGAGACTGGCGAACCCGGTGAGCGCAACGGGGTGTATGTCACCAACCTCGAGCACAAGATGGGGCTGAAGGCCTCGCCGACCTGTGAGCTCACCTTCGGCCAACACGGTCGTCCCGCCGTCGGCTGGCTGGTCGGTGACAGCCACAACGGCATCGCCCAGATGTTCAAGGTGATCGAGTATGCCCGAATGATGGTTGGCACCAAGGCGATTGCGACGCTGTCCACCGGCTATCTGAATGCGCTCGACTATGCGAGGACGCGAATCCAGGGCGCCGACCTCACCCGGATGACCGATAAGTCGGCGCCGCGCGTCACGATCGTGCACCACCCCGACGTGCGCCGGGCCCTGCTGACGCAGAAGGCGTATGCGGAGGGTCTGCGGGCGCTGTACCTCTTCACCGCTGCCCACCAGGATGTGGTCGTCGCCGACATCGTGTCCGGCGCCGACGCCGAAATGGCCGAGCGTGTCAACGATCTGCTGTTGCCGATCGTCAAGGGTGTCGGTTCCGAGCGGGCGTATCAATGCCTGACCGAGTCACTGCAGACATTGGGCGGTTCGGGCTTTCTTCAGGACTATCCGATCGAGCAGTACATCCGCGACGCCAAGATCGATTCGCTTTACGAGGGCACCACCGCAATTCAGGCGCAGGACTTCTTCTTCCGCAAGATCGCCCGCGACCAGGGTCGCGCGCTGCAGCACGTGATGGCGCAGATCCAGGAATTTCTCGGCAGCGACACCGCCCGGCCCGAATTGGCTGATGCGCGAACGCTTCTCGCCACCGCGGTGGCCGACATGCAGGCGATGGCTGCGGCGATGACCGGCTACCTGCTGTCGTCCCAGGAGAACGCCAGGGAGCTGTATCGCCTTGGCCTGGAGTCGGTCAGGTTCCTGCTCGCGGTCGGCGACCTGTTGATCGGCTGGCTGCTGCTGCGCCAGGCCGAGATCGCACTCGACGCCCTCGACAGCGACGTCTCCGACCGCGACCGGGCGTTTTATACCGGAAAGGCAGCCGTGGCAAAGTTTTTCGCCAAAAACGTGTTGCCACGGCTGACCGCCGAACGCAAGATCGTCGAGGCCGTCGACCTCGCCTTGATGGACCTCGGCGAGGACTCCTTTTAGATCACCTCTGTGCGCGAGCAGACGCAAAAGTCCCCGACACGCCGAGAAATTGGGGCACTTTGCGTCTGCTGGCGAGAGGAGTTCTAGATCTCCGGGGTGTAACCGAACGGCAGCAGGATGCTCTTGGCCTCGCAGTACTGCTCGATGCCTTCTGGTCCGTTCTCACGGCCCAGACCCGAGTTCTTGTAACCGCCGAACGGGGCGCCGGGGTCGAACGCATACATGTTCACCGCGTACGTACCGGTGCGGATCTGCTTGGCGATCTCGACGGCCTTGCCGAAGTCGGTGGTGAACACGCTGCCGGCCAGGCCGTACACCGAGTCGTTGGCGATGCGGATCGCGTCCTCTTCGGTGTCGAACGGGATGATCGCCAGCACCGGGCCGAAGATCTCCTCCTGCGCGATGGTCATCGAATTGTCGACGTCGGCGAACACCGTCGGCTGCACGAACCAGCCGCCGTCCAGACCCTCGGGCCTGCCACCGCCCGTGACGATCCGCGCGCCTTCCTCGACGCCCTTGCGGATGTAGCCCTCGACGCGTTCGCGCTGCTTCTCGGAGATCAGCGGGCCGATCATCGACGCCGGATCGTCGGGCAGGCCAACGGGCATCGCGGCGACCGCGGCGGACACCTTCTCGACGACCTCGTCATAGCGCGAGCGCGGCGCGAGGATGCGGGTCTGCCCCACACACGCCTGGCCGCAGTTCATCAGGCCGGAGAACACCAGCATCGGCAGCGTGGAATCCAGGTCGGCATCCTCGAGGATGATCGCCGCGGACTTGCCGCCGAGTTCGAGCGTGCACGGCTTCAACTTCTCGGCTGCCAGCTTGCCGATCTCCTTGCCGACCGCGGAGCTGCCGGTGAATGTGAATTTGTCCAGCTCCGGGTTGGAGGTCAGCGCACGGCCGGTCTCCACGCCACCGGGCACCACCGACAGCACGCCTTCTGGCAGGCCCGCCTCGGCGAACGCCTCGGCCAAAGCGTTTGTGGACAGCGGTGTTTCGGCCGCTGGCTTGAGCACGACCGTGCAGCCGGCCAGCAGCGCCGGGCCGAGCTTGTTGACCGCGAGGAACAGCGGCACGTTCCACGCCACCACCGCGCCGACCACGCCGACAGGCTCCTTGGTGACGAGCGTCTGACCGTAGATGCCGTCGCGGATCTCATTCCACGTGTACTTGTCGGCGGCGCCGGCGTAGTACTGCAGCGTCGACACCGAAGCGCCGTACTGCATCATGTCGACGATCGTCGGCGGCTGGCCGGTCTCCAGCTTGAGCAGATGCTTGAACAGATCGGCGCGATCCTCGAGCAGCTTGAGCGCGCGGCCGATCACTGCGGCACGCTCGGCGGGCGGAGTGTGGGGCCACGGACCCTCGTCGAAGGCCTTGCGGGCGGCGGCGCAGGCGGCGTTCACGTCGGCCTCGGCGGCCAGCGGCACCTGCCCGACCTTCTGGCCCGTCGCGGGCGAGAACACCTCGATGACCTCGGCACTTGACGGCTCGACCCACTTGCCACCGATGAACAGCTTGTCGTATTCGGTCTTGTAAGCGGTGTCCACACTCTGTGTCATGAGCGTCACATTACCTACGAACTCGCGAAAGTAGAACCTGTTCCATTCAGGCTGTCAGGGCGGCGCGAGAACCAGGACGAGGTTGCTGACGGCGAATTCCCGAACTCCCGGCACCCGCGTCAGCCACCACGCCCATCGTGGGTGGTAGCGGGGAAATGCAGCGACGAGGGCGCCGGTGCTTTCAGCCCACTCGAGCCCGTCGGCCACGGACACCGCGAATAACGACGATCCGTAGTCGTTTTTCGGTCGATGCCCGTGCTTGCGGGTGTAGCGCTCGGCCGCGCGGGCACCACCGAGGTAGTGCGACAGGCCCATCTCGTGGCCGCCGAACGGGCCGAGCCACACCGTGTACGACAGCACAACCAAGCCCCCCGGCTTGGTGACCCGCAGCATCTCGCGGCCGAGCCGCCACGGGTGCGGCACATGCTCGGCGACGTTGGACGACAGACAGATGTCGACGCTGGCGTCGGCGAACGGCAACGCTATCCCGGACGCCCGCACGTAGGTGGTCTGCCTGTCGACGGCCGCCGGGCCGGCATGCATTTCGCGAGGGTCGGGTTCGACGCCGATGTAGTGCATGCCTGCGGACTGAAAAGCCGTCGCGAAAAAACCGGGGCCGCCACCCACGTCGAGCACGGTTCGGCCGGCGGGAGGCATGCGGTGCAGGCCGCACCACAGGTCGGCGACCATCGCGGCGGTGTCTGTGGCCAGCGCGCCGTAGAACCTCGCCGGGTCGGGCTGCTCGTAGCGGAACTGGCTGAGCAGCCGCAGCGACCGCCACAGCGTGGCCCGTGCGGCGAACTGGTCTGCGGCTCTCATCGAGACAGACCTTAGCCAGCGGATAGTCTGGTCACCGATGTCCCGACCCGTGCGCTCCGTGCTGCTGCTGTGCTGGCGCGACACCGGGCACCCGCAAGGCGGTGGCAGCGAGGCCTACCTCGAGCGCATCGGCGCCCAACTCGCCGAATCCGGAGTGCGCGTGACGCTGCGCACGGCCCGCTATCCGGGCGCGCGGCGCCGTGAGGTCAGGGACGGCGTGCAGATCAGCCGCGCCGGCGGTCCGTACTCCGTCTACATCTGGGCCGGGCTGGCCATGGTCCTGGCCCGCATCGGCCTCGGCTCGCTGCGCAGGGCCCGGCCCGACGTGGTGATCGACACCCAGAACGGTCTGCCCTTCATGGCCTCCTGGGCGTTCGGTCGCCGGGTCGCGGTGCTGGTGCACCACTGCCATCGCGAGCAGTGGCCGGTGGCGGGGCCGGTGATGGGCAGAATCGGCTGGTTCGTCGAGTCGAAGCTGTCGCCGCGGGTGCACCGCCGCAACCAGTACGTCACGGTGTCGCTGCCGTCGGCGCGTGACCTGACGGGCCTCGGTGTGCAGCCGGGCCACATCGCCGTGGTCCGCAACGGGCTTGACGAGGCGCCCGCGCAGACGCTCACCGCGCCTCGCTCGGCCACGCCTCGCGTCGTGGTGTTGTCACGGCTGGTGCCGCACAAGCAGATCGAGGACGCGCTCGAGGCGATCGCCGCGCTGCGCGCCCGGATTCCCGGTCTGCACCTCGACATCCTCGGCGGTGGCTGGTGGCAGCAGCGTCTGGTCGATCATGCCGCGCTGCTCGGCATCTCCGACGCGGTGACATTCCACGGCCACGTCGATGACGAAACCAAACATCATGTGCTGCAACAGAGTTGGGTTCAGATTCTGCCGTCACGCAAAGAAGGGTGGGCGCTGGCGGTCACCGAAGCGGCCCAGCATTCCGTTCCGACCATCGGCTACCGGTCCTCCGGGGGCCTGACGGATTCGATCGTCGACGGCGTGACCGGTGTGCTTGTCGACGACCACGATGAGCTCGTCGATCAACTCGACCGCCTGCTGACCGATCATGTGCTGCGCGAACAACTCGGCGCCAAGGCAGCCGTCCGCAGTGCAGAATTCTCTTGGCAGCAAAGCGCCGACGCGATGCGCACGGTGCTGCAGGCCGTACACGCGGGGCGGATCGTCAGCGGCGTGCTCTAGTCCGCAGCGCCAACCCCAATGCCAGCACGCCGCTGAGCATCAGCGTGCCAAGCCATAGCCAGTGCACGGCCAGCATGACGGCGCGCCCGGATGCCGGTGGATGATCGCCGCCCACCCGGTACAAGGTGAGATCGGCGTCCTGATACGCGACCGGTAGGGCGAGCGCCGGCGCGGACCATCCTGTGTTCCAGACGTTTTCGACGACGACCCACCCCACACCGGCGGAGGCAAGCGTCGCGCGATCAGCCCCAGTCAACAGCAACCGCTGGACCTCGCGGGCGCGGCTACCCTCGCCGGGCACGGTGCGGCCACCGATCGTCAGGTCGCCTGTGGTCAGCACATCGGCGCGCACCCACCGGGGCAACGGATCGAGCACCGGGGCGTCACCGGCCCACGCGAAGCGGCGCATGCTGTCGACGGGCAGCACCGCGACCGGGCGCGGGTCAGCGTTGATCAGGGCCGATGCCTTCTGCCAGCCCGGCGGGTAGCGCACGGCGGCCATCTGGCCGCCGACACCCCACGCCAGATCGGGCAACGTCGCAAGCAGTGCCGCACAACAGATCAGCGCGGTCGCCGCAGCCGGAATCCGGTGTCGCAGTGTGACGACCGCCGCCGCACCGGCCAATGAATACGCGGGCACGGCCAGCGCGACCCACTTCTGTGCGTCACGCACCACGCCCAGCCCGGGCAGTGAGCGGATCGCCGCCTCGGCGAGGGCCATACCGGGTCCGGTGGCCATTGCGGCGGGCACCACCACCGCGACCGCGGCAAGGATCAGCAGCGGCACCGCGACACGGCGACGCGCCAGCGCTGCCAGGCCCAACGCGACCACGCCCAGTAGCACGACGGCACCGACGATCGCGAAAAGCGTTGTGCGAGAAGCGGGTACAGCATCGGCATTCCACATGCCGCCGAGGCTGAGCAGGCTTCCCAAGGTGCCGAGGCCGGGTTCGGCACGGGCGGCGAACGGGCCGACGCCTTCGGCTTGCGACGACGACAACGAATCGGCCATCGCCGCCGCGGTCAACCAGGGCAGCGCCACCAACACCGAGGTGCCCAGCGCCGCCGCAGCGCACCACCACCGCGGTCTGCCGGCGCCGGGAACGAACACACACGTCAACGCGATCGCCGCGGCGAGCATCAGCCCGGTCGGGGTCAGCCCCGCGACGCCGATCCAGAACACCAGCGCACACACCTCGAACCACGGTGCGACGTTCGAGGTCCGCAACCTCAGCATCGTCGTCGCCACCCATGGCAGGCAGCCGTAGCCGACCACCAGGCTCCAGTGCCCCTGCAGGAGTCGTTCTGCGACATACGGATTCCAGACAGCGATGGTCGCCGCGACGAGTTGACCGGCCGTGCCAGCTTCGGGGACCACGGCCACCGCCAGTCGGGCCGCGCCCCAGCCCGCCAGAAACAGTCCCGCCACCAACAGCGCCTTGACCACCAGGCCACCGTCGACAAGCGCGGTGGCCAGCCCGATCACGAAATCCTGTGGCAGCGCCCGCGGTGCGGCCTCCGACAAGCCGAGCGCAGCATCGGACAGGTAGGAGCGCGGCGTCGAGACCGCGTCGCGCAGCAACAGGTATCCGGGCGACAGCAGCGGCGCCGTCACCAGAACAGCGAGCACCAGCGCGTAGCCCGGCGCGATGAACGACCGCGCAACGGCAGGCGCGGATATTCGTGTGATCAGACTGGTCTGTCCGGCGGAAGATCGGTTGGCCTTGACGCAGGCAGCTTTTCGGTCTGCGCCTCCGCCCCCGGCACGCGTTCGTCCTCGGCACCACGCGGCCCGAAGAACCGGTGATCGGCCTCGTCGAGTCCGGGATCGATCAACGCCGACTCGGCGCGCATGCTGAACGACCCGAGCAGTGCGCCGCCGATCAGCGCAACCAGACCGACCGCGGTGAACGTGATCGGCAGGATGCGACCCCACAGCGCCAGCCTGTCGCGCTCATCGTGTGCGCTGGCGACCTGCGATTCGACGGTCTGCTCGGTCGACGTCACCGTGTAGTCGACGAATGTCACCTCGGGCTTGAGCGGTTCGCGTGCGTAGTAGTGGTAGCCGTGGTCCTTCGTCTTGACGATGGTGCCCGATACCGGGTCGACCCAGAACGTGCGCTGGGCCGCGTAGTAGCGGGTCATCGTGATCGGTTCGTCCGGGTTGCCGGGCAGGCCCCACAGCGACGCCCGCGCGGTGACCTCGGCGTCGGCGTCGTCGTCGTAGAGCGATGCGTACTTGATCGGCTCGACCAGCTTGCCGTCGGCGTCGTAGCCGACGTTCTGGCTGAATTTGTAGGCGGTGAGCCCGTTGACGTCTTCCTCACCGTCGTAGTTGGCGTCGTAGGCCTTCTGCGCGATCGGGTCGAAAACGGGATAGGTCTGCTTGCGCGTGTCAAACGGGAACCGGTAGGTCAGCCCGTCGTGCGGCAGCGCGATGTTGGTCGGCGGTTGGGTGGCGTCGATGGCCCGGGGTTTCTGCACCGCGCCGCCAGGATTGCTGTCGCTGGAGACCGCGGCCGCGGTCTTGCGGTTGACCGTGACCGTGTCCACCAGCGCGAGCAACAGGCCGGCATCGCCCTGCTTGTCGGTACGTCGCACCGAATCGCCGACCTGCAGCGTGACGACCTCGGCGTTCGACGGCGCCTCGACGCTGATCTGCTGTTGCTGAGCGATCGGGACGTTCTTGTTGATCACGAACTTGTCGGAGTTCAGTGACTCCGGGTCAAACGCCGAGCCAGTGCCGTCGGAATTGAGTGTGGTGTCCAGATCGAGCGGGATCTTCGCGATCTTGCCCTTGGTGTAGGTGGTCAGCAACAGCGCGGCGATCAGAAGGGCGGCTCCGAGCCCCATGATTCCGCACGCTGCGATACGCAGCGCCACTGCGCGGTTCAAACCGTGCCTCCTTCACCGTCTGCCTGCAGACGCTCCGCCACCGTCCCGACCTGGGAGCGGCGGCAAACCCGTTCGACCCTAACAGCACAAACTAAAGTCGATCCTTACTACGAAGGCATCCGCCGATGGCCGCTTGACTACCCGTTTTCCTGCCGGTCGACCAGCACGGCACACTGGTCGTCGTGGCCCAATCCTCTGCTGTCGGCGGGACGCGCTCGTTCCTGCCTGCCCTCGAGGGGATGCGTGCCTGCGCCGCTGTGGGCGTCGTCGTCACTCACGTCGCATTTCAGACGGCGCACACCGGGGGTATCTCGGGCCGGCTGTTCGGCCGGTTCGACCTGGCGGTCGCGGTGTTCTTCGCGCTGTCCGGCTTTCTGCTGTGGCGTGGCCACGCCGCCGCAGCGCGCGGTCTGCGGTCACGCCCGCCGACCGGGCACTACCTGCGGTCCCGCATCGTCCGGATCATGCCCGGCTACCTGGTTGCGGTCGTGGTGATTTTGACGCTGCTGCCCGAAGCGCAGGCCGACCTGACGGTGTGGCTGGCGAACCTGTCGCTGACCCAGGTCTACGTGCCGCTGACGCTGACGCCAGGGCTGACCCAGATGTGGAGCCTTTCCGTCGAGGTCGCGTTCTACTTGGCGCTGCCGTTCCTGGCACTGCTGGCGCGCCGACTGCCTGTGCGCGCCCGTATCCCCCTGATCGCAGCGGCGGCGGTGGCCAGTCTCGGGTGGGCGCTGCTCCCCATCCCCGCGCCGTTCGGCGTCAATCCACTGAACTGGCCGCCCGCGTTTTTCTCGTGGTTCGCCGCGGGGATGTTGTTGGCCGAGTTGACCGTTTCCGACGTCGGCCGGTTTCATCGACTCGCACGACGCCGAGTGCTGATGGCGGGTATCGCGGGGGCCGCGTTCCTGGTCGGCGCCTCGCCATTGGCGGGCCCAGAGGGCCTGACGCCAGGCACGGTCAGCCAATTCATTGTGAAGATCGCGACGGGGGCGGTCGTCGCGGGGGCGCTGGTCGCCCCGCTGGTGCTGGACCGCCCGGACACTGAACACCGGCTGCTGGGCAGCACGACGATGGTCACCTTGGGCCGCTGGTCTTACGGGTTGTTCATTTGGCACCTGGCCGCGCTGGCCATGGTGTTCCCCTTGATCGGTGAGTTCATGTTCAACGGGCATATGCCTGTGGTGTTTGTGCTGACCGTATTGTTCGGGTTTGCGATCGCGGCGGTCAGCTACGCGCTGATCGAGTCACCATGCCGAGTGGCATTGCGGCGCTGGGAATTTCGCAAAGAACGTCCTGTGCCGCCGCTTGACAGTGCGGTCAGGAACCTGCCTGAGCCCGTCGCGCGATAATTGCGTCACGCACCGCCGACCGACGGGCTTTGCCCGCGTCGTCGCGCAACGGTGTATCGCTGAACTCCACCGTGCGGGGCACCTTGTAGGGCGCGATGCGCTCGGACAGGAACGCGATGACGTCCGCCTCGTCCAGCCCGTCGGCCTGCACGATGACGTACGGCACCTGGCCGAGGTCGTCGTCGGGGACACCAACAGCCAAGCACGACAACACATTCGGATGAGCCGACAGTGCCGACTCGATCTCGGCAGGGTAGACGTTGCGGCCGCCGACGGTGAACATGTCCACCCGCCGGTCGTTGAGATAGAGAAAGCCGTCCTCGTCGAAGTAGCCGAGATCGCCCAGCGAATCCCAGCCGTCGCGGCTTTTCGCATTCGCGCCGATGTAGCGGTACGTCGGCGCGCTGCCCGGCGCCGGCCGCATGTAGATCTCACCGACCACGCCGGGCGGGCATTCGTCGCCGTCGTCGTCGAGCACTTTCATCTCACCGGCGACGACAACCCCGACCGAGCCGCGATGCTCCAGCCATTGGGTGCCGCTCACGAACGTCAACGCCTGAAGTTCGGTGCCGCCGTACAACTCCCACACCGCTTCCGGGCCGAGGATCTCGATCCACGCTTCCTTGACCGCAGGCGGACACGCCGCGCCGACGTGCCACAGCCGACGCACCGACGACAGGTCGTAGGAATCCGGGTCAGCCCGATACACCGGCAGCAGTCGCTGCATGATCGTCGGAACCACCACCATGAAGCTGACCCGGTGTTCGCCGATCAGGCGCAGAAACTCGGCGGCGTCGAAACGCGGCATCATCACGAGATGGTGCCGCATCAACAAGCCGATCGTCGCTGTCGTCATTCCGGTGTTGTGGCTCAACGGCACTGCGATCAGTTGAGTGTCGCCGTCGGCGGCACCCATGCCGTAACCGGCTAGCGCGCCAGGGAAGCGACTGTCGCCGCCCGCCTCGATCAGCTTGGGCCGACCGGTGCTGCCGCCCGACCCGAGCGCCTTCCAAGTCGGCGAAACGGCTTCGGGCAACGCAGCATCGGACAAATTGGTGTCGCCGACGAAATCGCCTGGCACGCTGGGGATCACGCCACGGGGATCGGCGCGACCGACGAGCAGCGCCCGCGGTTTCAGGTCGAGCAGGCCCTCGAATTCGGCGTCGGGCAGTCGGGGCGACAGCGGCTGGGGCACCGCCCCGAGCTTCCACGCGGCCAGCGCAGCCTGGATCCATTCGATCGAGTTCGGCAGCACGATCGTCACGTAGTCCCCTTGGCGCACGCCGAGTTCGGCGTATGCGCGGGCTAGCCGGTTGGTGGACTTGTCGAGTTCACCGCGGGTCAGCGTTCGCCCCCCGCAGGTGACCGCGGGCTCGTCGGGCGAAAGTCCGGCCAGCCGGGAGAACTCCGCGCCGATCGGCGGAATCGGCGCCGTCATCAGTAGCCGCCCTGGGTTTCGAAGATCCTGCGCGGGTTGTCGACCAGCATCGTGGTCAGTTGCTCGTCGGTGACCCCGCGCTCCTTCAGCGCGGGGATCACGTCGTTGTGGATGTGCAGGTAGTGCCAGTTCGGCAACGCAGGCAACAGTTCTTCTGGCACCCAGTCCATGAAGCAGGCGGCATCGTGCGACAGCACCATCTTGTCGGCATGGCCGCGCTCACACATCTGGGCAACGGTGTTCACCCGGTCCTCGAATGGCAAAAAGACGTCGACGCCGAACCGGTCCATCCCGATGTAGGAGCCGTTGCCGATGAGCTCCTCGAGGTAGTCCAGGTCGGTGGTGTCGCCGGAGTGTCCGATCACGACGCGGGACAGGTCCACCCCTTCTTCGGCGAAGATGCGTTGCTGCTCGAGACCGCGTCGGGTGGCCGCGTGGGTGTGGGTGGAGATGGGCACACCGGTGAGACGATGCGCCTTGGCAACGGCACGCAGCACACGCTCCACGCCAGGGGTGACGCCGGGTTCGTCGGTCGCGCACTTGAGGATTCCGGCCTTGACGCCGGTGTCGGCGATGCCGTGTTCGATGTCGCGGACGAACATGTCGACCATCGGTTCGCTGTCGCCGAGTGCGCCGCCCGGACCGGTGAAGTGGAAGAACATCGGCACGTCGTTGTAGGTGTAGACTCCCGTGGCCACCACGATGTTGATCTCGGTGGCCGCCGCCACCCGCGCGACCCGCGGGATGTAGCGGCCCATCCCGATCACCGTGAGGTCGACGATGGTGTCGACACCGCGGGCCTTCAGTTCGTTGAGTCGGGTTATCGCGTCGGCCTCGCGCTGGGCCTCGTCTCCCCAGACCTCGGGATAGTTCGCGGTGATGTCGGGAGACAAGATGAAGACGTGCTCGTGCATCAATGTCGCGCCTAGGTCTGCGGTGTCGATTGCTCCCCGCGCGGTGTTCAGGTTGGGCACTCGACCGATGCTAGGTGGGTCGCGATTTCGCCGCGCCGCTATCGTGGCGAATGGAGGTGCCACATGCCGACAGCAGCCCAGTTGATGGTCAAATGCCTGGAAAACGAGGGCGTCTCAGTCGTCTTCGGACTGCCGGGAGAGGAGAACATCCGGTTCATCCAGGCCCTGGCCGCGTCACCCATTCGCTACATCCTGACCCGCCACGAGCAGGGCGCGGCGTTCATGGCCGAGATGTACGGCCGCGTCACGGGGCGGGCCGCAGTGGTTTCGGCGACGCTTGGTCCCGGCGCCATCAATATGCAGTTGGGTGTCGCCGACGCCACGACGAACAGCACCCCGCTGGTCGCGATATCCGCTCAGGTCGGCCAGGACCGTGAGTACAAGGAGTCGCACCAGTACGTCGACCTGGTGTCGATGTTCGCCCCGATCACCCGATGGTCCGACGGCGTCCCGACGTCACGGGCGATACCCGAGATGATCCGCAAGGCGTTCAAGGTCGCCGAGACCGAACGACCCGCCGCTGTCTATCTCGCCGTGCCCGAACACATCGACGCCGACGAAGCGGATTATGACCTGAACCCGTTGCCGCGCAACGTTGTTCGAGCCGAAGCGCCGTCGCCCAGCCAGGTGGCGCGCGCGGACGAGGTGTTGCGCAACGCCAAGCGGCCGGTCGTGCTGGCAGGACACGGTGCCGCGCGCGGCGACGCGACTGCTGCGCTGGTCCGGTTCTCCGACGAACTCGGTGTCCAGGTGGCGAACACCTTCCACGGCAAGGGCGTGATGCCCGACGACCATCCCAACAGCATCGGCACCCTGGGCTTCATGCGCCGTGACTACGTCAACTTCGGATTCGAGACCGCCGACGTCGTGATCGCGGTCGGATACGAGCTACAGGAATTCGATCCGGTCAGGATCAACCCCGACGGCGACAAGGAGATCATCCACATCCATCGCTTCCCGGCCGAGGTCGACATGCACTACCCGGTGTCCGTCGGCATCATCGGAGACATCGGCGAGTCGCTGGACGCGCTGACCGACGCACTGGCCGGACACCGGTTCGACAACGAGGGCCCGGCACCGGGCGGCGGCCTGCTCGCCGACGAATTCGCGCGTGGACAGCGGGACTCCCGCTTTCCGCTGGCACCGCAGCGAATTGTCGCCGACATCCGTGCCGCGCTCGGGCGTAGCGATGTCGTGCTGGTCGACACCGGCGCCACGAAGATGTGGATGGCGCGGCTGTACCCGACATATGAGCGCAATACCTGCCTGGTTTCGAATGGCTTGTCCACCATGGCCTTTGCGCTGCCGGGTGCAATCGGCGTGAAACTCGCCAAGCCCGACGTCAAGGTGCTCGCCGTGGTCGGCGACGGCGCATTCCTGATGAACTCGCAGGAGATCGAGACCGCGGTGCGCGAGCGGATCCCGCTGGTCGTGCTCGTCTGGGAGGACGGCGGCTACGGGTTGATCGAATGGAAGATGGACCTCGAGTTGGGCGAGCATCACTACATCAAGTTCACCAACCCCGACATGGTCACCTACGCCGAAAGCTTTGGCGCGAAAGGATATCGAATCACGGCGGCCGATCAGCTGCTGCCCACCCTGAAGAAGGCGCTCGACGACGACGGGGTTTCGCTGATCGCGTGCCCGGTCGACTATTCGGAGAACCTGCGACTGACCGACACGCTCGGCCAGTTGGACGAAACGCTCTGATCGTCGCAGGCGTCGCCTTCCGGGCGTCGCGCAATCGGCACTGTCGACGCCGCCAGCATCGCCACCGACGCCAGCGCCAGCAGCTGAACACCCCACGAGTGGCCGACGTAGCCCTCGACCGACCGCCACGGGTTCTGACTCAACACCGCGCCCGCGCTGATCAGCCCGCCTGCTGCGACGCCGACTGTGACTGCCTCACAAAGCTTTTCGCGTCTACGCAGCAGATAACGGATACCGAGTGCCGCACCGGCGACGAGTGCGCCCACGAACCCCGATATCACCGCTGCGACAGCCACCGCGGCGACGCTCGTCGCCACGTGTCCAGGCCGCCACGGCTGCGACGCCGGGTCCGCCGGACGGGGACGCCGGACCGGCAGGAAGGCAAGCAGCGCAAGAAGCGGCAGCAGCGCCAGCCCGCCGATCAGGCCGGCCCGATACGGCGTGTTGGATGCGAAGGACAGCGTGATCGCTCCGGCGGTGCCCGCCGGCAGCACCCAACCCTGCTGCCATCCGTTGACGGTGACCGGCCTCAGTGCGGACCCGTCGGCGGTGCGCGCGGTCCAGCCCGGATTGATGCTCTCGGGCACCACCAGCACCCGCGACGCCTGCGCGGGTGCGACCGTCACCTCGCGGTGGTCTGCGGTCCAACGACCCACCGTGACGGGAACCGTTGCAGCCGTGCGTAGTTGGTTTGCCTGCGGGCCTGCCAGTTGCACGCCGTCGACCACGAACGCCGCGCCGGGGCTGACCAACAGTTCCTGCTGACCGGCGGGCAGTGTGATCGGCCCGGACCGGCACGGCTTGGCGGCGACGGGTTCGCCGTCGAGCAGCGCACCGACGGTGGTGGTGACAGAGGTCTGGATGAACTGCCCGGCCACGCCGATGATCGGCCCCTTGCCGCAGGGCAGGTCGACGGTCCTGGCGCGGTTGCGCGCAGCGTCGGCCGCTGCGATCGGCGCACCCCTGGTGTCGAGCGCAGTGACCTCGGCCAGTCCGGGCGGCTTGAGCTGATCGAAACCAAGCGCGGTGCGGTCGATCACGTCGTTCCAACTCAGCAGCGACACCTTCACGGTGTCGGTGACGACCGGGCGCAGGCTGACCGTCTGCGTGCCACCGTCGGCCGCCAATCTGCGCACCTCGGGTCCCGCCCCGAGATCGACCGCGATCATCGTCGGATGTGCGGGCAGCACAGAGGAACTCGGTGTGACACGGAGTCCGGCCACCTCGGTACGGGCGGGCAGTTTCAACGTCAGCGTCGGCGGCGTCCGGTACTGCACGACGCTCTGCGGCGCGGTCCATGCGGTACCGGGGTCGCCGTCCGCAGCGGCGTAGGCCGAACCGAGCACATCGATCGGGTCTGCACCACCGAGTGCCCGCGTCGTGCCGGGCTCGCTGACCAGGTCGGCAAGATTCGGGCCTTGGCGGGCACGCACCCACACCGTCGGTGTCACCTCCGTCGGTGAAGGGACGGTCAGCGTCCGGCTCATGTTCACCGGCTCCTCCGGCGACAGTGCCATCGACGCTGCGCACCGGGTGCCGTCGGGCGCTTGCGCGCAACCTTGCCTGCCCAGCAGGTCGGAGCCCAGATCCCATTGCGCGACAGCTGAATTCGGAGGTGGCGCAGGGACGACGACGGTGTGACGCAGGTTGACCGGATGAGCGAAGCCCTTCGCGTCGTACTGTGTGACGGCGAAGTCGGTGACGCCGAACTGCACCCCTGCCGACCCGTCGTCGGTGGCGACCGCGGTGATCCGCACCCACGGCGTCTCGCCGTAGGGCAGCGCGATCGTCAGCGGCTTGCCCGCCTGGTCGAAGCGCAACGTGCTGGTGCCGTTGACGGTCGACACCTCGATGCGGCGAACCTGAGCGCCGACGGCGGTGGCGCTCGGCGTGATGGTCAGTGTGGCGTTGGTGACGGGATGATCGAAGTCGACCTGCAGCCATTGGCCGACGGCTGCCTGCAGGGCATTCGACACCCAACTCGTCGAAGGATCGACGTCGATGGCGGCGGCAGGCCCGGTCGCAGGCGAAACATAGGGCAGCGCAGTCGAATCCGCGGCCGAGCTGGACACCGTGACACGGCCGCCGTTCCACTGCCCGTAGACCGTGTCGGCGCCGTTGACGGGATAGTCGGGCACCCGGTTGAACGTGTGCCGCTGATCATCGCGGGTCCTGACCGCCGACGAGTGGTCATCGACGCGGCCGTAGTCCGTCTCGCGCGCCAGCGGCGTATCCGTCACCGTCACTTGGGGTGCCGCCAGGCCCGCGCGGTGCGCGTCGCCGGTCAGCAGCATCGGTCCGAGCGGCGGCTGACCCAGCAGTCTGCGGCGCTCGTCGAGGCGCAGCAGCGCCTCGGGACCACCGTCTACCCGGGCCATCGCATCGGTGTCGACGAGGTAGGGATGCATGCCAGGTGAGCCGTCGACGCGGTAGATCTGCACCGCGGGGAAACGCGGCCGCAACCCACTGTCGGAGACGAAGCCGGCAAGCGTGCCCGCGCCGACGGGTTCGCCGAACTGCGCCACCCGCGTCAGACCCGGCGAACCTTCGATCGCCCGGTGCACCAGAAGCGGTCGCGCCGATCGTGACGCGTCTGGATCCAGGTCGTTGCGCACCACGACGTACGAAATACCCTGGCGGGCAAGGGTATCAGCGAGACCTGCCGACGGCCGGCCGGCCGCGAACAGCCGCTGCACCGAGTCGAGCGCGCGGATGGTCTCCGGCGGGGTCAGCGGAATCGAGTCGCGCACCCCCCATGGGCTGCCGCCGAGCACCTGCAGCGGTTCGTCGTGGCTGTTGCCCCACACCTGGGTGGCGAACGGCGCGCCGGGCGCCACCAGCACCCGCCCGCCGTCGGAGTTGTGTTCGTCGAGCCAGTCGGCGGTGTCGTGCCAGTACTGCGGGATCGCGTCGAAGGACCCTGGCGGTGTGAGCCTGCCTGTCCAGGCCAGCGATGTGGCTGCGGCCAACGCCGCCAGCACCACGATGCCGACCGCCACCCGTTTGTCGCGTTCCGGATGCGCGAACGCGTGGAGCCACTCGCGTCGAGGTGCGCTGCCGGGCAACGGGATTCGGCCAAGCAGATGCGCCAGCCCGAGCGCGAGCGGCAGCCGAAGCAGCGGCTCCAGCTTGTGCATGTTGCGCAGCGGCGTGCCGCCGGCGTCCAGGAACGCTTGAACATGCTGCGCGACAGTCGATCCCAGCCCACCCGAATAGCCAACGGCAAGCAGAACGACACCGGTCAGCAGGATCACGATCAGCCGGCCGCGCGAGGGCATCGTCCGCATCGCCAGCCCGGCGAGGCCGGCCGCTGCGACCAACGTCGTCGCCAACACCGCGACCGACCCCGTCACCAGCGAAGCCCCTGCCGTCGCGGCCGGCGCGACGAACGGCGTCCACGCATCGGTGCCGCGCAGCATCTCGGTCAGCGACATCCATTGCGTTGTCACGCCTGAGGACTCGATGAAGTCGAGGAACGGCGGGCTGATCCGGCCGAGCATGACCAGCGCGACCACCCACCACAGCACCGCCAACACGATGCAGAGCGCCCACCACGCCGCGAAGCGCCACCACAAGCGGTTCGGCCGATGACACAGCAGCCAGATCGCCGCGGCCAGGCAGGCGGTCAGCGTGGCCGCCGCGTTGACCGCACCCATCAAAGCGATCGCCACTGCCGACCGGGCCGCCAGCACCCGCACCCGCGGGTCCCCTCGCAGAGCGAGGATCACCGGCAGTAGCACCCACGGCGCCAGCATCATCGGCAGCGTCTCCGAGGAGATCGCGCCGAGGGTGGTCAGCACCCGCGGTGACAGTGCGAACGCCGCCGCGGCGATCACCCGCGACGTCGGGCTGCCGATGTTCAAGGCCTCGGCGACCCGCAGCAGGCCCCAGAAGCCGACCGTGAGCAGCAGCGCCCACCACAGCCGCTGCGTCACCCAGCCGGGCAGACCGAGAAAATCGCCGGCAAGGAAGAACGCCCCGTGCGGGAACAGGTAGCCGTAGGCCTGGTTCTGCGCCTGACCGAACGGCAGCTCGCTGTTCCACAGATTGAAGGCGCGGGCCAGAAAGCGCAGCGGATTCGCGGTGAGGTCGAGCTTGGTGTCGGGCGAGATCTTTCCGGGCGACTGGGCGAAGGTCAGGATCAGTGCCGCCGCCGCGGCCAACCACAGCCAGCGCCGCTGCAGCGGCGCGGTCACGCTATGTTCTGTCGCCGTACTCGACCCTGTTGAGCACCGATGAAGCCGGATCGCCCGGGGCCACCGCGGGCTTGTTGTCCTGCTGCACCATCAGCGTCACACCGAACACGGCGGCCGCTCCCAGCAGCAGGCCGACAACGATGCTGGCCGCGGCGGGAACGATGAACCGATCCATGCGGCCAAGGTAGCAGAGCCGACCGTTCAGCTGCTGCTAGCCCGTGACGTGGCCGGCCACCCAGGCGTCCACCCGGCTCCACGTCTGCTCGAGCCATGGAGCCAACTGATCGGGTGGCGGAAGCTCGTCGGAGGGGACCAGAACAGTGCGGACCAACAACCGTCTGTTCATCGGAAGCTGCCACCACACGCGGGCGCGCCCGTCGGGCGAGAATCCCGTGTGCGTGAGCACGAGGACATTGGCGTGCGGCGCTCCGGACAACGCCGCGGCGGTGCCACCCGTGCGCGGGGGCAGCGTGTGCGTCTGACGCCATGCCCGACGCGCCTCTCGCATCCTGCCGGTCGAGCGAAGCCGCACGATCGCCTCGCGCCACCGTGCCCAGGTGAAGTTCCCGCCCTCGGGGAACAGCAGCAGCGCCTGCCCGCCGACCATCGAACCGGCAAGATCGCGAATTTGCTTGCGCGCCTTGTTGCCTCGATGACGCAGAAAACACAGGCAGCCCATGTCGCCGACGAGATCGAGAACGGGCTCGCATCGCAGCAGCGCCTTGAGCACGATGCGCAAGCGCAGGCCGTAGTAAATGTTGAGCAACCAGGCCACCAGCAGTGTGTCCCCCGGCCCGCAGTGCCGCGACAGCACGATCAGCGGCTCGTCGCGTGGGATCTGCTCCGGCGTCGGTGAGGCGTCGTCGAGTTGCACGTCGAGATCCAGCGTGCGGCGCCCGACGGTGTGGGCCCTGTCCAGGACATCGCGGACGAACCGGTCGCAGTCCTGACCGCCGCGCAGTAGCTGCCACAGCGCCCGAAGTTCCAGCAGCGCATATGCCATCAGCACGCCGAGAGTTCGCACCGGCAGGGTTGACCGAGCGATCAGTCCAGCGACGCCACCGATGGCGAGCAGCAGCGGCCAGACCACGAGGATGCCGATCATCGCGGCGGTCGCCACCGGCACCGTCACGGCTCGGCGCAGCAGTTTCACGGCAGCGCCTCCAGATACTCGCGGGTCGCTTCGTAAGCGAGTTCGGCCCGCCGCGCGATGCGGCGGGTGTCGCGGTAACGCAGGTTCGACCAGGTCGACGCCGGTCGCTGCGGCAGTCCGCTCGGCAGCACATGGACGGCCACCTCCGGCCCGACCCGCTCGAGATCGCTGTGGAAGCGGTGCCTGCGCGATATCTCGAACGCGGTGAACCCGACCTCCCATAGAAAGCGTGGCGGTGCGAGTTCCTCCTCGAGGCGCCCGACGTGCAGCACCCAGATCGTGTCGGCGCCGTGCCGCACGGCCCGGTCCAGCGGAATGCTGTGGACGAGGCCGCCGTCGAAGAAGTGCTCGTCGCCGATCCGCACCGGCGGGAAAACGCCGGGCAGCGCACACGACGCGAGAACGGGCTCGATCAGCTCCCCGGAGTTGAACCAGTGCTCACGGGCCTGTTCGATGCTGGCCGCGACGCACTCGAACGGCACCGCGAGTTCTTCGAAGGTCTGCACGGGCAGCCACGCGCGCAACATCCGGCGAAGCTCGTTGTTGTCGTGCAGCGAGGTTCTGCGGCGGACAACTTCGGCGAACCGCCGGAGCATCGAACCGTCGAGCGCGCTCTCGTTGGGCAGCGCGTCCCAGAACGCCAACAACTGCTTGGCGCCTGCGGGGGTGGGATCAGCCGCGAGTGCTGCGCCGTTGATCGCGCCGACTGAGGTGCCGCACACCACGTCGGGTCGCACACCGGCATCGAGGAGTGCGCTCGCCATGCCGGCTTCCGCGGCGCCGAGCAGGCCGCCGCCGCCCAGCACAAACGCCTGGCACGCCATGGGGGAGGAATACCCACGACGCGGCGTTTGGTCGCACATGACAGCATGGCGGGATGGCCTTGCCTCGTCGACTGTGTGTTCTGGCGGCGCTTTCTTCGATATTGGCGGCCTGTTCGTCCCCGGCCCCGCAACCGACTCCGTCCGCGACGACGCCGGCTCCCACGATGGCTGCGACGGTGGCGCCTGCGCCTGCGGCCGACCCTGCCGCGCCTGCGTGCGGTGACGGACCTGCGCTGCTGGCCAGCATGACCACCCGCGACAAGCTGGCCCAGCTGCTGATGGTCGGAGTCACCGGCGCGGCTGACGCCAAGGCTGTCGTGCAAAACCACCACGTCGGTGGCATCTTCATCGGCAGCTGGACCGATCTGTCGATGCTGTCCGATGGCACCATCGCCGACATCGCCGACAAGGGTCCGCTGCCGCTTGCGGTCAGCGTCGATGAGGAAGGCGGCCGGGTCTCTCGCCTCGCGTCGCTGATCGGCAGCCAGCCGTCGCCGCGGGTGCTCGCGGCCACGCACACCCCCGACGAGGTGTACAA
>NZ_JADBDS010000004.1 GCF_014873705.1 Mycobacterium sp. OAS707
CGCATGATCAACGACCCCGACCAACGCGCCGAGTTCGAAGCCGACGTCGCCGCCGTCGCCGAAGCCCTGCCCGCCCTCGACCCCGCCCTGCGCAAGGTCATGGCCGGCTTCTTCGAACTCGTCGGCCACCAGATCGACGAAGTCGAACGCATCCAGCAGCGCTGCGCCCAACGCGTCAAACGCTTCACCGCCTTCGGCACCATGGAACAAAGCCGCGGCGTCGCCCGCCAACTCAACGACGCCATCGGCGCCGCCCGCGCCCTCCTCAAGTCAAGCTTCACCGACTCCCGCCTCGACATCGACGTCCCGCTGGCCCGCCACGCCATCAGTTCCATTGGGGCCCTTGGCTTCCGGATCGGCGACCTGTCCAACCCCAAGCCCGCCAAACCCGGCGACACCGAAGTCGACCTCACCAGCTTCGCCGCCCTCACCACCCAGGTCGACGCCCCCGCCATGTCCGACATGCTCAACCACGCCATCACCACCGGGCCCGTGAGCCTGCCCGACGCCGTCGCCATGCTCGACACCGCCTACCTCGGCCACGTCATCGTGCTGTGGTCCTGGGCCCTCAAGCAGCCCAACCCCGACGACACCGAGTCGGCCACCGTCCGCTTCCGCTCGCTCGACGGCCGCGACCGCGAAATCGCCGTCCCCCGTTTGACATTCACCGAACCCATCACCACCCTCGCCAGCGCTGTGTCATAACCGCATACGTCCAAACCCCCACGGCGGCGGGACGACAGGGGGATCGTTGGCTACATGCGATCAACCAAGATTGTCGACGCCTTCTGGGATGAGGTCTGGAACGCGCACGACCCCGATGCCGTCGACAAGTTCGTGGCCGACGACGTCGTCATCGAAGCGGGCGGCCAGGAAATCACTGGCAAGGAAGACACCAAGAACTGGGTCAAGCAGTTTCTCGACCATGTCGACGACCTGCACGTCGACACCATCGAGACCTTTCAGGACGAGGACGGCACCCGCGTCAGCTCCCGATGGGTCCTGACCGGGTCCAACAACGGCATCCTCGGCACCGAACCCAACGGCAAGCCCATCGCGCTCACCGGCACCGCCGTCTGGACCATAGAAGACGGAAAGCTACAGCGCGGCTGGGTCGAACAGGCGTCGTTCGAGCTGTATCACTACCTCCTCGCGAAGTAGCGGCCAGCGCCGGCTTAGGTCCCGCGATCGATCGAGTCGAAAACCGTCAGCGACTGCTCGAACGGTTCGGACGTCACACCCAACTGGTTGCCGAACGGATGGTCGAGCCAGAACACGACGAACAGCAGCAAGCCCAGCAGCACGGCGACCGCGCTCAGCAGCCCCAGATGCGCCCGCGTGCTGCCCAGTCGCATGAAACCGCCGAGCCCCAGCAGCACGACACCACCGAAGAGCAACCCCGTCCACAGCAGCCCCGGTATTCGCGGCTTGGCGTCCAGGATTCGCTGATTGCGCTGTGACGCCAACGTGCCGAGCTGGTCTAGAAACTTCTGACTGATCGGGCTCGACGCGACACTGGACTTCTCGCTGCCCAGCAGTCGGTACATGTCGTTGAGTGCGTCTCGCGCGCTTTCGGTTCCGGTGCGGGCGCGTATAGCGCTCGCCCATTCGGGCCCAGAGACCGCGTCTGCGTACTTGCGCAGCAGCACCCGCATCTGGGTCTGCTCCGGCACCGGCATGCCGACGGTCTGGCGGTACATCGTGATCAACGTCGACGCCTCGTTGGACACATTGGTCTCCGCCGACGAGAACTGCTCCCACGCGACCACGATGACGAATCCGAGCAGCGCGCCATACACCAGGCCGACACACGTCAAGAACGGCGATAACGCTCCGTTGTGTCCCTCGCTCACCAGGTCTGGCAGCGTGCGGTTCGCCAGCCACACGGCCGCGGCCGCGACCGCCACCGCCGCGATAAGCGACAGGGCCAGCAGCACCCACAGACCCGCGATCCCGAAGTCGCCCACGGCTTACCCCCACATGTCAGAAGCATCTGGATACCCCCAGTACACGCTCGTTAGTCGCTCCGAGGCTGGCGAATCGGCCGTCTGCCCACGTAGCCGGTGGTAGGGAGGACGAATGGATCTTGCGAGTTGGAGCGTGGGCCTTGCGCTCATCGTGCTGACCATCGCGATCCATACCACCGCGGTGGTGGTGATGGCCTTCGGTCTTGAAGCCAGAATTCGGGTCCGTGCCGACAAGCCCACGGCCGATCGGCTGCGCGCGGTCCCGACGATGATCGGCCACATCGGCGCTGTCGCGCTGATCTTGGCCGCACTGCACGGCGTCGAGGGCTTCCTGTGGGCCCTGGCGTATTGGGGCCTCGGCGCCCTGGACTCGGTAACGGATGCGTCCGTCTACGCCCTGGCCACCATGACGACGTTCGATGTACCGGGATTGGCGGTGCCCACCCGGTTCCAGATGCTGAGCGTGCTGCAAGCCGTGAACGGTGTGCTGCTGTTCGGCATCAGCACGGCGTTCCTGTTCGCGGTGCTACAGGTCCAATGGCGGCTGCTGTCTCACCGCTACGAATTAGTGGCCGACCGCCAACTCAAACACTGAGCTGCTGGCAACATAAGCCTCAGATTTCACAGCGGCACCAGCGGTCGCCGAACGATCGCAATGTCCTTGGGAGCGGCGGCATTCCGCTGACGTCGGCAAATGCTGACGCGTCAAATTTCTGCGCCGACACGACCCCGTCCCGGGCCGAGGATGTCGGCGCGGTGGCCTATGTTGGGGCGTCCGACCAATTACAAAGCGAGGAACGCAGGTGACCACGACCGACCAGGACGCCGACTTCGCTGCTTTTTCCGATCTTCCCCAGGTCGACCAGAGCGCGCGCCCGCCCGTCCAGCGTCGGCCGCGTTTCGACGGCGACGTCTCCGAACTGCCCGACCGCGCCTGCTGGGCCCTACAGCACCTGCTCACCCGCCGCTACATCAGCGCCGAGGCCGACGCCGACGTCTACAGCTGGGTGCTCGAGTACCGCAAAGAACTGTCGGTCCGGCTCTCCGAACTCGACTTGCTGCTGCGCATCGTCGACGGCACCGACGTGGCCTTCGTCGAACAGGCCCGCTACGAATCCGCAAGGGGCATCAAGCTTTTGCGCCGCGAGCCGCTCGGCACCTACGACTCGATTCTCGCCCTGCACCTGGCCCAGATGATGCGCGCCAACGCCGGTCAGGCCGTCGTCATCAGCCGCGACGAGATGCACGGCTTGTTCTCCGGCGTGCTCAACGACACCGACCGCGACGCCGTCACCTTCGCCGCCCGCATCGACGGCGCCATCGCCCGCCTCACCGGCCTGGAGATCCTGCGCAAGACCCGCGACGACGAGGACAGCTACACCATCTCCCCCGTCATCACCGCCGTCATGACCGCCTCGGTCATCACCGAACTCCAGCAGCAGTTCGAACAGCTGCTCAACGGCGGCACGCCGGCAGAAGAAGAGGTCGAGGACCCGGACGACTGAACCGCTGCGACAGCCTGGCAGCTGACTGACGAAAAGCTGTGAGAGAGGGCATGTTTCCGCTGTTCAAAATCCGGTACCGCGGGTACGCATAACTGGCATCCAACCCGGGTAGCCGACGGACACCGACACCGCCGTCACATCCGGGGAGAGTTCATGCCAGAAGTCCAGTTGCACCACGACGGGCATCCGATGTATCGCCGCATGGTCCGCTTCGACTGGTCGCAGACACCGCTGCACTGGGTGCCCGACGACCCATTCACCACGCACATGATCAACGTCCTGCACCTCCTGCTTCCCGAGGGCGAACGCCACTTCATCAAAGCCGTTCTGGAGGCGTCGTCACTGGTCGAGGACCCAGAGCTGGAAGCGGCCATCAAACCATTCGTCCAGCAGGAGTCCTGGCACGCCTGGGCGCACCAGGTCGTGCTGGACCATCTCGCCGAGCAGGGCATCGACACCAAGGCCTACACCGACCGCCTCGGCCGGCACCTGTCGGCCATGCTCGGTGATCCGCCAAAGTTCTTCCCGCCCCCGCTACGACGGTGGTGGCTCTATCGCCGGTTGGCCGACGTGGCCGCCCTCGAACACTTCACCGCGATGCTGGGGCACTGGGTGCTGAAGAACCGCGCCCTCGAGCAGGCCGGTGCCGACCCGATGATGCTCGACCTGTTGCGCTGGCACGGCGCCGAGGAAGTCGAACACCGCTCGCTGGTCTACGACGTCTATCAACACGTCAGCGGCAACTACTTCATCCGCGCCTTCTCGATGCTGATGACCACGCCACTGTTCGTCGGCTGGTGGATCGCCGGGGCGCGCTACCTGATGGCCGCCGACGCGACCATCGACCAGAAGTGGCGCTGGCGCGATTGGACGCGGGCCGCACGCCAGGGTCTGCTGCCCGGGTGGTGGACGCTGCTGCTGTCCGCGCCGCTGCGCTACCTGCGGCCCGGCCATCATCCCAACCATGAAGGCGACACCCAGATGGCCATCGACTACCTCGAGTACTCGCCGGCCGCCAAAGCCGCGCGCGAACGCGCTGGCAAACAGCAACGACCCCAGGGCGCGGAGATGACCAGCGGCCAGCAGATCGCCGACACGAAAGAGGTTGCAGCCCAATGAAAGTAGCAGTCGACCTTGACACCTGCGACGGCAACGGCGTCTGCATGAGCATCTGCCACGAAGTGTTCGACGTCCGCGAAGACGGCCTGCACGTGCTCGACGACCATCCGAGCGATGACCTGCGCCAACAGATCATCGGTGCGCAAGTGTCGTGTCCCACCCAGGCCATCACGGTGGAGGACTAGCCGCATGCCTACCGACCTTCACGACATCGTCGTTGTCGGGGCGGGGATCGCGGGGATGCGCGCCGCGGAAACGCTGCGGAAGGAAGGCTACGACGGTGCGCTGACCATCGTCGGCGACGAATGGCACGCCCCCTATCACCGTCCGCCACTGTCCAAGAAACTGCTCAGCGGGCAGATCCAACGGGCAGGCATTGACCTGGCTCCCCAGTTCGATCTCGACGCTCGCGTCTTGCGCGGTGCGTCGGCACGCAGACTGGATCCGTCGTCGCGCACCCTAGAACTCGACGACGCCGGCACGCCACTGTCGCTGCAGTACGACGGCCTCGTCATCGCCACGGGCGCCACCCCGCGCGCCTGGCCCGGCGGCGAGGTGCCCGACGGGGTCATGCTGTTGCGCACGGTCGACGACTGCCTTGCCATCCGCGAGCGGATTTCCGGCCGTCCCCGCGTGGCGGTGGTCGGCGGCGGGTTCATCGGCGCGGAGGTCGCCGCGACCTGCCGGATGCTCGGCCTCGACGTCACACTGATCGAACGCGGCGACGGTCTTCTGTTCTCGGCGCTTGGTCCCGAAATGGCCTCGTGCTGGGCGCAATTGCACAAGATGCACGGCGTCGACGTGAGGATCGGCGCACACGTCGACACGTTCACGGGTAACGGACGCGTCGAAGGCGTGCGACTCAAGGACGGTTCACAAATCGCGGCCGATCTCGTCATCGTCGGCTTGGGCGTCACCCCGGCGACCGAGTGGCTCGACGGGTCCGGACTGCCTATCGACGACGGCCTCGTGTGCGACGCGACGGGAGCCGTCGAGGGCGGCAGCGGCATCGTCGCTGCCGGTGACGTCGCACGCTGGTGGCACCCGCGCTACGAGCGCCACCTGCGCGTCGAACACTGGGACCACGCCGGGCGCCAGGGCGAGGCGGCGGCAAGGACACTGCTGGCCGAACCCGGCAACGCCGACACATACGACCAATTGCCGTACTTCTGGTCCGACCAGTACGACGTCAAGCTCCAGATGCTCGGCGTGCCAACCGATTACGACGCTTTCACCGTCGTCGAGGGGCACCCGGAAGAGTGGGTGTTCACTGCCGCCTACGGCCGTGCCGGCCGGACCATCGCGGTGCTGTCTACCGTTCCAGGACGCGTGCAGGTCTATCGCAAGGCGATCAGTGACGGTGCAGCCTTTCCTCCTCGGGCAAGCGGCGAAACCCCTACCGAGACATACGAAAACGACACCTGATCGTCTCAAAGATTTTTGCTTTGAAGCCAGGCGCGGATGGCCTCAACGAGCTCGGCCTTTCGTTCCAGTGGGAGCCAGTGTCCCGCAGGAAGACTCGCCACGGTGAGGTCTGTGCAGGACGCGCGCATCGGATCACCTTGGCGATTGCCGGTGATGCTGCAGATGACATCCCATTCACCGTTGACGAACAGGACAGGGTGCGACAGGAGGCCGCCGTTGGGAGCGGTGGCCGCGTAGGCGACGTTGGCTTCGTCGTTCGTGTACCACGCGCAGGGTGGGCCAAAGCCATGAGTCTCATAGGCCTGCACCAGCGCGTCGAAGTCCGCTGGAGGCCACAGCGCTGGGTCGGGTTCAGTCGGCGGAGCACGGTGCGCGGAACCGAAACGGCCTCCGTTGCGCGTGACCACCGCGGTGGGCGACGGAGTTCCGATGGCATCCGGATTGCCAGGCCGATAGATCGAGGCAAGTGTTGCTGCGCGATCGGCGTCGAGGTCGGCGACCGCCGCGCCGAAATTCGTTGTGTAGTAACGGTAGTAGTCCCACTGGCCATCTGGATGCTGATCTATCGGGTATATCGTTCGGTCGACTAGTGACACGAGCGTGGCCAGACTGTTCGCCCTTGGGAAGTATGCCCACGAAGTCAAGACGATGCCGCGGCAACGCTCGGGTTCGTGGGCGGCCATCGCACCCACGACGATGCTGCCCCAGTCGTGGCCAACCCAGATCGCAGCCTCGCCGCCAAGGTGGTCATGGAGCTCTGCCATATCCGTTACCGCTGACTCGATGGTGTAGGCATCGTTGAGTGTTGGGACAGACGAGCCGCCATAGCCGCGTAGATCGGGAGCGATGCAGCGCCATCCATCGGCCGCGAACGCATTCATCTGCGCGCGCCACGTCAAGCCCATTCCCGGCCAGCCGTGCAGGAAGATCATCAGCGGTCCGTCTGTCGGCCCGGACTCGAGGTAATGGGTCGTGTGACGAGGCGTTCCGAAATGGCGCGAAACCAGTGTTGAGACAGTGTCCGGCCCACTGTCAGTTCCGCGCCGCGCCTGAACGGCGGCTGCGACCATCGCGACGACAACGAGAGCGACTTCCAACGCCCCGTATGTGACCGCTGTTGACTTCAGCCCGAATCGTCCTACTGCGAACCCGGCAGCGAGCGCCGGCACACTGAATGCGAGGTAGCTGATGATGTATGTCGTCGCAAAAACCTGCCCTCGCTGGGCGATCGGCGCCGCCTCGCCGAGCGCGTTGATGGCGTATTGGAATGCCGCGCCGAAGCCCAGCCCCGCGATGACCGATCCGACCACGTAGAGCGGCAGTGAGCTCATCAACATCGCTGCGACAGTGAGCAGGACACCCAGCATGAGACTTACGTAGCCGAACCACTGGCGCCGTTGCGTGGCAAGGACTGTCGAGACTACGGCGCCCACTGTTCCCGCGGCGAAGAGAGCTCCTATCACGATGCCGACGACGAAATGACTGTGTAGGTGAAGGACGGTGCCAAGTACGGACGAGCCCAGCGACAGATACAGCCCCGCGAGCGCCCACGTCGCGGCGATTGACGGCACAAGCGCTAAGAAGAGCGGTCGCGTGCTGCGCGGAAGGGCGATGCTCGGCCGAAGTGATCGCCAGATCGATTCCCGCGATGTCGACTCAGGGCGAGAGCGTTCGGGCATGAACCACACGAGCGCGCCGAGGAACAGATAGGCAATGGCGAGCACCCAGAACACGAGTTCTGTTGGCAAAGGGGCGAATTCAACCAGAGCGCCGGAGAGAACCGCCCCGATCACGATTCCTAGCGAAGGGACCGCACTACTGACGATCGAGCCGCCCCGCGGGTTCACTGCCGAATCGATGATCATGGCCGTGGTGGTAGCGGTCGCAGCGCCGACGGCGAAGCCCTGCACGATGCGCGCAATGATCAGGTCGACGGGACCGCCTGAATTCGCGAACAGCAGCATGCCCAGCGTGAGAAGCACCAGGCTGCCCGAGGCGACAGGACGACGCCCAACCCGGTCGGACAGCGAGCCGACGGTAAGCAGCGCAGCGAGCAATGCGAAGACATAGACGGCGAAGATCAGCGTCAGCGTGAACGCGGAGAAGCCCCACATCTGCTGATAGACGGGGTAGAGCGGGGACGGCGCCGCGGCGGCGGTGAGTGTGGCGGCACCGGCGGTGCCGGCAACCAGAAACGACATTCGACGGCTGAGCACAACACTCCCCTAAAGAGAATTTCTTTGCTTTTAGCACACTAGGGCCTCGGCCTTGCTTAAAGCAAATATTTTTGCTTATGATCTGTCGTGTCGCAGAGGGCAGCCGCGAGTCGTCCAGGAGGGCGCAGCAGTCGGGTGCTGACCGCGATCTACACGGCGGTCGGCGAGCTCGTCGGCGAGGGTGCCGACAAGATCAGCTTTCCCCTCATTGCGGAACGGGCCGGTGTCAATCCGACGACGTTGTACCGGCGTTGGAACGACGTCAACGCACTGCTCGAGGAGGTTGCGGTCGCTGCCCTGACGCGAAGCTCCGAGTCACCGCCCGACACCGGCTCTTTGAAAAAAGACTTGATGGAGTGGGCGGAGATCATCGCTCGCGACATCACCCGCCCGGAGCGCACCCGCTATCTGCGCGCGACGGTGTCGGCGCGCCTCGAAATCGTGTCGCGTTGCCCCGTCATGGAGACGCGTCGTGAGCAGGCGTTGGAGATGGTGCAGCGCGCCCGCGAACGAGGCGAGAGCACCCCGACCGTCGCCCAGATCCTCGACCACGTCATTGCCCCGCTCTACCACCGCGTCGCGTTCGCGCTTGAAGTAGAAACCGGATACCCGCGGCAACTTGTCCGCGACGTACTCGCCATGGCCCGTTGAGTCAGTTTCGACGATCCTCCTGAGTCTCATCAGCCTCGTGTTTCGCACTAGTTCAATCAGCTCACAGCGTCGCGCCAGCCAGGCCCCGACACTCCCCCGTCGCACCCAAGATCTGTCGTCCCCGTGCCCTATGTTGGAGCGTCGATGAGAACCGAGGAAGCCTTTGATGACGACTGAGCAGTTTCACCTGTCCCGACTGCAGGTCATCAACTGGGGCGTCTTCGACGGCTACCACTCCATTCCGTTCAGCAGCGGCGGCGCACTGATCGCCGGCGCCTCCGGCAGCGGCAAATCCTCACTGCTGGATGCCATTTCGCTCGGCTTCCTGCCGTTCAACCGCCGCAACTTCAACGCCTCCGGCGACAACACCGCCGCCGGGTCGAGCGCGGGCCGCCGCACCGTCGACAAGTACGTTCGCGGCGCCTGGGGCCAGCGGTCAGATGGCGGCACCAGCCGGGTGATGTATCTGCGCGGCGACGGCACCGCCTGGTCGGCGGTCGCGGTCACCTACGCCAGCGACTCCGGACGCACCGTCACCGGCCTGGTGCTCAAGTGGCTGACCGGTGAGTCTCGCAACGACTCCTCGAGCCGCTTCGTGCTCGGCGACGGCGACCTCGACATCGAGGACGTCTGCAACCGCTGGGCAGCCGGACGCTTCGACGCGGGCGTCTTCAAGGAGGACTGGCGGTTTTCCACCAAGGTCGAGTCGCAGTATCTCGCGCAGTTGTACGCCACCATCGGCATCCGCGCCTCCGACGCCGCCCAGCAGCTGCTCGGCAAGGCCAAGTCGCTGAAAAGCGTTGGCGGACTTGAGCAATTCGTCCGCGAGTTCATGCTCGACGAACCCGACAGCCTGGCCCGGCTGCCCGAGGCGCTCAAGCAGATCGATCCGCTGGTCGAGGCCCGCGAGCTGTTGGCCGTCGCGCAGAAGAAGCGCAAGATCCTCGGCGACATCGAGACCATCCAGCAGCGCTACGCCTCCGAGTCCTCGGACCTCGGCATCATCGACCTCGTCGACGCGCCGATGGTGCGCGCGTACACCGATCACGTCCGGCTGGCGCAGTGTCCCGCCCAGATCGCGACGCTCGACGGCACCATCGACCAGCTCGAGAACGAGTACGAGGACGTCACGCGGTCGCTGAATCTGGCCAAAGCAGAAGCGGATTCGCTCAACGCGCAGATCAGCGGCTCCAGCGCCAACATCGCTCCGCTGCAGTCGCAGGTGACCGCCGCCGAGACCGAGGCCGAGCAGGTCGAGCGCCGTCGCGCCGCCTACGAGGACCTGCTCAACGCGCACGACATCGAGATCCCGGACACCGCCGACGAGTTCTGGAACCTGCGTGAGGACCTGCTCGCGCAGGCCACCGAGATGCTGGCCAAGGTCGAACGCAACCGCGAGGCGTCCACCGACGCGGAGTATGCGCAGAAGTCCGCCCGCATCGCCCGCGATGACGCTGCCAAGGAACTCAAGCGTGTTGAGCACGTCGGCTCTGCGCTGCCGGAGTTCGCGCTCGCGATGCGCGACCACATCTGCGCTGAGGTCGGTGCCGACGCCAGCGAGTTGCCCTACATCGCGGAACTTCTGGATCTCAAGTCCGACCAGACGCGCTGGCGCACCGCGGTCGAGAAGGTGTTGCGCGGCGCGGGCCTGCGGCTGCTGGTGCCCGACCAGCACTGGGAGAAGGTGCTGCGGTTCGTCAACGAGACCGACATGCGCGGCCGGCTGCAGCTGCACCACGTGCGGGCGAAGTACCTCGGCGCCGAACCCGTCGAACCCGAGCCGAATACGTTGGCAGGCAAGCTGTTTGCCGTCGATCCTTCGCATCCCTGCGCCGCCGAGGCCGTCGACGTCATCACCAACGCCGGTGACCACGTCTGCGTCGACACTCCCGACGTGTTCGACCGGTTCCGCCGCGCGGTCACCGACACCGGGCTGTACAAGGACTCCGACCGGCTGGCCATCAAGGACGACCGGCGCCCCGTCAAGCAGTCCGAATATCTGTACCAGGGCGACGTCACGGCCAAGATCAACGCGCTGACCGTCGAGCTGGCAGCCGCCGAGGAGGCCTACCAGAAGGCGCGGCGGGTCGCCGACGACATCGCCGCGCAGCGCCAGCAGTGGCGCGACCGCGCGGCGGCGTGCAAGGCGATCTGCGAGCAGTACCCGCAGTGGAGCCAGATCGACACCGAGACCGCCGACGGGCACGCCGAGCGACTGCGCGAGCAGTACGAGCTGCTGATGGCCGAGAACCCCGACCTCGATGCGCTCAACGCCCGCGCCGACGAATGTTGGTCGCAGATACAGAAATTCATGACGCGTCGCGGTGCGATCCAGATCCGGCGGGACGCCCTCGATGAGCGCCGCACCCGGCTGATGGAACTGGCCGAGCGGCTGTCACCGGCGTTCGTGTCCGAGCCGCTGACCGAGTTGTTGAACCGCTACGCCGCTGCGCTGCCCGTGTCGTTGGAGTTGCTCGATCCCGAACCGCACCGCGACGCGTTGTTCACCGCGATCAAGAAGGAACGCGAACAACTGCGTGAGAGCCGGCGGCGCTCGTACGACGAACTGGCGCGCATTCTCAACACGTTCGACACGTCGTTCCCCGACGCGATCCCGAACGACAGCGATGATTTCGATGAGCGCGTGCACGATTACGTCGCGCTGTGCAAGCACATCGATGAGCGCGAACTGCCCGAGGCCTACGAGCGAATGATGCGGCTGGTCACCGAGCAGGCGCCGGACGCGATCCTGACGCTGCACCGCGTCGCCGAGCAGGAGGCGCGGCGGATCAGCGACCAGATCGACCGCGTCAACACGGGTTTGGGCGCGGTGGAGTTCAACCGGGGCACTCGGTTGACGCTGCGGGCGACACCCAGGCATCTGCCCGCCGTGGCCGAGCTGACCGAAATTGTGCGGTCGATCTCGCGGCGCATCGCGGAGGTCGGGTTGGGCGACAAGCAAGCGATCCTGGACCAGTACGCCGACATTCTGCGGCTGCGCAACCGGCTGGCGTCGACGGCGCCGGAGGACAAGGCGTGGACGCGCGATGCACTGGATGTGCGCAACCGGTTCACGTTCGACTGCGCGGAGTGGGACGTGGCCAACGACGAGTTGATCCGCACGCACAGCAATGCTGGCGACAACTCCGGTGGTGAGCAGGAGAAGCTGATGGCGTTCTGCCTCGCCGGCGCGCTGAGCTTCAACCTGGCCAGCCCCGAAAGTGCCGACAACAAGCCGGTTTTCGCGCAGCTGATGCTCGACGAGGCGTTCAGCAAGTCCGACCCGCAGTTCGCGCAGCAGGCGCTGCAGGCATTCCGCAAGTTCGGCTTCCAGCTGGTGATCGTCGCGACGGTGCAGAACGCCACCACGATCCAGCCCTACATCGACAGCGTGGTGATGGTGTCGAAGACCGAGCCGACGGGCCGCAACGCCCGCCCGGTCGCATCAGTCGCGACGAGGACGATCTCGGAGTTCACCTCGCTACGACGAGAGATGCGGGCCAAAGACCGGGTGCCTGCCGGGGTGTGACGCTCTGATCGTGGCTTCTAGTTCGAGTCTTGCGCATAGGCTTCCAATTGCTTGAGCTTCTCCGGGTCGAGATAGAGAAACTCCCATTGGATGCCGTCGGGATCGGCGAAGTCGAACATCGAGCCCATACCCTGAGCGGTCCGGATTTCCGACCGTTTGACCTTCTGAAGGTCGAGCCAACGCGTCCACCGTTGAAGATCCTCCGACGACTGAGCAACTAGCGCGAGATGGTCTAAGCCGGTGGAGGTTGGGTCGAACTGGGCACCCCCGTTGCGGCTGTGCTCATAGAGATCGATTATCAGCGAACCGATTACCACGACAGCCATGCGGCCGGAAAACGCGGGACTGTCTCCGTCGTACGGGATGCGCGCCAGTATTGCTCCGAGGACATCACAGTAGAAACTGATGCTGCGCTCGAGATTCGCCACTGACAGTCCAAGATGGCTCAGGCCCACTTGGTCGGGACGGTCGAGTGTGCGCTCCATGGAGTAGATGCTGCCACTCGGGCTACGGCGATCGAAGTTTTTGCAATGGGAATCGAGCTTGTCCTCGGTTGACTCATTGCCCTGCCCAGCACTGCGACAAGCCGGATAGTAAACGTAGCGACGAAGTGGGGGACCGGAGATGGCGCAACCCTCGGCATCTGAACTCAGCGTCCTGATCGTCGGTGGATCGGGCCTGGCCGGCGGGCGGATCGCCTCCGCGCTGCTGGACTGTCCCGACGTCTCTGTCGTGTTGGCCGCCCGCAGTGCAGCCCCGCTCCAGCGAGCCGCTGCGGAACTGGCATCGAAACACAACGCTGACCGCATCTCCACGACGGTCGTCGATGCCACGGACCCGGCTAGCTTGTCGCGTGCGATCGACGGCTCACAAATCGTCGTAATAGCCGCCCACGTCAAGGAATTCGGGGCCGTCGTCGCAGAGGCCGCCATCACCGCCGGAGCCGACGTGGTATCCATCAACGCCTCGCGGACACCTCATCCCATGGAACCGCTTCGGGCTGACGCCGAGAGGTCAGGACGCTGCCTGGTCACCGACGCCGGAATGTCACCAGGCCTGCCGGCATTCTTGATGCGCCTCGCCGGTGGTCGACTCGATCGAATGGAGACCGTCTTCGTCGGTGGCGCTGTGAGCAATCCAAACGGCTGGCCCCCTGACACGACAACAGAGATCGTCGAGGAACTCCCCCACCTCGAACCGCTCCTGTGGCGCGACGGATCATGGCAACGGCGCCGCGTCGGCGGCGCCCTCGACGGACGATCATTCGACCTAGGGCCGGCATGGGGCCGTCGACGCTGCTCCCTACTGTTCGCCGAAGAGCTGCGCGACATCCCGCCGCTCTTCCCGTCACTGCGTGAAGCCGCCAATTTCGGCTCAGTGAACCGCTTCGTTGATTCTGTCGCGTTGCCAACGGCGTTGATGACCATGAAGGTCGCGCCTAATAGGGTGCGTGAGCCCGCGAGTCGGCTGCTCAGATGGGGCATGCGGAGTTTCGCCCGCCCACCGTTCGGCGCGATCTTGGTTGTCGAGGCCACCGGTGAGGTCGACGGCGCGCCCGGCCGAATTCGTGTGAGCGTCAGCCACGAAGACGAGTACACGGCCACCGGCCTCGTAGTCGCCGCCTACATTTCGCAGTGGGCGGACCCACAGTGTCCTTCGGCGCGTACGCCGGGCCTGCATCCGATGGGCCTGATTGTTGAGCCCGAATCGTTCCTGCAGCAACTCGCGAAGCGGGGCTTTGGCATCGCCTAGAGGCTCGCCTATTTCGAAACGGCCGTCAGTGCAGCTAGGGCCTGATTATCTGACCGCAGGCCGTCTCCGGTGTGGCTGGCAATCGATTGAGTTGCAAGTCGCGCGGAACTCGTTCAATCGGGATTATCGCCTTCTGCGCACCGCTTACCATTTCGGGGGCAATCTTGATCGGGGGGACGGACCGATGCTCGAAATTGTCGACAGAGGGTCTTGCACTGACGCTCATCCGACGCCGCTGTTGTTTGTCCACGGCGCATGTCATGCGGCGTGGTGCTGGGACGAGCATTTCCTCGGCTTTTTCGCCGACAAGGGCTATCGTTCGGTCGCCCTGAGCCTGCGTGGCCACGGCGCAAGCTCCAACTCGAAACCACTGCGCAACTGTTCAATTGCCGACTTTCTCGACGATCTGGTTTGTGTGGCCGGCAGCCTTCCAGCGACACCCGTGGTGGTCGGTCATTCGCAGGGTGGCTTCGTGGTGCAGAAGTATTTGGAGTCACACCGTGCGCCTGCCGCCGTATTGCTCGCGTCCACCCCACCTCAGGGTGCAGCTGCAGGGCTCGCCCGATCTGTTGGAAGCCAGTTGCGCATGATGGCACAGCAGCCGTGGCTCAGTGCAAAAGCCGTAATGACCGGTAGAACGCCGCCTGCCGTGGAAGTCACCGATGCGCGGGTTCGCGATGTGTTCTTTTCGCCGGGAACGCCCGGCGCCCTCGTCACCCAATATATGGAGCGCCTCCAAGCGGAGATAAGCGCACGAGCACTTCTCGACATGATGTTTCTGAATCTGCCCAAGCCACAACGGGTAACGACGCCCATGCTTGTGCTCGGTGCACAACGCGATGGCAGCGTTACCGAACGTGAACTGCACGCCACCGCGCGCGCCTACCGCACACGGGCAGAAGTCTTCCCCGACATGGGGCACGACATGATGCTCGAGCCCGGATGGCAGTCAGTCGCCGAAAGAATCGACAGTTGGCTTGGCGGCCAAGGACTCTAGCGGCCGCGAAGTTTCGGCATGATGGCCGCCGGGCATATGAGGCGCATGGACAAGCTCGACCGACTTCGGCGTGCACAACGGCGGATCGTCAAAGTTCAGCGGCGCGTGTGGCTTGCGCAGGCGCTGATCTGGCCCACAGTCATTGCCGCTGTTTCCGCGGCCGGGGCTCTGCTCTACCTGCTGTGGCGGCGCCGGTCGCCTGATGGACGGCACGTGCTGCCGCAGACGCCGGGGGATCACGAGACGGGCACGCTGCGCGTTGAGGCCGACGGCCGGCTTTCGGCGGCTGAGGCATGAGGCCACTGGGGGTTGCCTAGCCGGAGCGCGACGACATCGGTTCGGCGGCCATCCCGGCTGTCACAAAAAGCACACCTCAGAGGCCTAGGCTGTTGTCAATGGCCGCAGCTTTTGATCTGCGTCGTTTGAATGTGCCGGTCGTTCAGGCCGGCATGGGTACCGTCGCGGGCCACGAGCTCGCGGCAGCAGTTTCGGAGGCAGGCGGTCTCGGAACGATCGCTGGCGCCCGCGCGGACATTGCAAAGGAAATTGCGGCCGCGCGCAGGCTCACCGGACGGCCGATCGCAGTGAACCTACTGCTGCCCTTCCTGCGGCCCGGTGACCTCGAGGCCGCCGCTGGCGCCGACGTCATTGTGACTTTTTGGGGTGTTCCTCGCAGGCTGGCCGCCACGACGTGGATCCATCAGTGCGGGTCCGTCGACGAGGCCAAGGCGGCCGCCGCCGCGGGCGCGGACGCCGTGATCGCACAAGGCGTCGAAGCCGGTGGCCATGTCCGCGGGACCGTTCCGGCGCTCGAGCTACTCGAACAGATACGGGCCGCGGTGACGATACCTGTTCTGATGGCAGGCGGAATCGTAGATGCCGACGGTGTCGGAGAAACGCTCGACGCCGGTGCCGTTGCCGCGGTAGTCGGTACTCGTTTCCTGTTGAGCGAAGAGTGTCACGCGCATGCGGAGTACAAGAAGCGGTGCATCGAAGCCAACGAAACGGTGCTGACCGAACTCTTCGGACTGGGCTGGCCCGACGCGCCGCACCGGGTGATCCCCAACGCCGCGACCCGCCGCTGGTTGGGGCGCGACAAACGAGGTCCGCGTTGGATTCGAACCGCGAATCGAGTCGCGACGCGGATGGCCAACGTTGTGCCGGAATCAGCCCAAAACCGTGCTGTCAGAGCGCAATTGCCCGGCCTTTCTTTTTTGATGGCGCAGCCGCCGACCGATGACGGTCCCGCCGCCCTTGTCGAGAACCGTCCGCTGTATGCCGGGACGAACGTCGGCCGCATTACCGATATCCGCCCGGCCGCGGAACTCGTCAGCCTGCTGACTCCGTGACGCCACGCGATGGAGTCTCCTACCCCAAGGCGTGGCTGTTTGGGTTGAGCCCGAACACCGGTACAGCCGCTGACTTCCCTTTCAAGGCATGCGACCCCCGATTGATGAGTCCTGACGGAGCGGAATCCAAAGCTGCGACGGTCTGCTCCGTCAGGAGTATCGCATCGCCCGTTGTCTTGGTGAGCTGCTCGACACGCGCGGCGACATTCGTGGTGTCACCAATCAGAGTGAACTCGAGGTGATTTCCCCCGCCGATGGTTCCCGCGATCACCACACCGGTATTGATACCGATACCTATCCGGAGTTCCCCACCGAACCGCTCGGCGACCAGACGCTGAATCAGCACAGCGGCGTTCACCGCTGCATCAGCATGATTCACAAGGTCATTGGGTGCACCGAAGACTGCCAGCGCGCCGTCACCGAGGAACTTGTTCACATGTCCACCCGCGTCGACGACCGCGGGCACCACGATCTCGAACAACGCATTCAGCCGAGCGACGGTGTCCTCCGCCGTGTTCGCCTCGGCGAACGGAGTGAAGTCGCGCACGTCGACGAACATCACCGTCACCTCGCGACGCTCCCCGGTGAACACATCATCGCCCTGTTCGAGCAGCCGCGCTGCGAGCACCGGGTCGACGTAGGCGCCGAACGCCGCCTGAAGTCGTTGCCGCTCAACCAAACCCGCCTGCATCCGGTTGAACGACGCGGCCAGGGCACCGAGATCGTCGTCTTGAACCACCGGCAAGCGCTGGCTGTAAACGCCAGCCGCAACCCGTTTGGTGGCCTCGGCAAGGTCTTGAATGGGTCGCCAGGACGGCGAGAAGTTCAGACCGACGGTAAACGGCACGGCGTAGGCAAGCGTCATCCCACACCCGATCAGCACCCAGAGCACCGGGCCTTCACAGATTCGCTCGAAGACGGCCGCCACCATCGCACCCCCAATGGTGAACGAGAACGCGACCGCCAGCACAGACACGTTCGACCACGCCCCGAAGCTCGGGTGAGAGCGAGGCAGGGAATCACCGATTCCTGTGTCACCAACGAGGGCCACCCTTGCCGGGCGCATCATGCCTTCCACGAGGCTGTGCACACTGATCAGCCACAGGACAGCTCCGATCGCAAGGCCCAAAACCGCGTATTGGACGAGGCGCGACCCGCTTGCCCCGGCGATCTCACCGACCACTACCAACAACAAAGCGCACCAGACAGCACCAACGATGACCCACCGAACAGGCGCGCGCCGAGCGTAGGCGTAGGTGGCCTCCAGCGCTTCCTCGCGATCGACCTCGTGGCCGGCTGCCCACCGCTCCACAAAGCGGCTCCATCCCAAACCGGGAAGAAATATCAGGTACACCGCCACCAGGTCGGCTACACCAGTGATCGCCACCGCCTCGACGTAGTGACCGGACTGTTCGTAAGCGACGACGACCAGCGCCGGAAGAAGGTAGATCAGCAGCAGTAGAGGAGTGGAGATCGCATAGATCGCCCACAAATACCGCGGCCCATACCGATCCCACGCCCATTGCCATATGCGATCCATGTCGGGAGATTAGGCATCCTTCGCGCTCGGCTCATAGCGATTAGGAGACAGCGTTGAGTTCCGCCCGGACCTGGTCGATCTGGTCGTAGGCGTACGCGACCATCTCAGCGATGGTCATGGCCCTCCCCGTTTGTGCTAGCGATTCGTACTCTTCCTCACCGAGGACGTCACGCAGGTAAGTGATCGCAGCCATCGTTTCGGGATGCCATGCGGCGATAAGGGAATTGAACGCGATACCTCCGATGGTCGCCGCCACCTCGTGACGTTCGAACCGGTCGAACAGACCCGCGAGCACGGCCAGGGCGTCCCAGACTTGGATGGTGTTGCCGGAGTCATGGTGATTGCGTATCACCAGAACCAAGTACTCGAGCGCGGCTAATGCGTCACCGTGCTCTGCCTCCAGTCGCGCCAGGACCTGTTCTAGGAAGATTTCGTCAAGCCAGTTGCCGCTGTCTTGGGCGATCCTCAGACCCCGCCGCAGCACGTCGCGGGCCCGATCAGGATCGGCATTATGGAAAGTGAACCCGTAGGCAAGGTGCGCGTACGCGAGCACATACGGGTTGTGGGTGGCCTCGGCGGCCTCGATCAGCCCCGTCGCGACACTGATTGCCTCGTCGGGACAACCGGCGATCACCAATGCTTGGGCGAGGGCTCCCCGCGTGAGGGTGTGGGTGTCTCGACCGCGTGCTAGTTGAGCGCGTGCCCATTCAACCGAGCGTTCGGGTTGGCCGAGCGCCAGATACGCTGTGCCAAGCCAACCTTCGATTCCGAATGGCACCTCGGCGCGGCTATCGTTGACCACCGGCTGTCCCGCATCGATATACCGGACAGCTTCCTCGAGCCGTCCGGTCAGCCAACACTGCGCCGCCATCACATACAGGGCCGCGAGACGGGGATGCTCGACGGCGGAGGCGGTTTCGATCAACTCTTCTGCCCATGCGATCGGCTCATAGGTCAACACCCCGAAGCCGAGCATTGAGGTGAACGTCGCAATGGTGGCAGCGACGTCGAGGTCGCCCCGATCGGCCGCCCAGCGAAAGGCTGTGCGCAGATTGGCCAGTTCTGCTGAAAACCAGTCGTAGGCTTCGCGCTGCTGGGGGCCATCCCAAAGTCCCAAGATGTCAGCTTCTTTTCCTGCGAAGTGGTGGGCATGGACAGCCCGAACATCATCCGCCGCACCGGATGCCGCAAGCTGCTCCTCTGCGAACTGCCGGATGGTCTCCAACATCGAAAACCTCGTCCGCCCCGATGATCGCTTGGCCACGAGCAGCGATTTGCGCACCAAGGCATCGAGCGAATCCAGCACACGGTATTCGTCGCCATCCCCGTATCCAGCCACAGCACAAGCACTTTCAAGATCGAAGCCACCGGCGAACACCGAGCACCGATTGAGCAGCGACTTCTCAGTCTCATCAAGAAGCTCATAGGACCAGGCCACGGCATGGCGCAGCGTTTGGTGGCGTTCCAGTCCACGCCGCGACCCGACGAGCAGCCGGAAGCGGTCGTCAAGCCGGTCGCGCATTTCACTAGCGGTCATCGACGACATTCGCGACGCTGCCAGCTCGATAGCCAAGGGAATACCGTCGAGGCGTTGACAAACCTCTGTCACTGCGGCGGCTTCATCTTCATCGGTCATCGAAAACTCAGACGTGATGCCTTGCGCGCGTTCAACAAAGAGGCGCACCGCGGCCGCGTCGGTACCCGTTGCCGAGTCCAGCGAACGGACCAAACGCACTTGCTCCACGCCGATCCCAAGTACTTCTCGACTCGTGGCCACCAACCTCACTGTCTCGGACTCCGCGAGGATGGCCTCAATCAGATCGGCCGCAGCGTCTCGAACGTGCTCGCAGTTGTCGAGCACCAACAGCCGCAGCCTGCCCTCCAGCGCGGCGGCCACACTGTCCGCCAAACTCTTGCCCGGCTGTTGGGTGATGCCCAAGGCAGTGGCCACGGCGTCGGGAACCGAGGCCGGATCAGTAACCGCTGCAAGTTCGAAAAGCCAAACGCCATCGGGGAACTCGTCGGCCAATTGAGCGGCGACTTCCAATGCGAGGCGGGTCTTGCCGACGCCGCCCACCCCGGTCAGCGTCACCAGCCGATGAGACCGCACCGCGGTCTTGATCTCTGCGATGTCGCGGTCGCGCCCGATCAAGCTGGTGGTGGCTGGCCGCAAGTTTCCCGGCGTTTTTTCCAGGGCCCGCAATGGCGGGAACTCCGTGCCGAGTCCCTCGGCCAGCACTTGAAACACCCCGAGCGGTATCGGCACGTCCCGCAGCCGTCGCGGCCCAAGATCGAGAAGATCGACTCCGCTCAATAACCCTGCCGTCGAATCAGTAACCAGAATCTGGCCGCCGTGCCCTGCGGCCATCACTCTTGCGGCCCGGTTGAGAACCGTGCCGAAGTAGTCACCGTCGCGAAGCTCGGCCTCTCCGGTTGCGATACCCATTCGCACCGGCAACGAGAGGGCAAGTTGTGCGGCAATGGCTGCGTCGACCGCGGATCTGGGCGACGCAAAGGCCGCCGCCACACCGTCTCCGCTGTGGCTGAACAAAAACCCGTCGTGTGTTTCGATCGCGGTGCGCAGCACCTGGTCGTGCGCGAGTAGGGCAGCCCGCATGGAATCGGCGTCGGATTCCCACCGACGAGTGGACCCCTCCACGTCGGTGAACAGAAAGGTCACTACCCCAGAAGGCGGCACCCCCGCGGCCACTCGCACAGGATGTCACACGAAACCCTGCTCAACGCAGCTATCGCGATGGACTCGCGTAAGGCGGTAGCGCGCTGCACCGTGACCTACGATTGCGGGCGGCGAACTTGACCCGGGGGGCTGGCGATGCTCGAAGTGATTGACAAGGGATCCGCCACCGATTCACACCCGGTACCACTGCTTTTCGTTCACGGTGCGTGCATCGCGGCTTGGTGCTGGGATGAGCATTTTCTGGACTTCTTCGCCGCCAGGGGTTACCGGGCCGCAGCACTGAGCCTTCGCGGCCACGGCGCCAGCACTTTGTCCAAGCCACTGAATTCTTGCTCTGTCGCCGACTACGCAGACGACGTACGCGCCGTTGCTGCCACATTGGATGCCCCGCCAGTGCTCATCGGCCATTCCCTGGGCTGTTGGGTCGTACTGAAATACCTCACGACGCATGGCGCCGCCGCAGGAGTCCTCATGGCACCCGGCACACCGCGGGGATTACGACGATGGGCTTTCCGCTCGATTCGCCGTCACCCGTGGAAGTTTCTGCGCGCCAACACTTTTGGCAGCGCAGTCGACCTATTCAACACGCCGGCCTTGGCCCGCGAATTCTGTTTCTCCCCACACACCCCCGAGTCCGTTGTCACATCCTGTGCCGCGCGCCTGGAACTGGAGAGCTCAGGTGTCACCCGCGAGCTGATGAACCCACTTCCCGATCCCGACCTGGTGACAGCGCCGATGCTTGTACTCGGAGCGAAAGAAGACGGGTCGCGGATCGACGGTGACGCGCTCGCCGTGGCGCAGACGTACCAAGCAGACGTCGAGATCTTTCCCGACATGGGCCACGTCATGATGCTCGAACCCGGGTGGCGGGCGGTCGCGGAGAGAATCGACGGCTGGCTCCAGAACCAAGCCCTCTAGCTGACTCTCGGCGCGACGGCTACTGACCGCGGCCCGTCTCCTTTTGCAACCTGTCGATAGCCTCGGAAGCCTCCGCTTTGGTCAGGTCGTCGGGCACCTCTTGCTTGGCCTCCTGCGCGAGCGTCTGAAGATAGCTGCGCTGCGGGCCGGTCATCGGCTCATCGCCAGTCACCCAGTCCGAGGTGTCCTTTTCGGGGTTCTGCAACTGTGCATCGTTACTCATGCGCGAGGAGTATCCATCGCACGCCTGTTCGAAACCCAGCACCCTGGCCTCGCTTTGACCAGCGGTTTCCGGCCTGCAGAAAAATTTCGAAAAAACTTCTGGAAAAAAATGAGGAGACGGCTGGGCGTGGCTGCTCCTACCTGTGAACGCGGCACACGAGCCGCGACCAACCAACAGGAGAAACCAATGAACACCATCACCACCGTCCGCAACCGCATCACCGCCGCAGCCACCGTCGCCGTCGGCGCCGGCGCCATCGCGATCGGCGCGCTGGCCCTCAGCGCACCGGCCTCCGCGGTCACCAGCATCCAGCCGACCTGCGTGGAGCACCCCAACCTCTACGCCGACGGCGCCACCCTCGGTGTGTACAGCACGCAGAAGCACGGCTTCGACCGTGACCAGATCTGCAAGCTCTACGACCCCAGCTCCAAGCTGCTCGGTGTGTACACCACCACGGACTACGGCTACTACAAGATGGCCACCCCGGTCACCCCGCCGCCAGTCCTGTCTGCCCGCTGATACGCCGACTGAGCCGGCCGGACGTCGTCCGGTCGGCCTCAAGTCGTTGCATGATCTTGTACAACCAGCAAAGATGACCTGCACGGGTCCGGCTTCCGGATCGCAGGGGGAGACATCATGACGGCTTCCACGTCCGTCCCGCCGTCGGAGTACGACGACGCCGACCTCGCTCGCGCAGCGGCAACAGGCGACCGCACCGCCCTGGGCGCGATATACGACCGCTACGCCGACCGACTACATGACTTCTGTGTGGGCATGCTGCGTGATCGTGAAGCAGCGGCGGACTGCGTCCAAGACGTGTTCGTCACCGCCGCAACGAAACTCGCTCAACTTCGGGAGGCCGACCGGCTTCGACCTTGGTTGTATGCGATCGCCCGCTCGGAGTGCCTCGCAAAAATCCGGGACCGCAAACGCGAACAACCGACCGAGGACATACCCGAAATGCACAGCCTCGATGAAAGCCCCGACACCATCGTCGCCCGCGCGGACCTCGTCGAGCTCATCCGCGACGTCAGCTGCGGACTCAGCGACCGCGACCGCGTCGTACTGGAACTCTCTTACCGACAAGGATTGACCGGGCCAGAGCTCGCCGACGCCCTGGGCGTCACCGGCAGAAACGCCTACAACCTTGTCGAGAGGCTCCGCGACACCGTAGGACGTTCCCTTGGCGCGCTGCTCATGTGCCGACGCGCGAAGGGCAACCCCGCAGCGTGCCCCGAATTGGCCGACATGCTCGCCGACTGGGATGGCGAGTTCACGGTGCTGACCCGCAAACGCGTCGCCCGCCACATCGACGACTGCGTCACGTGCGAGGGCCAGCGCGGCAAGATGGTCAACCCGGCCGCGCTGCTGGCCACGACACCGGTCGTTGCCCCAGCACCCGCATGGCTGCGTGAGCGCACGCTCGACCAAGCCATTCAGGCACTTCCTCCGACCACTCCCACTATCGGCCAGTCATGGTGGCCACCAAGTGATTTCGATTTCAAAGACGTCGCCGAGTCGCCGGCTGACAAACCACGAGCCGGCGGTCGCCGCGGGCGGGCCAGTCTTGGTGCGGTCCTGCTGCTGCTCGCCGCGGGCGGCGCGATTCTGCTCGCCGCACCGCCGCGCGACGTCGCCCCTGTCGATATGCCCACCAGTGATGTGTCGGATAGTTCGACGCTCACCACGGGATCGCCGACGACGGGCATTGCCAGTCGAACCGCGCCGAGCACCCCCATGCCGCTACCGCCGGCCGTCACGTCGAGGACGATCGATCCGACGTCGACGCCCGCCGGGGCTCCGCGCATTCAAAGCGACCCGACCACCACTCGCCCGCAGCCACCCGAGAGTCCGCCCGAAACCTCAACCAAAGTGACCAAACCCAGCGTCACTCACACCACGCCGCCGAAACCCTCACGCGTGGTGACCCAGCCATCCAACACTGCGCCGACGAACACTGCGACGAAGGTGAAGCCTTCGGTGCCAAAGGTTCAGCCGCCTGCCAAGTCGCCGACCGGCGGCGGTACCGGTGGCTCCGGACAAATCGGGTGACCGGCTTATTCAGCGGACTCCAGGATCGGCACCACGATCTCGTTCCGACGGCGAAACGGCAGGGTCCACGGCGGGTCGTATAACCACGTCGCCGGCTGCCCCGCCGCCTCGAAGCCATAGGCCTGCAGTTCCTCCCGCAATTCGGCGGTGCGCTCAGCGACCGCGGCCGCGCTCGCAACGCCGTTGAACCGCAGCGCCGCAACCGATTCCGCGGGCACAGGCACCAGCCGGACCCGATCGTCGTCGGGCACCGGCAGCGACTCCATCGTGAAGTCCGCAGGCATATAGAACCGGATAACCCAGCCCGATGACGACGACGTACTGCTCACCGGTGCCGTCATCGCGATCTGTTGACCGACCGGAGCCGTCATGTCGATGTGAATACGGTCCCGGTTGCGTCCGAAGATGTAGCCGGCCAGCCGGCGGAAGCCTTCACTGCGCGCCGATACCTCGTCACCGCCCACGACCGTTTCTGCGGCGATCCGCGGACCGTACCGGCGGATCTGCACCTGCTTGGTCAACTGCTCTGAGCTGTGCGCCGGCTCCTCGACGGTACGGATGCCCACTACTGACACCGCCGACTCAGCGGCCTGAACAAGCGGTTTCGTCAATCTGTCTATCATCATTGATCCTTTCCGATCTGGCAGGCGTGCGCCACGCGACCCACGCCGCAGCGCCACCCGCCGCTATCGCAAGCACAAAGGCGGCGCTGTGGGTGGCGGTCAGAAACGCCTCGAGAGCCGCCTCCTGAATCCGTACACCGTTGGCTCCCAAGGCGTCCGCAATCTGCAGCGCCCCGCCTGGTGATTCGGTAACCGTCGCCCGCAGCGGCTCCGGAAGCAACGGCAGCCGCGATGTGACGACGTGCGTGTAGCGCTCCGCAAGCACCGAACCGGCGACGGCGATACCGATCGCGGCGCCGATCTCGCGAGCCGCGTCATTGACCGCGGATCCCAGCCCCTGCCGCTCGTCTCGCACCGCGCCCATGATCGCCGCGGTAGCCGACGCCGTGCACAACCCGATGCCCGACCCGATGATCAACACCGTCACCGCCAACCGCACGTATGGTGAATTTGCTTGCAGCAGAGTCATACTCGCGAACCCCACCGCAATCAGGCCGAGGCCGGCGGCCAGTACCGACTGCAGGCCCAGGCGTGGCGCAAAGCGGAACGACAGCGCCGATAGTGCCACCACCGGCAGCGCGAACGGGGCAAACGCCAGCGCCGCCGTGAGCGCCGAATATCCCAACGTCAATTGGGCGTACTGCATCGCCAGGTAGAAGAACGCGAACGTCGACGCGAACAGCGCTATCACCGTGGCCACCGCGGCCGAGAATCGTGCATCGGCGAATAATGCGATGTCCAGCAATGGCATTGGACGCCTTCGCTCGACGATGACGAACAGCCAACCCAATCCGAGGCCGGCCGCCAACCCTGCGATTGTCAGCGGATGATCCCAGCCGCGGTGCGGGGCGTCGAGAAGCGCCATCACCACCACCGCGATCGCAGCGGCGATCAGCGCAGAACCCGGCCAGTCGACCGGCGGCGCGTCGGGGTCACGCGACCGCGGCACCGAGCGCGCCATCACCGCGACCACGGCCGCCGCCACCCCGAGCGCCCAGCAGATGACACGCCAGTCCGAAAACTGCAGCAGCACAGCCGAACCCACCATGCCGACCACTCCTGCGCACCCCGCGACGCCGGCCCACAGGCCGACGACCTTGGCGCGCTGGTGGCGCGGCAAGGCCTGCCCCATCAGCGCCAGCGTCGCAGGCATCACGAACGCCGCGCCCGCGCCGGCCACTACGCGCCACGCCACGATCGCCGCCGGACTGTCGACATACGCCGGAGCCACGGATGCGAGAGCGAAAACGGTGAGGCCGCCAAGCAGCGCGGCGCGCCGGCCGTAGCGGTCGCCGATCGCACCGGCAGGCAACAGCAGGCACGCCAGCGCTACCGTGTAGCCGTCCACGATCCACGTCAGCTGTGTCTGGGTGGCCGAGGTGGCGCGGGCGATGTCACCGAGTGCGGTGTTGAACGCCACCATCGAGCCGACCACAAGGGCCACGCCGGCGCAACCGGCCAGCAGCGTGGCCGCGGACTCGCGTCTCATTTCTTGTCGGCGGCAGCGTGTTTCGATGTGCGCTTGGGTGTGGTCGGCTTGCTGTCAGTAGTGGAGCTGTCGGTGTCCGCCGTCTCCTTGGCGGTCGACTGGGGAGTCACCTTGTTGCCGGTCGTCGTCGTGGTCGGCGACTTGGCGTAGTGCAGGCCGATGTTGAATGCTCCGATGGTGTAGTCACCGGTGTTGAAGAAGCCGATGTTCCCGGTGCCAGTGTTTCCGATGCCGACGTTGAGCTTGCCGGAGTTGGCGACGCCGAAGTTGCGCACTCGGTCGTTCAGCGCGCCGACGTTGAAGTCGCCGCGGTTGCGGATGCCGATGTTGAAGTCACCCTCGTTGGCCAAGCCGATGTTGAAGTCGCCGGTGTTGCGGACGCCGATGTTGAAGTTGCCCACATTGGATGCCCCCGTGTTGGCGACGCCCTGATTCGACAGCCCGGTGTTGAAGACGCCGGTGTTGTTCGCACCGAGGTTGGGCGAGCCCGTCAGCAGACTCAGTTGAATGCCCGTATCCGCGGGCGCTGCGGCGACCGGCTGCGGGGCGGCGACCTTGTAATCCGTCACCGGCGCCGCCGCAGGCACTGCGGCAACGACCGCCGGTGCGGTGGCGGCGGCCGGTGCGACGGCCGCTTGCAGCGGCTGTTGGGCGTGCGGTGCTGCCGGCCCGGCTGCAATGACGGCTGCTCCCGCGACCGATAAGCCGGCCAGTAGGTAGGTGCGCGCACTGACGCGGGCGGACAAGGTGTGGCTTTTGGGCATGTTCATCTGCAGATTCCTCCTGGTGTGCGGTGGTGACGGTGTGTACCCCGCCAGAAGTGATTCGATGCACAATCGATGCGGGATGGGTAGAAGAATTTTCTCTTTCGTGAAAATGGGGGCCGGATAGGTAGCCTAGATACTGAGGTTGAGTTGCCAGCCTTCTCTTACGGATCTCCGCGGAGCTGACGATTTCGCTCCTCATCCGATTCCCGCACGGGAGAAGGTCGGTTTTTGTGTCGTTAACGCCCACTGGCAGCCACGCTCCTCTGCAGGTCAGCGCCGTTCGCACCCGTGAACAACTGGCCGAAGCGGTCACCGTCGACTTGAGCGGCTCGCTCAACGTCCGCCGCACCGCACTGAAGCTGATCGACTTGATCCAACCCGGGTTCGCCGACTGGGCGATGGTGGTCGTGCCCGACAGCACCTCCGGTGAACTCGTCATGGTGGGCGACGCCGAGCCCGGTGGGGTCGTCGTCACCCGCGCCCGCCTGGATGGGCTGCCACTGAGTCGCATCCTTGCCACCGGCCAGACCGAACAGATCGAGGGAAGTGAACTCTCGGGACTGGTCCCCGTCGATCCGTTCCTTCGATCAGCCATGGCGCTGGCGCCCGCTGAGGCCCTGGGTTTCGGGCTGACCGCGCGTGGCGCCACGTTCGGTGTGCTGGTGCTGCTGCGCCGGGCGAACTTCGGCTTCAACGCAGACGACATCGCCTTCGCCCAACGCATCGCCGCTCGGGCGTCGTTCGCGCTGGATTCCGCACGCCTCTACGAAGAACGAGCCGGTGTCGCGTCGACCCTGCAGCGCCATCTGCGTCCGCCCGCACTGCCCGACATCGCAGGTGTCCGGCTGGCGGCCCGATACCGTCCGGCCGCCGAGCATTTCGACATCGGTGGCGACTTCTATGACGTCACCGGCCGTGACGACGACTGGCTCGTCGTGCTCGGTGACGTCTGCGGTAAAGGTATCGAGGCGGCGGCAGTAACCGGGCAGGCCCGCCAAAGTATCTGCACTGCAGCATATTTCGACCACGATCCAGCCGCCGTGCTGAGCGCGTTGAACACTGTGTTGCATCGGTCGAGTTCGCCACAATTCGTGACGGTGCTGTGCGCCCGGCTGCGTCCGCACCCCGACGGCACCCACGTCGACGTCGACCTCGCCACCGCCGGGCATCCCGCACCGCTGGTGCTGCGCGCGAACGGCCGCGTGGAGCAGGTCGACGTCTACGGGATGGCTGTCGGCTTGGTCGCGGAAATGCGTTACGGCACCGCGACTCTGCGTCTTGACCGCGGCGACACCATGCTGATGTTCACCGACGGGATCGACGAAGCGCGCGGCGCCACCGGCCAGTACGGCATGGACAGGCTGCATTCGCTGCTGCCCGCGTACGCGGGTGCCGCGCCCGAGGCGGTATGCGAGGCGGTGGAACGCGACGTGATGGAATACCTCGACGGCCGCGCTCACGACGACATGGCGCTTCTCGCGGTCACATGCTCGAGCTAGCCGGTGTGCTGCAACGCTATGAGCAGGCGGTCGCTGACGGTGATCGGCAGGCCGTTGTCGCGCTGACCGAGGAACTGCTCGACAGCCAGTGTGAACCGCTCGACATCCTGATCGGAGTCGTCGCCGCCGCTCAACGCGCTATCGGCGAGCGATGGCAGCGGGGCGAATGGACAGTGGCGCAGGAGCATGCCGCCACCGCAATGGCAACGGCCGCAACGGAAATCGTCGCGGCCCGGATCGCCGAGACGCCGGTCACCCGCGGGCAGATCATCGTCACCTGCGCCGAGCGCGAATGGCATTGGCTGCCAGCCGCGATCATCGACTGTGCGCTGCGCGCCGACGGCTGGCAGACGACGGCGCTCGGACCCGCCACTTCGCCGCTGCGCCTCAGCCAGTACATCCACGACATCGGCCCCGACGCGGTGGCCGTGAGTTGTTCGGTGCTCGGCGCATTACCGACGACGCGACGGTTCATCGAAGCCAGCGCCTCGGCCGGTGTTCCTACCGTCGTCGGCGGAGCGGCTTTCGGGGTCGACGCCCTGCGCGCGCAGGCCCTGGGTTCCACGGCGTGGGCGTCCGACGCTCGCAGCGCCGTCGAAGCCGCCGCCAGTCTGCCCGTCGTGGTGTCTGCGGTGGCTCCCCTGCCCGCGGATGTGGCCGCCGAACAGGCGGCTCTGGAACTAGACCATCTGCGCCTCACCGATCAGGTTGCCCGCCAATGGATTGTGGGAGCGGACCCGGCACTGCGTGCCGTCGCGCGCGATGCGGTGCCACACACGCTGCACGCCGTGTCGGCGGCCCTGCTCACCAACGATCCGCGCACCGTCTCGGAGACGGCGGCATGGCTGGGCACCCTGCTGGCCAACCGCGGCGTCGAATCACCTGTTGCCGTCGAGGACCTGAGCCGCGTGCTTCTCACCGCGTTGATCGACTTTCCGCTCAGCGTCGAGCTGGTTCGAAACCATTTCGCGCTGAACTAGTTTCGGGCGTCACCAAGCGGCCGTTGCTGCCTTCGGGCACGACGAACACCGGCTTGTTGGTGTGCGCGATCACCGCAGACGCCACGCTGCCCTGCAGGTGACCCAGCACTCCGCTGCGCCGGTGCGGGCCAAGCACGATCACGCTCGCGTCGAGGTCGTCGGCGGCAGACACGATGCCCTTCCATGTCGGCGCCGCTTCCACCGCCATGCTCTGCGCCTCGAAACCGGCGCGCTCCGCCACCGATGCCCCGTGCGCGGCCGTCCTCTCGGCGGCCTGCCGTACCTGCGTGGCCTTGTCGGCGTCGAAGTGCGTCGAGTCGGTCGGGGTGAACCCGACGTCGGCGGTCTGCCAGACACAGACGACGACCGCGCATCGGCCCGCCGCGAAGTGATCCGCCGCGTGCTCGATGGCCCGTTGCGCGAGATCGGTTCCGTCGTAGGCGAATACCACCGGACCGGTAGACGTCGGCTGCAGCGCGGGCGGCGGTGCAACGCGACCAACCGGTGCGCCTGCCGACGGCAGACCCCTGACCCGCGCCAGCAGCGGCGGCGAATGCCAGGCAGGCGAATCACCGTCGAGGAACTCGTCGAGGTCCGGTGTCTGAGGTCGTGCACCACTGAGCAGATAGATCATCACGCCGAACACCGCTCCACCGATCGCCAACCCGAAACCGATCCACAGCGTGACGCGCGTGCCCGCATTCAAGTCTCCCGGCAGCGCGTCGGCGATGTGGGCCAGGATCGGTGCCACCATGAATGCGGCTACCGCCCTTAGCAATTCGATGATCGCGAACACCCTCTGCAGGCTCGCCGACTGCAGCGAGAAGCCCGCAACGAACAGCGCAGGCGCCACCGTCGCCCCCAATGCCAGACCGGTCAACCCCGAACCCAGCAGCGCCAGCGGCACATTCGCGGGAAGCGCGAACCAGAACACCACGATTCCCGCGGCCAGCAGCACCATGCCCACCAGCGGCAGGTAGTGCATCGCGCGACGGGTGATGACGAAGCCGAACACCACCGCCATCACGACGGCCCCGCCGAGTTCGGGCAGATACAGCAGACCGACCTCGACCGGGCTGAAGCTCTGCAACAACACGTTGGCCGTCAGCGCTGTCGCGGCAATCGACGCCGCGGCCGCGAACAACGCCACCCCGACACCGGCGACAGGGATGGCACTCGTCACCATCGTGCGGATCGTCAGCAGCGGCCGCTGTGCCTTGAACTGGTAGACGATCAACACCACGATCAGCGCCAGACCACCGAGCATGGGCGCCGTCGCGGCGATGTCGTGTAGACCGTGCGTGGTGAGCTGTGCGGCGCCGACGAACGCCGCCGTACATCCGACCGTCGCCAACGCGATGGCCGTCAAGTCCGTCGGCGCATCGCGATCGGCGGGCGGCGCGTCCTCGAACGTCAACGCCGCCATGACCAACGCCAACAACGCGATCGCGGCGACGATCCAGAACAGCGGCCGCCACGCGTGCGCTTCGGCCTGCGCACCCCCGATGAACGGACCGATCGCGACGGCCCCGAACACGCACATGTTCATGATCACCGCGGTGTTGCGCAGCTTGTCCCTCGGAAAGCCGATGGTCAACGGCGGCGCGGCGGCGATCAGCAGCATGCTCGTCGCCAGTCCCTGCAGCACGTGACCGCCGATGAACATGCCGGCGCTCTGCGCGGACGCGGTCAACACCGATCCGATGACGAGCACCACCGCGTAGCCGAGCAGCATCCGTCGCTGCGGCAGGTGCTGGGCGAACTGGACCGCGAGCACCGTGCCCACTGCATACGCCGCGTTCCCCAACCCCGAGCTCAGGCTCATGGTCTGCGCCGTCATGTGCAGGTCCCTGCAGATGATCGGGACAAGCGGGTCGATCGCCGCCGACAGCGCCAGGTAAGGAATCAAGGCGAGCGTGACCATGGCGGCCACGGCGGGATATCGCCCTGCTAGAGGTCCCTGCCGCATCAGCGCTGCCCGAGGACGGCTGACGACAAGGACGCGGGGTTCGCTACTGGTCTGGGCACGTGCTCCGGAAACCCAGATGCGCGAGTTTCTATTCCCCGTCCAGCAGATTCACAGGAACGAACTACGGCGAGAGCGGGATCGTCGTCACCGGCGCCGAGCCGGAACCTCCACTGCCGCTTGATGATCCGCCACCGCTCGACGGCGCCTCGATCACCGGAGCAGGCGCCGGCTTCTCGATCACCGGAGCCGGCGCCGGTGCCGGCGCGGGCTCCGGCGCCACGGCCGGCGGAACGTACGCGGGCGCTGCCGGCGGGACGTATGCGGGCGCCTGCGACACCGGCGACTCGGGCTGCGGCGCAACCGTCACCGGTGGCGCGGTCTTCTCGATGACCGGAGGCGGCGCCTCCGACGACGTGGTGGTTGTCGTCGTCTGTGTGGTCGTGGTCGTCGGGGTCGTGGTGGTCGTCGTCGGTGTGGTCGTCGTTGTCGTCGGCGTCGTCGTGGTGGTCGTCGGCGTCGACGTCACCGTCGTCGTGAACGTCGGCGGCGGGAACTGGTTGAACGGCGGGAACGGGATCACCGGCGGAATCGGGACCACCGGCACCTCCGGCGCAGGACCGTCCGCGGGAGGCGGTGGCTGCGGGGCCGGAGCCTCCGGCGCGACGCTGTTCGGCCCGCGGTTGATCCCCACACTCGGGGCCGGGGCCGGGGCCGCGGGCGCAGGCGACACCACCGCGACCGGTAGCGCCACCGGATCCGGTTCGTGCGGCACCTGCGGCAGGAAGCGCCCCGGCACGGTCTCCGGCTGAATGGCCTGCACCGGCTGTGCCTGCACGTCTGCCGCAGGCCGGATCGTCACCGCGACCGAAACCGCCAGCGTCGCGAACGCCACCACCACGAACGCCAGGGCACTGCCCATGAGCACTGTTCTCGGCGGCGGAGGCGCGATCATCGCCGTATACGCCTCTTCGTCCTCCAGCTCCGGGACGAACTCCTCGAGCTGTTCAAAGGGCAGCTCGTACTCGCCGGGCTCCTCCTGTGAGTACGCCAGCTGCGGCCCAACTGCCGCGGAATCCGCCGACGGCGCCATCTGCGTCGCCTCCGCGGCCGCGGGCGCCATCAACGTCGCATCGCTGACCGCCGACGCCATCAACGTCGCCTCCGCGGCGGCCGGCGCCATCATCGTCGCGGCCCCAGCCGGATAGCCGGACTCCTGCGCCGTGTCCGCCGCACCGCGCGCGATCGCATAGCTCGCATCGGGCGGCACCTCCAGCGGCGCCGTCGAACTCAATTCTGCTGCAATGGAATTCAAGTCCAGCCGCTGACCAACCAGCATGATCCGGGTGACCTCGGGGCCAGGCACGCTCTGCAACACCGCCGCGCATGCGACCGCGGCCCCCGCCGCGCCGATCGGCACCGACGCCAACACCGACTTCGACTCCTCGTCCTCACCGACCACCGTCAGCGACACGGTGTCGTCGTCGGCCAGCAACAACGCGGCGTCCGCGCCCATCTGCCGGGCCAGCGCCGCGGCCGCCTCGGCCTCGCCGACCGCTTCGACGTTCGGCACTCCCGCGCTCACGACGGTCTGCCGCAGCGTCTCGGCGGCGGCCGGGTCGGGCAGGCACAGTCGCGTCGCAGCCACCCGGTTGCCCGAGTCGGCCACCTCGCGATAGGTGCCCACGATGGTCTCGGCCAGGTCGGTCATCGCATCGTCGGGCAGGTCCAGCGCGTACTGGTCGAACACCTGACCACCTGCGCCGACCATCGCCAGGCGCGCCACCCGTCCGGTGACCGCTACCCCGACGACTACATCCACGACTCCACCCTTTCACAACGTTGCTTGTGCCCGAGAGCAAAAATGAGCACCCTAAGTGGCGACCCCTCGCGCCACTCAGAGAGGAAATCGCCACGTGAGCGACTCGCGTTACGACGCGCCGGCCACCGTCGCGGTGCCAACTACCGCCGCGCCCGCCGTCGCCCGGTCGCCCCGCGTCGGCTATGTGCCCGCCCGCACCAACATCATGCGCGACGGCATGGCGGTCGGCCTGCTCGTCCTGGCGCTGCTCCTGCCGTGGAGCCTCGTCTTCGGCCTCGGCGTCCCCGGCAGCGATGGCCTGCTCTTCGGCCTCGTCGTCGTGGTCACGCTGCTGGCACTGGCCGCTGCGTTGGCGCCACACTTCGGGCCGCTGCGGCTGAACGGCCCGCAGCCCGACGTTCGACGCACCAGCCTCATCCGGTTGCTGCTGAGCCTGCCCTACGCGATAGTCGCCATCTGCTTTGTGGGCTACCACCTTGTGCAGACGGTTCGCGACGGCGGAACCGGCTTGGTGCCGCCTGGTGTGGGGCCTGGTTTGATCGTCGGTATCGGCGGCGCGATGCTGGCCGCACAGCCGCCGATCACCAGTATCACTATCGAGGACAACCGTTTTCGACGTTGGTACGCGGTCGCCCGGCTGCTCGGTGCGGTGTCGATTGCGCTCGCGACTCTCGCGGTTGCGTTCAACGTCTATTGGCGATTGCGCTACCTATTCGTGACGGATGTCGACTTGGGCGGTCAGGATGCCGCCGTCATCATCACGACGCTGCTCTACGGCGCGGAGGCGATGATCGCGTTGGTCATCGCGTCACGCTGGCTCATCGAGAAATCCGCCGCCGCACGACTGTCCACAACCGCGCTTGGCGCTTCGGCTGCGTTCGCCGCCACTCTGGTGTGGATCCTGCCCGTTGGCCGCGATATCGACGCCTTTCACGGCATCGCACAGAACACGTCGACGGCCGCCGTCGGCTACGAGGGCTACCTGTTCTGGGCCGCGGCCGCGGCGATCGTCGCCCCGACGACGCTGTACGCCGTCTTCCTGATCAAGCCGCCGACCCTGGGCGCCTACCGCTCTGCTGCGCAGAAATGTCTGACCCTCATCGCGTTCTGGGCATTCGCCGCGGCCGCATTGCGGGTCGTCGACTACCTGATCGCGTTATCGCTGGATCTGCCGCGTGCCCTGTTCGACAGCGCTGCGATGACGGCGTTCAACCTTGTCGCCGGCGTGATTGCGACGTGGCTGCATCGCCAACTCGGCAAGGGCGACCCGGCGCCGACCGTGATCGCGGCCTTCAGCGGGGTCTTGTTCGTCTTCACGGTCGCGAATCTGGCCATCGGTCTCGCGCTTGCCCCGCGTTACGCCGCGTCAGCGCCCGACGCGATCTACGGCAACAACCTGGCCCAGCAGATCACCAGCACGTTCGACGTGGTGATCTGTGCGCTGAGCCTGACCGTGCTGATTGCCATGCTGTTCACCGGTCCGCTGGCCGCGTATCTGGGGCGTCGACGCGAGACACCGGTCGCATCGGCACCGCCGCCACCGCCGCCCACCGCTGAGCCGACCGCGCCGCCCACGATCGCGCGGCACCCACAAGCGTCGAGCATGCCGAGAATCGCTCGGATCAAAGAAGATTCGACGACCGTGCTCGAGGCGCCCGCGACGGAGCAGATCTCTCCTGCGACCGCCACGCTGCGGATCAAGCGCCGCGAACCGGAGAACTAGTCACTGCATTCGCAGTCGCACAGGCGCTCGCCGAAGGTCGCTGGCCGCGACCTCAGCGTGAACCGGGAAGACGGCTTCTGCGACGCAGCGCGTTGGCGACTTACTACATTTGCGAGAATCGCTCGATCTGCAAAGTCAGGACTCAACCGTGCCCACAGCTGCTGAACAACTTCGGAACGACCCCCACATCGACACGATCCAGCGGTACTACCGTGCCTGCACTGCGGGCGACGTAGACGGTGTGGTCGCGTGCTGCACTGCTGATGTCACCCAGTACATGCTCGAGCCGGGAGCAGCCCCGGTGCATGGTGCCGAGCACCTTGGGCGGTTCTGGCGAAAGACCGTGCGCATCATCAGTGCCGAATGGAATGTCGAACACGCAATTGCCTGCGACGACGAGGCCGTCATCGAGTGGAGCATGCGCTGGACCTCGACCCAGGACGGCCAACGCTACATCGTGCACGGCGCGGAGTGGTACGTGTTCAAAGGTGGGTTGATCTCCGAGATTCGCGCTTACTACCGGCACCGTTCGCCCGAAGACACCGGGCTCGACGGCTTCCCATACGCCGAGCGAGGCTACAGCGTGATCAATCGAACTAGCTAACACGCGCTGCCCTCATCGAATCAGCCAAAAAGTCGCCTTCGCAGTCCGCGGCGTTCGGGCTATCCTTCGCCGCCGAGTTCGGATTCGTCCCGCTCGTTCTCGGCGGTGTCCTGAGCCACCGGGGCGTCATCAAGCCAGTCTCGGACGTCGACGCCGAGGCGGTCGGCTGACAGTTGGGCGAAGTCGACGGCCAGTACCGCCATCGCAGCCAAGACTTTCAAAGCCCTTCCGCTGCGGTGGATCTCGGACATCACCGCACTGAGTGCCTGATTGTCATCGGCCGATAGTGCCCTGAGGTATCGGCGAGCGTCGGCGAATTCACGGTCGACGTGGGCCGCTTTCCTGCGGAAGTCGTCCGGTGACGGCAGATCCTGGGGCGTCTCGGTCATTGTTTCTCTCTCGCGCCTAGCCGTTGGGGCAGGGCGCGGGAATCCACATCGCCCAGCACATACCCGGAGGCGGAGGCAGCCCGGGAGGCGCGGGGGCCGGAGGAGCTTGAGGGGGCGGAGGATTGGGACCCTCATAGATGCCTTGGCCCTGGTTGGCGTCCTCGGGGGCGACATGCCAGTAGGTGTGGCACACGTTCGTGTCCCAGGTCACCGGGTTGTAAATGTGATTCTGGGTCAAGTGGAAAAGGGAATCCCCTGGGCACCAGTGATTTGGGCCGTAGCACATGCCATTGACCCGCGTGGGCGGCGAACAATCGTCGTCTGCGTTGGCGATTCCCGCTCCAAGACCGACCAGCCCACCCGACACCAACAAAGCGGTTGCAAGCCCCACAGTTAGTCGCTTCATCGTTCTCCCTTTCACGATGCCGACCGTCGCCGGTCACGCGGAGCCTGCGACTGACGCCTTGGAGAATTCTTGGTGCGCAGTTCAACCCCTATCCGGTAGCGCCAGGTGCGCGAACAACCATGTGCACACCGGGGAAATAGCCCGCCATCTCCGACCGCGCCTTGCGCAGCGCCGCAGTACCGTAACCGTGCTGTCGGTGCTCCGGATGAATCCACACCCGAACGTTCACCTCGCCGTCGACCAGCTCGCCGAACACCATTCCGACTGTCTGCGTTCCGTTTTCGGCGACCAGCCACACCGCGTCCTCGGCGTCGATCCGCCCCAGCGCCGAGCGGATCTCGTCATCGAGACTTCCGGCAGGGCTGCCGGAGCCGTCGCCCGCGGCACCGATATCGGTCGTCCGCGCCCCGAAGAGGTCCCGGTCCGTCTTGCTGGAGAACGGCCGCAGTACAAGGTGCTGGCCGGAGCTCTCTGGCCGCTCGATCAGCGTGAAGGTGAGCTGGCTGTTGAGGTCGTCGAGTTCGGCGGCGATCCGTTGACGCGAGTCCTTGGTCAGTCGATGCAGCGGCATCCCCACCACCGCCTCGGCGCCCAACGGCGTGATGCCGAGCAGCGTTGCAACCGCATCCACGGCCGCGGCCCGATTCTCGGCGTCCACGATCGCGTCGAGCACCTCATGGCGACGGTCAAGCGCGGCGATCAGGGCATCGGTGATCTCGCGGCGCGAGGCGGCGCGGTCGTGGTCGGCCATGGCGTCAAGCGTAGACCGGAGCGGTAAACCCCGTTGTGCTCGCGACATTTCCGGTCAGCTTGCAAACCTACGGACACGCCTGCGAAATGTCGGGTGGTAACAGGTGTTCGGGCCTTGTTGTTCCTGCGCGCCGATCCCGAGCAGGTTGCCGACCATCGACGTGTCATTGGGTGCGGCCGCGGTCATCATCGCCTCGTGGGCAAGATCGGAGTCGGTATACGGCGGTACCACCAGTAGAACAATCCTGCCACCGGTGAGGCCGAGTACTTCGATCGTGTTTGTCGGCTGCCGAAGGTATCCATCGAGCCGTACCAGTCGCCCGCCCGTGTCCAACTTCGGGGCGGAATCCGACCACTCATTGAGGTTGTAGAGCACGCGGTCAATGCGCCCGAGCCGAACCGACAGCACCGCCAGCAGATCTGGGAGCTCCGCGGCGAGGTCGCCGCTGCGGGGCCACCATGCCCCGTCGACATGCCCACTGTGGGGCGCCTTGGGCTTCAGGCGCAGTCGTGGCGTGTGATCGGGCGGTGCGGATCGTTGTTCGGTCTCGGTGCGAACTTGTCTCAGCGTCATTGTGACGCTCCTGTCTTGACCGCGAACCGGCCAGATCCTTCAAATCGACGACGACACAACCTTGAACGGTCGCATGACGAAGTACCGGCGATCTGTCTTCAGTCTACCTTGGCTGTCCAGCTCTGCGCCGTAACAATCTAGATCGTTGGGACACAGCCGATTTCATCGACCGCCCGGTCCGTCGGCGCTGTTGACAAAGACCTCAATCGAGCGTGTACTGGGGGCCTACCAGCAGATATGAGACCTTGAATGCTTGTCATCCACATTGCCGACCGGGCGACGCGGTGAAGTCCCTCGTATCGCGGCTACTGCGAACGGATCTGTGGCCCGCCGCGAGTCGCGCGGCCGATGCCCGCCGGGCTGTCGCCCGTCATCTCCGCAAGCTGGCGTTCATCGATCGAGATCACGACACCAGGCTCGAACATCAGGCGCGAGCCGACTCGTCGGATCAATCTTAAGGACGAGCATGCTCAGCAACACAATCGTTTTGATACTTGTCACCGCATTGGCGGTGTTGGCACTCGCGGGCGTGCTCGTCTGGGTCACTTATAAGACGCGCCCGCCTGTAACGCCGACCGTAGACCTCTTATCGGTAAAACCGACCGACTAGCCGGCGTGGCGCCGGTGGCGAATTTGCGTTCCGACGCAGTTTCCGGTGCGTCGTCAGATGTGGCCCGCAGAAACTCGTCGGGCAGCGCGAGTTTGTGGATGGTCCGCAGCGTCAAAAGGTATTGGCGCGCAAGCGAACCGGTGGTGTAAGGCAGATCGTACTTGTCGCAAAGCGCCCGCACCCGCGCAGCGATCTCGGCGTAGCGGTTGCTCGGAAGGTCTGGGTACAGGTGGTGCTCGATCTGGTAGCACAAGTTGCCGCTCGAGAACGCCAGCAGCGGGCCGGCTTTGAAGTTCGCGGCACCGAGCATCTGCCGCAGGTACCACTCGGCTCGACTTTCATTTTCGAGTACATCGGGAGTGAATTTCTCTGCGCCATCCGGGAAATGCCCGCAGAAGATCACCACGTACGCCCAGAGGTTCCGCAGAAGGTTTGCCGAGGCGTTTGCGGCAAGCGTTCTTCGCCAGCGAGAACGGCTCAGCGCCGGGATCAGCACGTAGTCCTTGACCGCTTGGCGGGTGATCTTTCCCATCAGCGCCGCCCTTGCGCTGGCCACCTTCTGGGCATCTTCGGCCGCCCGATCGCGCTCCGAGTGGACACCGTGAAGCGCGATGCCCCACTCGAAAACAATTGCCAACAAAAGATTTCGAAGCGGCTGTATCAAGTGAGAAACTTGCCACGGCTCGTCACGGGTCACGCGTATCACGCCGAAGCCGAGGTCGTCGTCCACACCGACCACATTGCTGAACACGTGGTGGCGATAGTTGTGCGAATACCTCCACTGCGACGAGACCGCGACCATGTCCCACTCCCACGTGCTCGAGTGAATCTCGGGATCGTTCATCCAATCCCATTGGCCGTGGCTGACATTGTGACCGATTTCCATGTTCTCGACGCTTTTGGCGAATGCCAGCGACGCGGTCCCCAGCAGCCAGCCGGCGCGTGTCTTGCTGCAGCCGATCAGCAGGCGCGCCGCGACGTCGAGGGTCCTTTGGAACCTGATGGTTCGCCGGATATAGGCCGCATCCCTTTCACCGAGTGACTCCTCGATGTCGCGGCGGATGGTATCCAGTTCGTACCCGAGGGCCGTAACATCCGCCTCACTTAGATGCGTGTACGCAGCGATGTCCGCAATTGCCAAGAGTGGTCCGTCCGATGGTGATGGGTGGGCTCGTGTGAGAACCCGCGGATTGCGGACCACCGGCCGAGATCGAGACGACGGCAGCGCGTCGGCGTGTCTTCAGTGTACGTGCTGTCGACGCGGTAAACCAACGTTGTGCGCCAACATCAAATGGCAACCGAGTAACGTCAGGGTTATCGGGACCAACCAGGCCCCATGATCAAGGGGTCAGCGATGTCTGATAAATCTCCCCGACATGCCGAGAGCAAGAAGTCCGGAAAATCGTTGAAAGAGAAGAGAGCCGCCAAGCACGCCAAGCTGCTGGCTCGGACCTCGGCGACCGAGGCATTGCTTCATGCCAAGAAGCGCTGAGGCGCAATCGCTTTCGGTAGGCGTGCTAGCTCGTTCGCGTAAGCCGGACGAGCGGAGACTGCCGATTCACCCGGCTCATTTCGTCAGGATCGACGAGCAGGTTCGGCAGCAGATCTTCCTCGAGCACGGCTATGGCGCGGAGTTCGGCGCCACGGATGACGCGCTGGCCGGACTGGTCGGCGGCATCAGGACGCGGGAACAACTCATCGCCGACTGCGAGGTCATTCTGTTGCCCAAGGTCCAGGCCGAGGACTTGGCAGAACTCAATGTGGGACAAATCGTCTGGGGCTGGCCGCACTGCGTGCAGGACACCGCCCTGACCCAGATTGCGATCGACCGACGGCTGACGCTCATCGCCTTCGAGGCGATGAATCACTGGCAGGCCGACGGGGGATTCGGGCTGCACGTCTTTCACAAGAACAACGAGCTCGCCGGGTACTGCTCCGTACTGCACGCCATGCAACTAGCCGGGATCACCGGCAGCTACGGCCGGCGTCTGCGGGCATCGGTCATCGGGTTCGGGGCTACGGCCAGAGGCGCGGTCACCGCGTTGAACGCCCACGGCGTGGACGATGTGCGCGTGCTGACCAACCGCGAGGTGGCCGCCGTCGGTTCGCCGATCCCGTCCACACAGATTGTCCAGATGGGGCAGGACGAGGACGCGCCCGGCCGGACCTGGGCGGATACCCCGGATGACGGCGTGATGCCGGTGGCCCGATTTCTCGCCGACAACGACATCGTCGTCAATTGCGTATTGCAGGATCCCGCGGCGCCACTGATCTTCGTCACCGAGGATGAGTTGGACGCTTTCGCTCCGGGGAGTCTGATCGTCGACGTCTCCTGCGACGTGGGTATGGGCTTCAGCTGGGCGCACCCGACCTCGTTCACCCACCCGGTCGTCGAGGTGGCCAATGGTGTGCATTACTACGCCGTCGACCACAGCCCGTCATACCTGTGGAACTCGGCCACCTGGGAGATCAGCGAGGCGTTGTTGCCACACCTCGAGACGATCCTTGCCGGTCCGGCGATGTGGAAGTCCAGCTCGACGATTTCCCGGGCCATCGAGATCCGCGACGGTGTCGTTCTCAATCCCACCATCCTGAAGTTTCAGCACCGAGGCGATGCCTACCCGCACGCTGTCGTCGCGCAGGGAACCGGGGACGCGCAATAACGCGACGACTCCGCTACTGTGCGCCGCCTTCAGATCCCAGATCGACTGTGCTGCAAGCATTTCCCGCCAGCGCCGCTATGTGCCCGCAGTGGCGGGCGGCTGGCCGAACGCCGATTCCGTCGCACGCCGCAGCCGGCGGTTGTTCATCGGTTCGCGCGCCGACTTCTGGTGTTCGAGTTGTCGAATCAGCTCGCGCTTGGCGTCATTGAGGGCGCGGGTGATGTCTGGGTTCTCGGCAACGGCGATCAGCTGCGGAAGGCCCGGCAGCGTGGTGCGCAGTGTGACGCGCTGCTCCTTGCCGCCGCGGTCCTGCAGGGTGACTTCTACGTCCACGTCGCGCGAATCCCACCTTCCCAGATGGGACGTGAGTGTGGACAACGCCTCCACCACGTGCGGACGTTCCTTTGCCACGAACCCCGCCCCGACGTGAATCACGTTTTCGCGAGGGGTGATTCGTTGTTTGGCGTTCAGCGCATCTTCTCGGGGATTGAGTTCAGCGCGTGCAGGACGTGCACAGCGAGTTCGCCTGCCGCCTTGTCCCCAAGTTTCGAATGAGCGGTGATGGTGTCCCTGACCAGTTCGACACGTAGGTCGTAAGGCGTCCGGAACGAAATTGGCGAAGTCATCGAATTTCCTTTACAAGCAGGCATGTTCGCTCACGATTGAGCTGCCCGATAACTACGACCTTACGCCCTTTTCCGTAGCGGTGTACTCCTTCGACGAGTCCGCGTCAAGCGCCGCCAGCAAGTCGCTCAGCGGCACGGTCGCGACTCCGATTGCGGCGTCGCCGATGCCGTATGGCAGCACCAGTGTTCCGGCATGCACGAGCGCACCGCACGAGTAGACGACATTGGGGACGTAGCCGTCCTGCTCGTCGGCAGCGGGACTCAACAGCGGGTCGCGGAGCTGACCGACGATCCGCGTCGGATCCTCGAGATCGAGCAGCATCGCCCCGATTCGATAGGTGCGCATCGGGCCGACGCCGTGCGTGAGCACCAGCCACCCGGCCTCGGTTTCGACGGGCGGGCCGCAGTTTCCCAGTTGCAGCGCCTCCCACGCTCGCGTGGGCTGCTGGCATGGAACGGACTCGGCCCACTCGAACGGATGATCCGAGAACGCAATCGAATTCGACTCGCGGTCTGATCGGGACATCGCGGCGAATCGACCGTTGATGCGGCGTGGAAACAGAGCCAGACCCTTGTTGGCCGCGGCATGGCCGACCATCGGCGTGGACGTGAAGGTGCGGAAGTCCGAGGTCTCCAGCAGTTGCTGGCTGATGTGGGTTCCGCTGTAGGCGGTGTAGCTGGCATAGAACGTGACAGAGCCGTCGTCGTCGACAAACCGGACGAATCGGGCGTCCTCCATGCCGGTGGCTTCTGCGTTCATCGCAGGCCACAGGATGCGCTCTGGCAGCGAGATGTCAGCGGCGAATTCGACGCCGTAGGTCCGTTCTGCGATGGCCCGTATCAGCGAAATCGTCTCGGCAGCGTGGCGACGCGTGCGCCGGTGGGTTTGAAGATTGTCGAGTTGCTCGTCGAGGTCGGATCTTGTGAACCGATCGCCGAGCGCATCGAGCACGTAATCGGCGGCCTCACCGGCCCCACGCAACCGACGCAGCTCACTTCGCATCACCGCACCGTCCAACAACGTTGGCACCACGACTCCGGCGCTGGCGAGCGGACCCGGGTCGTCGATTGTCACGTCACCTGTCTCGTCGACAACGCCTGTGCGGAATCCGATTGACGAACGATGACCCTCGCCAATGCCCCGCACGCTCATCACGAATCGCAGACTGCCCGAGGCGACCCCGGTCTGGTCGGGGTGAGCGACCATGCTGGGGTTGCACAAAGCCGCACCCTCGATCGCATACTCACTCGTGAATACCGCACCCAGCAACAACATTCGTGCGTCGGAAAGGTCAACGGAAGGGTCCAGTCGATCGGCCACTTCACGGGCGTGCCTGCGGCAGGTGCCTGCCAGATCGCGATGACGCCCGTCAAAGCGGATGACCACTTCGTTCAGCGACGCACGCACCTCGTCCTCGTCGAGGGCCAAGATGCGTGCCAGTACTGCGCCCGTTCGCGAGTCCTGGTGCTCGAAACCCTCCTGTCCTGGTACGAACAGTCGGGTGATCACTCTGGACCGGTCAGCGGCAAGCCGATGCGGGCTACGCGTGACCAAGCCGGCATCTACGGAAGTCATTGCAGCACAGTCGATAAACGTTGCGCCTGCTGTAAAGTCGAGATCACCGCCAGGGTCGACTCCGCGCCCTGATTGGTGTTCACCCGGTCGGCGTGCAGTCCGTCGTATCCACCACCGGTGTGCGGGTCCCACATCGGCTCGGCGATGTCGTTGTCGCCCATGAACCAGGCCGCCGCGGCAATGACCCCGTCGCCCCAGATCTGGTTGGTGTCAACGGCGGCGGCACGCGTGCATGCATCGGCAAGCGTGGACACCTCGATGGGCTGTTGGTCGAAGCCGGGCTTGGCGTCCCCTGGGCCTCTGCCCGCGACGGGCGTCGGCGACAGATGGCCGTCTGACGTTTCGATGCCCAGCAGCCAGGCCAGCAGATCCAGGCCCCGCTGGCACAGCGCCGAGTCATCGAGCGCGGCACCCGCGGCGATCATCGCCTCGGGGATGACACCGTTCGCGTATGTGAGCCGTGGCTCGGGCCAGGGCCACGCCGCGTCGTCGTTCGCATCGGGCACCGTGGCGGCATAGTCGGCGATCAGCGAGCGAGCAGCTTGGTGCTCGGGGTCGAAGGCGAGGACTTCGGCTGCGCCCAACACTGCGAACGCCATCGCCCGTGGCCATACCGACCTCGCCTGCGCGGCGCGCTCGAACTGCATGATGGCCGTCTGGCGGGCCCAGGCGACATTGCTGTGCGCGGCCGCGGTGCCCAGACCCCAGACACAGCGCCCCCAGGCATCTTCCAGTGCGGGCTCGTCGAGCCACTTGCCCGCGCTGTCCAATCGGTTGCGACAGGCACCAGTGAGCGCCTGTGCGTCGTTCAGGAATCGCAGCGCTACTCCGGCCAGACCGTTCAGTGCGCGGTCGGTCCCGTGGTCTCGGGTCGCAACGACAAGGACGCGCGCCACGTCGTCGGTGCAGTAGCCGTGCTCACGCAGCGGCTCGGCGAGCCGGGCGTGCTCAAATGTGCCTCGCTCGTCCGTCAGCCGCAGCAGGTGGCTGAATACCGGCTCAGGGTATGTCGTCGCAGTCATACTCTTGCCCGCCGTTGCGCGAGGAGCTGGTGCGCCACCGTCACATAGGCATTCGCGACGACCGGCCAGGCCATCTCGGGTGCCAGTCGGCGAGCCTCGGCCGCCATGTCGCCGGCCAACCGCGGCTGGGTCAGCACCCGGCGCAACGCGGAGGCCAGCGCATCCGGATCGTCGTGCGGGACGACGATGCCTGCCCCACTGGCAAGCAGTTCCACGGCGTGCGGGAACGCGGTGGCCACGACGGGCCTGCCGCTGGCAATGGCGTCGACCAGAACACCGGAGGTGACCTGATCGGTCGAGTCGTAGGGCAGGACGACGACTGCCGCAGTCTGGATGAGTGCGCTCAGCGTCGCTACGTTCCGGTATCCGGTATCGAAGTGCACCGAATCCGCGACGCCGCTTCTGCGCGCCTGTTCCATCCGCGCGTCGCGGTATGCCTCGCCATCGGCGGCCAGCACCTTCGGATGCGTTCGGCCCGCGACCAAGTACCGTGGCCGGCCCGGCAGATCACTGAGCGACCCCATCGCCTCGATCACCCGCTCGACGCCCTTGCCGGGACCCATCAGACCCCACGTCAACAGCATTGGTCGACCGCCCCTGATGCCTGAGGCATTCGCCGGGACGGTCGCACCATGCGGGATGGTGGTGACTTTGCGGTGGTCGATGTCAAAGCCACTACGTAACCGCTCGTTGGCCGCGTCGGACATCACGACGATCTGATCCGCCCGGGCCGCAACTGCTTCGAGGACCGAACGTTGGTGTCGCGTAGGGTCTTTCAGGACAGTGTGGGCGATCACGATGGATGGGACGCGTAGCCCGTCGATGACGTCCACCACTTCGTCTCCGTCGGCACCTCCATAGATGCCGTACTCATGCTGGATGACCGCAACGTCGGTCTGGTTCAGCAACTCGGAGCATGCCGCCACCGATCTTGGTGACCCGTTGACCATTTCTCCGATGACCCGGGCGCTCTCCGAGCGCGGTCCGTCGGAGAGTCGCACGACGCTGACCTCGGCGCCATTGGCACTCAATCCCCTTGCCAGCGCGGCGGAGAATGTCGCCAGCCCGCACGGCGTCGGCGGGTATGTACTCAATATTCCGAAACTTGGCGTGCCCGGAAAGCCTTGATAACCAACGGAAAACGTCGACAAAGAAGGAGTAAAAAGGGTGGTCAAGGTGATCCCAACTGGTGGTTGTCACCGGCATATCCGGCGTGAGCGATTGCTCCTTGCGGTCAGCGGCAACGCGGCTGACTCATCCCGGACTGGCTGGGTTCCCAACTACTTCGACGATACACCCACGGTCATTGGCCTGATCCCGACGCCTTGGCAGCCGAAGCTTTTTCGGCGTCGCTGTCGGAAAAGACAGGAGCTTGAACAGGTTCCGAATCGTGCTCGGCCTTCGACGCGGCCTCGGGCACGTATGGATGCGAAAACAGGTCAGTGGATTGCATAAAGTTTGTCCTCAAATTGGTTGTGTGCAAAGGTTTGTCAGCGACGATCATCATCCCCAGAAACGCTTTTTCGACCTCTTCTGAGTTCCTTCGACGTCGGTCCAATCCCCTTGCGCGTAGCTGTGTGGATGTTTGGCGCCGGTACGAACGACGTCGAGCGTGCCGTCGTGATTCTTGACGTAGGCATCACCGGACCGCATGTACTCGTCGGTTCCGCCGTCGGGCAGCGTCACTATGACTGTCATGGTCGGAGCCTCCGTACCCGCCGACGAAATGTCGAACGGTGATAGTCGTCAGCAGCTTCGCCTCCGCTATGCGCGCCGATCGCGAGCAAGTCGCCCACGGTGGTCACATCGCTCGGAGCCGCCGCGGTCATCATCGCGTCGTGCGCGATGTCTGGATCGGTGTGCGGAGGCACCACCAGCAGCAAGATCTTCTCGCGGCCGAGTCCCACCACCTGGAGGGTGTTGGCCGGCTGTAGCCGGTAGCCGTCCAGTCGCACCGCTCGCCCGCCGGTTGTCAGTCGCTTCGGCATCTGCGCCCATTCGGCCAGGTTGTAGAGCACGCGATCGATGGTGCCCAGCCGCACCGAAAGCACCGCCAGCAGATCCGGCAGCTCAGCGGCGAGGTCGTCGGTCTGGGGCCACCACGCGCCGTCGACATGCCCGGATACCGGCGCCTTCGGCTTCAACCGCAACCGCGGGGTCTGCTCTGGTCCTGGGTGTTGGCCGTCCGAATCGGACCGGCCTTCGTGTCGTGTCATACGACACTCCCGTCTTGACCGCGAAACGGCCAATTCACTCGACTCGGCGACGACGCGATCTCAAACGGTCGCGCACGACATACCACCGAATCTATGCATCACGTCAAGAACGGACGTCGATGCCGACTCCCAATAAGAGTCTTGGTGAGTCAATGTTTCTGACTGTGTAGCACGTCAGTTATCGGCGATGAATGCAGCCGATATACCCCTACGGTACGCCTATCCCGCCTGATCTGGATAGGTAACTCCCCCAAACGCATTGTGGGCTGGCGGAAAACGACCCACCAGCCCACATTGATTAGACGTTGTTAGACGGCTGTCACTCCGACTGCCTGCGGGCCCCTGGCCCCCTGCTCGATATTGAACTCGACTCTCTGGTTCTCCTCGAGCGATTTGAACCCGCTGCCCTGGATCTCCGAGTAGTGGACGAACACATCGTTGGCGCCGCCGTCAGGAGCGATGAAGCCGAAGCCCTTATCGCCGTTAAACCACTTCACAGTTCCCTGTGTCATACTTTTTCAACTTCTCTCATTCTGAACGAATGCCGACAGGCATCCACCCTCAGCGTAGCACGGATAGCTGGATAAACCTCTTCGATTGTGCTGCAACGGTTTTCGCGCTCGTTATGAGTTGGAAGCCGGATGCAGCGTCGGAACACCATGGGTGTAGCCTGAGTCCAACTGAAGGAAGCTGCCGTGGATCAAACCATCTTGTACATCAAATTTCCTGCGCGCCAAGCAGTCTCAGCGTGACCAGCGTCCTAGACGGACGGCGCCTGCGCAGCCCGGTTCGGTTCACGCTGACATCGATGCTCGGCAGCGGCCTGGACGGGGCATGGTGGCCTCACTCGGTCTCGCTCGCTCGCGAGCTGTCGGACTTGACTGACGCTCTGCGCGAACCGCTTGGCGACGTCGTCGATATCGGCGTCAACTGGTCGCCGCTGCAAGGTGTCGCCGATCTCGACTTGCTCAATCGCCGCGGCGTCCCGGCAATGCCCGGCGAGGACAGTCGTCATCTGCGCGTCATGACCATCACCGGTAGTCGCGCCAAGGCACAACTGCTCGTCGTGCCATGCGGAACGAGTATGGCTCTGGCGGTCATGGTGCTGCGCCAAGCCGCCGATCTGCCCGTCATGGATGCGCACCAGCACACCACGGCGTTCCAAACGGCCGACGCGATTGTTCAGGCCGCCCGTGCTCAGCAACGATGTGAACCCGCCAACGCAGGCTAGGCTTGTCGTATCTGTACCAGTCAAATGAAACCGCCGATGGCAGCGGGTTTTTCAGTTGAGACGACGCGGTGAGGCCTCGTCGCGAGTCAGCGCCCGGCGGATCGCGGCGCTGACACTGGCCGGTGCAGTTCTCGTGCAATGCGCCTCAGAGCCGGCGCCATCGCCTCCGTCGCAAACGGCGCAGGCACCGTCCGCCACCACGCCACCGCCGGCCGCTGCTCCCATTCAGCCCGTCACCGCCGCCGAACTCGGCCCCAGCTTGCGACCCGGCTGCCCGATCGATCCGCGGCGGCTGCGCCGCGTCGAAGTCGACTACCTCGGCTTCGACGGACAAGCGCACCGGGGTGCCCTGATCGTCAACGAAGACCTCGCGGCCGACGTGGTCGCGATCTTCGGGCAGCTGCTCGCATTGCACTATCCGATCGACAAGATCCGCACCGTCGACAACTACCCCGACGCCGACGACGAACTGTCGATGGAGGACAACAACACCTCGGCCTTCAACTGCCGCGACATTCCCGGTACCGGCCACTGGTCCCAGCACGCATTCGGCCGTGCCATCGACCTCAACCCGTTGCTCAACCCCGAGATCGATCGAACCGGCGCGATCCAACCCAAGACCGCCGCGCCGTACGTCGACCGCAACCGCACCGACCCCGGAATCCTGCACGCAGGAGACCCTGTCGTTCGTATCTTCACCGATCGCGGCTGGCGCTGGGGCGGTGACTGGACAACTCCCGTCGACTATCAGCACTTCGAGCGCTGATCTCCCAGCAAATAAACCATAGGGAAACACCCGATACGTCTGCATGGGTCTGGCTCTACCGTCGTTGACAGGGCGACAGTCCGCTCACTGATCAACAACAATCTTGCAAGGCTCTCCCATGGTCTATCCGCACTATCCCGATCCGCACCAAGACGCCGTCCCCTGGCCCAGCGGCTACGACGATCAAGATCACTTACGTCCCAAGCGAAGTCCGCTGCTTGTCGGATCGATCGCGGGAGTCGTCACCGTTCTCGTGCTGGCCGTCGGGATACTCCTTGGTCTTCAGTTCAGCCGGTCCCCTCAACAACAACCGCTTACTTCCAGCCCGTCGCCTTCTGCCGGCGCCAGCGCGAACGGTGGAATGACTCCGACGCAGTCTGAGCCGACCGAGCAACGGCGCCCGGAAGACACCGCTCGCCTGGACCGGTCGACGTATGCTTCGCTCAGCGCACGCGAGTTCGCGCTGATGGCCAAGGACCCCGACTCGTGGATCGGTCGCAAGGTCGTCGTCTACGGTGTTGTGACGCAGTTCGACGCTGCGACCGGCCCGACAACGTTTCGCGCGGCCACCGGACCCGCCCCCGCGGACAGTCGCAGTGACTACGACCAGAACACCCTTGTCACCGCGCACGACGCCGGCATGGTTGCCAACATCGTCGAAAACGACGTCGTGACCATGTACGGCGTGGTTTCCGGAGCCGTCACATATGACACGCAAATCGGCGGAAAGACCACAGTGCCATCGCTTTTGGTCAACATCATCGAACCGACGGCACTCACCGCGCAGCCACATACCGAACAGCCACTCCCGGCGCCGGCGCCGACCGACCAGTCCGCAGGCCAATTGCGCTCCATCGCGGCGAGCGATCAGCCCTACGTACTCAGCGAGCTTGCCGATCGCTGGGTGCCGCAGTTGAGTTCCAAACGCGTCGGTCTCGTCGCAGAGGGACAGACGTGGACCAACGCGTCGATCCTGGCCGAGCACCAACAGCTTCGCCAGACCTACTCCAACGTTCGACTGCTGTGGTCGGCCGACTGGTCAACGTTCTCGGGTTCAGAATTCTGGGTGACAATCGTGGATTCCGGGTTTGCGACCGCCGATGAGGCGTTGGCGTGGTGCAGGAGCAACGGATTCGACCGCGACCATTGCTTCGCCAAGCTGATCAGCACGACTCATCCCGTCGAAGGCAGCACGGCCTACAGCTAGTAACCACGCGTTTCGGCACTGTCATCATTTGTTGACACGTCGCAAAAGCATGTCGCTCCCGGACACCCGAGGGGTTCGCAGGCATGCAATCGTCAGGTGCCGTACAGATGCAGCGCCTTGGCCGTCGCCGTCGCCACTTCGCCGCGCAGATTCTGGATCGGTGCGCTGCCGCGCACCTGAATCGAGTTCGAGAGCAGCACGACGTAGGTGTCCGAGCCCGGATCCAGCCACACCGTGGTTCCCGTGAAGCCGGTGTGCCCGAAGCTACCGATCGGGAAGATCAGGCCCCGCGGCGCGGAAAGGCGGGTGTCGATATCCCAGCCGAAGCCGCGCAGATTCTGTCCTGCGATCGCCGGATAGTTCGGCGCGAGTAGCGGATTGACCTTGTTCGGCTTTGTTGTGATGGCTTCTCGGGTTGCGGCGTTCGCCTTGTCGATTTGTTGTGCTGTGTGTCCAGGCTGCTGCGGAGTCGTCATCAACTCCAAAGTTGCTTGCTGGAGTGGGAATTCGCTGGGCCGGCCCGCCAGCCGGTCAAGCAGGGCCTGCGCGTAGATGCCGATATCCTGCGCCGTCGAGAACAGACCGGCATGCCCGGCCACACCACCCATGCGCCGCGCCGTCGTGTCATGCACCCTGCCGCGCAGCAGATTGCCGAAGTCGGGGTTCTTACTCGGGTCGCCTGCGTTTTCCTCGTCACGCGCTGTCGGTGCGATCCGCGGCAACAGACTGCTATCGGGCAAGTAACCCGTGTCTGCCATGCCAAGCGGTGCGAACACGTTCTGCTCTACGTAGACGTCTTCGGTTTCGCCAGTCAGGCTTTCGACCAACGCGCCAAGCAGAATGAAGTTGATGTCGGAGTAACGGAAGCCTTCTCCCGGAGCCGATTCCAGCGGCGTGGTGAGCGCACGACGAATGCCCTCGGCTTTGTCGGGGCGGTCGAGCCCCCACGGATCCTTGAGGTCGACGTCGCCTGTTTCACCCGAAAAGTGCGTCAGCAACATCCGGACGGTCACCTTTGCGCGCTGCGGATCGTTGGCCGGATTGAAGCCGGGCAGATACTGCTGCACGGGATCGTCGAAGGCCACCTTGCCTTGTTCGTAGAGCTGCATGATGGCGGTCGCGGTGGCAAGGGGTTTCGTCAGCGACGCCATGTCGAAGATCGTGTCCTCGGTCATCGGCTCTGCGGGCGCGGGCGATGCGTCCAGGCCCGGCTCGCCTGCGAGCTTGCGGTCCCCGTAAGCCTGCTGGAAGACGACCGTGCCACCGTGGCCGACGAGCAGCACTGCGCCCGGAAGCTCATGCGCCGCGATCGCGTCGTTGATCAGCTTCGAGACCGGTGCGAAGTCATATGTGGGTGCGGGGTTAGGCGGCGGGACCGGGGCGGGAGCCTGCGCGGCCGGGGGAGCCGCTGTAGGCGGGGGCTTTGCGCTTTCGCTGACCGGTGCCTGCACTGCCGCCCCGCTTGAACACCCCGTCGCGAGTGCAAGCACGACGGCGCCAACAGCAATGGCCTTGGTCAGCGGAACGCCGCTCCCTGCTCGCGGTCGAGGTACGTCTCAGACTTGTTCTTCAGGAAGAAGACGTAGACGACAAGTGAGACCGCGATGCAGACCGTCACGTAGCCGATGAACAACGGCACCTGATCGCGCGCCTTGAGCGCCTGGTAGATCAGCGGGGCGGTGCCGCCGAAGATCGAGTTCGCCAGCGCGTAGCCGACCCCGACACCGAGCGCCCGAACGTGGGCGGGGAACAGCTCGGATTTCACCAGCGCGTTGATCGACGTGTATCCGGTCAGGATCACGTACCCGACGGCTACCAGCAGGAAAGACATTATCGGGGAACGAGTTTCGGGCAGATAGGTGATCAGCACATAGGTGTAGATCAGCCCGCCGAAACCGAACCACAGCAACAGCGGTTTGCGGCCGACCTTGTCGCTGATGATTCCGCCGACGGGCTGCAGCAGCATCAAGAAGATGAGGCCGATCAGGTTGATCCAGGTCGCGGTCATCGCCTGCGATTTGTAGGCCGTCTTGACGATGGTGGGTGCGTTGACGCTGTAGGTGTAGAACGCGACGGTGCCGCCCATCGTGATCAGGAAGCACAGCAGCAGCGGCCGCCAGTAGCGCGTCAACAGTTCTCGCATCGAGCCGGCACCAGGGTCCTTGCCCTCCCTGACGGCTGCGAGGGTTTCCTCGCTGAGCGACTCGTCCATCGTGCGACGCAGCCAGAACACCACGACCGCGGCCACGCCGCCGATGGCGAACCCGATCCGCCAGCCGAACTCGTGAACCTGCTTGTCGTCGAAGGCGGTCAACACGATGAGCAACGTGAACTGAGCGAGCACGTGACCGCCAACCAGCGTCACGTACTGGAACGAGGAGAAGAAGCCGCGGCGCTCCCGCGTCGCCGCCTCCGACATGTACGTCGCCGACGTGCCGTACTCGCCGCCCGTGGCGAACCCCTGGAGCAACCGGGCGAGGATCAGGATGATCGGCGCCGCGATGCCGATGCTCGAGCGCGCGGGTACCAGCGCGACCACCATCGAACAGGCGGCCATCAGCGACACGCTGACCGTGAGGGCGGCCCGGCGACCGCGGCGGTCTGCAAACCGCCCGAAGAACCACGACCCGATGGGCCGCATCACGAACGTGATCGCGAAGATCGCGTAGATGTAAACCGTCGAGTTCTCGTCGGTCTCGGCGAAGAACTGCTTCTCGAAATACGAGGCGAACACGGTGTAGACGTAAACGTCGTACCACTCGACGAGGTTGCCCAACGATCCGCGGATCGTGTTCCAGATCGCCCGGCGGGTCGCGGCGGCCGACGGCGGCGGCACTTGTGCAGTCGATGCGGTCATGTCTGTCGATTCAAGCATTGACCGGCGCTACCACGTCGCATAAGTCGGCTAGTTGTTGCAGAGAAGTGTCCGGGCTTGGTCGGCCTGATCGTATGCATACGTCGCCATCGCCGAAAGCGTCATCGCCGCGCCCACGGCGGCGAGCGATTCGTACGCGTCGTCGCCGAGAACGCCGCGCAGGTGCATGACGGCGTCGTCGATCTCGGGAACGGCAAACGAGATCAAGGGGTCGACGGTGAAGCCGGAAATCGTCGCGGCCGGTTCGTAGTGCCCCAATCGGTCCAATACCGCTGCCAGACAGGCCAACGGCATCCGAATCTGTGCGGTGTTGCCCGAGTCGTAATAGTGGCGAATGCCCAGGGTGACGTAGTCGAGCGCCGCGATCGGATCACCATGTTCGACCTCGAGCCGACCAAGACTCATCGCGGCGAACGACTCGTTGGCACGAACACCGTTGTCGTGCGCGATCGCCCTACTGCGGCGCAGCGCGTCCAATGCGACGAGCGGCGCCACGTCGCGATGCGCGAAGCCATAAGCCAGCAGGGTGAACGTGATCGCGTGCGGATTGTGGGTCGCCTCGCCGACCTCGATCAGGCCGTTCGCGGCTGCCAACGCCTCGTCGGCCACACTGGCGATCATCTGGCACAGCACGAACGCGGCGCGAAGAAGTCCGCGCACGTCATGCCCGGCTGCGAGGCGGGGCCGACACCAGTTCGCCCAGCCCTCGCCGTCCCGCGTCAACAGATACAACCGACCGAGTAGACACTCGAAACCGAACAGCACCTCAGCGCCGCGGGTCATCTCAGCCATCGCCGCATCTCGGTATCGAACCGCGTCAGCGATCCGGCCTTTCAGGCCGCACATGGACGACAACACGTACAGCGTCGCCAGCCGCGGATGATCGCTGGCTAGGGCAGCATCCAGAAGTTCTTCCGTCCATGTGATCGGCTCGAGGTTCTCGACGATGTAGCCGAGGATGCCCGCATAGGTCGCAATGGCGGCGGCGTCGTCGAGGTTACGATCGGCCGCCCACCGAAACGCCACGCGCAGATTGGCCAATTCGGTGCCGAACCAGGCGTAGGCGTCGCGCTGCTGCGGGCTGTCCCACAACATCATGATCTCCGACTCCCGCTCGGCGAAGTGGTGTGCGTGTGCGTCTCGAACCTTGTCAGCCGCACCGCTTTTCACCAGTTGCTCGCCTGCGAAATGACGAATGGTCTCGAGCATCGAGTACCTCGTGTGCCCCGCTGTCTGGTTCACGACGACCAGCGACTTCCGCGCCAACGCATCGAGCAGATCCAGCACGAGGTACTCGTCGGCGAATCCACCTATCGCACAGGCACTTTGCAGATCGAACCCGCCCGCAAACACCGAACACCGTTCCAACAGCGCCTTTTCGGCATCCCGCAGCAGATCGTAGGACCAGTGCACGGCATGGCGCAGACTTTGATGATGCGGAACGTCACGACGTGAGCCGACCAGCAGATGGAACCGGTGATCCAGCCGATCACGCACCTCGTTGGCGGTCATCGACGCCATCCGTGAGGCAGCGAGTTCGATGGCCAACGGAAGGCCGTCGAGGTGGCGGCAGACGTCTATCACCGCATCGGGTTCGGTCAATGCGAACTGCGGCCACACGCTGCGGGCGCGTTCGACGAAGAGTGCCACGGCTTCGGAGTCGATGCCGTCACCGACTTCCAGCGAGTACACCGGCCACAGTTGCTCATCGCCCAGACCCAATCGCTCGCGACTGGTCGCCAACACCTTCACGGTTTCCGATTGGTCGAGGATGGCTTCGATCAGGTCGGCAGCGGCGTCCAGGACGTGTTCGCAATTGTCGAACACCAGTAGACGGGTTCTGCCGTGCTGTGCCACGGCAATCGAATCCTGCAGGCTCTTGCCCGGCTGCTGCGTGATATTCAGCACCGCGGCGACCGCATCAGGAACCGCCGAAGCATCGTTCACCGCGGCAAGTTCGAAAAGCCATACACCGTCGGCGAATTCGTTTACCAACGCAGCGGCGGTCTCGGTGGCCAGCCGGGTCTTACCAACCCCGCCAGGACCGGTCAGCGTCACCAACCGGTGTCCGCGCACGGCGCTCTTCAGTTCGACGAGATCCAGCTCCCGTCCGACGAAGCTGGTAACCCCTGGCCGCAGATTCCCTGGCGTCGCGTCGAGCACCTTTATCGGCGGGAACTCCGAGCGCAAACCCGGTGCTTGAAGCTGAAATATTCTGACGGCTGTCGGCACGTCACGCAGCCGCCGCAGCCCGAGGTCGAGCAGGTCCAACCCGCTCAGTTGGTTGGCAGTCGAGTCGGCCAGCAGAATCTGACCACCGTGGCCGGCCGACATCACCCGCGCGGCCCGATTCAGTACGACACCGAAGTAGTCCCCGTCGCGAAGCTCGGCCGCCCCGGTCGCCAGGCCCATCCGTACCGGCAACTGCAGCGCTCGCTGCGCCGCGACGGCTGCGTCCACGGCCGACTTCGGTGAGGCAAACGCGGCGACCACGCCATCGCCCGTACGGCTGAACAGGAAACCGTCGTGCGCGTCAATGGCGTGGCTCACGACGTCGTCGTGTGCGGACAATGCGGCCCGCATGCCTTCGGCATCGGCTTCCCACCGACGAGTCGAGCCCTCGATGTCGGTGAACAAGAACGTGACGACCCCAGACGGCGGTCCCCCCGCGGCCACGGCCACAGGATGTCACAGCTAACCAGCTTGCATCTCGAACATCGCCAATTACGCGGCCGTGAATACCACTGGCAACGCCGCGGGCGAGCGGAATGCCACGCCGTTGATCACCGGCTTGGGCGCCGTCGGGTCGAGATGTAGGCCCGGCAGCCGGTCGAGCAAAGCGTTGATCGCCACCGTCGTCTCCATCCGCGCCAGCGGCATGCCCAGGCAGACGTGCGGGCCCGCGCCAAACGTCAGGTGCGCGAGAATCTTTCGCGTCGGATCGAACCGGTCAGGATCCGGATAGTGCGCCGGGTCGCGGTTGGCCGCCGCCACGCTGACACTGACGTTCGTCCCCCTGGTGATCTTGATGCCGCCCAGCTCACAGTCCTTCTTGGCCACGCGCACCACCGTGCTGATCGGCGGTTCCCACCGCAGCGCCTCCTCGATCGCACCCCGCAGCAGCGTGCGGTCGTCCCGCACCGCCTGCAGCTCCGCCGGCTCCGTCAGCATCGCCACCAACAGATTCCCCGACGCCCGATACGTCGTCTCCACTCCCGCAGGCAAGATCAACAACAGGAATGCGAAGATCTCCTCGTCGGACAGTCGCTCGCCATCGATCTCCGACTCGGCCAGCGTGCTGATCAGGTCGTCCTGCGGATCCTTTCGCCGTTGCGCCAAGATTTCCCCGAAGTACTCCTTGAGCGTCGCCGACGCCGCCATTCCGACATCCCAGTTGTAGACCACACTCAACAGCTCGATCGACAACTGCTGAAACCGCACATAGTCCTCCCGCGGCAGGCCCATCAACCGTGCAATCACCTGCACCGGAAACGCAAACGTGAACTCCCGCACCAGATCTGCGTGCCCTCGCGGTGCGAACCGGTCGATCAGCTCGTGCACCACCACCTCGACCAGTTCGGCGCGCCACCGCTCCAACAGCTTCGCCCGAAACAGCGGCGACACCAGCGCTCGGCTGGCCCGGTGCTCGTCGCCCTCCTGCTCCAGCAGCGTCTTGCCCATCACCGGGCCCATGATGTTCTGGTAGATCGACGACGAGAACCGCTCAGAATCCGTCAGCACCGCCTGACACTCGTCGTAGCCGAGCACCGTGACGCCTGCCATGTCGAGGTTCTGCGCCGGCGTCTCGACGATCGGGTTGCCGACCATCACGCGATGCTTTTCCCGTGCCACCCTTAACTTCTCGTGCACATTCTCGACCGCCATCAGCAGCCCGTCCTGCAGCTTGGCGGGGTCGAACTCCGTCACGACGCAGTCACCGTCTCCGTGTCACGGCCTGATCGCAGAACTGTGCCCGGCAGCGCGCCGGTTGCGACGCCGTCGCGGCAGACCTCTGTACCGGCGACCCAGACCGATGTGATGCCTTTGGCATCGGCGACCAAACGCGGTGCGCCGGCAGGCAAGTCGTAGCGCGTGAGCTCCGGCCCATGGTCGACGATCGCGGGGTCGAACATCACCAGGTCCGCATGCCACCCTTCGGCGATGCGGCCGCGGTCCTTCAGCCCGTACAGTCGCGCCGGCACATCGGTGATCAGCCTGACGGCTTCCTCCAACGTGACCACCTGGTGCTCCCGCACGCCATGGCCGAGCAACGACGTCGTGTAGATCGCGCCGCACATCATGTCGAGATGCGCGCCTGCATCCGAACCGCCGATCACCGCGTCCCTATTGCGCCACACCTGCGCGCGCGCCTTCCAGTCCGCTTCATCGTCACCGAAGGGCCGCGGCGACAAGCCTGTCCGCAGTTCGTCTGCGATCACGATGTCCAGCAGCACATCGAACGGTTCTCCCCCGCGCGCCGCCGCGACTTCACCGACCGTGCGGCCCGTCGCGTCGTCGTTCTGGGCCGCGAACGTCTCGACGATGATCAGGCGTTCCCAATTGGCAAGGCCGCGAAGGATTCCCGCCTCTTCGGAGTGGGCACCCTCGTCGAGGCGCCTGCGCACCTGGGGATCGGCGAGGGCCTTGAGTCGCTCCGGCACCGGCAGATGCATCGTCTCGCGCCAGCCCGGCAGCCCGTCCAGCACGAAGCCGGTCAAGAACGACAGCCGGATCTTCGACGAATGCGGCAGCGTCAGCGCGACGATGCGGCCGCCACGCTCGGCGGCGACTTTCGATGCGCGCAACTGCTTTTCGTGGCCTTCGGGGTTGGCGGCCGAGACGCCGAGCACGTTCCAGTTCAGCGGCCGGTCGGCGGCCCGCGACATATCGGTCAGCAGCGCGATGTCGTCGTCGGTGAAGCCGGACAGGCAGCCGGGGATGATCGCCTCCATCTGTGTGCCCGAATGTTGACGCAGGACGGCCGCCAACGCCACCAACTCGTCGCGGGACGCGCTGCGCGACGGCACCGGTTGCCCCGACCCGTCGTTGTGGGTGTTCGACTGCGACGTCGACAACCCCAGCGCACCGTCCGACAGCGCAGCACCGAGCAGCGTGGCCATCTTTTCGATCTGCGCCCGAGACGCCTCACCACCGACCGCGTCGTCACCCATCGCGGCCAGCCGAATCGCCGAGTGGCCCACCAGGAATCCGGCGTTGACGGCCGTGCGTCCGTCGAGCCGGGCCAGCCAGTCGCCGAACGACGACCACTGCCAGTCCAGCCCGGCGCGCAGCGCTTCCAACGGCATGCCCTCGACGCGGGCCAGCATCCGAGTGAGGTAATCCTGTTGTTCGGGCCCGGCGGGAGCCAGCGTGAAGCCGCAGTTGCCGCCGAACACCGTCGTGACGCCATGTTGCACCGACGGGCTCGCGGTCGGATCCCAGAACAGCTGGGCGTCGTAGTGCGTGTGCAGGTCGACAAACCCAGGTGTGAGCGTCTGACCCTGCGCATCAACGGTTTTCGATGCCTGCTCGTCGACGTCACCGACCGCGACAATCCGGCCGTCGCGCACACCCACATCACCGTGCCGGGCGGGCGCGCCGGTGCCGTCGACGATCGAGGCGTCTTTGATCAGGAGGTCGAGCATGCCAGCCATCCTTCGTCGGGCAGTGGGTGGCGGAACAACTCGGCGGCGTTGCGGTGGGTGATGCGGGCCGCGTCGTCGGCTGACAGGTTCGCGACATTGCGCGCGACGACGTGCTGGGTGTCGGGCCACGTCGAGTCGGCATGCGGGTAGTCGCTCTCGATGAGGATGCGTTCGGCGCCGATTGCGTCAAGCGTGCCGAACGCCGTCGGGTCGTCGATCGAGCAGAACCAGAAGTTGCGCCGCAGCACTTCGCTGGGCAGCAGGTCGCTTTTCCACGCGCCGCCCTCGGCGCCCGACGCGGAGTGGGCAAGCACGAAGTCGGCGCGGTCGGCGAGCATCGCCACCCAGCCGAGGCCGCCCTCGTCGAGCGTGATGTTCAGCTTCGGGAAGCGCACCGGGATGCCTGACCACAGCCAATCTGCCGTCGCGACAAGGGCATTCACGGGGAACAGTGTGGTGATGGTCTCGAACGGGGTGTCGGGCGCGGGAATCGGTGCCCACTGCGCGGAGCCGGTGTGCAGGCAGATGACGGTGTCGGTTTCCTCGCACGCGGCCAAGAACGGATCCCATGCGCCGGTGTGCAGGCTGGGTAGGCCGCACTGCGCGGGTAGCTCGGGAAAGCTGACGGCCTTGAAGCCGCGTTCGGCGTTGCGCCGCAGCTCCTCGGCGGCCAAGAGCGGGTCGGCCAGCCAGGGCAGCTGCAGTGGGATGATCCGGTCGGGGTAGGAGCCGGCCCACACCTCGTGGTGCCAGTCGTTCCACGCACGCAATACGGCGAGGCCGAGTTCGGGGTCGTCGCTCTTCCAGAACACCGTTCCCGCGAAGCCGGCGATCAGCGACGGGAAGTTCAACGATGCCCAGATGCCGGCCAGGTCCATGTCGGCGATCCTCGCGTCGATATCCCAACAGCCGGGGCGCATTTCGTCGAACCGGGCGGCCTCCATGCTCCACTCTTCTTTAGGCCGACCGATCACAGCGTTCAGACCGATGTTCGGATAGGTGCGGCCTTCGTAATTCCAGACCTGAGTGCCGTCGTCGGACTCGACGATCTTGGGCGCCCAGTCGGCCAGCGCCTTCGGCAAGCGGCCTTCGAACATGTCGGGTGGCTCGATGACGTGGTCGTCGACCGAGATGAGGATGTGCTGTCGCTCCCGGGGCGTCGGGTCAGGCAGCAGCGCCATATGACGACTATGGTCGCTTTGCCGATCCTGTCGATGCTATTTGTGCAAAAACAGCGTAATTCCCGGCGGCTCGCTGAGACCTGGCTGTGAGGACGCCAAACATCTCGTGGCAATTTCGTTATCGAGGTTTATCTCATTCGTCACTTTGGCAACACTGGTATCAGTGCGGCACAGCCGGCACGTCCCGTCAACGAAAGAGTGGAATGGAAGACCTGCATGAACACAGTTCTGTACTTCAGCCCCAGCGGCGTCGCTTATGAGACCCAGGCCTACACCACCGCCGATATCGCCGAGCTTGTCAGCGACTATGGCCTGGAAAGCCTGACGAGCACCGACCGGCGATTCGACTTCTGGTTCACGAAGTCAACGCAGCGGTGCCAACGCCGAGCCAACCGTGCCGCGACCCGACTGTTGTTGGCTACCACCAACTTCACTGCGAAAACGGTTCCGCTGCTGCGAGGGTGCGTGGTTATCGCGACCCACGACTCGGACGGTGATCTCGACGGCCTGAGCTGGGAGCAGCTGGACCTCTTGGCGCAGCGAAACCGCGCGCTGACGAAACGCGAAGAACGAGTGCTCGACCGGCGGATCGCGCAGGACTTGCGCCGGCAACGGCGCCTACGCCGCGGGGTTGACGTCGGGAGCGTCGGCCACGACGTCGATCTTGTCCGCGGCCGCGGGAACGCAGAACGCACATAGCTTTGGGCTCAGCGTGGGGTAGCCGCACGCCGGACAGATCGCCAACGATCCGCCCTCGATAGAGATAGTGCTCGCCACCCCAGTCCCCTTCCGCCCGGTGGAGGGTATATACCCCGGCTGGCGGACTTCAACCGACCCGTGGCGCATCCCAGTCCACGACAAATCGGTGTGACGGGTCGGCCGGGTCGACGGCGCAGGTCAACGGCAGGCCTACGGCGAGACCTGGCACATGGGCAACGGGCACCGGCTGGACGGCCCGGCCCGTGATCGGGGCCAGATTCGGGAAATGCAGCTCGACCTCGAGCATGTAGTGCGGAGCGTCGATGAGTTCCGGCCGACTCGGCGTCCTACCGAGGCTGCGCGGCGTGGTGCCGGTGGGCGCGAAAGACTTCAACGCTGCCTGCACACGCTGGCCCGTCGCGAGTAGCGCGGCCGCCGAAAGCACCTGGCCCGCACCGCCGGTCTGCCTGTACGCCTCGGCCTGCTGTCCGACGTTGCCCTGAAAGGCGCCTTCCACTGCCGCCTTGATCTGGTCGGCCAGGTCGCCCGGTGGTGGCGAACCCGTCCATCCCGTTTGCGGCGACCAACTCGACTGGTTGAACGTCACTTTCGGAGGCGCGTTGAAAACCGTTCGTGCCGGGCCCGATCCGACTTGCGGCGGGATGGGTTGACTCAGATCGATGCGGACGTTCTGTGGATTGGAATCTTCGACCTGCACCGGCACGGTCTTCCCCGGCACCACGGCGATGCCGAGCACGTAAGGCTCGAAATTCTGCCGAATGGTCACCTCATACGGTTCACGGCCGAGGACCTCGACCCTGAGTCCGATCCTGCACGCGGAGCGCTGATTCGGCGGGCTCCCGACGGCCCAGCCAATCTTTCGCACCGACAACACCTGTGCCGTTCCAGGTGTCGACGGACCGCGCACCTTCGTCTCCCTGGTCCTGATAACCACGTACACGATCAGCGCGGCAACGCAGATCGGCACGCCGAACGTCAGCCCGTTTGACAACAGTGCATCGACGGCACTGCTCGACGACCCGAAAGCGAGGTTGGCCAGCACCATTGGCGCACGTTAGCAAGGCGCCCAGCGTTGCCAGCGATCGTTTGCAATATCTTCAGCCGATTCCCAGTTCCGGCCAACACCATTATTGACATGAACGCTAATTACGGGTAGGCCTATTAGCTGGCAAACACATTGCTCCCGGGCCGCCCGGGCGGCCAGGCTCGTCATCCAGCGAAGGGTAACGCCATGGCTGATGTGGACTATTGCGTAGTGGGCGCGGGATTCGCCGGATTGACCGCGGCATTGCGCCTGAAACAGGCGGGCCACTCGGTGGCGTTGCTGGAGGCGCGCGATCGCGTCGGCGGTCGCACCTTCACCGAAACCCGCGACGATGGGCTGTGGATCGATCGCGGCGGCGCGTGGATCGGACCGGGCCAGGACGCCATCTACGCGCTGATGAACGAGTTCCACATTCCCAGCTACAAGCAGTATGTCGACGGCGACGCCATGATGTACGTCGACGGCAAGAAGTACCGATACAAGGGCACCATTCCGCTTTCGATGAGCCCCTGGGCAGTCGCCAACATCGGCACGGTCTTCCTCGAGCTCACCCAGATGTGCAAGTCGATTCCGGTCGAAGCACCGTGGGAAGCACCCAAGGCAGCGAAGTGGGATCGGCTCAGTTGGGGGGCTTGGCTGGACAGGAATACCCTGTCGAAGCCCGCCCATCAGCTGCTCGATTCTTCCGTCGCTGGCCTGTATACCTCTGCGGCGTCAGAGGTTTCGCTGCTGTTCGTCCTTTACCAGATGGCGTCGGCCGGCGGGCCGAGCTTCGTGCTCGGCGTCAAGGACGCGGCCGAGGACGCCAGGCCCGTCGGCGGCATGGGTGCCATCCACCGGGCCATCGCCGCCGAACTCGGCGATGCCATCCACCTGTCGCAGCCGGTGCGCAGCATCGTCCAAGACGCCGACATGGTCACGGTCCGCTCCGACGACATGGTGGTGCGCGCACGCCGCGCGGTCGTGGCCGTACCGATTGCGATCGCAAGCCAGATCCATTACGAGCCAATGCTTCCGATGGACAGGTCGTTCCTGCATCAGCGGATGCCGCTCGGCGCGGTCTTCAAGATCGCCTTGGTTTACGACGAGCCGTTCTGGCGAGCCGACGGCCTGTCGGGTCAGTCTTTCGCGCCTGGTTCGATGGCCAACCTCACGATCGACTCCTGCACCGGCGCCGGTCGACCCGGCGTGCTGACGGTCATCACGGAAGGACCCGTCGCGCGCCAGATGACGAAGCTTCCCGACGACGAGCGCAGGAAGGCCGTACTCGCCGCGGTCACCGAACGTTTCGGCGACAAAGCACAGTCACCGGCCGACTACGTCGAGCAGAACTGGAGCACCGAGCGCTACTCCGGCGGCGGGATGATCTCCCACACTCCACCCGGGGTACTCACTGAGTTCGGCCCCGCCCTGCGTGAGCCTTGTGGGCGCATCCACTGGGCCGGCACCGAAACGTCGGCAGTCATGTATGGATTCATCGACGGAGCCGTCCGCTCCGGTGAGCGCGCCGCGGCCGAGGTGATGGAACGTGAAGCGATGACGGTGGCCTGAGCCCTATCCGACCGGAAGTTCTTGCGCCGGAGGCGATTCGGATTCCGGTCGCGGCGCTGGCGGCCCGATCGTAATCGGGACCGGCCCCGGCAGCCCTGGGCCTTCCATATGCTCTACCGGCCCCAGTCCCTCCGCGCCGTCGATATGAGGGACGGGCTGCGCGACATCAGTGGAATCGTCCGTAGTCTCGTCGGATTGGTCGGGTTCGTCGGTTTGGCTGTTCACGCGCACCGGCACCTCTTCGGTCGGTGACGGTTCGACGGGTTCAGTTGTCGGGACGGCGACTTCGATGGTCGGCCACTGCACCGGGTTCGGCAGCGGTCCAGCGGGTTGCCCATCGATGCGCACGCCGTTTTTCGCGCTACGCAGTAATCTCGCCCACCCTCCGTCAGGGGTCGGTGAGCCGAGGAGGCACGCGACCCGGCGGCTTCCCGCCGCCCAGCCCGCCGCGTCGATCGGCTGATAGCGAATGGACAGGCCCGTGGCGTCCAGCGTCACCGGCGAGAGATACGCCGCCGTCGCCACGCCACAGGCATCCCGCACCACGGCATCCTGAGCCGCCGTCGACGGCGCCGCTTGACCGAATACGGTGGAAAGGTCTGCGGTGCCAGTGATTTCGAGCGCGTGCGGCAAACCGCAGTCCACCGCGATGTCGGTCGTCTTGCCCTCCCGGATGCCCAGGCACGTGCCGGTCGCCCAAACGCGAGACTGATCCTGGCTCTCTACCTTGCCCTTGAATCCGAACGAAGCGATGCCGTCGCTTGGCAACTGCAGACCGCACACCAGCCGGCCGCCGGTCTGCACAGCGCCCACGACGAATCGCCCGCCCGGATCATAGTGCGTCCCAAGGTAATAGCCGACCGCTCGCGCGCAGGTCTGTTGACCGTCGGCTCCGGCAGGGGGTATCGGTTCGGAATCAGCGACCTCGAACAGGTGCTCCCCGCCGCAGTCGACCTTCGTCGCACGCTCTGGTTCGCCCGGCGGCCAGGTGAGGCAGTCGCCGCGACGCGCGTCGGCGGTCGGTGCGTGGGCATTCGAGCGATGCGTCATCTGCCAGACGACCGCAACCGATGCGGCGACGACAGCAACGGCCACAGCGACGAAGAACAACCTCATCGACCACAGCGGAAAGCGCACCCGTCGTGGCCGGGGGCGCGCATGCGAATGGTGCACCGGCAGCTTGTCGGTGGACACCTCGTCGGACCTGTGCTTCACCGACACGCAATGATGGGACCACAGCTAATGTTCTGCTGCAATGGCAAGCAAAGCACTTTCACCAAATAGTTAGCGGAAAGCGCACAGATAGCAACAGCTGACCAGATTGCTGTGCGATAACGGGCCGGGCCACGAATTACATCGATGTATAGCGACACGGTCACGGATCCATACCCATCTGTGCATCACTAGGCACATAAGCCTCATCAATCACTAACGTCACAGCAGTCGACTTCTGACGTCAAAGCGACGTCATGTCCCCTTGAAAGGTGTGTCATGTCGCCGCGTCTGCGAATCGCCTCTGCATCGGTGGCGTCGGCGGCTGCAATCAGCTTGTGCGCCGCCATCGGCGTCACACCGCTCGCCGGGGCCGAACCGTGCACCGATGCCGCCGCGGCGGCCCAACCTGACGTTCCCGCGGCCCCGGCCATGCCGGTGACCGGCGGCCTGCCACGGGGACACCGGCCTCCCAATGTGAATACGAGCGCGCCGTTACCGCGGCTGGGCCAGGTGTCGCGAGCCCTTCTCAACGCGTTCACTCCCCAAGCCGGGCAGGTCCAGAAGCAGGCGGGCGTTGCGCCTGCGCCCACACCACCGAACGCTGCCAATCAGCAGACTCCGGCCACTGCGCAGCCTGTCCCCGAAGCGGCCCCCGCCCCGCCGCCCGCACCGCCGACCGCCGACCCGCCTGGCACCTCACTCGTCGGTTGGGTGACCGGGCCCAACAGCCCGAACAACACGCTGTCACGTTTCGCCATCTCGGGTACCGACCTTGGGATCATGTGGGACAACGGTTCTCGCGAAGTCCTGATGGCGTTCGGCGACACCTCTGGCTACTGCAGCGCGCCCGGTCACCAATGGCGATACAACGTGCTGATGCGCAGCCAGGACGGCGCCCTGTCGAACACCGTCAGCGTGGCCAACTCGCCGATGTGGGCCCGCGGCATCTCCAAACAGATCATCAACACCACCAAGTGGGCGCCCGACGAGACTGGAATCATCCCGACCGCCGGCATCTCGGTCGGCGGAAAGCAGTACCTCAACTACATGTCCATCAAGAGCTGGGATGCCAACGGCGCCTGGACAACCAACTATTCGGCTATCGCTGTGTCACCCGACAACGGCGACCGCTGGGGCGTCTACCCGGGATCTGTCCGCACGCCACGACCCGACGCCATCCCGGGCGCGCGGCACGTCGACGGAAATCAGAACTTCCAGCAGGGGGCATTCCTCAAACCCGGCCCCGGCGACCCGTACATCTATTCGTTCGGAACGCCGGCAGGCCGCGGCGGTTCGGCATACATCGCGCGCGTCGCCCCGGAGAACATACCGGACGTCACCAAGTACGAATACTGGAACTCAGACCAAAACGCTTGGGTCCCAGGCAATCCCGGCGCGGCAACGGTGGTCATCCCCGGGCCGGTTGGCGAGATGTCAGCCCAATTCAACACATACCTGCATCAGTATCTGGCGATGTACTGCAACGGCGCGAACGACGTCGTGTTCCGGACTGCGCCTGCACCACAAGGCCCGTGGAGCCCGGAGCAGATGGTGGTGCCGTCGATGCAGTTCCCCGGCGGGATCTACGCCCCGTTCCTGCACCCCTGGTCGACGGGCAAAACGTTGTACTACAACCTGTCTGAATGGAATGACTACAACGTCATGTTGATGAAAACGGTTCTGCCGTAGTCAGAGCGACTCGATCATCTTGGTCGCGGTGGCCAAGTCGACGCCACTCTCCTCCTTGTACGCCTTGATCGCGGCTATCTTGTTGCCGGACGCGAGCAGTTGCCGCACGCGGTCGGAGACTTGGGTGAGCGTCTGCAGATCTGGGATCGGGATCCCTGTCTTCTCGTAGAGGTGCCGAACCAGCTGCTCGAGCACACCGAGCCGTTCGTAAACGTCGCGTGAGGATGTCATCGCGTCAGTGTCTCAGCTGGACTCGCTCGCGCGAAAATCGCGCGACTCGACCGCTTGCTAGCTAACATCGCGAAGGCGGTATCAACCATTGGGGGGCAGTACCGATGAACCACGGGCCATTTGGACTGTCGCCGATGGCGTTCGGCGTCGGGGTCATGGTCGTTTGGCTGGGCGGCGGCGTGCTGGTGAGCGTTCTGATGAGCCGCCGCAAATCGTACAGACGCATGCTTACGGCCACGGCGGCAAGCTACACGGCGCAACAGCAGCCGGGAGCGCACCCTTGGGCAGATCTCATGGGAGTGTGGCACTTCAAGTCGGCGGCCAGGTTGGTCGGCGTTATCTGTGGTGTCGTCCTGGGTTTCGGAGCGATCAGCATTCCGATTTCCATGCTCACTCAACCGGCTCTCTTTGAGAGCGGAGACCGGTCAGAGGCGATTCTGTCCGCCCTAGTGTCGGGGGGCGTCGGGCTGTCGTTGGTCACTTACTCCCTTTGGCGTCCGACACGCGCGGCCCAGCGGTGCACTGTCGATCGCAACCTCTTCATCACCTTGGGCCGTGGCGGTCGCGAGATCCCCTTGGACTTCCGCCACTATCGCTACGCCCGGATGCATGTCAGCCAGTCCCGATTCGGCTTTACGCGTCCGAGCATGCTGGTTTTCGATCGCGATTCGCTGCCCGGCATGGGCACGCTTTTGAGCAGCATGCTGCTACCGCGGTTCGACGAGGGGCGAATCGTGCTGTTTCTGATGAGCTGGACGACGGCCGCGGGTGCGCGCATCGCGTACAACCGGGTCGACGATTTCTTCATCGACACGTGCAGACGCGCCGGGTACGAGCCGCACTTCAGAAGGACGTGGTTCACGTTTGGCCGCCCCGGTTGGGATGTTCGGGCAGGGTAAGCGCTCCGAACGATATGTCGCCTGCGGGCTGTCATCAAATGATGACAGCCGCGAAAAGAGAGGTGTGGTGAGCAGCAGCGAGTTCATCTCATAGGCGCAGGCCGCTCGGATACGGCGTCTCCTCACGGTCCGGTGCGATCGGGATGGCCGCAAGTCCCACGAGGAACGCCGTGAGATGCCCAGCCTCGCTGAACGTCGGCCGTACCGCGAAGTTGGCGAGAAGCACCGTCACGGTGGCCACCTGGCATCGAGCTCGCCACGGCGGCGGTACGTAGCCGGAAAGCGTGCCCGCTGTGCCGAATACGAAATAGCTGACTCCGACGTCGCGTGCGGCGACCAAACGCCAGGGCGCCTTGCCTATCCGGATCATGAGCCGCAGATAACCCTGGCCGACATACGTACCGATCACATGCGCCGCGACACCGATGAAAAGCCAACGCCACCAACGCAATCGGCGCTCAGCGGGGCCGACTATGCCGACGAATACCGGAACATACGGCCACCACTTACGATCGTCGAGCCAAAACAAGCTGGTCGCGAGGACGCGATACGGCTCAGTGCGCAGGCGACGCAGGTTGGTCGAATTCGTGCGTTGTATTCGACGCGATCCCCACCGCCCGGCCGACCGCTGAATCCGGGTAGTGACGAACAACACCAGCAGCCACGCGAAGGTGAGGGGCGCACGCCTCATAGCGCCAACTTAGCCAACGCAGGGATACCCGGGCCTTGATGCGCCGCGAGCGCACCCCCTACTCGACGCAACAGGGTCTGAGAATTCGCCCAGCACTGCTACGGTGATGCGCGGATGTTTTTGGTACATCCGCATTGAATGAAAGAGTAAGTAAATGGCACAGGGAACTGTGAAGTGGTTCAACGGCGACAAGGGCTTCGGCTTCATTACGCCTGACGACGGCGCGAAGGATGTCTTCGTGCACTTCTCCGAGATCCAGGGCAGCGGCTTCCGCAGCCTCGAGGAGAACCAGCGCGTCCAATTCGAGGTCGAGCAGGGAGCCAAGGGCCCCCAGGCGGTACGAGTCTCCGCCATCTGAGTAACCCAGACCTGACGATGGGCTGGTGCGGATAGCTCCGTACCAGCCCATTGGCGTTTCTAGAGCAGCGCGGCAGGGTCCTCGGTCGTTGCCGTGTCACGCATCCGACCGGTCCACGATGCGCTCTCGAGTTGAGCGGCGCGCAGCACGCAATCAGCGATCTCGAACAATTGAGTGTCGCGTTCCGCGCCCGAGAACGACTTCGCCGCCGCGCATCGCATGACCATCACGCCGAGCGCCTGCGACGTCATGTGCGGCACGACAAGCAGATTTGCACAACCATGCTGCCCCTCGACCACCATCAGGCGCTGCCGCCCCGGGTGGCCACCCTGCATCGATCGGCCGCCGGCAATGGTCTCGTACAGCTCACGCGGTCCCTGCGTGGCCGACCAGTTGATGCAGATGTCGATGATTTCGCCGAGCGTCGTGTGCAGGGCCCCGATGAGCTGCGGAAGTTCATCCGCAACAGACGCGGTGTAGGGCCACCACGCGCCGTCGATGTCTGCGCCCAACTGTCGCGCGAGTGCGAGCCTGACGGGACGGGCCAAGCGCCGCGCCCCCGTCATGCCGTTCATGAGGTCGGCGGCGTATCAGCAGTCGAGTCTTTTCGGGGGCGGTCGGAGAACACAGGAGCCTGCACCGGCTCCGAAGACTCGCGGTTCGGCACCGCTTCGGGCTGATAGGGATGTGAGAACAAGTCGGACGATTCCATGGCGCGGTCCTTAACCATGTCGGTTCAGCCCGGGGGTAGATCGTCGGGCGAAAGTGGTCGATTCGCAGGCTGATCGTCTTCACGTATAGGTGCACTGTTGGCAAGGCAAATACGAAACGGCCTATCTCCAATCTACACCCGGGGACCTCGGCCGCCACATCGCATTCACAATCGGCGCGTCAGAAAAGCGGCGAGCCGGATGATCCCGAACTTCCCGCCGGAACTGGCGCGCACTCGAGAGTTGTTGGGGCACGGGTCATTTGCCCCAATATCGGCTATCGGACCGCGCCGTTGATGGCGGGTTTGTCGATCATGCCCTTCTCGACACCCCACATCGTCGCGATCGTCTTGTATTCACCGGTCTGCATCAGATGCTCCAGCGCACGCCGCAGTGGCTCCCCAAGGCCTGAATCCTTGGCCACCGGCCAGCCGTAGGGCGCCGTATTGAAGATCTCCCCCGCCGGCTCCAGCTTCCCGCCCGACATCTTGATCGCGAACCCGGTCGCCGGCGAATCGGTCGTCATCGCATCGACTTCCCCGGCGATCAACGCGGCGTTCAAGTCGTCCTGGCTGACGTAGACGACCTTCTCAATCGCAGGGTTGCCCGCGTCCGTGCACGCCTGACTCTTCGCCGGAAGCTCCACGGTTTCCTGGATCGTCGCGTACTGCACACCAACACGAAGGCCGCAGGCGTTGTTCGGATCCACTCCGGCTCCGACCCTTTGGGCCCACAAGGTCCCCGCCTGAAAGTACGTCACGAAGTCGACGGAGCTCTCGCGGTCCTTCGTGTCGGTGAACGACGACATCCCGGCATTGAAGTCGCCGGCGCGGATTGACGGAATGATCGCCTCGAAGCCGGTCTCGCGGTAATCCGGCGTCAGCCCAAGCGTCTTCGCCACCGCATTCATCAGATCCACGTCGAAGCCGACGATCTCACCCGAGGCATTCTTGAATTCGTTTGGCGCATAAGGCAAATTGACGCCGATCACCAGCCGGCCCGTCTTCTTGATGTCGTCGGGTACGGTCGCGGCAATCTCGGGAACCGCGCCTGCCACCGGCGCCGGGGTCGCCGAACTCTCCGCAACGCCTGCCGGTTTCGTGTCCCGATCGCCCGACCGGCCCACCAGCTGCCACACCCCGAATGTGCCAAGGGCCGCAACCAACACCACCGCGGACGCAATCGCCAACGCCCGTCGCGACACTCCTGGAGACCGCTGCCGTGAATGCCTGCCCGATCGACCGGTCGTCCGAACCGGCGTCTCGAGTGCGCGCCTGGCCGCGGCCGCCAACTCGCCCGCCGTCTGATACCGCTTGACCGGCTGTTTCGCCATGCCCTTGGCGATGACGTCGTCGAACGCCGACAGCTTCGGGTCAACGGCCGACGGCCGCGGTGGCGGCGAGACCATGTGCCCCTTGATCTGCTGCTCGTAGCTCTCCGCCGGGTAGGGCCGCTGCCCAGTGATGCACTCGTAGAGCACGCACGTCAGCGCGTAGATGTCCGCGCGCGGATCGATCTGTGCGCCGTCGAACCGCTCCGGCGCCATGTAGGCCAGCGTGCCCAGCGTGTTCCCTGCCGTCGTCAGGCCCTTCTCGCCGGCCGTTCGCGCCAAACCGAAGTCGATCAGATACACGAATTCGCGATCGGTGATCAGGATGTTCGACGGCTTGACGTCGCGATGGATCAGCCCTGCTTCGTGTGCGGCGTCCAGCGCCGTCGCCACCTGCTCGACCACATTGACCGCGAACGACGCCCCGAGCGGCTCGCCGTCGGCGTCCTCGAGCATGGTGCCGAGGTTTTTTCCCTCGATCAGCCGCATATCCAGGTAGAGCCGGCCATCGATTTCGCCGTAGCCGTGAATCGGCACTACGTGCGGGTCGTTCAGCCCGGCGGCCGCCTGCGATTCGCGCCGAAACCGCTGCTGGAACGTGGCGTCCTCGGCCAGATGATGCGGCAGGACCTTGAGCGCGACGATGCGGTCGGTCTTGGTGTCGTAGGCCCGGTAGACCTCTCCCATACCGCCCCGGCCGATCAGCTTTTGCAGCTGATAGTGCCCGAATGGTGTCGAATCCACCTCTAACTCCTCGACAGCGGCTGTCCCCGCTGCGGTATGAAGCTACATCACGTTTGCCGGCTGTGCCGCTACTGCAAGTGCCTGATCCGCCGGCCTGCCCGCTTCGCCTCATACATCGCCCGGTCTGCGTTGCGCAGGATCTCCTCTGGGTCTCGCCGATCGCCACGCACCACCTCGACGAGCCCGACGCTCGCGCGGATGGTCGTGCTGGTGTCGGCGATAGCGACCGGCTCGGCCAATGCGGCCCGCAATCGATCGACCAGGGCGTTGAGCTCTTCGCGCGTCGCCGCTCCGAAGATGAGAGCGACGAACTCGTCTCCGCCGTGTCGTCCGACCACGTCCGCGGGCCCGACAGCCTCGCGCAGTCGCGCCGCGGCAGCGCGCAGCAGAGCATCGCCCGCTTCATGACCCAACGTGTCGTTGGTGGCCTTCAGATCATCGAGGTCGATGAACAGGACCGCGCGCAACGAAGCGCCATCGGCAGCCTCGAGGGCCGTCCGTATTCGGCGCAGTACGTATCCGCGATTCGGCAACCCCGTCAGGGGGTCGTGGTTGGCCTGGTACACCAGCCGCTCCACCGATTCATGCTGTTCAGTGACGTCGGAGAATGACACCAGCAGGTCCGGTTTTTCGGCATCTTCGAGGCTCACCAGGCGCCCACTGAGCAACAGCCATCGCCGTTGGCCGTTGGGCAGGTCCATCGCATACACCTGCTTCGAGAACGAGACGCCTGTGCGAAGCGCGCGAGCCACTGGTCGCTGCTCGGTGGGCACGGGAACGCCCTCGACGTCATACATGGGTAACCATGCCGCCCAGGTGGCGAAGTCGGAAGCGAGGTGTTCGAGTTTGAGATCAAGGATGCGGCGAGTTGCAGCATTGAAGAACTTGACCGACCCGTCGCTTCGCATCAATACGATGCCTTCGTCCAGATTCTCCAGGATGGTCTCGAAGCGCCGAGATGGCCGACGCGGTCCGTCCCTTGCGCTGACGTCGCGCAGGATGAGCTGATACGCGGGCTCGCCGTCCCACAACGTCAGTACGCCCACCACCTCGACTCGCAGCGCCAGGCCGTCGACCGGCACGATGTGCACCTCCAACGGCTCGGTGGCGCTCCCAACGTCGGTCAATTTCGCGATGCACGCACATACGGCCAAGATCGCGTCGGGGTCGACGAACTCGGTGAGGTCGTGGCGCAGCAACTGCTCGCGCGTCTCCACCCCCACCCAGCGCAGGGCAGTCGCATTGACATATTTCAGCCGGCCGTCCTGGACCACACAGATCGCGTCAGGGCTGTGCGCCACGAGTCGCTGAAATCGATCTTCAGTCAAACCGCGGTTGGTGCAGCGCTTGTCCGGCCTTGCCACCAGCGGCCATCCTTTCGTGCGGTGGCCTTTGCTCATACCATTCCAGCACATCAAACTGATTGATTCATAAAACAAGACCGGCTGCGGCGCGCCCGCCGCCATAGCGGCTAACTTCATCGACGTTTGCTAGTCTGCTTGCAAAGCTCTGGCAGAAGCAGTGCCGAACCCACCACGAAGGGTCGACGCCGCCCCGGTTGGCAAAACTTGAAGATGAGCAAAATGCGACATGTTTGCGAGATCCGCGCTTTTCCGCCAAGTTCCGTTACCCTCAGCTGCGAACCCACCCCTGCGTCGGCGATCGAGGCCAGCGTGACAACACTCCATCGGGCGGCACGCTCGTGACAGTTCAACCGCGTCTCGTTCCGCCGCTCGACAAAGCGCCGCGTCCCTCAATGCCCGACTCCCGACCGCGGGGCGTCGTGACTCAGTTGGGGTTTCGGTCGGACCAGGGCATCGACGCCGCATCGGCCGGCGTCGGCCTGATGCCGGTATTTCAACCCGTGGTCTCGCTTCCCGACGAACGGGTCGTCGGCTTCGAGGCCCTCGCACGGTGGCCGATGTTCGCCACCATGACAGCCTCCAACGTGTTCTCGTTTGCGAACGCTTCCCGCCAGGCAGACATTCTCGATCAGCAGTGCATCGATGCGGCAGTCCGTGCCGCGCTGCACTCTGCGCTGCCGCGGGGCAGCCTGCTGTTGATCAACACAGAGCCTGCCGTCGCACACATCCCCCGGGCCACTCATCCATCCCTCAACGAAGCATGCGAACGATTCCAGGTGGCCTTCGAACTCACCGAACGCCATCTGCTCACGCACCCGAAGGCGTTGCTGGAAAAGGTGGCCGCGATTCGCAGCGACGGCATCGCCATCGCAGTGGATGACGTTGGCGCACATCCTGATTCACTCGCGATCCTCGACATCGTCGACCCCAACATCGTCAAGCTCGACGTGTCGGTGATCCAGAAAAGTGAGCGGCTCGACAAAGCCAAGATTCTGACCGGTGTACTGGCCCACCACGAGCGAAGCGGCGCGCTGATCATTGCCGAAGGCGTTGAGACAGACGAGGACCTCGAGCAGGCGCTCGCCATGGGAGCGGGCCTCGCGCAGGGATATCGGTTCGGCCGAGCCCGACCGCTCGGCCGGCAGCGCCACACGACGGGGCCTCCGCCGACGATGCGAGAGGTGCGGCGCGATGGGCATTCCGCGCACGCGGCGGCCGACGATGACCGGATGCCGCTTCGGGTGGCACGAAAGCACGTTGTCGCCGCGTTCGCCCGCCATATCGAGGAGCAGGCGCGACACTCCATCGACCACCCGATCGTGCTGGCCGCCGTGCAGCGCGCGGAGGACTTGGCCGCCGCCTCGCGACAGCTTTACCAGGAGCTGGCGGCGACGTCGCCGCTCGTCGTCGTGCTCGGCCGCGACGTACCCGTCGACCTCGGTGGCGGCGTTCGCGGCATCGAACTGCACCCAGAGGACCCGCTGTGCGAGGAGTGGGTGGTCGTGACCCTCGGCGCAGACACATGCAGGGCACTGGTCGCACGCGAGTTACGCAGTTCCGCGACGCACGACGGCGAGCGACGATTCGAATTCCTCATCACCAGCGATCGTGCGATGGTCACGAGGGCCGCGCGCGGCCTGTTGGCTCGCGTCGTGTGAGTTGCCCGCCACACGACGGCGACTCGTCGTGGCGCATCTCATAGCACATCCGACGACAAAGAGCGCGCTCAGCAAGTTAGCCAGCGATAGGATCAACGGGTCCACGTCTCACAGCGGCGGCGCGGTCGGGTTTCTAGTTTCCCAGACTGGTCTATCCACACCTCGGTGCGCGACTGACCGAGGAGGACATCATGCAGGGGTTCACGGCGGCGTGGTGGCGTTGGCGACTGGCCCAGGCCCGCGGGCGCAATCCCCTGGTTCGGGCGAGCGACCGCGTCGAGGTCGCCGTCATGGCCCTCGCTGTCCTGATCTCGCTGACCGTCATGCCCTTCGCGGGCGCTATCGGCACCGCGATCCACGACGAACACGCCAAGACCTACGCCGCGCAACAGCGCGACCGTCATCAGGTCGCCGCGCCCGCGGTCAACGCCGCAGCCCCGACCGGGCCCGCCGCGGTTCTCCAGGCCCGTTGGCGAGCAGGTGATGTCGAGAACGCCGGTGCCCTCGACTGGACCAACCCGACGAAAGACGCTGCGGGCGCTGACATTTGGGTCGACAAGAACGGTCGTGAGGTCGGCCCGCCCGCCGCTTCATGGCAGGCGGGCGCCGACGCGATCGTTGCCGCGGCCGGCGTGTGGCTGGCGGCGACCGCCCTTGCCGCGTTGACCGTCGCGCTCGTCCGACGGGGCCTGAGGCGCGCACGGTCCAACGCGTGGAACCGCGAAATCGCGATCCTGGTGCACGATGACGGCGGCCGCACCGGTCGGCACCGGTGAATTCCGACCCAGCGGCGCCTCGGTAGTCCTACCGTGAGCACATGGCCGAACAGTCACCCGCTGTCTTCGTATCGCATCCGCCGGAAGGGCTTCTCCGCGTCGTCAACCCGGCCCTGAAATTCCTGCTCGGCACACCGCTGGCAGGTTCAGCAGGCAAGCAATTGATGGTGCTGAACTTCAAGGGCCGCAAGTCGGGCAATCCGTACTCAATTCCGGTGAGCGCACACTTCATTGGCGACCAACTCTATGCACTGGCCGGCGCGGGCTGGACCAAGAACTTCCGCGGCGGCGCCGATGCCGAGGTCCTGCACGACCGCAAGAAGAAACCGATGCGAGGCGAGGTCATCGCAGACCCCGCGGTCGTCGCAGAGCTTCAACACCGGGTCGCCGAGTCCTACGGCGTCAAGCGCGCACAGCGCTCGATGGGCCTGGGCTTCCGCGAGCAGCGCATCCCCACCGTCGACGAGTTCAAGGAAGCGTGCGAGCGGGAAGGCATCGTCGCCATCAAGTTCACGCCGCGCACCTGATGCCCGAAACCAACGTGATCGGCGGACCGCTGGAGCCATGCGGCACCGAACCGCTTACCGGCTTCTACCGCGACGGCTGCTGCGCGACGGGGCCAGAGGACCTTGGCAGGCACACCATTTGCGCGGTCGTCACCGCGGAGTTTCTCGAGCATCAGCGGTCGATCGGCAACGACCTCTCGACGCCGCGGCCCGAGTTCCGGTTCCCCGGCCTGTCGCCCGGCGACCGATGGTGCGTGACCGCCGCGAACTGGTTCCGGGCCTATCAGGACAACTGCGCCGCGCCGGTCGTGCTCGCATCCACCCATGCGCGCACATTGGACGTCGTGCCGTTGGCAGCGCTCAAGGAGCACGCGGTCGACGTCCCTGACGACCTGGCGGACTTGTAGCTATCCCACGATGTCGAGTAGCTGCTCCAGCGTCGAGAGCTGGTCGGCGTAGTCGCCCTCCAGCTTGGCCAGCAACGTGGTGATGCCTGCGGCCTTGTACTTGTCCACCCGCTCGGCGATAACCGCTTGTGTCCCAACGAGATTCGTCAGGCGGCCGAGGTCGAGCGGCACGGCCGCGCGCGCTTCGTCCCGGTTGCCGGCCTGCCACAGTTCGGCGACCTTGGCGATCTCGTCGCCGTAGCCCAGCCGGGTGAACGCATCGTTGTAGAAGTTGCGCCCGCCGGCTCCCATGGCGCCGATCGTGAACGCATATCCGTCGGCGTGCCTGCGTGCCGCCGCGTCGGCGGACGCGTCGTCGTCGTGGAACTCGACCGCGACCGGCGCCACCAGATCGAGATCGGTCAGCGGCCGTCCGGCGCGCTCGGCCCCTTCACGCAGCGGACCGAGGAACACCTCGGCGGCCTCGGGAATGAACGCATTGCCGAGCCAGCCGTCGGCGGACTCACCGGTGAGCCGCAGGTTGCGCGGCCCCATCGCCGCGACGTAGACCGGCACCGGCCGCGGCCGCACCATCGGTTTCAGCGCCGCGCCAACGCTGTCGGGCAGCGGAAGCGGGTAGATCTCGCCGGGATGCTCGAGCCGGTCGCCGCGGCTGACGATCCGGACGATCTCGATGGTTTCCCTGGTCGTCTCGACCGGCTTGCGGAACCGGACCCCATGCCAGCCCTCCATCACGCGCGGGCCCGACGTTCCGATGCCCAACAGGAAGCGGCCGTCGGAGAGCTCCTGCAGGCTGAGCGCGGATGTCGCCAGCATGGCCGGACTGCGCGAACCCAGTTGCACCACAAAGGTTCCCAGCTTGATCGTCGACGTCTTGGCGGCGACGAACGCGAGTCCGGTCAGCGCGTCGTAACCCCAGATCTCAGGCGTCCACAACGAATCGACACCGAGTCGCTCGGCCGCCGCGGCGAACTCCACTGCGCCGGGCAATCGGGGCTCGATCATGGTTCCGACCTTCACGCCTGACCCCTTTTCCGCCGTGGCATGCTGCAAAAATGCGTTACCGCGATCAGCCCACCATAGAAGTGACGCAACGCGTGCACTGCGATGTCGAGACCGCATGGAAGTACGTCACCGACATCAACCTGCCCGCGCACTGCTCGAGCGAGTTGCAGTCCGTGGAATGGCTCGACGGTGCAGACGGCGTGACCCTCGGCGCCCGATTCCGCGGCCGCAGCCGCCACGATGCGTTCGGCGACTGGCAGACGGTGTGCGAAGTCGTCGAGGTCGAGGATCAGCGCCGCTGGGTGTGGAACGTCAGCGGCCCCGACGGAGTGGGCGCCACCTGGGGGTTCGAGGTGGAGCCTGCCAGCGATGGGGTACTGATCCGGCAGTGGGGCCGGATGGGACCGGCCTCGTCGGGACTGACGTCCGCGATTCTCGCGCAGCCGGACAAGGAAGCCAGGATCATTTCGCGTCGGCTGTCGGAATGGCAGCAGAACATGGCGACCAATCTCGACTGGATCCGCTCGCAGGTCGAGGGTTAACCCTGGTCGGCCGCTTGCGGGACGTGGCGCGCGACTGTCTCGTCCATCATCTGACGTAGTGCCGGGACCTCGTCGAGCAGGCGATTGAGGTCGTTGCGCGCGATGTGCAGCACTTCGGCCCTGCCGGTCGTCGTCACCGTCGCATTGCGGAGTTTGCCGCTGCGCAGCGCGGATTCACCGATCACCTCGCCCGGGCCCACCACGGCGATGCGCTCCTGGCCGATGTACACGCCTGCCTCGCCGCTGAGCAGGATGTAGCAGGCGTCGGACGGAGTCTGCTCCCGGATCAGCGGCCACGGCCCGGATGTCGAGGTTCGATGGGTCGCCTGAGCGATGCGCGCCAGGTCGCTGTCGGAGAACTTCGCGAACGCCGGGAAATCCTTCAGCCGGCGGGCGTCCTCTGCATACTGCTGCTCGCGGGCTTGTTTCGCCTCAGTGGTCTCACGCCTGTTCATATGACTCCCCCGATCACGACGACACTGTCGTCTCCGACCCTAGCGAGCGGGGCCTAGGCCGCGACGGTTTTCGCCGCTGCCGAGTCTGTCGAGATGTCCGCCGCGTTCGCCGTCGGCAACGACAGCGTCATGCCCGATACGTTCAGCGCGCCCGCTGTCGTGATCGTCTCGTACGGGAACGCCGACGCCACCAACTGCAGCGTCACCGTCTCACCCGGCTCGAGCGTCTGCGCCACCATCTCCATCGGCACCGACACCGTATGCGTCTTACCGTCCAGCGTGACCGGAACCGGTGTGACGAGGTTGCCCAACACCAAACCGGTCGTATCGTCGACCAGCTGCGCGTAGACGTGACGGCTGGTGCCGGTGCCCGAATACGTCATCGTCAACCGCGGCGCCCCCACGATGTAGGTCGTGTCGGCCACCGCCGGAATCGTGAGGTTCAACGCGTTGACCGCCCGCGAACCGGACGGGATACCGAGCAGGGTGCCGAGCGGGAACGCGGTCAGGATCCGAGGTTCGGGCCCCGACCCGCCGAGGAACGGAATGAGCGGCAGCACACCACCTTTGGAGGTGGACGCGACAATCGGCGTGCCCTGGTGCACCGGATAGGTGTCCGACGAGAACCGCTGGCCGTGCTGGTCGACCCACTCGAACTGCGGGCCGGTGTCCACGCTCAAATCGCCCTTCACGTACCTGTCCAGCCACGCCATCGTCGCCTCCTTGACCATCACACCGTCATTGGTGGACGTCAGGCACGCGCCGTGGCCGCCGCAGAACCACACCACCTTGGTCGGAACACCCGCCGCCACAAGCGCTTTCGCGTTCGCGTCAGCCTCGGCCAAGGTGAACAGCGTGTCGACTGTGCCCTGCACCAGCAACGTGGGCGCCGTGATGTTCTTGACGAGGTCACCGGGACCGCGTTCGGCGATCAGATCCTGATCGGCTTCCGTGATGGTGCCGGTGATGTCGCCGTAGATCAGGCCCGGGTAGATACGCGGGTTGACGCGGGCATTCGTGCCGATGAGCGCGGCGACCAGGATTGTGCCCCAGCTGCTCTTGAACGCCTGATCCTTGTACAGCGACGTGGTCAGGCTGTGCCAGGCGATGGTCGGCACGATCGCGTCGATGCGATGGTCGTTGACGGCGGTCGCCAACTGGATACCGCCGCCATAGGAGGCGCCGACCATGCCGATCCGCGGATCCAACGTCTTGGCATCGTCGAGCTTGACCTCGGGCTGCGTAGCCAGCCAGCTGATGATCGCCGAGACGTCCTTACCCTCGAAGTCCGGATGGTCGACCTGCATGGTGCCGCCCGAACTCCATTCCCCGCGCGGGTCCCAGGTGACGACGTTGTATCCGGCATGCCGCAGTGTGCCCACACCGATCACGTCGTTCGGCAGGAATTCGTCGTTCATCGCGTCGGGGTTCGTCGCACCCGGTAGCGCCAGGCCGGGGCCGTCGAGGATCGTCGGCGCCTTCTGCCCCGCCCGCAGCCCGGCCGCGGGCATGAAGTGCACGTAGATCGGGGTGCCGTCGAAGGAGATCACCTTCACGTCGCGCGGCACCGGCGTGCCCGGCGCGAGGCCGAACTGCACCGGATAGCCGACGAAGCGGTGCAGGACGTCGCCGATCAGCGGGATCTGGTGGATGAACGCGACCACCGGCGTGACGAACATCGGCCCGACGACAGGCAGATGCTGCAGGCCCTCCAGCGGCGCGGGCGCCGCGATCGCGACCGGCGGCTGGGCAGCGGGGGTGGAGTCCGACGTCGTGACGGTCGACGCCGCGACGGTGCTGGCCTTCGCCAGCGTCTTCGACCTGTTGGATTCCTGTCGCGCGGCGGCCACCATCATCAACGGCAGCGCCGGCTCCGCCGGCGGGTTCGGCTTCTGCGCCGCCGCCACGGCGGTCTCGACGGTCTCGACGACCTTCGGGTCCGAAGCAACCGTCACGCTGGTGGTCTTCTTCTTCTTTTTCTTCGGCGTCGACTCTGCGGCCGGCTTGGTCTCGGTGGATTCCTTTGCGGTATCAGTCTTTTCGTCCTGCGCGGGCTTGGCGTCCGTCGCTGACGTCTGCGAACCTGCCGCACTCGTCGGCTCGGCCGACGCGACTCCCTGCCCGACAAAAAGGGCGGCCCCGATTCCCAGAGCCACCGCCAGTCCACCGATCCGCCCCACGTACACCCCAGATTCCATGACTATGCAAATACCGTGCGACGGGCGTCGCGTCCTCGTTTTCGGCGAGATGACACCATCCGTTGGTGACCAACCTCGCCGACGTCACGCAGAACCAACTCGACCGATGGCGGCTCCGCCGTGACGGCGAACCGGTCCGGGGGGCCTGCTCGGTGGTGCTGCCGGTGCGGACGTCCGAAGGAATGCAGGCAGTCCTGAAGATCACCGATGACGTCGAGTCCGAACACGAGCACCTCGTGCTGCGCCGCTGGGGCGGCGACGGCGCGGTCCGCCTGCTCAGCGCCGACCCCCCGCACCACGCGGTCCTGCTGGAGCGACTGCGTGAACACAGCCTGGACACGCTGCGAGACGTCGACGCCTGCGAGGTGGTCGCCGCGCTATACCGGCGGCTCCACGTCCCCGCCCTACCCCAATTACGCACGCTCACTTCATATCTCGAAGGGTGGACCGTCGAATTCGAGGAACTCCCGCGGAGCGCGCCCATCCCGCACCGGCTGGTTGAGCAAGCGACGGCGTTGAGCCGCGAACTGGCAGATCAACCGGCAGACAACGTGGTTCACGGCAACCTCCACTACCGCAACGTGCTCGCCGGCGACCGTGAACCCTGGCTCGCCATCGCGCCGCGGCCGGCGAACGGCGATCCACATTACGAAATCGCACCGATGCTGTGGCATCGCTGGGACGAACTCGTCGGCAACGTCCGCGACGGCGTGCGACGGCGTTTTTACGCGCTCGTCGACGCGGCAGGCTTCGACGAAGACCGCGCCCGCGCCTGGGTCATCGTCCGGGTGGTGCGGCAAGCCGTCCACGACTCCGCCAACCTGACCAGGTACGTTGCCTTGGCCAAGGCGGTGCAGGACTGATTGGTTGCCCACCAACAGTATTGGGTGCTCGCATCGACAAGGGTAATGTCAGGATCGGTGTTAAAGAAGCTGACACATATCAACTGCCCGTATTCGACTGTCAGCGAGGATGCATAGTGTCAGGTAGCGCAGGAACAACTCCGGTCGCCCAGTCCAAGTGGCTGTCCAAGTCCGCCGGCCAGACGCGCGGCTCGGACAAGAAGGAAGTCCAGTTCCACTACGACATCTCCAACGACTTCTTCAAGCTGTGGCAGGACCCCACTCAGACCTACAGCTGCGCCTACTTCGAGCGCGACGATATGACGCTCGAACAGGCGCAGATGGCCAAGGTCGACCTTTCGCTCGGCAAGCTGGGGCTGCAACCGGGGATGACCCTGCTCGACATCGGTTGTGGGTGGGGGTCCACGATCATGCGGGCCGTCGAGAAGTACGACGTCAATGTCATCGGGTTGACGCTTTCGGAGAACCAGAAGCAGCACATCGAGGACCACTGGTTCGCCAACTCGACGAGCAAGCGTCACATGGAGGTTCGCCTGCAGCCGTGGGAGGAGTTCGAAGGGCAGGTCGACCGGATTGTGTCGATCGGCGCGTTCGAGCACTTCGGGTTCGGCAAGTACGACGACTACTTCAAGAAGACCTTCAACTGGCTGCCGGACGACGGGGTCATGCTGCTACACACGATCATCATTCCCGAAGACGAGGAGATCAAAGCCAAGAAGTTGCCGCTGACCATGTCGAACGTCCGCTTCATCAAGTTCATCATGGATGAGATCTACCCGGGCGGTCGGCTGCCGCTGGCGTCGATGGTCAGGGACCACGCCGTCGAGGCCGGCTACCACGTCACGCGTGAGCAACACCTCCAGCCGCACTATGTTCGGACGCTGGATACCTGGGCGGCAAATCTCGAGTCACAGAAGGACGAGGCCATCGCCATCACCTCGACAGAGATCTACGAGCGGTTCATGAAGTACCTCACGGGGTGTGCCGACCTGTTTCGCAACGGATACACAGATGTTTGCCAGTTCACTTGCGAGAAAGGCTGATTCGCCCACCTAACGAAACTTGAGGTAGAAACAAGGGGGGTCAGGTCCGTCGAGATCGCGAGAGCGATCCGTGGAGGAGGTCGATAGAGGTGGCTGAGGGCAACGCCGGGACGGTGAAGATGCGGCCGTTTTTCGAGGAGATCCAGGCCCACTACGACCTCTCCGACGAATTCTTCGGGACGTTTCAAGACCCATCCCGCACCTACAGTTGTGCGTTTTTCACCAACGACACCATGTCTCTTGAAGACGCGCAGATGGCGAAGATCGATCTCGCGCTCGACAAGCTCGAATTGCGCCCCGGAATGACGCTTCTCGACGTCGGTTGCGGGTGGGGCTCGGTACTGAAGCGTGCGGTTCAGAACTACGACGTCAACGTCGTCGGGCTGACGCTGAGCAAGAATCAGGCGGCTTACTGCCAGCACTTGCTCGAGGAGATCGATTCCGATCGCTCGCGGCGAGTGTTCCTGCGCGGCTGGGAAGAATTCGACGAGCCCGTCGACCGCATCATCAGCATCGAGGCGTTCGAAGCGTTTCCGAAAGACCGCTACGCGGCCTTCTTCGAAACCTGCTATCGAATCCTGCCTGCGGGCGGCCGGATGGTGCTGCAGACGATCCTCGGCCATCCGCTCAAGCGGTGGCCCGAGATGGGCATCCCGATCACCATGACGGACCTGAAGTTCATGCGGTTCATTGCCAAGGAGATCTTCCCTGGCGGCGCCATCCCCTGTGACGAAGACATTGCCGAATACTCCGGTGCGGCAGGGTTTTCGCTGGAACAGACGCAGTACCTCAATGAGCATTATGTGCGGACGCTGGATGCGTGGGCGGCCAACTTGCAAGCCGCGCACGACGAAGCGGTGGCCGCGACGTCCCAAGAGGTTTTCGACCGCTACATGCGCTACCTGACCGGATGCTCCGCCTTCTTCCGCCGCGGGATCAGCGAACTGGGACAGTTCACGTTGACGAAGGCGTGACGCTCAAGCGGCGCCGAACACGACCGCGACGTTGTGGCCGCCGATGCCAAACGAATTGGTGACCGCATAGCGGTAGTCGCCGTTGCGGGGAATGCCGCTGACGACGTCGAGGTCGATTTCGGGGTCGAGGTTCGTCAGGTTGAGCGTCGCAGGCACGACTCCGTCGCGCAGCGCCTGAACCGTCAACACCGCCTCCACGGCGCCTGCCGCGCCCAACGAATGACCTAGTGCGGCTTTGGGAGCAAAAACCGCCGGCTTGTGATTGCCGAATGCGAGCGCGATCGCGTTGGCCTCGGCGAGGTCGCCGTGCTTGGTACCGCTGGCATGCGCATTCACATGGTCGATGTCGGTAGGCGTCAGCCCCGCCAAGTCGATGGCGCGCGCGATCGCGTGGCTGGCATCCTGCCCGCTTGGGTTCGGCTCGACCACGTCGTAGCCGTCGGAGGTCATCGCCGCCCCCATGACCCGCGCCAGGATCGAGGCACCGCGCGCCTTGGCGTGTTCCTCGGTCTCGATGAGCAGCAGCGCACCGCCTTCGCCGAGCACCATGCCGTCGCGGTCCTTGTCGAACGGGCGGCAGGCTGCCTGCGGGTCATCATTGTTGGCTGACAACAGCCCCGCCTGCCAGAACGATGCGACGGGCACCGCCTCGATGTGCGTCTCCACCCCGCCGCAGATCGCGATGTCAGCCTCGCCGAGCACGATCTGTCGCCACGCCTCGGCGATTGCTGCGGCGCCCGACGCGTCGCCCATGATCGGCGACATGATCCCGGCCTTGGCCTGGCGATCGAGCCCGAGCGCTGCGGCAGGCGAATTCGGCATGTACATCTGCACCGCGAGAGGCGACACCGCGCGCAGCCCCTTCTCCTTCCAGGAGTCGTACTGCGAGGGGATCTCCTCGGTGCTGCCGAGCGCGAGGCCCATTGCGATCATCAGTCGCCTGGTGTCGACGTCCGGCGTTCCGGCGTTCTCCCACAACCGCCGTCCCAACACGAGCGACATCTTCTGCATGTACGCCAGCCGCCGGAGCTCCACGCGGCTGAGGTGTTCGTCGAAATTCTCTTGCAGCGGCCCGCCGATGCGCACCGGTGAATCGAACTCGCCGACGAAGGCTTTATCCAGTTCGCGAATGCCGCTTTGCCCGTCGAGCAGCGCCCGCCAAGTCTTTTCCGCATCGGGGCCAAGCGAAGTGGTCGATGCGACTGCGGTGACGACGACGTCGGGGAAACCGTCGCCCGTTCTCAACGACGCCATGCCTGCCGAATTCCTTCACTCGCGAGATTGTGTTGAGCGGTCTGACACCAGATTACGAGCCTCTGCAAGGCGACTCACAGGTCGTCTTGTCGATGTTCGTTCGATGGCTTCCCCGTTCGTTTGCCGAGGCATTAATCCAAGTACTGCATCATTCGGCCGTATATCGGTCTTGGACAAGCATGGATATGCCTCCTACCGTTGCTGATAGACAGCGACGACCAGCGACGGCCGAGGACACCATGACAACGACCATGCCCGACACCTCACGCCTGACCGGACAGATGCTCATCGCCGGCTCACCCGTGCGCGGCGCAGGCACACCGATTCGCGGGTTCAACCCGAGCACCGGCCAGCAACTCGAGCCTGCCTACCCCTACGGCGATCGGTCTCACGTCGAGACCGCGTGCTCCGCGGCTGCGGCGGCTTTCGCCGACTACCGGTCGACAACCGCCGAGCAGCGCGCCAAGTTCCTGGAGAAGATTGCGGCCAACATCGAAGCCATCCGCGACGGTGTCATCGCCCGCGCCGTCGCGGAATCAGGACTGCCAGAGGCCCGCATCACCGGCGAGGTCGCGCGCACCACCGGTCAGTTGCGGATGTTCGCCGACGTGCTGCGCGAGGGCAGCTGGAACGGCGCACGCATCGATCCCGCCCTGCCCGACCGGGAGCCGTTGCCACGGCCCGACATTCGTCAGCGCTCCATTCCGCTGGGGCCGGTCGCGGTGTTCGGCGCAAGCAACTTTCCGCTGGCGTTCTCGGTCGCAGGTGGCGATACCGCGTCGGCACTGGCCGCCGGGTGCCCGGTCGTCGTCAAAGCCCACGACGCCCACCCCGGGACCTCCGAATTGATCGGCCGCGCCATCACCGAGGCTGTCGCCGACACCGGACTGCCCGCAGGCACCTTCTCGCTACTGTTCGGATCGGGGCCCGAGCTTGGCATCGCGCTCGTCACCGATCCGCGGATCAAGGCGGTCGGCTTCACCGGATCACGCACTGCGGGAACGGCTCTCGTCGCTGCCGCGGCGAGCCGTCCCGAACCGATCCCGGTGTACGCCGAGATGAGCTCGGTCAACCCGGTGTTCCTGCTCGACGGCGCCTTGGCGTCACGCGGCGCAGCCCTCGGCGCTGCGTTCGTCGCGTCGCTGACAATGGGCTCCGGACAGTTCTGCACCAATCCGGGTTTGGTGATCGCCATAGACGGGCCGGGCCTTGACACCTTCCTCGGCGCGGCACGGGATGCCGTCGCGAAGGCAGCTGCCACCCCGATGCTCACGCCCGGCATCGCGTCGAACTACGCCGCCGGTGTCGACACGTTGAGCGGAGAAGCCGACCTGATAGTCCGTGGCGAGGCTTCCGAGAGCGAAACATATTGCCGCGCTGCACTATTCACGACCGATGCGTCGCGTTTCCTGGGCTCGGAGCGGCTGCAGGCCGAGGTATTCGGCGCGTCGAGCCTGATCGTGCGCTGCGCCGACGCAGCCGAGATGCGCGCCGTCGCCGAGGGCCTCGAGGGCCAGCTGACTGCCACCGTGCACGCCGACGAGTCCGACTACGACGATGCTCGCCAGCTGGTGCCCCTGCTCGAGCTCAAGGCAGGCCGGATCCTCTTCGACGGCTGGCCTACCGGCGTCGAGGTCGGGCACGCGATGGTGCACGGTGGCCCATACCCGGCCACGTCCGACTCGCGGAGCACATCGGTTGGCTCTCGTGCGATCGAGCGCTTCCTTCGCCCGGTCGCCTACCAGAACGTGCCGAAGTCGCTGCTGCCCAGTGCAATTGCCGACGACAATCCAGACCACCTGTGGCGGCGCATCGATGGCCGACTGACCCGTGACTGACCCCGCAACACCGATCAAGGAGTCCCAACCGATGCACCCCACGTTTAGTGGAGTTCTGTTCTTCCCTGTCACCCCGATGACCGAGGCAGGCGAGGTCGACCTCGACCTGCTGGCCCGCCACGTCGGCAGCGGTGTCGACGCCGGTCCCGGCGGCGTGTTCATCGCTTGCGGCACAGGTGAATTCCACGCCATGGAGGCCGAGGAGTTCGGCCGCGTCGTGCGAACTGCCGTCGAGGTGGTCGCCGGCTGCGTGCCGGTCTACGCGGGCGCAGGCGGCTCCGTCACCCAGGCCAAGGTATTCGCCGCGACCGCCGAGGACGCCGGCGCCGACGGCATCCTGTTGCTGCCGCCGTATCTCGTCGAGATGCCGCAGGCTGGGCTGATCGCCTACACCCGAGAGGTCGCGGCTGTCACCGACCTTCCGCTCATCGTCTACAACCGCAACAATGCCCGCTATACCGAGGCATCCGCCATCGAGGTCGCTAAGATCCCGAATGTGATCGGATTCAAGGACGGCACAGGCGATCTCGACCAGGTCGCGCGCATTGTCCGCGCGGTCAGCGATGCGTTGAAAGATGCAGACAAGGACTTCCTGTTCTTCAACGGCATGCCGACCGCGGAGACCACGCAGCAGGCCTACCGCGCGATCGGGGTGCCGCTGTACTCGTCGGCGACGTTCGCGTTCGCCCCCGACCTGGCGCTGGCGTTCTTCAACGCGCTCGAAGCCGGAAATGACGCGCTGGCGAACGGTCTGCTGCGGGAGTTCTTCCACCCGCTCGTGCGACTGCGCGACACCGTGCCCGGATATGCGGTATCGCTCGTCAAGGCGGGCGTCGCATTGGAGGGCACGCCCGCGGGCCCGGTCCGCCCACCGCTGGTGATGCCGACCGCCGACGACGTGATCGAACTGCAGGCCATCATCGCCGCTGGTCGGTCGGTGCTGGCCGAGGCGCTCACCGAGGCTGTATAGCCATGGCGCCCAGCCGAATTCGCATCACGGGCGCCCGCATCACGCCGGTCGCGTTCGTCGACCCGCCACTGCTCAACACCGTTGGCCTGCACCAGCCGTACGCGCTGCGTGCGATCATCCAGCTGGACACCGACGCAGGCCTCGTCGGCCTCGGCGAGACGTATGCCGACCAGGCCCACCTCGCGCGGTTGGGAGCGGCGGCTTCCGCGATCACCGGCCTGGACGTGTTCGCGTTGAATTCGATACGCGCGGCGATCGCTTCGCGACTCAAGGGTGACTCCCGTGCGGTCGGGACGGCCGGCATGATCGCGTCGGCCAGCGCGGTCGACCAGGTGCTGTCGCCGTTCGAGGTCGCGTGCCTTGACGTGCAGGGGCACGCCACCGGCCGTCCGGTGTCGGACCTGCTCGGCGGCGCGGTCCGCGATGCCGTTCCGTTCAGCGCATACCTGTTCTACAAATGGGCGGCGCATCCCGGCTTCGAGCCGGACGCATTCGGCGAGGCGCTCGACCCGGACGGCATCGTCGCGCAGGCGCGGCGCATCGTCGACGAATACGGTTTCAGCGCAATCAAACTCAAGGGCGGCGTGTTTGCGCCCGAGGAGGAGATGGCGGCCATCGAAGCGCTGCGGTCGGCGTTCCCTTCGCATCCGTTGCGGCTGGATCCGAACGCGGCATGGACGCCACAGACCTCGGTGAAGGTGGCCTCCGGCCTGGCAGGTGTCCTGGAATACCTCGAAGACCCGACGCCGGGGCTGGAAGGAATGGCCGAGGTGGCACGGCAGGCGCCGATGCCGCTTGCGACGAACATGTGCGTCGTCGCCTTCGATCACCTGGCGCCCGCAGTCGCGAAACAGTCGGTGCGCGTAGTGCTCTCGGATCATCACTATTGGGGCGGACTGCAGCGGTCGCGGCTGCTGGCCGGCATTTGCGAGACGTTCGGGCTCGGGCTGTCGATGCACTCGAATTCGCATCTGGGCATCAGCCTGGCGGCGATGGTGCATTTGGCCGGCGCAACACCCAACCTGACCTACGCGTGCGATACGCATTGGCCATGGAAGACCGAGGAGATCGTCAAGCCAGGAGCGCTGTCGTTCGTGGACGGATCGGTGGCGGTGCCGACGACGCCTGGACTCGGGGTCGAGATCGACGAGGCTGCGCTGGCGGCGTTGCATGAGCAGTACGTGCGGTGCGGGATCCGTGACCGCGACGACACCGGATACATGAAGAGCATCGATCCGAGTTTCGACGCGACCGGTCCGCGCTGGTAGCCCTTACCCCGCCGAACGTGGGTTACCCGCACGCTGTTGGCGCCTGAAGCGTGCGTTAAGCCCACACTCGGCGATCGGTGGCACCTAAACTGATGCCCAACCTGCGCGTAAACGGTGCGCAGTGATGCGAGGAGTGCATCGGTGTTTTCGCTCGCCCGGTTGTCCTGTTTCGTCGCCGTCGCGGAAGAGCTGCACTTCGGGAGGGCCGCCGAGCGGCTGCACATGACCCAGCCCCCACTGAGCAGGCAGATCCAGCAGCTGGAGAACGAGCTTGGCGTGCAGCTCATCGACCGAACCACCAGGACGGTGACGCTGACTCCTGCTGGCGTCGCGTTCCTGCCCGATGCCCGGCGCATCCTGCAGCTGGCCGAGGGTGCTGCACAAACCGTGAAACGGATCCCGGAAGGCGACCTGGGCACCGTCGTCGTCGGGTTCACCGCGGCCTCCGCTCACGTGGTGCTACCGCGGCTGCTTGGGGCGGCGCGCGAGAAGCTGCCCGATGTGAAGCTGGAGCTGCGGGAGATGGTGACGGCGGTGCAGCTCGAGGGGCTGATGACCGGTGAGCTCGACCTGGGCATGGCGCGCCCGCCGGTGAAGCGGCCGGGCCTGGTGTCGCGACCGCTACTGCACGAGCAGCTGATCGCCGCGGTGCCCGAGGGCCATCCGATGGCCTCGCTAGGACGGCAGCTGACGCTGAACGACCTCGACGGCCAGGACGTGATCATGTACTCGCCGGTGCAGGCCAGGTATTTCAACGAGTTGCTCATCAGCACGTTCACGATCGCCGGGGCGACGCCGCGCTACGTGCAGTACGTGACGCAGGTGCACACGATGTTGGTGTTGGTGCGCTCAGGCATCGGCATCGCGCTGGTGCCTGCGTCGGCGGCGACACTGCACCCCGACGGCGTGGTGTTCCGGTCGATCGGGGCGTTTCGGGAGCGGCCGGTGGAGTTGGATGCGGTGTGGCGGGGCGACAGCTCCAATCCCGCCCTGCTGCGGCTGTTGAGAGACGTTCTGCCGCAGCGCGAATGGACCACCGATGATCTGGTCGAAGACGTCGTGGGATAGCGGCGCTCAAGCCTTGACGAAGAGCTTTTTAAAGCGCAACGCGAGCCAGGGTTTCCGGCCAAAGGCGACCATCTTCCCGCCGAGTAGCGCCTTCCATTCCGGTTCGCGGTCAGCACCCGTCAGCAGGAAGGCGACTGGGTCAGCAGAGATTCGGCAGTCGGCATTGGGCGCGGGACCCGGCGAGAAGGACACTGCGCCATCGGCGACGGTCATCGCGCACGTCGGGCCGCCGCGAAGCCTGAGTTCGTAGGTGGCCTCCATCCCGCGCGTGCTTTGTGGATCGACGAATTTGGGCAACGGAACCGTCAAACCACCGATGGCTATCACCGCCTCGTCATGCGTAATGGACCAAGTCCTGCCGACGGCTCTCGCGATATCTAGACCGTGGACGAGTAACTCCTCGACGTAGAGGGCGATGGCCGACGTGCAGTCCGAATCGAGGTCGAATAACCTTGCAGGAGCCCGCCCGGATGGACACAACGACAGCAACGATGCCGTTCCAGCTTCGAGTCGATCGGCAAGTTCGTCGAGACTGAACGCCGAAAGCGCGTCCAGTTCGTGTGCGTTCATTTCGGGCATGGTGGCGTAGAACGCCTTTCCTTGACCCTGAACAAAGGGCACATAGCGGGCAGTGAGCGACACGACGTGGGCCGCCACCTGGGCGACAGTCCAGTCGAGCCCCGGCACCGAGGCTTGCGCATCGGGTGCCGATCGGAGCAACTCCACGAACCGATCGGTCGCACGTTGGCAGGTAGAACTCACGGTTTCCCACTCGAGTGGGATTGCGCATTCGATGCCTGCCGTCATGTTTCGCCCCCCAGCGCAAAGCCTGTCGCCCGCTGATTGTATGCCGGGCACATATTGCTGTGGCGGCAATCAGTCCAGGTAGATAACTGGGACTGATTTGCTTGAAATTGCAATCGATGCGCGCTTCAACTGCGGGGCTCGCAGCGAGAAACATGAGAGGTGTTCTCTTTCAACGAAAATCGACGACGGACGCGCTGGTCTGCGGCGTGCTAGCGTGAATGCATGATCTTGAGGACGAAGGTGGTTGTTGCCGCGACCGGCATGGCACTGTCGCTCGGCCTCAGCAGCGGGATCGCTTCCGCAACTCCCGATGTAGGTGCGGTCGTCAACACGACATGCAGCTACGACCAGGTGATCGCAGCGCTGAATGCCCAGTCGCCCGAGAACGCCGCCGAGTTCACCGGAAGTCCGGTGGCGGTGGGATGGCTGCACCAATTCCTCGGCGCGCCGGTACCTCAGCGTCAGCAGATGCTCCAGCAGGTGCAGAGCATTCCGGCGGCTGCGCCATACACCGGCCTTGTCGTCCAGGTCGCCAACAGCTGCAACAACTACTAAGACGTTCTCAAGCGTGTCATCATTTGATGACACGCCCCAGTAGGGTCGGGTCTGCCGGAGTGAACTCGAGTGAGCGAACGTCGACAAACCGCAGTCGTATGTGGCGCAAGCATGGCCGGACTGCTCGCCGCCGCAGTCCTTTCCGACTTCTATGAATCCGTCACGCTCATCGAGCGTGATGTGTTGCCCGACGAGGTAACTCACCGGCGTGGCGCATCGCAGAGCCACCATCTGCACGCGTTGATGAGTCGCGGCTCGCGCGCGTTGGGTCAATTGCTCCCCGAACTGCCGGACGACCTCGTCACGGCAGGCGCCGGATTCGTCGACGGCACCGACCCGGCCGTCGCCTATATCCGCTTCGGCGATCACGTGTTGTCCCGCGCCGGCCGATTCACCAACCCCCACGGGATCTCCACTCATCTCGCCAGCCGCCCACTGTTGGAGACGCTTGTGCGGCGTCGAGTGCGGGCGATCGAGAACGTGACGATCCTCGACGGACACGAGGCCATCGAACCGACCGTCGACCTCGCAGGCGATGTCACCGGGATTCGCGTGGCCAACCGCGCCTCGGGCGAAGAGCATCGGCTGGACGCCGACTTGGTCATCGCCGCGACCGGCCGCTCGGCGCGCACGCCGGCATTCCTCGAAGCGCACGGCTACGGCCGACCCACCGAACAGCGCTACACCGTCAACCTGAACTACACGAGCCAGTTCTTCAAGGTCCCGATCGGCCTGATCAGCGAGAAGACCGTCCTGATTGCACCGACGATCGAAAGGTCAACCGGCGCAGGTCTATTGGTCTACGAAAACGATGTCGTGGTCCTCACCCTCATCGGCGTCGCAGGCCAGAAGCTACCGACTGACTTTGCCGGGCTCATGACGTCCATGGCCGAACTGTTGCCGCCCCACATCATCACCGCGCTGCGCGCCGGCGAACCACTGGGCCCGGTGCGCGCGCAGAACTACCCCGCGAGCGTGTGGCGCCGTTACGACAAGATGAGTCGATTCCCGAAGGGACTGCTTGTCATCGGCGACGCCGTCTGCAGCTTCAATCCGGTCTATGGCCAAGGCATGACTTCCGCAGCGCTGCAAGCTATTGCGTTGCGTGACGCGTTGCGCAAGGGCACCGATGACGTGGCTCAGCGCTACTTCCGCGCCACCACCAAGAAGTTGCGGCCCGTCTGGCGGGGCAACCGGTTGAACGACTTCGCCGTCTTCCCCGCCGACGATTGGCGCTCGGTACCGAAACGGTTAATCAACTGGTACATGGACAGATTCATGGCTGCCGCGGCCAAAGACATCGTTCTGACCGAGACATTCGTTCGCATTCTGCATCTCGTCGAGCCCGCGAGCCGACTGATGCACCCGGCCATGTTGATGAGGGTGATCAGGAGTCAGCGCCGACCCGCGCCGGCATCGGCACCGGCGTGACGAGCTGACCGGTCTTCAAGAAGCTGTCGAGGTTGCGCAGCGTCAGGTCCTCCATCGCCGCGCGGGTTTCCACCGTGCCGCTGGCGACATGCGGCAACACGACGACGTTGTCCATGGTCAACAGCGCGCCAGGCACATTGGGCTCGTCCTCGAACACGTCGAGTCCCGCACCCGCCAACCGGCCTTCCTCCAGCGCGTCGACCAACGTCTTCTCGTCGACGACACTGCCGCGCGCGATGTTCACCAGATAACCGTCGGGACCCAACGCCTCGATCACCTCGCGGCTCACCAGGCCCTGCGTGCCCGCACCGCCTGCCGCGGCGACGATCAGCACATCCACCCCGCGCGCCAGGTCCGCCGGTGTCTCCACATACTCATACGGTGATCCCTCGACCACATGTCTGTTGTGATAGGAGATCACGCAGCCAAAGGCGCTGAGCCGCTGCGCGATTGCACTGCCGATGCGGCCGAGCCCGATGATCCCGATTCGCTTGTTGCTCACCTGACGGGTCAGCGGATAGTTCCCGTCAACCGGCCACCGGCCCGCGCGCACATAGCGGTCTGCAGCCGAGAACTGCCGCATCACGTCGATCACCAAACCCACCGCCGTGTCGGCCACGCAGTCCGTCAGCACATCGGGGGTGTTGCTGACCACGACGCCGCGCGCTGCGGCCGCATCCACGTCGGTGGTGTCATAGCCGACCCCGAAGTTCACGACCGCCCCAAGGTTGGGCAGCGCAGCCATCAACTCGGCATCAACGCCCTTCCGGCCCGACGTCACCACCGCCTTGATCTCGCTGCCGTGCTCGGTCAGGAAGTCGGCGGGCTCGTCGGGCAGCACGTAGGCGGCGTAGTCGTCCCGCAGGGTCTGTGCCAACGACGGCTTCAACGGCCCGACCTGCAACACCGAACGACTCATGACCCCCACGGTACGGCGACCTGCGAATACCCGTCCAACCCCGAAATAGCATGGACTTATACCCAACCCGCATGACAGCGCTATCGACAGTCCAGGCAGGGTATGAGCGGTCGAAAAACCAAGTGTGAGCTGGCATTTCGCAGGAGAGGTTGGCCAATACAAACTCCCATTCGGCCACTTGGCCCGGGTTGACGCTGTTCCGAAGCCCTCCCTAACGTGTGTCTGCGATCACACGGTTTATCTACATACGTGGACGTCACCAACCGCAGCCCGGGAGGATCCATGAGACGCCAAGCACTTGCCGTCGCGCTTGCGGCAGTCACCGTGGTCGCCAGCGGCTGCACCGTCGCCAACTCGCGGCACGGTGGCTACGACCTCAACACCCTGCGGATCGTGCTGCCCGAGGAGCCGCCGACCCTCGAGCCGTGCGAGAGCTCGCTGACGTCGACGGGTGTCGTCGTCAGGTCCAACATCACCGAACCGCTCATCGAGCGCGACCCGGCCTCCGGTGACCTGCAGCCGCTGCTGTCCACCGGCTGGCGGCAAACCTCGCCGACCGAGTGGACCTTCGACATCCGCAAGGACGTCACCTTCTCCAACGGTGCTCGGTTCACCGCAACCGACGCCGCGTTCTCCATCGACCGGGCCGTCAACTCCGATCTGAATTGCAACGTCGACGGCTACGTGTTCGGCGACGAGAAGCTCAAGCTCAACGCCGTCAACGACACCACGCTGACAGTGACCACCGAAACCCCCGATCCCATTCTGCCGCTGCGTATCTCGTTCGTGGAGATCGTCCCGCGCACCACCAGCACCACCGCGAAGGTGCGCGAACCGATCGGCACCGGCCCCTACGTCGTCGACGATTGGGAGTACGGCCAGAAGTTGCGGCTGGCGCGCAACGCCACCTACTGGGGCAAGCAGCCCGCGTTCGCCCGCGCCGAATACCAGTGGCGCAGCGAGGGCAGCGTGCGCGCCGCGATGATCACCAACGACGAGACCGACATCGCGACGGGCCTTGGCCCCGAGGACGGCGCGGGCAACCTCGGTGTGGCGTTTCCCAACAACGAAACCACCGCACTGCGCATCACGTGTATCCAGGCGCCGCTGAACGACATCCGCGTCCGCCAAGCCATCAACTACTCGGTCAACCGCACCGGAATCGTCAAGGCGCTGTTCCGCGGCATGGGCGAGCCGGCCGCCCAGTTGATCCCCGACGGCGTCGTCGGCCACAACCCAGATCTGGCGCTGTGGCCGCACGATCCGGACAAGGCCAAGCAGTTGGTGGCCGAGGCGAAGGCGGCCGGAGTCCCTGTCGGCACGCAGATCAGGTTGATCGGCCGCACCGCGCAGTTCCCGAAGATCACCGAGACCATGGAAGTCATCCAAAGTGAGCTGGCCGAAATCGGCCTGAACGCCAAGATCGAGATGATGGATACCGCGGGTCAGCTGCAGTATCAGCTACGCCCGTTCCCTGACAACGCAGGACCGTTCGTCGCGCTGATCATGCACGGCAACCAGGCCGGGGATGCAGCGTTCAGCGTCGACCAGTACATGCGCACCGACGGAGCGCAAAACGGCTGCGGTACACCTGCTTTCGACCAGAAGATCGACGCGGCCGGACAGCTCATCGGCCAGCAGCGTCAGGACGCGTACGCCAAGCTGTTCGCGGCCGAGCCGACCGAGGTCGGCCAGTTCGCCTACATCGCGCACATGAACGGGGTGCTCGGAAAGTCACCGCGCGTCGACTATCGGCCGAACTCCGCAACCGGAGACGAGATGCGGCTAGCCCAGATGACGTTCGCCAGCACAAACCGGGAGGCCTAGCCCATGTTCTCCTTCATCCGGCGACGGATGTACACCAGCGCACTGCCGTTGATCATCGTGCTGCTCGGGGTGTTCCTCCTCGCCCGACTCACCGGCGACCCCACGAACCTGTACCTGCCCGAGTCAGCCACCCCGGAGCAGCGTGCCGACTTCGCCGCGAAGAACGGGTTCGACCAGCCACTGTTGACCCAACTCGGCGACTATTTCAAGGGCGTCCTGCACCTGGACTTCGGCACCTCGCTTCGCACCGGTGAATCCGCGTCCGAAATGGCGCTGCGGGCCTTTCCTGCCACGCTCCAATTAGCGTTCACCACAATGCTTCTGGCGATCGTGCTCGCCGTGGTCATCGGCTGCTGGGCCGCTTACCGTCCCAACTCGCTGGCCGACCGGTTCTCCAGCCTGCTGTCCATGACCGCCGCCAGCATCCCCGACTTCTGGTTCGCGATCACCGGCGTCTGGCTCTTCGCCGTCCTGCTCGGCTGGCTGCCCACCTCCGGTGTCGACAGCGGCCTGTCCTGGATCCTGCCGATCGCGACGCTGATGATCCGGCCGCTCGGTGTGCTCACTCAAGTCGTGCGCGGCGCAATGGTTTCCGCACTGTCCGCCCCTTACGTGCGACTGGCCCGCAGCAAGGGCGCCAGCGACCTGCGGGTCGTCACCCACCACGCGCTGCGTAACGCCGCGGCCCCCGCGCTGACCGTCGCAGGCGACCTCGCGGTGGGACTGGTCAACGGTGCGGTCGTCGTCGAGGCGATCTTCGGTTGGCCGGGCATCGGCAAGCTGATGATCGACGCGATCCTGCAACGGGACTTCGCCGTGCTGCAGGCGGCCGTGCTGTTGACGGCGGTGAGCATCTTCGCCCTCAACATCTTCATCGACGCCTGCTACGCGTTGCTCGACGCCCGCGTCCGGGAACCAGCGAGAGTCTAGGAGAGACATGAGCACGCAACTCGATCTCGTCCCGGTCAAGCCGACCACCGCGATCGTCGGCGAGCCCGAAACCCGCAAGCGCTCGAAATGGTTCCGGTTGCTGGTCAACGACCGCGTCGCCGCCGCAGCAGCGGTCGTGCTCGGCCTGGTCTTTTTCACCGGGATAGTCGGACCGATGTTCGTCGGCAACCTCGCCACTCATATCGACCTGGACAACTCCAACCAGGCGCCCTTCACGCTCGCGCACGGGTGGGCCAACATCCTCGGTACCGATCCGCTCGGCCGCAGCATGCTGGCCCGGCTGATCGTCGCCTGCCGCACCACGTTGTCGGTCGCGGTCCCCGCCGTGGTCATTTCCGCCGTCGTGGGTTCCGCGATCGGCATGTGGGCCGGCTACTACCGCGGCTGGCGCGAAACGATTGCGATGCGGGTCGCCGATGTGATCATGAGCTTCCCGTCGCTGCTGCTCGCCGTCGTCGTGCTGTACGTGTTCTCGCCAAGCGCGGCGAACATCGTTCTGGTGCTGGCGATCACGCGCGTCCCTGTCTACCTGCGCACGGCTCGTGCCGAGTCCGCCGAACTGCAGAGCAGGCTGTTCGTCGACGCGGCCCGCACGTTCGGCGCCAGCGCCCAAGCGATCATCTGGCGCCACGTCGCGCCCGTCGTCCTGCCCACCTTGCTGACCGTCGCGACGCTCGACTTCTGCTACGTGATGCTGGCGGAGAGCTCGTTGAGCTTCCTGGGCATCGGCATCCAGCCGCCCGACGTCAGCTGGGGCCTGATGGTCTCGCAGGGCCGCACCTACCTGCACACCGCGTGGTGGCTGTCGTTCTTCCCCGGCCTTGCCATTGTCATCACCACCGTGTCGGCGACCATCCTCGCCGCATGGGCCCGGATCGCCACCGACCCGGGACAACGGTGGCGCCTGACCGTTCCGCAGAAACGCCTCTCTCGCTTCACCAAAACCACGAAGCGCCTCTCTTGAAAGGCATAAGCATGACCGCTGTCGCAGAACGCCTGCCCGATCTCGACGAAACGGTGTTGGAGGTCGACGGGCTGACCGTCGACATACGCACGATCAGCGGCACCGTCCGCGCGGTCAACGACGTCAGCTTCACGGCGCGCCGCGGCGAAACGCTGGCGCTGCTCGGCGAATCCGGCTGCGGCAAGTCGATGACGGCCACCGCCCTCGTCGGCCTGCTCGAGCCCGTCGCCGACGTGGTCGGCGGGACAGCGCAACTCAGCGGCTTTGACCTGTTCCGCGTCGGCAGGGCCAAGCGCCGTGAGATCGCGGGCACCGAACTCGCGATCGTCTTTCAGGATGCACTCACCGCGCTGAACCCGCTCTACACCGTGGGAACCCAACTGGCCGAACCATTCCGGATCCACCACGGCATGAGCGCCAAGCAGGCCAAGGCCAAAGCGGTCGAGCTGATGGCCCGCGTCGGCATCCCGCAACCCGAGACCCGGCTGAACTCCTACCCACACCAGTTCTCAGGCGGCATGCGGCAGCGACTGCTGATCGCGATGGCCGTCGCGCTCAACCCCAGCGTGCTGATCGCCGACGAGCCGACCACCGCGCTCGACGTGACCGTGCAGGCTCAGATCATGGCGCTGCTGCGCGATCTGCGTGCCGAATACAAGATGGCCGTCGTGCTGATCACGCACGACCTGGCGCTGGTCGCAGAGGAGGCAGATCGCGTCGCGGTGATGTACGCGGGCAATATCGTCGAAACCGGCTCGGTAGCAGAGGTTTTCGCCAACCCGCGGCACCCGTACACCAAGGGGCTGCTGAACTCGGTTCCCGTCCACGCCCGCCGCGGTGATCAACTCAAATCGATCGGCGGCACGCCCCCGGACTTGCACGCCATCCCTGCGGGTTGCGTGTATCAGGCGCGCTGCCCGTTGGCGCGCGACATCTGCGCGACGACGCGACCCGCCCTTGATGGTGGCGACCGCAAGGCCGCCTGCCACTTCCCCGAAGAGGTTGAAGCCGGACGAGAGGAGGACTAACAAATGCCTGTGTCTGAGAAGCTGCTCGAAGTCCGCGATCTGCACAAGTCGTTCAGCGTTCCCAACGCAGGCAAGAAGAAGCTCTGCGCGCTGGACGGCATCACGCTCGACCTGTCCCGCGGCGAGACCCTCGGCCTTGTGGGCGAATCCGGATGCGGAAAGTCGACGCTGGCAAGGACATTGCTGATGCTGGAACGACCGGACTCGGGCACCGTGCGCTTCGACGGCATCGATCCGTTCGGCCTGCGCGGCAAGGAGCTGCTGGCGTTCCGCCGTCGGGTCCAGATGGTCTTCCAGGATCCCTACGCGTCGCTGAATGCGCGGATGACGGCCGGCGAGCTCATCGCCGAGCCGTGGCGCAGCCACAAGGGTGTGTACAAGGGCCGTCGTGACCGTGAGATGCGCGTGCGCGGCCTGCTGGACCTTGTCGGTCTCGGCGCGAAGTCCTTCGACAAGTATCCGCAGGAGTTCTCCGGCGGCCAGCGCCAACGCATCGGGATCGCCCGCGCGCTGGCGCTCGACCCAGATGTGATCATTTGCGACGAGCCGGTGTCCGCGCTCGACCTGTCGGTGCAGGCGCAGGTACTCAACTTGCTCAACGACCTGCAGAGCCAGCTGGGCATCTCGTACATCTTCATCTCGCACGACTTGTCCGTCGTCCGCCACGTCGCAGACCGCGTCGCGGTGATGTATCTCGGCAGAATCATCGAATCCGGCCCTACCGAAGCGGTTTTCGACCGGCCAAACCACCCATACACCGCCGCGCTGATGTCTGCGGCGCCCAAGCTGAACGGCGAGCAGCGCCCCGAACGGATCTTGCTCAAGGGCGAGGTGCCTTCCCCGCTGAACCCACCGTCAGGCTGCCGGTTCCGGACGCGCTGCTGGAAGGCCACCGACGTCTGCGCGACGACAACGCCGCCGAGTGCGGTGGACCCCGAAGTATCTGGACACGCCGCCGAGTGCCACCATCCGCTGTTGCAGGAGGGGACGCTGGCCTCGGTATGAGTGTCCTCGGATTCTGCACTGTCGCCGGGGCGGTGATGCTGGCGTCCTGTCTGCAGGCGTCGATCGGCTTCGGCATCGGCATGCTGGCCGCGCCGGTGATCGCGCTCGTCGACCCGCGGCTCATTCCGGGCACCCTGATCATGGTCGCGACGCTGGTGACGTTGATCGTGGCCGTGCGGGAGCGCGAAGACATCGACTTGCACGGCACGGGCTGGGCTCTGGTAGGCCGGGTGCCCGGAACCATCGCGGGCGCATTGCTTTTGGCCATGCTGCCTGAGCGGGCACTGACGGTGATGCTGGCCGGCGTGGTGCTCGCAGGTGTCGCCCTTACCAGCTTCGGTTGGATTCCTGCACCGCGGCGGCGCAACGTGGTGCTGGCGGGCGCGACGTCGGGTGTGCTGGGCACCGCGACGTCGATCGGTGGTCCGCCGATGGCGCTGGTGTGGCAACGCAACAGCGGTGCGCGCCTGCGTGGGACGATGAGCGGCTTCTTTCTGGTCGGCTCGATGATGTCGATTGCCGCGCTCGCGGTGACCGGGGCCATCGACGGCCGAACCGTGTCGGCGTTCGCTGCGTTGATCCCTGCGGCGGTCGCCGGATACGCGCTTTCACGCCGCGTCAACCGCTTTCTTGATCCAACCCGACTGCGCTGGTTGGCAATCGGCGCCTCGACACTGGGCGCCGTGGTATTGATCGGCCGCGAACTGCTGCCGAGCTGAGGAGGACCGTGACTGACGAGCCCGACATCGCCGTACGCAAGGTGAAATCCGCCGTGCGGACCGTGGAGCTGCTCGAGTACCTGGCCGCCCGGCCCGACCACCCTGCGCGCCTCCGCGAGATCAGTGACGCACTCGACATGCCCCGCAGCAGCGCGCACGCCCTGCTGCGCACGCTCGTCGCGCAGGGCTGGGTACGGTGCGATCCGTCAGGCACGCTGTACGGCATCGGCATTCGCGCACTGCTCGTCGGCACGAGCTACCTGGACAGCGACCCGTACCTGCCGCTGATCACCCCGTTCCTCGACGACCTGCGCCAGGACCTCGACGAGACATTTCACCTCGGCCGCCTCGACGGCACCGACGTCGTATACCTGGCCACCCGCGAGTCCAAGCAGTACACCCGCGCGGCGAATCGGGTCGGCAGGCGGCTGCCGGCATACTCCACCGCGCTGGGTAAGTCGCTGCTGGCCGAGCGGTTCGGCACCGACCGCGACGAGCACATCCCGGGCGCGCTTCGGGCGCTCACCGCCAACACGGTGGTCGACCGCGCCGCGCTCGACGAGGTGCTCGACGACGTGAGGGTGCGGGGTTTTGCCGCAGACCACGAGGAGAACACCACGGGACTGCGGTGTTTCGCCGTCGCGCTGCGCTACTGCACACCCGCGCAGGACGCCATCAGCTGCTCAGTGCCGGTGGGCCGGCTGACGAAGGACCGTGAGCGCGAGATCGTCGACGCGCTTTGCACGATGGGCGACAAGGTGTCCCGCGTCGTGCGCCCACTGGCCAACGGCGACAAATGGTTCGCGTCGTAAGGAGATGGCATGAACACACCCGTCGTTAGCGACATCACGGTGATCCCAGTCGCGGGCCACGACAGCATGCTGCTGAACCTCAGCGGCGCGCACGGGCCGTACTTCACCCGAAACCTGGTGGTCCTCACCGACTCCGAGGGCAACACCGGTGTCGGTGAAGTTCCTGGCGGTGAACCGATCCGTCGCACACTCGAGGAGGCAGGTGCTCTGGTCACCGGCCGCAGCATCGGCGACTACCACGCTGTGCTCAACGACATGCGGCGCGTGTTCGGCGACCGTGACGCCGCGGGGCGCGGCGCGCAGACGTTCGACCTGCGCGTCGCCGTGCATGCGGTGACCGCCGTCGAGTCGGCGATGCTCGACCTTCTCGGCAAGCATCTCGAGGTGCCGGTGGCGGCGCTGTTGGGCGAAGGGCAGCAGCGGGATCGTGTGCAAGCGCTGGGGTATCTGTTCTTCGTCGGCGACCGCACCAAGACGGATCTCGCGTACCGATCGGCGCCCGACGAGGCCGACGACTGGCTGCGACTGCGCCATGAGGAAGCGCTGACACCGGACGCCGTCGTGAGTCTCGCGGAAGCGGCGCGGGCGCGGTACGGGTTCCGCGACTTCAAGCTGAAGGGCGGCGTGCTGCCGGCGGCCGACGAGGCCAAGGCCGTGATCGCACTGGCGGAGCGATTCCCCGACGCTCGAATCACGTTGGACCCCAACGGCGGTTGGCTACTGGCGGACGCGGTGAGGACGTGTCGCGAGCTGACGGATGTGTTGGCCTACGCCGAGGATCCGGTCGGTCCCGAGGGCGGTTTCTCCGGTCGCGAGGTGATGGCGGAATTCAAACGGGCGACCGGTCTGCGGACGGCGACGAACATGATCGGCACCGACTGGCGCGAACTTGGTCACGCGATCCGCGCGAACGCGGTAGACATCCCGTTGGCCGATCCGCACTTCTGGACGATGGCCGGGTCGGTGCGCGTCGCGCAGCTATGCGATGCATGGGGGTTGACCTGGGGGTCGCACTCCAACAACCACTTCGACGTTTCGCTGGCGATGTTCACCCATGTCGCGGCCGCGGCACCTGGCACGATCACCGCGATCGACACCCACTGGATATGGCAGGACGGCCAACGGATCACGGTCGAGCCGTACCAGATCGTCGACGGCTACCTCACGGTGCCAAACAAACCGGGGCTTGGGGTCGAACTCGACATGGCGGCCGTCAGCGCGGCACACGAGTTGTATCAACGCGAAGGGCTCGGCAGCCGCGACGACGCCGTCGCGATGCAATACCTGATCCCCGGCTGGACGTTCGACCCGAAACGCCCTGCGCTGCAACGATGAAGATTGTCGTCGCAGATAGGAACCTGCTGCCGCACCGCGAGCGGTTCGAAGCGGCGATGCCACCGGGTGCCGAGGTGAGTTGGGGCGGCGACGGGTTGCGGAACGCCGATGTTTATGTCGGGAGCAGGTTCACCGCGGACATGGCGGGCGTGGCGCAGAAGCTGCGGTTGATTCACGTCGCCGGTGCGGGAACCGACAAGGTGGACTTCTCGTCGCTGGGTCCGGATGTTCTGGTGGCCAATACGTTTCACCATGAGCGGTCGATTGCCGAGTATGTGGTCGCGGCCGCGGTGATGCTGCGCCGCGAGTTTCTGGCGCAGGACCGTCAGTTGCGGCGCGGCGTGTGGGCGACGTCGGTGTACGACGGCGCGATAGCTCAGCTCGACATCTTGGGCAGCGCACACATCGGGTTCGTCGGGTTCGGGCACATCGGCCGGTGCGCATGGAACTTGTTCCGCGCCTTCGGTTGTAGCGGGTCGGCGGTGACGGGCTCGGGGCGGGTTTCCGCGTGTGGCCTGGAGTGGTCCGGGCCGACGACGGAGCTGGATCGACTGCTGACAGAGTGCGACGTCGCGGTGGTGTCGGCGCCGCTGTATGAGCACACCGAGGGAATGATCGGCCCTGGGCAGCTGCGCGCACTGGGACATGACGGCGTGTTGATCAATGTCGGGCGAGGTCCGCTGGTGCAGGAGCGGGCGTTGTACGACGCGTTGGCGGCCGGGGTGATCCGCGCTGCGGCGATCGATGTCTGGTATCGCTACCCGTCGGGCCAGGGTGCTGCTCCGCCGAGTGACCTGCCGTTCGCGGAGCTGTCGAACGTGTTGATGACGCCGCACTCGTCGGGCGTCACGCGGGACACCTTCGCGGGACGGGCAGACGACATCGCTGCGAACATCGGGCGCCTGCAACGGGGTGAGCCACTGGAGAACGTCGTCTTCGGCGGCAAGTGACGGCGTCCAAGCCAGAGGCTGACTGCACTCCTCCCGGGGCTGTCATCAATTGTTGACAGTCTCTAGAAGAGAACACCGCCCGAGCAGCGCAATCAAACCAGCCGTCGACCGCCACGCTTTTACGGTCCGGCGGAGTACTCCAACGCCGGCTCGTCCGAATCCACATGCCCGTTGCTGCGGATGGTCAGATGATCGGGCCGCACCTCATAGCTCGCGCCGTCGGCCGGGTTGCTGACATCAAAACCGCCGCCATTGGGCACGGCGTTGCTGAGCCGTACGTTGGCGCCGTCGCGCAACCGTTCACCGTGGTAGTAGTAGCTGCCCGCACTCGTCTGGCATATCACCGCGAGTGACTGCGCCGTCCTGATCGCGGCCACCGCCGTGTTCCCCGCGTCGCACCGCGCCGCGTGCCCGACGAACCCCTGGGCATCCGTGCCAGACACTCCCGGCAACGGTGTCCCAGTTGTCGTCGGCGTCGTCGAGGTCGTTGTCGACGGCGTGGTCGTCGTCGTGGTCGATGGCGAAACCGTCTCCGTGGTCGTGCTCACCGACGGCGGCGGCGCGGTGACCGTGGTCGACGGCGGTGCCGCCGTGTCGTCGCCGCCGGAGAACAGCTGCATCGCCAACACCACCGCCACGCCGAACAGCACGACCGTCGCGATCACGAGCGCCACCTGGCTGCCGCCGAACCTCGACTTCTGCGGCGACGGCACCGGCTCAGGCGCAGGAATCGGCTGCGGCGGATACGGCGTATAGCCCGTGCCCGCCGGATTCGGATACACGGCCGAGAACTGCCGCGTCGAAGCCGGTGGGGGGCTGGTCACCGCGGGGACCGCAGGCGCAGGCGGCACGGGGCCGCCCGAAACCGCGGCCGTCGTCGCTCTGGCCAACTCACCCGCCGAGGCGAACCGCTCCCCTGGCTTCTTCGCCATGCCCTTCGCGATGACGTCATCGAAGGCCCTCGGAATGCCCCGCCGCATGATGCTCGGCCGCGGCGGCGGCGAGAACATGTGCGCCGTCATCAGTTGACGCAGATCCCCCGTCTCAAAGGGTGGCCGACCCGTCAGGCTCTCGTAGAGCAGGCAGGTCAGCGAGTACACATCGGCGGCAGGCCCCACCTGCCCGCCGCTGAACCGCTCCGCCGACATGTAGGCGCAAGATCCGATGATCAACCCCGTCGAGGTCACACTCGCGTCGCCGCCGCCGTGCGCGATCCCGAAGTCCACCAGGTACGCGAAGTCGTCGGAGGTCAGCAGCACATTCTCCGGTTTGATGTCGCGATGTACCAGGCCGTCGGCGTGCGCGGCGTCCAGCGCCGCAGCCACCTGCGCGATGATCGACGCGGCCCGGGCCGGCGCAAGCGGCCCGTTCGCCCGCAGTTCGTCCTTGAGGCTGCCGCCCTCGACCAGGCGCATGTCGATGTACAGCACCCCGTCGATGTCCCCGAAGTCGTGCACGGGAATGACGTGCGGCTCCTGCAGCCGGGCCGCCACCCGCGACTCCCGCCTGAAACGCTCCTGATAGGTCGGGTCCGCGGCCATCTCAGCCCGTAGCACCTTGACCGCCACCGTCCTGTCCTTCACGGTGTCGTAGGCGCGATACACCTCACCCATACCGCCGACCCCGATCAGCGAGTTCAGCTCGTAGGGCCCGAAGCGGGTGCCAAGGCGTGAACCTTGAGGCAGGGTCATGCCAATCCTTCCCAGTCCTAACCGACCTAACCGTCCGCACCCCGACGCGCAGCGATACATCGTGTTCCCACATTGGACGCGTGCTTAACGCGCTCCGAAGTTGATGCGCAGCAAAGCAACTGGTTTCGACGACGACACGCACTTACCACCGTACGTCGAGCAGGCGACTCCCGCATGCAGCGAGGTATTGAACAACTACCGCATGAATTTCGTTGAAGGGACAGGGCACCGATCGGAGGACAACCGCTGCTGCACCGCATCGCCGAATTGGCCATCGCCGCACCGCGACGTGTTATCGCTTCCGCGGTGCTGCTCACTGTCGCCCTCGGAATATTCGGCGTCCCCGTCGCGAAAAGCCTTTCTGCCAGTGGATTTCAGGACCCGACATCGGAATCGGCCAGGGCAACCGAGATCTTGACCGACAAGTTCCACCAGGGCGACGTGCAGTTGCTGATCGTCATCTCGACCCCCGACGGCGCCGACAGCGCCGCTGCTCGGGCCGCAGGCAACGAAATCGTTGACCAACTCCGTAGTTCGCCACACGTCGCGCATGTCACGTCGGCATGGACCGCGCCACCGCCCGCCGCCGCCGATCTGATCAGCCGCGACGGCTCCTCGGGGCTCGTCGTCGCGGGCATCACCGGCGACGAGAATCAGCAGCAGCGCTACGCCAGGGAGTTATCCGAGGCGGTGGCAGGCGACCATGACGGCGTTACCGTCCGGTCCGGCGGGGCCGCGATGGTCAACGTCCAGATCACCGAGCAGTCGCAGCGCGACCTGCTGGTGATGGAGTCGCTGGCCATCCCGCTGAGCTTCCTCGTGCTGGTCTGGGCATTCGGCGGGCTGGTGGCCGCCGCGCTGCCAGTGGCCGTCGGCATGATGGCGATCCTCGGAGCGTTGTCGGTGCTGCGGCTGATCTCCTTTGCCACCGACGTGTCGATCTTCGCGCTCAACCTCACCACCGCGATGGGCCTGGCGCTGGCCATCGACTACACCCTGCTGATGATCAGCCGGTTCCGCGACGAGCTTGCCGAGGGCGCCGGCCGCGAGGAAGCACTGGTGCGCACGATGACGACCGCGGGCCGCACCGTCGCGTTCTCCGCCACGACCGTCGCGCTGTCGATGGCGGTCCTCGTGCTCTTCCCGATGCATTTCCTCAAATCGTTTGCCTACGCCGGCGTCGCGACGGTGGCCTTCGCCGCGGTCGCCGCGATCGTCGTCGCACCCGCTGCACTGGTGCTGCTCGGCGATCGACTGAACTCACTCGACGTGCGCCGACTGATCCGCCGCGTGTTCGGTCGCGCCGAACCGCAACCCGTGCCCGTCGAGCGGCGGTTCTGGTACCGGTCCGCGAGTTGTGTTATGCACAAAGCGATTCCGCTCGGATTGGCCGGCGTCGCGCTGCTGTTGCTTCTCGGCGCGCCGTTCCTGAGCGTGCGCTGGGGCTTCCCTGACGACCGCGTGCTGCCCCACTCTGCGTCGTCTCATCAGGTCGGCGACCAGTTGCGCCGCGACTTCGTCCACAACTCCGACGCCGCGGTGACCATCGTCATCCCAGACACCACCGGCGTCACTGGAGCCGACATCGGCAGGTATGCAGCCGACCTGTCTCGCGTGCCCGATGTGTCCGCCGTATCTGCGCCCACCGGGACGTTCGTCGACGGCAACTGGGTCGGCCCGGTGTCTGCACCCGCAGGCCTGGTTGCCGACAGCGCTTTCCTCACCGTCGACAGTTCGGCCCCGATGTTCTCCGATCGCTCGGAAAAGCAGCTCGACCGCTTACACGCCGTACCCGGCCCGGCCGGCAAGCAGGTGGACATGACCGGCGCGGCGCAGACCAACCGCGACAGCGTCGACGCGATCACCTCACGGCTGCCGCTGGTGCTCGGGCTGATCGCCGTCATCATGTTCGTGTTGCTGTTCCTGCTGACCGGCAGCGTCGTCATGCCGCTGAAAGCGTTGGTGCTCAACGTGCTTTCTCTGACAGCCGCGTTCGGTGCGATGGTGTGGATCTTCCAGGACGGCCATCTCGGCGCACTCGGCACCACACCCACCGGGACGCTGGTGGCCAACATCCCCGTGCTGTTGTTCTGCATCGCGTTCGGCCTGTCGATGGACTACGAAGTGTTCCTGGTTTCACGGATCCGGGAATTCTGGCTGGCCTCAGGTAAGACCCGAGCCGACAACGAGGAGAGCGTGGCCCGCGGCATCGCCTATACCGGGCGGATCATCACCGCCGCCGCGCTGATCATGTCGATCTCGTTCGCGGCGTTGATGGCCGCCGAGGTGGCCGTGATGAAACTGTTCGGCCTCGGTCTGACGTTGGCGATCCTGGTCGACGCGACGCTGGTGCGGATGGTGCTGGTGCCTGCGTTCATGCACGTTATGGGCCAATGGAATTGGTGGTCACCGCAGTGGATGGTCGGTGTGCACCGACGGCTCGGTTTCAGCGACGGTCAAGCACATGCGCAGGAACCGCACAGTGGCGAGATCGAACCGACCGGCTCCGGGCCACGTGTCTAGTACGTGAGCGTTATTGCAGGTGTACACGGAGCAGTTCCCCCGCATCGATACAGCCAGGACGAGATCACCGACGCATTCGTCGCTGCTCCCGCCTTCGCCGGATACGAGAAGGCCGTGCGCAGTCTGCACGCCAGCGCGAAGGTCGACGGCAGGAATCTCATCCTCCCGATCGACGAATACCCGATGCTCGGCGACTTCGGCCAAACCAACGACCTCTTCATCGAACACGCCGTCCAACTCGGCTGCGAGGCCTTGTCGGGCGCGCTCGAGGACGCCGGCCTGCAGCCCAGTGACATCGACCTGATCGTCACCACGACCGTCACCGGCATCGCGGTGCCGTCGCTGGATGCCCGCATCGCAGGCCGGTTGGGTCTGCGGCCCGATGTGCGTCGCGTCCCGATCTTCGGTCTCGGATGTGTAGCAGGCGCGGCAGGTATCGCGCGGCTGCACGACTACCTGCGCGGGGCACCCGACGACGTCGCCGTGCTGGTGTCAGTCGAGTTGTGCTCGCTGATGTACGCGGCCGCCGAGCCGACCATGGCCACTCTGGTCGGCAGCGCATTGTTCGCAGACGGTGCCGCCGCCGTCGTCGCCGTCGGTGACCGCCGTGGCCTGCGTGACGGCGTGGCCGGACCCGATGTGCTCGCGACACGCAGCCGGATGTATCCAGACTCGCTGAACATAATGGGTTGGGACGTCGGCGCTTCGGGCTTCCAACTCGTCCTGTCCCCCGATCTGCCAGACCTCATCGAGAAGTACTTCGCCGACGACGTAACCGGCTTTCTCGCCGAGCACGATCTGACGGTCGACGACATCGGCTCGTGGGTGTCACATCCCGGTGGGCCAAGGGTTTTGGAGGCGATCAACAGCGCCCTCGACCTCGACGACAACGCACTGGAGCTGTCCTGGCGGTCGTTGGCCGAGATCGGCAACATCTCGTCGGCGTCGGTGCTGCACATTCTGCGCGACGCGCGCGCCAAGCCACCACCGGCAGGCACGCCGGGCCTGTTGATGGCGATGGGGCCAGGGTTCTGCGCGGAACTGGTGTTGTTGCGCTGGCACTGAACATGGTCGCCTATGTGCTGTTGATCGCCGCAGTGGCGGCCGAACGGATCGCGGAACTCGTTGTTTCGCAACGTAACCTGGCATGGAGCCGCACCCGCGGTGGCGTCGAGTTCGGTGCGCGGCACTATCCGGCAATGGTCGCGTTGCACACCGGTCTGCTGGTGGGCTGTCTGATAGAGGCCATGTATCGCCCGTTCCTGCCTGCCCTTGGCTGGCCGATGTTTGCGGTCGTGCTGGCCGCACAGGCGTTGCGCTGGTGGTGCATCACGACACTTGGCCACCAATGGAACACGCGTGTGGTCGTGATCCCCGACGCGGAGCGAGTGACCGGCGGCCCGTACCGGTTCTTCTCGCACCCGAACTATGTCGCGGTCGTCGTCGAAGGTATCGCGCTGCCGTTGGTGCACACGGCGTGGATCACCGCGGCGGCGTTCACGGTGCTCAACTTCTTTGTGCTACGGACCCGTATCGGTGTCGAGAACACCGCGTTGGCGAGACTGCGATGATCGACCTGCTCGTGGCAGGCGGCGGACCGGCCGGGCTGGCCACCGCGATCTTCGGTGCGCGTGCCGGGCTGGAAGTCGTGGTGGTCGAGCGACGGGACGGCCCCGTCGACAAGGCGTGCGGCGAGGGACTGATGCCGCATGCGCTGGCCCTGCTGGACAGCCTGGGCGTGGACCCGCCGGGTAAACCGTTTCACGGCATCGCCTACGTCGACGGCACGCACCGCGTGACGGGGCGGTTCCGCGGCGGCGCCGGGCGCGGCGTCCGCAGAACCGCGCTGCACGCAGGGTTGTTGAAGGCGGCCGCCGATGCCGGAGTGCGCATCGAGAACGGCGATATCGGACCAGTGAGCCAGAGCGCAACGTCGGTGTACTGCAGCGGTTTTCAGGCGCGATATCTGGCCGCGGCCGACGGGCTGCATTCGCCCCTTCGCGCCGCGCTTGGACTGGCCAAGCCGTCTCGTGGACCGCGCCGGTGGGGCATCCGCCGTCATCATGTGATGACACCGTGGAGCGATTGCGTCGAGGTGTATTGGGCTGACGCAGCCGAGGCGTACGTCACGCCGGTCGGAGACGACTGCGTCGGCGTCGCGATACTGACGTCGCGCAAGGGCGGCTTCGATGCGCACCTGGCTGCGTTTCCCGCACTGCGCGAACGGGTTCGCGATGCCGCGCACGGTCCGGACCGAGCGGCGGGACCGTTGCACCAGCGGGTGCGTGGTCGGACGGCCGGTCGGGTGTTGTTGGTCGGTGATGCCGCGGGCTACATCGATGCGCTGACCGGGGAGGGTCTCGGCATTGCTTTCGGCGCGGCGAAGCTCGCCGTCGAGTGTGTGGCGGCAGATCAACCGCAAGACTATGACCGGCGTTGGCTGCGGATGTCGCGGCGGTACCGAATGCTGACTGCGGCGGTGCTACGGGGAACCGCGTCTCCGCTGCGCCCGCTGATTGTTCCTGCGGCAGCACAGTTTCCGCGGGTATTCGGCGGCGTCGTCAACCTGCTGGCTGAGTAACCACCGGCGCCGTGCGCCGCGCTCGCACGCGAATTCGTCCGCCGTCGCGCGGGACGAAGATCACGTGCTTGACTCTCTGCGTTTCGCCGGGGGCCGTCGTCGTGGCCAGCTCGACCCTTCGCAGGATTTCGCGGAGCACGATCCGCATCTCGACCATTGCGAACGTCGCGCCCAGGCAACGCCGGTTGCCGCCACCGAACGGGAACCAGGTCGTCGGGCTCAACGTCGCGCCTACCATCCGGTCCGGATCGAATCGCTCCGCATCGGGATACAGCTCGGAGTCGCTGTGCACCAAGCCGATTGCAGGCACGACCATCACACCTTCGGGCAATTGGTAACCGGCCAGCTCGACCGGTTGCTTCAGCACCCGGCCCACGTCGGGCACGACCGGCCGGATCCGCAGGGTCTCCTTGGCCACCGCGTCAAGATATTCGTCGTCTCCGGTGTCGGCGGCATGCACCGCTTTCGCCAGTATCGCCGGGTGGCGCGTCAACCTTTCGAGGGCCCATGACAGCGCGGTCGCGGTCGTATCATGGCCTGCGACAAGCAAAGTCATCAATTGGTCGCGCAGTTCGCGGTCGCTGAGCGTGCGTCCGTCTTCGTCGGTGGAGCGCACCAGCATGGCCAACGCGTCGGTGCGCTCGTCGAGGTGCGGGTCGGCGCGGCGCTCGGCGATCTCGGCGTACAGCAGGCGGTCGGCCTCTCGGATGCGTTCCGCTAGTGTCCGCCACGGGCGGAGTTGTTGCAGGCGGGGCCAGGCAAGCGCGACGGACGTCCACTGGGTGACGTTCAACAGCTTTGGCATGACTGCGCGCAACGCCGCAAGTCGCGCCGGGTCGCTCGCGCCGATGACCGTCCGCAGGATCACCTCGAGAGTGATCTCGGATGCCTTCGGCGCGACTGCGAACGGCCGTCCCACCGGCCATCCGTCGATGTTCGCCGCCGCGATCTCCGTCATCTGCTCGACTTGTTTGGCGACGGCGTCGCGGTGAAACGGCGGCAGCATCAGCCGGCGCCGTTCGCGATGCACGTCGTCGTCGATCACCAGCACCGAGGTGTCGCCGAGCAGACCGCCAAGGATCACGTTGGCCTCGCCTGCGTGGAAAACACTCGGGTCACCGGCGAACACCTTCTTGATCTCGGCCGGCTCGGTCAGGTACACCATCGGCGGGGTCATCGCCGCGCGAATCGTGAACACCTTGCCGTAGCGACGCCTGCACGCGGCGACGAACCGCGGCCAATAGCGCAGGAACACGATCATCTGGAGCCACTTGGGCAGCGGAGGGCCCGGCGGCAGCGCTGACGCCGTTATTCGACTCATGCCTAACAGGCTACTCGGCCGGTGCCGTATTGAAAACTGTTCGCTGGAGTGCATCGCAGCGGCAGACGGGCCACGGCGCAGCAAAGGACCTGCCCGACGCGCGGTGGTCGTTCCGTTGCGATATCAAAGACGCATCACCGTATTGAGGAAACGCCTTCTGCGCGCGCCCATACGTGGTGCAATTGTTTGCTAGGGGCACATAACGGGGTGTGCACAACAACCGGGGGGGTTGTGATGACGGGGAAGCTCATTGTCCTAGCCGCGGCTGCCGGGGCAGCAGCCGCGATGTTCGGGGCGGGCGTGGCCAACGCAGAGCCTGACCTGACGGGCATGACGTACTCGGACGCGAAGACGACCATCCAAAACATGGGCGCGACCCCCCAGGTGTCGGCGAGGGTTGGCGACCGGTTATCCGAAAACGACTGCCTGGTCACCGGGCACACCAGATCGGCGAAGCCACCGCACGGATTCCCAGGAGCCGGGTCGAACATCGTGCTCGTAGCGCTGGATTGCAACGGCAACGTCGCATCGGCCACCAACCCTGGCTACTCGGCGGCGAGCCCGGAGGGCCGCGCTGTCGTCAAGGAGCAGCAGAAGAAGGAGTGGCTGGCGACCGACGATGGCCAGGCCTATTGCGTGAAGGCCGAGAAGCAGCATCCCGAGTGGGGCAGCATCCCGGGCTGCCACCCCGAGGGCTGACCTACTTGGCCGACGGCAGTTGGCGAGGACTGTCTCCTGCGCTCAGTTCTGAGTACATGTCGCGCTCTGTCATCGTTTGTTGACGATCCGCAGCCGACACGGCCGCCCCGTGCTCCTCCGACTCGACGCTGACCTTGTGCGTGCGCCGCAGTGAGAAGTGGATCTCCTCCGTCTCTTCGAAGACCTGGCGTGCACTGCGCAGCGGCTTGGTCGTGGTGTCGATCGCGGTCGCGATGATCGGCGGCACGAACGGACGCAGCCATCGTGCCGCGGCCTTGGTGACGTCCGGGATCGTCGGAATCAACGACGTGCCCGGCTTCGGCTCGTCTTCGACCACCGCAGGCAGATTGTCCGATGCTTCTGCCACTGGCAGCTCGGGCGTCGGTTCAGCGACCCGTTCTGACTGCGTGTGTCGTGGCGTCGCGTCGAGCGCCTCCATGACGCGGCGGCGCTGCTGTTCGCGATCGATCTCGGTCTGCGCCTCGACGGCAAGCCGAGCGCTGGCCAATTGCTGTTCAGCCCAGAGCGTTTCGACGGCGGTGCGCACCTCGGCACGCTTGACCGCGATCGCGGTGTCGGCCGCCAGTTCGGCGCGCTCGACCTCCGCGCGCGCCGCCCCGCCCCGATCCTCGCTCGTCCGGCCGCGCCACAGCCGAAGGAGCAGGGGTAGGAGCAACAGCAGCGAGAAGAACGCGATCGTCGCAAGCCGCAGCAACATTGCTCCGGGGTTGGCGAGGGTGTGGTCGTTCATCGCGACCCAACGCGCACCAAGACCGTGGTCCGCGTCCTTCATCGCCGAGGCGCGAGCCCGCTCCAATGCCTGGTCGCGCGCGACGATCTCGGCGTCGAGCCCGGGCGCCAAGCGGTCACGGTTGGCCACCGCGGTGTCGAGTTGCCGCTGGCTGTCCGCGAGAAAGTCTGTGGCCGTGCGTGTTTCGGGTCCGGACCCTGGCACGCCGGTGATGTGGGTCTGCGGGCAGGCCGGCGACGGGTGGAACTCGCAACGCGCGACGACGAGCGCCGCGTCGCGCCGGCGCCCGGCGTCGTCGACCGCGGTATCGAGCGCGCTGCGGGTAGCGCGGGCGCGGTCGAGCTCCGCGGCAGCCTGTGCGACGACGGGCGTCGCGTCGGCGGTGCGTGCGGCGCGCTCGTCGAGAGCGCGATCGATCGGACCGGAGAAGATCACGACTGCGGCGAGTTCACCGACGACGGCACCCACGCCGACCGCGACGGCGCCGCGGCCGAGGACGCTTGGCCAACCCGGCGCCGGGCCACCGGCGACGGCCCAGCTCACGGCGCCGACCAAGAGGCCGAAAACCAGCGTCAACGGCACAATGACGAGTGTCGAAACGTGCGTCGCCGCGGTCATGACGAGGATGGCGACGAGCCAGGCCGCCGCAGCGGTGATAAGCGTCAACAGGTGACCAATTCTGTTGGCAGACATGGAAACTCCAAACACTGTTACTCCCCCATGGCGCGCCATCACGTCGGCGCGGATCCCCGGAATTCTCTCATAGTGTCGATATGCGCGCTCCGCGCGGTGGTGTCCGCCTAGGATCGGGCGGATAATCCTGAGCAGCCTACGAAGTGCCATTGAAGGAGGTGGTGGATGACAGAGAACCGCAGCGGCCCAGGCCATGACTACGAGTACGACGAAGCACACGATGCGCTGGCCCAACCCATAGCCACGACGCCGGTGCCCCATCGCGTCGACGCCCCGACATTGCCCCTCGATCCCGGCGGGGACTACGGATACGACGAGGCTCACGATTTCTGAGGCTGACGACATAGAAGCGATGCTCGTGAGCGTCCCCCCCGAGGACCTGGCGAGAGTCCTGATGCCGGCGTTCCTCGAAGGCACGGACCTCAGCGAGGCGAAGCTCGTGCGGTGGCTGCATCGCAAGTACCCCGACGCCGCAGACGGCGATACCGTGTGGCTGGAGCGGCCGGTACGCGAGGCCCTGCAAGTGCTCGAGCATGCCGAACTCATCTACCTCAGCCGGTGGTCGGACTCCCCGCCGCAGTGGCGCGTGACCCGATTGGGCGTGCTGTGTCTGAACGAGGGCGAGGATTCCGTCCGTCAGTGCATCGAGGATCGGATCGCACCACCGCGGCAACCCGCCGCCGATGCCGAGCAGGTCGTCGACGAGCTATAGCGTCATCGCGTCCCGCGCGGCATGCACATTTCGCGCAATCTCGTCGAGATGCGTGTCCCACGTGCCGCAGCAGCCACCCCACATGTCGATGTGCGGGTACTGCTCGGCCAGCCCACCCATCAACTCGCCGAGCTGCGCGGGGTCGCCCGACTCGAGATGGCCGAGCGTGCAGAGTGAGATCTTGTCCATCATCGCGGCATTGGGTCGAAGCACGCGGACGCGCTCGAACCAGCTACCCGGCTCGATCGCCGGCATGAACTCGAGTGGGTGTGAGCAGTTGATGCCGTAGAACGTCGGCCTGTCATCACCGGCCTGCGCATCGACCGCCTCGACCGCTTCTTTGAGAGTGGGCCCCGACACGAGTCGCTGCGTGCTGTTGTCAAGCGTGAACGAAACCGAAAGCGGCAGGCCCACCCTCGCTGCGGCACGGGACAATCCGACCACTTCGTCGACACCGTTGAACGTCATCGCTTCGACCACGTCGACGCCTGCCAGCGCCAGCGTTGCGAGTTGGACGCTGTGGTAGTCCTCGGCCTCGGCGGCGGTGATGGTCCGGTTCAACTCATAGGCGTCGCCGCGCGGGCCGACAATGCCTGCGTACAGGAGTGCCGGCAGCTGCCCTTGATACGGCTTGGCCACCTCGCGAAGGAAATCGATTGCGCGCAACTGCATCTCGGCCAGCGTGGAACCGGGGTATCCGAGTAATGACGCCCAGTCCGGGCTCGCCCGGTAGTCAAGGCCGCCCATGACCACACCGAAGCCGTGGCGCGCAGCGGTGTCGAGGTACCGGCCGTACATCGCGCGCAGCTCCGCCATCGCGCGCGGGTTGTCGAGCAGCGGCAGCATCGCGAAGTGCGGCAGCTCGTAGCCGTACTTGTACATGATCTCGGTCTCCTGACCGCCCTCGGTCAGGTAGTTCAATCCTGGTTGCTGCGACGGGAATTGTTTTGACATGACGCCCCCTTGCCGGGAGCGTAACCGTTAGCCCGATTGAGGCAGGTCGTTTCGCAGCACCTTGCCAGCCGGATTGCGAGGAATGCGCTCGACGATCTGAATGTCGCGCGGTTGTTCGAAGCGAGAAACTTTGTTTTTCAAGTACTCTCGCAGCTCGGCTTCGTCGATGGTGGTCTGTGGCACCACGTACGCGGCAAGCCGCTCCCCGTAGTCCGGGTCGGCCACCCCGATCACCGCGTTGTCGGCGACGTCGGGATGCTCGGCGAGCGCATTCTCGACCGCGCGCGGGTAGACGTTCTCGCCGCCGGAAACGATCATGTCGTCTTCACGACCGACGATGAACAGCCGCCCGGCTTCGTCGAGGTAGCCCATGTCCCCGGTGTCCATCATGTCGCCGACGACGCCCTTCGTGCCGCCGCCGGTATAGGAGTCGAAAGTGAGGTCGCCGCCGACGAAGATGCGTCCCGTGACACCGGGTCCCACGCGCCTGTCGTCGTCGTCGAGGATCGCCACCGGGCAGCCCGCAACGGGTCTGCCCACAGTTTCCGGGGCCTGGCGCAAATCAGCGGGCGTAGCGAGTGCGCCGATACCGACCTCCGACGAACCGTAGCCGTTGTAGATGACATCGCCGTACGCATCGGTAAAGCGTTTAGCCAAGCTGGGATCCAGTCGCGCTCCGCTCGAGATCACCACACGCAGCGACGGCAACGGATTTCGCGTTCGCACCTCCTCGGGAAGATCAAGAATGCGCGCAAGCATGACGGGCACTGCGGTCAGCGCGTCGGCACGCCATTGGGACGCCTGGGCCAGGGTCGCTTCGGCGTCGAACCGACGCAACACCAGGGCGGTCCCACCCAAACCGATGGTGAGGATCAACATTCCGAACCCGAGTCCGTGAAACATCGGCACCGCCACGGCGATTCGCACGCCGATACGGAGTCCGGTGCGATCCAGAATCGTGGCGCCCACACCAAGCGCAGATACGATCTTCGGTTTGCGCGGCACACCTTTCGGCGTCCCTGTCGTACCGGATGTCAAAAGAACGATACGTCCGCCGGCAGCGACCCTCGGCCGCGAACCGGTCTGGTGCACTTCGGCTTCCGCCGGATCGATGACGGTACGCGCACCTGCCGCCCTGGCAGTCTCGGTGAACTCACCGTCGCAGACGACCGTCGTCACGTGATGCGTCTGCAGCGCAGAGGTAAGTGCTTCGGTACGAAAGTCGGTGTTGAGCAACACCACGTCGGCGCCGACCAATGCCGCAGCGAAGACGGCCACCACAAAGCCGCGTCCATTGCGGCACAAGATGCCCACCGCCTGCCCGGCCTCTGCGCCACGGGCGCGCAGTTCGACGGCCAATGACTCAGCATGCCACTGCAATTCGCGATAGCTGATCGGTCCGTCCTCGTCGACCAACGCCGCACGCGAAGGCCATCGCGACGCCGAGACGGCAAGCAGAGTGAACGGATTCGTCCCACCGCGAGCAGCCTCGCGTACCACGCCGAGCACCCCGCGTGGCCCCGGCGGCGTCAGCAACCGAGAACGCAGCAGCGCCCGAGCGGCCGTCGTCAACACGTGGTCGGTCATTGTTCGTCCGATTCTCGGGTGCGCCGGTACCAGACTTGAGTGGCCCGCTCCACGGGCGCGCGAAGAAACACCGTCGTCAGCTCCGCCGGCCACACCCACCACGGCGCAATGGTCCTGGGCCGCTTGATGATCGCCCTCGCCACGATGTCCGCGGCCTGATCGGGAGACAGGCCCGGCACGTTTCGCAGGCTCTTCGTCGGCTCGACCATCCGGGTGTGGATCAATGCCATGTAGATCGACGTGACGTCCACGCCGTCGGCGTGCAGCTCAGGAGCAACGCTGCGTAGCCACATGTCGAATGCGCCCTTCGAGGCTTGGTATGCGCCCCACCGCGGACCGGGCGGCACGCGCACGCCGACGCTGGAGATGTTCACGATGTGGCCGCTGCCGCGCTCGCGCATCGCGGGAAGCAGCCCGAGCAGCAAGTGAATTGGGCCCAGGTAGTTGACACCGATGGTCCGATCGAAGTCATGAAGCCGGCCGTACTGCTGGTCCAGTGGTCGCCGGATCGACTTGCCCGCATTGCTGACCACGATGTCCGGCGGGCCATGGGCCTGAAGTATTCGATCAGCCAATGCGGAGACATCGCCGTCGCTGGTGAGGTCTGCAGGCAGCGCGATCACCCGCTCGCCGCGAGCGGTGGCGGAGGCTGCCAGGGCATTGAGTTCATCCGCCGACCGCGCGACGGCCAGCACCGTCGCGCCTGCCGCGGCGAGTTTGATCGCGGTGGCGTTACCCAACCCGTGCGAGGCACCGGTCACCACCACCGTCCTGCCGCGAACGGCGGTGCGCAGACGGTCCGGGTCCGACATTCGCGGTGGATTAACGAGCCTGTCGATGGCCTTGGTCGCCACGTTCATCGACCCTTGGATACCGCCGAGCAGCGAAGGCTAAACGAGTCAAAGGAGGAGCTCGGTCAGAAGTTGGCGAACTCGGCGCTCGATCTCATCGCGGACGGGCCGTACTTCGTCGACCGGCCTGCCTGCCGGGTCGGGCAGCACCCAATCTTCGTATCGGCGGCCCGGGATGACCGGGCAGGTGTCACCGCATCCCATCGATACGACGACGTCCGCCTGCTCGACCATCTCCTGCGTCCATCGCTTGGGCTGCTGACCGGTGATGTCGATGCCGACCTCCGCCATCGCTTCGACCGCCGCCGGGTTGACCTGATCCGCGGGTTCGGATCCGCCGGAGTAGGCGACCGCCCTGTCACCCGCCAGCCGCGTGAAATAGCCGAGGGCCATCTGCGAACGACCGGCATTGTGGGTGCACAGAAACAACACAGTCGGCTTCGTCATCGTCGCTCCGAATCCTCGGTGGGCGTTGAAGGTCCATGGGGCACAACGACTTCGTCGGCACTCTGCTGAACATCGGGATACAGCACAACCACCAGGGCAAGTCCGATGACCGCGCCGACTATCTGAGCCGCGATGAACCCCGGCGCCGAAGACGGTGCTATCCCGGCGAACGTGTCGGAGAAGATGCGACCGATCGTGACGGCCGGGTTGGCGAATGATGTGGAGCTGGTAAACCAATATGCGGCACCGATATACGCGCCGACGGCTGCCGCGGACAGACCTGCCCGACCCGTGCGCGCGAGAGCGAAGATCACCGCGACGAGGCCAGCGGTTGCGACGACCTCGCCGACGAGATGGCCTACCGTGACGCGGTCTTTCGTCGAGATCTCCAATACTCGACGGTCGAACATCAGGTTGGCCAACAGCGCGCCGAGGACACCACCGGATACCTGAGCAAGGCTGTAGGCCAACACGTTTCCACCGGTCATGCCTGTCCCGGCGCGCCGACCCAAGAGCCAGTCGGCGGCCGAGACGACCGGGTTGAAGTGAGCACCGGAGACCGGTCCGAACAACAGGATCAGCACGGCGAGACCAAACGCGGTGGCGACCGAATTCTCGAGCAACTGCAGCCCCACATCGTCAGGCGACAGTTGAGCCGCGGCGATGCCCGAACCAACTACCACGGTCACGAGAAGCCCGGTGCCGACAAACTCGGCCAGCAGCCGTCGGCCAACGGGGTGGCCCGCGCCGGTCCTGTTGTTCACCGGCGTCAGCAGCAGGATGCCGGGGTCTGCGAACCGAACGTCTCCGAGTCCGCCAAGACGGTGTAGACCTCCCACTTCTCGCCCGCGGGTCCAGTGACCCAGACCTTGTCTTGCTTGGCGAAGCAACAGGTGGTGCCCATTTCCTCCTCGGTGAACAGGCCCTCATCCGCCAGGCGAGAAATCTCGGCATGCACCTCGTCGCTGGACTTCACCTCGACACCGAGGTGGTTGATGGTGCCGCCCTGACCGGGGTTCTGCAGCAGCACGAGCTTCAGCGGCGGCTCGGCGATGGCGAAGTTGGCGTAGCCGTCCTTGCGCTTCGCGGGTTCGGTGTTGAACAGCTTTGAGTAGAACTTGATCGCTTCGTCGAGGTCGTCCACGTTGAGTGCGAGCTGGACACGGGACATGATGACACCCTTCCTGGGTTGTGAGACATATATCGAAATGGCGCCGCCCTCATCATGCAAACCTTTTTGATATATGTCAACAAGCCTGGCACCATGGGTTCATGCCCAAGACGTTGCCGACGGTCGACATGTCCGCCCCGGTCTGCTGCGCGCCCGTCGCCGCCGGACCCATGAGCGACGATGCCGCCCTCGAGGTGGCGCTGCGCCTCAAGGCGCTGGCCGACCCGATGCGGGTCAAAATCATGTCGTGCCTGTTCGGTTCCTCGGCAGGCGAAGAGACGAGTGGGGATCTGGCGGCGGTGCTGCTATTGAGCGAGTCGACGGTGAGCCATCACCTCGGTCAGCTGCGCCGGGCCGGCCTCGTTGAATCCGAACGTCGAGGCATGAACGTCTTTCACCGTGCTCGCCCCGACGCGCTGACCGCGCTGTGCACAGTGCTCGATCCCAACTGCTGCACGTAATCTTCTGCGACACTCGGGCAATGACCCGCGACGGTCTGAGCAGTCTCGTCGGCGTGAGCGCCGGGTTGCTCGCGTTCGCGGTGTCGCTGTCTGCGCCTGCCGGTGCCGACGCTGCGTCCTGGAACGGCGAGTACGCGATCACGTTCATCGTCGGCCCGAAGGCGGGAACGAGCGTCGCGGCCGGACAGCCTGAGAGCCAGTACACCGATACCTACACATTGAGTTCGAGCTGTGCGGGTGGAAAGTGCACCGCCACGATCGTCGGCGGCCCTGCACCGAGGAATCCCACGGTGCCGCAGCCGGTCCAATTCACCTGGGACGGGTCATCGTGGACGCAATCCAGTGAGTTCCAATGGGATTGCATGATGCCCGACACGACGATCGAGTGGGACCCCGCCCGGGCTGACGTTCGCTACACGCCCCAAGCCGACGGAACGCTTGCCGGCACGATGCACACCGAAATCTTGAGTGGCACTTGCCAAGGCACGCTCGAGATGAACATGACGGCCGAGCGCGTCTGACGCGAGCGCGGGCCAACCGGCCCGCCTCGCGCGACCCTGGCTTAGCCGCCCGACGGGTTGAAGACGCGGCCGCCCGAGGGGTTCAGAACAGAGCCGCCCGACGGGTTGATCACCGAAGTGCCAGCCGACTGAACAGAGCCGCCCGACGGGTTGATGACCGACGTGCCCGAAGCGCGGATCACCGAGGTACCCGAGCTGATGGTCTGCTTGTCCGTGCCGGCAGCGGTGGATACGCTGGCGCCGCCGCCGTGGGCGATGCGCAGCTCGCTGTCGGTGAGGGTGCGGATGCTCTGCCGGCGCAGCGCCAGCTTCTTGCGGTTGGTGTTCATGATCTCTCCTGTTTGTGGTCGCGGCCCCTGGTCGGCCGCGTCAGAAGAGAGCATCAGTTGTCGCGCTTGGAACTTTCTTGGCGCGGCACCCGGGCGAGACGGCTGGCGTAATCGCGGTCAAGAAAGCTCAGCAGGACGAGTTCGTGTGTGCGCGCGGCGGAGCGCAGCAGCCGAATGGCGTTCAGGTGACTGAAACTGCGCAACAGGTTAGGGAAATCCTGGGTCAAAAGACCGCGTCGGCCACGGTCTGAGAGCTCAGCCAGCAGCGGGACGAGCTGTTCGGAGCGTTGCCGGAAGACCTGGCGCGCCGACTCGTACGGATGGTCTGCGGTGTCGTCGAGCAGCGCTGCGAGACCTGCGCGCTCGGTGCGCCAGCGAGCCCCGATGCCGGAGTCCAGAGTCGGTGCGTTCGGATACTCGATCCGGTAACCGGCAGCGCCGTCCTTGGACCACTGCCGGCGCTGTTGGATGTCGAGGCCGGCGTCGGCCAGCAGGCGGTCGGTGGCATACAGGCACAGCTGCCAGCGTGCATCGGCCAGCTCTTCGTCGTCGAGCATGCTGAGCACGGCCAGCACCGCATCGCTGTCCGCCGCGTGGATCTGCTCGGCGAGCGCGATGCCGTCGTCGCCGCCATACCGTTCTATCTCGCGGTGGTAGGTGTCCAACGCCAGCTTCGACACCATGCTGTCGGCGAGGTGTGGGGTCACTGCGTCGGTGAGGGCCGAAAGCGCTTGTTCGCGAAGCGCGGACGGGTCGCCGTGAAGCCGCAGCCGCAAATGGTGCTCGGGATCGCGATACCGCAGAAAAAGCCACTGATCGATGACGCCGTCCTGCCGCAATCCGTTGATCACCGGTCCGATGGTTTCGGTGAGGATGCGGTCAGCGGTTGCGGTCCCGGTGTAGATCTTCAGGTAGAGCCACTCGCTGCCTGGCGCGAAAGTGCGTTGCACCCGAGGTGGATGCCACGGCTCCGGGCTGGGCGCCGGCTCGGCGCGCCGGATGAACGGCACGATGAGTTCCTGGGCGAAGCGCCCCTGCGGGCCGGTGGCGACATCGTCGCGCAGCACCTCTTCCACCACCGCGCCGGTTCGACCGCGCAACACTTTGGCGGCGGCGGCACTCAGCGCGGGGCTGGTGGTGTCGACATACAACCGGTTGTCGCCGTCGGCGATGAGCAGCTCGGACGGGAGGCCACGCTGCCGGCTGAGGGTCGACCAACCGTCGGCCGCATCTGCTCCCGTGACCAGGCTGAGCTCGGCGTGCGAAAGCCGCCAGCGGGCTCGGGCCAACACGAGCCGGCCTGCGGTGACGCGCGGCAGGGTCGGCGCGTTAGCCACCGCACCCCAGTCCCATGCCAGCCCAGATGCGACCCCGGCCCGTTGAAGTGCCGCGAGGAACCGGTACACGCCAAACCCACGCCAGGCCGGGTTGTGTGCAGTGGTCAGGCGCGGCCGGACCTCGACGTCCAGCCGTGGGCTGTAGAGGACGAGTCGCTGCCCGTCCATGCGCAGAGTCAGCTCGTCGACATGTAGTTGACGGTCGGCCGGAACCCCCGAACGTCCAAGCAGGACCAGCTCGTAGTCGCGTAACACCGGCCGGGCCAAGATGTTGCCGATCCTGCCCTCCGGCAGGTGGACGAGTTCGGCGAACACGACGCCGGGCGCATGGTCCTCTTCGGCACGCAGGTGGGCTCGAACGGCATCGTGGAGTCGCGCGTCGCCGTGACAGAACCGGCCGAGCAGCTCGGCCCCCGAAGGGCCGGTGGCGCTGTGGATTTCGATGCCGTCCTCGAGCATGCACGCGAATACGGCTAACGTGTCCGGCAGCGGCAACGGTGTGCCGGTCTCAAGGCGTGCGACGGTTTGCGCGTCCAGTTCCAGCCTGTCGGCACCGCTGTCGCGGGCGCGGATGACCATGTCGAGAAGTGCGGCGTCGCGCGCGGTGAACTCCGATGAGCCGGCTACGCCTCCGAGATCGAGGCCTGCCAACAGCGGCGACTCGTCGGCGGCGGGATGTGTCGACCGGTCGTACCCGATGCCCATCTCCTCGTCGAGAGCCTCCATCAGCGGGACCTCGCGATCCTCGTAGCGCTTGGCGAACTCGGCCTTGAACCGTGACAGCGCTGGATCCTCGCGACCCGAAGACAACCGATGAAGCAGGTCCACCGCCTCGGTGAGCAACGCGACGTCGCCGCGCCCAAGGGTCAAACCCGTTCCCGCACGGTGCAAATCGACCTGGACCAGTCGGGCATCGTCGCCTCCGCCCGCGAGGTCGAGCAGGGTCTCCGTGACGGCGGCGTAGCGCTCGGGCGGGTTGCCGACACCGGCGGCATCCATCCGCGCGAGTTCCTCGGCGACCAGTTCCAGCGCGTTGACCGACTCCCCGAGGTCGTGCTCGCGCAGCGACGTCAGAACGTGGGTCAACGGTTCAGGGCCCGTCACTGCCGGCTCTGCCACCGGGGTCAGCACCTTCGCCTCGACGAGCGCATCCACGTATTCACGTGCCTCGTCATGGTCGACACCTGTATGCGCCTGGACGGCGGCAGCGATCTTGTTCACCAGGCAGCCACCCGCGGCCGCATCCAAGGCGACCCGCAGTGGCTCGTCGTCCTCGATCACGACGAGGTGGTGGGTGCGACGGCCTTGCCGCAGCCGGCTTTCGATGATCCGCATCGCACCGGCCGCGCGGTATCGGCTCGAGTTGGGTTCGACAACCATCGCCGACCGCGTCGACGGCTCTGCAATGAGCCGGTCAACGAGCGATGCCAGCACCTCGGTGTCCGGCCGGCTGTGCCGACTGGTCCCTTCCGGCCCGTCGATGCACAAGGCGGTCGTGTCGCCGATCGCTCCCACCGAGCATCCGGCAAATAGTCCGAATGGTGTTGCGCGCGTGCACATTCGGACGAGGTAGGCGGTCACTGCAGCGGCCACCCGGTCATCGGCGTTCCCGTCGGTCAAGCGGCGCACCAACCCCGGCGATGCGAGATAGAGCGCTTCGCGAACGTCCGGCCGATCGGCCAGGGCGCGCCAGTACTCGGGGTCGGCGCGCAGCCGGTCCAATTCCTCCATCGGCAACAGCGGGGCGCGCATCACGAAGAACCCGCTTGACGTCAGCGGGGTTCCGCTTCGCTTGCCCACGTGACTGCCCTTCTCTAGTGCGGAGTTTCGCCGACGAGCTGACCGGACACCAGTTGCGCATAGTGACCGCCGGCCGCAAGCAGATCCCGGTGGCGGCCGACCTCGACGACCCGGCCGGCATCCATCACCACGATGTGGTCGGCGTCGATGACGGTGGCGAGGCGATGCGCGATCACGATGACGGTGCATTGCAGGCGGGCGATGTTCGCGTGCACATGCGCTTCGGTGACGGTGTCGAGATTGCTTGTCGCCTCGTCGAGCAACAGGATCCGGGGCGACGGCGCGAGCGCCCTGGCAAGGGCCAGCCGCTGGCGTTGCCCACCCGATAATGAGGCGCCCGCGTCGACCAGCGGGGTATCCCAGCCCATGGGCATGGCGCGGATGTCGTCAGCGACACCTGCGATCTCGGCGGCGGCCTCGAGTCGGTCCAGTGGTAGATCCGGGTGTCCCAGCACGAGGTTGTCTCTGATCGACAGTCCGAAGATGTACGGGTCTTGGGTGACGACCCCGATCTGGGATCGCACGCTGCGCGGGTACAGGGTGGCCAGGTCGATTTCGTCGAGCAGGACGCGACCCTGCGACGGGGGGTAAAGCCCCAGCAGCAATCGGCCCAAGGTGGACTTGCCGGAGCCCGAGCGGCCGACGATCGCCACCAATTGCCCTGGGCGCACGTCGATGTCGGCAGCATCGACGGCCGGCACACCGTGCGGGTGATACCGGAAGGTGAGCCCTTCGGCGCGCACCGCACCGGTCAATGGCGGAGCAGGCCGCAATTCGCGGCCATCGGTCTCGGTCGGTGTGTTGATGACGTCTTCGATGCGGGCGAGGTAGCTGCCCAGCAGCTGGATCTGCAGGGCGGTGCCGACCAGGACGGCAAGCGGTTCCAGGAATGCGCCACCGAGCGCGGCCAGCGCGAGCATCGTGCCGAGCGAGAGCTGACCGCTGCCCACGAGGTGAGCGCCCACCAATAGCACCGCGATCGGCGACAGTAGCGCCAGGCCGTGAATCGCGGTTTCCACCGCGGCGGAGAGCCGACCGCGCCGCAGCGAGACGTTCATCTCTGCGATGAACAAGTTGGTCCAATGCGTCACGGCGCGCCGTTCTGCGCCTGCGGCTTTGAGCGTTTCTACCGCCGAGAACATCTCGTAGGCGTACGACTGTGATTTGGCTTCGGTGGCCAGCGCCTCGCCCATCAACTGTTGATTGCGCCGCCTCGCGGCCAACAACACCACCACCTGCGCTGCGCCCAATGCGACGACGAGGACGCCGAGCAGGGGAGACAGTGCCAGTATCGCCACCAAATAGAACGTGGCCAGTGTGCCGTCGAGCAGGGCGGCGATGGTGCCGGTGGTGAGGACTTCGCGGACAGTCGCGTTGCTGCGCAACCGCATCATCAGGTCGCCGGATGATCGCTTCAAGAAGAACGCATACGGCAGATCCACCAGGTGCTCGAGAAAATCCAGCGTCATGTCGACATCCAGGCGGCTGCGCAGCCGAAGCAACAGATGGGCCCGTAGGAAGTTCGCGATCACTGAATAGCCGACAAGCGCGACCATCACCGCCGCAATGACTTTCAACAGATGCTCGTCGTTCGCGGGCGCGATCCGGTCTACGACCACCCCCGTCAGCACCGGCACCGCGAGTGCCATCAGCCGTACCACCACCGAGGTGGCCAGCACCTTGCCGAGGCCACTCGATCGTCTCAACAGTCGGAGGGCGTGCTGCCACGCACCGTTGGTTGCCCGTCCACCCGCAGTGAATTCGGCGGAGGGTTCGAGCAGGATCGCGACGCCGCTGTACAAGTCGTCGACGGCCTGCCAGCTGACCCGGTAGCGGCCTGCGGCGGGATCGACCACCGTCACCCCGCGGCGCGACGTCGACTCCAGGACCACGAAATGTGCTTGACCCCAATGCAATACGCTGCCGCGAGGTAACACCCCCAGGTCGTCGAGTTCGGTTGCCACCCCGCGGGCGCGCAGACCGTAGGTAGTGGCGGCCTCGGCAATCCGCAGCGCGTCGGTGCCGTCACGACCGGTGCCGGTGGCGGTATGCAATTCCGACAGCGGAACATGCCTGCCGTGATAGGCCAGGGCCATCGCGAGCGCCGCTGCGCCGCAATCCGCCATCTCGGCCTGCGCGACGTAGGGGATCGCGCGCCGGCGCCACCTCACCACAGTCTCGGCAGCAGCACTGTGATCAACCGTTGCCGCCCCGTCGGTACCAGCAGTTGGCCTGTCGATTCCGGGCCGGGCTGCTTCAGCTGGGCCACCACCTCGGTCGCACCGACGTCGACTACGACTGCGTCATACGTCGCGCCGGACGGGGCACGGAATTGGACCGCACTGCCCTGGGCGGGCGCGGGTCCGCGGTTCACTGCCGGGAGTACCGCAATCACCGAATTGCCTTGCACCGCAGCGGGCAACGACTCGCTGCGCGCGACGGTGACCGTGCCCGCCACCACCGCACCGGCAACCAAAAGCACGCCAAGAGCGGCCAGCCCGGCATCAATCCAGCCCGGCTGCTTGATCAACTCCCCCGGACGGGCACCCCCTGACTGACGGTCGCGCCACCGCTCACGAAATACCGATTCGTAACGAACTTCGCCGTCGTCGGTCATGCTGACCTCACTCACTCTGCTCACCTGCGGCTTCGCCACCGTCATTGTGGCCGCTGGCGGTGAGAGACGCGGCAAGTTCGCCGCGACCGTCGCCCTATCCCGGCGGATAGGAAACCCTTCCCTCAAAGGTGGGGAATCTGGCTTTCCGGCGATTACGGAGTGCCGCGTTGATGACGACTATTGAACTATTCCGCACCGAGCCTTGAGGAGTCCGACATGTCTGACCTTGCGCTTCACCGCCCGGAGACAGCTGCCGTCGATTGGCGCGCGCTGGCGGACCAAGTCTTCCCAGCCGATGCACTGCGGTCAGTGCCGGCCGTCAACCCGTTCGTTTTGTCCAGGAAGTGACCGCACGAGCACGTGCCATCACCGATTACGCGTTCTGCTGGGCTTCCAGCGCGGCCGCCGGATCCGGCAGGCTCTGCACGTCGCCGTCCACGCTGGAGGTGACGAATCCGGTCAACGACTGCTGAAACGCGCTGATGGTCGCATCGGCCTTCAGGTAGCCGGTGTGCGTTCCCGTGACGGTGACGTCGGCGAGGTAGTGCACCGTCGTTTGGCTGCCGTTGTAGTCGGCAGATTCGGTGCCGTTCAGGATCATTCCGTCTTCGTTGACGTAGTTGGTGTAGGTGACCGTGCGGATCGTGCGCGTCGCATTCGCCGGATCCGGCGCCTCGCTGACCACCGCGGTGCCGCCTCCGACGCCCGCATACGTTCCGGTGGCCGGCAACGGCGTCGTCGTCGCGACGTACGTGGCAAGGCTCGGGGCCCACGAATCCGAACTCGGAGTTGACCTGTCCACAGCCACCGGCCCGACGCTGGTCGTGTACTTCAGGTTCGCAATGACAAGCCGTGACACCGTCGGGTCGGTGATGCTTGACTCCCAGAAGGTGACCGCGGTGCCGTCGGGATTCCAGCTGGGCATGCTTCGTGCGGCGTATCCGTCGCCGGTGTCGAACAGCGGAATCCCGTTCTCGCGGTTGAGCTCATCGCCCAGAGCCACCGCCCACTCCTGGTTGGAGACGTTGACCGGTTTCGAATAGAACCCGTATACGGGCGCGCCGATGTAGACCGGCAGGAAGTTCTGCCGAATGATTCGCGTCATCGGCGTCAGTGCGTCGAGCCCGCGCGTGCTTCCGATCGCGATCCACTGCTCGTTGGGTGAGAAGTCCATGTCCTCGTCGTAGTCGAGGCTGGCCGTCACCCGGTGCACCCCTCCGGTGGCCAGGTCGACCTCGATGTCGTCGACATTGCCCGCGTCGAACTGCCCGCCGAGGATCACCACACCCTTGCCGTCAGGCGTCCACTGCTTACCCTCGCCGGTCGGGTAGACCACCCGCGCATCGGTGACTTCGTATCCGGTGGCGGTGCGGTTCAGCGTGCCGACGATCGGCAGGGCCTGCAGAAGGTTGTTGGGGCCCAGCACGATTCGGGTGAACAGCACCTTCGTACCGTCTGGCGAGACCCTCATCTCGCGTTGCCTGTCGAGGATGATCCCCCCGCCGGCCGGCGTGGTGATGGGCACCAGCTGCGGGCCGCTGACGCCGTCTTCCAGCATCGAATAGCGGGGTGGTTGACCCGCCACGTTGACCAGCACGAGCACTCGGCCCGAACCGTCGTCGACCGGAACCGGTTTGGCCAGGTTGCCGGTTTCGCTCAAGGTGACGCCACAGGTCACGCAGCGAGCGTTGGTGCCGTCGACGTTGACCTGATAGATCTCGGAGCGGCCGCCGGCAGTCGGTTGACCGGCGAAGTAGATGGACTTTCCGTCTGCCGAGTAGCGCGGATTCGCCGGGCTACTGATCCCGTTGGGCAGGTCGAGGATCACGCGCGAGACAGTGGGATTGAGAACGGACAGGCCGATGGTCGCCTGATCACTGTGCGGACTGAACAACCCAAGCAGGTTGAACTTTCCGTCCGCGACGGACACTGTGAACGAGTCTGTCTGTGCCGCAGTGTAATTGATGTCGTCCGGCGTGTAGGTGAATTTGCCTGTCGCCTTGTCGATGGTCACCGTGCCGTGCTGCGGCGCCTGGGTGACCTTGTAGGTCAACGCGTCGCCCTCGGGATCGGTGGCGCCGATGTTGCCGGTGACGGTTTGGCCGGTCTGCACCGTCGTGGTCGGGTTGTAGTTGATGGTCGGCGATTGGTTGAAGAGGTTGCGCCGTACCCACGCCAGCACTGCCCACACGACCGGGGTGACAGGTTCCGGAGTGGACGGAGCAGGCGCCACGAACGGTTTGAGCAGGCTGGTGACGACGGTGTTGAGGAATCCCACCATACCGGTGACGGGAGTAGCGAGTTGCGGCGTCGGCGCTGGTGTGACGGGAGCGACGGCCGAAGTGGTCAGCGTTGCGCTTACGGCCGATGGCTCAAGCGTTTTCGCGGCAGGCGTCACCGTCGACTCGGAGACGGTCGCGGAAGTTTGAGCCGTCCCTATCGAGGTTGCCGGCATCGACGAAGCGGTGCTCAGCGACGTGGTTGCGGCACTGACGGTCGGGGTGTGTTTGGAGTTCGATTCGGTCTTCGCCGGAGCGGTTTTCGGCGGCGCGGACTCGCTCGACTTCGGTTCCGTGTCAACACCACTGGTGTGCGCTCCGCCGCTGCTGCTCACGGTGACACCGGAGCCGACCTCGGTGCTCGACGACGTCGTGCCTGAGGTGTTCGGGGTGCCGGTCGGCGTCGTAGCGGTATCGGTGGACGTCGGTCCGCTGGTCGCGGTGGAGGCGCCTGCGGTGGTGGTTCCCGGGGACGGCGTGGCCGTGGATCCCGTCGACTCACCAGTCGAAGTCGTGGATGCCGAACTCGTCGACGACTCCGAGGACGTGCCATTTGTGTCGGCGGCGGCCACCCCATATCCGGTCGCCACGGCGGCGACCAGCCATGCCGTCACTGCCATGCCGCCGTATCCGCCGAGCCGCGCAGCGCTGTGGGCCGCTCTCGCAGCCGGCGCGGGTGCCGCGAACAGGGGGTTGACGGGACGGTTATCGGTCATGGGCTCGACTCCGATGGCGTAGCGACCAATTCTGATCGATCGATCAAATGATAAGGTGGCGCATGTTTAGCACGAGCCGATATCTGGGGTCAACCCCCTCGCGGCTGGGAGCGTGAATGCCGACGCCGCGTAAAGCGAAAGACGACGGCGGCACCCGACGCCGGCTGATCGAGGCGACCGCGCAGATCATGCACGACGAGGGCTACGCGGCCGCCACGTCACGCCGGGTGGCCGCGAGGGCCGGCGTCAGACAGCCTCTCGTCCACTATTACTTCCCGACGATGGACGATTTGTTTCTTGCGGTGCTGCGCGAAGGGGCGGACGCCGCACTCGATGAGATGCGCGCCGCGCTCACCAACGAAGACCCGCTTGGCACGCTTTGGGCCATCAACAGCGACTCTCGTCGAACCGTACTCAACGCCGAATTCATGGCATTGGCCAACCATCGCAAGGCAATTGGCGTTGAGCTCGCCGCGTACGCTGAACGCGTTCGCGATATCGAGACCGCCGCCGTCACCGTCGCGCTGCGCGCCAGCGGCGTCGACTTGGGCACCTACCCGCCGATCGTGGTCTCGATGCTGATCGCGCAGATCGCGCGCAGCCTCTGCAACGAAGCCGCCGTGGGCGTCACCCTCGGTCACGACGAGGCGCGCCGCTTCGTCAAGCAACAGATCGACGCGCTGACCAAACCCTCCACCGGCTCGCACAGTTAGTCTCGCTCGCCCCGCCGATACGGTCTGCAGGCTCGTCCATTGACCGTGATGCGGCGCGGCGCTGCGTGTTGACAGCCCACGCCTCCTCGTGTCAACTTTCTGATCGATCGATCAATAAGCGACGCGAGGGGTATCAGTGGGCATTCGACTCGGCCTGAGGATCGGCGCGATCGTCACCGTGGCAGTGGCAGTCGGTGTGATCGGCAGCGTGGAGCCGACGACTTCGGCATACGCCTCGAACTTCGGCGTCGAACTCAACGGCACCTATCGGGTGATCTCAAACGGCGATTGGGCCAAGAGCAACGAGGTCTTTCTGGATGAGAAGACCGTGGTGCAGACGTGGACAGTGACGTCGAGCTGCACAAGTCCGATCATGTGTACCGGCACGGTGACCAGCGACCAGGGCTGGAGCGCCCCGATGAGGACGACCGGCGATTACTGGAGCGTCGACCGCATCGTGGAGAACTGGATGCCCTGCCCGGACGGTACCGCTGCCGCTGGCGCGCAGAACTTCAAGTTCTGGGGCTGGGATCCGGTGAACAGCTACCGGAATCTGAAGATCGTCGACCTGCTGGCAGGCAAGAACAGAACGGTTGCCGCCAGCGGCGCGTGTGGGGTGAACAGGCCGCTGGTGATCGAGCTGCCGATGCGCCTGGAGAAAGTGTCGTGACCCGGGTTAGGCGTTATCCATGTGCACCAGAAGTGCCGTCATTGCTTGCGGTCGATCCCGATCCAGCGCCCCCGGCGCCGCCTAATCCTCCCTCAGCACCAGGGCCGTCAGCGCCCCCGGCGCCGCCGTTGCCGCCAGTGCCGGTGCCGGTGGTCGCGGTGGCATTACCGCCGTCGCCGCCGCTGCCGGCGTGATACCCGTTGGCCCAACTGGTGCCACCGCCGCTGCCGCCGTCACCGCCTAGCGCGGTGCCGATGCCGGTGGTGGCGCCCCCACCACTTCCGCCGTCACCGCCGTCTTGCATCAGGCCGCTGCCGCCGCCCGAACCGCCTGCCCCGCCGGTAGCGTCACCCGTCCCGACGGTCGCAGTGCCGCCCGATCCGCCGTCGCCGCCCTGACCATCGATGCCCCCGAGGCCGCCATCTCCACCGGCCCCGCCAGCAGCGGTACCTGAGGCGGCCGACGCGCTGCCCCCGCCGCCGCCGCCTCCTGCCGTGCCGTTGTAGATGTCGCTGCCGCCGGCTCCACCCGCTCCACCAGTGGCGACACCCGTGTCCGTGGTGGCATCACCCCCGGTGCCGCCGTCGCCGCTGGCGCCCTCGATACCAAGGCCTCCGCCGTCGCCGCCGGTCCCGCCGCTGGCATCGCCGGTTCTGCTTGTCGCGTCGCCGCCCACGCCACCATCGCCTGCCCATCCGAACAGCAATCCGGTGTTCCCGCCGGCACCACCGTCGCCGCCGGTGGCGGTGCCCGTGCGGGTGATGGCATCGCCGCCGACGCCGCCTTCGCCGCCCGTACCGATCCACATGTTGCTTCCGCCATCGCCGCCGGACCCGCCCTGTGCGTCGCCGATCAGGCTGGTGGCGTCGCCTCCTGCACCGCCGGCACCGGCATTGCCGAAGATGAGGCCGGAGTTGCCACCGTCGCCGCCGTTTCCGCCCGTCGAGTCTCCGCTGTCACTCGAGATGCTGGCGCCGATTCCGCCCGCTCCGCCGTTGCCCCACAACCCGGCACTGCCCCCGTCGCCGCCGTCGCCGTTGTTGACGCCCGCGATCCCCGCGCCACCGTCGCCGCCGCTGCCGAACAACAGACCGCCGCGTCCGCCGTCCTGGCCTGGACCACCATCGGCGCCATTGCCGATCAGCAGGCCACCGTTCTCGCCCGGCTCGTCACCGTTGCTGATGAAAATCCCGACGAACCTGACGGCGTCATATGTGAAGACGCCGATCGCCTCAAACGCAGGATTTCGGATGGGCCCGAATAGTGTTGCCGCAGAAGAAGACCCGGCCCCGAGCGTCGCACTCGATCGCGGGTTGTTGCCTGCCGAGGACCCGGCCATGTGCGGAGTTACCGTCGATGGCGCGAACGCCTGGATCGCCGGCTCGGTACTGAGCACGGGACTGGGGCCGAACACCCGTAGCCCTGGATCGGCGTCGGAGAGAGGGTCTGCGCCGCCGGCGCCGAGCCCGCCGTTCGGACCCGAAGCCGCGATTGCTTGCGTCGCTGAGAGCAGCGGGGTCGGTGCGGGATCCGAACCAATGGCGGCAGCCAACATCGATGTCCGCGTGCTCACGGGTTGTGGATAGGACTGCAACCCGTAACCGTCGTGTGGGCTGCCCACCGCGGCAGCCAACGCGCCTCCGGCAACGGCGGCTCCCATGACCAGTGTCCTACCGGACGGTCTCGCCGCAGTGGTCCGCTTTCGGTGCTTAGCCGTCACCATTGCCCTCCCTACATCGGCAAGTGACTCCGCCCCCGTGCTAGCGCCACTGGCTCCTATCTACCCTCGCGTCAATATTTTGTAACGCGATTGCGCAAATTTTCTTCACTACTCGAGCCACTAATCCGGGGGTCGATCGATGATGCTCAGCAACACTCGGCGTAAATCAGGTCCGCGTCATCACCGGCGCCGTGGACATCGGCCGCTAATTCGATCTTGAATGGACCCGCCTGGCCCACCGTTGACTGGAAGTGCTTGTGCCCCATATGACTTCATGCGCTGGGCGACGGCGATGTTGCCCTTTTTGCGACAGGACGCAATGAACATGTGGATAACGCGGTTCGCGGGCACCGCGGCCTGCCAAGCAAATAGTCCAACTAAATTGCTGATTGCGTTGTCGTGGTGCACGTTCAGGGCCACGGTTCGACGAATGCAGAAGCTCCGCAACCTACGGTTGCTGTACGCGGCGGCATCGATTCCACGCGTCGCGATTCGTAGCGGATTGCCAGAACTTATTCAGCGATCGTCCAGTTGAACGGGGAACTCTCAAGAGATCCGCACGCAATGCAAAGGCGCGCCACAGAGACCAGGAGGGACATCATGCAGCAGTCGACGAAGTTGCGGGCGATACTGGTTGCCGGAGCGACACTCGTGGCCGCGGGCGCTTTCGCAACGGCGCTCGGCGAGGAGACGGTCAACGGCGTCTCCGCGCCGATCGTGTCCAGCGGCGAAATGACACTCGGTAGCACCGCCACCACGACCACTCCTCCGACAGCGGTTCCCATCGCTTCTCCCACCGAGAAGGCGACTGTGCCTTGCGGATTCACCACAGGCTGCTGATCAGTAGCAGCTAAGGCGTCAAAAGCCTTGCGCGGCATCACGCTTGGTGGTGACAACGCGCAGTACGTAGCGCTGCGGCGTGACCGTTTCGCCGGCGGCACGGGTGCCACTAGCCCGATGCGTTTAGTGGACGGCGCTGGCACTGACTGGCGCCGTCCCGGGCTCATCGTCAGCGTTGCCGCACCTACCCTGGCGCGGTACGTCTGACTCGAACGTACGGCCATCGGCCGAAACGACCGCTGACCATGGTGGCAGGTGCAGGATTCGAACCTGCGTAGGCGTTAGCCGACGGATTTACAGTCCGCTCCCATTGGCCGCTCGGGCAACCTGCCTGGGTGCTGCACCGCGGTGTGACCCGGTTTGGTGCGACTAGCAGGGTACAACGAGGATGGGCTTAAGACGAAAACGCACCCGACCACCGAGGAGGACAGGGTCCAATGGCGGATTCATCGTTCGATGTCGTCAGCAAGGTTGACCGCCAAGAGGTCGACAACGCGCTGAACCAGGCCGCCAAGGAGCTGGCCACCCGCTTCGACTTCCGCGGCACCGACACGACCATCGCCTGGAAGGGCGAGGAGGTCATCGAGATCGTCAGCTCCACCGAAGAGCGGGTGAAGGCCGCTGTCGACGTGTTCAAGGAGAAGCTGATCCGCCGCGACATCTCGATGAAGGCCTTCGACGCAGGCGATCCGCAGGCCAGCGGCAAGACCTACAAGGTCAGCGGCACCATCAAGCAGGGCATCAGCAGCGAGAACGCCAAGAAGATCACCAAGCTCATCCGCGACGAGGGTCCCAAGGGCGTCAAGGCGCAGATTCAAGGCGAGGAGATCCGCGTTTCCTCCAAGAAGCGCGACGACCTTCAGGCCGTGATCGCGTTGCTCAAGGGCGCCGATCTCGACGTCGCGCTGCAGTTCGTCAACTACCGGTGAAACAGCAGGTGTCGGCCCTACGCTGATCGGCATGGCACCTGCTCAGCGCGAACCCAACGTCGTCGTCCTCGGGGGAGGATCCTGGGGCACTACCGTGGCGTCCATCTGCGCCAGGCGCGGACCGACCCTGCAGTGGGTGCGCTCCGAGGAGACCGCCGAGGACATCAACAAGAATCAACGCAACTCGAAGTACCTCGGCGACGACACGCAGCTCCCAGAGAACCTCAAGGCCACCAACGACTTTTCCGAGGCTGCGCGCGCGGCCGATGTCATCGTGATGGGCGTGCCGTCGCACGGCTTCCGCGCTGTACTGACCGAGCTCGCCAAGGAACTGCGGCCCTGGGTGCCGGTGGTCTCCCTGGTGAAGGGTCTCGAGCAGGGCACCAATTACCGGATGAGCCAGATCGTCGACGAGGTGCTGCCCGGCCATCCGGCCGGCATCCTCGCGGGGCCGAACATCGCACGTGAGGTGGCCGACGGGTACGCCGCCGCGGCCGTATTGGCAATGCCGGACCAGCATCTCGCGGCGCGGCTGGCAGAGTTGTTCCGCACCAAGCGTTTTCGGACGTACACCACCGACGACGTCATCGGCGTCGAGATGGCGGGCGCGTTGAAGAACGTGTACGCGATCGCGGTCGGCATGGGCTATTCGCTTGGCATCGGCGAGAACACGCGCGCGATGGTGATCACCCGCGCGGTGCGGGAAATGTCGAAGCTCGGCGAGGCGGTCGGAGGGCACCGCGACACCTTCGCGGGCCTGGCGGGCACGGGCGATCTGATCGTCACCTGCACCAGCCAGCGCAGCCGCAACCGCCACGTCGGTGAACAACTGGGCTCGGGCAAGCCGATCGACGAGATCATCTCGTCGATGAATCAGGTCGCCGAGGGCGTCAAAGCCTCGAGCGTGATCATGGAGTTCGCCGACAAGTACGGGATCAACATGCCGATCGCTCGCGAGGTCGACGGCGTCATCAACCACGGCAGCACCGTCGAAGACGCCTACCGCGGGTTGGTCGCCGAGAAGCCGGGCCACGAGGTGCACGGCTCCGGCTTCTGAGCGACTGCTAGCCGCCTACTAGCTCGACTTCTTGCCGCCCTTTTTGCCGCCCTTCTTCGAAGCATTGGGCGTATTGGCGATCTTGGCGGCCCGCGCCTTGCTCATGCCCTTCTTGCGCAGGCCCTCGTACTGCTTGTCGTTCTTGACGCTCGGGCCATGATCCTTCGCCATCGTGCCTCCTTCGTACTCGTTGCATTCGAGTACCCGGATCGCGGTGCGAAGAACACTCAGTTGGAGAACGGCCCCTTGTTGTCCGGACGATAGAGCAGTGGGGATTCCGGATTGAGGATGAAGCTGCCCGCGGGGCTCAGCACGAAGCCCGACTGGCTGCGGTTGTCGACGCACGTCGTCGTCGTGCCGTCGTTGCCGCAGCTGACGGTCTGATAGCTGATCCGCGAACCTGCGGGCAGTGGCTTGGCCGCACCGGCCGCGGCGAAGACGTTGCCCGGCGCAATCGAGAAGCCGGCCACTCCGCCGTAGGCACTGCTGACCAGATTCGCGCCCTCGGGGGCGGCAGGGATCGGACCGCTGCAGCCGTAGCCGTTGCCCTTCTGCAGTGCGCAGATGACGCCGTCGGGCGTGGTGAAGGCGAACCAATTGCCGTCCATCACCGCGTAATCGGACAGCTTGACCGGTGCCAACGCATTGACGTTGGGAGGTGGCGGTGGCTGTGGAGGCGGGTCCGGTGGCGGCTCAGCCGACGCGAAACCCGGCGCGCCGACGACGGCTGCGGCACCCAGAAGACCCATCAAGACTCTGCTCAGCACTGCCATAGCCTATGTGTCGCCGGATCGACCAGCAGTGTTTCATTGCGCAAGCTCAGTACTGGCCTGGTCCGCGGCCTGCCATCGTCTCCAGCCTGCGGATCCGGTCCTCGATCGGCGGGTGCGTCGAGAACAACTTCCCGATCTTCTCACCCGAGCGGAACGGGTTGGCGATCATCAGGTGCGCCTGATCGGCCAGTTGCGGCTCCGGCGGCAGCGGCGCCTGCTGCACGCCCGCGCTGATCTTGCGCAGCGCGCTCGCCAACGACAGCGGATCACCCGTCAGCTCGGCACCCGACTGGTCGGCCTGATACTCGCGCGACCGCGACACCGCCAGCCGGATCACCGTCGCCGCGACCGGGCCCAACAGCGAAACCAACAGCAGCGCAAATGGATTGGAGCCACCATCGCGATTGCCGCCGAACATCCCCGCGAGCAACGCAATGTTGGCCAGCGCGGTGATCACCGCCGCCATCGCGCCTGCCACACACGAGATCAGGATGTCGCGGTTGTAGACATGCGAGAGCTCATGGCCCAATACAGCGCGCAGTTCCCGCTCGTTGAGGATCTGCAGGATGCCCGTCGTGCAGCAGACGGCAGCATTGCGCGGGTTGCGCCCCGTGGCGAACGCATTGGGCGCCGAGGTGTCGCTGATGTAGAGCCGAGGCATCGGCTGGCGCGCAGTGGTGGCCAACTCGCGCACGATCCTGTACATCACCGGCGCCTGCATCTCATTCACCGGCTGGGCATGCATCGCCCGCAGCGCCAACTTGTCGCTGTTGAAGTAGACGTAGACGTTCATGCCGACGGCGAACAACACCGCCAGGAACATGATGTTTCGGCCGAACAGGGCCCCAACGAACACGATCAGCGCAGAGAACCCCGCCAGCAGCATAAAAGTCTTGGCGGTGTTGACGTGCGGATGCCAGGTCATCGGGGCGTCCTCCCTACTAAAACCGGCACAGTCTTCGCTGGGTCAACGTCCGGCCGGCCCCCGCGGGTTCCGCTGCGTCAGCCGTGCCGGTTCACGGTGTAGTCCACCAGCGTCGCCAACGCCTGGCGACCCGGGCCATCCGGCAGGTAGGCGAGCTCATCGCGGGCCTGGGCGGCATACCGCGACACCGTCTCCTTGGCCTGCGCCATGCCCGACGATTTGCGCAGCAGCCGCAGCGCCTCGGCCAGGTCATCGTCGTTCTCCACCGGGCCTTTGAGCAGCTGCCGCAGCCGGTCGCCGTCCGGGCCGGTGTCGCGCAGCGCGTAGAGCACCGGCAGCGTGTGGACGCCTTCACGCAGGTCGGTGCCGGGTACCTTGCCCGATTCATCGGGGTCGCTGTCGATGTCGATGATGTCGTCGGAGATCTGGAACGCCGTGCCGACAATGCCGCCGAGTCGGCTCAGCCGCTCGATCTGCTCCTCGTCGGCGCCCGAGAACGTCGCCCCGAAGCGGCCGGACGCCGCGATCAGGCAGGCCGTCTTCTCGTACACCACCTTCAGGTAGTGCTCGACCTCGTCGACACCCTCGACGACTCCGCGGGTCTCGCGCATCTGGCCCGTCACCAGCTGGGCGAAGGTATCGGCGATGATGCGCACCGCCTCCGGGCCCAGCCTGCTGACGAGGCGCGACGCGGTGGCGAAGAGGTAATCACCTGCGAGGATCGCGATGTTGTTGCTCCAGCGGGCGTTGGCACTCGGGGCGCCGCGGCGCACCTGCGCCTCGTCCATCACGTCGTCGTGGTACAGCGTCGCCAGGTGGACCAGTTCGATGACGGCCCCCGCGACGGTGACCTGCCACGCGTCGGGCTCCGGTCCCAGCCGGGCCGACAGCACGGTGAACAGCGGCCGGAACCGTTTGCCGCCTGCCTGGAACAGGTGTTGCACGGCCTCGGACATCAGCTCATCGGCTTTGCCCAGCTCAGTGGCCATCAGATCTTCGATGCGGGCCACGCCGTCGCGCACTTCCTGCGCGAAATTGGGGTCGCCGAAATCCACCCCCGCCACCACGCTCGCTGGTGTCCTCACCCTGCCAACATACTGGGAGGCGTGGACACACAAGCCGACGTGGTCGTCGTCGGGGCCGGGCCTGCGGGCTCGGCGGCTGCGGCCTGGGCCTGTCGCGCCGGTCGCGACGTGCTCGTCGTCGACTCGGCGCAGTTTCCCCGCGACAAAGCATGCGGCGATGGCCTGACCCCGCGCGCGATGCTGGAGTTGCAGCGGCTCGGGCTCGGACCGTGGCTCGAGGGGCGCGTGCAGCACCGCGGGCTGCGGCTGATCGGGTTCGGCGGCGACGTCGAGGTCGAGTGGCCTGGTCCGTCGTTCCCCGCGGTCAGCAGCGCGGTACCGCGCGTAGAGCTCGACGACCGCATCCGGATGGTGGCCGCCGACGACGGTGCCAAGATGCTGCTCGGCGCGAAAGCCGTTGATGTGCACCATGATTCGAGTGGACGGGTGTCGTCGCTGGTGTTGGACTCCGGCGCCGAGATCGGGTGCACGTCGTTGATCGTGGCCGACGGGGCCCGCTCGCCGTTGGGCCGCGTGCTGGGCAGGCAGTGGCATCAGGAGACGGTGTACGGCGTCGCGGTGCGTGGCTACATCGCCACACCGCGGGCCGACGAGCCGTGGATCACGTCACATCTGGAGCTGCGGTCACCGGAGGGTCGCGTGCTGCCCGGATATGGGTGGATCTTCCCGCTCGGAAATGGCGAGGTGAACATCGGCGTCGGCGCATTGGCGACCGCGAAGCGACCGGCCGATGCGGCCTTGCGGCCGTTGATGTCGTACTACACGTCACTGAGACGTAAGGAATGGGGCTTCGTCGGCGAACCTCGACTGGCGTTGTCAGCGTTGTTGCCGATGGGCGGCGCGGTTTCCGGGGTGGCCGGGCCGAACTGGATGCTCATCGGCGACGCGGCCGCGTGCGTCAACCCGCTCAACGGAGAGGGCATCGACTACGGACTCGAGACGGGCAGGCTGGCCGCGGAGATGCTCGGCTCGGGCGATCTGTCGACGGCGTGGCCTGACGTGCTTTCGGCGCACTACGCGCGGTCGTTCTCGGTCGCCCGGCGGCTCGGGCTCCTGCTGACGATCCCGCGGTTCCTGCCGTCGACGGGGCCGCTGGCGATGCGCTCGGCGTTCCTGATGAACATCGCGGTGCGGGTGATGGGAAACCTCGTGACCGACGAGGATGCCGACTGGATCGCGCGGGTGTGGCGATCGGCGGGCTTGGCGTCGCGACGCATCGACCGGCGGGCGCCGTTTCACTGACCGGTTAGAGTGCCACGCTGTGTCGATACTGACCCGACAACCGGTGGCCGATCTGGCGGCGCGGTTGTTCGCCGCCGTCGTCAACCCCACCCCCAAACCCGGAGTCCGGTTCCCTGAGATCGTCGGCAACACCACCGAGATCCGCATCGAGACGCGCCATGGGCCCGTCGCGGCGACGATCTATCACCCGCCGTCGCAGGCGGAAAGGCCTGCCGTGTATGTCAACGTGCACGGCGGCGGCTTTGTGGTGGGTCATCGCGAACAAGACGACCCGTGGTGCCGCTACCTTGCCGCGCACGCCAATGTTGTTGTCGTCAACTGTGATTACGTGTTGGCCCCGCACAAGCGCTTCCCCGTGCCCGTCGAACAGGTATACGACGTACTCCAATGGGCCTCCGCGCCCGAACGTGACTGGGACGGCCAACGGCTCTGTGTTGGAGGGCAAAGCGCCGGAGGCAACCTGTCTGCCGCGGTATCGCGGATGGCGCTGGAGAACGGCGGCCCCACGATCGCGTTGCAGATGCTTCATTACCCGCCATTGGATTTGGTGACCTCGGCCGCGGACAAATCCACACCGCTTGGCTCGAAGGCCGTCCTGCAGCCGTGGATGAGCGCAGTGTTCGACACCGCGTACATTCCCGACCGCGAGCAACGCCGCCACCCGCTGGCCTCTCCCGCGTGGGGACCAAACGCCGACGACATCACCGGTATCGCACCGGCATTGGTCGTCACCGCGGAATACGACCGCCTCTGCGGCGAGGGCAGGCGGTACGCGGACAAGCTGGAAGCCGCCGGCGCGCTTGTCGAATACGTTGAAGTGCGCGGGGTGGATCACGGCTACAACATCATGAGTGACGCTAAGGAGATAACCCGACAGATGTACGACTCGATTGTTGAACATGTGAGGCGGGCGACGAGTTGAGCGGCTGGATGATCACTCGACGCGACTTCGCGCGCGGCGTCGGATTCGCGGTCGCCGCAAGCTCTGTTGCCAGTTCTGCGATTGCCTCGGCTACGCCGACACACACCTCCTTCGCCCCGCTCAAACAGGTTGACGCAGGGTTGCTCAACGTCGGGTACGCGGAGGACGGTCCTGTCGACGGCCCGCCCGTCATCCTGCTGCACGGTTGGCCCTATGACATCTACAGCTACGTCGACGTCGCACCGATCCTGGCCGCGCGCGGATACCGCGTCCTCATCCCCTACTTGCGCGGTTATGGCAGTACGCAATTCCTGTCCGCGGACACCGTCCGCAACGGGCAGCAGGCCGCGCTGGCACAGGACATCGTCGCGTTCATGGACGCGCTGAACATCGACCGCGCGGTGCTGGCCGGGTATGACTGGGGCGCGCGGACCGCCGACATCGTCGCCGCGATCTGGCCGGAGCGCGTCAAGGCGTTGGTGTCGGTCAGCGGTTATCTGATCGTGAATCTCGTTGCCAATCAACAGCCGTTGTCTCCGAAGGCCGAACACGGTTGGTGGTATCAGTACTACTTCGCGACCGACCGTGGGGTGCGTGGATATCGACAGAACACCCACGACTTCAACAAGCTCATCTGGCAGGAAGCGTCGCCGACATGGAAGTTCGACGACGCCACCTACGACCGCAGCGCCGCGGCGTTCGCCAACCCCGATCACGTCGACATCGTGATCCACAACTACCGCTGGCGGTTGGAACTGGCGCCAGGCGAACCGCAGTACGACGACCTCGACGCCAAACTGGCAGCGAGCCCGCCGATCACCGTTCCGACCATCACCATCGGCAGCGACTTCGACGGGCCCAACAAGGACGGCGCCGCCTACCGCAAGATGTTCACCGGCCCGTACGCCCACCGCGTTCTGGACGGCATCGGGCACAACGTGCCGCAGGAGGCGCCGCAGGCGTTCGCCGACGCGGTGATCGCGGCCGACAAGCTGTAGCTAGTCGCTGGACGACGACGAGCCGGAATCGCTTGACGACGAACCGGAGTCGCTCGACGACGAGTAGTCACTTGACGACGAGTAGTCGGAGGATGAGGAGTAGTCGGAGGATGACGAACCGGAGTCCGTCGAAAAGCTGAAGGCGCTTGACGAGAACGGGTCGTAGGTGCTCGACGAGCCCTCGCTGGAGGTGCCCCCATGTGACTGCATGCGCTTGGCGACGGCGATCGCAAGACGGGTATCGGCAGGCGGTTTGTTCGGGTCGCTGGCACTGGTGAGCGCCAGGGCGATGAGGACGTCGGCGGTGGTGATGAACAGCCCGGCCCAATACGCCCACTTCAACGACGGATCTGGTTGCATCGCAAAGTAAATTGTCAGGAAAATCGGCCCGACGATGCCGCAGACGAACACCCCCAGTTGGATCTTGACGTAACGCCAGAACGTGTCCACAGCGGCAGCATATCGCGCAGGATGATTGACATGCCCGAGGTCTTTCGCGCACCGATGCGGTCTCGCAGCGACGACGTCGATCCGCGGGCGACGATCGAGCGTGCCCGCCGTCTGGGCCTGTGCGGCTTCGGCCAGCGCGTCCGCGATCGAGGAGAGAAGGAGCGACTCGCCCGCCGCGTCGCCCGGTTCGCCGAGATCGAAGACGGCGCGTTCGTGTGGACACGCGACGTCGACGGCTTCTACTGGCTGGGGCGCATCGAGGGGCCGTACTTCTACGATGACGACGCGGACGCGACCGCTGTCGATCTTGTGCATGTGCGTCGGTGTCGCTGGCTGCCTGAACCGGCGCTCGAATCCGACGCCCCGGCAGCCGTTGTCGCGACCTTCAGCCGCGGCGGACGCAATTTTCAGCAAACGCACGACCCCGACGTCGGCCCGCAGACCGCTCGGCTGTGGGAGGAACGGGCCGGCGGATGACCACGGTGATGACGATCGGGTATCAGAACAGGACGGTCGATGACGTCGTCGCAATGCTCCGATCCGCGGACGTGAAAGTCCTTGTAGACGTGCGGCTTACACCGCTGTCACGCAAGGCAGGCCTTTCGAAGAACGGACTTGCCGCCCGACTGCATGACGTCGGCATCGACTACGTGCACCTGCCGCAGCTCGGCAATCCCCGGGACAACCGCGGCGCGTTCCGACGCGGTGTACAGGCGGCTGTGGCGAGGTACCGAGAAGAACTAAGAACACCGGAAGGTCAAGCGGCGCTTGGCGAGTTGTTTCGATTGGCTAGCCAGATTCGGGTAGCGCTGATGTGTTTTGAGGCCAACGCGGCCGAGTGCCATCGGTCGATGGTCGCCGATGCCTTGGACGAGATCGGGTCCGTGCAGACTATCCACCTTTGAACGACAACGGCGTACGCTGAAATGCACCAGGTCGTCAGGAGGATCCGCGATGACCAGACGGAAATTGATAGTTCCGGCGCTTGCCGCAATTGCAAGTGCGACAACGCTTTGTCTGCCCGTTGCGGCGCACGCCGTTCCCGTTGGCCCCTGCGCCGAGGTTCCGTACGTCGGCGTCTGCGTCCCGCCGAGCGAGCAGCCCATGCCGCCCCAACAGAGCCGCGGCGAGACGGGGTTCGTCCCCGAAACCAGCGGCGGCATCCACGTCGTCAATTAAGACAGCGGCGCGAGGCCTGACCAAACGAGGTCCAAAGCGGCTGCGGTGATTTCACCGAGATCCCGGGTGCAGCCATTGCCGCCCCGATGTTCGACGGCCACCACCGGCGCGGCGGCAATCGTGGCATCGGGATCTGCCAGCCGTCCGTAAACCATGCCGAGCGGTACAGCGCAGGCTTCGGTCAGCTCATGGGTTTCGTCGCCGCGTGCAGCGCGACGATGCCACCCGTCAGGTTGCGCCACCGCACCGCTGACCATCCGGCGTCGGCAATACGACGTGCCAACTGCGCCTGATCCGGCCACGCGCGAATCGACTCGGCCAGATAGACGTAGGCATCCGGATTCGACGACACCGCGGTCGCGAGCCGCGGCAACGCCTGCATCAAGTACTCCTTGTAGGCGGTCGCGAAGACGCGGTTCGTCGGGGTGGAGAATTCGCACACCACCAACCGGCCGCCCGGTCGCGTCACCCGCGCCATCTCGCGCAGCCCCGCGCTGTGGTCGACGACGTTGCGCAGCCCGAAGCTGATCGTCACCGCGTCGAACACCCCGTCGGCGAACGGCAGCCGTGTCGCATCGGCGCCCACCTTCGGCACGTCGCGCTGGGCTCCTGCGGCCAGCATGCCGACCGAGAAGTCCGCGGCCACACACCACGCCCCCGACGCCTTCAGTTCGACCGTTGAGACCGCGGTGCCCGCCGCGAGGTCGAGCACCTTGTCCCCCGGCCCGATCCGCAGCGCCGATCGGGTGGCCCGCCGCCAGAACCGGTCCTGGCCCAGCGACAGCACGGTGTTGGTCAGGTCGTACCGGCGCGCGACGGCATCGAACATCGACGCCACTTCATGCGGGTCTTTGTCCAGCGTCGCGCGGTTCACGGAGCCGACGGTACCTGTGAACATGCTTGATCCGGGAATGAGGACGGCCGCAACGGGCATTACCCCTCCCATGAGCAACAAGGTTTGGTTCATCACCGGGACATCACGCGGGTTCGGCAGGGAATGGGCGATCGCGGCGCTGGAGCGCGGCGACAAGGTCGCGGCCACGGCACGCGACACCGCCTCGCTGGACGACCTCGCGCAGAAGTACGGCGACGCGCTGCTGCCGCTGCAGCTCGACGTGACCGACCGCGACGCCGACTTCGCCGCGGTCAAACAGGCGCACGACCACTTCGGACGTCTCGACATCGTCGTCAACAACGCCGGCTACGGCCACTTCGGTTTCATCGAGGAGCTGACCGAAGCCGAGGCGCGCGCCCAGATCGAGACCAACGTCTTCGGGGCGTTATGGGTGACGCAGGCGGCGCTGCCATACCTGCGGGCGCAGCGCAGCGGACACATCATCCAGGTGTCGTCGATCGGCGGCATAACCGCTTTCCAGAACGTCGGCATCTACCACGCGTCGAAGTGGGCTTTGGAAGGCTTCTCGCAGGCGCTGGCGCAGGAGGTCGCGCCGTTCGGCATTCACGTGACGCTGATCGAGCCCGGCGGGTTCGCCACCGACTGGGCCGGGTCGTCGTCGAAGCGCTCGGCGCCGCTGCCCGACTACAAAGAGGTGCACGAGGCCGCGGACAAGGCTCGCAGCCAGCGCGTGTCCAAGCCGGGCGATCCCCAGGCTTCGGCGCGCGCTTTGCTCAAGGTGGTCGACGCCGCCGAGCCGCCGCTGCGGGTGTTCTTCGGTGAGCTGCCGCTGCAGTTGGCCAAGGTCGACTACGAAAGTCGGCTCAAGACATGGGAGGAGTGGCAACCGGTCGCCGTCGAAGCCCAGGGCTGAAAGGCGCGAGCGACCGCAAAATGCCACTCTTCAACGGCGTGTCGCCGTACCGACACGGTCGCTCGGCGGAGGTAAGTCAGGCAGCCCGCAGCTGGCGCTTGCCGATGACGTCCTCGTAGTGGCCGAGAAGTTCGTCGCAGATCGCGGGCCAGGTGCGGCCCAACACGCTGCGACGAGCGGCCACCGAGTACCGCGTGCGCTCGGCGATCAGATGGTCGACGGATTCGGTCAGCTTGGCTTCGAACTCGTCGACGTCGAGCAACAGCCCGGTGCGATAGGGACTGACAAGGTCGCGGGGGCCTCCCGCGTTCGGGGCGATGACCGGCAGACCCGATGCCATCGCTTCCTGCACAGCCTGGCAGAACGTCTCGTGCTCGCCGGGGTGAACGAAGACGTCCATGCTGGCGTACGCGGCGGCCAGCTCGGCGCCGTACAGCGCCCCGGTGAAAACAGCTGACGGCAAAAGGCTTTCGAGCTTGCCTCGGTCGACGCCGTCACCGACGACCACGAGTTGCAGGTCGCGGCGCGCGCTCAGCGACGCCAGCCGCTCGACGTGCTTCTCCGGTGCGAGTCGGCCGACGAACCCGACGATCGGCTTACCGTCCGGTGACCAAACCTGTCGCAGGGCTTCGTCGCGTGCCGACGGCGCGAAGCCGGTGATGTCGACGCCGCGGGCCCATTTGTGCACGCGCGGAATGCGGTGCGCGGTAAGGTTTTCCATCGCGGCGGTCGACGGCGCCAGCGTGCGGTCGGCACGGCTGTGCAGGTGTCGGGTCCAGGCCCACGCGGCGCGGGCCGTGAAGCCGATGCCGTAGCTCTCCGCGAAACCCGCTACGTCCGTTTGGAATACGGCGACTGTCGGCACCCCGAGGTAGCGTGCGGCGTGCAGCCCGCCGTAACCAAGCAGCGCCGGTGACGCCAAATGCACCACGTCGGGATCGAATCCGCGCAGCACCTTGACCATCCTCGGCCGGGGCACACCGAGCGGCAGCGAGGTGATCTTCGGAAACATCCGCGACGGCACCCGATGCACACGGATACCGTCGTGAATCTTGTCGGCCGGCGGTTGGCCGCGCGGGGTGTCTGGGGCGATGACGAGAGCCTCGTGGCCGCTGCAGCGGAGATGCTCGATCACTCGAAGCACCGAGTTGGTGACACCGTTGACATTCGGAAGGAACGACTCTGCGACGATTGCAACGCGCACACCAAGAGCGTGCCATCGGTGCCTGTCGCCGAGGTTGCGTCGGGGCATACGACACGCAAATTGCTCGTGCAAATGATCGGCCGGTCCGCCGAGCCGATTTCGAGTAGGGTGCGCACAACGAAGGGCGGTTGACATGCGGATTTCCCGTGCCACGGTGGTGCTCGCGGCGGCGCTGCTGTTGCTCGTCGCCGGCTGCACCAAACAGGTCGCGGGCGCAGCGGAGTCCGATCCGAACAAGGCACCGCTGTCGATCAGCAAGGACGGCTTCGGCATCGTCGCAGGCTTCAGCGATGCGCCCAAGAAGATCGAGATCTACACCGAACCGCAGTGCAATCACTGCGCAGACCTTCAACACGACTTCGGTGACCAACTCGCCTACTACATCGCCGTCGGGGAACTCGAGGTCACCTACCGCCCGATGACGTTCCTTGACGACAAGACCGGCGGCTACTCCGGTCAGGTCAGCAACGCACTGTTCCTGGCCGCCGAGAAGGCCGGTTCACCCGAGGTCACCGCGACCGGCACCGAGTTTCAGCGGTTCGTCGAAAACGTGTGGGCACACCAGCGTCCGGGCGGCACCCCGCCCACCGCCGACGAACTGCAGGACTACGCCAAGAAGGCGGGCATCCCCGACCCCGTCGCGCAGAACATCAAGGGCGGCGGATCCGCGGTCAACACCAAGGACATGGACGACGCGAACTTCGAGTTTCTCTACCAGATCGACTCGACCGCAATGGGCACGCCAACCGTCTACGACTTGGACAAGGGCGAGAAGCTCGACATCTTCGACAACGACTGGCTGAACAAGCTCATTCAATCCTGAACTGCGGCAGTCATTTTGGATCTTCGCCGTTCCAGCAGCGTGACGCCGGTGAGCGCGGCGCCCGCGGTCAACCAGCCCACCACGGCGATCGAGCCCGCCGGAATGATCGCCAGTGATGCGTTACGGTGCTGCACCCGAACAAGATCCGGATTGTTCTTGTCGTACTCGACATAGATCCGCATACCCTCATCGAGTTCGGACGGGTACAGCACACCGAGTTCCGGTCGATAGGTGACGCGGTCGGGCGTGACGAATTCGATCGTCGAACGTCGCGGGCCGGCGCTGAGCACGTTCGCTTCGGCCACGCCCATGTGCCGCTCGATCTGCCGGTCGTTTCGCCACGCGCCGAACACCAGTAGCACCGACTGCAGCGTCACCAAGCACGCGGCCAGGATGATGCCGATGCGGATGCGCCGAAAAACGCGCTGCGCTCGAGTTTCGTCGGGATCACGTTGCAGCCGGGGAATCAGGAAGCGCCACAACGTAATCAGCTTGCTCATAGGGCAGCCTTGATCGACGCATGCAACGCGCGCAGCGACGATCGGTCGGCCTTCACCTCCAGCACCCGCATTCCGTCGTAAGGCTCGTTGAGTGCGTCGACCAAGCCGTCGGCCTCGATCTGCCTGCTCTCGACGTGATACGCGCGGCACAGCGCGCCGACATCGACATCGTGTGGCGTGCCGAAGATCCGCGACGACACATCGGAGAACCGCGGGTCACCCTGCTCCAGCAGTTCGAAGATGCCGCCACCGTTGTCATTGGACACCACGATGGTCAGGTTGTGTGGCGTCGGCTCCGTCGGCCCGATCAGCAGTCCCGAGCTGTCGTGCACGAAGGTCAGGTCGCCGATCAACGCGATGGTTCTGCCCGGCTTGCCCCCGCCCGCCTCCCTCTCGTGGGCCAGCGCCGCGCCGATGGCCGTCGACACCGTGCCGTCGATGCCTGCCACACCGCGGTTGGACCGAACCTTGATGTCGTGGGCGTTGAGGCCGACCAGCGCCGCGTCACGCACTGGGTTCGACGCGCCCAGCACCAGCTGGTCCCCCGGCCTGACAGCTGCCGCGACGGCCGCCGCGACGTGCAGCCCGGTGGTCAGCGGATGGGCCTCGAGTTGGCTGCGGACGGCCTCTACCGCGTGCCGGTTCACCTCCGCGCAGCGGTGCAGCCACGCGGGGTTTGGCTCGCCGGTTGTGACCGCTCGGGTGCCCGTGGCCTGCGAATTACCCGAGACGTCCGGCCAGCGCGGCCCGGTGGTCAGCGCGTAGACCGGCACCGAAGGATCGGCCAGCAGCGCCGACACCGGGCGGTGCAGCGTCGGGCGGCCCAGCATGATGACCTGCTGCGGATGGACCAGTCGCAGCGCGAACGGGTGCAGCGGGTTCTCGGCGGGCGGCGCGGTCGGCTCGGCGACCGTCGGCAGCGCGGCGAGATTGGGGTGCACGCCCGCGCCGTGCCCGGCGATCACGACCGTGTCCGGGGTGAGGTCGATGTCCAACGGCTGGTCGAACGTCACCGGCGGCGTGTAAGTCCACGGCTTGCCGCCCGGCCGGCCCTCAGGTACGTAGCCGCCCGACGCCGGGTCTTCGTTGACGTCGGGCACCAAGGGCTCGCGCAGCGGGATGTCGAACTGCACCGGCCCGGCATTCGCGGTGCGAGATCCGGTGGCGGCCACCAGAACTCGGCACGTCGCTGAGCGCCACTGCGCGTTCAGTGCGTCCATCTTCTCGGGGGCGTCTTCGGCAAGGCCGAGGCTGATGTTGGCCCGCACCTGCGTGCCGAAGTAGCCCATCTGCTCGAAAGTCTGGTTGGCTCCGGTGCCCAGCAGTTCGTAGGGCCGGTTGGCGCTCAGCACGATCAGCGGCACCCGCGCGTAGTTGGCCTCAACCACCGCGGGCCCCAGGTTGGCGACCGCGGTGCCCGACGTCATCGCGACGCACACCGGCGCGCGCTCGGCGACCGCAAGCCCGATCGCCAAGTAGCCTGCGGTGCGCTCGTCGATGCGGACGTGCAGCCGGATACGCCCGGCGCGGTCGGCGTCATGCAGCGCGAACGCCAGCGGCGCGTTGCGCGAACCCGGGCAGAGCACCACGTCGCGCACGCCGCCGCGAATCAATTCGTCGACGACAACGCGCGCCTGCGCAGTCGATGGGTTCACCACTACAGCGTGTCACATGCTGGTTTGGTGCCCCTCGGGCCGCTGGCCCGGGTCATCCGGTGGCGTCGCCGAGGTGTTCCTCGGGACGCAGGTGTGCCTGGGCCAGTCGCTCCAGTTCGGCCGCCTCGGCCTGCGCGATCTTGGTCTCAGCCGCGACGTCGACCGACTTGGCCAGCACCCAGTACAGGATTCCGGCCACCGGCAGGCCGACGAACATCGAGATGTCGGCCCCGCCCAACGCGGACGCGACGAAGCCGGTGTACTTGCTGGTGCTCAGGAAGGGCAGCATCGCCGCGAACCCGACAAGGTACGACACGATGCCCCGCCAGCCCCACCGGCCGTACATGCCGCGAGGGTTGAAGATCTCGGCGATGGCGTAGTGCCCGCGGCGCACCACGTAGTAGTCGACGAGGTTGACCGCCGTCCACGGCACGAAGAGGTAGAGCACCAGCAGCAGGAAGTCCTCGAAGTTGGTGAGGAAGTTCTCGCCGATGAGCAGGGCCGGGATGAGGGACAGCACCGCGGTGAAGGTGATGGTCGCGATGCGCAGCGTGCTCGTCGGCTTGATCTTCTTGAACGAGTCGATCGCGCTGATCAACGTCAGCGACCCGCCGTACATGTTCAGCGCGGTCACCGAGATGAGGCCAAGCGTCGAGAACACGAGCGCGATCGCGCCGAAGCCGGAGAACACCTCATTGCCTGCGGCTTCGATCGACGCGATGGTGTCGAATTTGTCGCCTGCCCATGCGGCCAGCGCGGCGCCAAGGCACATCAGCCAGATCGCGCCGAGCGCCGAGCCCCAGTACGTCCACAGGAATGTCTTGCGCACCGTGACCGACGGCGGCAAGTAGCGGGAGTAGTCGGAAACGTAGATGGCCCAGCTGATCTGGTAACCGGCGACCGCTCCGAACTGGATGAGGAAGGGGGTCCATTTGAAGTCGCCGAGATCGAAGGAGCCCGCCGGAAAGTTCAGCGTGCAGATCCCGATGGTGAGCAGTCCGAAAATGACGAGGAACCCCGCCGTCAGCCAGCGCTCCACCCCGTGGATGAGGTCGTAGCCAATCAAAGCCACCACCGCGGCGACAACCGTCGCGACGACGATCCACATCTTGCTGGGACCGTGGATCGTCGAGTGCAGGGCGTCGCCGGCCAAGATGGTGTTGAAGATGTTGAAGCCTGCGTACTGCAGATAGGCGAAGGCCCAGACAAGCAGCGCCCCGACGTATCCGAATTGCGGTCTTGACTGGATCATCTGAGGCAGCCCCAACTGCGGACCCTGCGCCGAGTGGAACGCCATGAAGAAGGTGCCGAAAAGAACTCCCCCGATGATCGCGAGGAACGACCAGATCAGGTTGCCGCCACCGGTGACCGAGAACGTGCCGACCGCCAGAGTCGCGATCTGCGCATTGCTCATGAACCAGAGCGGTCCCTGACTCCACACCTTGCCGTGGCGTTCGTTCAGTGGCACGTAGTCGATCGAGCGGACCTCGACCCCGGCGATGCGTTTCGAAGCGACGGGCGACATTTCACCAGACATGCGGACAGCTATACCCCCGTCGCCCCCTGATAGTTGGGGAACGGTCGAACGAGACGCACAGTCGTTATGCGGCGGCGAAGAATTGCAGGGCCGCGGCGTTGACCACCTGCGGCCTTTCGATGAATCCGAGGTGGCCGGTATGTGGTATCTCCAGGTAACGGCCGTTGGGGATCGCATCGGCGACCTCCTTGCCCAGGTGTGGGGGCAGCACGACGTCGTCCTCGAAGCCGATGACGAGCACCGGGGTCGCAATGCTGCGGTACGCGGCCAGCCGGTTGCCCTCGGGGGCGATCGCCAGCTGCGTTTTCAGGCCCGCCGTTGGCTTAGTCGGCCACATGGTGAACATGTCGATCCAGTCGCGCACCGCGACGTCGTCGTTCAGTGTTTTCGGCGAAAAGCTTTCCAGCAGACGCACTTTCGCGTCATAGGTGGCTGGCAGCTCGATGCCGGAGCTCACCAGGTCGAGTTCGGCGCTGCGGAAGAAGTCGCGGGTCCGGTCGTGGCGGCCACGGGTGGCCATCAGCACCGCGGACCTGACGAGTTCGGGCCTGGCCAGCATCAGCTCCTGGGCAATGAACGCACCCATCGACACTGCCACGATGCGCACCGGTGCCACGTCGAGCTTCTCGATCAGAGCGGCTGTGTCGGCCACCATCGTGTCGGTCGTGAAACCGTCGGCATTCTCGGTCGCACCAACGCCGCGGTTGTCGAACGTGATGCAGCGATGGCCGGCCCGGATGAACTCGGGCACTTGATGCAGATGCCAGGTGCGGCCCGCTCCGCCGCGACCCGCGATGAATAGCACGGGCTCGCCTCTACCTCGGTCGTCGTAGGCCAGATTCACGCCGACGACGCTACTGGAGCGCGATTTCGGCGCGCGAATCCACGCTGAGCGACGGTTAGCGCGCCGAAACCGCAAGGGAACCGTCGGCAGAGCGACCGCGTCCATCACAAGGTGTTGGATGACTATCTGCGGAGCCAGGACGGTGTCCTCACGCTCGCACAGGCGCGAAGCGCGGGGCTCAGCCACGAAGCCGTTCGGCGCCGACTGCGGTCTGGTCATTGGATTCGATGCAGCCGCGGCGTCTACTTCGTCGACGACCGACCGTTCACCGACGCGGCGCGCATCCGAGCCGCTGTATGGGGCTACGGCGAGCACGCAGCGGCCAGCGGTCTCACGGCGGCGTGGTGGCACGAACTCACGAAATTCGCGCCCGACATCGTCGAGGTCACGGTGCCCCGAAACAGCCACGGTCGCAACCGCGATGGTTGCCGGTTGCGGCGTCGAGACTTGAACACGGCAGACATAGTCGTGCATCGACGAATACGTGTGACCGCGTTGCCGCTCACCGTGATCGAAGCTGCCGTGAAGCAACGCGGCGGTGCCAAGCTGATGGATGCGGCCCTGCAGCGCCGACTTGATTTGCACGAACTGTGGCGCGCGCATCTTCGGAACAAAGGCCGATACGGGTCTCCGCGAGCGCGGCGACTATTGCAGGCCGCATCCAACGGAGCCCGTTCAGAGGCCGAGCGCTTGCTCGTCAGGCTCCTGGGCGAAGCGGGAATTACAGGTTGGCAGACCGATTACCCGATCGGTGCGTACAAGGTCGACGTCGCATTCCCAGTGCCGAAGGTCGTCATCGAGGTCGACGGTTGGGCGTTCCACAGTGATCAGGAAGTTTTTCAATACGACCGAAAGCGCCAGAACTACCTCACGCTGATGGGTTGGCAGGTACTGCGGTTCACGTGGCTGGACCTAGTCGAGTACCGGCGTCGGGTCATCGCCGAAATCCGCTCGGCGATTTCGGCGCGCGAATCCACGCTGAGCGACGGTTAGCGCGCCGAAACCACTTCACGCGCACGCTGAATTGCCGCGTCCCACAGCAGCCGCACCGACTGGCTCACCTGGTGCTGCTTGAAGGTTTCCTTGCTGAGCTGCGCGGTGGCAGTGGCCCTGGTCGCGGCCGACGCCTTCGACACGTGACCAGAGTCGAACGGCGGCTGCGGGTCGTATTCGATGGCCAGCTGCACCGCCTTGGCCTTGGCCTCGCCACAGATCTCACCGAACAGCCACATCGCAAGGTCGATGCCTGCCGAGACGCCCGCAGCGGTGACGATCTTGCCCTCGTGCACGATCCGCTCGTCGCCAACCGCCTCGACGCCGAACGGTTTCAGCATCGGCAGCACCAGCCAATGCGACGTCGCGCGATGGCCCTTCAGCACGCCGGCGGCGGCGAGGATGACCGAGCCAGAGCACACCGACGTCGTCCAGGTCGACGTCTGATCGGCACGGCGCACCCAGTCGAGCAGCTTCTCGTCGCGGGCGTGCTCGAAGGTGGTCATGCCGCCGGGGACCAGAAGGATGTCGGGCGAGGGCGTCTCGTCGAACGAATGCGTGGCCCCGACGAGCAGCGAACCGGAGTCGGCGGCGATCGGCCCCGGCTGGTGCCACAGGAACCGCACCTCGGCATCGGGCAGGTTGCGCAGCACCTCATAAGGCCCAATGAAGTCCAGCGCCGTAAAGCCGGGGTATACCACTATCGCGATCTGCGTCATTGCCATCTCCTTTGGCTAGGCGAATGTCTTGCGGTATTGATCCGGCGAAATACCGAGCCGCCGAACAAAATTGCGCCTCAAGGTTTCCGCCGAACCGAAGCCGCAGCGGGCTGCGATCACCGTGACGGTGTCATCGGTCTCCTCGAGCTGGCGGCGGGCGGCCTCAGTGCGGATGCGCTCGACGTAGGCGCCTGGCGCCTCGCCGACCTCGTCGGTGAACAACCGGGTGAAGTGCCTGGGGCTCATTGCGGCGCGCCGAGCCAACTCCGGAATACTATGCGCGCCACCGGGTTCGGACTCGATGGCCTCTTGCACCTCACGGATCGGCGCCCGCTTGGCGCGCGGCATCCAGACCGGCGCCGCGAACTGCGTCTGCCCACCCGGCCGTCGCAGATACAACACCAGCCAGCGCGCGACGGTCTGCGCGGCTTCGGTGCCGTAGTCGTCTTCCACCAGTGACAGCGCCAGATCGATTCCTGCGGTGACGCCGGCCGCAGTCCAGATCTTCTCCGAGCTGCGGACGAAGATCGGCTCGGGATCGACTGTGACAGAGGGAAACTCGTTAGCCATCTGTGCCGCAAAGGCCCAGTGCGTGGTGGCGATGCAGCCATCGATCAATCCCGCCTGCGCGGCGAGGAATGCGCCCGTGCAGACGCTGACCACGCGACGGGCGTTTTCGGCCGCCATTTGTATCCACCCGGTGGTGTCCGCGTTGCGCCGCGCATCGTCGACTCCGACGCCGCCGGGCAGAACCAGGGTGTCGATCGGGTCGCGTGGATCTGGCAACGGCTCTGCGAACAGAGCGAGACCGGTGAGCGTGGTGACCGGTTCGCCGCCGCTCGACACGACGCTGACACGGTAGCCCTCGTCAGTGCGACCCCGGCCGGCCAGATAGATGGTGGCGCCGGTGAACACCTCGAACGGGCCGACCAGGTCGAGTGCCTGGACGCCCGGGTAGCCCAACACCACCACCGATCGCATGAACCCAGTGTTGGCGACCGCAGCCATGGCGTCTATGCCCTGGGCCCCACAAATTAGGACAAGAGCTGGTCAGAGTCTTTTGATCCGGCTGACGGCCTGTGCGAAGGCCACCGCAGAGGCGAGTCCTTTGCGAAGGTGACGCTGCATCGGCCCGATATTCGCCAGCACGACGTAGCGCACACCGTTGTCACGCCATTCGGCCACGCGCTCGGCGATCTCGGCAGGGGTCCCGGTCAGCAACCCGTTGCGGACCACCTCGGTTGGAATCTTCTTGACGTATGACAGGGCTTCCTGCTCGCTCATCTCTTGGGGCGTCAGATCCTGCGCGCCGGCGAAGCCCACACCCAGCGGATGCTGGGCACCGTACTTGGCGAAGAATTCATCGGAGGCGGCCAACCCGAATGCCTTGATGACCTCGCATTCCAGAGCCTCATCGACGTCCTCTGCCGTGCGCCCCGCGACAGTCATCATCCATATCGCAGGCATGATCTTCATCGGGTCGCGCCCCGCGTCGGACGCTGCGGAGCGCACCGCGTCGAGGCGTTGCGCGTACTCCTGAGGAGAGTGCGGGAAGGCTGGAAAGAATCCGTCGCCGTACCGCCCGACCGCACGCAACATGCGCGGACCGTGGCCTGCGATCCAGATCTGCGGCCACGTGCCCTTGTATTGCGGGAGGTCGAAGACGGCGTTGCGGAGCGGAAAGAACGGCGAATCACGGGTGACGAGTTCGCCTTTGGAGTCCCACAGCGCCCGGATGGTGGCCATTGCCTCCTCGAACCGGCTGACCGGTTTGGTCCAGTCGACGCCGTAGGGTTCGTTTCCCTCGCGCTCGCCAGGGCCGATGCCAAGGATGGCGCGTCCGCGGGTGAGCAGATGGAGGGTGGCCGCGGCCTGCGCGGTGACGGCGGGGTTGCGCCTGCCGGCGTCGGTAACGCCGATGCCGAGGCTCATCCGCCGAAACCGGTTGCGCGCCGCGATGTGGCCGAGCATGGCCCACGGTTCGAGAACGGCGTCGGCCGTCGGCACGATCCGCGCGGCATCGGAATACTTCGGGCTCCACAGGGACCGCGGGAACAATGCGTTGAGGTGGTCGGGCACCCAGAACGAATCGACACGGGCCGCCCGGGCGCCCAAATAACTGACGCGAGTGAAGGTTTCGGCGGCCGGCCGAGCGGCGATAAGCGGATCCATGATGCCGATGCGAAGGCTGCTCATGCTGCTCAGCATGCCGGGGCAAGGCGAGGCCGGCTAGAGTATTCGCCTACTCGACTATCTCTCGATAGCTAGCAGTGATCCGGTCCTGCCACCAGCGCCTGCGATCCGGCTGAGCCGCAAGGGAATCGAGTCGATGCGGATCCGGCGTCGCCCGTTCGACCGGCAAATAGCCGTCTACGGGTAGTGCAGGTTCAGCGACGTCGTCGACGAACAGGCCGCCGGTGCCCAGCCCGCAGGCGTGCTGCAGGTCCGGCAATGCCGCCGCGGCGAGCAGGCCCTGCCCGATGCCGACGGCCGAATCGAGCGCGCTGGAAACCACGATCGGGATGTCGATCTGCTCTGCGATCTCCAGCAGCTTACGCACGCCACCCAGCGGCGCGACCTTGAGAACTGCGATGTCGGCCGCGCCTTGGCGGACGACATGCAGCGGATCGTCGGCCTTGCGGATGCTCTCGTCGGCGGCGATCGGCACGTCGACACGGCGCCGCAGCTCGGCGAGTTCGGGCACCGTCTTGCAGGGCTGCTCCATATACTCGAGCGGGCCGTCGGCCGTCAAAGCCGTTGCGGCCGCGACAGCTTCGTCGACGCTCCAGCCACCGTTGGCATCGACCCGCACCGTCGGCACCACGGCCCGAACGGTGTTGACCCGAGCCACATCGTCGGCCAGCGACTGCCCGGGCTCGGCCACTTTCACCTTGGCGGTGCGCGCACCGGGGAAACGGCCCAGCACGTCGGGCACTTCGTCGGGGGCGACGGCGGGCACCGTGGCGTTGATCGGGATGCGGTCGCGCCGAACATCGGGCGGCGACTCGTAGGCGGCCTCGATGGCGGCCGCCAGCCAGTGCGCGGCCTCGGGCGGCTCGTACTCGAGGAACGCGCCGAACTCACCCCAGCCGGCGGGCCCGTCGATCAATGCGACCTCACGAACCATGGTGCTGCGGAAGCGAATTCGCATCGGCAGCGCGACGACGTGCAGGCGGTCCAGCAGGTCGTCCAGCGGCGGTAGCACGAACCCAGGCTAGACCGTCGCGCGGTCGCGGCCCTCCCAGTACGGCTTGCGCAGATCCTTTTTCAGAATCTTTCCGGTCGGATTGCGGGGCAGCTCGTCCTTGATGTCCACCGTCTTCGGGCACTTGTATGCGGCCAGGTGCTCGCGGCAGTACGCGATCAGATCCTGCTCCGACGCCTCACCCTCAAGCTGGACAACGGCTTTCACGACCTCGCCCCACTTGTCGTCCGGCACGCCGATGACCGCGACGTCGACCACCGCGGGGTGCTCGGCCAGCACCCGCTCGACCTCGATCGAGTAGATGTTCTCCCCGCCGGAGATGATCATGTCCTTCAGTCGGTCCTCGACGAAGATGTAGCCGCCGTCGTCGACACGACCGATGTCGCCGGTGCGGAACCAGCCGTCCTCGGTGATCGCCTCAGCCGTCGCCTCCGCCTTGTTGTGATAGCCCTTCATCAATTGCGGTGAGCGGAACCACAATTCGCCCTGCTGGCCCTCAGGCACGTCCTCCAACGTGTCCGGGTTGACGACCCGAACCTCGGCATTGGGCACCAACGTCCCCGCGCTCGAGAGCCGCTCCTCCTTGCCCGGGTCGCGGTGCGCCTCGGGCAGCAGATGGCTGATCACACCGCACAATTCGGTCAACCCGTAGGCCTGGATGAAGTCGGTGTTCGGCCACGCCTCGAGCGCGGCACGCAGTAGCGGCAACGGCATGGGCGACGCCCCGTATGCATAGGTTTTCAACGCACCGAACAGCTTGACGGCGTCCTCGCCCGACTCCAGCACCTTGGCCAGCACGGCCGGAACAAGGAATGTTCTGTTGGCGCCCTTGAGAATTGCGCCCGCCAAAGTCATGCCGTCGACGTCGCGCGTCATCACACTGGGGAAGCCGTCGTGAATCCCGAACTGCACGTAGGACGAACCGCCGACGTGAAACAGCGGCATCGACACCATGTTCTTGTCGCCCTCGTCGAACTCGAAGCCCTCATGGGCGTTGACGGTGTGCGCAATGATGTTCTTCTGCGTCAGCTCGACACCTTTGGGGCGGCCCGTGGTGCCCGACGAGTACATGATGATGCACACGTCCTCGGGATCGACGTCGTCGCCGCGACCGACCGCCGTCGCACCGGACAGCAGCGCTTCGTATTCGTCGCCGTCGCCGCCCTCGGGCGTGACCGTGATGACGTGCTCGACATTGGTGAGTTGATCGCGGATCTTGTCGACGCCGTCCTTGAGCTCCGCGCCGACGACCAGGATCTTGGCGCCGGAGTCGTTGAGCACGTAGTCGAGTTCCTCAGCGGCCAGCCGGAAGTTGATGATCGCGTTGGCCGCGCCCAGCGACGCGGCGGCGATCGTCAGTTCGACGCATGCCGGATGGTTTTTGTCCAGAAACGCGACGACGTCACCACGCTTGACGCCGCGTTCCTGCAGCGCGCCCGCCAGCCGGCGCACGCGGTCGTTCCACTGCGACCAGGTCCAGGTCCGGTCCAGATAGGTAAACGCCTCGTCGTCGGGCTTGGCCTCGGCCCAGTGGGCGGTTCGTTCGTCGAGGAAACGCGGTTCAGGCAGGTCGGACATGATCAGAGCGTGCCATAAACCTGCCTGCCTGCCAGGAAAGTTCCGCGAACCTCCAGATCCGCGATCTGCTCCGGCGGCACGGCACGCGGATCGGCCGACAGCACCACCATGTCGGCGTACTTGCCGACCTGCAACGAGCCCACCACATCGTCTGCGAACAACTGCCACGCCGCGTCGATCGTCTGCGCGCGAACCGCCTGCTCGACGGTCAGTCGTTCGTCCGGCGCGAGCACCCGACCGCTCGGCGCTTTCCGGGTGACGGCCACGCTGATGTTGCGCAGCGGCTCCTCCGGCGTCACCGGAGGATCGTTGTGCAGCGAAATGCGCATGCCGGTCTTGACCGCGGTGCCGCACGGCATCCACCGCTCGCCGTGCTCGGGGCCGAACAGACCGTCGACGATCACATCGCCCCAGTAGTGGATCTGGTCGACGAACAGGCTGCACGTCACGCCGAGATCGTGAGCGCGTTGCAGTTGTTCCGGTCTGATGGCACCCACATGTTCGAGGCGCAGCCGATGGTCGTCGCGCGGCCAGCGCCGCAGCGCGTCTTCGTAGACATCGAGGATGGTGTCGACGCCTTTGTCGCCCTGCACGTGGCAGGCCATCGGCCAGCCCTTCGGGAAGTAGGCGCCGACGATCTCGGTGAGCTGCTCGCGGGTGTAGTTCGCGTGGCCGCACGAACCGGGAGTGACGCCGATGGTGCGCGTGGCGTCGGTGTCGAGATACGGGAAGGACAGGTCGATGTTGCCGACCCATGGCGAGCCGTCGACCCAGATCTTGATGCCGACCTGACGGAACATGTCGTCGCCGTTGGCCGGCGTCATGGCGGTGGTCATTGCAGCCGTGGAGATCTCGTATACGCGCAACCGGACGGTGAGCTCCTCGCGCATCTTCTCCACTGCCGGCCGCAGCGACGGGTCGAACGCCATCTCCGAGCATGTCGTCAGCCCGGCCCGGTTCAGCCGTTCGCATTCGGCGCGGAGTTCGCCGGGAAAGTCGCTCGGATTGACGGCGCCTGCCACGACCGCGAACAGTGCCGCGGTTTCCTCTGCGGTGCCGTCGAGGTCGCCGTTGGGGTCGCGACCGAACTTGGCGCCCTTCGGGTCCGGGGTGTCGCGGGTCAGGCCGGCCTGCGCGGCCGCCGCGGAGTTGAAGTACGCCTTGTGCCCGGAGTTGTGCACGATCACCAGCGGGGCATGCGGCGCTGTTGCGTTCAGCCAGTCGAGTGTCGGCTCGGGTAGTCCCTGCTGCAGCAACGGATCCCAACCGATCAGGTAGGCACCCTCGGCGCCACGGGTAGCCACCTCGTCACGGATCGCGGCTACGACGTCGGCGGCGTCGCGCATGGTGACGGGCCGGATGTCGACCATCCGGTCGGACAACACGATCGCCTCCATCAGGGGATGGCCGTGCGCCTCGACGAAGCCGGGCATCACGCAACCCGCTACGTCGACGGTCTGCGTGGTGGAGCCGATCCAACCCTCGACCGCGGAGCGCCCGCCGACCGCGACGATGCGGCCATCGGAGACCGCGAGCGCCTCGGCCGTGGGCTGCGCTTCGTCGACGGTGAGGATGGCTCCGAAAATCACCAGGTCAGCGGCCGGCATCAGCCCATCCTTGCAGCGGGCGAAAAAATTCTTTGAAGAATTTCGCAAGCCGTGTCGATTCGGGGCGGTTGCCGTTCGACGTGATTGCGAGGGCCACTTGAACAACAATGGACGGGCCCCTTCCCAACTAGAAGGAGACACACAATGTCGCGCTACATGCTGATCATGCGGGTCACGCCCGAGGGCGCTGCGGCCTTCGAGGACGCGAACATCGATTTCAACGAGGTCATCGAGTCGATGGGCCGCTACAACGAAGAGCTCATCAAGGCCGGCGTGATGCTGGCAGGCGAGGGCCTGACCGGACCCGACGAAGGCTTCGTCGTCGACTTCGACTCGGATCCGCCGGTCGTCACCGACGGGCCGTACACCGAAGCCAAGGAACTGTTCAACGGGTTTTGGATCATCGACGTGTCGTCGAAGGAAGAGGCCAAGCAGTGGGCGCAGAAAGCCCCGCTGGGCCCCGGTGTCCGAGTTGAGGTGCGTCGGGTGTCCGAGTCCGAGGAGTTCCCGCAGGACAACCCGTGGATCAAGAAAGAGATCCAGTGGCGGGCCGACCTTGCCGAGAAGATCGCGGCCGGCTACCGGGCCGAGGCGGATAAGGCCGCGGGGCGCTGAGCACGGCGCTGAAACGGTATTCCGGCAGGAAAAGTTCGAGTAAGCGCCTGCTGGAATACCGTTTCGGCGGAATTCCGGGGCCACGCCCACCAAATCTGGAACACGTTCTAGTCTGGACGTCATGACGGACGAGCTGCTACGCCATCCCCTGCACTCCGGCCACCTCACGGTCGGTGCTCTCAAACGCAATAAAGACAAGCCCGTGCTGTTCCTCGGCGAGACCACGCTGACCGGCGGACAGCTCGCCGACCGCATCAGCCAGTACATTCAGGCCTTCGAGGCATTGGGGGCGGGTTCCGGGGCGGCCGTCGGGCTGTTGTCGCTGAACCGGCCCGAGGTGCTGATGATCATCGGCGCCGGGCAGACGCAGGGCTACCGGCGCACCGCACTACACCCTCTCGGCTCTTTGGACGATCACGCCTACGTGTTGTCCGATGCGGGGGTCACGTCGCTGATCATCGATCCGAATCCGATGTTCGTCGAGCGGGCGCTCGGGCTGCTGGAGAAGGTGCCTTCGTTGAAGCAGGTGTTGACGATCGGCCCGGTTCCCGAAGCGTTGGCCGGCAGCACTGCCAAAGCCGTCGACTTGAACGCCGAGGCGTCCAAATATTCGCCGCAGCCGCTGGTGGCCGCCGACTTGGCGCCCGACCACATCGGCGGGCTGACGTACACCGGCGGCACGACCGGTAAGCCGAAGGGCGTCATCGGCACCACGCAGTCGATCACCACGATGACGACGGTTCAGCTCGCCGAGTGGGAGTGGCCCGAGCATCCGAAGTTCTTGATGTGCACGCCGCTGTCGCACGCGGGCGCGGCGTTCTTCACTCCCACGATCGTCAAGGGCGGCGAGCTCGTCGTGCTGACCAAGTTCGACCCGGCCGAGGTGCTGCGGGTGATCGAGGAGCAGAAGATCACCGCGACCATGCTGGTGCCGTCGATGATCTACGCGCTGATGGACCATCCGGATTCGCACACCCGCGACCTGTCGTCGCTGGAGACCGTGTACTACGGCGCTTCGGCGATGAACCCCGTGCGACTTGCCGAGGCGATTCGCCGGTTCGGCCCGATCTTCGCGCAGTACTACGGGCAGTCCGAGGCGCCGATGGTGATCACGTACTTGGCCAAGGGTGATCACGACGAGAAGCGGTTGACGTCGTGCGGGCGGCCGACGCTGTTCTGCCGCGTGGCGCTGCTCGGCGACGACGGACACCCGGTGCCGCAGGGCGAAGTCGGCGAGATCTGTGTGTCGGGCCCGCTGTTGTCCGGCGGCTACTGGAATCTGCCCGAGGCGACGGCCGACACGTTCCGCGACGGCTGGATGCACACCGGTGATCTGGCCCGCGAGGACGAGGACGGCTTCTACTACATCGTCGACCGGACCAAGGACATGATTGTCACCGGCGGCTTCAATGTGTTCCCACGCGAGGTGGAAGACGTTGTGGCAGAGCATCCTTCGGTTGCGCAGGTGTGCGTGATCGGCACCCCCGACGAGAAGTGGGGTGAGGCCGTGACGGCTGTGGTGGTGCTGCGGCCGGACGCACCGTCTGACGACGAGGCGGTGGAACGGATGACCGCGGAGATCCAGGCCGCGGTCAAGGAACGCAAGGGTTCGGTGCAGTCGCCCAAACAGGTGATCGTCGTCGACTCGGTGCCGGTGACCGCACTGGGCAAGCCGGACAAGAAGGCTGTGCGCGCGCAGTTCTGGGAGGGCGCGGGCCGCGCAGTCGGCTAGGGCCGTGAGCGAAGTCGAGCTGAGCAAGCAGGATCTTCGCGAGGTCACCGCGTTTGCCGCTGCATGCGCGGAGGCGGTGCTGTCGATTTTCGAGGCCGAGCGGCCAGACGACTCACGGCCTCGAGACGCGATTGGTGCCGCATGGGAATTCGCGCGGGGCGGCGAGCGCGGGAAGTCGCTGCGGGTCAACGCGTGGGCGGCTCTTGACGCAGCCAAGTGTGTCGACACAGCGGCCGCGCGCGAGGCGGCGTGGGCGGTGATGTCCGCGGCCGGCGCCGCCTACCTACATCCGTTGGCCAAGGCCAGCCAGGTCAAACACATTCTCGGAGCAGGGGCTTACGCAGCGCGAGCGGCCGAGCTTGCGGCCGGCGACGATCCGCGCGTCGGCTCCGAACACGTTGAGCGAGTGGCGGATCGGGCGACCGCGGGTGTCGTTGATGTGCTGAAGCGATTTCCGGCAGCGCCGGCCGGCGGCGGACGGGTCGGTGAGTTGGTCCGAATGCTCGACATGCTTCTTCGGCATTAACCGCTCCGAGGGCATATGTCGAAGTTCCCGGCTCTGGGCGACAAAGTCGCCGCCAGCGACAATGTCGCTTCAAGCCGGGCAATTTGAGAGGTGGGTCCCCACGCGCTCGCGCTAGTCGAGCAGCGCGTCGATCTCGGCGCGTAGTCGCTCGATGCGCTCGGCTTCGGGCGGGATGCAGCGGCTCTCCTCGGCGGCCCGTTGCCAGCCCAGCCGCCACATGCGAGCGACGGCACGGTCGCCCATCCCCGCGTACGGGTTGAGAAGCGTATGCCCGAACGCCTTTCGCCCTTCGCGGTATGCGGTGACAAGCCGGTGCGCCATAGCACCAACTTTCCGCCTCGATGGTTGCTACTGCCCGCATTGCCTCGGCGTGTCATGCAGCCATTTGATAACAGAGCAAGCGCTCTGTTACTTTGGCTCTCATGCCCCGGCCGCAGGTGTACGACCGCGACGCGATGCTCGACGCGGCCGAACAACTCGCCGTCGAGGGCGGCGTCACGGCCGTCACCATCCGCGCGGTGTCCGAGCGGGCCGGCATCTCCAACGGTGCGATCTATCACGCGTTCGGATCCCGAGGCGGCCTCGTCGGTCGCGCCTGGGTGCGCGCCGCCCGACGGTTCCTGACACTGCAGAAGCAGGCCGTCGACGCCGAAGCCGACCCTGTGCGCGCCGTCATCGTCGCGGCCGACGCACCAGCGGTGTTCAGCAAGCAGTACCCGCAGTCGGCACGGCTGTGGCTGAGCATTCCCCGCGACGAGTTGATCGGCGACGCACCCGCCGACGTGGGAGCCGAGCTCCGTGCGCTGGAAGCCGACCTTCGCGACATGCTGATCCGCTTGTCGATCGCGATGTTCGACCGCAAGGACGCCGCCGCCGTCGCCGTGATCGAGGACTGCATCGTCGGCCTGCCCACCGGTCTGATGCTGCGCAGGCCGATGCCCCCGACCAACGACACTCGCCGCCGCCTTGCGACCGCGGTGGAAGCCATCCTGTCCGTCAAGTTAGGAGAAGTGAATGCCCGCCCATCTCGAAATCACCGATGACATAGCCGTTTTGAATCTCGGCGACAACGAAAACCGGTTCTCACCGGAATGGTTGCAGACCGTCAACGGCTTCCTCGACCGCGTCGAGGCGGGCGAGGCCAAGGCGCTCGTCACCACCGGCGACGGGAAGTTCTACTCGAACGGACTGGACCTGGACTGGCTTGGCGCCCATAGTGATCAAGGCGACTGGTATGTCGGCCAGGTCCAGCAACTGTTGGCTCGCGTGCTCGTCGCACCGGTACCAACCGTCGCCGCCGTCAACGGCCACGCGTTCGGCGCAGGCTCAATGTTGGCGACAGCGCACGACTTTCGCGTCATGCGGGCCGACCGCGGTTACTTCTGCTTCCCCGAGGTCGACATCCACATCCCCTTCACTGAAGGCATGGCCGCACTGATCCAGTCGAAGCTCACCCCCGCTGCCGCGGTCGAGGCGATGACCACAGGACGCCGCTACGGCGGCGCCGACGCCGAGGCCGTCGGTCTGGTCACCGCCACCGCTCCCGAAGGCAAGGTGGTCTCGACGGCCGTCGACCTCGTCGCGCCGCTGAAGGGCAAGGATCCCGGCACGCTGCAGGCGATCAAGTCGACGATGTTCGCGAGCGCAATCGCCGCACTGCGCGGACAGGCGTAAGCGGCTCGGCACAATGGGCACGTGCCGGAGCTACAGCAGACCGTCGATGCGGTCTGGCGGATGGAGGCCGCCAAGATCGTCGCGACGCTGACCCGCGCCGTCGGCGACGTCGGCCTCGCCGAGGACCTGGCGCAGGAAGCCCTCGTCGACGCGCTGACGCAGTGGCCTTCCTCGGGCGTTCCACGCAACGCCGGAGCCTGGCTGACCACCGTCGCCAAGCGCAAGGCCATCGACTATTGGCGGCGGCAGGAGAACCTCGACGCCAAATACGCGGTGTTGGCGCACGAGCTCGAAACCACGCTCGATGAGGCATGGGACCCCGACCGCATCGACGACGACGTGCTGCGGCTGATCTTCATCTCGTCGCACCCGGTGCTGTCGCGAGAAGGCCAGATCGCGCTGACGCTGCGCGTGGTCGGCGGCCTGACCACCGACGAGATCGCCCGCGCGTTCCTGACGTCGGCGGCGACGGTCGCCGCGCGGATCACCCGGGCCAAGAAGACGCTGGCCGCCGCGAACGTGCCTTTCGAGGTGCCGGACCGGTCGGAGTATCCGCGGCGACTGTCTGCGGTGCTCGCCGTCATCTACCTCATCTACAACGAGGGCTATTCGGCGTCGTTCGGACAGCGCTGGATCCGCGACGAGCTGTGTAGCGAAGCGCTGCGACTGGGCAGAGTGCTGGCGGCGCTGGTGCCCGACGAAGCCGAGGTGCACGGACTGGTGTCGCTGATGGAATTTCAGTCGTCACGGCTCGCGGCGCGCACCGACGCCGACGGACGCCCCATCCTGCTCGAGGACCAAAACCGCGCCAAATGGGATCGCGCGCAGATCCAGCGCGGTGTCGCGGCGTTGGAACGCGCCGCAAATGCCTTGCAGCGCAAGGGTGTTGGGTGGGGTCCGTACGCGTTGCAGGCGGCGCTCGCCGAATGTCACGCCGTCGCGCCGACCGCTGCCGACACCGACTGGGCGCGCATCGTGCTGCTGTACGACGGACTGCGCCAGATCGCACCGTCGCCGGTGGTCGAACTCAACCGCGCGGTGGCCGTCGCGATGGCTGATGGCCCGGCCACCGCGCTGAAGATCGTCGACGGCATCGACGGCCTTGCGGATTCGTATCTGTTGCCCAGCGTGCGCGGTGAGTTGCTGGCACGGCTCGGTCGGGATGCCGAGGCCGCCGACGAGTTCGACCGCGCGGCAAAGATGACCGACAACGAGCGTGAACGAGAAGTGTTAGCGGACAAGGCCGCTCGGGCCCGTGGCTAGCATGGGACGAATGACTGTTCGCGCCGTCCTGCTCGACTATTCCGGCACGTTGTTTCGCCTCGAAGAGGACGAGAGCTGGTTCGAGGGCATCACGGTGGACGAGCGTGAGGTCGACGGGCACGTGCAGGCCGAACTGATGCGCCGGCTCACCTCGCCGGTTGGACAGCACGTCGACATGACGCCCGAGGCCTACCACGCGTGGGTCAACCGCGACCTCGCTCCCCACCTGCATCGCGAGGCGTACCTGCACGTGCTGCGCGAATCCGGGCTCGCCGAGCACCATGCTGAGACGCTCTACGGCAGGGCGATCGATCCGTCCTCTTGGACGCCTTATCCCGACACCGCAGCGGTGCTCGAGGGTCTGCATCGGCAGGGCATCCAAACCGCGGTCGTGTCGAATATCGCGTTCGACGTCCGCCCGGCGTTCGTGACCCTTGGCGTCGCCGACTATGTGGGCGAGTTCGTGCTGTCCTATGAGGTCGGCGTCATCAAGCCGGACGCAGCGATCTTCGAGACCGCGCTGTCACGGCTCGGTGTCGAGGCCACCGACGCCGTAATGGTCGGTGACAGCGACGAGGCAGACGGCGGCGCCCGCGCGATCGGCTGCGGATTCAGCCTCGTCGACCCGCTGCCGACCGTCGAACGGCCCGAGGGCCTGCGCAAAGCGCTGGCCGACCACGGTGTGACGGCTTGAGTAGCGTTACGGGCATGTCCAACGGTGAGCGCATCCGACCGCCCTGGTGGTTGAAGTACGTGAACAAGGTGCTGATCGGGGTGCAGCCGCTGCTGCGGGAGTTTCCGATCAAGGTGCCGACGGGCGTCGGCTTCATCAAGAACGCGGGTCTGGTGACCGGACCCAATCCCGACGAGTTCGAGGCGTTGGCGGGCCGTTGCCCGGTGTTCCGGCTGGATCCGGTGAACGCATGAGCGACAACCCTTTTGACGCGTCGATGTGGCAGCCCGTCGAGGGTTTCGAGCTGACGGACATCACGTATCACCGGCATGTGCTCGACGGGAAGCCGCAGCCGACGGTGCGCGTCGCTTTCGACAGGCCGGAGGTACGCAACGCGTTTCGGCCACACACCGTCGACGAGTTGTACCGTGTGCTCGACCACGCCCGGATGTGGCCCGAGGTCGGCGTCATCCTGTTGACCGGCAACGGGCCCGCACCCAAAGACGGCGGCTGGGCGTTCTGCTCCGGTGGCGATCAGCGCATCCGTGGCCGCAGCGGCTACCAGTACGCCTCAGGTGACACGGCCGAGACGGTCGACCCCGCACGCGCCGGCCGACTCCACATCCTCGAGGTGCAGCGGTTGATCCGGTTCATGCCGAAGGTGGTGATCTGCCTTGTCAACGGCTGGGCGGCCGGCGGCGGGCACAGCCTGCACGTGACGTGCGACCTGACCCTGGCCAGTCGCGAGCACGCCCGGTTCAAGCAGACCGACCCCGACGTCGGCAGCTTCGACGGCGGTTACGGCAGTGCGTATTTGGCGAAACAGGTGGGCCAGAAATTCGCGCGCGAGATCTTCTTCCTCGGCAGGCCTTACACCGCCGAGCAGATGCATGCGATGGGCGCGGTCAACGAGGTCGTCGACCACGTCGATCTGGAGAAGGTCGGCCTACAGTGGGCGGCCGCAATCAACGGCAAGTCGCCGCAGGCGATCCGGATGCTCAAGTACGCGTTCAATCTGAGCGACGACGGGCTGGTCGGCCAGCAGCTGTTCGCCGGTGAGGCAACAAGGTTGGCGTACATGACCGACGAGGCAGTCGAGGGCCGCGACGCATTCCTGCAGAAGCGCGACCCGGATTGGACGCCGTTCCCGCGCTACTTCTAGCGATTTGTGTGCGTTCAGGAGCGCTGAGCGCGCCTAGACGCACACAAATCACTCGGAAAAAAGTGTCACCAGTGGCGCGTCCCGCTGCACATACCTGTGAGCCGAGGCCAAAGGACTCGGACGAGACCAGGAGAAGCAGACATGACCGCTGCCCTCAAGCCCAGGACGACCGCGAAGGTCGGCGCCGGACTGGCCATAGTTGCCAGCGCGTTGGTATTCGCCTCGGCCAACCTCGGCGCGCCGCCTGCGCCTTCGGGCCATTCGATCGTGGTCCCCGCTCCTCAGCAACCGACGGTGCTGGGGCGGGGCACGCTGCCGGCCCGGCATCTGCCGAACGTGCTGGCGGGCTGACCATCACCGCGCGCGCCGAAGGCAATTACAACGATGTTTGCCGGATCAATTTCAATCATTTCCTCACCGAACTATCCTCACAACCACGGGGATTTGGCGTCGTAGGCAGGGGGATGCCATGACCGCAGCGGTGCCCGGTCGGCACGTCGTCAGCGATGCTGAGCTGGTCCACGCCGCAGCCGCAGGCGACCGCGCAGCCTTTGCGGCCATCTACGACCGTTATGCCGATCCGCTGCACGACTTCTGCATCGGCATGCTGCGCAATCGGGAAGCGGCAGCAGACTGTGTGCACGACGCATTTTGTATTGCCGCCAACAGCCTTTCGAAGCTGCGCGAACCGGCCAAGCTGCGGCCCTGGCTGTATTCGATAGCCCGCTACGAAGCCCTGCGCTGCCTGCGCGGACGCAAACGGGAACAGGCCGTTGACGAACTCCCCGAGGAGTTGGACACCGGGCCCGGCCCGGCCACGCTCACGCGGCGCAACGAGTTGGCCGAACTGATCGCCGCCGCGGCGGGCGGCTTGTCCGAACGTGACCGCGCGGTCTATGAGCTGGCCTACCGCAAGGGCCTGGAAGGCGCCGATCTCGCGGAAGCTCTGGGCGTCAGCGCATCGAACGCCAAGAAGATGGCTCAGCGGCTGCGCGAGACCATCGAACGCTCGCTGGGGGCGCTGCTGGTGTCGCGGGCGGCCCGCAACAACGTCAACGCGTGCCCCGGGCTCGCCGAGATTCTCGACGGCTGGGACGGCAAGTTCACCGTGCTCATGCGCAAGCGCATCTCCCGCCACATCGAGTCCTGTCCGACTTGTGATGACCTGCGGCGCCGAATGGTCAATCCCACCGCGCTACTCGGCTCGGCCCCGCTGCTGATCTCGGCGCCCGCCGCGTTGCGTCACCGCACGTTGGACAGCATCAGACTGGTTTCTTCGTCCGGTCCGGCCCCCACGCCACAGCACACCGGCGCCGAAGCCACGGTCGTCATGCGCACGATCGCCAGCGAGCCCACTGTCGTCATGCACACGCTCGCCACCCGAAGCGCCTCCGGTGACGGTGAGAGCAGAGGCAGTCGGTTCACCCGGCGGGCTGTGGCGGGCGCCGGGCTGATAGCCGGGCTGATCGCAGTTCCCGCGGTGGCCATCGCGGTGCAGCACAACCATGAGACATCCGTGAATCCCGCGAACGTGATCCAGTCGTCGGTGTCTCCGAGCACGATTGCTCGGCGGGTGACCCCGCCGACGACTCTTCCTGCCGTGTCGATCGCGGCTCCCCCGACCGAATCCGGCCCCCCTCCGGCCCGAGTCGTCGAGCACGACCCGACGATCACGTACGAGGCCCCGGCCACCGTGACGGCGCCGCCGCAGCCGACTGGCGCCGGTGCCTCGCCAAGCGTCGGCCCGACCACGCGGACAAGCAAGGTCTTTACTCCTCCGCCGGTGAATACCCAGACCCCACAAGAGATTCCGACGCTCACACCCACTGCGCCCACCGAGGCGATTCAGCCGAATCCGCCAAGCGGCGGCAGCACGATCACACCGTCACCGGGCGGGAGGAACATTCGTACGCCTCCCACGAGTCTGGAACCTCTACAGCCGGACTTCGGCGGCAGCGGTGACGGCCCCGTCGGCTGAGCCGGCGCCGAATACCACCCCAAAAACTGGTCACCAAATCGACCGTTCGCCACTCATACCTGTGCGGCCCCACTGGGTCGCACCAACGGCATGAATGGCCGGGCGGCTCACGGCCGCCTCAGAACACAGGAGCGGTGATGATGACATCGACATTCTGGTACCGGATGCCCGCAAGCGCGCGCATCACGGCGACCGGGGTTTTCGGCCTCGCGGCAGGCATAGCGCTTTCTTCGCTGTACTACAGCGTCGCGGGGGGCAAGATCTCGGTCTTCGGGATCGCCATGGCGGGTTATGTGACCGTGGTGATGCTGATTTCGGCGATCGTGGGCGAGCGCCTTGCGCGCCGAAACTTCGGCTCGATAGAGCAGTACCTCGTCTACGCGGGGGCGTTGCGTTCGGGTGAATTGCCGACGCGCGTCGACCTCGATACCTGGCGCGGTTGGCTCGCACGTAGCCGCAGACTCAACCGACAAGCACCGGTAATGGTCCCGCTGCTGGGTGTCTTCGGGGTGGCACGCGCCTTGCACCATCCGTCGCTGGATCACGCAATCGTCGCTGGATTTCTCGGGCTGGGCGCGGCAGTCATCGTTGTCAACTGGTTTCTGCTTCGCGGGCGAATCTCCCGGCTTGCCGAAGCCGTTGAGCGCAGGGCAAACGAACTGCCGACAGACTGACCAGAACCCTTCGTGCACAGACTTTTTCACGAAGTCAGACCCATGACACGCCTTTGCCCGGGGCGTGTCATCGGTGTCTGGACAGTGGACGATTCCCATCCTTTTCGAAATCGCTTGACAGAAAAGTGTCACCGCGCGGGCCTGCCGTTGCTCCAAGTCTGTGAATGACGCTCAACGGGAGCGTCGACACACCTCAAGGAGTCAACATGACCGTCGTCCTCGAGCGCCCGAAACAGCAGGCGCCCGTCGTACAACCACTGCCCTCAGTAGCCGCCCGAACGGCACGGCCCCGACGGGCACTGCGGGTGACCACCTGGATCACTCTGGGTATCAGCTCGGTGGCCTGGCTGGCCGGGATGCTCATGATGGGAATGTCGGCAACTGCAGCAGGGTTGGCGCTGTCACTCGGTCTGGCGATTGTGCCTGTCCCCGTCGTCCTGGCGGCGTTCCGGTGGATCGACCGCGCCGAACCCGAACCCGCCCGACTGCTACTGGTCGCGTTCATCTGGGGTGCCACCACCGCCGCCATCGTCAGCGTGCTGGTCGAGACGTTCGTGGGCGGCCCGCTCTGGTTGAGCGCAGGAACCGTCGAAGAAGTCGCCAAGGGATTCATCCTGGTGGCCCTCGTGTGGTTCGCGCGTTCAGAATTCGACGGGGTCATCGACGGCATCGTCTACGGCGGCTTTGTCGCCACCGGCTTCGCCTTCACCGAAAACATCGGCTACTACGTCAAGGCCTACACAGTCGGTCTGCTCGCCGACCCCACTGCCGAGATCGTGCCCGGCCAGTACCACACCGGCGATGTGCTGCTGAATTTCGTGATGCGCGGCGTGATTCTGCCGTTCTCGCATCCGCTGTTCACCGTCATGTTCGGCATCGGGCTCGGAATCGCAGTCGCCAGCGCCAAGCGTGCGGTGCGGATCATCGCTCCTGTCGTCGGGCTGGCCGTCGCGATGGCCTTGCACTCGGTGTGGGACTACGTGCTGTTCTCGAATCCCTCACCGGAGGGGCTCCTCGTGTTCCTCGGGGTTTCGGCGGCGGTCTTCATCGCGATGATCGTCATCGTCAGCCGGATCCGTCGACGCGAGCTCCGCAGCATTGGAGCGCACCTGCAGGGCTATGCCAACCGTGGATGGTTCGCGCACACCGAACTGCCCGCCCTGACGACGTTCAAGGGTCGCCGGGCAGCCCGGCGCTGGGCCGCGTCCATCAGTGGCAAGCAAGGCAAACGCGCGATGGTCGACGTACAGCACTCCGCCGCCAAGTTGGGGCTGCTGCACCGCAAGTTGGCCGCAGGCCGCCCCGTTCCGGACTTCGCTATTCGCCAGCGCGATCTGCTGGTGAAGCTGGCAGGCGCCCGGACGGTACTCGCGCTGGGTCAGTCGTTCTGACCTCCGGCAGACGAGTCGCGCCGGCCCGGGCCGGCGGGGATCACCACCGGGCGTCCCCGCCGGCCCGTCCGCCGTGGCCCAGAAAAGTGTCCCCGTCACGCCGCGTTGATGCACCTACCTGAGAAGCCCGACAAACTGCGACCCTGACAAAGGACGACTCATGGCCCACGAACACCTGCTAGCCGACAATTCCCGCGAGTTCTTTCAGACCTCGAAGTTGATCGAGTTGATCATTTCGCATCCGCTGCTCGCGCTGATCGGCATGCTCGGGATCTTGGCCGCATACGGCTGTTCGGAGATCGCGATGAGAAAGAACCGCAACGACCGACTGTGGGCAACTCTTGGCCTGCTTTTCAGCGTCGTCCCCCTCATCGCGCTGCTGGCACTCCCGTCAATCGAGCAGACGCCCCGCATCGGAGACCGCGCCAGGGCGTGACTATCCAGTGGGTCGGAATCGGGTCTGGCCGTGCGGCGACTTCGTGAATGCCAGCACCTTGGCCGGAAGCACCCGGAACACGTGGGCGATGTGGCGCTCACCGCTGCTGTCGGTGTGCCCGAAGCCGTCGTCGTCGGGCGTGTAATCCCAATCACCGCTGTACTTTTCGCGAATCGCGTCGGCCAACGGCGACAAGATATCGAGGCCGGTCAACCGTTCCGCGTTGCCCTCGACGACGACGTCCAGCCCGTCGTTCCACGTGTTCACCCCTGTGGTGACCGTGACGGCGGTACCGTGCGCCAAATTGCGGGCCTTCTGTTCCTCGGGCCCTGTGCAGAACACGAACGCCGGCCCTTGTTGGTTATCCACCCACGCGCCCACCAACGGCGTGGTGTGCGGGCGGCCGTCCGCGCGGACAGTGGTCAGCCAGTACAACTCGGCGCCGGCCATGGTGCCGCTGACCTGCTGCCAGTCAACCGGCTCTGTCGCCTCACTGAACCTGGTGTCGAGCTTGCCGTTGATCGTCATATCCAATACGACCGCGTCGGCTCGGAAAACTCATCAAAAACTAGACCACCTAAACTCATGAGCTGTGAGCAAGAGCCCGCTGCGCAGGCTGTCCGAGACCCTGCTGCTGACCAGCATGCGGCCTGCGCTGACCGAACAAGCGCTGCGCCGCCGGCGCGACCCCGTTGACCTGGAAGGCAAACGCGTGCTGCTGACCGGGGCATCCTCGGGCATCGGCGAAGCCGCGGCTGAGAAGTTCGCCCGCCGCGGAGCGCGGGTCGTTGTCGCCGCGCGCAGGCAGGAACTGCTCGACGCCCTCGTAGAGCGCATCACGCAGGCAGGCGGCGATGCGAAGGCGTACGCGGTGGACCTGTCCGATCTCGACGCCGTCGACGAACTGGTCGCCAAGGTCGAGCAGGACCTCGGCGGCGTGGACATCCTGATCAACAACGCAGGCCGGTCGATCCGCAGGCCGCTCGCCGAGTCACTGGACCGGTGGCACGACGTCGAGCGGACGATGACGCTGAACTACTACTCGCCGCTGCGGCTGATCCGAGGCATCGCGCCCGGCATGATCGAGCGCGGCGACGGGCACATCATCAACGTTTCGACGTGGGGCGTGTTGAGCGAGTCGTCGCCGTTGTTCGGCGTCTACAACGCCTCGAAGGCGGCACTGTCGGCCGTCAGCCGAGTCATCGAAACCGAATGGGCGGACAAGGGCGTGCATTCGACGCTGCTGTACTACCCGTTGGTGAAGACGCCGATGATCGAACCCACCCGCGCCTACGACGGGCTGCCAGGGTTGACCGCCGCCGAAGCCGCCGATTGGATGATCACCGCGGCGCGCACCCGCCCCGTGCGCATTGCACCCCGAATGGCCGTCACGGCTCATGCCGTGAACAGCTTCGCGCCCAACGCCGTTGACGCGATCATGAAGCGCCAGCGGGTTCAGCCCAAAGACTGACCATGCCGCACCCCGACATCGTCACGATCGCCGAGCTCGTGCGGGTGCACGCGGCCGACCGGGCCGACGCCATCGCGCTCGTGGTCGGCGATCAGGCGATCACGTTCGCCGAGCTCGACGCCCGCTCCAGCCAAGCGGCACAGGCGTTTTCAACTGCCGGGGTGGGGTTTGGCGACCGGGTTGCGTTCATCGAGAAGAACGGCGCGGAATTCTTCGAAGTCGTCTGCGGCCTTGCCAAACTCGGAGCCGTCGGTGTCCCGGTGAACTGGCGACTGACCGCGCAGGAGATGTTGCACATCGTCGCCGACGCACAGGCGAAGGTGGTGGTCGTCGGCTCGGAGTTCTTCGATCGGGTCGAAGCGATCGAAGACCTGCTCACGGCTTCCATCGTGGCCATCGGCGATCACGCCCGCTGGCCGGGCTTCGCCGACTGGGTGACCGCCCAACCGGCCGAAGACCCTGGCGTCACAACGAAATCCGATGACCTCGCGTTTCTGATGTACACCTCGGGCACCACCGGCCCGCCCAAGGGCGTGATGCTGACCAACAACAACTACTTCAGCAAGGCCACCGGAATCGCGGAGAAGTGGCGGTTCGACGTCGAGAGTGTGAGCCTTGCCGTGATGCCGATGTTCCACATGGCGGGCTCGGGTTGGGCGTTGGTCGGGTTCGCCGAGGGCTGCACCACTGTGGTGCTGCGCGACGTCGACCCGTCCGCGATTCTCGATGCCGTTGGGCGGCACCGGATCACCAACATGCTGCTGGTACCCGCGGTGATCCAGATGCTGCTCACGACACCCAGCGACGCCGACTTCTCCAGCGTGCGGGCCATTGTCTACGGCGCCTCGCCGATCACCGACGACGTTCTGGTCAAGGGACTCAAGCGGTTTGGCTGCGAGTTCCTGCAAGTGTACGGATTGACCGAGACCACGGGCTCCATCACCCAACTCGACGAGCATGATCCAGTGCGGCGGCCCGGCCTGCTGCGCTCGTGCGGCAAGCCGTACGCGTGGGTGGATGTTCGTATTGTCGACAAGCAGGGCGTCGACGTTCCGAACGGCGCAGTTGGGGAGCTGTGGACACGCTCGCCCCAGAACATGCTTGGCTACTGGAACAATCCCGATGCGACAGCGGCGACCGTCACCCCCGACGGCTGGCTGAAGACCGGTGACGCCGGCTACCGCGATGACGACGGCTACATCTATCTGCAGGACCGGGTGAAGGACATGATCGTCTCCGGCGGCGAAAACGTATCGCCCGCCGAAGTGGAGAACGTGCTGATGACGCACGCCGCAGTTGCTGACGTAGCGGTCATCGGCGTCCCCGACGAGAAATGGGGCGAGGCGGTCAAGGCGGTCGTTGTGCCCGCGGTTGGGTCCAAGCCGAGTGAGGCCGAGCTGATCGCCTATGCCCGCGAGCGGCTCGCGGGGTTCAAACTGCCCAAATCGGTGGACTTCGCCGACGTGCTGCCCCGCACCCCGAGTGGCAAGCTGCTCAAGCGCACACTGCGCGAACCCTATTGGAAGGGTGTCGAGCGCCGGATCGGCTGACCGGGCGTGATAGACACGGACCCATGGAGATCCTGGCCAGCCGGATGCTGATTCGGCCGGCCGACTATGAGCGGTCGTTGCGGTTCTACCGTGACGAGCTCGGCCTGGCGATCTTTCGCGACTACGGCGCGGGCACGGTGTTCTTCGCCGGCCAGTCACTGATCGAGCTCGCCGCCCACGGCGCCCCGAGCGCGGGCGGCACGATGTGGCTTCAGGTGCGCGACGTGTACGCCGCCGAGCAGCAGCTGCGGGGTCGCGGCGTCGAGATCACCCGCGAGGCAAAGCAAGAACCGTGGGGACTGCACGAAATGCACGTCGTCGATCCTGACGGGACGCTGCTGATCTTCGTCCAGGTGCCCGAAACGCACCCGCTGCGCCGCGACACCAGAGGCTGAACCCCGAGGTTCAGCTGGCAGACGCCGCCAGCGGCCACCCGACGGAAGCCAGCCGAGCAGCGACCTGGTGGATCTCCTCCGGATTGGGTTCCTTCTCGATCACCGCGTGCACCGCATCGCGGATCTGGTCTTCGGTCACCGTCTCGGAATCGGTTGTCTTGAGGATGGATTGGGCCGCCTTGACGACCTCCTCCTCCGTCAGCGACCGCTTCAGCAGCGCCAGCAGCGGGAAGTAGTCCTTCTGCGGAACACCTTCGGGGTAGCCCTCGTGCAGCCACCCGAGCACGTTGTCAAGAACAGTGCGGTTCTCGGTCATGTGCTTTCAGCCCTTCTTGACGCCGGGGAACGGATCAATGCCGAAGTGGTGGATGATCGTGCCCCTGGTGATCCAGAGCAGCGCGGCGACGACCACCAATCCGACGAGCAGAAACAGCAGCAGCCCGAGATACTTCAGCACCGGGTTAGGCGCTGTGACGGTGCCGTCTGGATGTTCGCCCCCGGCACCCGCCGAGAACGCCACCATGCCCGACGCGAAAACCGCTGGCAGTCCGGCGCCGAGGATCAGACCCACCACGAGAACCTTCAAGATCGCTTCTATGTAGTGCATCAACGCTTCCCTATTTCGTCGTGGCTGTTCGCTAGACCGCGGCCGTGTCTTTGGTCGCCTTGGTTGCCTCGCGGACCTCGGCGGGGACGACAGAGTTGGTCGAGTCGTCCCAATCGGCGTTGACGTTGTTGCTGTCGACCTTCTGCTGCTGGGCGCGCCAGTACATGTAGCCCGACAGCGCCACCAAGATGAGGAAGATCACGCCGTCGCCGGCGAGGTCGGAACCGGTGACCGCCTCGATTCCCTCCGAGATCCAGTACGACACCGCGCCGACGAGTGCGGCGGCGGGCAGCGTGATCAGCCAGGCCACCACCATGCGGCCCGCCACGGCCCAGCGCACCTCTGCGCCCGGCTTGCCGACGCCGCTGCCGAGGATCGAACCCGTCGCGACGTGAGTGGTGGACAGCGCCATGCCCGCGGCGCTGGAGCTGAGGATGATCGCGGCCGACGACGCCTCGGCCGCGAGGCCCTGCGGGGACTCGATCTCGACGAGACCCTTTCCGAGCGTGCGGATTACGCGCCAGCCACCGATGTAGGTGCCGAGACCGATGGCGAGCGCGCAACTGAAGATGATCCAGAACGGCAGGCCGTCCTTCTTCACGTCGCCAGTCAGGTGGCCGGTGGTGATCAACGCCAGCGCGATGACGCCCATCGTCTTCTGGGCGTCGTTGGTGCCGTGGCTCAGCGCGACGAGCGACGCGGTCGCGATCTGGCCCCAGCGGAAGCCTTCTTCGCGGCGCTTCGCCAGGACCTTGCGAGTGATGCGGTACACGAGCCAGGTGCCGCACGCGGCGACGAGGCAGGCGATCACCGGTGCGGCGACCGCCGGGATCAGCACCTTCGAGGTGATGCCGCTCCAGTTCACGCCCGCGGTTCCCAGTGCCGCGAGTCCGGCGCCGATCAGACCACCGAAAAGCGCATGCGACGAGCTCGAGGGAATGCCGAACAACCAGGTGAGCAAGTTCCACAGGATGCCGCCGATCAAGCCGGCGAAGATGATCGTCAAACCCATGGATGGGGTGATGTTCGGGAGAAGGTGCCCGCTCTTGCTGTCTTGCACCTTGAGCACAGACGTGGTGACGGTGACCGCGACCTCGACGGAGAGGAAGGCGCCGACGAGGTTCAACACGCCGGCAAGCAACACGGCGGTTTTCGGCTTGAGGGCACCGGTGGCAATCGACGTCGCCATGGCGTTGCCGGTGTCGTGGAATCCGTTGGTGAAGTCGAATGCCAGTGCCGTTGCGATCAAAAGCACCAGGATGATCGTCTCTGCGGTCATGACGCTCATTCTGGGGTGCGATCGGCGAAATCACCTAGTACCGAAGGACCCTAATTGAGCGTGTCGACCTGCGACTTTGCCGAGCCGGGTGAGGTGTTCATCCATTCTTCACCTGATAGCCCAGACTTGTTGGCCTGCGCCGGCGGCCAGGCTGGGCACTACGATCGTTTCAACATGGAGCCGAGGCCGCCGGGTCCTCCGTGGGGAGCTGAGCTGACACTGTGACCAAGTTTCTCGCCAAGATCGTCGCGTGGATCACCGCGGGCTATCCAGAAGGGGTGCCGGGCCCGGATCGCGTCCCGCTGTTCGCACTGCTGAAACCGCGGCTCACCGACGACGAGGTGAAGACCGTCGTGCAGGAACTGCTGGACCGCGGCGAGTTCGACGACATCGACATCGGGGTGCTGATCACCCAGCTCACCGACGGATTGCCCGCTCCCGAAGATATCGACCGAGTGCGAAATCGACTGGCCGCCAAGGGTTGGCCGCTGGACGATCCGCGTGAACCCGGGGAGTCCGAATAACCGTCCTGCGCGCCGTCACTGTCTCACCCGGCAGATCAGCGCTGTCGCTGCTGCCGGTAGTGGAGGAGGCGCTTGGCGGTCGTGCGGCGGTGCTTCCGGTACCGGCCGACGACGAACGCCAAACCTCGCTGCTGACAACGTCTTTGCGCGCCGACCAGCCGATCGACGACGACGTCGCTGTCGTGGTTTCGACCTCCGGGACGACGGGCGTTCCCAAAGGGGCGATGCTGACCGCATCGGCGTTGACGGCCAGCGCCGACGCCACACACCGCAGACTGGGCGGTCCCGGCGCGTGGCTGCTGGCGCTGCCGGCGTATCACGTCGCGGGTCTGCAGGTGCTGGTGCGGAGCGTCGTCGCGGGTACGACACCGGTCGCGGTGTCCGCCGGTTTTGATGCCGCCGAATTGGCCTCCGCCGTGGCGACATTGGGACCGGGTCGCAAGTATGCGTCGTTGGTGGCTGCGCAGTTGGACAAGGCGCTGCGTGACAGTGGCGCAGCTGCAGCGCTTGCGGCGCTGGACGCGGTGCTGATCGGCGGCGGCCCGATGCCGCACGGCATTGCCGAAAAAGCAGCGGCGGCAGGTGTTTCGGTGGTGCGGACCTACGGGATGAGTGAGACGGCCGGCGGTTGCGTGTACGACGGTGTTCCGCTCGACGGGGTTCGGGTTCGCATCGATGAGGGCAGAGTCGTGCTGGGCGGGGCGACGCTGGCGAAGGGTTACCGCAATCTGGTAGACCCCGACCCGTTCGCCGAGCCCGGCTGGTTTCGTACCGATGACATTGGCACACTTGATGATTCGGGTGTATTGCGGGTGCTGGGGCGGGTCGACGACGCAATCGGCACCGGTGGGTTGACAGTACTTCCGCAGTTGGTGGAAGCGGCGTTGGCCACGCATCCCGCGGTGGCGGAGTCCGCGGTGTTCGGGGTCGCCGACGAGCGGTTGGGTCAGCGCGTGGTGGCGGCCGTGGTCGTCGCACCGGGTTCTGCGGCACCAACATTGGTTGAGCTGCGCACGCACGTCGCGGCGACGTTGCCGTCGACGGCGGCGCCACGCGAGATCCACGTCGTCGACGAACTCCCCCGCCGCGGCATCGGGAAGGTCGACCGGCGCGAACTCGCCGCACGTTTCGGCTGACGCGGCGGCAAACCTCCACCCAGTTCGTCGACGTGACGTGCCCGTCACACGACTGAGCTAGCATCCGGGCGTGATCCGCGCATTCGTTACTGCCGCATGTACCGTCGCGCTGTTCGGAGCATCGCCCGTAGCTGTGGCGGACCCAGCCGAGCAGGGCGACGTCGTTTTCGCGATCGGCAAATGCTACGACCCGAGTCAGCCTCTTTTGCAACGGCCGAACTCATTCGCCTACAACTGCGACACCACCGGCGTCATGCAGAACATGACCTGGAGTGCGTGGGGACCCGACGGCGCACGCGGAACCGGTACCGACAGCTCCGTCGAGTGCAAGCCCAACTGCGCGCAAGGCACCCGCCTGTTCAACCCGATCGTCGTGCACGCGTGGAACGCCTCAGCGTCAACGAGTCCCGCGTGCCCGACGAACGTCCAGTTCTACTCCGACCTGACGATCGCCTATCCCCACGGCGTTCCACCCTGGATACACCCGGGCATAACCTGGTCTCCCGGAACGGATTTCGTCACAGTCGACGGCATGCCCGCGGTGCACTTCTCCGGCTTGACGCCCACGTGTGCGCCGCTATGACGTAGGCCGCGAAACGGTCACCGGCAAGACGTTCCAGATGTCATCGCAGTACTCCGCGATGGCCCGGTCCGACGAGAACTTGCCGCTGCGGGCGGTGTTGAGGATCGACATCCGCACCCACGCGGCAGGGTCGCGCCACGCCGCACTCACCCGGCCCTGGCTCTCCACGTACGACGCGTAGTCGGCGAGCACGAGGAACGGATCGGCGTAGCGCAGATTGTCGACGAGCGGACGGAACACCTCGGTGTCGCCGTGCGAGAAGGTGCCGCCTGCGATCAGATCGAGCACGGCGGCCAGCTCGGCGTTTCCGTTGACGTAGTCCGACGGCCGGTAGCCGTCGCGCTTGATCCGCTCGACCTCGTCGACGGTCAGCCCGAACAGGAAGAAGTTCTCGGCGCCGGCCTCTTCACGAATCTCGACGTTGGCGCCGTCGAGCGTGCCGATGGTGAGCGCGCCGCTGAGCATGAACTTCATGTTGCCCGTGCCGGACGCCTCCTTGCCCGCAGTCGAAATCTGCTCGGACAGATCGGCGGCCGGGTAGATCAGGTGTGCGTTCTGGACGTTGAAGTTCGGAACGAAGGCGACCTTGAGGAACCGGTTGACGTCCGGATCATTGTTCACCGCCTCACCAACGGCGTTGATCAGCTTGATGATTCGCTTGGCCAGGAAGTAGCCGGGCGCGGCTTTACCACCGAAGATGAAAGCACGCGGCGGCATCTCCAGGCGCGGGTTCTCCTTGAGCCGGTGGTACTGGGTGACGATGTTGAGCACGTTGAGGTGCTGGCGCTTGTATTCGTGGATCCGCTTCACCTGAATGTCGAAGAGCCACTCGGGATTCAGTTCCACGCCTGTGGTCGCCTTCACGAAGTCGGCCAGCCGCGACTTGTTGGCCCGCTTGACTGCGAGCCACCGGTCGCCGAACGCGGCGTCGTCCGCGAAGGCCTCCAGCCCGCGCAGCTTCGTCAGGTCCGTGAGCCAGCCGTCGCCGATGGTGTCGTCGAGCAACTCCCGCAAGCCGGGGTTGGACAGCGCGAGGAAGCGGCGTGGCGTGACACCGTTTGTCTTGTTGGAGAACCGCTCTGGCCACAGTTCGTAGAAGTCTTTGAGCACGCTCTGTTTGAGAAGCTCGGAGTGCAGCGCGGCGACCCCGTTGATCGCGTGACTGCCGACGGTGGCCAAGTGCGCCATCCTTACGCTCTTGCCGTTGTCCTCGCCGATCAGCGACATTCGCCGCAACCGCGCGTCATCGCCGGGGAACTTCGCGCGCACCTCGTCGAGGAATCGTCGATTGATCTCGTAGATGATCTCGAGGTGCCGTGGCAGCGCGTCGGCGAACATTGCCAGTGGCCACGTCTCCAGCGCCTCGGGAAGCAGGGTGTGGTTGGTGTAGCCGAACGTCGCGACGGTGATCTCCCATGCCTCGTCCCAGTCGATATGCCGTTCGTCGACCAGTAGCCGCATCAGCTCGGCAACGCCGATGGAGGGGTGAGTGTCGTTGAGCTGCAATGCAAATCGCTGAGGTAGGTCATTCAGCGAGGCGTCGGCTAAATCATCCATGATGTGCAGCACGTGCTGCAGCGAGCACGACACGAAGAAGTACTGCTGCAGCAGTCGCAGGTGCTTGCCCGCCTCGACCTCATCGTTGGGGTAGAGCACCTTGGTGACGGTCTCGGAAGTGACCTCGTCCTCGACGGCCTTGTAGTAGTCGCCGGTGTTGAACGCCTCCAGCGCAAACGACTTCACCGCACGCGCGCTCCACAGCGTCAGCACGTTGCAGGTGTTCACGCCGTAACCCTGGATCGGGGTGTCATAGGCGACGCCCTTCAGCACCCGACCCGGCACCCACCGAACGCGATCGTGGCCGGCTTCGTCGGCATAGTGCTCGGCGTAGCCGCCCCACTTCACGAGGTAGTTCACGTCCGGCTTGGCGATCTCCCATGGGTTTCCGTTGTCCAGCCAGTTGTCGGTCTTCTCGACTTGCCAGCCGTCGTGGATCTCCTGGTCGAAGATGCCGAACTCATAGCGGATGCCGTAGCCGATGGCGGGCCGTTCGAGTGTGGCGAGCGAGTCGAGATAGCACGCGGCCAGCCGACCGAGGCCACCGTTGCCAAGGCCCGGTTCCTCCTCGCAGCCCAGCACCTCGTCGAGGTCCTGGCCGAGCGTCGACAATGCCTCGCGGGCCGCGCCTTCGATGCCGAGGTTGATCAGGTTGCTGCCCAGTTGCGGCCCCATCAGGAATTCGGCCGACAAGTAGCAGGTGACCTTCCGGCCGAGGTCGAGTGACGTTTGCGTCGAGGCGACCCGGTTGTCCTGCATGCGGTCGCGCACGGCCAGCGCGAGGGCGCGGTAGTAGTGCTCGGGCTTCAGCGCGGCCGCGGGACGGCCGACCGAGTAGCGCAGGTGGTCGACCACGCCGCGGCGCAACGCGTCCGCGGAGAGTCCGGTGCGGCTGTGCTCGTAGGTGGTCTGCGGGGTCTGCGCGACGTCGGTCATCGGCGGAGTGTGACAAACGTGACCGACCGCAAAGTGAACGCAAGGAGGATGATGAGGCAATGCGCCGGGAAGTGAAGACAGTCGAGGAGCTGCGGGCAATCGTCGGCGAGCCCGACAAATACGTCGCGAACAAGGTGAAGGATCGGCTGTCCCCGATCCACCAAGATTGGCTCGCGCACTCGCCGCTGGGATTCGTCGCGACGACCGATGCGCAGGGCCGCGTCGACGTGTCCCCGAAGGGCGATCCACCCGGCTTCGTCCACATCATCGACGACACGACGATCGCGATTCCCGAGCGGCCGGGCAACAAGCGTGCGGACGGGTATCTGAACCTGTTGCAGCAGCCGCGGGTAGGCACACTGTTTCTGATCCCCGGCCGGGGCGACACGTTGCGGATCAACGGGACCGCGCGGATCCTGGCCGACGCCGACTATTTCGACGCAATGATCGTCAAGAACAGGCGGCCGATCCTCGCGCTCGAGATCGACGTCGAAGAAGTGTTCTTCCACTGCGCCAAGGCATTTCTGCGTTCCGACACCTGGGATCCGTCGACGTGGAACCCGACCGCCGTGCCCAGCGTCGCGCAGTTGGCCAAGGCGATCCGGTACGACTGGAGCCTGGAAGAGCTCGAGGCCCGCTACAGCGAAGAGGCCGTCCGCAAGGTCCTGTACTGACTCCCGCGACACGGTATTCCAGCAGAGGAAGTACGAGTAGAGACCTGCTGGAATACAGTTTCGGCGGTTCGGTTCGTTAGATCTGGTTGATGCCGCCGTCGACAGGGATGTCGGCGCCGGTGGTGAAGCTGCTCAGGTCCGACGCGAGAAACACCACTGCGTTGGCGACCTCCTCGGGAGTGCCGTAGCGCCCCATCGGGACGATACTGCGCTGGAGGTTCTCGAACTCCTCCTCGGCGTTGGGGCCGGGGAACACCATGCGGGCGACGGTGTCGATGCCGGGTGTGTCGGTGGCGCCCGGGCTGACGGCGTTGACCCGAATGTTGCGGTCACGCAATTCGCTTGCCCACGTACGGGCGAACGATCGGATCGCTGCCTTGATCGCGGCGTACACACCAAGGCCGTCTACACCCCGTGCGGCGACGTTCGACGCGTTGAGGATTACCGAACCACCGTCATTGAGCAGCGGAAGCGACTTTTGCACCGTGAAGACCACGCCTTTGAAGTCGACACCGAGCTGGTAGTCGAGCTGCTCGTCGGTGATCTCACCGATGCGCGCGGCCTCGAGGATCGCGGCGTTGGCGAACACCACGTCGAGACGGCGACCGCTTTCGGCCACCGCGGAGTAGAGGCGGTCGAGATCCTCCGGCTTGCTCACATCGCCCTGCACACCGGTGGCATAGTCTCCGAGTTCCTTGACGGCCGCCTCGAGTTCGGCTTGCCTGCGGCCGGTGATGAAGACGTATGCACCCTCCTCGACGAACCGCTTGGCGGTGGCCAGTCCGATGCCCGTGGTGCCCCCGGTGATTACCGCTGTCTTGCCTTTGAGAAGTGCCATCGCGGTGCCTTTCGATAGTTCTGGACCATTCGGTCAAGAACTATGACACGCCCGCCGTGAGTTCTATTCCGCCAGGCGTTGTGCTGCCCCACCGCGAGCGGCCGCTTTTGTACGCGCTGTCCCGGCGTGTCGGCGGACAGACACGGTCGCTCGCGGCAGGGGGGGTTATTTCGGGAGCAGCGCGATCATCTGCTCGGCCGACGCCTTGAGCTGGGCCGGCTTCACCCCACCCTTGTGCAGTGCTTCCTGCCCTCGCATGAACGCCAGCACGGTCGTTGCGAGCGCCTGGGGGTCTTGCTTCTTGTCGATGGCCCCGTCGCGCTGCGCTTCTGAGATGCAGTCGGCGAGCTCGGCCGCCCATGTCGCGTAGGCGTTTTCGACCGCCCGCTCCACAGTGTCGTCGGTGGCGCTCAGCTCTGCGGCGCTCTTGGCCATCATGCAGCCGCGGCGCACCTTGTCCGCGGCGATCGCTTTGGCCTGTGCCCGGATGTGGCGCACCAGCCGGTCGTAAGCGCTGTGTGTGGGATCGCGGAGCTGGCCGCGCACGCTGTCGAGCGAGGTTCCGATGTAGTCGTCGAGCGCACGCAGATACAGCCCGTGCTTGTCGCCGAACGCCCCGTAGAGGCTGCCTTTGCCTAGGCCCGTTGCCGACGTGAGGTCGTCGATCGACGTCGCGGCATATCCGCGCGACCAGAACTCGTCACGGGCGGCGGCGATCACATCACTCTCATCAAACGTGCGTGGGCGAGGCATGCGTCCAGGTTACGCCATTATGGACCGACCGGTACGGATCAGTCCTTGACCAGGATCGCCCGCGTGTAGAGCAGGTGAAAACCGCGGCGCTGCACGTTCTGCTGCGATTTCGATCCCGGCGCAGTGGTGACGACGGCAATGTCACAACCCGCACGTGCGGCCTCAGTCAGCCGCGCCGCCAGCAGCGCGGTCTGCACCCCGCGGCGGCGATGCGCCGGTGCAGTCGCCGCACCGGTGAGCTGTGCCACGCCCTGGGACATTCGCATACTGCCGCCGCCCGCGACTGCTCCGTCGCGGAACGCGAGATACGAAGTCACGCCTGCCTTTTCCATGTCCGCCATGGCCCTTCTGATGACCTCTCGCGGGAAGTCCTCGTGCGAGGGCACGCCCTGCTCGTCGGGATGCGCAAAGCCGTCGACCACGACGTCCATATACGCGGCGACGTCATCACTCAATCGCACCTCGACACCCTGCGGCTGCGCAGCTTGCACGCCGTCCAACGATCGGCCGAGCACGTTCTCGAACGAGACCAGGTGATAGCCACGGCTCGTCAACGCCGCGCCGATCGCGGGATCTGCCAGGTTCGACAGCTCGACCTGCGTCGGGGTCGCGCGCGCCGCGTACGCCTGCTCGATCTGATCGAGCGCCTCACCGCTGGGCACGCCGCCGAAGCCGAGCCCGACGATCTTGTTCAGCGGCGAGCCGTCCTCGACGTAGCACGCCGCGCCGCCGGCGACGGGCATGACGAATGCCGAGGCGCCGACGCGCTGTCGTGCGCCCTCGGTCGCGCTGGTGATCAGTTGGGTTTCGGCCCCTTCGATGCGCGCCGCCAACTCGACGCTGCAGAACAACGTATTCACGTGCTCATCGAATCAGGGCGGGCGCCCAGCGCGTCGCCGAGAGTCCAAATTGCCACACCGATGAGCACCAGGTCCTTGAGCAGGAATTGGCCAGGCTGCGCTCCGAGGACCGGGACGCCGTCATAGTGCGCGACCACCAAGCCCGGCGTGGTGAACAGAAAGCTCACGGTCCCGAGGAAGAGCACCACCGCTAGCGCGCTGCCGACGGCCGAGGCGTGCGGCCACACCGGCCGAAGCGCGATCAGCACCGCGGCGACGATCTCGGCCGTTCCCAACGAGACAGCAACCGCGCGAACGCTGAGAAGGTCGTAGATCCACGACATCAGCGGGCTGTGCTCGATGAGCACCCGGGCCTCCATTTTCGCGTACTTGCCGAAGCCGATCCACGCCAGCACGATCACGAGCCCGTACCGACTCACGAGCTGGCCCGCAGTGGTCAGCCACGTCGCTGCGTTGGTGCGGGTTAGCGGTTGGTGCATCGGGCGTTTCCTTTCGTCGGGTCCCGTAGTGGTGCAACGCGGGTCTGGCGTTACGCCGTCGCACCGCGCTCATGACGTCACCGATTCGTCAGACGGGTCAGAGCGGCCGCGCAATAGGCTGGCGGCGTGCGGATCGGACGCAGGGAGGCGGTGGCGGTCGCCGTCGGCGTCGTCCTCGTCGTCGCCGCTTTCGTGGTGCCGCACCTGCATCTGGGGCTTGTCACCCCGCTGATCAACGCATCTGCCGCACGGCTCTACAGCTTCGCCGACACCGCGCCGATCTTCGGCTGGTGGAACGCGCACGTCGGCTGGGGCACCGGGCCTGCGATCGTGATCGGCATCGCCGCGGTGCTGTGGGGACAAACAATTGCGCAGCGGCTGCCGTGGCGTGCGCTGCCCTGGGTCACCTGGGCGACGTCCTGCGCATGGGCGTTTTCGCTGGCCATGATCGACGGTTGGTACCGGGGCTTCGCGCACCGCCTCGCCGCGCAACACGAGTATCTGCGCCAGGTGCCCACCGTCACCGACATTCCGAACGCGGTGCGGACGTTCGCGAGCAGAATCCCTGATTTCCAACCTAATTCGTGGATCACGCATGTTTCGGGTCATCCACCGGGGGCACTGCTGACGTTCGTCTGGCTCGACCGGATCGGGTTGGGCGGCGGGGCGTGGGCCGGACTGCTGTGCCTGCTCGTCGGCTCCAGCGCGGCGGCCGCGATCGTGGTGGCGATCCGCGCGTTGACGGACGAGGGGACGGCGCGATTGGCGGCGCCGTTCGTCGCGGTTGCGCCGACGGCCATCTGGATCGCCGTTTCCGCCGACGGTTACTTCGCAGGCGTGGCCGGCTGGGGCATCGCGCTGTTGACGCTGGCCGCCCGGCGCACCGTGCGCTGGCCGGCGCTGGCCGGCGCGGGCGCCGGACTGCTGCTCGGCTGGGGCATCTTCCTGAACTACGGCCTGGCGCTGATGGCGCTGCCCGCGGTGGCCGTGCTGCTCGCGGCCGTGAGTTGGCGGGCGGCCCTTGGCGCGCTGGCTCCTGCTGTGCTGGCCGCGCTCGCGGTCGTTGTCGTGTTCGTGGTCGCAGGGTTTTGGTGGTTCGACGGTTACACGCTGGTGCAGGATCGCTACTGGCAGGGCATCGCGAACGACCGGCCGTTCCAGTACTGGTCGTGGGCGAACTTCGCATCGGTGGTGTGTGCGATCGGACTCGGCAGCGTCGCCGGAATCGGCCGGGTGTTCGACATCACCGCGATCAAGCGGCGGTCCGGATTGCATCTCGTCGTGCTCAGCGCGCTGCTGGCTATCGTGGCAGCAGACCTTTCGATGCTGAGTAAGGCTGAGACAGAACGTATTTGGCTGCCGTTTACGGTGTGGCTCGTCGCGGCCGGGGCATTGCTGCCGCCGCGGTCACAACGCTGGTGGCTGGCGCTCAACGTCGCCGGCGCGCTGCTGCTCAACCACTTCATCCTGACGAACTGGTAGTCAGCCTCGTCGCGCGCTCAACGTGCGACAGCTTCTCAGGATTGCGCACGATGTAAAGCCCGGTGATCCGGCCGTCGTCGAAACGCGCGGCCACCACGCTGTCGATCTCGTCGTCGATCCTGATGATCAACGCCGGGCCGCCGTTTATCTGCACCGGTTCCACCGAGACCTGGCCCTCGAGCCTGGGTAGGCCCAGCCCCAGCAGACGAGCCACCCGATGCGCACCCGAGATCGGCCGCTGCAGCGCTTGCTTCACCCCGCCGCCGTCACTCAGCATCACGACATCGGGCGCCAGCACATCGACGAGGCTCTGTAGATCGCCGGTTTCGATCGCCCGCTGAAACGCGCCGAGCGCATCCTTTGTCTCCGCGGCCGAGACGACACCGCGCGGACGGCGAGCGGTGACGTGCGACCGCGCCCGGTGGGCGATCTGACGCACCGCGGCCGGGCTCTTGTCGACGGCCTCGGCGATCTCGTCGTACTCCAGCTCGAACACCTCGCGCAGCAGGAACACCGCCCGCTCGGTGGGCGTCAGTGTCTCCAGCACGAGCAGCATCGCCATCGAAACGCTGTCGGCCAGCGCGACGTTTTCGGCAACGTCGGGCGTGGTCAGCAGCGGCTCGGGCAGCCACGGTCCGACGTAGGACTCCTTGCGACGGCCGAGTGTGCGCAGCCGGCCGAGCGCCTGGCGGGTGGCGATCCGCACCAGGTAGGCGCGCTGATCGCGGACCGTGTCGAGATCGACGTCCACCCAGCGCAGCCACGTCTCCTGCAAAACGTCCTCTGCGTCCGCGGCCGAGCCCAGCAGTTCGTAGGCCGCGGTGAAGAGCAGGTTGCGGTGGGTCAGAAACGCTTCGGTGGCAGCGTCGGACATGCGACTCCTTTTCGTCGGTCACCCACCAGACACCGGACGAGGCCATTTTGTGACATCCGACCGGCTGTGGCGCACGTCACGTCATCGCGCTGTCACAGCGGTCGGTCCGTCGGCATCTCATGTTCGTCCCATGCAACACCGTGACCGAGGAGGAAGTAATGGACGCCCGATTCGACATCATGGGCAACGCGCTCGCCGTCAGGTTCAGCAAGCGGTTCGCCGGCGCGGCCCTGGTGCTCGCCGAGTCATCGCTGCCGAAGGCCACCCAGGAGTTAGTCAGTCTGCGGGTCAGTCAGATCAACGGCTGTGCACCCTGTATTGACATGCACACCAAAGAGGCCGCGGCCGCAGGTGAGTCCGCGGTGCGGCTCAACTTGGTTGTGGCGTGGCGCGAGGCGATCGTGTTCAGCGAGGCCGAGCGAGCCGCGCTGGCACTCGCCGAGGAGGGCACCCGACTCGCAGACGCCCACGACGGGGTTTCCGACGAGACCTGGGCGCAGGTCCGCAAGCACTATGACGACGACGAGATCGTTGCGCTGATCGGTCTGATTGCGCTGACGAATGCGGCCAACCGGCTCAACGTGATCGTGCGGAATCCGGCCGGTTCGTATCAGGCCGGGATCTTCGCCAGTATGTCCAACTGAGGCCCATGGTGGTTTTCGACATCAGGGCTGTGGGTACAACCGCTGCGGCGCCGACCAACGACCCTGGTGTCGAAACCGGCCCTAGGACCGTGAACGGGTCCTCAACCCGCGGAGACGCGCAACCACGTAATACAACGGCACGCAGGCCCACACCACGCCAAGCGAAATCCAGAGGCCGACAGGGTAATTGCGGTCGAGCACAGTCATGTTGTCCGGCCGCATACCCGGCCTGCCGTATACCGGGATCGCAAGGAACACCAGCACGACGCTGCAGAGCGCGGCCACCGCGATCGGCGGCCACCACTTACCCGGGATCAGCCTGCGGGCCGCGAACCCCAACGCCACACACAGCGGCGCGAAAACCAAGTCGTGCAGCACAATACCGACAAGCGCCCACACCAGGATTCGCATGATTATCACCGGCGGGTTCTCCCACAGCAGCACCGCGCCATATGCGCCGATCAGCACACCGAGGGCCACCAACATCACCCTCATGGCACAACCTCGATACGGGACAGCCACTTCGTTTGCAGCACACCGGGTCTCGTCGGCGCGATCAGCCGGCACGGATAGCCGTGGTCCAGATCGAGTGGCTGGCCGTTGAGCTTCAACGCGATCAATGTCCTGTCGTCGCGGGCATGCCGCGAGGGCAGTACCGTCCGCGAGTAGGGTCCCGGCGGTTCCAGCGAGATCATCCGCACGTCGGAATCACGCGAGCCACCGACCGCGGCGACCAGATCCGCCAGCACCACACCAGCCCACTCGGCGTCGACACTCCAGCCCTCGACGCACGCGATCGGCAGTCGGTGCGTGGCCTGTTTCATCGCCTGCAGGTCGGCCAGGCTGAACGCTCGCGTCGTCGAACCGTTCGTCACCGTCAAGCGGTAATCCGGTGACCGTGCGCTGCGCAGCACGCCCGCCGCGATCGCTGACCTGTTGATCGGAACACCTTGCGGCCCTTGGCCTGAGCGTGGCGCGAGTACCGAAACCTTGCGAAGCAGCGGGACCGTTTGGCCCGCCGTGACGACGGTGGCAAGCGCGACGGCAAGCCATGTCCCGCGCAGCACCGTGCGCCGGGTCGGGCCGTCCGCAACGGGCACTTCATCGATTGGCTCGCCAAGCGCGCGGCGAATCACCGGCAGCTTCACACCGATGTGCACGAGCACCGCCCCTGCCGCGACGTAGGCCATCGCGTAGTGACTGGTGGTGAAGAAGAATTTGAACGCATACCACTGCGCGATGTTCATCAGCCCGGTCGACAGCTGAAACAGCATCGACCCGACCAGCACCAGGATCGACAAGCGCTCGATCTGCCGGACCAACCCGCCAATGATGGGACGCTCGAACAGTTTTGGCCACACCGACCACAGCTTGACGATGATCAGCGGAATGGCCGCGATGCCCGAGATGACATGTAGGCCCTGGGTCACCCGGTACAGCCAGACAGGACGGGTTGGCCAGAAGAACCACGGCTGCGGGTGCTGAATGAAATGACTGATCAGCCCGGTGATGAAGCACACCGAGACCGCGACGCCCAATGCGAGGCCGACGCGAGCGGTGACCGCTGTGCCCCGCAGGCTCTCGGTCTTCATTTCGCCGCCAGGCTGGCCACCACGCGGCGGCCGATCGGGTGGACGCCCACCACCGCAAGGCCGACGTCGTCGGCCAACCGCGCCGCGCAATCGACGCCGACCGAGGCCCACCGGAACCACGGCCCGATCGTGCGTCGCGATTCGAGCCGAACCCATCCGGTGTGGATTCCCTCGATGGCCGAGTCGAATTCGGCAAGACAGCGGCCCCGTGGGCGCAGCAGTTCGCCTGCCCGGCGCAGGATTCGCCACGGGTCGCCGCCGAGGCCGACGTTGCCGTCGGCCAACAGCACGTTGTGCCAGCGACCGGTCCCCGGTAGCGGGTCGAACACGTCGCGGCGCAGGGCAGGCGCACCGCTGCGGTGCGCCAGTGCGACGGCGGTGGCCGATTGGTCGACGCCGAGCGCCGGTACCCCACGCTGGATCAAGTGAGCCACCAATCGTCCAGGGCCACAACCCAAGTCGATGGTCGGCCCCTCGCACAGCCCGACCACCTCGTGATCGAACCGTTTGTCGGCCTTGCGGCCGCCCAGCCAGCTCCGGATGGGCAGCCGGTCGAGCCTGCCGTCGTCGTGGCGAAGCCAGCACCGCTCGCCGTCAAGCGCGCGGTCGTAGAGGTTACCGAGCATGCGACACGCCCTGCGTCGCGTGCGCGAATCGACTATCGGACGCGCAATCCCGCCGGACGCGCTCGACGTCGTCGACGGTGTCCACGTCGGCCAGCGTGGGAACCAGGCTCACATTGGTTGCAGTGCCCGAAAGTGCGGCCAGCGTTACAGCGCCGGTGTCGGCGCGCGACATCGGAATGGTGCGCAGGCAGTCGGCCATCGCGGGCCTGGTCACACCCAGCACCCACCAGCCGCCGTCGCGGGCGAGCCCGAGCACGGCGTCGGCTGCGAGCAGTTCGCGCGCACATTCCCCGATCAGCTCGCCGGTCACCTGCGGGGTGTCCATGCCGATCTGCAGCACCGGCAGCCCGCTGGTGGCCGAGGCGGCGTCGACGTGGGCATTCGCCAGCCGCTCGGCGAAGGTCACCCCGCGCTGCGGGACCACGGTGAAATCGGCCAGCCGCGACCGGATCTGCGTGCCCGCGCAGGCATCGTCAAGGTTTCCCGTCAACGCGACCACCCGCTCGGCGACCGGCGCATCGGCGACCGCATCCAAGGTGTCCAGCAGCGCCGCAGCGGCGATGTCGGCAGCGGCGCGGTCGCCGACGGTGGCTGCCAGCCGGGTCTTGGCCTGGCCCGGCACCGGCGCTTTGGCGACCACCAGCACTGCGACGGGAATCATCAGATCACCCTCCAGAAGTCCAGCGCCGCAACGAAACTCCCACGGATCGAACCGCTCACTTTCGACTTGCCGCCAGTGCGCGGGCCGTATGCGACGTCACGTTCGACCACGCGCCAGCCCGCTTGCGCCGCGCGTACCAGTAGTTCCAGCGGATATCCGAATCGGCGGTCGGTCACACCCAGCGCCAGCAGCGCCTCGCGCCGCACCACCCGCATCGGCGCGATGTCGTGCACGGGCAACCCGTACCGGGTGCGCAGCCGCCAGCACACCGCGGCGGTGCCCAGGCGCGCGTGCCACGGCCACCGCAGCCCGTTGACCGCGCGGCGACGACCTATGGCCATGTCGGCGCCACGATCGAGTTCGTCGACCAACGCGGGCAGCTCGCGTGGATCGAGTGAGCCGTCGGCATCGATGACCGCGACGATGTCCGTCGTCGCCGCCATGACCCCGGCGTGCACGGCCGAGCCGTAGCCGGGACGCTGTTCGGCGACCAGGTCGGCGCCGTGGGCACGCGCGACGTCCGCGGTGTCGTCGGTGCTGTTGTTGTCGACCACCAGCGCCCGATACCCGTCGGGGAGCGCTGCCAGCACGCCCGGTAGCGACGCCGCCTCGTTGAGGCAGGGCAGCACGACCGTCACGTCAGGCATATCTGCTGACGGTAGGCCGTCCACAACGCATGCGGCAACGAATGAACAGTGACGGAACAATGACATAGGCGCTGGTAGTAGCGCCGCGACGATATGGTCGAAAACATGACGCGAGTGCTGATCGCCGATGACGACATCGTGGTGCGCGATGTCGTGCGCCGATATCTCGAGCGCGACGGCCTCGACGTCTCGATCGCCCACGACGGCACGGAGGCCCTGCGGCTGCTCGGCTCGGAGCGCATCGACGTCGCGGTGCTCGACGTGATGATGCCGGGTCCGGACGGCCTGACGCTGTGCCGAACCCTGCGACAGCGCGGCGGCTACAGCATGCCCGTCATCCTGCTGACGGCGCTGGGCGAGGAGGACGATCGCATCGCCGGGCTCGAGGCCGGCGCGGACGACTACCTGACCAAGCCGTTCAGCCCGCGAGAGCTGGCGCTGCGCGTGCGTTCGGTATTGCGGCGGTCGCCGTCGCCGTCGAGCGTGCTGCCGATGGACATGACCGTCGGCGACATGACCGTGTCCACCGCCGCCCGTTCGGTGACCGTCGACGGCGAGCCGGTCAGCCTGACCAACCGTGAGTTCGACCTGCTGATGTTCTTCCTCACCCACACCGACACCGTGTTCTCTCGCGAAGAGTTGTTGAAGCAGGTGTGGCGCTGGGACTTTGGTGACCTGTCGACAGTCACCGTGCACGTCAAACGATTGCGGTCCAAGCTCGGCGAGCATCATCGAGTGCAGACGGTGTGGGGCCGCGGGTATCTGTGGAGTGGCAACAGTGCCGACTGATCTGTGGGAGATCGCCGCGTTGGCGCTGGCCTGTTCTGTGCCCGTCGTGCTGGCCGGCGCGATCATCATCCGGCTGGCGCGGTCGTGGTCGCTGGCCGTCAGCATGGTGGCGCTGGTCTTGATCCCGGTGTTGGCGACGTTCTCAGGCGTGCTCGGCGCAAGCGGGTTCATGATCACCGAGACGTTCGAGCGCACGGCCATTGTGCTGGTGATCGTGTCGGTGGTGACGATTCCGGCCGCGGTGATGCTGGCGCGCTACCAGGCCCGAAGAACGGTGTGGGAGCAGGACATCCGCGATTCCGAGCGCGCTGCCGAACATTCGCGGCGCCGGCTGGTGGCGTTCGTCAGCCACGACCTGCGCACGCCGCTGGCCGGGATACGGGCCGTGTCGGAGGCCATCGCCGACGGCGTCGTCCCCGATTCAGAGGTCCGCGTGCACGCGAAAACGATTGAGCAGGAGTCGATTCGGCTCTCCGAGATGGTGGATGACCTGTTCGAGATGTCGAAGATCAACGCGGGCGCGGTCGAGCCCGTTTTCGACAAGGTAGCCCTGGACGAGGTCGTCGACGACGTGCTGGCCGCGCACCGGATCGCGGCCGAGCGTGCCGGCGTGGTGTTGAGAGCTGATCTGCCGAACAAGCCGGTGCAGGTGCTCGGCAGCGACCGCGCGTTGGTGCGGGTGCTGTCCAATCTCGTGGCCAACGCGATCGCCCACACGCCGTCGGGCGGCAGGGTGTCGCTGGCGCTGGGGTCCGACGAGAACGGCGCATGGGCCCGCGTCGACGACACCGGGGTGGGAATCGACGAGGCCGATCTACCGCGGGTGTTCGACGTGGCTTACCGCGGCTCCAACGATCGGGTGCCGAGAGCGGACTCGTCGTTGCCCAGCGGGTCGGGACTGGGGTTGGCGATCGCCGCGGGCCTGGTGCAGGCGCACCGCGGCACCTTGTCGGCCCACAACCTGGCGACGGGCGCCCGGTTCGAGGTGCGGTTGCCGCTGGCGGACTAGGCGATATCGCTCAGGGTCTTGTAGTTGAGTGGTCGTTCTATTATCGTCGTTCACTATGGCAAACAAGGCGCTGCGCAAGTTCAAGTTCGAGCGACGGATGGGCCGCGCTGTGGTCAATCCGCTCGTCGCGGCGATGGATCGTATCGGCATCCGCTCATCGCTCGTCGTGGAACTCGAAACCACCGGCGCCAAGAGCGGTCAGCCGCGCCGTGTCCCTCTCACCGGCCGCGCCGACGAGCGCGGGGTGTGGGTGATCTCGCAGCATGGCCGGCGCGCGGGTTGGGCGCACAACATCGCAGCCAATCCGAAGGTCCGCGTGCGAGTCAACAACCAATGGCATAGCGGCACAGCCACTTTCGAGCCCGACGACGACGTACGTGCCCGGGCCCGCAGTATCGGCGGCGATGGCAAGCTCAGCCAATCGGCCGCCGCGCTGGCGATGCGGGCGATGGAAAGCGACCCGATCTCGGTGCGCATCGACTTCGACGACTGAAAAAAAGACCCCGCGTTTCGACCCCTCCGCTGCGGGTAACCCGGACGGAGCGACAAGGAGGGGTTCATGAAATCGGGTGCAAGGACAGGGATCGCGCTGTTCGGCGGCGCGGCTGCGATGGTTCTGGCTGTCGGATGCGGCGGCGGTGACAAGGGCGAATCGACGAGCACTACGAGTACGACGACTACCACGACCTCGGCGACCACGACCGCGCCTGCGACGACCACCGGAACAGCGGTTCCCGGCGGCCCGACGGGTAGCGGCGGCCCAGGTGGCGGCGGCGGCGCAGTTCCAGGCGGCCCGACCGGCAGCGGCGGCCCCGGTGGCGGCGGCGGTGCCGTTCCCGGTGGTCCGACCGGCGGCGGAGGCCCCGGCGGAGGCGGCGGCAGCGTTCCCGGTGGTCCGACCGGCGGCGGAGGCCCCGGCGGAGGCGGCGGCTGCGTTCCCGGCGTTGGCTGCGTCAGCGTGCCGTAGGTCGCCTAGTCAGGCAGCGAGTTGCTGAGCCGCTCCGTTGCGGCGAGGTAGTCCTCGATGAACTCGCGCACCACTTCGCGGGCGGGCTTGACCTTGTTCATCAGGCCCACGCCCTGCCCGACGAAGTAGGTGGCCAGCGCCTGCGCGCCCGGATGCCCTTGTGAGGCCAGCGCGTCGACCCGCCGAATGATCGGCTCGCTCAACATCGACTGCAGCGGAAGCGGCAACGGCTTGCGGCCGCCCTCGTTCGGCTGCCACGCATCCGTCCACTCCGACTTCAGTTGGCGCGCAGGCTTTCCGGTGCGCCCGGCCGATCGGATGGTGTCGCGCGACGTCGCCTCCAGCATCTTCTGGACGGTGTGCGGCGCCGTCTCGGCCTCCTCCGTCGTGAGCCAGACCGATCCGGTCCATGCGCCGTCGGCGCCCATCGCGACGGTGGCGGCCATCTGCCTGCCCGTCACGATCCCGCCCGCCGCGAGCACCGGCACCGCGCCCTCGATGGCCTCTATGACTTCGGGGATGAGGACCAGTGTCGTGATTTCGCCGCAGTGCCCACCGGCCTCGGTGCCCTGCGCGACGATCAAGTCAACCCCGGCCTGCACCTGCTTGGCGGCGTGCTCCTTGGCGCCGACCAGTGCGGCGACGGGCACACCCCGCTCCTTGCCCGCGTCGATCATGTAATCCGGCGGCACGCCAAGCGCATTGGCGATCAGCTTGATCGGATGGCTGAATGCGACCTCCAGCAGGTCCTTGCCGGTGTCACCGGACAGGAACGACGGACCGGTGCGCGGTGACTCCTCGGGCTCGATGTCATGGGCCGCAAGCAATTCCGCGATGAATCCGCGGTAGTCGTCGGGGATCCGGGACGCCAGCTCACCGGGCGCGAGCTTCTCGCCCTTGCCCTCGAACTTGGCGGGCACGATGAGGTCGACGCCGTACGGCCTGCCGTCCACATGCTCGTCGATCCACGACAGCTCCTTGTCCAGCCAGTCCGGCGTGAACGCCGTCGCACCGAGCACGCCGAACCCGCCTGCGTTGGTGACCGCAGCCACGACGTCTCTGCAGTGGCTGAACGCGAAGAGCGGGAAATCGATGCCGAACTGTTCACAGATGGCTGGCTTCATGCCACCAGTATTACTAAGTCATACCTGTTGTCGACAGGCGGTCCGACACGCGCGGGCCAATCAGATCACGCGCAGCTGCCGGACGATCTCCAGAGCCACCGCATCTCCGTCGGAGTGGACGCCCAGCTCGTCCCAGGTGCCGCGCTGAGTCACCCACCGCACGAACGCTTGCGAGTCGGACTCGACGTGGGCAACCACGTCGCCCCTGCCGACGCGCAGCGTGCGTGCACACATGCCGCCAAGGCGTATCTCCACCGCCGAGTGCATGCGGTCGAGCAGCTCCGAATTCTGTTGGGGCAGCGCTACTTCGATCCAGTCGAGCGTCGGCGCCAAGCGCAGCTCGTCGGTCTGGGGCGGATCGCCCTCCAACGGCCCGTCCGGGGCGAACAGATCGAACCGAATGTGGATGTATTCCTCAAAGGCCAACGCCGTCGGAATGACTGAGGCCGGATAGGTTCCGACATCCCCCAGCGGTACCTCGAAGTCTTGACCCTCCAGCCCGGCGAGGACTTCCAGCCCCTGCAGGCTCACCGACTCGTAGTCGGCCACCAGCTCCTCGGGAGTCATCGACCGGCGGGACTCGACATACAAGTCCGCGGCGCGCTCGGCGGGCAGTCCCCCGGGCTCGGGCAATTTCGAGGGGTCGACGGCCAACCAGAAACTGCACGCCATGTGGGACAACAGGTCCTGCACCGACCAGCCCGGACACCCACTGTTCTTCGTCCAGGCGGAGTCGTCCATCTGCCGACACAGTTCCAGGAGCACCTTCCGGTCTTCCTCAATGGCCTTGATCGCAGAGCTCATGCCGCACTCCCATTTGCAGATACATACCGTATGTATGAGCGTACATACGGTATGTATGGTGCGCAACGGTCTACTCCGCAAGCCGCTCGGCACAGGAGCTAACCGCGCAGCGGGGCGTGCGCGAACTCACGTAACCCGTCGCGGGGGTCGACGGCCGCCCGGAAACCCAACTGCTCGGCTGCCCGGGTCGGATCGGCGACGATGTGGCGCACGTCGCCGCTGCGGTACTGGCCGGTGACGAGCGGCAGCACATCGCCGCGCATCTCGCACAGCTCGGTGGCCATCTCCAGGATCGAGATCGGCTGCCCTGAGCAGACGTTGTACGCCGAGAAGCCAACGCGATTCGCGTTCATGGCGGCGATGTTGGCTGCGGCGACATCGTCGACGTGGACGAAGTCGCGCATCTGCCCGCCGTCCTCGAAAACCCTTGGCACGTCACCCGCTTCGAGCTGTGAACGGAAGATGGCCGCGACGCCGGAATAGGGTGTGTCACGCGGCATTCCCGGGCCGTAGACATTGTGGTAGCGCAGGGCGGCAACCGAACCGCCGGTCGACTCTGCCCATGCCAGCGCGTAGTGCTCTTGCGCGGTCTTGCTCGCCGCGTACAAGCTGCGCGGCCGAAGAGGAGCGTCCTCGTCGACCAGTCGCCACTGCACGGGCTCTGCGCAAGTCGGGCAACGGTGTTCGAAGATTCCTGCGTCGAGGTCGGCCCGTGCGCGTGGCAGCGGGTCGACGAGCCCGTGCTCCCCGCACTCGTACCTGCCTTGCCCGTACACCACCATCGACGAGGCCAACACCAACCGTTGACAGCCCGCGGCGAACATCTCGGCGAGCAGCACCGCGGTGGCGAAGTCGTTGTGGCTGCCATAGGCGGGCGCATCGGCAGCGTCCACCCCGGCGCCGACGACCGCCGCCTGATGACAGACGAGATCGACCCCCTTGAGAAGCGGGGCCAGTGCCGCGGCGTCGCGTACATCGACCCGTTGAACATCAAGCGGCAGTTCGGCATTGGCGCCATGCGCCGCCGCGAGCATCGCATCTACCGCCACCACGTCGTGGCCCGCGACGCTCAGCGCCGCGGCAACCCGAGTCCCGATGAAGCCGGCCGCGCCGGTGAGCAGCACCCTCACGGCAGATCGAAGGGCAGCTCGACGCCGTCGTGCGGCAGGCAGTGGGTACACGTGCGTTCGGTGTCGACGTTGTCGATCGCTTCGTGCACCAGCTTCTTGAACGGCACCAGGTTGCGTTCGAATTCGGCGAACACGTCCACGGCCCGCACACCCGCGCCAGTTTCGATGCCAGCGTCGAGATCGGTGACCAAAGCGATGGCGGCGTAACATATTTCGAGTTCACGGGCGAGCACCGCCTCCGGATAGCCGGTCATGTTCACCAACGTGAAGCCCTGCCGTGCGAACCACTGGCTCTCGGCGCGGGTGGAGAACCTGGGGCCTTGAACCACCACCATGGTGCCGCCGTCGACGACACCGGGTAGCTCCGCGGCCGCCGCGCGCAGCGTCGGGCAGTACGGATCGGCGAAGCCGACGTGGATGCCGCCGGAGTCGAAGTACGTGTCGTCGCGTCCTGTTGTGCGGTCCACCAACTGATCGGGCACGACCATCGCGCCTGGACCCAGGTCCGGCGTGAGACTGCCGACCGCGCAGGGCCCGAAGATGCGCCGCACCCCCAGCGCTCGCAGCGCCCACATGTTCGCGCGATAAGGCACTGTGTGCGGCGAGAACTCGTGCTTGACGCCGTGGCGGGGCAGGAACGCGACCTCGTGATCGCCGACCGTGCCGACCGTGATCGGCGCGCTCGGTGCGCCGTAGGGAGTGTCCAGGCTTATGGTGCGGGCGTCGGCTCCGAAGAATGTGTAGAAACCGCTGCCGCCGATGACGCCGAGCAAGTCGCGCTACTCGTCCTCGGCCTCGTCGGCGGAGGGCTGCGAAGCGCGCCGGGAAGCGTCGCGGATCTCGAACATGTCGGTGGCGAAACCACCGATGGCGTTCGCGACGTCCTTCACGGCGGTGGTGATGATCGACGCCACCTCACCCACGGTTGATGCGCCTGACTCGACGATTTCCTGCATGGCGTCCTTGCGGATCTCTGTCTTGCTGAGTCGGTCGTCCATGCGCTCAGTCTGCCACGCCATGCGCCCGTGCAAGACTGGTGATCGTGGCCAGCTTCGCGCAGTGGGTCGAGGGCGCCCGCCCACGGACGCTGCCCAACGCAATCGCGCCGGTGATCGCAGGCACCGGCGGCGCCGCGTGGCTGCACGCCGCGTGCTGGTGGAAGGCGCTGTTGGCGTTGCTGGTGGCGGTCGCGATGATCGTCGGCGTCAACTACGCCAACGACTACTCCGACGGGATCCGCGGGACCGATGACGTTCGGGCCGGGCCGTTGCGGCTGGTCGGCTCGAGGCTGGCGGCGCCGCGCAGCGTGTTGACGGCCGCCGTGGTGAGCCTCGCCGTGGCAGCGGTGGCCGGCGTGGTGCTGGCCTGGTTCAGCGCGCCGTGGCTGATCGCGGTCGGCGCGGCGTGTATCGCCGGGGCATGGTTGTACACCGGCGGCAAGAAGCCGTACGGGTACCTCGGACTCGGCGAGGTCGCTGTGTTCGTGTTCTTCGGTCTGGTCGCTGTGCTGGGTACGCAGTACACCCAGGCGCTGCGCGTCGACTGGGTCGGGTTGGCGCTGGCCGTGGCGATGGGTTCGTTGTCGTCGGCTGTGCTGGTCGCCAACAATCTGCGCGACATCCCCACCGACAAAGAGTCAGGGAAGATCACGCTGGCGGTGCGACTGGGTGACGCCCGCACCCGGGTGCTGTATCAGAGCTTGCTTCTGATCGCGTTGGCGCTGACGTTGGCGCTGATGCTCGCGACACCGTGGTGTGCGGCGGGGCTGATAGCGGCGCCGCTTGCCTTTCGTGCATGGGGTCCGATCCGAAAAGGCCTGGGCGGCAAGGACCTTATCCCCGTGTTGCGCGACACCGGCCTGACGATGCTCGTGTGGGCCGTCGCAGTAGCGGTGGCGTTGACGTTTGGCTAGGCGGCCTCGTCGAGCAGCCCGATGACCGCTGTGCGCAACCGTGCGGGATCAACGTGCTCGCTGATCAAGCCGAGTGTGAACTTGTCACCGCCGCGAAGAACCCCCAGCACGATGTGCTCACAGTTGATCCCATTGTCCTTGTGCGCCAGTGCTTCTCGTAGCGCAAGCTCCAGGACCTTCTTGGCGGATCTGGTGAACGGCAAGTGGCCGCGGCGGCGTGGACGGCGACCGGACTTTCGCAGCGAATCGTCATAGGTGCCCCGGCCGAACGTCCGGTCCACGGCGTCACGCACCGCATGCAAATCGATTCCGATCGAGCGCAAAGCGTCGGCGTCTGCTTCGAAGGACTCATCGTCTGACCGATCTGCGGAGGCGAGTCGGTCGCGCACGACGTCCGGCCGCAAACCGAAGTCTGACAGCACAGCGGACAGATCGCGCCCTGCGCTTTGCAGAACGCCGACCAACACGTGCTCCGGCCGGATCTCCTGCGCGCCCAGTTCGCGGGCCTCTTCCTGAGCGAGCACGACGGAGACCCGTGCACTGCGGCTGAATCGCTCGAACATCGTCAACTCCTTCGGTTGTACTTCTGGTGCACGGCCTGCCGGCTCACCCCGAGCGCCTCGGCGATCGCCTGCCAACTCCAGCCCTGATCACGGGCGTTCGCGACATGAATGGCCTCGAGCCGCTCCTGCAGCTGACGCAGGGCCCTGACCGAATGCAGTCCCACAGCCGGATCGGCACTGGTCAACGCCTCGGTGTCAGTCATGTGTCAACTTTACTTGACGTCATTCGATCATGACAACCGTGTGTGTATACCGTGGCCGGGGGGGTACTCAACGCACTTCGTCTCGATCCTTCGAAAGGCATCCATGACCGCAGCACGCGCGCAGTCCGACGTCGCCGAGACCCAGCGCGTTGTCGGCGCGATCGCCGAGGCGTTCTCGGCGAAGGTGGTCGGGCAAGAGAACTTGCGCGAATCGCTGCTCATCGGACTGCTCGCCGGCGGGCACATTCTCATCGAGAGCGTTCCGGGGCTGGCCAAGACAACCGCAGCCCGAGTGATCGCCGAAGCCGTCCACGGCGGGTTTCAACGCATCCAATGCACACCGGACCTGCTCCCCAGCGACATCATCGGCACTCAGGTCTACGAAGCACAGACCCACTCATTCGTCACCCAATTGGGTCCGGTGCACAGCAACATCGTGCTGCTCGACGAGATCAACCGCTCCAGCGCCAAGACGCAGAGCGCGATGCTCGAAGCGATGGAGGAGCGTCAGACCACGATTGCCGGCAAGGTGTACCCGATTCCGGAGCCCTTCTTGGTGATCGCGACCCAGAACCCCGTCGACCAGGAAGGCACCTATCCACTTTCCGAGGCGCAAACCGACCGATTCATGCTCAAAGATGTGCTGCGCTATCCCTCTTCAGAGCAAGAGGTCGAGGTGATGGCGCGGTTGGACGCCGGGGTATACGACAAGGACCGCGGTACCCGGCCCGTTGCCAGCCTCGATGACATTCGCCGCCTGCAACAGGTCGTCCGCAATGTCCACATGGACCGGGCGTTGATGCTCTACGCCAGCCGCCTTGTCAACGTCACGCGCACTCCCGACCAGTACTTGCCGAGAAACCTTGGCCGCGTTATCGAATACGGTGCAAGTCCGCGCGCCACCATCGCCTTCTGTCAGGCGGCACGTGCGCTCGCGGTGCTCTCGGGACGCGCCCACGTCATCCCCGACGACATCGCCAAACTTGCCCATCGGGTGCTGAGGCACCGGCTGATTCTCGGCTTCGAGGCGGCGAGCGCGAACATCACGCCGGAAGTGGTCATCGACGCCGTGCTGCAAGCGGTGCGGGTGCCGTAGAGGTCGCGGTGGGCAAGCATCTCCACAGAGCCAAGGCACATTTCGGCACGGACACCCGCGGCATGCTGGAAGGCGGCCGCTATGCCCTGCTGCACACCCGCAGCATGGAATTCGACGAGCTGCGACCCTACGTACCGGGCGACGACGTCCGTGACATCGATTGGAAGGCGTCAGCCCGGTCGGGCACCGTCTTGATCAAGCGCTTCGTCTCCGAGAAGCACCACAAGATCCTCCTTGTCGCCGACACCGGTCGCAACATGTCGGCGCTGACCCCCAGCGCCGAGACCAAACGCGATGTCGCCACGAACATTCTGGGTGCGATCGGATTGATCACCATCGGACGCGCCGACCAGATCGGCCTGGTGTACGGAGACGCTCGCGGCTGCATCAACATTCCCGCGCGCCGCGGCGAGACTCACATCGAGAGCATGCTGCACCGGTTTGCGACCCACACCCGCGAACAGCAGGGGCCCAGCGACATCAGTTGCCAACTCGATTACGTGGCAACGCATTATCGTCATCCGCTGCTGGTGGTCGTCGTCTCTGACGAGCCCGAGGTTTCCGACCGTCTCGAGGACACCGTCACCCGACTGCGGGCCCGGCACGATGTGCTGTGGGCGATGGTCGCCGACATGCCCGCGGTCGCAGGAGCCGACGACGAGCGGGGTGGCTATGACGTGGCGACGGGGCAGTTCGTGATGAGCGGGGCTGCGCTGGGTCCACGCATCGTCGCCGCGTATCGGCGCGCCGAGAGCGAAAGAGTCAGCCGGCTAGCGGAATTCATGACCGCGCACGCGATTCCGCACACCACCATCACCGGCAGCGCGGAAATCCGAAACCGACTGGTCGAGCTGACGCAGGTGTTCGCCCGTGCCGGATGATCTGCTCCGGTTCGTCAGTGGTACTCCGCCATACTCGCAGTGGTGGCTGTGGTTGGCGCTGGCACTCATATTGCTCGTGATCGCCTGGTATGCAGGCGTATTCGTCTGGACATTGCCGTCGCGACAATTGCGCCGTCTGCCGGTGATCCGATCCTTGCACGGCTTTGTGTTACGCAGGCGGTTCACCCGCAGCATCGGTGCGGCTGTCGCCGGGCATCGCTCCGGGAGCCTGACCGCCGCGGCCGCCGGCACCCGGATCAGCCAGACGTTGCGAAGTTTCCTGCACCAGGCCACGGGCACACCGGTCCAGTACATGCACGTCGAGGCGATCATGGCCAGTGAGCTGGCTGCCGCCGGGCCGGTGTTCGCGGCACTCAACGATGTCCAATTCAATTCCGACTCACACGAAGACATGGCCGACCTCGCGAACAAGGCCGAGGAGTTGATTCGGACATGGAGCTGAGTTGGTGGCCCGTCGCCGTCGTCGGATTCTGCTGTCTGACAGGGGCGGTCGCGTTGGCGGTGTTGTCGGCGCGAGGCGAAGTCCGTCGAGGATTGCGTCCGCTGGCCAACACCGCGCGGTTGACTCGGCTGCCGGGCTATGCCCGGTTGGCGCGAATGCGTTTCCTCGCGATGCTCGTCGCCTTGGTGCTGTTACTGACGGTGTTCTGCGCTGCCGTGGTAGCGAGCGCGCGCCCCACCGGATGGTCGTGGACTCCCGATGACGATGCGCCGCAGGACATCATGCTCTGCGTCGGTCAGCCGGTCGCCGACCCGGCCACCTCGAAATTCCTCACCTACTTCGCCGCCAATGCGAAAACATTCGGCACCCAGCGCATCGGGCTCACCTCACCGACACGCCGCGTGGTTCCGATGACCCGCGATTACCAATACGCCGCCGGCCAGTTCGGAACATACGCCGAACTTGCTCAACACCAGGCCGATCCGGTTGTGCGCGCGACGGCCGCTGGCTTTGCACCTCCGGTTTCGTATGTCGACTACGCACAGAGTATCGATGACGTTCTCGCGCTGTGCATGACCGGTTTTCCGTCGTTCGAAGACAAGAGCACCCACCGCCGCACGCTGATCTATCTGGGCCCCAGTTCGATCCGTGCACCCGGAGAGACACGGCCGGCTTTGTTCGTCAGCCAACGCGTTACCGATATGGCGGAGCAGGCCGGCGTCCAGATCAACGCCATCACCACCTCACCCCGCGGCAGAGAAGCCGGGCTGCGGTCCATCGTCGAAGCCAGCGGGGGACAGTTCTTCTTCTACGACGCCGCGGATGCTGCGCTCGGCGCCGATCTGGACTCCATCGGCGAGCGGCCACCAGCGGCCGCCCTTCCCGGTGACGCAACGGTACTGGGGTGGCGCTCGGATTCACCCGTCGTTCCGCTCGCCACCGGCGTGATTGCCGCCGCCCTGTTGTGTGTATCCCTCGCGGTGCTGCGCCGATGAACTTCGATCCCGTTTTGCCGCCGGCCCTGCTTCTGGTGATCGCGCTGGTTCTCCTCGTGATTCGGCTGATCACGATGTACCAGCTGCACACCACGGCGGGAGCGCGGTGGTCGACCGTGTGGCGCTGGTGCGGACTGACTCTGGCGGTCACCCTGGTGATGATCGCCGCATTGCGGCCGTGGCTGGCGGCGGGCGGGCAACCGGCTACGGCTTCGGCGCCGGCCGGCGAGAACGTCAACGTGTTCTTGGTCGTGGACCGGTCCCCATATTCTGCCGTCGCCGACTACGGGGACGCCTCACGCATGGACGGCATCCGCACCGACATCGCCGGATTGATCGACCGTTATCCAGGTGCGCGTTTTGCGATGATCGATTTCGCGTCGCGGGCCTCATTGGATTGGCCGCTATCCGAAGATGTCTGGAGCCTACGGCCCGTGACCGCGCGGTTGGCGCCGTACGACGAGCCGGACGGAGGGGCGGCGGCAGATGCGGCTGCAGCGGCGAACGTGCTGCGGTACCAACTCATCGGCGCCGGACAGCAGTACCGCGATTCGGCGAACCTGGTGTTCTACTTCGGATCAGGCGCACCCGGCTCCAGCGCGCCGCAGGGTGAGTTCGAGCCGCTAGCAGGCACAGTCGACGGTGGAGCCGTGCTCGGTTACGGCGCAGCATCCCGGTTCGACCAGACGCGTCTCGAGGCCATCGCCGGGCAACTCGGCGTTCGGTACGTCCATCGCAACCCCGGTGAGCCGCTTCCCGCGACCGCCGTGCAGCCGAATTCGACTGCGCGGCAGCAGAATACCGTGACCCCCGCGACTGCCCGCACCGAGCTGTACTGGGTGTTCACGCTACCGGCGTCCGTGCTGCTGCTGTTCGAGCTCTTCTTGACTGTCCGCGAGATTCGCAGGACAAGGACGGCGGGTCGAGAGGCGGCCCCGTGAAACAGGTTCCCTCGCGCCTGCGGCTGCGCCGACGTCTGCTGCTGTTCTCCGCCCCAGTCGTGATCGTCTCGCTGCTGACGGCGGCCAAGCTGATCTCCGCGGTGACAGCGGCAAGTTCAGCGGGCGCACATTTCAGCGAGGGCCAGGTGTCCGCGCTTCGCACCGACGTAACGACGATGAGCACCGTCAACCTGATTGAACCGGCGAAGGCGCCGTTCGCCGCAGGCACCCTGGCAGTGCTGGAGGGTCGCCTCGATGAGGCAGACGACCACTTCTCCGAGGCGTTGACCCGGGCCGACGCGGGACTGGCGTGTCCGGTTCGGGTGAACCTCGAACTGGTGCGTGAGCGGCAGGGTGACCTCGCCGCCTGGGAGGGGCAATTCGACAAAGCACGCAGCTTCTACACCGGTGCGCTGACCGTCATCCACGAGGCGCGCGACGGATGCTTTGCGGCCAATACGGATCCCGACGCTGAGCGCCGGGCGATCCGCAACGATGCAACGGCGCGGGTGAACACCAAGATGGCCAACCTCGGGAAGACGGCACCGGCGCCGCCACCACCGCCTCCACCCGCTCCGCCGCCGCCCACTCCGCCGGCCGAGCAGAACTCACAACAGGTCGACGAGCCGACCGGACCGCTGCGGTTGAACCCGGGGGCGGGCGACCCGATCGAGCGGCTGCGCCAACTGCTGGAGGACGGGGCCGGCTAGCCGGTCGACGTGCCCGTCCAGTACTCGACGAAGCGGCCGTCGTTGAACCGCAGGATGTCGTTGCCGGTGAACCGCGCCGGACCGTCCTTCGTCGCACCGGTACCGACCCAGCGGGCGGCGACCAGATCGCGCTCGACGAACGGCTCGATCTCGACGACGAACATCAAGTCGGACAGCATCTGATGCGTTTCGTCGACCATCGCCTGCAGTTCGTCGGGTCCGTGTACATCATGAGTCGGCCAGTGACCGACGAAGTCGTCGGAGACCAGTTCGGCCGCGGCGACTTTACCGGTCCACAGCTCCGTTATCCATCGCTGATAGAGCGCCTTTGCTGTCGTCATAGCCGACTCCTACCCCACCGTGCCGCAAACTATGCGATGCCGAACAACGCGGTGAAGTCCACCGCTGCAATGGGACTACGGCTGCCAAGACCAACGGCGACCGTGAACACGAGCGCGAATGCGCCGACCGCCTCGGCGACGTATTTGTCCAGAAATCGCGGCGTTTCAGCGAGCGCGCGCGGAGAGTGGAGGTCAACCAGCAAGGCGGTCATGAGGTACAACCTTCGCCGGTGGGCGACCCGAAGTCGTCAACGCTGACCGCCATCCAACGTTCCTGCTAACCCGAGGATCAGATACCTGCTAGCGGTAAACCTGCTGCCCCGACTGTGAATTCCATGCAAGATTGGTGGGTCTGCCCCTTTCCCGGCGTTGGAAGGATCCACATGTCTGCAGTGCAGGTCGTCGTCGCCGACGACGACGTGTTGCTGCGCGAGGGGCTCGCCAGCCTGCTCGAGCGCTCAGGCTTCGAGGTGGTTGGCCAAGCCGCCGATGCAACCGAGTTGCTCACCGTCGTTCGCGACCGCAAACCGCAACTCGTCGTGGTCGACATACGCATGCCACCGACACACACCACCGAGGGTCTCGACGCGGCGCGCGTGATCCGGACGGAGCTGCCCGACACCGGAATCCTGGTGCTGTCTGCACACGTCGAGGTCGAGCACGCAACCGAACTGCTGGCCAGCGGGCACGCCATCGGTTACCTGCTCAAGACCCGCGTCACCGACGTCGCCGATTTCGTCGACACCCTGGAACGCGTCTCCAAAGGTGCGTCCGTCGTCGACCCCGCACTGGTGCAGGAGCTGGTCTCCGCGCGGCGCCGCGACGACCCGCTGGCGGCGCTGAGCGCACGTGAGAAAGAGGTGCTGATGCTGATGGCCGAGGGGCGATCGAACGCCGGCATCGCCCGGCGGCTCTGGGTCACCGAAGGCACCGTCGAAAAGCATGTCCGCAGCATTTTGACCAAGCTCAATCTGCCCGAAACCGGCGACGACCACCGCCGCGTGCGGGCGGTGATCACTTACCTTGAGGCCCGCTGACGTTGACCAGATTCCGGATGGCGTCAGGCGACAGCGAGAGCTTCTGCAAAAACCCGACCGCCGGGCTGGCGTTGATCATCTCTTCGAGATCCGACTCGGCGTAGGTGGACACGAGAATCACCGCCAAGTGGCTTGCGGCGCCCGCACGGTCGAGTTTCTCGGCGAGCTCGAAGCCGTCCTCACCGCCGAGGTCGATATCCACCAGCGCGACGTCTGGATGAAAGTCTTCGTAAAACCTAAGAGCCTCAGCGCTATTGGACGCCTTACCGACTACGCTGATGCCCGCCCGCTCGAGCATCGCGCTTGCGGCGTCGCGAAACTCGGCGCTGTCGTCAACGATCAAGCAGCGCACGTCGACTCCCGCGGCAAACATGGTTTTGAGCTTCGCAGATGTTCACCATGATCGCATTCCCGCTAGCCGGAACTCCTACCATCCTCACAGGCAATAATCGATGAGCCGTGCCGTGTTGAAGAGGCCAGATGAATCAGAACTCCGCGTCGCTACCCGCGCCTGAACCGCGGCCGCTGACCACGCGACTGCTGGCGCTTGTGGTGCGGCCGACCTCACCCCCGGTGTGGCTCGGCGTCGTCGTCGCCGCCGCGTTCATCTGCGCCGAAACGCTCCTGGTGCACCAACTGCAGCGCATCGCGCCCGAGAACGCGTTCGGCGTGCTCTTCCTCGTCGGCGTGTTGGTCGTCTCGGCTGGGTGGGGTTTCCGGCTGGCCGTGGCCACGACGCTCGCCAGTGCGGCGGTCTACGTGCAATTCCACATGGACACCGGCACGGGATTTCTGCCGACGCATCCACAGGATGCGCTGGCCATCCTGATCTTCCTGCCGGTGGCGCTGCTGGCGAACCTGCTCGCCGGACAGGCCCGGTTGCGGGCCGCTGAAGCCGAGCAGCGCAGGCGCGAGGCAGAAGCAAGCCGCGCCAAGGCGAGCGCACTCGCTGACCAACAGGCCGCGCTGCGACGCGTCGCGACGATGGTGGCGCGTGGAGTCGACCCGGCACAGGTGTACCCCGCAGCCGTTGCCGAACTGTCCCACGGCCTCGGCATCGACAATGTTGCATTGATTCGCTACGAGTCGGGCGAGGCGCTGGTACTGCTCGCAGGCCGCGACGATGAGGGACCCACGAAAATGGCTATCGGAGAGCGGATTCCGCTCGACGGCGACAATGTTGCCGCTTTGATCCTCGAGACCGGCGAACCGGCCCGAATGGACACTTACGACGGTGCCACCGGCGCCACGGCTGATCGGGTCCGTCGCCTCGGCCTGCGCTCGGCGGTGGGGGCTCCGATCATCGTCGACGGCGCCACGTGGGGCGCGCTGGTGATCGGGACGGCGCAGAGCGAGCCGCTGCCTCCCGGAACAGAGGACCGCATATGCGATTTCGCCGACCTCGTCGCGACGGCGATCTCCAACGCCGAGACGCGCGCGGAGCTCACCGCGTCACGCGCGCGCATCGTCGCCGCGAGCGATCAGGCCCGGCGCCGCTTCGAGCGCGACCTTCACGACGGTGCGCAGCAGCGCATCGTCTCGCTCGGTCTGCAGCTGCGCGCGGCCGAGGCGGCGATCACGGAAGAACACCCAGAGCTGCGGGAACACCTTTCGAATGTCGTCGACGGTTTGGTCGGCGTCTCGACGGAATTGCAGGAGATCTCCCGCGGGATGCATCCCGCGATCCTGTCGAAGGGCGGGCTGGGCCCGGCCATCAAGACGCTGGCACGGCGCTCAGCCGTGCCCGTCGAGCTCGATCTGAACGTCGATCGCCGGCTGTCGGAATCGGTTGAGGTCGCCGCCTATTACGTGGTCGCCGAGGCATTGACCAATGCGGCCAAACACGCGCAGGCATCTGTCGTGACGGTGAGCGCGGTCGCCGACGACGACGAGCTACACCTGAAAATCCATGACGACGGGGTTGGCGGCGCCGCGGCGGGCGGAGGGTCGGGGTTGATCGGACTCAAGGACCGGGTCGAGGCGTTGTCTGGCCGGCTTGGCATCAGCAGCCCGGCCGGGAGTGGGACGACCTTGACGGTGGTCATCCCACTCCAGAGCGAATAGCCGATGCCTAGAACGGGTTTCAGCGCCCGCCGTGGTGGAACAGCAGCACGTCGCCGAAGAACGGGTACTGCGCTTGGTAGTCGACTGGCGGCGGGGTGGCAATGATTTGAGCGTTCCCTTCGGACTCGCAAACGCTGGCCGTGCCGGTCGACGTACAGCTGGGCGCGGCTGCGGCCAGCGGTGCGACCGCAATCGCGACGGCACTCGCACCGGCAACCAACAGCGGCGGAATCAGACCCCGGATTTTCATTTTCGCGTTACTCCTTTGTTGGCCTTTTTGTAGGCACTCTCAGGATCGCGCGGCTGCGAGCCGAAGTCGTCAACGCTGCCACCCATCTGTGGCTAGCAGTTATCCCCCACCAGATACGCTCCCGGTTCCAGCTCCCGGGTCCGGCGGGTGTACGCCGCCCACCGCCATGGCCACTGATTCGGGCTGTGCCCGTTTTCGTCGAGATACCAATTGCCGCATCCACTCCACACCGTGTCGGGAAGAGCCTGCCTGACCTCGTTGTGGAAATCGTCGGCGACCTGACGACGGACTTCGATCTTGCGGGTGCCGGTTCGCTTCAGTTCGGCGAGCGCCGCGAGCACATGCGTCATTCCCGCCTCGACGATGAACACCACCGATCCGGTTCCGCCGTTGGTGTTCGGGCCGTAGAGCAGGAACATATTCGGAAACGCCGGAACACTGAGCCCCAGATAGGCTTTCGGCGTCTCGGCCCACTCATCGGCGAGTCTGCGGCCGCCGACACCGCGGATTTCCATCGGTGCGACGAAGTCGTGGGACTTGAACCCCGTCGCGAGCACGAGCACATCGGCCTGGCGTTCAACGCCATCGCCGCCGACCACGCCGTGCGGCGTGATCCGCTGCACCCCACCGGTGATCACCTGAACATTGGGTTTGGCCAGCACGGGATACCAGGCATCGGTCACCATCACGCGCTTGCAACCGAACTCGTCTTTTGGGGTCAACGCTTCCTGCAGCGCCGGATCCGCGATCGCGTCGCGTATCCGCTTGCGGCCAAGCGCCTTCAACGGCGTCAGCAGCCACTTGCGTCGCGTCATCCCGATGGCGCCGAACTCCATGAACGCCTGAACCGACCGGCGGTCGAGACGTTGCAGCGCCGGAAAACGCCGGAACAGCCGCTTGGCACGTTCGGAGTACTCGTAATCCATCCGCGGCATCGTCCACCCCGGCGACCGCTGATAGACGTCCGCCGTCGCCACCTGCGGCTGGATGGCGGGCACGACCTGTGCGGCGCTGCAACCGGTGCCGATGACGGCGACCCGTTTGCCGGTCAGATCGACGTCGTGACGCCACGTCGCGGTGTGGAAGGCCGGCCCCTCGAACTCATCGAGACCCTCGATGTCGGGATACTTCGGCGTGGACAACTGCCCGCACGCAGTGATGAGAACATCCGCGACATGCTCGCCGGTGGCGGTGTCGAGCACCCAATGTCCGCGGTCGTCCCAAATCGCCGAGCGTACTTCGGAGTTGAACCGGAACATCGGCTCGACACCCTGCTCGCGCACCACCCGTTCCAGATAGGCCTTGATCTCCGGCTGCGGCGCGTACCTGCGCGACCAGTCGGGGTTCATCGCAAACGAGAACTCGTAGAAATGCGACGGAACGTCGCACGCCGCACCGGGATAGGTGTTGGCGTGCCATACCCCGCCGAGACCGGGGTTCTTCTCGAACACGGTGACGTTTTCGTAGCCGTCGCGTTTGAGCATCGTCGCGGCGGCGATTCCGCCGATGCCTCCGCCCACCACCGCAACAGAAAATGTGGAGGTCATTTGTCCTCCCTTCCCGCGGTGAGTCTAGGCCGCGCCGAGGCGAAAAAAGGCGCTATCGGAGCGCGTCGAGCAGGCGATCCAGATCGTCCTCGGTGTTGTACAGATGGAAGCCGACGCGGACGGCGCCCGCGCGCACCGACGCGCGAATACCGGCCGCGCGCAGCTTGTCGGCCGCATCGGCAATAGGGATCGACACGATTGCCGAATCCTGCTGGGGCAGATCGAGTTCCATGCGCGCGCGGTTGGCCAAGCCGACGGTATGCGCCTCGATCGCGGCGCCGTCCAGCGATGCGAGCCACGGCAGCGTGAGGCCTGCGCCCAGCGCGCTGAACCAGCCGGGCGAGGCGTCGAAGCGGCGCGCACTGTCGGCCAACCGCAGCGGCAAACCGTAGATCGACTGCCACGGGTCTTCCCCCGCATACCAGTTCGCCGCATGCGGCGTCATGATGTGAGCGATCCTGTCGCTCAACGACATCCACGCGGTGCCGCGGGGCGCCAGCAGCCACTTGTACACCCCGGCCGCCGTCACATCCGCCCAGCCGACATCGACCTGTTTCCAGCCAAGCGCCTGGGTGATGTCGAGGACGGTCAGTGTGTCAGTGCCCGCCACCGTCCGCCGCAACGCGTCGGCGTCGAGCACCGCGCCGTCGGCCGACTGCACCAGGCTGGCCGCCACCACATCGAAGTCGGCCGCATCCGAAACCAACTGTTCGGGCGTCAACTCGGTGACCGTCACGCCCCTGCCCGCTTGTGCGGCGAACGGGAACGTGGTGCTGGTGAATTCGCCGGCCACGGTGGCCACCCGGCTGCCGTCGGGAACGGCCGCCGCCACCAGACCCAGCACGGCGGAAACGTTGCCGCCCATGGCCACCGAATCGACTGGAACACCGGTCAAGGCGGCATAGGCGGCGCGGCCCGCGCGAACCGGTTCGTCGAACGACGACGCCTCCATCGTCCCGGCCTGCCACGCCGCGATGCAGTCCTGCAATGCGTCGATGAGGAAGCCCGGCGGCAGGCCGTAGGTCGGCGAGTTGAGAAACCCGTCGGCACCGGCGAATTCGGCACCGAACGCTGCGCGCGCCGTCATTCGGCCGGCGGCCGGTCGTCGGTTGCGGAATCCTCGCCGCGCAGCCGGGCCTGCAATTGCTCGCGATCTTTGCGGCGCCGTTCGTCGAAAATGGCGATGCTTGCGGTGGCGCGACGCCGCAGCGGGGAGAAGATCCAGATGCCGAGCGGAAGCGCGATCACCAACGCGAACAGCAGCGCGACGACAAGCGGGAAATCACGCACGCCGAGCAGATGTCCGGCACCGAAGATCACCGCGGTCAAGACGACGACGAGCAGCAGCCGGGCCAGGACGTAGAGCAGCACGTCCACCACGAGGCCGGATCGGGACGGTCGGTCAGACACGGCCCGAGCCTACCGACGGCGCGTATATTCACACCAAGGAGGTTTTTGTGGCGTATTTGCTCCTGATACTCGTCTTGGCCGGTTTGATCTACGCCGGCTGGCGGCTGACGCGCATGACAGCGGCGGCTCGCCCGAAGACGCGCGTGATCGGCCCGGACGACGATCCGGATTTCCTGCGGCGGCTCGGCCACGGGGACAACAACCCGCGGTGACCTAGCCCGACTGGGCGTCTTGGCGATTCGCACCCGAAAAACCGTTGGCGACGACGGCCGCCAATTCGATCAACGCCTCCCGCGTCTGCGGCTTGAGCCGGTCGAGGCTGATCTCCGCGCCCTCCTCCAGGTGCGGATCGAACGGGACCTGAAGCACAGCACGGCAACGCCGCGAGAAGTGGTCGACCACCTTCTTCAAGTCGACCTTGCCCGAGCGCGGCCGCACCGCGTTGATGACCGCGATCGAGTTGCGCACCATGTCCTGATGACCGTGGGCGTCCAGCCAGTCCAGCGTGGCCGAGGCGCTGCGGGCGCCGTCGACCGAACCTGAGCTGATGACGACGAGCACGTCGGCCTTGTCCAACACGGCCGACATCGCCGAGTGCAGCATTCCGGTGCCGCAGTCGGTGAGCACCAGGCTGTAGAACCGCTCGAGCACCTCGAGTGTGCGGGTGTAGTCGTCGGAGCTGAATGCCTCGGACACCGCGGGGTCCTGTTCGGACGCGAGCACCTCCAGCCGGCTGGGGCCCTGCGAGGTGTAGGCGCGGACGTCGCTGTAAGCCTCGATGCCCTCGGCGTCGCGCAGCAGGTGCCGCACGGTGGCAGGCGTCTCCAGCGGGACCTTCTGGCTCAGCGTGCCGCGGTCGGGGTTGGCGTCGACGGCGACGACGCGGTCACCGCGGATGGACGCAAGCGTCGCGCCCAGCGTCGCGGTGATGGTGGTCTTGCCGACGCCGCCCTTCAACGACAGCAGCGCGATCCGGTAGCAGCCACGCAATGGTCGCCGCACCTCGGCCACCAGACCGTTGCGCCGGTTGACCTTCGGGCTTTCCCCGACGTTGACCAGCTTGAACGTGCCGTAGTACAGCCACTTGCGCCAGCCCTCGGACGGGGCGCGCTTGGGCTGGCCCAGCAGGGCGACGGTCGAAAGGTCGAAGTAAGGCGTCGGATCGTTCTGCTGTGACTGCAGCGGGCGCGACGCATATCCCAGCGGCAGCCCGTTCGGTGGGGTCGGCGCGGTCCATTCGGCAGGCACCGCCTCCGCCGGATCGCTGAACCGCTGCTGGTCGCGAAAACCCGCCTGCTGGTCAGACAACGCGTGCGCCCCCTTCTGGAATCAGCCGACTCCAGCGTACGAATGCAAGCCGACGGTCACCAGGTTGATGAAGAACAGGTTGAACACCATCGCGACGAAGCCGACGACGTTGATCCAGGCCGCCTTCTTGTCGCGCCACCCCGCCGTCGAGCGGGCGTGCAGGTAGGCCGCGTAGACCACCCACGCGATGAACGACACCGTCTCCTTGGGGTCCCAGCCCCAGTAGCGACCCCAGGCCTCCTCAGCCCAGATGGCGCCGAAGATGACGCCGAAGCCGAACACCGGGAACGCGAAAATGGTTGTGCGGTAAGCGATCCGGTCGAGCGTCTGCGCGTCGGGCAGCCGCTGCACAAACGCGTTGTCGGGGAGGTACATCTTGAGCAGGAACAGGATGCTGGCCACCCCCGCGACCAGAAACACGCCCGAGCCGAGGCTGACCACCGACACGTGGATCGGCAGCCAGTAGGACTGGAGCGCGGGCATCACCGGTGCGGCGTTGGTGTAGAGCCAGCGGCCCGACACGGTCAACAGGATCAGCACCGGCACGAGCACGAACACCCACAGTGCGCGGTACTGCGGCTTGCGCAGCACGATCGCGCCTGCGACGAGACCCGAGAAGCACGTCAGGTTGATGAACTCGTACATGTTGCCCCACGGCACCCGCGCCGTGGCCAGGCCGCGCAGCGCTATACACAGCAGCAGCAGCCCGATGCCGACATAGACCAGGGCCAGGCCGGACTTGCCTGCGCGTTCGTCGAGCGGACGCTTCGGTGCTTCGGCGACGACGCCTGGGGTAGCGCTGTCCGCGCCGACAGTTGCGCCCATGCCCGATGTCGCCGCCGCGGCGGCTCCGACCAACTCGCGGCGTTCGACCCTGCGGCCGCGGCTGTAGGCCAGCTCGACGGCGAGCAGCACCATCGCGGCCACCAGGACCACCACCGACGAGGTGAACGCCCAGTCGGAATAGCGGGCCAACCCGATGTCGACATGCTCGGTATTCATACGGTCTCCTTCGACGGCTGGACGTCGGCGTCCAGCAGACGCTGCGTCAACCGCTCGAACTCGTCGCCCCAGCCGGAGTTATCGGTGCGCGCCAAGCCGCCCAGCTCGACGCTTACCGTACCTGCACCTGCGGGTGTGAGCCGAACCCAGACCCGCCGGCGCCGCACCACCAGCGACACCAGCAGACCGGCCATCATCGTCAGGGCGAAAACCAGCACCCAGATCTGTGCGGGGTCGTGGGAGACCTGCACGTTGATGAACGGCACCGCGCCGTCGAACCGGACGATGGTGCCGTCGTCCAGCCGAGTGTCCTGACCGGCTTTCAGGTTCACCCGCGCCTTCTTGGTGAGCCGCTTCTGCTCGATGAGCGCCGGGTCCAACGAGAACAACGATTGCGGCTTGCCGGTGTCCAGGCCGGTGTCGCCCTTGTAGATGTCGATGGCGACGGCCGGGTCGTTCAAGGCCGGGAAGCTCGAGGACAGCAGGGCCCCGTCGAGCTGTTCGGTCGGCGCGAACAGGCCCTGGATCGCGATCTGGTTTTTCCGTCGCTGGTCGGCATCGGAATAGCTGCCGCCCGGCGGATCGAAGCGCATGGCCCCCGACGACAGCATGGTGATCTGGCTTTCCGGCCGGAACTGCAGTGTCTGCGTGCGGGTCTGCCCGTCGGGGAACGTGACGGTGAACGTCGGCGCGTAGCCGTGGCCCTGCAGGTAAACCCGATCACCGCCGACCCGCAGCGGCTCGTTGACCTTCAGGTGATAGGGCCGCCAGGTGTCTGAATTCAGGTCGGCGCCTGCCTGGTAGTCGATGTTGGCTGCGAAGCTCACAGCCTGACCGCTCGGCATATAGTGTGCCTGAAAGTCGTTGACGCGCAAGCAGATCGGATACAGCGAGGTGCCGTCGACAGTGTTGCCCGCACGGAAGGAGTCGAACGCCGCGGGCGAGGCCGAGCAGAAGCCGGGACCTCGGTCGGCGATGACGATGACGTTGCCCTCGTAACCGAACAGCTTTCCTGCCGCCACTGCGACGAGCAGGCCGAGCAGGGAGAAGTGGAAGACGATGTTGCCGAACTCGCGCAGATAGCCCTTCTCCGCGCTGATTTCCACGCTGTCGCCGTCCTTGCGGACGGTGCGGCGCCAGCCCTTGAGACGGCCCGAGATCGTGTCGGTCAGCTGTTGCGGCTCCCCGGAAACCTCAGCGGTGTGGTGCTTGGGCAGCCGGCTCAGGTTACGGGGGGCGGCGACCGGGGTGGCGCGCAGGCTGCGGACATGCTCGATCATTCGCGGGGTCAGACAGCCAACCAGCGAAATGAACAGCAGCACATAGATCGCGGTGAACCAGAAGCTGGAGAACACGCTGAAGGCCTGCACCCTGTCCAGCCAGGGGCCGATGGTCGGGTGCTCGGCGATGTACTGCTCGACCTTGAACTCGTTGAGGCTGCGCTGCGGCAGCAGGGCGCCGGGAATGGCGCCGAGCGCGAGCAGGAACAGCAGCACCAGAGCGGTGCCCATCGACGTCAGGGTCCGCCAGGTGTTGCGCATCAGCGCGAGCGGGGAAACCGTTCTCATATCGGCAACGTCACATCGTTGACGAACGCGTCGCGCACCCAGGAAACGAAGTCGTTCCACAGGCCGGTTACCAGCGCGGTGCCGACGAGGATCAGCAGCACTCCGCCGAAGATCTGGATGGCGCGGGTGTGCCGGCGCAGCCAGCCAAGGCCCTGCACGGCGCGTGCGGAGCCAAAGGCCAACAACACGAACGGGATTCCCAGTCCGAGGCAGTAGGCGATGACCAGTGCCACACCGCGCGCGACGCTTGCGCCGTCGGTCGCCGAGGCCACCGCGATCACTCCGGTCAGGGTCGGTCCGAGGCACGGCGTCCAGCCCAGCCCGAACACCGCACCAAGCAGCGGTGCGCCGCCGAGCGTCGAGATCTGTTTCGGCGTGAAGCGGGCGTCGCGCTGCAGCAGCGGGATGAACCCGACGAACACCAGACCCATCACGATCGTGAGCACCCCGCCGATGCGTTGCAGCAGAAGCTGATTGGTGATCAGCGTGGTGGTCATCCCGAGCACGGCCACGGTACCGAGCAGAAACACGGCGGTGAAGCCGGCGACGAACAACAGCGCCGCACCGGTTACCCGCAAGCGTGCGGTGCGCACGGCCACGGCCCCAGGCTGTTCTTCCACCCCGACCACGGCCGCCAAATAGGACAGATAGCCCGGCACCAGGGGCACCACGCACGGTGAGGCGAACGAGACGAACCCGGCGACGATGCTGACCCCGAGCGCGAGCAGCACGGGCCCGGCCGCAGCGATCTCAGTGAACCCGGTCATGTCTTCGGTTCCGGTTCGGCCGCAAGCCTTTCCACGACCGGCTGCAGATCCTCGGCGAGAAGTTCGCGCAGAAACACCGCGGCCACCCGGTGCCGACGGTCGAGCACGACGGTCGACGGGATCACCGTGGCAGGGTACTTACCGCCGAATGCGATCATCGTGCGCATCGGCGGGTCATAGATCGATGGAAACGTGACCTTGCGGTCGACGATGAAATCCTTTGCGGCATCGCGGTTGTTGTCGCGTACGTCGATGCCGAGAAACGCCACACCCTGGGCACGGGTGGCGTCATACACCTTCTGCAGCTGCGTGATCTCGGTGCGGCACGGCCCACACCATTGGCCCCATACATTGACCACGACGACCTTGCCTGCAAAGTCGTCGAGCGAAATCGTCTTGGCAGGGTCCATCAGCTCGGGGCCGGCCAACTTGCCTGGGCGACCCCGGCTTTCGGGTGGATCGTAAAAGATGTCGGTCTTACCGCCCGGCGCAACGAACTCGAACGTGCCACCCTGGGCGACAGCGTCGTCACCGGTGGAGCAGCCAGCGAGCGCGACGATCGCCGCGCTTGCCAGGACCGCCAGCCACTTCACTGCCCGGCCAGCTCCGCGTATCCCCAGCCGACGTAGGTATCGCCGCGGAAATAGAAGGACGTCACCGACGCCAGGTTGCACATCCGCCGGGTCGGGAAGTGGTGCAGCGTCTGGCCGGTCATGGCCCGGCGCAGCGTCTCCACCGGCAACTGATGGCTCACGCAAACCGCTTCATGTCCCGCCGCCTTGATCCGCGCCCGGTGCATCGCCGCGGTCATTCGAGTCGCGATCTCGCTGTACGGCTCGCCCCAGGACGGCGTCCGCGGATTGCGCAGATACCACCAGTTGCGGGGGTCGCGCAGGGCACCGTCACCGGGTGAGACACGTTGACCCTGAAAGATATTCGTCGACTCGATCAGCTCGTCGTCGGTGTCGATCGGCAGGCCGAGTTTGGTAGCCAGCGGCTGCGCCGTCTCCTGCGCCCGCTCCAGCGGCGACGCGACGACATAGACGACGTCGCGCAGTGCCAGCCAGTCGGCAACGGCCTGTGCTTGGGCCCGGCCACGCTCGGAGAGGTGGTAGTTGGGCAGCCGGCCGTACAGGATCTTGTCGGGGTTGTAGACCTCGCCGTGCCGCATCACGTGCACAACTGTCTTCTCGCTCATTGAGGCTTCGTCGCTTCCGCAGCGGCGCGAGCGGCGCCTGGCAGCGCGTCGGCGATGCGCTCGAACGCCTCGTCGTCCAGAACGGTTGAGACGAACCACGTTTCGAATGCGCTTGGCGGCGGGTAGACACCTGCGTCGAGCAGGGCATGGAAGAAGGCCGGGAACCGCCAGGTTTCGGTGGCGCGGGCGGCCGCGAAGTCGTGGACGGGCTCGTCGGTGAAGAAGACGCTGAGCATGTTTCCTGCGCGCTGAACCTGGTGCGCTACACCGGCTTCCGTCAACGCTTTGCCCATCAGCACGGCCAGGCGGTCGGCATTGACGTCCAGCGCGGTATAGGCGGCGTCGTCGGCCGCGCGCAGGGTGGCGAGGCCGGCGGCCATCGCGACGGGGTTACCCGACAGCGTGCCTGCCTGATAGACGGGGCCCAGCGGCGCGAGCCGCTCCATCACCTCGGCGCGGCCACCGAACGCGGCGGCGGGCAGCCCACCGCTCATCACCTTGCCGAAGGTGAACAGGTCGGCGTCGACGGGATCCACGCCGTACCAGCCGGATCGGCTGACCCGGAAGCCCGTCATCACCTCGTCGGAGATCAGCAGCGCACCGTGGTCGGCGGTGATGCGGCGCAGCGCCGCGTTGAAACCCGGCAACGGCGCAACCGTGCCCATGTTGCCGGGGCTAGCCTCGGTGATGATGCAGGCGATCTCGTCACCGAACTGTCCGAACACCTCTTCCACCGCGGGAATGTTGTTGTACGGCAACACAATCGTATCGGCAGTCGCGGCGCCGGTGACTCCCGGCGAGGACGGCAGGCCGAGCGTCGCGACACCGGATCCCGCGTCGGCGAGCAGCGCGTCGCTATGGCCGTGATAGCAGCCGGAGAACTTGATGATCTTGGCGCGGCCGGTGAAGCCGCGGGCCAGCCGGATCGCGCTCATGGTGGCCTCGGTGCCGGAGTTGACCATCCGGAGCCGCTCCACAGGGGCGACGCGACCGATGATCTCGGAGGCGAGTTCGGTCTCCGAGGGCGTCGGCGCGCCGAAGGACAGGCCGTCGGCGGCGACGCGCTGGACCGCTTCGACCACGGCGGGGTGGGCGTGGCCGAGGATCATCGGCCCCCACGAGCACACCAGGTCGACGTAGCGGTTGCCGTCGGCATCGGTCAGCCAGTAGCCGGAGGCAGAGGTGATGAACCGCGGGGTGCCGCCGACCGAGGAAAAGGCCCTGACCGGTGAGTTCACCCCGCCGGGGATGACTGCGCACGCGTCGGCGAACAGCGCAGCGGAGGCTGCCGTCGACAACGGGGTGCTGTGCATGACCACCAGTGTTCCAGCCCGGCGGATCGGGTCAACTACAGGGTGTAGTGGCTCAGCCCTTGGGTGTGACGACGAACACCGGGTGATCGGCCTCGCGCGGCAACCGCTTGAAGTAGCCCACCACGGCACGGCCGGCCTTCTGCCGGTAGGCGGCCAGAACCGGCTGGCGGTCCTGCTCGGGAATCTCGCGTGCGACGTAGGCCGTCGAACCGATCGTCACGTTCGGGTCGGCGCGGACGTTCTTCACCCACTCGGATTCGCCGCGGGTGGAGACCAGATACTTGGCGCCGCCCACGTCGACGGTGATCACTGGAACTTCTTGGGCTTGCTTGCTGCGGCGCCGGGTCACAGTCAGCTTTTCGGTGTTGCACATCCCCGTGGCGACGGCGATCTTGTTGAACACCGCGCGGGTGAACCATCCAGGCTTGAGGTAGGCCATGAGCTACGAGTTTGATGGTCGTCATGCAATTACCGCAATGGCTGGCACGGTTCAATCGGTACGTCACCAACCCGATCCAGCGGATGTGGGCGGGGTGGGCGCCGACGATGGGCATTCTCGAGCACGTCGGCCGGAAGTCGGGCAAGCCCTACCGGACGCCGTTGACGGTGTTCCCGACCGACGACGGGGTGGCCATCGTCCTCACATACGGCCCGAATCGGGACTGGCTGAAGAACGTCGTGGCCGCCGGGGGTGGCCGAATCAAGCGCTATGGCAAGACATTTCAGCTGAGTGACCCACGAGTGATGCCGAAGACGCAGGCGGCGCCTGCAGTGACCGGATGGATGCGGCCGCTGTTCGGCCTGCTGCCCTTCGAGCAGGCGGTGCTGCTGAAGCGCGTCTAGCTTCGCGGACGCACCTCTGCCCAGATGGGCCCGTCGGCGACGGTGGTGAACGGCACCTCACACCGGAATTCCTTGTCGGTGGACCGGATTTCCAAGGCCCTGACGATGGTCGCCAGCGCAAGCGTGGTTTCCAGCCTCGCGAAGTGCTCGCCGATACACGGCCGTCCCCCGCCGAGAAACGGGAGGAACTCCCACCGATTGCGCGCCTTCGTCTTCTCGGGGCTGAACCGGTCGGGATCGAAGGTCATCGGGTCTGGCCAGATCGCCGGATCATGGTGCAGGCCATAGATTCCCACCGCGATGAGACTGCCCGCCTCCACCCGGTAGCCGTCCACCGCGATGTCCCGCGTCGCCAACCGCCCGACCCCCGCTGCGGGCGGGCACAACCGCAACGACTCGTGCAGCACCTGCACGGTGTATCCGAGCCGGGGGACGTCGTCGGGCGTCAGCTCCCGATCGCCGATCGCGGCGGCCTCTGCGGCGACGCGCGCCTGGATATCAGGGTGGTGCCCGAGTATCCACAGCGAGTAGGTCAACGCCGTAGCAGTGGTGTCGTGGCCCGCCAGCATGAAGATCAGCAGATCGTTGGAGATGTCGTCGTCGGAGAGGTGCTGCCCGGTTTCCGGATCGGTGGCCGCGATCAACGCCTGCACCAGCGGAGCGTCACGCGTGGGATCCTCGCGGCAGGCGTGCACCATCTCGTCGGTGATTTTGCGCATCGCCCTGACGGCCGTCCGGGCCTTGCGGCGCGCGGGCGTCGGCAGCCACCGCGGTGCATGCACGGGGCGCAACGCGCGGTCCGCCGTGTAGGACGACGCGACATGCATGCACCGGGCAATGGTCTCTGCTCGTTCGTTGAGATCGATGCCGAGAACCGAACGCCCCAGCGACTGCATCGCGACCTTGCGACATTCGACGTCGAGGTCCACCTCACCACCGTCCGGCCAGCGGTCTACGAATTGCTGTGCAGCCCTGGACATGTGGCCGCCGAAGTTTCGGACGTTGTGCTTGGTGAATACGGGTTGCAACGCACGCTTGCGCGGACGCCACTGCAGGTTGGGCAGGACGAACAGGCTGTCGCCTGCCATGTTCTGCACCTCCTCGTGAATGATGCACCGCTCGGAGGACGCGTCGCTGCGGCTCAATACGTCGCGCATCGCGTTCGGCGACATCACCGCCACGATCGGCGGAAAGAGCCACTTCGGTCCGAACGAGATCCGGGTGATGGGCCCACCGGCGTCGCGAATCACTTCCTGCCCGGTGTCGAGCCTGCGCACCAGCTTGACCAGCTTGCGCAGCGGCAGCGGATTCCTCGGCGTCAACGGCAACGAACTGACGTCGGTCGCTTCGCTGGTTGTCAGATTCACTTCGCAGTCCAGGTGAGGGTTTCGCCTTCACCGTTAATCATCGCCGTGCCGGGCATCACCCGCAGGCGATATGGGCTCAATCGCAGGGCGGCGAACTGATCCGACGTCGGTCCGTCCGCCCACATCGGGATGATGCGCGGGTCGTAGCCGACGGGCGCGGGGCCGTTCGCGAATTTGTTCCAGACGGCGGTACGGGTCTCGTCGTCGTGATACCACTCCACCAGGCACTCGGCGCTGCACGTGTCGTGGTTGGTGGTCCAGTAGCTGACCGCCATTTCCGGGTGAACGGCAAGATGCGCCTTCTTCACCGGGCTGGGCACCGTGGCGATCCAGCCGAACAGGTCGGTGCCGTCCCACTCCCAATACGGATGGAGGATGCGCGTGCGGGGCCGACTGTTTTCGTCGACGGTGGCGACGGAGGCCCACACGATCGAGTGGGCCATCTCGATGAAAGCCGGGGCGATTACCTCAAGCGATGTCACGCCTTGCAACCCTAGGCATCAGCACACGCGCCCGGGCTGGAAGGTTCAGGACTCCTGGAGCTTGCGGAATTCCTCGGTGTTGCGGTATTCCACGTTGCCCTCTTCGGCGGTGGTTTCGACCTTGCCCTTGTCCTCGTCGTCGACCCACTCGGTGACGGCGGTTCCGGAGACCGTGCCGCCGCTGCCGGGCAGGGTGGTGGTCTGGAGGTCGTCGTTGTAGGCCTGGGCTTGCCTCTTGGCCTCTTCCTTGTGCTCGTCAGTGACCTCGGGCTTCTCGGTCATTTTCGGTTCTTCGGAGTTTTCGGTTGACTCAGCCTGTCGCCGTTGTTCGCGGACATCAGGCTGCCCACCCTGTTGCTGCTGTTCTGACTCGCCGGTGCGTTGCTCTTGTTCGGTACCCATGGCTACGGGCTGCCCGAAGGTCCGCGTTACGAAACGCAGGGCAGCTAACCAGCCGGTACTGCCCGCAGCGCAGCAGGGAGGCTCGGCAGGAAGTGCTGCGTGGCGAAGGCGCGGATGTTTTCTGCGGTTTCCAGCGGTTGCGCGCTCGGCAGCAGCAACACCATTGCCGCGTATCGCAGGATGGTATCGGCCAGCTCGAGCACCGCCCGCTCTCCGATCCGCTCGGCGAAGCCGGCCGGGAAGATCACCCGCAGCGCCTCGGCCATGCGCTCGATCGCCGCGCCGTAGTGCTGGCCGGCCATCTCGAGGAGCAGGCCCGGCTCATCGGTCATCATGCGATCGAGCACCCGGTGCCTGCGAAACTTCAGTATCGACAATGTAAATGCTTCGACGTAGTAATTCGACTGCGGCGCAGACTGTTTCAGTTCGGCGGCGATGTCGGCGAACAGCCGGACGTTCTCACGTTCGATGACCGCCGCGACGAGTTCGTCCTTGTTGGCGAACCGCCGGTAGATGGTGGTGCGGCTGACCCGCGCCCGGCGTGCGACGTCGTCGAGGGCGACCCTGCGAAAGCCATGCTGTTCGAACTCGACGACGGCTGCGTCGAGGATGGCCTCCAGCGTGGAATCAGCCCCTGGCATAGCCCTTTAGCGCATAACCGTTGTAGCGCAGCCGCATTGGCAGATGATCCCACACCCAATTAACGGGCTTCGAGCGCCACAAGGCGGCGAAGCGCTGATAGCGACGCTCCTGGCTCGCACTCCAGGGCAGGCCGAGCAGATCGCGGGCGCGTGGCGGCAGCCCGCCGGTCGTCAGGAAGGCGGCGACCGGATCGAATACGACCGCGACGACGCGCCACACGACCGGCGACATTCCCTTCGGGCAGGGGAAACCCTTCGTCACGTAGCCGACGCCGTACTTGGCGGTCGGATGCGCAACCATGACCTCGTTCATCATCCGATCCCAATACTGTTCGAACTCAGCGTAATTCGCTGGCATCGGTCGATCGCTGACGCCGTAGCGGCGATACCACGTCTTGGATTCGAGGTAGATCTGCTCCTTCTCGTCCTGCGTCAGCCGCTTGACGAACGTGTCGGCGAAGTAGAGCACCTGCTCGACGAAGGTGGCGTGCGCCCAAAAGTAGGTGTCGGGATCGAGTGCGTGGTAGCGGCCGCCATCCGGCATGTCGCCCTTCACATGGTGGTGGAAGTCGCGGACCTGCGTGCCTGCATTGGCGTCCTCGGAGCCGTAGACGGTGTTGAAGATCGGCGGGATGGTCCGCTTGAGCCGCTCGGCGGTGTCGGCGAAGAACGTGGAGTGGTCGAGCACGCCCTGGCCGAGTTCGGCGAGCATGTTCTGCAGCACCGCGGGACGCGGGCCGATCAGGTACATGCGGTTGTCCCCGAAGTAGCGCCAGACCAGCGAATCCGGGCCGAGTGGTAGGGCGTCTGTCGCTGTGGGCTGCTCCGCAAGCTCCGTCATGTGCAACAGTGTTACAGATTTCGAACTTTGTACCAATCGGATGTGGCGAGGCCCACAGTTGGTCCGACAAGGCGCGACCGACCCCTTTTGTACGTCGATGTACGGCGTGTCCGTGTACAAACACGGCCGCTCGCGGAGATGGGGTGCGGTCAGCGGTGGCGCAGCGCGGCGATGCCGAGTACGGCCAGCACCCCTGCGACCGTCGCCAGCAGCAACGACAACCCCAGCAGCGGCGGGCTGTAGACCACCGACGTCGTCTGGGGTTCGCCCTCCAGCACCGGCGCCACAACGACCGTCGAACTGGCGGCCAACCAGCTCAGCACGCATCCGATCGCCGCGGCGACCGCGAGCAGCAGCTCTATCCGGGCCCTCATGACGCCCGCTCGGGCGGGATGCGCTCTTCAACGAGACGGGTCAGCGCCGACCGCAGCATCTGGTGCTTACGCGCCCATGCCTGGGCGGTTCGATCGTTCGTGAGCCGCAGGCCGATGCCCGTGCGCCCGCGCGGCACACCGGTGAGCTCGCCCAGTGCGCGCGCCGACATCCATTTCTGCTCGTCCGGTCCGGTCGGCTCCGGATAAATCCGCACGATGTCGTCGATACGGAGGCGTTCGGTGCCTTGGCGCAGGTAGTCGGGCGTCAACTCCACCGAGGTGTGGATACGCGCGGCCTTCACCTGAATCCAGAGAAATCCGGACACCAGCGCGAAGAAGATGCCGGGCACCAGCAACTGGATGCCGTAGCCGGCCGACAGTTGGATCAGCGCCATGGCGATACCGGCGCCAGGGCCTGCCGACAACCACCACCAGCTCGCGCCCTGCTCGTAGAACAGCACCTCGGGTTCCGCGCCGCTGTCCGTCATTGCGGCTCCTGCTCGGGCGCCGTTGCGCTCGGTCGGGTAATCAGCACGGTCCCGGCCACCAGAGGGAACACCGCCAGCAGCGTGATGCCGTTCGTCAGACGGAAGAGCGCCGCGACCGCGACCAGCACGACGATGGTCAGCGCCAACGCCAACGCGGCGCGCCGATAACGGGTGTCGCCGCCCCGGCTGCGTCCCGCCAGAAACGCCAGCGCGGCGCCCGCGAGCGCAAAAATGACACCCGCTCCTCGAAAGGCCACGGGCATGTGCAGCGAAGCGGCGATCAGACCACCGAGGAGGAGAAGAAAAGACGCTGCTACCCAGCACCAGAATGCGGCGGTGACGACACGCGGTCGCGACTGTGGGGCTGTCATGTCCCGGTCAGCCTAACGGTCTCATCTGGTGAAGAAGGCGTGGGCATCCTTGCGGTGTAGCAGGAACACACCGCCGACGATCAGCACAGACCCGACGATCGCGGTGACCGCGAAGCCGACGGCCGCCGCGGTGGGGCGGGCCACGGAGAACAGGTTGCTGGCTGTGTAGACCACCGACGCGACGCCGCCACCCGTCAAGAACGTGCGCGCCCACCGGTATCCGTGCCTCATCAAGATCAGGAACGTCAGGACGACTGCGGCCAACACGACGACGAATACGACCGAGATCGCCGTCACGATCGTCGGCTGATGACTGTCGGTGACCACCAGGTCGATGACGTAACCGATGACCATCAGCGGCAGCGCCGCCACCCACAGCCAGAATCCGGTGTCGACGTCCAGCGGCCTGGCCCGCTCGGTCGTCTTCTGGGGCTGGGTCATATGTCGCGCGCCCCGCGGCTCTGCGTCACGCCAGCCAGCCGGCCACGTCTGCGGCCCAGTACGTCAGCACGATGTCGGCGCCCGCGCGTCGAATGCCCGTCAACGTCTCCAGTGCCACCGTCTGCAGATCGATCCAGCCGTTCGCGGCCGCGGCGCTGATCATCGAGTACTCGCCCGAGACCTGATACGCCGCAACCGGCACCGGCGAGACCTCGGCGGCGGCGCGCACCACGTCGAGGTAGCTCATCGCAGGCTTGACCATGATGATGTCGGCACCCTCGGCGATGTCCAACTCGATCTCGCGTACCGCCTCGCGAGCGTTGGCCGCGTCCTGCTGATAGGTCCGACGGTCACCGCTCAGGCTGGACGCCACGGCCTCACGGAACGGGCCGTAGAACCCCGATACGAACTTGGCCGCGTAAGCCAGGATCACGGTATCCGGGTGACCCGCGGCGTCAAGGCCGTCGCGGATCGCCGCGACCTGGCCGTCCATCATCCCGCTCGGGCCGACGACGTGCGCTCCCGATTCTGCTTGTGCGACAGCCAATTCCACGTATTTGGCGTTGGTGGCGTCGTTGTCGACCCGGCCCGCGGCGTCCAGTACTCCGCAGTGGCCGTGATCGGTGAATTCGTCCAGGCAGGTGTCGGCCATCAGCACGGTGTCCTCGCCCAGATCCTTGGCCAGATCGCGCAGCGCAACGTTGAGAATGCCGTCCTCGGCAATCCCCGCCGAACCGACGGCGTCCTTATCCTCGTCGCGCGGGATGCCGAACAGCATCAGCCCGCCGACACCTGCAGCCACCGCATCGGCGGCCGCGCGGCGCAGGGAGTCCCGCGTGTGCTGGACAACGCCCGGCATCGAGGCGATGGCGCGCGGCTCGTCGACGCCGTCGGCGACAAACATCGGTAGCACCAAATGCCTTGGCTCAAGCGAGGTTTCCGCTACGAGCCGGCGCAGCGCAGGAGTCGTCCGGAGCCTGCGGGGACGGTGGCGTGGGAACACTGGGCCCCTTTCGGTTTACCGCCGGCGGCTCTTCTTGCGCGGCGGCGGCAGCGCACCCTCGGCGCGCAGCCGCGCGGCGTGCTCGGCCAGCGCATCGACCAGCGGACCGACCGCGGCGACTTCGGGCTGCACATCGACGCGCAGGCCGAATTCCGCTGCTGTCTCAGCGGTTTTCGGACCGATGCAGGCGACGATGGTGCGCGCATGCGGCTTGCCTGCGATACCGACCAGGTTTCGCACCGTCGAACTCGACGTGAAGCAGACCGCGTCGAAACCACCGGTCTTAATCATTTCGCGGGTCGACGCGGGCGGCGGCGCCGCGCGCACAGTGCGATAGGCCGTGACGTCCTCGATCTCCCAGCCACGTTCACGCAACCCCTCGGCCAGCGTCTCGGTTGCGATGTCTGCCCGCGGCAACAGCACCCGGTTCACGGGATCGAAAACGTCGTCGTAGGGCGGGAACTCATCAAGTAAGCCCAGCGACGACTGCTCGCCCGAGGGCACCAGCTCCGGGTTGATGCCGAAGGCGCGCACCCGGTCGGCCGTGGCCTGTCCGACGCACGCGATCTTCACCCCCGAGAACGCACGCGCGTCAAGGCCGAACTCGTTGAACTTCTCCCACACCGCACGCACCGCGTTGGTGGAGGTGAACACCACCCACTGGAACCGGCCGTCGACCAGACCCTTGACCGCGCGCTCCATCTGCGCGGGGCTGCGCGGCGGCTCGACCGCGATGGTCGGCACCTCGACAGGCAATGCACCGTGCCCGACCAGCTTTTCGCTCATCTCGCCCGCCTGGTCCTTGGTGCGCGGCACCAGCACGGTCCAGCCGTACAGGGCGCGACTCTCCCACCAGTTGAGCTTCGCGCGGTTGGCGACGGTTTTGCCGATGGTCGCCACCAGCGGCCCGGCCAACGGACCGGCAAGCTCGCTGCCCGCAGGCCTGTCCAGCACAGCCTTGTCGAGCAGGCCCGCGAGAGTTGTCTCGACCGAACGCTGTTGGCACGTCGTGCCATTGGCGGTCACGACGGTCGGCGTGGTGTCGACCAGCCCGTGCTCGATCAGCGCGCGCGCCGCATCAGGAAGGTGAGATGCGGTGGCGTGCAAGATAAGTGGGCCCGGCGCGGCGGCCAGCGCCGCCCAGTCCACGTCACCACGGACATCGGCGACGGTGTGCGCCGACCCAAGCGGCAGCCCCGCATACGTCGGCACCGCGGTGGTGTCGGGCAGTCCCGGAACGATTTCGAAGTCCAGGTGCGTCTTGGCCAGCGCGGTCACCTCGGTGATCACCGCGTCTACCGACAGCGGGTCACCCGCGACCAGACGGACCACGTCCACGCCGGTGCGGGCTTCGGTGGCCAGTGTCTTGGCGACCTCGGCAGGGTCACCCAGCGCGGGCCGGATGTCGGGGCCGCCGGGGATCGCAGGCGTATCAGCCGGCGCGTCGGCATCGGTATCGGCCGCTTTCGGCGCTTGGGCCGGCTCGGGTCCCGACGGCGGCGGCAGCTCAGAACCCGCAATGGCGAGCACAGCTTCTGGCACGTCAGGATCGGTGAAGACCAGCGCAGCGTTGGCGAGCACTGTTCGCGCCCGTGTCGTCAGCAGCCCGGGATCGCCCGGCCCGGAGCCGACGAAGGTGATGCGGCCGGGCTTTGTCTTACGCCCTCGGCCCGAGTGCCCAGTCATTTCTCTCTCCCAGCCTCGGCCAACAGATCGCGCGCCCCCAGCTCGAACAATTCCGCGGCCACCGAGAGCCCCAGCTCTCGTGCCCGATCGGGTGTCCCGATGCCGGACGCACGGATCACGTCGGATCCGTCCAGCGTCGCCACGCAGCCGCGCAGCGACAGCTCTTCGAAGACGCGACCGTCCTCATCGATGGACTCGACCACCTCGGCGATCGCCCCCACCGGTGCGGAACAACCCGCCTCCAGTTCGGCGAGCAGGACTCGTTCAGCGGTGACCGCGGCGCGCGTGTCGGCGTCGTCCAACTCCGCCAGTAGCGCGGCGAGCTCGGTGTCGTCTGCGCGGCACTCGACCGCGAGCGCACCTTGAGCCGGCGCTGGCAACATCTGCACCGGCTCGAGAGTCTCGGTGACATCTGCCAGCCGCCCGATGCGGGCCAGTCCCGCCCGTGCGACCACGATGCCGTCGAGATCACCATTGCTTACCCTGTTCAACCTGGTATCAAGGTTGCCTCGTAGGGGGCGGATTTCCAAACCGAGACCCAATGCTCTAAGCTGCGCGGCCCGGCGCGGGCTCGACGTGCCGATCACGGAGCCGACGGGCAACTCTCCGAGCACCATCCCGTCACGGGCCACCAGGGCGTCCCTGGCGTCCTCGCGTGGGGGTATCGCGGCGATCACGAACCGGGGGTCGGGCGCCGTCGGCAAATCCTTGTAGGAGTGCACGGCCATGTCGACCTGACGCTCGTCAATGGCCTCGCGCAGTGCCGCGGTGAACACGCCGATGCCGATGTCGACGATCGGACCGGTGGACCGGTCGCCTTCGGTGGAGATGATGACCAGCTCGGCGGCATGCCCGTTGGCGGCCAGCGCGTCTTTGATGGCACCGGCCTGGGTCTTGGCCAACAGGCTGCCCCGGGTGCCTATCCGGATTACTTCGTGCCTAGTGCTCAAGCGCTACTCGGTCTTGTCGAGATCTCTTGTGACCAAAGGTAATTCGGGCCCGGCGACGGCATCGACTGCCTGCTGGTCGAGTTCGAACAGCTCGCGCAGCGCCTCGGCGTAGCTGTCGCCGCCAGGCGCGCTGGCCAACTGCTTGACCCGCACGGTCGGCGCGTGCAGCAGCTTGTCGACGACGCGGCGCACGGTTTTGGCGACCTCGTCACGGTGCGCGGCGTCGAGCCCTGGCAGCCGGTTGTCCAGCCGCAGCAACTCGGCCTCGACCACGTCGGCCGCACGCTGCCGAAGAGCCGTCACGGTAGGGGTGACCTCGGCCATCCGCTGTCCGGCCAGGTAGCTGGCAACCTCGGCGGCGACGATCGCGCGGGCCGCGTCGGCGTCCGAGGCCGCGGCGCGGGCCGACGGATCGCGCTGGATGCGGTCCATGTCGACGACGAAGACGCCGGGCAGGCCCGCGACGGCGGGATCGACGTTGCGCGGCATGCCGAGATCGCAGATCACCAGTTGCTTGGGCTCCTGCCCGTGCGCCAGGCCCCGGTGCACGTCGGCGAGCGAAACCACCGGGCGCACGGCCCCGGTGCAGCTGACGACCACGTCGGCATCGGTGAGCACAGGGGTCAGGTGGTCGAACGGGAATGCGTCGGCGCTGATGTCGAGCTCGCGGAGCTTGTCGGCCAGCCGCTTGGCGCGGGGCAGCGTCCTGTTGACGATGTGGATGCGTTCGACGCCCGCGCGGGCCAATTGCTTGGCGGCCAGCGCGCCCATCGCGCCTGCGCCGACGACGACCGCCGAGCGGCCCGCCAAGCCGTCCAGCTTGCTATCCGCCAACCCAAGGGCCACCGACACCACGGAGGCGCCTGCCGCGTCGATGCCGGTCTCCGAATGCACCCGCTTGCCGACGGACAGCGCGCGCTGGGCCAGCTCGTGCAGTGTGCGGCCGACGGTGTGGTTGGCCTCGGCGGCGGTATAGGCGCGGCGCACCTGCCCAAGCACCTGCGCTTCGCCGATCACCGCGGAGTCAAGACCGCTGGTCACGGCGAACAGATGCTCGACGGCCGCTTCCGCGTACCGGACGTAGGCGTATTTGGTCAGGTCGTTGAGCGACATTCCGGAGTGCTCGGAGAGCACCGAACCGATCACCGAGAGGCCACCGTGGAACGCCTCGACGACGGCGTACACCTCGACGCGGTTGCAGGTGGACAGCACCATGGCTTCGGTCACGAGCGAGGATTGCAGCACCTGCTCGACGATCTTGGCCTGATCGGCTTCATCAGTGCTGAGTTGCTCGAGCACCGACACCGGCGCGCTGCGGTGCGAAACCCCGAAAAGCAACACGCTCACGGCTTGTCCACCACGTCATCCAAGGTAATGGCTGAGCAGCTGGCCTACCAAATTTGCTCAGGTCTCATCGGTTCGCCAGATCCGCCCTCAGCCGGGGTTCGTCGACCTCCCAGTAACTGTGCTCGGCGCCGTCCAGCAGCACCACGGGCAGCCGGTCGCCGAATTCGGCACGCAGCGCGGAATCCCCTGCCGCCGCAGCCGCGTCGACGTCGGTGATGCACAATTCGAAGCCCAACTCTTCGGCCAGTTGCCGCAACCGCGTGGCCGCCGCGGTACAGATCGTGCAGCCATCCCGTGTGAGCAATTCCACGCGCCCGTTCACCCCGCAAGTATGACTACCCGCTGCCTTACTGTTGATCCGTGTCCGAAAGCGGGGGAACCGACGTCGAGGCCAGCCTGGAGGCCAAGGAACAGCAGGTGGCCGGTGAGGCGAGCGCCGAGGCGGCCGTCACCGATCTCGCGGTCGAAGCTGCCACCACGCCTCCCCCGCCGCCGCCCGACCTGACCGCGGCGGCGTTCTTCGACGTCGACAACACCTTGGTGCATGGCTCCTCGCTGGTGCACTTTGCCCGCGGGCTGGCCGCCCGCAAGTACTTCACCTACGGCGATATGGGCCGATTCATCTACGCGCAGGCCAAGTTTCAGCTTCTCGGCCGGGAGAACAGCGACGACGTGGCCGCCGGCAAGACCAAGGCGCTTTCGTTCATCGAGGGCCGCTCGACCGCCGAGTTGGTTGCTCTCGGCGAGGAGATCTACGACGAGATCATCGCCGACAAGATCTGGCCGGGCACCCGCGCGTTGGCACAGATGCACCTTGATGCGGGCCAGCAGGTGTGGCTGGTCACCGCAACGCCCTACGAGTTGGCCGACACGATCGCAAGGCGGTTGGGCCTGACCGGCGCGCTCGGCACCGTCGCCGAATCGATCGACGGGGTGTTCACCGGTCGGCTGGTCGGCGACATCCTGCACGGCAGCGGCAAGGCGCACGCCGTGCGGTCGCTGGCCATCCGCGAGGGTCTCAACCTCAAACGCTGCACGGCCTACTCCGACAGCTTCAACGACGTGCCGATGCTGTCTCTGGTCGGCACGGCCGTCGCGATCAACCCCGACGCCGACCTGCGCGATCTGGCGCGTGAGCGGGGCTGGGAGATCCGCGATTTCCGCACTGCGCGCAAGGCTGCCAGGATCGGAGTGCCTTCAGCACTGGCGCTCGGTGCGGTCGGCGGCGCGTTGGCAGCGATCGTTTCCCGTCGCCAGGACGGTGCCTAGCACGCTGCCGGAGGCGGCGATCCGGCGCTGATAGGCTCGCGCCGCTAACACTTAGAACGGAAGACGAAGCCAGCATGGGCATCGCTGACAACATCATCGGAACCCACTTCCGCTACCCCGACTATTTCGAGGTGGACCGGGAGAAGATCCGCGAGTTCGCGCGCGCCGTCAAGGACGACCATCCCGCGCACTACAGCGAGGAGGCCGCCAAAGAGTGCGGCTACGACGCCCTGATCGCGTCGCTGACGTTCCTGGCCGTCGCCGGCCGCAGGGTGCAGCTGGAGCTCTTCAACCAGTTCGACGTGCCGATCAACATGGAGCGGGTGCTGCACCGCGACCAGAAGATCGTCTTTCACCGACCGATCCTCGCGGGAGACAAGCTGTTCTTCGACTCCTACCTCGATTCGGTGACCGAGTCGCACGGCGCGGTGCTCACCGAGATCCGCGGCGAGGTGACCGACGAAAACGGCGACCCGGTTCTGACGAGCGTCGTCACCGTGATGGGTGAGGCGCAGTCTGACACCGAGGCCGACGAAGTCAGCGCGAAGATCGCAGCTGCCCGCGACGCCGCGATCGCGAAAATGGTTGCTGGGCAAAGCTCTAAGCAGAGCTGAACCGACCGAGAACCCCTCAGCCGAGGAACATGTTGCGGCGGTTTGCCAGCAGTTGGTACAGCGTCTGCTGAATGGTCTCGCGGACCTGGTCGGTCAGCTCGAACGTGACCATCGGATCCTCGGCCGCAGACTCGTCGTAGTCGGCGGTCTCGATCGGCTCGCCGAACTGGATGTGCCACTTCGAAGGCAGCGGCACCATGCCGGCCGGCCCCGCAAGCGGGAACAGCGGCGTGACCGGGAAATACGGCAAACCGAACAGCCGGGCCAGCAGCTTCACGTCGGCGATCATCGGGTAGATCTCCTCGGACCCGACGATCGAGCACGGCACGATCGGCGCCTTGGTCCGAAGCGCCGCCCCGACGAAGCCGCCCCTGCCGAACCGCTGCAGCTTGTAGCGATCCTTGAAGTGCTTGCCAAGACCCTTGTAGCCCTCGGGGAAGACGGCGGTCAGCTCGCCCGCCGCCAGCAGTCGGTGCGCGTCTTGCGTGCACGCCATGGTGTGGCCCGCCTTGCGCGCAGCCTGACCGAGCATCGGCATGTCGAACACCATGTCGGCGGCGAGCAGGCGCAGGTCGCGGTGGGTGGGGTGCTTGTCGTGCACGGCCACCGCGGTCATCAATCCGTCGAACGGCAACACGCCTGCGTGGTTGGCGACGACGAGCGCCGCACCCGTGCGCGGCAGGTTTTCAATCCCGCTGACTTCAACGCGGAACCACGAGTTGAAGAGCACGCGCAGCAAAGGCAAAAAGATTGCGTCGTTGAGGTGTGGGTCGAAGCCGAACTCGTCGACGGTGTAGTCGCCCATCATCCGCTTGCGAACGAACTCGGCGATCGAGGCGATCCGCTTGGCGAGTTCGGACGGCGTCTCTTCGACGGGCGCGCTGCCCGAGACGGCGCCGCGCCGCTGGTCGATTTCGCGGACGACCGCGGCGATCTGCTCGGCCGAAGCGCGCCCACCGGAGTCTGTGAGCAGTGAGGGATGTCGGCGTGACCCTTCAGCGCGCGCGGCAGCAGCGCGGCGCCCAGCCGACGATCGGCTCGAATTAGAATGCAGCGGAATGACTTTGGCTTTGGGCTCGCCCGCCACGTTGTTACCTTCTCCCCACCCGATTTGAAACTGTTTCTCTAGCGTCCCCAGCGTTGCGCCGCCGACACGGCGCGACTCTCCATTGAGCGTACCCATCGCGGATCGATGATCGGCGTCAATCCGCGGCCCCGGACGTAATCGTCAAAGGCTTCCGCGGTTGTCCACTTCGGGCTGTAGCCTAGGTCATTTCGCATCCGCGTCGTGTCCATCACCCGGCCGTAGCTGAGGTAGTCAAGCTGCTCTCGATCGAGTTCAGTGTAGCGAGTTGCGCGCCTCAGCGAATCCACCGCCCACAGCGCAGAACGCGGAACGGGCAGCGGAATGCGGCCCGAGCGGCGGATGGCCTGACTCATCATGATGATGCCGGATGCGCCGACGTTGAACGTGCCCGACTTGCCCGCCATCGTCGCGCGCTCCAGCGCACCGAGCGCGTCCTGCTCGTGCAGCAGTTGCAGCCGGGCGTCGTGGCCGATCACCGTCGGCACCACCGGACCGGCCAGATACCGCGACAGCGCTGTGTCCATCGCGGGCCCGATCATGTTGGCCAGCCGCAGGATGCTCACGGAGATGTCGGGACGACGACGGCCAAGGCCGCGGGCGTAGCCCTCGATGTCGATGCTGTCGCGGGCGAAGCCCTCGCCCGGCGGTCTGCGCCTGCTGCTGCTCTCGGTGAACAGCACCGGGTCGCGCGAACTCGAGCCGTACACCTCCGACGTCGACTTGAGCACGACGCGGCGAACGGACGGGGCCTTCTGGCAGGCCGCGAACAGCTGGATCGCGCCCATCACGTTGAGTTCCTTGAGCGTCGCCCGTCCGCCCGAGCGTGGCGAGTAGGACGCCGCCGCGGCATGCACGACGGTGTCGACGTCGCCGTTGCGGATCACCTTGGCGATGAACGGGTTACGGATGTCGGCCCTGACGAACTCCGCCCGGCCCATCCGGCGCAGCAGGTCCTTGCTCGGCGCGATCGCGTCCACCGCGATGACGTGGTTGATCAACGGGTTCTGCGCGAGTCGAGCGGTCAGATACCCACCGAGGAACCGGCACGCACCCGTGACCAGGACGACCTTCGGATAGCCAACGGTGTCCCGCGAATCCGCGCCGTTTGATCCGCCCCCAGAATCCATTCGGTCAGCCTAGCGGCCGAGCGTGAAAGCTACTTGCCGAGTTTTCTGCGCTGCACCCGGGTGCGACGAAGCAGCTTGCGGTGCTTCTTTTTCGACATGCGCTTGCGCCGCTTCTTGATGACTGAACCCATGAACTCAGAAGTCTCCGTACCTATGCTCTCAAAGCCTCTTGACCCGCATACCTTACCGAAGATGCATAGGTAAACGAAAAACAGCGCCTGCGCGCGGGACAATCAGCCCGCGTCGAAGTACGAGCTCTCCAACATGTCGTGGACAGCCTTGGCGTGCACCCGGAACGAACGCCCGACGCGGACGGCGGGCAATTCGCCGTTGTGCACCAACCGATACACCGTCATCTTGCTGACTCGCATCAGGCTCGCCACCTCGGCGACAGTGAGAAATTGAGCACGTGGCGGCTGACCGTCGGTGGGGCCGGCGTCACGCGGCGCCTTCCCACTAGCCGAATCCCGCGCCGATGGCCCGTTCATAGACGTCATCGCAACCCAATCCATCAGGCACGGGCAGTCCAGCGGCTTCCCCACCGCTGGCACCAACCCGTGCTTACCACTGGGAGAATAGCGTGGCGGATGGGGTTACTGCGACGGGTGTGGGCTAATCGGTTGGAAATTGATTAATTACTCAGATGTAATTCCGAGCTGCTCAGAGCGCCTTTTTGCGGCTTCGACGGCCTCGCCGACCGCCGCCCGCAAACCGCCCCGCTCGAGTTCGCGCAGACCAGCGGCGGTGGTGCCCCCCGGCGAGGTAACGGTGGCGCGCAATTGGGCGGGCGTGGTGTCGATGGCGGTGCCCATGGCGGCATCGCCTGCGGGCTGAGCCTCGTCGAGGCGCTCCAGCAACATCGCGGCCGAGCCTGCCATCGTTTGCACGACCAGATCGGTCGCCACCGACCGCGTCAGGCCCACCGCGACGCCCGCGTCCACGAGCGCCTCGACCATCAGGAAGAAGTACGCAGGCCCCGAACCCGAGACCGCGGTGACCGCGTCGAGCTGCGATTCGGGCACCGTGAGCACACCGCCGACCGCATCGAAGATCGACGACACCTCCTTGAGGTGGTCTGCCGTCGCGAACCGGCCGCGAGCCAGCGCGCTGACTCCCCCGCCGACGACGACGGGCGCATTGGGCATCACCCGGATGACCGGCGATCCAGCGGGCAGCTTGTTCTCGTAGAACTCGGTCGTCACACCGGCGACGACCGACACGAAAACCTGTTCGGCGGTGTCACTTTCGGCCTTGGCCGCGGCGTCGGCGATCTCACTGACGACGGCGCCCACATCGGCCGGCTTGACCGCGACGACGACATAGGTGGCGGTGTCGACCGCGTCGGCGACCGTCGTCACCAACACCGAATACGTGTCGGACAGATATTTCGCGCGCTCGGGAAACTTCTCGGCGACAACCAGGTCCTTGACCTGTCGTCCGGAGCGCAGCAGCCCGGATAGCAGTGCCTCGCCAATACTTCCGCCGCCGACGATCGCGATTCTGGCCATGCGCGCAAGCATTGCAGACGCGCGGGAGCACTAGGGCGTGGGCACCATCGCCAGCTGTCGGGTCTGCACCACGATGTGGCCCTCGCAGTCGACGACGATGTGGTCCTCGTCGAACCAGTCCTGGCCGATCTGCACCGTGGTGCACAACACCCGCAGCCAGCCGTCGGCGGGCAGCGCCCGCAGATACGCGGTGAGCTGAACCGTCGGCGCCCAGCCCGTCCGGTTCACTCCGAATGTCACCGGCGCTGACACATCGCCACACAGCAGCGCGAAAAGGACATCGGGCGCAACACCTTTCGGGCGCACCCAGTACTCGATGATCGGCGGGCCGCCGTCGGTGCGCGGGGTGAACGTGGTCAGCGACGGCCGGATGTCGCAGCCGTGCGCCAGATGCACGATGTCCTCCATCGGATGCCCTGGGCCGATCGGTTCGAGGCCGGGCGGCGGCTCCGGTTGCATCAGCGGAATGACGGGGTTGACCGACAACAGCGGCGGCACATGGTGTTCCGGGTCGCCGAGGGTGACGGCCGCGCGCACGGCCGTGCGGTCGCCCTGATTCAGCTCGACGTCGATCAGGCTGACCCGACGCCCGCGCTTGCGCACGGTCGTGACGACCCGCATCGGACCGGGATCAGGGGCCCACAGAAAGTTGCCCGAGACCGCGATCGGCTGCACGTCGCCGCCATGTTCCGCGCGAGCCGCGTTCGCGCACAGCGCCAGCATCGCCCCGCCGTGCACCTTCGGACCGATGGTCCAGTGCTCGTTGAGCTCGCCGTCGTAGCGGCCGTCCCCGAGCGGGGCCAGCGCCATGGCGTCGGTGAACAGGGTCGATCCCGGCATGTGGTTCCTTTGATGCGTCAGCGAAGCAGGTGCTTGCGGGCGAACTCCAGCGATTCGCGCAGCAGCGCTTCGCGTTCGGTGGCGGTGCGTGCGCCCGACGTGGTCACCTCGAGGATCACATGCCCGGCAAAGTCGCTGTCGGCCAGCATCTGGCAGACCTCCGCCGTCGGCTGGGTACCGCGTCCGGGCACCAGGTGCTCGTCGGTGGACGCGCCGCTGCCGTCGCACAGGTGCAGATGCACCAGCCCCTCGCCCATCCGGCGGGCCATGTCGAGCGCGTCGGTGCCCGCGGTGGCGGTGTGGGACAGGTCCAGCGTGTAGTGGGCGTGGTTGCCGTCCAGCGGGTCATAGGAGGGCGCGAAGGCCGAGATGCCCGGCCCCGGCCTGCCGCCCCGCTTACGCATCCGCTCGATCGACGTCTGGCCCGCCCCGAAGAACCGGTCGGCGCGGAACGGAAACATGTTCTCGACGGCCACCAACACGTCGCTTGACGCCTCGAGCTCTGCGACCTGCTCGGAGAAGCCCTCGGCATAGCGGCGCTGCCAGCGGAACGGCGGGTGCACGACGACGGTCTGCGCGCCGAGCTGTTCGGCCGCTCGCACGCTGCGCTCGAGCTTCGGGATGGGGTTGGCCCCCCACACCCGCTGCGAGATCAGCAGGCACGGCGCATGCACCGACAGCACCGGCATGTCGTAGCGCTTCGACATCGCCTCTATGGCGTCGACGTCTTGGCTGACCGTTTCCGCCCACACCATCAGCTCGACGCCGTCATAGCCGAGCTTCGCGGCGTACTCGAAAGCCGCCTCAGTCCTCAGCGGATAAACCGAGGCCGTCGATAGACCGACCTTGATGGCGGGGCGCACGGTATCTGTCGGCGCCTCAGCCGGACTGAAGCAGAGCCAGCGGTCCCAGCGTCACCAGAGCGCCCACCGCCACCGCGATCAACGTGCTGCCGATGTCCTCGGTCTTGCGAACCACGCGGACCCCGACCACGAGGCCGAGGATCACCAGCACCGAAAGCACGAGGGCGACGATGTTGTTCCACTTCCACAGTTGGTCGAACGCGATGAATAGACCGGCGCCGAAAGCGACCGCGATGATGCACTGGCCGACGACCCACGCAGTGCGCAGGACCGACGACATCCCGCTTGAGGACGCAGCCTCGCCGCCTTCGAGGTCCGCGTCGTCCTCGAGATCGATGTCCTCGGGGCGCGGGCGCGACCCGCGGGCCAGGTCGTCGGCGACCGTCTGACCGCCGAACAGCGTGCCCGACGTGGCCCGCAGATACGACGGAAGCTCGTCCTTCGCGTCGACTTCCTCGGCGAGTGCGGCTTCGGTGTCCTCGTCCTCGATCTCCGGTTCGTCGGTCAGGACCAGGTCTTCCTCGTCCTCGTCGACCGGATCCGGGCTCATCTGCTCGGCGCCGACAACGCCGAAACGGCGCTGACCGGGCGCGTACTGCGGGCGGCGCGGTGGCGGCGCGAAGAAGTCCACCAGGTCTTCGTCGGTGTCGCGCCGTTCGATGTGGGTCGAGTATTCGGCGACGGCGTCGGCATAGTCGTCCGCGGCGTCGTCGTCGTACTCGTCCTGCGCGGGTTCGGCCTCTGCCTCGGGTTCTTCGAGCTCGACCTCGTCGACGTGGCTGTCGACACCGTTCGTCGAAACCGGCTCGTCTTTCACGGCCGGGAGGGTCCGCGTCGTCTCGTTCTCGTCGACGTCATGCCCCGAAACGATCGGGATTTCGCCCGTCAGCTCCGCGACTGTGACCGAATCGCTGTTGCCACGACGGCGCCGGCGCCTGCCGCCGACGGGCGGGGCACCGATCGTGCCGTTCTTGGCCAGCAACTCCGCAACCGAGATCGGTCGCGTGTTGCTGTAGCTGTCTTCTGGTCCTGTCATCGTGTGTTGCCTTTGGGCCTAGCTAGTGTTTCATGTCGGCGCCGGTGCACCTTCATTCCTCATGTCGGCGCCGGCGCGCCTCCGTCCGCTCGTTCAGCGTTCCCGCACAGACGTCTCCACCAAGGCAGTTCCATCGGCTTCGCTGTCGAGTTTCCGCAGAATCAGCCCTTCCCGCAACGCCCAGGGGCAGATATCTACGCTTTCGATATCGAGAGCCTTCATGCTCGCCTCAGCTACCAAAGCTCCGGCCACGATCTGTGGCGCCCGCTCGGCGCTCACTCCTTCCAACTCAGCACGGTCAGCCGCGGTCATCCTAGAGATGAAAGCTATGAGCTGTCTGAGGCCGCTGGCCGTGAGCGTTCGTTTCACGCGCGGACCGGCGCCCGACGGTGCCGCGCCGGTGAGTCTGGCCAGCGAGCGGAAGGTTTTCGACGTGGCGACCGCGAGGTCGGGGTTTCCGGCCTTGAGCACTTCGGCGGCGGAGTCGGCGACCTCGGTGGCCAGCCAGTCCCGCAGCATTGCGACGCGACGGCGGCCCGGCGGGTCGTCGGGCAGCCACTCTCGGGTCAGCCTGCCCGCGCCCAGCGGCAGCGACAGTGCCACCTCGGGCTCCTCGTCGACCCCGTTGGACAGCTCCAGGGAACCGCCGCCGATGTCGATATTGATGATGCGCCCGGCGCTCCAGCCGTACCAGCGGCGCACGGCAAGGAACGTCAGCCTGGATTCGTCTCGCCCGCTGAGCACCTGCAGCGCCACGCCGGTCTCGCCAAGCACCCGCGCAAGCACGTCCTCAGAGTTCTTCGCGTCGCGCACCGCGGACGTGGCGAACGCCATCAGTTCGGCGCATCCGGAGCTCGCAGCGATCTTGGCGAACTCGTCGATGGTGCTGATCAGTTTGTCCGCGCCCTTGCGGGTCAGCTTGCCCGAACCGTCGATCGCCTCCGCGAGCCGAAGCGACGCCTTGGTGGAACTCATCGGCGTCGGATGCCCGCCGCGGCGCGCGTCCACCACCAACAGATGAACGGTGTTGCTGCCGACATCCAGCACGCCTAATCGCACCCATCCAACCTAATGGAGCTACCGTTTACTTTTGTGAGCGCATCGCATCCAGGTGAGGTGGAATTGGACTTCGCCCGTGAGTGGGTGGAGTTCTATGACCCAGACAACCCCGAACATCTGATCGCCGCCGACATGACGTGGCTGCTGTCGCGGTGGACATGCGTGTTCGGGACACCGGCGTGTAAGGGCACCGTCGAGGGCAGACCGGACGACGGCTGCTGCTCGCACGGCGCATTCCTTTCCGACAAGGACGACCGCGCGCGACTGGACGATGCCGTCAAGCAGCTGACCGACGAGGATTGGCAGTTCCGCGACAAGGGGCTCGGCAAGAAGGGCTACCTGGAGTGGGACGAGTACGACGACAAACCCAATCTCCGCACGCGAAAGTACAAGGGCGCCTGCATCTTTCTGAACCGGCCTGGTTTCCCGGCGGGCATCGGCTGCGCGCTGCACAGCAAGGCTTTGAAGCTCGGTGTCGAACCACTGACCATGAAGCCCGATGTGTGCTGGCAGTTGCCGATCCGGCGCACGCAGGAGTGGGTCGAGCGGCCCGACGGCTCCGAGGTGCTCAAGACCTGGATCAGTGAATACGACCGCCGCGGCTGGGGTGAGGGTGGCGAAGACCTGCACTGGTACTGCACCGGCGACCCGAATGCGCACGTCGGCGCCAAGCAGGTGTGGGAGTCCTACGCCCCCGAACTGACCGAACTGCTCGGCGAGAAGGCGTACGCCGAGCTGGCCGCAATGTGCAAGCGGCGCAACGGGTTAGGGCTGATCGCCGTGCACCCCGCGACCCGCTTGGCCGAATGACGCTTTTCCTGTTCCGGCTCATCCCGCCTCGCGCCGACTTCGCGCAGACGATGACGGCCGAGGAGCAGAAGGCGATGGCCGAGCACATGTCGTACTGGGAACAGCTGATGGCCGACGACAAGGTCCTCGTCTACGGTCCGGTCGCCGATCCCGAAGGCGTGTGGGGCATGGGCGTGCTGCGCGTCGCCGACCGCGCCGAGGTGCTCGAGATCGGCGAGCGCGATCCGTCAGTGTCGGCCGGCGTCAACACCTTCGAGGTGTTCGAGATCATGGGCGGACGCACGGCGTAGAGCCAGACCGCCGACCCGATCAAGGTCACGAAAAACACCAAAACGTAAGCGCCAGGCAGTAGTTCAGACCACAAACCGCCGGGATGCAGTGACAGCAGGCCAGCCTGCGGCGTGTCTCCGGCGCTGAACACGATCCATCCGCCGAGCAACGCGCACAGCACCCACATGGACACCGCCGCTGCCTTGCTGCCTGCCACGTAGCCGCGATACCCGAGATGAACGACCAACGGCGCGAACCACACCCAGTGGTGGCTCCAGCTGAACGGCGAGGCGGCGGCAGCGGCCAACCCGACGATCGCGAGCGCCAACACCGAATGGCCCCTTCGGTAGGTCATCGCGGCGATCACCACGGCAAGAGCCGCCACGGCGACGGAGGCAACCGTGGCCATTGCAGACGAGACGTGCAGCCGCAGCAGCAACCCACTCAGGCTCGTATTCGCGAACGGGTCGTGCGAGATCCGGTTGACGTCGTCGAAGCGGCCCCGCAGCCAATACGTCACCGAATCGGTTGGTGCAACGGCGAACCCGAGGACAACCGTCGCGGCGAACGTCGCGCTCGCCAGCAACGCCGCCCGGAACCGTCGGATCGCCAGCAGATACAGAATGAACAGCGCCGGGGTCAGCTTGAGGCCAGCGGCCAACCCGATCCCGATGCCCGTCCACTTGCCCCGCCCCAACAGATCAACCACGACCAGGACGAGCAGGACGACGTTGATCTGACCCAACTCGGCGGTCAGGCGCAGCGGCTCCAGCCATGCGATCACGCCAACGAGCAGCGCGGTGAGGCTGGCCAGCGCGCCGCCGGTCCGCAGGCCCATCGATGTCAGCATCCGCACGACCGCATACGTCAGCGCGGCCACCGTGCCAAGGAGCCAGAGCCACTGCACAGTGGTGCTGTCGAGCAGGGCCAGCGGCGCCGCGCAGATCGCGGCGAAGGGCGGGTAGATGAACAGCAACTCGGTGTGATTGCCGGTCAGCCCGGTCGAATAGAGGTCGAGGCCCGCCAACAGCCGCTCCGCGGCGAAGCGGTACACCATCAGGTCGACCTGCATCCGCAGCGCCGGCCAGTGCGCGTAGGCCGCGACATATGCGACCAGTGCGAGCGCCGCGACCGTGGGGCCACCGCGCCGGACCCACGGATTGATGATGTTGTTGTTCGTGTTGTCTTGTGTGGTCTCAGTGGTCATTACTCGTCGTCCGCTGTGTCGGCCCTTGATTACGAGGGGCCCAGACTAGACGAGTTACTTGTGAGTGGCTCTCAGGTTTCTTGTCCGGGCGCGATCAGCCCTCGAGCTTGTAGCCCAGACCGCGCACCGTCACCAGGTGCACCGGGTTCGCCGGGTCGGCCTCGATCTTGGACCGCAACCGCTTGACGTGGACGTCGAGCGTCTTGGTGTCGCCGACGTAGTCGGCACCCCAGACTCGATCGATCAACTGGCCGCGGGTGAGCACCCGGCCACTGTTGCGCATCAGGTACTCGAGCAGATCAAACTCCTTGAGCGGCAACGTAATCTGCTCGCCGTTGACCGAAACCACGTGGCGCTCGACGTCCATCCGCACCGGGCCGGCCTCCAGGATGCCGTCGCCGATGCCGGAGTCGTCGCTGTCGCTGCCGCGCCGCAGCACCGCCCGGATCCGCGCAATCAACTCGCGCGCGGAGTACGGCTTGGTGACGTAGTCGTCGGCACCGAGCTCGAGGCCGACGACCTTGTCGATCTCGCTATCGCGTGCCGTCACCATGATGACGGGAACGCTTGAGCGCGAACGCAATTGCTTGCACACATCGGTTCCGCTCATGCCGGGCAGCATCAGGTCCAGCAGCACGATGTCTGCTCCGGCCCGCTCGAATTCCGCCAAAGCCGATGGCCCGTCGGCCACCACGGTGGCCTCAAAGCCCTCCTTGCGCAGGAGAAAGGCCAGGGGATCGGCCAAGGACTCCTCGTCCTCCACGATCAGCACGCTGGTCATTGGTCTGGCTAGTCCTCTCGCTCGTCTTGCATTTCCAGGTCATCATCACCATGGGGGTAGGCCGGGATCGACAAGGTGAACGTCGATCCCGTCCCCGGCTGACTCCACAGCCGGATGGATCCGTTGTGATTGGCGGCGACGTGCTTGACGATCGCCAAACCCAATCCGGTGCCGCCGGTGGCTCGTGAGCGCGCCTTGTCGACACGGAAGAATCGCTCGAACACCCGCTCCTGGTCCTCACGCGCAATGCCGATGCCACGGTCGGTGACCGCGATCTCGATGTTGTGCCCGCGTCGGCGCCTGCTGATGGAAACTGGAGAACCGTTGGGCGAGTAGGCGATTGCGTTCGACACCAAGTTGGCGATCGCCGTTACCAGCAGTGGTTGGTCGCCGTAGACGCGGTAGCCGGTCGGGGCGTCGGTGGTTATCGCGATGTCAGCGTTGTCGGCGGCCACCTTGTACCGCGACAGCGCCTCGGCCACCACATGGTCGACGTCGACCGCCTCCAGATCCGGCAGTCGTTCACCGCCCTGCAACCGGGACAGGTCGATCAGCTCGCCGACCATGTTGGCCAAGCGGTTGGATTCGGTGAGCATCTTCTCGGCGAATCGACGCACGGTCTCGGGGTCGTCGGCCGAGGCCAGCAGCGCCTCGGCAAGCACACCCATCGCGCCGACCGGCGTCTTGAGCTCGTGGCTGACGTTGGCAACGAAATCCCGACGAGTCGCCTCCATGCGGGCGTGCTCCGACTGATCGTCGACGTAGACGACCGCGAACCGCCGATCCTCCTCGGTCAGCAGCTGTACGTGCCCACGCACCGACAGCCCGGAGCGTCCGGGGTTGACGCGTTTGCGCGGCGACAGGTCGACCTCGCCGGGCTCACCGGTCGCAAGAGTGCGCTCGGCGGCCAGCCAGGCCCGCTCGTCGAGCAGTCGGTCGCGGACCAGTCCCAGCTCGCGGGCCCGGTTGTTGGTGTAGACCACGTCACGGTAGGTGTCGACCACGACGATCCCCACCGGCGAACCCGAGACGATGTGCTCGAGCATCTGCGAGACGGTGATCCCGGACTGCTCGGCCGCGCGGCGACGTCGGTTTTCCAGGATGCGCGGGGTGAGGCCTGCCCCCAACCCTGCACCGATCGCCAGAGCGAGCAGCGCCACGGCCCCCACAAGTAGGAGCGCCGATACCACACTCACGCGAAAATCGTACGCATCCGGTGAACGTCATCCCAGCAGCGTGCGGCCAAAACGGGACATGTCACATGCCCAAACGCAGGTGTTCGGTAGCCGTTTACCCAGAGTTTGCCCAGCGGCACGGGCATCAGCCCCATTCGGCGCCGGCGCCGGCGCTCTACTTCGCGCCCTGGGCGGCGACCGCCGCCGCACCGGCCGCCGCGGCCTCGGGGTCCAGGTACTGGCCGCCGATGACCTTCGGCTTCAGCCCGCCGTCGAGGTCGTAGCGGAGCGGGATCCCGGTCGGGATGTTCAGCCCGACGACGTCCTCGTCAGACATGCCGTCGAGGTATTTCACCAGCGCCCGCAGCGAGTTGCCGTGCGCGGCGATCAGCACCGTCTTGCCGGCCCGCAGGTCAGGGACGATCGTGCTCTCGTAATACGGCACGAAGCGCTCGACGACGTCCTTGAGGCATTCGGTCAGCGGGCCGCCGTTGATGTCCGCGTACCGCGGATCGGTGTCCTGGCTGTACTTGCTGCCTGCCTCGATCGGCGGCGGCGGGGTGTCGTAGCTGCGCCGCCACGCCATGAACTGCTCTTCGCCGTATTTCTCTTTGGTCTCCGCCTTGTTCAGGCCCTGCAGTACACCGTAGTGGCGCTCGTTGAGCCGCCAGTCGCGGTGCACCGGGATCCAATGCCGATCGGCGGCGTCCAGCGCGAGGTTGGCGGTGTTGATCGCGCGGCGCAGCAGCGAGGTGTACAGCACGTCGGGCTGACGGTCCAGGTCCTTGATCAGCTCACCGGCGCGGACCGCTTCGGCCCTGCCCTTCTCGGTGAGGTCGACGTCGACCCACCCGGTGAACAGGTTCTTCTGGTTCCAGTCGCTCTCGCCGTGGCGGAGCAGGATCAACGTCGCGTCACCCATGGCGCGATCCTCTCATGAGTCGTCCTCGTCGATCAGATGGGCGAACGCCTGCAGGTTCTTCAGCGACTCGCCGCGCGAAACCCGCCACTCCCACTCTTTCTGGATCGACGACCGAAAACCCAACTCCAGCAACGTGTTGAAGTCCGAGTCGACAGCCTCCAGCACCTGGCCGAGGATGCGATCGATCTCGTCGGCGGTGACCGATGCCAGTGACATCCGGCCGACCAGATAGATGTCGCCGACGTTGTCGAGGGTGTAGGCCACGCCGTACAGCCTGCGATTGCGCTTGAGCAGGAACCGGTACACGCCCTCGTGGTTCTCGTCGGGCTTGCGGCAGACGAAGGCCTCGACGCGCACAGAGTGCTCGCCGATGGACAAGATGGTGTTGGTCTTCAGCCGGCGCTCGCCCGGCAACTCGACGATGATGCCCGGCAGGCCGCCGTGCGCGCCCTTGTGCGGGGTGCAGACGAGGCCGTGCTCCTTGCAGGTGTCCTCGATGACTTGCTGGACGTCCGCCGTCACGCGCGGACCCCGCGCCTGATCGAGAACCGGCGACCGTTGCGCCGCGCCGTCAGGTCGGGCATCCGATGCCGGGCGCGGTAGTCGGTGATGGCGCGGCCATAGCTGGCCAGCAGCGCGTCGACGGTGTGCGCCCACGAGAACGTGGCGGCATGGTCGACGGCGGCGCGGCTCATGCTCTCGGGGCCGCGCTTGAAAAGGGCATCGATCGTCTGGGCCCAGTCGTCGACGTCGTGGCCGTCGACCAGCGAGCCGGTGACCCCGTCGCGCACGGCGACCGGCAGCCCGCCAACGGATGCGGCCACCACCGGAGTGCCGCACGCTTGGGCCTCGATGGCGACAAGTCCGAAGGACTCCGAATAGCTCGGCACGCCGACCAGGTCGGCAGCCCGAAACACCTCGACTAGTTGATCGCGCGATTGCGGCGGCAGGAATGTCACCCGGTCGGCGATACCCAGTTCGTCGGCCAGCCGAACCAGCCCGTCCGGTGCAGCCAGCCCGCTGCCCGACGGCCCACCAGCCACGAGCACCCGCACGCCGGGCAGTTTGGCGGCCGCGCGCAGCAGCACGTCGGGCGCCTTGAGGGGTTGGATGCGGCCGACGAACGCGAGCACCTGTTCGTCGGGGTCGATGCCGAGCGTGGCGCGCGCGGCACGTTTGTCGCCGGGGGTGAACATTTCCAGGTCGACGCCGGGATGCACCACATCGATGCGCGACGGGTCGGCGTGGTGTAGCGAAACCAGTTGTGCCGCTTCATGTTCGGTGTTCACGATCATCCGGTCGGCCTCGTCGACCACCTGCTGCTCACCGACGGCCCGCAGCGGCGGTTCCGGCGAGTCGCCGTCGGCCAGTGCGGCGTTCTTCACCGCTGCCAGGGTGTGCGCGGTGTGTACCAATGGCACGGCCCAGCGGTCGCGGGCCAGCCAGCCGACCTGTCCCGACAGCCAGTAGTGCGAATGCACGATGTCGTAGTAACCCGGCTCGTGGGTGGCTTCTGCGCGCAGCACGCCGGCGGTGAACGCGCACAGCTGAGTGGGCAGGTCGTACTTGTCGAGACCCTCGAACGGGCCGGCGACGACATTGCGCACCAACACACCGGGCGCCACCTTGACGACGGGCTGATCGGCCGAGGACGTGGCGCGGGTGAAGATCTCCACCTCGACGCCGCGGCGGGCCATCTGCAGCGCGCTCTGCAGCACGTAGACGTTCATGCCGCCGGCATCGCCAGTGCCGGGCTGAGCCAACGGGGACGTGTGCACCGAGAGCACAGCGACACGGCGGGGAGCATCTGTTGCTATGCGCACACAGACATGTCTACACCGACGTTTAGCGGGCTGATTACTCACGCCTGGCGTAGGCGATCAACCCGCTAAGCGGTCGCCTCCGGGCGACGACTCCGGACGCGACGCATCGCCCCGATCGGGTCGGCATACAGCCCGCCGAGCGAGACCACACCCGCGCCTGCCTCTTGCACCCGGTTCCCGAACGCGGTGACCCGGATGTCGCGGGCAGGCAGCACGGATCGTTCGGCGTAGGCCGCCTCGACGAGGTTCATGCCCTCGGGGTACTCGGTGAACGCCTGGCCGCCGACCACCAGATCGTCGGGGTTGAGCATGTCGCGCAGCAGCGCGACGGCCCCGCCGAGCACGCGGGCCCGCTCGGCGAGCAGCGCCTGAGCCTGCTGGTTGCCCTGCCTGGCCGCCTTCGTCACGGCCGTCACCGTCGACGCGGGGCCCTCGGCCGGGACGATGCGCGCCTTGCGGGCGGCAATCAGCACCGCCTCGTCGCTCACCGTCGACTCCAATTGGCCGCTGCCGCCGAGCAGTTCCGACTGAACCGGCAACGCGGCAATGGTGCCCGGCCCGCTGGTCGGCGAGTGCACCCGCCCGCCGATCGACAGCGCATAGCCGACGGTTTCACGGGCGTAGACGTACAGGCTGGTGGTCGACGGAGTCGGCTGGCGACGGACGCCGAGCAACAGTTCGGCACCTGCCATCGCGTCAACATGCGAGGCCACTGACACCGGAAGGCCGAGCGTCTCGGCGAGCACCGGGCCGACCGGCGCATCGGACCAGCCCAGCCGCGGGTGGTCGAGGTGGCCGGTCGCGCTGTCGACGACACCACCGGCGGCCACGCCGACCCACAGCGGGCGCCTGCGGTGCCAGCGGCTCAGGTAGCGGCGGGCACTGCCTGCCAGCGATGCCAGCGCAGCGGCCTGCGCCCCACGCGGAGTCGGCGTCTCGACGGCGTCCAGCGTGCGGCCGAACAGGTCGGTGGCCACGATGCTGGTGGTTCGCGCACCGATGTGGATGCCGAGCGTCAGGAATGGCTCATGGTTGACCTCGACGGGCACGCGGGGCCTGCCGATGGCGCCGGAGACCGCGAGGTCGGCGCGCTCGCGCAGGATGCCCGCATCCAGCAGCGCGGTCACCTGCCGGTTCACCGTCGCGATCGACAGCGAAGTGACTTGGGCGACCACGTCGCGGGCGATCGGGCCGCGCAGCCGCGCCGCGCTGAACACAGAAGCCGCCGCCGCATCGGCCACCTTCAGCGAGGGCGCGACGACGCGGTGACGCGCCTGGGGGTAACTCGCGGGAACCAGCGTTCGCTTACTGCGGACACCCCTGTTGGAGGTCGCCGGCTGAGGGAGGGCGGTGGTGGAGGAAGTGCGCACGGGTCTGTCCTTTGTTGAAGTCGGCTGGTGGGTCCTGGCCACACCTGCGACTCAACTCAGACAGTTATCCGGGGTCGGTCAGGCGCGGCGATTCACGCGGCGACAACAACAGCTCCGGAACACACAGCGAACTTAGCACGCCAACTAAAGTTGGGCAGATGACGACACCTTCAGCGTCCGAGCGGGTCGCGGTGGTCACCGGGGCCAGCGCAGGTATCGGCGAAGCGACCGCGAAAACGCTTGCAGCCCTTGGCTTTCACGTCGTTTGCGTGGCCCGTCGCGAGGGCCCCATCAAGGCACTTGCCGACCAGATCGGCGGCACCGCGATTGTGGCGGACGTCACAAGCGATGCGGACATGTCGGCGCTGGCCGACGCCCTGGACCGGGTCGATGTGCTGGTCAACAACGCAGGCGGCGCCCGCGGGCTGGAACCGGTGCTCGAGGCGGATCTCGACAACTGGCGCTGGATGTGGGAGGCCAACGTGCTCGGCACGCTGCGCGTCACGCGCGCGCTGCTGCCCAAGCTGATCGACTCCGGCGACGGCCTGATCGTCACGGTCACCTCGATCGCCGCGATCGAGACCTACGACAACGGCTCCGGCTACACCTCGGCCAAGCACGCCCAGGGCGCGCTGCACCGCACACTGCGCGGCGAGCTGTTGGGAAAACCGGTGCGGCTCACCGAGATTGCGCCCGGAATGGTCAAGACCGACTTCTCACTGCGCCGCTTCGGCGGCGACGAGGACCGCGCCGCGAAAGTCTACGAGGGCGTCGTACCGCTGGTCGCCGAGGACGTCGCCGAGGTCATCGGGTTCGTGGCGTCTCGGCCGTCGCACGTCAACCTGGACACCATCGTGATCCGGCCGCGCGACCAGGCCAGCGCTTCGCGGTTTAACCGCCGGGCCGCCCGTTGACCGGCTGAGGCGCGTCCGACGGCGTCGCAGGCGCGGTGCTCGGAATCTGCGACGGTGAGCCCTGCGGCGACAGCGCTGACATCGCCACCCAGTCGTCCCACGACACCGCCCAGTCCCAGATGTCACCGTCGGAGTACGACAACTCGATCGACGTGCCGGTGACCTCGACCGGGTCGCCGTACATCGCGCTGTTGAAGTACTGCTGGGAGTTTTCCAGATTCAGGTTGATGCACCCGTTGGTGACGTTGGTATTGCCTTGGGCGCCAATGCTGTTCGGGTTGCAGTGAATGAACTCGCCGTTGTTGGAGATCCGCACGGCGAACCGCTCGTGCACATTGCTGTAACCGGCAGCGGGATTGGACATGTAGAAGTCTTCATACTTCTCGGTCACGACGTGGACGCCGCTGCGGGTGATGTTGCGCGGCAGGTCACCCTCGCCGTAGCTGCACGGGAAGTCCATGATGACCGCGCCGGTGCCGTCGAGCACCTGGATGCGGTGCGAGGACGCCTCGGCCTTGACCACCTGGCGGCGGCCGATCTCGAAGTTCAGCGTGATGTCCTGCGCGCCGAACGCACCGTCGCCGAACGGAACGCCGTAAAGCCGCGCCTCGACGTTGACCTTGGTGCCTGCCGGGTAGTACTCCTTGCTCCGGTAGTGCACCCGCGAGCCGCCCACCTCGTCGGGCAGCCACGCCCAGCTGCCCTCGACCGGTGGCTCCGTCGTGACCTTCAGCGCCTTCTCGACTGCGGCCTTGTCGGAGATCGACGCGTCGAACTGGATGATGACCGGTGCCGCGACACCGACAGTCTGGCCGTCGGCGAGTTGGAACGCGCCGTTGACCTGCTTGGTCGGGTTGATCGTGGTGAAGTTGCCCTGCACAGGGACGGCCTTGCCGTCGTGGCCGACCACCGAGCCTGCCCAGGTGTAGGACGCGCCGTAGCCGAGCGGTTCGGTGGTGGCGAAGCTGGTGCGCTCGCGGTTGAGGACACCCGCGACGACCTTGCCGTCGGCGTTGGTGAGCGTGACGCGCTGAAACCAGCCGTCTTTGACGTCGACGCGCACCGGTGCGACGGGCGCGACGTCGCTGGCGTTGTCGGCGGGTTGATAGCTGATCGACGGCGCAGGCGGCGCGGACGGCGCCTCTGCGGTTGGTTTGCCGACCCTGCTGCCGCAGGCCGCGAGTGCGCCCGGCGCGACGACCCCGACCGCGAGTGCGGTCAGGGCCTTCCGCCGACTGAACGACGGAGACGGATTGGCTGGGCTCACGTGGACCCAGGGTACCTAGAGAGAGGCCCCAATCAGAATCGGCTCGGGTGTGAGATCGATCCCGAAGGCCGCCCGAACACCGTCGCGCACCGCTCTGGCCAGCGCAATTACGTCGGCAGTGGTCGCGGTGCCCCGATTCGTCACAGCGAGCGCATGCTTGGTCGACAGCCGCGCGGGGGCGTGCTCGTTCGGGTATCCCTTGCCGAAGCCCGCGCGTTCCACCAGCCAGCCCGCGGCCAGCTTCACTCCGTCCGGCGCGGGGTAGTTCGGCACCGGCCCGTCGACGCTGTTCTGCAAGCGCTCGTATTCCGCGGCCGACACGACGGGGTTGGTGAAGAACGATCCGACGCTCCAGGTGTCGTGGTCTGCCTCGTCGAGCACCATGCCCTTGCCTGCACGCAGCGACAGCACCGCCTCCCGCACCCGCGCGGGGTCGGCGGTCGATCCGGGTTCGGCCCCGAGCGCAGCGGCCAGTTCGCCGTAGCGGATCGGGGCGCTGCGCCCGTCGCGATCCAACGCGAATTCGACCTCCAGCACGACCGCGGCGGCTGAATGCTTGAGAATGCTTGTGCGGTAACCGAATTGGAGAACATCAGGCGTCACCCAGCGATCTTCGCCGGTGCGGCGGTCGAGCAACCGGACGCGGTGGATGGTGTCGGCGACTTCGGCGCCGTATGCGCCGACGTTCTGCACCGGCGTCGCGCCTGCCGAGCCGGGGATGCCCGAAAGGCATTCCAGGCCGCCGAGCCCGTGTGCCAGCGACGTGACCACAACGTCGTCCCACACCGCGCCGGCCTCCACGCGCACGACGTTGTCCTCGACGGTGATCTCGGTGTTGGCGAGCAGCACGACGGTCAGGTCGGCCAGGTCGTCGGCCAGCACCACATTCGACCCGCCCGCGAGCACCAGGGCGTCCGGCAGTGCGCTCAGCGCGGCCACGATCTGCTCAGTGGTCGTGCACGTGATCAACCGGCGCGCAACACCTCCGATGCGCAGCGTGGTCAGCGGCGCCAGCGCTACGTCGTCGGCGACGGCGGCACCCCCCAGTTCCAGACCGGTCACGGGCGGTAACGGTAGCGTGGCCAGCTATGCCGCGTTCATTCGACATGGCGACGGAATACGGTGCCAGCGTTGAACAGGTCCACCAGGCATTCAGCGATGAACAGTATTGGCTGTCGCGATTGGCCGATTCGGGCGCCGACGACTACTCGCTGGATTCGTTGACCGTCGACGGAAATGGCATTGACGTGGTCACCACTCAACGGCTGCGCGCCGACCGGTTGCCCGCAGTGGTGACGCAGTTCCACCGCGGCGATCTCGCCCTTGTCCGCGAGGAGTCATGGTCGCCGGTCAGCGACAGGCGGGCGACCGCGACCATTCAGCTCGCGATCACCGGTGCACCTGCGACGCTGAGCGGTGCCGCGGTACTCGCGCCGGCAAAATCCGGCGAAGGCTCACGGCTGGACTTCAAGGCCACGGTCACGGTGAATGTTCCGCTCGTCGGCGGCAAGATCGAGAATTTCATCGGCAGTCAGCTGATGGACCTTCTCATCCAGGAACAGCGCTTCACCACGGTGTGGATCACCGAAAACGCGTAACCCATAAGTAAAATTATGTTCCATGTCGCGTCGCATGGATTACACCATCGAGTTCGGCGCACCGGCGGAGAAGATCTACCAGGACTTCACCAGCCGGGAATACTGGCAAACCCTGATGGACGCGTACCGCTTCCTGACGCCGCAGTCGGAGATCAAGACCTTCTCGACCACCGAGCGCGGCACGGACATCGTCTTCGTGCAGAACCTGCCCCGCATGTACCTGCCGCCCATCGCGCGCAACGTCGTGCCGTTCGACATGATCATCACCCGCAAACAGCATTTCGATCGCTACGACCACGAGAAGAATCGGGCCAAGGGCACGTACTCGGCATCGATTCCGCACGGCCCCGGCAGCTTTGGCGGTCAGTACTTCCTCACCGAGACCCAGGCAGGCAGCAGGTTGCGGCTTTCCAGCGTCTGCAAGGTCCACATCCCGTTCATAGGCGGCGCGCTGGAGGACCTGATCCTGCATCACATCAAACAACTCTTCGACGCCGAGGAGGCGTTCACCGCTGACTGGATTGCCAAGCACCACTAGGCCGGTCGGTGCCATCACGCGTGGCACCACCGGTCATAACCGGTTGCGCCGCAGCGACCGGTGGCTGGTGCACTCGCGCCGGGTGCGCGCCGCACTGCAGGCGGCGGCCGACCCGCTGGTGATCGACCTCGGCTACGGCGCGCTGCCGGTGACGACGCTGGAACTCGCCGCCCGGCTGCGGGTGGTGCGTGCCGACGTCCGCGTGGTCGGCCTCGAGATCCATCCCGAACGTATTGCGCCCTCTCGCGACGGCGTGGAATTCGGCCTCGGCGGCTTCGAATTAGCGGGTCGCACACCGGTTTTGGTGCGAGCGTTCAACGTACTGCGCCAGTACCCGGTGGACGCGGTGCCAGGGGCGTGGGCCACGATGCAGGCACGGCTGGCGCCCGGCGGACTCATCGTCGACGGCACCTGCGACGAGTTGGGCCGTCGCTGCTGCTGGGTACTGCTCGACGCCGACGGGCCGATCAGCCTGACGTTGGCGTGCGATCCGTTCGCGATCGACCGACCGTCGGATCTGGCCGAACGCCTTCCCAAGGTGCTGATCCACCACAACCTCCAAGGCCAGCCGATTCATGCGTTGCTGTCGGCGGCGGACCGGGCGTGGGCCAGCGTCGCGGGGCACGGGGTGTTCGGGCCGCGGGTGCGCTGGCGCGCGATGCTCGACCTGCTGCGCGACGAGGGCCTGCCCGTCGAGCCGCCGCGGCGGCGGATGCGCGACGGCGTTCTCTCGGTGCCGTGGGCCGCCGTCGCGCCCGTAGGCTGAACCCCATGCGGATTGCCCTCGCGCAGATCCAGAGCGGCGCAGAACCCACGGCCAACCTCGGCCTCGTCGAGGACTACACCCGACGCGCCGCCGACGCAGGCGCCCGCCTCGTGCTGTTCCCCGAGGCGACGATGTGCCGCTTCGGGGTGCCGCTCGCCCCGATCGCCGAACCACTTGACGGATCGTGGGCGTCGGCGGTCCGGGCGATCGCCGAGCGGGCGGGCATCGTCGTCGTGGCAGGCATGTTCGCGCCCGCCGAAGAAGACAGGGCCGGCAGGGTGACCAACACGCTGCTCGCGACGGGTCCCGGGGTCGACACGCACTACGACAAGATCCATCTCTACGACGCGTACGGCTTCGCCGAATCCGACACCGTCGCGCCTGGGCATGAACCCGTGATGATCACCGTCGACGACGTGAACGTCGGGCTGACCCTGTGCTACGACGTCCGCTTCCCCGAGCTGTACGTCGAATTGGCTTCGCGGGGAGCACAACTCATCACGGTGCACGCATCGTGGGGCACCGGCGCAGGCAAGCTCGAGCAGTGGCAGTTGCTGGCCCGCGCCCGCGCGATCGATACGACGGGCCTCGTCGCCGCCGTCGATCAGGCCTACCCCGGCGATGAACTCGCCGCAGCGGGTCCGGTTGGTGTCGGCGGCAGCCTGGTCTCGTCGGCGATCGGGGAGGTACTGGCATCGGCCGGGGCGGACCCCCAGTTGCTCGTGACCGATCTCGACCTCGACGCTGCGCACAAGGCCCGCGAGACGATCGCGGTATTGCGCAACCGGACAGACTTCACCCGTCTGGGTAAGGCAGAATCGCTCAGGTGACCGATCCCTGGGCTCGGCCGGCCAACCAGGTCCCGCCCGTCGAACCGCCGCCACAGTTCCCACAGGGCGCGCCAGCCGGCCAGCCGGCACCGCCGCAGGCCCCGCCCCCTGAGCAGGACTCGTCGCTGCTGAACAAGGTCAAAGACCTGTTCCGCGACCCGTTGTCGATCGTCCTCGCCGTCGTCATCGTCATCGCGCTGGTCGCGGCCGGCCTGCTCGCAGGCGAGCTGTACGCGCGCAGCCGCGCCGACGACGTGGTCGCAGCCGCGGCGCAATGCGTGGTGCAAGACAGCGCATCGGTGTCGTTCGACGCACTGCCGCCGTTCCTCTGGCAGCACATGACCGGTCACTACACGAACATCCACTTCGAGACCGCGGGCAATCAGGTCCGACAGGCCAAGGGCATGAAGGTCAACGTGGCCATCAAGGACGTCCGGCTCGGGGACACCGCGAACTCCGGCGGCACGATCGGCTCGTTGGTCGCCAACGTCACCTGGTCGACGCAGGGCATCAAGGACACCATCCAGAACGCGATCCCTCTCGTCGGCTCGTTCGTCACCGGCGTGACCACCAACCCGTCGGCAGGCACCATCGAGTTGCAGGGCGCGCTGGGCAGCATCACCACGAAGCCGACCGTCGCCGACAACGGAATCTCGTTGCCGGTAACGGAATTGACCGGCCTGGGCTTCACGCTCCCGCGCGAGACGGTGCAGCCGGCGCTCGACGCGTTCACCGACCAGTTCACCAAGGGCTACCCGCTCGGTATCCACGCGACCGGGGTGCAGGTCACCGATACCGGTGTGGTGGCACAGTTTTCGACGCAGAACGCCTCGATGCCGAAGGGTAACCAGGACCCCTGCTTCGCGGGCCTCTAGCCCAGTCCGTCGAGCACCGCGCGCGTGCCGGATAGCCCGAGCCGGGTCGCGCCCGCGTTCAGCATTGCGACGGCATCGTCGGCTGTGCGGATACCGCCGCTGGCCTTGACGCCCAGCCGATCTCCGACGGTGTTCGCCATCAACTCGACCGCCCGCACGGAGGCACCGCCACTCGGGTGAAATCCTGTGGAGGTCTTCACGAAATCGGCGCCTGCCTCCTCGGCGATGCGGCACACGTCGGTCAGGCGCTGCTCGCCGGCCAATGCGATCAGCGCAGCCGACTCCACGATCACCTTCAAGACCGCGTCCGAAGGTATCGCGTCGAAAACCGTTGCGATATCTGAACGCACCGCATCGAAGTCGCCTTCGAGAGCAGATCCGACATCGATCACCATGTCGATCTCACCGGCGCCGGCCGCAACGGCCAGCCGGGCTTCCTCGGCCTTGATCGCCGGAAGGTGTTTTCCTGACGGAAATCCCACCACCGACGCGATCTCATATGCGCCTGTTCGGAACGACTTGGCCGTCGCCACCATGGTCGGTGACACGCACACCGCGAACACGTCGAGCTCTTCGGCCTCCTTCAGCAGCGCGATCACGTCGGCCTCGGTCGCCTCGGGCTTCAACAGAGTGTGGTCGACCAGCGCTGCCACCTGCTCCCGGCTGTAGCTGTGCGGCACTAGAACGGTTCTTCAGTGCCGCCGGGATTGCAGTGCGCGTCGACCATCGCCTGGTCGGAGACCTCGTTTCGCCACGGTTCGAGGTTCCAGCTGACCTTGCCCGGCTGGGCTAGTTCGGCGAACTCCCAATGACATTGAAACTGGTGCTGCATGGAGGGTGTATTGGCGTCAGGCGAAAGCGTCAGTACCTCAGCCCACGCTTCGTCGAAGGCCGAGGTGGTGGCCACCAGCGACGCCTGCCTCCCCGACTCCGTGGGGTACACCCGCAGGCTGGACAGGTCGCCCCACTTCGCCCACTGGACGTGGTCGATGTACGGCGGCGCCGGCACGTCGGCCGACGCGATCGGCGCCAGCGCGACGGGAATGGTGATGGCCGCCAATGCGACGGCGAGGCGGAGGCGCACGCGGCTAACGGGACTTGCCCTGAATCTCGAGAATCTTGGGCCGCACGTCGACGAGATAGACACCTGCGGCCACAGCGGCGATCGCCACGCCGGTGATGCCGAGGACGAGTGCCAGGAGCACGCCGACGCCGAGGATCACCAGCCAGACGGGTTTCGTCAGCTTGTCGGCGGCGGTGTAGGCGTCGGGCCGCTGCAGGGCGGCGTGCACGAACGCGTAAACCGCCGTCACCACCACCGCGATCTGCAAAACAGCGAGGACGTAACCCACTAGGCCTTGAAGCTCCACATAGCTAGCCTAAGCGGGTTACGTCCCCGGGTCGACTCTTCGTCGCCGCTACCGGCGACACGAGCCCTTATTTACTTCTGGGTGACCTTCTTGGCCGCGGCCTTCTTCGCAGGCGCCTTCTTGGCAGGAGCCTTCTTGGCCGGGGCCTTGGCCGCGGCCTTCTTGGCGGGCGCCTTCTTCGCGGGCAGCTCGACACCGACCAGCTTGGCGGCACGCTCGCCGACGGCGCGGGTCTGCGATGCCACGTTGCCCAGGGCCTCCTGGGTCAGCTCGACGGCCTGGTCGCTGTAGCGCTCGACGCGCTCGCGGCCCTCTTCCAGCGCCGGCGTGTTGCGGATCCGCTCCAGGGCGGCCTCGCCACGCTCGACCAGGGTGTTGTAGCGGGTCTGAGCCGCCTCCGCGTAGCTCTCGGCCACCTTGCGCAGCTCCTCCGAGCTCAGCCGGCCACGCAGCTCCTCGAACTGGGTCGGCAGGTCCTCCTGCAGCTTGGTCAGCCGAGCGCGGCTCTCCTCGACGCGTGCCTGGGTGTCGGTGCGGGCCTCGCCGGCGCGCTCACGCAGGGTGGCGACGATCTCGTTGACCCGCTCGAGAGCGAGGTCGGCGGCGCCGACCGCAGCGAGCAGCGGGGCCTTCAGGTCGTCAACGGTGGGCTGGTTCTTGGCGGTCTTCGCAGGCTTCTTCGTAGCCATGTTGTAGTTCCTTTCACTGAATTTCGTTACTTTGCGAGATTTCTAGAACGGGGGGTTGGTCTGTGATCGCTTCAGTCGTCGGCTCCTCACTGACGGCTTCGTTTTGTTGGCAAAACGACGTGTAAATGTCGAGCAGCACCTGCTTTTGCCGCTCGGTGATCGCCGTGTCGGTGACGATGGCGTCGCGGACTTCGCTCGTCTCGCTGGGCTCGAGGATCCCGGCCCGCACATAGAGCACTTCCGCAGACACCCGTAGTGCCTTGGCGATCTGTTGCAGCACGTCGGCCGAGGGTTTCCGCAATCCGCGCTCAATCTGGCTGAGGTAGGGATTGCTGACGCCGGCCTTCTCGGCCAACTGCCGCACGGACACCTGCGCTGCTTCGCGCTGCGTTCGGATGAAGCTGCCGATGTCCTGGGCCGCGTTCTGTGCGGCGTTGGACACGACGGCGGCAAGATTTTCATCCTGCGGCATGGCGCTTAGCCCCCTCGGTTGCGTCGGGTGTTCCGTTTTGGATTGCTCCAGTGCGACGCCACTAACCGTACGACGGGGTGCTAACTTTTGCAAGCACTAGTTAGCGCAGGTCAGAAGAGTAGCTGGGCTACCGAATAGATGATCAGGCCGGCCAGCGACCCCACCACCGTGCCATTGATCCGGATGAATTGCAGGTCACGGCCCACGTGCAGCTCGATCCGCCTGCTGGCCTCGTCGGCGTCCCAGCGCTCGATGGTTTCGGTGATGATCGCCGTGATCTCCACCCCATATTCGGAAACCAGGTGTTGAGCTGCGCGGATGATCCAGTTGTCGACCTTGTCACGCAGGTCGGCGTCGTCTCGGAGCGATTCGCCGATGTGGACGACGGACTCGGCGATGCGCGTGCGCAAAGCGGATGACGGGTCGTCGACCGACTCGAGAATGATCCGCTTGGCCGCGGCCCACGCCGTCTCGGCGGCCCTGGCCACCTCGTCCCGGGCCATCAACTGATCCTTGACGTTCTCGGCGCGCTGAATCGTCGCCTCGTCGTGCTGCAGATCGTCGGCGAATTCGAATAAGAACCGCGTGGCCGACCTTCGCAGCTCGTGGTCGGGGTTGCGGCGCACCTTGTCGGTGAAGTCCATCAACTCCCGATGGATGCGGTCGCCGACCAGGTGGTCCACCCAACGCGGCGACCACGTCGGCGAATCGCGTTCGACCACCCGCTCGATGATGTCGCCGGCGTTCAGCGACCACTGGAACGCCCGGTCGGCGAGCAGCTGCAGCAGCGCCTCCTGGCGGCGCTCTGCCAACAGCGTGGCCAACACGCGACCGATGGGCGGACCCCACTGCGGTTCGGCGATGCGCTTGACGATCATCCGATCCAGCACGTGCTGCACGTCCTCGTCGCGCAGCATCTCCACCAAAACCCTTAGCGCCGTTGATGTTTCGGCTGCGACACGCTTGGCGTGCTCTGGCTCGGAGAGCCACTTGCCCAGTCGGCCAGCGACCTGCGCGTCGCGCAGCTTGGTCGCAACGACCTCCGGCGACATGAAGTTCTCCCGAACGAAGGCACCCAGACCCTCTCCGAGTTGGTCCTTCTTGCGCTTGATGATCGCGGTGTGTGGGATCGGGATGCCAAGCGGATGTTTGAACAGGGCCGTGACCGCGAACCAGTCGGCGAGTGCGCCGACCATGCCGGCCTCGGCGGCGGCCCGGACGTATCCGACCCAGGCGGCCGCGCCGTCGGACTGAGCCCAGGTGCAGAGCAGGAAGACGACGGTGGCGCCGAGCAGGAAACTCAGCGCGACGAGCTTCATCCGCCGCAGCCCGCGGCGGCGTTCGGCGTCGGCGACGCTGTCGGCCCCCGCTAACGACTCGGCGAAACTGGTCGGAGCCGGTCGGCCGGCGTCCGGTCTGTGTGCCACTCCTCCATCATCCGCTAAGTCCGCGTCGGGCCCGTCCCACAAGCCCCCAGAACAAGATCGGCCGTACTATCAAGGGGACTAACGGAATGGATCACGGCAATAGTGGCACAGCAGACCTCCCCGGTGGCGATCAAGACTGATGGACGCAAACGGCGCTGGCACAAGCACAAGGTGGAGCGCCGCAACGAGCTAGTAGACGGCACGCTGGAGGCCATCCGGCGACGCGGCAGCAACGTCAGCATGGACGAAATCGCGGCCGAGATCGGCGTCTCCAAGACGGTGCTGTACCGCTATTTCGTCGACAAGAACGATCTGACGACCGCGGTGATGATGCGGTTCGCGCAGACCACACTGATCCCGAACATGACCGCCGCGCTTACGTCGAATCTCGACGGCTTCGATCTGACCCGCGAAATCATTCGCGTCTACGTCGAGACGGTGGCAGCAGAGCCCGAGCCGTACCAGTTCGTGATGGCCAACAACTCGGCCTCAAAGAGCAAGGCCGTCGCGGCTTCGGAGGCGATCATCGCCCGCATGCTCGCGGTGATGCTGCGCCGCCGCATGGTGGAGGTGGGGATGGACACCAGCGGTGTCGAGCCGTGGGCCTATCACACCGTCGGCGGGGTTCAGCTGGCCACGCACTCGTGGATGAACGACCGGCGGATGACCGCCGACGAGTTGATCGACTACTTGACGATGTTGTCGTGGAACGCGCTGTGCGGAATCGTCGAGGTCGGCGGTTCGTTGCAGAAGTTCCGCGAACAACCCCACCCGTCGCCGGGATTGCCGCCACAATTACTGGCTCATGAGTAACGACGACGCACTCCCCTCCATCTGGTCGCATGACCCTCGGCAGCACCTCGCGTTTTCCCGAGGGGACAAGGTCGCCGACATCAAGACCAACAGCTCTCCGGGTTTCGACGGGTCCAAGAAGGACGCCAAGGTGTTGCAAGACGAGCGCAACATCCGCTACGCCGAGCTACAGGAGATGTTGTACGCGAACAGCAGGTCCGAGGCCGGCGACACCCGATCCGTGTTGCTCATCCTCCAGGGCATGGACACCGCGGGTAAGGGTGGAATCGTCAAACACGTTGTGGGAGCCGGGAATCCGCAAGGAATTCGGTACGCCAGCTTCGGCAAACCAACCGAGGAAGAGCTGGCCCATGACTATTTGTGGCGGATTCGCAAGGCCTTACCACCGGCCGGGCACATCGGGGTGTTCGACCGCTCGCATTACGAAGACGTTCTCATCGTGCGCGTCCACAACTTGGTGCCGCGCGAGGTGTGGAGGAAACGGTATGACGAGATCAACGCGTTCGAGCGCGAACTCGTCGACGGCGGAACGACTCTCATCAAAGTTGCCATGTTCGTCTCGCTCAGCGAGCAGAAGAAGCGGTTGTCCCAACGGCTAGACCGCCCCGACAAGTATTGGAAATACAATCCGGCTGACATCGATGAACGCAAGCTGTGGCCCAAGTACGAGCGGGCGTTCCAAGCGATGCTGGATAAAACCTCTACCGAGTACGCGCCGTGGTACGTCGTGCCGTGCGACAAGAAGTGGTACGCCAGGTTGGCCGTCACCGAGTTGCTCATCGACGCCCTCAAGGGGCTCAATATGTCTTGGCCGTCACCCGATTTCGACGTCGAGGCGGAGAAGAAGCGGCTAGCCGACGCCTAGCGGGAGCCGAGCGTCGGCTTCTCCGAGCGCACGGTTGTTTGCAGGCCTACTCGACGTTTGCGTACAACAACCGTGCGCTCGGTCGGTGAAATTATCCACAGCCGAACCAATTGCTGTGGTCGGCAGTTTCGACTGTGCCCCACGATTATCTGGTGCGACCCGATCTCATAGTGGCGACAGAAGCGATTGCCACAGGTGAACTCAGCAGGCGAGACCTCAAGCGCTACTACAGCAAGATTCATCGAAATGTCTACTCGCGAAAAGGCATGCCCCTCACCGCGGTCGACCGCGCGCACGCCGCGTGGCTGTGGTCAGGACGCAACGCCACTCTCGTTGGTCACTCGGCTGCGGCCCTACTGGGAAGCAAGTGGATTCCTTCCGATGCTCCGGTGGAGCTGGCGCGAGTGCGACGGCCAGCGGCCAGAGGCATCCATGTGTACAGCGGCGTTCTCGCGGAGGATGAGATCTGCTTGAGACAGCGCATTGAATGCACGACGGCGTCGCGCACCGCTTACGACCTCGCTCGGCGTTTGCCGCTGGAGACAGGTGTCATTCGTGTGGACGCATTGCTCAATGCGACAAGAACGCCTGTGGCCCAGGTGAACTCAATCGCGGCCCGCTACCCCGGCGCACGCGGCCTTCGGCAGCTCCGCGAGACGCTCGATTTGGCCGACGGCGGCAGTGAATCTCCCCAGGAAACTCGATTGCGTCTATTCCTCGTCCAGTCCGGACTCCCGCGTCCGGTGACTCAGATCGTCGTACTAAACGACAGGGGCCCCGATAGGCGCGTCGATATGGGGTGGCCCGAATGGAAGGTCGGCGTTGAATACGACGGCGAACAGCATTGGACGAACCCAGACAGCTACGCCGAGGACATTGAGCGGCTGGAATTCCTTGCCACACAAGGTTGGAACATCATTCGCGTCAGCTCACGACAGCTGCGTTACCGCCGACAAGAAATTCTGACACGCGTCCGAAGCGCGCTCGCTCAGTACTTGTAGAAGCCCTGGCCCGACTTCTTGCCGAGCTGGCCCGCCTCCACCATCCGCAGCAGCAGCGGCGGCGGCGCGTAATGCGGATCCTTGAGCTCGGTGTACATCGAGTCGGCGATCAGCTTCATCGTGTCAAGACCGATCAGATCCGAAAGTCGCAGCGGCCCCATCGGATGCGACAGCCCGGCGACGATGGCCTTGTCGATATCTTCGACAGTCGCCACACCCGACTCGACCATCCGAATGGCCGACAGCAGGTAAGGCACGAGCAGCGCGTTGACGACGAAACCCGACCGGTCGCTGCAGCGCACCACCTGCTTACCCAGCACATCACTCGCGAACTTCTCCGTGCGCGCGATCGCGGCATCCGAGGTGACGAGGGTGTTGATCAGCTCGACGAGCGGCAGCACCGGCACCGGGTTGAAGAAGTGCAAGCCGAGCACGCGGCCCGGATTCTTCGTCGCCGCAGCGATTTTCATGATCGGGATGCTCGAGGTGTTCGACGCAAGCACCGCGTCGGGGTCGGTGATGATCTCGTCGAGCTCGGCGAAGATCTTGCCCTTGACCGTCTCGTCCTCGATCACCGCCTCGATGACGAGCTGGCGATCCGCCAGGTCCTTGAGCTCGGTCGTGAACTTCAGATTCGCCAACGCCTGATCACGTTCGCGCTCGGTGATCTTGCCCGTGCTGACGCCGCGCTCGAGCGACTTGGTGATGCGCGCCTTGCCCGCCGTTGTCAGCTCCTCGGTGGGCTCGTACACCACCACGTCGACACCGGCCCGCGCCGACACCTCGGCGATGCCGCCGCCCATCTGGCCGGCACCGATGACGCCTACTCGTTCGATTGCGTTGCTCATGGAAACTCCCCTTACACAGCATCAGGCCCCGCCCAAACATGGACGGGGCCTGACGCTATCAACTCAGTGGAACTGGCCCTCTTCGGTCGAACCCGCGAGCGCGGTGGTCGACGAGTTCGGATCAACCGTGGTGGCGATCCGGTCGAAGTAGCCGGCGCCGACCTCGCGCTGGTGCTTGGTCGCGGTGTAACCCCGCTCCTCGGCGTCGAATTCGCGCTCCTGCAGCTCGACGTACGCGCTCATCTGGTTGCGGGCGTAGCCGTAGGCCAGATCGAACATCGAGTAGTTCAGGGCGTGGAAGCCGGCCAGCGTGATGAACTGGAACTTGAAGCCCATCGCGCCGAGCTCCTTCTGGAACTTCGCGATCGTCGCGTCGTCCAGGTGCTTGCGCCAGTTGAACGACGGCGAGCAGTTGTAGGCCAGCATCTGGTCGGGGAACTCGCTCTTGACGCCCTCGGCGAACTTCGCCGCGAGCTCGAGGTCCGGCGTGCCGGTCTCCATCCAGATCAGGTCGGAGTACGGCGCGTAGGCCTTGGCGCGGGCGATGCAGGGCTCCAGGCCGTTTTTCACCCGGTAGAAGCCCTCAGAGGTGCGCTCACCGGTGATGAACGGACGGTCGCGCTCGTCGACGTCGGAGGTGATGAGCGTGGCGGCCTCGGCATCGGTACGGGCGATGACCACGGTCGGCACGTCGGCGACGTCGGCCGCGAGACGAGCCGAGGTCAGCGTGCGGATGTGCTGCTGAGTCGGGATCAGCACCTTGCCACCGAGGTGGCCGCACTTCTTCTCCGATGCCAGCTGATCCTCCCAGTGCGACCCCGCGACGCCCGCGGCGATCATGGCCTTCTGCAGCTCGTACACGTTGAGCGCGCCACCGAAGCCGGCCTCGCCGTCGGCGACGATCGGCGCCAGCCAGTTCTCCACCGAGGTGTCTCCCTCAACCTTGGCGATCTCGTCGGCACGCAGCAGCGCGTTGTTGATACGACGCACCACCTGCGGCACCGAGTTGGCCGGGTACAGGCTCTGGTCGGGGTAGGTGTGGCCGGACAGGTTCGCGTCACCGGCGACCTGCCAACCCGACAGGTAGATGGCCTTCAGGCCGGCGCGGACCTGCTGCACGGCCATGTTGCCGGTCAGCGCGCCGAGCGCGTTGACGAACTCCATGTCGTGCAACTGCGCCCAGAGCACCTCGGCGCCGCGGCGGGCCAGCGTGGCCTCCTCGACGACGGAACCCTGCAGCGCCACGACATCGGCTGGGGTGTAGGTGCGCTCGATGCCCTTCCACCGCGGATTGGTGTCCCAGTCCTTCTGGATCTCTTCCGGCGTCTTCGGCTGGCCAACGGTCGACATTGGTGCTCCTTTTCTTGCAAGTCGCTGGATCCGCTTCACGCCACATGCTTGTTAACGGCCCAACACGTTCACTTGAGTGCTAAGTCGAGGATGCCCCAAGCCATACCCGCAGGTCCAGCCGTTTCACTTGCCAAGTTTCGCCAACGCTCGGCATTAACTTGCTAAGTTTGCGAATGCGGCTACCGGCTTGACCGGTTCAGTAGCTACTGGCCGGTAACACAATTTTCGCTGGTCAGTACGCTCGTACTGTTAAACCCGCCGGGGTCAGAGGGCGAAGATCGCGGCCACTGCTTTCGTCTCGTCGCCGACGGCATATGTGAGCGTTCTAACAGTGCGGTCCGCGAGCTCGGGACCGAATTGCTCGGTCGATCCGGCGGGGTGCACGTGCGAAATGATCTCCAACTTGTCGCCGAGCGCCACGGCGGCGTCGTGCTCGATGGTCACCCGGATCGGCTTGTGCAGCAGTTCCGGCGTGCTGAACAGATAGTCCTCGATCACGCTCCAGTACACGGAGTTGTTCATGTGGTCGAAGATGTCGATGTCGCTGACGCGCACCGGGTAGTCGCGGATTTGCGCCGCGTCCTCGCGACTGCCGGGCTTCAGGTACGCCTTCCACCGCAACCGGTCAACCGAGGTCGTGCGTTGCAGGCCTTCGATGAAGTCGTCGGAGATACGCGCCGGGCCCTGGGTCTCGCGGTTGATGTTGATCCAGAACGCCTCTGATTCCATCAACCCGCCCTTGCGGCCGTCGATGCGGACCCGCATCTCGCACCACCGGTTCGACGTCCCCGAACACCACCGCCGCATCCGCAGCATGTCCTGGAACTCGATCGGCTTGATCAGGTCGATCATCGTGCGCCGGACGATCCACAGCGGATGTGTCTCCTCGAAACCCATCTCGCGCAGTTGGTCTGAGCCGATGTCCTGGATGTGGCGGGTGGCGGCGTCGAACTTCAGCCTGCCCTCGCGGTCGATGTCGGCGACCCGCAGCGGCCACTCCCTGTCGAACACGTCAGGGTGTGGATCGGGCACAGGCATCATCACCTTCGCCAAACCGGTGCTACCTGCGATACCCGCCATCGTGTGTTCTCCCCTGTCACTCCAACGGGGCCGATCCTGCCACAGCAGCCAATCTGCCAACAATGCGAAGCATGCCTTCGCAGCGTTGTTAGGGTGGTTGACGTGGCGAAAACGTTTGTCGGCTCGAGGGTGCGACAACTGCGCAGCGAACGCGGGTTCAGCCAGGCCGCGCTGGCGCAGATGCTGGACATCTCGCCGAGCTACCTCAATCAGATCGAGCATGACGTGCGCCCGCTTACGGTGGCCGTCCTACTGCGCATCACCGAGGTGTTCGGCGTCGACGCGACGTTCTTCGCATCCCAGGACGACACCCGGCTCGTCGCGGAACTGCGCGAGGTCACCATGGACCGCGACCTCGACATCGACGTCGACCTCGCAGAAGTCGCCGACATGGTGGGGTCGCATCCGACGCTGGCCCGCGCGATGGTCAATCTGCACCGCCGCTATCGGCTGACCACCACGCAGCTGGCCGCCGCGACCGAGGACCGATACTCCGACGGCACCGGCTCCAGCTCTGGATCGGGCGCGATCACCATGCCGCACGAGGAAGTGCGCGACTACTTCTATCAACGGCAGAACTATCTGCACGAACTGGATACCGCCGCCGAGGACCTCACCATCCGCATGCGGATGCACCGCGCAGAGTTGGCCCGCGAGCTGTCCGACCGGCTGACCATGGTGCACGGCGTGCACATCATGCGCCGCATCGACCTCGGCGACACCGTGCTGCATCGCTTCGACCCGGCCACCAAGACGCTGGAGATCAGCGGCCACCTCTCGTCGGGCCAGACGGTGTTCAAGATGGCCGCCGAGCTGGCCTACCTGGAGTTCGGCGACCTGATCGACAAGTTGGTGGAAGAGGGCAAGTTCACCAGCGAGGAGTCGACGACGCTGGCCCGGCTGGGACTGGCCAACTATTTCGCCGCCGCGACGGTGCTGCCGTACGGGCAGTTCCACGACGTCGCCGAGAATTTCCGCTACGACATCGAGCGGCTCTCTGCCTTCTATTCCGTGTCCTACGAGACCATCGCCCACCGGCTGTCCACGCTGCAGCGCCCGTCGATGCGCGGGGTGCCGCTGTCGTTCATCCGCGTCGACCGCGCAGGCAACATGTCGAAGCGACAGTCCGCCACCGGTTTTCACTTCTCGTCCTCCGGCGGCACCTGTCCGCTGTGGAATGTCTACGAGACTTTCGCCAACCCCGGCAAGATCTTGGTGCAGATCGCGCAGATGCCCGACGGTCGCAATTACATGTGGGTGGCGCGCACGGTGGAGCGCCGCGCCTCGCGCTATGGTCAGCCAGGTAAGACGTTCGCGATCGGCCTGGGCTGCGAACTTCGGCACGCACACCGGCTGGTCTATTCGGAGGGACTGGACTTGTCCGCTGACAACGCGACTCCGATCGGCGCCGGCTGCCGCGTCTGCGAGCGCGACAACTGCCCGCAGCGAGCGTTCCCCGCGCTGGGCCGCGCACTCGACCTGAACGAACACCGCAGCACGGTGTCGCCGTATTTGGTGCAGCAGTCGTGAACGCCCCCGCACGTATCCCGCCGGGCGGGTTCAAGGAACTCGGGCCCGTCAACTGGGCGATCGCCAAGCTCGGCGCCCGAGGCATCCGCGCTCCGAAGTTCCATCTGTTCAATGTGCTTGGTCAGCACAAGCTGCTGTTCCTGGCGTGGCTGCCGTTCTCGGGCTACCTGCTGTACGCCGGCAAGCTGTCCCGCAAGGACGCCGAACTGGTGATCCTGCGCGTGGGATACCTGCGCGACTGCGAGTACGAGCTGCAGCAGCATCGCCGGCTGGCCAAGAGCCGCGGCGTCGGCACTGAGTTGCAGGCCAGGATCTTCGAGGGGCCCGACGCCGATGGCCTCACCGACCGCGAGCGAGTGCTGATCACCGCGACCGACGAGTTCGTCATCACCCGCTCGATGTCGCCGGAGACCTGGTCGGCACTGTCGAGCATCCTCAGCCGTCCGCAGCTGATCGAATTCTGCACCCTGGCAGGGCAATACGACGCGCTCGCGGCCACCATGGCGACGCTGAAAATTCCGCTCGACTTTCCCGACTGAGTTAGGGAACAATCCGCTTCCTGACTGCGTTTGGCGGTTTACAGACTTGATCAGGAAGGGGCATGTCGCATGGCCACCGACTACGACGCTCCCCGCGTCACCACCGAACCCGAACCCGACGAATCGCTCGAGGCGCTGACCAGCCGTCGCAAGAACGACGCGTCGACGGCGGTCATCGACGTCGATGACGGCGACGCGATCGATTCGTTCGATCTACCCGACGCCGACCTCACCAACGAGGAACTCACCGTCCGCGTCGTCCCCAAGCAGGCCGACGAGTTCGTCTGCTCCAGCTGCTTCTTGGTGCATCACCACAGCCAATTGGCGTTGCGTAAGGACGGCCAGCAGTTCTGCAACGACTGCGTCTGATCTAAACCCGAACGCTAAGCGCCCGGCGCCGGAGGAATGACTGCCGCAGGCGACGCGTCGAATGCGGGAGGCGCGTCAGCAGGCACAGGTTCGACCGGTGGCGGCGCGAGGTCCGGCTGACATGCCAGCACCGGCTGCGGCGTCATGGAGAGCATGAACGGATCGCAGTTGTCGTCGGCGCCGGCCTGGGCAGCCAAACCCAGCGCGCATCCTGCCATCACTGCACCGACGAACGAGGCGTTCATCACTGCGCTGATCAGTTTCGCGCGTCGTGGTTGAGTCATCGGTGCATCCTTCTGTGTCGGTCGATCCGGTCAGCGTAGTGGCACCGGAAGCTGTCAGCGACCGCAAATAGCGAGAATCGCTGTCTTCGAAGATATTTCGACTGAACCTGTTCAACTCTGGCGTGCGGGCACACGGCTCGCCACGAATGCGCCGACGTGTGCGGCCACCAGCACGAAGTGCACGACGGTCGCGGCGATGCCCATCGGCACCATGCCGAAGACCACGAAGCTGTCCCAGAACACCAGATTCGCCGTGCCCAGCAGTGTGTGCACGGCCGCGGCCGCGACGTGCCAGAACCGGCGTAGGTCGCGGGCGGCGACGGTCAGCAGCAGCACCCCGACGATGAACGCGAGGCCGTGCGCCTCGACCCAACCGAGCGCATACGGCGACTCTTCGAAGAGGTATCCGTACGGTCCGGCGCCCGTGTGGTAGGCGAGCAGTTCGAACACCACTTGAATCCCGCCGACCACCACGAGGAAGACCCCGTTGGCCATGAGCAGTCGTCGTCGCGCAGCGATCATGGCCTGACTATAGGTAGGTAACCCCGAGGACGGTCAGCGACAGCAACACCGGGGCGACGGGTAGCGCCCACAGAAACGCCGCCCAGATTTCTGACTTCTGCTTGTACGACCGCCAACCGAAATACGCTGCGACGCCGCCGACGACGAACGACACCGCTGCCACGACAAGCACCCATGTGCTGATGGACTGCGTCGCGATCGCGACGGAAATCCCGGCCAGCCACAGGATGTGGCCGACCACCAATCCGCCGATCGCGGCGACCCAGATCGCTCTCGCTGCGCCGGCCGTCTGAGCCACGTTCAGAAATTGATCATGTGGCCGACGAGACCGTGGAAGCACTCCTGTAGCGCTTCGGACATCGTCGGGTGGGTGTGGACGTTGCGGGCCAGCTCGGTGGCGGTCAGGTCCCACTTCTGGGCCAGCGTCAGCTCAGGCAGCAGCTCGGACACGTCGTGCCCGATCAGATGCCCGCCGATCAGCTCGCCGTATTTGCCGTCAGCGATCAGCTTGACGAAGCCGCTCGGGTCGCCGACGCCGTGCGCCTTGGCGTTCGCGGTGAACGGGAACTTGGCGACCTTCACGTCATAGCCCTCAGCACGCGCCTGCTCCTCGGTCAGCCCGAAGCTGGCCACCTGCGGCTGACAGAACGTCGCGCGCGGCAGCATCCGGTAGTCGCCGAGCGGCAAAGTCTCTGCGCCGCCGATGGTTTCGGCGGCGACCACGCCTTGCGCCTCGGCGACATGCGCCAGCTGCAGCAGCCCGGTGACATCGCCGATGGCGTAGATGTGCGGGACATTGGTGCGCATGTAGTCGTCGATGCCGATGGCCTTGCGATCGGTGATGGCCACACCGGCCGCGTCAAGCCCGTAGCCCTCGATGTTGGGGGCGAAGCCGATGGCCTGCAGCACCTTCTCGGCCTTGATCTCGTCGGTCTTGCCGTCCTTGCTGACGGTGACCACAACCTCGCCACCGTCATCCTTGATCGACTCGACCTTGGTGCCCGTCAGCACCTTCACGCCGAGCTTCTTGAACTGCTTCTCGATCTCCTTGGAGACCTCGGCGTCCTCGTTCGGCAGGGCGCGCGGCAGGAACTCGACGATCGTCACGTCGACGCCGTAGTTCTTGAGCACGTAGCCGAACTCCATGCCGATCGCGCCCGCGCCCGCGATGACTATGGACTTCGGCAGATCGCGCGTCAGGATCAGCTCTTCGTAGGTGACCACGTTGTCCGACAGCGACGTGCCGGGCACCAGCCGGGTGCTGCTTCCGGTGGCGATGATGATGTTGTCGAACGTCACCGTCTCGGTTCCGCCCTCATTGAGCTTGACCGACAACGTGTTTGGGTCGGTGAACGTGCCGTACCCGTGGATCTCGGTGATTTTGTTCTTCTTCATCAAGAAGTGCACACCGGCGACGCGGCCGTCGGCCACCTTGCGGCTGCGGTCGAACGCCACCCCGTAGTCGAACGTCGCGTCACCGCTGATGCCGAACTGCTTGGCCTCCTTGGTGAAGATGTGGGCCAGCTCGGCGTTACGCAGCAGCGCCTTGGACGGGATGCAGCCGACGTTGAGGCATACCCCGCCCCAATACTTGGGTTCGACGACTGCGGTGTTCAGCCCGAGCTGTGCGGCGCGAATGGCCGCGACGTATCCGCCGGGGCCTGCTCCAAGAACGACGACGTCATAGTGAGTCACCCGGCCAACCTTAGTAGGGAATCAACCCCACCAAACATCGGCTTACGTGTTGACAGAAATAGGTGCCGTGCAGCACCGCCGCGGCACCCAGCGCAGCCAGCGGCGCCGACATCAATGCGATCGCCAGCGCCGAGACCAGCGGTTTGTCGGTCACCATGGCCGCCAGCAGGCCGCCGACCGTGCACCCGATGACGAACAGCAGCACCACGAAGACCGGTGCTGTCTTGTTGAGCGATTGGAACCACCAGTCGTAGAGGCCCAGCCCGCAGGCCGCCGCGGCGATCCACACTCCCGCCACGACGAGGACGAACGTCCAGCGCTTGAGGTAGTGGTAGGTGCCGACCACGACCTCGGGATGAACCACCACGGGCATGGGTCCCGTCGTCGCCTCCGTACCGTTCGCGGGGTCGCGTTCGGCCGCCAACGGTTGCATCGGGTCGGGTGACGCGGGAAATTCGCCGGTGAAAATCGGCGAGTAGGGCTGCGTCGGGTCGCCGGGCAGCGTTTCTTGTTCTGTCGAACTAGGCACCGTTGACCACCTGAATCACGACGAGCACTCCGAACCATCCCGGCGCGATGGCCAGGATGAACGCGCCGAGCGCGGTAAGCCATCGTCGCCCAGAGAACAAGATCAGCAGCATGCCGATCACGCTGGGCACAGCGATCACGAGCGCGATCACGACGTCGGGTCTAAGGGGGGCCTTGACCAGCAGCGTCGCTGCGATTCCCGCGATCTGGCCGACCGCGACTCCCAGCAGCATTGCGCTGGCCAACAGCCATGCGCGCGGTAGGGCAATCACGCTTGGAACGATAAGGCCGCTTATGGGGGCCACCGCATTCCGCCACGCGAGGTCACGGCCGAAGATACGCAGCTGTGATCAACCCCTGACCTACGCTCGCGGAGTGAGTGTTTCCACGCCGAGTGCCGGGTCGCCGACGGAACTGGCGCAGGCGCTCGAGGCAACCGGATACCTCGCCGACGAAGGCGTCGCGACAGCCGCGTACCTGGCGCTGCGCATGGGCCGCCCGTTGTTCTGCGAGGGCGAGCCAGGAACCGGAAAGACCTCACTTGCCGCCGCGCTGGCGCAGGCGTTGAGTCTGCCGCTGATCCGGTTGCAGTGTCACGAGGGCATCGACGCCGCGCAGGCGCTCTACGACTGGGATTTCCCGCGACAACTGTTGCATCTGCGAACGCTGGAAGCGGCGGGACACCTCGAGGCGGAGTCGGCGGAACGATCGCTGTACACCGAGCGGTTCCTGCTCGCGCGGCCGCTGCTGCGGGCGCTGACAGAAGCGCCGTGTGTACTGCTCGTCGACGAAATCGACCGTGCCGACGACGAATTCGAGGCATTCCTGCTCGAGGTGCTCGACGAGAACGCCGTCACCATCCCCGAACTCGGCGAGGTGCGCGCCGCGACGCCACCGCTGGTGGTGCTCACCTCCAACCGAACCCGGGACGTGCACGACGCGCTCAAGCGGCGCTGCCTTTACCACTGGCTCGAACATCCCGACCTGGCTCGCGAAATCGCGATCCTTCGCAGTCGCATCCCCGGCATCGCGGAGGCCCTCGCCGACCAGGTGGCCCGCGCCGTGCATGCCTTGCGCGCGATGGAACTGGTCAAGCCCCCTGGGGTGGCCGAATCGCTGGACTGGGCAAGGGCCCTACGCGAACTCGATCGCGACGTGCTCGACGCGCAGACGGCTGCCGCGACGCTCGGCGCCGTCGTCAAGTACCACGAGGACCTGGAGCGGGTGACCAGGGCCGGGCTGGACAGACTGCTGGCCGGGTGACATGCCTGAGCTGGCCGGGGTGGCAGGTTTCGCACACGCTCTCGCCGTGGCGGGGCTGCCTGTGGTGTCCGACGCCGTCGACACCTACACCAGGGCACTGCGCGAAGTAGATCTCGCCGATCCGCGCCAGGTGTACTGGGCGGGCCGCGCAACGCTGTGCCGCGGCCCCGACGACATCCCCCGCTACGACCTGGTGTTCGAGAACTGGTTCGGCGGCACGGTGCCCGTCGGCGTTGCGCAGCGGGGGCAGGAACCGCGTCGTCCCCGCATCGCCGCGTTGGACGCCACCGGCGCCACGGACGCCGGCACAGACGCACCGCAGCTGCGCGTCGCCGCGGCCGAAACCGAAATTCTGCGGCATCGCGACATCGCGGAGCTGTCCGCGGCCGAACGCCTACACCTCGCCGAACTTCTGGCCGCACTGAATCCACGCCCGGCGACCCGGCCTGCCTTACGGATGCGGCCCTCCCGAAGGGGGGCCATCGATGCGCGACGGACGCTGCGCGCCATGCTCGCCGCCGGCGGCGAGCCGGTACGCCCACGACATCACCGCAAGGCCACCCGGCCGCGCCGCATCGTGCTGCTGCTCGACGTATCCGGATCGATGAGCCCGTACGCGGACGCGCTGTTGCGCTTCGCGCATGTAGTCGCGCGCAAAAGCCCTGCCACCGAAGTGTTTTCGCTGGGCACCCGGATGACAAGACTGTCGCGGGCATTGCGCGTCCGCGATCCGGAGGTGGCACTGGCCGCCGCGGGCCGCGCGGTGCCCGACTGGGCCGGCGGCACCCGGCTCGGCGAGACGATGCGCGCGTTCCTCGCCCGCTGGGGCCGACGCGGCCTGGCCCGCGGTGCGGTCGTGGTGATCTTCTCTGACGGCTGGGAGCGGGGCGACCCGGATCTGCTTGCCGAACAGATGGCGGCGCTGCGGCGACTGGCCCACGCGGTGCTGTGGGTCAACCCCCACGCGGGTGCCGACAGCTACCTGCCGGTGCAGTCAGGGATCGCGGCGGCGTTGCCGTTCGTCGACAAGTTGCTGGCCGGCCACAGCCTGGCGACACTGCAGGAGTTGCTCGACGAGATCCACACCGCCTGACTCAGCCTGGCGCGTAACCGGTTTCGTCATTTCGGGCGCTGAAGACGGTCAGCCAGAGCAGAGTAGGCCTATGCGCATCTCTGTCACCGTCGATGGAACGACATATACCGACGACGTGGAGCCCCGGCTTCTACTCGTGCATTACCTTCGCGAGCGACTCGGCAAGGTTGGCACCGTGATCGGCTGCGACACCAGCAACTGCGGGGCGTGCACCGTTCACCTCAACGGGTACAGCGTCAAGTCGTGTTCGGTACTCGCTGTGCAGGCCGACGGGGGCGACGTCACCACCATCGAGGGGCTGTCCCGAGACGGCACCCTGCACCCGGTGCAGGCAGCGTTCCGCGACAACCATGCGTTGCAATGCGGCTTCTGCACCCCCGGCATGATCATGCAGTCCATCGACCTGCTGGCCGAGGACCCACACCCGGACGAGCACACGGTGAGACACGGCCTGGAAGGAAACCTGTGCCGCTGTACCGGCTATCAGAACATCGTCAGCGCGGTCCTCGACGCCGCACAGCGCCTCGAAGCGAAACAGGCTGCAACACAACCTGATTCGGCGGAGGCGGTGCGATGACCGCCACCGCGGAGCCCGAAATCGGCAGGGCTCGGGTCCGTAAGGAGGACGAGCATCTGATCACCGGTAGGACCCGGTGGACCGACAACATCGTGTTGCCCGGCATGCAGCATCTGGCCATCCTGCGCAGCCCCTTCGCACACGCGCGCATCACCGGAATCGACGTCAGCGCCGCGCGCAGCATGCCCGGCGTCGTCGCTGTCTTCACCGGGGCCGACCTCGCCGCCGAACAGGGCAGCCTGCCGAACGCGTGGCAGATCACCGAGGACATGAAAGCGCCTGCGGCGCCGTCGCTCGCCGTGGACACCGTGAACTTCGCCGGCGAAGCGGTGGCCGTCGTCGCCGCCCGCACCGCCTACGAGGCCCAGGACGCGCTGGAACACATCGACGTCGACTACGACGATCTGCCCGTGGTGCTTGACCTGGCCGCCGCCGCCGCGGACGAGGAGGTGGTGTATCCCGAGCTCGGTACCAACGTCAGCGCGGTGTGGACGTTCGACTCGGCCGAGGCGGGGACGGGTGGCGACGTCGAGGCGGCGATCCGCGACGCCGAGGTTCTGCTGCAGCGCACGTTCCGCCAGCAGCGGCTCATTCCTGCGTTCATGGAGCCACGGTCGGTGGTGGTGGACCCGACCGGCCCGCAGCTGACGGTGTGGTCGGCCACGCAGATCCCGCACATCCTTCGCCTCATGTTGGCGATGACGCTGGAGATTCCGGAGCACAAGGTCCGCGTGATCGCGCCCGATGTCGGTGGCGGGTTCGGCGGCAAGCTGCAGGTGACTCCAGAGGAAGTCATCGCATTGCTGGTCGCGCGACGGCTCGGCAAGCCCGTCAAGTACACCGAATCGCGCAGCGAATCGATGCTGGCCGCACACCACGGTCGCGACCAGATCCAGAAGCTGACGCTCGCCGCCCGCCGGGACGGCACCGTCACCGGGATGAAGGTGGAACTGCTCGCCGACATGGGCGCCTATCTGCGGCTGGTCACCTCCGGCATCCCGATACTCGGCGCCTTCATGTTCAACGGCATCTACAAGTTCGGTGCATACCACTTCACGTGTACCAACGTCTTCACCAACAAGGTCCCCACCGACGCCTACCGCGGCGCAGGCCGTCCCGAGGCGACGTTCGCGATCGAACGGATGATGGACGAACTCGCCGCCGAGCTGTCGCGTGACCCGCTCGAGTTGCGCGCCCAGAACTGGATCACCCACGACGAGTTTCCGTTCGACACCGTCGCGGGCCTGACATACGACTCGGGCAACTACGAAGCCGCGACCGCGAAGGCCCGAGAGTTGTTCGACTACGCGGGATTACGCCGCGAGCAGGCCGAGCGCCGCGAGCGCAACGACCCGGTGCAACTCGGCATCGGCGTGTCGACGTTCACCGAGATGTGCGGGCTGGCGCCGTCGCGGGTGCTCGGTTCGCTGTCGTATGGCGCGGGGGGCTGGGAGCACGCCGCGATCCGCATGCTGCCCACCGGCAAGGTCGAGGTCGTCACCGGTTCCTCACCGCACGGCCAGGGCCATGAGACCGCCTGGAGCCAGATCGTCGCCGACCAACTCGGCGTGCCGTTCGAGGATGTCGAGGTCATCCACGGCGACACGCAAAGCTCGCCGCGCGGCCTCGACACCTACGGCTCACGATCCCTTGCGGTCGGCGCGGTCGCGGTGGTCAAGGCCGCGGAGAAGGTGATCGCCAAGGCCAAACCGTTCGCCGCCCACATGATGGAGTGCGCCGAGGACGACCTCGAATTCACCGACGGCCGGTTCCGCGTCACGGGTACCGAGAAGGCGGTCACACTCGCCGAGGTCGCCCTCGCGGTGTTCGCCGCGCACGACCTGCCCGACGGTCTGGAGCCGAACCTGGATTCCGAGGCCACCTACGACCCGGAGAACTTCTCGTTCCCGCACGGCACCCATCTATGTGCGACGGAAGTCGACACCGAAACCGGTCAGGTGCATATTCGCTCGTACGTCTGCGTCGACGACATCGGACATGTGGTCAACCCGCTGATCGTCGACGGGCAGGTGCACGGCGGACTGGCGCAGGGCATCGCGCAGGCGCTGTACGAGGAAGCGGTGCACGACGAGTCGGGCACGTTGATCAACGCCTCGTTCTCGGAATACCTGCTGCCGTCGGCGGTCGATCTGCCGAAGTTCGTCACCGGACGCACCGAAACCCCCGCAACCACGAACCCGCTCGGCGTCAAGGGTGTCGGCGAAGCGGGCACCATCGCATCCACCCCGGCGGTGGTCAACGCGGTGATCGACGCCGTGCGACACCTGGGTGTCAAAGACATCGAAATGCCTTGCAGCCCAATGAGAGTGTGGCAGGCGATCCACGAAGCCGGAAGGCCGGCGACATCTGACCAGGGAGTTAACCGGTGATCCCCTCGAACTTCGAGTACGTCGCACCGAGCACGGTGGACGAGGCCGTGGCCGCGCTGGCGGACGGCGGTGAGGACGCCAAGGTGATCGCGGGCGGGCAGAGCCTGATGCCGGTCCTTCGGCTGCGGCTCGCGGCACCGACCGTGCTCGTCGACCTCAACCGGATCGACGAGCTGCGCGGTGTGCGCGATGACGGCGACGCCCTCGTCATCGGCGCGATGACCACCTACTACGGCCTGCTCGGTAATCCGCTGATCAGCAAGCATGCGCTGCTGCTCGCCGACGCCACGCAGACAGTTGCGGATCCGCAGATTCGGCATCGCGGCACGCTTGGCGGAAATCTGGCGCACGCCGATCCGGCCGGCGACCTTGCCGCACCGACGCTGGCGCTCGATGCGACTCTGACCGTCGCAGGGCCGTCGGGCCGGCGCAGCATCCCCGTCGCGGATTTCTTCGTCGACTACTTCACCACCGCGCTGGAACCAGACGAAATCCTCACGGAGATAAGGGTTCCCAAGCACACCGACTGGGCCGCGCACTACGAGAAACTGCACCGGGTGGCACAAGCCTGGTCGATTGTGGCGGTGGCCGCGACCGTCGAGGTGGACGGCGGAGTCATCCGGCAGGCGCGCATCGCGCTGACCAACATGATGTCGGTGCCGGTGCGTGCCCGCGGTGTCGAGGACGCGCTGGTCGGCCAGGCGGCTACAGAGGAGTTGATCCGAGCGGCGGCCGAGCACGCCGCCGAGGGCATCGATCCCCTGTCCGACGGGAATGCCGATGCCGACTATCGCAGCCACCTCGCGAAGGTGCTGACGCGGCGGGCCGTCACGACGGCGATCGGTGCCTGACGATGCAGCTGGAACATCAACTGTCCGTGCCTGCGCCCATCGACGTGGTGTGGCCCGCCATTCTGGACCCGGAGCGGGTTGCACCGTGTGTGCCCGGCGCGACGCTGACTGGGGTCGACGGTGAATCGTTCACCGGAACGGTGAAGGTCAAGGTTGGCCCGATCACCTTGCTGTACAAGGGCACCGGGACATTCGCCGAGACCGACGAACAGGCGCGCCGCGCCGTGCTCAAGGCGTCGGCGAAGGACACCCGCGGCAACGGCACCGTTTCGGCGACCGTCACCCTCACGCTGATCGCCGACGGCGACCGCACCTCCGGCGTCGTGGCCACCGATCTGTCCATCACCGGCAAGCCAGCCCAGTTCGGCCGCGGCATGATCGCCGACGTCGGGGGCAAGATCATCGAGCAGTTCGCCGCGTGCCTGTCGGAGAAGCTCGCCGTCGCCTCGCCCGAGCCCGCGGCCGCGCAGGTCGAGCCTGCCGCCGCGCAACCTGTCGAGGAGTCTGAGCCGCTCGATCTGGTCCACTACGCGAGGACCTCGGCATTGAAGCGGGTAGGGCCGCTGGTCGGGGTGGCGATGCTGGTGCTGATCGTCGGCGCCTGGGTGCGACGCGTACGGTCGCGGTCGCGGTCCTGAGCCCGACCGGCAGGATAGTGGGCGTGACAACGGACGACCCGTATCTGTGGCTCGAGGACATCACCGGCGACGACCAGTTGGACTGGGTGCGCAGGCACAACGAGCCAACGCTGACCGAGTTGGGGGGCGACCGGTTCGAGCAGATGCGCACCGAGGCACTCGAGATTCTCGACACGGACGCGCGCATCCCGTACGTGCGGCGCCGCGGCGAGTATCTGTACAACTTCTGGCGCGACGCGCAGAACCCGCGGGGCCTGTGGCGGCGCACCACGCTGGAGAGCTACCGGACCGAGGAGCCGGAGTGGGACGTCATCCTCGACATCGACTCGCTGGCTGAGGCCGACGACGAAAACTGGGTGTGGGCAGGCGCCGACGTCATCGAACCCGACTACACGCTGGCGCTGATCGAGCTGTCGCGCGGCGGCGCCGACGCCACCGTCGTGCGCGAGTTCGACATGGGGAAGCGCGAATTCGTCACCGGCGGCTTCCAGTTGCCCGAGGCCAAGTCCGCACTGTCGTGGGAGGACCACGACACCGTGTTGGTCGGCACCGACTTCGGCCCGGGTTCGCTGACCGAGTCCGGCTACCCGCGCATCGTCAAGCGGTGGCGGCGCGGTGAGCCACTCGAGGCGGCGCAGACCCTGTTCGCTGGTGACCCTTCGGACGTCAGCGCCGGCGGCGGATGGGACAGGACACCGGGATACGAGCGGCTCTGGATCACCCGGCACATCGATTTCTTCAACTTCGAGCGCTACGAGCTACGCGGTGACGAGCTGATCCGCATAGACGTTCCCACCGACTCGAACATCTCGTTGCACCGCGAGTGGCTGCTGATCCGGCCCCGCTCCGACTGGGCGGTAGGCACCACGGTCTATCCCGCAGGATGCCTGCTGGCTGCGAATTACGACGACTTCCTCGCTGGCACAGCCGAATTGACCGTCGTGTATGAGCCAGATGATCACTCCACGCTGGAGAGCTTCGCGTGGACGAAGGATCACCTTGTGCTGGTCAGTCTCGTCGATGTGGCCAGCCGGGTTGAGCTGGTGACCACTGGTTCGTGGCAGCGGGTCCCGATCGAAGGCGTTCCACCGAATACTCACACCGTGGTCGTCGACGTGGACGAGTACGGGGACGAGATGTTCCTGGACTCCAGCGGTTTCACCATGCCGTCCCGACTGCTGTGGGGCCGCGCGGGCGATACGGTGACCGAGATCAAGAGTGCACCGGCGTTCTTCGACGCATCCGACATCGAGGTGACCCAGAACTTCGTCGCGTCCGCCGACGACACGATGATCCCGTACTTCGTGGTCGGTCATCGCAGTTCGACCGGGCCGACCAAGACCCTGTTGGGCGGTTACGGTGGCTTCGAGAGCTCGAGCGTGCCTGGATATGTGGGAGTGCTTGGCCGACTGTGGCTTTCGCGGGGTGGAACGTATGTGATGGCCAACATCCGGGGCGGTGGCGAGTACGGTCCGCGCTGGCACACGCAGGCGATGCGGGAGGGTCGGCACCTGGTCGACGAGGACTTCGCCGCAGTGGCGAAAGACCTGGTTCAGCGTGGCATCACCACGGTCGAGCAACTGGGCGCGCAGGGTGGCAGCAACGGCGGTCTGCTGATGGGAATCATGCTGACCAAGTACCCAGAGCTGTTCGGTGCGTTGGTGTGCAGCGTGCCGCTGCTCGACATGCGACGGTTTCATCTGCTGTTGGCCGGAGCCTCATGGATTGCGGAGTACGGCGACCCGGACAACCCCGACGATTGGGAGTTCATCTCCAAATATTCGCCGTACCAGAATATTTCGGCCGACCGTCGCTACCCTCCAGTGTTGATCACCACGTCGACGCGTGACGACAGGGTGCATCCCGGCCATGCCCGCAAGATGACCGCAGCGCTGGAGGCCGCTGGCCAACCGGTGCAGTACTACGAGAACATCGAGGGCGGTCACGCAGGGGCGGCCGACAACGCACAGACCGCGTTTCGGGCCGCTTTGATATACGAGTTCCTGCTTCGCAGGCTCGGCGACTAGCTGCGCGGCGGGTAACGGCCAGTTCCCTCGACCGCCTCTGCCAAACTTCAGCCATGCCAACGACGTCATCCCAGTTCGAGACCCTGCTCTACAAGACCGACGGCCCAGTCGCGACGATCACGCTGAACAGGCCCGACCACCTCAACACCATCGTTCCGCCGATGCCAGACGAGATCGAGGAAGCCATCGGCCTGGCCGAACGCGATCCCGCTGTCAAAGTCATCGTGTTGCGCGGGGCAGGCCGCGCCTTCTCCGGCGGTTACGACTTCGGCGGCGGCTTCCACCATTGGGCCGATGCGATGAACACCGACGGCCGCTGGGACCCCGGTAAGGATTTCGCGATGGTCAGCGCCCGCGAGACCGGGCCGACGCAGAAGTTCATGGCGATCTGGCGCGCGTCCAAACCGGTCATCGCCCAGGTGCACGGCTGGTGTGTCGGCGGCGCCAGCGACTACGCGCTGTGCGCCGACATCGTCATCGCCAGCGACGACGCCGTCATCGGAACGCCCTATGCCCGGATGTGGGGCGCCTACCTGACCGGCATGTGGCTGTACCGACTGTCGTTGGCGAAGGTGAAATGGCATTCGCTGACCGGTGAGCCGCTGACCGGAATAGAAGCTGCCGCAATAGAACTCATCAACGAGTCGGTACCGTTCGAGCGCCTCGAGACCCGTGTCGCCGAAGTCGCCGCCAAGCTCGCGAGCATCCCGCTGTCCCAATTGCAGGCGCAGAAGCTCATCGTCAATCAGGCCTACGAGAACATGGGCCTCGCGTCGACCCAGACGCTCGGCGGCATCCTCGACGGGCTGATGCGCAACACCCCTGAGGCGCTGCAGTTCATCGACACCGCAGCCAATCAGGGTGTGCGCGCTGCGATCGAGCGCCGCGACGGGCCGTGGGGTGACTACAGCCAGGCCCCGCCGGATCGCAGGCCCGACCCGTCAAACGTCATCGAGCCCTGAGGTTCACGAGCGCATCGAGATCGGCAAGCGCACGCAGGGTGTCGTTGAGATGCGTGCACGTACTGGTCCCGACGAACTCGCCGCGGATGCGAGCACGCAACTCGGCCAACGTCATTCCCGCCACTCGCGCTGCGCTTGCGATGGCACCTGGGCATTCCTGCCACGGCAGCACCTGCACGCTCGCATCGACAGCCGTGATCGTTCGCGTCGACGTATCCAGCGAGCCGACGACGGTGTACTCGTGCACGATCGTCTCGACACCCTCGCCGTCGACATGGCTGTCCCGGAAGTGCGCGGTGAATCCGTCGTCAGGATTCAGGTCGAGGCGCCGCAGCCGGCGCATCCCGTGGGCTCGCAGCGGTTCGACGGCGTGCATCTCCAAGCCGTCGAGCGACGGCGCGAGCGGCCCGTGCACAGACGGAATGGTGCCGTTGCGCTTGGCGTACGGGACCAACGAGGCGTCGGACGCGAAGCCCGCGCAGATGCCCGCCATGCGGTCGGCGACGCCGGGGCCGATCTTCTCCTCGATGCCGAGATTGATCGCCGCATGCTGCACGGCGTACCCGGAGACCAGCGCTGCGCCGACCCAGTCGTCGAGCAGCAGGTGCAGCAGGCTGGCCCGCCGCACCTCCTCGGGAAACAGCTTGCCGACCGTCGAGCGGAATCCGGGGCCGACGCGGTTGCCGACCAGCGCTTGCAGGCCGTCGTCGATGGCATCGATCACGCGATCGGTCAGGTGTGCGCGCACCCGAACCTCGCCGAGCACGTCCGCCGAGATGTCGCGGGCCCGCAGGTCGACGCTGGATTTGCCAGTTCCGGCCGGGTGGGTGTCGATGGTGCTGGTGCGCCGCAACGCACCAGGTAAAAGCGCCGGCCATGACCGGACTGGCCGCTGTGGGCCGACGATGTCCGTCACGAATGGCATGAACTGACGGTACTAGTCCTGCCTGCGGAGCCCACCGAGCATCGACACCAGCACACCGAACACGACCAGCGCACCACCCGCGGCCAGCGTCAGGTTCAGCCAGAGATGCATGCTGGCCTCGGCATGGTTGACCATCGCGTCGGCGACCTGACGAATGTCACCCTCCGTGCGGTTCAACGCGTGATCGACCCACCGGCGCGCCACCTCGAGGCCGGCCCAGCCGGCCGCGCCCACCAGCAGAGCCGAAACCCCCAGCGCTGCAAGCGCTTTCCCGCGCGACCGGGCTGCTGCCAACGTGAGCAGTGCGGCCACGCCCGTCAACACCGACGCACCGATGCTGACCCACGGACCCCACGTCGAGAACTGACGCAACTGCCCCGGGCGCATACCTGAGGTGTCGGACACCGTGATCGGAACGGTCAGCGTGGCAGGCACGTCGAGGTTGAGATTGCCCAGCGTCGCCTTCAGCGACGGATCAGACAGCATCGGCGCAACGTCGATCAGCCAGCGATCGTCCGTGCCTTCCTGGCGCCGGATCTCGTCGGTGAACATCCAGGTGTGCACAATGCGGTTCGCCTGCGCGAATTGCCCTGGGAAGCCTGCGTTCTGGGTGTAGGACGTCGTCACCCCGCGTACCAGATCGGGATTGAGGTCATAGCCCTCGTTGCGACCCAGTCGCACGATCTGCGTGGTGAGTTCGGAGGCCATCGCCTGCTGCAGTTTCGGATCCTTGGCCGCCGACGACGCAAACGCCGCGTAGCCGTCAGCGTCGACGACATTCTTCTGCGCCCACATGGCGGGCAAGGCAGCGGTCAACGCGATCGTCGTGACGAGCCACAGGAACACGGTCGCCACGAACCGCACGCGTCCTCCTTCCAGGCGCGACGCGCAGTCTCAGTCGGCGAGGGCGCGTCCCACGATGAGGGGATCCGGCCTGCCGACCACCTCATGGTCCTTGTTGTCGTAGTCGAACTTACTCAACACGAAGCGCATCGCATTGACGCGTGCGCGCTTCTTGTCGTTGCTCTTGACCACCATCCACGGCGCGACCTCGGTGTCCGTCCACGCGAACATGTCTTCCTTAGCCGTGGTGTAGGAGTCCCACTTGTCCAGCGACGCCAGATCCGTCGGCGACAGCTTCCACTGCCGCACCGGGTCGACCTGGCGGATCGTGAAGCGGGTGCGCTGCTCGGACGGCGACACCGAGAACCACAGTTTCGTCAGGCTGATGCCGTCGTTGACCAGCATCTGCTCGAACAGCGGGACCTGCCGGATGAACTCGGCGTGCTGCTTGGGTGTGCAGAACCCCATCACCCGCTCGACTCCGGCCCGGTTGTACCAGGACCGGTCGAACAACACGATTTCACCGTGGGCGGGGAGATGGTGCACGTAGCGCTGGAAGTACCACTGGGTGCGTTCGCGTTCGGTCGGCTTCTCCAGCGCGACGACGCGAGCGCCGCGCGGGTTGAGATGCTCCATGAACCGTTTGATCGTGCCGCCCTTGCCCGCGGCGTCGCGGCCCTCGAACACGATCACGTGCCGGTGGCCGTTGGCCTGGCTCCACTTCTGCAGCTTCAGCAGTTCGATCTGCAGCAGCCGCTTCTGCTCCTCGTACTCGTCGCGCGACATGCGCTCGTCATACGGGAAGTTCTCGCGCCAGGTGTCGACTGGAATGCCGTTGCCGTCGAGCAGGATCGGGTCGTCATCGTCGTCGTCGTGCACGCGGTAGTTGTGTGCGTCCAGGGTCACCGGCCGAAAATATCGACGCGGGCAGACGCTGGGGTAACGCGCAGGTGAACGCGGGGTGCTACTTGGCGGCGCGCCGAGGGGTGATCAGCGCCAGCTTCGTCATCAGCTTGTTCATCCGCCGCAGCGCCTTCTGCGAGTTGTTGTAGTAGTTGCCGCCCGCGCCGACGTTCGTGCGCGGCGCCACCACCGCCTCCTGACGGCAGAACTTGCGCAGCCCCTCGGCGCCGCCGAAGCGCGCCCCGATACCCGACGTCTTCCAGCCGCCCATCGGCGCCGTGGTGCACATCAGGTTGGAGATCACGTCGTTGACGTTCACGGCACCGCAATCAAGTTGCACCGCAACCGCTTTGGCGCGGTCGATGTCCTTCGAGAACACTGATGCGCTCAGCCCGTAAGGGCTGTCGTTCGCCAGCCGGATCGCCTCGTCGACACTGGACACCTTCATGATCGGCAGCGTCGGGCCGAACGTCTCTTCGGTCATGCACTCCATCGAATGGTCGACGTCGACCAGCACCGTCGGCGGGTAGAAGCTGCCGGGACCGACCGGGCGCTTGCCGCCCGTGAGCGCCCTGGCTCCCGCGGCAAGCGCGGCGCTGACATGGCGGTCGGTCACGGCCACCTGGCTGTCGTCGATCTGTGCGCCGAAATGATGACCCTCGCCTGCGCCCATCTTCAGGTTCTTCACGTCGCGCACCACCGCGTCGACGAACTTGTCGTAGACCGACTCCAGCACGTAGACCCGTTCCACCGACACACACGTCTGCCCCGCGTTGAAGAACGCGCCCCACACCGCGGCGTGCGCGGCCAGGTCGACGTCGGCATCGTCGAGCACGATCATCGGGTCCTTGCCGCCGAGCTCGAGGCTGACGGGAGTGAGCCGGCGCGCCGCCCGCTCCATGACCTTCGCACCGGTTGCGCTCGAGCCGGTGAATTGGATGTAGTCGGAGTTGTCGACGACGGCCTCGACCGCCTCGCGCGCGCCTTGCACGATCGCCATGACCTCAGGGGCGCCCGAGTCCAGCCACCCGCGCAGCAGCAGTTCGGCGGTGAGTGGCGTGCGCTCCGACGGCTTGAGGAGGACGGCGCAACCGGCCGCCAGCGCCGCGATGCCGTCCATCAGCAGGTTGGCGACGGGGTAGTTCCACGGCGCGATGATGCCGACCACGGGGCGCGGCCGGTAGTGCACCTCGACCTTCTTGATCGTCAGGAACGGCAACGACGCAGGCCGCTTCTCCGGCGCGAGTGCCTTCTCCATCGTCTTGACGTAGTAGGCGGCGATCATGATCAGCAGCGGCACCTCTTGGGCGGCGTCGGTGGCCGACTTGCCGGTTTCCTTGATCAGCAGCGCCTCGATTTCGTCGCGGTGTTCACCCAGCCACACCGCGTAGCGGGCCAGCACCTTGGCGCGTCCCTTCGCGCCGCGCGCCTCCCACTGCTTCTGCGCTTCGCGCAGGCCCGCGGCGATACGTGGCACGTCGGCGGGATCGGTCCAGCGCACCTTGCCGGCCACCGCGCCGGTCGCAGGATTGCGGATGGTGCCGGTGTCGGGCAGATCAACTTCCGGAGTGGCCGTCATGGCCTCATGGTAACCACTGGCTGTGACGCAGATCGCAGTGGGGTTGACAGGTGTCAAGTTCGGTGGGGTGCGTGTCCTGATATGAGGGCTGCCACACAGACGATCGACGTGCCCAGCAGCAGTCCGCCGACGGTGTCGGTGAAGTAGTGAAACGACACCCCTACGCCCAGCATGCCGAGCAGGCAGTACGCAACCGCGGTCAGCACTACCCATAGCGCAGCGCCTGCTGCCAAGACGACCATCCCCATCACGACGACGAGCGTCGCGGTGTGGCCGCTCGGGTAGGCAAAGGCCGGTCCACGTTCACGGCCGAAGAGCGGCTTCAGCACACGTGCGAGCGCCATTGCGAGCAGCGGACACACGGCCGACGCGATCGCGAGTCGATGCCGTCGCTGGTACAACGCGACGCCGACGGTCGCGACCACCACGGAGGCAAGCACCCACGGGCTGACGAGAAGCGTCAGGTAACGGGCGTCGCGTCCGTGTCGATGGAACCAGTCGTCCATCGGGGTGGAGCCGTGCCCCACCGTCACGCCGAGTGCCACCATCGCGACAACCCCGATGGGTGGCCACAACCGGATCAGGCGATGCCCCGCACGTACGCTGCCTGGCCAAGATGCTGGGCAGAGTCATCGATGATGCTGACCAGGCGCACGCTGGCCGTCACGGGCGGATTCCAGTTCGGGTCGACGACGCGACTCAACTCCTCGGCGGTCACCGAAGCAATGTATTCCAGCGTCGCCTTGTGCACAGCGTGGTAATAGCCGGCCAGCAGGTCGGCCGAGGCGCGCACCTTGCCGACCTCCTCGGGGCTGTGGCCGTAGCCGTGCGCATCGCGAGGCAGATCGAGGCCGAACCGGTCGACCCAGCCGTCGCGTGTCCACACCTGTTCGATGTCTGCGATGTGGCAGAGCTGGGAGTCGTGCTGTCGCGCGCTGTGCCAGATCAGCCAGGCGATGCTGTTGGCGGTGCCGGTCGGGCGAAAGAAGGCGACCTCGTCGGTCAGGCCGTCGGTGAGGTCCTCGACGTGCTCGATGAGCCGGGTGAACGAGTCGCGCAGCAGCTCCCGCACTGCTGCCAGATCGGAGTCAGCCATGCCATGACGCTAGCCTGTCCGCCAGTTCTGTCGCGTGGCCTCTTGCGCCAGTTGCACCCGCGAACTGATACCCAGCTTGTTGTAGACATGGGTGAGATGGCTTTGCACGGTGCGCGGCGAGACGAAAAGCCGAGTCGCGATCTCCTTATTGGCCAGTCCTTCGCTGACCAGACGCACTACGTCGCGTTCAGCGGGCGTCAACGCACCCCAACCACTTGCCGGGCGCCTGCGTTCACCATGTCCGCGACGGACGTACGCGATCGATTCACACGTGGACATTGCCGAGCCTTCGGCCCATGCGGTTTGAAAGTCGTTGTCGCCCAATGCTTCACGGACCGCGTCGACGCCCCTTGCGTATCCGTCGTCGTAGCTCTTGAACCTGACCGCACCAGTTACTTTGCGGACCGCGTCGGCCGCACCAAAGAGCCGTGCCGCTTCACGGTGAACGCCAGAGTCACTGGAAAGTCCCGCAAGGCATTCCAGGGCGTCCGCGGTGATCAGGTGCGCATCCGTTGCCGCGGCCACGGCCAGCGCGTCACGGGCATCGCGCTCCGCCAGTTCGCGCTGACCCTCGGCGGCGGCAACCCGAGCACGGGACGACAGCGCCACAGCCGTATGGCAGCCGACCGACACGGACACGGCATCATCGGCCCACCGGCGCGCCGCGACGATGTCCCCGTTCGCCAGCGCCACATCGACTATCGGGTTGATCGCGACCATCCTCAGCCCACCAACTGCGCGGAATTGCTCGGCAGCGCTGGTGCCGGCCGTCACCGCGGCCGCGACATCACCGGCCGCCAGGTGTGCGGTCGCCAACGGCGCATTGCAGAGGGCTTCCCACAGGCCGCCGAGTTCGGACGTGGCAGTCAATGCGGCGTGCGCCGCCGCTTGCGCGGCTTCCGATTCCCCCATCCACGCCAAAGTGTGGGCGCGGTGGGCATGGCAGGCGGCCAGCATGGTCACGCTGTGGTTCGCGTCGCCCTCTGCCAGTAGTTCATTGAAGAGGGCGATCGCCACCGCCAGTTCGCCGCGCATGAACCGTGCCGTGGCCAACCCCCAGTAGCGACACATCCACGAGACCAGCCGATCGCCGATCTCGTCGGCCAGGTCGCGTCCCTCCTCCCCGAACCTGATCGCGGCGCGCAGATCTCCGTCGTGTATCGCGACATAGGCCTGCCACCAAAGGATCTGGCTCAATTGCCATTTGTCGTCGCGTTCGCGGGCCAGTCCCTCCGCCTCGTCGAGGTAGGGGTGAGCCACCTCGGCTTGAAAAGCGCCAGTGCTTCCGCACGCGATGAGGGATCGAATCAACAGACCGACGTCACCGACCTCACGGGCGATCGCCAGCGCCCGCTCCGGGAACTCCATACCCATTGGGGTGCCGACCGCCGCGCTGGTGACCGCCTGGTCGGCAAGCGCCCGCGCGTACACCGCAGGTGTCACGTCCGCGGGCGGCTTTGAAGGGTCAGATAGCACCGCGCTGATCCAGGACAGGGATTCCTGTACGCGTCCGCTGCTCATCCACAGCCGCTGCAGACTGCACGCCAGGCGCAATGCCCCCTCGCTGTCGCCGAGGCCGCAGTTCCACGTGAATACGGCTCGCAGATTGTCGATTTCGATATCCGCCTGCTCGACGTGCCGTTGACGTTCCGAGGTCGGCTGGTCGACGAGGTCCGCCAGCTGTGTGTAGTGGTCTCGGTGCCGCACGCGCACCGCATCGGATTCGCCGCTGTCACCGAGCTTTTCCAATGCGTACTGGCGAACGGTCTCCAGCAACCGGTATCGCGTTGCACCGCTGGCATTTTCGGCGATCACCAACGACTTGTCGACGAGTAATGTCAGCTCGTCGAGCACTTGGTGGGCGTGCACGTAATCGCCATCGGCAGCAACGGCCTCGGCCGCGTCGAGATGAAAGCCCCCGCGAAAGACGGCCAACCGGCGGAAGATAACCCGTTCGACGTCGGTGAGCAGCGCGTGCGACCAGTCCACCGAGGCACGCAGTGTCTGTTGACGTCGCACCGCACCCCGCACGCCCCCGGTCAGAATTCGGAACCGGTCATGCAGGCCGGCGAGGATGTCGGGGATCGACAGTGCCCGTACCCGCGCCGCGGCCAGCTCTATCGCCAGCGGCATGCCGTCAAGGCGGCGACAGATTTCCGTCACGGTGGCGGCGTTGTCGTTGGTGATTGCGAATTCCGGCCTCACCAGACGCGCACGGTCGGTGAACAGCTCAACCGCCTCGTCGGTGATCGACAACGACGACACCCGCCAGATCGCTTCTCCTGCCATGCCGATCGGCTCACGGCTGGTCGCCAGCACCGTTACGGCGGGGCAGGCTGCGAGCATGGCCGCGACGAGTTCGGCAGTCGCATCCAGGAGGTGCTCGCAGTTGTCCAGGATCAGCAGCATCGGCCGGTCGGCGATGAAACGCAGCAGAGAGTCGGTCGCGGAGCGCCCTGGCACATCGGGCAGGCCGAGTGCGCGCGCGGCGGTCGTCGGCAAGAGGTCGGGTTCGGTGATCGGTGCCAGGTCGACATAGTGCGCGCCGTCCCGGAATTCCGTGGCTATGGCGGCTGCGACCTGTACCGCAAGGCGGGTCTTGCCCGAACCGCCTGCGCCGGTCAACGTGACAAGCCGGTTCTTGGCGACGATGCGCGACAATTCCGCTATTTGAGCCGTGCGACCAACGAAGCTCGTCAGCTGCGTTGGCAGCCCGTGTGAGACCGCGGCGGGCAACCGCAACGGTGGGAATTGGTTGTTCAGGTCAGGGTGACACAGCTGGATGATCCGGTCGGGGCGTCGAAGATCTCGCAGTTGATGGGTACCGAGCGTAACCAGCCACGCGCCAGGTGGCAGATAGTCGGCGACGATCTCCTCGGTCGCGCCGGACAGCACCGTCTGGCCGCCGTGTGCCACATCTCGCAGACGTGCGGTTCTGTTGATCGTCGGCCCGAAATAGTTCCCTTCGTCGCGAAGCTGGACCTCGCCGGTGTGCAGACCGATCCGCAGTTTGATCGGCGCCAAGGGCGCCATCTGCAGGTCGAGCGCGCATGCCACCGCGTCACTGCCACGATCGAACGCGATGACCAGGCTGTCGCCTTCGCCCTGCTCGACCGGTCGCACGCCATGATGCGCAGCAACGATCTTGGCGAGTAAGCAATCGAGTCGTGCGACAGCTTTCTTCATTTCCTGGGGCTGCGCTTCCCACAGTTGGGTGGAGCCCTGGATATCAGCGAGCAGGAGCGTAACCGTGCCAGTCGGTAGCTCGCTCACGCCCAAATCGCTCTCGTTCACCGGTGGCGTGCCCGCCCCTCGGTCGATCTCGCTCATGTTAGCCAGCATCGCCGGTCGTCACGTCCACAACATCAGCGAAACCGCGCACATTGCGTTTGCCGTCGCCCCGGGTCTCCGACCCTGCCCCGATTTTTTTGCGCCTTCTGGCCGATGGTGGTGAACCGCCGGCAGCTCATCATCGAATCGAGGCACAACGAGAGAGGCTGGGCCATGAAGATCCCGTCGATGACACCGCCGGTCGGCTTGATCAGCGCGGTGCAGCGCAGCCGCCACCATCTGTTGCGGCTTCACTCCGCGCTTGTCCCCGCACAGGTCGCGATGACAGAGCTCATCATCGGGGCCAGTGTGGCCCAGGCCATGTCCGTGGCCGCCGAACTGCGCATCGCCGACGCACTTGCCGACGGGCCACTCGGGCTGGACGAGTTGGCGCAGAGGGTCGGCGCCGACCCGGACGCGTTGGGCCGGTTGCTTCGGTTGCTGATCAGCCGGGGCGTCTTCCGCCACCGCGACGGCCGCTACGAACTGACGGCGCTGGCGCGCACCCTGCGGTGGGATGCTCCGCACTCAATGGCCGCGTTCGCCCGCTTCGAAGGTTCGCTTCAACACCGGGAGCATTGGAGCCACTGCATCGATGCGGTCCGTACCGGTGAGGCAGTCGTTCCCAAGCTGCGTGGCATGGAAGCCTTCGATTGGATCGAGACCGACAGCGAAATCAGTGACGTGTTCAACGCGGCAATGACGAACATCTCCGAGTTGGCCGCCGAAGCGGTGACCGGGGCTTACGACTTCGCCGGCTATCGCACCATCGTCGACGTCGCCGGCGGGCATGGGCGGCTGCTGGCCGGCATTCTGTTAGCGACCCCCACCGCGACAGGCGTTCTCTTCGACCTGCCGCATGTGGCCGCAGGCGCCGGCCCACTGTTGCGCAAACACGGCGTGGCCGAACGCGTGCGAATCGCCGAAGGTTCGTTCTTTGACGGAGTTCCCCATGGCGGGGACCTCTATGTGCTGAAGAACATCATCCACGACTGGCCCGACGACAAGGCACGCCAGATTCTCAAGACGCTGCGCGCGGCGATGGGCACGGGGACGACCGTCGCTCTGATCGAGTGCGTGATACCGCCGCACGATCGCGACTTTCTCGCCAAGACGATGGACCTGGAGATGCTGATCTACAACGCGGGCCGGGAACGCACCGCTGCGCAGTATCAGAACCTCTTGCAGCAGGCAGGTTTTCGGATGACTCGTGTCGTGCCGACGGCGTCGCCGCTCAGCATCGTGGAGGCGACTGCCGCCTAGGCTTTCGGCGGGGCGCCGTGGAAGACGGCTTCGACGTTGTTGCCGTCCGGGTCGCGGACGAACGCGCCGAAGTAGCCCGGGTGGTACTCCGGCCACAGTCGCGGCTCATGCAGTGATTCGGCGCCGGTCTCGAGCGCCGCGTCGTAGAACGCCCTGACCGCGTCGGCGTCGTTGGCCTGGAATGCGACATGGTTCTCGCGGTTCGGGCCCGACGCGTCGCCTGCGCTCATATCGGCGATCCAGAAATCCGGCTTGCCGTCCTTGCCGTAACCGATCGCGACCTGGAAGTCCATCTGCCTGCTGTAGCCCAGCACGCCGAGGACCTTGTCGTAGAACGCCTTCGATTTGTCCCAGTCCGCACAGTTGATCCCAAGGTGGTCAATCACGGGCTCATCCAAGCATGGCGCACCGACGGCAGGCCGAGATTCATTGGGCTTGCCCGTCTTCCTGGTGGCCAAGGTGGTAGCCGAGGCGCAACTCGTAATCGCCTGCCTGATTGCGCCCGGCAGCCAGTGCAGCAGGGAGTCGCCGCTTCGACCCCGGCCAACTGAACGAGTCGAAGTAGATGTCGGAGGACGACTTGATGTCGTCTGCGGAGGGCAACGTGTGCCGGTTGATCTGTTGCTTGACGGCCGCGATGGACTCTTTGTCGAACGCCGCGATCCGCCGCGCCAGCGAGTCAACCAACTCGTCGAGCTCGCCGTCTTCGACGGCGCGGTTCACCCAGCCGTACCGTTCGGCCAGCTCACCCGGATAGTCGTCACTGGTCAACGCCACTTCCAAGGCTCGCGCCCGGCCCAGCAGGAGGGGCAAATGCTCCAGCCCGCCGCCGCCGGGGAGGTTTCCGTTCGCGGTTTCCGGCTGACCGAGCAGAGCACGCCTGCTGGCGAAGCGCATGTCCATCGCCTGGGTGAACTCGTTGCCCACGCCGCGCAGCCGACCTCGAATCTTGGCGATCGACACCACGGGCATGCGGGACAGCCGGATGTTGATGTCGATGACCAGCGGATAGCCGGTCACGCCAAGCTCTTTGGGCGTCTCGGCCACCCGTGAGGTGTCGTAGTGATTCAAGAAATAGTCGGGGTTGGCCGACTCGAACACCGCCACCCGCAACTCGGACGACGCTTCCATCTGGTCGATCAGCTGCGGCAACTCCGTGAGCATCTCAGGGGTGACCAGATTGATCGGCGGGTTGTCGAACGTGACCCGCCACAGTCGGTCGGTCTCGGCGGTCACCGAAAAATGGGTCCAGTGGTTCACAGGTTGATCCTGGCATCGGACACCGACCCAGCCGTAGATTCGGTTGATGACGTACGAGTTGATCATCCGCAACGGCACCATCGTCGACGGCCTCGGCGGACAGCCATATGTCGGAGACGTCGCGATTTCCGACGGCGTGATCGCCGCGGTCGGCGAGGTGGACGGGTCAGGGACGCGGGAGATCGATGCGACGGGGCTGCTCGTCACCCCGGGCTTCATCGATCTGCACACGCACTACGACGGACAGGCCATCTGGTCGGACCGGATGACGCCGTCGTCGGCACACGGCGTCACGACCGCGGTGATGGGCAATTGCGGCGTCGGCTTCGCGCCGTGCCGGACCGAGGACCACGAGGTGCTCGTGGACGTGATGGCGGGCGTGGAGGACATCCCAGGCGTCGTGATGGTTGACGGCCTGCCGTGGGATTGGGAGACGTTCCCGCAGTATTTGGATGCACTGGACGCCCGGCAGCGGGACATCGACGTCGCGGCGTATCTGCCGCACTCACCGCTGCGGGTATACGTGATGGGTCGGCGCGGCGCCGACCGCGAGCCAGCAACCGATGACGATCTGAAGCGGATGCGGGAGCTGGCGCGCGAAGCCATCGAGGTCGGCGCGCTGGGGTTCGCGTCGTCGCGGTTCTCGTTTCACAAGACCGCCAGTGGCGAGTTGATCCCGACATACGACGCCGCGCAGGCCGAGATCGACGCGATCGCATCCGGTGTCGCCGAGGGTGGCGGCGGCCTGATCCAATTCGTCCCCGACATCGCCGCGGGCGGTTATGCCAATGTGCTGCAACAGGTTTTCGAGGCTGCGCAGGACAATGGGCTGCCGGTCACGTTCACGCTCGCGACCGGCAATGCAGGCGACCCGATCTGGCCCGACGCGATCACGCTGATCGAGAAGTACAACTCCATCGGCAATCCGGACACCACGATCACCGCGCAAATGTTCCCGCGCCCAATCGGTTTGGTGATCGGACTGGAGCTGACCGGCAATCCGTTCGTGTTCTATCCCTCCTATCAGGAGATCGCCGATCTACCGCTGGCCGAGCGCGTCGCCGAGATGCGCAAACCAGAAGTGCGGGCTCGCATTCTGGCCGACAAGCCAGCCGAGGGCGGCCATCCGCTGCTGTATCTGGCGCAGGCGTGGAACTGGATCTTCCCGCTGACCGAGAACCCCGACTACGAGCCGGATCCGTCGACGTCCATTGCGGCGCGAGCGGCGGCTCGTGGCGTCAGCCCGATGGAGGAAGCCTACGATCGGCTGCTCGACGACGACGGACACGCCATGCTGCTCGTCGCGATGGCCAACTTCGAGAACAACTCACTGGATACGGTTGGCGAGTTGATCCGACGCGACGACGTCGTGCTCGGCCTCGGTGACGGCGGCGCCCACTACGGAATGATCTGCGACGCAAGCTATCCCACGTTCCTGTTGGCACACTGGGCGCGTGACCGGGCCAAGGGCCGGCTGAATGTGCCGGATGCGGTTCGCATGATGACGTCAGTGCCTGCGCGGGTCGCCGGCTTGGCCGATCGGGGCCGAATCGCGGTGGGCTACAAGGCGGATCTGAACGTCATCGATCACGCGGCGCTGCGTCTGCACAAGCCGATCATCACCCACGACCTACCCGCCGGCGGGCGCCGTCTGGACCAGACCGCCGACGGTTACGTCGCGACGATCGTGTCCGGCAAGGTGATTGCGGAGAACGGGGTGCCGACGGCCGCCCGGCCCGGCCGACTGGTGCGTGGCCGCCAACCGGCGCCGACGGGTTAATCCCAGATGTCGGCGATCGCAGGCGCGTTCGCGGCAAGGCCTGTCTTGGCCAGCCCGTACATCTCCTCGACGGTCGACAACACGTTGTAGTGACTGATCGGCTCGCCGTATGCGCCCGGCCGGACGTGGGCGCCGTAGATCATGGTCGGAATCTGGTTGCTCGGGCCGTTGTCGTCCTCGTCCCATGTGACGATCAGCAGGCTGTTGTTGGCAACCGCCCAATTCGCGTATCGCGCAAGGTTTGTCGCCAGCCAACTGTCGGCCTGGGCGATGGTGCCGTCGTGCATGTCGTTGTCGAGATTGGGAATCACGAAGGAAACAGTCGGGAGGCTCTGGTAGTCGGTGCGGCCGTTGAAGGCGCTGAACGGTAGCGACGCTTCGGCAGGGACGTTGGTGAAGTTTGCCCACGGCACGTGTTTTCGTGCGTACTTGCCAGCCGAACACACCGCCGAACCGACCGCGGGCAGGTCTTCGGAGAAGCCCGCGAATGTATAGCCGGCAGCGAGCAGTGCCGCCGCGAGATTCGGCGCGGTGCCGGCGTTCACCGGGCAGGCGTCAGACGTCAACCCGAAGGTGCTGCCGGAAAACATCGCCAGATAGTTGGGCTCGCTGGGATGCGTCTCGGCATACGACTGCGTCATCAGCGCGCCTGCGGCGGCCAGTTGGTTCATGAACGGCGCTGACTTGTTGCCCAGCACGTTGGCGCTTGAGTGGTTTTCCTCGACCACGATCACGATGTGCGCCGGCGTCGGGATGGCTTGCGCCGCGGCCGCGGGTGCATGGCCGACGGTGGCAATCACCACTGTCGCCAGATAAGGCCAACGCCTCATGGCCGCAGTGTAGCCGGGCCTATCCTCGATACATGAGTGTGAAAGTCGATGTCGACCAGCTCGGTGACGCCCTTGCCGACTTCACCTTCGCGTATCTGATCACCGTTGGCGATGACTACCGCGCACACACCGTCGCAGTGCAGCCAGAACTGCGCGCCGGTGTGCTCGCCGTCGGGGCCATCGGCAACACCACACGTCGCAACGTCGGACGGCATTGCGACGTCACGCTCGTGTGGCCGCCCAGCCAGCCCGGTGGTTACACGCTGATCGTCGACGGTCTTGGCACGGCGGGTGAAACCCTGACCGTCAAGCCAACGCGCGCGGTGCTGCACCGCCCGGCGACACCGGAAACTCCCGCCACGAACCCGGGCTGCCTGCACGATTGCGTGCCACTCGAAGGCTGAATACCCCGCCGAGTGTGGGCTTGTGTCACGCTCTGCGGCCAAAAGGTGTGCGGGTAACCCACGTTCGGCGCCCGCGGGTGATTACGCTCAGAGCGTAGAACGTAATTGTTGTTTAACTAGTTGATTTTCTTGTCTGCTGGGTTCATGCTGACAAGCATGGTCGACACTCAGTACTCAACGGGCGTATCGCGGCAAGGCATCGAGCGTGCGCTCCTCGCGGCAGGTCTGGACCTTCGACATCTTCAGCCCGCCGACCTCGCGCCGCTCGAGGACTTCCACACCATGGGTCGCATCGCCACCCATCAGCTGGTGGGCCTGCTGGACCTATCCCGCGACGACAAGGTTCTCGACGCCGGCAGCGGCGTCGGCGGCACCGCCCGCTTCGTCGCCGACGGCCGCGGGTCTCGCGTCACCGCCGTCGACTTGACCGACGAGTACTGCGAAACGGCGCGTTGGCTCAACCGGCTCGTCGGATTGGATGACCGCATCTCGGTGCGGCAGGCAGATGTCACCGCACTACCGTTCGCCGCCAACACCTTCGACGTCGTCTTCAGCCAACACGTTCAGATGAATGTGTCCGACAAGCCACGACTCTACGCCGAAGCGCGCCGGGTATTGGTCAACGACGGGCGACTTGCGTTGTGGGACATCGTTTCTGGCGATGGACGCGAACTCGGGTATCCGCTGCCGTGGGCCGACCACCCCGCGCACAGCCACCTCGCCTCCGCCGACCAGTTGCGTGCCGCGATCGAAGACGCCGGGTTCGCCATCGACCATTGGGCCGATCTCACCGAGGACGCCGCCGCGTTGATGCAGGCACTGTTGGCATTGCCGCCCAATCCGCTTGGCCTGCATGCGTTCGTCCCCGACTTCGAGACCAAGGCCAAGAACCTGGTCGCGGCGTTGGCCGACGGTCGGCTTCGGACTATCCAAGCCATCGCGCGTGCGACCTAGCCTCAACCGTCAGAGAGGTCGAACGCGCGCTCAAACAGCTTGAGGTTCTCAGCGATGCCTTGCCGTTGCACGGCTTGCCGTATCTGCTCCCGAAGCGGCTCAGGGCATTGCTCCAGGTCGGCCTTACGGGTTCGGTGAGAGTCAAACCCCGTGAATAGTCGCGCCGCACCGAGCAACTCACTCTCGGAGTCGGTTGCGGCGGCTGCCAGCAATACATCAATCGGGTATTCCAGCAGAAGCTCTTCAGGAACTTCCTCGTGGTCGTAGTACCTGTTCCACGGTCGGGAGTCCGAACCGAACCAGGCGAAGAGCGCCCGCACCCGTCCGACGGGATCGGGCGTCGCGGCTTCTAAAAGCAGGCGAGCGGCGTCGAGGTCTGGGGCCCGCCCTCGCCCGTCGCCCAGTCGTTCCGGCCACAGCGGTAGCAGACTCGGCGGCATGGCCCGTACCCAGTTCAGCACATGTCGCTGCCGTTCGGCCATCGACTGCTCGCGTTCCTCGCATCTGTCTCGCGCATCTGGAATGCCGTAAGTCAGTAGCCAATCCGCGAAGCGCCGCGGATAAGCGAGCGTCGCGTCCCCCTTCCATACCGAAGACCATCGGATCGTGTCCCAGTCGATGACTTCCAACGTGTGCACGTGTTGTTCGCCGGTCCACAGTTCCAAGTGGTGGTCACCGATACTCATCACGTGTCCGTATACGTCAGCCTCCGCAATCCGAAGTGCGGCAACAAGTTCGGTCAGGCTTTCGGGGTCCGTGACATCCAAACGCACCACATCGAACACCCTTTCCCTGGCGTCATACCGCTCACCGTCGTATTCCTCAACGGCAAATACTTCGCGGTAGCCAATCAATCGAACTCGCGTGACCCTCTCGAACACCGCATCGAGGCTCGCCTGTGTCGGGTCCGGATCAGTCGACGACAGGTAGTCGGCGGTCATCTGATCCATGACGCCGGTTACGCGCCCGTCCTCGTCGACGAACGGGACGAAGGGCGACTGCTCATTCTCAGCCATGTCGCACTGTATCGCTCGATTGCCGAGTGTGGGCTTGTGTCACGGTCCGCCCCGAAAATGCGTGCGGGTAACCCACGTTCGCGCCGGGAAGGCACGAAAAAGCCCGGGGTGCCGAAGCACACCCGGGCCTTCTCGTAAAGGGACTTAGAAGTCCATGCCGCCCATGCCACCGGTCGGGTCGGCCGCACCAGCCGGAGCCTTCTCCGGCTTGTCGGCGACGACCGCCTCGGTGGTCAGGAACAGCGCCGCGATGGACGCCGCATTCTGCAGCGCCGAACGCGTCACCTTGACCGGGTCGGCGACGCCTGCCTTGAGCAGGTCCTCGTACTCACCGGTGGCGGCGTTCAGGCCGGTACCGGCAGCAGAGTTGCGGACCTTCTCGGCCACGACACCGGGCTCCAGGCCGCCGTTGAAGGCGATCTGCTTGAGCGGGGCCTCCAGCGCAACGCGAACGATGTTCGCGCCGGTGGCCTCGTCACCGGTGAGGTTCAGCTCCTCCAGCGCAGGCGCGGCCTGCAGCAGGGCCACGCCACCGCCGGCGACGATGCCCTCCTCGACGGCCGCCTTCGCGTTGCGAACAGCGTCCTCGATGCGGTGCTTGCGCTCCTTGAGCTCCACCTCGGTGGCAGCACCGGCCTTGATGACCGCAACACCGCCGGCCAGCTTGGCCAGGCGCTCCTGCAGCTTCTCGCGGTCGTAGTCGGAATCGCTGTTCTCGATCTCCGAGCGGATCTGCGCGACGCGGCCGGCGATGGCCTCGCTGTCGCCTGCACCCTCGACGATGGTGGTCTCGTCCTTGGTGATGACGACCTTGCGGGCCTGGCCCAGCAGTGAGACGTCGGCGTTCTCGAGCGACAGGCCGACCTCTTCGCTGATGACCTGACCACCGGTGAGGATGGCCATGTCCTGCAGCATCGCCTTGCGACGGTCACCAAAGCCCGGGGCCTTGACGGCGACGGACTTGAAGGTGCCGCGGATCTTGTTGACGACGAGCGTGGACAGCGCCTCGCCCTCGACGTCCTCGGCGATGATCAGCAGCGGCTTACCGGACTGGATGACCTTCTCCAGCAACGGAAGCAGATCCTTGACCGTCGAGATCTTCGACGAAACGAGCAGGATGTACGGATCCTCGAGGACCGCTTCCTGACGCTCGGCGTCGGTCACGAAGTAACCCGAGATGTAGCCCTTGTCGAAGCGCATGCCCTCGGTCAGCTCGAGCTGCAGGCCGAAGGTGTTGGACTCCTCGACCGTGATGACGCCCTCGTTGCCGACCTTGTCCATGGCCTCGGCGATGAGCTCGCCGATCTGGGTGTCGCCTGCCGAGATCGCGGCGGTGGCAGAGATCTGCTCCTTGGTCTCGACCTCCTTGGCCGACTTCAGCAGCGTCTCGGTGATCTTCTCGACGGCCTTCTCGATGCCGCGCTTCAGGCCGAGCGGGTTGGCCCCGGCCGCGACGTTGCGCAGACCCTCGCGAACGAGCGCCTGGGCCAGCACGGTGGCGGTGGTGGTGCCGTCGCCTGCGACGTCGTCGGTCTTTTTGGCAACTTCCTTGACCAGCTCAGCGCCGATCTTCTCGTAGGGATCCTCCAGCTCGATCTCCTTGGCGATGGAAACACCATCGTTGGTGATCGTGGGGGCGCCCCACTTCTTCTCCAGGACGACGTTGCGACCCTTGGGGCCCAACGTCACCTTTACCGCGTCGGCGAGGCTGTTCAGGCCCCGCTCGAGACCGCGACGGGCCTCTTCGTCATACGCAATTGTCTTAGCCATTGCGAAGTGTTCCTCCGGATTGGGGATGCACGTCTTATTGGTCGGGCGCAGTGCCCGCGACGGACGGCTGGGGATGTGCTCCGCGCGGGTCCCCGGCCTCACCGTCCCGACCTAGCACTCACCGGTCGCGAGTGCCAACTGCATTCTTAGCACTCGACCAGGGCGAGTGCAAGGTCACCTAGGCGGTGTTCACCCTGCGCGCAACCCGTCGAGCACCACCTCGATGAGACGATCGGCCGCCTCGGCGTTATAGGTCTGGATGGCCTGCGCCCCGACCATGAGAGCCTTCACGTCGCGCACATCGAGATCACGCCGAACCGTGCCCGCCTTTTGGCCTGCTCGCAGCAGATTCCCCAGCAGCTCGAGGAACGCGTCCTCCGCGTCGGGCACCGCGGCCTTGACGTCGACGCCCAGCCCCGCGAGCGCCTCGGCCAGACCTCGATCCGTCGCACCCCACTGCAGCACCATCGACCGCAGGAACGCGAACAGTGCGTCGCCCGGATCCGCCGCGGCCAGCAGGCGGCGGCCGTCGTCGACAATGTGGTTGATGCGGGCCTCGATCACCGCCCGGTACAGGTCCTCCTTGGTGGGGAAATGCCGGTACACCGTCCCGGCGCCGACCCCTGCTCGGCGGGCGATCTCGTCGATCGGCACGCCTAGGCCCTCTTCGGCGAAGGTCTGGTAGGCGACCTCCAGCACCCGCGCACGATTTCGCGCCGCGTCGGCACGCATCGGCCGGGCCGTTTCGGTCATCGGTCACCTCGGGAATAGATAAGCGGGGCGTGCGTTCCGTATAGTCGTCATCAAACGGAGCCTCCGCCCCGTTTAACCGATTGTAGGAGATCCCTCATGGGCAAGTGGACAACTGCCGACATTCCCGACCAGACCGGCCGCACGGCCGTCGTCACCGGCGCCAATACCGGCCTCGGCTACGAGACCGCGACCGCGCTCGCGGCGAAGGGCGCACACGTTGTGCTCGCCGTCCGCAATCTCGAGAAAGGCAAGGCCGCCGCCGACCTCATCGCACGGGCTCATCCCGGTGCCAGCGTGGCCATTCAAGAGTTGGACCTTTCGTCGCTGGATTCCGTCCGCGCCGCTGCCGATCAGCTTCGCGCCGACTACCCGTCGATCGATCTGCTGATCAACAACGCCGGCGTGATGATGCCGCCACAGGCCGTCACGAAGGACGGCTTCGAATTGCAGTTCGGTACAAATCATCTGGGCCATTTCGCGCTGACCAATCTGCTGCTCGACCGGGTCCTCGCTGCGCCGGGTTCGCGCATCGTCTCGGTCAGCAGCCAGGGCCACCGCTTCGTCAACGGCATCCGCTTCGACGATCTGCAGTGGGAGCGCGACTACAGCCGAGTCCGCGCATATGGACAGTCGAAGCTGGCCAACCTGATGTTCACCTATGAACTTCAGCGGCGCCTGCGCGGCACCGACACCATCGCCGTCGCCGCCCACCCCGGTGGCTCGCGGACCGAACTGACTCGCAACCTGCCGGCACTGGTCGCCATCACGACGCGGGTGCTCGAACCGGTGATGCAAGGCGCCGACATGGGGGCGCTGCCGTCGCTGCGCGCCGCGACCGATCCCGGGGTCATCGGCGGGCAGTACTACGGGCCCGACGGATTCGCTGAACAACGCGGCTACCCGAAGGTCGTCGCCTCGAGCGTGGCGTCGCATGACGTCGACGCACAGCGCAGGCTGTGGGCGGTGTCGGAAGAGCTGACAGCGGTGGTGTCGCCGGTCGGCTGAGCCGAGCTGACCAGGGACACAGGGGATTCCCAGCAGCAGCGGCGACAGTGAGGCGGTGACGGTTCCTGGATTGGGTCTGTTGTCGCTGTCTGGGTTCGACGACCCGGCGTGGCTGATCCTGCTGGTCGCTCCCGCGGCGCTCCTGGGGATCTATGCGGCCGCCCAGGGGCGACGCGGGCAGCGGATACGACGGTTCGCCGGCGGGGGCGCCACGCGGCCGTCGCGGTGGCGGCATCTGCCGATGGCCTTGCTGCTTGTCGCGCTCGTGCCGCTGAGCATCGCGCTGGCGCAACCCACCCGGGATGTCCGGGTGCCACGCAACCGCGCCGTCATCATGCTCGTCATCGACGTGTCGCAGTCGATGATGGCAACAGATGTGTCCCCGAACCGGCTGACCGCCGCCGAGCACGCCGCGCAGGATTTCGCCAAGCAGGTAACGCCCGGTGTGAACCTCGGGCTCATCGCGTTCGCGGGCACTCCCAACGTACTGGTCGCACCCAGCCCCGACCACCAACTCACCGTGGCTGCTCTCGACAAGTTGCGGCCCGACGACAAGACCGCCACCGGGCAGGCGATTTTCTCTGCGCTGCAATCGATTCAGACCGTCAACGCGGTGCTGAAAGGCCCGGACGACAAACCGGCGCCCGCAACCATCGTGCTGCTGTCCGACGGCAAGGAAACCGTGCCCGACAACCCGAACGCACCCGACGGCGCCTACACCGCGGCACGGGCCGCCAGACAAGCAGGTGTGACGATCTCGACCGTCTCGTTGGGAACACCTACCGGCAACGTCGAACTCAAGAACCAAACCATTCCCGTACCGGTCGACGCCGAGACGATGAACGCCATCGCGAACCTGTCCGGCGGCCAAACATCCTCCGCCGCAACCGTTGACGAGCTCGGTCGCAACTTTCACGCCGCCGAGGATCAACTGGGCTACCGGATCGAGCGCGGCCCGGCCAGCGCCGGATGGCTGCGACTGGCCGTCATCCTGGCCGCCGCCGGCGCGGTGCTCGGACTGGTGATCAACCGCCGACTGCCCACCTAATCCGGCAGCCTCCTGTTGAGTACCGCTGCCGCCGCCAGGGCAGCGATCAAGACCAACGCCCCCAACCGAATCCATGGCGCGCTGGCGTCGCCGGGAATCGTCTCGAAGCCGATGTTGCGCTGCAGAGTCGAGTACACGCTGTTGAGGGTGTCCAGGCTGTCCGCGTGGAATGCCTGTCCGCCCGAAATCTCGCTGATCTTCTGCAATGTCGAGTCGTCGACGGGCACTGGAATTTCCTGGTCGCCGAGCGTGACGGTGCCGCCGGGGGTGCCGAACGAGATCGTCGAGATTCCCACGTCCTGTTCCTTCGCGGCGTGCGCAGCAGTGAAGGCACCGCGCGGCCCATCCGGGTCGCCGGGCACGGTTTCCTTACCGTCGGATTCCAGAACAATGCGCGCAGGCGGCGGACCCTGACCACCGCCGAGTACGGCCGTGGTTGCGGCGATCGCCTGCAGCGCCGTGAAGATTCCCTCACCCGTTGCGGTTCGTTCCGCAGCCTTAAGCGTGCCGATCGCGGCCTTGACGGCTTCCCGATCGACCGTCGGCGCCATCAATAGTGTTGCGGTACCGGCGAATTCGACCAAGCCGAGGTTGATTCCCGGCGTCAGTTCGTCGACGAATCGCTTGCCGGCTTCCTTGGCGGCCGCCAACCTGTCCGGCGCGACGTCGGTCGCCACCATCGACTCTGACACGTCGATGACGAGCATCACGACCGCGCGGTTGCGCGGCACCCGCAGGTCATGTGTCGGGCCCGCCATCGCGGTGGTCAACAACGCCAGTGATGCGACGAGCAGCGCTGCGGGCAGGTGCCGCCACCGCCGTCGACGCGATTTCGCCACCGCTTGCAGCAAGTCGAGATTGGCGAACCGCATCACCCGTCGCCGCCGCGCGCGCTGTGCAACGACGTAGCCCGCGAGCATCGCCGCGATCGCGACGAAGAACAGCAGAAACCACGCGTTGGCGAACCCGGACACCGAGAGGTCCATGGCACGCCACTATGCGGGCGAGACCTGTACGAGCGCTGTGCCCGTGGTGCGCACTTGCGGTCAGCGCATCGCTAGGCTGAGTACCGATGTCTCTGATCGTGCCGCCCTATCCCCCGCCTCGCTACACCGAGGACCAGCCCGAAGTCAGCGCGTGGCTTCGGCGCGGAGAGGAGGCGCCGGACTACGACTCGTTCGGCCTCGTCAAGTACCACTATCTGGCCAACCAACAGGCCACCGACGGCGACTACGGGCTGTATCGGGTGGAGATCGCGCCGCAGGGCGGCGGACCGGGCCCGCACTTTCACCGCGCGATGTCCGAGGCGTTCTTCGTGCTGTCGGGCACCATCAGGCTGTACGACGGCACCGACTGGATCGACGGGCATCCGAACGACTTCCTGTACGTGCCGCCCGGCGGCGTCCACGGTTTCCGCAACGAGGCCGAAGAACCGACGTCTATCTTGATGTTGTTCGCGCCCGGCGCGCCGCGTGAGCACTACTTCGAGGGCATGGCCAAGCTGGGCGAGATGTCCGACGACGAGCGCCGTGAGTGGTTCGCCAAGAACGACAACTTCTTCATCGAATAGCGGACGCCGCCAAGCGCTTTGCCAGATACGGTGCCGTACGGCTGCGTTTCGCACGAGCAACCTTCGCCGGTGGTCCTGCCGCGACGACGCGACCACCGTCACCACCGGCCCCCGGTCCCAGATCGATCACCCAGTCGGCATCCGCGACCATTCGCATGTCATGTTCGGCCACCACGACCGTATTGCCCGCGTCGACGAGTCGGTGCAGCTGACGATCGAGCAGATCCACATCGGCGGGGTGCAGACCGGTGGTCGGTTCGTCGAGGACGTAGAGCGTGTGACCGCGCCGCGGCCGCTGCAGTTCGGACGCCAGCTTGATGCGCTGGGCCTCGCCGCCGGACAGCTCGGTCGCGGGCTGTCCGAGACGTAGATATCCCAGCCCTACCTCTTGGAGTGTGGTCAGACTCCGAGCAGCAGGCGCAACGTCGGCGAGGAACTCCGCGGCCTCGTCGACCGTCATCGCGAGCACATCGGCGATGGTTCGATCCCGATACCGCACTTCCAGCGTCTGCTCGGAGTAGCGCGCGCCCTGGCACGTCGGACACGTGGCGTATGTGCCAGGCAGAAACAGCAGCTCCACCGAGACGAACCCCTCCCCTTGACAGGTCGGACACCGCCCTTCGGCGACGTTGAACGAAAACCTGCCCGCGGTCCAACCGCGACGCCGCGCCTTCGGGGTCGCGGCGAATTCGCGACGTACGGCGTCGAACAGGCCGGTGTAGGTCGCCAGCGTTGACCGCGGGGTACGTCCGATCGGTCGCTGGTCGACCGAAACCAATCGGTTGATCTCCTCGACTCCGTGGGCCGTCACGCCGATACTCGCGTCATGGTCGAGATCGACTATCCCAGTGCCGGATTCGTCATCGTCGGATTCGGCCGGCTCAGTGCAACGGCCCGTTCCGAGGTGGTTGTTCACGACGTCGCCGAGAACCTTGACGACGAGCGTCGACTTGCCTGAGCCCGACACACCGGTGACCGCGGTGTACACCCCGAGTGGCAGGTCCACGTCGAGGTCTTTCAGATTGTGGAAGTTGATGCCGCGCAACCGCAGCTGCCCGGTCTGCGTGCGAGGGTCACGAGTTGCCGGCTCCGCCCCGTCGAACAGGTACCTGCGAGTGACCGAAGCCTCGATGTCCGCGAGCCCGGGCACCGGCCCGCTGTAGAGTACGTCGCCGCCGAGCTCACCGGCCCCAGGGCCAACATCGACGATCCAATCGGCACGGCGTACGACGTCCATGTCGTGCTCGACCACGAACAACGAATTGCCCGCTCGCCGAAGACGATCGAGCACGACGAGCAGTGGTTCGGCATCGGCCGGGTGCAGACCGGCCGACGGCTCGTCGAGGACGTAAAGCACTCCGAAAAGGCCGGCTCGCAATTGAGTGGCCAACCGCAACCGCTGCAGTTCGCCCGGTGACACCGTCGGCGTGCGGCGACTGAGCGTCAGGTAGCCGAGACCGAGATCGATGAGTATCTGCAGGCGTGCAACAAGGTCAGCGGCGATCATGGTCGCCACTTCGGTCAGTTCACCGGATTCTGTGGACTCGTAGGCAGCGGCGCCGTCGGTGCGAGAAGCCGTGGGCTGCAGAGTATTTGCGAGCTCCGTCAACGGCATCGCCGCGTATTCCGCGATCGTACGCCCGGCGAATGTCACCTTCAGCGCCTCCGGCCGCAAGCCTGAACCGTCGCACACCGGGCAGTCGACACTGTCGACGAACTGCAGCACACGCCGACGCATCATCGCGCTGTGCGAGTTCGCCAACGTGTGACGGACGTGGCGTTCGGCGCTGGAAAACGTGCCGTTGTAGTAATAATCGGCCTGCACGGGATGCTGGCCCGGATCGATCTCGACAGTCGGCTGGTCTTCGGTGAACAAGATCCAATCCCGTTGTCGCTTAGGGAGCTTCCGCCACGGCTTGTCGATGTCATAGCCGAGGGTGACGAGGATGTCGCGTAGATTCTGGCCTTGCCAGGCGCCCGGCCATGCTGCGACCGCACCCTCTCGGATGGTCAGCGAAGGATCGGGTACCAGCGTCTCTTCGGTCACGCGGTGAATGCGTCCGAGCCCGTGGCATTCGGGGCACGCCCCGACCGCGGTGTTCGGGGAGAACGCGTCGGAGTCCAGTCGTTCCGTGGCGCCCCGCGGGTAGGTGCCTGCGCGGGAGAACAACATCCTCAGCAGGTTCGACAGGGTGGTGACGGTGCCGACCGTCGACCGTGACGTAGCCGAACCTCGGCGCTGCTGCAATGCGACGGCGGGCGGTAGCCCGGTGATGTCATCTACCTTCGGCGCGCCGGACGGCAACAGCAGGCGACGGGCATACGGAGCGACAGATTCGAAGTAGCGGCGCTGCGCCTCGGCGTAAATGGTGCCGAAGGCCAGCGAAGACTTCCCGGAACCGGAGATGCCGGTGAACGCCACCAGCGCGTCACGTGGTGCGACGACGTCGACGCCCCGTAGATTGTGTACGCGCGTCCCGTACACGCGTACGCAAGGGTCGATGTCGTCAGTGCTGCGGTAGGTCATTGCTGTCATCGTGGCCAACTGGGTACCCACCCTGACGCAGCGCAAGCCTGGTGTTTGCTGCTCGACGAGTGGCGTGGCCAGCTCGGTTACTTACGCCCTTGTCCGGAAATGGCCTCGTGATGCTGCCTGTCGCCGACCATCGGGCTAGCGCGTTGCCGGCCTGCGACACGTTCTCCAGTAGAGATGCGCGCGTGTAATCCCCTGCGCTAGGCTGCTGTCCGATCAGTGAGGAGCTTTGGGTGCCGGCTTTTGCAGCGCCCGACACCCAGGCTTTGCGGGGCTGGCAGCGTCGGGCATTGGTGCGGTATCTGGGTGCCAAACCCCGCGACTTCCTCGCCGTCGCGACCCCGGGGGCAGGTAAGACCGCGTTTGCCCTGCGCATCGCTGGAGAGCTGCTGGCCGACAACACCGTCGAGCGAATCACGGTCGTCGTGCCGACCGAACATCTCAAGACGCAGTGGGCGCAGGCCGCCGCCAGGGTCGGCATCGCGCTGGACCCGAAGTTCAGCAACTCGTCGGCGCAGACGTCGTCGGAGTACCACGGTGTCGTCGTCACCTATGCACAGGTGGCCAGCCATCCGACGCGGCACCGGGTGCGCACCGAGAACTACCGCACGCTCGTCATCTTCGACGAGATCCATCACGGCGGGGACGCGAAGAGTTGGGGCGACGCGATCCGCGAGGCCTACAACGACGCGACGCGGCGGCTTGCGCTGACGGGTACGCCGTTCCGCAGTGACGACAGCCCGATCCCGTTCGTCACCTACGAACCCGACGGCGACGGGCTGATGCGCTCGCTGGCCGATCACACCTACGGCTATGCCGAGGCGTTGGCCGATGGTGTGGTCCGGCCCGTCGTCTTTCTGGCCTACTCGGGTGAGGCGCGGTGGCGCGACAGCGCGGGTGAGGAACATGCCGCGCGCCTCGGTGAACCGCTGACCGCCGAGCAGACCGCCCGCGCGTGGCGCACCGCGCTGAATCCGGCAGGCGAGTGGATGCCGGCGGTTCTCGCTGCCGCCGACAAACGCCTGCAACAGAAGCGTCAGCACGTTCCCGATGCGGGCGGCATGGTCATCGCCTCCGATCAGACCGCTGCTCGCGCATACGCCGCGTTGCTCACCAAGATCACCGGTGAGGCGCCGACGGTCGTGCTGTCCGACGATCCCGGTTCCTCGGACCGCATCAGCCAGTTCTCGGCAGGAAGCAGTCGCTGGCTGGTCGCGGTGCGGATGGTGTCCGAGGGCGTCGACGTGCCGAGGCTCGCCGTCGGCGTGTACGCGACCAGCGCGTCGACGCCGCTGTTCTTCGCCCAGGCGATCGGACGGTTCGTCCGTACTCGCCAACCCGGTGAGACGGCGAGCATCTTCCTGCCGTCCGTGCCCAACCTGCTGTTGCTGGCCAGCGAGATGGAAGCCCAGCGCAACCACGTGCTCGGCAAGCCGCACCGCGAGGCCGAAGGCGACGAGGAGTACGTCGAGCGACGCAAGTCCGAGCCCGGTGATATGGACAACGGCTTCGAATCGCTTGGCGCCGACGCCGAGCTGGATCAGGTCATCTTCGACGGCTCCTCGTTCGGGACGGCGACGCCTGCCGGCAGCGAGGAGGAGGCCGACTACCTGGGTATCCCCGGCCTGCTCGACGCCGACCAGATGCGAGACCTGTTGCGGCGCAGGCAGGATGAACAATTGTCGAAGCGCACTGCGACGGGTGAGGTGCCGCGGCCGTCGACGCATGGACAGCTGCGCGAGTTGCGTCGTGAGCTCAACGCGTTGGTGTCGGTGGCCCACCACCGAACCGGCAAGCCGCACGGCTGGATTCACAACGAGCTGCGTCGGCTCTGCGGCGGGCCGCCGATTGCCGCCGCGACGACGGATCAGCTCAAGGCGCGCATCGAAGCGGTGCGCACGCTGCAGGCTTAGGCCAACTCCGCCAGATGCTTCAGCGAGTTGTCCAGATGCTGCCGGTCGAACGGCGGGAATCCGATGTGTTCGCGTGTTTCCGATGGGACATCCGACCAGTCGTAGGTCAACGTGACTTCGGTTTCCGCCGGGCCGACTGACGTCAGGTCATAGCGCCAGAGCCAACCACCGAACTCGAGATCGGCGTCGTCAGCACCCTGGCCGGGTAGCCATGCGATGGCGCGCGGCGGCTCGAAGACCTCGACTCTGTTGGCCATCTCGTAGAACTTGTCCGGGTGGTTCTCGTGGAACATCGTCATCCGGAAAACCTGACCGACGCCGGCCAGCGGCTTGCCATCCAGCGGCTCACGCACCCATCCGGTGCCGTCAATGGCCTGGTGCGTCGACGGGTCGGCCAGCACGTTGAAGACGTCCTGAACCGGCGCCTGGATTGTCAGCGTGGCAGTCATGCGTTCTTCGGTCATGTGAATAGAGACTCCGCGCATCCCGATAAGTAATCGCGCAAACCGACAATCCCGCATACGTTTTCCTCATGCCCGCCGACGCGCCGACAATCCTCGCGACTAGCGGAGGCCTGCGGGAAGGGCGGCGGACCCGATGGGAGTTCAGCGAGCTGACGGAATACGCGATCGAGTTGGCCGGCGTCACGGGACGCGCGCCGCGGATCTGTTTCGTCGCCACCGCGCTCGGTGACAATCCGACCGTCCTGCACTGGCTCACTGACGCCGCGCACGTGCGCGGGCTCGCCGCGTCGCACCTGACGCTGTTCCCGATGCCCAACGTCGACGACATCACCGCGCACCTGCTCGACCAGGATGTGGTGTGGGTGTTCGGCGGAAGCGTGGCGGGTCTGCTGGCGATGTGGCGGCTGCACGGTGTCGACGCGGCGATGCGAACCGCATGGCAGGCAGGCGTGGTGCTCACCGGCGTCTCCGCGGGATCGATCTGCTGGCACGTCGGAGGCACGACGGATTCGTTCGGACCGGATCTTCGGCCAGTCACCGACGGGCTCGCCCTCGTGCCGTATTCGAACGGCGTTCATTACGACTCCGAACCGCAGCGCCGCCCGTTGTTCCAACGCCTCGTCGGTGACGGCACCTTGCCGGCCGGATACGCCACCGATGACGGCGCGGGTGTGCTGTATCGCGGCACCGACTTTGTCGAAGCGTTCAGCGAACGTGATGGCGCCGCAGCGTATTTCGTCGATGCGGCCGACGAGACTCGACTCGACACCCGGCGGCTCTAGGACGCTGCCCGGGTCGGGGTTAGTTGTTGGTTGGTGGTGGTTGGTAGGGGTCATACCACCACCAGTCGGCGCGCTCGCCCAGCGGCCCGGTCCAGGGTGGGACATCGGGCGGGGGTTGGGTGGGTGGCGGGTCCGGTGAGGGTGATGACGCCGCGGTGATGCAGCCGGTGGTGATACGGACACAGCAGCACGAGGTTGTCCAGGTCGGTGGGGCCGCCGTTTTCCCAGTGCACCAGGTGATGGGCGTGCAGTCCGCGGGTGGCCCCACACCCGGGTACCGCACAGGCGGGGTGGCGATGTTCAAGGGCGCGGCGCAGCCGCCGATTGACCGTGCGGGTGGTGCGTCCGGCGCCGATCGGCTGGCCGTGGCGTTCGAACCAGACTTCGCAGGTGGCATCACAGGTCAGATACCGCCGATCGGCGTCGGTCAGCAGCGGCCCCAGGTGCAGGGCCGCGGTGTGGTCTTTGACGTCGAGGTGCGCGATCACGGTGGTGTGTTGTGCGTGGGGGCGGCGCGCGGCCTCGGCGTCCCAGCCGGCCTCCACCAGCCGCATGAACGCCTCACCCGTGGTCGGCGCCGGGGGCCGCTGCGCTGAATCGCCGCCGCTTCCGTGGTCGAGCTTGTACTCGGTGTAGAGGGCGTCGTGATGCGAGGCCAGTGCGGCGTCGAGCTTGGCCGACTCGATATGCGGCAGTCGGATGCGCCACGTGGTGAAGTGCTCATCAGAGCTCTTGGTGACCGAAACCTTCGGCTCCGGCGGAGGCTCGGGGTTGGGGTCGGGTCGGGGTTCGAGTTTGACCGCGGTGCGCAATTGGTTGACCGTCGCCACGGCCGCCAACTGCGCGTAATGCTCATCAGAGCCCGCACCCGCGGCGCCGGCGATGACGCCGACCTGATCCAGCGACAACCGGCCCTCGCGCATCGCTTCTGCGCAGCGCGGAAACTCGTCCAACCGGCCCGCGACCGTCGTAGTGGTCTTCGCGGTGGTCGAGGACAACCCCAGTCGCCAGGCCACCAACCCCGCCACCGAGCGTGCCTCGGTGGCACCCCACAACCCGTCGCGGTCGATCTCGGCGACGATCTCCACCACGCGCCCGTCGATGGCGTTGCGCTGCCCCGCCAACTCGGCCAACTCCCCAAACAGCACCTCAAGACGCTCTTTCGGAATCATCGCGGTCGCCGCCAAGGACATAACCCCATCATCACAAAGGGGTCCGACAAATTTCGGGCCGCAGCGTTAGAGCCCGAGGAGTTCCGGCAGATCGGCTACCGAGTCGATGACATGATTGGGCTGCATCGCGAATTCGTCTGCGGCCCAACGGTCCAGCGTGTCCTGGCGGAACTTGCCGGTGCGCACCAGCACCCCGGTCATCCCCACCACCTGCGCGGCCAGCACGTCGTTGTTGAGGTCGTCGCCAATCATGTACATCTCGTCTGCGTCGACGCCCAGCCTGCTCGCGGCGGCCAGAAAACCTTCGGGCGCAGGCTTGCCGACAGCGGTGGCCTTACGGCCGGAAGTCTCTTCCATTCCGATCAGGTACATGCCGGTGTCGACCCGCAAGCCGTCGGTGGTGGTCCACGCGGTGCTGCGATGCATTGCGACCACCGGCACTCCCTGCGCCATCCAGTCGTACACCCACGACAACGTCAGATGGCTGTACTCCGGGCCCGCCCCGCCCAGCAGCACCACATCGGGCGTCTCGGGTGCCTTCGGGCCGGCGAATTCGCTCGAATACGCGATGTCGATGCCAGGCATGTCCTCGGCGATCTGCCCGCTGTTGACCAAGAAGCACCGCGCATCGGGATAGCGGCTGCGGACATACTCCGCGGTGAGCACCGCAGCGGTGATGACCTCGTCGGCGCGCACCGCCATCCCGGCCTCGGTGAGGAGTCCGGCGATCTGCACACGGGTCCGCGTCGTGGTGTTGGTCAGGTACGAGCATGCAATCTGGTTGTCAGACAAAGTCCGCAATGTTTTCGATGCGCCCGCGATCGGCTTCCACGACGTCACCAGGACGCCGTCGATGTCGAACAGCACACCACCGATTGCCATGGCCCGACACTAAACGGCAAACGAATCAGCGCAACTCGGGGGCTACCCGAACTGCGCGAAGTACGGCCGCTCCTGCTTACCCTTCTCGACCAGGATGAAGACGACACCCCACGGGTCAGCGAACCATGTGGTGCGCACTCCTGCGATATCGGCGATTCCGTCGACAAGAAACTGAACTCCCTTGTCTTCCAGCATTTTCCGGGTGGAAACGACGTCGTCGCAGATCAGCCCGATGTGCGACAGCCCCGGGTCGGCCAGACCTGTCCGGGCCGTGTCGCCGCCGTCGGCACGCAGATACTCGATGACTTCGAGCACCCGGTCACCGTCGTCGCCGAAGCCTACGATCGCGGCTTTCATCGCAGGATCGGCCAACAATTCACCCATGTCGGCGCGGATGGCGTCACCGTCCATCACGTACGGCGGCGAAAGCACCGTGAATCCCAGCACGTCGCGGTAGTAAGCCACCGCCGCCTCACAGTCGGGAACGCAGACGCCGCTATGTGCCAGGCCCGTGATCATGTCCTCGATTCTGGCAGTTCAAGCCTTAGCCCATGCGTTGTCGGCGACCCACGGCGATGCGGCCGCTGCGATCGTCCACGCCAACTCGGCAGGAACGTCGATCACCCGGTAACGCTTCACTCCCGCTGCGGTCGCGGCGATCAACGTCGCGACGCCCGCACGGCGCTGCAGCAGCGTCTGGCGCACGGTCCATCCGATGATGCCCGCCGCCGCAATGCAGTCGCGGCGCCGATCCAGGCTGCCCGACCGTGCCACCAGCCACTCCGGATCCACCCGATGCCTGAGCGCCCGCGACCGGTCGACCGCCAACAGCACACAGCAGACCGTCAGCACCACCCACACCGGCCACCCCCAGATCGGTGTCGGCACCACGACCATCACGATCAGCAGCACCGCGGGCAGCGCCAACGCCCGCGTCCAGCGCCTGCGCGTCGCCGCGGCGCCGTGTGCCTGCAGCGGGCCGCTCACCGCGTCCGGGTTGGCGATCAACCCCGACAACACCGACTCAGCAGTCACGCGCGGGCATGGCGGCAGCAGCAACGACGCCTCGCCAGCCCCACCGACACCCGTCATCACCGCGTCCAGTCCGGCGCCCCCGAACAATCGCACCAACAGCGGCTCACGCAACGTGCCGCCGCGCAACCGCCGCATGTCGAAGGTGTGCTCGCGCAGCCGCAGCAGTCCATGCTCGAGGTGCAGCAGCTCCGCATCTCGGCGCAACACGAGATTTCCATACGTCACCAGCGACCGCAGCACCGACAACACCACCGAGGCGACGAGCACCACGACCGCGGCCACGCTCAGGCTTGCCGCGACTCCGAAGCGCTCCGCGGCCTCAACGCCAGACCGGGCCAGTCGCGAATCCTGCAGTGCCGCAATGGCACCCGCCTGATACACCAGGCCAACTGCCGCCGCGATCATCGCCAGTCCGGTGAAACTCAGCGGACTGTAACGCAACCAGGAAGGCTGCCAACGCGCCAACTCCCGGCCCGACGTTTCCTGCTCGATCGCAAGCGAATCCGCCAGCAGAATGGCGCGCAGCCGCGGCACTTGTCCGGCCTCGACCGCGTCGAGTGCGAACGCCGCGTCGCGCGTGGCTTCCTGGCCTGTGCCGAGCCGCAACACAGTCAGCCCGAGCAGTCGGTGCAACAGCCGAGCGTCGGTCGAAACAGAGCGAATCCTGTTGCGCGGCACCGAAAGAACCTTGCGCTGAAGCACGCCTTTACGCAGCCGCACTTCTTCGGCGTCGATCCGGTACGCGGTGGTGAACCACCGCGCCACGCCATAGCCGACGACGAGCGCGAGGCCGAACAGCGTCCACAGCGGATTGCCCGTCGCCGATCCGAGCACTACTGAGCCGATCAGCAGCGGTATCTGGCGCAGCACCTCGTGGACGGGATGCACCAACAGCATGCGTGGGCTGAGTCGTTGCCACACCTCACCGGTCACGTCGCGTCCTCCGCGCCGAGGGCCGCGATATCGGTCAGCTGTGCGACAACCCGTTCTGCCACATCGAAATCCAGCGCCACGATGCGCACCGCACCCGCCGACGACGCCGTCGTCACCGTCACATTGGCCAGCCCGAACAGCTGGTCCAGCGGGCCACGTTCGGTGTCGACGGTCTGCACCCGCGAGATCGGCGCGATCCGGTGCTCCTGCACCAGCCAGCCTGTCCGCGTATACACCGCCTTGGGGTCGATGTCCCAGCGGTGCACGCGGTATCGCCACACCGGGACCACCCCTACGAACAACACGATGCCCAACGCCGTGGCCATGGCCGCAGTCGCGTGTAACCACGGCAACCGGGGGCTGACGACGAACCAGACCAGCTGGCCCACCGCCAGCATCAGCCACGGGATCGCCGCGCCGATCGCCCAGACCAGCGGGGCCTTGCGACTCGGCCGGTTGGCCGGTTCGATCAGCTGCATCCCCACGACAACGAAACTAACCGTTAGGCCCTGAGTATGTTGAGGCCATGAGCAGCAAGTGGACCGCGGCCGACGTGCCGGATCAGACGGGCCGAGTCGCAATCGTGACGGGTGCGAATTCGGGCCTGGGCTTCGACACGGCGGCGGTATTGGCGGGCAAGGGTGCCCACGTCGTGCTCGCCGTGCGCAATCTCGCCAAAGGCAACGAGGCCGCAGATCGGATCAGGTCGAAGAATCCCAACGCAGAAGTCAGCCTCCAGGAGTTGGACCTGACGTCGCTGGACAGTATTCGCAACGCCGCCGATCAGTTGCGCGCCGACTATCCGCTCATCGACCTGCTGATCAACAACGCGGGCGTGATGTACGTGCCGACGCGCGAAACCACCAAAGACGGTTTCGAGATGCAATTCGGCACCAATCATCTCGGCGCCTTCGCGTTGACCGGTCAGCTGCTCGACAACCTGTTGCCGGTCGAGGGGTCGCGGGTCATCGCGGTCAGTAGCGTCGGCCACCGCATCCTGGCCCGGATCCATTTCGACGACTTGCAGTTGGAACGCAGATACAACCGCGTCGAGGCCTACGGCCAGTCCAAGCTCGCGAATCTGCTGTTCACCTATGAATTGCAGCGGCGGCTCGCCGCCAAGGGGACGCCCACAATCGCCGCGGTCGCCCATCCAGGTCTGTCGGACACCGAGTTGATGCGGCATCTGCCCAGCTTCATCCCTCCCTTCCTATGGCGTTCGTTCATGCAGCCCGCAGCGATGGGTGCGTTGCCGATCCTGCGCGTGGCCACCGACCCCGACGTGCAGGGCGGCCAGTATTACGGGCCCGACGGCATCGGCGAAACCAGAGGCCATCCGAAACTCGTTGAGTCCAGCGGTCAGTCGCATGACGAGGATCTTCAGCGGCGACTGTGGACGGTGTCCGAAGAACTCACCGGCGTGACGTTCCCCGTCTGATGCGCACCGTCGATGAACACCGGCGCGTCGTCGCCGGACTGATCACCGCCAAGCCTGCGGTCATGCTGCCGCTCACCGAGACGCTCGGCCTCGTATTGGCCGACGATGTGGTGGCGCCGCTCTCGCTGCCGGGGTTCGACAACTCGGCCATGGACGGGTACGCCGTGGTGGCCGACGACGTCGCTGCCGCGACACCCGAACAGCCCCTGCTGCTGCCCGTCGCCGAGGACATTCCGGCAGGCCGCACCGACCCGCTCACACTGAAACCCGGTACGGCACACCGCATCATGACCGGCGCGCCCCTGCCGACAGGGGCGACCGCGGTGGTGCCGGTCGAGGCGACCGACGGTGCGACCGACACGGTGGCCATCCGCACCAGCGCGAAACAAGGTCAGCATGTCCGCCGCGCCGGCGAGGACGTCACGGCGGGTACTACGGTGTTGCACGCGGGCCAGGTACTCACGCCGGCGGCGCTGGGCCTGGCCGCTGCGCTGGGCTTGGGCGAGCTGAAAGTTGTTCCCCCGCAACGGGTCTTGGTGATGTCGACCGGCACCGAGCTGGTGGCTCCCGGCACCCCGTTGCAGCCGGGACAGATCTACGAGTCCAACGCCGTGATGCTGGCCGCTGCCGTGCGTGACGCAGGCGCGGTCGTTGTCGCCTCGCCGATGGTCGGCGACGACGTGGACGCGTTCCGCAACGCGCTCGATGCACATGTCGGTGACGCCGACCTGATCATCACGACGGGTGGTGTGAGCGCGGGCGCCTACGAGGTGGTCAAGGATTCGCTCGGCGGCGAGGTCGACTTCGTCAAGGTGGCGATGCAGCCGGGCATGCCGCAGGGTGCGGGATCGGTGAACGGCGTGCCGATCATCACGCTGCCCGGCAACCCGGTCAGCGCGCTGGTGTCGTTCGAGGTGTTCATTCGCGAACCGCTGCGCGCCGCGATGGGACTGCCGAATCCGGAGCGGCCGCGGCGAACGGCGGTACTGGCCGAGGACCTCACCTCCCCCCGCGGCAAGCGGCAGTTCCGCCGCGGAGTGCTCGACCGCGACGCTGGAACGGTCACCAGCTACGGACCGCCGGCATCACACCATCTTCGCTGGCTGGCCTCGGCCAACTGCCTGCTGGAGATCAACGAGGACGTCGCCGAGGTGGCCGCCGGGTCGACCGTGCACGTGTGGGACTTGGCCTAAGCCCTCTCGGCGAAAGGGGCCGCCCGTAGAATCGCTGCACGATGGCCAGACGCCCCGACCTCAAATCCGGCCCCGAGCGGCTCGCGGCGCTGGTGCGCACCACCATTCCGCCGATGCACGCTGCAGGGCTGCCCTTCGTTGGCGCCAGCCTGGCGCTCGCCGCGCTGGGACGCAAGCGCCCATGGCTGCGCAGAGCCGGTCTCGCCTCGGCGGCCGCGAATGCAGCGTTCTTCCGGCATCCGCCGCGGGTGCCACCCACCCGGCCGGGACTCATCGTCGCGCCCGCGGACGGGCTGATCTGTCTGATCGAGGAGGCGCTGCCGCCTGCCGAACTCGGCCTGCCCGCAACGCCGTTGCCGCGCATCAGCATCTTCCTGTCGATCTTCGACGCCCACGTGCAGCGGGCGCCGATCAGCGGCGAGGTGGTCTCGGTCGTGCACCGGCCGGGGGCGTTCGGCTCGGCCGAACTCGAGGCCGCCAGCGAGGACAACGAACGCAACAGCGTGCTGATCCGCACGGCCGAAGGCGCCGAAGTGATCGCCGTGCAGATCGCGGGCCTGGTGGCGCGGCGCATCGTGTGTGAGGCGAAGGTCGGCGACAAGCTGACCATCGGCGACACCTACGGCCTGATCCGCTACGGGTCCCGGCTGGACACCTATCTCCCCGCAGGCTCGAACATCCTGGTGTCTACCGGGCAGCGGGCGCTGGCCGGCGAAACCGTATTGGCCGAGCTGCCGTGAGACCGCGCATCAAGGCGCCCGTCGTAAGCCTGCGCATTCTGCCAAGCGCAATGACGGTGGCAGCCATCTGCCTTGGCTTGACGTCGGTGAAGATGGCGCTGGACAACCGGCCCACCGAGGCGATGGCGTTTCTGGCGGTGGCCGCGATCCTCGACGCGCTCGACGGGCGCATCGCCAGGATCCTGAAGGTCACGTCGCGGATGGGCGAGGAGATCGACTCGCTGGCCGATGCGGTGAATTTCGGTGTGGCACCGGCGTTTATCGTCTACGGCACCCTGCTCTCACACTCGCGGGTCGGCTGGATCGTGGTGCTGGTCTACTCCGTGTGCATCGTGTTGCGGCTGGCGCGCTTCAACGCGATGCTCGACGTCGACAAGCCTGCCTACGAGAAGGAGTACTTCGTCGGCATGCCTGCCCCGGCAGGAGCGATCGGCGCAATCGGGCCGCTGGCCGCCAAGATGCAGTTCGGCGAGGGCTGGTGGACCTCGGAGGCGGCGGTCATCATCTGGATGATCGGCGTCTCGCTGCTGGTCGTCAGCACCCTGCCGATGCGCAAGATCCACACGTTCTCGGTGTCGCCCAACATGGTTCCGCTGCTGCTGCTCGGGGTGGCCGTCCTGGTGGCGGCGTCAATCTTCTACGGCTATCTGACAATCCTGGCGATCATCGCGGCATACGTCATCCACATCCCGTTCGCGATCCGGACTCGACGCTTCCTTGCCGAACATCCGGAGGTATGGGACGACAAACCCCGGCAGCAACGCGCGGCGCGCCGGGCGATCCGACGTGCGTCGCAGCCCCAGCGCCGCCGGTCCAATCTGCGACTTGGACTGCGCAGGCCCGGTCGCTGACATGACGCAGAGCGAAGCCGCGGAGGATCCTCCGCTGAGCCATCTGCGTCTCACCGCGCGACTGAACACGTCGGCGCTCGACGCACGCAGAGGCGTCGTTCGGTTGCACCCGGAAGCCATTGCAGCCCTTGGCATTCGCGAGTGGGATGCGGTATCCCTGACGGGTTCGCGAACCACCGCCGCGGTCGCAGGGCTGGCGCCGGGCGGGACGCCTGCCGGGACTGCACTGCTGGACGATGTGACGCTGTCCAACGCCGGACTGCGCGAGGACACCACGGTGATCGTCTCGGCGGTCACCGTCTACGGCGCACGATCGGTGACGGTGGCCGGCTCCAAACTTGCCACGCAGTCGATTTCGTCGGCGACGCTGCGTCAGGCTCTACTTGGCAAGGTGATGACTGTCGGCGACACGGTGTCACTGTTGCCGCGCGATCTCGGGCCCGACATTCCGACGTCGGCCGCCACCGCGGCGCTGGCATCGTCGGTGGGCATCACCTGGACGTCGGAGTTGTTGACGGTCACCGGTGTCGATCCGGCTGGACCCGTTAGCGTGCAACCGAACTCGGTGGTGAGTTGGGGTGACGGGGTTGCGCCGGTTGCGCCCGCAACGGCGGGCCAGCACACGGTGTCCACCCCGAAGAAGGCGGCGACGGTCAACATCGACGACCTGAAGGGTTCGCACGCCCAGGCTTCGCGGCTCACCGAATGGCTCAAGCTTGCGCTCGACCAGCCCGAGCTGCTCGAAACTCTGGGCGCCACATCCAATCTCGGCGTGCTGGTGTCCGGGCCGGCCGGCGTCGGCAAGGCCGCCTTGGTGCGGGCGGTGTGCGCCGATCGGCGACTGGTCGAGCTCGACGGCCCCGAGGTGGGCTCGCTGCGTGCTGAAGACCGACTGCAGAGCGTGTCGTCCGCCGTGGCCACTGTGCGCGACGGTGGTGGCGTGCTGCTCATCACGGACATCGACGCGCTGCTGCCGGCTACTGCGGAACCCGTTGCAACGCTGATCCTTACCGAACTCCGCAATGCGGTGGCCACCCGGGGCGTCGCGTTCATCGCAACAACGCAGCGGCCCGACGGAATCGATCCGCGGTTGCGGGCGCCCGACCTGTGCGACCGTGAACTCGGCCTGAGCCTGCCCGACGGCGCGGTCCGCAAGCAGCTGCTCGAGGTGCTGTTGCGCGACGTGCCTGCCGCCGACCTCAGTCTCGACGAAATTGCCGATCGCACACCGGGTTTCGTCGTCGCTGACCTTTCAGCGCTGGTGCGGGAGGCCGCGTTGCGGGCCGCGTCGCGAGCCAGCGCAGACGGTAAGCCGCCAGTGTTGACGCAGGACGATCTCATCGGCGCGACGACCGTCATCCGACCGCTGTCACGTTCGGCGACCGAAGAGGTTTCGGTCGGATCGGTGACGCTCGACGACGTCGGCGATATGGCAGAGACCAAGCAGGCGCTGACTGAGACGGTGTTGTGGCCGCTGCAACATCCGGACACCTTCCAGCGCCTCGGTGTTGCACCGCCGCGGGGAGTTCTGCTCTACGGCCCACCCGGCTGCGGCAAGACGTTCGTGGTGCGTGCACTGGCCAGTTCGGGGCGGCTGTCGGTACACGCGGTCAAGGGTGCCGAACTGATGGACAAGTGGGTCGGCTCGTCGGAAAAGGCGGTGCGCGAACTGTTTCAGCGTGCCCGCGATTCGGCGCCATCGCTGATTTTTCTCGACGAGATCGACGCGCTCGCGCCGCGGCGCGGGCAGAGCTTCGACTCCGGGGTCACGGACCGCGTAGTCGCAGCGCTGTTGACCGAACTCGACGGCATCGAGCCGCTGCGCGACGTGGTGGTGCTCGGCGCGACGAACCGCCCGGAACTGATCGACCCCGCGCTGCTGCGGCCGGGCCGGCTCGAGAAGCTGGTGTTCGTCGAGCCGCCCGATGCAGCTGCCCGTCGCGAAATCCTGCGCACCGCAGGCAAATCCATCCCGCTGTCCGCTGACGTCGACCTGAACGTGCTGGCCGGTGAGCTGGAGGGCTACAGCGCAGCGGACTGCGTGGCTCTGTTGCGCGAGGCGGCGCTGACAGCGATGCGGCGCTCGATCGACGCGGCCGACGTAACAGCTGCCGACGTCGCGAAGGCTCGCGAAAACGTCCGGCCGTCGCTGGACCCCGCGCAAGTGGAGTCGCTGCGGGCATTCTCGGCGGCACGCTGAGTTGAGGCCGCCATGCCACTTACGTGTTCCATCGCCGAGTTCGACACCAGGGCTGTGGTTTATGGCGTAGCGGCGAGATTCAACAGCCCTGCTGCAGAAATCGCGCGTAGCACCGTGGCGCGACTCCTAGGCTGAGTGAGTGGCTCGCTCAACCGGTCGAGCACGTGGGTTCGACCGCAGTGCCGGGTCGGGCGTCCAAACCGATCGTCGACATCCTTGCTCCGATCACCTCGCTGATGGATGCGCAGGCGGCGGTGCCACTGCTCGAAGAGGATGGGTGGCGTCACTGGCCCTCCGATCCGAACGGGTCGTGGCGATCTTGGTTCCTACGACCGCGACCCGAGGCTCGCACCCATCACCTTTATCTCATCCAGTACGACCATCCGCGCGTGGCAGAACTTCGTGCGTTTCGCGATGCACTGCGCGCCGACGGCTCGCTTCGCGACCGTTACGAGGCGCTGAAACGCAACTTGGCGAACGAGTTTCGCGACGATCGCGAGGCATACACCAATGCCAAGGCTGGCTTTGTCGCGGATGTGTTACGCGTGTTCCGCTAGCGCGGCGAGGCGCTCGATCGATGCCAGCAGTTTGTCTGCGGTGGTGTCACGCGCGCGCGGCAGTCGCTTCTCGTCGGTCAGCGCCGACCAGTCGTAGGTGTGGGTGACCCGCGTGCGTGAGTCGTCGACGGGTTCGAGCTCCCATCGCCACAAGTGACCCGGCGGCAGCTTGCCCGGTTCCGAGGGCCGCCATGCGATGAGCCTGCCCTCCTCGAATTCGACGACGTGATTCGTCCGATCGCTGCCCATCGTCAGCGTCATCGTGAACACGTCGCCCACTGTCCGCACACGTTGACCGACGGGTGCTTCGGCGAGGTTGTCATTGCCATCCCATCGCGGCTGCTGCGATGGATCGGCGATCAGTTCGAAGATCTTGTCCGCTGGGGCCGCGATCACCCGGCTCGCGCTGACGACCTTGGTAGTCACGATCCGATTCAACAACATCTTGACAGTGACTAGTTGCAAGCGCATAGTCAAACCCAGAACTTGTCACTGCCAAGATCGGAGGTCCCCATGACCGCACCGGCCCTCACGTCCGTTCGAGCCGGCGACCGCGACCGTGAGCGCACCGCCACCCAGCTGGGCCAGGCACTGTCACAGGGTTACCTCGTCTTCGACGAATACGAAAGCCGGCTGCAGGCCACCTTCGCCGCCCAAACCACCGGCGAGCTGCGCCAACTCGTCGCCGACCTGCCTCTGGCTCAGCTTCGTCGCAACGACCCGCAGCGCCTCGCGGCCCGCCGCCGCGCAGCATGGCTCGGGGTCCGCATCCATCTCGGTGCATACCTCGCGACGGCCGCCATCGTCCTGACGGTGTGGCTGGCGGTCGGCCTCACCGCCGACGAGTGGTACTTCTGGCCGATCTGGCCGATCGTCGGAGCAGGCATCGGCCTGGCCTCCCACGCCATCCCCGTTCGACTCGCAACGCCACGGCGAGTTCGCCGGCATCCGGTAGCTGTATCCGCCCACGTAGACTGGCGTTGAACCAAAGCCATTAACCCGGCTGACACCCCGACCCCAAAACGATCGGAGTGCCCTGCTCGCCGTCCTGCTTGCCCACGCCGTCGCAACGGCTCTGGCTCCCCTGCTCGTCGCGCGCTGGGGCCGGATGGCGTTCTATCCCCTGTCCCTGGTGCCGCTGGGCTCGCTGGCTTGGGTCGCGACGAACTGGCCGGGCCATCGAGGGCCGACGACAGTCGACATCGAATGGCTGCCCGAGCTGTCGATGAACATCACACTCCGATTCGATGCGCTCTCGGCCATCATGAGCGTGCTTGTCCTCGGCATCGGCGCGTTGGTCCTCTTCTACTGCACCGACTATTTCCATCACCACGACGGCCACACCGAGAAGCGGCTGCCAAGTTTCGCCGCCGAGTTAGTCGCGTTCTCCGGCGCGATGTTCGGTTTGGTCTGTAGCGACAACATGCTGTTGCTCTACGTGTTCTGGGAGCTCACCACGGTGCTGTCGTTCCTGCTCGTCGGCCATTACGCCGAACGGGCCACCAGCCGTCGAGCCGCCACGCAGGCGTTGTTGGTGACGACGTTCGGCGGGCTGGCCATGCTGGTCGGCATCGTCGTGCTCGGCAATGCGTCCGGCACCTACCTCTTGTCCGAATTGATCGCCTCGCCGCCGACGGGCCTGGCCGCCTCGATCGGGATCGTGCTGGTGCTCGTCGGTGCGCTGTCCAAATCGGCGATCGTGCCGATGCACTTCTGGCTGCCTGGTGCGATGGCCGCTCCCACGCCGGTCAGCGCGTACCTGCATGCCGCCGCGATGGTCAAGGCCGGCGTGTATCTCGTCGCGCGGATGAGCCCGGGCTTCGCCGACTCGCCACCGTGGCGGCCGACAGTAGTGATCCTCGGCGTACTCACCATGCTGCTGGCCGGCTGGCGCGCAGTACGCGAACACGACCTCAAGCTGATCCTCGCGTTCGGCACCGTCAGCCAGCTCGGGTTCATCACCATGATGGTCGGCGCGGGCGGTAGCGACCTGATGCTGGCCGGTCTGGCGATGCTGTGCGCGCATGCGATGTTCAAGGCGTCGTTGTTCATGGTCGTTGGCGTCATCGACCACGCCACCGGCACCCGTGACATCCGCAGGCTCGCGTGGCTCGGGCAACGCAGTCGTCCGCTGCTGGTCATCGCAGTCGGCGCGACCGCGAGCATGGCCGCGCTACCGCCCTTCCTCGGCTTCGTCGCCAAGGAGGCAGATTTCGAAACCGTCGCGCACGCACCGACACTCGGCGCCGCCGCGCCGTACGTGCTCGCAGGCATCGTGCTCGGTTCCGTGTTCACCACCATCTACAGTCTGCGGTTCCTGTGGGGAGCGTTCAGCCGCAAGGGATTGCCTGAACCGAGCCGGCGGGTAGCCGAAATGCACCGCCCGCCAACCACTTTCCTGCTCGCACCCGGCATCCTGGCTGTCGCGGGGCTGGTGTTCGGGGTGTGGCCTGCCGGCTTGGACGACGCGATCGACGGCTACGCCGAGACGGTGCCCGGCGGGCACGAATACCACCTGGCGCTGTGGCATGGCTTCGGTTTGCCGCTGCTGTTGTCGGCGTTGGTCTTGGCTATCGGCACAGCCGCCTACTTCGGTCGGGCGCGATTGCGGCGGTGGCGCACCGTCCGCGAACCGCTCGGCAACGCCGACCGCATCTACGACGCTGCCCTGCGCGGTCTCGACCTGATGTCCGTGCGCCTCACCGGATTCACGCAACGCGGGTCGATCCCGGCCACGCAGTCGGTGATCCTGTCAACGCTGGTGCTGGTGCCCGTTACTGTTCTGGCGCTCGGCGCCCGCGACCGGCCGTCCTTCGCGCTGTGGGACTCGCCGCTACAGGTGGTGGTCGGACTGCTGATGCTGGCCGCTGCGCTCGGCGCCACGGTGATGCGAAACCGACTCGCGGCCGTCCTACTGGTCGGTGTCACCGGTTACGGCTGCGGCGCGATCTTCGCGTTCTACGGCGCACCGGACCTGGCGCTGACCCAATTCCTGGTCGAGACACTGACTTTGGTGATCTTCGTGCTGGTGCTGCGCACACTGCCCGCCGAGGCCGACCGCGAGAACATCAAGCGATTTCGGCTACCGCGCGCCGTCCTCGCACTCGCCGTCGGCGCGACCGTCACGACGTTGGCGGTGTACGCAATGGCCGCGCGCACCGGCACCCCGATCGCTGCTTTGCTGCCCGACGCGGCGTATCTCCGAGGGCACGGCGCCAACACCGTCAACGTGCTCCTGGTCGACATCCGGGCCTGGGACACCCTCGGTGAGATCTCAGTGCTGCTTGTCGCTGCGACGGGCGTGGCATCACTAGTATTCCGGCACAGGCGTTTTGGTGCCGCACCTCGCGTCGCCGACGCCGGCGAGACCGACATCAGCAGGCTTTCCGACGTCGCGATCAGCCCCGCCGCGGGCGACGTCACCTGGCTGCGCGGCAGCGAATTGCGCGATCCGCGGCACCGGTCGCTGGTGCTCGAGGTCGCAACCCGAATGATCTTCCCGCTCATCATGGTGTTGTCGGCGTACTTCTTCTTCGCAGGGCACAACACGCCAGGCGGTGGCTTCGCAGGCGGACTGACCGCCGGGCTGGCACTCGTGTTGCGGTATTTGGCAGGCGGCCGTTACGAACTCGGCGAGACGCTGCCGTTGGACGCGGGAAAGATCCTGGGCGTCGGCCTTGGTTTGTCGGCAGGCACTGCGGTGGCCTCCCTACTGGTCGGCGCGCCCGTGCTGTCGTCGGCGCTGATCCAGGTCGACGTGCCGGTGCTCGGCACGGTCAAGTTCGTCACTGCGTTGTTCTTCGACCTCGGCGTGTACCTGATCGTCGTCGGCCTGGTGCTCGATGTGCTGCGTAGCCTCGGCGCACGGGTCGACGTGGAACTCGGTGAACAACGACAGAAGGTGGTCGCATGACCACTTTGCTGGTTCCGCTCTTGCTCATCGGTGGGCTCACCTCCGCAGGGGTGTACCTGCTGCTGGAGCGCAATCTGACCCGAATGTTGCTGGGGCTGTTGCTGATCGGCAATGCGATCAATCTGCTGATCCTGACCGTCGGCAGCCCGTCGGGCAATCCGCCGATCCGCGGCCGCACCAGCAACAGCGACGCCACCACCGCAGATCCGTTGGCGCAGGGCATGATCCTGACTGCGATCGTCATCAGCATGGGCATCGCGGCGTTCGTACTGGCGCTGACGTATCGGTCTTATCGATTGAACACCGCCGAAGAAGTCAGCAACGATCCCGAGGACACCAGGGTCTCCCAGCTCGCCGAACGTGACGGTGTCCCACTGGAAGACGACCGCCCCGAGCCCGACAAGGCGAAAGACACCGACGCGCCGGACGAACTCGACGCACTGCCGGGGTTGGAGGGCTCGCGATGAGCATGGCGATGGTGCTGACGCCGCTGCCGGTGCTGATCCCGATGGTCGGCGCCGCGCTGACGTTGTTCGCAGGCCGCAGACCAAGGCTGCAGCGAGTCATCACGCTCGCCGCGCTGTGCGTGGTGGTCGCGGTGTGCGCTGCGCTGCTCTACTTCACCGACCGCGACGGGACGCTGGCTTTGCATGTCGGCGGGTGGGGTCCGACCTCGGCAGGCGTCGGCCCGCTCGGCATCACCTTGGTAGTCGATCGGCTATCGGCACTGATGCTCGTCGTGTCGTCAATTGTGTTGCTGTGCGTGGTGTTCTACGCGATCGGGCAGGGCATCCGCGACGGCGACGAACGGCAACCGGTTTCGATATTCCTGCCCACCTATCTGGTGTTGTCGGCGGGCGTGTGCACGGCATTCCTGGCCGGTGACCTGTTCAATCTGTTTGTCGGGTTCGAGGTGCTGCTCTCCGCGAGCTTCGTGCTGTTGACGATCGGCGCCAGCAAGGATCGCGTCCGCGCGGGCATCGCCTACGTCATGGTCTCGATGGTGTCATCGCTGGTGTTTCTGTTCGGCATCGCATTGGTCTATGCCGCCACCGGGACGTTGAACATGGCCGAGGTGGCCGTGCGGCTCGACAGCGTGTCAGCAGGCACCCGCACCGCGTTGTTCGCGGTGCTGCTGGTCGCCTTCGGCATCAAGGCTGCGGTGTTTCCGCTGTCGACCTGGTTGCCGGACTCGTATCCCACCGCGCCCGCACCGGTCACCGCGGTGTTCGCCGGGCTGTTGACCAAAGTCGGTGTGTACGCGATCATCCGGGCGCACTCGCTGCTGTTCCCCACCGGTGGGCTGGATCCGCTGTTGTTGGTGGCGGCGCTGCTGACCATGTTGATCGGCATCCTGGGCGCGATCGCACAGAGTGACATCAAACGTCTGCTGTCGTTCACATTGGTGAGCCACATCGGCTACATGGTGTTCGGCATCGCGCTGTCGAGCCAGCTCGGCATGTCGGGCGCGATCTACTACGTCGCGCATCACATCGTGGTGCAGACGACTCTGTTTCTCGTCGTCGGATTGATCGAGCGGCAAGCGGGCGCGTCGACGCTGCAGCGGCTCGGTGGTCTGGCCGCCGTCAGCCCGCTGCTTGCGTTCCTGTTTGTCGTGCCCGCCCTCAATCTCGGTGGTATTCCCCCGTTTTCCGGATTCATCGGCAAGGTGGCATTGCTCGAGGCCGGCGCGCAGAGCGGTTCTGTGCTGGCCTGGCTGCTGGTCGGCGGCGGCGTGCTCACCAGCCTGCTGACGCTGTATGTGGTGACGCGGGTGTGGACAAAGGCGTTCTGGCGTTCGCGTGAGGATGCGCCCGAAGGCCACCTGTCGGCCGCGGCGCCTTCGGTTCTGCTCGACGAACCCGAGGACATTCAGTTCGTCGACCGCGACCACGTGGGCCGCATTCCGGTCGGAATGCTGCTGCCCACCGGCGCGCTGATCACTGTTGGCCTGACGCTGACGGTGCTCGCAGGGCCGATCTTCTCGTACAGCGGTCGTGCCGCGGACGAAGTCCTCGACCGCCAGCAGTACATCAGCGCCGTGCTGGGAGGCCCACGTTGAGGCGGGTCGCGCTGCGGGCATGGGTGCTGGTCTGGCTGATCCTGGTGTGGATTCTGTTGTGGGGTACCGCTTCTGCAGCCAACGTTCTGTCCGGCCTCGCGATCGCGCTGATCATCACGTTGCTGCTGCCGCTGCCGACCGTGCCGATCGAGGGACGGGTGCACCCGATCTCGCTGCTGGGCCTGATCGGCTTGGTGGGTTGGTATCTGTTGCAGTCGTCGTGGCAGTTGGCGGTGCTCGCGGTCAAGCCGGGCCCACCGCCGCTGTCCGCGGTACTGCGCGCACACATGGCCATCAAGTCGGATCTGGTCCTGGCGCTGGCGGTCAACATCATCAACCTGACACCGGGCACCATCGTGCTCGAGATCGACCAGGTTCGCCGGATGCTCTACATCCACGTCATCGACGTCGGATCCGAACGTGCGGTCAACAGGTTCTACCGGCAGATCAGACAGATCGAGCGGCGGCTGGTGGCTTCCTTTGAGCGCGAAAAGCATTGGCGGCCATCGACGGAGAGGGAGCCGACATGACAGTCGTTTGGATCCTCGCGGCGGTCATGCTCACGGCCGCCGCCATCCTCACCATGTTCCGGTTGCTCGCCGGTCCGAGCACACTGGACCGACTGGTCGCACTTGACGCCCTTGTCGCGGTCACGATGTGCGCGATCGGCACGTGGGCCGCGTTCAGCCTCGACACCACGGTGACCTACGGCCTCACCGCACTGGCGTTGATCAGCTTCGTCGGCTCCGTCAGCGTCGCACGATTCCGCGTGCCCGACATCGACAAACCGCGCTCCGCACGGAGGCCGCGATGAGAATGTTCGACGTTGCCGCGGGCGTGCTTGTGCTCGGCGGTTCGACGCTCGCGCTGACCGCGGCGATCGGCGTGGTGCGTTTCCCCGACACACTGACCCGGATGCACGCGGCCACCAAGCCGCAGGTGCTCGGGCTGTTGCTGGTGCTGGCCGGCGCGGCGATCCGGCTGCGCGGCCACGCGGACGTCGGCATGGTCATCCTCACCGGACTGTTCACGTTGATCACCGCTCCCGTGGTCGCGAACCGCGTCGGCCAGCTGGCATACCGCGAACAGAACATTCGCGATGACCTGTTGACGAGGGACGAAATGCATGAGTTCGTCGAAAACAGGGAATCCGGCGGCGATGGTGAGAACTGACGATGACAGCTGGGATGTCACCGAGGGTGTCGGGCAGACCGCGCTCGGGGTGGCGATGGCACGCGCCGATGAGTCGGCGACCGGTTGTCCATTGTTCAGCGACCCGTTCGCGCAGTTGTTTCTCGACGCCGCCACCGAACGGGGGTGGCAGCAACCGCCGCCGTACATGGTGGAGCGGATACGGTCCATCAGCAGCTACGCGGCGTCGCGCACCAAGTGGTTCGACGAGTTCTTCATCGCCGCAGGCGCCAACGGGATCGACCAGGCCGTCATCCTCGCCGCCGGCCTCGACGCACGCGGCTGGCGGCTGCCGTGGGTCGACGGCACCGAGCTCTACGAGATCGACCAACCCAAGGTGCTCGAGTTCAAGGCGGAAACACTTGCCCGCCACGACGCGAAACCGAGTGTGTCCCGCTACATCGCGGTCCCGGTCGACCTGAGACAGGATTGGCCGAAAGCGTTGCGCGACGCTGGATTCGATACGACCCGGCCGACGGCGTGGGCGGCAGAAGGGCTGCTGCCGTATCTGCCCGCCGCCGCACAGGACCTGCTCTTCGAGCGGATCGAGGAACTCAGCGCCGCGGGCAGTCGTGTCGCGGTCGAATCGTTCGGCAAGGGTTTCTTCGACAAGGACTACCTGGCCAGTCGTCGCGAGCAGATCCGTCGCCTGCGTGAAGAGGCCGGAGAGGATCCCGATGCGAACGCCCCTGACACCGAGGACTTGTGGTATCTCGAGGACCGCACCGACGTGGCCGACTGGCTGACCGGTCACGGCTGGCAGGTATCCGCGATCGAGGCCCGCGAACTGATGACCCGATACAACCGCTGCGGCCCAGACCGAGACGAGGCGACCATCCCTCGCTCCGTGTTCATCGAGGGCCACCGGTTCTGCTAGGGCCGACCGTTCTCACTCCGACAGCTGGAATTCGACCATCGCGGTGACGGTCTCGACGGCGTCGCGAAGCGCCGTGACCCGGTCTGCGACAGTAGGCGCCGACAGCACCGCGTAGCGGTCGGCCTGGCCCATCGGGAGGCGGGAGGCCAACGCGTACAACCACATTGCCGCATCACCGGAGTCGTCCGCGCCGGCCACGATGTCCCTCGGGTCCACCTCGGCACCGCGGGCCTTGGCGATGCGCTCGAACAACGCGATCATCCGATCCTCGATGTCGCGAATCGCGTCGACGTCGACCGCCGCGCCGGGCTGGTCGGGCCACATCTCGACGGCCGCCCTCGGGTAGGGGTCGTCGGGACGCCATTCGAGCACTCGGATGCGCTCGGCCATCACGCAACGCAGCCGGTAGCGTCCGTCACCGAAGTCGGCGCACTCGGTGATGTGGGCCATCGCTCCGACGTCGCTGCGGGCATCGCCGCCGCCGACCTCGCGGCCTGCCGAGATCAGCACCACGCCGAACGCCGGATCCTCGGCGGCCAGGCAGTCGGCAACCATTGCGGTGTAACGGGGTTCGAAGATGCGCAGCGGCAGTTCCTCGCCGGGCAGCATAGCCACCTCGAGCGGGAACATCGGCGTGACGAGCACTCCTAGATGTCCAGCTCCGCAACCAGCGAGTCGACCACCGCGCGCAGATCGCCGTCGTGCTCCTCGGCGACCCTGCGCTGGCGTTGGTAGGAACCGCCCGACCGATAGATGTCGGACACCGCGGCCAGTTCGTCGGCACAGTTCAGCGATTTTGCAACGGGCTCGAGCTTGTTCAGTAACTCGTCGAGGTCCTCGGTCACCAGCCGCTCATTGCTCTCGGCGTCCTGGATGATGACGGCGTCGAGGCCATAGCGTGCCGCCCGCCACTTGTTCTCTTGCACATGCCAGGGCGGCATGGTCGGTAGCCGCTCACCGGCATCCAGGCGGTGGTCGAGGTCGACGATGAGGCAATGAGTCAGCGCGACAAGCGCGCTCAGCTCGCGAAGGTTGGAAACCCCGTCGAAGATCCGCACCTCGACCGTCCCCTTATGCGGCGAAGGCCGGATGTCCCACCGGATTTCGTTCATGTGGTCGATGATGCCGGTCTTCTTCTGGTCGTACACGAAGCCTTCCCACTCCGCCCAGGTCTGGAAGTGGAACGGCAGCCCGGCCGTCGGCAGCTGCTGGAACATCATCGCGCGGTTGGACGCGTAGCCCGTGTCCTCACTATCCCAGTAGGGCGACGACGCCGAAAGCGCCAACAGATGTGGATAGTGGTTGAGCAACGACGTATTGATCGCCATCACCTTGTGCGCCGACGAGATTCCCACGTGCACATGCACACCCCAGATCAACATCTGGCGTCCCCACCATTGCGTGCGCTTGATCAGCTCGGCGTACCGCGGCGCGTCGGTGAGGCTGCCAGGCGACCACTTCGCGAACGGATGCGTACCCGCGCAGAACAGTTCCATGCCGCGGGCTCGGACGATCTTGCGGGCAGCCGTCAGAGTCGACCGCAGATCGTCCATCGCCTCCGGTACGGAATCACAAATGCCGGTGACGATCTCGACGGTGTTGCGCAGCAGTTCCTTGTGGACGTGCGGGTTGTTCTCGCCGAGTTCGACGATCACCTCCGCGGCCTCGTTGCTGACGTCGCGGGTGTCTGCGTCGACGAGCGCGAACTCCCACTCGACGCCGAGCGTCGGCCGGGGTGAGCCGGCGAAATCTATGTGGCCGGGGTGGCTAACCGGTGCCGATGACACCGCACGCCACGCGCTTTCCGGCGTCGCCGGTTGCCATGGTGGTCTCGTCCGGCGGGGGCGCGCCGTTCACCTGCTGGTAGCGCTCAGGCGGGATGTTGGCGAAGTTGTCCGCCTTCTCGTGAATGACGATCGCGGTCTTGGCGCCGCCGAGCAGATCTTCTGCGGTGAACGCATCCGTCGTCGTCACCAGCTTCGCGGTGCCGTCCTGCCGAACCTGAAGCGACGCGAGATCTCCGCTCGCGGGATGGCCGGTGTGGCCCGCCTTCTGGAAATGCCCACCGGCGGAATTGAAGTCGCCGGGCGCGCCGCCGGTCGGTGCGACGGAGCTGGCCTCGCACTTGCCCACGGAGTGGATGTGCAGGCCGTGGAATCCCGGCGTCAGCTTGCCTGGTGTCGTCGTCTCGACCGTGACGGTGGCGAAGCCGCCTGCGAATTCGATGTCGGCAGTGGCGACCGTGGTGCCGTCGGGGGACTTCAGCTGGGCCGTGAGTTTCTCACCGCTGGGAGCGGGGCTTTCGCCGGTTGAACCGTGGGTCTCACTGGCCGACGCCGACGGTGCCGGCGAGCCGGTCCAGACCGACGGCGTGGTGCCGGGTGAGGTCGCCGGCTGCTCGGGCGCGCTGCACGCGCTCAAGGCGACGGCGGGAACGGCGAAGAAGGCAGCAACAGCGACGGTCTTCAGCATGCGCAAGAGCCTAGCCGGTGACCGCTACGACCACGCCCGGCGGTTGCTCTGTGAGCTCGGGGAGTCGCGCCTGCACCGGCGCCTGCAGCAGCTTGCCCACCTCGTCGGCGGCTTCGTGCTCGCCGGGCGCGTCGCTGAAGAACACCGTCGTCGCCGAGACATCCGGCAGGGTCAGGTTGCCGGTTTCGGTGACATTCCAGCCGGCTTCCCTCAGCTTGTTGGCGGTGGTCTCGGCCGCGCCCTCGGTCGACGAGATGTTGTACACCCGCACGTCGGCCTTCGCAGGGGCGGGCGTCGCAGACGACGTTGCCGAGGACGGGGTGCTGACGGTGCTGGTCGCGATCGAGGACGACTGGTCGCCCTCGGAGTCGCCAGAACCCATCGCCTGGAATCCAACCAGCAGGAACACCACGCCCAGGAACAGCAACACCATGACCATGGCGCGCAGAGGCAGCCCGGAGGAATTTCGCTGATTCATTACCGCCCACTCTATCGAGAGGGCCACTCAGGCCCGAAAGCTCAGGTGACGTCGAAGCCCAGCCGACGCGCCGCGCGGGCCTTCTGCCGGCTGGCCCGTAGCCGTCGCAGCCGCTTGACCAGCATCGGGTCGGCTGCCAGTGCCTCGGGGCGGTCCACGAGCGCGTTCAGCACCTGGTAGTACCGGGTGGCCGACATCGAGAAGAGCTCCTTGATGGCGTCTTCCTTGGACCCCGCGTATTTCCACCACTGGCGCTCGAACGCCAAGATGTCATGCTCGCGCCGAGTCAGCCCATCGGTGAGATCAGAGTCGTCCCCGGATTGCTCAGTCCGCGCGATCGCGCCGTCCATATTGCCCCTGGACCCTTCCCCACACTCGAAATAACAACGTTGCTGTTTCGGCGATCATTCAACCACGGGTTTGGAAGCCGAAGCGTTACCGAACCCCGCGAGTCGGGTGAGAAGGATTGCCGACTTAAGCTTCCCCCGTGGCTGTCAGACCCATCGTCATAGTCGGAGATCCCGTCTTACACACTGCGACCGAACCGGTGACCGTCAATGGCGACGGTTCGCTGCCCGATGATGTGGTGGCGTTGATCGCCGATCTGTACGAGACGATGGACGCCGCCAACGGTGTGGGATTGGCCGCGAATCAGATCGGTGTGCCCAAGCGGGTGTTCGTCTACGACTGCGCCGACGAGCGGGGTAAGACGGCGCGGCGGCGGGGAGTTGTCGTCAACCCCGTACTCGAGACGTCCGAGGTGCCCGAGACGATGCCCGACCCGGACAACGACGACGAGGGTTGCCTTTCGGTGCCCGGCGAATCGTTCCCCACGGGCAGGGCCGACTGGGCCCGCGTCAGCGGCCTGGACGCCGAAGGCAATCCGATCTCGATCGAGGGCACTGACCTGTTCGCGCGGATGCTGCAGCACGAGACCGGCCATCTGGACGGCTTCCTCTACCTGGATCGGCTGGTCGGCAGGCATGCGCGCAGCGCGAAGCGGTCGGTGAAGTCACACGGCTGGGGCGTGCCGGGGCTGAGCTGGATGCCGGGTGAGGACCCGGACCCGTTCGGTCACTAGCTCGTGGTTGACGTCGGCGCGCGTGTCGTGGTGCGGTACCGGTTGCCGGCGGGATCGGTGCCGCCGCTGACCGACGTCATCGGACACCTCGAGGCTGTTGGCCCTACCCTGAGCGTGCGCACCAAACGTGGTGAGCTCGTTGATATTTCCACCGATGACGTCGTCACGATCAAGACGCTTGGTGCCGCCCCGGTTCGGACCGGCGACATTCGCAACCTCGAACACGCGGCCGCCTTGGCGTGGCCGGGCGTCGAGCACGCTGTGGTCGGCGGCTGGCTGTTGCGCTTCGGCCACGGCGTCACCCGGAGGGCGAATTCTGCTGTCCCGCTTGATGTTTACGGCGGAATTGATGTGGTCGTCGATTGGTATGCGGCGCGCGGTGTGACGCCGTTGGTGGCCGCGCCGGACCGGCTGCTGCGGATGCCGCCCGGTGTGCCGACTGACGCCGAAACCGTGATCATGACAGGGGAATTGGAGCCGGGTGGATCTGGCGCGGTCGACATCACGGACGCGCCGGACGACAACTGGCTGCGGCTGTATCGGCGTGAGGTCCCGGTCGATGTGTTGACGGCCGTCGTCGACGGCGAGGTCGCGTTCGGTCTGCTCGGCGGCGCCGCCGTGGGCCGGGCTGCCGTCACCCAGGCACCCGACGGCACGCGATGGGTGGGGTTGTCGGCAGTGCACGTCATCGAGGAGGCCCGGCGGCGCGGCCTGGCGCGTGACCTGTGTTCGGCGCTGCTGGCCTGGGGCGGTGAGCGGGGCGCGACGCGTGCCTACGTGCAGGTTCTCGCGGATAACGCTGCGGCGTCACGGCTTTACGAGTCGATGGGCTTTTCTGTGCACCATCGCTCGCGGTACGTCGACGCACGTAACCTGTAAGCCATGCGGTTGGCGACGTGGAACGTGAACTCGATCCGGGCTCGCGTCGACCGCGTCGTCGATTGGCTCGAGCGGGCCGACATCGACGTCCTCGCCATGCAGGAGACGAAGTGCTCCGTCGACCAGTTTCCTCTCATGCCGTTTCTGGCCGCCGGATACGAGGTCGAGCACTGCGGTTTCAACCAATGGAACGGGGTGGCGATCGCGTCGCGCGTCGGCCTCGACGACGTCCAGGTGGGCTTCGAAGGCCAACCCACCTGGAGCGACAAACCCGATGTCGAAGCCGCGGCGGAGGCGCGCGCACTCGGTGCCACCTGCAACGGCGTGCGGGTGTGGAGCCTGTACGTGCCCAACGGGCGCTTCGTCGGCTCACCTCACTACGAGTACAAGCTGGAATGGCTTGCCGCCCTTCGCAACACGGCTCAGGGCTGGCTGACCGACGATCCGTCGGCACAGATCGCGCTCGTCGGCGACTGGAACATCGCCCCCACCGACGAGGACGTCTGGAGCTCTGAGTTCTACGCGCACAGCACGCATGTCACCCCGCTGGAGCGTGCCGCGTTCAACGCGATTGTCGACGCCAAATACACCGACATCGTGCGCCCGTTCACACCGGGCCCCGCGGTCTATACGTACTGGGACTACACCCAGCTGCGGTTCCCCAAGAACCGCGGCATGCGCATCGACTTCATCCTCGGCTCGCCGGCCTTGGCCGCCAGGGTCGCGCATGCCGAGATCGTCCGCGAGGAGCGCAAGGGCAAGGCGCCCAGCGACCACGCACCGGTACTGGTGGAGTTGACATAACACGTTGAGCCTGCGGCCAGGGCGCAACAGTGCGAGAAAGCAACACCCTCACCGCAGAGTCAGCGCAGGTCTAACCGAACAGCGGAAGCGCCCGCTTCCGCGCCAGTGCGTCCATCCCACGCTGGATGCTGTCCTGGACCTCCCAGTACTTTTGTTCGAGGTACTCATCGTCATCGGCGCGAGCGGGGTCGTGCTCCAGCTCGACGGCGGGCATCAGCCGCGTCCGAATCTTTGCGGGCAGGGGGAACTGTGGCAGCGCAGCGGGCGCAATCCCCCACGGTAACGACATGGCGATCGGAAACACCTTGAGCCGCAACAGCTTATCGAGTCGCAGCTGGCGAGACAGCTGATCGCCGCGGATCAACACCGGCATCGCATCCGCTCCACCGACGGTCGCGATCGGCACGATCGGTACGCCTGCGCGGATCGCCATCTTCACAAAACCCTTGCGCCCGGCCAGGTTTGCGCGGTCGCGCTCAGTCCACGGCCGCAACGAGTCGACCTCGCCGCCCGGCCACACCGCGACGTCTCGCCCCTCGGCCAACGCCGTCGCCATCGAGTCCGGAGCGGCAGGCAGCACACCCATCGCCCGGAAGTACCTGCCGATGAGCGGCATGGCCATCAGCACGTCGTGCGCGGTGCCGTGCAGCGGCCTGTCCTGGCCGAATCGGCGCCACCACTGCACGCCGACGGTCCACGCGTCCCATACGAACGGCGCACCCGAGTGAATGCCGACCAGCAGTACGGGCGGATCAGGCAGGTTCTCCCAGCCGTCGAACTCCATCCGGAACCAGTGGTCGACCAGGAAGTTCCACAAGTACTTCTGACGCTGCATCGTGGCCTCGTCGGGTCCGCTCAGCTCCCACTCGCCGGCACGCTCGTTCAGCCAGCCGACCAGGCCTTCATCGCGCTGACGACGCACCTCGGCCATGCGGTCGCGGGCCTTACCGGCCTGCTCATGCGCCTGCTGTCGCACCTCGGGAGGCCGCTGATCTGTCGTAGTCATGGGCCATGGGTACCCACGACCGGCGATCCGTCACGCCTCGTTGTCGGCGCGCTCCTCGGTGCCGTAGCGGCCCGCGTTGAACAGCGACGCCACCGCGCCGATCAGCATCATCACCGCGGCCGCGCTGAACACCACCACCAGGCCCGAATGGAACGGCCCGGTGATCAGGTGCGGGAAGAACGTCTGACCGGTCACCACGTCGGCGTTGACGCCCGGCTGGTGCAACGCGCCCGACGGCGCCAACAGCTCGGCCATCGGGTTGTACCCCAGGAACGCCGCGAACAGGCTTCCGACCGGAGGCAGATTCGCCACCTCGTGCGCGACCGTCGCGGATACCCCCTGTTCCTGCAGCCCCGAGCTCATCGCCGACGGCAGGGTGTGTGCGAGCCCAATGATCATGAGCGAGAAGAAGATTCCGATCGACAGCGACGATCCGGCGTTGAAGAACGTCGCACGCACACCGGAGGCCGCACCGCGCTGCGCAGCGGGCACGCTCGACATGATCGCCGCCGTGTTGGGCGCCGTGAAGATGCCGCCGCCAAGGCCGTTCAGGAAGACCAAGATCGCGAAAACCCAGTAGTCGAAGTTCACCGGAATCATCACCAGCGCGATGAACGCACCCGCCATCAGCAGCATGCCGCCGACCGTGAAGACCCGAGCGCCGAAGCGGTCTGCCAGTGATCCGGCCATCGGAGCAGCGATCAAAAACCCGAAAGTCGCAGGCAGCAGATAGATGCCCGCCCACAGCGGCGTCGACTCAAAGCTGTAGCCGTGCAACGGCAGCCAGATGCCCTGCAGCCAGATGATCAGCATGAACTGCAGGCCGCCGCGGCCGACCGATGACATCAACCCTGCGAGGTTGCCCATCCCGAACGATGCCGACTTGAACAGCCGGATGTCGACCATCGGCTGGGGCACCCGCAACTCGATGACGCAGAATGCGACGATCAGCAGCACGCCGGCGAGAATCGAGCCGAGCACCCACGGGTTCGTCCACCCGGTCGTCGAATCCCCGTACGGCTGAATGCCATACGTGATCCCGGTGAGCAAGATCGTCAGGCCGATCCCGAACGTGAGCGTGCCTGCCCAGTCCAGCCGCCCTGGTGTCCGCACGCCGAGTTCCTTGAGCGAGCGGTAGCTCCAGACCGTGCCGAGCACTCCGATCGGCACGCCGACCCAGAAGATCGCCTGCCAATGGATCTCCGAGAGCACGCCGCCGATCAACAAGCCAAGAAACGAGCCCGCGACCGCGGCCACCATGTTCACCCCGAGCGCCATGCCACGCTGGTTGGCCGGGAAAGCGTCAGTGAGAATCGCCGCGGATGACGCCATCAGCATGGCCCCGCCGATGCCCTGGATCACCCGCCAACCGATCAGCCAAAGCGCACCTGGACCGAAGTGGAACGGATCGAAGGACAGCGCGATGGCCGCAACGGTGAAGACCGCGAATCCGAGGTTGTAGATGCGCACGCGGCCGAACATGTCGCCAAGCCGGCCGAAGAACACCACGAGCACCGCGGTCACGACGAGGTAGCCCATCAGCATCCACAGCAGATAGCTGACGTTGGCCGGCGCCAGTGGGTTCAGCCCGATGCCCCGGAAAATCGCGGGCAGTGAGATGAGCACAATCGAGGCGTTGATCGACGCCAGCAGCATGCCCAGTGTGGTGTTGGACAGCACGATCCACTTGTAGAACGGGTGATCGTGGTCCATTCGCCGCCGACGATCGGCCGTCTCGGCCATCGCCGTGTCGATATCTGCCACTACCGGCGTCTTTGTCTTCTCTATCTCAGTCGTCATCTATTCGCTTACGTATCCATGGGGCAGCAATCGGCGCAAAACACATATATTAGCTATACAAAGCAACCGCGAGCAATTCCTTATTCCCACTGGGCACACCCGCCACGGCTGCGCTAACCTGCATACTGTCCACACACGGGAGCGCACACCGAGTGCGCTGAGAGGACGGGTAGGCCCGTCGACCGTACGAACCTGACCGGGTAATGCCGGCGTAGGGAGTTGCAATGTCGAATGTTGTTGTCGATCCGTCTGTCACCACCGGCCCGATCCAGGGCAGCACAAAGATCTACGTCGACGGCGTGCCGTTCCGACGGGTGAACCTGACCAACGGCGAGCACCTCGATCTGTACGACACGTCCGGTCCGTACACCGATCCGCATGCCGAGATCGATCTACACAACGGTCTACCGCCGCGCGACGGCGTGGTGCGCGACAGAGGCACGCAGTTGCAGCGCGCCCGCACCGGTGAGATCACCGCGGAGATGGCGTTCATCGCCGCCCGCGAAGGCATGCCCGCCGAGTTGGTGCGCGACGAGGTTGCCGCGGGCCGGGCGGTGATCCCGGCCAACCACAACCACCCCGAGAGCGAGCCGATGATCATCGGCAAGGCGTTCGCGGTGAAAATCAATGCCAACATTGGCAATTCGGCCGTCACGAGCTCCATCGCGGAGGAGGTCGACAAGATGGTGTGGGCCACCCGCTGGGGCGCCGACACCATCATGGATCTGTCGACCGGCCGCAACATCCACGAGACACGCGAGTGGATTCTGCGTAATTCGCCGGTCCCCGTCGGCACCGTGCCGATCTATCAGGCGTTGGAAAAGGTCAACGGTGATCCCACGCAGCTGAGTTGGGAGGTCTACCGCGACACCGTGATTGAGCAGTGCGAGCAGGGCGTCGACTACATGACCGTGCATGCCGGCGTGCTGCTGCGTTACATCCCCCTCACCGTCAAGCGTGTCACTGGCATCGTCAGCCGCGGCGGCTCGATCATGGCGGCGTGGATGCTCGCCCATCACACCGAGTCGTTCCTGTACACCAACTTCGCCGAACTGTGCGAGATCCTCGCCCGTTACGACGTCACCTTCTCCTTGGGCGACGGGTTGCGTCCTGGTTCCATCGCCGACGCCAACGACGAGGCGCAGTTCGCCGAACTGAGAACGCTCGGCGAGCTCACCAAGATCGCGAAAGCCCATGGTGTGCAGGTGATGATCGAGGGCCCGGGTCACATCCCGATGCACAAGATCGTGGAGAACGTCCGCCTCGAAGAGGAACTCTGCGAAGAAGCGCCGTTCTACACCCTCGGCCCGCTCGCTACCGACATCGCTCCGGGCTACGACCACATCACCAGCGCCATCGGGGCATCGATCATCGCCCAGGCCGGCACGGCGATGCTGTGTTACGTCACGCCCAAGGAGCACCTCGGCTTGCCCGACCGCAAGGACGTCAAGGTCGGCGTGATCACGTACAAGATCGCAGCGCACGCGGCCGACCTGGCCAAGGGGCACCCCCGCGCGCAGGAACGGGACGACGCTTTGTCGAAGGCCCGCTTCGAGTTTCGCTGGCACGATCAGTTCGCGTTGTCGCTCGATCCCGACACCGCGCGCGAGTTCCACGACGAGACCCTGCCCGCCGAGCCCGCCAAGACCGCGCACTTCTGCTCGATGTGCGGGCCGAAGTTCTGCTCGATGCGCATCACGCAGGACATTCGCGACGCGATGGCGGAGAAGTCCAGGGAATTCGCCGACCACGGGAACCAGATCTACCTACCCTTGGCCACATGAGCTTCTTGCCACTGACGCCACCGGGCGAGACACCGATCCGGGTGATGACCATCGCCGGATCCGACTCGGGCGGCGGGGCCGGCATCCAGGCAGACCTGCGTACCTTCGCGCTGCTCGGCGTGCACGGCCTCGTCGCCGTCACGGCTGTGACTGTGCAGAACTCGCTCGGCGTCAAGGGTTTTCACGAGATTCCGCTCGACGTGATCGCAGGTCAGATCGAGGCCGTGGCCTCCGACATCGGCCTGCAGGCGGCCAAGACCGGCATGCTGGCGTCGTCGGCGATCATCGACGTCATTGCCGAGACGTGGCGCGAACAGGGCCTGGCAGGAACGGTGCCACTGGTGGTCGACCCGGTCTGTGCGTCGATGCACGGCGACCCGTTGCTGCATCCCAGCGCGCTGGACTCCCTTAAAGGCCAACTCTTTCCGCTCGCCACCCTGGTCACGCCCAACCTCGACGAAGTCCGCCTGCTCGTAGATGTCGATGTCGTCGACGACGAATCGCAACGCGAAGCGGCCAGAAAGCTGCACGCGCTCGGTCCGCAGTGGGCGCTGGTCAAGGGTGGCCACCTGCGAGCGTCGTCGCACAGCCCGGACCTGTTGTTCGACGGCACCGACTTCCACGAGTTCGACACCCCTCGCATCGACACCGGCAACGACCACGGCGCAGGCGACACTCTTGCCGCAGCGGTCGCCAGCGCGCTCGCTCACGGCTACACCGTGCCCGACGCAGTTGCGTTCGGTAAGCGGTGGGTCACCGAATGTCTGCGCGCCGCATACCCATTGGGCCATGGTCACGGACCGGTATCGGCACTCTTCAGGCTCGACTCGTGACCGTCGACGATATCGCAGGCGTCGCGCACGAACCGCGAGGCAAAGCCAAGGGTGTCGTCGTGCTGACCCACGGCGCGGGCGGGAGCCGCGAGTCCCCGCTGCTGGCAAGGGTTTGCGACGAGTGGGCCAGCCGCGGCTGGCTGGCAGTCCGCTACAACCTGCCGTACCGGCGGCGGCGGCCCAAGGGCCCGCCGTCGGGCTCTGCCGCCACCGACCAGGCCGGCGTCGTCGAGGCCGTCGAATTGGCCCGCACGCTGACCAAGGGTCCCGTCATCGCGGGTGGCCACTCCTACGGCGGCCGGATGACGTCGATGGTGGTCGCCGACGAGGCAGCCGCCGTCGACGTCCTCACGTTGTTCTCATATCCGCTGCACCCGCCGGGCAAGCCCGAACGCGCGCGCACCGAGCACCTGCCACGCATCACGGCGCCGACGGTGTTCACCCACGGCACGGCCGACCCATTCGGCACCATCGACGAACTCCGCCCCGCCGCACGGCTGATCCCCGCGGCCACCGAGATCGTCGAAATCACCGGAGCCCGTCATGACTTGGGCTCCAAAACGCTCGATGTCCCGGTGTTGGCGGTCGACGCGGCGCTACGGTTGCTCGCGTGACCGCCCCGCCCGACCCTCTGCGGCCGGGCGGGACGAACGGCTGGGCCGTTGCCGCGTTCATCCTCGGCATCCTCGGCGGCACCATCCTCAGCGTGATCTTCGCGGTCGTGGCGTTGATCCAGATGCGGGGACGGCATCAGCGCGGCCGCGGCTTGGCGATCGCGGCCCTCGTCATCTCAGGCGTGTGGATTGCGGCGCTCACGTCCGTCATCGTGTACGGGGTTTCGACACAAGGGAAGTCGGTGCGCGCCGCCGACCTGAAGACCGGGGACTGCGTCAAAGATGCCTACGACGACCAGTTGCCCACCTGGGTGAAGCGGGTGCGGTGCGACCGCCCACACCACGGCGAGGTGTTCGCGGTCCTCACTGCGCCCGGCGCAACCGCCGCCGACTGCGGATCCCAATTCTTCGATTACGCACCGAACTCACCGGAGGGCCCGGTGTTTCGTGTCGCGTGGGCAAACGGCGAGGGGTCCATGGTTTGCGTCGCAATGGCGAAGCATGAACGGTGGTCCTCGCTTCGCGATTGAGGTTAGGGTCAGCGCGTGACCACACCGCCGAGCAATCCCCCGCCATACGGCGAACCGCCGCAGGGACCGTATGGCCAGCCGGCCCAAAATCCCTATCCGCCGCAACCGGGCGGATATCCGCCGCCGCCTCCTGGCTCGTATCCGCCGCCCCCGCCGGGCGCCTATCCGCCGCCCCCGCCGCTGCCGTACGGCGAGGCTCCCTCGTTCGGTCACTACGGTCCACCACCGAAGAAGAAGACCCGATGGGGATTGATCATCGGCCTGGCGGTCGGCGTCCTCGCGCTGTTGGCCATCGCCGCCATCGTGTTCGTCGTGATCATCGGCAAGGGCACGGTCACCGCCACGGATGTGAAAGTCGGCGACTGCCTCAAGGAGATACCGGGCAACACCCGCGTGCTGACCGTCGACACCATCGGCTGCGACAAGCCGCACGCAGGAGAGGTTTTCGCGGTACTGCTGATGCCCGAAGGCGACTTCCCGGGGCAGTCCGCGATCGAGGCCTACCAGAACAAGTGCGAACCCGAGCTCGCCACGTACGCACCCGGCGCGGTCACCGACAACTCGGTGCAGCTGTACGTGCTGTATCCGACAGCCGAGACGTGGTCGCAAGGTGATCGGGCGGTGACCTGCGTTGCCACCCTGGATCCGCCACGATCGGAGTCGCTAAAAGGCTGAGCCGCAATATTCTGGCCGGCGTGACCCATCCCGTGCACCCGTACCCGCCAGCGCCTGCCAAGACCAACGTGTGGGCGATCTTGTCACTCGTCTTCGGCGTCGTCGGCATCGTCGGGCTACCCGTCAGCTTGGTATGCGGCATCGTCGGGCTCAACAAGGCCAAGCAGGGCCAGGGCGGGCGCGGGTTGGCCATTGCCGGGCTGGCACTTTCCGGCGTATGGGTCTTGGTGGCCGCAGGAGTTTCGGTCTTCTTGCTCGTCAACGACGACAACCTGTTCAAGCCGCAGCGGCCGGGCGCCCCGACGGACCGGCGGTCCGCGGCGTCGTACTTCAAGACCGGTGACTGCTTCAAGGAGCTGCCGACGACTGGCGCGAATGTGACCGTCGTCCCGTGCAGCGAACAGCATGCCGCGGAGGTGGTCGCGGTGTTGATGCTGCCCGAAGGCGACTTCCCGGGGACGGCGACGGTCGACGAATACGTGGGCAGGTGCAAGCAAGAGCTGTTGGATTACGCGCCCGACGCCGTGCCCGAACACGTCGGACTGCTCAAGCGCTTCCCTGACGAGCAGTCGTGGAAGCTGGGCGACCGGTCGGTGACCTGCATCGCGACCGTCGATCCGCCGCGCACGGGCTCGCTGAAGGCCTGAGCCGGTCGGCTGAGTTTCCGGTACCTGAGGTACCGTCTGGGGCATGACTTCGCAGCTCTACGACGCGGTCATTGTGGGAGCCGGCTTCGGCGGGATAGGCGCTGGCATCCAACTCAAGCGGATGGGCTACCACAATTTCGTGATCCTGGATCGCGAGGACGACCTCGGCGGAACCTGGCACGTCAACCGCTACCCCGGCCTGGCCGTCGACGTCCCCACCACGACGTACTCATACTTCTTCGAGCCCAACCCGAACTGGTCGCGGCTGTTCTCCACCGGTGCGGAAATCAAGCAGTACGCCGACGACATCGCAGACAAGTACGACATCCGCAGGCATATGCGCTTTCGCACCGTCGTGGAAGGCGCCCGCTGGGACGAGGAAGCCAGCGTCTGGAAGGTCACTCTCGCCGACGGCGACGTGCTCTCCGCGCGATTCCTGATCACCGCGACCGGCTTCCTGTCGCAGCCGAAGGTCCCCGACATCCCTGGCGTGACGGACTTCGCAGGCAAGGTCATCCACACCACCGCCTGGGACGACGAGTATCCGCTCGAAGGCCGCAAGGTCGCCGTCATCGGCACCGGTGCCACCGCCGTTCAGCTCATTCCCGAACTGACCAAACGGGTCGCTGACCTCACCGTCTACCAGCGCACCCCGATCTGGGTGGTGCCGAAGATCGACATCCGCTTCGGCGAACGCGCCAAGCAGCTGTTCGCTCGAATTCCGTTGACACAGCGCGCGATTCGCTGGCTGACCGATTCGATCTACGAGGTGATGATCAACACCGCGATCATCCACCACCGGCACTTCCGCCGGCTCAACATCGCCGCGGCCGACCTGTCGAAAATGCACCGCTTCGCCTCGATCCGCGACAAGGAGTTGCGCCGCAGGCTGACTCCGGATTACGACTTCGGATGCAAGCGGCCGACATTCTCGAACGGCTACTATCGCGCGTTCACGAAGCCGAACGTGCATCTGCAGACCGACGGCATCACCCGCATCGAGGCAGACGGCATCGTCAACGCCGACGGTTCGAAGACGGTCATCGACACCTTGATTCTGGCCACCGGCTTCGATTTATGGGAAGCCAACTTCCCCGCCATCGAGGTGATCGGCCGCGAGGGCCGCAATCTCGGAAAGTGGTGGCGCGAAACAAGATTCCAGGCCTACCAGGGTGTGACCATGCCGTACTTCCCGAACTATCTCAGCCTGGCCAGTCCGTTCGCATTCCTCGGGTTGAACTTCTTCAACACGATGGAGTACCAGATGCGGCACATGGACCGGTTGTTCGGCGAACTCAAGAAGCGCGGTGCCACCACCTTCGAGGTCACCGAGGAAGCCAACACCCGTTACCGCGATCGGATGACCGAACTGCTCGGCGACTCGTTGTGGACGATCGGCAACTGTGCGACGTCGCGGTCCTACTATTTCAACCCGCAGGGCGAGCCGACGCTGCTGCGGCCGATGTCGACGGACAAAGCGATCAAAGAAGCATCAGGCTTTCCGCTGAGCGACTACCAGATTGCCTGAGCAGAGAGGGTAAGCGGCTGTGCCGAAAACCGATTCGCGTATCGCGAAGTTCGCCGGGCTGGTAGTTGCCGGCATCGGGCTGTCTCATTTCACCAGCCCACAACTGTTCGACGGCATCACGAAGACCGCGTTTCCGCGTAACACCCGCCAGCGCGTCTACATCCACGGCGGCGTCGAGACCGCGCTCGGCCTTGGACTCAGTTCGGCCAAGACACGCCCACTGGCCGCCGTCGGCACGATCGGTTACCTGGCCTACTTGGCGGGCAACGCGGCACGCAACCGGTAGCGGCCGAGCAGCGTCAGGTCCACCAGTCGTTCGACGACCGCCCGGGCCGGCGCCGAGTTGTCATACCGCATCAGCCGGCCAAGGTCGATCACCAGCGACATCGCGGCATGCACGGCGAAGCGCGCCTGTCCCGGGGTCCAGTCAGGCCGTACGGACACCACCAGCTCCACCCACGATTCGACGTTGGCGCGCTGCAGGTTTCGCAGAATCTTCTGGTCACCGGGTGTCATGTTGAGTCGCTCGGTGTAATACACGTAGTCCAGTTCGGGACGGTCGAACGACCGCAGCACGTAGGCGTCGATGACCGACGTCAGCGCCTCTTCGCGATCGGGCGTGGTGGCCACGATCTCAAGCATCTCTTCGGACAACCGGTCGGCAGCGCGCCGGAACGCCGCCGCGAGGATGTCACTTTTTCCCGAGAAGTAGCGGTAGATGCCCGACGCAGGCATCCCGACGGCAGCCGCGATGTCTTCCATGCTGGTGTCGCGGTAGCCCTTGAGGTTGAACAAGCGCATCGATTCATTGAGCAGCGCTTCGTATTTCGGTGTTTCCGCCACACTGGTCACAGCGCTCCGCGCCTCGGCCGCAGTGTCACTGGCATCGGGCAATTCGGCGGTCAGCACAGCCTCGGCGAGGTCGGCGAGCAACGCCCGCACCTGGATGGCGGGCAGCTTGGCACGGTGATCGACGATGCTGCCGATCACCGACAGTGCGGCGGTCGACAACGTCCACCGCTGCCGCGACGTCAGCTGCGGCCGAATTGCCATGAGCGGCTGCTGAATCCGATGGTGAACGCTGCGCATCTGCGCGTTCAGCGTGGCCTGGTCGTCGCCACGGAGAAAGCGGCCTTCCCAGCGGTACAGCCCGCCGGACTCGCGGTTGACCATCGCGGTGTCGATGAGCGCGGCGACGAGCCGGCGCAGCGTCAGCTCTGCGTCACCGTCCGCCTCGTCGGCGAACTCCGTGCAGTCCACCAATTGCTGGCCGAGGTTGAGCACAGCGTCGCGGAACAGCTCGTACTTGCTCGAGTAATGGCGGTACAGCGCGGCCGCGGAAATCCCAACCCGCTTGGCGATGGTCTCCATGCTGACGCCGTAATAGCCGAGCTCGCTGAACCCCTCGGCCGACGCGCGCGCAATCTGCGCCTTGCGGTCTTTCGGCCGGCGCCGAACACCCTCGGCGCGGGTGGGCCTGGTGCGCGCCATGACCAACACCCTAACGGACGCCGGGCATACATAAACGCCCACTTCGGTTGGAAAATCACAAGAAAATAGTCGCCCACGTAAAGAATGGCCATTAACATAGCGATGTGCTCGACGCGCTGCGACGGCTGTTGGGATTCCAGGTGACGATAGGCGAACTGATCGTCGTCGCGATAGTGGTTGGCACTCCGTACCTGATCGTCGGGGTGATTTGGTCGGGCATGCACACGGCGCACCTGCAGGATATGGCGGGCGCCGACCTGGTTGTCTCGTACCTCGGGTCGATCGTGTGCTGGCCGGTACTGCTCTTCGCCGACGTCTGCATGACTTGAACGGGGGATCCTTGCATCACTACCACCACCGCGCGTTCTACATCGGCACCACTGCGTTCGTCCTCGTCGCCGTCGGACTGTTGGCACTGAATTTTCCGGTCTTCCTGGACGCGTTCGACCAATACGGATTTCAGATCAAGTGCGGAACGGGATATGTCACAGACCTGAGCCAGGCGGCATCAGCCGTCGGCCACGACAACTACGTCGATCAATGCGAGAGTGCGCTGTTGACCCGCAGGCTGTGGACCATCCCGCTGGTGGTGGTCGGGTCGATCGTCACCGTCGGTGTGGTTGCCGTGGCGGCCACTGTTTGGGGTCGCGAATCGGCGTTCGGCAAAGACCCGGTTTCCTGACGTAGCATTCGCAGGCGTGAGCACGCCGCACGGCCCTGCGCTGCAGCGGCGACTCGGCACCTTCGACGCCGTCGTGATCGGCCTTGGCTCGATGGTCGGCGCAGGCATCTTTGTCGCACTCGGCCCCGCCGCGGCCGCCGCAGGCTCGGGCCTTCTCATCGGGTTGGCCGTCGCTGCCGTCGTCGCCTATTGCAACGCGACGTCGTCGGCGCGACTGGCCGCGCTGTATCCGCAGTCCGGCGGAACGTACGTCTACGGCCGCGAACGTCTCGGCGGATTCTGGGGCTACACCGCCGGATGGAGCTTCATCGTCGGCAAGACTGCGTCGTGTGCGGCGATGGCATTGACCGTCGGGTTCTACGTCTGGCCAGCACAGGCGCACGCGGTTGCGGTGGCCGCGGTGGTGGCGCTGACAGTGGTGAACTATCGCGGCATCCAGAAGTCGGCGCTGCTGACCCGGGTGATCGTCGCGCTGGTGCTGGCCGTCCTTGCCGCCGTCGTCGTCGCCATTTTCGGGTTCGGCGACGTGGACGGATCACGGTTGGCGCTTGGCGACGACGCCGGCGTCCGCGGCGTGTTGCAGGCCGCGGGTCTGTTGTTTTTCGCGTTCGCCGGATACGCCAGGATCGCGACGCTCGGTGAAGAGGTGCGCGACCCGGCCCGCACCATTCCGCGGGCCATTCCTATTGCGCTCGGCATCGCGCTGGCGGTCTACGCGGTGGTGGCCGTCGCCGTGCTGAGCGAATTGGGCAGCGCCGCACTGGCTTCGGCGAGCGCTCCGCTGGCCGACGCGGTCCGCGCTGCTGGCCTGCCCTGGATGGAACCGGTGGTGCGGGTCGGTGCCGCGGTGGCGGCCGTCGGTTCGCTGCTGGCACTGATCCTCGGCGTCTCCAGGACCACGTTGGCAATGGCACGCAACGGACATCTGCCGCGCGCGTTGGCCGTGGTCCATCCGCGGTTCAACAGCCCGCATCGCGCCGAGATCGTCGTCGGAGTCGTGGTCGCGGTGGCCGCGGCGACGGTGGACCTCCGAGGGGCGATCGGCTTCTCGTCGTTCGCGGTGCTGCTGTATTACGCGATCGCCAACGCGTCGGCATTCACGCTGGGACGCTGGGTGATTCCCGTGATCGGTTTGGCCGGTTGCCTGCTGCTGGCGTTCCTGCTGCCGGTCTCGTCGGTACTTGTGGGTGCGGCGGTCGTGGCCGTCGGGGCCGCGGCCTACGTCGCCACCAGATCGGCTCCCGCTGCCAACGGCTCATAGACGAAGAACTTCGTCATGAAATCGAGCACCACGAACACCACACCGTCGAATGGAGTGCCCTGGACCCGCTGAGTCGATGCGAAGGGAAGCACGACCGCAGTCGCCGTCCCCGCCGTGGTGTCGATCTGAATGCTCTGTTGCGGCGCACCGTAGATGCCGTCATGGGTGCCCGCGAACATGTCGTTGACCCATCCAACGGCGAGCGTCTTGACCGCCTCGACGTTCTGTGGTTGTGAGAAGCCCGCGATGAGATACTGGCTGAGTTGCATGATGGGGTTTCCGCCTTGGAGCGCGTCGATGTGGCGGCCGCCAACAAGCATGACACCGGTGAATTGGCCGGGGCGGGCAGCCTGCAACTCGTCGCCCACTTTGCCGTACATGTTCCATACATAGCGCTCGGACGAGATGTCGTATACCGGACGGTAATTCACGCCAGTGAGCTTCTGCAGAGCAGAAGGGACGCTGTTGTTGACGTCGACCGAGTCGAGCAGGAGCACGCCCGCCAGGTCGTCGATCGCGCCGTTGTCGATCATGTCGGCCGCAGCGCCCATCACGAGGCTGCCGCCTAGCGAGTGTCCGGCGAGCGCAAAATGCGTTGGCAATTCCACCTCGTGTCCTGCTGCTGCACTTGCGCTTTCAGTGAGCTCGGCACGTTCTCCGACGAACAGGTCGGCTACCGCCTGTTGCATGGGTGCTCCGCCCAGCCACGCGCCGTCGATGTCGAAGAAGTTCGATGTCAACGACGGAGCGACGACGATGCTGTTGGTCTGCTCGGCCAGGGTCGCCGCGGTGTAGCTGTACATCGGTCCTGATGCGCCCAGCCCATGTTGGAAGTAAATGAGCCGGGTCGGCGTCTCACCGTCATCGGGGAAGTACCAGTCCGCCTGCACGGTGCGTCCACCCGCGACAGGAATCCTCAGCGTCGACGTGCGCACCGTGACCGTGCTGCCCGCAGGCAGGACCGGGGCGCCGTCAAACGTGTGGATCAGGCCCATGACGACGTTCATGGCGATGGATCCGACGAAGTTGAGCAGCGTCGGCTTGCGCGGGGCGGCGGCCTGCTCGGTGACCGCGAGGGTGGTCGACTCCGAGACTTCGGTCGGCCTCACCGCCTCAACAGCTGCCGGAGCTTTCGCGGTTCGGGCGCCGGATTTAATTGCCGTGGTGGCGGTTTCGTGCGGCGCAGCCGCCGGCTTGACTGTCTTCGCGGCAGGCTCGGCGTCGGACGCGTCCGCCTTTTCGGTATGCGGCTTGTTGCTTTTGGCGGTGGGATTTCTGGTCTTGCGCTTCTTCGGCTGCTCCGCCGGCTTCACCGGTTTCTCGGATTCAGTCCGGGAAGTCGACTCCTGCGTCGACTCGGATGTCTTGGTGCCGTCACCGGCGTCTGATCCCGTGTCTGCTGCTGCGCTCGCTGCACCGGCGAGCAATCCCGCCGCGATCGCCATCAGGACTACCGCAATACCCAACAGCGCCATCAACCGATTGACCACGGCGAGGACGCTAACGCGATAAATTAAACAAATCAAGGGAAATGTCATTTATTGCTGCGGCAGGTACCGTCTGCATGTGCCAGCAACGCCGGAACGCCGTGGTCGCGGCCGTCCACTCGGCGGCGGCATCCCGGCCGAACAATCGCAGGACGCCTTCCTCGATGCGGCGGAGCGGCTGTTCGCGACCGTCGGCTATCGGACGTCGACGATGGAGGCGATCGCGCGCGAGGCCGGGTACTCCCGCGGAAGCATCTACCGCCAGTTTCCGACCCGAGACGCCCTGGTGGATGCATTGGTGCAGCGAACGACACAGCGGCATATGGCTGGCATCCTCGACCGGCTGCCCCCCGACGCCGGTCCGCTCGACATGTTGATCGAGAGCATGGTGATCGTCGCGACCGAATTGATTCACGACCCGCTGCTTCGAACCATCTCCGACGAGAGTGAAAAGGGCACCGTCGGCAGGATGCTCGCGAACAATGCCGCTCTTGTGCAGATGGTGAAGCCCGTGATGGCCGAGCTGCTGTCGTCTGCCCGCAATCCGTTCCGACCGGGTCTTCGCCCAAAAGACTTGGCTCAGTTCTTCATTTCGACGTCAATCAGCATGCTGCTCGGCGTCATACCGGGCACCGAAGATCCAGAGACCGTTCGTCGCTACATCGAAGTCTTCGTGCTGCCGGCGATCGTTGCGTGTCCGCCCAAGCCACGTCCCGTGTTCGGCGACTAATGCAAAGGCGGGATGACGTTCAGCTGCTGCAGCAACGCGAGCACGTCTTTGTCAGACCACTTCTCGACTAGTCGGCCGTTCGCAATGCGGTGAATCACTGTGGCCGTCATACACATTTCGTTACCCGTCGCCGGGATGCCGGCCAGGTCGCCGCTGTGTGTTCCACGCGCCGTCAGCCTGGTCACCACCTTGTCACCCTCGGCGATCTGATCCTCGACCTCATGGGTGCCCGGCGTGGCGTCCCAGAACATCCGGAACGCCTGTTTGAGCCCTTCACGCCCCGGAGCGTCGCAGCCGGGAAACGGCGGCGGTGAATGGTCCAGATAATCCTCGGCCACCAACTCGTCCAGCGCGTCGATGTTGCCGGCATCTATCTCCCGGTAGAAACGCCGGACCAGATCCTTGTTGTCCTCGATCGACATGGTCACCTCCCCCGAGATATGCCGACGATACGCCGATCGGCGTGCGGCGCGGCGGCACATCGTGTGTAGTCAGACATCGTGATCCCGCTGAGTTGGAAACACGTCGAGGCACAAGCCGACCCGGACTTCGTCGTCGCACCCGATGAGCGGCTGAGCTGGGCCCGCACCATCGGCCTCGGTGCCCAGCACGTGGTGGCGATGTTCGGCGCCACGTTCCTGGTTCCGGTGCTGACAGGCTTCCCGCCCGCCACCACTCTGCTGTTCTCCGGCGTCGGCACGGTGTTGTTCCTGGTGATCACGGGCAACCGCCTGCCGAGTTATCTGGGTTCGAGCTTCTCGGTGATTGCGCCGGTGACGGCTGCCGTCGCCTCACATGGCACCGGCAGCGCGCTCGGCGGCCTCGTCGCCGTCGGTGTCGTGCTGATGATCATCGGTGGGGTCGTGCATCTGGCAGGCACTCACTGGATCGACCTCACGCTGCCGCCGGTGGTGACGGGCGCGATCGTCGCACTGATCGGTTTCAATCTGGCGCCCGCGGCGAAGACGAACTTCGAGAAGGGTCCGGTCGTCGGGCTCGTCACGCTGGTGCTGCTCGTCGCGACGCTGGCGTTCTTTCGCGGCATCATCGGCAGGCTGGCGATCTTCCTGGCCGTCGTCGCGGGTTACGTGCTGGCGCTGATCCTCGGTGAGGTCGACACGTCGGCGATCAAGGCGGCGTCATGGGTGGGCTTGCCCGAATTCCACACGCCCACATTCACGGTCGCCGTGCTGCCGATGTTCCTGCCCGCGGTGATCGCTCTGGTGGCCGAGAACATCGGTCACGTGAAATCGGTAGGGCAGATGACGAATACCGACGTCGATCCGGTCATGGGCCGCGCGCTCGCCGCCGACGGGTTGGCGACGACGTTGGCGGGTTTCGGCGGCGGGTCGGCGACCACCACGTATGCCGAGAACATCGGGGTGATGGCGGCGACGCGGGTGTACTCGACGGCGGCATATTGGGTTGCGGCCGCGGTGGCGATCGCATTGTCCTTGTGCCCCAAGGTCGGTGCGGCTATCTCGGCGATTCCGCCCGGCGTGCTCGGCGGGGCGACAGTCGTGCTGTACGGGTTGGTAGGCGTCCTCGGCGTGCGCATCTGGCTGACCAACGAGGTCGACTTCTCCAAGCCGCTGAACCAGATGACCGCAGCAATACCGTTGATCATCGGGATCGCCGACTTCACTTGGCAGGCAGGCAATCTGACGTTCACCGGCATCGCACTGGGCTCGATCGCGGCGCTGCTCGTGTATCACGGCATGCGTCTGCTGGGCTTCAGGACGGGTCGAGCAACGCGGCCGGACCACGAGCCATCAGTTGACGCGCCACGATGATTCGCTGGATCTCGCTGGCGCCCTCCCATATCCGCTCCACCCGCAGCTCACGAAACATGCGCTCGGCGACGTTCTCGCGCATGTAGCCGCGGCCGCCGAATATCTGCACCGCCCGGTCTGCCACCCGCCCGGCCATCTCCGAGCAGTACAGCTTCGCCATCGACGCCTGGCCATGTAGCGTCTTGCGGTCATAGCCCGCGTCGATCGACCTGGCCACTTCGTAGAGCATGGTTCTGGCGGCGAACAGTTCGGTTGCGCAGTCAGCCAGCATGCCGGCCACCAACTGGTGCTCGCCCAGCGGTCGGCCGTCGACGACGCGAGTCTGCGCGAACGCGGTGGCCTCGTCGACCAAACGCTGCGCAGCCCCAACGCATCTCGCGGCCACCATCATTCGCTCGAACCGAAACCAATCCTGTGTGAATGTCATCGGCCCGCCCTCGGTGCCGACCAGATTGACGGCAGGTACACGAACGTCAGTGAACGCCACGATCGGATGCTCGTCCGCGATGTGGTGCGAATACTGCGGTGTCCGAACCACTTCCACACCCGGCCACGGCAGGTCGACCACCAACAGCACGTGGTCGCCAGTCTCAACAACGGCTTCCACGAAGACATAGTCGGCCAGGTTGAACGATGTGACATGCCACTTGACACCGTTGATCACGTACTCGTCACCGTCGCGCCGCGCGGTGGTTTGCAGCGCGGACACGTCGGACCCGGCGAATTCCTCGGTGATCGCATACGCCTCGTGCTTGTCTCCCCGCACCGACGGAAGCAGCCACCGCTGTCGCTGGTAGTCGGTCGCGACGTCGACCCACCACTGCGGCGGGGTGGCCATCACCCAACCCAGCCCATTGGTCACGCGTCCGCACTGCTCCTGCACCAACACCTGCTGCAACGCGGAACAACCCGGTCCGCCCACCGAGACAGGCATATTCGTTGCGTACAGGCCCAATTCGATTGCCCGGGCGCGATGCTCGGCCGTCACTTCTTTGGACAGGATGCCACCCGCGAGCTCGGCCTCCACCTCATGCGGCATCAGCGTCTCGACGAACGCACGCGCCGTGTCCCTGATCCGCAGGTCGTCCTCGGTCAGCCCGTACATCCGCGCCTCCACCCTCTTGACTGAGCGTTCAGTCTATGCCAGCGTTCGGTGGTATGACCAGCTCCCACAGCGCCGATGTCGTGGTGGTGGGTGGCGGAACGGTCGGTGCATGGACGGCCGTGCTACTCGCCGAAAGTGGCGTGCCGAATGTCGCGCTCATCGAGGCGCGGACCCTCGGTGACGGCGCCAGCAGCCGGGCCGCGGGCATGGTCCGCGCACAGGGCGGCACCGAGACCGCAATCAAGCTCGGCCTGTGGACCCAGAACTTCTACGCGGCCAGCGGCGAGCGTTTTCCGCTGGACTGCGGCTTTGTGGCACAGGGCTATCTGATGCCGTGCTTCACCGAAGCAGAGGTGCAGCAGGCCCACGAGCGGATCGCGCTGCAACGCACGCTCGGCCTGCAGGTCGAATGGTTGTCCAGTGCGGACATCGACACTAGACAGACAGGCTTGGAGCGGGGCGTGACGCTCGGCGCGTCCTACGCCCCTGGCGACGGCTACATCGACGCACCGCGCAATGTGCTCGCGTACACGGCGGCGCTGACCACCTTCGGCGTCGACGTCCGCGAACGATGCTCCTTCACCGGTTTACGCACCGCCGGTGGCCGCGTCGTCGGCGTCGACACCTCCGACGGTCCGATCGACACCGAGCACGTGGTGCTGACGGGCGGCCCGCAGCTCGCCGAAGTCGGCCTGACGGCCGGTGGCAGGGTCCCCGCGGGCGGCACCCGGCACCAGGTGGTGGTCACCGCGCCGCTGCCGGTCGACGTGCACAAGCTGCCGATGGTGTTCGACGTGACCTCCGGAATCTACTGGCGCCCAGGTGAATCCGGTGGCCTGCTGTGGGGCATGAGCAATCCCGACGAGCCGCCGGGTGTGGCCACCGACTTTGACACGGTGTACTACCGCAAGGCGCGAGACCGCATCGAGGAACTCCTCCCCGCGGTCCGTGGGCTCGGCCTACGACGGGCGTGGGCGGCGACCATCGACTACACGCCCGACCATCTGCCGATCCTCGGCCCGCTGCTCACCGACGACGGTCCGGTCGACGGCACCGTGGTGGCCAGCCCCGCCGGCCACGGCATGATGTGGGGACCGGCCGTCGCGCAGGTCGCGGCCGACCTGACAACCGCGGGCCGCTGCGATTGGCTCGACCTGACCGACCTCGGCCTCGACCGGTTCGACGCCGACGGCAACAGTCGCGTTGCCCCCGAACCGATTTCGCTCCCGTTCCCGGAGAAGGCTCCAGGACCTGGCCAACGTGGCCCGTGGCGAGCTTGACAAGGTTTGATACGCTCGCGTCGGCTGTGAGGTGAATGACCTCGCGGCCTTTTTGGTGCCCTCGGCCAGAACTGGCCGGGGGCTTTCTTCGTGTCTGGAGGAAGCATGACCGAACTCATCTCAGGCGAAGGGCAGACGTGGGCGGTTCCAGCGATTGCCGATGCGCTGTCCGACATGTTCAAGAATGACCCCAACTGGTCGGTGTTTCAGGACGGCGGCCTCAAGCGGTTCAGCGACGAGCAAGACGACGACCGGGTGTGCCCTCAATGCGGCGAATTGTGGGATTTCCTCTGGACGTATATGTGGGTGAACCGCACGCTCAACCTGTGGGCCAACATCGACACGTGTTATTGCCCGAACATTCATCACTGGACCTTGGTGTGCGTTCCGCCCGTTGACATCGACCAATCAGGTCTCTCGGGAGTTGGTTGGGCCACAGCTTGATCGACGGGCCGTCCCTCTCCGCGCGAGCAGACGCAAAAGTGCGCGCCGTCGCGGCGTGTCGCACCACTTTGCGTCTGCTCGCCGGTGAAGTCTGCGTGTCGGGGCACTCAAACGTCAGCGCGCACCCATCAGGTGCTCGAGCGCCAATTGGTTGAGCCGGACGAAGCCGAAACCCTTGGCGCCGAAGTAGGAATCGGCGTCGAACTCCTCGTAGGCCGACCTGTCGGCCAGTAGGTCTCGGTACGTCTCGCCGGCGTCAAGCGTGGGCTTGCGCAACTCGTTGACACGGGCGGCTTCCAGCGCGTCGGCAACTTCTGGATCGGCGCGGAACGCCGCAGCACGCTGCTTCAGTAGTAGATACATCCGCATATTCGCCGCGGCCGAGGCCCAAACTCCGCTGCTGTCCTCGGTGCGACTGGGCTTGTAGTCGAAATGCCGGGGGCCCGTGTAGCTCGGCCCGCCATCCACGCCACCGTTCTCCAGAAGATCGACGAGCGCGAACGCATTGGCGAGATCCCCGTGGCCGAACACCAGATCTTGGTCGAACTTGATTCCACGCTGGCCATTGAGGTCGATGTGAAACAGCTTGTCGGAGTACAGCGCCTGGCTGATCCCGTGCATGAAGTTCAGCCCGGCCATCTGCTCATGGCCGGTTTCGGGGTTCACTCCGACCATCTCGGAGTGGGCGAGTGTGTCGATGAATGCCAGCGCATGCCCGACGGTAGGAAGCAGAATGTCACCGCGGGGTTCGTTGGGCTTGGGCTCGATCGCGAACCGCAGCGCGTACTTCTGGTCAAGAACGTACTCGCACAAGAGGTTCAGCGCTTCACGGTAGCGTTCGAGCGCCGCGCGGACATCCTTGGCGCTGTCGTACTCGCTGCCCTCTCGACCACCCCACATGACGAATGTTTCGGCGCCGAGCTCAGCTGCCAGGTCAATGTTGCGCAGCGCCTTGCGCAATGCGAACCGTCGAACACCTCGATCATTACTCGTGAACGCACCATCCTTGAACACCGGATGGGTGAACAGATTGGTGGTCACCATGGGCACGACCAGGCCGGTGGCGTGCAACGCGGACGTCAGCCTGTCGATGGCACGACGGCGTTCGCCGTCACTGCTTCCGAATGGAAACAGGTCGTCGTCATGGAAAGTCAGGCCATACGCGCCGAGCGCGGCCAGCCGCTCCACCGCCTCCACCGCGTCCAGGGCGGGCCGGGTCGCCGCGCCGAACGGGTCGTTGGCGGTCCAGCCTATGGTCCAAAGGCCAAACGAAAACTTGTCGGACGGCTTGGGAACGAGGTCACCGGCCGCTGCGATCGTGGATTCGAGGACAGACATGACGCGACTCCTGGCACTGGATTTGTTCTGCGTCCGAACATAAGATGTGCCCTGGGTCACTGTCAAGGGAGGGAGGTTGGGTGAGGATCGGCACCAACACCGATGATGTCCGGCGCCGCAACCTGTCCGCAGTGCTGACCCTGGTTCATCGCGGCCGTGCGGTGACCCGATCGCAGCTGACGCGCAAGACAGGCCTGGCCCGTTCGACGGTGAAGGACCTGGTTGAGGAACTGGTCGACGGCGGCTTGGTGGAGGAAACGCAGGCCGGTCCGGCCAGCCAAGTCGGAAGACCGAGCCCCATCGTGCGGCCGCGGACCGACATGCTCGCAATTGCGGTGAATCCCGAAACCGACGCCATCACAATCGGTTTGGTCGCGTTGGGTGGCACGGTGCTCAATATCGAAAGATATCCGACCGACCATATCCCCAGCGCAGGCGAAACCGTGGCCATCACCGCCAAGGCCGTCGACCAGATCCGGCGCAAGCTGGATCCCAATCGCCGAGTCACCGCAATCGGGGTGGCCGTTCCCGGTCTTGTGCACGCCCCCGGATCCGTGGTGCGGCTGGCACCACACCTCGATTGGCATGACGAGGCGTTGGGGCAGATGCTCAGCGCGGCAGTGGGATTACCCGTGTTCGCGGCGAACGACGCCAATCTCGGCGCTATCGCCGAACACGTATTCGGAGGACATCCGGACGCACACCACATGATCTACGTCAACGGCGGCGCCAGCGGAATCGGCGCCGGATTCGTCGTGGCTGGCGAGCTTCTCGAAGGCGCCGAGGGCTACGCGGGGGAGCTCGGCCACACCTATGTCGGCGGCGCGGCGCCGTGCCATTGTGGGCGCATCGGGTGTCTCGAGACCGAAGTCAGTCAAACCACCGCGAAAACCATTGCACACCAAGCACAGTATCTCGGCATCGCACTCGGCAACGCCATCAACCTGCTGAACCCCAAGCTCGTCGTCCTCGGCGGATTCCTCCGGATCTTCCCGGAACAGGCTGCTGCAGCACTTGATACCGCAGTGGCCCGCCACTCCATGCGGGTGCCCCACGAGGACGTGCGCATCGTGGCGGCCAGCCTCGGATCCCAGACACTGATGATCGGTGCCGCCGAGACGGCGTTCGCTCCGTTACTCGCCGATCCCGCCGCGCACTACTTCAGCGCCGTCGATTGAAGTACTTCTGGTAGGCCTCGGCCGATGCGCGCAATTCGGGGTCGGCCTCGAACTTCTGCTCGAACTTCGCCCACGCCGCTTCACGTTTGGCGGGAAGGTACTCCGTCGGCCAGTACGGATGCTCCTGCGGCCGGTAGTCACGAAGCACGCGGCGCGCAACGGTGGCCTTGTGCACCTCGTCGGCCCCGTCGGCCAGCCCCATCGTCGGCGCGCTCGCATACATCGCCTGCAACGGGGTCAGGTCGGTGGTACCAAGTGAACCGAGGATGTGCAGCGCGTTGAACGACACGTCCCGCAGCACCTTGGCCATTGTGAATTTCACGGTCGCGATGTCGGTCCTGGCCTCTTTGGTGCTGGAATTGTCGATCTTCCAAGCGGTTTCGAGCACCAACAGCCGAAGCATACGGATGGCGGCATACGAATCCGCGATCTTCTCCTGCACCATCTGATGCTCGGCGATCACCTTGCCGTGCGATTCGCGGGACAGCGCCCGCTCGCACATCATGTCGAACGCGAGCTTGCACTGGGCGATCGTGCGCATCGCATGGTGGATGCGTCCGCCACCGAGTCGTCGTTGGGCCAGGGTCTTGGCGCCGTCCTCGGGGCCGAGCAGGTGATCGAGTGGCACCCGGACGTCGCGATAGATGATGTGGTTGTGGTTGCGGGGCTCCGGTTGGATCTCCACGCCGGGAGTTGTGCGGGGCACGACGAACATCCCGTTGGTACACATCACAAACAGAATGTCGGCGACGCGGCCCGCCGAGGTGAACCACTTCTCGCCGTTGATCACCCACTCGTCGCCGTCGCGCACCGCGGTGGTCTTGAACAGATTGGGGTCGGACCCGCCCTGAGGCTCGGTCATCGAGTACGCGGAAAACATGTCCTGGCTCAGCAGCGGCTCGAGCCACCGCTTCTTCTGCTCGTCGGTGCCGAAGGCCGCGAGCATCTCCATGTTGCCGGTGTCCGGCGCGGCAGCACCGAACATCTGCGGGGCGCCGGGGTAGCGGCCGATGACTTCGTTGAGTAGCGCCAACTTGAGCTGACCGAAGCCCGGGCCGCCGAGATCCTTGTCGAGAAAGAGCGCCCACAGTCCCTGGTCCTTGATCTGCTGCTGCAGGCTGCGGACGTAGGCCTTGACGTGCGGATCCGGCGAGCGAACGGCATACGGGAACACGTACTCCAGCGGCTCGACCTCTTCTCTGCAGAACTCCTCTACCCAGTCGAGCTTCTTCTGGAATTCCGGTTCGGTCGAGAAGTCCCACGCCATCTCTAGGATTCTGCCCGACGCATCTGGATCAGGGCATCGACTGCGACAACACCGTCCGCAGTCGCGATCACCGGGTTGGCTTCGACGGCTTCCACGATGTCGCCGAGTTCGAGAGCCATCCTGGAGAACGCGACGATCACGTCGGCCAGCGCATCGATGTCGACCGGCGGTGAGCCGCGCCAGCCCGCCAGCAGCGCACGAATCCGCAACTGGTCGAGCAGTGCCAGTGCGCCCGCATGTGAGACCGGCGGACACGCCACCGCTCTGTCGGCGAGCAGTTCCACCGTCGTGCCCCCAGCCGCGACCACAAGGAGGGGACCGAACGCGTCGTCGCGCACGAACCCCACCGACACCTCGACGCCGTCGGCGACCATCGGCTGCACGGTCACCACCGGCCCGAGGGACCGCGTCATCACCGCGTACGCGGCTGTCAACTCTTCATCGTCGGCGATGCTGAGGGCCACACCGCCGACATCGCTCTTGTGAAGGGCGCTAACGGTTTTCAAAACCACCGGATAACCGATGGCCTCGGCTGCCGCGATCGCGACACTCATCGAATGGGCGGTGCGCGTCTCGACAACCGGAATCCCGTAGGCGGCCAGCAGCCGGAACGCGGGGACGTCGTCGGGGAGTTGCCTGCTTGTCATCGAGGCCCGCACCCGGTCGACCGGCAGGGGCCAGCGCGCCAGGTTGCCCAGTGCCACCAGTCCGCTGCGGGCGCCTTCGAGGACCGGAATTCCGTTGTCCCGCAGACGTTGCGCAGTGGGCGCGTCGATGGCCGACGGTACCGAGGCCAGCACTGCCAGCGGTGCGTCCGTACCGGCGGCGACGTCCAGCACCGCGTCGGCATACGCGGTGTCGCCGTCGTACTCGGTGACCAGGTCTACGGCGAGCGCGGTGACGCCAACGTTCCCGTCCTCGGCGATCGCGCGCAGGCAGGTGCCGAACAGGTTGCGGGTCTCGGCGCCGGTACCCCAGAGGTCAAGCGGGTTGGTCGGAGTGAGGCCGTCGTCCAGCATGCGGCCGATGGTCGCCAGCGTGTCGTCGGCCAGATCGGCGAACGGCAGGCCCAGTTCGTGCGCGAGGTCGGCCACCAGGGCGCGTTCTGCACCCGAGTCGTGCACCGTCGCAAGTCCGCCGCCGCGCGATCGCCTGCCTGCCGAGAACAGCTCCAGCGTGTCGGTGAACTCGGCCATGTCGCGCACGTGTACCGCGCCTGTCGCGGCGCAGAAGGCCTGCCACGCCGCATGTTCGCCGGCCAGCGCACCCGAGTGCGCGGCGACCATCGCGCGCCCGCGCGGCGAACCACCGACCGTGAGAATCACTACCGGCACATCCTGATCGGCGGCCCGCAGCAGCGATTGCCGCAGCCGGGGAACCGAGCGTGGTGTCTCCATCAGCAGGGCGATGATCCGCGTTTCGGGGTCGTCGAGTGCGTAGTCCACGTAGTCGGCGGTGTCGGTAACGAGTTCCTGCCCCGACGACACCGCGAGCCGGAATCCGAAGCCACGGCGCGCCCGCAACAGTGTCGAGAAGGCCGAACCGGAGTGCGTCACCAGAGTAATTCCGCCGGACGGCAACGGATCTGGCTCCAGGTAGCCGAGTGCCCGCACGCCGAGAGCGTTGTTGACGAACCCCATGCAGCCCGCCCCGCAGAGCGCCATGCCCGCCTCGGTGGCCGTCTCCACGACCTTCTGGCGCACCCCGTGCGCGGCGCCGAACAGCACCGCTGACCGCGCGCCCACCGCCGCCGCGAGTTCCATCTGTTCGACCAGGGTCGCGTCGGGCACACCCAGCAGCACGACGTCGACGGCTTCGTCGAGGTTGGCGAGGGTGGGCACACACGGATACTCGCCGATCCGCTGATACCTCGGGTTCACCAAATGCACACGGGCGGAACCACGTTGGGACTCGATGACCATCCGCTCACCGAAACTGCCTGGGCGAGCGCTGGCACCCACCACCGCCATCGACGTGGCACCCAGCATGGCCGCGACGGCCTCGCGGCGCGCATTCATCTGCGCCGCCAACGCTTCTTGTCGGCGAGCGCTGCCCGGGCGGCCTGCCACCCGGGGATGCCGCACACGCCGCCACCCGCGTGCGTTGCCGAACCTCCGTTGTACAGACCGGAAATCGGAGTGCGGTAGTCGGCGTAGCCAGGAGCGGGGCGCATATGGAACAGCTGCTCCAGTGACAGCTCACCGTGGAAGATGTTCCCGCCGATCAAGCCGTATTCGTGCTCCATCTCGTGCGGTCCGACGATGTCGCGGTGCGTGATCGAGGATTTGAATCCGGGAGCGACCTGATCGTAGAGGTCGATCAGGCGATCGGCATAGGCGTCCAGGTCCTCGGTGTGCGGCGCCTGGCTCCAGTCGGCGGGCACCCACTGCGTGAACAACGACATGATGTGTGTGCCATCGGGATTCAGAGTCTTGTCCAACGTCGTCGGAATCACACCATCGGAGAACGGCATCCAGGCGGGCCGCCCCGCCCTGGCGTCCTGGAAGGCCGCCTCGATGTACTCCATCGTCGGCGCCATCTCCACCGAACCGGTGTGGTGCTCGGCGAGCCCACTGCTCGGGTCGGCAGTGAAGTTCGGGAGCTCCCCGAGCGCCAGGTTGATCTTGACCACCCCGCTGCGCGTCTTCCAGTGCTCGATGTCTGCGACGAAGTCGTCGGGCAGCTCCGCTCGCGGAATATGTTCGAGGAAGGCGATTTTCGGGTGAAGGGTGGTGACCACCAACGGTGCGCGGATCTCGTCGCCGTTATCGAGCACCGCTCCCTGCACACGGCCGCCGCTGACCAGCAGGCGAGCCACGCGGGCATCGGTACGGATCTCGGCGCCGAAGCCACGGGCGGACTGTGCGATCGCGGCCGAGACGGCACCCATGCCGCCCTCGGGGTAACCCCAGCTGCCGAGTTGGCCGTCGCCGACGTCGCCGATCGAGTGGTGGGCCATCACGTACGCGGTGCCCGGCTCGTACGGACCCGCCCACGTTCCGATCACGCCGTTGACCGCGAGCGCGCCCTTGATCTGCGGTGACTCGAACCAGTCGTCGAGCAGGTCGGCGATGCTCATCGTCAGCAGCCGCGTGACGTCCGCGGTGGTGCGCACGGTGATCCCGCGCTGGCTCCATGCCAGCTTCGCGAGGTCGAGCAGGTCCGACGGTCGGTGCGAGCCGATGTTCGGCGGCACCTGGGTCAGCAGCGGACCCATCACGTCGGCGATGCCTTCGAGCCACGCGTTCCACTTCGGCCACGTCTCGGCGTCCTTCTTGGACCACTTGGCGAGCTGCTCGTACGTGCGCGCCGGGTCGTCCTCGTAGATCGTCAGGGAGCCGCCGTCGGGAAATGCTTGGTAGTACGGACCCATCGGATGGACGCGGTAGCCGTGCCGGTCCAACTCGAGTTCGCGCACGATGGTCGGCGGCATCAGGCTCATCACATAGGACAACCGGGTGACGCGCAGATGCGGGGCGTCCTCCCACGGCGACTCGGTGGTGGCCGCTCCCCCGAGTGAGCCACGCCCCTCGAGCACCAGTGTCCTGGCGCCTGAGCGCGCCAGGTATGCAGCCGAAACCAGGCCGTTGTGGCCGCCGCCGATCACGAGGGCGTCGTACGTGTTCGACATCGGTGTCCCACTTCCGTCCTGACTGACTGTTCAATCTAATCAAGTGTTACGCTACAGACAAGAGCTGCGCTGCACAGGGAGGGAACAACACGCCATGGCCGAACCAGCGCCCGCGACTGAGCAGAACGAAGCCCGTCGCATCGAAATGCTCCGTGCCGCAGCCGAGCTGATCTGCGAGCGGGGTTTTGGAGATACCCGCATCGCCGATGTCGCCAAGCGGGCGGGTGTCAGCTCGGCACTGGTCATCTATTACTTCGGCACCCGCGACCGCCTGCTTGTCGACGCGCTGCGGCACTCGGAGGAGTCGTTCTACGAAGCAGCCGAACAGATGTTGGCCGACGTCCCTTCGTTGCGCGAACGGCTCTCACTGCTGATCCAATGGACATGCGTGCCTGAAGGTGCCGGCGAGATCCCCGGCGCGTGGGGCCTGTGGTTCGACCTGTGGGCGCAGGCCTTCCGCCACGACGAGATCAAGGCGGGCCGGGCCGAACTCGACGCCAGGTGGCGCAAGATGATCATCGACGCCCTCGACACATCCGATTTGACCGCGAAGGACAAGCGGATGTTCGCGCTGGAATTCGCGGCGTTGCTCGACGGATTGTCCATCCAGGTCGCTCTCGAGGACCCGGACGTCGACTCCGATCTGGCGTACGACATCGCGATGCGCTTCGCGGAGCGCGAACTGAACCTGCCGCCTGCCAAGAAGCGGGTGAACGGCAAGGCGAAGACCGCTAAGAGGTGAGCGCGCCGACCTCGTCGGCGACGGGGTCTGCGATCGGCGCCGCGTCGCTGCGATGCAGCACCCGCACCGCGTCCTGCGTGCACACGCAACACACGCGGGCCCCTGGTTCATGGGTCACCGAGCGCGGGCCCGCATGGTTGGCCACCTCGACGATCAGTGGCGTTGGTGCACCGACATCGACGTGCACCTGGGTCGTGCTGCCGAGATAGACAACCTGCGCCACCACACCGCCAATGACGTTGCGGTCGTGGCTGATTGGCGCGCCGGGTTCCTGCAGCACGATGCGCTCCGGCCGGATGACGATCGCCGCCGCACCGGGGACGGCCGAGCCGTCGACCGCAGCGCCCAGCCGGGTGTCAAGGGCCGCACACACCGCCGTTCCACCGCCGGCTTCGAGCACTTCGGCGTCGAAAATGTTTGCCGCGCCCATGAATCCGGCGACGAAGGTGGTTGCCGGAGCGGAGTAGATGTCCTGCGGTGGACCGACCTGTTCGACACGGCCCTCGGCAAGGACGGCGATCTGGTCGCTCATGGTGAGCGCTTCCTCTTGGTCGTGAGTCACGTAGACGAACGTGATCCCAACCTCGCGCTGCACTGCGCGCAATTCCAGCTGCAACTGTTTGCGCAGCTTCGCGTCGAGCGCGCCGAGCGGTTCGTCGAGCAGAAGCACGCGGGGTCGCAACACCAAGGCGCGCGCCAGCGCGACTCGCTGCTGCTGGCCGCCGGACAGCTGGGCGGGGCGGCGGGCGGAAAAGTCGCTCATCCGAACGAGTTCCAGCGCTTCGCCGACGCGACGCTTGCCTTCGTCGCGCGAGACTTTCTGGTATTTCAGGCCGAACGCGACGTTGTCCCACACCGTCATGAACGGGAACAGCGCGTAGGTCTGGAAGACCGTGTTGACCGGGCGCTTGTGGGGCGGATCGCTTGCGACATCACGGCCGTCGAGTTCGATGCGGCCCGAATCTGGCTTCTCGAAACCGGCGATCATCCGCAGCGTCGTGGTCTTACCGCAACCGGACGGTCCGAGCAACGAATAGAACTGGCCGGCTGGAATGTCGAGGTCGATGCCCGTCACGGCGGGCACCCCGTCGAACGACTTGGCAAGCTGCTGCAGCCGGATCGCGCCGCCCGTCACCGTGCCCCGCTCAGGGTGTCACCGCGTTGGCGAACCTGCCGAAGTTCGCGACGAACCGGTCGACGTCGTCCACGCCGTGCTGAACCGAAAGCAGCCATTGCTCCACCTTCCCCCATGGCGGGAGAAACACACCGCCATTGTGCTGCATGAGCCAGTGCAGGTGGCCCAATCTGGCGTCGATCTCGAGGAAATCGCGGAACTCACGGACCCGTTCGCGACGAAATGTCACGCAGCCCTTGGCGCCGACCGTCACCACGTGCCATTCGAAACCGTGCTGGGCGATCACGTCTTCCAGGGCCGTGCGCAGGCGGTCGGCCAGCGCATCGAGATGGGCGTAGGCCGATTCCGTCAGCACGTCGGTGAGGGTGGCGCGGGTGGCCGCCATCGCCAACGGATTGCCGTTGAAGGTGCCGACCTGCTCGTAGCGGCCGTCGGCGATCGCCGACATCACGGTGGTGGTGCCGCCGAGCGCCGCGACGGCGATGCCTCCGCCGAGCGCCTTGGCGAGGCAGACAATGTCGGGCACGACGCCCGTCGACGCGGTGACGCCGCCAGGACCCGTCGTGAAACCCGTCTTCACCTCATCGAAAATCAGCAGCGCACCCTCAGCGTGCACGAGGTCGCGGATGGTCGCGAGATAACCGTCGTCGGGCGGGATGATGCCTGCGTTCATCATCACCGGTTCGAGGATCATGGCGGCCACCTGGCCGCGGTGCTCGGCAAGCGCCCGCGCGACGGCCCCGGGGTCGTTGAAGGGTACGACGATCACGAGATCACTTATCGCCGAGGCGATTCCGGAATTGGCCGGCACACCTATCGGGTGCTCCCTTGGACCGATCTGATCCGCGTCAGGCAGCACTGACACCTGCACCGAGTCGTGGTGACCGTGGTAGCAGCCCTCCACCTTGATGAGCAGATCGCGTCCGGTCAACGCGCGCGCGAGGTGTACCGCGTCCATGGTGGCCTCGGTGCCGGAGTTCGCGAAGCGCCACAGCGGAAGATCGAATCGCCTGGACAATTCGCCGGCGATCCAGATCGCGTCTTCGGTGGGTTGGGCGAAATGCGTTCCGCGGCGCACGCGATCGCTGACCGCTGCCACGATCGCCGGATGTGCATGCCCGGCAATGGAAGCGCCGTAGCCGCCGTGCATGTCGACGTACTCGGTGCCATCCACGTCGTAGACCTTGGAACCCTCGCCATGACTCATCCAGACGGCCTGTGGCTCGGCGATCTGCCAATTGGAGGTTGCGCCACCGGCGAGGTGTTCGCGAGCCTGCGCGATGAGTTCGGTGCTGCGCGGTTGGCGGCGCAGAAACACCTGCTCCTCGTCGGCGATCAGCCGGCTGAGCTTGTTCGAGGCGTGGGTTTCCTGGCTTTGCACCGCCGGCGAAGACACGGTCAAACCTCCATTCCGGGGCGGTTGACTGAGCATTCAGTCTATGCTTGAGTCCTACCAGCGACAAGGCGTGAAAGCAACGGGGAGGCCGTAGATGCCACAGCCCACCAGCCGACGACAATTCCTGGCGCGCGCTGCAATTCTCGCCGCAACCGCCCCCACCCTCGGCGCCTTCCTGCAGGCGTGTTCGAAGAACGCACCGTCGTCGTCGCAGCCGAGCATGACGCTGGCGGCGCCCACCAACCCCGTCAAATGGCCTATCCCGGACGACAACAAACCCATTGCCGACGGGCTATCGCCCGAGAAGGGCGCGACGCTCAAGATCTACAACTACGCGGACTACCTCAGCCCGCAGGCCGTCAAATCGTTCGAAGACCAGTACCAGACCAAGATCGAGATCTCGACGTTCAACGACGGTGACGAGGCGATCACCAAACTCCGCAGTGGCGTCGACTTCGACATCTACAACGCCAACTACACCGAGATCAGCCGACTGGTGAACGGCGGACTGCTGCGACCCCTGAACCACTCCTACATTCCCAACATCAAGAACGTGTGGGAGGGTTTCACCAACCCCTGGTACGACCAGGAGTGGCGCTACACCGTGCCGTACACCATCTACACCACCGGCATCGGCTGGCGCACCGACCAGGTGCCCGCCGACATCGGTGCGCTCAAGGACCCCTACGACGCGTTCTGGGATGCGCAGTACAAGGGCAAGACCGCCATCCTCGACGACTGGCACACCGCGATGGCGATGGTGCTTCTGCGCCAAGGGATTACAGACATCAACACGTCCTCTGACGCCGACCTGAAGATGGTCGGGGAGCAACTCCAGGCGCTGGCCAAGGCCACCTCACCGAAGGTGACAATCACCGCATACAACGAACTGCCCGCCGGACAGCTCGGGCTCGCACAAATGTGGTCGGGTGACATCATCAATGCGCAGTCCTACCTCCCAGAGGGCACGGGACCCGAGATTCTTCGGTACTGGTTCCCGTCGGACGGCAAGGGCATGGTCGACAACGACATGTTCGTGACGCTCAAGGGCGGCAAGAACCCGGTGCTAGCCCACCTGTTCATCAACCACATGCTCGTGCCCGAGGTGGCGAAGGAGAACTTCTCGGCCATCGGCTACCAGCCGCCGCAGAATACGATCACCCCGGATTCGCTTGTCAAAGAGGCGTTCATCCCCGAGAACCTGCGCACCGCGATCGTGAAGCCCGAATACTTCGACAGCGGCTACCGGCTGCTGGAACTCGACCCGGCCAACGACGCCGCCTGGCACAACGTTTGGCAGGCCTTCAAGGCCGGCGGGTCGTAGCACCTGTGGCGGTACCGGTCATCGCGGCGCCACCGCACAACACCCCGCCACGCCGCGAACGTGTCACTGGGCTGTGGCCGGCTCTGGCCGCCCCCGGAATCGTCTGGCTGCTCTTGTGTTTCGTTTTTCCGCTCTATGTCGTGCTGTGCATCGTGTTCGGCCAGGTCGATCCGTTGTTCCGCACGCCGATCCCGGTGTGGAATCCGCTGCAGTGGGATCCGTCGCAGTTCTCCTACGTGCTCACGCACATCGTCGGCGCCGACGGCATCTTCGGCCCGGCGCTGCTGCGCACCGCGGTGTACGTGTTGGCGGCCAGTTCACTGTGTCTGCTCATCGCGTTTCCGGTCTCCTACTACGTCGCCAGACTGTCGGGTAGACGCAAGGGGCTGTTGCTGGCGCTACTGATCGCGCCGTTCTGGATCAGCTACATGATGCGGATGTTCGCGTGGGTCAACCTGTTGCAAAACGACGGCATCGTGAACCGGGTGCTGTCCTTCGGCGGGCTGCTGACTGTGAATGTGGATTGGCTGACCGGCCAGCCGGCTGTCGTGATCCTCGGTTTGGTTTACGGCTATGTGCCGTACATGATCCTGCCGCTGTACGCCGGTCTCGATCGGCTGCCGCAACCGGTGCTCGAGGCGTCACGTGACCTTGGCGCAGACCGGTTTTCGTCGTTCTGGCGAGTGACGCTGCCGCTGTGCAGGCCGACCATTCTGGCGGCGGTTCTGCTGACGTGTCTGCCGATGCTCGGGGACTACTTCACCAGCGACATGCTGTCCGCGTCACCGAAGACCGCGATGGTCGGGAACCTGATCAACGACAGCGTGCATGCGCCGGGGCGGACCGGTCAGGCGGGCGCGTTCGTGATGCTGGTGTTTCTGGTGGCGTTGTTGCCGATGCTCTACTACATCCGGGTGACGTCACGGCGCGACGAGGTGGCGTCATGAGAGGCCCCGTGACGTGGTGGAACGATCCGTGGCGGCCGCCGCGCTTTTTGGTCGGCATCACGATCGGCTATCTCGCGTGGTCGCTGCTTCCGGTCGCGATCGCCGTGCTGTATTCGTTCAACAACGGGCGCTCTCGCACGACGTGGCAAGGCTTTTCGTTGCGCTGGTACTGGGGCGACAAGACGCTGTCGGTGTGGCACAACGATGCGCTGCACACGGCGCTGCTGCAGACTTTGAAGTTGGGTGTGGTGACGACGGCGATCACGGTGCCGCTCGGGGTGCTCTTCGCGATCGGTATCGACCGGTGGCGCGGCAGGCTACCGGCGGGTGCGAACTTTCTGATGCTGATCTCGTTCGTGCTGCCGGAAGTACTCCTCGCCGTCGCGCTGCTTTTCGTGATCACCACGATCGCGCTGCCGATCTCGCTCGGCACGACGGCGCAGGTGATCGGGCTGATCACGTTCCAGGTGTCGTATCCGGCGGTACTGGTGCGGGCGCGGCTGGCGACGATCGGGCCGCAATATGAGGAAGCCGCAATGGATCTCGGCGCGTCACGGCTCGGTGCGCTGCGACGGATCATCCTGCCGATGCTTATGCCGGCGATCTTCGCCAGCACGGTGTTGGTGTTCGCGGACGTCATCGACGATTTCGTGCTGGTGCGTTACCTGTCCGGTGACGCGGCGACTGAGCCGGTGTCGGTGAAGATCTACAACACGGCGCGCGGTGCGCCGACACCTGCGCTGAACGCGCTGGCCACCCTGCTGTTGTTGGCGGCGCTGACTGCGGTGGTGGTGGGCTTTCTGATCTACCGCTACATGACGCGAGGCGAAAGCGCGGACCGTGGAATCGGAGCATTCGCCGGAGAGGTTTAGCACCGGCCACCGAACTTGCGGTGCAACTGTTGTCGGGACACACCGAGACGTCGACCGATCTCGGCCCATGTGAGTCCGGCTTCTCGGGCCTCGGCGAGGACGGGGTCGGGTTCGTCAGTCGCGGGCAGCTCGTCCGCATTCTCGATCTCGGCTAGAGCGCGTTCCGTCAGCGCGGCTATCTCCGGGTCGTCCTTCCACCAGGGCCTGCCCTCTGCCATAGGTGTTTCCCTTCTGCACCTGTCATCAAATGATGACAACTCCCGGCATCGTGCCCCGGGACACTGACACGAAGAGGGAGGGTGCCCACATTTTCCGGAACCAGGCTGCCCGGGGCACCGAGAGAAGGGGGAGGTTACTTTTTCCAGAGCTGTCATCAATTGATGACAGTTTCGGAGAGAGAGAAGTGCTACACAGGTCCGGAGCGTGCCGAAGAGTAGACCTGCACCCCACGCCCGGCTAGGCTGACTGTATGTTCAAACAGGGAACTCCGGCTCCGGTTCCCGCCGATGACCTGGCCGCCGCGCTGGCACCCTTCGGCCAGTCGCGCATGCTGCCCCGCGAGGCCTACGTCGACCCGGCGGTGTTCGAGTGGGAGCAACACAACATCTTCTCCGGGTGGACGTGCGCGGGCCACGCTTCCGACCTCGCCGCCATCGGCACCCAAAAGGCCGTCGGCACGGGACCAAACGCCATACTGCTGGTCCGCGGCGAAGACGACGCCATCCGCGCGTTCGCCAACACCTGCAGGCACCGAGGGCACGAACTGCTGGCGTGCAACGCGACCGCCAAGGGCCGCGCGATTGTCTGTCCATACCACTCGTGGTCCTACCGACTCGACGGCCGGCTACGCAATGCACCCGGCTTCCGCGACGCGCAGGACTTCGACCCTGACCAGTTCGGTCTCGCCGAACTGCGTTTGGTCAACTGGCACGGCTGGTTGTTCGTCGATCCCAGCGGTAGCGACGTCGAATTCGAAAACCACGTCGCGGGTTGGGATGCCGTCGTCAAGCCTTACCGCCCAGAGGACCTCACCGTCGTTGCCCGCCATTCCTACGAGCTGGCCACCAATTGGAAAGTCATCGCCGAGAACTACCAGGAGTGCTACCACTGTTCCACCATCCATCCGGAACTGTCCCGCATCAGCCCACCGACCAGCGGCGAGAACCTCGACCTGCCCGGCTCATGGATGGGCGGCTGGATGTCGATAGTCGAAGGCGCAGAGACCATGTCGTTGACGGGCCGCAGCGGCGGCGTCGCGATTCAGGGCCTCTCCGAACACGAACTGCGCACCGTCATGTATCTCGTCGGCTATCCCAACCTGTTGGTGAGCCTGCACCCGGACTACGTGATGACTCATCTGATGACCCCGCTGGCCGTGGACCGCACGCACGTCGAATGCGCATGGGCGTTCCCGAAAGACGTTGCCGCAAAGCATGATTTCGACCCGTCCTACGCTGTCGACTTCTGGGACCTGACCAATCGCCAGGACTGGGCGGCATGCGAGTCCGTACAGCGCGGCCTTTCGTCACCACACGCGCGACCCGGCCCGTTGGCCCCCGACGAGGACGGCGTCTACCAGTTCGTCACGCGAGTGGCTAGGGCGTATTCCGGTGCCGCTGGTCCCTCGGCGGAACCCCGTTGACGCCATCGACCGCCTGCGCGTAGGTCCCGATCGCGAACGCGAGCGCCTGACCCATGACCGACAGTGCCTTGCGATCGACGTTGTCGATGTTGTCCTGCGGCGAGTGGTAGTTCGGATCGAACGCGGCGCCCGCCTGTCCACCCCAAAGCCGCGCCTGCACTTCGGTTTTCCGCTGTGACGTGCCAGCGGTGAGTCCGCCGATCGGGACTCCCGCAGCCAGAAACGCGGCGTAGTCCGCGGCTCTGCTCAGCGGCATGTCAGCCGGCCGTACGCCACCGAAATTGAGGTAACCCGCCAGTGTCCGCTCGACGCCCGCCGATCCCGCCGGCACAGTCTGCGGCGGGATGTCCGCATTGGGCTGACCGGACTGGTCGCCGTCATACGTGAAGTAGCCCGCGTTCGGCGAGCCGATCGCATCGGCACCGAGGTACACCGCGATGTCGTCGACTTGGTCTCGGGAAAGGCCACCAAGGTATTTCGTCGGCCCCTCCGGCACCGAACCCCAGAAGACGAACCGGACCGCGTTGGTTGACTTCGGCTGCGCCCCCAGAGCCGATGCGGCCTCGAGCAACGCGGCCACTCCCGACCCGTCATCGTTGATGCCCGGGCTGTGCGGTGAGCTGCCCAGGCGCGCACCGGCCAGCACGACGTTCTTCGCATCACCGGTTTTGGTCTGCGCCACCACGTTTCGTGCCTTGACCATGACGGGCTTGCTGTCGAGCACCAGCTTCACCGGGGCGCCGGTACGCCGCAGCGCCGCATCGACGTTCCTGTCGACGACCCCGACCGGGATCGTGAGCTGCTGGTAGTAACCGGGCGGGAACAAGCCGGCGGGCCCGGTAGTGGCGGGCGCGCTGACGACAAGCAAACCGACCGCACCCTTTGCCACGGCCGCGTTCTGCTTGGCGCCCACCGAACAACCGGTGTCGTCGACGACGGCGATCGCACCCTTCATCGCCACCGTTCCGTAGTCGGCGGCACTACAGCCCGCGGCCTGCTGTGGCCGCAGCGTGATCGCGTTCAGGCCGCCCGGCGCGGTGCCAACGAGCAACGACGCCTGGTCGACGTGATATCCGCGGCCGGCGACCGTCAGCGTCGGATTGCCGCCTTCGGTGCGGTCAAGGCGATCGAACTCCGGGGTTTGGACGTCGAAACCCTTGTCCTTCAACACCTTCACGACGTAGTCCACGGTGGCGTCGAAGCCAGCCGTACCCTCGGCCCGACTGCCTTTGTTGGCGTCGGCGATCTCCTGCATCTTGCGCAGGTGGGTGGTCATCCCGTCGGCGGTGACCTTGCCCGCGACATCGCGACCCAAGTCGGGGCTGGGTGCGGGTTCGGTGGCCGAACACGAAGCCAACGCGGTCACCGCGATGGCAAGGACCGCGGCGGCGACCCTCATGATTCGAGGACGTGTCGCGTGCGGTCGTCTCGGATCGGCACGCCGTTGCGGCCGCTTTGGTCTTGCGCATACAGCCCCACCGCGTATGCCACCCCGCCTCCGTTGATCTCGAGTGCCGTCCTGTCGATGTGGTCCAACGTGTCAGTTGCCTTGTGATAGTTCGGGTCGAACGGCGCATCCGCCTGTCCGCCCCAGCGCTGCGCCTGCTCGACTGTCTTCTTTTCTTCGGCCCCCGAAAAGATGCCGCCGGCCGGCACACCCGCCCTGGTGAAGCCGTCGTAGTCGGATCGACCGTCGAATGAGTAGTCCTCTGGCGGCTTTCCGGCACCCTTCAGGTATGCGACAAGCATGCGCTCGATGCCCGCCGAACCCTCGGGCACCCGGGGTACACCGTCACCGTCGTTGAGCTTGATGGACTGATCGCCGTCGTAGGTGAAGTAACCCGGGTTCGGCGAGCCGAGCATGTCGAAGTTGAGGAACAGCGCAATGTCTTTTAGCGCATCCTGATTCAGCGACTGCACGTAGTTGTTGGACCCCAGCAGGCCCTCCTCCTCGGCGCCGAAGAACCCGAACCGTACCGCATTGGCCACCTGCGGTGAATTGCCAAGCTGCACAGCAGTTTCCAGAACGGCGGCCACCCCTGAACCGTTGTCGTTGATGCCTGGCCCGTCACGAACGCTGTCGAGGTGTGCCCCGACCATCACGACGTTGGCCGTGGAGCCAGTCTTGGTCTGGGCGATGACGTTGCGTGTGTGCTCGACGCGCACTCCGGCGTTGAGCTTGATGGTGGTGGGCCCTGGCGCACCGCGCAGGCGCTCACCGGTGGCTTTGGTGACACTGATGACAGGGATCTTCACGTCGGTTCCCTCGCCGAGGGTGCCGCCCATTTGATCGCCGTCCTCGTTGTTGGCGACGATCAACGCCACTGCACCGCGTTCCGCCGCGACGGCCTGCTTGACACCGAACTGACACTTGCCCCGGTCCACCAGTACCACGGCGCCGGCGACCGGAAGGCCGTCGTAGTCGGAGGCAGTGCAACCAGGGGTGTCGTCCACGCGTGCGGGGACCAACGGGCCGGATACGCCATCAGCCGGGGTGCCCTTGGTGTATTCCAGCGGCTTGGCGGCGACCTTGTCGCCGCTGACCGTCACCACCGGCTCGTCGGCAAACGGAAGCCGCACCTCGAACTCGGGGGTCTGTACGTCAAAACCCTTGTCCCGCAACGTGTTGACGACGAAATCGACGCTGGCATCGTAGCCGGACGTGCCGAGCGCGCGGTTGCCGTGGTTGGCGTCGGCGATCTCCTGCAACTTCTTCAGATGCGCCAGCATCGCGTCGGCGGTCACCCGCTTCTGCAATGTCGCGGCGAATTCCGTGGCCGGGGTGACCGGGGTCGCCTGGGTGCTGGTCGGCTGTGCTTGCTGCGGGCGCGCCTCGCGGTTGCAACCACCCAGCGTCACGACCGCGAGGACCACCGTCAGCGCCGCCAGGCATTTCCGAACCATCGCCACCACGTTAGCGGCATGCACGGCGCCCGCGGACCGAGGCCGCGATAATTCGATTGCGGACGCGCTGGTCCGGTGGGATTCTTTTCCATCGGATCCCTCGGGGGCAGCAGGTGAAGCGGGGTACCGCGACATTTCTGCGCGTCGCCCCATGGGTCCGCGGTGGCACAGGTCGCATAAACCTGAGGTTCGACTCCTCGCAACTACGGATACCGCCTCCGGGGCTCCGTCGTCGACGGCCCTGCGGCGTTCGCCCGCTCGGACAGGGGCGCAACGCCCCGCTAACGACTACGCCCGGCGGCGGTATCCCCTGTGCGCCAACTGAACACACAAACGATCGAAAGGAGGAACCGCGATGAGCCTGACCAGCCGTGTGACCGTCCAGGCGGGCTGGTGCGCACTGGTGTACCGCAGGGGCACGCTGTCGCGGGTCCTCGACCCCGGCACGCACCGCCTGTACGGCGCGGTGTCGGCCGTGCAGGTCGACTTGCGCGAGCGCCTGGTCACCTTGGCGCCGCAGGAGGTGCTGACCTCAGACGCCGTATCGCTACGCATCACGGTCGCGCTGCGCATTGCGGTCGCCGACGCGGTCGCCTTCGTCGAGAAGGCCGACGACCCCGTCGCGGCCGTGTACCTGGCCGCCCAGATCGCGCTGCGCGAGAATGCCGCCGGTCTGGCCGCCGAAGACGTGATGCGCCGCAGCGCCCGCGTCGACGCCGAGGCCATCCGTGAAGCGGCGCGGCAAGCCGGTGCCCGGACCGGGGTCGAGGTGCTGGACGCCTACGTGAAGGATGTCATCGTCCCGGCCGAGATCCGCACGGCGGCAATGCAACTGGTGACGGCCAAGTCGCACGGTGCCGCGCAGCTGGAGGCCGCGCGCGCCGAGACGGCAGCGCTGCGGGCGCTGGCCAACGCAGGCAAGCTGCTCGACGCCCATCCTGCGCTGGCGCAGCTGCGGCTGGTCCAGCAGATTCCGTACGGCTCGCGAGTGGTGCTGGCGCTCGGCGGCGCCGATCCCGACGCGGCGCCTGACCCGGACTAACCCCTGGTCAGGCGTCGCGGCGGTGCACCACGACAATCGCGGCGGCATACACCGCCGCGACGACGACCGTGAAGTACACCAGGGAGCCGAACTCACCCCACGGCATGTCATAGGCCGGGTAGAGCCACTGCACCCTGATGAACTGAAACACGTTTGCGAACGGCAGGTACGGCCCGGCTTCGGAGCCGATCCTTGGCAGGTTGCCCAGGATCGGCTCGACCACCAGCGGCCACAGCAACAGCACCGCGACCGCGCCTGCCGAATGCCGTAGCAGCGCCGCGACCCCGACCCCGAGCACTGCGGTCAGCGCCGCATACAGGGTGATCGCCCCGATCAGGCGCCACGTGCCGGGATCGACGAGCGATAGCTGCGTGCCGACGAGCGGAGGGGCCATCAGCTGTGCCACGACGACCGCAGCAATCGTCATCGCCGCGGCGTACATCGCGGAAAACAACAGTGCGACAGCCGCTTTCGCGATGAGAACCAGGGTCCGATCGGGGGTCGCCATGAAGGTGGTCCGGATCATGCCGCTGCGGTACTCGCCCGTCACCGTCATCGCCGCGAGAACCATCAACACCGGTACACCGAAGACCGCGACCCCTGTCGTCGCCCGCTCGGGCCCCAACGCCGCCGCACCGTATGCCGTCGAGCCCTGCAATGCGGCCAGGCCGATGCTGAGCACCGCTACCGAGGCCGCCGTCCACAGCACCGATCGGGTGGTGGCCAGCTTGATCCGCTCGGCGTCGAGCGCTGCGACCACGCTCACTGCGTGACGGCCCGGTATTCGGTCACCTCGTCGGTGAGTTCCAGGTAGGCCTCCTCGAGCGAGCCCCGTTGCTCGCTCAGTTCATGCAGCGTGATCGCGTTGCGCGCGGCGAGTTCCCCGATGACTTCGATGGCGGCCCCACGCACCACCAACGCCGCGCCGTGATCGGCTTCGGCCGTCAGCCCGGCGTCGGTGAGGACCCTGCGCAGCGTGTCCAGCTCGGGGCTGCGCACCCGTACCGTGTCCGCACCGGAGCGTCCGACGAACTCGGCCACCGTCGTCGACGTGATCAGCTTGCCCTTTCCGATGACGACAAGGCGGTCAGCGGTGTTGGCCATCTCGGCGAGCAGGTGGCTGGACACGAACACGGTCCGGCCTTGGCCTGCGAGCGTGCGCATCAACGTGCGGACCCAACGGATGCCTTCCGGGTCAAGGCCATTGACCGGTTCATCGAAGAGCAGCACCGGCGGGTCGCCCAGCAGTGCGGCAGCGATACCGAGCCGTTGGCTCATGCCCAGCGACAGCGTGCCCGCCTTCTTGTCCGCCACGGCCGACAGCCCGACCATGTCGAGCACCTCGTCGACCCGGCTGATCGGAATGCGGTTGCTGGCCGCTATCCAGCGCAGGTGGTTTCGCGCCGATCGGTTGGGGTGCGCTTGCCTGGCGTCCAGCAGCGCTCCGACCGTGCGCAGCGGGTCTCTCAGGTCGCGGTAGGTCTTGCCGCCGATGGTGGCCGTGCCTGCCGTCGGATGGTCCAGCCCGAGGATGAGCCGCATCGTCGTCGTCTTACCCGCGCCGTTGGGTCCGAGGAAGCCGGTGACCACGCCGGGTTCGACCGAGCAGGTCAGATCGTCGACAGCGCGGGTTCGACCGAACGTCTTCGTCAGGCCCGTCAACTCGATCATCGAGCCCATGATTTCAGGTTGCTTGGGCGACAACCAGGTCCGCGACCGCGCGCATGCCCGCCTCGTTGGGGTGTAACGGTGCCGGCCTACCAGGCAATGGCAAACCTGGTTTGGTCGTCCACGGCCGGGCTGACCAGGCGTGGTGTTCGCGGCTGGCATCGGCGGCCCTGACCCATCCGCAACCCGTAGCCGCGGCCGCCTCGCCGGTGAGGCGTTCCAGCGTGTCGGCGATCCGACGGCCCACCGCGACATCGGTATCGGCCAGTGGGGGCGCAGCACCCGTCGGCGGCAACAGCGTCAGATAGTCGACGAACAGGACCCTCGCCCGCGGCGCTCGCTGGCGCAGCGTGCGACCGACTTCCTTCAACGATTCGGCAACCTCGGCCAGGGCCCGGTCGCGGGCCGCCGGATCCAGCATGTCGCGCACCACGCCGCCGAGCAGCGGGATGGACCGGACGATTCGCGGCAGTCCGGCCGCCATCAGCAGCGGGACGTAACCGACGTCATTGCCTCCGATGGTCACGGTCACCAAATCCTCTGAGCCGTCGAGCGCCTCGACCTGCGGCGGTGCCCCGTGCTGCGAATCGGTGAGGATGTTGGCGGCGGTTGCGCCGGAATACGTCACGTCGACGACTTCGAGGCCCAGCTTCGCAGCGACGAGGTGCGCGTAGTTGCGTGCCGACCGCCCGGCCCGAAACGGCGCACCCGCCGCCGACGGCCGGATGCCGGGACCTGCCGCCATCGAGCTGCCCAGCGCGACATAGCGTTTCATAACGAAGGGCTGGACGCCTGTGCCCAGAATCGCTTCGGAATCCGGCCCGCCTGCCGCGCAAGGTACCCGGCAGTCACTGCCGCGGCCATCGCCGCCGCCATGGTCGGTGGGTCGGCCGCGCGCGTCACCGCAGTGGCCAAAAGCACCGCGTCGCAACCCAACTCCATCGCCAGCGCCGCATCGCTGGCCGTGCCGATGCCCGCATCGAGTATCACCGGCACCCCGGCCGCCTCGACGATCATCTCGATGTTGTGCGGGTTGGCGATGCCCAGTCCGGTGCCGATCGGCGACCCGAGTGGCATCACCGCCACACAGCCGGTGTCCTCCAGCCGGCGCGCCAGCACCGGATCGTCGTTGGTGTAGGGCAGCACGCTGAAGCCATCGTCGACCAATTGCTCGGCGGCCCTGACCAATTCGATGGCATCCGGTAGCAACGTGCGCTCGTCGGCGATGACCTCGAGCTTGACCCAGTCGGTGCCAAGCGCCTCGCGCGCAAGCTGCGCCGTGAGCACCGCCTCGGCAGCCCCGCGACAGCCGGCGGTGTTGGGCAGCGGACTGATGCCGAGTCGGTTCAGCAGGTCCAGCACACCCGTTCCGCTCTCGGCGTCGACGCGTCGCATCGCCACGGTGGTCAGCTCGGTGCCCGAGGCAACCAAAGCCTCCTCGAGGACAGCGAGATTCGACGCGCCTCCGGTGCCCATGATCAGCCGCGAACCGAACTCGCGACCGGCAATCGTCAACTTGGAATCAGCCACCTTGCACCGCCGTCACCACTTCCACCCGCGCGCCGTCGGTCAGCGCGGTTTCCCATTCCGATCGCGGCAGCACCGCCCAGTCGACCGCGACCGCGATGCCCTTCTCCGGAAAGCCAAGGCGTTCCACAAGTGCCGCCACCGTCGTCTGGTCCTCGATCTCGACGGCTTCGTCGTTGACCGTCACTTTCATCGGCTTGCTCCCACTGTGACATTCAGTTCGGCGGCGATCCGCTCGGCCGTCCACGGCGCTAGCAGGAATCCGTTGCGGCCATGCCCAGCAGCGACCAGGACCCGCTCATCGAGTCGCTCGACGATCGGCAGCCCGTCGGGCGTCATCGGCCTGAGACCGGCGGCACATTCGGCGAGCTCGTATTCGCCAAGCGCCGGAATCACCGCGCACGCGTCGTCGAGCAACTCCCGCACACCTGTGACGGCGGGCGCGGTGTCGCGGCCGTGCTCGTATTGCGTGGCACCGACGACCATCCCGTCGGCGCGCGGCACCAGGTACACCTGGCGGCCGTGCACCCGTGCGCGGATCACGCGCTGCGGCACAGGCATACAGCCGTGACGCCATCGCAGGCGCAGCACTTCACCCTTCACCGGCCGGATCGGCAAGCCGGGCCAAAGTGTCGGTGCGTCGATGCCGTTTGCGATCACCACGGCGTCGGCATCGGTCGGCAACACGTCGACCGGCGGCGCCCACTGCACACCCAGCCGCTCGCAATGCGCAGCCAACGCCTCGACGACGGCCCGATTGTCTACGGCCAGTTCCGTTTCGGCGACGAAACCATGTCGAATGCCTTGTGCCAGAAGCGGTTCCAGATCACGAGCCGTCGATGTCGGCCGGACCGGATACCCCTGGGCCGCCAACCATTCTCCGACTGTCTTCAGATCGGCGGCGTCAGCGCGGTCAACGGCGACCACCAGCGATTCGCGTGCGGTGACTACGTCGGCGGGCAGGCCCTCGAGATAGGAGTCGGGTCCCCCTTGATTCCACAGCGCCAGCGAGGCCAGACCGATCTGCAGCAGCCGCTCCTCACCGGGCCAGCCCTCGCTGTGCGGGGCGAGCATGCCGCCTGCCACCCATGAGGCACCGCGTTGGTCGGTGCGGTGCACGCGGACAGCCCAACCGTCCAGCGCAGCGCGTCGCGCGACGGACAGCCCGATGACGCCGCCGCCGATGACGGCCAGTGAACGCACCTTTCCTCCTCCCTTCGCCGGCATGATCCGGATCAGGTGTGACGGTAAGGGCAGGCGTGCCCACTCTCAGTCCTCGGCCCAGGGGACTCCCGTGTCGGCTATCAACAGTACTCGAACATGCCCGACGTCATGTCGGAGTAAGTGCTGGCTCCGCAGCGCGCTGATGACGCCGCCGCGGGCGGGCCGCACGGAGCAGCATCCTCGGATGCAGCAGCGTCGCGGGCGGATCGAGCAGGCCTGTCACACGGAAGAACTGTTGGGCAACGGCGCTGTCGGTCTCCGCGACGGTTTGCAGGCGACTGACGTACCTGTTGGAAAGCTGTGCAAGCCATGGTCTGGGGCCTTCCACTTCCGGAAGGCTCAGATCGGCCCCGACGGCGAACTGCCAGGCGACACTGATGGGCTTGGCGGCCTCGCGGAAGTAGCGTCTCGCCAATTCGTCCCCGCCTCGACGCAAGCACGCGCCGAGCGCCAGTGCTTGCAAGGCGGCCACCGTCATTCCCTGGCCGTAGACAGGATTGAAACTGCAGATCGCATCGCCAAGAACCACTAGCCCGGCAGGGAAGCGGCGCATTTTGTCGTATCGCCGCCACCGAGTCTCCGGGTAGCGGTACCGGCACACATCTGCCAGCGGCTCCCCGTTGCTGATCGCACCGAGCACATGCGCAGGCGCAAAGCCTTCGGCGTAGGAAAGCATGTCGGCCAGCTGGCAGGGCGGTTCGACACCGGCCATGCCAAACACCGTGAACATCCACGTGTCGTTTTCGTATCCGAGGAAGGCCATCCCGCTGGGCCGGCCGGGAACGGCCCCGATCAGGACGAGCTTCTCCTCGAGTGTGCCCGGTGGGAGCCGCAGCAGTTGGCTCGAGTAAGCCAATCGCACCTGCAGACTGTCTTCCTTAGGCCTGCCGTAGCCCATCCCCTCGAGGAATACCGGCGTTCGCGAACCCCTGCCCGTCGCGTCCGCGACAAGATCGGCTGCAAGCAGCTGCTCATCGTCACCGCTATGACGACGGATCCGCACACCGGTTACGCGGTCGCTTTCCGGGGTCGACGCCAGATCGACGACGTCATAACCGTCGAACAACGCGACGTTTTCAATCGCGCGCAACCGTTGCCCGACAAGGGTTTCCAGCAACGGCCTGCTCGGAAGGAATATCGATGGGACATTCAAGGCTCCAGTGCGCGACATTTCGTGACCTGCGAACGAGAAATACGCCTCGGCCATGTCCTGATAGTCGAACGCGGGCGCCCCGGCGCCGACGAGCTCATCGGTGAATGCCGGGAACAACTCGTCCAGCACCGCAGAGCCGCGTCCCAGCAGGGCGTGGACGTGCCGGCCTTGTGGGACTCCTCGGCGATTAGCAGCGTCGGGCGGCAGCACGTCGCGCTCCACCACGGTGACGTGGTCGTAGAAATCGGACAGTACGCGCGCGGCCACCAAGCCGCCCATGCTCGCCCCCAGTACGACTGCGTGTTCCCCCAGCTTCGCCATGCAGTCACCATCGCCCGACCCCCAAGAGCCGCATAGCGTAGCCGGGTACTCGAATTCGGCAGCTAGGGTCGCCGTGTGCAAACACCCGGTGAGCGGCTGGCCTCGTCGTCGCTGTATCTCTGCACCGACGCCCGGCGTGAGCGAGGTGACCTGGCCGAATTCGTCGAGGCCGCGCTGGCAGGCGGCGTCGACATCATCCAGCTGCGCGACAAGGGCTCGGCAGGCGAGCAACAATTCGGCCCGCTCGAAGCGCGCCATGAGCTGGCGGCCCTCGAGGTGCTCGCCGACGCGGCGCGCCGCCACGACGCGCTGCTGGCGGTCAACGACCGCGCCGACATCGCGCTGGCCTCGGGAGCCGACGTGCTGCACCTCGGCCAGGACGACCTACCGCTGCCGATCGCGCGCGGCATCATCGGCCCGCGCCCCGTCATCGGACGCTCCACGCACGACCGCGAGCAGGCGACGGCGGCCGTCAACGAAGATGTGGACTACTTCTGCGTGGGACCGTGCTGGCCAACCCCGACGAAACCTGGTCGCCCATCGCCGGGCCTCGACCTTGTTCGGGCGACCGCCGAATTGGCAACGCACAAGCCATGGTTCGCGATCGGCGGAATCGACGAGCAGCGGCTGTCCGAGGTGCTCGAGGCGGGCGCAACGCGCGTCGTCGTCGTGCGGGCGATCACCGGAGCCGAGGACCCGAAGGCCGCGGCGCATCGGTTCAAAGCTCGGCTGGCAACAGCGGGATAGTCGCCGCGACTTGGCGTAGCCGCTCCCAGCTGGCAGCGAATCCGGGATGCAACGGCAGTTGCGCGACCTCGTCCACCGAGACCCAACGCAATTCGGAACTCTCGCGGTTGGGCACCGTCTCGAGCTGCTCGGCGGCGTCGGCGATCACGGTGGTGTAGGTCCAACGGCTGCCGGTCGCCCCCGAAATCTCAGCGGTGACGACCGTTGTGCGCACGGTCAGCAGGTCGGCCGGCAGGCCTGCTTCCTCATGGGCTTCGCGTACTGCGGCCTGCTCCGGCGTTTCGTGGCTGTCGCGCGCGCCGCCCGGCAGGCCCCAGGTGCCGCCCTGATGACTCCACGGCGCCCGGTGTTGCAGCAGCACCGCAGGCGAGCCGTCGACGCCCGGCGCTCGCAGCAGCAGACCGGCCGCACCGTGCTTGCCCCAGAACGCCGCGCCGGTGTCGGACACGACCCAGCCGTCACCGTCGCCACGCACTCGTTCAGCTTAGGGAACGCAGAAGAAAGACGTGCCCCTCGAATGCCCACACGTCACCACAACAACTCTTAGAATTCTTTTATAGTGTGGTGAAACGGTCGGGACGATAGCCGGAGAGCAGCGAAAAGATGAGGTCCGCGCGCACGTGACTGTGGAGTTGGCGCACCCTTCGACCGAACCACTCGCGTCGCGGTCGCCGACCACCCCCGCGCATCCGCGTTGGTGGTTCCTGTGGACCACACCGGGTCGCATCCTGACCATCGGCGTCGTCCTCTCGGCTCTCGTCATCGCCAGCGCGTTTGCCACGTCGACCACGATCAACGACCGCCAACAGGCGCTCACCACCGTCCTAAATCACACCGAGCCGCTGTCGTTCGCGGCCGGCCAGCTCTACACCACGCTGTCGGTGGCCGACGCCGCAGCGGCGACCGCGTTCATCGCCGGCTCTGAGCCGCGCGACGTCCGCCAGCGCTACGAGCAGGCCATCACCGATGCTTCGGTGGCGGTGGCGCGGGCCTCCAGCGGGCTGACCGACGAGCCGATGGTGCAACTGCTCGGCCGCGTCAACGCCCAACTGTCGGTGTACACCGGGCTGGTCGAAACCGCGCGGACCAACAACCGCGCCGGCAACCCGGTCGGTTCGTCGTATCTGTCCGAGGCGTCGTCGTTGATGCAGACCCAGATGCTTCCCGACGCGCAACGCCTGTACGAAGAGACCTCAGCGCGGGTGGATGCCGAAACGACCGCGTCGACAAAGATTCCCGGGCCGGTCATTCTCGTGGTGCTCGCGACGCTGCTGTTCGGCGCATTCTCGAATCGGTGGCTCGCCCGAAGAACGCGTCGGCGGGTGAACATCGGATTCGTCGCTGGCGGGCTTGCCGTGCTGATCATGCTGATATGGGTTGGCACCGCGCTCGTCATCTCGACGTCGGACAGCCGCAGCGCGAAAGATACTGCGGCGGAGTCCCTGAAGACCGTCACCAGCCTCGCGATCACTGCGCAGCAGGCGCGGGCCGACGAGACGCTGTCGTTGATCCGCCGCGGGGACGAAGACGTGCGCAAGCAGTCCTACTACCAACGGATCGACTCGATGCAGCAAGAGCTGTCGGACTATCTGTCCCGCGACGACGCCATCGACAAGACCGATCTCGCCGACGCCGAACAACTGCTCAAGCGGTGGCGGGCCGCCGACGACAGGATCAACGCCTACATCGCCGTCGGCAATTACCAGGCCGCCACACAGGTGGCGCTCGGCACCGGCGAGGACGACTCGACGCCGGCGTTCGACAAGCTCGACACCGCGCTCACCAAGGGCATCGAGGAAAGCCGCAACCAGTTGCGCAATGACATTCTCAATGCCCGCAGGGTGCTCTCGGGTGCGACGGTCGGCGCGGCAGCGCTGTCGGTCGCCGCGGCGTTGGCGGTGGCGCTGGGGTTGTGGCCGAGGCTAAGCGAGTATCGGTGATGAGGAAATTGTGCGTGCTCGCGGCCGTGGCGGTACTCAGCGGTTGCGCACAGGGGGCCGCGGTGATGCCGGCGCCAGGCGTCACGCTCGCACCGCCGACGCCGGCCGGCCTGCAGGAACTGCCGCCGGTCGCGGCGAAGGCACCGTCCGCGCAAGGAGACTGCAACCGTACAGCCAGCCTGCGCCCGTTCAACACCAAAGCCGAGGCCGACGCCGCCGTCGCCAACATCCGCAACCGCGGCAGACTCATCGTCGGCCTCGACATCGGCAGCAACCTGTTCTCCTTCCGCGATCCGATCACCGGTGAGATCACAGGCTTCGACGTCGACATCGCCGGCGAGATCGCGCGCGACATCTTCGGCAGCCCTTCGCAAGTCGAGTACCGCATCCTGTCGTCGGCCGACCGCATCGCCGCGCTGCAGAACAATCAGGTCGACGTGGTCGTCAAGACGATGACCATCACGTGTGAGCGCAAGAAGCAGGTCGGTTTCTCGACGGTGTATTTGAATGCCAACCAACGGATTCTGGCCGCGCGGGATTCGTCGATTTCGCAACCGTCGGACCTGTCGGGCAAGCGGGTGTGCGTCGCGAAGGGCACCACGTCCTTGGATCGCATACAACAGATCAGCCCGCCGCCGATCATCGTCGGCGTGGTGACGTGGGCCGACTGCCTGGTGGCGCTGCAGCAGCGGCAGGTCGACGCCGTCAGCACCGACGACTCGATCCTGGCCGGCCTGGTATCCCAGGATCCATACCTGCACATCGTCGGCCCGAGCCTGAACGAACAGCCCTACGGCATCGGCGTGAACCTGCAGAACCCCGGGCTGGTGCGGTTCGTCAACGGCACGCTGGAGCGGATCCGCCGCGACGGCACCTGGTACACGTTGTACCGCAAGTGGTTAACGGTCCTCGGTCCCGCACCGGCGCCGCCAGTCGCGAGGTATTCGGACTGATGGCCGAGGCGAAGGACTACGAAGAACGTCCGGGCACACCGTCGAACGAGCCGACAGTCGGGACCCAGCCGGCCACATTCGACGACCTCGGGATGGATTCCGGGTCGACGATTCGCCCGATGGCGACCCAGGCCATCTTCCGTCCACACCTCGACGACGACCTCGACAGCACGTCGGTCGGCACGGAAGACACCGAACCGCACGATCACCTGACGATGATGACGCGTGCGTTGTCACCGACGCGCCGCCTCGGCGGCGGCCTGGTGGAGATCCCGCGCGTACCCGCGAAGGATCCGCTCCAAGCACTGATGACGAATCCCGTTGTCGCCGAGTCGAAACGGTTCTGCTGGAACTGTGGCCGCCCGGTTGGCCGGTCGACGCCCGACGGCCACGCGCTGTCGGAGGGCTGGTGCCCCCACTGCGGCAGCGCGTATTCGTTCCTGCCTCAACTGAGCCCGGGCGACGAGGTGGCCGATCAGTATGTGATCAAGGGCTGCATTGCGCACGGTGGACTGGGCTGGGTGTATCTCGCCTACGACAAGAACGTCAACGATCGACCCGTCGTGCTCAAGGGCCTGGTGCACGCCGGTGACGCCGAGGCGCAGACCATCGCGATGGCCGAGCGCCAATTCCTCGCCGAGGTAACGCATCCCGGCATCGTGAAGATCTACAACTTCGTCGAGCACAACGACAAGCACGGCAACCCGGTCGGCTACATCGTGATGGAGTATGTCGGCGGGACATCGCTCAAGCAGGCCAAAGGCGACCGGCTGCCGGTGGCCGAAGCCATCGGTTTCATGATGGAAATCCTTCCCGCGCTTGGTTATCTGCATTCCATCGGGCTGGTCTACAACGACCTCAAGCCGGAAAACATCATGGTGACCGAGGATCAGCTGAAGCTGATCGACCTCGGCGCGGTGTCGACCATCAACTCGTTCGGATACCTCTACGGCACACCGGGTTTCCAGGCACCGGAGATCGTGCGGACGGGCCCTACCGTGCAGACCGACATCTACACCGTTGGCCGCACGCTGGCAGCCCTGACGCTGAACCTGCGTACCCGCAAGGGCCGCTACGTCGACGGCCTGCCCGAGGACGACCCGGTGCTGCGCGAGTACGACTCGTTCGGCCGGCTGCTGCACCGCGCCATCGACCCGGACCCGCGCCGCAGATTCGCCAGCGCCGAGGAGATGTCCGGACAGTTGCTCGGTGTGCTGCGCGAAGTGGTGGCACAAGACACCGGGGTACCGCGGCCGGGCCTGTCTACGGTGTTCTCACCGACGAGGTCGACATTCGGGGTCGATCTGCTGGTGTCGCACACCGACGTGTACCTCGACGGGCAGGTGCACTCCGAGAAGCTGACCGCGCAGGAGATCGTGAAAGCGTTTCCCGTGCCGTTGGTCGATCCGGCCGACGTGGGCGCGCCCGTGCTGTCGGCCAGCGTGTTGAGCCAGCCGGTGCAGACGCTAGACCAACTGCGCGCGGCAAGGCACGGGTCGCTCGACTCCGAGGGCATCGACCTGTCCGAGTCGGTGGAGCTGCCCCTGATGGAGGTCCGTGCACTGCTCGACCTCGGCGACGTGGCAAAGGCCACCCGCAAGCTCGACGACCTCGCGGGCCGGGTCGGCTGGCGGTGGCGGCTCGTCTGGTTCCGCGCGGTCGCCGAGATGCTGTCGGCCGACTATGAGTCGGCGACGAAGCATTTCACCGAGGTGCTGGACACCCTGCCCGGGGAGCTGGCGCCAAAGCTGGCGCTGGCCGCGACGGCCGAGCTGGCGGGTAACGCCGATGAGCGCAAGTTCTACAACACCGTGTGGAGCACCGACAACGGCGTGATCTCGGCCGGCTTCGGTCTGGCCCGTGCTCAGTCCGCGGAAGGCGATCGGGACGCGGCTGTGCGCACTCTGGACGAAGTACCCGCTACCTCAAGGCATTTCACGACCGCGCGGTTGACCAGTGCGGTGACGCTGCTGTCGGGCAGGTCGATGACTGAGGTGACAGAACAACACATCCGGGACGCGGCGCGCCGCGTGGAAGCGCTGCCCGACACCGAGCCTCGGGTGTTGCAGATCCGCGCGCTGGTGCTGGGCACCGCGATGGACTGGCTGGCCGACAACACCGCAAGCACCAACCACATCCTTGGCTTCCCGTTCACTGAACACGGCCTGCAGCTGGGCGTGGAGGCCTCGCTGCGCAGCCTGGCCCGGGTCGCACCGACGCAGGCGCACCGCTACGCACTGGTGGATCTGGCAAATAGTGTGCGGCCGACCAGCACTTTCTAGAAATATCAATGATCAGGCTGCGGATTTCGTAGTAGGCTCTGTACAGGTTGAGTTAACAGCCCACTGGTGGCGTCATAGGCACGTAGGGCTGAATCCCAAGTGCAACGGCTTTGAGACGTAGGGCCCAATTCCTGACGGCACCCCAGTACGAATATCGATTTTCGACTGAGGGAGGCCTCCTTTGCCTGCAATAGGTACCTGTCGTGTACTCCGCCCAGACCCGCAGTCCGTGGACCGCCCAGAAGAGCACCACCGAGCGACCTTCTCCGCGTCGCGACAGTCCGACAAGACGGTCGTCGTGACGGTCAGCGGCGAAGTCGACGCGGCCAACAGCCGTGCCCTTTCCGACTACGTCGAGCGCCAAATCGCGGGCTGCCCGCAGTTGGTGCTTGACCTGTCGGGGGTCGGCTTCTTCGGCACCGCCGGGTTCGCCACGCTGCACCACGTCAACGTGATCTGCGCCCAGTACCGCGCCTCGTGGGTGTTGGTCGTGGCACCAGAACTGCGACGTTTCCTCAAGATCTGCGACCCCGACGACATCCTGCCGCTCGCGGATTCAGTCCCGCACTAGCCGCAACGACCGTGGGAAGGGCGTTTCGCCCTAGCCCTGGTCGATCACCTCCACGCACGCCCGGGCGATCGCGAGCTCCTCGTTGGTGGGGATAACGAGGACCGCGGTGCGCGAGCTGTCGGCCGAGATGAGGCGGGCAGACTTCGACGGGCTGGCATTGAGATCGTCATCCAGCTCGATGCCCAGCCCCGCCATTCCCGAAAGCGCATCGCGCCGCACCGCCGCGTCGTTCTCGCCGACCCCCGCGGTGAACGCGATGGCGTGGGTGGTGCCGAGCAGCGCCAGATAAGCGCCGACGTACCTGCGCAGCCGATGGATATAGACGTCGTACGCCAATTGCGCTGCGCTGTCCCCGGATTCGATGCGCTGATGCAGCACCCGGAAGTCGATTTCGCCGCCGAGGCCACGCACTCCTGACTGCTTGTTGAGCATCGTCTCGATGTCGTCGACGCTCATGCCCGCAGCGCGCCACAGGTACATGATCACGCCGGGGTCGATGTCGCCGGACCTGGTGCCCATCACCAACCCCTCCATCGGCGTGAGGCCCATCGAGGTGTCCACGGGCCGGCCGCCGACGATCGCCGAAGCCGACGCGCCGTTGCCCAGGTGCAGCACGATCTGGTTCATCTCTGCCAGTGGCACCTGGAGAAACGCCGCCGCTTGTTCGCTCACGTACTGGTGCGAAGTGCCGTGAAACCCGTAGCGCCGGATGTGCCACCGCTCGGCGATGTCCCGATCGATGGCATACGTCGCCGCCGCAGGCGGCAGGTCGTGGAAGAACGCCGTATCGAATACGGCGACGTGCGGCAGGTCCGGTAGCGACTTGCGAGCCACCTGAATGCCAAGAACCGCGGGCGGATTGTGCAGCGGCGCAAGCGAAGACAGCTTTTCTAGCTTGCCGATCAACCCATCGTCGACGACCGTCGGCCGGTACAGGTCCTGGCCGCCGTGCACCACCCGATGCCCCACCGCGACCAGTCCGTCCAAATGGTGGGCCAACTCGTCGAACACGATCCGCATCGCCGCCGAGTGGTCGGCGACGTCCGAATCACCGATGCGCTCGACGATCCCTTCGGCGATCTCTGCGGTCGAATCCGCGTCGACCACTGCATATTTCAGTGACGATGAGCCCGAGTTGAGCACCAGGACGGTTCGCGACATCACGTGCCCTGCGCCTGGATAGCGGTGATCGCGACGGTGTTGACGATGTCCTCGACCAGCGCGCCGCGGGACAGGTCGTTGACGGGTTTGTTCAGCCCCTGCAACACCGGGCCGATCGCGATCGCGCCCGCGCTGCGCTGCACCGCCTTGTAGGTGTTGTTGCCGGTGTTGAGGTCCGGGAAGATCAGCACGGTCGCCCGGCCCGCCACCTTCGAGTCGGGCATCTTTGTCTTGGCCACCGAGGGTTCCACGGCGGCGTCGTACTGGATCGGCCCCTCGACAAGCAGATCGGGCTGCCGTTTGCGCACCAGTTCGGTTGCGGTTCTTACCTTGTCGACGTCGGCGCCGGTGCCGCTGGTGCCTGTCGAATAGGACAGCATCGCCACCCGGGGGTCGATGCCGAACTGCGCGGCGGTGCGTGCCGAGGAGATCGCGATGTCCGCCAGTTGCTCAGACGTCGGGTCGGGCACGATCGCACAGTCACCGTAGGCCAGCACCCGGTCGGCCAGACACATCAGGAAGATGCTCGACACCGTCGACACGTCGGGCAGCGTCTTGATGATCTCGAACGCGGGCCGCACCGTGTGCGCCGTGGTGTGGGTGGCGCCCGACACCATGCCGTCGACCATGTCGTTGTGCACCAGCATGGTGCCGAAATACGAGACGTCGTGGATGATTTCGCGGGCCTGCTCGACGGTGACGCCCTTGTGCTTGCGCAGCTCGGCATACTGCTCGGCGAATTTGTCGCAGAGTTCGCTGGTGCGCGGATTGAGCACCGCCGCCGGTGACAGGTCAACACCGAGTTCGGCGGCACGAGCGCGGATCTGCTGCTCCTCGCCGAGGATCGTCAGGTCGGCAACGCCACGCTGAAGCAGTCGCCCGGCTGCCTTGAGGATGCGATCATCCTCACCTTCGGGCAGCACTATTCGTTTGCGGTCCGACCGCGCGCGGTCTTGCAGCTGATAGGTGAACATCTGCGGCGTGACCACCGAAGGAATCGGGATCGACAACTGCGCCAACAACTCCGCGGTGTCGACGTGGGCGTCCATCAACGCGATCGCGGTGTCTATCTTGCGTTGCGAGCCGACGGTCACCCGCCCCCGCGCAGACGCCACCCGGCTGGCCGTTTCGAACGTGCCGAACCGTGTCGTGACGATCGGCAGCCGCAGCCCGAGACCCGACACCAGCGACGCGATCGAAGGGTGCAACTCGAGTCCACCGTTGAGGATCACACACGACAACGACGGAAATCCTTCGGCCGCATGGGCACTGGCGACAGCGAGGACAACGTCGGAACGGTCACCCGGCGTGATGACCGCGACGCCCTCGGTCAGTCGCTCCACCACGTGCTCGGCGGTCATGCCCGCTACCAAGACGTCCATCACTTCACGCGTGAGCAGAGCCGGGTCACCACGTAGCAGCGAGCCCTCGACAGCTTCGCCGAGTTCGGCCACCGACGGAGCGACCAGAAGCGGCTCCTCGGGCAGCACATAGGTCTTGGGTCCGAAACGTTTCAGCGCGTCGGCGATCGCAGACAGCTGAGACGGGTCACAACGGTTGGCCACCACGGCCGCGGTGTGCGCATGCTGTGCGGTGATCTCGTCGAGGCAGACATCCACGACCTCTGCGACCTGCGCTGGTGTTCGGCCGCTGGCTTTCACCGCCAATACGACCGGTGCACCGAGGTTGGCCGCGATACGCGCGTTCATCGACAGCTCGCTGGGGGTGGCGACATCGGTGTAGTCGCTGCCGACGATCAGAACCGCGTCACACCGGTCCGCGACGTGGTGGTAGCGGTCGACGATGTCGGCGAGCGCCGCATCGGGATCCTCATGCAGCCGTTGGTAGCTGACGCCGACGCACTCGTCGTAGGACAGGCCCGCGGTGGTGTGCGCCAGCAGCAGATCCAGGATGTAGTCGCGGTCTTCGCCAAGACGCGTGATCGGACGGAAGACGCCGACCTTCGCGACCGTGGCCGCCAACCGGTGCAGGATGCCGAGCGCGATCGTCGACTTGCCGGTATCCCCCTCTGGCGAGGCCACGTAAATCGCGGATGAGCGCTCGCGCGAAGACCATGAGCCGGTGGTTGGCACGGCTGAAACGTATCAGCCGAGTCGGCGCAGCCGCGGCTCCAAATCCTTCTGAAAGAGCTCGAGGAACCGGCGCTGATCGTGGCCCGGCGCGTGGAACACCAGGTGGTTCAGGCCCCAGTCGACGTAATCCTTGACCTTGGCGACGGCCTCGTCGGGATCGGACGCGACGATCCAGCGCTTGGCGACCTGCTCGATGGGCAGCGCGTCGGCAGCCTTCTCCATCTCGATCGGGTCGTCGATGGAGTGCTTCTGCTCCGCGGTCAGCGACAGCGGCGCCCAGAACCGGGTGTTCTCCAGCGCCAGTTCAGGATCGGTGTCATAGGAGATCTTGATCTCGATCATCCGGTCGACGTCGTCGGGGTCCTTGCCCGCCGCCTCGGCGCCCTCGCGCATGGCAGGGATCAGCTTGTCCTTGTACAGCTCCTCGCCCTTGCCCGACGTGCAGATGAACCCGTCGCCCGCCCGGCCGGCGTACTTGGCCACCTGCGGGCCACCCGCGGCGATGTAGATCGGGATGCCGCCCTCGGGCACGTCGTAGATCGAGGCGCCCTTGGTCTTGTAATACTCGCCGTCGAAGTCGACGCGGTCGCCCAACCACAGTTCACGCATAAGCCGAACCGACTCGCGCAGCCGAGCGTAGCGCTCCTTGAACTCCGGCCACTCGCCCTCGTATCCGGTGGCGATCTCGTTGAGCGCCTCACCGGTGCCCACGCCAAGAAAGATCCGGTCCGGGTACAGGCAGCCCATGGTGGCGAATGCCTGCGCGATCACCGCCGGGTTGTAGCGGAAAGTCGGCGTCAGCACCGACGTGCCGAGCACCAGCCGCTTGGTTCGCTCGCCGACGGCCGTCATCCAGGCCAGCGAGAACGGCGCGTGCCCGCCCTCGTGGCGCCACGGCTGGAAGTGATCGCTGACGGTCGCGCTGTCCATGCCATGCTCTTCGGCCGCAACGGCCAGCTCGACGAGTTCTCGCGGGGCGAACTGCTCCGCCGACGCCTTGTATCCGAGTTTCAGTTCAGCCACGGGTCCATTTCTACTCTCCTGCCTAGACTCGCGGCATGGCAGCAGCTCTGACGGCCGTCACCGACCACGTGCACTTCGCCGAGACGGACCTGGTCAATTGGACGCTGGTGGCCGACGAGAACGGCGTCATGCTGATCGACGCCGGATTTCCCGGCCACCGCGACGATGTGCTCGATTCCCTGCGACAACTCGGCTTCGGCGTCGAGGACCTCCGCGCGATCCTGCTGACACACGCGCACATCGACCATTTCGGCACCGCCATTTGGTTCGCGAAAACGCATGGCACACCGGTGTTCTGCCACGCAACCGAGGTCGGACACTCCAAGCGGGAGTACCTCGAACAGGCCGGGCCCGCCGATATCATCCCGCACCTGTGGCAACCGCGGTTCCTGAAGTGGACGCTGGCGATTTCGCGCAAGGGTGGCATGGTGCGCGACGGGATTCCGAGCACTCAGGCGTTGACGGAGGACGTCGCGGCGGGGCTGCCGGGTAAGCCGATGGCCATTCCGACCCCCGGACACACGGGCGGGCATTGCTCGTTTGTGGTCGACGGTGTGCTTGTCGCCGGGGACGCGTTGGTCACCGGCCATCCGCTGCTGACGGGCGTCGGGCCGCAACTGCTGCCGAGAATGTTCAACCATGACCAGGACGGTTGCGTGCGCAGCCTCGGCGCGCTCGGCATGCTCGACACCGACGTGCTGCTGCCGGGGCACGGCCCGGTATGGCGAGGTTCGATCCTCGACGCAGTCGAGAAAGCAGCTCCGCAGACCCGTTAGGATTCGGCGGATTCCGCCCTATTTGCGCAGGTGAGTCGGTATTGTTCGGAGTGGCAATACGTCGAAGATCGTAAACCTGGGGGGGTTAATGCCCGACGCATCCGATGACCAACCGCCACGCCCCGACAGCGTCCCTGAGTTCTTTGAACGAGAAGCGCGCGAGGCGCTTCAGTGGGCCAACTCGAAATGGCATACCGACCGCGACGCGACAGGTGACCGGCACCCAGAAGTCGCACCCGAAGTGGCCGAGACCGAGCCGCAGCACCCAGAAGTCGCGCCCGAAATCAGCGAGACCGAGCCGCAACACCCCGAGATCGCACCCGAAATCAGCGAGACCCAACCACAACACCCCGAGATCGCACCCGAAATCAGCGAGACCCAACCACAACACCCCGAGATCGCACCCGAAATCAGCGAGACCGAGCCCCAACATCCAGAGATCGCTCCAGAAGTCATCGACCCGGGCGCTCCGGAGATCGCTCCCGAAATCAGCGAGACCGAGCACCCCGAAGTTGCGCCCGAGATCAGCGAAACCGAATATCCCGAAGTCGCGCCCGAGATAAGCGAAACCGAGTATCCGGAGGTAGCGCCGGAAGTCGCGGAGACCGGGTACCCGGAGGTCGCTCCCGACTCGGGGCCGGATCCGTTCATCGATCCGCACTAGTGTCTGACGAGGACCGCCAGCAGCTGCTGAAGTTGTTGCGCACCAAGGGTATTCTGCACCGGACGGCCACACAGCCCGTCCTCAGCCGAGACGGTACCCCAGCGCGCTGGATGCTGGACTCGCTCAATGTGACGCTGACTCCAGAAGGCGCGAGCTTGGCGGCCCGATGTCTGCTGGCCGAACTCGAGTCGTTCGAAGGTCGCCAGCTCGCCACCTACGGGCTCACCGGAATTCCGCTGATGCAAAGCTGCCTGGTACTCGGCGACGGTCGTTACCTCGGTGCGCTGATTCGCAAGGAGCCCAAGAAGCACGGGTCCTTGAAGGTCATCGAAGGCGAACTGGATCCGGCTGAGCCGGTGGTCATCGTCGACGACTCGGTCAGTTCCGGGCTTTCGATGTGGAATTGCGCAAATACTCTCGAACAAGCGGGTTTTCATGTCGAGGGCGGCGTCACTCTCGTCCGCTTCCGCTACCTGCAAGGCACCGCACTGTTGATACGCCGCGGCCTGCGGATGGCGACGGTCTTCGACATCGACGCCGATTTCATCCGCCAGATGGACGGCGAGCCACCTCGACTCGCCAACCCGACCAAGATGTTCGGTCCATTGACGGCTACCGGCGTGCCCGCAGCGGAGGGACTGCATCCGGCGGCGCTGGCGCGCGCGGTCATCGCCGAATATCTCCGTTCCGGCCGAGTGCTTGACGGTCCTGCCAGCCTCGACGACTACTATGACGCGGCCGGTGGCTGCTGGGTGAGCCTTCGCCGCCGAACCGCGATCAACCGTCGTCCCGCGCGCGACGGCTTCTGGCATTTCCCAGGTGAGGCCGGCAACGGGGCGCCCCGCGACGTGGTGTTGGCAGCCGTGCGCACCGCCAGGCAACTCCAAGCGAAACATGATGACGCGCAGGAGGTTCTGGACGAGTGCGCTATCGCGGTGACATTCTTCACCGCACTCGAGCAGTGCACGGTCGGTGAACTCGACAACGAGCGCTACGGCATCGTGGTGCGCAGCGCTGACCGCGACGCGACCATGGGTGGGGCGCTGCCCCGGATGCCGGGTATCGCCAACGAGTGGCAACAGTTCTGGCATGCTGCACGTCGCAATGCCAAACTCGAGCCGCTCGAGCCGTACCGGCTGTACCGGCACGACGTCCGCAAGGCGGTCGAGCCCGGCGTCACATGGCAGCCGACCGGAGCCCCGGACTCTCCCCGCACGGCGTGGCCTGAGCACGCGGCCCGGGTGCTTGCCCGCGGCGCGCGTCTACACATCGTCGATACCGCTGCACCATCGGAATCCGTTGAGCTGCCTGATCACATCATCGGGCTGTTCGTGACCGTCTATGCCGACGGCAAGATCGTCGGGTGCACCGGCAGTTACAGCGGTGACCTCGCGGCGAAGGTGCCCGCCCTGGCTGAAGCAGCTCTTCACGACAGCCGCTTCGGCGAACCTTCTCCCGATGCCGAGATTGCGGTGGGCGTCTCGCTGCTGGCCAATGCCGTCGAGATCGGAGCGGCTTCGCCGGATTGGGTGACGCATCCGATTCGCTTCGGGGAGCAGGCGCTTCGCGTCCGCCAGGGCACGCGCGACGGTTTTCTGCTACCCGGCGTCGCCATGATGCGAAGCTGGACGCGCCGACAGTACGTCGACGAGGTCATCGACAAGGCGGGCATCACCCGGGCGCCCTATCACTGGACGCGGTATGACTGCGCGACGTGGATCGCCGACCGCGACGGTGAGCGCCCGATCGTTGATGGGCTGCCCGCAGTGCGGGACCCAGAACCCGGCACAGCCAACCGGTTGCGTGAACTGCTGACGGAATACACCCTGCGCGTTCACACGTCGACAGAACCGCCGGTGAACCGCTACCAGGTGTTCGCCGACCGGCTTCGGACCGGTGTGCTTCCCGCGAGGCTCGCCTACGGCGCGTGGGTGAAGGCGCGGGCCGGACTGGCCACCCAGTGCGCCGAGGATCTGGACCGGCTCACCGCCACTGGTGGTTCGTCGGAGGTCGAAGACCATCCCCCTTCCATCGCTACGGCGGCCTTTACCGTTCTGGCGCAGCTGCATTCGGGTATCCATGTCGGCGACAACACCATCGACATGCTGTGGTCGGCCATCGACATCCACGGCAGGATAACGACCCATCGCGACGGCGGGCACGACCGCGACCAGGATTACGCGCCAGGGCAAGTGCTGATGGCGTTGGCCGCAGCCGCTCAGCGGGAGATGACCGACATCCGCGAACCCGACCTGCGGCGGGCGTTCAGGTATTACCGGATGAGGTTCCGTCAGAACCACTCGTGGGGCGCGGTCACCTGGTTGACGCAGGCCTTTTCGTGGTGGGCCGTCGCATTGGACGACCCCTCGACGCTCTCGGACGCATACGAGATCGCCGACTGGGCTCTCGGGTTCCAGTCGGTGCGCTCCGGGGCGTTCCTCAACGACCACCAGGCCGATACTCCCGGCGCCACCACCGCCTTGTATCTGGAGGCTGTGGCCGCAGTGCGCGCCGCCGCTCACCATTTCGGCCACAGCGATCGCGAAACCCGTTATGCCGCTGCCCTGTCCGCCGGCATCGGCTTTCTCGGCCGGCTGGTGTATCTGGATGCTCACCGCGCTGTTCTGCCCAATCCCGGCTGGGCGCGGGGCGGCATCCGAATGTCGCTGACTTCCAGCGACATTCGCACCGACTATGTGCACCACGCCCTGTCGGCGGTGCTCGGCAGTCTGGACACCGAACCATACGGGTGGTCTCGATGAAACCGATGGCACTGATCAGCGCGCCCACGTTGGCGGCGCGGTTTCCCTCGTTCCAGTTGGCCTTGCTCAAACCGCTGATCGAGCGGGCAGGTTTCGAAGTCGAACCGATGTCGTTGTTCCTTCGCTTCGGCGAGTTCGCGGGCTGGGGTTTGAACGAAGCGCTCTCCGAGGTGTCCGGCTGCATGGCCGGCGAGTGGATCTGGTCGAAGGCCGCGTTCGGTCAGTCCCTCGATGTGGACGGATATCTCGACGAGTTCGGCCCCGATCTTGCGGCGATCGCCGGGCGGGCGGGCGCCGACGTCGGCGACATCGTCGCTCTGCATCAGACGAAGGCCGAGGAGTTCGTCGAACACATCGTGTCCGACATCGATTGGACCCGTTACGGGGCGGTTGGTTTCAGCGTGGTATTCCAGCAGATGCTCGCATCCCTCGCGCTGGCCAAAGCCATCAAGCGGCGACATCCCGACATCCCGATCATCTTCGGCGGCGCGACTTTCGAAGACGACATCGCCGGTGAAATCCTCCTCAACAATCCGCAGGTGGACTACATCCACTGCGGCGATGCGGATCAGTCCCTCCCCGAGGTGATCGGGCGGATCTACTCTCGTGCCGGGATGCATGGCGTGGCGGGCATGATGTGGCGCCAGCACGACACGGTCCAATACGAGGGCCGCGCACCGAATTTCACCGCGCTGGACGGCAATCCCATTCCCAACTTCGACGAGTACTTTCACGCCAGGCGCAGCACGGGTTACGAACGCTCCCCCGGCCGCAAGAAGGTCATGCTGCCGATCGAGACGGCGCGCGGTTGCTGGTACGGGATGAAGAACCACTGCACGTTCTGCGGACTCAACCGGGCAGGCATGGAGTTCAGGAGCATGAAACCCGAAGGGGTGCTGCGACTGCTCAAGGCGTTGTCGTCGCGATACGGCGTACGCGACTTCAACGCGATCGACAACATCATGGCGCCCGCATACATCTCGCGGCTTTTCGGTCGGCTCGCCGACGCGCACAGTGACGTGCGCCTGCACTACGAGATCCGGCCGAAGCTGTCCCGAGCGCAGTTGCGCGACCTGCGGCGCGGCGGCCTGTTCTCGGTGCAGCCGGGTATCGAAAGCTTCAGCACCAACGTGCTGACCGCGATGCACAAGAACGTCACGGGCGTCGGCAATCTCGAATTGCTCAAGTGGACGACCTACTACCGAATGAACAACCTGTACAACATCCTTTACGGATTTCCCGGCGAGACCGTCGACGACTACCGCACCCAAGCCGACATTCTGCGCAAGATCCCGCATCTTCAACCGCCGTACGCGATCGCCAGAGCCCGGCCCGACCGCGGCTCGCCGATGTTCGACCAACCCGAGCAGCACGAGGTGTACGGGCTGCGGCCCGCGCGCTGCTATCGCCACATCTATCCGCCGGAATACGACCTGAGTCGAGTGGCGTACTTCTTCGAACACGACACCGACCGCGGACTCGCCCCCGAGTCATACGCCGAATGCCACAAGCTGGTAGCGGACTGGAAGCGCCGGTGGCGGCGCACGCCCAAGCCGTACCTGCGCATGGTGAAGACGTGGGAGTCGCTGACCATTCACGACGGTCGCAGCGACGCCTATCGGCGGTACCGCTTCGACGACGCCGAAGCCGCCATCTACGAAGCCTGCACCGACGCCCGAACCTCCGAGGAACTGCTTCAGGCGCTCGATTGCAGCGCTGAAATGCTGGACGCCGGGCTACGCCGGTTTCTCGACCTCGACCTGATGGTTCGCCTGGACGGCAGATACCTGGCCCTTGCTCTGCCCGACAATCGCCATTACTGAGCCGAGCGCCTCAGGTGAGCACCTCGTAGCCGAGCAGGAAGATCGCGGTCAAGCACAGTCCGCAGCCGATGACGATCGTCGGCATCAGGATCATGCTGTCGAGTTCGTCGTCGTCGAGCACATCGCCTTCAAAGCGCCCGAACAGCACCCGCGCCACCCCGGTCCTGCGGAAGGTGTGCACCAGACCGCGCACGGCTTTGGTGTCGCGTCTGCGGCCGATGAACGTGCGCGACGCGAAGCCGAAAACAAACGTCAGTGCGGCGGCGCCAAGAAGCAGCCAGCCCACCGTCGCCTGAGAAATCGACACATGCACCCCCGGTGTCCACGACACCACGGGCCAGCCTATAGGCCCAGGTGATCCCGCAGGGTATGCCCGTTGTACTCGGCTCGGAAACTGCCGCGCTCCTGCAGCAGGGGCACGACGCGGTCGACGAAGTCGTCGAGTCCGTGCGGAGTCAGGTGGGGCACCAGGATGAAGCCGTCGCACGCGTCGGACTGCACATGCAGATCGATCTCGTCGGCCACCTGCGTCGGTGTGCCCACGAACTGCTGCCTGCTGGTGACGGCAATGACCAGTTCGCGGATGGACAGGTTGTCGGCCTCTGCGCGTTCCCGCCATGCCGCGGCAATGGCCTTCGGGTCGCCGTGGCGGACCCTGCCCTGCGTGACGGTCGGGTCGTCGGCCGGTTCGACGTCCGGTAACGGGCCATCGGGGTCGTACGCGGACAGGTCCCGCTGCCACACCTGCTCGAGCATGGCAATCGCCGTCTGCGGGCCCACTTGCTGTTGGCGGATGTGGCGCGCCTTCTCGACAGCCTCATCCGCGGTGTCGCCGAGTACGAATGTCGCCGCCGGAAAGACCTTGAGCTGGTTCGGATCTCGACCATATGATGCGGCGCGGGACTTGACGTCGGCATAGTATTGCTGGCCGGCTTCGAGCGACGAATGCAGCGTGAACGCCGCATCGGCGTATTTGGCCAGGAACGCCCGGCCATCGCCGCTGTCACCGGCCTGCAGCAGCACGGGATGGCCCTGCGGAGCGCGCGGCAGCGTACTGACACCGCGGACATCGAACTGCGGTCCGCGGTGTTCGACGACGCGAATCCGGCTGGGCTCGACATAGACTCCGTTCTCCCGGTCCGCGAGCACAGCATCGGGTGCCCAGCTGTCCCAGAACTCGCGGGCGACGGTGACGAACTCCTCGGCCCGCTTGTAGCGCTCGGAGTGGTCGAGGAATCCGCCGCGCCGGAAGTTCTCTCCGGTGAAGGCGTCCGACGAGGTGACCATGTTCCAACCAGCGCGTCCGTCGGAGAGATGGTCCAGAGTCGCGAATTGCCTTGCCACCTCGAACGGTTCGTTGAAGGTCGTATTGATGGTCCCCGTCAGCCCGAGGTAGTCGGTGACGGCGGCCAGCGCCGCGAGCACCGTGAAAGTGTCAGGCCTGCCGACGACGTCCAAATCGTGAATTCGCCCGCGGTGCTCACGTAGTCGCAGCCCCTCGGCGAGGAAGAAGAAGTCGAACAGTCCCCGCTCAGCGGTCCGCGCCATATGGACGAACGAGTCGAATTCGATTTGGCTGCCGGAGTCGGGGTCCGACCACACGGTGGTGTTGTTGACGCCGGGGAAATGCGCAGCCAGGTGAATTTGCTTGCGGTCTTTGCCTTCTCGAATGGCCATGGTTCAGATTCCCCAGCGCTTGGCGATCAGTTCGTGTGAGCGCAGCCGGTCAGCGTGACGGTGCGTGACGGAGGTGACGACGACCTCGTCTGCGGCTGTGACGCGCTGCAGGGTCTCGAGCTTGTCGGCGACCTCGTCGGGATCACCGACGAATTGGGTTGCGGTGCGGTCTTTTACGAGTGCCAGCTGCTCATCGGTCAGCGGCTTGACATGGTCGGGATTGGGATACGGTGCGGCGCCGTCGCCCCCGCGGATCGAGTACACCCAGTGGCCGTAGCTGGAGGCGAGATATTGTGCTGTCGCGGTGTCGTCGGCCACCACTATGTCGGCCGACACCACGACGTACGGTTCGGCGAGCGCATCGGACGGCTGGAAGTGCGCACGATAGACGTCGATCGCGTCGAGCGCGGTGGCCGGGGTGATGTGATAGCTCGCGACGAAGGGCAGGCCGCGGGCCGCAGCCACCCGTGCACTTTGGCCCTTGCTGCTGCCGAACACCCACGGGGTGAGGCCCGCGTGCTCGCCGGGCGTCGCATGTGCGTCGACGCCGTCGATCTCGTAGCTGCCGTCGAGCATCGCCAGGATGTCGTTGACCTGGTCGGCGAAGTCCGGCGAGACGGCCTCGGGTTGTTGCAGCACCGACATCTTGGCCCGCAGCCTCGGATTGCGCATCAGGATGGTCATGTCGAACGGCGGCGGGACGATCACGCCGCCGACGTCGAGCCATTCGGTTCGCGGCGGCTTCTTCGGCTTCTGCTCGCCCTCCTTGATCGCTTCGCGGCGCCGTTGACCGGACCGGCCGACGCCGAGGTCGATGCGGCCGGGGTGAAACGCCTCCAGCATGGCGAAGCTCTCGACGACAGCGACGGCGGTGGTCTGCCCGAGCTGGACCGCGGCCGCACCGACACGAATCCTGTTGGTGGCGACGGCGATCTGGCCGATCAGCACCGCGGGCTGTGAGCTGGCGACCGCGACGAAGTGGTGTTCGGCGATCCAGTAGCGCTTGTAGCCCCACTGCTCGGCGTGCTGGGCCAGGTCGACGGTGTTGCGCAGCGCGGTGGCCGCGTCGCAGCCTTCGCTGATCGGCGCGAGGTCGAGGATGGACAGCGGGACACTCATCGCGACCTCGCATAGCGATTTTCAGCGACCGGCAGTCCGAGCCTGGCCCGCAGTGTCTCGCCGTCGGTGTAGGCGGCGCGGAAGCGGCCCGCCCGTTGCAATAGCGGCACCACCTCGTCGACGATGATCGGTAGGTCGGTGGCGTTGACCGCGGGCCGCAGCCTGATGCCATCGACACCGGATCGTTGCCAGTGCAGCATCAGGTCGACGAGTTCGGTTGGCGTGCCGTCGAACACCAAGGCGTCGGAGCGGGCATCCGCCGTCCCGTCGAACGTGACGTAGAGATCGGCATACACCTTGAGGCCTGCGACCTCGGTCAGAATTGCTTGCAGCGAGTCGTCGTCCTTCGGCGTGATGAAGACGAGATCGGTACTGCGCGAGGCGAACTCGTAGATGGGTGTCGCGTGGGCGAGCGCCGACACCACGGGCTGTCCCTGCGGCGGGCGCGGGGTGATCGACGGGCCCTTGACCGAGAAGTACTTGCCGGCGAAGTCGATGTAGTGCAGCTTGTCGCGGTCGACGAACCGTCCGGTGGCGACGTCGCGGATGATGGCGTCGTCCTCCCAGCTGTCCCAGAGTCGACGGGCCACCTCGACGGCGTCGGAGGCCTCGTCGAACAGGTCGACGCCTTCGATGTCGCGCCGCCCGAAGAGTTCGGCCTCGTGCGCGGTGCCGCTGACCCGCACCTGCCAGCCGGCCCTGCCATGGGAGACAAAGTCAAGGGTGGCAATGGCTTTCGAGACGTGGAAGGGCTCGGTGTGGGTGACGGTGGCCACGGGGATGAGGCCGATGTGCTTGGTTGCCGGCGCGACCCTGGCTGCGACGAGCACGGCGTCGGGGCGGCCGGCAAGCCAACGCGGTTCGATGTCGGGACGCCGCCGACGTTGGGCAGTGAGCGCGTCGTCGAACGTGACGAAGTCGAGCAGCCCGCGTTCGGCCGTCGTGGCCAGGCCCGCCCAGTAGCGGCCGCTGGTCACGGGCGGAAGGTCCGGCGTGTGCCGCCATGCTTCGGGATGCCAGCCGTAGCCGTCGAGGGCGACCGCGAGGTGTAGCTGCTCGGTCATGTCAATGCCTTCACAAATGCGATCGGAAAAACGTCGCCCTCCGCGGGCAGCGGCTCGGTCAGTCGCGTGTATCCGGCGGACAGGTACAGCGCCTCGGCCTCCGGCTGTCGATCGCCCGTCGTCAGATAGACGCGGTGATAGCCGCGGGCGACGATCTCGGCCTCGAGCTCGGCCAGCAGTTTCTTGGCATGGCCCTGGCGGCGGTAGCGGCTGTCGGTCCAGATGCGCTTCAACTCGGCGGTGTCAGGGTCGAACCGGCAGAAAGCGCCGCCGGTGACGGGGGCGTCGCCGAGCAGCCCGATGAGCAGGCCGCCGCCGGGCGCGGCGAACTCGTCGGCCGGGTAACCCCGCAGCCATTTCGACACATCTTCTTCCGCCACGGCGTAGCGGCTGGCGTACTCGACCGTCAGCTCAGCCAGCAGTGGCTCGGCCAGCGGGTCGTCCTGGCCGACCGCGACGAAGCGCAGCTGATTGACGGGTACGGACATCACTTAACTGTCTAACGCGACGCGCCGGGACGCATTCCAGAAGGGCTGATTCGCTCAGACTGATTCCAAATACCCGCAGCGGTGCGACCATTTGCTGATGATGTGGCGCGTGGCGGTCATCCTGCTGCTCGCGGCGTGGCCGCTCTACTACCTCGGATCCGGCGCGTATGACTGGTATCGCTATGAAACCGGGACGCCGACGACCGCGACAGGCATCCACTGCCACGTCCAACGTGCTTCGACGGGCCGCCACTCCGGACTTTCTCGGGCGATGCGACCACGGGCGTGCACCGGCAACTGGAGCGTGGACGGGCAGTCCCAGACGGGCGGGATCGAGGGACGACACGGCGGTTACCCCATGTTTGCGACGGCAGAGGTGCGGGTCCACGGCGACAAGGCCTACACGGCCGACGGGGCGCTCTGGCGTTTGGCCGCGGGAGCCATCGCGGCAGCCATAATCGCGTCGTTCATGCTGTTTATTCGGTGGATCGGCGCTCGACAACGGTCCCGCGACAGCTCTCTTCCAAGACAAACTTGACACGTGTAAAGTTTGGCCGCATGGACAACATCCATGGCAAGACCATCGCGATCACCGGCGCCGCCCGCGGCATCGGCTACGCCACCGCCAAGGCGCTGCTGGCCCGCGGTGCCAGGGTGGTCATCGGCGACCGTGACGTTGCGTTGCAGGAGTCGGCGGTCGCCGACCTGACCAAGCTGGGCCCGGTGTCGGGCTATCCGCTGGACGTGACCGACCGGGAGTCCTTCGCGACGTTCCTGGACAAGGCACGCACCGACGGCGGTGGCCACATCGACGTGTTGATCAACAACGCAGGGGTGATGCCGATCGGGCCGTTCCTAGAACAGTCCGAGCAGGCGATCCGCTCCTCGATCGAGGTCAACCTGTACGGGGTGCTGACCGGTTGTCAGTTGGCGCTGCCGGACATGGTCGCGCGCCGCCGCGGCCACATCATCAACATCGCATCGCTGTCCGGACTCATCCCGGTGCCGGGTCAGGTGGTCTATGTGGGCGCGAAGTTCGGCGTGGTCGGGCTTTCGGCCGCGTTGGCCGACGAGATGGCGCCGCACGGTGTGGAGGTGTCGGTGGTGATGCCGCCGTTCACGAAAACCGAGCTCATCTCCGGTACCAAGAGCAGCGGCGCGATCAAGCCGGTCGAGCCTGAAGACATCGCCGCGGCGGTGATCAAGACGCTGGAGAAGCCGAAGACGCACGTGTCGGTGCCGCCTGCGCTGCGGTTCACCGCGCAGGCGTGCCAGATGCTTGGTCCGCGCGGAAGGCGTTGGCTCAACAAACGTTTGGGTCTGGACAGCGTGTTCCTGGAGTTCGACCACGCGGCGCGGCAGAACTACGAGCAGCGCGCCCAGGCCGCGCAGGGTGTGGTCGAGGGCTCGGACAAGGGATAGTCGCATTGCCCGGCTCTGAGCGACTTTGTCGCTACGGCTGTTGATCTGTGGCGTCGTCGAGGTCGAGCCCGAGCATCGCGGCCAGGCAGCCGTGATCCGCGCAGTCGTGTTCGGCATTCGTATTGGCAGTCATTTGAATTCTCCTGTTGGCGTGGTCGTTTGGGTGCCAACAAGCTATGTGTCCACACTCGCGATGGCTCGCTTGTGCACACAAACCGCGTAACAAGCGATTTACGGCTTTTGCGCATTGCGCTCAAGGCGGCGCTACGGGGTGTTGAACTCCAACCGCGGATCGCCGGCCCGGTAAGCCTCGATCGTCTCGACGTGACCGAAGAACTCCTCGGGCGTGAACTCGCTTGATTCCGAGGCGCCGGCCAACATCAGATGAACGATCTCGGCGTCCTCGGCCGCCGACATCCAGATCGTCGTCACGGGCGCCAGTTCATCGGAAGCAACGTCGGTGACCGATGGCTCATAGAGCCAGAACACGAAGTCCTCGTCAGACTCGTCCTCGTCAAATGCCCAGCCGCGCTCGGTGATTCGCGCATCGAACTCTTCCAGATCGGTGGCGATGGCGGCCTCGGTGGCCACCAGGTCGGCCATGACGGTGTCAGGCACCCAACCCGCGCCCCGGGACGCCCGCCGCTTGTTCCGGCGGGCTTTCTTGGACTCGGACCGCCGCGACACCTAACTCAAAGCCCGATCGAGATCGTTGATCAAGTCTTCAGTTCCCTCCAGCCCCACCGAGATTCGCACCACGCCGTCGCCGAGTCCGATCGCGGCGCGGCCTTCGGGGCCCATCGCCCGATGTGTGGTGGTGGCCGGGTGGGTGATCAGCGACTTGGAGTCGCCGAGGTTGTTGGAGATGTCGACGATCTGCAGCTTGTCGAGCACCTCGAACGCGCGCTCCTTCGTACCGCCCTTGAGTTCAAAGGTGACAACGGTTCCGCCGCCGGTCATCTGGCGCTTGGCCAGGTCGTACTGCGTATGCGACTCCAGGAACGGATACTTCACCCAACTGACGGACGGGTGGTTCTCCAGGAACTCCGCGACGCGCTGCGCCGACGCGTTCTGATGCTCGACCCGAACCGCCAGCGTTTCCAAACCCTTCAACAGCGTCCACGCATTGAACGGGCTCAACGCCGGCCCCGTGTGCCGCATCAACTTCTGCACCGGTTCGTCGATGTACTGCTTGTCGCCGAGGATCGCGCCGCCGAGAACCCGGCCCTGCCCATCGATGTGCTTGGTGCCCGAATACACCACGACGTCGACCCCGAGCGGAAAACCCTGCTGCAGAATCGGTGTGGCAAAGACGTTGTCCAGCACCACTTTTGCGCCAGCCGCATGCGCCATTTCACTTACCGCGGCGATGTCGACCAGCGACTGCATCGGGTTCGACGGCGTCTCGAAGAAAACGGCCTGGGTCGGGACGGACAGCGCCTCTTCCCACTGCGACAGATCGTCGCCGTCGACGAACACCGTCTCCACGCCCCAGCGCGGCAGGATCTCGCTGCACACCACGAAGCACGACCCGAACAGGCTGCGTGCGGCCACCAACCGATCGCCCGCGGCCAGTAACGCCCCTAAAGACGTGAACACCGCCGCCATCCCTGTCGCCGTCGCGAAGCAGGCAGGCGCACCCTCGATCAGCCGCAACCGCTCCTCGAACATCGAGATCGTCGGGTTCCCGTAGCGGGAGTACACGTAGCGATCGATGTCGCCGGTGAACGCCTTCTCCGCCTCGGCCGCCGACGAATACACGTACCCCGACGTCAGGTACAGCGCCTCGGCGGTCTCCTCGAAGCCCGACCGCAGCAGACCGCCGCGCACACCGATGGTGGCCTGGCTGACGCCGTCGGGCAGTTGGGCCGGTCTGCGGACCGAGGGAACCTGATCGTTCGTGCTCAAGATTGTCTCCATGGCAGGCCGACGGCTTTCCATCCGGTGCCGCCGCGGTGCTTGTTCTCGTCGAGGTTGCCCTCGAACCCGTCGAGCACGTTGTAGGACGGCGCGATGCCCGCCTCGGTCGCGGCCTCCGCGGCCCCGATCGAACGGTTGCCCGACCGGCACAGGAACACCACGGGCCGCTCGCCCGGCGTCACCCCGGCGGACTTCAGGTCCTCGACGAAGTGGTCATTGTGCTTCCCGTCGGTGCGGTTCCACTCGACGTACACCACGTCGCGCTGCAATGAACTCAGATCCGGCACCCCGACGAACCGCCACTCGGCATCCGTGCGGCAGTCGACCAGCACGGCGTCGGGATTGTCGTTCAGCAGCTTCCAGGCCTCCTCAGGCGTGATGTCTCCCGCGTAGCTCACGATCGGAAGTCTTGCACAGCTAGCTGGGGCCGGTCGAACAGACCTTCCATGCTCCGTCCTCGCGCACAAACGTCATTCCAACACCGGTTTTGGCGTCCGGCGCCTTGTCGAAATGATAGGTCACCTTCGCGGTGGCACGGTCGCCGTCGACCTTGATATCGGTGACGTCGTCGACGAACCGTTCGCCGCGTTTGGCCACCGAATCCCGTTGCCGGGCAAGAACATCGGCCTCCACTCCCTGCTGCGCGCGGCAGGTGTAGGTGCGGAAGTCGGCGAAGTTCTGCCGTTGCAGCGCGTCGTTCTGACCGACCGCGGCCCGCCCCACCTGCTGACCGGCGGGCGGTTCGTCATCACCGAAGACGTTGAACAGCACGATTGCGATCACGACGAGGGCAATGATTGCCAACGCACCCACAAACGGCGCCATCGTCGGCCGGTCGGCATCGGAGTCGGGGTCGGTCACCAGAGTTTGCGCAAAACCGCCGACACCCGCCGGGCCCGGTCGCGCGCGACGATCGGATCGGGGGCCGTGGCCAGCGCGACGCCGAGCCGTCGCCTGCCGTCGGTCTCATCGGGCCGATCGAATAACCGCACGTCGCTCTCGGCGACGGCCAAGGCCTCGCCGACCACACTGAGATCGATGTCCTTGGTCGCGGTCGACTCGGCGCCGGCGTAGCTGACCTCCGCCGCTGCCGGCGAGATCATGATCGTGTCCACCGCGAGCCCGAGGATCGCCCTGGCGTGCAGCTCGAACTGCGAAAGTCGTTGCGAGCGAAGGGTGACCAGGCCGCTGTCGTAGGGCCGCGGCCGCACGTCGGCGAAATACACCTCGTCGCCGCGGACCAGCAGCTCCACGCCGAACACCCCGCGGCCGCCGAGCGAGTTCACGATGCGCGCCGCGATCGACTTCGCCGCGTCAAGGGCAGCAGGCGACATCCGCTGCGGCTGCCACGACTCCAGCACGTCGCCCTCGGTCAGGTTGTGCCCGATCGGCTCGCAGAAGGACACCGCGGGACCCGACGGACCATACGTGCGCACCGTCAGCAACGTGACCTCGAAGTCGATCTCGACGACCGTCTCGGCCATCACTCTGCTGTGCGGGATACGGCCCGCAGCGATCGCGCGATGCCAGGCGGCCTCGACGTCGTCGACACGCACCAGCACCGACTGACCCTCACCCGGCGGCGCGGCGATCGGCTTGACGACCAGCGGAAAACCCGCATGCTCGGCGACCGCGGTCAGCTCCTCGACGGACCCGGCGAACCAGAACGGCGCAGTCGGCAGACCGAGTTCGTCGGCGGCCAGCCGGCGCAGGCCCTCCCGATCGATGGATAGCCGCGTGCTGCGTGGCGTCGGGAACACCTCGATGCCGTCGCCTTCTGCGACCGCGATCAGCGCGTCGGCGGCGATCAGACCCGACTCGGCGACGATGTAGCGCGGTTTCTCCTTCTCGATGAGCGCGGTCAACTCCTCGGCGTCGTTCATCTTGACGACGGCCGAACGGTCGGCGACGCCGTGGGCCGGAGCGTCGGCGTAACGATCGACGGCGATGACGTCAGCACCGAGCCGCTGGAACGCCAGGGCCAACTCGCGGCTCAATTCGCCGGAGCCGAGCAGCATCACGGTCGAGCCGTGGGAAGCCGTCGAGGTGCCTTGCCCGTCAGGTAAGACAACCGGTTCCGGCCCGGTAGCTTCTTCGGTTGTTTCACTCATCGCGCGTCCCAGCCTGCCAGATGCTCAGCCCAGTCGGACGTCGATGTAGCACCACCGCCAGTCCTCCCCCGGCTCGACGGAGCGCATCACGGGATGACCGGTGGCATGAAAGTGTTCGCTCGCATGTTGGTGTGGACTGGAATCGCAGCATCCGACATGCCCGCACGTCAGGCACATCCGCAGGTGTGCCCAGGTGGATTCACCGAGCTCGTCGCACTCCTGGCATTTGCCCGGTGTCAGCGGTTCCGGCTCGACCTGGGATTGCGCCTCGGCGGCGAGGTGTTCGCATGTATCGGCGACCGCTGGGGCGTCGGCGTCGTTCCGGCGTGATCTCCTCAGCATGGTGACCAAGGATAGGAGGTCGCAGTGGGTGCCTCACTGCTAGCGGTGTTGGTGGTGTCCGTTCTGCTGGCCGCGGTGGCCAGGCATTACGACGTGTCGGCACCGCTGGCGCTGGTGGTCGCGGGCCTGCTGGGCGGGCTGATCCCCGGCTTCAAGCAGATCGAGCTGGACCCCGAACTGGTGCTCTACGTGCTGCTGCCGCCGCTGCTGTGGTCGGCCGGGCTGGAAAGCAGCTACCACGGTTTACGTCGCAACATCCGCCCGATCGGACTGCTGGCGGTCGGCCTGCCGCTGGCGACGACGTTCGCGGTCGGCTTCGTGGCCTACAAGACCGTGCCGGAGCTGACGGTCGCGGCGGCACTCACGCTTGGCGCGATCGTCGCTCCGCCGGATGCGGTGTCCGCGACCGCGGTCGGGCGCAGGCTCGGGCTGCCCCGACAGATCATGACGCTGCTGGGCGGCGAGAGCCTGCTCAACGACGCCACCGCGCTGACCGCGTACAAGGTGTCGTTGGCTGCCGCGATCGGAACGGCCGCGACGTGGCAAAGCGGGTTGGAGACGTTCGCGTTGGCCGCGGCAGGCGGCGTGGTGGTGGGTTTCGCGCTTGGCATGCTCACCGCGTTCATCCGGTGGCGGCTCGACGATCCGTTGGTGGAAAGCGCGCTGGGATTGGTCGCGCCGTTCATCATCTACCTGGCCGCAGAGGAGATTCACGGCTCGGGCGTGCTCGCGGTCGTCGTCGCCGCGCTGATTCTCGGCCAGAAGTCCACCAGGGCCGGTTACGCCACCCGGTTGCAGGACAACGCGGTGTGGAAGGCCCTCCAGCTGATCCTCGAGTCGTTTGCGTTCCTGATGATCGGCCTGCAGTTACCTGCGGTGGTGGGCGAATTGGAGGGCATCACCTTCGCGGTGATAGCAATCGCGTCTGCAGCCGTGTTGGCGACGGTCATCGTGGTCCGGATTGTCTGGATGTTCGTGTTCGCATACCTGCCGCGAGCACTGTTCCCAGGCGTCCGCGAACGCGAACCCGCACCGACACCCGCCCAGGTGTTCGTGGTCGCGTGGGCAGGCATGCGCGGAGTGGTTTCGCTTGCTGCGGCGTTCGGCGTTCCGTTGACGACGCTTTCGGGTGCGCCGTTTCCAGGTCGCCCGCAGTTGGTGTTCCTCACGTTCGTCGTCGTGATCGGCACGCTGCTGTTGCACGGTCTGACGCTGCCGTGGCTGATCCGTCGGCTGGGCGTGCAGGGTGACGAGGCCCGCACCGATGCGCTCGCGGCGGCCGCCGCTCAAGACAAGGCGGCACGGGCGGCGGCCGAGCGGCTCGACGAGCTGCTGGCCGAGGAACAAGTCTCCGATGTGCACGAGCGGGCCGCAGATGTGTTGCGCGGCTGGAACACTCGGCGCCGGAACTCGGCGTGGGAACGACTGGGCCGCGACGCCGCCGAGATCGGCGAAAGCCCCGCTGCGGCGTTTCGGCGGCTGCGACTGGAGATGCTGGCGGCCGAACGTGCCGCGTTCATCGCAGAACGCGACAACGGCCGGATCGACGACGAAGTGCTGCGGGAAGTATTGCGCGGGCTCGACTTGGAAGAGGCGACGCTCAACCGGGGCTAGCGTCGAGCTCAGCGCGGAACGCCCGCATCGCGTCGATCACCGCCGTGAAGGTGCGATGGGCGGCAGCCAGGTCGGCGTCGGGAATGCCTGCCAGTGCACGCCTGGTGTGCTCTGCGAGCGGAGTGAAGAAGCCGCGGGCGACGTCCATGCCGTGATCCGCCACCCGCAGGATCACCTTTCTCCTGTCGGCAGGATCGGACTCGCGGCGGACGTGACCGGACGCGATCATCCGCTCCACCAGATACGTGATCGCCGCACCCGACACGCCCATCTGGTGCCGAAGATCGCCGGCGGTCAGCGGAGCGCCAGCGGCCTCGGCGACCATGATGTGCAGCAGCGCGCGGAAATCGTTGGCCGCCACTTCATGTCGGCCCGCGAAGTGCCGCCCGATCTGATCCGACTCGGCCGTCATCGCCCGCACGTCGGCGGCGATCACCGATTCCAGAGCCCCGCGGGCGGCCTTCGGCATTGCTTCAGCATAGTCACATACATTTCAGTTGATTAAATGTTAAGTATCTGAAATATTATGGACATGTCGCACCGCCTGTCCTGGGTGTCGGCGGTCCTCGTCGTGGTCGTCTCCGGCGTCCTGATGGGACTGCTCGGCGCCGACGAGTCCAACCAGCGGTCACCGCTCCCCGTCCCCGCAGACGCCGAGTCCATGCGTGCCGATGCGTTACGCGCGCAGTTCCCCGGCGGCGACAAAGCGCCCGTCATCGTCGTGGTTAGCCGGCGCGACGGCGAAGCACTGAGCCCGGCCGATCTGGCAGCCGTGCAGCAAGGCCCGCTGCAGGTTTCCGGTGACGGCCGCGCAGCGCTGACTGCCATTCCGATGGACGCGAAATTATCGGGGTTCGCGCTCAACGACGCCGTCAAGTCCGTGCGGGACAACGTCTCCCGAGGTGCGCCCGCCGATCTGCGTGTCGAGGTGACAGGCGGACCCGCATTCGGTGCCGATATCGCGAACTCGTTTTCCGGCGCCAACATCACACTGTTGGCGGTGACGGCGGCCGTGGTCGCACTGCTGCTGATCATCACCTACCGCTCACCGGTGTTGTGGCTGGTTCCGCTTGCGGTGATCGGATTCGCCGACCGCGTCGCTTCGGTGGTGGGCAGCGCGATCGCCGAGGCGGTTGGCATGCAACCCGACGGTTCGACATCCGGCATCACCAGCGTGCTGGTGTTCGGAGCAGGGACGAACTATGCGCTGCTGCTCATCTCACGCTATCGAGAAGAGTTGGGCCGTACCGATGATCATCGATCTGCACTTGCGGTGGCGGTGCGGCGAGCCGGACCCGCGATCGTCGCGAGCAACGCGACGGTGGTGCTCGCACTGCTCACCCTGGTGTTCGCCGCGTCACCGAGCACCCGCAGCCTTGGTGTGCAGGCCGCGGCCGGACTTGTTGTCGCGGCCGGCTACGTGCTGGTGGTGCTTCCGCCGCTGCTCGGGTTGTTCGGCAAGCGGCTGTTCTGGCCGTTCATCCCGCACGTCGGTGCCAATCCCCTTACCGAGAGCGGGATCTGGCACCGAATCGCCGATGCGGTCGCCCGCAGGCCTGCCGTCGTGTCGGCCGTGGCCATCGCGGCGCTCGCGGCACTGTGCACCGGCCTGCTGACCACACCGACGGGCTTGTCGCAGACCGAACAGTTCCGGGTACAGGCCGAATCGGTCAGCGGCTACCAGACGCTGGCTGAGCACTTCCCCAGTGGGCTGACCGATCCCACCCGCGTCATCGGGCCGACCGCCCGCGCCGCCGACATCCAGAAAGCGATCACTGATACGCCGGGAGTCGTATCCGCGGCGCCCGCAGGCGAGTCGCCCGACGGGCTGAGCCAATGGTCGGTGGTCCTGGACACCGCGCCTGCATCCGCAGGAGCCTTCAAAACCATTGATGCGCTGCGCGATTCGACCCACGCGGTCGACGCCAGGGTGCTGGTCGGCGGATCCGACGCTCAGGCCAGAGATGCCAGCGCCGCCGCGGCGCGCGACAGGATCGTGATCATTCCGCTGATCCTGGCGGTCGTACTGACCGTGCTCTACGTGCTGCTGCGCTCGGCGCTGGCACCCCTGGTTCTGGTCGCGGTGACGGTGTTGAGCGCGCTCGCGGCACTCGGACTGGGCGGCTGGGCCAGTGTGCACCTGTTCGGCTTTCCGGCCCTGGACAACACCGCGCCGCTGTTCGCCTTCCTGTTCCTCGTCGCACTCGGCGTCGACTACACGATCTTCCTGGTCACCCGGGCACGCGAGGAGACACTCGGACACGGCACGCGAGACGGCATCGTCCGAGCGGTGTCGGCGACGGGTGCCGTCATCACCAGTGCGGGCATCGTGCTGGCCGCGGTGTTCTGCGTGCTCGGTGTGCTGCCGCTGATCGTGCTGACGCAGATCGGGATCATCGTCGGGCTGGGCATCCTGCTGGACACGTTCGTGGTGCGCACGGTGATCATTCCTGCGCTGTTCACGCTGATCGGACCGCGCATCTGGTGGCCAGCGCTACGCGCGGACTACGGTGCCAACGATGGAGGAACACGAGGTCGACACCGCGCTGGGGCGGGTGCACGTCCGCACTAGCGGCAGCGGTGAGCCGATGATGTTCTGGCCCAGCCTGCTGATGACCGGAGACATGTGGGCGGCGCAGGCCGAGCATTTCAGCGCAGAGCATCAGGTGATCCTGGTCGACCCGCCGGGCTTCGGCGAGAGCCAAAGGCTAACGGCGACATTCACTTTCGACGACTGCGCGCGCTGCATCGTCGACATCCTCGACGGCCTCGGGGTGCAGCGGACGCACTTCGTCGGCAATTCGTGGGGCGGCATGATCGGTGGAACGTTCGCGGCCGGCTACCCCGATCGCGTCGGCAGCGCCGTGTTGATGAACTGCACCGCGTCACCCGCGGGTACCCGGCAGAAGATCGAATACGGCTTCCTGCTGCGGACGGTAGGCCTGCTCGGCGGCGTCCGGCCGCCGTTGACGCGCTCGGTGCTCAAGGCATTCCTCGGCCCGACCACGTTCCGCACCCGGCCCGACGTGGTGGCGTTCGTGCGCGAATCGGTCCAGCGGGTCGACATTCGATCCGGTAGGTGGGCGGTGCGCAGCGTGGTGCCGCGACGACCCGATCAGTTGGCGCTGCTGGCGAAGGTGCGGACGCCCGTGTTGGTGGTCGCCGGAATCGAGGACGCGACGTTCCCGGTGGCAGAGACGATGGCGATGGCCGAGGCGATTCCCGGCGCGGCCAGCGCGGTGCTCGACGGGGTGGCGCACCTTGCCGCGCTGGAGAACCCTGCGCTTGTCAACAAGCTGATCGGGGAGTTTGTCTCCCGCGAGTAGCGTCGTTCTATGACCCAAGCGCCGGAGTTGCCGCCCCTTCACATGCGGCGCGATGCGTTCGATCCCACCCCCGCACTTCGGGAGATCCGCGAGACCGACGGTGTGCGCACCATGGTCAATTCGTTCGGCATGACGGTGTACCTGGTCACCCGCCACGAGGACATCAAGGCGGTGCTGTCGGACCACGAGCGGTTCTCCAACGGCAGGCCGCCCGGTTTCGTCCTGCCCGGCGCGCCGCAGATTTCAGAGCAGGAAGTGGCCAGCGCACGGGCGGGCAACCTGCTGAGCCTCGACCCGCCCGAGCATCAGCGGCTGCGGCGGATGCTGACGGCCGAATTCACGATCCGACGGATGAGGCTGCTCGAACCGCGCATCGCCGAGATCGTCGACGGACAACTGGATCTGATGGAAAAAACCGGTCCGCCAGTCGATTTGGTTGAGACTTTCGCGCTGCCGATCCCGTCGCTGGTGATCTGCGAGCTGATCGGTGTGCCGTACGACGACCGCGACGACTTCCAACAGCGCAGCGCCCGCCAGTTGGATCTGTCGATTCCCATTCCCGAGCGGCTGGAGTTGCAGCGGCAGAGCCGCGCCTACATGGGCTCACTTGTCGAGCGGGCGCGCAGACAACCCGGGGAAGACATCCTCGGCATGCTGGTGCGCGAGCACGGCGACGAGTTGACCGATGACGAACTCATCGGCATTGCAAGCCTTTTGCTGCTCGCCGGACACGAGACGACGTCGAACATGCTGGGCCTCGGAACGCTGGCGCTGCTGCGACATCCCGACCAGCTGGCGGCGGTGCGCGACGATCCGGACGCGGTGGGGCCCGCCGTCGAGGAGCTGCTACGCTGGCTGTCCATCGTGCACAGCGCGATTCCGCGGATCACCACCACGGACGTCGAGATCGCCGGTGTGGCGATTCCCGCGGGTGAGTTGGTGTTCGTGTCGCTGCCGTCGGGCAATCGCGATCCGGACTTCATCGACTCGGCGGAGGTGTTCGACATTCGGCGCGGGGCGCCGGGGCATCTGGCGTTCGGCCACGGTGTGCACCATTGTCTCGGTGCGCCGCTGGCGCGGATGGAGATGCGAATCGGGTTCCCGGCGTTGTTGCGTCGCTTCCCGTCGTTGGCGTTGGCCGAAGACTTCGCCGATGTGCCGTTCCGGTCGTTTCATTTCATCTACGGTCTGAAATCGCTGGAGGTGACGTGGTGAGAGTTTCAGCGGATCGCGACGTTTGCATCAGCGCGGGCAACTGCGTGATGGCGGCTGGCGCGGTGTTCGATCAGGACGACGACGGCATCGTCGTGGTGCTGGTCGACGAGGTTCCCGAGAGTGAAGAAGCACATGCCCGCGAGGCGGTAAAGCTGTGTCCGTCAGAGGCTTTGCGGATCACCGACTAGTCGTCGTGATCGAGGTCGATGACGCCGGCGCGCGCCAGTAGCAGCAGGCTGACCACCAGCACCCATACCGGAAACGCAAGCACGAGCCACATCGTGATGTCGCTTGCGACCAAAAGGCCAACGGCGGCAAGGTAACTCACCGCGACCAGCCAGCGCGGCATGAGTCCGGTCTTGAGCCAGATGGTCGCCAACGAGATCATGAACACCGCGGCCATCCGCAGCGCGTAGGTCTTCGACACGGTCAACAGCACCATCTGGCCGAACGTCGCGACATGTGGATCAACCGCCGCGTGGCTGCGCTCCAGTCCGGCGCCGACGCCGGCTGCCACGAACATCATCGCAAGGAACAGCAGCCCGCTGCCGAGGAAGACCGTCGAGAAGAACTTGTCCTCGTAGCGGCCGAGCCCGTCGCGCACCACGCCCATGAACCACAGGAACGCGATCGCCGCGAACGGCATGATCGTCGCGGCGGTCTTGAGATTCGTGCTGCCCGTCTGCAGCCATTGCGCACCAGGGTCTTCGCCCTCCGGCAGCGCTAAGCGGATGAGCACCAACGAGGTACCGAACAGCAATGCGAACAACACACCCGCCACAGCCGCGGCGCGCGGCGTCGACAGGCTGCGCAGGCGGTCGGCTGGCGGATTCGTCACGCCGTCATCGTGACACGGCTAGGGCTGGCCCGGGAGCAATCTGATCATCAGCCCGTTGGCTTCTGCCAGCACGTTGTCCTCAGGATCATGCAGTGACGCGTTGACGAACGCCTTGCGGCCCTCGACCTCACGCACCCAACCGCGTGCGGTCAGCGGCGTGTCGATCGGCGTCACCTTGCGGTAGTCGACATGCAGGAACGCCGTGCGGCTGATCGGGCGGCCCGCCGCGTGGATCACCATCCCGAACACCGAGTCGAACAGCAGTGGCAGCACGCCGCCGTGCACCGCATAGTTGCCACCGACCGAGAACCTGCTGAATTGCACGCTCAATTCGACGCCGTCGGGTTCGAACTTGATCAGCCGGTACGGCGGCATCAACAGGCTGCCCGCGCCGGGTAGCGACGGGACCCGGTTGGCAGGGCCGACACCCTCGGCCGCCTCGAACGGCCCGAGCAGCTTGACCAGTTCCTCGGCACGATCGGCGGCCAGATCCCAAGTGTCGCTGTCGGGATCGGCCGACACCGCCAGATCTTGCGCCCGGCGCATCGCGGTCAGAAACCGTCCGAATCCCGGACCGGGCTCGGCTGCTTCGAAATTCGGGAACCCGCCGTGTTTGTCGTAATCGGGATCGGCGAGATGTGGGTCGTCCGTCGTCACCGCGCCGCCAGGATGTCGCGACGCACGATGGTCTGCTCGCGGCCCGGCCCCACCCCGATGCACGAAACATGTGCTCCGGCAAGCTCTTCCAGCCGCAGCACATAGTCGCGCGCCTTGGCAGGAAGATCGTCGAACTCCCTGGCGTCGGAGATGTCCTCCCACCAGCCGGGCAGTTCCTCGTAAACCGGCTCCGCACGGGCGATCTCGCTCTGGGTCATCGGCATCTCGTCGGTGCGTTTGCCGTCCACGGTGTAGCCGATGCAGATGGGCACCGTTTCCAGGCTGGACAGCACGTCGAGCTTGGTCAGGAAGTAATCGGTGATCCCGTTGACCCGGGTGGCGTAGCGGGCGATGACCGCGTCGAACCATCCGCAGCGGCGGCGCCGGCCGGTCGTCACCCCGAACTCGCCGCCCGTCTTCGACAGGTATTCGCCGAACTGATCGAACAACTCGGTGGGGAATGGCCCCGAACCGACCCGCGTGGTGTAGGCCTTCAAGATTCCGAGCACGGTGGTGATCCGGGTCGGGCCGATACCCGATCCGACGGCCGCACCGCCCGCGGTCGGATTCGACGATGTGACAAAGGGATACGTGCCGTGGTCGACGTCGAGCAGTGTGCCCTGCGAACCCTCGAGCAGCACCGTCTCGCCCTGCTCCAGTGCCTTGTTCAGCAGGTAGCGCGTGTCGGCGATGCGGTGCTTGAACCCCTCGGCCTCGGTCAGCAGGTCCTCGACCACTTCCGCGGCCTCCAGCGCCTTGCGGTTGTAGATCTTGACCAACATCTGGTTCTTCAATTCCAGTGCAGCCTCGATCTTTTGGGCCAGCAGCGACTCGTCGAGCACGTCGGCGACGCGAATCCCGATGCGCGCGATCTTGTCCTGGTAACACGGGCCGATACCGCGGCCGGTGGTGCCGATCTTCTTGCTGCCCGCATAACGCTCGACCACCTTGTCGATCGCCACGTGATACGGCATCAACAGGTGCGCGTCGGCGGAGATCAACAGTCGCTCGGTGTCGACACCGCGATCTTCCAGGCCTTTGAGCTCGGTGAGCAGCACGGCCGGATCGACCACGACCCCGTTACCGATCACGTTGGTGACGCCCGGGGTGAGGATGCCCGAGGGGATCAGGTGGAGGGCGAAGTTCTCGCCGCTCGGCAGCACCACCGTGTGACCGGCGTTGTTGCCACCCTGGTAACGAACCACCCATTGGACGCGGCCACCGAGCAGATCGGTCGCCTTTCCTTTGCCCTCGTCCCCCCATTGGGCACCGATGAGCACGATTGCCGGCATGGCATAGTCTCCCGCTTTATCTGCCTCAAAACTGTGGCAGCCGGTGACCCACCCTATCCCAGCCCGCCACGAGGAGCCGTCTTGACCACAGCAGACGTTGTGGTGTTGCTGGTGGGCGGCCATCGGGTGCCCCGCGCGCTGCGCGATCTGCCTGCCGTCGGCATCGATGACGTCACCGGCCACGGCAGGGTCATCGTGGTGGGCTCGGACGCCGATCTGGCCGCCGTACTGACGCGCCTGCTGAAGGCGGATCGGCTGGACGTCGAGGTCGGCCACGTACGTCGACCCTGGCAGGCCCGGCGGGTCCTGGCCGGCCGGGCCCAACGGGTTCCGCTGATCCGCGACGAAACCGGCACCGTGATCGTCGGCGCCGCGCACTGGTTGCCGCCGAACGCAGCAGCCAGCACCATCACCGGCGAAGCAGTCACCGATGACACCGTGCTGTTCGACGGCCACGCGACGGGGGTGCGCATCGAGCCGACCGAGACGATGCCCGGTCTGCGCGCCAGCGTGCTGACGCCCCGCATGCGCCCGAAGCGCTGGGTGACCGGGCGCGCCGCCCAGCTCGGGACCGACGCAGCGCTGGTGGTGCGCGACGGCGTCCCCGTCCCGCGGCCGGTTCGGCGGTCGACGTTCTATCGACACACCCAAGGCTGGCTGCGCGTTAGGTAGCTTCGTGACGTGAACATCCGCCCGCTGCGCCAGTCGGTGCGGCCCAGCCCGGTCTTCCTGGCGATCGTCGCGCTCACCGTCGTCGGCGGCGTGCTGGCCTGGCTGGCCGCAGACCCCAGCGAGCCGCTGGCCCGCATCGGCGTCTTCGTCTTCGTGATCGCCGGCTTTCTGGTGTCGCTGTGCCTGCACGAGTTCGCGCACGCCTACACCGCATGGCGCTTCGGCGACCGCGATGTCGAGGTGCGCGGCTACCTGACGCTGAACCCGCTGAAGTATTCGCACCCGCTGCTCTCGCTTGGGCTGCCCGCGCTGTTCATCGCGCTCGGTGGCATCGGACTGCCCGGTGGTGCGGTGTATGTGCGCACCTCATGGATGACCAAGCGGCAGAAGACCCTGGTGAGCCTGGCCGGGCCGGCCACCAACCTGGTGTTCGCGATCGTCGTGCTGGTGCTGACGAGTCTGCTCGCCGAGCAAGAACACCTGGTGTTCTGGGCTGCGATGGCTTTCCTGGGCTTCCTGCAGGTGACCGCCTTCGTGCTCAACATCCTTCCCGTGCCGGGGCTCGACGGCTACAGCGCGCTCGAACCGCACCTGAGCCCGCAGACCCAGCGCATGCTGGAACCCGCCAAGGGCTGGGCGTTTTTCGTCCTGCTGCTGTTGCTGTTCACACCCCAGGTCAACGGCTGGTTCTTCGGCGCCATCGACTGGCTCTTCGGGTTGTCGGGGCTCAATCCCGACCTCTGGAAGGTCGGCATGCTGCTCACCCGGTTCTGGTCCGCCTGGTTCTGACAGCAACCTTGCGACATATGCGTCTTTACGCATAGATTGCAAGCCATGGGCGCCGGACACGACCACAGCCATGCCGACGCCCGTGTCAGCCGCATGGTGATCGCGGCGGGAATCCTGACCGCGTTCTTCGCCCTCGAACTCACCACGGCGCTCGTCATCAACTCGCTGGCACTGCTGTCGGACGCCGGCCACATGCTCACCGATCTCGTCGCGATGTTCATGGGGCTGACCGCGGTACTGCTGGCACGGCACGGCAGCACGTCAGCCAAACGGACCTACGGCTGGCACCGCGCCGAGGTGTTCACCGCGGTGGCCAATGCCGTACTGCTGCTCGGCGTCGCCGTGTTCATCCTTTACGAGGCGTTGAGACGCCTCGGCAACGCGCCCGAGGTCCCCGGGGTGCCGATGATCGTCGTCGCGGTGGCCGGCCTGGTGGCCAACGCCATCGTGGTGCTGCTGTTGCGCTCGCACGCCAAGGACAGCCTCGCGGTCAAGGGCGCCTACATGGAGGTCGTCGCCGACACGGTCGGCAGCATCGGCGTGCTGATCGCCGGGATCGTCACGGTCACGACGCGCTGGCCCTACGCCGACGTCGTGGTCGCGGTGTTCGTCGCGCTGTGGGTGTTGCCACGCGCGGTGTCGCTGGCCCGCGCCGCGCTGCGAATCCTCTCGGAGTCGTCACCGAGCCACATCGACGTCGACGAACTGCGCAGCGCGCTGTGCTCCGTCGAGGGCGTGACCGAGGTGCACGACCTGCACGTGTGGACGCTGGTGCCGGGCAAGGACATGGTCACCGCGCATCTGACCAGCAGTCGGGATTCGGCGCTGGTGCTCGACGACGCCCGGGCCGTGTTGAGCGCACGCGGACTCGACCACTCGACCGTTCAGGTGGAGCCGCCCGAAGCGGCCGCCGACTGCGAGTGTGAAGCCGACTACTGAGCTACCCGACACCCAGTTCGCCGCGGGCCGCGGGATCGCAGTCGTCGAGCAGATCAAGGCAGCGCTGATACTCGTCGGTCTCGCCGATCGAATCCGCAGCGCGCGCAAGCGCGGCCACGCACCTCAGGAAACCGCGGTTGGGCTCGTGGCTGTACGGCACCGGCCCGAAGCCCTTCCATCCGTTGCGGCGCAACTGATCCAGTCCGCGGTGATAACCGGTGCGGGCGTAGGCGTAGGCGGCGACGGCCTTGTCGTCGGCAAGCGCATCCTCGGCCAGCGCGGCCCACGCCACCGACGCCGAGGGATGTGCGGCCGCCACGATCGACGGATTCTCGGAGGCGGCGAGTTCGGCCTCCGCCGCGGGATCACCAGGTAGCAGTACCGGATCGGGTCCGAGGAGATCTCCCATGCGCGTCATGCCCACATTGTGCCGGTACGCTGCACCGGTAGTTCGCAGAGGGAGGGACCGCAGCACGGATGTCGAACCCATCAGGGCCGCAGCAACCGGATGACGCAGGAACACCTGCGGCAGAATCTGAGACGGACAACACCCAGCCGGCCGAGGCCGTCACCGACCCGGTGCACGAGCCCGCCACCGAGATCCTGTTGTCACCGGAGGCCGAGGCCCAACTCCCGACCGAGGAGACCAGCCAGCCCGCAGAGCGCCGGTACACCGCCCCGTCGGGATTCGACGGCTCGACACAGCGGATCGACACTCCTGCCGATCCGGCCACTGAGGTGATGCCGCCAATTCCTGGTCCGAAACCTGTTGCGCCACAGCAGATTCCACCTCGTGTCGAGACGCCCAAGCCGCCACGCAACCGTCGCAGTTGGGGCTGGGTCATCGCGGTGCTGTTGGTCTTCGCCGCGTTGGTGGCCGTCGCGATCCTCGGCACCGTGCTGTTGACCCGCGACTCCACCCCCAAGGCCTCCCAAGAGGACAAGGTCCGCACGACCATCCAGAACTTCGACGTCGCTGTCCAAAACGGCGACCTGGCCACCCTGCGCAGCATCACCTGCGGCACCACCCGCGACAGCTACGTCAACTACGACGAGAGCGCGTGGAAGGAAACCCATTCCAGGGTCGCGGCGGCCAAGCAGTATCCGGTGGTCGCCAGCATCGACCAGGTGGTGGTCAACGGCGATCACGCCGAGGCCAACGTCACCACGTTCATGGCCAACGCGCCGCAGACGCGCTCGACACGCAGCTTTGATCTACAGTTCCGCGACGATCAGTGGAAGATCTGCCAGGCGCCCGACAGCTAGCCGTTTTGCGACATCGCGTAGCAGGTCGCGAAGTGCTCCTGGTTGCACGGGACGCCGTTGACCGTCGCGTACTGGCCGGGCAGGCTCACCACATCCGCGCCCTGCGGCGGAACGGTGATGCCGGCAGGCGGACCGCCGCCGGACTGCCCCTGCGTGCACACCCCGTCGAACCGAGCCACAGTCCCCCATGGGCAGGTGTCTGCCGAAGCCGGCGCGGCCACGACGATCGATCCCATGGCGGTCGCGAACGTGCAGCATGCGAGCAGAATTCGACGGTTCACGCCGACCATCCTAGCCCTCTTGTGTTGAATTGCCGGCTCAGCCCGCCGAAACGCTCCTGCCCGCGCTATGCAGATCCCTGCAGGCCTCGACGACGCGCTCGCTCATGGAAGCCTCGGCCTTCTTCAGGTAGCTGCGCGGGTCGTAGACCTTCTTGTTGCCGACCTCGCCGTCGACCTTGAGCACACCGTCGTAGTTGGTGAACATGTGCCCGGCCAGCGGACGGGTGAACGCGTACTGGGTGTCGGTGTCGACGTTCATCTTCACCACACCGAACTTCAGCGAGTCCTCGATCTCGGACTTCAGCGAGCCGGACCCGCCGTGGAACACGAAGTCGAAAGGCTTTGCGCCCTCCGGTAATCCGAGCTTGGCGGCGGCGACCTGCTGGCCCTGCTCGAGGACGTCCGGACGCAGCTTGACGTTGCCCGGCTTGTAGACGCCGTGCACGTTGCCGAAGGTCGCGGCCAGCAGGTACTTGCCGTGTTCGCCCGCGCCGAGCGCCTCGATGGTCTTCTCGAAATCCTCGGGCGTGGTGTAGAGCTTGTCGTTGATCTCGTGAGCGACGCCGTCCTCCTCGCCGCCGACCACCCCGATCTCGATCTCGAGGATGATCTTGGCGGCCGCGGCCTCCTTGAGCAGTTCGCGCGCGATCTCCAGGTTCTCGTCGATCGGCACCGCCGACCCGTCCCACATGTGTGACTGGAACAGCGGATTGCGCCCCTGCGACACCCTCTCCTGCGAGATGGCGAGCAGCGGCTTGACGTAGGTGTCCAGCTTGTCCTTCGGGCAGTGGTCGGTGTGCAGCGCGACCGTGATCGGGTACTTGTCGGCGACGACGTGGGCGAACTCGGCCAGCGCCACTGCACCCGTGACCATGTCCTTGACGCCGAGACCGGAACCGAACTCTGCGCCGCCGGTGGAGAACTGGATGATGCCGTCGCTGCCCGCGTCGGCGAAGCCCTTCAGCGCGGCGTTGATGCTCTCCGAGCCGACGCAGTTGATCGCCGGGAACGCGAACGAGTGCTCCTTGGCGCGGCCCAGCATCTCTGCATAAACCTCAGGCGTTGCGATGGGCATTTCAAGTTCCTCTCGGCTGATCCGGGTCTGTGCACGGAGTATCTCAGGTAGTTCTCCTACTCGGGAGTTCGGCGTCCAGCGGCTGGCGCCCACTGTTTGCCGAGCGCGGGCGAGCAAACCGCGGAAAAGAAGAATTGACGGCGAGAAAAATATTATCCTTGGCGTCATTATGGAGTCGCCTGGGGGGTTTGCGCGATACGTCGGGCGGGTCGGAGCGTTGGCGGTCGCGCTGGGTATCGGCGCGGCGGTAGCGACGTCACCCGGCGTTGCGGTGGCCGAACCCGATACCACCGGGTCGACGCAGAGCAGTACCACCTCGGAATCGACTGACAGTCAACAGGATTCGGCAGCGGCGAACACGCCGGCCCCGACTCCGGCCTCGGGCTCGGATGCCTCGGATACCGTCAAGTCGTCCGCGACCGTTGCCTCAGATCCCCGCGATGGGACGGTGCAGGCAAGCGGGGGCGCCAACACCACCGTGGCGTCTGACGCCACGCTCAGCACGGCGGACGCCGGGACCCAGGCGAAGACGTCGACCGAAACCGCGAAGACCGCAAAGCGCAGCGGGTCAACCGACGCCGAAGCCGCGCAGACCACCCGCCCCACCTCGACCGTGTCCGCCGACACGGTGACCTCTATCTCGACCGCAGCCCCCGCGGCGAACAGCACGCAATCGGCCTCGACCAGCGCGCAACTCACCGCGCCCGCGCCACGGTTCGTCACGACCACGGCGTTGATCAGCCCGGTGTCGGGGTCCGCCACGGCCGTCTTGGCGCCGACCGACCCGATCACCGCGGCCGCGCACCGGGTGGTGTCCCTTGCTGCAGGCTTAGCCTCACTGGTTGGGTTGTCGCCGGCACTGACGGACCAACCGCTGGCCCCCGCGGAGCCACCGACGCTGTGGGTGATGTTGGCGTGGGTGCGGCGCCAGTTCGAAGAGACCCTCTTCAACAGGTCCCCGCAGGTCGGGTTCGGACCCGTCACCACCAGCCAGTCCGAGACCGGGGTCGTGACGGGCGTGATCTCCACCGCCGACGCCGAGCAGGACCCGCTCACGATGCGCGTGGTCACGGGACCGGCGAACGGCACGGTGACGGTGGATCCGCACACCGGCGGTTTCGTCTACACCCCCGATGAGGGGCTGGGCGCATCCGGCGGCGTCGACACGTTCACCGTCGCCGTCAGCGAACTCAACGCTCACGCGCACTGGCATGCCGACGGTGTCGGCACCACGACGGCGACGGTCCTGGTGTCCGTGCTGCCCGCCGGTGCCAGGGAAGCCAACGACGAGGTCCTGGACGCCGCCGAGCTGGTCCGGCTGGTCGCCGACGGCAAGGCGAGCCTGAACGCGAACAACGACGGCACAGTGCGGGCCATCGACGGCACGTTCACCCACACCATCGTCGGAGACAACGCGGGCGCCGCCCTGGCGATGAACTACGTCGCCGGGCTGCTGGGTGCGCCCGCCGGATTCGCCTCCGGAACGAACATCACCAGCCAGGCCTTGCAGCTTGGCGACGCAGGCGCACCGACGGAAGTGATCTACCGCCTGCAGCCGACCGTCGACGGGGTGCCAACCCTGGCCAGCCAGGTGGTGCTGGTCACCGACGAAAATGGCACGGTCACAGGCGTTTTCAGCAGTTACCGCAAGGGCATCACCGACGTCGACACCACGTCGACCGTCGACGACGACACGGTGGCGATGGCGGCGGCCCGCGCTGCGCTGGCCGACAGCCTGGCCGCCCAGGGGGACGATTCCACCGAGGTGGCCGCCATCCTCGCCGAGGTGGCAATGCAAAGTGAGCGCGTCATCTACGACGTCGACCCCGCTGTGGCGCCCAGCCTGGCGCACCGAATCACGGTGTACACCACCGTGATTCCGACAGATGCCGAAGCCACGATGCCAGTCATCAGCACGACGTACTACGTCTATGCCAACGGCGAGAACGCGGGTGATGTGTTCGCGGCGAACTCCAATCTGGCGGACGCATCGACGGCATGGGTGACGACCACCAAGACCGCTACCGACCTGAAGAGCAAGAGCCGCACCATCACCGTCCAGTACCAGCAGAGCAGTAACAGCTATCGCTTCAACGATGTCACGCGCAGCGTCAGCACGTACGCCGCGTCGTCGACGTCGAGTGCTCCTGGCACCTTGGTCACCAAGGCGTGGTGGGCGGGCTGGAACAAATCGGCGGTGTCGGCCCACGCGAACACCGAAGTGGTTTACGACTATTACCGAAACAATCTGGGACGCATGGCATTCGACGGCATCGGTTCGGCGCTGCGCGTCAGCACGCTGCCCAACACCTACAACAACGCCTATTGGGACCCGAGTCTGAAGATCCTGGTGTTCGGCCACGACTTCGAGGCGGCGCTCGACGTGGTCGGCCACGAATACACCCACGGTGTCGTGCAATACGCCGTCGCAAACGGCAATGGGCTGATCTATCAAGGAGAGTCGGGCGCGCTCAACGAGTCCTATGCCGACATCATCGGCAGCCTGATCGAAAACAAGACGGGCACCGGCAGGTGGCTGATCGCAGAGGACTACGGCTGCGGCAAATGGTCCGGCTGCGCCATCCGCGACATGTCCAATCCCGCCAAGTACGGCCAGCCGACCAACTACGCCAACCGCTACACCGGGACCGCCGACTACGGCGGCGTCCACACCAACAGCGGCATCTTCAACTTCGCGGCCTACAAGATGATGACGGACAGCCGCACGAGCACCGTTTCCAGCGCGACGTGGGCCGCGGTCTTCTACGGCTCGCTCTACAAGCTGCCGACCAACGCGACGTTCGCCGACGGGCGATCCGCTGTGCTGAACACAGCGAAAGACCTCGGCTTCACGACGACACAGCAGCAGGCGATCACCGACGCGTTCAACGCGGTCGGGGTCACATAGTCAGGACCATGCGGTAGCGCGCACGGCCCTCCTCCATCGCCGCGTACGCCTCGGCGGCCTCGACCAGCGGTCGCTCCTCGATCCACGCACGCACGCCAGACAGCACGGCGAAGTGCATCGTCTCCTCGACGTCGCGCGAGGTGCCCGACGGATGCCCCTGTACCGAAAGGCCGGGGGTGATCAGTTGGATGGGCGCGATGGGCAACGGGTCGGCGGTCACGCCGACGATGACGAGTTCACCCTCGGCCGCCAACCCGCCGACGGTGTCGGCCATCGCCTGGGAATTGGCCGCCGTGGCGAGGACAACCGATGCGCCGCCAAGCGCCTGCAGTGCAGCGGCGACATCTTCGGCCCGGGAATCGATGTAATGGTGGGCGCCCAGTTCGCGGGCGTTGGCCTCCTTGTCCGCGCCGCGGGCGATCGCGATGGTCTCGAAGCCCATCGCCCGCGCCCACTGCACGCCGAGGTGGCCGAGCCCGCCGATGCCGAGCACCGCGACCCGGTCCCCTGCCACGGCCCTGGTCCGCCGCAGCGCGTTGTACGTCGTCACACCCGCGCAGCCCATCGGCGCCGCCTCGCTGAACGACAGCTCGTCCGGGATGCGCGCAAGCGCGGTGGCAGGTGCTGTCACCGACTCGGCGTAGCCGCCCGGGTAATGCCAGCTCGGCACCTCGCCGTTCACACACTGCATGAACTTGCCCTGGCGGCAGGGAATGCAGCGGTTGCAGTTGCCACCGAACCAGCCGACCGCAACCCGGTCACCGACGGCGAATCCCTCGACACCCTCGCCCAACTCCGCGATCGTCCCGGCGATCTCGTGTCCCGGGGTCAGCGGCCAGGTCATGTTCGGAAAGCCGCCTACGACGAAGCCGTGGTCGGTTCCGCAGACACCGCAGGCGGCGACGGTGATGCGGACGCGGCCAGGGCCAGGTGGCGAGGTCTCGACGTCGACGAGGGTCAATGGCGCATTGGCGGACGCAACATGTACGGCTTTGTGGGAGGTCATAGCCGACCCTAACGCCGGCACAGCAGCCGTTCGGGGCACCGCCGGTATCTTGGGTGGCCATGGACACCACCCCGGCCCTATCGGCGGCCGCAACTCAGCTGGCGCTGATGCCGGACTTCCTGGACCCGATCAAGCTCATCGGCTATTTCGGGGCCTGGGCCCTGGTCGGGCTGCTGGTGGTGGTGTTCGTCGAGTCGGGGATTCTGTTCCCGGTGCTGCCCGGCGACACGTTGCTGTTCGTGGCGGGCATGCTGGCCGCGGGTACGGCCGCCGCCGGACAGGCCGACTTCCAACTCTGGCAGTTGCTCGTGTTCATCCCGATCGCCGCGATTCTCGGCGGTCAGGTCGGGTACTTCATCGGCCGCTATGTGGGTACCGCGATGTTCAAACCCAACGCACGGGTGCTCAAGCAGCGCTACCTCGACGAGGCCCACACGTTCTTCGAGGAGCGCGGGCCGTTCGCGATCGTGCTCGCCCGGTTCGTGCCGATCGTGCGAACCCTCGCGCCGATCACGGCGGGCGCCGCGCGAATGAGCTACGGCACCTTCACGCTCTTCAACGTGATCGGCGCCGTGCTCTGGGGCGTCGGCATCACGCTGCTCGGCTACGGCCTCGGTCAGTTCGAGATCATCCAGAAACTGCTCGAACCGATCTTCATCCTCATTGCGGTCGCGTCGATCACGCCGATGTTGATCGAGTGGTACAAGCGGCGCCGGGCGAAGAAGACGACTGGCGAGCCGGCCGCCGAAAGCTAGCTCTCCAACGCGCGGATCAGGCTCGCCGAATCCCACGGGCCCTTGTGCCGCTTGCCGTTGACGAAGAAGGTCGGCGTCGAGTTGAGGTCCATCAACTCCGCGTCCTGTGCGTCGTCCTGCACCCGGTGCAACACCTTGGTCGGATGCACACGGACGTCCTGATCGAACCGTTCGAGGTCGAGGCCGATTTCGTTGGCGTAGCGGTAGATGTCCGACCATTCCAGATCGTCCTGATGCGCGAACAGCATCTTGCCCATCTCGAAGTACTTGCCCTGCAGGCCTGCCGCCTCCGCCGCCCTGGCCGCGTCGAACGCGCGAGGATGCACGCGTTCGAGCGGCAGGTGGCGCCACACATAGCGCAGGCGCTTGCCGAAATGCTCGGCCACCTCGTCGATTGCGCCCGTGGCCCGGCTGCAGAACGGGCACTCGTAGTCGCCGTACTCCACGAGTGTCAGCGGGGCGTGCGGATCACCACGGAAGTGGTCGCGTTCGGGGTCGACCGGCCGAATCAGCTTGAGGCCCACCGGTTCCGGCGGACTCAGCCAGTCAGTGACCCGGAAGATGGCCCACCCGGCCAGGAACGCGATTGCGGAGGCAAGCAGGACGCCGACGCGCGCCTGATCCTGCCGCGCGGGTTCGGCGATCGCGATGTCGACGATGAAAAGCGAAATGGTGAAACCGATTCCGGACAGCGCCGCACCGCCCGCTGCCCGGCGAAGCGTGCCTCCTGGTGCCAGCCGTCCGAGTCCGGTGCGTTGCATGAACCACGTCGCGCCGGTGATACCGACGAACTTTCCGATCACCAGGCCCGCGATGATGCCCCACGTCAGCGTCGAACCCAGCGCGCCCGTGACGCTGTCGGCGTCGAGTCGCACCCCCGCGTTGGCCAACGCGAACAGCGGCAGCACGACGAACGAGACATAGGGCCCGACCGCGGTTTGCAACCGTTCGTTGATCGAAATCGACTCGCGCAGACCGCGGGTGGCAGCGCGGGCGTACTGCGAGTTGGGCGACTGCCGAAAGGCCCGGATGATGTCGACGGTCTGCTCGACCTGCCTGCGGTCGGGCGTGAAGACGGGAATGAGCAGCGCAACCGCGACCCCGGCCAGCGTCGGGTGTATGCCTGCTGCGAAAAGCGCTATCCACAGCGCGAATCCGAGCAGCGCGTAGGCCGGACCGCGCACAGCGGGCAGAAACCGGACCAACGCGATCGCGGCGAGCAACGCGACCGAGACGATCAGTGCACCGACGTCGATGTGATCGGAGTAGAACAATGCGATCACGCACAGCGCGCCGATGTCGTCGACAACGGCCAGCGTCAGCAGGAAGATCCGCAGCCGGGCAGGGTATTTGGGCTTGATGATGGCCAGCGCGCCGATGAGGAACGCGGTGTCGGTGGAGATCACCACTCCCCACGCCTGCGCGTTCGCTCCCGACGGGTTGAAGAGCAGGAAGATGATCGCGGGCACGGTGAGGCCCGCGATGGCTGCGACGACGGGCACTGCCGCCCGCGCCCGGTCGGTGAGCTCACCGATGGTGAATTCACTGGTGACTTCGAGGCCGACGATGAAGAAGAAGAATGCCATCAGGCCGTCGTTGACGAGATGCTTGACGGTCAGTTCGTAGCTGTGCTCGCCGAAGCTGAAGCCGACGTGGGTGTCCAACAACGTCCAATAGGTATGCGCCCAAGGGGAATTGGCCCACAGAATTGCCGCGAGGGTCGCGGCGAGCAGGAGCGCAGCTGCGGCGTTCTCCTTCGTGCCTGGCGCCTTGGGATCGCGGTTGAACCGGCCAGGCAGCATCCGGACTATCCGCGGAACGGCCGGGGTGGTCACTCGTCTGCGGTGACCGCGTGGGCGGCTTCCATCAGCATCCAGCCCGACAACTGGACGGACAGGTCTCGCTCGGGAATCGCGGAGGCGTTCACGGCCCCCTCGATGAACTCTGCCGATTTCCCACCGGCCCTTGGCAATTCGGCGGTCCGATCCCAGAACGCCGCGAACAGCGGTAGGTTGTCGACGTTTTGGCGGTTGTCCCACGCCGCTTGTGCGGAGCTGAGCACCAGTGTGCGGGCGATGTCGCGGGACTCGGTGTCTTCGGCTGAGTCGCCGGGCAGCGTGGTGACCGTCAACGCCAGATAGCGGGCCAGGATGCCGTTGAACAGACCGCCGTCGCCGCCGCCGGCACCCTTGATGATCCCGTCGGTGGTCATGTTGTCGCGCACGGCCTTGACGAGCCGGTGGACCCGCGCAGCGTGCTGCGGGTCTTTGGTGCGCGCCGCCAACTCGACGTCCAGCCCGATCACCACACCCTGGCAGTACGTGTACTGGGCGCGCACGAGTGAGCCGGCCTTGATGCCGTCGAACACCAGGTGGGTCTCGGGATCGATGAGGGTTTCGTCGATCCAGTCCGACATCTGTTGCGCACGCCGCAGCCGGTCGTCGTACCGGGCCAGGAAGATCCCGGCGGGTCCATTGGCAGGGGCGTTGAAAAACTGATCCTGCTTGCGCCACGGGATGCCGCCGCCGTCCTCGGGCACCCACGCGTTGAGGAATTGCTCGGACAGTTTCTTCAGCGCATTCGGACGTTCGACTCCCGCGAGCCGCCCTGCCCGTTCCAGCGCGAGCGCCAGCCACGCCATGTCGTCGTAGTAGTTGTTGACCCAGGAGAAGTTGTTGCGCAACCGATGTGACCGGATCTGCCTGGTTATCTTCGTGATTCGCTCGGGTTGCGGGTCGCGCAGCTGCGCGTCGACCAGGCAGTCCAGTAGATGCGCCTGCCACCAATAGTGCCATGTGCGGAATTCGGCGTCGTGCCGCGTCGGCGGCCACGACACCACACCGAGTTGGGTCCCAGGCAATTTCCACAGTCGCTTCAGATGGCGCTTGGCAATCGCGGCCTCCGCGCTCGCGGCGCGGTTGGCCCATACCTGATCCATGCTGTCGATCCTGCCCTACCAGGCCGCCGAAATGTCCCCATGTTGAGTGATCCAGGTGTGCATGGCGATGCCCGCAGCAACTCCGGCGTTGATGCTGCGGGTCGATCCGAACTGCGCGATCGACACCGTGACCGCTGCGCCCGCCCTCGCCTCTTCGGTGATACCAGGGCCCTCCTGGCCGAAGATCAGCAGGCATTCCCGCGGCAACGCGGTGTGTTCGATGCGTGCCGCGCCGGGCACATTGTCGACGGCGACGACGGTCAGGCCGTTGTCCGCGGCGAAACTCAACAGCTCGGCGGTGGTGTCGTGGTGCGACAGGCGTTGATAGCGATCGGTGACCATGGCGCCGCGCCGGTTCCAGCGTCGCCTGCCGACAATGTGCACGGTGTCGACGGCGAACGCGTTGGCCGTGCGCACCACGGCGCCGATGTTCGCGTCGTTGCCGAAGTTCTCGATCGCGATGTGCAGCGGGTGCCTGCGCTTGTCGATGTCGGCGATGATCGCGTCGCGCGTCCAGTACCGGTATGCGTCAACGACGTTGCGCGTGTCGCCTTCGCGCAACAGCGCGGGGTCGTAACGCGGATCGTCGGGGAGCGGGCCCTGCCATGGGCCGACGCCGGGCGACTCGCCCCATTCGGTGGGCCCCGCATCAGTCATTTCGTGGTCCACAGCCCGGCGTGGGTGCCGACCATCGACACCGTCGCGTACAGCAGCGCCGCGTTGATGTCGCCCTGCGTGCACAGCGAGACACGGACCTGAACGGCGTCGCGCGACGCGTCGGGCAGAACGAGCACCGAGGAGCCGTAGACGTCGCAGGCGTGGCTCAGCCCGGGGGCAGGCAGCGTTGGCGCCACCAGCACCATCATCGGACCACCGCGGCGTGCCGAATCGTCGCGGTATCGCGCTGCCAGACCGTCGATTTCGAGGCCCAGCAGCATGTAACCGTTGCCGGAGAACGCGTTTGGGTCACCGATGGCCGACGGGTCGAGCTGGTCACCGTCGGCTCGGAAGGCGTCGAGGCTCGACGTCTTCAGCACCAGCCCGGCGTCGTTCTCGTTGGTTGGCAGCAGGCCGATGGGGAACGCGGCGGGGTAGGCCGCAGCCGTGTCGGGGATCCGCTCGCGCGGCGAGTACACGTAGACACCGCGGACCTGGGACTGGTCGCGCTGCGGGCCCAGGCACACCGTGCCGGTCATCCGGTCCGGATTCGGAGCCGACAATGGTTGTACCGCAAGGCTTGTCACGTCTTTACAGCCGCCGAGCGCGTTGGCCTCGACCGGATGCGCCAACGCGCCGTACAGGCCGAATCGGATGTCCTCGGGTTTGGTGTGCGGCGCATCCTTCTTCGCCGCTGAGGCGTCGACGTCGATGAGGACATTGTCGGCGTCGAACCGCAGATTCGACACCGAGATGTTCCAACCGAGCACCGAAAGCGACTGACCGATGGCCGCAGCCTGCGTGGCATAGGGCGCGGGTCTGGCGTCGTCGCCAGAGCATGCCGAGGCGACCATGACGATCGCCGCCATCATGGCGATGAGTGCGCGCATTTACGTGCGGCTCAAGTTCTGTTCCGGCCCTTGCCGACGACTTTCGTCATGGCCCGCAACAGGTTTCGCGGAATCACCCGGCCGCCGGTGGTGAGCGCCTTGTACTGCAGACCCGGCACGATGACGACCTTGCCCTTCGCGACGTCGGCCATGCATTCGCGGACCACGTCGTCGACCTCGAGCCACAGGAACGACGGCGTGCCGCTCATCTCGATGCCCGCGCGCGCATGAAACTCGGTGTGCACGAAGCCAGGACACAGCGCGTGCACCCCGACCGCCGTTTCGGTGAGGCCATTGGCCAGCCCCTCGGAGAACGCGATCACCCACGCCTTGGACGCCGAGTACGTCGAACCGCGGCCCGGCAGCAGCCCAGCGACACTGGCGACGTTGATCACGGTGCCCTCGTTGGCTGCCAGCATGGGAGGCAGCGCAGCGTGCGTCAGCTGCATCACCGCGGTGACGTTGACGTCGAGCTGGGCTTGCAGCTTCGCGTAGTCCGCGGTCCAGAATTCGCCTGAGGTACCGAATCCCGCGTTGTTGACCAGAACCCGCACCCCTGCGGCCAGCCGATCGGCCACCTTGGCGCGGTCGGCTTCCTGAGACAGGTCGGCGACGAGCACCTCGACGCCGGCGCCTGCCTCGTCATGCAGTTCGGCGGCGAGGCACTCCAGCCGCTCGGCATCGCGAGCGACCAGCACGAGGTCGTAGCCGTCGATGGCGTAGCGGCGGGCGAACCCCGCGCCGAGCCCGGACGTGGGTCCAGTGATCAGTGCGACGGGGCGAGACATGCCCTAGACATTACTTACCGCTGGTAGTGCGGAGACTGCCGACCATTACGCGAGGGTGGCGGCGGACGCCGCACACCTTCGGCGCGACCGGCCTCGGGGCGTGCGGCGTAGCGGCCCGCTTCGGGGCGCGACGGCGGGAGGACATCAGCGCGGCCCGGCGGAAGAGATTCAGCGCGTCCAGGCGCCGGCGTCAGCGGCCTGCTCGGCGAACCGCTACGGCGCGCGACGGGCTGACCCGTGGTGGTCTGCGGGATCGGTGGCAGCACCCGCAGCAGGTCGTTGAACTGGCGCACGGTGCGCAGGCCTTCGTCCCACTGCGCGCGCGTGCTGGTAACCGGCATCGACACCAGCGTCCAGTTCTGTTCGTTCCACATGATTTCCGCGCAATCGGGCGCGGTGTGGGCGAAGGTCACCATCCGCCGGTCGCAGGCGCGGCGGGCCGCATCGAGGTTGGTGGAGTACACCATCCGCGGGCCGATCGCGCCGAGCAGCCAGATGTCGTTCTCGCGCGGCTCCTTTATGCCCTTCAGCCGCAGGTCGACGACGACGTTGGTGCCGACCTTGCGGTGCAGCGCGATCACTGTCGCGACGTCCTCGAGGTCGAAGATGAACACCGCCTCGCCGCGGATCTGCCCGAGCACGACGTTCTTGGCGCTGATGTCGCCGACAGTGGACATCACACCGCGCTTCCAGCGCTTGAGGATGTCGTGCGATTCGTGCTCGTAGTCGAACCCGTGCGACTTCGCCCAGGACTTGCGGCGGCGGCCCAGGCCGCGTCGACGGTCGATGTCGACGTACAGCAGCACGGCCGCACCCACGAAACAGAGTGCAGACAGCGTGAACCAGAGCGGGACCATTGCACCAAGCCTATCTGTTAGGTCCTGGTATTCCCGAACTCAACAGGATCACAACCCCATATCAGCGCCGGCTTTCGCAAAAAGCCCCGACACGCCGAAGCGTGCGGGGCCTTTGCGTATCGGTGTCAGCCCAGGACCAGTGAGTTCCCGTCCGCGCTGACGTTGACAGGCACCACGTCGCCGTCGTGCACCTCACCGGCCAGCAACATCTTGGCGAGCTGGTCGCCGATTGCCTGCTGGATCAGCCTGCGCAGCGGACGGGCGCCGTAGATCGGGTCGAACCCGCGCTGGGCCAGCCACTGCTTGGCGGGCAGTGAAACCTCCAGCGTGAGCCGCCGCTGTGCCAGCCGCTTCTGCAGCTGCGCCAACTGGATGTCGACGATGGCCACCAGCTCACCGGGCTCGAGGCCGGCGAAGATGATCACGTCGTCGAGCCGGTTGATGAACTCGGGCTTGAATGCCGAGCGCACCGCGGCCATCACCTGCTCTTCGGTCCCGCCTGAACCCAGGTTGGACGTCAGGATCAGGATCGTGTTGCGGAAGTCGACCGTGCGGCCCTGGCCGTCGGTCAGCCTGCCTTCGTCGAGTACCTGCAACAGCACGTCGAACACGTCGGGATGGGCCTTTTCGATCTCGTCGAACAGGATCACCGTGTAGGGCCGCCGTCGCACCGCTTCGGTCAGCTGACCGCCCTGGTCGTAGCCGATGTAGCCGGGAGGCGCACCGACGAGTCGGGCGACGGAGTGCTTTTCGCCGTACTCGCTCATGTCGATGCGGACCATGGCGCGTTCGTCGTCGAACAGGAACTCCGCCAGCGCCTTGGCCAGCTCGGTCTTACCGACGCCCGTCGGGCCGAGGAACATGAACGAGCCCGTCGGCCGGTTCGGATCGGCCACCCCGGCACGGCTGCGCCGCACCGCATCGGACACGGCCTGCACGGCCTTGCGCTGCCCGATGACGCGCTTGCCCAGCTCGTCTTCCATCCGCAGCAGCTTGGCGGTTTCGCCCTCGAGCATCCGGCCGGCCGGAATGCCGGTCCACGCCGACACCACGTCGGCGATGTCGTCGGGCCCGACCTCTTCCTTGAGCATGACGTCCTCGCGGGCCTCGGCGTGCGGCAGCGCCGCGTCGAGCTTCTTCTCGACCTCGGGGATGCGGCCATACCGCAGTTCCGACGCCTTGGCCAGATCGCCGTCGCGTTCTGCCCTGTCGGCCTCGCCGCGCAACGTCTCCAGCTGTTCCTTGAGCTCGCGGACCACGTCGATGGCGCTCTTCTCGTTCTGCCAGCGGGTGGTCAGCTCGGCCAGCTTCTCCTTCTGGTCGGCCAGTTCGGCGCGCAGCTTCTCGAGCCGTTCCTTCGATGCCGCGTCCTCCTCCTTGGCCAGCGCCATCTCCTCGATCTCGAGGCGACGGACCAGCCGCTCGACCTCGTCGATCTCGACGGGCCGGGAGTCGATCTCCATGCGGAGCCGGGAAGCGGCCTCGTCGACCAGGTCGATCGCCTTGTCCGGCAGGAACCGCGCGGTGATGTAGCGATCGGACAGCGTGGCCGCCGCGACCAGCGCCGAGTCGGTGATGCGCACGCCGTGGTGCACCTCGTAGCGGTCCTTGAGCCCGCGCAGGATGCCGACGGTGTCTTCCACCGACGGCTCGCCGACGAACACCTGCTGGAAGCGGCGTTCGAGCGCGGCGTCCTTTTCGATGTACTTGCGGTACTCGTCGAGCGTGGTCGCACCGACCAGGCGCAGCTCACCGCGGGCCAGCATCGGCTTGATCATGTTGCCCGCGTCCATCGCGCCCTCGCCGGTCGCTCCCGCGCCGACGATGGTGTGCAGCTCGTCGATGAACGTGATGATCTGCCCCGCGGAGTTCTTGATGTCGTCGAGCACGGCCTTGAGCCGTTCCTCGAACTCACCGCGGTACTTCGCGCCTGCGACCATCGAGCCGAGGTCCAGGGAGACGACGGACTTGTCGCGCAGGCTCTCCGGCACGTCGCCCGCGACGATGCGCTGGGCCAGGCCCTCGACGATCGCGGTCTTGCCGACGCCGGGCTCGCCGATCAGCACCGGGTTGTTCTTGGTGCGCCTCGAGAGCACCTGCACGACGCGACGAATCTCGTTGTCGCGCCCGATAACCGGGTCGAGCTTGCCTTCCCTGGCGCGCTCGGTCAGGTTCGTGGAGTACTTCTCCAACGCCTGGTAGCTGCCCTCGGGGTCGGGGCTGGTGACGCGGGCGCTGCCGCGCACCTTGACGAACGCCTCACGCAGCGCTTGCGGTGAGGCACCGTGTCCGGTCAACAGCTTGGCGACGTCGGATTCGCCAGCGGCGGCCGAGCCGCCCAAGCCTCCGGCCAGGCCGACCATCAAGTGCTCGGTCGAGACGTACTCGTCGTCCATCTCGGTGGCGAGATGCTGGGCCGCGGTGATCGCGGCCAGCGACTGCGGGCTCAGCTGCGGCTGCGAGGCAGCGCCGCTGGCGCTGGGCAGCCGGTCGAGGAGCCGTTGCGTCTCGGCACGGATAGTCGCGGGTTCGACGCCGACGGCCTCCAACAGCGGGGCGGCAATGCCATCGTTCTGGGTGAGCAGTGCCATCAATAAGTGGGCGGGCGTGATCTGCGGGTTGCCTGCGGCGGTGGCCGCCTGCAACGCCGCGGTCAGCGCCGCCTGGGTCTTGGTCGTCGGGTTGAACGAGTCCACGACACCTCCATTCGTCTAGAAAATGCTTCTCGCGAAGTTCAACGTCGTCAAGGTTGAGTCTGTTCCGCTCAAGTCTGACTTTTTTCGGCGTGCCGCGCCAGTACTCGGCAAGTAATGGGTCAGGCTTGGTCGGTGCGTCGCGTAGTCCTGCCCGCGGTCGTCGCGGGCTTGGCCCTCCTCTCGCCCGCGCCTGCCCAAGCAAACACCGACGAGGACCAGGTCCGCGCGGTCCTCGACGGCATGAATGGCTCCTACAACCGGACCGACTTCACCGGGTTCGCCGCACATCTGTGTGACGACATGCGCAAGGCCGCGGGCTTCGAGTCGGGTTGGTATGCGAGTCGCAAATCCGACGGGCCCACGCAGATCACCATCAATTCGGTTCGGGTGACCGGTGTGGACGCGGTGGCCAACGTTCGCTTCCAGGCCGCCAACCGTGCGGACGCCAAGACCTTCGACGTGGAATTCCGTCGCGACGGCGCCGATTGGAAGGCCTGCCGCTACCAGGCCGGTCAATACATATAGTGCTCACCGAACTCATCCCGCTGGCGTTGGTCGTCGCACTCTCGCCGCTGTCGATCATTCCCGCGGTGTTGGTGTTGCACACCCCGCGGCCGCGACCAACGGGGCTGTCCTTCTTGGCCGGCTGGCTCATCGGCCTGGCCGCGCTTACCGTGGTGTTCCTCGAGATCTCAAGTCTGCTAACCGATCTCAACAAGCCACCCGCATGGGCGTCGTGGGTGCGCGTGGTGGTCGGCGCCGCGCTGATCGTGTTCGGCGGCTACCGCTGGCTGACCCGCAAACGGGCCGCGCATACGCCGGGCTGGATGCAGAGCCTAGGCAAGCTGAACCCGCTGCGGGCAGGACTCGCCGCGGCAGCGCTGACCGTCGTCAACCCCAAGGTGTTATTCATGTGCGCCGCAGCGGGTTTCGCGATCGGCACGGCGGGGCTCGGCAGCACACACGTGTGGGCCGGCGTCGTGTGGTACGTGGTGATCGCCGGGTCGACGGTGGCGATTCCGATCCTTGCCTACGCGGTGTCCGGTGACCGGCTCGACGAGCCGCTGCGCCGCCTCAAGGACTGGATGGAACAGCAGCATGCCGCACTCGTCGCCGCCATCTTGGTCGTGATCGGTCTTCTGGTGCTGTACAAGGGAATTCACGGGTTATAGCTCGGGGAGCTTGAGCTCGGCGGCGTCGGCCGTCAAGTACCGCGTCACCGTCGGCGCGATCAGCGCCACCACCTCGTCGGCCGACAGCGTCGACAGCGGCGGCACCTCGATGATGTAGCGCAGCATGGCCGTTCCGACCAGTTGACTGGCCGCCAGCATTGCCCGCAGCTTGGCATGCTCGTCGCCGCCCAATACCCCCGACACCGACGTCAGCACGTAGTCCTGCACGAAGCCCCGGAACGCGTCGTGTGCGTCGGAGTTCGACGTCGCCGACTGCAACATCGCCCGCATGCTTGCCGCGCTGTCCGGCGTCTCCCAGATCCGCAGATATGTGCGCACCATCCGGGTGCCGATATCGGGGTCGTCGTCTCCGGTGAGTGCGGCCACCAGCGCGTCGGGGTCGAGGATCAAGCGCAGGGACTCGCGAAACAGCGCCTCCTTCGACCCGAACAGATACAGCACCATCGACGGGTCGACGTGGGCGTCCTGGGCGATGGCGCGCAGGGTGGTTCTTTCGAAACCTTCGCTGGCGAAACGCTGCTTTGCCGCCGCCAGCACCGCGTCGCGGGACACCGGTTCGCCCTGGCGCCGGCCCCTGCGCTTCGTCGTCTTCGCTGGTAGCGGCATGTCTCGACAGTAGCATTTCAATGGCTGTTGAAATTCATCCACTACAGAGCTACCCTCACACACAGCGATTAATTCAACACCGGATGAAAAGGACTCACCATGACTGGGACACCGCTGGGCACGCCGGTAGAGCACACCCACCACGCGTCACCCGTCCACGAGCCACCGGCCGCGATTCGTGCCACCGGGATCATCGCCGCGCTCATCGTCGCGCTGGCGATCCTCGCGATCGCGTTCGCGTTGCCTGCCGCCCGCTCCAAGCCGCACCACATCCCGATCGGTGCGGCGGGCCCTCAAGCCGCCAGCGGCCAAGTGGCCGACATGCTCGAGCAACACGCTCCCGGTGCGTTCGCCATCACCTACTACCCCGGTGAGGCGGCGCTGCGCGACGCGATCCGCAATCGCGATGTGTACGGCGGCATTTCGTTCGGCCCGGACGGTCGGAGTCTGTTGATCGCCACGGGCGGCAGCCCGGTGGTCGCGCAGCTGCTGACGCAGATGGGCAACGGCATCGCGCAACAAGCGCGCGTGCCACTGCGCACCGAGGACCTCGCGCCGCCGACCGCGAATGACCCGCGCGGCGCAGGCCTGGCCGCCTCGGCGCTGCCGATCACATTGGGCGGCCTGCTACCCGCCGTCGCGCTGGTGCTGTTCCTCAAGCGTGAGGTGTGGACCCGCTTCGTCGCCGCGGTGGTGTTCGCCGCAGGGGCAGGTGTCACGATCGCGGCGCTGCTGCGGTATGTATTCGGCTCGATCAACCAGAGCATCTGGGGTGTCGCGGCCGGCCTCACGCTGGGCCTGCTGGCTGCGGGGCTGTCGATGCTGGGCCTGGGCTCGGTGTTCGGCCGCGTCGGCCTTGCCGTCGGCGCATTGTTGGCCCTGCTGTTGGGCAACCCGCTGTCGGGGCTGACCAGTGCGCCCGAAATGCTGCCGAGCGGGTGGGGCACCGTCGGCCAGTGGTTACCGCAGGGTGCGACGGCTACGTTGCTGCGGTCGACCGCCTTCTTCGACGGCGCAGGCGCGACCACCGCGATCGCGGTGCTGACCTGCTGGACCGTTGCCGGTATCGGGCTGATCGTGCTCGCCGCTGCTCGCCAGCGCTCCTCGGAGCGCGCCTAAACTCGGGCGGCGTGGGACTCGAGGACCGTGACGCGCTGCTGCTGCTGCGCAACGCCGTCGATCCTGCGCTGGGTTCCGATCCACTGATCCGCCGGTTCTACACCCGCTGGTTCGCGATCGACACCTCGGCGCGCGACCTCTTCCCACCCGATATGGCCGCACAGCGCGCAGCGTTCGCCACGGCGATCACGTGGTTGTTCTCCGAGTTGATCGCCCAGCGCGCCGAGGAGCCGGTGGCCTTCCTCGCGCAGCTGGGCCGCGACCACCGCAAATACGGTGTCTCGCAACGGCATTACGACAGCATGCAGGACGCGTTGTTGACGACGTTGCGCAGTCACTTGATCGAGAGTTGGGACGACAGGCTCGCAGGCGCCGCCCAAGACGCCGTCACGCTGATCACCGGGGTGATGCGCGGCGCGGCCGACGCCGAGAACGGACCACCCTTCCGCGACGGCACCGTCATCGAGCACCTGCGGATCACCCGTGACGTGTCGGTGGTCCGGTTGCAGCTGGATCAGCCGCTGTACTACCACCCCGGCCAGTACGTCACGGTCCAAGTGCCGCAGTGGCCGCGACGCTGGCGCTACCTGAGCCCGGCGATCCCGGCAGACCGCGGCGGCGCCATCGAGTTCCACATCCGCTCGGTCACCGGTGGCATGGTGAGCACCGCGATCGTCGGCGAGACCAAACCGGGCGACCGCTGGCGGTTGTCCAACCCGCACGGGGGCATGCACATCGACAGGGACGGTGGTGATGTGCTGATGGTCGCGGGCAGCACGGGCCTTGCGCCGTTGCGCACCCTGATCATGGACCTCACCCGCTACGGCGAGAACCCGCGGGTGCACCTGTTCTTCGGCGCCCGCTATCCCAGCGAGCTCTACGACCTGCGCACGCTGTGGCAGATCGCGTCGACGAACCCGTGGCTGTCGGTGACGCCGGTGTCGGAGTTCAACACCGATCCGCCGTGGGCCGCCGACTATCCCGACGTCGAACCGCCGCGCGGTCTGCATGTGCGACAGGCCGGCCTGCTGCCGGATGTGGTGACGCGCTACGGCGGCTGGGGCGACCGGCAGATCCTAATCTGCGGTGGGCCCGCGATGGTGGAGGCCACCAAGGCTGCACTGGTCGCCAAGGGCACACCGGTTGAGCGCATACAACACGATCCACTCGCCAGCTAGGCGTGGCAGGATCGGCAACCATGCCGGAGTTCGAGACCGTCACACTGCGTGACCCGTCGTCGTCGTTGTCTGCGACCTATGTGCCCGGCGCAGGCATGATCGGCACGTCGCTGAAGGACGACGGCGTCGAACTGCTCGGCCAGCGCCGCGGACTGGACGCCTATGTGTCGGCGGGCAAGACGATGGGGATTCCGCTGTTGTATCCGTGGGCAAACCGGTTGAGCGCCAGGACATATGACGTCAACGGCGAGACGGTGACGCTCGCGCCGGACGCCTACGGTGTGCGCGTCGACAACAATGGCTTACCGATTCACGGTCTGCTGGCGGCGTATCCCGGATGGCGGACACAAGAGGTCTCCGAGCAGAAGCTCACGGCTGTATTGGATTTCGGTGCGCACGACGAACTGCTTGCCAGCTTCCCGTTCCCGCATCTGCTCGAGGTGGCCGTTGAGCTGTCTGCACGGACGCTGACGGTCAGCACGACGGTGACGCCTACCGCGGACAAGGCCGTGCCGCTGGCCTACGGGTATCACCCATACCTGCAACTGGCCGATGTGCCGAGAGCCGAGTGGCAGGTCGAGATGCCCACGATGCGTCACCTGATACTCGACGACACCGGCATTCCCAACGGCGCGGTGTCCGAAAGCCCAGCTGTTGCAGAGCCGTTGGGCGACAAGCTGTTTGACGACGGTTTCGATCAGGTGTCCGAGGGCGCAGTGTTCGCGGTCTCCGGCGGCGCGCGTCGGCTCGAGGTGTGCTTTGAGCGGGGTTACCCGGCGGCACAGGTGTTCGCGCCGGCGGGCGAGACGGTCATCTGCTTCGAGCCGATGACCGCGCCGACGGATGCTTTGCGAAGCGGCGGCTACCGCAGCGCGCAGCCGAATGAGCCGGACACCACGGTGTTCTCGATCAAAGTGGACTGAAGGCCCGGCCGGGATGCGAGTTGCCCGGCTCGTAGCGACAATGGCGTTTGCGCAGTTCAGCGTCTTATCGGCGTGAGTCGAATCAGCGACAAATTCCGAGCGAACCGCAGGTCAGCGGGTTGTCGCTACGAGGCGGGCACATCGGTAGTCACCGAGAACCGTGTGCCGCCCTAGCGTTTGTTGCGCGGCTGCCAGACGACGACCGCTGTGCTCTTCGGCACCACCGCGACATCGCGACGCTGGCGCGCCCGCAATTCCTCTAGCTCCTGGGACATTTCGCGAATCCGCGACTGCAGCGCCTCGACCTGGTTCGTCAGCTCGATGATGCGCTTGATACCGGCGAGGTTCACGCCCTCGTCCTGTGACAGTCGCTGCACCTCGCGCAGCAGATCGACGTCGTGCTGGGAGTAGCGGCGCCCGCCTCCCGAACTGCGTTGCGGGCTGACCAGGCCGAGCCGGTCGTACGTGCGCAGCGTTTGCGCATGCATGCCGGCCAGCTCGGCGGCCACCGAAATCAGAAACGTACGGGCTTCGTCGCTGCGCTTGGATGCCATCACGCACCTGCCCATCCGGCGCGCGGGTCAAATCCACTGGCGCGCTCGGCTTTCGCGTAGGCCTCCAGCGCCTCGGCCGCTTCCCCTTCGAGGTTCGGCGGCACCGCGACCTTGACTGTGACGAGCAAGTCGCCGTGCCCACCGGAGCGCTTCGGCACCCCACGTCCACGCACCCGAAGGATGCGCCCGTCGGATGTGCCCTTGGGCACCCGAACACCGACCTTGCCTTCCAGCGTCGGCACCGAAAGCGTTGTGCCAAGCGCCAACTCATGGAATGCGACGGGAACGGAAACCGTCAGGTCATCACCGTCACGACCAAACACCTTGTCCGGCCTGACATGAACGGTCACATACAGGTCGCCCGAAGGCGCCCCACGCAGACCAGCCTCGCCCTGCCCCGCCAACCGGATCCGTTGGCCGTCCTCGACGCCCGGCGGAATCCGCACGTTGATGGTGCGGGTACGGGTGGTCACCCCGGTGCCTTGGCACTCCGAGCAGGGATGCTCGATTATCGACCCACTGCCCCGGCATTCGGTGCACGGTTCGGAGAACCCGAACGCGCCCTGGTTGCGGCTGACGACGCCGGACCCGTTGCAGTTCGGGCACACCTTCGGGCTGGTGCCCGGACGCGCCCCGCTGCCATGGCAATTCGTGCACGGCGCCGGGCTGGTGAGCCGCAGCGGCATCGCCACACCCTTGGTGGCCTCCATGAACGACAGCTCGGTCTCGGTCTCCAGATCGTTGCCGCGCCGCGGCCGACTGGGCCGAGGCTGCGCGCCGCGACCGAACAGTCCGCCGAACAGGTCACCGATGTTCGCGCCGCCGGTCTGCCCGGCCGCGTCGAACAAGTCGTTCAGGTTGAACTCGGCCCCGTCGCCGCCGAATCCGCCGAAGTTCCCGCCGGAGAAGCGGCCCCGGCCGAATCCGCCGCCTGCGAACAGCCGTCGGGTTTCGTCGTACTCCTTGCGCTTGGCCGGATCCGACAGCACGCTGTGGGCTTCGGACACCGCCTTGAATCTCTCTGCGGCGCTCGGATCGGAGTTGGTGTCGGGATGTAGATCGCGGGCCAACTTCCGGTACGCCCGCTTGATCTCGTCGGCGCTGGCCTCAGAGGAGACGCCGAGCTCCTTGTAGAAGTCCTTCTCGACCCATTCTCGTTGGGCCATACCGCGTCACCTCCTTACCTGTTCTCAGTAGTAATTGTTCTTACGATTCTGCGGCCTGATCGGTCGGCTCGTCGCCGTTATCGGGCGTGTCTTGGCCGCCGCCGGCTTCCTCGACGTCCGGAACCGTGTCGACCACACCGACGAGGGCATGGCGGACCACCTGGTCGCCGACCTTGTAACCGCGGCGCATCACCGAGCCGACGATGGGATGGGTCCCCTCGCCCTCGTGCTGAACGGCCTCATGCAGTGCCGGGTCGAATTCGTCGCCCTCGTCGCCGAAGCCGGAAAGCCCAAGCCCCTCAAGCGCGGTCGCGAGCTTGTCGGCGACCGACTTCAACGGGCCGGACTCGAGGTCCCCGTGGCTGCGGGCGCGATCGAGGTCGTCGAGCACCGGCAGCAGTTGGGTGACGACGGCGACCTTGGTCCGCTCGGCGGCCAACTGCTGATCACGCAACGCGCGCTTGCGGTAGTTGTCGTACTCCGCCTTCACCCGCTGCAGGGTGGATTTCAGCTCGGTGACTTCTTCGGACGTCGATCCCTCCGCCGCCGGCGCCGGCCCACTGGGGGCCGGGCCGGTAGCGGCTTCACGAATTTCGCCAGTCTCGGGATCGATACGCCGTTTGTCGGTGACAGTCACCGGCTCGTGCGAATCGTTCTGGCTCACTTGTTCTCCCGGTCATCTTCGACAACCTCGGCGTCCACGACGTCGTCCTGCGAAGGCCCGGCCGAACCGGCGTCAGACCCTGCGCCACCGGCGCCCTGGTCGGCTTGGGTGGCCTCGTAGATGGCCTGTCCCAGTGCCTGCGACTCGACACCCAACTTCTCCATCGCGGACTTGATCGCCGAGATGTCGGTGCCTTCGAGCGCTGACTTCGCTTCTGCGATGGCACTGTCCACCTTGGTCAAGGTGTCCTCGGGAACCTTGCTTCCGCCTTCGGCTTCGCGCTGTTCCTTGACGAACTTCTCCGTCTGGTAGACCAGCGACTCGGCCTGGTTGCGGACGTCGGCCTCCTCGCGACGCTTCCGATCCTCGTCGGCGTGCGCCTCGGCATCCTTGATCATCCGGTCGATCTCCTCCTTGGAAAGGCCGGAGCCCTCCTGGATTCGGATCGTGTTCTCCTTGCCGGTGCCCTTGTCCTTGGCGGTGACGTGCACGATGCCGTTGGCGTCGATGTCGAAGGTGACCTCGATCTGCGGCACACCGCGCGGAGCCGGCGGGATACCGGTCAGCTCGAAGCTGCCGAGCAGCTTGTTGTGCGAAGCGATTTCACGCTCACCTTGATAGACCTGGATCTGCACCGACGGCTGATTGTCGTCGGCAGTGGTGAAGGTCTCCGACCGCTTGGTCGGGATCGTGGTGTTGCGTTCGATCAGCTTGGTCATCACGCCGCCCTTGGTTTCGATGCCGAGGGACAGCGGCGTGACGTCAAGCAGCAGAACGTCTTTCACCTCACCCTTGAGCACACCGGCCTGCAGCGCGGCGCCCACCGCGACAACCTCATCCGGGTTGACGCCCTTGTTGGGCTCCTTGCCGCCGGTCATCTCCTTGACAAGGTCGGAGACAGCGGGCATACGCGTCGAACCGCCGACGAGCACGACATGGTCGATGTCGGCCACCGAGATTCCGGTGTCGGCGATCACCGACTGGAACGGCTTGCGCGTGCGGTCCAGCAGATCCTGTGTGATGCGCTGGAATTCGGCGCGCGTCAGCTGCTCGTCGAGGAACAACGGGTTCTTGTCCGCATCGACGGTGATGTAGGGCAGGTTGATCGACGTGCTCTGCGAGCTCGACAGTTCGATCTTGGCCTTCTCGGCGGCCTCACGCAGCCGCTGCATGGCCATCTTGTCCTTGGTCAGGTCAATGCCGCTGGTGCCCTTGAACTTTTCGACGAGCCAGTCGACGATGCGCTGATCCCAGTCGTCGCCGCCGAGGTGGTTGTCACCCGAGGTCGCGCGGACCTCGACGACACCCTCACCGATTTCGAGCAGCGAGACGTCGAAGGTGCCGCCACCGAGGTCGAAGACCAGGATGGTCTGTTCCTTCTCGCCCTTGTCCAGCCCGTAGGCCAGCGCCGCGGCGGTCGGTTCGTTGACGATGCGCAGCACGTTGAGCCCGGCGATCTGGCCGGCTTCCTTGGTGGCCTGACGCTGGGCGTCGTTGAAGTACGCGGGGACGGTGATCACCGCGTCGGTGATGTCCTCACCGAGGTAGCTCTCGGCGTCGCGCTTCAGCTTCATCAGCACGCGCGCGCTGATCTCCTGCGCGGTGTACTTCTTGCCGTCGATCTCAATGGACCAGTCGGTGCCCATTTCACGCTTGACCGACCGGATGGTGCGGTCGACGTTGGTCACCGCCTGGTTCTTGGCGGGTTGTCCGACCAGCACCTCGCCGTTGCGCGCGAACGCGACAACCGACGGAGTGGTGCGGGAGCCCTCCGAGTTGGCGATCACAACCGGGTCGCCGCCTTCAAGTACCGCGACGACGGAGTTGGTGGTCCCGAGGTCGATTCCGACCGCACGAGCCATGGTTTTGCCTCCTGAATAGTCCTGCTAGGGGTCTGAGTGCACCGCACTCAAGACTGCTCCGATCGACCCTACCGTGTCAACCCAGACTTGAGTCGTATTCACTCAACTGTCGAAGTGGTCAACGGCAGGTCGGCAGCTTTTGTTCCCGGGGCCTTGGTGGTGGGAAGTCGCAGGCAGCACGTGTGCGATGGCCAAGCTGGTTTTGCCGACTGTCACGCCGGGATCGCTGTGGCAGGCGTCGGCCTGCACGGTGCAAGTGCCTTCAGTGCAATAAGCGCGATTGGCGACGCATTTCGTCGCCCGCGGATCGATGTGATGTAGATCACGCTTTGAACAAGCTGTGAACCACACGGATCGCGTAGCCGTGACCGGAGGTAGTTCACTCGGGAAGGAAACCCTGCAATGGCGCATGCGGCGATGAAGATGACGACAGCCTTGGCGACCGGTTTACTCGCGGCAGCCGCCACCAGCCTGCCGAGCGACTCGCCACTTCGGGTGCACACACCGGAGGTGCATCCTCTCGCGCTGACGTCTGCGGCGGTCGACGCCACCACTGTCGCAACGCCGAACAACCTGATGGCCGCCTCGGCAGAACTGCCTGCGATCGGTGTCCGCACACTGTCGAACAGCTTCGTCGCCGCCGACGTCTCCGTGGAGCCGGAGGTGGCGCCTGCGCGAAATACGTTGTTCACCAGTCACTTTCACGCAACTATCAATGTCCCGGCCAGTAGCCGTATGGTCCGGCCACTGATTGCGTCGGCGACGCCGGGAAGTCACGGCGGCATCGGCAAGTCGACAGCGGTGACGGCGTCCATTGCCGGCATTGATTCGATCGGCGCGCTGGTGGCCGTATTCGTCAGCAACGGCACCGCCGACCATCCGAACGCCGGCCTGTTGATCGGCAACGGTGCCGACGGCGCACCCGGACAGAACGGGGGCAACGGCGGGCTGTTGTTCGGCAATGGTGGCAGAGGCGGCGACGGCGTGAACGGCGGGCAAGGCGGCCGCGGCGGGAATGCCGGGCTGGTCGGCAATGGCGGTGACGGCGGAAACGGCAGCGACTTCACCACCAAGGACGGCGTGGCCGCTTTCGGTCGGGACGGCGGCGACGGCGGCAACGGGGGCCGGCTGTTGGGCAACGGCGGCAACGGTGGCACCGGCGGCAACGCGCAAAACCTCGATAAGGGCGGCACTGTCGGCGGAGTCGGTGGCAACGGCGGCAGGGCGGGCGCAATCGGCAACGGTGGCGACGGCGGCCACGGCGGAGTTGCGTTGAGCGGCTCGGGAACCGCGCGGGGCGGCCGGGGTGGTACCGGTGGCACTGCCGGTGTGGCAGGCAACGGCGGCAACGGTGGCGGCGGTGGCGGAACCAACAGCAACACCGGCAACGCCGTGGGCGGCAACGGCGGCACGGCCGGTGCAGGAGGGGCGACCTTCGGTCGCGGCGGCAACGGCGGCGACGCGGGCGGTGGTCGTGTCGGCGGCACCGGCACTGCCACCGGCGGCAATGGGGGCAACGGCGGTGACAGCCACGCCATCGGACAGGACGGCGGCGCAGGCGGTACCGGCGGCAACGCGTCGGCCCCCGCGGGCACCGGCGTCGGCGGCAACGGCGGCAACGCAGGGCATGGCGGAATCGGCGCCGGTGACGGGCCAGCCGGCATCGGTGGCACCGGAACGGGCAGCAACCCGGCCAACAGCCACAACGGTCAGAACGGCACTGGCGCGCCCTGACGAATCAGCGAAAGTAGCTGCGCGACAACCGGAGTCAGTCGTCCTTGGGGTCTTTGTCGTCCTTGTCGTCTTTGTCGCGCGGCAGCGGCCGGTTGGCGACAACGGGGAACTGGCCGGTGAAGCCTTGTCGCTCCCTCGCTACCTCCAGCACGCGCCCCCGAACCGCATACCACCCGACGATGAGTGCCGGAATGATGATGACCAGCGCGGCGACGGTCCAGGTGCCGATCGGCGGGTCGAATGCCATCAGCACGATGACGCCAACCAGGAACGCCAACGTGGCATAGCCGGTGTACGGGGTGCCCCACAACCGGAAGGACGGCCGCTCGAGGATGCCGCGTTTCGACCAGCGGTAGAGCTGGATCTGGCAGATGACGATGGTGCCCCAGGAGGCGATGATGCCGAGGGCCGCGATGTTGAGCACGATCTCGAATGCCTGGCCGGGCACCAGAAAGTTGAGAACTACGCCGAACAGCCCGACGGCCGCCGTCAGGAAGATTCCGCCGTACGGCACGCCGCGGCTGGACATCACCGCCGTGAATTTCGGTGCGCTGCCGTTCATTGCCATCGATCGCAAAATCCGGCCGGTCGAGTACAACCCGGCGTTGAGACTGGAGAATGCGGCGGTCAGCACGACGATGTTCATGACCGTGCCCGCGCCCTCGACGCCGATCTTGGAGAAGAACGTGACGAACGGGCTCTCGCCGGGCTTATAGGTGTTGTACGGGAGCAGCAGCGCGAGCAGGAACAGCGAGCCGACGTAGAAGACGGCGATACGTGCGATCACCGAGTTGATCGCACGCGGCATGATCTTGTGCGGATGCGCGGTCTCACCGGCCGCGGTTCCGACGAGTTCGACTGCGGCGTAGGCGAATACGACGCCGGACATCACGATCACCAGCGGGAAGAGTCCGGCCGGGAAGAGCCCACCGTTGTTCGCGATCACGCTGAAACCGGTTGACTGCCCTTGGATGTGGTAGCGGCCCGCCAGGAAGATGGTGCCGGCGACCAGAAATGTCAGCAGCGCAAGCACTTTGATGGCTGCAGCCCAGAACTCGAGCTCGCCGAACAAGGTGACCGAGATGAGGTTGATGCTCACCACGGCCGCGAGCGCTAGCAATGCGAACAGCCACTGCGGGACAGCCTCCAGCGCTTTCCAGTAATGGAAGTAGGTGGCGATCGCCGTCGAGTCGACAATGGCCGTGAACGCCCAGTTCAACCAGTACATCCAACCGGCGACAAACGCTGCCTTCTCGCCGAGGAATTCGCGAGCATACGACACGAAGGATCCCGACGATGGCCTGTGCAGTACGAGTTCGCCCAGCGCGCGCAGGATCAGGAAGACGAAGATGCCACAGAAGGCGTAGCTCAGGAACAGACCGGGTCCGGCGTTGTGTAGTCGGCCGCCGGCACCGAGGAACAGTCCCGTACCGATGGCACCGCCGATGGCAATCATCTGCAACTGCCGGGGTTTGAGGCCCTTGTGGTAACCCTCGTCCTCCGCCGTCAGCGCGGAGTTGTCGTACTCAGACTGCTTTGGTGCGGTTGTCATCGGACGAGTCCTCGCTCTAGTCAGTTTTGGGGCGGCGCAGGATCAATCGGGTTACCACGGGGATCCCACCGCTCCGGGGGTCCCGGCGTATCGCTGACGTCACGAAACGTCATGACAAAGCCGCACACGGCGACGACCGCGGCGATCGCGTAGCCGATTATCGAATACCAACCGGCGTGCAGATACGCGGTTACCGCGACGATGAACATCGCCAAAAACACGAGGGTCATCCCGATCAACGGAATCTTTGCGAACAAATCAACGCGTGCCATCTGACCCACCTCGATAGACCGAACGACGGTGTACCAGTGATACACCTTCCAGTGGTGCGGCGCTCGCTAAATGGAATTACGTGCGTGCTCAGCCGGCACGAAGTCCGAGCGCGCGCTGCTCGAAGAGATCCGCTCCGCGGGCCAGACCGCCGGTAGCCGCAAAGCCCTCAGCCACGCGTTTTGCGCCGTCGGTCATCGTCATCGCCTCTCGCACCTTCGCGCGAAGGCGTTCGGCCGACAGCTTTTTCGCAGGCAACCGAGTGCCGCATCGGGCTACCTCGACGCGTCGCGCAACCTCGAACTGGTCACGCCCGAAGGGCACGACGCAAACGGGAACCCCGTGCAGTAGGGCTTTTTGAGTTGCGCCCATACCGCCGTGCGTCACCGCACACACCGAGCGGTCGAGCACAGGACCGTGTGGGACGAGCCGGCAGACTGTGGCATTAGGCGTCGCAGACAGCGCGTTTGGTTCCGCGGCGGGAAGGGTCGCAACCACGTGCACCGGTTCGTCGGCCAGGGCAGCCATCGCGGTCTGAACAAGGTTGTCGTCGCCCTGTTTTTCCGACGACGTCGTGACGAGGACGATCGGCCGGTCAATCGACGTCAGCCACGTCGGGGCAGTGTCTGCCGGATCAAGTGCGCACGGCCCGATCATCTGTACCGCGTCGCCATAGTCGGCATGCGGATATTCGAACGGTTTGCCGCTCGCGACCAGCATCAGCGGTGCGCGACGCCAGAACTCGTCCATCGAACGGACTAGCTGCAATCCGATACCTTCGCGAGCCGCGTTCAGAGCGGGCAACCCGCTGTTGACTGTGCCGCTCATCATGGTCCGCAGCAGGGTGTCGCGAACGCGCCCGACGACACTGGGCAACGGTTTCAGACCCGGGCCGAAGGGCGGCATCCCGTCTGCGCGCAGCAGGGGTGTGAAGGGTGAGAAGCAAGCCCATGGGATGGTGCCGGCTTCTGCGGCGGACAGCGCACCCCAGCACAACACGTCCACGAGCAGTGCATCCGGCTTGACGTGTTCGACTGCATCCGCGAGGTCGGCTATTTCGAGCGGAGCGCGCCTGCCGAACACGGCGAACGCGCGTTTCAGCCCGTCGGGCGCCTTGCTGGCCTTCCAATCGTCGTGCTCAATCGCCGCGATCCGCGGGTCGATGGTGTCGGTGTTGAACCCGAGGTGTTGGCCGGTCTCTACAGCGGCGCGCAGCGTGCGTAGGTGGATCTCATGGCCGCGACGCCCCAACTCCGAGAGCAGCGCACTGATCGGCAACGCGTGCCCCAATGCGGGCGATGTATACGCCAAGATCCGTGCCATCTATGTCTCCCTCCCTGTACCAACCATTCGGCGCGCCTCGGCGAGTAGCCCACGGGCGTCAAGCTTTTCGCACAGCGCGAGGTAGTCCTTGCTCAGCTCGGCGCAGCTTTGGGAATCGCCCTCCGCGTCCGCCAACAAAGCCCTCGACTTCAGCCACCACAGGTCCGCGGCGGGAATGTCGGGGCGCCGGACCTGCCAGTCATCCAGCAGTGCGTGGACCTCCTCGAAGTCGCCGGCTCCGCCGCGATCGATGAGCAGCTTGACGAGTGCCTCACCCGCGCAGCCAATCTCGACTCGAATGCCGTTTTGCACGTGAAGTGCGAACAGGGCGCGGAGGTCGTCGATTGCTTCGTCTCGATGGCCTTTCCTGGCAGCATTCAGCGCAAGGTCAGCACCGATAATCGGTAATGTGTTGGTCTGCACATCGTGCTTATCGATATTGGCGCGCGCCCGTCGGAGTACGTCGATCGCCTCATCCTCCGACGAGTTCCGTGCGCGTAACAGCACCGCACCGTAGGCGAATTGAGCGTCGATGATGCCGCAGATGTCGCCAAATGACTCAGCGCGTCGTAGCACCTCGCACATCTCGTCGACCAGGTCGTAAGGCTCGTAAAGTCCCATTGCAACGATGAGGCCCGTGAAAGAGTAGATGATCGCGGCACTGACCGGCGGCAGGGCTCTCGCCTTCTGCATTCCTTCTCGAATGTGCTGCCGGCCCATCTCGAACTGACCGCGGTACATCTCGATAACACCCCGAAACGTGAAGTTCCCCGCGTATTCAATAGTCATCTCTTGGGGCGGCCGCGCCAGGATTTCCTCACTCACTCGGAGGGCCGCGTCGAAGTCGCAGTTGGCGTAATAGGCACGGATTACGGCAATCAGAATGATGTCGATCTCTGGGACCGTGGCCCAGTCCAGAGCGCGGAGCATATCTTCGGCCTCTGCAGCCAGCGCTGCGGCTTCTGGTACGCGAACCTCGTTGAACGTAAACGAAATAATGCGTCCCGCAGTGGCGATCGCGAGTGACCTGATGTCATCGGCGAGTAGTGTCAATTCTCGCAACTCGCGATATTGCTCATCGCCGTCGGGGTCAATACCGACGAATGACGCCGTCGATATCAGCATGGTCCGTGGCGCGATCCGCATCCCGATGACACCCTCGTGATCATCGGACAACTGGTCGGCAAGGTTGCTGGCCTCCTGCCATTGACTACGAGCTGCCGCCATATCCCGCGCCCGAAGCCATGAGCCTGCGCGCATACGCCAGTGGTATGCGTCCACGAGTTCACCGGCCGCTTCCAAATGCGTTGCGATCAAAGCTGCATTCTCGTCGGAGTCTGGTTCGCGCCGCTCAATCGCCGCGGCTAACCGACGATGCGCTTGCGCTCGCGCAGTGTTGAGCTGCGATTCGTAAGCCACCGTGCGAACCAGCGGATGCCGGAAGCAATACCGTTGTCGCGGAATGAACTCGGTCTGGTCGATCAATTCGGCCGACACCAGGTCGGCCAATGCAGACGAGATGGTATCCGGGATAAGAGCTTGCAAAGTATCGGTGTCGAACCGGTTGCCGATCACCGCGGCCGCATTCATGATCGCCTTGGCCTCTGCCGGCAGCCGATCAATACGGGCCGACAGCACAGCTTGCACCGTGGCCGGCACCCCGATCTCGTCTACATCGCCGGACAGTCGATAACTGCCACGGCTCCCGGCTAGTACACCGCGGTCGGCCAAGTCGCGGACTATCTCCTCGACGAAGAACGGATTGCCTACCGCGGCAACAGCAATCCGCTGCACAAGGGGCGCTATCGACGGATCACTACCCAAGAGTTGGCAGACCAACCGGACCGCCATTGCATCCGATAGCGGTTGCAGTACGAGCGTCTCACCCTGCTTCAGCGCACCTTGATACTCGGGACGAAAGGTCGTCACGAACATCGACTCGGTCGCGCCGAGTGTGTCTGCAAAGTCCGCGAGAACCTCGTCGCTCGGCACGTCTATCCAATGCGCATCTTCGAGCACGAACACGATCCGCTCGGGCCTGGCGAGCACCGCCTCCGACATCACCTTGACCAACCGCCGTCTGCGTCCGTCGACACTGACTTGCAATGCCGGGGCACCGGCATCGGCGATGCCCATCACATCGAAAAGGATGTGTGCGTCAGCCGAGTCGGGTATCAGCGCTGCACCACATCGCGACAGCACGCGGGCGCGGGCATCGGCGTCATCGAGGCCGTCCACCGCGAACATCGCCCGCAACATCCGCGACAACGCACGGAACGCCACGTTGGTCGTATGGGCATCGCAGCGTGCCAGCACAATCTGCGTATCCCCACCTGCGGCCCACGCGCTGAATTCGGCGATCAGTCGGCTCTTACCCAATCCGGCCGCGCCCTCCACACCCACCAGATGACTGCTGTTGGTTTCGAAGATGCGCTGCAGGCGATCCAAGTCGGCATCGCGCCCCACCAACGCACCTTCGTTGCGCCCCAACACCATTTGGCGCGAGCCGACTGCGAGAAGGCGACGGGCAGGCACCGGCGCGTCGGATCCTTTGATCACCACTTCCTCGACAGGCGCAAGGTGGGCGACGCCGTCGACCAGTCGCGCGGTCGACAACGAACACAACACCCCACTCGGAGGCGCGGCGGATTCCATCCGTTGCGCCATGCCTACCGGGTGGCCCACCGCCGTGTACTGACCGGCACCAGAACCCATCGAACCGGTGATGACCTGACCGGAATTCAGGCCGGCGCGAACCTCCAGCCGCACCCTGTCGAGGCGGAAAACCTCGACGGCGAACTGCTGAGTGACCGTCTGAATCTCCAACGCTGCGATACACGCCCGCAGCGCATGGTCTTCCAGCGCCACCGGAGCACCGAACAGCGCCATCAATCCGTCGCCGGTGAACTTGTCCAGCGTGCCCTGATAACGCTGCACCACCGCCGCGGCACGGTTGAACAACTCGTTCATGATTTCCCGCAGGCGCTCTGGGTGCAGCACCGCGGCCAGCTTCATCGATCCGACCACATCGACGAACAGCACCGTCACCTGTTTGTACTCGGTGACTAGCGGCAAGCCGACCGGCGAACCGCATACATCGCAGAAGCGCGCCTTGACCCGCAGGTCGTTTCCGCACGACCCGCACCGACTCGTCGCCTCATCGACCGGACTGACCATCCCCCGCAACTCTCCGTCGCAACTGTCCCATGATCGCCTACCCCGACGCACCTCGATTAGCTTTCGCCGGGCGAACTCTCACGGAGAGCTTCATTACCGCGACAACATGGGCCTTCGGAGCGGACCATCGAACCATGCAAACGGAAGTTGTTGAGATCGCAACAGATATCTACCGGCTCTCCACCTATGTTGCGGACGTCCCGCCGAGGGGCTTCACCTTCAACCAGTTCCTGTTGACGGGCGACGAACCGTTCCTCTTTCACTGCGGGCACCGACACTTGTTCCCGCTGGTGTCCGACGCCATCAACCGGGTCGTCCCACTGGAGAAGCTGCGCTGGATCTCATTCGGTCACGTCGAAGCCGACGAATGCGGTGCGGTCAATCTGCTGTTGGCCGCCGCGCCCAACGCCGAAGTCATCCATGGCGCGCTGGCCTGCGCGGTATCACTCAATGACCTGTGCGACCGCGTGCCGGTGATCGCGCCCGACGGCGTACATGATGTCGGCGGTCACCGGCTGAGGTTCATCGCCACTCCGCACGTCCCGCACAACTGGGAGGCCGGCCTGTGGTTCGACGAGACGACATCTACGCTGCTGGCCGGCGATATCTTCACGCAAGTCGGCCAGGGTCCGGCAGTCACCGAATCCGACTGTGTGGCACCGGCATTAGAGGCCGAAGAGGTGTTCCATGCGACAGGGCTGACGACGAATCTGGGTCCGACGCTTGAACAGCTCGCCCAGCTGAACCCGACTACGCTGGCCATCATGCACGGTTCGTCCTACACCGGTGACGGCGCCGCGCAACTGCGGGTGCTCGCCGGCGAATACGCCCGGATGGCGAGCACTGGATGACGCCACGGCAGACAGTTGCTCTCGTCCTCGCCTTCGCCGTACTGACGGGCTGCCAGACCAGCACCTCCGGCACGCCCGTGATCAATCCAACGGAGCCCACCGAGCCGAGCTTTCCGACCAGTCGGCCCGCCAAGCCGACGGCCGCACCGCCGAAGACACTGACACCCGCGCCGAGCCGTACTCCGGATGCGCCAGGTGGGGAGGAGCTGACGCCGGAGAACGGCTATGTGTTCATCGAGACGAAGTCGGGCAAGACGCGCTGCCAGCTCGACAACGCCGAAGTCGGGTGCGAGGCGGAGTTCACCAACGCGCCCGTGCTCGACGGCACGAAGGCCAACGGGGTCCGCGTCAACTCGAACGGTGAACTCAGTTGGCTCGTGGGCAATCTGGGCGACATTCCGGTGGTCAGGCTCGACTACAAGACCTACTCGGCGGTCGGTTGGACCATCGAGGCCAGTGAAGAGGGCACCAGGTTCACCAAGGACGGCACCGGCCACGGCATGGTTATCGCTGTCGAGGGCGTGCAGGCGTTCTAGAGTTTCACCATGACTGCGGCTCAGCGCGAACGCGCCGCCCTCGTGGACACGATGCGCAACGTCGGCCCCAACGCACCGACGCTGTGCGGTGACTGGACCACCCGCGACCTGGCCGCACACCTTGTGGTTCGCGAAGGCAGGCTGGATGCGACGGCAGGAGTCGTCGTCCCGTTCCTCGCCGGCTACACCGGCAGGGTGCAGCGACAGGTCACGAAGACCACCGCATGGGACGACCTGCTTGCCAAGATCGCCTCCGGCCCGCCGCTGTATTCGCCGTTCAAGCTTCTCGATCCGGTTGCCAACCTCGGGGAGATGTTCATTCACCACGAGGACGTCCGCCGAGCCCAAACCGGTTGGGAGCCAAGGCGACTCGACGACGCACTGGTGAAGGCGCTGGGCCGCGGTCTTCCACTGATGGCCAGGCTGAGCCTGGGCAGGTCACCGGCGCGGGTGTCGCTTCGTACGCCGGACGGCAAGACGCTCGCCACCGTCGGCAACGGACCGGAGCTGATCGTCACCGGTGAACCCGAGGAACTGCTGCTGTTCTTGTCCGGACGTGACGAGGTACGGCTGACGTTCTCCGACGCGCAGGCGGCCCAGGCGGTCCGCACCGCCAGGCGCAGCCTGTGAGCTAGACCGAGGCGCCGAGCGCGTCGAGTCCGGCGTCGTAGCTGGGTTCGGAGGCGATCTCAGGAACCAGCTCGCTGTAGGCGACATTGCCGTCCGCGCCGATCACGACAACGGCGCGGGCGAGAAGACCGGCAAAGGGGCCGTCGGCGATCGTGATGCCGTAGTCCTCTCCGAAGCTTCCGCGGAACGCCGATGCCGTGGTGACGTTCTCGATGCCCTCTGCGCCGCAGAACCGCTTTTGAGCAAACGGCAGATCGTTCGACACACACAGCACGGTCATCCCGCTGGCCTGTGCCCGCTCATTGAATACCCGGACGCTGGTGGCGCAGACCGGCGTATCGATTGACGGAAAGATGTTGAGCAACAACGGCTTACCGCGGAACTGCTCGCTGCTCACCTCGCCGAGGTCGGTGCCGATCAGGGTGAATTGGGGAGCGGGGGATCCGACGGCGGGCAGTTCGCCGACGGTGTTGATCGCGTTTCCACGAAGCGTTATCTGTGCCATTCGTACAGTGTGCCAGCGGCGGGGCCGCGGCTCATGTCAGGGGTCAGCGATCAGGGCTGCGGTCGACGACCTCCATATACCGCCCTAGGCTGGCGGTCGTGGATTTCCGCGTCTTCGTCGAGCCCCAGCAGGGCGCCACCTATTCCGACCAACTCGCCGTCGCGCGCGCCGCCGAGTCGCTGGGCTATTCGGCATTCTTCCGGTCCGACCACTACGTCGCGATGAGCGGCGAAGGGCTGCCCGGCCCGACCGACTCCTGGGTGACGCTGGCCGGTATCGCGCGCGAAACGTCGACCATCCGCCTGGGCACGATGGTCACCTCGGCGACCTTCCGTCATCCGGGGCCGCTCGCGATCTCGGTAGCCCAGGTCGACGAAATGAGCGGTGGTCGTGTGGAATTGGGCATCGGCGCGGGTTGGTTCGAGGCCGAACACCAGGCCTACGCGATTCCGTTCCCGCCGCTCGGCGAGCGCTTCGACCGGCTGACCGAGCAACTCGAGATCATCACCGGACTCTGGACGACACCCGTCGGCGAGAAGTACGACTACTCCGGCGGGCAGTACACGGTGGTGGAGTCGCCGGCGCTGCCCAAGCCGGCGCAGACCCCGCACCCGCCGATCATCATCGGCGGCGGTGGCGCCAAGCGCACCCCGGCACTGGCGGCCCGGTTCGCCGCCGAGTTCAACATCCCGTTCGCGCCGCTGGACACGGCCAAGACCCAATTCGCGCGGGTGGCCGCGGCGCTGGCCGAGGCGGGTCGGCCTGCGGACGCGCTGACGTACTCGGCGGCGTTCGTCGTGTGCGCAGGACGCGACGACGCCGAGATCGCCCGGCGCGCGGACGCCATCGGACGCGAGGTGGACGAACTGCGCAGCAACTCCCCGCTGGTGGGAACCCCTGCGGAGATCGCCGACAAGCTCGGCCCCTATGTAGATGCCGGCGTGCAGCGGTCTTACCTGCAGCTTCTCGATATGTCCGACCTCGACCACCTGGAGTTCTTCGCCTCCCAGGTCGTGCCGCAGTTCGCCTGACCCGGCCGCGGGGCCGAACCCGCGGCTACTATCACTGGCCATGGCAGGCGCGGACCCCGACGACTACGACGACGAGTCGTCGGAAACGCCGTGGTACAACCGCACGCCGAACGTCATCGGGGCGAGCGTTGCGGGCATCGCCGCGATCGGAATCATGATCGCGGCGGTGACTTTTGTGTCACGCCAATTCGGCGAGCCCGAGCAGGCGCCGCTGAATTTCGTCGATCCGTCGTACTCGGCGACCGCCAGCCACTCGTCGACGACCACCACCACCGCGACGATCACCAGCACCAGTCCGCCCGTCACCACCGACATCGACGGGCCGTCATCCACCACGTCGTCGTCTGACACATCCAGCACGGACACGACGAGCACCACGCACACCGCATGGACGCAGCCGTACACGCCGCCGAGCGGCGAGGAGTCTTCGCCGTCGACGACGCGCCGCGGGCCGCGCACGAATGTGACGCGCACGCTCTATCCGCAGCCCTGACCGCCTACTATCAGAGCCCGTGGCGCGCTACGGACCTCCCGACGATCCGAACAATCCCGACAACCAGCCGACCGCATACCTCAACTACGGCGATGCCGGTGCCCCGCCGGCAGACGTTGTGCCCTGGTACCGCAAACCGGTAGCGCTGGTGGCGTTCGGTGCGGTCGGCGCTGTGGTGGTCGCGTTGATCATCTTTGGTCTGGTCAAGCTGCTCACCGGCGGCAGTTCGCCCGAGCCTGCGACCACGCTGACCCCGATCACCCGCACCACGACCTCGGCGACTGCACCAACGACGACCGCGGCGACGACGACGGCGCCGACGACCACCGAGCAGACCACCACCACAACGACGACCGAGCCGACGACGACAACCACCACGACCACGACGACCACAACGACGACGACGACCGAACCGAGCGTCAGCACGAGCGTCAGCACCAGCACGAGCACCAGCACCGTCACTCAGACCGTGACTGTCCCACCCCCGCCGTGAGGTTTAACGGGTTGATCACCCACGCCAGGCGTCAGTATTCAACCCGCTAAGCGGGAATCAGCGTCCGCGTGCGGCGTATTCGGCGACCAGTGCCTCGGCGCTACGCACCGCGGCGCGGCATGCGCGAGTGGTGAACGGATCGTTGAGTGGATGGTCGGCGCGGCGCCGCCACCGCTGGGCCGCCGCGAATGCCGCCCGCGGCCCGTCGTAGGGCGCATCGGGCTGCAGCCCCAGCCTGCTGGCCGCGTCGGTGCCGGAGCCGCCGATGATGCGCCGCAGTGAGGCGATCTCGTCCTCATTCAAAGTCGTTGCGCGCGAACGCAATGCACTCAACAGGCGAAGCTCTTCGAAGGCATGGGTGTCGGCGAGCAGCGGGTCGATGTCGGCGAGGATGTACGGCGTCGCATAGATCGGGTTGGTCTGGACGAACTGGCGCAGCGACAGCAGCGCGGTGTGTGCCTTGAGCAGATCCGACCGTTGCGCGAACTGTTGGTCGATGACGTCGCGCAGCGCCACCAGCCCGCTGCGTTCCAGTAGTTCGTCGGCAAGCGCCACCGAATCGCTGACTCCGGCGCGCAGCACCGCGATCGAAATCCTGATGCCGAACATGCCGAACCGGTCCAGCAAGGCTGCGCGGGTGGCGGCGTCGACAGGCAACGAACTGTCCTCGCGCACGAAGCGGTCCACCGAAAGCATGGCCTTGGTGAGCTCGACGGCATCCACCCCGGACAACTTCTCCAGCGCGACGAACTCGCTCTGCCGCAACGTGCGGGCGGTCAGCGCCAGCAGACCGGACACCGGCACCACGGCCTGACAGATGCCGGTCTTGTCCATCTCGGCGGTGAACCGCTTGGCGACGTCCTTGGCCGACAGCATCGCGTCGATCCGGCCCGCGCCGATCTCGTCGGCCCGCGACGCGACCCCGATCACGCCGAGCGCGCCTGCCGACCCGCCCACGAGTTCGCCGATCTGCTTGAGCAGCGCGATGTCCGCGGCGTTCAGTGTGCGCAGCAGGAATACCACCGCGTCGACGCGCGGCACGCCGTCCTCGGGCACCAGCAACCGCAGCGTGCGTTGTGAGACATCCCGGTTCAGCGACGACGTGCCCGGGGTGTCGATGATCGTCGAGTCGATCAGCTCGGCCGCGGGCCACTCCACGTCCAGATCAGCGACATCCTCGGGATCAAGCCTTGCGAAGTCGAATGTCAGCCCACCGTCGCGGGCGATCGGGACGTTGGAGCGTCTGCCCCCGCGGTGGTTGGCGGTCACCTTCGGGATGGGACCGTGCCGGAACCAGGTGACGATGCGGGTGGCCTCGGTCGCGTCGGTCGGCGCGATGTCCTCGCCCACAAGCGCATTCACCAGCGTCGACTTACCCGCTTTCAGCGTGCCCGCCAGCGCGATTCGGATCGGCTGGTTGAGCCGGTAGCCGATGCGCTCCAACTCGTTGTGGACATCGGGCCGGTGCTGGTAGGCCGGATCGTTGCGGTAAGCCTGAATGGTCCCGCCCAGGATCGCGCGCACCTGATCGCTAGTGCTCATCTCGCGCTACTCACCAAAGTCCCCTGGCTGTCCTCCGCTCGGCAATGACCGGAGGTCCAGCTTAGAACGTGTCGAGGCTTACGACGTCCCCACCGGTTGACGGGGTGCTTCGGTGGCGCCCGGCGCCAAGCTGACTGCGTGCTCGGTCACCTGTTTGAGAATGTTGAGCTGACGCTCGAGTTCCCTGATGCGGGTATTGCGCTCGGCCTCCTCGAGCTGTGCCGAGGCGATGTTCGCCTGCAGCGACTCGTTCAGCGATCGGGTTGTCTGGTTGGCGATGCCGCGGTAATGGTCGCGGAGCTGACGCTGAATTCCCTTGAGCCGGTCGCGGGATTCCTTCGTCACCACGAACGAGACGTCGTCGATGAACTTACGCATGTTCATCTTCGCCTCGCTACGCACCCGCATCATGCGGTTCTCCATGTCGTCCTTATAGGTCTTGCGGCCCAACAGAAGACCAGCGCCCAGCGACAGCGGGTTGAACATGCCCAGCCCGACGAACGAGCTCAGCATGCCGAACATCAGCACGCCGCCGTAGGAGCCGCGCATACCGGTGACGACCTTGTGGCCGGCCTTGATCGGCTTGGCCTCCAGCCTGGACAGCGATTTGATTTCCCCAAGGCTGGCGCCCATTTCGCGCGCATCGAGCTGCGGCATGTCGACTGCCTCCAGCCCTGCCTCGACGAACGTTCGCGCGACTTCCTGCGCGAGCACCTCGGCGCGCTGATAGGCCCAGACGAAGTTGTCGCCGACCGCGGTGGCGATGGCGTTCTCCAGCTCCGCGCCGATCTCGGCCCAGTGATGGGTCGGATCACACGTGTCGATGACGTGTTCGGTGTGCTGGGTGATGGCGCGGAACCTGCCACGCAGGTCATGGTCGACATCTGCTGTCAGATCGGCGATTCCGTCGTTGAGCACCTGCTGCCACAGCGCGGTCTGCTGCAACGCCTCCTGTGCTTCCTGCTTGCGCCGCTCCAGCTCGGCCTTCTGCCGTTCACGCGTATCCGGATCGTTGAGTGCCGACAGTTCGGAATTGGCCGTGAGTGTCAAATGTTCAGCAGCAGAGCGGATCTCGGCGAGCACCTGGTCGCGGACCCTGTCGTTTTCCCTTGACAGCACCCTCTCGCTGAGGAACTTCACGATGGCGGGGAAGTTGGACTCCTCGTTGAGTTCCTTGTCGTTCAGCTGGATCGCATGGCTGCGAAGCAGCGACGACGCCGGGATCATCGGGATCGACAAGCCTGCGCGTTGCAGATGGCCCTTGTCAGCTTCGACGATCTGCCGCCAGTGCGGGTACAGATCGATCTTCGTCGCGACAATCGTTGCGACGGGACAGATTTCGAACGCCTGCCGGATGAACGTCATCTCGGGTTCGGTGAACTCCTGGCTGGTGTCGCTGACCATCAGCATCGCGTCCGCGTCGGGCAGCAGTCCAAGGGTCGCCGACAGGTGTGGCTGTCCGTGGCCACCGACGCCGGGCGTGTCGACGAACACCAAACCGCCCTTGAGTAGCGGGCTGTTCGCAGTGACCGCGACGCGCAGCACCTGCCTGCCCCCTGCCGCGGGGTGGCGACGCAGATCGTTTTTGATATCGGCGATCGGAATCTCGATCGCCTCGGGTTCGCCCTCATCGGAGGCCGCCACAATCAGCTTCGCGGTGGCCTGTTCGCCGTAGGACACCATCGTGGCGACCACCGTGGTTTCGTCATCACCGACGCGCGAAACCGGAACATTCAGCAGCGAATTGAGCAATTGACTCTTGCCCTGCTTGAGCTGGCCGGCGATCACGACGCGAATCTGCGGATCACTGATCCGATCTTTGGCCCTGACCATCCGCTGAGCCAGATCACCGCGACCCTGCGTCTCGGCGATCTTGGTCGTGTGGTCGATCAGTTCAACGATGACCTTGACCTTGCGGGGGTCATTCGGTTGCGTCATGGTGTCCCTTTTTGATTGCCGCCGTTTCGTCAACGGTAGGCGTGCCAACTGGCGGGGACCTGAGGTTGGTCCCCGCCAGTTGCGCTATTTGGTTGTCTCGATCAGAAGTGGATTCCGGTGTCCACGTGGGTGTCGATGTCCTGGTGCACCGAGTTGTCGGTGTGAACCGAACTGTCGTTGTGGCTGTCGTGCGTGCTGTTGTCCGTGTGCACCGAGTTGTCGTCGTGGTGGCTGGCGTCGACGTTTCCACCAACGTTGCCGCCGTGGGTGTCGACCGTGGTGACGTCGCCGCCTCCGGTGTTGGTGCTCGTGGTCTGCGTCGGCGAGATGATCACTGCGCCGCCGCCACCGGCGTTGGCGTTGCCACCATCGGCGCTGCCGCCACCGCTCAGGATGCCGCCGCCGCCGGCGTGGCCCCCGTCGCCGCCCGCGGCATTGCCACCGCTGGTGTCGATGTCGCCGGTCTTGACGACCGGGCCCTCGTTGCCGGAGATGACGTCGCCGCCACCGCTGTTGTGGATGCTGCCGGAGCTGTCGCTGGTGTTGCCGATGCCGCCGGACTGCACGGTCGAGCCCTCACCCGCGAGGATGTCGCCGGTGCTGTTGCCGACATTGCCGTCGCCGGTCACGTTGCCCTCACCGTGGACATTGGTGTTGTCGATGTCGCCTGCGGTGCCAGTGTTGATCACGCTGCCGTCGGACGCGGTGTTCGTGGTCTTGTCGCCGAAGGTGATGTCACCGAAGTCCAGGTTGACGCCGCCCTGCTGAACGTCGTGGCCGGCGTTCGGGCTCAGCACGTCGTTGTGGCTCAGCGTGTCGTTGTTGCTGAACGCCTGGTTGTGGCTGAGCGTGTCGTTGTTGCTCAGCGTCTCCGGGGCGAAGCTCGGCGCGTACTGCGGGGTGAAGGCGATGCCGTGAGTCTCGGCGACCGCCTGCTGCAGTCCGTGTACCGGGTTGCCACCGCCGTGGATGACCGCGGCGGGCGCCACCGTGGCGGCCACTGCGTTCACCTGTGCGGCGGTAACGCCCGAAACGCCGGCGTTGGCCATTGCGCGGTCGGGGTCGTTGACGAAGTTCTGGGCCGCAACCGGGTCGCGGAAGAGGTCGAGAATCCAGTCGATCACGTTGGTCATTTCTGTGGTCCTTTTCTGTGTGGGTTTTCTTGAAAGCTGGTCGCCGGGCTGTCCGGCGAACTGGTGACAACGTTATGGAGCCGACGGCGTTGAAGAAACGGGGTCGAATCCCCTCCCTGACCGTATTCACTCCGGGGTTGGGGTGGGGGCCCCGTTAGGGGATTAGGGGGTGGTTAGGGATCTAGTGGGGCGTTGTTTGAATCAGAAACATTTTCGCAGCTCAAACACACAAAATGCGCGGCCCGTGCGGACCGCGCATCGTGCGATGGAGCTGGTGTTTTACGTTTCGAAGATGTCGAACCCACCGTGGTCGGGCTCGACGTGGTGATCCTCGGGCGCGGAGTGGCTCCAGTCGTCCTCGGCATGCGCTTCGATGGCCGGCGCGTCGTCGATGACCGGGCCGTCGAAGTGCAGCGACGGATCGTCGGCACCAGCCAAGTCCGGCACCCCGGCGTCGGCGAGCATGTCGATGCCCGAATGCACGGCGGCATCGGGATCGGTGACCAGATTGTCGACCACGGTGTGAGCGTCGTCGACTGCGACCGTAGGCACATGATCGTCGAACGCATCGAACGCGGCCGTGGCAGCGCCACTTGCCCAAACATTGCTGGCATGATCGTCGATCACGGTGTCAGCACCCCCCGAGGGTGCTGACGGCACTGCCATCGACAGCGATTCCGAAACGACCGGAATCAAATTGTTGACGTCCACACTGGTCACATCGGTCAGATGCGCGTCGGCGATCGCCTGTCCCGGATCAGCAGCGTAGGCTGCGGCGGCGTCGGGGTCGCGCACCAACGACATCACGAAATCGAGTAGCGAGTTAGCCATGGAAACCCTCCTTCCCATTGCAGAGATATATGCGGCGTAGCCCAAAGGCTTGACTCGATGCTATCGACGGGGCCGCCCCCTTAGATCGGTGCGAAACCCAGCTCTGCCGCACGGGCATTAGGGGACTGACCGTTAGGGGTTCTCCCACCATTAGGGGGATTTGGCGGCTATCGTGTGGAACTGCCAAACACGAGGAGACCATGAACGACTCACTTGGGTTGTCCATTGGGATGACCAACTTGGTGGCAGCCCGAATCGGGCGCGCTCCGGTGATGCGCCGTTCCGTGCTTACCTTGTTCAACGACCGAGCACCCGAAGTCGGCGTGCCTTACGAATACGCGGCGAATCCGAACGACATATCCCCCGGTCTGGTGCTGACCGGGTTCGTCGAGCGGGTCGGCGACCCGGTTCCGCTGGTCGCTGCCGACGGCTCACCGCACCTGGGTGAACGCGTGCTCGTGGAGGCTCTCGACGCGATGTCGCGCGCGGTCGGTGGCGGCACACCCGTCGCGATCGCCGTGCCTGCGCACTGGGGTCCCGCGACCGTAGGCGCGCTGCGCGGCGCGCTACGCGCCAAGCCGAGCCTCGCCCCCGATGGTGTGCCCGCTGCGCTCATCCCCGACTCGGCTGCGGCATTCGCCGCGTTGCAGGCCGCACCCGGATTACCGGCGAGCGGCGTCGTCGCGCTGGTGGACCTCGGCGGCAGCGGAACCAGTGTCACGCTGGCCGACGCGGGCACGAACTTCGGCCAGATCGGCCAGACCGTCCGCTACCCCGACTTCTCCGGCGACGAGATCGACCAGGTTCTGCTCAACCACGTCATGGCCGGCATCGCCGACGCCAACAATGCCGACCCGACCGGGACGCTGGGGCTCGGATCGTTGGCCCGGCTTCGCGAGGAGTCCCGGTTGGCCAAGGAGCGGCTTTCGGCCGAGACCGCGGCCGTGGTTCGCGCCGAGCTGCCGGGCTTCAACTCCGACGTGCGCGTCACCCGCAACGAACTCGAGAGCTTGATCGCCGCGCCGCTGGCCGGCCTGCTCGACACCATCGAAGAAACGTTGCAGCGCAACAACATTCCGCTGGCCAACGTGTCGGCAGTGGCGACCGTCGGTGGCGGAGCCAACATCCCGCGGGTCACCCAGCAGCTGTCCGAGCGCCTGCGCGCCCCCGTCATCACCACACCGCAGTCACAATTGAACGTCGCGGCGGGCGCCGCGTTGGTGGCCGACCGGGGGCTCCAAGCCGATGCGCCAACCGGCATGGCGCCGACGGGATTGGCTCCCGCAGCGGATGCGCCGACGGGCATGGCCGCGGCGGGCTGGGCCGCGGGTGCGGCGGGCCTGGCCGCCTCCGAATCGGCGTCCGACGGCGCCGCGTCTGCCACGTTCCGGGCGCTGGCGTGGTCGCAGGACGACGCACCAGGCGGGGAGCCGGTGCCGTATTCCGGCGAGGACTACACCTTCGATCAGGGCGGCACCGAAGCGCGCCCGCAGATGGCGTTCGCTCACGAGGAAGAGGGTTACGAGCCGGAGGCGGCCCCGCTGCCCTGGTACAAGCGTCCGCCCATTCTGTTCGGGGCCGCGGCCGCGGCCGTCCTGCTCGCCATTGGCGGGCTCGCGATCACCCTGACCAGCAGCAGCGAGAACAGCGGCCCGGTGACGCAGACGGCCACGCATGTCGAGACCGGCCCGTCGCCGACCGGACCCGCCACCGAGGGCGCCCCGGTGACGGTGACGGTGACCGGCCCCAACGGGGAGCCGAGCACGACGGTGGTGCCGTCGCCGACGACGACGAGCGAAACCACCACGTCGTCCACCACCACAACGACAACCACCACGACAACCACCACCACGACGACAACGACGACGACTACGACGCCGCCGACCACCACGACGACGAAGCCGACAACCACCCAACCGACGACCACGCAGCCGGTGACCACCACCACCGCCGCCGCGTTGTCACCGGCGACGTCCGTTACACCGTGACCCATGGCCACCCCGGCACCCGATCCGCTGTCCGACATCCCGCCGGCCGCGCGCGACGCGGTGGCCCAGGTCCTCGCCGCACCGGCCGACCCGGTCAAGATCCTGGTCTCCGGAGGTATCGGCACCGGTAAGAGTTCGGTTCTCGCCTCGATCCGGTCGGCGCTGCGCGCGGCCGACGTGCCGGTGCTGACCCGCCCACCCAAGAAGGGTGACGCGGCGGCGGTCGTCATCGACGATGCGCATCTTCTCGACGACGGGGAGCTCGCCCGACTCGGTGAGCTGGTCGCCGATCCCGCAACAATCGTCGTGGCGGCCGCGGAACCGCTCGCACACCACCCGGCGCTGCGTTCGCTCACCACCGCGATCGAGCGCGAGAACCCGATCGTCTCGCTCGGCGCGTTCAGTCCGGCCGAGGTGCACCGCCTGGTCACCGAAACACTAAGCACCCCACCGACTTCCGAGATCATCCGGTCACTGATGGTGGCAACGGCGGGCCTGCCGTTTCTGCTCGCGCCCGCAATCGCCGCTGCAGGCTCACCCGACGGCGAAACACCAGCGACAGCGATCATGCAGGCAGCCAAGTTCGCGTTGATCGAGCGGTTGCGCCGCCTTGACGAACCGGTGCTCGACACGCTGCTGGTGTCGTCGCTGAGCCCCGAACTCGGACCCGACGACGTCGCGGCGGCGTTGAAGGTCGGCGCAGACGGTGCGCAGGCCCTCGTCGACCGCGCCCGGGCAAGCGGCTTGATCGAGCCATCTCACAGCCACACCTTCCTGCGCTCGGTGCACCGTTGCATCGCGGGCATCATCGGCACCGCGCGCCACCACGACACCGAGATCTCCCTACTTGTTTCTCAGCTCGAATCATCCACGCTCTCAACGGATCTCGCGCTGCGGCTGGCTGAACACGGGCTGCGCGACGACCGACTGGCCACCGCGCTGGCCGACCTGGCCTCGCGTGCCCACGGCCAGCCGACGCGCGCGGCGCGGCTGTACCGGGCGGCCGCCGAAGCGGGCGCAACCGCGCTGTCCACTCGGCTGGCCGATGCGCTCGCACTGACCGGTGACTGCACCACCGCGGGCCGGTTGGCCGACGAACTGCTCGGCTCCGAGGACGCGGCCGAGCGCGCTGCCGCGGTCCGGATCGCCGCCAGCGTCGCCGTGCACGACGGCGGCGCCGCGCAGGCGGCCGACCTCTTCCGTTGGCTGGGGCCCTATCCCGATGCATTCGTCAGCGCGGCAGGCGCGATCGTGTTGGTCGGCGCCGGCGACGCAGACGCGGCGCGGTCGACCCTGACCGCCGAGAGCGCCGGACCCCCGACGTCGACCGCCCGCGCCGCGCGCAGTCTGGCCGAGGGCCTGCTGTTGTCACTTGATCAACCCTTCCCGATTGCCGTTGCGCGCCTTGGTCAATCGATCATCGCCGAACAACAGTCCGCTGGCGTCGCACCCGACACCCCGGCCGCACTCGTGACCCTGGCTGCCCTGCACGGCGGTGATCCGGTGCGCGCCCGCAGCGTGATCGGGCGTGCGGTGCGATCCGGTGGCCAGCTGGACACGGCAGATGAATCCTTCAATTCGCACCGGCACCGGCTGTTACTCGGCTGGGTGCACATGCAGGACGGGCAGCTCTCGGCGGCCGCCGCCGACGTCGCCGCGACGGCCGCGACCCCCCTGCACCGCCGCGACGCGCTGTGGGCCGCCGCGCTGCAGACGGCGATCGCCAGGCGCAGCGGCGACAGCGGCGCGGTCCAAAAACATTGGTACGCAGCGATGGAAGTGCTCGCCGAATACTCGGTCGATCTCTTTTCGCTCTTGCCGCTCGGCGAGCTGTGGGTGGCCGCGGCCAGGATGCGTCAAGTCGACCGTTTGCAACACACACTGACCGAGGCGTTCTCGTTGCTCGAGTCGCTCGGCGATCCGCCACTGTGGTCGGTGCCGTTGCATTGGGCCGGTGTGCATGCAGGCATCCTGGCCAACTCGCCGGCCGCGGTGGCGCCGCACGGTCAGGCGTTGACCGCCGCGGCAGCCGACAGCGCGTTGGCCAAGGCGCTGGCGACCGCGGGCCGGACGTGGCTGCGGGTGCTGGCCAATCACGTCGATATCGACGAGGTGACCGTGGCGGCGCGTGGCCTTTCTCAGTTCGGCCTGACCTGGGATGCCACCCGACTGGCGAGTCAGGCCGCCCTGCAGACGCCCGACGGCCGCGTCTCCGGCGCGATGCTGCAGTTGGCCCGTGACCTCAAGCAGACGGCCGCGGTCGACGAGGCTCCCGGCATCGAGCCGGTGACCGCGACTGCCGACGCTGCCCGCTCCGGCCCGTCGAGGCCGACCTCGTCGCGACTGTCGGACCGCGAGCGCGAAGTCGCCGAACTGCTGCTGCTCGGCATGCCGTACAAGGACATCGGCAGCCAGCTGTTCATCTCCGCCAAGACCGTCGAGCACCACGTCGCGCGGATCCGCCGCAGGCTCGGCGCCGACTCGCGATCGGAGATGCTGTCGATGCTGCGCGCCATGCTGGCCCCTCAGGGCTGAGCCCCCAACGCCGCCGATTCCCCTAATCGAAATCCCCTATCGGGGTCATTTCGGCACGGGCGTGGCACCGGATTTGCTGTGGCAGCGATCACCCTACCGTCGTTCCCATGTTCAATTCCCCAGGCAACCAAGGCCGTTCGATCGGCCTGTCGGTCGGTGCGACGAACCTCGCCGGCACCCGCGACGGGCAGACGGCAGTCATCCGTCCCGCCGAGATGGTGCTGCGCGGCCAGCGCCTGACCGGGTTCGTCGACCGCGTCGGGGATCCGGTGCCGCTGATCGCGCCCGATGGTGCGACGTATCGGTCCGAAGAACTGCTCGCAGACGCTCTCGGCGCGATGGCGCACGCGGTCACCGACGGTATGCCGATGGCGGACGCAACCGTGACTGTGCCGGCGCACTGGCGGCCGTCGGTGGTCGACACGCTGCGCAGGAACCTGCGCGGCAAGCTGCCTGTGGTCTCCGATGCGACCGCGGCCCTGACGGCGCTGCGGGCCAAGCCTGGGTTGCCCACACACGGCGTGATCGTGCTGTGCGATTTCGGCGGCAGCGGCACCAGCATCACCCTCGCCAACGCCGCGAGGGATTTCTCGACGTTCGGTGAGACGGTTCGCTTCGCCGACTTCTCGGGCGACCAGATCGATCAGGCGCTGCTGAGCCACGTCGTGACCGGACTGGCCGACGTCGATCCGTCGGGCACCGCGATGGTCGGCTCACTGGTGCGGCTTCGCGACGAATGCCGTCGCGCCAAGGAACGCCTGTCGGCGGAGACGGCGGCCGCCGTCGTCGCGGATCTGCCAGGGCATCGAGCCGACATCCGCGTCACGCGCACCGAACTCGAGGACCTGATGCGGGCCCCGCTGTCGGAATTCCTTGCGACACTTGATGAAACACTCGAACGCTACGGCGTCCCGAAAGCCAGCGTCGCGGCGGTCGCCACCATCGGCGGCGGTGCCCGCATCCCGTTGGTCACCCAACGGCTGTCCGAGCACCTGCGCGCGCCCGTCGTGACGACGCCACACCCGCAGCTGACTGCCGCAGAGGGCGCGGCGCTGATCGCACAACGTGCCCGCGTCGTCGACACCGCCACGGTGATGACGCCAACCGCTCCTGCCGCTGCCGCATCGGCCGTGGCCCTGGCGGCCAGCGAGCAAGCACTGGCCTGGTCCCAGGACGACCAGATCGAGGACGTGCTGCCCTACAGCGACGTCACCGACTCCCGACCCGAGGTGGTTTTCCGCCCTCAACAGTGGCAGGAAGATCCCGCACCGCCGCGGCGCAGCCCCCTGGTGCTGTTCGGCCTGTCGGCGGTTGCCGCGACGATCGCGGCCGCGGTGTTCGGCTTCACGCTTCTGCAAGACACCACCACGACCCCGGTGGAGGCGGCGACCACGTCGACGTCGACCACCTCTCCAACGCCTGCGGCGCCGGCCACTCTCCCAGCAACCCCGGCGCCGCAGGCCCCCCAAATCACCACGGTCGTGGTGCAGCAACCCGCGCCCCGCTATCAGGCACCGCGGCAGGCACCCGTCACACATCAGCCGTACGTGCCGCCGGCAACGCCTCCGACGACCACGTCCGAGACGCCGCCGACCACTGACCCCACTCCGCCGACACCTCCCACACCGACCCCGCCGACGTCATCGTCGCCGAAGCCACCGCCGATCGATCCCGGACCCGGCGGCGGAACGGGAACCGGTGGCACCGGAACCGGAACGGGAACCGGAGGCACCGGGACGGGCACAGGCACCGGTGGAACCGGCACTGGCACCGGAACGGGAACCGGCGGAACTGGAACCGGGACCGGCACAAGCGGAACCGGGACAGGCAGCGGAACCACCAGCGGCACAAGCGGAACGGGCTCGGGCGCCGGCAGTACCGGCAGTACCGGCACCGGCGCTGGAGGGACGTCGACGACCCCGCAGACCTAGTTAGGGCAGCCTTCGTAGCGGGGTTTCCCCGCCGGATGCAACTATGAGCAGGCATCTAGCGAAAGTTACTGGCCAGTAACCAGCGATAAGTTACTCACGGGTAACTTAGAATCGGGAGGCACGCGGTGGAATCGCAGACGCTGATCAGGCTCATTGTCGGGCTACTGCTGACGGCTGTCGTGGCGGCGTTCGCCCTCAAGCGCGTGCTCTGGCTGGCCAGCCTGGTGCGTGCGGGCCAACCGGTCGGCGAGCAGAACAGCCGCACCGACCACATGGGCGAGCGTATCGGCACTCAGCTCAAAGAGGTGCTCGCGCAAACCCGCATGCTGCGGTGGTCGATCCCCGGTCTCGCCCACTTCTTCACCATGTGGGGCTTCTTCATCCTCATCACGGTGTACATCGAGGCCTACGGCGTGTTGTTCGACCCCAAGTTCCATATCCCCGTGGTCGGCCGCTGGGCGGTGCTGGGCTTCCTGCAAGACTTCATCGCGCTGGCTGTGCTCGCAGGCATCATCACCTTCGCGATCATCCGGCTACGCACCGAGCCGAAGGAGCACGGCCGGTCGTCGAGGTTCTACGGCTCCCACACCGGCGGCGCGTGGCTCATCCTGTTCATGATCTTCCTGGTCATCTTCAGCTATGCGTTCTTCCGCGGTGCCGCGGTGAACACGGGCAACTTCCCCTACGGCTGGGGAGCGTTCTTCAGCCACGGCATGGGGCAGCTGCTCGCGCCTCTGGGGCACACGGCCAACGAGTGGATCGAAACGATCGCGTTGCTGGCGCACATCGCAGTTGCGCTGATCTTCCTGCTGATCGTGCTGCACTCCAAGCACCTGCACATCTTCCTGGCACCGATCAACATCACGTTCAAGCGGCTGCCCAACGGTCTCGGCCCGCTGCTTCCGGTCGAGCACAAGGGCAAGCCGGTCGACTTCGAGGATCCCGCGGAAGACGCCGTGCTGGGCCGCGGCAAGATCGAAGACTTCACCTGGAAGGGCTACCTCGACTTCACCACCTGTACGGAGTGCGGCCGCTGCCAGTCGCAATGCCCAGCATGGAATACCGGCAAGCCGCTGTCTCCCAAGCTCGTGATCATGAACCTGCGCGACCACATGTTCGCCAAGGCGCCGTACATCCTCGGCGACAAGGAGACGCCGCTGGAGAACACGCCCGAAGGCGGACTCGGCGAGGAACTCGGCGGCGAAAAGCACGACGAGGTGCACCACGTGCCCGAGTCGGGCTTCGAGCGCATCCTTGGCTCCGGTCCCGACCAGGCCACCCGTCCCCTGGTCGGCACGCTCGAACAGGGCGGCGTCATCGACCCCGATGTGTTGTGGTCGTGCACGACGTGCGGCGCGTGCGTGGAGCAGTGCCCGGTGGACATCGAGCACATCGACCACATCGTCGACATGCGCCGTTACCAGGTGATGATGGAGTCGGAGTTCCCGTCCGAGCTCGGTGTGCTGTTCAAAAACCTTGAGACCAAAGGCAATCCGTGGGGTCAGAACGCCAAGGATCGCACCAACTGGATCGACGAGGTCGACTTCGACGTGCCGGTGTACGGCAAGGACGTCGAATCCTTCGAGGGCTATGAGTACCTGTTCTGGGTCGGCTGCGCAGGCGCCTACGAGGACCGCGCGAAGAAGACCACGAAGGCCGTCGCCGAACTGCTCGCGATCGCCGGGGTGAAGTACCTGGTGCTCGGCGAGGGCGAAACCTGCAACGGCGACTCCGCCCGCCGCTCCGGCAACGAGTTCCTGTTCCAGCAGCTGGCAGCGCAGAACGTCGAGACGCTCAACGAGATGTTCGAAGGCGTCGAGCGGGTGGACCGCAAGGTCGTCGTCACCTGCCCGCACTGCTTCAACACACTGGGCCGCGAGTACCCGCAGGTCGGCGGCAACTACACCGTCCTGCACCACACCCAGCTGCTGAACCGGCTGATCCGGGACAAGAAGTTGGTGCCCGTCAGCAGCCCCGACGGTGGGAAGGACATCACCTACCACGACCCGTGCTACTTGGGCCGGCACAACAAGGTCTACGAGGCGCCGCGTGAGCTGATCGGGGCCTCGGGCGCCAAGCTCACCGAGATGCCCCGGCATGCCGACCGCGGCCTGTGCTGCGGCGCCGGCGGCGCGCGGATGTGGATGGAAGAGCACATCGGCAAGCGCGTCAACCACGAGCGCGTCGAAGAGGCGCTCGACACGGGCGCTTCGGCGATCGCGACCGGCTGCCCGTTCTGCCGGGTGATGATCACCGACGGTGTCGACGACGTCGCAGCAGCCAACGACGTGCCGAAGGCCGAGGTGCTCGACGTGGCTCAGCTGCTGTTGGGCTCGCTGGACACGAGCAGCGTCAAGCTACCCGAAAAGGGCACGGCCGCAAAGGAAGCCGAGGAGCGGGCGGCCCGCGAGCCTGAAGCACCGAAGGTGGAAGCCTCGACCACGGCGGCAGAACCGGAAGCCAAGCCGGAGCCTGCGGCGCAGACCGCAACCGAAACCGAGACCAAGCCGGTCACCGGCCTCGGCATTGCCGGCGGTGCCAAGCGACCGGGCGCCAAGAAGGCCGCAGCGCCCGCCGCCGAAGCAGCCCCGACCGAGGCTCCCGCAGCACCTGCCAAGGGCCTCGGCATCGCCGCAGGAGCCAAGCGTCCCGGTGCGAAGAAAGCCGCTCCGGCTGCGGCGGAGGCACCTGCTGCAGAGGCGCCCGCCAAGCCCGAACCAGAGGTCAAGGGCCTCGGCATCGCCGCAGGAGCCAAGCGTCCGGGCGCCAAGAAGGCCGCGCCTGCCGCGGCTGAACCCGCATCGACCGCGGCAGAACCCGCGTCCACGGCAACCGAGCCCGCGTCGACCGCCGCCGAACCGGAGGTCAAGGGGCTCGGCATCGCACCGGGCGCGCGTCGACCTGGCGCCAAGAAGACCGCGGCGGCACCGAAACCCGCTGCGCCGCAACCAGAACCGGCCACCGACGGCGAATCCCCCGCTGCGCCTGAGCCTTCCGCAGAGGACAACGGCGAGAAGCCACAGCCGCCGGTGAAGGGACTTGGCATCGCCAAGGGCGCCCGTCCGCCCGGCAAGCGATAACCAGCGCTTTTACAAATTAATTGGACTGCGGTGCGATCATGGGAGACGTGACTACCCACCACGTGCCGTGGCAGGCGACCGGGCATCACCCGCGGCAACGCACGTTCACGCAGTCGTCAAAGCTGCAGGACGTCCTGTATGAGATCCGCGGTCCGGTGCATGACCACGCGGCTCGACTGGAGGCCGAGGGTCACCGCATCCTGAAGCTGAACATCGGCAACCCGGCGCCGTTCGGCTTCGAGGCGCCCGACGTGATCATGCGCGACATCATCCAGGCGCTGCCCTACGCGCAGGGCTACTCGGATTCCAAGGGCATCATGCCCGCCCGTCGCGCGGTGTTCACCCGCTACGAACTCGTGGAGGGCTTCCCGAAGTTCGACGTCGACGATGTCTATCTCGGCAACGGCGCCTCCGAGCTCATCCAGATGACGCTGCAGGCGCTGCTGGACAATGGCGACCAGGTGTTGATCCCCGCGCCGGACTATCCGCTGTGGACGGCCTGCACGTCGCTGGCCGGCGGCACCCCGGTGCACTACATGTGCGACGAGACACAGGGCTGGATGCCTGACGTCGCCGACCTGGAGTCGAAGATCACCGACCGCACCAAGGCGATCGTCGTGATCAACCCGAACAACCCGACCGGCGCCGTGTACACCCGCGAAACCCTCACGCAGATAGCCGATCTGGCGCGCAAGCATCAGCTGCTGCTGCTGTCCGACGAGATCTACGACAAAATCCTCTACGACGACGCCAAGCACATCGCGACGGCGTCGGTCGCGCCAGATGTGCTGACGCTGACCTTCAACGGGTTGTCGAAGGCCTACCGGGTGGCGGGCTACCGTTCCGGCTGGTTGGTCATCACCGGACCCAAGGAACACGCGAGCAGTTTCATCGAGGGCATCAGCCTGCTGGCCAACATGCGGCTGTGTCCGAATGTGCCTGCGCAGCATGCGATTCAGGTCGCGCTGGGCGGCCATCAAAGCATCGAGGACCTGGTGCTGCCCGGCGGGCGACTGCGTGAGCAGCGCGACGTGGCGTGGACCAAGCTCAACGAGATTCCCGGCGTCTCATGTGTGAAGCCCGAGGGCGCGCTCTACACGTTCCCGCGGCTCGATCCCGAGGTGTACGACATTGCCGACGACGAGCAACTGGTCCTCGACCTGCTGCTGCAGGAGAAGATCCTGGTCACCCAGGGCACCGGCTTCAACTGGCCGACACCGGATCACCTGCGCATCGTGACGCTGCCGTGGTCTCGCGACCTCGCCAACGCAATCGAGCGGCTCGGCAACTTCCTGTCCTCTTATCGTCAGTGACCGCTTGCGCTTTCCGCGACATTGCACTTATTGCGCGGCTCACTCGAACTTCGTCGCAATAACTGCGGTCTCGCGCGCACTTACCCCGCCGGGCCGATCAAGACCTCGTCGAACACCTTGTCGTGCTCGACGGCGAAGGCCTCATCCGCGGCATCATGGGCCGACGGTCACGGGATCTCTCCACGGTCCCTACACAACCTTCACATCTACCCTGTCCGGGTGGCGCATTCGCATTCGCACTCACTGAGCGGCCCAGCACCGTTGGGCCCGATGGCAGCCAAGGTCGTCGTCGGCGCCCTGATCGCCATCGGCGTCGCGGTGCTGGCAGGCGCGGTGTGGCTGTGGCCCAGCCACCAGAAGGTCGACATCCCACTGCCGTTCCAGAATGCCGCGGGCGGAGCGGTCACCACCGAGGCTGGGCACGTGCTGTCGAGCAAGACCGCACCGTGCGGCAGCCCTTCGAACGGTGCCGTGCTGACAGCCGAACCGGAGCAGGCCCCGCCGGGCGGTGGCCAGTGTGTACAGACGCTGATCAGCATCGACTCAGGCCCCAACAAGGACGCCAACACGATGCTCGAATTCAGCGGCGGACCGGGCCAGCCCCATCTCGCCGTCGGCGACCACATCCGGATCAGCCGTCAGGTCGACGCGGCCGGCACGACGAGTTACGCGTTCTACGACTTCGAGCGGACCTGGCCGCTGATCGCGTTCGCGGCCGTGTTCGCCGTTGTGGTCGTCGCGGTGGCCCGCTGGCGCGGGTTGCGGGCGCTGATCGGCATCGTGGTGGCTTTCGTCGTGCTGGTCGTGTTCCTGCTGCCCGCATTGCGTGACGGCGCCTCGGCAATCCCGGTCGCGCTGGTCGCATCGGCGGCGATCCTGTACGCGGTGATCTACTTGGCGCATGGGGTGAGCCTGCGCACCAGCGCCGCACTGCTGGGCACCTTGGCAGCGCTGCTGCTCGCCGCACTGTTATCTTGGGGCGCAATCGAATTGGCCCATCTGACCGGCCTTTCGGAGGATCAGAACAACGAAGTCGCCGCATATCTCGGCAACGTTTCGATCACCGGACTGCTGCTCGCCGGGTTCATCATCGGCTCCCTCGGCGTCCTCAACGACGTCACTGTCACGCAGGCCTCGACGGTATTCGAGTTGGCCGAGACCGGCGCGAGCCGTAAGGCGATTTTCGTCGGCGCCATGCGGGTGGGCCGCGACCACATCGCAAGCACCGTGTACACGTTGGTGTTGGCATATGCCGGTAGCGCCCTACCGCTGCTGCTGTTGTTCAGCGTGGCGAACCGTTCGCTAGGAGACGTACTGACCAGTGAGAGCGTGGCCATCGAGATCGCGCGGTCGGCGGTCGGCGGTATCGCGCTCGCGCTGTCGGTGCCGTTGACTACGGCGATCGCGGCGGTGCTAGCAACGCCGCTGCTCAGCTCGCGTTCGCCGAATCGACAGTAGCGTCACCCTAATCCGAGAATCCGCAGCTTCACCAGCAACCCCACCTTTGTTTGCGGAATCGAACACCGCCACGGCCGAGTCGTGCGACGCTGGTTGCGTCACACCTGGGGAGAGGTGATCACGATGGGGTACGCGCGAAACATCGGTCGGGTCGGGGCACTTGCCGTGGCACTGGGGGTCGGATTCGGTATCGCAGGTCCGCCGGGCGTGGCCTTCGCCGACACCGGTTCGGAGACGACATCGTCGACATCGTCGACGTCCGATTCGACAACAGCAAAGACGCCGTCCAATCCGTTGTCGGACGCCGTGTCGGCCATCGTGCACAATGTGCTGTCAGGCATCGAGCACGCCACGGACTTCGCGAAAAGTGGTGTGAAATCCTCGAATTCGACGTCGAAGGATGATCCGCGCACCGGAATCGTGCAGAGTTCCGGCGGAGCACTCACCTCCTTCGGTAACGCCGGCGCCGACGATCCACCGAAGTCCGATTCGCATCCCTCTCTGAAGGCCGCGCTCGATGCGCCCGAGTCGTCGGTGAGCAGTTCGGACGTGGTGCGTGGCGGTCCGGCCACCGAACCGCAGGCCGATGCTGCGCCTCCGTCCATCACGCCGACCGCGCTCGCCTCGCCGCTGATCGCCAAGACACCCGAGCCGCCGAAGCCGACGACGGCGGTCACCGGGATTGTCTCGAGCGTGCTCTCCTGGGCCGGCCTGAGTCCCGACGCGAACAAGACACCGACGTCGCCGATGGACTCGCCGGGATTCTTGGCGGTCTTCGCGTGGGCGCGCCGCCAGTTCGGACAGGCGATGTCCGAGGGCGCGGCCCGTGTGATGGCGCCGGTCGAGACCAGCATGATGATTGCCGCGCTCACCGCGACGCCGACGTACACGCCAGAGGCGACCATCCCGATAGGTAAGGGTCCCACCGGGCTGGGAACGAGCCCCGACGGCACCAAGGTCTATGTCGCCGACCGGTTCACGGAGTCGGTGTACGTGATCGACACCAGCACCAACGACGTCGTCGCGACAATCCCGATGGGGGCCGGGCCCAATGCCGTCACTGTCAGCCCCGACGGCACGCGCGCCTACGTCGGCCTGCACGGGACCAATCAAGTTGCGACCATCGACACCGCCACCAATCAGGTGATCAAAACCGTCAAGGTGGGGCCGGGCGTGACGGAAGTCGCCGTGACCCCCGATGGATCGCGCGTCTACGCCAGCAACTCCAGCGGGAGCACCGTTTCGGTGATCGACACCGCGACCAACACCGAGATCACCCGCGTCAAGGTCGGTAGTGCGCCGTTCGGAATAGCCGCGAGCCCTGACGGAAGCAAGATCTATGTCGCCAACCGATCTTCCGGCACGGTTTCGGTGATCGACACCGCCACCAACACCGTCGTCAAAACGGTAAAGGTCGGCAGTTCGCCGCGCGCGCTCGCGATCACACCGGACGGGGCACATATCTATGTGACCAACTACGGTCCTGACACCGTGTCGGTGATCGACACCAGCACCAACACCGTCGTCAAGACGGTCGCAGTGGGCAAGGACCCCATCGGCGGGGCTCTGAGCCCGGACGGGGCCTACTTCTACACGGCCAACAGCAACGACACCGTCACGGTGATCGACACCGCCACGAACACCAAAGTCACGTCATTCTCGATAGATCCGAAGCCGGAAACCAACGTCCATCACATCGCGGTAGCGCCGGACGGCACGATCTACGTGACGGACTACTATGACAAAGCGGTCCGCGTCATCTCGGTGACCTAGCGTTCCAGAAGCTCCAAAAGGTAAGCGCCGTAACCTGATTTGAGCAGGGTGCGCGCCCTGGCGGCCAGCTGCTCGTCGTCGATGAATCCGACGCGCCACGCCACCTCCTCGGGCACGCTGATCTTCAGGCCCTGTCTGCGTTCGATGGTGCGGACGTAGTCACCGGCGTCGAGTAGCGAATCGAATGTTCCGGTGTCCAACCACGCGGTGCCGCGAGCCAGCACCTCGACCGACAGCCGACCCTGGTTGAGGTAGATCTGGTTGACCTCGGTGATCTCGTATTCGCCTCTCTCCGAGGGCTTCAGCGACCGCGCGATCTCGACGACGTCGTTGTCGTAGAAGTACAGCCCGGGCACCGCGTAATTCGACTTCGGGGTGGCGGGTTTTTCCTCGATGGACAGCGCGGTGCCGTCGGCGGCGAACTCGACGACGCCGTACGCCGACGGGTTGGCCACCCAATACGCGAAAATGGCTCCGCCGCTGACCTTTTGGAACCGGCTCAGGCTGGTTCCCAATCCGGGCCCGTAGAAGATGTTGTCGCCCAACACCAAGGCCACCGAATCACCGCCGATGTGCTCGGCCCCGATCACGAACGCCTGGGCAAGGCCGTTGGGTTGCGGCTGCTCGGCGTAGGTGATGTTGACGCCGAAATCCGAACCGTCGCCTAACAATCGGTGAAACGCCGCAGCATCTTCGGGAGTGGTGATGATCAGGATGTCGCGGATGCGCGCCATCATCAACGTCGACAGCGGGTAGTAGATCATCGGCTTGTCGAACACCGGCATCAGTTGTTTGGACGCGCCCCTGGTGATCGGATACAGCCGCGTACCCGAACCGCCGGCAAGGATGATGCCGCGCATCAGCCTGCGAGGTCCTTCTCCGTGAGCTCGGTCGCGGCCAGCGCGGCGGCAAGGTCTGGATGCCGGAACACCGACGTGACGTGGTCGTGCACCACGCGGAAGGCCACGCCAGCGCCGTCCTGCTCCTCGGCGACCACCACCCCGTCGCGGACATACAACCGGCCCGGGTCGGCGGCTGTGACCGTCAGCGAATTCGCCCACTCCAGTAAGGCGTCCTGGCCCTGGCCTGCGCCGTTCGCGTCGCCGAATTCGATGTCGTCGCTGGACACCTGCGTCAGGGTCTCGAAGTCCTGCTCGTTGAGCGCGTCATGCCAGGCGAGGACGGTTGCGATCTCCGAAGTCGTCATGGTCGAGAAGTTACGCCTCTCAGAACGGTGTGTGGTCCAGCCAGCTGTTCCAGACCGCAATGTCGCCGAATACCTCGACCCCGAGTTCGGCCGCGGTGCGCCGACGCACGATGGCCAGCAGCAGATCCTTCGCCGGGCCGCGCAACGCGACGTCGCCCTTGCCGTGGTCGTGGGACCATGCCACGCCGTCCACCTTGTCACTGGTGATCGTCCATTCACCGGAGGGCCCGAGGTCGTCGTCGGTGGCGTGCAGGTGCAACGTGCGGCCCTCCTCCAACGGCAGCGGATACGAGCGGGACTGCACGCTGACGCGCTCGATCCACTCGCTGATCCCATCGGCGGCCAGCTCCGGCGACAGCTCGAACTCCCGGCCCAGCGCGAACGCCGCGTCGGCGCGGTGCACCGTGGCCTCGTGCAGCCTGCGGCGGATCCACCAGCCACACGGGCGCGCACCGATGAACGTCCAGACCCGCGTCTCGGGGCCCACTCGGTCGACAGCGTCGACGATGAGCCGGGCGCCGTTGTTCAACCAGTCGATCGCGGCGTCGGGCTCATCAGGCGGTCTGCCGTCGCGGACATCACGCGGGTCCAGCTCGTCGGTCCTGCGGTCGGCGATGATCTGTGCAGCCCAACGGTTTCCGCGACCGACGTGGCGGAAAAGCTGCTTCAGCGTCCACTCAGGACACGTCGGTACTGGCGTCGACGGGTCTGCACTGCGGATCAGTTCCCCGAAGCCCCGGGTCTGGTCGAGCAGTGCCGCTCGGAAATCCACGCCTACGAACCTACCGCCGCGCGCGCCCTTCCAAGCCTGATCGGGAGTGACGACCATCCGCGCAGCACCCGGGTGTCGCGGCGACTGCCGTCACCGGCAAGCCGAGCGTCCGGGAAGCGCTCGAAGAACGTGCGCAGGCCGACCTCGCCCTCCTGACGGGCAAGCGCCGCACCGAGACAGAAGTGCCTGCCACCCGAAAACGACAGGTGCTTGCCCGCATTCGCACGCTCGATGTCGAAGCGGTGCGGATCGGTGAAGACCTTCGGATCGCGGTTGGCGCCTGCCACGTAGATCAACACGCCCTCGCCCGTACGCACCAGCGTCCCGGCGATCTCGGTGTCAGCGGCGGCCACCCTGGCGGTCATCTGGACCGGCGATTCCAGCCGCAAGACCTCCTCGACCGCGGTCGGCCACAACTCCGGTCGCGCCTTGAGCGCTTCGAGATCGTCGGGCGCATCCAGCAACATGCGAATTCCGTTGCCCAGCAGGTTGACTGTCGTCTCGAAACCGGCGGCCAGTACCAGACCCGCAGTGGCCAGCAGTTCCTCATTACTCAGTCGAGCATCTTCTGCACTGTTGTTGGAAGCCTGGATCAGTTGGCTCATCAGGTCGTCGCCAGGGTTGCGCCGCAACTGCTCCAGGTGGTCGGCCAGCCAATTGTTGAAGCCTTCGATGCCGCGGTAGACCTGCTGGTACTGCTTCCAGGTCAGCCCCATGTCGAGGCTGGGCGCTCCCAACTCGCCGAATTCCAGGATGCGGGGCCGCGCTTCGTCGGGCACACCGAGGATGTCGCCGATCACAGTGACCGGAAGCTGCGAGCAATAGCGCTCCACGATATCAACGGTTCCAGCCCCCTCCAGCTCGTCGAGCAGCCGGTCGGCAGTCTGTTGCACGCGATCACGAAGCGCCGCAACGGCTCTGGTGGTGAACACCGACGAGACCAGCTTGCGGTAGCGGGTGTGGTCAGGCGGCTCGACCGAAAGCATCGACGGCGGCTCGACCGGATGCAGCAGGCCCGGGTCGGTCCGTCGGACGACCCATTGCAGGGGCTTCGGCAGCCCGGAGCCGAAGCCGAAGACGTGGAAATCGTCCGACCGCAGCAAGTCGTTGGCGATCTTATGGTCGACGGTGATGTGCATGAGCCGGCATTTGACGATCGGGCCCATCGCGCGCAGTTCTTCGATGAACTCAACCGGGTTGCTCCGCACCTGCGGGTCGGTGATGAGCCGGCCCTGCGGGTCGCCCCGACGGGCGAGTAGGCGTGAAACTCCGCGGGCGGTGCCATGCATTGCCAGCCATCGAATGCGTTGCTTCGCGGTCATCAGACGCTCCGTCCAACCGAATCTGCGTTCGGTTACCTGGCCGGAGTTTACCGAATTACAATTCGGTATGGCAAGGACGCGGATTCCGGCAGCAGAACGACGGACCCGCATCCTCGACGCGGCAGTCGAGACGTTCGCCGAATCCGGCTACGAGGCGAAAATGCAGGACATCGCGGCGCGCGCCGGTGTCGTACCGTCGGTGCTCTACGACCATTTCGGCTCCAAGCGCGAACTTCACATCGCCCTGTTGGAGTTGCATGCCGAGCAGATCAGGAATCGCTCACTGCGTCGCGTCGAGGGCGCGTCGGCCGAGGAGTTGGTTCGCGCCAGCATTGAAAGCTATTTCGAACTCGTCGAGGAGGATCCGTTCATCTGGCGATTCCTGCACCGCGATCCGCCCGCCGATCCGGAGATCGCCGCGGTCTGTCAGGAAATCGCCGATCGTGGCACCGCTGCCATCGCCGATCTCATCCGGTTCGGGGCGGCCGATACCCAGTCGGTCAAGGGCATCACCGTCGACGATGCGGCATGGATCCTCGCCCGCGCCACGCAGTCGGCGTGCAGCGGCGTCGCCACTTGGTGGTACGAGAACCGCGATGTGCCGCGCGAGCGCGTCGTCGAACTCGTCTTCATGCTGTTGTGGGACGGCTTCGGTGGAATGCTCAAGCAGGCGTCTGCTGGTTGACCCGCGCCGCACTCCGGCCCAAGCAGTACATCCGCCAGCCTGCGTCGGTCCACCGGTCGGCGTCGAGGCAATTACGGCCGTCGACAACGACTTTCGCGCGCACTGTGCCGGCCAGATCGTCGGGATCCAGCTCGACGAACTCACGCCATTCGGTGAGCACCAGCACGGCGTCGGCGCGCTCACAGGCCTCGATCACCGAGGTCGAATAGTTCAATGTCGGGAACAGTCGCTGTGAATTCTCCATCGCCTTCGGGTCATAGACGTTGACGGTGGCGCCGTTGAGTTGCAGCATGCCTGCGACGTTGAGCGCTGGCGAGTCGCGGACATCGTCGGACTCCGGCTTGAACGCGGCGCCCAGCACAGCGATGTTCGCACCCAACAGTGAACCGCCGCAGGCCTTTGTGGCCACTTCCACCATGTGGGTACGACGGCGCATGTTGATGCTGTCCACTTCCCGTAGGAACGTCAGCGCCTGATTGGCCCCCAGTTCGCCGGCGCGAGCCATGAACGCGCGGATGTCCTTTGGCAGGCAACCACCGCCGAATCCGAGGCCCGCGTTGAGGAATCGGCGTCCGATCCGCGGGTCGTACCCGAGTGCGTCGGCCAGCAGCGTGACGTCGGCGTCGGCGGCCTCACACACCTCGGAGATGGCGTTGATGAACGAGATCTTGGTGGCCAGAAAGGCGTTGGCCGACACCTTGACCAGTTCGGCGGTCTGCAGGTCGGTGACCAGGAACGGCACGGCCTCGTCCAGCAAAGGGGCGTAGAGTTCGCGGATCGCTGCCTCTGCTCGCGTCGAATCCCGTTGCACCCCAAGCACAATGCGATCGGGATGCAAGGTGTCGTGAACTGCGAAGCCCTCTCGCAGGAACTCCGGATTCCACGCGATCTCGACGTCGATACCCTCGGGCGCGATCCCGCGCGCACGGTCGGAGAGTTCAGCGGCCGTACCGACGGGGACCGTCGACTTGCCGACGATCACGGCGTGCCTACGCAACCGCGGCACCAACGAGTCGATCACCGCGTGCACATGGCGTAGATCGGCGCCGTATTCGCCCTTCTTCTGCGGGGTCCCGACGCCGAGGAAATGCACATCGGCGAAATCGGCCGCTTCGTCGTAGTCGGTGGTGAACCGCAGCCGGCCCGCGGCGATGTTGTCGCTCAACACCTTTCGCAGGCCGGGTTCGTAGAACGGAATGTCGCCGGATGCGAGTTTGGCTACCTTACCCTCATCGATGTCGACGCCGATGACGTCGTGTCCGAGCTCGGCCATTCCGGCGGCATGTGTCGCGCCGAGATAGCCCGTACCGAAGACGGTGCATCTCATACTGCCTCTATAGGCAGCCGCTATGAGCTAATTGCTAAGGGACACCAAGCGCCAAGCCAACAGAAGGTTACGGCTAGCCGCGCTCGGAGCAGAAGATCAGGAAGCAGCTGGTGCCCCCGCGTCCGCCATGTCCGCCCGAGCCCGGGTAGTCCCCTGAGCCGCCCGAGCCGCCGGAGCCCGGATAGCCGCCCCCTCCGGAACCCGAACCCGGGTAGTCCCCGGAGCCACCGGAGCCCGGGTAACCACCACCGGAGCCGGGCGACTGCGGGTAGTCCGGCGGATCCTGCTGCGGCGGCTCCTGCGGGTGCTGCCACGGCGGCGTCCATGGCCTGGGCCGCGGGTAGTAACCCGGAGGCGGCAGGTACGGGTTGTAGACCGGCGGGTTGTACACCGGAGCCGGGATGTACGGAATGGGTGCAGGCGCGACCGGCGGCGGGGCCGGGGGCGCCTCGGGTGCAGGCGGCGGTGCCGCTGCCGGGGGAGGTGCCTGCGGGGCTGGCGCCTGCTCGACGAACACCTGACGCGGCGCCTGCTTCGGCGCGGGAGCCTCCTGCACGGCGACGGGCACCGGCGGCTTGATGGTCTCGGCCGGCGGCGGGGGTAGTGGCGCGACGGGCTGCTGCGCCTCCTGCACGGGAGCCGGCGCGGGCGCCACCGTGCTCGGCACTATCGCGTTCGGGCCGGGGTTGGGTCGCTGGTCGACCGTCGGGCGGATGCTCACCGCCAGCGAAATGACCAGTGCCACAACGCCAACCACGAAAATCGAAGTCAGCGCGCTGCCGACGAGCAGGAACGGCTTGCGGCCCTCGTCGGTCGGGATCGGCTCCATATCGGTCTGCGCCGAGTACTCGTCGACCAGCCCGACGCCCACCGGAGCCAGCTGTGTTTCGGCCGCGGCCAGGCCCACGTAGGCGTTGCCGGCTGTGGTGCCGTCGGGGTCCTGCGAATAGGCCAGGCCGACGGTGGTTGCCTCGAAAGCCGGTGCGTTCGCAGAAGCCAGCGCCGCGCCGCGGGCCAGCGCCAGCTCGGGCTCGTCGGGCGCGCTGACCGGCATGCTGACGAGAGTCTCGAGGTGCGCCTTGACCGCGCTGACGTCGACGCCGGAGCCGACGACGAACATGCCCTGCGGTGGCGAGTCCTGCGCGGCTACGGCCGCGGCCATGTCAGCGAGGACGGCCATCGCGTCACCGCTGTGCAGCGAGCGGCTCAACACCTTCACGACAGAGCCGTCGTCGGTCTGCACCACCGACAAGGTGGCGCTGTCGCGGTCGATGAACAGCAGGGCGGTGGTCGCATATCCGATCACCCGGCCGGCGGCCTGCGCGAGGGCGCCTGCGGCGTGACCGTCGGAGACCAGCATCACGTCGTTGATGCCGCGCGCGGCCAGCATGTCTCGCAACGTGGAGGCCTCGGCGTGGTCGCTCCACGTGACGCCGATCGACTTGAGGTGATGTCCGCCCGCATCGGCGCTTTCCTTGGTGCCGAGGATTGCGTCGACGACCTGTTCTGCCGCGCTCGAAGACGTTGCTGAGCCATCGGCGGCGGTGACGTCGAAGGCATCGTGATCGACGATCGGCCCGTCGGCCTTATCGCCTTCGACCAGCACCATGCGGACCGTCGTAGGTGTCATCGACACACCTAACACGATGTCCACTGACCCTCCAAAGTGTTTGCTGCGCTATCAAGATTTCCAGTAAGGTCGTGCCTCACACGAGTCGACGACCCGATGTTTCATCGTCGCGAGCAGCCTGGCCGTTACATTCGGCGGCGTTAGCTGAAAGCGGTCGCCGGCGCCGGTATCAAAACCCTACTCGGCTCAACGACAACCCGCCCCTGACGGTTCAAATTCCCTTACCGCCGTTAAGGGAATCAGCCTTCTTCGGCGGTCTCCGGGCGTGGCGCCGGTAGGTTCAGGTCGCCGAACACCGTCGGACGCCGCGACGGCTGATGCCCGTGCACCGCCTCCGCGTAGGCGGTCTCGGCGTGCTGGGTGAAGTCGACGCCGGTGGTCTCGTCCTCCGGACTGATGCGGAAGCCCATGACGCGGTCGATGATCTTGCCGAGCACATAGGACACGACGAACGCATACGTGCCGACGACCACCGCGCCCAGCGCCTGCTTGCCGAGCTGAATAACGCCGCCGCCATAGAAGAGGCCTTGCGCGCCGCCGGTCATCACCGCGGTGGCCAGGAATCCGATCAGCAGCACTCCGACGACCCCGCCGACGAAGTGCACGCCGACGACGTCGAGCGAGTCGTCGTAGCCGAAGCGGAACTTCGCGCCGACGGCGAACGAGCAGACGACGCCCGCCGCCAGCCCGACCACCGTCGCGCCCAAGGTGTTCACGGTTCCACAGGACGGTGTGATCGCGACCAGGCCGGCGATCACACCGGAGGCGGCGCCGAACGTCGTCGGCTTGCCGTCGCGGATCTGTTCGACGGTGATCCAGCCCAGCATGCCCAGGCATCCGGCCACCAAGGTGTTGAGGAAGACCGCTGAAGCCATTCCGTTGGCCGCCAGCGCCGACCCGGCGTTGAACCCGAACCAGCCGAACCACAGCAGGCCGCAGCCAAGAAGCACGAAGGGCAGGTTGTGCGGACGCATGGCCTCCTTCTTGAAGCCGATGCGCGGGCCCAGCACCAGAGCCAGCGCGAGGGCTGACATGCCGGAGACGATCTCGACGACCATTCCGCCCGCGTAGTCCAGCGCGCCGAGGCGCAGCAGCCAGCCGCCGGGAGCCCAGACCCAGTGCGCGACGACCGCATATACCGCGATGGTCCACAGCGGGACGAACACCATCCACGCGGCGAACTTGGCGCGGTCGGCGATCGCACCGCTGACCAACGCGGCGGTGACGATCGCGAAGCCCAATTGGAATGTGGCGAACAACAATTCGGGCACGGGGCCGCGGGCGGTGTCCGGATTGATGCCGAGCATGCCGATGTGTTTGAGGCTGCCGACCACGCCACCCGCGGTGTCGTCGGAGAACGCGAGGGTGTAGCCGACGAGCAGCCAGGCGACGGTCACCAGCGGGATCGAGATGAAGCTCATCATGATCATGTTGAGCACGCCGGTGGTGCGGACCATGCCGCCGTAGAAGATGGCGAGGCCTGGGGTCATCAGCAGGACGAGCGCGGTGCTCGCGAGCAGCCATGCGGTGGCGGCAGGATCGATCGCGTCCAATTCGGGCTCCCTCCAGATCGGAGAAGAGCATATGTTTCGTGTTTCGCCGGAGTTACCGAAACCTCACGGATCCTGCACCCGCGGCGGACCGTCAGGTGGACTTGATGAAGTTCTGATACGACCGCGACGGGGTCGGCCCGCGCTGGCCCTGGTACTTCGAGCCAGCCTTGGCGCTGCCGTAGGGGTGTTCGGCGGGGCTGGTCAGCCGCAGCAGGCACAGCTGGCCGATTTTCATGCCCGGCCACAGCGTGATCGGCAAATTGGCGACATTGGACAGTTCGAGGGTGATGTGGCCGGAGAAGCCGGGGTCGATGAAGCCCGCCGTGGAGTGGGTCAGCAGGCCGAGCCGGCCGAGCGACGACTTGCCCTCGAGTCGCCCCGCCAGATCCACGGGCAGGCTGCAGCGTTCAAGCGTCGACCCGAGCACGAACTCGCCCGGGTGAAGCACGAACGGCTCCCCCTCCTTGGGTTCGACCAGAGACGTGAGGTCGTCTTGGCGAGTGGAGGGATCGATGTGGGTGTACCGGGTGTTGTTGAATACCCGAAACAAGTTGTCCAACCGAACGTCGACGCTCGAGGGCTGGACAAGGCTTTCCTCGAAAGGGTCGATGCCCAGTCGTCCTGCGGCGATTTCGGCCCTGATGTCGCGATCGGAGAGAAGCACGAGGCGAGCGTAGCCGCTCGAATGTTAGCCTTCGTGGTCTAACCGGCTAGTCCGGAATGCCGATGTAGTTCAATGGCAGAACATCAGCTTCCCAAGCTGAATACGCGGGTTCGATTCCCGTCATCGGCTCCACGTTGAACTGCGGAAACGCTATTCGAACTGTTCGACTACACCACGTCAGTGTCACGAGTTGTCACAACCCGGTTCAAGGTCGCTCCCGCTGCCTTCAACGCATCGTCCTGAGAGTGCGCGTACAGCTTCATGGTGAGCGTCGCATCCTTGTGCCCGATCCACGCCGCAATCACCGCTGCTGGGACCCCTTGCAGATGCATCAACGTCGCACAGGTGTGCCGCGCCGCGTGCAACTTGATATGGCGGATACCTGCGGCTTTCACCGTGTCGCGCCAGTACCGCGACAGGACGCCAGGCGCATACGGCTCCCCGACCTCGTTGCTCACGACATACGTCCATTCGCCAATGTTCGCGCCCAGCGCCAGACGTTCGGCTGCCTGCTGAGCCTTCGCCGACCGCAGCACGTTGATGAGCCGCTCCGGGAGCGGTAGCCGCCGACGCGACGCGGCCGACTTCGGATCGTTCTCAACGGTGCGCCCACCCGCAGACACCCGATTGTTCGCAATCGCAAGGGTTTTGGCATCGAAGTCGATATCTGACCAGCGCAGGCCAGCCACTTCTCCACGGCGCAAGCCGGAAAGCGCCAGCTCCCAAGCATGAGCAAGACGGTGACCGTCGATAGCACCGAGAAGGTCGCTCACCTCAGCTTCCGTATAGGTATCAACATCCTTATGGGGAACCGATACACGATTCACCACCTCCGCGACGTTTCGCGAAACGATGCCTTGAGCCTTGGCGTCCGCGAGCACCTGCCCGATTGTCGCGATCACCTTATTAACGGAGTCAGGTGACCACGGCCGCCGCGTCCGTCCGTTCACTGTGGTTGTGCCACCAGCGATGAGGTCCGCGACCAGACTGTCGACGTGGGCTTTGGCCAGGCGCTGCACAGGGACCAGTCCATAACGCTCGCGGAGGGGCGAAAGATCATAAGCCAGCTTGGCTTTCGACGATTCCCGAAGGTTGTGACGGCTCGCGATGTAGTCCTCACAAAGCTCGCCGATCGTCATTGACGAGCGGGCAACAAATTCACCCTTGGCAGCGGCGCTGGAAATCTCGGCAAGAGCGGTACGTGCAGCACGCTCGGTCGCGTACCGCCTGCGAGCCTGCTGCCTACGCCCTGTCTTCGAATTGATGCCGGTGTCAACCGTAACTTGGTACCGCACAACGGCTTTGCCGGTTACCCGGTCCTTTACCGTGATCTTCTTAATCTGCGGGGGAAGCTGCTGCCTATTCATCGTTGTCCTCCTCGGACATGATCCCAGTTCGGCTCATTCCCCACAGCGACTCTTGAGCAGTGCGGATGCGGTTGCGGATAGCTGCGATCTGATCGGCATTGCGGTCCAACATCTGTTGAGCGGTATGCAATTCGGCCGGATCATGCTCAACGGTCCGCAGATGATGCACAAGGGAACTGCGGGTATCCAGCGCCTGGTGAAGGAATGCGATGCTGGCGATCAGCTCCACACCGTCGTTCGGCGGCGAGGGCTCGCCGTCTAGCCGCCCAGCAGCCATGTCGTAGACACGCGGAGTAGACGTCTCGCCGGACACCCAGCGAACCGACTCAGCGTCCGTCGTGAAGACGTTTGGAAGCACGCTGCTCCCACCGTCAGACGCCACTTGCGGAAACAACAGCAAGACAGGCGGAACGTCGAGGGCGGCAGCGAGGACCAACACCTCCGCTACGTCGATCTTGCCCGACCGCAAGTTCGACTCGATCTTCGCGATCGTCCCTCGCGTAACAGGAAAACCCAACTCGGCGGTCTTGCGAGACAGTTCGGCGGCAGTGAGGCCCAGCGCCTTGCGCCGCCACCCCACGGCATTCCCAAACCAGCCGGCACGACCCGTCTCGAACGCCTTCGCTTCCTCATCAATGTTCGGCATTGGAACAATCTATCACATAAGTTGCATCGTTGCGGAACATCAGGTACGTTCTGGGATAGAGCTGATTCGACAGTAATCAGACATATACAGGAACAACTACCAGGATGGACATGACCTACGTTGCACAGCTTCACAGCGTCAAAGGCGCTGTGCAGAAGCTCGGACTGAGCCGCTCGACGCTCTACTTGGAGATGGAGGCCGGCCGCTTGCAGTTCGTTAAAGTCGGCAAGCGGCGGCTCATCAGTGAAGCGGCGCTGCACGCCTACATTGACAGCCTTGTCGCCGAATCCGCCGCGAACGCGGCAATCGCCAACCCCAACCCCGAGGCCGCATAGTGAGCGTGGGGCCGCCGGAAACGATCCGGCAGGCGAAGCGGTGGGATCACACCAAGCAGGCGTACATCAACGAGGGGTTGTGCCATCGTTGTGCCGCCCACGCAGCCTGGGGCCACCAGAACAACGCTGGCGGCTGGAACAAGCTGCCTGGTCCTTGTGAGGAATGCGGGCCGCGAGTGCGCGACTTCCCCGTGCCGACAACGAATCCCATGTGGCGCAAGTTCGACCGCCCGCAGGACCTGATCCGCTCGTTGCCCGCCGTGTACGAGACTTCCGTGGCAGCTGTGGAGGACCCTGTATCGCTTCTCAGCGGGCAGGAATCGGTGGCCTAGTGACGACGTACACGACCATGGACGACTGCGCGCTGACCCCGCTGGACTGGCGACTGCTTGGCACCGCCGCACTGCCAAACTCGGTCATTCCGGGGCTGATCAATGAGGGAGAGTCGGGCTCCCTCGTCGCCCAGGCCGGTGCGGGAAAGTCACTGCTGATGCTCGAAATGGCGGTTAATCTCGCACTCGGCCGACCAATTCTTGGCGAACCTACTCGCGAGCCGGTCCCTGTGATGTACGTCGACATGGAGAACACCGAGACGGAGTTGGCCAACCGCCTCCGCAGCATGGGTCACGAGCCAGCCACACTCGATGGCGCACCGCTGCAATATTTTTCGTTTCCCGACCTGCCACCGCTCGACACGGTGGCAGGCGGGCGGCGGCTTGCCTTGGTCGCTGAACAGTTCAATCCGACGCTGATCATCCTCGACACAATCTCGCGACTGGTCGAGGGCAAAGAGGACAGTGCCGACACCTGGCGGAACTTGTACAACTGCGCGATGTTGCCGTTGCGTCGCCAGGGTCGCACTGTGTTGCGGCTCGACCACCAGGGCCACGATCTGAGCAAGGGCGCTCGCGGTTCATCGGCGAAGCGAGACGATGTCGATGTCGCGTGGATTCTGAAACGGAGGGAGAACAACGTCACGCTGACCCTCGATAAGGGACGCGGACTCGGGCATCCACAGACAATCAGTCTGCGGCGTTACTCCGAACCGACACGTCACCTTCTGGCATCCACGACCACGACCACGACCAAGGTCAGCGACTGCGCCGAAGCCCTTGAGGCCCTTGGCGTCCCGCTCGGCGCAACCCGCGATCACGCCGGGAAAGCCCTGCGCGAACGCAACTACAAGTTCGGCAACGAAGTTCTCGGACAGGCGTTGCGTCTCCGAAGTGCGTCCGCGTCCTGCCGGACGGAGGGGCCGCACTAGCCGCATTCTCCCAGTTCAAGGCATAGTTCCATCGTCCGTCCCGAACACCCCCCTAAAGGGGGTGCGCGGGCCACGCGGACGGACTGCTCAACGACGCCGTCGCCTATGCATTCGTCGAAGGGTGGGGGCGCCCCCAGCCCGTCACGACGTTGCGCCTCGATCTGCAAGCCTCTGCTCTCTCTCTGGCAACGGCCGGTTCGCTCGGTCAGGCATTCGCGACTGGGCGCAACAATTTCTCGCCTGCCCCGATGTCCTGCAAATGGAAAGCCGCATCCCCCAACATCGCAAGCAGACTCTCAAGATTCTCGCTCGTCGCAAAAATGATCTGAGCGCCCCTCGTACCTTGGCCTGCCGCCTCCTGCAAGAGTTCCTCATAGCTTTCCGATGCCGTATCTTGCTGTTTCGGTTCATCGAAGATCAACAGATTCAGATGGTTCCCGCCATATTCGTCGGCGACCCTAAGCATGCCTAGCAAGTACGCCCAAATTACGCGGATCATGTCGCTAGCCGATAGGTCGAATCCCAGATCAAATCCTTCGTGAGCCGGCCTGTAGGTATCACGACTGATCTCCACTTCATCTGTACTCAGCGAACTGAAACCGTACCGCCCAAGTTGGGACCTCAAATACCCCTCAAGCGCCAGTATTTTCGTTAGGTCCGAACCCTGTAATTCGTCAGCGTTCACCGATCGAAGCAATTCGCGTTGTTTTTCCGCCTGCTCGGCCGTGGAGGCAAGACCTTCACGCAGGCCGGCAATCTGGCGGCTGCTCTCCTCTAACCGCTCGACACGGTCCTGTAGCTGTATCCGATTCGCCACGTCGATGGTGGACGGTGCGCTTTCAGCACTCACAAGTGTCTCGCGAAGAGCACGCACTCGGCGCCGCGCCTCCGCGAGCGCACTGCGAGCACTCCGTTCCCGAACACGCAGAGCGGAGGCAGCACTATCAATATCGCTCATAGCAGAACGCAGTGTTGTCAACTCACGGCCGATGAAATCAATATTCTCTTGTACAGCCATTACGTGCGACGAAATATCCATGCCATCATGAACATCTTGATGACATGTCGGACAGACATTCTCTGCTAGCAGTTCTGCCGCGAAGTTTGCACCGAGTTCTACGAGAGTGCGAGCATCCTTATGTTTTTGGAGGTCAGCTTCGAGCGCCTCAATTCTAAGCTCCAACTGGTTCCGTCGCCGCCGATATTCCTCCCGCTCATTAACTACTACTGCGACTTCAACAACTAGGTCGTTTATGGCGTCTTCCTCTGTGACAACATCGGCATCGAGTTGCGTTGACACCTCCCTTACTGCCGGAACAGTTCTGGCCGTCAATGTTGAAAGTTGTTCGCGCAATTGCGGTATAGCTTCATCAAGCGCCACCCAATCGCCATCAACAATCGTCAGAGGCTCTGCGCTATTCTCTTCTAAAGATTCTTTGACCGTTGACGGAATCTTCGCCAACGCGACGCCAGCGGCATCCGCCACCTCACCTAGATCACGCAGTAATTGACGCCATTGCGCGTCTAATTCAGCGATCGAAGAAGCTATGCGCTGTTTCTGTAAAATAAGACTAAATATTTGGAGACTGAGAACAAATTCTGCAGATCGTTTACCCACATCTCTGATTCCTAGATATGTAGGGATTCGTGCCTGAACGCCAGACCACCCGTGCTTTTGCTCCACGTAAAAATAAGGAAACAACGTCTCCATATACAACGGAATCTCTGAACCATCCATCCGCGTTACGTTCGGCAGAGTCCAACCAATGAAATCGGCTAGAAAGTGGTGGAAACCAGCCTCGCGCTGAGCAGCACCAGCACGGCGGACGAAGAAGTCATGTGAATCGTAGGAGCCCGGTGCCGTAATAGCAGCACCCGCCGTTACAGTAACCAGCTTGGTGTTAACCGAAGGATGCTTCACATATCTGAGCACTGTGATGACATCCGCGTCTTTATTGGCTATTTCAAGTTCGACGTACGACTCGATAACATCGAACTCTTCGGACCCAAAGGCTAGCTTTTCAGTCATCGAATGAGGTAGGGGAACGTGGTGAGACGCGCCCAACATCCCTTCCACTCCTAGCGCATAGATTATGGCTTGGAGGGTCGTCGACTTACCGCTTGTGTTGTCCCCACGGATGACATTGAGGCCGTCTTGAAAGGTGAACGTGTGCCCGAACTGTCCGCCATTGGCGGTCTCAACCATCAATCTCACAGCGATCAGTTTCAGGCTAGGCGCTACCGCCATTCCGTCATCTCCCTCATCGCTCTCTGCGTAATACTTCGCGGCAAGCTCTCCAGAAAGCCTTTCTCATCTGCAAGAACATCGTCCCTTGTTCTCACAGCCTGAGCCATCGCCAAGCCTGTGGGAGTAAGCTTCACAACCCCATTGCTGTCCGACTCCACCAGCCCCTGACCAACCGCGAGGTCAATGGTTTTCGTGAGTGACGGATCAAATCGAACAATTATTTCGTCCGGTACCGGCTGTTTATTAAACCAACGGATAATCAAATCTCGACTAGTCTCAGATCGTATAGCCCACCACAAAGTATGCAGATGTTCGATCCTCGCCGTCTTCGCTCGAAATCGAGCCAGGAGCAGACAAAGAACCGCGAGCCTCCATGAAATTCGCAGGTCGCCAGGAATTGAGTCATTCCGACGGCTGAATCCAATTTTCGTCGGCCGACCCGCGAAAAGAGCCTCTAAGGCTTCGACCGAACTCAACTTGCCTCCACGAAGTCCAACGGGCAGCGGAAGATCCAATCGGCAACCGCTGACCAGGCGAGCACACGCGCCGATAGTTGTTCAACCGTAGGCGCCGCTCTGCATATCTCCGCCGCCAACTCTTCGGCGATCGCCTTCACGTCGGCGAGTGATTCGGCTTCGCCCGGGGGATATTCGAGCGCAAGCAGGTCCTCTTTTGTGGACTTCACCCTAGCTACCGCCTGCCATCCGTCAGGGAAGCTCCTTCGCAAGCTTGTCAACATATTCTCGCCTTGAAGGTACTGTGCGAGCAGTGTATGTAGCACCGCCGACAAACCCTCGTCTACCAGGCCCAATGCCTCCAGCTTGCGTTCGGCATCCACCAGTAGCGGCTTGTTCTGCTCCAGCCACTTTTCAATCTCACTACCCTCTATTGGCCGATCGTCTATCAGTTGGGGTGGTATCGACCAGATTTGATCACGTTCGCACTCGTAATTTTCATCAGTTTCGATGGTGATAGCAAAATCATCGGCTATGAAAGGCAGGTCCCAGGTGCGCACCTCTTGCGCTTTGGCTTGCGCATGCTTTACAAGTTCCTTCGAAGCATGCCGTGGAACCATAAAAACGTATGTATGAATCTTTACGCCGTTGAAGAGTGCAATTAATTCGGTACGCTTTTCCGGCCTATTTAACTTGCTCAGGTCCTTAGTCAGTTTGTCTCGCTGCTTTTCATAGAGTTCTTTTATTTCGAGTGGCTCTTCCGCCGCATAGCATTGAAAAGCGACGCCGTCGTGGGTGAATGCCTCGAGGCCAAGGTCTCCTCGGTCGCGATCCGGCACCTCTTGGAGCTGATGATTAGCGTATCGAGCGCGCAGCAAACGAAGACAATAGTCTTGCCACTCACGACCGTTCCACACGCGATAGCGCCCGGCAGTATTCAACCCAGCCTCCCGGCGGAGACCTTACAACGGGAGATAAGGCATACAGCGGCATGACCGCAAAATCGCTGAACCTGCTTGAGCAGCGTGTCACGAGCGTGTCACTACTTGCGGAGACATCCAGGCACCCATGTGCACTCTCGCGGACCCAAACCCACTGGTCATCGGCCACGGTGCACTCTGTCAGCCGACGGTGGACGCACCGAATCGACTTCCCAAGCTGAATACGCGGGTTCGATTCCCGTCATCGGCTCCACGTTGATCAGGTCAGATGCCGTTCGATCCGCAAGCCCGAGGCGGTCGCATGTCCGCAATAGGTCCGCAGTTTCATCAGGGCTAGGGGCGAGAACAGCATGAGATTGTTAGCTGAGGGGCGTGGGCTTCACCGCAAGGGCACCAGACCGCACGTCAACTTCCCGCTCAGGACGAGCGCGGCTGGCTCATAGTCCAGCGTGAAGCCAGGGCGTCGCAGATGGCGCGTTGCTCGATTTCATTCTGGTCATGCATGAGGAGCCCTTCGATGGTGAAGATGCCGATCATCACTTCGGCCTCCACAGTCGCAGGTGAGACTCCTGCGGTCTCTAATTCGTAACGGGCCAGGGCGCCGGTGATCAGATGGAAGTTGTGATGCCACTCGGCGATGGCGGCCGAATGTTCGACGCGGGCGTGCACCGTCGTCACGAGGCGGCTCAACTGGTGTAACTGGCGAACCACCCACAGCAGTCGGGCGGCGATCGGTTCGGTCGCAACTTGTTGGTACTGCGGCCAAACATCGGCCATGACGCTCTCGAGCACAGCGATCAGGACGTCGTCCTTATCCCCGAAGTACCAGTAGATGGTATTGGGCGCCACCCCGGATTCCTTGGCCAGGCGGCTCATCGAGGTGGGGTCGTAGCCAGCATCGATGAACAGCCGTCGTGCCGCTGCGACGATTTCTGCACGCTTCTCATCGGCTGCCTGCGGGCGCTTGTTCCGCGCCATCCCGTCCTCCCGACTGCCGTCTAGGTCACACTCTCTTGAATGCCGTTCAAGACACTGCTAGGTTCTTGAACAGCATTCAAGATACCGAATGGAGGCCAGGGCGATGAACCAGCCATTCAGTTACGTCCGACACGACGTGACCTTCACGTCCGACGGCACACCCTGCGCGGCATGGCTCTACCGGCCCGAGAGCGTTGAGAATCCGCCGATCGTGGTGATGGCTCACGGGTTCGCCGCGTTCCGCGAGCTGCGCCTGGACGCCTACGCCGAACGGTTCGCCAAGGCCGGTTACGCCGTGCTGGTGTTCGACTACCGGTTCTGGGGTGCATCCGGCGGGCAGCCCCGCCGGATCTTGGACATCAAGGCCCAACAAGCGGACTGGCGGGCTGCGATCGCCTACGCCCGCAGCCTGGACGGTGTCGACAACACCCGCGTCGTCGCCTGGGGTTCCTCCTTCGGCGGCGGGCACGTCCTGGTTCTGTCCAGCCACGACCACGACCTCGCTGCGGCAATCGTGCAGGTGCCGCACGTTACCGGCCCAGCGTCGGCGTTCGCCCAATCCCCGAAGCTGGTATCGCGGTTGATTCTCGCGGGTGTGCGCGACCAAGTGGGTGACTGGTTGGGACGTCCGCCCTACCGGACCGCAGCTATTGGCTATCCGGGTGACGTCGCGATGATGACCTCCCCGGGGGCCGCCGAGCTCGTCGAACGGATGGCGGGGGACAAGCGCGAAGAACTGCTCGCCGAGAACGACGTCGCTGCGCGTATTGCCCTACGGGTGCCGCTGTACTCCCCGGGCCGTCACGCCGCCAAGATCACCGCACCCACATTGGTGCAGCTGGCCATCAAGGACGATGTCACCCCGTATGCGAAGGCTCGAAGAATCGTGTCTCGCATCCCCAACGGGGAGGTGAAGTCCTATGACTGCTCCCACTTTGAGCCGTACCTGGAACCTCACTTTGAGGGAATCATCACTGACCAGATCGACTTCTTGAACCGCCACGTCCCGCTGGTGCGACCGTAACGCCAGGCGGCCTCTCCACCCGGCAGACACCCGACCCCGCAGCGCACCACCGCGCGCCCAACCGATCCATCGGCCCGTGATGGCCGACGCCTACCAGTGAGGAACACCCACCCATGAACGCGACTCGACGACGTGCCGCCCTGGTCACCGGGGCATCTGCCGGCATCGGGGCGGCCTTCGCTCGCCACCTCGCCTCCGAAGGCTACGACGTGCTGCTGGTCGCCCGACGCGCCGAGCGCCTCGAAGAACTCGCCACCCAAATTCACCAACACCACGGTGTGCGTGCCGAAGTGTTCGCCACCGACCTCACCGACCCCGCTGCACCCGCTGCGATCATCAGCCGCGCAACCGAATTGGGTCTATCCATCGACGTGCTCATCAACAACGCAGGCCTTTCTGCGAGTACCAAATTTTCCGACACTCCATGGGACTCGGTCGCAGGCGAACTTCAACTGATGGTCACCGCCGTAACCGAATTGATCCACCGAGCCATCCCCGGCATGAAGCAACGCGGCTGGGGACGCATCATCAACCTGTCCTCACTGGCCGCGATGTCCCCGCCGGGAGAAGGGCTGCTGTACACCGGCATCAAGTCCTACGTGCTCAACATGTCGCAATCCCTCGACATGGAACTCAAACCCCACGGCATCCACGTCACCGCGCTCTGCCCCGGCTTCACTCGCAGCGAGTTCCACGACGTGATGGGCACCCGCGATGCCGCCGACCGCCTGCCGAGCGTCATGTGGCAACAGCCAGAATCCGTTGTGCGCGAGGGTTGGGCCGCCGTGACCCACGCTAAGCCCGTCTGCATACCGGGCACCGTCAACAAGCTCACCGCCGCCGCCATACGCCCAGTCCCACAGCGCATTCAGTACTTCCTGGGCCGCACCTTCAATCCCTTTAAGTAGACCAACTCCAAGTCGCTTGTCTCTACCTGCGCCAACGGGTTAGCTTGCGAGTCGCGTAAAACGCTTCCCAAGCTGAATACGCGGTTCGATTCCCGTCATCGGCTCCACTACGGCGTCGGCAGTAGGCCGAGCTGACGATAGATGTCGCGGCGCACCAGCGGCGCGGCGGAGTTGGTCGGCAGGCCCCCGAGAGGCCAGTCGTGAAACTGCCCCCGCCCCACCACCATCGAGATCGGCGCACCGATGTCCACCGCGCGCTGATAAAGCAGCAGGTTGGCGGGCAGCAAGATCTCCTCTGTCCCGACATACATCGTCGTCGGCGGCATCGCCTGCAGAACCTCGGTCTCCATGCGCAACGGGCTTATCCGCGGATCCTTGTCGACGATGCCGTCGAAGGTGTGCACGCCTTGGGAGAAGTACTTGATGGTGACGGCGTTGAAGAACGGGTCGTCGATCCCTCCGCCGTCATTCTCTGCCGAATAGTCGGCTTGGGCAGACATCACGACCATGCGCGCAGGCACGTCGTCACCGCGCAGGATCAGCTCCCGGGCCGCGGCAAACGCGTAGGTGGCTCCCTCCGAGTCGGCGTAGATGCTGACATTCTGGGCACCGCGATCGTCGATCACATGCGAGATGTAATCCGCCATCCCGGGCGTGACGTTGAGCAACGAACCCGCCTCGGTCCTCGCCAGTGGGTACAACGGCACCAGCACCGTCGCCCCGGTGTCACGTGCCATCTGGGTGTAGTCGAACCAGTGCAACAAGTTCGGTTGGTAGATCGCCCCGCCACCGTGGATCGCGACCACGGTGGCGCCGGTCGGATGAGCCGGTTCGAATTCCCATACCTTCCAGACGTTTCCCGGCGATACCTCGAACTCGGTCTGATGTGCGTTCAATCCCAGCGTCAGGAAGAACGGGGGATCTTCGCTAGTGATCAGCTGCGAGAGCACGGCGGTGTAGGGAATGCCGAAGAAGCCGGTGATGTCGCGCACCACGCGCAGGGTCGCGAGCGTCAACTGGTCGATGATCGTCGGTGGCGGTGTGTAAGTCAGCGAATTCTCGACCGCCCTCGTCTGAAGTCCTCCGACTGGGGTGTCGGCCGCTGGAACATCTGCCACCGACGCCGCGGGCAGTGCAGGCTCGAACTCGCGTCGCGCGAACGCCAACAGCGACCACACCGCCGGCGCACCGGCAGGCACTTGTGGCGCACTGCCAGCCGCTGACGGATGGAGCAAACCGCCGAGGAAATTCGACACCACGCCGGCTATCGCCTCGACATGCTCGGCGGGAACGGCCACAGCCGTGTCCTGCGACGAATCGGTCCTTGGCACAATCGGTTCCGCCGAAACGCCGGTGAGGGAAACATCATTGACCGTCGACGTCATCGGTGATGTTGCAACGCTGGGCATTTGTGCTTTCCGCACAGCCGTCGACTCGCTCGGCGTGGCGGGCGAAGTCTTTGCCGAGTTCCGCCTCAGATGCGTCGCAACGATTGTGTCGGAATGCGATTTGCGGCTGGAATGCTGCGGCGCCGTCTCAGGAGAGCTCGGCGACGTCGGGTCCTTCGAAGGCATCGGCTCCGAGTTGGCAGGACTCACAGCAGTGCTCGTAGCCTCCGACGTTGTCTGGGCGCCGGTGGATGCCGAGGACTCCGACGGGGAGTCGGTCGAGGCTGCTTTCGGCGAGTCAGACGACGTTCCCGACGAGGGATCAGACGGTTCAGCTCGCGCAAGCCCATGCCCGGAAAGCACAGCCACCCCGACACCCAGCGTGATAATCAGACCAGCAAACCGGCCCATATCTCGCACCGCCTTGTTGACTAGGGATATCTGGCACGATAACAACCGGAGCGGCAAAAGAAAATAAGCAGGCGGCTTCCGAAAAGGTGAGGCGTTGTTCATCGGCTCCACGATGAGTTTTCGTCCGCATTCGGGTCATCACCCACATGACAGACGAACTCTTCACCGGACTCCACTGCGTCGCCGTGCCGGTTCGCGATCAGGATCGGTCGAAGGCCCTCTTCGAGGGCATGGGCTTCACCACCACGATGGACGCGAATCTGCAGCCGGGCTTCCGCTGGATCGAACTGACACCGTCATCGGGTGGCCCGTCGCTCGCGCTCGTCGCTACCGGGGACCAGCTTCCGACCGGAATCGACACTGGCATTCGACTCATCACGTCCGACGCCCGCGCCGCCCAAACTGCGCTTGCCGCAAAGGGACTCGAGGTGGGCGATATCCTCGACTGGGAAACGGCCCCACTCATGTTCAGTTTCCGAGACCTCGACGGCAATCGCTTCTACGTCGGCCAGTCCAGCTGACTCGCGATCCGACCGGGACCCTCAACCCGAAGGGGCAGCGATGAAGACGAGCGCACCTCTCGCAACGACAGTGGTCGCGATTGCCGTCCTCGCCATCACCACAGCGTGTTCGCGCGCGTCCACGGAACCCCCTGCCGACGGCGGCGGTTCGGCTTCTTCGGGGTCCGACCGCAACCGTGCGCAACCATGGTCCAGGGAGAGGGGTTCGACTCGCCGCACACGTTGGACTACGGACAGTCGGTGACCGGCGAACTCTCGCCGGGGCGCACGGTCACCTGCACGTCTGCCGTCGACGGACTGACCTGCACCTCGACCGACGAGTCCGGATCGCGGGGCTTCCATCTCACCGTCGACTCGTTCACGGTCACCTGACGCATGCCCTGGCAGATAATTTGCAAATCCGTCAAATTTCGCCATCCGGAGCGCCAGCAAAGGTAAGTTCTGATGTGCCGCGTGGCGGCGCTTCATTGCATGGTGCGCGGCTCTCGGTCGAGGAGGCCGCCGATGCCCATCCCCAATCTGCCGCCTGGCTTTGATTTCACCGATCCCGATATCTATAAGGAACGGCTGCCCGTCGACGAACTCGCTGAACTGCGTCGGACAGCGCCGATCTGGTGGTGCGAACAACCGATCGGCAAGGGCGGTTTCAACGATGGCGGCTTCTGGGTGGTGACCAAACACAAGGATGTGCGGGAGGTGTCGCTGCGCAGCGAGGTGTTCTCCAGTTACCAGAACACAGCTTTGCCGCGATACAAGGACGACGCGAGTCGCGAGCAGATCGAGGTCGGCCGGATGGCGATGCTCAACATGGACGCGCCGCACCACACCCGGCTTCGCAAAATCATCTCGCGTGGCTTCACCCCGCGCGCAATCGAACTGCTGCGCGACGAACTCAGCGCGCGCGCACAAACGATCGCCGAGGCCGCTGCAGATGAGGGCTCAGGCGATTTCGTGGAGCAAGTGTCGTGCGAGTTGCCATTGCAGGCCATCGCAAGTCTGCTCGGGGTGCCGCAGGAGGACCGCACCAAACTGTTCCATTGGTCCAACGAGATGATCGGCGAGCAGGATCCCGAGTTCTCTCAGATGAACGCGCTCGGTGCTGCCATCGAAGTCGTCAGTTACGCAATGCAATTGGCTGAGCGCAAGTCCGGTGAACCCGGTGATGACATTGTCACCACGTTGTTGAGTGCGGACATCGACGGGCAGAAACTGTCCCACGACGAGTTCGGCTTCTTTGTGGTGATGCTTGCGGTGGCCGGCAACGAAACCTCGCGCAATGCCATCACGCACGGGATGATCGCATTCACCGAGTTCCCCGAGCAGTGGCAGCTGTTCAGAAGAGAACGGCCGACCACCGCCGCCGACGAGATCGTCCGCTGGTCTACGCCTGTGACCGCCTTCCAGCGCACCGCATTGAAAGACACCGAATTGGCAGGCACAAAGATCAAGGAAGGGCAGCGGGTCGTGATGTTCTACCGCTCGGCCAACTTCGACGAGGACATCTTCAAGGATCCGTTCAAATTCGACATCACGCGAAATCCGAACCCGCACCTCGGTTTTGGCGGGCCCGGCGCGCACTACTGCTTGGGCGCCAACCTCGCAAAGCTGACCATCGACCTGATGTTCGGAGCCATCGCCGATCACATGCCGAACCTCAAGCCAATCCGAACAGCAGAACGCTTACGGTCGGGGTTCTTCAACGGCATCACGCACTGGCAGGTCGACTATTGCGCCACCGATGCTGAACGCGCTCAGCGGGTACAAGCCCTTCGGTACCCCACGATCATCGGGTGAAGACACACCCCGACAATGGCAGCCGACCAGAACAGCGTTGCGAGTACCGGGGTCAGCACTGGACCGCCAAGTGACAGCCCTGCCATCGCATCAATGGCATAACTGAGTGGCTGATGTTGGACCAGGGGCTGAAGCCAGCTCGGATATTGAGATAGCGGAACGAACCCAGTGGAGAAGAAGAACAGCAGAGCCACCACGATGCCGGTCGACTCGGCCAGCACGGTATTGGTCATGTACAAGGCCAGCGTGGTGACGAGAAAAGCGAACGCCACTCCGAAGACAACGGGAATCGCGAACCACGCCGCTGCTGCGGCAATCCCTTGCCTGAACCGGAAACCCAGCACCAAACCCGTACTCATGACCAGCACTGTGGTGGCGAGAATCCGGATCACCTCGGCCGCGAGCCGCGAGACTAGATCCGAAGCACGGTGTATTGGTAGCACCCAGAACCGACCGAGCAACCCTTCGTCACGCTCGTGCATGAGGCAGATCCCGCTCGCGGTCGAGCCGAAAACGGCACCTACGAGGGCAGCCATCGGGACGCTGCCATACAGCGCGCTATGGCCGCTGACCGCCGAAACAAGCTTTCCGAAAACAAGATTGATCGATGCGAGGAACATCGGAGGCAGGATCAGAGCCTGCAGGAGCGTTTGGATGTCGTGGCTCCAGCGAGTCAATAGCCTTCGCGTCTGAATCCAGGTATGCAATACGAGAAGTCGAGCGGAGTTCTCGGATGGACTGCGATCGAGATGCGGTCGTACGTTATCGAACAACCGCACCCGGCCCGGCTCGCAGACAGGCTGCGCGACGGCGTTCATCGCCGCCGCCACAGAACGAAGGCGTACAACGGCACCGCGACGGCCAACATTGCGGCCAACCAAACCAGCGCAGGCGCGGTTACCGACCACGTCGGCCACGGCACGGAATTCGTGGCATCCCCGGCTAACGCACGCAACGCGTAGATGAACTGCGAATACAACTGATTGCGGACGAACCCCTGCAGCCAGACCGGAAACTGCTCCGGCGGAAGGATTCCCACTGACAACATCCCGAGAATCAACTGCGGAAGCAGAAGAATGTGAGTCGTCGCCTCGGGATTCTTGGACACGGTGCCGATGAGGTCACCCACAAACGACAGCACGATTCCGATGAGCAGCACCAAAACGCAGAAGCTGACGGTGTAGATGCCACTTCGGTAGAACCGAAAGCCGATCACGTAGCCGCACAGCAGAGCAGTCCCCAACGCTGCTGCGCATCTGTAGAAATTCCCAGACATGCGTGCGGCCAAGGGCGCCATCGGGACGATTGGCATGGCGCGAAATCGCAGATTGATGCCATGGACGGAGTCGGTCGCAGACCTGAGTGCCGCGGACATCGCGGCGAAAAACACGGTCTGCAACGCAATCATCGGCATCATGTACTGCGCATAGCTACCGGGTACGACGGTAGTCATGATCTGCTTGAGCGGCAGATACAGACTCGCGGTGAACACTGCGGACAGCGACAACGCGATGAGCAGCTCTCCACTTTTCAGCGTCGGTGCGATCACTCGGATGGTGAGCACCCACCATTGTTGGAGTGGCACCGGCTTCGGCCGGGCCATGGTCCAGGTGCTCATCACGTCACCCCTGCGGTCGGCCGCTTAGCCTCGCGAGTCGTGGTTTCCCTTGTCAGAGCGAAGAACACGTCGTCGAGCGACGGCCGACGCAGTGCGACGTCGGCGAACCTGATACCTGCCGCATCGAGTCGGCGCAGAACCTCTGCGACCGTGGCGACGCCGTCCGGTGCAGAGAACGCGATACGATCCGAAGCAATCGTCAGCGCCGACCTGACGTCGTCGAGCATCAGCGTGTCAAGCGCGTCAGCGATGGCCGAGAGCTCGCGCGGATCCTGCGGGACGATCTCGCACGAACCACTTCCAGTGCGGCGCTTGAGTTCGTCGGCAGTCCCTTCGGCAATGATCGTGCCGCGGTCGATCACGATGATGCGATCGCTCAGCGCGTCAGCCTCTTCCAGATACTGCGTCGTCAACACCGTGGTGATTCCGGCGGTCTTGAACTGTCCGACGAGGTCCCAAATGCTCTGTCTACTCCTGGGATCGAGTCCGGTAGTCGGCTCGTCGAGGAACGCCACCTCAGGGCGCACCATCAGACCGCACGCGATGTCGATTCGCCGCCGCATTCCGCTCGAATAGGTATCCACGCGACGATCGGCGGCGTCATCGAGTTCGAAATCGTGAATCAGCGCCTTTGCGCGGATGCGGGACTCGGCCTTGGTCAGCCCTTGAAGCCGGCCGATCATCACCAGGTTCTGTCGTCCGGTCAGCATGTTGTCCAAGGCGACCTGCTGACTGGTCAGCATGATCGATCGGCGCACTTTCGCCGCTTGGGAGACCACGTCATGGCCGGCGACCCACGCTTGTCCCCGATCCGGCCGCGTCAGTGTCGACAATATGTGCACCATCGTCGTCTTGCCCGCCCCGTTCGGACCGAGCAGACCGATCACCTCGCCACGGCCCACTTCGAAACTGATGTCGTGCAACGCATGAACGTCGCCGAAGGACTTGCCGACTCCGCTGACGGTCACACTTTTATCGGAAGTAGACATCGGCACCCCTCCTGGTCGCATTGCTCACAGACCGACGGCGAGTTCAAGGTCTTTCAGAGCGGTTTCGATATGACCCGTGAAGCACTGTGGGTCGGGGACGGCCGCGATGGAGGCGGCGATTCCGAAATCCAGATCGTCGGCCCTGCTGAACAACCCGAAGTTGAGTACTTGTCCCCTCAGCGTCGGCGCCAACGGGTACATGCCTTCGACGCGAGCACCGCCCCAGTACAACGGCTCGCTCCTGCCGCGCACGTGGGTAATGGTCAGGTTGAACACGGGCGGTATCTTGGCCGCCAGTCCCCTCCCCCCGCTTATCGGCGCGCAGATCAACCCTGCGAGCTCAATCGCCAACTGCTGGGGCATCTCTCGGATGATCTGTACGTTGCGTTGCATCGACGCGTGGATGGCTTCCAGCCGTTTCGCCGGGTCGTCGACATCTGTGGCGAGGTTGCACACTGCGGCGCCGAGGACGTTGGCGCGCCGGTCGTCCTCTTCACCGCGCAGGTTCACCGGTGCCATCGCGACAAGGGGAGCGTCGGGAAGTTCGTTGCGCTCGAGGAGATACGCACGCAGTGCGCCTGCGCACATGGCCAGCGCGACGTCGTTGACAGTCACCCCGGCCGCCTTGCCGACAGCCCCGATGCGCTCCAGTGGCCAAGACTGCGTTGCGCATCGCCGTGGACCTCCTGGAGCAACGTTGAAGATGGTTCGCGGCGCCCGCATCGCAGGGATCAAATCCCTTTCGCGCAGCGCGGACAGCATCAACTTCAGTGAACGCTTAACGCCGACAGCAGGTTTCGCAGCCGAGGCAGATCCTTGCGGTGTCACCGGCGCCTCAGGCCGCGGCGTCCACCCCACCCGTATCCGGCGGTCATTCGGGTCGGTGGTCATGTGCTCCTGCAAGGTCTTCGCCCCCGAGACCCCGTCAGTCATCGCGTGATGGGCCTTCAGATACAGCGCGAAGCGCCCGTCGTTCAGACCGTCGATCACATGGCATTCCCACAACGGCCGAGTCCGATCGAGCAACCGGCTGTGCAGGTCGTCGACCACGCCGAAGAGCTCATTGGTGCCTCCCGGCGCCGGCAATGAGGTGTACCGAACGTGGTAATCGATGTCCGCGCGATCGGCATAGGTCCAGCGCATCCGCGAGGTACCCCGGCGCGTCTTCACCGGATGTCCGGAATAGGCAGGGCTGACGTCGCTGAATGAGCGCAAGGTCTCGTAAAGTCGCCGGGCGAAGTCGGGTTCGGCGTCCTCCGGCGGCCTGAACATTTCGAGCATCCCGAGGTGCATCGGATGTTCCCTGGACTCCAGCAGCAACAAAACTACTGCTTCGGGAGGCGCGAATTTCCCCATCTCGGTGTCCTGTGTTCTTGGAGGACCCCAATCCGCCACGATCAGCCGCAAGCGGCCCCCCGGCCTGACTGCGTGGGAAGGATGCTACTCACCGTCTTGGTCATCGCATTGCAATTCCGGCAAATTTTAACGCCATCGTCAAGATTGGCCCCAAGAACGTCCCAAGAACATCCCAAGGCATCCGCCGCATTCTCTACGTGACCGGCCAACAGGCCGCACTCACGGATGAACGGATCGGAGCGCTGATCACCATGCTGGACGTCGACGACCTCCACCAGGCCGTCAAGGGCGTTCGCTACACCGAGCGGACGGTGACGACCCACGATGGCGTTGCACTTGCGGTGCGCGAGTATGGATCACGCACTTCGGCCGACCACACCGTCGTCCTGCTTCACGGATTGTGCCTCGACCAAACCTCGTGGGATGTCGCGCTTCGTCCGCTGCTGCGCCGCTGGGGCCGCAAGGTTCGGGTCATCACCTACGATCACCGCGGCCACGGACGGTCCGGCCACGCCCCGATCCGCACCTACCGGATCGACCAGGCCGCGTCCGACCTCGCCGACGTGCTGGCGGCCTTGGATGTCACCGGCCCGCTCACGCTGGCCGGCCACTCGATGGGCGGCATGATCGCGCTGACCTACCTCAGCCGGCCGGCTTCCCAGCGACCCGCAGACCCTGTTGGACTGGTGCTGGTCGCCACCGCAGCGGGCAAGCTGACCGAGCGCGGGATGGGCCGCCTGCTGGCGACCCCGGCGGTGCGAATGCTCTGCGGCCTGGCCCATCACGTTCGGCTGGATGCGGCCGAGCGGGTGATCCGAGCGGTAGCTCCGGCGGTGTGCGCGGCAGTCGCTCGCGCGGGTGATTTCGGCGACGACGAACGCACGACGTTCCTGTCGACGTCGGCGCGGGTGATCGGCCGCACCTCGTTGACCACCGCTGCGGGCTTTCTGACCAGCATGCGGGACTACGACGTGTACGGCGCGCTGGGTGCCATCTGCGCCCAAACCACCGTCATCAGTGGCGAACTCGACGTCATGACCCCGCCGTCGCACGCCTACGACATGGCCGAAGCCATTCCCGGTGCGACGCACTCCCACGTGGCCGCCGCCGGGCACATGCTGCTCCACGAGGCCCCCGACGTCGTCAACGGCGCCATCGCCGACGCGATCACGACGGAGTCGATCCTGGGTGCCGATCGAGACCTGGACGATCTCGACTCAGCTGCGGTTGCAGCGTTCGGCCTCGGCTCCACGGTGCGCGCGGCTTAACTACCTCCGAAGAACTGTGCGCCGAAGAAGTTGAAGCACGCGGGTCCGTCGCAGTTGCCCTGGTTTGGGCCTGGGAAGATCGCGACGTTGATGATGCCCGTGTTGTTGCCCGCGTTGTCGGTGTTGTCCGGCACGATCACGAAGTTGAAGACACCCGAGTTGTTGCCAGAACCGTCGCTGTCGTCGCCGACCAACGCGTAGTTGGTGGCAAAGCCTGGGAACAATCGGTTGTTCGTGTTATTACCTGAACCGTCGCTCCGATTACCGACGAACACCATGTTGTTTCCGAAGCTGCCGACACCGATGACGCTGTTGTTTCCGGAGCCGTCACTGTTTCTACTGATCAATGCCATGTTGTTGGCGACGTTGAAGGCGCCGACAACGAGGTTGTTGCCTGAGCCCTGGTTGCCGTTCTCCATCAGCACCATGTTGTTACCGAAGCTGAACGCGCTGGCGACGATGTTGCTGCCCGATGGCTCCAAATCCACAAAGGGCGGAAGTGGCGACAAGCCGAAGCGGCCGTTGCGATCTCCCATGAACACGAAGTTGCTGCCCCAGCTGCCCGGCAGTAGCACGAGGTTGTTGCCCGCCAGCTGATTGTCGTCGCCGATGAAGGCCCAGTTGGTACCCGTGCTGCCCGGGACCAGTAATTGGTTGCCGGACAAGAAGTTTCGGTCTCCGGCAGTGACGACCTGAAGGCCGGTACCGACGTTGTTTGCGGTCAGCAGATTGTTGTCGCCGATGAACGCGAAGTTGAGCCCGCCCACGTCCAGGCCGGATAACAGGTTGCCCCCGCCCTGGTTGCCGAAGCCCGGTCCCGCGTTGGCCAACGCATTGCCGAAGCCGGTCAGCGCGCCGACAAGATCGGGCGGTGCGGGATTCGCGGGCGCAGCGGCTGTGGGGCCAACGCCTGCGGGTCCGGTGGCAGTGGCGGCCTTCGGCTGCACCGCCGCCGTTCTCGGGGTTTCCGATGCCGCGCGGGATGACGTCAGAGCGCCGCCCGACGAGGACACCGAACTCTTCGGCATGTTCGACATCAAGTCTGTGCCGGCTTTGGTCAGATCTTTGGTGCTGCGTTGAAGCGAGCCGCCGAAGTCATTGAGTGACTTCTGAACTGAGCCGATGGCGTGCTGTACCGCGTCGCTCACGCTGTTGTTGGTGGCCCCGCCGCCGCTGTTGGCGCCGCCCGCACCTCCGTCGGCATGCGCGACGGGTGACGCCCACCCCGCGAGCAACGATGCGGTGGCCGCAGCGACGAGAAGAGCCCGGCGGCCTCTGTTGTGACGTGTGTTGGTGTGCTTGCCCACGATCGAACCCCCACATGAATCGGGCCGCATCCCCCCGGATACAGCTAATCTCCCGACCACCATCAAGTGTGTCACAAAAGTTCGCGGATATCGACGGCAGATCGTTTCCGGCTGCCGCTCGGCGGCGAGGGCGACGCGCTCGATCGAGGCCCACTATCCACATCGCGAAATATCTTGCTATATCAGGTTTATCAACTTGTTGATCAAGCAATGTCCACCGTCCGGTATTGCGACCCGTGACCACGGGTCCACGGGGTCGTCCGCCGTCCGCCTGACGTTTGCTACAGCAACAAAACGTTTCGATACGTGCAAATTTGGCAACCATATCCAGACGACCGAGGGCCAGCTTGCCTCTCGGTGATCGACTTTGCCCAGAAACCGGTGGGGGCGACGGGATGACACCGCGGCACGGGATGCGACCTTCCCTGTCGCGAGCGGCTGCGATCACCACGGCTGCGATGTTGGCGGTCGCGGGCTGCGCCGAAACCAGCCCGATAGTCAGCCACGCCGACCTGACCAAACTCGACGTGGGCAACTACTCGGCCCAGCTGCGCAACGTACGCAATGAGCCGTCCCTGCCGCAGGGCACCATGCTGGAGGGCATTCGGATGTCCGACGGGGTCGCGGATAGTTCGCAATTCGATTCGCTGCTGCTGTATCTCTGGCAGGCCGACCCGGTTCCGGATACGGCCAGCCTGGTCCAGCTGCTTGGCGAGGGGGGCAGGCAGGTGCTCGACCAATACGGCTGGGTGGCCGGCTATCGCGCCGGCTACGCCGATCGACCACAGCTGGAAAACCGAACCGCGCCGTCTGTGTTCATCGGCATCTCGATCCTGCTCCTCCGGTTTCCCGATGACGCGTCCGCACGAGGGGCGGCCTCGGCGCTGGAACCGATCAGCTGGAAAGACTTCGGCAAAACCGTTCCCCTGCCACTGCCCAAGCACCCTGAGGTGGTGGCGCGGTACACGCCGGGAACTGGGGCGCTGATAGCCGACGCGGCAGTCGGACCGTTTGTCGTGCACTTGATCCTCGAGGCGCCGCCGAATGGGATAGAGACCCATGTGGGCAGCCTCGATCCGGTCTTGGACGCCGAACACACTCTGCTGCGCGATTTCAAGCCGACGCCGGTTTCAGACATTGCGGCGCTGCCTGTCGATCCCGACGGCCTGCTGGCTCGCATGGTCACCACCGACCCGGTGAATCAGCCACCGGTGACGGGCACATTCGCCGTCTACGGCGCCACCGGCGGACTGCGCGACCAGCCGCCGAAATTCCGCAAGGACGGGCTCTACGAGAAGTGGGGGGTGGACCGAATCGGCGTCACGGCCGAGCAGCACCTCTACCGACTCCGCGATCACCAGGCCGCCATGGACATGATGGAGGCCTTCATCGCCGACTCGTCTGGACGCGAGCACGAAATCGAGGCCGACAAGAACGTTCCCGACGAACACTGCTTTGAGACTGCGCAGCCACCGCCGAATGCTCCTGCGTTCGCCTGCCGGATCGTCTTCGACCGTTTCTACACACTCGTGCGCGGCGATACCGCGATCAGCGCCAAGCAGAAAGCGGCCGCCCAATACAAGCTGTTGGCCGAAAACCCCTGACTCCTACGACACCGGCAGAGCCCGGGCAGGCCATGATGGATGCCATGGAGTCGACCCGCGTGGACAAATGGTTGTGGGCGGTCCGGCTGACGAAGACCCGGACCGATGCCGCCGCGGCGTGCCGAGGTGGACACGTGCGTGTCAACGACCGTCCCGCAAAGCCCGCCACCGCAGTGTGTCCCGGCGACAGGGTGCACGCCCGGATCGGGGACAGAACGCGCGTCGTCGAGGTAACCAGGGTGATCCAGAAGCGGGTCGGGGCCTCCGACGCCGTGACGTGCTACCTCGACCGCTCGCCCGCAGCGCCCGCGACGCCGTATGTGCCAGTGGCCGTTCGTGATCGGGGCGCAGGCAGGCCGACGAAGCGAGACCGCAGGCTGCTCGACAAGTGGCGAGCGAGCCAACGCTGATGGCGAGACTGCTCGAGAACAAGGTTGTCATCGTTGCGGGCCTCGGCGGCATCGGCAACGGCCTCGCGCGTCGCTATGCCGACGAGGGCGCACTGCTGGTGATCGGCGACCTCGACGCCGAATTGGCGGCGCGGGTCGCCACCGACATCGACCCGTCGGGTGAGCGCGTACGTGGAGTGGCGCTCGACGGTGCCGACGAGAACTCCGTCATCTCGACGGTCAAACTCGCCGTCGACGGCTTTGGCCGCCTTGACGGCATCCACGTCAACTTCACCAACGCCGCCGACGCATACGAGCCAGGCGGCGTCGTCGAATTGCCCCTCGAGGCGTTCGACGAAGTAATGCGCGTCAACACCCGCGGGTTCGTGATCTGTGCCAAGCACGCGATACCCCCGATGATCGAAAGCGGGGGCGGCTCAATAGTGTTCACCGCTTCCATCGATGCCTACAACGGCGCAGGAACCCGCGTGTCCTATGCGATGAGCAAGGCCGCCGAACTTGCGCTCATGCGCCACATCGCACGTAGGTACGGCCCGAAGGGTATCCGCGCCAATGCCATTGCGCCGGGGCTGATCTGGCACTACAAATTCGACGAGCAGTGGATGCCGGAAGGCGTCGTCGAGCAGACTCGCGCACGGCAGATGATCAAGTCGCGCTTCGGAAAGCCGGACGACGTCGCCGCTTTGGGCGCGCTGTTGCTATCTGATGACGGCAGCTTCATCACCGCACAGACGATCAGTGTCGACGGTGGAGTCACCTTCCGGCCCTGAGCGCAATGTCGTGACATCGCGTCCGACGCGCCCTGCGCAACGCCTTAGCCATCGCTGCTGCCGACTCCGGTGTGCTGGTGATCCTCCAGTCGAATTCCTTGGCGTGCTCGAACCAGACGAAACCGGCGACGTCCCTCTGTTCGGCGACGAAGTCGACGAAGCGGGCGATCCATTTCGCCTTGCGGCCACCACTTTCACTGCAGCCCACTTCGGCGACGAGGATCGGCTTGTCCGAACTGATCGCACGCAATTCACACAGCACATCACCGAAGAGTTCTTCCGGCTCGGTCCATCGGCTCATGGGAAGGCTTGTGCCCCAGTTGTATCCGTCGACGCCGAGTACGTCCACGTAGTCGTCACCGGGATACCACGCCGGTAGCGCACCGACGCCTGCCGCGGTCGGACACCACACCCACCTGACGTTGTCAGCGCCGCGGCTGGAGAACACGTCGTGGATGTGCTGCCACACCTCGACATACGTGGCAGGCGACGTCCCGCACGCGGGCGACCATGGATACCAGTCGCCGTTGAATTCGTGCGCGAGTCGCAGATGCACCGCCGATCCCCAGTCCCTGATCTCGTCGGCCCACCGGCACAGGTATTGATCGAGGGCACCCGAGACGATCGACCTGACGACTGCAGGCGACCGATCGTCGGTCCAGCACCAGGGCTCCCAGGTGACGATCGGATCGGCACCGCAGTAGGCCGCGACTGCTATCGCCGCGATCGGCGGGCTGGCGAAGAAGTCCTCGAACGCCATCACCATCTCGGCGCGGCGGCCCACCGCGTCGGCGACGGCCTGCAGTTCCCGCGCGGCAAGCAGGCCGCCCGGCGTGCTCAGACCGAACTTCAGCGGCGCTCCGACCGCGGTGCGAGGCGCACAAGTCACCGTCGTGGTCCCGTTCACTGGCGCCCCCAAGCTGCCGAAAAACGCTCGATGCCACGTAGCATAAATTGACGTATACGTCAATGCTAGCAAATTCGCCGACTCGGGCGGCTCAGCGGTAGTAGGTTTCCCCGCCGGTCGGGTAGCCACCGCCAGTGGTCGTCACGTGGACGTGGTCGAAGTGGCCGTATCCGCCGCGCTGCGCCCCGCCTGGCGTGTAGTAGACACCGCGCCAGATCGCATCCTGGATGCCGAAAACGGCCGCGTTCTGCAGCACGTACTCCACGATCTGGTTGCCCAGCGCGATGCCCGCATCACTGCTCGGGTTGGGGATCATCACGTCGAGCGCCAGTCCGTCCGGATGCCACCGCAGCGCATCCGGGCGAACGCCACCGATCTCGTGGATCTCGGGGAACTCCTCGCTGATGTGACGCGCAGTCAAGATCGTCCTGACCTGCAGCCCTCTCTCGGGGGCCACCCCCGGCGGCAGCGCGCGGTCGACGACCCGATATCGCGAGGCCGAAACCAACTGAGCAGCAACAGGATTCGCGTCCGAATGCGCACCTGCCGGTTCCACCAACGGCGCCGCAGGCGGTGCCGCGATGATCTCGGCGCAGCACGGAGGCGCTGTCTCGGCCGCAGGCGCAACGTGGGGCGCGGCGGGCTTGGCTACGGGTTCGGCCGCGAACGGATGCATATCCGCTCCGAGGGCGAAGAACATGGCGGCCGGGGCGATGAACGCAGCCAGCGCAACAGGCGGCTTACGCCGCTCCCTGGCTAATGAGTGCCGGCCCACGGCAAGCACCATACGAAAAAACAGGGCCAAATGTCACGAAGTTGTCACGACGGGATCACAGAATGGGGTTCGCGGCACCCGCCCCGCGAACCACAACCACTGCTATACCCGCAGCTCAACGGCGTTTAAGCGGCCGAGATCACCCGCCGAACATTTGTGAAGCCGACGGTCGATCACGGGATCGGTAATGGGCCGCCCCCGCCCTCGGACTCCTGCAGTCCGATGCACTGGCCGGTGTTGGCGCCGGTGCAGGGAATGCCGTCCACCTGCGGCAGGGCCGGGTTGCCCGGGATCGCCTCCGGCGCGGCTTGTTCGCCGCCCGTGACGCAGGCGCCGCTCGTCGGCTCCAGGATGGACCCAGCGGGGCATTCCGCGACCAGGCTCGGTGCAGTCAGGGCCGGCGCGACCGCAATGACCGCCGGAGCTGCCGCAATGGCGAGTGCAAACCCACCTATCGAAATTGCTCGCCGCGATGAACGTTTAAGAGTCATCGTCGCCCCCTTTCACGGAGTTATTAACGCAAGCGAAATTAACTGTAGACAGCACCTGAACTCGTTGCGGGCCGAATTGGCAGACCCAACCGGGAGTAAGCTGCTGATGCTGCTGACAGCAACAATTCGCACTGCCGCAGTAGGGGTGGGCCGCGATGAGCGAGACTTCCGATCCGCGCGAGCACGAGCTGACCGTCGAATTGCGCGACATCGTGCGCGAGTACACCGTGGGCGATCAATCGGTCCGGGCCCTCGACGGCATCAGCTTGCGCCTGTGCGGCGGGCAGTTCGTCTCCATCGTCGGGCCGTCTGGCGCGGGCAAGAGCACGCTGCTGCATTTGCTCGGCGCGCTCGACTCCCCCGATTCCGGGTCGATCACATTCGACGGCGAAGAGATCGGCCGTCTCAGCGACGCGCAGCAGTCCGAGTTCCGACACCACCGGGTCGGTTTCATCTTCCAGTTTTTCAACCTGCTGCCGACGCTGTCGGCGTGGGAGAACGTCGCAGTTCCCAAGCTCCTCGACGGCGTGCGACTGGGCAAAGTCAAGGTCGACGCGGTTCGACTGCTCGACAGAGTCGGGCTGGGCAACCGCACCCAACACCGACCGTCGGAGCTGTCCGGCGGTCAGATGCAACGCGTCGCGGTGGCGCGCGCACTGATGATGGACCCGCCGCTGATCCTGGCCGACGAACCGACCGGAAATCTCGATACCGCAACGGGCGCTTCGATCTTGGCGCTGCTCGCCGAAGTGGCTCACGAAGAGGGCCGTCGTCGCCTGGTGGTGATGGTGACTCACAATTCCGATGCCGCCGCCGCGACGGACCGCGTGATCACGCTGCAGGACGGTCGGCTCGGCTCCGACGAGATGTCGGTGGTCTCGGGGTGAGAACCGGTTCCGCGATCGCCGCCGCGGCCAGCCGCCTGCGCCTGTTCAGCCTGCGAGAGCTCGCTGTGCACCGGCGACGCACGATCGCATCGATAGCCGTAATGGCAGTCTCTGCAATGTATTTGGTGGCGGTGTTCGGCATCTTCGGATCGATCACCGGCTCGGTCAACCGGCTGGCCGACGGCATCGCTGGTATCGCCGCGCTCGAGGTCTCCGGCATCACCGACGCGGGCTTTCCCGAAACGATCACTGCCGACGTGGCCGCGGTGCCCGGAGTTGCCGTCGCGGCGCCGATGATCCGGATGTCCGCACCGACGGCAACGGGCCAGGTTCTGCTGTTCGGGGCCGACAAGAGCAGTGCGGAGTTAGGTGGTGTCCTGAAAGACGCTGTCTCACAACCGGTCCAACAGCTGTCGCAGACGCCGGATGGTGTGCAGGTCGGCCCGTCCGTCGGCCGCAAGAAGGGCGACAGGTTCCAGGTCGGCTCAGGCCAGGTCACGGTCACCGACGTGCTGACCGGCGAGCAACTCACCGACCTCAACGGTGGGCACTACGTGCTCGCCCCACTTGCGTTGGCGCAGAACGTCACGGGCAGGCAAGGTCAACTCGACTCGATCCTGATCACCACGAAGCCGGGCACCGACCCCGCAACGGTCCGTGCGGCCGTCACCAAAGCCGTCAACGGCCGCGCCATCGTCGCTCCCCCGAGCATGCGGGCCGCACGCGCAGGCGACGGTGTGAAGATGATGAACTACATGGCCCTGATGGGCGCCGTCGTCGCATTGATCGTCGGCGCGTTCCTCGTCTACACGACCATGACGATGGCGATCACCCAACGCAGGCCGGTCATCTCGATGCTGCGTGCGATCGGTGGCAGGCGCGCCACCATTGTCCGGGACATGCTCGCGGAGGCAGCCATTCTCGGCGCGATGGGCGGTGCCATCGGATCTGGTATCGGAATACTGCTGGGCCGCATCGCGATTGGCCGCCTGCCTCCGGCGATGACTCAGGGACTCGAGGCGCGCATCGAATACTGGCTGCCCGGCTACGCGATACCGATAGCCCTGGCGACAACGGTGATCACCAGCGTGCTGGCATCGGCGATGGCCGCGCGGCAGGTGTACAAGGTGTCGCCGATCGAGGCGCTGGCACCCGTCGGCGTCTCGGTGGCAGACCGCGTGCCCCGATGGTTACGCATCGCGATCGGCCTCGGCGCCGTCGCCGTGTTCGCCGTGTCGATCCTGACGGTCCTCGGTCGAACCGGCACCATCGCCGTCGTCGCGATGTCCGCGTTGTTCTGCGCCGAGATCGCCCTCGGCTTCGCGCTCGCCGGGCCCATCGTCAAGGCCAGCGCAGCCACCGCCCGGGTCTTCGGCTCGGCAGGCGCGCTGGCCGCTGCGACCATCGAGCGTTCGCCGCGCCGTGTCTGGGCCACCGTGATGACCGTGCTCATCGCCGTGGTCACCACCGTCGTCATCACTGGAACGAACTCGGACATGATCCGGTCGGCCCGCGGGATCTTCGAGCACGTCGCGGACGTCGACGTCTGGGTGAGCGCCGACTCGCCCGACAGGTTCGCCACCGATCCACTGCCGCAAGGCCTTTCGGAGAAAGTCGGCGCGGTTCCCGGCGTGCATAGGGTCACTCAGGGTGCGTTCGCGTTCGCCGACCTCGGCGGCACCCGCGTGATGCTCGACGGGTTCGCCGCAGGCACCGCCGATGCGCTCTACCACGCGCTCGACACCCGGGTCCGCGACGACGTCCTCGCAGGCCGCGGTGTGGTGCTCACCCAGAACCTCGGCAAGTCCCTGCACGTCAAGGCAGGCGACACAGTGCGGATGCAGACGCCACACGGACCGCAGCAGGTGACCGTGCTGGCGCTGGTGCCGTACTTCTCGACGGTCATCGGCACCGTCGGAATGAACCTCGATCAGCTGCGGGAGTGGTTCGACCGCCCGGCGTCGACCACGCTTCAGGTCACTGCCGCCGAAGGTGCAGACCCCAAGCGCGTCCTGCACGACGTACGCCGCGTCGTGCCCGCCCCGAACTACGTTTACGACGGAGCAGCGGCGCTGTCGGGCATCGAGGCGCCGATGCAGCAGAGCATGTTCATCGCCAACGCGGTGTGGATCATCGTCGTATTCGTCGCTGCCATTGCGCTTCTCAACACGTTGACGCTCTCGGTGCTCGAGCGGCGGCGCGAAATCGGTGTGCTGCGCGCGATGGGTTCCAGTCGCCGGTTCATCCTCGCGATGGTGCTCGCCGAGGCCGCAAGCATCGGCGTCGTCGGCGGGGTGTTGGGGCTGCTGTTCGGCCTGACGGATCAGTGGCTCTACAGCCTCGTCAGCGAGGACATCATGAACTTCACCGTCGACTTCCGGCCAAGCCCGATGGCCCTCGCGTTCACCGTCGGCGCGATCGCGATCAGCCTGCTCGGCGCGCTGCCGCCCGCGCGAAGGGCCGCGCGGCTCAACATCATCGAAGCTGTCAGCGTCGAATAACCGTCAGAACCCGGCGCGCACCAGCGCGGTGAACAGTTCGGCGAACGGATCCTCGACCGGAATCGCGACCGAGAAATTCAAGAACGGGCTCATGAACGTGTTCACGGTGTGCCCCGCGACCCCGGTGCTCGCTGCGCCGAACCCCAGGTTGTCTTCGGGGTCCGTCCCCGACGTCAACACGTTCGTGAAGAACGGCGTGCGCAGAACGAACGCCACGAAGTGGTTGTCGTCCGGGTCGGCGGCCGACGTCACGGAGAACAGCCCGAAGAAGCCGTGGGTCGACGTGATGAAGTCGGGGTCGACCGCGGACGTCGTGGCGGCCGGTTTGACTGGCTGCGCCGCGGGGGCGGGTTCGAATTCGCGACGCGCTGCGGCCAGCGCCGTGAGGGCCGCAACCGTCTTCAGCGGTGCCGACGGAGTCCTCGGCGCGGAGGCAGCGGCTGCCGACGTGACCACAGGCCGCGAGGTAGTGCCGCCCTTGCGCAGGTCACTGCCGGACTTCTTCGGAGTGACGGCGGCTTCGGCAGCGTGTTTCGGCGGGTGCCGACGCGGGTTCGGGGCGTCCTTCTTTCCCGACGGCGCATCGGAGGATTGCGCCGACTCGCCCGCCGAGCCCTTTCCGCTATCGCCCGGTGCGGCCGAAGCCACGGCAGGCGTATTCGCCGCCGCAAGCCCTATGCCCAGCGCAACCGCCAAGACCCAACCGATTCGCTTTGCGTTTTCCATGGGTGCTTTCCCTCCGCTCACCCGCGCGACCGCAGTACCTCTATACGGTTCACGGTGCACCCGCGCCAAGGGTTCAAACCTCGACGAGGGTGGCGAAGCCCAGCAGTTGTGGTGTGCACGGTGGCGGCACTGGCGTTCGTCGGATGGTGCGCAGTCCCCCCGTGTCGAATCCGGCCGCCGCAATGGCGTCGACGGTCCGGCGGTTCGGATGACAACCGGACGCCAGCCACGACCACGGCCTGGCGATCAGGTCCTGGAATCGGCCCATCGCGCCGTCGCCGCGGACATGCTCGAGGACGACCAGCCTGCCTCCGGGCACCAGCACGCGCCGGATTTCGCGAAGGCTGGCGTCCATATCGTCGACCGAGCACAACACCAATCCGACGTGAACGGACTCGAAACTGTTGTCCGGGAAGGGAATCGACTCCGCGATCCCGTCGACCACGTCGATGGCAATGCCTCGGCGGCCGGCAAGGGTCAAGGCCATCCGCCGGAACACCGCCTCGGGTTCGACGGCGGCCACCGACGTCACCGCTGGCGGAAGGAACAGCACGTCGGTGCCGGGCCCGATGCCGATCATCAGGAGTCGCCCGGTCGCGTTGCGCATCGCCTCTCTGCGGTACCGGTCGTAGAACAGTTTGCCGAACACCGGCATACCGAGTCGGTACACATACGGAAAAAGGGGATTGCGACGCGTTATGTTTCGCCCAGATCTAGTCGGAATGGCGGATATTCGTCCCGCATCAACGAAACATACACCGCAACCCGATAACGCCATCTGACGATTCCCATCAGGAGATCGAACATCCCCTGATGGGTTGCACCGGTGAACAACAACCACCCCGCATTGATCACGCAGAGCACTTGCAGAAACGGCTCCAACGCCCAGCAGAGCATGATCTGAGGGAAGCCAAGCAGCCACCATTTCACCAGCACAGCCCAATTCGACAACCGATCGGGATAGTCGACCTCGAGGTCACCGGGATAGTCCGGTCGCGGCGCCATCGTGAACGGCGGGTACTTGTCGGTGGTGTTCATCGGGAATCGGTAATTCATCACTCGCCACGACCAGCGCAGTACCCCGACATTGAATTCGAAGATCGGCCGCGGATACCGTCCGGTGAACAAGATCGCCACGCCCGCAACGAAAGTCGTCAACGGATACACCAGATACAGCCCGATCAAGATCGGGTAGTGCGGTGCCGCCAGCACACACCACTTAACCAGCCACAGCCAGCGGGACGGGGCGTCGATGGCGCCCCGCACGCGCACCGGCTCGGTTGTCGTGACAGTCATGAGCTGGTCGCCGCCGAGAGGGCGCGGCTGACCTCAGCGGCGATCCGGCGGTGGCTCACCGCACTGAAGAAAGTCGTAAGCGCCCACGTCATATACCGGTCAGGGATCACCGCGGCGGGCCGCAGGACGGGTTCACCGTGCGACACCTGCAGCGAGGTCACCCGCGACACCGCCGCCACACTTCGGCGCCGAGTCTTTTCGTACCAGCGCAACGCTTTCGCCAAGTCGCCGTCCCGCCGATCCGCGATTGCCTTACACAGCACCATCGTGTCGAGCAGCGCCTGGTTGGTTCCCTGGGCGAGGGTTGGCGGCATCGTGTGGGCGGCGTCGCCGAGCAGCGTCATCGGCCCGCGCCCCGGCGGTGGTATCGGATGCCGAAAATGCGGATACGGCGAATCGGCGAGATCGTCGTCGGTCAGCGTGACCAGTAGCGAGTCGACGGCCTCGCACCACCCGGTGAAATGCTCACGGATCACGTCAATCGGTTGTTGCGGCCGAACGAAGCCGTAGGACCACGGCAAGTCGAACCACCACTGCACCTCGGAGCCGCCTGCCGGCCACAGCCCCAGGTTTCCGCGCTCACCGATGACCAACAGTGCGACGCGCTTATCGGCGATACCGCGATGTGTGGCCAGCCCCTGCCAACTGCACCACCCGGTCGGCTCGGCGTCGCCGGCGCCGAGAATGTCGCGCACCTTCGAATGCAGTCCGTCGGCGCCGACCAACAGGTCGCCCTCGGCTGCGGCGCCGTCCTCGAACTCGACCCGCACACCGCCGTCACCACCGGCCACGTTCGCGGCCCGGCAGCCGTAGCGGATGCGATCGGTCGGGAAACGCTCGAGCAGCCGCTCGAGGACGACGCGCCGCGGAACCATCCGCACCGGTGCGCCCAATCGGTCGGTCATTGCGGTCAGGTCCATCGTGACGAGGGGGCGACCCGTAGAGGTCACCACGCGCACGGCCGAAAGCTCCTGGCCTGCGCCACCCATGTCGACGCCGAGCTGCTCGAGGACCGTCGCGCCGTTGGACCAGATGGTGACGGCGCCGCCGCCCGGCTGAGCCTCGGGTCGCTGTTCGAAGACCGTTACGTCGTGTCCGTCGCGCAGCAATCCCCTGGCGACGGAGATGCCACCCACACCCGCGCCGACGACGAGGACCCGTAGCCTCCGCCCCACGCAAACAGGCTACGACGAAGACTCTGGCAACATAGCCGTCTGATGAGACTGAGGCCGGCCGCGCTCGACCCCCTGATCGTCGGGGTGCTTGGCGCCGCAGTCAGCCTTGGCGGCGCCGCGCGCCCGTCCTTCTGGTACGACGAGGCCGCCACCATTTCGGCCGCATACAGCCGATCGCTGCCGCAGCTGTGGCAGATGTTGGGCAATGTCGACGCCGTTCACGGCCTGTACTACCTGCTGATGCACGCCTGGTTTCACGTCTTCCCGCCGACGGAGTTCTGGTCTCGGGCGCCAAGCGGCCTTGCGGTTGGAGTCGCGGCGGCCGGCACAGTTGTGTTGGGCGGGCAGTTTTCGTCGAGAACCGTCGCGGTGAGCTCCGGGGTGCTGTGCGCGATACTGCCGCGAGCGACGTGGGCGGGCATCGAGGCTCGACCGTACGCGCTTTCGATGATGGCAGCCGTCTGGCTCACCGTGCTGCTCATCTATGCGTCGCGCCGGAACAATCCTTGGCTCTGGCTGTCGTATGCGGTCGCAGCGGCGGGTTCGGTTTTGCTCGACGTTTATCTGGCGCTGATGTTGTTGGCGCACAGCGTCTTTCTGCTCACGTTCCGGCGCTCGCTACCTGTGCTTGTCAGATTCGCCGTCGCGTCGGTGGCGGCGTGTGGCGCCGTGACGCCGTTCGTTCTCGAGGCCATGGGTCAGGTGCACCAGATCGTCTGGATCGCGCCGGTCGGCCACCGCACCATCGAAGACGTTGCGATCCAACAGTATTTCGAGAGAAGCCCGCCGTTCACGATCGTCTCGGCATTGGTGGCGGCGGCGGCCGTCGTGGTGTGGCTCTGCACATCGAAGCGCCCGGCTGCAGAAGAGCGGCAACTGCTTACGCTGGCCATCGCGTGGCTGGTGATACCGACCGCGGCGATACTGCTCTGGTCGGCGTTCGTGGTGCCGATCTACACGCCCCGCTACCTGTGCTTCACCGCGCCGGCGGTCGCACTGGCGCTGGGCGTCTGCATCGGCGCCCTTTCGTTAAGGCCGTGGGTGGCGGCCGCCGTGCTCGGTGTATTCGCTATCGCCGCAGCACCGAATTATCTTCTGGTGCAACGCGGTCCGTATGCAAAGTACGGGATGGACTACAGCCAGGTGGCCGATCTGATCACCGCGAAAGCCACGCCCGGTGATTGTCTGCTGGTCAACGACACCGTGACCTTCATGCCCGCTCCGATGCGCCCGTTGCTGGCTGCACGTCCTGACGCCTACCGGCCGCTGGCCGACCTCAGCCTGTGGCAGCGCGCCACGGACCGCAACGATGTCTTCGACACCAACCTCATTCCGGAGGCAACCGCAGGGCCGTTGAGCGATTGCCACGTCGTCTGGATCATCACCCAGTCCGACACACCCGGCCATCGCTTCGAAGACACTGCGGCATATGCGGTTCCCAACGGCCAGGGCTTCCGGTTCCTCGACCGGTGGTCGTTCAACCTGGTTCAGGTCATCAAGGCAGCGAAATAGGCGCTACCAGACCCTGATCCAGTCGATGAGCATCGAGGACGGGAAGGTGCCGCCTGCAGGATCGCCTGCACCCACGCCACCGACCGCGAGCGTGAACATCGGTGATAGCCAGTAGCCGGGGTTGTTGAACGGCCACCGCAAGTCAGTCACGTTGCCGTGCACCGGAATCGGCTTCGGTGGGACGGTGAAGTACGGCTTGGCGCCGTCGACGTAATCGCGCCAGAACTTGAACCCGTCGAGGTCCCAGCGCATCCGCCAGGTGTGCCACGCGCCGTCGACCATGCCGGGGATCGACTTGCCCTCCCAGGTCTTCCCGTTGGAAGCGGCGTGCACGGTGGTTCCGGGAGCCCATTCCCCGTTGCCGTACCACTCGAACATGTCGACCTCGCCGTCGGGCAGCGGATCCTCGTTCACCGCCCAATACGCCGGCCAGAGGCCGGGGAAGAGGCAGTCGAGTTTGATGCGCGCCTCCCACGTGTGGCCGATCGGCACTCGCCAATTGCCGCGCAGCTTGCCGGTGTAGTACTGGCCGTCGAAGTCATGGGTGGCCATCAGGACGAGGTTGGAGTTGCCGTCGAGGAACACGTTTCGGCGATCGTCGCGGTAGATCCCGTCGACCGGCGGGAACACGTCGTCCTGCCAGGTCTGCACCGTCCAGTTCGCCGGATTGGGTCCCGCACCCATCGGGCCGTCGAAGTCATCGGAGAACAGGTAGGAACCGGTGTCACCGCTTGGCGGCGCAGCTCCGACCTTCGGTAGCGGGATAGCGGCGGCCAGCGCACCGAGCCCGGCCATCAACATCATGTTTCGACGATCCATCTGAGGCACGAGGTGAACCCTAAAGGTTGATCAAGTGACCGTGCGCGATTTGTCGGCGGTTTTTGTGAATTTGATTAGAGCGGTAGTGTCGGAACCGATTTATCTCCGATCGGGGAGCGACCAGGTGGACCTCGTACTCGGCCTCGCGATGACGTCGGCAGACGTGCGGTGGGTGCTGGTAGCGGGCCCGACGGGCGAGGGCGCCACCATCTGTCGCGACGCCGTCGATTTCGACACGCTGGACGACATCGTCGCCGCGGTGGGGGATCACACTCTGCACGCCATTGGTGTCACCTGGGCAAACGAGGCCGAAGCAGCGGCGTCCACCCTGCTCGACGCGCTCGCGGACCGGGGTTTGTACAACGTCATCACGGTCTGTCAGGAGGAGGCCGCCGACTCGCTCGCCGCCGGCATCGCAGATCGCGGCGGCTATGGCGACGTCGCGGTGTGCATCGTCGAACCCGACGAGGCGCTGGTGGCCCTGGTCGACGCCGAAGGGGTGCGGACCGAGTGGGTCGCGGCGGACGCCGACGCGATGCTCGCCGAACTGGATTCCGCCGACAGCCATCCCGAAGCGATCTTCGTGCTGGGTTCGGCGGACGACCTCGACTCGATCGCCGCCGCTTTCCACGGTGCCGCGGTTCCGGTCATCACGGCCGAGCAGGCCGATCTGGCACTGGCCAGAGGCGCCGCATTGGCGGCTGCGCGGGCGGTCAACGCACTCGATGCGCCGCCCACCCGCTGGCGCAGGCCGTCGAGGATCGCCGCGCTGACATCGGTCGCGGCCGCGGCGGTGGTGGCCTTCGTCGTTTCATTGTCCGCCGCACTGAGCATCGGCCTGATACCAGACAGGGATTCGACTGAGCCGCAACGCGATACCGCGGCCACCACCGATCAGCCGGCACAGTCGCCACCTGTCACTTCGGTCGCACAGGCTGCGCCGCAACCCGTTCCGGTCGCGCCACCACCACCGCCACCTGCCGCCGTCACGCCACCACCGGCCCAGACGATCGTCGAGGCCGCGGCGCCCGTACCGGACGCGATTCCGATGATCGAGCCGCCGGACGCTCCGGCACCAGCGCCTCCCCCGGCCTACGTACCGCCCCCTGCGCCGGCATATGTTCCACCGCCGCCGCAACCGCGGCTGCGCGACCGGATCATCGAACGCATCCCGATCATCAACCGATTCCACGAGCCGCAGTACCCGAACGGGAACTAGCGTCGCGAATTGTCGCGCCAGATAAAGCTGTTCACGTACTTGCCCATATCCAACGCCAGCTGCATGTTCACCCCGGACGGGTGGCCGCTGCCGAAGTCGGGGCTGAATTCGTGGTATGGACCGATCGCCGCTGCCACCAACGCGTAGTTGTTCTTGATGGCCACCATCACCACCAACCGCAGCCGCGTGAAGGTGCCGGACGTATCTTGCGGGTACTCGTCTTTGACCACACCGTAACCAGGGTGATAGCCGACCATCGCGTTGGGAATCTCGTAATCCGTTGTGGCATCAGGATATTTCTCGTCGACCAGCTTCTCGGCGAGCTGCTTCGATGTTTTGCCCTCCGCCGGCACGCCGAAGAACTGCATGGTGCCGGTGTCACCGGCCTTGAAGTCGACGTTCACGCCGTCGGGCTCCAACGCCACCTCGTATGCCGTTCCAGCGCGCGGATATTGGACGGAAAACTTGCCGTCGCTGGACATGAACCACGGATTCGTCTCGACTGGCTTGCCGATGGGGGGCTGCCCGCAATCGGGCGGACAAACGAAGCGCGGAACGCTCGGTGTCGTCAGCACCGACATGGTCACCGCCGCGGCGGTCACCACGACCGCCCCAGCACCGAGTGCCGTCAGCAGCCGGGTGTGTGTGGTGTGAGGCGCGGGCGCCGTCTGATAGGAGTCTGCAGGCGCCGCATACCCGGGCCGCGCCACGGCAGCCCCGACCGGCGCGCGCCGCGCGGCGCGCGCCGTTCGCGACGCAGCGCGGGTTGCGACCCCGCAGTTCGGGCAGAAAGCCGTATTCGGCACCACATGGTCGCAGTGCGGGCACAGCACATACCGGTTCGGGTCGCTGTCATCCTGCGCCTCGTGTAGCAACATGGCCTGCTGCCCAATTCGCAAGGCCAGCAAGGCAATCACCGTCACCGCCAGGTGCAGCCCGACGTGTAGGCCCTGGAAGAACGGCAGCGACTCGGCCAGTCCCAGTACGGCGTAGAGAACAAGTGCGACGACGATGCTCGTCGCGAGCAGAATGCTCGCAGGCCCTCGGCTGACGTCGGCGGGCCGGGTGAACCACAGCGCCGCGCCGACCAAACCGCCGATCGCGGCCGCGGTCAATGGCAGTGCGACACCCTGGATCGCGGCTTGAACCAGAAGATCACTGACCGGTCGGCCGGCATCGGCACGCGGGCCGGTGGCGAATTGGGGAGCCATCCGGGCCAGCGTCGCGGCCGCGGTGAAACCGATGGCGCCCAGCGCGCCGAACACGAACCCGTCCAACGACTCTCGGGTTGACGGTCTGAGCAGTCGAAGCACAATGGCCGGGGTGATCGTGAGGATGGCGGCAATGACCGCGACGGCAACTCCCGTGAGCACCGTCGCGGTGTCGGTCTCGACGTCCCCGAGCGCAGCGTCGTATGTTTGCGCGACGACCCCACCGCTCAACAGAGCCCATCCCACCCCGAGACCGATACCGAGCATCGCGGTCAGGATCAACGAACCGATCGGCAGATCGTCGTCGATATCGGTCTCGTGCAGGTACAGGCCGAACAAGAGCGGAAGTCCGACCGCGCAAACCGCGGTGAGCGGCGCCTGCCAGCGCAGCAGTGCGAACACGACCAACAGGAGAAACAACAGCGCCATCCCCGCCCGGAACGCGGCACGCGAGCGGTGCGGCAGATGGGGGAACAAGGTACTCGCGATCGACAAGCGCAGTACGTGTTCTCCGGCCGCCGCGGCAGACGCACCCATGCGCAGTCGGCCTCGGCCGTCGCCGCGCTGGGCCAACAAATGCGCGCCGCATGTGCCGCAATACGCGGCGGCTGGCACATCCATGTCGCAAACGGCGCAGTGCATCATCGCGGGGCACTGCCCCTCTGGATGTCCAACAGGTCACGGACGAGGTAGTCGACGTTGGGACTTCCGAGGCCAGTCACCACGTCGTAGCCCGGCTGCGAGGTATCAACGGCGTTGCCACCAAAGCCGATGTCGCGGAACGCGGGCCGATTCGCCCCTGCCGCAACGCGATACAGCAGTGGGTTGATGTTGCCCAGCTGCTTTCCGCCATGCGCAAGCAGGTACTGATTCATCAGCACCGTGAGCGCGGCCCAGATCGGCGCCGCCTGCGATGTCCCCGCGCCAACCGCGTCCTGCCCGTTGAACACGATCCTCACTCCGGTGAAAGGGTCGGCGACAGCCGCGACATCCGGGGCCAACCGCCGGTGCCTGACGTCGCGTTCGATCGACAGGCTGCCCTGCCACGAGGGGCGGTCGAACAACGCCGACACTCCTCCGCTGGTGCCCTGCGACAACGGTGAGTCGATCCAGGCGCGTTCACTCATCCAGCCGCCGTTCTCGTCTGTCGACAAGGTGGTGCCGCCAACCGACGTCATCGTCGGGAGCGACGAAACCGCGTCCAGCCCAATGTCATCCGGTCCGGGAGGTGCCGACCACTCGTCGCCACCCTTGCATTCCAGGCCCGCCGTGTCGCCGCTCGCGTCGAACGCAGAGGTGCCGCGCTTCTGCGCGGCCGCAAGGGCCGCCTCGATGGGAGCCAGGTCGGCGGCCCTGACCAACGCGTCGCAGCCCCACCCGATCGAGAGGCTCCACACCGCGCCCGGAAACTGCCTGTCCACCGATTCGAACAGCTGCCCGATCTTCTCGTAGGCGCCGTCTCCTTCGACGGTGGGTCTGGCGTTGACGACGACCTTCTGTGCCTCGGGCGCAATCGCATGTGCGACTTCGAGATCCATCACGGTCTCGGCGCCGGACGGGCCCGGCTGACCACCGACCACAACCGGTGTGAAGCGTGGCAATCCCGACGAGTCGGCGAACGCGTCGAGGTCACCCTGGTCGTATCCGCTGAATTCGAAGAACACGATGGTCGCGCCCTTGCCGGTGAAGCCGGCGGCGGCCAGCGGGCCCGCGTTGTACGCCTCCAGTAGCGCCTTCGGGTTGAGCCCGCCATCGGGTACGTCCAGCGGCAGCAATCCCGGCCTTGCCTCATGGTGCGGGGTGTAGCCCAGGATTCGGCCCAGCGCCGTGACGGCATCGCGGACCGGCGCCGGGACCGCCGGCTGTTGCGGCGACGCGTAGAACACCTGCCCCTTGCGGCCCCGGTAATCCTTCACCGGCACGTCGAACGCCGCTGCCACGTCTTGCGCGGCACCCTCGACGACGGCCCACGCGTCCCCCGGTCGCCACCGCACCGACATCCGGTGTGTGCCCGCCCATTGGATCAGCGTCTGCGGGCGTGCCGAGTCGGGCAGCGACGCCGTGAGCTGCACGCCGCCGTTCCGGGACGGGCCGAGATCCATTGAGCCGGCCAGTAATAACGCCAGCGGACCACCGATGACGTTGCGGTCGGCCGGCATCGACTCGGCACGTGCCCCCGCGGCGAGCAGGAGCGCACCCACCGCGAGGATGGCCAGCAGCCGGTGGTGCACCCGAATCTGCGGGTTACGGAACGCCGTTGATACCGGGGTGCTGGCCTGGCGGAACATTGGGCGCCGGGGTCGCCTGAACGGGCGGCGTGAAGAGGTTCCCGCCGGTTGGGTTGATGCTCTTCTCCGTCGGCGCTGCAGCCGGGGACGTGGTCGTCGTCGTCGTGGTCGTCGTCGTGGTTTCGGGTGCTTTTTCTTCCTTGGCACATGCGGCGGTCATCGCGCCCATCGCGATGATCGCGGAGACGCCAGCAACGGCCGCGACGCGACGACCCAAGAGATGTGAATCCATTGTGCAGTCCTATCTATGTCGTAGCTGGCGCTAGTTGTTGCGGTGAACGCCGGGAGGCGCTGTCGGTGCCGGAGGCGCGTAGACCGGCGGCGTGAACAGGTTGCCTCCTGTCGGGTTGATGCTCTTCTCCGAGGGTGCCGCGGGCGGCGGCGCCGCGGAGGTAGTGGTCGACGTGGTGGTGGTGGTCGTTGTAGTCGACGTCTCGGGCGCTTTCTGCTCTTCCTTTGCGCACGATGCCGTTACGCCGACCATCACGACGATCGCCGCACCTCCGGCAACAGCCGCAACACGACGAACCAGGCGTAATGACTCCATGTTGGTTCCTATCTATTGGCCTCGCGACTAGCTGACTTTTCGACCAACGGTAACCACGAGGAATCGCTGTAGCCCAGCCGCGATCATGACACAGTTAACTTCGCTCTGGCTGAAATCGCGGAAAATTGACGTCACTCGTCATTCGTTCCTCCCGCAAACACGGGACAGACCGAACACAAGAAATGTGCGAAAACGGTCGAGTTGCCGTCCGGAAATTTTCCTTCAAGATGGCAACTCAGCCGAACGAAAAGGCGTACTGCTTTAGGGGAGTCAACCCACAAGCCAGCCAGAGGGAGCGAGATGAACACACTGCGCAAAGCTCTAGCCATCGTCTGCATCACCCCACTCGCAGCCTTTGGCGTCGCGGCGTGCGGCGGTAACAAAGGCGGCGGCGGTGGGGGCGGTGGCGGCGGCGGCGATATCAACGTTGCGCTGACGTCTTTCCCCGACTACGTCGACCCGCAACTCTCCTACACGGTCGAGGGTTGGGAGGTGCTCTGGAACGTCTACACCCCGCTGCTGACGTACAAGCATGCCAAGGGCAAGGACGGCACCCAGGTGGTGCCCGCGCTGGCCGAGAAGATGCCCGACATCTCGCCCGACGGCAAGACCTACAAACTCAAGCTGCGGCCGAACATGAAGTACTCGGACGGAACACCCATCAAGGCATCCGATTTCACGTACGGCATTCAGCGGCTGTTCAAAGCCGACTCCGGCGGCTCGGTGTTCTACAAGGTCATCGTCGGCGCCGCGGACTACGCGGACGGCAAGGCGAACACGATCACCGGCATCAAGACCGACGACAACACCGGTGACATCACCATTGAGCTGACCGAGCCGAACGGCACATTCGAAAATGTGCTCGGGTTGATGTTCGCCGCGCCGGTGCCGCAGACCACCCCGCTGGACAAGGACGCCACCAACACCCCGCCGCCCTCCAGCGGCCCGTTCATGATCAGCAAGGTGGAGGCGCCCCGCACCATGACATTGGAGCGCAACCCGAACTTCAAGACGGTCAAGGACGCCGGCGCCACCGATGTAGCCGACGCCAACGTCGACAAAATCACCATCACGGAGAACAAGAACAACAGCGCCCAGGTCACCGACATCGAGCAGAACAAGGTCGACTTCATGGTTGACCCGCCTGCGTCGGACCGGCTGCAAGAGGTGAAGACCCGCTACGGCAATCGGTTCCGCATGGAGGACTCGATCAACACCTACTACTTCTTCATGAACAACCAGAAGCCGCCGTTCAACGATCTCAAGGTGCGCCAGGCGATCAACTATGCGGTCGATCCCGAGGCGCTGAACCGGATCTTCGGCGGCCGGATGCATCCCACCCAGCAGATCCTGCCGCCGGGTATGCCGGGCTACTCCGAGTACAAGCTCTACCCCGGCCCCGACATGAACAAGGCCAAACAGCTGATCGCAGAAGCGAATCCAGCGGATCGCGACATCACCGTGTGGACCGACGACGAACCCGACCGCAAGCGGATCGGCGAGTATTACCACGACTTGCTCACCCAACTCGGCTTCAATGCGACGCTCAAGGTGATCGCGGGCGACGTCTACTGGACAACGATCGGCAACCAGTCGACGCCCGACGTGGATACCGGATTCGCAGACTGGTTCCAGGACTTCCCGCACCCGGACGACTTCTTCCGTCCGTTACTGAACGGCAAGAACATCCTGCCGACCAACGGCAACAACTATTCGCGCGTCGACATCCCCGCCAACAACGCCAAACAGGACGAGTTGCTGACGAAGCTGATCGGCGACGGCGGCGTCGAAGAGCAGTACGCGGCCCTTGACAAGGCATACATGGAGCAAGCGGTGTGGGCACCGTACGGGAACGAGCAGTACACGACGTTCCTGTCCGAGCGCATGGACTTCGACACGTCCTATCACCATCTGCTGTTCAATCAGGACTACACGTCGTTCAAGATCAAGTAGCGGCGCGATGGTCGCCACCGTCGGCGAAATGGAGGCCCCAGGAGAGCCGCCACTTCCCGCTGGAGTACCCAAATCGCAGATCCAGGGCCGCAGTCCGTGGTATCTGGCATGGCTTCGGTTGCGTCGCAACAAGGTCGCGCTGTTCTGCGCCGGCGTGTTCGTGCTCATCGTGCTGTTCTGCCTCGCGGCGCCGCTGTGGGCTGAACACGTCGCACACACCGGGCCGAACGAGAACCACATCACCGAGAAGGTGCTTATCGACGGGCAACCGACGAATGTGGTTGGGCCCGACGGCACCCCGATCGGGCCCGGGCTGCACGGCCAGTACCTGCTCGGCGCGGACCAAAACGGTCGCGACGTGATGGTGCGGCTGATGTACGGCGGACGCACGTCGATCTACATCGGCCTTGCCGCCGCCGCGGTGACGACGGTGCTGTCCGTCATCGTTGCCCTGCTTGCCGGTTACTACCGCGGCTGGATCGACTCCGTGCTGTCGCGGATCATGGATGTGATCTGGGCTTTCCCAGTGCTGCTGCTGGGCATCGCGCTGGGTACCGCGCTGGCCGTCGGCGGTCTCAAGATCGGACCCCTCGCGATCGCGGGTGACTCGATCTGGATTCCGATCATGATCATCGGCTTCGTGTACGTGCCCTATATGGCGCGGCCGATCAGGGGCGAAATCCTGGCGCTGCGGGAAAAGGAGTTCATCGAAGCCGCCGTCGCGCAGGGCAAGGGGCCGTTGCGGATCATGTTCTCCGAGCTGTTGCCCAACATCATCTCCACGATCATCGTGTTCTTCACGCTGAACATCGCCAACAACATGCTGCTCGAGTCGGCGCTGTCGTTCCTCGGCGCAGGTGTGCGCCCGCCAAACGCATCGTGGGGCACGATGATCGCCGACGGTTACGAAATGATTTACACAGCACCACATCTGACAATCGTTCCGGGTCTGATGATCATCGCAACGGTGCTGTCCTTGAATGTGTTCGGCGACGGGTTGCGTGACGCGCTCGATCCCCGCGCGAAGATCCGGCTGGAGCACTGATCCCGTGGCGAAACGAGCATTCTGATGGCCAGATTCATAGTCAGGCGTCTTCTCGGCATGATCGCAGTGCTGTTCGCGATCTCGGTGATCGTGTTCCTGATCTTCAACGTCATCCCGAACTCCGACCCCGCGGCGCGGATCGCCGGCAAGAACGCCGACCCTGCACTGATCGCAAGGGTCAGCGCGGATCTCGGTCTCGATAAGCCGCTTCCGATTCAGTACCTGACGATGATGAAGCAGATCTTCACCGGTCAGCTGATGTCATATGCGAAGGACCGCAACGTCGTTCAGCAGATCTGGGACGGAATACCCGCCACGTTCTCGTTGTGCATCGGGGCTGCGGTGATCTGGATGGCACTGGCGGTGCTGTTCGGTTACCTGAGCGCGATGCACGCCGGGAAGTTCACCGACCGCGCCCTGACAATCCTTTCGCTGGTCGGCATTTCGATGCCCGTGTTCTGGCTGGCCGCGATCCTGCTGTACTTCCTCACGTTCAAGATTCAGCTATTCCCGACAGGCAGTTACGTGCCGCTGACGGAGGATCCGGTGGGTTGGGCGTCTCACCTGATCCTGCCGTGGTTCACGCTGGCCGTGCTGTTCGTCGGGTTCTACAGTCGAATGTTGCGGTCCAACATGCTCGACGCGATGAACGAAGACTACGTGCGAACCGCGCGGGCCAAGGGACTCTCCGAACGGCAGGTGCGCATCCGCCACGTGCTTCGCAACTCGATGATTCCGATCGTCACGCTGTTCGGGCTGGACTTCGGTCAGGTGGTCGGAGGTGGCGCCATCCTCACCGAAACGGTGTACAACCTCAACGGGGTCGGACTGTATGCGGGTGAGGCGATCCGCAGCCTCGACCTACCCCCGCTGATCGGCGTCACACTGTTCGGTGCGTTCTTCATCGTGCTGTTCAACACGATCGTCGACTTCGCCTATGCGGTGCTGGATCCGCGTATCCGGCTTGGTGAGGCGGCACCGGCATGACCGAAGCGATCCTCAAGGTCGACGACCTCAAAGTCAGCTTCGCCACCGAGGACGGTGTGGTCCAGGCGGTCGGCGGCGTCTCGTTCGAGCTGCGTGCCGGCGAGGTGCTGGCCATCGTCGGCGAGTCAGGGTCAGGTAAAAGCGTTACAGCGCAAACGATTACCGGGCTCACCCGCGCCTCCAATGCCAGGATCACCGGATCCGTCAGCTATCGCGGCCGTGAGCTCAACGGGCTCGAGGACGACGAGCTGCGCGACGTCCGCGGCGAGCAGATCGCCATGGTGTTCCAAGACCCGATGTCATCGCTGAACCCCGTTTACCGGGTCGGGGATCAGATCATCGAGATGATCCGGGCACATCGCGACGTGTCGAAACACGAGGCGGCCGACCGGGCCGTGGAACTACTTCGGTCGGTGGGTATCCCGAACCCCGAACGGCGCGTGCGGCATTATCCGCACGAGTTCTCCGGCGGCATGCGCCAGCGCGTGATGATCGCGATGGCGCTCGCGCTCGAACCGGACGTGCTCATCGCCGACGAGCCGACCACCGCCCTCGACGTCACGGTGCAGGCCCAGATCCTGCGTCTACTCGACGATCTCAACCGCGAACGCGACCTCGCCATCGTCCTCATCACCCACGACCTCGGGGTGGTGGCGGAGATCGCAGATCGGGTGCTGGTCATGTACGCGGGCCAGATCGTGGAGAACGCCACGCTGGACGAGACGTTCTACGACCCACAGCATCCCTACACCTGGGGTCTGCTCGGGTCGCTGATGCGGCTCGACCAAACGCGCGGCACTCGACTTGCGCAGATCCCCGGCCAGCCGCCGTCGCTACTGGCGCCGCCGCAAGGCTGCCGGTTCGCGCCCCGTTGCCCCCATAGGTTCGACAAATGTGACGAGCTGCCACCGTTGCAGGCCCGTGTCGGCGGCGAACATCTGGACCGGTGCTGGCTCGACCCTGAAGAGAAGAAATCCCGTCGAGCGCAGGTGATTCCGTGAAGGGCGATCCGCTACTGGAGGTCACCGACCTCGTCAAACACTTCCCGATCAGATCCGGGGTGCTCATCGACCGCGAAGTCGCCAGGGTGCGCGCGGTCGACGGCGTCAGCCTCACCTTGCACGAAGGCGAAACACTGGGCCTCGTCGGCGAATCCGGCTGTGGCAAATCGACGCTGTGCCGCGCGATCTTGCAACTGACGCAGCCGACGTCGGGGTCGGTCAAGTTTCTCGGCGAGGAGTTGGTCGGTCGCTCGCACCGCGACCTTCGCCCGCTGCGGCGACAGATGCAAATGATCTTCCAGGACCCGTTCGCGTCGCTGAACCCACGCAAGCGCGTCGGCCAGATCATCGGCGATCCGCTACAGCTGCATGGGCTGGCCGGCGGCGCCGAGTTGAAGCGCAGGGTTCAGGAGCTACTGGACCGCGTGGGCCTTTCCCCCGAGCACTACAACCGCTACCCGCACGAGTTCTCCGGCGGGCAGCGCCAGCGCATCGGTATCGCAAGGGCGCTGGCCCTGCATCCGAAGTTCATCGTCGCCGACGAACCCGTTTCGGCACTTGATGTTTCGGTGCAGGCGCAGATCATCAACCTGCTCAAGGAACTTCAGGACGAGTTCGGCCTGTCGTATCTGTTCGTGGCCCACGACCTCGGGGTGGTGCGGCATGTGTCCGACCGGGTTGCGGTGATGTATCTCGGCAAGGTGGTCGAGAACTCGGACACCGAAGACCTGTTCCGCAAGCCGATTCACCCGTATACGAACGCGCTGCTGTCCGCGGTGCCGATCCCCGATCCGAAACGCAACGCCGCCCGCGAACGACTCGTGCTGCAGGGCGACGTGCCGAGCCCCATCGATCCACCGCCGGGTTGCAGCTTCCACACCCGATGCCCGTGGGCCACCGAGGTGTGCGCGACGGACGAGCCCGCGTTGCTCGAGCACGCGGCCGCACACGTGGCCGCCTGTCACCACCCGCGCAACGTCGAGCAGGCCGCCGTCTAGGGCACCTGCTGAGGCTGCGGGTACTCGTACTGCGGGGCCTGCGGAGCAGGATTGTTCGGCACCTGAATCGGGATCGGCACCGGAACGAACGGCACGTTGATGTACGTCGTCGTCATCGGTGGTGTCGTCGTGGTCGTCGTCGTGGTGGTGGTCGTCGTCGGTGTCGTGGTGGTCGTCGTAGTCGTGGTGGTTGTAGTGGTGGTTGTGGTCGTGGTGGGCTCGGTGGTGGTCGTCGTCACCACATGCGTCGTGGTCGGCGGGGGAACGTACGTCGTGACGGGCGGCGGTGGTGGCGCCTCGCTGGTCACGGTGACCGTCTCGACCGGGGCCGGAGCCGCAGGCGGCGGTTCCGCGCTTGTCGGTGGCGGCGGCGGTGCGGAGGTGGCGGTCTTGGCCGGCTCGGTCGCCTTGGTGCTGCCGCTGGCACTTGTGAGCGCGATCGCGACGCCGCCGACAGCAACAACGGCGACCACCGCGGCAATACCGAATATCAACTGCGGCAGCCGATTCCACGTTGAATGCGGCTCCTCGATCGGCTCGGTCGGCGGGACGTACTGTACTTGGGGGCGGGCCGACGTCACATCGCTCGAGTAGATGTCGCCGGTGTAGGGCACGACATCGTCGGCGTCGTCGTCCTGCGACCAGGCGAGCGCACGGAACGTCGCGGAATCCGGCGAGCTGACGGGATCGACGACCGGAACCGGCGGCATCGGCGCCATCCCGGTCGGCGCCTCGGCATCGGCACCGTAAGCGGCATATAGGGCTGCCCCAACGGCCGCGTCGAGCGCAGGCTGAGGCGTCGTCACCACCGGCGCCTGCGAGTGCTCGGAGAGCTGCGCAGTGATCAGCGGAATGCTGGCACCACCGCCGATGGTGACTACCGCAGAGACATTCGACCAGCTGATCCTGTTGCGCTCCAAGGCTTTTTCCAGAGCGACGAGCACACCGCTCAGTGGTTGCGCGATCAGGTTTTCCAGATCGGCACGAGTCACCTGGATTGCCGAACGGTAGCCGGGCAGCTCGGCCGTCAGCTCGGTGGTGCTTTCGGCAGACAGCCGCTCCTTGGCGTTGCGGCACTCTTCGCGCAGCCTGGTCAGTGAACCGACCGCGGCGGTACCGGCAGGGTCGACACCACCGGCGTCGGCGATGTTCTGCAGCACGTGGTTCAGCAGCGCCTGGTCGATCAGGTCGCCGGAGAACTCGGTGTAGCGGGCGGTGTCCTCCATCGGCTCGAAGCCGGCTGCGGCGTCGGCGAGTGTGATGCTGGTGCCGCCGCCGCCGAAGTCCAGCAGTGCGACCACACCGTGCGGGGTCAGGCCTGGGCTGGCGTGCAGCGCGGTCAGCGAGGCGACGGCATCGGAGACCAGCCGGACCGGGGTGCCGTTGGGTGCCAGGCTCGGCTTCGCGCGCATCGCGTTGCGCAGCGCCCACAGCGTCGATGTGCCCCAATGTGCGGGCACGGCGATCGCGGTCTGCGGCGACGGCTGGCCACCACTGGCGTAGACCATCGCCTCGAGGGCGTCGGCGAGCAGTTTGTCGGCGAGATGCGACGACCCGTCGGGGGCCACCAGCGGAACCGGGTCGCCGACCCGCTCGACGAATCCGCTCAGCACGACGCCGTCGGTGTGCGCAGAGGGCACACCGACGTCAGGCGCGGCGTGTCCATGCAGGGTCAACACCGAGCGCCGGATCAGCGGTTGATTGCCGACTCGCGCCGCGACCAGGTTGGTCGTCCCGATCGACAACCCCAACGGGTCGCTCATAACGGAGCTCACGATAGCGGTCCGAGGAGACCAATTCCGTTAGACACTCCGCTTTTTGGGCGCCATTGCCAGCGGGTTTACCTCAACCACATAGCCGGGACACAGGTTTCAATGTTGCGGCCAGGGTTTCGTCCGTGCCGGCCTGGGTACAGCGAAGGCCATGACTTCACTGTGGCTCGCCGATCGAATCGACCGGCCGCTACCGCCAAGTCCGCTGGCCGAGGCCAATAGGTCGGCAGACGTCGCGGTTGTCGGCGCAGGCCTGACCGGATTGATCACCGCCGTCCTGCTGGCCCGGGCCGGCAAGGATGTTCTCGTGCTGGAAGCGCACTCCGCGGGAGCCGGGGCGACCGGCAACACGACCGCAAAGATCAGCCTGCTGCAGGGCACCAAGATGTCGAAGATCGTCGGCAAGCACGGTGCGAAAACCGCCCAGCAGTACGTCCAGGGCAACCTCGAAGGCCAGGAGTGGCTGATTCAGCACTGCGAGGCACACGGCATTTCGGTGCAGCGGGAGGACGCATACACGTACGCACAATCCGAGAAGGGTGTGGCGGCCGCGCGCGCGGAACTGGAGGCGTGTGAGGCGGCGGGCTTGGCCGTCGACTGGGTGGACGACGCCGACGTGCCATTCCCCTATCACGGCGGAGCGCGACTGGCCGATCAGGCGCAATTCGACCCGATGCCCTTGCTGGACAGTTTGATTGTGGAGCTCGACGAGCGTGGCGGTCGATTGGCGCAAGGCGTTCGCGTGCAAAGCGTTTCGGGTAAGGGCGATGGATTGGCCCTGCACGTGCGCACCGCCGACGGTGATGAGTTCGACGTCCAAGCCGCGCAATGCGTGCTGGCGACCGGCATTCCGATCCTCGATCGCGGCGGCTTCTTTGCGAGGCTCAAGCCGAGCCGGTCTTACTGCATGGCGTACAAGGTGCCGGGCAACATCACCCGCGGCATGTACCTGTCGGCCGACTCACCAACTCGCTCAGTGCGTTACGCGCCGACGGCCGACGGTGATCGGCTGCTGGTCGGCGGTGCAGGCCATCCGGTTGGCCGCGAGAAGAGCCCGGCGTGCTCGGTCCAGGAGTTGGATTCGTGGGCCAAGTTGCATTACCCGGGCGCGATGCAGACCCATTACTGGTCGGCGCAGGACTACACGTCTGCCGACGAGTTGCCCTACGTCGGCCCGATCCTGCCGGGCAACGAGAAGATCTTTGTCGCAACGGGTTTCGACAAGTGGGGTATGACGAACGGCACCGCTGCGGCGCTGGCGTTGTCGAGTCGGATCCTCGGTGGCCGGATGGATTGGGCGAACGCATTCGCCAGCTGGAGCCCGCACGAGCTGTCGGGCATTCCGAAGGCGTTGCAGGCCAACCTCGAAGTCGGATTCAACTTGGCCAAGGGGTGGATCACGCCGGTGACGCGGATCGGCAACCGCACACCGGAAAGTGGTGGTGTGGTCAGCGGTCCGCCGTGGGACCTGGAGGCCCGCAGCGTCGTCGATGGTGTCGAGCACAGGGTGTCACCGGTCTGCCCGCACCTCGGCGGGATCGTCAACTGGAACGACGCCGACGAATCGTGGGAATGCCCGTTGCACGGCTCGCGGTTCGCCCCCGACGGCACGCTGCTCGAAGGCCCGGCGACGCGAGGCCTGACCGCGGCGCAGTAGCCTGTCGCCCATGGGCGACATCGACGAGATCCAGCAAGTCAAATACCGGTACCTTCGTGCCCTCGACACGAAGCACTGGGACGACTTCGCCGACACGCTGACCGAAGATGTGGTCGGCAGGTACGGCGAATCGATCGGCGAGGAGCACCACTTCACGAACCGCGACGAGCTGGTCTCGTTCATGCGCTCGTCACTCGGTCCCGAAATCCTCACCGAGCACCGCGTCACCCATCCCGAGATCACCGTCGACGGTGATGAGGCGACGGCGATCTGGTACCTGCAGGACCGGGTGATCGCGCCGGACTTCAACTTCATGCTGATCGGCGCGGGCTTCTATCATGACCGCTACCGTCGCACCGCCGAAGGCTGGAAGATCAGCGAAACGGGCTACGACCGCACCTACGATGCGTCGATGTCGACCGAGAATCTCAACTTCAAGGTGAAAGCCGGTCGCGCCCTTAACATTTGACGGCTATTTGGTTATCGCGATCAGCGCACCCGGTTGCAGCCAGCGCATGACCTCCACCAAGGTGCCATCGTCGATCGCCACGCATCCCGCGGTGGGTCCACCGTCGGTGGTGTGAAGGAAGAACGCACCTCCGTTGCCAGGCACCCTGGCCTTGTTGACGCCCATCACGACGGCGTGTGCGTACTGCGGGATGTCGAGGTTCTCGGTGCCGCTGTCCGGTGATGTGTCGAACGGGCACTGTGCCTTCTTGCAGACCTGCATGGTGTTGTAGGTCGGGCTCTTCATATCGCCGTCCCACCAATGGTCCTTGCCGACTTGGACGTACTGCAGGCCCCCGCCGGGGTTGGGCGCGGTGCCGAACGCGAAGTCGAGGGTGTAGATGCCAAGCGGGGTGGCCATGTTGCCGTCGTGGGTCTCGGCGGCGAAGCCGTTGGCGCCGACATGGGCGGGGATACCGGCGCGGACGGCCTCCCATCCCGCAGGGCCGCGTTGGAAGACGTCCATCTTCGCCGACGAACCACCCGCTCCCACAACGGAAATCACCTGCGTGGCATTGCCGACCTGCGGGGCGAACCACGGTGTGAAGTCAGCGTTCGCAACGGGCGCCGCAGTCAGATAGACGGCTGCAGCGCACAGCACAGCGAGCAGTCGGCGCACGCATTCATCGTCAGTGGTGCCACAGCTAGGGTCAAGTAAAGGTTCAGACACGATTGAGGATCGCCGGATCCGGCTACCTTGTCCTCATGGAATTGCTGCCCTTGCGAGGGCGCCGACGCGGTATTCGGCAAATCGGCGAGGGCCTTGGCACCCTGGACCGCGAGGTCTTCGAGGCCATCGCGGAATCACCCAGCCCCCTGCTGGACGCCACCATGCCCCGGCTGACCTGGGCCGCTGACCATTCGAAGCTGTGGTTCGTCATCGCCGCCCTGCTCGGCGCGCTCGGCGGTCCATCCGCGCGCCGCGGGGCGACCCGAGGGGTTGTCTCGTTGGCGATAACCAGCCTGTTGACCAATCAAATCGCGAAGAGGATCTGGGTGCGGCAGAGGCCGAATAGGCTGACTGTGCCGTTGGCCCGCCGGGGGCGTCGCTCGCCGACGTCGAATTCCCTGCCGTCGGGCCACTCAGCCAGCGCCGCGGCTTTCGCGGTGGGGGTCGGTCTTGAGAGCCCGCCGCTTGGTCTTGGACTGGCGCTGTTGGCCGGCTTGGTCGGCCTGTCGCGAGTGGCAACCGGTGCGCACTATCCCGGCGATGTATTCGCGGGTTTCGGCATCGGCGCGGGCATTGCGGTGCTGGGTGGGCGCGTGGTGCCACCAGTCGTGGTGACCAAGATTCCGACGGCGGATCCGCTGCGCGTGGAGGCTCCCGAACGACCGGACGGCGCCGGCGTGGTGTTGGTGGTGAACCCGGCGTCGGGCGGCGGAACAGGCGCACGCGTCATCGACGAGGTGCGAGAGGCGTTGCCGCAGACCGAAATTGTCGAACTCGGCGAGGACGACGACGTCGAAGAGGCATTGAACAAAGCCGCGGGACGGGCCGAAGTCCTCGCGGTGGCGGGCGGCGACGGTACGGTGTCGTGCGCAGCCAGTGTCGCGACGGAGGCGGGTCTACCGCTGGCAGTGTTCCCCGGCGGCACGTTCAACCATTTTGCGAAGGACATCGGCTGCGACACCGTCGCGAAGACGGTGGACGCCATCCGGCGCGGCAGTGTGGCCTGCGTCGATCTGGTGTGCCTCAACGAGGGCCGAATGGTGATCAACACCGCGAGCATCGGCGCTTACCCCACGTTCGTGCAGACGCGCGAGCGCCTCGAGCACAAGATCAGCAAGCCGCTGGCGGGGCTGTACGCGATGTTCCACACGCTGCGGCACGACCAGCCTGTGCGCATCACCTACGACAACAAGACGTTGCAGACCTCACTGTTCTTCGTCGGCAATTCGACGTATCTGCCGTCGGGATTCGCACCGTCACGGCGCACGCGCATGGACGACGGCCTGCTCGATGTAAGGATCCTGGAGACGGGCCGACGCTTGAGCAGGACCAGGATCGTCGCTGCGCTTGCGCTCGGCCGCCTTGAGCGCAGCCCGCTGTACCACGAGTTGCGGGTGCCGGAGTTCAGCTTCCGCGCGGTGGACGGGCCGACGGTACTGGCGCACGACGGCGAGGTCGGCAGCGAGGTCACCGAGGCCACCTTCAGCGTGCGGTACCGAGCGCTGCCGGTCTTTCGTCCGTTACCGTGACGGGCCGCACCGGCGGGACGATCAGCAGGCACGCGACGAAATACGCGTAGCCGAAGGCCCATCCGGCGATCACGTCCGTTGGATAGTGCACGTTGAGCACGACGCGCCCGATGCCGATAGCAACCACAACCAATGCGCCAACCGCGATCAGCCAACCCCTCAGCGGTCGGCGCACGACGGGAAGCGCAACGGTCAGCAGGGCCAGCACCGCTGTCATTACGCCGAGCGCGTGGCCCGACGGAAACGAGCTCGACGGCGCGGCGACCAACGCGGTCGCCGGACGCGGCCGACTGGCGGCGTATTTGGCGATCTCAGTGATGATTCCGGTGAGCTCGACACTGACCACCAGAAACATCGCGACCCGCACGTTGCGGCGCACCAACGCGAAGACGATCACGGCCAGGGTCAGCAGCCGGAACGCGGTGGGCCCGAGCACCGTGCAGAACACATCCCATGCGGTCACCCAGCCGCGGTGGCCGGCGGCATAGCGATGCCCGGCCTCCAGCAAGGACGCGTCAATCGTCGCCAGCCAGGCCCAGTTTGACGCGTAACCGACCCACATCAGCCCGAACACCGCGAAGGCCAGTGCGGCCGACGCGATCAGCCAGGTCTTGCGGGGTGTCACCTCTTCAGCTCTACCACCTCTATCGCCCGCGCGGCTGCGAGGTCGCGTTAGGGTTACTGGACATGGCCGTGTTTCTGCGAAAGCTGCTGGGAATCGGCAAGCTGCCTGCCGAGTTGCGCGCCGAGGTCGAGGCGGAGGGCATCATTCACCTCGCCGAGTACGTTTCTGTCACTCGGCGGTTCAGTGGACGGGTCCCCGGTATGCGCTCGGCGGGCAGCATTTCGAGTTATGTCGGCTCGCTGGTGCTGACCAATCAGCGGGTGCTTGCCACGCTGTCCTCGGTGCCGAAGCTGGCCGGGCGCACCGTCGATCTGCGGTGGGATGCGCCGCAGGGCGGGGCCGTCAAGGGCGAGCTTTCGACGACGGGGCTTCTGCTCGACGTCGACGTCGCCGAGGTCGATCCCCGTTGCAGTGGACATCTTTCGCTGCACTACAAGGAATCGCTCCCCGAGGATCTGCTCATGCGGCTGCCCCGGCGATCTCTGGCCTTCGATGTGCCTCCGGAATATGTGTTCCGCGCAGTCGGTGTGCCCTACCACCCGTAATCGCGCGAAAAGCGTTAGAACGGCGGTGGGTCGTCGTCCCCTGGTGGTGGGCGTGTGGGGAAATAGGCGTCGTTACAATCGTTTTCGAGGTTTTGGCGGAGTTCGTGGTTGCGGGCGCGTTCTTCGTCGATGCGGTTGACGCGATCTTGGGCCCGGGTGTTCGTGCGGCGCGGCATCTTCAGTGCGCGACCAGGTTGAGCACTAGCTGCATGAGTCGGTGTGGTGACCGGTGCGGTGGGTCGGCACAGCGATGGAAACAGCAGCCGGCTACCCGGGTAGGTAGTGAAGGTCTGCCCGCTTGGGCTGGTCCAGATGACGGTGCCATCCGGTAGTTGTCGGTCTAACCAGCCGCAGAATGTCTTGAGCAGGTGGTGTTTTCGGCACAGGCATTTGATGTTCGACGCACACGTCGGCCCGTCTGGATAAGGGATCGTATGGTCCAAGTCGCAATGATCTGCCGGTTCGTCACAGCCGGGGAAGCGACACGTCAGATCCCGGCAGCGCACAAACCGCGCCAACCCCGCCGAAGGCGCATATCGGGGCTCGGGCGGACTGTCACCGGGGTGAATCACCGGACGAATCACCGCAGTGGTGGCCAGTTTGGCCGCCAGCAACGGTGCGGGCAGAATCCCGCCACCCATCACCAGAGCGGGCTTGCTGTTCGGGCTGCCCGTCGGCTCGGGCTGCGCCAACGCCTGCGCGATGCTCATCTCTCGCAGCTCTGCGGTGCTTGGCCCTTGCGCCTCGGCCCCGTCCAGCCGCGTGGCGGTGTCATCAGTGAGGCTGTCCTGCTCGGCGATCACGTTGATCACCACCGCGCTGGGCGTCTTGGCTGCCGCGTCGCAGTCGGGTCTTCCGCACAGGCACTGCAGCCGATCGGCGCCGTGCCCCAGCGCGCCCAACGCGTCGCTGCGGCGCTGATCCAGCGTGCGCGGATCGGCCTCACACACCGCGCCCGCCATCGTCTCCAACCGTTGATCCAGCGCCGCGCCGTCCTGGCTGAGCAAGGTGGCCTCCAGATAGGACACCCCGCTGCCGTTCGCAGCGTCGACCACGTCCACATGCCTGCCCCGGACACTGGTTTCAATGCGGCGCACGGCATCGGGGTCATAGCGATCCACCCAGTAATCGATGGCTGCCTCGACCTTGGCCACCGACATCGATCCCCAGCCCACCGCTGCCGCGGCCAACTCCACATCGACTGCGGCCTGCGCCCCGGCGTCGCGGATCAGCCCGGTGCGATACACGATCGCATTGACCTGCCGGTAAGAAATCCGGCCGGTGGCAAAAACCTCGGCCACCCGGGGCAGCCGCTCGCGCAGCGCCATCGCGATCAGCAGCTGATGGGAGGCCACCCCCAGCGACACATCGTGGGCCGCGGCCACCTCAGCGGCCACGGCATCCCAATTGTCAACACACCACTGCTCGCGCTCGGCGCAATCATCGGCCGCCATCCGCGCGGCAAGCACATCGGCGATCGCGGACAACCTTCGAGCACACACCGCGTTCTCCACCCGCGCCCACGCCCCCACCGCACCGGCACCACAGGCACCGGCCGCGGCCGCCACGAGTTGATCGAACATATGAGCGAAGCTACCCACTCCCAAAGACGCAGACCCGGCTAAACCTGGCCACCAAGCCCAACCTGTGGATGAATTCGGACCTGGGGATAACTTCGTCAGTGAGCCAAAGGGTTGCCGAATCCCCGCATGCGGTGTTCGGTGGGCCGACGGCAGAAGGAGGACCAACCGAGTGACTGTGCGACGGGACAACGTCCTGCTGGTCCACTGGCACGACCTCGGCCGCTACCTCGGCGCCTACGGTCACACCGACGTCGAGAGCCCCCGACTGGACCGGCTGGCCGCCGAAGGCGTCGTCTTCACCCGCGCCCACGCCACAGCGCCGCTGTGCTCGCCCTCGCGCGGCTCGTTGTTCACCGGCCGCTACCCGCAGAGCAACGGTCTTGTCGGCCTCGCCCACCACGGCTGGGAGTACCGCGCAGGTGTTCGCACGCTTCCCCATATCCTTGCCGAATCCGGTTGGCACACAGCGCTATTCGGTATGCAGCACGAAACGTCATATCCGACGCGGCTGGGCTACGACGAGTTCGACGTGTCCAACTCCTACTGCGAGTACGTCGTCGAACACGCCACCCGCTGGCTCACCGACGCGCCCGAGCAGCCGTTCCTGCTCACCGCGGGCTTCTTCGAAACGCATCGGCCCTATCCGCGGGACCGCTACGACCCCGCGGACGCCGACGACGTGGTGGTGCCCGACTACCTGCCCGACACCGACGACATCCGCGAGGACCTTGCCGAGTTCTACGGATCGATCACTGTCGCGGACGCCGCTGTCGGCCGCCTCCTCGACACCCTCGATCAAACGGGCCTCGCCGAAAACACCTGGGTCGTATTCATCACCGACCACGGTCCAGCGCTGCCGCGCGCCAAATCGACGCTGTACGACGCGGGCACCGGTATCGCGCTGATCGTGCGGCCTCCGCGCGGTGCGGGCATCGAGCCCCAGACCTACGACGAGTTGTTCAGCGGCGTCGACCTACTGCCCACGCTGCTCGATTTGCTCGGCCTGAACATTCCCGAGGACGTCGAAGGTCTGTCCCACGCAAGGGGCCTGCGAGCGGCAGGCGCCAACCCGGTGCGGACCGAGGTCTACACGACCAAGACGTACCACGATTCCTTCGACCCGATCCGGGCCGTGCGGACGAAGGAGTACAGCTACATCGAGAACTACGCAACGCGCCCGCTGCTTGACTTGCCCTGGGACATCGCGGAGAGCGCTCCCGGCCGCGTGATGGAGCCGCTCATCCAATCCGAGCGGCCGGCGCGTGAGCTCTACGATCTCGTCGAGGATCCGACGGAAACGCACAACCTGTTGGCAGCCGACGTCACCGACAAGTCCGAAGCGATCGCCAACGATCTCGCGCTGCTGCTCGACGACTGGCGCCACAAGACCAACGACGTCATCCCATCCGAGTTCGCGGGCACGCGGATTGCCGAGCGCTACACCGAAACATATTTACGCATTCATGGCCCACAGATCACCAGCCGATCGGCGATCGCGGCGGAGCGAGGCATCGAAGAGAACCACAGTTCCGCGCAATAGATTTACTCATTGTGATCGCAATGATCGTCCCTGCCAACCGAATTGAATGCGGTTATGCTCTCGCCCATGTCACATGCGACGGCCTACTTGGTGCTCGCTTCACAGCGCAGTGGCAGCACGCTGCTCGTCGAATCGCTGCGCGCGACGGGGGTGGCAGGCGAACCCGGCGAATTCTTCCAATACCTGCCGACCACAAGCCAATCCCCGCAACCGAGGCAATGGTTCGAGGGTGTCGACGACCCGTCGATCCATCGCCTGCTTGATCCGCTCGACGAAGGCAAGCCCGACCTCGCACCACCAGAGATATGGCGGGACTACATCCGCACCGTCGGCCGCACGCCGAACGGCATCTGGGGGGGCAAGCTGATGTGGAACCAGACGCCCCTGCTGCTGCAGCGCGCAGCGGGCCTGCCCGACCGGTCGGGCGACGGCTTGCTTTCAGCCATCCGCGACGTCATCGGCAGCGACCCGGTCCTGATCTACGTTCACCGTCCTGACGTTGTCTCCCAGGCCGTTTCGTTCTGGCGTGCGGTGCAGACCCGGGTCTGGCGCGGTAGACCCGATCCAGTGCGTGACTCCCGAGCCGAGTACCACGCAGGGGCAATCGCACACGTCGTCACGCTGCTGCGCGAACAGGAGAAGGGCTGGCGGGCCTGGTTCGACGAAGAGAACATCACACCGATCGAGATCGCGTATCCCGTTCTGTGGCGCAACCTCACCCAGATCGTCGGCGATGTGCTCGAGGCAATCGGGCAGGACCGTCGGCTCGCACCGCCACCAGTTCTGGAACGCCAGGCCGATCAGCGCTCCGACGAATGGGTTGACCGCTATCGGGCCGACGCGGACAAGCTCGGGCTACCCACCTGACCCAACCTGTGCCACTACGAAGATCCGGCGGAACGGGAAGAACGTCTTGCCATCGGCCCGCGCCGGGTAGGCCGCGTCGAGCATCGGGATCAGCTCCCGCCGAAACTCCTGCCACTGTTCGTCGTTGAGCCGGCTCTTCACCGGGGTGAGCGCTGTGCCGGTGATCCACTCCAGCACCGGATTCTCGCCGCTGAGTTCGTGAACGTAGGTGGTCTCCCACGCGTCGACGGTGCAGCCTGCGTCACTGAGCAGACCGGCATACCCCGACGGGTCATCGACCTGCCCCTCCCGAAACGGGAAGTCCTGCAACGCTTCTGCCCACCGCTCACGACGTGCTAGCTCGCGCACGGCCCGGTGCGACGGCGCGTCGAAGTTCCCTGGCACCTGCATCGCGATCCACGACCCGGCGTCAAGCTGCTGGGCCCAGCGAACCAACAACGAGGCGTGCTCCGGCACCCAGTGCAGCGTCGCGTTGCTCACCACCACGTCGGTGTCCGGCCGCGGAGTCCACTCCCGCACGTCGCCGACGTGAGCGTCGACGCCGCGCTCGCGGGCGGACTCGACCATCTCGACCGAACTGTCCCACGCCTCAACGACCGCGTCGGGCCACCGCTGCGCGAGCGTCGCGGTCAGATTCCCGGGGCCGCAGCCCAGGTCGACCACCCGCCGGGGAGCATCGGCGTTGACCCGCGACAACAGGTCGTAGAACGGGCGTCCGCGATGATCGGCGAAGGTCAGGTAGACGTCGGGATTCCACATGCCGCCAGTGTGGCATTCACACAACTCACAGCGGGTTCGCAGCCCTGGCACAGGGCCCCGGCTGGTAAATACCGGCACCGTATGCGTCGTGACTGCCCTCGTCGACGAACCGGTCCGCCCGCTCGCCGCGCCGACGACCGCGCCGGTGCGCGTCACGCCCTGGTCGCGGTGGGCGCTGGCCGCACTGCTCGGTGCGACGGCGGTGCTGTATCTGTGGAACCTGTCAGCCAGCGGCTACGGCAACACCTTCTATGCCGCAGCCTCGCAGGCCGGTTCGCAGAGTTTTTCGGCGTGGTTCTTCGGCTCTCTTGACGCGCAGAACTTCATCACTGTCGACAAGCCGCCCGCCTCGCTGTGGGTCAGCGGGCTGGCGGTGCGACTGTTCGGGATGAACAGTTGGTCGGTGCTGGCGCCGCAGGCGCTGATGGGGGTTGCGGCCGTCGCCGTGCTGTATTGCGCGGTGCGACGCGCGTTTTCCGACCCCAACCATGGTGCGGCCGCGGGACTACTTGCCGGCGCGACCATGGCGGTGACACCCGCCGCGGCGTTGATGTTCAGGTTCAACAACCCCGACGCGCTGCTGGTGCTGCTGTTGACCGTCGCCGCCTATTGCCTGATGCGCGCCACTCTCACCGCGTCGTGGCGCTGGCTGACGCTCGTCGGGGTCGTGATGGGCATCGCCTTTCTCACCAAGATGATGCAGGCGTTCCTGGTGCTGCCCGGCTTCGGTGTCGCGTATCTGCTTGTGGCGCCGACGACTTGGGGCAAGCGCGCGCTTCATCTGCTCGGTGCGGCGGCGGCGTTGATAGCCGCGGCGGGTTGGTGGGTGCTTGCGGTGCAACTGATCCCGGCGAATGCGCGCCCCTACATCGGCGGGTCGACGGACAATACTGTGCTCGATCTGGCGTTCGGCTACAACGGGATCAATCGCCTACTCGGCCACCGTCGAGAGGGAAAGCCGCTCGGCGATTGGGGCAGTTCGAGCGTGCCGATGCTCGGCGGGCATACCGGGATGCGCCGACTGTTCACCGGTGAGATGGCCAACGAGATCTCGTGGCTGATCGCGGCGGCGTTGTTCGTCGTCGCATTCGGAACGTACCTGGCCGCGCGGCGAGCGCTGAGCCGCGCCGAGTTGTGTGCGCTGGTGACGTGGGGCGCCTGGCTGCTGGTCACCGGCGTGGTGTTCAGCTTCATGGGTGGGATCGTTCACCCCTATTACACGGTCGCGCTGGCGCCCTCGATCGCCGCACTTGTCGGCATCGGCGCGATATGGGCGTGGCGGCGAAGAGCGCGCTGGGACGGCCGCTGCGCGCTAGCCGCATTGGTCGTGCTTGCCGCAGTGCCGTCGGCATTCCTATTGCGCCACAATGCGTTTGGCTGGCCATGGTTGCCGTGGCTGATCGTCGCTGTCGCCGTAGTCAGCGCTGTCGGTCTACTGTGGCCGCGCCCACCGGTGATTGCGTTGGTGACCGGAGGTGTGGCTGCGTTGGCCGCGACAACGGCGTTCTCCGTCGCGACGGCCGCTACGCCGCATCACGGGACGATGCCCACCGCAGCCAGGACGTCACAGGTCTCGGGTGGCTGGATCAACGACGAGGCGACCAATCCCCAACTCGCAGCCATGTTGGCATCGACTCACACCAAATGGTCGGCTGCGACGAACGGTTCTCAATCGGCAGCCGCCCTCGAAATCGCTTCTGGCACATCGGTGATGGCCGTCGGCGGCTGGAGCGGCGACCCGGTTCCGACGCTGCAACAGTTCATCGACGACGTACACGAGGGCAAGATCTCCTACTATGTCGAGGCGGGCCGCGGCCCGAATTCACCAGGCGTAAACGGCAAGGTCATCCGCAGCGAACTGCACACCGCTTCGCATACTCGCGAGGTCTCGGATTGGGTGGCTGCGCACTATCCCGGCACATTCGTCGGCGGATCCACGGTTTACCGGTTGAACTGAGGGCTACCATGCGGAAATGTCCAGCACGCGGGACTCCGACGCCCTTCCCGTCGATCCTCCGATCCCTGTCCCCGACGTTCCCGGTGCCGACGCAACCGTGCGTGGACTGCCGCGCCGCGTCGACCTCACGCTGCGGCAACGTCTGATCGTCGACTCGTCCGCGGTCGTGGACGTCGCGCTTCGCACCGCGATCGCGTCGCTGCTGAGCGCCACGATGCTGCCGGCGACGCTCACCGCTGCGCTGCGCCGGTCCGAGGGCCGCGCCGAACTCGACCACCTCCGGTTTTACGCCGAGCTCGCCAGCGCCCGCGACCCGGAACTGTCCTTCCCCAAGCCGAAACAAGAACCGCGAATCTCCTCACGCCCGGCCAGTCCGATTGCCGAGTGGATGGCCAAGGGCCGAGTGAACAACATCCGCTTCGACAGCAGCTTCGAAGCGGTCAACCCGGCGCTGCGCGATCAGTGCCACGGTTACGTCCGCAACAACGTGGTGCGCGCACAACACTGGGTCCACGACGATGGTCCGCATCCCACATTGTGCGTGATCCATGGGTTCATGGGTTCGCCGTATTTGTTCAACGGCCTGTTCTTCTCACTGCCATGGTTCTACCGGTCCGGCTACGACGTGCTGTTGTACACCTTGCCGTTTCACGGTGCCCGCGCCGAAAAGGGCTCGCCGTTCAGTGGATACGGCTACTTCGCAAACGGTTTCGCCGGTTTCGCGGAAGCCATGGCCCAGGCTGTGCACGACTTCCGCTCACTGATCGACTATCTCGAGTTCACCGGGGTCGACAGGGTGGCACTGACCGGCATGTCGCTGGGCGGGTACACATCCGCGTTGATCGCGTGCGTCGATGACCGAATTCAGGCAGTGATTCCCAACGTTCCCGTCGTCACCCCGGACAGGACCGTCGACGAGTGGTTCCCCGCCAACTACGTGGTACGGCTGCGTGACCTGATCGCAGGCACGGACGATCAGCTGGTGCACGAGGCGACGAAATACCCGTCACCACTGAACTATCCGCCGTTGGTACCCAAGGATCGGCGGCTGATCATCACCGGGCTCGGCGACCGGCTGGCGCCGCCCGAACAGGCCGAAATACTGTGGGAGCACTGGGACCGCTGCGCCTTCCATTGGTTCCCCGGCAATCACATCCTGCATGTGAGTCAGCCGGACTACCTGCGCCGGATGACGCGGTTCATGCGCGACTTCATGTTCGAATGAGCCTGTCCACCGACAGCGGATTCAGCGCATCAAGCGCAAGCCGGTGGCGCCCATTCAACGGTGCGGCACCCGCGATCGGGTCCGGCTTGCCGGGTGTTCTGATCGCACATGCCCGGTCGACGCGCAGGTCGGCTGGGCTGCCCGTGATCTCCAGCGCCATCCAGATTTCCGACGACGGCAGCGACGCAACGTCGTCGAGGCTCGCTACGCGATAGGCGGCGACGTAGCCCGACCCGTCGTGCAGACCACACCACGTTTCCTTGGCATCCGGCCGTGCCGGGGTGTCGGCGCTGTCGACGATCGTGGCGTCCCAGCCCTCCTCACGGAGATGGTTCGCCAGCCGCCTCCCGACCACTTCAGCAGTGTCGCGCAACGGAATTCGCGGCGAACGTGCGCGCAGAGCGGTCAGGTTGTCGGCCGCGCCGATTGTGATCCCGATCCAGGTCGTGCGCGAGCCGCTGAGATCGCGGCTGGTGATGCGGATCTTGTCGCAACGGATGCCGTACCGGTCGAGGTAACCGGCGATCAGCGGCAATGGCAGTCCATCGGGCTCTACCCGAAGCAGGACAGTGGTGTAGTCCGATGATTGGTGAGCGCCGTTCGTCTGTTTCCGGCGCAGCAGCATCGCCACGCGACGGCCGATCGATGTCGTCACGAATGTTCCACGCCACCAGCCGAATAGCACCAGACTGCCTGCCACCGCGATGCCGGGCAGCCACCCGTCGGCTGTCGACGTCCATGGGTAGGTCATCGCCGCTGGAACGATGAGCAGGGCTGCCAGCGCCATGCGAACCGTCATGTGAGGGAGTCCTTTCGTCGGCGCATTCCGATCGTGACCAGCGTGACAACGGCCAGCCCTGCGGTGCCGATGAGCGCAACCGTGCGTGGGGTGTTGTCTTCGGCCTGCGGTGCCGGTGGTTCGGCGATCGCTCTGGCGGCCGCAGTATGCGACGCGGAAGCCTCGGGTACGTCCCAGGTGAGAGCGGCGACGGTGTCCACGCCGCCCGCGCCAACCAGGTTCGACGGTGAACGGGCCGCGCCGTGTGCCGTCGCGGTGATGCGATGGATCACCTGAGCCGCAGTTAGATTGGGAAACTTGCTGCGCACCAACGCTGCAACGCCCGATATGTAGGCGGCCGCATAGCTGGTGCCGCTGATCGGTGACATCTCGTTCCCGTCGTTCGGTATGCCGTTGGCCAGGCCGCCGCCTGGACCGTTGCTCACCGAGACGATGCGCTCACCGGGCGCTGCGACGCCGAGCCAAGGACCTGCCATGGTGAACTCCGATGGCCGACCATTGGCCGCCACGGACCCGGCCGACAACACAAAGGGTTGCCACCACGACGGCACCGACACCGAGGTGACGGTTGCCCAATCCCCGGCGTTCGACTCGCATGCCGCCCCGTCGCGAACGTTGCCCGCCGCCGCGATGATCACCGCGTCCTTCTGCACCGCAGCGTATTTCAGTGCTGCGCCCAGCTCTGTCTGATCAACCGGCTTGTCGGCGGGCAGACACGTCACCGCCGAGATGTTGATGACACTCGCCCCGAGGTCGGCAGCACGCACGACCGCGCGGGCCAAGCTCGCGACGTCGACCGCTGCGCGCGCTTGCATCGGATCGCTGGCAGAGATGCGCGGGGCGTACTTGGCCGATGTCTGGCGGATCGAGATCAGCCGTGCGCCTGGTGCAATGCCAGAGAAGCCGTCATTGCCCGGTTGGCCCGCGATCAGGCCGGCGACCAGCGTGCCGTGCCCATCGCAGTCGGTGAGCCCGTCGGTGGCCGCGACGAAGTCACCACCACCCTCGACGTTCGGTAGCCGTGGACCGGGCTGCACGCCGGTGTCGATCACCGCGACGGCCTGACCATCGCCGCGACTGTGTCGCCACACCTCAGAGAGGTTGAACGACAACTGGTTTGGTGTCGTCATATGTGGATCCGTACCTGGCATCACGCCGGTGGCCACACATGCGCCGCGTTGCGTCATCGGCTGCGGCGGGCCCGGATTGCCCGGTGGCGGTGCGGTCTCGGCATCCACTTGCGGCGGGCTGATGGCGCCCGCCGGCGGTCCGGCACTCATCAGCACGGCCAGCGCCGCCGCGAACACGGAGATTACGCGCAGAGTCACCGATTCAGCACCAACGCGAACAGGCCGGCGAGGTAGGCCATCACCGGGATCAACGACGCGTCGATGGCCGACGCCACAAACCCGACCAATCGTCGCATCGGAAGCGAGTAGCTATCCGGCTCGCCGATACGCGGATTCAGCGCCACAACCACCCACATCACGACCAGTGCGGCCAGCACGGCAAGCGCACACCAGGCCGCTTCGTAGCGTCCGGTGACGGCGAAGAGGACCACCACCGCGACCGTCACGAGGTAGGGGTGCGCGAGCAGCCACGCCTTGCACGTCGCTGAATCCCACACCCGCGCACGCAGTACCGCGCCGACGGCAGCGGCCGCCACCAGGTACCACGCCCACGGCGACGACCCTTCCGGACCGACCAACGCAAGCGAGCCGACAACCGAGAGCAGCACACCGCCCGCGATCAAGCCAGTCTGGTGGGACTCGCTGACTCGGACGCGGCGCGGCAGATCCTCGAGCACCCGTAGCGGTCGCGCCGACGGAGTTGCGTCACCCGGTGCGGGGATCACCGGCAGCGGGAACCGCGCCCACAGCGCTGACAACTGCGCCGACTGCACCGTAACCAGGAGCGCGAACAGGACAACGACGCAACCCAGTGTCGCTGTCGGCAACTCCCACATGGTCGCTGCGGCCGCGGGCAGCAGGACGCCGAAAGCCGTGACCGCAGCGGCGGTGAACACCGCGATTGCGCGCTCTTCGATGGTGATGCTGATGATCGACCATGCCGTCACACCTGCGGCCGCCAGCAGAACCTGGGCCGGCCCGAATTCACCAGGCACCGCGAGCAGGAACGCAGCGGCCACCGGCGCCAGCCCCGCCACCGCCAGCGCCGTGGCCACCCGCGACGACCGAAGGCGGCTCACCAACGCCGCGACCACCGTCGCGGCGGCCACTTCACCGGCCATGAACAGCCCAAGCGCAGCGCCGGTCGCCAGCCGGTGCGCGACGGAGAGTCCGGTGATCACGAGGATCAGGCCGATGAGTGCGACGACGGCGGCCCGCTGGATATGTGCTGTGCCCCAAGGTCGTTCGCGTGCCGCCGAGAAGAGCGCCGCGGCGTCGGCGATGTCCTCGACGATGTTCGCCGCGGACGGGCCGGCGGGCAGCGGCTGCAGGGCGAGCAGATCACCGTCGACCACACCGACGGTGTCCAGCGTGGCGTCCAGGCTGAACGGCGCACCGCCGATGGGCGCCAGACTCAGCGGAACCTCGACGCCGTCCTCACTGACCGGCGACACCATGCGTTGCACAGCGGGCAGGATCTCTCGCAAAGGCAGCCCGGCCGGCAGCGCCAGATCGGTCATTCTGCCACTGTCGTCGGCGGTGGCGAGCACGGCCACCCGCACGATCGGCATTACAGCGTTGTCGGGCATCGGTTTTCCGTTCTGTCGAAGTCGCGGGTGAGCTGGATGTCGGGAAACCAGGACCCGTCGGGAAGCGTGGCGGTGAGGCGCTCGATCGCAGCGGCGATCGCCATAGGTGTGCCGGGTGCGAATGTCGAAACCCATTCGCCGTCGAACGCCTTGGCCGGGCTGACGAGGATGCGGCCTTCGGTGGTGTCGACGATGCTGACGCCGACATCCGTTGTGATGCGGTGACCGTCGCGGTGCTGTCCGGCGACAACCTCCACATATGTGCGTCGCTCGTCGAACGCCGCCTCGGCCACGGGACGCGCTGAGGCGGGAATTCCCAAGTAGTCCAGGGTTTCCCGCAGCCGAGCCCCGGATCGCAACTGTTCGTCGGCCTGTGCGCCTGCGCGCGAAGGCAGGGAGAACTCGGTGAACTGGGCTGGGCGCCGCCGACTCAGACCCGATGCCAATACGGGCACCAGCGCGTGCGGGTGATCGATGTCCATGGCGGTGAATGTGACGAGGCCGGCGTTGCGCAGCGCGACGACCGTGCTCCCGCCTGCGCGAGACACCACTCCGCGCAGCATCGCGCCGCGGCCGCTGACGAATCGCATCTCCAGCCACTGAGCCGGTCGGCAGGTCACCGTAATCCACCGCGTGACCGACTCATCGATGCGACCGCCGGATAGCACGCCGAGCCGGGTCAGTTCGTCGGTCTGCGCCGCAACGAACGCCGTCCGCTCCGCAACGTCGGCGTATGGCTGCGTGATCGCCAGCACCCATGGGAAAGTGCCCGCGCCGCACGACTCGGCGACAAACCACGCCGCGTCGACGGTCAGCTCAACAGCGTTGGCTCGCACTCAACCCCACTTGGCGCCCTCGGCCTGATCCCGGGCGCTCATCGACATCGTGTTGGTCTCGTGTGTGCTTGCCATGGCGCGGTAGGCGCGGACGAGTTCCTCCATGCCGGCGTTCCATTGCGCCTGCCACGCCTGATAGGTCATCCCGGTGTCGCCTTGCCATCCGCTGGCAAGCGCGGCCTGCTCGCTGGCGATGTCGGCGCCGACCGCGTGCAACGCACCGGCGTAGCCTGCCATTTCACCGGCGTGCGCCAGCATGGCCGGGTAGTTGAACATGATCTGAGACATGACTTGACCCTTTCCGATCAGATAGCGGTGTAGCTGCTGGCCGCGGCGGCGTCCTCGGCCGCGTATGTGCCTGCGGCGTCGCCGATGTTGGCCTGCGCGATGTCCAGCAGCGTGTTGATCTTCGCGGAGACCTCGACGAACCGGGCATGCGCGGCCTGGAAGGCAGCAGAAGATTCACCCATGTGGAAGGCCTGAGCGGACTGGGCCGCCTGCTCGGCCTGCGCGATGGTGCTGCGCATCAATGCAGCCTTCGCACCGAACGCCGCCTCCGAGGCGACGAGTTGCGGAATGTGAGCGTCGAGCATGCTCATTGATCTTCCCTTCTCTCTTCTGTAGCGGGATCCCACGTTGAGGGCATCATCGGGTTGACGGGGCCGCCGCCGAACGAATCTCCTTGCAGCATCGTCAATCCGGTGGCTTTGGGCGTGCCGGTGGCCACGGTGCCGGAGAACCCCATCGGGCCTGAACCGCGTGTCGACGCGGTGACGCGCGGTTCCTCGACGGGCGGGCTCGGATCGAGATCGGCGTCCATGTCCATGTATTCGTCGCCGTAGTCCCTCGCGATCGCGCCGCGTTTCTTGCGGGCGCGGCGCCGTTCGCGTGCGAATACGGCTGCCGAAGCCGCTGCGACGGCCGGAATGTCGGCAGCCGGCGCCTTCGCACCGGTCTCGTCACGCAGCGTCGGGGTGAAGCCTTCATCGGGGTCCAGGCCGGGGATCGCGTACGGTACGGCGCTCGCGGCAGCAGGAGCCGCGGGTGCCGCAGGACTGGCAGGCGCTGCGGCACCACCGGCCGCTGACGCGGCAGGGGCCGCCACAGTCGGTGCGACGCCCGCGACCGGCCAGACTCCCGGCTGATCGGCCCTGACCGGAGCAGGCGATCCAGGCACCGGTGCTTCCGCGGGCACCTCGGCCGGCGCAGGCTGATCGAGGTACTGCGGCAGAAGTGCGCCGACCACACCGAGGGTGATCGCCAACAACGGTTGGATCAGCAGCTGCGGATAGGTCAGCGACGCGCCGATCCACGAGAACACCTGGTAGGCAACGGCAAACAGGAACGGCCCCCAGGTGACCAGTGCCTCCGACGGATTGGTCAGAAAATCGGTGATCAGCTGGATCGAGTTGCCGATCGGATCCTGCAGGAAGTTGATGATCGGCTCGAACAACCGATAGGTGTAGTCGGAGTACCACTTCAGCAGCTGCGCAATGAGATCGGCGAGGTTCTGTCCGGCGCCGGCATCGGCGGCCTGCAGTTGTGCGGACGACTGACTGATGTCGGCAACGGCGCGACCGGTTTCCCCGACGCCCGGCGTCAACAGCAACGGCGCAGGCGATATCGTCGGCGTCGCGGCCACCGCAGCACTCGCGACAGCCTGATAGCTGGTCATGGTCGTGGCGGCCTGAATCCACATGCGGACGTAGTCGGCCTCGTTGAGTGCGATCGGAATGGTGTTGAGGCCGAAGAAGTTCGTCGCCACCAGCACGGCATGGGTGGTGTGGTTGAGCGCGAGCTCGGCCAGGGCCGGCATCGCGGCAACGGCTGTGGTGTAAGCGGCCGCGGCGGTTTCGTGCTGCACCGCCGCCGCCGCGCTGTTGACGCTCGCCTGCGCCAGCCATCCGAGGTACGGCGTGTGCGCGGCGATGTACTGTTCGGCGCTCGGCCCCTCCCACGAGCCGGCCTGAACCGCGCCAAGTGTCCATGTCAGTTCCGCTGCCGCCGAGGCATATTCGGCGCTCAGCGACTGCCACGCTCCCGCTGCCGCCAACAGGGACCCGGGCCCGGGGCCACCGGACAGCAGTGCCGAGTGCACCTCAGGTGGCAGGGCCATCCACACGGGGGCGGTCATGGTCAGCCGCGGGCAATCAGGTACGACGAAGCCGCCAATGCGTCGCCGGTGACATAGCTGACACCGGACTCGCCAACACCAATGCCCGATCGACCGAGTTCCTCGACGCCCTGCGCCGCGACCGCCTGCTGTGCGGTGGCGTGCGCGTTGAATCCCAGTGCAGTGGACAGTGATACGGCATCGGCGGCTGGCGGGATAACGGCAGTCACCAGAGGCGCCGCGGCAGTGTGCGCGGCGGCCAGCCGAGCGGTCAGCGCCTCGACGGCCGCGCCGGCGGCGGTCAGGCCCTCGGGTACCACACGCAGGGTCATCAGCTGTATTCCTTTCCATGCGAGGCATGCTCGGCCACAAGTGGGTTGACGAGTTGAACGAAGATTGGAGTCTCTGTGTCGGTGAGTAGGACGCCGCGCCCCGCGGGCAGGCGGCTGAACCGGTGCCCGCGAATCTTGCCGCTGTCGTGCGGGTTACCCGACAGCATGATTGTCGTGGCCTGCAGATCGTTGAGCCGACGCAGCAGTGGCGCAGTCATCACCGCATGCGCCGAACCGGCGGCACGCGCGGTGACGATGACCCGCAAACCGAGATCGGTCGCCTGGGACAGCAGCCCGATCAGCGTCGTCCACGGGCGCTGCCCTGCGTACGGACCCGTCACGGCGGGCGTGTCGGGAATCTGGTCCACATCGTCGATGATCAGGTAATGGGTATGACCCTGATACGTCCAGCCGCTGAGTTCGGCGGCGCTCAATCCGCCGGGCGGACGGCGCTTTTCGAGCAGTGCCGACAGCCCGAGCATGGCAGGCAGAATCCGGTCGATGTTGGGCGTGTACTCGTTGTCGGCGAACAGCGGCTCGTCGACGAGCTGCAGCCGCCGGTCGATCACCGTGAACGCGACGTCATCCGGCCGTGAGTTCTCGCGGACAGTGCGGATCAGGTGCCGCAGCAGCGTCGTCTTACCTGACTTTGCATCGCCGAACACCATCAACAACGGGTTGTCGGCGAAGTCGACGGCGACCGGGGTCAGGTCTTCCTCGCGTTGACCGATGACCACGCGGTCACGTGCCGGATAGAGCGGCGCCACGGTCGCAGGTGCCAGGTTGGCGGGAAGCAGCCTGACCGGGGGTGCCGTGACGTCCGGATATTCGGCGTTGATGGCCGCGATGGACTCCAGCGCGGGGCGGGCGAACAGGAAGTGCTCGGCGGCCATGGTCAGGCCGCGTCCTGGCTGGTCGGCAGGCACGGCTTCAGCGGGCCTGCGCAGCGCGCCCGGCACGCGCACATTGCTGTCCTGTACGTCGTTCAGCCGCAGCTCGAGCCGCAGCCCGAGCCCGTCACGCATGGCCAGCGGCACTTCGATCCAGTTCGGTGTCGTGATCACCGCGTGGATGCCGTAGGACATTCCGGTGTTGACCAGTTCGGTGACCTTGGCCAGCAATGGGTTTCGGGTATTGAAGGCGTCGGAGTTGTCGCGGCTGAATGCGTAGAGGTTGTCGATGAGCAGGAACACCTCGCCGTAGCCGTCGTCGCGATCGTCCGCCCCGCGCGCCTGCCGCGAGCGCAACAGCTGCTCGAGTTCGGCGAACGTACGTCGAATGCGTTCCGGCTCGAGCGGCGAGGCCACACTGCCGACATGCGCGAGATCCTTCAGCGGTGCAAGCTGACCGCCGCCGTAGTCCAGGCCGTAGAACGTGACGTCCCGCGGGGAATGCAGCGCCGCGGCGGACAAGACGAAGGTCTGCAGCGCAGTCGATTTTCCGGACTTGGGCCCGCCGTGGATGACCAGGTTGGCACCCGCCGACGTGGCGTCGAACACCAAAGGGTCGCGACGCATCTCGAAGGGCTTGTCGATCTCACCGAGCGGCCACCGCCACTGTCGAGGGGCAACCCCCGAGCGGTGCACCACGTCGGCGAGGGCGATCGGCTCGTCCAGCGGCTCCAGCCACAGCGGCGGAGCCTTGGGACCGTATTGCGCCAACTGCTCGCCGATGGTGGCGATCAGCTTGCGCGGGGGAAGCACGTCGACGTCCGGATCGTTGAGGATCACCGTGTCGGGCTCAGGTTCGACGCGACCGGCGGTGAACAGCTGCGGACGTGGAACAGCGTGAACGACAACAGATTTGTCCGCTCGCGGCGGTTCGTAGATGCCGTCGACATATGTGCTGCGGAATTTGATCGGCACCGCCCCCGGCGCGGGCACCAGGAATCCGATGCCTTTGTGATCGCGGCCCGACTCGATGTGATAGGCGTCCTCGACGCCGATGACCTGCCGGGAGATGCTGGGACTGGCTACCTTCAAGCCGATCCGATAGGACGTGTTCTTGTCGATGTCCTTGATCCGGCCCACGTCCAGCGTCTGCGAGGCGAACAAGATGTGGATGCGGAATGAGCGTCCCTTGCGGGCAACGTAATCGAACAGATCGGCGTACTCGGGATGGTCGGCGAGCATCAGCGTGAACTCGTCGGCCACCACGAACAGCGTCGGCAGCGGCGGCAGTTCGTGGCCCGCGGCGATCGCATTCTCGTACTCGGTCACCGAGTTGAACGCGCTGCCCTGTACACGTCGGCCCGCCTCGCGCAACAGTTGTTCGCGACGAGCCACCTCGCCACGCAGCGTGTCGGCGAACCTGTCGGCCAATGACCGCTTCTCGGCCATGTTCGAGATGACCGCGACCACCTGCGGGAAGTTGCGGAAGATGTCGGCGCCCGCCTCACCCTTGAAGTCGGCGTAGATGACGATCAACCGGTCGGCGGGATGAGTGGTCAACAGCGCCAACAGAATCGACATCAGCGTCTGCGACTTGCCCGAGCCGGTCATGCCGATCATCAAGCCGTGCGGCCCCATCCCGCCTTCGGCCTCGTCCTTGAGGTCGAAGTAGAGCGGCTCGCCGGTGGCGGTGACCCCGATCGGGACTCGGAGTTCGTCATCGCGGTGGCGTGGCGCCCACAGCGTGGCGACGTCGAGCGCCGAGGCGTCAGGGATGTCGAGCAGCGTGCTGAAGGTGGTCCCGCCGATGCTGGTGGCACGCGAATGGTTCGGGTTGGATTCCCACCGCGACAGCCGCCGTGCCAGGTGGCGGGCGTCACCGGCACCAAGATGGTCTGCGCTGTCGATGAATTCATGCCAGTCGCCGCTGTGCCAGCGCTGAATCGAACCGCCGGCTATTTGCAGGATCGGCCGCTCGGGGTCGGAATATTGTTCTCGGTGCGGAGGGTTCGCCGAACGGTGGATGACGGTGACGCCTGCAGAAAGCAGTGGCCGCGGGTCCGCGTCGAGATCGTCGAGCACCACCAGCCAGTGCTTCGCCGAGCTGTCAGGCAGCTGCAACTCGGACGCATCGGTGTGCAGGTGGCGAGCGGGCCCGACCCCGTCGGCCTCGCCGGGTATGTCGACGTGTGGCAGCCATTTCAGCCAGGACCAGTCGTCGCTTTCCAGATCCGGTCCGCTGAAAGCGATTCCCAATATGGTGGGGTCGTGCCAGGTGGCGGCCTGTGCGATCCATGCCCGCAGCACACCGCGCACCTCATCGTCGTCGCCGAGCACCGTGATCCGCGAGAGCTTGGTCAAGTCAATCCCCGCCGGTGCGTCGTGGAGCGTGCGTTGAGTGTCGAGCAGACCCCGCAAAGTCGTGTGCGAGACGGGTTCGAGGTCGATCTCGTCGGCGGAGTCTTTCACGCGCAGCGTGGTGTCGAGCGGTACGTCGTGCAGCCCGGCGCGAAGCACGAGAAAGTCGTCGTCGTGTGGGTCGCGCTCCCATTGCCTGCGAGTACCGGGGACCGCGATGAGCGCTGATGGCGCGGGATGCGACCACACCAACCGGGCGCGCTGATCGGCTGCGTGCGCACGCACGTTGTCGCGGATCACCGAAAGGTAGCGCAGGTAATCGGCGCGTTCGGCGTCCACCTCTTCTGTTCGCATCTTGTTGTCTGAGCCGCGGTACAGCGCGGTGGCGGCGAGCAGCAAGACGAACGGGAAGAACAACGTCTGCGGCGAGATCAGCCGCATACCGGTGGCGACCAGGGCCACGATCATTCCGACGATCAGCAGCACGATGAGGTAGGGCAGCACGCGGCGCAGCAGCGACGGCGGCACCTGCCGCGGTAGTTCCGGCGGCGGCTCGATGGTGATGGTGCCGGTGCGGGTGGCCGGTGGGGCCAGCCGGCGGTGAGTCTCGAAGATCAACCTGCTCATGGCGCTTGCCTTCCCACACCGTCGGGCGACAGTGCGTCGTGTGCCAACAACGCGTCGGCGCGTGACAGGGTCGGTCCCGCCGCGAACTGGGACAGCACCGACCACGCTATCGGCAAGGGCTGGGCCGTCAGGCCAAGCGACGCAGCGGTTTTCGAATCTTCGATGCCGTAGCGGACGCCGGTGTCGCTGACCCAGAACAGCGACGAGTTGCTGTCGACGAAATAGCCGGTGCCCGGCGAAAGCGAAACCCGGTTAGGGGAGCCGACGAGTTCCACGGTATGCAAGCCGTCGCGTACTGGCACAGCGGCGCCGGTCAGCAAGGTCAGCGAACTCACCTGCGCTCCTTCCGGTTTCGCCCATTGCGCGCACGTGATCGGGTCCTTGGCCATGTCGACGAGCGTCACCCTCTCCGACGGATATGCATCGGTATCGATTCCGCGGGCCACCGGCATCCGCGCGATCTCGTCAGCCCCGAGACGTGGTGGCTGTTCCAGACCGAAGGAGTTCGTATTGCGCAGAATCCCGGCAAGCACCTCGGAAATCGGTTGCAGCCCGTCACTCAGCACCGCGTAATACCGGATGGTGTTGTCGGCTTCATATGCGACGACGACCGCGCCAACCGGGACAGGAGCAGACAGCGGGAAGCGAGGCGCTCCGCCTGCGCCGGCAATGGCAGGCGCGGTCAGTGCGGGACCCTCGGGGATTGCGTTGAACAGCCCGACGGGGATCGGCCGCGGCGCCGCAATGTCGGTACCGAGGCCCAGCGCATCGGTCACTGTACGGTCGGCGAGGTCCAGCGCGCTGCGTCTGCCGTCCCACAGCAGCCAGGTGCGCCCCTCGTTCGATGCGAGGACCGCGTGCAGCGGTTTCAGTTCAGAAGCGCGTTCACCGCCGGTTCCCAGCGATCCGGCGATCACCGTGACCCCCGGATCCGCATCGCCGCACACTGTCCACAGCGCATCGCGAGATGGGTTCTGCACCAACCGTTCCGGAGCACCCGGGATGCCGAGGAGGTTTCCGCGGGGGAACTTGTCGAGCTCGGCGCTCTTGACGGTTGTCGGGTTGTCCGCCCGCCCGACGATCAGCCGTGCAGAAGCGAGGTTCAGTACCGGGTGAAGCTGGTCGCCGAACTTGACATACAGCGCCGCGGTGGACCGGTCGGCCAGCACCACATCGTTGCCTGCCACACCCGAGGGGCGGATCAGCGAGAAGATGAAGCAACCGGCGAGGCCGGTGATCAACACCAGCGCGCCGACGAGCACGGCACGGGTCTGCGTGCGTAACGGGTCGACCAGCATTCGGGTGTCATGCAGTGCGACACCAGAGGCGATGCGGCGCATGACGAATCGCCAGCCCGACACTTGATGCCGCGTGACGAAACCGCGGCGATGCACCACGCGGTCGGCGTTCTCGTTGACCGGAGTGCGCGACGTGAACTCCCGGCGGTCGCGCCCGCTCACCCTGGCACCGGCAGGCCGAGCCCGCGCAGCAGCGGAGCAGCAGAGGAGTTGACGTCTTCTGCAGTGATGGTCATCAGTTCGTCGTCGGTGAACTCTTGCGCGTCGGAATGGTCGAGTCGGTACTCGCGCTCCTCCTCCGACCGCTCGACGAGGTTGCGGACGAACCGGCCGTTGCCTGCGATGTCGAGGCTGCGGCGCGCGACTCCCGCGGCGTCCGGCGTCGTCGTATCGGCGAGGTGACCGAACAGCGCCTCCATGTCGGCGAGCGCTGCTTCTTCGAATACGCTGTCGCGCTTCTCGGCCATCCGCATCGCGATTTCGACGAGTTCAGCTGCTGAGTAGGAAGGAAAGTCGATACTGCGGGTGAACCGTGAGCGCAGACCCTCGTTGGTATCCAGGAAGTGGTCGAGGTCTTTGCGGTAGCCGGCGACGATGACCACCAGGCGGTCGCGGTCGTTCTCCATGCGGGCCAGCAGGGTGTCGATGGCCACCAGCCCGAAGTCGTTCTTGGCGCCGGTGGACACCAGCGCGTAAGCCTCGTCGAGGAACAGCACTCCGTCCAGCGCGCTGTCGATGATCGCGTTGGTCTTGGCCTCGGTTTCGCCGATGTGCTGACCGATGAGGTCGGCGCGGTGCACCTCGCGCACGGTTTCCTTCTTCAAAAGCCCTAGCCCGCAGTAGATTTTGGCGACGACACGCGCGATCGTGGTCTTACCGGTCCCGGGCGGCCCCGCGAACACCAGGTGGTTGGTGCGCTGCGCGACGGTAAGGCCGCGCTCCTGGCGCCGAAGTGCCATGGCCACTGAGCTTTTCAGCCGCGCCACCTGATACTTGACTTCCTCGAGGCCGATGAACTCGGCGAGTTCGGCTTCCGCCTCGATCAGCAGGTGCGCCTTGCGTTCCTTGGCTCCCGGGTCGACGAAGTCGGCTTCGTCGGGTTCTGAATCCGGGTCCCACGGGTCGGTGCGGGCGTCGATGCGCGCAGCGGTGGTGGTCCTCATCCCGAACGACGAATCCGACAGGGCCTCTTCGATGTTCGCGTTGTCTGGATGGGCCGCGTACAGGTCCTGCAACAGGTCGTTGGCCTCGTCGTCCTCACCCTGAGCGCGTAGCGAGAGCGCCTTGGCGAGCGCCCCGTCAACGGCGGCGACCGCGACAGGCCCTTCGGGCTCCTCGAGATACGACAGTGCGGGAGCGAACATGCCCAGCCGGGCCAGTGCGATGCCGAGTGTCACCCGGGCGGCGTGGCTGAAGACGTCGTCCAGTGACGGATCGTTGACCACCGTGGTAAGCAGTCGCACGACGTCCGACCACCGCTCGGCGCGGTAAAAGATGGCCACGCGCTGCCACGTCGCGTCCAGCCAGCCGGGTCGGCGTTCGAGCACCTCGGTGACCAGCCGGTCGGCATCGGCATAGTTGCCTGCGTTGGAAAGAGTTGCTGCAAAGGCCAATTGGAAGTCGTCAGGATCGGATGCGCGCAGCTGGAGGTAGAGACCGGTGTCGTAGGGGAACCCGAGGGCACGCGGCGCCAGACCGGCTTGCCGCTGAAGCAGTCCTGCAGTCGCCGACGTGCGCCAGACGGACTCGACGACATGGGTGTCCGCCTCACCCGCTGCGGCCAGGCCAGTCCACGCATCGCACTGGTCGTGCGCGATGTGGGTCAGCGCCGCGAAGCCGGATCGGGCGGCGGGCAGGTCGGGTGGACGCTGCCGGCCGTGAACGGACAGGCCGAGTGCGCGACAACAGGTGGCGAACCGGCTGATCAGGTCGCGATCGACCCGGGTCAAGGCATGCGGAGCCGCCAGAGTGTCACTACCCACGACGTCTCCTTACTTAGCCTTGCCTTAGCTAACTCGGGTGAAGTTAGCATTGCATAAGCTAAGTGTCGAGACGTACCTACGTCGTGGCGCGCGCTTCGCGTCCTCCTGGAAGCATCAGAACCGCCAGCAGCCACCCCACCAACCCGGCGACAATCGGTGCGCCCGTCCACATTTCGATGACCGCGGGCGTATGACCCACGGTGATCGACGCGACCGCGATGTAGAGCCCCCAGGTGACGAATGCAGTTCCCGCACCGAACAGCCAATACCCGCCAGGCCGGTCGGCGGCGGGACGCAACCAGCGCGCAAACAGATCGGCCAGCAGACCTGCGGCAACGAGCGTCAGCAGAGTGCCAGGGTTGCGCGCCTCGGTCTCGGCTCCCGCGAGTCCGATGGCGGGCAGCCACACCGCGGTCACCGTCCAGAACGGGATCCGCCAGCGCCGGGCGAGGAACAGCACCGGCGCCAGCAGCACGACGTTGGAGATGATCAGCCTGGCCGCGAGCACCGACGCAGCCTGCTGAGCGCCCGAGAATCCGTTGACGATCCAGTCGGCGCGGTACTTCAGCGCATCTCCGTAGCCCAGGAACAAGAAAACCTGCGCGACGGCCATGCCAGTGCTCAGCGCCGCAGGCCAGAACTGCCGAAACGACGGCGCTGCAGGCAGATCAGGATCCGACCACATGGCCCGCAAGGGCGACGTCACGATGATCACCATCGAAGCGCCGAGGCCGAGGTGGCTCGGGCTGAACAGAATGTTGATGGTCGTTTCGATGCCCCAGACGGTGTGCCATACACCGTCGGCGATACCGGAAACCCCGAACACTGCCAACGCGACGACGGTCCATCCGTAGCCGACCGGAATCACGCCGACGCCCGATCTGCCCTGCCGAACGTTTCGCACGATCATCAGGAGCACCCATGCGGCGGTTGCGGTGAAACCGCTGTAGAAGACGGCGTGCCACGGTGTGAAGAAAGTTTCGAGATTCGTCAGATTCGAGTGCGCCCAGGCATCGAGGATCAGACCGGCCAGAAGCCAGCCGGACAACAGACACATCACGATGTTGTCGCGCCGTGACGCCCGTGGGCGCAATCGCCCGCCCACCTGTTTCGTCAGATCGAGATCGGTCACCCTCGCAGTCTCGTCTGGCTCAGTCTTTGATCGCGCTGACCAGGCTGATGTTGCCGGTCATCACGCCCGCCTCGGAGTCAGGGGCCGGCACCGGTCGGCCGAAGGCGCGCAGCTGATACGGCAACGGCGTGGAGACGGCCCACCAGCCGCGGCTACCGAACCACTCGTGCGCGGGCGCGTGCTGCTCGTTGTAGACGAGGTTGAAGAACGTGTCCTCGTCGCCCGCGGCGCGTTCTTCTTCGCGCTTCGCCTGAAAAACCTCGGCGTCCAGCGGCACCGCCTCCTCCACCGCGAGGTGGCTGCCCGCTGCGGCCAGCGAGTCGATGCCCGCGAACAGCTGGTGCTGCGCGGTGGCGGGCAGGTAGATCAACAGGCCCTCGGCGATCCAAGCCGACGGCGTGGATGGGTCAAATCCGTTGTCGCGCAGGGCTCGCGGCCAGTCATGGCGCAGATCGACCGCGACCTCTTTAAGCTGCGCTGTCGGCGCATCACCGTGTGCCGCCAGCACCTCGCGCTTGAACTCGAGCACCCGCGGTTGATCCAGCTCGAACACCACCGTTCCGGCGGGCCAAGACAGCCGATACCCACGGGAGTCGAGGCCGGCGGCCAACAGCACGATCTGGCGAACCCCTGCAGCGGCGGCGGCCTCGAAGTAGGTGTCGAAGTAGCGGGTCCGCACGCCCTGGAAGTTGACGAAGTGCTCGCCGAACTCGGTCTTCAGCGGGTGCTCGAGAGCACCGCCGTCCAACAGGTCGGCCCACTCGCCGCCGACGGCCCGGCAGAACACCTCGGCATACGGGTCCACCGCCGCGGGGTTGGGCTTCTGCGCCTCCAAAGCCCGCGCCGCTGCGACGAACAACGCCGTCGAGCCGACACTGCTCTGGATGTCCCAACTGTCATTTTCGGTACGCACGTACCCGGTTATACCCGCGCATCCTGACATCGCGACCAGACTGGATGTGTGGCAGAACCGTGGAACGTCAACATCCACTACGACGGCAAACTCGAAAAGTGCGTACCTGCGCACGCTTCGTCGGCGCTCGAAGTTGGCTGTGGCGACGGCTTTTTGGCCGCTCGGCTCTCGCAATGGGTCCCACACGTCGTCGCTGTGGACGTCGATGAGCCGGTGCTGCGACGCGCCAGGCAACGTTTCCCCGACGCGCCCGTGACGTGGCGGCACGGCGACGTCCTTGCCCTCGCCGATGAGCTGGGCGAGTTCGACGCCGTCGTGTCCAACGCGATGCTGCATCACGTTGCCGACACCCGCGCGGCGCTGGCGTGCCTGCGCGGACTGGTCAAGCAGGGCGGCACACTGGCCGTGGTCACCTTCGCCAGGCCGGGGTGGCGCCACTTGCCATGGGCGCTGGCCACACTGGTGATCCGCGGCGTGGCGATCCGGGTGCGTGGCAAATGGGAGCACTCCGCGCCGACGGTGTGGCCGCCGCATGACACCGTCGCAGAGTTGCGCCGTCACGTCTTCGCAGAACTACCCGGCGCCCAGGTATCGCTACTTGCACTGGGCCGCGTGTTCGTGAAGTGGCAGGCGCCCTAGACGAGCGGGCGTCCGGTCCGGATCCGCCAGTCGAGATCCTTCAGCAAGACGTTGAACGGAAACTTGCGGATGAAGCTCGGCATCAGGTGGTTGGCGAAGCGAAGGACGCCGATGATGCGATCGAAGCGGCGTTGCTTTGCAGCGTTCCACTCCAGCTGCATCTCGTCGCGGAAGCGTTGCGGCAGAAAGCCCGTCGTGATCAGCAGACCGAAGTCGTCCAGTGCACGCTGTACCCGCGTCGGCAGCGTGACGCCGCGGACCCGCCCCGCCGCGATCGGCCATAGGTATTCGCGCACCGCGTCGTCGATGTGCACCTGCTCCAGCGACTCGCGCCAGTACCGGTCGAATGCGGCGCGGTCCTTGGGCCACATGTCTTCTGGCACCTGCAACGTGGTACCGAGCGGCAACCCCTCGCGATAATGGCGCTCGGCGGTCTCCTCGTCCATCTCGCCGACGAACAACCGATAGATGTCGACCGCGCCCTTGTACAGGCAGGCACCCACCCACAGCTGGAGGTCCTTGTCGAAGGCGTGGTATTTGACCGGACTTTCGTCGGTCGAATAGACCTGTGCGTGCGCCCGGTTCACCGCGCGCCGGAAGGCCGCCTTCTGCTCGGGCGACCCGTTGAGTGCAACCGCAAGATAGGTGAACGTCGTGCGCGCGCGCTTGATCGGGTGCAAGTCGACGCGACCGCTCTCCACACGGCTCTCCATCACGCCGTAGCCGACGCCGGGGCGCGCGAGTTGCATGATCACGTTGGCAGGCCCGGCCAGCAGCGCCACTCCCATCAGCCCGTCGTCCAGGCTGGCGCCGCGGCGGCGCGGTTTCGGTACGGCCAGCGCGGCTTCGCTCACTGGCCGCTCGACATGGTGTTGCACCGGCTCACTGATCGTCATTGACCCACCTAGAGACGCTGTAGACAAATGTGAGAACATCTGTTTCCAGATATATTGCTCCCCCGACCTCGGCGGTGTCAAGATGGATCCGATGGCTCAAGTGCGGCCCTACCGCGGCGTCGAAGCGGCTGACCGGGTTGCCGAGCGCCGCCGACGCTTCCTGGAAGCCGGTCTGGACATCCTCGGCTCTGACACCGACTTGTCAGAGCTGACGGTCCGCGGCGTCTGCGGTCGCGCGGGCGTGGCATTGCGCTATTTCTACGAGAGCTTCACCGACAAGGACGACCTGATCGCGGCGGTGTTCGACTGGGTGATCGCCGATATCGCGGCGACGACGCAAGCCGCCGTCGCGTCCGCGCCGCTGGCCGAACAGAGCCGGGCAGGCATGGCCAACATCGTGCGGGCGATCGCCGCTGACAGCCGGGTCGGTCGTCTGGTGTTCAGCTCGCAGCTGTCCAATCCCGTGGTGGCGCGCAAGCGCACTGAGTCGTTCGCGTTGATGGCGCTGCTGACGTTCCAGCATGCCGGTACCCTCGGCGCGCAGCACACTGACCGCGTCAAGGCCGCTTCGCATTTCGTGGTCGGCGGCGTGGCACAGATGGTCACGGCGTGGATGGAGGGCGACATCGCCCTCACCAATGACCAGCTCGTCGACCAGCTGGCCGCGATGATCGACGGCCTGGCAGTGCCAGATCTCTACCAGTCCTGACCAAGACGTTTACCGCACAACGCTTCCCGTTGTCGCGGAGAAAGACGGCTGCACAACTCGCGCAGCGCGGCATCGGGCAGCATCAGCTGGGAGTAGGTCAGATGCGGGCTTCTGCTGCAGTACGCGAAGGTGACCGAGTAGCGCTCGGACTCAACCGGGGAGACGACGCGGTGCAGCACCTGACCCGTATCGACGTAGATGGTCGTCATCCTTGGACCGGTCACCTGCCTGCGCATGACCACGGGTACCTCCCGACGAACCGCCTCGTCCAGGTGCACAGCACGGAAGGGGCGACCTCGCTTGCCCAAAAAGGCTTTCGAGGTCGCGAGGTCGAGGTATTCGAAGGGTGCTGACGTCTTGTCGACGTCGCTGAGATAGACGATGACCTTGAGGATCCTGCGATCTTCATGATCGAGATGCCACCGGCGAACGGCCGCGTGACTATGTCCGGCGGCAGGGTTCACGATCTCGCGCTTGACTTCGACGCCGAGGTACCGCGGAGGCAGCCCGATGTGACACTCAGCCAGGTCGAGGAGATCCTCGGACAACCCCCACAGGAATAGCTCAGGGTCCCATGCCAATTCGCGAGATGTCGTCTTCGCACATGGTTCGTTGGTCTGCTTGGAGCGCAGCAAGCATACGAAGCGACTTGCCGATTCAAGCGTTGCGGGCGGTAGCGCCAGAGTACGGATGGCGACCCCGGCGCCACGGAGGTCGGCAAGGACACCACTGTGCTGTGGCGACACCGACGGCAGGTTGTCGGCATGACGAGAACGGAGAGCGTCATAGCGGTCGTCGCCCCGTGACCACGGGGACGACAACACGCGCTGAGCGAAGAATGCCCGCCGCCTGACACCCTGGTAGCCCTGCTGCAGCATCTCCCGAACAGCTCGGCGTGGAGGCGGCGACCCCAGGGCGCCGGACGACTCGATTGCCTCAGTGCAGCCCGCCGCCACTCGCCCACGCAGCGAGGTACCGCGGACCATCGATGTTCGAGTGATAGTGTGCTGGTCATCACACAGCACACTATTATTGGCCAGCTCCCGATGAGGTTCAGCTCCGCGTTCGGACGTATCAATACTGTTCAAATGTAATCAGCGTGCGCCGACCTCCGAAAGTCGTCAACCTTTGCCAAGTTTCTAGCAAAGGTCAACAGATTTGCTATTAGTTCTCTGGTCAGCGCAGAGGCCCGCCCTCATGGCAGCAACGGGATTCGCCACAGCGGCATCCCGGGATCGAGCACGTACAGCCGGGTGGCAGTCAGTCGAAGGATGCGTAGCGCCCCGGTGATCAGCACTGCCGCCAGCGGCAACTCCCCGGCCACGGCTGTCAACACCGACAGCCACCGATCGGCGGGAGCTGCTGTCATCAGGTCGAACCACGCGTCGCAGATCAACAGGATGCCGGTGGTGAATGCGGTCAGCACGAGCAGCTGTCGACGTAGCAGGCCTAGCACGGCCGTCGCGGCCAGGAACAACAGGATCAGCGCGTCGAAGCCCACCCACGTCGTGAGCCAGTTGTACGCGATGTACTTGTCCGGCAACGTGATTGCCAAGTAACCGATCCACGGCGTCAGCCCGATGACCGCGCCGAACATCACCACCAGGCGCACCCGCCGTAACCTCGCGAGCTCCGAGGCGGGCAGGAGCTCACCGAGCGGGCGTTCCAGCCGGCTGATCAGCTCGCGGCGTTCGGCCGCCGACATCGCGGCGATCTGGGCGTCAGACAGCGCGCCGTCAGGCATAGCGCCGGTTAGTGCCCGACGGGCACTCGAGGCCGGCGATACGCTGCGGTCTTCGGCGCCGTCTGGGTGTCGTTGTCGGTGAATTCCTTGGTCCAGCAGGCGAACTCGAGCGTGATGCCATCCGGGTCGAGGAAATAGAACGATCGCACGTATACGCCGGGGTGCACGGTCGCCGACACCTGCGCTTCGCTCTCGTCGTGGTTGAGCACCGGACCGACGCGCACGCCCTTGTCCTTCAGTCGCCGCCGGTACTCATCGAACTTCTCCGCAGGCACATGGAACGCAAGATGGTTCATCGTGCTGACGGCGCTGACGATATCGCCGATCCCCGGAATCGCTTCGGGCGACGAAACGCCCGGCACGCGATCGGGCGCATCGGCGAACCAGAAGAACGCCACGCAGTCGCCATTGCCCGCATCGAAGAAGAAGTGCTGTCCCATGCCTCCTGGCAGATCCAAGGACTTGATCAACGGCATACCAAGGACATTGCTGTAGAAGTCGACGGTGCGCTCCATGTCAGAGCAGACCAGCGCCACATGGTTGATGCCGCCGAGTTCGAATTCGGAATTGGGATTGTTTGGCTTGATCACGTCGCTGCTCCTCTAGCCAAGCTCGAAATCTGAATCTAACATCAGATTCAGTTTCGATCAACGGCCGAGGAGCCCAGTGACCGTCAGTCCCCGCGAACAATTGCCGACGCTGCGCGGCAGGCAGACGCAGGCCGCGATCGACGCGGCGGCGCGGGCGGTGATCGCGCGCAAGGGCATTCTGGCCACGACGATTTCGGACATCGCCGCCGAAGCGGGTAAGTCCACGGCCTCGTTCTACAACTACTACGACTCCAAGGAGGCGATGGTCCGCGAGTGGGCCGTCCGGTTCCGCGACGAGGCAAGAGAACGATCGCGCGCAGCGGCCGATCCCGGGTTGACCAACTGGGAGCGCTCGTATGAGGCCGCGGCCGCGCACTGGAACACCTACCGCAACCGGTTGGCCGAGATCATCAGCGTCTCGCAACTCGCCATGGTCAGCGACGACTTCGCCGGGTATTGGGCTGACATCTGCGCGCTACCAATTGAATTGATCACCCACATGGTGAAGCAGGCGCAGCGGCAGGGCTTCTGCGCACGAGAGGATGACCCGCATCTGATGGCGGTGGCGATGGTCTCGATGCTCAACCAGTTCTGCTACACGCAACTGTCCGGCAGGACGGCAACGGCAACCGTCGACGACACCGCGTGCGTCACCACGCTGGCCAACTTTTTCTACCGGACCATCTATCACAAGGAGGCCGGCCTGACATGACGAAAACCTCGACGTCGAGCGGAACACCGGGCGTCACAAGAGAATTCGTCGGAATGGACTCGCCGACGGCGCGACGCGCCGGCTCGGGAGGGCATCCGTGTCAGGGGCTGTACCACCGCGGCGTCGGGCGCAAGCCGAAGGTCGCCATGATCGCCACGCACTACCAGATCGATTTCTCCGAGCATTACCTCGCCGACTACATGGCCACCCGGGGCATCGGATTCCTCGGGTGGAATACCCGCTACCGCGGATATGAGAGCAGCTTTCTGCTCGACCACGCCTTGGTCGACATCGGCGTCGGCGTGCGCTGGCTGCGCGAGGTTCAAGGCGTCGAAACCATTATCCTGCTCGGCAATTCCGGCGGTGGCTCGTTGATGGCCGCCTATCAGGCCCAGGCCGTCGACGCACATGTCACGCCGTTGCCGGGCATGCGGCCCGCTGCCGGGCTCACCGACCTGCCTCCCGCCGACGGCTACGTGGCCAGCGCCGCGCACCCCGGCCGCCCCGACGTGCTGACCGCCTGGATGGATGCCTCGGTGGTCGACGAAAACGATGCCCTGGCAAGCGATCCCGCCCTGGACCTGTTCAACAACGCCAACGGCCCCCCGTACTCGAAGGATTTCATCGAGCGCTACCGCTCGGCGCAGGTCGCCCGCAACCACGCGATCACCGACTGGGCTGAAAGCGAACTCAAACGAGTGCACGCCGCGGGCTTTTCCGATCGCCCGTTCACCGTGCTCCGGACGTGGGCGGACCCGCGGATGGTCGATCCGACGCTCGAACCGACGAAGCGCCCGGCCAACATGTGTTACGCGGGACCGCCGGTCAAGGCCAACCGGTCGGCGCACGGCATCGCCGCGGCGTGCACACTGCGCAACTGGCTGGGCATGTGGAGTCTTCGGCATGCCCAGACCCGCGCCGAACCGCACCTGGCGCGCGTCGACTGCCCGGCCCTGGTGATCAACGCCGAACAGGACACCGGGGTTTATCCCAGCGACGCGCAGCGCATCTACGACGCATTGGCCAGCAAGGACAAGTCCCGCACCTCGATCGACACCGATCACTACTTCACCACCCCCGGCGCGCGCAGCGAGAAGGCCGATACGATCGCCAAGTGGATCGCGAAGCGGTGGCGCTAAGGGTTCTCGCGCACTTCGTTCCCGGCGCCAAGGTCACCGAATTCCTTGCCCCAGAATCGGATTGGTTGGACATCCGGTACTGCGCCGAGGACGACGACGACACCTTCTATCGCGAGCTGACCGAGGCCGAGGTCATCTGGCACGTGCTGCGGCCGATCTCCGGCGCAGACCTCGAAAAGGCGGGCAACCTGAAGCTGGTGCACAAGATGGGCGCCGGGGTGAACACCATCGACGTCGAGACCGCGACGCGGTTGGGCATCGCGGTGGCGAACATGCCGGGTGCGAATGCGCCGTCGGTGGCTGAGGGCGCCGTGCTGCTGATGCTGGCCGCGCTGCGACGGCTGCCCGCACTAGACCGCGCAACCCGCGAGGGCAACGGCTGGCCGTCGGACCCGAGCCTCGGCGAAACAGTGCGTGACATCGGCGGCTGCACGGTCGGCCTGGTCGGCTACGGCAACATCGCGAAGACTGTCGAGAAATTCGTATCAGCGATGGGCGCCCATACGCTGCACACCAGCACCCGCGACGACGGCCACCCCGGTTGGCGCCCGCTGCCGGATCTGCTCGCCGAAAGCGACATCGTCTCGCTGCACCTACCGCTGACCGAGAAGACCTCCGGCCTGCTCGACCAGGCCGCCCTGGCCCTGATGAAACCCGACGCGGTGCTCGTCAACACCTCGCGCGGCGGCGTCGTCGACGAGGACGCTTTGATCGACGCGCTGCGCAGCGGCGCGCTGGCCGCGGCGGGTCTGGACGTCTTCGCCGTGGAACCGATACCCGCGGGCAATCCCCTGCCCACGCTGGACAACGTCGTGCTCACTCCACATGTCACCTGGTATACCGCCGACACGATGCGGCGCTATCTCGAACATGCGGTGGACAACTGCCGACGGATCAGGGACGGCCGGAAGATGGTCAACGTCATCAACGAGTAACCTGGCTCCCAACCGACCGGTTAATTGGGAAAGGCAACGACGCAATGCCCATCGCGATCTCCCCTGAGCACAACGACCTGGCCGATTCGGTGCGGTCCCTGGTGGCGCGCGTGGCGCCGTCGGAGGTGCTGCACGAAGCGCTCGAGACGCCCATTCCGAACCCGCCGCCGTATTGGAAGGCCGCCGCGGAGCAGGGTCTGCAAGGCGTGCACCTGTCCGAATCCGTTGGTGGTCAAGGCTTCGGCATTCTCGAACTCGCGATCGTGTTGGCCGAGTTCGGCTACGGCGCGGTGCCCGGTCCGTTCGTCCCTTCGGCGATCGCCAGCGCGCTGATCGCGGCCAACGATCCCGACGCGAAGCTGCTCAACGACCTGGCGTCGGGCGGCTTGATCGCCGCGTACGCGATCGACTCCGGACTGACGGCCACCCGGCACGGCGAAGCTGGATCGGCTGGGCTGGTCATCCGGGGCGAGGTGCGGGCGGTGCCCGCCGCTGCGCAGGCGTCGGTGCTGGTGCTCCCGGTCGCGATCGACAGCGGTGAAGAGTGGGTGGTGCTGGACGCCGACCAACTGGAGATCGAGCCGGTGGCCAGCGTTGATCCGCTGCGCCCGCTGGCTCACGTGCGGGCCAACGCCGTCGAGGTCGCCGATGACCGCGTGCTGAGCAACCTGAGCCGGACCCTGGCGCGGGCGCTGATGTCAACGCTGCTGTCCGCGGAGGCCATCGGCGTCGCACGGTGGGCTACCGACACCGCCTCCGCGTACGCCAAGATTCGCGAGCAGTTCGGCAGGCCCATCGGCCAGTTCCAGGCCATCAAGCACAAGTGCGCCGAGATGATCGCCGATACCGAGCGGGCCACCGCAGCGGTGTGGGACGCCGCTCGCGCCATCGACGAATATCGCGAAACCGGCTCAGAGGAAAGCGGTTTCGAGTTCGCCGCCGCTGTGGCTGCGACCCTCGCCCCCGCTGCGGCGCTGCACTGCACGCAGGATTGCATCCAGGTGCACGGCGGCATCGGTTTCACTTGGGAGCACGACACCAACGTCTACTACCGCCGCGCGATCATGGTCAACGCCTGCTTCGGCCGCGCCGCGGACTACCCGCAGCAAGTGGTCGACGTCGCGACGAGCACCGGACTGCGCAAGATCGACATCGACCTCGATCCGGACACCGAGAAGCTGCGTGACGAGATTCGTGCGGAAGTCGCAGCGCTGAAAGCGATTCCGCGTGAGGAGCGCACGATCGCGATTGCCGAGGGCGGTTGGGTGGTGCCTCACCTGCCCAAGCCATGGGGGCGCGCGGCGAGTCCCGTCGAGCAGATCATCATCGCTCAGGAATTCACCGCAGGGAAGGTGCGCAGGCCCAACATGGGCATTGCGGCCTGGCTGATTCCGTCGGTCGTGGCGTTCGGCACCGAGGAGCAGAAGCAGCGCTTCCTGCCGCCGACCCTGCGCGGCGAAATGATTTGGTGTCAGCTGTTTTCCGAGCCGGGCTCTGGCTCGGACTTGGCCAGCCTCACCACGAAGGCCACCAAGGTCGACGGCGGTTGGCGGATCACCGGCCAGAAGATCTGGACGACCGCTGCCCAGTTGTCCCAGTGGGGCATGCTGTTGGCGAGGACGGACCCCAGCGCTCCGAAACACAGCGGCATCACCTACTTCCTGCTCGACATGTCCAGCGAGGGCGTCGAGGTCAAACCGCTGCGCGAGCTCACCGGGAACGCGATGTTCAACACCGTGTTCATCGATGACGTGTTCGTTCCCGACGACCTGGTGCTCGGCGAGGTGAACCGCGGGTGGGAGGTCAGCCGCACCACGTTGACGGCCGAGCGGGTTTCCATCGGCAGCAGTGAGGCGCCGTTCCTGGCCAACCTCAACGGTTTCGTGGAGTTCATCCGCGACGGCCACTTCGATCAGATCGACCAGAACCACGCCGGCCGGCTGATCGCGGAAGGGCACGCGGCCAAGCTGCTCAACATGCGCTCGACGCTGCTGACGCTGGCAGGCGGTGACCCGATGCCCGCCGCCGCGATCTCCAAGCTGCTTTCGATGCGCACCGGCCAGGGCTACGCAGAATTCGCGGTGGCCTCGTTCGGCACCGACGGCGCGATCGGCGATCCCGACCAGCTTCCCGGTCAATGGGCGCAGATGCTGCTGGCCAGCAGGGCCACCACCATCTACGGCGGTACGTCGGAGGTACAGCTCAACATCATCGCGGAGCGACTGCTTGGACTGCCGCGCGACCCGTAGGACACCCGTTTCGTGCGTGACCTCGGTCCGACGCTGCGCCGATATCATGCACGGAACCGATTGACCGTCGGTTACGTCCTACCGATGTGATAGCTGGACGGGTTGGGCAACGTAACCACGAAGCAAAGGTGCGCTCGTTAGCCACCCATCGCGATGATTCACGCTTCGTCGACATGCAATTCGCTCCCCCAGCTACCTCCCAGAAGCGCTGGGACAGCACGTTACTCTGAGAGTTTGGTGCTTGTTGGTGCCGTTCGGGCTATTAGTGTGCATCATCCCCAATTAGAACATCTATGATTGGGCACTGATCTTTAAAGAAGTTGCTGGCTTGGCCCGCAGCGTGGTGGCGAGGGGTGGCGATGGAGCCTCGGGGAGATCCCTCGGCAGTGACTCGCTCGGCGGTGCCAGCGCGCAGGTTGCGTATTGTCGCCGCCGCCTACTTCGGCGCGCTGATTGTCACCGCACTGTGGCTGTGGCAAAAGTGGGGTGGCGCATTCGCGACCCGAGTGGTCGACGACGTCGGTTCGTTGTTGGGGATTTTGTTCGCAGCCGCCTGCGCGGTCTGGGCTGTGCGCTCGCTGAATGGACGAGCCCGAAACGGCTGGCGGGCAATGGCATTCGGCCTGTTCGCTTGGGCTATCGGCGAATCCATCTGGGGCTACTACGAAGTGGTGCTGCGCTACGAACAATCTCCGTCGCCGTCGTTGGCCGACGTCTTCTATCTGATGTATCCGGTCGGCGCCGGAGTAGCTGTGGTGTTGCTGTCGACCGCAGGCACAAATCGGTGGCGCGTCCGGCTGATCCTGGACGGCGTGATTGTCGCGGCTTCTCTCTTTCTGGTGTCGTGGGTCAGCGTCATTGAAGGCGTGTTCCACGCCGGTGGCGATTCTCATTTGGCACTCGCCGTGTCGTTGGCCTACCCCATCGCCGATGTCGTGGTCATCACGATCGCGTGGTCCAGTGCCGTCGTCGCATACCGGCCCAGCATCGGTCTTCTCCTCGCGGGCCTGATCATCGTCGCTTTGACCGACAGTGTCTTCACCGGACTGACTGCGGTGGACGACTATTACACCGGAAATCTCATTGACCTCGGCTGGATGGCCGGATGCGGTGTGCTGGGTCTGGCCGCGCTGCGCAGCATCGGAGAGTCCCCGCAGGAGCGGACCCGGTCCGTCATCCCACCCCGTGCGCGACTATGGCTGCCGTACTTGCCGCTCGTTCTAGCCGCTGCTGTCGCGATGGCCAAGATTCTGCCCGGACTCAATTCACTTCCGTTCGCCGCCGTTGTGCTGCTCCTCGTCATTGCCGTATTGACGCGCCAATTCGTCGCGCTTGCGGAGAATCAACAATTGCTGTCCGATGTCGGACGATTGGCGTTCGCGGATCAACTGACCGGTCTTGCCAATCGCGCGCTCTTCATCGATCACCTCGAACAGGCGCTGAAGCGTCAACAGCGAGAACCGCTCACCCTCACCGTGTTGTGCCTGGACCTTGACGGCTTCAAGGCCGTCAATGACCAACTCGGTCATCCAGCCGGTGACGAGCTGCTGGTCCGGGTCGCCGACCGCCTGTCGGCGAGCGTGCGCAACACCGACACCGTCGCCCGGCTCGGCGGCGATGAGTTCGCAATACTGATCGAGGGTCCCGTTGAGGACACTGTCGCGGCCGCAGAGCGAATCCTCAACGCGTTCGGCGAACCGATCGTGGTCGACGGCGTCGCATTGCCAGTGCGGCCAAGCATCGGGCTGACGATGGCCACCGCTGACATGCCGAGGACCAGTGTGAGCAGTCTCATCAGGCAGGCCGACCTGGCTATGTATGCGGCCAAGCGCGACGGCGGTGGGTGTCTGCGCAGTTTCGTGCCCGATCTGCCCGACCCGTATGAATTACCCACGCGATCCCCGACTTTCGTCGACCCGCCGGCCACTCCCGACACCGATTCCACGGCGATTGACAGTGCCGAGAAGGTGGCCGAACAGCCTCCGGAGCCAGTCCCGGAGCAGCAGATGTGGCCCCCACCGATGATGCGGCTTGCGCTGGGCGTGGTGCTGGCAGGCGTTGCGATGTTCGCGCTTTCGACAGTGCTGCGCGAGCGACCGGGCCGCATTGTGCTGCTGGATAGTTGGCTGGAATCGGCGCTGCTGCTGTCTGCGGCAGGAATAGTCGCCGCCCGCGCGTGGCGAGTCGCCGGCGAGCGCTTGGCTTGGCTCCTCATCGCCGCGGGCATGTCAGCCACGGGGCTGGCAACCATCGTGTACGCGCTGTGGGTGCCAGAGGGGCAGGTACCGTCCCTGGCCGACCCGCTGTTCTTGGCGTTTTACCCGCTTGTATTCACCGGGTTGTCACTCCTGATACGTCAGCGACTGCGGTACCTGCCACCCGCGATCCGCCTCGACGCGGTAGTGGTCGGCCTCACCGTCGCCGCGGTCGCCGCCGCGTTGGCATTGGGATCTATGCGACCGGCAACCACGGGCTCGCTGGCAACGGTCCTCATCGGGATCGCTTACCCGGCGGGCGGCTTGTTGTTGGCAGCGCTTACAGCCGGGTCGCTTGCCATCTTGGGCTGGCGCACCGAGCGGCGGTGGGCGCTGCTGTTAGCGGGGTTCGTGCTGTGGGTCATCGCGGACACGATCTACCTATTCGAGACAGCGAGGGGTTCGTATTTAGAAGGGACCTGGATCGATGCGTGCTGGCCGAGCGCCTTCCTGCTGATAGCAGCATCGGCGTGGGTGCCGGATACCCAGATAGCCCAGCGACCCGCCGCTGGGCGGGCACCCTTGCTTCTTCCGGTGGTGTGCACAATCGTTGCCCTCGGGGTAACGGTCGTTGCCGACGACGAGCGCCTGCCAGTGGTGCTGGCCGCGTTGAGCCTGACCGCGGTTGCCGCCCGGTTCGCGGTGACGTTCCGCGACGTCAGTGCGCTGGCTGAGAGCCACCACCAAACGATGACCGATCAGCTGACCGGACTGGCCAACCGGCTTGCCGTCGCCACCGCGTTGACTGCCGCAACGTTCGACCAGCCAGACACACCCAGGTGGGATCGTCGCGGCGCAAAGCTCGGGCTTGTGCTGCTGTCCTTGGACCAGTTCCACGAAATCACTTCGTCCCTCGGCCGCTATGTGAGCGACGAACTCTTGTGTCGTATCGCGAACCGCCTGTCGCAGTCGGTACTGCAAGCGGATCTGGTGGCGCGTGTCGGTGACTACGAATTTGCAGTCCTGCTCCACCAGGCTGATTTGACCACCACCCGAGCCCAGGCCGGTGCACTGATGGACGCGCTGCGCGCGCCGTTCGCGCTGGATCACATCACGGTCCAGGTCGACGCGAGCATCGGAGTCTCGTTATGGCCCGACAATTGCGCGCATCCGCAGGAGTTGCTGACATGTGCCGAGATGGCGATGTCTCACGCAAAGACGACGACGAGCCGTATTGCCGTTTACAACGCAGTCGCCCAACTGCACACCAACAGCGACGGCCAGTTCATCGCTGATCTTCGCAGCACCCTCTCCACCGATGCACCAAACGATTCAACGGCCGACTCGCGGCGCGACGGCGGCCGCGATGTGGGCGAGCTGACGTGTTACTACCAGCCCAAGATCAACGCACGCGATGACAGCGTGCACAGTGTCGAGGCACTCGTGCGCTGGCGTCATCCGACCCGGGGATTGCTGCTGCCCGATCAATTCCTACCGGCGGCAGAACATGCCGGGCTGATGCGCCCTGTCGCGGCCCGTGTGCTCGACATGGCGCTGACGCAGATCCGTTCCTGGCGCGACCGAGATATCGCGCTGACGGTCGCCGTGAATCTGTCCACGACGAACCTGCTTGACCTGGGGTTGGTCGACACGATTGCGCAATTGTTGCGTAGCAACGGCTTACCCCCGGAATCGCTGATCCTGGAAATCACCGAAAGCACGCTGACGACCGATTCGCAGCGGGCGCGCAATACGGTGGCGGCCCTGCGGCGCCTGGGCACCCGACTCTCGCTTGACGACTATGGGACCGGGTGGTCGTCATTGGCGCGACTACAGGATCTGTCCGTGGACGAACTCAAACTGGACAGGGTGTTCGTCGCGCGGCTGGCACTCGATCCCAGGTCCATCGCGATCGTGCGTTCGACGGTGGCACTCGCACACAGCCTCGGAGCGGACCTCGTGGCCGAAGGAGTGGAGGACACCGCCACCCTGCGCGCGCTGCGCCAGTACGGCTGCAACATCACCCAGGGCAATGTGCACAGCCCGCCGTTGTCCTCCGACGACTTTCGCCGCTGGCTCATCGCCCATCCCTCGGCGCTGTCGTCGGCGCGAGCGAAGTAACTGAACCATTCGGCCGTCTAGTTAGCCCGATTCGAAGGCGGCGACCCCTGATCGTTTGCTCACGCGCCTTCGTCAAAACTGACAAAACCCCCGCCGTCGGTCATAATTCCAAAATGGACCGGCGAACGCAGCGCCAACTGGTACGTCCGCCCGACGCGACCCTCGACCAGATGCCCGCTCGACTGGTGCTCGAGCGAATTCCAGTGCCATCCCTAGCGATTGCTCGAGACGGCCGGATACTGTTCGCCAACCAGGCATTCGCCGAGATGGTCGGTTACTCCACCGAAACATTGACCTCGATGGACTTTTCTCAACTCTTCTGGCTGTTCCCGACGGATGCGTCGCCTATTTCGGTGGTGCGCAAGTATGCAAACCAACTTGTTGAGTTGATGCACGCGGATGGTTCGCTGGTGCGAGCGCGGATGAGCAAGTCGGCGCTGATGCGTGATGACGACCCGCTGGCATTGGCGACGTTTCACGATTTGACCGAACAACTATGGAACCAGGGGCGCTGACCGCGAGGGGGTTGCCCTAAGTCGACGCCGACCGGCTATGACGGCGCGTCGATTCTCGGCCAAGGTATTCGCGTAGGTACGGCAGTGACTGTTCCGAGGCCACCGCTGGGAGCAGAAGCTCCCACGTTTCCGTGACGCGCTCCAGCGCGTCCGCACCACCCGACAAGGCGTTCGAAACGAGCTCGGCGCCGAGCAGCGCGCTCATGATGAATTCGGCTGCCTTTTGTGCGTCGATGTCAGCGCGCAGGTCGCCCTCGCTTTGCGCTCGCCGAGTCTGTGTCGCCATCTCTGCGAGCCAAGCACCATAGTTGGTCGTGCTCACATCGCTGAACTTCGCGAAGATTCGCAGCAGCACCGCACCCATGCGCACCAATTTGTCGGCGTTGGCCATTTCCACAACCACGAGGACGCCGTGAATGATGCTTTCCAGCGCGGGCGCGGGCGATCGACTGATGCTTTGAAATGTCTTCAGCAGGATGTCGGATCCCTCGTCGATGATCGCTGCCGCCAGCGCTTCCTTCGAACTGAAGTGGTGGTAAAGAGCACCTTTGGTCAGTCCGGCGTGTTCGACGATGTCGCCGAGTCCGGCGTTGCTGTAGCCGATGTCGTTGAACAAACTTGCTGCGGCGTCGATGATCTTGCGGCGGGTCACCTCGGACCGAGCTTGACGCATAGTCATAGGCGTCCCTCCCCGGTGCGACGAATACGCATGCGACCCGCCAGAAGCATGGCTAGCAATTCGGCGGTGTCATCTTTCCCAGCGCCACAGCGGTCCGGCGATGGACGAATTGTTGGAAGTAACCCATCCGCTCGGGATTGGCGAATCCTGGCAACAGCAAGTTCCATGCCTTCTCGATGTCGAGTAGGAACTGCCGTGGGGCGTCGAGATCGCTGGTGTGGCGAACACCTATATACATCGACACCAGCAACCGTGCGACGTCGTCTGGATCGCGTCCTGCGGCGATGTCACCCTCGTCGACTGCGCGCCGTGCGATTTGACTGAGTGCGTTGACGAGTTCGCGCAGGCTTCTTTCCTCGATTCCGTCGGCCCGACCGATGGACTCGAGCAGGTACAGGCCGGCGCGGGCCATCTCGTCGCTCAGGTCCAGCACCGCGACCAGGTAGGAAAGATCGATCAACGTCTCCAGCCCGGAAAGCTTGCTGGCGAGCACACCGGCCGCAGCTTCGCGGCCCAGCTTGTCGGCCTCATCGATGACGGCGATCGCCAGCGCCTGCTTTGAGGGAAAGTGGAAGTACATACCGCCGCGAGTGACGTCCACGGCGGCAACAACATCATCCAGGTTGACCAGGCTGTAAGGCTTGTGAGCGAACTGTTGCGCCGCGGCGCGCACCAGTGGAGCGCGAGCCGAATCCGCGCGCCGGTCGGTCTGGTCAGTCACTACGGCCTCGATCCAGCAATCCGGAAAGCTATGCCGGCAAGCCTCGGGGCCGCAGCACACAGGTGTGAGCAGGATTCTGCCATTGCTGAATGGCACCACCCACTCGGCGAGACATTTCGCTACCGATTGTTGCAGGCCGGGCATCCGCTTCACGGTGGAATGAACGACTCAAGTCGACGTCAGCGCGCTGAACTCCAAATGAACTAACGGCAAATTTGACGTACTTGTTATGCGGTAAGGCTTCCCAAACCATAACAAAGGTATGTAGCATCGCGTACTACTGAACTTGGAGTCGGTTCAGAAGGTGACAAAGAGGCGCGGAACATGATCCGCGAATCATAATTTGCACGAGTGAAAAATATCAGTAGGTGCCCTTGGAGGGGGACAGCGGACCATCGGCGTGCCTGCTCGAGACCGGATAGACCGTAAGTCATCCGTGCTGGAGGCCACGTTGAAGTACACCGATACCGACATCGACGGAGTCACTGTCGTCGACATTGAGCCTCACAATGACGAGCGCGGGTTTTTCGCGCGGTCGTTCTGCGCCGACGAATTTGCCAAACACGGTCTGGATTCGACTGTCGCTCAAGTCAATTACGCCTACAACCATGCCCGCGGCACGCTTCGCGGCCTACACCGGCAGGTGCCACCATATGCGGAAGCAAAGCTCGTGCGCTGTACGCGCGGGGCAATCTTCGCCGTCGCCGTGGATGTTCGGGCAGACTCCGAGAACTTCGCAGAGCGGGTCACAGTAGAACTGACCGCCGAGAACCGGCGCGCTCTGTTTCTGCCACCCTACGTCGCGCACGGTTTTCAGACCCTCGCCGATGACACTGAGGTCATCTACCAGGTCAGCGGCCCCTATGACGCTGCCAGTGAAGAGGGATTCCGTTGGGATGAACCGGTTTTCGGCATTCCGTGGCCTCTCCCGATAACCGTCATCTCCGAAAAGGACATGAACTGGCCATTGCTCGCCGAAGTCGGCTGCCTGTCACGATGAGCCCGCCGCCGGTACGACGCAGCGTCCTACGTCGGGTTCGGTGATTCCAACCTTTGCTCCGGAAAACCTCCGCCAGCGGTTGCATGCCCGTTAGCAAAGCTTGTGCAATCCACGTCAATTGGTAGTGTCGCGTTCTAATCGGCCACAACAGCGATCTGAGATCGCGATCGCCGTGGCTGGTTCAGTCGCCAGGGGGTGGCGTCGACGACGCGAATTGCGTTGACACTGGGAGGAAATGCGCAACAATGACTGCCCTCGGACGCCCTGCCGGAGACGACGGAAATTCTCCAGACGGTGCTGACTTCAGGAAATCAACGCGCCCCCTTGAGAGTCCGGAGCTATGTAGTGGACGACGGGCCCAAAGGCGGTCTGCAAATCTTCTCGGTTCGCTGCGTCGATAGGCTTGCGCCTCCCGCCGCGGTGCCGACAGATACATGAGCGCGATTGTGAAAGGACGGGAAGATGGCCACACTTCCTGCGTTACGTCCAATGGGACGCGCCCAGAAGGCATCTGGGCCGGAGCCGGCTTTCGCGGCGCAGCATGGGTCGCGACCGCCATGGCAGACGTGGTACCGCAGGGTGCTAGTCGTATCGGATACGGCCGTGATCGTCAGTTGCGTCCTAGCCGCCCAATGGGTGCGCCTCGCCCTGCTGCCCGGCGCGGTGCCCGCCGTGGTCTGGCTCTACTACACGACAATCTCTTTGGTCATTGCGATGACATGGCTGGGCTTCTTGTCTGTGTACCGCACCCGGTCGCTGAGAATCGTTGGCGCGGGAGCCGAAGAGTATCGCCGTGTGCTATCTGCAACGCTTACCTTTGTCGGAATCACCGCGACCGCCCTTGTCTTCGTCCGTCCGGAGGTGGCGCGAGGTTATCTGGGCCTGGCACTGCCGCTCGGCGTCTGCGCGCTGCTACTGAGCCGAAATCTCTGGCGTCGCTGGATCGCAGCGCAACGCCGCAACGGTAGATGCATGTCGGCGATCGTGGTCGTCGGCGACCCGCGTGCCGTGCGTGCGTTGGCCATATCTCTGGCGCGCCAGCCCAGCCACGGCTGCCGAATCGTGGGCGTCTGCGTGCCGGGAGGCAGTGCCCTCGAAGCCATCGACGTACCCGGCCGTTCGTCGTTGCCGATCTGCGGCGATGAATACTGCATCGAGTCCGTAGTCGCACAGACTCGTGCCGACACTGTGGCCCTGACAGCGACGGAGCACCTTGGGCCAGAGGGAATTCGCGATCTGTCCTGGCGCCTTGATGCCCTCGGTCTTGATCTGTTGGTTTCGCCCGGCGTGGACGACGTCGCGGCACCGAGGCTCACGATGTGGCCGGTAGCGGGGCTCCCACTGATCCGCGTTCACCGGCCAAGTTACAACGGCGCCAAACGCTTTCAGAAGCGCGCATTCGACGTATGCTTCGCAACCATCGTTCTCATCGCATCCCTGCCTGTGTTGCTCGTTGTTGCCATTGCTATCAAGCTCACGAGCAGAGGTCCGGTGTTCTACCGGTCAGAACGTATCGGGTTGGACGGCAAGCCCTTCAGCATCATCAAATTCCGAAGCATGGTAATCGACGCCGAGGCCCAGCTCGAAAGCCTCGCGGAGCTCAACGAGTGCGGCGGGGGCGTGCTGTTCAAGATCCGGCAGGATCCGCGCGTCACGAATGTCGGCCGCATCATCCGCCGTTTCAGCATCGACGAGCTACCTCAGTTCATGAACGTGCTGATGCGACACATGAGCGTGGTCGGTCCTCGTCCGCCGCTGCGCCGCGAGGTCGACACTTACGACGACCTCGTCAGACGCAGATTGCTTGTCCGGCCGGGCATTACAGGGCTTTGGCAGGTCAGCGGCCGGTCCGACTTGTCGTGGGAAGACTCGGTGCGCCTCGACCTGTCGTATGTCGAGAATTGGTCAATGCTCAGCGATCTGGTGATCGTGGCCAAGACATTGCGGGTAGTCGTCAACGGCGCCGGCGCCTACTGACAGGCTGCCATGCGCGTCATGTCCGCAGTCGACAATCCTCCGAATGCGTACAGCCACCGGAATCAGGCATGTCGGATTCGCGTTCGGCATCGGGATCCAGCGTTGCGGCCAGCGCATTGAGCGCCCTTGGATGCGGTCGGTGGTAAACATGCATTCCTCGGCGCCGAGAGTCGATGAAGCCGGCGTGGCGCAACTGTCGCAGGTGGTGGCTGATAGTCGTCTCGGGCAGACCGGTCGCGGTCGCTAGCACGCGGCCGCACTCCTCACCGCGCGCGGCGGCGAACAACATCGAGAGCAGCTTGATCCTCACCGGATGGCTCAGCACCCTGAGCCGAAACGCCATTTCCGTTGCGGCGAGATCGCTGACCGGACCTGCGGCGACTGGAGTGCAATGCAGGGGTCCTGCAGTATCGGCGACTGGCACTGGGTGTTCCTCCGTTCTCGTCACCGCGCCCCCAGGATTCCCGGGGAGCCGGAGTGATTACGCCCGGCCTAACATGCATAGCGTCGGTTACTAACGCACTTTAGATACCTTTTGACTTTTTTAAAAGCCCTTTGCTGCACATATATATTGACGTGACCGTAGTTACGCTTCCGTTGATTTTGAACGGCGTTGCTGACGAGTGCCCATTTACGGGAACAGGTTGTGTTCGCGTTCGGGGCCGGCTACCAGTCAGGCGGGCACAGGCCGGGAAACCACGCCGTCGAGGAGGTCGAGCAGGTAACGACCGTATCCGGACTTGTACTGGAGCTCGGCACGCTCCCGGAGTTCGTCGTCGCTGATGAAACCCCGCCGCCAGGCAGCCTCCTCAGGCACCCCGATCTTCAGGCCCTGTCGCTCCTCGATCGTGTGAACGTAGTTCGCGGCTTGAAGCAATGAATCGAAGGTGCCGGTGTCAAGCCAGGCGGTGCCGCGGGGAAGCACCTCAACGGAGAGCTTTTCCATCTCGAGGTAGGCGCGGTTGACGTCAGTGATCTCGTACTCCCCGCGATCGGAGGGCAAAAGGCCGGCAGCGATGTCGACGACGTTGTTGTCATAGAAGTACAGCCCCGGCACCGCATACTCCGACCGGGGCACCTTCGGCTTCTCTTCCAAAGACACCGCCCGGCTCCGATCGTCGAACTCGACCACGCCGTACCGCCCCGGATCTGACACGCGGTAGGCGAAGATGACCCCGCCGTCGACTTCGCTGAACCGACTCAGCCGTGATCCGAGTCCGGGACCGTTGAAAATGTTGTCGCCGAGCATTAGTGCGACTGATTGGGTCCCGATGTGATCCCTACCGAGTACGAACGCGCGCGCCAGCCCGTCAGGGACGGACTGAATCGCATAAGTGATCGAGATCCCGAACTGGGCGCCATCCCCTAACAGCCGGTGGTATGCCGCGGCGTCCGTCGGCGTGGTGATGATCAACACGTCGCGAATGCCGGCAAGGATCAACGTCGACAGCGGGTAGTAGATCATCGGCTTGTCGTATACGGGCAACAGCTGCTTGCTTGTGCCGACGGTGATGGGGTGCAGTCGTGAGCCGGTTCCACCGGCGAGGATGATCCCGCGCATATCCAGCAGTGTGACGACTCTTCCGAGTTTCCGCCAGCCGAATTCCAATTTGCCGCAGAATCAGATGGTTAACTCTTGGTAACGATGAGACGGGACCTTTGCCAATTTTCTGGCAAACGCTATAACGGTTGTGAATGCCTGGTGTTGATGTGGCCAGAGTGGTAGTGCGTATTGACGCTCACGGCGACGGGATCTGCCAGCGCAATACACTACGTAGCCGATCTTCAATTTTCGCAACCACGTACACCTGCCGCTACTAACTGGTCTTTTCCGTGCCCTTCCGGCCGTTAGACGCGACCAACGGCCTGCGCAGCTTTACCAGATTCATGGCATAGGTGCGTCCAACTCGTACAGGGATTGCAAAGGGATTCGCAAAGCTTGTTTCTCAACGTCAGCAAAGTAATCTGTGCACCTAAATGTCGGCAGATGAACGAGGTTGGACAATCAAGAATGAATAGCTGTCTGCTACTCAGGCCCCCCGCGGGAAGAGCGGGAGGTGGTCGGCTCCGCCCCAGTGCCGGCCACCTCCCGGCCCCCCGCCACATCCCGATGCGTGACGCCGCATGCGGATCCTGATCACCGGGCACCTCGGCTATATCGGCGTGGAGATGACGTCCTACCTGGCCGATCTTGGCCACGAGATCATCGGTCTCGACACGGATCTCTACGGCGAATGCAACTTCCTCGCCGCGCCTGACCCGGTGCCGACACTCGATGTCGATGTGCGCGACGTGACCGTCGCCGACTTGATTGGTTTCGACGCGGTCATCCACCTTGCCGCGTTGTCCAACGATCCTCTTGCAGATCTCAATCCGTTGCTGACTTACGCCATTAACCGGGACGCCTCAATAAACCTCGCTCGAGCGGCGAAAAACGCTGGGGTAAAGCGATTCCTCTTCGCATCGTCATGCAGCTTGTACGGCCGGGGCGGCGACATGGAACTCCACGAGGGGGTTTCGTTCGACCCCGTCACTCCTTACGGCGAATCCAAAGTCGACGTCGAGCGCGCGTTGTCAGCGATGGCTGACGAGAAATTCTCCCCCGTGTACTTACGCAACGCGACGGCATACGGCGTTTCGCGTCGTCTTCGGGCGGATGTATTGGTCAACAATCTCGTCGGCCACGCGGTGACCAGCGGCGAGGTGATCATGCAGAGCGACGGCTCACCCTGGCGGCCTTTGGTCCACATTCTGGACATCGCGCAGGCCTTCGGCCAAGTACTGGTCGCTCCCCGCGACGTGATCCACAACCAGGCATTCAACGTCGGCCGGGTCGGCGAGAACTACCGAGTGCGCGATGTGGCCAGCCTCGTCGCGGCGGTCATGCCCGGCGTCAGCGTCAGCTGTGCAGCGGGAGCCACTTCCGATATTCGGGACTACCGCGTCGATTTCGGCAAGATACAGCGCGCGATACCCGGCTACCGGCCCCGGTGGACTGTGCGGCAAGGCATCGAACAACTATTGGCCGCATACGTACGGGCCGGAATGACGGCCGATGACTTCGCGGGCCCAACGTACTTTCGTCTGCGCACCATCAGAGCGCTCATCGACCGCGGCGACCTCGATCTCGAATTGCGACAGGTCGCCCGGCGATGAGCATCGATGCGACGGTAGCGGTCAACGGCAATCCGACGGCTGCGGAGCGCATTCCGGTTGCCGGCCCCTGGGTCACCGATCTCGAGGTGCGCTACGTCGCAGAAGCGGCTGCCAACGACTGGTACGGCACCGCGGGACAGTCGGTCGACCTGTTCGAGTCGGAGTTCGCGCAATACCTCGAAGTCAAACATGCAGCGGCGGTGCCACACGGAACCTCGGCATTGCATTTGGCAATGCTCGCACTGGATATCGGCCCGGGCGACGAGGTGATCGTGCCCGAAACCACATGGGTGGCGAGCGCCGCCCCGATTGTGTACCTCGGCGCCACCCCCGTCTTCGCCGATGTCGACCGTACGACATGGTGCTTGGACCCCCTGTCGCTCGCACAGTGCATCACCGCGCGGACAAAAGCGATCGTGACCGTCGATTTGTACGGGGCCATTCCCGACATGAGCGCGATCGGTGCACTCGCCCAAGGCATTCCGATCATCGAGGACGCCGCCCAGGCAATCGGTGCCACATGGCACACGGCTCCCGCAGGCACCCTTGGCGATATCGCCATATTCAGCTTCCACGGCACCAAGACGATGACCACCGGCGAAGGAGGAATGGTCGTCACGAATAGAAGTGACCTGTTCTCGCGAGTGGCGACCATGCGTGATCACGGCCGGAGCACGGCGAATCATCGGTTGTTCACGACTGACGAGATCGGCTTCAAATACCGAATGAGCAGTCTGCAGGCGGCATTCGGAAGGGCCCAGCTCTCCCGTATCGATGAACTACTGGAGAAGAAGCAGCAGATCTTCTGCTGGTACTCAGAGCGGTTGGCCGACATACCCGACATCAACCTCAATCACCACACCCCGGACGTCATGAACACGTACTGGATGGTCAACCTCGTCGTCGACCGCTCATATCAACTCTCGACCAAGGAGATGATGCGGTACTTCGACCTGCATGGCGTAGATACCCGCCCGTTCCTTCCGCCGCTGAGTTCGTTGAGCGCATTCGCCGGATACGACACAGTGTTCGGCGCACCCGACCGCAATCCTGTCGCCTACGACATCGCCGCTCGATCGATCAATCTCCCCTCGGCCCTGATGTTGAACGAGTCCCAGGTCGATCGTGTGTGCACCTGTTTACGCGAGTTACTCACCTCAGCAAGGAGCGATAGATGAAGGCTGTAATTCTTGCCGGCGGACGCGGTACCCGGATCAGCGAAGAGTCCCAGAGCCGACCCAAGCCCATGGTCGAGATCGGGGGGCGCCCGATCCTGTGGCACATCATGAAAATCTATGGCACCGCGGGGATCACCGAGTTCATCGTCCTGCTGGGCTACAAGGGCTACATGATCAAGGAGTTCTTTGCGAACTACTTCCTTCATTCCTCCGATGTGACGATCGACCTCGCCGCTGACACTGTCACGACACTGCAGTCCAATACCGAGCCATGGAAAGTCACGCTGCTCGACACCGGTGCGAACACCATGACCGGCGGACGACTGCTACGAGCCAGAGATCACATCGGAAGCGAAACATTTACGTTCACTTACGGCGACGGCGTCACCGACCTCGATGTCCGCAAAGTCGTTGACTTCCATCGCAGTACGGGAACGATTGCGACAGTCACCGCCGTTCAACCACCGGGTCGCTACGGAACCCTGGATCTCGAGGACGGTTGCCGGGCCCGATTCGCAGAGAAGCCGCAGGGCAGCAGCGGCTGGGTCAATGGCGGATTCTTCGTTGCCTCTCCTTCGATCCTCGACTACATCGACGGCGACGAAACAGTTTTCGAACAGGCGCCGATGAACCGACTGTCCGCTGACAGCGAGCTGTCCGCATATCGCCACGACGGTTTCTGGATGGGCATGGACACCCTGTGGGACAAGATCAATCTCGACAACTTGTGGAACGACGGCAAGGCGCCGTGGAAGATCTGGTCCGACGCCCCGATCGGATCACTCCGGTGACGGGGAGGTGCAGGCACTGCGGGTTGCCGCTCAAACACTCGTTCTGCGATCTGGGTATGTCACCGCTGGCGAACTCGTACCTGACCGAAGCACAGCTGGATCAGCCTGAGATCTTCTTTCCGCTGCACGCGCATGTGTGCTCGGAGTGCCTGCTGGTGCAGGTAGGCGAATTCGAGGCGCCCGACACGATTTTCAATGACTACGCATACTTCTCGTCCTACTCGCAGAGCTGGCTGGAACATGCTCGAGCCTACGCGAAGGACGTGATCGCTCGCTTCTCGCTGAATCAATCGACACAGGTCATCGAGATCGCGAGTAATGACGGTTACCTGCTGAGGAATTTTGTCGCCGAGGGAATTCCGTCACTGGGCATCGAGCCGGCAGAGAATGTTGCGCAGGAGGCGCGCCGGCTCGGGATACCGACAGAGACAATGTTCTTCGGTTCCGATCTCGCGAGCGAACTCGCGGCTCGTGGTACCAGAGCAAAGCTGCTGATCGGTAACAACGTGCTCGCGCATGTGCCCGACTTGAACGATTTCGTCGCGGGCATGTCCATCGTGCTGTCCGAGGACGGCGTGATCACCATGGAGTTTCCGCACGTCCTGCAATTGATCACGCAGAACCAGTTCGACACCATCTACCACGAACACTTCTCATACTTTTCGCTATTGACCGTGACCCGCGTCTTCGATTCAAACAACCTGCGCATCTTCGACGTCGACCAGATCGATACCCATGGCGGATCGTTGCGAATCTACGCCTGCCACAGAGACTTCGACGGACATCAGACGACCGGTCGAGTCCGCGACGTAGAAGAAGCCGAGCGCGCAGCACGCCTCGACACCCTCGACGGGTACCTCGGCTATCCCGAAAGTGTGCAGGGCGTGAAACGCAGCCTGCTGAGAATTTTGATCGAAGCTCGCGACCTCGGTTATTCCACAGTGGCATACGGTGCACCGGCCAAGGGCAACACTTTGCTCAACTACTGCGGTATTCGGGATGACCTCATCGAATACACCGTTGACCGCAGCCCGCACAAGCAAGGTCGCTACCTGCCGGGTACACACCTCCCGATCTACCCGCCCTCTCACATCCGCGAGACCCGTCCGGACTACGTACTGATCCTGCCGTGGAATCTGAAGGACGAAATCATGCGCGAGATGGCCTATGTCCGCGAATGGGGCGCCCAATTCATAGTTCCCATCCCCGAATTGGCGATTCTCGGGTGATCACCACGATTACGACCTTCGCATGAAAGGAAACACGTTATGGCATGGGTAGTCTCGACCGAGACCGACATCAGCGACGACGAGCGACGGCGACGACTGTATACCGGCGAGGTCTTCTGCATTCCGCCGCGCGAATCGGTGAGGGCCCTCACGGAATTCGCCCTCGACATGATCGCCCAGGCGTTTGGTGATCACGATCCGCTGACCGCACACAACGCGCTGACAGTCGGGGATTACGTAGACAAACTCGCGGCGCTCAAACCCCGTTTCACGCATCACTACAAGTCCAAACAACTTCTCACCGAGATACTTGTCGACCTCGGCGCCGACCCGACCAAGACCTACTTCGATCTGCCGAAGTTGAGGGTCGTTCCGCCATCCGACTACCTGTCGGCCGGCCTCGGCTACAACTACACACCGCATCGCGACACGTGGTACTCGGCCCCCCAATGCCAGAACAACTGGTGGACACCCATCGCGGGCAACTCTGCGGCGACGGGCATGCAGTTTCACCCAGACTTCTGGTTGCGGCCGGTCCCGAACACCAGCGCAGATTTCGACGCGTATGAGTGGAATCGGACTTCCCGACGGGACGCGGCCGTATACATCAAGGACGATCCGCGTCCTCATCCCAGATTGGTTGGGGGCCAGCCCGCTTCGGAGCTCCGAGTTGTGGGCGAGCCGGGTTCGCTGCTGTCGTTTTCCGGCGCGCAACTGCACTCCACGGTGCCCAACCAAACCAGAACCGCGCGCCTGAGCATTGACTTCCGGACGGTTCACGTAGACGACCTGATGACCCATGCAGGCCCCGAGAATGTGGATTCGCGTAGCACTGGCACTTCGGTGCGCGACTATCGCCGTGCCGATACCGGAGAGTCTTTGCCGCACAATGTGATCGCGGAGTATGACCACAATGGCAGCCGCGACGGCGTCCTGGTATTCGATCCGACGGTGCTCAATGTCTGACCTCGCTTTGGCCCTCACACCGCGAAGGGTCACATCGCATGCACCGCCGACGGTCAGTGTCTGCATACCTGTGTACAACGGAGCGGAGTCGATCGTCCGCAGCATCGACAGCGTGTTGGCTCAGACATACGGCGACTTCGAATGTGTTGTCGTTGACAACAACTCGACTGACAACACAGTTCAGCGGGTTTTGTCCTATTCGGACCCGCGGATCCGGATCGTACGCAACGGGCGCAACCTCGGGATGGTCGGCAATCACAACCGGTGCGCATCGGTGGCGCGGGGCCGGTTGATCCAGTTCCTACACGCCGACGACTGGCTACTACCGAACTGCCTGGCAAGACTGGTGCCCGCATTCGACAACGACAGCGTGGGCCTGGCATTCGCGCCGCGGCGGGTGATAACGACGGACGAATCGTGGAGTGCGCGCTTCGGCAGGCTCGAAGACCCGCTGCGCCCTCTGCACCCTGTCAACCATGGTGCCGAGCTCATCCGTCGATACCTCGCCGCAGGAGCCGACGGCAACCCGATCGGCGAACCGACCTCGGTGATGTTGCGGCGCGAAACTCTCCTTGCAGCAGGAGGATTCCGTCAGCAGGTGCCACAGCTGCAGGACATCGATGCATGGCTGCGCATGCTGACCCGCTGCGACGCCGCGTTCATCGAGGAGGAGCTCACCGTTCGCTGGCACCACGCCGGCACCGCGACCGATGCCTTCGCCGGTACCGAGACGCTCGATCAGATGTGGGTGCTTTCCGACCTGATCCACAGCCGAGATCTGGGTTTGTCGCTTCGCCTTCGCGCGTTGGGGTTGTGGGGGAAGGCACTTGCCAGGTGCCCGAAAACGATGCTGGCGTCCCCGCGCGGGCTTCGACTCACGCGGGCCCGCGGATTCGCCGTCCAAACGGGACATCTGTGCCTTGGCAGATCGCTTGCCTTCAAGGCTGACATACATGGCTAGCCGTTCGGGCGGGTCAGCGGTGCAGTCGTTGCGGGTCGGCGCGATCGCCCAAGTCCTGCCGCTGATCGCCGGATACGGGTTGAACTTGATCGCGACCCCGTATGTCGTCAGTCGGCTCGGTCTGCACGACTTCGGTGTGTGGGCGATGACAGGCGCAATCGCCCAGTATGCCGCTCTGTTCGACCTCGGTGCGTCGCGCGCCGTGAACCGATACGTAGCGCTCTTTCACGCGCGCGGTGACGCCGCCGCCGACCGTGCCGTAGTCGGGATCTGTGTGTCCGCCGCGCTGACTCTCGGCGCCGGCTTCGGCGTGCTCGCTGCCTTACTGCCGGGCCCGCTCGAAACGATCCTGCACACAGGCGATCCGGCGCTGACGCGGTCGCTGCTGCTCTGTTCGGTTGCAATCTTGACGTGCGGGCTCACCGCCCGCGTGTTGGCCGGTGCGTCGTTCGGACGCGGCAGACAGGTGCCGGCCAACATCGGCCTTGCGGTGCTGGGGATCACCCAGGTGACCGGCGGCGTGGTGGCGTTGACATTCACTGCGGGCCTGCGCAGTTACGCATTGGGGACCGTAGCCGGAGCAGCGGTCGGCTTGTGTGCCGTCCTGGGCGCCATCGTTCTCGACGAGGGCCGGATAACCATTGGCCGCCCACGCATGGCCATGGCCCGGGAGATCATCGGCTTCGGTCTGAAGAGCCAGGCGCTCGGCGCGGCCGACGTCGTGCTCTTCCAATCGGGCAAGTTGATCGCAGGAATCGTGATCGGTCCTGCGGCAGCAGGAGCTTACGAGCTCGGGATCCGTCTTGTGCAGGGTGTGCAAGCGTTCGGCTCAGCTGCATCGGTGGCGATCACCACACACCTGACACGGGCATTTGCAGTCGGTGGCATTGACGAAATCCGGCGACAGTATTCACGGCTAACCAGCCGCAATGCCGCAGCAGCGATTTTCCTGCCGTTCCTGCTTGGAACCACGGCATCGTCGGCGATCCCGCTGTGGCTGGGCGAGCGACAAGGGGCCGTCGTCGGCGTGGCGACGGCACTGGTGTTCGGCATCGCTGTCAACGTTTCGACGGGTGTGTGTTCGGCCACGATGTTCGCAATCGGGCGGTCGGGCACCATTGGGGCAACTGCCATCACATCGGCCGCCGGATGCGTCGCCTTGGCAATTCCGATGGCAATTGGCTTCGGGTTCAAGGGTTTGGTGGCCGCATATGCCACCTGGTTCGTAATTGGCAACGTGCTTGGCGTGTGGTTTCTGCAGTCGCGGGTCGACATTTCCATGAGGACGTACCTGCGCGCGGTTTCTGGTCCGTTCGGCGTCGCACTCGTCGCCTCTGCTGCAGCAGCGCCGATCAATTTCATTGCCGTTCCACATGATCGGGTATCTGCGGTTGTTCCGTTCATCGCCTCGGCCGCGGTGTTCTGTGCCATCTACATCTGCCTGGCTTCGTGGCTCGGCTACTTACCCCGGTTCAAATCGCGAGCTCGCCCACCACTTGGGCCTATCGAGCCGGAAGAACCGCTATCCGCGACGACAGGGAGAGTCACCATGGGAAGAACCAACCGCATTGGGTCCGTTGCGATCATCGGCACGAGGGGTTATCCCAGCTTTTACGGCGGTTTTGAGACTCTGGTGCGCAAGCTGGCGCCGTTCTTGGCCGACCGCGGCTGGGATGTGACGGTGTACAGCAGGCCCGGTGCCACCGTTGATCGGCCCGAATTCGCGCACCCGGGTATCACCAGCGTCACCACCAAAGGCGTCGACTCGAAATCGTTGAGCACGTTGAGCTTCGGCGCCACGTCTACCTTCGACGCCGCCAGGCGCAAGCCCGACGTCGCCCTTGTGATGAACGTCGCCAACGGCTACTGGTTGCCGATGTTGCGGTCCCGCGGCATCCCTTCAGTGCTCAACGTCGACGGCATCGAGTGGCAGCGGGACAAGTGGAGCCGACTGGGGAAGGCCGTCTTCAAGGGCGGGGCGAAAATGACGGCCAGGTTTGCCGACACCCTGATCTGCGACTCGGTGGAGATAGGTCGGTTCTGGCACGACAACTTCCAGCGCGACGGCATCTTCATACCCTATGGAGGCGATCAGCCGAGCGGACAGCAGGAGGTTCTGGCCGGCCTCGAGAAGCGCAACTACGTACTGCTGGTCGCCAGGCTGGTGCCGGAGAATTCCATCGGTGAATTCCTTGACGCCGCAGAGTCGGTTGTCGACGAGTTCCCGGTCGTGGTCGTGGGATCGTCGGGTTCGGGCGGTCCGCTTGAGGACAGAATCCGTTGTCTTACAGAGAAACACAACCAGTTCGTCTGGCTGGGTCACCTGAGCAATGACAAATTGCTCTCCTCGCTGTGGCAGAACTGCGGAGCATATTTTCACGGTCACAGCGTGGGAGGCACCAACCCAGCCCTTGTGCAGGCGATGGCATCGGGCGCACCCACGATCGCCCGCGACACCGTGTTCAACCGCGAAGTCTTACAGGACTCCGGCCTGTTCGTGCCGCCGGACCCCCGTGAGATCGCGGCGGCCACGCGCCTTCTGATGAGCAGTCCGTCGCTACAGAATTCCCTGTGCGCCAAGGCCAAAGAACGCGCATGCGAGACATTCTCGTGGGACGCAATCTGCGATGCGTATGAAGACGCCTTGCTGGCTGCCACCGACAGGCAAGTAGTGCCACGACCGGTCCGACGAGGCCGGCGACGCGCGACGTCGTTTGCGCACGCGGCGCCCAGCTACGCCGGGTGACGGGGAGATTGATGAACATCCTCATCGACGGCTACTGGTGGGCCGAAGGGCCGATATCCAACCGCATGGTGCTCCACGAAATCGTCCAACGGTGGACCATCGACTATCCCGACGACCGAATCATCATTGCTGCGCCCGGTGAAGCGAATACCTCGGCGCCGGCACCCGACGGAGTCGAAACGGCCCGCACTCGACTGCGGGTCCATCCGGCGATCAATTTTCTGGAACTTCCCGTCATCGCCCGACGCCGAGGTGCCGACGCGATACTGGCGTTCAACTTCGCGGCCAACTCAACTGCAGGTGTGGTGTTCCTTCACGATGTTCTCTTTCAGTCGAATCCCGAATGGTTCACCAGGATTGAGCGCCTCTATTTCGGCTTGATGCCACGCTTGGCTCGACGCGCCAACACCGTCATCGCCACTTCGCAATCCGAACTAGGCCGAATCCGCCGCTATAACCCACGGCTGCGCCGCGTGGTCAGTAGCGGATTGTCCGTCGCGAGCGCATTGAGCACCGCCGAGCCCTTTGACCCCGGGCTGGGGCTGGTCACTGGAAAGTATCTACTCTGCGTCGGCCGGCTCAACGTGCGCAAGAACCTTGCGGTGACGTTGCGTGCCGCCCTGCGGTCCGGGGTTTTGTCGAAAGACTTTCCCCTTGTCGTGGTCGGCGAGCCGTCCGGACGAATCACGCGCTTGGATGCCGATTGTCAATCTGCGGTCGCGGCTGGCAAATTGCGAATCGTCGAGCGGGTCAGCGACAGCCACTTGAAATGGCTTTACACCCATTGCGCGCTGTTCGTGTGTCTGTCGCTCGATGAAGGCTTCGGCCTACCCGTGGTCGAGGCGGCCACCCTGGGTTGCCGGGTCTTAGCCAGCGACATTCCGGTTTTTCGCGAGACAATCGGGTGCCACGCGACGTTTGTCGATGCCCTCGACGTGGATGGTATTTCCCGGGCCATTCGCGACATCGTCGGTCAGCAGCCCACCCCGGCCACGGCCGAATACCGGCAAGCCCACACCTGGAGCAGCGTTTGCGCTGCGATCAGAAGCGAACTGGCTCAAGGCCGGTCGAGCGTTCACGAACTGGCTGTGAATCCCTCTTCGTGAGATCCGCGCTCGACCGCCGCGGCGGGTTGGCGGCCGCGGCACCAAGCGCGATTGCCCACACGCTCAACAGACTCAGCCACGAGTGAATCGAAAGATACAGGCCGGCAGCAGTGATGAGCAGGGCCATGTGGCTCCACCAGCGATCGGCTCGCACCCGAGCGATGACGACGACCACAATGACGGCCAGCAACGCCAACCCGAAGTAACCGTATTCCAGTGCCGCATGCACCACTTCGGAGTCGACGGTGGCACTGACGTCAAGAGTGCCGAAAGGACTGCGCAATGTGTACATCCCCTCCGGCGGACCTGAAGCACCCCATCCCAACGGGTGAGTTCGCAACGATTCCGGCATGATCGCGTAAATCGCCCGGCGATACTGAGCGCTGGCGGTGGTGGGATCCGAGCTTGTCACGCCGTAACCCACGGCCCCTTGTAACAGAAGAACCATTGGGGCTGCGAGCAACAGGAACGCCGTGGCCGGTGCCCTGACCGCCGCGATGTACCGACGGATCCCCGGCGCGCGACCCGACACGGCCACCACGATCACGTAGCAGACCGCCAGTATCATGGCGCCTCGGCTGAAGGTGGCCGCGATCCCTGCTATCAACACCGAGACGAAGAGCACCCGTCTCGTTCCCGCTGTCGCAACGATCGCCACGGTCAGCGCGCAGAGAAGCAATGCGGATAGCACGAGCGTCTGCTCTGAGAACACGGCAGACCGGAATTGACCGTCGATGAATTCGTCGAACGTGTTCCCCTTCAGAATCGGCCCGTCAGTAACCACCTCCGTTACCGCGAGAACTGATGTGATCACCGCGACGCCCAAAATCGCGTAGCCCAATTCGGCGATTCGACCGCTGCGAACCAACAGATATCCGTAGGCGGCGGACAGCGGTGCCACCACGAAGTAGCGGAAATAGGTGTCACCGACTCCGGCGGTGACCACTTGGAAGCCGAGAAACGCCACGAGCATGACGCCGGTGAATCCGAGCACAATCACCGAAATCAACGTTCTGGTCGGCACGCTCGCGGCCAAACTCAGTGCACACGAAACCGCTCCGAGCGCCAACAACACAGCTAATGCAAAGCGCGGCGGCATCGCCAACTCGTACAGACGTGGCCACATGACGGCGGTGACAATCGCAACGTTCGTCAGATGGCCGACGACACGGGGCGCCGAGAGGCGGCATGCTACACCCATAGCTAACGCTGCCAGCAGTACCGCCAGCGCGATGTGAGATGGCACTTCAGCCTCCGGTGTGCCTAGCTTCAGTCGATCGCCAGACTGGTCGAGCGCCGCATATCAGCGCGGTGGACATCGAGCAACACTATAACCGAGCCGATCGCATCCAGCGAACCTTTGCAAGCTTCTTGCAAGGGTTGTGGCCTGCTTAAAAACCGGATTAGATCACTTCTGAGCAACTTATTATCGAGCGATCAGAGGTGCGGCTAGGCGATGGACGAGCTACGGGAATTCTTTCGAGTTGTGCGATATCGAATCCTCGTCATCGCTTTGCTGACGTTGGTGGGTGTCGGTGGGGGTGCGCTGTGGCTCATGCACTCACCCTCGCAGTACGTGGCTACCACGCGGCTCTTCATCTCCGGCGCCACATCGACCTCGCAATATGACGCTCAACAGGGCGGCATATACGCCAGGGACCGAGTCGTCTCCTACGAGCAATTGGTGAACAGCCGCGCGCTGGCGCAAAGGACCATCGACGCATTGCATCTCAACATGGACGCAGCGACGCTGGCGGAGCACGTGGCGTCGAAGTCGTTCCCGGACGCCGCGGTCATGGATGTCACGGTCACCGCGGATTCACCAATCCAGGCTCGTGACATCGCGAATGGACTTGCCAGCCAGTTCATTGCGATGGCGAGCGCATTGGAAACACCGCCCGATGGCACTGCCCCGGTGGTCCGGTTGACCGTAGTAGACCAAGCCGAGGCCGGTCTGCCGGCACAGCTTCTGCCGCCAAAGTTGATTTACATATTCGGCGGCATCTGCGGATTTCTCGTCGGTCTGGTCATCGCGTTCGTGTGGGAGAACTACGCCAGGCGCATCCGTGATGGTGTCGACGTGCAGCGGGCGATCGGCCAGCGTCCGCTGGCTGATCTGCCGGCATCCTCGACAGATTTGATGCTGAATTCGCGTACCGAAGCCGCCGAGGCGACGGCGCGGCTGCGGGTCAGCATCACCACCGCCGATGGCTCGGTTCCGCCCACCGTCGCGCTCGCAGGCATGCCAGGAGATTTGGCGCGCCGGTTCACCGCGGAAGCGGGTCTCAACTTGGTCGATGCCCTGGTCGCCAACAAACGAAGAGCGGTTCTGCTCGTCCTCGATGCCAGTCCCGACATCAAAGTCAGAATCACCCGGTATGCGCGAAAGACCCGCAAGAAGACCGATCGGCTGATCCCCGTTCAGTGGGGATTCGACGATGATTCGCAAGGCAATCCTGTGGACCGACAAGCGCTCGCTGAGCGGCTCCGGCAGCTCAAGTCGGCATACGAATTCGTGGTCGTGGTTGTCCCGCCGCTCAGCCTGTTCGCACATTCCGCTGCCATCGCGCCCGTCGTCGATGGCGTTGTGGCCATTGGCATTTACCACCGCACCAAACGCCGCGATCTCGAAGAACACATGGCAGAGGTGAACCGCGCAGAGGCCACTTCGCTAGGCGCCGCATTCGCCAGGCGCACGCTGATCCCGCGGCCGCCAGCGACGGCGACCACGCTGGGGACCGTAGTGTCGGTCTCCTCGCCGAGTGACGCGGACCTCATGAACCCTGCAGACGCTAAGCGCAACGGCGCGCGGAATTCCCACGGCGCCCCACGCGAGTCCGAGAACGGCGACAGCCCGGCGCAGGCTATCGGCCTGACGCTTCGATGATCGGTCGACGACCTTTCCTCAAGGTGTCGCTTCTCCTCAGTGCAGCGACGGCTGCCGCGCCGCTCGTTGGCGGCTGCGGGCGGCCCGCCAAGGTCGAGGCGGCCCCTTGCTGGAATCCCGATGTGATTCCGGGGCTGGATCTGCATTTCGATGCGACTCGGCTTGAGTCAAGCCCTGTCGACAGCACCGATTTCGCGACCATGAAAACGGGCGCTCGCATCGTGTCGGCGCGCGGCCACGTGTGGACGCACACCGGCAACATCGGCCGAGAGACCTCGGCAATGGTCGACGCTGCACCGCTCTCACAGGCCAAGATCCGGACAACCTTCGACGCGGGCAAATCGAAGGCCAGCGTGTGCATCCTACTGGAGGACAACGACTTTCGGAACTGGGAAATCACCGTACGGAAGTGGGGTGAGATCGACTCGGTCGAACTGCGCGGCTTTCGCTGGGGCGTTGCAGGGCTATACCGAAGTCCGTCAAGGCTTGTACTGGGCGGCGCCAACGCGATCGAGGTCAGAATCACCCCGCGAAGATTGGAAGTCTGGGTCAATCACATCCAGGTCGCCGCGACCGACCTCAACGATGGGTGGTCGGTGAAGCGTTACGGGGTGGGATTGCGCGACGGTGACGCCGAGACAGTGATTCGCGGCTTCGTGATCAGCGACACCGAACCCCGACGGTTGCGCGACGGCGAACGGGTCGAGCGGGTGCCCCAACTCGCTCAGCCAAACAACTGTCTGAACGCACACCAGCAGGGTGATGCGAAAGCGCCTGTGCTGAAGCTCAATTCGATTGGATCGCGCCAGAGTCTACTCTTCGATGGCGCAGACACACTGTTCACCGGGGCACCGTTGGACGGCACCAGTATGACGATAGTCGCCGTCATCCAGGGTCGCGGCACGATCATCGGGCCCGACGAATCGACTGGCGGACTCCAGCTTCGCATCGACGACGACGGATCGCTTGCCGCGCTCAATGCCGGCCGAGCCGGAATAGCGCAGACACAACCAGGGGCGGTCGGCGAGTCCGCAACCATCGCCGCGTTCAGCCTTGACTCCGTGGGAAACTCCGCACTGTACGTCGACGGCCGGCCAGCTGCAGGCGCATTGTCACCAGTGAAGTTTCCCCCCGGCGTCACGATGACCATCGGCTCTGCCTACAACGCCGAATTCTTCTCGGGAACTATCGGTGAAATCCTGCGTTGGAACCGTCCGCTCGGTGGTGCCGAACTGCGCACGGTGTTTGACGCCCTCGCCGCGAAGTGGAGCATTCCGGTGGCCCGGCCCGTCAATGGCCCGACAACCGCACCACTGCGAGCCACGGCATTGAAGGGATCAAACATCATTCCCCCGCTTGTTGATCTGGCCAATGACGATCCCGCGGCGTCGGCATGGCTGAATCTGTGGTCGAGGTGGGACTGGCGGTGGATCGAGCTTTCGGTCCGGCGTGCCGTGGAGCAAGGGGCCAACACCATCCGACTGATAGGTGATGTCAACGCCGTACACAGCGGGCTGATCACCGAAGCGACCTATCACGCCCGGCTGCAGCAGGTCATCAGTCTCTGCCAATCGCTTGGCTGCCGGTTTTACTACTGCGCCATCGATCTACGTCACAAACGTGACGCCGACTCGGTGTTCATCGCGCATTTCCTCTCCGGCGTCGCCGCCGTCCTTGCCCGCCACAGCAACGTCGTTGCGATAGAGCTCTGCAACGAAGTCGCCAGCGCGTATGACATCTATCCGGAACAGGAAGTGCTCGCCTGGATCGGTGCGTGGGCGGCCGCTATTCGCGCCGCCGCGCCTGCTATTCCGCTATCCATCAGCGACGTGTCGCCCGGCACGCTCCACGACAAGATCGGGCAGATCGACCAATACGCGAAGTACGCATACTTGGTCGACTTCTTTGATCTTCACGTATATGACGGCCTCGAGATCGCTTCCGACTCAGCGATCCTGGCGCCCTACGAGCTCGGCGTTGACCGCCCCATGCTCATCGGCGAGTTCGGCATCGACCGGACAGCCGCCGGCGCGGATCCGGGTGCCTTCTACTCGCGTGTCAAGACGTTGCGTGATTCGAGCCCGCTTGTGGTCGGCGCGTTGCAGTGGGGAGCCATCAACGATCAGTGGGGTTTGTACTCCGAATCGGACGATCGCCTCGAGGTCGACATCGCCGACGAGTGGGCCCGATTCTGATGCGCGTGAGGCACGACGGGAGGAACGCGATGCACGCTGCGACGTCGCCCGAATCAGACGTGAGCACGATGGTGGCACTACGGGTTTCACTGGGCAAGATGGACGGCGGCGGAAGGCGGGTGACCGCGTTTCGCCGTGTCCTGGAGAGTGTCGGTGCCGTCCGTCTGGTTGCGGTCGGCCCGAAGGGGCCGGAGGCCGACGCCGCTGTCCTCCATTCACCGCTGCACCGCGCCAAGCGCCGATTACTGCCTGTGCCGTTGCGCAGCCCCGTCGAACGCCTGCTGGCCAAACAGGCGTGCAGCGGACCGACGCTGAGTTTGGTGCCTTCCGCTCATCATTGGAGCCTTGGCTGCGGCCCGACGTGGCTCGACTTCGCTGATCTGTGGAGCGACATTGCCCGAAATCACGCTCGCACAGTGGATCCCATTTCGGCCGCGTTCAATCGTGCGCACGCCAGAATGTGGGCGGACCGGGAGACCGCCGAAGTGCGGCACGCCGATGTCACTTCGGTGGCATCGTGGGCCGACCGCGATCGTCTCGGCGGCGACGCAGTGTGGCTTCCCACCCCGGTCTCAGACCGGTTCAACACAGCACGGCGACCAACCACGCCCATTTCCCGCACCTGCGGGATGCTGGCCAACTTCGATTACCCCCCGAACCGTGACGCCTATCGACGCCTGGTGAGCGAATGGCTCCCGCTGCTGGCCCCGAATTTCGACCGTGTCGTCGTCGCGGGGTTCGGATCGGAGACATTGCCGCCCTCGCCACACATCGACATCCTCGGGTCCGTTGCCTCCGTCGACTCGTTCTATCGAAATGTCGACGCCGTTGTCGCACCGATCGAACGGGGCGGCGGAATGAAAGTGAAGGTGGTCGAAGCCATGATGCACGGGGTACCGGTAATCGCCACGGAACATTCCAGAGAGGGTCTGCCGCCTGCCATCTCGGCGGCGTGCACTGGTATCAGCGAACGTGTGCCGTTGGGACACGATCCCCGCGAATACGCCTCCGTCGCCGAGGAGTTGCGCCACTTCACTTTTGAGAGTTTCGCGCAGCAATTTCGTACGTTGTGGTTCGAGCGAATGGAAGCACGCCATGGTTAACCGTCTCGCAGCATCTGTCGTCGTGGTGACGTATAACTCAGCAGGCACGATCCAAACCTGCCTGAATTCGATACCGCGCAATTGTGAAGTCATCGTGGTCGACCAGAGTTCCTCTGACGACACCATCGCCGTAGCCAGGCGGGCCCGCCATGAGGCAACGGTGATCTCGGCGGGGAGCAATCGCGGATTCGGCGCCGGATGCAATCTCGGCGCCGCCAACGCTCATTCGGATGTCTTGATCTTCCTGAATCCGGACGCCTCGTTCACCCAGGGGGCGGTCTGGTCACTGGCGCAGCGGGTCAGGATCGATGACGCCCTGGTCGGTCCGCGCATCGCCGACGAGGACGGATTCGATCAGACTCGGGCGCGGTTCTGGTCGACGCCTCTGTCAGTGCTCGGCGAAGTCTGCTTGCCGACCTCTTTGGCCAAGCTGTTCCTGCAAAGAGACATCCCTCCCGAATACTCGGTGTACCGATATGGCGGCCCCGTCCCCTACATCCAGGGCACCTGCATGGCGGTCAGTGCCGAGAACTTTTGGCGTGCGGGCGGTTTCGACGAGCGGCTGTTCCTCTATCACGAGGAGGAGATGCTGGCTCGACGGCTCGAATGCGTCGGAGTTCCTGCCATTCTCGAAACCGCGGCGTCCATCACTCATCTCGGCGCCCGATCAACTGAACAGGTACGAGACTTCGCGGCGGGCCAGTACTACCGCTCGGCGGCGATAACGCTCATGGCGCACCATCCGCGCCGCATCGCAATACCGACGGTCACCGCCCTCTGGCTCTTGTTGACGATGATGGCCGTTACGACACCACTGCGCATGCTCGTCGGGTTTCGTGCCGAAAAGGGAGTCTCCTGGTACCGATCGGGCGCGGCTGGAGCGCTGGCCGGACTGTTTGGCCGGGTCGTGAAGGCGCCGACAACCGATCGATCGGCCGACGTCATCAGTTTGGCGTCCAGCAGCAAGGTGGTCTGACCTGTGCGGATCCTGGTGACCGGTGGTGCGGGATTCATCGGCGCGAACTTCGTGCAGGGTACGGTGCGCGACCGTCCCGAGGTTTCGGTGACGGTACTGGATGCGTTGACCTATGCGGGCAGCCGCGAGTCGCTGGCTGCGGTGGAAGACGATATCCGACTCGTGTCCGGCGACATCACCGATGCCGACCTGGTGTCGAAGTTGGTCGCCGAGGCCGACGCCGTGGTGCATTTCGCCGCCGAAACCCACGTCGACAATGCGCTGGCCGACCCGCAACCGTTCGTGCACACCAATGTGCTGGGCACGTTCACGGTATTGGAAGCGGTGCGCGCCGAGCGGGTGCGGTTGCATCATGTGTCCACCGACGAGGTCTATGGCGACCTGGACCTGGATTCCCCCCAAAGGTTCACCGAGTCCACGCCCTACCACCCGTCCAGCCCATACTCGGCGACCAAGGCGGCGGCCGATCTGTTGGTGCGCGCCTGGGTGCGCTCCTACGGGGTAGCCGCCACGATCTCGAACTGCTCCAACAACTACGGCCCGTATCAGCATGTGGAGAAGTTCATTCCACGTCAGATCACCAACGTGTTGACGGGGCGGCGGCCAAAGCTTTACGGCAGCGGCGCCAACGTCCGCGACTGGATACACGTCGATGATCACAACAGCGCGGTGTGGCGGATCCTGGCCGACGGCCAGATCGGTGGCACCTATCTCATAGGCGCCGAGGGTGAACGCGACAACCTGTCGGTGCTGCGCACCATTCTGGCGCTGATGGGCCGCGACCCCGATGACTTCGACCACGTCACCGACCGCCCCGGCCACGACCTACGGTATGCCATCGACCCCTCACCGCTTCATGACGAACTGGGCTGGACTCCCAAGCACATCGTCTTCCAAGACGGTCTGCGCGACACCATCGCGTGGTATCGCGACAATGAATCATGGTGGCGCCCATTGAAAGACGCGGTCGAGGCCAAATACGAAAAGCGTGGCCAGTGACGACGCGCGAACTGTCGATTGCGGCCGGGTGGGGATTCACTCCCACCCATTCACCAACGAAGTCCGCCGAGGGTCACCACCGCTGACCAGCCTGCCGCTACGCTCGGGCTTACCAACAATCTCGCGGAAGGGAACCGGGCCAACGAGCGGTGACGTCACGCTGCGCCAGCTGCGCTACTTCGTCGCGCTCGGCGAGGAGCTGAATTACCGGCGCGCCGCGGAGCGGCTGTTCATCACGCAGCCCGCGCTGTCGACGGCGATCAAACAGCTCGAACATCAGCTCAGCGTGATGCTGTTCACCCGCAGCACCCGCGAGGTGGCCCTGACGGAGCTCGGCCACGCCTGGTTGCCGAAAGTGCGTGACGCACTGCGTGGGATCGACGGCGCGGTCGACGACCTCATCGCGCTGTCGGCGCACTACCGGCGCGTCAGGCTCGGCTACCTGATCGGCACCGGAGCGGACCTGCTGTTCCGGCTGTTGCGTCACTTCGAGGCCGCCTACCCCGAAATAACGCTGGAACCAAGGGAATTCGATTTCTCCGATCCGACGGCCGGCCTCGCCGACGGCAGCACCGAGGTCGCGATCATCAGGCCACCGGTCGATCTGCCCGACCATCGAATGTTCATCCTCGACGCCGAAGACTGGGTGGCCTGCCTGCCGCGCGACCATCCGCTGGCGGGCCGGTCCGAACTGAAGATCGCCGAGCTGCTCGACGATCCGATTGTCGTCGCCCCGGCCAGCGCGGGCCGCTGGCGCGACTACTGGATGGCGATGGACGCCCGCGGCGGCAAACCGGCGACCATCGCCGCCGTCGCCGCCACCTACGAAGAGGAGACCACCACCATCTCGCGCGGCCTCGGGATCAGCTTCACCAGCGAGGCCAGCGCCCGGCTGTACAACCGCCAGGGCATCGCCTACGTGCCGATCGTCGACCGGCCGCGCAACTACACCGCGCTCGCCTGGCACCCGGCCGGCCTCAGCCACGAGGCCGCGCAGCTCGTCAGGCACGTCCGCGAGGAATGGAGCTTTGGCGAGGGCCAGGCGATCGAACGCCCGGCGACCTACTACTGATAAAGCGCGCTTATAAGTAGATCAGAAAGTGCAACTTCCCTGGAAACACCCAGTCGGGTTTCCTCATCCCATGACTGACACCGCCTCAACCGTTACGCCTGTGGCGCCGACGAATGACGAGGACGCCAAGCTCGCACAGTTCGGCTACACCCAAAGGCTCGACCGCTCGGTCGGCCGCCTCGCGTCGTTCGCGATCGGCTTCGCGACGATCAGCGCCACCACCGCGGTGTTCACCGGGTTCGGCGCTGGATACTTCACCGCCGGTGCCCCGTTCGTCTGGACGCTGCTGCTCGCAGGAGCGGTGTTCGTCGTCTGGACGTTCATCGCGGCCGACCTGACCGCCAAGATCCCGCTGGCGGGCTACGCATACCAATGGACGAGCCGGATTCACGGCTCGACGCTCGCGTGGTTCACCGGGGTGATGGCGCTGGCCGGATGGGTGTGCGGCATGACAGGAGTCGGTTTCATCCTGTCCGGATATCTCGGCAGCCTGTTCGGCTGGAACATGAGCCAGACCGCGCAGATCCTCGTCGCCATCGGCGTGATGGCGGTCTGCGTGGTGGTGAACCTCTACGGTGTCCGCTTCGCGACGATGGTCAACAACATCGGCGTCAGCCTCGAACTCGTTGTCACGGTGGGCGCGACGATCCTGGTCGCCATCGTCGCCTTCTCCGCACCCGAGAACCACCAACCGATCTCGGTGTTGTTCACCGGTGGGACGTCGGATCAGCACAGCGCCTACATCTTGGCCTGGCTGGCCGCTTCGCTCGGACCGTTCTTCGGGCTGATCGGTGTCGAGGCGAGCGCGGACGTCGCCGAGGAGACCGTCGGAGCTCGACACGTCATCCCCCGCACGATGTTCTATGCGTTGACCACCTCGATCATCATCGAGTTCGGAATGTATGTCGTCTACGTGCTGGCCATCAAGGACCAGGACGCGGTCGCGGCGGCCCAGGCGGCCCCGATCGAGGAGATCATCACCCAGCAGGTAGGTCCGGGGGTCACGAGAATCGTTGTCGCCGTGGCGCTTACGAACATCATGGCGTGCATCCTTGCGAACATTCTCGTGGCGACCAGGCTGACCTACTCGATGGCACGCGACAACATGCTGCCCTTCTCTCACATCTGGCGGCACGTGTCGCCCTCTAACCGCACCCCCACCTACGCGGTGCTCGGCCTGTTCACCCTGTCGACGATCCTGCTGCTGTCGGCATTGGTGAGCGAGAAGGTGTTCTTCCTCATCATGGGGCTGTCGTCGCTGGCCGTGTTCGCGACCTACTTCCTGCAGACTGTCGCGCTGCTGATCGGTCATCGCCGCGGCACCATCCCGGCCGCGGAGCCCGGCACGTTCGACCTGGGACGCGCCCGGATGCCGGTCTACGTCCTCGGCATCGTGGCGTTCACGCTCGTGTGTTCGGCGCTGATCTTGCTTCCGCAGTTCGTCAACAACGGCTACGTATTCCTCGGTCTCGTCGCGCTGGCCGGCCTCTGGGCTGTCACCGGACTCCGTAAGCGCCTTGCCGACGGCGACGCCGGACCGGACTACGCCAAGACTCACCTCTCCTGAATCCTTCGAAAGGACAACTCTTCTCATGACCGTGGTAGACCAAGGCACCAGCAACCTCGTCGCCGTAGAGCCCGGGGCCATCCGGGAGCACACACCGGCCGGTTCGGTGATCCAGTACAGCGACTACGAGCTGGACACCTCCAGCCCGTACGCCGGCGGCGTGGCCTGGATCGAAGGCGAGTACATCCCGGCGTCGGAGGCGCGGATCTCGATCTTCGACACCGGCTTCGGCCACTCCGATCTGACCTACACCGTCGCACATGTGTGGCACGGCAACATCTTCCGGCTCGGCGACCATCTGGACCGGCTGTTCGACGGAGCGCGCAAGCTGCGGCTCGACCCGGGATACAGCAAGGACGAGCTCGCCGATATCACCAAGCGTTGTGTGGCCATGTCGCAGCTGCGGGAGTCGTTCGTCAACCTCACCGTGACGCGCGGATACGGAAAGCGCAAGGGCGAGAAGGATTTATCCAAACTGACCCATCAGGTCTACATCTACGCGATTCCCTACCTGTGGGCATTCCCGCCCCATGAGCAGATCTTCGGCACGACGGCGATCGTGCCGCGGCATGTGCGACGAGCAGGCCGCAACACCGTGGATCCGACCATCAAGAACTATCAGTGGGGCGATTTGACCGCAGCCAGCTTCGAGGCCAAGGATCGCGGCGCGCGCACCGCGATCCTGATGGACGCCGACAACTGCGTCGCCGAAGGCCCCGGCTTCAACGTCGTGATCGTCAAGGACGGCAAGCTCGCGTCGCCGTCCCGAAACGCACTGCCGGGCATCACCCGCAAGACGGTGTTCGAACTGGCGGACACCATGGGGATCGAGGCGACGCTGCGCGATGTCACCAGCCACGAGCTGTATGACGCCGACGAATTGATGGCCGTCACCACGGCAGGCGGTGTCACGCCGATCAACACCCTCGACGGCGAACCCATCGGAGACGGCGCACCCGGCCCGCTCACTGTCGCGATCCGTGACCGGTTCTGGGCGCTGATGGATGAGCCCTCGCCGCTGATCGAGGCCATTGATTACTGACGATTGCGTCGAAACAGGTCTACGATCGAAATAGTCAGGTAGTCGCTCGGCGTTAGCAGTGCATATGAGCACCTTTGTACGATCTATGGTGCGTCTCGTGGTCATCGGAGCCGCCGCTCTCGCCTTGCTGGTTTCGCCCGCCGCGATCGTCACCGTCACCGCACCGCCCGCATCCGCGCAACCCTGTTACAACGGCGTACTCCCGTGGGGTCCCTTCGTTCCGAGTTGCACCGTGCCCGGTCCGACCGCACCCAGGGTCCGCGGCGCGGCGCCCGACGCCAACGCAATCATCGCGTGCCGAAACCATCCCGGCTGCCTGTCGTGGTACGTGAACGGAGGCCCGTAGCCAAGGACATGTCGCACGACGTTGAGAAGCGCTTCGACCGGCCCGGCACATTCCACGAGGCTGCGATGTACGTCGGTGCCGTTCTCGCGGTTGCAGGCGTCATGTTCGCCGTGTGGGCGACGACCTGGCGAGAAAACGTGATCATCGCGTCGACGGTGCCCGCGGTGCTGTTCGGCGGCGGTGTCGGCGCATTCGTCAAGACCTACCGGGTCTGGAAGGACGAGGGCGCGTGGCCGGCGTGGCAGGGCGCCGGCTGGTTCCTGCTGACCTTCATGCTGGTGTGCCTGGCCGTCCCCGGCGCGGCGATCACCGCCGGTTAGGACTTTCCCGAATTCTCGGAGTTCTCGGCGTTCTCCGAGTTCTCGGACTCATCGGACTTCTCCGACTTTTCGTCGTCGCCGTCCAGAGACATCTCCCGCAACTCGCGCTTGAGCACCTTCCCGGTTGGATTGCGCGGTAGTTCATCGAGGAACACCACCTCACGCGGCACCTTGTAGCGGGCCAGGTGCTCTTTGACGTACGACTTGATGTCGTCCTCGCCGATGCTGGCGCCGTCGCTCTTGACGACGAACGCTCGCAATCGGTGTCCCCATTCCTTGTCCTCCACGCCGAGCGCGGTGGCCTCGACGACGTCGGGATGGCCGCTGATCAGATCCTCGACCTCGGCGGGGAACACATTCTCGCCACCGGACACGATCATTTCGTCGTCGCGCCCGCTGACGTAGAGCAGACCGTGCTCGTCGAAATAGCCGACGTCGCCAGACGACATCAGCCCGTCGATGATCTGCTTGTGGCCGCCGCCGGTGTACCCCTCGAACGGGAACGTGTTGCCGACAAAGATCCGGCCGACGTCACCCTGGGGCAACTCTTTGCCGTTGTCGTCGAGGATCTTGACCTTCACGCCCTTGACCACGGGCCCGACGGTCGCCGGATTGATCGACAGGTCCTTGGGTCGCGCGATTGTCGCGAACGCGATTTCCGTTGAGCCGTAAAGGTTGTAGATAACCGGGCCCAGGTCCTTGAGTGCGCGCTGAGCCAGCTCGGCGCCTAGCTGCGAGCCGGACACGAAAACGATCCGCAGCGAGGACAAATCGGGTTTCTTGTCCATCTTTTCCAGCGCATCGAGCATGCGCGAGAGCATGACCGGGACGACGACGACCGCACTGACTTTGTGCTTTTCGATGTCCTCGAGAACCGTCGGCGGCTTGAAGCGCCGCCGCAGCAGTAGCGTGTCGCCGAGCATCATCGCGATGGTGGCGTGCAGATACCCAAGCGCGTGGAACATCGGCGCCGGAAGGGACGTGATCTCACCGGACCGGAACGGCACGTGGGAGAGGATGCCGCCGATCGGCGCGAGCGACGGCGGCGTACTTCTGTTGGCGCCCTTGGGAGTTCCGGTGGTGCCACTGGTCAGGATGATGATCGAGGAGTGCTTGGTCGCCTTCGGGGCGGGCTTGCCCGAGTTGCGGGCGACGAAGTCTTCCAGCGTCTCGTCGGTGCTGGCCGACGACTCGCCTTTGTCAGGGTTGGTGCCCAGCGCGCGCAGCTTGCCCAATTCCGGCTCCGCTTTGGACACCGCGTCGAAGTACTCGTCGTCGTAGATGATCAGTTTGGCGCCCTCACGTTCGGACACCTCCTTGATCTGAGGTCCGGAGAACTCACTGTTGAGAAGGATGATGCGCGCACCGGTGCGGGCAGCCCCGTATACCGCGATCAGGAACCAGCGGTGGTTGCGGGCCAAGATGGCGATCCCGTCACCGCCCTTGATGCCCTTTTCCAGCAGCCCGTTGGCGACCTCGTGCGCGGCCTGATCCAGTTCGCCGAACGTGAGCTCGCCGAAGTCGTCGATGATCGCGGTGCGGTTGGGGGTGCGACGCGCGTTCAGCGCGGGAATCATGCCGAATTCACCCCAGCGGCGGATGTCGGCGAGCATCGCGGCGATGTTCTGCGGCGGCTCCAGCTTGAACGCGCCTGCCTCCAGCATCTTGAGGAAGTAGTGGAGTTCGGCGGACCCTCGCTCGGCGTACTGCTGGGCTTTGGCGACTGCCTGCAACGGAAGATCGGTGAGCTTAGGCATGATCACACCCTAGTGACGGGCGTCTCAGCGCGACCGGGAAATTACCATGACGATATGGCCGCTTCCATGTCGCTGGACGTGGACGGTCGGCAGGTGTCGATCACCCACCCGGACAAGCTCGTTTTCCCGGATATCGGGGTGACGAAACTCGACCTGATTCGCTACTACCTCGCTGTGGCCGAAGGCGCGCTGCACGGTGTGCGTGACCGGCCGATGATCCTCAAGCGGTTCGTCAAGGGCATCACCGAGGAAGCGGTATTCCAGAAGCGGGCCCCCGAGAAACGACCCGACTTCGTCGACGTGGCCGAGTTGAAGTACGCGTCGGGCACCTCTGCCAAGGAGGCCGTCATCCGCGACGCCGCGGGTCTGGCGTGGGCAATCAACATGGGCTGCGTCGATCTCAACCCGCATCCGGTACGCGCCGACGACCTCGCCCATCCCGACGAACTGCGCGTCGACCTCGACCCGATGCCGGGCGTGCAATGGCGCCAGATCGTCGACGTGGCCCTGATCGCACGCGAGGTGCTCGAGGAGCACGGCCTGACCGCATGGCCCAAAACGTCGGGCTCCCGCGGGTTTCACATCTACGCGCGCATCGCGCCGCGGTGGCCGTTCAAATTCGTGCGGCTTGCGGCGCAGACGGTGGCCCGAGAGGTCGAACGCCGCGCGCCCGAACTCGCGACAGCGCGGTGGTGGAAGGAGGAGCGCGAAGGGGTCTTCGTCGACTTCAACCAGAACGCCTTCGACCGCACGGTCGCTTCGGCGTACTCCGTTCGGGCCACGCCGGACGCCCGGGTGTCGACGCCGCTGTTCTGGGGCGAGGTCGCCGACTGTCAGCCGGAGCGGTTCACGATCGCCACCGTGCCCGCGCGTTTCGAGGAGCGCGGCGATCCGTGGGAGGCCATGGACGACCACGCGGGCACACTGGACGCGCTGCTCGACCTCGCCGACCGGCTCGGTCCGGCTGAGAAGGCGCCACGAGGCGCCAAGAAGGGGACCGGTCGTCGGCAATCGACGATGCCGCTGATCGAGGTTGCACGGACCAAGACCAAGGACGAAGCAATGGCCGCGCTCGACGAATGGCGCGGACGTTACCCGGCAGTAGCCGAAATGCTCCAGCCTGCAGACATTTTGGTGGACGGTATGCGCGGGCCCAGTTCGATCTGGTACCGGATCCGGATTAACCTGCAGCACGTGCCCGAGGAGCAGCGACCTCCGCAGGAACCGCTGCTGGCCGACTACAACCCCTGGGAAAACTACTCTGGGCCGCAATGGATGCGACGCGGCTGAGTGGTTTGCTGCTCGACGCAAAACCGGTTCTTAATAAAGTATTAGCCGTTACTCCCCGTTGCCTTAGATCGGCTCCGTAGCTTCGGTATTAGTTCACCGATCGAGGGGAGGCGCCAGATGTACGGCAATCCGGCATTCGACTGCGACGGCGCCCAGATCCGGGTGTGCAGTCGCCAACTGGCGACCGTTGTGACGGTCACAGGTGATCTCGACGACGCGAACCTCGAAAAGGTCAGCGCATATGCCAAGCGCTTCGTGCTACGGGAAAAGCCCGTCGTGCTCGATCTCAGCGGCGTGAATTCCGCTACACCGCACATCATTTCGCTGTTGAGCGAACTCGATGACGCTTGCATCGTCGCAGGGGTCGAATGGTCGCTGATCGCGAGCCAGCCGGTCAATCACGCGGTACGCACCTTCGACGACCGAGTCGAGCTGCCAACGGTGGCATCGGTCGCAGACGCACTCCACAATTTCGCCGACGCCATACTCGAGCGGCGTCGCCTACTTCCGCTCCTTACCAAGAGCGCTTAGAGACGGGTTCGAACTCGATGCTTCTCGACATTCGGTGGCTGGCCTACCTGGTGCACGGCCGCCACAAGCCGCGCTCGCGGCCCCTGGCACTCACTGCCCGCTGATCCACCCGTAGCTGACTAAGATCGCTGCCCATGTCGGGTAGTTGGGCGGCGATGCTCGGCCAGCTCATCCCGCTGGCGTTGGTGGTTGCCATGTCGCCCCTGACGATCGTCCCGGCGATCGTGCTGGTGCTGCAGTCCGACCGTGCCCGGTCCACCGGCCTGGCCTTCATGTTCGGCTGGCTCATCGGTCTCGCGGTGACGACGGCGGTGTTCGTCCAGTTGCCTCGCCTTCTCGATGGGCTCAACCGGCCCGCCCCCACGTGGGCGGCATGGGTGCGGCTCGCGGTCGGCGTCGCGTTCATCGTGTTCGGCGTATGGCGGTGGCTGACGCGCCACCTGGTCACCAAACAGCCGGCGTGGTTGAACAGGCTGGGCAGGCTGACGCCCGTCGGCGCGTTCGCGGTCGCGGTTGGGCTGATTCTCATCAATCCCAAAGTGCTGGTGATGAACGGCGCGGCCGGGCTGGTGATCGGCACGGCGGCAGTGGGTGCTGCGGGCGTGTGGGTCGCGGTCGTCTACTACACGGCCATCGCGGGTTCGTCGGTGCTGCTGCCGATACTCGCTTATGCCATCGCGGGCGACAGGGTCGACCATCAGCTCGAGCTGATGAAGCAGTGGATGGAACGTCAGCACGCCGTCCTGACAGCGGGCTTCCTGGTCGTCGTCGGTTTGTTGTTGGTGTACACCGGGATTCGCGCGGTTTGAGCCACCTGGCCGCCGGGTACGCGGCGAGGGTGGGGCGCACTGCGAATTGGGTTCTGGCCCTGGCCACTGTGCCGGGCGCCATCGCGGTCGTCGTCTTCCTCTACATGCAGATCATGGGCACCGCGGGCTGCAACAAGCAGCCGTGCCCGCGCCAGGGCCCAGGTGAGCTCGGTTTCACGCTCATCCAATACGGTGCGCCCGCGGTCGCGATCGTCGCCGTCGTGCTGTCCTTCTTCACGGCGCGGCGGCCGGGCGGGTTCATCGTTCCGGTCGTGGCGTGGCTGTTGTTGATCGCAGCCTTTGTGGTGCTTGCCTTTTCGTTCACCCCGACCGGCTAGCCGCTAGCGGATGGGCAGCCCGGTGATCGCCCTGCCCATGACGAGGCGCTGAATCTCGCTGGTGCCCTCGAAGATCGTGAAGATCTTGGCGTCGCGGTGCATGCGCTCGACGGGATAGTCGCGGGTGTAGCCGTTGCCGCCGAGAATCTGGATGGCCTCGTCGGTCACATAGACCGCGGTTTCACTGGCGACCAGTTTGGCCATCGAACCTTCGGCATTCGTAAAGGGCTTGTTGTTGCGCGCCATCCAGCCCGCGCGCCATACCAACAAACGCGCGGCGTCGATACGGGTCTTCATGTCGGCCAGCTTGAACGCAATCGCTTGGAAGTCACCGATTTTGCGGCCGAACTGCTCACGCTGCTGCGCGTAGTCCAGTGCGTACTCATATGCCGCCCGGGCGACACCGAGGGCCATTGCGCCGACGGCAGGCCGGGTGCGTTCAAAGGTCTTCATCGCCGCTTGGCCCGCGGCACTTTGGCCCTCGCGGATGCGGGCGATTCGTTCGTCGAACTTCTCCTTGCCGCCGACGAGGAGACGGCCGGGCAGACGCACGTCCTCGAGGATCACCTCGGCCGTGTGCGAGGCGCGGATTCCGTGCTTCTTGAACTTCTGCCCTTGTTTGAAGCCGGGCGTGTTCGGCGGAATTATGAACGTGGCCTGCCCGCGGCTGCCCAGGTCGGGATGGACCGAAGCAACGACGATGTGCACGTTGGCGATTCCGCCGTTGGTGGCCCACGTCTTCACACCGTTGAGCACCCACTCGTCGTTGGCTTCGTCGTAGACGGCGCGGGTGAGGATGGCGCCGACGTCGGATCCGGCGGCGGGTTCTGAGGAACAGAACGATGCAAGCAGCGGATCCTCTGGCGTGCCGAACATCTGCGGCAGCCATTCACCCATTTGTTCAGGCGTGCCGTTGGCAGCAAGAGACGCCGCGGCCAGTCCGGTGCCGAGGATCGACAATGCAATGCCGGCGTCACCCCAGAACAACTCCTCGAACACCGTCAACGTGCCGAGGCCTGTCGGTTCGGCGGCCTGAGTGGCGAACAACTCCATCGAGTAGAGGCCGACCTTGGCCGCCTCCTGGATGATCGGCCAAGGGGTTTCCTCACGCTCGTCCCACTCGGCCGCCGCCGGGCGCACGACCTCGGCCGCGAATTCGTGAACCCAGTCCCTGACCTGGATCACGTCGTCCGACAGTTCAAGAGAAAACGACACGGTTCACCCCGCCTTTCTATGATTCGGTGAACAAATGTACACCGATACTTACCGCTCGGTAAGGTGAACCCGCTGTGGGTTGCCTCACTGCGACTCCGGGTAAGTCATCGGGGTGGCTGACGAAGGGTTCTCCCGCGAGTTACTCCAAGAGCTCCTGTCCACCTTCGGGCCGTGCGGCCAGGAAGACGCCGTCCGCGACGTGTGCCGTCGCGAACTCGCGCCGCGGGTCGACGAGAACTGGGTCGACGAAGCAGGCAATCTGGTCGGCCTGGTCCGCGGCAGCGGCGGTGGACCGTCGACGCGAGTGCTGGCCCATATGGACGAGTTGTCGATGCTCGTCAAGCGCGTGGAATCCGACGGCACGCTGCACCTCACACAACTGGGGACGATGTATCCGGGCAACTTCGGCCTCGGCCCGGTCGCTGTGCTCGGCGACAACGAAACACTGTGCGGCGTCTTGACGCTCGGCTCGGAACACACGACCTCGGAAAGTCCGAGGATCTGGGAGACGAAGCCGGACCAGGGCGACAAAGCATTGGACTGGACACACGTCTACGTCTTCACGGGCCGCACACCCGACGAATTGTCCAGCGCGGGAATCCGGCCGGGAACCCGAGTCTGTGTGGACGGCAGCAAGCGCACACTCGTCGAATTCGGCGACTACCTCGGCTGCTACTTCATGGATGACCGTGCGCCCGTGGTCGCTCTGCTCGAGGCGGCCCGTCGATTGCAGGAAAGCGCGCGCAGGCCCGCCGGTGACGTCTACTTGGTGTTCACCACCAACGAGGAGATCGGCGGCATCGGCGGTTCGTATGCCAGTCGTACCCTGCCAGGTGACGTCACGCTGGCACTGGAGGTCGGCCCAGCGGAAGCGGAGTATGGCACCACCGTCGGCGGCGGACCGATTGTCGGCTACAGCGACGCACAGTGCGTGTACGACAAGAACATCGTAGACCAATTGATGAGTGTCGCAATGGAATTGGGCTTATCGCCGCAGCCGGCGGTGCTCGGCGCGTTCGAGTCCGACGCGTCGCACGCAAAAGCCAGCGGGCTTTCGCCGCGGGCAGGCCTGCTGTGCCTGCCGACGCTGAGCACGCATGGCTACGAAGTCATCCGCCGCGACGCGATTCCCGAAATGAGTGCGGTTCTCGTCGAGTTCCTGCTGCGCTAGCGAACCGGGCAGACGCCGCGGGCCGGCGGTTATCGCGACGCTTGGGCGCTGACCATCCAGCACGCGGCGGTGTACCGAACCTCGGTTCCGTGCACAAAGGGATCGAAGGCGGGACGGACGGCCTCAATGACTTTGGCGCGGGTCTGCTCGTCCTCGCCTTGAAGTGCCAGACCGACAGGACCCAGCCGCGTGATGAAGCCGATCAACTCCGGCTCGGGCAGGGTGCACTCGACGTCGATGGGCTGGATGTCGACGTCGGCCCAGCCACCCTCGTCGAGGATCGCAGCGACCCGTTGCGGATCGGCGAACGAGAACTGTCCCGGGCCGTCTGCCGGGCGGTCCGGAAGGCTCGGCAGCAGCGGGGCCGCGGCACGCTCGGCGGTCGTCATGAACGGATTCTCCGCGGCGCTGCGCCAGGCGATGACGTGAAGCCTGCCGTCGTCGGTTGCGGCGCGCCGCAGGTTCGCGAAGGCCTGGACCGGGTCGTTGAAAAACATAACGCCGAATCGCGAGATGATCGTGTCGACGCTTGCGCGCTCAAACGGATGGGTCTGCACGTCAGCGAGGATGAAACTTGCTGGTATGCCGTCCCTTTCGGCCCTGGCCCGGGCGGCGGCGATCATCGGCTCCGACACGTCGGCGCCGACGCACTGGCCCTCGGCGCCGAGCCTGCGCGCGACCGCGAGTGTGGTGCCGCCCGTGCCACAGCCGACGTCAAGCACCCGCCGTCCCGATCCGGCAGCCACGCCGTCGACGAGCAGGTCTTCCAAACCCTTCATCATCTGGTCCAGCAGGTCCTGCGCATCGACCCAGGCGCATCCAGCTGTTGTGTTCCAGTGGTTGCTCTGCTCGTCGTTGGTCGGTTGTGTGACATCCATGGGCGAGCCTTCCTGTTGCGCTAGGGAGCCGGGCTGACGCCGCGCTCGAAGGTCCGGATGATCAGTGGTGCGACGGTGTGCCGCGGCAGTGCACCGGCTATGGCTTGCTCACAGCCGCGCAGGATCAATGCGTAGAGCGCGTGCCAGATCCAGGTCGGGGCGAGATCAGGGGCAAACACGCCTTCGTGTTGTCCCCGTGTGATCAGGTTGATCACCACCTCATCGTTCGGGGACTGGGCCGATGGGATATCGCGCAGCACCGCCGGGTCGCCGAAGATGAAGACCAGCCGTTCAGCGATTGAGACGCCGGCGGTGATGAAGCGCCGCATCGCGTCGAGGGCGGGTCCGTCCTCGGTGGCGGCCTCATCCACCGCTTCCATGAGCACGCGGATCGAGTCCAGGGTCGCCTCGTGGATCAGCGTCTCGCGGTCGGCGAAGTAGCGGTGCAGCGTGGTGCGGCCGACCCCGGCCGCGGCGGCGATCTCCGGCATGGTGGCCGTCCGGTTTGCGGCCAATGCAGAGGCCGTCGCAGCGAGGATCGCGGCTCTGGTGCGCGCTTGCACACCCGAGAGTTGTTTTGTCGAGCCCACGATGTGATCCTAGTCGCCCGGGAATAGAACTTTGACGTTCCGATATTGAATGTCTATGTTCATTAACGCGGGTGCCAACCGGGTCGGTACAAGCGGCGTCGTGCGGCTACGGCGGTCTCGGCCTGCTCCCCAGGGGACGCGCACCCCGCCACAGAGTTAGGAAACGATTCACATGGCCACAGCACGACCCGTCGCACTCGTCACCGGCGCCAACTCGGGCCTCGGCAAGTTTGCCGCACGCGCTCTGATCGACGCGGGATTCACCGTCGTGGGCACAAGCCGCAATACGGCAGGGCTGGATTCCAGTCAGGGAGTGACGTTCGTGGATCTCGACGTCACCCGTGACGAGTCCGTCGCTGCAGCGGTTGAGGCGGTGATCGCGCGGTTCGGGCGGATCGACGTGCTGGTCAACAACGCCGGTATGGGACTGGCCGGAGCCAGCGAGGAGAACTCGATCTCCCAGACGCAGAAACTCTTCGACCTCAACGTGTTCGGCGTCATCCGGATGACGAATGCCGTTCTGCCGCACATGCGCAGACAGGGCAGCGGACGCATCATCAACATCTCGTCGATCTTCGGATTGATGCCCGCGCCGTACATGGCTGCCTACAGCGCGACCAAGTACGCCGTCGAGGGCTACTCCGAGTCCGTCGACCACGAGGTGCGAGAGCACAACATCCGGGTGCTTCTGGTCGAGCCCGGTGGCACCAGAACCGGATTCGACGACAACACCGCAAAACCGGACAACGCGCTGGCCGCATACGAACGGCAGCGGGAGCGCTCCAACCAGGCAGTGGCCGAACAGGTCAACAACGGCGACGATCCCGTCGTCGTGGCCAAGGTCATCGTGGCCGCAGCGACGGACTCAAACCCGAAAGTGCGCTATCCCGCAGGCTCAGCCCGCCAACTCAGCGCGATGCGTCGCTTTGCTCCCCGCCGAATCTTCGACAAACAATTGCGCAAGTCCCTAGGCGTCGAGCGGTGACGGGCCGCGTGGTGGAGTCGACATCACCGATACGAAGGGCGGCCGCCCGCCATTGGGCGGTGCTCGTGGCGGTGCTCGTGGTGGCCTTGGTCGTCAGCGGCGTCTACCGTTTGCACGGCATCTTCGGATCGCATGACCAAACCTCAAGGCCCTCAGCTGATTCGCCCGAGAACACCGGATTCGACCCCAAACGGGTCTACCTGCAGGTCCTCGGGGATCCGGGGGAGCGGGCAACCATCAACTTCCTTGACGAGCACGCGCAACCTCAGCGCGTCGACGACGCGCCCCTGCCGTGGTCGCACGAGTTGGTCACCGAGGATACGACGCTGTTCGCCGACCTACGCGCCCAAGGTGATTCGAGCAATATCACCTGCCGCATAACCGTCGATGGCATCGTCAAGGATGAAAGGTCTTCCAACGACGTGAACGGATACATCGCCTGTCTGGACAAGACGGCGTGAGTCAGTACGGGGCAGAGGGATCCGACCGTTCTCGGGCAGCGCGTGTCATCCGCACACTCGCCCTGCCGATCATTCTGATCTGGATCGCGGTCGCCGGCGTGACGAACATACTGGTGCCCCAACTCGAGATAGTCGGTACCGAGCATTCGGTGGCTTTGAACCCGCCTGATTCGCCGTCGGTCACGGCCATGAAGCACATCGGGGAGAAGTTCGGCGAGTTCAACTCCGACAGTGCAGCCGTCATCGTGCTCGAAGGCGATCAGCCGCTGGGCCCGGACGCGCATACCTACTACGACGGCCTCGTCGCGAAGCTGCGAGCAGATACCGAACACGTCCAGCACGTTCAGGACTTCTGGGGCGACTCGGTCACCGCGGGCGGCGCCCAGAGCAAGGACGGCAAGGCAGCGCTCGTTCAGGTCTACCTCCAAGGCAACCAGGGCGAGGCGCGATCCAATCGTTCCGTCGACAGCATCCGCCAGATCGTGGCCGACACGCCGCCCCCGCCGGGGGTCAAGGCATACGTCACCGGCGCCGCCCCGTTGCTCACCGACAACTTCGAGATCGGCAACGAAGGCACCCACGTCATCACTGCCGTCACGTTTCTCGTCATCGCGGTGATGCTGCTCATCGTCTACCGCTCCTTGGTCACCATGTTGATCGTTCTCCTCGTGGTCGCGGTCGAACTCGCCGCAACGCGGGGTGTGGTCGCGGTGCTGGGCAACGCCGGCCTGTTCGACCTGTCCACCTACGCGGTGAACCTTCTGACAGGCATGGCCATCGCCGCGGGCACCGACTACGCCATCTTCCTCGTCGGGCGCTACCAAGAAGCCCGGGGCAAGGGCCTGGATCGCGAGGCCGCTTACCACGACATGTTCGGTGGCACCGTCCACGTCATCGCCGGCTCTGGACTCACCATCATCGGAGCAGTGGCGTGCCTGCACTTCACCCGGCTCCCGTATTTCAGCAGCATCGGCATCCCCGCTTCGCTGGGCCTTATCGTGACGTTGACCGCGGCTCTGACCCTCGGCCCGGCGATGGTGACGACCGCTGGGCGGTTCGGGTTCCTCGACCCCAAACGGGTGCGTCGCACCACGGGCTGGCGCCGCGTCGGCACCACGATCGTGCGGTGGCCGGGACCCGTGCTCGTCACCTCGTTGGCGGTGGCCGCGGTGGGCCTACTCGCGCTGCCGGGAGCCCGGATCAGCTTCGACGGACGGCCCTACCAGCCCGATGACGCCCCGGCCAACATCGGATATACCGCCGCGGAACGCCACTTCTCGGAGGCGCGGCTCAACCCCGAGTTGCTGATGATCGAATCCGATCACGACATGCGCAATCCCTCGGACATGCTGACTCTGGAACGCGTCGCCAAGGCGGTGTTGCACACCCCCGGCGTCGCACTGGTGCAGTCGATCACGCGACCCCTCGGCACGCCGATCAAGCACAGTTCCATTCCCTTTCAGATCAGCGCCCAAAGTGCGGGCCAGGTCATGAACCTGAGCTACCAGGACGACAGAGCCCGCGACCTGCTGACCCAGATTGACCAGACCAGCAAGGCGATCGACATCCTGCAACGGCAGCTCGCCTTGCAGCAGCAAGCCACCGAGGCCACCGACCAGCAGGTGCGGGCATTCCACGACACCGTCGACACCATCAACGAGGTCCGAGACAACCTCGCCAACTTCGACGACTTCTTCCGGCCGCTACGCAACTACTTCTACTGGGAGCCACACTGCTACGAAATCCCGACGTGTGCGGCGCTGCGATCGGTGTTCGACTCACTCGACGGCATCGACAAACTCAGTGACCAATTCGCCAAGATCACCGCAAGCCTGGACAAACTCAACGCGCTGCAACCGCAGGTGCAGTCGCTGATCCCACCTCAGCTCGACATCCAGCAGACCAATCGCGTGCTGTTGCAGTCGAATTACGCCACCATCAGCGGCACCGTGGCACAGGCCCGAGACGCGCTGGCAAACGCTACCGCGCTCGGCAAGGCCTTCGACGATGCCAAGAACGATGATTCGTTCTACCTCCCACCGGAGGCGTTCGACAACGCCGAGTTCAAGCGCGCCCTCACGCTGTTCATGTCGCCCGACGGCAAGGCCGCCCGGATGACGATCACGCACGAGGGCAAACCCGCCACCCCCGAGGGCATCTCCCACATCGACGCCATCCGGAACTCTGCCTTCGATGCGATCAAGGCGACCCCCCTGGCCGACGCCAGGATCTACATCGCCGGGACGGCGTCGACGTACAAGGACATCCAGGAGGCATCGCTGTACGACCTGATGATCGTCACGTTGGCGGCGATCGCGTTGATCCTGCTGGTGATGATCTTCATCACCCGCAGCTTCGTCGCCGCCATTGTGATCGTGGGCACTGTCGTCCTTTCACTGGGAGCTGCGCTCGGGCTATCGATCCTGGTGTGGCAGTACATCTTCGGAATCGAGGTGTTCTGGATCGTGCCCGCCCTGGCCATCATCGTCCTGCTGGCGGTCGGGGCAGACTACAACCTGCTGCTGATCTCCCGGTTCAAGGAGGAAGTAGGTGCCGGATTGAATACCGGCATCATCCGTGCGATGGGCGGCACCGGCCGAGTGGTCACCGCCGCGGGCCTGGTGTTCGCCTTCACCCTCGGCTCGTTCATCGTCAGCGACCTGGTCATGCTCCGGCAGATCGGCACCACGATCTGCTTCGGCCTCATCTTCGACACGTTGATCGTGAGATCGCTGATGACACCGTCGATCGCGGCGCTATTGGGCCGCTGGTTCTGGTGGCCGCTGAACGTGCGCACCAGGCCGGTCAGTCAGATGCTGCAACCGTTCGGTTCGCGGATCTCCGTCCGAAAACTGTTGGGACCAGATGTCAGACCCGCGACGGGCGGATCGCCAGTCGAAGACGTTGCGGCACAGAACAATTAGGAGGATTAATTCATGAACTCTACATGGGACTGCGTCGTCGTCGGTGGCGGAGCCGCGGGCTTGAGCGCGGGTCTGGTACTGGGCCGGGCGCGGCGGCGAACGCTGCTGGTCGACGCGGGTCAGCAGAACAACTTGGCCGCCCACGGTATCGGCGGGTTGTTGGGTCACGACGGCCGACCGCCGGGCGAGCTGTACGAGGCCGGGCGGCGGGAGATTGCCGCCTACCCGTCCGTCGAAGTGCGGACCGGTGAGGTGGTGGCGGGTGAGCGTGCCGGCGATGTGTTCGAACTGGAACTGTCCGACGGTCGGCGTGAACGCGCGCGTCGGTTGCTGCTGGCCGCGGGCATGGAGTACCGGCCGCCTGCGCTGCCCGGGCTCACGGAGTTGTGGGGGCGGTCGGTGTTCCACTGCCCCTTCTGCCACGGCTGGGAGGTTCGCGATCAACCGTTGGCGGTATTGGCGAACGGCAAGCGGGCAGTGCAATCCACGTTCTTGCTCAGGGGATGGAGCGACGACGTTGTGCTCCTGACTGGAGGGCCTGCGGAGCTCGATGATGACGCCCGATCCCGGTTGGCCGCGGCACGAGTCGCGGTCGACGAGAGACCCATTGCCGAACTCGCCTCAAGCAACGGCGAATTGGAAGCCGTCGTGTTCACCGACGGAACTCGGCTGGCACGCAGCGGTCTGCTCGTCGCGACGACACTGCATCAGCGGTCGCAGTTGGTTGAACAGCTCGGCGTCGGATTCGGTGAGCCGACGCCGGCGGCGGCGAATCCAATCGCAATCGATGCGCTCTGTCGGACAACAGTTTCCGGAGTCTTCGCGGCCGGCGACAACGCCAGTGCGCAGATGCCGCAGGTAGCCTCGGCGATCGCGACGGGTTCGCTCGCGGCCACGTCGATTGTGCAGAGTTTATTGGCCGAGGACGCCGGCCTACCGATACCGGAATGAACGGGACCACAGTCAACGGTGAGCTGAATCATGAACTGGAATCCGCTGCGATGCCATCCCGGAAATGAGTGCGGTCCTCGTCGAGTTCCTGCTGCGCTAGACGTTGACGTTCACAAATCGAGCGGTTAAGTTCGTTTCGCGTGGATCTCAACCTAGTTGATAATAGGCACAGTACCGACGGGAGTGACCGTATGAGGGCAATCCTGATGGTGCTCGGCGGACTCCTGCTCGGAATCATGGTGGTGATCGCCGGACTTGCCGTGGCCTGGCCCGCGCATGCTGATCCCGACACCGACTTCGCCAACGAACTCCACACGTACGGCATCTACGGGCAGAAGGACTACAACGCGTGGATCGGCAAGATCACCTGCAAGCGGCTCTATAACGGGCTCGACCAGGATGCCGACAAGTCAGCGAAATTCGTCTTCCTCCAACTGCCCAAGGGCAGCACCACCGATCAGGCGTGGCAATTCCTGGGCGCCGCGATCAACACCTATTGCCCCGAGCAGGCGCCGGTCCTGCAGCGGGCGGCCGGACAGGGGTGAACACCATGTACTTACGCGCAGGGTTCGCGGCACTCGCGATGTGGGGAACCGTCGTCGCCACAGCGGGTTTCGCGGCGGCCGATGCCAGTGACGACTACCCGATCCCGAATCGGATCCTGAAGACCACCTGCACCGTCGATCAGTACATGGCCGCCGTGCGCGACGTCGAACCGGTCTACTACGAGCGCTACATGACCGACTACAAAAACCGGCCCGTCGACGTCCAAGACGCCGCCCGCGACCGCATCTACTGGTTCTTCTCCCTGGACTACGCCGGCCGCCGGCAGTACTCGGAGGACACCGCGACCAACGTCTACTACGAGCAGATGGCCACCCACTGGGGCAACTGGGCCAAGCTGTTCTTCAACAACAAGGGCGTCGCCGCACACGGCACCGACATCTGCATGAACTACCCGCCAACCGACCCATCAGTCTGGAACTGGTAACGATCCGGCGGCGCCCGCTTAGGGTCTGAGGCGTGGGTCGCCTCGATCGATTCTTCGAAATCTCCGCACGCAAGTCGACGGTCGCCGCAGAGGTGCGCGGCGGGGTGGTCACGTTCATTGCGATGGCATACATCATCGTGCTGAACCCGATCATCCTGTCGAGCACGCCCGACGTCACCGGCCACAAGCTGGAGTTCGCACAGGTCTCGGCGATGACGTCGCTCGCAGCGGGCGTGATGACGATCCTGTTCGGCGTTATCGCGCGACTGCCGTTCGCATTCGCCGCGGGACTGGGCATCAACTCGTTCCTGGCGACGACGGTGGTCGGCTCGCTGAGTTGGCCCGAGGCGATGGGCCTGGTGGTCATCGACGGCGTGATCATCGTGCTGCTTGCGGTGACCGGGCTGCGCAGAATGGTGTTCGACGCGGTGCCGATGCAGCTGAAGCTCGCGATCACCGCGGGCATCGGACTGTTCATCCTCTTCATCGGGCTGGTTGACGCCGGCTTCATCGGCTCGACCGGGAAGCCGTCACCGCCAGTCGGTCTGGGGCACGGCGGCATCGGTTCCATCACCACCGTTCCTGCCGTCGTGTTCGTGTTCACACTGCTGGTGACGGGTGTCCTCGTCGCGCGACGGGTACGTGGTGGCATCCTGATCGGGCTGGCGATCGGCACCGTCGTGGCGGTCGCCATCGAGGCGATATGGCATCTGGGATCGTCGACCGAACATCCCGGCGGTTGGACGCTTTCGGTGCCGACGCTGACGGGATCGCCGTTCGCGCTGCCCGACTTGTCCCTCGCAGGCGACGTCAGCCTCGGCAGCTTCGGGCGCATCGGCCTGCTCGCGGCCGTCATGCTGGTTTTCACGCTGGTGTTTGCGAACTTCTTCGATGCCATGGGGACGTTCACCGGACTGGCCCGCGAGGCCGGACTCGCCGACGCGCAGGGCACCTTCCCGCGGCTGCGAGCGGCGCTGATTGTCGAGGGTGCGGGCGCAGTCGTCGGCGGGGCGACCTCGTCGTCCTCGAACACCGTCTTCATCGAATCGGGCGCCGGTATCGAGGAAGGTGCGCGCACGGGGTTGGCGAATCTGGTGACGGGCGCGCTGTTTCTGGCTGCCATGTTCGTCTCGCCGCTGGCGTCGATCGTGCCGACGGAAGTGGCTGCGGCCGCCCTCGTCATCGTCGGCGTGATGATGATGTCGCAGTTGCGCTACATCGACATCACCGAGTTCTCAGTGGGATTGCCGGTGGTCCTCACGGTCGCGGTGATGCCGTTTTCGTACTCGATCGCCAACGGCATCGGTGTCGGCTTCATCGCGTGGGTCGTGCTGCGTTCGGCGGCCGGCAAGGTGCGTGAGATCAGCCCACTGCTGTGGATCGTGGCCGCGGGCTTCGTTCTCTACTTCGCGCGCAACTGGCTCGAGTCGCTCGTCGGCTTGTGATCAGCGGCCGCCGACTTCGGCGGGCAGTGGCGGCGGCAACGGCGTCGTCGAAGTCGTAGGTGGCGCGGCGGGCGGCGCAGGCGCTTCCGGGCGGTGCGCGTCCACCATCGGCTCCTCGCGAATCACCTTGCCGCCCATGCCAATAACGAGAGACTTCGCGGAGACGGTGTAGGTGATGCCGTTGTTGTTCGCTGTGAACCCATCGCCCGACTGCGATGCCGAGAGGATCAACTTGGCACCGTCTCGCACCCGCACGCCGCGATACTCGAACTGACCGTCAGGCGATTTGCAGATCGCAACGCGCGAGGTCTCGGTGCTCCCGAAGAGAACGACCGTCGCCGGAGAAGCACACCGCGCGGCGGAGTCGACATAACCCCCGGGGTCGGTGCCGGGCGCGGCAGTCGCCGGAGGTGGCCCGCACAGCAGCGCACACGCCGCCGCAGCGACGATCAGCCGGGCTTTGCGCATCTTCTCACGGGAACACGGCGATCGTATTAACGCGAGCGTCGACGCCGAATCACAATCGAATTGTTAGCTTCGGCGCTCCTTCTCGCGGTCGGCCAGTTCCTCCAACCGGTCGGCCTGCGCAACGTTTTTTGCCGCGGTCTGGCGCTTGTCGTGAGCGTCCTTCAGTTTCGCATCGGCGGCTGCGGCGGCGTTTTGCTCAGCCGCTCGGGCGATCGCCACTTCCTCGCGTTTGGCCGCTTCGACAGCCCCTTCGCGCTGAGCGGCCGCTTCGTCGGCGCGCTTCGCTCCGGTGGTGATCCGGGTTTCAGCGTTCTTCACCGCATTGCGCTTGCGGTTCTGCGCATCAATGCGCGCGTTTTTGACGGCCGACTCTTTCTCTTCGCGGGCGTCTTCTCGTTCTTGAGCCGCCTTTTCGCGAGTAGCCCTTACATTCGAACCCGCTGCCCTGATGTTCTCGGATGCCGCCGCATCGAGTTGGGCCGCGCGGCGCAGCGCATCGCTGCGCTCGATCAACTCGGTGCCTCGCCGCTCGAATTCCGGGGCACGCAGTACGTTTCCGACGGTCACATCGAGCATCCCGAGCGAACGCTCAAAGAACAGTCGCGCCGGTGCGTCCGACTCCATCCGGCCGAACACCCCGTCGTCCACCAACTGAAGCGGCAACCGAGCCAGTCGGTACTGAAACTTCAAAACCGCCAACGGAAAATCCGTGATGCTCATCGGTCACTCCTCATGTCGGCCTGCTGCCTCAGTCGGTCTGCTTGAGCTCGGGCTTTCGCGGATTCCCGCACCGCGGCCTGGTGGTCATCAAGCGCGTCGGCCACCTCTTCATCCGCAGCGCGGACGGCTTCTCGCTCCTCTGCCTTGGCGTTCTCGACTTGGCGCGCGGCATCTCGTTCGGCATCGGCCTGTTGCTTGGCAAGGTCTACGTGTGCCGCCTGCTGCGTCGCCCGCTTCTGCGATGCCTGCTCCGTGCGAATCTCAGCTTTCTCCGCTGCCGCCTCCGCATTGATCGCGCCCTGCTCAGCGGCACTCTCGAGCTTGGCCTCAGCGGCCTCCTCCCCCGCCTTACTGGCCTCGGCGTCCGCGATCGCCTCCGCCTTGCTGGCCTCCCTGCGCTTCTGCGCCTCGGTCTGCTCGAGTTGTCCCTCGGCGGTCAAGGAATCGTTGCCGGTCACCGCACCGATGACTTCCTTCGCTTTACCTTTCACGGAGTCGATCAACCCTTGACGTGTCTGATCGGCTTTTCCGGAATCAGTCATCCCAGTCCCCTCGTTGTGTCGCTTGCCTCCCCTCATTCCACCGATCCGGCGCGTCGAAACATGATGCGGTCGACGCGACGTGCGCCTTCCCGGCCCGGATAGTGTCGGGATATGAGCGGCGGAGAACAGCGCGCCGGGGTCGACCTGACGAACCTCGATCAGCCGCTGAGTCCGGATGCGGGGGCGACGAAGCGGGACCTGGTCGACTACCTGGATGCCGTGGCCGATCGGATGCTGCCTGGGTTGGCCGACCGGCCGCTCACGGTGATGCGGGTGCTTCGTGGGCAGTCGCCGTTCATGCAGAAGAACGCGCCGAAGTACACACCCGACTGGGTGAAGACCGTGCCGATCTGGGCCGAGGCCTCCAAACGAGAAGTGCGCTATCCGGTCTGCAACGACCGGCGCACGCTGCTGTGGCTTGCCAACCAGCGTGCCGTCGAATACCACCCGTCGTTGGGCTTGGCCGACGACATCTACCGGCCCACCCACTTGGTGCTTGATCTGGATCCGCCCGTTGGCAACGACTTTCGCACGGTGGTGGCCGTCGCTCACCTGGTTCGCCAGGCACTCGCAGAAAGCGGCCTGGCCGGCGCGGTGAAGACCAGTGGCGCGAAAGGCCTGCACATCTTCGTGCCGATCGACGACCACGCACCGGTCGACGACGTGGCCGCGGCCACCCGCGCGCTGGCTGCCCGCGCCGAAGCGCTCGAGCCTTCCTTGGCCACAACGGCTTTCATCGTCGAGGACCGTGCGGGGAAGGTGTTCGTGGATTCGACTCGGTCCGGCGGAGCGACAATCGTCGCCGCCTATAGCCCTCGCCTACGTGCGGGCACCCCCGTGTCTTTTCCGTTGAGCTGGGCAGACCTTGACCACGTCAACCCTGGAGATTTCACGGTCCATACCGCGGTTGACGCGCTGGCGGGCCGCGATCCATGGGCCGACACGATGCCCGCACCCCAGCGCCTACCCAGCGACCTCATCGAGCAGGGACGGACGATTCCGGTCGCCCGGGTGGCGGCCATGCACGAGGGAAAGCGCCGCGCCCGCGCCGCGAGGAGGCTTGATGGCAGTCAATGAACCGGCCACGGTGTCGTCCGTTCTGGACGGGCTTCCGGTCACCCGGTGGCATTGGCGCCTGGTGGTGATCGTCGGTCTCGGGTCGTTCTTCGATCTGTACGAGGTGTTCCTCGGCGGCGTGCTCGCGCCGGTGTTGGCCACCGAATTCAAGCTGGGCACCACCGGCAAGGCGCTGGTGATCGCAGCGGGGTTCGCCGGCATGTTCGTGGGCGCCAACGTGCTTTCCATAGTGGCGGACCGGCTCGGTCGCCGCCGGGTGTTCATCCTCAATCTGCTTGTCTACTCGCTGTTTTCATTGGCGGCGGCGTTCTCGCCCAACGTGGAGACATTCCTGGTGCTGCGCTTCATCGCCGGTATCGGGCTGGGCGCCGAGCTTGTGCTCGTCGATACCTATCTGGCCGAGTTCGTCCCTGCCCGGGTCCGTGGCCGGATGACGGCGTGGGCGTACACGATCGGATTTCTCGGGGTGCCGCTGGCGGCGTTGCTTGGTGGAAAGCTCGTCGCGCATCATCAACTGCTCGGCATCGACGGTTGGCGATGGCTGCTGGTGTTCGGCGGGCTCGGTGCGGTGTTCGTGTTGGCGATCCGCACGATGCTGCCGGAGTCGCCGCGTTGGCTGGAAAGCCGCGGACGGGATGCGGAGGCACGCGAGGTCGTCGCGTCCGTGGTGGCCAAGGTCGCACCGGGCACACCCGTGCCAGCACAGCTGCTCGCCGGCGCCTCCCGTGCCGAGGACGACGCCCCCAACGTCGCGGAGGTGCTGCGGATCGCATTTCGTGATTACCGCAAGCGCACCGTGATGCTGGTGATCTTCCAAATCCTGCAGACAGTCGCGTATTACGGATTCGGCACATTGGCGCCGCTGGTACTCGTCAGCAAGGGTTTCGAGGTGACGCAGTCCCTCGGGTACGCGGCACTCACCTTCGCCGGCTACCCACTCGGCTCGCTGCTTTCGATACCTCTGGTGGAACGATTCGAGCGCAAACACCTGATCATCGTCTCGGCACTCGGAATCGCCTTGTGCGGCATAGTGTTCGCCGCAGCGGAGCAGGTCGTGGTGATCGTGGTCGCGGGATTCCTGCTGACAGCCGTTTCGAACGTGTTCTCCAATGCGTTCCACATCTATCAAGCGGAGATCTTCCCGACCGCGATCCGCAGCACGGCCAGCGGCATCTGCTACTCGCTGTCCAGAGCGACTTCGACCGTGCTGCCGTTTGTGGCCGTGCCCGCGCTCGCCGCGCTTGGGCCGGTGGCGGTGTTCTCCGGTTCGGCGGCGCTCGTCATCTTGCTGTGCCTCAACGTGGGTCTACTCGGCCCCCGCAGCACGGGCCTGCAGCTCGAGCAGGTCGAAAAGATCGGCTGACGCCGGCTGTCGTCTTTGCGCTTGCAAGCGTGTACGCGTGCTAGCTGGGCTAAGCTGTCAACCGCGCCCGAACCAGCTTGAGGTTTGCTGTCCTCCAGGCAGGCTGCCACTGGGAACCAAGGCGGGAGGACTGTGGCCCCGAAGGATCGACTGCTGGAGCGCGACTCGGTGCTCGCAGAACTGGACCGCCACCAACAGAGCGCCGCACGCGCGCGTGGCAGGGTCGTGTTGCTGCGCGGGGAGGCCGGCGTCGGTAAGACCACGGTGATCGCCCGCTTCATCGCCCGGATCGGGCAGCGGGCGCGCGTCTTGCGGGGCTGGTGCGACCCGCTGTCCGCGCCGCGACCGTTGGGCCCGCTGATCGACATGGTCGCGGAGAGTTCGGGCGAGTTGCGAGCCGCCATCGACGCCGGCGACACTGCCGCCATCTACACCGGGCTGGTCGGCATGTTCGGCAACCAAGCCGGTGTGTGCGTCATCGAGGATGCGCATTGGGCTGATGGCGCGACCCTGGATCTGATGCGCTACCTTTCGCGGCGAATCGAGTCGCTGCCACTGTTGTTGGTTGTGTCGTATCGAGACGACGAGATCGGTGATTCACACCCGTTGGCGGTGTTGCTCGGTGACCTCGCGACGTCCGCGGCGGTCAGCCGCATCGGACTTCACCCTCTGAGCACGGCGGCGGTGGCAGAGCTGGCCGCGGGCAGCGGGGTGAACGCCGATGCGTTGCACCGGCTTACCGGCGGAAACCCGTTCTATGTCACAGAGGTGTTGGCTGCCGACCAGGATGTACTGACGCGGGAAGCGTTGCCGGGCAGCGTATCTGAGGCGGTCCGAGGCAGACTGGCCAGGCTGTCGACAGCTGGGCGCGACACCGCGTATGCAACGGCGGTGTGCGGACCGCGGGCGAATCTGGCATTGGTGCAGGAGGTGTGCCCAAGCGCTGCAGATGGACTTGCCGAATGTCTGAACGCCGGGGTGCTGCTGGCCGACGTGGACACCGTCGGCTTCCGCCACGAACTTGCGCGGCGGGCTGCGCTGGACCAGATCGCTCCGTACCAGAGACGGCTGCTGCACAAGCAAGCCCTGGCGATACTCGCCGAGCCGCCGATCAGCCCGGATACCTTCGGTGCGTTGGCGTTTCACGCAGAGCAAGCGAGCGATCACGACGCCGTCATCCGCTATGCGCCCTTGGCCGCCGAACGTGCCTTCCGGCTCGCTGCGAACCGCGAAGCCGCCGAGCTGTTCGCGCTGGCGCTGCGGTACGCCGACAAGATCACCACCGACCAGAAGGTGCTCCTGCTCGAGCAGCACGCGTTCGCGTGCTGGCTGAGTGCGATGGGCGAAGCGGCTGTGGCCTCCTGGCGCGAGGCGATCATGTTGCGGCACGCGTTGGGTGATCGCCTCGGCGAGGGCAGCGATCTGGCCTGGCTATCCCAGATGGTCTACGCGCTGGGCGGCACCCAGGAGGCACTCGAGTCCGCCATGGCCTCGGTGCGGGTGCTCGAAGAGGTCGGCCCGTGTCCACAGCTGGCCTTGTCGCTGGCCACCATGGCCGGCCTGACAGCTGTCGGTTTCGATCCCGCCTGTGCTGAATACGCTTCGCGTGCAATCGATTTGGGCACGCATTTCGGTGACCGCGGGGTAGTCCTGCGCGCACGCTTCTTTGCTGCCCTGGCCCCCGTACTAACCAGCGACAGCGGTTGGGATGAGCTAGAGGAGGCATGGCGCGACGCGATGGCAACGGAGGGGTTGTTCGATCAGGCGGGCCTGCACGGGTCACTCATGGCCTGGTATGCCGCCGTGAAGCACGACCTCGACCGCGCCGAGGAGTACATCGCCGAGTGTTCGGTCTTCTGCGTCAAGCATGACCTGGCGATGTGCCTGGCGATCACCGCAGGCGCAGCTGCGTTGGTGGCGTTGCACCGCGGCGATTGGGACGCATCGTTGGCCCGCGCCCAAGACGTGCTGACCACGCCCGTGCTCGCGACGCAGCGGATACTGCCATTGATCTGCGTGGCGTTGATCAATGCCCGTCGAGGTGGGGAGCCTGTGGCCGCGCTCTTGGACGAGGCACTGGCGGCCGCCGACTCCGACGATCTGTCACGCCTCGGCGTGGTCTGGGCCGCTCGCGCCGAAGCGGCCTGGTTGGCCGGCGACGACGAGGCGGCCCGCGCAGAAGCGCAGGCCGGCCTGGCGGTGGCTACCGAGCACGCGGACCCGTGGCTGGTCGGACAGCTTCGACGCTGGTCGCATCTGGCCGGCGGTTTATCCGAGGACGCGCCGGGACGCGACACGATCACGCCCTACCGGCTCGAAGTCAGCGGCGACTGGCAAGCCGCGACCGCCGAATGGCTGCGCCTCGGCTGCCCGTACGACGCTGCGCTGGCCCAACTCGGCGGTGACGTCGCAGCCGTCGAAACTGCGCTGGAGACGTTCCGCCGACTGGGTGCCCGCGCCGCGGTGCGCCGAGGACGCCAGCGCCTCGCACAACTCCGCGGGCGCGACCCTGACACCCGTCGGAAGAAGACGGCGGCAGACCCCCACGGGCTCACCCAACGTGAACGTGATGTGCTCGAACTCGTCGCGGCCGGGCACAGCAACGCCGAGATCGCGACCGCGCTGTTCATCAGTCCGAAGACCGCGGGCAGACACGTCGAATCGATTCTGGCCAAACTCGGCGTCCGCAACCGCACCCAGGCGGCCGCCTTCGCCGCTCAAAAGCCACCACCTTCGGATTGATCGGCGTCATCAGTCGACCAAATATGGGTAGATCGACGCATGTGCGTACCGGGGTCCACCGGGCACAGTCGATGCATGAGCATCAACCAGAAACTGCGGCGGAGCACAGCTGCCGCATTCGCAGTCGGAGCCCTCGGGATCGTCGCCGGTTTCGGTGCCGGACCGGCCTACGCCGACGCGGTCGACGACACCTTCGTTGCCAGTCTCGCCGACGCGGGCATCCCGCAGATCGATCCCGCCCGTGAGATCGCGGCGGGACACGCGGTGTGCCAAAACATCAGCGAGGGACCGGCGCCCGATGAAATCGTCTCAGCCTTCGTCGCCAAGAACGTCTTCGCCACCAGAGCACAGGACGTGGCGATGATCAGGGCTTCCATCACCGCATACTGCCCGCAGTACCTACCTCAGCTGCACTCGTAGGTCAGCGGATACTCAAGTCGATTGAGCGCGGCTGTAGATCGCCGAGTCGTCGATGTCGGCGCGCGAACGGTCAGGCAGGGCAAGACAACACAGCACCGTCACAACGGCGGCCACGACGATGTAGATGGAGATCGAGTACGGGGTACCGGTCTCGTGGAGCAGCCAGGTCGCCAGCAATGGCGCGGGCCCGCCTGCGAACACCGAAGCCAACTGATAGCCCAGTCCGGCGCCGCCGTAACGGAGATGCGTCGGGAAGCTCTCACCGATCAGCGCCGCCTGGGGTCCGTACATCATCGAGTGCACGATCATCGAGAACACGACGGCGAGGAAAATCGGCACCTGCCCGCCGTGCGTCAAGATGGCGAAGTAGGGGAACGCGAACAGCCCGGCAAGGATCGCGCCGGTCAAGTAGACCCGCTTTCTGCCAAGCGAATCCGACAAGTGCGAGAAGAACGGGATCGTCGCGAGTTCGACCGTGGCGCCAACCAGGACCGCGGTCAGCACGAAAGTCTTGCTGTAGTGGTGGCGCTGCACGACGTAGGTCAACACGAACGTGGTGAACAGGTAGAACGGCATCTGCTCGACGAACCGCAGGCCGGCCGACAGCAGTATTTCCCGCCAGTGTCGGCGGATCACTTCTTTGACGGGAGTGGTTGCGGTCTTGCCTTGCTCCAGCACCTTGCTGAACATCGGCGTCTCGAGGATCTTCAGCCGGATCACCAGACCCACTGCGACAAGGATCAAGCTGGCCAGGAACGGCACCCGCCAGCCCCAGGAGTCGAACGTCTCGTCGGACATCGTCGCCGACAACAACGTCATGCCGCCGGTGCCGAGGACCAGCCCGACCGGGACGCCGACCTGAGCGAAACTGCCGAGCAGCCCGCGCCGTTGCTGATCTCCCCACTCCATCGTCAGCAGCACCGACCCGCTCCACTCACCGCCGACCGCGATGCCCTGGAGCACCCGCAACGTGACGAGTAGCAGGGGCGCAGCGACGCCGATGCTTGCCGTGCCGGGCAGGATGCCGATGACCGCAGACGCAAGACCCATCACCAGCAGCGTGATGATCAGCGTGGTCTTGCGGCCGATCCGGTCTCCCCAGTGCCCGAAGATCGCCGCTCCGATCGGGCGTGCGGCGAACCCGACGAAGTATGTCGCGAACGACTGCATGGCGCCCGCGTAGGTGCTGGACGCAGGGAAGAACAAGTGTGGAAAGACCAGCGCAGCGGCCGTGTTGTAGAGGAAGAAGTCATACCACTCGATCGTGGTGCCGATGGCGCTGGCCATCGCAGCGCGCCGTACCTGTACCCGCTTTGATTCTGGATCGGCTTGCGCCGTGGCGCCGACCCCATCCTGTCCGGTAGCCATGAGCCGCGCCTCCTGTGACCGACGTCAGCCCTTAGAATGCGCCTTCGCGAGCGGTTTTAAACCCGAAATGATCTTGCACAGTGGTGGCGTGGAGTAGAGCCTCCGGCAGGATTCGAACCCGCAAACCGACGAGGTAGAAGCTCGCTGCTCTATCCGTTGAGCTACGGAGGCACGATGCCGTACTGGATCGAGCCGGATGCAGGACTCGAACCCGCGTGGCCTGTTTACAAGACAGGTGCTCTGGCCTGTTGAGCTAATCCGGCAGCCATGAATCGCGGAACGCCGAGCGGGAACCGCTGGTACCCCTGGAGAGAATCGAACTCCCACTTCCAGCTTCGTAAACTGGCGCCCTATCCGTTGGGCCACAGGGGTTTGTCGCGTGGACGCGCACCCTTGGCAGGATTCGAACCTGCAACCTCCGGTTTCGGAAACCGGCGCGCTATCCATTGTGCTACAAGGGCTTTGGGGCGATCGGAGGGAGTTGAACCCTCGACTGCGGAGTCGCAGACCACTGTGTTGCCGTTACACCAGACCGCCATGGACAACTGCTGCGGAGGCGGAGGGATTCGAACCCCCAACCGCGGGTGACGCGGCGGCTCGTTAGCACCGAGCTGCATTACCGTTCTGCCACGCCTCCTGACGCGTTGTGTGAGTGGAGAATAGGGGAGTCGAACCCCTTGCCTCCTGCTTGCAAGGCAGGCGCTCTTCCTGTTGAGCTAATTCCCCTCTTGTTGTCCGGGGAGGAATTGAACCTCCGCCCTCCGCCATATCAGAGCGGCGCTCTGAACCAACTGAGCTACCGGACAGCAGCACCCCGTGCGGGACTCGAACCCGCTTCCCCGCCTTGAAAGGGCGGCAGACTAACCCATATCCGAACGGGGCTTGTGCTGCCTCGTCAGGACTCGAACCTGAACTGACCGGAACCAAAATCCGGTGGGCTACCGATTACCCTACGAGGCAATGTGTTTCGTCGCTGACCCGTCAGGACTCGAACCTAAACCGGCTGACTCAGAATCAGTCGTGCTACCGCTTACACCACGGGTCATGCTCCCCGAGCAGGAGTCGAACCTACAGTCACGGATTAACAATCCGCTGGTTTACCGGTTAACCGACCGGGGAATCGCGTTGGGACACGAGCGGGCGGGCATCCAGACCCCTCCATTGGCCAAAGCCACTGGAGCCCGCCCGCTCGCGCCTGATCAAATGAGTTCCGCAACCGGTGCGGCGCGGAACCGATCGCGGTCCTTCGGCTCGAAGGGCTCGCGAATCATCGTCATTCCGGCTTCCTGCGGGGTCCGGTCTCCTTTGCGCCCATTGCAGGGCCGGCAAGCGGCCGCAAGGTTGAACCAGGTGTCTCCGCCGCCGCGGCAGCGGGGCAAGACGTGGTCAACGGTGTCGGCCCGCCCACCGCAGTAGGCGCAAATACGCCGGTCACGGCGCAGCACCGCGTCGCGGGTGACCCGGCTGACCGCCTTGTACGGAATGTGCACGTATTCGCGCAGCGCCACCGACAACGGCAGCTCGATCACCAGCGACGGGCTGTGCACGTGCACCGCAGGGTTGTGCACATCGATGACGTACACCGCACCGCGGAGGATGAGCCGGACCGCTTCCTGCCACGGAATCCGGGACAGCACGCGGTAGTCGGCGTTGTAGACCTCAACGGTCATGTCGGACATCAGGATTGCCATGGCCGCGTACCTCCTTTCCGTGTCTGTGCGGTATCGGCGACTGGTTGCGCGGGCAGGATTCGAACCTGCGACTTCCGGGTTATGAGCCCGACGGACTGACCGACTGTCCCACCGCGCATCGTGCTTCACTAGTACCCCCGGAGAGAGTCGAACTCTCGACAACCTGCTTGTAAGGCAGGTGCTCTTCCGTTGAGCTACAGGGGTGTTGGTCGGGATGACACGATTCGAACGTGCAACCTCCTGGACCCAAACCAGGCACGCTAACCAAGTTGCGCCACATCCCGCTTGGCACGGATGGAAGGACTCGAACCTCCACCTTGCGGCTTTGGAGGCCACCGCTCTACCAGTTGAGCTACATCCGTATCGAGCCGGTGGCGAGCCTCGAACTCGCTACCTTCAGTTTGGAAGACTGCCGTGCAACCTGTTACACCTCACCGGCTTGTGGTCTTGAAAACGTCGTGCGCCGTGAGGGTTTCGATCCCCCGTCCCCAGATTAAGAATCTGGTGCTATCCCAACTCAGCTAACGGCGCGTGTGCAGTGGGTCGCCCGGGACTCGAACCCGGAATTCAAGGGTAAAAGCCAAGAGTGATAAACCATTTCACTAACGACCCGTACGTCCGGCAGGAGTCGAACCTGCACGCCCTTAACCGGGCACCGGAGTCTGAATCCGGCACGTCTCCCAAATTCCGTCACGGACGCTTGACACCACGAAGTGCGCTCGGCAGGACTCGAACCTGCACGCCCGTATGGGCACCCGGGTTTGAGCCGGGGGCGTCTACCTGATTTCCGCCACGAGCGCGGATGCCACCACTGTGTAGTTCTCAAAGTTCTTACGGGACAGACTTGTTCGCATGTCTCGCCGCTGTGCACACGATCTCGCCGGGTGCGGTGCTTGAAGAATGGTGCGCCCTGAAACGGACGATGTCCAGTAGTTATTTCAGATGAAATGCGTTGTGTTGCAATGGATTTAGGCGCAGCGAGCTACAGGAATGTCAGGCGACGTTCCTGGCTGGGCAAACCGTGCTGCTGAGATATTTATGAGAGTTTTCTTCGGGCCCTTGCTTCCGGCCTGGGCGCACGCCCGCTGACGGGGCGGAAGGTCGGCTGGACAGCCGGAAGCATCTGGGTTGCCTGTGGCTGAGACGCTGCTCTGCCGTCCAGACGGGGGCCGTCACGCTGAGATTCTCCGAGCACGACAAAGCCACCGTGGATGCGGGCATCCCGGTGAGCAAGTCATAGTCGTGTCGGAAAACAGTCACAGAACAAGGGTAACAGCGCGTCCCGCCGCAGAACAGCAAATATTTTCGTGGGATTTCTCGCGTGCACCGCGAAATACGTCTCACACGAATGTGGTTGCGTAGCAATATGAATACCTCGACAGGCGATATGTCACAGTTCGGGCCGAACGCTCCGGGATACGCCTGGGTGCATGCCGACGACGTGGCGTCCGTGCGGCCGTTTCCTGGCATCACCGTCAAACTGCTGTGGGAAGGCGAGAACGGGGCCAAGGCTGTGCTCACCGAGATCGAACCGGGCGCGGTGTGGGGAAAAGAGGACCACCACAGCCCGGGCCCGGAGGAGGTGTACGTGATTTCAGGCGTGCTCAACGACGGGGTGAACGACTATCCGGCCGGCACCTTCCTGCATGCACCAGCGGGTTCATGGCACGTGCCGCAGTCGAAGCAGGGGTGCTCGTTGTTCCTGTTCTACCCCGAGGGGTGAGAACCGCGGGCTACGAAGACTTCTTCGCGTCCGGCTTGATGGTCAGCGTGACGGGCTTACCGTCGCGGAGCACCTCGACCGGAGCGTCCCGTCCGATGGTGAGCTGACGAACCGCGACGGTGAGCTCGTCGAGACTGTTGACCTGGCGGCCGCCGAGCTTGACGATGACGTCCTTCTCCGCAAGTCCGGCTCGTTGGGCGGGGCTGTTGGGGTTCACCTTCGTCACCCGGGCTCCGCCTGTACCGCTGTCGTTCACCGACTCCGCCATGATGCCGAGCGACGCGTGGGCGATCTTGCCGTCGCGGATGAGCACCTCGATGACGGATTTCACCTCGTTCACCGGAATCGCGAACCCCAATCCGCTGGCACTGTCCGAGAGCGACTTGCTCGCGGTGTTGATGCCGATCACCTCGGAATTCATGTTGACCAGCGGACCGCCGGAGTTGCCGTGGTTGATCGAAGCGTCGGTCTGCACGGCGTCGATGACAGTCTTGGTATCGGAGCCCTCACCCGACAGCGGCACCGCCCGGTGCAACGCGCTGATGATGCCCTGGGTGTCGGTGCTGCGCAGGCCCAGCGGCGCACCGGCGGCCATCACCTGGTCTCCGACGCGAAGCTTGCTGGAGTCGCCGAGTCGCGCAACGGTCAGCTTGTCGACGTTGTCGACCTTGAGCACCGCCAGATCGGTTTCGGGATCACGCCCGACGAGGTTGGCAGGTGTCTCTTTACCGTCGTTGAAGATCACGGTCAGCTTGAACTTGCCCGGGCTGGCCGCGGCTTCGGAGATCACATGGTTGTTGGTGACGATGTAGCCGCGTCCGTCGACGACGACCCCTGAGCCCTGCGAACCCTCCGAATCGCTGATGGCCTGCACCGTCACCACCGAATCAGCCACGGCTGCAGCCACTTTCGCCATCTGCCCGTCCGGCAGGTGGCTGGTGTCGGTGGTGTTGAGGGTCACCTTAGGAGTGGTGAACGCCTCGATGACTTCTGCGGTCTTGCGCCCGACCCAACCCCCGACAAGGCCGATGGCTATCGCGATGACGGCGAGCACGACCAGAGCGGGACGCGATACTCGGCCGCCGAACAAGATGTCGCGCACGCCGAGCTTCTCGTGCGGGACGGCCGGTACGACGGGGGGCGGTGCTGCGGGGCCTGCGGTCTCTGCGGCGTCGACGTCAGGCGACTCCGTGGGGTAGCCGTTGTCCTCGGAGTCGGCGTCGGCTACCAGCGTGGGGCCGAACGCCTGGGCCAGCACCGGCTGAGGTGCCTGGTTGGTCGGCGTGTACTGGCCTTGGTCGCGATGGTCGTCGGAATCCAGGAACGAGCTGTCGACGCCGGCGGGTCTGCCGAAGGCACGCTGTGTCGACGCGTCGACGGTCGGGCGCGACACAGGGCTCGGCGATGTTTCCTCGCCGCTGTGCTGGCCGCGTTTGATCACACGAACACGCTACCGGAGGGGCGGCAAAGCTCTTTTCATCGCAGATCGGCGGCGGCAGGCAGCACCGCATCGGGTTGTCTGGCCAACCTGGGCGTGACACTGGCCGCCGCTGCAGTGCACAGCGCGGCCACAACGAAGCAGACGGTCGCGTACCACAGGCTGCCGATCGGATCACCGTTCGCAGTGATCCCGTCGACGGCTTTGAAGTAGGCCGGTAACGCGGTCAGCCAAAGGACGGCCATGACGGCGAGATACCCACAGCTGTATCGGACGATGACTGCATTCGCGTAGCGCTCACTGCTGATCGGATCGGCGCGAAGTCTTCGCCACTGCATGAAGAGAACGGGCACGGCGACCACGGTGATCGCGACGAGTTCGGCCGCGTACACAAATCCCTGCAGCGTGCCGTGTGAGAGCGAGCCGATCAGCGTTGCGGGCAACGGCAGGATCGCGGTACCTACGGATGCCAGTACGCCGATGACGATGGTGCGCCAGACCAGTTGCGGACCAGTGAAGCGCTTTCCGTGATCGGATTGGCGGCCGACGAACAGTTGGACGCACAGCGCCAGCGACATGGGCCATAGCGCGGCGAAAACGACGACGCTGCCCATCGGCACCGAGTCGAACATGGGCTGGTTCATCGGGTTGTTGACCGACCACTCCCACCACCGCAGTTGCGGGCCGAGATGGTCGAAGATCTCGTAAAAGGCATGGTGGACAAAGCCAACGCACAGTGCTCCGACGAATGCGCCGTAGCGGCGGAAAACGCCGAGGGTTCGGACGATCTCGAACGCGACGGTCGCCATCATCGGGTAGATCGCGACGATGTAGAGCGGCAGTCGGCCCCACAGGAAGTCGACGGTGAACACGTTGTGGGCGAACATCGTGTCGACGTGTTCGGCGATGCCGAACGCCGCCGGGAAGTACAGCGGGGGCTCGATGATGAGCAGATACGCGATCGCCCCGAACCACAGCACCAGATTGGTGCCATCGCCGTGGCGCCGAAGTCGCATGATGGCGTAGACCAATGCCAGCACCGCGCCGGCGATCACCGTTACCTCCAGCACCGGCAGGGTCCAGTTCTCCAGGGCGAAGGGGTTCCGGACCTCGACCAGGCCGCCGGCCTGCTCGCAGGAGAAGCCCAGCGATGTCGCCAGGTGTTCGAACGTGGGCGCGCAGAGATCAGGCATCGACGGCCTTCCTTGTAGTCGCCGTGTACCAGTTGGTCACGTCGTAGCCTTCGTCGTAACGGGCGAACCACTCCTTCGCCAGCGCAGGGATGTTCTCGTGTGCCGGATTGTGACTGGGAAGCTGGCTGCGCACGATACCCGTCAACGCGGTGGCTTTCTCGCGATTCGGTAGATGCTTGAAGGCGTCGATCACCGGACCATTGTCGGTCCGGTGGGCGAACGGGATTCGTTGCAGCAGTGCATGTTTGCGCCGATGTGTACCGAACATCGACAACGCGTCGACCTTGCGTTCAGCCAGCGGGATGTGCCTGTTGAACCCTTCGCAGGCCGTCCGCAGGGTGGCAAGGACATGCCTGAAGATCGCCGGTGCCATCCGCATCCGATACACCTGGTCGCCCACCACGTGGTTGTAGATCATCAGCGCGGAACTTCGGTGCTCGACCTCCTCGACGAAATGCCACAAGAACAGCGACGCCACCCGGTCATCGCCGGGCGCGAACAGGGTGTCGTCATGGTCGAGCATCAGCTTGAACACCGGAGTGAACGTGGCTTCCAGATCGGCGGTGTAGGCCAACCGCCAGGCCAGCGGCTTGGTCGCCGTCATCCGGTCGAAGGCCCCGTTCACCTCGTCAAGGGTTTCCTTGAGCGCGGGATAGCTCTTGATCAGGCCCCGGGCATGCCCGCGGTGGGCCATCGAGTGCTGACCTTCCTGACGCACGAACGCCTCGGCTTCCACGGCGATCGCAGGGTCGGTGATCTGTGACTTCGCCTCGGCGATCATGCTGACGATCATCTTCTCGAACCCAATTGCCAAGAACGACACCGCATTTGCCATCGACGAGAACGCCGGATTCGCTTCATTCCACAGAAACGGAACGTGGTGATCGGCGAACGCAAAACGCAGCTTGCGCACGATCAGATCGGTCATCTCTCTGCACCTCATCGTTAACATACATATAGACGTGTTTGTGTATGATTGTGTGGTCACCTGCGCTTGTCAAGAACGACGGGGATACTGATGCGCAAGATGGCGCGCAGACGAGGGTGGGGTGGGAATCCACCCGCGAATGACGAAGAGGCTGTCCGGCGCATCATCGGCGCGGCCGTCGACCTGGTGGCACAAACCGGTTCGGCGGTCTCGTTGGCCGACGTCGCCAACACGCTCGGCATCATCAGGCAGACCGTGTATCGGTACTTTCCGACCGCTGACGCGCTCATGCGTGCGGTCGCGATCGCCTCAGTCGATGACTTCCTCGATCGGCTGGCCGAGCATGTGCGCGGCATCCACGATCCCGCGGACGCGATCACCGAGGGAGCGATCTACACGCTCGACGCGGTAGCCCGGTCGCCACAGCTGGGCATCGTGCTGTCGTCCTCTTATCCGCACAGCCACAGCGGGGACATGGCCTCTGAGGAAGCACAGGCGTTCGGAATGCGGATGATCGACCGATTCGACGTCGACTGGAAACGGCACGGCTACGACGAAGCCAGCCTGCGAGAGCTCGTGGAATTCACGCTGCGAACCATGCTGTCGTTCTTCGTGGCCCCCAACGATCCGGCCCGATCGCCCGACGAGCTCCGGGGTTTCCTTCGTCGCTGGCTCGGCGAGGCGGTGCTTGCCCAGAAACGTGGACCTACGAAATAAGTCGCTGCCGACGGGTACGGCGCCGGTTTTCGTCGTCAAGTGTTGCGTTCGAGAACGGATTCAATGCAGGATGCACCAGTGAGCGCATCTGTCCAGGGCCAGTCCATGTACGCGGTCGTCGACCCGTCCACCGGGGAGGTCGTCAAGGAATACCCGACCGCCACCGACGAGCAGATGGAACAGGCGCTGGCCGCGGCCAGTACCGCGTTTCGAGAGTGGTCGAAGAAGTCGACCCTCGACGAGCGCGCCGCGCTGATCCGTCGTGTCGCCGAGTTGCACACCGAACGCAAAGACGAGTTGGCCGCGATCATCCGGCGCGAGATGGGCAAGCCGTTGGACCAATCCGTCGGCGAGGTGGAGTTCAGCGCTGCGATCTATGAGTTCTACGCCGACAACGCCGCGAAGTTCCTCGCCGACGAGCCGATCGAACTGCTCGACGGTGAGGGCAGCGCGGTAGTCCGTCGCAGTGCGATCGGCGTGCTGCTGGGCATCATGCCGTGGAACTACCCGTACTACCAGGTTGCCCGGTTCGCCGGCCCAAACCTGGTGCTGGGCAACACGATTGTGCTCAAGCATGCGCCGCAGTGCCCGGAATCGGCGGCCGCGATCGCGCAGATCTTCGCCGACGCCGGCTATCCCGAGGGTGCCTACGTCAACGTCTACGCCACCAACGAGCAGATTGCCGAGGCGATCGCCGATCCTCGGGTGCAGGGGGTGTCGCTGACAGGTTCCGAGCGAGCAGGCGCGGCCGTCGCCGAGATCGCCGGGCGCAACCTGAAAAAGGTGGTGCTGGAACTCGGCGGTTCGGACCCGTTCATCCTGCTGTCCTCAGATGACCTGGACGCCACGGTCGAGGCCGCGGTGGCAGGCCGGTTCGAGAACACCGGGCAGGCGTGTAATGCCGCCAAGCGTTTCATCGTCGCCGGGGACATCTACGACGAGTTCCTCGAGAAGTTCACCAAGAGGGTGCTGGCCGCCGCCGATGGTCTGGCGCCGCTGTCGTCCGCGGCGGCCGCGCGGCGCCTCGGAGAGCAGGTCGACCGTGCCGTCGCCGATGGCGCCACCCTGGTTGCCGAGGGCGAGCGCAAAGGCGCCTTCTTCCCGCCCGGGGTGCTCACCAACGTGTCGCCCGACTCGGCGTCCTACAAAGAAGAATTGTTCGGGCCCGTGGCCACGGTGTACAAGGTGTCCTCGGAGGAGGAAGCGATCGCCCTGGCCAACGACACCCCGTTCGGGCTGGGCTCGTACGTGTTCACCACCGATGCCGATCAAGCCAAGCGAGTGGCCGACAACATCGATGCCGGAATGGTTTTCGTCAACGCCGTCGGCGCCGAGGGAGTTGAGTTGCCGTTCGGCGGCATCAAGCGATCCGGGTTCGGACGCGAGCTGGGCCGCTATGGCATCGACGAGTTCGTCAACAAGAAGCTGATTCGTTTCGGCTGAGAGTTCTGTTTACGCTGCCTTGACTATCCCCACCGCAGCGCGTAGTCCGGCGACAACTCGGCGCGGGAACAAGCTCACGCGCCAACCATGCCGGAATGGTTCGAGGACTTGATGGCTCAGATGCCTTGCTGGATAGGGAATCTGCGCTGTGAAGAGCGACTCGATCAGGAAGCGTCGCCGCTTTGACGCAGCGGGTTGGGCACCGGAGACTGCGGGATGCCGCTGAGCTTGCGGAGCGTCGCGATACAGTTGTGAAGTTCTTCGAGGGCCACGCCGGCCGCTTTGGCGCGAAAGAACTCCTGCAGCTGACGCAATGTCTCCCGTTGTACGCGAGCGCCTTTCGCGGTCACCTCGATTCGGGTCATCCGCCGGTCGGTATCAGACCGTTTCCGACGCAACAGGCCTGCGGCGACGAGCTCGTCGACATCGGAGGTGATCGTACTTCGCAACACGTTGAGGTATTCGTGCAGCAAGCCGGGACGGTCGAGGCCTGCGTGAACGAGAAAGATGATGCCCAACGCGCGATCCGAGATCGCATACTTGCGCTCCACGGGCTGAGTGAGGGCCGAGATCATGCGTTGCACGTCCATCACGGCGCCAAGGAAGTCGACGATGTCGGCATCGTCGGCAGCGCCAATGGTGTCGGTCACGACGCCACGATACTCGGCCGCGTCCCCGGCCACCGACGTCAAACTGAATAGTTCATTATCTGAAGCATATGCGCTAACCTGATCCGAGGCGAGATTCGCCCACGCGTCGGATGGGGCGCGAGGACTGCGCGGAGTGTCGATGAAGCCAACGAGTCGTGTCGAGGAACCCACCGACGTCAGCGCCACGCAGTCACGTCGCACCGCATCCCGGACGGCTATCTGGTGGGCGATCGCCGTTGCGGCTGTGGTCTTCATTCTGGGGACTGCGGAGAAGCACGGGCCGGCCTCACCCGAGAACCGGAATCCAGCCGGCGTGGGCAAGCCGCCTCCGGTGGCGCCGCTGTTGGCCCCCTTCGACTGGGTGATGTGGGGACAGATATTGGGCGCGCTGCTCGCTGCCGGCTCGGTCGTCGCGTCGATTCTCGTCTGGAGGCGGCGTCCGGGGCATCCCGTCGTACTGATGGTCCTCGCCTCCAGCACACTGATTTGGTGGGACCCGATCAACAACTGGGCGATCGGTTTGGTCTACAACCCGAATCTCTGGCACTTCCCCCGAAATTGGCCGTGGTTCAACATCTCTCCGATAATCGAGCCGATAACGTCATTCATCTACGCGCCCTACGTCCTTCTCCCCTACTTCCTGGCCATGCCGATCCTGCGGACCGTCCAACGACGCAGTGACCCAAGGGCGTTCGCCTGGCGCCACCCGCTGATCTCGATATCCGTGCTGACGTTCATCATTGGCGTCATTTGGGATGCCGCCCAGGAGATTCTGCTCACCCGCGCCCAGTTCCTCACTTACAGTCATGTCATCGAATTCGGCTCCATGGATCTGGGTAAGAACAGTCAGTTCCCGCTGATGATGGCCAGCGTGCTCATCACGATGGTGATGATCCCAGCGTCAGTTCTGCTCTATCGCGACGACACCGGAAGGTCGCAGGCAGAGAAGCTCGCCCAGCGACTGGGCCTGTATGCCCGTCGTCCCGTGTTGGCCACCTTCATCGTGATGGCGGTTGTCTTGAATATCGCGATGATCAGTTTCAGCTCAACGTTCTGGTTGGTGCGTGCGACCGGCGCGGCGTCCACCGTCGCGTGCCCCTGGCCGTACCCGCAGGCGAAGACCTGGGATCCGCGCGGCTACTACCAATCCCAGGGAGCCCCAGGACCATTCACTGCAGGCAACGCCAGTACGTGGCAAATTGCGCAGCCGGAAGGACGCCCGACAGACATCGTCGTGGAGTCCGACCGCTGCAATTCCCAATGATGTTCTGAGCGGATCAACCGCCGATGATCAGTTCGGCGGCCCGCTCTCCGATCATCAGCGCCGCGGCATTCGTATTGCCGCCCACGATGCTCGGCATGATCGACGCGTCGGCCACCCGAAGTCCCTCAACCCCCAGCACCCGCAGCGCGGGATCGACGACCGCGCGTTCGTCAGTACCCATCCGACACGTCCCGACTGGGTGATAGACGCCCGAAGCGTTTCGGCGTACGTATTCCACGATGTCGGATCCGCCGCGATCTGCGCCCGGCAGCATTTCACGACCCACCTCCCGTGCGACCGCGGGGTGCGCCGCCGCGTCTTTGACGAGCTCCATGCCGGCCACCAGAGTCGCGAGATCGGCGGGTTCGGCCAAGTAGTTCGGATCTATCAGCGGAGCATCAAACGGATCTGTCGAGGCCAGCCGAAGGGTGCCCCGACTCTCGGGATAAATCATCGTCGGCATGAGCGTCAACGACAGCGACAGATCGGGAGGCAGGTGCAGACCCGGCTCGTCCTGATTCTCGGGGTAACCCATGGGGAGGATGAACATCTGCAAGTCGGGAACGTCGGTGCCCGTGCGGATTCCGCTGTCCACGAACGCCACACCCTCAAACAGGGTGTGCGCCAAAAATGTCGATCGTGGACGAACGGTTTCGCGGACCGCTGCCCGGGCGAAACTCAGCGGTGAGGCGCTGCGCCCGCCGCGCGCTTCATAAGACATCGGCACAAACAAATGGTCGTGCAGATTGTCTCCGACCGGCAGGTCGGCTACCACCTTGATCCCATGCTCACGCAAGTGAGCCGCATGCCCGATACCAGAGAGCATCAGAAGTCGCGGCGTACCAAGCGATCCCGCGCTGATGATGACCTCGCGGCTCGCGCGCGCGGGACCGACCGGTCGCCTGCCGCGGCCTGCAACAATCTCCACACCGACGGCGCGGCCGTTCTCCACCATGATCTGGGTCGCGGTGACGCCGGTCAGTACTCGCAGATTCGGCGGTGCGTCCCACAGGTATCCGCGGTCGGTGCCGACCCTGCGGCCTGCGCGGGCGCTCTGCTGTATCGGCGCCACGCCAGCCTGCTCCGCGCCGTTGTAGTCGTGATTCATCCCCACCTCGGCGGTCGCAGCGAGCGCGGCCATGTAGCTTTCGGTGACACTCGCCAGACCGGTGGCCCGTTCTACGGCGATCGGGCCGTCTCCACCGCGCAGATCGCTGGGACCGTCCTCGAAACTCTCGAGTCGCCGGAAGGCAGGCAGCACCTCGGAAAAGTCCCAGCCCTTCGCTCCATCGGCGGCCCACGCGTCGTAGTTCTGCCGATTACCCCGTACAAACGCCATGCCGTTGATCACGCTGCCGCCGCCGAGTATCCGCCCATGAGACTGGGGAAGCTTGCGGCCGTTCATATTTCGCTGCGGCACGCTGTAAGCGGGCCAGGTGACCAACCGTTGCAGGGCCGTGACGGCGTGGATGGCGCCACTCATCCCGGGAATCGTGACCAACGGGCCACGACGCTGACGTCCCGACTCGATCAGGATCACGGCAGCGCCGGTATCGGCGAGCCGCCGCGCCACGACCGCACCAGCACTACCCGACCCCACGACGACGTAGTCCGCCCGCTCCGGTCCTACCGGATCCAACCGTGCGCGTTTCATTCCGAGACCTCCGTCGACGGGGGTAGCATTTACTTCATAATCTGAAGTACTGTAACTTGCGAGACGCCGATTGAGGCACCCAGGTGGCCGAACACACGTCGCCCTTCGGCGGCGGTTACCTCACTGAATAAGACCAGACGGAGTCCGACGTGAACGACGAGATGGCGCCGCGCCACGCCAAGGCGGAGCGGCCCGATCACCGGCGCTCACTGGCCGGTCTATTGACGGTCGCGGCGATTGTCGGAGTTGTCGCCTTGTGTGTCAGCCTCTTTCGAGGCGACTTCGATCACGGGCTGCCAGTGACAGTTGTCTCACCCCGGGCAGGACTCGTGCTCAACTCGGACGCAAAGGTCAAGTTGCATGGCGTCCAGATCGGTCACGTCACCGCCGTCGACGCGCGCCCTGACGGTCAAGCCGCTATCGAACTGACGCTCGACGAATCTCAGGTGCGCCTCGTCCCGGCGAACGTGCAAGTCGAAATCGCCTCACCTACAGCGTTCGGCGCGAAATCGGTCGAGCTAATGGACCCTGAAAATCCATCGCCACAGCGCATCTCGGCCGGACAAGTGATCCAGGCCCGCCACGTCATGGTCGAAATCAACACCCTGTTCCAGCAACTCACCGCCCTGCTGGACAAAGTTGCGCCCGACAAACTCAACGAAACGCTGACAGCTCTCGGCTCCGCCCTCAGTGGACGCGGCCACGAGATCGGCACGACGATCGATCAATTGGACGCGTTCCTGGCTACAGTCGAACCAGCGCTGCCGGCCCTGAGCCGCGAGTTGGCCGCCGCTCCTACGGTGTTCAACACCTACGCCGACGCGGCGCCGGATCTGGTCACCACGGTCGACAACAGCGCACGGATCAGCCAGACGCTAGTCGACGAGCAGCACAATCTGGATGCGTTCCTGCTCAGCGCCATTGGGCTGGCGCAGGCCGGCACCCCGCTTCTCAGCGAGAATCGACAGTCACTCGCTGATGTCTTACACCTCTTGGTGCCGACCACGGATCTGACCAACGAATACAACCCGGCGCTGAACTGCCAGATCACCGGCATGGCATACATCGCCAAGTGGCCACCCCTGCGCGTCCCCGGCGCCGAGGTCATCGCCGGTCTCACAGCGGGGCAGGAACGCTATCGCTATCCCGGTGACCTTCCGAAGGTGGGAGCCAAAGGCGGCCCACACTGTGAAGATCTGCCGGTGCCATTCCTGAGTCACCCCCGTTGGGTGGTCGCCGACACCGGAAGCAACCCGTGGAAGTACGGCAACCAAAATCTCGTGCTCAACAGCGACGGCCTCAAGCAATGGCTGTTCGGCCCGATCGACGGTCCCCCGCGCAACACCGCCCAGATCGGACAACCGGGGTGAGGCGCCTCGGCCTGACTGCGGTCAAATTCGGTGTCTTCGCCGCCGTCATGGTGGTGCTGACCGCCGGCATGTTCTTGATCTTCGATCAATATCAAACCGGCGCCAAGACAAGGTATTCGGCGATCTTCACCGATGCATCGAGCCTGCGTGCCGGCGCCTCCGTCCGGATGGCCGGCATCCGCATCGGAACGGTCCACAGGGTTTCCCTGCGCGACGACACGAGAGTCGAGGTGGACTTCGACGCAGACCGCGACGTCGTGCTGTCGGTTGGGACCCGCGCCGTGGTGCGCTATCTCAACTTGGTCGGTGACCGATACCTCGAGCTTGTCGACAGCCCTGGGGCAACTGGAGTGCTCCCCGCCGGCGCCCAGATTCCCGTGGAGCGCACCGCAGGCGCACTGGATCTCGACCTGCTGCTGGGAGGGCTCAAACCGGTCATCCAAGGTCTCAATCCCGAAGACGTCAACGCATTGACCTCGTCGTTGATCGCGGTCTTCCAGGATCAGGGCGACACGGTGGAATCCCTGATGTCCAAGAGCGCGTCGTTCGCGAACACGTTGGCCGACAACAGCGCAACCGTCCAAGCCGTCATTGACAACCTCAGCACCACCCTCGCCACACTGTCGAAAGACAGTGATCAGTTCTCCACAACGATCGACCGCCTGCAACGGTTGGCCGAGGGGTTGTCGAAGGACCGCGATCCGATCGGAACGGCCATCGAGTCCCTCAACAGCGGGACCGCTTCACTGGCCGATCTACTCACTGCGGCACGACCTCCGCTCGCGGGCACGGTCGAGCAGCTGAGCCGCTTGGCGCCGCTGCTCGACCAAGACAAGGGACGCTTGGAAACCGCGCTACGAATGGCGCCCGACAACTACAACAAACTGATCCGGACCGGGGCCTACGGCAGCTTTGTGAACTACTACCTCTGTGGGGTCGCCTTCCGGGTCAGCGATCTGCAAGGCCGTACCGCCGTCTTCCCGATGCTCAAACAAGAAGCCGGAAGGTGCGGTGAGCCCTGATGCTCAAATACCGTGGGCCGCGCCTCATCCGGGCAGGATTCGTCGGTCTGGTTCTCATTGCGCTCGTCATCGCGATCGGCCTGCAACCCGAACGGCTGTGGTCGCTGGCGACGCAAGTCACCTATCGAGCCCTGTTCGCCGAAGCCGGCGGACTTGCCGCCGGTAACAAGGTCAAATTGTCCGGGGTCGACATCGGGACAGTGACCGAAGTGAGCCTGCAAGGTCTGCAACCGCTGGTCACCTTCAAAGTCGACGCGACAGTACGACTGGCGTCCGACACCTCGGCGCACATCCGCACCGGCAGCCTGCTCGGCGAGAGAGTGCTCGTGCTCGAATCAGCAGGCCGTGCAAAGTTGCGCCCCTTCGACGTCATCCCGGTCTCCCGGACATCCTCGCCGTACTCGCTGACCGACGCGGTCGGCGACCTGACCAAGAACACCGCATCGACCGACACAGCCACGCTGAACCAGTCGCTGAACACGTTGGCGGCCACCATCGACCAGATCGCCCCTCAATTGGGTCCGACCTTCGACGGCATCACACGGCTGTCGAAAACTTTGAACAGCCGCAACGAGACGCTCCAACAGCTTCTTTCGTCTGCCTCAGACATCACCCAAGTGCTCGCCGACCGCAGCCAGCAGCTCAACCAACTGATACTGAACGCCAACGACTTGGTCGAAGTCCTCGTCGCGCGCCGTCAGGCCATCATCGATCTGCTGGCCAATACAACGACTGTGGCCCAGCAACTCTCGGGCCTCATCCACGACAACGAGCAGAAGCTGGCGCCGACCCTCGACAAACTCAATTCGGTGACCGCGATGCTCGAACACAGCCGCGACAACATAGCCAGGATGCTTCCCGCACTGGCGAAGTTTCAGATAACGCTGGGAGAGACCGTTGCCAACGGTTTCTATTACAACGCCTACGTCCCCGACCTGCTGCCCGGCAATATTCTGCAACCGTTCCTCGACTACGCCTTCGGCTTCCGACGCGGAACCGGTAACGGTAAACCACCCGACAACGCTGGACCGCGCGCAGAATTCCCTTTCCCCCGCAACGGCATTCCGGCACCACCACGATGACCAGGCCACGGATTAGATTGATCACCGCCGGCATGTTGCTCGCGCTGATCACGGGCGCATCGACGTGGCTCATCCATGCGACCACGTTCGCACCCAAGACCATCACGGCGTATTTCACCAACGCCACTTCGATCTATCCAGGTGACGAGGTCCGGGTTTCAGGAGTCAAAGTGGGCACCATCGCCGCCATCACACCCGAGGGCACTCAGTCGAAGGTGACGATGCACGTCGACCGCAGCGTGCCGGTTCCAGAGAACGCCGACGCCGTACTCGTAGCGCCGAACCTGGTGGCCGCGCGCTACATTCAGCTCGTTGCGCCGAGCAGCCCCAGCGCTGCGATAATCGCAGACGGTGCGCAGATACCACTCAATCGCACTGCCGTGCCTGTCGAATGGGACGAAGTCAAACAGCAACTGATGCGCTTGGCGACCGACCTGGGCCCGCGCGGCACGGAGTCGAACACCGCAGCAGCCCGCTTCATCGACAGCGCGGCCGGGGCTATGAACGGCAATGGCGACAAACTACGCCAGACACTCTCCGAGCTCTCGGCGGTGGGACGCATCCTCGCCGGCGGCAGCGGCGACATCGTCAGCACCCTGAGAAACCTGCAAGTCTTCGTCAGCGCCCTCAAGGACAGCAACGTTGCGATCGTCCAATTCCAAGATCGCTTCGCGACGTTGACCAGTGTGCTGAACAACAGCAGGTCAGAGTTGGACGCCGCGCTGACAAACCTCGCATCTGTTGTCGGCGAGGTTCAGACATTCGTCTCAGGCACCCGCGACAAAACCAGCGAACAAGTACTGCGATTGGCCAATGTCACCCAGACCCTCGCAGATCACCGCAAAGACGTCGAACAGGTTCTCCACGTCGCCCCGCATGCCGTGGCCAACACCGTCAACATGTTCGACCCACAGATGGGTTCAGGCGCAGGCGCTTTCGTCCTGACCAACTTCTCCAACCCGATCCAGTTCATCTGCTCCTCGATTGGCGTCGTCGCCAACGTGACCGCAACCGAGACAGCCAAACTGTGCGCCCAGTATCTGGGGCCGGCGCTCGACGCCGTCAATTTCAACATGACACCTGTCCCCTTCAACCCGTTCCTCGCGAAAACGCCACCGCCTGAGGACCTGATCTACACCGAGCCCAACCTGATGCCCGGAGCAAGTGGGCCGACCCCCGGCCCACCCGAAACACCTTCCGCGGTTTCGGCTTACGGGTCGGCGCCCGCTGACTCGCCCAGCCTGCCCGACATGCTGCTGCCGGCCGAACACCCACCAGCGACAGGGCCGCCACCGCCATGACCGCACGCAGAAGACTCCGCCAGCTCATACGAGTCGGCTGCGCTGTCATGCTGACCGCAACCGCCGGCTGCGCGTTTCAGGGAGTCAACTCTTTGCCGCTGCCCGGCGCTGTCGGACGCGGACCGGATGCACACATCTACCACATCGAGATCGCCAATGTGGGTACGCTTGAACCCAATTCACCGGTGATGATCGACGACGTCGTGGTGGGCAGCGTCGCCAAAATGGGAGTCAAAGCCGGCCACGCTGATGTTCAGGTGTCGGTGCGCCCCGACGTTTCGGTAGCCGCCAACGCGATAGCGACCATCGGTCAAACGAGTCTGCTCGGGTCCAGTCACCTGGCCTTGGATCCGCCGCTCGGAGAGCGCCCCACAGGGAGCCTGCCGGCCGGTACGACGCTGGCGCTGAAGCAATCCTCGACCTATCCCTCTACCGAACAGACGCTGGCTTCGGTGTCGGCATTGGTCAATTCCGGTGGTCTCGGTCAGATCGGCGACATCGTCCACAACTTGAATTCGGCGTTGTCCGGACACGAACCTCAGCTCCGCGACCTCCTGCAACGGTTGAACCGACTTGTCGGCACCTTCGATGCGCAGCGCGACGACCTGATCGAGGCCATGCGTGCGCTCGATCGCCTCACGGGAACCTTCGGCGCCCAACGTGAGGTGCTGACGCGGGCGCTGCACACCATCCCCGGCGCACTGGACGTTCTCATCCAACAGCAACCCACATTCATCAGCGCTTTGAGTGGACTTGGAGTTTTCGCCGACACCGCGACTCAGGTGGTCAACGCCACTCAAGCCGACCTTCTCACCAACCTGCACAACCTCGAACCCACGATTTGCAGCCTGGCCAACGTCGGGCCGGATCTTGACAGAGGGCTGGCGCTTGCGTCCAGCTACCCGCTCACGCAGGACTTCGTCGACCGCGCCGTACGCGGGGACTACATCAATTTGTTCGCCACCCTTGATCTGACGGTCAACCGTCTCAAGAGCGGGCTGTTCCTCGGAACCCGTTGGGGGCAAGAGGGATTGACGCTTGTGCCGGCCCCCGGCGATCCGGGCTACAACGCTTACTACACCGACAATCCGCTGGGTGTCGGTGCCAGCCCGCCACCGAATCCCACGGCCATGCCCGAAGGCGCGGGGCCTCCTCCGCCGCTTCCGCCAGGGACGCCCCGACCCGCTCCTGGGGCGACGGGGCCGATGGAGGGCTGCTGATGCTCACCCGGTTCGTGCGCACTCAGCTGATCATCTTCACGACACTGTCGGTGATCGGCATCGTGGTGATGGCCACTGTCTACCTGCAGGTGCCGACGCTGTTGGGCATCGGACGGATCACGGTGACCTTGAACCTGCCCAGTGCCGGCGGTTTGTACCGTTTCAGCAACGTCACCTATCGAGGCAGCCAGGTCGGCAAGGTCGTCGGGATCGTACCCACTGCCCAGGGCGCCACAGCGACCCTCTCACTGGACAGCACGCCACACATACCTGCAGACCTGCAAGCACAGGTCCGCAGCGTCTCGGCGATCGGCGAGCAGTATGTCGAGTTGCGTCCGCGCACGGACTCCGGGCCCTACCTGGCGGACGGTTCGGTGATTCCTGTGCGGGACACCATCATTCCGCAACAGGTCGGCCCGATGCTCGATCAGGTCAGCGCGCTTCTCGGCAGCGTTCCGAAGGACTCGCTGGCTCAGCTTCTCGACCAGTCCTCGCAAGGCCTCGGCGGCGGCGGCTACGACCTCGGATCACTCATCGATTCCTCCTCGCGCGTCGTCGGTGATCTCAGTTCGTCCGCTGAGCAGACCCGTCAGCTTGTCGAAGACAGTGAGCCGCTGCTGGATTCGCAAGTGCAGACATCAGATGCGATCCGCTTATGGACGCACAGCCTTGCCGGTGTCACGTCGCAGCTCACCACGAACGACCCCGACATTCGTGGACTGCTGCAGCGCGGTGCGGCCTCATTCGGTGAGGTGACTCGGCTTTTCGATCAAATCAAGCCGACATTGCCCGTTCTGCTGGCGAATCTCACCTCGGTCGGGCAGGTTGGGGTGACTTATCATGCGTCCCTCGAACAGCTACTGGTGCTGCTGCCGCCACTGACCGCGATGTTCATTGGTGCTGGCCCACACAACAATTACGTCGGCCAGGGCCTCGGCGACTTCCGGCTCACGCAGGGAGATCCGCCACCGTGCACCGTCGGGTACCTGCCTCCAAACCAGTGGAGGTCACCTGCCGACACCAGCCCCACCGAAACCCCCGACGGCTTGTATTGCAAACTGCCACAGGACTCGCCGATAGCTGTACGGGGCGCTCGCAACTACCCCTGTATGGGACATCCCGGCAAGCGCGCGCCGACGGTCGAAGAATGCGACAGCGACACACCGTTCGAGCCGTTGGCTCAACGAGAGCACGCGCTAGGCCCGTATCCGCTCGATCCCAACTTGATCAGCCAAGGTGTTCCACCGGATTCGCGGGTGGACGCCAACGACCGCCTCCACGCACCGACGGAAGGCACACCGCTGCCGTCGCAAGAGACCGTCCCGCCGGATCCTCCTGTTGCTGCGCCGCAGGGTTATTCCGGGCGCAGCGGAGCCGATCGCGACGCACCGGTGGCGTTCGCTCGGTACGACCCCGGCACCGGCAAGTACATGGCGCCCGACGGTCGGGTGTGCGAGCAGCGCGACCTTGTCGCTACAGCGCACCCGCATACCTGGGAGGACATCCTCCTTCCGGAATGAGAATCGCCGGCCATGATCTCGACGGACTCGAGGAGAAACCCATGTTTCTGCCCCGCGTAGCAGCGCTGACAGCTTTGGCAGCCGCCGCGACGTTCGGCCTCGCCACGGCCGGAGTCGGCCACGCTGCGTCGTGCGACCGGCCCATCAACGGCACCTACACCGCCACGTCTGACGGGCAATGGGCGAAGACCCGCGAGGTCTACCACGACGAGGTTTCGGTCGTAACGACGTGGACCGTGACGTCTGACTGCGACGACGTGATGCACTGTGAAGGCAAAGTCATCAGCCAGCAGGGCTGGACCGAAGATCTTCAGTGCCGTGCTGGTCAGTGGTACACCAGCCGTCGGGTCGACGATTGGCAGCCGTGTCCAGACGGCAGCACCACGCCGGGCGACCAGTCTTTCCGCTTCTGGCGCACCGCAGATGACCCCGAAACCTTCGTCGGCTTCGACCGCACCATCGGGCCCAGCGGTGGCTGCGGAGTCAACCTCTGGCTCACTGTCGAGATGCCGTTCCGGCTTACCATCGACACGTAGGGTGACCGGTCATGAGTGAGACGACAGAGACAACGGTGACGATCAGCCGCGTCACCGTAACAAGTGATTGTTCGTTCGATGACGTGGTAGCCGCCGTCTACGCGGGTCTTGGGCGGGTCGGCAATTTTGCTGCGACCGTGGCGGATTGGCGCAGCGCAGCCGACCGCGAATCCTTCGATGCCGCGGTGCAACCACTCACCGGTTCCAGTGGTCTGATCGAGTTCCTCAGCCTCGACCACGGTGAGGTCGTGACCCTTCGCTATCCCGATCGTGGCTATCGACTGCTGCGGATCATCGCCGGTAACCCGGTCACCATGAGCACGATGACCGTGACGACGCCCGATGCCGGTTCATACGCGCCGGTGACCATTCTGATCGCAGAACGTGCGCACGGTGTCACGCTGTCTTACGACCGCGTCGCCAGCGCGATCGCGCCTTACGGTAGCGCGGAGGCATCCGCCGTAGCCGAGTCCCTCGACGATGCGGTACTGAGGCTTCTGCACGACGCAGCCGGCTAGCCGTCGCGCACCGAATCACCCGTTGGCTGAGGCGAATTCAAGCGCTAGTTGTCGTCGAACATCGAAAAGATGGCGGAGCCGAGGATCCCGCCGAGTCCCCAAGCGATGAATCCTCTTGCCACCTGGCTGTTGCGCAGGCATGCCGTTGGCAATCACTCGCAGGACCATGCCAACCAAATCGATCGATACCGTCGACACGCGCTGCGGACCGTGGAATCATTTGCTGGTGGACGAGGACGACCCCGAGAAGCGAATCTCCGAGCTGGAGCGCCGGCTGTCCGACTCGCAAGGCGTCGAGCCGCCGCCGATGCCCCAACCGCAGTCCAGTTGGCCGCAGGCCGCCCAGCCCCAACCCGGCTTTTCTTCGCAGCCGCAGGGCTATCCGGGCCTCGGCCAGGGGCCGCAGCCATTTCCGCCACCACCGTCGGTGAGCCCCACCGGCGGCCAGTTCGGCAGTTGGCCCTCCTCATTTCCATCGCCTACACCCGGCTACCAAGACGCACCCCAGTTCGGACGCAGGCCGTGGCAACGGGGCCGCTATCTGGTCTGGATATTGGTGGTGCCGCTGCTGGTGCTCTGGCCAATCGTCAAAAACCCGGTCATGGGGTTCGTTCAGGGCACTGTCGATCACGAGAGCTCAGCGGGCCAGAGCACGACGCAGCCCCTCGCGAGGAGCGCGCTCGGCACGCCGGCGGCCTGCAAGCTGTTCACCATCGACATTGCCAAGCCGGTCCTCGGGCCCGACACACACGTCACGCAGAACACGTCCGGAATCTGCATGTACAAGAGTTCGCAAGGATTCGGCAGCGTTGAGATCAGCGACTGGCCGTCGACGAAACCGTCTGGGCCCGACCTGCGACCGGTGCAGGGTCTCGGTGATGAGGCCGTCTTTTCCGGCGACGAGCTGTACGTCAAAAAGGGCCCGGCCGGCCTGAAGATATCGCTGTCAGATGGGCCCTTCTCGCCTGGTACCTCGGATGACTTCGAGGCCAAGCGCGACGATGCCGAAAAAGCCATCGCTCAGCAGATGCTGGCGAAGCTCTGACCCTCGCCGCGGTGAGGCCCTAACGACCTGCCAGTGGGCAGCACTGCGGCGGTGACTTTCTCGACGAGCGGGCCATCCAGGACGGCGAAATATCTTGCGCACCAACATGTCCTGAGATCGGGTGACGTTCGGTGAACATACCGGTGCTAGGCAACGGAATCGATTGCCATGGGGGGTACTGGCAATACACGTCTCAGCAGGGCCTCCCTCATCGCAGGATTTGATGATTACGTGTGGAACCACGGTGCGTGCCATTCCACCTACAGCCCGGGTTTGCCCGGCACGCCGAGTCGCAGGCACTGATCGCTGACGAGGTCGTGACCCGCTGTGCTTCACCCGCCGCCGAGACCCCACGACCGGAGGAAGCAACATGAGCGATGACATCGACGCGCCGCGCTCGGACACCGAATCGTTGCGGATGAAGCGCCGCACGTTTGTCGGGGCTTCGGTTGCGCTTGGCGGTGCGGTCGCCGCGTTCGGCCTGCTCGAGGGATGTAGCGACGACGGCGCCGACGAGGCGAAGACCTCGACCGTGGTGCGATTGCGGATCAACGGCGAAGACCGGGAGGTCACTGTCGACAACCGCACTTCCGTTCTGGACATGCTGCGCGAGCAGGTGGGTCTTACTGGCACCAAGAAGGGCTGCGACCAAGGCGCCTGTGGTGCGTGCACCGTCATGGTCAACGGCCAACGCGTGGTGTCCTGTCTGACCCTGGCGGTGCAGGCGGACGGCGCAGAGATCACCACCATCGAGGGGCTGGAGCAGGGCGGCAGATTGCATCCGCTGCAACAGGCGTTCATCGACGAGGACGGATTTCAGTGCGGGTATTGCACCGCCGGACAAATCATCTCCGGGATCGGTTGCATCCGCGAGGGCCACACCGGGTCACCGGAGGAGATTCGCGAGTGGATGAGCGGCAATATCTGCCGTTGCGGTGCCTACACCAACATAGTCACGGCCATATCCCGTGTCGCCCAGCAAGGCGGTGCGTAGACGATGCACACATTTGAATTCAATAGGGCCGCTGATGAATCCGCAGCGCTGGAGGCCGGTGCCGCCGGTGCCCGCTACCTCGCAGGTGGTACCACCTTGGTGGATCTGATGCGCCAGAACGTCGAACGGCCAGGGCGTGTGATTGACATCAACGGCCTGCCACATCGCGATATCGATATCAACCCGGCACGACTGCGAATAGGCGCGCTGGTGCGCATGTCCGATCTTGCGGCCAATCACGATGTACGCCAACAGTTTCCCGTCGTCACGCAAGCCCTCGAGCTCAGCGCTTCGGCTCAGCTACGCAACATGGCCTCGATAGGCGGCAACCTGATGCAGCGGCCCCGTTGCTTGTATTTCCGCGACGTCTCGGCCTCCTGTAACCGTCGCACTCCGGGTACGGGATGCGGCGCGATCGATGGCCGCAACCGCACCCACGCCATCTTTGGTACCAGTGATCAGTGCGTGGCAACTCACCCTTCCGACCTCGCGGTCGCGCTCACCGCGCTTGACGCGACGGTGTACGTCAAGGACAGCGACGGCGAGCACCCGATCCGGATCGGCGATTTCTTTCGCCAGCCCGGCAATACGCCGGATCAGGAGCACAATCTGCGTCCCGGACAGCTCATCACCGCCGTGGAAGTCCCCGTGCGGCCCTACACCCGCCGCTCCGGCTACCTCAAGGTGCGCGACCGACAGTCCTACGAATTCGCCCTGTGCTCAGCGGCGGTCGCCCTCGAAGTGTCCGGCGGGGTCGTGCGCACAGCCCGCGTCGCCGTCGGCGGCGTGGGTACGGTGCCGTGGCGGTTGACCAATGTCGAGCATCGCTTGATCGGGCGTCCCGTCAGTGCTGAGCTGTGGACCGACGCGGCCTCGGTTGCCGCCGACGGGGCAAAACCCCTGTCGGAGAACGGGTTCAAACTACAATTGCTCGAGAACACCGTGGCGCGTCAGCTCGCGACCGTAGCGGGCCTGCCATGACGCGGCCACTTACTGCCGCCACGCCGTCGGCCGGCCAGCCCGTCACCCGCGTCGACGGTCGCCTCAAGGTCACCGGCACCGCCCGCTATGCCGCCGACAACCCGGTAGCCGATCTCGTTCACGCCGTACTGGTCTGCAGCATCGTCTCTCGCGGGACCATCGAGGGAATCGACACCAAGGCCGCGCTGGATCACCCCGGCGCGCTTCGGGTATTGACCGACTTCGCCGGCGTCACACTGCCCTTCGATATCCGGCGTGTTTCGTTCTTCGGCCAGCCCGTCGCGATCGCCATTGCCGACACCCTGGACGCCGCGATTCACGCGGCAAATGTCGTGCAGGTGCGCTATCGCACCGAGTCACCGCTCACCGACTTGGACGGTGCCGGGGCCAAACAGGAACCCAGCACCATCGGCCCCGACTACTCCAGGGGCGACGCCGAGGCTGTATTGCGTACCGCTGCGGTCAAAGTGGACGCCACCTACTCGATTGCTCGCAACTATCACAATCCAATGGAAATCCCGGCGACGATCGCGCAGTGGGACGGCGACCGGTTGACGGTGTGGGACAAGGTGCAAGGCGTCAACCTCGCACAGGAGGCCTACAGCAAGGCGTTCGGCATCCCCGTGGACTCCGTCCGCGTCATCTCGCCGTTCGTCGGCGGCGCATTCGGCAGCGCCGGAGAAACCTGGCCCCACCAATTGCTCGCCGCGTTCGCCGCCCGCCAGATGCGCCGCGCGGTCAAGCTTTCCCTCACCCGGCCCCAGATGTATGCCGCGATCGGCTACCGGCCCGCCAGCCGGCAACGGCTGGCAATCGCCGCCGACCCGACCGGCCGCTTCACCGCCACCATCCATGAAAGCCGGGTGGAGATCTCGCGCTACCCCGGCTTCGAAGACCCGATCACCGAGGGCACGCGACTGCTGTATCGCTCCCCGGCGTTCCGCGCTTCGGCGCGCATCGTCCCGCTCGACATCAGCTCCCCCACCTACATGCGCGGACCCGGCGCGGTGACTGGCGCGTTCGCCTTGGAAAGTGCCATCGACGAACTCGCCCATCAAATCGGCATGGATCCCATCGAGATTCGGCTGCGCAACGAACCCGACCGCGACGACAGCACCGGCACTCCGTTTTCCACTCGACGGCTCACCGACTGTTTCCGCCGGGGCGCCGACACCTTCGGCTGGTCGCGGCGCAACCCCACACCCGGAGTCACCCGCGAGGGAGACCTCCTCATCGGCATGGGTACCGCCGGGGCGATCTACCACGTCGTGCGATCGGAATCGTCGGCCTCGGCGCGGATCAACGCCGACGGCACCGCGGAGGTGTTCGCCGCCGCCAGCGATATCGGCCCGGGCACCTACACATCGATGACTCAAATGGTCGCCGATGGTCTCGGCCTGCCGCTGAACAGAGTGCGTTTTTCCTTGGGCGACAGCCGCTTCCCGAAGGCCGCCACCCAGTACGGCTCGCAAACCATGCTCAGTGTCGGCAACAGCATGGCGCTGACCGCCGCCATGTTGCGGGACCGGTTCATTCGCACTGCCGTCGTCGATCCCGGTTCCCCTCTGAACGGGTTGCGACCCGAGGAAATCGCAATCACGGACGGGCGCATGCACGCGCGCACCGATCCGGGGCGCGGCGAAAGCTACCAAGACCTGTTGCGACGCCGCGGCTGGACCAACCTCGAAGCGACGAATACCTACACCCCTGACGATGCCAAGACCCGCTACTCGATGCATTCCTACGGAGCGGTGTTCGCCGAGGTCGCCGTCGACCCGCTACTGGGCACCGTGCGAATCCGACGCATCTACGCGCTTTATGACGCCGGGCGCATCATCAATCCCAAACTGGCCCACAGCCAAGCCATCGGCGGCATGACCCAAGGTATCGGAATGGCGCTTCTCGAGCACAGCGAAATCGACCACCGCGACGGACGCCTCGTCAACGCCAACCTGTCCGATTATCTGGTGCCCGTCAACGCCGACGTGCCCGCACTCGACGCCGCATTTCTGCCCGCTGAAGACACCATCGCCGGCCCGATCGGGGTCAAAGGCCTCGGCGAGGTGGTCATGGTCGGCATCCCGGCCGCCATCGCCAACGCCGTCTTCAACGCCACCGGAAAACGCATCAGGGATCTACCGATCACCATCGAAAAACTGCTGTGATCAACGGGAGGTGCAAGATCACAGCAGACGAGTCCGGAGCGACTCTCAGAGGCGGGCCTCCCCCTTGCCCGACGCAGGGGGGCCCTATCGCGGCCTCCCAGGAACACGTGGAAAAGGGTTTCATGGCTGAAAGGAGCGACGACGCTGAAATCAGCCGCACAGGAAGGAGATCGCACCAGTGCGTGGAGTAGTCATGTACACCGCCGGCGACGTGCGTGTGGAGGAACGCGAGGATCCGAAGCTCATCGAGCCGACCGACGCGATCGTCCGGCTCACCGCGACATGTATCTGTGGGTCGGACCTGTGGCCCTACCGGGGTGTTGAACCGGCTGACCACCAGGTGATGGGGCACGAGTACGTCGGCGTTGTCGAGGAGATCGGCGCGGATGTGAGAAACGTCAAGATCGGTGACTTCGTCGTCGGGTCGTTCGTCATCTCCGACAACACCTGCCAGATCTGCCGTTCGGGCTACCAATCCAAATGTGTGAACGGTGAATTCGTGGCGCAGACGATCGGCACCCAATCCGATAAGGCCCGCATTCCGTATGCGGACGGCACGCTTGTCCCGACGCCGGGGCAACCGGACGCGGAGTTGATCCCGTCACTGCTCGCGGCCTCCGACGTGCTCGGCACGGGCTGGTTCGGTGCTGTTGCCGCCGAGGCGGGTCCGGGTAAGACCGTCGCTGTCGTCGGTGACGGCGCCGTGGGACTCATGGGCATCCTGGCCGCCAAACAGCTTGGGGCCGAGCGAATTATCGCGATGTCGCGCCACCCCGAACGCCAGGAGCTCGCCCGCTTCTACGGCGCGACGGACATCGTGGAGGAGCGCGGCGACGAGGGCGTTGCGAAGATCAAGAAGCTGACAAACGGGCTGGGCGCGCACAGTGTGATCGAGGCCGTCGGCACTCAAGAGTCAACCATGCAGGCGATCGGCGCCACGCGTCCCGGGGGGCACCTGGGTTTCGTCGGCTTGAACTACGACGTCTCGATCCCCGGCATCGATCTGTTCTTCGCCGGCATCCATGTGCACGGCGGCCCGGCGCCGGTGCGTCGGTTCCTGCCCGACCTGATCCAGCTCATCTGGGACCGCAAAATCAACCCCGGCAAGGTCTTTGACCTCACCGTGCCCCTCGACGAGGCCCCGGAAGGTTACAAAGCGATGGACGAGCGTCGCGCCACCAAGGTGTTGTTGACCATCTAAGCCGCGTAGGCCGCCACACGCATACCGTAGGAAGTTATGAGCAGCAAAGACGAGGTGCGGGAATTTCTGATCTCGCGGCGCGCGAACGTCACGCCCGAGCAGGCCGGACTTCCCGGCGGTGGCAGTCAGCGGCGAGTGCCGGGGCTGCGGCGCGCGGAAGTCGCCGTGCTGGCCGGCGTCAGCGTCGACTATTACACCCGGCTTGAGCGCGGCAACATCCACGGAGCATCGGAGAGCGTGCTCGAGGCGATCGCCCGCGCACTGCAACTCGACGACGTCGAGCGTGCGCACCTTTTCGACCTGGCCCGCGGCGCCACCGCCCCTGGCGCCGCACGCGGCCGCAGACCCGTGGCAGCAACGGTGCGGGCCTCGGTACAGCAGGTGCTGGACAACATGTACCTCCCTGCGTTCGTCACCAACGCCCAGCAAGGTCTCATCGCCTCCAACCTCATGGGCAGGGCGATGTTCGCCCCGATTTTCGAAACCGGCAAACCGAATCTGGCCCGGTTCATCTTCCTCGATTCACGCGCGAAGGAGTTCTACGCCGACTGGCCGCTGGCCTGCCGGCTCACCGCGGCGATGCTTCGGTTCGAAGCCGGCCGCGACCCGCTCAACAAAGACATCACCGTGCTGATCGGGGAGCTCTCCACTCGAAGTCCGCAGTTCCGCACCAACTGGGCCGAACTAGACGTTCACGAGCACCGCACCGGCCGAAAGGTTTACAGACACCCCGACGTCGGTGAGCTTGAGCTCAGCTACGACGTCTTCGAACTGCCCGGTGAACCCGGACTGTCGATTGTTACGTTCAGCGCACAAGAAGGCACCCCGTCGGCCGACAAGCTCGCCTTGCTGGCGAGCCTGGCCGCAGCCCGAGAATTCGGCTCGGACCACCGAGTACCTCATGGCGACAGTCCCCCGCGCATGTCGAACAACTGACGCATGTCGCACTCGTTAGCGCGCTTTGCGCAGGGTCGATGCTGCCGCGCTGACGGCGTCGGTGATCCGCTCAACGATCGGGCTGTCGAGTTTCCAGCACTGCCAGTACAGCGGCACATCGAGGTGCGCATCGCTCACCCGCACGAAGGAACCTTCGCGCAGCCGGGGTTCGGCCAGGCTGTCGGGGAACATCCCCCAACCGAGACCGGTGTGCACTGCCGCACCGAAGCCCTCCGCAGTCGGGATGAAATGCTGTGGTCTGGCAACGTCACGGCGAAAGACCTTACGCACCAACATATCCTGCAAGGCGTCGTCGCGATTCCACGCCAACGACGGCGCCGCAGCCACCGCTTGCGCGGTGAAACCATCCGGTAGATACCGCTTCACGTATTCGCGGCTGGCCATCGGCACGTATCGCATCACCCCTAGTGGCTGCACCCGACAACCCGAGACTGGATGGCGCTCGGTGGTCACGGCCCCCATCACCACACCTTCGCGTAGCAACCGTGTCGAGTGGTCCTGATCCTCGATGCGGATATCGAGCACGACGCCGTCCAACTCGGTGAACACGCCGGTGAACCACGTCGACATCGAATCAGCGTTGACCGCCAACGCGATTCGCGCCGCCACCCCCTTGCCACCGCCCATCTCTGCCAGCGCCTCGGCCTCCAACAACGCGGTCTGCGCAGCCAGGCGCAGCAGCGGAACACCGGCAGCCGTTGCCGTACACGGCTTTTCCCGAACCACCAGCACCTGGCCCACCCGCTGCTCGAGCGCCTTGATCCGCTGGCTCACCGCCGACGGCGTCACATGCAACCGTTCTGCCGCCGCATCGAAACTGCCGAGCTCAATCACCGCGGCAAACGCCGCAAGCTGCTGACCGTCCACCTCCACATTAGTCATTCTAATGCAGATGAAGAATCTTTAGCTGTACTGATTCAGCCACCTCTCCTACCGTCGAACCCATGAGCTCGCCCCTGATCGTCGGCTTCATCGCCTCCTTCACGCTGATCGCCGCCATCGGCGCGCAAAACGCCTTCGTGCTGCGCCAGGGCATCCGCCGCGAGCACGTGCTGCCCGTCGTCGCGCTCTGCACCGTCTCCGACATCGTGCTGATCTCGGCCGGCATCGCCGGCGTCGGCGCACTCATCAGTGCCCACCCGAGCGCCCTGAACATCGCCAAGTTCGGCGGGGCCGCCTTCCTCATCGGCTACGGACTGCTGGCCGCGCGCCGCGCATGGCGTCCGTCGTCACTCAGTCCCTCGGAGGCCGCGCCTGCTCGACTGCTCGATGTGCTGCTCACCTGCGCCGCGATGACCTTCCTCAATCCCCACGTCTACCTGGACACCGTCGTGCTCCTCGGGGCGCTGGCCAACGAGCACAGCGACGAACGCTGGCTGTTCGGTATTGGCGCGGTAACGGCCAGCGCAGTCTGGTTCGTCAGCCTCGGCCTGGGTGCCCGACAACTGGCCGGACTGTTCGCGAAACCGATGACATGGCGCATCCTCGACGGCCTGATCGCGGCGATGATGATCGGACTCGGAACGTCATTGGCCTTGTCCTAACACTTTGACATCGACACAATGGCCCAATGGGGGTCACTAATCAGATTCTGGGCTTGCGCGACCGCAAGAAGATCAAGACCCGCGACACGATTCGCCGCGAGGCCATGCGACTGATCGAGGAAAACGGTTACGCGAGCACCACCGTCGAGCAGATCGCAGAAGCCGCCGAGGTGTCACCCAGCACCTTCTTCCGCTATTTCCCGTCCAAGGAAATGGTGCTGATGGCCAACGATCTGGACCTCGTCACCGTTGACGCGCTCGAGAAACAACCCCCAGACATGCCGTCGTTGCAGGCATTTCGCCGCGCTCTCGAAATCACCATGGCGACGCTCTCGGAGGACGAGTGGCGTTTCGAACGGGCCAGGATACGGATGGTGCTGTCCATCCCCGAACTCAAGTCCGCCCAGTTCGACGAGTACCGCCGAACGGTCACGGCGCTCACCGAGGCGGACTGCCGCAGGACCGGCCGCGAACCCGACGACTTCGAGGTCCGCGTATTCGTCGGCGCACTGGCGGGCGGCTTGATGGCTGTCCTCGACCACGCGTCGGGAGTACCCGAGCGGATGTATCGCGCGTTGGACTTCATGGAAGCCGGCATGCCGTTGCGCTCGCGTGACGGCGAATCCTGACCAACTCGACTCATTAAGTACTAATTGACACTTCTGTCACGGTAGGTTCGGCAGCAAAACCGTGAACGGGGGTCGTCATGCACGCAGCCATTCGTCCGTGGGTTACCACCGGCGTCGTGTTGGTTGGCGCCAGCGTCATCGCGGTGACGCCGATCGCGCCGCCACCCCAAACGCTCGTGCCACAAGTGCACGTCCCCGAAGTGCACCTGCCGGCAGTGCAACTCTCGGCTTCGATCGCCGACATCTTCACGTTCCCCGCGCTTCGACAGTTCGTCCTGAATCGAATCGACGACATTGCCACCCTCGGAATCGGATTCGCAGGCTCCGCAGCAGGATTGGGACAATCCATAGCCCAGCTGCCATCGACATTGGTGACGATCACCCAACAGGTGCTCACCGGCGACCTGCTCGGCGCGCTCACCACGGTCGAAACCTATTTGGTCGGAAGCATTGTCGCGATAGGCGAGCCGACCCTGGCAGCGATCATCGAACGGCGCCAGCGTTATCTGGCTGTGCGAGAAGCGTTGCAAGTCGCCGTCCCCCAGGCGTTCATCGACGTCGTCGGCGGGGTGGGACTCGGTTTGGATACCGTTGCTCGAGCCTTCATCGTCGCGGGCCAGGATCTGGTGGATGCGGTGCTGTCGTTCAGCCCCGGCGCCATCGTGAGCGCGCTGGTCAACGGAACCACCCTGGTCGTCGGTTCGTTCGTCGAAGGTGGCCAGCATGTCGTCGACGGCATTGTCTCCGCACAGCAGACCATCGCGACGGCGTTGGCCGCTGAGCCGGCCGCAACGGCAACCACGCTCAGCGCGAAAGTCGCGACCCCCGACGTGACCGCCGTCCCGGATCTGTCCCGCAAGACCGCGATGGTCGCGGTCAGCCCTTCGACCGACAGCGTCGACACCGCGAAAGATTCATCGGATGTGACCACGGCTGCCCCGACGGAATCAAAGTCGACGGAGAAGGAAACCCCCAAGGCCAACGACGACGCGGATTACCCGAAGGCCAAGGACTCCGATTCGACCACCACGGACAAGCCCGACACGCAGTCAGCCACGCGCGAGTCCGACAAGAAGGACGCCGATTCGCCTAAGCATGACACCAAGCAGGCTGACAACGAATCAAAGTCCCAAGGCGCCAAGGACAAATAGCGCAGGGGGTCAACCCCTAGCCCATGGGTCCGTCAGGCAGCGGCGCGTTGCAGCGATCCCGGAAGTCGGATGCCGGCTGACGCACTGCGCTGATCTCGTCCTGCACCTGCGGGTTGGCGTTGAAGTAATCGGTGATTTCTGTTCGCATCTGATCCCTGGACATACCCTTGAGCCCGGTGAAGAACGCGTTCACATCGGGATGCGTGAACAGGTAGGACGACATCCCCGCGTTGACACCCGACATGACGCCGGCCAGGTCGGCGGCTGTGCAGTTCGGCGGATCGGCTGCCGCGGTCGCTGCGGTACCGATGAGCATCGAGCCGGCAATCATGCCTGCGCCGATCAAGCTGCGGAAAAACATGTGAGACTCCTTGAATTCGAGGGTGATTGAGGGATCTTGCTCAACGCGGACCGATACCGCCGCCGCCGCCTGGGCCGCCGCCCGGACGGCCTGGTCGGATCGGAGGCAGGATGACATCGACATCCCAGCCGTCGTCGCAGTACCACGGGTCGGCACAATAGGAGGGGTAGTACGGCCCCGCCGATGGTGCACTGGGGCCACCGCCCCGGACCGTACCCTGCGCACACACGGTGGCATTGCCGGCGTTGGTGCAGTCGGCCGACGCGGGTGCGGCAGAGACAATGCCGAACGGGACCGCTGCAATGGACAATCCCACGATCAGGTAGCGCTGGCTTCTTCGCACGGCTACCCCCCTCCCAGAAGTAGGTGACACGCTGCGGCAGAATCCCCCGACAGCGCGCCTAACTGTTACGTGCCGAGCCTAATTCGATCCGCTTGCGTGCGATGGATTATCGCCAATTTTCACGATCACAAAGTTAGCTTCGCTACCAGGACATTTCGCGTTGGTCCTCGCTGCCCCAAACGCCGACCAACACGCAGGTAGCGGTGCTACGTTCACGTCATCCGTCGGCTGAATTGGGGGCTCAAAATATGCCGGATCAAGATTGGACTAAACCAGCGGCAATGGCCATCCCCAAAGAAGGCTATTTCGAACTGGAACGCGGGCGATACGGGCCGATTTTCCCGCGCACACCGGCCTGCCACGGATTCTCGATCATCGCCAAGGTCAAGGAGGGCCGCGAGGAGGCCGTCCGCGCGTACGGCAAGCAGATCGAGGAGGCGATCGCGGGCAGCCCCGATGTGCTGGCGCCCCTGCGCCTGCACTACCTGAGGTGGGTGCTGTTCGACGTCGGGTCGGGCCTGCACTTCCAATATCAGGGCATCTTCGACACCGACTTCGACAAGTACACCGAGGATGCGGTGCAGTTGTTCAGCCAGACCGGCATCACGACCGTGTTCACGAATCTCGAAGGCTTCCCTGAAGATTGGCGGGAAAACCCTGAGGCGTTCATCAAATTCGTTCGCGACCACCAAGTCCCGAGCTTCCTCGAATACGGCGAGTATCCGTACGTCACCGCTGACGAGATCAAGAAGGCGCTGCGCCTCAAGGCAGCCTTCTCGACGATGCTCGATCAGATGCAATGACCTCGACTCCGCTTGACGCCGTCAAGCGATACATCGACGGCTTCAACGACGGCGACATCGAAACGATGACGTCTGCCTTCGACGCCGAGGGATCGATTCTTGACGGCATGGCGCCACACCTGTGGCTGGGGCCGACCGCCGCGCAAGATTGGTACAAAGACGTGTTGGTCGAGGGCGAAAACCATGGCGCATCAGGGTATTTCGTGACCCTCGGCGAACCGCTGCACGAGAACGTCACCGGCGACGCTGCGTATCTGGCGGTCCCGGCGACCATGACGTTCACCGCTGGCGGCAAAAAAGTCACCCAGACGGGAGCGACCTTCACCGTCGCGCTCCGCCGCCGCTCCAACGGTTGGCGCATTGCGGCCTGGGCGTGGACGAAGGGCAAGCAGTAAATGCTCGAGTTCGACGACATCCAACACATCCTGCTGACCCGCACCCCCGCGATCACGGGACGCTACGAATTCCTGTCCTTCGACACGCCGGCGGGCGGTCGCGCATGGCTGACCGAAGTGCTCGACAAGGTCCAGTCGGCAACGGATGCTCAGGCGACGATGGAGAAGTCCGACCGCTGGGTTACGTTGGCGTTCACCTGGACTGGGCTGCGCGCGCTGGGCGTCCCTGACGAAGCGTTAGCGACCTTCCCGGACGAGTTCCGGGAAGGCATGGCGGCCCGTGCGAGCATCCTCGGCGACACGGGCGCGGCCGCGCCCGAACACTGGCTAGGTGGTCTCGCGGGCGAAGACCTGCATGCGATCGCCATCTTGTTCTCGCGCACCGACGAACAATGCAAGAGTTCCATCTCCGAGCACGACAAGCTGCTGGCGCGGACGGACGGCGTGCGCAGCCTGTCGTATCTCGACCTCAACGCGTCACCGCCGTTCAACTATGCACACGACCACTTCGGCTTCCGCGACCGGCTGTCGCAACCGGTGATGAAAGGGTCGGGCGAGGAACCTACGCCCGGCTCCGGCGATGCCTTGGAACCCGGCGAGTTCATCCTCGGCTATCCCGACGAAAACGGCCCGGTAGCCAATCTTCCTGAGCCCGAGGTGTTATCGCGCAACGGCAGCTACATGGCCTATCGGCGGCTGGAGGAACATGTCGGGGCATTCCGCGACTACCTGCGTGAGAACGCCGACACTCCGGAAGGCGAGGAGTTGCTCGCCGCGAAGTTCATGGGCCGGTGGCGCAGTGGGGCGCCGCTGGTGTTGGCTCCCGACAAGGACGATCCCGAACTGGGTGCCGACCCGATGCGTAACAACGACTACAACTACAAGGAGATGGACCCGTTCGGCTATGCGTGCCCGCTGGGATCGCATGCGCGCAGGCTCAATCCTCGCGACACCGCGCATTACATGAACCGCCGCCGGATGATTCGGCGCGGCGCCACCTACGGTCCCGCCCTTCCCGACGATGTACCCGATGACGGCGTTGAGCGCGGCATCGCCGCGTTCATCATCTGCGCCGACCTTGTCCGCCAGTTCGAGTTCGCTCAGAACGTCTGGATCAACGACAAAGCCTTCCACGAACTCGGCAACGAGCACGACCCGATCTGCGGCACTCAGGACGGCACACTGGACTTCACGGTGCCCAAGCGGCCGATCCGCAAGGTGCACAAGGGCATTCCCGCGTTCACCACGTTGCGTGGCGGTGCTTATTTCTTCCTGCCTGGAATGAACGCGCTGCGTTATCTCGCCGCCCTCGAAAGCTAGAAGGACCAACATGCGGGCACGCACCTACAACCAGAGCCACGTCGCACGCACCCACGACGGTCGCAGACGCATCAGCATCTATTGGACGTGGAGTTACCCCTGGGAATCACAACGGCATCCGGCCGAAATCTACAACCGCTTCTCCACGATGACAGAGGTCCGCAACGTCGCATGGCCGTCCTACGAGACACCCGAATACGATGCCGCGAACTTCCTGCAGGGCATCGCGGGAACGCTCGAGCTGTTTCACCGATCCACGTTGTCGTTTCAGGAACTCGCAGAGGAGGCCACCGACCATCCGGTCGCGGTGTTCCAGCGCATCGATCAGGCCGGGTACAAACTGCCGATCGACGAACGCATCCTGGCGGATACCGACACGCTGATGGTGTTCGGACTCGACCACCTGCTGTCCGAGCAGGCGGCCGCACCCGAGGAGATCGCCGCGCTCAGCGAGTGGCTGCAGCGCGAAGGCACCTGCCTGCTGCTCGCGCCGCACCACGATGTCGGCTTCACCGATGACCTCGACCAGCGGCAGGTCGAATACCAACACCACGGCGACCGGCTGGTGCCACGCCAGCAGCGCTTCGGCCAATACACGCGCTCACTCATGCGGGCGCTCGACGTGCCGGTGCACAACACGTGGGGATTGCGGCCCGCGGTCGTCGAGGGCACCAAGGAGATCGCGCCGCTGACGGGGTTCCGCGACCTCGACACGCCGCGACTGCTCGACAACGTCACCACCTTCAACTTCCACCCCCACCTGCCGCACTACGAACTCACGGCGCCGGAGGGCAACAGGGTGCAGGTCCTCGGGCGTCAGCGGATCGATCCCAACCGTCCGCACCCGTTCACCGAGGCGGGCAACACCGAGTTCAACGCCCTGCTCTGGATGCCGCCTGCGGACCAACGCGCAGGTGACATCGTGCTCATCGACTCCACGCACTTCACCACGCTGTTCGGCGGCACTGACAGCCTGCGCAACCTCTGGCACAACCTGGCCACCATGAAGTGAGGCCGGTGGGCAATCATGGTTCATGGCCAATAGAGCAGTCTTCATCACCGGAGCCGCCGCGGGGATCGGTTACGCGACCGCGCTGACCTTCGCGAAGAAGGGCTACACCGTCGGCGGCTACGACATCGACGAGGTGGGCCTCAAATCATTGGCCGACGACGTAGAGCGGGTCGGCGGGACCGCGGTAGTCGGCCACCTCGACGTCACCGACAGCGCCGAAATGGCGCAGCGGGTAAGCGAATTCGCCGAAGCGGCAGGCGGCAGGCTGGACGTCATGATCAACAACGCCGGTATCCTGCTGGCGGGCCGCTTCGAGGACATCGACGTCGCACGGCATCTACGCGAAATCGACATCAACACCAAAGGCGTCGTCAACGGGCTGCACGCCGCGTTCCCGTACCTGCGCGACACCGCCAACTCGGTGGTCGTCAACCTGTCGTCGGCTTCAGCAATCTACGGGCAGGCCGAGCTCGCCAATTACAGCGCCACCAAGTTCTTCGTCCGCGGCATCACCGAGGCGCTCGACATCGAATGGCAGCGCTACGGCATCCGGGTCATCGCGATGTGGCCGCTGTACGTGCAGACCGCGATGACCGACCACATCAAGACGGGCACCACCGAATCACTCGGTATCAGGCTGACCGCCCAGGACGTCGCCGACGCGATCGCCAAGGCCGTCGAACCATCACGGCTGCGACGCGCCATCCATCAGGTGCACTTTCCTGTCGGCTCGCAGACCAAGGTGATGGTGGCGGGCTCCCGGTTCTCACCCTCCTGGTTGACGCGGCTGGTCAACAAACGGCTCTCGCACTCGGCGAGTTAACCTTCCGGACAACCTGCTGCGACACGATGGCCGGATGGCGGACATCGATTACTCCCTGCTGGACGTGCCGCGCGATGGACCTCCGCCGGACCCGGAGGCATACCTGCACGCGGCGATCGCCTGGCACTTCGGCGCTGAGACGGGCTCACCATTTTGGCTTCGCATCGCGGGGACCCTCGATTTCGATCCGCTGATCGACGTTGCGACGTTCGCCGACCTTCGCCGGTTTCCCAACCTGGTCGACGAACTCCGCAACGTTGCCGTCGAAGACCTCATCCCCCGCGGTTACGGTGCACCGGCGCCCATCCCTCGCATCTTCGAATCGGGCGGCACCACGGGTGCGCCGAAACGCACTGCGCAGCTGCCGGATTGGATCGAGCAGGTGACTCGTTGGCAGGTCGAGGACTTCACCGCGGGCGGGTTCGTCCCCGGCCGCGGGCTGCTGTGCCTGATGCCGAGCGGGCCCCACGGGGTCGGGCACTTCGACCGCGTGGTCGCCGAACGTCTCGGCTCGGCGTTTCACGCGATCGACCTCGATCCGCGCTGGGTCAAGACGCTGGCCGCGCGCAACGCGACAGCGGAGATCGCCGCGTACGTCGAGCACGTGCTGGACCAGGCGCGGCATGTGTTGGAGACGCAGGACGTCGTGAACCTGCATGCGACACCGCCGTTGGTGGAGGCCATCGTCGGCGACGACGGCATGCTCGGCCTGGTGCACAGCAAGATCCGCTACCTGCTGCTCAGCGGAGCGCACGTGGACATGGACACCCTCGATCTGCTCCGCCAGATCTTTCCGCAAACCGCGATCGCCATGGCCTTCGGCAGCACGATGGTGCTGTCACAGGCCGCCACGCGCGTCGACGGTGAGTCGATTGTGTTCGACCCACGCTCGCCGTACGTCTTCTTCTGGGTCGTCGACCCGGATAGCGGTGCCGAGGTGCCCTACGGCAAACGCGGCCAGGTAGTGATGAACCACGTCAGCAAGGGGATGTTCATCCCGAACAATCTGGAACGCGACACCGCGATCCGGATGCCGGGGCCCGACGGGCAGGTCGGCGATTCGATCAGTGAGGTCGCACCCGTCGCGGTGTTCGGCGGCGAACCGGTGATCGAGGGCGTGTACTGACCGATGACCGGCGACCTGGTAGACCTTCCCGCGCTCGGGCCCGACGGTGAGTACCGGACCCGGAATCGGGAGATCATCGCGGACTGTGCCGGTGTACCGATCGCGGAATCAGCTGTTGTGCCAAGGCTATTCGTGACGCGGTCGATCGATGCCCAGCGCAGGTTGCCGCCGCTGCCTGCCGCAGAGCGGGAAGAGGCACTGACGAAGGCCACGGACGCGTTCCTGTCGTCGACGATCGCCGGACTCGACTTCGAGCGCTATGTCGAGCTGACGTGCCGGGTGACCGGCCTGCCGATGACCGCAGTGCGGGCAGGGGTCAACACCGTCACCGAATCCCTCACCACCGCATGCGATGCCGTGCGACCGGCCCGGCCAACGGGCGCGGGATTGGATTGGCGCGAACTGGGACCGGGTGGCGGCGCTGTCTGGGTGCGACGTGGCGAGGTGCTCGCCGTCCAGGCTCCCGGCAATGCGCCGGGCGTACATGGATTGTGGCCACAGGCACTGGCGCTGGGCTACCGGGTGGCGGTCCGCCCGTCGCGGCGCGAACCGTTCACCGCGCACCGCGTCATCCAGGCGTTGCGGCAGAGCGGGTTTCGCGACAGTGATGCGCTGTATCTGCCGACCGACCACGCCGTCGCCGGTGACGTGGTTGCGGCGGCGGACCTGGCCATGGTCTACGGCGGCCAGGATGTCGTCGACAAATACGCAAATGTCCCAACGGTGCTGACCAACGGACCCGGCCGTACCAAGATCCTGATCACCGCCGAGTGCGACTGGCGCGAGCACCTCGATGTGATCGTCGACTCGATAGCCAATCTGGGCGGCATGGCGTGCGTCAACGCGACCGCGGTCCTTTATGAGGGCGACGCCGCATCACTGGCGCACGCCATCGCCGAGCGGTTGTCGGCTATCGAACCGCTGCCGAACACCGACGAACGAGCCGTGCTACCAACGACTTCCATCGAGTCGGCACAGGCCATCGCCGATCACCTCGCGGCCAGAGCCGCCGGAGCGGTTGCGGTGCTGGGCGCCGATCAGGTGGTAGCCGACCTCGGCCATGGGTTCGCCGCGCTGCGCCCGGCCGTGCACCTGCTCACCGAACCGGACCCAGCCAAGCTCAACGTCGAACTGCCGTTCCCGTGCGTGTGGGTCTCGCCGTGGTCACGCAGCGACGGGACGGCGCCGCTGCGCAACTCGCTGGTGCTCAATGCGATCACGACCGACGACGAGTTGGTCGACGAGCTGCTGAGCGAGCCGACCATCACCAACGTCTACCGCGGCCGGCACGCCACCCACTACAGCGCACCCCACATCCCGCACGAGGGATTCCTTGCGGACTTCCTGATGCGCAACAAGGGCTTCATCGACGGCTAGGGCAAATCGGGTGGCACACTGCTGACATGTTCCGATTGACGGTCGAGGACGTGTTCGTCATCAAGAATCGCGGCGTCGTCGCGACCGGGCGCGTGGAGAGCGGCACGCTGAGGGTCGGCGACACCGTGCGGGTCGACGGTGCGCTCGAGGCGCGGGTCGACGGCATCGAGGTCTTCCGAAAGTCGATCGACGAAGCGCAGGCCGGTGACAACATCGGCGTGCTGTTCAGGGGTCTGGAAAAGAACCAACTGAACCGCGGCTCCGTGCTCACCACGGCCGGCTTCATCGTCTGACGGTCAGCCACCGACCTCGACGCTCATCACGTCGGTCAGGCCGCTGATCTCGAGCACCGGCAGCAGAACCGTATTCGCATGCAGCCGAACGCGATCGGCGTACGCGAAGAGGGCGTTGATCGCTCCGCTGTCGAGATATTCCACTCGAACCAGGTCGACCCGCACCGGCTTGCCGTCGGCCAGGGCCACTGCTTCAGCGAGCGCACGCCCAAACCCGTCGACATTGCTCATGTCCAGCTCGCCCGATGCTTTCAGGACAACCTCGCCGTCACCTTCGCGAGTAGTCGACACCGTAACCGGGGTGGCCATCATCCGATCCTCACGTTCATTGCCACGGTGGTGCCTTCTGTACCGGACGATATCTGGACCTCGTGCATGAGGGCACGCATCAACGCGATACCGCGACCCCGATGCGGATTGGCGGCCGGCTGCGGGGTCTTCCACGAGCCGGCGTCGACGATGGTCAACTGCAGACTGTCACCGAGCACCGTGGCCTGAAGGCGAACGAGCCCTTCGGGGTCGTGCCGGTGACCGTGCTCGATGGAGTTGGCCAGCGCTTCGCCGGTGGCGACAAGCACGTTGAGCGCCTGGTCCTGGTCCACCCCCGCGTGGGTCAGCCAACTGCGCAGCGCCGCGCGGGACGGTGCCAACTGCTCGGGTTCCGCCGGTATCGCGATGTTCAGCGGTGGCGGTTGCCGGTACAACAGCATGGCCACATCGTCCTGATAGCCGTCGTCCGGCGTTATGCGAGTCATGATCAGGTCCGCGAGATCGTCGAGAACCGTCTCACGGTTGTGCGCCACGATGTCGCCCGCGCGGCCGATTCCGCGATCCAACGGCTCGCGGCGGCGCTCGACAAGGCCATCGGTGTAGAGCAGCAGCGTCGAACGGACCGGCAGCGTCCGGCGGATCTCGGTGCGCTGTCCGGAGAATCCCAAACCCAGGGGAATGCCGCGGCCGCCGTCGAGCAGCTCAACACTCCGGTCGCTACGGACCAGGATCGGTGGCGGATGTCCCGCACTCGAGTACACGACTTCGCCGGTGTCGGGAGACAACACCGCGCAGAACGCCGTGGTGGTCCGCGCGCCCGGTAACTGTCCGGCGAAGTGGTCAAGCGCGGTGAGCGCGGCGCACGGGCTGGGATGCTCGAGCAGCAGTGCGCGGCAAGCACTCTTGAGCTGACCCATCACAGTCGCAGCGGCGAGGCCGTGCCCGACACAGTCACCCACCACCAGCCCGATGCGGCCGCCATCGAGTTCGACGACGTCATACCAATCGCCGCCGACCTGTAGCGGCCGCGTCGCCGGTTGGTACCGCGCAGTGAATCCGGTGGGCAACTCGGCGGGGCCGAGCATCGCGGTCTGCAGAGCCAGCGCGGTTTCGCGTTGCTGATCGAGTTGATACACGCGCTGCAGGCCGTGGCCGAGACGACCGGCGAGCAGAGCGAGCAGCGCGCTGTCCTCCGTGGTGAACGGACGTCGTTCAGCCAACTCGAGATACAGCACCACGACTCCGTGCGGATGCTGCAGCGCAATCGCCGCGGTCCCAGGCTCTGTCGTGTCACTGGCAAGCAAATTACCCGCGCGTACCCGGTTCAGCCGCTCCCGCACATCTTCGGGTAGCTCTGCCCACCGTGGCACTGCACCGGCGGAGTCAATTCGTGGCGCGTCGTTATCGGCGCCGGTCGACCCGGCCGTGAAAGTGACGGCGAGCACCCGGCGGGCCTGCCAGAGCGCACGCAACGCCTCGGTTGCGCCAGCAAGCGCGTCATCGAGTGTATTGGCTTGTGCCAGTTGCTCATTGAGTTCGGCAAGGGCGGTGTCGCGCTGCACGGCGTAATGCTCGGCGGTGACGTCGCGGAAGGTGCCGACCACGACACGACGCCCGGTCTCCGGATCGTCGGCGTGATTGAAACTGAAGGTGACCCACAGGCGATGCCCGTCCTGATGGGTCACCGGCACGGTGTCGCCACCGGTGCCCTCTGCGAGCATCGTGTCGAACGCAGCCCTAACTTGTCGGTATCCGTCGGGGTCGGTGTCGGCGTCAGGCCACCAAGGCTGAACCGGTTCGAACGGCAGTTGTTCGGGTCCGTACCCGAGAATGTCGGTGAATGCGTGGTTGATCTCGACGACCGCACCATGCTCGTCGCAGACGAAGAACGCCTCCTGTAGAGAATCGACAAGGGCTGTGCGCCAACGTGAATGGTGACCGCGGAGTCGGGACAACTCGACATTGGCCCGCACGCGGGCGAGCAGTTCGGCAGCGGCGAACGGCTTCACCAGATAGTCGTCGGCCCCGGCCTGCAAGCCTTCGATCGACGCCTCCTGCCCCGCCCGTGCCGACAGCAACAGAACCGGCACGGCGGCCAACCGGGGGTCCGCACGCAACGCCGCCACGAGCGCAAGACCATCGAGGCGCGGCATCATCACATCGCTGACGATCAGATCCGGCACGCTCGCGCGGACGCGCTCGAGGGCTTGCCGGCCGTCGGTGACGGCATCGACGAGGTAGCCCGCGCTACGCAGCAACCGAGACACATACTGGCGCATATCGGCGTTGTCGTCGGCGATCAACACCCGGGCGGGCGGTCCGGACACCGCGAACGTGGTGCTGACTTCCGTGTCGGCGGTCAACACGCCCTGCGCGAGCGTCGATGCGGCATCCGAATCTGCGGGCAGCCACCGAAGCGCCTCTGCCACATACGGTTCCGCCAAACCGGAGGGCGCCAATTCACGTGCCAGTGTGACCACTTCATCGGCGGGCAGGTGAGCGCGGCCGAACGGCAGACGGACAGTGAAGGTCGTGCCCGACCCTTCCTCGCTTTCGGCGTCGATCGTGCCGCCGTGCAGCGAGACCAACTCCTTGACCAACGCCAGGCCGATTCCGCTGCCCTCATTGGAGCGAGCCCGCGTCGCCTCGACCCGGTGGAACCGTTCGAACAACCGTGGCATCTCCGCGGCTGCCACACCGATCCCGGTGTCGCGCACAGTGACAACCGCGTTGGAGCCCTCGCGACGAACGCTGATCGACACGCGCCCCTCAAACGTGAACTTCAGCGCGTTCGACAGCAAGTTGAGCACCACCTTCTCCCACATGTCCCGATCGACGTACACCGGTTCACCCAGCGGCGGGCAGTCGACCTCGAACACCAGGCCGGCCCGCTCGATCGCGGACCGGAAGACGCTGGCGAGCTCGACGGTGACCGCGGATAGTTCGACAGGTTCGTATCGCGCCTGAGCGCGGCCGGCTTCGATTCGCGAGAAATCCAGCAGCGTGTTGACCAACTTGGCCAGTCGCAGTGAATTGCGGTAGACCACCTCGAGTTCCTGGCGCGCTTCGGAGTCGAGTCCCGATGCGGGAGAACGCAGTTCGGCCACGGGAGCCATGATCAACGTCAACGGGGTGCGGAACTCGTGGCTGATATTGGAGAAGAAGGTCGTCTTGGCGCGGTCGAGTTCGGCGAGTTCCTCGGCACGACGCTGCTGCGCGGCATAGCTTCTGGCGCTGCCGATGCCCGCGGCGATATGGCTGGCGACCAGCGTGAGGAAGCCGCGATATTGCTCGTCGAGCTCGCGGTAGCGGTTGATCGCGGCGACGAGAAACCCCGCGGGTGCAGCGCCCTGCTGCACCAGTGGTGCGACCAACGCCTGGGTCGGCGGCTCGTCCCAGTCGCCGCAAGGCAGGCCGGGATAGCGTTCGGGATCCAGGTCGATCAGAACCTGATCACCGCGCGCGGATTCGCCCAGCGGCCACAGCGCCGAGCCCGCGGCGGGCAGCAGCGCCGGGGCGGCCGGATGGCCGGGCTCGATTCCGCTCCATCCCGCCAGCCGTGCGTTGCCTGCGTCGTCGAACAGATAGGTCAAGGTGAACGGGAGATCGCGTGGATTCTGGCCGAGTTGGCGCGCCGCGTAGGTCAGCATCTCGTCCTCGGTGCGCACGACGCTCGGATCCGAACCGAGATCACGCAATGTCGCGATTCGGCGCTGGGCGATCACGCGCTCGGTGTCCTCGCTGACGACGCACAACATGCCCACCACCTGGCCGCCGTCGTCGCGCAGCGGGCTGTACGAAAACGTGTGGTACGACTCCTCGAGGTATCCCGACCGCTCCAGGAACAACAGCAGCGCGGAATCCCATGTCGCCCGCCCGGTGGTCAGCACACCGTCGATGCGAGGACCGATGTCGGACCAGATCTCGGCCCACACCTCGCGCGCAGGTCGTCCCAGCGCCCACGGGTATTTATGGCCGAGCGTGTCGCGGCGGTACGCCGCGTTGCAGAAGAACGTCAGGTCAGGACCCCACGCCATCCACATCGAGAACCGCGACGACAACAGGATGCTGACCGCCGTCTGCAGGCTCTGCGGCCAGGTGGCGGGCGATCCGAGCGGCGTGCGCTCCCAGTCGACGGTCGCGAGGTCACGGCCGACCTCTGGATCGGCGTCGAAGACTTCGGGTAGCGAGCCTCGCCTGATGTCGTCCGCGCCCATCTCACTCCCTCTGCTGGCTAGCCCCGAAGGGAGTGGGGTAGCGGCGATTGCAAGACGCGATATACCCAATGGGGAGCCCTGGCAACCCCCGCCGTCCCACTCGTTGTCGATGCCTGCCTCGTAGATTAAGGGACGATTGCATCGAAAGCGCAGCGTTTCACCGTCTCGCTCGGCCTGGTGCTCATCACGTCGAGGGTGCTGCATTGGGGCGTCGCGGCCGCCTGACACGTCGCGTCGACGGCGCCCCGTCAGCAACGCCGGTTACGCTCACGACGTGCTCAGCAGGCGTGGATTTCTTGGCGTAGCCGGCGTCGCACTCGTCGCCGCATGCAGTTCGAAAAAGCCGGGCGAAATCGCCAAGGACGGCTCGGTCACCGTCAAACACATCTTCGGCGAAACAAAGATCCCTTCGCCGCCCAAGCGGGTCGTCAGCGCAGGCTTCACCGAGCAAGACGACCTGCTGGCCGTCGGGGTCGTGCCGGTCGCGATAACGGACTGGTTCGGCGCCCAACCGTTCGGCGTATGGCCATGGGCCCAGCCCAAATTGGGCAGCGCGCAACCTGTAGTGCTCAACCTCAACGACGGCATCCAGGTCGACCAGATCGCGTCGCTGAAGCCGGACCTGATCGTCGCTGTCAACGCCGGACTCGACGAGGACACATACAAGAAGCTGTCAGCCATCGCGCCGACCGTCGCGCAGTCCGGCCAGGACGCGTTCTTCGAGCCGTGGAAGGACCAGGCCACCGCGATCGGGCAGGCCGTATTCAAGGCCGACGAGATGTCCGGATTGATCACCGGCGTCGACGAGAAGTTCGCCGCTGTCGGCAAGAACAATCCGCAGTTCGCAGGCAAGAAGGCGCTGCTGCTCGCCGGCACCTTCTACCAGGACAGCGTTCGTGTGACCGAGTCCGGTTGGCGCACCGACTTCCTCACCACCATGGGCTTCACCATCCCCGACACCGGCGGCTGGTTGATCCCGCGCGACAAGATGGCGTCCGTTCTCGACGCCGCCGACGTGCTGATCTGGACCACCGAAAGCGACGACGAACAGGCCGCGCTGCTTGCCGACCCAGTCGTCGCAAAGCTTAGGGCGACCGCATTGAACCGCAACGTGTTCACCGGCAAGGATCTGTCGGGCGCAATCGCGTTCGCGTCGCCGTTGTCCTACCCGGTGGTGGCCGACCAATTGCCACCGCTGCTGACCAAGGCGCTCGCCTGATCTAATTACCGCGTGACAAGCGACCAGACCACCCTCAAAGAGCAGCACGCCGCATTCGCGCAGGTGGGGTCAAAGTACTATCCGACTTTCGTTGCCGTCTTCACAGCGCTGGTGATCATCTCCAACGTCACCGCAACGAAGGGCGTCGCGTTCGGGCCGATCATCACCGACGGTGGATTCATCGTCTTTCCGCTCACCTACGTGATCGGCGATGTGCTGTCCGAGGTCTACGGCTTCAAGGCCGCGAGGCGGGCGATATTCCTCGGGTTTGCTATGAACGGGCTGGCCGCCCTCACGTTCTGGGTGACCATCTACCTTCCCGCTGCCGATTTCTACACCAATGAAGAGCACTTCGAGAACATCGTCCACGCCTACACACAGCTGATCATTGCCGGGCTTGCGGGCTTCATCGTCGGGCAGACCATCAATGCCTGGGTCGTCGTGTGGATCAAAGAGAAGACCAAGGAGAAACACCTGTGGGCCCGGCTGGTCGGCTCGACTTTCGCGGGCCAGCTTGGCGACACGCTGGTGTTCTGCAGCATCGCGGCCAACGCGATCGGCATCAGCACATTCCGCGATTTCGTCGTGTACACCGCGTTGGGGTGGTTCTACAAGACGGCCGTCGAAGTGGTCATGCTGCCGGTGACCTACCGCGTGATCGCGTACGTCAAGCGCCACGAGCCGACATACGGCGTGGCAATATGAGCTATCGCTAAGCCTTCTCTGGCAAGGCTCCCAGAGCCGGTTATTTCTTAGCTACCCGCGGGTAAGTTCCAGAACATGAGCGTGACTGCGGATCTGATGGACGTGCAGGCTATTGGCACGGTTCGTGATTATGGCGATCAGGCGCTGCTGCTCGAGTTCGACAGCACCGCCGAAGTATTGGCGTGGGCCGACGTGCTGCGCGAAGCCGAGCTGCTCGGCGTGCTGGACATCGTTCCGGCATCGCGCACGGTGCTGCTCAAGCTCGCCGGACCGCGCTATCAGGCGCCGACCCGGCAACGGCTGGGCAAGCTGCGGGTGACGGCCGAGGCGCTGTCGGCGGCGAGCACGCCTGCCGACGGTAAGGCCGACATCGAGATAGGTGTGCGGTACGACGGCGCGGACCTCGAGGAAGTGTCGCGGTTGACGGGGCTGACCACTGACCAGGTGATCGCCGCTCACACCGGGACACCGTGGCGGGTCGGATTCGGTGGCTTCGCACCGGGTTTCGCGTATCTGCTCGGTGGGGACGAGCGACTGAACGTGCCGCGCCAGTCCGAGCCGCGGACCAGGGTGCCCGCGGGATCGGTGGCACTGGCCGGGGAGTTCAGCGCGATCTATCCGCGGGAATCGCCCGGCGGTTGGCAGCTGATCGGCCAGATGGCCGACGACTCGGTGGCGTTGTGGGACATCGATCGCGACCCGCCTGCCCTACTCAGACCTGGCATGTGGGTCCAGTTCAGGGAGGTGCGCTCATGACCGTCACTCTGGAGGTGCTGCGCACCGGACCGCTCGCCCTGATCGAAGACCTCGGCAGGCCCGGCCTGGCGCATATGGGCGTGTCGCGGTCCGGGGCGGCTGACCGTCGCTCGCATCAGCTGGCCAACCGGCTGGTTGCCAACCCCGGTGAGCACGCCACCATCGAGGTGACGTTCGGCGGGTTCTCGGCGCGGGTTCGTGGCGGCGACGTCGCGATCGCAGTCACCGGCGCCGACACCGACCCGGCAGTGAACGGAAAACCGTTCGGAAGCAACAGCATTCATTACGCACACGACGGCGAAGTGATCTCGCTCGGTGCCCCGCACACCGGCCTGCGCAGCTACCTAGCGGTGCGCGGCGGCATCGACGTCTCTCCCGTGCTGGGCTCGCGTTCGTATGACGTGATGTCCTCGATCGGTCCGCTGCCGCTACAACCGGGCGACGTGCTGCCGGTCGGCGAACACAGCGGCGAACTCCCCGACCTCGACCAGGCTCCAGTGGCCGCCATCGAGGACGAGGTGTTGGAACTGCGCGTGGTGCCCGGCCCGCGCGACGACTGGTTCGTCGACCCCGACATCCTGATCCGCACCAACTGGCAGGTCACCAACCGAACCGACCGGGTCGGCATGCGACTGATCGGCATGCCGTTGGAGTACCGCTGGCCCGATCGGCAACTGCCCAGCGAGGGCGCGACCCGCGGCGCAATCCAGGTGCCGCCGAACGGTTTTCCGGTGATCCTCGGGCCTGATCATCCTGTGACGGGAGGCTATCCCGTCATCGGTGTGGTGACCGATGAGGACATCGACAAGGTGGCGCAGAGCCGCCCCGGACAGACGGTGCGGCTGCATTGGTCGCATCCGCGTAAACCATTCGAGGAGTAAGCAGGCGCCGAGTGTGAACTTATGACACGCTTTCGGCCGAAAACCGTGCAATAACTTCACACTCGACGGCCCAGTAGGGGCACGCTACTGGTAGACAGTCAGTGTGCATACGCACGATGCCCCCGCTCCGCAGGCGCGCGGGATCTACACAGCCCGCCTGGTCCATACCTCCGATCTCGACAACGAGACGCGTGAAGATGCCCGCCGGATGGTGTCCGAAGCCTTCGCCGATGAGTTCACCGACGCCGACTGGGAGCACGCTCTCGGCGGCATGCATGCGCTGATCTGTCACCACGGCGCACTGATCGCGCATGCCGCGGTCGTGCAGCGTCGCCTGCTGTACCACGACATCGCGCTGCGCTGCGGCTACGTCGAGGGGGTCGCCGTGCGCGAGGACTGGCGCGGCCAGGGCCTGGCCCATGCCCTGATGGATTCGGTGGAACAAGTGCTGCGCGGCGCCTACCAGCTCGGTGCGCTCAGCCCATCGGAGATCGGCAGACATCTGTACACCGCGCGAGGTTGGCTTCCGTGGCAGGGACCGACGTCCGTGCTGGCGCCGGCAGGCGTGACCCGAACCCCCGACGACGACAACGGGCTCTTCGTTTTCCCGGTGAATTTGCCCGACAGTCTGGAGCTCGACACCACGGCCGAAATCACCTGCGATTGGCGCGAGGGCGACGTCTGGTAGGACGCGTAACTTTGGATGCATGACCACTCCAGCGTTTCGTCCCGACCCGGAGACCTTCGACAAGCTCTACCGCGGCGAGCCTGTCGTCGAGGGCGGGCCGGTGCCGCCCGGCGTGCCGTGGGACGTGCAGCAAGCCCAGCCCAGACTGATGGAACTCGAAGCGCTGGGCGGGTTTTCGGGTGAAGTGCTCGATATCGGCTGCGGTCTCGGTGACAACTCGATCTATCTGGCTTCGCGGGGACACTCGGTCACCGGGTTGGACGGCTCACCCGCGGCGATCTCCGAAGCACGTCGACGCGCGGAAGCCGCCGGCGTCAGCGTGACGTTCGACGTCGCCGACGCCACGGACCTCAAGGGCTACGACGGACGTTTCGACACAGTCGTCGACAGTGCGCTCTACCACTGTCTGGACGACGACGGCAGGCAGGCTTATATCGCCGCGCTGTACCGGGCGACGCGGCCAGGCGCGCGTCTACATCTGTCCTGTTTTTCCGACGGCAACGTCAACGGCGTGATCGCACCCATGGGCGCCGTGCCCGAGAGCAACATCCGCGATACGTTGACTGCCAACGGCTGGCGCATCGACTTCCTCGGCCCCACCACATATTTGGGTAACGCCATCGGATTCGGCACCGACGACGAGGGAATGCCGCAGCACCTGGCCGACCAGATGCCACCCGAGGCGCTCGAGCAGATGCGCCGAGTGACCGAGCGGTTCGCCAAGATCAGGGACTTGCTCGAGAACAACCGGGTGCACCTGCCGTTCACCGTGGTTCACGCACACCGGGTCGATTGAAGACGTCTCAAACTCACACCCCGGCTTTCAGCAAGGTGAGGGGAAGTTCACGGCGGGGTGATCGCGCTGCGATTTCGCGCAATAAAGCCTTCCTAGCGTTGTCCGCATGTCGAAACGCATCACTGACTGGGATCCCGAGGACGTCGTCGCCTGGGAGGCCGGTAACAAGAACATCGCGCGCCGCAACCTGATCTGGTCGGTGGTCGCCGAGCATATCGGCTTCTCGGTGTGGTCCATCTGGTCGGTGATGGTGCTGTTCATGCCGGAGGCGGTCTACCACTTCTCCGCGGGTGACAAGTTCCTGCTGGGCGCCACCGCAACGCTGGTCGGCGCATGCCTGCGAATCCCGTACACCCTGGCCACAGCGACCTTCGGCGGTCGCAACTGGACGGTGTTCTCGGCGTTCGTGTTGCTGATCCCGACCGTCGGGACCATGTGGCTGCTGGCCCATCCGGGTCTGCCCCTGTGGCCGTACCTGCTGTGCGCAGCGCTGGCCGGCTTCGGCGGCGGCAACTTCGCATCGTCGATGACCAACATCAACGCGTTCTACCCGCAGCGACTAAAGGGCTGGGCGCTGGGCATCAACGCCGGCGGCGGCAACATCGGCGTGCCGATGGTCCAGCTCGTCGGCCTGCTCGTCATCGCGACCCTCGGCAACCGTCAGCCCTACTGGGTGTGCGCGGTGTACCTGGTGGCGTTGGCGATCGCAGGCGTCGGCGCCGCGCTCTACATGGACAACCTCGAGCAGCACAAGATCGACCTGACGGCCATGGGCGCGATCCTGAAGGTACGAGACACCTGGGTGATCTCGCTGCTCTACATCGGCACGTTCGGCTCGTTCATCGGCTTTGCGTTCGCGTTCGGTCAGGTGCTGCAGATCAACTTCGCCGCGGGCGGTCAGAGTGCAGCGCAGGCGTCACTACACGCCGCACAGATCGCGTTCATCGGTCCGCTGCTCGGGTCGCTGTCGCGGGTGTACGGCGGCAAGCTCGCCGACCGCATCGGCGGCGGCAAGGTCACGCTGTCGGTGTTCGCCGGAATGATCCTTGGCGCAAGCATTCTCGTCGGCGTCAGCATGCTCGACGACCACACCAAGGGTGCGGCGACCGGTGCCATGATGGCCGGCTACGTGGTCGGCTTCATCGCCCTGTTCCTGCTCTCAGGCATCGGCAACGGGTCGGTCTACAAGATGATCCCCTCGATTTTCGAGGCCCGCAGCCGCTCACTGGATGTGCCGGAGGCCGATCGCGTGGCGTGGTCCCGTGCGATGGCAGGTGCATTGATCGGCTTCGCCGGTGCCATTGGCGCGCTGGGCGGCGTCGGCATCAACATGGCGCTGCGGCAGTCGTACCTGAGCAGCCACTCCGCGACAACGGCCTTCTGGATCTTCCTGACCTTTTATGTGGTGGCGTGCGCTGTCACCTGGGCGATGTACGTGCGACGGCCGGTCTCGGCCCCCGTCACCAGTGCAGAGCCCGCAACGGACCTGGCCCGGACCTGACCTCCTTTCAGTGGGCCGGGGCGGCTGGGCAACAACGGCGTTGCCCAGCTCACACCGCTCGACACGGGTAAGCAATGGCGAAGTAATGGGTTGGAAACATGCGCTACGTAGACATGGCACATGAGTGATCCCGACTGGGCACCGCTCACCGGTTTTCGCGTGGCGGTGACCTCCGCCCGTAGGGCCGACGAACTGGCCAAGCTGCTGGAACGGCGCGGCGCAACCGTCACGTGCGCAGCAGCCATCGCGATGGTGCCACTGCCCGACGACGAACAATTGCGGGCACACACCGAGGAATTGATCGCGCAACCCCCCGACATCGTGGTCGCCACCACCGGAATCGGCTTCCGCGGCTGGGTCGACGCCGCTGACGGCTGGGGGCTGTCTGGCGAACTGCTCGCGGCGCTCGGCAAGGCGCGCATCGTCTCCCGTGGACCGAAGTCGACCGGCGCGCTGCGCGCCGCGGGCCTGCCCGAGGAATGGTCGCCCGAATCCGAATCGTCGCGGGAGGTACTGCACTATCTGGTCGAGGGCGGCATCGCCGGCAAGCGCATCGCCGTGCAGTTGCACGGCGCCACCGACGACTGGGATCCGTTCCCCGAGTTCCTCGACGAATTGCGCTCTGCCGGTGCGGAAGTGGTGCCGATCAGGGTGTACCGCTGGCACCCTGCACCCCGCAACGGCGATTTCGATCAGCTGGTCGCGGGTATCGCCGACGGCAAGTTCGACGCGGTCAGCTTCACTTCGGCGCCTGCTGTCGCGTCGGTTCTGATGCGTGCGATGGAGCTGGACATCGAAGACAAGGTGTTGTCCGCGTTGCGAACTGACGTCCATGCGATGTGTGTGGGTCCGGTGACGGCCCGGCCATTGGTCCGGCTCGGCGTACCAACGTCGGCGCCTGAGCGGATGCGGTTGGGCGCGTTGGCCCGTCACATCACCGACGAACTTCCGCTGCTGCAGTCGCGCACCCTGCGGGTGGCCGGTCATGTGCTGGAGATCCGCGGCACCTGCGTGATGGTCGACGGCGAGGTGAAGGCGGTTTCGCCTGCCGGGATGGCGACGATTCGCGCGCTGGCGCATCATCCCGGCGCGGTGGTCTCGCGATTCGACCTGCTCGGCGCGCTTCCGGGCAGCGGCACCGACACCCACGCCGTTGAGACTGCGGTGCTGCGGCTTCGAACAGCGTTGGGCGACAAGAACATTGTGTCGACGGTCGTCAAACGCGGTTACCGGCTGGCAATCGACGACGAGTTGGCGCACGCGCGATGAGCCTGATGTTGGTCGCGCACGGCACCCGCAAGCAGCAGGGCGTCGCGATGATCGGAGATCTGGCCGAGCAGGTGTCCGCCACGCTCGGGCGGACGGTGCACGTGTCGTTCGTCGACGTGCTCGGCCCGACGCCGTCGGAAGTGCTGACGCAGATGACCGGGCCCGCGATAGTCGTGCCTGCGTTCCTGTCGCGGGGGTATCACGTCACCAGCGATATCCCCGCGCACGTGGCCGCCAGCGGACACCCCGACGTCACGGTGACGGAGGCCCTCGGGCCCGGCCCGGCACTGGTCCGCGTGCTCGCTGATCGGTTGATCGAATCCGGTTGGCGCCAGGACGATTCGGTGGTGCTCGCGGCAGCCGGCACTTCTGACCCCGGCGCCCAACATGATCTGCACACGATGGCGACCTGGCTGTCGGCGGTCACGAGTTCGCGGGTGGAGTTGGCGTTCGCCGCCACGGGGACACCTCGCGTACACGACGCCGTCGAATCGCTACGGCAGCGGGGTGCGCGCAGGGTGGTCGTCGCGTCATACCTGTTGTCGGAAGGCCTGTTCCAGGATCGCCTGCGCGACAGCGGCGCAGACGTGGTGACCGAGCCGCTCGGCACCCACCCCGGGCTGGTGCGACTGATCGCCAACCGGTTCAGCCGCGCCCGCTACTGCGTGGCCGCCTGACTCTTCGCAACCTCGCAGTTTGTTGCCCGCCGGGCGGGGGTACGCCGCGCTAATGACCAAGCATGTCGCCGCTGCCATCGCTTTGCTCGCCGCGCCTGTTGCCATTGCAAGCGGTTGCGCCAACCAATCGGCCAACAACCCGTCGGCGACGACGACCACCTCCGGGTCCGCGTCCAACGCCCAGCAGCTCACAACGCAGCTCAATACTTCCGACGGCAAACACGTCGCGACTGCCACTATCGATTTCACCAGCGGCTACGCCACGGTCACGGTCGAGACCGCTCAAGCAGGCATCCTCTCGCCCGGCTTCCACGGCCTGCACATCCATGCCGTCGGCAAGTGTGAGGGCGACTTCAGTTCGGCCGGCGAACACTTCCAGGCGTCGGGGCACAGCGGCTCGCCGGCCAGTGGGGATCTGCCGCCGCTCCTGGTGCGCTCGGACGGCTCCGGCAAGCTCGTGGCGACCAGCGACGGCTTCACCGCCGAGGACCTCAAGGGCCCGCAGGGGTCCTCGATCGTGCTTCATCAAAGCGCCGACATGAGCGGCTCGGCGTCCGATCAGCGACTGGCCTGCGGCGTGCTCAGCCCCGTAAACGCGACCAGCACATCGGTATCCGTTTCGACCTCGGTGTCGACGTCGACGGTCACCACCGGAGCGACCACCACTTCCGCTCCGCCAGCCACCGTCACCGAGACGACGCCGTCGTCGACGTCGGTCACCACAACGCCCAGCATGAGCACGAGCACCAGCACCGTCACGGTGATCCAGCCGCCGTCCATCCCGCCGATCACCGTGCCGGCTCCGCCCGGCTAGTGAGGTCCTTCGTTCGGCGGTAGGCCTGCGACATAGGGCGTGTCCACTCCAACCCGGCCCAGCGCGGCAGCGCCGCACGGTGAGCCCAGCGGCGCCTCGTGTCCCGGCAGTACCTCGGTGAAGAACGCGGCGTTGTCGGCGAGGAACTGCCGCTGATCCCCGGGCAGGTCGGTCTCGTAGTAGATCGCGTCCAGGCGGCAGATGAACGCGCATGCACCGCAATCCACGCACTCGTCGGGGTTGATGTAGAGCATGCGGTCGCCTTCGTAAATGCAGTCGACCGGGCAGTCCTGCACACAGGACTTGTCCATGACATCGACGCATGCACTACCGATCACATAGGTCATGCAGTCGACGGTATGGAACTGCTGCGGGAGAAATCTCGGGCCGAAAGTCCTCAATCTCTTGTGCCGAGCGCTGAGAACCTAGACGCCGACCTCGACCTGGCCGTCCACGATGCGGGTGGCGTACACCGGCAGCGTGACCTCGGGGTCGTCCAGGCAGCTGCCGTCGTCAAGCGCGAAGGCCTGCTTCTTGATCGGCGTCTGCACCGTGGCGCGCCCACCGCGGTCGCCAACGATGCCGCGCGACATCACCGCCGCGCCCGAAAACGGGTCGATGTTGCCGATGGCGTACAGCGAACCGTCGTCGAGGCGGAACAGCGCCGCTTGCACACCGCCAGGCAGCAGCACACCAACCCCACGGTTCGGGATCAGGAAGTCGTAACGGCAGGCAGTGGTCCACACTTGCACGTCGTTGAGAAGAGTCATCTGCTGTGTTACCCCCGTACCGTTGGCATGCCGATGGGAACGATGCGGCCTGATCGCTCGGTGAATTCGATGGTCGGATCGGCGACTTCCGGGGCGTTGACGAACGAGACGAACCGCGACAGCTTCTCGGGGTCCTCGAGGACACCCTTCCACTCGCAGGCGTAGCCCGCGACGTGGCGTTCCATCGCCTCCTCGAATTCCGCTGCCAGCCCGAGCGAGTCGTTGCAGACGACCTCGCGCAGGTGATCCATGCCGCCGTCCATCGCCTCGAGCCACGGCGCCGTCCGCTGCAACCGGTCCGCGGTGCGGATGTAGAACATCAGGAACCGGTCGATGTATCGCACCAGCGTTTCGTCGTCCAGGTCGCTTGCCAGCAGTTGCGCATGCCGCGGCGACATGCCGCCGTTGCCGCACACGTAGAGGTTCCAACCCTTTTCGGTGGCGATGACGCCGACGTCCTTGCTCTGCGCTTCCGCGCATTCACGCGCACACCCCGAAACCGCCATCTTGATCTTGTGCGGGGCCCGCAGGCCGCGGTAGCGGTTTTCGATGTTGACCGCCATGTCGACGGAGTCCTGCTGGCCGTACCGGCACCACGTGCTGCCGACGCAGCTCTTCACGGTCCGCAGCGCCTTGCCATACGCGTGGCCGGACTCCATGCCGCCGTCGACAAGACGGCGCCAGATCTCCGGCAGTTGATCCACCCGAGCGCCGAACATGTCGATGCGCTGCCCGCCGGTGATCTTGGTGTAAAGCCCGAAGTCGCGGGCGATCTCGCCGATCAGGATCAACTGCTCAGGGGTGATCTCACCGCCTGGCGAGCGCGGCACCACGGAGTAGCTGCCGTTCTTCTGGATGTTGGCAAGGAAGTGGTCGTTGGAGTCCTGCAGCGAGGCCTGCTCACCGTCGAGGATGTGCTCCGAACTGGTCGACGCGAGGATCGACGCCACCACGGGTTTGCATATGTCGCAACCCTTTCCGGTGCCGAACCGTTCGATCAGTCCGGTGAACGTCCGGACCGACTCGGAAGGCCCAGCGGCGACGATCGAGAACAGCTCCGCGCGTGACTGGGAAAAGTGTTCGCACAATGCCTTTGACTGCTCGACGCCCTCGGCTTCGAGGAGTTGCTTCAGCAGCGGCACGCACGAACCACACGAGGTTCCCGCCTTCGTGCAGCTCTTCAGGGACGGCACGTCGCTGCAGCCGCCGGCGATCGCGTCACACAGCTCGCCCTTGGTGACGGCGTTACACGAGCAGATCTGCGCGGCCGCCGGCAGCGACCCGACACCGAGACCCGCTGCGCCCCCTTCTGATCCGGCCGGCGCGATCAACGCCATCGGGTCGCCGGGCAGTTCTTCGCCGACCATCGGCCGCAGCACGCCGTACGAGGACGCGTCACCGACGAGGATTCCGCCGAGCAGCGTCTTGGCATCGTCCGAAAGCACGAGCTTGGCGTAGGTCTGGTTGACGGCGTCGTTGACGACGACCTCGAGGCAGTTCGGCGTGGTGCCCATCGCGTCGCCGAAGCTGGCCACGTCGACACCGAGCAGTTTGAGCTTGGTCGACATATCGGCTTCGGGGAATTCTGCGGCGCCGCCGAGCAATCGATCGGCGACGACCTCCGCGCTGGTGTAGCCGGGGCCGACAAGGCCGTAGCAGCGCCCTTCGATGGCTGCCACCTCGCCGATCGCATAAACGTTCGGATCCCTTGTCGCACAGGATAAGTCGGTGAGAACGCCGCCGCGGGCGGCGAGCTCGAGACCGGCGTCTCTTGCCAGCTCGTCGCGGGGCCGGACGCCTGCCGCGAAAACGACGAGGCCTGCGTCGATCACGGTGCCATCCGAAAGCGTGACCCGCAGCGAGTCATCGTCGGCGGACCGCCGGACGGGCCGGTTGCGCTGCGTTGGCTCGATCGACGTCGTGCCGACGCCGGTGTGCACGGTGATGCCGAGTTCGCCGATCATCCGGCCGAGCAGCGCACCGCCGGCTTCATCGAGTTGTTGTGCCATCAACCGCGGCGCCATCTCGACGACGTGCGGGGTCAGGCCGAAGGCACGCAGCGCATTCGCGGCTTCCAGACCCAGCAGCCCACCGCCGATCACGACGCCGGCCGCTGCGTGTCCCGATTTGAGCGCACGCTGCGCGTCGGCGCGGATCGCGTCGAGGTCGTCGAGGGTGCGGTACACGTGGCAGCCCGGCAGGTCGTGGCCGGGCACCGGCGGCACGAAAGCATACGAACCGGTGGCCAGCACCAGCGCGTCGTAGGTGACACGGGTTCCGTCGGCCGTGATCACCGTCCTCGCGTTACGGTCGATCTCCGCGACGCGGCTGCTGAGTCGCAGCTCGACCCTGTCATCCCCGGCGTAGTCGTTGCCGGGCAGCGCCAGTTGTGCGCGGTCCCAGTGCTCGGTGTAGCTGGTGAGTCCGACGCGGTCGTATGCGGCGTCGGACTCTTCGGCGAGCACGGTTACCTGCCAGGTTCCCTCGGTATCGCGCGACCGCAGCGCCTCGACGAACCGGTGACCGACCATGCCGTGGCCGACGACCACAACGTTTGATGAAGACCGCATGCAGCCGAGGTTAAGCAGCGGATATTGCCGAAATGTCGCCTGATGTGAACCCGCCATCACGGACTGCTCACCGTCGCCGCCAGACGCATGTGAGCGGTCGGCGGCCGGCTGCCTAGATGTGGCCTGCGTTGGTCGGTGTGGTCGTCAGGTACGGATTTGTGATCGTGCTCGACGTCGTGGTCTCGTCGCCGGGGCCGTCATCGGATGGCGTCGACGCCGGCGGCCCGGTCACGATCGGATTGTCCTGGCTGGTTTGCACACTCGGCAGGGTGTAGCTGCTGCTCGACGACGAGCTGGTCGTGTACGTCGACGAGGTGTCAGACGACGGCGGCAGATCGGTTGGCTCAGGCGGCCGCGACGAGTTGTCGGCAGTGTGGATCACCGCCCACACCAGGATCGCCAGCAGCACGACGGCAGCCACCCCGGCGGCCACTATCACGGGTTGCTGGTCGTGCCAGCTGCCGTCGTCGTCAGGGCTCACGCCGGAATGCTAAGCCCAGCGGGCCAGCATCTCCTTCGAGTACGCCGAAAGCGCCCGCTGCCAAAACGGGCCGAAGCTGATCCGGCCGACGCCAAGCGGCCCGAAGGACGCGGGATCGTCCTGTTCGGGCACTGCGATCGCGTTGATCGGCAGAGGAAGCTCAGTTGCCAAGCGCCGCAACGTATCCGGGTCGTGTCGACCAACCGGATACAGTGAATCCGCTCCGGCGGCCGCCGCCTCTTTCATGCGCGCGATTGCGCGATCCACCCGATCGGACTCGTCACCGTCCTGGCGCAGGAACAGATCCGTGCGGGCGTTGACCACCACGTGCACGCCGGCGGTATCGGCCGCCTTGCGCAGTGCGCCGACAAGCTCGGCGTGCTCGCTTGACGACCGCAGCCGTCCGCCTTCGCTGTGCACGGTGTCCTCGATGTTGAGGCCGACCGCGCCTGCCTCCAGCAGACCGGTGATCAGCCGGGTGGCCGGTTCGGCGTAGCCCGATTCCAGGTCGACGGACACCGGCACGTCGACGGCGGAGGTGATCTGCTTGACGCGGGTCACCACGTCGTCGAACGACATGCCCTCCGCGTCGGCCTTGCCAACCGAATCGGCCATCGGGTGGCTGCCCACCGTCAGCGCGACGAAGCCGGCGTCGACCGCCAGCCGGGCCGACCACGCGTCCCACACCGTCGGCAGAACCACCGGATTGCCCGGCTGGTGCAGGGCCAGCAATGTATCTGCGCGCTGCTTGAGGACCTCGCTGGACATAGACCTACCTCCGGTTCGCTGACGTGACCTGTCTCACTCCAAACCCCCTGATGTAACTAACATCGGGTGTCGTACTGTGATCCGAGACACCCTTCAGCCCAAGGAGGTCAAATGTCGAGCACTACCGAACTTACCGAGCTGCACGAGCTAATCGGAAGCCTGCGGCGGTGCGTGACATCGTTGGCGTCGAAGTACGGGGACAGCCCCGCAACCCGCCGCATTGTCAATGACGCCGAACGCATTCTCAACGACATCGACCGACTCGACATCGACGCCGAGGAGCTGGAGCTCACCCGGGGCGTGACGCGCCATCACCACGGCGCCGAGAAGATCACCATCCCCGACACCCCCTACGACACCGCCTTCTGGGGCGATGAGGACGACAGAGGAGTCGCCGGCTAGCGCCGCGGCCACCTCAGCGGGACATAACCACACCGAAAGGGAAACGTGAGCGCACCCACCGCCGACCGCAAAGCGACCGGCGTCTTTTCACCGAGCCGTGCCCAGATTCCAGAGCGCACCCTGCGCACCGACCGGTGGTGGCAGTCACCGCTGATCGTCGACCTTGGCTTCGCGGTCTTTTTGATCTACGCGACGGTGCGGGCGTTCCTGCAGAACAACTACTACGTCCCCCAGTACCACTACCTGACGCCGTTCTACTCGCCGTGCATCAGCAAGGGTTGCGTCCCTGAGGCCAGTCACTTCTGGCCGCAGATCCTGCCCGACGTGTGGTGGTTGCCCTACGCGGCGATGACACTGCCGTTCCTACTGCTGTTCCGGCTGACCTGCTACTACTACCGCGGCGCCTACTACCGGTCGGTGTGGCAGGCACCCACCGCATGCGCAGTGGCCGAGCCCCACGCGAAATACACTGGTGAGACACGGTTTCCGTTGATCCTGCAGAACTCGCATCGCTATTTCTTCTACATCGCGGCGCTCATCTCGGTGATCAACACCTACGACGCGATCATCGCCTTCCAGTCACCATCGGGCTTTGGCTTCGGCCTGGGCAACGTCATCCTCGTCATCAACGTCGTCCTGTTGTGGACGTACACGCTGTCGTGCCACTCCTGCCGCCACGTCGTCGGCGGGCGCCTCAAGAATTTCTCCAAACACCCTGTGCGCTACTGGTTCTGGACCCAGGTGAGCGCGTTGAACACCAGGCACAAGACATACGCATGGATCACCCTTGGGACGCTGATACTCACCGATCTCTACATCGCTGTGGTGGCCAGCGGCACCATTTCCGATCTCAGATTCATTGGCTGACAGACTTTTCCGAGAGCAACAGTAGTGAGGTTTATTTATGGCTGACATCGAACGGCACGAATACGACGTGGTCGTGATCGGTGCCGGCGGCGCGGGTTTACGTGCTGTCATCGAGGCACGCGAACGCGGTTTGAAGGTCGCCGTGGTCTGTAAGTCGTTGTTCGGCAAGGCACACACCGTGATGGCCGAGGGCGGCTGCGCGGCGGCGATGGGCAATGCCAACCCGAAGGACAACTGGCAGGTCCACTTCAAAGACACCATGCGCGGCGGGAAGTTCCTGAACAACTGGCGGATGGCCGAACTGCACGCCAAGGAGGCCCCCGACCGCGTCTGGGAGCTGGAAACCTACGGGGCGCTGTTCGACCGCACCAAGGACGGCCGCATCAGCCAGCGCAACTTCGGTGGACACACCTACCCGCGCCTGGCCCACGTCGGCGACCGCACCGGGCTGGAGATCATCCGCACCCTCCAGCAGAAGATCGTCTCGCTGCAGCAGGAGGACAAGGCCGAGTTCGGCGACTACGAGGCCCGCATCAAGGTTTTCCACGAGTGCACCATCACCGACCTGATCAAGGATGGGGATCGGATCGCGGGAGCCTTCGGCTACTGGCGCGAGAGCGGACGCTTCATCCTGTTCGAGACGCCTGCCGTGGTGATGGCCACCGGCGGAATCGGCAAGTCCTACAAGGTGACCTCGAACTCATGGGAGTACACCGGCGACGGGCATGCGCTTGCGCTGCGCGCAGGCGCGACGCTGATCAACATGGAGTTCGTCCAGTTCCACCCGACGGGCATGGTGTGGCCGCCCAGCGTGAAGGGCATCCTCGTCACCGAGGGTGTACGCGGCGACGGCGGAGTGCTGAAGAACTCCGAAGGCACCCGGTTCATGTTCGATTACATCCCGCCGGTGTTCAAAGGTCAGTACGCGGAGAGCATCGAAGAGGCCGACCAGTGGCTCAAGGACAACGACTCCGCGCGCCGCACCCCCGACCTGCTGCCCCGCGACGAGGTGGCCCGCGCCATCAACTCCGAGGTGAAGGCCGGGCGTAATTCGCCGCACGGTGGCGTGTTCCTCGACATCGCGTCGCGGCTGCCCGCCGAGGAGATCAAGCGCAGGCTGCCGTCGATGTACCACCAGTTCATGGAGCTGGCCGAGGTCGACATCACCAAGGAGCCGATGGAAGTAGGGCCGACCTGCCACTACGTGATGGGCGGCATCGAGGTCGACCCCGACACCGGCGCCGCCAAGACGCCCGGACTGTTCGCCGCCGGCGAGTGCTCCGGCGGCATGCACGGCAGCAACCGGCTGGGCGGCAATTCGCTGTCGGACCTGCTGGTCTTCGGCCGCCGCGCCGGCCTCGGCGCTTCCGATTACGTGCGGGCGCTGCCGGAGCGGCCCAAGGTCTCCGACGAGGCCCTCGCGGACGCTTCCAAGCTGGCGTTGGCGCCGTTCGACGGCCCGACCAACGGCGATCGCGCCGAGAACCCCTACACGCTGCAACTCGACCTTCAAGACACGATGAACAACCTGGTCGGCATCATCCGCAAGGCCGATGAGGTGACCGAGGCGCTGGACAGGCTGCAGGAGTTGCGCGAGCGCTACAAGAAGGTCCAGGTTGAAGGCCATCGGCAGTTCAACCCGGGTTGGCATCTGGCCATCGACCTGCGCAACATGCTGCTGGTCAGCGAGTGCATCGCGAAGGCCGCGCTGGAGCGCACGGAGAGCCGCGGTGGCCACACCCGCGACGACTACCCGTCGATGGACGCGTCGTGGCGCAAGACGCTTCTGGTGTGCCGCGCCGAGGGTGACACCGTGGTGCCCGACATCAGCATCACCCATGAGGACCAGGTGCCGATGCGCGATGACCTCCTCGAGCTCGTCGACATCGAGGAACTCGAGAAGTACTTCACCCCAGACGAACTCGTCAACCACCCGGCAAGGAGAAGCTGATGGCCTATCAAGCGAAGCTGCGGGTGTGGCGTGGTGACGACGACGGCGGCGCGCTGCAGGACTTCTCCGTGGACGTCAACGAGGGCGAGGTGGTGCTCGACATCATCCATCGCCTGCAGCAGACGCAGGCAGGCGACCTGGCGGTCCGGTGGAACTGCAAGGCAGGCAAGTGCGGTTCCTGCTCGGCCGAGATCAACGGCAGGCCGAAGTTGATGTGCATGACCCGGATGTCCACGTTCGACCCGGCCGACACCATCACGATCACGCCGTTGCGGACGTTCCCCGTCATTCGCGACCTGGTCACCGATGTGTCGTTCAACTACGAAAAGGCCAGGGAGATACCGTCATTCGCGCCGCCGAAGGATCTGCAGCCGGGCGAGTACCGGATGATGCAGGAGGACGTGAACCGGTCACAGGAGTTCCGCAAGTGCATCGAGTGCTTCCTGTGCCAGAACACCTGCCACGTCGTGCGTGACCACGAAGAGAACAAGCAGGCGTTCGCCGGTCCGCGGTATCTGATGCGCCAGACCGAACTCGACATGCATCCGCTCGACACGCACGACCGTCGTGCGGTGCAGGCGCAGGAGGAAAACGGCCTTGGCTTCTGCAACATCACCAAGTGCTGCACCGAGGTCTGCCCCGAGCACATCAAGATCACGGACAACGCGCTGATCCCGCTCAAGGAGCGGGCGGCCGATCGCAAGTACGACCCGATCGTGTGGCTCGGCGACAAGCTGTTCCGACGGAGCTGAGCGCGGGTACTCTCGCAGAAAAGCGGCCAATCAACGACGAAAGGCAGCGCAATGCCCCTGCGAGAGCCCAGAAGCATCAATGACATTCGTACCGCGATTCGTGAGCTGAGCACACGCGCGGAGCTGGCCCGCAAAGAAGGCAGGCCGGCCGACGCTGAAGAACTCGAACAGCGCGTCCAGGGCTATCGCGAGGAGCTTGCCGACCGTCCCTGAACCGGCACCGCTAGGCGCCGAGCCGACGAAATGTGCTGCGGTGAAACACAATCGGCGGCACGTCGGCATGCACGGTGATATCGCTGACCCGCAGAATCACTATGGTGTGATCGCCGGCAGGGACCAGCTGCTCGATCGCGCTTTCCAGCCACACACTCGTACCGGAGATGAATACCGCACCCGACTCCCGCGACACGGTCTCCAGGCCCGCGAACCGGTCGCCTGTCTTGGCTGCCAGCGTGCGGGCGGCGGCATCGTGGGCCTCGCCGAGCACGCTGATGCCCAGTGCGGGCAGGCCCTTCAGCTTCGGCCACGTCTCGGAGGTGTTCTGTACGCAAAACGACACCAGCGGCGGGTCGAGTGACACCGGGACAAACGTGCTTGCCGCCAGCCCGATCCTGGTGCCGTCTACCTCCGCGGCTATCGCGATGACGCCGGAGGGGAAATGCCCGAACGCTTCCCGCAGCGTGGTCGGGGTGAGATCGGTATCGCTCATCGACTCCATCTTCACACGCGGCCGGTAGCGGTGACCATCGTCGCGCTCACGGTAGCCTGTGGCCCGATATGTGGATAACGCTCCTGGCGATGGCCATTGCGGTCAGCCTGGAGCCGTTCCGGATCGGCATGACCGTCCTGATGATCAACCGGCCGCGACCGGGTCTACAACTACTGGCCTTCCTGACCGGCGGATTCGCGATGGGCCTCGCGGTGGGCGTGATCGTGCTGTTCGTTTTTCGGCCAGCCTTGGGGTCAGCCCATTTCACGCTGCCACGGGTCCAGATCGTCGTCGGCGTGGTGCTGTTGCTCAACGCCGCCGTGGTTGCCACCCGCGTGGGTTTTGCATCAGAGCGATTTGAACCGCTCGCGACACGCATCCAGCAACTACGCAACGGCCGGTCGCTGTGGACGGCGGGCGTCGCGGGCCTCGGCATCGCGCTGCCGTCCGTCGACTACCTCGCCGTGCTGGCGCTCATCGTCGCCTCGGGTGCGGCGGCCTCGGTTCAGTTCGGCGCCCTACTGCTGTTCAACGTGGTGGCGTTCGGGTTCGTCGAGATCCCTCTCGTGTGCTTCTTGCTGGCCCCTGACCGCACCCGCGCAATGCTGTCGGCAGTGCAGGACTGGCTGCGATCGCGGCGGCGGCGCGCGGTCGCGATGCTGCTGACCGCGGTCGGATGCGTGCTGCTCGTCGCAGGGTTGGCCGGGCTCTAGCCGCCCGGATGATTCAGCACGTACTGCATGCCGGCGAGGAGTTGTGAGACAGGATCGGCACCCCCGCCGAAGGCCGCCTGTGTCGCCGGTGCGGTCGCCGCCGCCGGGTCGTAGCCGCGCACCGGATCCACCGTGATCGGAGCGGTCAGCGGATTGTCGTTTCGCGAATAGCCCGCATCCACCATCGGTTTCAGTACCCCGTCGAGCTGATTCAGCGTGCCTTCATCCACCCCGAGGTACTTGAACGGCAACACCAGCGGAAGGTGCTGTTCGGGGATCAGGTACGTCGTCGTCTTGGCGCCCCTGGAGTTGACGGTCGTCCTGATGTTCTCCGGCGGCACGTTGCTCGGGTTGGTGAACGCCACCGCGGTGTGACCGGTCGCGAGGCCCACGACCGCGTTCAATACCGACATCCAGTTGTCCGACCTGTCGGGCCAGTCGGCGATGCTGTCGTACGCAGAGACGAATTGGTATGTGTCGTACTGGCTTTCCACCGGTGCCGGCATGCGGAAGTCGAGGGAAGGTACGACGCTGCCGACGGGAAACATCTGCGTCAGGAAACTCTCGCCGAAGGCGTGCTTGGCAAGCGGATCGCCATACGTCGCGAAGCTCAAGGTGTTCGGCGGCGGCGCGGTCGGATCGTTCGCGAGCTTCGCCTGCACGGCGTCGAGCACCATCGCACCCTCGGACAAGCCGATCGTGGTGCCGGGACCGCCGTTGCGGATCGCCGTTTCGAGGTTGCCCTCACCCTCGTCGACCGACTCGCCGATGCTGGGACCGTCGATGCCAAGACCCGGGAAGCCGACATCAAGCTGGCCTATCCCCGGAAACAACCTCTCGAGAGTGTGGCCCTGAACCTGACCCGCGGGATAGCCGACGATCTGTCGATCCAATCCCGGGAACCAGTCGGCACCCGTGCGCTTGATGTACTCGTCGTAGGGAATGCCGAGCACGTGCGCACCGCCCAGCGCGTACCCGCGGCCGGGGGTCCCCAACGGCGGTGGCCCGTTGTCCGGCGCCCCGTGGTCAGGCGTCCACCCGGCCAGTGAATCATCGGCTGCGGCAGTCCCGACACCGAAAAAGCCTGTGGCGCCTACGGTTACCAGCGCACTGACCGATGCAACCAGTCTCCGCATTCCCACTCTCCAGACCTTACTCCGCCTACCGGCCCGCTTTAGGCGTCCAACCGAACGAACTGGTCCCGCCGGTACTGCTCGGCGCAGGCGGCGCGCCGGACCTTGCCGCTCGTCGTGGTGGGGATCGAGCCGGGAGGCACCAGAACCAGATCACCGACATTCAGGCCGTGCGCGTTGGATATCGCGGAGGTGACATCGCTTTTGACCTCACTGAGCCAGCGCGTCGCCTCTGTCTCTGCCGCGGAATCTCCACGCTTCTTGACTTCGACGACGGTCACCAACTTCTCCGTGCTGTTCACCGGAACCGAAATCGCCGCGACCCGACCGCGGGTGATTTCTTGGACCGTCGCCTCGATGTCCTCGGGGAAATGATTGCGGCCGCGAATGATCAACATGTCCTTGATGCGGCCGACGATGAACAACCCGCCATCTGACATGAAGCCCAAATCGCCCGTTCGTAGCCAGGGCCCGTCACCCGTGCCAGGCGAAGGGGCACCCAGCGTTGCGCCGAAGCACTGCTGCTCCTCCGGCGATCTGCTCCAGTAGCCGTCGGCGACATTGTCGCCATGCACCCAGATCTCCCCGACGACGTTCTGCGGGCATTCCAGGCTTGTGTCGACGTCGACGATCCGCACCGCCGGTGACGGCGGCAGTTCGTATCGCACCAGGGCTGAGCCTGTCCCGCGCGGACATCGCACAGCGCTGCCCGCGGACAATTCGTCCGCATCGAAATGGGCCGCCCCCGACGAATCACTCCAGGTGCCACTCGCCACGAAGACGGTCGCCTCCGCCAGTCCGTACGAAGGACGCAGCATGTGGTCGCGAAAATTGAAGTGCGCAAACCGATCTGAGAAACGTTCCAGGGTGGACGGTTCGACCCGTTCGGCGCCGTTGATGATGGCGTGCACCCCGCCGAGGTCGAGCCCGGCGAGATCACTGTCGGCCGTTTGTCGAGCTGCCAGGTCGAAGGCGAAGTTGGGCGCGGCCGAAAACGCACGAGAATTCTGCGCCAGTGCTCGCAGCCATCTGGCCGGCCTTTCCACGAACGCAGTCGGACTCGTCAAGACGGCGGGATGTCCGCTCAGGATCGGCCCGCAGATGCCCATCATCAAGCCCATGTCGTGGTAGAAGGGCAACCACGACACGAACGTGGCATCGGTGGCGGTTTTGGCGTGTGCACCCCCGAAATAAGAGCGCATCAGCTGCTCGAAATTCGTCTGCAGGTTGTGGTGCGAGATCATCACGCCGGTCGGCAGCCGGGTCGAACCCGAGCTGTACTGCAGATACGCGGTGTTGGGGAAATCGGCCGTCGAAAAGGCGGCCCCGCCCTCGGCGTCCAGATTGATCGAATCGATTTCGACGACCTTCGGAACAACATCAACGGGTGCTCGATCGATATAGCCGGCGACGTCGTCGGCAACCGCAGACGTGGTGAGGACAACCGTAGGCGCGGCGTCACCCAGCACCGCACTCAGCCGATCCTGACCCGAGCCGCGATGGGGCAGCGGCAGCGGCACCGCGACGAGGCCCGCCTGCATGGCTCCCAGGAATGCCACGACGTAATCCAGACTTTGCGGAGCCAGGATCACCACCCGGTCTCCTGCCGCCGCGTGAAGGCTTAGCTCAACCGCCACGTTCAAGGTTCGGCGGGATAATTGCGACCACGTGAGAGTCTCGGAAACACCCGCCGGGACACTGGCGTAGTCGGTGAAGGTGAACGCTGCGTCGCCGGGCCGCAGGGCGGCACGGCCGTGCAGCATCGAGAGAATCGTTGCTTGGGGCGTAGGTGTCACGTCACATCCGTACTAACTCGCTCAATCCGTCGGCTCGGCGCCATTCTCGGCTGGGACCTCGAAAGTCGCTGTACGACTTGTAATTAACGACATCGTAAGTCAGGGCGAAGAGGTTTTTCATTCCTTTACATGACCCATCGACTTTCCCTTGAAGTTTCACACACATCGCTTCTGCGCGCCGACCCCGCCGTTGCTAGGCGCGTCGTACCGGTTGCTGCCTGCTCAGTCGTGAGGGCCACCAGTTTGCCCGCCCCACCAATGTCGCCATGGCGGGCACTGTGACGGTCCGTACCAGGAAGGTGTCCAACAGGACGCCGACACCGATCAAAAACCCGCCCTGGACCACGGTGGTGATGCTGGAAAACAGCAGACCGGACATCGAGGCGGCAAAGATCAACCCAGCCGCAGTGATCACCCCGCCGGTCGACGTCAGGGTGCGCATCACGCCGTAGCGCATGCCGTGCGGAGACTCGTCGCGCATTCGCGAGACGAACAGCAGGTTGTAGTCGGCGCCCACCGCGACCAGCACCACGAAGGCCAGTGGGGGCACGCTCCAGTGCAATTGTTGGCCGAGCAGGTACTGAAAGGTCAAGACGCTGATACCGAGTGCGGCAAAGTACGAGATGACCACGGAGCCAACCAGATACAGCGGCGCGACGATCGCGCGCAGCAGCACCATCAGGATGAGCAGCACGACGATCAACGTCACGACGATGATGAACCGGATGTCGTGCTCGTAATAGTCGCGGGTATCCCGCAGCGAGGCGGGGAATCCGCCCATCGTGATCTTGGCGTCGGCCAATTGGGTGTTCGGTTGTGCGCTTCGAGCGGCGTCGGTGATCGCATTCACCTGATCCATCGCTTCGGCACTGAACGGGTTCAGCGTGGTTTGCACCAGATACCGGGCCGTGTGGCCGTCGGCCGAGATATAAATCTTCGCGGCCTTCTTGAAGTCGTCGAGTTGAAGAACCTGGGCGGGAAGATTGAAGCCCGCCATCGACGGATCCGCCGCGTCGTTTCGCATCGCCAACAAGAACGCGGCCGCCTCGTCGAGTCCGTCGCCCATCAGCTTGACCTGGCCGACGAGTTGGTCCACTCCGCCCGCCACCTGCCGGCTCCCGTCTGCCAACTTGTTCGCGTTCTGCCTGGCCTGGGTCAGGCCCGCCTGCAGCCCACCGGGTTTGTCGAGACCCATGCTGCGTATCGCCGAACTGAACTGCGAGAGCGCATCGTTGAGTTGTTTCACCGTGGCGTTGAGGGTCTGCTTGTCGCCGAACCCCTGCAGTTGCCCGGCCAGGGTGTTGATCTGGTCGAGGCGCCCGTCGTCACGCGCGGCCATCAACTTCTGAAACTGCATGCGGGTATCGCTGCATGAGGGGTTGGCGTCGCAGACGGCGTTGCCGTTCAACGCCATCAACACCGGACCGATCCACCCGAACATGTCCTTGACGCTCGAGAAGTTCATGCCCATCGAATTGCCGAGCGCGTTGACGCTCTGCACGAGCTGTGCGGCCGTGTCGACCTGCTGGACCAGCTTGTTTCCGCCGAATTGGCCTCGCATCGAGTTGAACGCGTCGATCAGCCGCTGCATGCTGGGGGCGATCCGGTTGATTTGAGCGCGCACGTCGCTGAGGCTGGCGGCCAGCGTGCCTGCGCCGTCCTGCAACCGGTTGAGGTCCTTGGAATTGTCGCTGATCACGGCCGAGCCCTGCGCCATCCGATCGCCGACGATGCCCGCCTGATAGGTGGCCCTGAACTCCTGCGGCACTTCTCCGGTGGGTCGGGTGAGGCCGCTGACGAGACCGATGTTCGGCAGTTGGCTGACCCGTTGTGCCATCTGCTCCAGGTCCGCGAGGGCCTGCGGCGTGCGCAGGTCGCGGGGGGACTCGACCAGGACGTATTCGGGTACGGCCTGGCTGATGGGGAAGTGGCGCTCCAGTGCGGCGTACCCGATCGAACTCGACGCCGATGACCCGAGGGCTTTGCGGTCGTCGTAGTTGTAATGCACCAAGGTTGCGCAGCTCGCGAGGATCAGAAGGACGACCAGGCTGCCGACCAGATGGGCCTTCGGCCGCCGCACGATGCGGGCCCCCGACCGTCGCCAGAACCGGCTGGTGAGTTCGCGCCGCGGCTTGACCCAGCCGCGCGGCCCGGCGAGGACCAGGATGGCAGGAAGCAATGTGATTGCGGCGAGGTATGCCACGCCCACCCCGATCGCGCACGCCACACCGACCGTCGAGAACACCCCCATCCGGGCAAAGCTGATCCCGAGAAAGGTGATTCCGACGGTGGCCGCAGATGCGGTGATCACCTTGCCGATCGAGATCAACGCCCGCTTCACCGCGCCATCGAGATCTGCGCCCTGGCGTAGATAGTCGTGATAGCGGCTGATGAGAAAGACCGCGTAGTCGGTTCCCGCGCCGGCGATCATCGCGGAGAGAAATATGACGGACTGGTTCGAGACACCTATGCCGAACAGATCGGACACCCGGGCCACTACGGCCTGTGCGGTCACCAGAGCCGCGCCGATCGCCGCCAGCGGCAGGAGCATCGTGACCGGGTTGCGGTACACCACCAGCAGTACGAGAAGCACCAGGACGCCGATCGCGATCTCGATCGGGAGGCGATCGTGCTCGCCCGCGACAGTCAGGTCGGCAACCGTGGCCGCGGGTCCGGTCACGTGCACAGCCATGGGGCTGCCAGCCGCGTTTTGTTTGACGACGTCGGCAACCCGGTTGTAGGCCGCATATGCGTGCGGCGTGCCCAACTCGCCCGCGAGCCCGACCGGTAACACCCACGTCGTCTTGTCCTTGCTCGTCAGGAACGGGCGCAGTTGCGGGGTGGTGAAGAAGTCCTGAACCATCACGACATCTGTGACGTCGTCGCGTAGCGCGTCGACCACCTTGCGGTAGGTGGCCTCGTCGGCGGGCTTGAGCCCGGATTCGTTGATGAACGCAACGATTAAGAGGTTCTCCGAACCCGACTCATGAAACGCGTCTGCCATCTGTCGGGCGGCGACACTCGACGGTGCGTCGTTGGGCAGGATGGCGAGCGGATGCCTCTGGGCCATCTCGTTCAGACTCGGGGACGTCAGCGGAAGCGCAATCGCAATCGCGATCCAGACCCCGACCACCACCCAGGGCCACCGCACCACAAGATCCGCTAGCCGTCGCATATCGCCCTCACTTCGCCCCGAACTCGCAAGCTATGCGACCCGTCCCCACTGCCCGCTGTCAGCCACCCGGATGGCCACCGACTTCATCGCCTCCATGTAGCGGGTGACAGACTTCCTGGCGACGGGGTTGTCGGGATGCATGATCGCCATCACGGTCCCCTCCCCGTACCGGAAGATGTAGATCGTCAATTGGTATGAGAACCGGCCGTCAGGATAGATACCGACGTTGTCGGCGAGACCCATGTCGGCGGCCGCGAGAATGGCATTCAGCGGCGCCGCGCCACCGTGAAAGAAGTTCGACACCGGGAAGTTCGGTCGCGGCCACTGTAGCCACGGCGCCAACTCCAACACTCGGTAATACGGCACTCGCGACATGTCCAGGCCTGAATCGAAGGAGGCCTGCGCCGCCCACGCGGCATCGGCGAACGAGGTCGCGGCGATCGGGACGGTGATCGGGATCAAACCGGTGAACCAGCCCTGCGTCATGAAATTATCGCCGCCGGTGCGGGAATCCCGCGGTGTCAGGCCGTAATAGGTGAGAGCACCGGTGAATTCGTGCTCCACCAGGCCGAGGCAGGCGAACAGACCGCCGACGAAGCGTGCGCCGGCCGCCGTGCAGGCCGATTCGAATCGCTCCGTCTGTTCCGGGCTCATCAGGACCAACGAGGTCATGTCGCTGCTCGTCGACTCATTCGGGTTGCCCAGCGGAAGAGGGAACTCCGGAAACCCGTCGCGGTTGTTTTCGGCGAAGTCGATCCATGCGCGTACGCCTGGCGAATCCACCGTCAACGCTGACGTGTACTCGCGTTCGCGGACACAGAAATCGCTGAAGCTACCGGCGTCGGGAAGAGGGAGGGCCTGACCGCCCTCGCTCAGCGCCGAATACATTCCGTTGGCCTCCATCATCGTGGTGCCGATCAGCGTCGCGTCGCCGTGCACGTGATCCATGGCGGCAAAGAAGGTGAAGTGGCTCTCCTGCTGGACGATCCCGAACGTGAAGCAGCCCCATTCCAACGGACTCGGGATGTCCACCACGTGAGCATGAATCTCGTCGAGCGTCAGGTAGCCCTGTTCGATCGGCACGAATTCGATGTCAGCCGGATCTTCGATGGCATGCCGGACGAACTCTCCGTCGCTGGTCTGTTCGAACCAGCTGCGAAACGTGTCGTGCCGACGCAGATACGCGTTGACGGCCTGGTCCATGGCAGAAACGTCACACTGGCCGGCCATCTCGCAGCTGGCGATGATTTGCCGCGAGAAGTTCAAGCCTGCGGTTGTCCGATTGCAGTAGTTACGAAGATGTTGCGTCTGCATGTAACTGATCGGCACCGAACTGACCGGCGCCCGGCGCGCCGTTTCGACGGCCGCGGCAGTCGGATGCCAGGACGTGACCAAGCCGGGCTGCAGTGACCATTCACCAAGCGCGCCAACGGTGATCTTTCCAATCCGCAAAACTTCGTCCTCCCCGATCAGCCGGCTCCGGATCCGCCACCACTCGTGGCTGGACCAACATACCTTCGGTTCGCGGGCGCCAGCCCGCACCCGAATCCGAACCCGGCCAGCAACGTCGCGCATGCCACCGCCGCACGTGCAATAGTGTCCGTCGAGGTTCAATCTACGGTCGCGTCGAATCTCCGGCAGGGTCATTCTGACCCGCCGATGTAAGGAGGACAACGGCATGGGATTTCCCGAACACTCGTTCGAGCCGGCCCTACGTTTCGCAATTGTCGGTTATGCGGCGCGTTTCCCGGGTGCCAAGGATGCGGATGAGTTTTGGGACGTGCTGCGCGAGGGTCGGGACGCGATATCGGAGGTGCCCGAGGACCGCTGGGACGTCGACGAATTCTTCGACCCGGAACCCGGTGCGGCCGGCAAGCTCGTAACCCGCCGCGCGGGCTTCGTCGACGATGTGACGGGCTTTGACGCGCCGTTCTTCGGTATGTCGACGCGCGAGGTCAGGTTGATGGACCCCCAGCACCGGCTTTTGCTCGAGACCGCGTGGCGCGCCGTGGAGCACTCAGGTATCGCGCCGACGGCCCTCACGAACACCAACACCGGTGTGTTCGTCGGGTTGGCGACTCACGACTACTTCGCAATGGCCTCCGACGAGATGGCGTACTCCGACATCGAGGCCCATTTGGCCATCGGGACATCGAACGCCGCAGCAGCGGGTCGGATCAGCTTTCGGTTGGGGCTGCAGGGACCCGCGATCGCCGTCGACACGGCGTGCAGTTCGTCGCTGGTGGCAATCCATCAGGCGTGCCAGGCGTTGCGCTTCGGCGAATGCGACCTCGCGCTGGCCGGCGGTGCGAACGTACTGCTGACCCCGGCCACCATGATCACGTTCTCCAGCGCACACATGCTCGCGCCCGACGGCCGGTGCAAGACGTTCGACGCGGCCGCAGACGGCTATGTACGCGGCGAGGGTTGCGGCGTCATCGTCGTCAAACGCCTCGAGGACGCGATCCGCGACGGTGACCGGATCAGGGCCGTGATCCGCGGCAGCGCGGTCAACCAGGACGGTGCATCGGGTGGCTTGACGGTGCCGAATGGCGTTGCCCAGCAACGGGTTATCGCCGATGCACTGAAACATGCGGGGCTGCAGCCCAGCGACGTCGGCTACCTGGAAGCGCACGGCACCGGAACATCGCTGGGCGACCCGATCGAGGTGCAGGCCGCAGGTGCAGTGCTCGGCGCCGGACGCGAAGCAGGCCAGCCGCTGTTGATCGGCTCGGCGAAGACGAATATCGGTCACCTGGAAGCGGCCGCGGGGATCGCGGGCGTCATCAAGGTGATCCTGTCGCTCGAGCACGAGACTCTGCCGAAGCACCTCAACTTCGAGAACCCGTCGCCGCACATTCCCTGGGACCGACTTCCGGTCGAGGTGGTGAAGCAGACCATCCCCTGGGAGCGCCGTGATCGTCCCCGTGTCGCGGGGGTGAGCTCCTTCGGGTTCGCCGGGACAAACGCTCACGTCATCATCGAGGAAGCTCCCGCTGTGGCACCGACTCCGGTCGAGCAGGCCGGCGACGGACGGTTCAGCATTCTTCCCCTCTCGGCTAAGACCCCCACCGCACTGGCAGCAGTGGCCGACCAATACCGCGACTGGTTGAGCGCGCACCCGGAGGCCCCTCTGGCGGACGTGTGTTTCACCGCGGGGGCCGGTCGCGCGCACCTGGAGCACCGTGCCGCGTTGGTGGTCAATTCGCGGGAATCCGCCATCGAGCTACTCGGCGCGCTCGCCGACGATCGCCCGGCACCAGGTCTGGTTCGCGGAGAATCCCACGACGCACCGAAGACGGCATGGCTGTTCACCGGTCAGGGCAGTCAGTACCCCGGCATGGCCCGGGAGCTGTTCGACACCGAGCCCGTGTTCGCCGAAACGTTGAATCGTTGCGCGGCGGCGATCGCTGATGTGCTCGAAAAGCCGTTGCTGGACGTGATTTTCGACGTAGACGGCCCTGACAGCGCAGAGACGCTGCGGCAGACCGCCTACGCACAGCCGGCCTTGTTCGCGGTGGAGATGGGTTTGGCCCGCCTGTGGCAGTCGTGGGGTTTCGAGCCAGACGTGGTGCTGGGTCATAGCGTCGGTCAGTATTCGGCAGCCTGCGTCGCGGGGATGTTGACTCTCGAGGACGGCGCGCTGCTGATGGCCGAACGTGGTCGCCTCTTCGGCAGTTTGCCCGCGGGTGGCCGGATGGTCGCGGTGTTCACCGCTGCGGAGCGTGCCGAGAAACTGACCGACGACTTCCCGAGTCTGTCGGTCGCCGCCTATAACGGCGCCAACACCGTATTGTCCGGGCCTGCACAGGATCTCGAGACGGCGGTGGCTGCACTGTCCGCCGAGGGTATTCGATGTGACTGGCTGGAGACCAGCCACGCGTTCCACTCGGCACTTCTGGACCCCATCCTCGATGAATTCGAGTCGTACGCCGATCGATTCAGTTTCCGTACGCCCCAACGAATCCTGATCGACAACCGGACCGGCGCCGCGCTCGGCTGGAGCGTGAAACTCGATGGCGCCTACTGGCGCCGTCATGCCCGCCAACCGGTGGAATTCGCCAAGAGCGTGCGCACGCTTGCCGAGCTGAATTGCAAGCTGCTGGTCGAGATCGGTCCGCGACCGGTACTCACCGCCACCGCCCTTGGGGCATGGCCTGATACGACGACCGCACCGCGGGTGATCACGTCTCTGCGCCCCACCACCGCCGACCAACGGCAGATCCTCGAGGCCGTTGCCGACGCGTATGTCCTTGGCCACCTGCCCGATTTCGCTACCTTGCGGCAGGCACACGCGCGCAAGATCGACCTGCCGACCTACCCGTTCGAGCACCGCGAGTACTGGTTTCGCGACAATCTGCAGCGCGCCGAGCAAGAACCGCCCCTTCCCGCGAGTAGCGACGCCCTTCGCCTGCTCGAGGACGGCCGGATCGAAGAACTCGCCACGCTGCTCGACGGTGCAAGCGGTGACTCTCAGACGTTGAATGTGCTGAGCAAGCTTGCCGCGCAACACAATCAACAACGGACGACCCAATCGATCGCGGACGACCGCTACGAGTTCCGCTGGGACAAGTCGCCTACGCCGATAGCCGGCGCGCAAGCCGACGAGAAATGCACATGGATCCTCATCGGTGAGAAGAGCGATGCAGTCCGACCTCTCGTTGATGTGCTCACAGCCCGCGGACACACGCACCGGATCCTCGCACTGCCGGCGTCAGACCCGGACGAGGAGAAGCTTGCAGACGCGTTGCGCGCTGCGGCAGTGGACGATTCGACACTGACTATCGTGCATATCGCGGCGCTCGACGTCGTGACCGCGCCGTCGATGCGGTCCTTGCTGCGCATGCAACACCGGATCTTGGGCGGAACTCGGCGACTCCTGCGCGCCGCCACCGCCGCCGAGTTGGCGGTCCCCATCTGGATGGTGACACGTGGTGCACAGCGGGCCACCGACGCGGACACTGTGGCACCGGATCAGAGTTGCCTATGGGGCTTCGGACGCGCCGCGTCGCTGGAGCTTCCGCATGTCTGGGGTGGGCTGGCCGATTTGTCGGCAGACAGGGAAAACGAAGCCGACGAATGGTCCGGGTTGGTGAACCGGATCACGACGCCGCGCGACTCGACGATCCGAGAAGACCAGATCGCGCTGCGCGGTCAGTCGATCTACGTGCCCCGGCTGGTTCGGCGCGCGGGAACGCCGAGCGATACACCGATGGAATTGCGCTCGGACGCCAGCTATCTCGTGACCGGCGGCCTCGGAGCAATAGGACTGGAGATTGCCGGATACCTGGCTGCGCACGGCGCGCGGCATCTGGTGCTGACCGGCCGAAGCGAACCCAGCGACGCCGCACAACAACGCATCGACGCACTCTGCGAACAGCACGGTTGTGAATTCCGTGTCGTCACTGCGGATGTGGCCGACGCGCACGCCGTTGCACGCCTGTTGACCACCGTAGGAGCCGAGCTACCGCCGTTGGCCGGCATCGTCCACGCTGCAGGCGAGATCGGCACCACTGCGCTGAGCAATCAGGACGACGCCGAACTCGACCGCGTTTTCGCCGGAAAGGTCTGGGGTGCTTGGCATTTGAGCGAAGCAGCCGCCGACCTGAACTTGGACTTCTTCCTCAGCACGTCGTCGATCGCCTCGGTGTGGGGCGGATTCGGCCAGACCGCCTACGGCGCGGCAAACGCATTCCTCGACGGACTCGCTTGGCGCCTGCGCGAGCAGGGCATCCCTGGCGTCAGCATCAACTTCGGTCCATGGTCGGCGGGAATGGCCGATGCGGAGTCTCGTGCACGACTGGATCAGCGTGGGGTCCGGACGTTGTCGCCTGCTGATGCACTGGCGGGCCTGGCCGACGTCGTGGCGGCGGCCAAGGCATCGGGGCCCGCGCAGGGAGTTGTCGCCCGGATCGACTGGACCCGCTTCCTGCCCCTCTATCAGCAGGCAGGCAGGCGGGCACTGCTGACAGAGTTGGAGCGCGAGGTGCCCGCCCAATTCACCGGGGCCGCGCCGTCCGTGACGCCCTCGGGCAAAACCGAGTTCGTCGAGCGACTCACCAATGCGCCAGTGCAGCAACGCAAGAAACTCCTCACGGATTTCCTGCGCGACGCGGTGGCAGAGGTGACGCGTGTCGATGCTTCGGAGATCCGGGAGGACGCCGGGTTCTTCGACCTCGGCATGGATTCGTTGATGGCGGTCGAATTGCGGCGCCGCCTCGAACAAGGAGTGGGCAAGGAGATACCGGTCACCCTGGTGATGGATCACCCTCGGCTGTCCGATGCGTCCGCCTACCTGCTCCACGATGTGCTCGGCCTCGGCGAGCAGGTGTCCGTTCCTGCGCGGGCCTCAGTGGCGACGACACGCACAGACGAACCCATCGCCATCGTCGCGGTGTCGTGCCGTTTCCCCGGCGCGCCCAATCCGGAAGCTTTCTGGGACTTGCTGTCCGGCGGTGTCGATGCGATTCGGGAAGTTCCAGAGGATCGCTTCGACATCGACGAGTTCTACGATGCGGACCCCGAGGCCGCCGGCAAGACCTACACGCGCTTCGGCGGATTCCTCGACGGAGTCGACGGATTCGATCCCGAGTTTTTCGGCATCTCCCCTCGCGAGGCTGTCTGGATCGAGCCGCAGCAGCGGCTGATGCTCGAAACGGCGTGGGAGGGTCTCGAACGAGCAGGCTACGCGCCATCGACATTGCGCGGCAGCCACACCGGCATCTTCGTCGGGGTAGGCGCCAACGAGTACGCGCATCTGCTGTCCGCCGAGTCGCTCGACAAGATCGCGCCCCACTTCATCACCGGCAATGCCCTCAACGCCATCTCCGGTCGGGTCGCCTTCGCCCTCGGACTCGAAGGACCCGCGGTAGCGGTCGACACCGCATGCAGTTCGGCTTTGGTGGCGGTTCATCAAGCCTGCCAGGCATTGCACTCCGGTGACTGCGACATGGCGCTGGCAGGCGGAGTGAACGTCTTGCTGAGCCCGGTGACCTCCGTCGCCGCCTCACGCGCGAGGATGCTGTCCCCCGTCGGGCGGTGTAAGACCTTCGACGCCACCGCCGACGGCTACGTGCGCGGTGAAGGCTGCGGAATTCTCGTGCTCAAGAGGCTCAGCGACGCGCAGCGCGACGGCGATCGGATCTGCGCTGTCATCTCCAGCAGCGCAGTCAACCAGGACGGCGCTTCCAGCGGCCTGACCGTGCCCAATGGCGGCGCACAGCAACGCCTCATCGGGACGGCGCTGGAGCGCGCCGGTCTGACAGGTGGCGACGTCGACTACCTCGAGGCGCACGGGACGGGTACGCCGCTAGGCGATCCGATCGAGGTGCAGGCCGCCGCGGTCGCCTACGGCGCCTCCCGTGCCGCCGACCGGCCGCTGCTGATGGGCTCGGTGAAGACCAACATCGGGCACACCGAATCAGCTTCGGGCGCAGCGGGTCTGATCAAGGTCGTGTTATCACTGCAGCACGATCTGCTGCCGCAGAGCCTGCATTTCGACACCCCGTCGCCACACATCCCCTGGGACTCGCTACCGGTGCGGGTCGTCAACGAGGCGACGCCGTGGCCTGCGGGCGGTAGGCCGCGCCGCGCGGGCGTGAGTTCTTTCGGGTTCACCGGCACCAACGCACATGTGCTGATCGAGGAGGCCCCGCCGCAATCGACGGTCACCGATGAACCGGAGACGCAAGAGCATGCGGTCAATGTGCTTGCGCTGTCCGCGCGGTCACCGGAAGCCTTGGTGGAGTTGGCGCAGCGTTATGAGGAATGGTTGACCGCCCACGCGGATGCCGACCTTGCGGACGTGTGCCTGACCGCTGGAATGGGCCGTTCGCATTTCGAACATCGCGCCGCTCTGGTCGTGGATTCGATCGAGGAGGCCCGGGCTGGCCTGGCCGACCTGGCCGAGAATCGCCTGCGACCCGGTGTCGTCCGCGGTGAGCACACGAACCCCCCGACTACGGCGTGGTTGTTCACCGGGCAGGGCAGCCAGTATCCGGGGATGGCGCGTGAATTGTTCGCCGCCGAGCCCGTTTTCGCCGAGACGGTGACCCGCTGCGCGGAGGCGGTCGAGGACATCCTGCCCGTTCCGTTGCTCGACGTCATGTTCGCAACCGATAGAGAGACCCGCGGAGAAACTGGAAAGTCTCTGCGGCACACGTCGTTTGCACAACCGGCACTATTCGCCGTCGAGATGGGCTTGGCTCGGCTCTGGCAGTCGCGAGGTATCGAGCCCGACGTGGTACTGGGACACAGCGTGGGCCAATACGCGGCCGCATGTGTGGCTGGAGTGTTCAGTCTCGAAGACGGCGCGCGATTGATCGCCGAGCGCGGTCGACTGTTCGGCAGCCTGCCCGAAGGTGGGCGGATGGTGGCGGTGTTCAGCGACGCCAAGCAGGTCGAGGAGATCGCCGCCGAGTTCCCGCGGGTGTCGGTCGGCGCCTACAACGGACCCAACACCGTGCTGTCGGGACCTGGCGAGGATCTGGAGAAGGTCGTCACCCGGTTCGAGGAGGAGGCGATTCGCTGCACGTGGCTGGAGACCAGCCACGCCTTCCACTCAGAACTGCTGGATCCGGTACTCGACGAATTCGAGTCGTACGCAGCACAGTTCGAATTCGCCGTCCCGACGCTACCGTTGGTCTGTAACCGCACCGGCGCCGTGCTCACCACACAAACGCCGATCGACGCGCAGTACTGGCGGCGGCACTCGCGCCAGCCCGTACAGTTCGCCGAAAGCGTGCGGACCGTGGCGGCGCTGGGTTGCTCGGTGTTGATGGAGATCGGTCCGCAGCCGGTGTTGACCGGAGCCGCGGTGCAGAGCTGGCCGGAGCACCTGGCTCCCCCGCGGGCGATCGTCTCGATGCGCAAGGGCGTCAGCGACCGACGGCAGATCGCCGACGCGCTGGCCGCGGCCTACGTCGGCGGCCTACGGCCCGATTTCGCTGCGCTGCAACATCAACCAGGTCGCAGAATCGAACTGCCCACATATCCATTCCAGCGGCGCCGGTTCTGGCCCAAGTCGACCGGCATCGCCATTGAAGGAGGGGTCGGGCCGTCCTCCGGAATCTTGGGCAATGGCAAGGATCTCGCTTCCGGCGACTGCGTCTACACGAGCAGGTTGTCCGTCAAGTCGCAGCCTTGGCTTTCCGACCACGTCATATACGGCACCGTCATCGTGCCAGGAGCGACGTACGCCGCGATGGCGTTGGCCGCCGTCGGTACCCCGGCTCATGCGAAGGATGTCCTCTTCTACGAGCCGATCATCTTGCCCGAGAAGAGTTCCCGCGAGGTGCAGTTGACCCTGCACCCGCTGCAGAACGGCAATGAGTGGACGTTCCAGGTGCACAGTCGCCCCTACGGTGAACGCGGCGCCGAGTGGTCGTTGAACGCCGAAGGCACCGTGGTCAGCGGTATCGCCCCCGGCACTGACGAGACCACACCCGAGAAGGAGCCGGTCGACGAAGCCGTAGACCGTCTGGAACGTATGCGTCCGCAGGAGCTGTTCGACACGTTCGCCGATATGGAACTGGCGTGGGGGCCGACGTGGTCCGGTTCGCTGAAGTCGCTGTGGCTCGGCGAGGGCGAGGCGATCGGCGACATCCTCGTCGGTGACGAACTGGCCGAACAGCTCGGAACCGAGCCGATGCACCCGGTGCTGATGGACCTGTGCACCGGTGTCGCCTTCCCGGCGTTCCCGGCGCTGCTCGCTGCCGAACAGGGCGTTAGCGATCTGTTTCTACCGTTGCGGTATGGGGAGGTGACGCTGCGGGAGAAGATGCCGCGGCGGTTCTACTGCCGCGCGCGGTGGCACGAGAACGCCCTCGACAACGAAACCCAGGTCTTCGACATCGATTACCTCGACCGAGATGGCCGTCATCTGGGCGGGATTCGCGAGTTCACCGTGAAACGCGCGCCGCGCGAGGCGTTGTTGCGCGGCCTCGGCGGCGACGCCACCCGGCTGCTCTACACCCTTGGCTGGCACGAGGTTCCACTGTCGGCTGACCAGAACGCGGCGGTGAGCGGCACCTGGCTGATCGCCGGATTCGGCGAGTTGGCCGCCAAGATGCCTGGCTGCATTCCGTTCGATCGGAACACCGCCTCGGAGCCGTTGGGACAGGTCCTGTCGCAGGCGCACGAGAGGGGCGCAGGGTTCTCCGGCGTCGTCTGGCGTGCCAGCGCACCGAACACGGACGAGTCGACCGCCGAGGCCGCGGCACGGCTCGAAGCGGAGATCGCCAACCTGCTCAGCGCCGTACACACCGTGCAGGGTGGCCTGCGACTGCCCGGCGGGCTGTGGATCGTCACGGAGCGGGCCGTGGCCACCGAATCCGGTGAGCCGGTCGACGCGGTGCAGGCGGCGCTCTGGGGATTCGGGCGCACCACGATCAACGAGGAGCCTGCGCTGCGCGCCAAACTCGTCGACTGCGACGGCTCACCCGAGGCAGTTGCGCTGCTGTCCACTCTGCTGGGCCACCCGGTCGACGAACCGGAAATGGCTCTGCGGCAAGGGAAGTTGTTGGCCTCCCGATTATTGCCGTGGGCGCGCAGCGGCAACCTCACCGTGCCGCGCGGCGGCGACTACGCCCTCGCGCCAACGGAACGCGGTGCGATCGACAACCTGCGGCTGACCGAAAGGGATGTCGCGCCGCCGAACGAGGGCTACGCGCAGGTCCGGGTGGAGGCCGCGGGCCTCAACTTCCGCGATGTGCTCAACGTCCTCGGGCTGTACCCGGGTGACCCCGGACCGATCGGCGGCGACTTCGCCGGTGTCGTCACGCAATTGGGCGATGGCGTCACCGGACTCGAGGTGGGCCAGCGCGTCTACGGTTTCATGCAGGGCGCGTTCGCCAGCCGGTTCAACGTGCCGGCCCAGCTGCTGGCGCCGATTCCCGACGGGGTGAGTGCAGTCGAGGCGGCGACGATCCCCGCCGCGGCACTGACAGTCCGCCTCGCGTTCGACTGGGCGCAGCTCAAGCCCGGCGACCGGGTGCTCGTCCACGCGGCCAGCGGCGGTGTCGGGCTGGCGGCGATTCAGATGGCACAGCAGTGCGGCGCCACGGTCTTCGCGACGGCAAGCACCTTCAAGCGCGCGACGCTACGCAAGATGGGTGTGCAGTACGTCTATGATTCGCGCACAACCGATTTCGCCGACCAGATCTTGGCGGATACCGGCGGTGCGGGTGTCGATGTCGTGCTCAACAGCCTGACCAACGAGGGCTTCCTGGAGGCAACCGTTCGGGCCACCGCCCAGAACGGCCGCTTCGCCGAGATCGCCAAGCGTGACATTTGGACGCCGGAGCAGATGGCTGCAGTCCGTCCCGACATCGCCTACGAGATCGTGGCGCTGGACACGGTGACAATCCAGGAGCCCGAACGCATTCGCAGCTTGTTGACCGAGGTGTCGCACGGACTGGCGGAGGGAGTGTGGACGCCACTGCCCGCGGAGATCTACCCGCTGACCGAGGCGAGGACCGCGTTCCGCCGCATGCAGCAGGCTCGGCACATCGGCAAGATCGTGGTGCAGATCCCGAATCCGCTGCAGCCGCGCGCGGATCGGAGCTATCTGATCACCGGCGGTCTCGGAGCGATCGGTCTGCACACTGCCTCGTATCTGGCTCAACTCGGCGCGGGTGACCTCGTGCTGACCAGCAGGCGTGCGCCCGATGCTGAAGCCCAACAGGCCATCGAGCAGATCACCGAGCGCCACAAGTGCCGCGTGCACGTCTTGTCGGCGGATGTCGGCGACGAATCGGAGGTGGTGGAACTGCTGGCGCGGATCCGCGCGGAGTTGCCGCCGCTCGCTGGCGTGGTCCACCTTGCCGGTGCCCTTGACGATGCACTGCTGTCTCAGCAGAGCGTGGAGCGATTCCGTACGGCGTTGGGGCCCAAGGCATTCGGCGCCATTCATCTGGATCGTCTGACGATGGATGACGAGTTGGACTTCTTCATTGTGTCGTCGTCGGTGTCCAGCCTGTTCGGTTCACCCGGGCAGGCCAACTACGCCACCGCCAACGCACTGCTCGACGGCCTCATCGCGCAGCGAAGGGCACAGGGCCTGCCGGCCACCGGCGTCAACTTCGGTCCCTGGGCGCAGGGCGGCATGGCCTCGTCGGAAGCCGCGCGCGCCAATATCGGTGCTCAGGGCCTCATTCCGTTGGAACCCTCGGCGGCGCTCAGTGCCCTCGCAGAGGTCGTCGCGAATGGAACCGGCCAGGCGACCGTCATCAAGGCCAACTGGCAGCGTGCCGCGAAAGTGCTTGGCAGCTCGCGGCCGCCCATCCTCGACCTCGTGTTGCCGAGTGCCGTGGGCGAGGTGACCGGTGACAGCGAGTTGCTTCGCCAACTACAGGAGATACCGGTGCCGCAGCGCGCCGGCTTCGTCACCGAGTTCCTTCAACGCGAAGTGCAGACCTTCCTGCGGCTCGCGCAACCCCCCGCCGCCACGAGCCGCTTCCTGGACCTGGGTACGGACTCACTGATGGCGATCGAACTCCGCAATCGGCTACACAGCCAGTTCGGCGGTGCGTTCACGATCAACGCGACCGCGGTGTTCGACTACCCGACCATCGGTGGGCTGGCCGAGTATCTCGTGGGCCAGCTACCCGACGCGGAATCAGCGCCCGACGAAACGGAGAGCTAGTCGGCCCAGCGCGTCGCTTCGACCTCCGGCGGCAGCGCTGACTGCATCGGCACATCGAGACCGTCGTAGATCGCGGGCTTCTGGTGGGCGAGCCAGTTCAGCGCTCCGAGCAGGCGGTTGGCGGCCGTCGTGTTGCCGCCATCAGCGCGGGTGCCGCCTGGGACGTCGGCGCGGCTGGTGATGGTGAGCTGCGGGTCCCCGTCGATGATGACGCGGTGGTCGCCGACGCCCTCGTCGGGCTGCGGCCAGTGCGGTGCGCACGACGGATGGATGCGGGTGATGTGGTCGATGACGACGCGCTCGCGCCCCTTCGACTTGCCGATCACCTTGAGCCAGAACGCGCCCTGCGTGCCCTTCTCGAATCGGCCCATCACGGTGTCGACGGACTCTTCGAGCGGCAACCGCTCGACTTCCTCGGTGATCTCGTCGATCTCCATGCCAAGGCCGCGGGCGATGAGCCGGATGTTGCCACCCCAGACCATGGTCGGTACCGACGGCAGCAGCATCATCGGCACCTCATCCATGGAGCCGCCGAACCCGCACGACACCTTGACCGCGTACGGCTGGTTGTAGGTCGAGTAGTCGAAGATCTCCTGGCAGTTGATGGTCTTGATCCGGGTGCACAATCCGGCCGCGATGATGGCCAGCGCGTCATTGCCCCACCCCGGGTCCACGCCACTGACAAGCAACGAGGCCCCGCCTTCTTCGGCGGCCGCCGTCAGGCGCTCCACCCATTCGGTTGGCGCGGACCGCGGGTCATAGAGGGAGTACAGGGACGGCGTGACGACGTGCTTGCCCGCACGCAGGCAGCGGGCGATGTCGTTGACGGCGTCGTCGGGCCGGATGTCGCCGGACGCCATGTAAGCCACCGCGTCGCATGCGGCGAGGGCGGCGTCGACGTCGGTGGTTGCGGAGACACCCGTGTCGGCATCGAGCCGGGCGAAGACCGCCGCGTCTTTTCCGTCCTTGTCCGGCGAAGACGTGATCACACCCGACAGTTCCAGGCCCGGAAACGCCACCGCGGACCTGATTGCTGTGGCCCCCATATTCCCTGTTCCCCACACCACGACTCGAAGCATCCGGACAGCCTATCCACAGCCCGTGATGAAGCTCACACCAGGGCGAACAACCTGATCAGACACGTGTCAACTGCGGTTTTGGACTCCCGGCCAACCACTGGGTTACTTAGCAGGAGGAAATTGCTCCGGGGGGGTTTGAGTTGTAGTTACTGATGGGTATAGTTCGGGCCAGTTACTGGTGGGTAACTTAGAAAAAAGTACCCAACCACAAGTGGCTACTCGACGAGGAGGAAATGTGAGCCACTATAAGAGCAACGTCCGTGACCAGGTATTCAACCTGTTCGAGGTCTTCGGTGTGGACAAGGCGCTCGGTGAGGGCGCATACACCGACCTGGACACCGACACCGCCACGGAGATGCTGGGCGAGATGGCCCGGCTGGCCGAGGGTCCGATCGCAGACTCCTTCGTCGACTCCGACCGCAACCCCCCGGTGTTCGACCCCAAGACTCATGAGGTGAAGCTTCCCGAGCCGTTCAAGAAGTCGATGCGCGCACTGCTCGACGGCGGCTGGGACAAGATCGGCCTGGTCGAGGAACTCGGCGGCATGCCGATGCCCCGCGCACTGCAGTGGGCCCTGATCGAGCACGTGCTCGGCGCCAACCCGGCCGCCTACATGTACGCGATGGGTGCGGGCATGGCCCAGATCCTGTGGAACCTCGGCACCGACGAGCAGAAGAAGTGGGCCGTGCTGGCCGCCGAGCGTGGCTGGACCGCGACCATGGTGCTGACCGAGCCCGACGCGGGCTCCGACGTCGGCGCCGGCCGGACCAAGGCCACCCAGCAGCCCGACGGCACCTGGCACATCGACGGTGTGAAGCGCTTCATCACCTCCGGTGACGCCGACGACATCGGCGAGAACATCATGCACCTGGTGCTGGCCCGCCCCGAGGGTGCCGGACCGGGCACCAAGGGTCTTTCGCTGTTCTTCGTGCCGAAGTTCCACTTCGACCCGGAAACCGGCGAGCCCGGCGAGCGCAACGGCGTCTTCGTCACCAACGTCGAGCACAAGATGGGCCTGAAGGTCTCGGCCACCTGTGAGCTGTCGCTCGGCCAGCACGGCGTTCCCGCCGTCGGCTGGTTGGTCGGCGAGGTGCACGACGGCATCGCCCAGATGTTCGACGTCATCGAGCAGGCTCGAATGATGGTGGGCACCAAGGCCATTGCGACGTTGTCCACCGGTTACCTGAATGCGCTCGAGTACGCCAAGGAGCGCGTGCAGGGCGCCGATCTGACCCAGATGACGGACAAGACCGCGCCGCGCGTGACCATCACTCATCACCCGGACGTGCGCCGCAGCCTGATGACGCAGAAGGCGTACGCCGAGGGTCTGCGCGCGCTGTACCTGTACACCGCGACGTTCCAGGACTCCGCGGTCGCCAAGGCGTTGCACGATGTGGACGCCGAACTGGCGGTGCGGGTCAACGACCTGATGCTCCCGCTCGTCAAGGGTGTTGGCTCCGAGCAGGCGTACGCCAAGCTCACCGAGAGCCTGCAGACCTTCGGTGGCTCCGGCTTCCTGCAGGACTACCCGATCGAGCAGTACATCCGTGACGCCAAGATCGACTCGTTGTATGAGGGCACCACCGCCATCCAGGCGCAGGACTTCTTCTTCCGCAAGATCGTCCGCGACAAGGGACAGGCGCTGGCCTACGTGGCAAGCCAGGTCGAGCAGTTCGTCAAGAACGAGGCAGGCAACGGCCGGCTCAAGGCCGAGCGTGCGCTGCTGGCCACCGCTCTGGAGGACGTGCAGGGCATGGCCGCGACGATGACCGGCTATCTGATGGCGGCGCAGGAGAACCCGGCCGAACTGTACAAGGTCGGCCTGGCTTCGGTGCGCTTCCTGATGAGCGTCGGCGACCTGGTGATCGGCTGGCTGCTGCAGCAGCAGGCCGCCGTGGCCATCGAGGCGCTCGACGCCGGGGCCAGCGGTGACGATCGCGCCTTCTACGAGGGCAAGATCGCGGTCGCGTCGTTCTTCGCGAAGAACATGCTGCCGGTGCTCACCAGCACCCGTGCCGTGATCGACACGCTCGACAACGAAATCATGGAACTGGACGAGGCGGCTTTCTAAACCCGCTTCGTACGCGACAGGCCCCGGACTCTTCCCGGGGCCTTTTGCGTTGGCGCGTCAGTGGTTCGGGCCGACGACGGTCGCACCGTTTGCCATCTGGTGAACGAACTGCGGGCAGTAAGCCATCGCGGCGTCGACGACGATGACCAATGCGGTCTGCCGATCGATGCCACCGTTGGCGGCCGCGATGTTGGCGCTGATGTCACTGGGCTCCATGCCGGCACCGAGCGCATCACACGCGTGGTGGGCGACTTTCATGGCCGAGTCCGGGCTGCCGAAGCCGATGCCTTGCTGCTGCAGCGCACCGAAGAATTGATCGTCGGCAGTCTGCGCGTTCGCGGTTCCCGCGGCAAGCAGGGCCACGCCGATGAGCCCCGCGGCGATGGCTGGTTTGGTGATTCGTGAGCTGAACATGTGTTGGCTTCCTCAACGGTTGATGTTTGCGTTGGAAACACCATTCCCGGCGGCGCTTGATGGATTCTTGGCGAGCAGCCAACCGCGAACATGGGGAGATTTCCCTATTCATCTCGGCCTGACGTGCACGCAGACTTCAGAGCGACGGATCACCAAGAAACCGCCAAGACTGTCTCGGCACGCTTGCGGGCAACACAGACGTCTCCTTTGGAAGGACACCGCAATGACCGCAGTTTCGCCGCCTGTCCGGCGGGCCAGCCGTGGCGTGAAGGTCGCGCTCGTCGTCGGCCTGCTCGTCATCGTGGCGATCGCCGCGGCCGTGAGTATCAGGGCCATGGTCACAGCTCGCGCATCCCAAGAGCACACCGTGACGTACTCATCTCAGACCGTGCTGCCATTCGTACATCTCGAGAAGCCCTACGGCGCTGCGGTCGACGCGGCTGGCAACCTCTACATCGCCGACCATGCCACCCACCAACTCTTGAAGCTCGCGGCGGGAAGCAACGCGCCGACTCCCCTTCCGTCAGAGGGGCTTTCGGACCCGACGGGCGTCGCGGTCGACAGCGCGGGCAGCGTCTACGTCACCGACAACGGCAACGATAGAGTCTGGAAGCTGGAGAAGGGCGCAGACAAGCTCATTGCACTGCCCGTCAGTGGTCTCAAGGATCCCGACGGCGTGGCCGTCGACGCCGGGGGCAACATCTACATCGCCGACTACAGCGCCAACCGGGTCCTGAAGCTCGCCCCGGGACAGAGCACCGCAGCAGTGCTGCCGTTCGGCACCTTGCACGGCCCCGTCGCCGTAGCCGTTGACGCTGCGAACAACGTTTACACCGTCGACAACAAAAGTGGTCGGGTGCTGAAACTGACGGCAGGCGCGAACAACCCGACCGTGCTGCCGTTCGGCTCGCTGCACTATCCCACTGCGGTCGCGGTCGACAGCGAGAACAACGTCTATGTGCTGCAGCACAACCCCGACCCGGTGCTGAAGCTGGCACCAGGTGCAACTGCCCCGACTCCAGTGTCGTTCAGCCTGATCAACGAGGGAGCAGGGCTGGCAGTCGACCAGCGCGGCACGATTTTCGTGACGGACCTCGGTGAGCACAAAGTCATGAAGCTCGCGGCGGGGGCGCGTGGTTCCGACGATCTTCCGTTCACCGTCCTGCGCTACGCCAACGGCGTCGCGGTTGATTCCGCCGGCGGTGTTTTCGTCACCGGCGAAGGTGACAACCGGGTGTGGAAACTGGGGGCAGGTGCGGATACGCCTGCGCTGCTGCCGTTCTCCGACAAGACCGATCCTGCCAGCGTCGCGGTGGATCAGGCAGGCAATCTATACGTCACCGATTTCAACCACCATCAGGTCCTGAAGTTGGCTGCTGGGGCAGCCAGCCCTACGCCACTACCGCTGACGGGCGTGCAGTATCCGGCGGGTGTCGCCGCCGACAACGCAGGCAATCTCTACGTCACCGACTGGGGCAGCAACCGCGTGTGGAAGCTGGCCGTCGGAGCCGATGGCCCGATTGCGCTGCCGTTCAATGATTTACACGATCCGCAGGGCATCGCAGTGAACTCGGCAGGCGACGTCTACGTCGTCGACAACGGCAACAACCGGGTGCTGAAGCTCGCCGCGGGATCGACCACCGCCACAGTGCTTCCCTTCTCCGACCTGAACAACCCCGCCGGGGTGACCGTCGACACCGCAGGCGACGTCTACGTCACCGACCGCGGCCACAACCGCGTGCTGAAGCTCGGCGCGGACTCGACCACACCGACCGTGCTGCCGTTCACCGACCTCAACCTCCCGCAAGGCGTGGCCATTGACGCCGAAGGCAGCGTGTACGTGACCGACAACGGCAATGGCCGCATCGTGAAACTCCCGGTGCAGCGATGAACCGAAACCCCCTGACCCCCAACCACATTATCCAAAAAGGAACGAATATGTCGCGACCCCGGATGACCGTCGGCCTCGTCGCCGTGGCGGCAGTGATGCTGGCCGGATGCTCGTCGTCGAATGGTTCGACGACGGCGCCCAGCGTGGCGGTCAGCCCTGTGACGCCGACGTCGACGGCCGCGCCTGCCACGCCTGCCGTGGCACACGGCGCCGAATCCCCGATCGGCAGCGTGCCCTGGCCGAGTGTCGGCCAAGGCTGGATGCTGGCACTCTGGAGTCCGATCACTCCCACGATGCCGGGCGCTTCGCCTGCGCCCAACGAGCCCAGCCGTGAGACGGCCTCCACGACGCTGTACCTCGTTGACCCGCAAGGAAACCGCTACCCAATCACCACGTTCGCCCCGGAGTCGGACCCGCAGGTGGTCGATTGGTCCGGCGATGGCAGTCACGCCCTGATCAGGACGGAGAAGTACGAGCCTGGCGCGTCATCCTCGCCGCTCGTCTCGATCGATCTGCACACAGGCACACAGACGCCACTTCCGATCACGGGTCACGTCCGATACACCCGCCCTGACGGCGAAGCCCTGCTCATCGCGACCGACAACGACCGGGACAAGCCGGGAACGTTGAAACGGGTCGACCTTGCCGGCAATGAGCAACAGTCGTATCCGACAGATCACCTCGGCGGCGCGGGCCACTTCAGTGGTGGCTACCTCCGGTCGCTCGACGGGACACAGCTTGTGCTCTCGACCGCGAACCTCGAAAAGGACGGGGTCACAAAGTCCGACAACAGCCTTGTCGTGATGGGCAACGACGGCAAGATCATTCGGACACTGAAATCACCTATGCCGAAGGCGGAATGCTCGCCTCTGCGGTGGTGGAACTCAACCGTGATCCTCGCCCACTGCTCCAACGATGCCGGCGGCCAGCTGTGGAAGGTGCCCGTCGACGGTGGGCCTGCGACCGCGCTGACCGCAGTCAACTCGGGCCAGGGTGACGACCATGGCTTCAGCGGGGACTACGGCGACGGCATGGCTTACGAGCTGCCCAGCGGAACGTTTCTGCAAACCGCGGGCGCTTGCGGCACAGTGCATTTGTCCCGCTTGACTCCTGACATGCACACCACCCAGGTGAAAATCCCCGGCGTTTCCGACAGCATCCAACTCGTCGGCATCACAGGGGACAAGTTGTTGCTCTCCGCCCAGGTCGGCTGCGGAGGTACCACATCGCTGCTGACCTATGATCCTGCGACCAACACCTCCACTGTGCTTCTCGGTCCGCCGATCAACGGCGGCGGCGTCACCGACGCGCAGCTCTATCCGGACCAGAAGTCGTAAGTCACCCTCGTTCAAAAGGAAACCGTCATGACATCAAAGTTGCTTCACCGCAACCTCATTGCAGTATTCGCGGGCGCCGCGGTCATCGCACTGGCACTGCCGGCCACTGCTGCTGGGCAATCAACATGCGACAGCCTCGGCGGTACGGTCGACGCCAACCAGGTCTGCCAGGCGCACAGCACCACGGCCACCTACACCATGGACATGAGCATTCCAGTCGACTATCCCGACCAGCAGGCGGTGTTCGATTACCTGGCACAGGACCGTGCCGACTTCCTGGACTGGCTCGCGAAATTCGGTCCCGACGGCCGCATCCAGCCGTTCATGCACGACGTCACCGCGAAGGAATACCGGTCGGGAACCCCGGACTCCGGCACCCAGAGCCTGGTGTTGACGATCAACGACGACACCGGTTTCAGCCATGAGGACCATCCGGGCACGTCGTATCAGGCCTTCAACTACAACCTCGGTAAGCAGGCACCGATCACCTTCGACACGTTGTTCAAGCCCGGGACCAAACCATTGGACGTGTTGAACCCGATAGTGCAGCGCGAGTTGGGGAAGCACACGTACACGCCTATACAAGATCTCGACGAAACCACCTACCGGGACTTCGCCATCACCGACGACGCCGTGATCTTCTTCTTCGGAGAAGATCAGGTGGTGGTGGACAACAGCGGGCCACATCGCGTCTCGGTGCCGCGCAGCGAACTCGCGTCGCTGCTGAGTCAGGAGTTGAGATAGGTCACCACCGCGAGCACCCGGCGGTGGTGCGCCTGCGACGGCGGTAGGTCCAGCTTGGTGAAGATCGCCGACACGTGCTTTTCGACAGCACGCTCGGTGATCGAAAGGTGCTGCGCCAGAGCGCTGTTGGAATGCCCTTCGGCCATCAACTCGAGCACCTCGCGTTCGCGTGGCGTCAGCCTGTCCAGGACGGTCGCCTGCTTGCGGCTGCCGATCAACTGGCGCACGACCTCAGGATCGAGCGCGGTTCCGCCCGAGGCGACGCGGCGCAACGCGTCGTCGAATTCCGCGATGTCGGTGACCCTGTCCTTCAGCAGATAACCGACACCTTCGGGATTGCCCGCCAATAATTCGGTGGCATAACGCGTTTCGACCCACTGGGAGAACACCAGCACGCCGACGTCGGGATGCGAGCGGCGCAGTGCCACCGCCGCGACCAAGCCCTCGTCGGTGAACGTCGGCGGCATCCTGATGTCGACGACCGCGACATCGGGCCTGAAGGCATCGATGGCTTCCAGCAATTCGTCCGCGGTGCCGGCCTTGGCCACCACCTCGTGACCGCGCTCGACGAGCAGTTGCACCAGTCCGTCGCGCAGGATCGCGCTGTCCTCGGCGATGACCAGGCGGGTCACTGTTCGGCTCCCGGCGGGACGACTACCGTCACTACTGTTGGGCCGCCAGCCGGGCTGTCGATCTCCAACCGTCCGTCCAACATCGCCAGCCGGTCGCGCAGGCCCGTCAACCCTGTGCCGTTCCCGACCGCGGCGCCACCGGAACCGTTGTCCCTTACAGTGATTCGTAATTGGGCGGCGTCGCCGTTGATCCGCACCGAGGCGTGGGTGGCACCCGAATGGCGGGATACGTTGGCCAGCAGTTCGGCCACACAGAAGTACGCCATGGTCTCGACGCCGATCGACGGCCGCGCCGCGAGGTCCACCGCCACTTCGACCGGGATGGGGTTGCGCGCCGCCAGCGTCTGCACCGCCTCACCAAGACCGAGATCCAGTGCAGGCGGGCGGATCCCCCGAACCAGATCACGCAACTCCGTCAACGTGTCCTTGGTGTTCGCCAACGCATCCGACACCAGTTCGCGGCCACGCGTCACATCCGACGACGCAAAGTGCTCTTCGGCCCGCGCCAACGCCATCGCGACAGTGATCAGCCGAGCCTGGGTGCCGTCGTGCAGATCTCGCTCGACACGGCGCAGCGTCGCGGCCGAGTCGTCGACCACGTCCGCGCGGGCCCGCTCCAACTGGCCGACCCGTCGCTCGCGCTCGGTCGGTGCAAGCAGCACGCAGGCCAGCCAGACGTGGCCGCGGCCGAGTCCCAGCATCAGCCACCCCAGCAGGTACAGCGTGATCAGGCCGCCCGCCGACAACAGCAGGTATGCGGGCAGCGAATCCACGGGCTCACCAAACGAGACGAAGGGTTCGCCCATCACCGCCCACGCGATCGGCGAGATCACCAACGCCAGCGACATCGCGATGCCGACGATCACCAGATAGCCGACCGGGGTCATCAGCACCGCCTGCAGTGCCAGGAATCCGAGGCTGCGCCAGCCGACGGCGTCGGTGAGCGCGGCCGGGATCGTCTGCAATCGACCGGCAGGACGCCTGAATTCGGGCGGGGCATCGATCTGCACGTCGAGAAGCCGGGCCAGCGACCGGTACAGCCGGTTCCACAGCCGCCCGGTCAGCACCACGCCGGCCAGCAATGGGATGCCGACAAGCGTGACCAACAGCAGCCCGGATCCGAGGCCCGCGAAGAAGATGAACACGACAGCCGCGATGGCGAGCACGCTGACCAGGACGAAGTAGAGATAGGCCCGCCAAGCCGGGGCGCGCAGCGGCGTCAGTAGTGTTCGGGTCCAATCCGGTTGGGTCGCAACAGCAGTCATCGTCACGTCATCATCGTGGCCCGCATACCTCACGCGTTCCATGGGGGTGTCCGGCAGATGTCGGGTGGGGCTAGCCACACCTTGCTACAGACAAAAAGGGCGGGTTCGGGAGGACACTTGAGGGCGTCTCATTAGTCTCGCGCGTCCGGCTTTCACCTCTTGCCGGCACTTTGGATTGGTCACTCCCGAACCCGTCGTGCGCTCGATCGTACGCCTGTGATTGCGGTCACACCAGAGGAAAATCGGGCGCTATTCGTCCCTGGTTCGCAGCAGCGCGCGAGTGCGTGCGCGCCCCTCAGGAGACGGGTCGAACGTGACAGCCGCGAACTCGTCGACGCCCGATGCGGCGACCTCGTCGAGACGGTCGGACACCGTCTTCTCGTCGCCGATAATCGCGGCGTCCTCCGGCCCGGCGTACCCCTCGCGGTCGAGCATCGCGCGGTACGACGGCAGCTGGCCGTAGATCGCGAACTCTTGCGCGGCTCTGGCCCGCGCCGCGTCGATGTCGTCGGTCACGGCCACCGGCAGCGACGCGGCGACGCGCACCGACGTCTCCGAACGGCCCGCTTCGGCCGCGGCCTCGCGCAACGTCGGGCTGACATGTTCGGCCAGCGTCTTGGGGCCCGTCATCCACGTGAGCGTGCCGGCTGTGCGCCTGCCCGCCAGCCGCAGCATCTGGGGGCCGAGCGCGGCGATGTAGACGTCGGGCGTCGGGGCACCGGGAATCTGCAGCGATCCGCGTGTGGTCACCGTTTCGCCTTCGGCGTCAGCGGGCTGTCCGGCCAGCAGCGGCAGCAGACCGTCGAGGTATTCCCGCATCCGCCGCAGCGGCTTTTCATACGAGATCCCCCACATCTGCTCGGTGACCATCTTGTGGCTCATGCCGACGCCGAGGCTGAACCGGCCGCCCGCGATCGCGTTGAGCGTCAGCGCCCGCTGCGCCAGGGATGTCGGATGCTGAACCTGAATCGGCACCACGCCGGAACCCACTTCGATGGTGTCGACCTCATGCAGGGCGACGGCCAGGATGGTCAGCAGATCCGGGTCATAGGGCAGCTGGGCCATCCAGACTCTGCGGAATCCTTCGTCGCGCAACTGGGCGAGGCTCTTGATGGTCGCATCGACGGGCGAGCCGCCCGTATCGCTGAGTAATCCGACGAGGCTGAGGCTGATCTGCATGTCCCCATCGAAGCACCCGGGGCGCGAAAATAAGAGCCCCGTGTTGCCGTCGGGTCGGGGGGTCAGACGGCAACACGGAGCTACCAGGACTATCGACTACCCCCGCGAGCCCGTTACACGCCTGCGAAAATTTTTTGGCTCAGGCTGCTGGGGTCGAATGTCGGCTACGCCTCCAAGATCGCGGCCACACCCTGACCACCTGCTGCACAGATCGAGATCAGGCCGCGGACCGGCTGACCGGTCTCCTTCTTCTTCTCCGCGAGCTGCTTGGCCAGCTGGGCCACGATCCGTCCGCCGGTAGCCGCGAACGGGTGGCCGGCCGCCAGCGACGAACCGTTGACGTTGAGCTTCGACCGGTCGATCGAGCCGAGGGCAGCATCCAGGCCGAGCCGCTCCTTGCAGTACTCCTCGGACTCCCAGGCCTGCAGGTGCGCGAGCACCACCGAAGCGAACGCCTCGTGGATTTCGTAGAAGTCGAAGTCGCCAAGGGTCAGCCCGTTGCGGGCCAGCAGCCGTGGCACCGCATACGTCGGCGCCATCAGCAGGCCGTCCTTGCCGTTGACGTAGTCGACGGCTGCGGTCTCGGCGTCGACGTAGTAGGCCAGCGGTTCGATGCCGTGTTGGGCGGCCCACTCGTCGGTGGCCAGCAGGCTGACCGATGCGCCGTCGGTCAACGGGGTCGAGTTGCCCGCGGTCATGGTGGCGTCACCGGCTTTCACACCAAACACCGGCTTGAGCTTGGCGAGCTTTTCCGGCGACGAATCGGCGCGCAGGTTGTTGTCGCGGTACAGCCCGAGGAACGGGGTGACGAGGTCGTCGAAAAAGCCGCGGTCATAGGCGGCGGCCATGTTGCGGTGGCTGGCGGCGGCCAGCTCATCCTGGTCGACGCGCTTGATGCCCATCGCCTTGGCGGTGATGGCCTGGTGCTCGCCCATCGACAGGCCGGTGCGCGGCTCGCTGTTGACGGGGATTTCGACGCCGAGCGCCGCGGGCAGCTTGCCGACGAGCTTGAGCCGGTCGACGTTGGACTTCGACCGGCGCAGCCCGAGCAGCACACGACGCAGGTCGTCGCCGAACGCGATCGGCGCGTCGGAGGCGGTGTCCACACCGCCCGCAGCGGCCACGTCGTAGCGGCCTGCCGCGATGCCGTCGGCGGCCGCGATGGTCGCCTGCAGGCCTGTGCCGCACGCCTGCTGGATGTCGAATGCGGGCGTGTAGGAGGACAGCGAGCTGCCGAGGACACACTCACGCATCAGGTTGAAGTCGCGGCTGTGCTTGAGCACCGCGCCGCCGATCACCGCGCCCAGCTTTTCGCCTTCGAGGTTGAAGCGGTCGATGAGCCCGCCCAGCGCTGCGGTGAACATGTCCTGGTTGGAGGCGTTGGCGTACGCGCCGTCCGATCGTGCGAACGGGATTCTGTTGCCGCCAAGTACGGCGACGCGTCGGTGGGTATCACTAGCCATGAACCCCATATTACGCACCCTTCTTACTCTGGAGTAAGTTCGTCCCCATGGCTACCGATCTGTACTCGCAAATCGTCCACTCGGCGCCAGGATCGTTCCTCGCCAAGCAGCTCGGCATTCCGCAGCCCGAGACGCTGCGCCGGTATGCGCCCGGCGATCAGGCGCTGGCGGACACGCTGCTGATCGGCGGTGAGGGCCGCGTCGTCGAACCGCTGCGCGCCGCACTGGCCGAGGACTACGACCTGGTCTCCAACAATCTCGGCGGCCGGTGGGCCGACTCGTTCGGCGGGCTGGTGTTCGACGCCACCGGTATCACCGAGCCCGCAGGGCTCAAGGAGTTGTACAAGTTCTTCACCCCGCTGCTGCGCAACCTCGGGCCGTCGGGACGCATTGTGGTGATCGGCACGACGCCCGACGAGGTCAGCGGCCACGAACAGATCGCGCAGCGGGCACTCGAAGGGTTCACCCGCTCACTTGCCAAGGAGATGCGCCGGGGCGCCACGGTCAACCTGGTGCACCTGTCGCCGGATGCCAAGCCGGCCGCGACCGGGCTGGAGTCGACGGTGCGATTCATCCTGTCCGGCAAGTCGGCCTACGTCGACGGGCAGGTGTTCCGCGTCGGTGCGGCCGACTCGGCGCCGCCTGCCGATTGGGACAAGCCCCTGGACGGCAAGGTCGCGATCGTGACGGGTGCGGCCCGCGGTATCGGCGCGACGATCGCCGAGGTGTTCGCGCGCGACGGCGCGAAGGTGGTGTGCATCGACGTCGAGAGTGCAGCCGAGCCGCTGGGGGTGACCGCGTCGAAGGTGAGCGGCACGGCGTTGACGCTTGACGTCACCGCCGACGATGCGGTCGACAAGATCGTCGAGCATCTGCGCGAGGTGCACGACGGGCGGGCCGATGTTCTGGTCAACAACGCAGGCATTACCCGCGACAAGTTGCTGGCCAACATGGACGAGGCCCGTTGGGACTCCGTCGTCGCCGTGAATCTACTTGCCCCGCTGCGGCTTACCGAGGGACTGGTGGAGAAGGGAGCGCTCGGTGAAGGTGGCCGAGTGGTCGGGCTGTCGTCGATGGCAGGCATCGCGGGCAACCGCGGGCAGACCAACTACGCGGCCACCAAGGCGGGCATGATCGGGCTGACCGATGCGCTGTCTGAGGCTTACGCCGACAAGGGCATCACCGTCAACGCGGTCGCCCCCGGCTTCATCGAGACCAAGATGACCGAGGCGATCCCGGTGGCCACCCGCGAGGTGGGCAGGCGGCTCAACTCCTTGTATCAGGGCGGCAAGCCTGTCGACGTCGCCGAAACGATCGCGTATTTCGCCAGCCCCGCGTCGAACGCGGTGACCGGCAATACGATTCGGGTGTGCGGCCAGGCATGGTTGGGGGCATAGCGTGAGCCAAGCGCAGCCGTCGGGGTTGATGAATCTGGTGCGCGCGGCGGCGGGAGCACTGCCGTTCGTGCCGCGTGGCGATACGCTGCCCGACCGCACGTTGACTGTCGACGAGCTGAGCATCGACCCGGCGAACGTGGCGGCGTACGCCAACGTGACGGGGCTGCGATTCGGTGACGCGGTGCCGCTGACCTACCCGTTCGCGTTGACGTTCCCAACGGTGATGTCGCTGGTGACCGGATTCGATTTCCCGTTCGCCGCAATGGGTTCGGTGCACATCGAAAACCACATCACGCAGCACAGGCCGATTCTGGTGACCGATACGGTCTCGGTGCGCACGCATGCCGAGAACCTGCGCGAGCACCGCCGCGGGCTCCTGGTTGACATCGTCACCGACGTGAACGTCGGAAACGAGACCGCGTGGCATCAGGTGACGACGTTCCTGCATCAGCAGCGCACCAGCCTGTCCGACGAGCCGAAGCCGCCGCCGCAGAAGCAGCCGAAGCTCGGCCCGCCGAACGCGGTGCTGCGCATCACGCCGGGGCAGATCCGCCACTACGCATCGGTCGGTGGGGACCACAATCCGATCCACACCAATTCGGTCGCCGCGAAGCTGTTCGGCTTTCCGAGCGTTATCGCGCACGGAATGTTCACCGCTGCAGCAGTGTTGGCGAACATCGAGGGGCAGCTGCCGGATGCCGTGAAGTACTCGGTGCGGTTCGCCAAGCCGGTGGTGCTGCCGGCACAGGCCGGCCTGTATGTCGACCGCATCTCCGAGGGATGGCAGCTCACGCTGCGCAACCTGAAGAAGGGCGACCCCCACCTGACGGGCACGGTGACAGCGCTATAGCGACGGAGTGCCGACACCGATGGTGATCACCGGTGATGCCGAAGGGTCGAGCCAGTTCAGCACGGAACGCATCTGATCGCGGCCGATGGCCACACATCCCCAGGTGGGACTGTCGTCGGTCACGTGGAGAAAAATCCCGGACACGCGTCCCGGGATGCGATTCGGATTCACCGCGATGTTGACCGCGTAGTCGTAGACGGACCCCGAGTCGTACAGATTTTCCGCGATTGACGAAGGACTGCCGGATCGGCGTACATGCGTGTTGTAACTCGGCGACCCCGGGTCCTCGTCCCACCAATCCTGTTGAGTGGCTTGGAAATACGGCATCTTAGTACCGGGGTTGGGCTGCCGCCCGAAGGCCTGGTCGAATCTGAACGTTCCCGCCGGAGTGCGGTGGACACCGTCGCCTGGAGCACCGACACCGAGCTCGCCCACCTTGGCGGGTACCGGTCCCAGGACCACCTTCCACTGTTGGCCGACGCGTTGGTAGGCGGTCAGGGTTCCTGTGGTGGCGTGGGCAGACGGCACGCCGACGACGATCCATTGGGCTGCCGCTGTTGCGGGGTCCGCCGCCGCGGGCCACGCGGTGGTCATGCCCAGTATTACGAACCCAAGCCAAAGCGCCTTGGGCAGTTTCACAGGGGCGGCAGCTTCGCCGACAACCAGTCGTTGATGGCGTCTTGGCCGATCTGGTGTGCTTGCACGGCTTGTGATGGCGACCTCGGTAATCCGGTGCTGTCGAAGTGCGACTGCAACACGCTCAGGATCGCCGAATACAGGTCTCTGTCGGTCACTACTTCCTCTCGTACGGCACGGTGCTTCCGTCGCATTCTTGCGACGGGACATGTCACACGAGGCAAGCTCCGATAACGATTCTGTGGCGAGCGCGATTGTCGCTGGTTACCCGGGCAGCTTGAGCACGTAGCCCTGGGCGTCGTCCTTTTCCCAGGGCAGGCCGCTCCCCGTCGCGCGGGAGCCCGTGTGATCCGTGACGTAAACACTGCTGCCGCGGGCGTCCACCGCCAACCCCATCGGATCCACCAACGGAGGATGTCCAGGCAGCGTCGTCCAATTGTCCGACCCTGGCGCGAGTTTCATCACCGTTCTGGACGTGATCATGTACACGGTGCCCGCTGCGTCGACGGCCACGTCCTGTTCGCCTGAGCTGAAGGTGTCGCCGGAATTGTCGGTGGTGGATGGCAACCGGGTCCAACTCTTCGATCCCGGCGCGAGCCTCAGTAAGCAACTCAGTCGCGTGCGTCCGCGGCTGCAACTCGCGTAAACGTTGCCGGCGGCGTCGACCGCCACAGCACCAGAGGGACCGCCCTCGCCGGTCGCCGGAAGCCGGATCGGCTTGGTTGCCCCGGGGGCCAGCTCGAAGATGTTGCTATGGGAGTAGTCGACGACGTACACGGCGCCTGCGGCGTCCACAGCGATCCCGTGAGGTCCATCCAGGCCGCGGAATGGCAGCACGGTTTGGGTACTCGACCCCGGCGATAACTTCACCACTCTGTCGTTACAGCTGTCGCTGACGTAGACACTGCCTGCCGCATCCACCGCCACCCCAGCCACAGAAGCGTCAATCACGTTGGAGCACAGATCGAGTCCGGTGAACGGCAGCACGGTTTGGGTGTCGGACCCTGGTGCGAGCTTCAACACTTGGTTGGTATGGGTGTCGGCGACGTAGACGTTGCCTGCGGCGTCTACAGCCACACCGTGAGGGACGCGCAGGTCCTTGAACGGCAGCGCGAAAGGCAGTTCGCGCTGCGCCTTCAGCTGGTCTTCCTTCAGCTGGCGGTTGGTTATGATGCCGCCCGCGACCAATATCATCGCGGGCACCGCGACCAACACGATCACTGCGAAGATCACGGCGTAGATCCAGAGCTTGCGCTTGGGCCGAGCCAGTGGCGCCGCCACCGCGTCGGCGTGCGCCCTGTCGTCCAAACACGATGTCAATCCAAGCTTTTCAACCAGCGTCAGCCAGTCCGCGTCCGAGACCACATATGTCGGCTCGGGCGCAGTATGCACTTCGCCACGCCATGAAAAACGGTATGCGAGTTTGGTTCTGCCGCTCCTTGTCCGCTGTGGCGGTTCGGTCCAATCGGCGCACCCGATGGACAGTGGTTGCGCGTCGGGGATGCTCACCGCCAAGACGGGCGTCGTCTGCGTACCCATCCTTGGCATCCGGCGAGTGCTTTCCGCCGGTGTCGCGGTCACCTGTGCCGGTGCCGCCGAGGCGATCACCGTGTTGCTCTTCAGGTCGATCACCGAAATATCATTTTCGGCCAGGTCGATGGCCATGCTCGGCTGCGGCGGATCGGTAGACATCTGCAGCGCTGTTCCCGTGTTTTTGAACATCCCGAAGAACGAGGACGAGAACATTGCCATGGGGTTCGGCAGCAGAAGGCAGCGAATCGGCTGCCCGGGCGTGGGCCGTTGCGCATTCAGCTCACCGCGGCCGCCGACGACAGCGAGAAGGTCATCGAATTCCGCGGGCCACATCCATGCGTCGACGACCTCGACGGCGTCCGCATTCAGTACAGTCCCGGCCGCAGTGCGGTGATCGCGTCCACCGATGACCAGGTCCTTCCCGCCGCTTCGCAGCCGCAGCGCCGTACCTTTCGTGACGCCGCGATAGCCCGCGAGAGCCCAGCGGCTCAGCTGCGCATCACCGAGCGAAAAGACCTCGCCCGGCCGCGTGCTGATGCTCAAGTCATCGGCCGCGACGGCTATGAGCACCTTCTTTCCCCGATAGATCCGACGTTGGAACGCCGCGAATGCAGGGCGGGCCAGCAGCAGTAACGCGGCGTAGAGCACCGCGCTACCCACCTGCCAGAGTCTTTGCGAGCCCACGATCGAACCGAGCAGAAGAAGCGCCGCATTGACACCGCCAAGCAAAGCGATGGCCGCGAAGATGCACACGGAGGTGTACTTCATCATCTGCTTGGTGGTCGGCGGGGCCGCGAACGCCACGAAGGGGCGCGACGCGGCCCCGGTTGGCTCCAGGAGCCGATGCTCCAACTCAGCGACGTGTTTCTCCGGATCACTCCGCGATTCGACGGGCATGGCTAAAAGTGTGTTCGAAAGAGCGCCTTCGGCGCATGGGGTATTTGCCCACTATTTGCCGACCATCGGCGCACTACGCCAACGCGTCGGCGGCCGCGAGGTCGAAGTCGCCGTGGTCGCTGCCCAGTCCCTGCGCGACGAGTGCGGCTACCGCATTGCCGAGGACCGCAGCATCACGCGGCGACCTGCCGAGCCCCATGCCGTAGACGAATCCGGCGGAGAACGCGTCGCCGCATCCGGTCGTGTCCACCACGTCGACGGCGAACGCCGGAACCTCTTGTGCTCCGTCGGCGCTGACGATCATCGCGCCGTCGGCTCCGCACGTGATCGCCAGCAATCCAGCGCCCGCGTCGAGCAGTTTCTGCGAACCTTCGGCAAGATCTGCGGCACCCGTGAAGCCGAGCACCTGATCCTCGTTCGGCAGCAGATAGTCCGTGTATTCCATCGCGGGCGCGATGAGGTCGAAGGTGCCCATGCCGCCCGGTGCGATCAGGTCGACCGAGGTCGTGACGCCGTTTTCCTTGGCGTGCTTGAGGATTCGCGCCGCGAAGTCGGGGCCCAGCATCTCGGTGCCGCCGAGATGGAGGTGATCGGCGGCCGCGATCGCTTCCCAGTCGACGTCGTCGAGGGTGTAGGCGAGGTTGGCCCCGAGCAGGTGCAGTGCAGGCCGCTCCCCGTTCGGTCTGATCGGCAGCACCGACATCGACGTCGGCACATCTGCCTTGCGGACCACCATGCCGGTGTCGATGCCCGCGCGGCCCAACAGCGACAGCAGCAGATCGCCCGGCGGGTCAGCGCCGATCGCCCCCGCCGTCCGCACCGTCGCGCCCAGCTTGGCGAACGTCAGCGCCGTCCCCGCAGCCGTGCCCGCCGCCGTCATCCGCATCTGTTCGACAAGTGCTGTGTCCTGCCCCGCCGGAATGTCCGTGACGGGACGGACAAGCACGTCGAGAATGTGGGCTCCCAGGCAGACAACGACGTTCATCGGGCGAGAGCCTAACCGCTCGGATAGACCAGGTTGGGATCGACATTCTGCGCCTCGTACAACCGCTTGTAGAGTCCGCCTTCGGCAATCAGCGTGCGGTGATCACCGACCTGGGCGATGCGGCCGTTCTCCAGCACCAGGATTCGATCCGCCACCGCCGCAATGAAGTCCATGTCGTGGCTGATCACCAAACACGTACGGTCGCGGGCGTAGTCGCGGATAACTGCGGTCAGCCGGGCCCGTTGGTCGGCGTCGAGGTTCTCCGTCGGCTCGTCGAGCAGCAGTACTTCGGGCCTGCGTAACAGGCACCGCGCCAACGCGATCAGTCGCTTCTGGCCACCGGATGGCACCTGGACATCCACCACGGTGTCGTAGCCGTTGTGCATCTTCATCGGGTCGGTGATCACAGTGTGCACGTTCGCCTGCTTGCAGGCTTCCTCGACGTCTGCATCGGAAGCGTCCGGCCGAGCCAGCCGGATGTTCTCGCGGATCGTGTCCTTGGTGAAGAACGGGAATTGCGCGAGCTTGGATACCTGGTCACGCAGCGACGCGATGGTCACCCCGGCAATGTCGTGGCCGTCGAGCAGTATTCGGCCCCGCTGCGGATCGAGGAACCGCAGCATGAGGTTGAACACCGTCGACTTTCCCGACCCGATGCCACCCACCAGTGCCACCGTCTCGCCTTCGGCGATCGAGAACGACAACCCGTCGAGAACCGCTTGCCGATCCGTGTATCCGAACGTCACGTCCTCGAACACCACGTTGCCGTGCACCTCGCCGAGTGCGACGGCGTCGGCGCGGTCCTCAACCGTCGGTCTGGTGTCGAGCAGTTCGTACGTCGACGTAGCGCTGGGCAGCACCGACCGGTAGGTGGTGTATGCACCCATCACCCGTTGCGCCGCACCGAACATCGTCGGAACCATTCCCGCGAACACCATCAGGCTGGCGAACGTCAGACCGAAACTCGAGCTGAACCCGACCCCGACCAGCAACACCACCACCGTGCTGAGTGCTACGAAAATCTGAGACCCGTTCGCGGTGGCCTGCATCCAGACCACGCTCGTCGCGTCGTTCTTCGCCGCGTTCTCCGACGCTTCGCGAAATCGCTTGCTACGAATGGACTGAGCGTTGAACGTCTGGATCTCGGCGATCCCGTTCACCGTCTGCTCGAGTTCGGCGGACATCACGCGGTCGGCGGTTATCACTCGGTGGATCGCTGCCTGAACATGGCGACCGGCGAACCTCAGGGTGAGCAGCGCCAGCGGTGTGAGCGCCAAGGCGGCGATGGTCATCTGCCACGAGAGCGCCACCAGATAAGCGATGGCCGCGACCAATACGACGGCATCGATCAGTGGCGCCAGTAGACAGTCCATCAGAAGACGTTGCACGCCAGCGGATTCCGTCGTCACCCGCGGGATCAGCGCACCGCTGCTCGACCCGCTGAAGAAATCAAGGGACAACGTCTGGATGTGATCGTGCACCCGCTGCCGGATGTCCGTGACGAGCTTCCGTTGGGCCGTCACCCGTACGGACGCGTTGACCAGGTGCATCAACTGTGTGAGCACGAGGGAGACGCCCCATGTCCCCAGCAGCACCCCGAACGGCACCGGGCCGGCCAAGGAGCGGAGCAGCCCGTCCTCACGCGCGACCAGCGGGCCCTGCAAATCCCATACGCCACTGAGATTCCCGCTGGCGCCCGCGTCGGCGACCACCTGCATCATGGGCCCGAAGGCTGCAGCGGTGACGTACGGCAACGCCGAGGCGATCATGCCGAGCAGGACAAGGGCCACGATGAGGCCGCGGACCGAGCGCAACATGGAAAGGCTGCGCCACACCAGACGACCGCTCAATGGAGTATCAGCCGGTGGCCGCTGGGTGTGCAGGCTGATCTGCAGGCGCGCCCTTCAGGCCGCGCCAGAACAGGTTGATCATCAACTCGGCGGCCTCGTCGACGTCGGCGTCCCCGGTGCTGACCCGGGCGGCGACGGCTTCGCCAGCGCCCACAAGGGCGACGGCCATCATGTCGAAATCGGTGTCCGGCTCGGGATGGCGAGTGCCCGACCGCAGCAGCCTGCCGACCAGGTCGATGATCCGCTCGCGACCCTCACGCACTGTGTGCGCGAACGCCTGCGAACTGGTGGCCTGGGTGTAGAGCACCATCCACGACGCCCGGTTCGTGTCAATGTAGGTCAGGAACGCGAGAACAGCGTTGCGCAGCAAGTCTTTTGGGCTCTGCGAGAAGTCGATCTTGCTGCGCACGTCGTCGACGAACCGTGTCAGCTCGCGGTCGAGGCACGCGCCGAACAACTCTTCCTTCGAGCCGTAATACAAATACAGCATCGGTTTGGAGATCTCTGCCTCGGCGGCGATCGCGTCCATCGACGTCTCGTGATAGCCGTTGACAGAGAACATCTGCACCGCGGCGTCGAGCATCTGCTGTTCGCGCACGGCGCGTGGCAAACGCTTGGTGCCTCCGGCCATTACTCCAGAGTAAGCAATCGGTGACTGATCAGCGCCCGCAGCGCGTATTCGGGCCTTTCACGGCGGCCATTCGCAGTACCGACGTGTCGATCTGCGGCATCGTCAGCTCGCCTGCCGCCAGCGCCTTCTCCAGCCGGTCCAGCACCGCAGGGACCTCGTCGGTGGTCACCCACAACGCGATGTCCGCGCCTGCCTGCAGGCCCCGCAGCGCCGCCTCGGCGACGCCCATCCGGTCGCTGATGGCCTGCATGCTGGACAGGTCGTCGGTGAACACCGGGCCGGTGAAGGCGGGCCCGCCGTAGTCACCCGAACGAAGCAGCGCGTACGCGGCCGGGTTCAGGCTGGCCGGGTCGCTGCCGGTCAGCCCTGGCACCTCGATGTGGCCGACCATCACGCCGACGGGGCCCTGAGTGGTCAGCGTGCGGTACGGGATCAGGTC
>NZ_JADBDS010000005.1 GCF_014873705.1 Mycobacterium sp. OAS707
GACCTGATCCCGTACCGCACGCTGACCACTCAGGGCCCCGTCGGCGTGATGGTCGGCCACATCGAGGTGCCAGGGCTGACCGGCAGCGACCCGGCGAGCCTAAGTCCGGCGGCGTATGCGTTTCTGCGCTCGGGAGACTTCGGCGGCCCGCCGTTTAACGGCCCGGTGTTCACGGACGATCTGTCCAACGTCCAGGCGAGGATGGGGATCGCCGAGGCGGCTCTGCGCGCGCTGCAGGCCGGTGCGGACAACGTCGTGTGGGTGAGCGCCGACGAGCTCCCGGCGGTGCTGGATCGGCTGGAGCGCGCTCTCGCCGCGGGCGAGTTAACAATGCCGCAGGTCGATGCTTCGGTGCTGCGGATGGCGGCGGTGAAGGGACCGAACCCACGCTGTGGTGGCTGACAGTCCTTCCGTCGTGACGTCGACCAACTCCGCTGCCCCACTTCGATTTTCAGACGAATGGAATTGTCGCCAGATCCAAGACACGACATGGCTCAGGCGAGCCTATCCGGCTGTTTGGCAGTCGGGCCCGATATCTCGAGGATTATGAATCGCGGTCATCCCCATATACCGGGTCGTGTTCGCCGGTAGATACTTCGGCGGCGGCAGACTCTGCGGAAACGCCAAGACGATGTCGGTGTAGAAGAGAAGATTGCCGGGGCAACGCGCGTCTGGCGCCGGCTTCGCGTCGGTGGCGTGGACGACGATTGGGTTCTTGATGTATGGCCCGTCTGCACAATCGTTTTCGCACGTGTTGAGGACAGCGGTGCCCGTGCCGTCGGCTCCTTGCGACCCCCACGAACTCCAGGACATGTTTTCCAGTGAAAGGGTGTTCCACATGCAACCCCGGAGCGCCACCTCGGTAGGAGGCTCTGGTTCGCCTGGTCGCCAGCAACCTGGAAGTGCATACGTTGTCTTGGTCAGTGGTTGGGCTGACGTGGGCACGGGCGCCGACGGCGGGGGCTGACTGCTACCTTGCGATGATGCGGCGGTGGATGCCGCTGTCGATAGGGTCACGCTGGCGGTAGGCGCACCTGTTTGGTGTGCGCAGCTCGCGACGATGAGCAGTGATGTCGCGCCTAGGGCGATAGTAATTCGCGAGACCCGTGGGTGGTCGAGCTCGGGCATGATCCTCCTGCCGATGGACTGATCACGAGTGCAGCCCCAAAGTGACTGACGCACAACGCTTGCGACGTGGATGGGCATGAGCACGACCAGACGCGGAATGCACGGCTAACGCGGCCTGTCTACTTCGTAGGTGCCGCTGTAGTCTTGGAAGACAGCAGTGACAACATGTTTCGTGCCGGCGATGACAACTTCACACGTGAAGGTACCGCCGGGCACTATGGGCGGGTTCTGTCCGTTGTTGCACTCGATGTCGTCAATGTCGCTGACGCCGTAGCCGTCCGTGGGGTCTGCTAAGACCGCTTTCACATCCGCCTGCGCCTTGGACACGTCGAGCGTTTTGTCCTCGCGGACGTCCAGTTTGGACACCACCAGCCACAGCGCGGCCAACTCAAATAGAACGACAGCGACGCCCGATGCGATCAGGAATTTCAACAGCGGCCCTCTAGCCTTCGTCGAGGAACGCTGCTGCTCCTGGCCTCGGGGTCTCGTCGCTGGGCGCACTGCGGCCTGACGGGAGTTGCGTGGCGGCGCTGAGGAATCCGCAGCGCGACCCTCGACCGGAGCTGTAGGTGGGGGTCGGCGGGTGAGGCGCCGGGACGGCATCGGCACCTCCTGGTTCACATTTCGCCACCAGGGTTCTTCGTTACGTGCGGGGTCAGAAGTGCGCTGTGCCAGGCCGTCTCGAACTAGTCGCGGTGTGCCCGACGGGGATCTCGACGAGTCGGTCGCCTCGGGATGATCGTTGGTCGGGGTCTGCCAGGTGGCGGACGTGGGGTCTGCGCCTTGCGATCCCCGTGAGGGCCCGGGCGAGAAGGAGGGCGGCGGTGGACCTGTCATGGGGCCATCCCGCGGGGGGTAGCACGGCCTGCCGGCACGTGCGGTGTCGGTGACCCTGCTGCATCGACGGGCCCGCCTAGGCAGCCCGGCGATGTCCTACTCGCCTCGCAACGAGTAGTGCTCATGACTGCCGCACCGGCACTAGGGGAATCGCCTGTAGCAGCCATCGGCATCGCCAAGCAGGCCCGTGCGGAATGCAGTGATTCGGGTGAAGCCTGACGGGACGACGGTTCCATTGGCATCGCTAGCCGCCATGCCATTGGTGAGCAATCCTGAGACGGCTTCGTCAAGGTCGCCGGCTCCGAGGACGAGCTGTCGTCCCGATGGCGTGACGACCGGATCTGCCATTCTGCGCTGAGCGACTCCGGTGAGGCAGGCGGTACGCATCGCGGCCACTGGCGAGTCGACTGGCCGTCCTCGCTCATGTTGTAGCGCAAGCACGTAACGCGATGTCACGACCGATAACGCTGTGTTGTCCCCTTGTAGCAGAACGTTTTGGTGTTCGTCGGCGGGCGTTCCAATCTGCTGCAACAGCGGTACGTTCACAGTGATCGTGTTCGTTGCGGCGCAATAGGCGGCCGGTGGCGGCTGCGCGCTGCCGCCGCACCCCGTGCCTGAGCTCGACAGGGTTGGGGGTTGTGCGGGCGCGAAGATTTGACCGAGCAACTCCAGGAGCGTCGATAAGGTATCGGCGTCGATTGTCATATCGCTTTGCGGGCTCGCCGGATCGAACAACGAATTCGGGAGGTTGCCGCGGCGCTGGGCGATCTCGGAGTCGTCTATGGCGGCGCAACTGGATGCGCCGACATCGAACCCCATCTGAAAGGCGCTGACCCGATCGAGTGCGGTGCCATGCGATGGAACCTCTACTGACAGGTCTGCCAGCGTGGAGATCGGGTCACGTACGGCGATCGCACCGGCGATCACCTGATCGAGTGCGCGGGTGGTGTTGATGGTAAAGCGAGGCGAGTGTCCTTCGGCCACCCACCGCATGTATGTGCCCGCGAAGCAGTCGGCCTGCTGTTCTCGAACCAGCGTGCTCGGGTTGTCTTCACCGACCAGTTTTGCCATCCACTGCACGGCGTGGCCGTACTCATGGGCGAGCAGCCCGTTGATGGCCATGTCGCCGAAGTATTTCTTGGCTACCGGCATTAGATCGGTTCGGTCCCAGGCGATTACGTTATCGGTGCGGCAATAGAGTGCGTTGAAGTCGAATTCTGCTGCCTGTGCGCCGCAGATGTCGGGGCTATCCTGATCGGTCGGGTCCACAGAGATCAGCCAGGAGACGGGCGTGAACTGGCCCGTGAACGAGTTCGAATACTGGTCTTCCCAGAAGTTCTCGATGTCTTGTACGGCTAATAGGGCCGCGCGGTCGATGTCGCCGCCATCAGTATTGCGCACCTTGTTCGCGACGGCTGGTAGTGGCTGGCGCGGTCCGCTGGGACCGTCAGACGCCGGCAAGCCGGCGACTCGCATTGGGTCATAGCGCATGGAAAGGGCGCGTCCGTCGAGCACAGTGTGATGGCTGCATCCAGCGAGCACGATCGCCCAGGAAGCCACGGCGAGCGCCAGCCGAACTGCGTGGGTTATGCCGAACCGCTTGGCGCACAGGCGAGAAGGGTGATGCCTGTCGTTAGCGCCGGTGCCCGGTTGGCAGCCGTGGGTCATTGCACAGCATTCATCAGTTGTACGCGGTACTTCCAGCGACTCCATGGGTGGTGCTGATGAGCTTCGCGAAGCAATGATTCCGGTCGTAGCCCTGCTCCCGACACCATTGCAGCGCGCCGCTGGAATCTGTGAAGAGAAGCGGCGCGATGGTGACCCACCAGTCCCCGTCGCTGAACGTCGACCAGTCCCCTGACCACAGCAACTTAGCGCCGTACTGCTGCCTCAGTCGAAGGTGTTCCTGCAAGGTGCGGACGTTGTCCCACACCACACCTTGATCGAAGACCCCGGGCCGCTTGGAACTCAGTTGCGGGACCCATTGATCATTGGCGTTAGCAAGGATGGAAGCGTGATCGCCGGCGGCTATTTGGCGTAACTGTTCGAGGCTGGCCGCCTCGGGATCGGGCGCGGCTGTATTGGCAGACCGCGGCGGCGGGGATGCTGAGGAGGTCGGCGCGGGAACGGTTTGATAGACGGTCGGTCCGGGCACTGTTACTCCGGTTGTCGGCGCGGCCGTCGGTGCGGCAGTTGTTGTGGTGCCGGAGTTCTTCGATACGAGCAAGCCGATGACAACGCCGATCGCGCCGAGCAGCAGCGCAACCACAAGTCCGACGACCGCCAGCGGTAAGAGCAGCTGGCGCGATCGCCCGTCGGAATCTTGGGGGTTCAGCACCACGGTGGGGCCGGTGAACGGACCCGTGTGCGCCGCGTCTGACGAAGAATCGGCGCCACCTGCAGATGAGGTGTGCGGCCTTTCTCTGGTCTCGGCGTTAGACACTGAGGCAGACGCTCCCAATCGAAGTGCACGTTGCGCGGCGCGCCCCAAGGCGCCGGCGCTGCCGTAGCGGTCGTCGGGCTCCTTGGCCATCCCGCGGGCGATGACCTCGTCTACAGACGCGGGTAGGCGCGGGTTGACGGCACTCGCGCGTGGCGGAGGCGCGGAGATGTGCGAGGCGATGAGACGCTCATAGCTGTTGGTTGCGAAAGGTGTATCACCAGTGAGTGACTCGTAGAGGACGCAAGCCAAAGAATAGATGTCGGCTGCGGGACCGCACGGTTCATCATCGAACCGCTCCGGGGCCATGTAGGCGAATGATCCGATCTGAGTCCCCGCCATGGTCAACCGAGTGTCGCCTTGAGTCTCGGCGATTCCGAAATCCACCAGATAGGCGAAGTCGGCCGGTGTGACGATGATGTTCTGCGGTTTGACGTCTCGGTGGATCAGTCGCTCGGCGTGAGCGGCGTCGAGGGCGTCGGCGATCTGCTGAATGATTGACACAGCGCGTTCTGGTTCCAGGGGCCCGTTCGACAGCATGTCGTGCAGAGTCTGGCCCTGCACCAGACGCATATCGATGAACAGCTTGCCGTCTATCTCGCCCCAGTCGTGGATGGGCACGACGTGGGGCTCCTGCAGAACGGCGGCAGCGCGGGACTCGCGTAGGAAACGAGCCCTGAAACGTTCGTCCTCGGCGTATTGGTCGAGCAGGATTTTGAGCGCGATCGTTCGGCCCTTTTCCTTGTCGTAGGCCTCGTAGACCTCTCCCATCCCGCCCTTGCCGAGGAGGGCGGTCAGTTCGTACTTGCCGAAGCTCGACCCGACGCGCGAGTCGGTTGTGGTCACCCTCGAAGTCCCTGCCTTGCAAAATGTTTGTTCAAAGCGAAGTTGCCGTTGCTGTATCTGTCCTGCGTTGAAGCGCTCACCCCGGGTGAGCAGCATAACTCCTGTGGAGAGCTAGCCACCATCGCTTTGCGAGCATAGCTGAAGCGGCCTTGGGTCTGGAGCCAGATTTGCTGTCCAATTAGCGAATGTCGACGGAGGAAAGGCCACGTCACCGGCGGAGCCACAAGCGAAGTGTCGCCGAATGCCATCTGGGGTGAGCGCCGATGGTTTCAGCGTCGCCACTGACCTGGAGACGCTCAGGCCGTTCATCAACGGAGTAGGCACCACCGTCATGAAACCTGCCGGCAGTTGGTGCCCGGTTCCGGCGGCGGTGGTGGCAGCGCGGTCACGGTAGGCGCGGGTGCAGTCGCCGTCGTGGGGGCCCCCGGCGCAGGAGATTCACCACTGACTTCCGGGATGCCCGGATTGACCGATTCGGCGCTGCCCCACCGCGAGTCCGTTGTAGGGAGTGTGCTGGCGGCGCAGATCGGCAGCACCGAGCTGCGTGCCAGCTCCTCGATCTGAGCGATGCTGTCATCCAGTGAGCCGGAAGGAAGACCCGCGGCCACCTGTGCCCGCTCGGAGGGCCGCATGTCGTTGATCCCCAGCGGGCGGCAGTCCAAGTTGTCCTGCGAAGTTCCGGCGCTGATGAGGGACAACTCATTTCGAGCGTTGAGGCAGCCCAATAAATATGGCTCCTGCAGGGTGACGCCGAGGAAGGACCCCTGAACGCCGCGCATGATCGAAACTATTCCGTCATGTTCGGTGACGTAATAATTACTGCGTACGATCTCCCGGCCGATCGCCAACCCTGCCAGGATTAACAAGACAGGCAACACCGCGGCGATGATGACGGTTCGACGCCGCCAACGTGTTTTCCGGCCGCCGGTATTCCGTGGCAATACCTTCGCCGAACTGCCATGCGCTTCAGACTCTTTCGGAGTGTTGTCGGCAGATCGTCGCCGTTGAGTGGGTTTCGAGGTGAAGGGATCGGGCGTCGGTTGCGGCCGCTCATGGTGGGGCACGGCGGCTGCGGTGCGCGCAGCAGCCGCCTGCTCCGTGGGGGTTTGTCGGGGCGGCTGCGCAGTCACGGCGTCGCGGGCGTCGCGCCCTAACTCCAATGCTGTCGCGTATCGCTTGTCGGGGTTCTTCGCCATCCCCTTGGCGATGACAGGGTCGAGCTCGGCTGGCACACCAGCGCGAATAGTTGACGGTCTTGGCGGTGGAGTCGTCAAGTGTGCTGCCACTTGGCTTTCCAGACTGTCACCCGGAAATGGCCTCTTGCCGGTGAGGCACTCGTGTAAGACGCAAGCCAATGCGTAGATGTCAGAGCGGGCGTCCGCCTCGCGTGCGCTCAACCGCTCGGGCGCCATGTAGTGCCACGTGCCGATGACGCCGCCTGTGCTCGTCAAACTCGTCTGGTCCGCGCCACGAGCGATCCCGAAGTCGATCAGATAGGCGAAGTCGTCCTCGTCGAGCAAGATGTTGGACGGTTTGACGTCGCGATGCACCAACCCAATTCGGTGCGCGGCGTGCAGCGCGTTGGCGACCTGTTCGACGACCCGAACCGACCGCTCCGGTCCTAGCGGTCCGTCGGCCAGCACCTCCTGCAGATCGCGGCCCTCAACGAGTCGCATGTCGACATACAGTCGCCCGTCGATCTCCCCATAGTTGTGGATCGGAATCACATGCGGATTGCTCAGCTGCGCGGCCGCCTCCGCTTCCCGGCGGAACCGCTGCACAAACGTGTCGTCGTGCGCCAGATAGGGCGGAAGCAGTTTAATTGCAACCGTACGGTTGGTCGCCGTGTCGTAAGCACGCCACACCTCGCCCATACCGCCACGGCCCAACAATGTAATGAGTCGGTACCGCCCGAACGAAGTCCCCTCCACCTACCCTCCCCAAGGCCGACCAGCACGGACGGCCAACTCACCATAAACTGCGGCCCGTAAGCGGCGCAGCCACTCGGCCGTCGCTGGGCGGGCTAACTAGCAGCCACTTTCACCGCGCCAGAGACCTGTGAGACCGATTGCTTGAAATGTGATCTTGAGCGAGAAGGTCAATTCCCGCGACTGCAATCTGTAGCCGCTCGAGCTCGCGATCGATGATGGCGACCATAGGCAACCGCCTCGCGCGCTGCTTCTGCGGCCACCACCACTGCGACGACTAACGACGACGGCTACGAAAACCCGACTTATCGCTCATACCCACGATCTCCGCCCGCGCCGACGACACTCGTGCGGCTCACCGACAGAAGAACTCACCGACACTTCGGATGTCTCACCGTTTTGTCTAATTTGATATCAAGTGGACATCTAAGTTTTGCCATTAGCGGTGCCGGTAATAGTCCTCGCACAGGCAGCCAGACGGTGCCATGCATGGCCTGCTGGGTCGCAGCAAAGCGGAATACGTAAACCACTCTGCGATCGCCCGTTGAGCGCGGGTTGACTTCCCGTCCGCGTCATCAATGTGGAGCGCGAAGGCCTTGACAATCGTCCGCGCGAGGTCGGCCTCCTGATGGTCGAACAGGACCCGAGGTGAGGTCCCAGCGCCACCTCGCACCTTCAGCGGCGGCGCCTCCTCGGTTCTAGCCGATGTTGGTGCCGTGTTCCTCGTCGATGCGGGTGGTGACGCCGGTGGCAACGACAGTGCGGTCAGCATCAACGGATGCATAGGTCCAGAAGATGTGCAGTTCTTCGCTGTCGGAGGCATTTTGGAAGAAATGTGGGATTCCGGCAGGAATGAATGAAGTGTCTCCGGTGCTCACCGAGAACGTCTCGCCGTCGATATGCGCTATTGCGGAGCCGTGAAGGACGAGTACTGACTCGTCACAGTTGTGGAAGTGCTCGGGGATGGCCGTACCTGGTCCGAAAATGGTGATGCCGTTGAGGAAGTCCTTGGCGCCGACTCGTTGAGAAACCATCGGAATGGTGCGGGCGCCGCCACCTCGTTGACGGGGCGTGATCTCGGCGGGGCGCAGGATCGCGGCGGTTCGGCCGTCTCGCAACTGTGTCGATCGCTGCGCGGCAGCAAGATTGGTCATGACGAGCTCCTATCGTGGCGGCTGAGTTGTCAATGTCGCCTATTCCGATGCCGGCGGTTGGCGCGGTGGCTCGCTCATCGCCCACCAGGTGCGGACGTTGACGAATTCCCGTATTCCGTGCGCGGCCAATTCACGGCCATATCCGCTGCGTTTCGTCCCTCCGAAGGGCATTCGCGGGTCCGAGGCCACCACCGAGTTGATGAAACACGCGCCCGAGGTGATCCGGCGTCCGACTGCGATTGCGGCTTCGACGTCTCGGCTCCAGACGCTCGCGCCCAGCCCGAATGGGGTGTCGTTTGCTACGTCGACTGCTTCGCCGGCGTCGGCTACGGAGATGATGCTGGCCACGGGGCCGAAGACTTCTTCGTCGTACACACTCATTCCAGGGCGGACGCCGATCAAAACCGTGGGCTCATAGAAGAATCCACCTAGGTCATCGCGCGACCGTCCGCCGCATAAGATGGTTGCACCCGCGTGGGCAGCGGCACGGACCTGCGCGGCGACGCCGTCACGCAGGTCCCGGCGAGCCATCGGGCCGACATCGGTACCGCGTTGTTCGGGGTCGCCGACGGTCAGCGCTACCGTGCGTTCGACAACAAGCTTGGTGAACTCCTCGACCACCGACTCCTCGACGATGAGTCGCTTCGGCGAAATGCAGCTTTGTCCCGCATTGAGGAATCTGCCGTTGACGGCCAGCGCTGCCACTCGAGGCAGATCGGCATCTGCCAGCACTACGAATGGATCCGAACCACCCAATTCGAGCACGGACTTCTTAATCTCTCGCCCGGCGATTGCACCCACAGCACTGCCAGCGCGTTCGCTTCCGGTGATGGTGACCGCACCGATCCGGGAATCTGCTATGAGCCTCTCGGTCGTGGAGGGCACATCGGCCTCGGCGACCAGCAGCGTGGTGAACAACCCGTCCGGCAACCCTGCGGAGGACAACACCTCTTGGCATGCAAGTGCTGATCCAGTGGTGTTCGGCGAGTGCTTGAGCAGCGCCGCATTACCGGCCATTAGGGCGGGGCCTGCGAACCGAAAGACCTGCCATAGTGGGAAATTCCACGGCATTACGGCCAGGACCACCCCGACGGGCTCGTAGCTGACCCAGCTGCGATCGGCCGAGGTTTCGTAGACCTCATCCGCCAGGAAATCACCTGCGTGGTCGGCGTAATACTCCAGGCCACTTGCGCACTTGCGCACCTCGGCGATCGCTTCCGGCAACGGTTTGCCCATCTCCCGTGTGACCAACCGGGCGAGCTCATCGCCGCGGTGGCGCAAGATGTCTGCCGCCGCCCGGAGAACGTCGGAACGCCGCTCGAAATCGTCGTCGGCCCAACGACACTGAGCATCGGCCGCCGCGTCGAGCACTTCATCGATCTGCTGTGGCGACATCGCAGCGTAGGTCGCCAACTGCGCGCCAGTGGCGGGGTTGGTGGTGACGATCGTTGTAGTCATCGCCTCTCCTGTTCCGACGCTCCTTTGACCAGGCGCGGCATTCTTTATAGTATTCCATTAAGTATTCCATACGGTACAACTCGCAATTCGGAACAGGTGCGCACATGCTGCAAGACCGCGTGAAACCCGAAGTCCTCATGGACTATGGGTGCGAGATTCTGCGGGCTCTCGGCGTGCCCCCCGAGCACGCAGATCTGGTTCTGGACAGTCTGGTTCAGGCAGATCTGTGGGGCCACCAGTCCCACGGCGTGCTGCGGCTGCCGTGGTACGCCGCGCGCATAGCCAGTGGCGCGATGACCGCGCGCACCGAGCCCGAAACGATCATCGATGCGGGGGCGCTGTTGCTTCTGGACGGCCGAGCTGGGGTCGGGCAAGTCCTCACCGATCTAGCGCGCCGGGAGGCTGTGACGCGTGCGCGGACGTATGGAGTCGGCGTGGTGGGTGTGCGCAACTCCAACCACTTCGGCACCGCCATGTATTACACGCGGGCCGCCGCACGCGATGGATGTGTGGCCATCTTGACTACCAACGCCAGTCCGGCGATCGCTCCGTGGGGTGGCCGCACAAAGGTTCTTGGCACGAACCCGTGGTCGATCGCAGCCCCCGCGCCAAACGGCGTTGTCGCCGTGGATATCGCGAATACGGCAGTGGCCCGCGGCAAGATCTACCTGGCACGCAACCGCGGTGAATCAATCCCCGATGACTGGGCCATGGACGCCGAAGGGCACACCACCACCGATCCCGATGCGGCCATCGCCGGGGTCATCCTGCCGATGGCAGGCCACAAAGGCTATGCCATCACGTTCATGATGGACGTGGTGTCCGGCGCACTCACCGGCTCTAACACCGCCACTCGCGTCGGTGGCCCATACGAGGCTGATAAGCCAAGCGGCGCAGGACATTTGTTCATTGCTATCAATGTCGCCGCCATGGCCGACGTTGACGATTACCTCGACGCCGTCGGCCAGCTCATCGACGAAGTCAAAACCGCACCATTGGCCGCAGGCAGCACCGAGATCTACTACCCGGGCGAGCTCGAGGACCGCAATGAACAAGCCTGCTTCGATGCCGGCGGCATCCTCTTACCCGATCAGACCCGCGCCGATCTGGAAGCGCTCGGACGCCAGGTCGGCATCGCGTCGAGATTGTGAGGACCGGCTAGCCGCGGCCGCGGATCACGTGCTGACGATGTCTAGCGGTAGCGCGGCGTCGTCGGAATTGAGGACGGCGTCGAGAATGGTTTTCTGGGTGTTGACGAGATGCTCTGCGCAGGCGCCAGCGGCAGCGTCGGGGTCGCGGTTGACGATGGCCCGACACATGGCGAGGTGCTCGTCGAGGGATACCCCAAGACGCTGCGGCGAGTGCGCGATGACGCGTAGTCGCGCGCTGTGCGGTCGCATCTCTGCAATCATTCGCGAGAGGTGCTGATTGCGTGTGTTGGCGATGATCGCTTGATCGTAAGCTTCCGCCAGCTCGTAGAACTTTTCCCGCCGGGCGGGTGAATCTTTCTGTCTCGCAACCTTCTTGAACTGATCCGTGAGGTCGGTGAAGACCTCCCGAATCTTTTCGTCTGAATCTGCCGCCTCGGCGACATGCCGTGTGGCGGCGGTTTCGAGGAGGGTCCGCATCTCGAACAGATCACGCACCCCCCGGAATGTGATTGGTGATACCCGCGCGCCCTGGCGGTCAATGAGCGACACGAGGCCGTCAGATTCCAGACGCACGAACGCATCTCGTACCGGGGTGCGCGAGGCTCCGAAGCGGTCGGCCATCTTGAGGACGCTCAGCGACTGCCCCGGTCGCAGTTGACCGGTCACGATCTCGTCGCGCAGCGCCGTGTAGACCTGGTCGGCTTTGCTATCGCCCGCCATGACATTCATCATAACGCACCACTTGGAATGCGCTAAAGCATGCGCTATGGTATACCATGATGCACATCACCCAGCGGAGGGAAAGCGATGCTCGTCATACTCGGTTTTTCCATGGTCACGGCGTTCATGTACCTGATCATGACCAAACGCGTGACCCCCGTTGCGGCACTGATCTTGGTACCCACCATCTTCGGATTGTTCGCCGGTGCGGGCCTCGGACTCTCGGACATGATCAAGGAGGCATTGCTCAAACTCGCGCCCACCGCGGCCCTGTTGTTCTTCGCGATAACCTTCTTCGGGATCATGATCGACGTCGGGTTGTTCGATCCGCTGATCAGGTTGATCCTGCGCTTCGTCAAGAACGATCCCATGCGGCTCGTCGTGGGCACGGCGCTGCTGACATCCATTGTGTCCCTCGACGGTGACGGTTCGACCACATTCATCATCGTCACGTCCGCGTTTCTGCCGATCTACCTCAAGTTGCGGATGAGCCCGGTCGTGTTGACTGTGGTCACAGCGACGGCCAACGGCGTGCTCAATACGGTGCCCTGGGGCGGCTCTACCGCGCGCGCTGCCGCTGCTCTGAACATCTCGCCCATCGACATCTTCGTGCCGATGATTCCGGCGATTCTTGCCGGCATCGTGGCGGTCTTGGTCTTGGCGTATTTCCTTGGGCGCAGAGAACGTAAACGTGTCGGCCGGCTGTCGTTGAGCGGCACAGAAGCCAAAGGTGTTGAGGTCGAATCGATCCGGATGCAGGCCGAGCAGTTGGCCACCGTCGCGACGACGGCATCGACGGCGTCATCCGCGCCGACTGCTAGCGGCGAGGTGGGCACGGGCGGGAGCAGCGACTCCCATGAGGACAGAGGGGACTTCGCCGAATTGCCGAGTGACGCCCAGGCGGGTCTACACCGCCCCAAGGCGCGACCGAAGCTGGTATGGCTGAACTTCGCGCTGACCGCTGCGGTGATGACCGCGCTGGTGTGGGGCATCGTCGAGCCGCCACTGATTCTCATGCTTGGCGTCGCGATCGCCTTGGTGGTCAACTTTCCCCGGGTAGCCGAACAGGCCGAGCAACTCAAGGCCCACGCCTCGAGCGTCGTGTCGGTGGTGGCCATGGTGTTCGCCGCGTCGGTGCTCACCGGCGTGCTCAACGGCACTGGCATGGTCGACGCCATGGCCGCCTGGATGGTTCACATCATCCCCAGCAGTTTCGGCCCGCATCTCGCCATCGTCGCGGGTCTGCTGAGCCTTCCGCTGACCTTCTTCATGAGCAATGATGCCTTCTTCTTCGGAGTTCTACCGGTGCTGACCGAAGCGGCGTCGCACTATGGCATCAGCTCTGAAGAGATGGCCCGCGCGTCGATCATCGGACAGCCACTGCACACCTCCAGCCCCTTGGTGGCGTCCTTCCTCCTGCTCGTCGGACTAGCCAAAGTCGAATTGGGCGACCATCACAAGAAGGCCATTTGGCGCGCCAGCGTCGTCGGCTTGGTCATGCTCACCGTCGGTGTCCTTACGACCGCGTATCCGTTCTAGGTCGCAGTCGTAAAAGCTTGTCCCTGACCCCAAAAAGATTGGAATGCAATGCGAATCGCTCTGCTGCCCGGTGACGACATCGGTCCCGAGATATGCGACGCCACGCGTCTTGTGCTGGAAGCGGTCGACAGCCGGTTCAGCCTTGGGCTCGACTTCGATGTCCACGAAGTCGGCATGGACCGTCATCACCGCAGCGGGACCACCCTGCCAGAGTCGGTGGTGGCAGCCTGCCTTGCCGCCGACGGAGTCGTTCTGGGACCAGGCGGCATGTCGGCCTATCCCCCTGTCAGCGAGGGTGGCATCAACATTCCTGGAACCATCCGCAAGCGTCTGGACCTCTACGCCAATCTGCGCCCGTCGCGTTACCGCGCTGCGGTACCACTGAGCCGCTCGGGTCTCGATGTGCTGATCGTGCGCGAGAACACCGAGGGGTTCTACGCCGACCGCTCACTGTTCGAAGGCTATGGCGAATTTCGCCCCACTGTCGACAGCGCGCTGTCACTTCGGCTGATCACCGCGGCAGCCTCGCGCCGTATCGCGCGGGTGGCGTTCGAACACGCGCGTATGCGACGGGCAAGCGTCACCGTCGTGGGTAAACGGCACGTCTTGAAGGTCACCGATGGACTGTTCATGTCCGCGGTTGCTGAAGTCGCCGAGCAGTATCCCGACGTTGACGTACGCGAGATGGATGTCGACGCGATGGCCGCCGAGCTCTACCTTCGACCTGAGCGATTCGACGTCTTGTTGACCACCAATATGTTTGGCGACATCTTGTCGAACGAGGCCGCCGCACTGGCCGGCGGCCTGGGCCTGGCCGGGGCACTCAATGTCGGCGACCACCACGCCGCGGCGAATGCCGGGCACGGATCGGCACCCGACATCGCCGGACTCGGGGTCGCCAACCCGGCCAGCCTGATGATCTCCTCCGCCCTACTGCTGGACTGGTGGGGAACCCGCACCGCTGACACGGCGTATTCGATGGCCGCCCAAGCAATCGAGATGGCGATCGACCACACGCTATTGAAATCTGGAACGCGCACCAGAGATCTCGGTGGTTCGGCCACCACGATGCAATTCGCTGCCGCCGTGAGCGACACCGTTTCCCAGGGTGTCATCGAGATTGCCGAGCGCTGACAGCGCCCCACATAGAAAGCGATCCCCGCCGATGTACACCGTCCTTGTCCGTCTCGAGATCCATCCCGACACACTTGACGAATTCACCGCCGGAATCCATGCCAATGCAAAGGCCACCTTGCGCGACGAGCCTGGATGCATCCGCTTCGACGTCCACCAGGACCTAGCCACGCCAACGACCTTCTACTTCTACGAGATATACGCAGACCGGAAGGCATTCGAGGTTGCGCACCGCCAGGCCCCCCATTACACGCGGTGGCGTGAAGTCGTTGCCCGTTGCGTCGTACCAGGCTCGCGACACAACACCTACGCCGAACCTCTGTTCCCGCAGGACATCCCGGAAAATCTGACGCGGTCCAATGCCTAGCAACCGGCCGCTTATCGCACTGATCAGTGCCGTTGCCGCGGCCATCCCGCCGGCTAGGCTCGCGTTCGACGAACTATTCCCCGCAGCCACCGTCTGGAATCTTCTCGACGACCGACTGTTGACTGACGCAGCCGAGAATGGGACGGTCACCGCCGGTCTGGCCGCGCGGATGAATCGGCTGATCGAGCACGCCATCCTTGAAGGCTCCGATGCTGTGTTGCTGACGTGCTCGTTGTATTCACCTGTCGCCCATCGAGTCGCCGCCACTGTCGACATCCCAATTCTCGGACCTGATGACGCCCTATTCGACGCCGCCGCGCAGGCTGGCTACCGTCGCTTGGCCGTCGTCTCGTCGGCCGCCGACCCGCTCGCCGACTCGCTTGCGCGCATCCGCCAGGTCCTGGACCCGGAAGTCGTCGTCACCGGCGTCATCGCCGACGCAGGCGCGGTGGACCGCGGCGACCTAACCGGACTGGCACACTCGGTCGGTCAAGCAGTGGCTGGATTAGATTGCGCGACAGAGGCCGTCGTGCTCGGCCAATACTCATTGGCGGCATCGGCCGCAGCGGTGCAGGACGCGACCGGCCTTCCCACCCTTGCAGGCCCGCAGTTCGCGGTACGCAGCCTGCGCGCGCTCACCACTGGAGGAGCCGCGTGATCGGCGTCATCGCAGACGACTTCACTGGTGCGACCGACTGCGCGGTGGCGTTCCGCCGCGCCGGACTGCGTACGGTGATCCTGTTCCACGCCGATCACACCACCGCACTGCCCGACAACGACGTCACCGTCATCGCCCTCAAAAACCGCACGATCAATCCGGACGCCGCCATCGAGCAGTCGCTGGCCGCGCTGGCCTGGTTGAGCGCCCATGGCGCCACCCAGATCTTCTTCAAGTACTGCTCCACGTTCGACTCTCACGCGCGGGGGAACATCGGGCCAGTCGCTGATGCGCTGCACGCTGCCCTCGGTGCGTCGCGCGCTGTGTTCGTCCCGGCCTCGCCAGAGCATCTGCGCACCCAATACATGGGCCACCTCTTCGTCGACCGGGTGCTGCTATCTGAATCGCCGATGCGGCATCACCCACTGACTCCCATGACGGAGTCATACCTGCCGAAAATTCTCGCCCCCCAGACCCGTCATAACGTCGCTCTTATAGAGCACGTCGATGTGCGACTGGGAGCAGACCGGATCGGCGAGCGGCTCTCCGATGCTGAACAACATGGGGAGCCTTATGTTTTCGTGGACGCGATTTCTAACCACGACCTTGACGCGATTGCCTGTGCCTGCGCTGACGATGTACTCGTCACGGGCGCTGCCGGGTTGGCCGGTGCGCTCGGGGTCGCGCACGCCCGTCGGCTCGGGGTGCGGCCAGTCACCGAGCGTGCCGCCCGTACCGGCCGTTCCGGGTCCTCCAGTGTGGTACTCGCCGGGAGTTGCTCGCGCCGCACTCTCGAGCAGATCGATCACATGAAACGCCGCGGGCATCCCTCGTTTCGGTTGGATGCGCTACAGAGTCCTGATTCGGCGGTGCTCGCCGAGCAGGCGCTGGGCTGGTTCGACCGGCAGCAATTCGAAATGGGGCCGCTCATCTACTCCTCGCTATCGCCACACGAGTTGGGCCACGCCCAGAAGACGCTGGGCAGCGAACACGCTTCGCGGATCCTCGAGTCGGCCATGGGCCGAATTGCATCTGGACTGGTCGAGCGCGGCGTGAACGCCCTCGTAGTGGCCGGCGGCGAAACGTCGGGTGCGGTTGTGACCGCACTGCAGGTGCAAGGCGGAGTCATCGGGGAAGAAGCCGCCCCGGGAGTGCCGTGGATACTGACCACAGGAGCACGCCCCATGGCTCTGCTGCTGAAGTCGGGCAATTTCGGTGACCGCGAGTTACTCAGCGAAGCGGCCATGGGACAGCGATGAGCGCACCATTCGAGGCAACCGCACGCGCACAGGTCGTCGACGTAGCGCGATCGATCTTCACGCGCGGCCTGACTCATGGACGCACCGGCAATGTCAGTCTCCGCATCGGCGACCGCATCCTCGTTACGCCGACCGGCAGCAGCCTAGGAACCGTAGCGCCTGAGGACCTCTCGGTAATCGGGCGGTGCGGAGAACACCTCGATGGTCCGTCTCCGTCCAAGGAGGCGTTCCTGCACGCTGCGATGTTGCGAGCCCGCCCCGACGCTACCGCTGTGGTGCACACACACTCGACGTATTCCGCAGCGGTATCGTGCCTGGCCGGCCTCGACCCGGCGAGCGCCCTTCCCCCGTTGACCGCCTACTTCGTCATGCGTGTCGGCACACTGCCGTTGTTGGCTTACCACGCACCAGGTGACGCCACACTCGAGCCACTCGCCGAAGCGACCGCGCGAAATCATCACGCCATACTGTTGCGCAACCACGGCCCAGTAGTCGCCGGCCCGAACCTCAGCGCCGCCCTGGACGCTCTCGAAGAACTAGAACAGACGGCGAAACTCTTCCTACTTCTCCGCGGTCGCGCAACACAACCACTCGGCCCAGTGGAAGTCCAAGAGCTACAAACCATTTCATGATGGCTGTCAATGTGGACTGTTACGACCACGCAATCTCTCCAACGGAGGCTCGATGAATGGCATCTGGAAGCCAGTCGACCTGATCCTGCCCGAAACACTGTCACCCAGGCAGGTGCTGGACCAGATCCACGCCCAAATACGCATAAACGCAACTGAATCCGGTGATTTCGTACACCAGATCCAGGTCGGGGTCGGGCAAGCGCACTCACACGGGTGGACGAGATGGTGCGCGTCCTACCTTGCTGGCCCTCCAGCACCATTCCCCGTCGACTCGAATTCATGCTGACCAATTGACAGCGAGTGGTGGGCGGACGAGATACGCGTTATCGACACCGGAGAACGAACACCGAACCCGTGGGGCGAGAACGGGATCGTGTCGGTGACCGGCGGCTCGGGGGTATCCAGTCACAAGTTCCGTCAGTCGACCGGCTGTTGGTCGTGAAAGAGTCCACCGCTCGGTCCGTTGCGATCAAGCGTTGCCGCCCATACGATCCCGCGTGCGCTCTCTGCGGCGGTGCGGTCACCGTCATCGTCGCCGCGTTCGGGATGCGTGGCGGTGTCGCCCGGATCGACGGCGTTGACCAGGATGGCAGTGCCGTCGAGTTCACGCGCCAGGATGGTAGTGAGAGCGTTGAGCATGTACTTGCCAACTGAGTAGGCAGGAGCCCGCAACGGCGCGCCCAGGTCGAGCCCGGTGGCGATTTGTTGGGCGGATCTACTGGAAATGTTGACGATGCGGGCGGCCGGAGCCTGCAGGAGAAGTGGAAGCAGGGCCCGGACGAGGCCCCACGGTCCGATGAGGTCGACTTCGAGTTCTGCGCGTACGGTATCCAGGTCGGCATCGAGGGCGGACAAGATCGTGAAATCGGGTCCTGGCGTTGCATTGTTGATGAGGACGTCGAGGTGGCCGAACTTCTGAGCGATATGGGCCGCGGCGTTGTCGAAGGTGATCGGGTCCGTGAGATCGAGCGGTAGTGCGCTGGTTGGGAGGTTGTCACGGCGCAGTCGCTCGGCGAGGCGGTTCGCGCTAGCAGCATCTCTGGCAGAAAGGATCACATGGTGGTCCTTCTCCGCGAGTTGTCGAGCGACGGCGAAGCCGATCCCTTCGGGCCGACTGGCGCCGGTGATGAGTGCAACCTTCGTTGGCATAGTTGATCTTTCAGTGTGTTGGCTCTGGCTCAGTTGTGTGCTTCTCGTGGCTGCCTCGGTAGGAGCCTGACTAGTAGCAGGGTGAAGAAAAACAGTGCCGCCGCGAGCCCGCTGACGAGTACGCCCGCGTAGCCGTAGGACCCGGCTCCGCCGTGGTCAGCTCGGGCGAGGAACACGGTGCCCAGGGCGGCAAAGCCAATCGCCGAGGCGAATTGCTGAACGGCGTTGAGCATCCCCGACCCCGTCCCGGCTTCCTCGGTCGTGGCATCGCCGAGGACGTATTCGAAGAGGGGAACGCCCACCAAGCCGGTCCCGAAACCGATAACAAGCAGCGCCGGGGTCAGCGTCGCCGGGCTGAGATGGGCGCCTGAGCGAATGATGGTCCAGGACAGTGCAACCAAACCGATTGCGGCGCCGCCGAGGCCGAGTTGCAATGTGGCACGACCAAGTTTGGTGACTACTACGGCGGCGGCCAGTCCGACACCGACGGCGCTGCCCAACGCCCAAGGAACCAGGGAAAGGCCGGACTTCAAAGGCGTCCAACCCATTCCAAGTTGCAGTAGCAGATTCAACGCCAACAGAAAGCCGCTTTGGGCCGCAAAGAAGCCGGCGACGATGACTAGACCTACGACAAAGCTGCGCTTGCCAAATAAGGACTGCGCGATAACCGGATGGACGCTGCGGCGCTCGGAGACCACGAACAGCCCCAACGCGGCAACTGAGGCCGCCATCATGGCATAGGTCCACAGCGGCCAACCCAACTCGCGGCCTTCCACAACCGGAATGATGAGCAGCCCAGACGCGAGGGTGAGCAGGGCTACCCCGACGAGATCCAGTCGCGCACTGCGGTCTTCGCCGGTGTGGCGAGGCAGAAATCGCCAGCCCATCACGCCGGCGACAACCCCGATAGGGACGTTGATGAGAAAGATCGAACGCCACTGGCTACCAAAGAGATTCAAGTGCAGCAGCCAGCCGGCCAGGATTGGCCCCCCGACCGATGCCAATCCCATGATCGGACCGAACGGCACGAACGCATGTCGCAGTTTCTCCGGCGGGAAGACCACCGTGAGTAAAGCGAATCCCTGCGGAATCATCAACGCTCCGAAGAGTCCCTGTAACGCGCGGGCGACCACCAGCCACCACACACCGGGAGCCAACCCACAGGCAAGCGACGACACGGTGAAACCTGTCATCCCGATCAGAAACAATCGGCGGCGACCCGCAAGGTCGCCGAGTCGACCGGCGGTGACCAATCCCAACGCGAAGGTCACGGTGTAGGCCGCCAAGACCCATTGCAACGTCGTCTCGTTACCGCCGAGGTCAGCGCGAATGGACGGGCCGGCCAGGTTGGCGATAGTGGAGTCGAGCATGTCCATCAGGTCGGCGATGAACACGACGACTAGTACCTGGTACGCGCGGCTCAGGGGTATCGACGCTGTCTCGGGCACAGCCGGAGAACAAAGATCGTCCTGCACGAACTAAGTTCTAAATAACGAACAGCGTTCGTGTCAAGGTATGCTTGCCCACATGCCCCGTGTAGATCCGAAATCGCGCCGCGCCGCCCGCCACGCGCAGCGCGACGCACCCGCCGCGCCAGCCCAACCGACGAAAGCCCCGATCACTGTCGACCGGATCGTCGACGCGGCGCTTCAAGTCGTGGCGACCCAGGGCTATGACGCTTTGACGATGCGTAGCGTGGCCGCCGTGCTCGGCACTGGACCCGCGTCGCTCTATGCCCACGTCGTCAACAAGGCCGACATCGACGAACTGATCATCGGCCGGCTGTGCTCGGAAATCGATATTCCCGAACCCGACCCAGCGACCTGGCGCGAACAAATTCGCAAGGTGTGCACACAAATGCGCGAGCAATATCTGAAATACCCCGGCATTTCGCGCGCCGCGATCGCCACTGCCTCCACCAACCTTGACACCTTGCGTATCGCCGAAGGCATGCTGGCAATCCTGCTCGCCGGAGGGGTGAAACCTCAGGAAGCGGCCTGGGCTATCGACTCACTATCGCTTTACATCAACGCTTACACCCTCGAGATCTCCCTGGTCGAGGCACAGCGCGAGGGACATGACGAAGGCTGGGTCGTCAGTCGTGAAGAGCTGATGCGGCGCTTCAAGGCGCTGCCCGCCAACGCTTTTCCTCAAATTCGCCGATACGCGGCCGAACTGACCGCAGGCACCGGTCACGAAAGATTCGACTTCACCATCGGCCTCATCACCAACCACTTATCACCTTGACGTCAATGGGCGGAGACCGCGCGGTTCAGATGCTGGCGATGCGTTTATGCGGCTGGTGGAGGCGGGATGGGGCGCCGAGGTCTCAGGGTCGCCACCGAAGGGGATAAGTCCAACAGCCACCACAACCCTTTCAGCCCAACCTATTTCGGAGGACCATGACCACACCAATGACCCTCAATCGTCCGCAGCGCCTCGAACGACGACGTCGACTTCGGCATCGTGTGGGGCGACGAGCGCAACAACTACTGGAGAATCGACGAGTACAAGGGCACGTTCGATCCGTCGAACGGAACGCTACGTGGCACCGTGGACGGCAGCGACGGCAGTTCCACGGACTGGAGCGTCACCGAGTTCTTCACCTGCAAGTAGCCTCGACGGGGTGACCGAACCCGGCGACGGGCCACCCCGCGGCGTGCTGATCGCGGCGATCACTGTGGCGGTGAGCGTCGCTTGGCGGTGTGTTGGCCCTTGCCGCGCAGTGGGGAATGCCTCGGGGCCATGGATGTTTCGGCTAACTGAGGTGAGAGTTATCGTGTGGATGTCCCGCGACGCCGCAGGGCTGACCACGCCGCGAGTGCCGTACCGTACTGGTTTGCCTAGAGCTCCCTCCAAAACGTCTCATTGTCACCGGAGGTGGAATCGGTGCGACTGGGCGAGGAAGCCGGACATCGAAATGGACAGTCCGCGTTTGCTTTCCGCACCGCTGACGCCACTAAGAGGCGAAAGGTCATACTTATTCTGAGTTTGATGTCGCAAATGACATCCTGACGACATTTAAAATGAGAAGACCTACACCGATTGCACTGTGCCACAGCGTGATTCCTATCAGCTTGTAACCCCCGGTCCTGCCGAGGGCCTGCTGCTCATCGCGCCGCTGCTTCCATCCAAAAATCGAGCTCTAGTTCGCTGTCATTCAGTCCGTTCTGATATGCCGCGAAGTCGGACAGTCCAGCAGAGCTGAGTACCTCGTCGTCGATGTGACAGCGACCGGTTCCGTCATGGAAGGTCGACGTCAAGATGAGGTGTGCAGCATCGCTCATGATGGTCGCGCTGCGACTTCTGGCCACCAGTTCCTTGCCGAGAATGTTGCGGACGGCAGCAGTGTCAATGGTGGTACGAGGCCACAGCGAGTTGACTGCGATAGCGTCGCGACTCAACTCTGCTGCAAGACCGATCGTGACTAGCGTCATCGCGAATTTCGAGATTGTATACGCCGTGCCAATGCGCTCGAAATGCTTATTTTCCAATGTGATTGGCGGCGATAAGGTGAGAATATGTGCGTTCGAGGACTTGCGCAGGTGGGGAATGGCTACTTTCGAGAGTAGGAACGCTCCGCGCGCGTTGATGTCCTGCATGAGGTCGTACTTCTTCATGTCGATCTGCTCGGTGTGAGTGATGTCGAGCGCACTCGCGTTGTTGACGACGATGTCGATGCCGCCGAACTGCTCGACCGCGGCGGCCACGGCCGCTTCCACCGCCTGATCGTCGCGCACGTCTCCGACGATCGGAAGGGCGTTCCCGCCCTCTGCCTCGATGGCTTTTGCGGCGGAGTAGACCGTGCCGGGAAGTTTAGGGTGCGGGCTGGCGGTCTTCGCGATCAACGCTATGTTGGCGCCGTCTCTCGCGGCGCGAACTGCAATCGCCTCGCCGATTCCCCGGCTGCCACCGGAGATGATAAGCGTACGGCCGGCAAGGGATCGACGGTTCACTTCAGTCATGGGGCGGTTTCTCTTACTTTCTGTGCGTTGCATGGTCACTAGGGCATGCACCATGCGATCTATTTGTGACGATCTGTTCGTTCAGTTTTTTTGTGAGGGCTCTTCCTCTGTGAAGTGCTTTCGGATATGGCGACTGCTGATCTGCACGACAATGAATTGGGCTCAGATGTCAGCGCATCAACGCGCGTGACATGACGATGCGCTGGATCTGGTTGGTGCCCTCGTAGATTTGGGTAATCTTGGCGTCGCGCATGAATCGCTCGACCGGGAAGTCCGCGGTGTAGCCGTAGCCGCCGAACAGCTGGACGGCGTTGGTGGTGACTTCCATGGCCATATCGGAGGCGAAGCACTTCGACGCCGACGAGATGAAGCCCAAGTTGGGCTCACCGCGTTCGGCACGCGCAGCGGCGGAGTACACCATGAGCCGCGCGGCTTCGATCTTCATCGCCATGTCGGCGAGCATGAACTGGGTGTTCTGGAAGTCGCTGATCGACTTGCCGAACTGCTTGCGCTCCTTGGTGTAAGCGATCGACGCCTCGAGCGCGCCCTGCGCGATGCCGACGGCCTGTGCACCGATCGTGGGCCGGGTGTGATCCAGCGTCGCGAGCGCGGTCTTGAACCCGGTACCCGGGTCGCCGATGATGCGATCACCCGGAATCCGGCAGTCCTCGAAGTACAGATCGGTGGTCGGCGAACCCTTGATGCCGAGCTTGCGCTCTTTCGGTCCCACCGTGAAGCCGGGATCGTCCTTGTGCACCACGAACGCCGAGATACCGGTGGCTCCCTTGTCGGGATCGGTCACCGCCATGACCGTGTACCACTGCGAGTGACCGCCGTTGGAGATCCAGCACTTCGACCCGTTGAGCACCCAGTCCTCACCGTCGGCCTTCGCACGGGTCCGCATCGACGCCGCGTCACTGCCCGCCTCGCGCTCACTCAACGCGTACGACGCGGTGGCCTCCCCCGCACCGATGGACGGCAGCACCTGCTTCTTGAGCTCCTCGGAGCCGTTCATCAGCAGGCCCATCGTGCCGAGCTTGTTACAGATCGGGATCAGCGACGACGAGGCGCACACCCGTGCCACCTCTTCGATGACGATGCAGGCGGTGATCGAGTCGCCGCCCTGTCCTCCGTATTCCTCGGGGATGTGGATCGCCGAGAAACCCGACGAGTTCAGCGCCGCCAGCGCCTCATCGGTGTAGCGCGCCTTCTCATCGACGTCGGCTGAGTAGGGTGCGATCTCTTTGTGGCAGAGATCGCGCAGCACTGCGCGCAGTTCGTCGTGCTCCTCGGAGAGTTTGTAAAAATCGAACGACGGGTTACCGAACATGTGGTCTAAGCGTTCCTTAATTCAACGGGCCTCGGAGAGGCTCCGACTGGGTCAGCGCCGACGGGCAACAGATGATCGCCGACGAAATCTGCGGCGTCTGAGGACTTTTCGGCGGTCATGGCGGGGGACGATAGCCTGCAGCCGTGTTTCGCAGCTGCCAGATCTGGGCGGGACACAGGATGCCAATCGCGTACGAGACGACGTAGTTGGCTGATTGCTCATCGCTGGGCGTGACGTCGCGCTTGGTGTCGGCCATCAGATCGGCGTACGGGACCCCTCGAGTCGCCTTGTCGCACAGTTCGAAACCGTAGGCGAGGGCGTCATTGTTGGGAAAGTCGAAGTGCCGCCGCACGATCACGTTGTAGGTGTACTCGACTTCCGGTGCAGGTACGGCATTCGCCGTGGCCGATTCCGGCACCATCGCCAGCGCCAATATCAGAACCGCTGCCGCACCGATGATTCCAAGGCGCGTTCCCGCCGACTGAACGTGCCAGATCTGCCAGCACCCGAAACAGTTCAACGGTGACCTCCGATCGCATCCAAGACCGCGGCACTTGAGTCTTTCGTGCGTGGCCGCCGCTGGGTCAGTGCCTGTATTCATAACTACCGAATCGAAGCGACAAGGTCGTTCGCCATCGCCTTGAGTTGGGGTGCCCAGGTTGACCATCCGTGTTCGCCTATGGCAGGAAAGTCGAAGTGTCCGTTTGTGCCACCGACCGATCGGTACTGCGCGTAGAACGTTCGATTACTTCCTTGCGCTTGGTCGGCGTAGCCGATCATCGCCGCAGGGTCAGAGGCCGTCGATGTTCCGGGACTGAAGATCCAGAGGCGTGTCTTGTTGTTGACAAGCAGGCCGGCGTGGAAGTTTGGGTCGTGCCACTTCCACCGCCCCAGTTGCGCGGCGCCCCACATCGCCTGCGTATCGACGCCGCCGTATCGCTGCATCCCTGCAGTGATTGCTCCATTGAGAGCGGTCTGCGATGGGCTCAGGAAGCCCGACATCGATCCCGCGTAGCGGAAGCGGTCGGGGTGAAATGCTGCGAGCGCGAGTGCTGCGTATCCGCCCTGCGCGGTTCCGACAACGGCGTTGCCGTCCGCCGCGACTCCCTTATGCGCTGCAAGCCAGTCGGGCAGTTCGTGTGCGAGGAATGTTTCCCATTGCTTACTGCTGTCCTGCTCCCAGTCGGTGTACATGCTGTATGCGCCGCCAGCAGGTGCGACAACTGAGATGCCCCTGCCCGCAAGGGTGTTCATTGCGTCGCCCTGCGTTACCCAGTTGCTGACCTGGTCTCCAGCATTGAACGCATCCAGCAGGAACACCGCATGCGGCCCCCCGGTGAGGAAGTCGACCGGGATATCGCGACCCATCGCGGCCGACGGAACCATCAGTCGTTCCGCGGTGGAGGCTCTCGACTCACCGATTGCGAACCACAGAGATGCCATCGACACTACGACGAGCACCGCCCGCAGGAGCCCGATCCGCATTGTGCTCACGGTTCCTCCTCGTAGTGCTCTGGGTGACGTCGAGCCTCGTTACCTACATCCCGACCTCTGCCTTCGATGCAGATTGAGGCGTCCCATGAACAGATGATCTGTGCGAACCGTCGGTGGAACTCCCTCGCGCGCATACCGAATGCCGGGAAGATGTCCTCGTCGTAGCGCACGCCGTGTGGCGTCCAGAGCCGCATGTGCGTCATGACGTCGCGTTCGAACTGATCGAGTCGTGGGTGCATCTCATCTGCTGTCGCGCCCGGTCGGTTCACCGGGGACGCCCGTACACTGCGACGACAACCGTGCGGTCGAGACTGTTCGCCGACCAGACCCCCACCTGGTGGTAGGAACAGTCGCGCATGATCGTGAGATAGGCCGGGTTCGAATACCACTGGTTCAACAACTCGATTCCACTGATGGCCAGGGCGGGATTGATGGCGACCGTCTCGGCGACCGCACCGGCGTATCCCGCCGCGTCTGCGCGATCCTGCGCGGTGGAGCCGTCTGACCCCAGGTCGCCGTCGAGTGTCCGGTTGTTGAGTACGTCGTTGGTGTGCCACTCGGCAGCGAGACGCAGTGTCGGGTTCACTGTGACGTCATCGGCACAGTGTTGTTGCCGGTGAATCGTGTAGATGTTCGTTGCGACACTGTTGTTCAATCGGCTGTTATCGGCCGCAGCGGTGGGTATGGCAGCTTGACTGCCCGCCAGCATTAGCGACAGCAGCATTGCCGCACGGCCGCACCGTAAGTGGGTTCGTCGGTGGGTCATCGCGGCTCGAATCCCGAGATAAGCCAATGCCCGTCAACCTTTTCGAGGCTTATTTCGACGACCGAGGCGGTATCGGTGGGGACGTCGTTGCCGACCGTCACCGTCTGGTTCACGAAGACCATGACCTTCGCCTTGTCCGCCGATGCCGACACCGACGAGCCGGCGGGCACGGTGGCGTTGGCGGAAATTCGCTTCTGTTTGGCGCCGGGTATCACGACGTCGTGGACGAGTGAGAGATAGGAGTCGCGAAAGGAGCCGGTGAGACGGTCACTTGCGGCGTTTAGCTTCGTTTCGGCAGTGTCGGGGGTGTAGGAAAGCAAGTCAATCGTGGCTTCGGTTGCCATCTGCACTGATTGCGCGCGAACTCGTTCAGTCTCTGCCGCGACGGCGTGCTGATATTTGAAGTATCCGGCTGCACCGGTCAGGGCCAGGCTCAATATCGATAGCGCTGCATAGCCGGCCAGTCGCGATAGACGGCGCCGCGGCTGATTAACCTCGTCGAGCGCTGCGGCGTTCGTGCTTTGCGGCCCGTCAGTCGACACTTCGCCGGGATCGACATCCTCCGCCGGGTCGACAACTCCGGTCGGGTCGGAGTCGTGGCCGGTCATGGAACGAACTCCACGTTCGAGACTTTCATCTCATCTCCTTGTTTCTTCACCGTGATCCGCATCCGCCACGAGCGCGGCGCCGCCTCAGGCGACCCTTGAAGCGTCGTCTTGACGTTCACTGCGACGAGAATCTGCGCTTGGTCACCGGATGTGGACTCGAGGCCGGCCTCAGAAATTGTTCCGACCGACTTGGATTTGGTTTGCTTGACGACTTCGATGAAGGGCTGCGATCGGCGCGCGAAGTCGTCGTAGAACGTTCCCGACGCTGACGCCAGGATGCGCTCGACGTCGGCATCGGCGTGCTGCCAGTCGATTGTGGTGAGGTTGAGCGCTCCTTGTCGGGCGACCTCGACGAATTGGGCCGTCTGTGCGGCCGCCCGCCGCGATTCGGTTGCCTGGTACCCCAGCCACCCGACCAGACAGGACAGCGCGATCACGATTGCCACGCCCGCCGCGATGAGCTGTTTACGTACGGTCCAGCTGCTCCGAAATGGCGGCCGGTCTTCAGAGGCGGAGGCGGTCGTGTTCCTCGCTTCATCGCTGGGCTCGACATCGGGGGCGTCATCGTCGGCTGCCGGGATGCTCTCGGCGGCGTCGCCGGCGCGCGGCTGATCTGCCGGAAGGTCATGTGGCCCGGTTGGCGCGGCCAGCGTGTTCCCTGGCGCGTTTCGAATGACGGCCATCAGTGGTCAGTGTCCTTTCGGCGGTACGAGGAGGTCTTGCCATGTGCCGGGTGATTTGGCTGTTCCGGCGAGATTCGCTTGCGTGTACTGGCGTCCGTCTGGGCCGGTGTAAGTGCCGGTGGCCGGGTCGTACTGAGCAACGGCTATCGGCGCCGGTGGCGGTTCCGCCGGCCCCGCCGGTATCGGTGGGATGCCGGGGAGCGTGGGCGGTACCGGCTGCCCCGATAACGTGGCGTTCGGATCGCCCTTCCAATTGAATCCGTCGTTCAGCGGGACGTACTGCTCGTCGCTCTCGCACATCTCGACGGTCGGTGCTCGCTTGCCCGGACGGGTCTCACATGGAAGGTTCCGCACGCCGCGCACATTGAACATCGAGTCCTGCGGGATTCGGCAGTAACGGTCGCCTGCGGGCCGCTCCGGGTAGTCAACCTCGCTCATCGACCGCATCTGTTGGGCCGGAAGGTATCCCGTCGTACACGGCGGCGGCAGATTCACATTGAGATTGAAGGACAGGTATGTACCGCGGTAGGCGGGCGGTGCGTCGCGGTTGGCCAAACCGGACCCTTGCAGCATTTCCATCGCCGGGGTGACGAGGACAAGTAGCTGCTCGAGGTTGTTTCGGTACACGACCGCGACGTTGGTGAGGCTGGTCAAGTTGGCCAGCACGATTGGCAGGCTGGGTTGGAGTCGATCGAGAAGCTGGCGGGCGGCATCGGCGGCCGCCGGCCCATTGTCGAGGAGGCCTCGGACGGCGTTGTCGTTACGTGCGAGGGATCCGGTGACCGTGGCTAGGTGGGAGGCCCACGCCTGGATCGAGTCGGCCGTGTCGGTCTGTGTGTCGAGGAGCGGCTTCGATTGGTCGACCACCGTCGTCAAAGCGTCGAGATTCGTACGTGCATCTATCGCCAGATCCGAAGTCCCCTTGACGATTCGGGAGAGTTCGGGACCGAGCCCGCCGACCGCGGTGTACGCCTCGTCGATCGCGGTCTTGAGTTCGCCGTGTGGGATCGCTTGCAGGCCTGCGTTGGTGGTGTCGAGCAGTGAGTTGATGTCGGCAGGCACGGTAGTGCGATCGACGGGGATCACATCACCGTTCTTCAGCATCGGGCCTGCCCCGCTTTGAGGCACTAATTCGATGAACTGCTCACCGATCGCATTCGTGCTATGCACCTGAGCTTGCAGGTCGGCCGGAATTTTGACGTCGGAGTCCAAGGAGAGTACGGCGTCCACTCCGGTCGGACTGAGGCGAACTGTTGCGATTCTGCCCACCTCGGTTCCGCGGTATGTGACATTGCCGCTGGCGTACAGCCCCGCCGCGGCAGGCAGGTTTACCGTCACCTCGTATCGTCCGGCGCCGAACAGCAGTGCGGGAAGCCCGATGAACTTGAAAGCCATTACGCCGCCGGCGATGAGTGTGATCGCCGCGAAGAACGCGAGTTGGCGTTGGACCCGTTTGGTCAGATGCATGTCTAGGGTCCTTGATCGGTCCGGTAGGGCGCAAGCAGCGGGTTGCTCGACGTGTACGGGCTGGGGAGCTGTCCGATGGTTCGACCCCAGCGCAATTCGGCCTCGGTTAGTTTTCCTTCGAAGCGGGTGCCGGTGAGCAGGCTCATGTCGATACGACTCAACGTCAAGTCCGCGATGACAGTGATGTTGGCGTAGTCACCGCGGAAGTAGTTCGACAGTGTGTCCTTGACCAACGGGAAGGTTGTCAAGACACTCAACGAGTGAGTCAAGGCCGGACCAGCATTGGCCAAAGACTGCAGTACCGGTCCTAGATCCCGCAGTTCCTGGACGAGATTCCCTTTTGTCTGGTCTACCGAATCCGCTGCCAGGGCACTGAATTTCCCGAGTTGGTCGACGGCCTCGATCAGATTGTCGCGTTGTTCGTTGACCACTTTCAGCGCGGCGGGGATGGTGTCGAGCGCCTTGTCGACGATCGGCTTTTGAGCTGCGAACTTGCCTGTCAGGCGGTTGAGGCTGTCGGTGGCTGCGATGATGTCGTCGGTCTGTTCGTTGACTTGGCTGGTGAACACGTCGAGCTGTGTCAGCAGGCTGCGCACATCGTTTTCGCGGCCCCCGAAGGCGGTGGTCAATGCCCGGGTGATGTCCTCGACGCGCCCGAGGCCACCACCGTTGAGCAGTAGCGACGCCGATGCCAGCGTTTGCTCGGTGGACGGGTAGGCACCGCCGGCGGACAGTGGAATCAACGAGCCGTTGTGTAGCCTGCCGTGTGGCGCCGCGTCCTTGGGCGGCGACAGTTCTATGTGCAGCGAGCCCAGCAAACTGGTCTGCCCGATCGAGATCGTCGAATTTTCGGGAAGCTCAACGTCGCCGTTGAGTTTGATCGTCAGCAGTGCGTGCCAGTCTTGACGCTCGATCTTCGTGACGGTACCGACGTTGACGTCGCCGACGCGGACGCGCGAGTTCTGTTGAATGTTGTTGACGTCGGGCATTTGAGCCTGGATGGTGAATGAACCTCTTTCGTCGCCTTGTGTGCCCGGTAACGGCAGCGAGTTCATCCCCCGCCACCCGCAGCCTGATGTCAGCACAAGGATCAGCCCGACCGTGGCCACGGTTCGGCGTGCTGTACGCCAGCAACGTACGTTCACGATCCACCTCCGGGCGGCAGCATGAGTCCGGGCAACCCGGTGGCTGGGTCAGTGCTCTGGGTGGTCGGCGGGTCGCCCGGCGCGGGTTCGGCTTCTGCCGGTAGTACAGGTCCTGCGCCCATGGGTGTTTGCGACGAGCCGTCAGCGGGTGCCGCTGTCGGTGCAGGGGTCTGCGGCGGTATGAAGTCCGGGCGCAAACGATCCTCGCTGTAGGTGACTTCGTTGGGCCGTGCGCTGGCTCCGACGAAGGGGTTGAGTCCGAACGGGAGAAAGTTGTACTGCCGGTTCTTGATGATGGGCGCAAGGTATTGCACGCACAGCTTCGACGACTGTTCGGCGCCTTGGCGCGACGCCGCCTCAATGGCGCCGCATAGAAACGTGATTGGGTTGCTGAAGTTGTTCATGGCCAACGCCCCGCTGAGGGTGCCTTGGGCCGGTTGATAGACGTTGACGGCATTGGAGAGCACCGTGGGGCCGGCGTGCAGCAGCTGTTTGAGGTCGCCGAGCTTCTCGTTGAGTGCCGTCGATACTGACGCGAGTTTGTCGGTGGTGGTTCCGAGCGCGTCGCGATTCTCGTTTACGAATGCGCTGACATCGGCTACGACGTCGTTGAGGTCGTTGACGGCATTGCCGACCTCGTCTGGATCGTCGGCGAGCAGGCCGCTGACTGAGGCGAGATTCTGATTCAGCTGTCGGATCAGATCAGTGCTGTCCTGCAGGGCGGTGACGAGCGTCGCGAGGTTCTTGACACTGGTGAAGGTGTCGGCACTGTGGTCGCCGAGCGCCGAAACCGTTTGGGACAGTTTGATGATCGCGTCGTGGATGGCCGGACCTTGGCCGCGCAGGTTGTTGGCAGTTGTGCTGACGAACTCGCCGAGAGTACTCACGCCGCCGGGCTCTGTGGGTTTGAGCGTGTCCGAGAGGCGTTGCAGCTGGCCGCGGAAATCGTCCCATTCCATCGGGACAGCGGTTCGGTTCTCGTCGATGACCGCGTTGTCCTTCAGCGCGGGACCGCTGCGGTATGGGGGCGTCAGTTGGATGGCCCTGGCCGTCACCAGCGTGGGCGACAGGATCACCGCCTTGACGTCGGCTGGGACTTTGATGGAGTCGTCGATCCAGAATGAGATTTTGACGCGGTCGGGTTCGGGCTGAATCTTGTCTATGGTGCCGACGTTGACGCCCCTGATGCGTACATCGTCGCCCACGAAGACTCCGTTGCTGTTGGCGAAGTAGGCGACAATGTGGGTGCGGCCGATTTGGTGGACTGTGCCGATCAGTAGGTAGCTCGCCGCGGCCAGTATCACCACCAGGATCGCCGCGAGGCCGATACGGGCATATCGCTGTGGTCTCATCGATTTCCATCCGTGCTGTGGGGTACCGGCTCGCCGGGAGCGGGAACGAACACCGGGCTGGGCGTCGGCAGGGCTGTCTCAGGCGGCCCCGGGGGTAGCTCGGCGGGGGGTCCAGGCGGTGGACCGCCCGGCGCCGGTGCCGGTTGCGGCTCCCGGTACGGGTAGCAGCCCGGTCCTGGCAGGGGAATGCCGGGTGGGCCGCATTGCTGGTCGGCCGGATTTCCGGTGATGGCATCGGGCAGCGTCATTCGCGGATCGCCAGCTTGACCGGTACGAGGGAAGGGCACCGGCAATGGGGGGGTGCCGGGTTGTCCCACCTGCGGGTCGGTGCGCTGGGAAGGCGACAAGGTGTTGGGGTCCAGACCGAGGTCGGAGAAGGCCGCGTCGATGAACGGCTGCAGAAACTGGCCGGGCAGCAGATTGGCGAGATAGGCCTTGAAGAAGGGGCCCGAGGACACCGCTTCGCCCAGCCCCATCACGTAATTGCGGAATCCGGTGATGGATTGCTTGAGTTGGTCGCGTCGGTTGTCGACGATCGTGAGGACCTCGTTTAATTTGTCGAGCGCCGGTTTCAACGTCGTGCGGTTGTCACCGATGAATCCGCGGACCTGTTGCGCGAGTGCGGAAACGTTTCCCGATATCTCATCGAGGGCTGCGCTCTGGCTGCGGAGTTGGGTTAGCAGAGCGTTGGTGTCGTGAATCAATCGGACGATGGTGTCGGTGCGGTCGGCCAGCACGGTGGTGGCTGTGCGGGCGTTCTCGAGCAGACCGCGGAGTTGGTCGTCGCGTTGATTGATCGTCTGGGAGAAGCGCGCTATCCCTTCCACGGCGAGTTTGAGCTGTGGGGGCGTATCGCGCAGGGTGTCGCTCAGCGTGGATAAGGAGGCCGACAGGCCCTTGGTGTCCAGGCCGCTGATCGTGGTGGTGAGATCACCGACGGCATCGGGCAGTTGGTAAGGCGATACGGTGCGCGTGAGCGGAATGGGTTCGTGTAGTTGCCCTGCGCCGCGTGGGGTCACGTCGACGACCTTGTTGCCGAGCAGGCTGATGGTCTTGATGGCGGCCTCGCTGTTCTCGCCGAGGCGGATATCTCCCGATATTCTGAACGTGACCAGGACACCCTCGGGCCGCAGTTGGATGTCGGTGACTTGTCCGGATTTGAAGCCCGACACCTGCACCGGCGCCCCCGACGTGAGGCCGCCGAGCTCGGCGAAATACGCCGAATACGTTGTGCCGGAATTGATCAGCGGCAGCTTGTTGAAATTCAGGGCACCGGCACTGAGCAATCCGATCACTGCGATACCGACGACACCGATCATCACGAGTTTGCGGTCACTGAGCGGCTTCATCGTGGAGTGCACCTCCCCGAGTCCTGGCCGGCCACCTTGATGTACACCGGTTGTCCGCCCTTTCCGTTCACCTTCAAAAGGAGGTCGCAGAGGTAAAAACTGAAGAAGTCGCCGTAGAGGGCTTGACGATTGAGCATCCGGTAGGCGTCGGGAAGCGTGTTGAGCAAGTTGTCGAAGTAGTCTTTCTCGCCGAGTATCGCCGAGGAAGTGCGGTCGGCTTCGTTGATCGTGGTCTGCAGCGGCGGCCGGGCCTGGGTGAGCAGATCGGCGATGGAGCCGGCCGCTGCATTGGCGTAGGCCACGCCGTTGCTCAGGTCCTGTTTGCGGGCTTCCAGGCCGTGCACCAGGTCCGACAACGAATCGATTGCAGTGCCGAATTGGTCAGCGCGGTCACCGAATGACCCGAGCACGGTGTTGAGGTTGACGATCACCTGGCCGATGAGTTCGTCTCGGTCCGCCAGTGTGTTGGTAAGTGCGGCAGTCTGAGTGAGGACCGACCCGATGGTTGCGCCTTGGCCTTGGAAAGCCGCGACCAGTTGACTTGTCAAGGCATTGACCTGATCGGGTTGCAGCGCCCGGAACAGTGGCCGGAATCCGCCGATGAGCGCGTCGAGATCGAGTGCAGGAGCCGTTCTTTCGACCGGAATGGTGCCACCGACCGGAAGTTTCTTTACACCTCCGGTGCCTTCTTCGATCGCCATGTAGCGACCACCGATGAGGTTGTCGTAACGGATGACCGCCCTGGTGCCCTCGGTGAGGACGACCGAGTCGTCGGTTCCGAACGTGACGGAGACTGAACCATCCCCTCGCACAACGATTTTCTTTACCTTGCCGACCTCGACGCCGGCGATGCGAACGAAGTCGCCATTACCCAGCCCGCTGACCGAGGTGAACACCGCGTTGTAGAAACGTTCGTCTTGAAAGCGGAGCTGTGCAAACACTGCAACGAGCACGAAGGCTCCGAACAGACTCACCGCTAAAAAGGCCCCGATTCTCAGCAGCAGCCCGGATAGCTTGTGGTGCAACGTAGTACTCCTTCGGACTGATTAGGGCGAGCTCGAGCGCAGCGTGAGCGAAGGTCATGGAGTGGGAGGCGGCGCCGGCGGGACGCCGGGGTATAGCGGGCTGCCGTCCAGTCCGTACTGAGGTGCGCCGTAGGGCGGTGCACCGGGGTAGGGAGCCGGTCCGGGCGCGGGCGAGCCTGGGTAGCGGATTCTCGGTGGTTCGGGGATGGCCTTCGTGACCGGGAAGTAGTTGGCGATGCCCGGGAAACCGATTCCTGGATTCGGTCGTAGGTCCAAACCGGTGCCGAAGCCCGTGTCAGTGACCAGCGCTCGCACGGGCCAGTTGTCGGCCACGTCAGGTAGTGAGCCGCAACTCGGCTTGCCGCCGGCACCGCCCTTGGCGTTGTTGACCGGCAGGTTGTCGGGGTACCGGTAGGGGTCATCACCCAACAGCAAGCCTGCGTCCATGATGAACGACTTACCGTTGCCACCCAACGCGTATCCGTCGTCGACGACCTTCTTCGCGCCGACGAGGGTGCATGTGAGCGCCGGGTTGTATTTCATCAGCAGGCTCGTCGTGGACTGCAACGCATTGATCGTCGCCACAAGGTTGTCCTTCGTCGGCCCCAGAAGCCTCACGCCGCTACGGGAAAACCCGGCAACGTTGAGCAACAACGAATCCAGTTGCGGCGCTTTGTCGGTGACCGTCTTGCCGGTGATGGCCGCCGCGTCAAGGGTTTTCAGAATGTCATCAGCGGCCGCGCTGTAGACATCGCTCACCTCCTTGAGCGCCCGCCAGTCATCGCGGATCGTGTCGGAGCGCGAGTTGAGCGCCAGCAGCACCTCATTGGCGTCGGAGATCGCCTCCCCCAGCCGCTCTCCGCGCCCGTTTACTCCGTCGGCGATCGCCGACAGCACGGCGTTCAGCTTCGACACGTCGATTTGCTTGAGAAGTTCAACGAGGTTCTCAAACACCGTGTTCGCCTCGACGGTGACGTTCTCGGACCTCAGTACCGCACCGTTGGCCAACCGTTGGGTGGAGGGATTCTTGGGATAGATGAGTTCGACGAACTTAGCGCCGAAGAGCGACGTGGCGCTGATCCGGGCCTCGACATTGGCTGGAATGTATTTGATTTGGTCAGGGTCGATCTCAAGTCGAAGACTGATCTGGTCAAGACCGCCGTTGACGGTGACGACGTGGCCGACCTGCACGCCGCGCATCTTGACCTTCGAATACGGCTCCATCACCAATCCGCTGCGTTTGGCCGTCAGGGTCACCGGCACACCGCGGGTAAAGCTTCCGTTGAACGCACCAATGGCAACCGCGATGACACCGATCAACGCCACAACCACCAACAGCGCTAACCAGCCCGACGAGATTCTCGGCTTCGAATTGGATGCGGACATCTCGCTCATCCCGCGTACTTGAAGTTGCCGGTTTGGCCGAAGATCGCCAGTGTCACGAACAGGATCACGATGGTCGCCGCCACGAGTGACGCGCGGGTGGCACGTCCCACCGCTTCGCCGACCCCGGCCGGTCCGCCGGATGCGTTGTATCCGTAGTAGGTGTGGACGAGCATGATGACCACGACCTCGACGGCGGTCACGATGAAGGAGCGGATCAGATCGGCGGGGATCAGGAACGTGTTGAAGTAGTGCTGATACACCCCTCCGGATTGGCCGTAGAACGCGGTGGTGATGACTTGTCCCGAGAGGTAGCCCATGATGAGAGCCACGCAGTACAAGGGAACTACGACGATCAAGCCGGCGGCGACGCGCGTGGAGACCAAATAGGCCACCGACCGGATGCCCATCACTTCCAGAGCGTCGATCTCCTCATTGATCCGCATTGCGCCCAACTGGGCGGTCGCGCCCGCCCCAATAGTGGCTGCGAAAGCGACCGCCGCTGTCACGGGCGCTACCAAGCGGGTGTTCACGAACGCAGAGACGAATCCGGCCAACGCCTCGGTCCCGACTTGAGATAGCTGGTTGTAACCCTGGCTAGCCAACGACCCACCGGTCGATATGGTCAGGAAGGCAACCACAGCGACCGTGCCACCAATGACGGCCAGAGATCCGGTACCCAGACTGATCGCCGCGACCTGGCGCAGCAACTCCCCTTTGTAGTGGATAGCTACGTCTCGGAGACCTCGTAGGGCAGTGCCGTAGAACCGGGTTTGATCACCGATCTGCCGCCACGCCGCCACGGTTGTCCGCGCTGCGCGCACCACGCGCGGAAACCGCTGGCCCGCAAGAACGTTCACGCTCATTTGGCGACCTCGAATCCGACCGCCGTGATCACGACGTTGATGATGAAGAGCACGATGAAGGAGAACACGACAGTTTCGTTCACTGCGTTACCGACGCCAGCTGGGCCACCGTCGACATTGATCCCCTGAAAACAAGCAACGAGCCCGGCGACCAGACCAAAGACGGTGGCCTTGACCATCGAGACGACCACGTCCGTCAGCCCCGTGATGAACGTCAATCCAGTCACGAAGGCGCCCGGGGTCACGTGTTGGAAAAAGACGGCGAAGAAGAATCCGCCGATGAGGCCGGCCACCGTGACGAGCGATGACAGCAGCAGAGCCACGACCGTCGCGGCCAGTACGCGGGGAACGACAAGCGCTTGGATCGGATCGATTCCCATGACTCGCAACGCATCCAGTTCCTCACGGATCGTGCGCGCTCCGAGATCAGCGCACATCGCCGTCGCTCCGGCGCCGGCCACCACAAGGACGGTGACTATTGGTCCGATCTGATTCACTGCGCCGAGCGCGGCACCCGTACCCGAGAAGTCAGCCGCACCGAACTCGATAAGCAGAACGTTGAAAGTGAAGACATTCAAGACAACGAATGGGATCGACACCATGAGCGCGGGGAACATGGACACCCGCGCTACGAACCAGATCTGCTGCAGCAACTCGATCACGGCGAGCCGAGTCGTGAACAGAGTGACCAAGGTTTCCAACGCGAACGCGATGAACTGCCCGACCGTACGGAACGGCTTCAGTACGACGGCGTTCGACCACATCTGTTGGCCGCGCCCGGACTCCTCAATCCGTGAGATCACGAAACCGCACCAATTGCCGATGTGGGCCATTGATACTGCGCCCCACCGATGGCAGCCAGCGATGTCACGAGATTGAAAACCGGTGCGATCGCGCCGACACCAACTGTGCCAGCGGGAGATCTCAACTGGCTGCACACGCTGCGTCGCATGGCGTTTCACCCCTCGTGGTCTCGGTATGTCCTGCGCAGTTTTCTGCGTCGTCAGTCACATTTGCGGCGGAGTTTCCGCGCGCGGAACCGTGGATCCGAATCGGATCAGCGCGTCCACAGCAAGTAGGACCGCCTGAGCCGGCGACGCCGCACTCAGGCCAGCGATGTAGCGATTTCGCTTCCCGACGGGTAGGCGTCCCACCTTGCCGGCAACGAACGCCACCGAGACCCTGTCTCTGTTCACCGCACGAGTGTCGCCGCCAAACGGCAGGCCCCCTAGTGCGGCGTTTCTGTCAGCGAAACGGGTGCGGTAGACGCCTTCATCGCGCCCTTCAATGCGTACCCGCAGGCATAGCGGCAACGATTTGACCGCCAGTCAACTTTGTCTTGACTCGCGGTCAAATTCTGTGTCATGGTCCTCAGAACAGGCCACCCCTGGCGTGGCGAACCTGCGGACAAGGAGGTCGCAGCGACGATGTCTTCTGCCACCCGACAACCACCGAATCGACCTGACCTAGGCCGCCCACTTGAGGGTCTGCGCGTAGTGGACTTCGGCCAATGGCTTGCCGCACCGCTGGTGGCGGCGTGGTTCGCCGACGCTGGCGCCGACGTCATCCGGGTCGACCCGCCCAGTGGGCCACGGTGGGTTCATCCCGCTAACGCGATGTTGCAACGTGGCAAGCGCAGCATTGTCCTAGACCTGAAATCAAGTGCGGATCGGACCACCGCACAGCAGCTCGTTGCGCGCGCTGACATCGTGCTTGAAAGCTTTCGCCCTGGCGTCATGGATCGACTCGGCCTGGGTCCGGAAGCGATGATCTCCGCGCACTCGAGATTGATCTACTGCTCCATGCCCGGCTTTTCTGCCGATGATCCCCGCGCGGGGCTTCCAGGCTGGGAAGGCGTGGTGGAGGCGGCGGCGGGTCTCTACCTGTTCCCGGGCTGCATCCCGATGAACTACGTCGGCGACCGAAGCGGCGAGCCGATTTTCGATGCCCTGCCGTTGGCGTCGTCCTACGGGGCATTCGTCGCCGCGCATTCCATCGTGGCGGCGCTGATCGTGCGAGAGCGGACCGGTCGTGGACAGCGCGTCGAGGTGCCGCTTTTCGACGCGACGTTCGAACTCATCGGGGCCAACGTGATGAAGACCGAGCGGCCCAGGCCTGCGCCGACAGCTCCGAAGGTCGGGCTCCAACATCCCCAGTTGGGTCACTATCGCTGCGCGGACGGCAAATGGCTTGAGCTGTGCCTATTCCAGGACAAGCATCTTCGCTGGTTCGCTGACGCGTTCTTGCCGCAGGAGTACATCGATGACGGCATGGGTGACGCCGATCGCATGCTCACCGATCCCGACCTGCAGGTCCGAGCGAGGGAACGCTATGCCCGCCTTTTGGCCAGCCGCCCCGCGCGGGAGTGGGAGATCGCAATCAATGAGGAGAGCGGCGCCTCGGCCGCGCTGTGTCAGTCTGTCGAGGAGTGGCTGACCATCGACACCCACGCCCGTGATTCGGGCGCGGTGATCGATTTAGACGATTACGAGTATGGGCCCACCGCGCAGGCGGGATTCCCGATCAGGATGTCGAGGACGCCGTGGCAGGTCTCGTTCCCCCGAAGGCCCCTAGATGCCGACCGGGACGCCATCCTCGCCGAACTCAGGACCCCACAGGACGAATCCTCACCGCTGCCATCCGTCGCCGTCGACGATCCGAAGCAGGCGCTCGCCGGCTTCCACGTGTTGGACGTTGCCCAAGTGCTCGCCGGTCCGACGGTCGCACGCATCCTTGCCGAGTACGGCGCTGAAGTCGTCAAGGTCCACAGCCTCGTGGATCGCCAGCTGGCGATGCACCTGTATACCAACAGCGGCAAGAGGTCAATCATGTTGGATCTCAAGACCTCCGAGGGGATGGAGGTCTTCCGTAAGCTGAGCAACGACGTCGATGTCATCGTGCAAAACTTCACGCGCGGCGTCGCTGATCGCATGGGTATCGGCGAGGCGGCAGTTCGCGAATACAACCCCGGTGTCGTGTACGTTTCGATCAGCGCTTTCGGACACGAGGGTTATCGCGGAGGTTGGCGGGGGCGCGAACAGCTGGGGCAGGGTCCGACCGGAATCCAGCTCCGAGTGGGCGGCGACGGTGAACCCATCATGTCGCCCTACCCCCTCAACGACTATGGGTCAGCCAATCTGGCCGCGTTCGGTGCGCTCCTGGCGCTGTATCACCGGATGCGCGGCGGTGAGGCGCAGCATGTCCAGTCCTCTTTGACCCACAGCGCAACGTTTCTGCAGATTCCGTTCATGGTCGCCTTCCCCGGCCGGGTGTGGGATGAGCCCGCGGGGCCGCAGGCGAAGGGATGGGGTCCTTGGGACCGGCTCTACGCCGGCTCCGATGATTGGTTCTACCTATGTGCGCCAAACGGTTTGGACGCCGTCCCGGACCTTGCAGGACTCGACGAAGACCAGCTCGCCAAGCTGTTCAGATCGGCTCCCGCTAGACAGTGGGTCGATCGGCTCGTCGCTGCGGGAGTGGGGGCGCATGTTCTGGTCGACCAGTCCGACCTGATGGATGATCCGCTGGCACTGGCTCGAGGCTTGGTCATCGACCGCGAACACCCCGGTGAGGGCCGGATCCGAATGGCGGGCCCATCCGCGCGCCTCAGCCGCACACCCGCGCGTGCGACTCGACCGGCGGGCCGGCCGGGATCAGAGACGACGTCTGTGCTCGAAAGCCTCGGCTTCGACAGCCAAGACCTCATCGCGCGCGACATCGCTCGTGACGGTCTGCCCGAAGGCACCGAATTCATCGGATTGTTCCGCTGACACGCCTGCACGGACACCAGGCACAATCCGCCCCTCGAACCCACCATCTCCACCCACCAACACCACTGAAAGGCTCTCCGATGACCGCAAACCCGCGCTTCGAGTTGGCTCATATGGCACATGCCGAGCTCTACACCCCCGACCTTGATGGCAGTTTGTGGTTCTTCACCCAGCTTCTCGGCATGCGCGAGACAGGCCGCGATCGCGGCTCGGTCTATCTGCGGTGCTACGAAGATCCCTACCACCACAGCCTCAAGCTCACCGAACGCGACCAGCCCGGTCTTGGCGTCGTCGGATGGCGTGCCACCTCATCTGAGGCCCTTGAACGGCGCGCGGCTGCCCTCGACGCTGCTGGACTCGGTCACGGCTGGACGAAAGGCGACCTCGGAGTGGGTCGCACATTCGCGTTCCAGAGCCCCGACGGGCACCCTATGGAGCTGGTGTGGGACATCGAGAAGTACACCGCCCCAGACGATCTGCGCAGCCGCATACTTACCCGTAAATCCAAGCGCCCACTGCAGGGATTGCCTCCTCGACGTCTCGATCACATCAATCTGATGGCCTCCGACGTGACGGCCCAGAAGGAACTGTTCGAGCAGACGCTGGGGTTCGAAACTCGCGAACGCGTCATCGACGGAGCCAGCGGCGGCACCGAAATCGGCGCCTGGATGAGTGTCAACGTGCTCGGCCACGAAATGGCGATCATGCGTGATCAGACCGGAGCCAAGGGCAGGCTGCACCACCTGGCATTCTGGTACGGCGTCCCGCAACACAACACCGATGCCGCCGAGCTCTGCCGCGAGTACGGCATCCAGATCGAGGCCGGACCCGACGTGCATGGCATCACCCAAGGTGCCTTCCTTTATGTCTTCGAACCCGGCGGGAATCGCATCGAGCTCTTCGGCAATTCCGGCATTCTGCAATTTGAGCCCGACTACGAGACGGTCACGTGGGACCTTGCCGACTTCGACACCGGCCTAGCCATTGGCGGCGCCGCCCTACCGGCAGAGACCTACTTCGTCTACGGCACACCGGCACTCGACAACCAGGCCAAGCTGCTCGACGGCTGGAAAGACCGTGCCCTCGTCCACACCGCACGGTAATCGGATGGCTTCGCGTTCCATCGTCTGGACAGATGCGGGGATCGTCAGTGTTGAGACCACTGAAATACCTGAACCCGGCCCCGCACAGGTGCTCATCGACGTCGCATACTCTGTGGTCAGCCCGGGAACCGAAAGGGAATGGCTGGGCAGCGACCAGTCCCACGTTGTGCTGGGTACAACGTTCCCGTTCGTGCCCGGTTACAGCTTGGCCGGCACGGTGAACTCGGTGGGTGCAGGCGTGACCCGGTTTCGACCCGGAGATCGAGTTGTGGGCTCTCCGCTCTTTGGTGCTCACGCATCCCACACGCTGGTCGCAGAGGACCTGACGTTCGAGATTCCCGATGGCGTCTCATTGCGGCAGGCGGTCTATTTCAACCTGGGACGCAGTGCCGCACATACCTTGTGGCTGTCGGGCGTTCGTCTGGGAGAGTCGATCACCATCGTCGGCCAGGGGCCGATCGGGACGTTGGCGACGCAGATCGCCGCAAGCTATGGCGCCCATCCCATCATTGCAGTCGAACTCGACGAGAACCGTCGAAGTAGAGCGCTTTCCGCCGGCGCCACGTGTGCAGTGGCCCCGGCAAGCCCCGAGTTCGCCGAGATCATGGCCTCTATTGGCGGATCGCAATACGCAGTGGATCTCTCGGGCTCGCCCAACGGCCTTGCAACCGCCATCCACGCGACTGCGCCCCTGGGCAACGTCGTCCTATCCACGGGCATGAACGTCGACCTGACCATCCCCTACGGTGAGGTCTTCCTCAAGGGCCTGACCCTGGTAGGCGCCTTCGTCAACGCACGCACGGAGCGCTCCGCTGCCGACATCGCCACCTTCCTCGATCTGGTGCACCGTGGATCAGTCCACGTGCCAGATGGATCAGACGAAACCTTCGCACCGGAGCAGGCCGCTGAGGTGTATAGACGCGTCCTCGTCGGCGACCGCACTTTGACTGCTCCCGTTTTCGACTGGACGTGCAGCACCAGTTGAGAATACGCACGGTGTTACTGCGCTGGACCGCCCGAGTAGCCGATGATGTGTTGAACATCATTGCACCGCTGCATATTCGGTGCGATCCGTGCGGCAGGATTCATCGGCCCGGCGGCGAGCAGGGGTGCCTTCGGGACTGCGGCGATGCCTCTCGTTCCGCTGAGGGAAACGCGTGCCCTGACTTCGCCAGAATCCTGCGCGACGATAACCGCGACCTCAACTAGGAGAATCGATTGTGGACCCGACAGATGCGCGCGCCAAGGCTCAAGCGCTCTACGACGCTCGCCAGGCCCGAACAGCGATAGCGCCGTTCACCGACGCCGAACCGGACCTCGGCATGAGCGACGGATACGCCGTACAAAAGGAACTCGTCGATCTCCTTATCGCAGAAGGGGATTCCATCGTCGGCTATAAAGTTGGCCTGACGTCGGAGCCCATGCAGCGCATGATCGGCGTCAGCTCGCCCGACTACGGCCCGGTCATGGCGTCCACGTTGTACCGCGACGGCGACACAGTGTCGCTCAGCCGGCTCATCGCCCCCAGGGTCGAAGGTGAGATCGTGTTTGTCCTAGGCGAGCGGCTGGCCGGCCCCGGCGTCACCCTCACTCAGGCCAGGGCCGCGATCGCCGGCGCGGTGGCAGGCATCGAGATCGTCGACTCGCGGATCGCCGATTGGCGAGTCCAGCTCGCCGACACCGTAGCCGACCTGGCCTCGAACGGGGCGGCCGCGGTGTCGAGCAGGATCGTCGCGTTGCGCGACACCGAGGCCAGACTGATCGGCATGTCGCTCACCCGCAATGGTGAGTTGATCGATACCGGGGCGGGCGCCGCGGCGCTTGGCGATCCCGTGGCAGTGGTTGCATGGCTCGCAAACGTGCTGGGGGCGAACGGAATCGCCCTCGAGGCCGGACACCTGGTGATGACCGGTGCACTTCACGCGGCGGTCCCGATGGCCCCCGGCGACGTTTTCCGGGCCGAGTTCGACCGGCTGGGGCCGGTCACCTTGGCGGTGTCGGAATGACCACACAGACCAACGTCCGTGAGTTGGCAGCTCGGCTGACCAAGGCGGCCGCGGACCGCACGTCGATTACACGCCTCACCGACGACCATCCTGAACTGGACCTGGCGACCGCCTACCGGGTTCAGGACGAATTGCGTTGCGGGACAGGGCCGATCGTCGGCTGGAAGCTCGGCGTGACCTCGCGGGCCAAACAGGCTCAGGTAGGTGTGGACTCCCCTGTCTACGGGTTCCTCGCGGCTACGGCGATGCTTGATGTGGGTGAGCCGCTGGACACCTCCCGACACATCCAGCCGCGTTGCGAGCCCGAGATCGTCTTCGTTCTGGGTCGTGACCTGGCAGGTGAGCACGTCAGCGCCGTCGACGTGCTCGCAGCGAGTGCTGGGGTGGCTGTCGGCATCGAAGTGCTCGATTCCCGGTACGCAGGCTACGACTTCACCATGGCCGACGTCGTCGCCGACAACACTTCGGCAGCCAGATTCGTGGTCGGTGCGCCAGTCCCTCCGACTGGAATCGACCTGCGACTGGTCGGGGTCGTTCTGGAGAAAAACGGCAAGGTCGCCGCGACCGCCTCGGGCGCGGCGTCGCTCGGGCACCCCGCTGCCGCCACCGCGTGGTTGGTCCGGCAGCTCGCTGCAGCGGGCGGCGGCTTGCGCGCCGGCGACGTCGTGCTCTCCGGCGGGCTCACCGCGGCTGTTCCAGTGGCGCCGGGCGACGTGGTGGTGGCGTCGGTGGACCGCTTGGGCTCAGTCGAACTGGGTTGCCGATAGCCGTCGCAACGGCCGCGTACATCAGGTTGGAAATCATGGAGAGGACGACGACATGCCGCTCATTCAAGTGACCCTGGCCAAGGGCCGCACACCCGAACAACTCGACGCGCTGGGCAAGACCCTCACCGCCGCCGCCGTGCAGGCGATCGGCGCCCGCCGCGAGTCGATCAGGGTCGTACTCACCGAGTGTGAACCCGAGCACTGGTTCGCCGGCGGAGAATCGCTCGCTGCGCTACGCGCCTCCGGGCAGCGCTGAAACGGCGCCGCGGCGCTCAATCAATCTGGCGCACGTCGCGTTTCGCAATGCGCCGCACGCAGTGCCTTTTTGTCGATCTTTCCGACCGATGTCTTCGGCAGCTCATCGGTCAGATGAATCACCTTGGGCGCGTAGTGTGGCCCCTTGCGTCGCCGAACAAGGGCGATCAGGTCGTCGACGTCGACACCGCTGACGCGTGGCACGACGTAGGCCGTGACCTGCTCTCCCCACTTCGGGTGCGGCACACCGATTACCGCCGCCGATACAACCGCCGGGTGGCTGGTCAGGACATCCTCGACTTCCTTCGGGTAGACATTGAACCCGCCCGAGATGACGAGATCTTTGAGTCGATCCACGACGTAGTAGAAGCCGTCGGCGTCGCGGTAGCCGACGTCCCCCGTGTGCAACCAACCGCCGGCCAACGCCTGTTCGGTGAGCGCAGGTTGCTTCCAGTAGCCGGACATGACCGCCGCTGAGCGCGTGCAGATCTCGCCGATTTCTCCATCGGGCACCGGTTCTCCGGCGTCGTCCAGCACGGCGCAGACGAAGCCGACCGCAGGGCGTCCGCAGGAGCCCTTCAGCCGCTCCAGCGCGGCACCGTCCTGCTCGTGCTGGCGCAATGTCATCATCACCCCGCCGCTTTCAGTCTGCGCATAGCCCTGAAGTAACACCGGACCCAACCGCTTCCGCGCCTCGACCACGCGGGCGGGTGCCATTGGCGCCGCGCCGTAGGCCAGCGTCTCCAGGCTCGACAGGTCGTAGGTCGCCGTTTCCAGGTGGCGGAGCAGTTCGTAGAGCATCGTCGGGACGGCGAGCGTGTAATTCACGCGGTGCTCGTCGATCGCCGAGGCGTACGCCGCGGGTGAGAACGACTCCTGCAGGATCACGGTGCCGCCCCGCACGAGAGTCGGCAGCAGCGGCAACACTGCCGCATGGGTGATCGGTGAGGCCGCCAGATAGCGCGGATAGTGGGGCATCCCGGCGGAGGCCAGCCATGACTGCACCTGCTGGACCATTGCCCGCTGCGACAGCATGACGCCCTTCGGCACGCCGGTCGTGCCGCCGGTGTATTGCAGCCATGCGATGTCCTCGGCTTCGACACCGTGTCCAGTCAGGGGCGCGGGTTCAAGCCGTTCGATCAGGCTGGTGAGATCTCGGCCGACAGACGCAGGCCCGAGGGTGAACAGGTGCTCCGCGGCGCTGCAGCGGCTGATGAGCTCTGCGCCAGTCTCGGCGTGGGAAGGACTCACCACCAGGACCGTCGCCTCGGAATCCTCGATGACGTGCACGTGATCGTCGCGCGAACCTAGGGCGTGCAACCCGGTGAACCGGGCTCCCATCAGATAGCACGCCGCCTGCAGGAGCCAAATCTCGGGTGAGTTAGGACCGAGTGCTACGACCCCGCCTCCCCTGCCGACACCGTGGTCGGCCAGCGCTCGGATCAGTCGCCCGGTCACGTCCGCGGCATGCGAGTAGGTCATCTGTCGCTCGCCGGCAACGAAGGCGACCCGGTCGCCGTGGCGTTGAAGCGCCTCCGCGATCACGTCGGCGTAGGTGCACTCCTGCCGAGCATGACCATTCACCGATGCGCCTCCTCATGTCGTGTTCGGTTCCGGACGCCGCGCCCCATCTGACGTCCCAAGACAATGAAAACCCCAAGTTTGACCACGAGTCAAGAAATTTCTTGACTCGTGGTCTAATTCTGGGCAATGCTCGATCGGACGAGGTCGCCAAGGCGGCGAAATCCGGGACGAGGAGGTCCTCTTGAAGTTCGGAGTCATCTACGACTTGCGGAATCCGCCGCGCGAGGATTGGTATCAACCGTGGCCGGAGTTCTACGGCGCGGCCTTCGAACACATGCAAGAGGTCGAAGGGCTCGGCTATCACTCCATCAGCCTGGCCGAACACCACGGGGATCCGGACGGCTTCAACCCCGGCCTGCCGGTGACGCTGACCGCCGCGGTCCACCACACGAACAGCATCCGAATCGGGACCAACATCATCCAGATGCCCTTCTACCACCCGGTGATGCTGGCCGAGCAACTCGCGGTGATCGACATCTTGTCGGGCGGACGGCTGGACGTCGGCCTCGGTCAGGGCGGTCAGACGTTCGACATGGAATTCGCCATGTTCGGGGTGAACCCCCGGTTACGACCCAGCCTCCTTGAGGAGGGTATCGACATCATGCAGCGGTGCTGGCGCGATCCGGAGCCGTTCGATTTCCACGGTAAGCGGTGGGATCTCGAGGGCGTCTGGCTGAACCCTAAGCCGCTGCAAACTCCGCTGCCGCTATGGGTAGTCGCGGCGTTTTCCGAGAAGGCCATGGATCGGGTGGCCAGTCGTGGACTCGACGTGGGTGCGGTTGGCGGAATGATCCTGAACCTCACCCCTGGCAGCGAGGTGTGGCAGAACTGGTTGTCGAGTTGGCGCGAGTGTTGCGTTCGCAACGGGCGCGACCCGAACTACGCGCGGATCAACACCTTCGGAACGTGCTTCGTCACCGACGATCCGGAGCGGGCGTGGGCGAAACACCGGGAGGGCCTGTTCCACAGCTTCAACTATCGGCGCCAGGGCATTCACCCCTACAGCGAGGTGTTCATGGACGCAGTCCCCCAGACGCCGGAAGAGATGCCGGGGTGGGAGCGGGTGTTTCAGACCCCGGAGCAGGCCATCGCGGAGTTGCGCGGCACCTACTCCGAGGGCGCACCCAGCGAGCTCCATCTGGTGGCGACGAAGGCCGGCATGAGTTTCGCCGAGTCCGCGGAGTACCTGCGTAACTTCGCCGAGCAGGTGATGCCAGCGGTTCAGGATCTCTAGCGTGATCAGATCCCACTGCCGGAGTCCAGGCGGGCTGCGAAAACGCCCGCCTATTCACGCACACCAGGTTGCAGCATCGAGCCTAGCCAGGGAGAACCAAACGTGGGCATCGACCAGCACGAAGTGCAGTCTTTTCTCGACGGCGGACACAGCCTGCCCTGGGCGCTCGACTCGGATCACTGTGATTGGCAAGCGGTGGTGCGGACATTCGCGCGCGAGGTCGTCGAGCCCGGTGCCGCCCAGCGCGCGGCCGAACGTACCTTCGACCCGGACCTGTGTCGTGAAGCCGGCAAGCTCGGCGTCTTCGGGCTTCTGGCGCCCACCGAATATGGCGGCTCGAATGCTGACCTGCGGACGCTGTGCGTCACCGTCGAGGAGGCAGCCGCCGTGGACGTCTCGTTCGCGGCGACGATCCACGTACAAGCGATGAGCGTCGCCCTGCTGGCCCATCTCGCCGCCGATCGGCCGGACCTTCTAGCCGAGGTTATGCCGGAAGCAGCCCGAGGTGACGCGTTCATCGCCTTTGGGTTGACCGAGTCGTCCGGTGGATCGGACACGCGCAACCTGCACACCCAGGCCTGGCGCGACGGCTCCGACTGGATCATCTCAGGATCGAAGGAGTTCATCAGCAACTCTGGAACGCCCTTCTCCCGGTACGTGATCGTCTTCGCGGTCACCGGCGAGAACCCGGACGGGCGTAACGAGATCTCCACGTTCCTGGTCCCCCTCGACGCGAAAGGCGTTACCGTCGGCAGCGACTACGACAAACTGGGGTGGCGGTCCGCCGACACCCACCCGGTCTACCTCGACGAGGTCCGAGTCCCAGAATTGGCGGCGCTGGGTCGACCAGGACAGGGGCTGCGCGCCGCGTTGTCGTTCGTCACCTGGGCCCGGATAGCCATCGCGGCGGTCGGAACCGGCGTGACGCGAGGCTGTCTTCGCCACGCACTCGAACTCGTCGGACACCGCGAGGTGTTTGGTCGGCCGCTGACTGACTTCCAGAACACCGGCTTTCGGCTGGCCGACCTCGTCTCACTCGCCTCCGTGGCTCGCCTGCTGACTTACGACGCGGCGTGGAAACGTGATCGCGGCCTGCCGATCGAGCGAGAGGCCGCGACCGCCAAACTCGTCTCCTCGGAGGCGGCCAACGACGCTGCAGCGATCGCGACACAGCTGGGCGGCGCACGGGGCGTCGTGGGCGGCGGCATTGCCGCACGCGCCCATCAGGACGCGCGGATCCTCACCGTGGTCGAAGGCACCTCCGAGATACAGCGACTGTTGATCGCCCGTTCGCTCGGGCTGACAGCCCGCGACGGGAGCTGATCTTTGCCCGGACAAGCCCCATGACGAGGTCAGGAGCGACTTCAAAGGGCAACGACAAGCATCGGCGGCTGATTGAAGCAGGGATTGAGCTGATGGAGGAACAGCCCTATGCGGAGATCACCGTCGCGATGGTCGCCGAGAGGGCGAGGATGGCGCGCAGCCTCGTCTTCTACTACTTCACCGATAAGGAGGCGTTGTTCCGTACCGTCGTGCGCGACTTCCTCGACCGGGTGCGCCAGCTGTTCGAGGTGAACGATCTGTCGGACGTGGCAGATCCGACGGTGTGGCTGCGCCGTGAGGTGGACATCTTCCTCGACTTCATGACAACTCATCCGCAGGCCATGGCGACCATTGTGAGTCAGGGGTGGGAGGTAGAGCCAGACAGCGCGGGCTCAACGATGATGGACTTCACCGCGGGCCGCGTGCAGCAGGCATTCGGCTTGCCTACCCAAGATGAGCTGCTGGATGCCGCCTTGCGCAGCTGGGCCTATCACTGTGTGGACCTCGCGATCCGAACGCAGAAGTCGTCTCTGCAGTCGGAGCGAGCAGTCATCGCCGCCCTCCTCGTCGACCAACTCGAGGCGGTCTTCAGCACCCTCCACGCCGCCGAGCGAGCTAGTTGACGAGTTCCTAAAATTTTTTGACTATGAGTCAAAAAAGTCTTGACTCACGGTCAAATTCTGTGTCATCGTCAAGGACAGGCCGCGTAGCGGCGGTGAACCCTGGACAAGGAGGTCCAAGTGAAGTTTGCAGTGGTTCAGGGTCGCTATACGCTCCCGAGGTTCGGACACTCTTCGGCGAACAGCCCGAACTCGACAGGAATCATTGGAAGATCACGGCCGCGCGGGTGCGACGTGAGCGCCGCGCAAGCACTGGCGACCGTTGCGGGCCCCGACACCGCTGCCCAGCGCCGCGTGTGTCAGAGCTCCATTACCGCTGGCGACGGCGTACGGCTGGCTTACACCGATCATGGCGACGCCACCGCGCGGTGCACCGTTACTTTCCTGCACGGGCTTTGCCTGTCCCGAGGGTCGCGGACGCGCCACATCTCCTATCTGGCCCGCCGTTACAGCGGTGCGGTGCGAGTCGTCAGTTATGACCACCGCGGCCACGAGACGCCGAGCCGTCCTTGGCCAGCGCGATGCGCCGCCCGAACGGCAGAAGCAAACCTGCGTGAAAAGCTTGGTTGGGAAACGGAAAGAGGACGCCGTTCGCCGTGCGATCACGATCTGCGCGCGTGCCGATATAGGGCTGCGCCGCGTGTGGGTGTACACGGTATTGAGCCGCAGGCGTGGCTATGCAGGCTGCGACACTGACCAAGCCGCTCACCTTTGCCGGATTGGTGAGTCGGTCATCGTGCGACGAACGCCAGCAATCAGACGACGCGTCGATCGGAAACTGGCTTTGAGCACTCTGGGGACAGTCGTATAGCGGAGGGCATACGCAGCGCGACGGAGTGCGACAACGGATCAGCGGCAGTCGATCGACGGCGGGCATCAACCTGACGGCCGGATCGGCAATACACACCACTTTGAAAGGAAATGTAAACGGTGACAACAAATATAGCGCTAAAGATGAGCTCGAGCCGGCACGGTCATGAGTTTCGAGATTTCGCGGCGTCTATTGGCGGCGGGCTTTCGTCGGCACTCGGGGCGGGCCGGCGAGTGGACCCCCAGACGATGTAAGGCTATAGCGATGTGGATCCTCATCAGCAGTGACGGTCAACGGCTGGCAAACATCCGGTCGGAGGAAGATGCTCGCCGTACCGCCCACACTCTGGGCATGACGCAGATGCGCGGCCCCTATTCCTGGGACGTGGTCGATCACGTCGGGCATCGCTTCGTTGTCGAGATCAGGCACCGACCAGATAGCAGTCAGTCATGATTGTCGGACGCCATCCGCGCCTTCCAGTGATCGGCGACACCGTTCTGTCGCGAATGAGCTATCGACGCGGCACCGGAATCATCGTTGACACAGACGCGATTAGATACAAGGTCTACTGGCGCGACGGCAGGGACACCCTGTGCTGGCACACACGCGGTGAATTAGCAGTTCCACGAATCGATTACGGGCGGCGATGGCCGTGACAATCTACGTAGCGCGCTGCGCTCGGTAGCACGCCTTCGGAAGGTTTGGAGGGCAGCAAGATGCGATTCTCGATAGGCGACCAGGTCCGCGAAGGTACTCGCGTCGGCACTGTGACTGACGTGGGAACCGTGCTCGTTCAAGTGAGGACAAGCATGGGCACTTCGCGGATGGTATGTCCGTGGGAATTGGTCAGAGTGCCGCCTACACATGAGGGACCCGCGACCCGCCACCCCACGCGGTGAGCTAGAGGCGAAGCGGTCCTTGATGTGAGGCACGAACAAGAAACCAACCTGGCATGGACGCTCATCGATGTTGCTAGACCACACATGAGTATCGGTGCATGCAATTACGCCGTCGTCGCGGTCGGCGCCGGCGACGCGTTTGCGGCGATTCGCCAACTCCTCAAACTGGTTGCTGCGAGGCGCATCCCGCTTAGGCCGCATCTAGTACAGTCGTGCACGACATGGCTTGACGCGTATGTGTTTCATGAGGAATACGACCATCTTCGCGGTCTCATCGAAGGCTTCTTGATGCCGCAAACGATACAGGCCTCTATAGCGATCAGCCGACTGTCGACGTCGTCAAGATATGGTCCCCCGGCTCGCCGGCAGGAGAGGCAGAGAGCGGCGTCCGGTTCCGTCCAATAGGCGAAGTGCTCAGTGGGTCTACATTCGACGCTGCAACTGATCCGGGGTCGATAACACCTCAGTGGCGCAACTGGAGAAGTTGGCGCCCGCGATGCTGTAAGTGTGAGCGAACGACCGTGGCGGCTGAGTAGATCGAATCCTGAAAGCGCAAGGCTCACAAAGGGCATCCGACTACCAGCGGTTTCAGATCTTCGCAAAAATGACACGAGCGTGAGACGATCCGGATGTCATTGAACCGCCGGGATTTGATGCCGGCTTCATGGTTGAGGCGCCGCCGGCTGGGACGCATCAAACCGGGAATGGCTCAGTGGCCCCATCCGACGGTCAACGCCAGGGTCCACGGGCAACGCACGTGATTGCACCGCGTTCATCGAACTACGACATTCTCACGCGCAGACAGATCGAGGTCATCGAGCTGATTGCGCACGCCGACACGAGCAAGTAAATCGGCGCGCGAATTATCTTGTTAGGAGGGACGGCGAAATCTGGCGTGCATGCGATTCTGCGCAAGGCCAAGGCAGCTAACAGGGGCGAAGCCGTATTTCACTACATCCGCATGTCGGGCGACTGATGATGGCGTTCCAATGCCAACTGGTCGGCACCGTCGGGGCCTGGTCGCACCTGAACGGGAACCAAAACCACGCCATCGGCGATGCCGAGGGAATTAATGTCGGAGAGCAGGCCGGCCAGACCCGTCGGGGTACCAACGTAGTGCAGCTTGCTGCTGAGATTCGCGCGTGACCGAGAATCGATTTCGTCGTATGTGCGCAGGGCCTCACCAGCGTCGTCGTCCAGGATGACGTCGATATCGATGAGCACCGCTTGCGGTCCCGGCACGGTCTCGCGGTATCGTGCCGACTTCCTCGCGGCGTCGCGCAGATCGCTGGCGCGGATGCGTCTGAGACGACTCTCATCGCAGATTCGACTTTCAGTGACGTCGGCGGTCGGCCCAAACCACACAGTGGCGGGCCCCGCGCCCTGCACGGTCGAGCTACGGATGTTTGCGCCGATGGTCATCGTCGTCCCCCTTCGATTGCTGGTCTGACGAGACTTCCGTGTCGATATGCGCGCGAACTGCGCCGCCTTGGTCGACCCAGCCGTGGGAGCTGGCGTAGGCGATCATGTCGTCGAAAGCCGTTCGCCAGTCCGCATTTCGGGCACTTTCGCCCGCCAGAGTGCGTAGGGCATCGACTTGGATGTACGCGTGGTGATCGTCGTTGAGACGCCCCCATGCGGCGAGGGTGGCGCGCAGCCGGTCCATATCTCGTTCACCTGTGATCCGGATCGACAGTTCGCCGAAGTTCTCTCGGTCGCGAAGCTCAACGGCCGCCGGGGTGGGGACCATGTCGACGTGCAAGTACACGGTGGACTCTGCTTTCAGGTTCGTTGAAGGCGTTGTGGGGAAGCTTGTTCGAGATGCCAGTCCAGCGTTCGCCGGAAGTAGACCATAGGGGCGCTGGCGCCGATTTCCACGAACTCGACGTCGCCGATCACGATTGTGTGATCGTGATGCTCAAACGAGGCGCTGCGGCGGCACCGCAGGTAACCGAGCACCGAATGCAATTGGGGCACATCGCGATCCCACTCCCAGCTCAAGGTGGTGAACTTGTCGTCAGAGCTTCCGGCGAGTGCCACGGCCACATCGGTCTGTTCGCGTCCGAGCAGGTGGACACCGAACGTGTCGGTCCTTAGTAACGGATCGCGGGTACGTGACGTGTGCGCCAATGACACCAGAATCGATGGTGGTCGATCCGAGTAGGAGCTGATGGACGTTGCGAGCATTCCGCGCGCCATACCGTCTTCACTCACGGTGATCGCCGCCACGCCTGCCACGAGTTCGCTCATTGCCGAACGGAACTGGTGCATTGCCTCGGCTGCCCCATCGACGAAGGAGTGATCGCCGTCGGCGGACACGGCAGCCGAGGACGGGGTTTCCTCTCTGGCACAGGACAATTCGGTCACTTCACGGAATATCCGGCGTCGACTGGCATGGCGACCCCGGTGATGTAGCGGCCCTCGTCAGAAGCGAGGAAGAGAACAGCGTTGGTTACGTCGTCGGCCACGAGGTAGGGGACGGGAAGAGCGTTCAATGCTTGGAAAACCGGCAAGACATCCGCCTCGGTCGGATCGTCGAGGTCCGGACGGAACAGCTTGTAGCTGACCGGGTTCAGCACCATCGGGGTCGCCACCGTGGTGGGGTTGATCGTGTTGACGCGAATGCTGTACTCGGCAAGCTCGAGCGCCAGGGTCCGCATCAGACCGGTGAGACCGGCTTTCGCGGCGCCGTAGGCCGCCATGTTGGGCACAGACTTCAGGCCGATGGACGAACTCATGATGACGATCGCGCCCCCGCCGCGGTCGACCAGGTGTGGAATTGCCGGCCGGATGGTGTGGAAGGCGCCGGTGAGGTTGGTGTCGATGACCGCGGCCCAGTTGTCCGGGGTGATGTGCGCGGCAGGTCCCGGAAGTCCCGAGATTCCCGCGTTCGCCACGACCACGTCCAGCCCGCCGAATTCTCGGGCGCCGCGGTCGACGAGGTCGGCTACCGCGTCGGCATCTCGGACGTCCGCCACGGTGGCGACTATTCGCCGGTCGAACTTCTCGACTAGCCGAACGGTCTCGGCGAGATCCTCCGGGCTTGCCGCGGGGGTTCCTTGTGCCGGCACCGGTCCGGCCACGTCGAACGCGATGATGTCCGCGCCCTCCGCCGCCAGCCGGACAGCCTGGTTTCGGCCCTGACCGCGTGCGGCGCCGGAGACGAGGGCGACCTTATTGGCGAAACGTTCTGTCAATGTCTTCCTCCCTGCGGTCACGTCAGTTGACGAGTGGCTTCGGCTGCGGCCGATTGGACTGCGTGGACCGCTCGTCCGTGCCAGATGTCATGGGTCCTGGCCGTGACGGAGAGCGCAGCTATGGGCCGTCGGTTTCGGTCGAAGACTGGGGCGGCGACGCAGCTGATCCCGACTGCGCACTCCTCGTCGTCTCGGGCGAACCCGGACCGCCGCACGGCCTCGAGCTGACCGAGGAACAGCCCGGGAACGACAACGGTTCTGGGTGATCTCCTGTGCAGTCCCCGCGTCAGTACCGCGCGGACGGAGTCTGATGGCGTGTGCGCGAGGACCGCCTTACCGACCGCCGTGCAATGGGCGGGTAGCCGACCGCCCACACGTGACGCAATCGGCGGTTCACCGGGTGCGGCGAGTTTCTCGAGGTAGACGATGTCGGTCGCGTCGAGGACGGCGAGGTGCACCGTCAGCCCGGTGCTCTTCTGGAGTCGACGCAGGACCGGGCCCACTGTCGGCCCGATGCGGTGGTGCTGGGGGACGAGTTGCCCCAGTTCGAATAACCGCATCCCGAGTCGATAGCCGTCGTGATGACGTTCGACGAGTCCCCATCCCGCAAGTTGATTCAGCAGCCGGTAGGCGGTTGGTTTCGGCATGCGGGTTCGGGCGTGGATCTCCGCGAGGGTCAGTGCACCGTCGCCGGCCTCGAATGCGTCCAGCAATCCGACAGCGCGCCCGAGCACGGTGTTCGGATCGGGTGCAGGCCCGGTCACAGTGAACTCACGATCGGGAGGTCGATCCCGTCCAGTTGCTGCTTACGCCATGCCTGATGTTCCGCCTCGCGCTCGCGGAACTCGGGAATTACTTCGGTCGCCCAGATCTCCAGTGATTCCATCTGGTGCTCGTGCTGCGTCCACCCGAACTGTTGGCTGAGGAGTAGACCGTCGGCGTGCGTCGCCTCGATCTGCCGGGCGAACTCGCGAGCGCGTTCCGGTCCGCACATCATCGTTCCGGGGAGGTCGGCGAAGTTGTTGCCCAGTTCAATCAAATAGGACGGCAAGCCGGAGTCTGGACGGATATCGCCGCGACCCGCTTTGAAATCCTGGAATGAATTCCAGAGGTGGTGAGAGGGGTCGCCGATGCGGGCCATGGCGCCGCCGGTGAGTCCGAAGCCGTAGTACTCGAGGCCTTCGCGGGCGCGCTCGACGGCCAGTGCGTCGGTCGGCGCCAGCAGTCCCAGGGTGAAAGTGAAGATGGCGGGGTTGATTCCCCTGCCCATCGGCGTCACGGCGCCCGATCGCAATGTGTCCCAATACAACTGGACCTCCTTGGCGACGGCCTCGGGCCCCGCCAGGGTCAGCATGAGCTGTCCTAGTCCGCGTGCCGCGACCCCTGGTGCCATATTCGGCACCGCGGTCGACGTCCACAGGGGTGGATGGGGTGACTGGAAAGATTTCGGTACAACGTTTCCCGCCGGGAATCGGAAGAACTCGTTGTCTACACCCGGCCACACGCCGGTCGAACAGAGCACGTCGATCGAGATCTGTGCGGAGGCGTCGGATCGCTCCTGCTTGCGGGAGATGTCGCCTTTGAGCCAGTGTCCGATTTCAGAAGTCGTGCCTGGGCCGAACCCGAATTCGACACGGCCGCCCGAGAGTTGGTCCAGCGTGGCGATGCGCTCTGCGGTGCGGATGGGGTCGTTGTGCGAGGCGTGCACGATCCCGGTGGCGATCCGGATCCGGCTGGTCGACTCGGCGAGCGCGCCGAGTATCACCTCGGTGGCCGAGTTGTGGGCGTACTCCGGCATGAAGTGGTGTTCGCCGAGGAATGCGTAGTCGAACCCGAGGCTATCCGCGAACCGGATCTGTTCGAGCATGTCGGTCAGGACCTTGCGCTCCTGTCCGGGCTCCCAGTCGTCCCGGCCGGGCGCCTTGGGCACCATCGGGTTGTAGAAGACGCCGAACTTCACTGGGACCTCCTCGTCCACGAGCCCGCCGACGCTAGCGGCCTGTCTCTAGAGGACGATGACACAGAATTTGACCGCGAGTCAAGAACTTTTTGACTCGCGGTCAAACTTAGCGGTTCAAACCGCTCGCTCAGCGGTGTCGAGGGTGCGCAACACCGCTTCCAGTTGATCGACGAGTAGGGCGGCGATGACTGCTCGCTCCGACTGCAGGGACGACTTCTGCGTTCGGATCGCGAGGTCCACGCAGTGATAGGCCCAGCTGTGCAAGGCGGCATCCATGAGCTCGTCCTGCGGAGGAAGGCCGAAAGCTTGCTGCACGCGGCCCGCAGTGAAGTCCATCATCGTGGACCCTGTGTCGTCCGGCACAATTTCCCACCCCTGACTCATGATGGTCGCCATGGCCTGGGGGTGATCAGTCATGAAGTCGAGGAAGATGTCCACCTCGCGGCGCAGCCACACCTTCGGATCCGCCACATCGGAGAGATCGTTCACCTCGAAGAGCCGGCGGACCCGGTCGAGGAAGTCGTGGACGACGCTGCGGAAGAGCGCCTCCTTGTCCTCGAAGTAGTAGAAGACAAGGCTTCGAGCCATTCCTGCCTTCTCGGCGACCAGGGCGACGGTGATGTCGGCGTAGGGCAGGTCTTCCATCAGCTCAAGCCCCGCCTCTACCAATCGCCGGCGCTTGTCGTCCGCCTTCGAACTCGCTACCGCCCTCGTCATGAGGTCAGGTTATTGCTTCGTTCGAGAATCCGGCAGCAGCCGCGCTGACTACGCCGAACGCGGGGTCGTACGGCGAAAAGTGGCTGGTTGCTTATCGCGTTTCGCTGACAGATACGGCGCGCTAGGAGCGTCCGCACCTGGCAGCGACACTCGTGCCATGAAGACAGGCAAGGTACCGGCGGCCATCGTCGGGCCGGGCAACATCGGGACGGATCTGCTGGCCAAGCTGCAGCGAAGCGACTCACTGGAGGTGCGGTACGTCGTCGGAGTCGTGGAGTCGGAGGGCTTGGCGCGAGCGCGGGCGCAGGGTATCGACGCGAGTGCGGAAGGGGTCGACTGGTTGCTGCGGCAGGACCCGCTGCCCGAGATCGTGTTCGAGGCGACGTCGGCAAAGGCACACCAGGACAACGCCCCTCGCTACGCCGAGGCGAGCATTCAGGCGGTGGATCTCACCCCCGCACACCTAGGACCCATGGTGTGCCCGCCGGTCAACCTATCCGACCACATCGCTGCACCGAACGTCTCAATGATCACCTGCGGCGGGCAGGCCACCATCCCGATGGTCCGCGCCGTCTCCCGTGTTACTCCTGTGCCGTACGCCGAGATCGTCGCCTCGGTGGCGTCGCGAAGCGCGGGTCCTGGCACCCGAGCAAATATCGACGAGTTCACCGAGATCACCGGGCAAGCAGTCGCCGATGTCGGCGGCGCGGAGCGGGGTAAAGCGATCATCATCCTCAACCCGGTGGAGCCGCCAATGATCATGCGGGACACCGTGTTCTGCATGATCGCCGCCGAAGCGGACAGAGCGGCGATTGCGGCCTCGGTTCACGAAATGGTGGCCGACGTTCAGCAGTACGTGCCGGGGTACACGCTGCGAGCCGAACCCCAGTTCGACGAGCCGCGCCAGTCCTGGGGAGGGCACGCTCGCGTGGCGCTGCTGCTCGAGGTGAAGGGCAACGGCGACTACCTGCCGCCCTACGCCGGCAATCTGGACATCATGACCGCCGCGGCCGCCCGTGTGGGCGAGTTGATGGCGAGGGTGAAGTTGGAGAAGGCCGCATGAGGCCGGACCTGAGCCGTGACGTGCGCATCGTGGACACGACCTTGCGCGACGGCAGTCACGCCGTGGCCCATCAGTTCGCCGAGACCGAGATTCGCGACACCGTACGAGCGCTCGACGCCGCGGGGGTCGAGGTCATCGAGGTGGCGCATGGGGACGGGCTGGGTGGGTCCTCGTTCAACTACGGGTTCTCTCACACCGATGAACTCAACTTGATCGCTGCTGCCCGCGAGGAGGCCACCCAGGCCAAGATCGCCGTGCTGCTGGTACCGGGAATCGGAACCGTGAAGCACCTCAAGCGCGCCCGCGACGCCGGTGCCGACATGGTGCGCATCGCGACGCACTGCACCGAGGCAGATGTCTCGCCTCAGCACTTCGCAGCGGCGCGGGACCTGGGCATGGAGACTGCGGGATTTCTGATGATGGCGCACCGGTCGTCGCCAGAAGATCTCGCCAAGCAGGCACGGATCATGGTCGACGCGGGCTGCCAGGTCCCTTACGTCACGGACTCGGCAGGCGCACTTCTGATGCACGAGGCGAAAGCCCGCTTCGAAGCACTGCTGGCCGAAGTCGGCGACGAGGCGTGGGTCGGCTACCACGGGCATCAGAACCTCAGCTTCGGTGTCGCCAACTCGGTGATCGCTCATGAGGTTGGAGTCCGCTACATCGACGGATCCCTGTGCGCGCTCGGCGCCGGCGCGGGCAACTCGCCGACCGAGGTGTTGGCTGCGGTGTTCGACCGTCTCGGGGTGGACACCGGACTGGATGTCATGGGTCTCCTGCACGCAGCTGAGGACGTCGTGAGGCCGTACCTGAACCGCTGGCCGAGTATGGACCGCAACGCCATCGTGCAGGGCTGGGTCGGCGTCTACTCATCCTTCCTGCTGCACGCCGAGACTGTGGCAGAACGCTACAAGGTGCCTGCCCACGAAATCCTCAGGCGCTGTGGTGATCTGGGTCTGGTAGGCGGCCAGGAAGACATGATCATCGACGTCGCCGTAGAGCTGGCGGAGACGCGCTCATGATCACGGCTGGACACGTCATCGACGGCGAAGAGCGCGAATCTGTGGACGGCGGCCGGTTCGCCTCCGTGGACCCATGGACTCAACAGCCCTGGGCCGAGGTCGCCCTGGGCGGTACCGGCGATGCGGACCTTGCCGTAACGGCGGCCCGCCGCGCGTTCGACGAAGGCCCCTGGCCGCGAATGGGCCACGCTGAGCGTGGCGCACTGCTGCATCGGCTCGCCGATCTGATCGACGAGCACGGTGAGGAACTCGCCCTCGCAGACTCTCACGACATGGGAAAGCCGGTCGCCGATGCCAGGGGCAAGGACGTGCCGCGCACCGCACAGAACTTCCGGTTCTTCGCCGACCACGCCCGGCTCGCCGCGTCGGATGCCTATCCGAGCGACACCGGACACCACGCCTACGCGCGCTTCGAGCCCGCAGGAGTGGTCGCGGCGATCGCGCCCTGGAACTTCCCCATGATGCTGGAGTCCTGGAAGGTCGCACCGGCACTCGCCTGGGGCAATACCGTCGTGCTCAAGCCCGCCGAGGACACCCCCATCAGCGGGACGATCCTGGCACGCCTCGCCCTGGAGGCCGGGATCCCGGCAGGGGTATTCAACGTGGTGCACGGATACGGGCCCGGTTCGGCCGGCGAGGCTTTGACCACCGACCCGCGCGTCGATCGGATCACGTTCACCGGCGAGTCCGGCACCGGGCGGGCTATCACCGCCGCTGCTGCGCGAAACCTCACCCCGGTCAGCCTCGAAATGGGTGGCAAGGGTGCCAACCTCGTCTTTGCCGACGCCGACCTGGACACGGCGGTGGAGTGGTCGGTTCGCGCGATCTTCACCAATGCGGGGCAGGTCTGCCTGGCTGGTTCGCGGCTCTACGTCGAGCGCAGCGTAATCGACGATTTCACTGCGCGATTCGTGGCCGCGGCTGAGGCCCTGGTACTCGGCGACCCGCGCGATTCTGCAACCCAGGTGGGGCCGCTCGCATCGGAGGAGCACTGGCGCAAGGTCTGCGGCTACCTCGACGACCCTGGCGGGACGGTGGTCACCGGTGGGCGAGGTGCCGGCTGGACAGTACGGCCCACTGTGGTCACCGACGTCCCCGCCGACAGTCGACTGCAGCGGGAGGAGATCTTCGGCCCCGTCGTGACGGTCACGGCGTTCGACTCCGAGGCCGAAGCGGTCCGACTGGCCAACGACTCCCCCTACGGCCTCAATGCGATGGTGTTCACCGACAACCTCTCGCGCGCGCACCGCGTCTCGGCGGCCCTGCGGGCGGGCACGGTCTGGACGAACTGCTTCTTCGTCCGCGATCTACGCGCACCTTTCGGCGGCATGGGCGACTCCGGATGGGGCCGTGAAGGCGGCAACTTCTCCCGCGAATTCTTCACCGAACCCAAGACCGTCGTTATGGCCATCCGCCAGGCCGCCGGCCCGGCCATGACAGGCACCCCATAACCCGGCGGCCCGCGTCGGCACCGGTCCGCGGAGCGCACATCCATAGATCGCATCCAGCCTTCCGGCTCGGAAGTCACCTTCGGAAAGGACCCCAATGATCGAGTTCTCATGCATACACAACGGCGGGACCGACCTGCCGATTGCCAGAGCCGATGAGGCGGGTGACGTGACGTATGCGGTGGGCGACTTGGCTGCTGGTCACCGCGCCGCCCAGCGGACGGTCATGCAGCAAGTGGAGCAGGCGGTCCTCGCAGAGGAACTCGGCTTCCACTACTACTTCATGACGGAGCACCATTTTCAGCCAGAGGGCGCCGAGTTCTCTCCTGCCCCCATCGTCGTGGGTGCCGCTATCGCTATGCGCACCAAACGGATCCGAATCGGTCAGATGGCAAACATCCTCGCTCGACACCACCCGATCGCCCTCGCCGAGCAAGCCGCGATGCTCGACGTGTTAAGCGGGGGACGGCTGGAGTTCGGCGTCGGAAAAGGCGGCGGGCCGCGCGAGACCGAGGTTTTCGGGCAGGTATACGGCTCCTCTGACCTTGATCCGGACCGCGCTCAGGCCTATTTCGACGAGGCACTAGAAATCATCATGAAAGCCTGGACCGAGGACTCGTTCTCCTACCACGGTGACTTCTACGCGATCCCACCGAAGTGGAATCGGTGGGAATCTGAGATCACCCGCGCCTACTTCTCACAGCCGGATGTTGCCAAAGACGTCTCCGACATTGTGGAGTCACGCAACGGCAAGCGCTACGTGCGCGAACTGTCGGTGTATCCACACCCACTTCAACAACCGCATCCGCAGGTGTGGATGACGGGGCTGAGCGCGAACTCCGCGCGCGAAGCCGCGCGGCGCGGCTTCAATCTCTGCCACCTGGGTGCGGGCCCCGATCAGGTGCGTCAAGTGCTTGAGACCTACCACGGTGCGGCCGAGGCGGCCGGCTGGCCCGACCGCAACTCGCACGGCCCAGTGAAGTTCGGCTGGGACTCACACGCTAAGCGCGGCGTTGCCTTCCTCAGGTGGATCCACATCGGCGACGTCTCCCCAGAGCAGCGAAACGGGCTGTTCCACTTCCCGAACTATGTAGCGACCTCGCTGATCGACGGTATCCACCTGCCCCACGGTGTGCAGCTCACCGGGTCGCTGTTCGAGCAGATGGGGGTGACGCTGCACGGCAGCAAGGAACGCATCATCGACGGGCTGATGACCGACTTTCAGGTGGGTGGATTCGAGGACTATCACGTCTTCCCGGTCTTCGAGGCCGCTGGTATGACCGGCAAGGAGGCAGAAGACCAGATGCACATGTTCGCCGAGGAGGTGATGCCCGTGCTCCAAGCCGAGTGCGGCGGGTCGCCCGCCAATCCCGCACTCATCGAACCTGACCTGACCTGACCCCGACCGAAGCCCGACAAGAAATGGTGATCGCTGTGCCGAGTTCCGAATCTGAAGCGCTCCGAAAGTATTTCGAGGACAAGCGACAACTCTTCGCCGATAATCCTGACGTGTCCTTCGCCGTCAGGCGCGCCCTGATCGAGGACATCCACGAGTGCACCGCCGAACCCACCGACGTCACTTACGCCGAGGTCGAGATCGATTCCCGGGACGGACTGTGGTGCCTGCCGCGAGCCGCCCGGCCGGACAAGGTCATCCTGTATCTGCACGGTGGCGGCTTCGCCCTGCAGAGCATTCACAGCCACCGCAAATTAGCCGGTCATCTCGCTAAGGCTGCGAGAAGCCGGGTGGCGCTGATCGATTACCGTCGCACTCCAGAGCATGTCTTCCCGAGCCAGATCGAAGACACGATCACTGGATACGACTGGCTCCTTGGACAGGGCTATGCCGGTCGTGACATAGCGATCTGCGGTGACTCAGCGGGCGGAGGGCTCGCGGTGATGGCATCGGTGTGGCTTCGCGACTCGCTGCGTGAGCTGCCCGCCGCCGTATGCGCGTTCTCGCCGTGGGTTGATCTGGAATGTGCTGGTGAATCAATGCGGACCAATGCGCATCTGGACGCCTTCATTACCCGCGAACTCGCCGAGCAGCTCACCGCGTTGTATTTGGGCCCTACTGGCTCGCCCACAGACCCGAAGGCCAACGTTTTTCACGCCGACCTCGACGGTTTGCCGCCCACCTTCGTGGCGGTGGGTGGACACGAGGCATTACTCTCCGACGCTGAGCGGCTCGCAGAGCGCCTCATGAATGCGGGGGTCGACGTCTCATTCGATGTCTGGCCGGCACAGCAACACGTGCACGCCTTCATGGCCGGCCGCGCCGCAGAAGCCGACGACGTGATCAACGCGGCTGCGGCGTGGATCGGAAACCATTGGAACGCAGGGTAGTTCTCGATGACCGAGAATGTCGTTAGTCAATGGAGTGGGCTGGACCGGGCTGCCGTGCTGGAAGGCATCCTGGGCGAACGGCACAGCTGTCGAGCGTTCCTGCCCCACGAGCTCGCCCCGGACACGGTGCGCCGTCTCCTGACGATGGCGCAAAGGTCCGCCTCCTGGTGCAACTCCCAAGCCTGGCAGGTCATCGTCACCAGCGGGGAAGGCACCGAGCGCTTCAGGAACGCGCTTCACCATGCTGCCCGCACGCGACCGATGAAGACCGATGTCCCAGAGCCCAGCGAGTATGTCGGCGTGTACCAGGAACGGCGGCGCGCCGCGGGCTTCGCACTCTACGAGGCCGCCGGCATCCGACGCGATGACCATGCGCGCCGCGCTGAGCAGATGCTGGAAAATTTCCGACTGTTCGGGGCCCCCCACTTGGCCGTCATTACCTCGGATAGCCGACTTGGGCCGTACGGGCTCGTCGACTGTGGAGCGTACGTCTCGACGTTTCTAGCCGCGGCGCAGAGTTTAGGTGTGGCGACGATCGCCCAGGCCGCCATCGCGATGCAGTCAGACGTCGTGCGCGAACACTTTTCGGTTCCTAGCGAACGAGATATTGTGTGCGGCATAAGTTTTGGGCTGGCTGACACTGCGCATCCCGTCAACAGTTTCCGGACTGAGCGCGCTGACATCGATGACGTCGTCGAGTGGGTCACGGCGTAACATTTGCGGCGGCGAGGAGCTCACCACGCTAGGTGCAGCGCTGGCGATGCTTTCCGAGCATGTCTATCCCGAGACTGTGCAAGTGCTGCGCCATGTCATCTATACCCATGGCGCTAAGCAGGCCGAGCGCTGGAGGGTCGAACGAGTGCTGTTGTGCGGGGACGCAGCACATCTCATGCCGCCCATGGCCGGCCAAGGCCTCAATTCCGGTATCCGGGATGTCACCAACCTGACGTGGAAGGTAGCCGCCGTTGTTAGAGACGCTGTTGGACACTTACGAAATCGAGCGGCGCCGCCACGTCGAGAAGATGACCCAGTTGGCTGTCATTTTCGGCCGGTTATGGATGATGAGGTCGCAAACGGGCGCGAGCTGCGTGGCCGGGATGTGGATCAGGCGCCGATCAGGCCCGCGGGTGCAACGCCTGGAGTCGCGAATCCGGGGCTGACTGCGTTGAATTCGTCGGTGAGCGTATTGCGGATCTCGTCGGTCCTGGCTGCCACGTTGTGATAATCGAAGCGGTTGGCTGTCCGCATCCAGACCGCTGCCTGCCGGTTGAGGTCCGCCGACGAACCGAACATCAAGAAATTGCTCATGTAACCGTTGTCGCGGTAGGCAATGCTGGGGTTTGCCCCGAGCGTTGCGAAGTTGATCGTCGAGCGAAAAAGCTGGCCCGCCAGCAATGTCGCCGTAAGTTCCGCAATCGCTGCAGGGCGGGTGATCACGCCGCTGGCGAGCATCGCTTGGGCGTGGTTACCCACGAGGTCTTGATAGACCTTCCAGGCGAGGTGGCGGCAGCCGACCTCCTCGATGAAGGTTGCGCGGGTAAAGGTCGTCGGCTCGCCCCCGGCCCCGGCGGCGTTGGCCTTGCCGACGTCGACGTAGTCGGTAGGTGTGATCGGTTCGGCGTTCAATGCTTTTGCGATTACGCGGTTGCGGACATGGTTGAGCTCGTGGGTAAGGGACAACATCGCACCCACATGGCGTTCGCCGCCGGGGACGGCGCGATCGAGGTACCCATCTTGATAGATAATGAAGCCGCGCATCCACCCGGCCTGATCGAATCTTCTGGTCTCGGCGTTGGCGCCGGAGGCGGGTATATCGGGCGTCGCAGCGAGTAGTCGCGCCGCGATCTGATCGACCAACAAGTGCTCTGCTACCGGAATGTGCGGCTTGAGGTCATCCGCCCGGGAGGCGCGAACAATGCCCGCAAGATTCTGATTGGTGAGCTCCTGAAGCGCAAAGAGTGCCGTCTGACCGGCCCATGGCAGTGCCGCAAGACCAGTCAATTCATCGAGCAGACCAGCAACCGTGAAATCGATGCGCTGGGTGGCCACGAAGGGAGCGAACACGCCCAGACTCATTGCGCCCGGCGGGAACTCGTCATCGAGCGCCTTCGATGTCCTCGGGCCGACGATGCCGTCCGACGGATAGATGCCGCGGTCGAACTTGAAGCGCGAGACGGCTTGCGCGGTACGGTTGCCGTAAGCGCCGTCAACTTCGTCATCGAAGCTCAGCAGGTAACCCAAATCGACGAGAGCGCGCTGCACGCGCTTTACTGCGTCGTGGTCGGTCTCGGGTAACGCACCATTGCTGGGCGGCATTGTTCGCGTCCCGTTGAGGCATTGCTCGATCGTCACGCTCCCCTGGAAGCGCGGTGAGTTCAGCACGGCCATGGAATGCCTCCTCGCTCGATGGCTTCAATTACACAGTGGGGCTGGACAGTTCGACCCGCGCCATGGCTTGCGATGGTTGGTGGTGGTGCAGTGTGTAGCAGTGCGCAGCCGAATTGGGCGCTGGTGCAACAACACTGCGTGCATCGGTAGGAAGCGCGGCGCGCTGGCGGCGACCGGCTCTCTGATTAGCCGAGGCGCGACAGGGCTGGCCGTCTTCTCGTGTGGTGTGCACCGCACGAGTAGAGGTGTGTCCGCTGGTGATGTCATAACCCGAAGCGGTCGAGGTAGACGTATCGTTCGACAGGGGCCCCGTCGCTGAATATTTCGTCGTACGGCAGGGTTTCCCATTCGCCGACGACAATTCGGTACGCGGAGGCTCCCCCGTCGGGGTCTGTTCCCGGCAAGTTGGGTGGGATCGGCTCTGGCAGTGCGACGGTCGCCGACCACACGCGGGCGACTTCATCTTCGTCGATGCGCCGCAGCTCGGTCGGCGCCCCGACGGGTGTCCAGTCGATGTCGGTTGCCAGCGGTCCTCGACGCTCGATCCAGGCGCGCACGCCTCGACGCAGATCGCCGCGCCGTTGAAACTGCGGGAAGCTGTTGGGCGGCAGGATGGCCGCGGCGGGAAGTCGATCGGAGATGCCCGAGACCGTCACGGCGATCGTGTTCTCGTCGGGCCGTGTGAGCGAGGCGGTACGTGCGTTGAGGATCTGCACGAAGTCCACGATCGCGACCGGCGACAGTTCAGCGCCTTCTACTGACCAAGGCTGAAACCTGGTCAGCGCCAAACGTAGGAACGGCCACGCCGCCTCGCCGGGATCGACGTCGATGTCGGCGAACCACATATCGCGTTCGGGTGAATACGTAACGGGATGGCCGACGACGGTGACGCCGGGGTGGCGTCCTGGCGGGGTCTGGCCGAGCTCGGCCAGCGTGAGCCGATCGCGCACCAGCAGGCCGTCGCCGCGGAAGTCTCGCGGCCGCGGTAACGGCGCGGTCAGTTCGCCGGTCGGGCGGATGGGGTCCTTGCCCCAGACGCTGATGTGTTGTCGCCGCATATCAGTGCTGCGCAGCACACCGTCCTCGCCGGAAACGATGACGCCGAGCATCTCGTCCTCCCCGGAGATGTACCACGGACGGGCCAGCCAGACCCGCAGGCCGCTGCGCCGGCGTCTGGTGGTCGACGGCTCGGCGAATCGATCCTGCGAGAGGTCGTCCCACAGGAATGTCGGCATCACGCTGTGCACATGGGGTGCGCCAGGGCGAGCAGAACACGGGACATGGATGATCTCTGTCGCGCCGACGACGGCCAGCGCTGCGGGATTTGAGGCCAGCGGCGGCGGTAGGTATTCGCGGAAGCGTGTGGTCGCGCGCGGCGTGTAGTTGACGACGCGGTGGATCGTGTCGCCGAACTCATGACGGGCGTCGGCGGCCGTTGTGAGGTCGATAGCGTCGGAGCCCGCCACCACTGGCAGGTCGAACGCGTGCCCGGTCTTGCCGTAAACGATGTGCGGCGCTCTTCCCGACGCGGGATCGTCGAACCATTCGCGCCACCGTGCCTCGACGTCGAGGCGACCTGTGGTCGCCGACTGGTTGTGCAGGATGCCGCGGAAACCGGTGTGCGTTTCGCCGTAGGCGCGTGCAGGGCGCAGGGTCTTGAACGCGGGCCGGGCAAGTGGTCGCTGCGTTGCGTGAACGAGGATGATCGTCTCGCCCGGTGTGATCATTTGATGGGTGCCGGCAAGCACATTAGGCCGGTCGGCCGGCGCGACGGTGTCAGCGATCCAGTCCCACAGACCAAGAAGCTCCAGCGTTGCCGCGTCAATCGTGCTCGACGATCGCACCCGGGCGGCGCCGCCGGGCGGCAGCGCCACCGTCACCACTCGGTCCGCAGTCGTCACCGTCGGGTTTGGGCCGTCGACCAGCACGAGCCGCCAGGTGTCGATGTCGGGCCAATCCCCGCCCAGAGGCAGGATCTCGGTGTGGCTCCACCCCGACGCGGTGCCCGAACCCTGGAACCGCAGCGCGATCCCGGCGGCCAGGACGTCAGGCAGATAAGGCACCGCCAAGTTGTCGGTGTCGTGAACCACGGCGAAGCCTGGATCTGGAGCCTGACCGCGCGCCAGTGCGGCCAGTGTCATGTCGAGCTGCGCAGCGGTGAACTCGCCGTCGCGGGCCAACGGCGGGACGAGGTGGATCCCGTCGGCGGGACTGTCGGCGTCGGGGTCGGTGGCCGAGAGGATCCTGATGTCCTGCAACGTGCCCTGTTCGCGGCGGGCGCGCGCATACGCCGTCCGGTAGTCGGCCGCGGCCGCCGCCACGCCGATCGCGTCGGTGTCGAAGCGGCCCAAGAGTTCACTGTCGGTTTGGCTCACCTTGGGCGGCGCGAGATGCCGTTCACACGCCGGCCGATAGGTTCCGAACTGGCGGGCCACGGCGGTGTTGAGCTCGCCGGCATACGCCGATGGCGCGACCGGTGTCAAAGCCGCGCCGGCGTCGGCAGGGGCGCCGGATACCCCGGAGCGGATCACCAGGCGCAGCGTGGACTCGCCTTCAGTGACCGCGTGTCGCTGCACAACGACGGGGTGGGCGATCGGCTGAAACCGCTTGAACGCCTGCGCGCCAGACGCGTGCTCGTCCGTTGGATAGGCGGTCGAGGTGCCCGACAGATCGACGGTACGCATCCGCATCCGGTATGCGGTGCCGTACCGGAGCCGAGGCAACGTCCCAGGCACGAGTGATGCCTGCGGTCTCAGATTCAAATCGCCGGGGAACGGGTCACCGGGACTGTCGGTGACCGGCGGATCACCGTCGGCCGGCGTCTCCCGTGGGATGTGGCTACCTGGGCGTGCCACGGCCAGTGACCATCCGTCCCAGCCGAGCAGCGCTTCGTGCAGGTATGCGGGAGGGTCGGCGACTGCGGGTGTCTGGGTGAGTGTAGCGCTCTTGAGGTAGGCCTCGTCGTCGACCGCGAACCGCTCGGCATCGGTGGACGCATCGACGTAGGAGACGTGGCGGTGCATCAGCGAGCGCCAATCGGCGCCATCGTGCACGTCGGCGCGATATCCCCGCACCAGGTCCTCGGCGAACAGGACGACCTCATTGCCCAGGTCGATGTTCCTGGCATTGTCTGCGGCCCTACCGATCCGCTGCTCCAATACCAGCGCCCGCTTCAACCGGGTCAACGTGAAGCCGGTAGATCGCAGGGCGGGCAGGTCGGTGGCGACCGGGTCGTCGTCCTGTGCCGCCTGCGCGATCGGGTACACGTTGGCGATGCGTTGTTCGACCAGCAGCGCGGTGGAGTCGATATCGACTTGAGACAGGTGGTAGCGGTTGGGGTCGTCGAGCAGCAGCATGCCGTGGTGCAGGTCGCCTGTGTCGCTGACCGGCTGGAAATAGGGTGAGTCCACGACGGTGCGGGTGAATGGTTGCAGCACCACGGCGTTGTCGGCGAGTAGGTCGTGCTCCAGGTAGGCGCGCAGGTCTGCGCCGGCGCCGACGAATCCGGGGTCGAGTTCGAATCCGATGATGATGCCGAGGCGACGTAGCAGCTGGGGGTGGTCGGCCAGCGCCGCGAGCACACCGTGAAAGTCGGGCTTGTCGTTGTGCGGTGCCACCGGCTGGTAGTTGGGGTCGGGCTTCGGGTAGGTCGCGGCGTCTGGGTCGCGTGCCTCGGGGCGGTCGTAGAACCGGCGCGCCTCGGCGAGATCCAGTGCCGCGTTGTAGCTGTCGGCTATCGCCGCTGCCGGATCCAGCGCGGCGGAGGCGGGCGCGGGTCCGCCGTGTCCGAGTGTCCCCGGGGCCTCGCCGCGGCGCTCGCGGCGCTCAGCGATCGCGCGGTCGACCCGCGCGTCGATCCCTTGGCGCAGCTCGGCCGAGGCGGCGGCCCGCGTCGCAGCGGGCCACCCTTCGCGTCCGGTCGGTTCCTGCAGTGGGCGCTCGCCGGTGATCTGCAGATATGCCGCGCCCAGGTTGCGCAGCCCGCCGGCCAACGGATCCGGATGATCGCCGCCGCTGCTGGCGGCCACCGCGTGGTAGAGGCCTTGCGCAGCTGCGAGGATCGACTGGGCGGGAAATGACCGGATCTCGGTGTCCGACAGGTCATTAAACGTCCACCCCGTGACGGGAAGGTCGGCGATGTAGTCCTGCCACAACTCCGAGCTCAGGTCGGTCGTGTCGGGTGCGACGACGGTGCGCTGCCCGTTCGCGTTCTCCACGACGATCCGACTCTCCGCCACGACGTCGGGCCAGTTGGCGAATGGCGCGAAGTCCGACACGGTTTGGTTGGGGCCGTCCGGTGTGAGGCGCGGCGACACGAACAGCGCGGCACGCAGCTGGCCGTCGGCGGTTTCGTCCTGCGGCAGCAATGTGAACACGGCGGACTGGGGCATCTCACACCTCGGCGAATGCTCGGCAGTAGTTGATCCAGGGGCACTCGGGCTCGACGTAGGGGCCCAGCGCATCGGCGAAGGTCGGGTCCCCCTTGGAGCCGGCGAACTTGCGTTCCGCCGAGATCGACACCGACCCGGAGAAAACCAGCACTTCGACCTCGACGGTGATGGTGGCGCGGCCGATGACCTTGCCGGAGCCGAATTCGTAGGTCAGGCCCATGTACATCTCGATGCACGCCGAGATGAGTCCCAGGACGTCGACCTCGCCGCGGATCCGCAAATATCCCGTCAGCGACCCGTCATCGGCCTGCAGCCGCAGGTACACACCGGCCATGCACGACACCGACCCGGACGCGACGCCGAAGTCGAGCGCCAGCGTCGCACCGAACTCGACAGCAGCCTCGAGCAGCACCATCTTCTTCGGACTTAGCCGCAGACCGAAGAAGCCACCACCGCCCAGGAACAGCACCGCGACGGTGAACGGACGCTCGCGCGAACAGAAGCAGAACCCAACAGTCGGGGTGTCGCCGATGAACGGCAGCTTCAGGTCGGCGGCCATCGACATGTTCGACAGGTTGAACACTCCGACAGCGACATTCGGCAAAACCAGGCTGAACCCGGCTGAGACTCCTTGGGTGTCCACCGAAACACTGGGCGGATCAGAGAAGCCATCGCTGGGGATCAGCTCGCGCAGCTTGTCGACGAAGCCGAGCACACCGAGCCATTCGAGTTCGCCGAGGTCGACGTCGATCTCGGTCTTAGCCCCGCTTGTGGCCCGGAAGTACAGCCGTTTGAACGGGATGTGCAGCAGCGGCAGCCCGGGCAGCAGCTGCAGCCTGAAGTCGGTGAGCTGCGCGAGAACCTCGACCGAGGGTTCGACCACGAGATCGCCGCCGCGCACGTCGACCGCAACAAGCAGCGACCGCGGATTTGGCGGCAGGAAGATCGCGTCGCTGGGCGCGCCATCTGGCCACTGCTTGATCGGCGGACGCCATTCCAGGTGCACATGATTCAGTGCGCTGGCCGTCGGGCGACCGGCAGCGATCGATCCCAGCAGCGCGGCCGGCACGATCGGCGATCCAGGCGGTGGGTGGATCACCGCGTCGACCGTGGCCAACGTACGCTCGACGATGGCGGCCTCGGCTTTACCCAACGTGCCCAGCACGCCCGCCGCGCGTCCAGCCTCGACCGCGGGCCTCAGCGTCGCTGTGATGAATGCCGCGAAGTCGCCCTCACTCGGCGCGGGAGTCTGATGGATCAACGCATCGAGGCCAGCCCCGGCCGCATCCAGCTGCCCGCCAACAGGATTCGCCCCGAGGAAATCGGCAGCGCGCGAGATGCCGCCCGTTATCGCGCCGACAATGTCCAGCAGCTGTGCGGTGTAGGCGGGAATGTCGTCGAGCCCGAGGTCGTCAAGAATGTCGGCGAGCTCGAACAAGCCCAGCAGCTTGCCGATCCCGGCGAACAGCGCCGACGGGTCGGCCGGCGCCCCCGTCGTGGCAGCAGCGACGTCGGATACCGGACCGCTGCCGCGGGCGATACCCGCGATGTGCTGACTGGGTTTGAGAAACCCGCCAGACCTATCCGACGAGTCGAACGTCAACGCGGCCGGCGGCGCGTTCTCGGCGTTGACGAGCACGACCTCGCCCTTGTTGTCGGCCGGGCTGAAGCCGTGTTGCACATATGCGTCGGCATAACTCAGCGGCAGCGAATCCTTACGGCCCGTGGCAGCAGCCACCGCCGGGATCACAAACTCGCCGAACAACATTGACGGCGTACACGTGTCATCGGCGAGGTCGGCGGTGAAACGCAACGTGCGCGTCTCATATGTCGCCTCACCGCTCGCCGCTGTAGGAGCGATCGCGATGCGCTTGCCACCGAGATCGTGGCGCACCAGCTGCTCATAGGGCGTGCCAGTGATGTGGTGGCGGCCATCGTCGGTCAGCGCATACTTCTCATAAACCTCGTGCTTGGTCGGCCGCCCCTTGTCCGGCGCTTCTGCCCGGCGCTCGAGGACGAACAGCAGCGGTGCGTGGTACTTGTGCTCGCTTCCGTCCTGGTCGACAACCGTGATCGTGAACGCGAACTCCTTGGTGCCGATCGTCGGCCAGAACACGAACGCGTCCTGTCCCGGGTCGTTAATGTCGGGCGTCACCTTGGGGTCGATCGTGACCTGCACCCCGGGCATGCCACGGTCGGAGTAGGAACGCACACGCTCACGCAGAATTATGTAGTGCCGCTGCCACAGGATGGCGAAACCTCCATCCGGCAACGTCGGATCGGCGCGACGACGTGTTTCGGTGATGTACACGGCTCGATGTCCGAACGGACAGAAGTACCCCTTCTCCACCACCCGGACGAACTGGTCGCGTCCCAGCGTCGTGCGGTGTTGCCACTCGGTCAGTGGGACACCCTTGACATCCCAATGGCCGCGTACATCCATGAACGCACCAAGCGAGGTCAACGCAAGCTTGTTGACCTCAACCGGCGCCGGCGCCGGCAGCAACCACGGGCTCCCGGCGTCTCCAGTCGACAGGTTGACGATGTCGATCCTGTTCGTCCGTGTGAGGCTCGCGCGAAAGGGCCACGGCGGCAGCTCAATCCACGACGGCAACTCGATCTCCTGCTCAAGGTCCCGCGTCCAGACAGCTCGCACGATCCTCTGATCAGCAGAGACCTCATCGACAGTCGGGGCATCGGTGCTGCCGGCCCGGACACCCAGCCTTGTGTTCCACAGTTCCACGGCTACACCCGGCGCATCATCGACATCGATCGCATGCGCCCACGCGCCGCGCTCACTCGGCGAGAGCTGCAAACGGCTCGGCACCTCTAACGCCGTCTCACTCTGGGTCGGCGGCCGCGGTGAGGGCCGCCCGATATAGATGGGAACCCGCCCAACGTCGACCCCGGGGCGCAATCCGGCGGCCGCGATGCCATCGATGGCTCGCGCTCGTTCGCTCGCCGGGATCGCCACAATCGCCTGCCGTGCAACCGGTTCCAGCGCCACAACCTTTTCGCCTAGCCCCGCCGCCGTCAAAGTGCGCGTCGCACGCACACGATCAACAGCGCTCTGCGCAGCGGCCACACCCGCCCGGCCGAACACTCCGCTGACCGGCTCTTGCGCCTCGGCAATTGCAGGTGTGGTCAGAACGTCCCAAAGGTGCCAGATGACCCGCGGCTCAGCCAGCGGAGCCACCGCCAGCGCCAGACGGCTCATGGCTGTGAGAATTCCGTTCACCGTGAGCTCGACGGAGTCACTTTCCGAAAGCGTGAATGCCAACCGCGACCGCCCCGAAAACCGAGCGCCGGCAGGCAAATCCGGATCCTCGGGCTGGCCCACTTTCGGGCCGGTTCCTTGCTTCTCCTGGTAGACCTGCTCGAGAACATGCTGCGGCGGCAAGGTCACAATCAGCCGCGACTGCGACTCACCCTCAACCGGCTTCAGCCAAGGTACCTCGTGCTCGTCGACGACCACCTCACAGTCCACCGCACTCACCGTGAGCACGAGATGGTCACGCGGCCGCACTACCTGAAACCGCAGACGCCGGCCAAGCAAGCCGGGCGACTCCAAGCGCGCCGCGTCACCCACACGCATTCGACGCAGACGTGCAGCAGCACCAGGGTCGCGTTCAACCGGACGGTTCATATCTCCAACCTCCCCCGTCCTCATCGCCACGAGAAAGCCTCCATGGACAGCGTTTCAATGCCCCGCAGAACACTCCGAAGCCGCGCTTTCGCAGGCAGAGAATCGTGTACACCTTCGAAACATTCAGCTTGCACAGCGCATCAGCAGCAGTGACTCCGCCGCGCAATACTGCTGCCGAAACCTGGTCGATCCGATGCCCAAGATAAAGCGAGGGAACCGCCGATCCATCAGGAAGGAAACGGCCCCGTTTAAGTGGGCCCAAACCGCCTCGACATCGCAGTGATGAACAACAACGACTCGACCAATCGGCGTCGACGCCGGCCCCACGCCAGTGCCGATTCCCGCAATGAATCTGGCTGTGCGTTTAGAGCGCAACCCGTCGCGCCTAATCGGACGCCAATTCGATGTGGCGGCAGACCGCGACGGACCCGGTTCGATTCCAGACAGCAACCTAACCCCCTCCCCACGCACATGCGCGTTAATCGGTGACCGAACAGCGACGGTCCATAGAAGACAAGAACTGACTTGTGCGCGTGTTTCAATTGTGCGCTTCGAAGACATGCATTGTGCGCGTATTTGACAAGTCGAGTATCCCGAGTTTGACCAATCGACCGAACGCCTCCGATGTGTCAGCGGTGGCGGTCGCGCGACGGCGTGCATATCACCAGCGCGAAATTCTTCGGCGGCGCAATCTGCAATCACTGATCAGATCGTTCGCAGAACCAGAATCGCATCACTGTGGTATTCCTCGACCCTTCTCATTCTGGAACGCGTGCAGTCATGGCGCACAACAAGGTTCGGCGACGCCGAGGCTAGGTAAGCTGCGATCGTCGCAGGAACCCCGCCGATCAGGGGGTCGTTGATGGAACTCGATACGATGGGGCGCCCCAACGGGATCTCCGAAGACAAGGCTCGTGAACTGCACACATTGCGGCGGCGGGCGCTGTATGGGATGGATCCCGCAATCAGTCAGGAGTTGAACAGATCAGGATCGGCCAAGATGGCGTTCGCTGGCGCATCGCCTGTCCGCGTCGCCGACACCGGAATGATGAATACCGTCCCCTGTAGGGCGCATTCATTCGTTTCCATCTTCTGAGTTGCTACCCCTTCGAGCGTGCCGTCGGGCTGCGGCTCCAAGTCCAGACTTGCGGTCACCGTAAAGAGGTCCTTGGGGTCGATGGTCGCGGTTGTTGAGCCTCGGCTGGTGCCGCATTCTATGCGCAAAGTGAGCGGCACATCATGCCAGTGACCATTGTCGAAACGAAGGACTGTTGAAAGTCCGCTGGCCTCTTGATAGTTGGCGTCGTCGAGTTCGGCGCCGGTGGCCACGCAACCCGAAGCGGCGCAGGAGGAACGGAATGCCCACCGATACGTTCGATTACTCGTGGCGAGATTCGGCACCCCCTTGTTATTCGTCGCGCTCAGAAAGTCGTAATCGAGCCGATAGGTACCGTCGAGCAGTGGGCCTGAAATCGTCGGCGGGGATGAACTGATTGTCGGTCGGTCGACCACGGAGACCGGGTCCGCCACAGTAACGCCGGGTGGAATATCGCCAATCCGCGCTGCCACAAAGGGATCCTGTCTGACCACTCCCTGTAGGCCGCACTCGCTGGTGAGCACCGTGTTGGTCCGAAGGCCTCGGAGGGTACCGTCCGATTGCGGCGTCATTGTCCACGTCGTCATCTCGGTGTCCCCGCCGGCGACTTCTTTGTCGCCGTCGACCGAGCAATGCTCGTACTGGACGCGCTGCCTATCGGGCATGCGCAGCCACTCACTATCGGCATAGTGCCAAACGGCTGAAACGTTGGGTGTGATCGCTGCTTTGTGGTTGTCGTCCAGGGCGGTTCCGGTAGCCACGCAACCCTTGGACGTGCACGCTTGGCGATAGGCCCAATATGCGGTTTGGGTTTGCGGCTCCTTCCCTGGCGGAGGATTCGGCGAGCCGTTGACCGTTTGTTGGCCGAGCATGTAATCGAGGCGGTACGTGCCGTCGAGGACAGCGGCGGGTTGGACCGGGGCATTGGCTGTGGTTGGCGTCACACGATCCTTTTGGTGAATCACCCAGCTACTCAACCCGATCCCCGCGATGAGGATTACCGCAAGCGCTGCAGCAAGAACGACTTTGGGCCGCTGTTTCCGCTTCTTGCTGAACGCCGGCGGATCGATTCCCCCTGGCGTCGATTCAACCCTGAGACGATTCACTTGCCCGGCTGCAGCGGGGGGCGTCGTGATCCGCAATTGAGTCTTGGACGTTGGAATGGGAGAGGCAGATGTTATGCCGGCCTCCGTGCCCCATTCACTGATGGGGTCACCGACTTGTTCATGGAATGCCGTAGCGAAATCGCGGCACCGCATGAACCGCTCGCCGGGGTCCTTTGCCAAAGCTTTTGCCAGTACTAAATTGAGTCGCGCCAAGTCCGGTCGTCGATCACTGACTGGCGGGGGGACCTGGGTGAGGTGCTGGCTGATGACCGCAACGGGGTTGGACTGCTGAAACAGCGGTGCCCCGGTCAGCAGGTGATACGCGGTAGCGGCGAGCGCGTACTGGTCAGCACGCCCGTCGAGTTCCGAACCCATAAGCTGTTCGGGCGCGGCGTAGGCGACGGTACCAACCGTGAGATTGGTCGCCGTGAGTCCACTCGGATCGATCATCGGTCGAGCTATTCCGAAGTCCGCCAGAAAGATTCGTCGCTGACCATCGCGATCGGGCTCGCTGAGCAAGACGTTGGCTGGCTTGACATCGCGGTGCAGTAGAAGGCGCTCATGGGCATGATCGAGCGCGCCAGCTAACGCCGTGACGATGGCCAGCACATCGTCGACCGGCATACCCGCGGGGTAGCGGTCGCACACCAGCTGAGCGGCGTCGGTTCCGTCGATGTAGTCCATCGAGATCCACAGTTGGTCGTCATACTCGCCGCGGTCATGCATACCGACGATGTGCGGATGAAATAGCGTCGCGGCCAGGTCCGCTTCCCGGATGAACCGCTGGCGGAACTCGATGTCAGCGGTCAGGGCCCGCGGGAGGATTTTCAACGCATCGTGACGCGGCAACCTCGGATGCTCAACAAGATAGACATCCCCCATGCCGCCCGATCCAAGTAGCCGCACAATCGTGTAGCCAGCAAACTTCGATCCGCTGGCAACAATCATGGTCACAGACTACCGAGGCGCGCTGGTTAGATGGCCGTCTTGCGGCCGGTTGCTCTGGTGTATCGGTGGTTTGCTCGTTGGTTGCTCTGAGTGTCTGAAACGGGGTTACAGTTGTCGCCCGGCGGGTTGCCAGGGGGACAGGGGACTTTTCCAGTGAGGCTTACCAGCGGAATTGTCTGCGTTGCATTCAGCGCGACATGGGCACTCATTACACCCCTTGCGCACGCCGATCCCGGCAGCGATTTCCTGTCCAGGCTTCACGCGTACGGGATCGACATCTCCGCAATTATGGGTCACCCGATCAGCTCGCAGGACACCATCGAGCTAGGGCAGGCCCTTTGCACCGAGTTGCACCAGGGAACGTCTGCGCCAGTCGAAACCGAAAAACTGTATCGGCAGATGCCACGAATCACCGACAAGCAGGCGGGCAACTTAGTTTCGGCAGCTCAATTCTCGATTTGCCCTGACACGCTTTGAATGACTCCTTCGGTCTGAAGTGGGGTATGCACATGGGAGAGCCTCCACCACATTGCAGAAGGCCTGCGGCGTTTATGTCATATATGCCGTCGAGATGACATCTCAACTGAGACAACGACACTCAGTTTGAGAAACTACAGCCGCCGCGGGGGGCGACTACGCCTTCGCCATGCTCGTGAAGCGCGCCATGTGAAGTTGATGGGCGATTCTGACCGACTTAATGGGACCATAAATTGGCGGTGTCGCCAGAACGGCGACGACGACGCCGTCGAGAAGCCCCGCCTACCCCGTCCACGTCTGTTCCTGGCGGAACACCACCATCGCGATATCGATGACGCGCGCCCCGGCGGTGATCCGCACCGTGTTCTCCGACGTCTGCTGGAACAACACATCGGGCCGGGTGGCCTCAGACGGGTTGTGCCCCAACGTGATCACCGTCGAGGACAGTCCCGCCGACGGCACGATCTGGGAGTGGTCGTTGACAATGATCGTCGGCACGAAGTCGGCGTGTCGGCCCGGCTCGACGACGGTGAGGTGCCGCTGGGCCAGCGAATACCAGCGGCGCGGCTCCTCGGAATAGATGACGATGCGCTCCCCGCACGCCGCGGCGCGGATCAACAGTTGCCGCAGATAGAACGCTGAGGTGTCCATCGTGATGCGGGTGGCCCGCTGCGGATCGGTCAACGGCCACATCACCAGGTCGTCGCGCTGCATCGCCGGGCGTGCGGCGGGGTCGTCGTTGATCGCCGCGCCGACCAGCACACCGGTCGACCCGATCGGGATGGCCAGCTCGTCGCGCGCCTTCAGCACCCGCCGCGGCAGCGTCAGCCGCGGACGCGAGGTCGGGGCGGCGGCCAGCGCGGCTGAATATTGGTCGCCGGGTAGCGGATTGAGGAACAGCGTGGGCGGCTGCTGGGGGGCTTGCGGGTCGGTGGTGCGCACCAGCGCCGACACCGCGATCTTCCCGCCGCGCTGTTTGCGCAGCGTCGTCATCTGCACGACGTGATCGCTGCGCAGCGCCCACATCGCGTTCAGGCTCTCGGTGGTGATGTCCTCAGGTGAGAAGTAGTACGTCGTCAGATAGCCCGGCCTGGTGTTGATGGTGCGCCATCCGACGCTGGCTTTGGGGCGCACCCGCGCCGGATGCGCCTCGGCGTGCTCATCGACGTCGGCGACCGGCGCGGAGGGTGCGCCGACACCGGCGAACACCTCGGACTCGAGCTCGTCATAGCCGGGGTCCTCGAGCACGTCCGGCGCGATCTCCTCGTCGGCCACCGCAACGGCGGACCGCGGCGGCGGGGCCGCCAGCCCGACGCCCAGCGCGGCCAGCGCCGCGTCATGTTCCTCGGCGTTGCAAGGCACCGCCCGAATCCCCTGCTGCAGTAGGGCTTTGAGGATCCGGTCGGACGCTGCGGCCGCGGCGGTGCCGATCGAGTGCCGGTAGGACAGGCCGGCCACCGACTCGGGCAGGATCAGCCGCACGGTCAGCCGGGTGGTGCGCTGCCCGGCCGCCGACCGGTCGGCCAGCAGTGTGGAGTACAGCGGCGGATATCCGCTCTGGGGCACCACCCGGTAGCCGTCGTTGACGATGTCGAGTTCCAGGTGCAGGCCGCCGGGTTGCTCGAGATGGTCGATGAGCACCCGCAGCGGCACCGTGTTGGTGGTGTGCAGGGTCGCCGCGCTGCGCAGAAACGTCGGGCTGTCGGCGCGCCCGTCGATGCGCAGCATCGTGACGGCCTCCTCGCCGGCGGTGCGCACCCCGTAGACGTGGCCGCCGTGGTTGATGTCGACCGCGGCGCCGACGGGGGTGGCGAATCGGCGCTGGCGTCGCCAGCGTGCTTGGGCGCCAACCCAACTCACGGCGTTGCGCCGGTGCACCGTGACCACCAGCGCCACCAAGGCGACCGCGGTGATCACCGCGGCCGGCCACCAGCCCCACCGGCCCGGCGGCAGCGCGGTGAACGCGGCCAGCGCGACGACCTCGGCGGCCACCACGGCACCCAGCGCAGGGCGCAGCGCCACGGTGCGCGCCTTCACGACATCCTCCTGCGGATCCCGGCCACCGCCGCGACGATGAGCGCGGCCCCGAACGCGACCCCCACCCCGATCAGCGCCACGTTGCGCGGCCGCAGATCCGGGCCGGGCGGCGGCGGGGGCACGTGCAGGGCGCTGCTCAGATGCTCGGCGGGTTTCGGGTCGCCCGGCGTCACGTCGAACGTCAGCGCGGCGACCGGATCGACCACCCCGTGCCCGACCTGGTTGTCCACCCCGTGCGCCGGGTCGTGCGCGGTCTCGGTGATCCGCCGGATCACTTGGTGCGCAGTCAGATTCGGAAACTTGGCGCGCACCAGCGCCGCCACGCCCGACACGTAGGCCGCCGAGAAACTGGTCCCCCACATGCCGTTGCCGGTGCCGGGATCCTTGGCCGGCGAGGCGTTGACCGCCGCGCCGTTGACGCTAGACAGCCCCATGATCCGGGCGCCGGGCGCGGCCACCCCCACCCACGGGCCGTTGATGGAGTCGGGCATCGGCAGCCCGCCCGGGGTGACCGCGGCCACCGAGAGCACGTAGTCGGAGAACCACGCCGGGCTGACGATGGTGCGCACCCCGGCCCAGTCCCGCGGGTCGGCGGGGTTGAGCGGATTGAACGCCGGGTTCTGCCCGCAGTCGGGCTGCAGCGGGTCGTTGCGGTTACCGGCGGCGGCCACGATCACCGCGTCCTTGTCGACGGCGGCGTAGCGCACCGCCGCACCGAGCGGATCTTGGTTGACCGGCGCCGCGGCGTTGGTGCACGACGCCAGCGACACATTGATGACCTTGGCGCCCAGATCGGCGGCGGTGCGGATGGCCTTGGCCAGCGACAGGATGTCACCGGCCTTGCGGTGCAGCGACTGCTCCTCCGGTGTCGGATGCGCGGGCGCGAACGCCACCGACGCCTGCCGGATCGAGATCAACGCGGCGTCGGGCGCCACCCCGACCACGCCGTCCGGTCCGCCGGGCGGCGGGCCGGGCACCAGCGGCGCGGCCGCGGCGGGATCGGCGGCCCCGTCGGCAGGCGCGTCGCCCTCGGGCGGCGGAGGCGGAGGGGGCGGCGGTGGCGGCGGCGCGATCACCGTGATCGTCTGCGGCGGCGGGGGTGGCGGCGGCGCGCTGGTCGGAGCCGGGTTGGCCGGCACCGCGGGGGGCGGCGCGACCGGCGGGGCACCCAGAGGCTTGGTCGGCGGGCGATCCGCGGGATTGGACGGCGCGGCGCCGATGATGCTGGCCACCGCGGTGCCGTGGTTCTCGCAGTCGGTCAACCCGCCGCCCGCCAGCCCCTGCACGTAGTCGCCGCCGGCGAACAGCGCCGGGAAGCGGGGATTGGGTGTCACCCCGGTGTCGATGACCGCCACGGTCACCCCGGCGCCGGTGGAGTACTGCCAGGCCTGCGGCACCGACAGCATCACGTTGCCCGGCGCCGGCTGGGTGACGTCGGGATCGGCGATCACCACCGGGTTGATGCAGGCCTCGGTCTGGCGCATCTCCTCGACGGGCCCCGGCGGCTCGGGCGGCGGTAGCGCGCCCGGGTCGATCACCGGCGGGCCGATGGCCAGCGCCGCAGGCGGTGCGGCCACGTTGGCCCCGAGCAGGACCGCCGCGCCGAAACCCGCAGCGGCCGAACGCATCCGCATCAGTGGTACCTGACGAAGTGCAGCAGATCGATCGCCCACGCCGCGAACACGATCACCGCGGTGGTCGCCACGTACTCCACGTACTCGACGAGTTCGCGGACCGGTTCGGAGAAGTTCCGGTTCGGGATCACCGTCCCGCCGAGCAGCGCACACACCGCGATGCCGAGCACGACCGCCGCCGCCCACAGCCCGGTCACCGACGCCGCGTCGGCGGCGACGCCGTAGTGGACCGGGATCGCGAACAGCGATACCGCCCCACCCGTGACCACCGTGATCGCATGGCGGCGGTCGCGAAACGCGCGCGCCCGCAACACCAGGATCACCGCGATGATGGCGACCACCACCACGAACGGCCACTGCGAACCGACGCCGGGATGAATGGCGAACCACGACGACCCGACCTGCACCAGCGCGTTGCCGAGCAGCAGCCCGGTCAGCACCCGGTTGGACCGCCGGGCCACCTCGGCGAGCGCCTCACCGCGCAGCGTGATGTCGTGCGGTGCGTCGGCGACGGGAGTGATCGTGTCCTCCGGCTCACCCGGTGCCCGGGTGTACATGTCCTTGCCGGTGATCGAGTCGAAGCTCTGGCGCGGCACCTTGGCCAGCTGCCTGCCGATCGCCGGCGCGGCCAGCGACACCGTCAGCACCGCGATGAGCATCACCGTCGCGATCCGCTGGCCGGGCACGGTAAAGAACATCCGGGCACCCGAGGCCGCCAGCACCGCCACCGACACGGTGATCACCGCCGCCGCGGCCACCCAGTAGCGGCTGGTGAAACGCGCCACCAGCGCGGTGGCCACCAACGCCACCCCCGCCGCCAGAAACGCGTGCGGTGCGCCCGGATGGGCTCCGGGCGGTGCGCAGGCCCCCGCCGCGACCAGCGCTGCCACCGCACACCAGCAGGCCGCCGTCCTGGCCGGAAGCGGCGCCGCCATCCGCACCGTCACCAACGTCACCGCGAGGAGCACCAGGCCCGCCGCGCCGAAGATGACCGGGGTCAGCCATCCCCCGTCCGTGGCCCAGCGCTGGCGCCACACGAGAAGACCCGACACCAGCAGCGCCACGGTCGTCAACGCCACCGCCACCGCGGCGGCGTCACCGGCCGACACGGCCGGGAAATGGCTCCTGGCCCACCTGGCGATCGCCGCCGACACGTTCTCGATGTTGGGTTCGTAGCGCTGCGCGGAGGCCGCGGGCACGAACGCGAGCAGCTCGGCGTCGCTGACACCCTGCGCGGAGAGCGACAGATTGCCCGCCAGCATGGTCATGCCCGCGGCGCGGGCGAACACGAAGTTGCGCCGCGGCAGCTCCTCGGCGCCGATCGAGCGCAGCTGCCGGTTGATCGCGTCGCGGGTCGGGTCGGCCAGCTTGGCCAGCGGCACGGCCGCGGGCAGCAACAGGTCGATCTGATGGCTCTCCCCCACCAGCAGCGACACCCGGCTCGAGGCGGGCACGCCGGTGTCGGCCCGCAGGTCGCGACCGGCCACCCCGCGATCGGCGGTGGCGGTCATCGGCGCTCCCGGGGCCGCTCGGTGGTCGCGGTGAAGTGCTCGGCCAGCGCCGCGGCGATCTCGAGCACCCGGCGGCGGGTGTGCTTGTTGAGCTCGTCGTCGATGTCGATCACCCCGGCCGGGCGCAGATGCCGGTCATAGGGCATCTCGATGACCTTCTGACCGCGGCTGCCGAACCGTTCGATCAGCAGCTTCACGTCCCGCTTGCTGGCCTGGTTATCGGAGTTGTTGACGACGACCACGGTGCGGTGCAGCAGCCCGGTGTAGCCGTTGTTGGCCAGCCACTCCAGGGTCTGACCCGCCGCCGACGCGCCGTCATACCAGCATGAGGACACCACGATCAGCGCGTCCACGTCGGCGACCGCGGCGCGGGTCACCGGGGCGTCCATCGTCGACCCGCAGTCCACGATCGACACCGTGAAGTGGCGGTCCAGCTGGGCCACGGCAGCCGAGTAGACCGACGGATCGAGCACGCGGCGGCGCGCGGTGGACATCTCCCCGGCCAGCACGAACAGCCCCGAGGCGTTGCTGCCGACGCGGCTGCGAACATCGGCGAAGGTGTGCAGGTTGCGGTCACCGGCCAGCTCCCAATAGGACCCCGACGCCTTGGGGTCGATGCGGCTGGCGAGCTTGCCGAACGCGGTGTCGGCGTCGATGGCCACCACCCGGTCATCGGGGCGCATCTCGGCCAGCAGCGACCCCACGCAGGCCGAGATGGTGGTCTTGCCGACGCCGCCCTTGCCCAGCACGCCGATCTTGTAGCGGCCCCGCAGCAGCGAGCGGACCTTGGCCTCCAGCTCGGCCTGGTAGCGCTCGTCGGGTGACTGCCCGGGGTTGATCAGATGAAACGTCGCGGCGTACAAGGCTTTTCGCCAGCCACGCTGCGGCGGGATCTTGCGGGTGGGCACCAGTTCGGTGCTGCGGATGTCGTCGACGAAGTTGAAGCTGCCCGCCCCGCCGGGCGTCGGACCCCAGCCAGGTGGCGCGCTGCCCCAGTCGCCGGCAGGCGGACGCGGCGGAGGACTTTGCGGGCCGCGTGGACCCGCCAGCAGCTCATCGCGGTTGATCAGCGACGTCTTTTCCGACAGGCCCTCGGGGTCATGGCGCGCGGGCTGCTCGAGGTGACGCGCGCCGGTGTTCGGCGGCGGGGCGGACGGATCCGGGCGGAACGGCGCCGGTGCATCCGGCCACGGCGCAGGGGGAACCGGGCGGGTCACCCCCGGGTCCGGTGCGCCCGCCAGGTGGCGGGGCGCCTCACCGGACGCCTCGGTGGGCGCGGGCCGTTCGACGTTCTGGGCGCCGCCCGGCTGTGCGCTCGGGCCGGTCTCGTACTCGTCGGAGTCGTCCCGTTGCGGGTTACTCATATCGTCATCCTAACGGCGCACATGCACAGCATGTACGCCAGTTGCGGCGGCACCGATTGCGTCATTCTCATTGCGGCGCCTGCGTTTTCGTGGGTAATGCCTCGGCCCCACCCACCGGGGTCAGCGAGTCGTGCTGGGTCAGCGCATCGGCTTTGGACAACGCCGCACCGGGGGCGAACGTGCGGATCATCGCCCACGGTGCCTGGCGCGCTGAGGCGGTCGCGATGCCCAGCGGGCGCAGCGTCGCGTCCTCCAGCGCGATGCCGTAGCGCACCCCCTCATCGGAGATCCACCACAGCGAGTCGCGGCTGACCGAGGACGGATCGGCGTTCGTCGTCATCACCAGGTTGGTCGACCCCGGCGCGATGTAAACCTGATCGGCCTCATCGGAATCGGGGTCGTTGCGGCCGTCCTTGACCAGATGGATCAGCCGGTTGTCCGACTCGGCCGGGATCGGTAACCCCTGCCCCGAGAGCACCGCCACCACCGCGGCTTTGTCGGTGGAGCCCTTCGACCACGCCATGCACGTGGTGACGGCCACGGAGGTGTCGACCAGGTGCAGCCGGGTGGCTGGGTAGTAGGACACCGGCAGCGTGTCGACCACCGGGACCGGTGCCAGCCGGTCGGGGGACACCGCGACCGGCGCGACGTCGCCGAACGAGTTGGCCGCCCGCAGCAGCGACGCCACGAACGGCGAAATGCGTTGCACCCCATTGGACAACAGCACGTACAGCGATTCGCCGCCGCCTTGGGCGACGTCGTGCACGCTCAGCACCGAACCGACGACCACGCCGGGTCCCAGGTTGTACGGTGAGGGCGCTCCGGCGTCGGCGATGGCCGGCACCACCAGCGGATCGGTCGCCGGGATGGCGTCATAGAGCGCGTTGGACATCGTGACCGGTTGGGGCGCAGCCGAATCCACGCCCAACGCCAGCGCAACCGACTTGTTGGACAGGTCGATGTCGGAGCGGTGCCCGTCCCACACCACGAACGTTTTGTCGTTGTGGCGCGCCAGGATCGCGTTGGGCATCTGCAGCGGCGCCGACCGCGCCCCCAGCGTCAGCGGCCCGGCGATCGCGGTCACCATCGGGGCGCGCCCGGCCGACGCGGTTGCCGTCGCGCTGGGTGTGGTGTCGCACACCGCCCACTGGGAACCCAGCCCGGTGCGGATCGGCATTTGTGTTGGGGCACCGACGATTCCGACCCACGGCGCCTTGGGGTATTTGTCGAGTTCGGCGGCCTTGACGAACGTCGGGTTGGCGTTCTGCCCCGAAATCAGCCGCGCACTGGTCAGGTTCAGCGCGGGGTGCAACCGCCCGTCGACGAGCACATAGATGGCGCCGGTGTCGCGGTCGGCCAGGATCGCCGACGTGCCGACCTGGCCGGCCGGTTTGATGTAGGCCATCAGCGCCGCCAGCGCGATCGCCACCAGGGTCAGCACGAAGCCCAGGATCAGCGCGGCGATACGCCGCTGCTCGGGGTCGTAGTCCAGCCGAACCCCGTGATGGCTCAACGCCGCAGCGTTGCGCCGGTTCCAGAAATAGTGCGCCGTGACCTGCAGGCGCGACGTCAAATTCAGCGCCACCGCGCCACCCCCGCCGAGGACCCGCCCGCCACTGACCTGACGCTCATGTCAGCTGCGGCACGGCCAGCAGGTCGGCCAGGTCATCACGCAGGCTGGTGGGCGTCGCGGGAAAGACGGCCATCCACTCCCTGCCGTCGGCCGCCGTCGTGGTGGACAGGCTGATCCGCCCGTACTCGGTGTCGGCGACAGTCAGCACCCGCGGGTGCGGGCGCATCTCGGGCACGTGGTCGATGACGATCACGACGGCCATCGCCGAGGTGTCCAAACCGGAGGCCGCCTGCAGCACCTCCACCTCCCACGGGCCCAGCCCCAGCGAACGCAGCGCCGCGGCCATCGCCTCGGGCCCCTTGCCGGCCGCGGCGTGCACCGCCGAGGTCAGCAGGTCCTTGGGCACATTGAAACCCTCGATGTCTGCGGGTGGGTGTTCACCGAAGGCGGGCAACAACATCCGGCACATGTGGGCGATCTGTTTGTCGGTCTCTTCGGCCTCACCCACACCGCCGATGACCATATCGCCGCCGTCGCGGGCGGCCATCGCCAGGAACCGGCGGTGCCGGCAGATCACCATCACCCGCTCGGCCACCGTGGGCCCGGCGGTTTCGGTGGCGGGTCCATCGGGGCGGCGGATCCGCAGCACCACCTCCCGCTCGGGACGGCCCAGCACGGTCATCCAGTCGGCCACGATCGGGTCGACCGCGCCGCGCTCGTCGATCACCCCGGCCTCGACCAGACTCTGGTACTGCGCGGTACGCGCGATCGGTTGACGCCCGGCGGTGGTCTCCACGATCAGGTCGCCGTGTGCTGAGGGGATGTAGGGCTTGAGCTGCAACGCCACTGGCATCGACTCCACGCCGACCAGTGCCTGCAGCACCCAGATGCCCTCGACCGATGTCTGCAACACCGTTGCCTCCCAATGCCTTTCACTCAACACACGCACAAGAGGGGGCCTGCCGAAGTCAGGCCCCCTCTTGAACGGTTGACGCTAACGTTGCCGACTTCTCAGATCGACGTGAAGGACTGGCCGATCGCGCCGTCGGTGGCCTGGCTGTTGCCGGCCGCGGTGTCGATGGCGTTGCCGTGGCGGGCGATGACCTCCTGGCCGTCCTGCACGGCCTGGTGGATCAGGCTCATCACCTGCTGATAGGCCGGCGCGCCCTGGGGGCCGGTGAAGTACTCCGGGGAGGCGTTGACGGCGTTGATCGCTTCCTGCCCCAGCGATTCCAGTTCCTGGGAAAAGCTCATGTGTCCGGAGGCCAGATCGGCCATGCCCGCCAGATTGGCGATGATCGTTTCGTTGTCCATCAGTGAAATCCTTTGTCTCTCAGTTCGATTGGATGACTAGCGCAAGCTCGTGGGGTCCAGATTCACTGGAACTTGATGGCACCGGCGACCTGCTGGTACAGGCTGGAGTTGTCGTGATCGGTGTTGGTGGTGTGCGAACCGGCCTGGCGCAGCGTGTCATTGACCTGCTGGAAGCGATGCTGGATCTTGGTCTGGGCGTCGTGGATCTCTGCACCGGTGGCCACGCTGGTCATCGCGGCGTTGCCGCCCATCGTCTGGTTGGCGATGGATTCCTCGTTGGCGTGCTGGTAGCGGTTGAGCACATCCTGCATGCGCTGCGAGACGTCGTCCATGGTGTTGGCAAGGTTGTGAACATTCGCGGCATTGACCTTGATCGTTCCGCCGCCGGGCTCCGTCATCTGGTGTCTCCCTCGAAATTGGTTGGTAGCTGCTGGATTTCAGTTTAAGAGCCGCGCGGGGCTGCTCTGGACGCTAATTTTCATTCAGATCCGTTGCTGCTCCCCCCTGCTGGGACGCCCGGTGATCTGCATCGCCCGTCCCGGGCGTTGCTCGGAGCGCGACTGCTCACCGTCGCGGCCCAACGCTGCCGGCGGCGCCCCGTACAGCCCGCCGCCGCCCAGTCCGGCCGGGCGGGCCGCCCCGGCCTCTGCTGCCGGGCCGCCGCCCTGCCAGCCGCCGGGCAACGTCGGCGAGGTGGGTGCGGAAAAGCTGCTCGCCGGACGCACGAAGCTGCTCGACAGCGCGGCGTTGCTCAGCGCGCCACCACCGCCGCCGCCCAGCGAGCCCAGCGCTCCGACGCCGCCCAGCCCGGGCCCGATCGCTCCCGCTGCCTCGGGCGCCAGCGCCGCCGCGGCCTGCGCCCCGTTGGCGCTGGTCATCGATTGGGTAAGCGGGCCCAGCATGCCCGACAGCAGCTGCGGTGCCTGCCCCAGCATCTGCGGCAGCTGCCCGCCGACCTGGCTGATCTGACCGAATGAGGAGCCGACCTGGCCGAACACGCCGCCGAGCTGGCCGACCATCGACGACATCATGCCTTCAGAACCCGACCCGCCCTGGACCGTCGCGTCGCCGGCCTGCGTCATCGTTTTCGCGCTGGCCTGCAACGCGCCCTGCGTGCCGTCGGTCGCGGCAGCCTGTGCCACGCCCATCGCCGGGCCCAACGGGTTGGCGGCGTCCGGGGAGAACGGCGCCGGTGTGCCCAGCGCGGCCAGCGCCGTCGACACCACCGATCCGTAGCCGGTGCGCGCGGTCGCGTTCTGGATCCAGAACGCGTGGTACTCGCCCTCCAGCGCGGCGATCTCGCCGGTGTGGATGCCAAAAGCGTTGGTGGCCACCAGCGTTGCCTGGGTGGTGCGGTTGGTCACGACCACCTCGGCCGGGATCATCGACTCCAGCGCGCTGCTGTGCGCCATCGCCACTTCGGAAGCCTGCACCATCGACAGCCGGGCCCACGCCGAGGCCGTCTCGCACAACAGGATGAACTCGTCGGCGCTCATCGTCATCATCTGCCCGCCGGGCCCCTGCCAGGACACCGACGCCGTCGAGTGGACGTTGATCCCCATCGCGGCCATCTCGGCCAGCAGCATGTCGGCGATCGACTCATGGCCCGTGGCGGCATCCAGCAGGCTGGCGCCCAGGTCCCCCGAGCGCATCAACACGTGGTTGGTTGCAGGATCGACCGCAGCCGCGTCCCCGAATCCCGACATACCGCCTTCAGCCGATCAGATCGACAGGGTGGCTTCGTTGATGGCGTCGGTGGCCACGTAGGCCGCCGCACTGGTGCCCACCGTTTCGGCGAACAGCCCGCGCACCATCACCAGCTGCGACAGCATCGCCATCGTCTCGGCGCCGCGCGCACCGAAGGCCGCCGCCGCCGCAGCCGAGGCGTCCTCGGCCCCCGGCGGCAGGATCGCCGTCACCGGGGCGGCCGCACCGGCGCCGGTACCGGCCATCGTGGCCGTTCCGGCGTTTTCGATCGCCGACGCGACGCCCACCGCGGGCGCATTGATCAGCAACGGACTGCTCATCTGATTCCTCCCCAACACACGCTGAGCCTGGACAGAAGGTGTTGTTGATTAGTGTAAGACCTGTAGCCGACTGACCTGTCCGCCTTTTTCTGCTCCCCCGCTGTCGATAAGTGTCACGACAGTGTCGTAATGCAGGGAACAGCGCTTGGGTGTTTTCCTTCGCCCCATGGTGTCTAGTTCTCGACGAGGGCACAACGTGTGAAGTTCTGGGTGCATTGACGACACGGTTCGTGTCTGGCCGTACGTGTCGCCCGCTCGTAGGTTGGCAAGAACTGACGGTCTCGACGTGACGCCACCGGACAAGGAGGGCAATGATTCCCAAGCTCGGCTTCAAGCTCGATGGCCGACCCGCCGAGCACGTCATTCGACTGGCTCGATCGGCCGAACAGGCCGGCTTTGACGAGTTGTGGGTGTGCGAAGACCTCGCTCTGGCAGGCGGTATCGCGCAAGCCGCTGCAGCGCTGGCGGTAACGACCGACATCGTGGTGGGTCTGGGTATCGCACCCGCCGCCGTGCGAAATCCGATGTACCTGGCGATGGAATTCGCTTCAGTCGCGCGTCTTTCGGCTGGCCGCTTCCACGCTGGTATTGGACACGGAATGCCGGCCTGGCTTCGACAGGTCGGACAGCATCCCGACAGCTTGATGGTGTGTCTGGCGGAAGTGTCACAGACTGTCCGAGACTTGCTCAGGGGCGATCTGGTCAGCTACTCGGGGCGACATGTGCGCCTCGATGGGGTCTCGTTGACGCATCCACCAGCTCAGGCTCCCCCGCTTAGCCTCGGAGTGCGCGGCCCGAAGGGCATCGAACTCGCCGGCGAGCTGGGATTCGGAGTGATCCTTGCCGAAGGCTCCCCGCCGGAATATGTAGCCGAGGTTCGCAAGACACTGGGCCCCGACGCTCACATCACCGTCTTCGTCTGGTCGAACCTCGACACCGAAGACGCTGGCCGGGGTGTTGAAGCGCTTTTGCCCATCGTGCAGAACGCACTTCAAAAACCTTACCTCGCTGCGCAATTGGGCAACTTGCAGCAAGCTGACTGCGATCTCGAGGTCGTCAGCCAGCTGACCGTCAGTGGCGATACCTCGGCGTGTGAGGCGGCGATCGCCCGGCTGGCCGCGAGTGGTGCCGACGCCGTGGTCCTGCAGCCGATTCATGGCACGGAGGAACAGCAGATCGAGGCCTTTGGCACGACGGTTCTCCAGAGTCGGGATATCGCGGACATGTCGACCACACGGTAGGTAATCGCTGCGAGGGTTACGCGTGGTAAGCCGAATTCGAGCAGTTGTCGGAGCCGCACCTCGACCAGTCGCGTCCACGTGCAGGTGGGATGCTACTCCAATGCCGACTCGTGATGTCCTGCAAGCGTTCACAGAAGCACTGCGGCGTTGAGTGCTGGTCTCATCGGCGAAGTTGGTGGTGACAGCCTGATTGAGATGGGGAATCCCACTGCGCCAGGGGCTTTCGTTCCGCACGAATGTGCTCGACACACCCGGCATGAATGCTGATACTTGAACGGCCCGTCCCGTCACGTTCTTGCGATCGAAATCGCTTCGCATCATTGATAAATGGATGTACAGGTAAGAGTGTGCGCATCCCCCACCTCAGCCGGCTAGGCCCAACTTGTGCACGATCAATCGTGAGCGTTCACGGGATGATCGGCGGCAGATCGTCCGTGAGGACGCGTAGTGGTGTAGGTGGACTCCGCCCGCTCCGCTGCGCCCACCATTGCAGCTGGCGCACGAGCGCTCGCCGACTCCGATGAGGCAGGCCCTGAGCGTGAAGGACGGCCAGTCGCGCCGAGGTTGCGGTCCCACACGGCGATCGATCTACCCGGCCCGGCGAGACGATCACGGCGTTCCGTGACGTGAGGACGCCATCGACGCGAGAGCGCCCCGGACGAACTCCGTCTGGGTGATGCCTGCAAACTCGTGGTTGAACGGATGGGTAAGCGGAATCTGTTGGGCCGCTGTCATTTTGAGTTTCGACCTAGGTCACGAAGGTCGCGTGCCTCATCCGGCGTCAGTTGAAGGTCCAGCTGGCCCGCCGAAGCCAGCACATAAGCCATACCACCCCAGGCGACGTCGACGGTCAGAGTCGGGTAACCGTCGAGCTTCAGAGGTGCGCCAAGGTGATAGGCGAATGCGGGCTGGTTGACGAATTCGACGCTCGTGACCTTGCCGTCGCGGCACGTGCAGCGGACGCGGATAAGACCGGCAGGCGCCTCCAGCGTCACCTCGGTGACTGGCTCGACCAGCTGATCAGAACCGCGTGATTCGAATAATATATGACATCTCTGGTGCGCTGTATAGTGTTGGTGCACAGTAGGTGATACGATTCACTTACTGTTCGAAATCTACATCCGAGCCTCACACCGGCCCGGCCGACACGTGTTGGGCGACGGCCATTTCCATAGATCGCCTCTGGATTAGGAAACACACCATGGGACAACTTGACGGCAAGGTCGCATTCATCACCGGCGTGGCACGCGGGCAGGGACGCTCGCACGCACTGACACTGGCACGCGAAGGCGCGAGCATCATCGGCGTCGACCTGTGCGCCAAACCAACCACGACGGCCTACGAGGGCGCCACCGAGGAAGATCTGCAGGAGACGGTGCGACTGGTCAAGCAGGCCGGCGCCGACATCGTCGCCGAGGTCGCCGACACTCGCGACTACGATCAGGTCAAAGCGGTTTTCGACCGCGGAATCGAGCAGTTCGGCCGGGTTGACATCGTCATTCCCAACGCCGGGATCTGCTCGGGAGCCAAGACGTGGGAGATCGCCCCCCAGGACTGGCGTGAAATGATCGACATCAACCTCAACGGAGTTTTCCACACTGTCAAAGCTGCGATCCCCACGCTGATCAGCCAACAGCAGGGCGGCAGCATCGTGTTCATCGGTTCAACGGAAGCGCTCAAGGGCGCGGAGAACATCTCGTCGTATGCCGCCTCCAAACACGGGGTGACGGGATTGATGACATCACTAGCACGCGAGTTGGGGCAGTACAGCATTCGCGTGAACTCCGTCAACCCGACGTGCGTGGACACCCACATGATTAACAACGACTTCGTGTACAGCCTGTTCCGTCCTGACCTCGACAAGCCCACCCGTGACGATGTAGTCGGTACCTTCGCCGGCACGCACATCCTGCCGGTTCCGTGGATCGATCCGAGCGACGTCAGCAACGCAATCCTGTATCTGGTCACGGAATCCGGGCGGTATATCACCGCCACCACGCTGGTCATCGACGCCGGTTTCATAGTGAAGTCCTGAGTCGTCGCCTCGCCACGCCCGCCGAGCGCGTAACCGTCGGTTGCGGAAAATGACCTCGCCTTGGGGCTAACCTGCGTGAGGCTGGCCTCGTCGGCTCTCCACTCGAGTCGACCGTCGGATGAACGGAGAGGCGACATGGTGACAATGAAGGATGTCGCCGCCGCAGCCGGGGTGTCGCAAGCATCGGTGTCCTACGCCTACAGCGGATCACCACGCGTGTCTGCCGCTCAACGCGATCGCATCTTCGCCATCGCAGCCGGGCTTGGCTACACCGGCCCCAATATCGCCGGAAGCAGCTTGCGGCTGGGCCGGATTGGCGCGGTCGGGATACTCGTAGCGGGCTCATTGGCGCAGGCGGTCGTAGACCCCTCCACGATGTTGTTGATGAAGGGCATCGTCGAGGTCGGTGAACTCGCCGACGTCGCATTGACCCTGCTGCCGGTCGATCCGCAACCCGGCGCCGACGGCCCGATCAAATCCGCCGTGCTTCGCGGTCTTGTCGACGGCGTGGTGATGCACGCCTTGGCCGACGACCATCCTGTCGTCGACGCGGTACGCGCGCGGATGATCCCCGCCGTGGCGATCGACTCGCCGCGCGTGGCCAATCTGCCCTATGTCACTGTGGATCATCGCGGGGCCGGTGCACAGCAGATGGCCCACGTTCTGGAGTTGGGGCACAAGCGAATCGGCGTGATCACCGACCGTCTCGGCCCCACCGCTTCGCCCGGCTTTCGCTACTGGTCTGACGTCGAATCGTCGAAGGAGACCTATCTTCGGGAGCGGCTGGCCGGGTATCGGCAGGCGACGGCGGCCCACGGCGTCAGTGTCGCTGACGTCGCACTGGTCGAAGCCGCGGGCATTGACATGAACAGTGGCTGCTCCGCAGCCGAGCTACTCATCAGCGAATTCGCCCCGACCGCGATCGTCGCGACCTCCGATGTCCACGGCGTGGCTGCATTGCAAGCCTTGTCAGCGCAGGGCATTGATGTGCCTGGGGCGGTATCCGTCATAGGCTTCGATGACGCGCCCCTCGCGGATCTCGTGGGTCTGACAACGGTGCGCCAGCCGTTGGAGGACAAGGGTCGAACGGCTGCCAAGATCTTGCTGGATCTGATCGCAGGTCAGGCACGCCGACGCTCAATTAAAGCCACCGAATTGATTGTGCGGACGACGACGGGTCCAGCGCCTCAACGCTAGCCGCCGCGCCTCCAACGCAGCATAGCCGCCGGGGATCTGTTGATCCCCGGCGGCTATGGGCTGGTGACGTGTTACTCAGCGGCTGTAGCGGTTTCCCGCTCGACGTCCCTGCGTCCGTGCCTGGCCTGCGCTATCGGCGCAGTCGGTTCGGCCAGCGGCACCTCTTCGGCGTAGGTTGCCATGTCATGTTGCGCCCGATGCTCACGCAGCAGGTTGGCGATGGCGATCGCGTCGCCTTCCGGTGCCGTTGAATGCCGGTATGGCTTGGCGATCAACATGTACGCCAGGCCGACGCCGGCGACGATGAGGAACCCGATCAGCGCGATCCAGCGGTCGTAGAACGCCAGGCTGGTGTCGCCATTGGGACGCGCCAGCACGATCATCGAGAGCACGCCGTAGATGAGTGCACCAACCCCGACGGGCCAGCCCCACTTGCCAAGTGTCCAGGTGCCACCGGGCTTCCAGCCCTTGGTTTTTGCCCGCAGCGAAGCGAGCACCACCATCTGGAATGCGAAGTAACCGGCAAGAATCTGGAAAGCCGCCACGCGGAACAGCGCGTCGGGCAGGAAGTACAGCAGCACGAACAGCACGAACGGAACGACGGTGACGATCAGCAGAGCGTTGAACGGCACCTTGTTGGCCGAGATCTTCTTGAAGACTGCGCTTCCGGGGAACATGTCGTCGCGGGCGAAGGAGAAGATCAGCCGACTGCCTGCCGCTTGCTGCCCCATCACGCAGGCCAGGAACGACGTGAGCGCGACGACGAGGAAGATCTTGGTGCCGACAATGCCGAACGTGGCAGTCAGGATCGCGGTGATCGGGTTGGCCACATCACCGTTGACGATTTCCTGCAGGTTCGGTGCAGCCAGGATGTAGCCCACGAACGCGAACAGCGCAGCGATGCCACCGAGTACGACAGTCAACATCATCGACCGCGGGATCGAGCGGGCCGGGTTCGGCGTCTCCTCGGCGACCTCACCGCACGCCTCGAAACCGTAGAACAGCACCAGTCCGACGATGGCTGCGGTGACGAATGCGCCAAGGTATCCGCCTTCACCGCCGGTGCCGAAGGTGTCGAAGAGAACGGAGAAGCTGTTCTTGCGTGCGAACAACAAGAGATACAGCCCCACCACGATGATGCCGGCCAGTTCCGCGGCCAAGCCCACCTTTGCGATCGTCGCCAGCGTCTTGGACCCAGTTGAGTTGAGTGCCAGGCAGATCAGGATCACCACGGTGGCGACAATGAGCCGCTCGAGCGGAGTGGAGGAGATGTTGGAGTCCGAATGGAACAGTGCCAGAACGAAGTCCGCGCTGAACATCGCTGTCGTCGTACATCCGATGATGACGCCCGCAATGTAGATCCACGACATGATCCAGGCGTACTGCCCATTCCACAGCCGGCGCGCCCATTGGTAGAGCCCACCTGCTATGGGGAACTGCGACACGATCTCACCGAATGTCATGGCGACCAGCAGCTGTCCGCACATGGCGATGACGAGCCACAGAATCGAAGGTGGCCCCGCGGTGGTGAGCGCCTGCGTGAACATCGAGAGCACACCCACCAACGGCGACAGGTACAGGAAGCCGAGCGCGAAGTTCGACCACAGGCCGATCTTGCGTTCGAACTTCTCCTCGTAACCCAACACGCGTAGGTGGGCGTCGTCGCCCGACAGCCGATTCCGCTCACCGTTTGTTATCGACATCTGCTTTCCCTTCACCGCGGATCCTGCACGGCCCGCTGAGTCCGTGTGACTGCAGCCACAGTTGAATTCTGGTCGAATGGTTCGGGCGACAGGCAGACGCAATATGCGCATGCTATTGCGTTAGAATTGCACACATCGCGCGCATGACCGGGCGGCAGTCACCACAGGAGGACATGACTGTGAAGTCGACCGCGAGGCTTCTTCACAATCTGAGCCTTACCCGCCGCGACCCGTCGCCTAGCGTTCGGAGCATGGACGACGGCTCGGATGCCGTGTACTGCAGCGCAGTTACGAACAAGCCCTGACTGACGGCGGTCGCTGGACCTTTCACGGTTTTCGCACCCCGATGTATGGGCGCTCGGCCAGTCCATGGTCCTCGGTGCCGCCGAATCGCACTATCCGCTCGCGATCGCGATCAAATTCGGTCGGCAGCGGGTGTTTCACGCGACCTGCCTGGGTCGTCGGCAACCAATGACGACTGGCTGGACCGGAAGTTTCGCGAGGTCGCTGTTCACATCCGCTCATCGTGGGCGCTCGCGTGCCAGCATCGCGCGGCCGCCGCCGACTACTTCGCCGATTCCGGCTACGACCACCGGAGCATCTCACTAGCCGGCGGGGCCGTGCCGTTGCGAGCGCCGGGATCGCTGATCGGCGCCGAGTCTGGGTTAGCCGGGGAAGACGACCATCGATTCCTCGGCGACGCGTTGCGCCCGCACCTCGCAACGATTTCGACGCGACCTGATCAGCTACGCAGTCCTGGCCGCCCAGGCGATCCCCTGTTTGGTCAGCCTGCGGACGTCCTCGCCCGCAAGATCCACGGGAGCATGCCCGATCGAGTGGTAGAAGACCCGGCCTTTGCCCCATTGGCGGGCCCATGCCACCGGGCTGCGCAGTCCGTCGAACCACGCGAAATGTTCACCGGTGAACGTGGTTTCGGCCAGGACGGTGTTATTGGGGTCGGTGCTCATGTAGTACTGCTCGGACGCGACCTTAAAGTCATTGACTCCCTGGCTCACCGGGTGATCGCGGTTGACGATGGTCACTTGGTAGGGATAGGGATAGCCCTCTCCCGCCGGATGCGCGAGGAAGTCACCTCCCAACATCAAGTGATACCGCAGGCTCGACCTGAAAGCGGCGGCAGCTCCATGCCAGGCCGCGACACCCGTGCCGGCCTCGACTGCTGCCAGCAGGTGATCCTCCTGTGAATCCGACAGATCCTCGGTAGTCAGCGCGTTGTTCCAGCCAAGGATGATGAGGTCGTAGCCACTCAAGTCCCGGTCCAGTGTGAAGATGTCCTGCGACTCCTCAAGATGAAGGTCCAGTTCGCCGACGAGCGCGCGGGTCCATTCGGCGATGTTGTACGGACTGTGGCCGGGCCAACCTCCGTAGAGATACAGCACTTTGGTCATGCGATGGCATCCTTTTCTGGTCCGTGCTCAGCAACGGCCGCCAGTGCAAGCATTTCTCGAGGGCTGACCAAGGATTCCGGCACCAGCAGATCAGCGACCTGGTCGGCGGTCAGCAAGCCGTCTTCGACCACCAGTTCGGGGATCGGTCTGCCGGTTTGCAGAGCGATCTTGGCGATCCGCGCCGACGGCGCGTAGCCGATGTAAGGGCTCAGCGCGGTGATCACCCCGATTGAGTTCGTCACCGAATCATGCAGTCGCGCTTCGTTCGCCGTGATGCCGGTGACGCACCGATCAATCAATGTACGGCAGGCGGTGTTCAGATGGGTCAGGGATTGAAACAGACTGTGGGCGATGATCGGTTCGAACGCGTTGAGCTGAAGCTGGCCGCCTTCGGCCGCCATGCTGATCGTGACGTCGTGGCCAGCGACCTCGAAAGCCACCTGGTTGACGACTTCAGGAATAACGGGATTCACCTTCCCAGGCATGATACTGGAGCCGGATTGTACGGGGGGAAGGTTGATTTCGTTGAACCCCGACCGCGGCCCTGATGACAGCAAGCGCAGATCGTTGCAGATCTTCGATAGCTTGAGAGCGGTGCGTTTGAGCACACCCGATACTTGCACGAATGCCCCGACGTCCTGGGTAGCTTCCACAAGGTCCTGCGCCGTCGACAGCGAGAAGCCGGTGATGGTGTTGAGCCTGTCGCACACCAGCGCGGCGTAACGCGGATGGGCGTTGAGTCCTGTTCCGATCGCGGTGCCGCCGAGGTTGATTTCCGCGACCAGGCGAGACGCCTCGAGCAGTCGCTCGGCATCCTCGGTGACCATGATCGCGTAGGTACCGAATTCCTGCCCCAGTGTCATGGGCACGGCGTCCTGCAGTTGGGTGCGACCCATCTTCAGCACGCTCTTGAACTCTGCCGCCTTCGTCCTGAACGCCGCAGCGACGTCGATCAGTGTTGAGTGCAGCGTGGCGATGTACACCTGCAGAGCGACTTTGATCGCCGTCGGATAAACATCGTTGGTGCTCTGACTGCGGTTGACGTGTTCCAGGGGGTGTAACCGGTCGTAATCGCCACGCACGGCGCCAAGATTCTCCAGCGCGCGGTTAGCGATGACCTCGTTGGCGTTCATGTTGGTAGACGTGCCGGCACCACCCTGGATCACGTCGACGACGAACTGGTCGTGCAGTGCACCGGCGCGGATCTCGGCACACGCAGCGGCGATCGCATCGGCGCGTTGGCGATCGATAAGTCCCAGTTCGCAATTGGTTATCGCGGCGGCCTGCTTCACCGCAGCGATCGCATCGATAAATTCTGGATAGGTCGATAGCGCAATTCCCGAGATCGGAAAGTTCTGCAATGCGCGGGCGGTATGAATTCCGAAGTATGCACTGTGCGGAACCGAGAGCTCCCCTAGTGAGTCACGCTCGGTTCGGTCTGCAACGGCGACGGCAGCGGCGTCGGCAAGTGCTTCAGGCACGGTTATCTATCTCCACTCTTGAGTCGGTGGCGCCATCGCGGCGCCGGGCAGGCCGTCGTAGAAGCCCGCGCCTGAACATGTGGTCAGCTCCATTTGCATGCCCCACGGTGTTTGGAAGTAAAACCAGCGCTGTCCGGCCACGGGCGCCCCTGCGTCGACCCCGTTCGGACCTTGCTGCACGGTGACACCGGGGATGGAGCGGATGTAGTCATAGCCGGCGTCGATGTCGTCGACGTAGAACGCCAGGTGGTGGCCGCCGACGTCGCTGTTGCGCGGCGGCGTCGATTGTTGTTGGGGTGCAACGTATTGGAACAGCTCTATGTTGTGGTGCTGGCCCAGTCGGATCATCGCAAGAGAGCACCGGGCCGCGGGGTCCACGTTCAGGCGTTCGCGCATGCCTTCACCATCCCGATCTTCGAATGGCCCGTCAGTGAAGATGAGTTCGGCACCGAAATGCTCGACGAAGAAATCCACCGCCTCGACGAGATCGGGCACAGTGAACGCCACGTGGTCGACGGCGCGCATCGTCGGCACCCTGGGGCGAGGTGCGTTGACCATCAACATCTCCTTCAACATCTGTTCGCCGCCGGTGTCGCTGGAAAACGCCGCGCCCGCGGGTCATGGGGCCAGGGGTGGCGCTGGCGGGCCGTCGACTAAACGCATCGCCCGCCGGGCTACGACACCGTAGCCCCCTGCGTGGCGCCAAACTCGTGGTCCGACCACCGCAGAGCATTTCCGCCGTACTTGGCAGCACGCACATCAGCCGAGCGGGCGTGCCCCTCGAAATTCTCGAGCCGGGAGGCTCGACCGCAGATGCGACCCAGCTCAGCACTGGATTCGGGGTTGTCGATCTCCTGATAGGTGACCGTCTTGAGGAACTTGCCAACCCACAGCCCACCGGTGTAGCGCGCTGCACCCAGAGTGGGCAGAACGTGATTTGTTCCAATCGCCTTGTCTCCGAAGGGAACACACGTCTTCTCGCCCAGGAACAAGGCACCGTAATCATGCATTTCGGTAAGCGCGCGGCGCGGCTCGGCGGTCAGAATCTGCACATGTTCGCTCGCGTAGCGGTCTGCCAGGGTGAAGGCCTGCTCCACGGAGTCGACCAGATGCACTTCGCCGTACTTCTGCCACGACATAGACGCAACATCGGCTGTGGGCAAGTTTTCCAATTGGCGTGCCACCTCCGCCATGGTTTCGCGCCCGACCTGCTCGGAGGTGGTGATCAAGACGCATGGTGAATCGGGTCCGTGCTCGGCCTGGCTCAGCAGATCCGCGGCGACGACGAAAGGATCTGCCGTCTCATCGGCGACAATGAGCACCTCGGTCGGACCGGCGAACAGATCGATGCCCACCTCGCCGAACAGTTGGCGCTTGGCCTCAGCGACGTACGCATTGCCCGGCCCGGTGAGCAGGTTGACCGGGGCTATCGACTCGGTGCCAAGTGCCAGCGCGCCGATCGCCTGCACCCCCCCGAGCACATAGATTTCATCGGCGCCGGCCAAGTGCATCGCCGCGACGCTGATCGGAGGGACGCCGCCGCCATTGGGGGGTGTGGTGGCCGCAACCCGCTCGACCCCAGCGACTTTCGCCGTTACCACCGTCATGTGTGCGGACGCCGTCAACGGGTAGCGTCCGCCCGGCACGTAGGCGCCCGAAGCGGACACGGGCACATGCTTATGGCCCAGCCGCACGCCAGGAAGTGTTTCGATCTCGACGTCATGCATCGAATCACGTTGCGCCTGAGCGAAGTTACGCACCTGCTCCTGTACGAACCGCAGATCCTCGATCACCGTGTCCGGTAGCTCGGCGACGATCTTGGCGGCCTCCGACTCGCTGAGGCGGAAAGACGCCGGTGCCCAACGATCGAACTGATGCGAATACTTGCGCACCGCATCATCACCGTTGGTACGAATGTCTTCAAGTACCCTCGCGACCGTCTCCACGACCTGTGGGTTGCTCTTGTGGGGCGTTCCGCCCTCAGCGGTCGGCGCCTTGAGTGTCTTCGACACTGTCTGTATCTCCTTGCGCTTGCCCTGCGGGCTCTCGAACGTCGGCGGTTTCAATCGATTCCGACGTATCTCCAGTCTCAGCCCCGAGCGGCGACGACGGCAGACCCATCATGTGCAACAGATGGCCTTGGCGATGCACACCTAGGCCGGCACCGGGGTCAATTTGATCGGCGCTCGGACGGTCGCGGCGCCAGGACGGTTGAGTGACCGCACCAACGCTGGCGATGGTGACCAGTGCGATCGCAGCGTAGTGCACGGCGCCCAGCTGCTGTCCGAGCACCAGCCATCCGATCACAGCGGCGAGCATCGGCGACAGGCTGGCCAGGATAGCGAAAGTCGCTGGCGGCAAGCGCCGTAGCGAAAGCTGCTCCAGTGAGTGTGGGATCACCGAGCTCATCAGCGCGACGGCCACCAGGGTGCCCAGCACGGGCCAGCTTCGCGCGGCGCCGAACGTGCCGCTAAGAGCTGCAAACGGTGTGGTGGCGACGGCGCCGATCAGGGTGGCGAGCGCCAACGCATCGACCTTTGGGAACAGCTCCGTCGCGCGCGCCGACGACACGATATAGCCGGCCCAGCCGACAGCAGCGCCTGCGGCGAACAGATAGCCCACGGCATCGAAACGACCGACCTCGCCCCCGGCCATGCCCAGCATCGCGACGCCGATGAATGCCAGTAGCGCCCACAACCACATCACCCGCCGGTGGCTTCCTGAAACCGATAGGAGCAGCGGCCCACAAACTTCAATGGTTACCGCAATGCCCAGTGGTATGCGCCCGGAGGCGTTGTAGAACAGAAGACTCATCGCCGTCAATGCAGACGCCAATGCCACGACGGCGGCCCAATGCCGCGCGGTCAGTCCCCGTACGCTTGGCCGCACAACCAGACACAGCGTGAAGCTGGCCACAAGAAACCTGATCGCCACGATGCCGAGCGCGCCCAAGGCCGGAAAGACGGTGACGGCCAACGCGGCCGCCAGCTGTTGCATGACAGCGGCTACGACAACGAGAAGCGCTGCAGGACCAGCTTTTTCGGACTTGTCGCGGGATAACGTGACGGTCACACGGCTGCCGCCGCAGCAATCCGGCGCGCGGCACGTTCGCCTTCGTGTACCGCCTCCATCATCGTCCGGCTGGCAACGGCGTCACCGACGCGCTCGACCGGCACACCCCTGTTCTTCAACGCGAAATACAGTTCGGTGACGGGACGGTGCCATCCGGCCAAGACCACGGTGTCGACCCCGGTAAGGGTGCCTGGGCGACCTTTCTCGCTGATGTGGACGACGGCACCGTCGACTGCCGTCAATGTGGTGAATGGATGAGTTGTCATGCCGGACTGATGGATTCGTGGCACGGCAAGGTTTGCGCTGAACGGGCCCAGCTTGGCACCGACGTACGGCAGCGGGGTGAGGTAGTCGACCTCGTGACCCTCGCCCTGAAGCTGCAAGGCAAGGCCGATGCCCTTCCAGCCGCCCTCACCATCGTCGACGATTACCACGTGCTTGCCCACCGCGGCGTACTCGTCAAGGACATCCCACACTGACAACACATGGTGTTGATCAAGGCCGGGGGTGAACGCAATGCCCTGAGCGAGGTTTCCGACGATATCCGGCCCCGGCGCGGACCCCGTGGCCACGATGATGTGGTCAGGGTTCAACTCCAGCACCTCGTCGGCGGTCGGTGCCCACCCCAGCCGCACATCGACGCCGTACTTCTGGATCATCACGTCGAGATGGTCGACGACGCCGGCGATCTCGCCGCGGCCCGCGATCTTGGCCGCGATGCGCAATTGACCGCCGGTACGGACGCGACGTTCGATCAGAATCACCTCGTGACCCTGCCGCGCAGCGACCTCTGCGGCTTTCATGCCGGCCGGTCCGGCGCCGATCACCACGACGCGACGGCGGAACGTCGCCTGCACCAACGTGCCAATGCCGAGTTCTTGTTCGTATCCCGCGGCCGGGTTGTGCACACACGACGAGTGCGTGACATCGAAGAGGCGGTCGATGCATCCCTGATTACATCCGATACAGCGGCGAATCTCCTGCAGCCGCCCCTCTTTCGTCTTGTTGACGGTTTCCGGGTCGGCGATCTGTTGGCGGGTCATGGCGACAAGGTCGGCATGACCACGCGCGAGAACGTCGGCGGCGTCTAACGGGTCATTGATCCGACCGACAGCGACCACGGGGACATCCACCACAGCTTTCACCGCTGCCGCCAGGTCCTCCCAGATTCGCTTGGGGTGCTGCATATCCGGCACGTTCTGATGGGCCTCGTTGTAGGTGGCGGCCTTGACGCAGATGTAATCGATCTTTCCGGTGGCGGCAATGGCCGCAGCGATCTGCTGAGCGTCGACGACTTCGAGGCCCCCGGGGCTGAAGTCGTGACCCTGAAGGTTGATGCCGACGAGGAAGTCGGGACCCACCTCTGCGCGGACGGCGTCGATGACCCGCATCACGATGCGCATCCGGTTCTCCAGTGAGCCGCCGTACTCGTCGCCGCGGTGGTTGGAGAACGGCGAGAGGAACGATGCCAAAAGGTATCCGCCGTAGCCCGAGTGGATTTCGACGCCGTCCATGCCGCCTTGTTTGGCGTGGCGCGCGCCAATCGCATGCGCCTCGACGATCTCGTCGATGTCCTCGATCTCCATCTCCTTGGGCATTTCGAGATTGAACGGGCACGGGGTGTTGGAAGGACCCCATAGTGCGCGCTCGGTAAACGTTGAATGCCCTTGACGCCCACCATGTCCCAGCTGCATCACGATGCGCGCGCCGTGCTCGTGCACGGCATCGGTGATTTTGCGCAGGCCCGGAACTATCTCGGGTAGCCACGCGCGCGGTTCACCGGGTACGTCCTGCGAAGTCGGATGGATCTGGGGGAAGGCCATCCCGATCAAACCCACGCCACCCATCGCCCGCTCCCGGTAGTACGCCACATGCTGGTCGGTGGGCAGATAACCCTTGGCCATCCCGGTGCCGTGGCCGGTCATCACCACCCGGTTGCGAATCTCGACGCTCCCCAAAGTGATGGGCTCGAACAGCGGTGAAAGCGTCGGATCGCCACTTGTGGATGTCACGAGACTAGTCCTCCATCGGGTGAGATCGGTTGTGGCTCATCCGCATCGGCGAATGGCGTCGGATGAGGCGGTGGGTCAGGCGGTCAGTGCGCCAGATTGGCCCAGCCGCAGCGAGAGCGCGGCAACGGTTAGCGCGGGGTTGACCGCGGCAGAGGAAACGAAGACCGAACTGTCGGCGATCCACAGGTTGTCCAGATCATGGGCGCGCAGGTTGGCATCGACCACACTCGTGGCCGGGTCGTCCCCCATCCGTGTGGTTCCGCACTGATGCGAGGTAGCTTCCATACCAAGGCTTCGGGTGAGCACCACCGGAAATCCGGCTTTTCTGACCACTTTCTTCATCCGGTTGATGAGCTCGTGGTGGGCTGCGAGGTTGGTTTCGCGCCGCGACAACGTGATCTGACCGCGCGAGTTCAGCGTGACCCGGTTTTCGGGCATTGGCAGATCTTCGGTTTGGATGAACAGATCCAGGGTGTATTTGGTGACTTCGTCAAGAATCGGCATCGGGACCCGCGGCTGACCCATCTTGGCTTGAGGTCCGCGTAATTTGCCCAGGCCTTGGACGTTGCCCAGCGGATACTGAGTCGACGGGCCAGCGGTGTACCAGTCGTTGATACCGATGGTTTTCTGGTACACCGCTTCGTTTTTGCGGCGCGGGTCGATCGCCAAGAAGAACGTGGTCACGTGCGCCATATAGTTGCGGCCCACCTGATCGGAAGAATTCGCCAGTCCCTGCGGATGGTGAGGCGATGTCGACCGCAACAATAACGCGGCGGTGTTGACCGCTCCGCAGGCAACCACGAAACGCTTGGCGCGCACCTGAATTCGACGTCCCCGGTGGTCGATTTGCGCGGAGGTAACGAGACGCCCGCTCGCGTCGGTGTCCAGGCGCCTTACCGCCGCGTTGGTCAGCAGACGCACATTGCGGGACTTGGCCCGCAGCGCCGGTCGCACGGCGCCGACGTCGGCATCACCTTTTGCATCGACCATGCAGGCGAACGAATCGCAGGTGTAGCACAGCACGCAGGCGCCCCCTGGGCGGCGGTCGAGTGCCAGCGGCGAGGCGAACGGGTGCAGGCCCTGAGCTTTGGCGCTGTCAGCCAGCCGTGCCATCGCGCCCTCGTGCGCCACACCGGGGAATGGGTAGTCGGTGGAACGCCACGGATCGGTGGGGTCCTCCCCCTTGTTGCTGTGCACCCAGAACATCTGCTCGGCTTGGCCGTAGCAGGATTCCAAATCGGCGTAGGTGATGGGCCAGGCCCGCGAGACACCGTCGACGTGCTTGATCGCACCGAAGTCGCTCTCCCGGAAACGCGGCAGGGTGGCGCCGTAGAGCTTCGTCGAACCGCCCACGTAGTGGTAGTTGCCGGGGACGAACTCCTTGCCGGCTGCGGCGTCGTACCAAGCCGCGGAGTTCTTGTAGCGGCCACGGGTGTGTACCGCGTCGAAGGACCAGTTCTCCCGCTCGACCGGCAGGAAGTCACCCTGTTCGATGATCAGGACCTCGTGCCCGCAGTCACGCAGGGCGTACGCCAAACTGCCGCCGCCCATTCCGGATCCGATGATCGCGATGTCCGTGTCAAGAACGTCGGGCGGATCGGTGATGATCTGTGACTGCAATGCCGCTACCGCGGTCGACATGTGGCTAACTCCCCGGGGCCTAGAGGATTGTGGGCTGCCCGTGAGACGGGTGACACATTTCACGGTATAGAGACCTCGTACCGGGCGGCAGGCGCACAATGTGCAGTTCTGAAGCCAGGGCGTTCACAGTCGGTGCAATCGCGTCCTCAGCCCCGGCTCTGGCGTTGCAGCAGATCGTGCCCACGGACCGCGAATATCAATGCCTGGCGCGTGTCCGGGTCGTCCAACGAGCGTCCGAGCAGGTTGCTGATGCGGTCCAGTCGGTAGTACAGGGTTCGACGCTGCACGAACAGCAGCTGGGCTGCCTGCGTTTTATTGCCGTCGCACGTGAGATAGGTGCGCAGCGTCGGCAGCAGCGGAGTGGCCGTGTCCGCGTCGTGTTTGAGCAGCGGCCCCAGCTCGTCCTCGATATAGCGGCTCAACTCTGGACCCCCCGCCAACGACGCCAACAAGCGCAGCACCCCGAGGTCGTCGAACCGGTGCACCGCGTTGTCGGGGCGGGCGGCGGCCACCGACGCTGCGCTGCGGGCCTGCTCGAGCGCCGCCGGAAGTTGGTTGGCACTGACGGGCCGACTGAGACCGGCACGCACACCGAGCGCCTGCAGACGCTCGACGAGTTGCTTCTCCGAGTTCGCGCGTGGCAGACCCATGATGGCCAATGTGTGCTCACCCAGATCGGTGACCACTGCAGGGAAATGCAGTGCTCGGCAAAGGTCCTCGACTGCCTCGTCGCTAGTGTGCGATGCGGGCCCTTCCTTGCAGACGAACACCGCCACCAGCACGCGGTTGCGAAGGTCACGGCCGATACGCAGTGCCCGGGTGACGAAGTCCTCACCCGAAATATCGCCAAGGAGCAGCCGGCTGACCAATGAGTTCTGTCGTTGTGCCGACCTTGCGCCACTCTCCCTTGCGCCGAGCAACGCAATGGCGATGGCATCGGCCGCGCGGTCCAGCGCGTACCCCGCGGTGCCGACGACTGAATCGCCGCCGTGCAACACGTGCAGCCACCCCCATCGTTCGCCGCGCAGCACGACAGCTTTTCTCGTGCAGTGGTGCGCCTCGGTCGCGTTGCCGGTGTCGTTGGTTCCTGGATCGTGGTCGATGCGGGAGTGATGTTCCCACTGTCCGAGTGCTTCATCGCCCACTGGTGAGCTTCCCGAGTATGCGACCACCTGCCGCGACGCGTCCTCCAACACCACGGGATAGCCGACCTCAGCAGACAGCGCGTCGGTGAACTCGACGTGGTCACGGCCCGACAGCAGCAACTTCATGAACGTGGCGTTGAGGCGCTCGTAGGCGCTGAGATCAAGCACCCGCTGATCAACGATCGACTCATGTACCTGGGCGGAGACCTCAACGAACGGTAGCTCCCCGTCCAAGCCGACCAGAGGGAAATCGCGTTCGCGGGCCGCTGCGATCAGCGCCTGGGGCATCGCGTCGAATGCACGCCCACTCAGTTCGATGATCAGCACCGCGGCCTGCGCGTCGGCGATCTCGGTGAGGTACCGGCGCTGGCCCTCGGCGGTCGATCCGATGCCAAGCCCGGCGGTGAGCAGCATTTCCCCTCCGCTCAGGAACTGCGCGATATCCGGTATTTCGGTGGGATGAACCCACCGGATGGTCCGGCTTAGGTTGCTCTCGCCTGCATACACTTTCAGCGGAACACGGCTGAACACTTCCAGCTCGAGCGCCGCCCCGACTGTCATTGCCATGGCCGTCCCGTTCGATCGGCGCCAGAATGTGCAGGGGAATTCTGCTGCACTGCGCACATTGAGTCTATCGAGACATGGATCACTGTAGGCACACTTATCGACAAGGTCGCTGCCCGACCCGGTCGGCGTGACGTAACAGCCGAGCCCGTCACGACAGAGAGGACTCTTCATGCCCAGGCTCAACGGCGGACAGGTTATCGCCCGCACTCTCAAGGAATACGGCGTGCCCTACGTGGCAGGCATTCCGGGGCACGGCATCTGGGGATTGATGGATGCGTTCAACGAGGACGAATCCAAGATTCCGTTCATCCAGACGTATCACGAACAGAGCGCGGTCCATTTGGCTGATGGCTACTACCGAGTTTCAGGGAAGCCGATGTGCGCGGTGACGTCGATCGGCGCGGGCGCCTCCAACACCGTCCTCGGCCTGGCCACTGCCTACAGCGACTCCACCAGCGTCCTGGTTATCACCGGCGGTCCGCCACGACACATGCGCGGTCGTGGTGTGCTCCAAGAGCTGGAAAGGCAAAAGGACAACGGTTTCCCGCAGGTCGCAGAAGCGGTTTCTAAACGCAGCTGGGTCGCCAACAGTATCGAAGATCTGCCGTTCATCCTGCATCGCGCGTTCAGCACCATGCTGACCGGCCGACGTGGACCCGCCCACATCGAAGTGCCATGGGATCTGCACGCAGAGACCGCCGAAGTCAACTTTCATGACCTTGCCCGCCGGCTCCCGGTGGGCCTGCAATATCCCGACCCCGAGGCGATTGAGCGTGCGATCGCGGTGCTGGCCGGTGCGGCGCGACCGATGATCATCATCGGGGGCGGCGCCATCAGTGCCGACGCCACCGACGAAGTGCGGGCCCTGGCCGAAGGATTCAACATCCCCGTCGCAACGACGTGGAATGGCAAAAGCGGGTTCCCCGAGGATCACGATCTGTTCGTCGGAAGCGTCGGCCAGACCGGCACGATCCACGGAAATTACCTGGCCGCCAACGCCGATGTCGTCGTCTCGATCGGCTGCCGGTTCACCGACTGGTCGTCGTCCAGCTACGCCAAGGGGCAGTCGTTCTCGTTCCCGCCGGCCAAGCTCATTCACATCGATATCGATCCGCACGAGATCGGCAAGATCTACCCGGCCGAGGTCGGCATCCTCGCCGACGCTAAACCCGCCGTCGCCGCGATCGTCGACTCACTGCCAGCCAAGCCGACCCGTACTGACTATCTCGCAGAGGTCGCCGAACGGAAAGCGGAGTGGGAGAACGAATTATCGACCCGCCGCGACACCGACCGCTTCCCGTTCACGCTGCAGCGACCCCTGGCCGCCCTGCGCCGCGTGATGGACCGAAGCGGCATCGTACTGGTCGGTTCGGGTAATACCCAAGGTGCCGTCAAGCAGACGTTCCCGGTCTACGAGCCGCGCACACACCTGACGACAGGCGGCTTCTCGTCCATGGGATGGCCGGTGCCCGCCGCGCTGGGCGCCAAACTCGCCGCACCGGAGCGCCAGGTGGCCAGCATCACCGGTGATGGCGACTTCCTGATGACAGCACAGGAGATCGGGGTCGCCATCCAGCACGACATTCCCGTGGTGTTTGTCGTGCAGGACAATTCGGGCTATATCTCGATCCGCGGCGGTCAGCGCAACGCCACCGACCGTATCATCGGCACCGAGTTCAACCGCCCCGACGGCACTCCGTACAGCCCAAGCTTCAAGGATCTCGGAAAGTCGTTCGGGCTGGAATCATTCCGGGTCGACTCGGCAGCCGACCTCGAGCCGACCTTCAAGCGGGCCTTCGACGCACAGGCCCCGGTACTGGTCGAGATTCCTACCGATCGCGACCTCGCCAGCCCATTCGTTCCGGGCTGGCTCGATTTCCCGCCGCTGCCGCACATCACCGACGAACGAGCCGACGAATACCGCCAGAATCGCGCCAACGAGCAGCACCAGTAGGGGTTCACACGATGAACGACGACACTTCATAACGCCCGGGAGTGCCCGCAAGGTGCCCGCGCAATCTGCGCAGGGCGGCGCGGGCGCCTACCACTCAGCGACGTCTAGCGCCTATTAATCCAGTCGACTCAGTCAGCCAATGTTGCCATCTGGCCATATCGCCATGCCGTTTTCCGGGCCAAACTCCCTGATCCAAATCGTCCGCTCCCCACCCAAGAGCACACCCGTAAAGGGGTTTCAAAATGCAGGACAACATTTCTAGAGCCGCGGCCAACATGGCGGGCGCCCAGTTCGACCGTAGGAAGTTCCTGTGGTCGGCAGCCGCGGGTCTCGCCGTCGTGGGCGCCGGGGCCAGCCTCGTCGGTTGCGCAGGCGGCGGTCAAGGCGGCCAATCGTCTCAGGGCGGCCCGGCAGGCGAACCCAAGCGCGGCGGCACCCTCCGGGTCGGCGCGCAAGGCGGCGCCAACACCGACACCCTCGATGCCCAAAACGGTCTCACCAACACCGATTACACGCGCAACGCGCAACTGTACGATCCCCTGGCTCGGCTTGACGACAAGGGGCAGCCGCAACTGGTCTTGGCCAAGGAAATCACGCCGAACAAGGATGGCACCGAGTGGACCATCATCATCCCCGCCGGCGTGACCACACACCAGGGCAAACCGTTTACCGCCGATGACGTCCTCTACAGCCTCAAGCGAATCGTCGACAACAAGTTCCCCGGGTTGTACAGCCTGGGACCGATCGACATCGCGAATTCCAAAGTCGTCGATCCCACCACGCTGAAGGTGGCTTTCACCAAGCCCTACGCCATCCTCGTGGAGGGTTTGACCACCGTGTTCATGAACATGGTCCCGCGCGACTACGACCCCAAAAAACCTGACGGCACAGGCCCGTTCAAGTTCCAGAGCTTCACGCCAGGCGTCGAGAGCACGTTCGTGCGCAACGCGAACTACTGGCAGGCCGACTTGCCCCATCTGGACGCGGTGGTCACGACAAACATCGCCGATGAGACCAGTCAGGTCAACGCACTGCAGTCGGGCCAGGTCGACGTCATCAACTATTTGTCCCAAGGTTCGGTCGCGGCGCTGCAATCCGGCGGCATGCATGTAGTCGTTTCCGGCACCGGCGGATGGGGACCGTTCACGATGCGCGTCGACCAAAAGCCATTTGATGACCTGCGCGTGCGCCAGGCGCTGCGGTTGATCGTGGATCGCCAGGAGATGCTCAACCAGGTCTTCGGCGGCAAGGGAAAGATCGGCAACGACGTCTTCGGCATATACGACAGAGACTTCCCGACAGATTTACCACAACGCCACCAAGACATCGACCAGGCGAAGTCACTGCTCAAGGCGGCCGGGCAGCAGGACCTGACAATCCAACTGGTGACAACCCCCAATGCCCCCGGAATGATCCCCGCCGCACAGGTTTTCGCCACGCAAGCCAAGAAGGCAGGCGTCAACGTCAACATCGTCCAGCAGACAACGACCGACTACTTCGCCAACTCCTACCTGAAAGTGGCCTTCAGCCAGGACTACTGGCCCACGCAGCCGTACCTGGTCGCTGCCGGTCAAGCACTGGCGGGCCCCGATGCGCCCTTCAATGCCTGCAAGTTCAACGATCCCGAATACAACTCGCTCTACAACCAGGCGATCGCCGAAGGAGACGCCGGAAAGCGTGCTGACCTCATCCACACGATGGTCAAGATCGATTACGACCGAGGCGCCAACATCATCCCGTACTTCTTTCCAACGATCGACGCAAGCACCCAGAAGGTGGGCGGAATCAAGGAGTTCCCCACAGGATTCAGTCCCAGCGGTAACGACTTCACCAACTTCTGGTTGGCCTAGAAACCCGCTGATTCGGCGAAAGGCCCACCATGACTGAGACGCTCCAAATCGCCACCGCGAAGCCATCGGGACGCAGTTCCCACCCGATCCGATCGCTGGTGGTATCGCGCGCAATCACTGGGGTGATATCGATTTTCGTCATCTCGATCATTGTCTACGCCGCGACATTGGTGCTGCCTGGTGACGCCGCCACCGCGATCCTCGGCCAACAGGCCACACCCGAGCGACTGGCGGCACTACGGGCCGAGCTGCACCTCGATCAGTCGCCCATTACCGGCTATTTCAACTGGGTGACATCCGCATCGCGCGGCGACTTCGGCAAGTCACTCACCCAGGGTCTGCCGGTATGGGACATTGTGGGGCCAAGGCTGGCCAACTCGATGGTGCTGATCGCACTCACCGCGATCATCTCCACCATTTTGGGTGTGCTACTTGGGATGTGGGCAGCCGCACGCCGCGACTCGTGGATCGATCACTCGCTGTCGGTGAGCGCGCTGGTGGCAAGCGCGTTGCCGGAGTTCGTGATCGCCGTGTTCGTGGTGATGGTTTTCGCCGTCACGATATTCGCGTGGTTTCCTGCGGTCAGCATCCTGCCCGAGGGTGAACACATCTGGAATGAACCGGTGAAGCTGGTACTGCCGGTCTTTGCCCTCGTCCTCGTGGTCACTCCCTATGTATTCCGGATGTTCCGGGCGTCACTGATCGAGGCGCTCAACTCCGACTACGTCGAGGTTGCAACCTTGAAGGGTGCCAGCATGTCACGGCTGTTGTTCGGTCACGCGCTGCCGAATGCACTGGCCGCAACCATTCAGGTGGTGGGCCTGAATCTGCTGTATCTGGCCGGTGGAATCGCCCTGGTCGAGACAGTGTTCCAGTTCCCGGGAATCGGTTTGGCACTTGTTGCGGCAATCAGCGAGCGCGATGTGCCGATGATTCAGTTCCTGGTCGTGCTGTTGGCCATCGCATACGTCCTATTGAATATCACGACCGACCTCGCAGTGCTACTCGTCACTCCACGCAAACGACTTCCGAGGTGACCACGGACATGACCGCTACCCTCAACTTAGACACGGCCGAACAGTCGCCGACCAAGCAGCGAGGTGCAGTACGACGAATACTGGAGAGCGCCTTGGCAACTCGCCGCGGTAAAATAGGCCTGGCACTGACAGTGCTTGTGGTCGGGTTCGCCTTCATCGGCCCATTCCTTCCCTCGCGCTCACCGGTGGAGTTCTCCGGCCCGCCATATGCGTTACCAGGCAACGGTGCAGGAATTCTTGGCACCGACGCGCTTGGGCGCGATGTTCTGGCGCGCCTATTCGACGGCGGTTGGCAACTGTTGACGCTAGCCGCGATCTCTACCGCGGCAGCGGTATTGCTCGGTGCCATTGCTGGCGTGATGGCGGCCTATCGCGGCAGTTACACCGAAATGACGGTCATGCGCTCAGTCGATGTCATGCTCGCGATCCCCCAGCTGGTGTTTGTTCTGCTGATTGTGAGCGTCATCGGCGCGAAGACCTGGCTTGTGGTGGTGGCTGTCACGCTGTGTCAAGCGCCTCAGGTGGCGCGTGTCATGTACGCCGCCGCGCAGGACATCTGCGAGCGCGACTTCGTCAAGGCGGTCGCCCTGTGGGGTGTTCCCCCGCGTACGGTGATCCGCCGCCATGTCATGCCCAGCCTGACAACTCCATTGGCCGTGGAAGCTGGTTTGCGACTGAGCTTTTCGATCATTCTCATCGCAGGCATCAACTTCCTCGGGTTCGGCACACAACCACCGAATCCATCCTGGGGAGTCATGGTGAACGAGAACCGGCTCGGTCTGGCCACCAACTACTGGGGAGTGCTGGCTCCGGCCATCCTGCTCGCCATCCTCGCCGTGGGGACCAACGTTTTCGCCGATTCATTGGCGCGGGTCGCCTTTGGCGAAGGCGGCGCCGAGGAAACGTCGGCCGTTACAGGGCTCACCATGGCGGCATCATGACTGGGGTGCGCGAGGTCGCCACCGATGACCGCGACGCCGGTGCGCCGGAAGCGGGATTACTCGTCGAGGGCCTGACAGTCGTCACCGAGGGGCGCCAGACACCCGTGGTGCAGGACGTCGGTTTCGCAGTGGCGCCCGGCCACGTAATGGGCTTGGTCGGTGAGTCGGGTTCAGGCAAAAGCACCATCGGCGTCGCCCTTCTTGGTCTCGCGCGTCGTGGGCTGCGCATCGCCGGCGGACGCGTGTGCATCGACGGCGTCGATATTCTCGGCCTACAAGGCAGGAATCTGCAGAACGCGCGCGGCCGGCTGATTGCCTATGTTCCCCAGGATCCAGTAAGCGGACTGAACCCAGCGCTCACGGTGGGTCGCCAACTACGCGAGGCGATCATCATCCACCGCGATACCCTGCCGGCGGGGGAAACCATCGAGCAGCGCGTGCACCAGCTGATGGATGAGGTCGGCCTGCCCTCGACCGACGCTTTTCTGAACAGCTACCCGCACCAGATGTCGGGTGGGCAGCAGCAACGAGTCGGTATCGCAATGGCATTCAGCTGTCGACCCCGCGTCATCGTTCTCGACGAGCCGACGACTGGGTTGGATGTCACCACCCAGCGCCGTGTCCTAGAGACCGTGCGCGAGCTCACCGCTGAGCATCAGGTGACCTCGGTGTACGTCAGCCACGACTTGGCGGTGGTGGCCCAGCTCGCCGATCAGACCGCCGTCCTCTATGCGGGTCGCGTCGTCGAGCACGCAGCCACCGAGTCGATGTTCGGTGGTGCCCGTCACCCCTATACCGTCGGCCTGCTGAAGGCAGTGCCGAGTTCGGCTCGCAGTGAGATTCTGGTCGGCATCGAAGGTCGGCCTCCCCGGCCGGGCCGGTGGCCGCAGGGCTGTTCGTTCGCGGATCGCTGCGAGTCGGTACAGCAGACCTGCCGCGAGGAACTTCCGCCGCTACGCAATATTGGTGACAGCGGTCAATCCCACTTGGCGCGTTGCTATTTCCCACAGCCGCCGGTATCGGCTGATCATGCCAAGAACCCTGTGCCAACGTTGTCAGGTGGTCCCCTGCCCATCGTTACGGTACGCAAGCTGGCGGCGCGATATGGAGCGCGCGAAGTGCTGCGCGATGTCTCATTCGAAGTTCTTGCGGGCCGCTGCACGGCTGTGGTCGGGCAATCGGGATCCGGAAAGACGACCCTGGCGAGATCGTTGGTCGGTCTGCACACAGCCTGGACAGGGGAGGTCGAATTCGCGGGCACGCGGTTGGATACGCAGCCGCAGCGTCGGACCAAGGCGCAACGTCAGACATTGCAGTACGTTTTCCAAAACCCTTACAGCTCACTGAATCCACGGATGTCAGTGCGCGAAAATCTGGAGGAACCGCTGCGGTACTTCTCCTCCTTGTCGCACCGTCAGCGCACGGAGAAGGTCTTCGGGGTGCTGGCAACGGTCGCTCTATCGGAGGAGTACGCCGAGCGGATGCCACAGCAACTGTCGGGCGGCGAACGGCAACGCGTCGCGGTAGGACGTGCCTTGATCGTCGACCCCGACGTCATCGTATGCGATGAGATCACCTCGGCGCTGGATGTGTCGGTACAAGCGCTGCTCGTCGAGCAGCTTCGGCGTCTCCAGAATGAACGAGGCTTGTCGTTGGTATTCATCACCCACAACCTGGCGGTGGTGCGCAGTATCGCCCAGGAGGTCGTCGTGCTGTCCGATGGCGTCATCGTCGAGTCCGGCTCAGTTGATCGGGTCCTCGACCATCCCACACACGCGTATACCCAGAGTCTGCTCGCCGATTTACCCAGCACCGAAAGGTCCTGAGCCAGAACAATATTCATGACAACGCAGTTACCATCAGCACGCGGCGTCAATACCACGGCCGAAGCTCGGGACTGGCAACTCTCGGCGCGATGCCGCGGCGAGGACACCGACGCGTTCTTTCACCCGGAAGGTGAGCGCGGAGGCGAACGACGCCGACGTCAACGCCGCGCCAAAGCGATGTGTGCCGAATGCCCCGTCAGGCACCAATGTCTCGTCCACGCGATGAAGGTCCCGGAGGCCTACGGAGTTTGGGGCGGTACATCCGAAGACGAGCGCGCACGCTGGCTCCGCACGCCGTCACCCGTCGTATGTTAGCTAACTCCAGGTGTGGGCGCATCCGGGCGAATCAGTTGAGCATGGCGTAGTTCAGCCCAGAGCTCTTCCGGCACAGCGCTTTCGAAGAGTTCAGCATTGCGCATCTGCTGATCGGTATTGCGCGCGCCGAGGCATATGCTGGTGATCGCCGGGTGGGCGTAGGCGAACTGCATCGCCGCGGCGGCAAGCGGCACCCCATGCCGTTGACACAGCTCTTCGAGTTTTGCCGCCTTGGCAAGTACTTCACGCGGCGCCGGTCCGTAGTTGAATCGGGCGCCGCTCACAGGCCCAGTAGCCAAGACACCGCTGTTGAACACGCCGCCCAATACGATCCCGATGCCCCGTTCCTGACACATGGGCAGCAGCGCGTCCAACGGCTCTTGCTCCAGCAATGTGTACCGGCCGGCCAACAGGCACAAATCAGCATCGGTGGCCTTGACCGCCTCTGTCATCACGTCGGTCTCGTTGACTCCAAAGCCGATCGCCTTGACAACACCTTGATCCCGAAGCGACTCCAACGCGGGAAACGCGCTGACGACAGCCTGGCGGAAGTACTCCGGCTGCAACGGTCCGTGAGTGAAGTGATCGCAGTCGTGAATGAACAGGACATCGAACCGATCGGTGAGCATGCGCTGCATGCTTTGCTCGACTGCACGCATGACCCCGTCGTAGCTGTAATCGAATGCCTCGACGAAGGGCGGGATATCGCGGTACTGGCCGCTGACCGTCGGCGCTGCGCTTGTCGGCGTCAGCACCCGGCCGACCTTTGTCGAGAGCACCATTTCGTCACGGTCGAAACGACGTAGTACATGCCCGAGCCGGTATTCACTTAATCCGTTGCCATACCCGGGTGCGGTGTCGAAGTAGCGCACGCCCTGCCGCCACGACTGCACGACCATGTCAGCCGCTTGGTCGTCGGTGAAGACGCCGTTGAAATTCCCGATAGGCGCACCGCCGAACCCAACGGCAGTGAATTGCAAACCCGACCGTTGATGAACCCTGGTGTCCGACACTCTCATTGGCGCGACCCTTTTCTGCTTGTAGCTTTACTCCGTCGCTTCGCGCTGCCAGGTTAGGGCGCGCTTAATTCGAGCGTAATGTCGCGAACCCACGCGAACCCGACACACTGTGAGCAGCGTCGGCGGCAAATAATGCACCAATTGTGTGAGGTTCGTGAGCGTCGCATCGCATAATCTGTTGACAACTTCCGGCCCGGTCGCCGACGTCTCGCTTATCGGGTGTGATCAAGATCAGGGGGAAAGGGGGGCACCGATCAACGTGCGGGCTCCCGATATCGACCCGACAGGATTGCGGTGGCATATCCGCTCGTACTTCGATGTGTGGACAGACCTACTCGAGCGGTCCCCCCACGGGCGTCCGATAGTCATCGGCATCGACGGTCACAGTGGCTGCGGCAAGACCACTCTCGCGAACGGGCTGGCAGCGGTTGAACCCCACACCGATGTGATCCATACCGACGACGTGGCCTCGCATCATTCGTTCTTTGAGTGGGCAGAGCCGCTGATTGAGTACCTGTTGAAACCTCTGCACCAAAACGGGCTCCCTATCAGTTACCGTCCACCCGGATGGGTTCTGCGCGACCGGCCCGGCGCGATCACCGTCGCCGCCGACACGACTGCGGTGCTTGTCGAGGGAGTCGGCGTCGCACGTCGGGAGGTGCGAAGGTGGTTGGACGCAGTCATTTGGGTATATGCCGACGATGACGTCGCCCGTCGGCGGCTGGTGTCTCGCGGGGAGAGCACAGCCTTTATCAACGACTGGATGGCGCAGGAGAATCGCCTGCTTGCCGAGCATCGGCCGTGGGAGATCGCTGATTTGCTCGTCGCGGGCGAGTTGGGTCAACCGTCGCACGACGGCCGGTACCGCAATGTCGTCACCGCCCCTGGCCCGGGGGCGGCGCGCGTGCGGGCCAAGGACACATAAGCGAAGCACGTCACCGTGAAGGGGTTACATGTCTCAGGCGGCAGAGTCGGAAGCCGATGATCAAGCCAACGAGCCGGCCGAAATCACTTTCGATGAGCACCTGCACCCGGCGCGGCCGCGAGCGCTGCGCTTTCGCCCCCGCGTCAGAGCCTCGTTCGTCCGACGATCACTAGCTCAGGACGGCACCGCGGCCGGAGACAATCCGGCGTATGTGTCCTGGCTGCTGTCGCAATCGATGCTGGCCGACGCCAACGAAATCAGCCAACAGTTCTCGGGACAGGGCTCGATGTGGCAGAACCCCTACGCCACGCCCGCCCCGCGCAGTGCTGTTGACACCGCCTCGGTGTGGTTCACCGCCTATCCGCTGTCGCTGATCACCCGGCCCGACGAGTCTTTTCTCAAAGCGATGGCAGACGAAAATATGTGGAAAGCCTTTTCCGAGATCGGAATTGAGGCCATCCACACCGGCCCGGTCAAACGTGCGGGAGGCATCTCGGGTTGGGACATGACACCGAGCGTCGACGGCCACTTCGACAGGATCAGCACCCAGATTGACCCTGCGTTCGGCACCGAAGAGGAGTTTCGCCACATGTGCGGAACCGCAAACTGGTACGGCGGCACCATCATTGATGACATCGTGCCGGGGCACACCGGCAAAGGGGCCGACTTTCGGCTGGCCGAGTTGAAGTACGCCGACTACCCCGGCATCTATCACATGGTCGAGATCGATCCACGCGACTGGGCTCAGTTGCCCGACGTTCCGGCGGATGCCGACTCGGTCAACATCGACGCCACAACGGAAGAATGGCTGGACAAGGCCGGGTACATCATCGGGCGACTCCAGCGGGTGATCTTCTATGCCGAAGGCGTCAAGGAAACCAACTGGAGCGTGACACGTCCGGTCGTCGGCGTCGACGGTGTCGAGCGCCGCTGGGTTTACTTGCACTACTTCAAGGACGGCCAGCCCTCCATCAACTGGCTCGATCCGTCGTTCGCAGGCATGCGACTCGTCATCGGCGACGCACTGCATTCGCTGACCGACTTAGGTACTGGCGGGTTACGGTTGGATGCGAACGGCTTCCTCGGTGCGGAGAAAACTGCCGCCGAAGACAGCACCGCGTGGTCGGAAGGCCACCCGCTGTCAGAGGCGGCCAACCATCTGATCGCCAGCATGGTCCGCAAGGTCGGTGGGTTCACGTTCCAGGAACTCAATCTCACCATCGATGACATCCGCGAAATCGGCGAGGCGGGCGCCGACCTGTCCTACGACTTCATCAACCGCCCAGCCTGTCAGCACGCGCTCGCGACGGGCGATACGGAATTTCTGCGGTTGACACTTCGGACCACCCTCGAACTGGGCGTCGATCCCGCTTCGCTGGTGCACGCACTACAAAATCACGACGAACTCACCTATGAGCTCGTGCACTGGTCCACCGGTCACCGCGACGACATCTACACCTACAAGGGCGAAGACGTGACCGGGGAAGCACTGGGCGAAACGATCCGCCGCGACCTGACCGAGAGACTCACCGGCGACAACGCGCCGTACAACCTGGTTTTCACGACGAACGGCATCGCCTGCACCTCCGCCACCATCGTCGCGGCCGCGCTTGGAATTACCGATCTGGATGTGATCGACGACATTGATCGAATCCGCCGCGCACATCTTCTGCTGGCAATGTTCAATGCCCTGCAGCCCGGCGTTTTCGCGCTGTCCGGCTGGGATCTGTGCGGGATGCTGACACTTGCGCCCTCCGATGTCGCTTCGTTGCTGCAGGGCGGCGACACTCGGTGGATCCATCGAGCGGCACACGACTTGATGGGGGTGAACCCGTCGGCAACGAAATCGATGGCTGGCATTCCGCGAGGCCGAAGCTTGTACGGGTCGATTCCTGAGCAACTCGCTGACGAGACGAGCTTCCTTCGGCAACTGCAAGCCATGTTGCGAGTGCGATCTCACTATGGCATCGCGACCAGCCGTCAGGTCGATATTCCGGAGGTATCACATCGCGGCATGCTCGTGCTTGTGCATGAACTAGCCGACCAAGGCCGCCATCAACTGACGGTCCTCAACTTCGCCAATGAGGAAGTCGTTGGGACAGTGCGCTCAGAGAGCCTCCCGCCGGGCGCGTCAGTGTCGGACATGTTTACCGGCAAAACTCTTGCAGCCGTAGACGATCTGCACAGCTTCTCCATCGAGATGCAGGCCCACCAGGGAATGTCGCTGCTCATCGAAAGCACTGCGGACTGACCTCGCATGCGGGATGGATTGCACCGTGTTCACCGAGGCCGAGTTGCAGCTGTTGGCTGTCTGTCAGCAAGGCAGAATGGTCAGCCTTGGCGCCGACGATACCTCGCAGATTCATCCCGTCTCGTTCGTCGTCGACCCCGTGGGCGGATGGATCGATATCAGTGGTCCCCGGCTCCGCGATTCGCAGAAATACCGCAACATCCGTCACGATCCGCGGGTGACCCTTATCGTCGATGAGGACAGCGCAGCAGCATGTGGATCAGGCGCTTCGAACGCTCGTAAACTTGAAATACGCGGCATAGCCGAGCTTTCCGAGCGTCCCACTCCAGGAATGAGCACCGACGTGATCCGGATCCGGCCCGTTCGCATAGGCACCTGGAACCTGGCCGGAGACGGTCACGACAGCCGCTTCGTCAGGTAGACCCGACGGCGGTTATGCTTCTCTTCAGTCGCGGCTATACACGGGTGGCGTGTACGAAGTGTTTCCCAGAACTCACCTGAGCCTCGCCGCCAGCGGTGCTGTACCCGGCCAGGTTTCGAGCCGCTCCTGCTGCCTGGAAGTAATGCAAGTGCTCGGCGATGGCCTCACCTATCCGATGAGAGTCACGGCAGATCGGCCAGCTGGCACCTACTTCCCCGCGTCGCATAAGCCGTCCACCAACAAATCACCAGATATGCAGTGCAACTCGCTCACCGAACGTGGTTTTCGACGGTCGTGCGTTCCGTGCGGGATCCGATAACACCCGATTAGGTGAACTCGCTGCTGGCCTCCTAATCGGCGTCCGCTACGTCCGCGCACGCCGAATCACCACTGCGGCAGCTGGATTCGATTCATTCATACCGCGAGCCACGAGCTCGTCATAGAACTTGCGCAGAGCGGTGACACGACGGCGGATCGTGCTTCCGCTGTACTTGCGTCGACGCAACAGGGCGACGTACTGACGAACGTCTTTGGCCGATAGGTCCAGGACGTCCTTCTCACGTGCGTGCGCCCACCAGTACACGTCATCCAAATCGCCCCAGTAGGCGCGCGCGGTGTTGTACCCGTGGTTCAGCAGCACGCTTTCGCGAATCTCCGCGAACCGCCCGTAGTCGACGCGGCGCGCGGAAATCACCGGCAGCAGATGATCCGGGTAGAACTCGCCTGTCACGACCTCAGGCTACTGCCCTAGTGCTATCACGCTTACGCTTTTCTCGCCTCTACCTGCAGCTTTAGCCTTGTGATCGACACATCCATTGCGGATGCGAGGAGCGAGCAATGCGCCGGCAACAGATTAACGGCACTGCCGAGTCACACCGGCCAGTGCTCGACGCCGCCCAGCGGCTCGCGCGACTGGTCATCATCAGCTGTGTCATTCTGGTGCTCGCCTACTTCGCACTCGCCGCCATCGTGGTCATCCGTACCGGCGACATCCAAGCCGTCGCCGACGTCGGGCGCGCAGCCGCGGAGCTGATTCGCGCGCTCACAAGGTACGACTGAACGAGCTGGGCAAGTCGCGCTCAGCGATACCTTCGCTCCACCACGCTCCGCATTTTGGCGTACCCGATGCTCATACTCGGGTCATGAGTCAGCTCTACACAAAGAATGGCCGTCCATTGCAGGTCACAGGCTCCGAGGTGTACTCCAAGGCAGGCCGATACATCGGTCAGCACAGACGGCCGGTACGCCGGAACCGTCGTGGGCACCGCGTCGTCTATCGCGGCACAGAGAGCGCACGGATGGGCAGCCCATCGACGAGAGCCGGACCGGCCGGGCTGCGCCTCGTCTGGGACGCCGAACGTCCCGCTTCCGAGCTCGCCGAGGCTCATGGAGCCCGCCGAGTCCGAAACCGTCTACGTCGACATCTCCTGCCCGAACGCCAAATAGAGTGACGTCGGAAATGGCGCATCGAGGCGTTGCACCGTGAGGACCTAGCCGAACGGAATATGTGTCTGCTGCGGTACAGGTCACCGGTCTAGGCGATGCGATCAATGGCGCGGTTTCGCCGAGCGGACTTCTCGCGATGCCGTCGACGCTGTTAGGGGCCTCTGCGCCCTGAGATAACAGTTCTGCTGCGGCGACTGCCAACCGTCGCTCACATCGAAGGCTAGCAGCGGGGGTGATGCCCTTGCGCCACAAGGGGTTCAGCTAAGTCACATAGGGTAGTTCGGCAATTCGAAGTCGTCGCGCAGGCTGCGGGACACCAGCAGATCGCCCAAAGGAGCGAACTTCATGGCCCGCATCACCAGATGCCGAAACCGGATACCGAGCTCGGTCTTTGTGGCGAAGACGGGTATGAACTTCTCGGCACCGGCCTGTTTGCCTTCGATAAACGGCCGCATTCGACTCTCATAGGCCTGGAATGCAAGCTCGTGATCGCCCCAGGCGTTCTGGAGTTCGCTGGCCAGCACGTAGGCTGCGGTCACGGCCAGACCGGTGCCCTCGCCTGCCAGCAGGGATACGCAGGCGGCTGCGTCGCCGATCAACTCCACCCTGCCCTTTGACCAGTGATCCATGCGGATTTGGCTGACGACGTCGAAGTAGAGGTCGTCAGCGTCGTCGAGTGCGGCGAGGATCTGCTTACATTCCCAGCCAGCGTCGCCGAATTCGTTCCATAGCAGCGCCTTTCGCGCGTCAAGCTCGCCTGGGTCGTAGCCTTGGTCGGAGCGGAACACGAACAGAAACAGGGTGCGGTCGCCGCGCAGCGAAAACCGTGCAACTGATCGACCCGGTCGACTGTAGGTCACGTACACCAGTTCGTCGCGCGGACGATAGCCCTCCACGACCGCGGCCGCGACCAGACAGCCCATGTAGTGCTCGGTGTTGGCCTCGGGCCCGAATGTCAGCCGACGCACGTTGGAGTGCAGTCCGTCGGCGCCGATGACGAGGTCGAAGTCGCGGGTCTTGTTCTTGGCGAAGCCCACGCTGACCCCGTCGGGGTATTGATTGATCGCCGTGATGCTGTCGTCGAAGATCGTTTCGACGTCGCGCTGAATGGCAGCGTAGATGATGGCGGCTAGGTCGCCACGCGCCACGCTGGTGAGCTGTCCGTCGGTCGCTCGCCGGAACCCCTCAACGTTCAGGCTGGCCTGGGTCTGGCCATCGGGGCCGACGGAACGCAGCGATCGCATCTGATAGCCGGCGTCGCGGATGGCCGCCTCCAGCCCCATCCGTTGTGCAACGCGGTAACCCACCCCCCAGAAATCGATCACGTAGCCGCCGGTTCGAAAGTGCGGCGCCCGTTCAATCAACGTCGGCTCGTGACCGGTGCGGTGCAGCCAATACGCGAGTGCCGGGCCGGCGACTCCGGCGCCGGAATCTCTCACCATTCGCCCACGTCGCCGCTGTGCCCGCCGCGCCGCCGGACTGGAACGCCATCGCAGCGCTCACAATCATCGCGGCGGCCCTGATCGCCGCGGGCGTCGCCGGATACTCGCGACGTGACCTGAGCTAATGAGCAACCACGCCAGCAGCTCCGACGTCGACCACGCGACGGATGCCTTCTTTGCGCCCCTGATGGACGAACATAGGGGCATGTCAGCGATTCTTACGGCGATACAAGCCGATATCACCACACTGCGAGTGGATGCCATCGTTAACGCGGCGAACGAATCGCTGCTTGGAGGCGGTGGTGTCGACGGCGCCATTCATCGCGCTGCTGGACCCGGCCTGCTCGAAGAGTGCCGACGCCTGCACGGCTGCCGCACGGGTGAAGCGAAGATCACCGGTGGCTATGACCTTGCCGCCGCCCACGTGATCCACACTGTTGGCCCCCGATGGGCGGGAGGCGATGCCGGCGAACCGGAACTGCTCGCGTCGTGCTACAGGAAGTCTCTTGAACTTGCCGCAGCACATGACGTCCGCTCCATCGCCTTCCCTTGCATCAGCGTGGGCATCTTCGGCTACCCATTCGAGCAGGCCGCGCAGGTGGCGGTGTCGACGGTGAAAGCGACGGTGGACAACTTGTCCGGCATCGGCGAGGTCATCTTCTGCTGCTTTACCGCAGACCAGCTGGCCGTATATGAGCAGCTCCCGGGAATCAACGCCGACCCTTTAGCCTGAGCCGAATGGATCAGTGATAGGGGTTGGCGGGCAGCGCAAGCGCCAGGTACTTGCCATCCAGACTGATAACCAAGTCCAGGTCGAGGAACCGCCCCAGCGCCTGCTGTAGCCAATCGACTGGGCGATCCAGGCCGGCCGCCAATTCGTCGAAACTGCGTGCGTCGGTGCACATCTCATAGAGCGCAGCATCGTCGTCATCGAATCGGTAGCCGCGGTACTCATCGCCGCGGCCGTCGTGGATGCTGACCGACTCCCACGTTTTCACCATCCGCAGATACGGCCGATTCTTCTCATCGGCCCACAGGCGTTTCCACTGCCCCACTAGACGTATGCATTCGCCGTAGGTCTCCTTCGGCAGGCCGCCGACAGTGTCGTGTTCGAAGAAGTACGACACCCGATTCAGGTCGTAGGACGGCGGATAGATGTAGCGGTAGCACCGCGAAGGGCGCAGCCCACTCACATCGTGTTCTTGCGGTTGCTCGAACATCGGTGAGCCGCGGTCGGGGCGGGCCCGCGCAATCGCATACGGCGGCTGTAGGTGCGGGATCTTACGCAGCACTGCGGCCTGGCTGCGGTAGTCCTGTTCGGTTTCTCCGCGGAACCCGTAGAGGATGTTGTAGAGGTTGTTGATGCCGTGATAAGTGGTCCATTTCAACAGCTCCAGGTTGCCCATGCCGGTGATGTTCTTGCGCATTGCCGTGAGCACGTTGGTGGCGAAGCTCTCGATGCCGGGCTGCACGGAGACCAGTCCCCCGCGTCGCAGCTCGCCGAGCTGTGCGCGGGAAAGCTTGGGGCGGATCTCGTAGTGCAGTCGCAGGTCGGTGTGGGCATTGGCGAGCCGTCCGAACAGGCGCGAGATGTAGGCCGGGGCAAGGATATTGTCGATGGCGTTGAAGTCGCGCACCCCGTAGCGACTGGACAGCTCTTTGAGCATCACCAGGACCCGCTCGGGCTTCATTGAACGGAATTCGATCCCTGCCCGGTTGAGCCCGCAGAAGGTACAGTGGTTCTTCATCCCGTACCAGCAGCCGCGTGCGGTCTCGATCGGCAGCATCGCCCGCCGATGTCCAGGATGGCGGTCGTATCCGGTGGCGGCCCGCGTGTGGAAGTACTCGTCGAAGTCGGGGGTCGGCGCAGAGTCCAGATCGCTGAAATTGGCTGCACGGCCTTCGAATACGACTTCGTCACCGTCACGCCACAGCATTCCCCGCAGACCCTTCATGGGTTCTCCGGACCGGATACGCGACACTACTTCGGGCAGCGACGCGTCGGCGTCGCCGCAATGCAAGTAGTCGATTTCGGGGTTGCGCGCCATGATCTCCATGGCGATGTCGTCTTCGAAGGTGGCGCCGCCGAAGATGATCGGCAGATCGGGATGTTGGGCCTTGATGGCCTTGGCCAGCGCGAGGGAGGCCACCATCTGCTGAAAGCACACACTGAAACCGACCAGGCTGTAGGCACTCCAGTCGACCTCACGCAGCGCCCAGTCGATGAAGCTCACGGTCTTGTGATCGCGCACAGCGACGATGTCTGCGACGGTGCCGCCGGCCTGCCTGGCGATGTGTTCGAGGTCGGCGCCGAACTCTTCGAGGTATTCGCCGGTGTCGGACGAATCGCCGAAAGCTGCTTTGGCCCATATCCATTCGCCGACCATGCACGGGTAGACATCAGCCAACGCTTCGTTGAGTTCCCAGCCGATGTGTTCGGCGAACCGAAGGAACAGCGACATGGATTCGACGGCGAACCCGGCTTGCTCGAGTGTGGGTTTGAGTAGGGCGAGCTGGAAGGACGGAAATCGCGACGCCAGCGTCGGCGCACTGATCAGCGCAATGGGTTTCACGAGGCGAGCACCCCGTCGAGGGCCATCAGCGCCGAAAGTGCGTGGTGAACGTAGTCGGTGCGCACCTCGCTGGAGGTCAGTGAGCTTCGCACGCCTCCCAGCGCCCAATCCGCATTCGGCAGCACTGCGGCGTCACGGTCTTGATAAACCAGCCGATCCAGAAACCGCACCCCCGCTCGTGCAGCGCGCCGGTAGCGCGCCTCGCGCTCGCCGTCGCCGTCGCTGTCGGCGGCCGCGCGGACCGCGGCGATTCCTTCTAGATACAAAGCGGTTGTGGCGCCCGGTGTGTCGGGTTGGTGGTCGTTGAGGAAGGCACCGGTTTTGTCGGACTGGAATGTCAACGCCCAGTCGGCGATTTCGTAGGCGAACTTCCACAGCACCACGTCATCGAGCACACTGGCCCACACCACGAAGGCTTGCATCAGCCAAGCAACCGCTCCCCAGGAATGGTTCTGCCGGAAGCGCATCCGGTAGTAGCGCAGGGCGCGGTCGATGTCAGGGCAGCGCGGTGCGCACACGCCACGCTGCGCCGCGACCGCTAACGCAAGCAAGGCTTGGCCGGGCGCGTAGTCCTGATATGCCGCAATGTCGGTGTCGCGGTGAGTGGCGAATCGGCCGTGGCAGTCGATGCGCGACCACAGGTTCTCCAGCATCGTCTCATCAACCGGCACACCGGATTCCAGCTGTGCCAGGACGACGAACGCCACCTCAGAGATCGTCGCAGGCTGGTCATCGACTTGCACCCAGCCACCGTCGACCACATGCTTCTGCAGCCGGTTCAGGTCGTCGATGCATTGCTCGGTCAGACCGGCACGCGCCTTGATCCACGCGCCGTAGGCGAACCGCGCCGGATGCATGCCGGTCCGCAGCCGATCGGCGAACACCTCGTATCGGTTGACGGGGTCACCGGACGGGTCGTGCACCCTTACGGTGTAGCTGGTAAGAAGTTCACGCAGGCGCGCTGCGTCGACATCTTCAGCACCGACAGGTAGGCCGGCTTGCATCCGGTGCACTCCGGCGGCATCGGCCAGCCAGCTCGCACAGTCGTAACGCGTCCAGTAATACGGGGGCCGGGTGATGCCCGCCTTGTCGATCACCTCGTTGACATAGCCCTGCGGGGTGAGGTTGTGGGTCATCGCCACAGACGGCAGCAGGAACCCACGGCGGTGTCCCTGGCGCACGGCCAGCGCCTGATCGCCAAAACGCAACGGTCCGGTCACCCACTCGGGTGCAGCCGCCCCGATCTCGTGCTGGTTGGCGAGCAGTGAGACGCTTACCGCGATCTGCGCGTCGGCCGCCGGGCCGGCGAAACGTTCATCGGCCAGCGCCGCATCGGTGAACTCCGGCAACGACGCTGCGAGGTCACCGTTGAATCCCCCTGCGCAGCCCGCGATCGCACCGTTGGCGTAGACGGTGACGAACAGTCCGCAGATGTCATCGGGCAATGTGACGGGCTGCCCTGCTCCAGTCGCCCTCATCGCGTGCGCGCGTGCCTGCCGCGCCAGCTCCGTCGCGGCGTCGTGCGGCCAGGCAGCTCGTGGCGAATCGGGCGCGCCGGTCGGCTGCCATCTCACCCCGGGTTCGACGACCTTGACGACGTCGTGGCGATACAGGTGGTAGGGCTCGAGTTCGAACAACTGGGCGTTGCGCCGCGCGGCGTGCCAAAACTGTTGCCACTCATTGGCGATGCCGGGCATGCGCGGCAGGGCACCGCCCAGCTGGCTGTCGCGTTCGGTGCTGCGCACCACGATGCCGTAACGGTCGTTATCGAGTTCCCCGACGGTGCATTCTTCTAGCGCACCGAAGAAGGTGACCGCGATCGCGCAGTCGTTCAGGACTGCGTGCGGATCGCTGTGGCTGGCCGAAAGTTGTTGTGCCGTCTGCACAGCGGCGGTGACCACGTCGGTGCACGGTGTCCCCCTGGCTTCGCCCGGGAAGTGCCAGAACCCGTCGCGTGCGCAACGATCGTGTATGTCGGTGCGCCGACGCAGACTGATCCAGCAGCCACCGGCGGAGTCGTAGTCCGCGGCCAGGGTGTCCGGTGCCCGCAGCGCGCGGCCGGTGTTGAGGTATTCGGCAACCGCCTCGCGTGCCAGCACGGCGGGATGCAGGCCCTCGGGGGCGCGGCGAACCGCGGCGGCGAGCGCCACGGCGGTCTTCGTCGGGTTGGCGGGCGGCGGTTCTTCGCCGTCCATGTGCCGCATGAAGTCGGAGAAGATGTCGAAGACGGCCGCCACCCGTAGTCCGCGCGCCTGCAGCTTCGCCACGCCCAGGTCGTAGCGGAAGCGGACCAAGCACACCGCTCCCTCGACTTGAAAACCCGCTTCCTCCAGTCGATCTGCGCACGTCCACGCGGAGAAACCTGAGCTGATGGAGTCGTCGATGATGACTACCGGTTCGCTGGGATCAAGTTTGCCTTCCATCAGCTTGCAAGACCCGTGCTTCTTGGCTTCTTTACGAACCAACGCGCCGCGGTAAAGACCGCCACCGCCCAGGATGCAGCCCTGCAGCAGAGGCACGCCGGTCAGACCGTAGGTCACCAATTGCCGACTCTCAAACGACTGCAGCACATCGAGCAGACAGCTGCTGGCCAGGTGCGCGCCTCGAGGTGTGAGGGTGACGGCCAGCGAGTCGAGCATCCACCGCGCGGACGAGCCGTCGCGCGACAACACCGGCTGCGAGGGTGTGCGGTGCAAGATGCCGTCAGTGCGAAGCATCTCGAGGAATTCCGCGCGCTCGTCCTCGGTCGCCACTGACCGGCGCGCCGTTATCGCCATGCGACTATTCGCGTTCGGGTGACTCCGGCGCGACTTCGACGACGGTCTCCGGTCCGGTTTCGCGGTCGGGACGTTCGGGCGCCACCTCTTGAATCGGTGGGCGGTGCGGATGGTGCCCGGGCCGATCCGGGGAGACTTCGACGATCTTCTCGGGTTTGTCCGGCTTGTCCGGATTGACTTCCGGATATGTCGGCCGCCCGGGATGCTGCGGGGCGACCTCGGGATGATGGCGGCCGGGCTCGTCAGGGGCGACTTCGGGGATCACCCTGTCCGGGTCGTCTTCATCGGGATCCTCAGGCGCGACCTCGGTGTGTATCGGCTTGCCTGGATGCGGCGGGGCGACCTCTGGGTGCTTACGGCCGGGGTGGTCTGGATATTCCGGCTGGACTTCCGGGTGCTTGGCGGGTTCGGTCTCTGGTGCGACTTCGGTGATGGTCTCTGACGGCTCCGGGCCCTTTTCCGGTTTCCCTTCGGCGGCAACGGTTTCGACGGTCCGCCCGTCGTGGGGCACAGTTGCAGGACGATCCACCTCGACGCCGGGCTCATCGGATCCGCGGCGCCGACCAGTGCCGTCGAGCGCTCGGTCATCAGGCACACTCTCCGGCCGCGTACCGCTCGTTCTGTTCACCTCGACACTCACCACAACCCCCATTCGTCGCGGCAGCGGAGTTCCCCACCCGCTGCGAAGAGCCCTCACCCGACTCCTGGAAACACTCAGAGAGTGGCAAGGATGATGGCAGCGTACGCGCAGTTGTTGCCCGGGGAATGGTTTTGCCGAACTAATCTGTTCCCTCGTTGCGGCAAACCCGCCGCGCGCAGATCCGTGATCACAGCGCAGCCGCGCTTTAGTGGGCCATGCAGAGCGTGACACGCGAGAACCGTTGACGTGTCGGGCAATCAAGATCAGAGCGTCAGGTGCACAACGGTTAAGCTTCGCGCGTTTGCCATGACTGCGCGCCGCGTCGCAGCAGCACTGCAAGCCAGCGGGGTGCCCACGATATCTTTGCTGTCCGACGCCTGCCATGGTGGGTGGTACTGCACTTCTGTGATACGTCGACGGCCGTTGCCGCGTTCATTTGCTGCGCCCGCCGCTGCTAACAGATCCCGTGGACGGTAATCCCCTGGGGTGTGATCAGCTGGCCGGTTGACTGGGTGGTGGCCGAAATCTGTTGGGCCACTGCGCTGGGGGCATCGCCGACTCAAAGCACTAGCGATTCGAGTAGTCGTGTACGCGTGCCGCCACGATGGCGCGGCCACAGACTCATGGTTGTCAACTCCATTGCTTCATCGCGGCCGGCCGATTTCCGCGTCGGCAGGAAGGAATCAGAAATGTCATCTACCAATACTGCCGGTGGCCTCCTGACGATCAGCGTCTCCGGACCGGCCAGCCACGTCAGCGAATTCGATGTCGCGCAGGGGTCTTCGGTACATGTCGAGATCCCTTCGGACTACACAGAAAAACACAACGCACTAGCGACGAAAGACCTCGAGATTCTCAGCGGCATTTTGAGCGGTAGGAGCGTCGAGGTGAGCCGTCTGATCTCCGCGGCATCTCGCGGCGAGTTCGATGAGGCGCGCTCTTTGGCCAAGCAGATCGGCATCGTCGAGGACACCTTCGTCTCTCAAGACGGTGGGCTGTGGGGACTGGTCGTCGTCATCGCAGTGGTGGCCGCTGTGACGCTCGCACACGATTAGGCCGGTCAGCGCCCGGCGGTAGCCAAGCAGTCCTAGGCCGTTGCGTCTAAAGGCAAGTCCGTTCCGTGTACTCGAGTTTCATTGTGACATCGTGCGGGGGTTTGGTTCTCCGCCCCGATGATCAGGCCGGTGGCGAGGATCTCAAGCCCGCGGGTGGCCGATGATATGCCAACGGGCTGCAGGAAGTATGAATGTAGCGACGCCGAGCTGAGCATTGCGACGATGGTTGAGATGCCCAAAACGCAACGGTGCGTGTGTATTCGCGGTCTTGATAGGCGGCTTTGACGGCCGCTGCTTCTTCGAGGCTGGCTTGGGCTTTCTTCTGTGTCACAGGCACGTGAGCGGTGCTTGCCCGCATCCCTTGCGAAGCGGCCTTCTTCGCGGGCATCCGCAGCATCGGCCAGTGGGTACGCGGCGTGTGCGTGCGCTGCTCTTGCGTGGTAGAAGTTCGTCGTCGCGTCCGCGGCGGCTCCCATTGACGCCGAGAGGTCATCGGCGACGTTCTGCTTCGGGATCAGCAGCGCGGCAAGCGGTTCGAGCAGTCGTTCTATCGCGAAGGCCGCGACGAAGAACACCGCAGGCGGGCGTCGGTGACCGGCAAGGGGCGTCTGGCCGGCGGAGCCGAGGTCGACGAGACCTTCGGCGACGACCGCGCTATCAAATCCGGTGCAGCTCCTGCTACCACCGACCTTACTTTCGTAATCCGCGCACGGCACCGACAGCAAAGAATGGGGAATTTGCGACAATTCAGGCGATAATCCGACTGCCGTGGCGGACGAATTCATATCACACGAATGAGATACACATGCGCCGCCTGACCGATCGTCGAGCCAGGTGATATGCGCTGGTCACGGGCCGCTGGCGGGCCGATGAATTCCACGACCCCCGTGCTCCCTGCGACCGCATTTGATCCCACGAATTTGTCGGCTTTAGTGTGCGAATTCGCCCCATAAAACTCGCTCGATATTCGTACGATGGAGGCGGCTCAGGTCGATCTAAAGAGACGGGGGAATTCCATGGCTGAGGTATTCAAAGTCGTCATCGACGGTCTGCAGTCGCGCGACGCTCACGCCACCATCAATGCCGCCATTCAGCAGGCGGTGGTGACGCACCTGGCTGGCCGCGACGTCGGGGGCGGCGATGACGACGAGGCGGTCCTGCTGAGCAACTGGCGGCTCGCCGGCTACGTCGCCAGGGTCGGCCTGCCGGCGATACAGGCAGATCTCGCCGACCGTACGCGCGAAGCTGTGCCCACCGAAGACCGATTGGGTCGCTTCGAGGTCAACATTGACGGACTGGACCTGCGCGACGAGGAGCGCACCGCGATCGCTGCGGACATCCAGAAAGCGGTGCTGCCTCATATCGCGGCACTGGACCTCGGCGCTCGCGTGCCGGCAATGGTGTTGCGGCCGCCGGGCTGGCTGGGGTTGATCCTCAAGCCGCTCGAGCCCGAGGAGTTGGACGAGTTCCGTGTCTGACAGCTGCTGCGGCGGCACGAACAGGGTGCACCTGTGTCCGAGCGCGCCGGCCAAACCCGGAGCGATTTTGCTGGGCCTCGTCACGTCCAACGGCCAAATCGCCTACCTGACACCACAGATGCGGATCGACGAGGACTTCGTCGACGTCGCCGCCAAGGGCCGAAGCCCCGAGAAACGCTTCCGGTTCGCCAGTACGTGCGTCGAGGGGGGCTGCGCGCAGTGGACGGGCAGTCGTTGCGGCGTCATCGAGGCCGCCGTGGCCGAGGCCGGCGGACAAGCAATCGACTCGGAGGATTCGTCGCTGCCGAAGTGCTCGATCAGGTCGCGATGCCGCTGGTTTCATCAGCGGGGACGCGACGCGTGCGGGGTGTGTCCGCTGATCATCACCGACCGCGGCGGTGAAACCGGCAGCGTCTAAGCACTTCTCGTCGTCTCATCGGCGCCGTGCTGGCTAAGCCAGAACGGGCGGCTCGCCCACCGCTGTTCGCGGGCATATGCAGCCGAGCGGCGTGCCTCGTAGATGGCGCGCACCTCGCGGTGTCGTGCGGTGACGTCCGCGAGCGCGTTGCCGGTGTTGTGCGCGCAGATCGCTTGTGCCGCAACGACACCGCCGGCGAGCGCGCCCAGCAGTCCTTGCGATGACAGCGGATCGAACGCGACGGCCGCGTCGCCGCACGCGATCCACCCCTCTCCGCACACGCGGTCCAGCCATGCCCCACCCGCAGGTGACACCTGCGGTGTCGACCACGCCTTGGGCTCACCGGCCCAACCCTGTAGGTGTTGTCGCCCGCCCAGCCGGGCAGCGAACTCCTCGCGGCCACGCAGCGACTGTGCGTCGGCCGGTCGCAGCACACACGCCGCCCCGATGCGGCGCTGTGCCGAGGCGCCGACATACCACCAGCCATCGGGCTCGCTTTCGACGAAAATTCGGGCCGGCAGCAAGTGGTGGGCTTCAAGTTCTCTCACAGCGTGTACCGCCACCAGCGGCGCATCGTTGCGGCGCTTCGCCCCGACCCGCCGCGCTACCGCACTCGCCCGGCCCGTCGCATCGATTACCCAGCGAGCCGCGACATCTGCGCCATGTGCGAAGCGGGCAAGCCATCGCGTCTGGTTGCGGCGCAGTGCGATTACTCGATCAGTGCTCAGCGCGACGCCGATGGCTGTGCAGCGCTGCCGCAGGGCCTCGTCGAATTCCTGGCGGTCGATGAACCATCCTGCGCCATCGGGTGAGCCCAACGCATCCGATGCCGCCAAATGACTATTCCCCCAGGCCGATAGCGTTCCGCCGCACCGGCCTGCGGTCAGCCCGTCCAGAGGTGTGAGCCCGGCGGCTGCCAGTACGCGAGCGGCGGCGCCGGGCAGTGACTCGCTGCGGCGCAGGTTAACCGCAGCACGGTGGACCAGCAGAACTGATGCGCCGTCGTGGGTGAGCCGGGCCGCGGCAGCGCAGCCCGCCGGTCCCGCACCGACGACGACGACATCGATGTTCATCGGTGGCGGATTCGCACGCTGCGGAATTCGTGGAACTGCTCCTCGCTTCCCCACCCGGCTCGCACCACGGGGTCTGGTGAGGGCGCGAGGATTTCGGCGGCGAGGCCAGCGGCACGCAGCGCATCGGTGACGTGGGGGGCCAGATTCTCCACATACATCACCGCCGGCAAGTCGGGGTCATCGGCAACGCCCTCGCGGGCTTCGATGACACCCAGGCTGCCGAATTCGTCGATCATGCGAGCCATCACCTCAGCGACGCCGGCGCCGTCGCTGATGAGTTTGCGCAGCCATGCGTCGCGGCTGTTGTAGGCCGCGAGGCGCTGCTCGCGCGGCTTCGTCGGGTCCACGGCGATCTGATAGCTCTGCTCGGTCAGCACCTGGTTGGGTACCCGCGCCGGCCAAAACGTCGGCAGGTACGGGTCGAATTCCGGTTCGTAGCCCGACCGGCAGAATGCGGTGTCGCCCTGCCAGGGCAGGGCCATCCACCGGGTCAGCCCGCCAGGGGGCTGGGCATACAGCGGACCGTCCAGGCTGAGGGCATTGGTCTGGGTCAGCTGTGGCCCGAGGTCGCGTTCCCGGTCGGTCGGTGGGCGTGACCGGATGCGGAAAGGGCTGCTGTACAAGCTGATCCGGCGCATCGGCCAGGTGAGTTCGCATCCGGGGTGAAAGGCGTCGGCCAGGCAGTAGGTCAGCGCCGCGCGGTCGAGAATGTCGGGCTGATCGGCGATGGGCGCCTGTTCGATCTCGGTGAGTGGCTTGGGTGCGGTGTCGCGCTCAAATCTGCCGTGCGCCCATTCGCCGAGGATCCATGCGTGCAGCGGAGGCAACGCCAGACTGTTGCGCGGCGAGGCGGCGTCGAAGGATCCGAACGCGTCGCCGTAGATCCACGGCCACAGCCGCGGTTCGTTGACAGTGGATGCTCGCGGGCGAAACGCGTTGAGCAACTGCAGGCGAAGCTCGCGGTAGGGATCGCTGCCGCCCGTCGGCGGAGTGGCCAGTCGGTCGATGAAGGCCGGATCGGCGAAGTCCATGGGCCGGCCCCGGCCGAACATCGACGCGAAGCCGGCATTGACCCACTGCAGGTTGGACAACCGGGACAGGACCGGTAGCACGTCGGCGTGAAAGTGCACTGCGTCAGGCTTCGGTAGCCAACCGTTTTCGACGTAGAGGTCGATGAGTAGGTCGGTCATCGTGCGCCAGCTGATGACCTCGGGCGCATAGTTGGGCGGAGTGACGACCACCCACGCGTCATCGACAGGGATCCTGCGCCCGTCGATGACGACATCGGCCGTGACGGGGCCGTCGGCGGTGTCGTCATACCAGTCGTCGGCGTTGTTGAAGCTGTCCGGGTCGTCCGGGTTATACAGTGGTGCGTCGCTGGCCGAGTGCGAGACGCCGTGGGCACCAAAGACCAGCAGGCGTCCGTCCTCATCGGTGCGCAGCTCACCCAGGGCTACCTCGACGTCCTTGAATTTCCCGCCGTCGAGCTTGAATTCCGGTTTGCCCGATTGCGATTGGCCGGCGATGGATTTGGGTCCTGGGTCGATGACAAGACTTTGGCGGGCCGATCCGCGGATGTTCGGGTTGCGCCGCGGGCACTGTGCGGTGGCGGCGTCGGGGATGTCTAGTGCCGCGATGAAGCGGTACCACGCCGCTTTGCGGTTGGCGACATGCACCGTCCAGGTGATCTCGGCGGTCTCGGAGGTCAACTCCGATACCACCGCGCCGGTTTCGTCGATGCCGTAAACGCGAAAGCGGGCGGCCTGACGCTTGAGCGCTCCGCTCGCATCCCGCAGACTTTCGGTGGCGGGCGCGCCGATCACCTCGGGACCGATGGTGAAGTCTGTTGTGCTGTCGCCGATCCGGGCGATTCCGATCCCGGGATGGATCCGGGCCCGCACGATCATGCCGGTTCCCCCGCGGGTTGGCGGCCCCCAACCGGGTCCGGTGAGGACGGTTCGTCCAGCGAGACACCGTTGACGGTGCGCCGTTGATCGGCTGAGGCTGCGTAGGCCAGTCGTCGCGCTTGCGCGATCGAGCCAAGCGGCAGGTGTTCGGCGGGTACCCGCCAGATGTTGAACGCCAGGTTTTCGGCGAACTGAGCCTGACCGGCAGCGGTGATGTTCTGTCGGGGCAGCAGCAAGTCAGCGACTTCTATCGGTTGGCTTTGCGCCTCGTTCCACGGCACCGTCGCATCGTCGATGGGCATGGTGGCGGGATCGGTTTGAATCTGAACGGTCAGCGCGAAGCGGGCGTCGCCAGACTTCAGGCGCGCAGCGAGATCAGCTCCGAGATAGTCCCGGTCGCTGGGTGTTTGAGTCAGCGGCGCGTCTTCGATGGGCGGAGTCAGCTTGTACTTGACGACGTAGTCGGATCCCAGATGAAACGGGACCCCGCTCCAATACGGGGTGCCGAGCACGCTGGCCACCGGCTTGGCCATGTCGCGGAGAATCGCCGCGGTCGCCGGGTGGGCTTGCAGGTAGGGCCCGTAGTCGCCGTCGACGACGCCCGCGCGGGTGAATTCGCACATATCGGTGGCCGTCGCCACGAAAAAGACGTCGTGGTTCTGCATCAGCAGATCCATCGTGGTGTCGCTCGTCTTGCCGATGGACATGGGCCCGGAGACGCCGAACAGCTTCACCCCAATTCCCAACGTGGACTTGAAGTCCGGTGCACGCGGCGGCGTGTCGGAGGAGAACCGCACCCACGCCGGCACCTCGGTGGCGGCGAACAGACCCACACGCAGATCCTCGGGAATGCCGGGGCGCATCCGTAGCACGCCGCGCGCGGCGCCGTGAACCTTGTGGAACACGGTGCGCAGCGCGGGGCGTTCGCCGGCGTCGATGCGTTTCTTCTGGACGATGTCGACGAACATCTGCTTGAGGTTGTCTGCCGCATGCGCTGCGCAGTCCATGGTGTCTCCTCGGCCAAGTGCTCACTACGGATGCCGGGCTTGCCGAAGTCAGTATCGTGCGCGGCGCAGCGATGATCGCGAGTAGTCGACTACGTGAGTTTCCTGCTGCGGCAAGCAGTGCGCGGGCGGCACGCGACCGCCGTCTGGCTCAGGCTTCCAGGATGATCGCGGTGATCGTTCCGGTGGTTGAGGCCACCAGCGCTCCCCCGCCACCAGCGATGGCGCCGCCAAGGCCGTCGGCCAAGCCGACGCCGAGGAGAAAGCTGGTCGCGTCGAACGCGAAGTGACGCGGGTACAGAAACTCCGCCGGCGGATACAACGGCGAATAGATCGTGTCGGCGCCGTCTTGGTACATCTCCTCCACGAACGCAAGGTTGTCGGCGAGCTGTGGCACCCGTGCACGGGTGGCTTGGACCACCTTGATGACATCGTCGAGCGATTTGTTCTGGATGTCCTCCTCGAGTTGATCCAGCGCTTCGCGGACCTCGCCGGAGACGTTGTCCTTCTGCGCGGTGATGGCGGGCAGCATGTCCAACGCCCGCTGCACGACATCGCGGACCTCGTCGTCGAACGCGCGAACCTGCAGCGCGGCTTCGAGCACTTCCCGTTCCGTCGGCGCTTGCCCCTTCGGGGTGGCGAGGTAGTGCACGACATGCAGCGGGTATTGCATGAACGCCTGCATCACCTTGGTGTGCTCGGCGGCGGTGATCTCGGATTTCGCGGTGGTGACCGTCATGGCCTCTCCTTTGTCGGTGAACCGGCGACTTCGATGCTATTGATGTTGACTGCTGCGTTAAATAGGGGATTTCCCGACATTTTGCAGGTCACGGACGGCTGTGCTCGCGCGGGCGTGCGGAGGTGTTTGCTGCATGCCCGACGCGCACCGCCGCGCGCGCTTATCCTGGTAGTCGTTGGAGTGGCTGTCGGCTCAGTGAGGCGACGGGCCGAAGGAGTGGTCATGGCTGGTAAGTCGGGTAGCAAAATCAGCCCTGCGCTGCAGGAGCGTCTCGAATCGGTCGCACCCGACGAGGCGATGGAGGTGGTGGTGCAACTCGAGCCGCCACAGATTCCCACACAGGGATCGCGCGCCGAGCGTATCGACGCCACCAAGACCAAATTCGACCGCACCTTGACGGACTTGACGGGCAAGGTCTCCACAGCGGGCGGCAAGGTGCTTTCGGGGGCCTGGATCAACTCGACGGCACGGGTTCTGGCCACCCCCGACCAGATCAAGACTCTGGCAGGCGATGACCATATCCAGGCGATTGACTCGCCGGTCACGCTGCAACCCGACTGATCACGGCTGGTTACTTCAGCTGCAGCAGGCCGCGGCCCTGCTCGTTGGTGGTGAATCCCTTGAGCTTCTTCGTCGAGCCCAGCAGTTGATCGCGCACCTGATCCGGTGTGAGGTGGGGGTTCTGCTGCAGCAGTAGCGCGACCGCGCCGGTCACTTGCGGAGCGGCGTAACTCGTGCCGTAGCCGGCATCACCGAAGCCGCCGCCGACGAGGCAGCAGTCCAGTCGGGGCCCGTTGAGTTCGCCACCGGGTGCCACAAGGTGCGGACGGGTGCGCCGCAGCGCCGGTCCGCGACTGCTGTAGTCGCCGACCCGGGTGCCGTCGAGGGTGGTGCCGCCGACCACGATGATCCCTTCGGCTTCGGCGGGTGTGGTCATCGTCGAGGCGCGAGGTCCGTCGTTGCCCGCGCTCTTGATCACTACCATGCCCAGCGCCCACGCGTTGTCGACGGCGAGGGCTTCTCGGCTCTTGGTTTTGGAGACCGGTCCGGCTCCCCACGAGCAGTTCGCCACGGCCGCACCGTCTTCCAGGGCCTGCTGGATGGCCAGAGCGCCGGCGTGGTCGTCTGCGTGCAGCGCGCGGACGGTGGCCAGCACCTTGTAGTTGTAGATGGTCGCGCCGGGGGCGATGCCGCCGTTGGTGGGGTCGTCGGCGGCGATGAGGCCGCCGACGGCCGTTCCGTGAAAGTCCGGCGTTCCCCACGGCTCGGTGGTGTAGTTGCGCCGCTGCACGACGCGCCCCTGCAACGCGGGATGTTTGGCGGCGATTTCGGAGTCGATGACCGCCACCGTGATGCCGGCGCCGGTGAGGCCGGTTCTGGTGAGGTAGTCGGGTAGCCCGATGGCGACCTGGTTGACGGCGGCCGCTTCGGGCTGCAATTGGCGCGGCATGTCGATCGACGTCACCGCGGGGTCGGCTGTCACGTCGGCAAGGGCGTCGGGCCCCGCCCAGGTGCGCATGGTGCGGTTGAGCCAGCAGACTTGGGTGATCAGCGATTGGATCTGCGGCCAGCCCAGGAAGTCTGGTGAGAGCCCGACCGTCGTGGTCGACAGCCGCTCGATCTCGGTGTAGACCGACGACATCGCCTGGTAGCTGGCGGTGCGTACCCGGTTGACCGCGCTCGCGCGGTCGATGTGCTGCGGCTCTTTGCCCCGCGCGCCGCGGCCGCGGGATGCAGACCGCGCCGCGTCGGGTGTGTCGTCGAGCACCTTCAGTGTGGCGGGCGGATCGAATTCGACGACAGTGGCAAGCGGCTGCTTGCTGGGCGCCACGGCTGGCATCGCCTCCAGCGCCAGTCCACGCATGCCGGGACTGGGCTGTCCGGATGGTCGCCGGTAGACGGCCAAACAGAAAGCGTCGGAGGCCTTTTCGGCCAAGGCGCTGCCATACAGCCGCTTGGTGTAGGCCCGCGCATCTTTGCGCTCTTCGGTGTCCGTCAGTGCCGTTGTCATTGGGGTGCTCCTTATCTCGCGGTCAGACTTCTCGGTAATCGCCGGGTTCGACTTTGACGAATCCGCCGGCGCGCAGCGCCTCGGGTGCAATGGCCTCCGGTGTCACGTTGGTTCCGGTGAAGGTCTGATCGGGGCTCTTGAACGCGGTGCTCCAGTCGGTTTCGAAGATGGGCGTGAAGTATTCGGCGATGTCGGCGTCGGGCACCCACAGTCCGGCTTCCCTGTTCTTGGTGACCGCGAAGTCCGACCAGTTCTGGGAGCTGATCAGCACCGCGGCGCGATCGACGATGACCATCTTGTTGTGGCAGTGGACGTATCGGTCCGTGTTGATGTAGCGGATGTGTGTGCCCAGCTTGAGCCCGAAGTCATCGGCGAGCATTTCCAGGTTCTTGTGCTCGGCGTCCAAATCGCCCCTACTGAACACCCTGCCGAGCACGATGCGTACTTTCAGGCGTGGGTTGGCCTCGCGCGCGGTGGCGATGGCGCCCAGCAGTTCACGCACCTCTGGTTGCTTGGCCTTGATGTATTGCTGCTCGATGTCGATCGAGGTGGTGGCGGCCTCGAGCAGCGGGGGCATTACCGTCATGTAGTTGTCGGGGCTGGTCACCGGTTGCAGGCGCAGCGGGCCGCTGAGATTGAAGCGCCTGCTAGCGAACAGCTTTGCCGGCCGCTTGGTGGGGGCTGCCTCGAGCAGGATTGCCTCTGGGGGCGGCGCGGCTTCGGGCGCGAGGCCTCCCGCGGCGTCGGTGGCAGCAGCCATGTCCGCGCGCAGGATGTCGGTGAACAGCTTGGCCAGTGGCTTGGAGCGCACCGCCAGGCCGGTGTCGCGGTTACCGGTGCGAAAGTGGGGGCCGGCCACGCCGTCTTGTTCGTTGAGCGGGACGGAGTTCGCGCTGTAGTTGCCGCTTTGCACCAGGGTCCATTCGTCGTCGATGACGATGACCTTCTCGTGTGAGGATGCGAACAGGTGGATGTTGGGGTTCGCGCAGGATGGCGCCGAGACGGCGTCGACCCCGATGTCGGCCAGATCTGCGAAGAGTTTTTTCTCGTCCGCCCCGTCGATGTCGAGCATCAGCGCCACCTTCACTCCGCGGGCCAGCGCGTCGAGCACCAGCTGCTTGATGTATGCGGCGGTGAAGTCGTAGATGCCGATCAGGATGGATTTCTTCGCATTGTCGAAGAGCTGCTTGGTCACCGCGTACGTCGAGTCGGGTGAGGCGTAGGCGATGATGTCGCTTTGCACCGAGACGCTGGGAATCTTGCGCTTCTGGTATCCCCCGAGCTGACACTGTCGCGGCACCATCTCCAGCTCGATGAGCCCTTGTGCCTCTGGGTTGATCGCGCCATCGCGCGCGGTTGATTTGACGGCCCATGTCGGCATCGTGGTTATCCCCTGTGTCGGTGTCTGTTTCGGGTTGTGGCTAAGTGAAAGTGGTCAGGATCGCCGTCGCCGTGAGCGCGGCGGCCACTGGGCGCACGATGCGGTCGGGCCGCGACATGAACTTCTCCGCGACGATGGCCGCGGTCATCGGCAACATCAGCCACAAGGTGATCAGGTGACCGGCGACGAGCATCGCGCACATCAGCGCCCAGCAGGCGCCGATACACCATCGCGCGTGGGTCAGTCCGCGCGCCAGGCAGGCGACGTCGGCACGCCAGCCTTGCGGCGGCACGGGCCGCACGCGGTGGCATGCGCGCAGCGACCGCACCTTCCAGCCCGTCAGCTCCCACACTGCCGCCAGGACCAGTGCGATCGGCAGCAGCCACCGCGGCCAGTGGCCGACCTGCGACGCCACACCAATGGTCAAGGCCCCCAGCAAGATCCATGGTGCGAGGTATCCCGCAACGAACAGGGCCTGAGCGCGCTGGCGCCGGTGCCAGCGCGAGCCCAGTGCGATCGACCGTGCTGCGGGCAGGATCGTGGGCAGCATCATCGCGACCACCATCAGGGTCCAATGCGGCACCGATGGTGGTGCGATGGGTGTTTCCGGCCCGGATGGGAGCAGCACGCCATGGCCGTGGCCGGGCAAGTGTGAGGCGTGCTGGGCGAGATCGCCTGCACAGAGCGCGAACAGCGCCATCCACACCGCGACGGCGACCACGGCCAGCGGCCACTCGGGATATCGCCAGCGGGCATTGCGCGAGGCCACGATCAAGTCGCGGCCAGCGGCGCGCAACGGGCTTTCTGTGGTCGTCATGGCGGCCGGGCTGCTATTGAAAGTGCACGCTGACCTGGCCGACGTCCACACTTCCCGGCCGCTGCTGGCCGCCCGGCGCCCGTTGATCAGCCTCCACCTCCACTGCCGGCGGGCGGACATATAGCGGTACGAACCGGACGCTGACGTGATCGCTCCACTGCCCCTTCGCTTTCAGGGCGCGGTAGAGGTCGGTGATGTCAAAGACCAGTTGCATGCCCTCCGGATGGTCGTGTCGCGGGTCGGGAAGCGCTTCGATGCCGAACGTGGAGGCCGTGCCGACGTAGTGGTCGTCGGGTGTCTCGGGGTCGTCGTCGGGGACGTTGAGATACACCGCGTAGGGCACGTGCGGAGTGTCTTTGCTGGTGAGGTCGCCGAGGCGCAGATAGACCCGGGTCGGCTCGGCTTCGGCCTCCAAAGGGCCTGACGGCGCGCCGATTCCGAAGCCGACGTCGACGGTGTCCCCGCTCAACTTCACCGATTTGTCGGTGGCGCCGACGAGTTGGGCGGGATGGTCGGGTTCGGGTTCCATGGCTTCCTCCCCCAGCGGCGCGGAGATGTCGTCATATTTGTAGTTCAGCTGTGTCGCGGGGTCGAGCACTTGGGACGCGGTCATCACGACGTCGTGGCCTGTCGCGTCGTGGAAGTGGAACTGCTGGCCGCCCAGCCAGTCTGGGTCGGTGGTGTTGGCCCGGCCCTGCCCCGATCCAAGCCACACCTGCCAGAGGCGGTCGATGTTCGCGTGGTGGAGCCAGAAGATCGGATCTGCGGGGGCGGTGTTGAGCTGGCTCATGTTCACCCCGACCGAGTTGTGCACCGAGCCGTGCGGGACCGCTTCCAGCGGGCCGGCACCGCGGGGCTGGTAATGCATGAATGCCGTCTTCGAGCCGCCGAAGCCGGGTGCGAAGTTGCTGGTTTGGAAGTGGCGGGGTCGAAGTGCCGTGTCAATGAGAACCGCTCTGGGGTCGAGGGTTTCGCCGTTGTTGAGGAATCGGGTGGCGTCGAACAACGGGTTGCGCTGACCGTCCAGCTTCGGTTCGGCAAATGCGGGCGGCAGCGCCAGCGTTTGCTCGTCCTTGGAGTAGTTCCAATACGGCAGCGCCCAGCTCGCCTTCGTATCGGCGTCGATGGTCGCGTCCTGCGTGATCACCGCGCGCAGGATCGCCTCGTAGTGGAACAGGTACATCCGGTGCCACGGCAGAAAGAACCACGTGCCGTGCTGGCATTTGTTGAGGAAGTTGTCGTGTGCGGGAGCGCTGTCCTCCCAGTGGATGGCCCTCTGATAGCCCCACCTGGTCGGGTCGTTCTTGTGCGCCTGGTCTTTGTCGCGGGCTTGGAGCACACCGACGGCGCGTGCATAGGCGCGGATGACAGGATGCCAGACGTCCTGTTGCGACAGCGTCCAAATGTCCTGGCGAATGCGTGGCTTGGCCATGGGTTAGTCACCGTTCTGCATTGAGATACGGACGGCGAGGATCGTGGCTTGCGCGCAATTCAGTCGACGATGCCGAACGTTACTTCTGTTAAGCAACTTTCGAGGCCCCCTCGCCCGCAAGTGGATGCGGTCCCCTCCTACAGAGGATGACAGTGAAGGCGCGTGGGCACATGCGTATCCGACTACTTGTTTTTGGCCGCCGGCGTCATCGGCCAGTCAAAGGCGACTCGTCGGCCGGCCGTCGTCAGTACCGTCGCGTCTCATGAACGCCACCGCGGATCTCGCCGAGGGCGACCGACCGGCCGAGATGATCGAGTTGAAGGTGCACGGGGTGTCGGGAACCCCGGCGACCACACTGCTGGCCTACCCACCCGAACTCATCGAATGTGTCTACGGTGACCAGGACGCTGGTTTCCATCGGCGCAGAGAGCTTTTGGCCGAACCCCAAGTCGATGTCTCGGCGCAGCCTGGATTCGCCCCGTCCGGCCGACAGACTGAGGCGTTCTGCTGGGGCGGGTTGACATCTGGACCGGCGACCAGAGCACTTTGGCTGCTGTTCTTGCCCTTCATCTTCGTCAATCTGGCGCACTGGATGCTGCCGGCGACCGACCGCAAACGGTGCGCTCGATGGTCGGTACGGTTGTTGCGTCTGCTGGGCCTGACCTTGACGATGGCGCTGTCGCTGAGCCTGGTGTCGGTGGCCGTTGACATCGTGGGCTGGCAATGCGCGGGCCTACCGCAATGCGCGCAACGGTTGGGGCCGTTGACTTTTCTGTCATCCTGGCCAGCGGCGATTCGCCTGGCGGCGACGGCGGCTCCCGTGCTGGCAATGGCCGGGGTGCTGATGCTGATGCAGAAGCAGACTCCGCGCATCGGTGCGCCGCCACCGGACGCCTCCGACGTCTCACCCTCGAAGTCACCGCTGACCCAACCGCGCTTCTGGAACGGTGACCGATCGGTGACGCGGCTGCGTGACTGTCACCTGACCGTGTGGTTCTCGTTGGCCGCGGCACTGGTGCTGGCACCCGCGAGGACCATCGACGACGGTTCACCGAGGTGGCCGACTGCCGTGCTTCTCGCAGTGAACCTCGTATTTCTGATCACCAGCGTGGGGTTGACATTCTGCGACCAGGTGACCGCGCGAGGTGGCGACGGCCTACCCGGTGATCAAACCGACCGACCGTCGCAGGTGACACGATGGATGTGGGTGTCGTCGTTGATTGTGAGCCTCACCTCGCTGGGATGGGTAGCGGCAGGCGCGCTCTGGGCTGACCGCGCGCCCCAGGGCACGGCAATCCTCGGTGCCGGGTCGCTGCCCTACCTGGGTCCGGTCACCGAGTGGGTCATCGGGATCCAGGCGGTCCTGCTCGTGGCACTGCTGGCCACGACGTTGTTGTCCAAGCGGACCCCGGCGGCGCCTGAGCGCGGCTTTCGGCCCACGCTGCGAGGCCTGACCGCTCCGTGCGTCGCCCTGCTCGCATGGCTTATCAGCGGCGAAATGTCGGTAGCTCTTGGCTTTTGGGTTGCCCGGATACTCGGTGAGCCCGTGCAGTCAGCGCAAGCCACCGACGAGTTCACCCACCAGGCCGCGCAGCGGCTGCATGCCGCCGCCGACGCAGTGCTCGCACTCGCGAGAACCGATGAGGGCAGCGGGTCAGCCCAAGCATCGTCGAAGGTACTCGGCGATTTCGTTGCCGCCGCCAATGGGCCAGCACCGTTGCAACTGTTCGACACCTACTTCATCGGTTCCGCGGTCAACCTGGTGGTCATCGTCGTGGTGCTGTGTACCGCGTTATGCGTGGGCGTCATGACATGGCTGCGCGGACGCAAGCCCGACGCGGTGTCGAAGGTCTGGGACGACTACGGTGGACCCTCGGCGCAGACGCAGGCCGACCACAACGCACACTCCACGTCGACCACGTCGACGGGGAAACGACGAAAAGCAATGGCGCTGATGGAGATATCTCGCGCCAAGGCGGTCGCTTCGACGCGAGCGTGGGCGGCGCTGACCGACCGCGGACCCCGCATCTTATTGTGGCTGATCATCGCCGCACTTGCCGCGACGGTGGTGTTCGTCATTTCCAGCGTGATCGCCACGTTGGTGAACCACGAACGACACGATCTGGCGTCATGGTTTGGCGGACACGATGATTCCGCATGGACAGCAGTCCTGGCGTTCGGGCAGGCGTTGACAGCGCTAGTCGCCTCCCTCGCAATCGGGTTGGCCTACCGTGCGTTCCGCGACCGTGAGACCCGACGCCACGTCGCCGTGCTGTGGGATGTGGTGACGTTCTGGCCGCGGGCTTCTCACCCCCTGGGACCCCCCTGCTACGGCGAACGTGCCGTTCCGGACCTGTGGCTGCGGACATCGCTGCTGAGCACAAAGTCTAAAGTAGTTATTGCAGCGCACAGTCAAGGGACTGTCATTGCCGCCGCCGCACTCCTGATGAACAGCGATGCGCCAGACCCAGAGGCCCTCGGCGCAGATAAACGGCCACTGTTTTCCCGGCCCGTCGCCCTGCTCACATTCGGCTGCGTGCTGCGCCGGCTGTATGCGCGCAACTTTCCGGCATACTTCGGTTATCAGTCGCTGAATCTGCTGCGCGGCAAGGCTTCAGGGGATGGCGCGCTGGCGACGCGATGGATCGATTTGTGGTCGCTGACCGATCCTCTCGGCGGCTGGGTCTTCGACGAGGATCTGTCCCCACCGGCCGGGATTCCCGTAGGACCGACCCTTGACCGCCGTCTTGCTGACGCCCAAGGACTGGGCCCTGAACCTGACACGGGACGATATCCGCCGATATGTGGCCATTCGGGATTCTGGACCCGGCCGGAATACGACGGCGCCCTGAGCGCACTGCAATCGCGGATCGAAGCGCAGCCGCGCTCACCGGTCGAACTCGAAACGACGCCGGGTGGACCCGACGAGGCCGGGCCACCGCTTGTTCCGTTGCGCTTTGCGGGCCCGTGCGAATAGCTTGGCGGTGGCGCATGCAACCTCGGGCATGGGAGGACTGATTCGCCACTCGCGGCGCGCCGACATCGCGGGACCAATTCCCTCGCTCGGCCAACCGCTGACAGGCTCAAGTCGACATAGCCAGATCCAAAACTTGAGCTACTCCGTGAAGTCTGTAGGCGGCGGTTGGCGCAAAGCATCGTAACGCTGCGCCGCAAGCCGTTCGGGAAGCCAGACACGGGCTTGGGCTCGGCGAATATCACCATTCCGCTGTGTGGGAGCCTTCTCGATCCGCCAGAGCAAGGACTCCCAGAGCAAGGGAACTGATTCGGCGGGGTGTCACGCACGCCACGTCATGCCCATACCTAGATTCGAGCGCCCAACTACGCGTTTTAATGGGTTGTTAGACAAGCACTTTCAGCTTGTTAACTATGTTGCATCTCGACAACGTTCGCGTTCGTTCTTCGCCGTAACACTTGTGAAAGCTCATCGTCCTCATCACCATCAGCGTCGCCGCGCAATGACCGGCGGATCCGACCACCCGACCAGCACACCGTCGGTGCCGCGCCGGGTCCACAGCAAGCCCTTGCCGGGCCGCTGCGGCGCGGCGAACACCCCGGGCACGATCGCGCCGTAGGAGCGATGGCCGTCCATGATCACCACCGGCGCCTGCATGTTCATCATCCGGCCCAGCACGCCGCCCTGCGACTGGTAGCTGAACGTGCGGATGTCGGCGGTGGCCACGATGTGCAGCCCCAGGTCGTCGCCCTCGTCGACGTAGGCGATCAGTTTGGCCAGCGGGCTGTTGGCATGCGACCAGGAGGTGATGCCGTCGATGACGACGAAGAACTCGCGGCCCTCCCAGAACCGCTTGGTCGCCAGGTCGTGCTGGCTGGTTCCCGGCGGCGGGCGGCGCTTCTCCAGGATCGCGCACAGTTCGTCGACCACCGCGGTGATGGCGGTCGGTGTCTGCGCGTAGGCGCCCAGCCAGGTGTCCTCGGGCACCACCCCGACCGAGGTCCGGCGCGGGTCGATCAGGATGATCGTCGCGTCCTGGCTGCGGTAGGACGCCATGATGCCCTTCATCATCGCGCGCAGCCACGCCGTCAGACCCGAACCGGCCAGCCCGGTGGCCACCACGTGCGGGTGATCGTGGAAGTCGATTGTCGCTGTGCCCAAAGTGGATTCGGCCAAACCGAACGGCACCATCCCGGGCTGCAGATCCAGCGCGCCCGCGAACACGTCGGCCAGCGGCACCGACTCGGGCAGCCGCACCACCGTGGTCGCCTTGTCCACCCCGGAGACCCGGCGCACGATTTCGCTCAGCGCATCGCCCTCGACCGGGCCCGCGACCGGCCGGCCCTCGAGCTGCGGTGGCGTCGCCAGCACCGGGGCGCCGACCATCAGGTGATGGCCGTCGCGGGTCAACCCGCGACCGGGTAGATCGGGCACCTCACGCACCGGGTTGCGTTCGGGGTCGCGCGGGTCACGCTTGACCTCGGTGTCGTGTTCGTTGACCAGCTTGAGCTCCAGGCGCTGACCGGTCTCGGCGCGCACCGCCGACTGCAGCCCCGACAGCGAGCTGGTGTGGGTGATGATCACCCGCACGCCGTAGTTGCGGGCCCGCTGCAACGCCAGCACCCGATCGACCAGCGCGGTGTGGCCCTCGGTGAAGTTCTTCCAGCCGTCGACGACGAGCACCACCTCACCGCCGGACACCCCGATGTCCACCGGGTTGGGTCCGAACTTGGCCGCACGCACCTTGCCCATATCCAGGTTGCGGGTGGTGAACGCCTTATCCCGTTCCAGCACAATGTTTTCCAGCGTCGACACCATCCGCGACACCCCCTCGGCGTCGGAGACCGCGACCACCGACGCGACGTGTGGCAGGTCGGCGACCCGCGCCAGCTGCGGGCCGCTGGCGGCGATGCAATAGAACTGCACCCGCTCCGGGCGATACAGCAGCGCCCCAGTGGTCACCATCGTCATCACCGCGGTGGTGGCGCCGCGGCCCGGCGCGGCGACCACCAGCGCGTTGTCGTTGAGCATGTCGAGGCTGTACACCTCTTGGCGGGCGCCGCGCGGATAGTCGGCCAGCGCCACCGGCAGCACCAATCCCGGGTTGTTGCCGTAGTCCTCATACCAGGGCCGGCCGCGCCAGCGAGCCACCAATTCGTCTGCCGGGGTCGGGTCACCGAGCACCGGAAGCCACAGCGAGCGCGGCGGGCGCTCCTTGGCGGCCTGCAGCGAGTCGGTGATCGCGGTGGCCAGTTTGAACGGCGCCTCGACCGGCCGCACCGGCAGCGGGATCACCTCCGGTGCCGGCGGCGCGGTCAACCGGTTGTCGACGTCGCGCGCCTCGGCGGCGGTGAACACCCGCGGCGCGAACTCCGCCCCCGAGCGCTGCGGAGCCGCCAGCACGCCGGCGTCATCGGTCTTGGGCACGAAGTCCGCCGAGGTGTAGAAGTAGCGGAACTTGCGCGGCTCGCGCAGCGCCACCCGCAGATAGGCGGTGCCCTCCTCGCCTTCCGACGCGATGTGGGCCGCGGCGTTGGAGCCGATCGCCGCGCGCGACTCCTCCTCGGTGCCGGTGCGCGCCGCGATGCTAAAACCCAAGAGCTTGTTGATATCCCGCAGATTCTGGGTGTCCTTGGTCTGCCCGACCAGCTGCAGGAACACGTGCAGAGAGCGGCCCACCCGCGCGATGCGCAGATACAGCTTGCGGAACTTGGGACCCCAGATCGGGTCGGCGAACACCTCGTTGTACTCGTCGGTGATCACCCACAGCGCCGGGATCGGCGGCAACGACGGATCCACCAGGCGGCGCTGGTTGTAGGTGGTGATGTCGGGGCAGTCCTCCAGGTCGGCGATGATCTTGCCGCGCCGGTCGATCTCGCCGTCCAGGGCGTCATAGAGCCGGCCCACCAGGTGGCGTTCCTCGGCCAGGTTGCTCACCGCGGCCACCACATGCGGGAAGCGCCCGATCATGCCGGCGGCAGACTTCAGCTTGAAGTCGGTGAACACGATGTTGAGCACCTCAGGCGAATGGGTCAGGCACGCCCCGGCGACCGCGGTGATCAGGCCCTCGGACTTGCCGGCGCCGGTGGTCCCGATGAACAGCGAGTGCATGCCCATGCCGCCCTGGGAGCCCTCGCGCAGATTGAACTCCGCGACCTCCCCGGTGTCGCTGTACACCCCGACGGGAAAGCGCATCCACGCCGGGCCCTGCGCGCGGGTGGCCGCCCACAGCCGGTCGGTGTCCAGCCGGCGCGGGTCACGAATCCCCAACACGTCCAACAACGTTCGTTCCTCGGCCGAGGAGGCGGAGATCGTCACGCTGGCCGACCCCGGGGCCCGGTAGCGGGCCAGGCTGCGGGCGAAGCGTTCGGCGTCATCGACGCTCATCGCGTCGGCGGTGGCGTAGAACGCGTCGTCGAGCTCGTCGCTGGCCGCGGCCCCTTCATACAGGCTCTGTGCCACCCGCTGCCGGGGATCGGTGCTGACTTGTTTGCGCAGCACACCGTCGCGCAGCCGGTAGGTGGTGTCGGGGGTGAAGCCGACCCAGAACCGGGCGCCGCCGGGCGCTGCGACCGACGGGCGCGGGGGCACATCGGTGGCCAGCCGGACGAAACACGTACTGGCGTAACCGGATGCGCCGGTCAGCCCGGCCCAGTCCTCGGGGCTGCCGCAGTGGTCGTCGATGATCACGCGCAGCGGCATCGCCGAGGCGAGGCCCGCGGTGACGCCGCTAGAAGGCGGCGACCAGGCGGGCCGGGCGTCGTCGACCTGCTCGTCGAAGAACGCCTCCAGCTCGGCGGGTGAGCTGAAGACCATCCGGCGTTCGCCGCAGCCGTCGCGGCGGCTGTCGTGCTGAACGTGGGGCAGCCACTTGACCCAGTCCCACTGCTCGACATCCGAACTGACGACGATGAGCTGCAGGTCGGCGGGGCTGTGGAAGGCGGCCAGTTGGCACATCACCGCCCGGGCCAGGCTGCGGGCCTCGTCGAGGTCACCGACGAAGGACAGGCCCGGAAACCGTTGCAGCCAAATCACCTTCGGCATGTCGTCGACGTATTCCTGGGCGTTGAGAAACTTACGCAATGCGTGCCCGGTGGCGGGTTCGAGGTCGGCGGCCGGCGCGATCTCCGGCTTCTCCAAGGTCATGGCCAGCTTGACCTTGCCGACACCGACACGCACGACTGCGAACATCGGCTCGCCGGGCTCGCGGTCCCACATCCGTTCTGAGCCGGCGACACCGAACAGATCGGTTGGGTCCCAATGGAAGTGGCGGCGGTGCGCCCACTGCCGTTGGCGCTGGACGTCGACCTCGTCGCGGATCTCGTCGAGGCGGGAGAACCACTTGCGCCGGCGGCCCAGCAGCTCGCCGAACGACATCTTGCGCCCGGCGCCGCGGTTGCGCACGAGCAGGCCGATGGCGCTGATGCCGGCCATGCCGCCGAACAGACCGAAACCGCCGGCGAGCTGACGCTGCCCGGAGGCGTACATCACGACGATCAGACCGACGATGCCGACGAGCAGGCCGATCGGCAACACGATGCCCCAGATGCTGCGCGGGATCGGGATGGGCGCGACGATCGGCGCCTCGAGCTTGATCTTGCCGCCGCCGGTTTCCGGATCGGGAACACGCTCACCAGGGCGCACGAAGCTCTGCGTGGTCACGCAGACCACCCTAATGGGGCGCGAACCACCCGCTGTGCGGCAATTTCGGCGGTACGCCTAAGCAAACACACCGCCGATGGCAGCGGCCAATCTACTAGCGGCAATGGCGATTTGGGTGAAATCTAGACAGGTGCGCGGCCAGTTCCCGAGCCGCCGCCGGCCGCCCCGCCCGGGTCCAGCGGCACGTAGGGCGTGTGGAAGTGACCGAACTCGTCTTCTTCCATGTCTCCGGTGATCCGGAACGGCTCACGTGGATCGTCCCAGCCGTCGCTGACCTCCATGATTCGCCCGCTGGCTCCCCCGGAGCCGAGTCCGTCGAGGCCGCCGGCACCGGGAACGGCGCGGTAGCGGTCGGCGTTCTGCTCGTCGGTGGCCTCGGTCTGGGCGACACCGCTGGACGTGGTGGCTTGCAGGGCAGGGCCTTTCGAAGCGACCTGGGCGGTCATGTGGGCGACCTGGGTGCCCATGGCGGCGGCGACGCTGGCGGCTGCGGCGTCCATCGGAGAGCCGGGCTTGGGGATGGGCGCCGCACCGGGATTGGGCGTGGCGACCTGTTCGGCGGTCGCGGCCACTGACGCCGCGCCCTGCAGCATCCGGGACGGGTTCACCTTGATCGGCTCAGCAGCCATCACGCACTCCTCCACATGCGCTTAGCTTAAGGGCCGCGATCCGATGACGTGGCCACGTTTTCGAGCGCCCACCCGACGACCTCGGCGATTGCAACATCTAATGCTCGCGCCTGCGGCGTCGTCCGAAAGGACGATCAGGCGACGATTTCGATCTGATGCTCACCACCTGCCAACTGGTTCAATCCCAGTATCGCGCAGCAGTATTGCCGCAGTTCTTAGGCGGTTTTTACAGCCCGAAGCGGCCCGCGTGACCTAGATATGACCTGACTCAATTTGCGACCAGCAACGAGAGGACACGTCATATGACCAGCAGGGGCCCCGTACCGACCTCCGAGTTGCGTTGGATACCTGAAGCGATTGCCAATCTGATGCTTCGACGCAACATCACCAGCCGCGACCAGCTCGCCGGGGTAATCGGCGTAAGCCGGTCGAGAGTCTACGACATGTTTGAGGGCGGCTGGTCGGGAAGAGCGTCAACCAGCGTGCTGGCCCAAATCGCCGGCGCGTTCGGTGTTCCGCTCGGCTCCCTGGCGACCAAGCCGGCGCTGCAGCACCGTCCAGCGAGGGCCCAGCGGTCAGTAGCTACGTAGAAGGAGGTTGTCGGCGCCCGGCGGGACAATCTGACAATGGGCCGGTTAACAGATGACCTCGTCTTCGTGCCGCACGACGGGTACGTACGGAACTCGTTTCACGCGCAGATGTCACATCTGCATTTGCGCGAGGCCCTCCGGGCGCAGCAGGAGGCCGCGTTAGTCGAATGGCTGAAAGATCATCCCGTCGGCGAACTGATGGCGTACACGCTCAAACGCAACGGCTTCGGTCACCTGCTGAACGAATAAGCGGTACGAGGGCAAATCGCGACTTCGTAGTCAACGCGCCGACCGGCTGCCGCCAAGATGTCGGAGGAATCAACCATCATGGTTGCCTATGAAGCTCCTGTCAGCGCAAGTTCAGATGTTCCGAAACGTCGTGGACAGCGGCGAGATCGAGTTCGAAGAAGACGTCACCTGCCTAGTCGGCAAGAACGAAAGCGGTAAGACGTCGGTTCTTCAGGCGCTTCACCGTTTTAACCCCGCTCCTGACAGCGCCACCTTCGACGCATTGAACGACTACCCGCGCTGGCGATACACGCAAGACCGGCGACGGGATCAAGTCGACTCAACACTGCCCATTCGATGCACCTTTGAGCTTGAGCAGGACGACGTAGAAGCGATCGAGGAGGAATTAGGGCCAAGCGTTCTGATGTCGACGTCCTATTCGTGTTCGGTGGCATATGCGGGGAATCGCGTGGTGAGTCTCAACGTCGACGAGGCCAAGGCCCTCACCAATTACTTCGATCACGCGAACACGCCGTACAACATCAGGCAGCTCTTGACGAACGGTGCCACCGCAGCCACCGTGCGCAGTCAAACTGCATTCCGTAAAGATCTCGACGAAGCCGAGCAGGCCCAGGCGGACGCGCTGCGCAATGAGGTCGAAGAGCGATTCGGGAAGAAAACGGCCTGGCAGATTGCGCAGGGAATCATTCGAAGCCGCACTCCCAGGTTTTTCTACTTCAGCCAGTACGAATTGCTGCCGGGCCGCATCGACCTTCGCGAATTGAACACCGATCACGACTCGCCGGGTGAAACGTCAATGCAAACGGCCCGCGCCCTGCTGCGCCTCGCTGGCGCCGATCAGGAGACGCTCACGGCAGACGAGTTCGACCGCCGCAAGGCGGAACTTGAGGCAGTCAGTAACGACCTATCGCGCGAAGTCTTCAAATACTGGACTCAGTCGTCGGACCTGTCTGTCGATATCGACGTCGACAAGACCACCGAAAACGTCGGGTCAGGTCAGACGGCGGTCGTTCGGTTTCTCGAAGTTCGCGTGCGCGACGCGCGCCACGGGTTCACGGGAAACTTCTCGCAGCGTTCGAGCGGCTTTCAATGGTTCTTCTCGTTCCTCGCCGCCTTCTCGGAATTCGAAGACAAGGGGCACGGAGTAATCGTGCTGCTGGACGAGCCTGCCCTAAATCTGCACGGTAGAGCCCAAGCCGACTTCCTGCGATTCATCAATGAGCGCCTGGCACGCGGCTCGCAGGTCATTTACACGACGCACTCGCCGTTCATGGTTGAGCCGTCGGAGCTTCAGCGGGTGCGCATCGTGGAGGATAAGGGGCCGGACATAGGCTCCGTTGTCAGCAAGGACGTCTATTCCGTAGGTAGCGAGTCGATATTTCCGCTGCAAGCAGCGTTGGGTTACGACATCGCCCAAAACTTATTCATCGGCCCGGACAACTTGCTGCTGGAGGGTACGAGCGATTTCACGTATCTTCAGCTGCTGAGCGATCATCTAAAAACCCTTGGCCGCGAAGGTCTGTCGGAGCGGTGGCGCATCATGCAGAGCGCCGGCGCGACGAACATGCCAACCTTCGTTTCGCTGTTGGGCGACAAGCTCGATGTCACGCTCTTGATCGATGGAACGTCGACCAACTTCGCCAAGATCCAATCGCTGATTCAGCAGAAAGCTCTGTCGAAAAAGCGACTAATCGTCATAGACACGTTCACCAAAATCAAGGCGAGCGATGTCGAAGACATGTTCACGAAGGCCGAATACCTTAAGATCTACAACAGGGCCTTCGGAACGAATCTGTCCGCTGGACAGCTCGTTGGCAACGACCGAATCATCGCCCAGATCGGTCGAGCAGAAGGGAAAGACTTCACGGCCCACGGCAAGCCAGCAGACGAGTTGCTCAGGGCCACTGATCGAAAGACTGTCCTCGGTGCACTCTCGAAAGGAACGCTCGACAAGTTCGAAGCACTCTTCAGGGCCGTTAACGCCACGCTGAGCGACTAGGCGCGACCTCGTAACCCGTAGTGGGTCCGAGCAGCTATCACCCCTTGGGGCTCCGCGACCTGCGCTTTCGGGGCATATGCCACCCGGTCAGCGCATCATTCCGCGCCAATGCTTCCACCGGCTGACGTCGTTGCGCAACGCGTCTCTGCGCGCCTCTCGTTTGCGAGTCTTCATCCACCGTCCTTGGTGCCATTCGATGTCCCACGGCCAGAGCCGCCGGTATACCACGTCCATGTACCGTCCTGCGGGCACGGCGTGGGCGTCGAGCGTGAGAGTTGGCCCCTTCCGCATTACTCGAAACTGGCATGTCGCGGCCTCATCCAACGGCACAAGAGGCGCGAAGTGGAACGCGTAAACGTCTAGCAATTGAACGCATGGACGCCGCGTCCGAGTCAAGTACGTTTGGTTCTCCCTCTTCGCAGCGAGATCGAATGGAGCCTTCACACGGTTCTGCCATACGGCCCAACCACCGAAGACCGTTGCAAGCGTGCCGCCGACAGCTCCGACTACCGCGATCGGATCGACTCCACTCACGCAGTACAGGATGCACAATTTCTCGGTCGAATCGTGGGAGCGCCCCGCGGCGGTGGGCACAATGCTAAAAGACCGTGCCGGCGCGGGACACTGGTCACTACGGCGTGGTCGCGATCTTCGCGATGGCAGCCGGATCGGTGAATCCCCAACTGACGCGGATGATGCCGCGTACCGCAGTCCTGTCGGAGCTGAAGGACGCCGAGGTATCTGTCGTCACCGAGGTATCCGAGCGCATGGCTACCACGACGCGGTTGCCCGGGATCGCCCAGATGATGTCGTCGCCAATCGTGGGCGACGTGATCAGGGGCACGCCTGGGACGGTGCGGCTCGCCGGCCAGTGGCTTCTGGGTTGTCGATTGCTCTGAAACGAGCTGCGCAAACCTTCTGGCGTCGGTCGTCATGGTATGCGAATCTATTTTTCTCCCGCCGGGCCGATAACGCAGACGTTAAAATCAGCAACTCTTCAGGCCAGCGTTTGATTTGATGAAACGCCTGCATGAGCGTAGGTACAGACTACTCTTGGCAAACATCACGGGGAGGCCTAAACCTGCCCCAAAGTCGAGGAACGGAGCATGCCGATGAACAACACCACCGTCAAAATCGCCGCGGTTTGTATCTGCGTTCCGCTCGTGACGTTCGGGGTCGCTGCTGCGCCCGGTGCGGTAGCCGCCCCGTGCGATGCGTCATGCGGCGTCGGCGGTGTCGCTGGAGGCACCGGTGCTCTCAAATCGAACGGCAAGGCCAACGGCGGGCAGTACGTCGGCCCCAGCGGCACGACCATATCCGGCACCATCAGGACGGATAATCAGGTAACTGCGGGTCATGAGAACTATCAAGACCCGACAGGCGCCACCGGCACAGCAAGCGGCAATTTCACCACGCTTCCTGGGCACGGCCATTGCACGGGTGTCGTCCTTGCCGCTGGCTTTTGCGGTTGACCCGCGGCAGGCGGCGGTCGTCCCACATATTTATGAAGTGCGTCCAGAGTGTGACCGGCCAATCGGTAAAGGCGCCCATTGCGCTTGAGATCGTTGCCGCCCCCGACCGCAGCCGGGGCGAAGCGATGCCCGTTTTGCGCTGTTCACGAGTGTGATGCTAGGCGCGTGACGAGCCGGTGAGCTTCTCGCTTTTATGCGTGCGTTGATCACTCGCGGCGTGCGAGCGATGTGCTAGCGGTACGGGGTGGTGGTGTGGCTTGCACAGTGCGCCCGTTGCTTTGACGCTCACCCAGCCTGACAGCCCTCAAAAGCCGTAGGAGGCGCCCCCTGGAGTTCATGCGCGTCCGCGCACCCAACGCCGGGGCTGAGGGACACATGCCGTGGCAGAACCGTGCGGCGCCCGCACGAGCTTTCTACACCGCCGCAACGGTGCAGGTGCTGCTCGCACCATTCGACTGCTACAACCGAAAGATACTCTGCCGTAAACGCTTCCGAGATCCGCGCGACAGTGACGGCGATAGCGGCACGAGACGTCGCACGGCCAGGCACCTTGCCTGCCGGCCAGGAAACCCTTCCACGTTTGGGGGGTGACTCTGGCCTGCCGGCGATTACGGCGCTACCTGCTTGGTCAGCATGATTGCTCTCGAAGGCGGCCATGAGGTCACCTCACAACGAGGGAGACATCATGGCGCTCAACATCACGAGGCGAAAATCCGTGAAGGACTTTGCGATAAAGGCTTCATTGGCGTTTGCCGGCTCGTCCGTGGCGATTGGTGCCTTCGCTGTGCTCCCGGGCGCGGCACCCGCGCATGCGGACTCCTGCTTTCAGTGGGCCTTCAATGGACGCACCGGTTTTCATGAGTCCAGCGGTTGGGAGATGTGGTTCAACTCGACCGGGACAACTGCCCAGGGTCGCGTGGACGGAATCGACCTGGGTACAGGTGGTTACCCGACATCACACGGCACCATCGAGCACGGTTCTGTCGTGGGTCACGGGGTCGATATCACGGTGCGCTGGGACAGCGGTACTGTCCAACGTTTCACCGGCACTGTGGTGGACGGCAAAGCGACCGGCAGCACTAATAACCCCGATTACCAGACCTGGTACCCGGTTGGGAATCCGCTAACGTGCATCGATCAGGAGCTACCGCCGGCAGCACCGCAGGCTCCTGCACAACAACCGGCTCCCCCTGACACCCAAACAGCCGCCGCCCGTTTGGGTGTCGCCGTCAACGGGCCGAAAACATTGCTGGCCGGCCAAAGCGGAACCTACACAGTGAGTGTCAGCAATTCGGGGGACGTCAATGCGCCCGTCGAACTGTTCATCAGCTTCAATGGTCAACTGCAGCAGGCGGGCTTCACCCCCTCCGGGGGCTTAGATTGCGACGTCCGCAACTATGGCGGCGGCAGCTCATCGGTGCACTGCACCACCGGACAATTGCCGGCGAAGGGTACGGCGAACATCGTGGTGCAGGGACGGGGATCGGCGCCGGGCGCAGCCACGTTGGGCGTGAACATCAACTCTTCTGACCCCGCAGCTCAGTTCGTGCAGAAGTCCCAACAATTGAACGTCACGATCACCTAGTGCATCCATCGTCGACCGTCGCGAAGCGACAGCCTTCGCAGCAAGCCCGCGCTGCGCGAACGACTTATGCGGAGCCAGCTGATGGCGGCATCATTCGCCTGACGTCCTCGGCGAGGCTGCGGACATCGGCACGAAGCTCGTCAATTTGAGCGGCTGTGGCTGCCTGCTTGGCAGTTTCGACTTCAGATACCCGCTGCACGATCCATGACGCGAGCGATGCCGTGACAACACCGACTAGGCTGATTCCGCCAAGCATCAGCAGGACAGCGATGACCCGTCCCGTGACTGTCACTGGGTAAAGATCGCCGTAGCCTACGGTCGTCACAGTCGTGATCGACCACCACACCGCCTTCCCGAATGAGGTGATGGTCGCCCCCGGCTGATCGCGTTCCTTATCCAGCACGGCCAACGAAGCCACATAGATCAACAGGACGATACCGGAGATGGTGTATGTGACGATACGGCCCCGCACCGCATCGCCGATCGCCTTCTGCAAAGCGCCGAGTAAGACCACGAGCCGTAGCAGCCGCAGCGGCCGCAGCAGCGGCAGGGCAACGATCGCGAGGTCGAAAAGGTGCCGGGAGAACCACCGCAATCGACTGTCTGTCAACCAAAGCCGAGCAAGGTAGTCGACGACGAATAAGCCCCACACTATCCACGTAACTGCCCACAACGCGCGCGCCGTATGACCATGCGGCTGCGCGAGTACCTGCACGGAGTAGATAGCGAGAAAGGCGAGTGCGGCTGCCGCAAGCGGCCATTCGGTTCGTCGCTCCCATCGGTCGAGCCGGTGTCCAGCATCCATACGCAATCCCAGGCCTTTCAAGATCTTCCAATTAAGCTGACCGACTGCAGTGCGACTTCTCGCGAAAGCTTCTAGTCAAGTTTTCGGGCCACCGGATTGAGCCCAAGTCGCACAAATGGCATGAGCATCGAGCTCCGCTGAACACCGTGCGGTGTCCGCATCGACTCACGGCTTTGTGACGTTGAGTTCGACTTGCTCGTATGGATGTACCGTGCAGCCCGCAGGCGGGTACATGCTGACGACGGTCCAGTTCGAAGCCTGCAGGACCATCTTGTATCTCGGGTTCGCGGAGGACATCGAGTTCCTCAAATCGAGGCTCTTCAACTGGTTTTCGGCGAGCTGAGCGTTAACGCCCACCAGGTCAGGCAAAGTGACGGAACGCTGTTGGAAAGTGCCTGCATCTCCGCCGGCGACAGTGGGGCAGGCGCCGGCGGCTGGTGGGGCCGCGACCCGCGGAGCTTGATAGGTGATTGGCGTACTTGGCCCGCTGCCGGTGGAACTGTCGTGGTGACTGCAGAGGCTGATGAACGGCGAGGCGATTAGCGCGATGAGAAAAAGCATTCCGCCGCCGCCTGATTTCCGCGAGCGTCGCCTGCGCCATGACGTGCCTGCCGAGAGCGGTCCGACGCCGACACCGACCCCACGCGTGGAGATTCCGCCTCGGACGCCAAAGGCTCCGCCTCCGATGCCTAATCGCATTCGTACTCCCTCGGGTTGATTTCGTCAGCCATACCAAGGCTCATACTCAGGATCGTGGTCGAGTTCCGCGCTCCGCCATGTCGGACGCCAGTAGGCGTCGGCCTCGGCTTCTCGTTCCCGGCGCGAAGCGTTGTATTCGTCGATTTGCCGTTGCCTCTCAAAGGCTTTCAGTTCCGCTTCGCGGATGGCCTCATCGAGCCTTACTGCTCCTTGAGCGGGACTGATGATGGGGACTCCCAGCTTGCGGGCGGTTGTGTGCCGGGAATCGGTTGTGTCAGGTGCTGCGCTGACCATCCATTTCACGGTCTTGGTGATGTTGACGGCCAGTTTCGCGCCGTAGGATTCGGCGCGCTCGCGCAGCTCGATGGCCTCGCTGTCGTCGCCGACGATCGCGATGCGTAGCCCTCGAAGGTATCGACCCTCGGGCGCTGGTTCGGGCTCGGCGCAATATTCGATGACCTGGTTGATGCGATCGGCAAGCTCGGGTAGCCCGAGCGAATCAGCCAGAAGGTACATTTCGCGGCGTCGGACCGGCGTCAATGTTGACCATTCGCAGTCCTTTTCACCGGCAAACGCGGCGTCCCACGCTTGCTGGTGGAGCTCGCGCAACTGGTTGCCCGTCAAACGGGTCAGCCGGGCCTGCGCCGTAAGCGTGCTGGCTTCCTCATAGGTCAGCCGGCCGTCCTCAACGGCTTCCGTAAGACATTCGTGGTATTTCGCGATTTCGACCGGATCGCCGGCCCGGGGATGCGGCGACTGCGGAAACGACTCCAGCAGCGCCGCGACCGAGGTCCGTGTCAGCGGAACGGGCCGACAGCTGATCGGGCACTGTTCGAACGCCGCGGGCACCGCAGCCGGGGGCTGCTGAGTCAGATGCAGCGGGACCGGAGAGGTGCGAAGCAACCACAGCAGCACGTCTCGGATGGCGCGTGCGTCACCGAGCGCGGTGTGTTTCTGCTCCTGCCACCCACCCGTCGCCGTTTTGTACATGGCGGTGAGGCTGAACGCGCGGCCGTCGAGCTGCCGGCGCGCGGTCTGCAACGTGCACACGCCGACGACGCGAGGCAAAGGTATCCCGGTGTGCTGTGCGGCGGCGGAGAGGAAACCGTCGGCGAAATCAAGGTTGTGTGCGACAAGTACGGTGCCGGTCATGAAGGACAACGCCTCGCGCAGGACCTGCTCAGTCCTGGGCGCCCCGAGCAGGTCAGCGTCCTCGATGCCATGAATCGCGCGGGCTTCTGCGCTGGAGCCCGGATTGTTGACCAGTGTGGCGAATTCGTCGACGACGGTGCCGTCCGCAGTGAACTTCACCAGACCGATCTCCACGATCCGATCGGTGTTCGGGTCCAGCCCGGTGGTCTCCACGTCGATCGCCGTGAACGTCGCGGCGCTGGCCGGGTATCGGGTCGGTCTTCGGGTCAGCAACGCTCGGATGAATCCCGGGTCCCGCCGCGGCGGCGACGGCACGGGTCGTGGCGGCATAGGGGTCATGGTCAGCGGGCTTGATATTGGCGGTTGCGGCGTCGGACCAGGATCAGATGCGGGATGCTTCGTTGGGGAGATTGGTTGTGCGGCAGGCGGAGTCGTTGCCTTCCCGCGTGCAGTTTGTGTGGAGTTGCGCGCCCAAGTTAATACCTTCGCCACTGGCGCTGCCGCGTCTCTCCGCGATACTTGCAGGTTCCACCGCAATCCCTGCGGGCTGGTGAAGTCCAGGGTTCCGTACAACATCACCGGGAGTATCCGATTGTTGGCGTACCGGCGATCCGGACCACCTTTGACATTGACGTACTGCCAGGTGTGGTCAACCTGAATCGCGTCGCCTGGCGGCGCAACGCTTTCGATGAACCGTGTCTCGCCGGCGCTCACGCCCAGGTGTGTGTAGCCGACGTCGCTGAAACGCTTGCCGTCGCGAACCAGAACACGATCGGGCAGGAAATACAACGCCGCGTTGCCCGCGGTAATCGATGGGACCGCGATATTGGTCGCTAGCTGTTTGGGTCCGCCGGTGCCTGCGACCGCTGCTATTCGACTGATGACACTGCTGGCACCTGAGTTCGTCTTGAACTGGTAGGTGGTCCTGACTGCTCCGGATTGCACCTCCCGCCACAACTTCTGCGAGCCGCACAGCCATTTCCATTGTTCGACAACGGAATTGAACCAGGCAGCTGGCTCATCATCCACGTCATAGAAGAGCACGACCTTAGCCCGGGCTTGATCCCAGAAGAACAGCCAGACGCAGATCGGCGCCAATACCGCCCACGCAACGAGTCCGAGCGGCATCCCGAAGAGCAGTCCGATCACAAACGCCACGCCCGCGGCTGCCCTGGCGACGGGAAACTTCGCCGCCGCGGCGTTGAGTTGCTCCACCACCTCGCCGCCCGCCGTTGGCTCCATCGTTACGACGGTGCTTCCGGTGACGTCCTCCATCACGATGCCGCTCGGCCGGTAGTCGGCAGGAGCCGGCACCGGCCGGGCGGCATGCGACGGTGCGGGCGAACGGCGACCGTGCTTGCCGCCCAGCGCGGCCCGGTAATACACGCCGTGGCGACCGATGTTGACATAGTTGCCCCGCGGTCCACTGCTGACCCGAAAACCGGGCACACCGGCGCTCACGCCGAGACCCGACTTGCTCAGATTGAACCGGAACGGCCCAGCTTTGATGCTCTTGCGTACGTAAAAACCCATAGATCCCCACAGCGACCGGCAGCAAACATGTGCCGCCCCGAGACGGTATCGCAGTCTGTGCGCTATTGGCCTCCATTCCGACGAATTCACAGCCAAAGTCGTCGTTCGGCGCAAAGCTGATCGCCGCAGGGTGGCTTGCTCCAGCACACATCCTCGCCTGTCGGAGGTGTGCACCCGAAACTCCGAAATGAGGTGACTTCTCGCCCAGCCCTCAGAGTCCACACTTGCATCGCCGCGTCCGCATCGATGGACAGTTCGCCCTCGTCCGATTATGGAGGGCGCCAACCGCTGGCACGGTGTCCGCCGCGATGAGATCGGCGCTGTTGAGAATGGCCGTCTCAGTCGAGCTATCACGGACTGCGCTGCGCTTAGAGGACCGGCATGACTCCTTGAACAGGCCACTACTTTCCGAAACTGCTTCGGCCCGCAAGCAAACAGACCTACACTCGCACGCACAACGAATGGGGAGGAACTCGAATGCGAGCGAGGGTCGTCATTTCGGCTATCGGTGCTGCTCTATCCGCTGCCGCCATCTGTGTCGCCCCGGCTTCTGCTGACCCGGACGGCGACTATCTTGGCGCGCTCGGCAACACGCCAGGAGTCATCGGCGGCCCGGTCAACAACGGCATCTACGTCGCGGCAGGCCATCACGCGTGTGACATCCTCCGTGGCGGCGGTACCCATGACGACGCAGTCAACCAATTGACTGTTCCCATCTACGTGCAGTCATGGCTAGCCCAAGCAATGGTCGACGCCGCGCAGAGCGCGCTGTGCCCCGACACAAAGCACTGACGCCCGGTGCCGTCCTCGGAGCTCCGGGCACGGTGAGGCGCGGCGATGACCGCAAACCCCAAGGCTCGGTGACCTACAAGCCGGGGATAACCTCGTTGCGGTGTGGCGCCGACCGCCGCGACGAAGAGTTCCGACTCAGGAGCTTTCCCCCTTAAGGCCCTGGGGCACAATAGAAGTGAAGCTATTCGCGAGTGACCCAGGAAGGCGCCCAGCCGCCACCGTAATGATTGGCCTCACCAGCCGCGAAGAAGCGCCAGCGCGGGGTGTGAACCCACCGTGGTGCGAGGTGATACACCGAGAATTGCTCGTTCGCGACTACCCTCTTGCGGAGAGGAGGGCACGGTGCAAAACATCATCGCCTTTGCCGCATTGCTTGTGTCGCTGGTGACTGCAGCCGCCACCTGGTGGATGTCGCGGGTCAAGGCAAAGAGGGCACATGTGAGCGCAGAATTCCACTGGTTGCGTGAATACGCCTACATCACGCTGCCGTCCGGGGAGGAGAGTCGCGTGGGCTATCACTTGGTGTTGACCAACGATGGGCCGCATTGCGCGACGAATGTCAATGTCAAGGTATATCCCGGTGGCCGCGCCTCAGATTGGAAAGAACTCGTCCTCACCGACGTAACGCCGGACGAGCTTCCGTTGAGTGTGCTCGACAGCGGCGGCCGATATCCCATTCCGTGGGCTTTGGGCAAAGATGGCATGGAGTGCAGGAATATGCGTCGGTTCGAAATTGAGTTGGAGTGGTATGACGGCCACGGTAAACAAACTCGTCGGATCCCACTTCGGAAGGGCAATTTCCATAGTTAGTGCTTGGTCGCCAAGCGGCTTTGGGTTCTGAGTGTGACTCTCCACTTCGGTACGGTGGTCCCCCGCATTCAAACCCACAGCCCCAATCCCCAACCCTCAGAACAACTCCGCCCGCATCTGATCCACCCCGTCCTCTCCGGCCGCGATCAGCCGGTTGAGCCGGGCTTCGAGTTCGAGGTTGGTCATCACGTGCCCGATCGCGTCGGCGATCTTTAAGTCCAGCAGCCGCCCATCGAATCCCAAGGCGAACGAGATGTACCCGTCGGGGTCCTCCACGGTGGCCCGTAGTCCGTCCAGATCGGCGAGCAGCTTGTCGAGGCGGGCGAGGGTGGCCGCGGATTCCTCCTGGCTGAACTTGACCTTCTCCGCATCGTCCATGTCCTCGAAGCCCGACGCGTCCAGACTCACGTCGGCTCCTCAGGGGGCCGGGTGACAATGCGCCGCCGCACCACTTTTTCGGCTTTGCCCGGCGGGTCGTCGTCCTCATCGGGGCCTCCAGAAGACCCTCCCCGAGTCGCAGCGGCTGCGGCGGCCAGCCGGTTGGTGTCGACGCGCCCGGTGACGTCCTCGGTGTGCGGAATATCGCGCCCCGCAATCTTTTTCGGCCGACCCGCCTCTCCTTTGTCGCCGCCGCCCTGACCGCCAGCACCGCCGAGGCCGCCCATCCCACCCATCGGCATGCCCATCGGCATCCCCGACGCACCGCCTTGGGCGGGCCCGAGCGCCGACGGCGGCCCGGATGCCCCGGCGGGCTCCACCGCCGGTGTGGACGGTGCACCCGTGGTCGGGGCCACGGACAACGGCCCCGCTCCCCCGGCCGGGCTGACACCCGCGCCGCCTCCACCGGCGCCACCACCCGAACCGCCTGCGCCATCACCCATTTCGGGCATGACCGGCAGTTCACCGGAGGCATCCAGCTTCGGCTCCCCCACCCCTTTCATCGCCTGGGTGGCCTGCTGGGCTGCCTGAGATGCGGCCTGCATCAACTCTTCTGGCGCCTTGGTCACCGCGCCCAGCAGGCCGCCGGCCATGCCGCCGACCGCGCCGAGCACAGTGGGAATCATCTGCGCCATCTGCCCGGCCATCTGACCGGACTGATCCGCCGACCCCGCCGCAGCCGGATCCTTCCCCGAGCCTGCGCCCCCGGCACCCGCGCCCGCCGCGTCGCCGGGCTGCGCGCCACCCGGGTCGCCGGGATCCGAGGCGCTCGTCGCGGCGTCGGTGTTCGCGTGGAAGTCGCCGTAGCCGGTCGTCACCCGGGTGTTCAGCTGGGTCTTGGTGGCCACCGCCTGGGCAAGCGCGGCCGAGTGCCGGCCGCCCGATGCGACGTTGTTGGCCTGCATGATTCGCACGTTCTGGTCGGCGACGGCCAGCTGCTGCGGCGACGGGATCGCCTGGCGGGCGGCGACCTGATTCTCGGCATACGCGCTCGCCTGAGTCACCAGGGTGCGCGCCCGCTCGGCGTAGGTGTCCAACCCGTCGGCGAAGGCCAGCAGGTGAGCGCTCACCGCCGGCGTGGACACCTGCGCGTCCAGCGTGTCGGGTAGCTGACCGACCGTCGCGCGGATCGTGTCGGCGCCGTCGTGCGCGGAGGCCGCCACCTGCGACCACGCCGAGGTGAACATCTCGCCCGCCGACGGGTCACCGGCGTGCGCGGCCGCCGAAATCGCCTCGGGCGGACCAGTCATCGGCGGCGGCATCGGCAACCGCACATCCGGGGGCACCGGCGGCGCCGGTGGCGCCCACACTCCTGGCGCCGGCGGCCCGGACGCGCGGCCACCGGTCAGCGCCAGCAGCGCCTTGTTGAACTCGTCCATCGCCACGAACGCCGCCGCCGTCCCAGTCAGCGCCTCGACGGTGCCGATCAGCGCGGCCACATGCGCGGCCAGCCCCGCGCCCAGCTCACCGCCCGCGGCGCTCAACCGTGCCGCCGCACCCACCGAAGCCACATCCGCCGCCAACGGCGGGTGCGGAACTTCGGCGCCGCCGACGGCGATGACCGCGTCGAGGAGTCGCTGCGCGGCAGCCACCAGACCGGGCGCGTCGATCTTCACCGCAGGCTCCTCAACCGCGCCCGGGCTTGCTCGAGGTCGGCGGGCGTCGGCATCCAGCTGATCCCGTCGGCGGGTGCGCCGCGCTGCTCGAACTCGGCGCGCAACGCGACCTGGCCCTCGAGGTAGGCGACGTCGGCGCAGGCCTGGATGGCGGCGGCGATCTCGCTGCCCGGCCGGCGCATCACCGGCGGCTCCAACTGCACCCCCAGCACCCGGCCGCTGCCCAGCACCCGCACCCACACCGTCTCATCGGGGGTGTGGGCGGAGTACTCCCGCTCGGCGGCGGGCACGGCGGCCGGGTCGTCGGTCACAGGTTCCGCAGGGTCGCCGCGTTCTCGTCGTCCATGTTGAGGAAGGTATGAACGGCGCGGTGCAGCTCGTCGCTGGCGGCGCGGTGGCGCGCGCTGTGCTCGGCCAGGGCGGTGTCGCGTTCGGCCAGCAGGTCACCGACGGCCGCTTTCACCTGGTGCATGATCGGACCATAGCTGCCCACGGCGGCCGCGATGTCGGCGCCGGCCTCGCGGGCCTCGTCGATGACGCGGGCCACGTCCTCGTGGTTGGCGGCGACCTCGCGCAGCACGGTGGGGTCGATGCGGATCGGTTCGGTCATCTCCAGGTTCCTTTCCGTTGCAACTAATTGTGCGCCTCTCGCTAACCGGCCGGGACCGCTGATGCGGCGTCGGCGAGCGCATCGGGGGCCGGGGGCGGCGGAGCCGTCGGCGGCGGCGGGGCGGGTTGGGGACGTCCGGAGGTGGCGGTGGGATCGATCCAGCCTAGGAAGTCGGGGCTCGACGCCACCGAGCCCAGGGGCACGACTTGCCCGTTGGCAAGCGCCTTCACCGAGCTCAGCGCCACCACATAGTGGTCTTTGAAGATGCCGACGTCGCCGCACGCCAGCTGGCTGGGATCAACGGGGTCGGTCACCGGTGTTCCCGGCGGCGGCAGCGCCAGGTTGTTCTTGCTGTAGGCGGCATCCACGGTGTCCCCGCCGAGGTAGGCCGTCACGGCTTGGGCCGCCGCCGGGGTGCGGGCGTTGGCGCTGGACCCGTCGGGCAGCCGCACCGTGTCCGTCGGTGGCGCAGGCGGCGCGGGAGCTGCCAGCGGGGCAGGCGGGCCAGCGGGCGGCGCGGCGTCCGCATTGCTCGCACCCTTGTCCACCGGGTCGGTTTTCTCGGCGGTATCGCGAGCGTCGTTGTGGTCCTTGGGTTCTGGGGTGTCGTCGGTTTTCTCCACGGTGTCTGGGAAGCGATCACTACGGTGGTCGCCGGCTTGGGAAGCCAGCCCGGCCAGTGGGGCGATCGCGCCCGCCAGGCCGCCGAGCCCGTCCAGCGGTGTGCCCGGTGCCCCGCCCAGGCCGCCGAGGGCACCGGGCAGCGCGCCCAGCGACGACAACGGGTCGGCACCCAGCCCGGTGTCCAGGGGGAGGCCGCCGAGCACATCGGACAACGACGGGTCGGGCATCGGCTCGGCGGAGCCCAGTCCGGCGTCCACCGGCTCCGCCTCCGGTGGCGTCGGCGCGACGGGTGGGGTTGGCGGAGTTGAGGATTCGGTCGTTCCGGCACCGGTGTCGTCGGCCGCGTACAGCTTTGAGAGCGCCTGCGTGGTCTTGGCCTGGTCGTCGGCGGTCAGGCTGCCCGAGGTCACCAGGTCGTTGATCGCGCCGACCTGACTGTGCAGGAACGTCAGAAACGACCGCTCACCGGCGGGGGTGTCGATCGACATCGCCGGGTTGTTGACCGCGTCGATGATCTTGGTTTGGATCTCGCCCAGTCGCCGCTGTCCGGCCGCGCTAGCCGCGTGCGCGCTGAGCAGCACCTCCGACAGTTTTTCCTCGGCCTCGCTGATCGACGAATAGTTCTTCTTGAGCTCGTCGTGCAGTTTGCCGACGGCGTCGGCGGCCTTGCCGGACTGCTGTTCGTCGGTGGCCAGACCCGGATCCGGTGTCGGCGAGGCGCTGCCCTTGGTGTACTGGTCCTCGGTGATCGGGCGACCGTCCTTGTCGAAAAACGACTTCCTACCGTCGGGCCCCAGCGTGTAGTAGGCGCCGTCGGCGTTCTTCGGGGTCAGCACCCCCGTCGCGGGATCGGTGTGAAAACCGTTGTTGCTACTGGGAATTCCGCTCAGTTGTGGTGCGATCTGCTGGCCGCGGGCGTCGATCGGGGCGTAGCCCGAGCCGACCTTGCGATAGCCGGCCGGGGTGATCGGCGGGCCCGCCGTGCCGTCCGGGCCGACGAGAGCGACTGTGCCGTCGTCGTTTTGGGCCCAGTTCTGCTTGGTCGACGAGTCGTGGTAGACGACCGTGGCGTCTGAGGGCAGCGGGGTCTGATCGCCGAACACGAGGTGGCGCTGCTGGCCGGCGTTGTCGGTGTCGTAGTGGATGTTGGGGTCACCGTAGGTGTGGCGCGCGTTGTACAGCACCGCCACCCAGTAGGGATCGTCCTGGCCGATGTAGCGGGTGGGGTCCGACGGCATCGCCCACCCCGGTTGGGCAAGGCCGTGGGTGCCGCGGGTGGAATCCCAGACGTCCCAGTGGGTCTGGCCGTCGAAGTGCTTCGCTCTGCTCATCGGCAGAAGTGTCCGCGACCCAGATCGTCTTCGAGGTCTCGGCGGGGTGTGAACACCGGTGGATCAGCGGGCGCGGTGTCGCCGCCAAACAGCTTGTGCGCACGAGTGACAACGTTGAGCACGCGGTCGATTTCGCGTTCCATTCTGGGGTTCACCACGGTCCTTTCCTGCGCTGGGTTCTAGCCTAAGGCCGCCGCCGGACGGCTCGGTGCGCGAATTTTCACGCCTCGACCGCCGCCGGCACGGGCCTGCGGGCGATGAAGCGGGCCGGCATCGGGGCGATCCTGACGACGTCGCCCGTCGTCGGCGCATGGACGACCTGCGTGCCGGAGATGGCTAGCTGCACGTGGCCCGGCCCGGAGCGGCCACCTTCACCGAAGGCGTCCAGCGGGAAGATCAGGTCCCCGGCGCGCACCTGGTCGGGCGTGACTGGCACGCCTTGGGCGATCTGGCTGTAGGTGTCGCCGCCGAGGCTCACCCCGGCTTGGCGCCACGCCCACTGGGTCAGTCCCGAGCAGTCAAATGTGCTGGGCCCCTTGGCACCCCACACGTAGGGTCGGCCCAGTCGGCTCAACGCCGCCTTGGCGGCAGCGTCACCTGGGCCGCCGGGGATGTCCGCGGCCCGGTGCTCGGCCCGCGACGCCAGCATGGTGCGCGGTCTGCCCCCGCCGGCCAGCGGCATCCCTGTGCCGCCACCACCCAACCCACCCCCGCCCCCAAACGGTGTGCCGCCCAACGGCATCCCGCCGCCCCCCGCCGCGCGTCGACGGCCGTACGCCAGCACACGCACGACGGCCGCCAACCGCGCGTCGCGGGCCCGTTGGGCTTCGATGATGCGCTGTTGCTGTGCGACGCGGGCGCGCAGCGCGGTCACCAGGGCGCGCTGGCCCGCGGGCGTGCCGGACACCGGTGACAGCACGGCGGTGTCGCCGGCGGCCCCGGTGCGCACGGCACCGGAGTCCGCGCGCCCCGACTGATCCGAATCCATCGCCGCTTGCAGTTGGCCGCCGAGCGCCTCATCGGTGCCGGCCACGCCGAACAGCGTCGGACCCGCTGCGGCTGCGAACCGGCGGTAACGCGACGCCAGATCTCCCGAAAGGCCGCCGACACGAGCGTGACCCGTGCGCACCAAGTCGCCCGCGGTCGCCAACCCCGCACCGGCATCTAAGGTCGCAGCACGCCCCTCCGGCGTCGGATCGCCGAATAATGCGTGCGCCCGGTCCAGCACGTCACCCACTTGCGCAACCAACGCGGCGATCGACACACACCAAGTATCAAGCTGCCAACACCCGCCCCCGGACACAAATTTTGGCTGGCGGCAACGTAAGCCTGGACATGTGCTGGCGTGCCAGATGCTGTCAGCGACCAAGTTGGCCTATCGACGACATGCCCAACGATGGCGGGTCACGAGCTCCTCGGCCGACGACAAGGCAGGTGCGCGACTATTCGCGGTCGTCATCACTGGGTGAGATGGGACCGGTCGACGAAAAGACTTTATTGAAAGCATCTGACAGATCCACGGTTTCAACGGCCGGGTCAGCCTTGAACCGTGCGGTTAGCACGATCTCTCGTCCGTTGACGTGGGGCTGGTGGCGGACCATCCTCTCGACGTCGGCGCGCAACACCCGGTAACCGGTCGCCGAGGTAAACCCCTGGTCGAACTCGACAGCCAAGACCGAATCATAATGAGCGCCGCGGATTACGCCGAGCTTGTTGCGAGACGGCCTCGACTTCCACAAAGCCTTCATCTGGATCAGCTCGCCGTCATCGGTCTCGAGGTCGTAACCGGTTGTTGACGAGGTCGCCAGCGTGCCCCCGTAATGTTGCCGCGCGATGGCCTCGGCCAGCTCTCCGACCACGCTGTTGGTGCGAGTCAGCCCTCGACGTTGTAGCTCGGCCGCAACGCCCGACCATACGGCCAGCAGATCGCGAACGCTCATGTCCGCCAAGTCAATCGACATGAGGTGAGTTTATTGAGTCACTTACGCGAGAGGCGAGTTTTATTCGCCGTCGGTGATGCTGCGGTACATCTGCTCGGCGTGCCCGTGTTGACTCATGATTTCGGTGAGGTATTCGTGGCGACCGCGGCTGTAGGCCGCGTGTGCTGATGGGTCACCGGGACGCTGTTGCAGCCAGAAGATCGACTTCCAGATGTCGGCAGAAGAGGGGCCGCCGTGGCGGTCAAGGCGGTCGAAGAACGCGGCGATCGCCAGGTTGGGATTGTCCCTGCCGGCGTAGCTAGAGTCCTGCTGAAAAATATTTCGCCACAATCCATTCGGACTGACAGCTTTCGGGTTGAGTCCGCTTTCCTGCATCGCACACGACAGGATCGCGATTGTCTGCTGTGGCGAGTATCCGCGCCGCCATGCCTCATGGATGATGGCCGCGGCCACTTCCCGCGGACTGGAGTCAGGGGTGAGTGCCCCCAGCGGGATGCCCACCGCTTTCTCCGCGCCGCTCAAACTGTTGGCGATCAACAAGTTTGGCGTTAAGTGCTCCAACCCCGACGCCATCTGGATTCCCCGCATGCCGGCGTCACCGAGCGACGTGTCGCCCACGCCGAGAGCGCCACCTGCACTGCAGGGCCGGTAGGCCAACGACCGCAGCATCGCCGCCAGCCGGGCATCGCGAATCGCATAGGCGTTGATGACACGTTGCTGCTGGGCGATGCGAGCGCGCAGCGCCGCGACGAGGGTGCGCTGGGCCGCCGGTGTGCCGGATACCGGTGCCAGGGCGGCGATGTCTGCGCCCGCGCCGGTGAGCACGGTCCCGGAGCGGGCGCGCCCCGACCGGTCAGCAGCGGCCGCGGACTGCACCCTTCGGGCCAGCGCGGTGTCGGCGCCCGCGGCGGCGTCGAGCGCCGCATCCGCGTCTTCGGCGAAGTCGCCGTAGCTGCCTGCCAAGGCGCCCGACAGCGGCGCCGCGCGGATTCGGCTGGTACTCACCACGTCCCGTGCGGCGGCCCACCCTGGACTCAGCGCCTCAGCCCGACCGTCGAGCACCGGATCGCCGAACAGCGCGTGTCCCCGGCGCAGCACCTGATTCACCCGGGCGGCCAACGCAGCGATCGACACACACCCAGTATCAAGGTCCCCGGGTGCGGCGCCTTACACGAATTCCCGTCGGGCACAGCTTCAGTCGCAGCCGGCCGACCCGTCGCCGCGCGATCAGGCCCGGTTGAGGCTGTCGATCAGCGCCTCGATCTTCTGCGCGTCGGCGCGGCTCACACCCTGTTCGCTCTCCGCCGCGCTGATCACCTCCGGCGCCAGGTCGGCGATCCCCGCCGTCTCGGCCACACTCAGCGCCGCCCGGTTGCGCGCCACATACAGCCGCTGACCGAGGGTGGCGTCGGGCGATGCCGCGGACCGGGCCATCAGGTCGTCATAGCGGGTGCGCACCAGCCGCAGTGCCTTGATGACCTCGGGGGCGCCCTGGCTGCTGCGCACCGCGCGCGCCGTGATCGCCTCGAGCTTGCGCAGATCAGCCAGCACCGCCTGTGCGCGGGGTGCGAACGCCGGGTCGCCGTCGCTGGGCAGGGCGTCGATCGCGGCGACGACATTGCCCATCGCCAGCAGCACCGCGTCGGTGACAAGGGTCGCCGACTCAGACCCGGCGTGAGCCGCAGCAGAATCAGTGCTTGCGTTCGCCGCGACACCGTCACGCAGCTTCGCCAACGTGCCCGGCGGCCAGCGCGCGACCTGCTCGAGCTTGGCCCTGGTTTTCTCCCGAGGCCAGGCTCTTCCCTTTTCAAAGGCGACCAGGGCCGGCTGCCCCATGATCTTCAGCCCGGCGATATCACGTTGTGTCAGACCTAATTCCACGCGGCGGTCAGCAAAAGCCGACCCCGCGCGAAGCACGCTGGGATCGACCGCACTGTCTGCCATCGCGCCAGTCTATCGGCATGACGACGCCGTCAACCCGCACCAGATGTGTTGCCTGGGTGATTCGGCGCTTTCCTTCAGTGCAGAAAACGATACCCACATTCGATTCTGTTCTATCAGGTGATGATTCTGTTCATCGCTTGTGTTGATTCTGTTTGCGCGCTACGGTTGGTTGCATCGCGAGGCGAGCAGCGCTGTGGGAGGAGTGATCGTGACCGTGATGTTCGACAGCCCCGTGACGGTGACTGTGACGCCGTGCATGGCAGACCCGGACCGCTGGGACGTCGGTGGTGACGATCCCGAACTCAAAGCGCTGTGCCGAGGCTGCCCACGGCGGTTTCTGTGCGCCAAGGACGCATTGCAATCCCCTGGCATCGAGGGGATGGTCGCCGGAGTGCACATCCCTGCTGAAGGCAGAGGACGCACCTTCGCACTGCGCCAACTGCAATCGCTGGCAGCCTACGGCGGCTACGGCTGCCAACCCGAGATCCCGTGACGAACGGGCTCCACACGACATCGAAAGTCGCTTGCAGCCGTCGGGCTGCGCCTGTGCTCTACGCCAGCACATCCGGCCAGCGGTAGCCACACGCGGCCGCCCGAATGGCCGTCCGCGCTCTGACATTGAAGTGATCAACCACCCTGTGTAGCAACGCTTTCACGAGCATCACAATTGCGGCCTCCGCGTGCAGATAGCACGTGGCGGCCGCACCGACACCGCAAACGTCGGAACCCTAGTCGATTAAGGGCCGGCACCCGACGAGACACCGGCCAGGTGGTTGTCTAGCCACGAAATTCGCATTACCCTCGGTATCGGTTGAGCTCCCAGCCAGCCAGACGCGCCGGGCGCACCCCATCGGGATCGCCACTGCGACGCCGTCCGAGCTGCACAACAAATCCGCGCACGAGACGAGCTGGGGGGACCATGCCATCTGTTGGTACCACCGCCACCCATCGCAAGACCATTGCTGACACCCGCGGGTGCGGGCGCGCCAGGTTTGAGACGCGCCGGCTATCGGCCAGCCGGCTGGCGATCGCGGTGACCGGGGAGGTCGACGCGGTCAACGCCCGCCAGTTGGGCCGCTACGTCGAGGCCCACACCGGGATTTCGCGGCAGCTGGTGCTGGATCTGCGTGCCGTCGAGTTCTTCGGTAGCCAAGGCTTCACCGCGCTCTATTACGTCAGCGTGCACTGCGCGCGCGCCGATGTGGACTGGATCATTCTTGGCAGCCCGTCGGTGCGGCGACTGCTGTCGATCTGCGACCCCGACGGCGAACTGCCGCTCGCCGACGATTTGTCCGGCGGGCTGGCCCGCCTGGATCGTCTGGCGCAATGTGGTCAGCACGTGATGGGGACCAGATAGCGGCGAATCACCGCGTGCCGCAACCTATTTGCCCGGCATTGTCATCGACGGGCGTGTTAGATATTGTGGCCGCGACGTTGCTCGAGCAGCGGGCAGGGTCGGTGACATCTGGTTCGCACGACCAGGAGCCGCGGCCGATGAGGCGGCATCAACCGTGCACCGCCACAGCGACAGCAGACTGTGGCGGTGCCGCGCGCAGATCGGGCCACCGCGCCAGTCCGGATACCCAGCCTCTTAACCCTTCGCGATCGGCATAGATCTTGTCCGGGTCGACGCCGTAGGCCCTGGGCGCCGCGGCGACGACCGGGGCCAAGACCGGCGGCGCGCAACGCGAACCGCTTCGCCGCCGCCCGAACAAGCGGAGTCCGCGGCACACGTTCGACGGTGGCGTCGCCACTCATCCCCCGCGCCGTCCCGGTACAGCGCTAAACGATAGCGGATCGCTTTCATATTGCTATCGTATGTGATGGTCAATTCCTGACCGCATGTCTGCCGCAGTGCCGTTTAAATCGCCCTTACCTGGCCGTTTCGTCCGAGCGACCCCCCATCGCCTCGACCTCGTCGCGCTCCGCTTGCGCTATCGCAGCGCTATTATTACTCTCGATTTAACGATAGCAATACGATAGCGCCATCGCGGCGTCCTCGACCTTCAGGGACGGCAATGAACGCAGCACGCGGCACCGCTCACGGCGGCCCGGCCGACCTCCCGTGGCCGTGCGCAGCCGACCCCGACCGGTGGTTGGAGGCCGGTGACGACCCCGAACTCAAGGCGTTGTGCCGCGCCTGCCCGCGTCGCTTCCCGTGCGCCAAGGATGCACTGAACACGCCTGCCGCCGTGGGCATGTGGTCGGCGGTGTACCTGCCGCCCGACGGCCGGGCCCGCCAGTTCGCGCTGCGCCAGCTGCGCTCACTGGTCGCGCACGCCGAAGCCACCGGATGACCCCCGCCCGAACCGATGGCCGACGACCCACGGCGCGAGCTCCGCTACTGTGCGCTGCCCGCCGGCCAGCCGGGAAACGCCGGCAGGGTGGGGTAGTCCGACCGCGGGTGCACTCCGGCGGACAGGAACAGCCGATGCTCGCGGGTGTCGGGCGCCTTCGCCTGGCACTCGTTGGTGTCGTCGACCATCGTCGGCCACTGCGGCGGCGGCCCGTGGAGGTAGGCCGCGGCCGCCATCTCCTCGTTGATTTTCCAGCCGCCGAACACGTCGTCAACCGGCGCCGGTGCCGGCCCTTTCTGCGGCGGCAGCGATGCTGACCCAGGCGGTGGCGGGGTCAACGCGAGCCGGAATACGCCGACGGTATCGGTGGGTCGTCGGTTGGGATCGTCGGTTCCATACCTTCCGTCGCCGAGATCGTCGGCGACGCCGTAGAACCAACCGCAGTACACCGCAACCAGATTGGCGCCCGAGGGCTCGATGCGCAGGATGTGGTAGCGGTCGGTGCCGACCAGCGGGTGAATATTGGCCCGAGGGTTGTGGGGATAGTGCGGGGCCGGCGGCGGGGTGCCCGGCGGGGGCAGCACGTGCGCGTAGCCCGGGTACAGGAAGTCCTCGCTGCCCCCGAACGTCACACCCGTGCCCGATTCCTGGAAGGCGCGCACCACCACCGCCGGCCCGGTCAGCAGATCGACGCCGGGCTCAGCGCTCCACACCACCCGCACCTGCGCCATCGTTCCGGTCCAGGGTCCGCTCGGCGGTGGCGGCGGCGCCGGCTGCTGCCCGGGAGTCCCCGAATGACAGGCCGCCACAAGGGCAACCGCGCAACATGCGGCCACCGTGCGCGCCAGGCGGCGCCGCCGCTGACCGCACGTCACTTGTGACCCGCTTTCCACGGCTGCGGGTCTTTGATCACGTTGTTGTAGTCGCCGGTGACATGGGTGTCGATCAGTCCGGCGTTGTCGGCGCCGACGAACGGCGCCAGCGCGTTGTGCAGGAAGTCGCGGTAATCCTCCGGACCATGCCACTGCATGTGCTCCCTGACGGGTTGGGGAAGCTGGTCCCAGCCGGCCACCTCCCACCCCCTGCTGGGATCGGCGGGATCCACCGGCCGCAAGAAGGTGTCGGGAGTGAACCCGTCGATCGGGTGGGTGGCCACGATCCCGGTCAGCGCCTCGCGGTAGGGCGCCTCCCCAGGCATGTCAGGCATCACCGTCGAGGCGCCGACTTTCGGCTCCGGGCCAAGGATGACGTCTTTGAGCGCGGTGCCCGCGACGTCGGTGGCCAGTCCGCCGGCCGGCCCACCCACCACGCCGGCGCCGGTGCCCGCGAACTTTGTCGCATATTCGTAGGCCGATTTCTTCAGGTTGTAGGCGTCGATCGCCTGTTCGGCGGCGTTGATGTGATTGGCGTCCACCGCGTTGTGGGTGCCGATGTCCATCAGCGCCTGCAGCTTGGCGGCCCGGGCGAGGTCGGCGGTGTTCGACGCCATCGACGGGTCGGCGGCCACCATCTGGGCGTAGTGCTGCTGGTTGGCGGCGATGTCGCCAATGACCGCACCGTTGAACACATTTGACGCGTCCTTGTCGGTGGACAGCACCGAGAACACCCCCTTGGCGATCGGCAGCGTCGACTGGTCGATGTCGTGGGCGGTGTCGGGCGGATAGAAGTTCTCCAGCCCCGGCACGTTCTCCTCCCCGGCGATCGCCGGGGCGTAGGGCGCCAGACCCTGAGCGAAACCCTGTGTCAGCGCCGGGTTGAGCTGCCCGAGAGTCTGATGGCCCGGCAGGTCCAGCAGCGGCCCGGCGTTCTCGCCAAGGTATTTCGAGTACGCGTCGGCGGTCTGGCCCGCCATCACCGCCTCCGGACCGGTGGTCTGGTTGGTCCAGCTGAACAGCCCAGCCGCGGCCTGGCCGTGGTCGTCCCACGGGTGATGGGTGACCGCATCGAGGAACTGACTGGTGGTCATGTCCGGCAGGTACTCGCTGTTGCTGGAGCCGGTGATGATGCCGCGGTCGACCATGTGGTCGCGGCCCGCGCCGGAGAAGATGGTCTTGATCGTGTCGTCGGCGCTGTGGTCTCCGCCCGACATCCCGGGCCAACCACGGTTGCCCTCTTCGCCGGCCAGCATTTCCGCGCCGCGGCCCATCAGCGCGTTGTCGATGTCGCTGTCGTGCTGCAGCGCCGGGCTGCCCTGCTTGACGATGCCGCCGATGACGCCCAGGGCGTCCTTGTTCGGGAAGTCGTTCATCGCCAACCCCGAGTTCGGATCGATCTTCATCACCGCGCCCGGCTGCGTCAGCGGTCCCTGCATGCTGCGCGGCAACTGGGTCAGCCCGCCGGTGGCTCGGCTGGTGGAGTCCTCGGTGGCGCCCACCTTCAGCGGGGTTTTCGGGAACGAGACGTTGCGGTTGCTCATCAGCTGCCAGGAGTCGCCGATCAGCCGGCTGTCCGGGCCCAGCCTGTCCTGCGCGCGCTTGAGGTCCTGCAGCGACATTCCGTTCTGCTGGGCCTGCAGCTGAGAGAGCACCGAGGCCTGCTCGGGGGTCAGCGGGGCCTTGCCGGCCAGCTGCTCGGGGGTGACGCTTTCCAGCACCCCCTGCACCCGGTTGGCGGCGTTCTTGTCGCCGCCCAGCGCGTCGTGGACGTCGTGTTCGGCCTGTTCAGGTGTCTCGACGCCGTGGCTGGCCAGCTCGTCGTCGAGCGCCTGGGCCGACTCGTCGCCGGCGGCGGTCTTGATCGCCTCGGCCAGCTCCTCATCGGCGACACTGGCACGGGCATGCAGCGCCTGGATGCGGCGCTCGAGCTCGGCGATCTCGTTGTGCAGCCGCACCCGCGAGTCACGGTCGGCGGGCTCGACGTAGCTGAACGTCTCGGTCTCCGGATCGATCGTGATGCCGTGGCCGGCGGCCTCGGCCTTGATCGCCTCCCAGTCGGCCTTGATGGCGCGCACTTGTGTTTCGGCGGCGCTGGCGGCGCGCCCGACAGCCTCGGCGTCGGCGGCGTGATTGTTGAGATCCTGACGGATCCGATCGTGGGCGCCCATCGCGGCATCGTGGGCGGCGCCGTCCCACGGCACCGCGCGCATCACGTCGCCGAAATTGTCAGCCGCCGCGCGGGTGCCCTGCGCACGCGAAATGCACGCCTGAAACACCGTGTGGATGTCGTCGGGATTCCAGCGTTCGATGTCAGCCAGCGTTAGCCCAGACACCCCTCACCTCTTGTTCGCCTTTTCAAAGAGAATCTACCGGCCGCCCAACGATGCTCCCGACGGCAATTTGTGCCCCGCGGCGAGCTGACTGGTTTGCCCGTGGGGCGACTCGTGGTCTGGTTGACTGATTCGCCATGGGGGCTTTGAGGGGCGGGAACGATATGTCGGACAACGGGATTGCCGTCGGGACGGCGGTGCGGGTGTATCCGGACACCGACCGGGAACGGCTCGGAACTGTCGTTGAGGACTTCGGTGAAAGCGCGGGGCAACCGGTCGACGTGGGTGGGCACACCATCGCCGGCGCCGCGCGGCGCTGGGGTGTGCAGCTCGGCGACGGCGACCTGTTGTTCGTCGACAGCGCCGATCTCGCGCTCGGCTGACCGGACCCCCCTCGCGTAGCATTCTGCTACACTCGTTACATATTGCTACACGAGGAGGAGGAGTGGTGGCCGAAACCGCCGACCGGGTGACCCGCTTCGCCGCCGACCTGCTCGACGCGGCGGCCGCCGAAGGCGCGCGCCAGAGCCGCTCGGCCAAACAACAGCTCGACCACTGGGCCCGGGTGGGCCGGGCGGTCTCGGCCGGGCAGACCGCGGCGCGCCGGCGAGTGGAGGCCGCGCTGGCCGGCGACCTCGAGCTGGCAGAGCTGAGCGAGGAGGAGGGCGTGGTGTTCAACGCCGAGATCTCCGCATCGATCGAGGAGCAACTGAGCGCAGGCGACTACGGCCGGGTGCTGGCCGGGCGCGGTGTCACCACCGTCGCCCTCAACGACAACGGCGAGATCGTCGAGCACCGCCCCGACGGCACCTCGGCCGTGGTGACCGGCCGGTGAACCCGGCCCCAAGGAAGATCAACGCCGCACCCACGCCGTGAACCGGCTCGACCTCGTCGCCGGACCCAACGGCGCCGGTAAGTCGACCTTCGTCGAACTGACCCTGGCGCCGATGCTGAAAGGCAGCGTGTTCGTCAACGCCGACGAGATCGCCAAAGCGCGCTGGCCTGACGACCCATCGGCCCACGCCTATGAGGCGGCGCTGATCGCCGCCGAGACCCGCGAGAAGCTGATCGAGCTGGGCCGCTCGTTCATCGCCGAGACGGTGTTCTCCCATCCGTCCAAGCTGGAGCTCATCGACACCGCCCAAGCCGCCGGGTACACGGTCGCGCTGCATGCACTGCTGATCCCCGAGGAGCTGGCGGTGGCCCGCGTGGACTACCGGGTGCGTGCCGGCGGACACCCGGTGGCGCAGAATAAAATTCGCGAACGCTACCACCGGCTCTGGCCGCTGGTCGCCGAGGCGATCACCCGCTGCGAACAAGCCACCGTCTACGACAACAGCGCCATCAAAGGGCCACGGATCGTGGCACAGTTCAACCGCGGCTTCGTCGTCGGCTCTCCCACGTGGCCGACCTGGACACCGCCGGCGTTGCAATCGCGTTGGCCCGACTGACAATCCGACGCTGCGGCGGCCGTCTGAACGGAGCGCTGCGATGCCACGAGCGCACCTGTGCGTCCGCTAATCGGCGGGACGACGGCTGTCCAAATAGAGCGGAAAGAAGAACTCCCACAACAGTAGGCAGGCGAGAAACCACCTGACTGGTGTGTCGACATCGAATGTGTGGATCGAGAACACGGCGAGGTTCCGATGCTTCGCCTGCTGCTTCGCATCGCCATACACCCACAGCGCCGTGGCCGGCACCATGACGACAATGACGGCCAGCACGATGGCCGCGCCAGCTGCATTGGCCGGGGGAATGTGAACGTGCACCGCGTCTCTTTCCACATGACGGCTCTAGATCGCCGGAGATCGCAGCATCATCGCCGTGCCGGGGCCCGCGCGCAACTGGCCCACTCAACGAACAGCAGCTGATCACCCCTTCCTGGTGTCAGAGCCCGGCGAATACTCGGCGCCATGAACTCATCGGCTCCCCTGGCCAACCTGATCACACTTGGCGCCCGCGACCTGCCCAGGCTCAAAGAGTTCTACCGCGCCCTGGGCTGGCCGCAGATCATCGACGACGGCGAGTTCGTGGCGTTCGAGCTTCGCGGCATCGTCCTGGCACTGTTTCCCCTGGTGCAGCTGGCCCGCGACGGGCACACCGAGCCCGAGCCCGTCTCAAGCGGCATCGGCTTCACGATCGGCATCAACGTCGACACCGCCGAGGAGGTCGACCGGCTGACCCAGCGCATGCGTAGCGCCGGCGCGCGCGTCACCAAGGAACCCGTCGATGCAGAGTTCTTCACCGGTCGCTCGGCCTATCTGTGCGACCCGGAGGGCAACTACTTCGAAATCGTTTGGGCCCAACCAGATAACCCCGTGCTGGCCGCAGTTCGCCGCGCCGCCTGTGGGGCCGCCGCCACGCCCGAGAGCTCCGAATAGGCGCCCGCCGCTCGGTGCCCAATACAGCAAGCTGCGCGCGCAGCCCCCCTCGGCGCAACCGCAAGTGCCCCATGGCCGGCTTCCCCCACCGGTTATTCGGCGACGTAGGGGCGCTGTTCGGCGCGGCGTGGGTCAGCCTGCATTGACCGAATCCGTTGGGCCCCAGTCATCTACAACACACCGGTGCACCGTGCCGGCGCATCGCGACATCTCTGACCTGCAGCCGCACCGTTATGATGCACGCGCAGAGGCCTACGCTGCTGACTTGTGAGTGATTACATCGAAGCACCAATCGACAACTGGCTGGCATCGTTTGACGGCCGCGTGCTCGAGATCTTCACTCCGTATCGGGAAGGCTCGATGCGCTACCACGCCGCCCTGATGGTGGACTGCCGCATTGACGGCACGACGCTGACGGTGGAATTTGCGCGCCGCGAGGCGGGGCTGTGGCCGTTTAGACCCGAACAGCTCCAACAAGTCAGTGCTCTCGTCGATGCGATCCATGCGGCGCGCCGGGCCTGGTGGCCGTCGTAATCCGCGCATCACACCGCGGGGCCGCATGGCGGTGCCCTCATCGCCCTTACCAAATGCCCGGGACCAGCCGACGCGTATGCGCCATGTACTGCGCGTACTGTTCGCCCAAACCGTCGAGCAGGGCTCGCTCTTCAACCCTGATGCGGAACAGCACCGCCATCACAATCAGCGCATCGACGACCACGATGGCCGCAACGTTGGCCAGCGGCAGCGTCAACCCGAACAGCGCCACCACCAGCCCGGTATAGGCAGGATGACGCAAGACTCGATATGGTCCGGTGCGCACAATCTGATGGCCTTCCTGGATGTGCACGATGGGGCGGAAAAAGCGGCCCAACGTCGCCACCGACCACAGCCGCAACGCGATGCCGCACCAAGCGATTACGAGTGCCAGCACGATTCCTTGCCCACTGTGCAGCCAGGGAATGCCCAGGGCCGTCAAGTGCACGGCCAGCTGTCCCGCAAGCACGCCCCCGAGGACCGCACATAGCCAAATCACGATCAGACTGCGCCACTCGCGGCTGACCGTGCGTCCGCTGCCGTAACCGCAGAACCAGCTCGCAGGCAACCCACAGCAGAGTGCTAATCGGGATCAAGTGATGCACGACTCCATGGTAGGAGCTGCTGCCTTTCGTATGCGACAGTGCCTGCCGGGCATCTCATTTCGGCAGCGAAGAGTCCGCCTGGGACGTGAATTCGGCTTGTTCACGCGGGCGGCATCGCCATCATCGGACGTAAGAACTGATTTTGCCTTCTGGCCTTCCGATTGTGGCCGGCGCGCCGCTGCGCGCAAGGCACCGGCCTTCGCTGCGCTACGGGCCCCAAGGGGCTCGCGGAGTTCTTTTCCAACGCCGGGCTCCTGCGGATCGGGCGAAAAGAACTCCGCGCCCGGGCCATTGCGCTTTCGCGTCGCCTGCCGGCCGGGATCTCCAGTGCCAGAAGGCAAACAAAAACGGGCGGCCCACGCCCACGACCCGAAAGGGAGATCATGACCGGAACCCTAGAGCACCTCGATCCCACGACGCTGGTGATCGGGGAGAACGTGCGCGACGACGCCGCACTGGACCCGCACTTTCTAGCCAGTGTGGCTGAACACGGTGTGCTGCAACCCATCACCGCGGTACGCACCGAGGCTGGCGTCGAAGTTCGCGACGGGCAGCGCCGCACATTAGCCGCGCGCCAAGCCAAGCTGCTCGCCATCCCGGTGTACGTCCTCAACGCGCAGCTGACCGACGACAAGGCCGCCACCGCCGAACGCATCGCCCAGCAGATCGTCACCAACGACCAGCGCACCGCCTTGACCGACGCCCAACGCGCCAAAGGGATCAACCAGATGCTGCTGGCCGGAGTCTCCGCTGCCAAGGTCGCCAAGAAACTCGCTGTCGACCGCGACACCGTCACCGCCGCCGCCACCGTGGCGGACTCCCCCGCCGCGCTCGCCGCACTCCAAGACCGCCAGTTGTCGCTCACCGAGGCCGCCGCGCTCACCGAATTCGACGGCGACGAGGATGCCATCAACGCCTTGCTCGCCGCGGCAGGAACACCGGCGTTTCACCACCGCGTCGCCCAAGTGCGCCAGGACCGCCTCGCCGAACGCGCGCGCGGCGAGGCCGAAACCGGCTACGCCGAACAAGGATTCACCATCCTGGCCGACCGACCGGCGTGGCGCGACACGGGCGCGGTGCTGCTGCGCAACCTGCGCACCGCCGACGATCAGGAGGCCACCGAGGCAGCGGTCACCGACGCCGCACAGTGGGCGGTGTGGATGGTCGAGGACACCGAGCTGGTCGACGCCACCACCGGAGAGCCGGTCGACGAGGCCGACGTCGACTGGTCCACCGAACGCCAGCCCGAGCGACAGCCCGCCGAGGGCACCCGCCACGCCGACTCGGTCATCGAAAAGACCATCTGGACCCCGGAGTACTACTGCCTGGATCCGCAAGGGGCCGGACTGACCCTCGCCGAGTTCCTCACCCACGCCAAGCCCATCGTGTGCGGGCAAGGCGACGCCGAGGACGCTGAGGCCCGCGCCGAAGCCCAACGCGTCCAGCGGCGAAAAGTCCTGGCGCTCAACAAGCTCGGCCAGGCCGCCGCGGAGGTTCGCCGCGCCTGGGTCCGCGAGCACCTGCTGGCCCGCAAGACACCCGTCAAAGGGGCGATGGTGTTCGTGGCGACCTGCCTGGAACGAGGGCCCGGTCTGCTGGTCGACCATGCCGCGCGCCCCATCGTCGCCGAGCTGCTGGGCGCCGCCGACACCTCTCTACACGAGGCGGTCGCCAAGCTTGCCCCCGCTGGCGACGGCCGCGCCCAGGTGCTGCTGCTGGGGATGGTGCTGGCAGCGCTGGAAGGCCGCACGCCCAAAGACGCGTGGCGCGACGCGGCAAGCTCCTACAAACCGCAACCCGGCAGCGAGGAGTACCTGCGTTTCCTGGCCGCCAACGGCTATGCGCTCGCCGCCATCGAGGAGGTCCTGATCGGCCAGCGCGACGCCGATGAGCTGTACCGCGAGCTGGCACACGACGCGTGATGCCCTCCGCCCGCCGGACTCCTCAGCGGGCCGGCGGGCGGCTGCCAGCCCGAAAAGCAAAAAGCGACACAATGATATCCGCGGTGTCGGAGCCATTCGCTACAACAAATCATGCCTGTTTCGCGTTCGGGGGTGGATATCCGCGCCAATCCACCGCACCAGACCTACGCGGATTGGCTTGTCGCACGCGGATATCCAGCACCAACGATGACAACGCGGATATCACCGCCGAAACGCACACCGGTGACCTTTGTGGACAAATTGTCATCGTGTGGATAACGCGAAAATAACGTAACTGGGTTGCTCCCAACGCATTTAGAATGGAAATACGAAGCACCACATCGAAAAGGCCTCTCATGCAGCACATCACCGTTTACACCAAACCCGGATGCCCGCAATGCCGCGCCACTCTGCGCGCACTCGAACGCGCCGGCTTGGACTACGAGACTGTCGACCTCAGCACCGACCCGCAGGCGCGCGACTTCGTCATGAGCCTGGGCCACGTGCAGGCCCCGGTGGTGCTCGCCAGCGACCGGCACTGGAGCGGATTTCGCCCCGATCACATCGACGACCTGGCTGGCGAGGTCGCCTGACACATGTTCAGGCTCACCATCAGCCATCCGCAGACATCGGCGGTAACGACGCACCCCGGGCGGGAAGTGGCACTCGCAGCGCTGGAACGGTTCCTACGAACCATCGGGCAGCGCCACCGCATCATCACCGCCACCTGGACCCAGGCCGACTACGAGATCCTCGCCGGGCGCGGTCGCGTCGTGGGCTCGGCCGCGATCGACGAGATCTGCGTGTGCAGCCACGCCGCGCGCGACCACGGCGAAATCGGCTGCACCGCAATCACCTTCGGCCCAGGACCGTTCGCCGAGTGCCACTGTACGGGCCACAGCCCGGTGATCGTCGAGGCCGACCTGTTCGCACCCGAGGTGTCGACATGAGCAGCGCGCCCAAGCTGACTGTCGTCGGCCGCGACACCTCGGCCCCCGCACAGGGCGCCGAAGCCACCCTGCGCCACTGGGATCCCGAAGCCCAGCTGATCGGGGCGCTGCTGCACCTGCCGGCCGCCACGGCCGCACCGATCCTCGCGTTGGTGCCCGACACCGCTATCTGGCATCCCGATCATCGCTGGGTCTATGAGATCGTCCGCCACCTCGTTGACATCGGCACCGATCCGGATCCGGTCGTAGTGCTGCGCACCGCGCGGCATCGTCCGCCGGCTGATGGCGGACGAACGGTCACCGCCCGCCGTCACCACGCGTTCGCAGTGCGCCTCGCCGAGCTCTACACCAACACCGTCAGCCCCGCCATGATCGACCAGTACGCCCGCGAAGTCCTCGAGGACGCCTACCGCCGTGCGGTTGGCTTCCATGGCACCCGGATGACCCAACTCGCCGAAAGCGACTGTTCCCGAGAAGAACTCACCGACTACCTGACCGTCATGCGCGCCGACCTGGCGGAGCTGTGGCGGCGAGCCGAGGCCGCCGGATCCCGTCGACGCCCCCGACGTTGACGACCTCGCTGTCCGGCACGCCAAGATGGGTCGATCAACGGACGGTGGCCGTAGAGGCGTTGCCTAGCCTGCCCCTGGAGGCCGCCGCCGGGGCCGCCTCCATGGTTCTTCAGCTGCTTTTATCTCTTTGGGCAAAACGACCCGGTGGCGGTGCCAGTATTTGCTAGCATCGCCGTCGATGCGTGAGCCTGCAAAGATCCTGAACCTGGCTTCGGCGCTGGCGGCCCTCGTGGCCCCGGCGGCCGCGCCGCCGGTCGCGAACGCCGCTGACTCCGATGAGTCTGCGATCGCGACGGAGGCCGAACACCGGCCGCAGACCCCAGCGGAGACCACGGCGTGGGGCGACGTCGAGCTGATGAGCTTCACCGTGAACCAGACCAGTGACGGCATGCCATTCCCGCAGCATCAGTCGCATTCCTCGCACGTCTCGCACGCCTCGCATGTGTCGGGGTCCATCCCGTGGCCCGACCCGAACCCAGTACCCGTGCCAATACCCGCACCGGCACCCGCGCCCGCGCCAGCGGCCCCCGCGCCGGCCGCCGATCCCGCCGCCCTTGCCTGCGCGCGAGCAGCCAATGGCCTTGGCGTGAATCAAATCGCCAACGAACTACAACAGGTCTTCGGATTAGACGCCAGCACCGCGGTGAGCATCGCCCAGCAGGCGTTGACCGCCGTGCTCACCGGAGGCCACTTCTGCGATGCCTACCTGGGTGACGGATGACGATGAACTCGTCGCCGCAACCATCAATGCCTGACATCGTCGTTGACTTCAACGCGTCGACCCAGTCGTTGGGCGCCCTACGCGAGGCCGCCTACCGCGTAATCGGGCACGCCGCGTGCCACATCGACGAAGCCGACGGACGATACGTTTGCCGGCTGTCACCGTCGCGGCTTCACGGCGAGGAGTTGCGCTCCCATTTCCTGAATCTGGTGACCGACGAAAACCTCCGCGAGAAAGTCGGTAGGGAAACTGACCGGCTCCGCGACGTCATCGTCGCTTTGGCTTTCGGGTCTTTAGCCCAGGAGCAGTGAGGCTTTGGCCGGCTTCGCGTCACCCGGCGCCTTCTGTCCCGAAACCTCTGCGCTTCAACTTTTTCCGATCCGCTTTGAACGGCTCGGCGCGGACCGTTTCCTGGTCGGCAACATGGTGGGCGACCTGGCCGAGATGACGGCCGCCGAACTGGATCGTCTGTGCGCCCTCGATATCGCGCCCGGCGACGGCCTGTATGAGCGTGCATTCGAAAAGCTCTTCGTCGGAGCGGCAGACCAGCGCGCACAGCAGCAACTGCTGGCGCTTCGGCTGCGTAGCCGACTGAGCTTTCTGCGGGCGGCCACGCCGCTGCACCTGTTCGTGGTCACGCTGCGCTGCGAGCACACCTGCCCGTATTGCCAAGTATCCCGCCAAAGCCAGGACCGCGTCCGCTACGACATGGACCAGGCCACCGCGTCCAAGGCGATCGACATCGCCCTTTCCGCCCCGGCCCCGCTGATCAAGATTGAGTTTCAAGGCGGCGAGCCGCTGCTGAACTTCGACCTCATCCGGTGGATCGTCGTGACCGCCAAACAGCGGGCGCTCCGCCGTGGCAAGCAGCTGCAATTCGTGATCGCCACGAACCTGGCCCTGCTGACCGACGAGGTGCTCGACTTCTGCGCTCAGCATGACGTTTTGTTCTCCACCTCACTGGACGGGCCGCGCGACCTGCACAACAAGAACCGGCCGCGCCGCGGACAAAACAGCCATGAGCTCGCCGTCGCGGGTATCGCGCGCATCAAAGAGCGGCTCGGCGCCGACCGTGTCGGTGCCTTGATGACCACCACCGAAGCCAGTCTGAATCGCGTCGAGGAGATCGTCGACGAATACCTGCGGCAGGGCCTCGACGGGATCTTCCTGCGCCCACTGTCGCCCTACGGCTTTGCGATGAGAACCAAGCAATTTCACAAGTACCGCGGCCAGGACTGGCTGGGATTCTGGAAGCACGGTCTGCGCTACATCCTCGACATCAACAAGTCCGGTCGGCGGTTTCCCGAGTTCTATTCGACACTGATGCTTCGCCGGATGCTCAGCGATGAGCCCATCGGCTACGTCGACCTGCGAAGCCCCGCCGGGATAGGGCTGGGCGCTCTGGTCTACAACTACGACGGGGCCGTCTATGCCTCCGACGAGGCCCGGATGCTGGCCGAAATGGGTGATCGCAGCTTCGAACTCGGCAACGTCGATGACCACAGTTATCGGGAGCTGGTGTTGTCCGACACCCTGGTTTCCGCGGTCGCCGATTCGCTCACCCAAACCGCGCCGCAGTGCTCCAGCTGTGTCTTTGAACCCCACTGCGGCGCAGATCCCGTCTATCACCATGCGACGCAGAACGATGTGTTGGGGATCAAGCCGTTATCCGAGTTCTGCCAACGCCAAAAGGGTGTCCTCACCCACCTGTTCGAGCTGTTGGAGCATTCCCCCGAGGACGCCGCCATCCTGCGGGGCTGGGCCTCGTGAAACCGCTTGTGCTGCTGGGGCGTTCGCCGGAGCTCGAGCTCACCGGGTTGGGCGCGCAGCGGCATTGCTGGCGGCTCCGGTCCCCACACGGTATCCCGGCCGGTGATCGCGACGCCGCGTTGGTTGCCGACCACCACGATTGGGAGCTGGCACGCACGCACGGCTACCAGGTCGCGATCGGACGAGACGCGCGCCCCGACGGAATCTCACTGAGCTACATCCGATTACCCGACGGGTTCGCCGCGCTCGGCGACGGTGACGTCGTGGGTGTCTACCCGCAATCCGGCCGGGTGCGGGTGCTCTACCGTCGGTCTTCGCGACACAACTTCTTCCTCGTCACGGAGCGCTGCAACAATTACTGCTTGATGTGCTCGCAGCCGCCGCGGAAGGTCGATGACGGTTGGCTCCTCGAGGAGATCGCCGAAGCACTCGCGCTGGTCGACTCGGCCACACCGGCACTGACATTCACCGGCGGCGAACCACTCACCGAGTGGCACCGGTTCGTCGGCCTGCTTGAGCTGGCACGCGATCTGCTCCCGGACACCGCCGTGCACGTGCTGACCAACGGCCGCGGCTTCGCCGATGCGGAAGTCGCCAAAGCCTGGGCGGCGGTTGGCCATCCGAAGCTCTCGGCAGGCATCCCGATCTACGCCGCCGTTGATCACATCCACGACTACGTCGTGCAAGCCAAAGGGGCGTTCGACCAGACGGTCCTCGGTGTGCTGCAGCTAAAAGATCGCGGTCAACGCGTCGAGATCCGCGTTGTGCTGCACGCCATCACCGCGGCGCGCCTACCCGACACCTGCTCGTGGATCGCCCGCAACCTACCGTTCGTCGACCACGTGGCTCTGATGGGGATGGAACACACCGGCTTCGCGATCGCCAACGACGACCTGCTGTGGATCGATCCGCTCGACTACCAACAGCAACTGAAGGCCGGCGTCGAGGTGCTCGCGGCAGCCGGGATCAACGTCTCGGTCTACAACCTGCCGCTGTGCGTACTTGACCCCAGCATCCGGCCCTTTGCGGTGCAGTCGATCTCGGACTGGAAAAACGCCTACGTCACCGAATGCGAGGGCTGCTCGGTGCGCGGCGACTGCGCGGGCTTCTTCTCCAGCGGGCGACCGAAATTCAGCCGCGGAATAGCCGCGATCTAGTTCACACCCCCTGACCCGTTTCCACGCCGCGCAGGACGAGGCGATGATCGCCGCAACGGATTGCACGTTGACCTCAATCATGTAGCGCCGTGCGTACGGCCCTTGGCCGCCTGCGGCGGCCAAGACCAAATCCGTAGCCACTCACCATTCTTGCCGTCAGCGCTCGCCCAGTGTGGCCGACGGGGCCCCGACCGCGTCAACCCACGCCGCTTCTCGCGCTCGCCCGTTCTCCGCTGCGCTACGCCCGTGCGGCTCCGACGAATTTCGCCACCCCCGGACTCGCTGACGCTCGCCGGCGAAATTCGCCTCCTGCGCGGCGGCTCAAAGGGGTTGACCCGGCCACCCCACCGGCCCGACCCGGCGCCGCCAACCGGCACTCCCCTTCAAACACGAGGTGTATCACCATGACTCAGACACTGCACACCGTCCCAGCGGCCACCATCACCCACACCATCGCCGTCATCCGCGGCGAAATCACCACCGATGTGACCGTGCATCACGCCCGCACCACCGACGCGCGCATCGGGCTGATCTTCGGCACCGCGCTGATGAACCTCTACTCGGCGTCGGCCGCCCAAGGCCTGCTCGAGGCGTTCGCCGCCGCCCGCGCCGCCATGACCCGGGTGCCCCGCGAGATCGCCGCCCCCACCACACCGCCTTATGAGCCGTTCGCCCGCACCACCCTGGCCATCGACTGGACCCGCCGACCCGCCTACTGCGTGGTGCCGCAGTCCGGCCCCAACAAGCTGGGCACCCTCACCATCCACTGGGTCGACCTGCACTGCGGGCCAATCACTTTCCAGATCCGCGACCAGCGCGGCCTCAAATCGACACTGGACCTGCTGACCCGGGTGCACCAGACCGCGGTCGCGGTGTTCCTCGACGGGCCCCAGCACGCCGCCGACCCCACCGCCGACGACTACCGGTGGCCGCGATAGCGGCCACACCGGCGCACCCCCGGCCGGCGCGCACCCACCACAATTGAGAAATGGACATCGACTACGCGCTGGCGTGGCAGTTCGTCGACCTCGACGGGCGGCCACGCCGGCTGCGGTTCCGCCGCGACGACACCGAAGCCGACGACGTCTTGTCGGGAACCGGCCAACTCGTCGCGGTCATCGCCGACCCGCACCGGGCCGATCACGACGACACCATCGCGATCAGCCGCCCCGGCGTCGATTTCCTCGCCGTCGAGCGCGCACTCGAGGGCTGGCGCGAATGGGCGATGCTCGGAGAAGAAGCGGTCAACCTCGCCGAGATCCAGCGCCGCATCCACGCCGCAGACCTGGACTGACCCCGCACTCCCCGCGGCTCCGACACCGCGGGCCGGCACCGACAGAACGCAATCACAGGATCACCCGGTGATCCGATCACACGATCACCAGCGGTGACACGGCGCCTGCGGCGCCGTACGAGTCCGTAGCCACTCACCTAACTAGCCGTCAGCGTGCGCCCAGTGTGACCGGCGGGGCCCCGTCGGCGTCAACCCACGCCGCTATCCGCGCTCGCCCGTTCTTCGCGCCGGCTCGCTGGCGCTCACCGCCGCTGCGCCCGTGCGGCTCCGACGAATTTCGCCAACCCCGTGCTCGCTGGCGCTCGCCCGACGAAATTCGCCTCCTGCGCGGCGGCTCAAAGGGGTTGACCCCGCCACCCCACCGGTCGCCCTGTTCTCACGCCAATCGGCGCACCGATCACCTTCGTCAACGAGGAAAACACCATGAACACACCAGAACTGACCCTCACCACCCCCGCCGACCTGCTCGCCGCACTGCCCCACCTGCTCGGATTCGTGCCCACCGACGACCTGGTCGCGCTCATGCTCGGCCCCGCGGGCCACCGCGACAACAGAACAGTCGCGATGCGCAGCGCCATCCGCTGCCCGCTCACCATCGATCGCGAAGCCGCCGAACAATTCCCGCGGGCGTGCGGCCTTGATGCCGACCACCACCCCGGCGCCATCCTCGCCGCGGTCTGCGACAGCGATCACGACGCGCACGCGCGCATGCTGCTGCACACGGTGCGCGCCGCGCTGCACCGCCGCGGCATCGTCGTGCACCGCATGCTGATGACCTCCAGCGTCACCGCACCCGGACACTGGATCGACCTCGACACCGGCCAGACCGGCACCACCACCGCCTACATCGACTCCGCGGCCACCGCGCTGGGTGTGATGCAAGGCCGCGTCATCGCCGCCTCCCGAGACCACATCCAACGGGAATTCACCACCACCGACCCGGCCCCGGCCGTGGACGCCGAAGCTCAACACATCGTCGCCCTCGCCGACGCCACGGTGATCGACTTGCAGGAGGCCATCAGCCGCAACAGCCCGCCCACAACCGATCTGGCGATGCGCGCCGCGCTCGTCGTCACCGCGCACATCGGATGGCGCGATGCGCTGCTGCGCCTGGCGGCCGGACGCGAACTCGTCGCGGGCCGGCTGTGGACCCAGATCGCGGCCCCGCACGGCGGGCGCACACGCGCCGAACTGCTGACCATGGCCGCGTTCGCCTACTACTGCGGGGAAGACACCGTGCGCGCAGGCATCGCGCTGACCCACGCCGCGGCCGCCGCCCGCGACGACGACAGCGCACCCCCGCGCCTGGCGGTCATGCTCGACACCGCACTACGAGCGGGCATGCCGCCCAGCAAGATCCGCCACCTCATCGTTACCGAGCCCACAGGCCCCACACAGAAACCGCACATATAGTCCCCGACACTGCGGCCGGCCGGACTCGACCCCCCCGAAGAGCCGGCCGGCCGCGGCCCTTTCCCGCCAGCCTGCCCACGGCCGCCGCGCGGCGTTCTGTGGAGGGCCGCTTGATCGTGACTGGAGGGTCGATGGGCGATGGTCCGACGGTGTCGGTCCCCTTCATTGAAGGCGAACGGGTCGTGCTCAGAAAGGCTCACGCCGGTGATGTCGAGGGTTTGATCGACACGCAGGTCGATGCTCGCGTACGTCGTTTCTTGGGCGGGCCGCGGCCCGAAAGTGAGGTCCGGGCGGCGTTCGAGTCGGTGGGCGTCGCTGAGCTGTTGTCGACTGCTGGTTGTTATGTGGTGGCCGGCAAAGAGACTGACGAGATGTTGGGGACGGTTGTTCTTGACCGCCGTGGGCAGGACCTGCCGGGGCATCTTTGTGATGGTGGAAACGAGCTGGAGTTGACGTATGTGTTCCGGCGGACTGCGTGGGGCAGAGGGTATGCCGCTGAGGCGGCACGTACCTTGCTGCGGACGGCTGCCGCAGAGCTTCCCGATCAACCGGTCCTGATAATCACTCAAACGGTCAACCTGGCGTCGCTTCGCCTGGCTGAACGCTTGGGTTTCAATGTCGTCAAAACCTTCGAGCAGTGGGGTGCTCAACAAGCGTTGGCGATGGCGCAGCTGCATGAGTTCCGTGCGGTTTGAATGTTCACCTGCTGCACACCAGTGATTTTCGACGTTCTTAGTGTCCTCAACGTCGCGGGGGCGTGACCGTCCGAGGCGTGCAACATGCGGTGGTGACACATTGATCAATCGAAGAAGCCTGCAGCGCTGGTGCCCCACGCCAGATCGGCTGCGTTTTCCGCTGTCTGCTCTCGGATATGACCCGAATCTGAGATTCCAGCAACCGCCAACCACCCACCGCTCTCACACCACTCTCGCCGCCCCCAACTAGTCCCTGTCCACATTCACTCACACCCGAGTTCTCCACACCCCCAACGCCATCCACACCCCCAAGCCCCTAACCCACCCAACCAAATAACCGTCCGGCACATTGGCACAGCAGTGCAATACTGGGTTCGGACGCGTTGTGGCGCTGCATGATTGCGGCACCGCAGCATCCCTGGCGGGATGCTGCACGCGCCCGAAACCGCTGCCCCACAAGGGGCTCTGGTCGCGGCCAACGGCCGCGACGATCACAGCTCAGCGAAACCATCTCCACCCCAGGCGATCTCACCGACAACGATCGAGGCGTCGACATTGTTGACTATCTCGCGCTTGACGAAGTCTTCCATCAACTACTACAACGACACCGCTGATGCGGCCAAACAAGCCGCCATGGACCGGCAGAGCGCCAACGGCGGGCTGGCCGAGTACTACTCGGAAGGCGAAACTCGCATCCCGACCTGGCTGGTCGTCGGGGATAAGGAAGCCATCGGCCGCACAACGGGTCTCAGCGAGGCCGCGATGGAGGGCGGGGATGCCGACGTCGACGACGCCCGTGTGTGGCTGGACTACGGGACCGCCCCCAACGGGGCGCTGGGCCGCGCCTTTACCGAGAAGTCGATCCACGGTTTCGATTTGACGTTCGCCGCGCCGAAGTCGGTGAGCCTGATCCGGGCGCTGACCGACGACATCGCCGAAAAAATCCTCGCCACCGCCCACACCAAAGCCGTCCATGCCGCGATGACCTATCTGAAACAGCACGCCGGTTATACCCGCGTGCACAATCCGATTACCGACACCAAGGACCTGCAGCGGCTGCCCGGGCTGGTCGCGATCGCCTATCAGCATGAGACGTCGCGGTGCGGCGATCCGCACCTGCACACCCATGTCATCGTCCCAAATCGGCAGCCGCGCAGGGACGGCCGGCTGGTCAGCATCGATTCGAAGAGCCTGTATCACGAGGCCAAGGCTGCCGGGGTGATCTATCAGGCGACGTTGCGTCACGAGCTGCACGCCGAGCGCGGATTCGAGTGGGCGCCGGTGGACCCGCACACCGGGATGGCCGAGATCGCCGGCGTGACCACAGAGACGATCCGGGCGTGGTCGCAGCGATCGACCCGGCTGCGGGAATGGGCCAAAGACAACTTGGTGATCGTCGACGGCGAGCCCACGGCCGCGCAGTTGGCGGCCGCGCAGAAAGCGACCCGACCGGCCAAGCCGGAGTCACTCGCCTGGCACGAACTGAAGGAGGGCTGGCGCGCCGACGCGCGCGGTCTGGGTCTGGACCGCGACGCGCATTTCGCCGCGCGCACGCAGCGGCGCACCGCGCAGCGCAGCGCGGCGGATCGCGCGCACATCGCGGCGTGCGCCGCGCAGATCGACAAGGCCGCGTTCACCCGCGCCGACATGGTGGAGCTCATCGGCGCGCAGCTGCCGATCGACGCGCCCGGCGACCCGCGCGCGCTGATCGAGCAGATCATCGGCGAGGTGAGCCTGCGCATCAGCGCACCGCGCCGCGCCCACCACCGCGAGGGCCATGAACGCTTCACCGTCGACGCGGTCATCGCCGAGGAGCAGCGCGTCCTGGACATGGCCGACGCCACCCATAACGGGGCGCGGCTGGATGTGCGCGACGAGGACCTCGGCGACCTGTCGCTCGATCAGCAGCGTGCGATCGGGGCGATCGCCACGTCGCCCTTCCTCGTCCAACCGCTGCAGGCTCCCGCGGGAGCAGGTAAGACGCATTCGCTCAAGGCGCTGCGCGCCGCGGCGCACCGCGCCCGCAAACAGGTGCTGGTGCTGGCCCCAACCGGTAAGGCCGTCGATGAGGCGATGGGTGAAGGTGCCGGCGACCACGGCCTCACCGTCGCCAAGGCGCTCAAACTCATTGAAGACAACCGGCTCGGCGTCGACGCGCGCACGGTGGTGATCGTCGATGAGGCCTCGATGCTGGGCACCCCGGAACTGAAGAAGCTGCTCGCTTGCGCCACACGCGGGTGCGCGAAGATGGTGCTGGTCGGCGACGCGTATCAGCTGGCGCCGGTCAAGGCGCGCGGCGGCATGTTCGAGCAGTTGTGTGCCGAGTTGCCGTGGAGTCAGCGCCTCGGTGAGGTGTGGCGGATGAAAGATCCCGAGGAGCGTGACATGTCGCTGGCGCTGCGCGCCGCGCACGGCAACCGGTTGCGCAGTGCGGTGAGGTGGTATCGCGATCGTGGCCGGCTGCACACCGGGGATCCGATCGCGATGGCCGCCGACGCGCTCCAGGCCTACCTCGACGATCGCGCCAACGCCAAGGACGCGCTGGTGATCTGCGATACCTGGGAGATGGCCGACGCGCTGAACCGCCGACTTCACGACACGTTGACTGGGCCGGGCCCCGCGTTGACCGCGGCGCGCGAGCAGCAGATCCGGGTCGGTGACATCGTGATGAGCCGAAGCAACGACGCCACCATTTCGGTGCATCCCGGCCCTCAACACAGACGCACCGACGCGGTGGATCAGGTGCGCAACGGCAACCGGTGGCAGGTGGCAGGCATCGACACCAAGACCAATCGGATTGCCGCCCAACGGCTCGGCGATCAGGCACGCGCGGTGTTCGACGCCGACTACCTAACCGAGCACATCACGCTGGGGTATGCGGCCACGGTGCACTCCGCGCAGGGGGTCACCGCCGACAGCTGCTATGCCGTCGTCGGTGAGGGCGCGACACGGGCCATGCTGTATGTCGCGATGACCCGCGGCCGCCACAACAACGAGGCGTTCCTGTATCAGCGGGTGGCCCACGAGGCCGACCATGAACACGCCGCACCGGTGGCGGCGCCGGAGATCCACCAGATCCGGCGCGGTGACAAGCATTCCGCCGCTTACTATTTCCGCCAGATCCTGGGCAACGACGAGCGGCCCCGCACCATGCACACCGAGGCAGAACGTACCGAGCGTCACTTGCTTCCCGAGGTGGTCGCCGAGGTGATTGAACGCAACGAGCTACGCCGCCGCGTCCGCCGCGCCATGTGGCAGGCGCACCGCAGAACCGCTGAAGCCTGGCGCAGCGGCTATGAGCGAGTGGCCGCTGCCGCAACCCGCGATGTGGGTATCGGCTTGGAGGCCAGCGGTTTCGAGATGTGACTCTGCCGTGCTCGTCGATTCGGTCACGCGGCCGAGATTATGCACCGTGCGAGAAAGCGGCGATTTGCCCCGCATCGGAGGCGATGGTGCCACTCTGGTCGTTGGCACTGGTGCGGGTGGTGTTCGTGGCTTGAGGCCATGTCGCTGTTAGGGGATGTGATGCGGCGCATCTGGGTGGGTGTGGCGACGGCGGTGTTGTTGCTGCTCGCAGTAGTCATTTGTGTGGCAGTGTTTCTCGCACCCACGCGGGCGTCCGATATCTGGACGGAGATCGCCAAGGCATGCATCCAACTTCTCGTTGTGGTCGGGCTAGGTGGCGTGGTCGGTACGGTGCTGAGATCCGTCGACCAGCGCCGCGATGAGCGCCGCGCACGAGATGAACAGCGGTACGCCATCTTTCAGCAGACTGTCGATGCCTATCACCGTCTAAAGTACGTTCGCCGGTACTTTCGATCGATGGGTCTGCGTGCGCCGGCGCCCCAACCACTAAGTAGCAAGCAGCTGACGGCTCTACGAGACGGGATGACCGACGTCATCCAGGTCGAGTTGACACTCGAGGACATCTACCGTGGGTTAGACGCGCGCCCTGTCTTCGATCGGACCAAAGATATCCGCCACCAGCTCGATCGGCTGCTCAAATACGTCAGCGGTTTGGTCAAGGAATGGGAAAAGAGTGGCGCAGCGCTGTGTAAGAACAGCCAGGCAGTCCACGTCGACAATCTGCCACGGCTGCAAGCGTTCCTGGCGCCAGCCCCAGTCAGCTTCACAGCCGGGGCCGCTGATCCTATGGGCTGGATCGAGTGGATTGTGCGCGACGAATTATCGAGTACGCGACACACCCGTCGCAGCCGTGTAGAGGCCAAGAAACAGGGCCCGGCGGCCGAATTTGACGCCGAGCGCGACGACAGCCAGTCGCCCGCCAACGGCTGACGGCGCGTTCACAGCTCGGGTTCTGGCCTACCGCAGCCCAACCAGAAGTCGGCGTGCTTCCCGGCCGGCGTTGATCGGATCCGTGCAGACCCTAGTCGCTGCTACTGCTCCCACCGGTGTCCGCGCGGCGCATCGGTGGTGCTCGGGAAGTGCTCGGCGATTGTCGCTGCGATCTCGAGGATGCGCCGGCGGGTGACGCGATCGACCTCATTGTCGATGTCGATCACACCGCCGGGGCGCAGATGCCGGTCGAACGGCAGCTGGATCACCGCCTGGCCGTGCTTGCTGAAGTAGTCCGCCAGCTCGTTCCGGGCTTTGGCGTCGGCGTGGCCGTCGGAATCGTTGAGCACGACCACGGTGCGGTGCAGCAGGCCGGTGTAGCCGCGTTCGGCCAGCCAATCCATCGTCTGTCCAGCGGCCGACGCGCCGTCCACCCACGTTGAGGACACGATGATCAATGCGTCGAGGTCAGCCAAGACCGCCTGCATCACAGGCGAATCCATCGTCGTCCCGCAGTCGATGATCGAGATCGTGAAGTGACTGTCGAGCCGCGCGGTGGCTTCCCGGTAGGTTGCGGGATCCAACACCCGGCGTCGCGCTGTCGCGGTTTCACCGGCCAGCACGAACAGGCCGGCGCCGTTGTTGCCCACCCGAGTTCGCATGTCGGCGAAGGTGTTTAGTTGCCGGTCGCCGATCAGCTCCCAATAGGAACCGGATGTGCGGGGATCGATACGGGTGGCGAGCTTGCCGAACGCGGTGTCGGCGTCCACGGCAACCACCCGGTCGTCCTGGCGGAGTCGGGCGAACAGCGACCCGACGCAGGCGGCGATGGTGGTCTTGCCGGTGCCGCCCTTGCCCAGCACCCCAATCTTGTAGCGGCCCCGCAACACCGCGCGAACCTTGGTCTCCAGTTCGGCCTCGCGTCGCTCGTCGGGTGACTGGCCCAGGTTGATCAGCCCGAAAGTAATCCTGAGCACCACTCGCCGCCAGCCACGCGAGGGCGGCACCTTACGGGTAGGAACCAGTTCGCTGCTGCGGATCTGGTCGACGTAGGACCAATTGACTGCACCCCCACCGGTGGGCGCGGTCGCGCGCTGTTCGGGTCGGTGACCCGGCCCGATTGGCTGGGGATTGGGCGCAGCCCACTGAGCGGGGCCCGGGCGTTGCCCCGGATCGGTGTCATCCCAACGGCTTCCGGGTCGGATTGCTTGTGCGGGCTGCGGGGCCGTCGAACCCTCAGCAGGCCTCGGCATCGATGTGCGGCTGAATTCGCGCGGCGAATACTCGTCCGTCGCCCCGGTCCACTCATCGCCCAGCGGATCGTGGTCCTCGCCAACAGTCGCGGGGCTGGGCGCAGGACCCCAGCGCTCCCGACCTGGCTCGTCGGACGGCCCCCCGTACCTTGCGGGTCCGGAGCGTTGCGCATCATCGGCGCGTTGTTCGTTGGTCGGCGCGGATGCGGGCTCTACTTCAGGCCGGCCGTCATCTGAGGTTGTCGACGCGTCGATGCCGTAGTAGCCGGCGGGCCCGCGGGGAGCGATGGAGGCAGGCCGCGCGGCTGAATCTTCCTCATCCGCCGAACCAGTCTGTGACTGCAGCCGCTCCCACGGCGGCGCGGCGTTCGGCTGCGGTGAATCAGGTCGTGCCGGTCTCTGCGGCGGGATGGGCCGGCTAGGCGGCGGAGGCTCAGTGTGTGCGTTGTTGTCCGGTGCAGCCGACACGTCGGTACTGCTTTCGGGGTCGCTCACTTGCTCATCCTATCGACCATCAACGCGGCGCCGCGGGGCCGAGATCTGCGGTCACGGGGCTCGGGTCACCCGGCTTTGACACCCGCCTGCGCCGGGTCGCCCGACCGCTCAACTGTCCGAAACGCGCCGACGTCGTTGCTGTGTCGTCGATAGCGCGCAGATAGCCATGCGTGTCGACTTACGACGCGCCGCACGCGATTTCGCCACCCGCGGATGATCGACCGGAGATCCCCTGCCGCGCGCCAACATCACCCGTGTTTCCCATCGCGAGAGTTGTTAGCGTACGTGGTGCCAACCGATGCGAGAAGGAGGCCAGATGGCAGCGAAGTTCGAGCTGTTCAACGACAAGGCCGGCAAGTACAGGTTTCGGCTGAAGGCCGCCAACGGCGAAGTCATTGCCGTGGGTGAAGCCTACGAATCAAAGGCTTCGGCCAAGAACGGTGTCGAGTCGGTGAAGAAGAACGCCGCCACTGCCGAGGTCGTCGATCTGACACAGACGTAGGCACCGTTCTCGCAGGGACCTGATGCTGTTCGCGCCGTACACGGCGAACTAGGCGCTGGGGTTGTGCTTCGGGGGGTCTAGGTCCGCAGTGGCTCGTCGGTGGCTCGGACAACCAGACAGCCGGCATCCGGTATTCGGAGCTGGGTGACCGGTACTTCATGCGAGATGTGTTGACCGCCAACGAATGCTGCGTGTTATGTCCTGTGTCGTGATTTATAGCCAGGGGCGGGTGGACGCTGCCCGTCTCGCATCACGTGCACACTTTCCACGATGCTGACTGCCCGGGTGACTCAGCGACGCAGCAACGCCAAGCTCTCTGTGTTGGGCTGTCCGGTTGACCGGTAGTGCACCAAAGTCCGCGGCGCCCAAGAAAAAATGTGTACAAGTGACCCTCCCCGCCGACTTTATGGTCGTCATCGACCAGTAAGTACCGACGATGGACGGGACAAAACGTGTCACAGGATATCAACAGCCTGCATCCAGGCAGAGCATCGAATGTCGTTTTCGGACAACCGATTACCGCGGTGCCGGAGCCGTTACCGCGCGGTGCTCAGGCGGGGCGCCGATGAACGGCAAGCTTCGACTCAGCGACGTCGACCGGTGGGATCCCGAAGCGCTACGCCAGGTCGCTCGCGCGTCCCGCCTTCGCGCCGAGGCCGCCGAATCCGCCGCGCAGGGCCTCGCCAACCTCTCCGTGTTCGGACCTGCCGACGGACCACCCGCAGCATCAGCACAGGCGATCGCCGAGACACGCGATCGGTTGACCGCACTTGCCGCAGAGGCACGCGATGTCGGTGCCGCCGCCGACATCGCCGCCGTAGGCGTCGAAGACCTCAAGGACCGCCTTGCGGCATTGCGTCAGCGAGCATCCAGCCAGCAGCTGCGCATCGACGAGGACAGCGACGGCGTGGTACTCGAACCGGCCTCTCCGGGTGACGGGCCGGAAGCCGCGCCGACCGTGGCCGCGCTGCAGGCAGAACTCGACGCCATTGTCGCCGAGGCAAATCGGATCGACCAGACCCTGGCCGCTGCGATCGAGGCCGCGGATCACAGCCGAACGCAAATTGTGCCGCCCGCTAAAGAGGCCGTCTAGCGCGACGAATCGCTGCCCCACCAGGCGGACGTTTCACGATCATTCGACCCCACCGCTCGGGACGGGAAATTGCCGTCCGCGGCCGATGCTTGCCGCCGGTATTCTGATCTTCTGCAATTTGCCGGCGCGAAGTTGCGCCCAAGTGCTGGAGGAAGCGATGGCTGATCGGATCCGCGTCAGACCCGAGGACCTGCTGATCTCAGGTGCACAAGTCAAGAGCCAAGCCGAGGACGTGGAAGCGGGTCACGCTGCATCCGACGCCAATATCTATGCCGCCCAGGCAGGCATGGTCGGATCGTCCGCGGCGGCGATGGAAGCCAAGCTGGCGCAATGGCAAAGCACAACGGTCGCACTGACGAACAAACTGTCCGAACATGCCCAGGCGCTGACCGCGGGCGCCGACGAATTCACCGAAAGCGACCGACACAACGCGGCGATCATCGCCGATGTCGGCAGACAGGCCACCCAAGCAGGCATGTGATCACCGGACTGACACCGCACCTACTGCGGTGAGATCGCAACGATGTCCGGTGACCGGGCACAGCAGCGGATCGTAATTCGCATGGAGTTGTTCGCGAATGAACCGCACGCACAACGGATGCCGCGCGTCTAGCCACCGCGCGATGACGACCACACTGACCGCCGAAGCCCCGGCTCGGCGCAGAGCCAGCGACGCGGACTGGGCGTTGGATCCGGTTGTCCAGACGTCGTCGATCACCATCACGTGCTGGCCGACCACGGTGCCGTCGACGATGAGTTTGTCGGCGTCTACCACGCGGTCGCACCGCGCATCGAGTGACGGCCTCAACACCACTTCGCCCAGCAGATCCAACGAATGTGCGATGGACACCATCGGGTGGGTCCCCATGCGGCTGGTCAGCGAGGGCACCACGACCCGCGTCGCGACCGGCTGACCGACCGCGGCGGTAATGCACGGCTGATGGCGTGAGATCGCCAACCGGAGAAGTTCACCGATGATGCGCGCGCAGCGTTGACGCTCAGCACGCTTGGGGTGGTTCTTGTAATTGCGCAGCAGCTCCGCTGAGCCGGGGCCGTCCATGGCATAGATCAGCGGCGCCACGAGATCCGCGACCCCAGGTGTGCGCCGGTGTTGTCGACATCGCCAGCAGAACCGATAGCCGCCGACCGGCGTGGTGCAGACCGCGCAGGTACGAGCCGGTTGTCGTATGACATTGCGGAAAACCTCGAGGGCGACGGCGGGCGGGCGAGTCGCAGATGTAGAAGTCGGTGCGCGCATGACCGGAAGCTATGACTGCAAGCCGACGAGGTTGCGGGTCGATAGACCGGTTGTTAACACCAACTGGGCTATCCACAGGCTGTGGATAGCCGACAACGAAAAGCGCCTCCGCCCGACATCCTTACACGTCTTTGCCACGCTGCGACAGCAGAATAGAAGCCCGGTGCCGACGCCCGCATACCGCCGCGAACCGTACGAATTTCTGCACCGGGCACCTGCCCGGCGGGCAGAGAATTAGATGATGGCAGTCAGTCAAGCCGGCTCGCGAGAACCAGCCGGCACCATAACGGCCGTGACTGATGTGACTATTGGTGCGGCGTGTCATCACCGAATGGGCCGCGACCTGCGGCATGCTGCCATGTAGCGCGGATATCCGCGTCGAATGGACACAAGTACAAACGCGGATATCCGCGTCGACCAGGCGCCAGATAGGAGTCCCCGACACCAGCCGGCTCGGCTGAAATCCCATACCGCACAACTTCATACGCATACGCGATAGCCCCACCTACGGCGAAACCCCCGGTCCTGCGGACCGAGGGTCGTCGGATTCGAGTTGCCGCTCGAACCGTCGTGCTTTCGCGCTCTCCCCATCGCTGGAAGGGAATCGTCATGAAAGACGCATTCCACGGTAGCGCACGCCCATCTGGCGGTCTAGTTATCGCGCACCGTGGTCACGGATCGACCATCACTCGCCCATATCAGGGCTCGAGCCAACGGATGCGGCGCCGCGGTACCGCCCACACCGCACCCGTCTGGATACGCCGCGCGGGTGCGCACTGCTTCGACCGACTGCCCCGCATCGTGCTGGAAGTCGACGCGGCCTGGGGCGCCATTCCCTGCTGGAGCGGTCGGGCACGGCGCTGGGCGCACGAGGTCGTCCCTGCGGCCTACCGCGAGCGCTACGACAGCCATGTGCGCCCCGCCATGCCGAACAATCCGGTGAGCTTGAAATCGCTTGTGGCGGTGGCCGAAGCGCGCGCCTCCTTCGCCGAACACCGCACCGGGCGTAACTGCCGCGCCTCCAACGAGCGGCTTGCGGCCATGACTGGACTGTCGGTGCGCACGGTGCAGCGCGCCTCCACGGCGCTGCGGCTGCTGGGGGTGGCGACCGAGGTGATGCGCGGCAGGCAGCGCACCCGCGCCGAGCGGTTTGCAAGCTGGCGGGTTGGGGATAAAGGGCGGGGTTGGGCTTCGGTATGGGCATTGCACGACAGTCGGATTCAACCGCTGTCACCCCATCCCGAAGGGTCGTATTTCCCTAAAAAAACCTCACCTAAATCAGTACTCACTACACGCACCCGGCGGCAAGCCGCCGGTAGCAGCGCCGCTGCGCGGCGCACTCGCCCCGACAACCGAGGTCTCGCGCTGGCAAACAAATGGGTGCTCGATGAGCAAAGTCCCCCCTGGGCCAGGCGCTACCGCACCGGCACGCCGTGGGCGTGGGTGCTCACCGGACCGGCGCAGCACGGGTGGACTCCACGCGACATCAACCAGCTGATCACCGACTGGATCGGCACCGGGCACTGGTTGCCGGAGAACCCTCACAGACCGATCGGGTTGCTCGGCGCGATCCTGGCCGCGCACGGCAATCTGCAGGAACGGCCGGCCGCCCTGGACGAGGAGCGCGAGGCCGCGGAACTGGCCGCGGCTCGCGAGCGTGTCGTGCGGCAACTGGCCGAGCGCGAAACCGCCCGCGCCGCCCGGGATGCGGGGCGCGCCGCGCTGTCGGGACCGGGGCGCGAGGCCGCACGGCGAGCGCTCGACGAGATTCTCAAGCGCGCCAAGCGCCGCCATGGCGAGCCCGGCGCCGGCGGTGCGCGATGATGCGCGCCACTCCCCCGCCGCCGCCGAATGTGCTGCCGTGCCAACGCGATCCCGAGCCGTGGTTCGAGCGGGGTCGTCACGCCGATGCGCTCGCCGGCTGCCTGTCATGCCCGGCGCGACGGTGGTGTGCCCGGGAGGCGCTGGAATGCCGTGCATCCTGGGGACTTTGGGCCGGCGTATGGATCGATGGACGCCACGACGACGCGGTTCCTCACCTGCGAGCGATCGTCGCCGACGTGCTGCAACAGGCGGCCCCGGTTGCCGCGGCGCCCGAGGAGCGGCCACGCGCAGCCGACCGCATACCAGCCCGCCTGCATCGACCCGCGGCCCCACTGATACCTGCGTCGGCGCGGACTGCGGTGCTCGCGCGCAGCAGCGGACACTGTGAGATCCTCGCCGAGGATTGCCGACTGTCGTTGGACCGCATAGTGACCCGGCGTGCGATGCGGCCCGAATCGCCTGCTCCCCCAGACCTGTTCGCGGCGTGTCACCGCTGCGCGGAGATGGTCGCCGCGCTGGACCCGAACCTGTCCGCCCGGTTCGGTTACCTTGTCGACGGGCATCGCGACCCCGGGCAGGTGCCGTTCTACTGGCGCCAGAGCCGCTGGGTGCTGCTGGATCGCGACGGTTGGCTGACCGAGCTGCTCGATCAGGCTCAGAGCGCGTGAAATCTTTACCGCGGTAAAGATTCCGCGTGGCTACGACGTCGCGTCGTGCAGCAGCGCGCGGCGGGCCAAGGCCTCTTCCACGAGGTCCGACGCGAAATCCTGTGCAGTCAAAAGGACGTCGTCACGCTTGGCCGCCAGCCACGCATCGCGAAGTCGCGACGCAGCGGCTGGCCGCAGCCGCAGAGTGCGTGGCGCCTTCGAGGAAGCCGCCTCGGCCGGTAGCGGCTGCGGGGCGCTGTACAGCGGACTTACCGAGGCCTGCGGCTGTTCCGTCACTGTGACGACCGGAGCGTCAACGATCTCCTCTACCGGTTCGGGACTCTCCCCGATCCGACGTGTCTGCGCCCCCGCGGTGGAGAGCATGCTGAGAACCGCTGTGGCAGTGTCCTTCTTAGGCATGATGTTTCCCTCGATTCCGTCGGCCCTCATCGACGAGGGACATGACCTCCACAGTGAAGTTGGCATACGCCTCCGCCAAATCAGGGTCGGCGTCCTCGTCGCCGAGCATGACCTGATCGCTGACCATCCGTTCTGCCGCAGTACGTTTCGGGATCATGGTGTTGAACATCGGCAGGCGGTCACCCTGTAACGCCTTGAGCGTTTCGCGGCTCACCAATGTTCGCGACTCGTACTTCGTCAACAGCACACCGAGGAATGTCGCCGAAAGCACTTGGTGCTGACGCAAAGTGGCCGACCACTCGAGGAACATGTTCACCCCTCTCCTGCCCCATTTGCTGGCGTCGGTCGGCACGATCAACCAGTCCGCGGCGTTGAGCGCGGTGATCACCAACTGCCCAAGATTCGGTGACAGGTCGAGGACGATCGCGTCGTAGTCCTGATAGATCGGCTGCAACGTCATCGCGAGCTGTTCTTCGCGGCGGTGCATGGTGACGAGTTCCTGGTCGAGCTTGGCCACCGCGAGCGTGGACGGAACCAAGTCGAGATTGTTCAGCCGCGTCGGGCGGATCACCTTGCTGACCGGCGTTCCTTCCCGGATGAGGTCGTAGATGTCGAACTCCACGTCGTCTTCGGGATCGAACATGGTCGTCGAGTTGCCCTGCGGGTCGCAGTCCACGAGAAGGGTGCGCCAATTGCCCCGCGCCAGGCCGGCGGCGAGGTTCACCGCGGTAAAGGACTTGCCCACCCCACCTTTGTGATTGGCGATCGCGATTACTTCCGCTTTCACAGCAGTCACTCCTTTAACTTGAGTTACACGAATTAGACCAGGGTGATTCGGCGTTGGAGCGACGCCATCACGGCGTGTTGGGGTGATGTGATCGCCTTGTGATGTGATCGCCGGGCGATCCGGTGAGGCCGTGATGGCGCCACCGGGCGATCGCATCACCGGATGATCGGATCAGTCGGCCACCCAATCACCCAGCGACGAGATGACTTGGTGACCCGGTCACCGAGCGATCGGATGATCCGAACACGTCGCAACTTCATCACGCAGTCACGTGGTGACGAGATGATGCTGTGATGTGGTCACCGCGTGACCGTATGACCACGTGATCGAATCGCGCCGTGATGAGGTGATCCCATAACGCAGTGGCGTTGTGATCGTGTGTTGGGATCACCGAGTGGCGGCGTGACGCAATCACGCTGTGCCGCAATGATTGTGCGACTCGGTGAGCCGATGACCGAATCACGCTGTCACACAGCTACCGTGCGACGGGATGACGGGATCACGCAGTGACCGTGTGATCCTGCGACGACCTGGCCGATCGCTGCGGCGCCGACTCGGTTGCGTCATTGCACGATCATCGATGAATTTTCACAGTGTCACGGTGACGAAATCGGGCGGTACCGTCGGGAGCCTTCGGATCCCGAGTAATAGAACGATGCAACGCCGTTTCGAGCGCTGCGATGGGGGAGCGCACCCGGCGGACGTGACTGCTGCCGGTCCGACACCCCGACGTACGCTGAACCGGTGGTCGACATGCCGGTCACCGTCGTCGAATACGACCCTCATTGCCCCAGCCAATTCGCCGAGCAGCGGGACCAGCTGACGCACCTTCTTAAACCCTGGCTCGGCGCACCGGTCGAGCATGTCGGATCGACGTCGGTGCCCGGGCTAGCCGCCAAGCCAGTCATCGACATCCTCGCTCCAGTCACCGCGCTGGCCGAGGCACGCGCGGCGGTGTCGGTTCTGGAGAACGACCGATGGCTCTACTGGCCGACGGACCCGAACGGACGTTGGCGGCTATGGATGCTCCGGCGCCGTCCCGAAGCGCGAACGCACCATCTTTATCTAGCCCAGCGCGACGATCCCCATGTCGCTGAACTGCGGGTGTTTCGAGACGCACTGCGTGCAAACCGTGGCCTACGCGATCAAAACGGGGCGCTGAAACGACGTTTGGCCAATGCCTTTCGTGACGACCGCGAGGCCTACACCCGAGCCAAGACCCTTTTCATCGACAGCACGTTGCGTGCAGGCGGCGTCGATCCGCTACCTCGACCAGGGCTGCAATGAAAGCGTGCCGATCCGCGACAACAGGGGTTGGGAATCCGTGACGGGCGCCGACGTTGACGTCCGAACCAAGGCAGGCGTCGTGCGCGGCAGGTGGGAGAGCGGCGTTGCGGTGTTCCGCGGGATCCCCTACGCCGAGCCGCCATTCGGCCTGCGACGGTTCGCGGCGCCTGTGCCGGTAATGCCCTGGGACGGCGTTCGCGAGGCCATCACGTTCGGCCCACCGGTACCGCAGGCCGGTCACAGCGGCGCGGTGATGTCTTCGGTGTCTGGAACCGCGGCAGACGGCTCGGGCGACTGTCTGACGCTTAATGTCTGGTCGCCCGTCCTGGGAGCCGCGGGGCTGCCCGTGCTGGTGTGGATCCACGGCGGCAGGTACCTGCAAGGCAGTTCTGCCAACCCGCACCACGACGGCGCAATGCTCGCCGCCCGCGGCGTGGTCGTCGTGAGCATGAACTACCGCGTTGGCGCTGAAGGCTTCGCGCATATCCACGGAGCGCCGGACAATCGCGGCATCCTCGACCAGGTCGCCGCCTTGCGGTGGGTCCAAGACAACATCGCTGCGCTCGGGGGAGAGCCGAACACGGTCACCGTCTTTGGCCAATCCGCCGGCGCCGGCTCCGTCGCTGCCCTACTCGCAATGCCGATGGCAACCGGACTGTTCCGGCGGGCAATAGCCCAAAGCGTTCCCGGAACGTTCTTCTCGCCGGACCTGGCGTCCACGGTGTCCGAAGCGATCGCCGCAGAACTCGGGGCGCGACCGGCCGCGCACGAGCTCGCGCGTATCTCACCGCATACGCTGATCGAAGCCACCGAGTCGGTGCTCCAAAAGATGCCCGAATTCGTCGAGGCGTGGGGGCCGATGGCGCTGACACCCACGCCGTTCTCGCCGATCGTGGACGGGGAAATCATCGTGGAGGTGCCCTGGCGCGCGCTCGCGACAGGCGCCGCACGCGACATCGAGCTACTCGTCGGCCACACCCGCGACGAGTACTCGCTCTTCAACCCCTACCGCGGAGTAGAGATGCCCGAGGAGCAAGTGTCCGCCAGGCTCGACCAACTCGCGCTGGCCATCCGCGGCGACGCTTACCGCACCGAATACCCCGACGCGAACGCGAGCCAACGATATGAAATTCTCAACTCCGACTGGCTGTTTCGAATGCCGACTCTTCAACTCGCCGACGCCCAGCACAGCGGCGGCGGCCGCGCCTGGATGTATGAGTTGTGCTGGAGCTTCAACCGAGACGAGGGCGCCTCACACAGTTTGGATCTGCTGCTCGTGTTCGGAACGCTCAGCATCGAGGACGTGCGCAACCACGCGTCCGCCCTGGCGAACGCCGCGGAGGAGCTGCGGAGAGTTTCTGACCGGATGCGCAGCGACTGGGTGCGCTTTGCGACTTCCGGCGACCCCGGATGGCCGCGCTATCACCCGGACACCGGGACCACTCGGGTGTACGCCTCGGAGTTGCTTACCGGGCCCTACCCGGAGGAGGGCTCGCGCCGGATCTGGCGCGAGCACGACTTCGGCATCCTCGACCTACCAGGACACGCCCCACGCCAAGAAACCGCTGACAAGAAGCCCTCCGCTTGACGCCTCTGCCCTGGAATCTGGGCAACGGCACCCCGCCCAGCCGGCACGCAGGCGACGTGAATCTGTTTGCCACTTTACCGCGGTAAAGATTTGACGGCGCGAATCCACAGGTTGCGTCGTCAGTAGAGGCGGAAAACGGTGAATCGCCACTTTGCTAGCGAGTACCCAAATGCTAGGCCGGGAGCCGTGCCGTGGCCTTCGCGCCCAGTTCGGCGAACTGGCTGCGCAGGTTGTCGGCGCGGGCCAGGAGCGTGTGCACCGTGTACGGGCGCGTGCTGTCTAGTTCGAGAACCGCGGGCGCGGTGCGCAACTCGGAGGCCGCAAGGCCCAGGATCACCATCGTCGAGGAGGTGAACTGGTCGTCGCGGCCGTCGATCTCGAGTTCGTCGACCCATTCGCGTTCGTCGATCTCGAATCGGTCCGCCTGCTGCACGAAGCCGTTGATGACGTTCATCAGCTCGTCGCGACGGGCGTGGAACCACGCCTCCTCGGTCGGCATGCGGGCCTGGCGCTCGCGTTCGGTTTGGCGCGCTGCGCGGCTGATCTTCTCGTCGGGCCGGTCGTAGCGCAGCAGGGCCTCGAGCCGGTCGATGCGATCGATCAGGCCCTGCTTGCCGACGCCGACTTGCGCGCCGATCTGAGACAGAAACAGGCCGCGATCGCGGCCGGCCTTCAGAAAATACAACTCACGGCGACGGTCTTCCCACCACAGCCAGTTGTTGAGGGTCAGGGCGTCGCAGACATCGGCCTGCAGCACCCAGCGGGGGATATCCGGGCCGCTGAATCTGCGTAGATAGTCGAGTACTTCGCGGGGGTCGGAAGCGGCTGAATCGGGCAACAATTCGAGGTGTCGATCGTCGATTTTAGCCCTGCGACGTGCGATTCTAGTGATGGCAGTGGCCACCTCCGAGCGATGCACCTTGGGCCGGGTAGCCACCCTGTCAGTATTTCACTGACGGATAGAACGGGCTCGTTGCGACGCGCCGGCCTTTCCGGGACACCAGCCGAATCTAGAGTCGCTGCAGCGCATTTCATCCGCGTCGATGCGACGGGAGCGACGCCGCCCAGTCGCTGACCGTGAACGTAACTGGCATGCACCGTGATTCGCGACCTCGCCGGCAGAGCCCGATCAATGGCGGGTGCGGCTCGATGCTCGCTGGCCTCCCATTCTTTACCGCGGTAAAGAATGGAACCGTTCAAATCTTTACCGCGGTAAAGATCGTCAGACCTGGCTGTGGCCTCGGCGCACCGACAACCGGTGTGCCTCCACGCTTTTCGCCCAGCGTGTCGGCGCGAGAGATTAAGCGCATCACCGTAGACTGCAGCTGTCTCATCCGAAGTACCTCGCTAGGCGAGGGAAGCATACGGAAAGGCCATATCAATGGCTGTTAACGTCGTTCTCAATCAGAAGGGCGGCGTTGGTAAAAGCACCATCACCGTCAACCTTGCCGCCGTCACGGCTGATGTTCTCACCCACCGCGACGATCCGAACGCGAGCTCACCGGTGGCAGCAGTCTCCATTGACCCGCAGGGGTCCGCGATTTGGTGGGCGTCGCGCGTCAACGACCTGCCGTTCCACGTTGTACAGGCGGACAACGATGACCTCGACGCGCTCAAGCGCCTCGGTGAATTGCCGGGCATTCAGCATGTCTATGTCGACACTCCGGGTTGGATCGAATTGGCCAGTGGCGACGACGTCTCTGACCCACTAGGCCAAGGACCGGCCGCAGAGGCCCTGCGGGTTGTTCTCGACGTCGCCGACCGTGTCATCGTTCCGATGGAGACTGAACCGCTGAGCTTCGACCCGACCGCGCGGACCATTAACAAAGTTATTCGGCCTCGCGGGATCCCGTACATCGTGGTCATCAACAACTGGGAGACTCGCGACGGTCAGCGCGACCTCGAGGAGACCAAGGAGTTCGTCAGGGGCAACGGATGGCCGTTGGCGCACACCGTGATCCGTCACTACAAGCTGCATGCGCGCGCCAGTGCTGACGGCCAGGTCGTGACCGAGTACGCGACCAACGGGGTTTCGTTGCGGGCGCGCGAAGACTTCTACCGGCTCGCGCTCGAACTCAACGTCGGAGGAGTCAGCTGATGGCCCGCGGAGGACGGACCAACCTCGCCGCCCTAGTCACCGGCGTCGGCGATCAGTCGCCGGTTGATCAACTGGTCAGCGGGGCATCCACTCGCACCGCACCGTTGTCTGATCTGACACCGAATCCGCGGAACCCCCGCGAGGATCTCGGGGACCTGTCGAACCTGGAGTCGATCGCTGACATGCAGCTGCAGCCGGCGGTTGTGGTCACCAAAGGCGCATACCTCAAGTTATATCCCGAGGACCGCATCACCACCCGCTTCGTCGTCATCAACGGATGCCGGCGCTTGGCGGCCGCGCACAAGTTCGGCCGCACCGATCTGGACATCGTTGTCAACGACGAAATCGCCCGGGACCGCGTCACTCTCATCTCGGCATCGATCGCCGAAAACGTCGACCGCCAAGACTTCGACGTCATCGAAGAAGCGAAGGCGGTCGCAGCGCTCGTCAAAGAATGTGGCAGCGCCAACGAGGCAGCCAGCCGGCTGCACAAGCACGAGACATGGGTGTCGCAGCGGCGTGCGCTGCTGCAACTGGCGCCCGAATTGCAAAGAGCTTTGCGCAGAGGCGAATTGGCGATCAGGGAAGCCCGCCAGCTGGCGCGTGTTCCGCACGAGCAACAGGTCGCGCGGTGGCAAGCCGCTCTCGACAAGAAGAACGACAGCAGCGAGAACGACGGCGCAACTGGCAAGCGACCGCCGAACCCCTCGCGCATAATCGTCAGCGCCCTAAAGGAATTCGACTCGAAGCCACAGTTGCTCGCTGACGCGTTGCGATCACACCTTGGCCCCGACGGTGTCAAGACGTTGCTCGCCGCACTGGCCGACGAAGCGGCTGCGGTCTAACGACACACTCCGGCGTCACGTGACGATTGGCGGCCGTGTAGCCGCAGTCTGGTCGTGCAACGGCGAAACCGCTGCGTGCGGCGAGAACCGCTGCTAGCGCCGTTCTTCTGTCTCGGGTCCGGGAGAAACGGCGGCATGCAGGAGGTGCCCACCTCCCTGATCAGCGCCGGCGGCGACCCCAAAGATCCGCGCACGAATGTCGTTGCTCGCGAGATCGTCGACGCTGGCGAATCCCGTCGCCGCGAGCAGATGGTGCAGCTCTTCAGGCTCGATCGGATCCTGGAGTGGCTCTCCGATAGCTGCGGTGCGCGTACGCAGTCGTTCCCGTGTCTGCACCACAACGTCTGACTCGTTGCGGAGACGTGCCGCGTAGTCGAAGACCACCTCTGCGCCGGTCACGGATGCGATTCCGCGAAGCGTCGCCGTGACCGCGGACCGCGTTAAGTACGGAACAACACCCAGCCACATGAAGAACGCCGGTTGCCCGCGATCAAAGCCGTGACGTGTCAGCGCGTCGATGAAGTCCTCACGTTCGAAATCGACCGCCACATACACGACGTCGCGGGGGAGGGCGATGCCCGATTCCTGCAGCCGCCGACGCTTCCAATCGGCGGTGTCGGGGTGGTCAACCTCAAATGTGACCAAGCCCGGGTAGGGGTTTCGATATGCGAAGGTGTCCAAACCGGCGCCCAGGACGGCGAGTTGGCGTGTCCCGCGATCGACGGCAGACGAAAGACAATCCTCGGCGAAGCGGTGCCGGGCCGCGATGAACAGACGAAGGCGCCTGGCGTGCGGGTCGTTTCGGGTCGCCGTCACCGTTTGTTCGGGATGCTCCTCACCCAAGATCTGCCACGCCAAAGGGTCGGCGAAGATGCGGCCGTCCTCCAATACCTGATGGACAGCGCGGTGTCGCGCCGCCGCCAAGGCGGTCTGGCTGGGTTGTCCGCTGCGCACCAGCCAACGATACGAACGCACGAGGTGGCCCGCGAGCCATCGACGCCCGTGCTGGACTTACCGATCGGCCAGGTCGCCGATGTTGCCCGGCGTCATGAATTGGCCCAGCGCGTCGAGGTAACGGCTCGCGATCGCGCGATACTTTTCGGAGGCGTCGTTGACGGCCTTGTCGGCGTCGAGCAATTCCTGTTGGGCGGCGATCAATAGCCGGTTGGCCTCCGACAGCGACACGATCTGGGCGCGCAGTTCGTCGACCACCGTGTCGGATGCCGGGGGAGGGGCGGCGCCCGCCGCTGCACCCGGCAGCGCATCGGCGTAGACGTACCAACGCAGGCGTTCGGGGCGCGGAATCGCACCGCCGCGAATCTCGCCGGCCTCGATCGCGCGTTTGACCGTGCGCGGATCCTTGCCCAGTCGGGTGGCAGCCTCCTTCAACGACACCACAGGTCCTTCTGGTGCCGTTTCAACGCCGGGTGGTGGTTGCTTAGGCTGCGTCATCCTCGATCCGGTCGGGCGCGGACCGTGCGTGGGGTCCGTAGAAGCATTATGCTCCTAAATAACGGCAAAATAGCGACATGCGGAGATTCGATTACGACAGATGCCGCTAATTAAGGACATCGATGTCGTAAACTAGCAGCACGCGCACCGCCGCGCAGATCATCACGACGGCGCCAGAGGAGTGAACATGAGCCGTGGGACCGAGACCCGCAAGCTCACGGAGGGTGTGTACGTGCGCTTCAGCCCCGCCGACTACGACGCCCTGCGCTCGGAGGCGGAGCGCCGCGACGTCAGCATCGCCCAGCTGCTCCGCGAGGAGACGCTTGCCGCGTGCCGCGCCGGCGACGAGGTCAGCGTCGCGTAACCCCGCGCGATGTCGTCACAATTGACAGGTCGGTGCGGCATATTGCAAACGTGCGCCGCCTGACTCGCCTCGTTCTTGCCGTCGCGACGGTGGCTGGCGCATCTCTGATTCCGGCAATCGATCAACCGTCGGCGCACGCCGATCCGATCGCGACGACGGCCACGGTGCTGAAGGTGGTCGACGGTGACACCGTCGACATCGTCGACGACGTCCGGGGTCGGCTGCGCATCCGCCTGTTGGGCATCGACACTCCAGAAACCAAGAAGCCCGGCTACACCGTCGGCTGCTGGGGCCCGGAAGCATCCGAGTTCGCGAAAGCGACTCTGCTCGGACAACGCGTCGCGCTCATCACGGATCCGAGCCAAGGGATGTACGACCGCTATGGGCGCACGTTGGCCTTCCTGGACAAGGCCGACGGGTGGGACTACTCGGTTGAAGCGGTCCGCGCCGGCATGGCCCGTGCGTACGTCTATCACAACAATCCGTCGGCCCGGGCCGACGAGATCGCCGTTGCCGAACAGGAAGCCAAGACCACAGGCCGCGGGCTGTGGGGGCCACCGTGCAACGGCCTGACAGCGTCTGTCCCAAACTGATCGTCGGACGCCTCTTGGAATCCGGACCTGTTGGGGGACAACACGATCGGTGCTGTTTGGACGCTATTGCCTTAAGCGCGGGCGCGTAGGTGTACCCGCGACTCCGATCAACGAGATCACGTCCATGTTCGTGAGTCTGCGGTTTGCGCAAGGGGTTGTCCGACAAAGATTGCTCCACGCATGAGTGAGCGAGGAGGGCAGTGTTAATGATTCCGGTGATGGATCAGAACTTCTAATGTCGACCGCTGACGTAACGCAGCATTATCGGCGTCGCATCCGGTTGGCAGTTGCTCTGCAGTGGAGTGATAGCGGTCCGAAAGCGATGACAGACGGTTTAGAAAGGTGCGACGACATCATTCGAGACGCACGATCGCTCATCTGTGGCCGCTGCGCTGACAAAGGCAACCGTGTGTCCACGGTTAGGCACCGCAAAGCCCTTGACTGTCACGGAATCCGGTACCTCTTGGGCACAAGGTGACTGGCTTACCGGTGGGGTCGGTGATCGTCGCATAACCATCGGGTCGCAACGTAAAGGTGAAGGCTTCGCCGCTGTAGCGGTTTAGCCATTGAGTGGCGGTATCGCCGTGCGACTCCATCTCAGTCGTCAGAACGATCATGGCTGTGCTGGAGGTCATCGCCGACCATGTGGCGGACCAGGACGTGCCGTTGGCCACTCCGGACCACACCGCATAGTGGGCGCTCCCGTCTGGCGCGAGGGTGACAGACGTTGCGTGTTGGCCCCACTCGCCGTAGAACCCCGCGGTCGATATCGCGGGCGTGGTTGTGGTTGGGGGTGACTCAGCCGGCTGCGCCGGGGCAGCCCCGGGAGCTGGCGTAAACGGCGAACTGACCGTGGACGCTGACACCGGACTGGATGTTGATGGTGCGGTTGTGTCGGGGGCAGTCGGAGACTGCCACGGTCGCCAGAGCACAAGCGTTATCGCCAGCGCCACGATCGCGGCTGTCGCGGCAGCGGCTAGCCATCGGTGACGAGTACTTCGATTTGATGCCGTAGCGGTCTTCGGCTGGGGTGCTGGCTTCGCAGTGGCTTTCGGGGCGGTTGCGGTCGGTGCGGAGGCCGCATGGGCATCGGCCGAAGTGGCCCCCTTCAACGCGCGCGCGAAGTCCGCGCAGTGTTCGTATCGGTCGGCGGGATGCTTGGACAGCGCTCGAGCGAGCACTGGATCCAGCGCCCCGAGTCCGGGACGTTTGGCCGCCAAGGATGGAGGGTCGGCGTTCAGATGGCGGCTGATCACTACTGCCGGATTGGACTGCGGGAACAGCTGCTCACCGGTGAGCAGGTGGTAGGCGGTCGCCGCCAATCCGTACTGGTCGGCGCGCCCATCAATATCCTCACCCATCAACTGCTCTGGCGCGGCGTAAGCGACTGTGCCGACGGTCATGTTGGTCGTGGTCAAACCGCTGACCTCGCCCAAGGGGCGCGCGATGCCGAAGTCGGCCAGCAAGATTCGGCGGTCCTCCTCGCCGGCTGCATCATGCTCGGCGAGCATGATGTTCGCAGGCTTGACGTCGCGATGCAGCAGACCGCGCTTGTGCGCGTGGTCCAATGCCGCGGCAACAGCCGTCACAATCGTGATCACCTCATCGACGGGCATCCCCGTGGGTGAGTCAGCGAGTCGCTGGCCAGCGTCAATGCCGTCGACAAACTCCATTGCAATCCACAGTTGGCCGTTGTGCTCGCCGCGGTCGTAAACAGTGACCACGTTCGGGTGCCATAGGCCGGAGGCCAGGTCGGCTTCGCGTGTGAACCGCTCCCGGAACGTTGAGTCCCTCGATATCGCTGCCGGCAAGACTTTCAGTGCATCGCGCCTCGGCAAACGCGGATGCCGCGCGAGGTACACCTCGCCCATACCGCCGGCGCCCAACGCATCGATAATCGTGTAGTCAGCAAAGTCGTCCCCCGGGGCTAACTGCATCCCCGCATGTTAGCGATGCCCTGGTCCGCAGTCCGCCGAAAAGAGGCTTGTGTGCTTCGGCTCGGAATTGCCCATTGGCGCAGCCTACTGGTGCGTCGGCGTTCGTTCGGCTGCGCGCCGACCTAGAACGAGCAAGGTCAAATCGATCTCAGAAGTGAGACGTTGGGCGCTCGGTGCGCGAACTAGTCGCGTTCATTCAACCTGCGCCACTTAATACATAGCTTCCGAACCTGCGCTGCCACCGCGAACTCCGTGCCAATATTCAAAGTCCACACGCCGACGAACAATGCGCGAACCGGATCGTAGCGATGTCCCCAATCGTCAGTGAGTGCTCGTACGACGACCAGGATGGCCGGTGGGCCACAAGCTAAAACGATGACGACGATAGCGATCAGCAGTGGAATGGCGCGAAAGAACAAGGCTTGCTTGACCTGAGCGATTCGCGGACCTCGATCGGCGAACTTGCCCATGGTAGGCACTTCAGTGGCAGCTGCATCTCGGGATGCCATGCGGAGAAGAGCAATCCGAGGGTCGCAAGCAGCAGGCCGGCCGCGGTGAGGAGGTCTCCGTTGACATCCATCAGAGTCGCGTCGTCAAGGCGGCGTATGTGGATGCTGCGATCTCGTATTCACCTGCAGTGCCTGCCGCCTTCCTGATCTTGGGCAGCGAGCCGTCGTGCCGCGCGACAGTGCCATTGAGCGCTTCGATGATGTTCTCCGAGTCGCACACCAAAGCCACGTATCGGCATCGTCGTCTTTTGTCGCTTGCCCGAAAGCCGCAGCCATCGTGTCGTGGGTGGCCTCACGAAGCTCGTACTGAAACTGCGCACGGACAGCCCGCAGGAGGCTACGGCTCTCCGTCGTGGTCGTCTGAAACAGTGCACTTATTTGACCTTCGGTCGGCAGGGGCCCGCCGAAAGGGTGCTTGATTCAGTAGCGACAGGCGGGAAATTTTGATGTCTTGCCCGCGGCTATCAACGTGTTGGCCCAACATCATTCGCACGTGCTCTTCTTCGGCGGCGGCGACGAATCCCGACAGGCGCTCGTGGAGATCTTCTATAGAGCAGCCGAGCACCGATGCCAGCTGTGTCCGTTCGGCACGCGTGAAGTCATTGGACGTCGCTTCCTCCCGTTGCGGCGCGGATCGTCGGTGGATCTATCCCTCCGCAACCGATTCAAGATCCGCCAGCAGCGTCCGCCCGAACTCACTGATGCCAGTGATGCCGAGCGTGTCCGCGTAAGTGATGGAAAAGAGCCCGTTGCCGCGCTGCTCGGAACCTTGCCGCACGACGCCGGTCCGGGCCAGCGCCGCCAAGACTGGATAGGGGATTGCCCTTAGCGCGCCTTGGAGGACGTCGTCGTTAAGGCCGGGGTCTTTCTGGTTCGCCATGTCGGCTTCACGAATCCGCACGAGCGCTCGGATGTGCGGCCGATCAAGCTCCCTCAGCGCGGAAACGATAAGCAGCGCTTCATCGATGGGCTCGCTGCTCGTCATGGCCACCGCCACGACCTGGGCGAGATAGACCCGCTTTCTCAGGTCTGCGGAGGACATCGATGTCTGCGTGCTGGACCACAAGATTTCGCTGCGCTCGTCGTCGGTCTGGATGATGTTCAACAGCTCGTCGCTGCCGACCTGCCCGGCAATAAAGGCGACGTGCTCCGTGCCCTTCCGGCGTCGTTTATCCACCAGCCGCTCGATGGCCGCCGCGCCTTCCTGCAGTCCAGGCGCGCCCATGGACGCGAGCAGAATCTCGACACCGCCTACGGAGAGGGCGCTGACGGCTGCTTCGAACGGGGAGGGCTCCAGCTCTTCGGTCACGGTGGCGATGGTAGTTGGCGGGGTGCAGAGACTCGGCGTCGTCGATTCATGTTTGATCTGTGCGTTCCCGCTGTGTGGCTAATGATTTCCGCAAATGCCTCAGGCGCGGGATAAGGGGGCCGATGCATTCGAAAGAGCGGCTGCGGTTGTATCGGAATGAACCGAGAAGCGGGTCGGAGCCAGTGCCTACCATCGAATGATGGAGCACGAGCATCACCAGTGGCTGGCGGACGTGAATAGGTTGATTGTCGAAGCCTACGAGCGGGACGCGGAGATGGCGCGCCACCCGAAGAACATCCAACGCGTTGGCCACCGTGCGGAATCGCATTGGGAGGAACTGCTGAGGGAGTGGCTTCCCCCGCAGTACGGAACCGGCACCAGGAAGTACATTTTGTTGGAGAAGGAACACGGGCCGTCGGTCACGAAAGAGACCGATCTCGTTGTCTTCCATCCTCATTACCCAGAGAAGCTACGAGATAAGTCGTCGGTGCTAGCTTCCGGCGTGGCGGCAGCATTTAGTTGCAAACGAACGGTCGACCGCGACGCGATAAAGGAAGCTTACGAAGACGCCGACACGCTTCGGCGCGGAATGACCATCCGCGACGGCACGCCGCGCCAGTACCTTGCGCCGCCGGTATTCTTTGGACTGCTCGGTGGCTCCCATGGCTGGAAGACCGCCGACGATCCGAAGCAGAAGATAAAAGCCATCCTCGACGAGTTCGACGAAGGGGTTGAAGAGCCGCGACTAGGTCTCGACATGATGTGCGTAGCGGATCTCGGGTATTGGGTTCGATCAACATCGATCTTCCCTGAGAAGTACATGAAGCAGCAGTCTGAGCAGGTCGCGGAAATCCTCGGTACGGAAGCACTCGTCTTATCAGCCATGCGTCATAGGTACGACGACCCGCAACCACTAGCCCCAGTCACCAACTTCATCGGTTCCCTCTGGGGCACGCTCGCCCTAAACGATAAGTCGCTGACCCCCCTCGCGGATGGGTTCCGTATTACGAACACCTATCCCACCAGCGGCCAGCTTGCCTTCAAACGCTGGAAGCTCGCGGAGCTTGTGACTCCGTTCATGGTCGACAATGTACGCAGGGGATTTATACCCAACTCCGATTGGCAGTATCTGTACTAGCAATGGTTGCATCCCGACATGCATGGGTTTCGAACAGCCCCAAATATGTTCGGCGCGTAGATTGACTTCAATCCCCTTGTGGGTCTTCGTCGACAGCCAGCCCGCGAATACGCGTGCGACGAATGCGGCGGCTGAAGCTCGGAACACAACAGCCATGCCTACAACCGCTTCATCTTGCGCCGATACGTGTTGGTCGCGACAGCCACTCCGCGATTTGTCGCCGACCAGTTGCCGGGACTGCCGACTGTTGCCGGTATGTCGGCGCCTGCTGTCTAGGTCGCCGACGGCGAGCAACGCAGCAAGTCGGCCCTGATCGCAGGCACCAGGTTCCGTGAGGTCTCTAGATTCATCGAAACGCCCGATGACCAAACCTGTCGCCATAGGGCTGACGGCAGACGCCGAAGCAGTCAGGGAGCTGGCTCAAGACATTGGCAAATTGCAACGGTCACGTCCGCTCGGCGAAGTCGATACGCGTAAGCCCCTTTGGTGGGCTCAATCGCTCACGACGTCCGTTGGGCATCAGTGCTTGGCGACAAGTTTTAAGTAGCCGCGAATATGGTTGGGAGGCATGACGGGTCCCCGCGGGTCTTGGCCGGACAACGCGAACTCTGGGTCGACGGTCTCGATGTACTCGCGGTATTTGCCTTCGACTCTGCCGCCGGGGCGAGGACTCAACAGTCCCTGCTGCACGTCCGCGGGCAACCCGTTCCACCATTCATCGAGTGCCAACTTCAGTTGCTGTAGGTCTTCGATCTGTTCCAGAGACAGGTGCTCAGGTTCCTGGATGTTGCCTACCTGGTCGGCAGGGTTTAGAACGCCGGTACCCGGACCGCCAGCCAGACGGTTAGTGACTTGCGCTGACAGCTCGCGACGGGGGTCCTCGAATAGGTCCTTGATTTCGTAGGGATTCAGCGGACTCAGCCACGTCGGCAGCTCCAGTTCCTGCATACTCAGCGACATTACGCTTGGCCCGTTCGCCGGGTCCGCGACGTGGTATCCGGCAGTTGCGGGACGAGAGCGAGCACTAGTGCCCTCGACGTCCGAGATGTTCCGAGCTTTCGACAAGGCAATCGCTGTAGACGAAGAATCCGTAGATCGAGGGATCGGACGCATCGTTGAATGCGCTCGAGCTATGAACGCGAAGTATTACTCGGAAGGTACCAGCGTGACCGACACGGTCACGGAGTTGGGATCATTGGCAAAAAAGACCGGCATTCGTCCACTGGCCGATGTGGACGTTCTGTTCCGTATGCCGCCTGGTACCTACTCGCGGTTCAACGACTACACCGGCAATGGTCAGTCCGCGCTGCTGCAGGAAGTTCGAGAAGTGTTGAGGCAGCGGTACCCACGCACGGAAATAAGGGGAGACGGGCCCGTGGTAGTCGTGTCTTTCTCCGACCAGCCCGCGGTGGAAGTTGTACCGGGTGTGCTTGTCGCCGACGGAAGCAACATTCTGTATGCGGAAGCATGGGTACCTGTAACTCGCGATGGCGGAGAATGGGAAAGAGCTGACTATGGAGCAGAACTCGGCGCATTGGACGCCGCTGACGGGCCCCTGGGCGGCCAACTCCGGCGCTTGATCCGATACATGAAAGCGTGGCGCCGTCATTGCGATACCGAGCTCAAATCGATCGTCCTGGAACTCATGGCCGTCGACTTCGCCAAGACGTGGAGCGATGAACGGTCTTCGTTCACGTTTGACGACTGGCTCGTCCGTGATTTCCTCCGGTACATGGTCAACAACTACACAACAACTTATCGTCTCCCCGGCACGGCCAAGACCATCGAAACTGGATACGGCTGGTACATAGAGGCGTTGGAGGACGCCGCGGAAGCGTGCCGCCACGATCCTGACGATGTGTTGTACCGGCATTACTGGCGAAAGGTTCTCGGCGATGACTTCGGCAAATGACCCGTTTCTAGCGGAGATCCGGCAAACGTTCGGTCGTTGCGTAGTGACGCAGAAGACCCATGAGAAGGACGCGGAGCGCAAGGTGCGGCAGAGTTTATGGCTGACGTGGACCAACGTCGTCGTCATTACGGTCACGTTGGCCGCAACACTTGTTGCATTCCTAATCCACGGAGTTGCCGCTCAATTGGTCTCGATCATCTCGGCAGTCGTAGCGTTCGCCTTCGCGACGGCCCAGCTCAGCTTTCAACCTCAGCGAGAGGCGGCGGAGCATCGCAGCAGCGCCAAAGCCTTCCTCGCGATTCGAGATGATTTCGGTCGGCTCATTGCCGATGAAAAGTGTGGCAGTACGCCCGACGAGCTTCGTAATAGACGAAACGTACTGGCCGACCGTCTGAACGACCTGTATGCCCACGCGCCACAGACTTCGCCGAAGGCTTATGCGAAGGCTTGTGAAGTGCTCGCCAAGAACGAACAGCTGGCATTCAGTGATGAGGAGCTAGACCGGATGCTTCCCCCACAACTGCGCTGACATTCCGCACTAGACGAGTAGGGATGAAGCAGCTTCATGGATACTGGCGGTTGTTCATGACCTTTCTCTTAGATATGTTGCGGGACAGCATCTTTAATTGACCGATCTGCCGGATGGGCATGTTTCACGGCGACAAATTGAGCCTCCAATGCCGAACGAACTGATCGATCGCATTGCTGCTGCGACACAGGCAGCTTGAAGTGCAAACCTTGATCAGCCCAATCGGATCCGCGTTGCCTAATGCATGAGTATCGAGAGAAGAACCTGATTGGCGGCACCCTGAACCCCACCGACGCGACGTCCGGACTAACTACTGCACAACCGTGTGGTTCTAGGATCCGCCACGAATATGAGAAAAACGCGTCCGCCATTTTGATGAGAATCCTGCAAATCCGCAGCTAGAAGGTTCGCTATCCGCCACGCAGCTTGAGAACCTACAGTGGCCAAGACGCAGGACAAATCGGCCCCGCTAAACGGCACGTACCTTGGACTGGACGGGCTGTGTGTACACACAGTCCAATCTGGTCAACGGTGTAGACAGCAGACGTGGCAGTCCATGCTGGTGCCGCCGGGATGTTGATCACCGTCACACGCGGACGATGATGTTCTGCATGAGCGCGACGGTGATCGCGAGAACGGTGATGAATGCGTAACAGCCCAGCGCCAATGCCGCTGTCTCTCGCCACAATCCGGATTTGGTGGGTGGCGGGAGGAAGAACTCTGCGGGCATGTCCTTCATGTTCTTGCGGTTGAAATCGCGGGGCATTCTGTGGGCCTCTTCGTCAGGGAACATACGGGCTGTCCGCGCCCAGCACGGCGCGGAGGATCAGAAGTGGGCCGACGAGGAAGCCGGCGAAGGTGATCTGGAACCCGACGAACCATGCGCCGAGCCGCATCAGCTCGAATTTCCACCGCGCAATGGTCACCTCGTAGTTGAGCATCGCATCGAACTCTTCCGTCTCGGTCAGCGCGGCCGACTGGGCCGCCACTGCGACAGCGCCTGATCGATTCACCGAAGCTGGTTCGCGCGCAGGCACTTTGGCTCGAATGAACCGCTCAAGCCCACAGAACCTTTCCAAGTGGTTGAGGCCGCGGATTGGCGGCTTACCCGCCCAATACGCGATCAGGTTCGGCCAGGTGCACATGATGCCGATGGTCCACAGCAACGTGATTCGACCGCCGCTATCCCACTCGAGCACGGGGCCGATGCCCGGGTCGTACGTCCACCAGCCCAGCGCGGTCGCGGTCCCCTCGACCACGAAGTCCCACACATAGTTGACGGGAATAGCCAGCACGATCATCGATTTGAGCATGCTCCAGCCGAACCGAGCGGACACCCACTGACTGAGCCATAGCACCAGCAGGGCATGCGCACCCCAGTACACGGCGTACGCGAAGGGCATGAACAGCGGGTCGTGGGGCGTCTTCAGCGGCAGCCAGTCCAGCAGATGATGCTCGGCAAACGCGGGACTGTAAAAGAGCATCTGGCCCCAGTCGCCTGCGGTCTCCATCCAGTACACCGCCATGCTGTTGAACAGAAACAGGAAACCCCAGGTCATACGGCGCCGACGTACAACATCGGCGATCGCGAGCAGGATGAAGACGCTTCCCGCGATCGGAATCACCCAGTCGAAGAACCACACCCCGATCGGATCCGCGGTGGCCGGAGGGATCAGGTCTTGCGTTGCGAGAACCATCGCACCTCTCCGCGGCCGGACTTTAGTGAAGTAACCTTCACTAAATTGGATTGTGTTGTCAACCCCCGGGGGTGCTTGTGGACGAACGTCGGACTCGCGAGTTCCAGGCGGACTCACTGCAACGACATGCGATTGAGTTCGGTGAGTGGATGGTCCGAGCCAGTAACAGTCACGCGCATGCTTTGGGCCACAAGGACTTGCGGCCTGCGCATGCGCGTCTGATGGTCTTCCTCGGTTGGGAGGGCAGCCGCATCACCGATATCGCCAAAGCGCAGGACGTCTCGAAAAACGCCGTCGGTCAACTCGTGACGGAACTGGAGGATCTCGGGTATGTCGAGCGGGTGCCTGATCCGGTCGACGGGAGGGCCAAGATCGTCCGATACACCCGCAAGGGGCGGGCGCTGATCGCCGACGCCGCCACGATCGCCGAACAGCTGAACGCGGAGATCGAAGAGGTCATCGGAGCAAAACGGCTCGGGCAACTGCGGGCGACGCTGGCCGACATCTGCCACCACCTCGACATCGGCCCGGCGCTGTGACCAACACCCTGGCGAAAGTGCGAGCAGTTGCAGAGCTCGTCGCGTCGAAGTCACCGTGGGTGCCGAGCGCGAACCGTCCAAGTCGTCGCTCGCGCATCGGCGACTCCGCTCGACGGCACCACCGGGACAACCGATCGTCGACGGCTTGCGGTGGAGTGGAACGCGACAGGCCGGCGCGCCGGTTTGCCTGCCAAGATCTTTGGGCTGCATGGCGATTCGCATCTTGGCACCAGCTACTCGCGGCCGGACGGCCGTTCGGGTCTGCTCGATTGGTAGGTGGTTTGGCGCGGGCCGGGCCTGCGTGGGGTCACGTATTGGATGATCTGTTCACGCGCTATCTCGACGGTGTGCGGAGGGCGGAGTCACCGAGGTACCGAGCGCGGAGGCGGTATTCGAGCGGTACAGGTTGTACTCCGCCAAGCGCGGGATGTCACGGCGATGACCATCGCCTGGCCAGGGTTGCATGCACAGGAGAACGCCGAGGCCGCCTGTGTCGCGGTCGAGGATCTGGGCACCGCCGCCGCTGCAAAGAGGGCCGGGAAGTAACGCTGTCAGCCCGTTGCGGCCTGCGCGGAGGACCAGGGCGTGTGGACTCTACCCAATACCATAATATAGTTATATAATTTAGGTCTGCTGCCAGGACGGAGCCACGCGTGCATCAGGTCCACACCAACTGCCGCATCTGCGCGCAGCGATGCGGTCTCACTGCGACGGTCGAAAACAACCGGATCGTGCGCATCGGGCCCGACAAGGAGAACCCGCTGTCGTGGCGGGACTTCTGTGTCAAGGGACGCACCGCCGCCGAACTGGTCGAGCACCACAGGCGGATCCTCGCGCCGATGCGACGGGTCGGCGACCGCTACGTGGAGGCCACTTACGAGGAAGCGTTCACAGAAATCGCCGAAGCCGTGCGCGGCGTTATCGGCCGCGGTGGACCGGAGGCGGTGGGCTGTTACTACGGCAATCCAGCCGGCTTCAACCCGACCGCACTGCCGGCACTGATCCGGTTCATGGGTGCGGTCGGCAGCAAGAGCATCTTCAACTGGGGCTCTGTCGACACCAACGCCAAGGCGGTCGTCAACGGTGAAATGTACGGAGTCACACTGCTGCCGATGATTCCCGACGTCGACGACTGCGACTGCTTCTTGTTCGTCGGCGCGAATCCCGCCGAGAGCAAGATGACCTGGATCACTTCGGTGCCGAACGGGTGGAAACGGATCCTCGACCGGGTTGAGCGCGGGGCCGACCTGATGGTGCTCGATCCATACCGCACCCCGACCGCTGCGGCTGCATCCTCGCACTGGGCGCTCGTGCCCGGCGAGGACTGGGCATTCCTCCTCGGCATGCTCAAGGTCATCTTCGACGACAACCTCGAGGACCGCGCGGCTTGCGACGCCGAGGACGGTATCGAGGACCTGCGCCGCCTCGCCGAGGATGCCCAGCTTGACGAGTTGGCGGCCCGCGCGGGTGTCGAACCAGAGGTGATCGAGGCGGCCGGTCTGCGATTCGGCCGGGCCCGCACCGCTATCGCCACCGCACGCACTGGCGTCTCACAAACCAGCAGGGGCACGCTCGCTTTGTGGCTGGCTGAAGTTCTCAATATCGTCACCGGTAACTGGGATCGTCGCGGCGGCAGGTATTTTCAGCCGGGCTACACGCCGCCCCGACTTCCTCCCTATGATCCCAACCCACATCTGTCGAGGGTGGCGACGCGACCTGCGATCGAGGGCTGCCACTCGCTGGCCGAACTGCCCGGCGAGATCATCACTCCCGGTCCAGGCCAGATTCGGGCGCTGTTCATCGACCACGGCAACCCGGTGGTGTCCGGACCCGAAGGCGACGCGCTCGACGAGGCGCTGGCCGATCTGGATCTGCTCGTGGCGGTCGACATGGTCCAGCGCGAAAGCCATCGCCACGCCGACTGGCTGATCCCCGGCACCCACTGGCTGGAGCGCAACGAGCTTGCGCCACATATCAACGTGACGCAGGAGCTGCCGTTCGCGCAGTTCGCCCCGCAAGCGGTCAACCCTCCGCCGAAGGTGCGGCCCGAACACGAGTTTTACGACGGCCTCGGCCGCGCACTGCAGCTTCCGGGTTATGGCCCCGACGAACCACCTTGGTCGCCGGAAGTGTCGTGGCGCCGGGCGGTTGAGCGGGGCGGTCGCATCTCTTGGGACGAGTTACGCGCGCATCCCCACGGTGTCCTGCTCGGCGACAAGGAGTTTGGCCACGCACGTGGTGTGCTGCGCACACCTGATCAACGAATCCGGCTCGCGCCCAGCCGCTTCGTGGCCGAGGCCAGGCGACAACTGGCCTGCCCGCCGCATATTGGCCCGGTCGACTTGCCACTGCGGCTCGGCAACCGTAGGCGGATCAGCTCGATGAACTCGTTCCTCAACGACCTGCCGGGCACGAGGAAGATAGTCGACCGCAACCGGGTCGAAATCAATGGGTTAGATGCCGCGCGGCTCGGCCTGAAGGATGGCGATCGCGCACGCGTGCGGTCGGCTACTGGGGCGATCGAGCTCGATGTTGCGGTGACCGATGCGCCGCGTCCGGGCGTCGTCATCGTCGAACACGGCTGGGGATCGCGGGTGTTCGACCCGGTCGGCGGCGGCGATCCCGAACTGCTCGGAGCCAACCGCAACCTGCTCACGGCGCGGACCGAGGAAGACCCGCTATCGCAGATGTCAGCGTTCAACGAGACCTGGGTGGCTGTCGAGCCGATCGGATCTCTCACAGAGACAGCTAAACGGCTAACCGGGCTTACACTGTAACGCAAGTCACGTTACAGTGTAAGGTTAGAGGCGCAAGCCCCGCCTCTAATGGCTCCCGAGAACGAGGACTGATGACGCAAGCGACGAAGTTCGATCCGCGGCTTGCGCCGCTGACCCAGCAGGTCAAGGCGATGGCGAGCCCGCAGGCGCTCTACAGCGAGAAGGCAGCCAAGATTCGCGCAGAGAAGTCTAACGGCGTCTGGAATCTCTATCGCCATGACGACATCATCAAGATCAACCGGCATCCAGCGATCCTCGGGAACGGCGGCCAGGGCGGCAGCTTCGGAAACGATAACCCGTTGATCCCTCTCGAGATCGACGGCGAGGACCACAAAAAGTGGCGCAAGCTGCTCGACCCGATCTTCGGCCCCAAGCAGATGTTCCCGCTGGAGGCGCAGATCCGCCAACTCGCCGGCGAACTCATCGACAACTTCGCCTCGCGCGGTGAAGCCGAACTGCACGACGAATTCTGTGTCCCACTGCCGTCTCTGACGTTCTTGCGTCTCGTCGGTGCACCGATCCAAGACCTCGACTTCTTCATCGAATTCAAGGACGGCGTAGTCCATCCCCGGGGCGACACGGTCGAGGACATGGAAGCGAACATGGCGGCCGCCGGCGCCAAACTGCTCGAGTACTTCGTGAACTTCCTCGCCGAACGCCGCAAGGAGACCGAGCAGAAAGAAGACGTCATCTCGGTTCTGCTGCGATCCGAGGTCGACGGCAAGCCGATCGAGGACTTGGACCTGTTGAACATCATGTTCCTGTTGATGTTCGCCGGCCTCGACACGGTGACCTCGTCGCTGTCGTGCATCTTCGCCTGGCTCGGTCAGCATCCGCAGGAGCGGGACCGACTGATCGCCGACCGCTCGCTGCTACCAGCCGCCATCGAAGAGATCATGCGCTACGAATCGCCGGTCCCTTCGGGGCAGCGTCATCCCACCGAAGACATCGACCTGGGCGACGGACTGGTCATCAAGGCGGGCGAGCCCATTCACGCGTTTTGGGCGGCCGCCAACGTCGACCCCACCCACTATGACGATCCCCTGAGGGTGAACTTCGACCGCGGGCGCCAAAGCCACATCGTGTTCGCCAGCGGCACACACCGCTGCCTCGGCTCTCATCTCGCGCGGATGGAGCTCAGAATCGCGTTGGACGAAATCCTGACTCGCATACCGGATTACACCGTCCCCGCTGTCGGAGACTTGGTATACGACAATGTTTCGGTCCGCGCCGTCACTCGTCTACCGATCAAGTTCACCCCGGGCTAGCCGCTGTCTGACATTGCTTATCGGCGGCGAGATCTCTTCTTCGCCGACAGCTGCGCTCGCAGTCCCTCGATGATGGTGTCCACGCCGTAGGTGAAGAAGTCACGTCCGCGCAGACCGGTCAGATGGGGCACCAGCTTGGCCAGGGTGTCCTCCAGCTCGCCGGGGTCCACCTCGGAGGGATCAGGGGTGTCCAATTCCACCACCTGATAGCGGCCGAACAGGTAGGTATGGATCATCGCGTAGGACAGAAAGACTCGGGGTCCTTCAAAACCCGCGCTCTGCAATATTGCCAGGATCCCGTTCATCAGGCGCTGGTCTGTGCTGCGCATACGCTCGAGCATCACGGTCGCGATACCGGGATGATCATGCAGCCGCGCATCGATGCCGTACAAGACGGTGCGCAACCGCTCCTCCCACGGACCCGAATCTGGTTCGGGCAGTTCTACTTCCGAAAGCAGCTTGTGGGCCACGAGGTCGAGAAGTTCACGTTTATCGCTGACATACCAATACGGCGCCATCGCTGATCGGCCAAGTTCTCGAGAGAGTCGGCGCATCGACAGTGCTTCGAGACCTTCTGCGCGGATGATGTCCAGCGCCGCGTCGACGATCTGCGCTTCGGTCAGCGTCGGCGGCTTGCCCCGCCGTGCGTTTCCCGACGCTTTGGTCGCGGCGGCCTGTTTGGCGGCGATCAGCGTGCTCCGTTCAGTCGCTCAAGTTGACGCCTTGATGCTAGATGACAGGTTCGCGGTTGGGCGGCCTCATATGCCCAGGCGGTCGAGCAATCGCTCGTGGAACACCGCGGGACCGCCGAGCAGCAGACTTGCCGACAGCGCCCGTCGGAGGATCGCGGAAGCCTCCTTGGATTCCCTCGCGATTTCGGCCGCCAGGGTCGCCACCCGCAACGACGCTGTTGAGCATCCGATGTGCGCCACGGCTGCAGAACCCACCTCCGCGTCTGCGCTGAGCGCTTGCGTCCATAGCGAAACAGCGGTCGCGTGATCCAGCACCGTGCGCGTGAGATCGGTCGGTGCTTCGACGTCGGTGTGATCGAGCAATACCGCGACAGCGCGCTCGATGAGGCCGACCTGTTCACCGGCCAACGCGACCATCGCGAGATCGATGGTTTCGCGCATCAAAGCGCCGCCGTGCCCTTCTTTACCGAGCAACCTGGTAGGCGTGTCGTCGAAGTCCACGCGGAACAGTGCCCGGGTCGCATCGATGGAGTCCATTTCGATGATCGTCAGCCCAACAGCTTCGCTATCCACGGCGTACAGCGAAGGCCCCGCGATCGAGCGCGCGATGACAAGGATCACGTCAGCGCCCGCCGCGTCAGGAACGAATAGTTTTGTGCCCGAGAGCCGCCAGTCATCGCCGTCGGGCCACGCCTTGGTGCGCACAAGCGCGGGATCCCATGATCCCGATCGTTCTGCCGCGGCAAAGGTCGCGCGAAGCTCGCCCTTCTCGATACGTTCACGCAGCGCGGTGCCCTCGCCGCCGAGCGCGCGCAGCGATTGCCAGGCGAGGCCGACGTTCGAAAACAGCGGGGCCTCGCTCAACGCCTTTCCGTAGCCACGCATCGCCGCGCTGAGTCCCGCTGTTTCGGACGTCGCCATCATGAGCCAATTCGACTCGTCGGGATAGGTGCTTCGCGATATCGCGCCGAGGTAATCGGTTGCGCGGCTGCGCACTTGGTGGTGTGCCTGGCTGGCGATCCGGTCGAACGAAGCGGGGTCGCTAGCTGCAGCGAGGAATTCGGCGCGCAATGCGCTGCCGGAATCCGCGATGAGGTGCGGCCCGAGCACGTCGGCGGTAAAGCGCGCGCCCGCAGCCAGGCTGCGCGCATGCAGGACCGTTGCGATCGCCTCGTCCGGAATCTCGCCGCGGGCAGCGGCGACCGCTACCAGGAGCGAGCTCAGATCGCGCCGCAGCGCGCGGTCATCCCACGTCCACGTCGATCGCATCAGTGCCGAGAGCGTCTCGGGGATCAGCGCATTCTGGAACTCCCGATGAATCGAAATGCCCGAGCCTGTCTCCGCAGTGCCGGTTGCCACCTGCGACCTCCCTGGTCGATCTCCGTCAGCTCTTGGCCAACTTCAACATTACAGTGTAAGGTCGAACCAGTCCACGTGGGTGACGCGCAACCAAAGGAGCCTTCGACCATGACGCAGGTAACCGAAATATCGCCCGGGTCCGATCAGCTAGAGAAAATCTGGGCCCACTCGGGTGATTCGCACGCCATGGAGCCCGCGGATCTATGGACGTCGCGGCTGCCCAAGCGCTTCGCCGACCGTGCCCCGCGTACTGAGCGCGGCGAGAAGTACGAGATCGTATATGTCGACGGTCGACAGCTGAGTCGCCAGCTCAACGACTTCATGGACGCGATGCGTCCGCCGGGCGCGTCGGACATCGAGATCCGGCTGCAGGACCTGGACCGAGAAGGTGTGCAATGCCAGCTCGCTTTTCCGTCCGCCGGGTTCTGGACGGTCAACATCCAGGATGCCGAGTTGTCCCGCATGTCTGCCCGCGCATGGAACGAGTGGTCCCGCGACGAGGTGATGTCTTGGCAGAAGCGCATTTTCACTCCGGCCATCGTGCCGCTGGTAGATCCGGCCGATGCCGCTGCGGAGGTGGAATGGGCCGCCGAGCAAGGCTTTCAGGCAATCTTCCTGCCGTGCACGATGCCCGCGGAAAAGGAGTGGGGTCTGGATCTCTGGGAACCATTGTGGTCGGCCGCCGATGCCAACAACATGGTGCTGGCCTACCACATCGGCACGGGCGGCGAAAACGTCGTCTACCGGGGACCCGGCGGCGCCGTAGTGAATTACATGGAGACGACGTATCCGGGGATGCGCGTGGTGTCGCATCTCGTCGCAGGCGGCGCTTTGGATAGGCATCCGGACCTCAAGGTGCTCATCGCCGAGGGCGGAGCGGGATGGGTTCCCGCCATCGGGGACCGGATGGACGAGGCGTACCGGCAACACGGAATGTTCGTGCGTCCCAGGCTGACTCGGCTTCCCAGCGAGATCGTTCGCCAACAGGTCTACGCCTCCTTCCAGCACGACATCAGTGCGGTCCAGATCATTGAGGACACGCAGTACGACAACGTGTTGTGGGGCGACGATTACCCACACCTGGAGGGCACTTACGGCCATACCCAGGAGACGCTGCATCAGTTGTTCGACTCGGTCGATCCGCAAATCAAGGAGCGAGTACTGCGGGGGACGTTCGAGGAATTGTTCAACGTGCCGAAATTGGACGACAACTCCGTTCCGCGGTGACCGACACAGCTGCCGCATATCGGCCGGCGCCCGATCCGCAAGAGGAGTGGGCCGCCACCCGGGGTGTGCTGATGAGCTACGCCTACCTCGGATCACGGCCCGAGGCCATCGACTCCAACAGCGCCCAGAATGTGCTCGACCTGCGGTCGGATCTGCGTACGCCCGTCGGGGCTGTGCTTGCATCGCCGCTCGCGATCGCCATGCTCGACGCTGCGACCGTCAACGTCGAAGGGATGAGGGTCCTCGCCGTCACTCAGATCGATATCGACATTGTCGACTGCGCGCTCGATATCCGTCACGTGCGTCTGGCCGGACGGATCACCACCGAAATGCGCTCGCAGCTGTTCACCGAAGCGCGCATCACCGATGCCGAACATCCCGACCGGCACATCGGATTCGGCACCGCGAACTGGGCGGTGCTCGGAGGGACACCGCACCGGTTCTGTTTTCCTCAACCCGGTCCGCCTGAGGTCGGCGGGTCGGGGTTGCCACCGCTGTGGCATGCGTATTCCGGTCGCCGACGTGACGACGGCACGATGGAGATCCCTCGCCTGCCGCTCGAGGTCGGCGAGGAGCGACTGCACCACGGGCCGATGCTCGTCGTCAGCGAGGCTGTCGCGCTGGCGTGCGCTGCCGAGGAGCTGGGCACCGATGAGCTTGTGGTCGAGCACCTGGCGATGACGGTCGTGGCGCCGGGCCGCGCGGGACCGTTCATCGCGACGGCGGTGTACACGGCGACCGAAGGTGATTCCGTCGGCTGCAGGGTTGAAATGCGTGACGCGGGACGGGGCGACCAACTGATCGCCGCGACGTTCGTGCGTATGCAGATGTATTGATCGCCCACTAGCGGTGTGACCCGCATAACTTTATGGTGTAAAATTAATCGCGGACACGCGTACGCCAAGGAGGCTTGTATGGAGTCGATCTGCGCTGGCATCAACGTGGTCGAACTCGGCTCTGGAAGTATCGCCGCCTCCATCGCCGGAGTCGTGCTCGCCGACGCGGGCGCCCGCGTGATCAAGGTCGAGCCGCCGGACGGTGACCGTCTCCGCACGCACAACCCGAGCGGATTTCTCGTCTGGAATCGCGGCAAGGAGAGCCTGGTCGCCGACCTGCACACGGCGGATGGTCAACAGACGGTTCGCGACTTGGCCGCGCATGCCGATGTGGTCATCGAGGGGTTTGCACCTGGCAGAACATCGGCATGGGGAATAGGTGCGAACGACCTCCGCGCTGCGAACCCGGCGCTAATTCATTGTGCGGTAACCGGTTTCGGGACCTCTGGCCCGTATGCCGGGTTGAAGGCCTACGATTCGCTGGTCGCTGCGAAGGTGGGCCTGTGGGCGCGCGGCGCTTTCGGGCATCGGGATGGACCGATCATGTTCCCCGTGCCGTGGGGCAGCTTCGGTGCCGGGATGCAGTCAGTAGCAGGCATCATCGGCGCGCTGATGGTGCGCGAAAAGACGGGCCGTGGGCAGACGTTGGGTGCCACGCTGGTGGCCGGCCTCGACCCGATCGACTACTTCGTGACCACTGTCGTACAGGTGATGGCCAAGCGTGGTGAGAAGCCGAACGCCGATGCCCGCGCTGCTACGGCGGCGAGTCGATTCGGGGTGCTCCTCGTCACCAGAGATGGCCGTTTCGTACAAACCTCGACGATGCTTCCCCATCAGGGCAGGGCGCTGTGCGAGGTGGCGGGCGTCGGCAGTTGCCTTGAGGATCCTCGCTTCCAAGCGCTGCCCACGTTCGCCAACGCCGACGACGCCCAAGAATGGGAAGAGTTGTTGCAGGAAGCTTTTCGCGCAAAGGATCTCGACCATTGGCTGCCTTTATTGGAAGCCAGCCCCAACGTCGCGTTCGAAGTGGCGGTCACCAGCGAGGAGGGACTGACTCATCCGCAAATCGTGCACAACGGCGACGTGGTGACGGTTCACGACGCGGCGCTGGGTCCCGTCCGACAGGTCGGACCGGTCGGACACTTCGACAAGACACCGATCGGCCCGACGCGGTCGGCGCCCGCTCTCGACGAGAACGCGGGACCGCTGATAGCCCACGACTTCCCCGCAGGTGGTTCGGCTGCACCGAACCACGCGTTCGACGGCATCACAGTTGTCGAGTTCGGCTGCTTCTACGCGATGCCGTACGCGACCGCGATACTTGCTTCCCTTGGCGCGCGGGTCATCAAGATCGAAGACGGTAACGGCGATCCGCATCGCAATTCCTTTGGACCCGAGGTGGCCAGCACCAAAACCACCGCGGGCAAGGAGAGTCTGTCGGTCGATCTGCGGACAGCTGAGGGCCGTGCGGTTGCGCAGCAGGTGGTGGCCAATGCCGACGCCTTCGTGAATGGCTTTCGGTCCGGTGTTGCCGAGAAGCTGGGGCTCGGCTACGAAGAGTTGTCCGAACTGAACCCTCGGCTTTTCTATGTGCATGCCGCGGGTTACGGCACTGACGGCCCCTATGCTCATCGCGCGCTCTATGCACAGGCAGCGCAAACGGTGGCGGGTAGCTTCGGCAGGCAGGTCGGTTACTGGATGGATCCAGCGCAGAGCGAGGGCTTCTCGGTGATGGAGCTTCAGGCGGTGGTCTTACCGCGACTGAACATGCTCGTCGATGGCGACAGCAATGCCGCTCTGGTGTTACTTGCCGCGCTCTCGCTCGGCCTCTACGGGACACAAAAGACCGGTGTCGGACAGTTCATGCGGACGTCGATGATCGGAACGAACGCCTGGGCGTATTCCGATGACTTCTGCAGTTATCAAGGCAAGCCGCCGATTCCGTTGTGCGACAGCGAATACTACGGCACCGCACCGCTTGACCGGGTGTACCCCGCGAGCGGTGACGGCTGGGTGTGCTTGTCTGTGCGTACCGACGACGAGTTCGCAGCGCTTCGTCAGGCTTTGGAGTTGCCCGAGGTGGCCGCCGACGATGCCCAGCTCGAGTCACTGCTCGCCGGCAGATTCATTCAACGTCCTGCGGCCGACTGGGAATCGGCGCTGACCGCTGCGGGGGTCGGCTGCGTCGAGGTGAACATGAAGGGGCAGCCGATCTTCACAGCGTACGACCCGATACTTCGCGAGACCGGGTTGACCGTCGTCGATCAACATCCGGTGTTCGGTGAGATGGTCAGGGCTGCACCGCCCGTCACTTTTTCGGAGACACCAGGACGGGTTGCCCCGTCGTGCCTGCGCGGCCAGCACAACAGGACGATCCTTGCCGAGCTGGGCTATAGCGACGGGGACATCGCCAAGCTCGAAGAGCTCGAGGCCGTGATCCCCCCCGCTTCATCATGATTCCGCGCGAACCCAGAGATTTTGTCGAGGCGCGCGACGTGCTTGCCATCGCCCACTTGGCCGCCGCGTACGCTGACGCCGTCTCGCGTGGAAAGGTCGCCGAAGCCTGCCTGACGTAGGCCGAAGATGGCGAACTGCATTCTCTGACAACGGAACCGGCCATAGGCCGAGAAGCGGTCACCGCCACCATCACGGCCACCTGCGCGACTTTGCAGTTTGTGTTTCAGACCGTGCATCAGGGGCTGGTGCAGGTCGACGGAGATATCGCGCGGGCACGCTTTCCGATCACCGAGTGGGCCCGTCGTACCCTCGATGCGCGTCCGATCCAGTTCCTCGGTGTTTACGAGGACGAGTGCGTGCGCACTTCAGAGGGGTGGCGATTCGCGCGGCGCACGCTGCTGCCGAGGACGTTGGGGCGCCCGGAGGGCTTGAGCGGCAGAGTGATACCGCTCGACGGGCTGACTGACTGGGCCTAGACCGCCGGGTCCGCCTCGGCGATCAGCTTATTCAGCGTTGCACGTTCGGAGTCCGTCCACGGCCGGGTCCCGGAACGGTCGTTGTTCATGACGACTTGAACGGTTTTCACCGTCGAGCACTTTCCCTGGGCGGTCGCGATGACGCTCACCGTCGTCAGTGATGTGGTGCCGACACTGTCCACCACCGACGACACCTCGACGAGATCCAGTTCCTCGACCGGATGGTGATAGTCAACGGCGTTGTGGACCACCACAACCGAGTTCCATGCGTCAGGAAGCACATCGCGCAAGAAGACCGCTCGAGCTTCCTCCGCGTAGACCAGATAGACGCTGTTGTTGACGTGACCGACGGGATCGAGATCGGTCCACCGCGGGATGAGCCGTAGGACCGGGCCCCCGGTTCGGCTAGCGGCCAAGCTGACCGCGCAGCTCTTCGGGAATGGCTCCAGACGTGATGTCGTCGCTCTGGCCGAGGTCGGTGGGGAAGATGATGGATGTACGGGCGAAGTTTCCGCCGTCCGCGGACTGAATCACCTGTCCCGACATGTATGCCGACTCATCGGACGCCAGGAACAACGCGAGGTTCGCATTGTCGCGGATGACCGGCGGCCGGTCGAGGCGAAGCGGCATTGCCCGTTGTTCGGGCTCCCACGGCGTCATCTCCTCATACGACTTGCCCAGCACATCGGCTTCGGGTGGTAGTGCGAAGTTGACCGACATCCCATGTGTGGGCGCCAAACCATTGGCCCGGATCCCATACTTCCCAAGCTCGAGAGCGGCGGCCCGCACCAGACCGTTGGCGCCGGCCTTGGACGCCGTGTACATCGGAAATCCCGGATACGCGTTGAACGCTGCCGCCGAAGTGGTGGCCAGCAGCGTGCCCCCGCCATTGGCGATCATCCATTTCGCAGCGTGCTTCCACGCGAGGTAGATCCCGGTCAGGTTGACCGCGATGATGTCGTGCCAGTCGTCGAGTTCGGAGTCGGCGAACGAGTCCATGCCGAATCCGGGCTCTGGAACACCAGCATTGGCCCACATCACATCGATCCGCCCGTAAGCGTCGATCGCGGCTTCGACCAACCGCTTCATGTCCGCTTCGACGCGCACATCGGCGTCAATCGCGCTGGCCGTCCCGCCCGCAGCCTCGACCTCCTTGGCGACTGCCTGCGCCCGACCCGGAACCTTGTCGCTGGTGACGATGGTCGCGCCTTCGGCCGAGAACAGCAGCGCGCCTTCACGTCCCAGCCCGGAGCCTGACCCGGTGATCACCACCACCTTGTCGGCTAGCCGTAATGGCCTTGGGCTAGAAGTTATTTCGCTCATCCGGTCGTCACACCTTTGCCGGGCTGGCAACGGTCTTGATCCGCAGGTAATCGCGGAAACCCGCAAGGCCGTGCTCGCTACCTACGCCGCTGATACCCCAGCCACCGAACGGCGCGTCGGGAGACAGGTAGAACGAGTTGTTGATGTTCACCGTGCCCGCTCTCAGCCGATTCGCCACTCGCCACGCACGTTCCTCGTCGCGGGATTGGACGTACGCCGACAACCCGTAGCGGGTGTTGTTCGCGACGCGGACGGCCTCATCGTCGTCGCCGTCGTACCGGATCACGCTCAGCACCGGCCCGAAAACCTCTGACTGGGCGATCTCGGCGTTTTCGTCGACGTCGGCGAGAACGGTTGGCTCATACCAGAATCCCTTGCCCCCGCGATCAGCACGCTTGCCGCCGCACAGCACCCGGGCGCCGGCGTCCTTGGCGCGATCCACCAGCCCGACGATGCGCTCCAACTGCTCGCCGCGGATGATCGGTCCCACCACGTTGGTCGGGTCGGTCGGGTCGCCCCACGGTAGGTTGCTCACCATCGCCTCGAGACGCTGCAGCACCTCGTCGTAGATATCCGCGTGCACGATCATCCGGGTGGGGAGCGCGCAGCCCTGGCCGCTACTCGACATACACATCCCGACCCCGAGCGCGGCCGCCATGTCCAGATCGGCATCCGGAAGCAACACGTTCGCCGATTTCCCGCCGAGTTCCAGTACGACGTGGCGGATCCCATTCGCGGCGCGCTCCATGATCCGCTGACCGACGCCGGGTGAACCTGTGAAGTGGAACATGTCGACCCGCGGATCACCGGTCAGCGCGTCGCCTGCGATCGCTTTGTCTTCCGAGCTGATCATGTTCACGACGCCGGCTGGGATATCGGTCGATTCGCCGATGACCTGAGCCATCTTGGCCGCCGTCAGCGGGGTGTCCGGAGCGCTCTTGAGCACCACGGTGTTGCCGGTGGCCATCGAGTGCGTGACTTTCCAGATGGCGGTCATGAACGGAGCGTTCCATGGGGTGACGGCACCGACGACGCCGTACGGCTCGTACCGGACCCGCCGGTCGCTCTGCATGCCGAGCAGCTCGTAGGGCCCCAGATCTTCTTCCCACATGAACGACGTGGTCAGGTCGTTCCAAAAGTCCATCCCGTCGATCATCCTGTCGACGTGGGTCACGATGACCGAGCTGGCGACACCCGCCTCTGCGGTGACGAGTCTCTGGAATTCCTCGGCCTCATTGCGCAACGCCGCTTGAAGCTGCTCGAGGCAGTGCCGCCGGAACTTGTGATCGGTGCCCCACGACGTCTCGTCAGCGACCCGGCGTGCGGCCGTCACCGCGTCGTGAACGTCTTCCGGGCCCGCGTCGGCGGCACTGGCGACCACCGACTCGTCGGCGGGGTTGATGACGTCATAGCGGCGAGACGAGCGCGCCTCGCGGAACTCTCCGTCGATGAAAAGGCGACCCTCGTATTCGGTCCGCGCCATTGGTGACCTTCCTTCAGATACAGGCATAGAGGAGCTGTCCCGTTGAAACATCTAACTCCTTTACACTGTAACGTGGCGTGGGATACAGCACAACCGCTGTCTGCTGAGGGTGGTTCACCTTACGGTGTAAGGTCATGCCATGCGTGAGGAAGCGCCAGTCGAGACACTGGGTCGGATCCACCACGACGGCCCTGACGACGGCCTGCGCGCCGTCCAATCTTTCACCGGCGTGGTGTTGTGCGGTTCTTGCCAACGCCTCTCCCGATGTCGCTTGGGTATGCGCCGCGAAACACTCGGCGCCGACGGGGTCGTCGTCAGCGAGATCGAGTGCCCGCGTGACAACGAGGGCGGGCCGAACGTCGCGCACGGTGGCTGGACGGCCGGAATCCTCGACGAGATGGTCGGTCACGCGCTGCTGCTGCAGGGAGAGTTCGTGGTGACCGGGACCCTCCAGGTGAAATTCGTCAAGCCGGTGCCAATCGAGCGGCCACTGATCGGCCGCGCCTGGGAGGCGGGCCGAGAGGGCCGACGCGTGTTCGTCCATGCGGAAATCGTGTTGGCAGGCACGGATGTCGTCGTCGCGGCCGCAGAAGCGATCATGGTGCGCCGCCCTGCAGATCATTTCGCACGTCACGAGAAATGGCTGAAGAGTCTGAACGGAGAAGCACGATGACGTCTCTGCTATCTGACCGCGTGGCGTTCGTGACCGGTGCCGCACGCGGCCAGGGTCGAAGCCACGCCGTGCGGCTAGCGCGCGAGGGCGCCTCGATCATCGCAATCGACATCGCGGGCCCGGCTGCGAATGCCAACACCTATCCGGCACCGACGGAGGCCGACCTGAAGGAGACCGTGCGACTGGTCGAAGCCGAAGACGCGCCCATCATCTACCGGGTCGTCGATGTCCGCGACGGAGAGGCGCTGGGCGAGGTGCTCGGCACAGGGGTCGCTGAACTCGGTGGCCGGCTCGACGTCGTGGTGGCCAACGCGGGCATCTGCAACTGGGGGCGGTTCTGGGAGATGCCCGACGAGCAGTGGGAAACGCTGATCGACATCAACCTCACCGGCGTCTGGCGGACGATGAAAGCCGCTGTGCCGCACATGCTCTCAGCGGGCAACGGTGGCTCGATCGTCACTGTCAGCTCGGTCGCAGGCATCAAATCGCTGCCGGGTCAGGCGCACTACAGCGCCGCCAAGCACGGCGTGGTGGGTCTGACCAAGAGCGCGGCAATCGAACTCGGCGAGTACGGGATCCGGGTGAACTCCATCCACCCGTGGGGTGTGGCCACGGCGATGGCCGAGGATCCGATGACGGCGACCATGCTGACCGAGCATCCGGCGTACGTCATGTCGTTCGGCAGCGCCATGCCGCAGATTCCTCTCGCGGCCCCCGAGGACATCTCCGACGCCGTGGTGTGGCTGGCGTCCGACCTGTCACGCACCGTCACCGGGACGCAGTTGACTCTGGACATGGGTGCCACGAAGATCTGATTTCACTCGCTACTGTGTATCGATGAGCCTGAAGGCCGCCGATGTCGTTGCGACCGCACTGCGCAGGCGGATCATCCTCGGCGAACTCGAGGAGGGGGACTCACTGCCGCCGGAGAGCGAGTTGCTCGCCGATCTCGGAGTATCCAAACCGACCCTGCGGCAGGCCATCAGGATCCTGGAGTCGGAGTCATTGGTTTCGGTGCGCCGCGGTCCGCGTGGAGGAGTCCATGTCAGCGTGCCCAAGGTGGAGACCGCTGCCGGTTACGCGGCCACGGTGCTCGAGTATCGGCGAGCCACTACGGCCGATCTCTTCGCGGCCGCAGCGGCGCTGGAAGGGCCCTGCGTCGCGATGCTCGCGCGGTCGCACACCGTCGATCAGCTTCAACGGTTGAGGGCCGCCGTTGCGGCCGAGGCGGAGGCAGTCGGCGATCCGCAGCGGCTTTTGGCTCTGGAGAACGACTTTCACCGCCTGTTGATCGAGTGCGCGGGCAATGCCACGCTGCGGGTGCTGTGTGAGATGGTGCGCGTCGTCATCGACGCTGCGACGAGCCGGTACATGTCGGTCACCAGGCCCGCCGTTCACGGCCCGGCCCTAGCCGCGGGAGCCCGCACGCATCGCCGCGTCGTCGACCTGATCGAGCGCGGTGACTTCGCGGCAGCAGAGACTTTGTGGCGGAAGCACATCCGTGAAACCGCCGCGCAGGTTGGCGGCGGTGCGGAGAACCTAGTCGACATCCTCCGCTAATCCCTCAGATCGCTAGGTTGAGTTATATCATCTATCGATATGACCGGTAAATCGTCAGTGGTGACGGTGCCCAAGGCCAGCGCGCTCATCGCCGCTGACCTGCGCCGCCGCATCGTCACCGGAGATCTGGCCCCAGGGCGGATGCTTCCGAGCGAGACCATCCTGATGACGGAGTTCGGAGTGTCGCGCCCAACGCTGCGTGAAGCGTTCCGGATTCTGGAGGCCGAGTCGATCATCACCGTGGTTCGCGGACCGAGAGGCGGCGCCCGGGTGCTTGAACCCGATGGCTCCATGGCGGCGCGGTATGCGGGAACGCTTCTGCAATACCAGGGAACTCCGCTGAGTGACGTCTATCGTGCGCGGACAGAACTCGAGGTGTCGGCGGTTGGAATGATCGCGGGCGCCCGCGCCAAGGCGCCATTGCGCGCCCTTGAGGACCTGGTGCGCGAGGGCGACGCCATCATCGACGACGAGGCGGCGTTCGCCGATTACAGCCTGCGGTTCCACGTCGGCGTCGTCGAGAATGGGGGCAGCACAACGCTTGCCGTTCTCGGCCGCATGCTCTTCGACATTCTCGAGACACACAACGCTCAGTTCATCGCGTCTCATCCACCGGGCTATGAACGCGCAGCCAACAAGAAGGCGCAGAGCGCCTACCGCAAGCTCGTCAAGCTGCTGAAAAACGGTGAAGGCGCTGCAGCGCAACAACAGTGGCGACGTCACCTCGAAGCGGTCGAGAAGTTCATGGTCGGTAGGTCCGACGCTTCGTTGGTGGAGGTGTTGAGCTAACGCCTGCGGTTACCAGCCGCGGGAACCGTCTCGCCCCATGCCATCCAGACATCTGGCACCCGCGTGTCATCGACCCGATGGATTCGACCCTCTTGCTGCGGGTTGGGCATCTTGCCGAGCCCCTGCATCCTGCCTTGGGGATCGGGTTCACAGACCCAATCGATGCCATCGATCGTGTAGTTGATGCCGTCGTGCCAGTAACCGTCGTCGGCGCGGCTGATCACGGCATCCATCGTGCGCGCGGATGTGACATTGCCGGTGTTGTCTGCGATGACCCCGACGTGGAAATCCTTCTGGCCAAACAGAAAGTGCCCGACCTCGCACTGGCCGTCCGGCCACAGGTCCGCCCACGAATACCAGGTCAAGTACTCCGCGTCGTGCAAGGGATCCTTGGCAACGTAGAGCTGGCCGCCCGGCGGCATCCACGCCTCCTCCCAAAATAGAAAGCCGCGGGCCTGCTTGCCGAGCAATTCGCCGTCCACCAGCCAGGTATGGCTGATATAGAGCAGCGACGACTTCGGACCCGGCAGATACCACTGCAGCGGCGGCACCGCCAGCCGGCCCGTTACGTCGATGACGTCCTCCTCAACGTAGGAGAAATCGTCGTCGGACAGGAGCATCTGCATCGGCCTGCCCGGCGCGTCGGCTCCCGAGGCGAAGCGCACGGCATTGTCGTTGTGCGGCCGACGCTCGATGTCGGTGCTGTCGACGGCGCCGCGTGGCTCGCGCCGCAGCTGAAGTTGGCCCGCGGGCGTTCCCGTGGACACCACAAGCAACTTGCCCGCCAGCGATTGCCCGGCTCCCTGTGCGGCCCCCGGGGGCGCAATACGGCGCATCACGGAATACAGTTCGCCGTCCTCGTCGCGCAGCGTGCCCCAAATGTAGCCCGCTTCACGCTGTAACCCGAGCATCGGCTCGTCGGACAACAGCTCGACTGCGTCGAATCGCCTGCCGGAGGCCAGCGCGGCGCAGTTGAAGCTGCCGGTCGGCGACAGCTCAACCGAGTTTGAGAAGGCTTGCCTCGCATGCGTTGTCAACATTTGTGTCTCCTGTCGTCGGTTCTCTGTCAGATCGCTCCGCTCGCACGCAGCGCCGCGACCTCGTCGGGTGTCTTGCCGAGTCGTTGTGTGAGGATCTCGTCGGTGTGCCCGCCGAGCAGCGGTGGTGCGGTGTAGGCGGCCGCGCGGTGGATCGGGTTGGCGATCATGGCCACCGGGCCCGCCGTGGGATGGTCGACTTCAACCCGCATGCCCCGGTGCCGAATCTGGGGGTTGTCGAAGACCGCGTCCATCGAATTCACCGGGCTGACAGGCACATCGGCGGCTTCGAGCGCGGCGATCCAGTAAGCGGCCGAGTGCTGCGCGAAGATCGACGCGAGGCAGTCCAGGACCAGGTCGCGGTTGGCGATGCGCGCCGACACGGTCGCGAAGCGGGGGTCCTCGGCGAGTTCTGGCTGACCAAGCGCGCGGGTGAGCGCGGCCCACTGGCTGGGCGTGCTGGCGACAACGAAGATGTCGGCATCGGCGCATTGGAACGCCTGCGACGGAATGCCGCCGAATCCACCGTTGCCCCGCCGTGGCGCAGGCGTTCCCGATACCAGATAGTTCTGCGCGTAATGGGACAGTGCGGCGACCCCGCAGTCGAGCAGCGCGAGATCGATGAATGTGCCTCGCCCCGTTACCGTGTCGCGTTCGCGCAGGGCGGCCAGGATCGCCGACGAGGCGTACAGGCCTGCCAGAATGTCCACCATCGAGACGCCGACTTTCATCGGTCCCGCACCGGGCCGGCCGTCGGGTATTCCCGACACGCTCATCATGCCGCTCATCGCCTGGAACACGCCGTCGTACCCTGCGCGGGACGCATACGGACCGTCCTGGCCGAAGCCTGTCACAGAGCAGTAGACGAGACGGGGGTTGACCGCCTGCAGCGCCTGATAGCCCAGCCCATATTTGTCCAACACGCCTGCGCGGTAGTTCTCGACCAGGACGTCGGACACTGCGGCGAGTTCCCGGATGAGGTCGGCGCCCGCCGGGAGCGAATGGTCGATCGTGATCGACCGTTTGTTGCGATTGGCGCTCAGGTAGAAGCCGGACTCCAGTGAATCCCCGCCACCGTGTTCGTCGAGAAAGGGTGGCCCGTACTGGCGGGCGTCGTCGCCGACGCGCGGGCGCTCCACCTTGATGACGTCGGCGCCCAGGTCACCCAGAAGTTGGGTGGCGAAGGGGGCCGCCAGAATTCGGCTCAGGTCGAGAACGCGCAACCCTTCCAGCGGACGGCTCATGTTGCCGGCTTCGGCTCGCGCGGCATCCCCAGCACTCGCTCACTGATGATGTTCTTCTGTATCTCGCTGGTTCCCGCATAGATGGTCTCGGCGCGCGCCCGGAAGAACGCGCGTCGCATTCCCTCCGATGCGGCGTCAGGCCCGTCACCCCATGACGTGCCAAGGAGCGCATCCGGTCCCAGCACGTCCATCGCAAGTTCGGTAAACGACTGATGCCAGCGCGACCAGTAATACTTACCGATCGACGCCTCGGGTCCGAACTGTCCGTCGACCAGCGCACGGGCCAGCGAACGCATGTTGTTGTAGCCCATGATCTCGAGGCCGATGTAGGCGTCGATGAGCCGATCGCGGAGCAGTTCATCGTTCACCGCCCTGCGTCGGGCGGCCAGTTCGCGCAGCTGACTCATTTCTCGGACGAACGAGAACTGGTAGTTCAGTACCGAGGTGGCTCGCTCATGTCCGAGCGTGGTCATCGCTGCCGTCCAGCCGGCACCTTCGGCGCCGATCAGGTTGTCGGCCGACGTGCGAGCATCCTCGAAATAGACGCTGTTGAACCCGCTGTCGCCGAGCATCGTTCGGATCGGTCGGACCTGAATACCCTGCTGATCGAGCGGAATCAGCAGGTAGGACAAGCCTGCATGGCGCACTGACCCCGGCTCGGTTCGAACGATCGCGAAGATCCAGTCGGCGTGGTGGGCGAATGTCGTCCAGATTTTCTCGCCGGATACCACCCAGTCGGAGCCGTCTCTGTGGGCGCGGCATGCGACGTTCGCCAGATCGGATCCTGCGCCCGGCTCGGAATATCCCTGACACCACACCACTTCGGCACGCGCCATCGGCGGCAATAGCCGCCTGCGCTGCGCCTCTGTGCCGTGCGCGAGCACGGCTGGGGCCATCAGGGTTTCGCCGTGGAAGGCCGCACGCGGGGGCGCGCCCGCCTGCGCATACTCCATCGCGAAGACGATCTCCTGGGTGAGCGTTGCCTCCCGCCCACCGTACTCACGGGACCAGCTCAGACCCAGCCAGCCGCCTGCAGCCAGTTCGGCTTCCCAGGCGCGACGGAGATCCCAGTTGTCGTCGTCATCGGGCCCGCCTCGGTAGGCCTGACCGGTGAATTCGCCGACCAGATGTTCGTCCAGCCACGTTCGAACCTCGTCGCGGAACTCGACATCGGCCGCGGAGAGCGGCATCTCCGAGATGCACTCCAGTCGTCGCACCACGCCGTGTATCGTACAATGAGTTAACGATATAGATCGAGGGCCCGGCACAGATCAGCGACGTCGGATGTGCGATCCGAGGATGAGGAGGCGGGGTGGACGAGCTCGGCTGGGCGGTTGACGACGGGATAGGCACCATCCTGCTCAACAGGCCCCAAAGTCGAAACGCCTTCACGTTCCCGATGATTCGCGAGTGGGAGCGGTTGCTTCGCGAGGCAAAGAACGATGACGACGTTCGGGTGCTCGTGCTGACCGGAGCGGGGGACAAAGCGTTCTGCTCCGGGGTCGATCTGTCATCGATCTCGAACGCGAGTCCGAACCTGACGCCGCTGCAGCGCAAGGCGCAACTGCACGACGACATCCATCGCGTCGCACTGGCGTTGGAGGACCTCGACAAACCGATCATCGCCTCCATCAACGGGGTCGCCGTGGGCGCGGGCCTCGATATGGCGCTGATGTGCGACATGCGCGTCATGTCGACCTCGGCGCGGGTCTCCGAGGGATATGTGAAGATCGGCCTTATCCCCGGGGACGGCGGCGCGTACTACCTGCCCCGGATCGTGGGCACGGCCAAGGCCTTGGAACTGCTGCTCACCGGCGACTTCATCGATGCGGAGGAGGCGCTGCGGATCGGGCTCGTCAACCGCATCGCGGCTCCGGAGGCGCTAGCCGACGAGACCACCAGGCTGGCCAGGACGATCGCAGACCATGCGCCCATCACCGTGCGGATGATCAAGCGCGCCACCTACCAGTCCGCCAACACCGATCTGCGCACCTCGCTCGATCTGGTCTCGTCGCATTTCGCGGTGGTAGCGGCGACGGAGGACGCGGCAGAGGCGCTGGCCGCCATGAAAGAAAAGCGGACTCCGCGGTATCGCGGGCATTAGGGATGCGAACGTGAACGAACCAGAGGTCTTCGATGCCTGGCTGAACCTGCCCTATCTTCCGGGCGAGGTGACCCCCGATCCGTCGGTGGTGGCGCGATTCAAACGCGGCAACAGCGCCTACGAGGGCGGCGAAACGATGGCCGATGTCGTCGCTGAAATGGACAGGCTCGGGATCTGCGGCGGAGTCCTTTCGAAGGCTCCGCGCGACATCACGCCCGCGTTCGTGCACGGAACCAAGACCGGCGAGGCCGTATTGCGCGAAACATGCGAACGTCTGGCCGGGTTCCAGCGCGACTATCCCGGGCGGTTCGTCACGTCGGTCGGCATTGACCCCCGGCTTGGCTACGCGGCGGCTAAGCATGTGCGAATCGCCGTGCGCGAGTATGGCATCAAGTGCATCCGCGTCATCCCGATGTTCACCGGCATCGCGATCAACGACAAGCTGGCGTATCCGCTCTACACCGCGGCGTGCGACGAGGGCGCGGTGGTGTCGATCAACGTCGGTGTGCCAGGACCGATGAAGCCGGCCAAGCTGCAGCGCACCATTCTCGTCGACGAGGTCGCGCTGGCGTTCCCGGAATTGGCGATCGTGATGAGTCACCTTGGCGATCCGTGGATCTCCGAGACGATCGCCATGCTGCTCAAGCATCCCAATGTGTACGCCATGACGGCGGGATGGGCGCCCAAGTACGTACCGGAAGAGGTGCAGCGTTTCGCCGAACGGCGCAATCCCCGAAAGCTGATGTGGGCGTCGGACTACCCGATTCTGCCGCTGGACCGGACCGTGACCGAGGGCCGGGCGCTGGCGCTGACGGGGGACAGCCGCGCCGGATACCTGGGCGGCAATGCGCTCACGGTGTTCGGCCGCCCGAGATGAGCTGAAAGAAGAGGATTTTCATGGGACTGCATGACGGCCGCGTCGCGGTGATCACCGGCGCTGCAGGCGGGATCGGCCGTGAGCACGCGCTGGAGTTCGCGCGCCAGGGAGCAAGGGTCGTCGTCAACGACGTCGCTGCGGCACAAGAGGTCGTCGACGAAATCGTCGCCGCGGGCGGCGAAGCGGTGGCCAACGACGACGACATCTCCGACTGGGACGGTGCCGGGCGGTTGATCGCCACTGCCCTGGATAACTTCGGAAACCTCCATGTGCTCGTCAACAATGCGGGCATCCTGCGCGACAAGATGTTCGTCAACATGGACATCGACATGTGGGATGCGGTGATCCGCGTTCACCTGCGGGGGACGTTTGCGCCAACCAAACATGCGGTCGCGTACTGGCGTGAACAGCACAAGGCCGATGATCCCGTATCGCATCCCCGCGTGATCAACACGTCCTCGCCGTCGGGTCTTTATGGCAACCCGGGTCAGACCAACTACGGCGCGGCCAAAGCCGCGATAGCCGCCTTCACTGTCATCCTCGCCGACGAACTCGTACGAATGGGGATCACGGTCAACGCCATCGCCCCGAGCGCACTGACCCAGATGACCGAAGGTCTCGAGACCTACGTCGCGCGTATTAAGGAGATTCGAGAACGAACGGGTTTCGACGCGGGTTCGCCTGCCAACATCGCTCCACTGGTGGTGTGGCTGGCATCCGCCGAGGCGGCAGACGTCACCGGGCGCGTGTTCAACGTCAAGGGCGGCGCGATCTCGGTGGCCGAGACCTGGATGGCAGGTCCAGGCGTGGAGATCGAGGAACGCTGGGCCACTGAGGAACTCGGATCCGTCATCCCGGATCTCCTTGCGAAGGCGCGGCCTAACTCCGATGGGTCCGGACGCCCCCGTGCCTGACGGAATCACCATCGAGCCGGCCGGAGCCACCACGGTTCTCTGGCTGGATCGGCCCGAACACGGAAACGCGTTCATCTCGGCTATGCAGATCGAACTTCATCGCCAACTAGAACTGCTCGATGCCGACGAATCGGTCCGGGTCATCGTCGTCACCGGACGTGGACGGCATTTCTCGACCGGCGCCGCCATGGAACAGGGTGGTGTGAACTTCGCCTTCGACGATGAGCAACACCGCAGCGCCAGAGCGGAACTCGCCGAACGACCGCGACCCTGGCGGTTGCGCACACCGGTGATCGGAGCGCTGAACGGCTCGGCCGTCGGCATCGGCCTCACCTTCCCACTGCAGTGGGACATCCGGATCGTCAACGAGGCAGCCAAGTACGGCTTCGTCTTCACCAGGCGGGGCCTGATCCCCGAGCAGAACTCACTGTGGCTGCTGCCGCGGCTGGTCGGGTTCGGTCGCGCGTTGGAGCTGCTGCTGTCCGGACGAATCTTCTCCGGTGCCGAGGCCAAGGAGTACGGCCTCGCGACCGAAGCACTCCCAGGCGCCGAGGTGCTGCCGCGCGCGCTGCAGATCGCGGACGAGATCGCGCAGAACACCGCGCCCGCCGCCGTGGGGGTCACCAAATCGCTCGCGTACGAACTGCTCGGCGAGACCGACCGAGAAGCGGCGTTCTACTGCGAGTGGGAGGCGTTTCGTTGGCTCGGCCGTCAGGACGACGCCGCCGAGGGGGTGGCGTCATTCTTTGAACATCGCGCCCCGAACTTCACCTTGCCCAAACACATTCCGATACCGAAGTCGGATCGTGGCTGGAGGCCCGATGAGTGACACCACCGTGCTGTATGACGTCGACGACCACGGAGTGGCACTGTTGACTCTGAGCCGTCCCGACCGGCGCAACATGTGGACCGCGGCAATGGAAACCGAGTTCTACGACTGCCTCGACCGGGCCGCCGCGGACACCGACGTTCGTGTCATCGTGGTGACCGGCGCGGGATCGTCCTTCGTGCCAGGCCTCGACCCCGAGGTGCTCGCCGCGCTGAGCGCCGGGGACACATACACCAGCAACCGGCGCCCGCAGACCCACGCGACCACCGTGCCCAAGCCGATCATCGCCGCCATCAACGGGGCGTGCGCGGGCATCGGCCTGGCCCAGGCGTTGATGTTCGATTACCGATTCGCGGTGCACGGCGCGAAGTTCTGCACCGCGTTCGCCAAGCGCGGACTGCCCGCCGAAGACGCCACCGCCTGGATGCTCACCAGACTGTGCGGGCCATCGCACGCATTCGAAATACTCGCCAGCGCCAGGGTTTTCCTCGCTGAGGAAGCCGCTCAGATCGGTGTCGTGCAACAGCTTTCGGAACCCGGCCGCGTCGTCGCCGACGCCGTCGAGTTCGCTCGAGGGCTGGCCGCCAATGTGTCGCCGGTCGCGATGGCGATGATCAAGTCTCAGGTGTGGCGGGACAGCGAAAGCACCATCGAGGCCGCGCGCATCCGTGCCCAGTACCTGTTGAAACTCGCCAAGGAACAACCGGACTTCGCTGAAGGCACGGCCAGCCTTAAGGAAGAGCGCACTCCGGCGTTCCTCCCATACCCGGGCCTGAACCTCTGATGGACCCGATCCATGCACCGGAGTACAGGGACTTCCGAGAGGAGGTGCGGACGTGGCTTGCCGAGCATCTGGTTGGCGAGTTCCATGCGCACCGGGGTGTCGGGGGCCCGACAGACGACACCGCGTGGGAGGTTCGCCTGGCATGGGAACGCGAACTCGCCGAAGGCAATTGGCTGGGGCTGAGCTGGCCGGTGGAATACGGAGGTAGAGGCGCAGGGCTCGCTGAGGAGATTGTCTTCGAGTACGAGTACGCGCGGGCAGCGGCGCCAGCACGGGTGAACATCCAGGCTCTGGAGCTTCTCGGACCGACGCTGCTGGCGCACGGCACGGAAGAACAGAAGCGACGTTTCCTACCGCGGATCCTCGCCGTCGAGGAGATGTGGGGACAAGGCTTCTCCGAGCCGGGCGCCGGGTCCGACCTGGCGTCAGTGCGGACCAAGGCTGCCCTTGCCGACGGTGACTGGCACATCGACGGCCAGAAGGTGTGGACCACGTTCGGTGATCGCGCCGATTGGCTGTATGTGTTGTGCCGCAGCGACCCTGACCCGTCACTGCGTCACCGCGGGCTGACTTTGCTGCTGGTTCCGGCGGACCAGCCGGGTGTCGAGATCAGGCCGATCGCCAACTTGGCGCGGTCGAGGGAGTTCAGTGAGTGCTTCTTCAACGACGCGCGAACCTCGGAGGACATGGTCGTCGGCGGCATCGGTGAGGGCTGGCCCGTGGTGATGACCACGTTGAGCCGCGAACGCGGCAGTGCGCTGATGCCGATGCAGTTGGCGGTCGAGAGAGAGGTGGGCGAGCTGATCGAGGCGGCAAGGAATTCCGGCGCCCTCGATGACCGCCGGGTGCGCCAGCGTTTGGTCGATGCCCTGATCGTTGTGCACATAATGCGCTCCACCAACCTGCGCGTGGTGAGCGACCTGCTCGACCCGCGCGCGTCGGGCGCCGCGACCGCGGCGGCGACAACGAGCAAGCTGTTCGCATCGACACACCATCAGCGGTTGGGCGAGCTGGCTATCGAAATCCTCGGAGCAGAGGTGATTTTCGGTAGCGACGGCAGCGCCCGCAAGCTGTTCCTGCAGAGCCGGGCCGAAACAATCTACGGCGGCACGTCGGAGATCCAGCGCAACATCATCGCCGAACGCGTACTCGGCTTACCCCGCTAGGAGTGACATGGCGTTGATCACCACTGACGAGCAGGAAGCACTGCGCGAGGTGATGCGTGGCTTTCTGCAGAAGTTCTCGGCCGAATCGGATGTCCGCACGGTCATGGACGGCGACACCGGCTACGACCCAGCAGCCTGGCGAACGGCCGCCGAACAGATCGGCGTACAGGGATTGGCCATTCCTGAGGAGATGGGCGGCGGTGGTTACGGTTTCGACGAGCTCGCCATCGTGATGGAGGAGTCCGGCCGGACCTTGTTCCCGTCGCCGTTGCTGTCGACTGCTGTGTTGGCGACGGGCGCGCTGCTGTCGGCCGGAGGCTCGCAAGCGGGCGAACTACTGGCCCGGATCGCCGGCGGCGACCTGATCGCTACGGTAGCCGTGCCCGAGGCGAAGTTGCACTGGGATCAGGACGACATCACCACGGTCGCTTCGGAATCCGATGGGCGGTGGGCCTTGTCGGGGAAAAAGCCGTACGTCCTCGACGGCGCGCAAGCCGACGTGATCCTCGTCGCTGCCCGCACACCCGCGGGGCTCTCGTTGTTCGCGGTGAAATCCGGGGCCGACGGACTGTCGGTCGACCCACTCGACGCGATGGACCAGACCCGCCGCGTGGCGTCCGTTGTCTTCGGCGACACCCCGGCCGTCCTGCTAGGCGAGGACGGTTCGGCATGGGAGATATTGCACGGCGTGTACGACCGTGCGCTCGCGGCATTGGCCTGCGAGCAGGTCGGGGGGGCGCAGGCCGTACTCGAGATGACGCTCGAGTACCTCAACGTGCGCCACCAGTTCGGGCGGCCCATCGGGTCATTCCAGGCGATCAAACACCGCTGCGCGGACCTGTTGGTGGAGGTGGAGTCGGCCCGTTCGGCTGCTGCGTATGCCAGTGCGGCCGTGACTGCCGGCAGCGATGACGCCTCTGTCGCGGCGTCGATCGCCAAGGTGTACTGCTCGCAGGCGTTCTATCACGTGGCCGCGGAGAGCATCCAGATGCACGGCGGCATCGGGTTCACCTGGGAACACCCCGCGCATCTGTACTTCAAACGCGCGAAGAGTTCGGAGGCGCTGTTCGGCTGGCCTGCCGACCACCGCGACCGCATTGCAAAGCTGATCGGTCTCGTCTAGGCGTTCTTGGCGCGGGCGTTCGCTACGGCATCGCGGTGCTCAACTGACCCCATGCTGTGCAGCTCGCCGGTGAGCGCCGACTCGAACGCCCCGTCGAGCTGGGCTTCGAGATAGCCGTTGAGCGCGGACTTCGTCCGCTGCAACGCCGCAGGGGGGACAAGCGCCAGTCGGTTCGCCAGCGCTAACGCCTCAGGCATCAGCTCGTCGGGCGCCAGAACGCGACTGGCGAGACCGAATTCGACTGCCTTGTCGGGCGGAATTCGCGATCCGAGGAAAAGGTATTCCTTCGCCCGGGACAACCCGATCAGCGCGGGCCACACCATTCCGCCGTCGCCGGGCACGAGGCCCATCCGCAGGTGCGGGTCGGCCAGAAAGCTGCTCTCCGCCATCAGCACGATGTCGCACAGTAGCGCGATGCTGCAACCCAGCCCGACGGCTGGACCGTTCACCGCGGCGATCACCGGCAGGGGACAACCCACCATGCCCCGGATGATGGCGCGCCCCTCACCGATTGTCTGCGCACGCATGGCTTCGTCGTCAATGTTCTCCTGCATATAGTCGAAATCGCCGCCCGCGCTGAAGGTGGGCCCCGTGCCGGTGACGATGACCGCTTGGGCGTCGGCGTCATTGCTGAGGTGCTCCCACACCCGGGCCAGCGACTGATGCATCGCCCGATTCGTGCCATTGAGCTGGTCGGGACGGTTCAGCCGGACAACTCGCACAGGGCCCTCCGTGGTAACGACCAACTCATCGCCGAGGCCGTACAACGTCTCGGACCGCTCGGAAACTCGCTGAACCATGGCCACCTTCTTTCGCCGCACCGGTATTTACTTTACGGTGTACATGAGCTGGCGGAAAGGGCACGCGATGACTGACAGGCAGCACATCAAACCCGACCAGAAACGTCTCGACGTACTGATCGACCGCTGCAGGCTCGAAGTGGAGAACGGCGCGCTGCCATCGGTCCAATTGGCCCTCCACGTCGACGGCCAGGAGTACGTCTCGGAGACGTTCGGCACCGCAACGCCATCAACCCGTTATGTGCTGCAGTCCACCGGCCGCAGCATCGTCGCTGGTGTGCTGTGGAAACTCATTTCCGACGGGTTGCTCGACACATCGCGAACGGTTGCGTCCTACATCCCCGAATTCGGCACGAACGGAAAGGATTCCGTCACCGTCGAACAGGCCGTCACCCACGTCGGTGGGTTTCCGCTGGCGCCACTGGGATACCCGGCGATGCTCGATCGTGATGAACGCCTCAAATCTTTCTCGAAGTGGCGGTTGACCTATGAACCGGGCACCGAACTGCAGTTCCATCTGACGTCGGCGGCCTGGGTCATCGCCGAGTTGTGCGAACGACTGACCGGCAAGGCGATCGGCGACTACCTTCGATCGACACTGACCGGCCCACTGGGATTCGACAGCATCGAGGTCGGACCGTCGATTGAACGTCAGCATGACGTCGCGCCGTTCGTTCGAACAGACCGCGGCTCTGACGACGATGTCTACGTCTGGGGCCCTTGGTATCTCGCGAGGCCGGAGATCCTGGCCGCGGGCGAACCGAGCCATTCGACCGTCGCGACGGCGTCCAATCTCGCTGGTTGGTATCAGGCTCTGATGTCGTCCGACTTGTGGCGCCGTGAGGTCGTCGAGGACGCGACGAGGATCCGGGTGACGCTGCCGGTCACTGGAGAACGCGGCGGCAGTCCCAGCGTCGCAGGCAATGTCGCGTTGTTCATCCAGGTCGTGGGCGACGACGGCCTGTCCCATGGTTTCCTGCCGACCGCAACGGGACCGCAGACATTCGGTCACGGCGGGGCCCCGTGTCAGCTCGGATTCGCCGACCCGGAAACCGGGCTGTCGTTCGCATTTCTGACAAACGGATATCCGAGCACCGGTTACGAGCAGTCACGGATGGGCCTGAACCGCATCATCAACATCGGCAACCTCGCCGCGGACTGCTTCAGCTGATGGCCGGTCGGCATGCCCGCTTCGACGTGCCGGAAGAGGGGATAGCACGCATCACCCTCAACCGCCCTGAGCGGCTCGGCGCGTACACCCCGCGGATGTGCGCCGAGATGCTGGTCGGCCTGCGCACCGTACGTCTCGACGACGCCATCCGCGTTCTTGTGCTGACAGGGACGGGCCGGGGGTTCTGCACTGGTGGCGACGTCTCCGTCGATGCCGGCTTCGACGACCACACCAGCCACCAGATCGGCAGGGCCCGCGAGCTGCGGGAGGACGCCCACGCGGTGATCACGACACTGCACAAGCTCGACAAGCCGGTCGTGTGCGCAGTGAACGGCATCGCGGTCAACGGCGGGCTCGCCTTCGCGCTGTCGTGTGACATCCGAATCGTCGCCGCAAGCGCGCGGCTCGGCGACACCAGCGCCCGCGTCAGTCTACTGCCCGACGAAGGCGGCGCCTGGCTTTTCCCCCGAACCATGGGCTACGACAAGGCTTTTCGGATGGTAGCGTTGTCCGAAGTCTATGACGCGCAGACCGCACTCGACTTCGGGCTCGCTACCGAGGTGGTGCCAGACGACGATCTCGAGGCACGCACGCTGGAGGTCGCGCGCGGGCTCGCCGCGGGCGCACCGTTGGCGCTGCGCGCGGTGAAGATGATGATGCGGCGCGCGCTCGAGTCGACCCTCGATTCGTCGCTCGGCGATGCGCAGCAGGCGGTCCTCTGGGTAGGGCCAAGCGCGGACGCCGCCGAGGGCAAGGCGGCGTTCCTGGCCAAGCGTCCGCCAAACTTCACCGGCTTCTAGGACGGTCGCCCTGCTTTGGCCGAACGTGGATTACCGGCGCGCGAAACCGCCTTTCGGCCTGCATCAACTACACACTCGTGCGCCTATCCGGCGGCACGACGGGCAAGAACGACGGGTTGTGACATTCAACTTTACTCTGTATAGTAAATCGAAAGCGACCTACGGAAGGATGCTGCTCATGGCACTCATCGAGAACAGCGTCGGAGAGCTCCCGTACCGGTTGCTCGACTTCGATCAGCATTCGTACGAGGCCGAGGACTGCTTCACGCGGCACATGCCCAGGGCCAAGCTCGATACCGCGGTGCGGCCGATCACGCTGCCAAGCGGCCATAAAGCGCTGCTGGCCAACGAACGCATCGTCACCGCCTTCGAAAAAGAACACGACCTTTCGAAGGCGTATGTGCCGGGCTCGTTGGCCGAGATGTTGAAGAAGCGGTCCTCGGGTGATCCGGCCGATGCCGAGCGGTTCTTCGAGCCCATCCAGCCGGAGTACCTCGACAAGGATGCTCGGCTGAAGCAGTTGGAGGAGCAGCAGATCGAGAAGTCGATCATGTACCCGGGCGGGTGGGCGTTGCTGGCCGAGCCGTTCCTCGATGACACAGATGCTTTGTACGACAACTATGAGTCGTTCAATAGGTGGATCAACGAGGATTGGGGTTTTAACTACCAGGAAACCATCTACGCGCCAGCGATGATGTCACTGCGCGACCTCGACCGGGCCGTCGCCGAACTCGACCGCGTCCTGGCCGCAGGCGCCAAGTTCGTCTATTTACCGGCTGGCCCCGCCTACGGCCGCAGCCCCGGCGATCCGTATTTCGACCCGTTCTGGGCGCGCATCAACGAGGCTAAAGCTGTTGTCTGCTATCATATTTCGGAGTTCTACTACCAAGAAAATGTGGCCGCCGACTGGGGCTGGAAGCTCGGCCCGCCGTTCCAGTTCTCGGCATGGCAATGGCAGAACAGCTACGGCGAACGTCCCGTTACCGACACATTGTCGGCACTGATCTTCGACAACCTGTTCGGCCGATTCCCGAATATTCGGGTACTGGTCAGCGAATACGGCGCGTCTTGGATACCGCACTTCATCGGTCACATGGACAAGAGTCGCGGCATGGCCAGGCTGGGACCATGGCTGGGCGGCCAGCTTAAGGAACGGCCAAGCGCAATCTTCAAGCAACACATTCGCGTGGTGCCCTACCCAGAGGACGACACGGTGGCCCTTGCCGAACAGCTCGACGGCACCGAAGCGCTCGTCATGGGATCCGACTGGCCACACGCCGAAGGACTGCGGGAACCCGCTGAGATGTACCACCGCGTCGAGGGTCTTGGTGAACAGAAGCGCCGGCATTTCTTGCGGGACAACGGACTTGACCTGTTGAAGGGCTGACGTGTCGATGACCCTCGAAGCGTCCCATGACGAACTAGTTCAACGGTTTCCAGGCGAGGCGATCACCCACGACAACGCCGCGCACTATCGTGGCCGGCTTCGACGGGAACTGCTGCTGAACCGTTGCGGTGATTGCGGGCGATGGCACGCGCCCGCCAAGCCGATGTGCCCGGACTGCTGGTCGTCTCGTGTCTCTGCCGAGCCCGTGAGCGGTGACGGGGTGATCTTCATGGCCATTTTCTTGCACCGGGGTCCGGCCGCACCCGGCGTCGACTACCGGACGCCCTATCCAGTCGTCACAGTCGAACTCGACGAACAGGAGGGCCTGCGATTCACCTCGACGGTGGTTAGGGCGGCGAACGAGGACATTCGTATCGGCACGCCCGTGCGCCTTGCCTGGACGGAGCGCGCAGGATCACCGATGCCCGTGTTCGAGTTGACGGTTTGATGAGCGCACGCAACTCCATGAAGGACAAGGTCGCCATCGCTGGCGCGTCCACCACGGGCTTTGTTGCGAAGAACACTGACCGCAGCCAGGCCTCGCTGGCCGCCGAGGCGTGCATCGACGTCATCAGAAAATGCGGCATTGCGCGCGAGGACATCGACGGACTGTGCGGCAGCTGGCCGTCGACCCCGGTCCTTCAATCCGTGCTCGGCATTCCCCAGCTCACCTGGTCGGGCAACCCCGTCATTCCGATGGTCGATCACGTGGCGACCGCGGCCGCGGCGGTGCACGCAGGTTTGTGCGAGGTGGTGCTCGTCTACCACGCCGCCTACCGCGCGGCCTGGAATAGCGGTTCGGCGCTCAAAGATCCGTTCCGCAGGATCGCGACGCCTGGCCTATCCGATCCGAAGCCCGGCCCCGAGACGATCGCAGGCGCAGTCGGGTACACGGCCTGGGCATCGCGCTACATGTACGAATACGGCGTGACCCGAGAGGATTTCGGGCTGGTAGCGGTCAACGCCCGATCGAACGCGCGCCGCAACCCGGCCGCCGCGATGCGCGAGCCGTTGTCGATGGACGACTATTTGAACGCCCCGATGATCCGTGAGCCGCTCTGCCTGTACGACATGGACCCGGCCGTCGACGGCGCCGACGCGTTCATCATCACCACGACAGAACGCGCGGAGGACATGGCACTGCCGCCGGTGCTGATCAACGCCGCTGTTCTCGGGCAAGTCCGCCACAACGAAGAGGACCAGACCGTCAGCCTGCGCCAGCACGCGCAGCACGTCGTCATCGAAAGGCTGAAAGCCAAGAGCGACTTCTGGATCGACGACATCGACGTCTATTTCCCCTACGACGGGTTCACGCCCATCACGTTGAACTGGATCGAAAATGCCGGGTGGTGCAAGCCGGGGGAGGCCGGCGCATTCTTGCGCGAGCACTGGGATGCCGACGCGCAACGGGCACTGATCAACAACCGGATTCCGGTCAATCCGCACGGAGGATCGTTGTCCGAGGGCGCGACGCAGGCCTCTGGCCACATGCGCGAGGCAGTCCACCAGTTACAGGGCGTTGCAGGCGATCGCCAGGTTGCCGGCGCCCGTCGTGCATTGATCACCGCGGGCGGATTCTTCTTCAACGCACAAGGCCTGACCTTGCACAGGGTGTGACCATGCTGGACAGGTTCCGGTCGGCCGTCGCGTCGGCAGGAGACCGACCGTTTCTGCGTTACTTCGACTCGGTACCGACGTTCGGCGACGTCGACCGGCCGTCGGACGCGTTCGCTGTCACATTGGCGGACAAAGGGTTCGGCCTAGGCGATCGGCTCCCGCCGGATCGCGTTGCGACACCTGAAGGCGCAGAGAACTTCTGCAGTCTTGTCAATGAAAGCGACGGACACGTGCCTGAGCCGGTCTCCGTCGACGCCGACGAGGTCGCGGTCGCGGTCATCACCCACATCTCCGGCGCCACCGGGGCGCCGAAGGGCGCAAAACACCCATCGCAATGTCGAAACCGGCGGCTTGGCCTACCGCGAGTGGTTCGCCCTCGGCCACGACGACGTTGCGTGACGGTCGGCGCGGCTTTCCTTCAGGCTTTCCAACGCAATTCGAGTGAGTTGAGCCCGAATACCTGACCGCCGTGCTCAATGGGCTCGGTCGCCAATTCGTACTCGGGAATGCGCTCATGCCATTCCTCGAGCAGGACCGCGAGCTCTTGGCGGGCCAAGTGAGACCCGAGGCAGCGATGCGGGCCCCCGCCGAACGCGATGTGGCGCGTAACGCCCCGGTCAAGGTCAACGCGGCGGGCATCGAGAAACATTTCATCGTCGCGGTTTGCAAATGCGAGCGGAAACGCGGCCATGTCACCGGCTTTCACCGGACAGCCGTGGAAATCCATGTCCTGGGTGGCTTTCCGCGCAGTCTGCACGATCGCATACACCCGAAGTAGTTCCTCGACTGCGTGGGGTATCACGGCGGGGTCGGTCGCAATCCTCTGGCGGTCACCGGAGTGCGTGGCCAAATGCAGCATGGCATAGGACGATTGGCTCGCCACGGTGTCCAGGCCGGCCATGAAGAGCAGCAGGAGACAGTTCAGCAGCTCCATGTCGTTCACCGGTTCACCGTCGATCTTCCAACCGATCGCCGCACTCACGATGTCGTCAGCATCCGGTTTGCGCTCGGCTCTGCGCTGTTCGATGAGCCCTGAGAAGAATCCCATCACCTGTGTCATGCCCTCGAGTCGCCGCGCGTTTACATCCTCACCGACGCCTTCGGTGTGAAGGATTAGGTCCTCCCACTTGAGGAAGTCATCGAGGTGGTCCAGCGGCATTCCCATGATGTTCAGGAACACGATGGATGGAAAAACGCGCGCCATTTGGGTGACGAATTCGCAGCCGCCCTGGGTCTTGAGCTCGTCGATCAACTCACCCGCGAGCCGATGTTGTTCTGCCTGCATGCCTTTGACGCGTCCAGGCGAGAAGTATTCGGCCAGCACTTTGCGCCACTTACCGTGCTCGGGCGGATCAACCATGACCGGGATCCACTTGAACGGCGGATCCGGATCGGTGGGCGTGATCACGCTGCTGGACCACAACTCCGGGTGTTGCAGACCGTCGAGGATCGTGGCGTAGTCGGTGAACATCCAGTAGCCATCAGCCTCGGTGCTGCGCAATGCGGGACGAATATCGTCCTGGAGCGAGTCGAGCATCCGGAAGTTCGTCAGCGCTGGGGACGAGGCTCCCGCCATCAACTCCACATGCTTGACGGGACACGCTGAAATTGCCTCCTTGTCGGCCATGTCATCCTTCCTGATCTTCTTGGGGCTGTCTGTCGCATTGCAGGTGACGGGCTAGATTGGTCAAGACGCTGATCGCTGCGCCGACTGCGTCCTCGGCATCTCTCGTCAGCGAGAGCCGTTCTCCGGCCGACCCGCCGGACGCCGCAAGCGCTGGAACGATGAAATGCCGAAAACGCCTACACACGGCGGCATCTGAGCGGTCGACTTCCTCGGCCGCGATATACGTCTGCTCGACTAGGAAGTCGACGATCTCATCGATGCCCAGGTCGGTGCGGACCTCGCCACTGCGTTGGCCTTCTTGTAGCGCCGGTCCCATGGCGCCCACCGCCATCTGGTGCACACGCGGATGGTGCACGGAAGCGGACCGTTGAGCTATCAACGCCGAGATCGATGGATCCGTCGGCAGTTCGCGTGTCGTGTACAGCAATGCCGTTTCGATCTTGGCGAACACACTCACCTTGGTGGACATCAGTGTTTCGACCGCTGCGGTGTGGCGGCGCGCTCGCAGTAGTGCAACCTGCACCAGCATTTCGGGAACGGTGCCGAGTTGCCGGAAAGCGGTGGCGCGGGACACGCCTGCCCGGATCGCGACCGTCTCCATCTGGATGCTTTCCATACCGCGCTCGGTAATTTCGGCATCTGCGGCGCGGATCAGTCGATCGCGCACGGTGCCGTCGTCGATGGGACTGATGGGGACGGCCGTCACGTGATAGCCCCGGCGATCTTGAGTTCGATGAGGCGGTCGTCGTCCACGCCTAGTTCTCTGATCACCTCGTCGGTGTGCTCTGCGAACAACGGAGCCCGTGTCAATCCAGTGGACTCGTCGTCGAACTTCACCGGACTATTTACCAGCCGTCGGGGATTGCCCTCGGCATCAACGATTTCGGTGATCCGCCCGTTGGCGATCAGTGCTTCGTCATTAGCCAGATCCCACGCGTTCTGCACGGGTGCCCACTGCCCAGTGCCCCGGCTCAGCCGTTTCTTGCACTCGGCCAGGCTCAACTGAGCAATGGCGGTGCAGACGATCTCATATGCGGCGTCACAGTTGTCCAGCATGGATTCGAACGTGCCGAAGCGCGGATCCTCCGCGAATTCGTCGACGTCCATAAGGCCGCAGAACTCCTGCCAGTACTTCGTCGGCTGCAGCATGGACAGCTGGATGAAGCGACCGTCGCTCGTACGGTATGCACCGGTCAACGGATTCCCCGGTGCCTGAGTCTTGCGTTCGGCCTTTGGCAATGGCCCGTCGACCAGCATCGCCATGTTCACGCTGAATTGCGTCGCCCACGCACCGACGGCAAGCAGCGATACGTCGAGCACCGAAGTCTCACCGGTGACTTGCCTGCGGTACAGCGCCGCCGCCACCCCACCTGCGATCGACATGCCGCCGATGTTGTCGCCATACGCACCGGCGGGCATGAACGGTGCGCTGTCGGCGTCGGTCGCCGCCATCACGCCGTCCGCGCTGCCGCCACGCGCCCAGAAAGCTGTCGCATCGTAAGCACCGGTGTCGCGATCCGGTCCACTGGAACCGAATCCACTCCCGACGACATAAATGATGTCCGGGTTGACGCTGCGAACGTCCTCGATGTCGATCGCCAGCTTTGTTCGCGCCGAGGGCAGATAGTTGGTGAGGAAGACGTCGCTGCGCCGGATCAGTTCCTCGAGTAGCGGGCGGGCCTCAGGATTGTCCAGTGCCAGACCAACACTGCGCTTGCCCCGATTGGGCGCCTCCATGATGGGTGCGAACGACGAGCCCTGCGCGGTCACCGCGGCTCCGAGTATCCGGACGAGTCCGCGCTGGGCGTCTCCGGTTGCCGGATGCTCGATTTTGACAACGTCGGCCCCCCAGTCAGCAAGCACCGCACCGGCCGATGGCACGAACGTGAACTGTGCTACCTCGAGGACGCGAACCCCCTCAAGTGCTTTCGGTGCCACCGAGCCTCCTGCGATCCTCACTGATCGGGCGTCTCACCGTTGCGACTTAATGAGGTAAACGTATCACTGATTCGGTGGAATGGCGAGACCCGTCTCAACCAACTCCTCAGTAGGCCTCAGTCGATGATGTCGCGCACCTTCGTCTTCTCGTAGCCCTTGAGAAGTGCGGCGCTGGCTGCCTGCATATGTTTGCGCCAATGCGCTTCGGTTGCGTCGCCCTTGCGGGCGTTGACCAGGCTCACGAGCCGGGCGTAGGACTTGACCAGTCTTGCGTACTCGTCCTTCGGTGGGCCGCTGATACCGAGAAGTGCTGCCGCGGTGTGCCGTTCGCCGATCTCGTGGATCATGCCCGCGATCATTCCCAGTGTCGCGTTGCCCGAGAGTTCGACCATGCGGCGGTGTAGGTTGGCCGTCGCGGCCGCCAGTGTTCCGGCCCCCCAAGCGCGGGGTATGTCCTCAACGAGGCGACTCAGCTCAACGTGCGCCTCGGCCGCGCCGTCCTCGGCGAGCAGCTTGGCCGCTGCAGGCTCGATGGCGGTTCGCGCGGTCATCACGTCGGCGAGTGTCGTACCCGACAATGCAAGCAGCAGCCCCGCTGGTCGCGCGACGATCTCGGGTCCCGGTACGCAGACCCTGGCTCCGGTCCGAGAGCCCCGCCGCACCTCGACGAGCCGTTCGGACTCCAGGACGCGCACTGCTTCCCTCAGAGTTGGCCGGCTGACCTGAAAATGCGCGATGAGATCCGCCTCGTGTGGCAGGAAGTCGCCATCCTTGAGCTGGCCATCCACCACCATTCGGCGCAATGTCCCAGCCACCAGTTCGGCAGTCTTAGGCGACCGGACGGCGCGTGATCGCGACTCTGGCGAGATCATCTGCGCAAGCGGTTCAGGTCGAGACACCGTGGTCTCCTTGCTGTTTCAGTTGTAATGCTTCGGAAACCGTTCATCCCACGTCGCGGACCAGTCGTATGGCGGCCGCGCCATAAGAAGACCGTCTGTGTGTACTCACCAGGAAGCTCGGCGGCGCCAGAAATGCGGTCTCGGGCAATCTCTTCCGGCTCGACAACATCTCGCGGGCCTGCTCGGCACCACCGCAGATCGCCACCGCCCACAGCATGTCGTCGGTGACGTGGTCTGCCATGGACTGGGGTCGACCACCACGGAATGCCGCGCGTATCGCGGCCACCTGATCCTGCCATCCGTGCAGGTCGACCAGGGAGTCGTATGTGCGCACGGTCAGATAGAAGGCGATCTGCTGCCGCGCCTCTTTGATGGCCCGCTCGGGATTGGCGTCGTCGATCGCGGTGATCAGCCAGCCCCAGCGTTTCTGGGCGGCGGTAGTTCGTCCGGCGATTTCAGCGCCTCGCGCGAGCTCCAGGTCGACCACCTCCTCCCACCATCGATCGGTGAACAGACCATGACCCAGTACGCCGTCGGCGACGCGACCCGCAGTGCGAATCATGATCCTGTTGAAAGCACCGATGAGGATGGGCACGTCGAGCCGGCCGAACACCGGTGCACGGATGTCGGCGTCGATGGCGTAGAAGTCGCCTTGGTATCGGAGCGGTTCGCCGTTCTCGGCGTGCAGGAACATCCTGATGACATCGATCAACTCGGCCATCCGCGCTGCAGGGTGATCGGCGTCGACGCCGAACCAATCCCGGTTCATCCGCGGGGTCCCCGCACCAAGGCCGAGGAACACTCGGCCACTCGCGCGCTTCGACAGGTGGCGGACAGCCGCCGCATGAATAAACGGAGATCGCGCGAACGCGTAGGCGATACCGGGGCCGATCATCGCTGACGCCGTGGAATGCGCCATCTCGGTAGCGGTTACATACGCACTGACGTCGGCGAACTCGCCAGAGCAGAAGGCGGTCGCACCCGCGGCCTCGGCCTCAGCGGCCATTGCCTCACCTGGCCAGGGCAATCCCCACAGCATGCAACCGTCCCATCGAACATCGCTTACTTAGTAAGATATGTAACAGTACACGGCGGTGCACTGTTGTGCCCGGCCGTCGAGGAATGGGACAGCTGACGGTTCTTGGACGACGCCCCGGACGACTGAGGCATGGGTCAAAGCGTTGCCGTCTTGGGCCCCACCGATGTGCAGATCGCGCCTTCAAAGGTGAACACCGATCCGCATCCCCGTCCCGTCGACTCGTACGTCGTGCCGGGCCGATAGGGGGCGAAGAGGACCCGGGCCGGTATCGGTTTCGCTTCGAGCACACAGTTGCCGTTGGACGAATCCCCCTGCGCAGACACGCACACCGTCAACGAATTGGGGTTGATCGAGCCCGTGCAGGGGAACGGGGCGAGTGTCGCCGTCACCATCAGTACTCCTGACACCGACACCAGCTCTGGCGCCGACAACGTGTACACGCACGACGGGTCGGACGACGGTCCATCCGTTGGCTCAGCAGCTGCAGTCCCGGCGACGCCAACAGCGACGGCGATCGATGACAGCAGGCTGGCGGTGGGGGTCAGAGACCGAATCATGCTCGGATATTACAAGCGAACGTGCCTCGGTTGAGCGTGCTTCGCACGTTGCTCGTCACGGCGAACCCCTCCGGCGAAGGGGCGAGGGCGAATCGAATGATCGTCATTGTCGCGATCCGGCGACCATATCTGTCCTCCGAGCAATCGCTTCTTAACGGCTGTGAGCACGCCGGGAAAAGCGGCCGGTGAGGTCTCTCGCGCGATGAGACGCGTATCACGAAATTAGTTAATCCGATAAATGGATAGATAATTTGCTTGATAGCTGTCGTCCGTCTCGATGACGATTCTGAACGCACGGCGTCTCGACGCACTGGATTCCGAACGATTCCGTCGAAGGGGCATTCGCGGCGGAGCCGCTCGGCGGCCGTCTGGGGCCTGTTGTCGTCGCTGCGAAGTCCCTCAAGCGGGACTTCTCGGTAGTCATCGCCCCGCTTGGTGACGTGGCGGTCACCCGGCGCGAGAGCTGGCGAGCCCGGCACCGGGAGCGCCGTCATGTGCGGGGTGGACAGGCAGGGCGAGTTAATAGCCGAATTGGAATAGTTGCTCCCGGCGCTTACCGATCGAATTCACTTGTGAATCCTGAAAACGAGTTCCCATCCGAACGCGGTCTGAAATTAAGACGGTCACGGTTTTTTATTGGCGTTTATCCGCTCCCTCAATATAGCGAATAGTGAATTGCTAGCAACCTTTGTGCGAATTTATACGTCCGAGAAGTTGATTTTTAGCTCGGTCGAATGATGCGCTGTTGGCAAAAGCTCGCACTGCCGGACTCGGCAAGCGCTGAGCAACTAGTGGTCCACGCCAAGACCCGCAGGCCAGTGCCCGACGGCAGCCTTCCAGCCTAGGCACCTGTACTTATGCTGTCGAAAACCTGGGATAGCACGTAACTAGAACGTGTGCATTAGCGAACGGTGTCCTCGGCATGGGGCGCCCCGTACGGGGTGGTCGTGTCGGTTTGTAGCAAAGCCAACTACTTCTACTGCGCTGACCCCGTGAGGTCATAACCGAATGTCTGAGAATGTTGCTCGTTGAGAAAATTGTGGTGTACGGTTTCCCGGCAGTACTTGAGTTAAGTGGTTCAGGTACATGGAGAGTGTCCAGCATTCGGGGCCCCGAAGGGAATCAGCCGTACATGCGAATAAGCACTGAGCATCGGAGAAGTGGGTAGTGGTTACCACTGATGCTCTCGCGAAGCCGGTCCGCTCGGTCGGCGACTTCTTCGCGATGTCGTTGGACACCTTCGTCCAGATGTTCCGCCCCCCGTGGGCGTGGCGAGAGTTCCTCCTGCAAGCCTGGTTCGTCGCGCGGGTGTCGATGTTCCCGACGGTCATGCTGGCGATCCCGTTCACCGTCCTGACCGTGTTCACCATCAACGTCCTGCTCGTCGAGATCGGTGCCGCTGACTTCTCGGGCACCGGCGCCGCGCTTGGCGCGGTGACGCAGATCGGTCCGATCGTGACGGTGTTGGTGATCGCCGGCGCCGGCGCGACGGCGATGTGCGCCGACCTCGGAGCCCGAACGATCCGCGAAGAGATCGACGCGCTGCGCGTGTTAGGCATCAACCCAGTGCAGGCGCTGGTGGTGCCGCGCGTACTTGCGGCGACGCTCGTCTCGCTGATGCTGACCGCCATCGTGACGATGGTCGGCATCATCGGCAGTTTCGTGTTCGCCGTGTACTTCCAAAACGTGACGCCTGGTGCATTCGCGGCCGGACTGACCCTGCTGGTCGGACCGACGGAAATCGTTATCAACCTGATCAAGGCGGCGATTTTCGGCTTGGCGGCCAGCCTGATCGCCTGTTACAAGGGTCTTTCCGTCGGCGGTGGCCCTCAAGGCGTCGGTGATGCGGTCAACGAAACCGTTGTCTACACCTTCATGGCGCTGTTCGTGATCAACGTGATCGCCACAGCCGTCGCGGTGAATGCGACCTTCGGCGCATGAGCCAGGCGGCTACATACAGTCCACTGCCGAAGGTGGCGCGTACCCTGCGGTCGGGCTACTACGGGTGGAACCGGATCGGCGAGCAGACTCACTTCTACGTCCGCACTCTGCGGGGAACGTGGGATGTGGTCGTGCACTACCGAATCGAGCTGGTGCGCCTAATCGCGCAGATGAGCCTCGGCTCAGGCGCGTTGGCGATAATCGGCGGCACGATCGTGATCGTCGCCTTCTTGACGCTGTCTGCGGGTTCATTGATCGGCATCCAGGGTTACACCCAGTTGCAAGAAGTCGGCGTTGAGGCGCTGGGCGGGTTCATCTCGTCCTTCCTCAATGTCCGGCTCGTCGGACCGCTGGTCGCTGGAATCGGGTTGGCCGCGACGATCGGAGCAGGGGCCACTGCACAACTGGGCGCGCAGCGAATCAGCGAAGAGATCGACGCGCTTGAGGTGATGGGCATCCGCTCGGTGGCCTACCTCGCGTCGACGCGTGTCATCGCGGGGGTGATCATCGTCATTCCGCTGTATTGCATCGCGGTGCTCGCGGCTTTCCTTGCGACCCGCGTCGCGACCACCGCCGTGTACGGGCAGTCGACCGGCGTCTATGACCACTACTTCTACACTTTCCTCAATCCACTCGACCTCGTTTACTCGTTCCTGCAGGCGATTTCGATGGCGGTCGTGGTGATGCTGGTGCACACCTACTACGGCTACAACGCATCGGGCGGGCCTGCGGGTGTCGGTGAAGCGGTCGGCCGTGCCGTGCGCGCCTCACTGGTCGCCGCCGTGTTCGTCACGTTGTTCGTTTCACTGGCCATCTACGGCCAGTCCGGCAACTTCAACCTTTCGGGCTAGCAGCAATGGCGGAGGCGGGGCAGAAGAAGCGTGGGGGGGAGTCGCGAATCCCCCCCGCGGGATGGACTCTGATCCTCTTCGCCGCGATCACGCTGTTGATCGCGGTGACCTCCTTCATGTTCGCGGGGACGTTCCGGTCATATGTTCCAGTCACTTTGACGTCGGATCGCACCGGCCTGGTGATGGAATCCGGGGCGAAGGTGAAGTTGCGTGGCGTAAAGGTCGGCGAGGTCAGGACGATCGAAGGCGGTGGACGGGGGGTCACGCTCAACCTGGAGATCGATCCGGACAAGGTGAAGTACATCCCGGCGAACGTCGGCGCCGAGATCCGCGCCACCACGGCGTTTGGCGCGAAGTATGTGGACCTGCTCTATCCGAGCGATCCGAGCCCGAAACACCTTGCCGCCGGGCAGGTCATCCAATCGCGCAACGTCAGCACCGAAGTCAACACGGTGTTCGAGAACCTGACGAAATTGCTTCACCAGATCGACACGCCGAAGTTGAACGGTGCCCTCACGGCGCTCGCCGAGGGCCTGCGCGGTCAAGGGCAACGACTCGGTGTGGCGATCAGCGACGGCAATGACGTGCTCAAGGAGATCAACCCGCGCGCGGATACCATCCGGCGAGACTGGCAGTCGCTCAAGGGTTTCAGTGACACCTACGGAGCCGCCGCGAAAGACATTCTCTCGGTACTGGACGCCGCCAGCACGACCAGCGTCACCATCACTGAAAACGCCAAACAACTCGACAGCCTGCTTCTGACCGTCAGCGGCTTTTCCCAGAGCGGCATTGACGTGCTCGGCCCCAGCAAGGACAACCTGGTCCACGCGGTCAATGTTCTGGAACCGACGACAGCCCTGCTTTTGAAGTACAACCCGGAGCTGACATGTGTGTTGCAGGGCGGCGCGAAGAATCTCGACGACTTCATACCGGTTACCGGCGGGACCAACGGCAAGTCGGTGATCCTGGACAGCACGCTGATGTTTGGCGACGATCCGTACAAGTACCCGGACAACCTTGCGATTTACGGCGGCAAGGGCGGTCCCGGGGGAAAGCCCGGTTGTGGATCGCTGCCAGACGTCGCCAAAAACTGGCCGGTCCGCTATCTGGTGACGAACTCCGGTTGGGGAACCGGCAACGATATGCGGGTCAACCCCGGAATCGGATTCCCGGGGTACGCCAACTACTTCCCGACGACTCGCGGAGTGCCCGAGGCTCCGAGCATCCGGAACGGGAACGGGCCTGCGCCCGGCCCCATCCCGTACCCGGGCGCACCACCATACGGTGCGCAGCAGTACGCGCCCGATGGCACGCCGCTGTACCCGGGTCTGCCGCCTGCGCCGCCCCCTGGCGCGCCGCGCGACCCGAAGCCCGCGCCGGGCTCGGAGCCGTACGTGGTGCCGTTCCCCGCGCAGGTGCAGCCGACTCCGTTCCCGCACCCGTCGGCCCCACCGCCGCCGCCACCTCCGCTGGAGGGGCCGCCGCCACCACCGCTCGACGCTGAAGCGCCCGCGCCTCCACAGGCGCCGCTGCCCGCAGAGGAGCCGACACCGTGAGAGACAACTTGGGAGGCGCCATCTGGCGGCTTGTCCTATTCCTGATCGTGTGTAGCTTCGGCATATTTTCGATGTTCGCGATCTTCGGACATCTTCGCTTCCAGTCGGAGAAGAGCTACAGGGCCGCCTTCACAAACGTGACGGGCCTCGAGCCCGATGACTACGTTCGCGTTGCCGGTGTCGAGGTTGGGAAGGTCAAATCGATTCGGATCCAGGATGATTCGACTGCACTAGTTGAGTTCTCGGCAGAGGACGCCCTTGTCATGACCGAAGGCACCCGTGCAGTGATCCGATATGACGACGTGATCGGTGGCCGGTATATGGCACTCGAGGACGGTGTCGGGGATACCAAGAAGCTCAATCCCGGCGACACCATTCCGCTGACGCGTACGGCGCCTGCGTTGGACCTTGACGCACTGATCGGCGGGTTCAAGCCTCTTTTCCGGGCGCTCAATCCTGACCAGGTCAATGCCTTGTCCGGCCAGTTGATCGCCGCCTTCCAGGGTCAGGGCGCGACGATCGGATCGTTCCTTCGCACGACCGCGCAGTTGACCAACACGCTGGCGGATCGAGATCGGTTGCTCGGTGAGGTGATCCACAACCTCAACGTCGTCCTCAAATCATTCGCCGACCAGGGTGACCAGTTCGGCAAGGCGGTCACCTCGCTTGACCAACTGGTCGACGGCCTCGAAGGGCGAAAGCAGGACATCAGCAACTCGGTCGCCTACACCAACGCCGCCGCAGAAACCGTTGCGGACTTGCTGACCAAAGCAAGGCCGCCGCTGCAACGCGTCGTCGCCGAGACGGATCGAACCGCGGGACTTGTGCTGGGCGACAAGGATTACGTCGAGAACTTGATCGACACGCTGCCGGACGCGTACAAGGTGCTCAACAGGCAGGGTCTCTATGGCGACTACTTCAGCTTCTATTTGTGCGACGCCGTCTTGAAGCTGAACGGCAAAGGGGGACAACCGGTCTATGTCAAGGTGGCGGGTCAGAGTACGGGGAGGTGTGCGCCCCGATGAAAACCTTCTCTGAGCGCAATCCGCTCGTCGTTGGCGGCGTGGGTGTCGGCGTTGTGCTCGCTGTGACGGTTGGCGCCCTCAATTACGACAAGTTGCCGTTTCTGGACCAGGAAAAGACGTACTCGGCCTACTTCGCGGAGGCCGGTGGCCTGATTTCCGGAGCGCCGGTTCAGGTCTCTGGCCTACGGGTTGGCAAAGTCGACAGTATCGAACTTGACGGAGCCCGGGTGTTGGTGACCTTCAATGTCGCCAAGGACATTCGGCTCGGCGATCGCACTGAGGCGGCTGTCAAGACCAAGAGCCTGCTGGGCGCCAAGATCATCGAGGTGACTCCGCGTGGTGACGGCAGTCAGGCGGGTCCCATCCCGATCGAACGAACCCGTCCGGCATACCAGTTGCCCGACGCACTCGGCGAGGTGACCAAGGCCATCAGCGGATTGAACACCAACCAGCTCTCCGAATCCCTTGCAGTGTTGGCGGATACGTTCGCCGATACCCCGCCCGACTTGAAGGTCGCCGTCGAAGGCATTGCCCGATTCTCGGAAACGCTGGACAAGCGCGATGCTGCGTTGCGAGACCTTCTCACTGACGCGAACAAGGCCACGAAGGTGTTGTCGGAGCGCAGCGACCAGGTAGTCGATCTGGTGGTCAAGACGAATTCGTTGCTGGCCCAGCTGAACACGCAGAGTACTGCCCTGGGCGCGCTCTCGAACAACATCGCTGCGGTCGCGCGACAGATCAAGGGGTTTATCGGTGAGAACCGGTCCACATTGAAACCCGCGCTGGAGAAGCTCAACGGCGTGCTCAAGATTGTCAACGATCGCAAGGACAAGGTGGATACGTCGCTCGTCGGCCTCAACCGTTACGCCGCCGGCCTTGGCGAATCGGTAGGATCCGGTCCCTTCTTCAAGGCCTACGTCGGGAATCTACTTCCCGGCCAGTTCTTGCAACCTTTCATCGATGCGGCCTTCTCCGACCTTGGTCTGGATCCGCACACACTTCCGCCATCCCAGATCAGCGACCCGCAACTCGGCCAGCCCGGTACGCCGGCGCTGCCGATCCCCTTCCCGAGGACTGGCCAGGGCGGCGAACCACGGATGACCCTTCCTGATGCGATCACCGGCAACCCCGGTGATCAAGGTTGTGGTCCGCCCGGCGTGCCATTGCCAGGGCCTACCGGTTGTTACCCCTACCGGGAACCGCCGTCCGCGCCCGCACCAGGTGGGCCACCACCGGGACCGCCCGCGCAGTCACCGCCGAACATGCAGTCGACGGACACGCCGCCAATGCCCACCCTGCTGCCTGCTCCTGGTCAACAGCCGCCGGTGACCGAACATGCCGCGCCGCCACCGGCGTTTGTCCCACCGGAAGGCGGGCAGCGATGAAGCGGCGCATCGCCCTGGCCGCCGGCTTGGTGGTCATGCTGGTTGCAGGCATCCTGCTCGTAAGCGGTACTGGCCCAACCGCCAAACGCACTCGCATCACTGCGTATTTCGCCAACACGAACGGATTGTTCGTGGGCGACGCTGTGTGGATTTTGGGCGTACCGGTCGGCAAGATCGAGACGATCGAGCCGCAGCCTGAGCGCGCCAAGGTGACGTTGTTCGTCGACGACAAATACAAGGTGCCAGCCAACGCCAATGCCGTGATCCTCTCGCCCCAGCTCGTGCCGGTGCGGGCCATCCAGCTGACACCGGCCTATACCGGCGGACCGGTGCTCGCCGACAACGCGGTGATACCCCAAGAGCGCACGGCGGTACCGGTCGAGTTCGACGACTTACGTAAGCAGCTCGAAAGGCTCGCGGCGACATTACAGCCGACTCAGCCCGGCGGTGTCAGCACTCTTGGAGCGTTCATCGATACCGCGGCTGACAACCTGCGCGGTGAAGGTGTCAACATCCGGGACACCGTCATCAAGCTGTCGCAGGCGTTTTCGGCGCTCGGCGACAAGAGCACCGACCTGTTCAGCACCTTCAAGAACCTCTCGATCCTGGTGTCGGCTCTACAGGACAGCAAGGACCTGCTGCGCCAGCTCAACGTGAACCTCGCCGGTGTGACCAGTGTGCTCGCCGACGATCCCGACGAGGTGGGCAACGCCGTAACCGCCATCCACGACGTCGTCGGCGATGTCCAGAGCTTCCTGGCTGACAATCGCGAAACCCTCGGCACGACAACGGATCAGCTTGCGGCCACGACGCAGTTGCTGGTCGATAATATTCCGCAGATCAAGGAAGCTCTACACGTGGCCCCGAACTCTTTTCAGAACTTCCTGAACATCTACCAGCCGGCCCAGGGCACGCTGAGCGGCACCTTGGCTGTCAACAACTTCGCGAATCCGCTCCAATTCATTTGTGGCGCAATCCAGGCGGCCTCGCGGTTGGGCGCGGAGCAATCGGCGAAGCTATGTGTGCAATATCTCGCTCCGATCTTCAAGAACCGGCAATTCAACTTCCCTCCGCTTGGCGAGAACCTCTTCGTCGGTGCTCAGGCGCGGCCGAACGAGATCACCTACAGCGAGGATTGGCTGCGGCCCGACTACGTTCCACCTCCGGCCGGCAGCGAAGGAACGCCGCACGGGCCGCTGCCGCCCGCCGGTAGCGTCTTCACGAACTTTGGTGAGCCGGCGGCAAATCCTCCGGGGAACCCGCCGTTCGTTCCGAGTACGCCACCGCCACCTGCAGGTCCGGTGGATCAATCGACGTCCGGCGCCGTCGTGACAAATCCAGCTGATGGGCTTACCGGAATGATGGTTCCCTCAGGAGCCGGTTCATGATGCGGCATAAGCGTCTTGGTGCCGCCTGCCTGGCCATGCTGGCTGTGCTAATTCTGTCAGGCTGCAGTGAATGGCGCGGTGCGAACTCTCTGCCGCTGCCGGGCACCGAGGGGACCGGCTCGGATTCCTACACCATTCAGGCTCAGCTTCCTGACGTCGACAACATCGAACGGAACTCCCGTGTGCGTGTTGGCGACGTCAACGTCGGTACTGTGACGAAGATCGAACGCCAAGGTTGGCATGCGCTGCTGACGATGAAGATCAACGGTGACGTCAGCCTGCCCGCCAACGCGACTGCGGCGGTCGGTCAAACGAGCCTGCTCGGATCGCTGCACGTCGAACTCGCGCCGCCAACTGGTGTACCACCCGAGGGGAAGCTGAAGGACGGGTCGCTGATTCAGCTGGCGGCAGGCTCGTTCTATCCCAGCACCGAGCAGGCGCTGGCATCGGTCTCGCTGTTGCTCAACGGCGGTGGCATCGCGCAAATACAGGAAATTACCCACGAACTCAGTACCGCGTTCCGCGGTCGCGAAGCCGACCTCAGAAGTCTGATTGGTGAGCTGGACAAGTTCGTCGCATATCTCGACGACCAGACCGGCGACATCATCGCGGCCACCGACAGCCTGAATAGTCTGGCAGGCCAGGTCGCAGAACAAAAACCGGTCGTGGACAAGGCACTCAAAACCCTTCCGCAGGCGCTCGACGTGCTCAAGAACGAGCGCGACACGCTTGCCGACGCTCTGGACCAGTTAGGTAAATTCGCCGCACTGACTGCCGACGCGACGAACCAAAGCAAGGAAAATCTCGTCAACAATCTGCGGAACATTGCACCGGTGCTGAAGTCGCTCGCCGACGCGGGGCCGGCGCTGACCCGCTCGCTGGATTTCTACTCGACGTTCCCGTTCCCCAAACCGACGCTGACCAAGTGGATCCGCGGGGACTTCGCGAATCTCACCGCGATAATTGACCTCACGCTAAGCCGCCTCGACGCGTCGTTCTTCACCGGCACCCGCTTCGAAGGTGAGCTCACCGAACTCGAACTCCAGTGGGGTCGCACCATCGGCCAGATGCCAAGTCCGTACACCTCGCGCAACCCACTCATCGCGCCATACCACTTCGATCAGGGGCCGTGACATGCGTATGACAAGGCGGACCAGTATCCAGATCGTTGTCTTCTGCGTAGTGTCTCTGGCCGCGCTTGCCGTGATGAGCCTCGGCTTCGTGCAGTTGCCGAGCCTGGTGTTCGGCGTCGACCGCTACACCGTCACTGTCGAATTGCCCGAAGCCGGCGGCCTATACGAGCGCAGCAACGTCACCTACCGCGGCACGGAAGTGGGCGTGGTGAAACAGGTCGACCTGACCGACAGCGGCGTCGCGGCGAAACTCTCGCTTGATTCCGACATCAAGATTCCCTCGGACCTCAGCGTCGAGGTGCATAGCCAGAGCGCTGTCGGCGAGCAGTATGTCGCGCTGTTGCCCAACAACAGCACCTCTGCACCGTTGAAGGACGGCGATGTCATTGCGCGCGATCGTAGTTCGGTCCCTCCAGATATCAACGAGCTACTCGATGCGACCAACCGCGGACTCGAAGCGATTCCCGGAGACAGCCTCAAGACCACGGTGGACGAGGCCTACGCCGCTCTGGGTGGGCTAGGACCTGAGCTTGCAAGGGTTTTCAAGGGCGGCTCCAACTTGGCGATCGATGCCAAGGCAAACCTTCCAGACCTGGTCAACCTGACCGATAACGTTGCTCCGATCCTCGACACGCAGACCGACACTTCAGATTCCGTTCACGCATGGGCCGCTCACCTGGCCAGCGTCACCGATCAGCTGAAGACCAACGACGCAGCGGTGCGAGGCACCCTGCAGGGTGCACCCGGAGCGGCGGAGGAGCTTCGTGCGCTCTTTGACCGCGTGAAGCCGACGCTGCCCGTGGTGCTGGCGAACCTGGTCTCAGTGGGCGACGTCGCGCTGGCGTACCAGCCCAACATCGAATACCTGTTGGTGCTGCTGCCGACGGGGACCGAGGCCATCCAGGCGGTCGGCGTAGCCAACCGCAATACGAAACAGGACTACAAGGGTGCCTACCTGAGCTTCAACCTGAACCTCAACGTGCCGCCCGCGTGCACCACTGGCTTTCTGCCGCCCCAGCAGATGCGTTCGACAGCCCTCGAGGACTATCCCGCGCCGCCGCCCGGCAACCTGTACTGCCGCATCCCCCAGGATTCCCCCCTGAACGTGCGGGGGCAGCGCAACATTCCGTGCGTGACGAAACCGGGCAAGCGCGCGCCGACGGCCGCGATGTGTGAGAGCGATGAGGTCTACGTTCCGCTCAATGACGGCTGGAACTGGAAGGGTGACCCTAATGCGACGCTCACCGGCCAGCCCGTGCCGCAGCCGCCGCCGGGCACGCCTGGGTCGACGGGTGTGCCGCCTGGTGGTACAGGACCGACCACCGCAGTGCCGATTGCGGCCGCTGAATATGATCCGGCCACCGGCACATACGTGGGCCCCGACGGGAAGGTTTACACTCAGTCGAATCTGGCACGCGGTGGCGGCGCGCACACCTGGCAGGACATGCTGGCACCCCCAGGGCAGTGAACGTTTACAGGCGGTCGTCCGTCCATTCGGTGATCAGATCGTCTGCGGTGGTGATCCTGCCGAGAACAGCAATAGTGTTGTCCAACACCTGGTTTCCGTAATCGGCCGGTGTCCCACCGACGACATCACGAGGGACGATCAAGCCGAAGCCGGCCTGCGTGATATGCCCCGCCGTGATAGGCAATGCAAGGTTCAGCGAAACACCCGCGAGAACTATTGTGCGCACACCGAGGCCCCGTAGTACCGGCAAAAGCTCGGAATCCATGGTGGGGAACAGGCCATGGTGGCGTGGTAGAACGAGATCCGTCGATGCCAGAAGCTCTGGTAACACCTGGGTTTCGTGGCTTCCAGGCGTCCAGGACGCCGTCAACGGGCCCAGCGCGTGCCAAAGGCGTGCTGTCCCCGGATGCGCACCACCGAAGGTGCCCTCGTAAGTCGCGTGGACCACCCGCGCGCCGTACGTGCGCGCCGCGTCGAGCAGTCGACGCAGGTTCGCGACCAGTCCCGCGCTGTCAGCGGCCAGTTGAGGCAATACCGACTCCGGTCCGAGTACGCCGTTCTGGCATTCCACGCAGACCACCGCAATGCTTGCTGCATCCACGCTGTTCGTCATCGTCACCGTCAGTACCTCAGAAGCAGCGAGCCAAGCCCGAAGGTGTTCGCGGGGAACACGATCTCGGGCACCTCGTCCGTGGCGAGCTCGAAGTCAGGAACCCGTTTGAGCCACTCTTCGACGATGAGCGTGAGTTCCATCCGGGCCAGATGGGAGCCAAGGCAGCGGTGCGGGCCACCGCCGAAACCCCAGTGGGGGTGCACCTTTCCGTCCATGACTACGTCGTTGGTGGAGATAGAGTCACTGTCGTCACGATTGATCGCCGCGAGGCACAGCCGTACTCCGGTGTTCGGGGGGAAGGTCACGTCGGCGACGGTAACCTCTTCGGTGGTCACCCTTGGCACGATGGGAGCCGGCGGCTCCAATCGGACGATCTCCTCGACGAAAACCTTGATCCCCTCAGGGTCGTCACACAATTTCCGTCGAAGCTCCGGATTGCGCGCGAGCTCCAGCATCGCAAAACCCATCGACGAGGTGACGGTGTCCAGACCAGCCAAGACGAATAGGAAGCTGAGTCCAATCGCCTCGGCATCGTCGAGCGGATCCTCGCCCGTGAGCACCTTCGACAAGAGGTCGTCGCCCGGGCTCTCACGTCGTTGATTGATCGCTTCAGAGACGTAGGCGACGAGTTCGAGCGCAGGCGTAAGGTCGGCGCCTTCCATCGACGGCAGCTCCGACAGAGCGATGACATTGTCTTTCCACGCGACCAGGCGGTCCCGGTGTTCCAAGGGAAGCCCGAACAAGGTGAGGAACACCTGCGACGGGTACGGGATGGCGATGTCTGCCATGACGTCGCACTCACCCTTAGCCGCGACAGCGTCAACGATGTCGATCGCCTGCTTCTGCAGCGACGGCAGCATGTCCTTGAGCGTGTGCGGGCTGAAGAACGGTTGCAGGATCTTCCGGAAGCGGGTGTGCTCGGGCGGGTCGAACGAGATCGGTACGAGCGGCAACGGGCTGCCCAGCATGTCAAAGGCCTTCTTCGACGAGAATCGATCCGGGTCGCGCAGCGCCGTGAGCACGCCGTCACGCTGGGTCAGGAAGTACCACCCGTCGATCAACACCACAGGTCCGGCGTCCCGCAGCACCTTCCACCCGAGTCCGCGATCGCCCGCCATCGGCAGAGTTGCCCATTCGAGTTCCGGTACGCCCGCGATCACGGGATGTCTATCAGACTCCATGCTCATTGCTCGACTCCCACTCGCTCCGGTCCGAACTCGTTCTCGCTGCGGTCCTCACTCGCGGTCGTCTTCGGTGCTCATCGCTCTCCGTCGTTCTCAGAACGCTGACTGGCGGAGTCCAGCTCGCAGAGAAGACTTGGCTCATCGTGCACGCCTCGAAGGACTCGCGATAATCGTTCAGGTCTTTGATGTCGGCGAAGTCGCCGCGCCGTTCGTATATGGCCTGCCCGATCACGATCAGCGGCCCTCCGATCCCACCGCTGAGCTGACAGACGGTCCGCGGCAAGCATTTTGGCCACTTCAAGACCCATTCCCTTGCTGCCGCCGACGATCAGTGCAGACTTGTTCCTGATGCCGTAGTCCACCGGTGCGACCCATTACCGGCGGACATCCATGCCCGCATCGACCTTCAGCACGCTCCCGGTGAACGAACGTCCGGCGTCGGAGATGAGGAACAGGATGGCATTGCTGACGTCCTTGGGTTCGATCAGCGGCAGGTCCGGCAGCGCCGTTTGCATGGCGTTGGCCAAGTGCGGCATCTGTTCGATCACCTTGAACAGCGCGGGGTTCTCGGTAACCATCGGTGTCGCGCAGTTGGTCGGCGCCACCGCATTTACGCGGATCCGTTCTGGTGCAAGCAAATTCGCGTACGCACGCACCAATCCGGTGATCGCCAGCTTTGCCATGAGGTAGGCATCTGAACCGCCACGGCCGTCGGTCATGTCCAGCAGGGCCGCCATCGAACTGGTGGCGATCAGGTTGCCGCCCTTGCCGCGTTCCTTGAGGTGGGGGATGGCAACCTGGAAGGTGTTCCAGACGCCGGTCTGCATGATGTCCAGTCCGACCCGCAGCGCCTCCGAGGCGTCGCGCTCGTCGGGATTGGTGAGAATTACGCCCGCATTGGCGATGACCGTGTCGATGTGGCCGAACTGATTCACGCCGGCGTCGAAGGCAGCCTGCAGGGCGGTCTTGTCGCGGACGTCGGCACTCTGGAAAATCATTTCCTGACCGGTCTTTTCGACAAGCCGCGCCGTCTCCTCGAGATCCTCGGCGGTTCCGAGTTTGTAGGGCACCACGTCGAGGTCTGCACAGATGTCCACGCCGACGATGTGGGCGCCCTCCTCTGCGCACATGACCGCATGTGATCGGCCTTGCCCGCGAGCGGCTCCGGTGATGAATACGACCCTGCCGTCCAGTGAACCCATTCTTTTGCCTCCAGTAGCTTGCTATCGCCGCGCTCGGTGGGGTGCTACGGGCACGTTGCAGTGACGTGCGCCACATCACGCATGCTACGCCGGGAAGGTGAAATCATACAACTATTTGCCTAATTTCTCCCGGGGCGCAGCGTTATCCATAGGATCAGCCGGCGGGGGCGGTCGTTGACCGGTTGTCGGCTCCGGCTTACAGATGTGACGCCTTGGCAACTGAAGTACGTCGAACTGCTGAGCTGGACGGAAGACGGTGTGGTTTCCGGTCGCCCTACCGGGGCGCGGCTTAACGGGTTGATAGCTCGCAGTATTTGCGAGCAATCAACCCGTTACGCCGCTAGCCGAGCATCGTGGGGGCCGACAGCGGGGCTTTGCCAGTGCTAACGCCGACATCGACACCACGGCTGTGAACGTCTACTTGGGCGTGAAGCGCTGCGCGCCGTCCAGGCGCATGACCTCACCGTTGACGTAGCCGTTGGTGAGGAGAAATGCCGCGGCGTCTGCGAATTCGGCAGGTGCGCCCAAGCGCTTCGGAAACGGTACGTTGGCCGCGAATTTGGCAAGGGCTTCCTCGCCGACCGACTCCATGATCGGCGTCTTCATCGTGCCAGGAGCGATGGTGTTGACCCGGATGCCCGCTGAGCTCAGGTCGCGGGCCGCTGCGATAGTCAGGCCGATCACGCCGGCTTTGGCCGCGGCGTACGCGCTCTGTCCGATCTGGCCCTCATAGCCCGCGATGGAGGCTGTCAGCACCAGCGCGCCTCGTTCGCCTGCCTCATTGGGCTCGGCAGTCGCGACGGCGGCGGCCACCAGACGCGCCACGTTGTAGGTGCCGTTGAGGTAGAGGTCGATCGTCTTGGTGAAGGCGCCGAAGTCGGCTGGGCTGCCGTCGCGGCCCACGATGCGTTGCGCCACACCGAACCCTCCGTGAGCGGCGACCGCATAGCGCAGGCGCCCAAGCTGATTGGCCTGCTCGATGGCATCGAGGATTGAGTCTTCGCTCGTCACGTCCGTGCTGGCGAACAACGCCCGGCTACCCAGTTCATCGGCCAGCGCCTTGCCCCTGTCGGCGGCGAGGTCGGCGATGACGACGCCAAGTCCGTCGGCGTGTAGCCGTCGCACCGTCGCCTCGCCGAGGCCGCCTGCGCCGCCGGTGACGATTGCCGATGCACCCTCGAATTGCTTGGTTGTCACGAGTTCTCCATTTCTATATTGCCGATTACCAGGTCCCACGGATCGTTGGCCGCCAGGGCCATCCGGCCGAGGCGACGAGCGTGGTGCGCGGTGGTGCCATAGTCCTGAGTCCAGCTTTGCGCCCGCATGGTCGCCGACCACAACGGGTGTTCAATGGTGACCCCGATCGCTCCGTGCAGCTGATGTGCGATCGTGGTGACCTGCCCGACTGCCTGGCCGACCGCGACCTTGGCAACGGTGACCGCGTATTCGGTTTGCGCTGAACCGAATCCGTGGTCCGCCGCCGCGGCGACGGCCAGTGTCGCTGCGGCCCTTGCACGCTCGATCTCGCCGGCCATAGCGGCCAAGGCGTGCTGGACCGCCTGAAACTTGCTGAGCGGGCGACCGAACTGCACGCGCCCAGCGGTGTGTTCGACGGACATCGCGGCTGCCGCGTCGAGCGCACCGATGGTCTGCACGCAGCGGCACCACGCGCCGCGTCGCGACAATTCGGTCGCGATTGCACCGTCGATGGCGGTCAGCTCGTCGGCCGCTATGTCGAAGGTGATTCGATCGCGTGGTTCTCCGGCCAGGTTGTGGCCCTCCTCGACGGTTGCGTTGTCGACGTCGAGCACCCCGACCCACAACTCGTCGCGACAGCGCGCGGCCACAAGCACCGCCGCGCAGACTCGGCTCCACGGCGCGTCGATCGCGGTCCCTGTCACCCGGCCCTCGGCGCGTTCGGCGTCGGCGATCGCGACGGTCAGGGGCCCGTCCGGGACATCGATGCCGGCCCGCTGGGCCAGCCAGCCGGCCAGCGCGTCGGTCTCGGCCAGTGGCACCGCGCCTGCATGCCGCGCCACACCGTAGAGCGCGATGGCGAGCTCCTGCGGTCCCGCGTCCAGGTCCGGTGTGCTCGTCAGCCGTGTCAGCCCGGTGTCCTCGAGATTGCGCCACAGGTCGGCGTCGAACTCTTCGGGAACCCGACGGCGACCGAGCTTGGCGTCGAAGGACCGCCGGCCAATGTCGTCGATCAACTGGCGCAGTTCTGCGCCGTCGTCATCTGCGGTGCCGGTATCGAACACACCGCCCGAAAGTGCCGTCACCGTAAGCCCATTCCGCGCGCGATGACCCCGCGCAGTACCTCATTGGTGCCGCCACGCAATGTGAACACGGGCTTGTGCAGCCATGCAGTGGCCAGCAAGGCAGCGATCTCGGCCGTCTTCGGCGACTGGTCGAGCAGGTCGGCGCTCACCCCGACCGACTCCTGCTCGAAACGCGTGCCGAGATCCTTGACCAGGGCGGCTTGACTCGCCGCGTCTTTCTCGTCCGTCAGCGTCCTGGCCACCCATACCGACAGCTGTCGAAGTGAGATCAATCGCGCCAGCAGGTGACCGATGTCGGCGGCGGTGCGGTCGTCGGGCGGTGGCCCCGCGCTCAGCGCCCTGATCGCGGCGGCGATCAGTGGAAGGGTGGACAACATCCGCTCCGGACCGCTTCGCTCGAAGGACAGCTCAGCGGTGACCTGATGCCACCCGTTGCCGACCTCGCCGAGCACGTCAGCGTCGGGCACGAAGACCTCGTCGAAAATGACCTCGTTGAAGTGGTGCTCGCCGTTCATCAGCACGATCGGCTCGACACGAACGCCGTCGACGTCGCACGGCACCAGGAACTGGCTGAAGCCGGCGTGGCGATGCTCAGGATCTGGGGGGCTGGTGCGCGCCAGCACCACGACCTGATGAGCGAGATGGGCTCCGCTCGTCCAAACCTTTGTGCCGCTGAGCAACCAACCGCCGTCGGTCTGGACGGCCTTGCTGGCCACGGCGGCCAGATCCGACCCGGCGCCGTGTTCACTCATGCCGATCGACGAGTAGAACCTGCCCGCCGCGATGCGCGGCAGCAGCCGGTCCCGCTGTTCTTGATTCCCGTAGGCCAGCAGGCCGGGAGCCACCTGCCGGTCGGCGATCCAGTGCGCCGCCACCGGGGCGCCTGCGGCCAGTAGTTCCTCGGTCACCACATATCTGTGGAGATGGCTCATGCCGTGGCCGCCGTACTCTGCAGGGATGATCATCCCGACGAAACCGGCGTCGCCGAGGCGGGCGCTGAACGCCTCGTCCCACTGACCCAACCACGAGTCGACAGCGGGTTCCCAGCCGAACTCGGCACGGTCGGCCCGCAGGAAATCTCGCACGGAGGCCCGCAGCTTGGCCAGGTCGGGCTCGTTGGCGCTCAACGCGTCAAATGAACTCACAGATCAGACTCCTACACCGCGGGCAGCGGGCTCGACGATAGGTAGAAGTTGGGGGCCAGGTCGTCATCGCTGGCCGCCAGCCGATATCCCGACAGGTCGACGACGCCCTGCTCGCGCAATACCTCTTCATCGGTGTAGAAGTGGCCGCTGCAGTCCGCGGCCGGTCGGGTGACCAGAGCGTGCACCGCGTCGGCCATGATTCGCGGGTGGCGGGCCTGTGCCCGCACCACGTCCTCACCCATCGCAACGATCATCCCGGTGCTCGCCACGGTGGTCGCGGGCCACAGCGAGTTGACGGCAATGGGTATCGATGCGAACTCCGCGGCCCATCCGAGTGTCAGCAGACTTTCGGCGTACTTACCCACCGTGTGTCCGACGTGCGCGCCCACCCATCGTGGGTCCAGGTTCAACGGCGGTGAAAGGTTGACGATGTGGGCGTTGTCGGAGTTCCGCAGGTAGGTGAACGCCGCCTGCACCACCGCGAAGGGTCCTTTGACGTTGATACCGAGCAGACGGTCGAAGTTCTTCGGCGGCAATTGCGGGGTGGGCCGAAGGTCCAATGCTCCCGCATTGTTCACCACCACGTCGATTCCGCCGAACTGCTCGGCAGCGGCGGCGATCGCGCTCGCGACCGCATCGGCGTCACGGACGTCGACCGCAAGCGGAAGCGCGCGACCGCCAGCGGCGCGGACTGCCTCGGCGGTCTCGGTCAGTGTGCCCGCGATTTTCGGGTTCGGCGTCTGCGTCTTGGCGAGCAGAGCCACCGCCGCTCCGTCCGATGCCGCCCGGACCGCGATTTCGCGGCCGATGCCGCGACTGGCGCCGGTGACGACGACGACGCGATCCTTGAGGGTGTGAGTACCGAGAGTTCCCACGACGGTGTCTTCTCCCTGGCTTAGGCTGCCGATGAAGTGGAATGCTATAACTATATAGCTCATTAAGAACACGGGGACCGCGGTATCCCGGGTAGGGGAGAAGCGAACATGACGCATGTCGTCTCGATCGGCACGTACCTGCCGCCATGGACGGTGCGTGAGCGACGGGTCAAGGGGCCGGACGAGGATGCGCTCACGATGGCGGTCGCCGCAGGACGAGCCGCCGACCCCGACGCGTCTGCAGCTCGCGTCGTGTTGGTGTCGCGCGATTTTCCACTGTTGGAAGGCGGCAACGGCGCCGTGCTGCTGGCGGCGCTGTCGCTACCCGCCGATACCCCGGTGGCCGAGGTACTAGGCGGCGCGCCCGCCGCACTCGACCAATTGGTGAGCGCAGCGCCGGGCACCCTGCTCATCGGCGCCGACGATAACGATCTCGCCGTCGGCGCTGCGGCCGCGCTGACCGGTGACGTCGGCGCGACCGTAACCGAGGCCGCCCGCCAGACCCGGAGTCTGCCGCTGACCGCCCGCGGCGAGGATGGCGTCAGGCACTTTTACGCCGACCCACGGCTGCAGCGCGAGGTCGGGGTGCGTTCAACGCTTGCGCGACTGGGCCTGACCGGGACACCAGCGGTGGCAGCGGTGGCAGGCGTGCCGCCGGCGCAACTCGGCAGCGGCTTCGACACCTCGAGCGCCATCGCGGACGCCGCGGGCTCGGCCGCAGCGATCATCCGGCTCGTGGCTGAAGTGATCGAGACTGGAGCGCAGGGCCTGCTGCTCGCGATCGAACAGTCCAGCATCTGCGCGGCGGAGTTCGTCCTCGACGGCACGATGCCACAAGTCTTTCGCGACGAGTTCCCGCCGCGGGAACTGCCGAAGACTCGCGTCGCCGACGGCGTCGGCATCCCGATCTCGATGCCGGCCTACGCGCGCGCCTTCGAGCCGAAAATTCGTTGGGAGGCAGCGGTTTTCGACGCGAGTCCGGGCATCGACTCCGCGCCGCAGTTCCCGCCACGGTTGCGCGTGAACAACGCCGGGCAACTGGCGACCGAATACCAGCTCGAAGCGCTGCCACGAACTGGCACGGTGTACACACACACCACCATTCGGATCTCGGTGCCCGATCTGCCCAGCCCCTACTCGCTGGCGGTAGTGCAGCTCGACGACAGCCCCGTGCGGGTGCTGCTGAAGGTGACCGGCGTACCCGCGGGCGAGGCGACGATCGGACAGGAGGGGGCCATCGTGCTGCGCAAGATCGCCACGCGGGCGGGCATCCCCGATTACGGATATGCGTTCTGGCCCGGGCGCTCACTCGTTTCGCAAGGAGTCGACGCATGAGGAAAGTCGCCATCGTCGGCGCCGGGATGACGCCGTTCGCCGAGCACTTCGAACTCGGCATCAAGGACCTGGTGCCGATGGCGTACGCCGAGGCGGTCGCCGGGGTCGACAAGGGCATCGTCAAGGCCGAGATCGAGGCAGCCTGGTTCGGCGAGCTGTCCACAACCGACGGATTCCCCTCGGGCATTCTGGCCGACACGCTCGACCTGACCGACATTCCTGTGACGCGGGTCGAGAATGCTTGTGCCACAGGCAATGACGCCATCCGCAACGGGACCATGGCCATCGCCTCGGGACTCTACGACGTGGTGCTGGTGGTCGGCGCGGACAAGGTCCGCGAGACGTCGTCGAACACCACGTTCTGGGACTGGGCAGCAATGACCCGCGACAACGCCTGGGACTACCCACTGGGGCTGGTCGCCCCTGCCAACTTCGCCCTGCACGTCATCCGCTACCTGCACGAGTCGCCCGCGACCAAGGAGCACATGGCGATGGTGGCGGTCAAAAACCACTTCCACGCGCTGAAGAATCCAAAAGCCCAACTGCGGTATGAGATCACCGTTGAGCAGGCCCTAGCGGCGCCGATCGTGGTCGAGCCGTTCGGGCTTTACGATTGCACCCCGCAGAGTGACGGCGCCGCCGCAGTGATCCTCGCGGCGGAAGACGTCGTGGACCGCTACACCGACCGGCCGGTCTGGGTGCGCGGCGTGGGGCTGGGCATGGATCGCGTGATGCACCAACACAAGACGGATATGACAACCTTCCCGCCGACCGTGCGTGCGGCCAAGACGGCGATGAAGATGGCGGGATTGACGCCTTTCGACATCGACGTCGCTGAGGTCCACGACTGCTTCACCGGCGTGGAGCTGATCAGCTACGAAGATCTCGGGTTCGCGAACCGCTTCGAAGCCTACAAGCTCGTCGAGGGTCGTGAACACTACGTCGGTGGGTCGATCCCCATCAATCCCAGCGGCGGCCTAAAGGCCAAAGGCCATCCGCCCGGCGCAACCGGGGTGGCCCAGTGCTACGAATTGTTCAACCAGCTCCGCGGCGAGGCCGAGAACCAGGTTGACGGTGCCCGAGTTGGGTTGGCCCACAACATCGGTGGGCCGACCGCAGTCTCAGCGGTGACGATTCTCTCCAGCGACAAGAATTGATAGGAGTCCCATGACCACCTCCGAGATCGCCACTCTGGCCGGCTATGAGCAGTTCGCCCCATGGCTGTTGGTGGAGAAACGCGGCAACGTTCACGTCGTGAGTATCAACCGCCCGGAGGCGCTCAACGCCGTCACCGAAGAGGTGCATCACGCGTTCGCCACAATCTGGAAGGTGCTCGACGCCGACGACGACGTCAAGGCGGTCGTGACCACCGGTATCGGCAAAGCGTTCTCCGCCGGCGGGGACATGGTGATGTTCGGTCGCCTGATCGAGGACGAGGTGGCGCGCACTTTTCAGATTCACGAAGCCCGCACGGTCTTCCTCGAGGTGATCAACTTCCCGAAGCCCCTGGTGTCCGCGGTAAACGGGCCGGCGGTGGGACTGGGCTGTTCGATCGCCCTGCTGTCCGACCTGATGGTGATGGGGGAGAACAGCTATCTGGCCGACCCGCACGTCGCCGTTGGACTCACTGCCGGGGACGGCGGTGCAGCGATGCTGCCCTTGCTGATTGGCATGATGAAAGCCAAAGAGTATGTTCTGCTTGGTGATCGGATCACCGCGTCGATCGCGGAAAAGCTGAACTTGGTCACCAAGGTCGTCCCCGACGACGCGGTGCTCGACGAGGCGCTGGCACTCGGCGAGCGGTTCGCCGCACTGCCGCCGCAGGCTCTGCGGTCGTCGAAGGTCGCGCTCAACATGCACTTGGCCCGCGCCGCGCAGGGAGTGCTCGAATACGCGCTCGCCGAGGAGTTGACGTCCTTCTCGACACCGGAGTTCAAAGAGCGGGTCGCGGCTTTCCGTGCCCGATCCAAGAAGTAGTGCTCAGCGGTACGCCGTGATACGCGCGGTCAGCGCTGGTCTGCCGTCCTCGGCAACGGCCTGTGCATCCGCTACCGCGGTCGCTCTGCCGATCCTCAGCGGCGAAGCCTCGTAGCGCGAATGGTCACCGGCGAAGAAGGGTCGCAGGAAATTCACCCTTAACGATGCCGTACGCATCGCCGGCCCGTCGGCGTTCACCACCGCCGACGCGGCCAATTCGAGCCCGGCAGACGCGACACCGCCGTTGACAACGCCGACGGCGTTGTTGAGGAACGGGTCCGGCTTCTGGCGTAGCACGCACAAGTCGTTTGAGGCGATGGCCGTCTCCACCGCCATCAACTCCGACAGAACCGTCTTCTCGGTTCTGTTCAACGTCTCGTCAGGCTCGTCGAGTACCACTTGATCGGGGGTGAAGAAGAAGGAGCGCACGGTACCGCCTCCGATCACCACGTCGCCACACATCAATGTGCAGAAGGACAATGAAGTGCTGCCGCGCGGACCCAGCAGTCGACCCAGTGCGACGACCGGTGGGGCGCCTTCGGCCGTGGCCCTGTCGCTTCCGTCGGGACTCAACTCCAGGGCCAGTTCGGTGGATACCGTCCATTCTCCGGTGTGGTGCCGGAAGTGGTTGACGAGGCCGCTGACAGCGTCCACCAGGACGCCGAGCGGTCCCACCGTGGGAAGACCGGTGAACGGATTGCGCATCCCCGCCAACGACATCGACATCTCGGCGGTTTCGTTGTCGACATCCGCGTCGAGCATCTCGATGCCGAACCGCCGCAGCACATGCATGGGCGTCTCGATGAGGACATCAGGGCGCCCGTCGATCTCCGTCATTCGAGAAGGTCGACGACCGTTGACAATTCGGTCCCGGCGAGAACGAACTCCTCAGCCTTGAGAAGGTGTTTGCGCCAGAGCTCGCCGGCCTTCTCGGCGTCACCGGCCTTGATCAGATCCAGCACCATCCGGTGTGTCTTGGCCGAGCGGCGCACGGCCCCTTCGGCCCTGTCGCCCTTCGTCGGCTGAAGCGATCGGTTCGCCTTCTCGATGATGTGGTGCAACATGGCGCTGATGATCTGCAGGGTCTTGTTGCCGGAGAGGCGGGCGATCGCGGCGTGGAAGTCGGTCAACTGGTCGACGGCGTCACTGCCGGGTTGCAGCTGGCCCTCGCGCTCGACGATAGCCTCCAACTCTGCGATCACCGCGGCGTTACGGCTCTTTGCCAGCTCGATGACCATCGGCGTCTCCAGCGCCATCCTCGCGGCGTAGACATCCTTGACCGTCACGCCCTCGTATTCGAGAATGAGCCCGGCGTAGCGGGCCAGCGTCTCGCGCCTCGGTCGGGTCACCCGCGCGCCGCCGCGCACACCGCGCTGCACCTCGATGAGCGACTCGGATTCCAGAACCCGGAAGGCCTCGCGCAGCGTCGGTCTCGAGACCCCGAACCGCTCCATGAGCTCCGATTCAGGTGGCAACATGGTGCCCTCGGTGATCTCACCGCGGATGAACATCCGGCGCAGCGCTGTGGCCACCCGATCGGCCATCTTCGGCTCTCGAAGGCTGGTGACCTCCATATCGACCCTCCACAGGTAATCGAATCAACTAACTATTTGGCAGGTTAACTGAATTGCGCCGCCGACCCGGGTATCCGCGCCAGCGCAGTGATGAACCTCATCGTCAATATCCCATGGCGCGGCCCATCAGATCCTTCATGATCTCGGTGGTGCCTGCGTAAAGCCGCTGTACCCGCGAGTCGCGCCAGAGCCTGGCCACCTCGTACTCGTTGATGTAGCCGTAGCCCCCGTGAAGCTGCAAGCAGCGGTCGATGATCTCCCACTGGACTTCCGAGGTCCACCACTTCAGGCCTGCCGCGTCCTGGTCTGACAAGGTGCCGTCATTGACCGAGAGCACGCACTGGTCTAGATACGTCTGCGCTGCGTCGAGTTTCGTCTGCATCTCTGCCAGAAAGTGGCGGTTCACCTGGAACGTGCCGATCGGCTGACCGAACGCTGTGCGTTCGTGCGCATAGGCCTTGGTCAGGTCCAACGCTCGCCGCGCCGCCGGCAGTGCGTAACACGCGACTCCCACCCGTTCATTGGGCAAATTTGAAACCAGATGGTAGAAACCGCGATTGAGTTCGCCGACGAGGTTCTCTTTGGGAACGCGGACGTCCTCGAAGAACAACTCCGCGGTGTCGGCGGAGTACTGGCCGATCTTGTCGAGCTTGCGGCCGCGGGTGAAGCCCTCCATGCCGTCTTCGATCATCAGCAGGCTGATGCCCTTGCGGCCTGCCGAGGGCTCAGTCTTGACCGCCGTGAGCACCAGTTTGGACAGCAGCCCGTTGCTGATGAACGTCTTCTGCCCATTGACCACCCAGTGGTCGCCCTCGTCGCGTGCGGACGTCTTTATGCCTGCGAGGTCTGAGCCGGCGACGGGTTCGGACATCGCCACCGAGCCGATCAGCTCGCCGGAGATGAACCCGGGCAGCCAGCGTTCCTTCTGTTCCTCGGTGGTGAGGTTGTTCATGTACGGCATGAGGATGTCGTTCTGCACGCCGAGACCGATGCCTACCGATCCGGTCATGAACATCTCTTCGGAGATGATCTGATTGAACCGGAAGTCCTTGACGCCCAGCCCGCCGTAGCGCTCGTCGAACTCCCAGCCGATCAGGCCGTGCTCACCTGCGGCCAGCCACGCCTCGCGGCTGACCTTGCCCTCGCGTTCCCACTTCTCGACGTTCGGTACGCACTCGCGCTCGAAGAACGCGCGCGCGGTCGCGCGGAAGTCCTCGTGCACCTCGTCGAATATGTTGCGTCGCATTCGTTTCCTCTTCCTCAGCCCCAGGTGACGATCGACGGCAGGGCGCGGCCGGGTGCGTACATCTCGAACAGCCGGTCGGCGAGCAGCCCCTCGAGCTGATGATGCGATCCGCAGAGCGAATCGATTTGGAAGCCCCGGGTTACGTAGCGGTGCAGGTCGTGTTCTGCGGTCAGTCCGATCGCGCCGCATACCTGCAGTGCGGCGTCCGATACGCATCTGTGCGCGCGGCCTGCAGCCGCCTTCGCGGTCATCGCGGAAAGACTTCCGCCATAACGCCACGTCTCGGCCAACAGCGCGCGGGCGCCTTCCAAGTTCGCCGATGCGTCGGCCAAAAGATGCCGTGGCGACTGGAATGAGCCGATGGGAGAACCGAATTGGATACGGACGCTGACATGCTCGACCGCGATGCGCAACGCCTCGTCGGCAAGCGCGACCAGTTCGGTCGCAAGGGCGCGTTGCGCCGCGGCGACGGCGCGGCCGAATTCGGTTGAGGCGTCGGCTAGGTCGCCACTCATTGGACCACTCACACGCGTCCAGAACACCGTCGGGTCGAAGGTGTCGAGCTTTTCGCCTGACAATCGATCGGTGGCGACGACGCCGATCGACACCGTGGCCATGGGGCCCAGTACTGGCACGGCAAGTCGCCCGGAGTTTGGCAGCGGCCCAAGCACTAATCCGGCAACCCGTTGTGCGTCGGAGCCCGGCGCATAACCGTCGGTGGGCAGCACAATCCCGTCGACGGCACCGTCAAGCAGCGGGCTCAACTCGGCAAGCATCACCGTGCTGAGGCAGTCAGTGTGCGCCAGTGAGCGGCCCTGCGCGCGAAAGAGCAACTCGCACGCCTCAATCGGATACTCCGCCTCGATATCCGACCACCCGAGTTCTGCGAGCGCGGGTCCAACGGCAGTGTGCTCGTCTACTCCCTTGCCCGCCAGCTGGTCGAACAGCCTGAAGACGGCCTCTTCGATCATTGGCCACGATTCGTCGGTCACGGCCGGGCTCATCGCTTCTCCTTTGGCAGCCCCAGCAGATGGTCGGCGATGATGCCGCGCTGTACCTCGGCGCTGCCGCCCATGATCGTCGCCGCGCGGGTGTACCACCACTTCGCCCTGACGGCATCGAGTTCCTTGGCGTTGTCGGCGCCGACACCGCAGATAACCCAATCCCGCCGGGTGTCCATGATGAGGTCGTTGACGTCCTTTTCTGCCTTCGCGAAAAGCAACTTGTCCACGCTGCTGTTCGGGCCGACAGCGCGGCCCTCGGCGAGCGCACGCACCGTGGTCGCGGCGCGCGCCTGCGCGGCAAGCACCGCAACGTAGATCTGAGCGAAGCGGCGCCTGGCGGCTGAAGACGAGCCGTGCACGGCCATCTCGCCGCGCAACCAGCTCAGTTCCGTCAGCGCCGTCGTCAGCGTCGCATAGCCGTACATTCCGCGCTCGTACTGCATGAGGTACATCACGACGCCCCAGCCTCCGTCGGCCTCGCCGATCAGCCGTTCGCGCGGCACGCGCACGTCGTCGAAGAACACCTCGGCCAATTCGCGGCGACCGCTGGCGAGTGCGATCGGTCGGACGGTCACTCCAGGGGCGTCGGCGTCGACAAGGATGGTGCTCAGACCTCGGTGGCGGCTTTCAGGGGTGCCGGTGCGGGCCAGGACCAGAAACCTCGTCGCCGTGGGGCCCTGGCTGGTCCAGATCTTCTGTCCGCTGAGGACGAACCCGCCTTCGCCGTCGTCGACACCCCGGCAACGAAGCGAAGCCAAGTCGCTGCCCGATTCGGGCTCGGAGAAGCACTGGCCCCACCACTCGGCACCGCGCAGGTAATGCGGCAGATATTCGGCGGCCAGCTCCGGCGCGTACTTGATGACCGCCGGGCCCAACACCTCGAGTGTCCAGTGCTGCTCGGGCACCGGCAGCATCGCCGAGGCGAGTTCTTCGAAATACACCGCCCGGTGGATCTCGGTGCCTCCGAATCCGCCCGCCTGCTCCGGCCAGCCATAGCGGTTCCATCCGGCCTCGTACATGCGCGAAAGAATGAAGGAGTGGTACGCCAGCTCTTCCTCGGTGTTGTCGAAGGACGAGTTGCGCCATTCGTCGGCCCAGTCCAGGTCGCGCAGGTAACGCCGGAAATCCTGGCGGTATGTCGCGATCTGCGAAACGTATTCATGCTGACGGCTGGCGTTCACCGCGTCGTCGACCGGGGCTGACAACGGACACCCCTTTCGTCGTTCGACCTGATTCGTCTGCGGGAGACGAATCAGCTAAACAATTATCTATACCAGGTACACTATCGCACGACGACAACTTCGCCATAGGGAGCGCCAATGACGGCATCGCCGGTCGCCACTTCAACCGTCCAGTTCAACCCGGAGAGTCGCCTCTACATCGACGGTCGGTTGCGCGAATCGTCCACGGGCAAGACGGCCGACAACATCAATCCGGCCACCGAGGAACTCCTCGGTACGTGTACCGACGCGGGCGCGGGCGACATGGACACGGCGATCGCGGCCGCGCGTCGGGCCTTCGACACCACCGACTGGTCGACGAACCACGAGTTTCGCCAGCGCTGCCTCATGCAGTTGCATGACGCGCTTCAGGAGGAGAAGGAGGACATGCGGGCCGAGCTCGTTGCCGAGGTCGGTTGCCCAGTCTCCGCGACGTATATCGCGCAGCTCGAGTGGCCGCTTTCCGACGCGATCCGCTGGCCCGCCGAATACATCTCGCAATTCCCCTGGGAGCGCGAACTCCCCGACGCGGCGTTGATCGGCACGCCCTACCACCGCAAGGTGGTCAAGGAACCGATGGGCGTCGTCGGCGCGATCACCCCGTGGAACTTCCCGGTCGAGATCATCAGCAACAAGATGGGCCAGATTCTGGCCACCGGAAACACGATGGTGCTCAAGCCTGCCATCGAGACACCGTGGAGTGCCCTGCGGTGGGGCCGCATCATCGCGGAGAAGACCGACATCCCCGCCGGCGTGGTGAACATCGTCCCGGCCTCAGACAACAATGTCGCCCAGATACTCGCCAGCGACGCCCGCGTCGACATGGTCTCGTTCACCGGGTCGACGGCGGTCGGCAAACTGATCCAGAGTCTGTCCGGGAAAACGATGAAACGGAATCTGCTCGAGCTGGGCGGGAAGTCGGCCTACATGGTGCTCGACGACGCGGACATGGACGTCGCGCTGCCGGGCTGCATGGGAGCCCTCATCCATTCCGGCCAGGGTTGCGCTCTGACCACGCGAATGCTGGTGCCGCGCCAGTTCTACGAGCAGGCCGTCGAGGTCGCCACCGCGACGTTCGGGGCGATAGGCGTCGGAGACCCCACCGACCCGGCGAACTTCTGCGGCCCGCTGGTATCGGCCAAGCAGCGTGACCGGGTCCTCAACTACATCGAGATCGGCAAGCAGCAGGGGGGACGCATCACCATCGGCGGCGGCGCGCCCGAAGGACTGGACCGCGGCTACTTCGTTGCCCCGACGGTCTTCGCCGATGTGGAGCCCGATCACCGCATCTTCCAGGAGGAGATCTTCGGGCCCGTCATCGCGATCACGCCCTACGACGGGGGTGACGACGGCCTCGTCGAGCTTGCCAACAATTCCATCTACGGGCTTTCGGGCGCGGTGATGGGCTCCAACGAGCGGGCGATGGCAGTGGCGAGACGGATCCGCACCGGAACGATGAACATCAACGGCGCGTTGTTCTACGGCGCCGATGCCCCGTTCGGCGGATATCGGATGAGCGGCCTCGGGCGGCAGAACGGCCATGAGGGCTTCGAGCAACATCTGCAGACCAAGTCGATGGGATATCCGATCGCATGACCGACATCCTCAACGGGATACGCGTAATCGAGCTTGCCGCTTGGACGTTCGTCCCGGCCGCGGGTGCGGTGCTCGCCGACTGGGGTGCCGACGTCATCAAAATCGAGCACCCCGAAACCGGCGATCCGCAGCGCGGCCTCATCAGCTCCGGAATCGTCACCGGCGCGGGCGGGGTGAACCACTTCATTGAACAGCCCAACCGCGGAAAGCGCAGCGTGGGCCTGGACACGTCCAGTGCCGAGGGGCTTGAAGTTCTGATGAAACTAGTCGAGACCGCTGACGTCTTCCTGACGAACCTGTTGCCAGATTCCCGGCAACGCATGGCAATCGACGTAGAACAGGTGCGTGCACGCAACCCGAGGATCATCTACGCCCGTGGCCACGGCTACGGAACGAAGGGTGAGCTCGCGGCCCAAGGCGGGTTCGACCTCGCCGCGTACTGGTCCCGCGGTGGAATCGGTGAGGCCTACGCCGCGGGCGACGGCTCGTACCCGCCGATTCAGCGGCCGGCGTTCGGGGACGTCTACGGCGGCCTGTCGATCGCTGCGGGCATTGCAGGCGCGTTGTTCAAACGGGAGCGCACGGGCGAGCCGTCGGTGGTCGACGTGTCACTGCTCGGCGCGGCGATCTGGCAGCTCGGCCCCGACGTGGTGGGCGCGGGCATCACTGGCGCGGACATCCCGAGGTTCCAGCTGGAGGAGATGCCGAATCCGGCGGCGAGCATGTACCAAACGCGCGACGGCAGGCACATCGCATTCGTGTTGTTGCAAGCCGACCGGTTCTGGGCCGAATTCTGCGCACGGCTGGGCCGAACCGACCTGGTCTCCGACGAGCGGTTCGCGAACGCGGTGGTTCGGTTCGAGAACCGCGCCGAATGCATCGTCGAACTGCGCAAGACGATCGGGGCGCAGGATCTTTCCCACTGGGAGAAGGCGTTCGAGGGTTTTGACGGTGTGTGGGACGTCATGCGCACGGCCCGCGAGATTCACGACGACCCGCAGGCGATCGTCAACGGGTATCTGCCGCGCACCACCGACGCCAACGGCAATGAGTTCGCGTTGGCGGCCAGCCCGGTACAGTTCGACGAAACCCCGCTGGACCTGACGTGCGCCCCTGGTCATGGTGAGCACACCGACGCGCTCCTTGGCGAACTGGGTTACAGCGAAGACCAGATCATCGAGTTCAAGATCAATTCGGTTGTGCTGTAGTGGGATCGGAGGATCTGGCTCGGCGCTTCTTGCACGTCAACCTGAACTGCGAATCGCTCCACTCGACTGAGGAGCTGTATGCCGGCAAGCTCGGGCTCTCAGCGCGGATGCGAACAGACCCCGACGTTCCAACCAATGGCTCGATCCTCGGTCTCGACGGCGAGACCTACTGTGAGACATCGTTTCTCTACGACGCACGAGGTGGCCGAGCCGGCTGTGCACTGGAGGCTATCGAGTACCGAAGCCCCGCGCTCAAGCGCGACTCGAACGACGATCCGAAACGGCCCGGCCTACGGTCGACGCTGATGACCGTGGCGGATCTGGCCGGTACCGTCGCGGCGCTGCGGGCGGGGGGCGTCTCTGTCGGCGAACCCATCGACGGCCTGATCTCCGGAACCAAATCGGTGTTGGCAACCGGTCTCGACGGCGTGGTAATCGAACTGGCAGAGCGTGTTGCCGACGATGTGGCTGCCGGCGCGTTGTTCGGCGGAGTTCGCGTCGCGGCCATCGATGCCGTCGCGACGGGGCAGTTCCTCACCGCGATCGGCTTCGTCGAAGTGCAGGCGCCGAGCCTGACCGGCATCGCCGGCGACCAACTGGATACGGGTGGATCGTCCCAAGCGGTTGAATGCGTGGTGTCGCGTTATGCGGTCCCCGAGGATGCCAATCAGTTCAGCCTTACAGTGGTGCAGCATCCAGAGACTCGACACCAGGATCCGGTGCCATGGGGCGGCAACCACCAGGGGCTGTACCGGTGTGCTATGCGGGTGGAACACACGGAGAAGGCCCTCGCTGCTCTGCCGGATTCCATTGAGGTGATGGGAGATCCGGTCTGGTGCCCGTTGCCCGGCACGAAGATCGAGGGTCTCTACATCGCGTTCCTGCGCTCGCCCGACGGGGTGGTTTTCGAGTTCGTCGAACGCCCACTCAAGTACTTCACCCGCTAACCTTTCTCTCGCGAGCAGACGCAGAGTGTCCCTTTCGCGCGGCGTGTCGGGGCCATTTGCGCCTGCTCGCGCAAAGAGCCTAGGCCGTCGGTAGCGGGCCGGCGAGGCCGCGTGGTGAGGTTCCGTATAGCCAGCTGACGGCTTGGCCGATCTCCGAGAATTGCAGCGAGGCACCGTCTTTGGCGTGATAGTAGGCAGGCGCCTCGGTGAAGCCCTCGATGCGGCTCAGCGTGTGTCCGTTCACCCGCAGGATCTGGCCGGTCAGCCAGGAGGACTGCGGCGACTGCAGCCACGCCACCACGCCCGAACTGCGGGCAGGGTCCAGCGCGGGGTCGTCAGCCTTCTCGCCGCTGAAGAAGTTCTCGCTGATTCGGGTTATGGCCAGTGGCGAAATCGCGTTCACCGCAACCCCGTAACGCGCCGCCTCCATCGCAGTGACGGCGGTGAGGTTGGCGATGGCTGCCTTGGCGGCACCGTAGGCGCTCTGGCCGACGTTGCCCCACAGCCCCGCGCCCGACACAGTGTTCACAATGCGCGCGTCGATCTGATTGCCCGCCTTGGACAGTGCGCGCCAGTACTCGCAGGCGTGCTTGGTGACCGCAAACGTGCCCTTGAGGTGGACGGCGATCACCTTGTCCCAGTCGGCCTCTGTGGACGTGGCAACCATCGCATCACGGACGATGCCTGCGTTGTTCACCACGCCAGTGAGCGTCCCGAACGTGTCGACCGCCGTGTTGATCATGTCGGCAACGTCGTCCCAGGACGAGACCGATCCAGTGTGGGCGATCGCCTTGCCACCCGCTGCCTCGATCTCGGCGACCACGTCGGCCGCAGGTCCCGACCCATCCCCTGCGGTACCATCGCGGCTCACGCCTGGGTCATTGACGACGACCGAGGCGCCCTGAGCGGACAGGGCCAGGCAGTGGGCGCGCCCGATGCCTCGCCCGCCCCCGGTGACCAGGACGACGCGTCCGGAAAGTGATGCAGTCATTGCGCTCCTTTATTCAAATAGCTTGGTGATGAGACGGCGTCGCTGCGACCAGTCCGCGCCGCGCAGGTCCGCGTGGCTGGACTCGGTGACGATCATGTCGACGTCGTGGGCCGGGGTGGAGACTGGGCGGCTCAATTGGTCGATCAGCGGTGAGTGCCCGTTGACCACCGTCGGGACGGCGATGATCGACAGCCCGCCGTGGCTCATCCGTGCGGCCGCGCAATAGTCGGGATGACCTCCGATGCCGCCGATCACTTTCTCGCCACGGCCTTCGACATTGACCTGTCCGTACGGGTCGATCTCGACGGCGGTGTTGACGGCGACGAACGACTCGCCCCTGGACAGCCTGGTGAGGTCGTGGGTGTACTCGATGCCTCGAAGAATCGGCTTGCTGTCCGCCCAGTCGTACAGCTTCTCGGTGCCAAACAGGTAGGTGGCCGAGGGCATATCGATCAGCATGCCGCGCGTGTCCATGTCGACAACCGCGTCGGTGAGCAGGCCGGTGTCGATCCGTAGCGGCACCGGCGCTCGCCGCAGCAGTGCGGTTCCGAGTTGCCCCGGCCCGTACTGCAGGCGGGCGCCCTCGGGCACGAACCTCAGTACTGCGTCGGCGAGCGCATCGTGGATCGGATCGGGATCCTTTTGCGGCAACCGGACGGGGCCGTCGTTGCTGTGGCCGACAATTCTCACGATGTCGGGATCCAGCGGCGGACCGGCGTCCGCGCAAGGCGCAGTGTTGTCCACAACGGCGAGTACCGGCACACCGGCGAGTCCCCGTTGCCAGGACACCTCGCTGCCGAAATGGAGGCGTCCCTCGCGCCCCACCACACGTGTTATCAGCACGTCGGGACGCAGCACGCTGGTCAGCAACGCGGGGATGACGGTGAGCCGAGTCGGCACGAAACGTGCTGTCGAACTGCTCAATACATCTCGCACACCCCAGCCCGGCATCACCGCAATGGTCTCGGAGAAGGCTTCCACCTCGAATCCGTCGAGCGGCGCGGGCATCCAGCCCAGTACCAGCCGAACCGAACCAACTTCACGGGCAACCGCCGAGACGACCGCTCCTACCGATAGGCCGTCGTCGAGGCAACGCAGCGCACCGACGCCGTCACCGAACGCAACAGTCATGCCCGGACGCAGCCGATCACGCAACGCAGCGGCGAACTGCGCCGAGGTCGACGATTTGGCGCGCGCTACTCGCACTACTGCGCCCATCCGTTCGTTTGGGCGAAAGGGGCGCTCACCGAGGCTCTTTGGGAAGGCCCAGCACTCGTTCACCCAGAATGTTGCGCTGGATCTCACTGGTGCCGCCGAGGATGGTCTGGGCGCGACCGACCAGCATGTGATGTACGAGTTCGTTGTCCGCCGGATCGACACATGCATCGACGCCGAGCACCTCGGTGGCAAGATCGCCCAGATCGCGGTCGGTTTCCGAGGTCATCAGCTTGAGCACTGAGAACGCCGCCGACGACGTGTTGCCCGCGTCGATGGCGCGCTGCCAGGTGAATCGCAGCAGCCACATTCGCGCCCACAACTTGGTCATCGACCGCGCCAGCACGGGGTCCAGCAGATCGTGGGCCCTGGCCGCGTCGGCCATCCGCTCGTGGAGCCGGAACATCGCGACCGCTTGTGAACCCAGGGTCAGCCGCTCGCGTCCGAGTGTCATGATCGCGATGGCCCAGCCCTGGCCGACCTCGCCGATCAGCGCGTCGTCGTCCAGTTCGGCGCCGTCGAAGAACACCTCGTTGAACTTGCTCTCGCCGTCCATCTGTGTCAGCGGCCGCACGGTGATGCCTGGCGTATCCATAGGTACCACGAACATCGACATGCCGCGATGCTTGTCGGGACCCGTACGGGCCAGCAGCAGACCGTATTTCGCGGAGTTGGCAGCCGAACTCCACACCTTCTGGCCGTTGATCCGCCAGCCAGTCGGCGTCTTCTCCGCCTTGGTGCGCACTCCTGCCAGATCGGAGCCGGCGCCGGGCTCGGAGAACAACTGCGTCCAGATGTCATCGCCGAGCCGGATGGGTTCCAGATACCGCGACTTCTGCTCATCGGTGCCGAAAGTGATCAGGACTGGCCCGGCCAGGTCGATCGCGGTGATACCGAGTTGACGCGGCACACCGGCACGTGCGCACTCCTCGGCGAAGATCGCTTGGAAGCTGACGGACGCGTCGGCACCCCCGTACTCGACGGGCCAGTGCAGGCAGACGTACTTGTGATCGGCAAGATAACGATGCCAGGCGCGGCCGGGCTGCACGTCGGCGGCCGTCGGAGTCGGCCCGTAGTTGCGCAGACCCTCCGGCTTGGGCGCGTCCTCCAAAAAAGAGCGAATCTGCGACCGAAGTGCGGCGGTGCCTTCGGTGCTTTTGGCGGCTACCAACAGCTCACTTTCTGTTGAGGTAGTGGGTGTACTCGTCGCGGACGGACTCCATCGCAGGCAGCCGTCGCTCCTCGTCGACGAATTCGGTTGCACCAGGGCCCGCCTGCACGAGTGGACGGCCGCAAGCACCGACGACCCGGAAGTCCGGTTGCTGGAGCTGCAAGCGCACAGCGACTCCTTTGGCGTCCAAAACAGGGAAATATTTAGTTATTTTCAGCGTAGTTCACCATAGGCGGCCGCGGCAAGCAGTTCCTGCGGCGGCCTGCCGGTCTCGCTGAACAGCGGAGATGGAACGACTGCATGGAGCCACCACCGTCGGGGCCGTAATGACTTCGGGCAGTGGAATGTGAAAGGGGGACCGCGATCATGAATTTCGACCTGGATGGCAAGCGAGCGCTCGTCACCGGAAGTAGTTCCGGGATCGGTGCGGGCATCGCCGCGACGCTCGCCGCTGAGGGCGTAGCGGTGGTCCACGGGCGCAACGCGGAGCGAGCTTCGGCGGTGGCGGACCAGATCCGGGAGAACGGCGGACGCGCTGACACGGCAGTGGGCGACCTTGCCTGCCGAAGACGGCGCAGCGCACGTCGCCGATGCCGCGGCATCGGCGTTCGGCGGGATAGACATTTTGGTCAACAACGCCGGTAGCAGCTGATCACACGTGAAGCCCAAAGACGTGGTGACCGTGCGAATTCGCATGCTGCGAGCGGGGCGGCGTGTTGCGTACAAAACCGCACACCGGGCCGGTGCTCGTGTCAGAGGATCTTGGCCGCGGCGGCCAGCCGGTCCCAGTGCTGTGCGGGGCCGCCGAACAACACCTCATCGGTCCGGGCACGCCGAAGGTAGAGATGCGCGGAGTCTTCCCATGTGAATCCGATTCCGCCGTGGATCTGGACGTTGGCGTGCGCTGCATCGCGCAAGGCCTCCGAGCACACCGCTTTCGCCATGCTGGCGCGCCAGTCGCACTCGCTTGCGGTTTCGCCGGCGTCGCCGTCGACCGACGCCAGCGCCGCCGCTGACGCCGACCGTGCCCACTCGAGGCCAACCAGCATGTCGGCACATTTGTGTTTGATAGCCTGGAAGCTGCCGATCGGGCGGTTGAATTGTTCACGGGTGCAGGCGTATTCGGTGGCGATCTCCAGCACCCGTTCGCACGCGCCGACCTGCTCGGCCGACAGCACCGCCAACGCCAGGTCGACGTTCCGCTCGATCGTGTCGTCGACAGGCCGGTCACCGGACAGCCGTATCGCAGGCGCAGCGGTGAACGTGATCGTGGCCATTGGCCGGGTGCCGTCGAGGGTGCGCTCTGATTCAACGACGACGCGGTCCTCCGTCGGGTCCACCAGGAAGACTGCAGGTTCGTCGGCGTTCATCGCCACGACGACGAGATCATCTGCGGCGGCACCGTTGAGCACGTGGCGGGCCTCTCCGGCCACGGTCCACGCGCCTTGGGCCGGTGCGGCGGTGAGCGTCACCGAGGCGCGACGCCAGAGCCCGCCGTCACCGGTGATCACCACCGCGGCGGTGCGTTGGCCTTCGAGCAGCCTCGACAATCGCTTCTCTGCGTCGGGGCCCCGGTCCTGCATGTCTAGCAACAGGCCGGTGGCGAGCACCGCCGAAGCCACGAACGGCACCGGCGCCAGCGCGCGGCCCAGTTCGTGGGCCACCACGCCCAACGCGGAGGCGCCGTAGCCTGCCCCGCCGAGATTCTCCGGCACCGCAATTGCTGCCACCCCGACTTGGTTGCAAAGCACCCCCCACAGCTCGCTGTCGAAGCCGCGCTGCGGGTTCTCGGGGTGGTCGTAGGCCACTGCCCGCACGCGCTCTTCGGATGCGAACCTCTCGCATGCGGCACGCACGGAGTGCGCGAGCTCGTCGCGCTCGTCAACGGACAACACCGTCATTGGCTCCCTCCTGAAATGAGTTGTGCCAATTCGTTTTTCGCGACCTTACCCAGGCCAGTCAGCGGGAACTCGTCGACAACCAGCAGTTGCTCAGGCCACTTCTGTTTCATCAGCCCGCGCTCGTCGAGGAATGCGCACAGCTCATCTAGCGTGACATCGCGGTGACGCGGCGAGCGTCGCACGACCGCGCAAACCATCTCGCCGCGCAGCTCGTCGGGGCGGCCGAGGACCGCAACCTCGTCGACCAGGGGATGCGCCAGCAGCTCGTTCTCGATCTCGTCGGGCGCGATGTTTTCGCCTTTGCGGATGATCAGATCCTTGATGCGGCCGGTGATCACGGTGCGTCCGTCGGGCCTCAGCCACCCGCGGTCACCGGTACGGAACCAGCCGTCGGCCGTCGTCGCGTGCGACCACGGCTCGGCGTCGACGTAGCCCGGCGTCACGTTGGCCCCGCGCAATTCGACCTCACCGGTCGGTGCGATCCGGATCTCCGCGCCTGGGATCGGCCGGCCGCAGCTGTTGGTCTGCTGCTCCTCCGTGTCGGTGGCCTCGCTGACGCAGATCGTTGGCGCCTCGGTCATGCCGTAGGCGTGCACGATCGGTACGCCCATGTGCCTGCGCACCTTGTGGTGGAGTTCGGGCGCGCAGGGTGCACCGCCGCCGATCAACATTCGCAGCGTCGGAATGATCGGCTGGTCGCTGCTCGAAGCCAGTTGTGCCGACAGAAGTATCTGATAGAAAGCCGTGCTCGAGCCCGAGATCGTCACGCGGTTCGCCGCCAGCACGCCGGCCAGCTCAGGGCCGTCGACCTTCGGCACCATCAGCGCCGAGAAAGCGCCGATCAGGGCGCTGGCGATGTAGAGGATGCCTCCGATGTGCGCGATGGGGAAGTTGATCGTCCCGATTTCTTCAGGGTGGTCGCCCAACCCGAGATGTGTCACGTAGCCGCGGGCCGCGGCCAACAAGGTTGCATCGGTGTGCCGGACACCTTTCGGGCGGCCGGTGGTGCCTGAAGTGAAGTAGATCCATCGCCTGTCGTCGGCCGAATGGGGTTGGCCCAGTTCGGAATGCAGGGCGGCAGGCAAGGCTCGCAGCTGCTCGACGAAATCGTTCGGCAGCCTGACGACGCGGACCCCAGGTGGCGCGTTGGCGGCTCTCGACTCGTCGACGACCAGAATGTCTGCGTGAGCGACTTCAAGCGCCGCGCAGACCTCTCGCTGCCGGTATATGTGCAGCACCGGCGCCTGGACTACTGCGCTGCGGGCAAGCGCCAGCATCAGCAATGCCGCCGAGGTATTCGCGGGCAGCTGCCACGCAACAGTCATGCCGGGACGGATGCCCGCATCCCATAGCCACTGGGTGCCCGCGGCCGACAGCGCGGCTACCTCAGCGACGGTCAGCGTCGCGCCTGCGCAATCGCGCAACAGCGGCCGATCCGGTTGGTTCACGGCGGACTCGTCAAGCAAGCCGACGACGGTATCAGCCCTCACCGCGCGACCTCCTCCTTCGGCCCGGCGACAAATTCCCGTATGGCCTCGGCGGACTCGTCCGGGCGGTCCAGCATCACGTAGGTCGAGCTGTCCTCGATGGGGCGCACAACCGCGGCGGGGAACGTCTCGGCCAATCGGTGGGCATGCGACAACGGAAACAACTTGTCGCTGGTTCCCCACGCGATCAGCACCGGCTTTTTCCAAAGCTTCAACGCGTTCACGGCCGCCATGGTGTGGGTGGGCTTCAAATCGGCGGTGAACCTGGCCGCCTCGCGGCGCACCGAGGCCGACGTGAGGAAGCCGCCGAAGATGGCGGGTCGGCGCGCAGCATCGATCCCGTTTTGGGTCACGGCCGAACTGAACACCTTCAGACCCGGTCCAGTAGTCAACCCCTTCAGAACAATCGCGCCCGCGGCTTGATTTAGCGCACACAACCGCACGAGCGGGGCGAAGGACTTCGGCGGGAAGTGTTCGAAGCTATCGCAATTGGTGAAGACCAGTCTGGACACCCGGTCCCAGTCCAGCATCGCGTTTCCGAGCGCTGCGAGCACGATCCCGCCACCCGTGTCGTTGGCCACGAGTGTGACGTCGGACAGATCGAGCGCCTCGAGGAGTCCAACGATCCGCCTGCCCGACGAGCGGACGCTGAGATCGACGCCTGCGCCCACAGTTTCGGATTGTGCGCCGAAGGGCCAAGTCGGTGCGATGCAGCGATGACTGTCGAACAGCCGACGCGCCACGTCGTCCCACAACGCCCCGGTGACGTAGGCGCCGTGGACGAATACCACCACCGGCCCGGATCCCGTGTCGGTGTACTCGATTTCAATCTCGCCGACGGCGACTGACCTCACCAGTCAGCCTATGCGCCGACCTGGGGTGAACCTGATCGGCAACTGGCGCACGGCGTGCACCTCGCCCGCGTCCTCGAACCGCTTGACTTCCCCGGCGAGTTCGAAGTCGGGCAGCCGTTCGAGGATCTGGGTGAGCATGACCTGGAACATCATCTTGGCGTAATGCGATCCCAGGCAGCGGTGGATGCCTACGCCGAACGCCATTTGTTTCCTGGCATTTTCGCGGGACAGGTCGAGTTTGTCGGGATCGTCGAACATTGCCGGGTCTCGGTTGGCCGCCGCCCACATCAGGATCGCCCGGTCACCTTGGCGCAGCGGTTGCCCGTGAAACTCGGCGTCGCGCGAGACGGTGCGAGCCAGGCCAAGCGTCGGGGTGAACAGCCGAAGCAGTTCGTCAGTGCCCTTCTTGATCAGGCCCGGATCGGCGATCAGCTGACGGCGCAGTTCGGGGTCCGCACACAGCCGCAGCAGAACGTTGCCGGTGAATCCGCTGGTGGTGTCCATTCCACCGAGCATCATCAGGAACCCGTACATGGTGATCTGGATGTCGTCGAGCGGCTTGCCGTCCAACGTGCCGCGCAGAATGTCGCTGAACAGGTCATCGCCCAAACCCTCGGCCCGTCGCTGTTCCAGTTGCTTGTTGATTTCGCCGAACATCTCCATGCCGGCTAGAGCAGCCCGGTCGGGGTCATGGGTGCGCTCGTGAACTGTGGTGTGCACCCAGTTCACCCAGTCCATTGCGCGCGACTCATCCCATTTGAGCAGACGCAGGATGATTCGGGCAGGCACGGGTGTGGTCAACTCGCCGACGATGTCGCACTCGCCGCGTTCGATGAACTGGTCGATCGCCTCGTTGGTGATGTCGATGGCCATCGATCGGGCTCGGTCAGCGGAGCCGGGGGAGAACTGCCGCAGCGTGACCTCGCGCAGTTCCTGGGTGTGCGGGGGATCGGATTCGATGGGCAGAATCGGGAACGGCATGCCGCTGGCGGGCACACCCACCGAGGGGCAGGAGTTGAACAGATCGTCGTCGCGGGATGCGTCGAACACCGACGCGTAGTCGACGAGCGTCCAGAAGCCGTCGTAGTGATCGGAATACGCTACCGGACAGCCGGATTCGCGCATCTGCTTGAACGTGCCGTACGGATCCTCCCGAAACTCGGGGGAGTGGTGGTCGAGGTCGACGTGTGCGCGAGGGCGCGAATCAGCCTGTGTCATAAGTGTTTTCCTCCCCTCACCGGCTCAGGATTGCGACCGCTGCCGTTCCGGGTGAGCCGTACAGTTGGGCGAGTGCCACCCGCGGCTCGTTGGGCACCTGCCGGTCACCGGCGGTGCCGCGCAGCTGATGAACGAGTTCGTACACCTGCCGCAGCCCGGACGCCCCGACGGGCTCTCCATTGGCGAGCAGGCCGCCGTCGGTGTTGATCGGCAGCCGGCCGCCGATCTGGGTGACTCCGTCGGCGAGCAGGGCTTCTTGTTCGCCGTCCTTGCACAACATCGTCTCGGCCATGTGAATCACCTCTGAGCCGGAGTCCGTGTCCTGCAACTGCGCGACGTCGATGTCCTCGGGGCCGATGCCTGCGATCTCGTAGGCGGCCTTCGCGGCCTCCGCGGTGGTGCCGGGCACGATCGGTAGTTCGATCGAGGTGCGCAGCAGTTCATACGCGCCCTCGCGGCGGCTGCGCAGCGCGCTCGAGCGGAGATAGATCGGTGTGTCGGTGTATTTCTTGGCCGCATCCGCGCGGCAGACCACCACAGCCGCAGCGCCTTCGTTGGGATTGCAGTACATGTACTGCCGAAGCGGGGCGTTGACGACCGGTGAAGCCAGGATCGCCTCAACGCTCATCGGCTTGCGACGCCAGGCGTTCGGATTCTTTGCGCCGTTGTCGAAGTTCTTGGCCGCTACGCGCGCGAGTGTCTGCTCGCTGATCCCGTGATCGTGCATGTAGCGCATGATCTTGGTACCGAAGTAATGCGTGGTCAGGAACATGCCCTGGTCTCCGTACCACTGCGGCAAGCCCGCGACCGATGGATCGGCGCCAAATGCGCCGCGCGGATGCTTGTCGAGCCCGACCCCGACCGCGATCTCCGCCTCGCCGAGTGCGACGTCACGCGCGGCGAGCGTGAGCAGCGAGTTGCCAGTGGCGCAGCCGCTCAGCGTTGCGCGCGCAGGCACTCCGGTCATGCCGACCAGGCCGGTGATCGCCTCCGGATTGGCCACCTCGAGGCTGCCTGCATAGAGACTGTCCACATCGGAGAAGTCCACACCTGCGTCGCGCAACGCTCTACTGATCGCAACGGCGCCCATTTCCAGGGCCGAGCGGTCCTCATATCGTCCGAACGGGTGGAGTCCGACACCGATGATCGCGATATCGGGCGTGCTGCTCATTGCGCTCCTTCGGTGCATACATGCGCAATCGGGAGGCCGGTTACGGCCGAGGTGCGCGCTGATTTGACGTCCGTAAGTCTATAAACATATACCTGATTCTCAGGCTGGAGTCTAGAATCGCCGTACCCGCGAGTGAAGGCTGAGGCGTTGAGCATTTCGTTGTTGTTGGAGATGGCGGTGTCCGAGGACCCCGACCGGGTTGTTCTGGTGGACGGGCCCAGTCGGCTGACGGTCGCTGAGCTCGGTGGGTTGGCCGACGGCGGGGCCGGCGTGGTCGCCGCATCGGGTGCTCAGCACGTGGCGTACGTGGGCTCCGGTGGCATCATGGCTCCGTTGCTGATTTTCGCCTCGGCCCGCGCAGGCAAGGCGTACACGCCGATCAACTACCGGCTGAGCGCGCAGGGTGTTCAGGAGCTGATCGAACGACTGCCGGATCCACTGGTCGTCGTCGACGGTCGCTACCGCGACATGGTCGGCGACGTCGGCAAGTACGTGATCGAATCCGACGATTTCCTGGCCGCAGCGCGCACTGCAGAACCGGTCGCGGAGTTCGCTGATCCCGATGACGTGGCGATCGTCCTCTTTACGTCGGGCACGACCTCGAAGCCGAAGGCGGTCGAGCTATCACACGGCAATCTGACCAGCTACATCACCGGCACGGTCGAATTCGGTTCGGCCGAAACCGACGACGCGGCGCTGATCTGTGTGCCCCCGTATCACATCGCCGGGGTCAACGCGGCAATATCGAACCTGTACGCGGGCCGAAAGATGGTTTATCTGACCAACTTCGAGGCGCAGGATTGGGTGCGACTGGTCGCAGACGAAAAGGTGACGACCGCGACCGTCGTGCCCACGATGCTGGACCGCATCGTCACCGCTCTGGAACAGGAACCTGTCGAACTGTCCTCGCTACGCAATCTGGCCTATGGCGGCTCGAAGGTGGGACTTCCGTTAGTACGCAAAGCACTCGACCTGCTTCCACACGTGGGATTCGTCAACGCTTACGGCTTGACCGAGACAAGTTCCACTATCTCGGTGCTCACTCCCGACGACCACCGCGATGCGCACGGCAGCGCTGACGAAGCGGTCGCCAAGCGTCTCGGTTCGGTGGGCAAACCAGTGCCGGGTATCGAGGTGCAAATCCGTGACGAGACCGGGCGGGTGCTCGGACCGGGGGAAGCCGGTGAGTTGTTCGTGCGGGGCGAGCAGGTCTCGGGAAGATACTCCGGCATCGGGTCAGTGCTCGACGACGAAGGCTGGTTTCCCACAAGGGATCTCGCAATTCTCGATGAGGGGGGATACCTTTTCATCGGCGGCCGATCCGACGACACCATCATCCGCGGCGGCGAGAACATCGCGCCCGCCGAGTTGGAAGACGTCCTCGTCGAGCATCCACATGTGCACCAAGTCGCAGTCGTCGGTGTCGAGGATGCGCAGTGGGGTCAAGCCATCGTCGCCGTGGTGGTTCCGGCGGCGGGCGTCAAGCCGGATCCCGACGAGCTGCGCGCGTATGTGCGGAGATTCCTGCGCGGATCACGGACACCGGACCGGGTTGTTTTTCGTGACGAGTTACCAACCAACGCCACCGGCAAGGTACTGCGCCGAGAAATCATCGACAGCCTTCGCGACGCGAACGCCTAAAGTTAAGGGAGTCAACATGATCAAAAACGGCACTCGGCTGCAGAGCCAGGTGTGTGACACGCAGGTGATCGTCGTTAGGACCGCCGACACCCTCGACGACTTGCGTTGCGGCGGGCACCCGATGGTGGCGATGGGCACCGAAAAAGCTGGCGGTGCCCCCGATCCGGCGTTCTCCGACGGTGCGGTGATGGGCAAGCGGTATGTCGATGACGGCGGCGCCGAGGTGCTCGTGACGAAAGCCGGAGCTGGCACGCTTAGCGTGGGTGAGACAGCACTGACCCTCAAAGAGGCGAAGCCTCTTCCGGCCAGCGACTGAGGATGGAGCAAGCCCCTGTTTCCATTCCGGCGGGCGACATCACGATGGCCGCCGACGCTTTCGGCGACCCGGCCGATCCGCCTGTGGTCCTTCTGCACGGTGGCGGCCAGACCCGGCATTCGTGGAAATCGACGGCGGCGGATCTGGGTGGCCAGGGCTGGTACGCGCTCACAGTCGACCTGCGCGGGCACGGGGACAGCAGCTGGTCACCCGACGGGCGCTACGGCCTCGATCGCTTCGCCGGTGATGTGATTCGAATCGTCGATTTTCTCGGCCGCCCGCCGGTGTTTGTCGGCGCATCGCTCGGCGGAAATGCATCCCTGGCCGCGATCGGCTTCAGGCCAGACCTCGCCCTTGGACTGGTACTGGTGGATGTGTCGCCCTTTCTGCAGCCGTCCGGAACGAGCAGGATCCGTGACTTCATGGTCTCGCACGCCGAGGAAGGGTTCGGCTCGCTCGAGGAGGTCGCTGACGCTGTGGCAGCCTACGTCCCCCACCGTCCCCGACCGCGCAACCTCCATGGCCTGCGAAAAAATCTAAGGCAACGCGATGGGCGGTGGTACTGGCACTGGGATCCCGCATTCATGGGTTCACCGACAGACCAAGCGGTGCAGCGTGACCAACTCATCGACCCCGCGCGGCTGGGTGCCGCAGCGACCGGGCTGCGGCTGCCCACACTGCTGGTGCGCGGCGGGGAGTCCGACGTGCTCAGCATCGAAGATTCGGTTCGTTTCCTGGACTTGGTCCCGCACGCGGAGTTCGCCTCGGTCGCCGGCGCACACCACATGGTGGCCGGCGACGACAACGCTGTTTTCGAGGACGTGCTCGGCGACTTCCTGGAGCGGCGGGTTCGGTCTCGGCTCAATTTGTTGGGCCAGCGATAGTCGACAGAACTATGGCGCCTGGCCGCGATCGCCTCGGGCAGCGCCTGTGTGTTCCAAATTGAATAAGCGTCGCCACTAGCTGGTCCGCGGTGGCTCAATTCGTTCGATTGTGTCGACCCGATCGATGGACCGGTCGCACGACGCAATCCGACTGACACCAGTGGTTTCGGCACACGCCACCAGGTATGCCTCGGGGAAGTCGATCCGGTCGGTCTCAGACCTCGATGAGCGCAGGACAAGTGCGGGGTCGACGCAGAGAATCGATTCGACGGCGAGCATCGAGCGCCGCATTACCAATGCCCACCGCCTCGGTCACGACAAGGTCGACTCGGCGATGCCACGTGCAGACATCGCTGCCTTTCTCGTCGCCCAACTCACCGACGAAACTTCGTCAATGCCCTACCGGACATCAGCAACTGAATCCAATCGTCCTGAACCGGAGAGAGAACCTGGCGACATTCGATCCTTGGGGCTTGGCGCGCACACGTCGCTGAATACGTTGTGAACCGAAGAATTACGCGTTGGCCAGTGCTGGCGGCTTAACGGCGTTCGGATCGGGGTTGGCGATCGGCAGGCCCATGAAGCGCCGGGCGTTGTCGCCCATGAAGTCGTAGGTGCGTCGCACATCCATGCCTTCGGCGTACTGCCAGTATCGCTTGGGCTCGGCCAGGCCTTCGGGATGCGGCCAGTCCGAGCCGAACATCACCTTGTCCCATCCGACCGTCTGCACGACGTCGGCGACCGAGCCCTCCCAGAACGGGCTGACCCAGACGTTGCGGCGGAACACCTCGTGCGGATGCTCCGGGAAGTTCTGTGGCATCTTGTTGTGCGTCGACTGGAGATCGTCGAAAAGTGGCTTGATCCAAGCACTTCCGTTCTCCACGCTGGCAATACGCAGCTTCGGAAAGCGGGTCAGGGTGCCGTGGCAGATCAGGCTGGTCAGCATGTCAGCGATCTCGCGGTGGCCGAGAGCAGTCCACTTGAACGCCGACATCTCGAACGCGCTACTGGTCGACGGGGGTTCCCACTTGTCGATGTACTCCTGCAGCGGAGGTTGGCTGGCGTGCAACACGATTGGCAGCCCGGCCGACTCGACGTCTCGCCAGAACGGATCGAACTCCGGCAGCGCGGGGGAGCGCCAACCCTTGTAACCATTCACCGGGGCTGGCTTGATCAGTGCGACCTTGGCCCCGTTGTCAAGGATGTACTCGAGCTCGCGACGCGCCTCGTCGACGAGGCCCAGATTGAGCACCGGCGTCGAGTAGACCCGGTTGGCGTGATTGAATCCCCAATGCTCGAGCATCCACTGGTTGAGCGCGTGAATGATCGCCACCGTGAGGTCGGGGTCCTCGGCCGATGAGTGTTCGACAAGGTTCGCCAGCGTCGGATAGTTCAGGCACGCGTCGACACCTTGGCGGTCGAGCTCGGCGAGCCGGTCCTCGGGGTTGCGCGCACCCGGCGGCGTGTCGATGCCGCGGCCCGACATCTCCCGCATCGAAAGCCCTTCGGGATTCTGGCCGGAGTAGAACTTTTCGTGCGCGCCAGGAGCAGCTACCCGTTCAAACGTCGGGTTTGGCATGTAGTCGGTGATCTTGTTAAGGATCGCGATCCGTGTGTGCCTACCCATCTGAACGAACTGCACCTTCGGCCGGAACTCGTCGGGCAGGTATTTGGTCAGCGCGTCGGGGGTCTCGTACATGTGCTGGTCGGCATCGAAGATCGGTGCCTCGGTGAACTGCATGATCGGTGCGTGCCTCTCACTGCTCGACTTGGGCTTGGTTAGGAGCTTGGTCCAACTTGACGAATATGTCAAGTATTGTCCAAATTATCGTCTTGAGCAGCTCTTATTGCACTTGACACTATCGCCATATACAGTTTCGGCATGACCGTGACCTCGGCGCCCGTCAGGCAACTGGACGGCGGCCGCGGTGAACGTACGCGGTCGGCGATCCTTGACGCGAGCCGCCGACTGTTCTTGGAGCGTGGCTTCGCGGGCACGCCGATCAACGCGATCACCGAGGCGTGCGGCATTTCGCGGGCGGGCTTCTACACGTACTTCAAAGACAAGCGAGAGATCTTCAACGTCCTGGGCAAGACTGCGTATCACGACGTCCTCGCCGTCATCGCCGAATGGGCGGACGCTCGAGAACCCTTCGGCCCGGAGGACATTCGGGCCTGGGTGGGCCACTACTTCGACTACATGGACGACCACGGCGCCTTCGTGCTGGCATCAGCGCACTCGGCGCCCGACGACAACGAGTTCCGAAACTCGCGCAACCGCATGGAGACTCGGGCGTCGTGGAAGCTAGGGCAGGCCATTGCAGGCAACAGTGCGCATTCGCCGGATGCCATCGGTGTCGCGGTGATGGGCCTGCTGGACCGGGCTTGGCACACGGTGCACCAGCAGACCGTGGCCGTCGACCGCGACGAAATGATCGCGGTGGTCGCCGAGATGATTATCCCGATGGCCCGAGGTTGACCGGTACGGCCGTCGCCCTCGATGCAATTTCAAAGGTCCATTGCCTAGTGGGAACGCCATTCCCAAAGGTTCGAGATTAACGCATAGGACAGCTCACCGAGGCGCAATTCCGGCCGCGTCCGGGTGCACCGCGGGGGCCGAGAGTCCGGTCAACATCAGCGTAACCACCTGGTCGCGCACCTCATCGAAGTCGGTGTCCAGCCGACCCCGGATGCGCGCTTCGAGGTGACGCACGGCCACCGCGTGAATCGCGAACGAATCGAGTTCGGGGCGTGCGTTGGGCAGGCTGCCGTCGGCAAGGCCCGCGACCAACACGTCGGTAAGCACTTGTCGGTGCCGGGCATAGGTGGCCTCCAACGCTGCGGCGATGCCAGGCGCGCCGGTGACATCCGACGACATGAAGGCCAACGCGTCGCGAAATCGTGCCTCGTTCCAGCCGATACTCAGGTAGTTCTCGATCCAAGCCGCAACCGCCGCGGGACGGGTGTCTGCGGCGGCCACCGCGTTCTTCAGATCGGCCAGGATCAAGTCGCCCGCCCACTCCTGCATCGCGATGATCAGGTCGTCCTTGCAGGAGAAGTGCCGATAGAAGATCCGCCGGTTCACGCCCGCCGCACGCAGGATGTTCTCGATCGACGTGGTCGCCCCGGTATGGCTGCCGCCGCGGCTGATCAACCGGTACGCGGCCCGCATGATCGCGTCGCGATCCGACTGGCGACCGCCGTCACTCATTTCGTGCTCCATCTCCTGGGAATTCCTTTCCCAAATTAGCACGCACGTTGCATGGGAACGCCATTCCCAGTAGCGTGGATCCGTCCTTATTCGAAGCGTGCGATCTGACGGAGTGATCATGAACGGCCTGCCCAGCATGCAGCCAACGGGATGGTTCCAGGTGGCCTGGAGTGCCGATCTCGCTGAGGGCGACGTCATGCCACTTCGTTACTTCGGCGTCGAACTCGTCGCGTTCCGGGACCTGCGGGGTGCGGTGCATGTCCTCAACGCCCACTGCCAGCATCTCGGGGCGAACCTATCCAGGGGTGGCTGCGTCGTTGAGGACGGAATTCAGTGCCCGTTCCACGGCTGGGTGTGGAACGGAGAGGGCCGCAACGTGCGGATCCCGTACGAGAACCGGCCCAATCGCGGCCGCAGGGTGCGGTCGTGGCCAGTGACCGAACTCAACGAGTCGATCTACATCTGGCACGACGCGGCCGGACGCACTCCGATGTGGGAGGTGCCCGACGGCCACCAGGTACTCGGTGATCACATTCACGACAGGGCTTACCTACCAGTCGGACCCGAAGCGCGCATCAAGTTCGCCGGAATCCATGTTCACCCGCAGGTCATCGCCGAGAACGCCGTCGATCCCCATCACTTCCGGTTCGTGCACAAGACTCCCGTCAGTCCGACCGTGCTGCGGGAGGACGTCGATGACGTGACTTGGTCGGCCAAGGTCGGCTTCGGCCGCAGGTGGAGCGACGGAGTCGACCAGCCGGGGGAAACCAAGAACACCTTGGAGATCTACTGGTCGGGCGTCGGCATTTCGTTCAACGGCGAGCACTCCCGGGAGGGATTCCGCGTGATCGCGATATGCGCCACGCCCGTGGACAACGAGACGTCAGACATCTTCTCCACCTACTGGATCGACGAGGCGAGCGGCAATTACGACGAACGCCTGGCGGCCGCGCAGGCGGCGTTGCCGGATGACGTCGCGATCTGGGAACACCAGATCTACATGGATCCGCCGGGTCTGACGACCTCGGAAGCCGCCGGGTTCAAGCAGTTGCGAACCTGGGCGCGCAGCTTTTATCCGGAGCCGGCCGAGCCCCTGGTGACGACATCGGGCGGCGGTTGACCATGAGCGCCGAGAACTGGTTCGAACTAGTGCAGAGCACGATCAGTTCTGCGCGAGGTTCATCGCCGCAGCGCTGGCGCGCAGGTCGGCGCGTGTGTCAACGGCTAGCGACGCATGATCACCAAGCGCCACGTCGAGCGCAGCTGCGCGCGCGACGTAGCGGTGCAAGCGCTTCTCCGTGGTGAGTCCCATCTCTGCGACCCCTTGGACGGCGTGGCGCATGACAACCTGGGCACGGCCAGCGCGTATCTTCGCGATCCGAGCGGCCCACGCTGCCTGCTCGGGACTTGCGGTACTCTGCCACGCCGCATCAAGGCTCGCCCAGGCCGACGAGATCGCCAGGTGGGCTTCGGCCAGTGGATGCCGGACCGCCTGAAACGACACCGGCGGCCCGCCGTTTTGATGACACACTCTCACGTGGGAGGCCGCCAATTCCACCGCCGCGGTGCATAATCCGCAGATCTCTGCGACGAGTGCACGTCTACCCGCAGCCTGCGCTCGGCGCCAGCGGAGGTTGGCATCCCAGATGGGCGTGACTTTCTGAGACAGTTCCGCACCATTTACGCGGTACCACCGGAGCGTTGGATCCAATCCGACGATGGCGTCCAACGACTGGTCAAGCGCTTCCGACGGCAGCACCGCAACGCATGCTGTCTTTCCACAGCGCAGGGGGACCACGACTTCGGCAATGCCGGTTAGGTCGCCCATCAGTAAGCCTTGCAATGGACCAGGAAACCTATACGGCGCCGCCTCAACGGAATCCGGATAGAGCACTGCGCGTCGGCCGCTCGCGATGGGCAGGACAGGTGCAAGCTCACGGAGAATGACCTCATCGAGGATGCGCGAATTGGCAAGTGCTCGACCGTGTTCGGTGAACAGGATCGTCGTCGCGGCAGCTGGGTCTGCTTCGAACACGTCGTCCCAACCAAGCTGCTCGAGCGCGCGCCCCACACCGTTGGCCGTTGTGGCCGTGGCGAAGAGGTCTCTAAGCGATCCGGTGAGCAGTTCGGTCTTGCCGGCATCGAGTCCGTTGCCTGGGTTTGTTGATGTCATGAAGTCGACTCCCAAGTTAGTTCACGGACGTAGGTTGCCGATGATCGTGAGCTGCGCATCGCCTGACCCACCACGGATCGTCGCGGAGCGGAGGAACCGCCATGCGGCCCGCACCGATCGAGTGCAGGTGAGGAGCCGAGGATGACATCTGCGTCCAATAGCCGCATGCGATTTCAATCACGCTCCAGGCTGCGAGCGTCTCGGGTATGTCGCTGAAGAGAGGTTGATTCGACGGGCCGCTGCACCACGGCGGCAACTACCCGCTTGGCCAGTTCGGTCGCGGGCATATTTGTCAGCGTGCCGCTGCGCGCCGTTCTGATCGCTGTACCGGCAGCGGCCGCGACCGCTGCGCCGGAAGTGTTAAGGGCCACGTGTCTCCCTTCGTCTGCGGTTAGATAGCTGTTCCGGAGGCGGGCGCGCTGTGAACGGCCATCGGCTGTTGCCCGTCGCTGATCTGAGAAGTCCTCACCGACGTAATCACCATGCGATGCTATGAGTCGCTGGATGTCGCGCACGTGTCACTTCTTGACACACCATCGACATCCGAGGGCAACGACCCTGGTGATCGTGAACTTCCTGCCCCACGATCGGCTATCTGGTAACTCGATGGCCACTAGTGGCGACGTCGAGGTGCACCGCGTCGACCTGCCAGGTCGGATCCCGTTGCGCCATCGGTCGAACATGTCGAGCAACTCACCGCGGTTGGGACGGACGTGTGAGCCAACGGGGCAGACGACGATGAACGCGTTGTGCAGTCTGCGATCTCGTCAGAAATATTTCGTCAGAAACGTAGACGAGATTTGAATACTCGCACTTATCGGATGACAAAGGCAAAGGAGCATCGTGCCGCTTCGGGATGAACATCAGATCGTGTCGGTCGATGATCATTTGGTTGAGCATCCGCGGGTGTGGCAGGAGCGTCTGCCGCAGAAGTATCTCGAGCGGGGTCCTCGGATTGTCGAGGAGAACGGGATGCACTTGTGGCACTACGACGGTCAGGTGTTTCCGACCATTGGTCTCAATGCGGTCGCGGGTAAGCCGCCCGAGCAGTGGGGTATGGATCCGGTGCGTTATGAGGACATGATCCCTGGTTGTTATGACCCGGTGGCGCGGGTGGCCGACATGGACCTCGACGGTGTGCAGTCGGCGTTGTGTTTTCCGTCGTTCCCGGGTTTTGGTGGGGGGACGTTTCAGCGCGCCGAGGATAAGGATCTGGCGCTGTTGTGTGTCAAGGCCTGGAATGACTTCTATATCGAGGAGTGGTGCGCGGTTGCACCTGAACGCTATGTGCCGTTGGCGATCTTGCCGACGTGGGATATCGATGCGTGTGTGGCCGAGGCCGAACGGGTGGCGGCTATGGGTGCGCGCACGATCTCTTTCCCGGACAGTCCGGTGCCGCTGGGTCTGCCGTCGTTTCACTCTGATTACTGGGACCGGTTGTGGGCGGTCTGCTCGCAGGCCAAGATGCCGGTGTCGTTGCACTTTGGGTCGGGTTCTTTTGTGCCGGGGTTCTCGTTTTCCACGGTCAAGCCCGTCCCTGGTCAGATGGCCGCCCCGGATGCGCCGTTCGCTGTTGCCACGGCGTTGTTCTCGACCAACCTGATGTGGTCGACGGTGGATCTGTTGTTCTCGGGCAAGTTGCAGCAGTTCCCTGATCTGCAGTTCTCGCTGGCCGAGGGCGGCATCGGTTGGGTGCCCTACATCCTGGAGCGCACCGATTACGTGTGGGAGCGGCACCGTTACTACCAGAAGATCGACTTTGACACCCGTCCCTCGGATCTGTTCCGCAAGCACTTCTGGGGTTGTTTCATCGATGACGAGCACGGGCTGACAAACCGCCACGCGATCGGTATCGACCGGATCATGTTGGAGATCGACTTCCCCCACAGCGATTCCAATTGGCCCAACTCGCGCAAGCGTGCCGCCGAGGTGCTGGCCGACGTGCCCGACGACGAGTGCTCGCTCATCGTCGAGCACAACGCCCGCCGCATGCTCAACTTCCCCCGGATACTAAGCGGCATCTCGTGATCGACGGACGTCTGGCGCCCCTCGACGCCGTCGGGACCAAATCGGTTGCGGCCCAGTATCTCGAGGACCCGCGCGCGTGCTGCGCCGAGCGGTACCCGGACTCAAGGGGCGCAGCATCGAACGATGCAGCATCGTCATTGGGCGGACAGAGCGAATGAACCCGAACGGAAGGCAGTTCATGGGACGAGTACAGGACAAAGTGGTTTTGGTTACGGGTGGTGCGCGCGGCCAGGGCCGCAGTCACGCGGTCAGATTGGCGGAGGAGGGTGCGGATGTCATCCTCTTCGACATCTGTCACGACATCGAGACGAACGAATATCCGTTAGCGACACCGCACGATCTGGTGGAGGCCGGCCTGGAGGTGGAGAAGACGGGGCGTAGGGCCTACACCGCCGAGGTCGACGTCCGCGATCGTGCCGCCGTATCCGTCGAACTAGCAAGGGCTGTAGCAGAATTCGGCAAGCTCGACGTGGTGGTCGCGAATGCGGGCATCTGTCCAATCGGTGAGAACCTTCCGGTTCAGGCCTTTGCCGATGCATTCGACGTCGACTTCGTCGGTGTTGTCAACACCGTGCACGCGGCATTGCCGCACTTGAAAAGCGGCGCGTCGATTATTACCACCGGGTCGATCGCCGGACTCATTGCAGCGTCTCAACCGCCCGGGGCGGCTGGTCCAGGGGGTCCCGGTGGAGCCGGGTATAGCTATGCCAAACAGTTGGTGGATTCCTACACTGTTCAGCTCGCCCGCCAACTGGCCCCACAGTCGATTCGTGCCAACATCATTCATCCCACGAACGTCAACACCGCGATGCTCAATAGCGAGCCTATGTACCGGCAGTTTCGCCCGGACCTACAGGAACCCACACGCGACGATGCACTGCTTGCATTCCCCGCCATGCAAGCGATGCCCACACCTTACGTTGAACCATCGGACATCTCGAACGCTGTCTGCTTCCTGGCGTCCGACGAGTCCCGTTTCGTAACCGGTTCGCAGTTGAAGGTCGACGCCGGCGCCATGCTCAAATTTTGAACCCAGAACACGCGACAGAACCGAAATATCAGATCTCAGAGCCGACAGCTCGTCCTTTCAAACTCCCACCGAAAGGGCCAGGGCCACAGGGCGTCTGACGACGGGACAGGCCGGATACGAGCAGGAGGTTTGTGATGGCACGCCCAGCTGAGTGGTTCGTCATTCCGCGAAGGTGCAGCACAAAGTCGTCTGATCGTCTTTGTGAGATGGGAATGCGATGCGCTACAACCTGATATTTCCGATGCGAGCCGTCAAACACTGGAAGCGGTGGTGCGAGGGCGCCACCATCGGTGACGTGGCAAAACTGGTGGAAGAGGCCGGCTTTGACGCATTCTCGATGACCGAACACCCGTTTCCGGATAAGGACTGGCTGGCCCACGGCGGCCATCACGCATTCGATCCGTTCGTGTCGCTGAGCTTCGCAGCGGCCGCGACGACCCGGATCCGGGTGATGACCTACGTCTTGGTGTCGGGTTACCGCAACCCGTACTTGGCGGCCAAAGGGGCCGCAAGCCTCGACCTGCTGTCAGGCGGGCGCTTCACGCTGGGCACCGGCGCCGGCTACCTGAAATCGGAATTCGACGCGCTCGGTGCTGATTTCGGTCGTCGCGGCAGCCTGCTCGACGAGGCGATCACGGCATGGAAAGCGACCTGGGCAGGCGTCGACCACACCGGATCGGAATTTGGAGTAAGCGGCCACATCGCCCTGCCAGGTCCGATGACGCCCAATGGCCCACCGATCTGGATCGGTGGCAACGGTGCAGCAGCGCAACGCCGCGTCGTCGAGGTCGCCGACGGCTGGATGCCGCTGGCTGCTTCCGGCGCGCTTGCCGCGAACACCGGCATGCGACCGCTCACCGAACTGCAGACACTCGGTGATTGGGTGGCGACGGTGAACAAACGCCGCGCAGACTTGGGCCGCGGCCCTGCCGACGTCGCGTTCCTCCCGTTCGAGGCCGCGTCGATCGGCGGCGGCGATTGTGCAGCGTTCTGTGCGGCCGTTAGCCCTCGGGTGGCGGCCTATGCCGATGCCGGCGTCACATGGCTCTCCGTCGAGCCGGCGAGTAGGAGTTTCACCGACTTTCGCACCGACGTCGACGTGCTGGCCTCACAGCTAATCCATCGTTGAGCTGGTACCAGCCATCGTCGAATGAATTAACTCAGCAATCACCGACAAGCACCCAGAGCAAAGTAATGGAGCACGTAATGGCCGGCAACGAAAACCGCGATCTCGGCGTCGTGCGCTACGAGCGAGACGGGGCGGTCGCTCGCATCGTGTTGAACTGGCCCGCACGCGCGAACGCACAGTCCTCGGAAATGGTGCACCAGGTCGATTCCTGCCTCGACGAGGCCCGCCGGGACTACGGGGTCAAAGTGGTCATCGTCAAGGGCAGCGGCAAGGGCTTCTGCGCCGGACACGTCATCGCCCCCGACGCCTATCCCGAATTCGCGGAATCGAAGGCCAATATGGGCAACAACTTCCAAGGCAGCAAGGAGCTCTTCCTCTGGCCCACCCTACGATTCTGGGAGTTTCCGAAGCCGATGATCGCCCAGGTGCACGGATACGCCATCGGCGGCGGCACCTACTGGGCACTGCTGCCCGAAATCACGATCGCATCCGAGGACGCGTATTTCCAGATGCCGTTGGTCCCGGGGCTCGGCTTCCCCGGTGGTGAAACGATGATCGAACCGTGGGTCTTCATGAACTACAAGCGGGCCGCTGAATACCTCTACACGGCTCAAACCGTGTCAGCCGATGATGCTCTGCGAATGGGTTTGGTGAACCGTGTCGTGCCCCGCGAAGATCTTGAAGACGTGACTGAGGCCTTGGCGGCCAACATCACCCGTGCACCGCTATCCACCTTGATCGCGACCAAGACGATGCTGGTGCGAGCCTGGGAACAGATGGGCATGCGTCAGCACCTCCAATTGTCGGCCGACCTGATGTCGGTGCTGGAGAACACATCTGACGCCCAGGCCCTTCGAGCCGACCTGCAGGCCCGCGGCCGACTCCCCCGCCAGCATGCTGGCGAGGACTAGGGTCCGGCGCCAACAAAACGTCCCCCAGGCGATGCCGGAACGCCGATCGTCCCGCCAAAGTGCGGGTACCGCTCACTGGCCCAAGAGGATCAATAGCGCGAACAACATTCAAGTACACATGAAGCGCCGTTGGTTCCTTGCCGATCCAACCGTCACAGGGCAGGACGCGCGCGGCTCCGGTCTCGGGCGCAAATCGAGGATGGTTAGTCCATCGGGCGGAACAACGGAAGCCACGCCCGACTCTCTTCTTCACCGGACATCGCTGTCCAGTCTTCGAAGAACACCTCGACCGGCAGGCCGACGCGGATGTCGTCAATCGACACATCGACGATATTCGTGATGAGCCTGACATCTGGCTCATCGGCGAGTTGCACCATCGCCACGATGTACGGAGGGTCGAGCCCGGGGATCCATGGCTGCCGATTGACGGTGTAGGCGGCGACGGTGCCCTTGCCGGAGACTGGCTCCGGTGCGACATCGGTGCTGCGGCAGCGCCAGCATGCGGGTCCCGGCGGATGGAAGAAGTGCCCACAGTCGTGACAGCGGTTGATCAGTAGTTCCCCGTTGCGGCCGCCCGTCCAAAACGCCGTTGACTCGGCAGTCGGAGTGGGCGCTACCCGCGTCTGGGGTCTGCTGTATGCGGTGTCGCTCGTCATGCCCTAGCCTTCCTGGCATTCGCGGCCGGTCAACGCTTTGGTGTCAACCTGACGATCGGGAATGGTCGCTGGGTCCTCTTCTGATATTCGTCGTAGATTCTCTGCGCTTGGTGACGATTAGCCTTCAGGTTGTGACACCACCCGGCTCGGTTGCGGCCCGCCGCCGTTGGAGGCGACTATTTAGGTAGTCACCAGTCAGACCGCTGGTCCGCTGATAGACGGTGTTGTCGAAGCACGCATGTGTACCCAAAGCCTTTTGAACCAGGGACGCCATAGCCCTGACTCTGGCACAGCGGCTCCGACTTGACCATGCTGGTCGCTGCGGCGACAGACTCCCGACATGCTGGTCTTGCCGCGATGTTTAGAGTGAGCCGCCCCGGGTTCGATGCACACCCAGCCACATCTCCTGTCGCCGAGGACCACATGTCGGTCGCATGTCGGCAACGCATTTCGGATTGAAGTAGGCGCTTTGAAGGTAGTACCGTGCCGGTACTGCTCGAAATCCGAGTCCCCAATGGCACCGCTGGGGCCCGCCCCGCCACCCGTCGCTGCCGTTCAATGTGGCTCTGCTACAGGCGAATTCATCGGCCCGGCACGTGGCAGAAGATGCTGACCCCGCCAACCGGCAACCGGTGACGTCGACGACACCCGCTCATCGGAGATCAGGAAGACTACAGTGGATCAGGGCCGCCTCCCGGCATTAGATTGCCACCAGAGTGCTCAGCCATATCTCCTGGAAACCCAACTCAGAAACAACAACGGATAAGGGAGAACTGCTGGTGGCACAGCAATTTGACGGCGCGTCGGTGATCGTCAGCGGCGGCGCGGGCGGCCTCGGTGAGGCGACGGTGCGACGGCTCCACGCCGACGGTCTGGGAGTGGTCATCGCCGATCTCGACGCCGACAGGGGCAAGGCACTGGCTGACGAGTTGGGCAGCAGGGCGGCTTTTGTCAGCACCGACGTCACCAGCCAAGACAGCATCTCGGGTGCCATCGAGGAGGCCAATCAGCTCGGACAGCTGCGTTACGCAGTAGTCGCCCACGGCGGCTTCGGGGTCGCACAGCGGATCGTGCAACGCGACGGCACACCAGCCGACTTCAGTGCGTTCACGAGGACCATCGACCTTTACCTCAGCGGAACCTACAACGTGGCCCGACTGGTGGCCGCGTCGGTTGCGGCCGCCGAACCCCAGGCGAGCGGGGAGCGGGGCGCGATGGTACTGACCGCCTCGATCGCCGGTTATGAGGGGCAGATCGGCCAGACCGCCTATGCCGCAGCGAAAGCCGGCGTCATCGGGCTGACAATCGCGGCCGCGCGTGACCTCAGTTCGGCGGGGATCAGGGTCAACACGATCGCACCGGGAACAATGAAGACGCCGATCATGGAGGCGGTCGGCGAAGAGGCCATCGCCCACTTCGCCGCCAACATTCCGTTTCCGAAACGGCTCGGCAGACCGGCCGAATTCGCCGACGCTGCAGCGTTTCTGCTCACCAACGGCTACGTCAACGGTGAAGTGTTGCGCCTCGACGGTGCGCAGCGCTTCAGCCCGAAGTAGCACCGAATGCCCTCACCGCTCTTTGACAACAAGGCCGGTACCTTGGCCGTCGTATGCGTGGAATGTCAAAACGGCATGCTAGGACCGGATGCGGTACTGCCTGGGCTGGCCGCCGATGCCGGTAAACTGGTGGAGAACCTGAGTCGGCTGCTGTACGCGGCCCGCGGCCGCGGTATACGTGTGGTTCACGCGACGTACGAGGGAACATCGGGCGGCAGGCCTACAGGGACGGCTCGTCTTTGGCGGGCGCTGGGGCCCGCCATTGCCGAGTGGGAACCCGGCGCGACGGCCACCAAGGTGATCGACGAACTACTCGCACCCAGCGATCTCGTTCTCGGGCGACACCACGGACTGTTCCCCACCCTGGGCACCGAATTGTTGCCGGTGTTGCGGGACCTCGGCATTCAGACCATCGTATTAGGGGGGGTGTCACTAAATTTAGCCTTGCCGCTCACGGCGGGACACGCAACCCAGGCGGGTTTCGAGGTCGTCGTACCTCGAGACGCGGTGGGCGGCAGCCCCACCGAGTACGGCGAACAAGTTTTGGACAACACCATCGCGGTGTTGGGCCGGCTCACCACCGTTGACGAACTCATAGCCGAATGGTCGGACCCCGATGCGTTCGGTGTTAGCTCGTGATGAGCGGCCCGACCCACCGCTACCCGAATCGGTTGCACACCAAGGTCATCACCTACGTGATCACAGACATCCGTAGCAGGATACATTTCGTCGGACTTGGCAGCATGGATGTTCGTCCCTGCAGCGGGTGCGGCGCTTGCCGGCCCAGGACTTGAATCCGTCCAGAGCGGTGGGCCGTGACCGGGCAGCGAGTAGGGGGGTAAAGCTCAGTTGAGCGTTTCAGTCCCGCTCGAAATCGGCGGTATCGGCTGACTCCAACCGAGTTACACTGCCGGGCGGCATATTCGGTCGACCACCGCGGACCTTAGTACGCTTGCCGAGGGCGTTTCGGTGGTGCCGGGTCCGGGCGCGGGTACACCGTGTATGCGGGCACTCGGGGACCGCGGCTGACCTTCTTCTCGGCGCGGGCGAACCTGCTCGTCATGACATTGAACCATCGTTTTCGTCGGCCGCACGTTGTTCCCAAATGCATCCCGAGTGGCCGCGAATTCCTGCACAACCCGTTTGGCCGCCTTTACCGGATGGTCAGCAACATCGACCCGGCCACCGGTCCGCCACCCACTCCCACGGCGACGACCTCGGGAGACTTTGGAGCTTGCCGATGGCCGCCTTCGCTCCACATTTGCACGCACGCCTCGTGCAAGAAGCCCATCCCGTGCAAGCGTCCGCCCGAGAGTTGCCCGCCGCTAGTGTTGATTGGAAGCGGGCCGTCCAGTGCGATGCGCGCTCCGTCGTCGAGGAACTGACCGACCTTGCCGTGGTCGCAGAAACCCATGGCTTCCAACCACATAACGGTCAGGAAAGAGAAGCCGTCATATAACTGTGCCATGTCGACGTCCGTGGGAGTCAGGGTCGTGTTCTCCCACAGTGTGGCGGCCGAATCATGGGCGGCCATCGTGGTGATGTCGAAGCGCTGATCCCAAGTAGCGCGTTCGAACAGTCCCGGTCCTACCGACTCCACCGTCAAAGGGTGCCGCGGCAAACCGTTCGCTGCGTCACGGCGCGACACGATCACAGCAGTCGCGCCGTCACAAGGCACGTCACAGTCGTAGAGGCACAGGGGCTCGGAGATCATTCGGGCGCCAAGGTAGTCGTCCATGCTCATCGGTTCGCGATAGATCGCGTCCGGGTTCAGCCCGGCGTTCTTGCGAGCGTTGATTGCGATGTGGCCCAAATGCTCCCGGGTCAGCCCGAAGTCGTTCATGTAGCGCTGGGTGGGCATTGCCAGCCAGTTCACCGCCGACAACGCGCCGAAAGGCGCCACCCATTCCAGGTGCGGTGGCAGTTCGCCACCGTCGAAGAGTACCGACGCTCGGCCGCCGCCGGACTGCTGCGCCGCGGTGGACTCCCACACCGATCGGTACACGACGACGTGGTTGGCCAATCCCAGGGTGACTGCCATGCATGCCTCGATCACCGGGCCGATTTGGCCCGCGGTCTCGGTCGCCGAAACATACCAGCGGGACCGCAGCCCCAGCGCATTGCGGACCTCCTGGACGGTCGCGCCGGAAAACCCGGGGTCGGGCACGCCCGGCCCGGGGTAGCTGGCGATTCCGTCGACGTCGTTGACGTCAAGCCCGGCGTCCTCGATCGCTCGCACCACCGCCTCGAGCGTGAGATCGAGTCCCGTTCGGCCGAGCCTGCGGCCGACCTGCGACTTGCCCGCTCCGGTTAAAACTGCTCTTCCGTTGAACGGACCGCCGCTCATGTGAGCGCCTCACGAAACGCTGACGTTCTGGCGCGCCGCGGCCCTGACCGTCGCGCAGATCCAGTGGCCCGAGGCATGGCTGTTCCTCTCTGCGTTAGCACTACCCGACGCGCTTGAAGGCTACGGGCGCGGCGATGTCACTTGCGTGTAGATCTGCGACGGTCCCAGCCCTCACGCACACCTCGGAATTGGCTACCAACGGAAATCGGTTCTGCCGCGGCCGCGGTCGCCTCGAATTGAATCGCGGTGTCGACTTGTGCCCTGTCTCCAAGTCACCCGAGACGCAACGTGTCGGCCGGATCTCGATCCGGGAAACCATGCCAGTGTGGTCCACCGAGCTGACATGGCACCGACATGAAACTGGCCTGACACTCGCCGGAAGGTAGCAGCCCAGCTTGGAGTTCTAGAGATGTCGTTGGTGGCGTTGCTAACTGTCGGACGGATTTGGACGTGCCGCTCATCTTCAGTGCAGGGAGCAGAGCAAATTGACTGTTCGATCGATCGGTTTGCTGCGCGGAGGCAGGACCGACGCGTCGACATGCGCGGCGTGAGGCGCTTCGACGCGACGGATGAGTTTCATTGTGCAAGCGAATGACTGAATCGGCCGCGGGTAGCTGCCCGACACGCTGCTGCCCACTGCCCGCGGTGTACCTCGGCAAGTCCGCCCGCAGACTGTCGCCACCGCGTCGCCTCCCTGCCGTCAAGGCGACATACCGCGAGCAGTTCGACAAGCCGTGGCGACAATCATGATGAGAATGGAGTACTGCCAATGCCTTTGGCGATAATCGAGGACCACCGCGCGCTCGCTGACGTCGCCAAGTCGATCGTCGCCAGACGCTCGGGAACGGCGGGTGCGCGCCGCATCCTGCTCGAGCCAAAGACGCAGGACCGCTGGTGGCTAAAGGACGGCCTGTGGAAGGAGATCGTCTCCACGGGATGGCTCGGCCTGCACGTCGACGCGCAGTTCGGTGGTGAGGGGTATGGACTGCCCGAGTTGACGATCGTGCTCGAGCAGCTGGGCCGCGCGGCCATCGCCGGCCCGTTTCTGCCGACCGTCGCTGCCTCGGCGATCATTGCCGAAATCGGGACCGCCGAACAGTGCCAGCGATGGCTGCCGGGGCTGACATCAGGTGACATCGTCGCGGGTATCGGCGCGGCCAGCGATGCCACTCGGTCGGAGTCGGTCGTAACTGCGAATGCCGTTGCCGCTCTCGCTGAATCGGCCGCAGATATCTTCTTGATACCCGTCGGCGACGATCTGGTGCTCGTCGAGTCGGGCGCCGGCATCGTGACGCGAAGCATCGAGACCACCGACCAGGTCATGCGCCCGATCACGGTGCTGGGCCTATCGTCGGCTCCTGTCGCCGAAGTCTTTCCGGAGGCCGCTCCCGTCGCGGCCCGGCTCGTCGCGCTACTCGCGGCCGCCGAGGCAGTGGGTGGTCTGGCCGCCTGCACCGAGATGGCGACGGCCTACGCGGCGACACGCGAACAGTTCGGTCGTCCGATCGGCTCGTTCCAGGCCGTCAAGCACCATTGCGCCAACATGCTCGTCGACACCGAACTTGCGGTGGCGGTCACGTGGGATGCTGCGCGCGCCAAGGGGTCCGAGGCCGAACTGGCCGCGACGATGGCCGCTGGCTACGTGTTGCCCGCCTATCAGCGGGTCGCGTTGCAGAACGTGCAGGTGCACGGCGGCATCGGCTACACCTGGGAGCACGACGCCCACCTGTACGTCCGGAGGGCAACGGTGCTACTCACGTTCGCGGGCGGGCAAGAGGCGTTGCACGACAAGGTGACCGAACTACAGAAGGAGGGCCAACGCCGCCGTGATTCAGTAGACCTGCCACCAGAGGCAGAGCAATATCGCAAAGCCGCTGACGAATTTCGGGCGGAGCTGATGCGCACCGACGCCGCCGAACAACACAAACTTTGGGCTCACAGCGGATATCTCCAGCCGCATTGGCCGAAGCCGTATGGCAGGGCGGCGGACTCCGTCGAGCAGTTGATCATCGAGGACGTGCTCGACGGACTCGAGAAACCCAGCATCGGACTGGGGGCGTGGGTGATGCCGACGCTGCTGCAGCACGGCAGCGACGAGCAGATCGAACGCTTGTTGTGGCCCAGTCTGGAGGGCGCCCTGCGGTGGTGCCAGCTCTTCAGTGAGCCGGGCGCGGGCTCGGATGCGGCGGCGGTGGCCACCAAGGCCAAAAAGGTCGACGGCGGCTGGTCAGTCACCGGACAGAAGGTGTGGACCAGCGAAGCCATGGGCTGTCAGCGGGGCCTGGCCACGGTGCGCACCGATCCGAATGCGCCCAAGCACAAGGGCATCACCGCGATGATCATCGACGTCGCCGATCCCGGTGTCAGGATCCAGCCGCTGACCGAAATCACCGGCGAGACATTGTTCAACGAAGTGTTCTTCGACAACGTTTTCGTGCCCGACCGCGACGTCGTCGGCGCGGTGAACGCCGGCTGGAAAGTCGCAATGGCGACGCTCGGCAATGAGCGGGTGTCGATCAGCGGCGGTTCGGTGACCATGGCCGCCGATGCGCTGCTCGACTTGCTCGCACGTCACCGGCCCACCGACGGCGGGCTGGCACGCGACGTCGGTGCACTACTCATCGAGTCGTATGCCGCTGGCGCACTGAATCTTCGGCAGGCCGCCCGTGCGGTGTTCGACGCCGGACCCGGTATAGAGGGCAACATCGCCAAACTGTTCGGCGCCGAGCATGCCCAACGAGTCGCCGAGCTGGCGCTGCGCATCGCGGGGGGCTCCCTGCTCACCGGAGACGAAAGTGAAGTCCTGCGCGACCATCTGTTCAGCCGGTGCCTGACCATCGCGGGCGGGACGTCCGAAGTCCTGAGAAATCTCATCGCCGAACGCATTCTCGGGCTGCCCCGAGAACCGATGGCCAAGTAGATCGGAGAATCAAATGCCCTGTGCCACAGTAGGAATCGGCTGCGTCATATACGCGCGCCGGTCCGGTTGCGCCACGCGTGCCATGGCGGTGACCGCCTACCGGCAGGTACATGCCAAGCGGTGCGTGTCCATCGATTGCTCAACTGCCGCTCGGGGCACCGGTTCGGCCGTATCGAGCGGCCGATACAGGTGGATTACGACGATTAGTTCGACACCGTCTCAGGAAGGGACTAGGACACTCGTGGATGACTCCGCGACGTCTGTCAAGCATTGCGCGACCAAATGGTCGTCGACACGTTTGTTCGACGGAGGGGAGCGAGATGCCCAACCTGAAGGTCGTTGACCCGACCGCACCGCGGTTCACCGTCGAACGCCATCAGATGTCGGACCGTCCCACCACCGTCAACGGCATGGTCGTCGGTTTCCGCGAGTTCTGGGCCAAGTTCGACGTGTTCACGCGGGCCTTCGAGGAGCTCATCTCCGCCAAGTACGACGTGCGCGGCTCGGAGCGGGTCGACGGCACGCACCCGCGTTCCGGGGCGGTGCTCGCGCGGTGGCACGAGTTCGGCCGCACCGTTGACTGGGCGATCTCTGGCCTCGGCGGCTGTGGGGGTTGCGCACCGTGGGCTGTGATGGACGCGTGCGAGCTGGAGGCCCTCGGCGTGCCGACGGTGACGCTGATCACGCCCGACCTCGTCGGTCTCGCTCGACGCACCGCGGAGGCGCGTGGCTGGCCCGAGCTCCGCATCGTGACCCTGCCGCAGTTCCTCGACGACCTCACCGACGACGAGGTCCGCATCCTCGCCGAGGAGAAGTACGAGGAGATCATGGCGGCACTGACCACGCCGATGGGTCGTTAGTTCCGTGCCGGCAGGGATGAACACGGTCGACCTCACGGTCGACGGCGACGGCTTCGAGCTTCACTGGGAGGCCCTCCTCGACAAAGGCTGGTCCGACGGCTTGCCGGCCGTGCCGCCGACGCCAGAACGCGTCGACGCCATGCTCGGTGGACGGGATCCGCGCCAGGTACACGTGACCCTCGGCGGTGATGCACCCGGTGCGATGTACAGCCTCGGGAACGCCAGCACTCCCGCGACCAACGTCCAGATCGCCGCCAACGCAGTGATGGCAGGTTGCCGGCCCGAGTACTTTCCCGCCGTTCTCGCCTCCCTGAAGGCCATCACGGCGTCGGACAACGGGGCCAACTTCCTCGCAAGCTCGGCGCCGCTGCTCGTGTTCAACGGCCCCGTCCGCCGCGAGCTGGGCATCAGTTCGAGTCATGAGATGTTGAGCATGGTGCACCGGGCCAATGCGACGATCGGCCGGGCGGTACGTCTGGTTCTGCGCAACATCGGCGGCGCCACGCCTGACCGCCTGTTCGACGTGCAGTTCGGGATGCCTGGGCGTACCGCGATGGTGATGGGCGAGCACGAAGAAGAGAGCCCGTGGGCGCCGTTCGCCGAGGGCGGTAGCGCTGTCACGGTATTCGCGGCCACCGGCACCATGCCGGTCAACTACCACCAGGTACCGCAGCGAGTCGAGGAGCTGTTGCTGATTCTCAGCAGGTGTCTCGACTACGTCCGCGGCAACCGGCTAGGTCCGTGGCCGGACACGAGCGCACTGTTCGTGCTCTCACCGAAGCACGCACGCGCCTTCTGCGCCGAAGGGTGGACGAAGGAGCGCGTCGAGGACGAGCTGACCGCGGTCATGAACGACCACTACGACATCGAGCTGCCGTCGATCGCGGAAAAGCTCGAGCTCATCAACCGCGGCCGTGACCCCCAGGAGCCGCCGACGACGATCCCTATGCCCGAGGACCGCGTGCACCTCCTGGTGGCCGGGGGCGTCGCCGGCTGGCACTCACTCATGATCCCGACGCGCGCGTTCACGGTGCCGCAGACGGTTCCCATCGCTTGATCGAACCCATTGCCCCGACGGCATCCGGTGAGTCTCGAGTTAGATAGATGTCCCGGTGGGGTGTCAGTTGTGTCGGCGAACCCTGGAGCGCGACGGGTCTCTCAGGAACAAGCTGAGCCCGGAGATCGCCTGGGGGAGCACGCAAGTGGACTAATTCCAAGAGCGACCACTGGCCTGGTGTCGGTTGGGTGCCGAACTCTCACCTTCGCAGCCAACGGGCCTTGACCATCGACATTCAAGTGACATTCTTGCTCCCGTAGCGTCGGCTAACCAGCAGGGGGTTGCCCACGGGACCCAAAGCCGACGGAAGGAATCCTTGTCGTATGTGGTTCTTGGGCAGCGTGTGCGCCCTCACCAGCAACTGACACTCGGAGGGACGCATGACCGCGATCTTGACCGGAGAGAGCCGGATGCTCATCGACGGCAGCTTGACCCCGGCCAGCTCGGGCAGACTTTACGACAACATCAATCCCGCCACCGAGGAAGTGCTCGGGCAGACCGCGGATGCAGCCTCCGATGACATGGACCGCGCCATCGCCGCAGCACGGAGGGCTTTCGACGAATCGTCTTGGGCCACAGACCGAGAGCTGCGCAAGCGGTGCCTGAGCCAGCTTCAACATGCCCTCGAGGACGAGAAGGAGGCGTTGCGCTCAGAACTCGTGGCCGAGGTGGGCACCCCCGTCTCGATCACATACATCGCCCAACTGGAATGGCCGTTGGCGGAAGCGCTTAAGACGCCGATCGCGATGATGGACACCTTCGCGTGGGAGCGCGCGCTTCCCGACACCAACTTCTTCGCGCCCAGCCACCGCGTGGTATGGCGCGAACCGGTCGGCGTAGTGGCCGCCATCGCTCCATGGAACTTCCCGTTGGAGGTCACACTGAACAAGCTCGGCCCAGCCCTCGCGACGGGGAATACGGTCGTGCTGAAGCCGGCGCCGGACACGCCGTGGAACGCGACACGTTTGGGACGGCTTGCCGTCGAACGGACGGACATGCCCCCGGGTGTGCTCAACGTGGTACCCACGTCAGACAACACGGTGGCCGAACGGCTGGTGACCGATTCGCGGGTGGATATGGTGTCCTTCACCGGCTCGACCGGGGTTGGGCAGCGGATTGCGCGGCTAGCGACCGACACGCTGAAGCGAACGTTCCTCGAGTTGGGCGGAAAGTCGGCGCTGATCGTGCTCGACGACGCAGACCTGGACGCGGTACTTCAGCAGGCCGCGTTCGTGGGATGCGTGCACGCGGGGCAGGGCTGTGTGATCAATACCCGGGTGCTGCTCCCGCGCTCGCGATACAACGAGGCCGTAGAAATCCTCGGTGCCGCTGTAGGGCAGGTGCCATATGGCGATCCCACTGACCCGCAGACGGTTTCGGGCCCGCTGGTCAACCGCCGCCAATTGGAAGTAGTCCTCGAATACATCGAGAAGGGCAAGGCTGAGGGCGCCCGCGTGGTTACCGGTGGCGGCAGGCCGGAACACTTGGAGCGAGGCTACTACGTCGCGCCAACGCTTCTGGCCGATGTGGATAACAGCATGACCGTCGCCCGCGAGGAGATCTTCGGACCGGTGCTCTGTGCCATCCCGTACGACGACGAAGATGACGCGGTGCGGATCGCGAACGACAGCAAGTATGGCCTGGCCGGCGGCGTGGCGTCCGCATCGCAGGAGAGAGCCATGAAGGTGGCCCGGCGAATCCGATCCGGAATCATGTCTGTCAACGGCGGTATGGCGTACGGCGCCGATGGGCCGTTCGGCGGCTGCAAGATGAGCGGCTGGGGCCGACAGGGCGGCGCAGAGGGATTCGACGAATACCTGACTATCAGAACCATCGGCTACCCCGACTAACGGCGGAAACTGATTCATCTCCATCCTCATTCTGGCACCGACACGGCCTGATCATTCGGAGTACTCACGGTCATCCAGCCGCTCAGAGTAGGCACACAGATAGCGAGGTTTCGGTCATGCCCCCAAAACCGATGGAAGGCATCCGTGTTCTGGAGGTCGCTCAATTCACCTTTGTGCCGGCTGCCGGCGCCGTCCTGGCGGACTGGGGCGCGGACGTCATCAAGGTCGAGCACCCCGAAACCGGTGATGCCCAGCGCGGTTTGGTGAAGGTGCTAGGTCTGGACACCGTCGTCAAGGGGTCGTCATTCGTGCCGATCATGGAAGGTCCAAACCGGGGCAAGCGCAGTATCGGATTGGCGCTCGATAGGCCGGAGGCCACGTCGGTTCTGCACGAATTGGTCAGCGCCAGCGACGTGTTCCTGACGAATTTCTTGCCACAGGCGCGGGCGAAACTCGGCATCGACGTCGCCGACATTCAGGCGGTGAACCCCGACATTATTTACGTGCTGGGCACCGGTTTTGGCTACTCCGGTCCAGAAGCCGACAAGGGAGGCTACGACAGCACGGCGTACTGGGCACGGGGCGGCAGCGGCGACGCGGTGACACCAGCGGGCTCCGATGCGTTCATCGGCATGCCCACCGGTGCCTACGGCGATTCGATAGGTGGAATGACCATCGCCGGCGGTGTCGCTGCTGCGTTGTTCGCTCGCGGCCAGACGGGGCAACCGTCCGTCGTCGACGTGTCGCTGCTCGGAGTCGGCGCGTGGGCGACGCAGTTCAAGACGAACCTCTCGCTGATGGCAGGCGGACCGCTGCCGAAAGTGGTTGCACCCAAGCATGGTTCAGCCAGCAACCCTTTGGCGGCGGCCTACCGAACCGCCGACGATCGGTGGCTGATGTTGACCATGCTGCAGCCGGGGCGATACTGGCCGGAGTTCTGTCGCACCGTCGGGCGCGAGGAGTTGGCGTCCGACGAGCGTTTCGACTCCGCTGAGAAGATCATGGCCAACGCGCTGGATGCCAGCGAAATTGTCTCGGACATCATCGCTGGCCGGACGAAAGACGAGTGGGTGCAGGCCTTTACCGGAATGGAAGGTCAATGGTCCGTTGTCCAGAACGACTGGGAGGTGGGCAACGATCCGACGCTGCGGGCGCTCGGCCAGATCTGCGAGGTCACGGATGCGGAGGGCGTGCCGCGTCGATTGGTGGCGAGCCCGGTGCAGTTCGACCGGACTCCGCCGCAGCTGACCCGGGCGCCACTGTTCGCCGAGCACACCGACGACATCCTGCGCGAACTGGGCCGCTCCGACGAAGAGATCATCGAACTCAAGATCGGTGGAGCGGTCAGCTAGCAGGTGAGGTGGCAATCGGGTGCGACCCGAGCGTCCGCATCTCACAGACCTTCTCGAGAGGACCGAATGCGCACAGTAGTCGAGTTCTCTACCGGCAACGTCGGACAGCATTCGTTGCGGGCCATCATCGGCAGACCGGATCTCGAACTCGTCGGTGTGCACGCCGCGAGTCCACAAGGTCGGCCGGGACGCAGCCGAGCTGTGCGGTTTGACCGAGCCGACCGGCATCGTCGCGACGGACGACGTTGACGCAGCCGCCGCGCCACACTGGGAGTACCCGCCCGACGGCAAGCCCGGGGTGCACCGTGTGGTGGTCGAGGGCGAACCGCGTGTCGCGCTGAACACACACGTTTCGCACCCGACGCTCGACGTCACCGAGGCGGGATGTGTCTCCACCGCGGCACGCATCGTCAACACCATCGACTGGATCTGCGGTGCGCCCGCGGGATTGATTGCGGCGGAAGATATCCCTCAGGCCGAGATCATCCGCGGCCTCGTGTGGTGAAGATTGCGTGGCGAGCAGAGCGAGTGCCACTCGCGCGAGTAGGTGCGTGAACCTAGACCATCTCGGCAGCCAACGGCTGGTGCCGGCGGTCGGCGACGACGATCGCCAGCTGGCATCCGCTGGGACCCGCGACGATCGCATCCATCGGTTCGTCGGTGGCCTGTATGCGCATGTCGCCGCGGGCGTACTCGTGAGAGCCGATGTCAGCACTGCCGGCGATGACGACCATCAACTGCTCGGTGCCGCAGACACTGGCCGGACGAATCGTCTGGCCAGGTGTGGCGCGCACCATCTCGACGGATGGGCCCACCTCGGCATCGCCCCACTCACCGGTGAACGATGTCCCGTCGTCGAGGTCGGCTAGCGACCGGAACAGATATCCGCGCGAACAGGCGCCGTCGCTGGTGGCGATCGCCGGAATTCCCTTGGGCCCGGCAGGATGCGCGTAGGCGTCCGCCTGGGCGGGCTGCAAGTACTCGCCACCGTCGATCATCGACTCGCGGTCGGCGTCGTTGATGATCGTGGGCAGTGCGCCCCGGCGGTCGCCCATCACCAGGACGAGCCAGGCGGGGTCATCGCATGCGGGATGCTCACGGTAAACCTTGCCCGCTTCCTGAAAAACGAATCCGCCGGCGTGCAACGGTCTGCCGGCGACGTTCCATTCGCCGCCGACGAGCACCCGGAACTGATCGCAGCCGTGAAAGTGCGGCGGATCGACGACGTGGCGCCAGTCCAGTGGTTCATGGGCCAGGGTGGTTATCAGGCCGAGCTGAACCACGGGACCGGACTGAGGGTCGCCGATGCCGAACGCGTAATACTTGATCGACCCCGCCGGGGTCATCGACGGCCAGGCCTCTTCGGCACGGAAGCTGATGTCGAGGTGATCGCCGTCAAGTGTGATGAGATCTTTACCATCGAACATCGCGTCTCCTCAAACTGCCTACCGCTCTTACGATTTGAACACAAAGAGTCTATTTCAGTTTAGAGCATCATGGAGACACTTGGCGACGTTAGACGGCTTCACATCCGGACGTCGACATGTTGTCGACATGTTGAGGATCGCCTGTCGCGCAGCAGATTCCAATCGATAAGAGAGCCGGGATTTGCCATTGACTATGGCGTCTTACTTGACCCCGCTGTCGTCTTCGTGAGGTCGCGACGCCTTTACGCTCACCGACGTGACCGAGCGAGCCGAAGGCGGTATCGACTCACCGCCGAGCGGTTCAGCGATACACGACGCGAGCGAGTCGGTCAGCTCACCGGATGCGACCATCGGCATCCCACTGCGTGACCGATGACGTGAAGTCGCCGCCGAGCTTGGCGAGTATCCACGGTGGAAGGTGTTTAGGCATGGGCAGCGGAACAGACTGAGCCCCCCTGGCTTTCAGCAGTGCATCGTAGGCGGCGGTGTCACCGCTGAACGGCTGGCCCTCGCCCGCGATGAACCCGTACAACTCACAGCCGTGTGGGCCGGCTTCCCAGGGTCCGAACACGTCGCCCCATTCGAGCATGATGTGTGTTCCGGCGCGCGCGACGATGTCCCCGCAGCGGAGCTCGCCAGCCAGTATGAAATTGCTGTGATCGCCGACGTGGCCATGCCGTGGGGAAATGGCGCCAGGATCCCATTTGTTCCAGAACGCAACGTATCTCGGTGACAGTTCAATCCACTTTTCCCATATCGACGCCGTACGGCCATCGGCGAATTCATAGCGCAGCATCTCCTCGGCCGGTACGTCATCGAGGTGCTTGATCGACGGTCCACCCCTCATACGACGATCCCTTTCATTTCTACGCGGTGCGCAGTCAATTGACCAGGTCGAGCGCGGCGCGCACGATGCTGTCGGTGTCGATGCCATGCCAGCCGAAGACCTCCTCTAGGGCGCCGGACTGGCCGAACTCACTGACGCCCAGCGACCTGCCGGGCACCTTGTTGATGGACGGTAGAAAGGCCAACGTATGAGGGTGCCCGTCGAGAACAGTCACCATGGGCGCCGCATGCTCGGCCGGGAAGACCTGGTCGAGTATCCAGGTAGGAGAGTCACTACGGCCATGGCGTCCCTGCATCGCCTCGAAAAGCAAACCCGCGCTGGTGATGCAGACGACTTCGGCGCTGATTCCCATGTAGGCCAACCGGTCTGCGGCATCAAGAGCTTCGGTGACCATAGCACCCACGGCAGCGATCGTCACCGCCGGCCGCGGGCACGGACGCACTGGATAGGCGCCGGCGATGACCTGGCGTCTGCGCCGTTCGACCGCGGCCGGATCGTGCGGAAGCGCGCACAGTTCTTGCTGGACTGGGCGGGTGGACAGTCGAAGATATGCTGAGCGCCCATCGGCGCGGCCCAGCCGCGACAGACAATGCAGCAGTATCCACTCGACCTCGACGGCGAATGCCGGTTCGTATGCCGTACAACCGGGTTGCTCAACGCCGATCGACGGCGTCTTGATCGATTGGTGGGCCCCGCCCTCGGCCGACAAGGTGACCCCGGCGGGTGTACCGACGAGAATTGATTGTCCTCCCGCATAGATTCCGAAAGACCATGGCTCCAAGGCACGCTCAACAAACGGGTCATAGACAACGCCGATGGGAAACAAGGGTTGACCCCAGCGACTCCACGTCACACCAAGCTCACCCAACAGGCTGACCAGGTTGGTTTCAGCTATGCCGAGTTCGATGTGCTGACCGGTGGGCCGCTCGCGCCAGTGCATGATGGTCTCGGTGTCGTCGTCAAACCAGTTGAGTCGCTCGCTCGGAGACCAGACGCCGACCTTGTTCAGCCATCCGGCGAGATTGGTAGTGGAGGTGACATCGGGGCTGACCGTGACGACCCGGCTTGCGACCTCTGGAGCCTCCCGCGAGAGGTCCAGCAGTGTACGGCCGAGCGCGGCCTGGGTGGTTGTGAGGGCCAATGGTTTTCGTCCAAGTGCCACGGGAACGGCTGGGGGGGCGACAGGATCGATTGCGCTGCGGCGCAGGCGCTCCGCGGCAGCCCGGCAGATGCCTGCGGCCGGCGAGTTGGCGGTGGGCCTAACCCATGGCCGTGCTGGATCTTTGGCCAACCGCGTCGCCAGCGTGTCGAACTGTTCGGCGGTCAACAACGACGAATGATTCTGTGGATGCCCCTGGATCGGCAGCCGGTGGCCTTTTATCGTGTAAGCGATGATGGCCGTTGGCCGGGTGTCGTCGATTTGAGTAAACGCTTCCCGTAGTGAGCGCAGATCGTGCCCGCCCAGGTTGGCGAAAGTGCGGACCAGTGCATCGTCGTCGAGGTCGGCGATCAGTGTCGCAATGGCTGCGGCATGGGGGCCCTCGCCGGGCAACCGTGACCGCAGATCCTCGGCAGAGCAGCGTAAGAGGCGTTGATATTCGGAGTTCGGCATGTCAAGGATCCGCTGTCGCAGCCATTCACCGCCGGGTTGCTCGAACAGTGTGTCCAAGAGCTTGCCGAACTTGAGGTCGATGACCTGCCACCCATTTGCCGAGAACATCTCTGCGATCCGACCGGCTGCGATGTTGGGCACGATGCGGTCGAGCGACTGACGGTTCATGTCGATGATCCATACGAGCTCACCGAGTTCGCTCACCGAAGGATCGAGGATCGCCTCCCACACCGCTCCTTCATCCAATTCCGCGTCACCGACAAGGGAGTACTGCCTGCCCTTTCCTGCGCCGCCGAATACGGTGTCGACATAGCGGCGCGCGACCGCGCCCCAAATCGGTGCGGTCGCTCCGATTCCGACCGATCCGGTCGAGTAGTCGACCGGATCGGGGTCCTTGGTTCGACTGGGATAGCTTTGCAGTCCGCCAAGTTCACGCAGTCGGCTCAGATGGCCCTCATCGAGGGTGCCGAGCAAGTAATTGATGCTGTGCAGCACCGGTGAGGCATGCGGCTTGACCGACACCCTGTCACCTGCTTGCAGGTGCTCGAAGTACAGCGCCGTCATGATTTCGACCATCGACGCGCAGGAAGCCTGGTGGCCGCCGACCTTCATCCCACCAGGATTGGGACGAATCCTGTTGGCGTGATGGATGATTGCGGTGGCCAGCCATAGGACATGGTCAGCGATCTCTTCCAGCGCATCGATGTCATCGGTCGGCGATGAATGTGTGGTCTGTGCTGTCAGCATGCATCGCCCTTCTATGCCAAAAAGTGAGCCAGGTGCAAAGGCGAACGCCCATCACGTCTTAGAGCAAGTTGTGCTGGTCCAACCATTGGTGGATCTGCTTGGACACTGTGTCGAACAGGTCGTGTTTGCCCTCGAAGTAATGCGTCACCCCCGGCAGCTGGTGGTATTCCCAGTCGTCGTGGGTGATGTTGGAGATGAAGTCCTGCACATGCACGGGAGGTACCGCCTCGTCAGCCGTCCCATGCAGGATCAGGATGGGTACTGAAACGCTTCGCAGATTATGGGCGCCTCCGTTCGTGTCAGCCAGGCTCCACTGGCTGAGCCATGACCGCAATGAGCTGAAATGTGCCAGCGACGTCGGCAAGTAGTTCGAGACGTCTGGACGCCCCCACAAGGTCTTGCCCAACGGGCGATCACTGGGGTCGATCGATCCGTCGAGCGAGCGCAAGTCGGCCGTCGTCCCGTGCACTACGAAGGGCATGTCGTTGAGCGCTCCATCGAAACGCTGGTTGACTTCGGCCATCTTGGCTTTCACCCATGCGGTGATCTTTTCGGCGCGGCGCCGCTGTCCCGCCCGATAGGCGGTGACGAACTCGTCGGAGTACGGCGGGCCGTTCTGCGCGTTGAACATGTCAAGGGCTGGATCGCGATCGAACGGGCGATCCTCGTCGATGATCGCAGGGTCTAGCCACAGAGTCCGGATCATCGCTCGGCTGGGATGCGCGTTGAGCAGAATCACGGCATCGGCGGGTTCCAGTCCCGCCTTGGTGAGGTCCACCCCGCCCCCGCCCGGGTAACCGGTGATCGTGGGCTTCTCGGCTTGACCCTGGAATAGGGGAGTGAGCTCGCCTCCGCCAGAATTGCCGAGCAGCACAATATGGTCATAGTCACGTCGCAGGTGCTTGACCGCCGCGTCGACGTCGAGCACGCAGTTCTCCAGCATCAAGGTGCTGTCGTTGCCGACATAGCGAGTACACATGCCGACCGCGGCGACACCGGTCTTGGCGAGCGACTCGAGCAGGTAATGCCCGAGGAAGTTCGAGGTGGGGTGATTGAAGAGCACCGCAGTGCGGCAGCCGGCATCAGCGGGGCGAACTTCGCGTGCCCAGATCCGCCCGGAAAGCCTCGCGACTCCCGAATACACGTCCACGTCGCCGCTGGTGGCCATCGGGATGCCAAGTAACCGTTCGTTGAGCAAGTCGTCCACGATTCCCAGGATCATCGCCATCGGATGTCGTTGGTGTGTCGAGAGGAATGGCGCCTCGAGTTGGGCGGAAAATCGGCCCATCTCGTTCTCGGTGACGCAGACGAAGTTATCGGTTACCCCGTCTGATTTATCGAGACACGGCGTCTAGGTTGATCCAGGCCGCGCGATCTGCGGAGGCGGCCAATGGTGCCGCGGACCGCACCCGAAGGTGATCACGTCAGCTCTCGCAAGTCAGTGCACACCACTGCGCGGCTGGCGGCCAGGGATCATGACTGATCCTCCCACCTTGCCGTCCCTCGCAGGGCCTCGATCAATGAGGTTGCGCAGGGTGGTGGACGCGGCCTTGTAGCGCGGAGTATATTCCCGTCGTACTGGTACTCCGTGTCAGAAATACGGTTGGATCGGACGATCGAACAGGAGTGGTGTGATCGTGAGCGAAGTCTTTGGCCATCGGAGTCCGGGGTTGGAACCGCGATGAGGCGCATTGAAGGCGCGACCGTCCAGCAGCAAGTAGGTGCGGCACCGCAGGGCGGCAACGCGCTAGTGGTCCTCGAGTCCGCCGCGCAATTCAGCGACACCGCGCGCCAGCTCGGCAGTGCCGGTTGGAATCCAGTTGTCACTTGCGATGCCGAGCGCGCTCAATGGCTGGCTTCGATCCGAAGTTTCGGCCTGATCGTGGTGTGTGGGCACAGTTCGAGGTGGCTATCTCAGGTGCTCAAGGCGTTGCGGCCTGTGACCACGGCACCCGTGCTCGCCTTGTCGTCTGAGCTCGAGCAGCGGCAAGCGACCATGTTGCGTCTGGGTGCCGACATGGTGTTGGCGTCCACCTCGCGCTCAGAACTGGTGCAGTCTGCTGCGAAAGCGCTGGTCCGCCATGCCCGAATCAACGAACCAACGCTGCGGTTTCTAGAGGCCGAAGATCTGACGATCGACCTATGGGCACGACGCACGTTCGTCGACGGACGCGAAGTCGATCTCACCCCAACCGAATTCGACATCCTCCGACTGCTCATGGCACGGCCGCAAATCGCGGTCAAACACGACGACATCCTGAAGTCGGTTTGGAACTGGAAGTACACCGACGAGCGGAACGCGCTGCGCCTGCAAATCAATCGATTGCGCAACAAACTCGTCGATGATTGCGGACAAGTTCGCTTCATCAAATTGGTTCGCGGACTCGGATACTTGTTCGACCGGCCGGTAGTGGAGTTCGGTGACGACCGCGATTCCGCGCGCAGTGGCACCGCGCAGGAGAGCACCACGTTGGTGTTAGCCAGGATGCTACGCAGCCTGAACAAGTCCTTGATCAGTGCGCAAGACCGCACCCACGCGTGCGAGCTGCTGGTCCAGGCCGTGGTCGAGGCCGGAATTTGTGACGGCGCCGCCGTTTTCACCCGGGGGGTGAGTATGGACCAGCTCAGACTTGTAGTTCAACAGGGGATGCCGCCGGAGTGGGAACATGCCGTGGCCGCGGGCATCCCGCTGACCGAATCATCCCTAGCGGCCGACACCGTCAACTCCCGGCAGATACGTAGCTATGTTGAAACCCCGCAGGCCGGTACGCGATACCGTCGTTCGTCGCGTTTGATGCGGGTCGCCGAGTGTCGATCCCACTTGTCGCTACCGCTGATCGACCACAATTCGGCGTGGGGACAGGTTGGCTTCGCCCGCCGCAGCGGCAATGCGTTCACAACTCAGGAGTGCATCGTGCTGGAATCTGCAGCGGCGGTGTTGGGAACCGTGTTCAGCGGCGTCGACGAACCGGCGGTCGCCGTCTGTTGATGCATTGGGCTTGTCAGAGCCGCTGACCGGTCAAGTGCCCCTCGATCGCAGTGTGCGCGCATACGCCCGGGCGTTCACGTCAAAGACGACATCTCCATGACACGTCACGGCTCCTACCGTCGAGTCATTGCACCCGTACCTACGTCGTCTAGGACATCGATGAGCCAAATTGATTCTTCCCCACGCAGCGCGGCGCCCGCTGTGGTCAACACCCCGCCTCGCATGCTCAACCATTTCGCCCGCGTGACGCCCGACGCCGAGGCCACCGTGGACTTCTACACCCGCGTGATGAACATGAAATTCGTCCAAGCGGTGGTGGACGGCAAGATTCCGTCAACGGGTGAGCCGATTCCCTACTTCCACATCTTCTTCCGGCTGGGAGACGGGTCGACCCTGGCATTCTTCGAAGCGCCTGGCCTGCCTGACCGTCCTCCACCTCCCCATGCCGCCTACGACACGTTCGACCACCTGGCGTTGCACGCCGATTCGGTTGCCGAGGTAGATGCATGGCACCGGCATTTGCTCGCGCACGGACTCGAGGTCGTCGGCCCAGTCGACCACGGCATCGTCTATAGCATCTATTTCCGTGACCCGATCAACGACGTTCGGCTGGAGATCACCACTCCGCTGGAACCGGATTGGAACGATCAAGCCGATGCGGCGGCGACGGCGTTGACTGAGTGGGTCGCCGCCAAACGTTCGGCAGTCCAACTGGCCGAGGAGAAAGGGACCGCCGTCGGCCCCGAGTTGTCGGCGATGATCGCCGAGCTGCACAAGCCGCCACCTTCCCACGACAGCTGACGCGGCGATTCCACTGGTTCCGACGTGCGCAGATCCTCCGCGGACCGCGCGGCTGACGTAGCCTGTACATGATGTCAGAACGTCAGCTTTTGCGTCGCGAGGGATACTGGCCCACCAATCCAGTCGTGGGTAGCAAGGGCGCCCGCACCCGGCAGCGTGTTTTGTCAGAGGCGTTAGGGCTGTTCGGTGAGCGCGGTTTCTATGGCACGCAGGTCGACGAAATCGCCGATGCCGCCGAAACTTCGCGTGCCACCCTCTACCAATACTTCAGCAGCAAAGAGGAGATCTTCACCGAGCTACTGGAGTCATGCGGCGCGGAGCTGATGCGGCTGGCTCGCCGGCTTGGGCCGCTCGGACCCACCGCCCAAGGGTTCGAAACGCTGCACTGGTGGATCGGCGCTTGGGCATGGGTCTATGACCGCTACGCGACGATGTTCGTCGAGGCGACGAAGGTGGAAGCCTCCGACGCCGATGTTCGAGCGATGGTGGTGCGGTTCATCCGTTCCTATAGCGCGCGCGTGGCGGAACGTTTGATGGCCAGCGGCATGGCGAGCATGGAGGCTGACACTGGGGCGTTGTTGCTCACAAGTCTCGTGCACCACTTCAACTACCTGCGCTGTGAGGCCCTTGTGCCACTACCGGACGCCGAGCACTCCATCGATGGGTTGGCGGTGTGCATGCAGTTGATGTTGTTTCCGGAGACCCCGGCCGCGGTGTTCAGTGAAATCCACGCTGCCCCAACGACTTCACGCCAACCTTTGGTGGAGCTTGAAGCCGAGTCCGCCGCGCCCGGGTCCACGTTGGGACCCCGGGCCAGTGAGACCGTCGGGCGAATCCTGACTGCAGCGGCTCGGCTGTTTGCCGACCGGGGCTACAACGGCACAGGTATCGATGATTTGGCCGCAGCGGCAGGGGTCGGCCGTGCCACGTTCTACCGCTATTTCGGGGATAAACCGGCACTTTTGCGCACACTGGCCCGCGAGTACCGCGCGGCCGGCGTCGGACTCGTAGAACGACTCATAACTCTCGAGCCGACCAACGAGTCCAATGACCAACTGCGAGAATGGCTTTCGGACTACGTCTTATTCAGCCGCCGCTACATTGGGGTGTTTCGCACCATCGCGCAAGGTGTCGTTGCTGATGAGGAGCTGTTGAGAAGGCACCGTAACGGTATGGTGGTGACCCACCAGACCGCGCGGGCGCTGTTAGGACGGGTGCGGCGTCAGTATCCTCTGGATGTCGACGTTGCTGCGGCTGTGTTCGTCGCCATGCTCGACCGGCTGCCTGAGGCCCTGATGGAGATCGAGCCGGACGTTTCCGACGAGCGGATCGTATCGGTCATGCAGGATGTCGTTCAACGCGCGCTGTTCAACGGTGGTTAGCGGTCGCCGCGCCCGGCCGAGTCCGCCGAGGAGCCGGTGATTTTCTGCACCTCGGCGGGCGAATAGCCCAATTCTGAGAGCACTTGCCCCGTGTGCTCGCCGAGCCTGGGAGCCGGCGTGATCATGGCGGGCGGCGTTTTCGACCAATTGGCGGGTCCGCGAACGCTCAGCAGGGTCCCTTCAGTTGGGTGCTGCGTGCGCTGGAAGAACCCGGTGGCGTTGAGATGCGGATCGTCGAAGATCGTTTCCAGCGTGTGCAATGGCGTTGCCGGAATATCGGCTTCTGCTAACAGTTTCAGCCATTCCACTGTCGTCCGTGACGGCATGATCTCTCGAACGAAGGAATACGTGTCGTGGGCGTATATGGTCCGTGACCGCAGCGTCGCGAACCGCTCGTCCTCGTCGATCAGGTTGGGCCTGCCAACCAGCTTGCCGAACGCCCGCCAATGGTTGTCGGTATAAATGATCGCGCACACATATCCGTCTGCCGTTTGGTACGGGCGACGCTCGGGAGTCAGCGTGCGGGCGTAACCCGGAGGGCCCAACGGAGGTTCGAAGGAGCGGCCTCCCATGTGGTCCCCAAGCACGAACTGGGCCATGGACTCAAACATCGGCAGTTCGATGTGTTGAGCCTCACCGGTGCGGAGCCGGTGAAACAGGGCGGTGAGTATCGCCGCGACGGCATACAACCCGACCGCGCGGTCATTGAACGCGACGGGAACATACTGCGGCTGTGGCGAACCAGCCTGCATAAGCAGGGAAGGCACGGCCGTAAGCCCCTGAATCAGGTCTTCGTATACCGGTCGGCCCGCATAGGGACCACCTTCACCGAACCCGACCAAGCTCACCGTGATCAGTTGCGGGTTAAGCGCTTCCACCTCCTGGGGGGATAATCCCAGCCGCGCCATCGCGGCGGGGCGAACGCTGTAGATGAAGATGTCGGCGGTCTTGAGCAGTGCGCGCATCGCATCCCGATCGGCGTCGCGCTTGAGGTCGAGCACCACGCTGCGCTTGTTGCGATTCAGCTGCAGGTATGCCACGCCCATGTCTGGACTTTTATGCGGAGGCACTTGTCTGGTGGTGTCACCCGCGGCTGACTCCACCTTGATCACGTCCGCGCCGTGGTCGCCAAGCATTTGCGTGGCCGACGGTCCCATCACCGTCGACGTCATGTCGATCACGCGGATCCCGCTCAGGGCCCGAGCCATGGCTGTTCCTCTCCGCGTGCGCACTGCCCGACGGTCTTCAAGGCTATGGGCGCGGTGATGTCACTTGTGTGTAGACCTGCAGTGGTCCCAACATCACAACGACCTCTTGAGAACAGCTGGGGCTGTTGATCGGTAGCGGACGAGCCGACCGTGTCTTAGGGGTTGGAAGATCGGGCGTTTGACCGCGGGGCGCCGCGGCTTGGGTCGCGGCTCCGCAGGGGGCGGCGGATGACATCACGCCAGAAAACTTCCGCGACGTCATGACATCAACGCGACATGAAGAATTGGCTAGTTTCCGGGCATGAGACCGTTCACTGAAACCGAACGCCAGCAGTTTCTCGCCGACCCGAAGCGTATCGCGGTGCTGTCAGTGGCGGCCACTGATGGCCGGGCCCCCGCCAGCGCCCCGCTCGGGTACGACTACACGCCGGGCGGGAACATTCGGATCATGACCGGGAAGGGAACCCGTAAGGCGCGGCTGATGGACCGGGCCGGTGTGGTGACGCTGTTGGTGCAGCGCGAGGAGCCGCCTTATCAGTACGTGGCAGTCGAGGGCACCGTCGTTGAAACCGTCTGTCCCGCCCCGGCGGACATGCTAGAGGCCTCCGCCATCAAGTACCTCGGCGAGGAGCGTGGACGCGCACACCTCAAAATAATGGAGGGTAGCGAGGAAGAGTGGGCAGCGAATTTGGTGATGTACACCATCCGCCCCGACCGCTGGATCAGCGCCGACTTCACCGGCGACGTGTGACGTCTCGGCTAGTCGTATTCGGCGTTCTCCCTGACTTGGGCTCGGCTCGTCTGCCTAGGCCACGGATCGCCTGACCGGCGAGGCGTTCTACCGTTCGCTTTATCCACTCCTATCGCGCACCACCGCCTACGTGATGCGCTGGGGCCGCATGAAATACAGACGGTTACGGGACCATCGCAAGGCCGCGGATTGCTGGCTGCACCTCACCGGCCCGGCCACGCAAGGCCACCACCATGAGTACCAGAAACGGCTAGGGCCAAGGGATCCGGACACCAGATCGAGCCCACCCACCGCGCTTCCAGAACGTGGCACGTGGGCCGGCAACCCTTACCCCGCCGGTCAGCATCGGCCAAGAGAACGGTATCGGTGCATCGACATTCAACGGACATCCTTTGTTTTCTACATTTGGTTCACATCGGTTGCTGGGGGAGCCGGATGGAACCGGGACTGAGAGGGCGTCGATGACTGTCAGAAGGACGCAGTGCCCGCGCGGGGCAGGTAAACCGTTCGGTGCCGACACCCGTTGGGGGCACGAATTGCGGGTAACCGGCCACTTTTCGAAGGAGTAGCGATGCACATCGAGATCGACAGCTCAAAATGCCAGGGTCACGCGCTGTGTGCCCTGATGTCTGATGACTACTTCACGCTCGACGACATCGGCCACATCGCCTCGACATCGGGTGAAGTGCCACAAGAGGACGTCGACAGAGCGCGTCAGGGTGCAGAAGCCTGCCCGGAACGCGTCTTCACCCTCTCCTAACCGCCGACGACAACACGAGAACACCACGGGGTCAACAGATGACATCAACCGAGAACTCGCCGCGGCGAGAAGCCGACGAGTTCGATACCGACCTGGACCACCATTCTGCGGAGTACGCACGCGATCCGTTCCCGGCTCTCTCGGAGTTGCAGTCGAAATGCCCCATCGCGAAATCCAGCCAGTGGGGCGGATATTGGCTGTTGACTGGATATGACGTGGCCTTCGAAGCCCTGCACACACCTGAGGTATTCAGCAGCAGACCCACCGAGCACGGTCGCGGGGTACCGCCGGTGCCCGGCACCGGCGGTCTGGTACCTATCGATTACGACTCGCCAGAACTAGGCATGTACCGCTCATTCCTACTGTCGGCCTTATCGCCCGGCTCGGTTCGTGAGATGCAGCCGATCATCCGAGAGATGACGACCGATTTCATCGATCAGTTCATCGAGCGAGGAACAGCCGACGTGGCGGAGGAGTTGTTCACGCCGCTGCCGGCCCAGTTGATTCTGCGCATGTTAGGGCTTGACCCTTCGCGATGGGCGGAGTGGGTCTCGTGGGTACACGGTTTTGTTCACGATCCGACTGTTGACCCGGAAGGCGCGGCGACAAAGGTGATGACCATGTTCGCCACGATCTACCAAGCAATCGGCTCGGCGAGGGCGGAGCCCCAGCCGGGGCTGCTGGGCGAACTGGTCGTCGCAGAACGCGACGGTCGCGCGCTCACCGACGACGAACTGGCCAACATGGTGTTCCTGCTCATCCTCGGTGGCATGGACACGACGGCCGGCCTATGCGGAAATGCGTTGCTGCTCATCGATGCCCAGCCCGAGTTGCGCAAACAAATCCTGGCCGATCCATCGGTACTGGACCAGGGCACTGAGGAGTTCCTGCGCTATGCAACTTCGACGCTGGGACTGCCGCGGACGGTGGCCAAGGACACCGAGTTCCACGGACGACAGCTCAAAAAGGGTGAGCAGGTATTCGTCATGTATGCCGCGGCCAACCGTGATCCGAACCACTTCGACGATCCTGACACGATCGACCTATCCCGCAAAGCTACTCGTCACATGGCATTTGGACTCGGCGTGCACCGGTGTCTGGGATCAAATCTGGCCAGGGCCATGTTCAAGATCATGATCAGTGAGTTGCTCACGCGGGCACCGGATCTGGCTGTGCGCAGAAGTGAAGTGGTTCGCTATGCTGATGCCAGTGCGGTATACGCGGTACGGCACCTTCCGATCACCTTTACGCCCGGGCGGCGTAAGTCCGCAGAGAGCCGATTACCCGGTTAAGCGCGACGGCCGGCTGTCGGACGGCCACGGCCGACGGAACCGTCAGCGCAGCAAGAACTTCCGAATCTTGCCGACAGACGTGCGGGGGAGTTCGTCGACGAAGATGTATTCGCGTGGACGCTTGAGCGGGCTCAGCCTGGCGGCGCACCACTGCGCCAGCTCGTCTGCTGTCGGACGGGCCACGTCTTCGTGGGTGACCACGTAAGCCACTGGCACTTCGTCGCGGATCGGGTCTGGACGTCCTACGACGGCCGCTTCGAAGACCGACGGATGCTCGGCAAGCACCGCTTCCACTTCCGGCAGCGACACGTTCTCCCCGGCGACCTTCAGCAGGTCGTTGCGTCTGCCGGCGAAGTAGTATCGCCCGCCCTCACATCGGGCCAGATCCCCGGTGCGAAACCAGCCGCCCTCAGTGAACGACTGTGCCGTGGTAGCGGGGTCGTCCAGGTACTCACGGAACAGCTCCAGTCCAGGCCTACCCCCCACCAGCAGCTCCCCGATGCCATCGCCGTCGACGTCTGCGAGGGTGACAGCGCATCCAAGTGTGGGCTGACCCATCGAGCCGTCCCCATCAGCGTCCTGGACCGATGCAGTCAAAACCGCGGGGATGGTCTCCGTCATACCGTAGAGCTGCCGCGGCCGGCACCCCAGAAGCGCGCTGAGCGACCGATATTGCTCGCCGGTGACGTTCTGCGCATACCAGACGTGGCGCAACCTGAGGTCGTCGCGACCGAAGGCGCCCCGTGCCAGGATCATTCGCATCGGCGCGGCGAACAGACTGGCATGGGTGGCGCCATGCCGCGCCGCCTGCGCGGTGAAGCGCGATGCAGAAAACCCGCTCATCAGCGCGACGCTGGCGCCCACCGCAATGGCGGAGGCGAAGGAGTAGTACTGGGCATTGGCGTGGAAGAGGGGCAGGACAACCAACTGGCGGTCTTCAGAGCCCAAATCGGCAGCGGCAGCCATGATTTCGCCCGCGAAGGCATAGTTCGCCTGCGTGATGACCACACCCTTTGGGGTACTCGTCGTGCCCGACGTGAACATGATCGCGGCGGTGTCCAGCGGTGCGGGATCCTCGAGCGCGGTAGGCGCGGAACAGCCGAACATCTCGAGTGCGACGTCGTCCTCATCCAAGCTGAACATCTCGACTTCCCGCGGTGAGGCCGCCCGGCGGTAGTCCTCGAGGCGGCGCACGGAGGCGACACCGACGGCCGGTTTGGTGCGTTGGAGTTGGTGGGCAATCTCCGGAGCCGCGGCGTGCGGATCACAGGGGATGATGAACGATCCCAGGCGGACCGCGGCCAGCCAAATCGCCACGAACGCCGGTGAGTTGGTCAAAGCCAGATGGACACCGGCCTGCGGACCCACTCCGGCCGCGTGCAGTGTTCCCGCGACCCGGTCGACCAGGCGGTCGAAGGCCGCATAACTCCACTGCGTGACCTCGCCGGCCGACGACTCCGACACCAGGAACGGCCGGTCTGGCCCCATCAGCACCGCACGGGACCAGCTGTGTGCGAACGTCTGCTCAAGCGGCATGCGACAAGGCTCCCAACGGTCATGCATCACGTTGTCTCGCCGAACGTTATCGAGGCCAGCATTTCGAGACCATGTCCTCGACGCCGCTGGACGGCCTACTCGACACCTGCGGTACTAATCTGTACGCGGTGTCAGAAACGTCGGACCGGGCTCGATCCCGAGCCACTGGCCGGCCGACAGTTCGAGGAGACGCATCGTGGACTTGCAATACCCGCCCGAGTTACGGAAGTTTCGGGACGAGGTTCGAAGCTGGTTGGGCGAAAACGCACCTCGCGACGAACGTCCGGGCGAAGCCAAGGCCATCCGCGAATACGATCTGGCCTGGCAGCGCACACAATGGATGGGCGGCTGGGCCGGAATCGATTGGCCAACAGAATATGGCGGCCGGGGCCTCACGTTGTTGCAACAGCTCATCTGGCACGAGGAGTACGCCCGCTGCGGGTTGGAAGTGATGGACTCCTGCTTCGTCGGCTTGCGTCACGCCGGGCCCACCCTGATCGCCATGGCCACCGAAGAGCAGAAGCGCTTTCACCTTCCGAAAATCCTTCGTGGCGAATCACTTTGGTGTCAGGGATTCTCCGAACCTGGTGCGGGATCGGACCTGGCAGCGTTGTCCACGCGCGCCACGGTCGACGGTGACGCGTTTATCGTGAATGGTCAGAAGATCTGGACAAGCTTCGCCGACATGGCCGACTATCAGGAGCTGCTGGTACGCACCGGGGAGCCTGACAGCAAACACCGCGGCATCACGTGGGTGATTTGCGATATGCACAGCCCCGGCGTGGAGGTCCGCCCGATCGAGACGATCGATGGCGCGGCAGATTTCTGCGAGGTGTTCTACGACAACGTCCGCATCCCATTGAGCAATGTGGTCGGTGAAATCAACTCGGGATGGGCGGTGGCAATGTCGACGTTGTCGTTCGAACGGGGCACGGCCTTCACCGCCAACCAGGTGACCCTGGCGGTCATGGTCGAAGAGCTCATCGCGCTGGCCAGTGGTGGATTCTGTGAGGACGGATCGCGCGCCGTGATCGAAGACCGCTCCGTGGTAAGGCGATTGGCCACCGCGCGCGCCGAGGTGGCATCGCTGCGGGCAATGACCTACGCGGGAATCTGTCGCAACCTACAGGCGGACACACCGGGTCCTGAAGGGTCAATGCTCAAGCTGTATTACGCCGATCTGGTAAAAGAAGTCACTCGTCTGGCCTTGGACATTCTTGGACCGGAAATGCTGCAGTACCCGTCAAACACTCTGGCGGGAAACTGGACCGGGCGTTACTTGTGGGCGTTCGCCCAGGGGATCGGCGGCGGCACCTCCGAAATTCAGCGCAACATCATCGGTGACCGGGTGCTCGGCTTGCCGCGCTGAGCTTTTCGACACGCAGCCGACAGCCGCCGACTGGCACCCTCGATCACGGAATGCGCCTCGTCACAGCTGAAGGGTACGCACATGGACTGTCCGGTCGTAGTCGATTTCGATCCGCTGTCGGACGGCTTCGCGCGGGACAATCCGTACCCTTTGCTACAGCAACTCAGCGACAAGCACCGCGTCTTCTATTCGCCCGAGATGCAGATGTACTTCGTCACCCGCCATGCCGACATCGTTGAGGTGCTGTCCACCAGCGACGGCGAGCGGTTCTCAGCCGCCAACGCATCTGCGCCCGTGTGTCCCATCTCCGAGGCCGCGCAGGCCGTGCTGGCCGAAGGCGGCTACCGTCGCCTGCCTGCGCTGACCAACGCAGATCCGCCGCGGCACACCATGATCGCCGCAGGGGTTCGCAAATGCATGTCGGTGCGCCGCCTCAAACTGCTCGAACCGACGGTGCGCGCCAAGGGCGAAGAACTCGTTCACGCGATGGTCGCGAAACCCACGGCCGACCTCGTGGCAGCCGTCGCGTTTCCGCTGCCCGCATTCGCCGGGCTAGGTCTGCTGGGCTTCCCGGAGGAGGATTTCGAACAGATCAAAGCGTGGGCGGGCAACCGAGCACAATTGACGTACGGTCGCCTCACTGCCGACGAACAGGTGCAGGCTGCCCGGGATGTCGTCGACTTCTGGCACTACTGCGCACAGTTTGTGACTCATCGCGCCGAGGATCTGCGCGACGATTTCACCAGCGACATGATCCGACTGCACCAGGACGATCCCGACACTCCCGACCTCACCGACCTGGTCAGCATCGTGTATTCGATGGCGCTGGCCGGGCACGAAACCACGACGAACTTCATCGCCAACGGGGTGCTGACCTTGTTGCGCCAACCCGATTGGTGGCAGCGACTCGTCGATGATCCTGCCGCGATCCCGCGCGCGGTCGAAGAACTGCTTCGGTACGACCCGCCTGTAACCACGTGGCGGCGACAAGCCGTCGTGGACACCACAATTGGAGATGTCGCCGTTCCCGCCGGAGCCCAGGTGGCGTTGCTGTTTGCAGCCGCCAACCGGGACAATAACCAGTTCGCGAACCCCGACGAACTGGACCTGGCGCGCCCCAATGCCACCGAGCATCTGGCTTTCGGGAAAGGCCCGCATTACTGCAAAGGTGCTCCGTTGGCACGCCTCGAGATGAAGGTGTGCCTGGAGGCGCTGACCCAGCACGCGCCGCGCCTGCGGCTGGAGGGAGACGTCAGCGCGGACGATTACCCGCCGAATCTGTCACTGCGCGGGCCAAGGCGTCTGCTTGTGCGCACCGCGTGATCAGCAAGCTCGTGTGCGGTGTGAGCCAGCGCGCATCGGTCACCACGGCGATCACGTTGTCCCGCAGTGGAATCCACTGAACAGAGACCACATTGGCAAAGGAAGGAAGACAATGACGGCCGGTACGAACGGCGGTGTCCTCGAGGGCCTGCGAGTGCTGGAGCTGGGACAACTCCTTGCCGGCCCCTTCGCTGGTCACCTGGTGGCCGACATGGGCGCCGAAGTGATCAAAATCGAACCGCCTGGGCGCGGCGACCCGATGCGCGAGTGGGGACATCACGACGCAAGTGGCCACGGGTTGTGGTGGCCTTCTCTCGCCCGCAACAAAAAGTCCGTCAGCTTGAACCTGGCTCACCCAGAGGGACAACGGCTGCTAGGTGAACTCGTGAAGCAAAGCGACGCATTGATCGAGAACTTCCGCCCAGGAACGCTGGAAAAGTGGAATCTCGGGCCGGACAAGCTACGTGAGCTCAACCCTCGGCTCGTGGTGGTGCGAGTATCGGGATACGGCCAGACGGGTCCGTACGCCGACCGCGTCGGTTTCGCCAGTGCGGGAGAGGCAATGGGCGGCCTGCGCTACATCAACGGCTATCCCGATCAGCCACCTCCACGCGCAGGCATCTCAATGGGGGACATGCTGGCCGGAATGTTCGCCGTGCAAGGGTTGCTGGCGGCTCTCTACCGCCGCGACGGACTGAAGGCAGGCACCGGCCAGGTCGTCGATGCCTCGATCCTCGAGTCATGCATCGCGATGTTAGAAGGTGCGATCACCGAATACGACAAACTCGGGATCGTTCGAGAGCCGACCGGAACAGGGCTGCGCAACGTCGCGCCGTCGAACATATACAAGTCGCTGGACGGCAGGTGGGTCGTGATCGCCGCCAACGCCGATACGCTGTTCGCCAGGCTGTGTGCGGCCATGGAAAAGCCCGGCCTGGCCGCCGATGAACGGTTCGCCACCCATCTGGCGCGCGGCGCGAACGCCGAAGAACTCGACGGCATCATCGCCCAGTGGGCCGCGGGATTCGAGGCACAGGAGATCGACAAAGTCCTCACCGCACACGGGGTGGTGACCAGTCCTATCTACACCGTCGCCGACATCGTCGCCGACGAACACATCCGGGCCCGCCACATGGTTATGCGCGTGCAGGATGACCAGATCGGCGAGCTCGCCGTGCCCGGATTCGTGCCCAGATTCAGCGACACCCCCGGCCGGCACCGCTGGACGGGCCCCGGGCAGGTCGGTCAGCACAACGCTGCCGTGTTGACTTCTCTACTGGGACTGGCCGATCAAGAACTCGCGACGCTGCGGGAGCAGGGGGCGATCTAGTGGCGCCGGTACTGGTCTGCGAGGTGGGGCCTCGGGATGGACTGCAGAACGAAGACCGCGTGTTGTCGGTGTCGGCTCGCGTCGAGTTTGTCGACCGATTGTCGGAATGCGGCTTTGAACGAATCGAGGTGGGAAGCTTCGTCAGCGCCCACCGGGTGCCGCAAATGGCCGACGCCGAGCGGGTTTTCGACCACATCGTCCGTCGCCCAGGCGTTGAATACACCGGGCTGGTGCTCAACCTCAAGGGCGCCCAGCGTGCGTTGGCCTGCGGCGTTGACCGCCTCAACTGTGTGGTGGTGGCTACCGAGACCTTCAACATGCGAAACCAGGGCAAGGCCGTGGCAGAGACCACGGCCGAACTGGATGAGGTCATTGCCCTGGCCGCACAGTCGTCGGTGCCGGTCACGGTGACGATCGGCGCCGCCTTCGGCTGCCCGTTTGAAGGACCGGTGGACCCGTCGGCTATCGCTGCCCTTGCCGCCCATTTCGCGGCAGGCGGTGCGGCGGAGATCACGTTGGCCGACACGATCGGCGTCGGCGTGCCGACCCAGGTGCAGAATCTGTTCGAGGTGGTGTCCGATCAGATCAGCGGCCCTCCCGTGCCCATCGGCTTCCACTTCCACAACACCCGAAACACCGGTATTGCCAACGCTTTTGCGGCACTGCAGGTAGGCGCTAGCGTGCTTGACGCTTCTGTTGGCGGTGCCGGCGGCTGCCCATTCGCGCCGGCCGCGACCGGAAACATCCCCACTGAAGACCTGGTGTACATGCTCGACGGCATGGGAAGGCAGACGGGGGTCGACATCAACCGCGTTGTGGGGGCGGCACATTGGCTCGCCGGCCAACTGGGGCGCGAGCTGCCCGGTATGGTCAGCCGCGCCGGCGCCGACTGGTGCGCCGCGACCTGACGCCGTGCAGGAAGTGAGCATCAGCGTGTGACGTCGATGACCACCCTGCCGCGGATCTGCCCGGCCAGAATCTCGTTGGCAAGTTCAGGCAGCTTGGACATCGGCTCGACGGTGGTGATGGTGGCCAGAACGTCAGGACGTAGGTCCTTGGCCAAGCGATCCCATGCTGCCTCGCGCAGAGCTACGGGGGCCATCACTGAATCGACACCGACCAGGGACACGCCACGCAGAATGTAGGGCAGCACGGTGGCTCCGGGCATGTCGTTTCCGCCGGCCAGGCCGCACGCCGCCACTGCTCCGCCGTAGTGGATCTGCGATAGGACGTTGACCAGCGTTTGGCCGCCCACGGTGTCGATCGCGGAAGCCCACCGCTCTTTCTGCAGCGGCCGCCCGGGGGAGAGCAACTCGTCGCGGCTGATGATCTCGGATGCGCCCAACCCGGCGAGGTAGTCGTGCGTCGAGGCGCGACCTGTGGAGGCTGCGACGGTCACGCCTGCAGCCGCCAACAGTGCCACGGCCACCGAGCCGACGCCACCGGCCGCGCCGGTGACCAACACGGGCCCATCACCCACGGAGCCCCTGCCGGCGAGGGCATCCACGCAGAGCGCGGACGTATAGCCGGCCGTGCCGATCGCCATCGCCTGTTCCGTGCTGAAAGTATCGGGTATCCGTACCAGCCATTCGCTGCGGACCCGCTGATAACGGGTGTAGCCACCGGCTTCGGTCTCCGACATCCCCCAGCCGTTGACGACCACCCGCGTGCCGGGCGCCCAGCGCGGGTTTCGGCTCTCGACGACGGTGCCGGCCAGGTCGGCGCCGCCGATCAGCGGTGGCCGGCGCGCGATCTTTTGACGCCCGGACACGGCCAGGCCGTCCTTGTAGTTCAGCGATGAGAACTCGACCTGCACCAGAGTGTCGTAATCGGGTAGATCGGCCTGCGTCAGTCCCCGAAAGCCTGCGACGGGTTTGCCGTCGACGTCATCGATGACCAGTGCAGTGAACGTTTCATTCATGTCGGTTCCATTCGGTAGCGCAGTGGTTGCGGTGATAGACGTTTGTCGGGGATCGTCGAAAGTGTTCAGCTGCCGGGAGAGCCACGTGTCACTGAACTGTGCGTTGCGGGCCCGTTTCAGGCCGGCCATGCCCTCCTGCCGGATGATGTCGGCAAATCGACGACCGTCGGGCGCTGTCGCCCATTTCGCGTGTGCCTTGGTGGTGACGTCGTATGCGCGGCCGGCCAGGCGGCCGGCCTGGCGCCCCATCGCGTCGTCGACGGCGTCCACCGCGGCCTTGTTCATGATGGCCGCCTCACGGGGTACCGCAGCGATCCGGTGCGCCAGTTCTGTTGTGCGCTCCTGCAATTCGTCGTTTGCCACAACTGTTAAGACGAGGCCGATACGTTCAGCCCGCCTGGCATCGATGAGTTCGCCGGTGAGGATGAGGAACTTCGCCCAGGCGCCACCGATGATCGGCACCAGTTCGGTGGCTCCTGGCTGACCGATCCGCCCTTCGATGAGCCCAAAACGGGCATCGTCGGCGGCGACGACGAGATCGCATTGCGCGATCAACCCCATGCCGGCGCCTAGACACAACCCGTTGACGGCGGCGACGATCGGTTTTCTGACCTGGCGTACCGAGGTGTAGAAATCGTCGAGCTGGCGGACGAAGCTGAAGTCGTCGTAAGGGGTTACCGATTCGGGCGCGCCGGACAGGTCGCCGCCGGCACAGAAGTTGGGCCCGACGGCGCTGAGCAGAATGCAGCCACTGGTGGAGTCCTTGTCGGCGGTGTGCATGGCGTCGGCGATCTCGTCACGGCTGGATCCGCGGCCCAGCCCTAGGGCGTTCATCCGCTCGGGTCGGTTGAGCCGGATGTGAGCGACTCCGTCGTTGAAGCCCAGGGTGATGTGCGAATACACGTTGCCTCCCGGGATTGGACTCGCCGATGTCGGCTTGGACGGTTAGCTCACGTCGGCCCTCGGCAGTCGGATGTCGGCCGATCATGGCATGAAAGGGCCACTGGCGACAATGGATTCGGCCTGTGCGGCCGAACCGACATGCTGGCGACAGTTTCCGCGATCGAGATGAGTCCAATCCTGTTCGACATCATGGTGAAACGTTGCGACGGCTACCGTCCGCTTATGGCTGTCTCGAGTTCTGAGCGCGCGAGCACCCTGCGCGCCGGTGTGCGGCTGAAGAGCCGTGTCGACACGACCGAGGTGCTGGTGGTGCGTGCACCGGCAGTGCCGTCGATCGTGTGCTGCGGTGGCGAGCCGATGTATGCCGTTGCCGACTCATCGCCAAGCGAGCCCACCGATAGCGCTACCGGCGTGCGACCCGGCCAGTGGCTGCGTCCAGAAGGATCCGTCGAGTTTGAAGTTCTTGTGCTGCGGGGCGGATCGCATTCGCTCTCGATCGACGATCATCAACTCAGGGTGCGCGACGAGCGCTACGGATCCAACACGTCGGAGTCGAGCCAGTGACACCGTGGGGCGACGTCGTCAAACAAGGCGGGGATTTCTGAGTGGACCTTTTGCCTTCGCCGGATCAACTCGAACTGACCGGCGCCGCAGCGGCTTTCTGCGCACAGGTCGACACGACACGGCTGATCCGGCGGTGTCGCTATGAGCCGACTGCCTTGCCTGCCGAAAACTGGTTGGCAGCAGCTGAACTCGGATTGCTCGGTGTATCTGTGCCGGCGTCCGTGGGCGGTCTGGATATGCGCCTGGCTGATGAGGCGTTGGTGTTTCGTGAACTTGGGCGTGCGCTGATGCCGGGCCCGTTCTTGCCGACCGTGTTGGCGGCTCGCGTCGCAACGCTCTGTGGTGACTCAGAACTGGCCGCGCAGTTCGTTTCCGGCGAGGTTCTTTGTGGTCTTGCCATCGTGAGCGGGGCGCGCCTGTCACCCGATCGGATATCTGGGCGGGTGCACTTGGTAGATGCGGCCGGCGCCGACTATGCCGTCGTCGCCGACCCGGCCGGTGCCGGTCTGCTGTCAACGGCACCCTCCGATAGCTTCGATTGCATACCCGTGAACTGCTTGGATCCCGGATCACGGTTGGCGGTCGGTGACGTCAACGGGGCCGAGTTGTGCTGCTTTGTGCCGGCCGAGCGGGATCCGATGTGGCTGCGAGGCCTTGTGCTGGCCGCCGCCATGCAGGTCGGCGTCGCTGAAGCGTGCCGCGATATGTCAGTCGAACATGCCAAGAACCGCATCCAATTCGGGCGCCCTATCGGTGTGAACCAGGCTGTCAAGCATCGCTGTGCCGATATGGCGGTTGCCGCAGAGGCCGCACTGCAGCAGATGGTGTACGCGGCGTTGTCGCTGCAGGAGGGCAACGGCGACGCGGAATTACACGCGCTGGCGGCCAGAATTGTGGCCGCCAAGGCGGCGTTGTCCAACGCCTCGGAGGCCCTTCAAGTCCACGGCGGCATGGGCTTCACCTTCGAGCACGATGTGCACCTGTACCTCAAGCGGGCCCATGTCTTGGATCAGCTCTTCGGGTCGCGCGCAACGCATCTCGATGAGTTGCTGGGACTGGGAGCGGCGAGTTGACGCGGCGGACAGCGATCGTCGGGGTTGGCCTGGCCGACATCGCTCAAGGGCCGACCAGCCCGTACGACCTCATCGCGAGCGCGGCACAGCGTGCGCTCAACGAAGCGGGGCTTTCGCCACACCAGGTTGACGGTCTGGCCTCAACAGGCCTCGGGATGATGCCCCCGGTGGAGGTGGCCGAGTACCTCGGCCTGCGCCCGCGGTGGATCGACTCGACGTCGTTCGGCGGTGCCTCGTGGGAGGCGATGGTGGCACACGCCGCAGATGCCATCGCCGCCGGACACGCCGACGTGGTCTTGGTGACCTACGGCTCCACCGCGAAATCGGATCTGCGCCAAGGCCTGCGGACGGCCAATCTCGACTGGGGGTCGCGCGGAGCGCTGCAATGGGAGGTGCCATACGGGCACACGCTGATCGGCAAATACGCGATGGCGGCGCGTCGTCATATGCACGAATACGGCACGACGATCGAACAATTGGCCGAAGTGGCGGTGTCTGCCCGCGCAAACGCAAAAGACAATCCGCAGGCCGCCTATCGCGACCCGATCAGCGTCAGCGACGTGGTTTCCGGCCGAATGATCGCCGATCCCTTCACCAAACTGCATTGCTGCATCCGCTCCGACGGCGCAGCGGCGGTGGTGCTCGTCGCCGAGGATCGCATCCCGGACATCCCCGGCCGGCCGGTCTGGGTGCTGGGCAGCGGCGAGGCACTGTCGCACATGTCGACGAGTCAGTGGCCGGACCTGACCATCGGACCGTCGGCGGTGTCGGGGCCGTTGGCCTTTCAACGAGCCGGAGTCACGCCCGCCGACATCGACGTGTGCCAGATCTATGACGCCTTTACCTACATGATCGTGGTCGCGATGGAGGATTTGGGTTTCTGCGCCAAGGGCGAGGGCGGTGCGTTCGTCAGCGGCGGCCGCCTGGACATCGGCGGAGCATTGCCGACCAACACCGACGGCGGCGGGCTGTCGGCCTGTCACCCGGGACAACGCGGACTGTTCCTGATCGTGGAGGCCGTCCGGCAGCTGCGCGGTGAGTGCGGGACCCGGCAGGTCACCGACGCCGAACTGGCGTGTGTGTCCGGTACCGGCGGATGGTTTTGTTCCAGCGCAACGCTGATTCTCGGGGCCGGCGACTGACGCTGTCCGCGCACGCCTACGAAAGGGAATGACATGAGAATGCAAGGCAAAGTTGCCTACGTGTCCGGGTCGACGAGGGGAATCGGGCGCACAATCGCTGAGCTGTTCGCCCGCGAGGGGGCCAAAGTCGCCGTAACCGGGCGTACGGTCGCCAAGGGCGAAAAGGTGGTCAAGGGCATCCGTGAGGCGGGCGGCGAGGCCGAATTCTTCCGCCTCGACGTCACCGACGAAGACAGCGTGCGCAGCGTCATAGACGGGGTCGTCGAGCGCTTCGGCAAGCTCGACACTCTGGTCAACAACGCGGCGCCCACCGACGCCATCAGCACGACCGTAAAGCCCCTCACGCAATACACCAACGCAGAGTGGGACCACATCCTGCGTGGCACCTTGACCGGCAACGTTTTTTGGCCGTGGAAGTACGGAGTGCCCCACCTCAAGGAGGCGGGGGGAGGCAACGTCATAAACATCTCGTCGGGGCACGCGGTCGTCGGTATCGGTGGCTTCGCCGCCTACGCCGCGGCCAAGGGAGGCATGAACGCCATCACCCGCGTGCTCGCCGTCGAAGGGTCGCCCTACAACATCAAGGTCAACACCATCAGCGTCGGGCGCGTCATCTCCCACTCCGCGGACACGGGCGTCGCTGCCGTCGGAGGAAACCTCACAGCGCGGCTCGGCGTTCCACATGACATCGCCTACAGCGCGCTGTGGCTGGCCTCGGACGAAAACGGTTACGCCACAGGATCTCTCGTCACAGTAGATGGCGGCTTGAGCATCAACGGGAGCGCGATACTCGGACTCCCACCCGAGGGTCCCTCCTAGCTCACCAAGCCCGCAGTCTGCCGAGTCCGGTTGACGACTACGTTCGCAAGGAGTGAGAAGTGCAGGAGATTCGGTTCGACGACATCGAGTCGTTGACGGCGGCAGTTTCCGATGAATACGGCGACTTCGGTGCCGAAGTCGAGGTGACGCAGGAGGACATCGACGCTTTCGCCGAGCTCACCGGCGATCACCAGTGGATCCACGTCGATGTCAAGCGGGCTATACGGGAGAGCCCGTTCGGTGGCCCAATCGCCCACGGCTTCCTGACCCTCTCACTACTGCCGAAAGTCGCGACGCGGCCGCCGGTCAAAGTCATCGGTCACACCGCCGGGGTCAACTACGGCGCCGACAAGCTGCGCTTTCTGTCCCCCGTACCTGCCGGGTCGCGCCTGCACGGCCGCGCGCGCCTCGCGAACGTCGTCGCCAAGAGCGGAGGCACGTTGGTGACCAACGAGTGGGACATCCGGGTCGTCGGGGCCGAGAAGCCCTCTGTGCTCTACGGGATGCAAATCCTCTACCGCTGAGCAACATCGGGCGTGAATCGGGCGCGTAAATCACTCTTGATCACCTTGCCCATGCTGTTGCGGGGTAACGCGTTGAGCACTTCGAGCTGCTCGGGAAGCTTGCGCGTCGACAGGCCGAGGCCACGCAGATGCGCGCCGAGGTCTGCGAGGTTCGGTGGGTTTCGGTGATCGGCCGCGACGATCACCGCGCACACCCGCTCACCGCAGCTTTGGTCAGGAATGCCCACCACTGCGACGTCGGCGACCGCGGGATGGGTGGACAACAGCTCTTCGACCTCCTGGGCGGAGACGTTCTCCATCTTGCGGATGATGATGTCCTTGAGGCGCCCGGTGATTCGGACTACCCCGCTCGGCTCGACCACTCCGAGGTCACCGGTGCGGAAGCGGCCGCGGTCGTCGAACGCGTCGCCGCCCAACGCCGGATCGGTATAGCCCAACATCATCTGCGGGCTCTTGACCCTCAGCTCACCTTCCTGGCCAGGCGATGCAGGCGTTCCGTCCGGCCGCACTGCCTCCACGGTGGACCCCGCCGCGGGCCTGCCCTCTGCTGCTCCGTCGTCTTCGGCCCGCCCGATGGTCAAGAACGGGCACTCCGTCAGCCCCCAGCCCGACACCACCCCCGCACCGCCCAACTCACGTTTGACCGTGTGCCGCAGTGATGGCGGGCAGGGCGCGCCGCCCGACAACGCGGCGCGCAGGTGCGGAAACAGCGGACCCTGAAGATGGGCACGTTGTCGCTTCAGATAAGCGTGGAAGAACGGCACTCCTGAACCGAGGAGCGTCACGCGTTGAGCAGCGAAGAAGTCGATTGCCGCGTCGTCGAAGGCTGCACAGGTCAATATGCTGGCGCCGGCCATCAGGACCGACAGCACATGAAGTATGCCTCCGACGTGGGCCAGCGGAACCGGCGCCGCCAGTTGGTCATTGGGCCCCAGACCAATGGTGTCGCACAGGTGGGCGGCTGCAGCGATCAAGCTTTGGTCGCAGTGCCGAACACCTTTCGGCGTTGACGTGGTGCCGGAGGTGTAGAAGAGCCAACGACACTCGGCGTCCATCGAGATTTGACTTCGGGGTTGGTCGGCGACACCTGAGGGCAGCTCACCGTCGAGGGCATGAACCCGAAGGCCGCTCGCCCGACCTCCTATGGACTGCGCAGCCGCCGTGTCGTCCGTCATATCGGATCGGCTCCGAACCACCAGGTGGTTGGTGCGGGCCTGCTCGCATATGAAGGTGACCTCGCGACGACCAAGCGTGGTGATCAGCGGATTCTGAACCGCGGATAACCGGCGCAGCGCCAGCATCAGCACCACCGTCGAGCAGCCGTTGGGCAGCTGCCAGGAGACCACGTCGCCGGGGTTCACACCCCAATGCGCCATGCCCGCTGCTGTGCGCTCGACCGCCTCGGCAAGTTCACCGAATGTCATTGTGGCGCCGCTGGAATCGGCCATGAACAGCGCATCGGGGGTGCGCTCGGCGCGCTGCGCCACCACCTCGGGGATGGTGACCGGCAGCCGCTGGATCACGACTGCCGACCGGCGCCGCGCACCCTATCCACTAAGCCATCGATGTCTTCGGGTAATTGGTCGCCACGCCACGCGACCATCCCATCGGGACGCACCAGTACCAGGCGGCGCTCGTAGAGTTCGACGATTCGTGGATCATCGATCGCCTCAACCTTCAGAGGCATACCGACACTGTCCGCCGCCTTGGCCAGGGTGCTGACATCGGTGGGCTCCGTTCCGAACACCAGCAGCGTGAATCCTTCACCGAATAGATCGATTACCGATAGGCCCGGCGCCAACCAAGCGTGCGGCGCGCGGTGACCGGGACGGGCCGTTTGGACATAGATGCCTGGCTCGTCGGGAGGGGCCGGCGTGCCGTCGGAGACGATGATGGGCGAATCCGAGTAGCTGTAGCCCATGGTGACTCCGAAGGACTGCCATTCCTGTTTGAGTAGGGCGCTCATACGCGCGCCCAACGCCTCGCGCTGTTGTCGGCCCACGTCGGTGTCCTCGAGGATGTGTTCGCGCCCTTCGTTTTCCACCCACACCTTGTAGTTCCGGGTGGACAGGGAGCTGTTACGGATGGCCACGGGGCGACGTTCGGCGGTGTACGCGGCCAGCAGGCCCTCCCCGCCCCACCCCTGCAACAGCGCGGGCAGCATCCATCCCAGATCGCTGCAGTCGCCCAAACTGGTATTGAGGCCGTGCCCGCCGGTAGGTGACGTCGTATGTGCGGCGTCGCCCGCCAAAACGACACGCCCGCTGTGGAACACGCTTGCTGCGCACTGGCTGCGCCGCCATGGCATCACATTGACGACATGCCATGGTATGTCGATCGTGTCGTCGCCGATGGCGCGTCGAAGTAGGGCACCGACATCAAGCTTGTCGGGGGCGATGCGGTCGGGGGATCCGATGATGGTGAACCGGTACAGGCCGCGGCCATCAACGGTGGTGATGTTCCCCCAGGTGCCCTCTGGAGCCATGAACATCCACCGTTCGCATCGGCCGTACGGCTGATAGCGCTCAAAGTCGGCGCAATAAATCATCAGGCTGACCGAATAGTCGAGTTGTTGTCCGTCGAACGGGATAGCGAGGGCCTGTCGCACCGTGCTACCCGCGCCGTCGCAGCCGACAACGTAGTCGGCGTGCACGGTTACCTCGTCGCCGTCGCCTGTCTCGAGGGTCGCCATGACGCCGTCCTCGTGCTCGGTCAGACCGCTGAGGCGGTGGTTGTAGCGCACATCGGTGAGCCCGCGCTCCAGCACCGCGTCGGCCAGGAGCGGGTCGAAGACGTACTGCGGACACCGGCGCAACATCTCGGGCGTCTCAGGCGCCAGAGGCCGCTCGGCGGTGGAAGGCAGCGGATCGCGCCCGATCGGAAACCCGTGCAGCGCAGTGCAGTACACCGTGTCGCGTGGATAGTCTTCGGGAAACCCGACCGCAGCGACTTTCTCTGCGATGCCGAGCCGGCGGCAGTACTCCATGCTGCGCTCATAAAGCGTGCCCGCCTTGGCCAGCAGACGCAGAGCCGTCCCGGCGTCGCGTTCCACCAGCGTGCTTGCTGTACCACGGTGGGCAAGGTCGAGTGCCAGCGCAAAACCGACCGGTCCACCCCCGACGATCAGCACGGGGGTGCGCACTGTGGCCTGCGTCATGAGCCCAGCCTCAACCCGGGCGCGCGGACCTTGAACACCTCGGTGGCGAGTCGTTGGCCCAGGGTGTTGGCATCCCAGCGAGTCGCCCCATTGGAGATGGTCACGGCCTTCGACCAGCCCGACATGAGATCGATCGTTTCACCGATTGCACGGACGACTTGCCCGCTCACGTATCCGGCCTCTGAGCTGGCCAACCAGGCCACGACGGGGCTGCACAACGAGGGGTCCATCGGATCGAACGAATCGGGGTCACGGTGATCCGGTTCAGGTGTGTCCGCCACCGCACTGACGCCAGCAGACAACCGCGTGTGGCCACCGGGGCTGATCACATTGGCGGTCACGCCGATCCCCGCCAACTCCAGGCTCAATGTCTGGGTCAGGCCGACGATCGCCGCCTTTGCGGCGCTGTAGTTCGTCTGGCCGAAGTTTCCAAGCAGACCCGCACCTGAGGTGGTGTTGATGATGCGGCCAAAGACCTTGCCGTCGCCGGCCTTGGCCGCGGCACGCCAGCGTACGGCCGCGGCGCGGCTGGTGAGCCAACTGCCGCGGACGTGCACCCGCATCACCAGGTCGAAATCTGCGGCAGACATGTTCCAGATCGCTCGGTCACGCACGATGCCTGCGTTGTTGACGACGACGTCGAGCTTGCCGAACTCGTCGTGGGCACGCTGCACCATCGCCTCGGCGTGCTGTTCGTCGCCGACGTCCCCGTAGTCGGCTAGCGCCGACCCACCGGCAGCGCGAATGATGTCGACGACGTCGTCGGCGTCTCGGCCTTGGCCTTCACCGGCCACCGACGACCCCAGGTCGTTGACCACCACCGTGGCGCCTTGTCGTGCGAGTTCCAGCGCGTGACCACGGCCGATGCCATGTCCAGCGCCGGTCACGAGTGCGACCTTGCCGGTCAGCAGGGCGCTCATTCGGCACCGCCCGTCGGTGCCGGTTGAATAGGGGTACTCACTGAATCTCCTTGTGTCATCGGCCGAGAAAATTGGTTGGGCGGCGTTCGACGAACGCGCGTACGCCCTCGCCGGAATCGTGGGCGTGCGACTGAAGTTCCTGCGCCATCGCCTCCGCGAGAAAGGCTGCCGTGCGATCGGTGTCCAGTGCGGAGTTGAACAATCGCTTGGTCAGGGCAATGGCGCTGGTCGGCGAAGCGGCCAGCCGCTCAGCGAGGTTCTCCGCGCATGCAGCCAAGTCCTCCAGGGCGACAACCTCGTTGACCAGACCAAGGCCAAGCGCCTGCTCGGCAGAAATCGCATCGCCGAAGAACGCCATGTGCTTGGCCCTCTGCAATCCGATTCGGCGGCTGAGCAGGTAGGCGCCTCCGCCGTCGACCACGATTCCCCGTTTGACGAACGATTCGGCGAAGCTCGCGTTCTCGCTGGCCACCACGAGGTCGGCCGCGAACGCTAGGTGGGCGCCGACGCCGGCGGCAGCGCCCTGCACCACGGCGATCACCGGTTTGCCGCAGTCCAGCACGCTGCTGATGAGCCGCTGGGCCCCCGTCATGATCGTGCGCATGGCATCGCCGACATGCATCTGTGTCTGGATTTTGTGGGCGAGCGCTTTGACGTCCGCACCGGCGCAAAAGTGTCTGCCGGAAGCCGAGATCACCACGACACGAACCTCGGGGTCATTGTCTGCTGCCGCTAACGCCTCGATGACGGCGTCGCGATCCTGCGGGCGCAGAGCGTTCGCCGCGTCCGGCCGGCTCAGCACGATCCGTTTGATTGCCCCGTCATCGACGACGATGACGCCGCCGCCTTCCTCGCTCACCGCTGGCCACCAATCACGGCGGTGCTGAAGGGGCTGTGTCGTATCACGGTGGGTCCCTCTCGCGTTGACACGTCCGCGCCGAGATTGAGCGCAGCGTACCGTCGATGTCTGCCAATTTCTGACACGACGTGTACTATTGATGGGTACAGTAAACTAGCTGTCAGGTCAACATTCGGCGAATATTTACGACGGATAGATGGAATTTCTGACTATGCGGATCTATCGCCGCAAGTCGGGCATACCGCCGAGGGAAGGTGCGCCGGAGTGAAGGGCCCTGCGTCAGACCCTGCAATGACCGAGTGCCCCACGTTGGGCGGTGTGATGGATCGAGCAGCGCTGGCCTTCCGGGATCGGGAGGCATATGTCGACGGAGTTGCGCGAATGACTTTCGCGCAATGGGCTTCGAGGTCCCACGAGCTTGCCGCCGAATTGTCGTCGCACGGCATCGGTCCCGGCGACGTCGTCGCGCTGATGCTTGGTTCGGGGATCGACTACGCGGTGGCCTACGTCGCGACGTTGCGGCTGGGCGCCGTGGTTACTGGCCTGAATACCCGCCTCGGCCGTCTCGAGGTCGACCGCATCCTTGCGCAATGCGCGCCGGCGTTGGTGATCTATGACCCATCAACTGGCCTGCCAGCGCCCGTGGATTTTCCTGTGGTCTACCCCAATGAGCTGACGGACGCCTGCGCTGGCGCGCAGCCGCCCGCGCACTGGTCGGGAACCGCAGATGCTCCGGCCGTCATCATTTGGACGAGCGGGACGACGGGCCGTCCGAAGGGCGCATGGTTCGACCATGCCGGGCTTGCAGCGGCGGTCGCCTCCGCCGGCGCGGTGGGCGGACACGAGCAACGACGGCTGGTAGCAACGCCGTTCGCCCATGCCGGCTACATGGCCAAGGTCTGGGAGCAATTGGCCACGGGCACCACATTGGTACTCGCACCGCAGCCGTGGACCGCAGAGTCGATGGCGCGGGTGTTGGTCGAGGAGCAGATCACCGTCGCGGGTGCCGTTCCGACCCAGTGGGAAAAGCTGCTCGAGCGCTCGAGCCTGACACCTTCGCAGGTGCCGCATCTGCGCATCGGTGTAGCGGCGACGGCAGCGGCGTCGCCCGCGCTCATCAACGCCGTCCGGCGCAAGCTCGGATGCCCGTTGGTGGTTCGTTATGCGATGACCGAATCGCCCAGTATCACCGGGACCGAGCCAGATGATCCCATCGATTTGCAAGGCGGCACCGTGGGTCGCCCGCAGCGCGGCATGTCGGTCCGCATCGTCGACGCCGACGGCCGGCCGGTTGCCGCAGGAGGTACTGGTGAGGTGCAGGTCCGCGGAACTTGCGTGATGCGCGGCTACTGGAACGATCCGGACGCGACCGCGTCGGCATTCGATGGGGGATGGTTGCGTACAGGCGATGTGGGTCGGCTCGACGAACACGAGAACCTCGTGCTGGCCGGCCGCTCACGAGACATGTACATCCGGGGCGGCTACAACGTCTACCCGCTAGAGGTCGAGAACGTGCTGGCCACACATCCCGCGGTGGCCCAGATCAGCGTCGTCGGCATGCCGGCCACGGTGATCGGCGAAATCGGCGCTGCCTTCGTCGTTCCGACCGATCCGGCGGCGCCCCCAACTCTGAGTGATCTGCGCGGTTTCGTCCGCCAGCACCTGGCCGACTACAAGTGCCCCGACGAACTCGTCCTGGTCGATGAACTTCCACTCACCCCGATGATGAAGGTCAACAAGGATGATCTGCGGCGCCGGTTCGGCGATGTCGTCACTGATCGATCAGGCGCCCGCGGCGGGCGGCGGAACGCGGCGGGCAAGCTCTCATGAGCGACGACATCAAGCGAGTTGAACAGGACAACGTCCTGACCGTCGTGTTCAACCGAGATTCAAAGCTGAATGCACTTACCGACAACATGATTGACGAGCTGCGCCGGGCAGCGGCCGACCTCGGCGATCGGCGCGACTTGTCGATCATGGTGATCCGCGGCACCGGCCGGTACTTCACGGCCGGGATGGACATCGGCAGCCTCGCCGCCAGCGTTGGTGAGGCGGACGGGTCAGGCAGTGCGATGCGACGGTCCTACCGCCGACTGCATCTGTTGTTCGACGAGCTCGAATCAATCGAAAAGCCAATCGTTCTCGCGGCACACGGGCCCTGTTTCGGCGTCGGCGTCGAACTCGGCGCCTCCTGCGACTTCAGAATCGCCTCTGATACAGCCACATTCGCCCTACCCGAAGTGCCCAACTTGGCTGTCATACCGGGCTCAGGCGGCATCAGCCGTGTGACCCGGCTCATCGGACCTCACTGGGCCAAGTGGCTCGTCATGGCAGGCCACACTGTCGACGCGGCGTCGGCGCTGCAGATCGGCCTTGTACACGCGGTTCACTCCCAAGATTCATTCGACGAGGAGGTCGACAAATTCGTCCAGCACCTCGCTCGGCTGCCGCACGAGGCGGTCGGCATCGCCAAACTGGCAATCGATGCGACGGCATCGATGGACCGCGGCACGGCCCGCGACTTTGAGCGGCTTGCCAATTCGACCCTGGTGCTGTCAGACGAGCACCGCGCGCTGGTACGTCAGTTCGGAGAACGAGGCCAGTCGCGTCGGCAGACCGGGCGGTAACGAGCCCGGCAGAAGGAAGGGACACCATGGCAGGACTGAAGATGAGGCAATCCGCGTCCGATGAGGGCCCGACGGAACGGGGCGGTGCACATGCCTGGCGCTGACCGTCCGACCATCGACGCGACCAGCGCCCCGTACTGGGAGGCCGCGCGCGAGGGACGACTGCTGATCGCCGCCTGCGGAGCCTGCGGCAGAAACCATCATTACCCCAGGCCGATGTGTCCGTTCTGCTGGAGTGACCAAGTCCAGCCCGTCGAAGCCAGCGGCCAGGGGACGCTGCACACGTACTCGGTCATCCATGCCAACGACTTGCCGCCCTTCCGGGACCGCCTGCCCTACATCGCGGCGTTGGTTGAGCTGGCCGAAGGCCCACGACTCGTGACGACGATCGAAGGAGCCACAGCTGACGAGCTGGCGCTGGACATGGCCGTCACCGCCGTGTTTCGGCCCCTTGATCCTGACGAACCGGACGGCGTTCACCTAACGGTGTTCACTCCGACCCGGACTCTGTGAAGGCGGCATTCAAATGCAAACGTTCCCGCTCGGCTCATTCCACGTCGGCCGCGTCGGCTTCGGCGCCATGCAGCTCCCCGGGCCGGGAGTGTTCGGGCCGCCGCGCGATCACGACCAGGCGATCGCGGTGTTGCGCCGTGCAATTGAGTTGGGTGTCAACCACATCGACACCTCTCAGTATTACGGTCCGAACGTCTCCAACGAACTCATCCGCGAGGCGCTTCATCCCTACGCCGCCGATCTCGCTCTGGTCAGCAAGGTGGGGGCGCGCCGTGACGACGCTGGAGGGTGGCTGCCCGCGCAGGAGCCCGACGAGTTGCGGGCCGGCATCGAAGAGAACCTGCGCACGCTGGATATCGACCGCCTCGCCGCGGTCAATCTGCGCAGCATCGACACCGATGATCCGACTTCAGTCGGCCCGGTCGACCGTGACCGTTTCGACCGGCAGCTGTCCGCGATGATCAAAGCGCGCGACGAAGGACTGATCGCCGGAATCGGGCTGAGCAGCATCAGCCTCGACCATCTGCAGATCGCGCTCGACCGCACCGAGATCGCCTGCGTGCAGAACGCCTACAACTTGGTCGACCGCACATCGCAGCCGGTGCTCGACGCCTGCATGGAACACGGCATCGCTTTCGTGCCGTTCTTCCCGCTCGGCTCAGGCTTCACTGCGGACAATCCGGTCCTCGGCCACCCAGCCATACAGCGCGAAGCGTCGAAGCTCGGACGCACGCCGGCGCAGATTGTGCTCGCATGGACGCTGTCCGTCGCGCCGAACGTCTTGCTGATTCCTGGCACCTCGTCGGTGGCACACCTCGAGGAGAACTCCGCTGTCGCCGACATCGAACTGGATGACGAGACGCTTCAGCAACTCAACGCCGCGGCCTGACTACACGAGAGATCGGGTACCACACTGATGCCTGACGACCCGCAACGCCTCGTAAAGTTCTTCGCACGAGCCAACACGGTTATGCGGCCGCTGTTGAAGTCGCCGCTGCACGCCCTACTGAGCAGACGTCTGATGCTGTTGAGCTACGTCGGTGGCAAGACCGGCCGCAAATATGTCTTCGCCGTTGGCTATTTCCCCTGGGACGACGGAGATGTGCTCATGTTGAGTTCGGCTGACTGGCCCAAGACGATCAACCACGCCAACGACATCCAAGTGCTCATTAAGCGCCGCTGGTTGCATGCCAAACCAACCGTCATAAGGCAAGACGACCAGAAAGCCGACATCCTTGGTGAGTTCGCCCAACGCAACGGGCCAAAAGCCGCGAAAGGGCTGATGCTCGGATTGCCGGGAGATCGCCACCCGAACCGACAAGAGTTGCTCGCCGCCGCCGCAAAGACGACGCTCGTCCGCTTTGCCCTGGGACAGTCATCGGCCCTGTAACAAGCAGAGGCCGTCGAGACTGCAACGTCACAGAAATAGTTCGAGCGAGCACCTGCCGGAATACCGTTTCGGCGCAGATCATTTCGGCGCTTCGCCGGACATCGCTGTCAGTCTTCGAAGAACACCTCGACCGGCAGGCCGACGCGGATGTCGTCAATCGACACATCGACGACATTCGTGATGAGCCTGACATCTGGCTCATCGGCGCGCCGCACCATCGCCACGATCTACGGAGGGTCGAGCCCGGGGATCCATGGCTGGCGATTGACGGTGTAGGCGGCGACGATCCCTTGCCGGAGACTGGCTCCGGTGCGGCGTCAATATCTCGCTGGCTCTGCGTAATTCGGCGCCTCCTTGCGCAATTGCCGCCAACGCCGAGGCCGAGCCGACACCGTCCCTCGCCGCGGCGGTTGTTTCGCTCATGACCAACTCGTCATTTCTCGTAGTGATACCGAAACAGTGGGGTTGCCGACACCCCGAACTCACTGGCAAGCCTGCGCATCGAGAGCGGCGCGTGGCCGGAACGGAGCAACGCCGCAGTGATCGTCGCTCCCAAGCAGTCGACACCGACCCTAATGATCTGACTGTATTCACTCGGTGTCGGCGAGCAAGGGCGCCAGGCGCGTGCAGATGGTCTGCACGTTGCGAGCCACGTCCGCTTCGGCCATGCCCCCGATCGAGGCCCATAGGAACACGGTCTGCACCGGGGCCCCTGCGGTGTAGTCACGGATCTGGTCGGCCACCACCTCCGGTGTCCCGTACATGAACGAGCCAAGCGGCCCCTCGCGCCCAGACTTCACCAGCCGCTCCACGTCGACGGGTTTGGGCGGCCGTGCGTCGGTGCCCTCCACCATGTGTCGCCGGTATGAATCGAGTTGGTGCGCAAGGTGTTCGCTGACCATGGGCCAGTCCCGTTCGGGATCGTCGGATGCCCAGGCCTGGATTCCGCCTGCCATGACGCCGGCCGACGGGGGGTGCCCGGCTTCCGCCAATCCCGCGGCATACGGCTCCCACTGTCCACCATGTGCCGAAAGCAGGGGTGCTCCCAACAAACCCGCCCGCCGCGCGCCCTGCGGCCCCTGGTAGCCCAACCACACTGGGACGGGGTCCTGCACCGGGCGGGGCCGCACTCCGTCCGGGCCCCACAGCTCACGCAATCGACGCACCGTGTCGTCTGTCTGCTTGTACCGCGCTATGGGTGAGGCGTCGAAGAGTTCGAATTCGGGGACCCGGTAGCCGGTGCCAAGGCCGAGGTCCAGCCGTCCGTCGGAGAGGATGTCCACCACGACGCTCTGCTCGGCGATTTCGGCTGGATGGTGAAGTGGGGCGATCAGGATCGCGGTGCCGAGCCGGATCCGGCGCGTGCGTGCCGCGGCCGCAGCGGCCATGGTAAGGGTACTGGTGAGATAACCGTCCTCGAACAGGTGATGCTCGGAGAACCACGCGGATGATGCGCCGAGGCGTTCGGCCTCTTCGCACATCTCGAGGGTGAATCCGTACAACCTCGACGGGTTTTGCGCCCACCGCGCTGGATTGCGCAGGTCGAAGTGGAGGCCGACGTCGATCGGGTGACGGTCCGTCAGTGGTGTCATGCGGTCTCACTACGTCTGGGCACGGTCGCCTCTCGTCGCGGGCAGCCATTGATTGTTGACTGAGTTTACACCGTAAAAGTTAGAGCTATGGATGCAATTCGCCAACTGGCTCCGCGGAGCGGGCAGCCGCGATCTGGACGGGGAAGCGAGCACCACCAAGCGAGCCGTCGTCATCGTGATCGCAACCGCCGCAGTGCGTTCCGGCTGCGCCGCGCCACTTCGAGCCCAGCGGTGACGACTCTTGCCCGCTCGCGATGGCGTTTGGGTCCAACAATCGCCGAAGTGCCATCTCGTGGAGACCACACGATCCAGCGGCGGGCGACTGAGGGTGTCGCGACGGCCGCGTCGAACGCTTCCTCCGCTGTGGCGAATATGGTCCACCGCGCTCTGGACGTCGGCCCGCGTGCGGGCTACCACTGCAACCGGGCAACTTTCGGCCGCAAGCATTTTCGCAACCTCAAGGTCCATGCCTTTGCTGCCGCCGACTACCATGGCCACGCGGCCCTTGATTCCGTAATCCATTGTATTTTCGCCTAGGTGGTGGTTGTGGTGGTGCGACGGCCAGGAGTGAAGCTGATGCGTAGATGGCGTGGCGCATAGACGTCGCCAGCGTCGCGGTAGCGCTCAATTTCTCCGCTGATGGAGTAGTCGGGCAGACGGCTGAGCACTTCGGAGACCATCACCGAGAACATCACCCGAGCGTGGTTGGAACCCAGGCAGCGATGTGGCCCGGCTCCGAATGCCAAGTGCCGGTTAGGTGTTCGTGAGAAGTCGATGTGGTCGGGATTGTTGAACACCTTGGGGTCGCGGTTGGCCGACGCATAGGCGAGCAAGACGCGGTCGCCGGCATGCAACTGCTGGCCCTTGATGACGCAGTCCCGGGTTACAAGTCGTGTCAGCGCGTGAACGGGGGTGTCGTGGCGGAGGAACTCCTCGGTGGCCTTGGGCATCAGCGAGGGGTCATCGATCAACTGTGCGCGCAGGTCGCGATGGTCGTGCAGCGCGATCAGAGCGTTGCCGGTCAGCCCGCTGGTGGTGTCCATGCCCCCCAGCAGCATGAGAAACGCATAGCCGATGATCAATTCGTCGCGCATCGGTTGGCCGTCGACGCAGCCTTGCATGATCATGCTGAGCAAGTCGTCGCCGAAACCGCCGTCGCGGCGCCTCGCCATCTCGGTCGTGATTCCGCCGTAGATATTGAGCACCGCTTCCATGGCCTTCTCGGGGTGTGACGCCCGGTCGTGCACCACCGAGTGCATCCACTCGACCCAGTCCGGCCAGCGGCTGTCGTCGAACCCGAGCGAGCGAAGGATCCAGCGGGCGGGAAGGGGCGTGGTGAGCTGCTGGATGATGTCTGCCTCGCCGGACTCGATGAAGTCGTCGATCAACTCGGTGGCCATCAGCCGAAAGGTGGGTTCGAGATTCTTTGCGGCCGACGGCGAGAAGAAGGGCAGCGTGATCTTGCGGTACTGCTGTAGTTGGGGCGGATCGGTGTCGATGGGCGGAAACGGGTCGGGCGCTTCGGTTTTGGGAACCTGCTTGTCCTTGAGGGAGCTGAACAGCTCTGTGTTCTGCTCGGCCTCATAGACGTCGTCGTAGTCGACGAATATCCAAAATCCATCCCAGGCGGTGGAGTGGGTGACCGGGCATCGTTTCCGCAACGATTCATAGATTTCCCAGCAGTGTTCCCGGAAATAGTCGCCGTGGTGGTCGAGGGCGTCAAAGATGTGGGCGGCGGCTTCGTCAGGAGCGCTCACTAGTTACCTCCCGCGTGTTCGTGAAGTGTGATGGCTTGCTCTGGACACTCGGCGACGGCCTCTTCGAGGGCGGTGTGGCCAACGAGTCCAGCGGCGCCAGGCACTGCGACGGCTCGGTCCTCGGTGTCGACAAATTCGAACGCTTCCGGGGCGATCGTGAGGCACCGAGCGTGGCCCCTGCATCGATCCGGGTCTACCCGTACTTGCATGTGACCCTCCTCATTCGGCTGCGGGGTGCTCGGCAGCGGATCTGGCAGGGAACGACGCCGACCCCACAGAACATCAAGTCGCTGATCACAAGTGACCGGTTCTGCCGACCAGCTCGTCACCGAGGCGAGCCACCTCTTCGCGCATCTCGGGGATGGTCGACGCCCGGACGGCCACCGTAAGGCGGTGAATCCCAAAGTCGGCGTAGCGCTTCGCCTCTTCGACGGTCCGCGCCCCACCGCCGGTGAATTCGATCGCGTCTGGGTCACGGCCAGTCGCCGCGGCTTCAGCGCGAACCATTCCCAGCAGGCGCGGAAGCTCGACTTCGGGATCTTGGTCAGGGAAGACGAAGGGGAAATAGCCGTCACCGCGTTGACCAGCTCGGCGGATGGCCGCTCGTGACGAACCTCCTATCAGGAGAGGGATCCTTCGGCGTACGGGCCACGGTCGGCACTCGACGCGGTCGAAGGCGACATGGGCGCCGGCGAATGTCGCGATGTCGTCACGCCACAGCACTCGCATCGCATCGATGTACTCATCCATGCGGCGACCACGATCACCGAAATTCATTCCGACAGCGGCGTATTCCTCCGGCAGTTCACCTACCCCGACGCCGAGCATCAGCCGGCCGCCGCAGAGATGGTCGAGGGTGGCCGCCGACTTCGCCATGACGACGGGTTGATGTTCGGGCAGGATCAAGACGCTGGTGCCGAACCGGATTCGGCTGGTTGCTGATGCCACGAAGGCGAACCAGATCAGTGGATCGGGGATGCCGCCGCGTCGACTCAATCGACCCATGGTGCCGTCCGGTGACGCGCGATACGGTGTGGCGTCCGGGGCTCTCGACATTACGACGTGCTCGGGTGCCCACAGCGATTCGAAACCGGCCTCCTCGGCGGCCACTGCAAGTGCGACCGCCGCCTCAGGATCGGGAAAGCCGGTGCTGGAGAATACAATTCCCCATTTCATTGGCTGCCCTGGTAAGCCGGGTCGGTGGCGTCGCGCCGTGGCAACGGCGCTCCGAGCGCGGTGAGTCGTTGTCGGTCGGCCTCCCAAGGGGTGACCCATTCAATGGCGGTGATGCGCTTGGCTATACGCCAACGACCCTCGCGGCGTTCAAAGCGATCCACGTAGCGAAAGCCGGCAATGTAATTCCAGCGGATGTCGCCTGGTGGTTCGCCTGAGTGGTAACCGACGGCGTAAGTCTCTGCGTAAGCGGTGTTTTCGCTTGTCGCGTCGAAGTCGATGAGTATGTTGCCGACGTGGTGCATCGTCATGGTGTGCCTCGGCAGCAGCGTAGTCAGATAGGCGACGTACTCATCGCGCGTTCCGGCGAAAGGTCCGTGATGATCGACGGCGTCAGGCCAGTAGCAGTCGCGGATGAGCTCCAGATCGACGCGGTCGACGCCGCGGCAGTACCGTAGCAATACGCGGCGGATTGCCCGCTCATCATCCTGGTCGGGGTTTCCCTTCATTGTGTTCTGTCCTTCATCGAAAAGCGCTCGGCTATCCGGCCATCTGCATGCTGCTATCGGGTGACGTTGAGGACGTGCATGAAACGGTGACCGCCGACGTATTGCCAGCTCACGTACCCTAGTTCGACGATCTGTTCGTTGGTGAAGTGTTGCCGCAGCTCATCAAAGGTCGCGTCGTCGATGGCGTGGTGGTCGGTGGCGAACTGGTCGAGGAAGTGCAGCGCCGCGATTTCTCGTTTGGTGTACTGCGTCTCGGTAGGGGCCACGAGGCACGCCACATCGTCCGCGGTGACGTTGTCGTCCTTGAGTGACTGGCCGCACGGTGCACAGTCATTGAGCTGCGCGCTGCGTAGACGCAACAACTCGAGCAGCCGGGAGCCTAATGCCCCGCGCTGGAAAAAGACCGCGTAGGAGTCCAAAGTGCCCTGCAGCGCTACCGGGCTGTGGGCAACGACCTGCAGGGGCCGCGTCGTGGTGACCATTCCCGCCGCGATGGCCTTTTCGATGTGGGCTCGTCCCACGGCGGGAATGTCTCCGAGCGGAATCTCGGGCAATCGCGGCATCATTGACCCTTCGGATGTCGATGTGCTCTACCCCCGCAGCCTGGCACATAGTTGACATTTTCGTCAACTATGTTCCAAGATGCTGTCAGTCCGATCCGGGCTGTGGCGGTGTACGAAGGAGTGACATGGCGCAGGACAACATGCGAGACGCGGTGGTAGCACTAGCGTTTGCGCCTTGGAAGTTGATCACAGCAGGCCGTTTGGAAGCGGGCCTGGCCATGTTCGATGACGCCGGTACATGGTGGAGCAACTCGAGCCGCGAAACAACCTCCATCGCTGAGATCAAGCCAGTGCTCAGCGCGGTTTTCGGACTGATCAACCCGTCATTCACCCTCATCGACGCGATCGTCGAAGCCGACCGCGTCGCACTGGTCGCCGACGGCCGCGCTGAGCTGTCTGGCGGCGTGAAGTTCCACAACGCATGCACATTCATCACCCACGTCGACCTTGCGCGCAATCTTGTTGTCGAGATTCGCGAGTACGTCGATACGCTTCACTCTGCGCAGACATTGAAGCCGGCCATGGCGGCGGCTGGACTGTTCGGGTGAGCCTTTCGGTCTGTAGCGCGATCGACGTCGGGCACCTGTCGCACATGGGTGCGCGGCAGTTCAGCGTTCCAGGATGGCCATGATGTAGTCGGCGATCGCGCCCACTATTTCTTCATCGCCGATTGCCAGCTGCCGGTGGTGGCAGTGATACCAGCTGCGGTCCAGCATGGCCGTGGCGGCCAGGCCCAGGGCGGCCGGATTGCCAGTAGAAGTTTTCTTGCGGCTGGCCAGCACGGCTCCCAGGAGACGGGCGACCCGCAGCTGCATCTTGTTACTCGCGAGCCGGACGGCCTCGTCAGCGGGGCCTGACTGGGCAGAGACGGTCAAAGCGCCATGCCGGTCCATGAAACTGAAGTATGACTGGACCCAGCGCACCACGTCGGAGCGATTGCACGGAGAGGGTATGTCGGCCCATTCGCCGACGACGTCGAGCAGATCGTGGTACGTGTCCTGGCCGAGGCCGTTAAAGACATCTCGTTTGTCGCGGAAGTATGTGTAAAAGCTTGCGCGCGAAACTCCGCACGCCTCGGTGATGTCGTTGATGCGGGTGCCGCCGTATCCGCGGTCGAGGAACAGCTGTTGGGCCGCGGCCAAGATCGCCTGACGTGTCCGCTCAGCCCGCCAACCGGGCTGACGTCCGTACTCGAGGTCGTCGTCGGCGACGCCCCCATTTGTCGCTGAGTCGGAAGCCGGCATCGGTCCACCATACGTGGCGTTGCCTCGACAAGAGTAGGGTTGCTGCGCCATAGTTGACATTTCTGTCAACTATGGAGTAGCGTCGCGCCCAGCAGGCATCCCGGGCATGGCCATTGAGGCATTCACGATGCGAAGGGGGCCTTCGTGGTTCAGCATTTCGCAATCCGCACGAAGAACCGGCGCCGGTGTCGGCTTGACAGGCGGTCACGGCGAGGACGGCCACACTCGTAGACAAGGACCGCGCAATGTCATTCGGGGGCAAAGTCGCCATCGTCACCGGAGGGGCATCGGGTATCGGTGAAGCCACCGCCAAGAGACTGGCGGCTGACGGAGCCAGCGTCGTGATCGCCGACATCGACGAGAGCGGCGGTAAACGTGTAGTCAACGAGATCGCCGAGGAGGGCGGGCACGCCGCCTTCATACCTACCGACGTCTCCCGCGAAGACGACGTCAACAATCTCGTGGACTTCGCTGTGAATACGTATGGCGGACTACATGTCGCACACAACAACGCCGCGATCGGGCACATGCCCGGGCCGCTTCATGAACTCGATACGGCTACGTTCGACACCGTCACCGGGATCGGTCTACGCGGAACGTTCTTCTGCCTGCGCGCCGAGATTGCTCACATGGTGGACCATGGCGGCGGCGCGATCGTCAATACCGCATCCGGGGCCGGCCTCAAGGCCGCGACAGGTCTGCACGCCTACGTGGCCACCAAACACGCGGTCGTCGGTCTAACCCGAAACGCCGCGCTCGACTACGCCCGGACCGGAGTCAGGATCAACGCAGTGGCGCCCGCGATCATTTCCACCCCACAGTTCGCCAGCTACCCGGAGGAGCTGAAAAACCGATGGGCGCAGATGATTCCGATGGGGCGCGTAGGCACTCCTGAAGAGGTCGCCGCCATCGTTGCCTTCTTGCTCTCCGATCAGGCCGGCTTCATCACCGGTACCGTCGTTCCGATCGACGGCGCCTATTTGCAGTCCAGCAGTTGAGGCTGCGACGCAAGGATCCTCTCGCAACCGACCGTGGAGTAACCGTAAGGCGGACATCGTGACCGATTATCAACGTCCCGAGCAGCGGCTATTGCCCAGTCCGACCACTGTTTCCCAGCCATTCTGGACTGGCGGGCATGATGGGCAACTGCTGATATACCAATGCGCCAGTTGCCGGCGCTACTTCCACCCGCCTGCCCCGGCCTGCTGGCGGTGCCGAAGTCGCGACGTCGCACCGCAGCCGGTCACCGGGCGGGGAAAGGTCGCTGCGTTCACCATCAACCAACAGCTTTGGATTCCCGGGTTGCCCCCGCCCTACGTCGTGGCGATCATCGAACTCGACGACGAGCCAGACGTGCGTCTGACGAGCAACGTCGTGGACATCGCTGCGACAGATGTCGAAGTGGGGCTGCCCGTTACGGTCTTCTTCGAAAACTGGGATGACGTGTGGATTCCGCTGTTTCGTCGAGCAGAAGCAAGTCGATGACGGCGCGGGGAACCTTTGGCGGCGCGGCTGTTCTCACCGGAGTTGGCAAGTCCAAAGTGGGGCGTCGGCTCGGGGTTAGTGGACTGAGCCTGACGGTGGACGCGGTGCTCGACGCCATCGAAGATGCCGGGCTGACGCCCGACGACATCGACGGCGTAGCGAGCTATCCCGGTCCGGGCACTCCCGACCCGGGATTCTCCGGCGCCTCCACCCACGAACTGAGAAACGCTTTGGGGCTGCGCACCCGATGGTTCGTATCCAGCATGGAAACCGGCGGTCAGCTCGGGCCCGTCATCGAGGCGTGCATGGCAGTCACGCTGGGTTTGGCCAATCACGTGGTGGTGTTCCGCTCGGTGTGGGAGTCGACGGCCCAAGCCGGAAAGGGCCGTGCCTCAGTGCTTTTCGGTGGCGGAAACAGGGTCAATGAGTGGCTGGAGTATCAGGCGCCATTCGGGGGCGCTGTCAGCAGCGAACTGGGTGGCGATGCCCACGCAGCGGTATATGGCGCAGTTCGGTCTGACCCGTGAGCAACTCGGCTGGATCGCGCTCAACGCGCGCGCGAACGCGGCTCGTAACCCGGACGCCATCTACACCGATCCCATGTCGATGGAGGACTACCTGCAGTCCCGCATCATTTCCTGGCCGCTCTGCCTCTTCGACTGCGACGTGCCGTGCGACGGTGCCACGGCGGTTATCGTCTCCCGACGCGACTGTTCCGCCGGTCTGCGGCGCCACCCGCTGACCGTGGAGTCGGTCGGGTCGGCGATGTATGAGCGAGCGACGTGGGATCAGCGCGCCGACTTAACCACCATGGCGGCGCACGACGTAGGCGCTGCGTTGTGGGACAACACCATACTGACACCCGCGGACGTCGACGTGGCGCAACTATACGACGGATTCTCCTTCCTAACCGTCATGTGGCTTGAGGCACTGGGCTTTTGCGAGCACGGTCAGGTCGGCCCCTTCATCGATGGTGGTGCCGGCATTGCCCTCGACGGTGCACTGCCCCTCAACACCAACGGCGGTCAACTGTCGGGCGGGCGCCTGCACGGCATGGGATTCCTGCACGAGGCATGCCTTCAGTTATGGGGTGATGCGGGCGAGCGCCAAGTATCCGATGGCCCCGAGGTCGCGGCGGTCGGCGCAGGAGGGGGCCCGGTAGCCGGAGCCGTGTTACTCAGCAATCGATAGTTGCGGGCACCGTCACTGCTGCGGGTTGGATGAATGTCTCGCCAAGGGCCGCAATGTAATCCATCGACGCTTCGGGAGTGGTCGCGTCCACATGGGCGATAGCCCAGGTCGCTCCGTACTCGGCCATCTCCGCGAGGTCCTCCTCGGCGCGCCGCACGGCTGATGGATCGTCGAAGTCCACCAGGTGGAACTCCACCTGGATCGCGACTGTAGCCGGATCGCGTCCTGCGGCCTGCAATCGCTCCTTCAGCTCGTTGACTGCGACACCGAATTGACGCGCGTCCTCGATCGCCGGAGTGCGCAGAGACGACGCAACGGCACGCGGAGCGATCAGCGGTGACCAGCCTTGGCCGTGTTCCACGACACGCCTACGCGCCGCCGAGCTGTTGCCGCCGATCCAAATCGGGGGATGCGGCTGCTGCACGGGAAGGTGCAACCACATTGTTCCGTGCGCGACGAACCCGTCGCCGCCCACGGGTTCGTCGGGACGGGTCCAGATCTTGCGGACCAAGGTCAGGGCCTCGTCGAACAACGGCGCCCGCTTGGCGAAATCGGCGCCCACCGCGGAAAACTCCGACCTCAGATAACCCGGTCCGACACCGGCGATGACGCGTCCACTGGATAAGATGTCCAGGCTGGCCAGCGCCTTCGCGGCGAGATAGGGATTCCGATAGGTCAGGATGTAGAGGTTGGACATCAGTTTGATGTCTGAAGTCACGCCGGCAATGAAAGCCAGCGCTGCGATGAGGTCAAGCGTGTCGTGGCCTCCGCCCTGCCGCCATTTCAGCGATGGCGCCGGGTGCTCACTGAGGGCCACCGCGGCGAATCCGGCGTCCTCAGCGCACCGCACGATGTCGCTCAGCACGGCGGGCTGCAGGAACTCTGGGCCCGCGGTCGGCATGTCGCTGGGATACTCCAACGTGAACTTCAACTAGCGACCCCTTCCGCTCGGTGTGCCGGCCGCATTTGCGCGACACGTCGGGCCGCACTGGCCGCAGGCCGCGACAGCTTTCCCTGACAGCTATTGCCGAACCGGTGGATGCGGGGCCACACCCGTCACCGGCGGGTAGACCCTGTACTGCAGGCGGCTGCGTGACCCAGCCTCCCAATTAGTTGACGGTTTTGTCAAGTATTGACTTGACTTCGTTGCGATCAGCGGTGAAGAGGGGAAGGCATGGGTTGCCGATGAAATTCGAGCGTGAAAACGCGAGCGTGACCCGGGCTCGGTAGGTCGCGAACGACACTCTGTCAGAGGCGAATGAGGCCGCAATGATGCGCGTTCGCGGGTTGGGGGAGATGGTGACGCAAGTTGACCTGTCTCGACGAGGCGCCGCGTCTATGACGTCAGGTGGTTATTGTCAAGGGTGCCGGCAACGCGTCTGCGCTGGCCATGTCATGGCGGTCGACCCCGAACTGGTTGATTCCCAGCGTATTTGGGCAGCAGCTACCTCGGGGGAAAGGACTATTCCCGTGGCCCGCGCTGCGCTTCGGGGAGTTCCCGAAGCCGACGATCACGCAAGTTCACGGGTATGCGATCGGAGGCGGAACATTTGGGAGCTGCCGCCGGAGATCGCGATGAAACCATGATGGAGCCTTGGTTTTTCATGAATTACCAGCGGACGGCCGAGTACCTGTATACGCCGCACACTGTCGGCGCATGAAGCATCGTCCATGGGGCTGGTGAATCGGGTGGTTGATGAGTTGGGATCTGAGACCGAGGCAATGGCTGCCCGCTTCGCTAAGCGCCGGGCACGAGACAGACGCCGCGATCCTCAGAAGGCGGCGCGGTGCAGTCCGCCGTCAACGGTGATGTAGTGCCCGGTGATGTAGCCGGCCGACTCCGAGCACAGGTATGCGATCGTCGAGGCGATTTCGTCAGGCTTGCCGAGGCGGCCGGATGGAACTCCGGCGCGCTCGATCAAAAAGGCGCGACGTTGCTCGTCGGTACTCAGGCCCTCGTGCTTTTTCAGGTACCACTCGGTGGTGTCGGTAGCGATCCAGCCGGGCGCCACCGTATTGATCGTGATGCCGAACCGGGCGTATTCGTCGGCCACGCTCTTGAGGAGCCCGATTGTCGACGGCCGCGTGGCATTGGCCACGGTGTGCGGTGGCGTCGACTGTGGTTCCTTGGCCGTACCCGACCCGATGTGCACGAAGCGGCCCCACGCGGCGTCCTTCATCGCGGGCAGTACTGCGCGCAGGAGGAACACCTGGCTCAATGTGAAGGTGCGGTAGGCGTCAACGTAATCCTCGGCGCGGGTGACCTCTTCGAAGGTTCCGCGGACGTGGGAGTCGGCCTGTGTAACCGCAATCAATGGAGGGCCGAACTGCTCACCGATGGCCGTGATCGCCGCGGCGATGCCGGCTTCGGTGCTCATGTCTGCCGCAACCCCGATGGCTGTCCCGCCGGAGTCGGCGATGGCGCTGACCGCCCTGTCGATGGGCTCTTGAGTGCGCGCGACGACCGCGACCTTGGCGCCCTCGATGGCCAGCATCTTCGCGACCTCCAGGCCCATGCCTCGGCTACCGCCGACGACCAATGCGGTCTTTCCGCTAATCCGCAGATCCATGTCAGATCCGTAAATCGGAGGGGGCGACGCGCGGACGGATCTGCCCACTGGCCCTGAGCTCGGGCAACAGGTCGAACTGGCTGAGTATGTGGCCGGTGTAGTCGGTCGACTGCGCGGCGATCCACGCGACGGCCTGAGCGGGCCCCTCGGGGAGCTCATTGGCCGAATGGTCGGAATCGGGCGTGTTCTTCAGCACCGCCTGCGTCACTGCACTCACCTCCAATGCGTTGACAGCGATCCCGGCGTCGGCGAACTCTGCGGCCAGCCCAACAGTGAGGCGGTTGAGCGCTGCCTTGGAGGTTCCATACGCGGTGCGGCTCAACTCGAACGGTCGCGCGGAAGCACCGAATGTGGCCGTGGTCGAGTCGTAGCCGATCATCGAGGCGATCTCGACGGCTGAATCCAGGTCTAGGCGACCGTCGGCAGAGGAGATGTTGATGATGTGTCCACTGCCCCGTTCGATCATGTTGGGCAGGAACGCCCGGCTCATCAGCATGGGACCTCGCACGTTGACGGCCATGACCACATCCCAGCGTTTCACCGACAGGTCCAGGAACGGCGCGAGATAGGACGTCGCAGCGTTGTTGACCACGATGTCGCAGCGGCCGAATCGCGTGAGTGTGGCGTCGCGGGCGGCGGCTACGTCGTCTTCCCGGGAAACGTCCCCCTGGACCGTGAGCACTTTTCTGCCCTGCCGTTCGATGGCGGCGGCAACGTCGTCGAGGGTGCCTTCGAAGTTCTTGCTCGGCGCGTCGGCGGTGCTCCGCGCCATCAGCGCGACATCGGCGCCGGCGCCGGCGAGTTCGATGGCGATGGCCTCGCCAATGCCTCTGCTTGCACCCGTGACGATGGCGACTTTGCCGGACAGATCCATTGTTTGCCTCCTGGTATTAGGTGGTCCGGTGATTCACAAAACGGTGTCGGTGCTCAAAGCCCGCAAGGCGAAGTCGGCGATGGCGCGGCGCTCCTGTGCCGAACATGTTGTGCCCTCCAACACATGCGACTGCATGAGCGACAGGGTTAAGAAGAAGATCGCCCGCGCATCGGAGGGGTTGTCGGCGCTGTGTAACGTCCCGTCGGCCGCGCCCGCCGAGATGGATGCAGTCAGCGGCGCGAGCATCGCGTGGCCGACTGCGCGATAGGCCTCGGGGAAAAGCTTATTGAGGCGTGCGGCGTGCACGAGCAAAGGTCGGCCCAGCTCAGCAACGGCCGGTTCGGCCTGATCGAGAACACCATTGATCCAGGCGATAACCCTGTCGCGCGGAGTACCGGCTGAATCCGTTGCCTCCCTGAGGTACTCGGCCAGATCACTGAAAAGGTCTTCGAGCATGACTAGCAGGAAGGCTTCTTTGCTCTCGAAGTGCCGATAGAACCACCGAGTGCCTACGCCGGCTTCGTCGAGCAATTCGCGCAGGCTCAGGTCAATCGTTCCGGCACGTCGAATCTGGCGGCGAGCGACCTGAACGAGCTGGCCGAGCATGGCATCGGCGGCGGCGGTCCGGTCGGCTAGGCCTCGTGTGACGGCCTCGCGGCGAAGCGAGGTCGGTTCTGTCGTCATCCGGCTCTCTCACCTCTCATCTATTGACAACGATGTCGCCCCGTGCGAAAACGGTGTTGTCGCTAATGTAGCGTGTGTTTGCATGGGGGGGAAGCGGATGTCGTCAGGGCTCGAGAAACCAGAGGCCGGGGGTGCGAGCGAGCATGGCGCGGCAACGCATGTTCTGCACGTCAACCTCAACACCGGCGACCCTCAGGCCGCGCTTGCTTATTACGTCGGAAAGTGGGGCCTGCACCAAGGCATGCACGCCCATGACACTCATGGAGATTGGTCTTTCGCAGGGTACGCCGAGCCCGTGGACAGTGAGGCGTGGTTCCTGTACGACGACCGTGGTCCGCGAGTAGCTCCTGCGCTGGAACTGGTTGCCTGGCACCGGCCTTCAGTCGTCGGGCAACCACACTCGGTCGTCAACCGGGTGGGCATCGCGACCATCGGACTTGGCATTTCCGCCGGTGCCGCCGGACCGGACGCCAAGGCAGGTGTCATCGACGTCGACGGAGTCAGCCGAGACGTCGTCACCGATGCCGACGGGGTGATGGTGGAACTCGTGCGCCACGATGAGCCCGCCACCCGTTTACGGCACATCAGAATTGGGTGCTCGGACATGGCTACGTCGCTGCGGTTCTACACCGCTCTTGGGTTCCAACAGGTCGCCGAGCCAGCGCCGACCAGGCTTCGCGTCGGAAACGACGACATCACCGGCTCCACCCTCGCGCTGTCGTTGGTCAGCCGATCCATTCTGGTTGAACTGACGACCTGGGACCGACTCGTCGAACCTGATCACTCGCCGTTGCCGTTCTGGCACCGCGGGCCGGTTCGGTTCGCTATGGCTGTCCCCGGCCCCGACGCCGCCACCGGTGCCCTTCGCCGCGCTGGGATCGACCCTGGTCACCAGCTGAGCTTCGCCCTGCCAGGCACCGCCATCGGCCGGCTCACGGTCAACTTCCTCTCCGACCCCGACGGTCTGCACGTCGAACTGGTCGACCGCATCATCCCGCCACTGACAAGTCGTGTGGCGAGCAACAGCGTCTCCGCGCTTTCCGGCAACTGAAGGGCCACTCACATGAATAACGACAGCGGAACATCTCTGCAGGGGCGCACCGCGCTGATCACCGGCGGCAGCGGCGGCGTGGGTCGTGGCATCGCGTTGGCGATGGCCGACAAGGGCGCGGCCATCGCGGTGGCCGGCCGCACGATGGAGCGCTGCGAGCGCGTCGTCGCCGAAATCGAGGGCCGTGGCGCCAAGGGCATCGCGATCCGGTGTGACGTCAACGACCCCGCCGACGTTATCCGCACCGTCGATACCGCCACTACGGCATTGGGACGGCTCGATTGTCTGGTGCACTCCGCGCAGAGCTTCAACTACGGCCCGATCCGCAGGCTGGCACCCGAGGATTTCGACGAGTCGTGGCGGACCGGCCCGCTGGCCGCCGTACGTCTCATGCAGGCTGCGTTCCCGGCGCTCCGCGAATCGAAGGGTCTCATCGTCAACGTCGCGTCGGGCGCCGGCATGACCGCTCCGCCGGCGATGGCCGCCTACGCGATGGCCAAGGAGGCAATGCGCGCGCTGACCCGCGTAGCCGCCGTCGAGTGGGGTCGCCACGGCATTCGCGCCCTCGCGTTGTGTCCGTTCACCGAAACCGACGGCATGAATAATTTCGAAGCCGAGATGGGACTCTCACGTAACGCGGATCTGCTGCCCGATGTGCCGCTCGGGCGCATCGGTGACGCTGAGACCGATGTGGGACGCGTGGTGGCGTTCCTGGCATCCGATGACGCCAATTACCTGACTGGGTCGACCTTGATGGTCGACGGTGGCTACACCTACATGCGGTGACTCCCCGATGAGCGACGACCCGAACCCGTTTGCCCTGCCGAATCTGATCAGTCCGCACCACACTGCTGTGCTGGTTTCGGAAATGCAGCGTGGGATCGTCGGAGACCTCGCGCCAAGCGTCCTCAGACCGCTCACCGACGCGGTTCGCGAAACCGGGCTGATCGAATCGGTGGGACAGGTCGTCGACGGCGCGCGCAATGCGGGTGCCCAAGTCATCCACACCACATTGCAGTACCGCCCGCGTCGGGCCGGCGTCAAATTGGTGACGCCGTGGATGGCGGTCGTGATGCGTTCCCCCGATTACATGCTGGCCGACTCCGCGCAGGCCGACGTGGTGCCGGAATTGGCGCCGCGCGATCCCGATATCGTCGCAAAGCGGTACCACGGAATGTCTGCATTCGCCGGCACTGACCTCGATATGTTATTGCGAGGCTTGGATGTTCGTACGCTGGTGTTCGCCGGCGTATCGCTGAACGAGGCGATCATTGGCGCCGCGATCGAAGCTGTCAACTTGGGCTACCGGATCGCCGTGGTCCGCGACGCGGCGCTAGGCGTACCAGCCTCGTTCGGTGCGGACATGCTGCGGCATGCCTTCGCCATGCTTGGGCCCGTGGTCTCCGTCGAAGAAGTACTGGAGGTCTGGTCCAACTCGTGACGGCCCAAGGGTTCCCGCGTACTTCGTCGCGCACGCGAGAACGGTACCGACGCGAGGAACCGCTCCGGAGGTTCCCACTCGTGGCAACGACCGACGGCCAAACGTCAAACGCAAAGATCGAAACAAGCGGGGATTCGGATGGCCCGTATCGCACCGGAACTCCGCCGACGCTCGAGGCGCTCCAGGAGGGCGTTCGCCTGACGCTGGCCCCCCATAAGGTGCCACGTCGCCAGGTGTTCTTGGACGAACTTCCGCTACTGGCGGAGCGGCAACGTGGACAAGAAGCGGCTGCGCCCGGAGTTGTCAGGTCGTTCGTAGAAGCGATCGCCGCAACAGGCTCGTCATAAGCGCGGCTGCGCGTTCGTCGCCGACGGGTTGACCGGGGGCGGTCGGCTCGCTCATCCTGCCCAACACGGCCAGGAACACGGCGGCCGCCACCTGCGGATGGAGGCCGGGCGGCAACCGCACCGTGTCGATCAGTGCGCCGATCGCGTGGTGGATTGCACCGATGCCGTCATCGACCTTTGCGTCGGACAGCTGTTCGGCGACGGTGCCGTCAAACCATGCCCGGATGACGCCACGGTAAGCGCGGTGGAATCGGACATAGGCAATCATCCACGCGTCCAACGAATCTGCGGCCATTCGCTGCAGGGCAGCGGCGTGCTGCTCGATCTCGACCACGGCAAGCCGGGTGAGCTCGGCGAGAATCTTGTCCTTCGTGCTGAAATACCGGTAGAGGGTGGCGCGGCTGAGATCGGTTGCGGCAGCGATCTCTTCCATGCCGACGGTGTAATAGCCCCGCTCGGCGAACAGCGTCGAACTCACCGACAGGATGTCCTGTGCAGTCGGCGAGAGCGGGGGTGTCGCGACGGTGGGTGCCGCATCGACTGACACGGGCGCGGACGTGCGGGCGTCCGATTCGGCGATGTCGTCTGGGGCGGCGGCGGCCAGCACGTCCGCGGGAGTGTCGGGAAACAACATGAGTTGCATTGCAACCGCCAGCGACCAGGACACGACGGCGCGATCCGGCAACGGGAACATGGCCCGGCGCCGATAGAGGTTGACCATGTGCGGAATTCGGCCGAGGGCCGCAGCGGCGTCATCGTGCTCCAACCCCCGAATGTTGGCCAACCGCAGGCGGTCGATGACCTGGAGGCGGTAGGCCTCAGCGACGTCACCCGTGTCGATGACCGACAGGCCCCTCGCCGTACCGATGCCGGGAAACTCCGCGAACACCGCGGCGTGGGCGTCGTAGATGTCGGCCCACTCGGCGAGCCAGCTGTGCAGTGCGGCCAGCCCGTCGGCCGTCGGGCCGAGCCCGCCCAATCGTTCGGTGTGCGCAAGCACGTCGCGCTCGGCGGTGGCGCTCAGCTCGCGGAAGATGTCCTCCTTGCCCGCGAAGTACTGATAGACGGTGGCGCGGGAGGCGTTGGCCGCCTTGGCAATCGTGTCCAACGACGTGCTGTGGAATCCGTTGACAAGGAATGCCTCAGCGGCGCACGCGAGTATCCGGTCTCGGGTGTGCAGGCCGCGGCGTCCCACGCCGACGTTCGTCGTCGGGGCGTACCCGGGGCGGCGTGTCTTGTCCGGAGCAGACGTCACGGCAGGTTGCGCTTGGCCTTGCCGGGATAGCCGAAGAACTTCTCGAAGTTGGCGTCGTTGATGGGCTGCGCGCGGTTGCGGGCCGCGGCGGACCGCAGCGCCTGTAGCCGGGCGCGGGCCTTGTCGAGATCGTCGGCGGACCCCGACTGCTGCAGCCGCTCGACCTCGTTCGCCGCCGCGGCGACCTCCAGGCGTAGCCGTTCGCCGGCTTCCCCGAAGGTCAACAGGTCGTGGTCGTCTTCGTCGATCTTCTCCCGTGCAGGGCCGTCGTCGGGCCGGTCCGTCGGGTCCATCTCGTTCCTCTCAGCTGCTAGACGAGTTGGCCTGCATCATATAGCATCTGAGACGAACCGTCAGAAATCGAGACGAAACGTCAGAAGAAAGGGCAGGCATCGTGCCGCTTCGGGATGAACATCAGATCGTGTCGGTCGATGATCATTTGGTTGAGCATCCGCGGGTGTGGCAGGAGCGTCTGCCGCAGAAGTATCTCGAGCGGGGTCCTCGGATTGTCGAGGAGAACGGGATGCACTTGTGGCACTACGACGGTCAGGTGTTTCCGACCATTGGTCTCAATGCGGTCGCGGGTAAGCCGCCCGAGCAGTGGGGTATGGATCCGGTGCGTTATGAGGACATGATCCCTGGTTGTTATGACCCGGTGGCGCGGGTGGCCGACATGGACCTCGACGGTGTGCAGTCGGCGTTGTGTTTTCCGTCGTTCCCGGGTTTTGGTGGGGGGACGTTTCAGCGCGCCGAGGATAAGGATCTGGCGCTGTTGTGTGTCAAGGCCTGGAATGACTTCTATATCGAGGAGTGGTGCGCGGTTGCACCTGAACGCTATGTGCCGTTGGCGATCTTGCCGACGTGGGATATCGATGCGTGTGTGGCCGAGGCCGAACGGGTGGCGGCTATGGGTGCGCGCACGATCTCTTTCCCGGACAGTCCGGTGCCGCTGGGTCTGCCGTCGTTTCACTCTGATTACTGGGACCGGTTGTGGGCGGTCTGCTCGCAGGCCAAGATGCCGGTGTCGTTGCACTTTGGGTCGGGTTCTTTTGTGCCGGGGTTCTCGTTTTCCACGGTCAAGCCCGTCCCTGGTCAGATGGCCGCCCCGGATGCGCCGTTCGCTGTTGCCACGGCGTTGTTCTCGACCAACCTGATGTGGTCGACGGTGGATCTGTTGTTCTCGGGCAAGTTGCAGCAGTTCCCTGATCTGCAGTTCTCGCTGGCCGAGGGCGGCATCGGTTGGGTGCCCTACATCCTGGAGCGCACCGATTACGTGTGGGAGCGGCACCGTTACTACCAGAAGATCGACTTTGACACCCGTCCCTCGGATCTGTTCCGCAAGCACTTCTGGGGTTGTTTCATCGATGACGAGCACGGGCTGACAAACCGCCACGCGATCGGTATCGACCGGATCATGTTGGAGATCGACTTCCCCCACAGCGATTCCAATTGGCCCAACTCGCGCAAGCGTGCCGCCGAGGTGCTGGCCGACGTGCCCGACGACGAGTGCTCGCTCATCGTCGAGCACAACGCCCGCCGCATGCTCAACTTCCCCCGGGTCGGTGCGGACAAGCCCGTGCTGGCTTCGGTCTAGCGCGTCCCATCACTGCGAGCGAGGGAATAAGTTGCCTGCGGAATGTGCTCAGCCTTACCGCGGCCCGCTCGGTATTCATCGGCTTCGATCTGGTCACGGAGTAAGTGTCGGCACGATGCCGCTGCTGTATCCGAACATCCCGTTTGGACCCTTCGGCGCGGTGACCGCTTTTCTCATCGGCTGGACCAACCAAGGCCGACACGTTTCGAAGCGTTGATCGCCAAGCGCATCTCCCACGAGCGATCAAACGCGACGCCCTGCGCGCGCTGGCGTGGATCCTCACGTCCACGTGAGCTACTGGCTGCTCCTGATCACGCCGACGCTCATCGCACGGGAAGTGGGGGGCGATCCCTCACGCCTGGTGCCCGGACGCCGCCCGGGCACTCGCGCCAAGGCCGGCGCTAGGCCGGGCGAAACGCGAAGGTGACAAACGTTTCGCCGGCCTCGGTCTCCACCGTTGAGGTGGCAGACACCATCGACTGGCCGATCTGAAGATCACCTGGGGCCGCATCGATGATCAGCGACTCCACCAGCAGCCCCTCCTGGAGTTCGATGAACCCGACGATGTACGGCCGGAACTTTTTGGGATCGCGAATTCCCTTGTACGGTAGGGGCGGGACGAATTCCTGCGTCGTGAACGTGTAAAGCGTTCCCTCCGTGGACAGTTCGACCGTTTCGATGTCGGCCTGGATGTCCGGGTTGGCGTCGAACAACTCGGGGCGTTCGGCCGGGAACTTCACGACACCCGTCGAGATGCGTCGTGAACCGAACAGCACCGCTCGATCCCCGTCGACCCGGAACAAGCCCTCGGTGATCAGATTCGTCATCTCAAGCCACCTCGATAACCATTGCCGCACCCATGCCGCCGCCTGCGCACATCGACAGCACTCCTATACCGCCGCCGCGGCGGCGCAGTTCGTAGATCGCCGACGTCACCATGCGCGCGCCGGTCGCGGCGATCGGATGACCCAGGCTGATGCCCGAGCCATAGACATTCACGATCTCCTCATCGAGTCCGAGTTCGCGGGCGCACGCGACGGCCTGGGCGGCGAACGCCTCGTTGATTTCGAACAAGACGACGTCGTCGAGCTTGCGGCCCGCCAGTTCCAGCGCCTTGGGGATGGCCTTGATGGGTCCGCTTCCGGTGCGGGTCGGGTCCAGTCCCACCTGCGTCCACGACAGCACGCTCGCCAAGACATTCTGTTGAGTGTCCGGGCTCGCCAGAGCCACCACGGCCGCGGCGTCGTTGATGCCTGAAGAATTGCCCGCCGTCACGCTGAACCCGTCGATCTCAGGATGTAGCACCTTCAGTTCGGCAAGCGATTCCATCGAACTGCCGCGCCGCGGATGCTCGTCTTCGGCGAACGTGATCGTGCTCCCATCAGATTGGGGCACCTGGATGGGGATGATCTCGTCGACGAACGACCCGGCGTCGATGGCCTTGATCGCGCGCTGATGGCTACGCAGCGCCCATTTGTCTTGATCCTCGCGGGTGATCCCGTACTGCACGTTGCAGTTGTGCGCGACCGTGATGGACATGTCCATTGCAGGCGCATCATCGGTCGGGGGATGCGACTCGGGGAACCACTGGGCGTAGTCCTGCGGCGACTTCCCTGCGGTGAAGAGCTTGCGCTTCTGCATGATCGGTGCGGTGGACGGGGACTCCATTCCGCCGGCCAGAATCGCGCGGCTCATCCCCGCCGCGATCTGCCCCGCCCCGACCGCGATGGCGGACAGGCTCGAGGCGCACTGACGGTTGACGGCCAGACCCGGAATGTCAAGCAGGCCGAGATCGACGGCGATGTAGCGAGCGCTGTCGCCGCCACCCTGCATCACTTCGGCCAGCACGAAGTCGTCGAAATCGGCCGCGTCCAGTCCGGAGCGTTCGATGACGGCCGACACCACGGGTTTGGCCAGTTCGACCGCGGGCATGTTGGCCAGCGTGCCTTTACGCGCTGTTCCGATCGGTGTGCGGGCAGCGGCGACGATGGCTGCGCGGGACGTCGTTGGCGGCATAGCTCTCCCAGTGGTTGTTGGACAGGCCTCCGGCAGTCTATACCGTTAAATAGATAAATGTATCTTGGGATAGTCTGCGATGGGAGCTGCTGGTGAACACGATTGGATCTATTGACGAGGCGATTGCCTTGGTCGGCGAGGAACTCGGCGTCAGCCGCTGGCTTGAGATCGACCAGGGTCGCATCGACGCGTTCGCCGACGTGACGATGGATCATCAGTGGATCCACGTCGATGTCGAGAAGGCCAAGGCTGCGAGCCCGTACGGCGCGACGATCGCGCACGGCTTCCTCACGCTGTCGTTGATCCCTGGCGTCAGCAAGGACAACTACCGCGTCGAGAACGCGAAGATGGGCATCAACTACGGACTCAACAAGGTTCGATTCCTCAGCGCGGTCACTGCCGGCAGTCGCGTGCGGGTGCGCTCCAAACTTCTCGATGCGGTCAAGGTCTCCGATGACACGGTGAACCTGACCGTGCAGCACACCGTGGAGATCGATGGGGGTGACAAACCTGCCGCCGTCGCCGAACTCATCGCCCGGTTCGTCTTCTGATGGCCAAGGTCGCCAAGACGATCGGTGGTCTGTTCGACGGCAAGGCGGTGCTGACCGGCGCCGGCAAGTCGCAAGTCGGGCGTCGGCTTGGCCGCACGGGTCTGGATCTGACTCTGGAGGCCGTACTTCGCGCCATCGCAGACGCGGGCCTGGACGTCGACGACATCGACGGCATCGCGAGTTATCCCGGACCCGGCGTACTCGACCCGGGCTTCTCCGGTGCCGGTGTGCAGGACGTGCGCAACGCGCTGGGGCTGAGCTGTCGGTGGTACATCTCGAGCCTGGAGACCGCAGGCCAAATCGGCCCCGCGATCGAAGCGTGCATGGCCGTGGCTCTCGGGCTGGCTAACCACGTCGTGGTGTTCCGGTCGGTGTGGGAATCCACGGCGGCGGCGCAGGCGGGCGGCGGCCGGGCCTCCGTCCTGTTCTCCGGCGGAAAGTTGCCGCCGAAACTGGAATACGTCGCACCGTTCGGCGCACTGTCGGCGGCCAACTGGCTGGCTATGCCCACCCAGCGATACATGCACGATCACGGATTGACTCGCGAGCAACTCGGCGCGATCCCCATCAACGCCCGCCGCAACGCCGGATTGAATCCCGATGCCGTCTACCGCGAGCCGATGTCAATGGACGACTATCTCGGTGCGCGGATGATCTCAGAACCGCTGTGCCTGTACGACTGCGACGCCCCCTGCGATGGGGCGACCGCGGTGATCGTGTCGCGCAGAGACGCGGCCAATGGTCTACCCCGGCATCCGCTGACCGTGGAGTCCGTCGGCCCCGGCATGTTCGAACGCGCCACCTGGGACCAACGTTCGGACCTCACGACGATGGCCGCGCACGACTCCGCGGAAACACTATGGCAGAACACGCTATTGACTCCTGCCGATGTCGACATGGCCCAGATCTACGACGGATTCTCCTTTCTCACGGTGATCTGGCTGGAGGCACTCGGCTTCTGCGATCACGGCAAGGTGGGGGAGTTCATCGAAGGCGGCGAACGCATCGCCTTGGACGGAGATCTTCCAATCAACACCAGCGGCGGCCAGCTGTCAGGTGGCAGGCTGCACGGCATGGGGTTCCTCCACGAAGCGTGCGTGCAGATGTGGGGTGAAGGCGGCGACCGGCAAACGCCAAAGACCCCCGAGGTGGTCGCGGTGGGTGTGGGCGGGGGTCCGGTCGCGGGGTCGATGTTGCTCAGTAACCGATAGCCATGGCATCCGACGCGGGTGATCCGGTAATGACGTTGGGCGACATCGTCATCGACAACGCCCGGCGATTCCCGGATGTGATCGCCTACCGGCTCGGCGATCGAACTGTCACGCACGGGGTGCTGCGCGACCGCGCGGTGCGTTTGGTTTCGGCGATGGCGGCCGCGGGTGTGCGTAGGCAAGACCGTATCGCAATACTGTCCCGAAACAGCGTCGAATTCGGCGAGGTGATGGCGGCCTGTCAGCTGAGCGGAATCATCATGGCCACCATCAACTTTCGGCTCTCAGCGAACGAAGTCCGCGACGTGCTGGACCGGGTCCGTCCGTCGATCATGTTCTGTGCCGACGAGTTCACGCCGATGATCGACGAACTTGCGCCGGCGTCGCCGGTCGTGTGCATGGCCGAGATCGATGACTTCACCACCGCGGCCACCGACGAATTACCGTACGAAGCACGTCCCGAAGACATCGCTTGCCTGATCTTCACCAGCGGTACCACCGGCGCCTCGAAATGTTGCATCCTCGGGCAACGCGAGCAACGTCGCGTCGCGTTTGCGATGAATGCCGAGATGCGTTCGGGCTCTGAGGATCGCGGGCTGATCAACCTGCCGATGTTCCATGTCGGCGCACAAGCCATTATCGGCGGCATCCATGCCCGCGGCGGAACTGTGGTGTTGCAGCAGCAGTTCGATGCGGACGAGGCCGTACGGTTGATCGCACAGGAGCACATCACGCTCGTGCACCTCGCTCCGGTGATGCTGCGGGCGGTGCTCGACGCGGTCACCGACGTACGGTCCGTCGAAAGCCTGCGCACCGTCATCTATGCGGCGGCGCCCATGTCCGTCGCCACGCTCGAACGGGCGCTGTCCATGCTGCCGTCTGTCGGCTTTCTGAACCTGTATGGACAGACCGAGGCGATCGTGTCCGGCCTGCCGCGTGAGCTGCACGCCGTCGACGGGCCCGACTCGGACAATGCGCTCCGATCGGTGGGATTTCCGTTTCCTGGCATCCGGGTGCGGATCATCTCCAATGACGGCACCGACGTGCCGGTAGGAGAACCGGGGGAGATTGTCGTGCAATCGGATTCGCTGTTTCGCGGGTACTGGGACGACCATGCCGCGACGATGGCGACATTGCGCGACGGATGGTGTCACACCGGCGATATCGGGAGATTCGACGAGCGCGGCCTGCTTCACTTGGTCGACCGCAAGAAGGACATCATTATCACCGGCGGGGAGAATGTTTACTCGCCGGAGGTCGAGGATGCCGTGAGCCGGTTCGAAGGTGTCGCGGCCTGCGCTGTCGTCGGCGCACCCGACGATCGATGGGGTGAGACCGTGTGCGCCGTCGTCACACTGACACCGGGTGCATCCGTCACGCTCGAAGCGATCCAGGAATTCGTCCGCTCCCGGCTGGCGGGCTACAAGGTCCCGCGCCGGCTGGTCATCGCCGGCGAGTTGCCGGTACTGCCAAGCGGCAAGATCGACAAGAAGCGGCTGCGCGCCGATGTCGCGGGCGGTTAGCCCGGTTGGCCATAGGTCGCCACGACCACGGAGCGGGCAAGACTGTTTTCCGACCAGACGCCGATGGCGGTGTTCGCGCAGTCCTTCATGATGGCCTGGTAGGTCGGGTTGTACCAGAACTGGCTGAGGATTTCGATGCCGCTGATCGCGATCGCCGGATTGATCGCAATGGTTTCGGAGGTCTTGCCGACGAAGCCCGCGGCATTTGCCCGGTCTTGCGTGGTGGAGCCGTCCGAGCCGATGTCACCATCGATTTCCGGATGGTTGAGTACGTCAAGTGTGTGTCTGCGTGCGGCGTCGACGAGCCTGCCGTCGAGCCGGGGCTCCGTCGGGCAGCCGTTCTGCTTCTGCGCGGTGTAGATGTTGACGAACACGCTTTCGTTGAGGCGCCTGTTGTCGGCGCTTGCGGGCGGTACTGCTACTCCCGCTGTCAGCGCGACCATCAGGAACAGCATCGCCACACCGCGACGGCGGATCAACGTCATGACCGAATAGACTACCCGCAAATAGCTAAATGAATTACGCTTTCATGTCTATGACGCTAAGACGGATGGTCACGCTGGTCGCCGCGACGCTGCTCGCACTGGGCGGATACATCCTGCCTACGCCTGCCGCGTCCGCGGATGCAGTCGCGTATCTGGTCAACGTCACGGTCCGCCCCGGCTATAACTTCGCCAATGCCGACCAGGCCCTGGCCTACGGGCACGGTGTCTGCGACAAGATCGCTGGGGGCAGGGCCTATGCGCAACTCGTCGGCGACGTCAAGAACGACTTCAATACGGCCGACGAGTTCCAGGCCTCGTACCTGATCACACAATCCGCCAACGAACTGTGTCCCGCGCAGATCTGGCAGCTCAGGAAGTCGACCGCCGGCTACACCGGGTTGCCCTAAGCCGGTGGATAAGCGGGTGGCGGATAGACGCCGCGCAGTATCCAGGCGAACCAGTTCATCCCGTACTCGATCTCGTCGCTGGCGTCGTAGTCGGGATTGGGGTCCATCGGCTGTCCTTTCACCCTGGTTCACACAGTCAACTACGCGGCGGTTGAATTGGGAAGATATTTAGCGGATTATGTTCCCGTGATGCTCCCCCATAGTCGACTCTTGGCCGGTGTCGCAACGGCAGCGGCACTTGCCGGCTGCTCGGGCCCGGCACCCGCGCCGCCGACCGGGGGCCTGTCAGCGGGGACGGCCGAGGTCACCGTCAACGGCACCAAAGTGAACGCCACCCACGACGTCCACTGTTCGTCGCAGGGCGCGGTCACGACGATCAACACCGGTGACGACAAATCGGGTACAACGTCGGCTGTCGATACCTCTGAGGGCGCTTCCGTGCAGTTCGCGCAGATCCGTGACCTCGGCGGGTTCACCGGTAGTTACTGGGCACAACTCGACTCTCCTGCCAAGGTCGAGCAAGCGGGACGCACGTTCCTCGTGAACGGCACCGCGAACGGATTCAACGACAGCAACCCCAGTGCGCGCATCTCGCAGACCTTCTCGATACGGGTGGCCTGCTGATTACTACGACGGAGGATCGACCATGAGAGTTCGTCTCGAACAGTCGAGGTGTGTCGGCCATGCCCAGTGCTACGCCGTCGACCCCGACCTGTTTCCTATTGACGACTCCGGCTACAGCATCCTCGAGGCCCACGAAGTCAAGCCCGGCGACGAAGAGAAGACCCGCGACGGCGTGGCCGCCTGTCCCGAGCTTGCTCTGGTGCTCGAGGAGGACTGACCCCGGGGCACTTGCCAAGAACGGCGTCGACAGGCGACACTGACCACATAACTAACCAAGTTAACTTTGTGGGGTGCGCATGTCGTCAGACGACTGGCGAGACCGGCTTGAGCGATTGCTTGTCGACTCCGCGCCTGACCGGACCGCCGGGGCTGATCGCATCGTGGCGGCTCGTGCCTGGCACGCCCGGCTCGCCGACGAGAAGCTGGCCGCGCCGGGCTGGCCGAAATCGGTTGGCGGCCTTGAACTATCGCTGGAAGATCAGCTTGAGTATTACCGAATCACCACCGCGGCCGGGGTGCCCCCTCACCCGTGCCCACTGTCCTTCATCGTCGCCCCCACGCTGATCGCGCACGGCACTCCGGAGCAAAAGGACCGGTTCCTCGAGCCGCTGCTGCGCGCCGACGAGTTCTGGTGTCAGGGTTTCTCCGAACCTGGGGCGGGAAGCGACCTGGCTTCGCTGTCCACCCGTGCGGTCCGTGACAGCGACGTATACCGGGTGACCGGTCAGAAGGTGTGGACGTCGATGGCCGAGCGGGCCGACTGGATGTTCACGTTGGTCAGAACGGGTTCGCCGGGGCGCAGCACCGACGGCATCACGTACTTGCTGATCCCCATGAACAGTCCCGGCATCACTGTTCGGCCGCTACGCGACATCAGCGGCGCTGCGCACTTCGCCGAGGTCTTCTTGGACGACGTCGAGGTGGACGTCGCGAACCGCGTCGGTGCCGAGGGGGATGGGTGGTCGATCATGCGAACCTCCCTCGGCCATGAGCGGGCCACCGCGTTTCTTGCCGACGAGTTCAAGTACCGCAAAACGACCGACAAGGTCGTCGACCTTCTGTTGTCGCAAGGACTGGGCGACGACCCGCTGGTGCGCCAGGACGTCGCCCGGCTCGAATCGGGGGTGCGGACCATCGCGGCCAACAGCGCCCGCGCGCTGGCCGCCGTGCTGCGCGGCGAGGACCCCGGCGCTGTGGCGTCGGTCAATCGATTGGTCAAGTCGGAGTTCGAGCAGCACATGCATGCGCTCGCAATGCGCTCGACCGGACCCCACGCCGCGCTTGGCAGTCGGGCGTCCGGCGCGGTCGACAAGGGCCGATGGACGTTCGGGTACCTGATGAGCCGTGCCACCACGATCGGTGCGGGCACCGCAGAGATTCAGCGCAACACCATCGCCGAATCGGTGCTCGGCCTGCCGTCGCATCGCGGCGAGGGGACCCGTGCCGCCGCGGTGGTGCCCGGCGCTCCGCTTGCAGTCACGGGGGAGGATGAGCACCAGCTGCGCGAGGTGCTCGCGAAAGCGCTGCGGATGACTGTGGATATCGACGAAATCCTGGACCCCAAGCGGGCTTTCGATGCCACCGACTCCGCCGCATGGTCGGTACTCCTCGACTTCGGACTGCCAGGTCTTGCGGTCGACGAGGCACTCGGCGGCGCGGGCGCGCCGCGCCGGATGCTGTACGCCGCCATCGAAGAGTCCGCCAAGGCTATCGCGCCGGTGCCGCTTGTTTCGACGGTGACCGCACTTGACGTCGCCGTCGCGATCGGCGCGAAGTCGGTCGCCGAGCGCATCACGTCCGGCGCGACCGCGGCGTTCGCGGTACCGCTGCGCGATACTGGCTGGCGAACCGAGGGGCTCGAACTGCCTCAGTGGGACGGTGAAAGGCTCACGGGCGCAGTGCCGATCGTTGCAGGCGCACCGGTCGCCGATGTGTTACTCGTTCTTGCACGCACCGCCGACATGGGCGAGGTGCTGGTCGCCGTCGATCGCGGTGACGAAGGGGTCGACGTGGCGGCCCAGCAGCCGCTGGATCTCAGCGCGACGGTCGGTGCGGTCACGCTGCGCGCGGCCACCGGTGAGGTGCTCGCCCAAGGGGGCGCGCTCCGTCTCGGACTGCAGCATGCTCGACGGCACGGGCTGCTCGCCGTGGCGTCGGACTCGCTCGGAGTGGGTGCGCGCGCGTTGGCGATGGCAGTCGAATGGGCATGCGAGCGCGAGCAATTCGGCCGCCCGATCGGCAGCTTTCAGGCGATCTCGCACCGCTGCGCCGACATGCTGGTGGTGCTGGAGGGAGCGCGCAGCCAGGTGCATGCGGCCGCAGAGGCCGACGCCGACAGCGAGGATGCGGACTGTGCGGTTGAGCTTGCCGCGGCCGCCGCCTTCGACGCCGCTGTGACTGCAACCGAAGGCGCTCTGCAGATCCACGGTGGGATCGGATTCACCTGGGAGCACCCCGTCCATCTGCTGATGCGCCGCGCAAGGGCGAACGCTGTGCTGGTGGGTCGCGCCGACGCTCTGCGCGACCGCGCTGCGCGCCGCAGGCTGGACCGAGCCGTCGCCTAGCGGCAACGAATGAAGGATCGAATCGTGGAGTACGGCACAAGTCAGGAATTGGCGCAGTTCCGCGCTGAGGTACGGGCATTCATCGTCAAGCACGCACCGGCAATCCCGCCAAGAGCCGGGGTACGCAGCGCCCAAAATGACACCGAATTCAAGGCGTTGCAGCAGTGGACCCGCCGCCTGTACGACGCGGGATACATCGGCGCGGATTGGCCGGCGGAATATGGCGGTCGCGATGACCGCTCGCCCGAACATTCCATCATCGTGGGAGAGGAACTCGCCCGGGCGCAGGCGCCAGGCGCGCAGAGCGGCAGCATTCTTGCGTCGCACGCGCTGATCCGTTACGGCACAGACGGGCAGCGGCGCAAGCATCTTCCCGAGATTCGGGCGGGCCGCGAAATGTGGTGCCAGCTGTTCAGTGAACCGGGTGCGGGCAGCGACCTTGCGTCGTTGCGTACCAAGGCCGTCCGGCATCAGGACACCTACATCGTCGACGGCCAGAAGGTGTGGACCACCGATGGGCATTGGGCGCGATACGGGTATCTTCTGGCGCGCACCGATGCCGAGGCGCCCAAGCACAAAGGCATCAGCGCGTTCATCCTTGACATGTCGGCACCTGGGGTGAGCGTGCGACCGCTGCGCGAGCTGACCGGCACCTCAGATTTCAACGAGGTGTTCTTCGACGGAGTCGAGGTAAGTGCAGACGCCATGATCGGTGCGCCCGGCCAGGGTTGGGCGATTGCGAACGCGACGCTGGCGCATGAGCGCACCAATGTTGGTGGCATCGTTGTGAAGCTGAAGTTGGCCATCGATGGACTTGTAGGACTGGCCTCCAGGGTCACGATCGACGGTCGCCCGGCCATCGAGAGCGATCGGGTTCGCGACCGGATTGGTGAGTTCAGCGCCGACGTGGAGGCGCTGTCGGCGTTGACATACGCCAATTTAACGCGTTGGCTCCGCGGCAACGAGCGCATACACGACGCGGCGATGGGCAAGCTGATGTTCAGCGAAATCAACCTCGAGATGGCTCGATTCGCGGTCGAGTTGAGTGGCGAGGGGGGTGTCCTCGTCGCGGGTGACGACAACGTTGTCGATCATGGCCGCTGGCAGGACGAGTGGCTGTATGCCCGCGCCTACACCATCGCGGGCGGGAGTTCGGAGATCATGCGAAACCTCGTCGCCGAACGCGGATTGGGCCTGCCGCGCTAGGCGGTGACCAGGGCTGCGCGGTGTTCGGCGACGCTTCCGTCGAAGGCCTCGTCAACCTTGATCCGGCGCAGGAACAGATGCACGTCGTGCTCCCAGGTGAATCCGATGCCACCGTGAACCTGAAGTGCGGTGCCCGCAACGTCGCTGGCGGCGGACTTCGCGTAGGCGACCGCCGCCGACGAGGCGCGCGACCGGACGTCATCCGGCGCGTCATCCAACGACAGCGCGGCAGCCCACAGCGTCGCGCGGCCGGCTTCCACGCCGACGGCCATGTCCGCGCAGTGGTGCTTGACGGCCTGAAACGAACCGATCAGCACGCCGAATTGTTCGCGCTGCAGCGCATACGCGACGGTCATCTCGAGCAGACGCGCCGCAGCGCCGAGCGCATCGAACGCGCGGTGCACCGCGAGCGCGTCGCGGACGTGCTGCAGGGTTCCGGCGGGCAGCGCGACCCAATCGAATTCTGCTTCTTCGAGGTCCAGCCGAGCCCAGGACCGGCTGAGATCCAGGGTCGTCATTCTCAGAATCTTCGGTTCGCGGACCAGTGCTACGAATTCCCCGTCATCCGTCCGTCGCACGACGGCAAAGCCGTCCATGTCGGTGGCCATCGGGACGGGGCTCGTGGTCTGCTCGACTGCGCGGGCCACACCGATGAGATGTCCGTGCTCAGCCTCTGGGGCTCCCGCGAGCTCGAGCAACCAGCAACCGATCGCCAGGTCCGCGATGGGCAACGAGCTGGCCGCATAGCCGTTCGCCTCGCTGCACACCGCCAGGTCGACGTGAGTGCCGCCGACGTCCGGGGTCAGCAGTGCCAAAAGTCCGGACTCCGCCGCATGGGTCACCGCAGCCTGATGGATGGTGACCGGGGCCGCGTCGAGGGCTTGTCGCAGGCGCGCGATGGGGTCGTTTCGATGCAGCCATGACCGCTCTGACGCGGCCAGTTGTTCCTGCTCGTCGGTCAGCCCGAAGTTCACCTGGGGCCCCTTCCAGTAAGTTGACCTAGTAAACCATGTCTGTATACATTTAACTACTTGGCGCCGATGGCGCCCGGACTCCAGAAAGTGGCGATGACGAGCATTCAGGACGCCTTGGGACGACTGTGGGGTGCCGCCGATGACGCCCAGATGCTGCAGGTTGACGGGCACTGGGTGAGCTGGGGTCAGATCCGGGATCTGACTGATCGCATCGACCGAAAACTGACAGTCGCCGGTTGCAGACCCGGTGGCCGCGTTGCGGTGGTCCTCGGCAACCGCATGGAATCGGTGGCAGCGGTCATCGCGATATTCCGCGCCGCCCGCACGCTCGTCACAATAAGCCCCCTGCAGCCCGTCGAGCGGCTCAGCGCAGACCTCGTCGCGTCCGGCGCCGACTACCTGCTGGCACCGGGCAACCTTTGGCGCGCACCGGTATTCGTAGCTGCCGTTGCCGAACTGGGCGTCAACGCGTTCAGTGTCGACGGAGCTGATGTGGCATCGCGCACCGCTGCGAACGACAGTCCACGGGATGGCGATCCGGCGGTTGCCATCGAGATGCTGACATCGGGCACAACTGGCCCGGCAAAGCGTATCCCTTTGGGCCGCAAGCAAATGGAAGTATCACTGTCGTCTGCGCTTCAGCACAACAACCGTTCGGAGATCCGCGACAAACCGCCACTGACCGGGGCGGTCGGCATGGTAACGCTTCCGATCGTGCACATCGGGGGACTGTTTGCGCTGATGCAGTCGCTGGTGGCCGCTCGCCCGATCGTGATGCTGGAACGGTTCACGTTGTCCGGCTGGCACAATGCCATCAAAGAACACAGGCCGACCCTTGTCGGCCTGCCACCGCCTGCGATCCGCGCCGTACTGGATTCCGATATCCCGCGCGAGGATCTGGCCAGCGTCCGGGCCATCAACTCCGGAACCGCACCCGTCGACCCCGCGATGGTGGACGCTTTCGTCGAGCGTTACGGCATCCCGATCCTCGTCACCTACGGAGCTACAGAGTTCGCGGGCGCCGTCGCCGGATGGACGGTCAAGGATTTCCGCGCGTCATGGGCGGACAAGAAGGGCAGCGTCGGTCGCCCGTTTCCCGGCGTGCGCCTGCAGGTCGTCGGCGAGGACGGCACGGTGCTGCCGGTCGGACAGACCGGGCGGTTGCAGGTGGCCTCCGCCCAGGTAGGTGACGACGCCGACAACTGGGTCATGACGAGCGATCTCGCGCACACCGATGACGACGGGTACCTCTACGTCGATGGCCGCGCCGACGATGTCATCGTGCGGGGCGGATTCAAGATCGCACCGGATACGGTGGTGCGCGCGCTACGCACACACGACGCGGTCGCCGACGCCGCGGTGGCAGGTCTACCCGATCCCCGGCTGGGGCAGATTCCCTTCGCCGCAGTCGAGCTCAGATCTGCGATGACCGCATCGGGTGAAGAGTTACGTGCCCACTGCCGGGCCTCGCTGACTCCATACGAGGTGCCCGCTCAGGTGTTCGTCGTGGACGCGCTGCCCCGGGGCGCAGCGCTGAAGGTCGACCGGCGTCGACTCATCTCCGCGCTCGAGAAGCTCACTGCCCTATCTCAATCCGATTGAAAGGTGACGTCATGGGACGCGTGCAAGACAAGGTCGTTCTGGTGACCGGCGGTGCCCGGGGCCAGGGCCGCAGCCATGCGGTGAAACTGGCGGAAGAGGGTGCCGACATCATCCTCTTCGACATCTGCCACGACATCGAGAACAACAAGTATCCGTTGGCCACAACGCACGACCTCGACGAAGCGGGGCTAGAGGTCGAGAAGACGGGCAGGCGGGCCTACACCGCGCAGGTCGATGTTCGGGACAAGGAGACATTGAGACGCGAACTGGCCAATGCGATAGCAGAATTCGGCGGCCATCTAGATGTCGTCGTTGCCAACGCCGGCATCTGCCCGCTGGGCGGCGATCTGCCGATCACCGCGTTCGCCGACGCGTTCGACGTCGACTTCGTCGGCGTGGTCAACACCGTGCACGCATCGTTGCCGTACCTCGAGAGTGGCGCCTCCGTCATCACGGCGGGCTCCATCGCAGGCATGATCGCCGCCACGCAGGCTGCGAGCGCCGGGGTCGGCCCGACGGGTCCCGGTGGAATGGGATACAACCTCGCCAAGACCTTTGTCAATCAGTACACCAAAGCGCTGGCCCTGCAGTTGGCGCCACTATCCATCCGCGCCAACGCGATTCATCCGACCAACGTCAACACCCCGATGTTGCAGAGCGAGCCGATGTATCGGGTTTTCCGCCCGGATCTGGAGAACCCGACCGCAGAGGACGCGCTGCTGGCCTTTCCCGCGATGCAGCCTATGCCGATTCCATACATCGAACCGCAGGACGTGTCGAACGTCGTTTGCTTCCTCGCGTCAGACGAGTCCCGATACGTCACAGGCGTGCAGTTCAAGGTGGACGCCGGCGCAATGTTGCAATTCTAGGAGGATGCGATGACAACAACCGAGTCCAGCGCCGACACCGCAGCAGTCGAGGGTCGCATCACCGACGAGGACATCGAACGTGCCAAGGCGCAGATCGGCATCGCGGTCAATCAGCGCGACGAGGCGTGGAACAAACTGCCGAGCGCGGATGCCATCACCCACTTCGCGTTCGGCTGCGGTGATGACAACCCGCTGTTTCACGACGCGGAGTACGGCCGCAGCACGCGCTGGCACGGCCAGATCGCCTCGCCGACATTTCCGATCAGCACCGGGCTGGATCAGACACCGAAGTTCACCGACCCCGAACGCAAGAAGCTTTTCCGCGGCCTGTTCCGCGGCACCGGCAAGTATTACTCGGGCGTCAAATGGACGTGGTATCAACCGATCTACGCGGGCCGACCCGTGTTCATGGAGGCTTACACCCTCGATGTCGTGGTGAAGGAGAGCGAGTTCTCGGGCGGGCGATCCGTCAAGGAGACCTACCGCTTCCTCTACGTCGATGGCGACGGCAACCCGATCGCCACCCGCGACGAGTCATACATCAACGCCGAGCGGCACGGGTCGAAGAAATCGGGCAAGTACTCCCATATCGGGCGGCAGCATTGGGCCGAAGAGGAGTTCGCCGAAATTGAAGCGGCCTATGAAGCCGAACAGCGCCGCGGCGCGGAACCGCAGTGGTGGGAAGACGTCAAGATTGGCGATGCTCTGCCTCCGGTGATGAAGGGCCCGCTGACGGTCGTAGACGTCATCAGCATGCACATGGGTTGGGGCTGGGGCGGTTACGGGGTCGGCCCGCTGAAGTTCGCCCATCAGCATCGCAAGCGGATGCCTGCGTTCTACCAGCCCGACGAGTACGGCGTGCCGGATGTGGTGCAGCGGCTGCACTGGGATCCCAATCGTGCCCAGGCCCTGGGGATCCCGGCACCCTACGACTACGGACAGATGCGCACCGCCTGGGTCAGCCACCTGCTGACCAACTGGATCGGTGACGACGGCTGGCTGGCCGAGATGGATCTGCAGTTGCGCGGATTCAACTATCACGGCGACATCCACCGGTGTACCGGTGCGGTGACGGGCAAGGGTGACGACCCCACGGAAGCGATTTCGCTGGAGGTGTTCGCTACCAACCAGCGCGACGAGGCCACCACCAAGGGCAGCGCCAGGGTTCTGTTGCCATCGAAGGACACCGGGGCGGTTGCATTGCCGGTGCCCGACGAGGCATTGAGAAGGCGTGGGGCACAGGTCGTCTCACGAATATCAGGAAGAGTCGGCGCGGAGATGCGTCGGCTTCACGGAGAGTGAAGGCATGAAGAGAAGAATCTACGAAGCCGAGCACGAGGCGCTGCGCGAGAGCACCAAGCAGTTTCTCGAGCGGGAAGTGGCACCACACGCCGACAGGTGGGAGCGGGAGCGGATCGTCGACCGGTCTGCCTACATCGCAGCCGGCAAATACGGTCTGATTGGGTTCAACATGCCCGAGGAGTTCGGCGGCGGGGGATCCGACGACTTCCGGTTCAACGCCGTCATCACAGAGGAATTTGCCAAGTGGGGCAACGCGGTTCCTGCGCTGTCCCTGCAGAACGACGTCGTCGGCCCGTACTTCAAGAACCTTGCGAACGACGAGCAGAAGGCGCGCTGGCTTCCCGGCATCATCAGCGGCGAGACCATCGTGGCGATCGCCATGACAGAGCCGGGGGCGGGCAGCGATCTCGCGGGCATCCGCACGGCCGCGGTGCGCGACGGTGACTATTGGATCGTCAACGGCTCCAAGACCTTCATCTCCTCGGGGATCAATTGCGATCTGGTCGTGGTCGTCACTCGAACCGATCCGGACGCCGGACACAAGGGCTTCAGCCTGCTCGTCGTCGAGGAGGGAATGGACGGCTTCACCAGGGGCCGGAAACTCGACAAGATGGGGCTGCATGTCCAGGACACTGCCGAGCTGCACTTCGAGAACGTGCGTGTGCCCGCCGCCAACGTCTTGGGTAAGGAGGGTGGCGGCTTCTACCACCTGATGCAGAACCTGCCCTCAGAGCGGCTCTCCATTGCGATCGCGGCGATCTACGGCGCACGGGAAAGCTGGCGGCAGACGCTGCAGTATGCCAAGGACCGCAAGGCGTTCGGGCAGTCGATAGGCAGCTTTCAGCACAACCGTTTTCTGCTCGCGGAGATGGACACCGAACTTGAAATCGGCGAGCAGTACATCGACCGCTGTCTGCAGGCCGTGGTCGACGGCGACCTGACTGCTGTTGAGGCGGCCAAGGCCAAGTGGTGGTGCACCGAAACGGCGAAGAAGACCATCGACGGGTGTGTGCAGTTGCACGGCGGCTACGGCTATATGAACGAATATCGTGTCGCGCGTGATTATGTCGACGTGAGAATCCAGACGATCCTCGGCGGTAGCACGGAGATCATGAAGGAAATCATCGGCCGCGACCTGGGTTTGTGACGGTCATACGGTGAACGGCATCGCAGCCACTCGCGACGGCGTGATCCTGCGATTGATGCTGGACCGCCCCGACAAGCTGAACGCTGTCGACACCCCGCTGCTGGCCGAGCTGTTGAGCCAGCTTCACCATGCGGCAGTGGATGATTCGGTGCGCGCCGTGTTGCTGACCGGTGCTGGACGCGCCTTCTGTTCGGGCGGCGACCTGACAGGTGAGAACACCGAGGGAGCCGTTCTGGCAGCCAATGACGTGGTCCGGGCTATTACAGGGCTGGCCAAGCCGGTGGTCTCGGCCGTGCACGGACCGGCGGTAGGTTTCGGATGCTCGCTCGCGCTGGCCTGTGACCTGGTGGTTGCGGCGCGATCGGCGTTCTTTCAACTCGCGTTCAGCAAGGTCGGCCTCATGCCCGATGGCGGTGCGTCGGCATTACTCCCGGCAGCGATCGGGCGTCCGCGTGCGGCGCGGATGGCGTTGACCGCCGAAAAAGTCTCGGCGACAGTGGCATTCGAGTGGGGGATGATCTCGCATCTCGTCGATGACGATGCCTACGAGGCCGAACTGGAGAAGGTGGTTCAGGCCCTGGCCGTCGGCCCGACGCAGTCCTATCGGTGGGCCAAGCGGGCGTTGGCGGCTGCGACGTTGTCCGAACTCGATCCGGTGCAGGCCATCGAGGCCGACGGTCAACAGCGCTTGGTGAAGACGTCGGACTTCTCGGAAGGCGTGCGCGCCTTCCGGGACGGGAGCAAGGCTGAGTTCCGAGGTCAGTGAAGATGCGGCCGAGCGTCTGCGGGACATTGCTAACCTAGTGAACTAGGTTTACAGTGGGTCCGGCAGTACCCGGAGCTCGCACGAGGTTCGACCGTGCCGCGCAAGGACGGATGTGGACGATGAAGAAACCGATGACCGGCGTCCGCGTTCTGGAGGTCGCGCAATTCACCTTTGTGCCGTCTGCCGGTGCCGTGCTTGCGGACTGGGGTGCAGACGTGATCAAGATCGAGAACCCGGTTACCGGTGATGCGCAGCGTGGTCTGGTGATGGTTCTCGGACGTTCGGCGGCCAAGCCAGGCGTACCATTCGCGCCCATCATCGAGGCGCCCAATCGCGGTAAACGCAGTGTGGGTTTGTCGTTGGCACTTGACCAATCGCGTCCGGCATTCGAACAACTCGTTCGACGCAGTGATGTGTTTCTGACCAATTATCTGCCGCAGACCCGGGCGAAACTTCGCATCGATGTCGACGACGTCCGCCGCATCAATCCCGACATCATCTACGCGATCGGCAGTGGATTCGGTACCCGCGGATCCGACCGCGACTCGGGAGCGTACGACGCGACGGCATTCTGGGCGCGTGGCGGCAGCGCCCACGGCGTCACGGCAGACGATGCCGAGACACCGGCGTTCATGCCGGCGGGTGCGTACGGCGACAACATCGGTGGCATCACGATCGCGGGTGCAGTAGCGGCTGCGTTGTTCGGCAGGCAGGCGACGGGGGAGTCGTCGATCATTGATGTGTCACTGCTTTCCGTCGGGGCATGGACCATGCAGTTCGACGTAAACCTCGCGATGCTCTACGGCTGTGGGCTGCCGAAGGTGAACACCCGCACCCAGGCCGGATGCAATCCGCTGACGGGGGCATATCGCTGTGCCGACGGCCGGTTCATTCAATTGTCGATGTTGCAGCCAACCCGCTACTGGCCGGTGTTCTGCCGCCTCTTCGACCTCGACGAGGCCGCGGCGGATGTACGGTTCACGTCCCTCGAGTCGTTGGCGACCCACGCCGAGGAAGCGATAGCACTGGTTTCCCGTGCGATCGGCTCCCGAACCCTCGATGAATGCAGGAGGCTACTCAACCGCTCAGGTGGTCCGTGGGCGCAGGTGCAAGATGCCTGGGAGGTCGCCAACGACGAATCGCTGATCGCCAACGGCCGTATCGCTGAAGTCGTTGATGCGCAAGGCAACACACAGAAGTTGGTAGCGAGCCCTGCGCAGTTCGATGAAGCTTCGAGCGACCTCCGCCGGGCACCTATGTTCGCTGAGCACACCGACGAGGTACTGCGCGAACTGGGCATCGGCGAGGAAGAACTGCTAGACCTCAAGTTCGACGGCGCCATCGCCTGACGCTAGTCACCCCCGCAGGCGACACCGCTCGATCAGGATCTGCGCCAGGCGTTGCGGGTGGCTGATCATCAGGTCGTGGCAGGCGTCAATGGGAATCACCGTTTGGACGCCGCCAAGCGCAGCGATGCTGGCCTGCTGAGACTTGCGCGACAGCGCCCGGTCGCGGGTTGTCAGTATCCAGGTGCGCGGCACGTCGTCGGGAAGGGCGCTGCGCTCCACGGGTTCGCCTGGAATGCGGGCAGATTCGGGGTACAACCGCGACAACGCGAACGCGCGCTGCTGTGACGACATGCCGTTGCAGAACGCATACCGCGCCGCCAGCCGTGGAATTTTGGTTGGCTTTCCGCGGCGCGCGCCGCGCCGCGCGAACCAGGCCAGCGGACCGTCGAGCGTGTCCACGATCGCCTGTCCCTGCGGCGGGACGAACGCGGCGGCGAAGATCATCTCCCGCACCCGCGGAAAACTGAGCCGGACGACGACGCCGGGTACCGTCACTCCGGCCATGGAGTGGCCGACAATCACGATGTCACCGAGACCCTCGCGCTCGATGTCGGTAACTACGGAGTGCGCCCACTCGTCGATCGTGGCGGTCCCAAGGTCGCCGGGCGTGCGTCCGCGCCCCGGAAGGTCCACGGCGAGGACCCGCAGTTCGGGTGCCTGGCAGCGTAACTCGGCGATGACGAGGTCCCAGCAGTCGCCGGCATGTGCGCCACCGTGGACGAGAACAAGGCCGGGCAGGGCCATCAGCGGTCTCCAGGGGTGTCGCTCAACGCGTTCGCGGTTTCTTCTTGTTGCCCAGCGAGTCGGGGGCGGCACCGGCATTGCCCAAATCTGTGTAGAACTTGCCGTGTCGTGCCGCGATCGTCGGCGGCAAATCGCGTGCCTCCCACATCGCGCGCACCGTGCCTTGAATGCCTTCAGGTCGGCGGGCCGCGATCTCGCCGGCCAACTCGGCGGCACGGGCGCGCAGCTGATCGTCAGGGACGACCTCGGTGACTAGACCGACACGGAGCGCGGTCTGTGCCGTCAGCCGTTCCTCGCTGCCGAGCAGCGCCCACCGCATCACCTCGCCATAGGGCATGCCGAGTGCCAGCATGCCCATCGGTTCCAGTGCCGAGACGATGCCTGCGTTGGGATGGGGGTCGAAAAAGGTTGCGGTCTCGGTGCAAATCGAGAAGTCGCATTCGTTGACGAAGTACATCGCGCCGCCGGCCACAATGCCGTGCAGCGCCGCGATCACCGGTTTCCACACCTTGTGTGCCTTCGGTCCCAGAATCCCGCCTGGGTCCTCCTGGTCGAAGATCGGCTTGTGGGTCCACCAGGTGCCCTCCGACACGTCTATGCCGGTGCAGAAGGCTCGATCTCCGTTGGCCTGCAGGATCGCAACCCGGATGTCGTCGTCGTCGCGGACCTGCGCCCACACCGCTGAAAGCTCGGCGGCCATCTCCTTGGTGAAGCTGTTCATCTTGCCGGGCCTGTTCAGCGTCACCGTTGCAACGTGGTTGGACACGGCGAACTGGATGGTGTTCCACGCGGTCACATCGGCCATCGGCGCTCCTTTGTCGATCCCGGCATCACCGGATCTTCCGACCCGCGTTCTCAACCTAGTTTACCTGGTTAGCGATCTTGGGGAGGGGTCCTTTACCGGCATAGCGAGACCTCGGGGCGAGCGATATCAGTGTCGCTATCGAACCGCGAAGCCGGCGTCGAGCGGCCAGGCGGTGCCCGTGATGAACTTCGCCTCATCAGAGACCAGCCAGGCGACCGCGCCTGCGATGTCCTCGGGTTGCAGAATCGGAATGGGCAGGACATTCTGCATGGCTGACAGCGCCGGGTCGTTGTCCTCGAACAACTTGGCCATCGTCTCGTTCATCACCATGCCGGTAGCCACACCTGTGGGGTGGATCGTGTTGACCCGGATGGAATGCGGCCCGAGCTGATTGGCCCACACCTGCATCAACCCGACCAGTCCACGCTTGGCGGCGGCATAGGCCTGACCACCCGCACGGTCGGTGCCGGTGGCCTTTAACCCTGCGCTTGAACTTGTGATCACGATGGACCCGCCGCGTCCACCTTCGATGAGGTGAGGAATCGTCGACTCCACGGTGTTCCACACGCCGACCAGGTTCACGTCGATGATGTCGCCAAAGATCTGGCGTCGGTCCGAGCCCTCGGTGAGCCGCACGATGCCGGCGTTGGCCACGACGATGTCGAGGCGACCGTACTCTTCGACGCCCTCGCGGAGGACGCCGTGGACCGCGTCAGCATCGCGGACGTCGGCCTGGCGGGCCACGATTCGACGGCCTCGGTCCTCTACGAGCTTGACGGTCTCCTCGAGTTCGGCAGGAGTCGCGTTGGGGTAGTCCATCGAATCGATGTCGGCGCAGATGTCCAGAGCGATGATGTCGGCGCCTTCACCGGCGAGTCGGACGGCGTGGGCGCGGCCCTGCCCGCGCGCAGCACCGGTGATGAAAGCGACCTTGCCATTCAGATTTCCCACGAATGCTCCTCGTTGTCAGGCCGGTACGTTGCTGGTGTGTGCGCGCGCCAGTCTCAGACCTTCTTCGGAGTCATCGACCTCGATGCTCCAGTTCCCGCACGAGCAGGACGCGCGAAAATGCCCGTCCTCGGGCAGGATTGATTGGCCGTCACAGTCGCCGCCGGTATTGGCGATGCCGGCAAGGAATTCCAGCGGCTTTTCATGGAGTGCACTGTCGTCGTCAGCCATGTCGGAACACCGGAAGCATCCAGCCGTCGGCGATTGGTGAAAAGTCAACGCGCAACGGCATTCCGATCGAAACGTCGGCTGGCGCGATGTCAATGATATTGCTAATCAGCCGCGCGCCCGGTGCATCAGGAAGGTCAACAACTGCCGCTACCAAGGTCAGATCCGACATCCCAGGGATGCCGTGCACAACCGCGAAGCTGTAGACGGTGGCGTCGCCACTGAGTTCCACCCAGTTGACGGCCTTGGACTGACAGCCAGGGCAGAACGGCGTGGGCGGCAGCCGGAAGGTGCCGCAGTCTGGGCACTGCGGCGCGATCAGCCGTTGGTCTTTCGCTGCCTGCCAGAAGGGTTCGGTGTCTTTGTTGACCGCGATCCGCACGTGCTCACCGGGCAGGGTGGTCGCTATTGTGGCGGGAGGTGTGCTCATGCTGCACGCCCCAGGATCAGGCCGCTGACCGGCAGACTGGCAGGCCCCCCGGTGACGAGCGCGAGTTCGGCGCCGGTCACCTGATTGATGGCCGTACCGCGCATCTGCTCCACTCCTTCCATGATGTGGGTCATGCCGATGACGTAGGCCTCCGAGAGTTGGCCACCATGTGTGTTGACGGGGATCGAGCCGCCGTTGTAGCGGATGGCTCCGCTTTCCACGAACGCGCTTCCCTCGCCTTTGGCGCAGAAGCCGTAGTCCTCGAGTTGCATCAGCACCATCGGTGTGAAGTGGTCGTAGAGCAGCGCCACGTCGATGTCGTCGGCGGTGATGCCTGCCTGCCGGTAGAGCCGTTCGGCGATCGGCTTATTTCCTGAGGAGGCGAAGTATTCGTCGGGCATCCCCATCCAGGCAAACGCCCGGCCCCAATCCTTGACCCCACCGTGCGCGGCTGCCACCACCGGCACTGGGGTCTGGCGAAGGTCGCGTGCGCGGTCCATGCCGGTGGTGATCACCGCGACGGCACCGTCGGTCTCCTGGCAGAAGTCGTAGAGGCACAACGGTTCTGCGATCATGCGCGCGTCGAAGTAATCCTGCAGGGTGAGCGGCTTGCGGTGCATCGCCTTGGGGCGGTTCACCGCATTCGTGCGTGTGGAGATCGCGATCTCGGCGAACGCCTCGCGGCGGGTGCCGTAGAGGTGCATGTGCCTGCGCGCCAAGACCGACATGAGCTGACCGGGGCCGAACAGGCCGGACGGCTGCAAAAACGAGTTGATGGGGTCGGGCTCTAGTGCCGAAAACACCGATCCCAGACGCTGTTTGGACTGCTGCAGCGCCATGACAGTGACGACGACGGACGCATCGCCGGCCACGATGGCTGCGCGGGCCAGCCCGATCGCCCCTGCGGAGCCGCCACCGCCGGACGTCAGTGCCGCGGTGAATCGGACCTCGGGAATACCGAGGGTTTCCATGAAGTCCGCGGTGTCCATCTTCTCTGTGTAGCCCGCGCTGGCGCCCGAGTAGTACGCGAAGCCGTCGATGTCGCGAACCGACAATCCGGCGTCTTCGCAGGCCCCGAGGATCGCCTCGCCTGCGAGTTCGGTGATGGACTTCGGCAGCGATTCGCCGCGCTTGTAGTAGGGGGTGCCGCCGATTCCGACGATCGCGACGTCACGTAGGCCGGTGGGATTCGGCACTGGCTCAGATACTTTCGGCCGGCACGGGCGGGACATCGGGGAACAGTTCGTGGAACGTCCCCTGCGTGATCCGTAATCGGGTCTCGTCGCTGACCCCGTCGAACAACCCCTTCAGCGTCTCCTGGGTGTGGCCGAACGTACCTTCCATGTGTGGGTAATCGCTGCCGAACATCACGTTGCGGTAGCCCATGTGGTCGAAGGCGGCGATCGCGGTCTCGTCATGCTGGAAGGACGCGTACACCTGGCTGAAGAGAATATCTTTCGGATTTCGGGTCAGTTTCGGCCTGACCGCCATGTGGTGCTGGCGGTACCCCTCGAGCAGCCGATCACCCAGGAATGGAACCCACGTTGCGCCACCTTCGGAGATCAGCACCTTCAGATTCGGATGGCGGTCCAGGGCGCCGGAGGCCACCATCTTCATCGCGGCGCGCTGACCTGAGAACGTTGTCTCGGCGTAGTTCATGATCGCCCCACCAGGACCGCGGTACAACTGACCTGCACCGCCAGTAGCGCTGTTACCTGCCTCCACGTCCACCGGATCGGTGCCGATGTGGAAGGCGATCACCATGCCCGCCTGGTCGGCGGCGGCCCAGAAGGGCTCCCACTCCTTACGGTGCCAGTCCGGGGCGCTCGGGTGCGGAGTCGTCGGAAGGAAGACTGCCTTGAAGCCATGCTCCGCAGCCCAGTTCAACTCTTCGATGGCATCTTCGACCACCAACGTGGACACCTGTGCGGTCACCACGTACCGCGGCGAAACCGCGCAGATCGCCTCGAGGGCCCACTCGTTGCTCGCTCGCATGCAGGCCTTGAGCAATTCCGGCGTACGGAAAGTGGAGGCCCACATTCCCAACGACGGGAAAATTACCTCGCCCCACACACCTTCGTTGTCCAGATCCGCGAGTCGTGCTCGGGCATCACGAATGCCCTGCGGCTTGGAACTCAGTTCGGCGAAGGCAACCATCGCCGACGACGGAAGCTTGCGTCGAAAAATCTGGCCGTCGACGTGAACGGTCTCGTATTCGCCGTCGGGATCCTTTTCCGCCCGCGGCGTCAGATCGGCCAGTCGCTTGGGTAGCCGCGACTGCCAGAGATCGTCGGGCTCCAGGAAGTGGGAATCTCCGGAGTTCGTCCAGATCTTCGTCATACGTTCTCCCGACGTGAAAATGCGTTTTTCAGAGGCTATGCGTCGATCGGGCGGAGTGTCAACCGCCACCCCATTCGAATTCTCCCTAGAATCGGCAATTTGTCTGCGTTAGCATGCGAACGAGCTCACATGTGTGGCTCAACTCGAAAATTGTCTTTTCACCCCGGGAGTTCGGATGTCAACCTCAGCCGGCGCCAAGGGCGCGCGAGAGCCAGTCGAGCCCCTGGCCGGAATCCGCGTCGTCGATCTATCCACCACGCTGCCTGGTGCTATCTGCACCCAATTCCTGGCCGATGCCGGCGCAGATGTCGTGATGCTCGAGCGGCCCGGCGGCAGCCCAGTGCGCACACAGCGCGGTTGGCCGGCGCTAGGGCGAGGCAAACGCAGCCGGGTCGCCGATTTGAAAACCGGGACCGGCGCGGCTTTGCTCGACGAGGTGCTCGCGGCCGCCGACGTCCTGGTCACCACGTTCAGCCCTACCGGGCTTGCCGACATCGGCGTCGATTCCGCGGAGTTGCTCGCCCGTCATCCGAAGCTTGTGATCGCTCACATCACTGGGTGGGGCCGAAGTGGTCCCTGGCAGGATTTCAAGGGATACGAGGGTCTGGTGTTCGCGAAGGCTGGCCTGTCGCACGCCGTGCGCCGCATGTCGAATCCGCCGCAGGCGTCGTTTGTCACAGTTCCCTACGCGAGTTATGCCGCGGGACACATTGCCATCCATGGCATCTTGGCTGCACTGCACGAAAGGCGCCGCAGCGGCATCGGGCAGATCATCGATGCCGATCTGGTTCGCGGCGCTCACGCCATCGATGCATGGAATTGGTTCGGGGAGATGGTCGGAATTCGGTGGCCCGAGGCCTACAACACCGTGGAGGCGTGGACCGCGCAGGGCGATCCGCAGAGCCCGATGCTGTTGGCACTTCTGGCCGGCCCTACCAAGGACGGTCATTGGCTGCAGTTCGCCCAGGTATCTCCGCACTTGTTCCAGGCGATGCTTACCGAGTTCGGGGTGCTTCCCCTTCTCGCTGATCCGAAGTTCAAAGGCTTTCCCGCACTGGAAGATCCGGCGTTGTACAGGGAAATCTGGGGCATCCTGCTATCGAAGATCTCAGAGCGCACGCTGAACGAGTGGCAGCAATGCTTCGATGCAAATCCGAACCTTTGCGCCGAGCTGTTCCGCTCTGGACCACAGGTCTTCGACCATCCGCAGCTGGTTCACGACGGGCGTTCGGTCATCGTGAGCGACCCCGACGTCGGCTCGGTCCGCCAGCCCACCACCCTGATTCACACCCCTAATGGACCATTGCGGCAACCGTCTCCCGCACCCCGCGTCGACGACGCTGCCGCTGGCGGCTGGCGGTCGCCGGACCCGGTCGCGCGGCAGAGCGGCGGCGAGACAAGCACCCAGGAGTCGCCGCCCCTGGCGGGAATCACCATCCTCGAGTTCGGTGAGATGTTCGCCGCGCCCTACGCATCGAGTGTCCTGGCCGATCTTGGTGCTCGCGTCATCAAGTTCGAGGCCATGAAGGGCGATAACATCCGATCCCTTCTGCCGTTCCCGGAAGCCGCCGGCGCCAAGGTGATGCAGGGCAAGGAAAGCATCCAGGTGGATTTGCACTCTGAGGAAGGTCGCCACGTCGCTCACCGGCTGGTCGCCTCCGCCGACGTCGTCCTGCAGTCGATGCGGGCGGGAGCCGCTGACCGGCTTGGCATCGGCACGGCTACGCTGCTCGCGATCAACCCGGATCTCATCTGCGTGTCTGCGCCTGGATACGGCAACGATGGCCCCTATGGCGATCGGCCTGCCTACGCCCCTAGCATCGCCGCCGCCGGCGGTGTTGCGCTGACCAATACTCCGGATGCCATCTGCGCGACGGCGGGTCTCGACGACACCATGTATCACGTGCCACGGGTGCTGACCGCCGGGACGGCCCCGGAGCTGCAGTGCGATGGGCTGGCGGCGCTCGCCGTTGCCTCTGCAATTCTCACCGCCGTTGTTGGCCGCGACCGGGGGCACACGCTCAGAGACGTGCGCACCTCGATGCTTGCCACTGCTACACACGTGCTCACCGACTGGGTCGTCGACTATCCGAACGCCGCTGAGCCGTTAACACCGGCGCATGGGGGCAGAGGGCTGTCGGCGCTGTACCGGATGTACGACGCCGGCAAGGGACGCGTATTCCTGGCAGCGCCGCAGCAGAAGGAATGGCAGACACTCGTCGCGTCGCTGAGCGACTTCACCGACTTGGGTGACGACGAACGGTTTTCGACACCGGACGGGCGGAGGGAGTTCGATGAGCACCTTGCCCAGCGGTTGGCCACGGTGTTCGTCAAGGAATCCGCTGAAATGTGGGAGAAGCACCTCAGCGCTGCCGGCGTCGGATGCGTAGAAGTCTATGAGGGCGCCCCCGCGCGGCTTATGCAGGTCGACGCGCAACTCGCGGCGGAATACACGGTGCAGGCGTCGAGCCCAGTATTCGACGAGCACCTCCGGCTGTCGCCGTTGGTGGGAATGAGTAGGTCATCCACCCAGGCGGCGGGTGGGGGCCTCGCCGGCCAGCACACCTCTTCGGTGCTTCGGGAGTTCGGTTACGATGACGCCACTATCGCGAATTGGCAGGACGCCGGTGTAATCCACTGTGGCTGAGACAAAGACGGTCGATCGCTCGCTGGAACGACAGCACATCATCGATGCCGCGTATCGGTGCCTGGACCGCAATTCCGGTTCTTCGACGTCCATCACCGAGATTCTCGACGAGGCCGGGCTAGGCACCCGGGCGTTTTATCGGAACTTCGGTACCAAACACGATCTCCTGTTGGAGATGTTCCGGCGGGATCGGGAAGCGGTGCTCGCGCAGCTTCGTGAGATCATCGCGCGCGCCGAAACTCCGATCGAGGCGCTGCGCCTCTGGATGACTCACATGTTCGGCCTCGTCTCGGATCCCCGTAAACGCAAGCGGGTGGCCACCTTCTATTCCGAGGAGATGCGCCGCACGCCTGGGTATCAACGCGAACTGGAGCTTTTCGCGACTGCAGAGGAGGCCGCACTCGCCGCCATCCTGCACCAGGGGCGGGCGGACGGAACATTTGTTGCATGCGCGCCAGAATCGGACGCCCGCTCGATACGCGCCGCCTTTGAGGCCGCATTTCTCAACCGGTTTCAGCAGAAAGCGACCACGGATGCTGCCGAGGATGTGGAGCAGCTGCTGGGATTTGTGTTACGCGGTCTTGGGACCGTAAACGCCGGTGCGCCATAGCATTGCCTGTCGCGCGGGGCAGAGTGTGGTCATCTTCGGGAATGGGAGTGCGCATGGCCAAGGTCATAGGTTTCGTCGGTGCGGGGCAACTCGGAGAAGCTATGGTTTCGCGGTTACTCGGGGCGGGCCACGACATGCTGGTGTACGCCCGTCGACCCGAGGTGCGCGAATCGGTGGCATCCCAAGGCGCGACCGTGGCCGACTCGGTGGCCGACCTGGCCCGGCAGAGCGACATCCTGATCTCCTGCCTGTTCTCTGACGCCCAACTCAATGAGGCCGGTCTCGGACCCGACGGCTTCATCGCTAACGCCAAGCCAGGCTCGATATTCGTTTCACACACGACCGGCACCGTGGCCACCCTGACTGCGTTGCGGGACAGCGACCCCTCCCCGCCCGTCATCCTTGATGCTCCTGTCAGCGGTACCGTCGACAGCATCGTCGCCGGTAACCTGACGGTGTTGCTCGGGGGACCGAGCGATGCGGTGGAGCTGGTCACGCCCGTGGTGGCCGCGTATTCCGATCCGATCGTGCCGACGGGCGAATTGGGTAGCGCCCTGGCCATCAAGCTTGTCAACAACCTGTTGTTCTCCTGCAACGCTCAACTTCTGGCTGCAGCAATACAATTGGGTCAAGCACTTGGTGTCGACCGCGCGTCACTACTCTCGGCGCTACAGGTCTGTAGCAGCGCAAGCCACGTGGCTGCGCAGGCCCATCGCGTTGGCGGAATCGAGAACTTCGCGGAGCGAGCGACGCCGTTTCTACGTAAGGACATCGCCGCCGCATCGGCGGCGGCAGGCGAGTCGGGCGTCGATCTCGGTCTGCTGGGCATGGTCGTGGCGGCGGGCCCTTTGGACCTCTGACGTGATTGGCGCGCAACAACATTCGCGTCACCGCATCGGTGCCGACCCCGGGTCGTGACCACGATGATCGTCGAAAATCTAGGGGTGTCGAATTGATCGAGAAACCCGTGGAACGTCGCATGATCGTTCGTTAGTCAATCAATGGTTGACTAACGTCGGGCGCCCGGCTTACTGTGACGGACGTCGCACCGCTACGACGGTAGGAGCACGTCCATGCACGTGAAGGTCGAGAAAGCCTCTATCTGGCTCGGATTGGGCATGACGGCTGCATTCATGGTCATGTTCTGGTTCATCGCAGGGGTCATCCCGCCGCTGAACCCCAACGACACCGCGGAGCAGACCGCGCAGATCTACACCGACAGACAGCTGCGCATGCAGATCGGCTTCGCGCTGATGATCTTCTTCGCGTATCTCTACGCGCCGTTCTTTGCGGTGTTGTCGCGTCAGGTGCGGAGAATCGAAGGCTATTGGGGTGCTATGTCGGTCACCCAGATCCTGCTGAGCGTGACTTTCCCGTTCGGGTTCTCGTTGTGTTCGGTCTTCGCCGCTCTCGCCGCCTACCGCCCGGAGCGGAATCCCGATGTAACTCAGGCGCTTAACGATGTGTTCTGGTTCATCTTCGTCGGACTGGTCGGGCCGCTCATCACCCAGGTGGTCATCGTGGCCCTCGCCACGTTCATCGACAAACGCGAAGTTCCCAGCTTCCCTCGGTGGTTCGGCTACTTCAACATCTGGTATGCCGTGCTTGGTGTGCCTGGTTGTGCGATCTATGTGTTCAAGACCGGGCCGCTGGCGTGGAACGGGATATTCGCCTTCTGGATTCCGCTGACCGTCTTCGTCATCTGGATCATCGTTACGGCTGTGGTGCTCTTGAAGGCGACCGACATCGAAGCCGTCGAACGCGAAAAGGCTGCGGCGGAACGGACGTGGGAACCTGCGGCGTGAACCAAGTGACTCTGAGCTCGGCCGTCGACGACGGCCCGATTGCGAAGGCGGCTCGCCATGTTCCGGGCGAGCCCGGCGTGTGGATCTTCCTGTTCGGCGACATGGTTGTGTTCGGGATTTTCTTCGCGACCTTCATGTACCAGCGATCCTTGGCTCCAGAACTTTTCGACCAGTCGCGTCACGCCCTCAGCATCGGCATCGGCCTGACCAACACGCTCATCCTGCTGACCAGTTCGCTGTTCGTCGTAACGGCGGTGCGGGCGATCCGCAATTCCCAGCGTCGGGCCGCGCAGGCGCTACTCGCCGGCGCGCTCGTGTGCGGACTGGCATTCGTCGGATTCAAAGCCATCGAATACACGGCCAAAGTGTCGCAAGGCCACGTTCCGACCGAGAACAACTTCTACCTGTATTTCTTCATCCTGACCGGGCTGCACCTGTTTCATGTGCTGATCGGCTTGGTCGTGCTGATCCTTCTGTACACCCAAGCACGTCGCACCGAACTCAGCGCCACCAGAATGACCTTCGTCGAGGGCGGGGCGTGCTTCTGGCACCTTGTCGACCTCTTGTGGATCGTCCTGTTCCCGTTGCTGTATCTGGTGAGTTGACCGATGACCCTTTCACTTCTACGCGCCAAGTCCACCTTCGTTTGGCTGGCGCTCGTCGCCGTCACGATCCTCTCGTGGGCGGTGGGCGCCGACCACGAGGTCGGCTCGGGCATCGCTGTGGTTGTTCTCGCTCTCGCGGCGATCAAGGTGCGGTTCGTCGGTCTGGATTTCATGGAGTTGCGCGACGCGCCGCTCCTGTTGCGCGGTGTCTTCGAGGCATACTGCATCATCTTGTGGATGGTTCTCGCCGGTATGTATCTCCTGCTCTGAGGAATTCGCGATGGCTGGTCAGACGCGACGTGTTCGGCGCGGCAGCGCTCCAGGACTACTCGAGGAGGCCGCTCGTGAGGTGTTCGCAGAGCGCGGTTATGACGCGACAACGCGCGAGATCGCCTCGCGCGCAGGCGTATCCCATGATCTGATCTTTCGGTACTTCGAGAGCAAGGAAAAGCTCTTTTTCGATGCCGTGGCGACACCATTGCTCGATGCTGTAGGGGGACTGCATCAACAGTGGCTCGATGATCCTGCCCTGACGACGATGGATCACGACCGCCTGGTGCGGCGCTTCGTCACCGGCTTCTATGGATTCATGTCGGAGAATCAGCCCATCGCACGCGCGATGGTGCACCTGTTCGTTAGTTCCTCGACTGAGGGAGCACTGCAGCGCTTCCGCGAACTAATCACTGAGACGCTGGGGCCCATGATCGCGCCCGTGGGCGGATATCTGGCGGCGCAGGGTCTTCGGCACTCGTCGACGGCGCTGCAGTTGCGGCTCATGATGCTGTTCGTCGGAGTGACAGCGACCTTCCTTCGCGGCACATATGCCACCGATGACGACGTCCCGGACGCCGAGGAGATCATCGACGAATTGTCGAGATTCATCTCGAACGGTCTGCGCGACCGATAAGCATCGACGCCTGCGACCCCCCGGACCAGGGACGGGGTAATCGTTGCGCGGCCGACCTCGTCACCCGTCCTCGCATCCCCCTTACGGCCCAAAAAAAGAGATAGATAGTTATATAATTATCTGATACCGTGACCTGGTGTCGACGATCCTCAGAGCCCCGGTATGGTGTGCGGACGTCGGATGCCCGCCGCTGGTGGCCATGGCCGGGAATCGAAATGGTTGACACCGAGTTGGCGTGGGAACTGGCCGATGCTGCCCGCGGCCATCTCGATGCCTGCCAGCGCGACAGGGTTTATATCGACATCGCGGTAGGTGACGCTTTCGGGACCGTGACGTTTTTGCTTCATACGATCGTGCGGGACGGGCTCCCTGTTCGGGCTGACTTGGCGCCGAAACTCTTGCGGTGGATTGCCTCCTACAATGACCATCCCGCCCAGGCGCACCTTCGTTACCTCGTCGGACGTGTCAGGATCCAACCTTCTCATCCGCCCAGGGGTGTCCCCTCGCCCCCGGTACGGTTGGCGGCGCTGAGGCGTCACGCCTCATCCGGCTCCAAGGGGGAAGTGGTTAGTAATGACGATTTACGGCGGTAATGATGTGGACACTCATCACCAGTGATGGCCGGCGGCTAGCGAACATCCGCTCGGAGGAAGATGCGCGCCGTAGTGTGCATGCGCTGGGGACTACGCAATTGCGCGGCCCTTTTTCGTGGGACGTTATCGACAACCAGGGGCGTCGGTTCGTCGCGGAGATCAGGCATCGGGTCGGTGTGCGCGGCAAGTAGGCAGCGGCGCGGGACTCAAGGTCGGACCGGACGGAACAAGGGGAGCCACACCCGGTTGTCCTCTTCATCAGACATCGCCAAATAGTAAACTATTTATCGCCGTGACAAACAGCTGGTGGCGCCCGAGCATCGCTAGTTAGCGCAGCGCGTGAGCTTTAGCCGACCTGTGTACTGACCCGACCTGGGCCCCCACGGCACGTAGAGGAACCGAGATGGCAGACGATGCAACCCGCTGAGGCGGAAAATAGCCAATCAACGCCCACCATCGATGGTGGGGTGCAAGAAGGTGAATCCGCGGTTGCTGAGCCTGCTGCGTCCGCCGGCGATGACACCTCCGATTGGGGAGAACGTGAAGCCGACGTAGCCGCTGACTCCGAGGAAGCCGCATCGGCCAAGCCGCGGATGTCGCACGTGCGGCTGGCGTTGATCGCCGGTCTGGTTCTGGTGGTCGCACTGGCGGGCTTGACGGGTTGGTTGGGCTTTCGCGCGTATCAGTCGCATCAGGCCGATGAGCAACAGAAGCTGTTTCTGTCCGTCGGCAGGCAGGGTGCGTTGAACCTGACGTCGATCGACTGGCAGCATGCGGACGCGGATGTGCAGCGCATCCTCGACTCTGCGACCGGCACCTTCTACGACGACTTCCAGAAGCGCGCTCAGCCGTTCATGGAGGTCGTCAAGCAGGCGCAATCCAAGTCGGAGGGCACCATCGCCGAGGCAGGGCTCGAGCCGCAATCCATCACCGCCAACGGTGCTCAGGTCTTGGTTGCGGTGACGGTCAAAACCTCCAATGCCGGTGCGCCCGACCAAGCGCCGCGCGGGTGGCGAATGCGCCTGACGGTGCAGAAGGTCGGGGATGAGGCCAAGGTCTCCAATGTGGAGTTCGTGCCATGAGTAACCACAGCCAAGACCAGACCACAGAAGAAGAGACCACTGTGCCTTCCGATACGGATACCGAGCAGGTCGAGGATGCGGTTGCCGAGGCGGACGCGCCCGACGACGCCGAAAATGTCGATGAGTCAACGGAACCCGCTGAACCGGACAAGCCCAAGCGGAAGATCCAGTGGGCGCGGGTTTTCGCCTTCGGGGTATTGCCCGCGATAGCGCTGCTGCTTGCGCTGGGTGCCGGATACCTGAAGTGGATGGACAATTCGGTGCGCAACGACGAGTCGGCGCGCGATGAGTCGCTGAAAGCCGCCAAGGACAGCACCGTCGCGTTGCTGTCCTACAAGCCCGACACCGTGGAGCAGCAACTCCACGCGGCACGCGACTTGTTGACCGGAGACTTCCGCGACTCGTACACCTCGCTGACCAACGATGTCGTGATCCCGGGCGCCAAGCAGAAGCAGATTTCCGCGGTGGCAACGGTTCCGGCGGCGGCGTCGGTGTCGGCGAATCCTCGGCATGCCGTGGTGTTGGTGTTCGTCAACCAGACGGTGATCGTCGGTCAGGACGCGCCGACCGATACCGCCTCGAGTGTGCGGGTGACGATGGACAAGGTCGGCGATCACTGGCTGATCTCGAAGTTCGACCCGGTGTAGCAGTGGTCGAACCTCAATGGCTCGACGTGGCGGCGCCGACCGTGCAGTTGCGCGCGTTGACGTGGGGTCCGGCGGATGCACCAGTAGCGTTGTGCCTGCACGGTTTTCCGGATACCGCGTACGGGTGGCGCAAGGTCGCGCCGACCTTGGTCGACGCGGGATGGCGGGTGGTGGCACCGTTCATGCGCGGCTACGCGCCCTCCTCGTTGCCCTCGGATGGCAGCTACCTGTTGTGAATGTGCCGCCGAAGACAAGTAGCCACGGTCCCGGGTGGCGCCCCCCACATTCCCGTGAACATCGCGCTGGCATCGGTGACTGGCGGGACCCACGTCTGAAACACCTCAGCCGGGCCCGCGACGTCTAACAGGGTCACACCCTCGTAGACGAGGATCGCGACCCGCCGTGGCACCGGCTTCGCGCTGCGACCGACGGTTTCCGGAGCAGCAGTCGGCCGTGGAGAGGGCCGGCGTTGTGAGGGCCGGGCGGTCACGGGAATAGCGGATGGGGGCGCACCCATCAGCCGATTATCGTCGGCTCTTTCAGTGTGATACCAGACTGTCCCGTTGGATGTTCTGATCGCACCATGGCCCGCGTCGGAATACTGCCGATGACGCCGTTGGCATTATCTGGGTGTCCCGCGGTTCTATGAGGCTTGCTTATTGCGTCCGCTCCGAAAGCTGGTCTCCGACAGTAAGAACATCGGCAACGGCGCCAAGCCTCCTTCGAAGTCCACGGTGATCGACCGGGGAACGTGAATGGCGTACACCAACGTCCGTGTTTCAGTACGGCTATCGCGCGAGATCGGCTGCACCGGCCAGGATGCGGCCCACAGTACTGTGGTGCACACCGCGCCGACGGCTGATAGTGCTTGGTGGGGTGCCAGCCGCGTGTTCGGCGAGAATCGCGGCGACTATCTCCGGGTCTTTGGATGTCGTCCCATTGCGGACAAGCTGATGCGCGGTGTGCCTCCATCGCCTGGTTTCGGTCTTGTTCGCCGGCACCGTGGCAGCGTCATTGACACTTGTCGCGACGTCGATCGTCTCATCTGCTGGGTGCGCGGGAACTGCGCAGGGCTCCTCGGCGAGTCGACCCGCGCCTACTGTCGCGCCATTGCAAGGCAACTGTTGTCGCGCTCGTGGCTTCGGCGGTGGGGGCACCACGGCTGGCTCATCTTCGACACACGTTGGCGGTGGATGTGCCGAATGAGTGGTTTCGGGCGTCAGTGACAATAGCCCGAAGGTCGCCTGGGCAATCGAAACGTCGATCGCGACCGGAAACAGCCACGCTCTGTCTGGCGGCCACCCGAGAATCACCGCGAGCGCGCGCAGCGCATCGAAGGAGAGAAAAAACGCGCACGCGGCGATGCCGATCGTCATCAACAGCCCCATCACGTAGGCCATGGCGAAACGGCGGGTCCGTAAGCTCAGCGCAACCGAATGTGTGGACCCCAATACGAAGGCCGGCGGCACGACAGATGCCACAGCCGCGAGCAGCCGAAAGCCGCTCGGCGCGACCAGAAGTGCGTGAGTGATGTTGCCGAGCACCGACACCGAGGTCGCGAAAACCAGCCAGCACCAATAGAACCGTGCGACACCACGGGCCGCGCCGCCAACCGCCGGAGTGGCTGCGGGGCTATTGCTCATTGACCCTTCTTTCGCGCGCATGACGAATCCATCTGCCGCCCTTGACATCTAGTGCCGTCAGCTATCCTGACTCGTAGTGCACCTGTTCCATACAGACAGGATGCCGATCTCACTTCACAATATTCGAGGCTGACGGCAGTTCCATGCACAAGTTCAAGCCCCCCAGCCGCCATCGACGACCGCGCCGTAGGCCCACCACTAACAACTGAGCGGCCCCACGCCGCCATTTGGTGTCGCGACCACGGCGGACTCTAAGGGATACTTGATGGGTGTCCGTTGCGCAGGCAGCTGCCGAAGTCCAGGCTGTGGTGGATCGCGCACGCTCATTGTTCGCGTCGTCCCCCGAGTCGGTGCCCCAGGCAGGTGCGCCGCTTCAAACAGCCGGGCGATCAGCCGCCGACGCAGGGGAGCGCGCGGCGGAGCTGTCCGGCGACTTGATCAATCGGCATCGTGACTTTGTCACCACCCAATCCCAGAGCCTGACGAATGCCAGTGGAACCGACTCCGCGTTGCAGACGCAGCTCAGCGCTGCGGCGATGGCGACCGAGACAGGCGCAAGCCAACTGGACGCGATCGCCGCACAAACACGCACGATCGCACAAGCTGCGGAGACAGCCCAGACACCCGCAGCGCAACGGACCATCCTCGCCGCGCTGCGCTCTCAGGTGGCCCAGGCCAACGAGGTCGTGAGCGCGGCCCGGCAGCAAGCCGGCGATGTCGCCGGACAGGTCCGCGCACTGAACTACGGGCACGGGGACGTGCCGCAAGCCCCACCGCTGGACGACCCGCCGCACGGCAAGGATCCGCGCTATTGGATTGACGTCACCAAGATCATTCACGTCCCCGAGGGGCAGAAGGCGCCCTCTGGATACACCCAGATTGGGCCCGACCTGTACTACCCCTACCAGGACAACTCACTGACGATGCACGACCCGCCGCCCCCGGCGCAGTACCCGCTGGACATCGCCAAGATCACGACGGTCAAACCCGGGGATCTCGGCCCCTACGGCACCAGCGAACTCGTACCGGGCGTCTTCGTTCCTGACCCGCGCCAGAGCTATCAGCCCGAACCTCCCTGGGGGACACCGCAACAGCCGATTGATGTCCGCGACATCATTCACGTCGCGCCTGGGCAGCTCGCCCCATCGAACTACGTCGAGTACCTACCCGGCTGGTGGTGCCCGCGGTACCACCAGCCGTAGAATCACCATCTGTCGAGATCGGTGAATTGACAAGGACGCATCTGTTGTTCGACAACGTTGTCAGTCGCACTTGCTTCGTCAGGCCAAATTGCACTTCATCGACTGAATCATCATCACGGCGGGGCCGCACTTCGGGGTTCGCCTGGCGGTACTGACGCCTCGCCGCGGGCGATTGCGCCGGCAATAGACTCGTGGTGGCGCAACTCTGGCTAGAGGGCGGTCCATTGAAAAATGACTGAATAATCATGCAGCACAGTGCAACTCGCGACGGTTAGCCGGTGCCGCACGTGCTGCTCACGTGCTGCGAGTGAATGCCATCAACGTCGGGAAGAGTGGATGTCGGTTGATGCACGCTCTTACGTACGACCGTCTTTGCGGCAGGGCACGTGCAACTACACAGCCGTAGCCAACGACCACCTCCGCGGTAGGAGATAACTGGAAGTTGACGGGCAGCTAGCTGTGAATTGCGCTAATTGACTGTGCCGTCACACTTTTGAAAGAAAGTCGACTCCCGACATGTGCAGGGACCACCGAGGTATTATTTGCTGGATCGTTGCATGCGCAAACGGGAGTTCCCGATGGTCAGATCCGTTCGGCCCTACCTCACTGCTGGACTTGTCATTGCGGGAGCAGGGTGTTGGCTCGCCGCCACCACCCACACCTCACCGCAGACTGCCACCAGGGCGGTACGGCTGGCATCGATCGAATCGACCCCGGTGTCGTCGTCACTTTCGCCGGGACACACCACCGTGTGTGACGGCGATCCGTTATGCATCATGACCGCGCACGGCATCGGCACCCCGCCGAAGCTGGCCGCGGTGCTGATGCCCGCAGCCGACCCGGCGGTATCGGCGAATGATCCGATCACGGCTTTCATCGCGGTGTTTGTCAGTAACGGCACTGCCGATCACCCCAACGCGGGTCTACTGATCGGCAACGGCTACCAAGGCGGACCCGGACGAAACGGTGGGCACGGCGGATTGTTGTCGGGTAGCGGCGGAGCCGGTGGCCACGGCGTGACTGGGATCAACGACGGCGCCGGCGGTAATGGCGGAAACGCTGGGTTGTTCGGCAACGGCGGCGCTGGCGGTAGAGGTGCCGATGCCACCGCCACCACAGCGGCCGGTCGGGGTGGTAACGGTGGAAACGCTGGGTTGTTCGGTAACGGCGGCGCCGGTGGTGCTGGCGGGCTCGGGGCCCCGGGCGCGCCGGGTGTTAACCCGACCCCGACCGGCGAGGTGGCGCGCGCAGGGGACAACGGCCACAGCGAGATCGCCCCGTTTGACTGTCTGCTGTGCAATCCAGAGTTCCCGGCGGAGGGCGGTGACGGCACGAGTGGCGCCGACGGCGTTGCTGGCGTCGGCGGTGGCGATGGGGGGCGGGGTGGTGGCGCGGCCAGCGTGCCCAGCGCTACCGGTGGCGGCGCAGGAGGAACGGGCGGAGCCGGTGGTAGCGGCGGAAACGGCGGCGCAGGCGGAACGGGGGGACTGACCGGCCACCCGGGGACGCCAGGCGCGACTGGAGCGACGGGCAACCCCGGAACCGACGGAGCCAAAGGGTCAAACGGCACTAACGGTGCCCCGGGCCAAGTCCGCCCACCCCTCTGACACAACTCACAGCGCCACCAGCCGTCCGCCATGGACGAATTCAACAGCTCCCCGCGCCGCCGGCAGTGCCCCCGCGCAACCAAACAGGGATAAGAACGCCCCGGCGGAGAAGGACGAAATCCCATGGCGCTCAGTCAAGGCGATGTCAGCACCATCAATGTCGTCACGCGGTGATCCTGGCGATCACAAGAAACGCGAGGCGACCCGTCACCTCACGTGACCTCGCCAGTGGCCTTTCCCGATTGTTCGGCTTGCGTAATCTGCTGCTGCGCCCAGCTCTGCACCGAGGACGCCGGAATCCACACCAGCAGCGCGATACTGGCCTCGGTCGACTGCCTAAACAGGAGCTCGAACTTGCCGCAACTGTAGTGGAAGTTGCCTTGAGTGACGTAGTAGGTGAGTTCCCGTGTTTCGAACAGAAACACCGTCCACTTGTGGGGGCTCTGCCAGAACGTGCTGGCTGGGTCCGGCTCGCCGACCTTGCTGAAGTCGAGGAAGAAGCGCAGCGGGTTCTGTTCGCTTCCGACTGTGCTCCCCGGCTGGTCGTATCGCAATGTGTTCCATTGCAGCTGCGGCTGTGTGGTGTCATCATCGACGAGCTGTTGCAGCTGCCAGAAGAAATTTGCGCCCGCGGTGGTGGCCATGTTCTGAAATTCCAGCATTCCGGTCTGGTCGCCGGCCTGGATCTGCCCCCCCACATTGGCCTGTCCCTCGATGGTGCCGTGCCCCTGCAGAATTCCGCCGGGGGCAGGAGAGGTGGTGCCGGCGGGGGCGATGGACAGGGACCCCCGCACTGTGCCACCGGTCAGATTGAGGGTGGCGCCCTCGGCCACAGTTACTGCGCTCGGCGCGATGCCCGAAAGTTCTAGGGTGGCAGTGCCTTGGACGATGATCTCGCTCGCGCCGGTGCCCGATCCGCCGGGGGCGCACGAAACCAGCGCGCCCTCGTTGATGGTGATCGGTCCGGTCAGAGTGCTGGAGTTGTCGGCTGACAGCATCACGGTGCCGGGCCCGAAAATCGTCAGTCCGTCACTGCCCCAGATGTTTCCGCTGATTTCCAGGGCACCACGTCCCGCGCTCGCGTAGAGGACGCCTTCGGAGTCGGCGAAACGAATGGCCGTTTCGATGATCGCGTTCTGGGCAGGCATCGTGTCGGCACCGTTGAGGATGACTCCGGGGTGTGCGCCGGACAGCACGACCGTGCCGCCCGGTCCGAGGACAGCGCCGGGCGCGTCGACTTCCAGACCGACGAGGGTGACTGTGCCGCCGTCGGGAATCGCCTGCTCGTCCACCACTTGATAAAGGTCGCCGGGTGCAACTTTGCCGATCGGCGTTGTCGTGGATAGAACGGTGCTCGCTTGGCTCAGGCCGATCGCCGAACCGTAGGTCAAGAATTTGCCGCACCCCAGACCGGTGTCGAGGCCGAGGATGTAGGCGGGCACGATGCCCTCGCTGTATCCGTCGATCAGGATGTTTTGGCCGTTGCCCAGCTGCGCGATGCCGGGGTAGGGGACCACGGCCAGTGAGCGACCGGCCAGTGTTCTCAGGCCGCCGATCTTGACTTGGAACTTGTTCGTGCCGTAGAGCGCAAGCGAACCGCCGCCGGATTCCAACGTCACACCCTCGCTCGGTGCGATGTCGACGACGACCGCATCAGCCGAACCGGGTTCGAGCATCAGCACGCCGCCGTTGGTCAGCGTCATGGCGCCGGTGCCGAATGGTGTGCCAGCGGTTTGGCTGCTGGCCAGTGTCCCGGCTATCACACTGTGGGCGCCGGTCAGTGCGTTGGTGTTGGCGAGCAAAAGGGTGCCTGCCCCCGTCTTTGCCAGGCCGCCCGCGCCCTGCAGTTGGGCGAGGACTTCGAGCTGTCCGCCGTTGGTGTTGATCGTCTTGATGGTGTCGATTTGCCATGGTTGCGGGTCGTAGCCGGAGGGCGGCGGACACGCCGACCTGTTGATCGCCCACGCGTATCCACCGGTAAGAACCGCCCATCGATCGGTTCCCAGTGTCGGTGTCACGATTTGGCAGTACGGCGGGCTGGGAAAAGGCAATGGTGGCGTTGTCGCGGCGACCACGACGGTCTGCGGGTTGCTGCTCGGGATGTTCGGAACATCGAAGAACGACGCCGGAAATGGATTGTTCAGCATCAGCCAGTTGCCACCGACAGGCTCAACGATCAGCGGGGTGAGGAAGTGGCCGCCGCGATGCAGCGGCGCATCGTTGACTTCGACATACCAAGCCACTCCGAACACCGCCAACGTGACGACGTCGGAATCCGGGGTGACGTTCGGTGTCAGCGCCGCCGCGAACCATTGCAGATCCGGCGCATCGGTAAACGACGTCGTGTACGGGACCGGATCCGATCCCCCGATGCCCCGGGCGGCGAAATAATCCTGCACCCCTTGTTCGAACATGTCCCGGCCGGTGCCGCCGCCGTCCACGGACGTGTTCATCAGTCCAGCCAGCACCTGCTCGAGGTTGAGCGCGGCTTCGAATGATTGGAGGTCGTCCGGGTCGTAGGCCGTCGGTGCAAGTTGGGTGAAACCGTTGGCATACGGCCAATAAATCCCCATCAGGGCCGCCGTTGGCCCGCAGTAGGTCAACCCGTCGCCGGGCAGATCCTGCCCGTATGCGCCGAAACCGTCCTGGATGATCGACGGTGTGTTGTTTATCGGGTTAACGGAGGACTCCGTGTGAGCATCGGTAATCGCCATTGATCTCCCCTTACCGCAGGCATCGCGATTTGCAGAGTAAACCTGAATTAGCAAGCCCGACAGTGGATTAGCCCGACAACCCGCACGAGTCGTTGACGTGTCGCAACGGCATGCTTCGACGCCGTGTCGCGGCAGTTTCGCTACTGTCTGGCCGGCAAGCGGCTCGCCACGCCACACTGACCTGTCACGAGGCCACCTGCCTGGTAAACTGCACCACTGGCGAATTGAGGCGGCGTCGCTATTCGTCGGCATCTGGTGCCAAAACACCCGAAACGGTTGATATAATTGACGTTTGGGAAATGCGGTCAGTTGAGTGTTTGCACCTCACGGCCGAGGCGCTGGGCGATCTCGTCTAGCATCGTGCAGTCGCCGATCTCGGCTCTCACGGCGTGGATGTCGATGAACATTGCTATGCCTCCAAGCTTGGCTGTGTCTGCGAAATCCTATCGGCGCCGGGTGTATCGGTTGCCCCCTGATAATCGCGACGAGGCGGTCCGCCGGCGCGTTCGCCGCCGGTTTCATCGGCTACGTGCACGAGTGGGGTGATCCCGCGGTCGGGGCATGCGGCTTCGCTGCGCCCTAGACGCCCCCGTCGTAGTACGACCGGGCCACGATCGCCAGCGCGGAATGCGGTCGCCCCTCAGCAGAGTGGTGGCTCGATTCCTCAAAAAATTCTCCTTCAGAAAGTGTGGGAATTGGTGCGGCTAGTCGCTCCTAGGACGTGAACGCAGCCCACAAGGGGCAGTGACCAGTCAAGGAGAACACCATGAACACCAACCACAACAGTTCATTACGCCGCCGCAAGTTCGCAGCGGCCACCATGCTGCTCGCCAGCAGTGCCATCGCTGTCAGCGCCCTCGGGACGGCCGCATCCGCTAACGCCAGGTTCGACACCGACAAACTCAACAAATTTTATGACTGCGTTTGGCACGCACAGCAGATCTCTGTGCCCGGCTACGACCGCAATGCCCTCATGGAGAGCTGCTGCTTCTCGGCCGGCGGCGCCCCGAGGTACGACGAGGACGGCAATTTCTCCGAGTGCTACACCGGCGACGATGCCGCGGGTAGACCGACGACGCCGCCCAAGCCGGGAACCGTCATCGCGGGACACCCGCCAACCAACGTCGGAGGTTTGCAATAGGCCGCCATTTCACGGAGCCTTCCGCGCTTGGTCGCTGTCGATTACAGCCAGTTGACCCGGTACAGCGACGGCCCTTGATTCAGGTGGCGACAGGTGGATCCGTGCCCTACACCCATTACGGGTGATACCCCGGTGCACGGGACCTCAACCCAGCCCTCGAGGGCCGACAGCGGCGCCCGTTCGCAGTCGCATTGCGTGGATCATTCAGGCCCGCCCAAGTTGGGTGGGATCAGCCAGATTCGACTGTAGCGCCACATCGGACGCCGCATCTGGTGCACGGCGCATTGCGCTACCGACCCTAGGATCGGTTGAGTGAAGCGCCTTCGTGCCTGGCCGCAGTCGGTATAGGTGACATGAGAGCCATCCCATCCCGGCGGTGCGGCGAGCACCATCGCCGTCGTTGCGCCGCTGCGCGGCGCATGACACCTGTCATCGGCTAACAGCAGTGACGAAGCCATAGGAGTGTCGTATGCGACCCGAAACCCACGCCCCGGTAGGGGACAGAGCGCAGCAGCTGCGAGGAAGCCGAATCCGCAACGGCTGCCTGGGATTCGGTGTTACTGCGCTGCTCGGCGCGATTGCGGTCGGCGTCTACGGGCTGAGTTCCAGTCAGGCGCACTGCCTTGACCGTTGTGCCGCGCGCACAAGCTTCGCGGCGTGGGGTTGGGCGGCGGTCAGCGCGTCGGTCGTGCTGGTTACCGCGGCCGCGGTAGTCGTGGCACGGGGCCGCGACCGCGGTCCGCGCGAATCGGGCATCGACGCCGTCGCTTGGCTATCGACGATGTATGTGATCAGCGCCGCGGTGGCGGTTGTCGCGCTGGCTCCGTGGGCTGTGCTGCATGATGCGCTGACGCTGGGACCGCCAAGCATGCAGGGCCCTGCGGTGGCGGGCGCCGTCGTGCTCAGTGTGCTGGGCGCCCTCGCATTGGGACTTGGCCGGCGCGCCCTGTTGGAGTCGCGGAAGGCGATGCGGCGCAGCCGCGTTGGCGGCAGCGTGCTAGCGCTTGTCGTGATCCTCGCGCTCAGCGCGACGGGGTTGCACGCTGGCGACGACGGCCGCTTCGTCCAAGCTGACACCGCAGACCCGGCAGCCGTCTCGCCGACGCCGGCGCAATTCGGTCAGCAGCGCTTCCACATCAAAATCGGCGACCTGTCGGGTGCCGATGTCTCCGCCCTCGATCAGACGCAGTTCCAGTTCTTCGTCGCCGGAGCCGGTTTCGTCGTCTTCGATGGCGTCGGTGGTGAACTGGTTGCCTACGACTCCGCCGGCCGACAGCGCTGGCATTACCGGCGCACCGGTCCCGACGCGGTACGCGTACGGGCGGTGCACGCCTACGACGGAGGAGCCACCCTGGTGGCCCTTCTGTACAACGGAAATGCCGGCCCCGACGCCCCCGAGACATTCGTCGGGTTCGACGCTGTCACGGGCCGCCAGTTGTGGAGCGGATCCGGTGAGCTTCTCGAGCTCGCCTTCGGCAATGTCGCTCACCCGGGCCCGTACTTTGTTGCGCGCCAGAAAGACTCGTGGACCTTGGTCGACGCGCGCACCGGGCGGCAGGTGTGGCGGATGCCCAATCCACAGACGTGCGGAGACAATTCGGGCGATATCTACGCCGTCGGCGGTCTGCTCGTGGAGGCCTATGGGTGCCAGGATCACGAAGACGTCGTCGACACGCTGCTCACTGTGGAGGCGGCCACCGGCAAGGTCGTCCGTCAACAGCAGCTGCGCCGCATCGACGCGGCCAGCGGGCCGGTCGACATCATCGACATCAGTCGCGGCGGGCGCGACGGAATTCTGTGCATGGTGAAATGGGTCGACGGCCGGCGCAGCACCCTCTACGCCAACGCCGTCACAGGCCAGATCGTCGACCTCGGAGATCGCCTCGCGCGTTCCGACACCGTCGGCGACGGGAACTTCTTCGCGCTCTCGTTCACCACACACATGTGGGACATGTTGGGCACCAACGCAGTTGTGCATTGCACGCTGCCCCCCTCTGAAGGGCAGAGCATCGACGAGTGGATGGACGTCGGCATCGCCTGGTATCCAAACCAATTCGCCTACGTCGCCCCCGGAGGGCGGTTGGTAATCGCCGACCGCGATTCCTGTCAGACCCTGACGACCGTGCCATTGTCGGGTGACCCGTTCGCGCTGCGCGTCGCGGGCGGCGTGACGCTGCTGGTGAGTGGCGAAGGCGCCGACTTGTATGTGACGGGATACGCACCTAACAGCCCGGCCGCATAGAGCACCAGCGCGCATTACAGCCCCAAACGCCGCACACCATCAGTGCGGGGCCGGTGCACGAAAGAGCCGTTCGCACAGCACAACTCGCGTGCCACTGTGCCGACAAACGCAGCATGGAATCGTGCCGGCCAAACGGTGGCTGCGCGAAGGGGACGCAGGCTCATCGTCTCCGCGTAAGAAGTTGGCTTGTGAGTCGCCGTCTGTCTGGAAGGTAAGCGGGTTTCGCCGCTGGCTGTTGCGGTGAGATCGCGATCGGAAAGGGAGGACCTTCCGGAGCTTGGAGATGCCGGCGCAAGTCGATGTCGGTCGACAACTGGCGGTTTCGGACGGGGGAGGCCGTCCGCAGCGTCTAGGACTGCGAGGTTGCTGTGTGGGACCGCGGAGGAGTACGCGGCAATGATGAAAACGCAACGAAATCTCGTTGAATGTGCAATAAATACGCCGCCGCCGTGATAAGGATGAATGCCGAGCATGTCAGGTCAGCTAAGTAGCTAAGGGATCGCTGATGCCCAATTTGATTCGCCCGTCCGTCACTGCTGGGATCGCGATCGCCGGGGCCGGGGTGTGGTTGGCCACCGCTCACGGTGCGCCTGCACCATCGGGCAGCCCGGCGGTGCAGCTGGCGTCGGTGCAGTCGATGCTGCCCCCACCGCCGCTGTCACCACCAACCAATGTCGCCTGCACCGGCGTGTTGGTGTGTGACCTTGTTGGCAGCAGCGCTTCTGGCCCCAGCCCCCGCGCGCTTGTCGCCGCGGTTACGCCCGCCGTTGATCCGGTTACAACCGATCCGCTCGACGCGTTGGTAGGGGCGTTGTTCAACAGGTGCGGGCTTATCTGCAACGGCGCCAATGGCACCGCAGCCAACCCGAACGGCCAAAACGGTGGCTTGTTGTTCGGCAACGGCGGCGCGGGTTTTAGCAGCACCACCGCGGGGGTGGCCGGCGGCAACGGCGGCAACGGCGGGTGGCTGATCGGCAACGGCGGCAACGGCGGGGCTGGCGGCCAAGGCGGCAGCGGCGGCGCCCCCGGCACACCCGGCGCCGGCGGCAGCGGCGGCACCGCCCACAACGACGCGGAAGGACCGGCCACTAACGGCACGCCCGGGAGCACCGGAAAGACCGGCACCGCCGGCAGCACGGGCACCGCGGGCGCACACGGCTAGCGTGAACTCCTCGGTACTCAACTCGAGATAATCCGTGTAGTACCTCGTGGCCGAAACCATCTGTGCCACAGGCCGAATCGCCATCTTGTTTTAGCGCGCCTGCCGCCACCGGGTCCTGAGCGTGTCGCGCGAGAGACTCCACCACCGCACCGGCGAAGATCTGCATCGGCGCTTCCGGCGCGCGGGGCTTAGCCGCGCCGACACTGACTATCAGCGCACCGGTCGGCACCGGCAAAGACACCGAACACGCTGTCTACGTTGCTAATTCATGGCGACTCATGCGGGCGTTCGCCGAACAACTCGGCGACGTTGACGGTTGGCTCGCCGACCTAGAGACTCTGCAATCCAACCTGAGCAACGAAATCGCCACCGCAGATGGGATTGCCGTGCGCCAGCATTGATTACTGCCTGGTCTCGGCGTTGAGCCGCCGACGGACCTGGATCGTCGTGGTTTGATGCTTTGTTAATGAGGGCACGGCGCTGGCCTCCAACCTGTGGAACGTCCGGGCTGTCGCCCCAATCTCCTCAGTGAGAACATCGCAAACGGCGCCAAGCCCCACGCCGAGGTCGGTGATCGGCCCGGGAACGCCAACGGGGCACATCAGTGTCCGTGTGATCGAATCGGTACCACAACGGTTGCGCCACTTGCACGTTCATCAGGGCCACATGATCGAGATGAACGACGCGGATCAGGAAGCGTGGCATCCCGGTGGCTATCTCTCGGTTCAATCCGCCACCCTTACCGGATGCGCCGACACAGTCCGACAGCGGTTGGCCGACATGGTGGATGCTGGCACCACCGAGATCATCATCGAGCCCTCAGGCCCTGACATCACCCGGGAAATGAGTGCCTTCATGACTGCCCTGGGCCAGACAGCCCCACGGGCATCGAGTCATGCTGATACACAACCGGACTCGGTCCATACCCGTCAACCGGTCTAGAGGCTCCTGCGCCGTAACCCGTCCACCGCGCGGCCGTATGTAGTGAGGCGATGCCATCGACGTACACGAGGCCCTGTACACCACGCGAATGATGCGACAGGTGCGCCCTGAGTCGATACCATTGCCACCCAGGCGCGGATTCTCGATGCCGCCATCCGCGCGCCCAACGGCGGGAACACCCAGCGGTGGCATCGTTGCCGTGGACGATTTGCACTGAAAAGCCGTTTGGGCCAGATCTATCGCCGATGCCGGGCGCGTGAATACGAAGATCGCAGCCGCCCGGTTGGGGACCAGCACCCACGATCCGGACGAGCATGCCGAAAGCCTGCGCAAGATTAAGGCGCGTCTGTCGAATAATAGCGGCGCCGGGTATATCGGTTGCCCGTGATCGCGGCGACCTTCGACGCCCGCCGAGCAGAGGGCTGCTCATGCACTTGGTCGAACCTCAACCAGCACTTGACGAAATGGCGCGCGTGAGCCGACCCGGAGGCCGAGTCGGTGTGGTCGACTTCGACCAGACCTTACTGATCGATCCTATGACGAGCCCACCACCGACGCGCTGGTGCGCGGCTTCGCCGATGACCCGCGATATTCGCATTGGCCGCAAACTTCGCCGCATGTTCGTCGAAGCCGGGCCGGGCCCACCAGTGGTCCAATAGACATTACAGCCGCCGGGGGCTGCCCGAGCAGTGCCAGAAGGTGCATGAAGACAGCTGAATGTGCTTGCCGCACAACATTTTTCGTGACTGAGCCGTCAGCGCAACAGTGCGGACCTGATCGGCCAGTGAAGTGATTGGCGTGGACATGCAGAACGCCCGCTTCGTGCGCGCCGCGAATCAGGGGCCCAGGCGAGTCAGGTCGCCCTGGCGCAGGCCGCGATAAGCGCGTCAGGATCGTCGACGCTGACAGTAAGCTTTCTCAGTTCGATTGACATGCGGACTCCCTGTGCGGGCACGGGTGGTTCGATGACCAGATCGACAAGGCCCCGAGACGATCCGTTGACCAGCCAGCCACGTCGCGGCGAGCCGTGCACACCCCAGCCGAACACTCGGCGGGTACTTGGCTGAGCGCTGGCAATCGACGCGAGCGGAATGGTCGCGTCGAATGCCCAGCCCATCTTCACCTGCAGATTGGCGCCCGAAACGGCGACGGTGCTGGCTTTCGGCCCTAGTCCCAACGGAATAGTCAGCGGAAGCATCCAGCGGTCGTAGCGAAGGTTCATTCTGGGGTGATCTCCATATCGTTGGTCACCGCACCGGCACATCATCTGAGACAAGAGTCAGCGCACGTGCTTGAGTTCGAAATCATAAGTGCTAGTAAACGGCCGTGTGAACGCATCGGAATTAATTGCCTGAGTTGTCCTCTCGCCAGTACCTTCCGCATCACACACCGCCCACACGTCGGCAGGTCGTGACATGCGCCGTAAACGCGATCGGGCCGGTTACATTCGTGCTTGCCGTTAATCCACGGTGTCGGCATGCAGAGGCCGTACACCATTTCCGCGTTCGACCGCTGTATGCCAGGACGCTTCGAGTGCCTAACGACCGAGGATATTGGGATCGGGCCCTGTCGGTGACGCGAGCACGGCCGGCGGTGCGGATTCCAGCAAGTAACGTCGGATTCTTCGCAGCACGAACGATTTATCAGAGCGATCGATGTACAGACACAGACGTTAGCGTTGCCGCACAAGCTAGTTCGTCATTCTGACGAATCGCGGCGCTGGGACCCAGGAGGTGTTCGAGGCGGTGCCAAATTCGGGGATCCAGTGCGGCTTTTGTCGTGATGATGGACTGTGGGGCGGGGTGACGTCGAACTCCGATTGCACTGGTGCAGAGCAGATGTCACGCGCGGGTAAGTCCGCCTGGGCAGTTTGGGTTGGATCGTTGACGAGTTGCCCACCAAGCCGGATGTTTCCTGTGAACTTGCTGGATCTACCCGCAATTTACCTGATAGCAAATAATACTTGCGTTGGAATGATCCCTCAAAACGCTTGGCCTACACACAAATGATGTGATAGTCGAGGAGCAGCGAATCGCCACGTAGCTAAGGATCGATGATGGCCGCTATCGTTCGCCACTCCTTGACAGCCGGTATCGCCATAGCGGGAGCAAGCTTCTGGTTGGCGGCCCCGCACGGTGCGCCGGCTGCGTCGGCTCCGCCGGCGCTACTCCTGGTCTCGATGGATTCGCCGCTGCCCCTGGCGCCTGTGCCAAAGCCTTCTCGGCCCCCCTTTCAAGGACGCTAGGCAGCGCTCCCGTCGGGCGACTCCCGGTTAGAGACGAGACACCATCGCGATATAGAAGCCGCGAGCCGGGCAATAGCGGTCGACTTGGGCATCGTTGGCATGCGACGGTGAACCCATGGCGGCCGGCCTTCGCGCGCAGCATGGAAGGCGTCGAAGAAGTGCTGTTCACCATCCACCCCGACCGCTGGCTCACCGCCGACTTCACCGGCGATCTTCAATCACTCCACGGGAATGTTGCAGGGCAGGCATCGGGTTTGCCGATAACCGTGTCGGCAACTCGACACCGTGCAAAAATTGACGCTGACGTAGAGAGATTGGGCCATCGTACGCAGCACGGGGGATGAGCGCATGAAAGTCGGACTCGCAGTCTTCGGGATGCCCGGTGGGGGCGCCATATGCCTCGCACCACTGTCGATAATCACGTCTGGAGCAGTCCGGGCCGACTCGCGCGTTGCGATGAATCGGAGATCCCGCAGCACGGTGGGCCACCATGACTGACGGACCACAGGGGCGCGATTGGTGGCAGGCGTCGGACAAGAAGTGGTACCCCCCAGAGGATCACCCTCAGTACATAGCATCGCTACCGCCCCCACCCGTCGCCTCGACGGCCGCCCAGCTGCGGGCGGATCCCCAGCGGCTCAGCGACGCCGAACGCGCTCGAATCCTGACCCAAGAACTGGCGTTTGTTACCCAGCCCACCAGCTACACCGGAACAGTCGGCCCTAATGGGAGAGTCAGCTTGGGCGCACGCGGCCCGAAAATTAAGCAGCGTGGCCAGTTCTCGGCCGTGGTTTGGACGGGCATGGATTACGCGCACCCGGCGTATATCGTCTTACACCTGCTATTTACCGTTATGACCTGCGGTACCTACTTGCCGTTCTGGTGGTGGGGACTGCGCAAGAAGCCCAAGGTGTACACCGTGGCCGTCGATGAGCACGGCAACATCACTCACACCCAGCACGAAATCTCTTTAGCCCAACGTATCCAACGCTGGTTGGTGCTGGTCGTGTTGGTGTGGTGGCTCTGGCAGGTCATGCAGCTGCTGAACGCATATGGACAGATGCAGACATGAGGTTTGCCGTCATCCTGGCGGCGGTTGGCTTAGCGGTTCTTCCGCCTGCGTGCGGACAGCGGTGATCGCGCCGGTGCTTACCGGGCGATCTGCCGCCGGTAGATCTTCTGCGCCACGAGGTGAGAGTGGTGCAACCAGTGGCCCATGACGTGTTCATCAGTCATTCCTCGTTGGACAAGACCGCCGCCGATGCCGTCTGTGCGGCCCTTGAGGCCAGGGGCATTCGCTGCTGGATCGCGCCCCGCGACATCAGGCCAGGTCAAGATTGGGCCGCTGCGATCGTCGATGCGATCCGCGGCGCCCAGATCCTTGTGTTGGTGTTCAGCGGGCACGCCAACGACTCGCCGCAGGTCCGACGCGAAGTCGAACGCGCGGCCAATCTGGGCAAGGGGCTGCTTCCGCTGCGCATCGAGGATGTCAAGCCGCAGCAGTCCCTCGAGTACTACCTCAACGAACCGCACTGGCTGGACGCGATCACCAAACCCTTTGCCGCGCATCTGGATAAGCTGGCCGATGCGTGCGTGGGCATGCTGGACTTCACCGGGCGATCACCCCAAGATATGCCAACTATTTCACGTCGGCCGGCCGACGACCGACTGGCCATGCCGTGGTGGCGCCGTCAGCGCAAGGCGGTGACGGTAGCGCTTATCGCCGCGGCAGTGGTGGCTGTGGTCGTCGCTGCCGGCATCACCGTGCACCTGCTGACACCCGTTCCAACACACGACGCCGCACCGAGTCCCACCCCAACCGCCCCAGCCCCTGTTCCCTCGGTCGCCGCGCCCGTCCCAGCCGTCGCCCCAGCCGGGAACTCCGACCCGCGCGCACAGATCGTTCAGCTCACGGGCTCATGGTCCGACCAAGGCTTCACCGACGCCATCATCAACCGCGACACCACCATCGTCGCGCTGTACCTCAAGTCGGGCATGAAGGCAACGACCCTTCACCAAGGCGCGAGTGCCATCCTCTACGGATTTCAAGGCGTGCCCCAGAACGGCGATCCAGTCGATCTGGTCAAAACCTTCCAAGCCAACGGTTTCCAGCTCGACGACCAGCTGCAAGACAACGTTCTGATGCACAAGCTGATCGACGTCTTTCCGTTGCCATTCGATACGCCCCTGACGCCGAAGGGCTACACGGGCGGATATCAGGATGGAACATTCGTCGGCTCTTTGCTGTTCTGGATCGTCCAGCGGGCGGCCGGGTCGGGGCCCACCGACCAAGACACCCAGGTCATCGACTACTTGACGAGCCAAGGCGCGGATTGCAAAGTGCCACTGTCCTTTTTGGAATTCAACAAGAACATGCTAGACGACACGAGTCCATATCAGCCGCTGCTCACGATGATGCAAAAGTGTGCAAAGTGAACAAACGACCAGCCGGTCATCCAGCGGCGTATCCGAATGTGGTGCCACAACGTGGAAGCGGTATCGGCGATGGCCCATGACGTGTTCATCTGTCATTCCTCGTTGGACAAGGCCGCCGCCGATGCCGTCTGTGCGGCCCTTGAGGCCAGGGGCATTCGCTGCTGGATCGCACCCCGCGACATCAGGCCAGGTCAAGATTGGGCCGCTGCGATCGTCGATGCGATCCGCGGAGCCCAGATCCTTGTGTTGGTGTTCAGCGGGCACGCCAACGAGTCGCCGCAGGTCCGACGCGAAGTCGAGCGCGCGGCTAATCTGGGCAAGGGACTGCTTCCGCTGCGCATCGAGGATGTCAAGCCGCAACAGTCCCTCGAGTACTACCTCAACGAACCGCACTGGCTGGACGCGATCACCAAACCCTTTGCCGCGCATCTGGATAAGCTGGCCGATGCGTGCGAAGGCATGCTGGCGGTCACCGGGCGATCGCCACAAACGATGCCAGGTATTTCTCCGCGGAGCGCTGGCACCGACCGGGCCGGGCGGTGGTGGCGCCGTCGGCGCAAGCCGGTGACGCTGGCGCTTATCGCCGCGGTAGCGATTCTGCTCGCCGTTGCCGGCATCACCGTTCACCTGCTCCGACCAGATCCAACACACCGATCCCCGTCGAGTCCCGGGGCGGCCGCTACTGGTCCGTCTTTTGGCTCACCCACCCCGGTCAGTCCTGCGGAGAGCAACGCGGCCCGCGCCCAGGTCGTTCAGCTCACCGGCTCTTGGTCCGATCAGGGGTTCGTGGATGCGATCGTCGGCCGCGACACCAACATCGTGGCGCTGTACCTCAAGTCAGGCCTGAAGGCGACCACCCTGGAACAGGGCACAAGTGCGATCGTCTACGGATTTCAGGGGGTCTCACAGGACGGCGATGCCGTTGACTTGGTGAAGACCTTCCAAGCCAACGGCTTCAAGGTCGACGACCAACTGCAAGACAGCTTTCTCCTGGGCAAGCTCACCAACGATTTCTTACCGTTGATGTTCGGCTCGGAACAGGCGCCGAGGGGCTACACGGGTGGCTATCAGGATGGAAAATTCGTTGGCTCCCTGCTGTTCTGGATTGTCCAGCGGGGCGTCTGGATGGGTCCTACCGACCAAGACATCCAGGTGATCAACTATTTGATCAGTCAAGGCGCGGATTGCAAGGTGCCCCTTTCATTCCTCAACTACAACGGCAGAGAAAGAACCAATAAGGTAACAGGCACCAATCCATACGACCAGCTGATTCCGATGATGCAGGACTGCGCCAAGTGAAGGGCCGGGGAATCAATCCCCGAGCGGCGCAGGCGAATACGGCGCCACTAAGGGCGGGCGGTATCCGCTATGGCGCATGACGTGTTCATCTGTTATTCCTCGTTGGACAAGACCGCCGCCGATGCGGCCTGCGCGGCCCTTGAGGCCAGGGGCATTCGCTGCTGGATCGCGCCCCGCGACATCAGGCCAGGACAGGATTGGGCCGCTGCGATCGACGAGGCGATCCGCGGCGCCCAGATCCTTGTCTTGGTGTTCAGTGGCCACGCCAACGACTCGCCGCAGGTCCGACGCGAAGTCGAACGCGCGGCCAATCTGGGCAAGGGGCTGCTTCCGTTACGTATCGAGGATGTCAAGCCGCAACAGTCCCTCGAATTCTATCTCAATCAACCGCACTGGCTGGACGCGATCACCAAACCCTTTGCCGCGCATCTGGATAAGCTGGCCGATGCATGCGTGGGCATGCTGGACCTCACCGGGCGATCACCCGAAGACATGCCGAGCGTTTCTCCACGACTCCCGCGGCCTCAGGCAGCCGTGCCGTGGTGGCGCCGTCAGCGCAAGCAGCTCACATTGGCGCTCATCGCCGCGGCAGTGGTGGTTCTGGTCGTCGTAGCCGGCATCACCGTTCACCTGCGGACGCCAACTCCAGCACCAGATGCCGCACCGAGCCCCACCCCGGCCACGCCAACGGTCAGCCCCGCCGAGAGCAACGCTGCCCGCGCCCAGGTCGTTCAGCTCACCGGCGCCTGGTCCGACCAGGGATACCACGATGCGATCGTCAACCGCGACACCAGAATCGTTGCGCTGTACCTTAAGTCGGGTAAGAAGGCGACCACTCCTTACAAAGGTGCAAGTGCCATCCTCTACGGATTCCAAGGCGTCCCCCAAAACGGCGACCCCGTCGAGCTGGTCAAAACCTTCCAAGCCAACGGCTTCAAGGTCGACGACGAACTAGAAGACAGCTCCCTCATGAGCAAGCTCACGAACTCCGCGTTTCCGCAGCAATTCCATACGGACCTGACGCCGAAGGGCTACACGGCCGGCGTCGCAGGCGGGACATTCGTCGGCACCTTGCTATTCTGGATCGCCCAGCGCGACCTTTGGGTTGGCACCGACCAGGACATCAAGGTCGTCAACTACCTGATCAGTCAAGGCGCGGATTGCAAGGTGCCGTTGTCCTTCGAAGATTCCACCCACAATGCGAACGCTGGCACCTCGCCTTACAAGGAGTTGCAGAGCTGCGCCAAATGAGCGCCGGGAAGCCACTTCTCGAGCAACCCTTGCAAAATTGAAGCAGCGCCAGTCGACGCGGCTAAAAAAGGCGCAAAGCCATAACGGCTGAGCGGCTGCCGCCGACCCACAGGATGTTTGGATCGACTCCACGCAGCCAATCACATAGCGGGACTCGGGAATCCAGCGCCGACCGTCAAACGGTCGCCCTGTTCTTGAATAAGACTGGTCGTCGCCTCAAGTTCCGCTAAAAAGTCCGCCTGCGCACAGGAGAAATCTGTCGCCTGGCCTCAGTGACACCCGGGCGTAGTCAATATCCGCGTCCGGACCGGGGCCGATCGCCCGAGTACGCGTGCGACGCGTCGGGATCAAAGATTCGTGTGATCAATGTGTGATGAATAAGGAAGGTGCGGTCGTCCTCCGTCATTCTGGTCGTGTCCAAGCCGACCCGGTTTACTCGAACGGAGTCGATCTGGGATCTCGCCTACGGCGACCCGCTACGGATCGCCGCACACCGAGTAGGCATCGCGGCGGCGGCCGAGGGGTAATGCAGACGTCTACTTGCGTGGGTCCGGCCACGGCGGCGGCCCATTGTGCTCTCCTCGCTGAGGCGGCGAGTTCCACTGCGGTGGCGGGGGAGGAGGTGCAGCGCCGTGGTTTTGAGGCCAGCCCGTCCCGGGCGGCGGGTACGGCGGCCGCTGATATGACTGCCATCCGGCTGGCGGGTATCCGGCCGGTCCATGCCACCCCGGCGGCGGCGGATACTGCCCTCCCTGGTAGGGCACATCGTAGGGCGGCCATCGAGGCGGAGGCTGTCCAGGCTTCCCGGTGTTGCGCGACCGCATCACGAGGATGACGACGGTGATAGTGACCAACGCGATCGGCACCGCCATGTACCCGATTGCGCGGAAGGGATGGCTACCGGCGTCGGGGCCAGCCACGAAGATCAGATCAACAGGCACACACCCATTGTGGGGCAACATCGTGTAACCAGTGATCCTCAATCCAAGGCCGACCGAGAAGCGGCAAGTAGGCGCAGAAGTCCAGACTTGTTGAAGCCGCATCGCGGCGGGACTGGTACGGCGCGCAATACGGTCCCCGCGTCAGTCCCCCCAAAGGGGGAGAGGCATCCCGGTGAAGCCACCGTCGGGGCCGTTGCTAACTAGGGCGCGCCTCCCACTGTCGGACCGAATAACCAATTCCAGGCCTGTCACGTCGCTGATGTCGATAGATGTACATACCGACATTTAGCGTTGCCGCACACGCTGATTCGTCATTCCGACGGATCACGGCGCGGGGAAAGTCAGGTGGTGTTCGAGGCGGTGCCAAATTCGGGGATCCAGTGGCTCTTGTCGCGATGATCGCCTGTGTGGGGCTCGGAGATGTCGAACTCCGATGCACTGGTGCAGAGCAGATGTCACGCGCTGGCAGGTCCGTTTCGGCAGTTGGTCGGATCGTTGACGAGTTGCCCACCAAGCTGGATGTTTCCTGTGAACTTGTTGAATCGATCCGTAATTAACCTTCTAGCAAATATTACTTGCGTTGGAAAAATCATCGAAAACGCTTGGCCTACATATAAATGATGTGCTATTAAGAGTCAGCGAATCGTCCCGTAGCTAAGGACCGATGATGACCGCTATCGTTCGCCACTCCTTGACAGCTGGTATCGCAATAGCGGGAGCAAGCTTCTGGTTGGCGGCCCCGCACGGTGCGCCGGTTGCGTCGGCTCCGCCGGCGCTACGGCTGGTCTCGGTGGATTCACCGCTGCCACTGGCGCCCGCGTCGGCAACCCCGTGCGGGGAGCTGTTCTGTCCCAGTTTGTTCGGGTCGGCGTTGTCCACCCCGGACCGGCCTAGGTCGACGGCCGCCGTTACCGTGACAGCCGCGCAGCCGAGCGATCCCCTCAAAGCGCTGATCGGGCTGTTCATCAGCAACGGCACGGCCGATCACCCGGATGCGGGACTGTTGATCGGCAACGGTTATCAGGGGGCACCCGGACAGCGCGGCGGCAACGGCGGACTGCTATTCGGAAACGGCGGCGCCGGCGGGGTCGGCGTCGCCGGAGTCAACAACGGGGCCGGCGGCCACGGCGGCAACGCCGGCTTGATCGGCAATGGCGGCGCTGGCGGCGCCGGAGCGAACGCCACCGCGACGAGCGCCGCGGGGGCTGGTGGTAACGGCGGCAACGCTGGACTCCTAGGCAACGGCGGGGCCGGCGGGGTCGGCGGCAACGGCGCCCGAGGCGCCGATGGAGTCAATCCTGTCGAGAACGTGACAAATGGCAAAGCCCCGACAGGCGATCACGGTGCCAGCGCCGCACATGACTTCGGCGACATCACCGGGGGTCAAGGCGATCCCGGGACTGCCGGAGGTCCTGGACAGATCGGCGGCGACGGCGGTGGAGGCGGGGCCGGGTCCACTTTTTCTGGCCACGCGACCGGTGGAGCTGGGGGTGCCGGTGGGGCCGGAGGCGAGGGCGCTCCGGGCGGCAACGGCGGTGCGGGCGGCACAGGCAGTTCCGACGTCGGCGAGGGCGTCGGTGGTGTCGGCGGCGCTGGTGGCAACGGAGGCGCGGGCGCTTCCGGTGGAAACGGCGGTTTCGGCGGCACAGGCATCACGACCGATGGCACAGGCCGCGGCGGAACCGGCGGCGCTGGCGGGAACGGCGGGACAGGCGCCAACGGTGGCAACGGCGGAACGGGCGGCGTCGCTCAAGGAACCGACGCTATCGGCGGCAATGGCGGCGCCGGCGGTAACGGAGGTAGCGGTGCGCCCGGTGGCGCCGGCACAAACGGGGCGCCGGGCGGCCAGGGTGGCCGCGGCGGCGTCCTCGCCGGCACCGGAGGCGCGGGCGGTGCCGGCGGCACAGGCGGTACGGGCGGCACCGGTGCCAACGGTGGCAACGGTGGCAATGGCGGCGACGCTGGGCGGGTGTTCGAAAACGGCGGGAAGGGCACTGGCGGTATAGGTGGCGCCGCGGGTCTTGGCGGAGCTGGCGGAGCAGGAGGTGCCGGTGGTAGCGGCGGTTCCGGGGGCGCCGGCGGTGCCGGCGGCCTGATCGGAGGCACTGGCGCAACAGGGTCTAATGGCACTAACGGCACCGCCGGCGACAACGGCCAATCCGGCAGCGACGGCACAGCGGGGCACAACGGCTGACACGGTCGACCGCGTTAAATAACGAGTTGTGCGGAGCCAGGCTGGGGATCCTCGGGTGTAGGCCGAGCGGTCGCCGTCGCAATCTCGACGTCGCACTCGGCATGACCGTGCTGATCCACCAGCTGCCTCGGCATATGCGGGGTTCAGTGCAATTCGTCGCTCGCGGTCCTGCCATCGGGGGAGCTCCTAGCCACAGGAGGACTCAACCGACGCGAATAGTCATGTACGGCCACATCGTCGAAATCGTTGCGGCACTTATAGTCGAGGCCCAGCGAGGACTGCAAGAGTCGGCACGGCACCGTCCAAGCTGCCTGTCGCGGACGGGTGCGTCAGTCCCCCGGCGGGGGAGCGGCGCCCAAGGTGAACCACCATCGGGACTTGTTCCTCACCACAGTGCCCCGGCCGTGCTGGATTCATCCGATGCATTAACCCGCTGCGTTATTGCCGCGCACCCGCACCGCTTCCAATTCGGGACTATCTCGTTAACGGTGTTTCCGGCGGTTTTCATCAGTAGGTTTCGGCCACCGAGGCGGCGGTCGCCGAAGGTGAGCGCTAACGCGTCGAGCGCTGGCTTGCACCCCGTCTTCGGTGGTGCCAACCGAGGAAGGGCAACTGAGAACACCGTTTGGGAATTGAAATGCCTTGTAGAACAGCGGATGTCACGTCGAGCTTAACATAATCTCTGTTATCAGGCGGACTCCTTCACAAGCCGTGGTGTAGTGGGGAGTGGAGGCAATCTGGGCGCGATGGAGGAGGCAATTTATCGGCGGATCTCTCACCGAATCTCGCCATGGGCTTGGCGTGGTCGCGCAACGCAACTGAAGACTGATTGCCTGTTACAGCACGTCGAACCCTTCTCACTCATTCTGATCCGTGCACGTCACAGAAACCGGCCCGGCGGAGAGTGGTTGAAAGGGACGTCCCGTAGAGGACGGTGGCAGGCGGCAACTATCGACGGAGTTGAGCACGCGATGCCTCAGCCACGCCGTGTCCGTGATGGTGGGGTCTGGGCACAGGTGGAGGTCGTTCCGCGCTTATCTTCGCAGTGTCATGTGGAGAAATGAGCGATCAATCACCTCAACGGATTTCTTGTGGTCGTGCCCTGAAAAGACGGCATCCACCCCTACCTCGACAGCACGCTATTTCACATCGCGTGCGCGCGATGTCAGACCGCGAGGTCGGTTCTCTACGCCAGCCACAGTCCAGTTGTTTACCGACGAAAGACTTCACTATTGGACGAGCCGCGGCCTCACCCCAGGGAGATGAACGCGTCGCGCGCACGGTCGAGCATCGAAGCGAACGGATCAAGTGTCGCACTGGCAGTCGCGAGGTTTGCGCTCTTGTGAGGCCGAGTGGGTGCGATGCTTTCTTTCGGCCATCCGCGCGCGCCCTCGTGACTGCCCGGTCGAGGTCGTCATCATCGAAGACGTCGCGCAGCTTGCTGAACTCTTCAGCATCTTCGTGCTCTGCGTGGGTCAGCACGGCCCTCTGAAGTTCCTTGGCGTTCTTTTCCTCCTGGAGACGCGCATTGGCGATACCTTCACCGTACGGGACTTTTCGGCGTGTCATGGGGCGGATCACCAATCCGCGTCAGATCGCCAGCGGCGCCGACCGTGGGTGGAGCGCAGCGGGACCACGCTGCAGCACGCGAGCCAGCCAGCGACTGGCACCGATCATCGAGTAGACCGTGCGAGACCAGCGTCGGTCCTATCTACGTGCCTGCAGTGGACGGTCTGTAGTGGTACGTCGGTTGTGGACAGCCTGCAGTGGCCTCCAATTACCGTTCCAGACAGCGGTTCTCGGCGTCGTCGTGGGCTCGGGCCGTGGATTGTGCGCCGAGCTGCTGCTGCTTCTGATCTCTGCTAAGCATTTGGTGGGAGGATCGGTTGGATCCCGTCCGGACGTCGAAAATGGTGCGCTGCGCAAGGTCTCATCCGGATTGTGTCCGTAGGTTTGGCGGTAAAGGCTGGCGAATCGACCTGGGTGGGTGAAGCCCCAGCGTTCGGCAATGGAGCTGACGCAGGTCTGGTGCCGGTTCGATGATGACAGTTCGCAGTGCGCGCGTTCTAGTTTGACTCGCCGCACATATGTCATTGGTGTGGTGTTGAGGTGTTGGCGGAATAGGTTCTGCAGCGTTCGAGGTGTGACGTAGGTGGCCGCCGCGATGTCGGTAAGAGCGATCTTGTTGTGGAGGTTGTCGTCGATGTAGTGCAGCGCGGCGCGCAGCACGGTGCTGTCGACCCGTGCGGCCGACTCGCATTTCTGGATGGCATCGTCTGCCTGGGAACTGATCTCGATCGCGGCGAGCAGGCGCAGTGCGGCGTCGATGATGGGTGACGGTGTGGTAGCGCATTGAAGGACGGTGGCCGCGAAGTCGGCAGTGTGTCGGCGCAATTGTTGCGCTGACACATCGGTCGTGGATCCGAAAACGTCGACGGAATGCGCCGTTGTGGGGGGGTCGGGCGCATTCTGGTGGTTTGCGTGGGAGGGGCTGCGGCGGATGGCTTGGTGAGCTTTGGCGGGCCCTGTTGTGGGTCTTCCTGGTCGTGCGGGGCCTGACTGCTTACTCGTTGGCGCGAACATGGTTGGGGGGACGTCGGGATGTGTGATCCACCCCGGTGTAAAGGAATCGACGGTGCCCGGCCGCTGGCCGCCCCGGGCTTCTGCTGGCGATCTCATCGCCGGTTTATTCCCCGGGCTGAAGTTGCGTATACGAAATTCGCTGTGCGAAATTCGCCGGGACGACCATGTCGGCCGAGCTCCAGTGGCGGGGTTTGGGTATACGACTGGAGCGGACGGGGAATCGACACACTATGGTGCTACGGCGCATTGGGCTGTTTTTGGGAGCGGTGGCAGTGCTCGTTGGGGTTGTGGGGCTGCTTACGCCGGTGTCGGTTTCTGCGGATCGACATTCTCTGCCCCGGGTGGATTGCGGAACGGCGGTAGCGCCTGATCTGTCTGCTGCCCGCGCCCATGACGACGGCAACGCCGCCAACGTTCCGGTGGGTGATGTGGTCGTGGTGGATACCGATTTCACGCGGTTGTGTCGGATGGAGCTGGAGGATCGCCGGCTCTGGACGATTCCCTTGGCGGCAGCGGGCGTGCTGGCTGCGGCGGCTGCCGCCGTCGGGTTAGCGCGTGGTGCGGGCTCGCGCGCTCAGCCGGGCTGACACCGATGCCGTCGCGCCGACCAGGTTTGTCGGCTGGTCACGGCGGCGGTGCGGTGGCGTGCTCGGAGGCCATGGCGGTGGCCACATCAGGTGGGTAGGTGCGCCGGGCGATCGCAAGGATGAATGCGCCGCCGCTCACCAGCGGGATGAGCATGACCAGGAATGCCTGGTCCAGGCCGGTGCCGGTGGCCGCTGTGATGTCGGACGAAGTGCTGTCGGTGCCGGCTAAATGTGCTGCGTTGGTTGCGTATTCGGGGTGTGTCGGTGCGCCGAGGTGGGTGGAGACAATCCCGAACAGCAACGGTGCCAGCGCGGTAGCCAGGGAGCGCAGGGCGGTGCGGACGGCTTCGGCGCGTCCCCACAGCCCTGAGTGCATGATGTCGAGCCGTCCGGCGTCCAGCGGCGGGTTGGCTCCGCCCAGCCCGATTGCTGACAGCGCCGCCAAACCTATTGTGGCGACCAGGCTATGGGAGAGCAGGGCGGGCAGTGCGAACAGGGCGGCGAGGAGAAACGCGGTGCCGGCCACTGTCATGCGGGCGCTGATGTGGCCGCGGCTGATGAGCCAGTCGGCGAGTCGTCCGCTGGTCAGTGCGCCGATGAGCGCTCCCACGCCGATGAGCCCGATGAGCAGCGTGGCTTGTGCTTGGCCGATGTGGAAGCGGCCGCGCAGTAGCGCCAGCCCGAAGGTGCCCAGGCCGGTGAAGAAGAAGTAGCCCAGTGAGGAGCCGATGATCAGTACCACGTTGGTGCGGACGGACAGCACATAGCGCAGCGCCCACCACAGTGATTGGCGTTGGGGGTTTTCGGTGAGGATCAGGTGGGTGTGCGGCTGGACGTGCTGTGCCCTGACCTGGTGGGCGACCGTGTCATCGCCTGTGGTGGTGCTGTTGTCACCGGCACCTGGTGGCGCCGCTGTGGGGTCCGGGGCAGGGGTGGGCGGTTCGTCGATGAGCCGGATGTGGGTGGCGCCGATCGGGGTGCGGCTTGTGCCGCCGCGGGCCGGCTCGGGTAACCATTTGGCTACAGCGACGCCCAGTGCCAGCCCGCAGATCGCCAACCACCAGAACCCGAGTCGCCAGTTGAGCGTGGCCAGCACTCCGGATAGTTCCAAACCCGCTGCAGTGCAGATCCCTTCGCCGGCGAGCACGTATCCGTAGATCCGGCCGCGTTCGATGATCGGGAAGTAGTCGCCCAGCAGCGAGGCCACCGCGGGCCCGGCCACGGCCACCAGCGCCCCAAGCGCCACGCGGCAGCCCAATAGCCAGGTGTAGCCGAATCCCAAGCCGCTGAACACCATTGCTACCGACCAGAACAGGATCGCCGAACACAGCAGTCGGGTGCGGTTGATGTGGTCGGTGAGGACACCGGCGGGCAGGGTGGCCGCCACGCCGGTGATGGTTGAGGCGGTGACTAGCAGTCCAATTTGAGTGTTGTTGATGTGGAATTCGTTTTTGAGCGGTACGACCAGGGCTCCGATGGTGCCGTTGTCGGCGGCTTCTAGCCCGACTGTCAGCGCCAGCAGCGCGGCGACGCGCAGCCGCGCCGGGCCGCCGACCGCGTCGGCCAGCCGGGTGGGGATCTGGCGGGCAAAGCAGTTGCGCAGGCTCATCGTGACGGCGTCGTGTCGGTTCACCAGCAGCCCCTGCGCCGCGTGCCGACCCCTCGGTACCGGTGGCGCGGTTTATCTGTTGAGGGCCTCACGGTTGCGCGGGCGGCCATTGTGGGATGCGATTCTTGGTGAGGCGGCCAGCAGCTGGGCCCATTCGGCGCGTGCGGCGGCGTCGGCGGCGGCGGGCAGGTCGCGGCATTGGTGGTTTCCGGCGGCGAGCTCCACGAGTGCGGAGGCGATGGTGAAGATGGGTACGCCGTGGTTGTGTGCGGCGTGTACCAGTTCGTGAAACGCGGCGTCGGTGTCGCAGCCGCGTAGTCCGATCAGGATGCCTTCGGCGGTGTCGAGGACGCGCCGTCCTTGTAGCGCTTGCAGTTGGCTGCCGGTGGCCCAGTCGTCGATGGTCATGGGTGTACCTCCTGGGGCCTGCTGTGGTGGGTGGGCTGCTTCGCGCTGTGGTGCAGCGCGGCGGCCAGCAGCTGCACGGTGTGCAGCGGTGTGTGCTCGGCGGCGAGCTGGCGGATCTGGGTGCGGCAGCTGAATCCGTCGGCCAGCACGGCGGTGTCGGGGTCGGTCTGGCGCAGCGTGGGCAGCAGCTTTTCTTCGGCGACGGCCACCGATACGTCGTAGTGGCCGCGTTCGAACCCGAAATTGCCTGCCAGTCCGCAGCATCCGGCGTCGAGCATGTGGGTCGACACACCGGCGTCGTCGAGGAGGTGGCGTTCTTGGGTGTAGTGCAGTACGGCGTGCTGGTGGCAATGCTGCTGCACGACAGCGCTGGTTGCCAGTTGTGGTGGGCGCCAGTCGGGGGCGTAGTGGCGCAGGATTTCACCGATGGTGTAGGTCTGCTTTTGCAGCCGGTGGGCGTCTTCGTCGCCGTAGAGCAGGTTGGGCAGATCCGAGCGGAACACCGCTGCGCAGCTGGGTTCAAGCACCACGACCGGTGTACTGGCCTCCAAGGCGGGGCGCAGAATTTTCAGGGTGCGCCGCAGCACGCGCTTGGCGGTGGCCAGTTGCCCGGTGGAGATCCAGGTCAGTCCGCAGCAGACGGTTGTGTCGGGGACTTGCACGTCGAAGCCGGCGGATTCGAGCACGGTGACCGCGTCGCAGGCGATGTCGGGGTCGAAATAGTTGGTGAAGGTGTCGGGCCATAGCAGCACGGGGCCACGCGGCGCCTGCTGCGTGGTGCGCGGCCGCTGGGTTAACCATTGGGTGAATCGCTGCTCGGCGAAGCGGGGAAGATCGCGGTGTTCATCGATGCCGCCCGCGGCTTTCATCGCGGTTGCTACGGCATTGATTGCGGTGAGCGCGTTGACCGTTTTGGGCAGCGTGGTGGCCAGCCGCGACCACAGCGGAATCCAACCCATCGAGTAGTGCGCCATAGGACGGGGCCGCCAATGGTAATGGTGGGAGAGGAATTCGGCTTTGTATGTGGCCATGTCGACGTTGACCGGACAGTCGGACAGGCAGCCTTTGCAGGCCAGGCACAAGTCCAGGGCGTCGCGTACCGCGGTGGAGCGCCAGCCCTCGGTGATCACGTCGCCTTCGAGCATTTCGAACAGCAGCCGTGAGCGCCCGCGGGTGGAGTGTTCTTCTTCGTGGGTGGCGCGGTAGCTGGGGCACATCACGCCGGATTCGTGGCCGCGGCATTTGCCGACGCCCACGCAGCGGCCCGCGGCTTGGCTGAACCGGTGCTTTTCTTCGGGGTATTGGAAGTAGGTTTTCGGTTCCCAGGGGCGGTAGTCGGCGCCCAGGCGCAGGTTGGAGTCCAGTGCAAAGGGGTGCACGATCTTGCCGGGGTTCATGTTGTTGGCGGGATCGAATAGTGCTTTGGTTTTTTCGAACGCCTCGATGACACGGTCGCCAAACATGATGGGCAGCAGTTCGCCGCGGGATTGGCCGTCGCCGTGTTCCCCGGATAGTGAGCCGCCGTAGTCGACGACCAGGTGGGCGCCGTCGGTGACGAAGCGGCGGTATTTGGCGATGCCGTCGGCGGTGGTGAGGTCAAACGGGATGCGGGTGTGCACGCAGCCTTGACCGAAGTGCCCGTACAGCGATGCGCTGCCGTAGCCGTAGCGCTCCAACAGCTGGCGGAAGTCGCGCAGGTAGTCGCCGAGGCGCTCGGGGGGGACGGCGGCGTCTTCCCATCCTTCGTGGGTGTCGGGCCCGGTGGGCGGATAGGCGGTGGCGCCCAGACCGGCTTCGCGGGCGGCCCAGACTTCTTTTTTGCGGGTGGGGTCATCGAGGATGATCCCGTCACAGTGGGTGGCGCGGTGAAGATGGTCGAGCAGCTGTTTGGCTTTGTGGTCGGCGTCGTCTTGGCTGTCGCCGTCGATCTGCACCATGAGCCACGCCCTGCCGTCGGGCAGTTGGCGGAGCGCTTTTTCGGCCAACCGGCGCGAGTGTTCCAGTTCGACCAGGCGGTGATCGAGCCCTTCCAACGCCGCGGGATCATGTTCGAGCACGGTGGGCACCGCGTCGGCCGCCTCGGTAATGTCAGCGAACCCGAGAATGGCCAGCGCGCTGGCGTTGGGTACACGGACCAGGTCGATGTCGGCGCGTAGCACGGTGATCAACGTGCTCTCGCTGCCGACCAGCGTCTTGGCCAGATGAAATCCGTTCTCCGGTAACAGTTTATCGATGTTGTAGCCCGACACGCGGCGCGGAATGTCGGGGAAGCGTCCGCGGATATCGTCGGCGTAGTCGCCGATGATCGTCTGTAGGCCGCCGTAGATCTCGGCGCGGCGGCCCCCAGCGGCGGTGATGGCGGCCAGTTCGTCGGCATCGGTGGGTCCCACCCACATGCGCAGCCCGTCGTAGGTGATGATTTCCAGGCGGCGCACCGAGTCGGCCATCTTGCCGTAGGCCTGCGCGGTGGACCCACAGGAGTTGTTCCCGATCATGCCGCCGATGGTGCAGCTGACGTGGGTGGAGGGTTTGGGGCCCACCATCCAGCCCGAGGCGCGCAGCGCATCGTTGAGCACGTCGAGTTTGATGCCGGGTTCTACGACCGCGGTGCCGGCGTCGTGGTCCACTGAGACGATGCGGGTGCAGTATTTACTCCAGTCGATCACCACGGCGGCGTTGCAGCACTGCCCGGCCAGGCTGGTGCCACCACCGCGCGACAGCAACGCCACGTCGTGGGCGCGGCACACCTCGATGGCGGCGGCGGCGGCCTCAGGGGTGCGGGGCACCACGACACCGATGGGCACCTGCCGATAGTTGGAGGCGTCGGTGGAGTAGGCGGCCCGCGACCCGGGATCGAAGCGCACTTCGCCCTCGACACGCTCAGCCAGCGCCGCGGCCAACACTTGATAGGGCAGCTGGGTGCGGGTGTGCCGGGTGCCGCTCATGGGTGCGTTCTCCTGTCGGATCGTCAACGGACTTGGTAGATTTCGAGCTCCTCTGAGCGCAGCGTCAAGCCGTGCCCGCTGCGCGTGGCATCCAGGCGCATCATCCCGTCCAGCGGCAGCACCGACCCCTCGAAATACAGCATTTCGATGCGGGCGTGGTCGTGAAACCACTCCAGGTGGCGCAGATTCGGGGTGGCCAGCGCGACCGGGGCGTGCAGGTGCGGTGCGCAGTGCCCAGAGATCTGCAACCCGTAGGCCGCCGCGACGGCCGCGGCGTGCAGCCAGCCGGTGATGCCCCCGCAGCGCGAGGCGTCTGCCTGAAGGCAGTCCACCGCGCCGGCTTCACACATCCGGCGGAAATAGTAAGGGTCATAACCATATTCGCCGGCCGCGACGTCGGCGCGCACCGCGGCGCGCACTTGGGCCAGGCCTTCCAGGTCATCGCTGGAGACTGGTTCTTCCAACCAGCGCACATCCAGATCGGCGGCCTGGTTCATCACCCGCACCGCTTGTTTGCGGCCGTAGCCGCCGTTGGCGTCGACGTAGAGTTCAACGTCATCGCCGATGACATCACGGGCTTGGGCCATGCGCGCCAGGTCGCGGTCCACCCGGGCGCCCCACGATTCGCCGATCTTGATCTTGACCCGGGGGATGCCCAGCTCTTTGGCCCAGGCGGTGAGCTGCTCGCGCAGCTGGCCGGCGTCATAGGTGGTGAATCCACCGCTGCCGTACACCGGCACCGCGTCCCGCACCGCGCCGATCAGATGGTGCAGCGGAACCTGCAGAACGCGCGCCTTGAGGTCCCACAACGCGACATCGACCGCTGAAATCGCTTGCCCGCCGACACCGCCGCGCCCTATGTTGCGGATCGCCTTGACCATCGCATCAAAGCAGCCCGCGACGTCGAAAACGCTGCGCCCCTCCACCGTTTCGGCCAGCAGCTCATTGATGATGTCGACACACGCTGGGCTGCCGTAGGTCCAGCCAAGGCCGATGACGTCGGCCCACCGTGCTTGCGCGACGATCAGTGTGGTGTTGTCCCAGGCGATGGTCCCGTCGGCTTCGGGCGCATCGGTGGGAATGGTGTAGGCGGTGGCCGACACGTCGGCGACATGGGCGGCCGAGGCGGCCAGCGTGCTGGTGGACATGGCAGCACACCCCTTCTAGCTGTTTTTGTGCGGCAGGAATTCTTGGGCTTTGGTTTTGATGCCTTCCTTGATGAATCCCCACCGGTCCTCGTCACCTTCGAGTACCGCAGTCGCCGCGGCCTTGAACTGCTCGAAGGTGGCGTGCGGCGGGATGGGCGGCATGTCGGGGTCGGTGCGCACGTCGAGCACGGTGGGCCGGTCGGCGGTCAGGGCCGCACGCCACGCGTCGGCCAGCTCGTCGGGATCTTTGATCGCGGCGGCGTTGAAACCCAGGCTGGCTGCGAAACCGGCGAAGTCGACGTCGGGAAGCGCTTGGGATTCCACGAATTTGGGGGAGCCGGCCATTGCACGCATCTCCCAGGTGACTTGGTTGAGATCGTTGTTGTGTAGGACCGCCACGATCAGCCGCGGATCGGACCACTGCTGCCAATAGTGTTTAACGGTGATCAGCTCGGCCATGCCGTTCATCTGCATGGCGCCATCGCCGACGAACGCGATCACCGGCCTCTCGGGGTGGCCGAACTTCGCGCCGATCGCATAGGGCACGCCGGGACCCATGGTCGCCAGGTTTCCTGACAGCGACCCGCGCATGTTGCCGCGGAACCTTAGTTGGCGGGCATACCAATTGGCCGACGATCCTGAGTCGGCGGTGACGATCGCGTTGTCGGGCAACTGCGGGGACAGCTCGGCGAACAACCGTAGCGGGTTGACTGGGTCGGCGCTGACCATGGCTTCCATGTGCATGGTCTCCCACCACCGGGTCACGTTGTCTTCGATCTGCTCACGCCAGGACCGGTCGGTTTTGCTTTGCAGCCGCGGAATCAGGGCTTGCAGGGCTGATGTGGCGTCGGCGACGATGTTGACCTCGTAGGGGTAACGCATGCCGATCATCTTTGGATCGACGTCGATCTGCACGGCGCGGGCTTGATCGAATTGCGGCAAGAACTGGGTGTAGGGGAAACTGGAGCCCACGGTCAGCAGCGTGTCGCAATCGCGCATCAGCTCATAGCTGGGCCTGGTGCCAAGCAGCCCGATCGAGCCGGTGACCCAGGGCAATTCATCGGAGAGCACGTCCTTGCCGAGCAGCGGCTTGGCCACACCGGCGCCCAGAAGGTCGGCCACCTCGCTGACTTCGGCCGCAGCGCCGCGCGCGCCGCTGCCGACCAGCATCGCGACTTTCGTGCCGGCGTTGAGGATGTCGGCGGCCTTGGCGATCGCGGCGTCGTCGGGGTCGATGCCCGGCCAGTCGATGCCCAAGCTGGAGGGCACCATTTTGAACGCGTGGGTGGGCGGGCTGTAGGGCAGCTCCTGAACATCGGAGGGAATGACGATCGCGGTGGGGGCGCGCTGAGCCAGCGCGATGCGGATCGCGCGGTCGATCACGTTGGGCAATTGTTCGGCCACGGTGACCATTTGGACGTAATCGCTGGCCACATCCTTGAACAGGCTGAGCAGATCGACTTCCTGCTGATAGGAACCACCCATGGCGCTGCGGCTGGTCTGTCCCACGATCGCGACCACCGGAACGTGATCCAGTTTGGCGTCATACAGGCCGTTGAGCAGATGGATCGCGCCCGGTCCTGAGGTGGCCATGCAGACGGCGAACCCTCCGGTGAATTTGGCGTAGCCGACCGCCTCGAACGCCGCCATCTCCTCGTGGCGGGCCTGGATGAACTGCGGGTCGTCCTCGGCGCGGCCCCAGGCGGCTAGGATGCCGTTGATCCCGTCACCGGGGAAGGCGAACACATGACGTACGCCCCAGTCGCGAAGCCGCTCCAGCAGATAGTCGGCGACATCCTTACTCGACATGGTGAATTCCTCCTACCCGCGGTGTTCGCGGGTTGATCTCTCAATCGTGGTTGTGAGGCAACAGTTGCTTAGGGGCACGCACTCGCGCCCTGGGTGACACGACGCGCCACGTGTAAACCCGCTGTGGATGATCGGACCCGCGGCGGGGGCCGCCTGACCCCACCTCGGACAGATCTCCGTCCCGTTCATCACGCTCAACCACCCGCGGTTGCCCGGTGCTGCTGTGCTTGGGCCCATCCGGCGGCCGCAAGTGAGCTGGCCACAGCGGCGTCGCCCAAGGCGGCGCGACGGCGGCGGTCATCAACGGCGGCCAGCCCCAGCATGGAGGTGGCGTGCAACGCGTCAACGACGCTGCCCAGCCGCAGGATCAGGGGTCGGGCCGAGGCGGCGAGCACTGCGGCCTGAAGGAGGTGTCGGGCCCCCAGGATGCGCACCACCAGCCGCGCCCGCGAGTCCAGTCGCAGGCCCCACAGCAGACCTGGAATCCATTGCGGCACCAGCAGATAAGTTGCGCCCACGACGGCGCGCAGGACTGTCAGCGCTCTCATCGGCGCATCATCCATCCGGTCACGCCGGCCGCGGCGGCGACCGCGCCGGCCGCCACACCGCCGAGGACGCCATGGTGTTGAGACGCCCACAGCTGGTAGCTGCGGCTGGTCGACTTGTCGTCGAAAATGCCGTGGGCGCCGAAGTCGCGGCCGGCCTCGCCGTCGGCGGGCTCGAACAGGTTGGCCGGCTGATCGGCCGGACGGGGCTGGTTGGTCTGCTGGGATTTGTAGCCGGTGCGCGCCAGGTAGCGGTCCAGCAGGCCGGGGGCGAACTTGTTGGCGATCAGCGTGCCCATGGTGGTGCCGCCGACCCAGTATTCGCGGCGGCGCGGGTGATCGGCGGCGTAAACCACCGCGCGCGCGGCGACCTCGGGCTGATAGATCGGCGGTACCGGCTGGGCTTGGTTGGGTAGCTTTGACAGCACCCAGGAAAACTGCGGGGTGTTGACCGCGGGCATCTGCACCATCGTGACGTGGACGTTGCTGCGGTCGTGCAGCAGTTCGCAGCGCAGCGACTCGTTGAAGCCCTGGATCGCGTGCTTGGCGCCGCAATACGGGCTTTGCAGCGGGATGCCGCGATAGGCCAGCGCCGAGCCCACCTGGACGATGGTGCCGCGGTCACGGGGACGCATGCGGCGCAGCGCCGACATGGTGGCATACGCATAGCCCAGGTAGGTGACCTCGGTGACTCGTTTGAATTCCTCGGGGCTGACTTCGGTGAAGGGAGCGAACACTGAGGTGAAGGCCACGTTGATCCACACGTCGATGGGGCCGAACCGCTCCTCGACGTCGGCGGCGGCCTGTTCGACCTGATCGGCGTCGGCGGTGTCGACCGAAAGCGACAACGCCTTTCCTCCGGCGGTTTCCACGTCGTGGGCGGCGCCGGCGAGTCCCTTCTCGCCGCGGGCCAGCAGGCCGATGCTCGCGCCGCGCGCCCCGAAAGCCCGCGCCGTGGCGCGCCCGATGCCGCCGCTGGCCCCGGTGATGACCACGACTTGGCCTTCTCGTCCTGAGCTTGTGTTCACCGTTCACCTTCCTGCATGGCAATGATTGCGTCTGAGCACCTTTCTCAAAGACCGCGGAGGACACCGCAGTGCCCCGGCGGCGTGCCATCGAAGTAATTGCCCGAACCACTGTCCGCTATCCCTGTGGGTGTGCTGAGGGTTTGTCTGCCGGGCAGGTGCTCATGGTGTCGGGCTTGGCGCGGGGCAGGCTTCCACCGGCACCGGCATGGTGATGGGTCCGGCTTGGCCGAAATGGAAAGTGACGTCAGCGGCCATGGCGGGCCTGACCGACTCTTTTACCCCTTGCATGGTCACCTGCATGTCGCCGCGGGGCTGAAGTGTGGCATTGGGCTCGGTGTCGGGCTGTCCTGCGGCGATGGTCGCCTTCGCTGGAATGACAATGGGCAGTGGCGGGGAGACCGACACGTTGTCGGCGCCGGCGGTGGTGATGTCGAGTAGCCGTTCGTCTTGGGTTGGTCGACTGTTGGTGATGGTGAACGTCAGCTGCGCGGTGTCGCCGACCTGGATTGCGCAGTGCCCGGGTACGAATCGCGGCACGATGTAGGCGTTGATGACCGAGGTGTCAGTGGTGTGTGATTCCGAGCCCCGGTTTGATGACCGGTTATGCGCGTCGTCGTGACATGCAGTGGCCAGGCCCGCGAGCAGCGCCAGCACGGCGGCCAAGACAATCGGCCGCGCGGCGCCGCACCGGCCGTTGGTGAGACGGGGTTTTGGGGGCACAACCGTGGGACGGTGCGACGGTGGACGTGGGCTCATGCTGAGGGGTTCCCAACGCGGCGCGCGCCCATACCGGTGAGCGTCAACTATCGCACTGTGAAGAGACCTGCCCGCCAAGCCGTGGTGGCCGAGTGGCTCGGCTGCGCTATCGGGCGGCCTGGACCCGGCTTAGGCGCAGTCGACACAGATGAGGGGCGCCGTCGCTGCTGTGCCTCTGACGCGATCGGTGCTGGATCAGAAAAGCAGGCGGTGCAGATGAATTCGTCCCGCTGCTGGGGAAACCCTCGCACTGACAGCGCTTCACCGGACAAGTCGGCTCCGGGCAGCTCGAAGGATCTGCCTCGTCGATGTCGAGCACATCGGGGGGTTCGGCGGCGGCCCGCGAACGCAGCTCCTCGAGCGATTCGTGGAGCGCCTCATCGTCGACCTCACGCACGGGGCGCGCGTCAAAATCTCTTTTCAACACCGGGCCTGACCGCCTCGCGCCTGCACCGAAGAGGCCAGCGCCTGAGGCTAGAACCGCTCACCGTTAACGCTGAGCCGGCTGATTCGCTCATCGATGACTTCAACGCGCAGTACCTGATCCACCATCACGTCGCCTCTCGGCGGCGCTGACTGAAAGCGCGTGGCGGACCACATCTTTCGGTTTCCCCAAGGCGCTGAGACAGTCGTGTACCGCATTCGGGCGATCAGGGTCGTTTCGCGGCGCACAGCGCCGAAGACACTGGACGAACATTGTGCATGCGGTCGCCGACGCTGGGGGCCGGACGCTGCGGCGGTGTTAGGGTCCAACTCGGCGCGTCGAATCCCAGGTGCTGACCGCCCAGATCACAATGACGTCCAGCGCGATAACTACCAGACTCCACACCGGGTAGTAGGGCAGCCACAAGAACATCACCACAATCGAGATCGCGGCCATGACGATCGCGGCGGCGCGAGCCCAACCGGCCCCGACGAACAGCCCGATGGCCACCGCACCGAGCAGCACTCCCACCACTATGTGCACCCATCCCCACCCGGTGGTGTTGAACTTGTAGATGTAGTGCGGGCCGATTACCAGTAATTCGTCATTGACCAGGGCCGAGATTCCTTGCAGGACGGTCAGAACGCCGCAGGTCAACAGGAGCGCCCCGGTAGCCAGGGAAGCGCCGGCCGCCGCGGCCTGGGTGACTTCACGGTCGGTAACGTCATGATGGTTCGCCGAAGTGGTTTGAGTCATGGGTCCTCATTAACCCCGAACCGCCGCCGGTTATACCGACTTTCCGTACCGCCCTGCGGCATGTGCCGTTGCATAGATTAGTGGAGGTGCGGCTCACCTGGAGGCGGGGCTGAGGTCTTGTTCGTGGCGGCGCGCGTCGGTCGTGGTGCGGCTGCCCGCGAGGTTGCGTGCGGTGTTGATCAATCCGACCATGGAGAACGCCTGTGGGGTGTTGCCGATCTGGCGGTGCTGTTGGGTGTCGTATTCCTCGCTGAGCAGCCCGACATCGTTGCGCAGCGCCAGTAGGCGCTCGAACAGTTCGGTGGCCTGCTGGACGCGTCCGATCCCGGCCAGCGCGTCGGCCAGCCAGAAGCTGCACGCCAGGAAGACGCCTTCCCCGCCGGGCAGGCCGTCGTTGCTTTCCTGCGGGCGGTAACGCAGCACGAAACCGTCACTGCACAACTGGTTTTGGATCGCGTCGATGGTGCCGATGACGCGGTCATCGTCGTAGGGCAAAAACCCCACCCGGGGGATCAACAGCAGCGCGGCGTCGAGTTGATCAGAACCGTAGGCTTGGGTGAAGGTGTTGTGCTCGGCGTTGTAGCCGTTGGTGCACACGTCGTGGTGAATCTGATCGCGCAGGTGACGCCATTTGTCCAGCGGCCCGTCGAGGTGGTGGTGTTGCACGGTGCGTACAGCGCGGTCCACACCGGCCCACGCCATCACCTTGGAGTGCACGAATTGCCGTGCAGGGCCACGGATTTCCCACAGGCTTTTATCGGGGTCACGCCAATGGCCTTCCAGGAAGTCCAGCAGGGCTTGTTGGACATCCCAGGCCGTGTCGTTGAGTTCCATCCCGGATTCTCGGGCCAGGTGCAGCCCGTCGAGTACCTCGCCCCACACGTCGAGTTGAAACTGTTGTGCCGCGGCGTTGCCGACCCGCACCGGCTTGGATCCTTCATAGCCGCCCAGCCAGGGCAGTTCTTGTTCGGGCAGCCGGCGCGCGCCGTCCAGGCCGTACATGATCTGCAGCTTGGAGGGGTCACCGGCCACCGCGCGCACCAGCCATTCGCGCCACGCTTTGGCTTCGGAGACGAAGCCGGTGCCCAGCAGCGCCTGCAGCGTGAAGGTGGCATCGCGTAGCCAGCAGTAGCGGTAGTCCCAATTGCGGGGGCCACCGAGCTGCTCAGGCAGCGACGTGGTGGCCGCGGCGACGATGCCCCCGGTGGGGGCATAGGTCAATGCCTTTAGCACCAGCAGCGAGCGGCGCACTTCCTGTTTCCACGGCCCGTCGTATTTGCAGGCTGAAATCCAGTCGCGCCAATACTTTTCGGTCTCTTTGAGCGACTGATCGGCGTCGACGATTTTCGGTCGCGGCTGCCACGACGGTCCGTAGGTCAACACGAATGGGATGCGCTGGCCGGCGTCGACCTCGAACTGGGCGACGGTGGTGAAATCCTGGCCGTGCAGCTGAACCGGGGTGCGTAACCAGACCGCGTCCGGGCCCGCGATAGCGGTCAGGTCCTGGCCGTCGCGGCGCACCCACGGTATGTCGTGGCCATAGTCGAAGCGCAGCCGCAGCATCATCTGCATCGGCACCCGCCCGCGCACGCCTTCCACGACGCGCACCACGTCGGGGGCCTGTACGCGCGGGGGCATGGTGTCGATCACCCGGACCGTGCCCTCGTCGGTGTCCCACTCGGTTTCCAAAACCAGCGAGTCGTCTCGGTAGTGGCGCCGCGTGGCCGGCCCGCCATGCGCTGGCCTCAGCTGCCAGGTGCCGGCCGCCTCGCCGCCCAGCAGGGCGGCGAAACAGGCCGGGGAATCGAAGCGGGGCAGGCACAGCCAGTCGATAGCGCCGGTGCGCGACACCAGCGCGGCCGAATGCAAATCACCCAGCAAGGCATAGTCTTCGATGCGGGCCATCGCTAGCTCGATTCCTCCAGGGTGATGACGACTTTGACGTCCTCGGGGTCGGCGGTGAACGCGTCGGTCGCCTGGCTCAGCGGCACCCGGCGGGTGATCAGGCTGGCCAGCCACGGCTGATCTGCTTTGGCCAGCGCGTCGGCAGCCTGCCGGTAGTGGCGCAGGTTGGCGTTGACCGAACCGACGACTGCGTCGTTTTCCAGCACGATGTCGCGATTGAGGCCGCCGGCATCCACGGTGAGGTTGCGCCCCGCCGGGGACACGCCGGTCAACGCGACGATGCCGTAGGAGCCGGTGACGGCCATCGCGTCAAAGACCAGCGCGCCCACCCCGGTGGCTTCGATGACGATGTCGGGGCGGATCTTTCCGACCGCCTCCTCGATGCTGCTGTGGTGGTAGGTGGCCTGCAAAGCCGCCACGATGGAGGGTTTAGGCCCGGTGGTGACCCGGTCGAGCACGTGGACCTCCAGTCCGTGCTGGACGCCGAGCAGCGCGGCCAGCAGGCCGATGGGGCCGGCGCCGGTGACCAGCGCGGTGTGCGGCTCAAACCAGGACCGCTGCCCGATGCGATACACCTGCTCCCAGGCTTTGGCCACCACCGTGGTGGGCTCCATCAGCATGCCGACATCTTCGAGTCGGTCGTCGAGCTTGACCGCGTAGTCGGCTTCCACACACCAGATTTGGCTGCCGTAACCGTCGATCTGTTTGATGCCGCGTTCGGTGTACTGGCCGTTGCGGCACATGTCGAATTCGCCGCGCGCACATGCCCCGCACGGCACCGGGTCGGGTCGGCGCACCACCCCGACGACGAGATCGCCTTCGGTGAAGTCGCTGTGTGGTGGTGCGCTGAGCACCCGGCCCAACGACTCGTGTCCGAGCACCAGCCGGTCGAGCCCGGGCGGCGCCCACCCGTACTGGCCGGCGGCGATCTCCTTGTCGGTGCCGCACACCCCGATTGCTACGCCGGCCACCTGCAACTCGCCGGGACCGGCGGCCGGTTCGTCGATGTCCTCGACGGCAAGCGAATCAGCCTGCCCTGGTTGCACTGTCAACGCCAGCATGCCCACCTCCGTACCCACCGCGCGCCCCGCTCACTCCAGGACGCGACCGGTGCGCTGTTGCCGCTGGCCGCCCGGGCCGATCCCGTCCGCACCCGCACCTCCACCGCGTGGGTCAACGACGTTCGATGTCGATGGATAACTACCCCGCACGGGCGCCGCCGATACCCGACACCGTGCAGTACTCGGGCCGGTGCACACCTTGGGGCACCGCGGTGCCGCCGCGCCGGCCCTGTTGCCGCTCCGCAATGATTGTGGCCCCACAACGGGTTATCAGCCTGCTTGCGGCTACCCGGTGTGCGTATAACCGCTGCGAGGTGGGGGAAAGTGTTGATCGGCCGTTGACGGCTGCCCGTCGCTGTTTGGAGATCGTGATGACCGCCGAAGCACCTGCTGCCACCCTGGTGGCGCGCCGCCCGTACCCGCAGCGCCTGAACCCTAAAGGCAGTTTGGTGTACAAGCTGGTCTCCACCACCGATCACAAGTTGATCGGGGTGATGTATCTGGTTACCTGCTTTGGTTTCTTTTTTCTCGCCGGATTGATGGCGCTGTTGATCCGCACCGAATTGGCCGCACCCGGTATGCAGTTCTTGTCCACTGAGCAGTACAACCAGTTGTTCACCATGCACGGCACCATCATGTTGCTGTTCTACGCGACACCGGTGGTGTTCGGTTTCGCCAATTGTGTGCTGCCGCTGCACATCGGGGCGCCCGACGTGGCGTTCCCGCGCCTGAATGCGCTGTCCTACTGGCTGTTCTTGTTCGGCGGATTGATCGCCACCGCCGGGTTCATCACTCCCAGCGGCGCCGCGCACTTCGGCTGGACCGGTTACACCCCCCTCTCGGATGCCGTACACAGTCCCGGTCCGGGCGCCGACCTATGGATCATGGGTCTGATCGTCGGCGGGCTGGGCACCATTTTGGGTGCGGTCAACATGATCACGACAGTGGTGTGCCTGCGTGCACCGGGGATGACGATGTTCCGGATGCCCATCTTCACGTGGAACATTCTGGTCACCTCGATCCTGGTGCTGATCGCGTTTCCGTTGTTGACCGCGGCGCTGTTCGGGCTGGCCGCCGATCGCCATCTCGGCGCCCACATCTATGACGCCGCCAACGGCGGAGCGATTCTCTGGCAGCACTTGTTCTGGTTTTTCGGTCATCCCGAGGTCTACATTGTCGCGTTGCCGTTCTTCGGGATCGTGACCGAAATCTTTCCGGTGTTCTCCCGAAAGCCGGTGTTCGGTTACACCATGCTGGTGTACGCCACGATCGGCATCGCGGTGCTGTCGGTGGCGGTGTGGGCGCATCACATGTTCGCCACCGGCGCTGTGCTGCTGCCGTTTTTCTCGTTGATGACGTATCTGATCGCCGTACCCACCGGGATCAAGTTCTTCAATTGGATCGGCACGATGTGGAAGGGCCAGTTGACATTTGAGTCCCCGATGCTGTTCTCGATCGGTTTCCTGGTGACCTTTTTGCTAGGCGGCCTGACCGGGATCTTATTGGCCAGCCCACCGCTGGACTTCCACGTCACCGACACCTATTTCGTGGTGGCGCACTTTCACTATGTGCTGTTCGGCACGATCGTGTTCGCCACCTTCGCCGGGGTGTATTTCTGGTTTCCGAAGATGACCGGCCGCCTACTGGACGAACGGCTGGGAAAACTGCACTTCTGGTTGACGTTGATCGGCTTTCACACCACGTTTTTGGTGCAGCACTGGCTGGGAGATATGGGGATGCCGCGCCGCTACGCCGATTACCTGCCCAGCGACGGGTTCCAGCCGCTCAACGTGGTCTCCTCCATCGGGGCATTCACCCTGGGTGTCTCGATGCTGCCGTTCGTGTGGAATGTGTTCAAAAGCTGGCGCTACGGCGAGCCGGTGACCGTTGACGATCCGTGGGGGTTCGGCAACTCGCTGGAGTGGGCCACCAGCTGCCCACCGCCGCGGCACAACTTCACAGAGCTGCCCAGAATCCGTTCAGAACGGCCCGCTTTCGAGCTGCATTACCCCCACATGCGCCAGCGGATGCGGCGAGAGCTCTATATCGGCGCGCACCCGTTCAACGATCCCGGCATGGGCCAGCAGCGCGACCGGACCCCGCCCGAGGCCGGCAGCGCTGAATCCGATAACGCCAGCCCCGCAGAACATTCCGGCTCCGCCTCCGCGCCGCACCGTGAGCACTGACTGCGGCTCCGAATCCGCCTATCTAGGGTCTACGTGGCGGTTTCAGCACACCGCGACGAGACGAAAAGCGGTGGTCGTCGGTGTTGGCCGACCGTGGTCTGTGACGCAGTAGGCGCTTCCGCTGACGATCAGCTGCGGTCCTGACCGGCCGGCCTCAGCCTGCCCGACACCACCCCTCCAATAGTCACCCGTGAAGCCCTCGACGTCGCGAATTTTGACCACAGCGGTTCGATGATGTCGCCGTTGATGCGCAGCACCACGGTGAGTGTCGGCGTGCCGGTCGCCGCTGGGTGGCGATGAGATTCACCGGGCTGCGACCGACGCCCGCTCAACACTCCCGGCCGCTGCCAGGTGCCCGGCGTGCCCACAGTGCTCGTCGGATCCACGCGCAGCCACGGCCTGGCGCGGCGAAAGGGGTGCACAGCGACAGGCACAGCCCGGGGTCGCCCACCCGCGGCCGTACGTTGAGCTGATGTCGCACCCAGAACAGCAGCAACGAAGCCACCCCCAGCGGTGTTCAGGCTCGGCGCTTGGGGGGTTTGGCCGCTACTACCAGCACGGTGCCCAGTACAACCGCGGCAGCCAGGTAGACCGCGGCTTTGAATGATCCGTCCGGATTGGCCATGGCGGTGATGGTGTGCGAGAGCATGTCGTCGGCCTTGCTGCCCGTGGTGTGCAGTATCCGTTTTCGGGCGGCGCGGGTATCGGCTGCCAGGCGGCCCTTAACATCGAGGCGGGCGCTGAGCGCAGCCACCGTGTCACGAAGTTCCGCGCGGGTGTGTTCAATGTCGGACTCCAGATCATCGATGCCGGTCTGTGGCGCTGGGCCCGCTGACCGTGCAGCGTGGCTGCTGTGCGGACGCTGCGGATGATCTGTGCCCTCTTCGGGTGGCGGCCATGGCCATGTCCACGAGTTTCTCGGTTGCTCGTCGGGGCTTTGCACCCAGTCGGCATCCAGGGTCGACGGGGGTGGCGGCGACACGGCGGGGTCGGTGTCAGCGTCGTGTTCCACGGCTAGGGCTCCGGTGTGGGTTCGGCCTCGGCGGGCTTGTGCGGCGTCGGCTCGTCCTCTCCGTCACCGGGTTGTCGCTCCCAGCGGGTTGCGGTGCCCTGTGGCGGCGGGCTTGTCAGGTAGCCGTCGTCAGCGGGATCAGTTGCGGTGCGCTGCATCATTCCTCCTGGTGTGGCTGCTAAGGAGATTCCCCGCTGCCCCGCGCGCCATACCCCGCCAATCCGATCACCCTGCGCCACCGCCGAATCGATACCGGTGAGCCCACCCGCCTGATCGGGTCAGCCGGCACGAGGAGTCGCTTTGCCGGTCGGGGGTTACATCACAGCACAACCGTCGTTATCGGCGTGTGGGGCCGGCGTCGATGAGGGCATGAAATGCGGCATGCTGATCAAGGCGGGCATCCATGCGGGCCGCCCACTTAACGATTGCCTCATACCTTCCGTCGACCCGCGCGCGCTGCAGACGCATGTAGGCCCGATAGATGCGCCGGTGCAGCAGCGCGTCGCTCGCCGCCGACCACCGCCGGCAGCGATCAGCGTTTGGCCCTCGCGGTCTTTCGGCAGGCCCGACGGGGACTGCCCGGATGAGAGTCCGAAGTGATGTACCCATGCGGATGACGCCGTTTCTTCGCAGCAATAGTTGCTCACATGCACACAAGGAATTTCCCACCGCGGCAGTGCTATTCATCACAGCCGCCCCTTACAGCGGCAGAGGGGTCGCCAGCGAATCGCGAACCGCCATGAAAGCACCACTGAACTCACGCTGATCATTACGGCAACTCCCAGGCGGTCATCCGATCGGTTGTTCAGCTGCTGCGCGACCCGACAGTGCCGCTGACCCGCTGCTGGCCATCGCGGACAAACCACATTTGTCTGCGTGCCCGTATGGCTGGCGCGCCCATTTAGTCCTCACGGTGGCGACCCGTTGGTCACCGCGGCCATCGCCGCGTTATCGCTGCTACTACCGATGCGGGCGTGAGCGCTCATCGGCGCCGTCGCGCTGTTCGCTGCGGTGCTGGGTCGGCATGTTCGCGCGTCGATCGGCCACGACGGCCTTGACCGCTGCCGCCTACAAGCTTCGCCCGTATCAGCGCTGATGTTCGCGCCGTCACAGAACCGCTCCGCAGCGGCACCTAGTCGCCGGGTTGGGCCGACCAGGATTCCACCACATGCGTGGTGGCCCAGACCTGGCCGACCCGCCGGTGGGCTGCGGGGAAGTTAGTGGGCTGCGGCATTGATAAGCAATTTCTGACCCTCAGCTCAGCCCCTCTTCAGCACGCCCGGGTTGGCTGGTCTGTAGGTGCCGGTGTAGCGATCTCCCAGGGCCGGTCCAACACCCCCCGGCCACCACGCGCCGAGGGCCATGGGCCGGACCTCGACGCACAACAGCGGCTGCCGTCACCAGTGGGCTGATTCAGTCGAGCAACAGTTGCTGGCGATCAACGGCACCGCGCGCTACTCTGGGAGACAGACCGGTCTGTATCTCAGCGAGGGTCGCGTCGCCCAAGCGGCGTGTTCGTGGCGCGCGAAGGAAGTGTTGAGCAGACAACCGCAGGAAGGCGGTCGGCGACGATGATCGATACGACGGGGCCACACAACGCGATAGCCGAGGGCCGCGACGACGACTATTCGCAGGTTGAGCAGTGGTTTGACCAACTGGCTGGTGCCGGATCTGAGGAGGAGCAGCGCCGCTGGCGCTGCCGGATCGTGTCGTGTTGCATGCCGTTGGCCGACCACATCGCCTACCGTTTCGTTGGACGTGGTGAACCGGCCGAGGACCTGGTACAGGTGGCGCGGCTGGGTCTGGTCAAAGCTGTCGATCGGTACCGGCCGGGCGCGGGACGTTTCCTGGCGTTTGCCGTGCCGACGATTTTGGGGGATTTGCGTCGTCATTTCCGTGACTGCACATGGGGCATGCATGTGCCCCGTAGCGTCAAAGAGACCCACCGGCGGATGCGGTCGGCGATCGACCCGCTGTCGCAGCGCCTGGGCCGCGCCCCGACCGCCACCGAGCTGGCCGCCGAACTGGGTGTGCAGCGCAGCGAGGTAGTGGCCTGCATACAAGCCGCCTATGCGTACCGTCCGATGTCCCTGGACGGCGCGCTGAGCCATTGCGACGACGGCGAGCAGCCGCCGCTCTCTGAGCGGCACGGCGCCATCGATGAGGGCTTTGAGCGCATCGATGACGGGTTGACCGTGGCCGCGCTGGTCAGCGAGCTCTGCGAACGGGAGCGGACCATCCTGGCCATGAGGTTTGAGGAGTGCCTGACCCAAACACAGATCGCCCAGCGTCTGGGCATTTCCCAAGTCCACGTGTCGCGCCTGCTCGGACTCATCCTCGACCATCTCCGGGACCGGCTGGCCGAGGAGCCACCGATCTCCATGGATACCCGCCTGTCACAGCACGGCGACATCACCCCCCTACCGGTGCACCGCGAACGGGACAACGTTTACGCATAAGTCGTTGGGGCCGCTCAGCAATCAGGATGGCTGGCGCTGCGAGAGGCGACGCAGACCTGCTCACGGCCGTCTGCGTCAGGCCGGCCAGCCGAGCGCGCGGCGTGTTAACGGTAGTGCTCGATCAGCCAGGCGCCCATGGTCTTGGCGCGTTGGGCGGCTCGCAGGTCCCCTTCGGCGGCCGAGACGATGCTGCCCTTCATCAAGATGTTGAAGTCGCAGGAGAATTCTTTCGGGTCTTTGAGGCCGGCCAGCTGGGCGCGCTCACAGACGATTTGGCGGATGTTGTCCAAGTGGCGGATACAGGCCTGGCCGAGCGCGCCCTCGGTGCCCATCTCGAAGAGCACCTTGATGAACGAGCAGGCCTCGTAGTCACCCTCGTTGTGGAACCACTCGTCGAAGACATCCAGGATGGCAAGAATCTGGCCTTCTGGATCGGCGGCACGTTCGCGCGATCGTCGTTCCACGATATCGATCGTCCACTGCGATTCGCGCTCGTCGAGGAACGCCAGCACCAGATCGTCTTTGGAAGGAAAATGACGGTAGAGCGTCGCTTTGGCTACGCCGGCGCGCTCGACAACCTCATCGACGCCGACGTCACGGATGCCGCGGCGGGTGAACAGCTCGTAGGCGGTGCCCACGATGCGCTCGCGCGCGTTGGGCGTTTGTGTGTCAACCATTTTGGTGTTTTCCCTGTCGGTTCAAGGCCTCCTTATTGTACCCCCGATACAGACCCGTCTGTTTACTATTCGGTTTGGACCGGGCAGGCCGATCTGTTGTCGCGATAGCGAAGGAGGTCGGCCATGCATGACAATTTCGACGGAGTAGGAGCCCGCGCCCGCACGGCGCCGTGACCGCCCCGCGATCCTCGGCGTTGGATCGCTCCGGCGCCGTGTCCATGGACGAATTCGCCGATGCTGATCGGCTTTTCGATCAACTGCGGGCCGCCAGCGACGAGCAGGAGCGTCGCCGGTGCCGGGCAGCCATCGTGACACGATTCCTGCCGCTGGCCGATCGCATCGCTTTTCGGTTCGTGGGCCGTGGTGAGCCCAGCGACGATCTGCAACAGGTGGCCAGACTGGCTTTGGTTAAGACGGTGGATCGCTTCGATCCGGCCAAGGGCCCGTTTATGGCATTGGCGGTGCCGACCATACTGGGCGACGTTCGTCGCCATTTCCGCGACAACACCTGGACAGCGCATGTGCCGCGCCGGGTCAAAGAGACCAATCGCCGGGTGCGCGCCACCATTGATCCGCTGTCGCAGCGGCTGGGCCGGGCACCGACAGCCACCGAGTTGGCTGCCGAACTCGATGTCGCGCGCGAGGATGTTGTGCAATCGGTGGGGGCGGCCTACGCGTATCGGCCCGCGTCGTTGGACACCGCGCCGCTGGGCGCCGACCCCGACCAGGGGCACGCCACGGCTACTCTCGGTGTCGAGGAGCAGGGCTTCAGCCGGGTCGAGGACGCCATCACGGTGGCATCGCTGGTCTGTGAACTCTCCGGGCGGGAGCGTGAAATCGTCCACTTGCGGTTTTGTGAGTGCCTAACCCAGACACAGATTGCCGCACGGCTGGGTCTCTCACAGGTGCATGTATCGCGACTGCTCTCGACGATCCTGGATCAGATGCGCGCACGGCTGGGAAGCGAAAAGCTCAGCAGCCACCCGCCTTACCGCTTGACCGGCTGCGCGAACGAGATTCGGCCGGCCGGTGGTACTCGCGGCAATGGTCGCGAAACCCGATGCGGTGAGAGCGCGAAGATCGGAGCTGCCCAACACAGTTGAGCACCGACTGCCACAACGACCCCGGCCCGGGTAACGCCCCGCGGCAGCCCGGCAATCATTTGCGCGAGTCAATTAATGCGGGCATGATCCCGGCATGACGTCTGCGAGCCGTCGTTCTGCTGAGACCAAAGTTTCCACCGAACAGGTCGATGCGGTCATGCGTTCGTGTCGCGCCTTGGTCGGCATTGCCGCGGCCTCGATCGCCGCGGTCGACGACGTGGTGACCGTTCCCCAACTTCGGGTGCTGGTGATGCTGTCCACCCGCGGGCCGCTGAACATGCTGGCGATAGCCGATGAGCTCAAGGTGAGCGCGTCCAACGCCAGCCGCATCTGTCAGCGTCTGCTACAAGCCGGCCTGCTGGACCGGCGCGAGGATCCCGTCGATCGCCGCAATGTGACCGTGCGCCTCACCGCCCAGGGACGTGCGCTGGTGAATCGGGTGATCAGGCACCGGCGCACCGCGATCGGGCGTGTGCTGCGCAAGCTCAGCCCCCAAGAACGCCAACAGATCGCCGATGCACTCGATCGGTTCGCGGTCGCCGCAGGTGAACCCGCCGACGAGCACCACCACACCACGTTGATCTCCCTGCAGAGCGTGTAAGCCCCGGGCGGCCCCAATGAGCGAGCCACCCTGTTAGTGCACGGTAGCGACAAGCCGTTCTGCGGCAGAGCATTCCGGATCGATAACGAGTGCATAGCCGCAATGGTTGCGGGGAATTAACTAGTTGTCGGCCCGATCCGGCCGGCCACCACGAGGGTGGCTGAACGTTCGACCGATGCAGCAGGAGGCACGATGGGGATCCCCACAGGCTGTGCGGTTAACGCCGGCAAACCCTCTCCCAGTGGCATCAACGGATTTGGCCAAGCGTTCATCGGTGATGTCGTGGTCCTGCGCCCGCAGCTGTACCGTCGCGCGCTCGGCATGACCGCAAATCGCCACGATGCCGAAGACCTGGTGCAGGACACGTTGTTTCGGGCCTGCATCGGGTTCGGCAGCTTTGAACCGGGCACCAATTTGGCGGCCTGGCTGCATCGAATCATGACCAACTCCTACATCAACGGTTATCGCAAGCTGCAGCGCCAGCCGCCGACCTGCTCCATCGATCTGCTCGGCGATCACCGGATGGCGGCGGTGACACGCGATCGGAGTCGTTCGGCCGAGGAGCAGGCCATCGACAACCTCACCGACGCCCGCATCGTGGCGACGATGCGCCGGTTACCGGCGCAGATGGCCGAGGCCGTGTTCTATGCCGACGTGGCCGGGCTGCGCCGACGTCACATCGCCCAGATCACCGGCGCCCCGCCGGGCACGGTGATGACCCGGCTGCACCGAGGGCGCCACCAGCTTCGCGTGCTGCTGGCCGATGTCGGCGACGAAAGGGGATGGCGGGCCAGGAACCCGTCGACAGCCGCACGGCCGCGCACAGCCACGTCGGCGAATATATGTCGCGGCAAGGCGAAAGGACTTGTCGGACAAGAGAAAGGAATAAGAAAGGACGCGAGATGAGCACTTCCATTGAGCAGCATCCCGACATCTTGGCGTTACGCGCCGGCTACGAACGGGCCGCTGAATCGGCCACCGCGCAGGCAACATTCGGCCTGACGCTGCTGACAGCGGTGTATGCCGCGCTGTCGCCATGGATCGTTGGGTTCAACATGTCGGAACCTCGACTTGCGGTCAACGATCTGATCGTCGGCCTGACCGTCGCGGTATTGGCGCTGGGCTTTGCCTCAGCACTGGACCGCACCCACGGTATCACCTGGACACTGCCGCTGTTTGGGGTGTGGACGATTATCTGTCCCTGGATCCTGCGGGGCGTGGACCCATCCGCGGGCATGATTTGGTCGAACGTGGTCGCCGGCGCACTGATCACGATATTCGGTCTGGCCGCACCATATCTGGGGATGCGCGGCCGAAGCCTGGCTGCACGCTAAGTCAGTAGGTGCTGCGTCCGGTCAGGTACTCCTGACCGGACGCAGCACCATGAAAGCGCGCCTGTTACGGGTAAGGCGCCCAACATCGGGGCGGCGCGCACTTCCGGGAGAGATTCAATCCGATCAGCCGCGCGCGGGCGCTGCAGACTCGCCTCGATCAACCGGGCAGCTTTTGGCAATCGCTGCCCATCCGTATAAAAGTGTGGTCACCGCGCTGAGGAGGGCGCATCGCCACTGTCCTCGGCGGGCGGGCTGGTGTGAGCGCTTACGAGGGCAGCGCGCGATGCGCTGAGTGTTGGCAATGAGGACATGAACGCGCCGGTCCACTGTGCAACGTGAGGTGACGACACGACTGGCACCGAACCAGATAGAGCCCGCCCAGCATGCCGACCAACCCGAGATAGAGGGCGGCGGTCGTGAAAAGCCCTACGATCACTAAGAAAAATGCCGTGATGAGCTCCGGCTGCGACATCCACTCCACCTCCAATCGCGACTATCCATACCCTCATTATCTTACCGCAATCATTGCTGTATAGCACGTAATGTATTGAACGCTGGGCGCCGCGATGCCCTGAGGTGGTCAGCGCCTTTGCCGCGGCTTGTTCGGCCACCCCTTGGGTGAGAAATCGAGCGGGATTCTATGGGGGCCACGGTCTTGCGGCTGCGATACGATGGCAGCGGCAACGGGACAAGCTCGGCTGCATCTGTGCTCCGATGCAAGCAGACAAGCGGGTGCAGCCCCGTCGTTGAAACGACAGCGGCGAGCCGGTTTTCGCCGCTCCACAGCGTCGGCGGATCGCGTGTCGCTGTGCGGTGGCGCCGCAGGGTTCGTCGCTGTCGAATGTCGTTATTTTTCATCCGCCGCAGCGGCTGCCGGCGCGTCGCTGGCGGGCGAGGCTGGTGGCGTATACATCAGCCGCGCACTTGGGGCGTGAGCCAGACCGATAACCCCGGCCGCGATCAGCAGCACCGCGACGGCCAGGGCCGATAGCGAACCCGGTGTGGTGGATATCGGCGCGTCGAACGCCAGGAGACCGGCTACCAGAGCGACCATGGGGTTGGCCACGTTGATCGCAGCCACTTCCGGGGGCAGCGCGCCGCTGGCGAAGGCCAACTGGCCCAGCAGCAGCCCGCACAGCGTGCACAGCGCTAGGGTGTATCCCGGCCAGTCCCGCGCGGTTGCCGCAACGCCGGCGACGGTGAGGTCGTGAATGGTCATCTTGATGAACACCGCATTCATGGCATGACACACCCCGGCGCCGGCGCCGAGCAACATGCTCGCCACCCATGAAGTGGCGCGCCGACCGACCGCCACCAGCAGCACCACCAACGCTGCGGTGCAAACCGTTGCCCACAGGACCTGAGCGCGTTTGGGTGCGCCGATCAACGGTGGCTGGCCTTCGGTGGTCAACAGCACCACCAGCCCGGCGCACACGGCCAGCGCGCTCAACCAGTCCAGGGCCCGGGGCCACCGGCGCTGCTCGGCAGAGGCCAGCCCGACGGCAAACAGCAGCTGAGCCGACATCAGCGGTTGCACCGTGGCCACCGACCCCATCTTCAGCGCCGCCGCTTGCGCGATCCAGCCGCACAGGTTGGCCGCCCAGCCGCGCAGCCAAGTACGGCTGCGCGGCAGTGCATGCAGGAGCCGGCGTAACCCTCTGCGCTCCATCACGATAGAGGTGTCCCCGCCGGTGGCCAACCGCGCTGCGCGCTGCTGCAGAAACGCCGACAGCGCGAACAGGAAGGCCGCCGTCACACCCACGGCCGACGCCCCGATCACCCCGGCCCTTCCCAGTGCCAGTCGTCGTCGGCCATTGTCAAATCTGGGCGGCGGTCTGGCTGGCCGTCGAGCAGCAGCGATTCGGTCACCCGCAGCCCCCACCGCCCCCGCGGTTCGATCACCTGAGGGTGTGCGTCGTCGGTGACGGGTGCGAGTGGTGTTGCGTTGCGGGGCTCATCTGGCTGTCGTGCCCGTTCAAGTGTGGGGATCTGTCACCAAGGAAATACCCCCAGCCACCCGAACTGATACCCGAGGGTGCAGGGTCCAGCCGTCGCGTCCCTACGGGCGGGTTGGCCTGGCCGCGCGTCGCGTTGCCGCTTGCCGGCCTGTGCTCATAGCGACGACGCAGCGCCCGTGCTGTGGTGGTGCACCATTGAGGTGATGGGCACTTTGACGGTGATGACACTGAACATTTGGAATGTCCGCCAGTGGGAGCACCGCCGAGACGCGGTGGTGCAGTGGGTCAATGAGGTAGCGCCCGATGTGCTGGCACTACAGGAAGCCGTGCGCATGGATGGCTTTTGTCAAGCGTCCTGGATTGCCGAACAGACCGGCATGGCGGCGGTTTTTGGCGCGGCGGGCAGCTACTCGGGCGCGGAATTCGGCAACGCCGTGCTGAGCCGGTTTCCTGTCACCCGGTCGCATTGTCGATCGCTCGAGCAGGCTTCCACCCGTGACGTACCCCGAGCGATCCTTACCGTCGAAGTCCAGGCCTACGGGCGAGCGGTCAGTGTGTCCTCGACACATCTGTCCTATCGATTTGACGAGGGCTGGGTCCGCGAACGCCAGGTCCAAGACATCGCCGACGTTGTCGAGCAGTTCTCCAGCAGCGATTTCCCGACGATCGTGTGCGGCGACTTCAACGCCGTTGCGGCCGCCACAGAAGTGCGGTTCCTCAAGGGTCTGCACGCCCTGGATGGCCGCAGTTGTCACCTATGGGATGCCTTCGAGGTCATGCACCCACACGAGTCCGGTTTCACCTGGAGCAATGTCAACCCGTACGCCGCCGAGGACCAAAACCCCGACCGGCGAATCGATTACATCTTCGCCGGAGCCCGCACTGGTGGCGGGGCCGGCCGGATCATCGAGGCCCGCCTGGTCTGCGACCAGCCGCGCCACGGCGTGTGGCCCAGCGATCACTTCGGTGTCGCCGCAGTGCTGTCCTGCCCGGCCCGTTCCTGATCCCCATCGCGCGGCGTCGCCGCCAACTGTGCCCGCTTCTCGGTGTACTAGCGCGACGTCGGCGATGTCGGTGAAGCTGCCATAGTGAGAGGCATGCAGTTGGAGGCCGCACCCGGTCCGCACCACATCATTGAGGTCGCCAACCTCAAACCCACTCTGGTGCTGGGCGCGCTGCTGCTGCTCGAAACCGTCGTGGTGCCCACCTTGCTGCTGTACGCCTGCAACGCCACCGTGGGCGGATCGTAGGGCCTGATCGCGGTCCTGGCGTGGTGTGCGGTCACCGTGGCCACCCGCCTCACGCTGCGCCACCCGGTGCCGGTAACGCTTCTGCTGGCGGTGGGCGGTCTGGTGGGCCGCAGCACCGTCGCGTTGGTGTTCTCCAACGTCTACATTTTTGTGCTGCAGCCCATTGCGGGATCACTGTTCATGGCCGCCCTGTTCCTGGGCAGCGCCGCTATCGGCAGGCCGGTCACCGCAAGGCTGGCCCGCGACTTCGTCGTTTTGCCCGCGCACCTGGTCGCCGATCGCAGGGTGCGTCGCATCTTCATCAACGTGTCCCTGATCTGGGGGACCTCCCGTCTGGCCGACGCCGCGATGAGTGTGGGCAGCCTGCGCTTCGGCCTGGGGGCGGGGCTGCTGTCCCGCGGGGTGGGCAGCACCGCTTTAACGATCGCAACCATTGCGCTGTGTGCAGTATGGGGGTGGCGGCGGATGCGTCGGATTCCCGGCGTGGCTTTCACGCTCACCTGATCGGTCGGTGCGTCTCGCACGGTTAGCACTCTGGTTGGCGGGCAAATAGATACAGGGTGAACGCGGGAGTGCAGCGGCTGAGCCGGCCGCCGTTACAGCGCGACGTCGCCGTCGGGCTTACTGTCTTCAGCGCCTACGTGGTGGTGGCCGCCTGGTCATCGGCGGGGCGCCGTGGCGTGGCTGACCGCAATGCGGCCGCGCTGTTCGCCATAGAGCGCTGGGCTCACATTGACCTCGAGAAGATGCTCAATCAGTGGCTGGCGGGGCACCCGGTACTGACGGTGCTGGCCAATTATGAGTACGCCTACACCTATGTCATCAGCGCATTCGCCCTGTTGGGGTGGCTCTACGTGCGTCATCCCGACGATTACTGCCGGGCCCGGGACTCCTTCATCGTGCTCAACGTGCTGGGCATCGCGTGTTTCGCGGTGCTACCGGTCACCCCGCCGCGCATGCTTACCGGCCATCAATACCTCGACACGGTTGCCACCGGGGCCACGTTCGGCTCCTGGGGGACACCGCTGGTGTCCTCGGCCAACAAGCTGGCCGCGATGCCGTCGCTGCATCTGGCGTGGGCGTTGTGGGTCAGTGTGGTGCTGGCGCGGCTGGCGCGCGGCATCGGTGTGCAGCTGCTCAGCGCCGCGCATGTGGCAGTGACGCTGCTGGTGATCATCACCACCGCCAACCACTACGTGCTGGATGCGGTGGCCGCTGTCCCGTTCGTGTGGGTCAGCGTCGCCGTCGTCGACGCACAGCGACGCCGACGCGGCGTGGTGGTGCCAGCCGCCGACGCGTTCTTCTTGCATGTGGAAACCGACACTGCACCCCAACACGTGGGGGGCATGGTGGTGTTGGCGCCCAGCGGTGGGCGGCCCAGCGTTGAGCAGCTGCGCGGGCTGTTGCGCGAAGCTATCGTGACCATGCCGCGGTTCCGGCAACGGCTGTATCGAGCGTCGCGGTGGCGGCGCTGGCGCTGGGTCGATGTCGACATCGAGGATATGGATTGGGATTGGCACGTCAGCGGACGTGCCGCTAGCCACAGCAGCCGCAACGACGACCCCGACTCCGCGGTGGCCAGCTTGAGCCAGGTGGCGGCCGAGGTCGCCATGGAACCGATGCCCCGGGACCGCCCGATGTGGCGGCTCATCCTGGTGCGTGACATCTCGCCGGGTCGGTGCGGTGTGCTGTTCATCGTGCATCATTGTGTCGCAGACGGTTTGGGCGCCGTCGCCCATGCGCTCACCGTGCTGCGCCCTGCACTGCAGTTGCCCGCTGACCAGCGTCCCGGCATCGGGGCGTGGCGCGCTGCCGCCGCGACCGTCGTCGGACTGGCTCAACTCGGTGGTGATGGCAAGCCGGCTGCGCGGCTGCCGGCCGGTTCTGCGTTCCGCCAATTGGCCACCGCGAGTCTGGATTTGCACATTGTGCGTTCGGTCGCCCACGACCGCGGTGTGCGCGTCACCGATGTGGTGCTGGCCGTGCTGGCCGCCGCGCTGCAGGCCACCCATCCACGATTTGCCGCAGCGGTCAGCCAGCGGCTTCGGGTGTCGCTGCCCGTGCTGGTGGCACCGCCGGGTGTGTCGGGCAGCGGCAACGGCACCGCGGCGGTGATGATCGACGTGCCGCTGGACTGCCCAAACACCGCAGCGATGCTGCGCCAGATCAGCGCCGACACCTCCCGCGTGCTCACGCTATCCCGGATATTGGCGTCCCGTTTCGTGATGAACCGGGCGCTGGGCGCGCTGCCCGCACCACTGCAGGCAGTGTTCGCGCGCACCGTGTACGGTCCGGCATTCCTGCAAGCGATCGTGTCCAATATGCCGGGCCCGGCCATTGAGCTGTCGTTGGCTGATGTGCCATTGGAACAAGTTGTTCCGATCCTGCCGCTGGCCCCCGATGTGCCGGTCGCGGTGGGCGCGCTGAGCTGGGCCCGGCGTCTGTATGTGGGTGTGGTCGTGGACCCCACATTTCTCGACGCAGCCGCGCTCACCGGTGCGATCGCCTCGTCGCTGCACGATCTTGTCGGCGCCGCGGACCACACCGGCCACGACGGGCGGGCAGCCGCAGCTCTCATGCACATGCCAGCGCACGGCGCCGAGGGCGCGCTGGACATAGCCGGCCCCTCGTGAATCGGACAATTTGGTGTCACCGTAGGTGTCAACAATGTTGTCGACATCGATTGGGCCGCTGGGTGTTTGAGCTTCGATGCTCAAACGGCGGTCCCCTTGGTCAACATCTGTGCGGCTGTGGCCGGTAACCGGCTAGGGGTTAGGGCTACGGCAACGTTATTGGCGGCGCGGGCTTTCGGCGCGAATGTACACCGGCGCGGGGGCGGGGTCGGGGCGGATTTCCACCTGGTCATCGCGCTGCGCGACGCGGTAGCGCGGCTGGGCGAACACTGCGGGCCCGTCGATGACTGCTCCGCTGCGCAGATCAAAACGTGACCGGTGCCACGGGCACAGCACCGTGTCGCCTTGGCGCTCACCATGATCCAGCGGTCCTCCCAAGTGGCTGCAGGTCGCGGCGATGGCGCACACTGTGCCGTCGGCGCATCGCGCAACCAGCACCCGGGTGCCGGCGATGTCAACGCCGTGCAGCGCACCGTCATTCAAACGGCTGGCTGGCAGTCTGACGACGTCATCCTCGTCGGCGTCGGATCCGTTGGGCGGGTTGGGATTGACCCGCAGACCCATCGCGAAGGTCAGCTCGCCGCCCAGATGAGCGGCCAGCCCGGTCACCGCCAGCCCGGCCGCTGCCAGTCCTCTTCCCAGCCATCGCCGACTTCGCCGGCGCGCCCACAACGATGTGACATTGAGGCCGACACCGCCAACGTTGAGTAATCCGTGCAGTGTCGCGGCTCGCCGCACACCGCCCTGCAGCCAACGCCACTCGGCCAGTCCGGTGGCCGCCGCAGCGGCCGCGCCCAGCACGGACACGGTCAGGGCGGCGTCGGCGTGAGCGTCGGTGTGTTCAGATCTGGTCAGCGCCGCGCAGCCGTCGAGGGCTGCGGCAGTGACCGCGGCACCAATGGGCACGTCGGTGAGCACTGGATGCAGCGGCAGCGAAAGCCACACGCCGTCAAGGGCATTGGCCATGGCGCGGTTGCGGTGATCGAGCAGCCAACGTAGCCGCGACTGCACCGGTGATGCCGGCTTGTCCAGTGCGGCCATGGGCCGGTCGGCCACCGCGGCCGAGATCTGCACATTCATCGCGGCACCCCTTTGTTCTGGGCGGGGCCACGGCGCGAGCGGCGTTGGCCGGCGCGCGTGGCCGTCAACCGGCTACTGATGGGATTGTTCGCGCTGCTCAGCGGCTTGGGCCGCGCCGCGCGCCGATTCGGCTTGAGCTTCGTCTTCGGAGGCGTGGCGCTCGGCGTCACCTTTGTCCTGCTGGGCCTGGCCCTCGCGGGTGAGGCCGTCGCGTCCGGTGACGGTTCCTGCGACTTCTTTGAGCTTGCCCTTCACGTCTTCGACGACGCCTTCCACACCTTCCTGAGTTGCGTTGTCGTCGGCCATGGTTTCTCCGTCCTGTCGTCGGTACTGATGGTGGACGGGTGAGCACCAATTGGGGTCGTGTTCGGATGCACCCGCCGCTAACCGACGATTTCCCGGCGATGCGCGCCGCTATACGTGCAGCGGCGAAGCGATGCGACAGCCGGGTGCTGTCCAACGCTGCAAAACCCCAGCGCCTTTGGCAGACCCGTTCGAGGTATGCGGTAGCGGTGAGTGGGGAATCACTGTGGGTGCAACGGGCGAAAAGCCACACCGAGCACCACAACGATCAGTGAGGAAAACCACACCGTGGCCGGGTTTGTCAGGGAGTTACGCCGGACAGGTAACGGCCTGCTGGTGCGGGTAGCCGTCATCGCCGCGATCGGTGGACTGTTGTTCGGTTATGACACCGGCGTGATCTCCGGTGCGCTGCTTTATATCCGAGATGATCTGCATGCCAACGATTTTGAGCAGGAAGCCATCGTGTCGGCGGTGCTGCTGGGCGCGATGCTGGGCGCCGCAGGCGCAGGTTATCTCGCTGATCGGATCAGTCGGCGCTGGACCAAGGTGATTGCGGGCTCCGTCTACATCGTGGGCGCCATCGGGTGCGCGGTGTCGGTGAACGCGGCGATGCTGATCGGTTTTCGTTTTCTGCTCGGGTTGGCGGTGGGCACCGCCTCGTTTGTGTCGCCGCTTTATATCGCTGAGATGAGTCCCCCTCGTATCCGCGGGGGATTGGTGTCGTTTAACCAGCTGGCGATCACCTCGGGAATTCTGATCGCCTATCTGACCAACTTCGCGTTCAAGGATGTGGCCGGCGACTGGCGCTGGATGCTGGGAGTGGCCGCGGTGCCCGGTGCGGCGCTGGCCGTGGGCATGCTCTCGGTGCCCCAAACCCCGCGGTGGCTGGTGGGGGCCGGGCGCCGCGATCAGGCCCGACGGGTACTGACTCGGTTGCGCGACGGCGACCCACGCGCTGACGTGGACGCTGAGATGCGTGACATTGTCCGGGCCAATCAGCGGCAACGCCGAGCGTCGCTGCGCGACCTGGCCGGAAAGTCGTTGCGTCCGATGCTGTTGATTGGGGTGGTGCTGGCGGTGTCCCAGCAGTTCGTCGGGGTCAACACCGTCATCTATTACGCGCCAACGATCCTGGCTGACACCGGGCTGTCCAACAGCGGGTCGCTGGCCCGCACGGTGGCCGTGGGGGTGACCAATCTGGTGTTCACCATTGTCGCGGTGCTGCTGCTGGACCGGGTCGGTCGCCGCAAGCTCCTCATCGGCGGCACTGTCGGTATTGTGTGCGGGCTGCTGGTGCTGGCGGTGTTTTTCACCTCGGCCACGTTGCAGCGTGACGCCGGCTATCTCGCGCTGGCCGGGTTATTGATCTTCATCGCGTCATTCGCCATCGGTTTGGGCCCGGTGTTTTGGCTGATGATTTCAGAGATCTTTCCGATCGGGGTGCGCAGCGCCGCCATGTCGGTGTGCACGATCATCAACTGGGGCGCCAACTTTCTTGTGGCTCAAACCTTTTTGACCCTGGGTAATGCGATCACCCGTCAAGGGCTGTTTTATCTCTACGCCGCGCTGGCGGTGGCATCAGTGCTGTTTTTCGTCGCCAAGATCCCTGAGACCCAGGGGCGTTCCCTTGAGGACGTGCAAGCCCAGCTCTCAGCGAAGTCGTAGGCCGACTGCGGTGAGCTGGTTATGCGTCGGTGGGCGGCAGGTAGCCGTGCGGTACCTGGCCGCGGCGGTTGATCACGTCACGGGCGATGTCGACGAGTTTGACGTTGAGGTGCTGGGAGACGCGGCGCAACAGGGTGAACGCTTCGGCATCAGAAATGTTGTGCAGCAACATCAGCATGCCGATGGCCTTGCCGACTTCTCGGTTGCTGATCATGCCGTGGTGCAGCAGCTCAGCCTGTTCGCCGCGGGCCACGGCCATCGCTGCCACACTGGCGAAGGCGGCCAGCACGATAGCCTGGTCAGCGGCGTTGGCGTCGAACGCGTTGCGGGTGTCGCTGAACAGGTTCAGCGCACCGACCTTACGGTTGTTGACCAGCAGCCGAAAGCCCATCGCGCCGCGCACCGGGGTCTGGCTGATCACCTCTGCGGCCAGGCGGGGCCAGCTGCTGCCCCTCGTCCAGTCCGGTTCGATTTGCGGTGTTTCGTCGCGGATCGCATCCACGCAGGGTCCGTCGCCGACGCCACGCTCGAGGGTGTCGATGTGGCGCGCGATGTCGTCGCTGGCCGCGGCGGTGAAATACCGTGGATGCTGGCGCAGCATCACGCTGGCATGGTCGCAGCCATCCACCAGAACCGGGGCCGCCAGACAAATCGCGGCGTACACCTCGGCCGGTTCGGAATCGTTGTACACGATCTTGGCCAGCGCGCTGAACACGCTGGGCGGCTCGGCATCGCGCCAGGCCGGCTGGGGGTGCGCTTGGTTGTCGGCCATGGCGTAGTCCCTTCCCTTGACGGTCGTCGGTGGTAGGCCAGCCGTGGTGCCCGACGCGGATCCACACGAAAACAACGCAGCGCGCTGGTGGGCACTGCCCGGTGGGCGTGTAGCTCCATCTACCGGTTACCACTGGGCGCCCTGCTCACCATTCAGCGGCAAAGCGGCTGGAGTTGCCCGGATCCGGTGAAGCGCTGTCGCCACGCTCTCACCGGCCACTGCTGCACCGCGCGTGTGCGGTGTTGGTCGCGTCGACTGCAGCGCGTCCATGTGGTTAGCTGCCGCGCCGGCGGGGCATTGCTGTGGGGCTTTCCTCAGCGGCGCTTCGATCAGGATGGGCTGCAAGGCGGGCCAGCGGCGGGCGCCACTGTGGTCGGCGGCACCGCGCGACATCCTGACCGACTGCCCGGCTGCCCGCTTCAGGAGGATCCGATTTGTCATGCTCAAAGATCAGCCGGTTCGCTCAATGGCGAAGGCGATGAGAAATCCGATCGTAGTGATGAATCCGGTGAGGATGTGGGTTTCCTCGAACGCCTCCGGGAGCATCGTGTCGGCGATCATCGCCAGGATGGCGCCAGCAGCGACCGCGGTGATGACGGCGATGAGAACTGGCGAGGCGCCATCCAAGGTGAGATAGCCCAACAGGGCGGCCGCCCCGCTGAGCAGCGCGATCGTCGTCCAGACGGCGAACACGTAGGCCGCGCTGCGCCCGGCCTGTTTCATACCCGCAGCGCTGGACAGTCCTTCGGGAAGGTTCGAGATGAACACGGCGGCCAGCACCGGGATGCCCACCCCGGCACCGCCGATCAGCGAGACACCCAGCACCACCGATTCCGGGATGCCGTCCAGAAGCGCACCCACAGCGATGGCCAGTCCGCTGCCAGGAGCTTTGTCCTCGGCGGGCTGGCGGTCATGGGACCGCTTGCGGTGCTGGGCACCAAAACGTGCCAGCACACTGTTGGCCGCAACATAGGCGGCCGCTCCGCACACAAACCCCACCGCGGCGGCAACGATCCCTCCGGTGCGCTCGGCCTCGTCGATCAAGTCGAACGCCAGCGCCGAGATCAGCACCCCGGCACCAAAGGCCATCACCCACGCAATCAGATGCTTGGGTACCTGCACGAGCCAGGCGATCGCCGCACCTACTACCAGCGCAGCACCAGCAACCAGGCCCCACCCTGCGGCTTGCAACCAGCCCGGCATGGATCACCTCCTGATCGGTCGGCTCGCAGGTGCAGGGACCCGATGATGTGCACAGCTACCCGCCTCGGTGGTGTTGAAACGTTGCCGTCCAGCAGTGCCCGGCGGCCGGCGGCGATGGGCCTCGACCCGGAGCCGCCAAAGGGTGGCGGGGTGTTTGTCGTCGCGGTCAATGCTGGCTCCATGGAGGTCGCAGATGTCTAGCAGGGCCAGCACCACAGCGGTGCTGGCCGCGATGGCGGCCAACGCCGGCATCGCGGTCGCCAAGTTCGTCGGTTTCCTGTTCACCGGCAGCTCCTCGATGCTCGCTGAGGGATTGCACTCGGTGGCCGATACGTCCAATCAGCTACTGTTGATGTTCGGTCAGCGTCAAGCCCGCAAAGACCCTGATGCGTTGCACCCGTTCGGATATGGGCGCAGTCGCTACTTCTACGCCTTCCTGGTCGCGGTCGTGCTCTTCACCCTGGGTTCGGTGTTCTCGTTTTACGAGGGCTATCGGAAGATCAGCCACCGCCACGACGTGTCGGATCCGTGGGTGGCGCTAGTCATTCTCCTGGTGGCCGGATGCCTGGAAGGCTTCAGTCTGCACACCGCGCGCCAACAATCCCAGCAAGTCAAGGGGTCGGGCAGCTGGTGGGAGTTCATCCGCAACTCCCGCAACGCCGAACTACCCATCGTGCTGCTCGAAGACACCGCCGCGCTGATCGGGTTGGTGCTGGCGTTTAGTGGTGTCTTCTTCAGCGCGCTGACCGGTGATCCGATATGGGACGGGATCGCCACGATGGGAATCGCGGTGCTGCTGGCTGTCATCGCGGTGGTGTTGATGATCGAGACCAAGAGCTTGCTGATCGGTGAGGGCGCCACCAAAGAACAGCTCAGCGTGATCCGTGATGCGCTGCTGCACAGCAGCCACGTCAAGCAGCTGTTGCATGTGCGCACCCAATACCTGAGCCCCGACGAGCTGCTGGTGACCGCGAAGGTCGCGGTGGCACCCGAGCTGCCGAGCTCCACCATGACCCACGTCATCAACGAGGCCCAAGCCCGGGTGCGCGCCGTTGTGCCCGCAGCACGGGTGATCTACATCGAACCCGACTCAGCCGACGCCGCCCATGACAGCGGTGGCCACCCGTAGATCCGTGCGGTGTGTTTGAGGTTTGAGGTATCACGGGCCGGAGCAGCGGGAAAGTAGTCGGTGATGGATGATCCAGCAATCGACGTGTTGGCGCTGTTTCGCGCCGACCATAGTGAACTGTTCACGCTGATGGCCTACCTGCAACACGCCGTTGATCACCGGCTTTTCCACCAGGTCGATTCTGTGCGCGGTGATGTGCTGGCACTGTATGCAGCCCATGAAGCCGTTGAGCAGCAGTGGTTTTGGCCCGCCGTGCGAATGGGAGTTGATGGCGGGGCCGCGTTGGCTGAGCAGGCCATCGGCGAGGAGGAGTCGACCAAAGGCCTGCTGTACCGTCTGCGCGCCGAGCATCCCACCGAGCCCACCTACGGTGAGGCCGTTGGCGATTTCGTCGGCGCAGTGCGGGCCCACTTGGTTTTCGAGGAGGCGGCTGTGTGGCCACGGTTCAGTAGCGATGTCAGGCCAGCGCAGCGAGCCTCGCTGAGTCGCTATGTCGCCCAGATGCGGCCCAGCGCACCGCGCACCCCTCATCCCCGGGCTCCGTCGGGGTCGACCGAAAAACCTGTCGTGCGCGATGTGCTCGCCCGGCCAGGGCCCTGCCGACCGACAGCGCAGTACCCGTGGCGGCGGTGAGGACTCGACAGCGTGGCGGTATGGCAATTGTTGCGCAGCAGCATGTGGAGTGGTTGTGAGCACTGACCGTTCGGGTCGCGCAGCAGAGCCGGGCGGCGACCGCCCTGCCGCGGTTACCGCCGGCGCGATGGGCGATGTGCGCGCCCAGCTCAGGCAGCCCAGCGGTGCTGAAGATGGGCAGCAGTGGTCCTCGGCGCTGCCGGCGCGCTACGGTACACCGCCGCACGTGCGGCTGGGCTCGGCGTGGTTGAACTTGCTGTGGTTGGCGCCCATCGGTTTTGGGTTGCTGATTGTGGCTGTGGCCGCCGCCCGTGAGCTGCGTCAGCTGCCCGAGGTGGCCGCTTTCATCGCTGCGCATCCCGGCACGCTGGCGGCCCCTACTCAGGTGCGTGGAATTCCGGCGTGGATGGCGTGGCAGCACTTTTTCAACCTGTTGCTGATGACGTTCATCATCCGGTCGGGTTGGCAGATCCTGGCCGATCACCCGCGGCTGTATTGGACCCGGCACTGCACTCCGGGCTCGGAGTGGTTCCGGTTCCAAAAGCAGGTCCCCGCAGACCCGTTATGGACGGCCAAACAAGACTCGGTGACGTTGCCGGGCCAGATCGGGCTGCCCGGGGTGCGACATTCCATCGGCTTGGCTCGCTGGTGGCATCTGGGCATCGACATGTTGTTTCTCCTCAACGGGGCGCTGTTTTACGTGCTGTTGTTCTGCACCGGTCAGTGGCAGCGCATCGTGCCGACCAGCTGGCAATATCTGCCCAACGCGGCGTCGGTGGCGTTGCAGTACCTGTCGCTGCAGTGGCCGACCGAACACAGCTGGCAGGCCTACAACGCGCTGCAGGTCATCACCTACGGTTTGACGGTGTTCGTCGCCGCACCGGCGGCCCTGGTAACTGGGCTGGGCATGTCACCGGCCCTCTCGACGCGGTTTCGCCGGCTCAACCGGGTGCTGTCCAGTCAAGTCGCCCGCTCGCTGCATTTTCTGGTGATGGTGTGGTTCGTGGTGTTCATCTTCGTGCACGTCGGAATGGTGTTCTCCACCGGTATCCGCGACAACCTCAATCACATGTTCGCCGCGCGTGATGATTCAAGTTGGATCGGTGTGTGGTGGTTCTGTGCGGCGATCGCCGTGGTGGCCGCCGGCTGGGTGGCCGCCAGCCCGTTCACGTTGCGCCATCCACGTGTGGTGCAGCGGATCGGATCGGTGCTCACCGGCCCGATGCAGCGGCTGTTCGAGCACGTCGACGCCACACCCGGCCACTACGGCGGCGCCGACGTGTCGCCGTATCTGTGGCATAACGGGACCTATCCCGACAGCGAGGAATATAAGGCGCTGTGCGCCAACAACTTCGCCGATTACCGGTTGCGCATCGGCGGGCTTGTCGGCAATCCGGTCGAGCTGGACATGGCGGCGTTGCGCCGACTGGGCCGCCAGGAACAGATCACCCAGCACTTGTGCATTCAAGGCTGGTCGGGCGTGGCCAAGTGGGGCGGTGTACCGATGTCCACAATCTGCGATCTGGTGCGTCCTGGCCCGCGGGCGCGGTGGGTGATCTTCTACTCGCTGGCACAAGGTTCCCAAGGCGGGCTGTATTACGACGCCCATCCCATCGAGCAGATGTACGCGCCACTGACGCTGCTGGCCTACGACATGAACGACGCCCCGTTGAGCTACGGGCACGGCGCACCGTTGCGGTTACGCAACGAAGTGCAGTTGGGCTTCAAACAGGTCAAGTGGATCAGCGTCATCGAATTCGTTTGTGACTTCACCGATATCGGCGCCGGCAACGGCGGATACCAGGAGGATCACGACTTTTACGGCTACCGTCAAAGCATTTGAGGGCTGTCAGCGAGAATGCGAAGCGCCGCTCATGCGGCGTATCCGTTCGGCGAGGGCACGCATGTGTCGATTCTTGGCGCGGTCTTTATTGATGAGTTCGGTGTCGCGGCACGGCAGCTGCACCCGCTGCTGGGCCGCCATTCCGGCCTGCAGTTCACGACCGCGCTCCAGTTCGGCGTTGACTTCGGCGCCCAGCAACAACGCCAGGTTGGTGATCCACAGCCACAACAAGAACACCACAATGCCAGCCAGTGTCCCGTAGGTCTTGTTGTAGCTGCCGAAATTGCTGACATAGAAAGCGAACAACGCTGATGCCGCCACCCACACCACGATGGCCAGCGCGGCGCCGAAGGTGATCCACCGAAACCCCGGCTGTTCGATGTTGGGTGTGGCGTAATACAGAATGTCGACCACGACAATGACGAACGCCAGGATGACCGGCCAGGGGGCCACCGCCCACGCGGTCATCGCGGCGTCACCGGCGCCGATCAGTCCGCCGATGGTCTTGGCCAGCGGCCCGCTCAGCGCCAACATCAACGCCACCGCCGCCGACACCAGCAATGTCAACGCGGTCAGCAGCACTTGCCGCGGAAGCAGTTTCCACCACGGGCGGCCTTCCTGCACACCGTAAATGCGGTTCAGTGCTCGCCCGAAGGCACCGACGTAGCGCGACGCCGTCCATAATCCGATCACCACGCCCGCGGCAAGGGTGAACCCGGCTGACGGCGAGGTCACCGCCTGCTGCACCGGGCTGCGCAGGATCTGCACCGCCGAGGGCGGGGCGAGCTGCCCGATGATCTGCAGCACCGTATTGGTGGTGGTTTGTCCCTGCCCGACAACCCCTAGTAGCGATACCACCACCATTAGCGCCGGGAAGACCGACAGCACACCGTAATAGGTCACCCCGGCCGCCACATCCGGACACTCATCTCGCAGGAACTGCCGCGCGGTCGCCCGGGCCACAAATCGACGGGTAGTGACGGTCAGATCGCTGGGCCACTGGGGCCTGCGATCGGCATCGGCTTGGTATGCGTGTGTTTCAGCGCTGCCCACCGTTTTCTGATACCCGCCCCGAGGCCAGCAGATACCCCCTCCTGATACCGATACCGAGCGCCGTGATGCCGGCAGAGGATGGGACCCAGGACCGCAATCGGTTTGACGGCAAATGTCTACCGTGCGCGGTCAGTGGGAAGAACTTCGATTCCCCGACGGGTGCCGGCACCCGCCCATGACGATCACTACGACGAGCACTGACCCGGCGAGCAGTTCGGCTGCAGTCTGACGGTCGACGCCGCAGCGTGGCGCTAAGCGGTGGAGGCGTTGACCGAGATCAGCGCCAGTCCGGTCACCGGATCGATCTGCTTGCGCAGCTGCACCGGTGTCTCGGTAAGTATGACTTCCATAGTGGGAAAGATTTCGATGTGTTGCAGGTGACCGCCCAACGTCGTGGAATCGCTTCTGCCCACAACGATGTGGGCATGCAGAACCGGCTGATCGTCCTTGGTGGCGATGTCACCCAAGCACGACAGGATCTCGAGTTGCTCGGTGAACTGGTTGCTTCGGTAGCCGTTGATCTGTGGGTCGAAGTATCCCAGTGTGACTGCCCGGCAGGCACCTATGGCCGTGAGGCTGGCTGCGGTGATGTGGTTGTGCCGCGCGAATGTGGTGACCTCGCTGACCGCTTCATCTCCGGTGTCCATGACGAGCACAAAGCTGCGCAGCCCATCGTTGGAGTACAGTTCGGTGCTTTTCACATGAACCTCCCGGAGTGTTTGCGCGTGCTGAAGCCCGGTATCAGGGTGTCTTGAGCTTTATACCCGGCTAGTCGGGCACTGATACGCCATTATCGAGGCGGTGTATGCCGGTCGGGGCGTCGCGGTCAGTTACTCGCGGGCGGCCCGGGCGGCGGCGTTGTGGCGGTGCGTTTTTGGCTGTTGGGCGGCGGCGTCAAACAGCAGCCGCGCCACCGAGGCGTCGATGGTGGTGTGGATCACGATGGATGCCGTGATGGTGATGGCGACGAGATCGAATACTGTTGTGCCATCGGGCACCGCTGAGCGCAGCACCACGAGTCCGTACACCACCGAGGAGAACCCTTTGGGTCCAAACCATGCGGCGGCGAGCCGCTCGGGCGTGCACAGGGGCGTGCGCAGCAGTGCCGGCAGCAGCGCCAGCGGCCGTGCGGCGATGATGATGAATCCGGCCACAAGCCACTGTTGCAGCGACAACTCGGTCAATCGGCCCGGCGTGATCAGCGCCCCGAAAACCAACAATGCGCCATACTTGGTGGCTTCACACAACTGCTGACCCAAGCGTTGGAACTGTCGGCTGGTATCAGAATCGACGGTCGCCAGTGTGGCGCCGCCGGCGAAGGCGGCCAAGTAGGCGTTGGCGCCGCTGAGGTGCGCGGCCGAATACAGGACGGCGGCAATCGCGAAGGGCCCCAGGGGTTTTAGGGCGGAGCGGGCGGCGAAGAGGCGCAGCCGCCAGAGCAGTGTGGCGGCACCCGTCAGACCGGCTCCCAGTACCAGCCCGAAAACCAGCTCGGCGCCGACGCGCAGGAGGTGCCAGTGCTGGCCTTGCGCGGTTGCCAAAAAGATCAGGACGAACGGCAGGGCAAGTCCGTCGTTGAGGCCGGATTCGACATTGAGCAGCCGCCGCAGCTGCATCCGGATGCCACGGTGGTGCAATGCGGTCGCGGCGAACACCGGATCGGTGGGTGACAGTATCGCAGCGAGCAGAAATGCTGTGGCCCAAGACATGTGTGCTAGCCAGTGTGCGGGCATGGCGATGATGCACATGGTCAATGGCATGCCTAGCACCAAGGCTCGGCTGGCCAGTCGCCAGTTTTGCTTGAGGCCGTGCAGGTTTGCGCGCTGTCCGTCGGTGAACAACACTGCCACCAACGCGACATCGGCGAAAATGTGCACGATGGGGTCCGTGGCGCGGATGGCTTGAATCTGCAAACCGCCGGGACCGATCACCGCACCAGCGACCAGGGCCAGCAACGCCGTGGACAGCGCCGTGCGCGCCGCCAGCTGTGACAGCGAGACCCTGATCAGCAGGACTATCCCGAACGCCAATATCAGCGCCACCCTGCCTGCCCTTTCGCCCGGTTAACCGCCTCATTGGGTCATCGGTGTATTTCCCAGCCGTGGGTCGGCTGATTCGTGTTTTCGACGCCGGGCGGCCCGTGCCGCCTCGTCGCCAGAATGTGTAGGTGGCTGCCGGGTTTGTGTGCGCCGCGATCGCCAGAGGGACCGCAGCCGTGGTGATTCTGGGGGTCGACGCCGTTGGGCCCACATCGATGTGGTCGCCCAGATAATAGGGGCGACTGTGCAACGCCGATGCGGCGTGCAATCACCGCCGTGGGTGAGGCGTCGCAATGCGCGGATGTCGATTGCGCCGCAGCGCCTCGGGCCTGGGTGCATAGCCGCTGTGTTAGTTTCGATGGCTTAGCAGTCGGTGGTGATCTCGAAGGTCGCGGTGCTGCGGTCATTTGGGTTGTTGTGGTAATAGCCTTCGGCGGTGCCGCGGATGGTGAATGTTCGCCGGTCCACGCTGGCTTGTGCGTTGCCAGTGGTGCCTTCCCAGAAGTCGCCGGTGAAGCCGGCCACGTTGTCGATCTGCACTGATTTGGCCACGACCGTCTTTCCGGTTTGCACCTGTGCGGTCAGGCCGGGGTCTGACTTGAGCGTTTGAATGTTCCAAAGCCATTGCACCTGCTGGCATTTGACGAGATGGTCACCGGTGCGCTGACCGTTGATGCGCACGTCGATGGTGTGGGTTTGCAGCAGTTGCGTTGAGTGTGGTGAGCATCCCGACCCGGCTGCGATCAGGACGGCGACCAGCGGCACAAGCAGTCGCTGCGTGCGGGGCCGCAACCTTTCGGGTGTGTGGCCGGGCCGACGGTGGCTAGGGCGGTGAGCTATGGCGATGCCCATGGCGGCTCATTCCGGCGGTTAGCGCGTGTCATCTGGTGGAGGAGATCCGTGGCGCTCGGATGGCGTTCTAGGCTGCGGAACGACGACGCCGCTAGGACCACCGAGCGGCCCGCATCCCGACCTCCCGTTGAGCGTCCACGGATGCTCCTTAGTGATTGATTCCCCCGCTTGGCGGCCCGTATACATCGACGCCGGCCCAAGCACAGAGGTTCTCAATCGTCTTGTTGCCTAAGGTGAAACGCTGGCGTGCGGTGAGTCAATGTCAGCCCTGGTCCCGTGCTGGTGGTGGCCGCCGCGGCGGCAGGGCAGGCGCGGTGTGGGTTGAGTGCGTGAAATTCCGAGAGCGGCGGCGATGCCGGGTCAGCGTGCGGTATGGCGCCATCGGCGGCGGGGTAGTTGTCAGCAGGGTGGTGTTGACGCTAGGCCGATGAAGGGAACGCGATGGGCTGCTCCGGCGACGATGACACCGGTGGTGGCGAAGACGTGCCACAGGTCGGCGCACCAGGATCGGTGCCCTCGGCTGCATTTGCACACGCCGACCCGTGCGGCTGCCTGCCGTCTGCGAGGAACACCTCACGCCACGGTGAGAGCGGTTCAGGCGTGTCGGGCGCGATGCCGGCGTGGCTTTGCCAGCTTGGTGTTCGGTGTGCGGTGCTGTTGGTGATCGCGGCCGCGGTCTGGCTGATGGCGACGCTGGCCCTTCGGGTCGCCGTCGTATCGTTCACCTTAGCTGTGGCCGCTTTGTTGGCGGCGTTGTTGTCACCGGCGGTCGGCTGGCTGCAACGGCTCGGCGTGCCGCCGACGCTGGCCGCAGTGGCGGCGATCGTGGTGCTGCTCGGTGTTCCCACCGGTGTTGTGCTGCTGATATGGAATCGGATCGCCGAGCAGATGGACGATTTGGTTCCGACGGTCACCGCCGCCGTCGACAAGCTTCACCACTACCTCGTGGCGGGCCCACTGGCGCTGGACTCCCACCAGATCGATCTGCTGCGCAGCAACATCATTGATGCGCTGAAGCGGCTCGTTCCCGATCCGGCGGTGGCCGCCGGCATCGCCGCTGACCTGCTGGCCGCGATGGTGCTCGCGGTGTTCACTGTGTTCTTCTTCATCAAGGACGGCGAGTCGATGTGGCGGTGGGTGCTGCAGAGGGTGCCCGGTGATCGCCGCGACCGCACCGACGGCGCAGGTCGCTGCGCGTGGAGGACACTGACGAAATACATGGTCGGCACCACCGAAGTCGCCCTCGTTGATGCAGTGTTCATCGGCGCCGGGCTGCTGGTGCTCGGTGTGCCCACCTGGCTGCCGCTGACGCTGCTGACATTTGTCGGCGCCTACGTTCCGCTGCTGGGTGCGGTGCTCGCCGGGACCCTGGCAGTGCTGGTCACTTTGGTCACACAGGGACTCACCCACGCATTGATCATCTTGGCGGTGGTGCTGGCTGTGCAGCAGATCGAGGGCAATCTGCTGCAACCCGTGCTGGTCGGTAGGGCCGTGCACCTACATCCTGTCGTGACACTCGTGGCGGTCACGACGGGAACTCTGCTTGCCGGCATCCCAGGCGCGGTACTTGCCGTTCCAGCGCTGGCCGTTGCCTATCAGACCGCAGAATATCTGCGTACGCAGCGCCGGTCAGCAGACCCGTAGGGCCGCGGCGCACCCAAGACAATGTCGGCCAGCGTTTGGCACACGACACTCGCCGGCCTGCCGAGCGACGTGTTGGGTGCGGCGTGCCCGCGATGATGCTCAGCGTCAGCCCATGTTTGGTGGTCACCCGGTGGTATAGCCGGCTGCTGGTATGGGAATCGACTCTTATCGCTGCACTGATGCACAGCGCCTGCGCGGCTTAAACACCGACCGGAAGGGAGACCCACAATGCCACTGTCCGATCGTGAGCAGCGGGTGCTTGACGCGCTCGAGCATGACCTGGCCGACGTGGCGCCTCGCTGGAATAAACAGTTGCACCGCAGAACGCGTGCCCGGGTGGTGTATTTGAATATCGTTGCTGCGCTGCTGTTTTCGGTGGGATTCGCTGTGATGGTGGCGGCAGTGGACTTCGGGGCTCAGCGACTGGGCGTAATGCTGATTGTGTGCATCCTTGCCTATCTGAGCATGTTCGCCGCGCTGCTGATTTTGCTCCGCGGACACGGCGGGCGCCGCCGTCGGTCAAGCCGGTAGGCCACGCAGCGGGAGCTGGGCGGCCCACGAGAGGCCAGACATGCCACAGCCCAAGATGTTTCCCTAAACCGTGGTGTCGGCCAGGGAATTCGGCGGTACCTGGCACGCTGCTGGGATCAGCGCCGCCTGGCAATGGTCTATGCGTGCGCTGCCGCTGTCGCTTCCCGAAACGCCGTTCCTGTTCAACAGCGACGAGAACGGCGTAGGAGATGACCTGCCGCGACCCAACGCCGCTCGGTACTTGGCCAAAGCGCTGCGACGACAGACCGCTGGCCACAGTGGGGCTGCTATTCAGCGCCATCCACCGGTCAACCTCGCCCACACCGACGTCGAGATCCACTTGGGTGCAGGACCATATGGGTGAGCTCGTCGACGTGCTGAGCAGCAACAGTGCCGGCCACCCACGATAACCCGCTCGACCGCCCGGCTACGGCTACCGGTGGCTGGGCCGACGAGGCCAGCTCGTTTTGTAGATTCGGCTGCGGTGCGGCGCCTCCCAGTGGCGGGCAGGGCAGGCCGTTTGACCCAGCGAGCGGTGGGGTCGGAGCCGGAAAACCCCAGCGACCTAGGGGCACCGATTGCTGCCTACCGTTGTGTCAGGGGAGGTTTGAGCGGCGTTGGCCGCACAACAAGGTCACTGTCCACGCTTATCAGCGTCGCCGACTGAGATGAATGTTGAGTGGGTGCCACCGGGACGGGGCATGGTTTGGCTACGCGGCGCAGACCGCAGCCTGACATGGTGTGTGGCGGATCCGTCCCACGGCGTGGGGCGATTGTTGGCCGTGGTCTTGTCGCTGCGGCGTGTCTCGGTGAAGAAGGCGCCAAGCAGGCCCGCTAGTGCGCCGAAGACCACCACGGAGAAGGCGGCGAGAAACACTTCAGTCACCTGAGCGAAGCCGTCGCTTTTGGCGAGTGGCTCACCGGTAATCGCGGCCAGCGCCGCGGCGTGAAGAGCATCCGAGTAGTGGCGGTAATCGCTGAACTGATATAGCAATTGGCTGGCGCCCAAGATGATGATCGCCACCACCGACGCCAGCCCTGCCAGCCTGCTGCCCAACACTGCTTGAGCTGACCGGGTACCGCGCACCGCCCCGGACAGCACCCGGCCGCTGCGCAGCAGCTTGACGGTGCGCACCAGCCGCACCAGACGAAGAAACGGCAGTACGAGAAAGATGATCTGCCACCAATTGTGGCGAAGGAAGCGTGAGGTGTCAGGTGCGACAACAAGGCGCGCAATGAACTCGGCGGCGAAGACACCCGACAGCAGCCAGCCCAGGATCGACAGCACCGTCGACAATGCGGTGTTTGGGCGCGCCAGCTGCTCGCCAAACACGATGAGCACGAAGACGATGCCCAGCAGACTCATGATCGGAGTTAACCGGTCCACGATGTCGTGGGCCCAGCGCTGCCGCTCCTCGGCGGGGCCGTTCAGGACTGTCCGCACGTCCATGCCCCTCCGCGCGAGAGGCCCCACACTACGGACCGCACACATGGGCGCCGCCCTACTACCCATCGAGCGTAATGGCGATGCCCACTGCTCTCCTGGCGCCGACCGCGACGAACCACCTGCATGCCACTTGTCATCTCTGGCAAGCCAAGTGGGAAGTGGTCGGCTGTTGTGTGACGGCGCGCGGATCGGACCGACTGTTAGTTGCCCAGGAGATCATTGAGGTCATCGGCGTGTTCTTCTTCTTCCTCAAGAATTTTCTCCATCAGCCGACGGCTGGTCGGATCGGCATCGCCGATCCAGCGGATGATCTGCTGATAGCTGGTAATGACGATGCGTTCGGCGACCAGATTCTCCCGCAGCATCTGCTTGAGGTCGGAATCGTCGACTGTGACGTAGTCGGTGTGGCTGCGCTGCGTCAGGGTGGCCGGGTTGAAGTCGGGGTCGCCGCCGAGGTGGCTGACACGTTCAGCGGCCCACACACCGTGCTGGCGCTCCTGGCGTGCGTGTTCTTCAAACTCGGCGGCGACCTGTGCGCGATTTAGACCGCTGGCGGCGATTGCGTGCTGGGTGTAGCGCAGGTAGCAGACGATCTCGGTGGCGATGACTTCGTTGAGTACCTGGATCAGCCGCTCAACGTCGATCTTGTTGCCGACGGTCACCGCTCCCTGTTCCATGTGGCGGCGGGCCTCATCGCGGATTCGCGTCACGTCGATTTCGAATTGGTTGGTGGTGGAAACGCTCACGCCGTCCTTCTTTCGTGCAGGGACCGATTGCAGGGACGTAATACCCTTAGGCGCCAAGGGATATACGAGCGCGCTGACCTAAGGCAGGCCAATCCGGCAAGCCGGCACACAACCCGCGGTGACCCCGGTGTTGTCGTCTGCAGCGCCCCTGGCACGGGCGGCACACCATTGTGCAGGCGGCCGGCGGGCCGCCCGGCCGACTAACCTCGTTCTGGCAGCGGGACTTCACGTACTCGGCGTATCCGCTGACCCCACTCCTGGCGCGCGGCGGCGTGGCCAGGGCGAGGGTCATCGGAGCGGCCGCCGGCACAAGCCAAATCGACGAGCCCCGAGGCCAGGGTGAGAACCGGGACGCGGTGACGTTGGGCTGCGTTGACAAGCTCGTGCAGGGCGGTATCGACGTCGCACCCGTTCAACATGACCAGTATTCCCTCGGCCGTATCGAGGTCTCGACGCGGATGCAGTGAACGGACCACGTGTCCATCGGTCCATTCCTCGGCCATGGTCGTACCTCCCTTGCTGTGCCACAACACCGTTTTGCCATGTGCACCTCTTTGGCGTTGCCCCTGCCACAACAAATTCCCCTAACGGTTGCTGGCTATCCGTGTGCCTCGACCAGGGCGCTATAGATAAGCGGCGACGCCGAATGACCGAATCCTCATAAGCTGGCCCTCGACCCTTGGTTGCGGCTTGGTGCATCGGCGGGCAGCGGCTGCGACCAAGGCCACCCGTCCACCGGTACCGTCGACGAAACAGCGCCTTGGCCAGTGGATTCGCGGCTGACACAGGCTTGCACCCATGGGCGGGTGGGCCGCCGCGGGCGTGGCTCACGATCACGCCACCCAACATCGCCCGGCGGCCAGGGCTAAGGCGATCGGGGATTGGGAATCTCATCCCACATGAGCACACCAGTCCCCTCGGGGCGCCAGCTTGAAATCTCCCATGGTGGCCAGCGCGCCACTGTGGTGGAGGTCGGTGGCGGTCTGCGCCAGTATCACGTGAACGGTCGGGAGGTCCTTGACCGCTATGGGATCGAAGAACGGTGTACCGCGGCGCGCGGTTTACCGTTGGTGCCCTGGCCAAACCGGATCGCCGACGGGCAATACTCGTTCGGCGGACACACCTATCAGCTGCCGCTGACCGAGCCGGAGAAGAACAACGCTATCCATGGACTGTTGCGCTGGCGCAACTGGTCATGCCAGGCCCACGAGGTTGATCGGGTGCGGATGGCGATCCGGCTGTATCCGATGATGGGTTATCCATTCACCCTGGACGTGGAAGTCGAATACCAGCTCGCTGACACCGGATTGACCGTGTCGACCACTGCCACCAACAGAAGCGATGAGCCGTGCCCCTACGCTGCGGGCCAGCATCCCTACATCTCATCGGGTCCCGACCGGGTCGATCAATGCCATCTGCAATTCGACGCGACCCAATGGCTACCCACCGACACGCGCGGGATACCGACGGGCATCGAACACATCGAAGGCTCGCCGGTTGATTTCCGCGCCGGCCGTCTGATCGGCAGCCAGGACATCGACTACACCTTCACCGATCTGCACCGCGATGCCGAGGGACTGGCATGGGTGAACATCACCGGACCCCATGGGCAGCGAACATCGGTGTGGCTCGACGAACACTACCCGTACCTGGAGATCTTTACGTCCCACACCTTGGCGTCACGGCACTGGCGCACCGGGCTCGGCGTGGAGCCAATGACCGCTCCGCCCAACGGTTTCCGTACTGGGATAGGGGTGCTGAGCCTCGAACCCGGACAGTCGGTGACCTCGTTGTGGGGCATGCAAGCCGACTAGAAGTGCAGCATCATAAGCGAGACGCCTGTCACCAAACCAGACCGCGGTGAATTGCATGAGGCCAACAGATGTAGCGCCGCCGCACTGTCCTCGACCACCGATGACAATGTTTGCCTGGCTTTGACGGCTACTCGGCTGGCCCGGCCCCCTGCGCAACGCAACCACTCACCGCACACCCAGCCCAGCGCACCGTCACCACCGATACGCATCGCTATTGCCTGGCCGTTACCTCAGCCACCGGACACACCAGGTACCACCCGAAAGACTACGCAAATCTCTAGGGCCACAGCGGGTTTGATGACGCACGTGCGGGGTATCATCTCCTATGTCAACCGATAGGCCCGGCGCCGATGATGTGGGCGGCCCCGACAACACCCTAAGCCCCAGTGAATCATTGGACTCTGATGACGTTCGCAACGACGACGGCGACGTCGTCGTGGAGCCCCCCGATACGTGGCTGGACCCCGGAGATGACGAATCGTTGGAGCAGCGACTAGCTGCCGAGCAGCCCGAGATCACAGCCGACACGCCTCACAGTGCCCTACCCCTGCCGGCGGAAGGGGTCGCCTCCTGCGCCGAGGCGATCAAGGAGTCCGACATCGTCGACGGCGTCATTGTGGAGGACTCGCGCATACACCGCGGGCAGGTCGACGGCGCTCCGGAAGACGGCGACTCCTTCTTTCCCATCGGGCACTAGCACCGCACGCCGCTGTCACTGTGACCGGTGCTCGGAATGGGGCGAGGGCATCAACCGGTCAGGACAGATTGCTGCTGCTCCTCGAACGCGACGTGGCGCCCCGCACAGCGCTCTATTAACGGATGCGCCGGCGCATTGTCGGGTCGGCGATGGTCAAGGCAATGAGGGCCAACACACCCAAGATGATCGGCGGGACAGTCCACAGCGGGTAGTAGGCAAGCCAAATAATCATCAGTACAGTCGACCCCAGCGCCAACGCCAGGGCTGAAACGATTGCCCACCGGGCGCCCGACATCGCGGCAACACCGGCGAGGATCATCAGCGCGCCCAGCACGACATGGAGTGAGCCCCACCATGATTCGTTGAACTTGAACACCCACCGCGGCCCGTAGCGAAGCAGCTCATCGTAAAACAGTGTGGACAGCCCCAAACCCAGAATGAGCAGTCCTGACAAAGCCACGAATACGCCTCCGGCCAAGGCGGCGCCAACGGGTCGCGCACTGATCCGATCACCACCACGGACGGTATTGGGCACCTCGTCGGTCACTATGATCATCTCCTGGTTGGCCAACGCTGCAGCGTGGCAGTGAAATCGCGATCGCACCGACCGGCTCGTGAGGTAATGCCCCGCGGAAGGGCACCTCATACGCAGGCCGCCCGAACCGTATAGCTCAGAGCCTGGCGGGGAAACGGTTGGTTATGTACCCGGCAGTAGTTTCGCGGCTCAACACCGCTGGCGGACATCCCGACTGGTCATTGCCAGCGTCGCTGTGCCGGCGCCGCGGCGGGGCGGTCGCAACCGCTGCACGCAGCGCCATGGTCGCGATACTGGTGGTGTCGGCTGGCTGCGGAGAGCGCGACACGAACCACAAGGCCGCCCACTCACCGGCATTGACGAGCTCATCGAGCGTCGGCCGCCCGCCGCCGCCACCGCAGCCAGGCCCGTTCGCGATCACCATCGAGGACTTTTGTACACATTCCTTGCCGTCGGTGAGGGGACACAAGTCAGCATCGTCAACGACGACAACGTCGTGCACAGTGTCACCTCCGACAGTCCCGGCGTCTTTGATGTGACTGTGCAGCCACACGATAAGGCATTCCTGCTGGCACCAACCCGCCCCGGCCATTATGGCTATCACTGCACCTATCATCCCGGCATGCATGGCGAACTCGCCGTGTCCTAACCCCACGGCCCAATGGCCGCCGCCGCACCAACTCTGCCCAGCCGGGTGGCAGCGCTGCTGGAATCAGCCGCTGATCAACGCCAACCCGATGACACCGAGAATGTAGAGCACGACAACGGCAAGGGAATCCACACCCATCCGCAACCATTGCCGCTGTGGGCGAAATATCAACCCGGCCATGTACACCACGGTCAGCAGGCCCGCGAGCGCGGTGAGATAGATGTCGCTGTGATGGGCTAAGGGTAGTACGGCTGAACCCGACAACAGCGTCGCGAACAAGAACAGAACCGGCAGGAATGCGTTGCCACCGAAGATGTCGCTCATCGCCAACTTGTAGTCACCCATGCGCGTCGACGTGAGCCCCGTCGAGAGTTCAGGCAGCGCGGTGGCCGCCGCAAGCACCGTGGCCCCGAACACCACCCCCGACATACCCCACCGGCCGAACACCTCCTCGCCGCTGCGTTCAATTACCACACCGGCGATCAGCGTTGCGGCCGCCGCGGCGGTGAAAACGAGCACCGTCCGGGCAGTGCTGACACCTTTTTTGCTGGCGGTCTTTTCCTTCGTCGTCGTCGAGTGCCCGGTGGGCTTTTCTTGACTGTCGGGCGCATGGCCGGCTTCCTGCCATGGCAGCCCTCGCCCGGCGCGGCGGATCAACATCAATCCGACCGCCCACACGATGGCGATTAGCACGACACCTGGAGTCAGCCGCCAGGCGATCAGTGAACGCGGCAGCTGTGTGGACATCACCACGATCACCAAAAGCGCCACCACCAGCCCGGCCTCGAGTACGAGAGTGAGCGAGGCGGCCAGATACGTCAGGGGCTTACGCGGCCGAGTACCAGCAGCGTCCAGCACAGCGAGCACGACGGTCTGGATCGCAATGCCTCCCAGGATGTTGCCCACCGCCACGTCGAGCTGGTGGGCCAGCGCGGCGCTGGCGGTTATGGCGATCTCAGGCAGGTTAGTTGCGATCGCCAACAAAATGACGCCGCCGAGCGCCGAGCCCAGATGCCAGCGTTCGGAGAGGACGTCTGTGCTATGCGACAACGTGATTCCGGCAATCCATATCACGGCGGCACACGCCACAAAGATCGCCACGAGCGCTAGCGAGGGCAATGATGTCATCGGCAGGCTCGCGTCCGTCGGCGGGCGAACCGGTGCATCGCTATTGGCTCCTCGATAATTCGGCTTTGGCATGCGGGCGGCACAGAAATGGGCCGGCCATCGCACAGATATATTGCCCACTGCCCGCTGAACTAACCCGGTCGAACGTGCCTCCCGGTCAATCGGACGCCGTACCAGCGGCGGTGGCCGAGCATATGCAGCGGCAACGTGGGCCGTTCTGCCGCAGTGACGGTGAGGGCATGTATAGCGCCAGTCCCAGGCGGGAACAGTTTTATTGCTGGCGCACTGCTGGTGCTGACGAGGCAAGCAGGCCAGCCGGCGCAGCGTCGGCACGTCAGCGAAGAAAGGGTGGAACCGCTATGTCTGGCTCGTCGATCACCGCGCCACGCAAACAACCGGGCGAGATGCCAAGCGATGTCTCTGATCAGTTGTCGATCTTCGATCGTTTCGCGTCTAAGGTCAGCTTGTGGGTGTCGCGGGCGTGGTTCTTCTCGTTCTGTGTCCTGCTGATCATCGTGTGGGCGCCGTCTTATCTTGTGATCAAGCTCAACACCTGGCAATTGATCATCAACACCATCACCACGATCATCACGTTTCTGTTGGTCGCGTTGCTGCAGAACACCCAGTCACGAACCGACCGCGCCACCCAACACAAACTCAATGCGCTTGCCGACGCGCTCTGGGATTTGATGGGAGAGCTGGGACAGCAGTATCCCGAACTGAGGCGCCACCGCGACGAGCTAGCCGCCGCAGTCGGACTGGAAACCCGTGAGGGCTCGGGTTAGCCCCGCCCGGCGGCTGCGGCGCCGACTGGTCTTGAGAGCCGCGAAGTGGTGAGAGGGGCCAATTCCTCAGGCGACCCTCAGCGATGTCGATGAATGCAGCCGCTCTCATCGGAGATGTCGGTGAACGTCGCGGTCGGGTTCTGATACGCGACGCTTTTGGCCAGGATGTCGAGCCCAGCCCAAAGTTTTTGGTGGTGCGCTCTACAGTCTCACTGCACCAGTGATTGCGCCCCGTGGTCATGCCGGTTGACGATCCAGCGCAGCGTACGAAGTCACATCGACGCCAAGTGTGCTGGGTCGGCGAGGCGCAAGCCTCTTCGTCGGGAACCGGTTCGCTGGATGGCCGGTGTTGCTCGACGGCATCGGCGACCGGGACGCCGTCGGGGAGCTGCGCGTTGTCTTGCATGGCCGCAAAAACACTCGGTGTGCGTCAGCTGTGAACCGCCCCCGACCAGCGTGGCGTCCGGAATGCGAATAGAGTGAATCAATTTTACGAAGAGTCGATCGCTGTCCCGTTAGGCCGAATTGAATCCGGGTAAGTGGTTCTCATGGCGCGATCTGATGCCGTCCGTTCGGTTTTGGTGTGGCACGTGCACGGGTCGTGGATGGAGTCGTTCGTCGCTGGGCGTTATCGCTGGGTGATTCCTGTGAACGACGACCGCGACGCCTATGGGCGCGGCTTGTGTGGTCGCAATTGGCCACGCGCGCAGGAGGTTCCGTCGTGGCGCCTGCGTGACGAAGACATCGACCTTGTGGTGTTGCAGCGCCCTCACGAGATCGAGCTGGCGACACGTTGGCTCGGGCGTCGGCCCGGCATCGACGTCCCTGCTGTCTACGTCGAACACAACACGCCACGACCCTTCGCCGTCGACAGCGTTCACCCACTCGCGGCGCGTGACGACATTCAATTGATACACGTCACCGACTTCAACTGCTTGATGTGGAACAACGGCGTCGCCCCCACCGGGGTGATCAATCACGGCATCGCCGATCCCGGCCACCTCTATACCGGCGAATTGCCTGTCGCGGCAACCATGATCAATGAACCGTTGCGGCGCGGGCGCACGGTCGGCACCGATTTGCTGGACGAACTGTCGATCGCCACGCCGATCGACGTGTGGGGCATTGATACAGAAGCGCTATCTGGCAACGGGCGTGTGCGGGGCAAGGGCGACGTGCCGGCGCCGCGGCTGCTGCACCAGGTGGCACGGCGCAGGGTGTATCTGCATACCGCTCGCTGGACATCGCTAGGCCTATCCCTGATCGAGGCCATGTACCTCGGCATGCCGGTGGTGGCGGTCGCGTCCACGATGGCGCCACTAGTGGTGCCGCCGGAGGCCGGCGTGGTCAGCGCGGACGTCACCACGCTGGCGCACGCCCTCGAGGGGTTCGTCACCGATCGTTCGGCAGCTGCGGCGGCGGGCAAAGCGTCCCGTGACTTCGCCATGGCGCACTTCGCGCTCGAGCGGTTCCTCGCCGAGTGGGAGGACGTCATCGACACCAGTTGCGAGAGGGTCTGAAAGGAGGATTGCCGTGAAGATCGCCATGGTCTCCGAACACGCCAGTCCGTTGGCGGTGCTGGGCGGCGTCGACGCGGGCGGCCAAAACGTCCACGTCGCCGAACTGTCAGCGGCGCTGACGCGGCGCGGCCATGCCGTGACCGTCTACACCCGTCGGGATGATCACGACCTCCCCGAACGTGTCGAGATGCCGCAGGGTTACACGGTTGTTCACGTGCCGGCCGGCCCTCCTGAACGGCTGCCGAAGGACGAATTGCTGGCCCACATGGGCCCATTCGCTCAGTTTCTGGATGCGCAATGGCGCGCCGATCGGCCGGACGTCACGCACGCCCATTTCTGGATGTCGGGAATCGCAACCCAATTGGCGACACGGCACCTCGATCTGCCTGCGGTACAGACCTTTCATGCGCTCGGCGTCGTCAAGCGTCGGCACCAGGGTGCCGACGACACCAGCCCCCGGGAGCGACTGCGCCTCGAGGCCATGGTCGCCCGCAGCGCGACCTGGGTCGCGGCGACGTGCACCGACGAAGTCTTCGAGCTGATGCGGATGGGCCGGTCGCGCGCCCGGATGTCGGTCGTACCCTGCGGGGTGAATCTCGACCACTTCACGCCCGATGGGCCGACGGCACCACGTGGCGAGCGGCATCGCATCGTCAGCGTCGGAAGATTCGTCCCGCGCAAGGGTTTCGACACCGTCGTGCGTGCGCTGCCGGCGATACCGGGCGCCGAACTCGTCATCGTCGGGGGCCCTGAAAAGGCCCAACTGGCTTCAGATCCCGAGGCGCGCCGACTGCGAGCGCTGGCCGCCCAACTGGGCGTTGCCGACCGGGTAAAACTGTATGGATCCGTTGCGCGCGAATACATGCCGGCGATCTTGCGGTCCGCCGATGTTGTCGCGTGCACCCCGTGGTACGAGCCGTTCGGCATCGTGCCACTAGAGGCGATGGCGTGCGGTGTCCCGGTGGTCGCCTCCGCGGTTGGCGGCATGATCGACACGGTCGTGCACGATGTGACCGGGCGGCTCGTGAAACCGAAGAGCCATACCGAAGTGGCCGACGCGATCAATGACCTGTTGCACAACGACTTCCTGCGGAAGGGCCTGGGCGCGGCGGGCCGGGATCGCGCCAAGGCGCGTTACTCGTGGGACCGAATCGCCGCCGACACACTGCGCATCTACGACCGTCTGGTGCCCGCGGCCCAAGAGCCCGCGAATCAGCAGGCGACCGATCTGTCGTCACTTTCGTCCGGATGACGGGCTCACTGCGACTCCAGTGCCGTCAGCGCGCGCTCGACACTGACAGGCAACCGCTTGCGCTCGTTGACGACGTCCGGCAGGCGGGCGATCGCCTCGGCGGCCGCCCGCGCATGCTCGCGATCACGAAGCGCGGCCCACAGCAGCGCGGCAGTTGCTCTCATGCACCGCGTCATCGGGCGACGAAGCCATGTGGTCAACACCGCATTGCGCATCTGACGGGCGTTCTGCGTCGCCGTGCTGGCGCGGTGCGCGGAGGGCTGGTGAATGGCGACGAGGTCCCGGCAGTAGCACAAGTCCCACCCGAGCGCGGCGAGATCCATGGCGAGCAGCTGTTCCTCGCCGCGGAAATGCAGGATGCCGCTGAAGCCGCCTGCCGCCTCGAATGCCTGCTTGCGCACCATCGACGCACAGCTCATGAATCCGAGCACAGATGGGCCGGGCAGGCCGGGCCGATGCCCGAGCGCGCTGTTTGCCAGCAGGGCGCAGAAGGGGTCCTCGCGGCGTTGCGGCCAAACGATGGTGCGCGCTGCCAGCAGGCCCAGCGTCGGGTGGCGATCGAAGAGGTCGGCCCCGGTCGCTGGTGCGTCGGACATCCACCACGAGTCGTCGTCGCAGAACGCCACGTACGGAGTGCGGGCCGCAGCCACACCGACGTTGCGGCCAACTGCTCCCCGGTTTTCGTTCAGCTCGATGACGCGCAACCTGCCACCCGACGTCGCAGCGATCCGATTCATGATGGCCACCGAATTATCTTGAGACGCATTGTCCACCACAATGATTGGGCACGGTGTGCTGTCGAGCAGCCTGGCCACCGTGGTCGCCAGCTCGTCTGCGCGATCACGGCTGGCAATGACGAACGAAATGCGGTGCGTGGCATCCATAACGGGGCCGACTACCCGCCGAAACGGAGGGCAAACACCGATGCGTGAACTCCGACGGGTCATGGTCACGGGCGGCGGGGGCTTTCTCGGCGGCCAGCTGTGCGAGCGGTTGCTCGAGTCAGGGGCGGAGGTGATTTGCGTCGACGATCTGTCCACGAGTGCACCGACTGCGGCGGATCGGCTGCGCGGACGGCAGGGTTATCGGTTCATCCGCCACGACATCAGCCATTCGCTGATCGGCGGCCCGACCGACGTCGACACCGTATTCCATTTGGCCTCACCGGCGTCTCCGGTGGATTACCTGCGCATGCCCGTGCAGACGATGCGCACCGGCGCACTGGGCACCGCGAACGCGCTCGACATCGCCGAACGTGCCAACGCCCGCCTGGTGCTTGCGTCGACCAGCGAGGTGTACGGCGATCCGCTGCGGCATCCGCAACCGGAAACCTATTGGGGCAACGTCAATCCCGTCGGCCCGCGCAGCGTCTACGACGAGGCGAAGCGGTTCGCCGAAGCGTTGACGTTCGCGTATCGGCGGGCGCGCTCCGCCGATGTCGGCGTGGCGCGGATCTTCAACACTTACGGTCCGGGGATGCGCAGCGATGACGGGCGCATGGTGCCCACGTTCTGCAGTCAGGCGCTCGCCGGACAGCCGATCACCGTGACCGGCACCGGTCAACAGACGCGGTCACTGTGTTATATCGACGACACCATCGATGCGTTGGTTGCGCTCGCTCAATCGGATTTCGCCGGACCGGTCAACGTCGGCAACCCGACGGAGCTGTCGGTGCTGCACATCGCCGAACTCGTCCGTGACCTGGCAGGCAGTCAGTCCGCGATCCGTTTCGTCGCTGCCGCGGAGGACGACCCGCAGCGGCGCTGCCCTGACATCACGTTGGCTGGCGAGCAGTTGGGCTGGCAACCCCGGGTGGGCTGCCGCGCCGGGTTGGAGCTGACCGTGGACTGGTTCCGTACCCAGCGACGCCCACAGCCGTCGGCATCTGCTGCGCTGCAAGGAAGTTAGGAGATATCGGGTGCGAATCCTTGGAATCAACGCAGTTTTCCACGACCCCGCCGCCGCGGTGGTTGTTGACGGCCACATCGTCGCTGCCGCCGAAGAGGAGCGGTTCTCCCGGCGTAAGCACGGTAAGCAGGCGGTGCCGTTTTCGACGTGGGAGCTGCCGATCCAGTCGGCGCGGTGGTGTCTCGAGCAGGCCGGCCTGCGGCCTTCTGATCTTGACGCGGTTGGCTATTCGTATGACCCGCGGCTGATGGACGACACGACCGCCGACCTCGACGGGCTCGACCGCGATTGGGAGTACCTGCGCACGATGTATGCACAGCGGGCCCCGCGGTTCCTGCAATCAGCGCTGCCCGGCCTCGATCCGGGAATCGTGCGGCACGTTCGGCACCACGTCGCACATGCGGCGTCCAGTGCGCTGGCCTCACCTCACCCCGACTGTGCGGTGCTGGTTGTCGACGGCCGCGGTGAGCGCTCCTCGATGCTGGCGGGCACCTATCGGGACGGCAAGATCGACGTGCTGGCCACGCAGTCGCTGCCGCACTCGCTGGGTCTGCTGTACGAGAACCTCACCGAACATCTGGGTTTTCAGCGATCAAGCGACGAATACAAGGTGATGGCGATGGCGTCCTATGGGACGCCGCGTTTCGCTGACAGATTGCGCGAGCTGGTTTACGCGTGTGGTGATGGCGGCTTTCGGACCGAACCGGTGGATTGGCAGTCGTTCGGGCCACGCGGTGAGCATAACGTCGACTTGGCGTGCAGTGTGCAGACGGTGCTCGAGGAAGTGCTGCTCGGCCTGGTCCGTTGGCTGCGACAGCGTACCGATGACGAAAAGCTCTGCCTGGCAGGAGGAGTGGCACTCAACTGTGTGGCCAACTCCAAGCTGTACGCCGATGGCGGCTTCACTAATGTGTGGGTGCAGCCGGCCGCGGGCGATTCGGGCACCGCGCTCGGCGCCGCGCTGGCGCTCGCCGGAGAAGCCGGTGAGTCGATCGCCCCGATGCCGTCCGCTCAGCTGGGTCGCGGGTTCTCCGATGAGGAGATCGAGGCGACGCTGCGCGAGGCGGCGCTGCCATATGAGCGGCCGTTCGATTTCCCGGCGACCGTCGGCGACGCCCTGGCTGAGGACCAGTTGATCGGCTGGTTTCAGGGTCGCGCGGAGTTCGGGCCGCGGGCACTTGGCGGACGCTCGCTGCTTGCCGACCCGCGGCGGGTCGAGAACCTCGAGCGACTCAACACCGTCAAGGGCCGCGAACAGTTCCGCCCGGTGGCGCCGATGGTGCTCGCCGAACGAGCCGACGAGATCTTCTCGGGCGGCCCGATTCCGAGCCCGTACATGTTGTTTGTGCACGACGTCGTCGACGCATGGCGGCCGAAGATTCCCGCTGTCACCCATGTCGACGGCACTGCGCGAATCCAGACTGTCGACAAGGCCAACCCGGTGCTGCACGCCACCATCGCTCGGTTCGCCGAGCGTACGGGTGTGCCGGTTGTCGTGAACACCAGCTTCAATACGTCGGGCCGTCCGATGGTGGACAGCCCGCGCGACGCGCTCGAATGTTTCGGCAGCGCACCGATCGACATGCTGGCGATCGGTCCCTTCATCGTGAGGCGGCCCAGGTGACCGACTACACCGTCGTGATACCGACCATCGGACGCGAGTCGCTGTATCGCCTGTTGGCTGAACTCGACGGCTCGGCCGGTCAGCGGCCGTCGGCGGTGATAGTGGTCGATGACCGCCCCGACGCGATCGAGTCGTTGCACGTCGAAACGAGCCTGCCCGTCACGGTCTTGCGCAGCGGTGGCCGTGGACCGGCAGCGGCGCGCAATGTGGGTTGGCGTGCCGCGCGCACGTCGTGGGTGTGCTTTCTCGACGATGACGTTGTGCCGCAACCTAATTGGTTCGCCTCGCTGACTGATGACCTGGCTGAGGCAGAGGGGTCCGGGGCGGCCGGGTCGCAGGGCGTCATCGAGGTGCCCCGGGTGGCCGGCCGCAGGTCAACCGATGACGAACGCCGCACGCTGAGGCTGGCCGAGGCGAAATGGATCACGGCCGACATGGCTTACCGGCGTTCGGACCTGGTGGCGGTCGGGGGATTCGACGAGCGCTTCCCCAGAGCCTACCGGGAAGACTCGGACCTGGCACTACGGATCACGCTGTCCGGCGGCAGCATTGTCGGGGGCAAGCGCCGCTGCAGCCACCCCGTTGCCCCGGCGACGCTGATGAGTAGTGTGCGCGCGCAGATCGGCAACCGGGACAACGCGCTCATGCGCCGCAAGCACGGTAGGGCATGGCGTGCGGCCATCGGCGAAGGCCGCGGGCGGCTTCCCTTGCACGCACTGACATGCGCAGCGGCCGTTGCCGCCGTGTTGGCGGCCTGCGCCGGTCGGTGGCGTTTGGCCAGGGTGTGTGCCGAAGGGTGGGCCGCGCTGACCGCCGAGTTTGCGGGGCGCCGGTTCTGGGCGGGCCCACATACACCCACCGAGGCCGCTCGAATGCTGTTGACCAGCATCCTGATTCCGCCGGCCGCGGTCATGCACCGGATCCGAGGGGAGTGGACGTTCCGATCGGCGCGCGGTGACCCGCCCCTGGCCGTGTTGTTGGACCGCGACGACACGATCATCGAGGACAGGCCGTATCTCAACGATCCCGCCGGGGTGCAACCGGTGCCCGGAGCGCTTGACGCGTTGGACCGGTTGCGTGACCGCGGATTGCTCCTAGCCGTTGTCACCAACCAATCAGGGGTGGCGAAGGGACTCATCACACCGGATGAACTGAAGGAGGTCAACGCGAAAGTCGATGCGATGCTGGGCCCGTTTCACTCCTGGCAGGTATGCATACATGGCGACGATGACGGCTGCCGATGCCGAAAGCCTGCGCCGGGAATGGTGGAGGCCGCCGCCGAGGCCCTCGGTGTTGACCCGGCCCGCTGCGTGATGATCGGTGACACGGGCGGCGACGTCGAGGCCGCACTGTCGGCACGCGCGGACGTGGTGCTGGTACCTACCGAGCGGACCCGGCGTCAGGAGATCAGCGAGGCCAGGGACCGCGCCAGGGTGGCCGCCACGCTGGAGGATGCGGTGTCGCTCGTGCTGAAGGACTGCCGGTGAATCGCGCACTGGTGGCCAGGCTCGACAGCGCCGGTGACGTTCTGATCACTGGTCCCGCGGTGCGAGCGGTCGCGTCGTCACACGACGGTGTGACTTTTCTGGCCGGGCCGCGCGGGCGCGCCGCGGCAGAGCTGCTACCCGCGGTCGACGAGATCATCGAATGGCAGGCGCCCTGGGTCGATTTCGATTCCGCGGAACTCACAGCGACACACGTCGAGTCGCTGATCAAGCAGTTGCGCGACGTCGCGCCGAAGCGGGTGTACATCTTCACGTCGTTTCATCAGTCGCCGCTGCCGCTGGCGCTGATCTGCCGGATGGCGGACGTGCCGTGGGTCGGCGCGATCTGCGAGGACTACCCGGGGACCCTGCTGGATCTGCGGCACCACGTGGAGGCCGGGATACCCGAACCGTTGCGTGCGCTTTCGCTGGCCCGCGCTGCCGGCTGCGAGCTGCCGTGGGGCGACGACGGAATGCTGGCCGTGCGCGAACTCCCGCCGCTGCCATTCGACGTCTCCGAAACCATCGGTGGTGCACCGTTTGTCGTGTTCCACCCCGGAACTGCGGTGCCTGCGCGCAGACCGACTGCGACACGCAGCGCGCAGATGGTGGCCGCGCTCGCCGCGGCCGGCCACCGCGTTGTCGTCACCGGTGCTGAATCCGAGCGCGAACTGACCGCCGCGGTCGCGGGAGCGGGCGGGATCGACCTGGGCGGTCAGACCACATTCGCAACCCTCGCAGCGGTCTTCGCGGCGGCCGATGTCGTCGTCGCGCCGAACACCGGACCCGCACATCTGGCCGCCGCGGTACGTGCGCCCGTGGTGTCGCTTTTCGCGCCCGTCGTGCCGGCGTCGCAGTGGAGCCCATACGGCAACGACGTCATCCGGCTCGGAGACCAGGATGCCCCTTGCCGGGCGTCCCGTGCCCGCAGCTGTCCGGTGCTCGGCCACCCCTGCCTGGACGGCATCGCCGACGCGGAGTTGCTTGCAGCAGTCGATGAATTGAGAGGCAATCATGATTGAAACCCACATCGCCGCGCTGGCTGACGCGGTAGATCACATCGGTGTCGAAGCACCTCGCCTGCAATCGTGGGGCGCGCACTTGGCCGAGGTGCTGACCACGGGCGGGCGGCTACTGGCCTGCGGTAACGGCGGCAGCGCCGCGGAGGCGCAGCATCTCACCGCTGAATTAGTCGGCCGCTTCCGCGACGAACGAATGCCGTTGTCGGCCATCTCATTACACGCCGACACGTCCGCGCTCACCGCGATCGCCAACGACTACGGCGGCGACGAGATCTTCGCCAGAGGGGTGCGCGCCCACGGTCGACCGGGAGACGTCCTGGTGGCGCTGTCCACCAGTGGCACCAGTCCCAACGTGCTGTGTGCGGTCAAGGCCGCCCGCGAAACAGGTTTGCTCACCTGGGCGATGTCCGGGCCTGCGCCCAACCCCTTGGCAGCCATGTGCGACGACGCGATCTGCGTGGACGCGCCGACTACCGCAACCGTCCAGGAGATTCATCTCCTTCTCGTGCATGTGTTGTGCATCGCGGTCGATGACGTGCTGGTTGGAGCGGGCCGTGTCTGAGCCGCTGGTCATCGTCGGCGATTCGATGCTCGACGTCGATATCGAAGGCGATGCAACCCGGCTCAGCCCGGAGGCGCCGGTGGCGGTCGTCGACACAAAACGGATGTGGCGCCGCCCAGGCGGCGCGGGCTTGGCGGCGGTACTCGCGGCACGCCTCGAATCCGACGTGAAACTGATCACCGCGCTGGCAGACGACGCCGACGGGCGAGCACTGACAGACCTTCTCACCTCGGCGGGTGTCGACGTGGTTGGGCTGTCGTCGTCCGGTAACACCTTGTGCAAGACCAGAATTCGAGCCGCAGGCCAGTCGATGCTGCGATTGGACCGCGGTGACGGGACGGCGGCGCATGGGCCACTGCCCGACCGGGCGGCCGCGCTGCTGCGCCGGGCAAAGGCGATCTGCGTAGCCGATTACGGGAACGGCGTCACCGCCCATCCAGGCATCCGGGAACAGCTGGAAGCAGCGGCGAAGCGGGTACCGGTGGTGTGGGACCCGCATCCCCGCGGCACCGCTCCCGTCGCCGGCTGCTGGTTGGTCACTCCGAATGAAGCCGAAGCCGAAGGGCATTCGGCCGAATCGCTTCGCAGCCAATGGGATGCCCGAGCCGTGTGCGTCACGTTGGGAGGAAGGGGAGCGGTGCTTGCCACGGCCGAAGGCAATACGAACATCCCGGTGCCATCGTGGCCTGCAGGCGGCCGAGGAGACACCTGCGGTGCAGGAGACCGGTTCGCGGTGGCCGCCACGATAGCGCTGTGTGCGGACGCGGATGCGAATGCGGCGGTCACCTCGGCAGTCACCGCGGCCAGTCGCTTTGTCGCCGCCGGCGGCGCCACTTCAGTCTCCACTGCTGCGACCCTCGAAACCCCGCAACCTGCAGAGGAATTCGACGCCATCACCGGCGACATCGTGACCGTACGTGACCGGCTGCGCAGTCGGGGCGGCACGCTGGTCGCGACTGGAGGCTGCTTCGATCTGCTGCACACCGGCCACGTGCGACTGCTACGCCAAGCCCGCCAGCTCGGTGACGCGCTTGTGGTGCTGCTTAACTCCGACTCCTCGGTGCGTGCATTGAAAGGTCCTCGGCGCCCGGTGATGCGCGCCGAGGACAGGGCGCGGGTGTTGTCCGCGCTGGCGTGCGTCGACGCTGTGGTCATCTTCGACGAGAGCTCGCCGGAACGGGCCTTGGAGCAGCTACAGCCCGACGTGTGGGTCAAGGGCGGTGACTACACCGAGGCGCAGCTGCCCGAAGCCGCGGTCGTACGTGCTAATGGCGGCGAGGTAGTGCTTCTGCCGACCGTCGCTGGTTACTCGTCGTCGAACCTGATCACCGCCGCGCGATCGTAGTGAAAGAGAGGAGCTACAAATGGGATTGGGAAACATCATCATCACAGGGGGAGCATCGGGGCTCGGAGCAGCCACGGTCGACGCCGTCACCAAACACGGTGGCACCCCGCTGGTGATCGACCGAAAGACCCCACCCGCTGATGTGGCCTTTGCACAGGCCGACCTGGCCGACACCGACGCCGTCGACGCCGCGGTGCGTACGCTGGCCGATCGCGTCGATGGACAGATACACGGCTTGTTCACCGCTGCCGGCATCGACTCGTGTGGAAAGCTCGGCGACGTCCCCGCTAAGGATTGGGAGCGGGTCATCCACGTCAACCTGCTGGGCACTGCGGCCGTGGTGCGGTCGGCGCTGCCGTACCTGAAGAACGCGGGGGGCAGGATAGTCACCTGCGCATCGACGTTGGGTATCAAGGCGGTGAGCGACGCGACCGCCTACTGCGCCTCCAAGTTCGGCGTCGTCGGCTTCTCCCGGGCACTGGCCGCCGAACTGGCCGGCGAGGTCGGCGTGACGACGCTGATCCCCGGCGGCATGTACACACCCTTCTTCGACGGTCGCGACGAACAATACAAGCCACCGCCCGACGCGAAGCTCAACAAGCCCGAAGACGTCGCCGAAACGGTGGTGTTCGCACTGTCTCAACCCGCGGGCTGCGAGGTGCGGGAGATGGTGGTGTGCGCCTCGACGGAGTCCTCGTGGCCGTAACCAGCTCGCCGCAGTCGATTCTGGTGCTGCGCGCGCTGGGCCTGGGCGACCTGCTGACAGGCATACCCGCGCTGCGCGGCATCCGCCGGGCCTACCCGGACGCCCGCATCGTGCTCGCGACGCCCGAGCACTTTCGCCAGCTCGCAACGCTCTCAGGCGCTGTCGATGACGTCCAGCCCACCGCGGGACTCGGCGAGCTGAACCCATGGCGCGAACCGCCGAATCTTGCGGTGAACCTGCACGGCAGTGGGCCGCAAAGCATCGCCGACCTTGTCGCGGTGCGGCCGCAGTCCCTGCTGACTCATCGGCATCAGGCCCATCCCGAACTGGCGGGTCCGCCATGGCGACCCGAGCTCCACGAAGTCGACCGCTGGTGCCACCTGCTCGAGTGGGGCGGAATCCCGTGCAAGCCAGAGGAACTCAGTATTCCCCGGCCGCCCGGTTACCCCGACCGCTCCGGGGTGGTGGTGATCCACCCCGGAGCCGCCTATCCGGCCCGGCGGTGGCCGCCGCAGCGATTCGCCGCAGTAGCCGCAGCATTGTCCGCCGCGGGCCACGAGGTCGTCGTCACAGGGGACGCCACGGAGGTGGGGCTTGCTTGCGCGGTGGCAAGCGGCGCCGGCCTACCGCAATCCTCGGTGCTGGCAGGCCGTCTTGGGCTACTCGAATTGGTCGCCCTGGTCGCCGATTGTCGGCTCCTCATTTGCGGTGACACCGGTGTCGGGCACATCGCCACCGCGACCGGCACACCGTCGGTGCTGCTGTTCGGCCCGACCCCGCCGATCCGCTGGGGCCCGCGTGGATCCGGCCCCCACGTCACATTGTGGGCAGGCGACAAAGGCGATCCGCACGGCGACCGTCCGCACAGCGGGCTGCTGCTGATCACCGTGCCGCGGGTGCTGCAGGCCACCGAGAACTTGTTGCGGGATTGCGCATGAGTGCCATTCGGACAGCAGTGGTCGGCGCCGGCTACGTCGGCCTCACCACGGCCGTGTGCCTGGCCGAGCGTGGGCACCACACCGTCTGCGTTGACATTGACGCCGCACGCGTCGCGCAGTTGAGCCACGGCGTCGCGCTCATCGACGAGCCGGGGCTCTCGCTGTTGCTGCGCGAGGGTCTTGATCGGGAGACGCTGGCATTCTGTTGCGACTACGAAGGTTTGGCCGATCGCGACGTGGTGTTCATCTGCGTGCCGACGCCGAGCGCGCCCGACGGTGCCGCCGACCTGCGGGCCGTGGACAACGTCGTGCACCGACTGGCGCCGGTCCTGCGGCCAGGTGCTGTCCTCGCGGTCAAGTCAACGGTCCCCGTCGGCACCACGCGCCACATCGCTGACCGATTGCGGCCCATGGGAATTCGAGTCGTGTCCAATCCCGAGTTCCTGCGTGAGGGGCATGCCATCTACGACTTCCGTCATCCCGACCGCGTCATCATCGGTGGCGACGACGACGCGGCCTGCGACCTGGTGGCTGAGGTCTACGGCGCAGGCGCGACGGCGCTGAGGATGACCGCGGAGAGCGCCGAGTTGGCGAAGTACGCCAGCAATGGGTTTCTGGCGGTGAAGATCTCGTACGCCAACTCGCTGGCGCGGCTGTGCGCACGAGTGGGTGCCAGCATCGCCGAGGTCACCCGCTGCATGGGCGCCGACGTGCGCATCGGGCAGCATTTTCTGCGACCGGGCCCGGGCTGGGGCGGTTCGTGTCTACCCAAGGACACCGCTGCGCTGCTGCACACCGGACGCGTCAATGATGTCGCGCTACCCGAGGTGGAGGCCGCACGCGTCACCAACGCCGCGCAACCGGGCCGGGTCACGGCCGCGTTGACCGCGACAATCGGCACGCCGTTGAACCAGACCCGGGTCACTGCGCTGGGCTTGACGTTCAAGGCGGGGATCAGCGACGTGCGTGATTCACCGGCATTGACTGTCTGCGCGAAATTGGCAGACTCCGGTGCGCAGGTAACGGGCTACGACCCCCGACTGGCCTCGATCGACCACACGCAGCTGCGCCGCTTCGCCATCGTCGCGGTCGACGACCCATATCTGGCGGCCAAGGACGCCGACGCGATCGTGGTACTGACCGAATGGCCGGAATTCCGCGACCTGAACTGGCCGCGCATCGCCGAGCAGGCACCCGGGGCGGTCGTCATCGACACCCGCAACCTGCTCGACGCCGACACCATCCGCGACGCCGGACTGAGGTATCTGGGAAACGGAGTCCCTTCCGGCTTCTGAGGGGCTAACCCTTGGCCACCTTGCGAATCCACCGCGCAGTGCTGCTTTCCAGGATGGCCTGCCGCTTCGCAGGAACCCTGGTGCGGTTGACCCGGCGGACACCCGCGGCAATGGTCAAGCCAGGCTCGTATCCCTCGACCACCAGCCGGATCGACGTACGACGACGATGCCGGCACTAGGTCAATGTCGGCTCTTTGGCACCGTGGGCGATCGCGGAACCGCAAGCGGCACAATGACAAGGTGACGCTGCTACAGGTTGGAGAGCTGCAGCCGGCGCTTGCCTCGGTGTTATCCAGCGACTACAAGGCATTGCGGCTGCCAGACGGTCGGCAGCGTGCGGCGTTCCTCGCCGAACAGGGCCGGCACATCACCGTTGTCGTGGACGGCGGAACAACGCCCATCGACGCTGAACTGATGGGCGCGCTGCCCAACTTGGCCGCCATCGTGCACTATGGCGCCGGCTACGACACCGTTGACCTCGACGCCGCCCGCCGGTTGGGCATCGGCGTGAGCAACACCCCCGACGTGCTGACTGATACCGTCGCCGACACCGCCGTTGGTCTGCTGTTGGCGACCGTGCGCCGGCTCTGCGACGCCGACAGGTACGTGCGTGCAGGTCGCTGGACTGGTGACGATGCGTTCCCGCTCACAACCGACGTCAGCGGCTCCCGCGTCGGCATCCTCGGTTTGGGTCGCATCGGACGCGCCATCGCAGCACGGCTCAGCGCCTTCGACTGTCACATCGTCTATCACAACCGCCACAAGATCCACGGCTGCGACTACCGCTACGCCGCCAGCCCACGAGAACTAGCCGACGCGGTGGACGTGCTGGTCGTGGCCACAACCGGCGGCACAAGTACCCAGCAGCTTGTGGACCGCACCGTGTTGGAAGCCCTGGGACCCCAGGGCTTTCTCATCAACATTGCTCGTGGAAGCGTCGTCGACCAGTCGGCGCTCATTGATCTGCTCCAGTCAGGACGGTTGGCCGGCGCAGGCCTCGACGTATTCGCCGATGAACCGAACGTGCCCCAAGCGCTGACAGCCATGGACAATGTCGTGCTGCTTCCCCACATCGGAAGCGGAACAAAGCGCGCCCGAGAAGCAATGAGCGAGCTGGTGTTACGCAACGTGAACCAATTCCTCACTGACGGGACACTTGCCACACCGGTCATCGAAGTGGCCAAGTAACACCATGACGGTCAGCAACGCTGCCTTGACAAACCCGGCACCGACACATAAACCCGCACGATGACTTTCCGGCGTGATCTCGCTGAGAAGTGCCTCTGTCGTTACTGTCTCGCGTTTTGAATGCGTGCGAGCAGCTCGGTAACGATGTGCGGCGTGTGTTCCCGCTGGCCACCCTGGGCAGCAGCGAACCGCATTGTGAATGGCTGTTCGGCCACCGCGCGTACAGAAGGATCGAAATCCAGCGCAATGAGATTGTCCCTCTCACACCATGATTCGAATGTCACGTGACGTTTTGTGCGAGCGAACCACCAGAAACCGCAATAATTCCGCTGACCCCGAAAGGGCCGAATGCATCGCTGCGGCGCGGTGCAATCAAACGCAATCGCACCCGCACTGGTCGCAGCAACGCAAGCCTCACCTGAACTCTGCGGGAGTCGATAAAACACCGTGGCCGACTCGGCCGCAGTGCGCGCCCAGTGGTTAGCAGCTGCCGCAGCAGTCACAAAGTCAACCTAAGCACCACTTCGGCTAGAAGTGCGACATCTTCAGTGAGCGTGTCGGAACAAATGCGACAACTAAAGTGAGCAAATCACCGATTCACTGAGCCGGGACATCACGTCGCAGAAGATGCTTAGACAGTTATCGGTAGCAGCGAGAGTGCCAAACACATTGCTGCAGAGCATGATACGCGAAGAGCGTGGCGCTAGTTGACATAAGATAAGTTATCGGTTCCCGAAATAGGTTGGGCGACAACGAAACTAGATATAGCCGATTTCAATTTCGCGACGGCCGTTGACGTGTCGGTTTGAAATCATCACCGTGCCCGCCGCCGTGACAACCTCGATACAGTCAACTCCCAACACCGTTTTTACGGACTGGCCCAGTCGCTGGGCAGCTTCATCGAGCATGGTGCAACCCGCGATTTCAGCGACAACAGCATCAATATCGACAAACAATCCCATCGTCTCCTTCGGTTGCGCGGCACTCCACCATATCATTACGTCACAGTGACGTAATGATATGGTGCTAACACATGCCTAAAACTTGGATCGAGATCCCCTGTTGCCCAAACTATCTCGTTGCTCACAGCCGGATCACTGCAATGGCCGACGCCCTCGCGAGCGTCGGAGGTGTCATCCTGCGTCACCAAAGGCAGATGCTTGGATGCGGCAATAGCTGCGATCCAGGCTGAATGTTCTGACGCAGCTGAATGCTCTGATGGCCGACTCAGATTTGATCCTTATGAGGCCGGCTCGGCGGTGGTCTGAATCTCAGGGGCCACTGCGTCGTGGAGTCGTAGAAGACATCTACCAAATTCGCACCCGCTAGATTGGCGGCCGCCATGTTCGCGTTGGAAAGGTCTGCGGCATATAGGTTGGCGCGGCTCAGATTTGTGTGGTCTAGGAGCGCGTAGTACAGATTGGTCATCCTCAAGTCAGAGCCGGTCAGATTGGCATCAGTGAACTTCGCCCCGTTCAAGTTCGCAAGCTGCAGGCCCGCATTGACCAGGCTTGCAGACGGCAACCAGGCACCGACCAGATAGGCCGCGTTCAGTAGCGCCCCGTCGAGGTAAGCCCCCGTCAGTATCACGTTCGCCAAGCACGTGTTCTGCAGGTCGATCTTTTCGAATTGCGATCCCCCGCGCTCACGTCGCCCGATCACGGTAAGCGCGGCTTGCACGTCGGGCGGCGGGATGGAAGAAGCATTACAGTCCTTCCCCGGTCCGGCGTGGGTGCGAATGTAGGCGCTGAGCACTTCGAAGATCACACTTCGGTCTTCGCGCGAGTCTCGGGCGAGGCGTTCTAACGAGTAGATGCCGCCCAGCCGGATGTCGACCTTGTCCGAACCGAGTTGTTCAACCGCTCTGGTGAACCGCTCAGTGACCTGCCCCTGCTCGGAGAGGTTGTACTGCTTTTCGGTCGATCCCAACGATTTTGCCGAGAACCACAGGGCGGCGACGGCTGTCAGAGCCGTCGCGACCGCGGCGAGCCTCGGCCAGCCGCTCCACCCGAATAGCCGGTTGAGTGCCCGCCTGACGGTGGCCGCAGGCCGTTGCCAGCGGCTTGCCGGCGGTGGCGGTTTCCTCAGCCGCAGACGGTCATCGCGAGCAAATCGACCCGCAGCAGCCCGATAGCGGGGTTCACGCGCGGCGGCAGGCAATGGGCTCATGTCTACTAATGATCTTCCGATCACGGTCAAACACGCGCGTAGCGGACTACCTGTGTCGTAGCAGGGCGACTCCGCCTGGAGCCCATTTCGAAAGGGGCATCGTCAGCCACTGGCAGTGCCGCCCTCGGGGCATGTCCGAGCAGTCTCCGCCCGTCATCACACGGCCACGAACCTCGACCTTCGAGTCAGACAGGCAGAGCATCTCGCTCGACACGCCGAGCGTCACGCTTGACACACGTCTTGCCACCCGGATGTCTCGGCCAACTAGTCGTGAGCTGCGGGCCATGTAAAGCACATTCGTTGAAGCAGCCTGCCGCTACGGCCCCCGCCCGAAGGACGCCGCAGTCGATCACGCGGAGCACGTTAAATGCCTTCGTACAGTAGATTATTTGCGTAAAGGGGTGAGCAACAGCCGTGAACCCATTCCGACCGTATGGGCCAGCGTCGCCTTATACGCCTCAAACAATGGCCCGGCTCCTCGGAGCTCCCACAGGATCTGGGCGGTCAGCCACGCGAAGTCTCGCGCTTTCTCGATGTCCCACGAGGTGACCATGTGTGCGATCGACTCGAGGCTGTCATCGACGGACATTTCTAACTCGGAGCGAAATGAACGTCGGATCTCCGCCTCAACGCTGGCGAGCAACTCGTTGACTTTGTCGAAGTCATCGTGAACACCGGGGCTGCCCGGGGTGCGGCCTCGCGCCACGCACGTTGCCACCACTGCCAGCGGCAGATCGTTTTCGATGTGGGCGTTCATCCCGGCAAGCGCGAACTGTATTGGCAATATCCCCTGCTCTGCCCGAGCGTCGAACAGCGGCGCCCAGGCCTTGGGTTTGTCCTTCGTAGCGTCAAAAGCCTCGAACCAGTGCGCAGCGAATCGCACATCAAGGTCGGTGATGAATGCGTCGTCGTGAAACTCGCCGCCGCGTGCCAAGCGGTCCACCATCATTTCGGTGACACGCAAGTAGACGCGATTGAACACACCCGCACCGTCTCCCGCCGACAGGTCTGAGGCGATTGCTCGCATACGTGAAAGCACTTCGTCGACGGTCGTTGCTGCCATATACCCATCACAGCAGACAGACTCCCCGCAGGAATGCAGAACCAGCACAAGGCCACCGCGATACCGATAGAGAGTCAGAAGACAGCCTCCGCAGACCGTTGCCCTGCATATCGAATCACCTGCACCAGAAATAGTTTCTCCCATGTGAGACAAGCGGCGCCGCACATCCCTGCCCTGCGGGAATCGCTACGCCGCCTCAGGCAGCAATCCTCAAAACCCATGGGGTGCAACGCCGACCGGCGACTGACCCGCGACAAAGACCTCCCTTATCGCGCACGTGCTATCGCTGGCGTTCGTGTCCGTCGAACGTCGGACACGCCGGTCGCAGTCACATCAGCGCCTCAACTGGACCGTTCCATCTGTTTGCTGAACGGGCCCGCGCAGAGGCTTGTAGGCGCTAGTATCGCGGTGCCCGGGGTCTTTCCTGCCAGTGGCCACTGCTCACCGGCCGTCAGGCCCCGGCCCTTACTTTGAACAGGTGGCCGGTCGGTGCGCGGGTACCGTGCACCGAGTTGCGGTTGGCATTGTCCGTTGTGCCGCCCCGCTTTCACGGTTACCCCGCCTACCTTGGGACCGCTTCCATGGCTGCCCCCGGCAGCCCGCACTCATGGCCAACCGCAGTCGCAGCCGAAGGGCCAGAGCAAGCTCGGTCGTTCACTGCGGTGTTCGAGCACTAGCTGAACGACGTCGTCACCCAAGTACTGACCACGCTCAGGGCCACGACTCAGAGACGATCGCCGTCTATTCGTCGTCTGTCGGCGGTAATTCGTCATCATCGTCTTCTGCAAGTTCGTCTTCGATCCGGTCTTCGGTCTCCAGTGACGCAGCGAGGTCCATGGACGCCTGCCATGCGGGCATGCTGCTTTTCACACCAGTAAGGGGTTCAGCCGCGTCGACGACAGGCCCTGTGCGGCGCGCGTAATCGGCGCGTAACCGGTTGTAGACGATTCTGCAGAGTCGGCGTTTCAAGCAGCGCAGCGCCCCCATGCCGGAGTCGCCGTCAGCGCGTCGGCGTTGGTAGTACGCCCTTCCGGGGCCGTCCAATCGGATCTGTACGACCGCAATGCGATGAATAGCACTGTTGCACTGGCGATTTCCGGACCGCGCCAAGCGCAGGCGGCACTCTGTCGAGCCCGACCACATCGGCACGGGAGCGATTCCCGCGTAACGTGCGAACGCCGCCTCGTTGCGGAACCGATCCACATTGGCGGTTTCCGAGATGAGCTTGGCCGCAATCAATTCCGCACAGCCCGGCAGTGATAGCAGCGTGGAGCCGAGCTCGTGGACACGGATCGCGATCTGCTTTGTGAGGACCTCAATGCTGTCGCTGAAGTAGCCGATATCGGCCACCTCTTGACGGGAAAGCTCGGCCAGTAGTCCCGGTTGCTCCAGTAGCCAATCGTTGAGCGCCTGCCGACGCGTCGCCCACTGTAGTTTGACTGGTTTCGGTCGCTCGGGACTCAGCTGATGAAGGCGCCCGAAGAGACGATTCATAGCCTCGACTCGCTGGCCGACCAGGTCGTCGCGACGATCGACCAGAAGCTTCAACTCCCACGACGCCTGATCGTGAAAGGCCACCGGTAAATCGGGTTCCCTCAACACCGCTCGCGCCACGGCGATCGCGTCGATGGGGTCCGACTTGCCCCACGCGCGGGCGGGCCCGCGGCTGCGCGCCATCAGATGCGGTGGGACGCGTACGACCCGCTGGAAGGCCGCCATCAGCTCGCGCTCGAGCAAGCCGGTCACCGAGCGGTTGTCCTCCACGGCCCACAGCAGATCGGGGCCGAACTTGCCTAGCGCCCAACGCAATGCCTCCGCGTGGCCGGCGCTGGTCGCTTCGACCGTCTTCTCCCCCAGCTTCGCGCCGCCGCTGTCAACGGCGACCAGGGTGTGGCTGTGCTTGTGCGCGTCGATGCCGACCACCGCCATGCCCGTTACCTCGCTTCCGTATTGATGGCGTTAGGTCCGGTGGGTCACCCGGTGCCGGCATGCACTCAGAAAGCCAGTCCGCAGACGGCAGCAAAGGGGCAAGCTCAGGCCCCGGATGATCACCACCGGTGGCTGTCAGGCGCACGGCCGTCGAGCCGGTCCCTGCACACCCCCGAACCGGCAATGCGACAGTCAGCCATCCCGCAAGCGGGCGGCACTAATCCATGAAAGCCAAGAAGAGGTGATCAGGGACCCCATCACGCTAACCCGCGGCAACCGACAACGCGACGCGACCGCATCGCGTACTGCGCCGGATCGCGTGCCGTATAGCTCCGCCATTTCCTATCGGGCGGCTACCGTCTCCACACGTGAACTTTGTCTGTCTTGACCGGTGCATCGGGCGGACCTTTTGTGTACTCGGTGATGTACACCGGTTTGCGTTGTGACCATTGAGGACCGCACGCTTGTTGACGCCAGTGCGGTTCGACCGTCCATCGCGACCGATACGTGCGCCCAGATCCGGTTACCGACTCCTCCCGTGGGTGGGATAACTGCTTGCGCAGCACCACCATTGATACTGGCGAGGGCTCGAGATCACTCGGCGCCCCGTTGCCTTCCATTCGCGCCTCGAGGGTTCGTGTTTCGGCCACGGTCCGTTGATCCATCAACAGCCAGGTCGCGCCGAGGATGCTGACGCACTCTGAGGCGTCCGCGCTGCCTTCGACTTCAGCGGTGCGCGGCGCGCTCGGATTGACCAACAGCGTTGTGCCAGACCATAACGGTGCCGACACATCGTATGACGCAAGGATGTCTTGGCGTTGCGTGAGCCGCGAGCCCACCTGGATTTGCAGGATGCCGTCGCCACGCCGCCACCACCAGGCTGCGTCCCACGGCACCTTTTCGTGCCCAGCGAACGGGATGGTGCCGGCCGGTTTGGCCCAACACAGGAATCCGGCGTCGGCGGGAAGAACGAGATCGGGTGTCCACTCCGGCAATGTGGACCCGGCGGTAACAGCGACGGGCACCATGTCGCGAGCTACCCAGAACAGCTTTGCCCGGTCGAGAGCCTGCACTTCTTCCCGTATCGCATCCAGTGAGGTGGCGAGCTCGCGCACCAACGTGTTTCGTTTGCGAAGCTGCGCTGGATTGCGCATCCTCTTCTTGTCGGGATCGTCCTGCAGCACCACCGAGTAGCGGGCGATCATGTCGACAAAAGCTTGACGTAGCGCCGCGCGGATATCCGGAACGGCAGGAGCGGCCCACGGCGCAGTGCGTTTCATCGACGATCGAGCCTCGCATAGTCGGCGATATCTCGCCACGGCGCCGCGCTCGAACGCATCCACCAAAGCGTCTGCTCGCTGGGTACGGCGCTGGATTGGACGAGCTCGGCCTGACCCGGCGGTCGTGATACTCCACGACGCCATCTCCGCCGACCGCATGCCGGACCCTCTCCCCTGCTCCGCAATTCGGCACTCACTAGCGCCCATTCGGTGCGCCAAATGTGTCCCATCCGGGCGCGATCTCAGCTCCCCGGCACGCGCGTCGTCATTTCTTGGAGCAGCCATCTGTTGCGGCCGAGGTCGGAGAACGGCGTGGACGAGCGGTAGCTGGTCCGCTGCGGCTCCGGTCCGGGTAGCCGCCCTTCGTTTCCGCCGTGGTGGAATACGCCGCCGACGTCATGGAAAAGTTCACTAACGTCGACGCCGCGGTTTTCCAATTCGGTTCGGGCGGCTTCGATGTCGTCGACCACCAGGTGCAGGCCTTCGGCGGATCCGGGCGCAGTCGATGTGACCTTCGAACCGAAAATGACCGAGCACGGTGAGCCCGGTGCAGTGACCTGAACGACGCGCAGCCCGTCGTCGGCGGTGAAGTCGGCATCGAGGCGCCAAGCACAACGCGGCAAAAGCATTGGGCGCGTGGGTCAACCGACCCTAGTCGCGCGGGTTGTCGGACTAGGGCTGGCCCTGACCGGCTGCTGGTGTGTTGGTCTTCACGATCTGCCCCGGTGAAAACCCAAGCGAGCCGGGCGGCTTCGCCTGCGCGATGCCATTTACCGTACTTCCCGGTGCGCTGGTACCGGGATCGAAGCTGCTGGGTGGTGGTGGGCAGGTTCCTGGATTGCCGCCGCCGCCTGGGTCACAGGCGGCAGCGGCGACGCCTGCGGGTGCGCCCAGCAGCAGCGCGCTTGCGGTCAGGCCAGCGGCCAGCTTGCGTCGGGACTTGATGTTCTTGCTCATGGTGGTTGTCCTTTCGGGACTATGGATTCCGCCGGTTGCGGACTAGGGCTGGCCCTGGCCGGCCCCTGGTGTGGAGGCCTTAACCGTCTGGCCGGGCTGTGTTCCCGCGACCGCTCCGGGCGCGCTGTGCGCGGCCCCACTCACCGTTGCGCCGGGAGCGCCAGTGCCACCAGGGCCGGTGCCCGGGCAGGGGCACCCGCCGCTTCCGCCTGGGTCGACGGCGGCGAAGGCGGGTGCGGCAGGTGCTGCCAACAGGAGAGCACCGACAGCGAGGCCGGCGGCGGTGCGTAGGGATTTTCTGGGCATCGTCATGGCAATTGCTCCTTCTGCTCCGAGGAGCGGCTGCTGTGAGAGGACTGTGAAGACGCTACGGATTGTGTCGGACGGAGAAATCGGGTGTTTCCCTACAACCGCGGAGTTTGCTCAGTCCGCGTCCCGTTGCACTCTGTGATTTCACAAACGGTTAAACGACGTGGTAGTTGGTTGGTTCCCAGCTGGGCGGCTTGCCGGAGCTGCAGCACCAGCCTTAGCTGTGCGTTTGCTGTGGAGAGTGTTGCGGCCTGCAGTAGCGGGTTGCCCCGGCGCATAGCCGCCAGACCGCCCACGCCACTCTCGGCCGCCTACGACGCCACCCACACTCTGTAAGGGCCGGTGGCTCGCGAACAAGTTCGAGAACGGCGAATGGCCACCCGGCACCGACGTGCACGCACTGCAGCTTGCAGCCAGGGTCAGTACCGGCGCCGCGATGGCGGGCGTGATCAGCATGGTGTCGGCGGCCGCGATCCGCGCTTCGACCGGCGTCAAGCTCATCGGTGCGGTGGCCGCAGTGCTTGGCTTGCTTTACTTGCCGCTCGGGCTACTCATCGTTGGGATTGCGTTCTGAAATAGGGCTCGTCATTAGGTATAACGACGGGTGGTAACGATATGACGCCCGTAGATGAACTGATGGTGCCAGCGACGGCGCACACCCCGCTGAGGGAGCTCATCGCCGGTCTGGATACCGTCGCGGGCTTGGCGATTCCGTACGCGCACATGCCACGCCGCACAATCAAAGCGTTCGCAGGCGAGTTCGCACGCTGGTCAGACATCTCCGGACAGACGGTGAATTCTCTGCTCAGCCGCCCCGCGGCGGGCGTGGCCACGGTCCGCGCCCTGCTGACGGCGGCCAGAGACGCCGTGGCGAAGCAACAGTCGGTCGCAACGATCGAGCCCGTGGGGGCGCCCGCCGCGGTCCAGCGCCTTCTCGATGAGCTCGACGAGCGGGACCGGGTAATGGTGGCGTCTCGGCTGTGGGCGCACCCGCCGCTATCGCAAGTGATGGTCGCGCAGCGCCTCGGTGTCACCAAGGCCTGGGTGAACCGACACCACCCTCGATCAATGGCCAGGTTCGCGGAGTTACTCGCTGATCCGGCCCACCAGGAGGTCACCGGGCTCGCCGTTGAACTTGGCCGCCGGCTCGGCCCCTACGTACCCGGCGATGTCGTCGACGCCGAGTTGCGTCGCCTCGAGCTTGACCCGTCCAGCGAGGCCGCCAGGCTGCTGCTGCACCTGGCGGGACCGTATGTGCGGCGCGACGGATGGCTTGAGGACACGACAACCGGTGGAGCCCAACAGATTTCGGCCGCCGTCGACAGCGTTTTCGACCGCGATCCCGCACCGTCGACCCAATCGCTGCTGCACGCGCTGGTCGTGGAAGGGATGCCACTCGACGTCGCTGGCACCTACATTCGTTCGCGCACCGACTGGCGCTGCTTCGGTGATGACGTGTGGGTGCGGTGGGGCGAGTCCGCCGCCAGCAAGGCCGAAGCGATCCTGCATGTTCGTGGTGCGCCCGCGACCCCCGAGGAGATCCTCGCCGAGATCGACGCCAGTCCCACAACATTGAAAACTATTCGGGAAGCGTTGTACGCCGACAAGAGGTTCGTCCGCGCCAGCCGTGCAACCTGGGGTCTGCGCATCTGGGGAATCGATGCCTACACCGGTATTGCAGAGGAACTGAGCGCCCGCATCGACACCGCCGGCGGGACGATGGCGATCGAGGATCTGGTCGAGGACATGCTGTCGCACTTCCCCGACGTGGCCGAAGGATCCATCAGAACTCAGCTCACCGGCAGCCTTGCCTTCATCACCGAAGGCGCCACGGTTCGACGCCGAACCCCCGCCGACGCACTGCCTGCGGTCCCCCCGCTTCATTCCGTACGTGGGGCTTTTCGCAACGGCGACAACGAAATACGGTTGGCGATGACCGTCAACGCCGACATGCTGAGAGGGTCGGGACAGCCGATCCATCCCGCGGTGGCCTACGCGCTGGGCGTTAGCCCGGGGCAGCGGCGCCTGTACAGCACCCCGCACGGCCCAGTCCCGGTGATCTGGCGGCTGTCGTCAACCAACGGGCCCAGCATCGGGTCAATCCGCGCACCGGTCAAAGCGCTCGGCGCTGACATTGCCGACACCCTTGTTCTGGTCTTCTCGCTTGACGACACCTCACTGAACGTGCTGCGGGTCGATCCCGAAGGTTCCGGGGTTGAGCGGCTACGACAGCTAGTCGGCCACACCGTGCGCAACCCTGGCTCGGCGCTGGCCGCGAGTCTGGGCTGCAGGCGCGCAGATGTGGTCGCGGTGTTGCGCGAGCGCGGTGACCACGACCTCGCCACTCTCGCCGAGAGCTGAATCGTGCCGCGGCGGCCTATCGCGGGTGCTGCTGCGGCGGTTGCCACGGTGGCGAGTACTGCTGCGGCGGTTGCCACGGTGGCGGCGATTGCGGCGGGCGTGCGCGCACATAAGGCTGATCTAGCAATTTGGCGAGCAGAACCGTCCATGCGATGACACCGCCAAACAGCGATATCCACCACAACAGCGCACTGAACTGCTCTAGCGTCTCGCCTCCGCCGAACAGCTTCATCAGCGGTGACTCGTAGGTGCCCATCGCATCTGTGTCGCCGAGCGCCGCACCGTAAGTGAACATCGCTGCCCAGCAAGCGATCTGCGCCCACGCCTGCCCGGAGGTGAGCCGCACCGGTCTGCGACGCTGACGGAACATCAGCACAGTGGTGATCGTCAGGCAGGTCAGGAATATGGGGCTCGCCAGCAAGGTGACCTGAGCCGTCCATGCCAGCGTTGTGAACAGCCCCGGGCCGAAGATCATCCACGCCAGCATGGCGAGGTTGAGAGGAATCGCGAGTACGAGCACCGATTGCCTGAACATCACCGTGTCCTCCCGTCGTCGGCGTTGAGGCTGAGTTTGGTTGTGCAGTGTTCTCGCCACGCATGCAGCCGCTGCCGGGCGTGGCTCATTGCCGGGTGCCCGGCGGCGGAGGCGGCGCCGGTTCATCGGGGTCGCTGATGATGCCGTAGGAGATGTAATCGCATTTGGCGAAGTCGAGCTTCGCGTCGCGGCCGAGCGTGTGGTCAATGACATACGCCACCCGTATCGGAAAACCCTTCATGCCGGCATGGAGCTGCGTGCCGGCCATGAGGCTGGCAACGATGATCGCGTAGACCCACACGAACCGACCGGCCTCGTCCTCGGCGACGAACTGAGGAAGGGACCTCCCCCAGTCGAAGCCGTCTACGGGGTGGTACTTGATTGGTTGGTCGAGACGGCCGACAAAGTAGTCGGCGCGATCCGGTCCGGGGATCTGCCGCATCAGTGTGGCGGTCACCGGAAGCTGTCGTTGCAGCTCTTCGACGGCAGGAAACACTCCCCCGCCCATCTGGTCGTAATCGACACTGCTCAGAACGAAGCGCGCCATATCTAATTCCGAAACCCTTTGTAGTTGAGCGTTACTCGTTGGGATTGCCGGCGAGGACGTCATCACATGGTCCCAGGCCTGTTTGCGTAGCTCGCCGCCGATCTCGACCGCGAAGTCCAGGTCTTGGCGCGTGTACATCCACCCCGCTCCGTCGACCCACTGGCGTGGGACCAGTTGGGCGATTACGGGCTGCGGCAGGCCGCATGCATCTGCGACGTCTTTGACCGTCAGCGTCGCCTCGTCATCGCGGCATGCGCAGCCCGGGCTCTCTACACGCGGAAACGTCCGAGTCCTGGTCGGATTGGATATGGCCACAGTTTTGAGCCTAATGCCGGCGCAGATAGCGTCTGTACGCCAAAAGTTCATTCCGGTTGGCCCGTAAAACCCGACATCGTGATTGCTCGGTTGGCCCTTCATGACCCGCACATCGGTGGCACCGATTTTCTTACCCGCGGCTTGCGCAGTCATCAAGAATCAGAAGCCCCCGCGTCGCCGTCGCCGCCACGGGTGCGGGATCCACAGCCTGGCAGTGTCTTTGGCATGGGATCTAGTCGAACGCGACTGTTGCCGCGGCAATCACGAACACCGCAGAGAACAGCCACGCCAGTAGCGCACCGTGAGCGAGATGCTTGAGAGGGCGGCGATACCGCCGAGACTGTGCTGCCAGACCGAGGACTGCTGCGATCGCGATCGGGCCAACCGGGGCAAAAAGCCAGTAGTACAAAAACCAGTACGTGCACGACGACCAGATGCCGGCGCTGAAACCGGCGAGCATCAGCGGTGACCCGCAGGGTTGGTTCAGTCTCTGCCAGACGGCAGGGGCTTGCTGCTCCGACACCCTGTTCACCCGCCCAAGCTCGACTGCACGCCCACCCACGCCAGCATCATCCAGCCGCTCACGCTGCAAACGATCGAGCCGACACCCACGCTGCGGACAAGAACCGACGCCGCGAAGGCGGCCGTGAGGCCGCCGAGCGCTAGGGGCGCTGATGAAACCGCGGCGACTATGAGCCATTTCGTGTTCGGGGGAAGTTCGTCGACGAGCGGTGTTCCCAGCAACAGCCCGGCCAGCACGCCCCATAACGCGCCGCCGGTGATCGCGCCGAAGCAGAGCGCAGCCGGCCAGTGTACTGATCCGCGCTGGCTACCGGGACGGTCTGTTGGCGCTGCTGGTATGTACACGGGGTCGATCGTGTCACGCCCCGGCCCATGCGGTGCACGCCAATTTCCGCCCCCCACAGCGTGTTTGCGGACGCAGGTATCACCAGTCGAGGATCGTGACACTGAGTACGAGGACCCCGCGACTGGCCTGTGGTGGCGTCGCATGGATTGCCTCGACTGCTTGCGGATCATCAACTCTGCACGCCGTGACCGTGCGCAGCGCGCGCTCACGGACGAGTTGATAAAGCTCGCGGCACATGTTCGAGAACTGACGGCCGATAAGGTTGTCATCCTGCGCGAGCAAATCAAATTGGTGCGTCCGCCGGCGGAGGCACTCGTTAGGCTCGAAATTGCACGGTCCGTCACCTAGATCCCCACGGTGCCGCCCGATCTGACCGACGTCGATCAGATTGGCCTGTCCCGCCTGCTAATAGCGGCGAGTTCCGCGGTCAATCACGACCGTAAGACCAAGGGTGATCTGAGTAAGGTGTGATCGTTTCGCAGGGATAGCCGGGGGGGCCACACACGAACGTTTGAGTTTCGTCGGGGGGCTGCGGTGCGATGTACCCCTGCCCCGGGGACGACCCCGCGGGGTGAGTGGATTCGTTCGGCGGATGCGGCGGAGGGCACTGCCCGTCTTCACATTGGTTCGGCCTCGCCGAGGCAACACCAGCTGCCTCCATCGAGACGCCCGCTGCGGCCCCGAAGGCGGCCGCAGCGATGAGGACGGCGGGCGCTAGGCGACGTAACCGGGTCGAACGCGCGATCCTGCCTGTCATTTCTTCTCCCGATATGTGGTCGCGGTGCCCGAGCTGGGCCGCTAGTACTCAAGAGATTTCGCGATCACACAGGGGGTTCGTAATCACCGGAAAGCCAGACTCCACTTTCAAACAGGAAGGGTTTCCTATCCGCCAGGTAAGCCCAGCGGTGGTTCAATCCGCCACTCCAGATTCCCCACGGTGGCGGGCCGAACCTCGGCGCGAATTTCTTCCACAAAAAAGTGTGGGAGTTGGGGTGCCTGGTTGCTCCTAGGTGTTGAACGCAGCCCACAAGGGGCTACGAGCAAACCAAAGGAGAACATCATGAAGATCAACAACCACACCATGCGCGACCACTCAACCCGCACCCTTAAAAGGACGGCAGCCGCCGTCGCAATGCGAGCGGCTCGTCCGATTCTGCTGGCGGCCGTGGGGTTCGGGCTGATCCTCGGCGCAGCCGGAACAGCGAACGCCTTTCCGAACATCCCCCCCGGCGGGGACTCATACCAGCAAGCTTGCGCAGCCCAAGTGAACCAGATCCGTGATGCACTTCAGGAGTACTACGACAGTCCAAAGACGGCGGCGAACCTTCAGGCCGCGCAAGACAAGATTCGCCCTGCGGCCGAAAAGTACAACTCGTTGGGCTGCGCAAAAATCTGGGGCCCGCTCCGCCCAGAGTCTCTACCGGAGCCCCGGCGCGCAGCTTCGCCGGTGGTGGGCCAGGGGGCAACGAATTTGAACTAGCGTCTGCAGCCGCGTCCTATCCGATATTCGGCCCGCCACCCCCTCCCCTGGTGGCGGGCCGAACACTCGGAACGTCTCACAGACGCCGTGGCCCCTCGGTGCGGTCAGTGTTGTGCGAGTTGGGCGATCAACGATTCCAGCGCCGCCATATCGCCGGGCGGCACTGGCCGGTCGGCTTCAGCGTCGGCGACCGTTTGGGCATCGACGCCCGCTGCGTTGGCGGTTTCCTCGACGGTGAGCTCGGCGCGATGCCGTGCGGCGTAGAGCCGGTGGCTCAACCGGGCGCCCGGTGCGCCGGCCGCACGGACGATCAGATCGTTGTAGGTGCGCCGGATGTCGCTGAGCAGCAGTGCGATCCCCGGACCTTTCGAGCCTGCTGCAGCCTCGTGGGCGGTGGCTTGCACTTGACGCAGCTTGGTGAGCAGTTCGGCTGCCCGGGCGCCGAACGTGGGCGCGCTCTGCGATGGCAGTGCCGAAACCCGCCCCTTGATGTCGTCGAGGTGCAGCCTGATCGCGTCAAGGAACACCGAGACGCGCACACTGTCGGTGAGCACTTCGGTGGCAGTCTCCGCCGATTCTGTGGGGATAGGTCCGCCGCGGCGGATACGGGCAAGGGTCCCGGCCGGCCAGTCGACAGCCTGCTCCAGTTTGGCCAGAGTGCTGTTGCGGGGCCAGCTGCGGCCTTTCTCAAAGGCGACCAGATTGCTTTGTCCGATCACATTGTCGTCGGACAACTTTCGCTGCGAGAAGCCCATTTCTTCGCGGCGCACGGCGAAAGCACGACCGGCCCGCGCGAGCCCGGGGTCATTGGGGTTGCGCCGTTGGTGGGTGAAAGTCACCGGGATGCCGTCGGCGTCGCCGAGGTGAACGGTGAGGCCGTCGGTGACCCAGTGCGCGGTGATCAGCGCGCCGTCGAGGTAGGTCCCATTGGTGCTGCCGTCATCTCGCAACGCCCAATTGGCGCCGTCGCACTCGATGATCAGATGCCTCTCCGACACTCGCGGGTCCTGGATGCGCATGGTCGCCTCCAACCCACGCCCCACAGTGATCGGCGCATCGACGACGTCCACGGTGTAGGGCGCCATGTCCCTCACCGTGATCGACAACGCCGGCGCCTCGACTTGGCCGTGTTCGTTGATGTTCGGGCCGGTGTACGCGTGGGTCATTGCGCTCCGCTTCTCTGTGGTCGCATGCTGCTGTCGTGCTTTCGCTCCAAAGGCTCGGGTCGTCGCAGCTAATGATAGCAACCGGTATCGAGAGCGACAACGGAACCGCTATCGAATCCGCTCCGCGCCGCGCCGAGGATCCGAGTGCGGCCGACATTCTGGGCTGTTTTCTGCCGCTTGTTGCCAGGTCAACCTGCATTTACCCCTCTGGGCGCCGACCGCGCGCTACGGTATCGAACGATTGCGACTTGCTTTCGGAACGCTTTCGTTTATTGTAGATCTAACGACAGCATTTCGATAGCACTGAGAAACTGGAACGGAAGGTCCGGCGATGACCGCAGCGCACCTCATTAGGCCCCTGAACTCTCGCGTGAATCTGCCCTCGCCCTGCGTGGCCGATCCCGATCGTTGGCTCGAAGGCGGCGAAGACCCTGAACTCAAAAGCCTGTGCCGCGGGTGCCCCCGCCGCTGGCAGTGCGCCAAAGACGCCCTGGAAACGCCCGGTGTCGAGGGAATGTGGGCCGCGGTCTACATCCCGAGTGAGGGGCGCCGTGCCCGCACATCTGCGCTACGGCAACTGCGCTCGCTCGTCGAGCATGCCGACAGCGTCGGTGCCCCCACCCGGCGGTAGAAGCACCGCCAACAGATGTGCCGCCCCAGCCATGCCCACCTCCACATCTCCTCCGCGGCGATATCAGTCGGCGCGAATCGGCGAAAGGAACCCCCGCGTGTTGATACCCAATAGCGTTATGCGAGCGAGTGTTCGCAGTGTCGCGCTGATCGCCGTGGCAGCGTCGCTGGCCGCGTGCGGCAGTGACGAGCCGGCCTCACCCGAGGAGTTACTCGCCGGCAAGACGCTTCCAGCGGCAGTCCCCGCCCGCGTCGTCGGGGTCGGCGATGCGGGCGCGTGTCACCAGGTCGCCGCGCCCATGGTCGACATCGAGAGCCGAAACGACACCGAACCGCAGCTGCGGATCCCGCAGCCGGCGGGCTGGGAGCGTTTCACCAAACTCGACAGCGAAATCCTCCGATTCGCCTTGGCGAACAGGAATCTGGTCGCCAACCAGTTCGCCCCCAACGTCGTGGTCACCCTGGAACACACCCCTGACGCCGATCCCCAGGTGATTTTCGATCAGACGCGGGACAACGTGGCGAAAATGGCCGGCGCGCACGACATCACGGTGAACGCGGGCACCATGTGCGGGCTGCCGGCCGAGACGGTCACCTACGTTGCCGCGGCGATGGGGCCGGCGACCCCGGCGCGCCCGATCTCCGCGCTGCAGGTGGTGACCAGGACCGGCGGGCAAACCTACCTGGTCACTGCGACGATGCAAACCACCCAACCAGATAATCCCACCTATCGGCGTGACGTCGAGACCATCCTGATCGGCCTCCAGGTGCTGCCTCCCGTAGCAGACAAACTCACCGGCCGCCAGAAAGGCAACTGACATGTCACTCGCCTATCTTGCCGGTTATCTCTCACTGCCCATCACCGGACTCGTCATGCTCATCATCGGCATTGCCCAGCGAACAGGGTCGCGGACCAACGCGGCGCCACCGGCACCGCACGCCCATCCCGGGGCCTGGCCTTCGAGCCAGCACCATCACCGTGCACACCCCTACCCACAGCAGCCACCCCACTACGGCCCCCCGTCGCCGCCACCACGAAGCAGGGCCGGTACCGGGTTGATAGTGGCCGGCGCGGTCGTGGTTCTCATCACGATGCTGGGCGCCGTTGGGCGCGTATCCACTGCCTCCCAATCGATCGCGAGCCCAAATCGCATCGACGTCGGCGACTGCCTCACCGCAGAAAACCTCAAGCGATCGGGCACGCTGAAGCCCATCGACTGCGGTGACCCGCAAGCCAACTTTGAACTGGCCGCCCTGTCCGGTTCCGCAGAATGCCCAGACAAGCCTATAAGCGACACCGCCTACGTCTACCTCACGACGGCCCATACGACGATGTGCTTCATCCCGGTTCTGGCGCAGGGCGCGTGTTTTCGGGCCGACTCGGTGTACACAGTGTTCGACGTCGTCGAATGCGCGGACCGATCAGCCGGAGCCAAGTTGATCAGGGTCGTTAAGCGGATTGACGGCAGCACCGACAAGGCACTATGTCCCACGGCGACAAAGTCTTTGGCCTTTCCCCAACCCGCGCGGCTGTACTGCTTGACTACGGTGACCAGCACATGACGATCGCTGCATCACGTCCCCAGCAGTCGCTGCCGCTCGCAGGCGAGCCCTGGGCGTTTCGCACAGCCCGCAGCACCGACGACACCGGTGTCTATCTGACGGGATACTCGTCATGACCGATCATCGATCCGTGGCCGGCCGCAGCCCGCAGCGCGCGGCCCATGACCCACTACCCCTAACCGGTGCGCGCCGCGTCTCACGGATGGTCGACAACACGCTGAGCGTGGTGCTGTTCGCGGGTCAGATCGCGCTGTGGGGCGTGGCTTTCATCAGCTTCATCGCGTTGCCGATGAGTATCGACAACTGCGCCTACCAGGATTGCGGGCCGGAAAAGTGGATCGACTACGCGATGCTCACCGTGGCACTGACCGCCCCGGCCGGGGCGATCTTCATTGGTGCCGGCATCTATCTGCTCGCCACCCGCAAAGTCGGGTTCTGGGCGCCACTGCTGGGCTGCGCAGTCCAAGTCACGATGATCGCGGCCGCGTGGCTTATGGCCGGCAACGCCGGCCCCATCCACTGACAACCAGGAGGTACCGCGTGACCGAAAACGATGTGGCATACGAGGATCGCCAAACGGTCTACCAGGGCTACATGAATGGCGCCCACAACGGCGATGCGGTCGTTCAACGCGCTTTCGAGTGGTGGATGAACCGAACTTTGACCGATCTCGATCACTGGGCAGCCGTCCACGGCACCGACGCCGACACCTTCCGGGAGGTCCTTGAGCGGGCCCGCGCAACCGAGCAGCGGTCCGGAGCACACAACGGCTTCCACGAGATTTGGAAGTTCTTCCTCACCCTCATGACGGAGGGCCGATGAGGACTGCGTGCCTGCCGTCTGCCGCGGTAGTCGTGCAGTCCTGAACCTCGGAAAAAGGTTAGCCGCCAACGAGGTTCAGCCCCAAAGGGAAGCAGGGTGGTAATGCGCAGACTCGCTGCCGATGGGTCGGCTCAGCGGATTAGTTGACTGTGCGACACCTGGCCGCCCCTGTATGGGGCGATGGGGTGCACCGGATGTGATCCCGCCGCACCGTACGGGACGGGTGACGGGCCGAACCTGACGACGCAACGAGATAGTCACCGCCAGCTCGCTGGTAGACATCGTCCATGCGGTCTCCATCGAGGCGCATGACGGCGTGTACGGTCGCGCGCTGGGGTGGCTCGGATGCGGTGAAAGACCCGCGCACAGTGATCTCGCTGGACATAGCGCCTACCGTAGCGGCCCTCCGAGCGTGAGTAGCTTCCGCAGCACCGGCCACTCAGTCACGGCGGATTTCCTCGACACGAATGTCTTTCAACTCTTCAGGGTCGATGACGCCGGTCCACCCCATGTGCTGGTCGCCCGTTAATCCGATTTCGCGTGCCACAGCGGGAGAACCAATAAACCAGACCACGATTCGACCGTCTGGCAACTGGTGCTGAAGGGACACAGTGTGTCCACCGAGTGTTCCGCTGACACGGACAGCAACAACACCGTCGAGGGCAGACGTGGGGACTTTCACCCAGGGTTCGTAATGACCCTGTCCCACAGAGGACTCGCCGGACTGGAATCCGTCGGGCACCTCGGGCCCCGCTTTTGCGCGCAATGCGACCCAGTCGTCACCACTGAATACGATCCGAATCCGCTTCCCGCGGTACTGCGCTATCGCGCCAGTCACTGGAACCTCAGCCATTGACCTCCCTTGCAGAGTCACCACTGTGGTCTGCGGGGTTTGCCGCCGCCCGCTGCGCACACTGCGCGTCGATGATTGCAGGGTGCCCAATTGGTGTCCAGTACGTACTGCGACGGCCTTTACCATTGAACAGTGTCCGACGATGAGCGGTGGCGCCGTTGGCTCTACCAAACCCACTCAGCCGCAGAGCTTCACGACTGGGCATTGCGCCTGCGGTACTTCCGGTTCTGCCGCGCCGTCGGCGGCCACGCCAACGACGGCGACAACCTGCGCGTCGTGCTGCGTGCGGAGACCGAGCCCGCACTGCGCACCCTGTTCACCGTCCTTGGTATCACGCCCACCACAATCCCCCCAGGCGCGCCACGGCCACAACCAGGTGCCCGATACACAGCCACTCAGTATGCGGCCTTCCCGGCGCGCATCGACCGCTTCCCCACCCTCGCCCAACCTGCCCACGTGCATATCGCCGGGCATAAAGCCTTTGCATGGGCTTCTGCAGGGCGACTGAGGATTTCGCTGCACGACACGGATAACCCGTTCGAGGTCACCCAGCCCACGCTGCAAGCAGCGCTTGACATCGAGCAGCGGCTGTCACAACTGGCGACCGAGATCATAGATCCGCCCGTCGACAACCGCCACTGCATCTGTCCCAAGTACTACGGCGAGATATGGGAGTAAGTCTGGCGCCGCCGTCCTCCGCCGTCAGATCGGTCCCGTCGGCGGTGATCGCCAATACGTAGGTTATCCGCTGAAATATGAAGCACCGCAAGGAACGTGGAACAGTTAGATCACGCAGGCAAACGCGCAGTTGGAGACGCATGAACACCATCCGTATAGAACTCCTTTCGGGCTTCAAGTCCGACGGGGTGGTGTTGTTGGCCGCCGAGGCCGCCGGGTTGGATACCTTTGAGGCGGCGCTGACCGAGGCCCAACGACGAGGGTCAGCGCAGCTCGACCATGACGGAGTGATGCCGGCTGGTTGGCCCGTATCACCGATCGCCACGATGACGCCGCGCTGTACCAGGCCGCCGAGGATTTCCCCCGTGGCGAGAGCGACAAGTGGTACCGCGGCCGATCAAGTTGTCGACCGAGCCGACACGCCCGCCACAAAGGAGACACCGTGGGTCTATTCGCAAAGAAGAAGAAGTCACAACCAGCCGCCGACGACGCCAAGGTGTTCTACTCCACCCCTTTTGGCGACACAAGAGACGGCAAGCAAAAGCCCTTTCTGCTTGAACGCGACGGTGTTCGATACTTTCCGGTTTTTCGTAGCGTGGAGTCGATGAAGGAGTGCTTCGAGCGGATGAACCGCGCCGGGTACATAGTCCTCTCCGGAGACGTAGAGGCGGTGATGGACACCATCCGCTCAATTGAGCTGTTGAAAGGCACGGGGATTGTCATTGAACCTTGGAGCGAACATCCGGTCGAGATCATGCCTGACGTGTGACGGACACTGGCTGGCAAGGCTGACCGCGGCAACCCGTTCGCCGCCCAAGACGACACGCCAATCCGCCAGCCGTCCCGCGCATGTAGCTGGCCCGGGCTGCTGCGGCTCCTATCAGGAGCTTGACGGGTGCGGTCCGTTGCGTTCAGGGATGTCTGGCAGCAGCTCGACGTCTTCGCCAAACCCCCACGCTCGCAACTTATCTGCGAGGTCGCGTACGCAGCGCGCGCCCCAGCGAGGGTTAAGCCGGCTGAGCAGCTCATATTGTTTGGCCCACATCACCTTGCGGTGATTCTCGTTTTCGGCACAATGCTCGGCGGCGTACCCGCTGCCGATGCTGGCAGTTACACCCTCGGCGAACCAGTAAAGGACGTCGTCGATCCCGCCGACACGGTCGAAACGTTCGCGTCCGCGCTCCCAGTAGCTGTAGTGATACCTGCCCTCAGGGTCGATGAAAATGTTCACGTTGTCGTCCTTCAAAATGACGCCCACTTTCAGCGGCTCCGCGTTGAGTGTCGCAGCGAGCCGGATAATCTCCGACTGCAGGTGCGCCGCCTTGTCGTCACCCATCTGCTGACTCTAGCCGCGCGGGAGCCACGAAATTGACACGAATTATTGCCGTCATGAAGTCGCTTGGAGCACAGACCGCCTCGCGGGATGCGTACGCGCTGGTGGTCTGGCGGCGACTACGGCGCCGCGAGCTGGCTGACTACGTGGTCGTCGAGGTACTTGGTGGCGAGGTAGCCCCCTGGTTCATCCATGAGGGCGGCGACGGTGTCGGGCTCGTCGATGATCACCATGTGTCCGGAGTAGGCGGCGAGGGGTTTGGGTAGTCCGGCGTAGCCGCCTTGGCCGGCCGCAGAGTCGGTGCGGATGATTAGCAGTGTGTCAGTTTGGATTTGGTAGATCTGGTTGAGGTCGGCGATGGGCTGGGTGCTACCGGCGGCGACTGGGTTGCGGACGAGGCCGGCGTTGTAGCGGAACCCCAACGACTCCAGGTAATCGCTCGCGAAGGACGGGGTGAGTACTTCGGACACGCCGGTGTCGGAAAGCGTTACTGCCTCAACGGATTTGCCGCTGAAGCTGAGGTTCTGGTTGCTCAGGTCGCCTTGCCGTGAGCGCACCGAGTTGAGCAGCTCTTCTGCCTTGGGTTGACGGCCCAGGATGCGGCCGATCCAGGTGAGCTGGTTCTGCCAGGTCCAGCCCTCAGTGGCGTGTTCTGTTGGGCGGGTGATGGTTTTGGCGATCGCGGCGAGCTTGCCATAGGTGTCGTCGGTCAGTCCGCCCGTGGCGATGATGAGATCGGGTTTGGCCGCAGCCACCGCAGCGGTGTCGATCACCGAGAGCACCGCGGGGTTGCCCGTGACCGCTGACTTCTGCCAGCTTGGGAGTTGTCCGCTCGGGGCGGTGAGCGCGACGGGTTGCACGCCGAGGGACAGCACCGCGTCAGCGTCACCAGGTCCCAGCGCGGCGACCCGCATCGGCGCTGCGGTGATCTCCGTGTTGCCATGAACGTGGGTGAAGGTTTGCGCTTGGTACGTCGGCTGATCCGGGCCCCCGAGCCACAGGACCGCTGCCCCGCCGGCCACCGTGGCGATGACCAGCAGCACAGCGGCGATGATCACCGCGCGGCGGCGCAGCCGACGGGGTTTCGTGGGCGGCGGCATGAAGCTGGGCGGGCTAAACGGTGCAGGAGCGGGACTGGGTCTGCTGAAACGTCCAGTCGGGTAGGTGATCTGGGTGGTCGCCGGGTTCGGTTGAGGGGGCGGCGTGGGTTGCCACGGCTGGGTACGGGTCGGCGGGTCGGGTGCCGCGGATAGGGCTTGTGTTGCCGCGGCCGCGAGGTCGCGGGCGGTATCGTAGCGCTCGTTGGGGTCCTTAGCCATCGCTTTGCCGACGACGGCGTCGATGGCTGCTGGCAGTGCGGGAGCTTGTTCGGTGACTCGTGGCGGTGGCTCGAACAGATGGGCGGCGGCTAGGCCGCCGGGACCGCCTTCGGCGGAACGGAAGAACGGTATCTTGCCGGTCAGCAGGTGATACAGCGCACCGCCCAGCGAGTAGATGTCAGAGCGGTGATCGACGGCGGCCGTTGGTTTGAGGCTTTCCGGCGAGGTGTAGGGCAGACTGGCGATCACGTTGCCGGCCTGGGTGAGCCGGGCAGCGCTGGGGTTGCGCACGCGGGCAATGCCGAAGTCGGCCAGATAAATTCGCTCGTCGTCGGCGCTGAGCAGGAAGTTGGCAGGCTTGACGTCGCGGTGCAGGATGTGGCGGCGGTGTGCGTAATCCAGGGCGGCGGCCACTTCGCCGATGATGCGCACCGCGCGTTGCGGAGTCATCCGGCCGTTCTTGATTTCCTTCTCGGCGTCGCTGCCGTCGACGTACTGCATCGAGATCCATAGCCGCCCATCGGTTTCGCCGCGATCGTGGACAGTGACGATGCCGGGATGTTCGAGGCTGCTCGCAAGCTCGGCTTCGTTGAGGAATCGGCGCCGGATCTCGTCGTCACCAGAAAGCTCCTCCGACAGGACCTTGATGGCCACGCTGCGCGGCAAGTTGGGGTGACGGGCACGGTAGACGACACCCATGCCGCCGGAACCAACTTTTCCCTCGATGGTGTAGCCGGCGAACACGCTTCCGACCTCTAGCGCCATGGCCGCCCGACCTCGCAGGGCCCCGGCCATGCCAAGCAGTCCGGTAATCGAACTGGTGGCGTCATCGGGCCATCAGCAGCGCGTACTGGGCCGCGGTCTTCTGCTGCGCATCATGCAGTTGGGCGGCTTGGGCTTCGATGGCGTAGCGATCGGCGGTTGCCAAACAGTAGAAGCTGGCGACCTTGCCTTGGGAGATGTCCAGGCAGCGGCTGTTCGGCATCTGTTTGACCGGCGCGGCCGGCTTGCCGGTCGCCGACGCTTCGGCGAAGAATCCGTCGGTAATCCCTTGGGCCGCTTGGGCGTCGCGGGCTTCATAGACGGAGGTCGCTGCGTTGGCCATCTGGTTCATGTCCGTGTCGTTGAACAGCTTGGAGCTGCGGGTGGGGTCGGTCTGAAGCTGCAGGGCTCCGCGTCGTTGGTACACCGCGAGCTGGTTGACGCTGGCCGCGGCGGGACTTATCGGCACGGTGCGGGCCAGTAGCCCGGTCGGGTCGATGGGCAGTTCGGCGAGTTTGGCCGGGTCGGTGGGTGTGAATTGGTCGATCAGCGGCACCTGCAGGTCAAGGGCCTTGGCGATCAGCCCAACCGCGGTGTCGATGTTGTCGGTGGCCTGGGCGGACATCACCAAGACGAAGGGCCCATGAGCGGTGAACGCCCGTACCTGCGTCCACTGCAGATTCTTGGCGGATTCGGTGAACGTCTGACTGAAGCCGGCGGTCTCGGGGTGGCCGGGTATTGGCACCGGTGTTACTGGCGGATTCACGACGGGCTCGACGGCGGCGGCGTCGCCGATTTCCCTGGCGGCGTCGGCTGCTGAGGCGGGGTCGGCGAAACGAAGGACCGCGTTGTCGAGTTCCTTATGGTCGGTGTCTTCTCGCGCGGTGTAGTACCCGGTGATGAAGTTGTGTCGGGCGGCAGGGGCGGCCAGGGATTCGGGGAGCACAAATTTCACGGCGCCGGCGTTCTTGATGACCAGGGCGCCGTTGGCGGAGCCGCCGATGAGGGCCGGGTCGACTTCCCAGGGGCCGGTGACGTAGTTGGCCAGTCGTTGACCTTCGACGATGGCGCCGAGTTCGGGGTTTCCGGCAGTGCCCAGTGGCCGCGGTTTGGTCGGGTAATTGCCGACGTCGAGTAACGCGACGTCGATCTGCCCGGGAGGGGGGCCGCCTGCGGCCTTGACAGCCTCGCCGTTGATCGCGGTGCTGCAGGAGGCCACCAGCATGGCCGTGGCCGCCAGCGCCGCAGACGCCGTGAGGAACTGGTCTGATCGGCTCCGTGTCGGTGTGTCACGGACACTGCGCATGTCAGCAACCTACCGTGAGAGACAGAAACCAACGGAAACCACTCACGACGCAAGCCCGGCGAGAAAGGCATCCAGGGGCCGTGGCCGGTGCAGTGACTCGGAAACCTCAGTGAGCACGGCGCCAGGGGGCTCAGATTCAGCGCATCGAATAGGTGTAGGAGTTGCCGATCGCAGTGAGCGCTTGGTCGGACAGCTCGGGATGACGCTGGTGCATTACAGCTTTGACGTAGTCGCCGGCCTGCCCGAGGGTCATCCGGTTCCAGTCAGGCTCCACCCGCATTGCTTCGTGGAGAAGTGACCGGACCATTGTTCTGGCGGTCTCGGCTCGGTCTGGCCCGTAGTGTGCGTCGAATTCTGCGTCGTTCTTCCCGGGACTGTGTTTGAGGTAAAGCGTCACTGCCTCGCTCGCATCGATTCCGTGATCAGCTGCGCCGGCCACCGCTGTCGCGTCGGCATAGCGTGCCGGCTGGCGCTGCGGTGGCGCGGTTGGCGCGGCCGCGACAGGGCCCGCGAGCGTTGAGAAGTCGTCGGAGAGTGCGGCGGCCAGCTCGGTGATCGCGCGCCGGAATCGACGGCTCACCAGGTCCATATGGATCTCGTTGCCGGCTGCGATGTGCGCGTCCCACGGGATGAGCACAACGCGGCCATGGCCCACGAACTGCTCGTATTGGCGCCCCAGATCGGTGACGTCGATCTGGGGCTTGACGGGCACCAGGTGGTTGATCACCACACAGGATCGTCGGGCCAGATGGTGATATCCGTTCTGCCCCAACCAGTTCATCGTGACCGCGGCCTGCCGTGCCCCGTCGGCGGTGGCGCTGCAGACGATCACAGCGCTGGAGATCGTCGACAGCACCGCACGCGTGGCCGGGTTGTGCAGGCCTTTGCCGACGTCGGCCAGGATGAGGTTGTAGTAGGGGCCGACGATGCGGGTGATTGCGCGCCAATCCTCGGCGCCGAATTCTCGGCGGGCGCCGCCGTAGTCGGGGGCGGCCAGCACCTCCAAACCGGCGCCGGTCATCTGGGTGTAGGCGCGGATGTCGTGGTAGCGCACCACATTCGCGTCGTGCAACAGGTGTTCGACGGTTGCCGGCGAGTGGCGCGCGGTGCGGTCAGCGAGGTTGCCGGCGTTTGGGTCGACGTCGATAGCCAGGATCCGGTCACGTCGAATTTCGCTGAAGGCCGACCCCAGCGCGGCGGTCACTGTGGTCCGCCCGACACCGCCCTTCAAACCGATGACGCCGATCTGGTGCCCGTCAGGTGCGGGCCGCCGGACCCGGCCGTAAAGCGCGCTGTCGTGCAGCTCGTCTGGGGACGGGCCGACATTGATGCGCGTGGCCTGCCAGAGCCACCGCCGCCAACCGTGTCCGGCGACAGGTTTCTGCGCTTGCTGCTGCGCGGCCGTCACCCATCGCGAATTGTCGTGTTCCACAGTGCTATCCCCGGTCTTCGCCTAGAAGTCGGCGTCTCCGACCTTCTCCGCCCAGGTGTTGATGACGAGGTCAAAGGTTCCGAACAGTTCTGTCATTGCGGCAGCACCGCTGTCAACAACCAAGTGATCGAGTGGCTCACGATCAGCCACTCGGTGACCACGAGCACAACCCCTGCGGTGACTAAACCTGCCTGAATCTTGCGCATCCCTCCACCGTCCCGGCATATCTGCCGCGGCTGGGTTCACTCCGTAGCCGCAGATAACTCGATTTGTCTTGCCAGATAAGCAAGTTCGGGATACTTGATCTCGTTATCGGTCTCATCGAGGTTCCACAGCAGCAGCATCTCCATCAGGCGTGCCAGATCGTGATAGGAGCGCGCATGCGCGGAGGCGGGCATATCACCGGCCATCCGGCCGGGACGCAGCGCCGCACCCGTGCCCACCGCCTCCAGCATGGCCGACTGAAGGTTCACCCAACGGTCGGGCGGCACCCGCACGCCCTTGCCGAGCAGGTCGATGACTTCCCGAACCACTGGTGGCACAACGAAGTCCAGGAGTTCGCCCGCCCGGCGCATCGTCGTATCGGCCGCGGTCAGCGTCGTGCGCCACGCCTCGGACTGATCGGGGCGGCGGCCGTCTCCCAGACCGATCAGCCGCGTGTATTCGGCGTGGTCGAGGGTTTCCAGCCGGTGCAGATGCTGGCTGTCGAGGGCCATCGCGGGGGCGTCGTCGCGGATCGCCGCTGCCGAGTTGACTGAACACTCGGCGAAATGCGGGACCCCGGCTTCACGGGCCGGTGCCGACGAGCCACCGTGGTCAGTGGAAACCGCCAGCGCCCATAATTCAACGTTGGGATTGTTGGTCGTCACCAACTCCGCGAACGCCACCATGGTCTCTGCCGGATTGGCCCAACTGAACCAGCGCGAGGCGAACCGCGGACCCAATGTGGGATCAGAGAACAACATTCGGGCCGCACGCGGCACGAAGACACCCTGCGGGATATAGCCGGTGCCTTCGCTGCTCACGATGATCGTTTCGACCCCTGAGCGGGTCCGGAACATCCCGACGCACCAGTCCAGGAACAAGTACAGCCGCGAGGCGTGGAGCAGCTGGTACACGATCTGCTCGGCCGACTCGAGCAGCGGATCGGGAAGTGACGAGCGGATACCCTCGCTCGCGGCACCGGCAGAAGCTCCGACACCTGACCCGACCACACCCGGGGGAAGGGGGGCGACCGGAGCCGACGACGACGAAATACCGCTGGCCGCAGGGCTTCCGCTCGGGCCGCCGGCCGCTGGGCTGACGGGGCTCGACGTTGCTGGCGCGCTCGGGATGTCCGATCCGAACGGCGGTAGCGGCCCGACCGGACCGGCGGGAACGCCGGCTCCGCCGGGGCCGGTCGGAGGCGATGTCGGTGCCGACACCGGGGTCGGCGGCCCAGTGACCGCAGGGGCACCTGACGCCGCTGACACCGGCGCGGGTCCGGAAGCGAATCCGCCACTGGGTGCACCGCCACCCGCTGTGGGCGGCGGGCTTTGAACCGGCGGCATCAGCGGAGCCGCCGGACCCCCCGAGGCCCCAAACCCGGCGTTGAAACCGCGAGAAAGTTCTGCTGCTGGTGTTGGAGGTGGCGCCATACCGCCGGCGGCGTTGGTCGGCAGACCACCAGACATCGGCGACGTCATCCCCTGCGTGGGCAGACCGCCAGTCATACCGCTTGGCGCGGAAGGCAACTGCATGCCGCCACCAGACGGACTGCTGATAGGCGAGGCCGGCACGCTCGGGGTATTGCGGGAAAGCGGAGGGAGCACACCGGGAGAAGGTCGACCGAGACCGCCACCTCGCGCGTCACCGGAAGTCTTCGGACCGTCTGTGCCAATCACCCCCGAGGCATCCGCAGCACCTGGCTCGCCGCTCGTGCTGGGCGGCCCAGCGTTATCGCCGCGCCTGGCTCCGGAGTCGCCGCGAGTTCCATTGCCGACTGGTTGCACACTCCCATCCTCGCCACGACGTGAGCCCGAGCTCGAAGGCTTCGGTTCGGTCGAAGTATCGTCCGTTGGTGGCGGCGAGAGAGGCATACCGCCTGGGCCGCGTCCACCCCCTATCCCGCGACCCTCGTTCACAAGCTCACGAAGCTCAGGGTTCACGGGGTCGGAATCGTCGCTCCCAGGTCGTTCGGTTCCGCGGCTTTGGCCTGAATTCAACTGTGTGCCAAGGGTTGTGACATGGGTTGCCAGCTGTGCCATCGTGCCACTAGCAGTGGCCGATTTCGCCATGGCGGCAGCCCGCGCAGTCGCCAACACCTGCTCGATCTGCGACCACATCAGCAAGGACTGACCAAGCCCATGCGGCTGCTGCTCGATGCGCGCGATCTCCTCATGAGCCGTTTGATCGATTTCATCCAGGTCGGCACGCAGTCCATAGAGCAGCCGTCCCGCTTCCTCGGACGTCCGAGCCATCGCGAAATACCTGTCGGCCTGCTCGGTGCACGTGGCGGCGAAGTCGTAGCACCAGTTGCAAAACCCATCAACAAATTGCCCGGACTGCTCGTTTGCGACTTGCCTCGCATCGCTTCGGACTGAGTCGGCTGCCTGAAGTCGCTTAACACCTTCGCTGTGTTGTACTTCCGAAGCGGCGTGGAATGTTTCGGGTTCAGTCAGCGGCCAGAGCCCCCCGACGATCATCGCCGAGTATTTACGCGTTGGCATGCCCGCTGGGGCGGTCGTCGCTACCACGTAATGCCCAGCTTGGCGCACACGGAAATAGGACCTTCATACGCTGTGGTCCCGTCCTGATACGCCTCGTCGTTATAGGGAGTCAACGGCCCAGGCTTCAGATTTCGCACTAATAGGATCTGGTCGTCGATGAAGCGTTGGAGAGTTCGCTTGAAGAACGGGTCCGCATTTTGATGTCCGTCGAGCACGTCCTGGGTACGTTGCGCCCAACCCTCGGTATCTGATTGATATTTCGGCAGTGCTGCGTCCCGTGCGGGCGTCCCGGGGTCACCCGTCGCCCGCCAAGCATTCGTTGTCCGGTCACTCTCCGCCATCAGCGGTGCGATGGCAGTGCACAGCGACTTGTCAGCCGCCGAAGTGTTCGCTGATGGTGTCGGCGCCCCCGCCGATGTTGACGATGTCGTGGGCGCCGATGCAGGTGCAGAACCGGAAGTCGGCCGGAACAGGCCGATGACTCCCACCACCAGTGCCGCCACCGCGATTACCGTGGCCACCAGCGCCAGCCAAGAAAAACGAGGCCGTTGTGGCGGACCGCTGACGGGCCGGTGAGGCGGCGATGCCCACGGCTGCTGAGGCGGGCTCATTCCACCGCCCTGCTGAGGGTGCATTTACCCAGCGTAAGTCACGAGCGGAGAGGTCCTTGCGGCAAAATTGGCCACACGCGTCGTCATTGTCCTGATTGCACAAGGTGCCAGGTCGGATAGCGCCGCCGCCCGTCGAGGGCTACGTCTAGATCAGCGGAACAAGACAGCGCGTTGAGACCTACGCTCAGCGTTGACGGAATCAAGTCGCGTGAGCGCAGTCTGCTCATAGTTCCCACGGCGCAGGCTTCATTGTCGGGTTGGCGTGACGTCGGGTCCGTCAAGCACCCACCCGAATCGGGACCAGAACCAGTTCCGGTTCGCAATCAGACCGGCGAGGACGAGCAGCAGCATGACGGCGAGCACAATCGGACCAAAGTTGAGCGTGGAGTGCGCGACAGCGGCCGCCACGGCAAAAACGCCTGCGAATGCCGCCCTACTCATGCCGTGCGCGAGGGCGCGCTGGCCCAGCCAGAATCCGAACATTAGGGAGCCACCCGACCAAATCGCCACCCATGTCAGCCACAGCAGCACCGTGGAATGACCCGCGTAATAGAGGTGTTCGGCTCCCCGCACGATGACATTCAGCAGCGCTGCTGCCAGCAATACGCGTAACCGCGCCCCCAATAGCAGCGCCAACGCGATGCCGGTGAACGCCAACTCCTCCTGAAACCCCGAAATGAGTGCAATCGGTGCGAGGTTCGCGATTGAGAGCGCCGCCGCGGTCGTATTCATACATCGCGGGCTCAGCGCCACCGCATGCTGAAAAACCGAAGTGAGGAACCTCGCGACAGAATAGGCGCAGTAGGTGAGGACCAGCACGGACCACCGCCTGGGGCCAAGGTGTCCTTCGTTCTGTTCCGCCGATCGCGGCCATAGGGCAATGGCCGCCAACAGCGCTGCGGCGATACTCGCATCGATCACACGGCTCAGCAGCTCTAAGCTTGAACCCGTTACTGCGGCGCTGCTGGCCGCGCAATCCGCTTGCACCATCCACATTTTGAGGGCCATCAATGGTGCAAAGCCGTATGTGGCAAGCAGGCTCGCAGCGTATCCGGCCAGCCGGGCACAGTCGCTGCAGTGGTCCAGTCGAGCGGTCACCCACACGACTACCAGCACCGCCCCACACGCGCACCCCAGGCGCAACACCGTCCCGACGCCGACTGGGTTGGGGTTGACCACCAAGTATTTCGCGCCGATGCACGCGGTGGCGAGTGCGAAGAAGCAAATGCTGATCTTAGATTCGCTGACCACCGCCGGAATTCTCCGCGCCCAATATGACGCCATCCAGCGGAGTCTACGAGCCAGCAGCACCGCATCCGTGTTAGTCGAATGTCTGTGGGCGCGTGGACCACCTGCAGATCATCCGGGACTCCGCGATGGTGTTGTCCATCTGCCCTTCGGGTTGTCGACAGCCCGTCAGGATGATGCGGCGACCCAGCGCCCATCTCCCGGGTTCGCTTCGCGAGACCTTTCCTCGCTCGAGTCAACCTCGTCGACAAAGCGCATCGCTCGCATGACGGCGTGCTCCGTAGAATCACCTCTAGCGCACCACGATCGGAAGCCCACCTTGTTCCAGACGCTTCACGCCTGCGAGAACGGCGACCTTTACCAGGTCGAGCTCGACAGCGTTTCCGACATAGCCGACCTCGTCCAGGAAGACTGCCTGGAATCTCTCACCAGCACCGACTGCACAATCGACTTCTGGCTGACGCCGGCGCTGCGCGGCATCCACCGGTCAGTCAATCGCACAGCTACCGAGTTATTGTTGGCTACAACACGATTCGACGCACATACTGTGCCGCTGCTCCGCGGCAATGTCGTGCTGGCCAGCCATGACGGCGACGGCAACCTAGCAGGATTGGCAGACGCTCAGATTCGCTGGCTCGTCAACAGCGAACCCACCCGCAGTGAGGAATGGACGCTTGGTCGCCGGTTCTCCAGCGACGAACGAGGGCAACATCGCACAACCAAGTCTGATAGCGCGCACCGCAACTCGCTGCGACGCCTCTGGCGGTCGATGCACTGAGGCCATAGCGCCGCTGTAGCCCAGACCGAGTAGCACGGCGGTTCGCCCGAATCCTTGTTTGTCACAACGATCCAGGCTGGCGCCGATCCGCTGAACAGCTACTGTTGCGATCGTGCTCGGCCTGGCCATCGTCATGTACATCGTGGCGGCACTTTTCATCTTCCTCGCGTTCCGGCCTGGACTCGTGTTCTACGCCCAGCAGGGCTGGAAGTTCCGCGAGCGCCTCAGCCCGTCAGGTCTGTACAGCGGAGTGAGCACGGCGAGCTGCCTGATCGTTGGGTTGGCGTCGGCGGTGATCGGCACCGTCGTGTTGGTGAAAGTAGTGACACATGACCCCAGAGCCGACGCACAACGACACTGCATCGATGTCGTGCAGCCGGCGTTTGCGCGCTCCATCCGATGGGACGGCGGTCATGTCAGCAACCCCGACGTCGTGACCGACCTCGCGCGGGTGCACGGCGTCGAAGCCAAGATCGAACCCAGCCCGGGGGGCTACGACGAAGTCGCCATCTACGACCCCACACACCACTCCCCACCCGATCAGGTCGTGTTCTCCTTCTCGGGTAATCCGATCGTCGGTGCCGACCACGCCGACTCACTGTGCAACTACTGACGCATACCCGTCGGGCAACAGCGGTCGTATCCTCTCGGTCATGACGGAGGACGGCACGGAGTTCCCGACTACGGCCGCGATCGCGCGGTTCGGGCGCGCCGCGTGGTTCTTCGGCAATGCCTATGAAGCCGCCGTGGGTGTTCCGGAGTTGATCGCGAGCGCCGATCGGCAGGACGGAATCTTGGGCGTCGGCAGCCCTGTCCGCTACTTCGCGCCCATCGGACCGGCAGCGGTCGGCGGAACTGCAGCTGTGCTCGCAAGGTCGTGGCGGAACGGCGGTGACCGGCGCAAAATCACCGCGGCAAGCGCGACGCTCGGCGCTGCTCTCGGTGTCAGCGCCTATCTGATCGCGTCGATCAATGTGCCGCTGCTGCGTGGGAAAACCGCCAAGGAACAGCGTGGCCAGTTGATTTCGCGCTGGCACTGGGGCAACTGCGTGCGTCTGGGACTGCTCGCCGCGACCGAGATTCTGGTGCGGCGGGTTGAGGTGTCGGCGCAATCGGCACCACGCCCGCAGCCCTAGTCGGCTGACGGCCTCGGCGCCGTCGCGCGACCCGCCGATCCAGCCACCCACGACACCGTGCGCATCGTTGGCAATTGACGTCACCGATAGGTAATGCTGGGGCCATGCCTCTTGGCGTCGGCTCCGTGGTCGCGGGATACCGCATTGAACGGGCGCTCGGCACGGGCGGCATGGGCGTCGTGTACCTGGCCAAGCATCCGGCCCATCCGCGGCGCGACGCGCTGAAAGTGCTCAGCGCGGAGCTCTCGCGCGATCCCGGCTTCAGGGAACGCTTCCTGCGGGAGGCCGACATCGCCTCGATGCTGTTCCACCCCAACATCGTGTCGGTCTACGGCCGCGGCGAGACGGACGCCGGCCACCTGTGGATCGCCATGCAATATGTCGAGGGCACCGACGCCGAGCGGGCGCTGCGGGACGGGACGATGACCCCGAACCGGGCCATTCACATCGTCCGGGAGGTCGCCAAGGCGCTGGACTACGCGCACGATCGCAACGTCGTTCACCACGACGTGAAACCCGCGAATTTCCTTCTCGACAATGACTTCGGCGATAAAGACCACGTCCTACTCAGTGACTTCGGCGGGGCGCGAACCATCGGCGACAGCGATACACCCGTCGAAGGACTCCTCACCGCGACCCTGGCCTACGCCGCCCCCGAGGTCATCGCCGGTGACCCCGTCGACGGTCGGGCCGACCTGTACTCGCTTGGCTGCACGCTGTTTCGGTTGCTCACCGGCAAGCAGCCGTTTTATCAGGCCAGAGGCGAGTCTGCCACGGCCCGAGCGCACCTCGAAGCGGCGCCGCCGCGGGTGTCCGACCATTTAACTTGGGCGCCAACGCAACTGGATCAGGTGATCGGCAAAGCCCTTGCCAAAGACCCGGCGAAGCGGTTCACCTCCGCGCGGGAATTCGCCAACGCAGCAACGGACGCCATCCGCGGATCCGCGCCTCGGCTAACCGCGCTCACACTCAGCAGCGACCCAACGCTGAGTCCTCGCCACCGTCGTACTCGCAGCGACACGGTGCGATCGGCAGCTCCGCCTCCCCAGTCCGTTGGGAAGCGAGATCACCGCCAGGCGGCAAATCCGCCCCATCAGCTCAGCGTTCCGGTCATCAATCCCAAACCCGCGCGGTGTGTCTCGCCACGTCTGGTCGTCGTAGCGATCGGCGCGATGGCGCTCCTGGCGGCCGTCGTGAGCGTTGTGGTCTGGTTACCGCGATCTTCACCCCCGACAACGGAGAGGTCGGCCACCCCAGAACCGATACCACTTAACAACGAGGCTCAAGCCCGACTCAAACTCATGCTGCCCCTTGGGTATCCACCGGGCAGGTGCATCCCGGCGAGCACGCCCGCGGGGGCGCAAGCGGTGTTGTCCTGCGGAGCCAATCTCGAGTCCGGCGGACCGACGTCTGCGACCTACACGCTGGCGCGCGACCCCGAAACGTTGCGGGCGGACTTCGACGCGGTCGTCCACAGCGCGTCAACCGTCAACTGCCCTGGGAACATACAATCTCCGGGGCCTTGGCGGCACAACGCCAACCCAACGGTGCCCGTAGGGACGCTGTTCTGCGGCATTCGCAACGGCCAGCCGCTGGTCGCGTGGACCAATGACGCACAACTGTTGCTCAATGTGGTGCAAAACGCTGCGCCGGGTCCAACGCTCGAGCAATTGTATGCATGGTGGACCACCCATTCCTGAGGCCTCTCCAGATCAGAACCGCTTTTTAGTTCGACTCGGCCTATCTGGACATCCTGGTCGTAGTAGTCGCCATGGCACACGCCTCGGTGTTGTATTCCGTTCCGGTCGCGATTCCCGTTATGTCGAAACTTGTTCAGCCGTAGGGCGCGACGGTGGTGTTACGAAGCTATCGGAAGCTCCGCACCCCCACTACGCTCGTAAGCGAGAGAATGAGGCTACTTAAAAGGGGGCCATATGATGAAGCGTGCATTCTCGGCGGCTCTGTTCGGCCTTTCAATAGCGGCGCTTATAGCAGCGGCCCCAGCAAACGCTACATACGAAGACGACCTTTATTTCGGATTTCTTCAACGTCAGATCGGCTTCGACCGGGCCCAGTACTCAGATGCTCAGCTCGCAAAGCTCATTCAGTCAGGCCACCAGATTTGCGACGACCTCAGATCAGGTGTTCGGATCTACGACGAACCAGATTTATTGATGCAACGGCAAGCGGCGACACCTTCCCCTGCGGCGCGCCAAGCTGCGATTACGGCGATTTCGGCTGCTCAGTATGGCTACTGCCGCGATACCACCATCGGAAGCGGGGGTCTTGATCCGTTCCCGTGCGCGAGCACTGACGAAGGCTGTCGGCCCTAGTTGTGGCAATGGCGTGCGCATGAGCACCCATATAGCGAGTCGCGCGCCGTGGGTGGCAAGTCTGTACCAGCTGCCAGTCGGTCTATTCCGCTATGTGATCAACGAAGTCGGAAGATCCGGGATTGGCCGAGGCGCCCGCAATACCACTAGGGAGGGACGATCATGAAGACGTGCTTGATCGCTACGCTGGCCGGTGTTGGTGTTGCATTGTGCGTGGCTCCGAGTGCACAGGCGGAGTGTTGCGAGGGCGGGTTCGATTGGGGGCAGCCATACGTCGATGCGCTGAGGAACCACGATCTGGGCTACCTCGTCGATAGTCGCGGCATCCCGGTAACTCTGGCAGCAGAAGCGGTGTGCAAGGGCCCGTCGGCGTATGGCATCGCCGATGATTACCAGATTGGCCTCGCGACCGCCGAGCAGGTCGCTCGTGCTGTCTACATGGACGTCTGCCTGGAGATGGCTCCGTAGTCCGCTTCAGGTCCGCCGCCGAGGCGGTAAGCGGCGGTTAACCAGCTCCCATCTTGTTCAGTTCTGCAGCCGTCATTGAGCCCAGCGACTTTCCTGCGGCATCGACCACATCAACTCGCTGAACAGTCTGGCGGAGCCACACACCTTCGTCGTCGTTGAAAGCCACCGGAGTCCCGAACATCTTGGCCAGGTTGTCGAACGGGCTCAGTTCTAGGACGACTGGCTTCGCGTCGACGGTGACAGTCACTATGCCGCCACTCACCGCCACCGAGGTGACCGACTGAGCCAACATGACACCACTAGTTGCTCGTTCGTTGATGTATGACTCGAACGCCTCCTTGACCTGTGCATCGCTCGGTGCGGGCCGAATCTCAGCGGTGGTCTCCATCGTCCTCGTCGGCGAGACGATTTGAACTGTCGTGGTCGCGGCGGTGCTGTTCGTCGCCTTGGATGACTCGCCACCGCCACAGGCCGCAAAGAGACCGACCATCGCAATCAGAGCCGCGACCGCCATACGGTTTCGCATTTCCCCTCCTAGTGGCACGTCGCGTGCTGACGGGTTAGCTACCATCCCCGAGCATGGGGGTGGTGAAGAAAGGTATCGGTTGCGGCGTCGTATTGGTGGGCGGTTTCTTCCTGGTCGGAGGCTGCGTTGCTGTGATGGTGGCGGTGTCTAGCCAGGATGACTCCTCCAGCGGCGCGACGACAGGAGGACAAGCCGCGCCAGCTGCGCCTCCGGCGGACGATCACGCGACGATTCCCGGCAATGGCACCCACGAGATGGGCGGGATGGATGGGAAGGACTGGGGTGTCTACGAGGCGACTGCGACCGGCAACTGTCAGTGGTCGATTCGGTCCGTCGCTCGTTACCGACCGGGGCTGATCCTCGACGACGGCACAGCCGCCCCCGGTGAGACGGTTCGGGTGAATATCCAGCCCGACGGTGACGTCAGCTCGTGGGACGGGATGATTAATGGCGACCACCGCTTGGTGTTCATGACCAACGGCTGCGGGAAATGGCGGTTCGTCAATTAGACGAAATACGGTCCGCCGGGTAGCCACAATTCTCAAGGGTTGGGCATGATGCCGACAGCAGCGAAGTTGCAGAGGTGGTTCTCTGCTGCTGCAACGATTGCCCGCGCCTGGTCGATGCTCATCGGTGTGCCGCCGTAGACGCGTTGGATGACAACACTGCGCGACGTGCCGCTGGCGAGCTGACCACAAAGGGTCTGGCCCCGGTTGACCATGACTCTCGGGGAATCCGTCGGCGTGATGCCCACCGCTGCGAGGTCGTTAACGAACGCCTGCTCGTTTACGCAGAGGGTGTTGACGTCGTCGCTGTCGGTGCAGGCGTGCGCGAGCGGAGCGGCGATCAGTGCACCGACCGGCATTGTCACTAAAGGCGTCAAGAGTGCAGTCACGAGCGCTCGGCGCATCAGGGATATCCCACTTCTGGGCACAGATCGTCGACAGCCACGTGAACAAGAGAGCCAACTTCGGCACCTACCGCAGGCCGCATACCCGAGGCGTCCCAGGTTTTCCAAATGGCTGCTTTTGCATCGTCGGACGAGCCGCCGCTCCGCCGCACCTGGCACGCCTGGTGTCCGAGTTCAAGGATGAAGACGTCGGTGGGTCGAGGCAACAATAGGTACTGACCGGCATCAGCCAGATATTGCCGTTCGGCTGGGGTGTTGCCATACGGATCCGCGGAGGCGGCTGGAAGGGCACCCGCTGCGAAGCCGACCGAAATGATCAGCGGGCTAATACAAGCTCGGAGTGCAGTCGACATCCATTCCCTCTACTTGCAAGTCCCTGTGCTCGGGTGGCCCGAGCGCAACTCTTGTGTAAACGCCACCATAATCATCGTCTTCGAGCCATGGCAGCAAACGACCAATAACGCGAGGTGGTTCCTGGATGCGCCTGCGGCCACCGGACGGTTCAGCTCCCTGGAGCGAGGCGAGCGAAGCATCACCTGCAGACCGTGGAGAAGATCGCCGATCCCGCCGGCGCCGCCGGCACCCCCATAGCGAAGAGCAGGCCGCCGCTTCCCCATCACCACCGTTGCCGTCGGACTGGCCCGCGACCGTGGCGGCGGCACCTTTGCCGCCAGCCGCGCCCACACCGAAATACCCCACATTGCCGCCGCTACCACCCGCGCCATTGTTGACTGGGCGATGCCCGCCCCGCCGTTACCGAGCACGCCCCTACCGCCGGCCGGACCCGGTGCGCCCTGAAAGCCGTTGCCGATTAACAACCCTGCATTCGGATGCCCGTCGGCGCCGCAGCCGGCCCCAGCAGCGTGGCCGCCAGCTTGGGCGACGTCGGGCGACGTCGGCCTCGACTTCAGAGGCCCCCGACAGGTAGCAGAACGGACCCACCCACGAGTCGTTCGGCGGCGACAAGGGTGCCGGCAATGCCGATTTCACCGCAGTCAACCGCACCGCTGAGGCGTTCGGTGGCGTCGCGGGGCCGTGCATTGGGGCTAGCCATAAACCCGCCCCGGCGACGGCCAAACCTGCAGTGACAGACGAACGAAAAGGCACAGCCATCACGGCGTCTCCCGATCGGAGTCTCATCGCGCAGGACAGCATCCATTGTCTGCCGGACGGCTGGCGGGATTCTCAACGAAGTGCGACCAGTGCGGCTGTCGTTTGGTGGAGTCGGTTCCGGAACCTCGGGTCGTTCACATCAATTCCCGCCAATGGCTGAGTGGTGCGGCTTCCTGGTAGTGCATGGTGGATTTGCGATGATTTCGGCGAACAGCGACGACCGATTGCTCTCTCGGCATTCGGGCGCATATCGGATGCTCGACGGATCGAAGCTTCAGGTTGCTTGAGTCATCCCTTGGACCATGCCGACCAGACTCGCCCAGCGATCAGCCAATACGTACTCCGGCGCCTCCCACCGGCGATGAGTAGGCGGCGCGGAACGGAGTTCAACCAGTTGCTTCGTGCTCCCGGTGAAAAGCGTCGTAGGCCGCCGTGATGCAGTCCGCGTCGGCGTCTGGGTGGTCGTATGCGACGGCGTCGACGGCGGCGACGGTGCCCGGACCTAGACCGCAGCGGGTCGGCGCACCGCGTCCGCGGGCGAGCGCGAGATTCAGCAACCCCTGAAAAGTGGTGCGTAGCCCGTCACGCGACGGCGGATCGGCTGACAACAACAATCGACTATCATTATAGGCACCGATCGAGCCCGAGAACCCTGCGCGGCAACCTAATTGCACATCGTTTACACGATCGATCACCCCGAGCACAGCAGTGACCGCGTCGGCGGTTTGGCGCCGGTGTTGTCCGTGACGACATGCCGTTCGGTGACCGCCGGTTGGGTGGGCGGCGACGATCGACTGCACACCGGGGCGGCGTCGATCATACCTAGCTCCCGCGGCTCGCGAATCGTTGTCGGACAGCGACGTTCGGGCGCAAAAACATCCATCGATCAAGCAAGTCAGCACGGTCGCGGGCGTATACGGCGGGCCAGGCCGCAGCGGCGCAGCCTGCCGGACAGATCAGTGAGTGCCCAATCCTGCGATCAAGTTGATCGTGGTCGCCAGGACCACGGCGCCGAGCACGTAGGACAGCAACGCCTGGCGCAGCGCTGTCGCGCGCATGCCAGGGGTTTGCAGATCGGTGTCAGAGACTTGATAAGTCATGCCGATGGTGAAGGCGAGGTAGGCGAAATCCACATATGCAGGCGGATCGTCCTGGTTGAAATCGACTCCGCCGGTGGGCATTAAGTAGTAGAGCCGCGCATAGCGCAACGCGAACACCGTGTGCACGATCAGCCACGCCGCGATGACGCTGGCGATCCCGACCGCCGCCGCTGCCTCGGCTTCGCCGCCGTGAGCGGACCCAGCCAGCAACACGTAGCCGACGCCGGCCAAGCTCGCGATGCTCGCCACGACCATGATCGTGCCCGTGGCGGCTCGAGTGGGGTCTTCGCCCGTCGCATGCGACGCGGTTTGCTCCGGTGTCATGCGCCCGACGGCAGTCCAGGTCCAAACCAGATAGACCGCCGAAGCCGTGATCCAGCCTGCTACTGGTGCGTACCTCACCTCGACGACAAAAGCGACTAGTAGTGCAACCGCCACCCCGGCTGCCGCAGCCACCGCCAACCGAGTGGCGGCAAGTGCGTCGGCCCCGAGCAACCGTGATGACATCAGGCGGGCTCAGCGATGAAACCGACTGGACCGGCTCTCACCGGACTAGTCCTTGTACCAACATCAGTGCATCTCCTGCGCCCGGTGATTCCTGTCAGGGCCGAATACCCGAACGCGGGTAGCCACAATCGACAGGTTCCTCACAGCCGACATCGAGCCGAGGAGAGGTCTGAGGTCGGCGGGCACAATGGCTAGCGTGGAACGACCCGCAGTGCCGGACCAGGTTGTTCAGGACCTATGCGTGAGAACACCGGCGAACCACCGGCCGGTCACCTTCATTCATCCGGACGATCTAACGGACCGGGAGCATGCGGCGGTGCCGCAGCTGTGGCTGGATGCCGTCGCCGTCGGCGGCCGCGACGGTGTGGGTCTCATGATCGACGAGTGGGAGCGAGTCTTGCCCGGGCGCCTTCCCAAAGTCACTACGCGGTTCCGCGCTGCCAGCACCGATCTGTTCCTTGGTCGACAACTGGGCGTCCCGGTGTTGATCTACTTGCTCGCAGGGCATTTCGGTGACCGCGCATATTGCCCGTGGTTAGGTACGCCGCCGGTACCGATCGGTGATGTGCCGCAGCATCTTCGACTGCTGCCGAAAGACGTCCTTGCGTTCCACACCAGGCTGCACGACGAGCTGGACTCACCGCTCATGGGTGGCATGCTGCCGATTGCCTTCATGGATCTGGTGAGCACCTACCACGACCCGAGTTGGCCGTTCGAGATGTTCAACAGCGCCTGGAGCAGTCCGCCGATCGCGGCGCCCGCCGAACAACCCGACTGGAGCCAAGTGGTCCTGATACACAACAACGGCGGCTCGGGCCGCGTTTGCGCAGTGCTCGGCGAAGACCCGGACAACACCGAGGGCTGGTACTGGTTCGAAGGGTCCATGTCACGCGAACGTGACATCTGGACGATCATGGACGCCTTCCTCGAGCATGGCGCAACGGACTGGTACGACGACAAAGACGATTAAGCGGCCCGCCCGCCCTCAGTCCATCGCCGGACCGGACTCGGCCAACGCCCGCGCCATGTCCTCAACATGTACGTGCAAAACAGTCGGATCGGTGCGCACCAATTCCTCGAGCTGCTGGGGTGCCGGGGCCAGCTTGTGCAGGCGCCGGGCGCGTTCGCGCTTGCAGGCGGCCACGACCTTGCGGGCGTAACGCCCGTTGCCGGCCACGTCGAGCAATGTGCCGCTGCCAGAACGCATTGCGCGCAGCCGCGCGGCCTCGTCACGCAACAATGACCACGCCTGCGGACTGACCACCAACCGTTCCCTGGCCGCCATCTGCTGCCCGATCGCCACGATCTCCTCGGGCGCATAACTGGTGAACGTCAAGGTGAAATGAAACCGTGACGCCAGACCGACATTGGCCTTCAGGAACGCCTTCATCTCCTCGGGATAGCCGGCCACGATCACCACGAGTTCGTCGCGGAAGTCCTCCATGTATTTCAGCAGGGTGTTGATCGCATCCAGCCCGAAGGAGTGGCCCTCGGTCTTGGGCACCAGCCGGTAGGCCTCGTCGATGAAAAGCACGCCGCCGCGGGCCTCTTCGCACACCTCCTTCATCCGGGTGGCGGTCTGCGACACGTATCCGACGACGATGTCCTCTTCTGTGACCTCTTTGACGTCGGGGCGCGCGATCTTGCCCAGCCCGAAGAGCACCTCGCCGACCACCCGCGCGAAGGTCGTTTTGGCGGTGCCCGGCGGGCCGAGGAACACCATGTGGTTCTCGTTGGCCGACTCGACGGGCTGACCCTGGGCGGCCATCAGCTGCTCGATCTGAATCTCGGTGCGCCACACCGCGATCTGCTCCTTGGCGGCCTCGAGCCCGACGAGCTCCTCGATGCGGCCCTGCGCCAACGTCAAGACTTCCTGGCGGTGGGAGGCGAGTTCGGCTTCGGCGCGCTGGTCGGGATTGACCTGCGTGGCAGGATCCCATTTGTCGGTGCGGCTGGCGATCGACTCCGGATCGGTCACCACGATGCGGTAGTGCGGATTGTCCAGCGCGTCGCGGGCCTGCTTGATGAGTTGGCCGTCGACGACGGCGGTGCGAAATGCGGCCTGCGCATCGTCCTCTCGGCCCAGCTCACGCAGACACCAGCCTTTCGTCAGCGCGGTGTCGGCGGTGATCAACTGGTTGGGTGTGTCGATCGTCTCGGCAAGCTCCAACGCAGGCGCCAGCGCACCGAGGCTGGCCAGTGCGGCCGCGCGCAAAGCGGTAGTCGCCGCGGCGATCTCGCGGTTGGTATAGGTGGCGGTCCGCGGCGGAGCGACCTCGGTGACGGCGCGCACATCGGTCCAGCGCGCGGTGAGGTGATACAGCGCGGCGAGCACGAACTGGCGCAACTGCGCGGCCTGGGTGTCTTCCACCAGCGCCGCGTCGCTCAGCACCGCCTCGGCCTCGGCGTAGCGGTCCGCGGTGATCAACGCGCTGGCATACGCCAGCGCGATCGTCCCGCGTGACCACGCAACCAACGGAACGTAGAGCGGGGCGGCCACGGTCGCCTGCAGGGCGCCGTCCTCCAGACCGATACGGCGGCTCTCGCGGTACAGGGCGCGAGAGTTCTCATGGGCGCCGGCCAGCGCGGGCAGGCTGTGGTCCCCGCACGCGAGCCGACCCATCCAGGCGTCCGACATCGCCGGATTCTCGGCGGTGATCCGGGCGAACGTGGCCAGCGCCCCTTCGCGGTCGCCGCCCTGGAAGCGGGTGATGGCCGCGTCGAACGCTCGGCGGTGTTCGGTCGGCGAGTTCACGTCTGCGCGGCCCTTTCGCTAGCTGCTGCCGGTGATGGGATCGACGGTAGTCGCCGCCGGGCCGGCCTCGCCCGGTGGTGGCGGCGGCTCCTCGTCGGCGGGGGGTTCCTGCGGCAGTGGAATGTCCTCGCCGACACCGGTGCTCGCCCCCTCGGCGATGGGGTCGACCACGACCGCCTCGCTGTGCCCGACCGCAGCCCCGAACCCCTGCACTCCACCCTCCAGTCCCCCCTCGCCGGGAAACGCCGGGGCCGCCTCACGAGCACCGGTGCCCCCATCCGACTGACCCTCACCTCCCACCGGATCGACACCCGGCGCGCCTTCGCCCGAACCCGCAGCGCCCCAACCCGGTGCGCCTGCAGCGCCGTCGTCGCCACCGGTCCCGGTCGACACGGTGTCGGCGCCGCTGGCAACCGGATCGAAACCGTCCAGCGGTTCGCCCAGCACCTCTTGCGGCGTCTTGTCCGCGATCTCATCGGCCAGCTCCCACGGCGCCTTGCCGCCCGATCCCAGCTTGGTGCGCAGACCGCGGGCACCACCGACGGCGGCTGAGCTCACCCCGCCCACCGCCGCACTCATCGCCAGACCGCCGACGAGCTGGCCTCCGCGCACCAGCAGGCCCGGCCCGGCCGGGCGCCCGGCCAGATCGGCCCGGATATGGCGCAGCAGATACAGCGCCGCCACCGACGCCGCGCCCATCATCACGACGTGGGCGAACGGATTGGCGCCGCCGAGCTCGGCGGGCAGCGGCGCGGCGATGAGACGTTCGATCGCCAGCCCGATCACGCTGACGAACACGATGAACACCGTCACCTCGAGGCCGTGCTTGAAGAACTGCCACACCACCGCCTGGGCGTGGCGCTGCGGCGCGCCGGAGATCGCGCCGGCCAGCAGGCTGGGCACCAGCTTGACGGTGGTGTAGAGCGCGCGCAGCGACGCCATGAACACCGAGGCGCCCGCCGACACCATGAACCACCCGAACAGCAGCGCGGCGGCCACCAGTACCAGCCCGGTCCACACGTTGGTGCCGTCGAGGTGCTGTGCGTAACGTACCGCCGCGCCGTCCCCGCAGCGGGCCATCGCGGTGATCGGCCCGTCGGAGGCTCCGGCGCGCACCGCCGCCGACCAGTGCGCCCCGCAGCCGCCGACGCGGTCGACGACGTGACCGAAGTTGAAGACCTGCAACGGTTCCCGCACCGCGTGAGTGATGAGGCTGGCCGTCAGCGTGTCGACCTGGCCGGTGAACCCGCCGCCGCTGACCGGCCCGTTGTGGGTGGCGGCCTGCGCGGTGGAGAACCCGATGCGCCGGCCGAAGGCCAGCAGCCCGTCGGGCCCGTACATCATCCCGGCCGGATCGGAGAACACCGTCACCGCCAGCGCGGGCATGGTCAGGGCGGTCAGAATCAACGTCGCGCCCCGGCCCGCTTCACCGCGCCGCACGGCCAGTACCCCGAGGAACACCCCGACCGGCACCGCCACCGCGATCAGCCCCCACCGCGTCGTGACATTGATGACCGCGGTGGTGATCGCCCTGGCGACCTCCCCGATCACGGTCAGCCAATACGTCGAGATCGTCACCCGCATCACCCACAGCGCCAACGTGATGACCCCGACGAAAAAGCCCGCCTCGGCGGTCAGCATGCTGGCCGCGGCCACGCTGGTCAACAGGACGTCCCAGCCGTGCACCATCCACGCACCCCACGTCGCAGGATCCCACGCCGATCCCTGCGGCCCGCCGGCGATGAGCTGATCGCGCACCGAGGCCAGCGACAGGTAGTAGTCGCCGACGGGCACCCCGTAGCTATCGTGCAGACCCGTCCAGTTGAGCACCACGGCGTTGGTGGACGCGCCGGCCGACGGCGCCGTGCACACCGCCATCGCCGAAAGCACCTGCAGTGCAACGAAAACCCACACGTTGCATCGGACGCGGGGGTGCCGCGCCAGCCAGTACGCCGCGCGCACCGTCACGGTGTGGTCCCCGTGCGCATCCGCCTGCGGTACGGGTTGGTGTCGTAGAGCTGCGCCAATTCCGGTGTCGGGGCAGAGAACAGCCGGATTTTGCCCCACCCGCCGAACTCGTCGAGCATCCACGCCTCCCCTTCGCGGCCCGGAATCACCCGGCCGTGGCGGTGATCGATGGTGTCGTCGCCGTAGGCCATGACCTGGGCGGGGCTGGTGTTGGTGACGTAGTCGGCCAGCAGCTTGGGGTGGCGCTCCAGATCGCGGCCACACCAGCGCAAAGTGTCCTCGGCGATCGTGGATTCCTTGAACCCCAAGCAGATTCGTTGCTCGATGAAGTGGTCCTCCAGCACACCGAAGTCGTGGCGCGGCGCCTGGCTGATCCCGACGAACTGTGTCCACGCCTTGCGGCCCTGGCGGATCAGGGTGTTGGCGCAGCGCTGCCCGCCCGGGGAATGCGTCCACGCCGCGCACTCCTCCACCACGAAGACATCGGGTGCGGTGTCGCGGGAGAAGAACATCGACTGCGCCAACTCGGCGGCCATCCCGTACAGCGCCTGGGCGGCGCGCTGGCTCGGGGTGCTCTGGTGGTGCAGATGGGCCTGGTATTCCTCGGTGACCGTCGGCAGCTTCAGCCCGCCGAAGTTCCAGATGACCAGCTGCCGTGACAGATCCGGCGGCGGGGCGGTGTCGTCGAACATCGGCGCCAGTAGCCGTTCGGCGCGCAACCCTTCCAGGGCCACCAGCAGGTCGTCGTCGACGCCGACGCGGTCGGCGCGTGTGCGGTCGCGCAGCAAGGTGATCAGTCCGTTGGTGGTGCCGATTCCGTTGGCGTGCCGCGACTCTGGGGCCAGCAGCCCCTTCAGCCGCGCGGCCTGCGGGCTGACCGGGGAAAAGCCCATCTGCGGCAACAGATGGTCGACCGTGCGTTCGGCGGCTTGCGCGAACGGGAAGATGCGCAGCCCGTCGAGGGTGAACCGCGGCCGTCTGGCGTCGATGACGATCTTGCGTTCGTCGTCGAACATGTTCAGCGCGTGTTCGTGCTCGCGCGCCTCGGTCGGGTCGATGAGATGCACCCCCGCACCCATCCGCAGCCACGACAGGATCAAGTTCTTCGCGCACTGGCTCTTGCCGCGTCCCGGCGAGCCGCCGATCACCAGGTTGCCCGGATTGTCACGGGCGGGCGCGTTGAGCAGATCCAGCAGCACGACCTCGCGCAGGCCCGGGCTGGTGATCGTCTCGCCCAGCGGCACACCGGTGTTGTTGCCCAGCCCGGTGGCCAGCAGCGGAACGAACTTCCCGAACGCCGCTGTGGTCGTCGGACTGCGGATCTCATGCAGCGCCGCAGAGCTTTCCGTGCCGGGGTTGAATGCGCGCCACCACGTCTGCTGGCTGCCGCGGCGCCGCCGCAGATCCAAACCCTGCCTGCGGTAGCGCCGGATCACCTCGCTGATCGCGGTGTCGACGGTCTGCGGATCTGGCGCCGCCGCGGCCACCAGCACGGCGGCGTTCACCCCGCGCTCGGCGCCGCGTTTGAGCGCGGAGGCAAGTTGCTTGCCGGACGCCAGCTTTCGGACCAGCTCGTCGTCGCTGTGGGCGTGGCGGCCGATCTGTCGGGCCTGGTCTTTGATGTTGAGGATCACGTTGTGCGCGGTCGCCACCGCCACGTCGGCGGAGTCGAAGGTCACGTGGATCGTCCAGTCCACGGTGGCGCTCGGTGTGCTCAGGTCATCGAGCACCTTGAACAGCGTCGACTGCGGCCAGCGCACGCCGGTGTCGGGAAACGACTCGATGCCCAGAAACGCTTGATACGAGTCGGGGATGCCGTCGTCGGGATCGCGGTAGGTGCGCAGGAAAACCTCGGCGTCGCTGCGCGCGGCACGCCAGCGCCGGCCCTGGGCGCCCGCGCCGGAGGGGTCCGTCCACACCGGGGTGAACGCCGAGGCCGGCAGCCGCGCGTCGGGGTCATAGGGTGTGGTCGGCAGCGGCTGGCGCCAGACGTGGCGACTGGCGGTGTAGTTCCAGTGCCACCAGATCTGTTCGGCGCTGGCCGGTTTGGCGAACAGCGGCGGCGGCAGCGCGCCAACCATGCCCGCCGCGAGCTCGCGGTACCGGTGCAGCGACTCGGCGCTGTCCTTGTCCCGCCCAACGACCGAGGTCAGCCGCCGCTGCCAGGTTCCGGTCGCGGTGGCCCCGCTCAGGCCGTAGTCCAGGGGCAGGCTCAGCCAGTAGATGCGGCGGCGTGATCCCCTGCGGCCCAGCGCTGATTCCCACGTCCGGCAGTGCGCGACCCAGTCGCGGGTATGCGCGGGAAGCGCTGCGCCGGCGGCGACCCGCGCGGGGTGCAGGTCGGGGTGGGCGAACAGCATCCGCCGGGCGATGTTGCGGGTGGACACGTCGGTGGTCAGCCCGCTGAGCATGGCGCCCGACGGCAGGGCCCGCAGCAGCTCGGCATGCACATCGGCGACCCGGTCTTGGGCGTCTTTGGCCATGAAGATGAACGGCAGACCCGATAACAGGTAGTCGGCGTACACACCGGTATCGGTGAACCGCAGGTTGCCGACCGCGGCGCGCGGGCAGTCATACCGGGCCGAACTCATCGGCGGGCAGCGTCATTCGTCGGATGCGAGCACAACACCCGGGGCCGAAGATCGGCGAGAAACCACGCCACACGGGTGCGGATCGACGGCCGCGAGGCGGGCAACTTCGACAGCAGCCACACCGCGGCAGCGGTGACGGCAACACCCACGACGAGGATCAGCAGCGCACGCCCACTGTCGAGGTTGAGCGTGACCGCGGCACCGGTGACGATGAAGCCGATCAGCGCCGCGCACGCGTCTGGCAGGCGCCAGCGCTCCTTGAACGGCAGCCGGAACCCGTCGCCGGCGTCGCCAAGATAGATCGGCAGATCACGTTGGTCGGACCAGACTTTGGCCGGTGACTCGTCGACCATCACTGTCCCCAGGGGTTGGGAACGTTGACGTGGTTGGTCACGCCGTGGCTCTGGAACTCGTGGGTGATCAGCGCGGCGATGCCCGCGGAAAGGAAGATGGTGACCGACAGCCCGATGACGAGGAACTGGTGGGTCATCCCGGCGCCGGCACCTTCTTTCGACGTCTTGCTCAGGGTGGTCATGGTGCCGGCCACCAGCGCGACCGCGGCGAGCAGGCCTTCGATCATGTACGCGATCGACGTGCCCGAGGTGAACAACCCGTCAGCCAAATATCCCATCCAGTAACACCTTTCAGCTGTGCGGAGCGCCCACCGGTGTGGCGGCGATCTCGTCGCTGGTCTGTGGGATCAAGTCTATGTCGGCGATCATCCAGGTCCCGCCGCTATTTTCGACGGTCAGCGGGAAGCTGAAGTTCAACACCGCGAACTGCGACGTTTGCGCAGACACGATGGCGCGCACATGGATTCGGGTCCCCGCGGGGGCGTTGTCGGGGATCGCGACCGCGGTTGCGGCGGTGGTGAGCACCGCGCTGTGGTAGCCGCCGACCGGTTTGATCCAGGAGTCGGCCATCACGTAGCGGTCCAGCCCGCTGGTGGCGGTCAGGTAGGTGGTGAGGAACCCGCTGACCACCGCATAGACCGGGCTAGCGGGATCCAGCGGATGGGTGTAACCGATCTTCACATCGGCACCGGGGCCGGGGTCGCTGATGGGTGTCGGCATGTCCATGGCGCGCGGCTGATAGTTCCAGATCGCCACGGGCACACGGTAAAACGCGCGTGTCGCCTCCGCGGAGGCGTAGGGCCGCTGCTGCACCTCGATGGTGACGGCGTATTCGCCGACATCCCCGGTCGAGCCGGCCGGGACAACCGACCACACCTTGGGTGTGGTGATGACGGCCGCGGGCAGCGATCCGGTGGGCGCCGCCTGCGTGGGCGCCGCCGAGTCAGGCAGGGTGACGTAACGTTGCAGGGCAGCGCTTTTCGAGCTCGGCGTCGTCAGCACCGCCCACACGAAATCCGCGGCGAACTCGCCGGCGGCGGCACGCTGGTTGGCGACCCTGGTGGCGATCGCGGCCACGTCGGCGTCGTCGGGGTGCGGGGCGTTGAGAAACACCTTGGCCGCCGCGCACGCGCCGAGCACCGCGCACACCACCAGAGCGACCACTCCGGCGGTGCGGGCGCGGCGCCGGCCGGTGTCCAGACGGTGGCGCCACGTCGCCGACATGGCCCGTTCAGTTGGGCGCATGACCCAGGAACTGCAGTTGGCTCATCGCGAACGTCGCATCCACCGGATCGGTGAACGCCGCGGCGTCACTGGAGGTTTCGGTCGTAACAGGGGTCTCGGTCGCGCTCTCGCCGTCGGTTGCCATCGGTAGCGGGGCGGCCGGGGGGCGGCCGGTGTGCAGGACGAGCACGTCGACATGCGACGCCAGCACCCGGGTGGGCAGGGTGGCGGTCACCGGGCCGTGCACGCTGTTGGTGTCGACGAAGAACGGATCGGTGGCCAGCTGGTTGCCGTTGAAGAAGTTGAACTGCAGCCGCGTCACCACCCGGTGCGCCAGCCACTGGTCCTTGCCGCCGACGGTTTTGGCGACCCAGCCGGGTGTGACCGATATGGAGGTGAGCATGTAGCTGCACGCGGACTCGGGCCGGGACTGCTCGCAGGTGAAGCGCACATGCAGCACCTGGCCGTCCAGGAAGCTTTCCTGGCTGCCTCGGGCGCACACCCACGCCGAGTCGGTGCTGGTGTCGGTGAGCGCTTGCGGCGAGGTCGAACCGGGCCCGCAGCCGGCTGTGGCCGCGGTGAACGGCACTGCGGCCTCCGCCAGTGGCGCCGATTGTGCGCTGGTTGTGGGGTCAGCCGAAAACCCCGGCGGCACAGCGATTCCCCGGTGTTGCGGGCTGGGCTCAGGGTCGGGGCCGCCGCCGAACACGGCGAATGCGACGATCATCACCACCGCCACCACGACAACTCCCGCGCACAGCCACAGCCCGACGCGTTTGGCGCCGGCGTCGGCGTCCACGGGCGCGGCGGCGGGTTCGACGTCGAGTTCGACGGGCGGCTCGCTGGGCGGTGACTCGTCGTTGCCGTCCGGCAGTTCGTCGTCACCGGCATGGCCAACGGGTCTCGCGTGCACCGGAAGCGGCGTTTCGGTGAACAGTTGATTCACCCACTCCTGGGCCTCGGGCGTGGCGAGCGTGTGCTCACTCACGGCGGGTGCCGTTCTCGTCGAGGACGTCGATGTCGATGACTGGCGGCCGCGGGGCCTCGATCGGCACCATCTGCACCGGCACCAGGATCCATCCGGGCGGTGGCGCCAGCGCCTCGGGACGCACCGGTGTCGGCGGTGTGCGGCGGTTCCGCTCGAGTAGTCGCAGCACCAGCACCGCGACCAACGCGACGGCGAGGTAGGGCAGCGCCGCCACGAGCGCTTCGGCCACGGCGATCAGCGCTACAGCGAAAGCGATCGTGCCCATGACCAGAAACGCGAAGACGATCCTCATGCCCGCAACCTAACCCTGCGGTCTGACACCGCGACCGCACCGAATCGCATTGATACACAAGACGTATGCGTCATGGCAGCGTCCTCTCCCCCGGCTTGTTGAGCGGCGAGGCGGCGATGACGCCGGGGCCGGTGAGGTCGTAACCCCCGAGAACGGCGGCGGCGTCCGCAGCTGTCAGTGCGCGCTTGGCCGGAGTCAGGGGCCACCACTGTTCGGAGCCGGCAACGGCCAACCAGCCGTTGGCGATCCCATAGATGCCTGCGACCACCGGCACGGTAGCCACCTGCAGGCACAGCCACGGCAACACGGCGATCTGGCCCAATGTGCCTGCGGGGTCGTAGCACAACGCGTAGAGCAGCAGCCCGACCAGGCCCAGCGCAGCACCGACCCACAGCATCGCGGCAATCGGAAAGGCGCGCAGCGTCTGGGGAATCAACCGCACGATCGCCTGGTAGACCACGAAGCCGGCTGGCCAACCGATCGGAGCGACAACCGCGGAAAGCAGGACGGCGCAGAGTTCCAGCTGTGCGCCAGGAGATTTCGACGCGCGCAGCCACAGCGGAGCGATCAGGGTGTCGTCGTGCGGGTCGGGTACCGCTGAGGTGCGGATCCGCTGGCGCTTGCGGACGACGCGACCCAACTGCTCGGCGCGACGCCGCTGAATGGTCGACCAGCCCTGGTGATAGGCGATCCATTCGCGGCGCACCTCGTCGAACCGGTCAGGGGCCAGCTGCATGCATCGAGCCTAAGGGCCGTCAAACATGCGCCAGGGCGCTATTTTTGCGCCGCAACTACCGTCGCCAATGCGGGATTCAGAGTTCCTGGTGGCTCCAATTGCGCAACTGCTCGGCGATTTCGTCAAGCTCACGTAGCGAGCCGTCGGCCACGGCGATCACGAGGTCAAAGCGGTCATCTTCCGGTGCGCTGATCCACTGATCGTTGAGAGCCAGGAATGTCCGGCATGCCGTCCAGGCCAGCCGTTTGTTGCCGTCGACCAAGGCGTGGTTGCGCGCGAGGGAGTGCAGCAGCGCGGCGGCCTTCAGATGCACATCGGAGTAGGCGTCCTGACCCAACACCGTCGCGCGCGGCCGCGCCAGAGCGGACTCAAGCAAGCCGTAATCCCTGACCTCGAGACCCTCACCGATGGCCGACAGTGCGACGAGCAAGAGGTCGTCGAGCTCGAGATAAACGGTCACGCGTCCTTGAGACGCTCGAGAACTCCAGCCTCCTCGCGCACCACACGCTGAAGTACGTCGGCGACCTTGGCCTTGTGTGTGCGCCGGGAAATGTACTCGTCGATGGCCGACAGGGCGACGGCCTGCATCGACCGACCCTCGGCGGCAGCTTGGCGGCGTAGCGCTTCTGTCTGCTCATCACTGGTGCGCAGCGTCATGCCCATAGGAGAATGATATCAAAGTGATACCATTCCCGGCCTGATGACGCGCTCCCCGCACGTCGTCGCTAGCGTCATCACCCATAGCGGTGCATCGGCATAGTCGCGTCCAATCCAAGCTGATCGACCGTACGTACTAGGCCGACGCAGCACGTTTGGGTTCAGCAGACAGGCGGCATGAGCAACGGTGAACAGGGTGATCGCGCTCGACGAAGGACGATTGCAGGCCCGGACGCAGTATCGAGGACGTCCTCGGAGAATGCGCCGAAGTGGCCTTCTTCCTATCGGACTTACGAGTCCGTGCTCACCCGAGCGATCTCGCTCGCCATGTCAGAAGCGCATCAAGCGTGACGCGTTCATGCTTAGACGTTCGGCGACGGAGTTTCTGTCGTCATTGCGCTTCTCGACACGATCGCTTCCAAACAGCCTCTTCGGCATGCGCCTACCAGACACGTTATGTACGCGAACCGGGCTGCACCATCGTTGGGGCCGCGCTGATGGATTTGCTGCCGTCAATCATGCGGCGGTTTTAGGGTGAGGTCGTGGTCGCGACGCTGTGTGGCCGGGTATGTGTTTCGAAACTACGGAGCCGGTTCGTCGGGGGGAGCAGCAGTTGACTAAGACGCCCATCACGCAGGGGCACTCGCCGTTTCGAGACGGACCCGCGGGCTGGACCCTATATGTATCGCGTAATCCGTCAGTTCGCCGTCTGGTCGTCTTCGTTCACGGGTTCAACGGCAAACCGGTCAAAACCTGGCTTAATTTTCCGGATGGCAGTAGATACAAGGGTTGGTGGCAGGAATCAGACCTCTTGTTCTTCGGATACAACTCGGTACGGGAAGGCATCGGTAACACCGCTAATCGCTTGCGTTCCCAAATCCCATATTTCTATCCAACGCCATACAGGCGCGCTCTGGTGGTCAACGGGAAGAACGTTCGAGAAGACGTCGATAGCGACTATGAGGAGCTAATCCTCGTCGGTCATTCGCAAGGCGGTGTGGTGGTACGCCGCGCACAGCTGGACGCAGCACAGGAATGGGACAGCTCGGGGCAAGCCGCGGATACCGTTCCGGTGTTGATGAGCAGACCAGCGAAACTGTTCAGTCCGGCCCTGTTTGGGTTCTTACCCTCTGGAAAGCTCGGCGCCGTAAAGGCCGCCGGCGGCCTTTGGCACTACGCAGAAATCATCCTCCACTCTTCGATCAGTTTTAATGAACTGCAGCCAGGGTCCCGGATCCTCGACGAAACCAGAAAACGGACGGAAGCACTGGCCCCGCTGGACGGCTTTGAAGCCTTGAGGGCCCATATTGCCTTCGCTGAGCGCGAGGAAATCGTGGTTATCGAGCGATATGATACGGATCCGCCCTATGAGACCATCGAAAACACCAATCATATGTCGGTCTGTAAGCCTGTGGCCGGGGCATTCGAGCGCCCTTGGGACTTCGTTCAGCAACGCGAAAGCGCCAGGACGGTAAAATGATGGATATACCCGGGTACCACACCGAAGTGCTTAAGGTCACCGAGATTGCGCCGGTCCTCGCTGAACTGTCCGATTACGCCGGAGAGGCCCTCGAACTTGCGGCAGCGTGGGTCTCTAGCAGTCTTGGACAGTTGAGACAGTCGGCACCGACCGCCACACAGCCGCTGCCAACCATCGAATCATCGCGAGCGGCCATCGCGTTATTGAAGCTCGCCGACGAACTGCGCTGGTATGCGGTCGGGGGGCGTTTCGGATATTACGATCTCGCCCGAGAACTCGAGATGCTCTCTGGCAATGGCGAATTCACCGCCAGCGGATGGATGGGTATTCTGATAAGTGACGTTCGCGAATTGCGACTGCAGGATGCGGTGTCCGACGCCGGCGAATTCCAGAACGCTCTTGCCGCGCTGCGCGACGACCTTACGCCGTCGACATATGAGTCGATTCGGTTGGTAATCTGCGCTCCGGACATGGAGTGGCAGCGGCGCCTCTTGCAGCTCGAATCGATCCTGGAGCGCGTGGCATCCAGCATCTTCGACTTCCCCAATACCGTTGGGAATGGGCAGGATGAAGCACTAGACAACTCATGGGGGTTGACGGGCAGTACTTGGATTGACGAGGAAAGCAACAGCGAGGCGGCAGATGCTGTGGAGAAACGTCTGAAGTCCATTCCGATGGAGCTGGCGTTCCTTGCGCTCGCTCAGTCATCTAGAAGTCGTGCTGCATCGCTGAAGAGCGCACGCGACCGGTTCGCTCACCGCGTAGACGATGTGTTGAAGCTGCAGAAGCTCGATGACTTCGACACGGAGTGGATAGCGCTTGAAGCAGGGCAACTCGATTTTCGCTCTATCCCGTCACCGCAAACTGACCTCTATGAGGCCGAGTCACTCGACCCCGCCTTCCATGTGTCGATTTCATTGAGGTCAGGTCTCTGGGTCGTACGAATCAATTCCGCTGGAGCACATGGGCACTTACATCTCCGGGTGCAATTCGAAAGCGGTTATGTCGCTGAGGCACGAGGCCGGCTGGATCGAGATGACCAACTGAAGTTCCAGATCTCGACGCCGAATGCAGGCCGGCCTCGAGCGATCGGGGTCACACTGAGCGATCAGTGAAGTACCAGCAGTCAGACTTCGTCGGGGGCTCGGCGATACCGAACTTCGCATAGATCGACGCGACGGCCTGCGTGCTGAGGGCTGTCACTTGAGCTTGGCCAGTGTCGTTCCAGCCCTGCCATTGGTCACGCAGAATCGTCGAAACCACCTCCATCTGCCGAGTGTCCCAACCGGTAAGTGCCCGCGCTAATCGCGCAGTGCAGCTAGAAGTCCCCAGCAATGCGACCAGGATATGTTCGGGCTCGATAACGCGGTCGTGATTTTGTGTAACGATGTTCTGCACTGTGGCGATCAATTGCTCGACGTCTGTGTCGATACCAACCGACTGGGTCGGTATTCCGGATCGCGGCATCCCACGCGCTGAAGCAAGCGTTACCAGGCCGACGGTGATGGTGGTGGCCATGAGTATAAGGCGACGCCATTTTTTAGCTTCGTCGTACCATCCGTATCGCATCGCCTGCACCCACAGGTCCCACATCGCGACGGTTCGGCTGCCGCGTTTTGCGGCAACCGTTGCCGCATTGTCGATGAACTCTACGAAACCTGTTGCTACATAGGCCGATCTCGGCTTGTGGGCGATCAGTTGGCCATCCCCGGCGAACACACCCATCAGTGTATGCCCGGCCCAACGAGCCGGCGCACCGCGGCGACGGCCGTTGCGCCAATGGCCTAATTCTGTTAATTGCACACGGCGGAGCGCGCAATCCAATGGTTCCGATTCGATCGCCCGTATCAGCGATATCTCGAGTTCGGACGTGTCCACGATCGGGAATACAGTCATAACGCTTCTCGTGCTGCCGGCCCATAACATGCTGGGGCCCAACGTTGTCCATTCCCCGTTCACCACGTTTTGCAGGTCGGCCGATCCGCAACCGAATAGGAGTGCTTGCGTGGGAAGTACCGCGCCCTCGGCAAGAATCTGTTCGGCCCTGAGGTACCCGTCGACATCCGCGGCCGAGCTGACATGACCCACCAAGAAGCCTGCGCCGCTATGACCATCGACCGTGCCGACGTGGCCAACATAGACGAAGGTCGACTCGGTATCGACACTCCGCAGCGCGTCGAGCAGCAGCGCTGCGTCTGGTCTGTCACGTGCCGTCAGCACACGGGCGGTCGACGGAAGGACGATCAAGATCTTCTCCGCATTATCGAGATCGCCGGTCGGGTTCACCACTGCACATGCGACAGGTAGGGGTACATCGGATCTGATGCCGCGAGTGGTGACCTTGCTCAGCAATGCGACCGGCGGAGCGACGGCAATTCGTGCACGCTCACACAATCTGGTTTCACCACCTGGATGGTCCACGATGACGCTCGCCCAAGGGATCACGCCATATTTGGGAGCGGGCGCGATCGCCAACGACACGTCGTCATTGGGACTCGTCAACGCATCACGTAGTTCGACGGGCAGAAGGTCAGCCAGTCGGCGCGCAAGCTGTCGTTCCCGCAGCCGAGGTCCAAACAGAAGAGGACTGTCAAGCATCCGGTCCACGTATGCTTCATCGGTCTCGTCGCTGCTGCGCAGAGGCAGTGCGCGGTGAAGTTCTTCGAGAAGTTCTTCTTCGCCGGAAGAGGAGCGGACGCCACCGACAACTGGCTTCCCTGGGCGCACCAGGGCCCAGTACATGTGATTTCCAGCATCCCACGTGCTCCACCACCAAGTGCCTGGCCCCAGCACGCGGGAAGCGGCATCTTCTAGTTCGTATGTCTGCGGTCGTGCCGCCCAGCGTTGCCAAAGGCTGCACTCTAGTCGGGAACTCCCGTTAACCCTCACATACGGCGCGGCTTCGCCGCGGCCATTGGTGTCTGTAACCACGGGATCTTGTTGCAGTCGGGCTGATTCGATGAGCTCTGCGAGCGTCTGCCAGTCCATGCCATCCGCCGCGTCTCGCATGGCCTTGGTCAACACATTCGAAAATGTGGCCCACCAGAACTCCCGGTCCTCGCGATCAAACAATTCATGGCGCGCCTGGTTCAACGCGGTCAGCGCATTCACCCGACAGTCCAACGCGGTGCTCCGAAATTCTGGTAGGCCGGCGAGCCGATCAGCGACGCTGTCGAACGCCATCGCGCCCTCGACAGGCTGACCGAACGAAAAGAGATATCCGCATGTAGTAGTCGCCCTGTTCACGCACTCAGTGAGGGAAACACCAGCGCGAAACATTGGGTTGACGAGTTCGTGTTTGAACATCTCCACCATGCATCGCATGCCTTCCAGGTCGAGCGGCCTGCGGTGATCCGCCAAGTCGAAGTCACCGCTCTGGCCGCTGAGCATCAGCGACTTACCCCCGAGTCGGTAGGTTCTGGTCAGCAGGAACACATAGCTGGCATAGTGATCTGCTAACGGGGGATTTAGTGCTTCGCAGGATTGTGCAGCCAAGCGAAAGAGCCGAAGCGTGCGAAACAAGTGGTCAGGACCGATGCGTTCAGGTACAGCCCGGCTGATCGCACCTGGCAGCGCCATCGTTGCGCCCCTTCGGATTTCGTCTTTGATTCCTAGCAACAGCCACTCCGGCTGCAGACGCGCGGATCGATAACCGTTGTTTGCTCGATAGGCAGCCAGTCGTTGTTCGGCTTCATGCACTCGTCCCAACTGCATCGCCGCGGCGCACTGGATGAATGCTTGGAACTCGCGACGCCCTTGAAAATTGTGTGCCAACCGCCGCGCTTCACCGGGTCTGGCGATCTCGATCAGGCACCATGCCCGTAGAAAGTCGAGTGGGTCTCGGCGCCGGTGAGGCATGGTGGCCAACAAATCGAATGCTGCTTGAGGACGTTCTCGGCCGACAAGCCGACGTGCACGAATCGCGAGCAGCAGGGTTCGGGGCGTATAACGCAAGAAGGAGTCCCAAGGGACTGGTACGGGCTTGGACGGCACACGGTGGTGCAGGGCTGTCAGGGCAAGCGCGAGCCCAGCGGGGGCCAGCACCGCTATGGCGAGGTCGACGCGCCATCCAAAGATCAGGAACGCCACAATCATGGTGAGGGTTGTCAGCATCGTGAGCCGGCGAGCAGCGAACATCACCGCGAAGACGATGACTGGCCACGCGGGCGTGAGCGGTATTACCACCGTGCCCAAGGGCACGAGGACATACAAGGGGACGATAAAGTCGACCCATCGGAAGCGCACACCATAGCGGTCGTAATACTGTGCCGATCGAGCGATGACGGCTTTGTCCGGTCCGTGCCGCGAAATCGCGGGCCCGAAAGCCCTTATGGCCTTGGCCTGCAGGTCTTCGCCGAAATAGTCGACGAAACCCAGGAGGAAGAATGCGGTGGCCATCAATTGGGCCTGGGGCCAGAGGTCAAGGAGGGTCGCGAGGACTGAAAGCACTGGGAGAATTGGCCAAGGGCTCGGAATGGCTAGCCGAGGTATTGTGTCGACACCGGTGAATTGCCATTGCCGCCGCGTGTCGGTGGTGGCCATCGGCGCCAGAAAGGCAAACACCCACGCGTACCAGGGACCGAAACGCCACGCCATATAACTAAGCAGTGCTGCGAGCGCCACACGACCGACCACGTCGGTCCGCACCGCGATCTTGTCCGCTAGTAATCCGAATCGTTCGAATCCGCGGTCTATCTCATGATGGGTTACCGGGCCTTGACGTTCCGCTTGCTCCAAGCGGAGTAGGTGCTGATTCATGATTTGCTCACGGTTCTGGAGGACACCGAGGCCAAATTCCGAGCTGACCAAGTCGACGATCTCGTCCTTCCGGGCAGATCGCGACGACGCGACCAAGGCGACCGCAATATCCGGTACTCCTATGTGGTCGCCGCCATACAGCAGCGCAACTGTTTCGGCGATTTCCAGTACATGGCCGAGGTCGTACGGGCTTGCGTGGCTGCTGGCCCATCGCAGTGACTCCAACTCGTAGGATTCCAGGGCGAGTTGGACGCGAGACCATTGTTCGCTCGCCACGATCTCCAACGCCGCGAGGAGCCGATCGCGCTCGCGTCGCCTGACCGACTGACGATCGACGACGTTGAGCAGGGTATGTGATTGTTCCGACAGGGGAAGAGTATTCGGCAACGTGACCGTATCGCTCATGCGATGAATATATGGCTGCTGCGGCTTCCCGCGATGTCGAACACCGCAGACTCGGCCGGTGATTGCCGGAGCGGACCGAGAATGCTGGCGCGGCCGAAGCTTAGGGCTCGATGATGGACGCGCACCTCGTTGCCGCACCCCGCTGCGTGGACGGCGCCTCCTAACAAGCACCACGGGCGGGAGGTTTCAGGCGCTAACCGCTCCAACGCCAAATCTGCTGAATCGCTTATGTCTGAACGAACCAGGCCACGATCCAGGACGGTCGTCAATCGTGGGGGCACGCCGCCCGCTGCCGCCGCCAGGCCTCCCGCACCTCGTCGAGATACACCACGAATTCATCGAAGTCGATCAGCTCGACCATCTGTCCTGGCTGTCCACGGGGAATCAGCCGGGCCTCTGAAGTGTTGCGGGGCAACAGTTCTGCGGTCTCCAGCGCGTTGCCGAACTGGCGGCCGGTGGTTTTGTCGTCGCCGTTGGCGGCATAGGACTGGTGGCTGCGGGTGGTCTTACCGGCCCACAGCGCCGCGGACTCCATCACGTCGCGTTCATGCGACCCGTACATCACCAGCGAGGCCGGCGTGATGTCGCGGATGGCCTTGCCCTGCAGCGGTCCGTAGACGGCGTCGAGTTGCGAACCGGCTTGCGCGGCAAAGCAGATCGAGCAGCCAAGGCCGCGGGACTCGGCCAGATACTGGGGCAGTCGCGGGATCGGCGTGTTGGTGATCTCATCGAGAAACAGTCCGATGCGGGTGAACTCCTCCCACTGCGCGACCTTGGTGCGCTGCCGGTTGATCACTGCATCCATCAACACGATTGCCTGTGCAGCGACCGTGCCGTCGGCCGGCGTCAACAGATACAGCGTGGCTGCTGGGTCGTCGAAGAACGACAAGTCCAGTGGAGGGAGGGGTCTGTCACGGCGTGCAGTCAGCAGCCAGGCGGTGAGCACCTTGGTCACGGTCATTTTCACCGAGTCCCGTTGCTTGGGTTCCATGTCCAGCACCGAGCGCACCCGCGCCTGTAACAGATGGTCTTGGCTCCACGCGGCGGCCTGCGCCCATCCGGGTGCTGTGCTGATTTGATACCCGCCGGCCCCGGCAGGACTGTCGACATTTTCCGACGCCTCCAAAGTCCACTCCATGCCCAGCCCGGTCGCCTGCGGGCTGGCCGCATACAGCAGACATGTCAACGGTGCCAGCGCCAGCTGGTCCCATGGCCCCGTGTCGCTGCCGGTGCGAAATGCCGTGCCCGACAACGCGACCGCCGAGGTGGACAGCAGGCTCTGAGCGGCGGCACTGGCATCGTCGAGTGTCGTGATCAACGCAGTCGGGTCAAAGCGATGCGCGACAAAGTCTTTCGGATAGTAGGGTGCGCTGATCGGCCGCAGATCCAGCAGGGCAGCCTGCCCCGGCCGCCGCGAGGCCACCATCTGCATCAGGTCGTCCTTGCTCGAGGACACCAGCGCCGGACCCGGCCACAACACGGCCGCCTGCGACAACCACTTGCGGGTCTTCCCGGTGCCAGGCGGCGCGTAGCCGCCGACATGCGGCGCCGACTCCAGCGGCACGCGGCGCCCCGCGTCATCGCGGGTCCAGCCGGCGAACGCGGTGACCGGCGCCCGATACCGTTCGGCCAGAGCGTCATTCGCAGCCATGACTCAACCGTAATGGCTTCTCGACTACGTGACCGACGCTAATTCAGCGATTGCCGCTAGCTGGGCTCCTGGGGGCGGTGTTCCCGGCAAAACCCCTGCGGCTCAGCATCATCGCGCAGCACCCAGCCTGCAGCGTCGACAGCGTCGGCAGGTTCGGCGCCGCAGATCTCACACCGCACGCACACGCCCGCCTTGGTCCAGGCCAGGAAGCGCCGCAGATTCTCGCCCAACACGATCGACGCCGCCATCTGCTCGCCGGTGTACATCCAGCCCACGCCGTCCACCCAGGTCCGCGGGACGAGCTGCGCAATGACGGGGCCGGGCAACCCGCAGGCAGCCCCCACGTCTTTGATCGTGAAGCTCGCGTGACCGGATTCGCCGGCGTGCCCGCGCAGCGGGCCGAGCGCCCTCGCCGGGTCTTGCGCGTGTGCACCGCCATTCACGGGCTCAAGCTTAGAGCTTGCTAGGCATGTCGCCATTAGACAGCGGCCAGGCCGTGGGCCGCCCGCTGTACGGACACATGGCCGCAGTTTTCGGGGTGGTGTTCAGTCCCGACCACCGCAGCCCGGTCGGTGACCCGCTTTCCGGCCACAGGCTCGCTATACGCGGCGTTCACCACGCCGCAGCGGCATCCGAATCCACCGCAGCCCGGTATTGGCGATTCGACGGCGCGGCCTGACCGCCGCACCTATCGTGTTGCTGAACCGCACCGTGGGAATAGCCCGGCGAATTTAGTGCCATGGCGTCGATTCAAGGTCGAGAAAGGTGCGCAATGAACATGATGCCTCTGCTCCCCACCGCGATAGCGATAGGCGTCGCCTGTGCCCCACTGGCACAGGCAGATGTGCCAGGACTCGGCCCGTTCGTGGGCCAATGGGTAGCCCACGGGGAGAGCTTGATCGTCAACGCCGACGGATCGGGCAGCGAAACCTACAACGGCGGATCGGTGAACTTCCAAATCAGCGGTGTCCAGCCCCCGCCACCTCAGCCCGATCACACCGCGTACGGCAGCATCACCAGCGGCGGCAACGCCGAGCGTGGCAGCTATGTGACGATCACGCTCGTCGACGGTGGCCAGGGCATTCTCCTAAGCGTTGCGAACGGGGACACCGGGTTCCCGTTCTGCAAGGTAGTCAACGGCAACAAGCTCAATAGCGCCGACTGCGGCGGATAGCCGCCCTTCCGGAGCACACTCCGCGAAACGTCTGGCGCACTTCGAAATTGCCTGGCGGGACTGACTAGCCCGCGTCGAGGTGCGCTGTGTCCTCTGCGAAATACAAAGTGTCACTTCCTCTTTGGATCTGCGTTGGCCGCGGCCAACACTTCGCCAGTTGAGGCTGCCGGCCGCCACGCTGCAGGCGATGACCACGCCCGCGAACCTGTGAGACCTCTGTTTACTGATATCGAGTAGTCGAACACCAGGTTTTCCCACCGCTCACGATCTATGGTCGCTTTACAAAATATTTTCGTATCGGAAAGTAGTTGCTATGCGAAACATCGGGGGAGCCCATATCGCGGAGATGGGATGTGCTTCGCGGAAACCGATCCAGACGAATGATCAAGGGTGGCGAAGCGGCACGATACTGCGAGATGGACGGTGTTCTGCAGGGCGCAGAGTTGTGAGCCGGTTCGTTTTCCCTCTCGCTTGTGCAGCATTGGCGTGTCTGGGTACCGGGCCGCCGAGCGCGACGGCCGACCCGGGTGGGGACCGGCTCGGATGTGGAACGTTTTGCCAGAACGCGGGCGGCTACGGCGGCGCTGGGCCGGCACCTAGTCAGTACGCCGTGACCGTTGTTCCCACCGGCACTGTCACCGCCGACCCGGATGGGTATGTACCAGTGACCTTGGCGTGTCATCTGTCATCGCAGTGCACGGGAGTCGTCATAGTCTCAAGCCCGGGGGCGTTCAGTGGGCGCTCGGATTTGGTCGTAGCCGCTGGTGCGACGCGGACTATCGGTGTCCCCCTGCCGCCCTCGGCGATCGCCTACCTCCGCGCCAATGGCCCGACAGCCTGTTACGTGACAGCTGACGCCCGGGCATCGGCCGGACTGAGCCAACAGGCGTACGGTCCAGCCGCCATCAACGGCGAGGACATGCTCACGGTCGCGGCGCCGGGATGAGATGAAGCTGCGGTCGTCCAGGCTGACTCTCCTTGCTGATGCAAGTCTGACGAGTACGTGCTTCAAGCTGCCACAGGTGATTACGAGGCGCGCGCAGCCCAGCGGGTCGCCCGATGGGTACTGGCCCCGGGAGTCGGGCCGCCTCAGCGATGATGCCTACCGGCCGTCGAACGTCAGGCCAGCGTGACGACCGCCAGCCGACGGCGGCTCCGTCGATTCACGCAGCGCGAGGCCCTAGTTGCGGCGGTCGCGGGCGTCGTCGCCGCAGTGATGATCGTGCTCTATTGGCTGAGCGCCCTGGCAGACCTCGAACGGGCCAGTGTTGACACCCGCTTCTCGATACGCGGGCCACAGTCTCCCGGCGACGGGATCGCAATTATCGCCATCGACCAGAAAACGCTGACCGCGCTGAACGTGCAGCCACCGATCGCACGTGCCGCCTACGCCCAAGTTCTGGACCGAATCCACCCTGCGGCCCCGCGACTCATCGCCATTGACACCCAGTTCATCGGTCGCTCTCACCCGCCCGACGACCAGATGCTGCTTGATGCGATCGCACGCGATGGACCTGTCATTCTGGCCACCCATGAGGGCGATCAGGGGCCCATCCCCGTGCCCGCCGGTGTAGCCGATGCCCGGGGTGCCATACCGGCGAGCGCCGCCGTCGACACCGACCCAGACGGCGTGTTGCGCAAGATGATGTTTGCGCCGGTACAGCTGCCCACGCTGCCCGTTCGCGCCGCGGAGCTGCTCAGCGGCCATTCGGTGCAGCCCTTCACGCACAAATGGATCGACTATCGGGGCGGTCCCGGCACTCTCCCGCACTACTCGTTCGTCGATGTGATGGCCGGCACCGTTCCGGCGAGCGCCTTTGCCGGCAAAGCTGTCCTCATCGGCACCACGGATCCGGTTAACGACGTCTTCGTTACCCCGATCTCCTCGGCGCCGATGGCCGGCGTCGAGGTTCAGGCCAACGCGCTGTGGACGCTGCTCGCCGGCGTGCCTCTCAAATCGGCAGCCCCGCCGGTAGACATCGCGCTGGTCCTGCTCGTGATCGCCATCCCGGCGCTCATCGGTGCCCGCAACGGCGCGCTCTACAGTTTCGGTGCCGCGCTGGGCACCGTTCTACTCTTCCTGGTCGGCGCACAGCTTGCCTTCAACGCCGGGCTGATCGTGTCCGTCGCCTACCCGCTGATGGGGTTGGCGACGGCAACAGCCGGCGTCATCGCGGTCGACTCATTCATGGAACGGCGTCAACGCCAGGCTCTGGAACGGGCACTGGGTGACCTGCTGCCCCCGCAAACGCCGCCGGCGTTCTTCCTCAGCTACCGGCGCAGCCAGAGCGCATGGCACGCCCGCGACATCAAACGCGAATTAGTCAACCGTTTCGGTGCGTCCAGCGTCTTCATGGACAAGTCGTCTATCGAATACGGTGAAACCTTTCCGGCCCGCATCGCCGAGGCGATTCGCGGATGCAGCGCCATGCTGGTGCTGATCGGACCCAATTGGCTCGAACAGGTGGACGGCCGCCGGCGCATCGACGATCCGAACGACTGGGTGCGTCGGGAGGTAGAAGCTGGACTCCAACGCAGCGAGGCTGTGGTCGTGCCCACCCTGGTGGATGAAGCGGCGAGCCCATCGGCAGCCGAGCTGCCGGAGTCGATCGCCGCGCTGGCCACGCTTCACGCCGTCCAGCTCTGCGGTGACGACCTCGAGGCCGAAATCGACAAACTGGTTCAGTCCATTCAACGTGGCCGCCGCCGCACCAACGGAGAAGCCAAGCAAACCGCGGTCAGAACCGACGGGGACGCGACGGGCGGATAGGCGGTAGCGCCGCCCTCCAAGCAGCGACGATGAGCCCGGTACATCCGATGACAAGCGCTCTCGAGGTCAGTCAGGAGCGATGGGCAGTCCGGGGCAGGCGGGGATATAGCCGATGTCGGGCGACACCCAGTCCCGCCACTGTTTGCGACTCATGTTGCTGGTCAGCTTGTCGCACAGCTGTGCGGGATCGGCGACGGCAGGCCAGAGCCGCACCGTTCCGTCCACATTTGACGCAGCGACCAGGCGGCCATCGGGGCTCAATGCCACTCCAGCTATGCCATCGGGGGTGGTGAGCGGAGCCGCCGCCGGTTTCCCGGTGGAGGTCTCCCACAACCGCAGACTGGCGTCGATCCCACCCGTTGCGAGCTGATCGCCGACGCCAAATGCCACACCGAAGACAACGCTGGTGTGACCCAGCAAGGGACTGTGCGGCAACGGCTTTCGCGTGTCGGCGTCCCAAAGGTCGATGACGCCGTTCTCGTGAACAGCGGCGATGACCTTGCCGTCCCGGCTGAATGCCACGGTGGCGATCGGGAACGGGCTCGCGGTGGTCATGACAGGTCCATCGACCTGAGCGGTGTCGAGCTTCCACAGCCGCACGCCATCGGCGTAACCCGCGACGATTCGACGCGCATCGGGGCTGAAATCTACAGAGAAGATCTGTTTGTCAGCGGTCATCGGTTTGCCGAGGGCACGACCGGTCCTGACGTCCCAGAGCTGCACGGCGCCAGTCGATGTCTGACCAGAGGCGGCCGTGTTCCCGTCACGACTGAACCCGAACGGGATGCCAAGTCCGTCAACTTCTTGGCCCTTGGTCTGTACGGGCTGCTGGAGAGGCTGCGCGGTGTCGGCATCCCACACCTGCAGTGTGCCGCCGCGTGTCGCGGTGACGATCCGGCCGCCGTCGACGTAGCGGAAGTACACCCCGGGACCGCCGCTAGGTGCCAGCGGCGGTAGCGGCTGGCCAGAACCAACGTCCCACCGCTGGACAGTGGTGTCGCCGGAAATCGCGACGCGGTGGCCGTCGAGGCTGAACATGACGTTCGTCGCAGCGCGGTCAGGGCCCTTCATCGGGTAGCCGACCGTGGCGTTCCACAGTCGAAGCGTCCCATCTGCGCTGGCGGTGGCGATTTGTCGGCCGTCGGGGTTGAATGCCACCCCGTGCACCTCGCTCGTGTGTCCGGTCAAGGTCGGACCAACCTGCACACCGGTGTCGGTGTCCCACACTTGCACAGCTCCGTCGCTGCGGCCGGTAACGATGCGATGGCCGTCGGGACTGAACGCGACCCCGAAGTAGTTAAGGAGGACATTGCCGGCGGGCATCGCGCGGATGGCAGAGCCGGTGTCTGCGTTCGACCACTGCAGAAAGCCGCCGGCTTCCACCATTGCATGCCCATCGGGGCTAATGGCGCTTTGCCATACCCTCGTCGGTAAACCGTTGTTGAGCGGCATCAGCATTAGCGGCGTACGGGGCGCACCGGTCACGGCGTCGCTGATAATCGTTGCGCCCATTGAACTCACGGCCAGAACCTTGCCGCTACGGTCGAATGCCACGTCGGTCACAGGCGGGGCAGCGTCCCCAGGGTTCTTGGGTACGAACACCTGCCTGGTGCCGCGGAGTTGGCCGGTGCGCGCATCCCAGGACCTCAGATTGCCGTCGAGGCCGCCCGTGAAGATCGTGGAGCCGTCGGGGCTGACCGCGACGCTCGTAAGCTGACCCGCATTCGACGGGCTTTGGTTGCGCGCCTCGCCGGTGTCGGCATTCCATAGCCGCAGCGCCCCGTCAGCGCCCGCAGAAACGATGGTGTGCTCGCTTCTGAACGCCACAGATGTCGCCGGGCCGTTGTGCGCCTTGATCGGCGAACCGATTGGTTTACCGGTCACCGTGTCCCACTGGCGCACCGTCCCATCGACCGCTGCGGTGGCCACGCGGCTTCCGTCCGGGCTGTACGCCAGATCCAACGGCACCGATGAAATGTCGACGATCTTCTGCGTGGTGAATCGGTTGATCTGCGCGTTCAGAATCGACACGGGGTTGGGCACGATCGCGTTGGCTGCCAACAGTTCCTGGAGGCCGCGCGCGTCGCCGCCGGGAGCGACGCCGGCAAGGATGGCTGATCCCTCAGCATTGAGTTTGGCAGCGATTGCCTCGTGCAGGTGTTGTTCTGCTTGTTGACGCTGGGCGACAGCGACGACGGCGAAGACGACCGAAGTCACCGTGAGCATGACCAGCCCCGCGACCGCCGCGGCGCGCAGGCGGCGGAACCGCCGTCGCTCCCGCTGATCATCGCCTTCCAACTGATCTTTGGGCTTCCCGTGAATCGGGGCAGCGAGCGCGGTTACTTTGTCGCGGAAGCTCAGCGAACGCAGATCCCACGGTGAATCGCCGCTGACATCGATGTACAACGGCTCGGCTCTCAGTAATCCGGGCACCCTCAGCGCCGGTGGAGCAGCGTCCGACGAGTCGTCGAACCGTCCATGCTCGGCATCCCAGTTCAGATGGCCCTCGGCTAGCACGAGCATCAGCTTGTCGTGGCCGCGATATTCGAGCCAGTATGCGAGTTCTTTGTCGACCCACTTCGACGCGGCCGCCTGCGGGGACAGGACGACAATCATGAAGCGCGAAGAATCAAGGGCTGCAGTGATTCTCGCCCACAGGTCGGGTGCGGCCTCCAAGTTGGTGTCGTCGCGAAACACTCGTAGAGCCCGTAAACGACCGAACCTGCAGCCGATGCGGTGCAGCCCCTTCTGAATCGCGGTGGTGACTTGCTTGTCGCGATGGGCGTAGGACAGGAATGCGTCGTAGGCGATGGGCGCGGCAGGCGTGGGGCTCAGAGATTCAATGGGCTGTGCCAACTCCGCCATGTCTCGCCCCCGGAAATCGTGTCGATCCAGCAGCAGCGGTCGCGCTGTGGCAACCAGCTCAGTTTGTCACTCCGAGCGGCGGGATTAATCACTTTGATGCAGCACCAAACTGAAAAGGCGCGGTACGGGTCGCGCAGTGGAGCGGGCTAGTCCACTCCTGGCGGCCGCGACGCTGGCGGCCGCGCTCACGGCATCGAAGCGGGGTGTGGAACGGCGCCTAACTGCGGAGAAGGATGCGGCGGTCAACGCTGCATGAAGCAGGACGTTTACCGAGGTTGGCGCGGGATCACGCGAGCTCGGCAGGCTCGGTCTTCTCCAGGCGTAGGACTTGGAAGCCGGCGTTGGCCAAGATCTGCGGAATCGATCGCACGAACATCCGGTCATATTCGGCGATGTGGTCGGGAAGCTCGTCGAACGGGATGAGGTACTCGGTGAGCTTCTTGTCCGGATCCTTTGGCCCAGCGCGCCAACCCGCCTGAACGCGTTCATCGATCCAGCGGTCGTGCTCCTCGATTGCCAGTTTCTCGACCTCCTCGGGGTCGAACGTGAAATCCGATGCCCCCCAGTCCCGTAGCGGTGCAATCACGCAACCGATCATGTGCAACTTGACCGGGATGTCACGGGCCTGCGCGCGACTGGAGTCCCTGCGCGATTCGTCGAGTTCTTCCCACAGGGGTGCCGGCTTGTTTTCGGCGAGCTGCTCCTCGCGCCAGCGATTGTGGACGGCGACCGCGATCAGCTCGAAGGAGCCACCCTGTACGAATTCGGTCGTGCACACGTTCTCCAGCGTAGGGAACACGTCGATGCTCCTGAGCGCGCCGCTGGCTCTGGCGTCTTCGATCAGTCGCGCGACCCCGTGGGCGCGTGATAGCGCCACGACAAGCGGGATGCCCGCGTCGAGCGCGTGGCGCAAGGACAGGGCCGCCTCAAGCGCGTCTTCGTCGCGGTATGCCGTCACGTAGGCGCTGGTCATCGGCGGTGCTCCGGCGCTGGTATGGAGTTCGGGCAGCTGCTGTACTTCACGATCCAGGATCGAGATGCATACGAAGCGGCACACATACTCCAGCGCCGGAAACTCGTTCACCAAAGCCTGCTTGCGGTCCTCGGCGTGATCATCGATGACGGTGACCCATAGCGGGGTGTCGTCGGTTCGGGTGTCGTACCACTCGCGGGCGGCATGTTTGACGAGCCAGTTTCCGAGCGCGTCGAGCCGACTGATGAGCAGATGTGGATGCGAGCCGGGTGGGCCAACGGGGAAGTTGTCGAGCCACAGCCGCGCTCCGATCTCCTCGGTGTTGAAGAAGTCGAGCACTGGCGCCGAACGCTTGGCGGGTAGGTTGGCCTCCTGAATGCGCAATAGTGCGCAAAGCTCCGGGTCGCCGATGCGGGCAAGACATTGCAACTCACCGCTGCGACGGTCGCTGGCCAGTCGTCGGCCGACGGCAACGATTTCGGTGTTGACTGCATCGTCCGCGCACACCGCGACGAGTCGGGCCGCGCGGCGCACTCCGGCGGCACGCAGCGTCCGTTCCAGCTGGGCGTCGCCGACGATGACTGGGATCTTCAAACTGCGACACAACTCGATGTGCGGGTTGGTCGGATCCATCTCCACGGCGACGACCTTCACGTGAGACTTGCGTCTTCCGTGGGGTTCTCGAAGGTGCCGCAGAAACACGGTGCCGACATAGCCGAGGCCGCAGACCACCACGTGCCCACGCATCAAGGGGACGCGAATCTGTTGGAATCGGTCTCGGAACAGCGACGCCAGGCCCGCAAGTGCTGCGTAGCCGGCCACCGCGGGCGCAAGGAACCGTGCGATGTCCAACCAGATCGGCAGCCTGGTCTTGTCTGGCGCCGTCGCCGGCAGGAAAAGCATCAAGCTGCGGTACACGACGTCGGCCAGGTCGGGGGGCGCGTCGTAGGCCTTGAGGAGGTACTGGTGGTTGAGGAACTGCGCATAGCCAATGCATCCGAAGATGAAGGCCAGCGCGCCGGCGATGCTCAGCAACACCCAGCGGTAGTCGATCAAAAAGTGCACGCTAGCGCGCAGGCGTCGCACCAAAGACTCCGCACTCAGGCCGCTCCGTGGGGCCTGCGCGCGCACCTCTGTATTGATTGTCTCGACGGATTCGTGACCGGAACCGGTGTGTTCAGGGGGCTCCCGCATCGCTTCCCCCTGCGCGGATAGACCGTCACGACATGTGGCGCGTCGTCGAAAATGTAGCGCACCTGCCAATCCCAGGTACGAGATTCTGCGCCGTTGGCGAGAGCCGAATCCATGCCATGTTGCTCACGGACCGCCCGCGCGATGCGTTGGTGATCGAGCGATCGGCGAGTCTTGGTTTGGCATCCATCGGGGAAGCGGGCGCTGGGCCGACAGGTCGCTTTGAGTGCGTGGTTGTGCCGGGCAGTCCGAAGCGGCGAGCTCCGCTGGCTCCTTGCAGACAGTCGAGGCAGCACACCGACATCGGCCGCGCCTGTCATGAGCGTGCACTCACCGCGATGGCCGAATCAGGGATCGTCGATGCCTACCTTTGGGCGGTGCTTTAACGCGTCTCGCTAAGCGCTATTCGTGCCGCCGCGCTGGCGACTCCTGCGAACTAGTGACAGCAGGGCATCACCCATTTTGATGCTATGCTGTCATTATGCGTACGACGGTGACTCTCGATGACGACACCCTGGCTGTCGTGCAGCGGCGCATGCGGGAGCGAGGCGTCTCCTTCAAGCAGGCACTCAACGACGCCATCCGTGACGGGGCGCAGGGCCGCCCCTCCCCTACGCCCTTCGTCACCCGCTCGGCTGATCTCGGCGTTCCCTCGGTGAACCTCGACCGCGCCCTGCAGTTGGCCGGTGACCTTGAAGATGAGGAACTGCTGCGGCGACAGCGCCGCGGCGCATGAAAATCGTCGACGCCAACGTGCTGCTGTATGCCGTCAATTCGGCCGCCGAGCACCACAACGCCAGCAGACGCTGGCTCGACGGTGCACTGTCGGGCGCTGACACCGTTGGCCTGGCGTGGGTGCCGCTACTAGCGTTTATCCGGCTGACGACAAAGGTCGGGCTGTTTCCCACTCCGCTGCGAACCGAGGATGCCATGCGGCAAGTCGATGAGTGGTGCACCGCACCGGGAGCGGTGGTGATCGGCCCCACGCCGCGTCATCCCGAATTGCTCAGCGGTTTGCTTTCGCATGTCGGAACGGGCGGCAACCTCGTCAACGACGCCCATTTGGCCGCCCTGGCGCTGGAGCACCGTGCCGGAATCGTCAGTTACGACAGCGATTTCGGTCGATTCGACGGCGTGCGTTGGGAGACACCCGACGCGCTCTTGGAGCGCTGAACTCAGCTGACGCAGCACAATTGGGAAAGGCGGCACTGGCGGTGCCGGTGGACTCGGCGGCCACATGGCAAAGCAGAGCCGACGGCTAGCCCGTTTCGAGCTGATTCGGTGCCGTCGGGCGTCACCAGCACGGTCAATGCCCCAGAGGCTGGACGTGCTTGCCGGAGGCCGATCGCAGCTTTCGATGCACCTACGGCACGATTAGGGAGCGAAGTGTTCCGTCCAGGCCGTTCCGTCCCAATAGCGCTGCGCCCCACCACCGCCGCCCGGGTCTGGATACCAGCCCGCGGCGGCGGATGATCGGTGCAGGGCTGACGCTCGTTCGATTCGGTCGTAGACGGGCGAAAGCATCACTCGAAGCGCCGCCGGTTCGAACATCTCAGCATTCATAAGGATGCCCACTGCGCCTGCCCGAAGATTCAATGTCGTGTCGCGGGTGATCGTCGAGCGCGTCGTCGCCGCGTTTATGAGCCCGGCAATCGCCAGTCCCTCGAGAGCGCCTCGCACGCCGAACCCTCCGCCGATGACGCCAGCGTTCGTGGTGTAGCGCTGTGTGCCAATGCCACCGATGTCTATGGAATTAATGTCCCTGTAGTGAAGGCGGGCTACCTCTCCGGAACTGCTCAGAACACTGATGTGGTCAGCGACAAATAACAAGGCACAGCGCGCACCTGGCCACAGCCCTGCCAAGGATGCGGCGGACACAATTCCTGCCACGACGCGCTGCGCTGGATCTACTGGCGAGCCTGGTCGGAAGCGCACTGACTCTGGCTTCAGGTTCGCAGCTTTCGCGGGGCGCGCCATCCACTTCTTGGCCCAAGAGCTCTCACCACAGTGCGAGCAATTCAGTTGAATGACCCCGTATTGATTCTCGATCTGCTGAGCGCGATTGCATAGGGGACATGAGCGAAAGAAGTGGGAGGCGCCGCAGGACGTGCACATATAGCTGTCGCGATCCCTGGGTAGCTCGTAGCCTGCGCCACATCGCAGGCAGTCGACACCGATGATCGAGTTCGCGGCCGCCTTTGGTGCCGGATTGGTGACCTCGGCCGACGGTCTTGGGGCGATGGGTCGGTCGCTCGTCTCATCTCTGGGGTCCACCGCTGCCACCTTTCCGTTGCAACGCAGCTCCAATATCTTTGCCGTTTGGCGCGAGACCTCGCTCGGGTAGCGCCGGTCCCGCTGCAAGACACCTACCCGATAGCCTTACTCCCCGGCCGAACAAATTGGAACAGCGCAACGGAGGCCAAGGCCAAATGCGCACTGGCGCAACAACATTTGTCACAGACCATTATGGTTACCAACGAAGCACGGATCCCAACCGGTCGGTCGGATTGCTCCGGTGTTGGTAAGGGAGTTGGAGTTCAACCATTCGGCCGATACCACGATGTCCAGTCGATGTAACACGACGTCAGCAAGTCTTCAGGAGATAGACAGCGCGCTGCCAGAAGTGGATGCAGCCGATGACTTTCGAGATAGCAAAGTCAGCAGCGGACGCTGAAATCCGACCGGCAGATCATCCATGTCCGTTACAGCAAACGCAGGCTGCAGTAGGGCCGCCAACCCGCGACCGAGATGGCCGACCGTGTCAGCGCAATCTCCTGACGCTTCTAACGGGTCAAGCATTCGGGCGGGCACCAATGCCGTCCCGAGCTGTCTTCCCACCAATATGGAACGCCGTTGGGGTCGCTCTGCGTAGCGGGTTTAGGGGCCGGATTTGATGGGTCTTCGCACGGTGCTTGAAAAAAGTCGCCGCAGCCCTGTGGGAAGGGAACAGCTAATGCGGGCGAAGCTGATCCCAAACCTCCACACATCAGCCCGGCCGCAGCGACGCCTACTATGAATTTTCGCATATGACCCCCTGAATACTTCTCGGCGCAAATCGATACCTGCCGCTAACCGACCTCTCCGCGGCACCGCGGCCAGCAACTCCGCTACGGAACTCTAGAAGATTGCTGCACGGCAGGGAATCGGGCGTTTCCCTATACGTCGCGGCTATCTACTTGCTGTGAGAACACTGTTAGCTGCTGCCGAGTCTGAAACGCTGACTGAAATTTGCGGTTCTTCGGAGGCCATCTGACTAGGACCTCTCGAAACAGCTGGATGTCGCCTCTATCCAGGTGTCACCGAATTGTGCTCTGCCCTATCAGTAATTCGTAGGCCTAGGTGACGACAATGGATCGCGGTGGTGGCTGTTACGGGGCTAATACTCTCCACCGTGGAAGACGGAGCGGGGGCGTCCGATCAGACAGACATGGGCGACCTCCCGACGCCCACCGCGCCCGGCCTCGCTGGTCATCCGTCATCGAGGTGCGACGCAGCCACCTTCCCTACTTTGCCGGGCAGCCTTCCCACAAATCATTGCCATCGAAAATGCTGCGCGCCCGCCATTTGCGCAGCAAAGCCGCGATACGATGCGGCGCATGCCGCTGGATCCGGGTGAGGGCTTCGCCGATTTCACCATCGTGCGGCTGTTGGGCTCGGGCTGCACAGGCACGGTCTACCTGGCGTCTCGGGTCGGCAGTCCAGAACGCGTCGCGCTGAAGATACTGCGAGCCGAGGTGTCGTCTGCCCACGGGTTCCGAACGAACTTTTTCCGCGACGTCGACCTTGCCGCATCGCTGCATCACACCTCCATCGCGGCAATCCGCGACCGCGGGGATTCAGAGGGACGATTGTGGCTTGCGACCGAGTATGTCGACGGTCCAGACATTGACGCCGTCATCCGCGCCGACTTCCCCGACGGGCTTGCACCGGCACAAGCGTTTCTGATCGTCAGCCGCATCGCTGACGCTCTCGATTTCGCCCACGAGAACGGGGTGATCCACGGCCACGTCAAACCGACCAACATCGTGATCGCCGATCCCGCTTCCCGTCACTTTCGCATCGCGCTAACCGATTTCGGCCTCGGCCGTTGGCCCGATACCGCCCATGGGCGACCCTCGGCCTACGCAGCACCTGAACAAATAAGCCGCAGCGCGCCGAACGGGCGAGCCGACCAATACGGGCTGGCTGGCGTCGCGTTTCACCTTCTCACCGCCGCTTCCCCGTCAGAGCAGCGCTCTGGCGACTTGGCGAGCCGCCACCCTCACCTCGGCGATCTGACGCCCGTCTTCGAGCGTGCCTTCGCCAAGGACCCTTCAGCACGCTTCAACTCCTGCCGTGATCTGGCCAACGCCCTCATTCGTGCGCAAGACAGTGATGTTGTCGTGCCGACCGCGACAGCGCGCTTCAAAGACCGCACGAACGTTGGCAGTAATCATCCACGAGCTTCGCCCCACGCGGAGATCTATTCCGACCGCGACGAATTCGCCATTCCAGCAGCGGAACCCGCAGCGCCGCCTGCTCGCTCCCTGGTCCTGCCGGTAGCCGGAGCGCTGGTGGTGACGATCCTCTTGGTGATTGGTGGTCTGCTGATCGGCAAGCCTCATCCTTCGAAAACAGCTCCGCCGCAAGCACCTCCGCAAGCGGCTCCGCCCTCGGCGACGGTCACAGCCCCAACGGCGCCACTGGTCGCGCCGGCTTGCGGGGATCCCGCTTCCGTGGCGGAATCCCTGCCGCCACAAGACAAACTGGCACAACTGCTGATGGTCGGGGTCACTGGGATCGAAGACGCACGCTCCGTGGTGGCCAATCACCACGTCGGCGGCATATTCATCGGTAGCTGGACAGATCTCGGGATGCTGAGGGACGGCTCGCTGCGTCAACTGGAAGACGCCACCGGACCGTTGCCGCTAGCGGTGAGTGTCGACGAGGAAGGGGGTCGGGTCGAGCGACTCGCAAACTTCCTCGGTTCGCAGCCGTCGCCTCGCTCACTAGCCAAATCCACCTCCAGCCAGGAGGTGGAAGCCATCGCGCAGCAGCGCGGTAAAACGATGAAAGATCTCGGAATCACCATCGATTTCGCGCCCGTGGTGGATGTCTCGGATGCACCGGATGACACCGTGATTGGTGACCGCTCCTTCGGCGACACCGCCCAGGTCGTCGCCGAATTCGCCGGCGCGTACGCCGATGGACTGCGCCAAGCGGGGTTGTTGCCCGTCCTCAAGCACTTCCCTGGCCACGGCCACGCCTCTGGCGACTCGCACCAGGGCGGCGTCACGACTCCCCCGCTCGACCAACTGATGAAGGACGACCTGATTCCCTATCGCACCCTGACGCAGAGCGCTCCGGTGGCGGTCATGGTGGGCCACATGCAAGTGCCGGACCTGACCTCCGGCGAACCCGCGAGTTTGTCCAAGCCGGTCTATGACCTGCTGCGCTCGGGGCGATACGGCGGCGCTGCGTTCTCTGGTCTGGTGTTCACCGACGACCTATCCAGCATGGGCGCCATCAACCAGCGCTACACCGTGCCCGACGCGGTGCTGCGCGCTCTGCAGGCGGGCGCCGACACCGCTCTGTGGGTCAGCACCGATCAGGTACCTGCTGTGCTGGACCGGCTTCAGCAGGCGCTGAACAGCGGCGAGTTGAGCATGGCGCGCGTCGACGAAGCATTGCGGCGCGTCGCCCTTGCCAAGGGCCCCCATCCGAAATGCGGGCAATAGATTTGGCGGTCGCCATGACAGGTGGTGGGTGGTGAGCGAACTGAGCGGCGCGCACCCGGTGCGGATCTTCACATCTGCCGCAACGCTTCTCGTCCTCGCCGCTGCGGTGCTGATGCTCAGGGTCACCGGACAACCCATCGCTCATGCTCCTCGGGCAGTTGGCGTCTCGCCCTTCCCGTCGGCCTCTTCCGTACCGACCGACAGGGTGTCAGCAGGGGCGGCACAACCGTCGTTGATCGTGTCGCCCGACCGATACGGCGCAACGTGTGGCCACGGTATCCAGATGAGCCAGGACGGACGATGGCCGACACGGACTGGGCGGGCCAGTCCGGAGACGCCGTGCGCCTTCGCATTCAACGTCTTGACGGCCTACCAGCGCGAACCGCGGGAGCCTGGCACGACACCCATCGTCATCGCGGCCGAGTCGGTCGTGCCGTGCCCCCAGACGGGCGCTCAGTGTGCTGGTGCAAGCACTCAGGTGAGCTGCGAAAAGCAGGCTGAAGAGGACTGGATCACCTGTACCGCCGAGGAAGGGCTACGGGTGTACCTCTTTTGATACACACGCCAGTTTGGTCAGTCGCGCTATTGCGGCGAAGTGCCGCCCTGTCCGCACACCACCGTCGTCTAGCTACTATCTGCCCATGCCGTTGACGAGCGGCCAGCTCTTCGCCGGGTTTACGATCGTGCGCCTGCTGGGTTCCGGGGGTATGGGCGAGGTCTACCTCGCTGAGCATCCACGATTGCCGCGGCGCGACGCGCTGAAGATCCTGCCACCAGAAGTGTCGGCCAACGATGAGTTCCGCAGCAGATTCAACCGCGAAGCCGATCTCGCATCCACGCTGTATCACCCCCACATCGTCGGTGTCCATGACCGCGGCGAGTGTGACGGGCAACTGTGGATCTCAATGGATTACGTGGATGGACCCGACACGGGCCACTTATTGAAAGAGCGCTATCCCGCCGGGATGCCCTCAGACGAGGTGTTCGAGATAGTGGCCGCTGTCGCGGACGCACTTGATTATGCCCACGACCGCGGACTGCTACACCGGGATGTGAAGCCCGCGAATATCCTGCTCACGCGGCCTGAGCACGATACGAAGCGAATCCTGTTGGCCGACTTTGGCATTGCTCGCCGACTCGACGACATCAGCGGTCTCACCGCGACGAACATGGCAGTGGGAACCGTGAGTTACGCAGCGCCCGAACAGCTTATGGACGCAGAGGTCGACGCTCAAGCCGATCAATACTCCCTCGCGGCGACGGCTTTTCACCTCCTGACGGGGGTTCCGCCGTTCGACCATTCCAACCCGGCGGTTGTGATCTCCCGTCACCTCAATCAGCAGCCACCCAGCCTTCGTGACATGCGGCCGGAACTAGCAACACACGGCAACGCGGTCGCGCGCGGCCTGGCCAAGGATCCACGCGAACGATTCCAGTCCTGCCGCGCATTCGCCGACGCGCTGCGCCACGGCGATGAGGGGCAGGGGCAGCGGCCTCAAGGCCCTGCCGTCGCGCTCACGCGACCCTCACCTCGGACTCCACGAGACCACGCCAACGGCGACTCGGCCTCGTCAAACGCTCTTCGATCCGAGACGCCCACGCCGTCCCAAACAAGGTCGTCTCCTACGCGGGTCGCGCTATATTCCGGTCTGGCGCTTGTGGCCGTCGCGACGGTTGTGCTGATTGTTCTGATACTTGCTCTGCCGAGCGGCTCGCCGCAGACATCCGCCCCTTCCTCTCCCCAGGTTGCACCCTCGTCCGCGCCAGGGACGGCTGCCGCTTCGCTGGCGCCCGCATGTGGTGACGGGCCTGCGCTGCTGGCCAGCATGACCACCCGCGACAAGCTGGCCCAGCTGCTGATGGTCGGAGTCACCGGCGCGGCTGACGCCAAGGCTGTCGCGGACGGTGAGCATGTGGGCGGCATTTTGATCACCGGTTCGACGGATCTGTCGATGCTGTCCGATGGCACCATCGCCGACATCGCCGACAAGGGTCCGCTGCCGCTTGCGGTCAGCGTCGATGAAGAAGGCGGCCGGGTCTCTCGCCTCGCGTCGCTGATCGGCAGCCAGCCGTCGCCGCGGGTGCTCGCGGCCACGCACACCCCCGACGAGGTGTACAA
>NZ_JADBDS010000006.1 GCF_014873705.1 Mycobacterium sp. OAS707
ACCCCCCAAACGGGAAAAAAGAGGGCGGCAAAAACAACAACAAACAAAAACCACCAAACACACTATTGAGTTCTCAAACAACACACCCGCGCTGCAGGCAACCCTGCCACTGTACTCCACGTGGACAGAGACGTCAAACCCCGTCCTCCAGTCCTAATGCCCTGGGGCCGTTGGCTTCTCGATAAACAATACGCCTTTGTCCCACCAACCCCAAAACGGGCCTACCGGCCGTCTCAGGGAGCGAGATTCAGACCACTCGCTCGATTTCCGCGCCGAGACTCACCAGTTGCTCGACGAACAGCGGGTAGCCGCGATCGATGTGGAAGACGTCGTGGACCTCGGTGTCACCATCGGCGACCAGCCCCGCGAGCACCAGGCCGGCACCGGCCCGAATATCGGACGACCAGACCGGTGCGCTGGACAACTGCGGGATGCCCCGGACCACCGCGTGGTGGCCATCGGTCCGGGCATCGGCGCCCAACCGGATCATCTCCTCGACGAAACGGAACCGCGCCTCGAACACGTTCTCGGTGATCATCGACGTGCCATCGGCGATCGAGGCCAGGCCGATCGCCATCGGCTGCAGATCCGTCGGGAAACCAGGGAACGGCAGCGTTGCGACGTTGACCGCCTTCGGCCGCTCGTACTGCACCACGCGAAACCCGTCGTCGGTCTGCGTCACGGTGGCGCCGGCGTCGTGCAACTTGTGCAGCACCAATTGAAGGTGCTGCGGGTCGACGCCCGTCACCGAGATGTCCCCACGAGTCATCGCGGCGGCGATACCCCACGTGGCGGCCACGATGCGGTCGCCGATGACCCGGTGCTCGGTGGGATACAGCCGCTCGACTCCGGTGATGGTCATCGTCGGCGTTCCCGCACCCGAGATCTGGGCGCCCATCTGGTTGAGCATCGTGCACAGGTCGACGACGTCTGGCTCGCGCGCGGCGTTGTGGATCGTCGTGACGCCCTCGGCGACGACCGCCGCCATCAGAATGTTCTCCGTCGCACCCACCGAGGGGAACTCCAGCTGAATCTCCGCGCCTCGCAGGTGCTCCGCCTCGGCCACGACACAGCCGTGCTCGATATTGCACCGCGCACCCAGCTGCCGCAGACCGGCCTGGTGCATATCCAACGGCCGCGACCCGATGGCGTCGCCGCCCGGCAGCGCGACTTTGGCCCGCTTGCACCGTCCGACCAAGGGGCCGAGAACACAGACCGACGCGCGGAACTGCCGGACCGCCGCGAAGTCCGCGTCATATTTGGGTTCGTCGGGCGAGGTGATCCGAACGGTGTCACCGTCAAGCTCGACTGTCGCACCCAGACCGCGCAGCACCTCCGCCATCAGCGGCACGTCCAAGATGTCCGGGCAATTGGTGATGGTGCTTGTTCCCTCGGCAAGCAGCGTTGCGGCCATCAGTTTCAGGACACTGTTCTTGGCGCCCCCGACAGCAACTTCGCCCGATAACCGGTTTCCACCGGTCACCACGAATCGCTCGCTCACGCGGCTTAGTGTAAACAGCGGCACCCGACGGTGTCAGATTCCCGACCATTGTGCGAGCCACCGTGCCCGGTACGGTTTGACCATGGCAGTTCACCTGACCCGCATATATACCCGGACCGGCGATGACGGCACCACCGGCCTGAGTGACTTCAGCAGGGTCTCAAAGAATGACGCGCGACTCGCCGCGTACGCAGATTGCGACGAGACCAATGCCGCGATCGGCGTGGCGGTTGCGTTGGGTAACCCCAGTGAGCAAATTCGCAAGGTGCTGCGGCAGATTCAGAACGACCTTTTCGATGCGGGCGCTGACCTATCGACTCCGGTGGTGGAGAACCCCGAACACCCGCCGCTGCGAATCTCGCAGAGCTACATCGACCGACTGGAATCGTGGTGCGACGAGTTCAACGAACCGCTGCCGGCGTTGAATTCGTTTGTGCTGCCGGGCGGTACACCGCTTTCGGCGTTGCTGCATGTGGCACGCACGGTGGCCCGCCGCGCCGAGCGGTCGGCCTGGCAGGCGGTCGACACGCACACAGACTCGATCAGTGTGCTGCCCGCCAAGTACCTCAACCGGCTGTCGGATCTGCTGTTCATTCTGTCGCGGGTCGCCAATCCGGACGGTGACGTGCTTTGGCAACCGGGCGGTCCCGCAACAGATTAGAACGTACGGCGCCGTGCCCGTGGTGACGGACGCGACTCCAACCACGACAGGAACGCGGTCAGCGCACCGCGATCCAGCGCCACTTCGTAGCCGCGGCGACGTTCGGGATCCGTGTCTCGCAGTTCCAGTACGACGATCTCTTCGGTCATGATGTCGAATTCGTCGCCCCGAGGCGATCGGCGCGACACGATCTCCAGCCCGCGACGACTGAGTGTTCGATCGGGCCACCACCGCAGGCTGGACAGCCGATAGAAGCCGGCTTCCCCACCCCGGTAACGCATTACACCGTGCCGCCAGCCATGACCGCCTACGGCCGGAACGTCACGCAGGATCGCGGCCGTCCCGCCCACCTGGCGCAGCTTCCACAACCGGTAACTGAGTGCGATCGAGACGCAGAGCAGTACACCGATCAGCGCGACCATCAACAGCATGGACGCGCTCATCGGCGGGACCTCTAGTCGATCTGGCCCAGGGCGCGAAGTCTCGCTCGGCCCTTGGCAGCAGTTGCGGGATCGTCGGATTCGGCATCACGCTGCGCGGCGGCTTCGTCGATCTCCGAATCGAATTCAGCGCTCTCGGCGAGAACGGTCACGGCCTGCTCGGTGACAGACAGGAAGCCCCCGTCGACAGCGATGCGCAAGTCGTCTTCGCCTTCACGCTCGACCCGCACCATCGCGTCGTCGACCAACTGCGCGACCAACGGGATGTGGTTGGGCAGAATGCCGATCTCTCCCGAGGTGGTGCGAGTGAACAGGAAGGTGCCCTGGCCCGACCAGATCTTGCGATCGACCGCGACGATGTCGATGTTCAGTTCGGCCATCTCACATCACCTTTCGGTGTGGGCAGGAGCTAGGCATCCTTCTTCTCGTCCTCGTCCGACTTCGAGGAGCCGTTGCCGCCACCCTCGAGCTCCACACCAAAGCCCTTGGCCTTCTTTGCCAAGTCGTCCAGACCACCGATCAGGAAGAATGCCTGCTCGGGGACGTGGTCGAATTCGCCCTTGGTGAGTCGGTCGAACGCCTCGATCGTCTCCTTGACCGGAACCGTCGAGCCTGGCTGGCCGGTGAACTGCTCGGCCGCCATCATGTTCTGGCTCAGGAAGCGCTCGATGCGACGGGCACGCTGCACCAGCTGCTTGTCCTCTTCGGACAACTCATCGATACCGAGGATCGCGATGATGTCCTGGAGGTCCTTGTAGCGCTGCAGGATTCGGATGACTTCCTGCGCCACGCGGTAGTGCTCGTCGCCGACGACCGAGGGGTCGAGGATCGTCGAGCTGGACGCCAGCGGGTCCACTGCCGGGAAGATGCCCTTCGAGAACACCGCGCGGGACAACTCCGTCGTGGCATCCAGGTGCGCGAACGTGGTCGCGGGCGCCGGGTCGGTGTAGTCGTCGGCGGGCACGTAAACGGCCTGCATCGAGGTGATGGAGCGACCACGCGTCGAGGTGATGCGCTCCTGCAGCTCGCCCATCTCGTCGGCCAGCGTCGGCTGGTAACCCACGGCAGACGGCATACGGCCGAGCAGCGTGGACACCTCCGAACCGGCCTGGGTGAACCGGAAGATGTTGTCGATGAACAGCAGCACGTCCTGTTGCTGTTCATCGCGGAAGAACTCCGCCATGGTCAGCGCGGACAGCGCGACGCGCATACGCGTGCCGGGCGGCTCGTCCATCTGACCGAACACCAGCGCGGTGTCCTTGAGCACATCGGCGTCGGCGAGCTCGACCCACAGGTCGTTGCCCTCACGGGTGCGCTCACCCACACCGGCGAAAACCGAAGTGCCGCCGAAGTTGCGGGCAATACGGTTGATCATCTCCTGGATCAACACGGTCTTACCCACGCCGGCGCCGCCGAACAGGGCGATCTTGCCGCCACGCACGTACGGGGTCAGCAGGTCGACGACCTTGAGGCCGGTCTCCAGCATCTCGGTGCGGGGCTCGAGCTCACTGAAGGCCGGAGGCTTGCGGTGAATCTCCCAGCGATCGAAGTCTTTTCCGTACTCCGTGTCGTCAAGGCAGGCGCCAAGCGCGTTCCACACGTGGCCCTTCACGCCGTCACCGACGGGCACCGAGATGGACGCGCCGGTGTCGACGACGTCGACGCCGCGGACCAGGCCGTCGGTCGGCTGCAGCGAAATGCAGCGCACCAGGTTGTCACCGAGGTGCTGTGCCACCTCGAGGGTCAGCGTCTTGGCGAGCTCCTCGAAGGTGACCTCGGCGTGCAGCGCGTTGAACAGTTCAGGCACCGAGCCGCGCGGGAACTCGACGTCCACCACGGGGCCGGTCACCCGCACCACGCGTCCGTTGCTGTCCTTTTTCTTTGCCTTGGCTGGCTTTTCGGCGGTAGCAGTCATCTCTTCTTCTCTCTAATGGGCTAACGTCCGGCGGCGTCGGCCAGCGCGTTAGCACCACCGACGATCTCGCTGATTTCTTGGGTGATGTTGGCTTGGCGCTCCCGGTTGGCCATCAAGGTCAACTCTTTGATGAGGTCGTCGGCGTTGTCCGTCGCCGACTTCATCGCCCGCTGACGCGACGCCAGCTCCGACGCCGCCGACTCGAGCAGCGCGGCATACACGCGTGTGGCCAGATACCGCGGCAGCAACGCGTCGAAAAGCGTTGTCGCGTCCGGCTCGAACGAGTACAGCGTGCGAGGGCCCGAGTCCTCTTCGACGTACTCCACCACCATCGGCGCGATGCGATGCGCGACCGCGTTCTGCGACATCATCGACTTGAACTCGGTGGAGACGATGTGCAGCTCGTCGAGTCCCAGGATGCCGTCGGGCCCCGGGTCGTCGCCGTGGTCGTCGGCGCCCGCCATGAACGCATCGACCAACGTCGAAGCGATCTCCTGAGCGTTCTCATACGTGGGCTGCTCGGAGAACCCGTTCCACGAGTCGGTGATCTTCCAGTTGCGGAACGTGTAGTAGTTCAACGCCTTTCGCCCGACGGTGTAGACGATCGGCGTCTTGCCCTCCTGCCGGATCAGCGAGAACAGCTCCTCGGCGCGCCGGAACACGTTCGAGTTGTACCCGCCACAGAGCCCGCGGTCCGACGAAACCACCAGCACGCCTGCCCGTTTCGGATCTTCCCGCTCAACCAGCAACGGATGATCGAGCGCCGCCTCATTGCCGAGGTTGGTCAGCATCGCGGTGATCTCGAAAGCGTACGGCCGCGCCGCCTGAAGGCGGTTCTGCGCCCTACCGATACGCGAGGTAGCGATCAGCTCCTGAGCCTTGGTGATCTTCTTGATCGACCCGGCCGAGCGGATGCGCCCGCGCAATTCGCGAAGTGTGGCTGCCATGGTTGCTTACTTCTTCTTCGGCGCCGGCTTGCGGACCTTCACCGATTCCTTTTCGAGGTCAGCTTCGTCCAGTGCCTCGACGTGCTCATCGGGAACGACCGAGCTGCCGTCGGAGGCGGCGAAGCCCTTCTTGAACTGGTTGATGACCTCGACGAGCTTCTCGCTGAGTTCATCACCGAGCTTGCCCGATTCCCGAATCTGCGTGAGGATCTCGCCCTCCGAAGCCCGCACGTGGTCGAGGAGCTCGGCCTCGAACCGGCCGACGTCTTCGACCGGGACCGAGTCGAGATGGCCCTCGGTACCGAGGAAGATCGACACGACCTGCTCCTCGACGGCCAGCGGTTGGTACTGCGGCTGCTTGAGCAGCTCCACCAGCCGGGCGCCTCGCTCCAGCTGAGCCTTCGACGTGGCGTCGAGGTCCGAGGCGAACGCGGCGAACGATTCCAGTTCGCGGTACTGCGACAGGTCGAGGCGGAGACTTCCCGCTACCTCTTTCATCGCCTTGATCTGTGCGGCGCCACCGACGCGGGACACCGAGACGCCGACGTTGATGGCCGGCCGCACACCCTGGTTGAACAGGTCGGACTCCAGGAAGCACTGGCCGTCGGTGATCGAGATGACGTTCGTCGGGATGTAGGCCGAGATGTCGTTGGCCTTGGTCTCGATGATCGGCAGTCCGGTCAGCGAGCCGCCGCCCAGCTCATCGGAGAGCTTCGCGCAACGCTCGAGCAGCCGCGAGTGCAGGTAGAACACGTCACCCGGGTAGGCCTCGCGGCCCGGCGGGCGGCGCAGCAGCAGCGAGATCGCGCGGTACGCCTCGGCCTGCTTGGACAGGTCGTCGAACACGATCAGCACGTGCTTGCCGTTGTACATCCAGTGTTGGGCGATGGCCGAACCGGTATACGGCGCAAGCCATTTGAAGCCGGCGGAGTCCGATGCGGGCGCCGCGACGATGGTGGTGTACTCCATCGCGCCGCCCTCTTCCAGGGCGCGGGCGACCGAGGCGATCGTGGTGCCCTTCTGGCCGATGGCGACGTAGACGCAGCGCACCTGCTTCTTCTCGTCGCCCGACTCCCAGTTCTGCCGCTGGTTGAGGATGGTGTCCACGCAGACCGCGGTCTTACCGGTCTTGCGGTCACCGATGATCAGCTGGCGCTGGCCGCGACCGATCGGGGTCATCGCGTCGATGGCCTTGATACCGGTCTGCAGCGGCTCGCTCACGCCCTGGCGCTGCACCACCGACGGTGCCTGAATCTCAAGCGCGCGACGGGTTTCGGGCTCGATGTCTCCCTTACCGTCGATCGGCTGGCCCAGCGGGTTGACCACGCGACCGAGGAACTCGTCACCGACGGGCACCGAGAGCACCTCGCCGGTGCGCTTGACCTGCTGGCCCTCTTCGATCTTCTCGAAGTCGCCGAGGATAACGGCGCCGACGCTGTGCTCGTCGAGGTTGAGCGCCACGCCAAGCACGCCGCCGGGGAACTCCAGCAGCTCCTGCGTCATCACGGAGGGCAGACCCTCGACGTGGGCAATACCGTCGCCCGCATCGATGACCGTACCGATCTCCTCGCGCGCGGTGTCGGCGGTGAAACTCGAGACGTAGTCCTCGATCGCACCCTGAATGTCGTCAGCGGAGATGGTCAACTCTGCCATGGGTTTTCGTCTTCCTGCTCTTACGGTGTGGGGTCTTGTCGGTCGTTGTCTGTCAGTCGGGCAGCTTGGTCTGGGCGGCCGCCAGTTTCGATGAGAGCGTGCCGTCGATCACCTCGTCGCCGACGGTGATGTTCAGCCCGCCCAACAGGTCGGGGTTGATGTGCAGCTGCACCGAAACCGGATGCCCGTAGATGCGGGTCAGTACCTCTGTCAGGCGCGTGCGCTGGTCGTCGCTGAGGCTCGCCGCGGCGCTGACGTGAGCCACCACCTCGCCTCGACGGGCCACCGCAAGCTCGGCGAGATCGAGGACCGCCTCGTCGGCGCGTTCGCCACGGAGCAACTCGATGGTCTGCGAAAGCAGTTGAGCAGTCGTCTTGTTTACGCTAGAGCCGCGGGGCAGCACGTCTTTCAGCAGCTTGATACGACCCTCGGCAGGCGCGCTGTAGTCGCTGAGCAGCGTGCTCAGCTGTGGCTGCCCGTCGAGAATCCGGTTGAACCGGAAGAGTTGCTCTTCGACGTCGCCGGCAACGTCTTCACGCTCGGCACGCACCAGCAGTGCCAACCGCGCGACGTGCTCGACAGCGTCGACCAGGTTCGCGTCCGACGACCAGCGTCCGGACACCGCGGCCTTGAAGATCTCCAGCGCCGTGTCGCCGATCTTGCCGTCGAGCAACGTGTCGACGAGGCCGAGCTTGGCCGACGGGTTGTCGGCCGGGTCCGCGAGATGACGAGTCAGGATCGGCTCGCTCGCCAGCAGCTTGGCGACGGACGCCAAATCGTCGGCTACCGAGGACAATTGATCGGCGCCAAGGTCGGCCGTCAACTCGTCGAACTTGTTGACCAGTGCCGCCAGCGACTCCCTGCTCGCCGAGCGCAGCCGTGCCGTCGCGCGGTCTTCGATCACCGTGTCGGACGGCGCCATCGCATCGAGTTCGTCGATGAATCGGTCGACGGTGGCCGACTGGGCATCGGCATCCGAGACGTGGTCTTTGACCAACTCGGTTGCGCGACGAACCGCCTCGGCTCCGAGGTCACCACGAAGCTGACGAACCAGCTGGGCACGCAACAGCTGAACCTGCTGCGCGCCTTGCACTTTGATCCGCTCGACCTCGGCGTCGGCCTGGGCGTGCAGCTGCTCGACGATGCGTTCGGCGTCGACCCGCGCCTCCTCGGTCACCTGCTTGGCCTCTGCCTTGGCCCGTTCGAGCGCCTTCTCGTGGGCCTTCTCGGCCTCGCCCAATCGCTTCTTGGCCTCAGCGCTGTCCTCGAGCTGCTTGCGCACGGTCTCCTGCTGGTTGGTCATCATTCGACGCACCGGCGGGACGACGTAGCGCACCACCAGGAACACGATGACCGCGAACCCGACGAGCTGACCGATGAATGTCGACATTTGCCTTACCGTCCCGAGGCCGTTGTGGCCGCGTTGATTTCGACGCCGAGCACCCGGCTGGCCAAGGTCGTGGACAACGTGTCGACCGACGACCGAAGGTCCGCCTGGATCGCGAGGGCTTGATCCTTCAGCTCCGAGTCAGCCTCCTGCAGCGTCGACGACACCTCATCCGAGGCCCGGCTCCGCATGTCCTCCAAGACCTTTCGACCTTCGGCGCGCGCCCCGTCACGAAGTTTCGAGGCCTCGCCGCGCGCCTTGGCCATCTCGGACCGATAGTCGTCGTCGGCCGCGGTGAACTGGTCTGCTGCCTTGCGGCTGTCCTCGACGGTCTTCTTCACCATCGCGTCGCGTTCGTTCAGCACCTTGGAGACAGGTGGGACTACCCACTTGCCGATCACGCCGAGCACGATCAAGAAGATGAACAGCACGACGAAGAAAGTGCCGTTGGGGATGAGGAAGTTGCTGGTACCTCCCCCGCCTTCCTCAGCCGCCAAAAGGACGACGTTCGGGTCAGCCATGCCGGCGAACTACTTGACCGGCGTGGCGAACACGAACAGGGCCATGAACGCCAAGTTGATGAAGTAGGCCGCCTCGACCAGACCAACCGTGATGAAGAACGGCGTGAACAGTCGGCCTTGGGCCTCCGGCTGACGGGCGATACCGGCGATCAGCGCGTTACCCGCAATACCGTCACCGATACCGGCACCGATTGCGCCGCCCGCCATGATCAGTCCACCGCCGATAAGCGCGCCGGCAGCGATTGTGGGATCCATTCCTTATCCTCCTTGATAACTGGCAGTGGTCCTACCAGGTTGTGGGTCCTGCATATTCGGGTCGGCTAGTGATGGTCCTCTTCGAGTTCCATCGATTGGCTGAAGTACAAGATGGTCAGCAGCGCGAAGATGAACGCCTGGATCGCACCGACGAACAGGTCGAAGCTCTTCCAGATCGCGTTCGGCAGCCACAGGATGTACGGCGGGAACAGCGCGATCAGCGCGACCAGGATGCCGCCCGCGAAGATGTTGCCAAAGAGTCGCAGCGACAACGAGATCGGCTTGGCCAGCTCCTCGACGAGGTTGATCGGCGCCAGCAGCGTGACGTGTCCCTTGAGCAGCTTCACCGGGTGGCCGATGATGCCGCGGCGCCAGATGCCCGCCGCGTGGTAGCAGATGAAGACGAACAGCGCGAGCGCCAGCACGAAGTTGATGTCCGATGCCGGCGGCTTGAGTAGCTCGTGAATGGCGCCATGCTCGTCGGTGTACTGCACCGGGATCACCGAGAGCCAGTTGGCGATCAGGATGAACACGAACAGCGTCACCGCGAGCGGTAGCACGAACGGCGCGATCTTCATGCCGATCGCACCCTCGATCTGGTCGCGCACCTGAACCGTGATGGCTTCCCAGAACAGCTGCACGCCACCGGGAACGCCGGTCGATGTGACCTTTGCCTTCAAGAAAAATGCCAGCGCGAGCACGATCACCGCGGCGATGGCCGTCGCCAGCACGGTGTCCGTGTTGACCGTCAGCCCGAACCAGTTGGCCTCCGTGTGGTGGCCGACCTCGATCGCGCCCTCGGCTTGGTACGTCTGGGTCATTGCTGCGTGGCCTCCCCTTCGAGTCCTTCATCAGCGGCACCGGCCTTGATCTTCTTCATCACGGGCAGCGCGGTCGCGAGGACCAGCACCACCTGGAAGAGGGCCATTCCGAATACGACGCCAAGCCCCTGCGGTCGGAAGAGGAAGGCGATCGTCAGGCCGATCACCGTCATCACCAACAGCCGGGTGGCGGAGTTCAACGCCATCTTGCGTTTGAGCGGGTGCGCCTCGGCGGTGATCGATTCCACCGACCGCTGCACGAGCACCGCGTTGAGCAAACCCAGTCCGAGGCCGATGCCGAAGAAGACACCGACCATGACGTGGCCGAGAAGTCCGGCGGCGAGCATCACCAGACCGGTCAGCGCGACACACACTGCAAACAGGCGCAGCGGCCTGAAAGCAACGGACGGAAACACCAACGGCGCGTCTTGCGCTGGCGTCGTCACTGCTTCACCTCAATCCCGCGGTCACGAGTTGCTGTCCCGATGATCCTGTGATTCGCGCCACGAGCGTATCGGAGGGCGACGGGCTCGCTGGAATCACCCACGGGGCAGCTCCCTTTGTCGGTCGTTGTTCCGTTCCAATCGGCGGCAAACCGTTGGTCTGGAGGCCGGCAACCCGCGAGGTTTTTTCGGGTTCTAATCGAACCCTAACACATGGTTAAGGGCAGATAAGAGGGCCTACTACTTTTCGTCGTACATTTCCCCGACGGGGTCTTCGCGACGCCGCAGAAGCGGAATCAGGGTCACCACGATCGCGACCAGAATCGCTGCCAGCATGACGGCTCCGGTGTAGCGGGGATCGAAGAAGATCGTGCTCGCCGCGCCCAGCGCGATGATGCCGACCCACAGATAGACGAGCAGCACCACTCGCCGGTGCGAATGACCGATCTGCAGCAACCTGTGGTGCAGATGCATCTTGTCCGGCGTCGAGAAGTGCACACCGGCGCGCGTCCGGCGGATGACAGCCAGCAGCATGTCGAGCGCGGGCACGAACATCACCGCAACCACCAACAGGAACGGCGACAGCAGAGCGAACACGTCGCGGGCGCCGTATGCGGTCTGCGAGATCGGCCCGGCCGCGGTCGTGGACGCCGCGGCAAGCATCAGCCCGATCAGCATCGAGCCGGAGTCGCCCATGAAGATCTTCGCCGGGTGAAAGTTGTGCGGCAGGAAGCCGAGGCACGCGCCGGCCAGCACGACCGAGATGACCGCGGGCGGGTAGAACAGGACGTCGCCGCCGTGGTCGCGCAGCAGGCCCACCGAGAAGATGCAGATCGCCGACGCGGTGATCAGCCCCAGACCCGCGGCCAACCCGTCGAGGCCGTCGACGAAGTTCATCGCGTTGACGATCGCGACGGTCAGCGCCAGCGTCAGCAGGATCGACGACACCTGGTCCAAGACGATGGTGCCGACGCCGCCGATCGGGATGTACAGCACGCTCCACGCGACGCCCATCGTGACGAGCACGCTGGCCGCGGTTATCTGGCCGGCGAACTTGGTCAACGCGTCCAGACCCCAGCGGTCGTCGATCAGCCCGATGAACATGATCAGTCCCCCGGCCACCACGACCGCGGGCATGCCGGACGAGTAGACGAAACCGCGAGTGAGCGCCGGAAGTTGCGACGCCAACAAGACCGCTGCGACCACGCCGATGTACATCGCCAGCCCGCCCATCCGCGGGATCGGTTGCAGATGCACGTCGCGTTCGCGTGGATAGGCGACTGCGCCCAGTCGACGTGCCAACACCCGCACCCACCCCGTCGCGAAGTAGGTGATGATCGCGGCAGTCAGCCCGACGAGGGCGAGCTCACGCAGCGGCACACCGGCGCCGCGATCGTTGAGCGCGAGCAAGCTTTCCGCGGCATAGACCACCGTCGCACCGTACTGCTGCACGCTGAGATCAATCCGTGAGCGACTCGGGTTCCACGCCGAGCACCTTCGCGATGGCCTCGAGCGTGACGGGGCCTTGTCTCAGCACGCGTGGATGCGCGCCGGTGAGGTCGACGATCGTCGACGCTGCCTGCTCTTCGGCGACTCCACCGTCGAGATACACCTCGACGAGTTCGCCGAGTTGATCGCGCGCCTGCTTGGCGGTGACCGCCGCGGGGCGCCCGGAGATGTTCGCACTCGACACGGCCATCGGCCCGACCTCACGCAGCAGTTCGATCGCGATGGGATGGTTCGGCATGCGCAGCATCACCGTGCCGTGCGCATCGCCGAGATCCCACTGCAGCGACGGGGCCTGGCGCACCACCAGACTCAGCGCGCCCGGCCAGAACGCCTGAATGAGTTCGCGCGCACTGTTGGGCACCGAGTAGACCAAGCCGTCGATGGTGTGCCACGAACCGACCAGCACCGGGACCGGCATATCGCGGCCGCGTCCCTTCGCCGAGAGCAAGGCGGCGACGGCGCCGTTGTCGAAGGCGTCCGCACCGATGCCGTAGACGGTGTCGGTGGGCATGACGACGAGTCGACCGCCCTTGAGCGCGCTGATCGCCGAGGCGATGCCGGTCGCACGCTGGGCGGGGTCGCTGCAGTCGAACAGTTCGGTCATGCTCGACTCCCCGCTCGCTCCGGTCCTCGCTCGTACCTCGCTGCGATCCTCACTCGCGGTCGCCTTCGGTCGGTCACGTTGTCAGCCTCTCACGCGTCTCGCGGTGACGAACCGCGGCCGGCCGGTCAAGTCGTGTCGCGCGGTGACATCGACGAATTGGCCTGTCCGGGTGAACGCTTCGACGGTGCGGACCGAGGTGGTGTCGTCGTGTTCGACCGCGCAGACCCCGCCGTCGCGCAACAGGCGCGCTGCGTGGTCGACGATGCTGTTGATGACAGCCATGCCGTCCGGGCCGCCGAACAGTGCGTGCGCCGGATCATGTTCGGCCACTTCGGGTTCCAGGTCCGCATCGTCGGGAATGTAGGGCGGATTGGCCACGATCAGGTCCACTTGGCCGTCGAGGTCTGCGAGCAGGCCCGGCGCGGTGACGTCGGCGAGGATCAGTTCGACCGCGGTCCCGGTGGTGTTGCGTCGCGCATAGGCGAGCGCGTCGTCGGAGTCGTCGACGGCGATGACGCGGGCGTCGGGCCATGCCCTTGACAGTGCCAGCGCCAGCGCACCCGAGCCGGTGCAGAGGTCGACGACCATCGGTGAAGCCGAAAGCTGTTGCCCGGCAGCCCATTCCAGCAATGATTCCGTCTCGGGCCGTGGGATGAACACCCCGGGGCCGACATGCACCGTGACCGGTCCGAACGCCGCGGTGCCGATGAGGTGTTGCAGCGGAATTCGCTTGGCACGCTGGGCGACCAGCCCGTCGTAGCGCTCCTGAAAGTCAGGTCCGGCGTCGGTGAATGCCAGCCGGCCTCGGTCGATGCCTGCCACGTATGCAGCCAGCAGTTCGGCATCGGTGCGGGGTGAGCCGACGCCCGCCTCGGTCAGCGCCGCCTCGGCGGCGTCGATCACCTGGCGCAGGGTCATGCCTGTTGCAGCCTGGCTTGCTTGTCGGCGGCGGCCAGCGCGTCGAACAACGGGTCGAGGTCACCGTCGAGAACCTGATCGAGGTTGTGCGCCTTGAAGTTGATGCGGTGATCGGCGATCCGGTTCTCCGGGAAGTTGTACGTGCGGATGCGCTCGCTGCGGTCGACGGTGCGGATCTGGCTGGCGCGGTCGGCGGACGCGTCGGCCTGCGCCTGCTCCTCGGCCAGCGCCTGCAGCCGCGCGGCGAGCACCTGCATGGCGCGGGCCTTGTTCTGCAGCTGGCTGCGTTCGTTCTGGCAGGTCACGACGATGCCGGTGGGTAGGTGCGTGATGCGAACAGCAGAGTCGGTGGTGTTGACGCCCTGACCACCCTTGCCCGAGGACCGGTAGACGTCGATGCGCAGATCGGACTCGTCGATCTGAACTTCCTCGACCTCTTCGGGTTCGGGGTAGACCAGCACGCCCGCGGCAGACGTGTGCACACGGCCCTGCGACTCGGTGACCGGTACCCGCTGCACGCGGTGCACACCGCCTTCGAACTTCAGCCGCGACCAGACACCGTCGGCGGAATCGCCCTTGCTTCGGATCGACAGCGTCGCGTCCTTATAGCCGCCGAGGTCCGAGGTGGTCTCGTCGAGCACGGTGACGGTCCAGTTATGCCGCTCGGCATAACGGATGTACATGCGGGCGAGGTCGGCGGCGAACAACGCGGACTCCTCGCCGCCCTCCCCGGACTTCACCTCGAGCACGATGTCATCGGAGTCGTGCGGATCGCGGGGGGCCAGCAGGTCGGTCAGGTGTCGGTCCAGCTCTTCGACGGTCGACTCGAGGCCGGGAATCTCGGCGGCGAACGATTCGTCGTCGGCGCCGAGTTCTCTGGCAGCTTCCAGGTCGCCGCGGGCGGTTTCCAGCTTGCGATAGGTCGAAACGATCGGCGAGAGCTGCGCGAAGCGCCTGCCCACTTTGCGGGCCGCCGCGGGGTCGGCGTGCAGGTTCGGATCGGAGAGCTGCTTCTCCAGGTCGGCATGCTCGGTCAGCAACGCCTCAATTGCCGGCGCAGTGTCCGTCATGTCGCCCTCCTTCGGAGAATCCTTTCGCCAAACGCAAACCGACGCCCGGCCTGCGCATGAGCGTCAGATCGGGCGTCGGAAAGGTAGCTATTTGTCGTCGGCCTTATCGGCAGCAGCCTTGCGCTTGCCGTAGCGCTTCTCGAAGCGGGCCACGCGGCCGCCGCTGTCGAGGATCTTCTGCTTGCCGGTGTAGAAGGGATGGCACTGCGAGCAGACCTCGACGTGGATCTGTCCGCTCTTCTTGGTGCTGCGCGTGGTGAACGTCGCGCCGCAGCCACAGTGCACCGTCGTCTCGACGTAGTCAGGGTGAATACCCGTCTTCATGGTTTTCCTCTGCAATCGTGGCCCGGGTCGCCCCTCCCCGATTGGGAGGTTTTGGCGTGAACCGGAACCGAGGGGTCGGCGGTCCATTATGCCAGTTCAACCACCAGCAGCCTAAACGCCTGCCGAGCCCCTGGTATTCCGCGCGAACGTGGGTTACCCGCACGCTTTCGCGCCCTCAAGCGTGACGGTAACCCACGTTCGCGCCGCAGGGGGTATTGCGCGGTGAACACATCCCGAAAAGTGTCTACGGTGGCACAATGCTGAGGTGACGACCGCTACCGCAGCCCGCAACGTCCGCGATCGGCTGATCGACGCCGCGGAAGTCTGTCTTCGCGCGAAGGGTATCCGGGCGACGACGGTGTCCGAGGTGGCCGAGGTCGCCGGGGTTTCCCGCGGCTGGCTGTACCGGCATTTTCCCGACAAGGTGACGCTGCTCGGCGCTGCGATCGTGCGCCTCAACGACGCCTATTGGTCCGAGGCGCATGCGGTGCTGGAGCAGATCGAGGGCCTCGATCGCCAGATGGGCTTGGGCATTGCTCGCGCCCGCGGCGCCTACGACGATCCCGGCACGCTGCTGATGAAGCTGCGGATGGAAGAGCCCGAGGAGTTCGCGGCGTGTGCAGGCGCAGGCGTGCAGGGGTTGGTGCCCGACCTGGCCGACTTCTGGTCGCGCTATCTGATCGCCGCTCGCGACCGCGGTGAGATCCACGAGCGCACCGACATCGCCGAAGCATCGGAATGGATTGCGCGCGTTGTGCTTTCGCTCGCGACGGTGCCCGGCGACAAACTCGACCCCAGCGACGCCGACGCGGTGGCGGCACATATGCGCCGCTACGTCATGCCGGGCTTGCAGGCCGAGCCGGCGGTGTGACCTCGAGTTAGTCGGCGTCCATCGAGCCCGGCGCGGTCTTGGAGACCTGCACCAGGAACTCGTAGTTGTTCTTGGTCTTGCGCAGCTGGCTCATCAGCAGGTCGATGGCCTGATGCGGATCGAGACCTGAAAGCACGCGACGCAGCTTGTGCACGATCGCGAACTCATCCGGCGACAGCAGCAACTCGTCCTTACGGGTGCCGGACGGGTTGACGTCGACGGCCGGGAAGACCCGGCGCTCGGAGATCTTGCGGTCGAGCTTGAGCTCGGCGTTACCCGTGCCCTTGAACTCCTCGAAGATCACCGTGTCACCGGTCGAACCGGTTTCCACCATCGCGGTGGCGATGATCGTCAGCGAGCCGCCCTCTTCGATGTTGCGGGCCGCGCCGAGGAAACGCTTCGGCGGGTACAGCGCGGTCGAGTCGACACCACCGGACAGGATCCGGCCGGACGCAGGCGACGCGTTGTTGTACGCGCGGCCGAGGCGGGTGATCGAGTCGAGCAGCACGACGACGTCCTTGCCCTGCTCCACGAGCCGCTTGGCGCGCTCGATTGCGAGCTCGGCGGCCTGGGTGTGGTCTGACGGCGGCCGGTCGAAGGTCGAGGCGATGACCTCACCCTTGACCGAGCGCTGCATGTCGGTGACCTCTTCCGGACGCTCGTCGACGAGCACCACCATCAGGTGGCATTCCGGGTTGTTCTTCGTGATCGCGTTCGCGATGTCCTGAAGGATCGTGGTCTTACCGGCCTTGGGCGGCGACACGATCAACGCACGCTGTCCCTTGCCGACCGGCATGATCAGGTCGATCACGCGGGTGGTCAGCTTCTCGGTGGTGGTCTCCAGGCGCAGCCGCTCGTTGGGATAGAGCGGGGTGAGCTTGGTGAAGTCGGGCCGCTTCTTGGCCTCTTCGATGGGCTTGCCGTTGATGGTGTCGAGCCGAACCAGCGGGTTGAACTTCTGGCGCTGGTTGGGCTGCTCGCCGTCCTTCGGCACGCGCACGGCACCGGTCACCGCGTCGCCGCGACGCAGGCCGTTCTTGCGCACCATGTTCATCGACACGTAGACGTCGTTCGGGCCTGCCAGGTAGCCGGACGTGCGAACGAAGGCGTAGTTGTCGAGGACGTCGAGGATGCCGGCGACGGGCTGAACGACGTCGTCCTCACGCAGTTCGGTGTCGCGGTCGCCACCGCCGCCGCCCTCACCGCCGCGCTCGCGGCGCCTGCGGTCGCGGAACCGACGGCCACGACGGCCGCCACGGCCCTCGCCGTCGTCATCGGCGTTGCCGCCGCGGTTCTGGCCGCCCTGATCGCCTTGCTGATCGCCGTCGGCCTTATCTGACTTGTCGGACTTGTCGGGCTTGGAATCCTGCTTCGGGGCCCTCTCACCCTCGGTGGCGGGCTTGTCCTGCTGCGCGGACTCCTGCTTGTTGTCGTCTTTCTTGTCGTCTTTGTCGTCGGCGCCGCCGGGTGAACCCGGGCCACGCGAGGCGCCACGACGCTCGCGGCGCGGCGGGGCCTGCTGCTCGGCGGGCTGCTCAGGCGCTGCGCTCTCGGTCGCGGTGTCGGCTGCCGCAGTGCCATTGGCCTCGCTGGCAGCTTCGGTCTTCGGGCGGCCGTTGGAATCGCCGCGACGCTCCTTGATGGCGGCGACGAGCTCGCTCTTGCGCATGCCGGACGCGCCCTCGACGCCGATCTCCTTGGCGAGCGCACGCAGTTCGGGCAGCACCATGGTCGACAGCGCCGCACGGCGGTCGCCCGACGCGACGTCGGCGGTCGGCGCGGTTTCCGCGGTGCCGTTCGTCGCGTCCGCACCGGAGGTGTCCGGGGCGGTTGAAATGTCTGAAGTCACGGATTGGTTTTGCGGCAGCTCAGTGCTTTCGCTGCTGCCACCAGCCGTGAAGAGGTCCGTTTCTGTCACGGATTTCCTTTCTGATCCCCCGCTGGTCAAGCCGACGCGAGGGTCCGGGGCATTCAGCTGATGCGCTGAATGCGGAGGTCCCACCATTGCCTCTGCAACGGTGATCGCCGGGATTCGCCGGTATGCGGCGAACCGTCAGTCCACAAGATTGAACACCTAAAAGGGAAGTGGTCGTCCTAGTGTCGGCGCAGGCAGAGACGCTGCGATTGCTGGACAGCTGCGAGAATAACCCGCATTGGAGCCGGAAGCAAGAAACACGCTGATTCGCATGTGACTCGTGTGATCCGCAAAGTCAGCTCCTGGCGGCCACGCCGGACGTCCACCGGACGCCCGCGCCCACTGCCATCTTGTTGACGGTGAACCCGTTGGCGGCGCCATACTCCAGGGCCTCTGCAGGCAATTCTGGCTGGGAACTCAGCGCCAATACCGCAGGACCAGCCCCGGATAGCACCGCTGCAACCCCACAACGCCGGAGGATCCGCAGGTATTCCGCGGAGGCAGGCATGGCTGCTGCTCGCTGCGGCTGGTGCAGCACGTCCTCAGTCGCTTCCATCAGCAGATCCGGACGCTCGGTCAGCGCCAGGACGAGCAGCGCCGCCCGGCTGAGGTTGAACCGGGCGTCGGTGTGGCTGACGTGGTCGGGAAGCAGCACGCGGGTCTCCGCCGTCGACGAGCGCACCTCGGGGATCGCGGGAAACAGGTGGATGTCGGGGTGCAGCCGCAGCGAGGCGGCCGCATATCGCGGCAGCACTCCCTCGTGCTCCGTCCACGACACCACCGCGCCGCCGAGGACTGCCGCCGACGCGTTGTCCGGATGCCCCTCGAACTCCGACGACAGCTGGATCAACTCGGACTCGCTCAGTGGAGTCGAATTCGCTTGCGCGACAAGGCCGTTGACGACGGCTAGACCGCCGACGACGGCAGCGGCCGATGATCCCAACCCGCGGGAGTGCGGAATCTCGTTGCGGCAGAGGACCTTGAGGCCGCTGGCGGTGACGCCGGCTGCCTGCAGGCCGTGTTCGATGGCGCGCACCACCAAGTGCGTGGCATCGAGTGGAACCTGGCCGGCGCCCTCGCCTTCGACCTCGATCGCGAGGCCGGATTCGGTTGTCTCGACGACGATTTCGTCGTATAGGCTCAGCGCAAGACCCAGGCTGTCGAAACCGGGTCCGAGGTTGGCGCTCGAGGCCGCCACGACGGAGCTGGCCGTCAGCCCGGCCGGCAGGGTCCTTGGCACGTTCAGACCAAACCCAGTTTCTCGACGACGACCGAGGGATCGACGGGCACGGGCGTGACGGACGGCATGCCCTTGAGCGCGGTGTCGGGATCCTTCAGCCCGTTTCCGGTCACTGTGCACACCACGGTCGAGCCCTTCGCGACCCAGCCATCCTCGATCGACTTGAGCAGGCCGGCGATGCTGGCCGCCGACGCCGGCTCGACGAACACGCCTTCAGTGCGCGCCACCAGGTGGTACGCGGCGAGGATCTCCTCGTCGGTGGCGGCAAGGAAGCGGCCGTTGGACTGCTGCTGCGCCTCGACGGCGGTGGCCCACGACGCGGGCGAGCCGATGCGGATCGCGGTGGCGATGGTCTCGGGGTGGCTGACAGGCTCGCCCAGCACCAGCGGGGCAGCGCCTGCGGCCTGGGTGCCGAGCATGCGCGGCAGCCGGTCCGATACCCCGTCGCGGTGGTACTCGGTGTAGCCCTTCCAATACGCCGTGATGTTGCCTGCGTTGCCGACAGGCAGGGAGTGCACGTCGGGGGCGGTGCCGAGCGCGTCGACGATCTCGAACGCGGCAGTCTTCTGGCCCTCGATGCGGTACGGGTTGACGGAGTTGACCAGCGAGACCGCGGGATAGTCAGCGGTGAGCTTGCGGGCAAGCTCGAGGCAGTCGTCGAAGTTGCCGTCGACCTGAATGATCTTCGCGCCGTGCATGACTGCCTGCGCGAGCTTGCCCATCGCGATCTTGCCCTGCGGAATCAGCACCGCACACGTGATGCCGGCCCGCGCGGCGTAGGCCGCCGCGGACGCCGACGTGTTGCCCGTCGACGCGCACAGCACGGCCTTCTGACCGCGGGCCACCGCCTCGGTGACGGCCATGGTCATGCCGCGGTCCTTGAACGAGCCGGTCGGGTTGAGGCCTTCGACCTTGAGATGCACTGTGCAGCCGGTGTATTCGGATAGCCGCGGCGCGGACACCAACGGGGTGCCGCCCTCGAGAAGGGTGATCGCGGTCCAGCTGTCCTCAACGGGCAGGCGGTCGCGGTAGGCGGCGATCAGGCCCGGCCAGGGCTGGTGCACCGCGGTCCTGGGTGCGCTCATTCCGTCGTTCCTTCCATGCGCAGCACGCTGTTGACGCTCTGCACAACATCGAGATCGGCCAGCGCTGCAACGGTTTCCGACTGTGCTGCATCCGTGGCCCGGTGCGTGACGACCACGATGCGCGCCCCGCACCGCTGACCGCCTTCGTCGACCATGCCTTCCTGCCGCACTTCGGCGATGCTGACTTCACGCTTGCTGAATTCAGCTGCCACAGCGGACAACACGCCGGGCCGGTCGGCCACGTTCATGCTGACGTAGTAACGGGTCGGGATGAAGCCGATCGGCGAGATCGGCAGCTTGGCGTATTTCGACTCGCGCGGTCCGCGGCCGCCCTGTACGCGGTTGCGGGCCGCCATCACAACATCGCCCATCACTGCCGACGCCGTGGGCGCACCACCTGCGCCCTGGCCGTAGAACATCAGTCGACCCGCGGCCTCGGCCTCCACGACGACCGCGTTGAACGCACCGTTGACGGTGGCCAACGGGTGCTCGAGTGGCACCAGCGCCGGGTAGACGCGGGCCGAAACCCGTTCCTGCCCTTCGTCGGTGGTGAGCCGCTCGCAAATCGCCAACAACTTGATGGTGCAGCCGAGTGCGCGCGCCGACTCGAAGTCGGCGGCCGTCACGTTGGTGATGCCCTCGCGGTAGACGTCGTCGGCGGTCACCCGGGTGTGGAACGCGATCGAGGCGAGGATCGCGGCCTTGGCGGCAGCGTCGTAGCCCTCGACGTCGGCCGTCGGGTCGGCTTCCGCGTAGCCGAGCGCGCTGGCGTCGGCGAGCGCGCTCGCGTAGTCGGCTCCGGTGCTGTCCATCTCCGAAAGGATGTAGTTGGTGGTGCCGTTGACGATTCCGGCAACGCGCAGCACCCGGTCACCTGCCAGCGACTGGGTCAGCGGGCGGATGACGGGGATGGCGCCTGCGACGGCGGCCTCGAAGTAGAGGTCGACGTGAGCGTGCTCGGCGGCCTGGGCGAGTTCGCCAGTGGAGATTGACATCAGCGCCTTGTTCGCGGTCACAACCGACTTACCCTGTTCCAGCGCACTGAGAATGGCCTTGCGGGCGGGCTCGACGGGGCCCATCAGTTCGACGACGATGTCGACGTCGTCGCGCGAGACCAACTCTTCGATGTTGTCGGTGAGTAGGTCGACGGGCACCCCGCGATCGTCGGCAACCCTGCGCACCCCGATACCGCGCAACTCGAGCGGCGCGCCGATGCGCGCAGCCAGGTCTTTCGCATCCTCCTTGATGATGCGGACCACTTCACTGCCGACGTTGCCGAGGCCCAATACGGCTACGCCGATGGGCTTTTCGTGGTTGGTCATTTCGTTACCTCCAGACTCAGCAGATCGTCGACCGTCTCCCGGCGCAGAATCAGGCGGGCCTGCCCGTTGCGCACGGCCACCACAGCGGGGCGGCCGATCAGGTTGTAACGGCTCGACATGGAATAGCAGTAGGCGCCCGTTGCCGCGACACCGAGCAGGTCGCCGGGCGCGACGTCATCGGACAGCCAGGCGTCTTTGACGACGATATCGCCGGTTTCGCAATGCTTTCCGACGACGCGGGACAGGGTGGCGGGCATTTCGCTCACGCGCGAAACCAGGCGCACGTCGTATTCGGCGCCATACAGCGACGTGCGGATGTTGTCACTCATGCCGCCGTCGACGCTGATGTAGCGGCGGTGCTTGTCGGATGCGATGTCGACGTCTTTCACGGTGCCGACCTGGTACAGGGTGATGGTGCCGGGGCCGGCGATGGCGCGGCCGGGTTCGACCACGAGTCGCGGCGAAGGCAGGCCGACCGCGGCGGATTCGTTGCGCACGATGGCACCGAGTTTGGCGGCCAGATCAGTGATCGGCGGCGGATCGTCCTGTGGCAGATACGAAATGCCGAGACCACCGCCGAGGTCGACGGTCTCCAGTTGGCTGGTCTTGTCGACGCCGAACACGGCCACGACATCGCGCAGCAGGCCGATCACCCGGTGGGCGGCCAGTTCGAAGCCGTCGACGTCGAAGATCTGTGAGCCGATGTGGCTGTGCAGGCCGACCAGGCGCAGGTTGTCGGTGGCGAACACGCGGCGAACGGCGTCCATCGCGGCGCCGCTGGCCAGCGACAGACCGAACTTCTGGTCCTCGTGGGCAGTCGAGATGAACTCGTGGGTGTGCGCCTCGACACCGACGGTGACGCGCACCAGGACGTCCTGAACCACACCGGCCGCGCCGGCGATCTCGTCGAGACGCTCGATCTCGATCATCGAATCGAGCACGACGTGACCGATCCCGGCCTTCACGGCGGTCGTCAGCTCATCAACAGATTTGTTGTTGCCGTGCAACGTGATTCGATCAGGAGGGAAGTCGGCGTGCAATGCGACTGCGAGCTCACCGCCGGTCGCTACGTCGAGGGAAAGCCCCTCCTCGGCCACCCAGCGCGCCACCTCGCTGCACAGGAACGCCTTGGCGGCGTAGTGCACGTTGTCGCCGCCGCCGAACGCCTCCGCGATTTCGCGGCAGCGGGCGCGGAAGTCGTCCTCGTCGATCACGAAGACGGGAGTGCCGAATTCGGCGGCGATGTCGGTGAGGGGAACGCCTGCGATCGTCACGACACCGTCGTCGCCGCGAACGGTGCTGCGCGGCCAGACGTTCGGGGCGAGCATCAGCACATCCGCTGAGGACTGCGGCCGGGGTGGGGCGCCGCCGTGGTGGATCTCCTCAGCGTGCCGGGGCCCGGCGGGATGAGCGATCACATCCGCTCCGGAGCGGTAACGCCAAGGATGCCAAGGCCGTTCGCGATGACCTGGCGGGTGGCCTGGCACAAAGCGAGGCGGGCGGCGTGCAGATCGTTGGGTGCCTCGTCACCTTGTGGCAGCACCCGGCAGGAGTCGTAGAACCGGTGGTAGTCGCCGGCCAGATCCTCCAGGTAACGGGAGACGCGGTGTGGTTCACGAAGTGCCGCAGCGGTTTTCAGGACGCGCGGGAACTCGCCGAGGTTACGGATCAGCGTGCCCTCCTTGTCGTGCGTCAGGAGGTCGAGGTGCTCGGTGCTGGGGCTCAAGCCGAGTTCGGCGGCGTTGCGGGCCAGCGCTGACAGCCGGGCGTGCGCGTATTGCACGTAGTAGACCGGGTTTTCGTTGGAGGCCGAGGACCACAGTGCCAGATCGATGTCGATCGGGCTGTCGACCGACGACCGGATCAATGAGTAGCGCGCGGCATCCACGCCGATGGCCTCGACGAGGTCGTCAAGGGTGATGACGGTGCCTGCGCGCTTGCTCATCCGGACGGGTTGGCCGTCGCGGACGAGGTTGACCATCTGTCCGATGAGGACCTCGACGGTGGCGGGATCCTCGCCGAGCGATGCGGCGACGGCCTTGAGTCGGGCGATGTAGCCGTGGTGGTCGGCGCCGAGCATGTAGATGCACAGGTCGAATCCGCGCTGACGCTTGTCGAGGTAGTAGGCGATGTCGGCGGCCACGTATGCCGGGTTGCCGTCGCTCTTGATGACGACGCGGTCCTTATCGTCGCCAAAGTCGGTGGTGCGCAGCCAAACTGCGCCGTCTTTCTCATAGATGCTGCCGGCCTCGCGCAGCTTGGCGATGGCCTGCTCTACACGCCCGGACGTATGCATCGAGTCTTCGTGGGTGAAGATGTCGAAGTCGGTGCCGAAATCGTGCAGCGACTGCTTGATGTGGGTGAACATCAGGTCGACGCCGATGGCGCGGAAGGTCTCGCGCATCTCGGCGTCGGGCAGGCTCAGCGCGTCGGGCTCCTTGGCGAGCACCTGGGCGGCGATGTCTTTGATGTAGTCGCCCGCGTAACCGTCGTCGGGGGTGGGCTCGCCCTTGGCGGCGGCGATCAGCGAGTTGGTGAACCGGTCGATCTGGGCGCCGTGGTCGTTGAAGTAGTACTCGCGCACGACGTGCGCACCTTGGGTCGCGAGCAGGCGGCCGAGCGCGTCGCCGACCGCGGCCCAGCGGGTGCCGCCGATGTGGATGGGCCCGGTCGGGTTGGCGGAGACGAACTCGAGGTTGATGTTGTGGCCCTTGAACGCGTCGGAGTTGCCGTAGCCGGGGCCAGCCTCGATGACGTTGCCGACGATGACGTTCTGGGCGGATGCGTCGAGGCGGAGGTTGACGAAGCCGGGTCCGGCGACGTCGGCGGCGGCGATGCCGTCCTGCGCGGCGAGGGCGGAGGCGAGCCAGCCGGCCAGCTCACGAGGGTTGGCGCCGACCTTTTTGCCGAGCTGAAGGGCAATATTGGTGGCGTAGTCGCCGTGCTCGGGATTGCGCGGGCGCTCGACGGTGACCGTCGCCGGAAGTGCTGAGGTGTCGAGGCCGTGCTCGGCCAGCACCGCGGCGGCGGTGGCCTTGAGCAGTTCGGCAAGGTCGGCGGGCGTCACGAGGGTCCATCCTATGGTCTGAGGTGGTCAGGCCCCGAATCCGTTTCCGGTCGCTCGGATGCGTTAGGCTGTCCCCTGCCCATCGGCGCAGTGACTTCTATATGCGCCCCCGTAGCTCAGGGGATAGAGCGTCTGCCTCCGGAGCAGAAGGCCGCAGGTTCGAATCCTGCCGGGGGCACTTACTTCACCGCAGCTCACAGTGCCTTATTGGCCGTCACGGCACGACACGCGTACGTATCGCAGCAACGAATCGTCGGCCTGCTGAATGTAAGTCGTACTCGCGGCTCGCAATACCGCCGTTGTGCCGGGTTATTCGACGACGAAGACGGGAATCTGTCGCGAGGTCTTGGCCTGGTACTCGGCATACGGCGGGTAGGCAGCCACGGCCAGCTTCCACCAGTGTTCGCGCTCGGCGCCTTCGAGCTCGCGCGCGGTCCCGGAAGTGACCTTGTCGCCATCCTGCACGGTGACCGCGGGGTTGGCCCGCACGTTGAAATACCAACTCGGGTGTTTGGGATCACCGCCCTTGGACGCCACCATCGCGTACTTACCGCCCTCTTCGACCCGCATGAGCGGTACATAGCGGGCCTTGCCGGACTGCGCGCCGATCGTCGTGAAGAGGACGACCGCGCGGTCCAAGATCTCGACGCCATCCGTCGTGCCTTGCGCCAAGATGCGCTCTGTCTGTTCGCGTACCCAGTCCGTCGGGCTCAGTTCCGGTTGCGTGCTCACAGAGCGGCCAACGCGGCGACAGCCCACGCTATTCCGCTGTCACGACAGCAATGCAGGAAGTGGAACGTGCATCAACCCGCACGCCGCGCGCAGCAGTTCGGCCTCCGCTGCTGTCACGGTGCCATCGGCGAGCACCGACACCACCATCGCCTCGACGAGCGCCTGCTTGGCCTTCGGCTCCAGTGCGTCCAGCGCGGGCCAGCCGCCGTCGAGTGTCTGCTGCCAGCTGAGTCGACGCGGGCTGTCGGCCGTGGCCGTATCGCCGTAGAGGCGTCGCATCGCGCCGTGAAATGCTCGCTCTCCGGTGTCTTGGTCGCCGCCGCTCGCGACTGCAAGCGTCGCCAACAGGGTCCTGACCACTGGGCGCACGTCATTCAGCGAGCCGTTGCCGACCTTGCTGCGACGCGAAGGGTCGGCCGTGTCCAGCAGGTAGTTCCACACCAGGCGGGTGACGCAGTATTCGAACATGGTGACCGTGCCGTCGGCGACCGCGAGATCGTTCAACACCGCAACCAGACGGTCGTGGTAGTCGCGGGGATGATCCGCCAACTGCGGCAGGGCCAACGCGACGAACGGCAGGCGCAACTCATGCGGCAGCTCCGCCATCCGGCCGCCAAGGGCTGCCGCCTCCCGGGCCTGCGCGGGTCCCAGTCGCTGAGCGATCGACGTGAGCTGGCGAGCCTGCAGCGGTTCACCGGGCGGAGCGAGGAGCATGGCGATGACGGCCACGGGCGCCGTGGTCGGCTGGGTGGCGAGCTGTCGGACGTCGTCCGGCAACCGCGCCTGAAGGGCGGCACCGTATTTCAAGTCGGCCGGGGTGAAAGTGCCTGCCCGGGCGACGACCTGCTCGGGGCTGAGGACGTGCCTACCAGCCGCGGGGTCAGGTGCCGGGGGCTGGGTCGGACGGCCCAATGCCGTTCCGGCGGGGGCGAATCCGGCGGCGAAGTCCTCAGCCAACCCGTCAGGCGGCTGCTGCGCATAGCGCTGTTGCAGCTCGGTGATCTCGCCCGGGTCGAAGCTCGGGTTGAGCGCCTTTATCCGAGACGTCAGCGGCGGATGCGTCGCGAGCAGCGAGGCGAACGACTTTCGCACGCCCTCCCCGAACAGCATGTGGCTGACCTCGTTCGCACCGCGGGCGTCGCGCAGCCGCGAGCCGGTCGGGATGCCGCCGATCTTTTTCAGTGCGCCCTCGAGCCCGTCGGTCTGACGCGTGAACTGCACAGCGGACGCATCCGCGAGCCACTCGCGCTGTCGCGACACCGCCGCCTTGATCAGGTTCGCAAAGAACACGCCGATGAATCCCAGCACCATCATGGCGAACGCGACGATCACGATCGGTGCGGCGCCTTTACTGTCGCTTCCGCGGCCTCCGAACTGCAGGACCCGCAACCCGATCATGCCGATCAACAAGATTCCGGAGAGCAGCCCGATCAGGCGGATGTTCAGCCGCATGTCGCCGTTGAGAATGTGGCTGAACTCGTGCCCGATCACGCCCTGCAACTCGTCGCGGTTGAGTTGGGCCAGCGCTCCTGCGGTGACCGCGATGGCGGCGTCGGCCGGTGTAAACCCCGCCGCGAATGCGTTGATGCCGGTCTCGCGCGGCATGACGAACAATCGCGGCGCGGGAACGCCCGAGGCAATCGACATCTCCTCGACGATGTTGACGAACCTGCGCAGCTGTGGATCGGTGCTAGTGGGGTCGACGGGCACCGCCCCGACCGACGCGGCGACGGCCGCTCCTCCCTGACGGAGCGCGATCGTCTTGAAGAGCATGCCGCCGGCGATCACCAACAGCGTGACCACCGTGACGACGATGACCACGGCGAGAATCGATGAGGCATCGGCATTCTCGTATCCCATCGCGAGCGCGGCGGCGGCGTCGACGCCTGCGACCAACGCCAACACAGCTGCGGCGAAGAGGAACACCAGCTTCAGCGTGGTGCCCTTGGCCGCCCGCTGGTGATCGAAGAAGTTCATGACCGCCGATCGGTCAGAACTGTACCTTCGGGGCGTCCCGCATCTCTGGGCGATCGGGCGGGATCTCCAAAAGCGCTGCGGGGGTGAAGTTGAACATGCCCGCATAGACGCTGCCCGGGAAGGTCTCCCGCTTGTTGTTGTAGTTCATCACCGAGTCGTTGTATGCCTGCCGAGCGAACGCGACCTTGTTCTCCGTGGAGGTCAGCTCCTCCGACAGCTGCATCATGGTCTGGCTGGCCTTCAAGTCGGGATACTGCTCGACGACCACGTTGAGTCTGCTCAGGGCGCCCTCCAGCGCCTGCTGCCCGGACGCCAACTGCTGCATCGCTGCCGGGTCGCCCGGATTGGCCTGGGCAGCCGCGAGGCCGTTCATTGCGGCGCCGCGGGCCGCCACCACAGCCTCCAACGTCTGGCGCTCGTGTGCCATGTATCCCTTGGCGGTCTCGATCAGGTTGGGAATCAGGTCGAATCGCCGCCGCAACTGGACGTCGATCTGCGCGAAGGCGTTCTTGTATGCGTTGCGCGCGCGGACCAGACCGTTGTAACCGGCGATGACGAAAACGGCGAGCAGCAGCAGTATTACGACGACGACGATGATGCCGATGGTGAGCCCCACGAAACATACCTCCAGGTCAGGCCTGCAAAGTTGTGCGGTTTGCCGAAGCTTAGCTGCTCGCGGTACCCGCCGCGTCGATTCTCGTTGGCGCCGAACGTCGAGCTCGGATGTGCTGCGGTCACCCCTACAGCACGTTGTTGTTCGCAGCGGCCTCGATCGCGTTGTTTTCCGCAATCACCTGCTCGACCGTGGTGAGCGCCGGCTTCGGCGTCCAGTCCTGATGGAACAACCCCATCGACGCCTGAATCGGGTCACTCGACGGATAGTCGGCCAGCGTGTGGATGAACGCGGGACCGGCGAATTCGAGAGTGCGCCACGTCCGCAGGAAGTCACCGACGAACGCCGACTGATTCGCTTCGGAAACCACCGACGACGGCTGACCATACTCCGTCGCCCAGATCTTCTTGTTCCCATCGCCATTGGCGACCATCACCGCATACAACTGCTCCGCCTGCGTGATCGGCACACCCGCATGGCCCTCCCCCGCCGAGAACGGAACCGAGTAAAAGTACGGGTGATACGAGATCGCATCGAAGTATCCGCCGGCGCCCGCCGCGTACATCTCCGACAAGTACGTCACCGGGTTGATCGTCGGACCGCCCGGCGTCTCAGCTGCCGAAGCGACCGACGCCGCAATCACCGTCGCATTCGGATCCGCGGCCTTGATCTTCGTGTACGCCACCTTCAGTAGTTCGGTGTACTGCTGCGCAGACGGAGTGGGAGCCCAGAAGATGTTGGCGTTGGGCTCATTCCAGATCTCGTAGTCAGCGACCTTGCCCTTGTACCGCGTCGCCACCGCAGTGACGAAGTCACCGAACGCGTTCAGGTCCGCCGGGTGTCCCGCCCACGTCGGCTGGTCGGGAACCGCCGCCCAGTCAGGTGTCGAGTTCAGCACGGCGAGAACCTTGATGCCTTTGGCGTTGGCGCTGTTGATCATTCGGTCCGTCGCGGCCCAGTCGAATGTATTGTCTGCGGGTTCGACTCCGGCCCAAGGCATCAGGATCCGGATCGTGTCGATGCCGGCATCCTTCAGCAGACCCATCGCCTTATCGGTGTCGGTCTGCGAGTAGAAGTACATCTGCTGGGCGGTGACGGCAATCTCCGTTGGCCGCTGGTCAATCGCCGACGCCGACGGCGGCGCGATGTTGACATTCACCGTCGTGGTGGTCGTTCCACCCCACGGATCGCTGATCTTGACGACGAAGCTGTCCGTGTCGACGCCCGGCGTCACCAAAGCCCGATACCTGGCGTCCACGTCGGGTGTGTAGGTGAACTGTCCGGTGGGCGTCACCTTCACCGTTCCGAAGGCCGGACCTGAACCGAGGCTGTACGAAAGATTGTCGCCGTCTGGATCGGTGGCCGTCACCGTACCGGTGACCGTTCCGATCGCCGTCGACGTACCCGTGACTGTCCCATGGCCATTCGTCGGCGCCGTGTTGGTTGTCGGGTTCGGCGCAATGGAGACCTTGACCGATGTTGTTGTGGTGCCGCCGAATCCATCGCTGACGGTGACGGTGATGGTTTCCGACTTGGTGGTCGACGATGCCCCTGCCGCCGAGGCCGCCGTGCGGGCCGCGGCCGTCGGCGTATAGGTGAACGTGCCGTTGGGGTTGATGACGATCGTTCCCTTTGTCGTCGCGCTTGCCTTGTACGACAGCGGATCACCGTTCGCGTCCGTCGCGCTGATCGCACCGGTGACGACGCCGGTGCGCGGGTTCGGGTTCGACACCGTCGACGTTGCCCCCGTGGGTTTGGCGTTGGCTGCGCCGATCCTGACGTTCACCGTCACCGGCACCACACCGCCGTGGCCGTCGTCCACCGTGACGACGAACGTATCCTTCGTGGCGTCGTACGGTGCACCGGGTGCCGTCGCGGCAGCACGCGCCGCCGCCGTTGGCGTGTAGGTGAAGGAGCCGGTCGACGTGAGGGTGACCGTGCCCTTCGCCGGCGAACCGGTCACGGTGTATTTCCGGGTGTCGTAGTCACCGTCGGTGCCCTTGACACTGCCCGTGACGACTCCTGTCGAGCTGTTGGGAGTCCCGATCGTCGTCGTCACGACCGGCACCTTGTTCGCAGGCGGAATCGCGACGGTGATCGTCTCGGTCAACGAGCCGTTGCGACCGTCGGAGACCGTGACAGTGAACGAGTCCGTCTTCACCGAATCGGGCGCGGTCGGTACGGCCGCCGCGTGCCGGGCCGTGGAAGTCGGTGTGTACGTGTATGTTCCGTCAGCCTTGAGCACCAAGGTGCCCTTCGTCGGCTTGGTGTTCACCACATATGTCAGCGGATCACCGTCGTAGTCGACGACTCCCACCTTGCCGCTCAGCACGCCCGTCGACGGGTTGGACACGCTGTAGTACGGATCGCTGGAGAACGGCGACGTATTGGGCGGCACGAGCGAGACCACGTGGACACTGTCGGTGTCGTAATCGGTGACGAACATCAGCGTGCCGTCGGGGCTCAGTACGACGCCGGGTTGGACCGACATCGGCGTCGCGGTGTTCCGAATACTGATCGCTCCCAACGTCGAGCCGTCGGTGGAACTCAGTGCGGCGACGAGGCCGGTGTTGCTCGTGACCATGACCGCGCTGCTGTCGTTGGTGACCGCGAGACCGGCGAGCGGAACACCGAGGTTTCTGGTGATCGCGGTGCCCGCCGCAGTGTCGATGACGGTGACCGCACCTGCGGTGTCGGCGACGAACAACCGAGGATAAGTCTGACTGATCGCGATACCCGTTGGCGCACCGCCGATGTCGGTGATCGACGTCGCCGTGGTCGCCGAGGACGCGAACACCGAGACGTTGCCCCCGCCGGTCGACTTCGTGCTCGCGACGTAGATCTTGGTGCCGTCGGGGCTCACCACGAGCTCCGTCGGCTTCAGACCCGTTGGGAGTTTGACCACGCTGCTCGAGATCGTGTTATACGCCGTACTGATCTTGCTGATCGTCCCTGCGCTGCCGCTGGCGACGTACACGGTGGTGCCTGCCGGATTGATCGCGATCGCAGTCGGATTGGCGATCGTCAGCGTCTTCTTCGTGGCGCCGGTCGCGGTATCGATCACGGTGACCGTGTTGTTGGTCGAACTCGACACATACAGCCGCGTGCCATCCTTCTTGACCGCGATGCCATCGGGTGATGCGCCTACTTGATACGTGCCGACGACGGTGTTCTTGACCGTGTCGTAGACGGTGACGGTGCCTGCGCTGCGATTGGTGATGTACGCGCGGTTGCTCGTGACCGCAACGGCGCTCGGGTCGCTGACGTTGGTGAAGTCGGTGCTCTTGTAGAACGGCGACGGGCTCACCGGGATGTTGATCGGCACGTCGACGGTGTTCGTCCCGTCGGACAGCGTGATCGTCATCGCGATCGTGTCATTGGGATTGGACGTCGTCGCGGCGACGAAACGCTGTGCGCTCGTCGGGGTGTACGTGATGACCTTTGTCGTGGCGTCGTAGGCAAATGTGCCCGCGCTCGGACCGCTCTTCAGCCCGACCGTGACCGCCTGCCCTTCGGGATCACTGGTGCTCAGCTGCCCTAACACCTTGCCCGTCGTCGCATCGGGCCTGCCCCAGGCCACCGACGCGGTCGGCGGTTGGTTCGCGGCCGCCGCCGCAAGGGTTTGGCTGACCGCCATCTGCTGAGCGGACAGGTTGGTGACGTCCTCGGTCTGGCCCACTTGACGACGGGCCGCGGCAAGCAACACCCACGACAGCGGTGACTCCGTCGAACCGCCGGGAAGCATGCCGAGGAACGTCGACAACACGGGCCGCACGACGCCGTCGAGCAGGCTGCTCATCCATGTCTGAACCGGGTTCGGCACAGTCGGCTGCACCGCCGAGAGCGCAACGGGCACCTCGGCGACCGACCGCTGCGTCGCGGCGACCGAGACGGTGGCCTGCGCAGTCGGGCCCGAAACGTCCTCGGACGCCGTGATACCGGTCGTCGTCTGGGCCTGCGCCTGCTGAGCGGGCTCGCTTGTCGTCGTTGCGGATTCGGAAACTCGGGCGTGAGGTTTGAAAGTCGACTTCTTCTTCGGCTTCGGCTTCGGCTTGGCTGTCTCGTCGGAATGCGCACCGCCGGAACTCGACACGGTGACCCCAGGTGCCACCTCTTCGGAACTCGAGGAGCCCGGTGTCGCGCCGGCGGGTTGGGTGGTTGTCGATTCGGCAGTCGGCGGCGTGACTGCGGCGCCGCCGGCGGTTTCGGTGCTCGCGCCGGGCTCCTGGGTAGTCCCGTCGGTCCCAGCAGTCGTGGTGGCAGTCGAATCCTCAGGAGCGGCCCACGCGATACCGGCCGGGGCCGCGACAGCGGATCCGATCCCAAGCGCAACGGCCAGGGCGCCGACGCGTCCGACATATCTGCCGTATCGCAATTGCATTGTTTCCCCTAATTGCCCAGTAAACGTAGGTTGCTGAGCATGGGCGGCGGCTTAGCTCGGCGAAACGTCACGAATCGCTGGCCAGTGTAGCGGCTTGCACATACCCGCCGGAATGGTCTTCAAGAATTTGCCGTAATCAGTAAGAGATGCACCTATTACCAGCTAGATCGTCATATTGGCTGAGTATCTGCGGTCGCTCGGGCGACCATCTTGAGTTGGCGACCGGAAGTCCACTGAAAAACCGACGAAAAAGGTTTGGCATCGCCACGGTTAACCAGCCGGTTTGCTGATCGAATTCCGCTTGCGCGCGTGTCTCTGCAGTTCAGGGTCAGAGAAGCGGCCCGATACCAGTCTGACCCGCGTCTCCAATCCATATGATCTTGCGAATGGGCGTCGACGCGGCCGCCGTTACGAGTGAAGAGGCGGCGCACTACCGGGCTGCCGGTTGGTGGACCGACACCACGCTGTCCGACTGCGTCAGGCGCAATGCCAATCAGACACCGGACAAACCCGCCTACATCGACTTCTCACTCCACTCCCCCGAGACGGTGCTCACCTGGTCCGAGTTCGACCACGCCGCCACCAACCTCGCCAAGCGCCTGTTGACGTTCGGCGTCGCACCCGGTGACGGCGTTGCCGTTTGGCACAAGGACACATCGGCCGTCCACGTCCTGCTGGTCGCCATCGAACGCTGCGGCGCGACCGCGGTTGGCCTCGGCGCCCGATCCGGCGTCCGCGAAGCCACCGCGATTATGCGCACCGCTCAGCCGACTCTCGTCGTCACCGACCAAGAACGCCTCGCACCCGCGCAGCAGGCCGCCGCCGAGGCTGACGCGAGGCTGCGGGTCGCGGCCATCGCCCACGACCTCGACACCACACCCGAAGTCGACGGAACGAACGGCCTGACGCCCATCGGCCCCGACGACGTCTTCCTGATCAACTCGACGTCCGGCACTACAGGACTGCCGAAATGCGTTGTGCACAGTCAGAATCGGTGGCATTACTTTCACCAGAAAGCGGTGGCCAACGGCGAACTCACTCCCGACGACGTCTTCCTCTCGGTCCTGCCCATGCCGTTCGGCTTCGGCATCTGGACCTCGCACACCACGCCGATCTACCTGGGCGCCACCGCGATCAGAATCGAGAAGTTCGACGCCGCGGCGGCATGTGCCGCGATCGCCAAGCACCAGGCAACCGTATTGTGCTGCGTCAGTACGCAATTGGCGATGATCCTGGCGAACCAAGCCTCGCGCGAGTACGACCTGACCAGCCTGCGCGTGGTGTTCACCGGCGGTGAGCCACTCCCCTACAGCCAGGCCGCCCGGTTCGAGGAGTTGACCGGCGCCACGATCCTGCAGTTCTACGGCTCCAACGAGACCGGGATCCTCAGCGCCACCACCGTCGCGGACCCACTACACCGACGGTTGCGCACCGCAGGCCGGATAGTGCCCGAGATGCAAGTCCGCCTGTTCGACGGCGACCGCGACGTCACACAGTCGGGGCGCGGACAACCCGCGTGCCGCGGTCCGGCCCTGAGCCTGGGCTATCTCGGCGGCACCGATCACGACAAGTTGTTCACCAGGGACGGCTGGATGCGGATGGGCGACATCTGCGAACTCGACGCCGACGGCTATCTCACCCTGACCGGCCGAACCTCGGACTTCATCCTGCGGGGCGGCAAGAACATCAGCGCGGTGCAGGTCGAGGAGGCCGTCGCCACCCATCCCGCGGTCGCCGTGGCCGCGGCGGTCGCGATGCCCGACGCGGTCTTCGGCGAGCGTGTCTGCGTATTCGTCGAGCTCACGGACGCCGCCGCCCTGGATCTGCCCACCCTCGTCGAACACCTTCTGCAACAGGGCGTTTCCAAGGAGCTGCTGCCAGAACGCCTTGAAGTTCTCGACGAACTGCCGCGCTCGTCGGGCGGCAAGATCGCCAAAGGCCAACTTCGCGACAGAATCCGGTCAACACTCGAGGAGAGCCTCGAAATTCAGCAGGAGCAGGTGAAATGAGCAGCGAAGTGCGACAGGGCGGCCTCGAAATCTGGGCGCCGGCCAAGACGCCGCCCATCGGGGTCGACCTGACCGACGAACAACAGATGGCGGTCGCGTTCCGCCATCTCGCCGAAATCGGCTTCGCCGAAAACATGGCCGGGCACATCACCTGGCAGCCCGACGGTCAGACCGACATGTACGTCAACCCGTGGGGGCTGTGGTGGCAAGAGCTGACCGCGTCGGACATCTGCGTCGTCGACGAAGACGCGCGGGTGGTCCGCGGCCGCTGGGACGTCACACCTGCCATCCACATCCACACCGAGCTCCACCGGCTCCGGCCCGACGCCCGCGTGGTCATCCACAACCATCCCTACTACGTCAGCCTGATCGCGGCCCTCGGCAGCCTTCCCGAGCTGGTTCATCAGACCGGCGCGCTGTTCCTCGACGACATGTATCTGGTCGAGAAGTATGACGGCGAGATCGACGCCCCTTGGCGCGCAGCCGAACTCGCGCAACAGGTCGGTTCGGCCAACCTCATCATCCTGGCCAACCACGGTGTCATCGCCACTGGCCGCAACCTCGCTGAGGCCGTCTATCGCGCCGTGTCCATCGAACGGGTCTGTCATCTCGCGTACGACGTGATGGTGACCGGGCGGACCCCGACGAAGATGAGCCGCGGCGACATGGTCGGCATGCAGGCATCGCTCATCGAACGCGCCGCCGACGTGTATTGGGCGGGCGCGGCACGCATGACCATCAAGGCAGACCGCAGCGTTCTGACGTAGAGAGGATCAGCCATGGCCTCGATCGACGAGATGTCGGCGAATCTGAATTTCACCACCGCCAAAACCGGAGGCGACCGCAGCGTCACCTTCCTGGCCGAACCCGAGCGGGCCGACCGCCTCTACACCGTGATCTCCGTCGACGACCACATCGTCGAACCCCCCGACACCTTCGAGGGTCGGGTGCCGCAGAAGTTCGCCGACCGCGCCCCACGGGTCGTCGACACCGACGACGGCGGACAGACCTGGATGTACGACGGACAGTCGCTGCCGAACGTCGGCTTCAACGCGGTGGTGGGCCGCCCGGTCGAGGAATACGGGTTCGAACCGGCCCGCTTCGACGAAATGCGCCGCGGCGCTTGGGATATCCACGAACGCGTGAAGGACATGGACCTCAACGGCGTCTACGCGTCGCTGAACTTCCCGTCGTTCCTGCCCGGCTTCGCAGGGCAGCGACTGCAGCAGGTCACCAACGACCGTGACCTCGCGATGGCATGCGTGCGCGCCTGGAACGACTGGCACATCGAGGCGTGGGCAGGCTCCTATCCGGACCGGATCATCCCGTGCCAGCTCCCGTGGCTGCTCGACCCCGAGGTCAGCGCGAAGATGATCTACGAGAACGCCGAACGCGGCTACCACGCGGTCACATTCAGCGAGAACCCGGCGTTGCTCGGCCTGCCGACCATCCACTCCGGATACTGGGAGCCGATGCTGGCGGCATGCGCCGACACCGGGACAGTGGTGAACCTGCACATCGGTTCGTCAGGTACCTCGCCGTCGACGACCGACGACGCTCCACCCGACGTCGTCGGTGTGCTGTTCTTCGCCTACGCCATCTCGGCGGCCGTCGACTGGCTGTATTCGGGCGTCTGCACCCGGTATCCCGACCTCAAGATCTGCCTCTCCGAGGGTGGGATCGGTTGGGTGGCAGGACTTCTCGATCGACTCGACCACATGCTCAGCTACCACGAGATGTACGGCACGTGGCGGGCGCTCGGTGAAACGCTGACACCCGCTGAGGTGCTGAAGCGCAACTTCTGGTTCTGCGCGGTCGAGGATCAGTCATCGTTCATCCAGCACGACCGGATCGGTTCGGACAACATCCTGCTCGAGGCCGACTACCCGCATTGCGACTCCACCTGGCCACACACCCAGCGAACGATCCACGAGCAGATCAACGGACTGCCCGCCGACATCATCCGAAAGGTCACCTGGGAGAACGCGTCTCGGCTCTACCAGCACCCGGTTCCGGCCGCGATCCAGGCAGACCCTGACGCGTTCTAGAGGTTGGTCGCGGACTGGGCTTCCTCCTCGGCGATGATGGCTTGGTTCTCCTCGATGATCTGCTCGATCACGGCCACGGCCAGCTTCGGAGTCCAATCCAGGTGGTACACACCGAGAGTCGACGAATTGTCGTCGGCGCTGCCGGTGTCTTTGATGGTGTCGATGAACGCGGGTCCGGCGTACGACAAATTGCGCCATGTCCGCAGGAAGTCGGCGATGTAGTCGGCCTGGTTCTGCTCCGAGACGTAGTCGGAGGGCTGGCCGTACTCGGTGGCCCAGATCTGCTTGGCGCCGTCCCCGTACTCGACCATGATCGCGTGCATCGCTTCGACCTGATTGATCGGCGCACTCGCATAGGGGCTGGGCGTCGAGAACAGTTTGGAATACAGGTACGGGTGGTAGGCGACTGCGTCGAAATACCCTTGTGCCCCAGCGTCGTACATCTCCTGAAGGTAGGTGACCGGGTCGATGGTCAGCGTGCCGAAGGAGATCACCGAGCCGAGGCCGGCGGCGATGACGACCGCGTTCGGGTCCGCGGCCTTGATCACCGGATAGGCCGCCTTCAGCAGTGCCGTATACGCCGCGGCATCGGGCGCAGGCGACCAGAACTGGTAACCGTTCGGCTCGTTCCAGATCTCGTAGGCACCGATCTTCCCCTTGTACCGCGTGGCGAGCGCGCCCATGAACGAGGCGAACTCGGCCGGATCGGCGGGCGCGGCGGACAACGGCGCCCCGCCGGAGACGCCGGCCCACGTCGGCGTCGAATCCACCACACCGAGAATCGTCATATCGTGTGCGACAGCGGAATTCACCATCCGGTCGATGGCCGTCCAGTTGTAGGTGTTGTTGGTCGCCTCGACGCCCGCCCACGGGATCAGCATGCGCACGCTGGTGACGCCGTCCGCCTTCAACAGGTCGAACGCCTTGTCGGTGTCGGCCTGCGAATAGAAGTACATCTCTTGGACGTTCATCGCGACGGTGGTGCCGCGCTGATCGATCGACGAAGCCGACGAATCCGGCGGTGCCACGGTCACGGTCACGGTCGTCTGGACGGTGTTGCCCGCGTTGTCGGTGATGTTCACCGTGAACGAATCGGTGTCCGCGTCTGTGGTCGCCGCCGCGAGATACCGGGCCGCAACGTCGGGGGTGTAACTGAACTTGCCTGTCGTCGCATTCAGGGCCACGCTGCCCAGATTCGGTCCTGTCTTGACGGTGTAGCTCAGGGCGCCGCCCTCGGGGTCGGTTGCAGACACGGTGCCGTCCACCTCACCGATTGCCACCGTCGGGTTGTTCACCGACGTCTGCACGTTGGTGGGCGCCTGGTTGACGGTGCTGTACGGAGTCACCGGCAGCGAGAACGCGACCGTCGTCGTGCCACCGTAGCCATCGGAGATGGTGAAGGTGACCGGATCGACCTTGGCCGAGTCCGGGGCGGTCGCGGCCGACGCGGCCAGGCGCGCCGCGGCCGTCGGCGTGTAGCTGAAGGTGCCGTCGGAGTTGATGGTCAGCGCTCCCTTGCCGGGCGCCGAGGAGGTGACGGTCAATGCGTCGCCGTCGGTGTCTACCGCGGTGACCTTTCCGGTGACCGTGCCCGTGGTGGTGTTGGTGCTGGTGACGGCGGCCGACCCGCTGGTGGGTGCGGCGTTGGCGCCGGGGATCGACACTGTGACCGTCACGGTCGCGGTGCCGCCGTGGCCGTCATCGGCGGTGATGGTGAACGTGTCGGTCTTGTCGGCCGCGGTCGCCCCGACCTTGGCCGCTGCGTGCCGCGCCGCGGCGGTGGGCGTATAGGTGTAGATGCTGCCCGAGAACGTTACGGTGCCCTTGGCAGGCGTGCTCGACGTGTACGTCAGCTTGTCCCCGTCGGCGTCGCTGCCGACCGCCTGGCCCTTCGACTGGCCGGTCGTGCTGCTCGCGATCGGGGTGGTGGACCGAACCGTCGGGACGGTGTTGGTCGGCGAGATGTTGATCGTCACGGTCGCGGTCGTCGTCCCTTGTCGGCCGTCGGACACGGTGACCGTGAAGGTGTCGGTGGTCAGCGACGTGGTCGCGCCGGTGGTGGCCGCGGCGTGGCGTGCCGTGGCGGTCGGCGTGTAGGTGAACGTGCCGTCGGCGTTGAGGACCAGCGAGCCCTTCGTGGGCGCACCTGCGACGGTGTAGGTCAGCGAGTCTCCGTTCGGGTCGCTGCCGTTGATCGCTCCCGACACCGCACCCGTCGTGGGATCTGCACTGCCAACCGTCGGCGCCGCCACCGGAGGTTGGTTGACGGTGCCGCCGCCCGCAACGGCGGTCAATGACACCACGCGGACTCGATTGAGGTCGTAATCGGTCAGGACGAATTTCGTCCCGTCCGGGCTCATCGCGAGGCCGGGCAGTTGCGACATTGTTGTTGTCACCGAGCGCGTCGACAGCGTGGAAAGCGTTGCGCCCGTTGCCGAATTGAGCGTGGTGATCTTGCCTTTGGTGTCTGCGACGATCAGTGTGCTGCCGTCGTTGCTGACGGTGACGCCCGAGAGCACACCGCTGACCGCGAAACTGCCGACTGTGGCCTTTGTCGTGGTGTTGACGACGGTAACCGTGCTGTTGGTTCCGTTGTTGGTGGTGATGTACAGCCGCGAGTTGTCCGGACTGACAACGGCACCCGTCGCCGTACCGCTCAGGTTTGTCCATGCCGTTGCCGACGAGGACGACAAGGCGAACGCGGACAGCCCGGTCGAACCGTCAGCCATGACGCTCAGCACATAGATCTTGGTCTTGTCGGGGCTGACCGTGATCTCGGTAGGATGCGAGCCCGAAGGCAACGTGACGGCCGCGCCGGACACCGCATTGGTGGTCGTGCTGATCTTGGTCACGGTACCGGCGTCGTAGTTGGCGACGTACAACACGCTGCCACTCGAATTGATCGCCATCGCAGTGGGTTTGGCCACGGCGATGGTGGTCACCACCGTGTTGGTCGTGGTATTAACCACGGTCACCGTGTTGCCGTCGGTGCTCGACACGTAGAGCCGAGTGCCGTCGGGTTTCACCACCAGGCCGTCCGGTGTCGCGCCGACGTTGATGGTGCCGACGACGGTGTTGGTCGTCGTGTCGATCACGGTCACGGTGCCGGTGCTCTTGTTGGTGACGTAGGCCCGGTTGTTGGTGGTGGCGACCGCGCCGCCACCGGTTACGGTCAGGTCGCCGGTCTTGGTGATGGCGGCTGCGCCGACCGGAATGTTGATCACGGAGGCCACGGCATTGGTCCCGTCGGACACCGTGACTGTCATCGCGATGGTGTCGTCGGCGGTGGTCAGTCCCGCGCTTATCCGCTGGGCCGTTGTCGGGGTGTACGTGAAATTCCCTGTCGCACTGTCTAATGACAGAGTGCCCGAACTCGGCGCACTGCTCACGGTGTACGACAGCGGCTGGCCCTCGGGATCGGTCGCTCCCAGCTGACCGGTGACCGTGCCCGTCGTGGGATCTGGCGTGCCGAACGTCGGTGACACCGTGGGCGGTTGATTCGTCGCAGCAGCCGCCACGACGGCGGACGTCGTCGTCGCGCTCAACGTCGTCGTGGTTGTCTCTTCGGTTTCGCCTATCTGTCGTCGCGCCGCGGCCAGGAACACCCATGCCAATGGTGACTCCGATACACCGCCGGACACTGCTCCGAGGAACGACGACACCAGATTGCGCACGACGGCGGCGACCGGGGACGCAACCGTCTTCTGCACGGACTCCTGGCGTGTGGTCGTCGTCGCCGGGGACGTCGTCGCGGCGGCGGTGGTGACGACGGCCACCGAATCCTGTTGGACAGCAGCAGAAGTAGCGGTCGACGCTGGCGCCTTGGACTCCGCGTCCTTCGCGGGCTTCACCCTGCGGTTGTCGACGTGCGTGGTGGCGCCGCTGGTTTCACGAGTGGTCTTGCGTGCAGTCGGCGGCTTCTTCTTTTTCACGCTCTGTTCGGCGGTGTCGGACTTATGTGCTTCACCTTCACCGGTGCTCGACGCGGTGGTGGTCTTGGCGGTCGATGTGGATTCGGCTGTTTTCGAATCAGTTTCGGCGTTCGACGGTTGATCCGCCGTCGCCGCACTGGAATCCGACGTTGCGGTCGAGGTGTCGGACTCGGTCGGCGTTGCCCACGCCGATCCCGCAGGCGCCGCGATGGCGGTCCCGATGCCTAGCGCGACAGCCAACGCTCCGACGCGTCCGATGTATCTACTGTGCCCCGCCCTGCTGCATGCCATGGCCACCGCCCCTTTTCGTCGCTAGTCGTCAGGACGCGAGTCCGCTACACGGCAAACTACTGTTTGCTGCGCAAGCTATTCGGTTCGGGCAAAGCTGTGCGTAACGGCTCGATGAATCCTGACAGTAATCTCTCAAAATTCAACGAAACCGTCAACACTCCAGCTCAAAGCTATGAAATTGCTGTGGGGCCCGTGCGCGAGCGAACGCGCCGTGGAATGCTGATTCCCGACGCCGCACGCAGGCTAAATTTGCTGTACCCACTAACGTACCGTGTTTGCTGGATTTGCTGAGCAACACGATTAGTCGAGTTGAGACGCAACGTAATCGATGGGCCCGCTGTCGCGGCGCCGTCTGTCAGCAAGCTCGGTGACGACGGCGTTGGCAGGGGATTCTCAACGACATCAGAGGTTCGCACAGCGTGGTCAGGCCGTCACAGCACTCCTCAAGCGCACATTGTTCGCGTTCCCAACCAATCGACTTAGCGTCGAGATGCATTGCACCACTGGGTAATGAAGGGAGTAGATCCGTGTTGAGAAGACCATCGCTACATGCGCTTGCGGTGGCGGCAGCAGGAGTGTCGATCGCAGCCACCCTGGTCGCACCTGGCGTCGCATCAGCGGCAGTTCCCGTTGCAGCAGCGGGCGGCTTCGCGACCGACTGGGGACCGTACGGGCCGGGTCGACCACACCCGGGCGACTGGCATCACCCGGAATGGGGCCCGGGCTGGAACGACGGCTACCCAGCACCCGGTTGGGTGCCGCCGATCGGCTGGGCGCCACCTCCGGACTGGACCCCACCTGCAGGCTGGTATCCACCGCCAGGCTGGGCACCGCCGCCAAGCTGGGTCGGGCCTTGTGCCGGACCACTTTTCGACCTGTTGCACCCCCTGCGCTGTGCATAGCCTCCGCCCTGAGCCTGCCTCGTTGGGGGCAGGCTCAGGGGTGGACTGCAGAATTCCGATGATCGCGCAGCAGTTTGGAAGTTCGTCGCTAACGACTGCTTACTTTGCCACCGTGCACGGGCGGTGTGCCGACAGCAAGGTCTCTACCCGTTGGCTGCCCCCGAAGGACATTGCCCGCGTTGACTCCGGCGATAATTGACGCCGCCGCCCGAAGTCGAAATCGGCTTGGTCGCAGCGACATTCGGCATTTCTACGCCTATTGTGAGCGGGTCGACACCTAGGAGTGATCTTGAACTTGAGGCTCATCGTGGCTGGAGCAACTGTCGGAAGCGCGATGAGCTTGAGCGCACTGCTCCACGGCGCCGGTATCGCGGGCGCTGATCCGGCCGGTCCGGAACTAGCCACCGAACAGACCGCGGCGTCCGATCCCGCCAACCACGAAGGCGAGAGCCAGCGCGACGAACAACAGGCCGAACCCATCCACGACAACGGGCTGCCGTGGCCGCTGAACAACTTGGATCTGCCTCCGGCACCGTTCGACGTTCCGCCTCCGCCGCCGATCGACATTCCGTCGCCGGTGCAGGTTACGGTCCCGGTCGGGGTATCGCTCGGTCTGCCCGCGATCCCGCTGGGGCTCCCGCTGCCGCCTCCGCCGCAGCTGCCGCCCCCGCCCGAGGTGCCGCTGCCGCCCGCGCCGTCGATTCCGTTGCCGCCGCCGCCGTTCTGACGGTCAGTAGCGCATATCGCTTGCGAGGAGGGGCGGATACACGGTGGAAGGTTCACCGTCGACCGTTGTCCCCGCGAACTGCAGCATGGACCGGATCGTCCCGTTTACTTCTGCCGGATAGTTGAGTGTCGGCGCCGAGACGGCGTCGAGCGCACGAAGGTGCTCGGCAGTCAGTGTCACGTCGAGCGCGGCGAGATTGCTCTCAAGGTGGTGCAACCGGCGGGCTCCGACGATCGGCACCACGGTCTGCGACCGTGAAAGAAGCCACGCTAAAGCTACTGCGGCTGAAGGTGTTTCGAGGGCGTCGGCAATCGCGCTGACGGTGTCGATCACGTCGAACTCTTCGTCGGTTGGCCCACCGACGAAGGCGGCGCGCGCCGAGTCGACCACGTCGGCACCCCGCCGATACTTGCCCGACAGGAAGCCGTTTTTCAGCGGGCTCCACGGAACCAGCGCCATGCCTTGTTGTTGGGCCAGCGGCGCGATCTCACCCTCGACTGTGCGGGCCAGCAGCGAATATTCGACCTGCAGGGCGATGAGAGAAGTCCAACCCCGCAGCATCACGGTGGTTTGCGCTTGCGCAGTCACCCATGCCGGCGTGTTGGAGAACCCGATGTAGCGGATCTTGCCTGCCCGCACCAAGTCGTCGAGAGTACGCATCGTCTCCTCGATCGGCGTGTGCCGGTCCCAGTTGTGCAACCAATACAGGTCCACGTAGTCGGTGTTGAGGCGGCGCAATGACTCATGCAACTGGGCGATGATCGAGCCGCGGCCCGCCCCGCCACCGTTCGGGTCGCCGGGAAACATGTTGCCGAAGAACTTCGATGCGACGACGACGTGCTCGCGCCGACCCGGATGCGCCGCGAACCAGTCGCCAAGGATCTTTTCCGAGTGGCCATTGGTATAGAAGTTCGCGGTGTCGATGAAGTTTCCGCCGCGATCGAGGTAGGTCTCCAGGATCTTCTCGGACTCCTCGACACTGGTGCCGGCGGCGCCAGGATCCTCGCCGAAGGTCATCGCGCCGAGTGCAAACGGGCTGACGCGCAACCCAGACCGGCCGAGGGTGACGTAGTGATCGAGTGGCATGATCGTGCTCCTGATTGTTGAAATGGACGCATCGATCACATCGCAGACCCCCAGCTTGACGGTAGGCCAATAGTTGCAAGGCCTTGCACAATCCTATTTGACTTGCCCGGATCGTGTTGCAAGCCGATTGGTCCGCATGATTGGGTGAGGTGTGTCCGACATGCGCCTGGTCGAGATCCGCGACCGCATCGCGGCCCATGCCCGGCCGGACATGACGACGCCAATCGACGGGCTGCTGCTGTCAAAGACGCGGATCACCGTTGCGGCACCGGAGTATTCGCTCACCGAGCCGCTGCTGGTCATCATGGCGCAGGGCGGCAAGCAGCTGCTTCTCGGCGACCAAATGCACGAATACCGTGCAGGTGATTGCCTTGTCGTGACGGCGAACCTTCCGGTTACCGGCCACTGGATCGACACCGAGGACAGCGGCCACGCATTGGGAATGGCTCTGGTCCTGCGGCCGGCCGCCATCGCCGCGTTGCTGCTGCAAGCGGCGCCCAGCCGGTGGCCGCGCGGCGGCCCAACCGCGCCCGCGATCGCGACGGGCAAGGCGGACGCTGAACTGCTCGACGCCGCGGCGCGGATGCTGCGGTTGCTCGATCAACCCGCGGACGCGCCAGTGCTCGCGCCCCTGATAGCCCAAGAGATCCTCTGGCGGGTGCTCGGCGGGCCGCTGGGAGGCACCGTTCGCCAAATCGGCCTGGCCGACAGCGACCTGTCACATGTCAGCCGCGCGATCGGCTGGATCCGCGACAACTACGCGGAGCCAATGCGAGTCGATAACCTCGCTCGCCTGTCCGGGATGAGCGTCTCGGCGTTTCATCGGCACTTTCGTGCGGTAACAGCCATGAGCCCCTTGCAATTTCAAAAACGCATCCGTCTGCAGCAAGCGCGTTCATTACTGCTCGCGCACCCAGGAGACATCGCAGGAGTCGGGCATCGCGTCGGCTACGACAGTCCCTCACAGTTCAATCGCGAGTATCGGCGCCTCTTCGGCGCACCGCCAGGGCAGGACGCAGATCGCTTACGGGTCGAGAGGCCGATGGCCGCATCCCTGTGAATGTGAAACCAGGCTCCCGCCTCCCCCGCGCGGGGCCCGGTCCCACAACAACCAGTTTGGCTAACAGCGGGCTCCAAGGAATCAGGTGTTTCCCTACTTCAACACGCAAAGGGCACTACAGGGGTTATCAAAGTGGCCCGGGCGGCGCAGTAGCGCGGCGTTATGTCACACCAGCCCCACAAACACCTTCAGTAAGAGTCGGCCAGCAGCATCCGTACGGCGGCCTCTGCGGCCGATCGTCCGGCGAGCTTGCCATGCGCGTGTGACACCGCTGATACCTTCGGCCCGTGCACGCCAAGTTCGAATTCGACTTCGTGACCACCGCGACCCCCGAACAGGTCATCGAACTGATGACCGACTTCTCGGCCCGCCGGATCGACCGCTGGCCTGCGTCGTCGGCGAAGGCGTTCGAGGTGTATCGCCTCGGTGAGACCGACGCCGATATCCGTGAGGGGCAGGACTTCCCGAAGGTGTGGGCGACATGGCACTACGACTGGTCGACTCCCGGATCGGTCACATTGACGATCATCGACAGCGACTCGCTCCAGCCGGGCGGATACATGAAGTTGGCCGCGACACCCCGAACCGGGGGCGGCAGCGCAGTGCACGGCGAGTGGGAGCAGACCTCGAAGAGCCTGACCTCCGCGATCGGGGTGACCATGATGCGGTTCGTCGGCCCACGGATCTTGTCGTCGTACTACAAGAAGGTCTACGACGGACTATCGAGTGCGTAGGGCGTCGACTACAGCGGCGACGGCCGGTGTCGGCCGGCTCGGCAGTCGCGCCACCAGCGTCCTCCGTCGCTCGGCCTGCGAGGCGTCTTCAACGTGAAGTATCCGGATCCCCTCAGGCAGCACCGCGGTCAGGTTCGGCGGCACCGTCGTCAGCCCGCAACCAGCGGCGACCAGCTGGAGTTTTGTCAGCCAATCCCTGGCGGTGTGCCTGATTCTCGGCCGTCCGGCCAGGCCCGGCCACACACCCAGTAGTGACTCGCCTCCAGTGGTCGGGCTTGCGATCCAGTCGACGCCTTCGAGTTCAGCCGTCGTAACCGTGGTGCGACCGGCGAACCGACCGGTCGCCGGTGCGGCAATGGCGAGTGTGGTCTCGTCGAGGACAACGGTCGCCAGTGCCGGCAGTTCATAGTCGGGAGGCCGATAGGGCGGGCGCGATGCCACGACGGCGAGATCGATGGTGCCTGCCCGCAGGGCACGCACGAGCGCGGGCGTCGTACCCTCGCGCGTGATCACCCGGATATCCGGCCGGGCGTCACGCAGGGCGCGCAGAGTTCGCGGCAGCAGGACGGCGCCTGCGCTCACATAAGCGCCCAGCCGGACTTCCTGGACACTGGCATCCTCTCCTTCCAGTTCGCGCTTGGCCGTGGCGATTTCGTCGAGGATCACCCGAGCGTGCCGGAGGAGGACCAGGCCCTCAGCGGTAAGCCGCACACCGCCTGCCCGCTCGAAGAGCATTGCACCTACCTCACGTTCCAGGGTGGCGACCTGCCGCGAGACCGCCGACTGGGTGTATCCAAGCTCTCGCGCAGCAGCGGTGAAGCTGCCCCTGTCCGCGACCGCACGAAGAATGCGCAGACCTGTCAGTGAAGGCTCCATGACGTTTTGTCATAGCACGTATGACGATGTTTCGTTCGCCGCATGGCATGAATATTCGTAGCGTCGCTGTTGAGCCATGACGAGGGAAGGAGAACGACATGAAAGCAGCTGTACTCGAGGCATTCGGAAAGCCCCTGGTGATCGGTGATGTACCTGACCCGAAGGTCGGCACTGGCGAGGTGCTTGTGGACGTGTTGGCTACGTGCATTCCGCCTTATGCCGCCGAGATATTCAGCGGAGGACGCAATAATCCCCTTGAGCCACCAGTGATTTCGGGTGTCGGCGCGATCGGTCGGGTGGTTACGGCGGGCCCCGATGCAACCGCCCTGCGCGCGGGCGACCTAGTCTGGTGCGACTCCACTGTGAGGTCTCGCGACGACGCCCACACGCCGGATATCACGCTGCAGGGCTGGGCTTCGCGCGGCGAAGGCGGATTACGGTTGTCGCGTTACTTCCACGATGGGCCATTCGCCGAGCAGATGGTGGTCCCGACCGAAAACGCTGTCCCTCTTGGCGACGCCGACATCGCGGATCTCCCGCGCTTGAGCGCGATCGGCATCGTGCTTGTACCCTACGGCGGCCTGCTTGCCGCAGGCTTTCAACCGGGCGAGACGCTTCTTGCCAGCGGGGCTACCGGGAACTTCGGCAGCGCTGGAGTCGCCGTCGGCTTGGCGATGGGCGCCGCGACGGTCATCTGCCCCGGGCGAAACGAAGCGGTCCTCGCCGACTTGGAGTCCCGGTTCGGCGACCGGATCCGGACGGTCAAACTGACCGGCGACGTGGAGGCCGACCGAAGCGCGATGCAGGCTGCCTCACCCGAACCCATCGACGTCGTGCTCGACCTTCTTCCGCCGAACGCGCCTGCATCAGCGGTTCGGGCAGCGGCAATGACGGTTCGCGAGTACGGACGGGTCGTGCTGATGGGTGGGGTGGGCATGGCCGGCGCCGATGACCTGGCGCTGCCCTACCCGTGGCTGATGCTGAACTCGGTGACCGTCCGCGGTCAGTGGATGTACCCGAGAACGGCCAATGCGCAGATGATTCGGCTGCTCCGCAGCGGTGTGCTCGACCTCGACCACGAACGCGTGACGACGTTCTCTCTCGACGATGCCAACGAAGCGGTCGCTCACGCGGCGGCACACGCGGGCGCCTTTGACCGGACCGTTCTGCTCCCGAATCAGCCTCGCCCGGCCTAGAGTTCGATGCCCCCGCCCCCGGCCAGGAACGCCTGGTTCTCATCGATGATCGACTCGATGACGTCCACTGCCGGCTTCTCCGTCCAGTCCTGGTGGTAGACGCCCATCGTGCCCTGGGCGAGATCGAATGTGGCGAGATCTCGAATGGTGTGGATGTATGCCGGACCGGCATAGTCGAGATTCCGCCACGTGCTCAGGAAGTCGTCGATGTAGGCGGCCTGGCCGGCTTCTGTCACCAGCTGGGACGACTGACCGTACTCCGTGGCCCAGATCTTCTTGTTTCCATCGCCGTAGGCGACCATCACGTCGTGGATCTGATTGGCCAACAGTAGCGGCGAACCGGATACCGAGCCACCTTGGGAGAACAGCGTCATGGAGTAGGGGTGGAAGGACAGCGCGTCGAAATAGCCTGCGGCGCCGGCCTCATACATCCCGGTGACGAACCGCACGGAATCCATGGCCTGGGTACCGGAGTCGGGCGCCGCCGCAATACCACCGGCTACCACAACGGCATTCGGGTCTGCCGCCTTGATCGCGGTATACGCAGCCTTGAGGATCACGGTGTACGCCGCCGGATCCGGTGTGGGTTCCCAGAACCGGTAATAATTCGGCTCGTTCCACACCTCGTAGGCCGCGACCTTTCCCGCATAACGTGTCGCGACCATGCTGGCGAACTCGGCGTATTCCGCGGGATCGGCGGGCGGACCACCAAGCGTCGGCGATCCGGGCACCATCGCCCAATCCGGCGGCGAGTTCAGTATGCCGATCACCGACATGCCACGTGCGTTGGCGGAGTTGACCATCCGGTCCACCGCCGACCACGTCCAGACATCGTTCGACGCCTCGACACCCGTCCACGGAATCAGGACCCGAATGGTGTCGACGCCATCGGCCTTCAACAGGTCGAGCGCCTTGTCGGTCTGGGATTGCGTATACCCATACATCTCTTGGGCGTTCATCCCCACTGTGGTGCCGCGCTGGTCGATGGCCAGAGCCGACGTCGACGGTGGCGCAACGGTGACTGCGACGGTGAATGTTGTTGTCCCGCCGTAACCGTCGTCGGCTGTCACCGAGAACTGGTCGGTGTCCACGCCCTCGGTGGTCTTTGCGCCCCACCTTGCTTCGACATTCGGCACGTATGTGAATGTCCCTGTCGGATCGAGGGTCACGACGCCCTTGCTGGGCCCGGTAGCCAACGAATAGGTCAGCAGGTCCCGCTCGGGGTCGTCGGCGAGCAGGGTGCCGTTCACCTGTCCGATGCCGATGTTAGGGTCGCCCACCGTCGCGCTACCATTCGTCGGCGCCGAGTTCACGTGGCCGTACGGGGCGACCGCAAGTTTCAACGCGACGGTGGTGGTTCCGCCGTATCCGTCGGCGATTGTGACGGTAACCGGGTCGGTCTTCGTGGCGGTGGTGGCATTCGGGGCCGATGCCGCCTCGCGAGCCGCGTCCGTCGGCGTGTAGGTGAACGATCCGTTGGCGCCGAAGACCAACGCCCCCTTGGTCGGTGTCGTCGAGCTGTAAGACAACGGGTCGTTGTTCACGTCGGTGGCGGCCACCGTGCCGGTGACACGGCCATCGTTGAGGTCGGTGAACAAGCCGCTGACCGTGGCTCCGGTAGGTGCATAGTTGGTTGGGCTGATCCCGACCGTCACCGACACCGGGACGACGCCGCCGTGGCCGTCGCTGATTGTGACCGTGAACGTGTCCGTCTTGTCGGCAGCGCTCGCACCGAGTTTGGCGGCGGCGTGGCGCGCTTCGGCCGTCGGCGTGTAGGTGAACGTCGTCGATGACGTTGTCGACTTGAGCACGACGGTGCCCTTGGCGGGAGTGCTCGCGGTGAAGGTCCGCACGTCATAGTCTCCGTCAGAGGCGGTGACCTTGCCTGTCACGACTCCTGTTGCGCTGCTGGGTGTTCCGGTGGACAGGGTATAGGTCGGCACCTTGTTGGCAGGCAGGATGCTGACGGTGGTGGTCGGCGTGACAACACCACCTCGGCCGTCGGACACCGACACCGTGAAGGAGTCGGACAGCGCGGACGCCGGCGCATTGTCTGCCGCGGCGGCATGTCGTGCAGTTGCGGTCGGGGTGTAGGTGAACGTTCCGTCGGCTTTGAGTGTCAGTGTGCCCTTCGTCGGCTTGGCGGTCACCGTATACGTCAACGGATCGCCGTCCTGATCGGTCACCACGACCTTGCCGGTGAGCGTGCCTGTCGTAGCACTTGGCGCGTTGATGATCGGGGTGCCGACCGTCGGCGGAGTGTTGGGTGGCACCATCGCGACCACGTAGACCTTGTCGGCGTCGTAATCGGTGATGTACAACTTCCTGCCGTCCGGGCTCAGCGTCGTTCCCGGCGCGACCGACATGGCAGTGGTGGAGGTGCGGGTGGCGACGGTGGTCAGCAGTGATCCTGTCGAAGCGTCGAGAGCAGCCACCCGACCGACGGTGTCGGTGACGAAGAGCGTAGTGCCGTCGTTGCTCACGTTCACTCCGGCGGGCACGCCTGCGACGGTTTGCGTGGCCAGGACGGCGCGTGTGGTCGTGTCGAAGATGGTGACCTTGCCATCGGCGGAGCTGACGTACAACTTCTTGTTGTCCGGGCTGACCGCCAAACTGGTTGGAGCAGTGGGCAAGTTGGCGATCGTGGTGACGGTGGAAGAGGTGTACCCGAACACCGCGACCGTGCCGCCGCCGCTGGCCTTGTTGCTGATGACATAGATCTTCGTCTTGTCGGGGCTGACGACGATGCCGGTGGGCAGCGATCCGGCGGGAAGCGACACGGTGCCGGAGACGGTATTTGTCGACGTGGTTATCTTCGTTACCGTGCCAGTGTCGCGGCTGGTGACGTACAAGACGCTCCCGCTCGAATTGATCGCCATCGCAGTCGGTTTGGCAACTGTGATGGTCTTGACTATGGCCTTGGTGTTCGGGTCGACGACGGTGACGGTGTTGTTGTCGAGGCTCGAGACGTAGAGCTTCGTGCCGTCGGGTTTGATCGCCAATGCATCCGGCGTCGGTCCGACCGCGATGGTGCCGATCACGTTGTTGGTAGTGGTGTCGATCACCGTCACCGTGCCGGCAGACCGGTTGGTCACGTAGGCGCGGGTGGCCGTGGCGACCACCGCGTGAGCGTCGTTCACTACGCCGATCTCGGCCAGCTTCGCGACTGGCAGCGGGGTGACAGGGATGTCGACGACTGCGGGCACGCTGTTCGTGCCGTCGGACACCGTGACCGTCATCGGGATGGTGTCCGCAGTGGACGTGGCGCCGGCGCCTATCCGCTGCGAAGTGGTCGGCGTGTAGGTGAATTTCGCTGTGCTGCTGTCGAATACCAATGTTCCACTCGTCGGCGCTGCCGTGAGCGCATAAGTCACGGGCTGCCCCTCGGGATCGGTGCCGACGACTTGACCGCTGATTGCGCCGGTCGACGAAACGGGCGTGTCGAAAACGACATCGACCGTCGGAGCCTGGTTCTCGACCTGGGCGGTGGTGAGGGCAAAGGTGGTCGCCTGCGTCGTCAGCGGCTCTGCCACACCGATCTGACGCCGCGCCGCCGCAGCGAAGATCCACGCCAGCGGTGACTCCACCGGAATGCGCGGAATCGCCCCGAGGATCGATGACAGTATCGGCGCCACCACCCTGCTGAGCACGGCAGTGACAGGAGACACGGTGGTTTTCGGCGGAACAGGCTGTGTGGCAACGGCTGTCATCGGCTTGAGATCGACAGTTGCCGCGGTCACGGCGACCGGAGCAACGGGCGCAGCCGTCGCCTTCGGTGTGGCGTCGTCGGCCTTCGTCGTGTTGGTTTGCGCGGTCGCCGCTGCGGCGACGACCTTCTTGCCGCTCAGTGACCGGGCGACAGGCCGAGGCTTCGCCGTCTTATGGGGCGTCCGCAAGTTATCCGGTTTGGAGGTGTGCGCTCCGCCGGAACTCGACACTGTTACGCCAGGCGCGACCTCGTCGGTCGCCGACGATGTCGGTTTCTGCTCGGACTGCTCGCCGGCCCCGGCGCCATCTGGCGCGGCGGATTCCAGCCCTCCGGAGGCGTCCTGGTCGTTCTGGTCCTGCTCGCCGTCAGCCGCAGGCGTGGCCCCACCACCGACTGTGTTGTCGTCAGCGTTATTATTTGCGGAATCATTAACTTCGGTACCGGATTCGACGGGAGCCGCCCAAGCGATTCCGACCGGCTCCGCGACGGCAGTCCCTACTCCCAGCACAACCGCCAGCGCACCGATGCGTCCGACATACTTGGCATAGCCCATTCCCCCGACCTCCCCTAATACCCCAGAGATCTTATCGGGCACAGGTCAGACGGCAAACGCCCGACCGGTCACCCGGTCCCCTTTTCTCTGGTGGCCGCACCAACTCTAGTGGCTCAAATGCATCCAGAACTGACTTTGATCAGAATTTGCTGAAACTTGGTCCAGCTGTCTACCGACGCTAGAGTTCGATTCCGCCGCCGCCGGCCAGGAACGCCTCGTTCTCGTCGATGATCCACTCGATGACGTCTGCCGCGGGCTTCGGCGTCCAGTCCGAGTTGTAAACCCCGAATGACGCAGCAATGGGATCCAACGAGAAGTAATCACGGACGGTGTGGATATACGCGGGCCCGGCGTAGTCGAGATCTCGCCACGTGCGCAGGAAGTCGTCGATGTATGCAGCCTGAACCGCGTCTCCACCCAGTGACGACGGTTCGCCGTATTCGGTTGCCCAGATCTTCTTGTTGCCATCGCCATTCGCGACCATCACGTCGTGAATCCCATTGACCAGTGTCAAGGGCGACGACGGCATGCCACCGCCCTGGGAGAACTTCACGAAGTAGTTGTACGGGTGGAAGGACAACGCGTCGAAATAACCGCCCGCTCCGGCCGCATACATTTCGGTGACGAACCGGACGGCGTCGACCATCTGAGTTCCGCTGTCGGGGGTGGCGGCGATACCGCCCGCTACGACAACGGCGTTCGGGTCTGCCGTCTTGATCGCCGTGTAAGCGGCCTTGAGGATCTCAGTGTAGGCCGCCGCGTTCGGAGTGGGTTGCCAGAACACGTAGTAGTTGGGCTCGTTCCACACCTCGTAGGCCGCGACCTTGCCCGCGTAGCGCGTGGCGACCATGCCGGCGTACTCCGCGTATTCCGCCGGATCAGCGGGCGGACCACCAAGCGAGGGCGTCCCCGGTACCATCGCCCAATCCGGCGGGGAGTTCAGTATGCCGATCACCGACATGCCACGTGCGTTGGCGGAGTTGACCATCCGGTCCACCGCCGACCACGTCCAGACATCGTTCGACGCCTCGACGCCCTTCCACGGGATCAGGATCCGGATCGAGTCGACCCCATCGGCCTGCAACAGGTCGAGCGCCTTGTCCGTCTGGGCTTGGGTATAGAAGTACATCTCTTGTACATTCATCGCCACTGTGGTGCCGCGCTGGTCGATGGCCGACGGGGCGGTAGACGCGGGCGCGATCGTGAGGCCGACGTTGAACGTTGTTGTGCCGCCGTTGCCGTCGCTGACGGTGACGGTGAACGTGTCGGTGTCGACGCCTGGGGTCGTCAATGCGCCCCATCGGGCTTCGACATTCGGTACGTACCGGAACGTTCCGTTCGGATCGAGGTTGACGACGCCCTTGCTCGGCCCCGTCGTGACGACGTAGGTCAGGGTGTCGCCTTCTGCATCGTTGGCAACGACGGTGCCCTTGATTTCGCCGATAGCAGTGTTCGGGGTTCCGACCACCGCGTGGGCGTTCGTGGGAGCTGTGTTGCCGTAGGGAACCACTTGAAGATTCAGCGCAACCGTTGTGGATCCGCCGTAGCCGTCCGCCACGGTGACTGTCACGGAGTCGACCTTCGTGGCAGGGTTGGCGCCCGGCACCGCAGCGGCCTGGCGAGCCGCGAGAGTCGGCGTGTAGGTGAACGTTCCGTTCGCGCCGAAGACGAGTGTGCCCTTTGTCGGTGTCGTTGACGAGAAGGACAACGGATCGTTGTTGGCATCGACGGCAGTGACGGTGCCGGTCACCACGCCGTTGTTGACGTTGGTGACGACGTTGCTGACTTTGGCTCCGGTTGGCGCAGAATTGGTCGGGCTGATCGCCACTGTGACCGACACCGGGACGACACCGCCATGCCCGTCGTTGATCGTGACGGTGAACGTGTCCGTCTTGTCCGCCGTGGTTGCATCGAGTTTGGCGGCGGCGTGGCGCGCCGCTGCTGTAGGCGTATATGTGAACGCACCTGTCGACGTGACCACCACGGTGCCCTTGGCGGGCGTGGTCGAGCTGAAGGTCCTCACGTCGAAGTCAGCGTCAGAGGCCGTGACCTTGCCGGTCACGACGCCCGTTGTCGTGCTGGGTGTTCCGACCGTCAACGTGTATGTCGGCACTTTGTTGGCGGGCAGGATGTTGACGGTCACGGTGGACGCGACCACACCACCGCGGCCATCGGAGACAGACACCGTGAACGAGTCGGTCAGCGCCGACGCCGGTGCATTGACTGCCGAGGCGGCGTGTCGTGCCGTTGCGGTTGGCGTGTAGGTGAATGTGCCGTCGGTCTTCAGCGACAGAGTGCCCTTCGTCGTCGCCGACGTCACCGTGTACTTCAACGTATCGCCGTCCGGGTCGGTGACGCCGACCTTTCCGGTGACGGATCCGCTTGTAGCGTTGGGCGGATTGAGGACAGGAGTGCCAACAATCGGCGGATTGTTGGGCGGAATCAGCGTTGCCACATAAACCTTGTCGGCATCGTAATCGGTGACGTACAGCTTCAAGCCGTCCGGGCTTGCGGCCATCGCCGGTGCGACCGACATGGCAGAGGTCGATGTCCGCGTCGGGTACGGGCTGAGAACGGTGGCCGTCGCGGTGCTCAGAGTCCAAACTCGTCCGACGGTGTCAGTCATGAACAGGGTGCTGCCATCCTTGCTCACGGCAAGCGCAGCGGGGACCGCGGCGACGGTGTTGGCGGCGAGGGCGGCGCGCGTGGTCGTGTCGAAGACCGTGACCTTGCCGTCCGCGGAACTCACGTACAACTTCTTGTTGTCCGGACTGACTGCCAAACTGGTCGGGGCGCTGGCGAAGTTGGCGATCGTGGTGACGGTGCTCGAGGTATACCCGAACACTGCGACCGTGCCGCCGCCGCTGGCCTTGTTGCTGATCACGTAGATCTTGGTCTTGTCGGGGCTGACGACGATGCCGGTGGGAAGCGACCCGGCGGGCAGGGTGACGGTACCTGCGCTGGTGTTCGTCGAGGTCGTAATCTTCGTCACCGTGCCGGCGTCTCGGCTGGTGACGTACAGGGTGCTACCGCTTGAATTGATCGCGATCGCACTGGGTTTGGCAATCGCGATCGTCGCGGTGATGGTCTTGGTGGCAGTGTCGACGACCGTCACCGTGTTGTTGGCAAGGCTCGTCACATAGAGCTTCGTGCCATCGGGCTTGATCACCAAGGCATCTGGTGTCGGCCCAACAGCGATCGTGCCGATCACGCTGTTGGTGGTGGTGTCGACCACGGTGACCGTGCCGGCGGTCCGGTTGGTGATATAGGCGCGGGTCGCGGTCGCGACCACAGCGTGGGCGTCGTCTACGGAAGAAATCTCACCCGATTTGGTGAGCGCGGTCGGGCTGATCGGGATGTTGACGACCGTAGGTACGCTCGTCGTCCCATCCGACACCGTGACGGTCATGGCGATGGTGTCGACGGTGGATGTGACGCCAGCGCTGATTCGCTGTGCCGTCGTCGGCGTATAGGTGAATTTCGCTGTGGTGCTATCGAATACCAGGGTTCCGCTAGCCGGCGCCGTCGTGAGGGCGTACGTCACCGGCAGACCCTCTGGATCAGTGCCGACGACCTGACCCGTGATCACACCCGTCGTGGCGTTCGGGGTGTTGAAGACGGTGCTGACCGTCGGGGGTTGGTTCACCACCAGCGCAGTCGTCGTGGCAAGCGTTGTCACCTGGCCGGTTTCGGGCTCTGTCACGCCGAACTGGCGGCGCGCGACGGCAGCGAAAATCCAGGCCAGCGGTGACTGCGCCGGAATTCGCGGGATCGCTCCGAGGATCGACGACAGGATGGGTGTCACGATCCTGTTCACGGCAACGGTGATTTGAGCCAGCGGCGCCTTCGCCGGAACAGGCTGTGCGCCAACCAGTGCCGCCGGAGCTGCGTAGGCAGAGACCGACGCGGTGGCGGTCGGCGCCCCCGCTTCCTGAGCCGTCGCGCTGTCGTCATCGGTCCGCGCGGTGTTGGTTTGCGCCGTCGTCCGCGCTGCGGGCACGGCGGCCTTCTTACCGGTCGACGCGCGCGTGGCACCCTGCGGTTTCGCAGTCTTGTGTGCACCACCCGAACTCGACACAGTCACACCGGGCGCGACCTCGACTGTGGACGAAGTGGCCGACTTGTCATCGGACTGCTGGCCCGTCGTCTCGTTGGTGGCCCCGCCGGCGGTCCCGCTGCCCTCGGTGCCCCCGCTTGCGTCCTTGACATCGGCGGTGGTTTTGCCCCCCGTGTCGGCGGCGTCGGTCGAAGCGGTTGCGGTGCCGTCGGCATCGGTCGATGTGCTCGCAACGCTGGAGTCGGCGGGCGATGCCGAGGCGATTCCGCCCGGCGATGCGATCACGATTCCGACACCAAGAGCTACGGCCAAGGCGCCTACGCGCCCCACATAATTGCTGTATCCCATTTCGGGCCCAACTCTCTTCGCTCAGCTATCACGAAGAGGCCCAGGCCGGCACGCAAAACACCCCGACTTGCTTTCCGCCCCACGCCTCCGGGGCTACTCATAAGGTAGATCTTCGCAGGTCAGAATTATTGACTTTCACGAAAATTTATGAACGGGTGCTAGAGCAGGAAAACAGTTCCGCTAAATGATCTAGTTAGCTGCCGTAGCGCCGAAATGGGGTTGGCCGATGTTGAACGCCGTCGCAGTTCGACTGTCTCCGTCGCTGTGGACGACCGCCTCGGCATGACACGTATGTGCGGTTTGATTGCGCAATCAACGACAGTTGGGCTCCGGTTCGCGCCTGCGAGACGGCAGCCGTCGTAACCGCCCATCGATGTTTGCTCACAAAACCCGAATACCGCGCAACCAGCTTTGCGTGTCGCGACGCCGCTGGCACCGCATAGACGTTTCATCAAATTGCTTGAGCCCCTCCTTCGAAGGCCGGCGAGCAATGCAGCGGCCAACTGGCCGGTCCACCCGGCGCGCGCGACCCGCGACCGCCACTCCAGCGATGCACCGCGTCACCCCACAATTCAGCAAATGTCGAATCGGGGGATAACTCGGGCCGTCCCGACAGCAAATCCTGCGGCAACATCTGCCTGTCTGCAGGCGCACGGTCGCTGGCCAGCGCGAACACTGCGCAGCCTGCGGTGAATTGGGCAAATCCCCATATTGACTTGACCGTCAGTTCTTACAGCAATTAGCGGGTCAGCGCGCGGGTTCAGCTACTTCCCAGGGCCGAGTGACCCAGCTCGAAGTGATTACGCCAACCGCCCACCGACCCACGGAACAATTTCATTTCTACCCAAGTTAATTAGCGCATTTAGTGGAAACAACCCATTCATATCGCCGCCATGGCGACACGAAACAGATTCTGCACAAATTTGCCCTCTAAACGGTTAACGGCGGCGTAAATTCTTTGCTGTCTACTCAACCGGACAAGGGGGTCCAAATGGAACTTGCACTTCGCCCATACGTCACCGCTGGGATCGCGGTCGTTGGAGCCACCGCACTCATCGCAAGCCCGATCGCGCCGGCCCCGCCCGATATCCAAGTGCCTGCGCCACCGTCGGTCACGGCCGATCCCCAGCTCACGGGCATCGCCTCCGACATTGCAGCGGCGTTGTCATTCCTGGTCACGCAGACCTCGGACCTCATCAACTTCGGCCTGATCACCGTCGCTGACGGGGCGACGTTCGGGGCTCAGCAGTTCGCCAACCTCATCGCGTTCGGCGCCAACGGCGTCAGCGCGTTGACTGCTGCTGCCGCTTCGATGGGTGTCTTCATCACCGACTCCCTCGCCCAGCTCATCGTGTTCGGCATCAACCAGACCGCGACGCTGGTCAACTTCGGCTTGGCTCAGACTGCGGGAGCCATCGCCTTTGCGGCCCAGGGCGTCGCGGGCCTGGCGGCAGCGGGTGCGACGGCGTTCTCGGGTCTGGTGGCCGCCGCAGCCCAGGCCGGGGTGTTCGTCAACACCTCCATCGGTGGGCTACTGACCTTCGCGATCAATTCGGTGCTTCCCGCACCCATCGCGGGAGTCCTGACACCCTTCGTGGCAGGGCTCACCGGCCTGATCAACTTCGGGATCGGCCAGACTGCGGCCGGGCTTACCTTCGGCGCAGAAACGTTCGCGGGTCTGGTCGCCGCCGGCGCCACGTTGGCCACGGGGCTCGCCACAACCGCGGCGACCGTTGGGACGTTCGCGACCACGGCACTGGCCGGCCTCGCCTCGTTCGCGGTGAACGAGGGCGCGGCTCTGGTCGACTTCGGCATCACGCAAACCTCGGCCGCGATTTCCTTTGCCGCACAAGGCATCGCCGGCCTGACCGCCGCAGGCGCGCAGGTGTTCTCCAACCTCGTCACCGCGGCTGCGGGCGTCGGTGTCTTCGTCAGCACTGCGGTCGCCGATGCCTTGGTGAACATCATCAACGGGATCGGCAGCGCGATCCCGTTCGCAGCGACAGCTGCCACCGCCAAGGCCGCCGGACCAGAAGTGGTGCCGTTGGCCGCTTCCCGGATGGTGGCGGTAAACGTCGACAGCGGTGCGGCCGGCTCCAACGGCGGACAGTCGTCAACGCAGACGACCGTCAAGAACAAGGACGAGTCGCAATCGTCGGGAACCGGAGCCGGCACCACCGCGGCCGCCGACGAGCACCAGTCGTCCTCCGGCGGCGGATCTGCGACCGGCAACGACGGATCCTCGGTGAAGGACGAGAAGTCCGGAACCAACGACGACAAGTCCGGATCCAACAACGGTTCCACCACGACCAGTGGCGGCACCACGACCGGGACGGACGACACCAAGGGTTCGACGGACACCAAGGGTTCGACCGAGACCAAGGACTCGACCGACACGACGGACACGAAGACGGGCAACAAGACCTCGCCTGATACCTCGAAGTCGGACGACTCGGCCAAGGCCGGTGCGAGCGCCGGTGGCGGCGGTTCGGACCACGATTCCGGTTCCGACAACGGATCCGGCGGCGGTTCAGACAAGAACTGATACATCCCCACACCTGGACCCCTCTTCGCCCTTCGGAGAGGGGTCCAGTCTGTGTGCACGCCTAGGTGAATTCTGCGACCACCTCGGCGACACGACGCAACTGGTCGATGTCGGAGCTTGTCGGGATGAGGTGAACCTCGTCGGTACCGATGTCGGAGAACCTCTGCAGCACCGCGAGCAGATCGTCGCTGTCGCCTGACCATCCTGTGGAGGGTGCCATCGCATCGACGACCTGCGCCGGAATCCAGTTCATGTAGTGCAGCAGATGCCGGTGAATCTGCGCGCGGGTGAGCTGTGGGTCGTCACCGATGGCGAACCAGAACGACGTCGCCAGATGAGGCTTGGGTTTACCCGCCTTCGCCCATGCCTGGCGCGCGACGTCGAACAGCTCGTTCTGACTGCCGATGTCCAAATCAAGCGTGGTGGCTGCCAACCCGTCGGCCCAAACCGCAGCGCTGCGAACGGTTTTCGGCCCCATTGTGCCGACCAGCAGCTGCGGACCCCCGTCTTGCACCGGCGGCGGCCCGACGGGGACGACGGAGTCCGTGATCTTCTCGCCTGCCCAGACGCGCTTCATCACCGCGACGCGTTCGGCGAGCCCGCGCATCGTCTGCGTCGCGGGGTCGGCGCCGACGCCGTGATAGTCCTCGTGTCGGCCCCCGACTCCAAGGCCGACCGTCAGCCGGCCACCGCTGAGCATGTCACCGGTCGACAGTTGTTTGGCCAACATCACGGGGTCGTGCAACTGGGGCACCACGACCGTCGTCACCAACCGCACCCGGTCAGTCCACGCGCAGAGGGCACCCATCAGCGTCAGGCATTCGGGATTTTCGAAGACGACGCGCTCACCCCAGCACAGCGACGAGAACGGGCCGCTGTCGATGAGTTCGGCCCACGCCCGCAGCGTCGCGGCGTCCAACGCCGGCTCCATAATCGGCATGGTCATCCCGATCCGCACGTCGGCGATTCTGACACGGCTCAGTCGGTGGTCCGCGCAAGTCCAACGACACGCAGCAGATCCGGGCGCCGCATGGCGAGCCCGACCCACATCAGCGCGCCCACGTACACCGCAAACAGCGTGTGCGAAACCAGCGGCGACTCCACGCGCATGTTGGCCGTGACCGCACCACCCAGATACGCCGTGATCCCGAGTGCGCCCAGTACGGCGGTGCGAGGGATCACGTAGACGACGACGCACACGGCCAGCACGATGCCCATGATCAGCGCCTGACCTGGAGGAAAGCCCAGGGCCTCGGTGCCCTCCTTGACCTGCGGTACCGAGGCGAGCTTGCCCACGGCGTCGAAGGCGAGAAACGCGGCGACCAGGACGCTGATGACGATGCCGGCCTTGCGAAGCTTCGATGACCGGCGAGCGGGCTCGATGCTGAGGTTTTCGTCGGCGATGACGCTCATGGTGGTGCTCCCTGCTGTTGTCGAGACATTGATGACAAGACAGACCGGGGCTGCGCGGAGAACTCATCGCTACTGGCAGCATGAACCCATGACGATCACCACCGGCTCCATCGCGCACGTGCGACTCACGGTCACTGATATCGAGCGGTCGCGGCAGTTCTACGAAAGCGTGTTCGGCTGGCCGGTGTTGATCGAGGCGCCCGAGAGTGCCGACGCGGCCACGCAAGAGGCGCTGAGCTTCCTGTTCGGCGGGGTGATCTACGACCTCGGTGGCACGCTGGTCGGCCTTCGGCCTGTAGCGTCCGACACGTTCCACGAAGACCGCTGCGGGCTGGACCACTTGGCTTTCCGTGTCGGCAGCAAGGCCGAATTGGACGACGCAGCAGCGCATCTCGACGAGGTCGGGGTCGATCACGAGCCCATCAAGGACATCGGCCCGTCGTACATCCTGGAATTCCGCGACCCGGACAACATCGCGCTGGAGCTCACCGCCCCGAAGTAGTCAGCTCGGCGCGAAGCGGACAACCCCGCTGTAGGTGTTGTTGCCCGGTTTACGGGGGTCCGGCTGCGGTAGCCACGCCAGCGGCCGCATCCACCGGGGCAGCCGATCGAGGCGACGCGCCGCGGTGAACACCGATTCGATCTCGATCGCCCGCCAGCCCAGGTCCTCGAAAAAGGCGACGCCGTTGTCGGGCGCGAATTTGAAGGGTGCGCTGTCCAGCAGGCCCCGGGTCTGCTTGTTCATCCGCTTCTGTAATCCTGGGCCGGAGAAATCCAGCATCCACCAGGCGATCTCGGGGCGCTTGAATGCTGTCGACAACGCTCGGACGTCTCGCTCTTCCAGGTACATCAGCAGACCCTCGGTCAATACCAGGGCCTTGGTGACGCCGGCCAACTCGCCGTTGAGGAAGTCGTCGCGGGCCGCTGGATCGGCGAGGTCGACGGCATGTCTGGTCAACCGGCAGCGCGGCGTCTGATCGGCGAGCGCGTCGTCCTTCTCGGTGAGCAGGTCCGGCAGATCCGCTTCGACCCAGGAAAAATCGGGCGGCAGGTCCAACCGGTAGGGCCGGGTGTCCAGACCGGCGGCCAGGTTCAGCACCTTGTCGCAGCCGTCGCCGATGGCCTCGAGGATGACGTCGTCGATGATCTTGGTGCGCGCCACCAACCACCAGCCGTTGCGAATCGCCTTGGGGGCCGCAGCAACGATGGCACGCCCGCGCTCGCCGGCAAGCCGGTCGGCAAGGTGGTCGTGGAACAACGCATCGGACCGCTCGGACTCGACCGCTCGGTAGGTCGCGACCCAGCGCGCGGTATCGGACACATGGGAAATCAACGGTTCTGTCGCCACCCTGCGAGTCTTACACGCTAAGCGAGCTAATCCTTCTTGGCCTTGATCGGATCGGCCGACGGTGGCGCGAAGATGTTGCCGCGCAACCCTCCTCGGAATGTGCGCGCCGCGACGAGACACCAGGTGCTCAGCAGGCCGACGTAGGCGATGGCCGCGGCGAAGCGGAATGCAGGCAGCCCGGTGTGGACGGCCAGCTGCGTGGTGCCGGTGACGAAGGTGCCCACCGGGAACGTCAGGCTCCACCACGTCAGCGCGAACGGCATACCGCGCCGCAGGGTGCGGATGGTCAATGCCGTTGCCAATCCGATCCACAACACCGCGAATCCCCACACCGGAACGCCGTACAAGATCGCGAAGACGCCCATGCCGTCGGCGAGCCGTGGTTCAACGGCCATCACCGCGTTCGTGCCGAGAAGCCCTGCGGCTGTGATGGATTGGCCGAGCGGACCGAGCACTATCCACAGCGTTGGCACGCGCGCGGTGCCCGAGGTGCCGAAGTGCGCAAGCCGACTCCACACCATCGAAATGATGATCAGCGACGCGACGAGCGAGAGCCCGAACATCGCATAGCAGCCGTAGAGCATGGTCTGCCTGCCGGTGCCCGGAACGATGTGCGGGATCAGCAGCGCACCCGTCGCCGCGGACACCATCGGCGGCACCACCGGCATCAGCCAACCGCCGAATGCGGCATCGGGCTCGACGCGGTACTGAGTGAACATCAGATACGGGATGCTGATCGCGGTGAACAAGCCGCCGAGCGTGCCCGCAGTCCACAGCACCCAATCGAGATCGATCGCCGCCCGCTCACCGATCAGGTCCCTGCCGACGAGGGCCGCTCCGGCGCCGACGGTGAGCAGGGCCATCGGCGCTGCGCCGTAAAAATGACCCATCTGGGGGTTGTAGGCATGACTGCGGGCAACGGTCGGGTGGCGTACCCAATGGGCGGCCACGGCGACGATGAGAATCACCAGCCATACCGTGCTTGCCACCCAGACCGCCTCGGCGAACGCCCGTAGACCGGGGATATGCAGCGGCAACGTCGCACCCGCTGTCGCCACGATGCCGGTTCCCATGACCGAGGCGAACCAGTTCGGCCCAAGAAAACCCAGCCGGTGCTGCCGGTCGGTCGTCGTCATCGGGCCATCATCGCGCCTACGGGGGTTATCCCCCGGCAGGTTCTCGGGAAAACGCTGTGTCGCACCTGCGCTGCGGTCCATAGGTTGAAGGCATGGTCGCAGTCACCGACACCAGTCCCGACACTGCTCCGGCACCCGCTTCCGCCGATGAGCCCGTCTCGGCGGCCCCGCGCAACATCGGCGTGGTGCCGACCGCGTCGTTGCTGACCGGAGCCGCGATCGCAACCGTGTGGTTCTGGATCCCGTTGACAATCTTCATCATTGGCGTCTCGTCGATCCCAAGCGGTGTCGGCTTCGTGCTCTGCGCCATCGTGTTCATCTATCTGATGCGCGGCGTCGAACACGTCGAACGCGTACGCAGCGAGGCGGTGTTCGGCCTGGGCATCGCCGTTCCGCCACGGCCAATGTCGCGGTATGCCGGCTTCCAGCGCTGGCTGCATCAACTCTGGCTGGACATCAGCAGCGCCCGGTTCTGGAAGGCCACCGCCCATCACTACCTGCGCATGCTCTACGACATGCTGGCCGCGGGCACTGCGCTTGCACTGCTGGCCTGGGCGATCCTGGGTCCGGCCGCCGCGGTCGCGATCCGGCAGAGCGATCCCGATGCCGGTCTGTCTTTCATATCGCCGCCGCTCGCGTTCCTGACCGCCGTCGTTGCGGTGGTCGGGGCGGTGGTGATCCTGGTCTTCGCACCCGCTGTCGACGCGATCATCGACCGCTGGCTGCTGTCGCCGTCGCCGACCGCGGCGCTGCAGTACCAGGTCAGCGCGCTCGCCGATGCTCGTCAGGGCGCGGTGTCGTCGGCGCAGACCGAGCGTCACCGCATCGAACGCGATCTGCACGACAGCGTGCAACCGCGACTGGTTTCGCTTGCGATGACCATCGGACTGGCGCAGACCAAACTCGACACCGACCTGCCCGCGGCCAAGCAACTGATCGCCGAAGCGCACGACGACGCGAAGAGCGCGCTTGTCGAGTTGCGAAACGTGGTGCGCGGCATCGCACCCACGATCCTGTCCGACCGAGGCCTAGACGCCGCGTTGTCGGCGGTGGTGCAACGTTCGGCAGTACCCACCACGCTCAACGTGTACCTGCCGCGCCGACTGCCCGACGAAGTCGAATCGGTGGCCTACTTCGTCGTCGCCGAGACGGTCACCAACATCGCCAAACACGCAGCGGCCAGCCAGGCCGTTGTCACCGTGCGCCTCGACGAAGCGGCGAACCAGTTGCACGTCACCGTGTTCGACGACGGCCGCGGCGGAGCATCGATCACCACCGACGAGAACGCCACCGGCCTCCGCGGGCTCGAAGAGCGGGTGCGGGCCGCGCACGGCACGTTCACGGTGTCCAGCCCGGCCACGGGCCCGACGATCATCACCGCGGTGCTGCCATGCGCGTAGTGATCGCCGAGGATTCGGCGCTGCTGCGGGCGGGCATCGAGCGGATCCTCACCGACGCCGGTCACGAGGTGGTGGCCGGCGTTCCGGATGCGACGAATCTGCTCCGGCTGGTCAACGAGAAGCGGCCCGACCTTGCGATCCTCGATGTCCGGATGCCGCCGACGTTCACCGACGAGGGCATCCGCGCCGCGGCGCTGCTGCGCAGCCAGAATCCGGAGTCGCCGGTGCTGGTCCTGTCGCACTACGTCGAGGAGCGCTATGCCGCAGACCTGATCGCCTCGGACACAAAGGGATTCGGCTATCTACTCAAGGATCGGGTGGCCGACGTCCCCGCATTCCTTGACGCCGTCGAGGTGGTCGGCGGCGGCGGCACTGTGCTCGATCCGGAGGTGGTTTCGCAGATCCTGGTGCGTTCGCATCGCCGCAGCGCGCTCGACGAACTGACGCCGCGTGAGCGCGAGGTGTTGCAACTGATGGCCGAGGGCAAGACGAACTCGGCGATAGCCGCAGCACTGTTCATCTCCGTCGGCTCGGCGGAAAAACACATCGCCTCGATCTTCACCAAGCTGGGCCTGGCTCCTGACGAAAGCGAGAACCGCCGCGTGCTGGCGGTGCTGCGCTACCTCGAATCCTGAAGCACCGAAAGGGTTTGATTGTGACAACCATCGCTCCCCCACCACCGGCACCGGTGAACCCGCCGCCTCCGCTCTCCCCCGGCGGGCGGACCGCGTTCCGGATAGCGCTCATCGCCGCCGCGGCGGTGCTGGTGGTGGGGACCCTCGCCTCGCTCGGCACGGTGGGGTGGGGCATCGCCAGTTTCCGGGTCATCACGGACAGCAAGCCACTGCCCGCTGGGATGCGGTCGGTGGTTGTCGATACGGGCTCGGTTCCGGTCGCGGTCCGCATCACCGCCGATCGTGAGGCGCGGGAGCCGCGGGCCGACCTGCGGATGGTGAATTCCACTCGGGCAGGGGCAAATCCGCTGGCCGTCAGTACCGAGTCAGGCGACACACGGATAACGATCAATGGCGAGTCGACCTCATTCCTGAATTGGGGCCGGGCCGGCGAGATCACGCTCGTCCTGCCGCCGGAAGTCGCTCGCAGGCTGTCGGTTACCACCCAACAGGACACCGGCGTGGTGCTGGCGCAGGCCGACCTCGATCAGCTGATCGCTCGGACCGACAACGGCGAGGTGGTGTTGAGCGGATCTGCTCGACGCGTCGAGATCTACACCGACAACGGCGATGTGTTCACCCGCCATCCGATCTCGGTGTCTGAATCGTTCAGCGCCACTGCCGACAACGGCGAGATCAGAGTGGAACTTGCCGAAACAGCGCCGCGCACGGTCAATGTCACCAGTGACAACGGCGATGTCATCGTCGCATTGCCTGCCCGTGGTCCCTACGCTGTGAACGCGAGCACCGACAACGGCGACACGACGATACGCGTGCCGCAGGCAACCGATCGGGAGAAGGCCGCGGCCGTTGTCACGGCGCACTCACAGAACGGCGACGTCGTCATCGACGGTCTGCGGTAGCGGCTTCAGCGATCAGCGGTAGCCCGAACAGTGTGACCAGCCTGGAATCCCCGTACACCACGATGCGGGCGATCCCGGACGCGGTGACGTCGAGCAGTGCGATCCCGAATGCGCGCAGCGCGCCGTCGCCGTCGCGGCGATACGCCGCCGCCGCGGGCTGGCCATTGGCGCCGATCTCCACCATCCGCCAATCACCTTGCACGCCAACCACTGTTGCGAGATAGGGCAGACACGTCGCCCGGCCCGAGAACCAGGTCCGCGAGCCGACCATCTCCAGTGCGGCATCGTGCCGCAGCGCGTCGGCGAGCAAGGTGGTGTCGGCCGTCTCGAACGCGGTCATGTACTTCTCGAGCAACTCGCGGGCCCGTGGCTCGGTCGGTTCGATGACCTCGTCGGCGTTCGGCGCGATGTCCTGCATACGCGCGCGGGCCCGTTGTAGCGCACTCTTGACGGCCACGACGCTGATGTCGAGCATCGCGGCGACGTCTGCGGCAGGGAAGGCCAGCACGTCGCGAAGCAGTAGCACCGCCCGCTGCTGCGCGGGAAGGTGCTGCAGGCTCGCGATCAGCGCCAGCCGAAGACTCTCCCGCGACGCGACGACCGCGGCCGGGTCGGCGACCCGGGAGTCCGGAATGACCTCTACCCACATCACATTCGGTGCTGGTGCGGCTTCCGCATGCGGGTCGTCGGCAGGGCCCGCCAGACCCGAAGGCAACACCCGCCTGCTGCTGTGGGCCAGCGCGGTCAAACAGGTGTTCGTCGCGATGCGGTACAACCACGTCCGCACCGAAGACCGGTTCTCGAAGTCCTGGTATGCGCGCCACGCCCGCAGATAGGTTTCCTGCACGACGTCTTCGGCGTCGTGTGCCGACCCCAGCATGCGGTAACAGTGCGCGATCAGTTCGCGCCGGTACGGTTCCGTGTCGCGGACGAATTCGCTCATGCGGCCGCCGGGGGAAACTGGTAGACCTTCTCCGGTGTGATGCGCACGATGAGCCGTTCGGCCTCGGGCTCGGGCGGCGGCTGCGTGCCACCCATGTACCTGTCGTACATCTCGTACAGCAGTCGCTTCTCCGGGTCTTCGACGATCTCCACCGTGCCTCGGATCTCCAGATAGCGCGGCTGCCGCTTGTCCGCGACCAGCAGGCTGACCCGGGGATCGCGAGCCATATTGCGCGTCTTCAGGCGACCCTTGATGGTGCTGAACACCACCGTGTCACCCTCGCGTTTGACGAATATCACCGACGACTGCGGGCGTCCGTCGGCGTTCGACGTGGCGATCGCCGCGATGTGTGGTCCGTCGAGCACTTCGCGCGCGAGCTCGTTGAGTGTTATGTCCATGCCGGTATAGACACGCGGAGGCGCGAAAAGGAATCGGTCGGCTAGGTGAGGCTGCTGACGATCTCGGCGACCGTGCCCGCCCTGGCCTGCCGATAGCCGGTGCCGGCCCAGATGTTGACGGCTTGCGGATCGCCCGCCCGCACCGAAGCCTGCCGAAGCGGGCTGGTCAGCCAGTGGATCTCGGGATAACCAAAAGTCGCCTCGGCTTCATGTTCGTCGATGAACCGGTTGCGCAGCCCGCGCGCGTAGCGGCCGGAGAATGCCCTCGTCACAACGGTTTCCGTGAACTGCGGGTCCTGCAGCGCGGCGCGGTGCACCGGGCTGCTGCCCGACTCGGCCGACAGCAGGAACGCCGTGCCGAGTTGCGCCGCGACCGCGCCTGCCGCCAACACCCGCCCGACATCCTCGGCCGTCATCAACCCGCCCGCTGCCACGACCGGCACGTCGACGGCGCCCTTGACGTCGGCAAGCAGTTCGTCGAGGGGCTGCGTGGCAGGCTGCGCGGCAGGATCGAACGTGCCGCGGTGACCGCCGGCCGACGGTCCCTGCACCGCTACCGCGTCAACGCCGCGCGAAACCGCCGTCCGCGCCTCGGCCAACGTGGTCACAGTCCCGACGACCGTGACGCCGGCTTCTCGCAATCGGCGGCACTCCTCCGCACTCGGCACGCCGAACGTGAAGGAAGCGACATCGGGTCGCACATCGAGCAGCACCTCGATCTTGGTCGACCAATGGTCGTCGTCGAACCGCGGCTCACCCAGCTTGGCGCCGTAGCGCTGCGCCTCGGGTGCGAGCGCCTTGGCGTAGAGCTCGATGTCCTCGCGAGTACCGGCACTCGGTTGTGGCACAAACAGATTCGCGCCGATCGGGCCTGACGTGAGGCTACGCGCCGCGGCGAGCCGCTCGGCGAACGCCTCGGCCGTGAGGTAGCCCGCGGCGACGAAACCGAGCCCGCCCGCGTTGGTCCCGGCGGCCGCGAGTTCCGGCGTCGACGGCCCACCGGCCATGGGCGCGACGATGATCGGTACTGAAAGTTCGCGAAAGTCCAACGCCATCGAACCTTCGTACCACTTCGGGCACGGCCGCTATCTGAGAGCCTTGCCGAACATCAGGCAGTCCTGCGGATCGGTGGAGATGTTCGGCAAAACGGCGAATTGCGACATCCGACCCTCGAAGGCCAGCCCACTGCGCTCTAGCAGCGCCGCCGAGCCGGTGTTGTCGACGTGACAATGAGCCGTCACCCGGTAGATGTGAGGGTCGGCCTTGGCCCTGTCGATCAGCAGCGCCAGCACCTCCGACATGATGCCCTTGCGCCACCACGGCCTGCCAAGGCAGTAGCCCAACTCGACGGTGTGCGGCGGATGTCGCCGCCAGCCGCACAAGCCGACGGCACCGGTGCCGTCGTGCAATTCGATCAGCCACGTCGTCTCGCCGCCGACGTTGAAGAACTCGGTGATCACCCGCCGTGTCTCGGCCACGTCCGGATGCGGACTCCACGACAGATAGCGCGTCACCTCCGGATCGGACGCGACACGCTCGAAGAGCAGCTCGGCGTCGTCGACGGTTGGCGCGCGCAGCGTGACCCGTGGACCGGTGAGCTCGGGGACGCCGATGTTGTCGGACACCGCTCTATCCTGAATCGATATGGCAATCACGTTCAACCACACCATCGTCGCTGCGAAGGACCGCGAGGAATCGGCCCGCTTCTTCACCGAGCTGTTCGGGCTGCCGGCCGCCAAGGAATTCGGCCCGTTCCTGGCGGTGGGGCTCAACCACGACGCCAGCCTTGACTACGCCCAGGTGGCCCAGGGTGAGGACATCCACCCGCAGCACTACGCGTTCCTGGTGTCCGAGGACGAGTTCACCGAGATATATGCACGCATCAAGGCCCGCGGCCTGCAGCACTGGGCCGATCCGCGGGGCGCCAGGCCCGGCGAGATCAACACCAACGACGGCGGCCGTGGCGTCTACTTCCAGGACCCCAGCGGGCACTATCTGGAAATCCTCACCCGGCCCTACGGATCAGGTGCCGGCTGACCCTCGACGCCAGGGTGCCGACACCGTCGCCGTCGAGGCGGCCCAACATCGCTTCTCGGTTGGCAAGCACCGAAACCAAGTCGGCGGCAAGGCCACGGACCAACGGGCCGTGACCGTGCGTCCAGTCGGCGTCGGTGGCGACCAGTCGCAGCCCTCGACTGTTGCGGTAGGCGGGCACGAAGGGGTTCGGCACACGAACTTGGGTGTTGAGCACTGCGACGAGCGCGTCGGCGGGAATCGCCGGCTGGCGGCCCAACGCGAACAGCATGTCGAGTTCGTGGGTGATGTGGTCACCAAGCAGTAGCTGCGGCGGGAAGTATCGGCCGAGCCCCTGAGGCCGCCAGGTCAGCCTGTCGAAGTCGTCGAGCAGTTGCAGCGGAGTTCGCGACACCGCAAGCGATCGCGCCATCGCGGCGTTCGCGCGGTCGAACGACCAACTGTGCCGGCGCATTTCGGCCGTCAGCGCGACTGCGCCTGCGCTGTACCCAACGACCAGATGCGCGAGCACGTCGTGGTTGGACCAGCTGTCGCACAGGCTTGGCCGCGCCCAGTCCTCGGCGCTGAACGCGTCGGACACTGCACAGAAGCGAATGTCGTTAGCCCTCAACCGATCACGCGCGGACATCGAGGTGCTCCTTGAGGAAGGCGGTTTGGTCGGCGAGCACCTGGGCCACCAGCGGCGGGTGGTAGATCGCGAAGTGGTCGGAGTCGTAGTGCCGCTCCACGCCTTTGGGCGCGCGGCGCGCGACCAACGCGGCGTATGCCGGGTCCATCAGGTTTTCCCTGTCGCAGACACACACGAGGAAGGGCGCGTCGATGCGGCGGGCATGGTGAAGGACCGACGTCGTCACCATCGCTACCGCGTCGGCGGCGGCGATGCGGTTGTCGAACTGGCCGTCCGGCGGAACCGTGGAATTCCAACCGGATTGGGCGCCTTCGACGGTGACCATCGCGAACCCGCCCGGCGGCCCGACGATCGGCACGTAGCGTCGACCGCGCTTGGTGGCTATGCGCAGCAGGTCCTCCGCGATCGCGGGTGTCAGCCGCAACGCGGACAACAGCCCCAGTCTGCGGGCGGCGCCGGGCCCGTGCACGATCGGGCACTGCACCACGGCGACCGCGACGTCGTCACGCTCCGCGGCGACGCGGACCACGTTCATGCCGCCGAGACTGGTGCCCCACAACCCGATGCGCCGGTGGTCGATTTCCGGCGTCGCCGTCAGATGGTCGAGCGCCGCGACGACGTCATCGCATTGTTTGCGTATCGAAATATGTTGGCGCGGTTGGCCGTCGGATGCTCCGGTGTTTCGATAGTCGAACGCGACCGTCGCGATTCCTGCGGCGGCGAAGTGTTGTTCGTACTGCGCGAGCATCATGTCGTGCGTTGCGCCGAGACCATGCACCAGGACGACGGCCGGATGCGGGCCAGACCCAGCGGGCAGCGTCAGCCACGCCGCGCATCGGACGCCACCAGACGAGAAATCGACGCGCTCGGTCGGAATGGTCGCGGGCATGTGCACTCCTTCATAAGTACGCTGTACGTGTTGGCTACACTGGCTTACGTACGATGTACTTGTCAAGGAGTCAAAGAATGCGCGCACGGTTCACGACGGAAGAGATCGCCGCGGCGGCGCTGGGCATCGTCGACGCAGAAGGACTGAGCGCGCTCAGCATGCGGTCGCTGGCCGCCGCGCTGGGCACCGGCCCGATGACCGTCTACAACTACGTCGCCGACAAGGAAGGCCTCGAGGAACTCGTGGTCGCCGCGGTTGTCGCGCAGGTTCGACTGCCCGACCCGACCGACGATTGGCGGCACGACGCGTACGCGATCGCCGATGCGATGTGGCGGGGCATCCGTGCGCACCCTGCCGCGATTCCGCTGGTGCTGACTCGCCGGACACTGTCGGCGACCGGTTTTGCCGCCGCCGATGCCTTGATTGCCGCGCTTGCACGCGCCGGTTTAGCGGACCGCGATCGGCTGGCTGCATTTCACGCCGTGCTCGGATTCGTCGTAGGCGCCGCGCAGACCGAACTCGCAGGCCCACTGACCCGCGGCCGCGATGCCGCCGACGCCGCCGCGCGAATCGGCTCAGTGGCCGGCCGGACGTATCCGAATATCGAGGCGCTCGCGAAGGTCGCGACGAAGATGTCGGTTGACGAGGACTTCGACCGCGGGCTGCACATGCTGCTCGACGGCATCGCTACCCGACGGAGTGACCCCGCTGCTCCTCCTGGCCGCGATAGTCGTCGGCCATCTTCGCGACGTGTTTAGGCAGCGCACCGGACGCGACGTCGGCGAGACTGGTCTTCTCGAGCACCGACCGCATGCTGGCCCGCAGCGCGCGCCAAACGTCGGTCAGCGCCGCCGTCGGCCCTGAGTACGGCAGATCGCCGAGCCCGATGTCGCGCACGCTGGCCAGCGGGCCGTCGATACAGCGCAGGACGTCGGCGATGCTGATTTCTCGGGCCGGACGGGCCAGCGCATAGCCGCCGTCCCGGCCGCGATGGCTGCGCACCAGCCGGTCGGTGCGCAGGTCAGACAGGATGTCGACGAGAAATTGCGGCGGAATGCCCTGGGCCTTGGCCAGGTCGTCGGTCTTCGCAAGGACGCCCTCTTCGATGGTGGCCAGCTGCACCATGGCCCTGACGGCATACTCCGCCTTGGCCGACATCCGCATGTTGGTCAGGTTAGTCGGGAATGTCGTGAGCGCTGGGAACCACGACGGCGAACAGGTCGGCCATCGCGGCGAGGCTGGCCGCCTGCATGGCCTCCGCGGACACCGTCTCGTCACCCAGTCCGGGCAGCGCACGGGTGGCCGTCGCCGATGCGACCACCGTCGGCGCATAGCCGAGATTGAACGCGCCGCGGGCCGTCGAGTTCACGCACATGTGCGTCATGAAGCCCGCCAGTACGAGGTTGGTGGCATTGGAGGTCTTCAACACCTCATCGAGGTCCGTCTGCACGAACGAGTTCGGATAGTTCTTCACCACGACGGGCTCGCCGTTGTGCGGTGCGACCTGCGAGACGATCGCGCCACTCTCCCCCTCGATGTCGTACAGCGAACCGGGGCCGTCGTCGTGCTGGATGTGGATGATCGGGATGCCCGCCGAGCGGGCCCGCTCCAGCAGAGCGGCGGCCTCGTCGAGCGCCGCCTGCACGCCCTCGAGTTCCATGATTCCGCGCGTGTAGGTGTTCTGGCAGTCGATCAGGATCAGGGTCGATTCGGCCAGACTGACCGGCCGTTGGGGCAGATCGGCGAGGACGCGCAGGGTCGGGTTGCTCACGCGCAGAGCGTACTGTGCGCACTCATTTGGTGACGGCCAGCACGGCGTCGGCGAATTCGGGGCGACACACGATGAGGTCGGGCAGTCGTGGGTCGGCCTGGTTGTAGACCAGCGGCGTGCCGTCGATGCGCGACGTGTACAGACCGGCCGCGCGGGCCACTGCGACGGGTGCCGCGGAGTCCCACTCGTACTGGCCGCCGGCGTGCACGTAGATGTCGGAGATGCCCTGCACGACGGATGCGACCTTCGCTCCTGCCGAACCCATTTCGACCAGCGTGCCGTCCAGCGCTTCACGCACCGCGAGCGCGATCGCCGGTGGCCTGGTGCGCGACACCACGATTCGCGGCCTGTCCGCGGTGGCCGGCGGCGGGTTGACCGTCGGCGTGACAAGCGTGATGCCCTGTGCGGGAAGGGCAACGGCACCGGCCACCAATTCACCTGCCTGCCACAGCGCAACATGCACAGCCCAGTCCTCGCGGCCCAGTTCGGAGAACTCCCTGGTGCCGTCGAGGGGGTCGACAATCCACACCCGCTCCGAGCTCAGCCGCACCGGGTCATCGGCACCTTCCTCCGACAGCACGGCATCGCCGGGCCGCTCGACGGCCAGCGCCTCCATCAGGAAGTCGTGGGATCGCTTGTCCCCCGCGGCTTTCCGCTCGGCCTCGGTGGCGTCGGCAAGCTCGCTGCGCACATCGAGCAGCAGTTTGCCTGCCTCAGTCGCCAACCGTGCGGCGACGTCGTGGTCGGTCACCGCTTCGATTCCAGTAGCTCGATCACCAGATCGGCGAGCTCCTCCGTGGAGCGGTCCGGCGTGAGCCTGATGTCCGGGTTCTTCGGCTTCTGATACGGGCTGTCGATTCCGGTGAAGTGGGTGATCTCGCCCGCGCGCGCCTTGGCGTACAACCCCTTCGGGTCACGGCGTTCGCAGTCCTCCAGCGGGGTGTCACAGAACACCTCGAAGAAGTCGAGGCCCGCATCGGTGGTCACCTTGCGTGCCAGCGCGCGGTGCTCTTCGAGCGGGCTGATCGCCGGAACGAGCACGACCTGGCCGGAGTCGGCGAGAATCGCCGCGATGTGAGCCAGCCTGCGCTGGTTCTCGGCGCGGTCGGCCATCGAGAAACCGAGGTCGGCGTTCAGGCCGTGCCGCAGGTTGTCACCGTCGAGAACATAGGCGGGCGTTCCCTTTTCGAGCAATTTCTGCTCGACCAGCATGGCCACCGACGACTTGCCCGAGCCGGACAGGCCGGTGAACCACACCGTGCGGCCCTTCGACAGCCGGTCCTCGGAGGTGCACAGCGACTGGTGGCGCACCGTGTTCGGGCTCGACGTGCGCGCCGTCACGTACGGCAGGATCATGCCCGCGGCGACGGTGCCGTTGGTGTTCGGGTCGATCAGGATGAACGAACCCGTCGCGGCGTTGCGGCTGTACTCGTCGAGCAGCAGCGGCACCTGCGTGCGCAGCGAGATGCGGCCCAGCTCATTGAGTTTCAGTGCGGTCGCCGACTTGTCCCGGTGCAGCGTGTTGACATCGAGCCGGTAGTCGAGCGCGGTCACCTTCACGCGAGTGCTGCGGGTGGTGTGCTTGATGATGTAGTCGCGGCCCGGCTCCAGTGAGCTTTCGTCGGCCATCCAGCACACCGTGGCATCGAACTCCTGCGCAACCCGCGGCTGGTTGTTCGGCCGCGCGATCAGGTCGCCCCTGGAGATGTCGATGTCGTCGGCGAGGCTGATCGACACCGCCATCGGCGGAAAGGCTTCCTGCACAGGGCCGCTCGGGCCATTGATTTCGGTGATGCGGCTGGATTTTCCGCTGGGCAGCACGACGATCTCGTCACCGGGCCGCATCACACCGCTGGCCACGGTGCCCGCGTAACTGCGGTGGTCGTGATGATCAAGGCTTTGCGGACGGATCACGTACTGCACAGGGAACCGCACGTCGACCAGGTTGCGGTCGCCCGCGATGTACACGTCTTCCAGATGCGACAGCAGCGAGGGCCCGTCGTACCACGGGGTGTTCTCCGACTTGGTGACGACGTTGTCGCCCTTGAGCGCCGACAACGGAATCGTGGTCACGTCATGGATGTCGAGCCGGGCGGCGAACTCGTGAAAGTCGTCGCGGATCTTCTCGAAGCGCTCACGGTCCCAGTCGACGAGGTCCATCTTGTTGACTGCCAGCACGATGTGCCGGATTCCGAGCAGCGAGGCGAGGAACGCATGCCTGCGCGACTGCTCGAGCAACCCGTGCCTGGCGTCGACCAACACGATCGCCAGCTGCGCGGTCGAGGTTCCCGTGACCATGTTGCGCGTGTACTGGATGTGGCCCGGGGTGTCGGCGATGATGAATTTCCGCTTGGCCGTGGCGAAGTAGCGGTACGCGACGTCAATCGTGATGCCCTGCTCACGCTCGGCGCGCAGACCGTCGGTGACCAGTGCCAGATCGGTGTAGTCATGTCCGCGTTCCTTGGACGTGCGCTCGACCGCGGCGAGCTGGTCCTCCATCACGGCCTTGGAATCGAACAACAGCCTGCCGATGAGCGTGGACTTGCCGTCGTCCACCGAGCCTGCGGTGGCGATGCGGAGAAGTGTTGCCATGTCAGAAATACCCCTCGCGCTTGCGATCTTCCATTCCAGCTTCAGAGATTCGGTCGTCGGCGCGGGTAGCGCCGCGCTCGGTCAGCCGCGAGACGGCGGTTTCGGCGATCACCTCGGACACCGTGCCCGCCAACGACTCGACGCAGCCCGTGCAGGTGACGTCGCCGACGGTGCGGAACCGCACGGTCTTGGTGACGACCTCCTCTTCCTTGCGCGGCTGCATGTACTTGTGCACCGCCAGCAGCATGCCGTCGCGCTCGAACACCTTGCGCTCGTGTGCGTAATAGATCGACGGCAGCTTGATCTTCTCGGCGCCGATGTAGGACCAGATGTCGAACTCGGTCCAGTTGGACAGCGGGAACACGCGGATGTGCTCGCCCTTGTGATGCCGGCCGTTGTAGATGTTCCACAGCTCGGGCCGCTGCGCCTTGGGATCCCACTGGCCGAACTCGTCACGGAAGGAGAACACCCGCTCCTTGGCGCGGGCCTTCTCCTCGTCGCGGCGTGCGCCGCCGAATGCGGCGTCGAACTTGTTCTCGCGGATGGCGCGCAACAGCGTGAAGGTCTGCATCGGGTTGCGCGACGGGATCGTCTCGACCACCCGGCCCGCGTCGATGTCGTCCTGCACCTTGGCCACGACAAGGCGTACTCCGGACTCCGCGACGAGTTCGTCGCGAGCGGCCAGCACCTCGTCGAAGTTGTGCCCGGTGTCGACGTGCATCACCGGGAACGGCAGCCGGCCCGGCCGGAACGCCTTGATCGCCAGGTGCAGCATCACGATGGAGTCCTTGCCGCCGGAGAACAGCAGCACCGGCCGCTCGAACTCCGCGGCCACCTCCCGAATGATGTGGATGGCCTCGGCCTCCAGCGAGCGCAGATGGCTCAGCTCGTAACGGCCAGCGTTCAATTCCTGGGTGGCAGTCATGTCATCCTCGTAAAGTTGGTAGAGATGACCAGAATTATCTGCATAACCCGATATGAAACCAGCCAGGGGCTGCGCTGTCAACGGCGTTCCCCGGCGAGCAGACGCAAAGTGGCGTGTCGCGGCGGCGTGTCGGGCCATTTTGCGTCTGCTCGCGATCAGGTCAGCCGGGAGCGGTGGAGGACCAGCTTCGTGGTGTGCGCCTTGTACGCCTCCGGGGCGTCGTCCCAGTCCGCGGTCAACGTGGTGACGACTTCTGCCGGGAAGTCGTCGGCGGCAACGAAATCCAGCAACTCCGGCAAGACCGGACGGACACTGGACACTGCGATCTTGAGCGAGGCGTCGTTGACGTACATGTGCATCAGCGGCACCTTCGTGCCCGGCGGTAGGTAGAACCCGACCGGTTGGCACACTCCCCCTGGCGCCAGTGACCGCAGCGCCGCGTCGACACCCGCGGCGGTGGCCGTGCCCTCCACCGCGACGTCGTAGTCGCGGCGCGGGATGTCGGCGGTGGTGCGCTTGGCGTTCTTCACCTGGTGCACGCGGGCACCGAACTTCTCTGCGATCGCCAGCCTCTCGGGCCGGTCGTCGACGTAGTCGACGGTCTCGGCGCCGTGGCGCACGGCCAGCCCCGCCGCATACAGGCCGATGCTTTGCGCCGCGCCGCCGAGAATCAACACCCGACCACCCGGTCGTTCGCGCAGCATCGGCACCACACATCGCCAGGCGTCGGCGAGGTTGTCGCTGGCCGACGCCACCCGCAGGGGATCCACCTCGCCGGGCACCTTCACCAGCATGTGATCTGCGAACGGGATGCGCAGCACATCGGCCACCATGCCGCCCCACGGCCCGCTCGCCGGCCCGAAACCGAAGGCCGCCAACGTGTTGGTGCGGGTGGTGGCGCATTTCGCGGTGATCCCGCGTTCGCATTCACGGCAACTGCCACACGACACTGCCCACGGCACGATCACGACGTCGCCGCGTTGCAAACCACTAACCGACGGGCCCGTCTCGATCACCTCCGCAACGCATTCGTGCCCGATCGCGAACGGGCCCACAAACGGGATCGGTCCACACACGCTGGCGACGATCGGATCCACCAGCCCGACGCGCATCCCGACCTGCATCGCACGCGAGACATGCCGATGCACCGGCAGCGCGTCACCGTCGCAGCGCCCCGCAACGAACGGGCGCACCAACGCGTCGCCAGGATCCTGCAGCCGCGGCGCATCGCGTTCTCGCCACTCGAGATGACCCGTGCGAATCAGTTGCAGCTCACGCATTTTCGCGCTCCGCCTTCGCCAGCGCGGCGAGTTCGGCGAATCGGACGATCGCGCCTCCGGCGCCCCAGGTGCCTTCGGGTTGCTCGTGGACGAGCACCCACACCCGCAGCGCGTCCGCCTCGGACAGGCCTGCCGCATCGAGCACATTGGCGGTCGCCTCCTTGACCAGTCCCTCCTTGCGGCGGTCAGACAATGCACCCTGCGGCACCGTCACATCCACGCGGAACCGCGGCGCGTCGTCCTCGAGTGCGGCGAAAGCGCCGGGAGTCACTTCGTCAACCCGGCTCCACGCCTGCGCGCGGAAGAACGCCGTTTCGGGCGCGCCTTCCCACTTGAGCAGCGTGGCCGCCAGGGTTTTCTGCAGGTCACGACGCTTTTCCGCGCTGAGTACGCCGGCGGGCACCGTCAATCCGATCATCGGCATGAGAAACCTCCTATAACGACTGTTATAAATGATGTACCGTAGGCTATAACAGTCGTCATAGCAAGGAGGTCGGCGGTGGCCGATACGGAGTCTCGACAGCGCCTCGTGGCCGGGGCGGCCGACATGATGCGCCGCCGCGGATTGAACGCGACAAGCGTTCGCGAGTTGGCCAAGCACGCGCAGGCACCGCTCGGCTCGACGTATCACTACTTCCCCGGCGGCAAGTACGAGTTGGCCGCCGAGGCGGTGCGGTGGGCCGACGATTTGACCACGCGCGCATTGGTCAAGGAGTTGCAGGCCGGACCGTTGGCCGGCCTCAGAGCATTCCTGAAGATGTGGCGAAAGATCGTGGTCGACAGTGACTTTCGCGCCGGCTGCCCGGTGCTTGCCGCATCCGTCGAGGACCTTCCGGACGACGGAACAGCGCCGCGTGATGCCGCAGCGGTGGCCTTCGGCAACTGGACATCGCTGCTTGCGCAATCACTGCGTGACCATGGCGCATCCGACGCCGAGAGCCTGGCCGTTCTGATCGTGGCAGCCGTCGAGGGCAGCGTGGCGATGTGTCGCGCCCAGCGCAGCACCGAGTCGCTGGATCAGATTGCCGCACAATTGGAGTCGCTGGTCGCTGCCGTCACGGACCGATGACGGCGCCGAGATACTTGCGACTCACCGCCTCATAAGTGCCGTCGTTCTGCGCGATGTTGAGCCACTGGTTGATCCACTGCTGCAGGTCGGTCGCCGGCCGCGAGATGAGATAACCCTTCTGCTCGAACGTGAACGGGTGATCCAGGCTCACGCCGCACAGTTGCGGATTCTGGTTGGCCTGCCACCGGACCTCGCTCGCATCGGTGATCATGACGTCCGCGGCGTTGTCGATGAGTTGGTCGAAGATCGTGTTGTTGTCGGGGTAAGTGACAACCTGCGCTTGCCGCAGATGCTCCTTGTCGAAGTCGGCGTTGGTCCCGCCCGGATTGACCACTACCCGTACGTCTGGGTGGTCGATATCGGCCAACGTCTGAAATTTCGCTGAGTCGGCGCATCGGATGATGGCCGCTTTCCCATCGCGTAGATACGGGGCGCTGTAGAGAGCTTGCTTGGCGCGATTGAGCGTGATCGAGATTCCACCCATCGCGACGTCACACTTGTCGTTCAAGTCCGTGATGAGATTGGCCCACGTGGTCTGCACCACGTCCAACCTGACGCCAAGCCGAGCGGCCATATCATGCGCCATCTCGACGTCGAGCCCGCTCCAATTCCCTTGCGGGTCGCGGTAAGTGAACGGGCGATAGTCGCCGGTGCTGCAAACGCGGACGGCGCCGCGCTGTGCGATGCCCGGCAAACCGCCTGCCGTCTGCATCGTGGTCAGCGGAGCGGATGACCCGCAGCTTGTCAGCAAGACGATCAACACAGCCATCGTGGCCAACCGGATCGCTGTCATCGACTCTCCTCGGTTCGCTTACTTCAGAGGTAATTGATCAGGCGCACATACTGGGTTCATGTCTACTCCCACCCAGCCCCAGACCGGTGCCGACGTCATGGCCCAGTTCATCCCGTCGTCGCCGTTCGTCGCCAAGCTCGGGATCGTCGCCGATGCACTCGATGCCGACGAGGTGCGACTGCGCCTGCCGTGGGACCCGACCAACGTCACGGTCGCCGACATGGTGCACGGCGGCGCGATCGCGGCGCTGGCCGATGTCGCGGTGATGGCCGCGGCATGGGCGGGTGCTGAAGTGCCGGACTCGCTGCGCGGGGTGACGACGTCGATGTCGATGCAGTTTTTGGCGCCTGCGCGCGCGACCGACCTGATTGCGATCGGGCGGGTGCTGCGGCGCGGCAAGACATTGGTGAATTGCGACGTCGACGTCGTGACGCCGGAGGGTGAGGCAGTCGCGAAGGCGATCGCGACCTACAAAGTGGGCTGACCTACAAGTGGGCTAACGCCATTAGGTGACCGGTAGAGGCGTCAGCCGACGCTGCCCGGTGTTCCGATTGGAACCTGCAGACCCACCCAGTTGCACGGTGTCCAGGTTCGCCACGCGATCAGCGCGCACTGCTGCTCGGGACTGAGCGATGGCGCACACGGCGGGGTCCCGGGCACTCCACACACAGGATCGGCCGAGGCGATACCCACACCTACAAAGCCGCCAACGCTGATCGAGCCGGCGACGACCCCGATCATCAGAAATCGTTTTAACATGTCAAGCCCTGCCTTCTGTCGTTCACGCCAAGGGGTGCGCTGCACTTGTCGCTGGAGCCACCCCGATGGCTGTCGCTGCCACGACAAGGGTTCGGACCGTTTGGAGTCCCTGTTTTGATCTAGAAAATCCGGCGGTCCGCCCCCGAAGCGCGTCCGCCTACAGCACCAAGTCTGCGCGCGAATCGGCGACATTGAATCAGGTGTTTCCCTATGTCTTGTTTGCTGGACGACGTCGATGTCGATGCAGTTTCTGGCGCCTGCGCGCGCGATCGACCTGATCGCGATCGGGCGGGTGCTGCGGCGCGGCAAGACGTTGGTGAATTGCGACGTCGACGTCGTGACGCCGGGGGGTGAGGCGGTCGCGAAGGCGATCGCGACCTACAAAGTGGGTTAGAGCGTGACCTCGTTCAGCCGACCCGTGGCGACGTCGAAGATGAATCCGCGCAGCGATTCGTGTTTGGTGACGAACGGGTTTGCCTCGATGCGGCGCAGCGACTGACGCACATCCTCTTCGAGATCGACGAAGGACTCCGCCGCCCACTCGGGCTTGATGCCGGTCTCGTCCTGAATCTGCTGTTTGAATCCGTCGTCGGTGAAAGTCAGCATGCCGCAGTCGGTGTGGTGAATCAGGATGATCTCTTTGGTGCCGAGCAACCGCTGACTGATCGCCAGCGAGCGGATCTCGTCGTCGGTGATGACGCCCCCCGCATTGCGGATGACGTGTGCCTCGCCGTCGCCAAGCCCGAGGATCCGGTAGACGTCGAGCCTGGCGTCCATGCACGCCACCACCGCGACGTGCTTGCTCGGCGGCAGCGGCAGTGGGCCACTGAACGTGCTGGCGTACGCCTCGTTGTTCTTCAAATATTCGTCGGTCACGGACATTGGGACCTCCTCGAAGACCTGCAGGAGACCATAGCAACGCAGCGACGCAGCGCCAGCCAAAAAATCATCGTGAACAGGCCGCGACGGCCGCCCTGCCGGGGGTAGCAGGGCGGCCGTCTGATCAGGGCGGACTAGCGCGGTTGACTCAGGTCGTAGACGGTTGTGCCGCCGACCTCGATCGGGGTGAAGTTCTGCTTCACCCACGTCGTGATCTCCTGCGCCGGGCCCGAGCGGTCCCGACCGGGACCTCGGTGGTTGTCGCTGCCGATGAAGTACCGGACCTCGTGGTCGGCGACGTAGCCCTGGAACTGCGCCAGCGTCGGTGAGTTGTCCGATCCGGTGAAGCCGCCGATCGCCATCAGGGAAGTGCCTGTCTTGAGTTCGAGGCTGCTCACCCCCATCGAACCGATACTGGCTGCGGCCCAACGACTGTCGGTACCTTTGAGAAGTTGCGCCAGCGCCTCGTTGTCCTCGTTGGCGGCACCGGGGCCGCGTCCACCGAACGGCCCGCCTGACCCGCCGCCGAAGCCGGCGTCGCGGCTGGGACCTGACATCGTGCCAGGCCCGCTGTGGGCCTGCGTGACGTTGTAGAGCGAGAACGCGGTGGGCGCGGCGAGGCCGAAAAGTGCTGCAGCAGCTATGAGTACGACCGCGGCGCGGCCGAGACGGTGGGCACCGACCGCGATGACAGCCGCGACGATCACGCATCCGGCCAGCACGATCCAGCGCAATGCGGGCAGCCAATCCGGCGTGCGGTCGAGCAGAATGAACGCCCAGACGCCGGTGAACGCGGCCATCACCGCAAGCAAGAGCCGCTGCATCAGGAACTCCCTGCCACGCCACAACTCGACCGCGGAGATCCCGACCAGCGCCGCGACGGCCGGCGCCAAAGCCACTGTGTAATACGGGTGCACGGTGCCGTCCATGAAACTGAACACCGCGCCGGTGACCAGCACCCAGCCGCCCCACAACAACAGTCCTGCCCGAACGGATCCGGTGCGCGCCGTGCGGCGGGTGAACCAGAGACCCGCGGCAAGCCCGATCAACGCGGCGGGCAACAGCCAGGACGCTTCCACACCCATCGACGGACCGAACAGCCTGCCGATACCCGGTTCGCCACCGAAGAACAGGTTGGCCCCCTTCGGCCCTCCTCCGCCGGGACCGCGGCCGGGACCACCCTCACCACCGGCGATGCGCTGGATTCCGTTGTAGCCCAACGCAAGCTGTAACAGGCTGTTGTCGGTGGACCCGCCGATGTACGGCCGCGAGTCCGCGGGCCAGAGGCTGACCAGTGCGACGTACCAACCACCCGAAACCACCATCACGGCGGCGCCGACGAGCAGCTTGCCGATGCGCTGCCAGATGCCCACGGGCGCGGCGATGAGGAACGCCAGCGCAAGACCGGGCACGATCAGGAAGGCCTGCAGCATCTTGGTAAGGAACGCAAACCCAACAACGAGACCCACCAACGCAATCCAGCGCGTGCCGCCCGTCTGGATGGCCCGCACCATGAAGTACGCGGCGGCCACGAGCAGCAACACGAGCAGGGCGTCGGGGTTGTTGTACCGGAACATCAGCGCGGCGACCGGCGTCACCGCGAGTGCTGCGCCCGCGATCAGACCGGCGACGGGTCCGCTGGTGCGCCGCACCGTCAGATACAGCAGTCCGACCGCTCCGACACCCATCAACGCCTCGGGCAGCAGCATGGTGAACGCGCTGAACCCGAACAGCCTGCCGAACAAGCCCATCACCCACAGCGCGGCGGGTGGCTTGTCGACGGTGATCGCATTGCCCGCGTCCAGTGAGCCGAACAGCCACGCCTTCCAGTCCTGCGTGGCTGCCTGCGCCGCGGCGGCGTAGTAGTCGTTGGCCCATCCGGAGGATCCAAGTCCCCACAGATACAGCACCGCGGTCGCCGCAAGCAGCGTCAGCACCGCGGGACGGACCCATCGCGCGTTGCGTCGCGCCTCTGGTACCGCCGCGGTCTGCGGGGGTACTTCGGTGATCGTCATGTAGGCAGTTTCCTTTGCGTCGTGGGTGGGGGTTCAGCGCGATCGGCGTGGGTGAAAGACCCAGCCGCGCAGGAGGACAAAGCGCACGGCAGTGGCGACCAGGTTCGCCAGCACCAGTGCTGCGAGTTCGACCAGGTGGTGTGGCTGCGCGACCACCGCGTGCAGCAGGGCCAGCGAGCCGCTCGTGATCGTCAGCGCGATGCCGAATACGACGAGACCCTCGAAGTGATGGCGGGTCGCGTTGGTGCGGCCGCCGACGCCGAACGTGAACCGCCGATTCGCTGCGGTGTTGCCAACCGCCGTGAGCAGCAAGGCGATCAGGTTTGCCGCCTGGGCGCCTGCCCAGCCCTGCATCAGCATGAACAGCAGCACATAGGCCGCGGTCGATGCGACACCGATGGCGCCGAACCGAACCACCTGGCGAAACAGCGAGCCTGGTGCGGCCGATTTCCGCGATGAACCCAATTGTGCGGCAATGGTGTTCACCGGGATCGAACCGTCGGCGAAGCCTCGCAACATCCGCCCGATGCCCTTGAGGTCAGCCGTCGCCGTGGCGACGATGTCGACGCGACTGTCCGGATCGTCCACCCAGTCCACCGGGACTTCGTGGATCCGCAGTCCGCTGCGCTCCGCGAGCACCAGCAGTTCGGTGTCGAAGAACCAGCCGGTGTCGGAAACGTGCGGCAGAAGACGCTCGGCGACGTCGGCGCGGATGGCCTTGAACCCGCACTGCGCATCGGAAAAGCCAGCGGCCAGTGTCGATTTCAGGATCAGGTTGTAGCAGCGCGAAATGATCTCGCGCTTCGGGCCGCGCACAACCCGTGCGCCGCGGCCGAGCCGGGTGCCGATAGCGAGGTCCGAGTGGCCCGAGATGAGTGGCGCGACCAGCGGGGCGAGCGCGGCCAGGTCGGTCGACAGGTCGACGTCCATGTAGGCCAACACCGGAGCATCGGAGGCCGACCAGACCGCGTGCAGTGCGCGGCCGCGTCCCTTCTGCTCGAGCCGGACGACGCGGACATCGGGCAACTCGTCGGCGAGTTCGGCCGCGATGCGTGGCGTGTCGTCGATGCTGGCGTTGTCGGCAATCGTGATGCGCGCCTCGAACGGCAGGTTCTCCCGAAGATAGCGATGCAATCGGTGCACAGAGTCGGCGAGCGCGGCTTGTTCGTTGTACACCGGTACCACGACGTCGAGCACTGGCACGCCGGCGGCGCGGGCCGCCACGGCGGCGTTCGGCCGCGATTCGAAGTGGTGAGCCAGTCCGGTGAGCGGTTCAAGGGCGATGTCTGTCATGAGAACCATGGTTGAGTAGCAGCGTGTGTCCGTCGTGGGCCTTAGCTATGCCCTGGCTATGAATCGCGGGGCGGTTGCGTGAGGTCATAAATGACCACGCGGTCGACGGTCAGCGGGGTGTAGTGGGTCTCGACCCAGTTGGCGATATCGGTGGACTCGCTGCTGCCTGTCACGCGGCCCCAGTGGCCGATCATCATCTTGCCGCGGACGAAGTAGTGGATCCGTCCGTCCGCCACGTATCGCTGAAACTGCTCCAGCGTCGGTGACGGGTCGGTGCCGTTGAATCCGCCGATCGCCATGATCGGTGCGCCCGTTGCCAATTGGTAGCCGGCGGCGTTGTTCGAGCCGACGGCCGCCGCGGCCCAGGTGAAGTCGCGCGCATTCGCGGACAGCTTCGCAGTCAATGCCTGTCCCGGTGTCGGCGAGTCGAGCAGGCCGCCCGGGCCGGTGAATCCGCCGAAGCCATGCCTCGCGGGGCCGACGGACGGGATGGCGCCGCTGTGCGGGACGGCCGCGGTCGCAACCGAATACACCGCGGGCGCTGCCAGACACGCCACAACAGCCAGCGCGGCCGCCGACCGAGCAACCGCCAGGGGTAGGCGGCCCGCGACCAGCAGCAGCACTGCCGCGCCCACTCCCCCGACCGCGACCGCGGCCCGCAGCCACGGCAGCCATTCGCTGTCCCGCGACAACAGCACCGCCGCGAGGATGGTGGTGACCAGGACCGTGCCTGACAATGCCATCGCGGCCCGCAGGTCGGATCGGTTGCGCCACAGCAGCATTGCCCCGATACCGATCGAGGCGCCGACCGCGGGCGCCAGTGCGACGGTGTAGTAAGGGTGCAGAATGCCGTTGGCGAAGCTGAATACCAGCGCGGTGACGGTCAGCCAGCCACCCCACAGGATGAGCGCGGCCCGCGTCGGATCCGTGCGCGGTGCCCGCCTGGTGATGAGGAACCCCGCACCGAGGCAGATCAGCGCGGCAGGCAGCAGCCACCCGATGTCCAGCCCCATCCCGTTGCCGAAGAGCCGGCCCCATCCGACATCGAAGTTGAGGTTGCCGAGCCCGCCGGGCTCGTCACCGGTCAACCGGCCCAAACCGTTGTAGCCCAACGCCAACTCGACGATGCTGTTGTGCTGCGAGCCGCCGATGTAGGGCCGCGCATTCGCGGGCCACAACTCCACGAGCAACAGATACCAGCCGCCCGACACGACAACGGCGGCGAGGGCCGCGAGCAGATCGACGACGCGCCGTCGCATCCGGTGCGGACCCGCGATCAGATACGCCGCGGCGAGTCCCGGCAACACCAGGAATGCCTGCAGCATCTTGGCAAGAAACCCGAAGCCGACGAGGACGCCCGCGCCGATCAACCACCAAGGGCTGCTGTCCTTTTCGCACGCTCGCGCCACACAATAAGCGGCGCCGACGAGAAGCAGCACCAGCAGCGCGTCGGGATTGTTGAACCGAAATATCAGTGCGGCCACGGGCGTCAGCGCGAACACCGCGCCCGCCAGCAGCGCCGCGCCTTCACCGCTAACCCGTCGCACCGCGGCATACAACAACGCCACGGCCGCGACACCTTCCAGCGCCTGTGGCACCAGGACGCTCCACGGGTTGAGCCCGAACAGTCGCACCGAGATGTCGATGATCCACAGCGCGGCGGGCGTCTTGTCGACGGTGATCGCGTTGGCGGCATCGCTCGACCCGAAAAGCATCGCTGTCCAGTCGCTGGCGCCGGCCTGTGCAGCGGCGGAGTAGAACGCGTTGCCCCAACCGCTCACCGAGAGGTTCCACAGGTACAGCACGGCCGTCGCGACCAGAAGTAGGCCCAGGCGGACCCGCGAGCAGACGCAGATGGCCCCAAAACCGCGGCGTGTCGGGGCCATTTGCGTCTGCTCGGCGGGGAGAACCAGGGTGGTCATCAAGGCGAGTTTCGTTGAGCGCGCTAGGCGCCGGATTTGGGCGAGCTGTGAGTCGACTGTGGATCACCAGGAAAGCGCACGACGAACTCGGTCTTGCCGGGCACGCTGTGCACCCCGATGGTGCCGCTGTGGGCCCGCACCACTGCGGCGACGATCGCCAGTCCGAGGCCGGTGCTGCCGCCACGCCGCGACCGCGACGAATCGCCGCGGGCGAAGCGCTCGAATATCTCGGGCTGCAGCCACGGCGGAATGCCAGGACCGTCGTCGGCGACCGTGAGCGCGGCGCCGCCGGAATCGTCGATGGACAGCGATGTCGTGACGGTGGTGCCTGCAGGCGTATGCGTCCTGGCGTTCGCGAGCAGATTGGCGAGCACTTGGTGCAGCCGGGCTTCGTCGCCGGTGACGACAACGGGCTCGTCGGGCAGATCCAGCGACCACTGATGGTCGGGTCCGGCGATATGGGCGTCGCTGACCGCGTCGACGACGAGTCGGGACAAGTCGACCTGCTCGCGCTCCAACGGCCGTCCGGTGTCCAGCCGAGCCAACAGCAGCATGTCCTCGACGAGTTGCGTCATGCGCTCGGTTTCGGATTCGACGCGGCTCATCGCATGCGCGACGTCGTCGGGCAGGTCATCCCTTTTGCGTTGCGCCAGTTCGGTATAGCCGCGAATCGCGGCCAGCGGCGTACGCAGTTCGTGACTGGCGTCGGCGACGAACTGACGCACGCGCGTTTCGCTGGCGTGGCGGGCAGACAGCGCACCGGCGATACGATCCAACATCCGGTTCAGCGCCGAGCCGAGCTGTCCGATCTCGGTGTCCGCGCTGAGGGGATCGACCTTGACGATCGGCGTCGGCAGTCGCACCTCGCCGCGGTCGAGTTCAAGGTCGGCCACCTGCCGGGCAGCCTCGGAAACCCTTGACAGCGGCGCAAGTTGGCGACGGATGATGATGATGCCCGCGGTGGTGCCGCCGACAAGTGCTACCGCGCCGACTACGCCGAAGATGACCATCACCGTCAACAAGGTGTCGTCGACGTCCGAGGTGGGCAACCCCGTCACGATCGTCTCGCCGGGACCGCGGGCGTGCATAGCGACGACGCGGTAGCGGCCAAGGCCGTCGAGCCTCATCGTGATCGGTTTGTCGTTCGGCAGCACAGTGGCGAGTTGTTTGGCTGCGGTGCTGCTGATTTCGGACTGTGTGCCGTCTGCGTTGATGATGCCCGCATCGACAGGGGCGCCGCGGCTCACCACCGCCCCGACCGTGCGGGCCGCTTGGCCCGGGGCGTTGAGGAAGTAGGGGCCAGGCCCGAAGTCGTTACGAATGATGATGCGCCGCGTGAAGTCTGGCGGCGGGAAGCCAGGCACCTGCTCCATGCCGGGCGGTCCCGGTGGCCCTGGTCGTCCGGGCGGCCCCATCGGAGGCCCGAACTCGAACAGCCCGACCGAACGGTGACCGGTTTCGGCCAGCCGGTCGTCGAGTTGATTCATCAAAAAGCGTTGCAGCGCAAGCTCGGTGCCCACCCCGATCGCCGCGCACACCAAGGCCAGCAGGACGATCTGAGAGGCGAGCAGCCTGGCCCGCAGCGACCAACTGCGCGGCGAGCGGAAGCGGCCGCGCCGGACCTCAGCGGGGGGGCTTGAGGACATAACCCGCGCCGCGCAAGGTGTGGATCATCGGCTCACGCCCGTTGTCGATCTTCTTGCGCAGATACGACACGTAAAGCTCGACGATGTTGGACCGACCACCGAAGTCATAACTCCACACTCGGTCCAGTATTTGCGCTTTGCTGAGCACGCGTTTGGCGTTGCGCATCATGAATCGCAACAGCTCGAACTCGGTCGCGGTCAGTGAGATCAGCTCGCCGCCGCGGGTGACTTCGTGGCTGTCCTCGTCGAGGACCAGATCGCCGACGATCACCTTGGCGCCCCCCGTCTCGCTCGTCACGCCGGTGCGCCGCAGCAGCGCGCGCAGCCGCAGCACCACCTCTTCGAGGCTGAACGGTTTGGTGACGTAATCGTCGCCGCCTGCGGTCAAACCGGCGATGCGGTCCTCGACCGAGTCTTTCGCGGTCAACAGGAGCAATGGCAGGCCGGGAATCTGCTCACGCAGCTTGTGCAGCACGTCGAGCCCGCTCATGTCCGGCAGCATCACGTCGAGCACCACCACATCGGGCGGCGTCTCCCTCGCCGACGCGATCGCCGAGGCGCCGTCGCCCGCCGTCGCGATCTCCCATCCCTCGTACCGCAGGGCCATCGACACGAGTTCGGCGAGCACCGGCTCGTCATCGACGACCAGCACGTGGATCGGCTTGCCGTCCGCACGCCGCATCACCACGCGCGCGGGTTCGGTCTCGTTCACGCTGAAAGCGCTGGGAGTGGACACGCGCCCATTATTCGTCGCGGCCATAGGTCTCGACTGTGCCTTGTCTATGTGTCGGCTGTGAAGGCGTCCAGGTATACGAGATTTCGGCAACACGCACAGCGGACTCACATGAACGGCTTGCACTCTGGTCACATGAGCACCCCTCAAATCGCCGAGCATCGGGCGTGGGGCTGGCGCGGGAGCGTTGGCGCCATCGCGGTCGCAGCGGTCATCGCCGCAGTCGGCGGGGCCGCCATCTACGCCGCGACCGAGGGCACGTCCCACCCGTTCGGCGCCTCCCACCAGCCAGGACCGCAGATCGGAATGCACGGCGCGATGGGCGCACCGGGCCAGAGTGACAGCGCACCGCACTCACTGCACGCGGAATCCGTCGTGGCCGACGGCAACGGCGGTTACCGCACCGAACTGACACAGACCGGCACGGTCACCGCGGCCTCGCCCACCTCAATCACAGTGCGCAGCGCTGACGGCTACACACAGAGCTACGTCATTCCCGCCGCGGCGCGCAATGCCGGCGCACCGCTCGCCGTTGACGCCCAGGTGGCCGTGCGCGCCACCCGCAACGCTCAGACGGCGATCGTCACCAGCATCGGCAATCCGCCACCGGATCTCGGCGGATCCGGGTCGGCGCCGACTCACCGGAACTGACGCCGCTACGGGGTGGCGAACCCGGACGGCGTCGTCGCGGTCACCGGTGGTGTCGCGACGCTGGTTTCCACGGTCGTGGGGGCCGTCGTCGACGTGGTCGTTCCGCCGAGCGTGATCTCTGGGCCCTCGCTGATGTTTCCCGGTGCGCCGCTGACCACGACGGTGAACGCGCCCATCCCAACAAGGGCGCAGGCACCGATACCGGCCGCGACGAGTTTGAGCTGACTCGGATTCACCTCTGACCACTCCATTCGGTCTCTGGCCTCGAACAGTTCATGAGGGGTCGACCAGCGACCCCTCCGCTGTTTCGGGTAACCGAACGGACCGTGGGTGAAACGTCAGAGGCGCTAGGAGCCGGCGCCGCCGAATGGGGTCGCCTTGACCAGTGGCACCGCGATCGTGGTTTCCGGGGCGGCCGGCGGCGTTTCCTGGGTGCTGGTCGCGCCGACCGTCATACCCGAGCTGGTGATCGTCACCGGCGCCGCCTGCTGGCTGATCGCCATGCTCAGCGCCCCCGCCGCCACTATGGCGCTGCCGCCGATGACGGCCGCCAGCATCTTTGCGTTGGTTTGCCTGGTTGGTTGCATGGTGTTCGCTCCTCTATGACTGTGAGCCGGGCCGTCGCCTCAGCGCGACGAACCGGCAAACGTGCAGGTCGGAGCCAGTGAATGCGAAAATCCTGTGAAGGCACTGGATCGAGCGTGCGAACTACCTACATGCGCGCTGTCACTGTTTCCACAGTCAAAGAGTCGGGCGCGCGGGGCGCTTGCCGGTGGTTATTCAGGAACCATCTCTTACCCTGTGCGTCATGCACGCCGCCCGTGGATGTCGCCCATGACGCGATTTCTCCTGCGGCGACTGCTGAACTACATCGTGCTGCTGGCGGTGGCCTCGTTCCTTACCTTCTCGCTGGCTTCGCTGACGTTTCGACCGTTGGACAGCCTCCTGCAGCGGAGTCCGCGGCCGCCGCAAGCAGTCATCGACGCGAAGGCCGCAGAGCTGAACCTCGACAAGCCGATACCGCTGCGCTACGGCCATTGGGTGGCAGGCGTTGTGCACGGTGATTTCGGCACCACCATCGGCGGACAGCCGGTTTCGGATGAACTGGGGCGACGCATCGGCGTCAGTCTGCGTCTGCTCGTGATCGGCTCGGTCGTTGGCACCGTGATCGGCGTTGTGGTCGGCGCGTGGGGGGCCGTCCGGCAATACCGGCTGTCGGATCGGGTGATCACCGTGTTGTCGCTGTTGGTGATCAGTGCCCCAACGTTCGTCATCGCTAATCTGCTCATTCTTGTTGCGCTGCAAGTCAATTCGCTGCTAGGCATCCAGCTGTTCGAATATACGGGTGAGACGTCGCCGGACGCGATCGGGGGGACGTGGAACCAATTCGTCGATCGGGTACAGCATCTAGTGCTGCCGACGTTCACCTTGGCCTTGGGGGCGATCGCCGGTTACAGCCGGTATCAACGCAACGCGATGCTGGATGTGCTCGGCCAGGACTTCATCCGCACCGCCCGCGCCAAGGGGCTGACCCGGCGCCGCGCACTGTTCAAACACGGCCTACGCACGGCACTGATTCCCATGGCGACACTGTTCGCCTACAGCGTCGCCGGGTTGTTCACCGGCGCACTGTTCGTCGAGACGATCTTCGGCTGGCACGGTATGGGTGAATGGGCGGTACAAGGCATCTCGACGCAGGACACCAATATCGTCGTCGCCATCACCTTCTTTTCGGGCGCCCTGATCCTGATCGCAGGGCTGTTGTCCGATGTCATTTACGCGGCGCTCGATCCGAGAGTCAGGGTGACGTGACCGAACCAGTGACCACCGAGACCGCGACCACCGCCAAATCCGGAGTGGACGTGGCCCGGTTCACGTCGCGACGCACACTGGTGTGGCGCCGATTTCTGCGCAACAAGCCTGCGGTGGTCTCGCTCGTGCTTCTGGTCGTGCTGTTCATTGCCTGCTACGCCCTACCGTCGGTGTTGCCTTACCGCTACACCGACATGGATTTCACCGCTTTACAGCAGCCGCCGACGCCTGAGCATTGGTTCGGCACAAATTCATCCGGCCAGGACCTGCTGTCCCAAACCCTGCGCGGTATGCAGAAATCCATGTTGATAGGGGTCTGCGTAGCCTTCATCTCCTCGCTCATCGCTGCGACCGTGGGCTCGATAGCCGGATACTTCGGGGGCTGGCGCGATCGCACACTGATGTGGATCGTCGACCTGTTGTTGGTGGTCCCGAGCTTCTATGTGATCGCGATCATCACACCGCGCACCAAGCAAGCCGGGACCGTGCTTTGGTTGATCCTCCTGCTGTCCGTGTTCGGCTGGATGATCAGCTCCCGGGTGGTACGCGGCATGACGATGAGTCTGCGCGAGCGCGAATTCGTCTCTGCTGCACGTTATATGGGAGTCAGCAACACGCGAATCATCGCTCGCCACATCGTGCCCAACGTAGCGTCATTTCTGATTATCGACACCGCACTGAACGTCGGCCTCGCGATCTTGGCCGAAACCGGGTTGAGCTTCCTGGGTTTCGGCGTTCAGGCGCCGGACGTATCGCTGGGCACGCTGATTGACGACGGTAGAACGTCTGTTACGACATTCCCGTGGGTGTTTCTGTTCCCCGCGGGTGTGCTGGTGCTGATCATCTTCTGCGCCAATCTCGTCGGAGACGGCCTGCGCGACGCGCTGGATCCGAGTGCTCAACCGCTGCGGAGGCTTCGCAAATGAGCCTGCTGCAGGTGACCGATCTCACCGTTGCCTTCTCAACAGACACCGAGCGGGTAAATGCGGTGCGCGGCATGACCTTCGAAATGGCGGAACGAGAGGTTGTCGCACTCGTCGGCGAATCCGGTTCGGGCAAGTCGGCGACAGCGATGTCGATCGTCGGGCTGTTGCCGGAGTACGCGGAGGTATCCGGATCGATCCGGCTGCACGGCGACGAACTGCTCGGGCGATCAGACAGCCAGATGTCGCAAATCCGTGGCAAGGTCATCGGCACGGTGTTTCAGGATCCGATGTCGGCGCTGACCCCCGTGTACACGGTGGGCGATCAGATCGCCGAGGCGCTGGAGATTCACAACCGCGGTATCGGCAAGCAAGCCGCCAGGACCAGGGCCATCGAACTGCTCGAGCTGGTCGGCATCGCCCAGCCCGAGCGACGCGCGCGCGCCTTTCCACACGAGCTGTCCGGCGGTGAGCGACAGCGGGTGGTGATCGCCATCGCCATCGCCAACGATCCTGACCTGCTCATCTGCGACGAGCCGACGACAGCTTTGGACGTGACCGTGCAGGCGCAGATATTGGAGGTGCTCAAGACCGCGCGCGACGTCACCGGCGCGGGCGTGCTGATCATCACCCACGACCTCGGTGTGGTCGCCGAATTCGCCGACCGTGCATTGGTCATGTACGCCGGTCGCGCGGTAGAGACTGCAGAAGTCGACGCGTTGTATGCCGACTGCCGAATGCCTTATACCGCAGGGTTGCTCGGTTCGGTGCCGCGGCTGGACTCCCCGCAAGGGGCGCGGCTGGTGCCGATCCCCGGCGCGCCACCCTCGATGGCGGCCCTGCCGCCGGGTTGCTCGTTCGCGCCGCGTTGTCCGCTTGCCATCAGCGACTGTCGCGCGGCGGAACCGGAACTTCTGCAGATCAGTCCCGGGCATCGCGCGGCATGCATCCGCACCCAACTCGTCGCCGGCCGAAGCGCGGCCGAAATCTATGGCGTGCCGACGGAGCCACTGGCCACCGAGAAGGAAGACGACGTTCCCGTCGTGCTGCGAGTGCGCGACCTTGTGAAGACCTACAAGCTGACCAAGGGCGTGGTGCTGCGCCGCCAGATCGGCGAGGTGCGCGCGGTCGACGGGGTCAGTTTCGAGCTGCCCCAAGGCCAGACGCTCGGCATTGTCGGCGAATCCGGGTCGGGCAAGTCGACGACACTGCACGAGATCCTGGAACTGACGGCGCCGCAGTCAGGTTCGATAGAGGTCCTCGGCTCCGACGTCGCCACGCTCGACCGGCGTGCCCGGCGTGCCCTGCGCGGCGATCTGCAGGTGGTGTTCCAGGACCCGGTCGCGTCGCTGGATCCGCGGCTTCCTGTGTTCGATGTTCTCGCAGAGCCATTGCAGGCCAATGGTTTCGACAAGCGCCGAACCGGCGAGCGGGTTGCCGAACTACTGGGAATAGTTGGGCTGCGACGCGAGGACGCCAGCCGATATCCGGCCGAGTTCTCCGGTGGACAGAAGCAGCGTATAGGGATCGCACGGGCACTGGCGCTGCAGCCGAAGATCCTGGCGCTCGACGAACCCGTTTCGGCGCTGGACGTGTCGATCCAGGCAGGCATCATCAACCTGCTGCTGGAACTGCAGGACCGGTTCGGCCTGTCGTACCTGTTCGTGTCGCACGATCTTTCCGTCGTCAAACATTTGGCCCACCGTGTCGCGGTCATGTACAAGGGCAAGATCGTCGAACAAGGCGACGGCGACCAGGTGCTCGCCAATCCGCAGCACGATTACACCCGCCGATTGCTCGCCGCAGTACCGCAACCAAAACCGAATCGCAGGTAACGTCTGTCGCCATGAAGATCCGACGCTTCGCCGCGGTTGTCCTCGCCGCCGGTTTGACTCTCACCGGATGCTCCGGCACAAAGCACGAGACGCCGTCGGCAGGCGGATCCGCGGAGGTCGGGACGACCAATGACATCAACCCGCAGCCGGTATCAGCCCTGAAACAGGGCGGCAACCTGCGGTTGGCGCTGACCGAATTTCCGGCCAACTTCAACCAGCTGCACATCGACGGGAACACCGCCGACGTCGGCGCGCTCGCGCGGGCGACATTGCCGCGGGCGTTCCGGATCGCGCCGGACGGCTCGCTGACCGTGAACACCGACTACTTCACCGACATCAAGCTCACCAGCACCAATCCCCAGGTCGTTACGTACACCATCAATCCCAAGGCGGTTTGGACCGATGGGACGCCGATCACGTGGGAGGACATCGCCTCCAACATTGAAGCCACCAACGGCAAGGACAAGCGGTTCGCGATCGCGAGTTCGTCGGGCAGCGACCGCGTCGCATCGGTGACTCGCGGGGTCGACGACCGTCAGGCCATCATGACGTACGCCAAGCCGTACGCCGAGTGGCGCGGCATGTTCTCCGGCAATACGCCGCTTCAGCCCAAGAGCACAGTCGCAACGCCTGAAGCATTCAACAAGGGCGAGCTCAACGGGCCAGGGCCATCCGCAGGACCATTCATGGTCTCGTCTGTTGACCGTTCCGCCCAACGAATCACGTTGACCCGCAATCCAAAATGGTGGGGAACACCGCCGCTGCTCGATAGCATCACGTACCTGGTGCTCGACGATGCTGCTCGCATCCCCGCGCTGCAGAACAACACCATCGACGCAACCGGGCTTGCCTCACTTGACGAGTTGACCATCGCTCGGCGCACGGACGGCGTCGCGATCCGACGCGCGCCCGGGCTGAGTTGGTATCACTTCACCTTCAATGGCGCCCCCGGATCCATCCTGTCGGACAAGGCGCTGCGACTCGCCATCGCCAAGGGCATCGACCGGCAGACAATCGCCGACGTGTCGCAGCGCGGACTCTCAGACAAGCCTGCAGCGCTGAACAACCACATATACGTCGCGGGCCAAAAGGGCTATCAGGACAACAGCGCGGTGGTCGCGTTCGATCCCGAGAAGGCCAAGCAGGAACTGGATGCGCTGGGGTGGCGGATGAACGGCCAGTTCCGCGAGAAGGACGGTCGACAACTTGCGATTCGTGACGTGTTCTACGACGCCCAGACCACCAAGCAGATTGCCCAGATCGCCCAAAACAGCCTCGCGCAAATCGGCGTCAAACTCGAACTGGTCACCGCGCGAGGTGGCACATTGTTCACCGATTTCGTCACTGTGGGCAATTTCGATATCGCTCAGTTCGCTTGGGGCGCAGATGCATTCGCTCTCTGCTGCCTGACGCAGATCTACACCACCGGTGCCGACAGCAATTTCGGCAAGATCAGCAGCCCGGAAATAGACGCCAAGGCCGAGCAGACGCTCGACGAACTCGATCCCGACAAGGCCCGCGCGCTTGCCAATGAATTGGACAAGCTGATCTGGGCGGAGGGCTTCAGCCTGCCCTTGTTTCAGAACACCGGAAACGTCGCTGTGCGAAATACTTTGGCTAACTTCGGCGCATTCGGTATGGGTGATGCTGACTACACCAAGATCGGCTTCATGAAGCAGTAACGCGATGCACGGTGCGGGGAACTGCGGCAGGGACGGCCTTTTCGACGGCGGCGGCGCCTGCAATGGCCCAGATCGCCAGCCGAACCCCGAGGCCGCCCGGCGCCGCGTCCAGCTTCCTGGCACGGGCCGGCAGACCTGACGTCGCGCGGTCGTAGGTGGCCTTGATGATGTCCAGCGCTGCCCGCTCACGAAGGTCGATCGCCGAATGCCCGGCGGTGGCCAGCCTGACCAGCACCGCGCCCGGGATCAGCGAGGCGATCCTGTCGGCCACGGCGGGCGGGGTGATCAGATCGCGACCACCCGAGATGACGACCGTCGGCCAGTTGAACATCGGCATCGCCTCGACGAGATCGAACGGCTCGGCTTCGAATTCCGTTGTGCTCACGTCGAACTCGAGAAAAGCGACGGCGGGGTCAAGCGGCTTTCCGTCTGGAGCAGCCGCGTAGTTCAGCTCGCGGTAGCCGATCCTGCCGACCAAATCGGGTTCGTGCCGGTAGGGCGCCTTGCGTTCGAACAGGAAGCGCGCGCCCCGGTCGAGGGCCGACCACAGCGCGAGCCGCCCGGCCAGCAACAGGTCGAGTTGACGCCGTAACACCGCGGGCCCGGCGAAGCCGTACACCGCGGCGGCCAGCTGGGTCGCCTGCGGGCTGAACTTCTGCTGGTCAACGAGCTGGCGCACCTTGGCGGCCAGGTCAGCGGTCTCGGCGCTGTCGCCGTCCCACAACAGCCGACGGGTCGCCTCGCGGACGGCGTCGATATCGTCGGCCGACAACACCGGTGAGTCGAGAATCATCGCGTGCACCCGATCCGGGTGTCGCACACCGACTCCGGCTGCGACGTAGGTGCCATACGAGGTGCCGTAGATGGTGGCCTTGGCGACGTGGGCGTCGTCAAGGACAGCGGCAACGTCGTCGACCACCTGGTCGATGGTCAGCGCCTCGGGCGGCAGATCCGTGCCGCTGTCGTCATGACGGGACATGCCCACGCCGCGGTGCTCGATCATGATCACGTCGAGGCCCTCGGCGGCAGCGCGGCGACGGAAACCTCGGTACAGAGCGATCGAGGCGGCGCCGGGCCCGCCGGGGATGACGACCAGCGGATTCGTCGATTTACGCCCCGTGCGCACATAGAACAGGTCGAAGTCCTCTGTGCCATCCGGCCGGATCGGCCGTCGCACCGCGCGCACGCCTGGCAAAGCGGCCAGCTTGTCGTGCGCCCGGCGACGCTTGGCGTTCATCGTCATCACCACACATTGTGCCCCGTCGGCCGTTCTTAGGCTCCCGATGATCCAAAGCAGTGCGTGTCAGGGCCCGGCTTCGGTAAAACCAGGCCATGACCTCAGTAGACCGCGCGGCTCGCACACTGCCAGGCTCGCCCGAATGGGCAAGCCTGCTCGACCAGATCGGTGCTGGCGCAAAAGATCGAGATCTCAACGACGAGAACCCTTTTGACCAAGTGTCTGCGTTGAAGCGAGCCGGATTCGGTATCCTCCGGTTGCCTGAGCATCTCGGCGGCGCGGGACTCACAGTCCCGCAACTGTTTTCAGCGGTGATAGATGTCGCCAAGGCCGATCCCATTGTGGCCCACATCTTTCGGACGCACTTCTGGTTCGTCGAGGAAAGGCTGCGCACCGCCGACGATCCCAGTTCTGCGCGCTGGTTGCACAAGGTTTCCGAGGGCAAGATCTTCGGCAATGCGTTCAGCGAGAAGGGTTCACTGGCCGTCGGCAGCCTCGTCTTCAACACCCGCCTGCTACCCGCGGATGGCGGTGGTTACCGGCTCAACGGCGAGAAGTTCTACAGCACCGGCACGCTGTTCTCCGACTATCTCACCGTCGCTACCACCACCGACCACGACTCGGTCGCGACGGTGGTGGTGCCCGCCGACCGTGCGGGCGTGCGGCTGATCGACGACTGGGATGGCTTCGGCCAGCGCCGCACCGGCACAGGTACCACGGTGTTCACCGACGTCGCGGTGTCTGCGGATGAGGTCCTCTCCGACACCTCCTATGACGCGGACCCGGCGCCGACGGTGCAGTATGCGTCGCTGCAGCTGTACATCCACGCCGTGGTGGCCGGCATCCTGGCCGCGGTCGTGGATGACGGTGTCGCGCTGCTGCGTTCACGCGACCGCAGCTTCAGCCATGCGCTGTCCGAGCGGCCGACCGACGACCCGCTGTACCAAAGGCAGCTCGGCGAGTTGGCCGCGACCGCCTACATCGCGCGGGCCGTCGTGCTCGATGCCGCTGCAGCCATTGAGGCCGCGACGGCATCCGAGACCGGCGGCGTTCCCGACGCGCGGCTCGCCGAGGAAGCCCAGCTGAAAGTCGCCAAGGTCAAGGTGCACCTCGACGACGTGGCACCGCAGGCCGCAACCCGGCTGCTGGAGTTGGGCGGAGCCAGCGCGGCCAGCAGGCAGCGCAACCTCGACCGGCACTGGCGCAACATCCGCACCATCACCCTGCACAACCCCGTGGCGTACAAGGCCCGGGTGATCGGCCAGAACCTGTTGCACGGCACGCCGGTTCCGGCCAACGCCTACTTCTAGCTCTTGGATATCCCCGCGTTTGCGAGCCACTTCTTTGCGATGTCGGCCAGGTTGGTGCCCTTGGCCGCCTCGGCATTCATCGAGATCAGGTCATCGGTGGTGAGCTTGGCCGACACGGCGTTCAGTGTCTTGGTGATGTTGTCGTTCTGCTTGCCGGACTTGATCAGCGGGACCACGTTCTCCGCGGCGAACAGGTTCTTGTCATCCTCAAGCGCGACAAGGTGGTTGGCGTGCAGGCCGGGGTCGGTGCTGAACAGGTCGCCCGCCTGGACCTGACCGTTTGTCAGTGCGGTCATCGTCAAGGTGCCGCCTGCGTCGAGGCTGACGAAGTCCTTGAAATTGAGGCCGTACAGGTCGCGCAGTCCTACCACGCCCTGGGTTCGGGTCTTCCATTCGGGCGGTCCGCCGAGGACGAGTTCGCCTGCGACCGGCTTGAGGTCGGAGATGGTCTTCAGCTTGTACTTGTCGGCCGTCGCCTGTGTCACGGCCACGACGTCCTTGTCTTCTGCCGGTGACGGCGTCAGCATGGACGTTCCTGCCGGCAGCTTCGTCGACAGTTCGCTCTGCACCGCTTGCGGGGTGGCTGCGGTCGACTTCGGATCGAGGTAGCTCAACAGCGCCCCGGTGTACTCGGGAACCAGGTCGATGGAGCCGTCCTTGAGGGCCTGGAGATAGACCTCACGGCTACCGATGTTGAACTGTTCCTTCACACTCACACCGTCTGCCTGCAACGCCTGTGAGTAAATGCTTGCGATCAACTGGCTTTCGGTGAAGTCGGCCGAACCCACGATCACCTGCGAGCCCGACGACCCGCTGTTGTTACCGCCGCCTGAGAGCGGGTCGCCGCCCCCGCCGCCGCACGCGGACAACGCGAGGACGGAGGCTGCGGCCATGGCCGATAACAGTGTGCGTTTCTTCATGGTGATTCTCCTAGGTGGTGGCCGGCTCGAGGACGGTTGTGGATATCGGTGAGCTTGATTTGGCGGTGGTGCGGCGCAGGCCCGGTGACACAATGACACGGCCGAGCCAGGCGAAGGTGAATTCGAGAGCGAGCGCCAGGATCGCGACAAGGATTGCCCCGCCGGCCATTTCGGCAAAGCTGGCCTGCGCCCTGCCATCGAGAATGAATCGACCCAGCCCCTGCAGGCCCAGGTAGGCGGCGATCGTGGCCGTCGAGACGATCTGCAGCGTCGCGCTTCTGACGCCGGAGACCATCAGCGGCAAGGCGCAGGGCAGCTGCACACGCAACAGAATCTGGGGCTTGGTGAACCCCATTCCCCTTGCTGCGCCGACGGCGTCGGGATCGGCGGTCTGGATGCCGGCATACGTTCCGGTCAGGATCGGCGGCACGGCAAGCAGCACAAGCACAATGATGGTCGGCAGCACATAGACCAGCTTTCCGGCGACGACCGGCGAGATGACCAGGAACAGCAGCACGAGCAGGCCCAGGGAGGGCAGTGCGCGCAACGCGTTGGCCGACCCGGCGACCAACGCCTCCCCGCGTCCGGTGTAGCCGATGAGAACTCCCAGCGGAACCGCGATGACCAGGGCGGCCAGCAACGCGATCGCGGAGTACAGCAGGTGGTAGCCGACCTGCGCCGGAATACCGCCCGACCCCGACCAATTCACCGGATCGGTCAGCCACGCAACGATGTTCATGAGGTGACCGTCCTTTGCCGCCAAGGGGTCAAGAGTCTGTTCAGCCAGATGATCAGGCCGTCGAAGACGACCGCAAGCACCACGCACAGCGCGATGCCCGTCACGAGCGGAACGTACAGCCGCAACTGGAACCCCTGCGTGAACAGGGAGCCCAACTGCGGGATCCCCAGCAGGGCCGCCATGGTCACGATGCTGACGTTGGACACCACTGCCACCCGCAGTCCAGCGGCGATGACCGGAACCGCGACCGGCAGTTCGACGAGAACAAGTCGCTGCCACCCTCGATAGCCCATGGCCTCGGCGGCCGCGACCGTGTCGTGCGGCACCGAGTCCAGCCCATCGGCGACCACCCGCACGAGCAGTGCCAGTGTGTAAAGCGTCAGTGCGACAACGATGTTCAACGGGTCGAGGATCTTCGTACCGAGGATCACCGGCAGGATAATGAACAACGCGAGCGAGGGAATCGTATAGAGCAGCCCCGCGGTGCCGACGATCGCGGCCTGGCCCCTCTTGAATCGATGCGCCCACCAACCGAGCGGGAGCGCGATGAGGAGCCCCAGGATGGTGGGCACCAGCGTCAGCCAGGTGTGGCTGATCGTCAGCGAAACGATCCGGTCGATATTCGACGATATCCAGTTCATGCCGCCGTCCTCGCGGCCTTCGCGCGGCGGATCGCGTCGATCACGTCGTGATCGGATGCGGTGCCGAGCAGCGCGCCGTTCTCATCGGTGACGACGCAGCGGCTGCTCGGGCTGGACAGCGCCGAGTTGAGCAGGTCACGGAGCGGAGCAGTGCGCGGCGCCGACGTGGCGCTGAGGTTGACGTCACTGTCCTGGATGCGGTCGCCGCGGACATTTTCGGTGTCGACCCAGCCAATCGGAGCCCGCTTCTCATCGACGACAAGAACCCACCGCCCCTGCGACGCGATTGACGAGACAGGTTGCCCCACAGTGATAGTCGGCTCCTCGTTGAGCTTCAGCAGCTCATCTGAAGTGTGGAACCCCAGCGCGCGATAACCGCGTGCCGAGCCGACGAAGTCGGCGACGAACGCATCGTTCGGCGCGGCGAGCAGCTCGGCAGGCGTCGCTGCCTGTGCCAGCGTTCCGCCCTGCCGAAGCACCACCACCTGGTCACCGAGTTTGAGCGCCTCGTCGATGTCGTGGGTGACCATCACGATGGTCTTGGAGATGTCGGCCTGCAGCCGCAGAAATTCGTCCTGCAACTGGTTGCGCACGATCGGGTCGACGGCGCTGAACGGCTCGTCCATCAACAGGAACGGCGGATCCGTCGCCAATGCGCGGGCCACTCCGACACGCTGCTGCTGGCCACCGGACAACTGCCACGGGTAGCGCCGGGCGAATTTCGCATCCAGCCCGACGCGCTCCAGGAGTTCGATTGCCTTGGAACGGCTTTCCCGCTTTCCGCCGCCAAGCAACCGCGGCAGCGCGGCGACGTTGTCGACCACCGTGCGGTGCGGGAACAGGCCTGCGTTCTGGATGACGTAGCCGATCCTGCGGCGCAACGCGACCTTGTCGAGCGTCTGGGTGTCGACCCCGTCGAGCGTGATGCTGCCCGAGGTCGGTTCGATGAGCCGGTTGATCATCCGCATCGACGTCGTCTTGCCGCATCCCGACGGGCCGACCAGGGTGGTGATCTTGCCGTTGGGTGCGGTGATCGTGAGCTTGTCGACGGCGACGGTGCCATCGGGATAGACCTTGGAGACGTTGTCGAACGTGATCATGAGTGTCCTTCTGGCGGAGTGGAATTCGAGCGACGACTCAAGCCGGCAGACAGCGAAGCCGCTGCCGCGCCGAGCATTCGGCCGTATTCGGCGGATTGCGAGGAATTGAGCCGGTAGCTGGGAATCACCAGGCTCAGCGCGGCGACGATGCGCGACTCGGAATACACGGGGCATGCGATCGCGGTGACATCCGCCTCGACACCGCGTTCAACGATCACGTACCCCTCGTCGGGCACCCGACCGCGCAACGCGTGCCCGGCCGCTGACTTGTCCAACGGAACGGTGCGACCGACCCAGCTGGCATGGCGCACGGAATGAGTGCCCTCGACGATGCTGATGTAGAGCGCAGTGCCGCCGTGGCCCTCGACGCTCAGGTATGCCGATTCCCCCGCCTCGGCGACCAGCTTCTCCATCACGGGCTTGGCGAAGTCGATCAACGACTCGTTGGAAAGGGCCTGCGCCCCGAGCTGGATGAGGCGGCTGCCGGGCCGGTAGGTGCCGCCGACTTCTTCCTTGGTGACGAAGCCGGTGTTCTCCAGTGTGCGGAGCAGCCGAAGCGCCGTACTCGGCGCGAGATCGCACTCCCTCGCGCTGTCGGCGAGGTTCGCGCCACCGCGGTCGCAGATCGTGGCGAGCAGGGCGAGCGCGCGCTCCACGGTCCGCGTGGACGGTTCGGCCACCGTGACCTCCTCTCACCGCCATGCAATCTACGAGGGGTTTGTTGCGAGCAACGCCTCGTCGATTTCCACTAAGTAAAATTCAAATTCCATCTAGCGGCAATACCCGGTTTCGGTGATGATAGGACTCGTCGCGCGCGTGCGATAGATAACGAGGAGAATTCCATGCTTGTACTTAACGGATCCGCGAGTATCGCCGACGTGGTGGCACTCGCGGACCGCCGCGAGCAGGTTTCGGTCTCGCCGCGCGTTGTTGAAGCCGTCGACCACGCGCATCGGGTGGCCGCGGAGCTGGGCACCCGCTTCCCCATCTACGGCAGAACCACCGGCGTCGGCGCGAATCGAAACACGGCCGTGTCGCCGACCGACACGGAATACGGCATGCGTCTGCTGCGCAGCCACGCAGTGGATGCGGGTGACCCGCTGGACGACAGGACGGTGCGGGCGATGCTCGCTGTGCGGCTGGCCCAGTTGTGCGTGCCTGGCGCGGGACTCGATCCGAAAATCTTGTCCGGACTCGCGACGATGCTCAACGACGACGCCCTGCCGGAGCTTCGTCAGTACGCGTCGATCGGGACGGGGGACCTCGCCCCGCTCGCAGGCACCGCATTGACTCTGATCGGCGAGCGGCGGGCGTCGAAGCCGCTGACGCCGATGGCGCCGTGGGGCGCCGACAGCGCGTTGCCGTTCATGAGCAGCAGCGCGCTCACCGTCGGCCGCGGTTGCCTTGCACTGGACGAGCTTTCACGTCTGGAAAGAGCGTCGAGCATGATCTACGCGCTCAGTTTCATTGCACTCGACGGCAATCCCGAGGCGCTGTCTTCCGTCGCCGCGCAAGCGTCGGCCGCCCCGTATGTCGCGACCGTCGCCGATCGGCTGTGCTCACTGCTGGCGGACGGGCTGGGTCGACCACCCGCCCGCATCCAGGATCCCTACGGCCTGCGGGTGTACCCGGTTGCGCAGGCGACGGTGCTCGCGTCCATGCACACGCTGGAGGGGCAACTGGAGCGAACGCTCAACTCCGCGCAGGAGAATCCGCTGTTCGATATCGACAAGGGCGCAGTCGTTCATCACGGTGCGTTCTACCAGGCGTCGTTGTCGCTCGAATTGGATGGCACCACGCTGGCGCTCGCGCTCACCGCTCCCATCACGCACTCCCGGATCAGAATGATCAACGACCCGGATACCAACGGCGGCAACGCTTTTCTCGCAGCTGATGCGCCGGGGTCGTCCGGGCTGATGATGGTCGAGTACGTGGCCGCAGGTGCGATCGCGGAGATCCGCAACGCCGCCCAACCTGCGTCTGCCGGCACGCTCGTGCTGTCGCGGGGCGCAGAGGAGGACGCCACCTTCGCGTCTCAGGGCGCACAGCAACTCGAGCGGTCCATCGCCGCATACCGGGTCTTGCTGTGCTGCGAACTCGTTGGCGCAGTGCGACTTCTGCGTCACCGCGGACTCCACGATCAGGTCGGCGGTGTGGTTGGCGATGCGCTCGACCTTGCCGGCGTGCTGCCCCGCGCCACCGACGACCGCGACCTCCGCGGGGATATCGCGTTGGCGGAATCCCTGCTGGACGAGATCGGCCGACTGGTGCCCGCCGAAACGAAGAGCTAACCCGCTCGGATCAGGTCTGCGGCCTTCTCGCCGATGAGCACGCTGGGCGCGTGGGTGTGGCCGCGGATGATTGTCGGCATCACCGACGCATCGGCGACCCGCAGCCCGTCCACCCCGCGCACGCGTAGCTCAGGGTCGACGACGCTGGCGTCGTCGCTGCCCATCCGGCAGGTGCCAACCGGGTGATAAAGCGTGTGCGACAACGAGTTCAGTGCCGTTTCGAGCGTCTCGTCGTCGAGTACCCTCGCGCCCAGCGGCCTGGCGATCTTGCCGATGATGCCCTTGAGCGCGGCGGCCCTGGCGATATCGGCACACATCCGCAACCCGGACATCAGCGCTGCACGGTCGGCGCCGTCGGCGTCGGTCAGGTACCGGGGGTCGATGATCGGCTTGTCTTTCGGATTCGCCGACCGCAGGGTGATGGTGCCGCTGCTGTGCGGCTTGAGCAGGATCGGACCCATCACAACGGCATGGCGGTCGTAGGGATCGCCGAGCCCTTCCTCGAAGTACGGAGCGGGCGCGAAAATCAGCTCCAGATCTGGGTGTTCGAGGTCCGCGCGGCTCTTGGCGAAGCCGTAGGCCTCCCCGACGTTGGACGTGAGCATGCCGCGTCTGCGCGCAAAGTAGTTCACCAGTTCCAGCGGTTTCTCCGCCGTGAACAGAGTGTCGTTGGGCACGTCGAAACCAATCGGGACCACGAGATGGTCCAACAGGTTCGTGCCGACACCGGGTGCCTCGGCCACCACGCCGATGCCGTGCTCGGTGAGCTGGTCGCCAGGCCCGATGCCGGACAGCATCAGCAACTGCGGGCTGTTGATCGCGCCGCCGCACAGCACCACCTCGCGGCGGGCCTTCACGACGCGGCGAGCACCCAGCTGCTCGAATTCCACACCGACTGCGCGCTTTCCGTCGAAGAGCACACGCGTCACGGTGGCCTCGGTGTGCAAGGTCAGGTTTCGCCGCCGCAGCGCCGGTTTGAGATACGCGTCGGCGGTGCTCCACCGCGCTCCCCTGCGCTGTGTGACGCGGGTTTCGATGAAACCCCTGTGACCGCACTCGCGCGCGGCTTCCAACCAGGCCGCCGTTGCGCTGCGTGGGCTGCGCTGCGGCGAGATGACGAGCGGTCCGCTTTCGATGCGCTGGAAGTACTTCTCGACAAACCCGTAGCTCCACTGCTCGCCAGCGTGCTCGGCCCACTCGTCGTAGTCCGCGGGAAAACCCCTGACCCACATCATCGCGTTCATCGATGATGAGCCGCCCAGCACTTTGCCTCGCGGCCAATAGATTTCGCGGCCGTCGAGTTCCTTCTGCGGTTCGGTCAGGTAATCCCAGTCCATGGCGCTGCGAAAGAGTTTCGCGAAACCGGCAGGGATGTGAATGAACTTGTCCTTGTCCCGCGGGCCAGCCTCGAGCACCACCACGGACACGGCCGGATCTGCGCTGAGCCTGTTGGCCACCACTGACCCGGCCGAGCCGGTCCCCACCACGATGTAGTCGGCATCCACCTGCCGGAGTCTATGAGTCCGCCAGTCGTTGCACGCTCAATTCGTCGGCTCAGGTGTGGCCGTGGCGTATTGCCGATGACGTCAATTCAGCAACTCTTTCTGATGGCGAATTGACCGGAAATGCTGGCATAACGGGGCGAGGGGACTATTTTGGCAACCGTGATCGGGCTGTCTCACCCTACCCTCGCGAGCCGAAAGGGAGAAGTCGATGAAGAATGCCACTCACAAGTTCGTCGCGGTTTGCATCGGGGCCCCTCTGATGGCTCTCATGGTCGCAGCCCCCACCGCGTTCGCCGCCCCGTGTGATGCGTCGTGCGGCGTCGGCGGTGCATCCGGTGGCAACGGCGGTATCAAATCGGGCGGTAAAGCCAACGGCGGCCAGGTGGTTGGCCCGCGTGGCGGCACCTTCTCGGGCACTGTAGCCACCAATGGTCCCACCAGCTCGGGTCGCATCGTCACAGCGCCGGATTCTCAATTCGGCGCAGGCACGCTGAGCGGCAACTTCACGACGTTGCCGGGGAAGGGTCATTGCACGGGCGGCTTGACTCAGTTCTGCTGACCGACAAGGCCGGCACCGCCTCGGCCTCGAGCAGCTCTGCGTGCGGTGCCCGGGCGGGAAGCAACCAGGCGACGACGATCGCGGCGCCCAGCGCGATTCCCGCGCTGACAAGCGAACCGACCTGCAGACCGTCGAGAAAAGCCGTGTTGACAGCGGCGCGGGCGTCGGGAATCAGCGGCTGCGGAAGCTGACCGATGACTCGTTGCGCGGCGGCCATCGACCGTTCCATTGTCGCGCGGGCATCGGCGGGCAGGTTGGCCAACGCCGGGCTGGCGGAAAGCCGACTCGAATAGATCGAGGCGAACACGCTGCCGACGATCGCGACGCCCAGCGTTCCACCGAGTTCACGGGTGGTGTCGTTGACCGCCGAACCGACGCCGGCCTTGTCCGGGGACAGCGAGCCCATGATCGCCTCGGTGCCCGGCGCGGTGGTCAGGCCGAGGCCACCGCCGAGAAGCACCATCTGCAAGGCGATTTCGAGGTACGGCGTAGCGGCGTCGGCTGTCGACGCCCACGCGAGTCCAGCCGCGAAGGTGGCCAACCCGCCTGCGACCACCGCAGTGGTGCCGGTCCTTTCGACAATGCGCGGACCGATGATGCTGGCGACCGCAATCGAGACGGCGACGGGCAGTAGCCGGACCCCGGCCTCAAATGCGCTGTAGCCCTTGATGAATTGGAAGTACTGGGTGATGACGAAAATGAACCCGAACAAGGTCAGAAACCCTGCGGTCACCGCCAGGCTGCCACCGGAGAACCGCCTGTTGAAGAACACCGTCACGTCGAGCATCGGGTGCGGGGTGCGCCGCTCCCACAGCGCGAAAACCGCGAGCACTGCCACGGCACTCACGAAGCCCGCGACGGTGTGCGTGCTGCCCCAGCCCCAGTTCGGCGCCTCGATGACGGCGTAGACCAGCGCAGTGATGCCGATGGAGGACAGCACCAGACCCGGCACATCGACCGGCGGTGCCGCGGGATCACGTGAGGTCGGGATGAACAGCACGCCGCCGATGATCGCCACCGCTGCCAGCGGCACGTTGACCATGAATACCGAACCCCATGAGAAGTGCTCGAGCAGCCAACCACCGGAGATCGGCCCCGCGGCCACACCGACGCCGACCATGGCGGCCCACAGCCCGATCGCCTTCGCGCGCTTCACCGGTTCGGCGAAGATGTTGGTGATCAATGACAATGTGGTTGGGAAGATGACGGCGGCGCCGACGCCCATGGCTGCCCGCGAAGCGATCAGCGCATCGGCCGAGTTCACTTGTGCCGCAATGGCGGAGGTGACCGCGAACAGCGCGAGGCCGGCACTGAGCCAGCCGCGGCGACCGAAACGGTCGGACAGGCTGCCCGCCGACAGCATGAGCCCGGCCATCACGAGCGTGTAGGCATCGACGATCCATTGCAGCTGCGCGGTGTCGGCGTCCAAGTCCCGCGACAGAGTAGGTAGCGCAACGTTGACGATGGTGGCGTCCACGCTGATGACGAAGACGCTGAGGCAGATGAAGACGAGCGCGGCGACCGGGCGGTCTTTGAAGATTGGGGTGCTCATGGCCAGAACCGTAAACCTCTCAGACAAGTTTTTCAAGCGATAAGACCTATTACTTGTCTAAGTGGTAAGGTTATTCCCATGCCACGGAGCTACCAGCAGAACTGCCCGATCGCCAAAGGCCTCGATGTGCTCGGCGAGCGCTGGACGCTGCTGATCCTGCGCGAGCTGATCGGTGGTCCTCGCCGCTATGGAGATCTGCGCGGACAGCTGCCCGGGATCGCCACCAACCTGCTGGCCGACCGACTGCGCGAGCTGGAGGAGGCCGGTCTGGTCGATCGCGAGGAGTTGCCGCCGCCGGTCGCGCGGACGGTGTACACGCTGAGCCAGACGGGCTGGCGCAAGGTGCTGCCGGTGGTCAAGGCGATCGCGATGTTCGGCCTCGACATGGTCGTGCCGGATGCCTCCGCGCTGACGCCGCTCAACGGATTTCTCGCAGGCATCCTGCTCGGCATTGATTCCGGCAGCATCGGGGACGTGCGCGCGTCGTATCGCGTCGACATCGACAAGCGCAGGTTCGAGTTCGCCGTCGACCCCGCAGGCTTGAGCGCCCCACAGGGTTCGCCCGCCGTCACCGTGACGACGACGGCAGCCGACCTGATCTCCGCTCGGCTGGGCGCGACCGCGGCCGAGCGCAAGGCCGCTCTGCGGCGGATCAAGTTCGACGGGGACGCGGACGCCGTCGGCGACATGCGACGCGTGTTCGGCCTATCCGGCGACCCTGGTCTACAGGCGGCCTAGGTATTGGCGCGAGCGGCCAGTTATGACACAGTTTTTGCGAGATCCTGTGCCGCAAGTGGCCACTCGGCGGCGGACGGCAACTAGGCGTTCGACCAGTCGAACTCGTAGAAGATCCAATTCGTGTCGGTGAAGTCCAGCCGAACACCTTCGGCCTCGACCTGGAACGAGCCGATGCCGCATTCACCCTTCGTCCAGATGAACCCATCCGGCAGCACGATCTGTGCTTGATGCGGCTCACCGGTCACGGGGTTCTTGAAGCTGTCACCCGTGGCCCGGCCGAGGCCCTCGGCCGTCATCGTCACGGTCACGCCCTCACCGTCGAAACTGATCGGTGCCTTCGCAAGCCCGACGACCTCGTACGTCGTGCCGAGGATTCCCCATGGGTCGCCACCGAGTTGGCCGGTGTAAATCTGTGACAGACACTCGATCTGCTCGTCGGTGGTCTCCGGGGCGACGATGAACACCGCCCTGCCGTTGCCGTCGTGAATCGCCTTCGGCCAGTCGATCACCGCGATCGCTTTCACACCGGAGAGGTCCACATCACCGCAAGAGCCCTCGAGGATGTGGTTACCGACCATCGCCCGGCAGCTGCCGTCGGCCGACGTCGGGAACCCGTGAAAGTTGCACCCGCACCCCGGCGCGCAGTTGCAGAACTCATACCCGTGTCCCTTGAGGTACCAGCGAGTGCTTTGTTCGGTCGTTGTCATGGCAAACCTTTCGATCAGAGCAGGTAAGTAACAAAGTCGGGGCGCATCAACAGCGTGGCACCCAGAATCACCAGCACCACTCCCGTCACCCGGGCAAGCTGTTCTCCGAACGGCGCGAGTTTCTCGAGCAGAATCAGCACCGCGAAAACCACCATCCATACCAATTGCATTGCCCCGAAAGCGATCAGCAGCGCCATCAGCATCCAGCAGCATCCGATGCAGAACATGCCGTGCCGCATGCCTGCGACGAACGCGCCCACCGGGCGATCCAGATGCTTGCCGTGGCGCATGAAGAACGACAGCGGCGATCGGCAGTGCCGCAGGCAAACCGATTTCAGTGGCGTCAGCTGATACAAACCCGCGGCCAGCGCGACTCCGCCCGCGACGCGTGCGGCCCATGAGCTGCCCGTCATCAGCGGCTCATTCAAGCGACTCCACGCGAAGTACGCCGGAACGCCGACCAGTCCCCACAGCGCGATGTATCCGCCGACGAAGACGGCCACCGGCGCAGCCTGCCCGTTAGCGGCTGCCCTCGCGTAGAGGCGGACCACCGGCAGCACCGCCGGGAACATCATCGCGGCCATCATCGCCACCCATGCGACCAGGAACGCGACGAATGACATGGCCGGCTGTTGCGCCATCGGCATGCCGTCCATCGACGTCTCGTCGCCGGCCATCTCACCGGCGGTGTAGGCCGACCACCACCAACCGAGTGCCGCGAGGATCAGCAGCCCAGCCTGCAACCAGATGTCGCGGTTGCCCGCTACCCCACGAACGTCGCTCGCACGCAAGTCAGCCCCCCACGGCCGTCGTGTACCAACTATTGCACCGTTGGCGGGCCGGGGTAGCGGATTTGCCGGCTAGGCCGTGAGCTCGATGTGATGGGCCCCCGTCACGCTGGCGTAGCGCTCCGGACTGCAGGTCAACACGATCACCTGACCATCTCCGCCGACGGCGTCGAACACCGCGCCCATTTTGGTCAGCCGCTGCGGGTCGGTGAAACCGAGCGCGTCGTCGATGACCACCGGAACGCTGTCTTCCTTGGCCACCAACACCGCGCCAGCCAGTCGCGCGACGATGCCCATCTGTTCCTTGGCGCCGCCGGACAACGACTCGTACGGCACGGTGCGGCCCGCCAGTGTCCGGTTGCAGATGCGCAGCGCGCTGTCGATCTCGACTTCGAAGCTATCGCCAAACACGATGCGGCCCAACCGCTCCACCTGGTTTCGGAACGGGTCGACGTAACGCTGCCTGGTGGCGTCGCGGTGTCGCGCCATCACCGAGCGCAGCAGTTGCGCAGCACGGGCACGCCGATGCATACGCAAATACTCTGCCTCTGCGCGCTCGCGTTCGGTCTGTGCGGCATCGAGGTGACCCTTGCGGCCCTCGGTGCCGTAAACCTTGAGCTGCGTGGTCACCTCGCGTAGCGCCTCGGATGCTTCCTCGTGCCTGCTGTCCAGCGAGTCGGCCCGGCGAACCGCATCGCTGAGCGCGGCGCCGACGGTGTCCGGTGCACTCTTCGCCAATTCGGCGCCCAGTTCTGCGACGAGTCCTGTTGCGCGCCGGGCCGCCTCACCGTCGGCTTCTGCCTTGACCGCGAGCTCGTCGTCGGTAGCGAGCGATCGCAGATGAACCAACCGCTCCTGCGCTGCGCTGAGTTCGATTCGGGCCGCGGCGAGTTTTTCGCGGGCGACGTTGGCACGGGTGGTCTGCTCCCCCAATCGCTTCGCCGCGGCCTCGGCCACCTTGCGATGTGTTTCGCAGTCCGCCATGGCCTGCTTGTGCGCGACCACCGCGGCGTCGAGGTCGGCGCGGGCAGCCGTCGGGTCGTCCCACAGACTGAGGTCGGCGGGCTCACCAGCGCGCAATTCGGCTAGCCGCGTTCGCAATTGGTCGACGACGTCGTCACCTGTCAGCGCTTCGCACGTGGCGCTCAGTTTGGTATGCGCAGCAAGCAGTTCGCGGCGACGCTCATCCAGCAGGCGCGCGGCATCCACATCCGCGACCCGCGCCCGCGCCAATGCACCAGCGAGAACCTCTTGTGCCGCTTCGAGTTTGGTCTGTGAATCCGCCGCGGGAGTTCCGGGCACGACGCGGGCACGCAGCAACCCGGGCAGTTCGATGTCGGTCGGCGCGCCGACGTTTGCCGCCCAGCTGCCACCGGCCTCGAGGGAAACCGGCTCGCCCTCGACGCGGACCTCGACGTCGGCGATCGCGACGATTTCGATGTGGGCTGACGCGAGTTCGGCTTGACCCGCAGCCCGTTCGACCGCAATGGCCGCGGCTTCGATCGCCCGCATCGTGTCGTCTGTCAGCGCAATGTCCGCGAGCTCGCGGGCAACGCGGTCGAGCTCGCGGCGTGCGGCATCGAGCTTGGCAAGGCGGCCTTCGAGGCGGTCGGCCTCGTCCCGGGCGGATACGCGCTCGACGGCACGCCGGGCGACATCGACCCGCGTCTGGGCCGCCTCGACTGCGGCACGCGCCTCCCCCGCTGCGGCCTCGGCGGCCTCCTGCACTTCGGCAGCGGTCGCGAGGTCCTCGACAGCCTCCGCCGCGGCGGCCTGCAGTTCGGTGGTCGCGGCGGTGCGCTGATCGATGTCTGCGCGCAGCCGCCGCCGTTCGGTGAGCGCGGCGACCGACGCGGTCATCGTGGCATCGGCTGCTGCGGCGACCACCTGGGCCTGCTTGAGCTGCTGGGTCAGCGCGGCGACGGCCTCCGCCGCTGCACGCGCCTCGGCGAGACGTTTCGCCGCCTCGGCCCGCTGCTCGGCCAGCACCGAAAGGCTCTCGGTCAGCGCGCCGTGCTTGCGCACCGCATCGTCGACCTCGGCCACCGCGGCCGCGCACCGGGCCACCTCGTCGTCGGCGTCGCGCAGCCGCTTGATGGCGGCGGCCCATTCGGCGGTCGGCCGGCCGGTCTGCGTGTAGTACCGCAGGTATTCGGCGTCGATGCGGTCGATCAGCAGTCCATCCGTAGCGCCGGACGGCGCCTGCGTTTCGCCGGCGGCCGCATCCAGCGCGCGCGAGAGTGCGTCGCACCCTGACAGGTCCACCACCGCGGTGGAGGTCGCCTGCAGCACCCGTTGCGCCTGCCACAACTCCATGTCGACCGTCTCGTCGAGCAGCGCGAGGACCCGCTCGTGCGCCTCGTCGCCGGTGAGCTGCTCGCGGCGCGGCGCGAGCACCGTCAGCTGCGTCTCGCAACGTTTGTGAAACCGCTTGTGATAGACGAATCGATAAGGGCCGGTTGAGATTTCGGCGGTGATCTCGGCGCCGACGTCGGCGTGGGTCGGCTTGACCTGCTTGACGTCCTTCTTGTTCGACCGGTCCTTTGAGTTGATCAGCAGATCGAGCGCCTCGATCATCGACGACTTGCCGATCTCGTTGGCGCCGCTGACGACGACCACGCCGTGGTCGGGAAACTCGATCTCGCGGTGGGTGATGCCGCGGTAATTCGTCAGTACGAGCCGATGCAGTTTCACGCGACGCCCCGGTCCACCAGGCGCAGCAGCAGCGCCAACGCCGCGCGGGCGTCGTCGGCATCCTCACCGTCAGTGCGTGCGGTGTCGACCAGCTCGTCGACGGCGGCCGCAGCGAACCCGCCGATGCCGAGGTCGTCGAACTCGCCGTCGGCGGGGATGACCGCGATGTCGGTCTGCTTGTCCCACGGCACCAGCGCGGCAAACAGCCGGGCGTACTTGTCGAGGCACGCGTCGAGCGCGGCCTTATCGGTGACGGTCAGCGATCCGCTGAGCCCCAGCCGAACGACAGTGCGCTCCTTGTCCGGCATCAGGTCGAGGTTGATATCGAGGTCGACGATGTCACGACTGCTGTCCACGGTGCGGCACAGCGTGACGAAGCGCCACCGTCCGACGCGTTGCGCGTCCACCTGCACCGGCCGTCGCGGGTCGTTTTCATCGATGTCGACCAGCAGCACGTGGCCAGGGTCGGGCTCGATGTCGTCGTAGTTGGTGACCTCGGGTGAGCCGGAGTACCAGATGCGGCCCGTCGAGCCGACCTGAGTACGGGAGTGCTTGTCCCCCAAAGCAACATAGTGCACCGCGCCACGCTCGATGGCCGCCTCCAGCACAGCGAGCCGGACCAGCGACGGCTTGTCCTTGTCGGGTTCGAAGATGTCGACACCGCCGTGCCCCACCACAATTCGCGTGACGCCGTCGGGCTGCAGTCCGCCCAGCACCTCGGCCACCAGATCGGTGGTCGGCTTCTTCGAGCGCCACGGCGCGGCAACGATTTCCAGCCCCGGGCGCACCTCGTGTACGCCCTCACGGTCGAGAACCGTGACGTTGTCGGGACATTCGGCGGTGAACAGCGCACTGGTGTACACCGACGAAGCGTCGAGTGGGTCGTGGTTGCCGGGAAGCAGATACACCGGAATGCCGATGGCGCGCATGGCTTCCAGCGACTGGCTGACGTCACGCGGCGCGAGTTGGTTGTCTTCGAAGACATCGCCTGCCACCACCACGAATTCGGCGCCCGCGTCAACCGCGAGCGGCCCGATGCCCGCGACGACGTCGCGGCGGGCGGCTGAATACCGCGGCTGGGCCTCGCCGTTCAGGAAGTATCGGGTCATGCCGAGCTGCCAGTCGGCGGTGTGCACGAATCGCATCTCGGCTCTCCTTTCATGTCCTGTATCTCCTCGGCACCGCGAGTGTAGGTCCGCCCGCCGACAAGTCTCGGGACGTGCGTCGGCATGCCCTACCGTTATTGGTGTGACCGACCGCTACCGCACTCTGCTATTGCTTCGGCACGCCAAATCGGACTATCCGACCGGTGTGGCCGACCATGAGCGCCCGCTGGCGCCGAGGGGTGAACGGGAGGCCACGCTGGCAGGCGATTGGCTGCGGGCCAACGCGCCCGCGGTGGACGCGGTGCTGTGCTCGACGGCCACCCGCACCCGCGAGACGCTGGCGCGGACCCGTATCGACGCCCCGGTTGACTACCTTGACCGGCTATACGACGCAACACCTGGCACGGTGATCGAGGAGATAAACCGGGTCGCACCCGACGTCGAAACCCTGCTGGTGATCGGACACGAGCCGACGATGTCGTCGTTGGCGCTCGGCCTGGCCTCCGTTGACGGAAGCAATAGCACAGCGGCCGAACGCATTTCGGCGAAGTTCCCGACCTCTGCGATCGCGGTGCTGCGCACCGGTGAGCCGTGGGACAAGCTGACGCTCAGCGGCGCCACACTTGTCGGCTTCCACGTGCCCAGGTGATCAGGAACTGGTGGCCAGCGTCAGTTCCATCAGCTTGACGACCATCCCGCATGCGTCGATGCCCGGCGTCTGCGGGTTCACCCACCAACCGACCACACCGCCGGCGTCGCTGGCGACTCCGCACGCCCCGTTGGGATCGTTGGGCTTCATCACTATCGACGGCACACCCGCGATCGAGCGGTTCTCGATCTGATAGTTCAGGCTTTGGGCGACCTTCTTCTCGTTGTCGAGGCTGCCCTGCTCGTACCAGAACCGGGTGATGTCGATCAGGCCCGCCGGGTTGGCCGCCTGCCAGCGGCACACCGCGCCGACGAACGTGCTCTGAATGTCCAGCGGATCGGCGCCGACGGTCTTGGCGAGGATGTCCTCGGTCAGCACCTCACATTCCTTGAGCAGGTTGGGGTACTGCTTGGCCGAGTCGTCGTTGCGGGGCACGTCGCCCGTTCCCGACTTCGTCGCGGTTCCCTGAACCGTTGATGTGCAGCCGGTCAGCAGCACCAACACCGACATCGCGGCGACCACGCCGGCCAGTGCGCGACGGCGCAAGCGGCTCATTTCGCATTCACAATCGATTGTCGGGTCAGTTCCTTGGCCACGTCACAGGGATCCGGGAACGGCTGTTCGTTGAAGCTGATCGACCACTCGATGAAATCGTCTTGGAACTGGATGCCCACCTCGCACAGGTTGTTGCCGATCGTCGGATCGGTGCCCAAGGCGATGAACCCGCTGTGCCCCTCGATGTTGATGTCCTCGACGCTGGCCCGCGACAGTTCCTCGGTCTTGCGTTCGCGCCCAATCGGGCTGCCGCGATACCACGTGAAGGAGAAGTGCGGGCCCAGGATGCCGCCGCCCTGCAGCCACTGGCAGCCCACCGAGTTGCGCGCGGTGTTCACCAGGCCGGTGACCCGGGTCTGTTCGGCGATCGTCTGGTCGGTGACGCCGCCGCATTCGGGAAACATCGGGCCGTGCGAGGCGTTCTGCGACGGGCCCGGCGACTGCGGAACGCTAGGCGAAGTCGAGCCCCCCGAATCGCTCGAGCACGCCGCAAACAGCGGCATCATGGCCGCGGCCATTGCGGCCAGCGCCTTCGCGGACCGCGGCTTCCCGGTCGCGCACTTGCTGGGGGTCACGCCATGCACTGTAGCGGCACCCCAACACCTCAACCACCGACATGCCGATTGACCAGCTCATTAAGCGAATTCTCAGGTGGCGCTGCCGAACACAACTTCGGTGGGCGGGGTATGCGACAGTAGCGGGATGCTCTGGGCGTTGCTGCGACGGTATACGCGTCCGTACCGCTCTCTGCTCGCGACCGTGGCGGGTCTCCAGCTCATCAGCACGCTCGCGTCGCTGTACCTGCCCACCGTCAACGCCGCGATCATCGACGACGGCGTCGCCCAAGGGAATCTGCGGCGGATCGCCGAACTCGGCGGCGTGATGCTCGCCGTTACCGGAATGCAGGTGGTGTGCGCGGTCGGCGCGGTGTACTTCGGGTCGCGGGCAGGCATGGGGGTCGGGCGTGACCTGCGCAGGTCGATCTTCAGCCACGTCACCAGCTTCTCGGCAGAGGAGACGGCTAGATTCGGCGCCCCGTCGCTGCTGACCCGGACCACCAACGACGTCCAGCAGATCCAGCAGTTCGTGCAGCTGACCTGCACGATGCTGATCACCGCGCCGATCATGTCGATCGGCGGCATCTTCATGGCGATACATCAGGACGCGGGCCTGTCGTGGCTGCTGTTGATCAGTGTGCCGGTGCTGGCGGTCGCCAATTATCTGATCGTGTCGCGACTGCTGCCCATCTTCCGTCGGGTGCAGCGTCAGATCGACAGCATCAACCGGGTGATGCGCGAACAGCTCTCCGGCCTTCGGGTGATCCGGGCCTTCGCGCGGGAGGCGTTCGAACGCAACCGATTCGGCGTTGCCAACCAGGGCCTATCGGACTCCGCGCTGGAAGCCGGCCGGCTGCAGGCGTTGATGCTGCCGGTCACCACGCTGGTGATCAACATCTCCAGCGTCGCGCTGATCTGGTTCGGCGGCTTGCGAATTGACGCCGGGCTGATGCAGGTGGGCTCGCTGATCGCGTTCCTTTCTTACTTCATGCAGATCCTGATGGCCGTATTGCTGGCCACGTTCATGCTGGTGCTGCTGCCGCGCGCGTCGGTATGCGCCGAACGGATCACCGGCGTGCTGTCCACTACGCCCGGCATCACCAGCCCTCCGTCGCCGGTGCGACCCGACACCGTTCGCGGCGAAACCCGGTTGGACGGTGCGACATTCAGCTACCCCGGCGCCGACCGCCCTGTGCTGCAGGATGTTTCGTTCACTGCGCTACCCGGCGCCACCACCGCGATCGTCGGGTCGACCGGTTCGGGGAAGTCCACCCTGATCGCGCTGATCTGCCGACTGTACGACGTCACCGCAGGATCGGTGCGCATCGACGGCGTCGACGTGCGCGACTACGACACCGAACAGCTGTGGTCGGCCATCGGCCTGGTGCCGCAGCGTGGCTACCTGTTCTCCGGCACGGTCGCAGACAACCTGCGATACGGCAAGGCCGACGCGACCGACGAGGAGATGTGGGATGCGCTGCGGGTCGCGGCCGCCGACGATTTCGTCCGCGCCCACCCCGACGGTTTGGCGATGCCGGTCGCGCAGGCCGGCATCAATTTTTCGGGAGGCCAACGGCAACGGTTGGCGATCGCACGCGCCGTGATCCGCCGTCCGGCGATCTACCTGTTCGACGACGCGTTCTCCGCACTCGATGTGCACACCGACGCCCGCGTCCGCGCGTCGCTGCGCGAGGTGTCGGCGGACTCGACGGTCGTGATTGTGTCGCAACGCATCTCGACGGTCGCCGAGGCTGACCAGATCGTCGTCGTCGACGACGGCCGGGTGGTGGGAATCGGCACGCATGACACGCTGCTGGCCACCTGCCCCACCTACGCCGAGTTCGCCGACTCGCAGTCGCTGGTCGCCGGGGCGGGAGGCCACTGATGACCGCAGGGCCGATGACACGGCCGATCCGCGGCGTGGTGCAGGCACCGACGGAGCGGTCGCGCGACTTCAAGGGGTCGGCGGTCCGATTGGTCAAACGGCTGACGCCACAGCGCGGGCTCACCGCCGTCGTGATCCTGCTGGGGGTCGGCGGGATCGCGATCGGGGTGATAGGCCCGCGCATCCTCGGCCACGCAACCGATCTGCTGTTCAACGGCGTGATCGGCCGCCAACTGCCCGCTGGTCTGACGAAGGAGCAGGCCATCGCGGCAGCGCGGGCGCGCGGCGACAACACCTTCGCCGATCTGCTGTCGGGAATGAATGTCGTGCCTGGCCGTGGCGTGGACTTCGGCGCGATCGGCCGCACGCTGCTTTTGGCTTTGGGGCTGTATCTGGTTGCTGCGCTCATGGTTTGGCTGCAGGCGCGCATCCTCAACGTCGTGGTGCAGCGCACCATGGTGGGCCTGCGTTCCGACGTCGAGAACAAGGTGCATCGACTGCCGTTGCGCTACTTCGACTCCCGGCAACGCGGTGAGGTGCTGAGCAGGGTCACCAACGACATCGACAACCTTCAGCAGTCGTTGTCGATGACGATCAGCCAGCTGCTGACTTCGGTGCTCACCGTGGTGGCGGTGTTGGTGATGATGCTGACCATCTCGCCGCTGCTGACGTTGCTCACGGTCATCACCGTGCCGCTGTCGCTGTGGGTGACGCGCGCGATCGCCCGCCGCTCACAGCGCTTGTTCGTCGCGCAATGGCGCAACACCGGCCGCCTCAACGCCCACATCGAGGAGACCTACAGCGGGTTCACGGTGGTCAAGACCTTCGGCCACCGGGCGAGGGCGCTGGAGCAGTTCGAACAGTTCAACGACGACGTCTACCAGGCCAGCCGTGGCGCGCAGTTCTTCTCGGGATTGGTCGGCCCGGCCACCACATTCGTCGGAAACCTGAGCTACGTGGCGGTCGCGGTGGTCGGCGGTGTGCAGGTCGCGACGGGTCAGATCACGCTGGGCAGCATCCAGGCGTTCATCCAGTACGTCCGCCAGTTCAATCAGCCGCTGAGTCAGGTCGCGGGGATGTACAACACCCTGCAGTCCGGAGTGGCAAGTGCCGAGCGGGTTTTCGATCTGCTGGACGCCGAGGAAGAGTCGCCGGACCCGGGCGTGGTGCTGCCGTCGGTGGACGGCGGCCCGCGCGGCCGGGTCGAGTTCCAGCACGTCGACTTCAGCTACCAGCCAGGCACACCGGTGATCGAAGACCTGTCACTGGTGGCGGAGCCCGGCAGCACAGTGGCGATCGTCGGGCCAACCGGCGCGGGCAAGACCACGCTGGTGAACCTGTTGATGCGGTTTTACGACGTGGACTCGGGACGCATTCTCGTTGACGGCGTTGACATCTCGTCGGTGGACCGGCAGTCACTGCGGTCAAGGATCGGCATGGTGCTGCAGGACACCTGGCTGCTGGGCGGGTCGATCTACGACAACATCGCCTACGGCAGACCCGATGCCAGCGAGGACGACGTAATCGCTGCCGCTACGGCGGCCTACGTCGACCGGTTCGTGCATACGCTGCCCGACGGCTACCAGACGGTCGTCAGCGACGACGGCGGCAACATCAGTGCGGGTGAGAAGCAGCTGATCACCATCGCCCGCGCCTTCCTGGCCCGCCCCCAGCTGCTGGTTCTCGACGAAGCAACCAGCTCGGTGGACACCAGAACGGAGCTGCTGATCCAGCACGCGATGGGCGAACTGCGCCGCGATCGCACGAGTTTCATCATCGCGCACCGGCTTTCGACGATCCGCGATGCCGACGTGATCCTGGTGATGGAGGCGGGCCGGATCGTCGAGCGAGGCAGTCATCAGGAACTGTTGGCTAAGCATGGCGCTTATTGGGAGATGACGCAGGTCTAGCGGGGCTATGGTGCGTGCATGACCGCCACGGTGCACACGTTCTGCCGATACTGCCTGGCCTGCTGTGGTCTCGAAGTGACGGTCGAGGACAACCGGGTCACCAAGATCGCGCCCGACAAGCAGAACCCCCACACGTGGCAGGACTTCTGCGCCAAGGGCCGCACCGCCAACCAGCTTGTCGAGCATCCGCGCCGGATCCTCAACCCCATGCGCCGGGTGGGCGATACATACGTGGAGGCCAGTTGGGAGGAGGCGATCGGTGACATCGCCGCCCGGATGAACGCGCTGATCGACGCCGACGGGCCCGATGCGGTCGGCATCTATTACGGCAATCCGTCCGGCTTCTCGTCGTCGAACATCATCTTCATGAACGCATGGCTGGACGGCATCGGCACGCACAACCGGTACTTCGTCGGCTCGGTGGACCAGAACGCGATGCACGTCGTCGCAACGGCGATGTACGGTTCGATGCTGATGGCGCCGGTGTCCGACATCGACAACTGCGACTACTTTCTGCTCGTCGGCACCAATCCCGCTGTCAGCGCGTGGAATTGGCTCGAGACGGTGCCTGGTGGATGGCGGCGCGCGGTGGAGCGACAAAAGCGGGGCGCGACGATCGTCGTCGTCGACCCACTGCGGACAGAGACCGCAGAGAAGGCCGACGTCCACCTCGCCGTGCGGCCCGGGCAGGACTGGGCACTGCTGCTCGCGATGGTCAAGGTGATCCTCGACGAGCGCCTCGAACATGAGCAGGACTGCACGGAACTGGCAACGGGCGTCGACGATCTGCGCCGGCTTGTCGCCGATGCCGACCTCGACGATCTGGCAGTGCGGTGCGACATTCCGCGCGCTCAGATCGAACGGGTGGCGCGTGAGTTCGCCACAGCGCGCGCCGCGATGGTGGTGACACGGACCGGCGTCTCGCTGCACCTTGCAGGCACCGTCGCGGAGTGGCTCGGGCACGTGCTGAACGTGATCACCGGCAGGATGGATCGTCCCGGCGGTCGCAGGTATGAGCCCGGCTACGTGGACGCCATCCGGCTGTCCGGCATGATCAAGCAGTCACCCCATAGAAGTCGCGTTGCCGGCCGCGGCATGGTTGCCGGCGCGCATGCGCTAAGCGAATTGCCCGATGAGATAACAACTCCGGGTCCCGGCCAGATCAAGGCGATGCTGATCAACTGCGGCAATCCGGTGGTCTCGGGACCCGACGGCGCCAAGCTCGACGAGGCGCTGGCCCAGCTGGATCTGTTGGTGGCCATCGACTTTGTGCAGCGCGAAAGCCACCGGCATGCGCACTGGCTGCTGCCCGCCGTCCATTGGCTGGAGCGTGACGACCTGCTCGCGTTCACCAGCAACATGCACGACGAGCCGTACCTGCAGTACGGACGCAAAGCGGTTGAACCACCGCCCGGCGCGCGTCAGGAATGGCGCATCTTCGTCGATCTGGCGATCGCCATGCGCAAGCCGTTGTTCGGCGCCAGGGGGTTCAATGGATTCGTCAAGGCGACGCGCCGACTGGCGCGGCTGACGCGCAAGCCCGCGTTGGAGTTCGGGCCGCACTGGGTCGACCGGCTGGTGGTCTCCACCGGGCGAAAGGTCAACGGCCGCAGGATCAAATGGCGTGACGTGATGGCACACCCGCACGGCTGGGTGCTCGGCCCTCGCGAGTTCGGACACTTCCGGCAAGCGCTGCGCACCGACGACAAGAAGGTGCACGCGGCGCCGCCGGAGTTCGTGCAGCGGGCGCGCGAGCTGCTCGCCGAACATACGCCGCAGGCGCCTGCCGAGTATCCGTTCCAGCTCGCGAACCGGCGAAACCGTCACTCGATGAACTCATGGCTGAACGAGTTGCCCGGTCTGCATCCGTCCGGCAAGGACAACGAGGTGGTGATCCATCCCGACGACGCGGCCGCGCTTGGCGTCCAAGACGGCGACAAGGTGAGGGTCTACTCCCCTGTCGGCGCGATCGAACTGGCGGCGTCGGTCGACGAGCGACCTCGGCGTGGCGTGGTCGTCATCGACCATGGCTGGGGCTCAAGGATTTTCGACCCGCGCGGCGGCGCGCAGCCGGAGTCCTACGGCGCCAACCGCAATCTGCTGATCGACGGTGGACCCGTCGACCCGCTGTCGCAGACCGCCGCACTGAGCTCGTCGTACGTCGGAATAGAACGCTTGGCCTAGAGTTGCGGGCCCTCGGCGCGCAGGTCGTCGACGTTTTTCATAGCGTCGCGCAGCTTGCCAAGCCATTCGTCGGCGTGCTCGCCAACCAGGCGGACCGACCAGGCCAACGCATCGGAGCGCGACCGCGCCACCCCCGCGTCGACCAGCGTGTCGAGCACCTGACGTTCCGGCTGCTTGAGCCGGGTCATCACCGGAACGGCGATGTGGGTGAACAGAATTCGCTCTGGGTTTTCGGCGCTGCCCACCTCTACCCCCCAAGCCACTTTCCGGCCGTAGCGGGCCTCGGCTTCGTCGGCGATGTGCATGCGCTCGGCTCGGGTCTCTTCGCGGAAGCGCGAGACTCTGCCTGAGGCGCGCGCCTCGCTCTCTTCTCCGTCGGCCACGGGCAGTCGGCCGATCACAGTGATCTCTTCGCGGTCGACAACGACCGTCGGGTCGCCGTCGAACCAGCCATCGGGCAACCGGCCGGCGAACCAGTCGGCAGCATCGCTTGCATCGGGTTGTTCGGCCTGCTGCCAGCCGCCGGAGCGGCCCGACCGTCGGCCATGGAGGTGATGTTGTCGCATGATTACATGATTACACCGTTACAACGCTGATGGGACGCCTTTCACCGCAAGCGAACGGCCGTGATCGCCGCTAGCAGCGTCAGCCGGTGTCTAGCGCTTCATGAGCACGACGGCGCCGCCGCCGACGACCGCCCCGATCAACAGCAGCACGGCCAGGGCCGGGCTGACCAACCACCACACCAGCCCTACCCCGATGAGGACCGGCGAGACGGCGAACAGCACCATGCCGGGGTGCTGCTTGATGACCGCAAGGGCGCTCTGCGCCCGAACCCGGTCGATTTCCTTTGCCATCACCTAAGAATGCCAGCGGTTGCCCTAGTTTGGACGGCATGACAGGAACTGGACCTGGAAGCTGGCGCCCCGACCCCGAAGGCCGTTACGAGTACCGGTGGTTCGACGGCCGGCAATGGACCGATCAGGTGTCCCATCGCGGGCAGGTGAGCCGCGCACCGCTGGGTGGGCCGCCTGCGTCACCGGCGCCACCGCAGGCCGCTCCGGTCGGTGACGGATTCTCGGGCATCACCGGCGATCTCGTCGACGGCCGGTTCAGCGAGAAGGAAGCCAAACCGATCGCGAACCAGAACTCGAAGCTGCTGCGCGTGCGCCTCGGCGAACCGTTCATGGCGCGACAGGGTGCGATGGTCGCCTATCAAGGCAACGTGGATTTCTCGTTCGAGGGCGGCGGCGCAACGAAATTCATCAAGAAGGCGTTGACAGGTGAGGGACTGCCGCTGATGCGCTGCCAGGGTCAGGGCGATGTCTTCCTCGCCGAGCGGGCCTACGACGTACATCTACTGAACCTGAACAATGCCGGACTGTCGATCAGCGGCAAGAATGTGCTGGCGTTCTCCTCGAGCCTCGACTGGAACATCGAGCGGGTGAAGGGCGGCAGCATGGTCGCGGGCGGTCTGTTCAACACGACGCTGCGCGGCACCGGTTGGGTGGCGCTGACCACCGATGGCCCGCCTGTCGTGCTGAACGCGGCCGAGGCGCCGACGTTCGCCGACACCAATGCCGTGGTGGCGTGGTCGGCGAATCTGCAGACGCAGCTGAAGACGAGCTTCAAGGCAGGCGCGCTGATCGGTCGCGGTTCCGGCGAGGCGCTTCAGGTGTCGTTCTACGGGCAGGGCTTTGTCATCGTCCAGCCGTCGGAGGGCATTCCGCCGGTCGCGACGGGCTAGCACTCACTAAGCCTCCAGCAGCACCGTCACCGGGCCGTCGTTGACGAGCGCGACCTGCATGTCCGCGCCGAACACGCCGGTTTCGACGTGGGCGCCGAGGCGTCGGAGCGCTTCGGCGAACGCCGTCACCAACGGTTCGGCCACCGCGCCAGGAGCGGCGGCGTTCCACGTCGGGCGCCTGCCCTTCGCGGTGTTGGCGTAGAGCGTGAACTGGCTGACCACCAGAATCGGTGCGCCGACATCTGCCGCGGCCTTCTCGTCGTCGAGAATCCTCAGCTGCCATAGCTTTTCGGCCAGTCGCTGTGCCTTCGCCGCATCGTCGGTGTGCGTGACGCCGACGAGCGCGAGCAGGCCCTGACCGTCCGGGGAGATGGCGCCGACGATCTCACCGTCGACAGTCACCGATGCCGAGGTCACCCGTTGCACGAGGATGCGCATGACCGCAGATGCTGCCATGCGCACCCAACGCCACAACTAGAGCGTCGCCAGGATGCCCCTCATGGTTTCGATCTCTTTCTGCTGGGCGGTGACGATCGCGTTGGCAAGTTCGATCGCGGCTGGATATCGGCCATCCTTGATTTCGTTCTGCGCCATCGTGATTGCGCCATCGTGATGCGCAATCATCTGCGTCAGGAACAGCTTGCTCGCGTCGACGCCCTGCGCGGAGGTCAGCGCCGTCATGTCTGCGTCGGACATCATGCCGCTCATGCCAGGCATCTCGTGACCGGACATGGGCGGCATGGCGGGCGTGCCCCATTGAGTGAGCCAACCCTGCATCAACTGGATTTCGGGTCCCTGGGCGGCCTTGATCTGATTGGCAAGTTCGGTGACGCGTGGATCGATGCCCTGCTTGCCGAGGACCATGTCGCTCATCTCGACCGCCTGCTGGTGGTGCGGAATCATGTGCTGGGCGAACATCACGTCTGCGTCGTTGTGGGCCTGCGCCGCTGCGCTCGTGGTCGGTGCGGCGGTCATGGCCGACATGGAGTGTTCAGCGGGATGCTCGGATTGGGTCGAGCTGCTACAGCCTGTCGAGATGGCCAGCACCGCCAAGGCGCCGGCACCGATCACGGTCGTTCGCTTCCACATGGTCATCGTTCCTTTCTACACACTTTTAATACCCTAGGGGGGTATGGTACACATGACACATGAGCACAACGACGGTCACCGTCACGGGTATGAGCTGCGGTTCCTGCGCCTCGACGGTGCGTGAGGAAATCTCCGATATCCCCGGGGTGCACGCGGTCAATGTCGATCTCGGCAGCGGAACGGTCGTCATCGAGAGCGGACGACCTGTCGAGGCGGCGGCGATCAAGACCGCCATCGAGGAAGCCGGCTACCGGTTGGCCGGCTGATGAACGCCGCACAGAAGATCGTCGCGTTCATGGTCGGCCTGGCCGTGGTGTTCACCGTCGCCGTCTTCCTCGGCAGGGCCGTCGGGCCCGAGGGCGGTGTGGTCGTGCAGCAGGCAACCGGACACGACGACGGTCACGGAGACCACGGCGCCGCGACCGAGTTGCCCGGTGGCCTGTCGTCGATGCAAGACGGCTACACGCTCTCGCTGGCCGAAGATCGATACGAGGCCGCCAGCCGGGTGCCGCTGCGATTTCGGATCCTCGACGCCAGCGGCGCGCCGGTCATGCGGTACATCGAGAACCACGAAAAGCTGTTGCATTTGATCGTGGTCCGCAACGATTTGACGCGTTACCAGCATGTGCACCCAAGGCTCGGTCCGATGGAACATGGGATGTACCAGTCGATCTCGGCCTTGGCGGCGACTATCGCGTGTTCGCCGATTTCACCCCGGCCGGTGGCCCCGCGATGACGTTGGGGGCCAACGTGCACGTCGGCGGCGAATACGCCCCGCAGCCGCTGTCGCCAGTCGCGGCGACGTCGGTCGTCGACGGGTACACGGTCACTTTGAGCGGGACGGCGAAAGCGGATGAGCCGGCTATGTTGACAATGTCGGTGAGCCGCGCCGGCAAGCCGGTCACCGATTTGCAGCCGTACCTGGGTGCATACGGCCATCTGGTTGCGCTGCGCGCGGCGGACCTGGCCTACCTGCACGTCCACCCGATGGGCACGCCGGGCGATGGCGTGACTGCTTCAGGACCCGACATCGGCTTCCACGCCGTCTTTCCGAGCGGGGGCGACTACCGGCTGTTCCTCGATTTCCAGCATGCTGGTGTGGTGCGCACCGCTGAGTTCACCGTGCCCGTCGGCGACAGGGAGTCTCGATGACGTCGGTCGAGCTCGCGATCGACGGCATGACGTGCGCGTCGTGTGCACATCGGATCGAGAAGAAACTCAACAAGCTCGAGGGCGTCACCGCCACGGTGAACTTCGCGACCGAGAAGGCGCATGTCGAATACGGCGATGCCGTGACCGCAGGTCAGCTGGTGGCCACGGTCGAAGACGCCGGCTACCAGGCGCACCTTCCCGAGGAAGCCATCGAAACGACAGCTGATCCGACGGCGTCGCTGCGGGAGCGACTGCTGATCTCGGCGGTGCTGACGGTTCCGGTGATCGCGATGGCGATGGTGCCCGCGCTGCAGTTCAGCAACTGGCAGTGGCTGTCGCTGGCGCTGGCGGCGCCGGTGGTCATCTGGGGTGCGTGGCCGTTTCACCAGGCGGCGTGGACGAATCTGCGGCATGGCACCGCCACCATGGACACACTGATCTCGATGGGCACGCTCGCCGCGCTCGGTTGGTCGATCTACGCGTTGTTCTGGGGCAATGCGGGCATGCCGGGAATGAAGCATGCGTTCGAGCTGACGATCGCGCGCACCGACGGAACCGGCAACGTCTACTTCGAAGCGGCGGCGGGAGTGACCACGTTCATCCTCGCAGGCCGCTATTTCGAGGCCCGCGCCAAGCGGAGAGCCGGTGCGGCCCTGGAGGCGCTGCTGGAACTCGGCGCCAAAGACGTCGCGGTGCTCAAAGACGGTGCAGAGCAACGCATTCCGATCGAACGCTTGTCGGTCGGCGACGAGTTCGTCGTGCGTCCGGGAGAGAAGTTCGCCACCGACGGCGTGGTCGTTTCGGGCAGTTCAGCGGTTGACGCGTCGATGCTGACTGGGGAATCGGTGCCGGTGGATGTCCGGCCAGGCGATGCCGTAGTGGGTGCGACCGTCAACGTCGATGGCAGGCTTGTGGTCCGGGCCAGCCGCATTGGCTCGGATACTCAGCTAGCGCAGATGGCCCGCCTGGTGGAAGACGCGCAGAACGGCAAGGCGCAGGCGCAGCGGTTGGCGGATCAGATTTCCGGGGTGTTCGTGCCGATCGTCATCGCGTTGTCGGTAGCGACCTTGGGCTTCTGGCTCGGCACAGGCGGATCCGCCGCAGCGGCGTTCACGGCTGCGGTGGCGGTGCTGATCATCGCGTGCCCATGTGCGCTTGGCTTGGCCACACCGACCGCGTTGATGGTGGGTACTGGTCGCGGTGCACAACTCGGCATCCTGATCAAAGGGCCGGAAGTGCTCGAGTCCACGCGCCGCATCGACACCATCATCTTGGATAAAACAGGCACGGTGACCACTGGGACGATGACGCTGGTCGACGTGATCACGACCGATGGTGAACAACCGGACGAGGTGTTGCGATTGGCCGGCGCGCTCGAGGATGCGTCGTCGCATCCGATCGCCAAGGCGATCGCGAGCGGCGCGCGCGAGAAAGTCGGCGAGCTACCGATCGTGGACGACTTCAAGAGCCTCGATGGGCTGGGTGTCCAGGGCCTCGTTGAGGGGCACACGGTTTTGGTTGGCCGACGCCGGCTGCTAGACCTGCCCGATGACCTCGCAAAGGCCATGCAGGAGGCCGAATCTCATGGCCGGACGCCGGTGGTTGTCGGCTGGGAAGGCAAGGCGCGCGGAGTGCTCGTCGTCGCCGACGCCGTCAAGCCGACGTCGGCCGACGCTATCCGGGAGTTGCGCGATCTCGGCTTGACGCCGATCCTGCTGACGGGTGACAACGCTGACGCTGCACGGACCGTTGCGAAGCAGGTCGGAATCGACGAAGTGATCGCCGAGGCGCTGCCCGAGGACAAGGTGGCAGCGGTGAAGCGGCTGCAGGCCAACGGTCGAGTGGTAGCGATGGTCGGCGACGGCGTCAACGACGCCGCTGCGCTCGCCCAAGCGAATCTCGGCTTGTCGATGGGTACCGGCACCGACGTCGCAATCGAGGCGAGCGACCTGACGCTGGTACGCGACGACCTGCGCGCCGTGCCGACCGCGATTCGGTTGTCGCGCAGGACGTTGTCGATTATCAAGGGCAACCTGTTCTGGGCGTTCGCATACAACGTCGCGGCATTGCCATTGGCCGCGGCCGGCTTGCTCAACCCGATGATCGCCGGCGCTGCAATGGCTTTCAGCTCCGTATTCGTTGTCAGCAACAGCCTGAGGCTGCGCCGATTCAGCGCGTACCGGTAGCTATGGGTCGTCCTCTTCGGCCACCAGATATTTCTCGGGATGGTGGTAGTCGTTGACGCGTTCCTGCCCGACGTCCAGATGTGGTGGTGGAATCCATTCGGTGCGGCCGTCTTTGCGCTTTCGGGTGGTCCACCCCTGCTCCTCGACGAGGCGGTTATCCGGGCCACAGGAAAGCGTCGCGTTGGTGATGTTGGTTTCACCGCCCGCGGCGGCCCAGCCGTCGACGTGGTGAACCTGGCACCAGTACCCTGGCGCGGTGCAACCCGGCCGCGTACAACCACGGTCCATGGCATGCAACACAATGCGCTGCCCAGGTGTCGCGAAACGTTTCGCCCGGCCGCAGTAGAGCGGTTCGCGGGTGTGCTTGTCATAGACCACCAGATAGTGATTGGCCTGAGATGCCAATCGGATCACGTCGCGCATCGGCAGCAGCGTGCCGCCCGCGGTGACCGCGACCCCGGCGCCTGACTGCAGGTCCTGCAGCGTCGTCGACACGATGATCGTGGCAGGCAGCCCGTTATGCTTACCCAACTCTCCCGAGGCCAACACCGATCGGCCCATCGCCTTGAGCGCATCGTGGTTGCGCTGCCCCGCCGACCGTGTATCGGCTAGCACCGCCTCGTCGCTGGGCTCGCCATCCACACACGGCGATTCGTCGTCCGGGTTGCACATGCCCGGCGCCGCCAACTTCGCGAACACCGCATCCAATGTCGCGCGGGCTTCGGGGTCGAGCAGACCGCGGACCTCGCTCATCCCGTCGACGTCCTGCTTGCCGATGGTCAGATATCGCCGCCGCGCCCGGTCGGCGTCGTCGGGCAGATCACCATCCTGGTTCAGCAGTAGCGCCAAGCGTTCCATCGCCGCCCGAAACTGCGTCGGCCCCAACCTGGTAGCGACGCACGCCAAATCGGCCTCGGCCGATCCACGGGTCTGACCGTCGATGTGACTGGGCAGGTCATCGAAGAACTTCTCGATGATCCGCACATGCTCGGCCCCGATGTCGCCACGGGCCTGGGCCGCAGCCACATTCGGCAACGACGGGGCCAACGCTTCTCCGCTCAACGCCGTCCGCGGCCCCAACATCGCGGCCTGTTTGATGCGACGCTTCGCTTCGGCCTCCGAGATCCGAAGCGCTTCGGAGAGCACCTTGGCCCAGGACCTGGCACCTAGCTCGGTCGGCGTGCACTGCGAAGTGAGCTGATGAATCAGCCGGTGATCGACGGCGGGCTGACGGCGATACCCGACCTCGAGCCGCTTCTGAATGCCAAGCACCTCGGGCCCCGTCAACGCGCCGAACGACAGCCCGGCCATGTCGACCTGGGCCTGTTCCCAGCGCGCAACAGTCACGAGAATCTCCTCGCGATCCGCAACCGCACCCGACGTCATGCTTCGAACATTAGTTCGATGCTCCGACAAGAATGGCCGGGTTGGTGCCAGTGAAATCAAAGTGACACAAGAGGTTTGGCGTCAGACGCGCGAGACCTCCTCGAGCAAGAGGTTCGCGGCCACCGTGGTCCCGTCGGTGCGGATCATGCCCGCCACATCCTTCGCTCGCAGCCGGGTCTCCGGAGCCAGCGCGACCGCGAGTCCGGCAGCCAAGGACTCCACCGTCGGTGTCGAACCATCATGTGCCGCACCGATTCCCAGCTCTGCCACACGTTCGGCCCAGTACGGCTGATCCGCGATCTGAGGCACCACCACCTGAGGCGCGCCCGCCAGAGCGGTCGTCGTGGTCGTCCCCGCACCGCCATGGTGCACGACGGCGGCGACCCGGCCGAACAGCGCCTGATGATTGACCTCGCCAACGACGAAGCAGTCGTCTTTCTCGTCAATCAGAGCGAGGTCGGCCCACCCGCGACCGATGACCACGCGGCGGCCCTGCGCGCGAACCGCTTCGATCGCCACCCTGGCGACGTCTTCGGGGGCGCGCACGCTGCCCATGCTGACAAATACCGGAGGCTCTCCGGCGTCCAGGAAGCTCTCCAGGTCGGCAGGCAGCGGGCGTTCGTCGCGCAGGATCCACGCGCCGGTCTGCACGACGTCGAGGTACGGCGAACCGGGCCATGGTGACAGCGTCGGGTCCGTCGCAAGCCATGGACGGTCCGTGAACACGTGGTCGCGGACATTGTCGACCGGCGGCAGCCCGATCGCGGCGCGACGTTCGTTGAGCGGCTTGGCGTACAACGCGTTTACTCGTTCGGCGTCGATGGCCCACAGCACCCGGTTGTCGGTCTCGCCCGGCGGAAACGGCTTGCCGGGCCGCGGCAGCGGCCGCTGAGTGGGCGAAGGAAACGAACCCGAGTGGAAGGCCGCGAGCACATACGGGATGCCTCGACTCTCGGCCACCGACCGCACACCGGCAGGCATCAAGCCCGTCGCCACCACCGCGTCACAACCCTCAACCGCGGCTCCGACAATCTCGAAATGCGCAGCGACCAACCCGGCTGCCACGCGTGGTGCGTCGGCCGGTGTCGACGGCTTCTTTCCGTCGCTCCCGTGCACCAGCGCGCGCACCGACTGACCGGCAGGGACCATCTCGACGCCGAGGCGTGCCGATTGCTCGGCGAAGTCCGGAGGCGCGCACACCCGAGCCTGCGCACCGAGTTCTTGCAGTCGCACCGCAAGCGCCAGCACCGGTTCGACGTCTCCACGCGACCCCCACGTCGACAACAACACACGCATTTTCGCTGCCCCATTTCCACGAGTTTTGGCTTCGGCCTGGGCCCACACCGCAGGTAGGGGAGGATTTTGCGGCACCACCGGGGTCTTGCCGCAAGCCCCCCTATGCGCTATAGATTGAGAGTGGGAGGGGGTCAGCACTCAGTCGCTCTCGACTGTCGCCCTTCGCGCACGGAACAGCTTGACGTCGGATTTGATGCCCTTCAGGTGCCGCGCTCCCGCGAATGACCAGGTGAATCGGCCGTCGTCGGCGATCGCTTCGTAGGTCTGCTCCGAGACCAGTATCGAACCGGGCCGCGCCGCGCTCGTCACACGACTGGCGAGGTTCACCGGACTGCCGAACCAGTCGCCGGCCCGGCTCACCGCCATCCCGGTGGCGATGCCCGCGCGCAGTCGAGGAAAGTCATCATCGCCCTCGGTCGCGTCGACCAGGTCCAGCACCGCCTCAAGTAGCGGAACCGGTTCCGGGCTGACCAACATCACCTCGTCGCCAATGGTTTTGATGAAGCGCACCGGCGGGACGGCGACCTCACGAGCGAGTTCGCCGAGGCGGTGTGCCAGCCGTTCGAGGTCCTCGGGCGACACCACCTCGCCGAGACGGGTGAAGCCGACGAGATCGGCGAACGCGATGGTGACCAGGCGAGCGCCTGGCAGGCGTTGCCCCTCGGCCCTTTCGCTGGCCGTGACGGCCTCGGTCTCCATCAGGTGGCGCAACTGCAGGCGCAGCATTTCCTGAATCATCGGGCCGAGCATGGGAGCGATCTCACGTATCAACGCTTCGGTGTTCTTCGCGATCTGCAGCTCCGAAGCCGATGGGTCCAGAATCGACGCCAAGGCGGCGTAGCGCATCACCTCGGCGGCGCGCGACAACCCCTCAGCGAGCGTCCTGGTGATCTGCACGACCTGGTCGGGCTCGATGCCAAGGTCCAGCGACTTCTTCGCATATGCCGCGGCCTCCGCGTCGGCGCGCAGATACACGGCCGCATCGGGATCGTCGACGCGCGGCAGCCCCATGGCGCGCTGCAGGCGCTGAAGCAGGTCCAGGTCGATGCCCGTCTTTTCGCTGGTCTCCCTGGCAGAGACGTAGACGCCGTCGTCACCGAGGAGCCGACGCGACGCGAGCAGCGCCGGCATGAACCCGCCCCTGATCTGCTCAACGGTTACTCCCCGCTCGAGCAGCCACGGAATCAGTTCGGCGCGCTCCTGACGTTCCTCGCCCTCGAGGCCGTCGAGCAGCCCGGACGCTTCGAGATCGAAGTCTTCGGCCACGGCCACAACGTATACCGCCGAGGTGGGGCAATATTCGGATACATGGCTTCCGAGCTGCTCCACGGGTTTCCGCCGATTGTCGGCGACGGCGCCAAGACGCTGATCCTCGGCAACATGCCGAGCGTGATTTCGCTGGGCGCGCAACAGTACTACGCGAACCCGCGGAACGCGTTCTGGAGGATCACCGGCGCGATCTTCGGGTTCGACGCGGACGCGCCGTATGACGGGCGGACCGCGGCGCTGGTCGTGAATGGCGTTGCGGTGTGGGACGTGCTGCGGTCGTGCCGGCGAGTCGGCAGCCTGGACTCAGCGGTCGAGCCGGATAGCATGGTGCCCAACGACTTTGGCGAGCTTTTCGAGCAGTATTCGGATATCTCGCGGGTGTTCTTCAACGGAGCTGCCGCTGAGAAGAACTTCAACCGCCTGGTCCGCGTCGCGCCCGACTTTCAATATCGGCGGCTGCCGTCAACCAGTCCCGCGCAAACCATGCGCTACGAGGACAAGCTGGCCGCCTGGCGGGTCATAGGCGACTCATGACACCGTCGGGAGCCGCGAGCGTGCGCAAAATGCCAGAATTGCGCGGCGTGTCGTGTGCAGACACGCACGCTCGCGGGTAGTTGAGGGTCAGGACACCGGCGGGCGGCGCTGCGCCCACGGCCGGGCCTGCTCGATCTGCGCTCCTAACGACAGTAACGTCGCCTCATCGAATGGCTTGCCCACCAACTGAATCGACGTCGGCAGACCATTGCCGTCCAGGTCCCACGGCACCACCGCCGCGGGCTGCCCCGTCACGTTGAACATCGCCTGGAACGGAACCCGCATGGCGACTAGCGCCAGTGTCGCGATCGCCCCGCGCCGCTGGTAGGCCCCGACCTTCGACGGGCCGGTCGCCGTTCCAGGGGTGATCACCACGTCGACATCGTCGTAGATCGACTGGATACGTTCGGCCACGCCGCTTTCCGACCCCCTGATCGCGTTCATCCGACGATCAGAGAGCAGTCCGCCGATCCGCGCGAACGCACGGGTGCGACGCTCGAGGCGCTCCGGGTGCGGCAGCGTCTTCACGTCGTCATACACCCCGCGGAAGTAGCGGGGCAGCGCATGCCCATAGACCCCCGAAAGCGGATAGTCGGGATCCCGCTCGATGACCTCGTGGCCCAACTCGCGCAGCAGCTTTCCCGCCTGCTCGACGGCCGCCCGCTGCGCCTTGCCGACCCGAGCGGTCAGCGGCGGAGGCACCTTGGTGCTCAACGCAATCCGCAACTTTGCCGGCGCCTGCTTGGCCGCGGCGACGAACCCGTTGCCCGGAGCAGTCACATCCAGAAACAGTGCGGCGTCCTCGACCGTCCGCGCCATCGGGCCGTTCACGCTCAACCCGTTCCATGCGTCGTCGTGCGGCGCCAGCGGCACCCGGTCGCGCTGCGGTTTGATGCCGAACAACCCGCACCACGTCGACGGAATCCGGATCGATCCCATGCCGTCGGATCCCAGGGCCATGGCCGCCAAACCCGCGGCCACCGCCGCACCGCTGCCCCCGCTGCTGCCACCGGGCGTGTAGTCGGTGTTCCATGGGTTGCGCGTCGCCCCGAACGCGAGCGTCTCAGTGAACGACCACACCATCATCTCGGGCACCGCGGTCTTTCCGATGATGACCGCCCCTGCGTCACGCAGTCGACGCACCACTTCCGCGTCCTGCGTGCGGGCAGGCCCGTGCGCGGCACTGCCATACGTCGTGACCTCGCCCGCGACGTCGACGTCGTCCTTGATGGCGATGGGCACGCCCAGCAGCGGCAGCCGCTCCCCCGCGTCCAACCTGGCCTGCGCGGTGACGGCCGCCTGCCGCGCGCTGTCGGCCAGCACCACCCGATACGACCTCAGCTCCGGGTCGAGGCGGCCGATGCGCTCCAGGTAGACGTCCAGCAACGCAGGTGCTGCGATGACGCCGTCGGCAAGAGCGCGGGCCTGCTCGGCGGCGCCTGCGAAGACGAGCTCACGAGTGTCCACGCCATCTCCTAACTTCCGTGGGTCGAGGCGTATTCGCCCGGTGTGGTGCCAAGCATGTCGCGGAAGTCGTTGATGAAGTGCGCCTGGTCGTACCAGCCGAGCCGGACGGCAAGGTCGGCATGATCGACGCCTGGCCGGCTCTCGATCTCCAGCGCCGCCTGCTGCAGCCGGTAGCGGCACAGCACCCACTTGACCGGAACGCCGACATACCGGCGAAACACCCGCTGCGTGGTGCGCGCGCTCCACGGCGAATGCGCCATCACCTGCTCGACCCGGTGCAGCCGATCGTCTTCGCGGATCCGGTCGACCAGATGCGTCAATGCCACGAACGTGGGGTCGAGCTCGCCAGCGTAGTCACCGATGAGCTCGTCCATGCGAGCCGATGCGGAATCGACGTCGTCGTCGAGATGTATTGCCCGGCCGAACAATTCGTCGTCCACCGGTTGGATGCGCCCGGTCAAGGCGGCAGCGTCGCGGCCGAACCGCGCGGTGAAACCACCTGGCCGGAACCGGGCCCCGACCACGCGACCGCGCTCACTGATCGTCGTGTGGAACACGCGCTCCACCACGCCGTGCACCAACGTGTTCGGCAACGGAAAGCCGTGGCGCGGACCGTCATCGCCCCACTCGTGCGTGAGATGCAGCGACGGGAAGGTGATGACCGTGCTGTCGAACGGCGCCTGGTCCCGAAGGTCCCAGCACACCGACCAGAAGTGCTCGACGAACCGTGCAGTGGCATCCGAGGGCGCCCACCGATCGAGGTCGAACGCCGACGCGCTGCCTGCCCGTCCCACCACGCCGCGGATGGGCGCGGCTTGTGTCGCGGTGTCGCGGGCGCCCATGAGAGTCAGGCTACGAAACTGCTAGTCGATGCGGATGATGTACGTGCCATCTTCGTCGCGCTCGATCGGCCGATCGGCCGCATTCACCCAGACCAGTGGGTCACCCGGGGTGCCGACGAACGCATTCGTCATGGCGCCGCCGGGCGCCAGGTAGACGCTCCACTCCTCGCCCGGCGAAAAGATCGTGAGCACCTCTTCCCCGGTGGCACGACGAATGGAGAGCGTGTGGCCGTTTTCGTCCTCTACTGTCCCGCCATCTTCGGACTCATCGGTCAGTTCCTCGTCAAGGTCTTCGTCAAGGTCTAGGTAGTCGGACACGCGGATCAGCCTAACCATCCGGGCGGACGACATACGATGCCGACAGCGTGACGGCGGGGGGCGCATCGTGGACCATGCCATGTCCAGGAACCAGACCGTCCTGATGGTGTCGGCGCTGATTGTCTCCGTGGTCGCGTTCCAACTCAACACGACGATGCTGATCCCCGCGATCCACACCATCAACGAGCAGTTCGGCCGGGGCGCGTTCGCGACGATGTCGACGTACTTCTCGCTGGCGGGCGCGGTTTCCAGCGTCGTGCTCATCCGGTGGAGCGATTACGTCGGACGCAAACGCGTTCTGCTCGGCGTGATGGTCGTCATGTGCATCGGCACCGTGCTCTGCCTCGTGAGCACGACGCTCGTATTCATGGTTGTCGGCCGAATCCTGCAGGGCGGCAGCGTAATTACCTTCGGCATCGCGTTCCTGATCATGCGCCAGCACCTCAGCGGTCCCGCGTTCGGCACCTGCTGCGGACTTGTCACCGCGATCAACGGTGGCGTCGCCGGGTTCGACTCGCTACTCGGCGGCGTCATGGTCGACCGGCTGGGATACCGGTCCATTTTCGGACTGAGTCTGATCGTCGGTCTCGCCGCTCTCGCGTTCGCGTGGAAGACCGTCCCCGTCGATCATCCGTCCCGTTCGAGCGCCGATCGGATGGACTGGCTGGGTGCGGTTCTGTTGTCGCTGACCGCTATTGGAGCCAACCTGTTCCTCGGCTATGGCGCCCGCGAGGGCTGGGGCTCCCCCGTCGCACTCGGCTGGATCGGCATTGGAGCCGTGGCCCTGTTTGCGCTCATCGTCGTGGACAGCAGGCTGGCACATCCGTTGGTGGCCGTCGAGCATCTGCGTTCACGTCAGGCGTGGCCGCTGATCGTCGCGACCATCCTGTGCATCGCGTCGTTCATGACCGTCCTCACGTTCATCGTCCCGTCGATCGGTGAGGACGCCGACTCCGGCTTCGCCCTCGACGGCACCATGACCGCAATGCTGCTTCTGACGCCCGCCGCAATCGTCCAATTGATCAGCGCCCCTTTGGCAGGCAGGCTCGCAGTGCGGATCGGCTTCGTCACGGTGCTGCGTGCCGGCGTCGCCTCCTCCATCGTGGTCACCGCGCTTCTCGCGCTCTTCGTCGAGAGCCTCTCCATGATCGTCGCCCTGATGGTGGTGTTCGGATTCACATGCACGGGTGTGCTGTTGACGGCCGTGAGCACGCTGGGCGTCGTGCAGGCTGCCGACGACGAGCCAGGCGCGCTACCCGGCATCAACGGCGTGGCTTTCGGGATCGGCGGTGCGGCCGGATTCGCTTGGGCCGGACCGGTTGTCGGCACGGGCACTGTCGCGAGCTTTCAGACAGCGCTGTGGGCCTGCGTCGTCATCGGGATCGTCGCCCTGGTTTTCAGCCTGATCCTCAAACCGAAGCCCGGACCCGTAGTGCCCGGCTGACGCGTTTCTCCAATACGCCCTTTCCGCGACGGGCCACAGTGGTTCGCATGAGCGTGAAACCAATTCCGGAGGGCTACACCAGCCTGACCCCGTTCCTGTGCATCGACGGCGCCGCCGCCGCGATCGACTTCTACGTTTCGGTGTTCGGCGCCAAGCTCGTCGACCGAATGGACGGTCCCGGCGGGACGGTTGCGCACGCCGAACTGGACTTCGGCAACGGCCGCCTGCAACTGGGCGACCCCGCCGAGGCGTATCAGATCGCCGCGCCCGACCCGAAAGCCCCGGCCACCCATTCCGTGGGGTTCTACTGCGAGGACGTCGACGCGGTCGTGGCCAAGGCCGAGGAGGCCGGCGCCACCATCCGCGAACCCGCCCAGACCTTCGTCACCGGCGACCGCTTCGCCTCGATCCTCGACCCGTTCGGCCAGCGCTGGACCGTGATGACTCGCGTCGAGGATGTCTCACCTGAAGAACGCGACCGCCGGATGGCCGACTGGGCCAAGGAGAACATGGGTAGCTAACGTGGCGGAATGTCCTGTGTTTTCTGCGCCGTCGTCGCCGGCGAGGCCCCGGCCATCCGGATCTACGAGGACGACGACTACCTGGCCATTCTCGACATCCGGCCGTTCACCCGCGGCCACACCCTGGTCATCCCCAAGCGCCACACGGTCGACCTGACGGATACGCCTTCGGAGACGGTCGCCGACATGGTGCGCATCGGCCAGCGCATTGCCAGGGCGGCCCGTCGGTCGGGGCTGCATGCCGACGGCAACAACGTCGTCATCAACGACGGCAAGGCCGCCTTCCAGTCGGTTTTCCACATCCATCTGCACGTGCTGCCGCGGCAGAGCGGTGACAAGCTGTCGTTCGCCAAGGGCATGCTGCTGCGCAAAGACCCCGACCGCGAGGAGTCCGGCCGGTTGCTGCGCGAGGCCCTGGCGGAACTGGACTCGGCTGCGCAAGACTGACCCTCATGAGTGGAATGCCTGCCTGGGAGAAATACATCGGCCTTCCGTTGCTGATGCTGCACGACAAGATCTACAAGGGCACCAACGGCCGGATCGGGCACCGCATCCTGCCCGGCACGCCGCCCAACCTGCTGCTGCACACCGTCGGTGCGAAGACCGGAATCCAACGGACGAATTCACTCACCTACGCCAAAGACGGAGACTCCTACCTGATCGTCGCGTCCAAGGGCGGTGATCCCAAGGCGCCAGGCTGGTATCACAACCTCAAGGCCAATCCGAACGTCGAGATCAACGTCGGGCCAAAGAGATTCGGCGTGGTAGCCCGGCCAGTGCTGCCCGACGACGCCGACTACGCGCGACTATGGGAGATCGTCAACAAGAACAACGCCAACCGGTACGCGAACTACCAGAAACGGACGTCGCGACCGATTCCGGTGGTGGTCCTCCGCGCCAGCGGCTAAAACAGTTCCTTGGCGAGCAGTTCCAGCGTGGTGTCCCGGGCGGGTGCGGTTGCGGGGTCTGTGCCGCGGCGCGCGGAAGCGACCGGGTTGACCATCACCTCGTCGACGCCGAACTCCTCGGCCAGCGCGCGCACTTGATCGGCCGCCTCGGTTGGTGAGCCGACGACCGCACGCCGCAGCGCTCCCTCGATGACGCGTTGCGCCTGCGGGGTCATCTCCTGCTGTTCGGCGTCCTCGACAAGATCGAGCGCGGCAAGCGGCTGGCCCGTCCGCAGCCGTCCCATCATCTGTAGGTTCGGCAACAGCAAAGCCATTGCCTCGTCCCGGGTTTCGGCAACGACCGCGTTGACTGTCAAGAACGTCACCGGCTCGGCCGCCAGGTCGCTCGGCCGGAATTCGGAGCGGTACACCTCGAGCGCCTCGGCTGTGCCCTGGCCCGAGAAGTGATGCGCGAACACATACGGCAAGCCCTTGGCCGCGGCCAAGTGGGCCGAGTACATCGACGAGCCCAGCAGCCACAGTTTCGGCTCCGTCACCGCCGACGGCGTCGCCTTGAGGACGTAGTTCTCCCGCATCAGATCCCGCGGCAGCGGCACCCGCACGCCGCGGGCGCTCATCAGCGCGACCACGTCGTCGAGGTACTCCGGGAACGCCTCGATGTCGCGGTCGTCGCGGCCTGCGGCGCCACGCAACGCCATCGAGGTCACCGGGTCGGAGCCCGGTGCGCGGCCGATGCCGAGATCGATGCGGCCGGGGTGCGCGGCCTCCAGCAGCGCGAACTGCTCGGCGACGGCCAGCGGCGCATGATTGGGCAACATCACGCCGCCAGAACCCAGCCGCAGCTGCGACGTCTGCGCGGCCAGATGCGCGATCAGCACCGGCGGACTGGTGGCCGCCACGGCGGGCATGTTGTGGTGTTCGGCCAGCCAGTAGCGGGTGTAGCCGAGCCGATCGGCCGTCTGCGCGAGGTGCGTCGTCGCCGCCAGCGCATCAGACGTCGTCTGGTCGGTGCGCACCGGCACCAGGTCGAGAACGGAAAGTCGCATGGCTACGTCAACGCCCCTTTGCGCCTGCGCGTTCCCGGGCCTGCCGAAACACGTCGTCGAGCATCTGCGGGGTCAGCTTGCCGGTGAACGTGTTCTGCTGGCTGGGGTGATAGCAGCCGATTAGCGTCACAGCGCCCAGGGTGGCCGTCGCGCCGTGCCCGAACTTCGGCGCGGGCGACGGGACGCCCCCGACCATCTGCAGCGCCGCCCGCCACGCGAACCCCCCGAGCGCAATGATCACCCGAACGTGGGAACTGATCAGTCGCCACTCGGCGTCCAGCCACGGTGCACACGTCGCGCGCTCTGCCGGTGTCGGCGCGTTGCCCGGCGGAGCGCAGCGCACAGCCGCGGCGACCCGAGTGTCGTTGAGCGCCAAGCCATCTGCCGCGTCGACACACTCGGCTTGATTGGCAAGACCGGCGCGGTGCAGCGCGGCGAACAGAAAGTCGCCGGAGCGGTCACCGGTGAACACCCGGCCGGTGCGGTTGCCGCCGTGCGCCGCCGGTGCCAGGCCGACGATGACGATCCGCGGCGTTGTCGACCCCCAGCCGGGAATCGGCCGACCCCAGTACGGCTCGCCTGCGAACGACTTTCGCTTCACGATGGCAACTTCTTCGCGCCATTCGACCAGCCGAGGGCAGGCGCGGCACACCGACACCTCCGCGTCCAGTTCTTCAAGGGTCTTGACCGCCGAGGCCATGGCCTCAACCTGCGCGGGCGTCTGCGCCACCGCAGTGCGCGACGTGGCCGGATCGCCCGGCCAGCCGGTGCCGGGAGGCACGGGCGAATCGAACATCTCGCCGGTTCGCGGATGGTTCAACTTCACCCCTCCACTGTGCACGGCATGCAAAATCGCGTGCCGAGCGGGCTTGGCCGCTGTTACATTCGGCCGCGATACCCCATGACGAACGGCAAGCGCGGTCCGCTACTCCTGATTCTGTCCGCCGCGCTGATGGCCGGCGCCGGCAACGGCATCTCACTCGTCGCCTTTCCTTGGCTTGTGTTGCAGCGCAACGGCTCTGCGTTGTACGCCTCGATCGTCGCGATGGCGGGCACGTTGCCGCTGCTTGCCGCTACCCTGATCGCGGGTGCCGCAGTCGACTATCTCGGCCGCAGGCGGGTGTCGATGATCTCCGACGCGTTGTCGGCGCTCTCGGTGGCCGCGGTCCCTGTGCTGGCGCTCATGTTCGGGGTGCAGGCCATCAACGTCGCGGTGCTGGCAGGGCTGGCCGCGCTCGGCGCGTTCTTCGACCCGGCAGGAATGACCGCCCGCGAGACCATGCTGCCGGAGGCGGCCACGCGCGCCGGTTGGACGCTCGACCGCGCCAACAGCGTGTACGAGGCGATTTTCAACCTGGCCTACATCGTCGGGCCTGGCATCGGCGGCCTGCTGATCGCGACGCTGGGCGGCGTCAACACCATGTGGGTGACCGCAGCGGCATTCGGGTTCTCGATCGTCGCGATTTCGGTGCTGCGGTTGGAGGGCGCGGGCGTACCCGACCGCGCTGCGCTGCCCCAAGGCGTCTGGGCCGGCATCGTCGAGGGCCTGAAGTTCGTGTGGCACAACAAGGTACTGCGCACGCTGGCGATCATCGACCTGACGGCCACCGGTCTGTATATGCCGATGGAGTCGGTGCTCTTTCCGAAGTACTTCACCGACCGCAACGAACCGGCCCAACTGGGGTGGGTGCTGATGGCGTTGAGTGTTGGCGGCCTGATCGGCGCGCTCGGATATGCGGTGCTGTCGAAGTATTCGCGGAAGCGGACCGTGATGCTGACCGCGGTGCTGACCCTGGGCGTGGCGATGACGATCATCGCGTTCCTGCCGCCGCTTCCGCTGATTCTGGTGCTGTGCGCGGTCGTGGGGTTGGTCTACGGGCCGATCGCTCCGATCTACAACTACGTGATGCAGACGCGCGCGCCCCAACATCTGCGCGGCCGTGTCGTCGGCGTCATGGGGTCGTTGGCGTACGCCGCGGGACCACTGGGCCTGGTCGTGGCCGGACCGCTCGCCGACGCCGCCGGACTGCATGCGACGTTCCTTGCGCTGTCGCTGCCGATGCTGGTGCTGGGCCTGGTTGCGGTCTTTTTGCCCGCGTTGCGCGAGTTGGATCGGGCGGGTTTGCCCTGACGAGCCGTTTCGGCGTTTTAGGCTACTTTCTGTGCGTGTGACGTGGCCCTTGATCGGTCGCTCAGAAGAGATGCAAACGATCGTCGCCGCGATTACCGAGCCAGGCCTGGCCGGAATCCTGGTCAGCGGGCCGGCGGGCGTCGGAAAGAGCCGGATCGTGCGCGAAGCCCTGGCGTCGGTCGCCAAACAGGGCTTCGAAGCGCGGTGGGCGGTCGGCACGATGTCGGCGCGCAAGCTTCCGCTCGGCGCGTTCGCACCGTGGACGGGGTCGGCGAGCAGCGATCGCCTGCAGCTCGTGCGCGGCGTGATCGACTCGGTGACGGCAGCGCCGCCCGGTACCACGGTTGTGCTCGGCGTCGATGACGTGCATCTGCTCGACGAACTGTCGACATTCGTGGTGCATCAGATCGTGCAGCGCGAGGCCGCCAAGGTCGTGCTCACGGTGCGCGAAGGCGAACGCGTCCCGACCGAGATATACGAGATATGGCGCGGCGGCCAGTTCGACCGGCTGGACCTGCAACCACTTTCTGCCGACGACGTCGGCGCGCTGTTGACGGCGGCGTTGGACGGGCCGGTGGATCCCGACGCGGCCAAGCGGCTGTGGAAGCTCACGCGCGGGAACGCGTTGTATCTGCGCAACATCGTCGAGCAGGAAATCGCAGACGGCCGAATCCAGCAGCAGAACGGCTTTTGGCAGTGGATCGGTGAACCGACCATGCCGCGGGGATTGATCGAACTGATCGAATCCCGGTTCAGCGGCCTGTCGCAACCGGTCGGCGAGGTGATCGACGCGCTGGCGGTCGGAGAGCCGCTCGAGATGAAGACGCTGCGACGGATCGCCGATCCTGACGCCATCGAAGAAGCCCAGGTTCGCGAGCTGATCACCGTCGACGAGCTCGACAGCGAACTCGAAGTCAGACTGGCGCATCCGCTCTACGGCGAGGTGCGCCGATCTCGATCCCCGGAAACCAGGCTGCGACGACTTCGCGGACAGGTCGCGGCCGAACTCGCATCGTCGCCTGGCAGCGACGAGATGGGCACCGTGGTGCGCCGGGCCTCGCTGATCCTCGACTCCGACCTGCCGCCCGACGCCGATCTGTTGCTCAAGGCGGCAGGTGGCGCGGTATGGGCAGGCGATCTCCGGCTAGCCGATCGACTCGCCAAGGCAGCGATCCGCGCTGGCGGCTCACCGCGCGCGTATTTCCTTCGCGCACATGCGTTGTCATGGTTCCCCGCCGGCGAGGAGGCTGAAGCCGTGCTGGCCGAACTCGCCGGCTTGGAGCTGAACGACGACGACCGCGGCCGGCTCGCCTACATGCGCGCGCTCAACATGCTGTGGGCTTCGGGCGATGCCGAACGCGCTAAAGACATCATCGACGAAGCGGCACAAGGCACTTCACCTCGGATGTGGATCGACGCCTTCCTCACTGTGTACTGGTTTGCGCTGGATCAGCCGCAGGAAGCGTTGAAGACCGCGAAAAGCCTTGTGCTGGAAGAGCTGCCGGCCGTCGCGGGGACCGAGACGGCATGGGCGCTCGCGGTGATACTCGCAGACGCCGGACGGACGGGCGAGGCAGTAGCCGCGGCGAACACCGGATACGCCATCGCGTCCCGCTTCTTCGACTCGCCGCAGATGCGCTTCAACATCGCCGACGCGCATGTCAGCGCCTTGCTGTTGGCGGGCGAAATCGATGACGGCCTCGCAGAGGCGCAGCGTGTGCGCGAGCAGGGCGCCGAGATGCCAGGGGCGATGCAGCTGGTCGGCACGGCGATCGCGGGTCGGGCCGCGCTTTTTGCGGGCAGGCTCGAGGAGGCATGCGCATTGTTGGGCACCGCGGCGCCTGCGTTGTCCGCATCGGGTAACGAAATGGGCTGGGGCTACCGCTATCACATCCCTTATGCGATCGCGCTTGCGATGCGGGGTTCGACAGATGAGGCCGCCGCGGTGCTGGCGTCCCTCGAGAAGACGCGTCGCCCATTCCGCGGCCTGGACTACGAGCGCAGCCTGGCCCGCGGATGGCTGGCGGCCGGGCAAGGTGCGGTCACCGAAGCGATCGCCACGATGTTGTCGGCTGCCGAAACCGCCGCGGCCAAGGAACAGTTCGCCGCCGAGTTGCTGTGTCTGCAGACCGCCGCGCAGTTCGGGGATCACTCCGCCGTGTCGCGACTGAACGAGCTCGCCTCGATCGTGGAGGGGCCGCGAGCGCCGCTGGTGGCCCGCTTCGCGGCCGCGCTCTGCCCCGTCGATGGCACCGAATTGGAGGCGTTGTCAAAGGAATTCGAGAACATGGGCGATCTCGTCGCTGCCGTCGACGCGGCCGCCCACGCATGTCTGGCGTTCCGCGAGGGCGATCTCAGGGGGTCGGCACTGCGGTGTTCGTCGCGGGCAGAGTCGCTGGCGAAGCGATGCGGCGTCAGCACACCGACGCTGCGCGAGGTCAGCGAACCGTTGCCGCTCACCGGGCGTGAGCGCGAGATCGTCAGTCTGCTCCGATACGGCTATTCGACGCGCGAGGTTGCCGAGCGGCTCTGTGTTTCGGCACGCACCGTGGAAGGCCACGTCTACCGGGCGATGACCAAGACGGGGGCGGCGACCCGGGAAGAGCTCATCAGAATGGTGTTCCCCGACTGGGAAGGCCCAAGCGGCTCGTAGCATCGACTTATGAGTGAGGCACTGGCGAGTCTGATCGCCGAACTGCCCGACGGTGTCGTCGTCACCGACCCCGACATCCTGGCGTCCTACCGCCAGGACCGTGCCCTTGACCCGAGTGCAGGCACGGCCCTTGCCGTGGTGCGGCCGCGACGAACCGAAGAAGTCCAGACCGTGATGCGCTGGGCGTCACGGCACCGGATCGCCGTCGTTCCCCGTGGCATGGGCACCGGGCTTTCCGGCGGCGCCACGGCGCTGACCGGCGGCATCGTGCTGAGCACCGAGAAGATGCGCGACATCACCGTCGATCCCGTGACGCGCACGGCCGTCGCACAGCCCGGGCTGTTGAACGCCGAGGTGAAGAAGACGGTCGCCTCCTACGGGCTGTGGTATCCGCCGGATCCGTCGTCGTTCGAGATCTGCAGTATCGGCGGCAACATCGCGACCAACGCGGGCGGGCTGTGCTGCGTGAAATACGGAGTCACCACCGACTACGTGCTGGGTCTTCAGGTCGTGCTGGCCGACGGGACCGCGGTGCGCCTCGGCGGCCCACGGCTGAAGGATGTCGCGGGGCTGTCGCTGACCAAGCTGTTCGTCGGCAGCGAGGGCACGCTTGGGATCATCACCGAGGTGACACTGCGGCTGCTGCCGCCGCAGCACGTGGCTTCCACTGTCGTAGCGACGTTCGACTCGGTGGAAGCGGCGGCCGGTGCTGTCGTGTCGATCACCGGCAAGATCCGGCCCTCGATGCTGGAGTTCATGGATGCCGCGGCGATCAACGCGGTCGAGGACAAACTGCGCATGGGGTTGGACCGGTCTGCGGCGGCGATGATGGTGGCGGCCACCGACGACCGCGGGCCGTCTGGCGTCGAGGACGCCGAGTTCATGGCGACGGTGTTCACCGAACATGGTGCGAAGGAAGTGTTTTCGACGTCCGACCCGGAAGAGGGCGAGGCGTTCGTCGCCGCCCGCCGCTTCGCGATCCCCGCGGTCGAGGCCAAGGGCTCGCTGCTGCTCGAGGACGTCGGCGTCCCGCTGCCCGCACTGGCCGACCTGGTCGGCGGCGTGGCCAAGATCGCCGCGAACCACGACTTGATGATCTCGGTGATCGCGCATGCCGGCGACGGCAACACCCATCCGCTGATCGTCTACGACCCCGCCGATGCGGCGATGGCCGAACGGGCCCAGAAAGCGTTCGGCGAGATCATGGATCTCGCGGTCGGGCTGGGCGGGACGATAACCGGCGAACACGGCGTCGGTCGGCTGAAACGGCCATGGCTGGCGGGCCAGCTCGGGCCGGAGGCGATGGAGCTCAACCAGCGGATCAAGCGGGCGCTCGATCCCGACGGCATCCTCAACCCTGGCGCGGCAATCTGACCGCGGCTATTGACACGATCTGGGTGCGTGTCGTACCAATGAGACATGACAGCCACTCTGTCTCACGGCTCGCCCGTCCGGTTTCAGCTCGCTGACGCCGATACCTGGCCCAACCCGTGGCCGATGTATCAGGCCCTGCGCGATCACGACCCTGTCCACCACGTGGTGCCCCCTGACCAGCCCGACCACGATTACTGGGTGCTGTCGCGGCATGCCGACGTTTGGGAGGCGGCACGCGACAACGAGACCTTCTCGTCGGCGCAGGGCCTGACGATCAATTACGGCGAACTCGAACTGATCGGCCTGCAGGACAATCCGCCGTTCGTGATGCAGGACCCACCGGTCCACACCGAGTTCCGCAAGCTGGTGGCCCGCGGTTTCACCCCGCGGCAGGTCGAGGCCGTCGAACCGAAGGTTCGTGAATTCGTCGTCGAACGCATCGAACGGCTGCGCGCCAACGGCGGCGGCGACATCGTCGCCGAGTTGTTCAAGCCGCTGCCCTCGATGGTGGTCGCGCACTATCTCGGGGTTCCTGAGGAGGATCGCAACCAGTTCGACGGTTGGACCGAGGCGATCGTCGCCGCCAACACCACCTCCGGTGGTGTCGCCGGAGCGCTGGGCGGGCTCGGCGACGCGCTCGGCGAGATGATGGGCTACTTCACCTCGTTGATCGAGCGACGCCGCGTTGAGCCCGAGGACGACACCGTGTCGCATCTGGTGGCCGCCGGTATCGGCGCCGACGGCGACATCGCGGGTGTGCTGTCGATCCTGGCGTTCACGTTCACGATGGTCACCGGCGGAAACGACACCACGACCGGAATGCTCGGCGGCACAGTGCAATTGCTTCACCAACGACCCGACCAGCGGCAGCTGCTGGTGGCTGAGCCGGAGCTGATCCCCGACGCCATTGACGAGTTTCTGCGGCTGACGTCGCCGGTTCAAGGTCTGGCCCGCACCACCACCCGCGACGTCACTGTCGGCGACACCACGATCCCCGCCGACCGCAAGGTGCTGCTGCTCTACGGGTCGGCCAACCGCGACGAGCGTGAATTCGGCGACGACGCAGCCGAACTCGACGTGCGGCGGCGACCGCGCAACATCATGACGTTCAGCCACGGCGCGCACTTCTGTCTCGGCGCCGCGGCGGCCCGCATGCAGTCGCGAGTCGCGCTGACGGAGCTGTTGGCGCGCTGCCCCGATTTCGAGGTCGACGAGTCCGGAATCGTCTGGGCCGGCGGCAGTTACGTGCGTCGCCCGCTGTCGGTGCCGTTCCGGGTGAGCTCCTGATGGCCGGTGACTGGCTCGCGGCGCAGCGCACCGAGGTGGCCGCCGACCGAATCCTCGACGCTGCGGGCGAGCTGTTCGCACAACAAGAAGCCGCGACCGTCGGCATGCACGAAATCGCTTCGGCCGCAGGATGCTCGCGCGCCACCCTGTACCGGTACTTCGAAAACCGTGAAGCGCTCTACACCGCCTATGTACACCGCGAGGCCTACCGGCTGTATCGCGAGATGACCGAACAGATCAACTCGTTGGCGGACCCGCGGGAGCGGTTGATCGAGGGCATGATGGCCTCGATGCGCAACGTCCGCGAAAGCCCAGCGCTCGCATCGTGGTTCGCCACCACTCAACGGCCGATCGGCGCGGAGATGGCCGAGCAGTCCGAGGTGATCAGGGCGTTGACGGAGGCCTTCGTGATCTCGCTGGCACCCGACGACCCCGAAGTGGTGGCGCACCGGGCCCGCTGGTTGGTGCGGGTGATGACGTCGCTGTTCCTGTTTCCCGGACACGACGAGGCCGACGAGCGCGCGATGCTCGAGGAGTTCGTCGTGCCGATGGTGGTGCCGAACCAACCCGAGCGGACGGGCTGACGTTTACTGCCGCGCCATCGCGATGCGGAAGCGCTCGTCCGGCTCGATGTAGTGCTCGGCGGCCTTGGCGTCATCGCCGAGATCGATTCGCACCCATCCGATCTTGCCGGTGAATCTGCTGTTGTGGGCGGTGTAGTCCGGACTGACGGTGGTGCCGGTCTCGTTGCCGACGTCGGTGGTTTCGTCGGCGGAGAAGATGAAGCCCTGGGTTTGATCGACGCGACCCTTGCCTACTTCCTTGCCGTCGTAGTACAGGGTGACGTCACCGCCCTTGCCCATGCCTCCGCCGTCGTAGGCGAACTCCATGCGCACTTGGGTCGTTCCGGTCGGAACGGGCTCTGCGGCTTCGATATCGAATGACTTGATGCCCAACACGTTGTAGTGGAACTTGGCCCGACCGTCTTTGGCGTAGAGGCTCCACCCGCCGAATCGGCCACCTTGGGCGATGATCACGCCCTGTACGCCCTCTGGCGGAACCTCCACTTCGGAGGTGACCGCGAAGGACTTGTTCTTGATGTCGACAACGCTGTTCTCCGACAAGCGGCCCATGCCGGCGAAGAGAAGCTGGGAATTGCCCTTGATCAGTGTCGGCCTGCCTGCCGACGTCGGGTTGATGCGTTCGATCTGTCGGTCATCGAGCGGTAACACGTTGTACTTGACCGCTTCGATCAGCCAAAGCCGTTGCAGCTCATGCAGTTTGTCGGGATTCTCCCTGGAAAGATCCTTGGACTGCGTCCAGTCGGTGTTGCCGTCGTAGAGTTCCCAGACGTCGTCGTCGAAGGCGGGCATGGCCGCCCCACCCATCTCCCATGGTGTGCGGTGCTTGGTCACCGCGCTCCAGCCCTTGTGGTAGATGCCCCGGTTGCAGAACATCTCGAAGTACTGGGTCTCGTGTCGCTCAGGGGCGTCGGCGTCGTTGAAGCTGTACAGCAGGCTGGTGCCCTCGTAAGGGCTCTGCATGACGCCGTTGACGATGGTCGGCTCCGGTATTCCGGCTGCCTCCAACACAGTGGGCGCCAGGTCGATGACGTGGGTGAACTGGTTGCGTATGCCGCCCTTGTCGTCGATTCCCTTGGGCCAGTGCACGATTGTGCCGTTGCGGGTGCCGCCCCAGTGCGACGCCACCTGCTTGGTCCACTGATAGGGCGTGTCCATCGCCCACGCCCAACCCACCGCGTAGTGGCCGTAGGACGTCTCACTGCCGAACTCGTCGAGCTTGGAGGCCAGGAACTCGGGCGTCTCGAGGTCGGCCATCCCGTTGAAGTTGGCCATCTCGTTGAACGCACCCTGCAGCGTGCCTTCTGCGGAAGCACCGTTGTCGCCGATGATCACGTAGACCAGCGTGTCGTCCATTACCGGTTCGAGCGCGTCGAGCAACCGGCCGACGTGATAGTCAGTGTGCTCCAAAAATGCGGCGTACACCTCCATTTGGCGCTCCAGCGCGGGCTTGAGCGCAGGATCCATTTCGTCCCACGCCGGGATCTCCGCGTGGCGCGGCGTCAGTACCGCGTCGGGGCCGATGACGCCCAGCTCCTTCTGCCGTTCGAAGGTGATCTCGCGCTGCCGGTCCCAGCCGTGGGCGAACTTTCCCTTGTACTTGTCGATCCACTCCTTCGGCACATGGTGCGGCGCGTGGGTGGCACCCGGTGCGAAGTACATGAAGAACGGTTTGTCGGGCAGCAGCGCCTTCTGCTGGCGCACCCAGCTGATCGCCTTGTCCGCCAGGTCCTCGGTGAGGTGATAGCCCTCGGCAGGCGTCTTCGGGGGCTCGATGGGCGTGGTCCCCTCGTAGAGGGCGGGGTCCCACTGGTTGTTCTCACCGCCGATGAAGCCGTAGAAGTACTCGAATCCGCCTCCGCCAGTAGGCCATGCCGTGAACGGCCCCGCCGGGCTGGTCTGCCAGACAGGTACCTCGTGGCACTTGCCGAATTGAGCGGTCGAATAGCCGTTGAGCTTGAGCGTCAACGCCAATGGCGCCTTGGTGTTCGGCAGCACCGAGGTGTATCCCGGTGCCGCAGTCGCGGTCTCGGTGATGTTGCCCATGCCGACCGAATGGTGGTTGCGGCCGGTCAGCAGGGCCTGCCGCGTCGGCGAGCACAGCGCGGTGGTGTGCAACCGGGTGTACTTCAAGCCGCCGGAGGCGAGCCGTTCGAAATTCGGCGTCTCACACGGACCGCCGAAGGCGCTGCTCGCGCCGAAGCCCACATCGTCGATGAGGACGACGAGCACGTTCGGGGCCGTCTTCGGCGGCCGCACATCCTTGATAGGCGGATAGCTGGTGTCCGGGTCCTTGGCGTCGTACGTGGTGAGTCCGACGTGCGCGATGTCGGGGATGGGAAGGATGTCACGCCGGACGGTGTCCGCTGACGAGTTGGGCATGGATGTCCTCTCCGCTCGAACCACGCTGCTTGGGTCCGAGAGGGTCAGACTAGCCGCTCGCCAAGTGATCGATGCGTCATGCGACCCAATATGCTTGTGCCTTGATGGATTTCCGAGGGATGTTGTAGTCCTCGCGGAAGACCTTGGCGACCGCGCGGGTGGTTCGGTTATCGCATGCGACCCAGCCGAAGTGGTCGGCCGCGTCGAACGCCGATGAGCTGACTGCCTGCGTGAGCGCTTCACCGCCGTTCTTGCGGTCAACCCACACCACGTCCGTGCTGCGCGCCACCGGCAGTTGCTTGTCATCGTCGTGGCCTGCTTCGAGAAACACCTTCGCCGGGGCGTTGCCGATCGCGGTCAGCAACGAGTTGATGGCGGGCAGCGAGGCGGTGTCGCCGACGATGACGTAGCCCTTGGGCGCGGGCTCGGGCAGCGTGAAGTTGCTGCCGAGCACCGTCACCTCGATGGTGTCGCCGGGTTGCGCGTTTCGAGCCCACCGCGAGGCGACCCCATCGTGCAGCGCGAACTCGATGTCGACGGTGTCGGTCGCCGGATCCGGGTCGACCAGCGTGTAGCCGCGCTGATGCTGCTTGTCACCGTCGGTGAACCACATCCGGATCCACATCGTCGGATGCAGCGGCCGGTCGGTCAGCAAGCCGCCGGCGTCGAAGCTCAGGCGCAGGTAATGCGGTGTGATCTCGCGACGGCCCGTCACGGTCAGCCGGTAATCACCGGCACGCAGCAGCTTCAGCACCGCGCCCTGAAATCCACGCGACGGCGTGTCCGACATGAGTAGCCCTTCCTAGCGATTTATTAGGAAAGGTTACCCTAACTCGCGCGAGTGGGCGGCTGTCCGTGTATAGCCGTTGCAGTAGGTCAGTGAAAGCTTGGGCCGCAAGTCATTCCGCTGACTCCGCGTCGTCTCGCTCTTCCTCCAGTCGGTCTTTGCTTCGGAGCAGGCGCAACAGTGTTACCAAGCCAAGCCCCCCGACCATGTTGCCGACCACCGTGTAACCGAACCACGTGAGCCAGTCGAGATAGCCGAACGGTGCGTGGCCGGTGAACATCGCTCCGAAGATCAACAACGAGTCCAGAATCGAGTGAAACATCTGCAGTCCGGCGAGCAGGAACGCGCCGGCGACGGCCGCCGCAATTTTGCCAACTACCGAATCGGTGCCGTGCTGCATGCGCGTCATCAGTGTGATCGCCATGCCTCCGAGCACGGCTAGCGCCAACGTCTCTGCGGACATCGGTGCGGTGGCGTAGTGGGTCGCCGACTCGACCGTCTGGTCGTGCAGTTTCGGGAACGCGGTGATGATCAGCCACATGATCAGCCAGCCGCCCGCGAGGTTGGCAGCCAGCGTGCCGCCCCACAGCTTGAGCAGTTGGGCGAAGCTGGCCCTTTTGGCGGCCACCGTGGTCACAGGGACCAGGAAGCCCTCGGTGAACAACTCGCTGCGGCCCAACAGCAGGGCGAGGAAGCCGATCGAAAACGCCAGCCCCGCAAGCAATGTGTTGTCCGTGGCTGCCAGCACGGAAAGGTATGCGAGTACGCCCATCGCAACCTCCGTGCCACCGAAGAATCCGGTGACCAGAACTTCGCGCCAGCTACGGTGCAGCCGTTGCGTGCCCTCGTCGACCATCCTGGTGAAGGCGTGTTCGAGTTCGTCCTCGATCGGGCTGTCGGATCCTCCGAGGTGGCGTTGGTCGGTGTTGCTCATCGAATGCGGCGATCGCGTTCGGAGTCGCGTTTGCCACAGTGGGCGCGCTGCGTGACGACGCGGCGTGCTGCTGGCGTGGTGGAGGGTGTGCCCTGCGATCCCGGAGTGGCCATGTGTCCTTTTTCGTGGGTCACCAAACCGGCGATCCGTGTTCTGTTGGTTGGATCCCGGGATGCCCGATGGCGTCGGCTTCAAACCCTCGGGCGGCCGATAGGCGCTTACGCCGCGCTAGTCGGCGCGTACGCGCGTGAACCTGTGCAGCAGCCACGCCACCGGCACCGTCACCACGAACGTCGTCAGGAACAGGATTGCGACGTTGCCGGTGTAGATGTGCCAGCGCAGGATCTCCACCATCACCAATTCCATGGTCACCAGATGGATCAGGAAGATCTCGTAGGAAATCTCGCCGAGAAAGACCATCGGGCGAGTGGCGAGGAACTTCGCGTACAGGCCGCGGTCGTGCAGCGCCAGCGGAGCGACAGCCAGCGTGGCGATCACCGCGTAGAACCCCGCCTTGATCAGGGCCTCACGCAGCTCATGCGGTGACGTGGTGGGTTCGCCCGCAATCGGCGTCGAGGCGATGAGGTAACACACCACCGCCAGCGGCACGCACGCAAACGCATACGCGCGCACCCCCATCGGCTGCAGCACCGCCAGCATCATGCCGCCGATGAACCACACGAGATACGTCGGCAACCACAGCCGCGCACCGTCGGGCAGAAAGTCAGTGGTGTGCACCAGGATCAGCCACGCAGGTGTGATCAACGCAAGCCCCGCGAGACCGGTGAGCAACAGCAGCGGCCGCCAACGACGCCGGCACAGCACCACCAACAACAGGTACGCCAACAGTGGCAGCACCACATAGAACGCGACCTCGACCGCCAGGCTCCACATCTGCGTAAGTCCTTGGTGCAGATACGAATACAGATAGTTGTCGGTGTAGATCTGAGTCAGCGTCAAGTTGCGCAACAACCCGATCATGTTGTGGCCGGGGTTCGGGCCCGCGGTGCGCCAGTGGTAGATCGCGAAGGCCACCAGCACCGTGACGACGTATGCCGGCATGATGCGACGCACCCGATGCCACGCATAGCGGCGCACCGAAGGAGACACACCATCGGTGGCGACGGCCTTGACCCACGGCGCGAACAACAAAAACCCCGACAGCACAAAGAAGATCGGTACGCCGATCTCCATCCGCGAATACACCAGCCCGATGTAGCCGTGCGTGTACTTCCCGGTGGTGTATGCCGCATGCGTGCCCATCACCAGCAGCGCCGCGATTGCGCGGATGCCTGTCAGCGACGCGACGCGCTCGGCCTTGCTTACCGATTCCAGGCCGCCTTGCGCGACTGGGTCTTTCACGCCTTTCGGCGATGTCATTCGTGCTTCCGCTTCGACTTACCTGGTGGCCGCTTCGGTGCGCGATCCGGCTGGAGATTGATCAGGTTGCCCTGAATGCGGGTTTTTTCAAGGGCTTTCAGCGTCTCCTTGGACAACTTCGCGGGCAATTCGACCAGCGAATGGTCTGGCCGGATCGTGATATGACCGAAGTCGCTGCGGTGCAACCCGCCCTCGTTGGCGATCGCGCCGACGATCGCGCCCGGCATCACCTTGTGCCGCTTGCCAACCGAGATGCGGTAGGTGGCAAGGTCGCTGCGCCGCTCGCGCGGCTTGCGCGGGCCGTCATCGCGCGGTCGCTCGGGCCGTTCGCGCCGTTTCTCCGGCGGCGGTTCGGTCATCAGGAACTCTTCGCCGTCGCGGCTCTGCAACGCCAGCGCGGCGGCGATGTCGGCCATCGGCACGTCGTTGTCGCGCTCGTAGCCCTCGATCAGCTTGCGGAACAGGTCTATTCCCGGTGCGCTGAGCGCCTTGGTGATCGAATCGCGGAACTTCTCCACCCGCTGAGCGTTGACGTCGTCGACCGAGGGCAACTGGGATTCGACCAGCTTCTGCCTGGTGACCCGCTCGATCGAGTTGAGCAGGTGACGTTCGCGCGGCGTGACGAACAACAGGGCGGTGCCCGACCGCCCGGCCCGACCGGTGCGTCCGATCCGGTGCACATAGGACTCGGGATCGTGGGGGATGTCGTAGTTCAGCACATGCGAGATGCGTTCGACGTCAAGGCCACGGGCCGCGACGTCGGTGGCGATCAGGATGTCGATCGAGCCGTTCTTCAGCGAGTTGATCGTTCGCTCGCGGACCGCCTGCGGGATGTCGCCGTTGATCGCGGCCGCGGAGAACCCGCGGGCCCGAAGCTTTTCGGCGACCTCCTCGGTGGCCTGCTTGGTGCGGACGAAAACGATCATCGCCTCGAAGGGCTCGACCTCGAGCAGTCGCGTCAGCGCATCCATCTTGCGCGGGCCTGCCACCTGGATGTAGCGCTGCGAAATGTTCTCGGCGGTCTGCGTTTTCGACTTGACCGTCACCTCGACCGGATCGTGCAGGTATTTATTGGTGATCTTGCGGATCGCGGGCGGCATCGTCGCCGAGAACAGCGCGACCTGCTTGTACTCCGGGGTGTCCGCCAGAATGCGCTCGACGTCTTCGGCGAACCCCATCTGGAGCATCTCGTCGGCCTCGTCGAGCACCATGTAGTCGAGGTGGCTGACGTCGAGGGTGCCCTTTTCCAGATGGTCGATCACCCGCCCCGGCGTGCCGACGACCACCTGGGCGCCTCGCTTGAGGCCGGCCAGTTGCGGGCCGTAGGAGGAGCCGCCGTACACCGGCAGAACGTTGACATGAAGGTGCGCGCCGTACCGGCTGAACGCCTCGGCCACCTGCAGCGCAAGCTCACGGGTCGGGGCGAGGACAAGCGCCTGGGTGGTCTTACTCGTCGGGTCGATCTTCGACAGGATCGGGATGGCGAACGCGGCGGTCTTGCCGGTGCCGGTCTGGGCCAGGCCGACGACGTCGGAGCCCGCCATCATCGCGGGAATGGTCGCGGCTTGGATGGCCGACGGCGACTCGTATCCGACGTCGCTGATGGCCTGCAGCACCGAGGGGTGAATCTGCAGGTCGGCGAATGTCAGATCAGCGCTGGTCGGATCCGGTTCAGAGGACGTCATCTCGCAGGAAGTCTAGTGGTTGGGAGCCCGATTCCCCGCCGCGCGCCTGTCTGCCGGTTGGTCGCATTGGCGTTAGGGTGCCCTGTTGTGAAATGGGCCGTCCTCGTCGCGGCGGTGACGGTCGCCGTTGCCGGCTGCGGATCGGGTGACTCGACGGTGTCCAAGACGCCGGAGCCGACGGTCTCGACGGCGACACCGGCGACCGCTGCGCCTGCCCCGGCGTTACCCCCGCCGCCGCCCGTCGTCGCACCTTCGGCGACTGCGGCGGCTGATCCGTGCGCGATCAACCTCACCGCGCCCGAGATCGCCAAGGCGGTCTCGGAGTTGCCCCGCGACCCGCGCAGCAACCAGGGCTGGAGTCCCGAACCGCTGGCAGGCAACTACAACGAATGCGCGCAATTGTCGGCGGTGATTGTCAAGGCCAACACCAACGCAGACCACCCGAACACCCGTGCTGTGCTGTTCCACCTCGGCAAGTTCATCCCGACCGGCGTTCCCGACACTTACGGGTTCAACGCCATCGAGAACTCGGCCACCACCGGCGACACGATCGCGCTGAAGTACTCCGGCGGCATCGAGGGGCTCGACAGCGTGGTGAAGTTCCGGTGGAACGGCAACGGCGTCGAGTTGATCGGCAACACTGGCTGATCCCTGGCGCGAACGTGGGTTACCCGCACGGTTTTAGTGTGTGATGCGTGCATCAAGCCCACACTCGGCGCGCTGGATCGAGCCAAGAGATGCGCGCGTCGAGTCGGATTTCCTGCCAGCGGGGCCAACCCGCCGCGCGGGCGGCGTCACGCACGCGAGCCAGGAAAACATGCGACCGGTAGCGCAAGTGATCGCGGCTCAACCGGATGATCAGCCAGCCCTGGGCGGCGAGTCGGGCCAGTCGGTCGATATCGCGAGCATGCTGGTCGGGGTCAACCCAGTGTTGAGCACCGTCATACTCGACGCCGACCTTCAACTGCTCCCATCCGATGTCGACGCGGCCAACGAATTCGCCGAATTCGTCGAGAACGACGATCTGCGTTTGGGGATTCGGAAACCCGGCGGCGATCAACAGCAGGCGCGTCCGGGTCTCTTGCGGTGACTCTGCGCCGGCGTCCATCAAATCCAAGGCACGCCGCAGTTGAAGCATGCCGCGGGCCCCGCGATGGTTCTCGGCGACAAGCGCAACATCTTCGGGCTTCAGACCAGTCGCGTTCGCCAGTGCGTCGATCCGGATGATCGCGGTTTCGAGTCGATCGCGCCGGCCGAGGTCGTATGCAGTTCGTGCCGGCGTAGTGACGGGCATTCCGCGTACGACGCACGTCTCGTCATCGCGGAGGCGGTTGCGGTGAATGATGATGCCGTCGACGCCGCAGGTGTCACGACGGATCAACTCGGCAGGTAGGTCCGAAGCTATCCACTGCGAGCCGTGCAGTGCCGCGGCGGACATTCCTGCAATCGTGGCGTTTCGCTCGGACCACAGCCACGCAGCGACCGCTCGTCTGGCAGGTGTGAGTTCCACGGCCTTCACCAAATACACGTTGCGGTAGACCATGTCGTGGCGGCTCACCAACGTTCGCCTGGTCACCCTGCCTGCCGCCAATGCTTCGGTGCCGACGAACGGCATCACTTCGTCATTCATGCCGTCACCGTTGCGACGCAGACCCACACAATCGGCGCTCGCAGCCAGCTCACTGGTCTATCTGTGGATGGCGGCACGACTGGGGATCGACGAGTGTGGGCTTGTGTCACGCTGCGGCGGCCCAAAGCGTGCGGGTAACCCACGTTCGCGCCTGACGTGAGGTGTCGGTTGGCTCACATAGGCTGACAGCGTGTTCGTCTCCGGCGATCGCGTCATCTACAGCGCATCCGATCTCGCCGCAGCAGCGCGTTGCGAGTACGCGCTGCTGCGTTCGTTCGATGCGCAACTCGGCTGGGGACCTGCGGTCGCCAAAGAGGATGAACTGCTCGCGCGGACAGCCAAACTCGGCGGCGAGCACGAGCAGCGTCACCTCGACGAACTGCGCGAGGATGCCGACGAAACCGTCGCGGTCATCGGCAGGCCCAAGTACACCGTCGACGGGCTGACCGCCGCGGCGGAGCAGACGATGCGCGCCGTCGAGCGCCGCGCCCCCGTCATCTATCAGGCCGCCATGTTCGACGGCCGGTTCGTCGGCTTCGCCGATTTCCTCGTCTTGTCGCACTCTGAGGCTGGCGCCCGCTACCGGCTGCGCGACACCAAACTGGCCCGCTCCGTCAAGGTCGAGGCGCTGCTTCAGTTGGCCGCCTACGCGGACACCCTCGCCGCGGCCGGTGTACCCGTCGCCGACGAAGTGGAACTCGTGCTCGGCGACGGCGCCGTCGCGAGCTACCGCGTCGACGAGCTACTGCCGGTGTATCTGCCTCGCCGCACCGAACTGCAGCGCCTGCTCGACGACCACATGGCCGGCGGCAAGGCAGTCGCCTGGACTGACGACGACGTGCGGGCGTGCTTTCGCTGCCCGGAATGCGAGATCCAGGTGCGCGCCACCGACGACCTCTTGCTCGTCGCGGGTATGCGGGTAACCCAACGCGCCCGGCTGATCGACGCAGGCATCACCACCCTGCACCAGCTGGCCGACCACACCGGCGCTGTCGAGGAACTGCCTGCCCGCACGGTCAAGACGCTCGCGGCCCAAGCCCGACTACAGGTCGCCGACCGTGTCGACGGCAAGCCACCGTACGAGGTCGTCGACGCCCAACCGCTGATGGTGCTGCCCGACGCGGACAAAGGCGACCTGTTCTTCGACTTCGAAGGCGACCCGCTGTGGACCGTCGACGGCCGGGAGTGGGGGCTCGAATACCTATGGGGCGTACTCACTGTCACCGACGAGTTCCACCCGTTCTGGGCACACGATCGGGCCGGTGAGCGCCAGGCGCTGCAAGATTTCCTCGCGATGGTGCGCAAGCGGCTGCGGCGCTATCCCGGCATGCACATCTATCACTACGCGGCCTACGAGAAAAGCACCCTGCTGCGGCTGGCAGGCCGCTACGGTGTCGGCGAGAACGATGTCGACGACCTGCTGCGCAACGGCGTGCTCGTCGACCTGTATCCGTTGGTGCGCAAGAGTATTCGAGTCGGCACCGAGAACTACAGCATCAAGTCGCTCGAGCCGCTCTACATGGGCAACGAGCTTCGCGACGGTGAGGTGACCACCGCAGCCGACTCCATCACGCAGTACGCGCGCTACTGCGCGCTGCGCGACGAAGGGCGGCCCGACGAGGCGGCGTCGGTGCTCAAGGAGATCGAGGACTACAACGTCTACGACTGCCGGTCGACGCGGCGGTTGCGCGACTGGATGATGGCCCGCGCCATCGAGTCCGGTGTACCGCCTCGTGGTCCGCAACCCGTAAGCGATGGCGGCGCAATCGAACTCGCCGACGCCATCGACCGCAGACTGCTCAAGTTCGCGGGCGACGGCGTCGAGGAACGCACGGCCGAACAGCAGGCCGTGGCGATGGTCGCCGCCGCGCGGGGATTCCACAAGCGTGAGGACAAGCCGTACTGGTGGGCCCACTTCGACCGGGTGAACAATCCGGTTGACGAGTGGGCGGACAACAGCGACGTCTTCATTGCCGAGCGCGTCGAGATCGTCACCGACTGGCACCAACCGCCGAAAGCGCGCAAGCCCCAGCGGCATGTCCGCCTGGTCGGCGGCATCGCGAACGGCGAACTGTGCAAAGAGATGTACGCACTCTATGACCCGCCCGCACCCGTGGGCCTCACCGACGATCCCGACCGGCGCGGGTTCGGGTCGGTGACGGTGGTCGGGTGCGACAACCCCGAAGCCCCCACCGAGGCCGTTGTCGTCGAGAAACAGCCAAAGGACGGCGACGTCTTCGAGCAGTTGCCGTTCGCGCTGACACCGGGTCCGCCCATCAACACCAAACCGTTGCAGGACTCAATCGCCGAGACCGCCGCGCTCGTCGCCGCCGGCCTTCCCAATCTGCCCGTCGACGCGGTGACAGACGTTCTGCTGCGGCGCAATCCGCGAACGCTCAGCGGTGCGGCACTCCCCCGCACCGGGGTCATCGCCGACGACATCACGACCGCGTTGCTGGATCTCGACTCGTCGTATCTCGCGGTGCACGGACCGCCGGGCACCGGCAAGACGTTCACCTCCGCGCAGGTGATCGCGCGCCTGGTGAACCGACATCAATGGCGGATCGGCGTCGTCGCCCAGTCGCATGCGGTGGTGGAGAACCTGTTCTGCGATGTGCTCAAGGCGGGCGTCGACGGCGAGCGGATCGGCAAGAAACTCAACACCGTCAACGCGGGCTGGACCGATCTGACCAATCCGGAGTTCGCGGGTTTCATCGAAGGCCGTGACGGGTGCGTGGTGGGCGGGACGGCCTGGGATTTCGCCAATGCCAACAAGATTCCGCGTCAAGCCCTCGATCTGCTCGTCGTCGAGGAGGCCGGCCAGTACAGCCTGGCCAACACCGTCGCAGTCGCACCGTCGGCCAGAAACCTGATGCTGCTTGGTGATCCACAGCAGCTGCCACAGGTCAGCCAGGGCACACATCCCGAACCGGTGAACGAATCCGCGCTCGGCTGGCTGGTGGACGGCCATCACACGCTGCCCCCAGAGCGCGGCTATTTTCTCGACTACTCGTATCGGATGCATCCCGCCGTTTGCGAACCGGTTTCCCGGCTCTCCTATGACGGCCGGTTGCGTTCACATGAGCACGTGAGCGCCGCGCGCAGCCTCGACGGCGTCGCCCCCGGCGTCCGGGTGCTCACCGTGCAGCACAACGGCAACTCCACCGACAGCCCCGAAGAGGCCGACGCGATCGTCGCGGACATCTGCGACCTGCTCGGCAGGACGTGGACGGACGAAAACGGCGAAACGCCGTTGGCGCAGGAGCACGTCCTGGTGGTGACGCCGTACAACGCGCAGGTGGTCACGTTGCGGCGCAGGCTGGACGCCGCCGGACTCGACAAGGTCGAGGTCGGCACCGTCGACAAATTCCAGGGCAGGCAGGCTCCGGTGGTGTTCGTCTCCATGGCGGCGTCGTCTGCAGATGATGCACCGCGCGGAGTTTCGTTCCTGTTCAACAGGAATCGGCTCAACGTCGCCGTCAGCAGGGCGAAATACACCGCGATCATCGTGCGGTCGGCGCTGCTGACCGACTACCTGCCTGCCACGCCGGACCGCTTGGTGGAGCTGGGGGCGTTCTTGTCGCTCGCGTCGTGTGATACACCGACGGAATGACGCTGACCGAAACGCTGGCCGGGATCGTGGGCGCCGCACACGTCATCACCGATCCCGATGTGCTGGACGGCCGCAGCGTCGACCACACCGGGCGCTATCGCGGGAAGGCAGGCGCTCTGGTGCGACCGGGTTCGGCCGACGAGGTGGCTGCGGTGCTGCGGGCCTGCCGCGACGCCGGCGCATATGTCACGGTGCAGGGCGGACGGACGTCGTTGGTTGCCGGCACGGTGCCCGAGCATGACGACGTGCTGCTGTCGACCGAACGGCTGCGCGAGGTCGGTGAGGTCGACGGCGTCGAGCGGCGCATTCGCGCGGGCGCGGGCGCGACGCTGGCCGAGGTGCAGCGCGCCGCGTCCGCCGCCGGTCTGGTGTTCGGGGTCGATCTGGCCGCGCGCGATTCCGCGACGGTCGGCGGAATGGCGTCGACGAATGCCGGCGGACTGCGCACGGTCCGCTACGGCAACATGGGCGAGCAGGTCATCGGCCTGGACGTGGCGCTGCCCGATGGGTCGCTGGTGCACCGGCATTCTCAGGTGCGCAGCGACAACACCGGCTACGACTTGGCGTCGCTGTTCGTCGGCGCCGAGGGCACTCTCGGCGTCATCACCTCGCTCGACTTGCGGCTGCACCCGACTCCGAAGCAACGGGTCACCGCGATCTGTGGATTCGACGATCTCGACGCGCTGGTCGAAACCGGGCGCGTGTTCCGCGACATGGACGGCATCGCGGCACTGGAGTTGATCGATGCCCGCGCCAGCGCATTGACCGCCGAGCATGTCGGGGTTGCCGCGCCCGTCGATGGGGCATGGCAGCTGCTCATCGAATTGGCAGGCGACACAGACCAAACCGAGCAACTGGCCGATGCGCTCGACGATGCGCGGATGTCCGACGAGCCCGCCGTCGGTGTCGACGTCGGCGCGCAGCAGAGGCTGTGGCAGATCCGCGAATCGGTGGCCGAGGTGCTCGGCGTGTACGGGCCGCCGCTGAAATTCGATGTGTCCCTTCCACTCTCGGCGATCGCGGATTTTGCCAAGGCATCCGCCGGCTTGGTCGCCAAACATGCGGCCGAGGCGATCCCCGTGCTCTTCGGTCACATCGGCGAGGGCAATCTGCACCTCAACGTGCTGCGGTTTCCGGCAGGCGAGGCGGAGCGGGCGATGTATTCCGAGATGATGGAGTTGATCGCCGGCAGCGGCGGCAACGTCAGCTCCGAACACGGCGTCGGCACCCGCAAGCGCGACTATGTGTCGATGTCACGCACGCAAGCCGATATCGCGGCGATGCGCGCAGTCAAAGCCGCGTTCGATCCGACCGGATATCTCAACCCCGCAGTGCTTTTCGGCTAGTCGTGGCCAGGAGTCGAGTGCCTGCCGTAGCGCGGCGCGTCGTCGGGATCGTCGCGGGAGTGTCTGCCGTTGGACTCGAACCAGAACGGCCGCTTCTGCGGTTGGCTCTCGGGCAGGTAGTGGCGCGATGACCGCTCATGGCGTGACGGACGCGGCCGCGGAGCGGGCGGGGTCAGCGGCTGAAATCGCTCCTCGTCGACGTGAAAGCCGTTGTGCGCGAATCCGATCGGTTCGGATTGGGGCTTGGCGGGCGGAACGTCGTCAGCCAAGAGCTGGTCGAAGATGCCGCGCCACGATTCGGGTTCGGGGGGCTCGTCATCGGCCGGCAGATGCCGCCACGACTCGACCGGGGCGGAGTGCCAGGCCTCGGCGGGGGCCGGCAGTGGGTGGTCGACACGCGTCGGCATCGGCGCGGTGACGCTGTCGTCAGCGGGGACGACGGGCTCGGCTTGGATCACCGGTTCGGGATCGTCGTCCCAACGGATTTCGTACTCGAGGTACTCGTCGTCATCGACGAACGTCTCGTCGCCGCCGTAGTCGACCGCCAGGCCCGCGTGGTGGTCGTCGTCCAGATCGTCTTCGTCCTCATCGAGATCAGCGGTGCCGAACCCGAGCAGGAAAATCGCTGCGACGACGCCGAACAACGCGAAGAACGCGGGCAGCAACATCGATTGCGACATCGCTGCCGCGAACGGATCGTGCAGCCAGGCGGGCAGCTGCGTCACCCCACCTTCGCCCTGCGTCGCCTGCGCAGGCATGGGCGGCATCTCGGCACTGATCCGCGACGTCATGAACGCGGCCATCCCCGCGCTGCCCAACACCGAGCCAACCTGCCGCGTGGTGTTGTAGACGCCGGAACCGGCTCCCGCCAGTTTCGGAGGCAGGTTGCGAGTTGCGGTGGCCGCCAGCGGAGCCCAGATGAATGCCGAACCGACGCCCATCGCGGTGATCGGCAACACCAACCGCCAGATCGGCGTGCTCGGCGTCATCTCGACGGACAACCAGGTCATCGCGATCGCCAGCACCGAGAAGCCGAAGCCGATCACCGGCCGTGGGTGCGAGCGGTCGACGATCTTGCCGACGAACGGCGCAAGCACTCCGGTGGAGATCGCCATCGGCGCCGTCAGCAACGCTGAGCGCGTCGGCGAAAGTCCGCACACCGCTTGGGCATAGAACATCAGCGGCAAGAACGTCGCCGTGACGACGAAGCCGATGGTGGCGACCCCGACGTTGGACAACGAGAAATCGCGGTCGCGGAAGATGCTCAGCGGGATCAGCGGTTCGCTGGTGTTGACGTACTGCCAGATCAAGAATGCGGCCATGAACCCGATGCCGCCCGCGATGGTGCCCCAGATCCACGGCGCCCAGTGATGCGACTGGCCTTCCTGCAGTGCGAACACGATCATGAACATGCCGATGCCGGACAGCAGCACACCGAGCAGATCGAATTTGTGCGTCGACGTCGGCAGCACCGGGATCAGCCACACGGCCAGCGCCAGCCCGATGACGCCGATGGGCACGTTGACGAAGAAGATCCACTGCCAGCCGAGCCGGTCGACCAGTACGCCGCCGGCCAGCGGGCCCACCAGCGTCGCTACCCCCGCCGTCGCGCCCCACACGCTCATCGCCACGCCGCGGCGCTCGGCCGGGAAGATCCGGGTGATGGTCGACAGCGTCTGCGGGGTGAGCAGCGCGGCGCCGATGCCCTGCACCACGCGGGCCGCGACCAGCATTTCGATGCTGCCTGCCAGCCCGCACCACAGCGACGCGGCGGTGAACACCGTCAGACCCAGCAGGTAGAGGTTCTTCGGCCCGAACCGGTCGCCGAGGCGGCCGGCCACCAGCAGCGGCACTGCGTAGGCCAGCAGGTAGGCGCTTGTCACCCAGATGACGGAGTCGTAGCTGGCGCCGAGCTTGTCCATGATCGACGGGTTGGCGACCGCGACGATGGTCGCGTCGACCAGGATCATGAAGAAGCCGACCAGCATGGCCCACAGGGCGTTCCAGGGATTTCCGGCGTCGACTCGTAGCCGCACTCCCCCTCGAGCGCGGCGATCCTGCCGGTTACTTAACGTTTGGAACATCTCGGGTCGACCACAAAAGCAACGATTCAGCCGACGGTACGGACCTGGATATCCCCCGGACAAGTCCGGGGTCGGCCAGCGACGAACGTCAGGCTGGTTCGGCGACGGCGTCGCCGGTGACGTCGTCCTTGGTTTCGGTGGCCGGCACGCCGACCGCCAAGAGGGCCAGCAATGCGATCACCATGCCGGCCGTCATCACCAAGGCTAACGCGATCTCGTTGTTGCCAAGCACGCCGACCAGCGGTGCCACCGCGGCACCGAGCCCGAACTGCGCGGCACCGAGCAATGCCGCCGCCGTGCCTGCCGCGTCGGGATGCCGGGACAACGCGACGGCCGGCGCGTTCGGAATGACCAGACCCATCGCGGCGAGGATGAACCAGACCGGCACCACGAAGCCCGGCAGACCGCCGATGTGCGCGGAGGACACGCCGACGAAGACAACCCCGGCCGTGACGGCCGCCGACAACGCCCACAGCACGATCGTCTGCGGGGCGAACCGCCGCAGCAGCACCACGTTGAACTGCGTGGCGCCGATCAGCGCGACCGCTCCGGCGCCGAACACCAGCGCGAAGGCCTGCTGGCCGAGGCCGTAGTGGCCCTGCAGCACGAACGACGCGCCCGCGATGTACGCGAACAGCCCCGACATGGCAAGCGCGGCCACGAGCACGAGGATGACGAAACGGGCGTCGCGCAGCAGTTCGACGTAGGTGGCGCCGATGCTGCGCACCTTCAGAGGCCGACGATGTGAGGCGGGCAGAGTTTCCGGCAGTGCGAGCGCCGCGAGCAGCAGCAGACCACCCGCCAACACGACCAGCGCGGCGAACACCCAGTGCCATGAGGCCGTCAACAGCACCGCCGCGCCCAGGGAGGGGGCGATCACCGGCGCGACGCCCAGCACGAGCATCAGCCGCGACATCACAGTGGCGGCGACGGATTCCGCGTACAGGTCACCGACCACGGCGATCGCGACGACCATCGCGGCCGCGGCACCCATGCCCTGCAGCCCGCGTGCCAGCCCGAGCACGGCGATGTTGGGCGCGAACAGGCACACCACCGACGCCAGCATGTGCAGCACGATGCCGGCCATCATCGGCCTGCGGCGGCCCAGCGAGTCGGACAGCGGGCCGACGATCAGCTGGCCCAGCGCCAGTCCGGCGAGCGTGCCGGTGAGCGTGAGTTGGGCGACCGATGAAGACACCGAAAGGTCGTCAGCGATCTTGGGCAGCGCAGGCAGGTACATGTCGATGGTCAGCGGACCCAGCGCGACGAGGGCGCCAAGGACTGTGATCATCTTGGCGCGGCTTGGCGTCGTTTCGACCGGGGCCACGTCCATGTCGATTGATGCTGCCATGGGAATGGTTAGCGCCGCTTCTCAGTAAATTGTTCCCAGGGGCCCCCGGGGAGCGGTTTCGAAGCGCGAGCAAAGCAATGTGGTTTGGCTGAATCCCGCCGGGGTATCTGTGCTCGCGGCAGGGGGGACCCTCTCATTGCCGCCGTTGTGCGAGCTACAGCACCTGGCTCGCGTCTCTGGAGCATTCGCTCCCAATCATCAAGGAGTTCAACCATGCGAAATCTTCTTGCTGCGCTCATCGCTGCCGGTGCGGTGTCCGTCGCCGGCGCAGGAGTGGCGAACGCCACACCGGCGCCTGCGCTGCCGACCGCGCCCGCCGTCACTGTGACGACGCTTGCGGCCGACGACATGAACAGCGACGACAGCGACAACACCGGGCTGTGGGGTCTTGCAGGGCTGTTGGGCCTCCTCGGCCTGCTTGGGCTGAAGCGCCGCAACGACGTCGACCGTCGCGTCGGCACCGGCACGACACCTGGCGGCACCGCGGGCCCGCGCGTGTAAATACCCGAAGAGCCCCCGCCCCGCGCACGTCGCGGCGGCGGGGGTTCTCCGCTTCCTGGCGTCTGACAATGCCTGGCCGCCTTGCGGCACTCGGCGCCGTTACCGTTCGTTGAGCAAGCGTTAGCCTGAAGGTTCGGACAGGTCGAACCGGGTCGACAAAGGGGAGCCACATGAGTGCTCGGTCGAACGCGAAGAGTCAGCTGCCGGCTACAACGGATGAGAATCCCGGCGCCGCCGCCAAGGTGTTGTCGCAGATCATCGAGCGCGGGAGCCGCGTTCAGGGCCCTGCGATCAAGGCCTATGTGGACCGGATGCGCCAGGGCAGTCCGGATGCGCTGCCCGCCGACATCGTCAAGAAGCTGGAGAAGCACTACCTCGCGGCCGTGATGGCCAGCGGGGCGGCGGTGGGCTCCGCGGCGGCATTTCCCGGCATCGGCACGCTGGCCGCGCTGTCGGCCGTGGCCGGTGAGACCGTGGTGTTCTTGGAGGCCACCGCGGTCTACGCGCTGGCGCTGGCCGAGGTGTATGGCATCCCCGCCGACCACCGCGAACGCAGGCGTGCACTGGTGCTGGCGGTGCTAGTCGGCGAAGAGAGCAAGCATGCGGTCGCCGAGCTACTCGGTCCCGGCCGCACGAGCGGCGCCTGGGTGGCCGACGGCGCGGCGACATTGCCACTGCCGGCGGTGTCCCAACTGAATTCGCGGCTACTGCGCTATTTCGTGAAGCGCTACACACTCAAGCGCGGCGCGATCGCATTCGGCAAGTTGCTGCCGGTAGGCATTGGCGCGGTCGTCGGCGGCGTCGGAAACCGACTGATGGGCAAGAAGATCGTCGCCAACGCACGCAGGGCGTTCGGCAACCCGCCGGCGCGGTGGCCCTCATCGCTGCACGTGCTGCCCGGCCCAAGCGAGCGATGACGATAACTGCCGTTCGCGTGGTTTGGCCGACGGCACAAGCGTTAGCCTTTAGGCGGTGGAATCACGGGTAACCCTCGTGGTCCGCAGGAATATGGGTGGCGAGCGTTGAACCGCTTGCCTGAGGCGAAGGAATCGAGGCGAGTAGCTGCCGTGAACTCACCATCACCATTCGGACAGAACGAGTGGTTGGTCGAGGAGATGTATCGCAAATTTCGCGAGGATCCCTCGTCGGTAGACCCGAGTTGGCATGAATTCCTAGTCGACTACTCGCCAGAACCAACCACGGAGACGCATCCCACCATCGGCAACGGGCAACCCGCGCAAGCGCCCGTCGCACCGCCGGAACCGGCGCCCGCCCCCGCGCCTGCCCCGAAGGCCGACGCGGGCAACGGCGTCGCCGCTGCGCCCCCGAAGGCGCCGGAACCGCCGAAGCCTGCGGCCAAACCGGCAGCCCCGCCCATCACGCCTGCCGAGGGCTCCGAATCGCAGGTGCTGCGCGGTGCCGCGGCCGCGGTCGTGAAGAACATGTCCGCATCGCTCGAGGTGCCGACCGCGACGAGCGTGCGGGCCATCCCGGCCAAGCTGCTGATCGACAACCGGATCGTCATCAACAACCACCTCAAGCGAACCCGCGGCGGCAAGATCTCGTTCACGCACCTGATCGGCTATGCCTTGGTGCAGGCGGTCAAGAAGTTCCCGAACATGAACCGCCACTTCGCCGAGGTGGACGGCAAGCCGAATTCAGTCACCCCCGAACACGTCAACCTCGGCCTCGCGATCGACCTGCAGGGCAAAGACGGTGCTCGGCAACTCGTCGTCGCGGCCATAAAGGGTTGCGAGACAATGCAATTCGGCCAGTTCATCGCAGGCTATGAGGACATCGTCCGGCGTGCCCGCGACGGCAAGCTGACCGCCGAGGACTTTTCCGGCGTCACGATCTCGCTGACCAACCCGGGCACCATCGGCACCGTGCACTCGGTGCCGCGGCTGATGCGCGGCCAGGGCGCGATCATCGGCGTCGGCGCGATGGAGTACCCGGCGGAGTTCCAGGGCGCCAGCGAGGAACGCATCGCCGAACTCGGCGTCGGCAAGCTGGTCACGTTCACGTCGACCTACGACCACCGGATCATTCAGGGCGCGGAGTCGGGCGACTTCCTGCGGACCATTCACGAATTACTGCTGTCCGACGACTTTTTCGACGATATCTTCCGTGAGCTCGGCATCCCGTATGAGCCGGTGCGCTGGCGCACGGACAACCCGGACTCGATCGTCGACAAGAACGCCCGTGTCATCGAGTTGATCGCGGCCTACCGCAACCGCGGCCACCTGATGGCCGACATCGACCCGCTGCGCCTGGACAAGAGCCGGTTCCGCAGCCACCCGGATCTCGACGTGGCCACGCACGGCCTGACGCTGTGGGATCTGGACCGCGAGTTCAAGGTCGACGGATTCGCAGGCAAGGAATACAAGAAGCTGCGTGACGTGCTCGGGCTGTTGCGCGACGCGTACTGCCGGCACGTCGGCGTCGAGTACACCCACATTCTCGAGCCCGAGCAGCAGAAGTGGCTGCAGGAGCGGATCGAGGTCAAGCACGACAAGCCGACCGTCGCGCAGCAGAAGTACATACTGTCGAAGCTGAACGCAGCAGAGGCGTTCGAGACGTTCCTGCAGACCAAATACGTTGGGCAGAAACGATTCTCGCTCGAAGGTGCGGAGACCGTCATCCCGATGATGGATGCGGCCATCGACCAGGCGGCCGAGCATGCGCTCGACGAGGTCGTCATCGGTATGCCACACCGCGGCAGGCTCAATGTGCTGGCCAACATCGTCGGCAAGCCCTACTCGCAGATCTTCTCCGAGTTCGAGGGCAACCTCAACCCGTCGCAGGCGCACGGTTCCGGCGACGTGAAGTACCACCTTGGCGCGACCGGCAATTACATTCAGATGTTCGGCGACAACGACATTCAGGTGTCGCTGGTCGCCAACCCGTCGCATCTGGAGGCCGTCGACCCTGTGCTGGAGGGCCTGGTTCGCGCGAAGCAGGACCTGCTGGACAAGGGCGACGCGCCGGACGGCTTCTCCGTCGTGCCGATGATGCTGCACGGCGACGCTGCATTCGCGGGCCAGGGCGTGGTGGCCGAGACGCTGAACCTGGCGCTGCTGCGCGGTTACCGCACCGGCGGCACGATCCACATCATCGTCAACAACCAGATCGGCTTCACCACATCGCCGAACGACTCGCGGTCCTCGGAGTACTGCACCGACGTCGCGAAGATGATCGGCGCGCCGATCTTCCACGTCAACGGCGACGACCCCGAGGCGTGTGTGTGGGTGGCGCGGCTTGCCGTGGACTTCCGCCAGAAGTTCAAGAAGGACGTCGTCATCGACATGCTGTGCTACCGCCGCCGCGGGCACAACGAGGGCGACGACCCGTCGATGACACAGCCGTACATGTACGACGTCATCGACACCAAGCGTGGCTCGCGCAAGACCTACACCGAAGCGCTGATCGGCCGTGGCGACATCTCGATGAAAGAGGCCGAGGACGCCCTGCGCGACTACCAGGGCCAGCTTGAGCGGGTGTTCAACGAGGTGCGCGACCTCGAGAAGCATCCGATCGCGCCGAGTTCGTCGGTGGAGTCCGATCAGATGGTGCCCGCAGGCATGACCACCGCGGTGGACAAGTCTCTGCTCGCCCGCATCGGTGACGCGCACTTGGCGTTCCCCGACGATTTCAACGTCCACCCCCGCGTCATGCCCGTGCTGGAGAAGCGCAGAGAGATGGCGTACGAGGGCAAGGTCGACTGGGCGTTCGCCGAACTTCTTGCGCTCGGCTCATTCCTGGCCGAGGGCAAGACGATTCGGCTGTCCGGCCAGGACACCCGTCGTGGCACGTTCACGCAACGGCATTCGGTGATCATCGACCGCAAAACCGGTCGGGAGTTCACCCCGCTGCAGTTGCTGACGACCAACACCGACGGCACGCCGACCGGCGGCAAGTTCATGGTCTACGACTCGGCGCTGTCGGAGTTCGCAGCGGTCGGCTTCGAGTACGGCTACTCGGTCGGCAATCCCGACGCACTTGTGTTGTGGGAGGCGCAGTTCGGCGACTTCGTCAACGGCGCGCAGTCGATCATCGACGAGTTCATTTCGTCCGGCGAGGCCAAATGGGGCCAGCTGTCCGACGTGGTGCTGCTGCTGCCGCACGGCCACGAGGGCCAGGGACCTGACCACACCTCGGCGCGCATCGAGCGGTTCCTGCTGCTGTGGGCAGAGGGCTCGATGACGATCGCGATGCCGTCGACACCCGCGAACTACTTCCATCTGCTGCGCCGCCACGGCCTGGACGGAATTCACCGGCCGCTGATCGTGGCAACGCCAAAGTCCATGCTGCGCAACAAGGCTGCGGTCAGCGATCTCAAGGACTTCACCGAGGGCAAGTTCCGGTCGGTCATCGAGGAGCCCACCTACGACGAGGGCATCGGAGACCGCAACAAGGTCAAGCGGATGCTGCTGACCAGCGGCAAGATCTACTACGAGCTGGTCGCGCGGAAGAACAAGGACAACCGCGACGACGTCGCGATCGTCCGTATCGAGCAGCTTGCTCCGTTGCCCCGGCGGCGGCTGTCCGAGACGCTGGACCGGTATCCGAACATCGAGCAGTACTTCTGGGTGCAGGAGGAGCCTGCGAACCAGGGTGCGTGGCCGACATTCGGGCTCACGCTTCCTGAGGTGTGCTCGGACAGGCTGTCTGGCATCAAGCGGATTTCGCGTCGCGCGATGTCGGCGCCGTCGTCGGGCTCGTCGAAGGTGCACGCCGTCGAGCAGCAGGAGATCATCGACGAGGCGTTCGCCGAGTAGCCGGTCGTTTTTGCGTTCAGGGTCGTGAACCTCGGCGGTTCACGACCCTGAACGCATTTTTGAGCGCCTAGTCGGCGAGCAAACGCTGCGGGGACCGTCGACCATCCCCGCCGACGAGCTTTTCGCCCGTGAGATAGATCACTTGACATTTCTGGAATCGCAGGTAGCGGATCCCGCTTGTAGCAGGCAGTTGCCACCTCTGCATAGAAGCGATGGCAGACCGACCGAAGGACGGGACCGCTCATGACGACACCGCTACTGGCTCGCTCCGCCAAGATGACGCAAACGGCCACTTTCGCGGCACTCACGCTGGTTGCTGTCGTCGCCGGGCTGTTCGCAGGCCCCGCCACAACGGCCAACGCCGCTGACGACGCGTGCGCCGCCGTCGAGGTCGTGTTCGCCCGCGGCACTTTCGAGGCGCCCGGCGTCGGTGCCACCGGGCAAGCATTCGTCGACGCGTTGCAAGCCCGGTTGCCGGGTAAGACGGTCGAGGTGTACGGGGTCGACTATCCGGCTTCGCTGGATTTCGGGCAGGCCGTCACCGGAATTGCCGACTCTGTCAACAAGATTCAGTCGATCGCCGCACAATGCCCATCGACAAAGATCGTGCTCGGCGGTTACTCGCAGGGCGCCGCTGTCGCCGGTTACACCACATCCAGTGTTGTGCCCGCTGGATACACACTGCCGGCAGGCATCTCCGGACCAATGCCTGCATCCGTCGCCTCCCACGTCTCGGCGGTGGTTCTGTTCGGCACTCCGGACCCCTGGTTCCTTGGCCTGGCCGATCGCAACGCACCGCCGATAACCATCGGTGACCTGTACGCCGGCAAGACGATTCAGCTGTGCGCCACTGGCGACCCGGTCTGCTTTCCCGGTGGCCTGGATCGCTCCGCGCACAGCTCGTACAAGTCAAACGGCATGGCCGATCAGGCGGCCGACTTCGTGGCCGGCAAGCTCGGCGGCTCTGCACCGGTGGCGCCGGTCGTGCAAACCGCCGGCGAGGCCGATCCCGGAAACTGAGACAAACCCTCGCCGACGGCCGGAAGTCAGTCCCCAAGGACTGCTTCCGGCCGTCGGTCATTCACAGCCCGTTGACAGCGAAAGACGTAGCGCCCCATAGCCGGTAGCGGCGATCTACCTTGGACGAATGACTGCTGTAGACGTTCGCCAGCACGAGGCCGACTACGGGTACGACGGGGACTACCGCGCCATACCGGCACCCGCAGTCGCCGGCATCACCGCGGCGACCAGCGCCGCCCTGCTCGCGTCGGCTGCCAGATGTCTGCGGCGGGGTAAACCGCTCGCGGCGGCGGTGACCGGTGGCACGGGTGCGTCCATCATCGCGACCGCGGCGCTGTTCATCCGCACCACCCGCGTCGGCAAGTTCGAGGCGTGGGCCGACATCCTGAAGGACCTGCGCCTGCGCGGCGACGAAACCCTCCTCGACATGGGCTGCGGACGTGGCGCGGTGCTGCTCGCCGCGGCCAAGCTGCTACCGAACGGCCGGGCAATCGGCGTCGACATCTGGCGCGCCGACCAGACGCACAACGCCGAGCAGAACACGCTGCGCAACGCCGAGATCGAGGGCGTCGCGGATCGTGTCGAGGTGCGGACCGCCGACATCACCGACCTGCCGTTCGACGACGACAGCTTCGACGTCATCGTCAGCAGCCTTGTGGTGCACAACATTCCGGACGCAGACGCGCGCGCGAAGGCCATCAGTGAAGCGGCGCGGGTGTTGCGTCCCTGCGGCAAGCTGGCGCTTGTCGACATCTTCTACACCAACCACTACGCCAGCCAACTGCGCGCACTCGGCTGGACCGACGTTCGTCGTCGCAATCTGGGCTGGCGGATGTGGTGGGGCCCGGGCATGGGCACGCACGTCATCACGGCGACGAAACCGGCATAGGGCCGCTGTAAGCGGGACCGCCGGTACCGACTAGCCTCTACCCGAGTCGTCTCACGCGAGGGAGTTGGTTATGCAGGGCTTTGCCGGAAAGGTCGCGGTGGTGACCGGCGCCGGGTCGGGTATCGGGCAGGCGCTGGCCGTCGAGCTGGCCCGTTCAGGCGCCAGCCTGGCGATCAGCGACGTCAACACCGAAGGTCTGGCACAGACCGAAGAGCGACTGAAGGCCATCGGCGCGGCGGTGAAGGCCGACCGGCTCGACGTCACCGAGCGCGGGGCATTCGAGTTGTACGCCGACGCGGTCAAGGAGCACTTCGGCAAGGTCAACCAGATCTACAACAACGCGGGCATCGCGTTCGCAGGCGACATCGAGGTCACCGAATTCAAGGACATCGAGAAGGTGATGGACGTCGACTTCTGGGGCGTCGTCAACGGCACCAAGGTATTCCTGCCGCACCTGATCGAGTCCGGCGACGGCCACGTCATCAACGTCTCCAGCATCTTCGGGCTGTTCGCGGTGCCCGGACAGGCCGCCTACAACGCGGCGAAGTTCGCCGTCCGCGGCTTCACCGAGGCACTGCGCCAGGAGATGGCGTTGGCCGGGCATCCGGTGAAGGTGACGACCGTGCACCCCGGCGGCATCAAGACCAACATCGTGCGCAACATGACCGCCGTCGACGGCGTCGACAAGGAAAAGCTGACCAACACCTTCGACAAGAAGCTCGCCAACACCACTCCCGAGAAGGCAGCGCGGATCATCCTCGAGGGCGTACGTAAGAACAAAGCCCGCGTGCTCGTCGGCCCCGATGCGACGGCGCTCGACCTGATCGTCCGGGTCACCGGCTCGGGTTATCAGCGGCTGTTCTCGACGGTGATGTCGCGGATGGTGCCCGAAGCGCACTGAACCACACGTTCCTCGCGATCGTGAGTGATGTGAGGGGGTCAACCACGGGGCGTGCCAGCACGCACCCGGATCTGACAACCCGAGAGGAACGCAGACATGAAGCACAAACTGATATGCGCAAGCTGCATGGTCGCCGCCGCTGTCATGGGCGCGGCACCTGCACACGCCGGTCCCCCCAACGCCGAATGCGGCGCACCGGGAGCCACCAGCACTCCGGGTAATGCGGCGACGTCGCCCGGTTCGGTGTTCAACGAACCCGGCGTCAACAGCACCAATGGCGGCAAAGGCAATCAGGCATATGAAAATGCTGGGGCGCCGTCGCAGTACGACGTCGCGTGCGCCAAGGTAACCGCGGCCAACGCGGGCACGCCGCAGCAGACCACCCCGCCGCCGGACGTCATCACCAACAATTCGCGGGCCAACAGAGCGATTTCGCACGTCGGTAAGGGCGCCGACAAGTAGCGCGATCGTCGCGCTCTACGGCCGCGAGAGTGCTTGGAATGTACGCAGATTGCGGCGTGTCGACGTGCAGACACGCACGCTCGGCGTAGTCAGCGGCCGAGTGGGTGCGCGTCGAGCCATGCGTCGGCCACCTGCCCGGGTTCCTTACCCTCGGCGACCTGCCTGCGCATGTCGACAAGTGAGCCGCTGTCGAGCACGCCTGCCACCTCGTTGAGCGCAAGCACCTGCTGCTCGTTCAACTCGTTGCGGCGGTACAGCGGGACAAGGTTCTCGGCGCGGATCAGTGCGGTCTTGTCGGACAGCACGACCAACTCGGCCGGGATGTTCGGCGTGGCGGTCGTCGTCCACGCCGCGTTGATCTGCCCGGCTTTCAGTACGGCGAAAAGGGTTGTGCTGTCCTTGAATTCGCGTGGCCGCGGCAACGAGCACGGGCCGACCTTCGCCGGTGTGGCCATGCCAGGCAAGGCACCGGCGACGATCTTGGCGCAATTGCGGACCGCCGCGGTGACGTCGCGTCCACCCCACGCGCCTGCCGTCTGCTCGGTAACCGCTACTGCGGGCTTGTCCTCAGCGGAGGTTGTATAGTCGCCCGCCGCAACACCTTCCGGCAACGCAGACAGCAGCGCGCGGTACACCTGCGCGTCTGCTCGCGCGGTGGCGTCGGGGTCGAATCTGGCCAGCAGTTGGCCGGTGAAGCCCGGTGTCACCCGAACGTCGCCGGAATCCAACTCCCCCACCGGATCCGGCACCGATTTCACATGTGCCGGGCTGCCATAGAACCGCAGCGCGGCGGCATACAAGTGCGCCACCAACTGCGATTCCGGCTCGGACCTGGCGCCCACTGTGATCGACGGCGGCCCGGCAGGCGCCCCACATCCGACGAGGATCAGCGCGAGGAGCGCGACCGCGAACCGGCGCATAGGGCCCGTCAGAGCTCAGCGGCCGCGGCCACCGCCGCTGCGACCTCCGGAGCGACCCGAGGATCGAGCGGGCTTGGCACGATTCGGTCCGCGGCGAGGTCGTCGCAGGCGACCGCGAAGATCGCTTCTGCGGCAGCCACTTTCATCCGCTCGGTGATCCGCCGGGCGCCTGCATCCGACGCACCGCGGAAGATGCCAGGGAACGCCAGCACATTGTTGATCTGGTTCGGGAAGTCACTGCGCCCGGTCGCCACCACCGAGGCGTACTTCGCGGCCACATCGGGATGGATCTCCGGGTCGGGATTCGACAGCGCCATCACGATGCCATCGGGGGCCATTGTCGCGACCAACTCCTCTGGCACCACACCGCCGGAGACACCGAGGAACATGTCGGCACCCTTGAGCGCGTCGGCCATGCCGCCGGTCAGGCCGTCGGGGTTGGTGCGCCCCGCCAACTCGGCCTTCACCGGAGTCAAGCCGTCACGGCCGGAATGCAGGATGCCGCGGGTGTCGACCACGGTGATATCCGAAACACCTGCTGCCAGAAGGATATTCGCGCATGCGACACCCGCGGCGCCGACGCCGGAGATCACCACGCGAAGCGAAGCCATATCCCGGTCCAGCACCTTCGTGGCGCCCATCAGCGCCGCGAGCACGACGATCGCGGTGCCGTGCTGGTCGTCGTGCATCACCGGGCAGTCGAGCGCCTCGATCAGGCGACGCTCGATCTCGAAGCAGCGTGGCGCCGAGATGTCCTCGAGATTGACCGCCCCGAACGTCGGCCGCAGCCGCACCAGGGTCTCAACGATCTCGTCGGGATCCTTGGTATCCAACACGATCGGGATCGAGTCCAGTTCGCCGAACGCCTTGAACAGCGCGCACTTGCCTTCCATCACCGGCAGCGCGGCCGCGGGCCCGATGTCGCCGAGGCCGAGCACCGCGGTGCCGTCGCTGACCACGGCCACCAGCCTGTTGGCCCACGTGTAGCGGGCGGCCAGCGTGCGGTCGGCGGCGATCGCCCGGCTGACCTGCGCCACACCGGGCGTGTAGGCGATCGACAGGGCGCGCTGCGTGTCCAGCGGCGACTTCAGCTCGGCCGACAGCTTGCCGCCTACGTGAGCCTCGAAGATCTCCTCATCGGTGACGACAACCTGCGGGGTTTGGACTTCGTGCGGCACCGTTTCAGTCACCGCGTCAGGCTACTTGGCCGAATTAACGAGGCCGCCGACGGGGTTGTGAATTTTGCGAATATTCGGCTCAAATCAGCCCGAGCTCGGTGACCGCCTTGCGTTCGTCGTCGAGTTCCGCGGTCGACTTGTCGATGCGGGCACGGGAGAATTCGTCGATCTCCAGGCCCTGGACGATCGACCAGTTGCCGTCCTTCGTCGTGACCGGGAACGACGAGATCAGTCCCTCGGGCACGCCGTAGCTGCCGTCGGAGAGCACCGCCATCGACACCCAGTCGCCCTCGGCGCTGCCCAGCAGCCAGTCACGGGCGGCGTCGGTGGTTGCCGACGCAGCCGATGCGGCAGAGGAGGCGCCGCGGGCGTCGATGATCGCCGCGCCGCGCTTGGCGACGGTCGGAATGAAGTCGTTCTCGATCCAGGCCTGGTCGTTGACGACCTCGGCGGCGTTCTTGCCGTTGACCTCCGCGTGGAAGATGTCGGGGTACTGGGTGGCCGAGTGGTTGCCCCAGATCGTCACCTTCTTGATGTCGGTGACGGCCGCCCCGGTCTTCTTGGCCAGCTGCGAGATCGCCCGGTTGTGGTCGAGGCGAGTCAGCGCGGAGAACCGCTCCTTGGGGATGTCGGGCGCGTTGCTCATCGCGATCAGCGCGTTGGTGTTGGCCGGGTTGCCGGTGACACCGATCCGGATGTCGTCAGCAGCGACCTCGTTGACCGCCTTGCCCTGGGCAGTGAAGATCGCGCCGTTGGCCTCCAGCAGGTCACCGCGCTCCATGCCCGGGCCACGGGGCCGGGCGCCGACCAGCAGGGCCAGGTTCGTGCCGTCGAAGATCTTGTTGGCGTCCGAGCCGATCTCCACACCCGCGAGCAGCGGGAACGCGCAGTCGTCGAGTTCCATCACGACACCCTCGAGCGCCTTGAGCGCCGGCTCGATCTCCAGCAGCCGCAGTTCGATCGGCCGGTCGGGGCCGAGCAGCGATCCGCTGGCCAGGCGGAACAACAGGCTGTAGCCGATCTGGCCTGCGGCACCGGTGACGGCGACCTTGAGGGGAGTTGTGCTCACGTCAGATGCTCCTTAGGCGAAGTCCGATTGCCCGCACCGCGGGCGAGGGTCTGTCCGGGACGAAACTAGCGCACGGGCTTGCGCAGCTGGTGTCTGGGTGTATCGCGACGCGTAGCATTGATCCGCTGGTCAGACCTGCGCGACGAGGGGAGATTGAGATGCCGTCGTTCCGCGGACTACCGCCCTCTCTACGGCCGGTGGCACGACCGAAGCACACCCACCCGGATGTGAAGTCGATTCACGTGCCGGTGGCGCGGGCCATGGTCGACTGCGGCATCTATGTCGACGGTCAGCGCGCGCCCGGCAAGTACACCCACGCCGCCGCGCTGAACAAAGTCCATGAGCTCGAACGCGAAGGCAAGGACGCATTCGTCTGGATCGGCCTGCACGAGCCCGACGAACACCAGATGCAGGCCGTCGCCGACGTGTTCTGCCTGCACGAGCTGGCCGTCGAGGACGCGGTGCACGCCCACCAGCGGCCCAAGTTGGAGCGCTACGACAAAACCCTGTTCCTGGTGCTCAAGACCGTGAAGTACGTCGAGCACGAATCGATGATCAACGCCCGCGAGATCGTCGAGACCGGCGAGATCATGATCTTCGTCGGACCCGACTTCGTGGTCACCGTCCGCCACGGCGACCACGGTGGGCTGGCCGATGTGCGAAGGCGGCTCGACGCCTCACCCGCGATCCTCAAGCTGGGGCCGTACGCGATCATGCACGCGATCGCCGATCACGTCGTCGACAAATACCTCGACATCACCGATTCGATCGAAACCGACATCGATGCGATGGAAGAGGACATCTTCTCGCCGGGAAAGCAGACCAACATCGAGTGCATCTATCTGCTCAAGCGCGAGGTGGTCGAATTGCGCAGGGCCGTCTCGCCGTTGACGCTCGCCCTGCAACGGATGGGCACCGACCACAACGACCTGATCTCGATCGAGGTCCGCCGCTACCTGCGCGACGTCCTCGACCACAACATCCAGGCCTCCGACCGGATCGCCAGCTACGACGACATGTTGAGTTCGCTGGTGCAGGCCGCGCTTGGCAAGGTCGCGATGCAGCAGAACGTCGACATGCGCAAGATCTCGGCGTGGGTGGCCATCGCGGCGATTCCGACAGCGCTGGCAGGCATCTACGGGATGAACTTCGACCACATGCCCGAATTGCACTGGGTCTGGGGCTATCCGACCGTGCTTCTCACCATGGTGGTCGTCTGCTCACTGCTGTACCGGACCTTCCGCCGCAACCACTGGCTCTAATTCGGCTGTGCCGCAGGGCGCGACGGGTCCAGCACGTCGACGCCGTCCTGCACCCACGCCTCTCGCATCGCGTCGGCGCCCTTGAGCCGCACCCAGGCGGCCTCGGTGGCCGTGATCGGTGTGGCAGACAGCAGCTTGACCGGCGGCAGCGGATCGGTCAGCGGGACGTCGTCAATGTCGCTGCGGTCCAACAGGAATGCTGTGAAAGGCGCCGACTCCCACAGCGGGGTCTCGAGGTCGATCAGCGCGTCGGGCTCGAGAACCAGGCCTTCGACGGCGGGCGCGGCAGCCACGATGGCCACCGAGCGCGTAAGGCCCGCGGGTGACGGGCCCCGCAATGCGACAACGACCTCGGCCCGCGGACCGTGCAGCGCGTCTGTCACCATCTCCGTCGGGTCGAACATCGGGTTGCGCGAACATCCAAGCGAAACATAGTGACTGACGCCATCGCTGTCGGGACCGAACCGCAACAGGTCAATGCGCTCAGTGCCGAGAAACGTCACGCTGGCTTCGTCGGGTTCGGCGATGATCCCGGCCCGGGTGAAGTGCTCGCCAAGATGCGAGCGGACCTTCGCCAGGACGTCGATCACTCGGCAGGCGGCGGCGGGTCGCTGAGCGGCTCGGAGGTCGGCGCTTCAGGCTGGGCCTGCGAACCGGCGGGCTCGATAGTCAGATTCACTCCGGAGTCGGCGTCGAAGATCGCGATCTTGGTGGTGTCGAACGCCAGCTCCATGGTCTGGCCAGGCGTCACCTTCGACTCGGTGGAAACCCGTGCGACGAACTCGTTTTCACCGCCTTCGGATTCGGCTGCCGCGGCCAGCTGGGCCGACTGCGCGCTCGCCCCCTCCAAGTTGAAGTGCACGTACTTCTCGGCGCCGAGCGATTCCACCACGTCGACCTTCACCTCGAAGACCAGCGCCCTGATGCGCTGATAGGTGTCGATCAGGCTGGCGTCCTCGAGGTGTTCGGGCCGGATCCCGACGATCACGTTGTTGGGTTTCGGGTGCTTGTCGAGCATGTCGTGGACCTCTTGGGTCAACGTGATCTCGCCCATCGGCAGGCGCACGCCGACGTCGGTCAGCGTGGCGGGGAAGAAGTTCATCGCGGGAGACCCGATGAACCCGGCGACGAATAGGTTGGCCGGCCTGCTGTACAGCTCGTCGGGTGTGCCGATCTGCTGGGCCACGCCGCCCAGCAGCACCACCACCCGGTCGCCCAGCGTCATCGCCTCGGTCTGATCGTGGGTGACGTAGACGGTCGTGGTGCGCAACCGGGTCTGCAGCCGCGCGATCTCCGATCGCATCTGGACGCGCAACTTGGCGTCGAGGTTGGACAGCGGCTCGTCCATCAGGAAGGCCTTGGGATCACGCACGATCGCACGGCCCATGGCTACGCGCTGCCGCTGACCACCCGAGAGCTGTCCCGGTTTGCGATCCAAAAGCTCGGTCAGGCCAAGGATTTTCGCGGTGTCCTCGACCTTCTGCGCGATCTCGTCCTTCTTCACCTTGGCCAACGTCAGCGGAAACGCAATGTTCTGCCGGACGGTCATGTGCGGGTACAGCGCGTAGGACTGGAACACCATTGCGATGTCGCGGTCCTTGGGCGCCTTCTCGTTCACCCGCTCTCCGCCGATACGCAACTCGCCGGACGAGATCTCCTCGAGGCCGGCGATCATGTTCAGCGTCGTTGACTTTCCGCAGCCCGACGGTCCGACCAGAATGATGAACTCGCCGTCGGCGATCGTCAGCGACAGATCCTTCACGGCCGTAGCGCCGTTCGGGTAACTCTTGGTCACCCTGTCCAACACGATTTCGGCCATGCAACTATCCCTTCACCGCACCGGACGTCAGGCCGGCGACGATCCGTCGTTGGAAGATTAGAACAAAGACAATGATCGGGATGGTGATGACCATCGCGCCCGCTGCGATGGAGCCCGTCGGTTCCTCGAATTGCGAACTGCCGGTGAAGTTGGCGATCGCCACCGGAGCCGTGATGGCACGCTGAGTGGCCGTCAACGACAACGCCAGCAGCAGGTCGTTCCACGCGAAGATGAACACCAGAATCGCGGCGGTGACGATGCCCGGCGCGGCCAGCGGGGCGATCACCCTGCGGAACGCCTGAGCCGGTGTGGCGCCGTCCATCTTCGCCGCCTTCTCCAAATCCCAAGGGATCTCCCGGAAGAAGGCCGACAGCGTGTAGATCGCCAGCGGCAGCGCGAACGTGATGTAGGGGATGATCAGGCCCGGCCAGGTGTTGAACAGCCCGATGGTGCGCCACATGTTGAAAATCGGCGTCACCAGTGAGATCTGCGGGAACATCGCGATCAGCAGCGCAACGCCGATCAGCAGCCGCTTACCCGGAAACGCCAGTCGCGCAACGGCATAGGCCGCCATGCCGCCGAACACCACCGCAATCACGGTGGTGATCAACCCGATGCCGATCGAATTGATCAGTGCCGAGGTGAAGATGTCGCCGTCGAAAATCCCCTTGTAGTTGTCGAAGGTGATCTGCGACGGGATCAGCTTGCCGTCCTTGACGCTCGACGTCGGCTTCAACGACAGGCTCAGGATCCACAGCACCGGAAACAGCGCGTACAAGACGACGAGAATGTTGACGACGGTCCAACCCGTCGCCCGGCCCGCGCCGACCTTTTCGCGCGTCATCAGCGCCTCTCCTCATCGGACCCGGGCGCCGAAGCGCCGAAGAGCTTGATGTAGATGAACGCGATGATCGCCACCGACAGGAAGATCAACACGCTGATCGCCGAGCCCAGTCCGAGGTTGAACGCCTTGAATAGGTTGTCGTAGCCAAGGATCGACACCGAGCCCGTCTGGTTTGCGCCGCCGGTCAGCACATAGATGTTGTCGAAGATCCGGAACGCATCCAGCGTGCGGAACAGCAGCGCCACCAGAATCGCCGGTTTGATCAGCGGCAGAATCACTTTGACCAACCGCTTCCACGCGCCCGCCCCGTCGACCTGGGCCGCGTTCAGCAGATCCTGTGGCACCAGGGCCAATCCGGCGAGCAGCAACAGCGCCATGAACGGCGTCGTCTTCCACACCTCGGCCAGCACCACGATCGCAAGCGACGGCAGCTGTTCGGTCAGCGGCGCGCTGCCTTCTGGCAGCAGGTTGGCCAGATAGCCGGTGCCCGGCGTCCACGCGTAGTACCAGCTGTACGAAGCGGCGACGGTGACGATCCCGTACGGGATCAGAATCGCGGTGCGCACCACGCCCTTACCGAAGATCGTGCGATGCATGACGAGCGCCAGCGCCATGCCGAGCACGAACTCGATGGCCACCGATACCACGGTGATCGCCAGGGTCACCACGAACGCCGTCCACCAATACCGGTCGGACAGCACGGTGATGTAGTTCTGCAAGCCGACGAACGACGTGTCGTCCGGTGTCGCGAGGTTGTAGCGCTGCAGGCTCAGCCACACCGCGTAACCGATCGGGTATGCGGTGACCGCAAGCATCAACAACACCGCGGGCGCGATCAACAGATACGCCAGGCGCCGTTCCGATTTCGTGTCGTCGGTGCCACCGGTTGGCGTGGTCGATGCGGCCGGCGGTGCAACCGCGGTCATGGGATCAGCCCCTTACCGTCAATGGCCTTTTGCACCTGGACCGTGAGCTCGTCGGCGGTGCGGTCGGGATCGATGTTGGTGATCGGCGCAAGCGTGACCGAAATGCGCGTCGACACCGCTTGATAAACGGGCGTCGCGGGCCGAACGGCGGCGTTGGTCAGCTGCTCTTTGATGATCGCGTACTGCGGGTACTTCGCCTGGAACGTCGGATCGTCGTACAGCGAGGTCCGCACGGCAGGAAGGCCACCCTCGACGGACGTGTACCGCTGATTTTCGACGTTACGCAGGCACCGGATCGCCTCGAAGGCCTCCGCGCGGTGCTGGGTGGTCTTGGCGACCGCGAGGTTCAGCCCGCCGAGCGTCACTTTGGCCGGCTCCCCCGCCTTCACACCCGGATAGTTCGCGAACCCGAAGACTTCCTTGCTCACGTCATACGCGGATTTGAACTGCTCGTCGGTGGGCGAGAACGTGCCCGCGTCGTTGATGCTGCCCGCCAGATCGGGCTTCTTGTCCAACGGCAGGAAGCTCACCCCGCCCTTGACGGCGTTCTCGAGCATCGAAGGCAACACGAACGGCCAGTTCACCTCGAGCGCGGCTTTGCCCTGCTCGAGCGCGAGTCGCGCGGTGCCCTCGTCGGTCTGGGTGATCGACGGGTCGGCACCCGGTGCGGTGGCAACGGCCTTCATGATCTGCAGCGCCTTGACCGTCGCGGCGCGGTGCTCAGGGGTGTCGGTCAGCGTGACGGTCTTGCCGTCATCGGAAAGCACTTGACCGCCAGCGCTTTCCAGCAAGGTGTTGAACCACACGACCAAACCCTCGTACTGCTTGGCCTGTACGGCGATCCAGCTGGGCTTGCCCGCGGCATGCAGGCGCGTGGCCTCGTCGACCATGCCGTCCCAGGTCTCTGGTGGCTTGTCCATCAAATCGGCGCGATACCAAAGCAATTGGGTGTTGGTCGTAATCGGGGCGGCGTACAGCTTGTTCCGCCACGTGGCGGTTTCCAGCGGACCTGGCAGCGTGTTGCTCTTGGCGTCGGCCTCGGCCTTTCCCGCCGGATCCTCCGAAAGCGGCAAAGCCCAACCAGCCTCGGCGAACTCGGCGGTCCACACCACGTCGAGCGCCATCACGTCCAGCGTCTTGTCGTTTCCATTGAGGCGCCGAGCCAACTGCAGGCGCTGATCGTCGGCACCCTTCGGCAAGCTGACCTGTTGGATTTTGAAGCGGCCGCCGAGTTCCTCGTTACACCGCTTGGCGACCGCGGTGAACGTCGCCATCTCGTTAGCCGGGGTGTAATAGTCGATGACAATTCCGCCGCCGCCGGATCCACACGCGGACACCACTGACGCAGTCGTCAACGCGGCCAATGCCGCAGCACCTAGCCGCCGTGGGCCCACCACTGAACTCCCGCCTGCGTCTTGAATGTCGCCGCCGGGGCGGCTTCGACGGGACTCTCCCGCGGGCAAACCGTATTGCCAGTTAGGCGTGATTCGCAACACTTTCGGCACGCGCGTCGCGCACCGTTACGCAATTGCGGCGGGCCCACGCGCAAGCTGGGGAGGTGCGCAAACTGCCAGCTAATTCCGGCGTGTCTGCGTGCAGACACGCACGCTGGCGGATGGAGGCGCTAGATCGTCAAGCGCGCCAGGAGATCCCGGCCCTTTTCGGCGCTCTGTGGATCGCACAGAACGTCGTAGCGACCTGCGACGAGCTGCATGGTCGAGCTGAAATCTCTTGTGCCGCGCGCCATCGCATACGGGATCGCCGACGTGATCAAGCCGAAGAACACCCCGGCCACCAAACCCGTGATCAGCGCGCCCCACGGACTGGGGCTGAAAAAGCCGAGGATCAGGCCGATGAACAGGCCGAGCCACGCGCCCGTGACGACCCCGCCTGCCAGCACCTTGGGCCAGGTCAACCGGCCGGTGACCCGTTCCACCTGCATCAGGTCGACGCCGACGATGGTCACCTGCTGCACCGGGAACTCTTGGTCGGACAGGTAGTCGACGGCGCGCTGCGCCTCGGCATACGTCGGGTACGAGCCGATCGGCCAGCCCTTCGGCGGGGTGGGCAGCGCGGCCGGACCACCGCGTCCAGGAGTCGCGGTGCCCGGCGTCACGCCCGGGGTCTGTCCTGGCTGAAACGGGCTGGTCATCGCTCTTCCATCTCCTTTGTGCGCACCTGAGTTTCGTCGCTGCTCTCACTCGGACCAACGCTGCGACGCCCGCAAAGGTGCCCGGCACGTGCGCTAGGTTGATCAGCATGACAAATCCGGGCGACGACGCAGGCCAAACGCCATCATCGGACTCCAACGACGGGGCGTCGGAGCCGGCGTCCGGGGGTTATGAGGCGCCCCCGATCGAGCAGTCCGCGGACAACCCTGCCGGCTCCGCGCAGTCCGACGCGACGCAGCAGATCCAGCAGTCCGACGCGACGCAACAGATAGCGCAGCCCGACGCGACGCAACAGATCCAGCAGCCCGGCTACACCCCGCCTCCGGCCTACACCCCTCCGCCGGTGTACGACGCGCCCAGCTATCCCCAACAGCCGGGCTACCCCGGCTTTCCGCCGCCCGACTATTCGGCGCCGACGGACTATCCCGCGCCTGGCGCTGCCCAGCCGGGCTACCCTCCCCCGCCGTACCCCGGTGCGCCCGGCTACGGCGTGCCGTCGTATCCGCCGCCGCCGCAGTACGGGACACCTCAGTACGGGGCGCCGCCCTATGGGGCGCCGACGCCGGGCTATCCGCCGCCGCCTATGGGCTACGGCCCACCGCCGACCGGCTATCCGGCGCCCGACTACTCGATTTACGGACCACCCCCGCAGAAGACGAACACGATGGCGATCGCCTCGCTCATCGCATCATTCGTCGGCTTCGTGTGCTGGCTCGGTTCGATCGCCGGGATCGTCCTCGGCATCGTTGCGATGAATCAGATCAAGCAGTCTCGAGAACAGGGACGCGGTTTGGCGATCGCGGGCATTGCCATCGGCGCGGTGTCACTGATCGTCGGCTTCATCTTCATGGTGTTGGCGTTCAACAGCTGACGATGACCGAGAGCCAGCCCGAGCAGCCGCCTGTCGACTATCCGGCCGACGCCGGATTGCCGCCTCCGGTCTATCCGCCGCCGTATCCTGGCGCGACCGGTTACCCGGGCTACGACCCGTACCGGCCCATGAAACCTCCTGGCACGAACGGCAAAGCGATCGCGGCGCTTGTCACGTCGCTGCTGGGGCTGGTGTGCTGCGGCCTGCCGTCGATCGCGGGTCTGGTCCTCGGGATCATCGGCATGCGCGAGACCAAGCGCACCGGCCAGGACGGCTATGTGCTCGCGCTGGTCGGCACCATCATCGGTGGCCTCGCGGTCGCCGGGTGGGTGGCCTACCTGCTGTTGTCGATCAGCATCTACGCCAGCGGCTGGCAGTGGGCGCCCTGAGCTAACTGGGCGGGGAGAACGGCTCGGTCGTGCGCGCCAGGCCCGCGGCCCGGCCCTTCGCCGCGATCACCAACGCCATTTTGCGGCTGGCCTCGTCGATCATCTCGTCGCCGAGCATCACCGCGCCACGCGCGCCGCCTGCCCGCGACGTATGCCACTCGTAGGCCTCGAGAATCAGCTCGGCGTGGTCGTAATCCTGCTGTCGCGGGCTGAAAACCTCATTGCCCGCCTCGATCTGATCGGGGTGCAACACCCACTTGCCGTCGTACCCCAGCGCGGCCGACCGTCCTGCCACCCGCCGGAAACCGGCTACATCACGCACTTTCAGATATGGCCCGTCGATGGCGAGAACCCCGTGCGTGCGGGCGGCGACCAGGATTCGCATCAACACGTGGTGATGCGCGTCGCCGACGTCGTAACCCTCCGGCTGCTCACCCACCTCCAGGGTCCGCATGTTGAGGCTTGCCGCCATATCCGCGGGCCCGAGGATCAGCGCCTGCATCCTCGGCGCCGCCGCGATCGCGTCAATGTTGGTCAGCCCCTTGGCATTTTCGATCTGCGCCTCAATTCCGATGCGGCCCACCGGGAGTCCGTGCGTGGTCTCGAGCTGGCTCAGCAGCAGGTCGAGCGCGTGGATGTGCGAGACGTCAGTCACCTTGGGCAGCACGACAATGTCGAGCGCCGCGTCCTTTGCAGAAGCGACAGTCGAAACCACCTCGATCACGTCGGCGTACGTCCATGGCGTCGTCCAGTCGTTGACCCGCACCCCGCGCAGCTGGCCCGCCCATCCCGGTTCGGCGAGCGCGAGCGCGACCTGCGTGCGCGCCTCGGCCTTGGCGTCGGGTGCGACGGCGTCCTCGAGGTCGAGGAACACCTCATCGGCGGGCAGATTCTTTGCCTTCTCGATCATCTTGGGGTTGCTGCCAGGAACCGAGAGGCAGGTTCGACGGGGCCGATAAGCATTTTCCACAGCCCTACTCTCTACTCTCTACAGACATGGCAGCGGTGAACAGGGTCTATGCGGCCCGGCTCGCGGGGATGGTGGTGCTGGGCCCCGACGGCGAGTCCATCGGCCGTGTCCGCGATGTGGTGATCAGCATCGGTGTGGCCCGCCACCAGCCGCGCGTGCTCGGCCTCGTCGTCGAATTGCTCACCCGCCGAAGGATTTTCGTTCCGATTCTGCGGGTCACCGCCATCGAACCGAGCGCAGTCACACTGGCGACGGGCAACGTCTCGCTTCGTCGCTTCTCGCAGCGGCCCAACGAGGTGTTGGTGCTCGGCGAAGTGATCGAAACCCGTGTCCGCGTCGATGATCCCGACCTGCCGGAGCTGGCCGGAATCGACGTCGTCGTGGTCGACCTCGGCATCGAACAGACCCGCACCAGGGATTGGGTCGTCACCAGGGTCGCCGTGCGGCCGCAACGTCGGCTCGGCCGACGCTCCAATGTCGCGATTGCCGACTGGAATCGGGTGCAGGGGCTGACACCGTCCGGGTTGGCGATGCCCGACCAGGGCGTCGGCCAACTGCTCGAACTATTCGCGGGCCAGCGGCCGATCGAGGTCGCCGAAGCGATTCGCGAACTGCCGGAGAAGCGGCGCCTCGAGGTGGTCAGGGCGCTGGACGACGAGCGGCTCGCCGACGTGCTGCAGGAGCTGCCCGAGGACGAGCAGGCCGAGGTGCTGCGGCGGTTGGAGACCGAGCGGGCGGCCGACGTGCTCGAAGCGATGGATCCCGACGACGCCGCCGACCTGCTCGGCACGATGACGCCGGCAGACGCCGAGCAGTTCCTGAGGCGGATGGATCCCGAGGATTCCGAGGACGTGCGGCGGCTGCTGAGCCACTCGCCGGACACGGCGGGCGGCTTGATGACGTCGGAACCGGTGGTGCTCGCACCCGACAACACCGTCGCCGAAGCGCTCGCCAGGGTTCGCGACCCCGACCTCACCCCCGCGGTCGCTTCACTGGTCTTCGTCACCCGCGCGCCAACGGCCACCCCGACCGGGCACTACCTGGGTTGCGTGCACCTGCAGCGGCTGCTTCGCGAGCCGCCGGCCGAGCTGGTCAGCGGCATCCTCGACAAAGATCTGCCGAGCCTGAGCCCTCAGGACCCGCTCGCGGCGGTGACCCGCTATTTCGCTGCCTACAACCTGGTCTGCGGCCCGGTTGTCGACGAGGAGAACCACCTGCTGGGCGCGGTGTCCGTCGACGACGTCCTCGACCACCTGCTGCCCGACGACTGGCGTGAACGCGAAGAACCCGAGCTGTCCGGCGCCGAAAGGGAGCTCCCATGAGCGACTTGTCGGCGCGCCAGCGGCTGGACACCCCCCGCACGTCGCGTAGCCGCTTCTCGCTGAACGTCGATGCGGAGGCGGTGGGGCGATTCAGCGAATCGATCGCGCGATTCCTCGGCACCGGCCGCTTCCTGCTGTGGCAGTCCATCGTGGTGATCGTCTGGATCTCGCTGAACCTGTTCGCGGTCAAGCTGCGGTGGGATCCGTATCCGTTCATCCTGCTCAACCTGGCGTTCTCCACCCAGGCCGCCTACGCGGCGCCGCTGATCCTGCTGGCCCAGAACCGGCAGGAAAACCGCGACCGGGTGGCGCTGGAAGAGGACCGCCGCCGCGCCGAACGAACCAAAGCCGACACCGAGTATCTGGCCCGTGAGCTGGCAGCTCTGCGGCTGGCCGTCGGTGAGGTCGCCACCCGCGACTACCTGAGGCGCGAACTCGAGGAATTGCGCGAACTGCTGGTTGCACTGCAGCCGAAGCAACCGCCGACGGACGGGGAGGCGACGACCAAGCCCGACGGTTCGGAGCGGCGCACCAAAAGACCGAGCTAACCGGCTTAAGCCATTGCTACAACGCTCGAATCGAGAATCACCTATGGTGACTTGGTTCACCATTCACCGCACACCAAGGACGGTTGAGTGCACATAGGGGGACGAGCCGCCCTCGAGGCAGCGCAGCGCCGAGCAGGGCGAGCCGTACGCAAGCCTGTCTTCGGCGTTGCCATCATCACCCCGTTCATCCTCGCCGGCGCCGTCGGTGCGTCGGCGCCGACACCGGTGCGCGACGCAGCCGTGACGCCGCTGGCTTCGGTTCAGTCGTCAGGCAACCGCTCCGGGGCTTCGGTGGTAGCGGTCACCAAGACGCCTACCGCGTTCCACATCGCCGCGTCGACGGTGTCGGCTCCCCCGCCGTCGGCAGTGGTGAATTCGCCTGGGTCGCTTCGCATTCCGGCCATCGTGTTGTCCGCGTACCGCAACGCCGAGCGGATGATGGCTGCCGCGTATCCAACCTGCGGTGTGAGTTGGAACCTTTTGGCGGGCATCGGTCGCATCGAATCGCTGCACGCCAACGGCGGCGCCACCGATTCGCAAGGCACTTCGGTGCGGCCGATCTACGGGCCGTCACTCGATGGCACGCTGCCCGGCAACGAGGTCATCGTGCAGAGCCGCGCCGCAGACCGAGTGACATATGCCAGGGCGATGGGCCCGATGCAGTTCCTGCCCGGCACCTGGTCCCGCTACGCCAGCGACGGCGACGGCGACGGCAAGGCCGACGTGCAAAACGTGTACGACGCTTCGCTGGCGGCGGCTCGCTATCTTTGCAGCGGCGGACTGAATCTGCGTGATCCGAGCCAAGTGATGGCCGCGATCCTGCGCTACAACAATTCGATCGCCTACGCCCGCAATGTGCTGGGCTGGGCCGCGGCCTACGCAACCGGCGTGGTGCCGGTTGACCTGCCGCCGATCACCGGGCCGGTGCCGCCGCTTGGCGACGCCCACCTGGACAACTACCAAGGCCTCGGCCCCGGCCTGCCGGAGAACGCTCTCGGGCTGCCGGCCAACGACCCGTTGGCCTTGATTCCGATGATGGGTCGCGGTGACCTCGCCAGCCAGCTCGCCCTCGGGCCCCTGCCTGGCCCGCTGCCGGGACCCGCGCCGCTGGTCGTCGCACAGCAACCGGAGCCCGAGCAGTCGGCGCCACCGCCGTGGCTGCCGCCGTGGATGCAACCGCAGCAGACCGTCCAGGAACCGCCGTCGCGGCCTGCCGGGTGCGCGGTGTTCTGTATCACCCCGACCGCGCCCGCCCCGAGCGCGGCCGCGGTGCCTGGTGATGCGCAGATGCTGATGCCGCAGGCCCCGCAGCCGGCCGTGCCCGCGATGGCACCCGAGCAGCCCGCGACCGAGACCGCGCCGGCTGAGCAGCCGGCGGTGCTGCCACCGGCGCTGGGGCCTGCGCCGGGACCTGCTGGTTAAAGAGGACCGTGGGGTCGGCCTAGACTCGATGCCGATGTCTCAAACTCCCACTGACCTGGAATCGGCGATCCGCGCCGCGCTGGCCAAGGTGATCGACCCCGAGCTACGCCGCCCGATCACCGAACTCGGCATGGTCAAGAACGTCACCGTCGAGGCCGATGGTGGCGTGCACGTCGAGGTGTACCTGACCACCTCGGCCTGTCCGAAGAAGGCCGAGATCTCCGAGCGCGTCACCCTGGCTGTGGCGGACGTGCCGGGCACCGGCGCCGTCAAGGTCAGCCTCGATGTGATGAACGACGAGCAGCGCACCGAGCTTCGCAAGCAACTGCGCGGCGACGCCCGCGAACCGGTCATCCCGTTCGCCCAACCCGGTTCACTGACCCGCGTGTACGCCGTCGCGTCCGGTAAGGGCGGCGTCGGCAAGTCGAGCGTCACGGTCAATCTGGCTGCCGCGATGGCCGCGCGCGGGTTGTCCGTCGGCGTGCTCGACGCCGATATCTACGGCCACTCGGTGCCGCGGATGATGGGCACCACCGACCGGCCTACCCAGGTGGAGTCGATGATCCTGCCGCCGGTCGCCCACGACGTTCGGGTCATCTCGATCGCGATGTTCACCCAGGGCAACACCCCCGTGGTGTGGCGCGGGCCGATGCTGCACCGCGCGCTACAGCAATTCCTGGCCGACGTGTACTGGGGTGACCTCGACGTACTGCTGCTGGACTTGCCGCCGGGCACCGGCGACATCGCGATCTCGGTCGCGCAGCTGATCCCCGGCGCCGACATTCTGGTGGTGACGACGCCGCAGCTGGCCGCCGCCGAGGTCGCCGAGCGGGCCGGCGCGATCGCGCTGCAGACCAAGCAGCGCATCGCCGGCGTGGTGGAGAACATGTCGGGGCTGCTGATGCCCGACGGAACCACGATGCAGATCTTCGGTGAAGGCGGCGGCAAGCAGGTCGCCGAATCGCTGTCGCGTTCGGTTGGCGCGGATGTGCCGTTGCTCGGCCAGGTGCCACTGGACCCTGCACTGGTCGCGGCAGGCGATGACGGTGTGCCGCTGGTGTTGTCGGCCCCGGATTCGGCCGCGGGCAAGGAGCTGCGCAAGATCGCCGACGCGCTGTCCTCGCGTAAGCGTGGGCTTGCGGGCATGTCGCTGGGTCTGGACCCCGCGGGCCGCTAGGCGCTCACGTCGCGTCGGTGTCGAACGGCGTCGAGGCGGGCGGCTCCGGCTGCGCGACGGGCGCAGGCGCCGACACTGGCTTTTCCGCGCTGGTCGCAGGCTTGTCGAATTTTCCGGTGAAGATCGAATCATCGCCGTCGAGAAGGTGTTTCGTCAGTGCGGCCCTCGGCGTCATGCCACGCAACTTGTTGAGCTCGCTCAGCGGCTCGCGCAGATCCTCGAATTCCGGGCCGAGGTCGTCGCGTAGTTGACTGGTGGCGCCGCTGATGTAGTCGCGCGCCTGGCGCAGCGCACCCGAGGTCCATCGGATCGCGCCGGGCAGCCGTTCTGGCCCGAGGATCACCAGGCCGGCGATCACCAGGACCAGCATCTCGCCCCAGCCCACGTTCGCGAACATTATGTCGTTGGAGTGTCAGCGCCCGGGGTGACCATCAGCGTCACGTGACGGCCGTCGCGGACCACCTCGATCGGCGACTCTTGACCAATTGTCAACTGGCGCACCGCAACAACGAATTCGTCGGCATCTGCGACCGTGCGGTTGCCGACCTTGACGACGACATCGTTCTCGAGGATGCCGCCCTTCTCGGCGGGCCCGCCCGCCTTCACGTTGGCCACCTGCGCGCCCGACGCGATGTCGTTGCTCACCGAGCGGGCGGTCAGGCCCAGCGTCGGGTGGGCGATCTTGCCGTCCTTGATCAGCGCGTCGATGGTCTTTTTGACCTCGTTGACCGGGATCGCGAAACCGAGGCCGCTTGCGCTGTCGGACAACGACTTTCCTGCGGTGTTGATGCCGATCACTTCGGCGTTCATGTTGATCAGCGGGCCACCGGAGTTGCCGTGGTTGATCGATGCGTCGGTCTGCACGCCGTCGATCACGGTGTCGGTGTCCGAGCCGTCACCGGACAGCGGCACCGGACGGTGCAGCGCGCTGATGATCCCGTGGGTGACCGTGCTGCGCAGACCCAGCGGTGCGCCGGCGGCAATCACCTCATCGCCGACGACCAGCTTCTCGGAGTCGCCGAGCTTGGCCACCGACAGGTTGTCGACGTTGTCGACCTTCAGCACGGCCAGATCTGTCTTCGGGTCGCGGCCAACGAGATTGGCGGGTACTTCCTTGCCGTCGTTGAACACCACCGAGATCTTGTACTGGCTCGGGTTGGCCGCAGCCTCGGAGATGACGTGGTTGTTGGTGACGATGTAGCCGCGGCCGTCGACCACGACGCCCGAGCCCTGTGAGCCCTCGGAATCGCTGACGGCTTCGACCGTCACCACCGAATCAGCAATCGCGGCAGCCACTTTCGCGAACTGTCCGGGCGGAGGCGCGTCGTTGTTGCTGGTTTCCAGCGTGACCTTTGACGTGGTGAACGCCTCGACGACTTCAGCCGTCTTGCGACCCACCCAGCCGCCGCCGATGCCGACCACCAGCGCCAGGATCGCCAGGACCGCCAGCGCGACGTAGGAGACCCGGCCGCCGAACAGCACATCGCGCACGCCGAGCTTGCCCGTCGCGGCATATGACGTTGCAGGCGCGGTCTGCGGCAGCGCAGGAGTGCCGAGGGCCGCCGCGGCCCCAGGATTGCGCCAAGGGTCGTCGGCGTCGTCAGGACCGGCGCCGTCGCGTTCAGCCTCAAGCGCGCCCGCGTCGGCAGGGTGCCGCTGCAGTGAATCGCCACCCGCGTAGGGCCTGCCGAACGCCTCGGCCAGCACCGGGTCGGGCTTTTTGTCCTTCGGCGTGTACTCGGCTTGGTTGCGATAGCGGTCCAGACCCACGAACGACCCGTCGACGCCCTCGGGCCTGCCGAACGCGCGACGCGCCGCAGGATCGACAGGTGGACGCGACACAGGGCGCGGCTCTAGGCGCTCACGCCCGGACTGGTCCAGATTGGTCACCCGTTCATCACCCTCGTTATGGGAGCGCCCGCCCGAAAAGTGGGCGCCCGGCGCGCGTCATTTCGCATTCACCCTACCGGCGCCTGCGCCGATACCGCGGTGTGCCGTCAGCAAACTGAGGCTGATCCGCTTCGTCGGGCGGTGCGGGTGGAGCGTGCGGGATCTGGGACAACATGCCCAGCAGAGATGTCGGGATGGCGATGGAGCCGGAATCCCGCAAGGCGGCGCGGGCCTGACGCTGGGCCTCGACCTCGGCCGCGCACTCCTGGCACAACGACAGGTGATGTGCGGCGCGCAGGTGCGCGGTCATCCGCAGTTCACCGTCGACGAACGCCGCGACCGCCTCGATCGACAGGTGCTCGGTGGAGCCGAATTGCCGGGGCCCGACCGGCGCATCGCTCTGCGAGGCGAACTGAGCGGGCAGCCAGGAGAACGCACGGCGGAACACATGTCCCGGGTCCACCATCACCCAGCTCCTCTCGTTCTTGTTCACGTCGCAAACGACGGTCCTGGATTGAATGTAGCGCGGCAGCCTGTGGGCCACACCCGCGAACCTCAGGCCGATTTCGCCGTGTCGTCCGAGTGGCTGGCCAGGTAGTCGCGCAGCGCCTGGCGTCCGCGGTGGATTCGGCTGCGCACAGTGCCGAGCTTGACGCCCAGCGTGGCACCGATTTCCTCGTAGGACAGGCCTTCGATGTCGCACAGGACCACGGCGGCGCGGAACTCCGGCGGCAGCGAGTCCAGTGCGGCCTGCAGGTCGGGGCCCAGCCGCGAATCGTGGTAGATCTGCTCGGGGTTCGGCTCGTCGGCAGGCACCCGGTCATAGTCCTCGGGCAGCGCCTCCATCCGGATGCGGCCGCGGCGGCGGACCATGTCCAGGAACAGGTTCGTGGTGATGCGGTGCAGCCAGCCCTCGAAGGTGCCTGGCTGGTAGTTCTGCACCGACCGGAAGACGCGGATGAACGTCTCCTGCGTCAGATCCTCGGCGTCGTGCTGATTACCCGACAGCCGATATGCCAGCCGGTACACCCGGTCGGCGTGCTGACGGACCAGCTCGTCCCAGGACGGCATCGTGGTCGCGTCGCCGGTGGCGTCGAATACCGCGGTTCCGGTCAACTCGTCGGACGGCTCTACCCAGTTTCCGTCGGTGTACTGCTCGAGATGGGCCATCGAGACTGGGGCCAGCTTGGTGGTGGTCGTCGGATCCTCCGTTGTTTCGGCTCTTCGCGCGAGCCGATCATCGCTGTCACAGCCGTCACTGATCATCGACGGCTCGATGTCGGCGGAAACGCGTTTGTCCACGTGCCTATTCCCATAACGCCAGCGTCCGCCGTGTTCCATGCGAGATACGCTCTCCGACTGGGGTGTGCTTGGCATATGAGCAAACTGAACTTTTCCTGAGAACATTCGTTACCCGTTTTCCGACCAGCACAAACGGGTTTGCGCAGGCTGTGATTCTGGCGATCGGGACGGGCGTGTCGCGGCTGCGGCCCACATGGGTTCGCTCTACGCTGCGGGCATGGCCGGCATCGACGACGTCATCGGGGGCGGACCGCAGAGCCGGCCCGAGTCGATCGTCAGCCACGCCGAGGGCTCGATCTCCGAGGACGCGATCGTCGCCGCCGCCCGTGAGCGGGCCGTGGACATCGGCGCAGGCGCAGTCACCCCCGCGGTCGGTGCGCTGCTCTGCGTGCTGGCGAAGCTGACCGGCGCCAAGGCAGTGGTCGAAGTGGGCACGGGCGCGGGCGTCAGCGGGCTGTGGTTGCTCTCAGGGATGCGTGAAGACGGCGTGCTGACCACCATCGACGTCGAACCCGAGCATCAGCGGCTGGCCAAGCAGGCCTTCACCGAGGCGGGCGTCGGCCCGTCGCGGACACGGTTGATCGTGGGCCGTGCTCAGGAGGTCCTGACCCGGCTGGCCGACGAGTCCTACGACCTGGTGTTCATCGACGGCGATCCGGTCGACCAGCCGCAGTTCGTCGAAGAGGGCGTGCGACTGCTGCGGCCCGGCGGCGCGATCGTGGTGCATCGCGCGGCACTGGGCGGGCGTGCCGGCGACGCGAACGCCAAGGATGCCGAGGTCAGCGCTGTGCGCGAGGCGGCGCGACTGATCGCCGAGAATGAGCGGCTGACGCCGGTGCTCATCCCGCTCGGCGACGGCCTGCTGGCCGCCGCGCGCGACTGAATTTTCTTCCGCACCCCAAATCGCGATCTTTACGGATTTCTGACGGGGTAGATCCTTGACTGTGCACTGAACGCGTGTTTAGTGTACTAAACATGCGTTCAGCGTCAGACGATCGCACGGCCGTCGCCCGGATCCGCGACGCCGCGATCGAACAGTGGGGTGAGCACGGCTTCAACGTCGGGCTTCGCAGCATCGCCGAGTCCGCTGGCGTGTCCGCCGCACTGGTGATTCATCACTTCGGCTCCAAAGACGGCCTGCGCAAGGCCTGCGACGACTACATCGCCGAGGAGATCCGCACCGGCAAGTCCGCTTCGATGCAGACCAGAGATCCGGCCGACTGGTTTCGGCAGATGGCCGAGATGGAGTCGTACGCGCCGATGATGGCCTACCTGGTGCGCAGCATGCAGTCGGGCAGCGAGCTGGCAAAGATGCTGTGGCAGAGGATGATCGACAACGGCGAGGAGTATCTCGAAGAGGGTGTGCGAACCGGCCTACTCAAGCCCAGCCGCGATCCGAGTGCCCGCGCCAAGTTTCTCGGCCTGACCGGTGGCGGCGGATTCTTTCTCTACATCCAAATGCACCCAACCCCAACCGATCTGCGCGCCGTCCTTCGCGATTACGGCGAGGAGATGATCCTGCCCGCCCTCGAGCTCTACACCGAGGGCCTGATGACGGACTCAACCATGTACGACGCATTCCTCGAGGCGCGTGAAAAAGGTATTCCGTTCACATCCAATGAAGGAGAGCACAATGACGGCGGCATCTCTGCAACGAGCTGACACTTCGCGGTCGCAGCTCGCTGTCGAAATCCGGGGCCTGTCCAAGTCGTTCGGCCGCACCAAGGCGCTCGACGGTCTCGACCTGACGGTCGCCCCGGGTGACATCACCGGATTCCTCGGCCCGAACGGTGCGGGCAAGTCCACCACGATCCGGGTGCTGCTGGGCCTACTGCGCGCAGACAGCGGCACCGTCCGACTGCTCGGCGGCGACCCCTGGCAGGACGCGGTGGGACTGCACCGGCGAATCGCTTACGTGCCGGGCGATGTCACGTTGTGGCCCAACCTGACCGGTCTTCAGGCCATCGACTTCCTTGTCCACCTGCGCGGTAACGGCGTCGACACCAGGCGCCGCGACGAGTTGATCGAGCGGTTCGAACTCGACCCACACAAAAAGGCGCGCACCTACTCCAAGGGCAACCGGCAGAAGGTGGCGATCATCGCCGCATTCTCGACCAACGCCGAGCTCTACATCCTCGACGAACCCACTTCTGGCCTGGATCCGTTGATGGAGAAGGCATTTCAGACCTGCGTGGAGGAGGTCACGAAGCAGGGCGCTGCGGTGCTGCTGTCCAGCCACATCCTTGCCGAGGTGGAGAAGCTCTGCGACAACGTCACGATCATCCGCGCGGGCCGTGCGGTGAAATCCGGTACGCTCGACGACCTGCGACACCTGATGCGCACCACGATCACCGTGCGCACCCGCGGCGATGCCGGTGTGCTGCAAGACCTTCCGTATGTACACGACTTCGCAGTCGAGGACGCGCACGTCCGGTTCTCCGTTGACCGCAATGAGCTCGACTTCGTCATGGAGCACCTCACCGATCTCGGCATCGCCGAACTGACGGTGGCACCGGCGTCGCTGGAGGATCTGTTTCTGCGCGAGTATCAGGGGGTGAACCGATGACCACCACGACCGTTGCGACCCGTGCGGGCCGGCACGAAGCGGCGCGGCAGGGATCGTCGCTCACCGGAGCAGCGAGCCTGCTGCGACTCGCGTTGCGGCGCGACCGGGTTCGGCTGTCGGTATGGGTGGCGGCGCTGACGCTGATGATGGTGTATGCGCCAAACGCGGTGAAGCTCGCCTACCCCGAGGAGCCGCAGCGGCTCGCGCGGGTGAACCTGCTCAAGACACCCGCCGGAATGATGTTGGGCGGACCGATGTTTGGCGGAAACGAGACCGACCTCGGCGCGATGATGGCAAACGAGCTGATGCTGACGCTGATCATCGCGGCGTCGATCCTCGCCATCACCACCGTCATCCGGCACACCCGCGCCGAGGAAGAAAACGGCATCGCGGAACTGGTTTCGTCGTCGGTGGTCGGACGCTACGCGCGAACCTGGGCCGCGTTGATCCTCGTCGCAGGCGTGAACGCCGTCCTCGCAGTGACCATGACGGTGGCGATGGCATCGACGGGCTTCTCGTTCGCAGACACTGCCGCGATGTGCCTCGGCATCACCGGGGTGGCCATGGTTTTCGGTGCGGTGGCCGCGGTCACGGCGCAACTGTGGCGCCAGGCGCGGACTGCGACCGGTGCGGCGATGGCGGTGCTTGCCGTGGCGGCGTTGGTGCGCGGCATCGGTGACGTCATCGACAACTCCGGGTCCGCGCTGAGCTGGTTCTCCCCCATCGCATGGGCCCAGCAGATGCGCGCGTTCGTCGACTTGCGCTGGTGGCCGTTCACGATGCTTGTCGCGCTGACGATCGCACTGATGGCGCTGGCCGCCTGGCTGGAAGGCAGCAGGCAGTACGACGCCGGGGTGATCCCGTCAACCGGCGAGAAGCCGAACGCGCGGCCGATCTCCGGCGTGTTCGCCCTGCACATGACGCTGCAGCGCGGCCAGATCATCGGCTGGACCGTCGGACTGTTCCTGGGCGGCTTGGCCTTTGGCTCCATGACCAAGTCGCTGCTGGACGCGGCGAAGGACAACCCGCTGCTCGCCAGGGTGCTGACTGCCCAGGGCACCGACGGCGTCTACATGACGATGACGCAGTTCCTCGCGGCCGCCGCCAGCGCGTATGTCGTCAGCGCCGTGCTGCGGGTGTACAACGACGAACAATCGGGCCTCGGCGAGGCGGTGTTGGCCGGCGCGGTGTCGAGGTGGCGCTGGTTGCTGACCGCTGTCGCGGCCGCGCTCGTCGGCTCCGCGGTGTTGATGTTCTTCGCGGGTCTTGGCAACGGGCTCGGGGCGGGCCTGACGCTCGGCGAGCCCGCAACCATCGCGAAGTTGACGTTGACCGGTCTCGCTCACCTGCCGGCGATGGCGGTGATCGCAGGCGTCGCGGCCTTGGCCGTCGCAGTGCGCCATACCTGGATCGGTTGGCTCGCAGTCACATTCGTCGTCACATCGCTGTACCTCGGCGCGCTGCTGAGACTGCCCCGCTGGCTGATCGACCTGTCGCCGGTGGGACGGACCACGATGCCGACGGACTTTCCCGCAGGCGCACTGACGGTGATGGTCGTCGGTGCCGCGGCGCTGACAGTCCTCGCCTGCTGGGTCTATCGCATCCGCGACGCGGTGTAGCGCTCTCGACAAGGAAGGATCATGAAAACCGCACTCCAAGCCACGATGTCATCCGTTCTGTCGCTGGCGCTGATGGCCCTGGCATTGTTCTGGCCCGCAGGCACATTCGACTACTGGCAGGCGTGGATCTTCTTCGGCATCTTCGTCGGGCTCTCGGTGCTCTACATGGTGTATGTCGGACTGACGAACCCCGCAGTGCTTCGCAGGCGGATGAACGCCGGACCTCAGCACGAAACCAGGCCGGTGCAGAAGGTCGTCATCACCGGCATCGCGCTGGCGTTCTTCGCGCTACTAGTCGTCTCGGCGTTCGACCATCGGTTCGGCTGGTCGCACGTGCCCACCACATGGGTGGTCGTTGGGAACCTGATGACGTGGACCGGACTTGGCATCGCGCTGGTGGTGATCACTCAAAATGACTACGCGGCTACGAACATCACCGTCGACGCGGAGCAGACGGTGGTGTCCACAGGGCTGTACGGCCTTGTGCGACATCCGATGTACTTCGGTGCTCTCCTCATGTTCATCGGCCTCCCTCTCGCACTCGGCTCGTATTGGGGCCTCGTCGTCGTCCCCTTCAGCGCAATCCTGTTCACCGCCCGCATCGTCGACGAGGAGAAGGCGTTGACAGAAGGGTTGACCGGCTACCGCGAGTACACCGAGAAGGTGCATTCCCGGCTGGTGCCCGGTGTCTGGTGAGAGACGAGAGTCATGAAGACAGCCGTCCGAGCAGTGTTGACGTCCGTCGTCGGCTTCGCCGTCTTCCTGCTGTTGGTGTTCCTACCGGCCGGGACGTTCGACTACTGGCGAGGCTGGACGTTCATCGTGGTGTTCGCGCTCGCCACGATGATCCCGAGTGTGTACCTGGCGACCACGAATCCCGCTGCGCTGCAACGACGTATGCAGGCAGGGCCCGCCGCGGAGAGTCGGCCGTTGCAGAAAGTCATCATCACGTTCGCGTTCGTCTCGATGGCAGCGATGATCGTGGTGAGCGCATTGGACTACCGCTTCGGTTGGTCAGCGGTGCCCGCGGCGATCTCGGTGGTCGGCGATGTGCTGGTCGGGGTGGGGCTTTCGATCGCGATGATCACGACGATCCAAAACGGCTACGCTGCCGCGAACATCACTGTCGAGTCCGGGCAGAAGGTGGTGTCGACCGGTGTGTACTCCGTTGTCCGCCACCCGATGTACTTCGGAAACGTGGTGCTGATGATCGGCGTGCCGTTGGCTCTTGGATCGTATTGGGGATTGCTGTTCGTCATTCCGGGGCTGGCTGTACTCGCCACCCGAATTCTCGACGAGGAGAAGGCGCTGCGCCAGGAGCTCGACGGGTACGACGAGTACACGCACAAGGTGCACTACCGACTGGTGCCCGGCGTCTGGTGACGACGGGCCGCCCGCCACACAACCAGCAACACCACAACGACCGCGAACCGCAACACCGTGTTCGAGATCATCGTGGCGTTCGGTTGCGTAAGTGCCATGTAGAGGACGTTGAGGACACCGCTCGTCGCATGCAGCACGACGAGCGTCGTCAGGATCAACCCCAGCGCAGCCCAGTCGGTGACGCGGATGGCTCCGAATGACAGCACCGCCACGGCCAGTTCTGCCGCGGCGACCAGATAGACAAGCAGATAATCGGGTCTCGTGAGCGTGATGCCCACCATCGACGGGATGGCTTGCGGGAATGCCGTCAATACGACCGCACCGGCCAGCGTGATCAGGCCGTGCAGCGCGAAAACCGCCCTCAGCGTCTTCATGTCAGTCCTCCGTGTCATGCCGATCGGCGCTCATCCGTCATATCCATGACGGACCAAACGGGCGGAATATGACATAGGAGGTGAGCCGTGCCCGCCGAGTCATTCGAGGAGCACCGAGCACATCTGCGGGCGGTCGCCTACCGAATGCTGGGATCGGTGGGCGAGGCCGAGGACGCGGTGCAGGAGGCGTGGCTGCGAATGCAGGGCGCCGACATCAGCGACGTGCGCAACATGCGCGGCTGGTTGACGACCGTCGTCGCGCGAATCTGCCTGGACATGCTGCGGGCCCGCAGCGCGCACCCGCAGGAGCCGCTGGACGATGCCGCCGCGATCGCCGGCGAGGGCGTCGACCCGGAAGCCGAAGCGGTGCTTGCCGACTCCATCGGCGTGGCGCTACTTGTCATCCTGCAGACACTGAGTCCCGCCGAACGGTTGGCCTTCGTGCTGCACGACATGTTCGACCTGCCATACGCCGAGATAGCACCGATCGTCGGCCGCACCGAGAACACCGCTGCCCAACTCGCGGCGCGGGCCAGGCGTCGAGTTCGCGGTAAAACTCCCGATCCTGCAACAGATTTGGTACGCCAACGCGAACTCGTCGACGCGTTTCTGGCCGCAGCACGCGACGGTGATTTCGATGCGCTGCTGAACGTGCTCGACGCCGACGTCGAGCTGCGCGTCGACGCCGCTGCAGCGGGCACCGCGACGACAATCCGCGGCGCGCATGCCGTGGCCACCAACGCCCGCGCTTTCTCAGCCAACGCCCGGTTCGCCGAGCCCGCTTTGGTGGATGGCGCCGTCGGCATCGTGGTGGCCCCCGACGGGAGGCTGGCATTGGTGCTGCGCTTTGGAGTCGGCGGCGACAAGATCACCGAGATCGACATCGACGCCGACCCGCAACGGCTGAGTCGTTTCAGTTTGGCTGTGTTGGATTAGTGCTCGGCAGGCAACAGGATCGTCTTGCCGTGCAGGCGGCCGGCGTCGGAGTCGGCGTGCACTGTTGCGGCCTGCTCGAGCGGGCGGCGGTCGGCGACCTCAACTCGCAGTTGGCCGGCGTCGACTCGGCTGACCAACTCCGCGAGTTGCGCTGCGTCGCTGCGGACGAAGATCCGCTGCGTGCGGACGCCCCGGCCGGGGTTCTGCGGCCCGAAGACCATGGTGCCCACGTGGAAACCGCCGCCGGCGACCACGCCGATGAGGGCTTCGGTCTGTTCGTCGGTGGTGCTGACCAGGTTGAGCACCACGTCGAACGGTGCACCGTCGACATCGATCGGCGAGTGCGTGTAGTCGATGTAGTCGACGATCCGGTCGACGCCCAATGTGCGCAGACGCTCGGCGTCACGCGCTTTGGCAGTCGCGGTCACGACGGCCCCGGCGCTCTTGGCCAACTGAATCGCGTAGCCGCCGACCGCACCTGACGCACCGTTGATCAGAATCGTCTGTCCCGCCGTCAAACCCGCGATCTCGAAGAGGGCCTGCCACGCCGTCAAGGCGGCCACCGGCAATGCGGCGGCGTCGGCCAGATTCACCGACTGCGGTGCGGCGGCCAGCAACTCGGCAGGCACGAGCGCATACTCGGCGGCGGCGCCATCGGCATCCAGCGGCAGAAACGCGACGACCGCGTCGCCGACGTTCCACCCCTGAACTTCCGCACCGAGTTCGGCGATCGTGCCCGCGACGTCCACGCCGGGGATGTGCGGGAAGCTGATCTGGTACACCTCGGACAGGTAACCGCCGCGGATGCCGGCATCGACCGGGTTGAACGAGGTGGCGGCCACCTGCACCAACGCCTCTCGCGGGCCTGGCACCGGACGCGGGGCCTCCTCGTACTGCAGAACCTCGCTGTCGCCGTAACGGTGGTATCGGAGCGCCTTCATGATTTCCTCCTTCGTTCGATTGCTTCGATGTCAAAGCAACTTCTGGTTGCATCAACTTGCTTCGAAGTCGAAGCAATCCCCGAATGCGCGTGACGGTCGTCACAGTGCGGCGACGGAGGTGCCGTCGCGTCAGGTCAGCAGTAGCGCAGCGGTGATGAGCATGACGGCAGCGGTGACGCCGTGGACTCCCCATGCGATGGCTTTGGAGCCGCCGTTGCGTAGCACGATCGCCGCGTCTGCGAGCGGGATGACGGTGGCGGCCAGTATCACCAAGCCGACCAGATGGGTGGCGCCCGCAGCCATCAGGATGATGACGAACAGCCCCGACGCAATGTCGCGCACACCCTTGACACTCAAGTACGCGCCTGCCGCGGGCTCATGCAGATCTGGAAGAACACCGTAGCCGGCTGCGGCAACGCGCGGTGCGACGAGAAATCGTGCGCCGATGAAGATGATGGCCGCAGCGATCAGTCCGGCGAGCGCGTAGCCGATGATGGTGGTGGTCATGTCGAGCACTCCTGGGGTTTCGCTAATGAATCGGTGAAAACGCTGTCGGGTCAAGCAGTTCCGCGTCAACGTTGGTGATTTCGTCGACGTCGAAGCCGGCCATGTCGGCGGCAAACTCCGGGCTGCTCATGATGCGCCGGGTCAGCTGCTCAGTGTCGGCGCCCGATGGAAAACGGATGAGCGCGACGAGTCGATATGCGGCGGCGCTGCGCTCGGTCCACACCCCAACGGTGGTGACGCCGAATGCCTTGAACGTTTCCAGGTGTCGGGCCCAGTGAACGGTTGCGTACTGGTGCAGAGCTTCCGGCGACCGCAGGGTGTAGGTCCTGAGCTGAAACATCGGATGCGGTTCTCCCCGTGTCATATCACGAGCACCAGGCAAAGAGCAGTAACTGCGAGGCCTTGCAACACCGCGCGAGCGTCGATGACGCGGTCCCACTTCGCCTGCAGCGCACGCCCGTTCGGCAACACCATGCCGGTGCCGGCAGCCTGTGTCAGTTGACGATTGATCGGTGCGCTCATACGTGTGTAGAGCACAAGCCAGACCAACAACGCGACCACGGCGGCGCCCGCCACGATCGTCTGCGCCCAATGCGCGGTGACGGCGGCCGCCACCACGCTCGTCGCGGCGGCGATGACCCCGAGCACGCCAGGAACCGGCATGCGCCGGTCGCCGTAGCGATGCACGCTGCCCATGACGGCGACCAGGGCGTTGTCGTCGATCGACGCCAAGGCCGGTCGCAGCACGGCTGCGCAGAAGACGTCGGTGCCGTACACGACCGCGGTTGCGAGCACCGCGATCAGTGCGCCGGCCCGGGTGATGAGCTCTATGTCCATTCCGGATCTCCTCTGATAAGTGCTAGCAGCGCTAGCGCTAGCAACGCTAACCGTGTTTCGCCGGCGCGTCAATAGCAGCGATAGCACCTCTAGCGGTGCTATCGTGCGGCATGGCCATTGAGGACCGCCGGGTCCGGGAACGCGAAGCCCGCCGGCAGCTGATCATCACAACGGCGCGCACATTGGCCGAGGCTGAGGGGTGGGACGCCGTCACGACCCGCCGGCTGTCCACCGAAATCGAGTACAGCCAGCCCGTCCTGTACAAGCACTTTCAAGGCATGGACCAAATCGCCGACGCCATCGCCATCGAGGGTTTCGGCGAGCTCGCCGAGGTGATTCGGGGTGCGGGCGGCGGGGCGGCCGACGGCGCGCTGAGCCGGATTGCGCGCGCGTATCTCGACTTCGCCCGCGACAATCCCGCCGTCTACGACGCGATGTTCACCCGCGCGACCAGCTTGCGCTTCGCCGCCGACGCGACACCGCCCGAGCTGACCGCGGCTTTCGCCGAGTTGCACCGAGCGGTCGCGCTCGTCGCCGATACACAAGACGCCGACACTCTCACCGAAGTGTTCTGGGCCGCGCTGCATGGCCTGGTCACCCTCGGCCGGACCGGCCGACTACGCGCTGACCATGACTCGGAGCGTCTGCAAGCGCTCGTCGCGCAGTTCACCAATTGAGATTGGCTGTGCCGCAACGGTTCCAGACGCTTCGATATTGAAGCATTAGGATGACGGCATGGCTGACGGCCTTGAGCCTGCCCAGATGCGCACCTACTTCGCCCTGACCGAGGCGGCGAGCTTGCTGCAGTATGCCGTTCAAGAGCAGTTGCAGGCCGAGGGCGGGCTCAGTTACGTGCAGTTCGAGGTACTGGCCAAATTGGTCGACGCCGACCGGCCGCTCACGATGACTGAACTAGCCGACGGTGTGGTCTACAGCCGCAGCGGGCTGACCCATCAGGCCGGGATACTCGAAAAAGCGGGGCTCATCGCGCGCGAAGTCAGCACCCGCGACAAGCGCTCCACCGTCGTCGCCATCACCAAGGCGGGCCGAGCGCGCGTCGCCAAGGTCTTGCCCGGCCACATCGAGGTCGTACGTGACCTCCTCTACGGCTCACTTACCGAGCAGGACGTGGACACCCTCGGCGACATCATGAGTCGCGTCCGCGACCACATGCGTGGTCGGCCACCGCGCTCGGCCGCGCCGAGGAGCCGAAACGCGGGCTAGATCCAGACGCCCTTACCGACCGCGACCACTCCACCGGCGCTGATCGCAAACCGCTCGCGGTCCTTCTCCAGATCGACGCCGACCATCTCACCCGGGCCCACCACGACGTTCTTGTCGAGGATCGCGTGGCGCACCACTGCGCCCCGACCGATGCGGGTGCCCGGCATGATCACGCTGCCCTCGACGATCGCGCCGTCGTCGACGACCACGTTGGACGACAGGACCGAATTGCGTACGGACGCAGCCGAAATGATGCTGCCGGCACCGACGACCGACTCCTGCGCCGAGCCGCCGTTGACGAATTTTGCGGGCGCCAGGTTCTCGGACTCGCCGCGGATGGGCCAGCGCTTGTTGTAGAGGTTGAACACCGGATGCACGGACACCAGGTCCATGTGGGCGTCGTAGAACGCGTCGAGCGTGCCGACGTCGCGCCAGTAGCCGTGGTCGCGTTCGGTGGCTCCGGGCACTTCGTTGTTGTTGAAGTCGTACACCGCGGCCATGCCGTCGCTGACCAGACGCGGGATGATGTCGCCGCCCATGTCGTGGTCGGAGTCGTCGTCGTCGGCATCGGCGCGGATGGCGTCGATGAGCACCTTGGTGGTGAAGATGTAGTTGCCCATCGAGACGAAGGTCTGCTCGGGCTCGTCGGGTGTGCCAGGGGGGTCGGCAGGCTTCTCGATGAATCCGCGGATGCGACCGGACTCGTCGCTGTCGATGCAACCGAACGCGCTTGCCTCGGCGCGCGGCACCCGGATTCCGGCCACCGTCGCTCCCGCGCCGCTCTCGATGTGGAACTGGAGCATCTGCTCGGGATCCATCCGGTACACGTGGTCCGCACCGAAAATGATGATGTAGTCGGGATCCTCGTCGTAGATCAGGTTCAGCGACTGATAGATCGCGTCGGCCGAGCCGGTGTACCACCGCGGGCCGAGCCGCTGCTGCGCTGGCACCGGGGTGATGTATTCGCCGGCAAGCCCTGACAGCCGCCAGTTCTGCGAGATGTGGCGGTCCAGCGAATGCGACTTGTACTGGGTCAGCACGCAGATCCGCAGGTACCGCGCGTTCACGAGATTCGACAGCACAAAATCGATCAGCCGGTACGCGCCGCCGAAGGGAACGGCCGGCTTGGCCCGATCGGCCGTCAACGGGTACAGCCGCTTGCCTTCGCCGCCTGCCAGGACGATGCCAAGGACGTGTGGCAACTCCCTCATGATTCAAACCTATCCGCAGGTGCACGCGGCTGCCAGCCATTGCGTGCTATTGATCGGTTCTGGCAGTCATCCGTTCTGGCAGTCAAGGTATTTGGCGTTTTGGCGGTCGAATAAACCTCCGACAGCTATTACGGTCGTGACTATGCGGGTGGCGATGATGACTCGGGAGTATCCGCCCGAGGTCTACGGCGGCGCGGGGGTGCACGTCACCGAACTCGTCGCGCAACTGCGCCACCTGTGTGAGGTCGACGTGCACTGCATGGGCGCGCCCCGGCCCGGGGTCGTCGTCGCGCAACCCGACCCTGCTCTCAAGGGCGCCAACGCTGCGCTGTCGACACTGTCGGCCGACCTCAACATGGTCAACGGCGCGTCGAACGCCACCGTCGTGCATTCGCACACGTGGTACACCGGGCTGGCCGGACACCTGGCCGCCCTGTTGTACGGCATCCCGCACGTGCTGACCGCGCATTCGCTTGAACCGATGCGGCCGTGGAAGGCCGAACAGCTTGGCGGCGGCTACCGGGTGTCGTCGTGGGTGGAGAAGACCGCGGTCGAAGCCGCCGACGCCGTGATCGCGGTCAGTTCGGGCATGCGTGACGACGTGCTGCATACGTATCCGGCGCTGGACCCCAACCGGGTCCACGTGGTGCGCAACGGGATCGACACTGATGTCTGGTACCCCGCCGAATCGGAGGCCGACGACTCGGTGCTGCGGGAGCTGGGCGTCGACCGCACCCGTCCGATCGTGGCGTTCGTCGGGCGGATCACCCGGCAGAAGGGGGTCGCGCATCTGATCGCGGCCGTCCATCACTTCGCACCCGAGATTCAGTTGGTGTTGTGCGCGGGCGCGCCGGACACCCCTGAGATCGCGGCCGAGGTGACGACCGCGGTGCAGGAGCTGGCGCGCGTCCGCAGCGGCGTGTTCTGGGTCCGGGAAATGTTGCCGATCGGCAAGATTCGCGAAATACTCTCAGCAGCAACGGTTTTCGTGTGTCCGTCGGTGTACGAACCGTTGGGCATCGTGAACCTGGAGGCAATGGCCTGCGCGACGGCGGTGGTGGCCTCCGATGTTGGCGGCATCCCGGAGGTGGTCGCCGATCGTCAGACCGGTCTGCTGGTGCACTACGAGGCGAGTGACCCGACATCTTTCGAGCGGCGGCTGGCCGAGGCGGTCAACTCGCTGGTGGCCGACCCGGAGAGGGCCCGCCAGTATGGCCAGGCTGGACGGCAGCGCTGTATCCAGGAATTCTCCTGGGCGCATATCGCCGAACAGACGTTGGAGATCTACCGGAAGGTGTCTTCTTAGGAGCTGGTGACGCCCTTGAGTTCGTCGCCGAGGGCGGCCGCTTCGTCAGGGGTCAGTTCGACGACGAGTCGCCCGCCGCCTTCCAGTGGTACCCGCATCACGATGCCGCGCCCCTCCTTGGTTGCTTCCAGTGGACCGTCTCCGGTCCGGGGCTTCATCGCCGCCATCGAGTGCTCCCTCCACATGAGCCGGCCCGTCGTCGGGCGTCCAGATCTTCTCCCATTGTTCCCTATCGGCAGCGATCGGTGTGCAAAGACCCGGCTAAGACCGTCATTACGATGCGGCTTTGATGGCCGGAACCCAGCAATCGACGGTGTGGTCGTCGACCATTCCGGTGGCTTGCATCAACGCGTAGGCCGTCGTCGGTCCGACGAATCGGAAGCCGCGGCGCTTCAATTCCTTGGCCATCGCGGTGGATTCCGGTGTCACAGCGGGCACGGCGGAAAGGTCGGCCGGTCTTGGCCGAGCCGGTGGTGCGAATGACCACAGCAATTCGCCGAGATCCACTCCGCCGTCGGAGAGGTCGGCTACCGCGCGCGCGTTGGCGATGGTGGCTTCGATCTTCGCGCGGTTGCGCACGATGCCGGCATCGGCCATCAACCGGTCGATGTCGCGCTTCGTGTAGCGGGCGACGCGCTCGGCGTCGAACTCGTGGAACGCGCGACGGAAGTTCTCCCGCTTGCGCAAGATGATCAGCCACGACAGGCCACTCTGGAAGGCTTCGAGACTGATCCGCTCGAACAGGGCCGCAGAATCCCGCAGCGGCTGCCCCCACTCGGTGTCATGGTAGTCGCGGTAGAGGACGAAATCGTCTGGGGCCAAACGACTTTGGTCGATCCAACCGCAGCGGGTGCGGCCGTCTTCGACAACGGTCACGAGTCTTCCTCGCCGTTGGGTAGCGCATGCGCCGGCCCCTCGGCGCGTTCATCGGCATCCTCTGTTTCATCGTCGAGGCCGTTGGCCGCACGCACCGCGGCGAGCTGACCCCGCAGCAGGTCGAGTTCCTGGCCGAGCCGGTCGAGTACCCAGTCGACCTCGCTGGTTTTGTAGCCGCGCAGGGTCTGGGTGAACTTGACGGCATCGACGTCGGAACCGGTGACACCCGACGCGGGCAACACGGTGGCGGTGGTGGCGGCGGGCAGCGGCGGCAACGGCTCGCCACGGCCGAACAACACGCTGCCGAGGCCGAACAGCACGACAGCCACCAGGATCAGCACAACCAGATACAGCAGAACCAAGGTCACGTATCGATACTGCCCGACGGGCCTGACAAACCGGTCGCCGGATCAGGCCGGTTTCGAGCGGGGACGGCGGCTGAGCGTGCGCAGCGTGAGCCGACTCAGCTTGGGCGCCCGGTTCGCCACCTGGACCAACGCCCGATCCGCCGGCTTCATCGTCGCGACCGGCGACGGGGTCAGCGCCGCCTGCTCGGGGGTGGCCTGGGCGGCAGGCCGCTGATCGTCGCGGCGGTCGGCCACCACGGAATGGACTGCCCATCTGCCGGGCACGCCCTTCAATTCGTGCTCGCCGCGCTCTTCGAATTCGACGCCCGAGCCGAACACCAGGTCCCGCACGGTCGCGGACACCAGGACCTCGCCCGGGCCGGCCAGTGCCATGATGCGAGACCCGATGTGGGCGGCGACGCCGCTGATGTCATCGTTGGTGACCTCGCACTCGCCCGCGTGCACGCCGGCCCGCACTTCGACACCTTCATCGCTGGCATGCCGCGAGATCGTCAGCGCGCACCGGACCGCGAGTGTCGGCCGATCGAAGGTGGCGAGTACGCCGTCGCCCATCGTCTTGATGAGTGTGCCGTCGTGACGTTCGACTGCATCCCGCACCGCGCCATGGTGCACGCCCAAAAGCGTCGACCACGTCTCGTCACCCATGGCCACCGCCCGCGCGGTTGAGCCCACGATGTCGGTGTAGAGCACGGTGACGAGCTTGCGTGAGATGGGCCCGCGGGGTGCCCTGCCGCCGATGAACTCTTCGATACCGGCGAGGATGTCGTCGCCGTTGAAGAAGCACATGTGCTCGTCCCCCGGCAGTTCAAGCATCTTCGCGCCGGCGATCGCATCAGCGGCCCACCGCGCGCCCTCGATTGGCATGATGTCGTCGGTTCGGTGGATCACCAGCGTCGGCACGTCGACGGCGTCGGTTGCGCCCGTGACGTCGTAGTCCCAATACGAATTGATGATCACCCGCGCCATGCCGGGGCTCGCGCAGGCACGCTCCACATTCGGGGCCAACCTGCGATACACGGCGCTCTCTCGCGCATACGGGGACAGCGTGTGGAAAAAAGCACCGTCGCCCCAATGTTCGCTGCAATGGCGCATATTCGCCCACAGCCGATCAAATCGGGCCTCACTGCCTGGGAGGTAATCCTTTCCCGGCACGACCCGAGGCACACCACACATCGAAATCAGCGCCTCGACACGCTCAGGGTGCGTCGCGGCGAGCAGCATCGCCGGTGTGGCTGCCTCTGAATTCCCGATGACCACAGCGCGCTTGGAATCGGCGGCATCGAGCACCGCGAGAAAGTCGTCCGCGCGCTGTTGCACCGTCGGAACGCCCGCCACCGGATCGGAAAGGCCAGTGCCGGGCTTGTCGAACAGCAGCAGGCGCCCCATCGACGACAACCGGCGAAGGAAGTCGGTCGCATACGGATCGGCCCACATGAGATCCAGGTGCGACACCAGACCCGCACCAAAGATGATGTCGACGGGACCATCACCGATCGCCTGGTAGGCGATGCAGATGTCCCCCCGACGGGCGTACTCGACGTCGACCGTCACGTCGCTACCGCCTGTGCTTCCCCCACATAAACGCTGATCCTCCGCCGCCGAGGCGGTCAGGTCAATTAGCCGCGTGGGCGCAGCGTGATCATCGGCGGGCGGTCGGCCAGCGATACCGACGAAGTCCGCGGCGTGTAGTCGTCGCCGTCGGCGAAGAACTGCGTCAGCGCGACGCCTGAGTCCGGCACGCCGCAGCGCGACAGCAGGGTGGCGATGACCTGGCGACTCATCGACGCGAGTTCGGTCAGCGGCCGGTTGCGATGGGTACGTACGCCCAAGTTGACCTGCGCGATCGCGTCCAGGCCGAGGCGGTCGTAGGTGTCGATCAACAGCCCGATCTCTACGCCGTAGCCAGGGGCGAACGGCACCGACGTCAGCAGCTCGCGAGTGCCCGCGTATTCGCCGCCAAGGGGCTGCAGCAGGCAGCTCAACTCCGGCCGAAGCGACGCCAGCAGCGGGCGCGCGACAAGCTCGGTGACCCGGCCGCCGCCGTTGGCGTCCTCGCTGCCGCTCACCTTCAGCGGCCTGCGGTAGAAGCCCTTGACCAGATGAACGCCGTCCGTGGTCAGCAGCGGGCCGAGCAGCTTGGGCACGAACATCGGGTCGGGGTCGATCAGATCGGAGTCCACGAACACGATGATGTCGCCGGTGGTAGCGGCAAGAGACCGCCACAGCACCTCACCCTTGCCGGGCTGCGGCTCGACTTCGGGCAGCGCGACCTCGCGGCTGACCACCCGCGCACCGGCCGCGACGGCCCTGATCTCGGTGTCGTCGGTGGAGCCGGAGTCGAGCACGATCAGCTCGTCGACCAGCCCGCCCAGCAGCGGGGTGATGGTCTCGACGACGCTGCCGACGGTGTCTTCCTCGTTGAGGGCGGGCAGCACCACCGAGATGGTGCGTCCGCGCTTGGCGGCCACCAGTTCGTCGATGGTCCACGACGGCCGGTTCCAACTGTGGTCGGTCAACCATCTGCCGGTGACGACATCCGTTCCCGGCAGTTCTGGTGTGAGTGTCATGCCAGTCCCCTAACCGTGCGCGTGGGCGGACGCACGCCCTGAATCGACGCGACCATTTCCAGTACGCGCCGTGTGGGACCGACTTCGTGCACGCGGAACATGGCAGCCCCGTCCGCCGCGGCCAGCGCGGTCGCGGCCAGGGTGCCCTCCAGGCGTTCGGTCAGACCCACACCCAGAGTTTCCCCGACGAAATCCTTGTTGCTCAGTGCCATCAGGACCGGCCATCCAGTTTTTACAAGCTCTTTCACCTGGCGCAACAAACTAAGACCGTGATAAGTGTTCTTGCCGAAATCGTGGGTCGGGTCGATCAGCACGGCGTCTTTGGCCACCCCGGCGGCCACCGCGCGCTCGGCGGCAGCGGTCACCTCGGCGATCACGTCGTCGACGACGCCGCGTTCGGTGATGCCGTAGTTGACGCGGAACGGCCGGGTGCGTGGCGTCGCACCGCCGGTATGCGAGCACACCAGGCCGGCGTTGAACTCCGCTGCGACCTCCGGCAGCGCCTGGTCGTGGCCGCCCCAGGTGTCGTTGATCAGGTCAGCACCCGCCGCGCAGGCCTGCTTGGCCACCTCGGAGCGCCAGGTGTCGACGCTGATCAGCTGGTTGGGGAAGGTGTCGCGCAGCCACTCGATGAACGGCACGACGCGGGCGATCTCCTCGTCGATCTCGACCGGCCCGCCTGGGCCTGCCTTGACGCCGCCCACATCAACGACGTCGGCGCCTTCTTCGATCACCCGGTGCGCCGCGGCCTTGGCCGCCTCGTCGGTGAACGTCGCGCCGCGGTCGTAGAACGAGTCCGGTGTGCGGTTGACGATCGCCATGATCAAGGCGCGATCGCCTGCCACCGGACGGCCCAGGAACGTCGACAACACGCCTTCCAGGCTACGGGCCTGTGATTTCGGCGCGCTCACCGTCGCTCAGCGTGGATTAGCGCACCGAAATCGCTAGTTCTTGGGCTTCTTTCCGTCGGCGACCTCTTTGGGGTATTCGTCGTAGAACTCGACGTAACCCTCGTCGCGGCCTGCCAGCACGTAGATCGGATCCTCGATCTTGTCGGCCTCTTCGTCGCCCTCGCCGGTGTTGCCGCCGTATCCCTCCTTGCGGAGGTCGACCTTCTGGCTCTTGAACGTCGACGTGTGCGCCAGTTCCTTGACGACGCGGACGAACAACGGCACCGCATAGCCGGGCAGCCGCTCGTAGGCCGCCTTCGCCAGCGCCTTGCCGTCGAACTCCTCGCCCTCCTTGAGCTGAATCGCCGCCATGCCCGCTTTCCCGCCCGCGCCCTCGACCTCGACGCCGAACACCGTCGCCTCCTCGACCTGCGGGTCGGTGGAGATCGCAGCCTCCACCTCGGTGGTGGCGACGTTCTCCCCCTTCCACCGGAACGTGTCGCCGAGCCGGTCGGTGAACGCCGCATGCCCGAAGCCCTGCGAGCGCATCAGATCGCCGGTGTTGAACCACACATCGCCCTCTTTGAAGGCGTTGCGCACCAGCTTCTTCTCGGACTCGTCCTTGTCGGTGTAGCCGTCGAACGGCTGGAAGCTGCTGACCTTCGACAGCAGCAGACCGGGTTCGCCATTGCGGACCTTCTTGACGCGGCCTTTGTCGTCGCGCACCGGATCGCCTGTCTCCGAGTCGTATTCGACGAACGCCACTGGCGTCGGGCAGATGCCTGTCGTCTTGTCGACGTTGAGCACGTTGACGAACGCCGTGTTGCCCTCACTGGCAGCGTAGAACTCACACACCCGGTCGATTCCGAACCGGTTGGTGAACTCGTCCCAAATCGCCGGGCGCAGACCGTTTCCCGCGATGACCCGCACCTTGTGCTTGCGGTCGGTGTCCTTCTCGGGCTGGTTGAGCAGATACGCGCAGATCTCACCGATGTAGACGAACGCGGTCGCCTTGTAGCGGATGATGTCGTCCCAGAACTTCGACGCCGAGAACGACTTACCCAGCGCCAGCGTCGATCCGCCGTTGAGGACCGCAGACAGCGCGACCGTCAGCGCGTTGTTGTGGTAAAGCGGCAGACAGCAGTACAGGGTGTCGTTGCTGTTCAACCGCATTCCCAGGCCACCGAACCCCGCGAGCGCGCGCAGCCACCGATAGTGGGTCATCACACTGGCTTTCGGCATGCCGGTGGTGCCCGACGTGAAGATGTAGAACGCCTTGTCCTTGGCGAGGACGGCCGATGCCGTGGCCGGGTTCCCGGTCGGCGCCGTTTCGGCGAGACGGTCGAACTCGTCGAGTGTCACGAGACCTTCGGTGTCGGCGCCACATTCCTGAATCGGGTCGGCGAATTCGGGGTCGGCGACGATCACTTTGGCCGACAGCAGCCCCAGGCTGTGCTTGAGGACGTCACCGCGCTGGTGGTAATTCAGCATGCCGGAGATCGCGCCGCACTTGACCGCGGCAAGCATCAGAAGCACGGGTTCGGGCGAGTTGCGAAGCATGATGCCGACGACGTCGCCGTGGCCGACACCGCGGGCGGCCAGCACCGCGGCGTATCGGTTGGCCGTCTCGTTGGCCTCCCGGTAGGTGATGTCGCGGTCCTCGAACCGCAGAAACACCTTGTCGCCGTAGCGGGCGGCACGTTCCTGGAACACTCGGCCGATCGAGGTCTTGGCGGTGGGGCGGGCCCCGAAGCCGGTGACCACACCGCTCAAGATGGTCGGTAGGTCCATCAACAGACCCGGCACTTGGCTGGCGATGTCGAGCAGCCCGACGCTGCTGCGAGTCCCCGACTTCTGGTCGCTCATGGGCGATACGTCCCCTCCACTGTTTTGTTGTCGCACACCCTAGTGACCGTTGTCACCGGGTCGGCGCGCACGCCGCCATCGCAGCGCCCACGTCGTTCACCACAACCAGCCGATCCAGCGCACCTTCGGCGACATAACCGCTGTCGACCAGCCCGTGCAGCCAGGCCAGCAGCCCGTCGTAATGCCCGATCGGATCGAGCATGACCACCGGCTTGTCATGCATACCCAAATAGCCCGCTGTCCAGGCCTCGAAGAATTCCTCGAGGGTGCCGATGCCGCCGGGCAGCGCGATGAACGCGTCGGCGCGGTCCTCCATGATCTGCTTGCGTTCGCGCATGGTGTCGGTGACGACGAGTTCGTCGGCCTCGGTGTCGGCCACCTCCCGGTGCACCAGCGCCTTCGGGATGACGCCGACGGTTCGGCCGCCGCGGGCGCGCGCCGCGCTCGCCAGCGCACCCATGGCCGAGACGTTGCCGCCGCCGGACACCAACGTCCAGCCGCGATCGGCGACCGCTTCTCCTACCTCGGCGGCCAGGGCCAACAGGTCGGGATGCGTCGGCCCGGACGCGCAGTACACACAGACCGCCCATTGGCGGTCGGGTTCTTGGGACACGCGGACAACGCTAGCGATAGTCTCCGGCGGTGCCTGTTGAGTGGGTGACCACGCCGACCGAACCGGCACTGGAATCGATCGAGACGGGTCTTCGAGAGCAGGCCGGCGCGGTGCTCATCGGTTCCGCCGGTGTCGGCAAGACGTGGTTGGCCCGCGCGGCGGCAGACCGGTCGGCGTCGCAATTCGACCGCATCGACTGGATCATCGGCACAGCGCCCGCTGTCCCGTTCGCCGCGTTCAACCACCTGATCGACGTGCCCGACACGGGCAAGACGGCGGCCGTGCTGTCGGCGGCGCGGGAGTCGCTGAGTGACGGCAGGCTGCTGATCGTCGACGATGCGCATCTGCTGGACAAGCTGTCCGCCGCGCTCGTCTACCAGTTGGCGGTCAGTGGCGCGGTGAAGCTGATCGTCACCGTCGCTCCGAATGGTGCTGTCGCTGACGAGGTTTCGGCCTTGTGGCGTGATGACCTGCTCGCGAGGGTAGACATCGACCCACCCGGACACGACGACAGCAGACAGGCCACGCTTGTCGAACAGTTCGTCGCGGCGCTGCCGGAGCCGGCCCACCGGGTGCTGGAGTATCTGGCTGTCGCCGACCCACTGCCGGTCGCGGACATCTCCGCGCTTGCAGGCGATCTCGACGCCGCGGAGGCGGCGGGCGCGATCATAATCGAGGGAGAAGTCGCGCGGCCGGCGCATCCGCTGTTCGTCGACGCGGTTCGCGATGCGATGGGCGGACCCGAGCTGCGTCGCGTGCGCACCGAGGTGGTGAACGCGCTGACGCCATCGAGCGGTGTCGTCGATCGGCTGCGGTTCGCGATGCTTGCGCTCGACAGCGACAGCCCGCAGCCGGTGGCCGACCTGGCCGCTGCGGCCGAGGACGCGCTGCGGCTCGGTGACCTCGAGCTCAGCGAGCACCTGGGCCGCGCCGCGGTCGCCCGGTCTCCGGAGTTGTCGGTTCGGCTGACGTTGGCCTATGCGCTGGCCTGGCAGGGCAACGGCATGGACGCCGATGCCGTGCTGGCCGACGTGGATCCGGCGACGCTGTCGGAGACCGAGCTGATGGCGTGGGCGCTGCCCCGCGCGGCCAATCAGTTCTGGATGCTGAGCGAACCGGAGCGGGCGACCGCATTTCTGCAGACCACCCGGGGCCGGGTGTCGACGCCGGAGGCGCAGACGACTCTCGACGCGCTGTCGGCGACGTTCGCGATGAACGCGGGCAGTCCCAGCCGCGCCAAGCAGATCGCCGACGAGGTGCTGGCCTCGCCTGCCGCCGACGACACCGCAGTCGGATGGGCGGCGGCCGCAGCGGCTTTGAGCTCGGCGCGGATGGGCCGCTTCGGTGAGGTCGACGCGCTGGCCGAGCGCGCGATCGCCGCCGGACATCCGGGTCTGCTGCGGTTCACCAGCGGGTTCGGGCAGACGACGGCGTTGGTGATGGCCGGCGAACTGGACCGCGCGCAGGCACTGAGCCAGCAGCTCACCGACTTCGCGCAGATGCAGCAGCCGGGCCGCGCGATCGGTGAGGTGTTGGTAGCCGACGTGCTGATCGCCAAGGGTGAACTGGAGTCGGCGGTGTCGCTGCTGCGGGAGGCCGCTGCTGCGTTGGCGCCGACGGGGTATTCGTGGGGCCCGCTGGCATGGATGTTGTTGGCGCAGGCGCTCGGTCAGCTCGGCGAGACCGTCGAGGCGGGAAAGATCTTGTCGCGGGCCGAGTCTCGACATGGCTTGAAGTCGATGTTGTTCGCGCCGGAGCTGGCGTTGGCGCGGGCGTGGACGTTGTTCGCCCGACGCGACGAGCACGGGGCGGTCGCCGCCGCGCGCGACGCTGCCAAAGCGGCCGAGCGCGGCGGCCAATGGGCGATCGCACTGCGGGCCCACTTCGACGCCGCGCGGCTCGGCGACCTGCGCGCGGCCGACGCCATCGCACGGATCACCGGCGAAATCGACTGTGTGCTAGGCGGTTTGGCGCTCGACTATGCCAGAGCGGTGACTGCACGCGACGCGGCGGCGCTCAACGAGATATCAGCCCGCCTGGACTCGATAGGGATGAAGCGCGCGGCCGCGGGCGCGGCAGCGCAGGCCGATCGCTGCTAGAGGTTGCGGCCGAGATCCTCACGGTGAGTTTGGTGCTCGGGCGACTTCACCGGTGCCGGGCCGTGTTCTGAGGGTCCGGCCGCGGCGTGGTCGTTGGTCTCGGCGCGGTGCAACGCCTCGCGCTGAGGCTCGTGCTGGGTTGGTCGGTCGTCTTTGGCGTCGACGGCATCGTCGCGCGTCGGCGTTGGCCCGCCCGCACCCGCCGGGGTCGGGGCACCACCGCCGGCTACACCGCCGGCCCCGCCGCCCTCCTGACCGCCGAACGAGCCCGCGAATGCGCCGCCGCCACCGGCTTTCGCACCCTGCATGGCCTGCTGCATCAGCTGCCCGAACATGCCGGTCTGACCGCCGAGCATCTGCCCGGGCGCGCCGGCCATCTGTCCCATCTGGCCGGCTTGCTGGCCGAGTTGTCCGAGCATGCCGACCACCTGGCCGACGGATTGCGAGCCCGCGTCGTCGGAACCTTGGTACGCCGCCTGCGCGACGCCGAGCTTGCCGGCGAACATGCCCTCTTTGGCCTGCAGCGTCGCGACATTCGCCGCCAGCGGTGCGGCCAGTGTCGGAAGCACGGCCGAGATCGTCGCGCTCAGCGCGTCCTGCCCCGCCGGGATCATCGGGATGTCGGGCAGCTCAACCGTCGCCGGATCCCAACTCAGGCCGTCTGGTTTTCGGAGCGGGTCAGTCATTTACCTCACCAATCATCGTCGACATCGTCCTCGGCAAGGTCGTATTCGAGCGGCGGGGGCATCGCCAAACTTGCTGCGGTGCCGCCACTTTCGCCGCGCTGGCCCATCATGCCCATGCCGCCCATACCGCCCATACCGACACCGGCGGCCGCCGGGGCGACGCCGCCGGTGGCAGTGGTTCCCGCTGCCGCGCCCTCCTGCGGAGCTGTGCTCACCGACTTGGTGCCGACGAGATTGGCCATCTGCGGCGTCTGCAGCGGACTTCCGCCTGCACCGGGCAGCGACGCCGCCTTCGTCAGGCCCGACCCGCCGCCCGCACCGGAGCCACCTGCCAGCGGATGGTTGGAGAACGAGGAGAACGGCATGCCCGCGGCGCCAAGCGAATCGGCCTTACCGCCGGAGCCGAACATCGAGGTCAACTGTTGCAGCGGCTGCGCCAACTGTTGCAACTGCTGACCCATCTGCTGAGGCACGGCCATGACCGCCTGGCCGAGTTGCATCGGGAGCTGAGTCGCCATCGATCCCATCTGGCTCATCATCTGCATCGCCTGCTGGGATCCGCCGCCGGCTTGTTTCGCGGCCTCTTCAGTGGTGTCCTTGGCTTGTTTTTCGCCTGGCACGGACGGGGCGACGCCGGCGAGAGGAATGCTCGGGGGCACGCCGAGCGTGTTGGCCAGTTCGGTCGTGTGGGCGGTCATGTTGGCGATGTTCTGCGACAGCCCCATCTTGATGCGGCCCTGCACCAGCTCCTGAGTGTTGCTGAAAGGCATCGCCGAGAGCGCCTCGCATTCGTGCTGGACTTCTTGGGCGATCGCGTTGGCCAACATCTTCGCCTTGACGACGGTGGCTTCCATGGCGCGCAGCTTGCCCGCGACGGCTGCGGCGTGAGCGGCGTTGGCCTCGTGGCCGCCGATGATCGTCGTGGCCTCACCCGTGGCGGCCAGCGATCCTGCGCCCTCCCAGACGTCGGACAGCTTCATCAGCTGGCTCTGCTGCTGGGGCACGATCGAGCCGGTGATCTTGGCGGCCAGCGCCTCGAACTTTGCGGCCGCGGCGGCCAGCATGTCCTCGTCGACGTTCGGCCAGCCAGGGCCCATCACCGTCTGCGACCCGTAGGGGCTCTGGTCGGGTGGGATCGGCATGACCACAAATTTACCGTGCCCGCGGTAGCTGCCGGTCCGCTATATCGGCTCCAACCGGCCCTCCGAGAGCCGGAGCCGACGCTCGATTCCGATGTCGGCGAGAAACCGTTCGTCGTGACTGACGACAATGAATGCACCTTCATAGGCGTTGAGCGCGGCCTCGAGCTGGGCGACGCTGGCGAGGTCCAGGTTGTTCGTCGGCTCGTCGAGCAGCAGTAACTGCGGCGCCGGCTCGGCATACAGCACGCAGGCCAACGTGGCACGCAGCCGTTCACCGCCCGACAGCGCCGCGACGGGCAAATGAATTCGACTGCCGGTGAACAGGAACTGAGCCAGCAGATGCATGCGGCGGGTGTGGGTCAGGCTTGGCGCGTACGCGGCCAGACTCTGCGCGACGGTGTCATTCGGGTCGAGCAGATCCAGCCGCTGCGAGAGGTACGCGACGCGGCCGTCGGCGCGCTGCACCGTACCGGCGTCCGGCTGGACGTCGCCGCTGATGACGCGCAGTAGCGTCGACTTGCCCGCGCCGTTCGCACCCGTCAAGGCGATGCGTTCGGGGCCGCGGATGCTCAACTCGATGCCGTTGTCGGCGAACAGCTTTCGGTCGCCGCGGCAGAGGCGAATCCCCTCCGCGCGAAACACGGTGCGCCCCGCAGGCACATTGGTTCCCGGCAGATCGAGCACGATGGTGTCGTCGTCGCGAAGAGCGCGCTCGGCGTCGTCGAGCTGTGCCCGCGCCTGGTTCACCCGTTTCTCGTGTACGTCATCGGAGCGACCGGCCGACTCCTGGGCGCTGCGCTTCATCGCTCCCGCGACGATCTTCGGCAGGCCGGCGTCCTTGATGTTGCGGGCCGCGGTGCTCGATCGGCGGGCTGCGCGCTCGCGGGCCTCCTGCCGTTGACGCTTTTCGCGTTTCAGTTGCTGCTCGGCGTTGCGCAGGTTGGCCTCGGCGGCCTGTTGCGTCTCAGCGACGGTCTGCCGGTAGGAGGTGAAATTGCCTCCGTAGAACAACATTTCACCGCGATACAGCTCGGCGATGCGGTCCATCCGGTCGAGCAGCACACGGTCGTGGCTGACGAGCAGCAGAGCGCCCGCGTAGTCGTCGAGCGCGTCGTAGAGTCGGTGACGCGCATCGACGTCAAGGTTGTTGGTCGGCTCGTCGAGCAGCAACACCTCTGGCCGGTTGAGCAACTGTGCGGCCAGACCAAGAGAAACCACCTCACCCCCGGACAGCGACCCGAGCCGGCGGTCAAAACCGATGTGGCCCAAGCCAAGACGATCGAGTTGGGCTCGCGTGCGCTCTTCGATGTCCCACTCGTCGCCAATGGTGGCGAAGATGTCGTCGCCGGCGTCGCCCGCCTCCAACGCCTTCAGCGCATCCAGGATCTCGGCCACACCGAGCACGTCGGCCACGCTTCGGTCCGCGACGAACGGCAGCGTCTGCGGCAGGTATCCGATGGCACCGTCGACGGTGATCGTGCCTGCGGTGGGGCGGTATTCGCCGGCAATCAGCTTGAGCAGCGTGCTCTTTCCCGCGCCGTTGGGTGCGACGAGCCCGGTGCGGCCGTCGCCGATGGTGAACGACAGGTCGGTGAACAGCGGCGTTTCATCGGGCCACGAAAATGACAGATTCGAACAGGTAATAGACATGCGAGAGAGCTCTCGTGGATAGACGACTGGGAACGAAGCCGGGTCTCACCGCATGTGATCCAGGGTAGCCACCCCGTCAAGCGGTTAAGTATCTGCGCAACATGTCGGTGGCCGCGGTGATCGCGGCCACCTCGACGCGCTCGTCGGCGCGGTGTGCAAGGTTGGGATCGCCCGGTCCGTAGTTGACTGCCGGAATGCCAAGCGCTGCAAAGCGTGCGACGTCGGTCCAGCCGTACTTGGCGCGCACCTGGCCGCCTGCCGCGTCGACGAGTGCGGCGGCCGCGGGTTTCGTCAGCCCGGGAAGTGCGCCTGCGGCGGAGTCGGTCATTTCGATCTCCACATCAAGCCCGTCGAGAACTTCGTGAACGTGTCGCAGCGCCTGCTCGACGCTGCGGTCGGGGGCGAAGCGGAAGTTCACGGTCACCGATGCCGCGTCGGGGATGACGTTGCCTGCGATGCCGCCGTCGATCCGCACCGCTGACAGCCCCTCGCGGTAGACGCACCCGTCGATGTCGACGTCGCGGGCCTGATAGGCCTTCAAGCGGGCCAACACGTCGCCGAGTTTGTGAATCGCGTTGTCGCCCAACCAGGATCGCGCGGAATGGGCCCGGGTGCCCGCGGCGCGGACGACCACCCGCAGCGTGCCCTGGCAGCCGGCTTCGATGAAGCCGCCCGACGGCTCGCCGAGAATCGCGACGTCGGCGTGCAGCCAGTCGGGCAGCTCACGTTCGATACGACCGAGACCGTTGGCGGCCGACTCGATCTCCTCGCAGTCGTACATCACCAGCGTGATGTCGTGTGCGGGGTCGGCGACGGTCGCGGCCAGGTGAAGGAACACCGCGTCGCCGGACTTCATGTCCGAGGTGCCGCAGCCGTGCAGCTCGCCGCCGGCAAGCCTGCTGGGCAGGTTGTCCGCGGCAGGCACGGTGTCGGTGTGGCCGGCGAGCAGCACCCGCGACGGCAACCCCAGGTTCGTGCGGGCCAGCACGGCGTCACCGTTGCGGATGACCTCGAAGTTCTCGGTTTGCTCGCGCAGCGCGGCCTCGATCTCGTCGGCGATGCGCTGTTCCTGCCGCGATTCGCTGGGAATGTCGACCAGCGCCGCGGTCAGGGCGATCGGATCGCCGCGTAAGTCCAGGCCCACACCGCTTGAGGTTAGTCGAGTACGGTTTTGGACCGTGACATCTGCAGCAGGCGTCGGCCTGGCGACCATCGCCGCCGACGGATCCGTCCTCGACACCTGGTTCCCTTCGCCCGAACTCGGCGGCGACGGCCCTACGGGCACCGTGCGACTGTCAGTCGCCGAAGTGCCGCCCGAGCTGGCGGAGTTGACCGGCCGCGACGACGACCGTGACGTCGAGACGGTCGCGGTGCGCACCACGATCGCGTCGCTGGACGACAAGGCCACCGACGCGTACGACGCCTACCTGCGGTTGCATCTGCTTTCGCATCGGCTGGTCGCACCACACGGGCTGAACGCCGACGGTTTCTTCGGCGTGCTCACCAACGTCGTATGGACCAACTACGGCCCGTGTGCGGTGGCGGGCTTCGAAGTGGTGCGGGCGCGCCTGCGTCGTCGGGGACCGGTCACCGTCTACGGCATCGACAAGTTCCCGCGGATGGTCGATTACGTGGTGCCCGCCGGCGTGCGAATCGCCGACGCCGACCGCGTGCGACTGGGTGCGCACCTGGCGTCCGGCACGACGGTCATGCATGAGGGCTTCGTCAACTTCAACGCCGGCACGCTGGGCAGCTCGATGGTCGAGGGCCGTATTTCGGGGGGCGTGGTCGTGGGCGACGGCTCCGACGTCGGCGGCGGCGCGTCGATCATGGGCACGCTGTCTGGCGGCGGCACCGAGGTCATCTCGGTCGGCAAGCGCTGCCTGCTCGGCGCCAACGCCGGGCTCGGCATATCGCTGGGCGACGACTGCGTCGTCGAGGCCGGGCTTTATGTGACCGCCGGGACCAAGGTGATCACCGGCGACGGTGAGACCGTCAAGGCCCGCGAGCTGTCCGGCGCCAGCAATCTGCTGTTCCGGCGCAATTCGCTGTCCGGTGCGGTCGAGGTCGTCAGGCGCGACGGCACCGGCATCACGCTCAACGAAGCCCTGCACCAGAACTAACCACCCGAACTCCCGCTAACTACCGCGAGCGTGCGTGTCTGCACAACGACACGCCGCAATTTGCGTGCATTTTGCGCACGTTCGTCGCGCGCCGAGCGCGCGATGACGGCGTAAGTTGCGATCATGAACCAGCCGACGGTCGCATTGTTTCCGGAACCCGGCGCGTGGGGGCCGACGAACAACCTCGTCGCTCTCGGAAATCACCTGCGGGAGCGGGGCATCCGGACGGTCTTCGTCGTAGAGGAATCATTCGACGGTGAGCTCAGCAAGCGTGGCTTCGAAGAGCGGCTGATGCGGATGGCTCCCCCGCCTCCGGAGGGCTCGGAGATTGTCGGGGGAGGATGGGCGGAGTTCGTTCGCGAGACGTCACCGCAGTTTCGCAGGCCGACCATCGAACAACTGGAGACCGTGACGGCGCCCATCTGGGCCGAATTCGTCGACGGCGCCGAGTATTCACACGACAGACTCACCGAGATCTGGGCCGAACTGAGGCCGAATGCGATCGTGCACGACTGCGTGGCCAGTTTCCCGTCGGTGTCGTTGGCCGGCTGTCCGTGGATTCGTGTGGTGTCGGCCAACCCGCTCGAGATCACCGACCCTGACATTCCGCCGGTGTTCTCCGGCTACTCCTCACGCGACCGCAGCGGGTGGGACGAATTCCGGGTCGAGTACCGCAGGCTGACCGATCCGCTTGTCGAACGGGCGTCGGCGTTTCATCAGCAGTGCGGCGCACCACCGTTGCCCGACGGCGAATTCCAGTACCAGTCACCGTATCTCAACCTCTACATGTATCCGGCCGAACTCGATTATCAGCGGTCACGCCCGCTGGGATCCACGTGGCACCGCATCGACACCTCGACCCGCAACTCCGATGGCGCCTTCGACGTATCCGAAAAGGTAGGCAATGACGGCAAGCTGGTTTACCTGTCACTGGGCAGCCTCGGCTGCATGGATGTGCCGTTGATGCAACGGGTGATCGATTCGCTCGACCGGACGCCGCACCGGGTGATCGTCTCGATGGGCCCGCTGCATGACCAGCTCAGGCTCGGCGACCGGATGTGGGGTGAGCAATTCGTCCCACAGACCGCGATCGTGCCGCAGTGTGACGTGATGATCACCCACGGCGGCAACAACACTGTCGGCGAGGCGTTCACGTTCGGGGTCCCGACGATTGTGCTGCCGCTGTTCTGGGATCAATACGACAATGCACAGCGAATCGACGAATGCGGTTACGGCGTACGGCTTTCCACCTACGAGTTCACCGATGACGAGCTACATGACACGATTGACCGACTCAGCGGCGATCGGCAATTGGCGGCGCGCCTGGCTGCGGCGGCCAAGCGGTTGAAGGGTTCACCGGGCCGGGTGCGCGCCGCGGACCTGATCGAAAACGTAGTCCGCGGTTAATCGCGTTGCCGCTCAAACCATTCCGCTAACCCTACCGGCGTGGTGATGCGATCCAACGCGAGGGCGACGGCACCGTGAAGGGGACCGTCCTCGCCGTGCTCCGCATCGCGCACCGGCGGCGGAGAGCTCTTGCGGAAGGCCATCAGTCCGTCGCGGTACGCGTCATCGAAGGCTTGCGGCGCGGCCGCTCGCAGCATCGCCGCAACGCCACCCAGGGTGACGACCTCAGGGTCGTGCACATTGACGAACGCACCGATACCCGCGCCCAGTGATGCCGCGACGGCTTCAAAAGCCTTCTGGGTCTTCTTGTCTCGAGTGGGCCGGCCGAGCACGTCATGTACGTACACGACCGCATCATCGGGTGGCGCATCGCCGAGGTACCTGGCAAGGGCGCGCCCGTCGACGGTGAGATCCCAGCAGCCGCGGGCGCCGCACGGACAGACGAGCGCGTGATCTCCGAACGGCACGTGGCCGTATTCACCCGCTGCGCCGTGAAGGCCGGTGAGCGGCTCGCCATTGACCACCAGCGTGCCGCCGATACCTTCGGCGACCATCAAATACAGCGTGGTCGCGGCCGAACGGGCTGCGCCAGTGCGGGCTTCGGCCAATCCCGCCAGCGTGGCGTCGTTACCCAGGAGCAGGTGGATGCCGGCGCGCTCGGGGATCTTTTTGGTCAGCACCGAAACGTCGACGTCATTCCAGCCTCGCGGGGTGAACTGACCCAGCCTGGCTCCGCTGATGGGGCCTGCGGCCGACACCGCTATTGCCCTCAGCCGCTTTGACTTCCGCCGGTAGAACGCCGCGATCTCCCTTGCGATAGGCGTGAGCACGTCGTCAGAATTCCCGCTCACATAACCGGCCTGGCCGACGACCTGTGGCACGCCGTCAAGACCCGCAACAGCCAGCCGCCAATCGGCGGCGCGCAGATCGACCGCGAGGACCAGCGGACCATCGGCATGCGGGCTTAGCACCGTCGTAGGTCTGCCGCGGCCCCGCGCGGGGGCGGGGCTTTCGTCGAGCAGTCGAGCTTGCCGCATCCGCGCAAGCAACTCGGTGGCACCGCCGCTGCCAATGCCGAGGCGCTGCGCAGCAGCAGCTCGTGTGATGCCCGGCTCGGACCGCACCACCCCGATGAGTTGAGCGGCGCTCAACCAGCGCGCATGTGCGGCTTGCCGCTGCTCGTGTGCCATCGCCGGTAGTATCCCACTTGAATATGCTCGGGCGCCGAGTATATTCGGGAACATGACCCTGGCAGTCGAGCGCGTTCCGGCACGTGGCCTTCGTGAAAGCCTGCCCGGGCTGCTGTCGCTCGCATTGGCGTCGTTCCTGGCAGTGACGACCGAGGTATCGATGGTGGGCCTGTTACCCGACGTCGGCGCCAGTTTCAGGGTGTCCGATTCCGTCACGGGCCTGCTGGTGAGCCTGTACGCGGTGATGGTCGCGACGCTCGCGGTGCCGTTGACCCTGGCCACTTCCCGGTTCGGCCGCAAGCCACTGCTGCTGACGACGGTGCTCGGCTACGCGCTGAGCAACGCGCTCGTCGCCGTCGCGCCGGAATTCACCGTTGTCGCAGTCGGGCGCGCGGTCGGCGGCATGACCCACGCGCTGTTCTTCTCGTTGATGATCGGATACGCACCGCGATTGGTCTCGCGCGGACACGTCGGCCGCGCACTCGCGTTGGCGGGCGGCGGCGCGTCGGCGGGCATGGTGCTGGGCGTGCCGTTGACGACATCGGTCGGTACCGCGGCGGGTTGGCGAGTGTCCTTCGGCCTGTTGGCTGCGCTATCGATCGTGACGTTCGTGCTCGTGGCCAGATTGCTGCCGAGCGTGACTCACGAGCCGGGCTCTGGTGGTTCCATCCGAGCGGGCCGCCGCGCACTCACGGCGGTCTCCGTGTCCAATATGTTCTCGTTCCTCGGGCAGTTCACGGTTTACACCTTCGTCAGCGTGCTGTTGCTGTCCAGCGGCGTCAGTCCTGCGTTCGTCGGCCCAATTCTGTTGGCGTGCGGTGCATGTGGACTGATCTCGCTGTGGTGGGTAGGCAGGCATCTCGACCGTAGCCCCAGGCGAGCCGCCGTGATCGTGCTGACGATAGTGATCGGCGCCGTCGTCGTCCTCGGCGGCACAATGCCGTCTCTGGTCGCGGTGATCGTCGCGGCGGCCGTCTGGAACGGTGCGTTCGGTGGGTTGCCCTCCATCTACCAGGCGTGTGCGGTGCGCACGCACGCGGTGTCGCCGGAGTTGGCGGGCGCCTGGGTGAATGCGACGGCCAACGCGGGCATCGCAGGCGGGTCGGCCATCGGCGCGGGTCTGCTGCAAGTAGCCGGGCTGTCGTCGTTGCCATGGGCCGGTGCAGCATTGATCGGTGTCGGCCTGGCGATAGTCATGTTGTCTCGCAAGGCATTTCCCGCTAGGACTTAACCTGCCGCGTTGGGCCGCAACGGCGGGCAGTTGCCCTGCGGGTCGACCGCGAGCTCGAAGTGCCACAGCTCGTTGGCGTAGATCTGGCACAGGCCGAACTGGGCGCCGTTGCGGATCAGCCATTGGTCGGCGTCGACGGGAGCGACGTCGACCGCTTGACCCACAACATGTTTCGACACTTCAGGCGATGCGACGAACTGTCTTGCGATGTCGACGCTGCCGTAGCTACGCACGGCGTCGTCGAACAGTCGCTGTTGGAAGCCGATCGAGCGCCAACCCGAATTGATTCGTAGGTCGATGCCCTGCTGCTTGGCGGCGTTCGCTGCGTCCTGAACCGCCTTGAGCAGAGCCGGGTCGAGTTGCGCCACCGCCGGATTCGACAGGTCGAATGGGCTCAGCGGCTGTCCGTCGGGAATCCATCCGCCGTAGGTGTCGGTGGCCGCGGGGCCGATGGTCAGCGGTACCGGAGCAGGGGTCGGTTCGGTGGTGGACACGGGCTCGACGGGGACGACGGTGGCGCAGCCGCTGATGAGCAACGCTGTCGCGCTCAACAACCGACGAGCGTGCGCAGAATGCACGCGAAATGCGGCGTGTCGGCGTGCAGACGCGCACACTCGCGGTAGTAGCGGCGGTCGCGGTAGTTCTGGCGCCATCAATCTTTGGCCGCGAGGATGCAGAACTCGTTGCCCTCCGGGTCGGCAAGCACCACCCACGTCTGCTCGCCTTGACCGATGTCGACATGCTTGGCGCCCAAACCGATCACGCGGTCGACCTCGGCCTGCTGATCGTCGGGTCGAAAGTCGAGGTGAATGCGATTCTTGACCACCTTGTCGTCGGGCACCGCGATGAACAGCCAGTTCGGTCCGGCGCCGGGCGGGGCCTCGAGAACCACATCGCCGTCCTTGTCGACGTGATGCTCCCAACCCAGCACCTTCGACCACCACGCGCCCAGCGCGTTGGCGTCATGGGCGTCGATGCAGATCTCGTCGAACGTCAGACTCATTTCTCGACTCTCGCTCGCTCCGGTCCTCGCTCGTTCCTCGCTGCGATCCTCACTCGCGTTCGTCTTCGGGCCACCCGGTCAACTCCTTCTTCAGCACCTTGCCCATCGCATTGCGCGGCAGACTCTCCACCCGCCGCACCTCACGTGGTCGCTTGTGGACCGAAAGTTGTTCGGCCACAAAGTCGGTCAGGACTTGCGGGTCGGCGTCGCCGACGACGAACGCGACGATGCGCTGGCCGAGATCGTCGTCGGGTGCGCCGATGACGGCCGCCTCGGAAACGCCGGGGTGGCCGAGCAACACGGTTTCGATCTCGCCTGCACCGACGCGGAAGCCGCCGGTCTTTATCAAGTCGACGGATTCGCGGCCGACGATGCGGTGCATGCCGGCGTCATCGATCACCGCGACGTCGCCGGTGCGGTACCAGTCACCGTCGAACGCCTCGGCGGTGGCGTCCGGCCGGTTGAGGTAACCATCGAATAACGTCGGGCTCTGAATCTGTAGTCGCCCAATGCTTTCGCCGTCGTGTGCCAGCGTGGCGCCGTCATCGTCCACCAACCGCGTCTGCACGCCGACCAACGGCAGTCCCACCGAACCGGGCCTGCGCTCACCGTCGGCGCGGGTGGACAGCGTGATCAGCGACTCGGTTGAACCGTAGCGTTCCACCGGCTGATGCCCGGTCAGCTCGGCCAGCTTGTCGAAGACCGGCACCGGAAGCGGCGCGCTGCCCGACACCAGCAGTCGCGCCGACGACAAAGCGTGTGCCGCTGCCTGATCGCCGACGACTCGCGTCCATACCGTCGGCACCCCGAAATACAAGGACCCGCCCGCCGCCGCATACGCCGAAGGCGATGGTTTTCCCGTGTGCACGAAGCGATTTCCGATCCGCAGCGATCCGAGCAACCCGAGTACCAGCCCGTGCACGTGGTACAGCGGCAGCCCATGCACGAGCGTGTCATCCGGCGTCCACTGCCACGCCTCGGCGAGCATGTCGATGTCGGCGGCGACCGCGCGCCTGCTCACCACCACGCCCTTGGGCGGACCGGTGGTGCCCGACGTGTAGATGATCAACGCGGTCGCGTCCGGATGCGGCTCCGGGTAGCGATGCCACGACCGCGCGTGCACGCGCACCGGGATGTGCGGCAGACCGTCCGTCTCGTCGGGCTTCTCGCCCAGCCAGGCCTGTGCACCGGAGTCGGAGAGGATGTGCAGACGTTCGGCCGCGCCGACGTCCGCGGGCACCGGTACGACGGGCACACCCGCGATGAGGCAGCCTGCGACGGCCAACACCGTCGCGGCTGTCGGAGTCGCCAGCACGGCCACGCGATCGGCATTGGCCACCCGCTCAGCCACCGACGTTGCGGCGCCGACGAGATCGCTGCGGCTGAGTGTGGCGCCGTCAATGCGCACCGCGTCGCCGACATCGGCGCCGCCGGCGACAGCAGAAGGGTCCAGCGAGGCCAAGAGCACGAGGTGAGGTTACCCATTCGGCGCTCGGCGATACTGAGCGCGTGAACCAGATCCATCGAGTGGGCTCGCGTGAGGTGTACCGGAACAACTGGCTGACACTTCGCGAAGACGAGATCCGGCGGCCCGACGGCACGACCGGCATCTATTCGGTGATCGAAAAACCGACCTATGCACTGGTGATCCCCCAAGACGGCGACCGTTTTCACCTGGTCGAGCAGTTTCGGTATCCGCTTGGCATGCGGCGATGGGAGTTTCCCCAGGGCACCGCGCCCGGCCACGAGGAATCGGATCCGATCGAGCTGGCCCACCGCGAGCTGCGCGAGGAGACCGGGCTTCGGGCCACGTCGATGGAGTTCCTCGGCGTGCTCGACGTCGCGCCAGGGATGAGCAGCCAGCGCGGCCGGGTCTTCCTCGCGACCGGCTTGACCGAAGGTGACCACGACCGTGAGCACGAAGAGCAGGACATGCACAGCGAGTGGTTCTCCCGAACGCAGCTGGAGGGCATGATCCGCGACGGTGCGATCACCGACGCCCAGACCATTGCCGCCTGGGCGTTGCTGTTGCTGGCAGGACGTTAGCGGGATGCACTGTCGGTACACGTTTCGGTAGGGACTCCCTCATCCGGACGAAAGCGGCTTACGTCGATGGCATGACTTCAAACCCTTCCTACGACTTCAGCGGTCAGGCGGCCTTGGTCACCGGCGCGGGCTCCGGTATGGGTCTGGCCACCGCTCAAGCGTTCGCCGAAGCCGGCGCAGCGGTCGTGATGGCCGATATCGACCCCGTGACGTTGAAAGCCGCCGCCGACACGTTGAGTGAGGCTGGGCACGAAGTGCTCGCTGTCGAGTGCGATGTTCGCGACGAGGCGAGTGTCGCCGGTGCGGTGCACGCCGCCGTCGAGACGTTCGGCCGAATCGACATGGCGTTCAACAACGCCGGAATTCAGGTGCCGCCATGCGATGCCGCTGACGAGGCAGCCGAGGTGTTCGACCGAGTCAACGCCATCAACCTTCGTGGCGTATGGGCCTGTATGAAACACGAATTGGCCCAGATGCGTGTGCAAGGCAGCGGCGCAATCGTCAACTGTTCCTCCCTCGGCGGGCTTGTCGGCCTTCCCGGTCGCGCGGCTTATCACGCGTCCAAGCACGGCGTACTCGGTCTGACCAGCAGCGCGGCGCTGGAGTACGCGCCACGCGGCATCCGGATCAACGCGGTATGCCCTGGCACCATCGCGACCCCGATGGTCACCGAGATGATCGACAATGGGGAACTGGACCCAGCCGAAGCCATCGCCAACCAGCCGATCAACCGCCTCGGCGAAGCCAGTGAGGTTGCCGCCGCCGTCCTCTGGCTCTGTAGCGCCGGCGCCAGCTTTGTCGTCGGCGTCGCACTGCCGGTCGACGGCGGTTACACCGCACGCTGACAGGGAACAACCGATTCCAATCGAGACTGCTGGAAAGGATGACCATGCAATCCGACGACACCATGGAAATCTCGTCCGACGAATCACGGCCCGCCACTGCGGGACCCGCCGACACCTTCACCGGCGATGTCAGCGTCAAGCCGCTGTTCGGTCCAAACGCCGTACGGACCTTCAGCTCAGCAGAAGTGACCTTCACGCCGTGCGCGCGCACCGCCTGGCACACCCACCCCGCCGGACAGACGCTCATCGTGACAACGGGGGCCGGCTGGATCCAGCAATGGGGCGGCGAGAAGCAGGCGATCAAACCCGGTGACGTGATCTGGACACCACCCGGGGTCAAACACTGGCACGGCGCCACTGACTCAAACACGATGACCCACATCGCGATTCAGGACAGCGTGGACGGCAAGCCCGTCGACTGGCTCGAGCACGTCACCGACGACCAGTACCTGAGTTGAGGGTTGACCGTCACCTCAGGCTGGTCTGGAAGAACGTCGTCAGCTTGTCGAACGGGATGAGATTGACCCGGTCGTAGAGATCCACGTGACCGGCACCAGGAATGATCACCAGTTCCTTGGGCTGACCGGCACGGCGGTAGGCCTCTTCGCTGAACTCCCTGGAATGCGCGTTCTCGCCCGCGATGAAGAGCATCGGCCGCGGAGAGATCGTCTCGATGTCTTCGAACGGATAGAAGTTCATGAACTTCACATTGCTGGTCAGCGTCGGGTGCGTGGTGAACTGATCCGTCGTGCCCGGTGGGGTGTACGCACCGCGAGAGGTGCGGTAGAAGTCGTAGAACTCGCGTTCAACCGGTGTCGACTCGGGTGTCAGTTCGTGCACGGTGCCGCTGGTGTATTCCGTTGCCCCGCCTGCAAATTCCACATCGCGCTGCTCGGCGGCCGCTGCGATCGCTTGCTTGCGCTGTTCGACGGTCTGCGAGTGTCGCAGCCCGTCACGGTTGGCAGCGCCCATGTCGTACATGCTGACGGTGGCGACGGCCTTGATACGCGGATCGATCTTTGCGGCACTGATCACGAAGCTGCCGCTGCCGCAGATTCCGAGTGCACCGATCCGCTCTCTATCGACAAATGACTGGGTACGCAGGAAATCGACTGCGGCGCTGAAGTCTTCGGCATAGATGTCCGGTGACACGGCGTTGCGCGGCTGACCATCGCTCTCGCCCCAGAACGACATATCAAGGGACATCGTCACGAACCCCCGCTCGGCCAACTTGGTGGCATACAGGTTCGCGCTCTGCTCTTTGACGGCCCCCATCGGATGTCCGACGACCATCGCTGCATTCTTCGCGTTGCGGTTCAGATCCTTCGGGACGAAGAGGTTTCCCGCCACCTTCATGCCGTACTGGTTCTTGAAAGACACCTTCTGAACGTCCACGCGGTCGCTCGTATAGAAGTTGTCGGCACCGTTGGACCGGTCCCCCGCGGCCAGGCTCGGCATCGCCCGGGTTGCCGACGGCGCCGAGGTGGCATTGCGGTCGGACGGAGCGCAGCCCGAAGCGGTGATTACACCGAGCAAAGCGGCACCGGCGCCGAACCGGCGGATCACGTCGCGTCGCGTGGTCGTGTTCATTCTCGAGACTCCTTGCTATGAGTTGGGTGCGCGGGGCTCAGGGCCGCAGCAGCACCTTGATGGCTTCACGTTCGTCCATCGCCCGGTAGCCCTCGGCTGCCTGGTCAATGGGTAGTTCGAGGTCAAAGACCTTGCCTGGATTGATCTTTCGATTCCAGATCAGGTCGATCAGCTCGGGGAGGAAGCGGCGTACCGGGGCGGGGCCACCGTGGAGGTGGACGTGAGACATGAAGAGGTCGTCGCCGTTGATCTCGACGTCGTGCAGCACACCGACGTAGCCGATATGACCGCCAGGCCGGGCCGTGCCCATCGCCTGCGCCATCGACTGCGGAGTACCGACTGCTTCCACGACAGAATGCGCGCCCAGTCCATTGGTCAACTCCTTGACCTTGGCCACACCCTCTTCGCCACGCTCTGTGACGATGTCGGTGGCCCCGAATTCCACCGCGAGCCGCTGCCTCGGCTCGCGCCGGCTCATCGCGATGATCCGTTCTGCACCAAGCTGTTTAGCGGCAAGCACCGCCATCAGGCCGACCGCACCGTCGCCGACGACCGCCACCGTCTTACCCGGACCGGCAGCGGCCGCGACCGCACCGAACCACCCGGTACCGAGCACATCGGAGGCAGCCAGGAAGCTGGGCACCAGATCTTCGGATGGAACGTCAGGCGTGGCCACGAGCGTGCCGTCGGCCAGCGGCACTCGCATCCGCTGTGCCTGAGCCCGACCCGTGGTGCCGAGCACCTCGCGGTTGACGCACGACGTCTGGTAGCCGGCCTGACAGATCTCGCAAGTGTTGTCCGACGCGAAGAACGAGCCGACGACGAACTGGCCTGGCTTGACCGTGGTGACCGCGTCGCCGACCTCGTCGACGATGCCGACGTACTCGTGGCCCATATGGAACGGCTCGGTGACGTCGTCGGCGCCGCGGTACGGCCAGAGGTCCGACCCGCAGATGCAGGTGGCCGAGAGCCGGATGATCGCGTCGGTCGGCTTCAGAAGCTGGGGTTCCTCGACGTCCTCGACCCTTACATCGCCGGGGGCATACATCACGACACCACGCATCAAGACCTCCTACCAATCGAACTGACGATGACCAGGGAACTCCCTTCACAGTCGATGTGGGAGTGCCTGATGAGAGGTGTACTGAGAAGGCATCCCACCCGTCCCCAAGCAGCCGTACGGTGGTTGACGTGGACAATCGCGCCGAGGTCCGCGAGTTCCTGGTCTCGCGACGTGCCAAAGTCACCCCGCAGCAGGCGGGGTTGCCAGTCATCGGTACCCGCCGGGTGCCGGGTCTGCGCCGCGGCGAGGTCGCAGCGCTGGCCGGGGTGAGCATCGAGTACTACAGCAAGCTGGAACGCGGCGCGCTGGCCGGTGTGTCGTCGTCGGTGCTCGACGCGATCGCCCGCGCGCTTCAACTCGACGACGCCGAGCGGGCACACCTCTTTCACCTCGCCCACGCCGCCGACGGCACCAGCGCAGGAATGCGTCCGCGGCGACGGCCCGCGAAACGGTGGACACCCCGTCCAAGCCTGCAGTGGGTGCTCGACAAATACACGGGCCCGGCCATCGTGCGCAACGGCCGCATGGACCTGCTGGCGGTCAACCATCTCGGTCGCGGCATGCACTCCTCGATGTACGACAACTGCACGACCGAATATCCGAACTTCGCCCGCTATACATTTCTCGACGAGGACTCCCGTCGCTTCTATCCCGACTGGGACGGAGCCGCAGATATCTGCGTATCGATTCTGCGCACAGAGGCCGGCCGCGATCCGTTCGACACCTTGATGCACGATCTCGTCGGCGAATTATCCACCCGCAGTGAGGATTTCCGCCGCCGGTGGAGCGCACACGACGTCCATGCCCACGGCGCCGGCCTCAAACACTTTCACCATCAGATTGTCGGCAACCTCGAATTGGCCTACGAAAGCGTCGACATGGTGTCCGAACCTGGACTCTCACTCACCTTCTACGTCGCGGAACCGGCATCCGCGACCGCGCATGCCCTCGACCTGCTTGCCTCGTGGACGGCCAGTCAGATGGCAGAGGAAACCCAATCCACCTGATGAGTTCTCGCGGCGCGCGCGGTCTATATGGGCATGAACATCGAAGCGAAGAATCTCGACGGCTACGGAACACCTCCGATCGACTGGGGGCGGGTGCGCGACGTGCTGACCTCCGAGATCACCCAAGCACCCGACACCGGCGGTCCGAACCGGCACACCGTCTGGTTGACGACTATCAACCCTGACGGCTCACCGCACGTGACACCGGTGGGCATCGTCCACGTCGACGGGGTCTGGTATTTCACCTCCGGGCCAGCCACTCGCAAATCCCGCAACATCGACGCTGACCCGCGCTGCGTCGTCAGCGTCGCGACGCAGCCTTTCGATCTCGTAATCGAGGGAACGGCCACGCGCGTCACCGATGCGAGCGAACTCCGTTCCGTCGCCGAGGAATACAACAAAGACGACGGTTGGCCCGCAAAGGTCGAGGGTGATGCATTCACGGCCGAGTACAGCGCACCGTCAGCCGGGCCGCCACCGTGGCACGTCTACAAGATCACGCCGGCGACCGTGTTCGCGTTCGGCACCGCCGAACCCTTCGGCGCCACCCGATTCCACCTCACGCGATGAGTTTTGAACCACGTGGCTGTCTACACCGTGGAAAGAGAACGAGCGGACGAAAGGGGTGACACGAATGACCGCGATGTACGGAATGATGGCGATGGTGCCAGTCCTGTTCGCCAGTGCAGGCTACGTCCTCGTGTCCTCCGGCGGTACCGCCGAGAGAAAGGGCTGCAAAGCCGATGACTGACCAGGACGCCATCCGCGAACTGATCCTCCGCTGGGCCGACGCCGTTCACACTGGTGACCTCGAAACCGTTGTGGCCGACCGTGATCCGGACATCGTCATGTTCGACGTGCCGCCGCCGTACGACGGTCTTCGCGGCATCGACGCCTACCGGGACTCCTGGCCGGATTTCTTCGAGTGGCAGCGCCAGGGCGCCGTCTTCGAAATCACCGAACTCGACGTGACGGCCGGGGCCGACGTGGCGTTCGCGTACGCGCTGGCGCGCTGCGGTAAACCGGAGGACTTCGAGAAGAACCCCGACAATCGCCTGCGGATGACCTTCGGCCTGCGCAAGCGCGACGGCCGCTGGGTGGTCACCCACGAACACGGATCGTTCCCGCTGGCCGGCTAGTGCCTGCGCTCCGCCAGCGCCCGCAGGAAGAACGTCAGGTTGGCAGGCCGCTCGGCCAGCCGGCGGACAAAGTACCCGTACCACTGTGTGCCGAACGGGACGTACACGCGGACGTGGTTGCCCTCCTCGGCCAACCGCCGCTGCTCAGCGTCGCGGATGCCATACAGCATCTGGTATTCGAAATCGTCTACGCCGCGCCCGTTCTCGCGAGCCAGTGCGGGCACCGCCTCGATGATCTGCGGATCGTGAGACGCCACCATCGGATAGCCGGACCCCGCCATCAGCACCTCGAGGCACCGCAGGTATGAGCCGGTGACGTCATCGCCGGACCGGAAGGCCACCGACGCGGGTTCATCGTAGGCGCCCTTGCACAGCCGGATCCGCGCGCCCGCGAACTCACGGCAATCGCCCTCGGTGCGCTTCAGGTACGCCTGCAAAACGGTTCCCAGCCAACCGAACTCGGTCCGCAAGTCGCGCACGATCGACAGCGTCGAGTCCGTGGTGGTGTGGTCTTCGGCGTCCACCGTGACCCAGGCGCCCACCTGCTGCGCACGCTCACAGATCGTGTGCGCATTCTCCAGCGCGATCTTCTCGCCGTCCCGCGGCAGCGCCTGCCCGAGCGCCGACAGTTTCAGCGAAACCTCAAGGGGTCGCACTCCCCCCGCGGACTCGCTGCGGCTCCCCAGTGCGTCGAGCAGTCCTAGGTAGGCGTCGACGGTCGCGTTCGCCGTCTCGACGTCGGTGACGTCTTCGCCGAGGTAGTCGATGCTGACCAACCGTCCCGAATGTCGCAGTTGTTCAACGGAGTTCATCGCATCGGCAACGGTCTCGCCCGGCACGAAACGATGCACCACATCGCGGGTGACAGGCAACCGCTCGGCGGTGCGGCGCAAGCCTTCGCGCCGGCTGGCGGCCAGGATCGCCGGGCGCGCGACCCGGTGGAAAAGCTCAGTCATCATTCGCTCTCCATGTGCGGGTAGGTGTGGTCGGTCGGCGGCACGAAGGTCTCCTTGATCGACCGCGCCGACGTCCAGCGCAGCAGGTTCAGCGCCGAACCGGCCTTGTCGTTGGTGCCCGACGCTCGCGACCCGCCGAACGGCTGCTGCCCGACGACGGCTCCGGTCGGCTTGTCGTTGACGTAGAAGTTGCCCGCGGTGTGACGCAGCCGCTTCTCGGCCGTCAGCACCGCGGCGCGGTCGTCGGCGATCACCGCACCGGTCAAGGCGTACTTCGCACCTGTGTCCACGACATCGAGAATCCGGTCGTATTCGTCGTCGGCATACACGTGCACCGACAGGATCGGCCCGAAGTACTCGGTGCAGAACGACTCGTCGGTCGGGTCATCGGAGAGCAGCACCGTCGGCCGCACGAAATAGCCTTCGCTGTCGTCGTATTCGCCGCCAACGGCGACCGTCACGTTGGCCGCACTCTTGGCCCGTTCGATCGCCTTGACGTTTTTTGCGAACGCCCTCTCGTCGATCACCGCGCCACCGTAGTTGGACAAGTCGGTGACGTCGCCGTAGCGCAACGCTTCGGTGGCCGACAGGAAGTCGTCGCCCATCTGCTGCCACACCGAGCGCGCGATGAACGCGCGCGACGCCGCAGAGCACTTCTGTCCCTGGTAGTCGAACGCACCGCGGATCAGGGCCGTGCGCAGCACATCCGGGCGCGCCGACGAGTGTGCGACGACGAAGTCCTTGCCGCCGGTCTCGCCGACCAGCCGCGGGTACGTGTGGTACCGGCCGATGTTGTTGCCGACCTCGCGCCACAGGTGCTGGAACGTGCCCGTCGAACCGGTGAAGTGGATGCCTGCCAGACGCGGATCTGCAAGGGCCACATCGGAAACCGCGATGCCGTCGCCAGTCAGCAAGTTGATCACCCCGGGCGGCAGCCCGGCCGCCTCCAGCAGTTGCATGGTCAGATAGGCGGCGAATGTCTGCGTCGGCGACGGCTTCCACACCACCGTGTTGCCCATCAACGCCGGCGCGGTCGGCAGATTGCCCGCGATCGCCGTGAAGTTGAACGGCGTGATCGCGTAGACGAAGCCCTCCAGCGGCCGGTAGTCGGTGCGGTTCCACACGCCGCGGCTGCTGATCGGTTGCTGCGCCAGGATCTGTCGCGCGAACGCGACGTTGAACCGCCAGAAGTCGACAAGCTCGCACGGCGAGTCGATCTCGGCCTGGTAGGCGGTCTTTGACTGGCCGAGCATGGTGGCCGCGGCGATCTTCTCCCGCCACGGTCCGGCCATCAGGTCGGCGGCGCGCAGGAAGATCGCGGCGCGCTCGTCGAACGGGGTGGCCTCCCAGTCCGCCTTGGCGGCAATCGCCGCCTCGATCGCGGCGGACGCGTCGGCGTGCTCGGCGTTGGTGAAGGTGCCAAGGCGGCCAGCAGGGTCAGAGTGCCGGTGCGGCTGGACCACGTCGACCCGTTGACCGCCGCCCATGCGGTGTCTGCCGCCGATGACGTGCGGCAGGTCGATCGGCTGCCGGGCGAGGTCGCGAAGCTGTTCGGTCAGGCGGGTGCGTTCACCCGAACCAGGCACGTATTCGTGAACCGGCTCGTTGGCCGGAAAGGGCACGTCGGTGATGGCGTCCATGCAGCAAGGATCCCCGGAATGCGACGCACAACACATGGCTGATCGGACAACGCCGTCGACCATCTATAGTCGAATCGGACAAAGGAGTGCGGATGGCTGTGGACTCTCCAGGCCTGGGTCTCGGCCAGCTTCTGCTGGCCCTCGACCGCACGATGGTGACGCTGGTGGAGGCGCCGCGCGGCCTGGACATGCCGGTGGGTTCGGTGGCGCTCGTCGACGCCGACGACGTCCGACTCGGCCTCGCGGTCGGGCCGGGCTCAGCCGACCTGTTCTTTCTGCTCGGCGTGTCGGATGCCGAGGCAGTGCGCTGGATCGGCCAGCAGAGCGGAAGCGTCCCGGCGGCCATCTTCGTCAAAGAGCCGTCGGCCGCAGCGATCAAGCGTGCCGTCGCACTCGGCATCGCGGTCGTGGCCGTCGAACCGCAGGCGCGGTGGGAACTGCTGTACAAGCTTGTGAACCACGCCTTCGAACACCACGGAGACCGCGGCGACCCGGCGTATGACTCCGGCACCGACCTGTTCGGCCTCGCGCAGTCGATCGCCGATCGCACCCGCGGCATGATCAGCATCGAGGACGCGGACTCGCACATGCTGGCCTATTCGGCTTCCAGCGACGAAGCCGACGAACTGCGAAGGCTGACGATCCTGGGCCGGGCAGGCCCGCCCGAACACCTCGAATGGATTGGACAGTGGGGCATTTTCGACGCGTTGCGTGCCAGCGGCGACGTGGTTCGAGTGGCCGAACGTCCGGAGCTGGGGCTGCGACCGCGCCTGGCGGTCGGCATCCATCTCCCCCCGACCGACTCACGCAGAAGGCCCGGATACGCGGGAACCATTTGGCTGCAACAGGGTTCGGCGCCATTGGCCGACGATGTCGAGGACATCCTGCGGGGCGGCGCGGTGCTCGCGGCGCGGATCATCTCGCGGCTGGCCGCGACGCCGTCGACGCATACCATGCGTGTACAGGAATTGCTCGGTCTGGCGGGCGACGATACCGACGTCGGCTCGATCGCCCGCGAACTGGGCATCAGCCTCGACGGACGTGCTGCGCTGATCGGCTTCGTCGGCGTCGAGAAGTCGGTGCCTGCCGATGTGATCGCGTTGAGCGCCAGCGCTTTCCGCGCCGATGCGCAGATCGCGTCGACAGGCGAGCGCGTCTACGTGCTGCTGCCCAACACCGGCGGCGCTTCGTCGGTGACGTCGTGGGTGCGCGGTGTGGTCGCGGCGCTGCGACGCGAACTCGACTTGACGCTGCGTGCAGTGATCGCCGCGCCGTTGGCGGGGTTGGCATCAGTCGCGGGGGCGCGCGCCGAAGTGGACCGGGTATTCGACAGCGCCGAGCGTCACCCCGGTGTCATCGCACAGGTCAGCTCGCTCGACGAGGCACGCACCACCGTGCTGCTCGACGAGATCGTCTCGCAGGTGGCCGGGCAACCGCGATTGGTCGATCCGCGGGTGCGGCAATTGCGTGAGCAGGAGCCGATGCTGGCCGACACGCTGAATGCGTACCTTGATGCGTTCGGAGACATCGCGACGGTCGCACAACAACTCCACGTGCATCCGAACACGGTGCGCTACCGCGTCCGCCGGATCGAAAAGCTGCTGTCGACGTCGCTGGACGATCCTGACGACCGGCTGGTGCTGGCGCTCGGATTGCGCGCCACCGAGCGCTAGTCAACCCGTCAGGGCCGGCTTTCGTGACCGGGCTTGCCATGGGTGCGACGGCGTTCCTTCATCTCTGCTTCGAAGACGTGCCTGACTCCCTGTTGAAGTTCGTCTCGGACCTGGCGCTCGTGCTCACGGAACACCGACCAGTAGTTGTCGTCGAAATCCTCGACGATCTGGAAGGTCCATCGGCCGTGCAGGACATTGCGACCGACGACCTCCGCCTCGAGCCTCTCGGCGATCGCGCCGTGGCCGGCTTTCCTGAGCTTGTCGCATGCATCGCCGAGCAGCAGATCGGCATGTCCCATCAGTTGGTGAAACGAGTACAGCTCGCCACGCGCACGTTCTACGCATTCCATTGCTTCTGATACGGCGCCGACCGCCTCAACCGTCGCATCGTCCATCCCCTCGGGGCGCATGCGCTGCCCTGTGTCCATCTGAGTCATAGTGCCGACATACCCATTTCGGGACCGAATGCATCGTTTGTGCATTGATGATGCTCGCTGGGGGGCAACCTGGCTCTATCCTGTCGGGTTGGAGGCACAGTGAACCAGACGTCAAGACGCATGGGCCGTCGCGAGGATCGTGACGCGGACCTGCCGCAGTACACCGTCGGTGTGGTCGCGGAGCGCATCGGTGTGCCGATCGCCACCCTGCGCAGCTGGAATCAGCGATACGGCGTGGGACCGCCCGACCACCACCCCGGCAGCCACCGGCTCTACAGCCAGAACGACATCTTGATAGTGGAGCGGATGCACCACCTGATCGGCGAAGGCGCCAGCCCCCGCAGCGCCGCGCGCGCCGCACTTGATGCCGTTGTTCCGCCCAGGGCCGATACCGAAAACCTGCTCGCCGCCGCCTTTGATCTGGACATCGTCCGCGCAGGCCGACAGCTGGAAGGCCACCTGCGCCACTACGGCGTCGTCGACACGTGGGATCTGTTGATACGGCCCGTGTTTTCGGCCATCGAAGCGCGACAGGCCGACGGCGAAGGATGCATCGATGTCGAACACGCGCTTTCGTGGGCGGTCTCGCGGTCGTTGCAGCGTGTGCCCATCGCGGCCGCCAACAAATCTGCTTCCACGATCCTGGCGTGCAGCGAAGGCGAGACCCACACGCTGCCCATCGAGGCGCTCCGCGCGGCGCTCGGGGACCACGGCCACGGCTCGTTGATGCTTGGCGCCGACGTGCCGCCCGCCGCACTCGTCGACGCCATTGAACGCACCCCCCGGCCGACGAACGTGGTGTTGTGGGCGCAATCCACCGACACCGCCAACATCGCGATGACCAAGGCGGTCGTCGCCGCTCATGCGCGCCTGTTCGTCGGCGGCCCCGGATGGCAGTCGGCGCGGCTGCCGAAGAAGGCGGTCCGGGTGGACAGCCTCCAGACCGCCCTGCAGGCACTGGTGGAGTAGACTGGCCAGAGCTGCATCGTTTCCGCATCGATTGATTGGGTACCCGTGGCAGATGCCTGAGACCGCATTAGCCGGCACTGACGAATTGGTGGTGCTGGTCGACGACGATGGACGAGAGCTTGGAACCGCCGCGAAAGCCTCCGTCCATCACGAGAAAACACCTCTGCATCTGGGCTTCTCCTGCTACGTCTTCGACGCCGAGGGCCGCGTCTTGATGACCAGGCGCGCACTGGGCAAGCGGACATGGCCCGGGGTGTGGACGAATTCGTTCTGCGGCCATCCCGCTCCCGGTGAAGCCGTCATGGATGCGGTGCACCGACGGGCCCGCCAGGAACTCGGCCTGCGTATCGATGGCCTGACCTGTGTGCTGCCCGACTACCGGTACCGCGCGGTTGCCGCCGACGGCACGGTCGAAAACGAACTCTGCCCGGTGTTCTGCACCATCGCATCAGGGCCCGTCCACCCGGTGCCCAACGAGGTCATGGACCACGCCTGGGTGCCATGGGCCGAATTGCGGACGGCCGCCGCGCTGCGCTGGGCGATCAGCCCGTGGGCGGCCGAACAGATCCCCCTGCTCGAGGCCGCTACTTACACGGATCGTGGCCCCAATTCATCAGTGAGTAGCGCCAAGCCGAGTCGGTGACGTCGCCGGACGGTCGTTGCGCGAGGTGGCGACGCGCATACCCGACGACCTTGCGCATGTGCGCGTAATCGCCGCCAGTCAGCTCTGATTTCTTGGAACGCAACAGATCGACGATCCACCGGCCGCTGGCGTGACCAGTCGACTCCCCGGTGCCTTCTTTCTGCCCGACTTTCTTCGATTCGATTGTGTCGAGCCACTTCTCGAGCTCAGCGGCAGACATGTTGACGGTGTCGCGGAAATCCTGCCAGGCTGCCTTTGGGTCGTCGATCGTCATTCAGTTCGCCCGACGCAAAGATTCCGGCTTGTGCACAGCGTCACGCCCGCTCTTGTCACTGCGCACGCGGTACTGCGGTTCAGCCTTGGATGCGCGGACCATGCGCCCAGCCGTTGCCGTGTCGGCGGTGATCTTTTCCTCGACGGCGCCCGTGACCGTGCTGCCGTGACTTTTCCAGGTGACCTTGTCACCCTTGCGAAACTCTTTGCTCATGCCATTCGGATACCCGGCAAATCGATGCACAAACGACTCACCGAGTGCGCAGGCGATAGATCCGCTCGGCATAGGCGAGGTCGTCGCGCCACAGCCGGGTGGCAGCGCGTCGCATCGCCGGCCTGATCAAGGGTGCGGCGCGCAACGCGTGGCCGAAGCCCGGCCGGTCGGAGTGCGCGACGACCGCTTCGAGGACAGCGGTGCGAGGCAACCCGTCGGCTCCGGGTCCTACTGGCGTGGCGTGCGTTTCGACGACGCTGCCCGTTCCCTCACCGTCGACGATGCGCATCACTATCGTCCGCGGTTCCGGACTCGTGAACTCGGCGACGACGGGCACCCCTACCCTGCCGATCCGAAACGTCACCGCGACCAGGAAACGATCCTGCTCCTCTGGAACATCGTCGTCCGCAGGCGGGGCGGTGAGGACGTCGAGCCGAGTAAACGAATACGGGTGAAACCATGAGCCATGCCAGGGGTCCATCCGGTTGGCGATGACGTCTTGCGGCTCGCACGTACCGACCAGCCGTGTCACCGCGTCGATCTGCGCGCCGCGCGGCCGCTCGGAAAGCACCGGGCGCTCCGTGGGCGGCTCACCGCCGATGCCGTCCAGACGCACCCAGGTCAGCACGCCGTCGTCGTACGACGGATAAGGCCGCCAACCGAATTCGCGCCCACCGTGCAGGCGTAACCCGTGCCACGGGCATACCAGCGCGCCGCAGTCGACAGTCCCCGTCGTGAGGTCGGCACCGAGGTGTGGGCATGCCTCCGGCCCGATATGCACAGCGCCGCCTTCGCCTCGCCACGCGACCAGTTCGACCCCGGCAACCGAAACAGCAAGCGGTCGCTTACGGATGGCATCGCTGGCGGCAATCGCATACCAGTTGCCGCTTGGGCGGCGCTGGGAGCGGCGTAACGCGGCGTTGATGATGGCAGGCGCGGCATCGCGATAGGTCGGACGTTGTTGCGACCAGCGCAGGGCCGGAAGCACTTGAAAGGGCGTCGTTTTCGACAGGCGTGACGTGAGGTCGGCGAACCTGCTCATCGTTGTGACCGCCTTTCGCGGTTGGCAAGCCGGCTCAGAAGACCCATCCGGCCAGAGTTCGGGACGGTGTGCAGCGGGTGACCTCGGATCCCGAATCGCTGCAGTTGCCCGTTGGCGGCCGCCCAACCGGTCGTGGCGGCCCGTTCCATCAACGCGACGGGTAGGTCGATGCGGATGCCGTCACCGGCCAGCATCACCGCGGGGTTCGGTGTGGCCACGCCGGGACGCCCCTCGAAGTCGCCCGGCGCGAACCGCGGACAGTCGTTGTGGCACAACACTTTTTCACCGACAATTCTGGCGTCTCTGGTTTCCGGGTACAGCTCACGTAGCCGATCCAACAAGTCCTCACGCACGTTCGCATGGGTCGTCACCGCGTATGAGTGCAGTTCGACGACGGAGCCGCCGGTGCGCTCAGACCATGCTTTCGCTTCGCGTTCGTAGCGATCCAGCACGCTGACGTTGTCCAGCGGAGCGCGTCCGCCGGTGCCGACGAACGGTGCCCGGTCGGGGTTCACTTTGCGGTCAAGCCACAACCGCAGTACGACAAACGGCGGCGCAATGCCCAGCTTCGACACACTCTTGCGCCAGTCGTCGTCCCCGAGGGTGGGTGAGTTCTCCACGATGCGCTGAAGGCCTGCGACATCCGTCGCCAGCACCACGCCGTCGGCATCCAGCCGGGTGGAAGGATCGCAGTGCACGGCGATAGCACCATCGACACGTACTTCCTGCACGGACGTTCCGGTCAGGAACCGAACGCCGAGCGACTCCAGATAGTGGCGCAACGGATTCCACAGGGCGACATCGAAATTGGCGTCTGCGACATCGAAGAGCAGGCCCTCACTGGAGCCAAGGAAGTAGATATGGAACATCGCCGCAAGTTCTGCGGCCGACAGATCGGCCGGTTCGGCGAAGAAGCTGCGCGAGAACACCTCGAACGCCAGATGCCGCGCCGCTTCTGGGAAGTTGATGTCGCGAAGAAACGAATCGGCGTCGACATGGTCGAGCCGGTGATACACGTCGGGCACCGACACCGCGGCCAGCGGGCCGGCTGCGCGCACATTCAGCCGCACCAGATCCCGCACCCGAAAGGTCGGACTGCGCAGCGCAAATGCCAACGCGTTGAAAGGTGGCCTCAGCGGCAGCCCGCGAAACGTGTCCAGCCGGCCGACTCCGTCGATCAGTGGATAGTCATCGACGGGCGCCAACATCGACAACCCTGAGTCCACCCGACGCAACAGGTTCCGCAGGTTGTAGTACTGGCGGAAAAATGCGTGAAACCCGCGGTTCATCGCCACATCGGTGCCATCAGGCAAGGTCTCTGTCCAGCCACCGACCCGGCCGCCCAGGTAAGGACGCTGCTCGACAACGTCGACCGTGACGCCGCGCTCTGCCAGTCCCGCCGCGGCCGCCAGCCCGGCGATCCCTCCGCCGACGACCACGACATGCGGCCTGCTGGGCAGCGCCCCTGCATCGGGAACGCCTTGGGGTGCGGCGATCGTCACGCGTCGCGGATCAGTCATCGTGGCGCCTGCCCCAAGAAGGTGTGGACAACATTTCGCTGCCAGCCGGGCACCGTTTCGCTGCGCACCGAGGTGAAGCCGTTGGCGCGCATCCTGTCTCGAAACGCGGCTGCGCCGTCGAACCGGTTGACGCTTCGCCTGAGGTACCGGTACAACGCGGCGTCACCGCTGCGCATGCGGCCGCTGGGAATGATGATCGTCGCGCACACCGCGTTCCACACGATCGTGGCGAGCCGGGAATCGCGCACCGAGTACTCGTGAACGGCGAGCGTTCCACCCGGCCGCAACAACTCCCGAAACCTCTGCAGCTGGCCGTCCTTGTCTTCGACATTACGCATGAGATAGGCGGCCAGAATGCCGTCGAACGGGCCGCGCACCCCTGCCTCGGCCAGGTCTTCTATGCGGCTCTCAACGAACCGCACCGAGGTCGGCCAGCGTTTGGCGGTCGCCTGCGCCAACATGCCACTCGATGCGTCGACGGCGACGATTTCGGCCTGCGGGGCCACCGCGACCAGTGCGGCCGTGGATGCGCCTGTGCCGCAACCGGCGTCGAGCAGACGCAGCCCCGCGCCGTCCCCTGGCAATCGCATCCGCTGCGCCGACAGCCTCAGATGGCCGTGGTATCCGGGATTGGCGCCGACGAGTTTGTCGTAGGCCGGCGCGCCGGCATCGAACGCCTCAGGGATATCGCCGTACGACAGGGTCATGAAACCGCCCTTTCGCGGTCGCGTTGCCGCAGACGTTCCCACAGCAGCAGCACGGCGGTCACCATCGCCCAGCCAAACAGGAAGTCTTCGACGGGGATGTCGAACGGAAACCGCACGCCTGCGGTGTGACGCTCGTTGTAGATGACGATCGGGGCGTTGAGTTTGGTGAGCCAGCCGTCGACCGGAATCTGGAAGCCCAGCACGATCACCATCGAGATCCAGTACGCCGCACGGCGAAACAGCCCGGTGTGCAACACGGCGAACTCCAGTATGCACACCACGACGACCGCTATCACGGCCGGCACGGTGTACCCGAGGCCGATCATGACACCCGCGCCGCTTCGGATCGGTTACGCCGCAATCGCTTCAGAAGCGCCTCGACGGCGTTGTACGTCAGCAGCCCGCACAGCGGGATCACGACGAAGAACAACAACTCCTCGATCGGTATCCGACCCAAAAGCTCGACACCGGTAACGTAGAGCGGGTTGTAGGTCCACACACCCGCCGCGATGGCGACCGCATCCCAGATCACGAAGACCGCGGCGACCGGGATTATCGCGCATACAGTGCGCCACGGCTGCCGGTATACGCCGGGACCGAGAAGTTCCAGCGGCAGCGTGATCGCCAAACATGCTGCGAGAACGAACAGATACTGCCAGTGGCCCATGGTCACGCCCCTTTTGCACCCCGCGCCCTGGCAACCCACGCTTTGGCCAGTCCGGCGCCGGCGACCTGAAGGCGCCTGCCCATGCCGACGGTGGCGCGCTGATTGAACACCGCGAAGTCGAGTGCTTCGATGCGGTCCAGTATCTCCGAATACAAGGTGAACGCCGCGGCGATGCACGGCCTCGACCGCGGGTGCAGCAGTGGAATGCCGCGGCGCGCATAGTCGTAGATGCGCCGGGTTTCGGCGTGCTGCTCTATCAACGCTCTGCGGACCCGGGCATCGGTGCGCTGATGGGCGTGACACCACATCAACACGTCGCGGTTCACCTGATGTACAGCGAGCTCATCGGCGGGCAGGTAAATCCGGCCGCGCTCGAGGTCTTCACTTATGTCGCGAAGAAAGTTGGTGAGCTGGAAGGCTTTTCCCAATGCCGCGGCGTACGGGGCGGCTTCCTCGCGCTCACACACCGTGCCGAGGACGGGCAGCATCTGCAAGCCGATGACTTCTGCCGAGCCGTACATGTAGCGGTTCAGTGCCGCGCGGTCGGCGTAGTCGGTGGTGGTCAGGTCCATCCGCATCGAGGCGAGGAAGTCGTCGAACAACTCCCAGCGGATCCCGTACTTGTGTGCGGTGTCGACCACCGCGGCCAGAGCGGGATCGCCGCCGTCGGCGGCGCCGCCCACCATCCGATTGAACAGCTGTGTCGCCAGGCATTGCAGCTCGTGTTCGCGATCGGCGGTCTGCAGCGCCGGATCGAAGTCATCGAGGATGTCGTCCGCGCGTCTGGCGAAGCCGTACAGGGCGTGCACGGCAGGGCGCTGCTCGGGAGCGAGCAGCCGGGTGGCCAGAAAGAAGGTGCGCCCGTGCTGCGAGTTGAGCGTTCGGCAACGCCGATAGGCGTTGCGCAGCGCGGGATCTCGGACACCGGCCGCATGGAGTTCTGAACTGATCATGTTTGCACCACCCGGGGACGGCGTTGACGGCGCTGCTGTGAGACGGCGCCGGTAATTCGGTCGGCGGCCAAGCGACCCGAAAGCAGGGCCGTGGGCACCCCGACTCCCGGCACGGTCGACGATCCGGCGAGGACCACGTTGTCGATACCGCGCACCGTGTTGGCCGGCCGGAACGGGCCGGTCTGGGCGAAGGTGTGCGCCAACGCGAATGGTGTACCTGCCACCATTCCCTGCCGCGCCCACGCGGCAGGATCGTCGACGTGCAGCACCTCAGCGTCGACGCCGAGTGCAGGCAGCCGGTCGTGCACAGCCTGCAGCATCTGCTCGGCGTAGCCCGTTCCCCTACTGGCCCAATCGACCTTGCCGACAGCGATATTCGGTGCCGGGGCCAACACGTAGAGCAGGTCACGGCCCGCTGGAGCCAACCGGGGGTCACCGGCCGTTGGCCGGGTGACCAGCAGCGAGGGATCGGCCATCAACTGCCCGTCGTCGATGATGTCGCGAAACGTCTGCTGCCACGCCTCACCGAACACGATGTTGTGGTGGCCGATGTCGTCACCCACCGCGCGACAGCCCACGTGTGCGACAACGGCAGACGGCGCCGGACGCAGCGGCAGCAGTCTGCGCGGTGTTCGGCCCAGCAGTCGATAGGTGTCGGGCAGCTCGGTTGTCAATACCACTGCGTCGGCCGGAATCCGGTCCCCGCCGTCGGTGTGCACAGCCGTGATCTGCGCTGCACTGCGCTCCAGTCTGGAAACGGCTGCGCCATAGCGGAAGTCGACGCCTGCGTGGATGGCGGCCGCGGCGAGGGCGTCGGGAAGCGCGCGCATGCCGCCGCGTGGGAAGTACACCCCGGAAATGGTGTCCATGTAGGCGATGACCGCGTAGACGGCCAAGGCCCGCTCCGGTGGAACCCCCGCGTAGAGAGCCTGGAAGGTGAACACCCGCTGCAATCGCTCATCGCTGATGAATTGGCGGACCACCCGATCCCAGCGCCGGAAACCACCCATCGCGGCGAGTCGAGCGAGCTGCGGGGTGAGCAGCGACAGCGGCGAGTCGAAGTTCGCGGCGATGAACCCCTCGAACTCGACCTCATACAGCCGGGTCAGCCAATCCCTCAGCTGCAGATAGCCGTCTGCCTGTTTACGGCCGGCGAATCGCTCGATCTCTGTGGCCATCGCGTCGCGGCCACTGTGCACGTTCAACGCGCTGCCGTCGGCGAACGAAGCGCGATAAGCAGGATCGACGCGCATCAAATCGAGCCGGTCGGAAAGCGTTTCGCCGACGGCGGCGAAGGCGTCGTCGATGATGTCGGGCATCGTCAGCACAGTCGGACCCGTGTCGATTACGTAGCCGTCGATGTCGAGCCGGCCGACGCGGCCGCCTGGATGCGGTGCCCGTTCGACGACAGTGACGTCCCTGCCGCGACCGGCGAGGTGCAGCGCCGCGGACAGTCCGGACAGTCCAGCGCCAACCACGACGACGCGGTTCGCGTTCTTCCCGATGATCCGCATATCCGTCACGCCGTCCGCTCGGCGCACGCAGCCGCCATATCCGCAAGGGCGGTTTGGACGGCTGGGCGGATGTCACAGTCACTGACCGAATTCAAGGCGCGGGTGAGCCGCGAATCGATCAGCCGTTCAATCCAATCGACGGCCCCGGTGGCTTGGATCAACTCCGCCCATCGGTGGACGTCGTTGTCGTCGAGGTCGTCGGCGCTCATCATCTCGCGCAGCTGCCTGCGCAGGCTCGGGTTGGCCAGATGGTAGGCGGCCGCGACCACGGTGGTGGCCTTGCGTTCGGCAAGGTCGCTGCCGGTGGGCTTTCCGGTTATGGCAGGCGATCCGAAGATGCCAAGCACGTCGTCTCGCATCTGAAACGCCTCGCCGATCGCGTCGCCGTATTCGGCGAGCATCCTCATCACCTGTTCGCCGCAGCCGGCCATCGCGGCGCCCATTTCAAGCGGCCGCTTGACGGTGTAGTTGCCGGACTTGCGGCGCGCCACGTCGAGCACCTTGTCCAGGGTCGGGAAGACGCGGGCATCGTTGATCAGGTCGGCGAACTGCCCGACCGCCAGCTCCGTGCGCATCGCGTCGTATCGCGGCCAGACGCGCTCCAGTGCAGCCGCGGGGACCCCGCTTTCCCGCATCATCTGCGCCGCCCAGACCAAGCACATATCGCCGAGGAGTACGGCGGCCGAATCACCGAACCGGCCCGGCGAACCCGAGAGCCCAAGGCGGCGGTGCCATTGGGCGAAGGCGACCTGACCTGACGGGCGACCACGGCGCAGTACGGAACCGTCCATCACGTCGTCCTGCAGCAGCGCAAAAGCGTGCAGCAGTTCGAGGCCGGCGGCGGCCCGCAGCGCCGCCTCGTCCTCGTCGGCACCGCACAACCAACCGAGGTACATGAACGTCGACCGCACGCACTTGCCGCCCGCGACGAAGTCGCGAAGCACTTCAGAGGCGATGCCGATGCCCGCGGTGTGCAGCTCGGGTGCACACCGCATGGTGACGAAGTCCTCGACGATCTCCTGCACGGCGCCTCGCATGGTTCTGCGCCAACCGTCGCCACGCAGCTCGTGACGGGTACGCGAACCCGCGGTGCTCCGCTGCATGGTCGATGCGGGCATGCGGGCTCGTCCGTCGATCGCCGTCAAGCGGCACCCCTCTCCCTGCATCGATGGCGTGGTGTACCCCGCGGTTGGAAAGCCAAATCGCGATGGTCCCCGATGTTGTAGTCAGTTGTACCCCATTTTGCATCGATTATGCATCGATTGTGACGACCGCGATGTCGCTCGGTCTGCTGACCTGGCGACAGCGTGCGAAGGTGGAGCATGCAGCAACAGCCGAGAACCACCCCGCTGGTACCAGAGCACTTCGCCGTCCCGACGCACCTTCGGTGCCCGCGCTTCCGGCTCGAACCGCTCGGACCCCAGCACAACGCCGGAGATCACGCGGCGTGGATGTCGAGCATCGTCCACCTGCAGAGGACACCGGGCTTCGAGGATCGAGGCTGGCCGCCCGACGAGGGTTACTCGGCAGAGCGGAACCTGGCCGATCTACAGGAGCACGCCGACGAGTTCGAAAGGCGCGTCGCGTTCGCCTACTCGGTGCTCGATCCCGACTCCGAGGACGTCATCGGCTGCGTGTACATCGACCCCGGCGACAGCGAAGGCAACGCGAGTGTCCGGTCATGGGTGCGTGCCGATGTGGCCGAGCTCGACGTTCCGTTGCGCAAGGCGGTCCGGGACTGGCTGGCAGAGTCCTGGCCGTTCAACGAGATCGATTACGCGGGAGGGTGAATCAACTACGCAACCTGGCCGCAGCAGCCTCGATCCGCTCGTCGGTCGCGGTCAACGCCACCCGGACATGCTGTGACCCTCGCGGGCCATAGAACTCACCGGGCGCCACCAGAATGCCGAGCTTCGCCAGCCAGGCGAGCGTGTCGCGGCAGGGCTCGCCGCGAGTAGCCCACAGATACAGCCCGGCCTCGGAGTCGTCGACCGTCAGTCCCGCCGCTTGCAGGGCGGGTAACAGCATGGCCCGCCGCTGCTGATACCGCTCGCGCTGCAGAACTTCGTGCGGATCGTCGTCGAGCGCTGCGACCATGGCGGCTTGTATCGGCGTCGGCACCATCATGCCCGCGTGCTTGCGCACCGCCAGCAGTTCGGCGATCACCGCCGGGTCACCGGCGACGAACCCTGCGCGGTAGCCGGCCAACGACGACGTCTTCGACAGCGAGTGCACGGCCAGCAACCCGGTGTGGTCGCCGTCGCAGACGTCGGGATGCAGCACCGAGTACGGCTGAGCGTCCCAGCCCAGTCCGAGGTAGCACTCGTCGGACGCGACCAGCACGCCGCGCTCGCGGGCCCACCCGACCACCTTGCGCAAGTGGTCGACGCCCAACACCTTGCCGGTGGGGTTGCCAGGCGAATTCAGGTAGACGAGCGCCGGCGACTGCGGGCCGAGTTGGGTGAGCGAGTCGGCCCGCACCACCTGAGCGCCTGCCAGCTGCGCGCCGACTTCATAAGTGGGATAGGCCAATTCGGGCACCACGACCACGTCGTCGGGGCCGAGACCCAGCAGCGTAGGAAGCCACGCGATCAGTTCCTTGGTCCCGATTGCCGGAAGCACCGCGTCATCGGCCACTCCCGTGATGCCGTATCGGCGACTCAGCGCCGCGACCGCCGACGCGCGTAACGCGGGCGTGCCCGCCGTCGTCGGATACCCGGGAGCGGAACTGGCCGCGGCGAGTGCGTCGCGAATCAGCGGCGCGACGGGATCGACCGGTGTGCCCACCGACAGATCGACGATGCCGTCTGGGTGCGCGCGCGCCAGCGCGGTGACGTCAGCCAGCGTGTCCCACGGAAACTCCGGCAGTGACGAAGAGGCGCGCTTACGAAGGCCAGGGCGGGCCGTTAGGAGTCCTCACCTTGCGGCGGGAGATCCTTCACCGACTGCGGGTCGTTCTCCGTCAATCCGACCTTGGAGGCGCCGCCAGGCGATCCGAGTTCGGTGAAGAAGTCGGCGTTGATCTGGGTGTATCCGCTCCACTGATCGGGCACGTCATCTTCGTAATAGATGGCCTCGACAGGGCAGACCGGCTCGCATGCGCCGCAGTCGACGCATTCGTCCGGGTGGATGTACAGCATGCGTGCGCCCTCGTAGATGCAATCGACAGGGCATTCCTCGATACATGCCTTGTCTTTGATGTCGACGCAGGGTTCGGCAATCGTGTACGTCACTGAGGTCTCCTCGATCTCCTGTCAGTGGGGCTGCCGCTCTTTTAGCTCGGGCCCGCCGAAAAGTCGCTGCCAAGTATCCGTTGCCGGTACTTGGACATTCGCCTCAGTGTGCCCTAACTTCCGTGACTCCCGGTTAGGGGTGCCGCGTGGTTACTGATACTAGACGTTGCACATACAGCGCGCCTAGGGACACTCCCATCCGGATCGCTCTTCTCCCTGCTCGTCAGGCATGTGATGCCCGCCACATCCGCCGCGCCCCTGTGATCGTCTGCCAGGCACACCGCGTGACGGAACAGCCGTTATTCGTAACGCGTTTCTGCGGACATCAGATACTTAGCTCAGCTAAGTCGGACAAAGGAGTCAGAGATGAAGAAGTTCACCCTCGGTCTCGTCAGTGCAGGTGCGTTCGCCGCGGTCACCCTCGGGTTGGCCGGTCCGGCGATGGCAGCGCCCGACTATGTCGCGCCAACGCACGACGCGGTCTACTCGACGCATTCGGACTCGCCGACCGTTCGCCCCGTCGACTGCTCGGTCCACGTCAACTCCGGCGGCACCGACGTCAACGTGAACTGGTGCTGACGTGACGAACCGCGGCCTATGCGCTTGGTTGCAGTGCAACTAGTTGCATAGCGCCGCGGATTCGCTCTAGGCTGCCCGCGTGGCCCTTCCCCACGCGATCCTGGTGTCGCTGTGCGAGCAGTCCGGGTCCGGTTATGAGCTGGCTCGTCGCTTCGATCGGTCCATCGGCTACTTCTGGGCCGCTACCCATCAGCAGATCTATCGGACGCTGAAACAGATGGAGCAGGACGGCTGGGTAAGCGTCAGCCCCGTCGTGCAACAGGGCAGGCCGGACAAGAAGGTCTACACGGTGTCGGACGCAGGCCGTGGCGAACTCGCGCGCTGGATCGCCGAACCCCTGTCAGGGCGCGGCAGTTCCGTTGCCGACAACCGCACCCGCGACATCGCGGTCAAGGTCCGGGGCGCCGACTACGGCGATGTCGACGCGGTGCGCGCACAGGTGGCGGCCCTGCGCGCCGAACGCGCCGAGTTGCTCGACACCTACCGCGGGTTCGAGAAGCGGCAATTCCCCCACCCGCGCGGGCTGACCGGCGCCGCGCTGCACCAATACCTGGTGCTGCGGGGCGGTATCCGTGCCGAAGAGAGCGCCATCGACTGGCTGGACGAAGTGGCAGCAGCGTTGAAGGGGGACATCCTGTGACGTATCCGAAGTTGTTGTCGCCGTTGGATCTTGGGTTCACCACACTGCGCAACCGGGTGGTGATGGGCTCGATGCACACTGGCCTCGAGGACCGCGCTCGCGACACCGACCGGCTCGCCGCGTATTTCGCCGAACGCGCCCGCGGCGGCGTCGGCCTGATCATCACCGGCGGGTACGCCCCGAATCGCACCGGTTGGCTGCTGCCGTTCGCCGCGCAGATGACCTCCAGCTCGGACGCCAGGCGGCACCGCCGCATCACGCAGCCCGTGCACGACGCAGGCGGCAAAATTCTGCTGCAGATCCTGCACGCCGGACGCTATGCGTACCACCCGTTTTCAGTGAGCGCGTCGTCCATCAAGGCGCCCATCAACCCATTCCGTCCGCGGGCGCTGCGCGATGTCGACGGCACGATCGACGACTTCGCCCGCTGTGCGGCGCTGGCCCGCGAAGCCGGCTACGACGGCGTCGAGATCATGGGCAGCGAGGGTTATCTGCTCAACCAGTTCCTGGCCCCCCGCACCAACAAGCGCACCGACGCTTGGGGCGGCACCCCGGAGAAGCGTCGACGGATGCCGGTCGAGATCGTGCGGCGTACCCGCGCAGCAGTCGGCGACGACTTCATCATCTGCTACCGGATGTCGATGGCCGACTACGTCGAAGACGGCCAGAGCTGGGACGAAATCGTCGCGCTGGCAACCGAAGTCGAGGCTGCGGGCGCGACGATCATCAACACCGGTATCGGCTGGCATGAGGCTCGGGTGCCGACCATTGTCACCTCGGTGCCCAACAGTGCGTTCGTCGACATCAGCAACGCGGTGGCAGAGCATGTGCAGATCCCGGTGGTGGCATCCAACCGAATCAACATGCCGCAAGCGGCCGAGCAGATCCTCGCTGACGGCAACGTCGCGCTGATCTCGATGGCGCGGCCACTGCTGTCCGACCCGGACTGGGTCCGCAAGGCGCAAGCCGACGCGGCCGACGAAATCAACACCTGCATCTCCTGCAACCAGGCCTGCCTCGACCACGTGTTCGTGCACAAAACAGTGTCGTGCCTGTTGAATCCGCGGGCCGGACATGAGACGACGTTGGTGCTCGCGCCGACGCGACGCACCAAGCGCGTGGCTGTCGTGGGTGCGGGACCCGCCGGCCTGGCCACCGCGGTCACCGCCGCACGGCGCGGCCATCACGTGACACTGTTCGAGGCCGGCGATGCGATCGGCGGCCAATTCGACTTGGCGCGAAGGATTCCCGGCAAGGAAGAGTTCAGCGAGACCATCCGCTACTACACGACGATGCTGACCAAGCACGGCGTCGAGACTCGGCTTCGAACTCGCGCGACGGCGGCCGAACTCGCCGGCTTCGACGAAGTGGTACTGGCGACAGGCGTGTCGCCGCGAATGCCCGACATCCCCGGCATCGACCATCCGATGGTGCTCACCTACGCGGAGGCCATCACGGGCAAGCCCGTCGGCAAGACGGTCGCGGTGGTCGGTGCGGGCGGCGTCGGTTTCGACGTGAGCGAGTTCCTCGTCACGGACGAATCACCAACGCTGAACCTCAAGGAGTGGAAAGCGGAATGGGGTGTGGCCGATCCGCAGGAAACACGTGGCGCATTGACGACTCCGCTGCCCGCGCCCGCGGCGCGCGAGGTGTATCTGCTGCAGCGGACGAAAGGCCCGCAAGGTAAACGGCTCGGCAAGACGTCGGGGTGGGTGCACCGGGCTTCGTTGAAGGCCAAGGGCGTACAGCAGCTGTCCGGCGTGAACTACGAACGCATCGATGACGGCGGGCTGCACATCAGCTTCGGGCCCAACCGCTCCGACCCGCGGCTGCTCGAGGTCGACAACGTGGTGATCTGCGCGGGCCAGAACTCGGTGCGCGATCTCGAAAACGACTTGCGCCGCAACGGAATTGAGCCGCACATCATCGGCGGCGCCGCGCTGGCGGCCGAGCTCGACGCCAAACGCGCGATCCGGGAAGGCACCGAGCTGGCCGCCAAGCTCTAGGCTCTCGGCATGGCCCACCTGGCGATCGACGCCCCGACGCTGTTGCACCTGGTGAGCTCGGGGCTCCGTCCCGACCCGGCACACCAACTCGTCGCCCCGAACCTGATCCGATCGCACGCGCTCACGCTGATGCTGCAGAGTGTGCAGCGTGGCGAACTCACCGACGGCGAAGCCCTCGAGCAACACGAGCGCATCACTGAGCTCAAGATCCGCCTACTGGGCGATCGGTCTTCCCGTCGCACCGCATGGAACCTCGCGCGTGAACACGGCTGGAACACGATCTACGACGCGGAATACATCGCCATCGCCAAGCTCCAGGCAGACGAACTGGTCACCATTGATCCAGAGCTGAGCTCGATGGCGACCGGAATCGTGCCGGTGGCGCCGCTCAACCGGCTCTTAAAAGGCTGATTCCATCCGCTTCCATCCACCGGGAATGTATTCGGACTGCGGTCCGTTTACTTCGGGTGAAGGCGTCGGGCAGGCCGGCGCCCTTAGGTGAGAGAGATACACATGACTTCGACCTCTGAAGCGACCGGAACCACCCAGCTCCCCGCGGGTACCACCTGGGCCATCGACCCGGTTCACTCGTCGATCGGCTTTTCGGTACGCCATCTGATGGTGAGCAAGGTACGTGGCACCTTCCAGAACTTCAGTGGCGAGATCGTCGTCGCCGAGGACGGCACCCCTTCGGTGACGGCCGAGATCGCCGTCGACTCCATCAACACCAACAACGAGCAGCGCGACGCCCACGTCAAGGCGGCCGATTTCTTCGATGCCGAGAAGTACCCCACCGCGACGTTCCGGTCGACCAATGTGCGGTCCAACGGCGACAACTATGTGCTCGACGGTGAGTTCACCCTCAAGGGTGTCACCAAGCCGGTGAGCCTGGATCTCGAGTTCAACGGCGTCAACCCTGGCATGGGGCACGGCGAGGTCGCCGGCTTCGAGGCGTCGGTGGTGTTGAACCGCAAGGACTTCGGCATCGATATCGACATGCCGTTGGAGACCGGCGGCACGGTCGTCGGCGACAAGGTCACCATCACATTGGAGATCGAGGCGCTCAAGCAGGCCTGATGTTGCGGGGCCGACGGAGGCTGTCAGCTCTGTCGGCCCCACACCGCCTGGGCACCGGCGTCGCCGATACGCACCACACCGACGATCGACGAAACCCCCACCGCCAGCGCGACAATCGCGATCACCACCGTTGCGACTGTTCGGCGTTTTTCGGACCTGCCCTCTAGCCAATGCATCGCTGCCAGTGCGATAGCCACCAGCAGCAGACCGATTGAGAAGTAGATCATCCAATCGCCGCGCTCGGCGTGTTCGCGAAGGATGGGGCTGGGGTCGGACTGCTGGTCGTAGAGCCACTCCCCCGCGTAGGTAGTCAATGGCGTGAGGACCATGTTCACCGCCGCAAGAGCGAGGACGAGCCAGACCAGTCGCCGCCGAGCCCCAGGCCAGATCGCGCACAGGATCTCGAGCAGCGCGACCAGCGGCGCGAGCACGACGATTGCGTGCACCAGCAGGGCGTGGGCCGGTAGCCCCGAAATGGTGGTCATGCATCTCCTTCGCGTCGGTCCGTCATGTATACGTGCCGAGCCTGGCACCTAGTTCACGGTCGCGCTCGAACAAAAAGTGTCACCCTCGACACCTCTGGTCGCACCTAGCTGATGAATGCACTCGACAAGGCGAGTGCGCCATCAACAAGGAGCACCACAATGACACGTAGGAACAAGATCACCGCAAGCTTGCAACTCGCTACGAGTGCGGGCCTGCTCGCGGCCACTTTTGCGTTCGGGCTGGGTGGCCTCGGCGATGCCGCCCTCGCGTACGCCGAAGGGGACGACCGCGGCACCGGATCGGACGTCCTCGACATGGAGGCTTACGAAGCCTGCATGAACAAGACGGTCAGGAACGCCGTCGAATGCTGCCTCCAGGCAGGCGGAATCCCGGGTAACCCAGCGACGGGTGACCGCGACCGTTGCTTCGCACCCGCAGGTAAGCCTGCGAGCATGGGGCCGCGACGCGTCCCGCTTCGGGTCATACCGGGCGACGCACCGGAACTCACGCCGTCGCATGACCCGTCGGTAGTTGCCGTAGCTCCTGTTGGTTAGGGCTAAGCCGCAAGCGGCGCGTACGTCGTGGATCGTTGGCGGGCCGGTCTGCCGATGCCCGCCGCGATCTCGACCAGTTCGTCGACGCTCTTGGCCGATCCGAACTCCGAGCCGGCCATCCGCGAGATGGTCTCTTCCATCAGCGTGCCGCCCAGATCGTTGGCGCCGCCGTTGAGCATCACCTGTGTGCGTTCAACACCGAGCTTGACCCAGCTGGTCTGGATGTTGGAAATCCTGCCGTGCAACATGATTCGGGCCAGTGCGTGCACCGCTCGGTTGTCGCGGTGCGTGGGCCCAGGACGCGCTCCGCCTGCCAGATACAACGGACTGCTCTGATGCACGAACGGCAACGGCACGAACTCGGTGAAGCCACCGGTCTGGTCCTGGATGCCGCGCAACACGTTGAGGTGTCCGACCCAGTGGTGGGGCGCATCGACGTGGCCGTACATCATCGTCGAGGACGACTTCAGCCCGACTTCATGGGCGGTGGTGACGACCTCGATCCACATCGACGTCGGCAGCTTGCCTTTGGTCAACACCCAGCGCACCTCGTCATCGAGGATCTCTGCGGCGGTTCCCGGAATGCTGCCTAGGCCCGCCTCGTGCAGACTGGTCAACCACTCCCGAATGCTCAACCCGCTCTTGGTCACGCCGTTGGCGATCTCCATCGGGGAAAACGCGTGCACGTGCATCGAGGGGACCCGCGCCTTGACCGCGCGCACCAGATCGGCGTAGCCCGTCACCGGCAATTCGGGATCGATGCCGCCCTGCATGCACACCTCGGTGGCGCCCGCGACGTGCGCCTCCCACGCCCGGTCGGCCACCTCGGCTGTCGACAACGAAAACGCGTCGGCGTCGCCCTTACGTTGAGCGAACGCACAGAACCGGCAGCCGGTGTAGCAGATGTTGGTGAAGTTGATGTTGCGGTTGACCACAAACGTCACGTCATCGCCAACCACCTCGCGACGCAGCGAATCAGCCAGCGCGGCAACGGCATCCAGTGCAGGGCCATCAGCAGTGGCCAGCGCCAGATATTCGTCGTCACTGCACCCGGCGGGATCACGCTCGGCCGAACGCAGCGCGGCCAACACATCGGTATCGATGCGCTCGGGCGCGCGCGCCGCCAACTCGTGCACCTTCTCGCGGACAGACTCCCAGTCGCCGAAAGCGCTACCCAGATCGCTGCGCGTCTCAGTCAGACGACCCTCGGAATCGATGGCCGTCGCCAAATCGATGCGGCCCAATGATTCACTGGCCTCATCGGGCTCCTGCCACGGCCGCCCGACCGGATTGACGTCGGCCGCCAGCCCGGTGTCCGGATCGGCCAACGCGTCGACGTGCCCGCGCACCCGCGGGTCGATCCACGCCGCTCCGGCCTGCACGTACTGCGGTTGCGCGGTCAGCCGCTGCACCAGGTCATAGCCGGCCTCGGCGGTGACCGCCTCGAGCTCATCCAGCGCCGGCCACGGTCGCTCCGGGTTGACGTGATCCGGTGTCAGCGGCGACACCCCGCCCCAGTCGTCGACACCGGCGCCGATCAACGCCAGGCATTCGGCGCGTGACACCAGATTCGGCGGCGCCTGGATACGCATCTTGGGGCCCATCACCAATCGGGTGACCGCCACCGTCGCGACGAAGTCCTCGAAGCCGGTGTCGGGCACCGCGGCCATCGCGGTGTGGTCCTTGGCCCGGAAGTTCTGCACGATCACTTCCTGAACGTGCCCAAACTCCTTGTGGGAGGAGCGAATCGCATGAATGGTTTCGGCGCGCTCGACAAGCGTCTCCCCGATCCCGACCAGCAGTCCGGTGGTGAACGGGATGGACAACCGACCGGCGTCGGCCAGCGTGCGCAGCCGCACCGCGGGGTCCTTGTCAGGGCTGCCGTAGTGCGCAAGCCCCTTGGTCTCGAACAGCCGGCGCGACGTGGTCTCCAGCATCATGCCCATCGACGGCGCAACCGGCTTGAGCCGCGACAGCTCCGACCACGACATCACCCCGGGATTCAGATGCGGCAGCAGCCCGGTCTCCTCCAGCACGCGAATCGCCATCGCGCGCACATAATCCAACGTGGAGTCGTAACCGCGCTCGTCGAGCCATTGCCGCGCCTCGTCCCACCGCGCCTCCGGACGGTCGCCGAGGGTGAACAACGCCTCCTTGCAACCCAATTCGGCACCCCGACGGGCCACGTCGAGAATCTCGTCGGGCTCCATGAACATGCCCATACCCTCGGCGCGCAGCTTGCCGGGCACCGTCACGAACGTGCAGTAATGGCAGGTGTCGCGGCACAGATGCGTGACAGGGATGAACACCTTGCGCGAATAGCTCACTGGCAACCGCCCGTTGGGGCCGCGCCGGCCCGCGGCCTGAAGCCCCGCATCGCGCACCCGCGCCGCACTCGCGCACAGATCCGCCAGATCGTCCCCGCGAGCCGTCATCGCGATCGCGGCCTCGTCGACATTGAGAGCCACACCGTCCCGCGCCCGCCGCAACACCCGCCGCAGAGCGGCAGGGCTCGGCTCGTCAAACTTCGGGGGGACCACCGGGCTGGGCAGGTCGGCGCCGCGCTGGGAGTTCAGAGCCACTCCCGTGTAACCCCGCGGTCGTCGCGAATCATCCGCATGTCTCACATTCTGAAACCACTGCGCCGAACATACGGGCCACAGTAGTCGCAGCCGCGCACGCTGTTGTGCGCCCCGTCCCAGACACGTTGCTCAATGCGACGCGATCCGATTAACACGAGCGTAAGTTCGAAAGCATCCAGTAGCTGCCATAGCTGGAGGGGGAACTCACATGGATATTTCGCTTCGCTCATGCCTGACCGCCGGGGTCGCGACGATCACCGCGGCGGCCGTCGCCCTCGGTCCGGCCGTCCAGGAACCGACGGCGCTCGCGCCGCGCCCGGCGGTGGTCCAGGTCGCGACACCGTCGATACAGCTGACCGCGTCAACCGACTACTTCTCACAGTTGTTTGACTGGTGGCAGCCGATCTTCCTGCCGAGTGCCAGTCGGCCGTTGCCGACGCCGCCTGCAGGCGTCGGCCCCGCACCGACATCGATTCCGAGCACCCTGGAATGGGCCTACCACGCCGTCGAGCCGTGGGTGCGCTACGGTTTCGAACTCGCCACCTACGCCGCCGGTTGGGTTCCGTATGTCGGATGGCTGTCCGGCCAAATCATGATCTTCTACAACTTCGGCGAACGCATCGTCCATGCGATCACGCACAACACGCTCGACTGGCTCAACGGCAACGGCAGCTTCCTGTTCAACTTGAGCGAGGGTGTGGCGTGGACCGTCGACGCCTTCATCCAATTGGGCATCGACGAGTGGAACTTCTTCCTCCCGCCGCTTCCCCCGTTGCCGCCCTTCCCGTTCTCGGCTCAGGTTTCAGGGGCATTGAACGGTGTGCGGGACTTCCTTCACGACACGGTGATCGGTGTCCTGCAGCAGCTGTCGGCTGGTCTGCCGTCGCACGATCCAGACCAGCTTCCCCCGCCGCCGATAGTGACTGCGGCAGTGCCCGGTGTCGCGACACCGAGCAGTGATGTTGCGGCCCAAGCCAAGAGGGGGCCACAAGCCGCGGCCGACACCGTCGCAGCGATCGCCGCGCCGAAGCTGCGGGAACCGAAGCTGCGGGAACCGAAGACCCCCGCGGGCGTCGTGGAAGCATCAGACACCCCGACTACGGAGAGCAAGCAGGCGACCGACACGGTCACCAAGGTCAAGGACGACACCGACACCTCGACCAAGCAGGCGACCGACGCGACCGGCAACAAGGGCGCCAAGAAGGACGACGCAGCCGCCAAGAACGACGACAAGAAGAGCGACGACAACGGCAAGAAGAAGGCCGACAAGGAATAGCCGTCAGGCGTCGGCGCGCACCCGCCGCCACAGCACCAATGCCGGCGGCAGCGCACCCAGCACGATCAGCAACAGCGGTGCGTACTCCATGGGTCCGACGCCGCCGAACACGATGTCGTCACCTGGCCCGCCGAACGTCATACCCGCGACGGTCAGCAGCCAGCACCACAGCGGTAGCGCAGCCAGTCGCGGCGAGGACGTCCATTGCAATGCGGCCCACACCAGCGCGGCGTTGACCAGACCACTGATCAATGCGCTGATCGGAAACGGCACCGATCCGATTCGAACCGGCAGAAAGAACGCGCCGGCCATGGCTGAGAGCACACCGTCGATCGCCAGGAGTGTCAGAACGACGGGACGCGGCTGGATCAGGTCGGAATGCTGTCGAGCAGTGCGACGAGCGACCCCAGCACCCACTGGAAGTTATCTCCGCGGTCCTGCCAGTGCTGCAGGTTGGGATCCATGTCCGGGTCCATTGCCATCCCTTTCACACGCGGCCGATTGACGGGCAGCTTACCGCGAGCCCGCCACGCTATTCCAGGTTAAGGCCAGCCAGCAGGTCAGTTTCCCAACCGCGGGCATCTCGTTCGCCCGGTGTGCCCGCGGCGAGGATGTAGTGCTCGACAGACCCGATCGGCAGCGCGATGTTGTTCGACAGCGCGCAGGCTCGGCCGTCGGCGGCGACGGTCACCTGCGTGGCATGCGCACGCAGCGCTGCGACCTTCGCCGACAGTTCGTCGGCAACTTCGATCACCGCGTCGATCGCGTCGTCGGGATAGCCGAAGGGCACGTCGGAGATCGATACTCGGATCCATTCCGGCGGCAGGTCATCGATCGCGTCAAGCGCCTCGGCCATCGCCGACGTCGAGATCACGGTCCAGTACACCTTCGGCACCGTCCAAGGTTCGCCGGGGTAGTCATTGCCATCGGCCGCGGCAACGGCCGCCATCGTCACTTCGTGGGCGTGAATGTGGTCGGGGTGGCCGTAGCCGCCCTTCTCGTCGTAGGTGACGACGACGTGCGGGCGGAGTTGCCGGATCAGCGCGACGAGTTCGCCGACCGCCTCACGCTCGTCGGCGTCGATGAACCGCTGCCAATGCCGCGGCGGGGTGCCGGCCATGCCCGAATCACGCCACCGGCCAACTCCGCCGAGGAAGATCGGTTGGTCGACACCGAGCGCGCGCAAGGCCGCCGACAACTCGGCGATGCGGTAGCCCCCCAACTGGTCCGCGGCATCGACAGCGAGCCGACGGTATCGGTCGCCGATGACCTCACCCTCTTCGCCGAGTGTGCAGGTAACGACATGGACGTCGGCACCACGCGCGATGTAATGCGCAATTGTGCCACCGGTTGTCAGCGTTTCATCGTCGGGATGCGCGTGCACGAACAACAGACGCGGCGTTTCCTGTGACTGCATCGACTGCCACGCTACCGTCGGCCTTCCGGATGGCCACCACGAGTTTCGGTCGGGCCGTGTCCGACAGCGAGTGTCAGTGGGTAGCGGCTGTCGTGTTGAGAGGTGACCCAAGTGGGCTGCGGTGGCCGTGCTCGGTCTTGCCGGTTCGGCGGCGGCCGCGCTGACACCACACGTCTTTAACCTAAGCAAAGTAGCTGCAACCGCTTACGAAAGTTGCCAGCGCCGCGTGTTGCGTAACAAAGTCTTCGACGAAACTGCGGCGGGCCAAGGAATTTGTCGTACACGTCAGTTAACTTTCAGCAAGCATCCGTGACCCTCGCACCGCCATTGCCAGGATGATGCACGTGGGGCAGGTGGTTCAATTCCGGTCCTGGGGTGCCTAGCCAGAACGCGAACTCCAGGGACCCGCCACGCCCCTGATACGGGTGTTAGCCAGCAAACGCCGCCAGGGGCCTTGCCGCAGGTAATTAACTAGCACAGCAATTAAATATCAGCTAACTGAACCTCGCCCCGGCGCGGTCGCCAAGAGGGTGGGACGAGGGCTTATTAGCCGCGCTATTCGGCGTTTGCCAGACTCCGCCTTGGGCGGCAGTAACCAGCTATTTTTATCCCTGCAGCGCACCGTTTGTGTTTGCAACAGGCCCGATCGCCAACCATCTGAAGCTGGAAATTTGACGGAATTTGTCGCATAGGTTCCTGTGTGCGGCTAACTACGGCTCAGGTTTTGGAGGAACTCATGCAACTCGCGCTACGCCCATACGTCACAACCGGAATAGCAATCGTCGGAGCCAGCGTCATCGCTGTCGCTCCGATCGTGCCGACACCGACCGACATACATATAGCGAACCCGGTGACGGCGGTTGATCGAGCGGTTCAACTCACCGCCAACGAGATCGAGGACGCGGTCAACCAACTGGCATACGTCGGTGCTCAGGTACTGGTTTCGCTGGCAAAACTGCCGGCCCCTGTGGTGGCACAGCTTTTGGGCGTTCCCGTGCCTGCGGCAGAAGCCTTGCTCGCCGGCGGCGCTTTAGGCTTGTCCGGTCCACTGATCGGTGGCGTAGGCGCGGGCGGCGCCGCAGTCCAAGAGGTTGTCGACCAACTCGGCTCAGGTGATATCGCTGCCCTCATCAATGCGCTGATCGGTGCACCGGCGACCCTCATCGACGGAGTTGTCAACGGAAACTTCGGGCCCAACGTGGGTCCCCTGCTGGGTATCCCGGCGATCGTGACTGTTCTGGTCGGGGGGCTGATCAATCCCGGCGGCCTCGGTCTGGGTGGAATCACCCTTCCCGGCGCCATACCCACCGTGCAGACGCTGATCACAGAACTGTTGGGCGCGCTGGGAGGCGGCGGCATGCTGGCCGCGGCTGCAACGCCATTGGCTGCGCCGGTGCAGAATGAGGGACAAATCGAGGGTGCCGTCAATGCGCTGCTCTACAACCTCGTTGCGAGCCCCATCGTCACCATTGCCGGGCTGTTGGGGCAGGTGCTGGCGCCAGTACTCGGTGAGGAACAGGCGGCGTTGCTGCCCCTTGCCGCGCTGGGCCTTTTCGGTCCCTTGATCAGCGGCCCAGGAGCGATCGGTGCCGCCACCCAAGACGTCGTGGACTCGCTGGGCTCCGGCGACATCGCGGGCGTGCTCAGCGCCCTGATCGGCGCCCCGGCCACCGTCATCGACGGCTTCATCAACGGTGGGTACGGACCTGACTTGGGACCGCTCGTCAGCCCGGTGCCCTTGCCATACCCATTCCGGGCGGGCGGACTCATCAACGAGGGAAAGCTTCCGTTGTTGAGCCTCCCCCCGTGGAAACTGCCCGGCACCATCCCCACGCTGCAGGGGCTGGTGACCCAGATCCTCGGGTTGCTGCCCGGGGCCTCAGCTTTGACGCCTCTGAAGACCGCCGCGCCGGCACAGACGCTGAGCATCAACAGTGTCGATACGTCGGATAAAAAGCTCGTCACACTCGACGTGGCGCCAGTTCTCGGCGGAAAGCAGGCGGCACCCAATGCTGATCTGACGGCAAACGTGCCGGCTGATGTGGAACTCCCGAAGAAGGCCGAAGCGATCACGTCGACCATCGAGAACACCAAGCCGGGACCCGACCTCGGCAAGACCGTATCCGAGGTTGCCAAGCCCGACACGGCGCACACCCCGCCCGCGGGGCCGCGCAGCGACACCGACAGCCTCGATACGACCGACGGCGCGAAGTTCATTCCCGAGAAGACGGCCCACGAAGCCGGCACCAACAAGGGCAACGGCTCGAATCCGGTCGGTGCCGCGATCAGCTCTGTGGCGAAGAGCTTCGCCGGCGCAGTGAAGAGCGCGCTCGGCGGATGACCAGGTGACGGCGGCGCCCAGTACGCGTCGCCCCGCAACGCCCCGCCCGGGTCGGCCCCCCTCGTAAGGGGGGCCGATTCGGGTCGGGCCCGTATAGATTCAGCTGGTGACGCGGCGCACCGTTGAGTTCGGCTGCGCGATCGTCATCATCGGCCTGCTGGCGGGTGTCGCCGGCGCGGCAACGACGCTGTTGCTGCACGGGATCGAACACCTCACGTATCACTACACATTCGGCTCCCTGCTGGCCGGCGTCGGCGGCAGCAGCCCGGTCCGGCGAGCGGTCGGTCCGATGATCGGTGCCGCGCTGGCCGGTTGGGGGTGGTGGATTCTGCGACGGCGCATCGAGATTCCCGGCCTGACCGAGACCATCAAAAGCCATCGGTCGGTGCCCCGATGGCCGTTGTCGATCGACGCCGGGTTGCAGGTACTGATCGTCGGATCCGGCGCCTCGCTTGGCCGCGAGGGCGCGCCGCGCCAACTCGCCGCGGCGCTAGGCGATTTCGGCACCACGCGGTTGGCGCTGACGCCCCGCGACCGCGAAATCCTGCTGGCATGCGCGGCGGGGGCGGGCCTTGGGGCGGTTTACAGCGTCCCACTCGGCGGCGCGTTGTTCGCCGCACGCATCGTCATGGGTACCTGGCATCCAAGGGTGCTCGGCGCCGCGTTGATCACGTCGAGCTTGGCCGTTGCGGTGGCGTCTCCCGTCACGCATCTCGAGCACGCGTTGACTTGGCCGGACGCGAAACTCTCCTACCTGTTCGGTTTTCTCGCCCTGGCCATCGCACCGTTGGCCGCGGTAGTCGGCCTCGGGTTCAACCGGGTGATGGCGATCGCAAAACCCAAGGTGCAATTCAAGTCGTGGGTGCTGATCCCGTCGGTCGCCGCCGCTGGACTGCTGACCGGAATCTGCTCGATCTGGTGGCCGGAGTTACCCGGTAACGGCAGGAGCATCCTGGCCGTGAGCCTCAACAGCGGACTGACCCTCGGTGCGGCCGCGATCATCCTGTTGTTGAAACCGCTACTGACGGCACTCTTCCTGCGCGCCGGCGCCGTCGGCGGCCTGCTCACACCCGCCATGGCCACCGGCGCCGCGGCGGGATCACTGGTGACTCTCGCCTTGAACCACTTGGCCGGCAACGGCATTCACGTGTCCGCCGTGTCGTTGACATGTGCCGCAGGCGTGCTGGCGATCACGCAGCGGGCGCCGCTCTTCGCGGCACTGTTCGTCTGGGAACTCGCCCGCCCGCCCTACTGGCTCCTGGCCGTGTTCGCGATCGCTGCTTTCGCCTCGCATGGCCTGCGTGTGCTCCGCGAGCGACGGCAGGCCCCACGCGCCAACTGATTTGACCGTCGCTGCGGCGGCAAACGCGACGGTTCCGATCGTGGCCGACAACGGCCGTTGCCACCTGACTCGCCAGACCTGTCGGCATACCGAATCCGCAGCTGCTCCCGATTCGGTGGAGGCAAATCCCGCGGGCGTCGGCTCGCCATGGATATTGACGAGATTGTCAGTTCCGTGCCGAGTGCAGCTAATTAACGACGGCAATAAGTGCATTTACTTTGTCGAGGACAACCATGCCAAGAGGCTTCGGATATCGCTGTTTGCCACTCGGTAATTCGCACCTTTAGGTCAGCTATTAGTGCGTTAACAATATTCAGCAGTTCATGATCGAAAGGCCGTTCTAGCTGCGATAACAATTGTTCCTAAAATTCCTGGCGCTGCACCTTACTTGCGAGTAAATTCCCCGGCGTCCAGATCACAACCACGTTAAAAGGGGTTGCTATGCAAGTCGCTGTTAGGTCATATCTCGCCACCGGGATCGCGACCGTGGGAGCCAGCGCGATCGTGCTCTCGCCCGTCTCACCCGTAGTTCCCCGGGACATGCACCTGCCGCCGGTTGAAGTGTCGATTCCCGTTGAGCTTGCCGCGGCCGTCAACCCGATCCAGGCCTACCTCGACCTCGTCAACAACACCGTCAAGAACCTGTCCAGCGTGGGGCAGACGATCCTCCAAGACCCTGCACCGATCCTGCGGCAGATCCTCACCAACCAGTTCTCGAGTGCAGGTGAGCTGCTGTCGGCGCTGCAACAAGCGGGCGGTCAGTTGCTGGACAACGTCAGCACGATCGTTCCGCAGCAGCTTCAGGAGGCGCTCGCCAACTTGGCGGCAGGCAACATCGTCGGCGTCGGACAGAACGTGGTGAACATCATCACGCAACCGGTGCTCTTTCCCGCCCTCACCCTGCTGCCCGCGATCCAGACCTTCCTCGAGCAGCCCGTCGCCAACCTGCTGGCCGTGACGCAGCAGTTCACGACGATCGCGGCGTTGGGTGGCATCGGTCTTCTGGAGCCGCTGGTGAGCACTGTAAACGCCACGGCGCAGGCCATTCAGAACATCGTCGATGCCGCCAAGGGGTTGGATCCCGTCGGCGCGGTCAGCGCGATCGTTGCGGTTCCGGCCATCGTTGCGAACGGCCTTCTCAACGGATTCGGGTTCGACGGCGGTGTCCTGAGCCCCGGGCTTGGCTTGGCTGGAGCGCTGCTGCAGATCCGTGACGTCATCGCGAATGCGCTCAAGCCTGTGACCGTGACGACTACGACCAACCTCGCTGCGGCGAACTCCACCACCACGTCTTCGGCAAACACGGTGACCCTGTCCACTACCCCGGCCACGACCGCCCCGAAGAAGTCGGCGGAGGTGACAACACCTCCGGGGGCCGACGCCAACAACGGCGCGACGAGTTCCGGCACCGCCGACAGCACCACGGGCAAAGACGCATCGACGACGCCGGCGGATCCCGCCGGTGCGGAGGTCGACGGCACCAAGGCCGACGCCACAGGCGGCAAGGCCGACGCGTCCGCGCCGAAGGACACCGCGGCAAGCAGTGGCGACGCCAAAACCGAAGCCGGCAGCAGCGCCGACAAGGGTGACGCGAGCTCAAAAGACACCACGTCGAAGAGCGACACCTCGGCCACCAAGGCAGACAGCGGCGACAAGAAAACTGACGGCAAGAAGGACGCCGACGGCAAGAAGGACACCAACTCGGCCAAGGCAGGCAGCGAGTAGGTAACCAGGAAAGCGCTCGGCCCCCTCCGCTCTTGGAGGGGGCCGACACCTGTTCCTTCGATCCTGAGAAACTCGCCCGGGCGTTCTCAGGCCGTGTCTGGATAATCCGGCTGTCATGAGTCGACGGGCCGTTTCGGAGTTGGACACGCAGCCGATAGCGCGGGCGAACGGTCCGCGACATCGGCTGCCCCGCCGCCGCAATCGAAAACGCATCCTCGTCGCCGGCCGGGTGGTCGGCGCGCTGGTTGCCGTCGCGGTATTGGCCGCCACGGCGGCGGGGTGGAGTGGTTACCGCAATCTGTCCGGTGGCATCACCACCTCCCAAGCGTTGGCCGGTGGCCCCGAATCAGTCGGCGGTTCGCAGAACATCCTCATCATGGGTTTGGACAGCCGGTTGGACCAGCATGGCCAGCCGCTCCCCCAGGACATCTACGACGCGCTGCATGCCGGCGACGAAACGGTCGGCGGCTACAACTCCAATGTCCTGATTCTTCTGCACCTGCCGGGCGGCAACGGTCCGGTCAGCGCCGTTTCGGTGCCGCGTGACGACTACGTCGACATGCCGGGCTGTCCCAGCGGGGTGTGCAAGGGCAAGGTGAAGCAGGCCTACGGTTTGGCATACCAGCAGCAGCTGGACTCGTTGAGCGACAGCATCGCTGCGTCCGCACGCGAACAAACGGCGCGTGAGGCCGGCCGCAAGGCCGAGATCGCCACTGTGCGAAGGCTGTTGGGCGTGCCGATCGATCACTTCATCGAAGTCACACTCGGGGCGTTCTTTCAGATCGCACAGGTGGTCCAGCCGATCACGGTGTGCCTGAACGATGACACCTCAGACAGCTATTCCGGTGCGGACTTTCACCGCGGCACCCAACAGATCAATGCCTCGCAGGCGATGGCGTTCGTCCGGCAACGCCGCGATGAGAACGACCAGATGTTCACCGACATGGACCGCACGCGCCGCCAGCAGGCGTTCATCGTGTCGCTGGTGACCGCGTTGCGCCACGGCGGCGCGCTGTCCAACGCTACTGATCTGCGAAACCTGTTGAGCGTCGCCCAGCAGAACATCGCTGTCGACGGCGGCTTCGACCTCGCCGGTTTCGTCGACCACGCCGCCGCGTTGACCGACAGTCCGCTGACCCTCTACACGCTGCCGATCAAAGAGTTCGGCCAGAACACCGCGGGCGAGGACGTCAACATCGTCGACGTCCAAGGGATTCGGTCCATCGTGCACAACCTCTTCACCGACGGGTCCACCCCTGCAACTCCCACGTCCACTCAGAAGCCCTCTGCCCCAACAACACTCGATGTCATCAATGCCACCGATCACGCCGGCCTCGGCTCGGCGATCGAGCATTCGTTCGGCGCCGACGGAATGATCGTCGGCACGGTGACGACCGCCGATCGTCTAGCCGAAACCAGCACGATTTCCTACGGGGTCGGCGCTGCCGACGCCGCGCGCACGTTGGCTGACCGCCTTCAGCTCGCCGCGACCGCCTCCGACACCGTCGCCCCGGACACCGTGCTGTTGACCGTCGGCGCCGACTTCCCCGCCGATCAGTACTTGACCGACAACCCGACCACCACTGCTGCGGCGCCGGTTACCACCGTCGACGCGACAGCCGCCGGTGCGCAAGCACCTGCGCCGACTGACCTCACCGAGATGGCAGGGAAGAACACTCCGTGTGTGAAGTGATCACTGCCGCGGTTTGACCCACATTCCGGCGTCGCCGACGATGCCCACCGGTACCGCGCCAGACAGGCTGACGTTCTGCACGCTCGGGCCGGCCGCGACGATCGTGGTGTCCTGAAGGATCGGCAGCACGGTCGACATGTTCCACAGCCGGGGTTCGACCGCGTTGATCACCTCGCCGATGTCCTCGGTGCCGTCGAGTGCCGCGTCGATTTTCGGCTGGATGCTGTGGTCGCAGATGCCGGTGATATTGCTGGGCGCCTGAACGAGCTGGCCGGCTTCCGGCGCCGGGCTCGCGGTGGTCTGCGTCGGCGTCGTGGTCGGCCGCGGCGGTGGCGGCGAATTACCCGTCGGCGCAGGTGAATTGGTGGTGGACGGAGTCGACGGCGTGGTTCCGAGGGTGGTCGTCGAAACCGCGGTTGCCTCCAGCGCCGGGCAACCGTATCGCGACGCCAGCGACGTCGCGAGGTCGCCGCCTGCCTGGTGCCAGCCCACGACCGCGTCGACCCGGTTGTTGATCAGCGCGTCGCCGTAGAGCGCCACGGGATCCAGCGCAGACACCGATGCCGCGATGCCGACGTTGCGCAGTTGGTCTGCGGCGGTGTTGGCCACCGCGACAGCCGTCGGATCGTTGGCGGAGACGCCGAGGACAAGCGTCAGGGGCACACCGTCTTTGGTGATGCGCCCGCGGTTGTTCTCGGGCACCGGTGTGCCCGGCGTCGCAGGCGGCGTCGTCTCGATCGGCTCAACCTGATAACCCGCGTTGGCCAGCAGCGCGAGCGCTGCCTCCTTTGTCATCGCGGGTGGCGCCGTCGGGACATAACCCGGGTCGGACGGGGATCGCACTTGAGCCTGCGCCAGTGTGACGGTGTTGTCGTCGCCGGCTCCGACCGACGCCAGCAGGTCGACGTCGAGCAGACCCAGAATCGCTTTGCGCACTTGGGAATCCGTGAGCGCGGGCTGCTGTGCCCGCAGGGTCAGCTGCATGACCCGCGGGGTGACGATGCGGGCGGTCCGAACGTCGGGGATCGCCGACAGTTGTGCGAACGCCGCCGCCCCGCCGTGCACCTGTGCGACCTGGGTGTCGCCGTTGCGGATCGAGTCGGCCAGCGCCGCCGACGAACCGCCGCGACGGAACAGCACCTGGTCCGGCTTCGCAGGCGCACTCCAATAGCGGTCGTTGCGGGCGAGCAGGATCTCATCGCGCTGCGGGTCAATGCTTTCCACGCGGAACTGGCCACCGGTGACCGGCAGCGCACGCGCCAGGCCTGCCGCGAATCCGCCAGGCGCATCCTTGACGATGTGGGCGGGCAGGATGTTGTTGAACAGCTCGCGCCACGCGGGATAGGGCTGCGAGAACGTCACCACCGCGGTCTTGCCGCCCTCGACCGATTGCACGCCGGTGATCAGGTCATACCCCGCGGGGTCCACGACTCCCGGCTGGCTGACCATCTGACGCCACAGGTACCAGTAGTCGTCGGCGGCGATCGGCGCGTTGTCCGTCCACGACGCCTCGGGACGGATCTTGTACGTGACGGTGAACGGGTTCTGATTGGTGACCTCGGCCGACTGCAGGAGCGTGGTGTCGAGCTCCCAGCGAGACCCGGTGGGCGAGTTGGGATCCGGCACAGGCCGAAATGAACTGGGCAGCACCAGCGAGCTGATCGCCGCGTTCACCGGCGACTGGTCGGACAGCAGGTGCGCATTGAAGCCCGGGCCGATGGAATCGATGGCCATGATGATCTGCGTGGCCTTCATCGGAGGAGGCGGCGTCGACTCACTGGTGTCGGTGCTCTGCGGCGCGGGCGGCGGGCTGACCGTACAGCCCCCGACCAACGTCACCAGCGCAGATAGCGCAACGATGACGCGTAGCGGGCCCGGCACGTCACACAGGTTATCGGGAGCGATTAAGAGCGCGCCTTGGCTCGAGCCTTTGCCCGCGCGCGCAGGCTGGCCGTCAGCTCCACCTTGCGCACCCGGACCACCTCCGGCGTCACCTCGACGCACTCGTCTTCCGCGCAGAACTCCATGGCCTGCTCGAGGTCCAGCTCCAGCGGCCGGGCCAGCGTCTCCATGACGTCGGCGGTCGAGCTGCGCATGTTCGTCAGCTTCTTCTCGCGAGTCACGTTGACGTCGAGGTCCTCGGCGCGCGGGTTGATGCCGACGACCTGACCCTCGTACGTGTCCTGGCCGGGCTCGACGAAGAACTGGCCGCGGTCGGAGAGCTGGATCATCGCGAACGGCGTGATCGTCCCCGAGCGGTCCGACACCAGCGAGCCGGTGTGCCGCGAGCGGATCTCGCCCGCCCACGGCCGGTAGCCGTCGAACACCGCGTTGGCGATGCCGGTGCCGCGCGTTAGCGTCAGGAAGTCGGTCCGGAAGCCGATCAGCCCGCGGCTGGGCACGATGAAGTCCATCCGCACCCAGCCCGCTGCGTGGTTGGTCATCTCCTCCATGCGGCCCTTGCGGCCTGCCATCAGCTGCGTGATCGCGCCGACGAACTCCTCGGGGCAGTCGATCGTCATCGCCTCAAAGGGTTCGTGCAGCTTGCCGTCGATCGTCTGCGTGACCACCTGTGGCTTGCCGACCGTCAGCTCGAAGCCCTCCCGCCGCATCTGCTCGACCAGCACGGCCAGCGCCAGCTCGCCGCGGCCCTGTACCTCCCAGGCGTCGGGCCGGTCGATGTCGACGACCTTGATCGACACGTTGCCGACCAGCTCCTGGTCGAGCCGCGACTTCACCATCCTGGCGGTCAGCTTGTGGCCGGACACCTTGCCAGCCAGCGGCGAGGTGTTGGTGCCGATGGTGACCGAGATGGCGGGCTCGTCGACGGTGATCCGCGGCAGCGCGTGCGCGTGGTCCGGATCGGCCAGCGTGTCGCCGATCATGATCTCGGGGATGCCTGCGACGGCGACGATGTCGCCTGCGATGGCCTCGTCGGTAGCGGTCCGTTCGACGCCCTCGGTGACCAGGAGTTCGGTGATCTTGGCGTTCGTGATGACCGGATGTCCGTCGACCTCGCGCATCCAGGCGACCTGCTGGCCCTTGCGGATGCGCCCCTTGTAGATGCGGATCAGTGCGAGGCGGCCGAGGAAGGCCGAGGCGTCGAGGTTGGTCACCAACGCCTGCAGCGGCGCCTCGGGATCACCCTGCGGTGGCGGGATGTGCTCGAGCAGCACGTCGAACAGCGGGTCGAGGTTGGTCCCCTCGGGATTCTCACCGTTGGCCGGCTCGGTGGTGCTGGCGATCCCTGCGCGCCCCGAGGCGTAGAGCGTCGGCAGTCCAAGGGCGTTCTCGGCGGCCTTCTGCGCTTCCTCGTCGAGGTCGGAGGCGACGTCGAGCAGCAGGTCGTGACTTTCGGAGACGACCTCGGCGATCCGGGCGTCGGGCCGGTCGGTCTTGTTGACGACGACGATCACGGGCAGGTGCGCCGCGAGCGCCTTACGCAGCACAAAACGGGTCTGCGGGAGCGGCCCTTCCGACGCGTCGACCAGCAACAGCACGCCGTCGACCATCGAAAGGCCGCGCTCGACCTCGCCGCCGAAGTCCGCGTGACCGGGGGTGTCGATCACGTTGATCACCGTCATGGAGCCATCGGCGTGCTTGCGGTGCACCGCGGTGTTCTTCGCCAGGATCGTGATGCCCTTTTCCTTCTCCAGGTCACCGGAGTCCATCAGGCGTTCGACGGTGTCGTCGCCGCGATGGTGCAGGGCACCCGATTGGCGCAGCATGGCGTCGACGAGGGTCGTCTTCCCATGGTCGACGTGTGCCACGATCGCGACGTTCCGAAAATCCACGCTGGTGATTCTCCCAGTGTGGTCGGCCAAACACGAAAACGAGAGACGCCGGTCACGTGCCGTACGGCGCACCTGTGAGCGGCAATGTCATCACACACCGCACTCACAGCGTCCGGGCGTAGCGTCGAATTCGCCCGTCAAGAGTCGGTAGGAGGTTGACGAAAATGCCTGCTGAAGAGGTATTCACCATCGCAGTCATTGCCGTGCTGGCGACCGCCGCGACCGCGGCGATCTACCTCGGGCTGCTCAATTGGATCGGCGCGTTCTATGTGGTGCGGTGCGCGGCGTGCAGGCATCTGACGTTCTCGTCGGCGAACCAGTCGCGAGAGTCCTGCCCGCACTGCAGGCATCCGGGTTTGATGCATCCGATCCACTCGCTGCGCCACGCCGGTGTGGTGGTCAACGACCGGCTGCACTACTGAGCGACTACGGCGTCGTCAGCCGCACCAAAACGCGACCGTCGTCCGGACGCGGCGGGAAATCGGTTTCGTTGAAGCCGTAGTACCTGCGCTGGTCGTCGGTGATCTCGTCGATCACAGCGCCCTGCGTCTTGATCAGATCGCCGTCGGCTTCGCGTATCGCGACGATGAAATCGCTCACCACCATTGATTCCGCCAGCAGCAGCGCCTGACCGCCAGACGTCAGGTCGACGAGAACGCCTGCGCCCGCGTAGTTGTTTCCGCCGCGCCCGGTGCCGTTGGGCGCCCAGTACACCGGCGTTGATGCGAGTCGACCTTCCACCCGAAACATCTGTCCCCCATGGCCGTTCGCATCCGCGGCAGTGATCGCGGGCAGTGCGGCCACGCGCCGGTCGTCTTGCCAGAACATCACCGCCAGCGGGATGCACACGATCGCGTAGCACATCACGGTCAGCATCAGCACGGGCTTCCACGCGACCTCCCATGCGGTCCGCGCCGTCACACGTTCCAGTCGGCTCCTGCCGAATCGGAAGACGTACCAAGCCAATACGCGTGCGAACGCCATTGCGGCAATCACGATCAGGCCGACGATGCCGGTGATGCGCCAATAGAACGTGCTGTCGCCCTCGTTGCGGCTGAAGTACCACATCGACAGCGGGATGGGCACTGTCAGTAACGAGAGCAATGCGTAGGACGGATGGCTGGTCAGGTATTCGTAATCGACCCTGGCTCGGCGGTTGGCGACAAGGACCTCGACGTCGGTACCGGTGGGAACCTGGACCATCGGCGCCCAGGAGCCCTCGACGACGCGGGGCCGAAGCAGCCCGCGCACGAAGAGGAAGCCGGTAACGAGGGCCAGCACCAAGGCTCCCCAGAAAACGGCGGGGATCGACCCGCCGGTGCCCGGAACCCCAAGGGCACCGTGGATGTCGATCACTTTGCCGATGAAGAACGCCAGTGGCATGACGAAGAACAGTTCGACAAGCCAAATCTGAATCAGCTGTGGAATGCGGCTACCGACGCGGTCGAACGCCAGCACACCCCGCCAGATGAACCGGAGCACGCGCATGGGTGGGGAGAATAGTGTGCGCCGGCGGCTGGCGGGGCGAACAAAAGGCGTCGGCCTAGCCGGCGTCGCGCAGAAGAAGGGCCAGCTCGCTTACCCAGGCGCGGTCGGCGGGTACCCACGGCAGGTCGTCGAGTTCGTCGGCGCCGACCCAGCGCAGCGCGCGGTGATCGTTGGGGTGCAACGCGCCACCGGTCTGGGTGACGCGGTAGGCGCGCAACGTCATGGTGTCGGTGAGCGCGACATCGGCGCCGATGCGTGGGCCGACGGTGACGGCGACGCCGAGTTCCTCGTGAAGTTCGCGGGCCAACGCGGCCGCGTCGCTCTCCCCCGCCACGACCTTGCCGCCGGGAAGTTCCCAAAGGCCGGCGAGTTCCGGCGGCCGGGCCCGTTGCGCCACCAACAGCAGGGAATCCGATATCAGCGCACCGGCAACGACGATCTGGTTCGACGCATGAGCAGACACTGCCCGCGACGGTATACGCCCGCCAATCAGTTCGGGAACAGGTTTGGGAACAACTCGTGCAGTCGTCGGTGGCGCGGCGGAGCGGGCGCCATCGTCTCGGCCGTCAACTGCGAGGGCGATATCGCTACGGCCGGTGGCGTGGTGGGCGGCGGCAGCTCAGTCGTAGTCGCCGGAAGCGGCTGCGGCTCGGCGGCCACCGGGCTGGAGGTCGAGGGAGCTGAATTGGGTTGGACCACAGGTTGTTTCGAACTGTCCGACATCCAGATGACAGAAGCGACGAGCACGCCGAGAAGGAGTACGAGACCACCCCCGGCAACCACGTATCCGGACCGCCGTTGCACTGCTCGATTGTTCTGCACAACTCTGTCAGGCACCTGTCAGTACACCCACGAGCGCGCTACGTTGAAGAGATGGCTGTGTTAACGGATGACCAAGTAGACGCCGCACTGCCCGACCTTCCCGGCTGGGAGCGCACCGACGGCGCGCTGCGCCGCTCGATCAAATTTCCCGCCTTCCTCGCCGGCATCGACGCCGTGCGTCGAGTCGGCGAGAAGGCGGAGGAAAAAGACCATCACCCCGATATCGATATCCGTTGGCGGACAGTCACTTTCGTCTTGGTGACGCACTCCGCCGGCGGCATCACCGAGAACGATCTGCAGATGGCTCGGGAGATAAACGCGATCGTCGGGAACCCGTAGTCGCGACCCACGCCAGCGTCGCCACCGTCGCGACGATGTAGATCAGCCCCGCCCAGGCCAGGTACCACGGGCGGGGGATGACCCAGATCGTCGGCTGCGCGAAGCTCAGCAGCCACGGCACCCCGACGACGGTCAGGACCAACCAACCCCAGCCCAGCACCCGCGCGCCCGTCCGCTCGCGGAGCGGGCCGTGCAGCAGCCAGATCATCAGCGGAATCAGCCACACCCAGTGATGCGTCCACGAGATCGGCGACAGCAGTAGGCCGAACAGTTGCACGACGACGATCGCGCCCAGCCGATCGGATGCGCCGCCGATCGCGCGCCACGCCAACACGGCGAGCACGGTGGTGATCGCGATCCCTGCCAACACCAGTGGCCCATAACCGGCGTCGTGCCCGAGAATCCGCGAGATGCCGCCGCGCCACGACTGGTTGAACGACGTTCCGATCGGGCCCACCCGGGACGCGTCGCCAAGCAATTCCGTGAAGTAGTAACGGGTTTGGTCGCCGACGACGATGGCCGAGACGGCGATCGTGCCGAAGAACACCACCGCCGAGAACAGCGCAGCGCCCCAACGTCGGGCACCGACGAAATAGAGGCCCGATACCGCAGGCGTCAGCTTCACCCCCGCGGCCAGCCCGACGAGCAGACCGGACAGCCACCATCGTGTGCTGTAGACCGCGTACAGGACGGCGAGCACCAGCAGCACGTTGATCTGCCCGTAGTCGAAATTGCTTCGCAGCGGTTCGAGCCAGATGCCGACCGCGGTCCACAACATCGCGATGCGCCGGTCGCCGGCGGGACCGGGCAGCAGTCGCTGGCTGACACGCACGACTCCGTAGAGCGCCGCGATGGTGCCGAGTTGCCAAGCGAACGCGAGGATTCCGAACGGAATCAGATGCAACGGATAGAACACGACGGCCGCGAACGGCGGGTAGGTGAACGGCAGCGGGAAGTCGGGCGTCTGGTCGGCGTACACGTAGTCGTACAGGGTGCCGCGATGGTCGAGCGCGCCGGCACCGCCGACGTACACGTGCAGGTCGACGAAGTTGGCGCCGTTGGGCACCAGGTAGGTCCACGCCAGGCGCGCGGCGATGCTCAGCACCAACAGCACTGGCGCCGCGGCGGCCAGGCGGGCGGGCAGGCGCGGGGCGGCGGCTGTCGAGGTGGTGTTTATCCGCCCGACTCTATCCACGGTCACCGAAGCCCTTCGTATCCGTAACGGTTGAATAACCGCCACACGTGTCACTTGAGTAACACCAGTAACTGGACGACTGTCGGGCCCAGGCGTGCCTTCAACGATTGGGAGAACCATGAAATTCACCAGGAAAATGCTTGCCACCAGCATGATCACCGCTGCGAGCGCAGCCGGGCTTGCGCTGGGGCTCAGCGCAACGGCCGCAGCTGATCCCGCCGCGGCCCCCGCCCCGACTCCGGGCGTGCCGGGCCTGCCGTTCCTCCAGCAGCTCGCCACCAATCCGGGTACGGCAACGAGCCTCATGCAGGGCCTCACGTCGTTCCTCGGCACCGCGCAAACCGCCGCCGCACCTGCCGCGGCACCCGCCGCGGGGCCGTCAACTGCAACCGCGTCGCTCACGCTTCCTCAGGCTCCGGCGGCGGCTCCCGCCCCCGCGGCACCGCTGGCCGCGCCGCAGAACCTGCTGACGTCGGTGCCGGGTGCCCTGGCGTCGTTGATGCCGGCAGGCACACCGTTTGCCGGTCTCCTGCCGTCCGCACCGACGGCGCCCGCCGCGGCCGCGCCCGCAGCTGCCGCCGCTCCGGTGGCCGCCGCACCAGCGGCGCCGGCGAGCCAAGCCATCGCACCGCTGCTGATGCCGCTGTCGGCACTGCCGTGACGGCGGTCGGCGCGCGTCACTGAATACAAACCAGGCAACCAGGAATCGGGGAAACCATGTCATCGATTAGGACGACGTTCGCCGGCATCAGCGCCGCTGTCGGCTCGTCGGTAGCACTACTGCTGGGTGGAATGACACCGGTGGCCAACGCCGACCCGGCGCCGCCGCTTCCGATCGATGCGGTGCAGGCGCCGGGTCTTTCGGCGGTGCAGGGCATCGGTCCGGTGATCCAGCGCGCCGCTGCGGATCCGACTAATGCGGCTTCGGAGTTGATGGCCGCCGCGGCGGCATTCGCGGGCAACTCGGCGTTGCCTTCGGATTCGCGGAACGTGGCGACGGCGGTGAATCAGTTCGTCGCCCACGTCCCCGCGCCCGGCGCCGTCCCGGGTACCGAGGCGCATCTGCCTGCGGGTGTCGACCCTGCGCATGCCGTCGGGCCCGCGCCGCAGGCCGCCCCGGTCGCCGCGCCGATCCCCGACGCTGCACCGGCACCGGCCGCTGTCCCGGCGCCCGCTCCTGCCCCGCTTCCTGCGCCCGATGCGGCGGCTCCGGCCGCTGCGCCCGCGTTCGGTCCCGACGCTCCGCCGACGCAGGACTTCATGTACCCGTCGATCAGTAACGGGTGCCTGGCCGACGGCAGCAATGTGTTCGCGACCGCGATCTCGGTTGCGGGCCCGGCCAAGATCCCCGCACCTGGACCCGCAGCGGGTCAGACGGCATACGTGTTCACCGCGATCGGGACGCCGGCGCCGGCCGCCGAGCAGAAACTGCCACTGAACGTCACCTGGGTCAATCTGACGACGGGCAAGTCGGGCAGCGCGACACTGAAGCCCCGCCCGGACATCAACCCGAATGGCCCGACGACGCTGTCGGCAATCGTGGACACCGGCTCGGGCAGCATCATCTCGACGATTTTCGGGCAGGTCACCACCGTCGAGAAGCAGTGTCAGTTCATGCCGACCATCGGCTCGACGGTCGTCCCTTAGCTCGCGTCCAAATAGAATTCCCGGTCGTTATCCGTCGCGATTAACGACCGGGAATTCTGTTTCGCGGGACCGGCGCTATTTTTGACGGAAGTGGTAATTACTCCGTGCTGCCTGATTGAATTCGGAAGTAAATACACCGTTTCGTTAGCGGACATACAGCCAGGTCAGCGGCGTTGATATTTGAAATAGGAAATGCGTAGCCTAGGCGGCGCCGCCCGAATTTTCGAGTACTCGAATACTCGACTCGTTCACCCGGGCCGAACTTAATCTCCCTTTCGACAGCATTCCCGCGTCCGCGGGACTACTCGGGGGAGGTCAATCATGGGGTACGGACGTTATGTCGGTCGAATCGGGGGATTAGCGGTAGCGCTGGGCATCGGCGTCGGGATGGCCGCGGCGCCGTGGGTGGCGTCGGCGAAACCGCCGTCAGACAAGTCATCGGACTCGGCATCGTCCACCTCATCGCCGTCCTCGGCATCGACGACGAACACGTCGCCGACGACAAAGAAGCCGTCCACCCCAGGCTCCACGAAGGGCGTCAAGGGCAACATCAGCATTTCCGTCGACGGGGTGCAGCGAGTCGACCACGGTGACGCTCAGGCGACCACAACTTACGGGCAGGGCTCGACGGCAGTTGCCAAGGGCGCCAACACGATTGCAGATGCGAGCAACTGCATCGGCTGTTCGGCCACCGCCACAGGCACTGGTGCGACGGCGAGCACCGCCGGCAGCGATCCCGCCAATCCCGGAAGCGGTAACAATGCCACCGCCACCGGCGCGGGCAGCACCGCTTTGGCCGGAGCCAACGGCAGCAACAACATTGGAAACACCGCGACCGCGACGGACGGCAGTACCGCTTACGCCGGCTCGTTCGGTGGCGGCAACGTTGGCAACACCGCCAACGCCACGGGCGGCAGCACGGCCTATGCAGGCAGTGGCGTGCAACTGCCGGAAGACCCCAACGATCCTGGGATCGTTGTGGTCGCTGGTAGCAACAACGTCGGCAACATCGCGGAGGCCACCAACGGAAGCACGGCCTCCGCCGGTTCTCTCGGCGACGGCAACCTCAGCAACACGGCGACCGCCAGTGACGGCAGCAACGCTGTGGCCGGCGGCGGTGCAGTTCTGGCTCACGACTTCTCCACCGGAAACAACAACTACCTCAACACCGCCGACGCCACGAACGGCGGCATCGCAGGCGCTGGTGCTTCCGGCGACGGAAACTACGACAACCACGCCACCGCCAGCACTGGCGGTGCCGCCGACGCAGGCACCGACGGAAGCAACAACTACAGCAACAAGGCGACAGCCTCCAACGGTGCCGTGGCTCTCGCCGGGGCTCAGGGATCCGAAAACACGGGAAACGTCGCAACGGCGTCCGGCAATCCCGACGACGAGACGTTCACCGTGACGCAGGCCTTTGCCGGCTCGTTCGGCAGCGGCAATGACGACAACACAGCGATCGCTACAGACACCGTCGTTGACGGCTCGGAAGCCATGGCCAGCGCCGGGTCCTTCGGATCGTTCTCCGGTGAGTCCACGTCCAACGACGACAACACGGCCGTCGCCACGGACGGCATGGCTGTAGCGGGTTCGGATGGCACCGGCAACGAAAACAACAAAGCCGAGACCACCAATGGCGTGGCGCTCGCCGGCACGCTAGGCAACGACAACCACGACAACGATGCGGTGGCCACCGATGGCGGCTTCGCTTCCGCCGGTGCATTCGGCAGTGACAACAACCTGAACACTGCGGAGGCCAACACGGGCTTGGCGGTCGCAGGCGGCGGGGATCTGTTCGGTAGCTCCGCGGCGCCGGGTGATCACAACACCGACAACCACGCGTACACCGACAGCGAGGGCACGGCCTATGCGGGCGCCGCCGGCAGTTACAACGACGGCAACAACGCCGGGGCAAGCACCGGCGGAACCGCCTATGCCGGATACAACGGCGGCTTCGATGACACCACGGGGAATGCCGGAAACGACGGCAACTTCGCCATCGCCACCGATGGCGGCACGGCAACGGCGGGCTCCAACGGCAACGGCAACAACAGCAACTGGGCCATCGCCACCGGCACCTCCGCCGACGGCACCTTCTCCAGCCAGGCGACCGCGGGCTCCTACGGCAACGGCAACGACACCAATCAGGCCTACGCCTTCGACGGCAGCATGGCGTCGGCCGGCGAGGGCGGTAACTCCAACGTCGACAACTACGCCTCCGCAGAAGGCGGGGCGGACGGCATCAGCTTCGCCACCGCGGGAATCCAAGGAGACTCCAACACCAACAACCACGCCGAAGCGGTGAACGGCAGCGAGGCGTACGCCGCGGAGGTGGGCGATTTCAACGTCAACAATTACGCCAAGTCCACCGACAACAGCTATGCGAGCGCGGGCATCTGGGGCAGCAACAACCTCAACAACACCGCCACTGCCGAAACCGACAGCGGCGCGCAGGTGGCCAGCTTCGGGAGTTTCCTGCCAGGCGAAGGCAACACCGGCAACGTCGGCACCGCGACCAACGGCAGTGCGGCTGAGGCCGCATACGGGTCATCCAGCAGCGACGGCAACGTAGCCACCGCCAGCGACGGCGGATTTGCGAGGGCGGGGACGGCCAGCGTAGATGCCGACGACAACAACGCCACCGCCACGGGAGTCGACAGCTTCGCGTCCGCAGGCTCGTACGGTACCGGCGACCCGTACTCGGGATGGGACGTCACCGCCGGCCCCGGCCAATCGGTCTGCGAACCGGATGCTTGCTAGTAGGCCATGAAGAGGATTGCATCCCGGTCGTACTCGCGGCCGGGATGCGCCTCGGTCAAGTGAGCCTGGGCTTTTTCGACGAGATCGTCCTCGTCCTTGCCGGTGATCGCCTCACCGCAGGGGCAGTTCAAATGAGTCTTCATGTGTTCACAATCGCATATCGGCCAAGATGGCGGTCATGGACTTCTCCGACGTCATCCGCACAACGGGCGCCACCCGCCGGTTCGCCGACGACCCGCTGCCCGACGAGGTGCTCGAGCGCATCCTCGACAATGCCCGATTCGCGCCGAGCGGCGGCAACCGTCAAGGCGTGCGTGTGATCGTCGTCCGGGACCGCGCGACCCGTGAGGCGATCGTCGAGCTGAGCGTCACGGGTGCGCGACGGTATATCGCGCAAACCAAAAACGGTGAGGGGCCGTGGAATCCCGTGCAGCCCATGAAGGTTTCGCCCGAAGAGGTGGCTGCCACCGAAGTGCCGCCCTACCTAGGCGCGCCGGTCCTTGGCGCAGGCGCCGTGCTCGTCGTCACGGTCGATCTCAATGTCTGTGCGGCGTTCGACCAGAACCTCGACCGCATCGGCCTCATCGCAGGCGCGTCGGTCTATCCGTTCGTCTGGAGCATCCTGCTGTCCGCGCGAAATGAAGGATACGGCGGCGTGCTGACCACGATGGCGGTCGCTGAGGAGCCTGCTGTCAAGGAACTGCTCGGCATCCCGGACGACTATGCGATCGCGGCCATCCTTCCGATCGGCAAGCCGGTCAAGCAGGTCAGCAAGCTCACCCGTAAGCCGGTCAACGAACTCGCGACCCGCGAGCGTTTCGACGGCGAGCCGTTTGGCGCCTAGGTGTCGCAGCGCGATAACAGTTCGGCAGTTAGCCAGACTCGAAGCAGACTCGAACCAGACTCGAAGCGGCGTTCTCTCTTCCGCTGACCGCGGTCTCATGAGACCTTGGGTTCGTGACCTGCACGCTGGGCTACGCAACAGCCAGCACCGTCGAGCACAACCTTGAGGGACAGCTCGCGGAACTGAACGCTGCAGGCGTCGACCCTAGGCGCGTGTTCACCGACAAGTTGTCCGACTCCGCCGAGCGCGTGCGCGCCGGCCTGCACGCGATGCTGAGCTACGCGCGTTCCGGTGACACGGTCATCGTCGTGGCAATCGACCGGCTCGGCCGGTCCGCCGCCGAGGTGACGCGGACCATCGCCGACCTCACCGACCGCGGAATCCGGCTGCGCACACTGAAAGAGGGACTCGACACAGGTACCGCGACCGGACGCGTCGTCGCCCACATCCTGACGTCGCTGGCGCAGCTCGATGTCGAGCACGAGCAGCACCGCGCGAGCTAGGCCTTCGCCGGGTTGAACGGCTCAGGCCTTCGCCGCCTTCGCTGCTGCCTTCGCCTGCTTCTTGTACGACCGCACCTTCTCGAGCGAACCCGCATCCTTGACGTCGGCGATCGACATGAACGACCCGGCCTTGCCGTAGTCCCCTGCTGCCTCACGCCAGCCCTTCGGCGTCACGCCGTACTGCTTGCCGAGCAGCGCCAGGAAGATCTTCGCCTTCTGTTCGCCGAATCCGGGCAATGACTTGATCCGACGCAGCACCTCGGCTCCGTCCGGATCGCCTGCCGTCCACAGCGCCGACGCCTCGCCGCCGTACTGGTCGACGACGATTTGCGCCAGTGCCTGGATCCGCTTGGCCATCGATCCCGGAAAGCGGTGAATCGCAGGCGTTTTCGAACACAGAGCCGCGAATTCCTCGGGGTTGTAGTCGGCGATTTCGCGGGCGTCCACTCCGCCGATGCGGTCGGCGATCTTCTTCGGTCCTGCGAACGCGGCTTCCATGGGGTACTGCTGATCCAGCAGCATCCCCACCAGCAGCGCGAAGGGATTGGACTCCAGCAGCGCGTCGGCCGCCGGATCTTGAACTAGCTGCAGTTTCGCCACGCGGCCAGTCTAGAACGCGTGTTTCACCTTGGAGTTCCCTGGGAACTAGCTTATTGTGACGCAGGTCTCACGAGGCTGTCGCATGCGCAACTACACATGGAGGTCAGGAGTCACCGTGCCCGAGACCCAACATCCGCCCCACGAAACCGCCGTCAGCGGTGAGAAGTATTTGGCTGTTCAGGCCAGCCCGGAATTCCAAGAGTTACGAAATAGGCTGCGCCGCTTCGTTTTTCCGATGAGCGCGCTGTTCCTGGTCTGGTACTTCGCCTACGTGCTGCTTGGCGCGTTCGCGCACGACTTCATGGCGATCAAAGTGTGGGGCAACATCAACGTCGGCCTGCTCATCGGCCTCGGCCAGTTCGTGTCGACATTCGCGATCACGGCCATCTACGTCCGGTTCGCCAACCGTGAACTCGACCCGCGGGCCGAAGCCATCCGCGCCGAGCTCGAAGGCGGCGCGGCATGACCGTCAACGTGCTTGCCGCCGCCACCGTCGGCAATCCCGCCGCCAACATCGGGATCTTCGCGTTGTTCGTCGCGATCACGCTCTACATCGTGATTCGCGCCAGCAAGAAGAACACCACGGCCGCCGAGTTCTTCACTGCCGGACGCGCATTCACCGGACCGCAGAACGGCATCGCGATCTCCGGTGACTACCTTTCGGCCGCCAGCTTCCTCGGCATCGCGGGTGCCATCGCGGTGTACGGCTACGACGGCTTCCTGTATTCGATAGGCTTCCTCGTCGCATGGCTCGTTGCTCTGCTGCTTGTTGCCGAATTACTGCGCAACGCAGGCAAATTCACGATGGCCGACGTTCTGAGCTTTCGGCTGAGGCAACGCCCCGTGCGACTCGCCGCCGCGACCACCACCCTCGCCGTCTGTCTGTTCTACCTGCTGGCTCAGATGGCAGGCGCCGGCGGTCTGGTCGCGCTGTTGCTCAACGTCAAGAGCGATCTCGGTCAGGCCCTCGTCATCGCGGTCGTCGGGCTGCTGATGATCCTCTACGTGCTCATCGGCGGAATGAAGGGCACCACCTGGGTGCAGATCATCAAGGCCGTCTTGCTGATCGGTGGCGCCGCATTGATGACCGTGTGGGTGCTGGCGAAGTTTGGTCTGAACTTCTCCGAGATGCTCGGCGGGGCGCAGTCCGCGGTGTCGGGTTCGTCGAGCAAGGCGGTCGCCGCCCGTGACGTGCTGGCGCCCGGCGCTCAGTACGGCACCTCGCTGACATCGCAGATCAACTTCATTTCGCTGGCGCTGGCCCTGGTGCTCGGCACGGCCGGCCTGCCGCACGTGCTGATGCGCTTCTACACAGTGCCGACCGCGAAGGAGGCCCGCCGCTCGGTCGTGTGGGCGATCTGGCTGATCGGCGCCTTCTACCTGTTCACGTTGGCACTGGGTTACGGCGCCGCGGCCTTGGTCGGGCCCGACGCCATCCTCGCGGCGCCCGGCGCGCAGAATTCGGCCGCGCCGTTGCTGGCGTTCAAACTCGGCGGCGTCGTGCTGCTCGGTGTCATCTCGGCAGTCGCGTTCGCGACGATCCTCGCGGTGGTCGCGGGCCTGACCATCACGGCGGCAACGTCATTCGCGCACGACATCTATGCGAGCGTGTTGCGAAGCGGCGATGGAAAAGCACCGGTGACCGAGGCAGAACAGGTGCGCGTGTCCCGCATCACGGTCGTGGTGATCGGCATCATCGCGATCGGCCTCGGCATTCTCGCCAACGGTCAGAACATCGCGTTCCTCGTAGCGCTCGCCTTCGCGGTGGCCGCGGCGGCCAACCTACCGACGATCCTGTACTCGCTGTACTGGTCACGGTTCAACACCCGCGGCGCGCTGTGGAGCATGTACGGGGGCCTGATCTCGACGATCGTGTTGATCATCTTCTCCCCCGCGGTGTCTGGTGCGAAGACCGCGATGCTGCCAAGCGTCGACTTCGCCTGGTTCCCGTTGGCCAATCCCGGCATCGTGTCGATTCCGCTGGCGTTCATCCTCGGCATCGTCGGCACCCTCACGTCACCTGATCGCGGTGACGCCGAGCTCAACGCCGAATTCGAGGTGCGGACGCTGACCGGCGTCGGCGCGGAAAAGGCGGTCGGCCACTAGCTCGCGGGATTACTCGGGCGGCCGTATGGGTTATCTTCACGCGTGACCGCTCGACGATTCGCCTTCGGACTGCTGGCGTACGCCTTCGCGGCCATCATGGTCGGCACGACGTTGCCAACACCGATGTATGCGCTGTACGGCCAGCAGATGCACTTTGCGGTGCTGACCACCACCGTGATCTACGCGACCTACGCGGCCGGCGTGCTTTTCGCGCTGTTGGTGTTCGGGCGATGGTCCGACGCGATCGGCAGGCGGCCGGTGCTGCTGGCAGGTGTGGTGGCCGCGCTGGCCAGCGCCGCCGTCTTCCTGGTCGCAGACTCGGTTTCGCTGTTGTTGGTCGGACGTGTCTTGTCGGGGCTTTCGGCCGGCATCTTCACCGGCACAGCGACCGCAGCGGTCATCGAGGCTGCCCCGGAACACTGGCGCACCAGGGCCGCGGCGGTGGCGACGGTCGCCAACATGGGCGGGCTGGGCATCGGGCCGCTGTTGGCCGGTGTGCTTGTCCAATACGCACCTGCGCCACTGCAGCTCAGCTTCATCGTGCACATTGTGCTGGCGGCGCTGGCCGGCGCTGCGGTGCTGATCGTGCCGGAAACTTCCGCGCGCACCGGCAAGATCGGTGTGCAGCGCCTTTCGGTGCCAGCCGAGGTGCGCGCCGTGTTCGTCGTGGCCTCGTTGGCGGCGTTTGCAGGTTTCGCGGTGACGGGGCTGTTCGCCGCGGTGGCGCCGTCGTTCGTCTCGGGCGTCGTCGGCATCGACAACCACGCGATCGCCGGACTCATTGCCAGCTCGATCTTCTTCGCGTCAGCGGCAGCGCAGATCGCCGCCCGCAACCTCAATTCACAACGCGCCGTAGCCATCGGCTGCGGAATCCTGGTCGCCGGCATGGTGATTCTAGCTGTGGCACTTCAGCTTTCGTCGCTCATCGGACTTGTCGCCGCCGCGGTGGTGGCAGGTGTCGGGCAGGGCATCAGCTTCAGCCGCGGTCTGGCCGCGGTCGCCGAGCGCACACCTGCCGACCGCCGCGCGGAAGTCAGCTCGACGTATTTCGTCGTCGCCTATGTGGCGATCTCGCTGCCGGTTGTCGGCGAAGGTGTGGCGGCCCAGCATTGGGGATTGCAAACGGCCGGTGTCACTTTCGCGATTGCCGTGGCAGCCCTGTCAGCCATCTGCCTGGTCGGCATTCTCGTGCTCGAGGCGCGCCAGTCCCGCAGCCTCGTCACGACAGGAATCGGCTGACGTAGGGCGCGAAGCGCCTGCGCAACTCGTCCTCGTCGAGTCCGAACATCTCGCACGACGTGACGACCTTGCCAAGCCTGCCGCGTTGGTGACCGGCCAGATACTCGGTCAGCGCACCACGGGCCTCGTCGGTCACCGGTTCACCGACAAGGCCGTAGACCCGTTTTGCCACGCCGAGTTCGTCGGCCATGAAGTCGTCGAAAGTCACGTCGATAGAGCGTTGCGGCGCAATGACATCGCGGTCCCGGATCAGCGCGTTGAGCATCAGCTCCAGCCGGTCGATCCAGTCGGCGGCGATCTCCTCCACCGGCACCGGTGACCGGTGCATGCGCGCCGAGTAAGTGAGCATCGCGACCATCGAAATCGCCACCGGCACAGGATCGCGATGCGTACACACAACGGCGACGCCTGGAAAGACCTTGTCCAGCACTACAAGCTGCTCGAGGTGCTGGGGCGACTTGAGCAGCCAGCGTCTACCGCCCCGCAGGAATTGCAGCGCCTTGAGTTGGGTGGCCAGGTATTCGTAGGTCGACGTCTGGTCGTGGGCCAGGTAGTAGTCGGCCCACCGCGGCACGTGCGCCAGCGTTTCCATGAACATCGTGGAGAAATCGTTGGCAAGCAACTGGATTTCCTCGTGCACATGTTCGGTGGTCATCTCGTGCATGAGGGCGAAGTGCGGCATCAGCGTGTTCATCACCGCGACCGCGACATCCATGCGCGCCGCGCGCGGGTCGGGCTCGATGCCTTCCTCGGCGGGTAGCGGGAAGGGCTCGAAGCTCTCCCAGTAGGGCAGCGTGCGGAACGTCGGTCCCGCAGCCAACAGATTGTGCAGATGCGTGGTGCCGGTGCGTGGCAGTCCGGCGATGACCACCGGTGGCAGCAGTTCGATGTCGTGGATCTCGGGGTGACGCGTGAGCAGGTCCGTCAGCAGCAGGCGGTTCTTGAGCCACTGAGACAATTGGCCGAAGAAGTTCACGATGCCCGGGCCATGCATGCCGTCGATTTCGTGCAGCGCGGCGAGGTAGACGTCGAGGCGCTCCCGGTAGTCGTCGGGCCCGAAGTCGTCGAGGCCGATGTCCGCGCTCGCCCTGGCGTGCAACGCATCCGCATCCAGCGGGCAGTCGGGCGCCAGCGCAGCCATCATGTCGAAGATCTGCTTGGCCTCGGGGCTGAACCGCGGCTCGGCGAGGTCATCAAGGTGGACCAGGGGTGTGGCGTGGGTCACGCTGACTTATGTTACTCTGAGTTTCGTAATGACAACAGACCTTGGCCGGCCCCGCGATCCGCGCATCGACAGCGCGGTGCTGGAGTCGACGGTCGAACTGCTCGGCGAGACCGGATACGCCGCGCTGTCCGTGGATGCGATCGCGCGCCGTGCCGGTACCAGCAAGCCCGCGATCTACCGGCGTTGGCCCAGCAAGGCGCACCTCGTGCACGAGGCGGTGTTCCCGATCAACAGTGGAACCGAGCTGCCCGACACGGGCTCGCTGGCCGACGATGTGCGCGAAATGGTGCGCCGCACGGTCGCGGTGTTGACCACACCCGCGGCACGCGCCGCGCTGCCGGGACTGGTCGGCGAGATGGCCGCGGACTTGACGTTGCACGCGGCGCTTCTCGAGCGGTTCGGCGGCATCCTGTCTCGTGACATGACCGCGCGACTGGATAACGCCATGGCACGCAACGAGATTCGGCCCGATGTCACCGCGGCAGAAGTCACCGAAGCCCTCGCGGGCATCACCTTCCTGGCGCTGCTCACGCGCGGTGCGCTCGACGACACCTGGGTCGAGCGAACCGCCAATTTGATTTTGAGAGGAATCTCTGCATGACGCACGAGTCCACTGCCGCGTGGCACGAGCTATTGGAAACCCTTGGCGGGCTTGATCGCTCGTTCCTCGAAGGTGATCGCGCGGTCAGCGACGACCGGCACATCGCCGACGGTTACCGGATGCTGGCGACAACGTTGGGCGTCGCGCTCGATACCTATCTGTTCTCCGAGCCGAGCCGACCTCAGTTCGTGGAGGTGAACACACCATTTCGCCGTGACCGTCGGTGGGGCGGCGACAACACCGACGCCTACTACCACATGTGCCCGGTCGATCCGAGGCGCCGCTATCGCATCAGCGGCAACAAGGGTGACAGCGTGTACTTTTCGGTGACGGCGTACAACGAACCGTCGCCGGGTGCGTGGTCTGACCGGATCGTGGCGCTCATGCGCGACGACGACCTCGACATCGACGGGGAAGGCAACTTCTCCTTCGACCTTGGGCCGACGGACGACGGGGTGGTGTTGATGACCCGTGACTACCAGGCCGATCCGCTGACCGGCAGGCCGGTCCGCTGGCAGATAGCAGCGCTCGACGACCCTGAGCCGATTCGGCACGGGGACGCCGAAACCGCTGCGGCACTGCGGGCCAGCGCGGCCTGGCTGCGCACCATGTTCGCGATCGTGCCGCTCGCGGTCGGCGTACGCGTCGATGATTCACACCAGCTGGGGCATGAAGTGTCGCAAGTGGCAAACCAATTCGCCGACCCGTATCAGGTGCCCGACGCGAACTTCGGCTGGTCGGCGCGCGATGCGTGCTACGCGTATGGCAGCTTCGTGCTCGAGGACGACGAGGCGCTGGTGATCACCCATCGGCCACCGAAGTGCCGGTTCTGGAACCTGGTGGTGTGGAACCAGTTCATGGCCACCCACAATGTGAACGACGCGCGCAGTTCGGTCAACGGCCACAGCGCGGTGCCCAACGCCGATGGTTCGGTCACGATCGTCGTCTCCCGCGGCATGACGAAACATCCGAATTCGCTTACCACGCTGGACTATCCGCGCGGCAACCTCGCGTTCCGGTGGTTTTTGGCCGACGAGGTCCCGGCGCGGCCGGAGGTGCAGTTGGTGAAGGCAACGGATGCACCGACGAGTGTTGACTGAGCCACGATGCATTGCCTGGGTCAACGCTAGCCGTAGGATTCCAACCCGCGTGGCGGATGGCGATGTATCTACCAGGGGCGTTTGCAGGATTCTCATCGAAATGGCGGCCGCGTCGCGATAAATTCAGCTGCACGGTCTCCAGTCTCCGGTGATCGTTGTTCGGCAAAGGGGAGCTCGAGCGGATGGATCGCCGGAACCAGGGGATCAGCCGGCGCAGTGCGCTTTTGGCGGTCGCCGGCGCCGTCGCACTCACCGCAGTGACACAGCCGATGCAAGCGGTGGCATTTATGGAGAAGCCGTCCCCCGGCCCGGTGGGGTCCGGGGAACGAGCGGACCTGGCTGAGCGGGCGGTCATGGAGCGGCACGTGCACACGCTCTGGGGGCAACCGGGGACGCAACTGGGCGCGCTGCACTGGCCGTCGTCGCTATTCGACAAATGGTTGTTGGCGCGTTGGTGTTACTGGTGGCAGGCCCACCTGTTGGACTGCGCGGTGGATGCCGCGTACCGCGCACCCTCCCCCGAACGCATCGACCGGATCGGCGCCATCGCGCGTGGCATTCACACCCGCAATCTCACCGGTTGGACCAACGCGTACTGCGACGACATGTCATGGCTGCTGCTGGCGCTCGAACGCGCCGACAGGCTGCTCGGCGTCCGGTTCGACGATGCCGTTCCGAAACTGCGGACCGCCCTGCTCGACGGCTGGAATCCGGCCGCTGGCGCGGTGCCGTGGAAGGTCGGGCACGATTACTACAGCACCTCCGCGATCGGTCCGACCGGCATCGCGATGGCGCGCCTGGGCAAGCTGTCCCACGCCGAACAACTCGCCGATTTCCTGAACACCCGGCTGCGCGACACCGAAAGCGGCCTCATCTTCGACGGCGTGCACGAACCCAGCGGGCCGGTGGACCAGGCATTGCGGACCTACTCTCAGGGCGTGGTCATCGGACTGGAGACCGAATTAGCCCTGCGCACAAACGATTCGAGCCATCGTGACCGCGCGGCGGCGCTGGTCGCCGCTACCGCCGACAGGCTCGCCGACGCGGGCGTAATCGACGGGGCCGGCGGGAACGACTCCGGGCTGTTCATGGGCATCCTGGCCAGGTATCTCGCCCAGACCGCGCTGGCCCTGGGCGACACCATCGCCGCGGAGCTCGTGCACGCCTCAGCGCGGGCGGCTTGGGGCAACCGCGCCGAGGTGGACGGCCTGCCGCTGTTCGGTGCGGATTGGACCCGTCCGGTCACGCCGGCAGGTCTGGAAACCTCTCCCCGGCTCGCGGACTCGACGCTGGCGTCGTCGCCGAACCAGAGCCGCGATCTTTCGATACAGCTGAGCGGGTGGATGCTGCTCGAGGCGGATCACCAGCTCACCTTCGCCGGGCTCTGAGCTACGAAACTGGCCGGGAGCCGGCGCTCTAGCTCGCCCGATCCCGCCGAACGTGGGTTACCCGCACACCATCAGGCCCTCAAGCGTGCGGGTAACCCACGTTCGGCGGGTCGGCCGAGCCCGAGACTCTCAGCGGGTCTGCGCCGCGAGCCTGCCCGCCAGGACGACGTAGGTGGCGGCGAAGCTGCGCCGCATCCACGCGACGATCCGTGGCCGCGAGATCACCTCGCGGCGGACCGCCCCGGCGAACACACCGTAGAGGCTGAACACCGCGAGCGTCGCCGCCATGAAGACGGTGCTGAGCCACACCATGTGCAGCATCGCGCCATTGCTGTCGGGCGCCACGAACTGCGGCAGGAATGCGAAGAAGAAGATGGTCAACTTCGGGTTCAGCACGTTGACCAAGACACCCGACACGATGACCCGCCAGGCTGACGGTTTCGCGTGATCGGGCTGCACCTCGAAGACCGACTTGTCGCGAAATGTCTTCCACGCCAGGTAAACCAGATATGCGACGCCCAGCCATTTGACGATCGAGAACGCCACCGCACTGGCATGCATGATCGCCGCCAGGCCGGTCACCGCAGCGATCATGTGGGGCACGATCCCGAGCGTGCATGCAAAGGCCGCCACCAGGCTGGCCCGGGGACCGCGCGACAGGCCTGCGGCGACGGTGTACAGCACGCCCGCCCCTGGGGTCGCGACCACAATCAAGGTCGTGATCAAAAATTCCGGCGTCACGGGTTAACCGCTCTTGCGGCGGAACTCCCTGCGGCTCTCGAGCGGTCCATGCGCCCGCGGCTGCTTGGCTCCGCCGTCCTTGTGGGCGGATCCGCCTGCCGCCTTGGCCTTCTTCCGCTCCAGCGCTTCCCGGAACTTGCGCTTGGTGTCGTCTTCCGGTGCATCTGCCATAGACGGCAGCCTAACCCGACGCCGCCGCAGCCGTCGTACCCTTTACCGCTTGCCCGGCGGCATCCCGTAGACGTGCGAGATCGGCAACGTCAGCACCACCCTGCGGTCCTCGACCATGGCCCGTCGATAGTCGTCCCAGTCGGGGTGTTCACCGGCGATATTGCGGTACAAGGCGATCAGCGCCTCCACGGTGGCGTCGTCGGGCGCCGCGGCCGGCGGTGTCAGGTCCGCCTCGCCCTCGGCGACGGCGTAGGACCAGCCGTCGTCCGAGCTGACATGGATGGACGCCCGCGGGTCGCGGCGCAGGTTGCGGGTCTTGGCCCGCTGCTCGGTGAGCGACGCCTGGATGGCCAGATTGGGTTTGTCGAACCAGTAGGACACATTCGACAACTGCGGCCTGCCGTCGCGCTTGATCGTGGCCAGCACGCCCAGCGAGTTCCCGCAGAGCAGCGCCAGCAGCTTGTCGTCGAACACATGGCGTCCCATTGGTCGAGCCTACGTCCGCCGGCCCGCGCCGCCTACCATGGCGGCCATGACCCAATACGCTGCTTTTCTGCGTGGCGTCAACGTCGGCGGCGTCAACCTCAAGATGGCCGAGGTCGCCAAGGCGTTCGAGGAAGCCGGATTCACCAATGTGCGAACGATTTTGGCCAGCGGCAACGTGCTCCTGGAAAGCAGCGCGGGTGTCGATGCCGTGCGAAAGAAGGCAGAGAAGGCGTTACGCGACGCCTTCGGATACGACGCCTGGGTATTGGCCTACGACTTGAAGACGGTCGCAGCAATCTCGAAGGCTTTTCCGTTCGAGCGCGAGGTCGAGGGTAAGCACTCCTACGTCACGTTCGTCACCGACAAAGACGTGCTCGACGAACTGGCCGCACTCGGCAAGGACGCCGGACCGGACGAAAAGGTCAAACGCGGCAAGGGCGTCATCTACTGGCAGTGCCCCAAGGGCACGCTCGGCACGACCATCGGGAAAACCATGGGCAAGAAGCGCTACAAGTCCTCGACCACGACCCGCAATCTGCGCACCGTCGAAAAGGTGCTGCGGTGAGCTCCGCGCCCACCGTCAAGGTCGATGGCACGGTGCTGACGGGCGTCTCCGAGACCGCGCTGCTGACCTTGCGGGTGCGTGCGAACGAGGCGCGTAGGCCGGATTCGATCATCGACGACCCGGTGGCCATCGAGCTGGCCGACTCGATCGACTACGACTTCGCGAAGTTCGGTTTTTCCCGGCGCCAGGACATGGCGCTGCGGGCCGTGGCCTACGACAGGCACACCCGCCGTTATCTGACCGACCATCCCAAAGCCACCGTGGTGGCCCTGGCCGAGGGGTTGCAGACCAGCTTCTACCGTCTGGATGCCGCAGGCGTCGGTGACCAATTCCAATGGCTCACAGTCGATCTCCCGCCGATGATCGACCTGCGTCGCAAGCTGCTGCCCGCGAGGGATCGGGTGCGGATGTGCGCCCAGTCTGCGCTCGACTTCACCTGGATGGATCAGGTGGACGCCGAACACGGCGTGTTCATCACCGCAGAGGGGCTGCTGATGTACTTGCAACCCGACGATGCGCTCGGCCTGATCGCCGCGTGCGCCGCGCGGTTTCCCGGCGGACAGATGATGTTCGACCTGCCGCCTGCCGGCTTGGCGGCAGTGCACCGCCGCGGCATGCGCACCTCGTTCCGTTACCGGGTCCCGCCGATGCCATTCAGCTTGTCGGTATCCGACGCCGCGAATCTGGTCAGTTCCGTGCCAGGCATCCGGGCAGTCCATGATCTGCCGTTTCCCGCGGGTCGCGGCAAGGTGCTGAACGCGCTGCTGTGGACGGCGCACCGGATCCCGTTACTCGATCCGATCAGGCCCGTGCTGACTCTGCTGGAATTCGGCTAGCCTCGCGGTTCGAAGACCCAAAGTGCAAGTGGGGGTTGACAACTGATCCCTCGCGCAGCTGTTCGATGTCGTGGTAGTAGTTCATCTGCACGAGCCACGGGTCACCGTCGCCCTGTTTCGGCAACTGGTCGAGGGCACGCTGAATATAGCCGGCGCTGAGGTCGAGCATCGGCTGGGTCGACATCGCGGGGTCGGCCAGTTCGGGCCGCGCGATGTCGTAGCCGCAGGCGTCCATGTGCGTCAACAGGCGGCAGAAGTGCTCGCACAACAGGCCCACCTTGAGCGTCCACGAGGAGTTGGTGTATCCGAACGCGAACGCGAAGTTCGGGACGCCGGACAGCATCATGGCCTTGTAGACGACGGAATCGGTGGGATCGACTGGTGTCCCATCCACTGTCAACGACATGCCGCCGAACAGCTGAATATTCAAACCCGTTGCGGTGACGATGATGTCGGCGTCGAGATGCTCCCCGGATTCCAGCAGTACACCGGTTTCGGTGAAGGTGGCAATCCGATCGGTGACCACCGAGGCCGCACCGCTGCTGATCGCCTTGAACAAGTCGGCGTCAGGCACCGTACACAGCCGCTGATCCCACGGGTTGTATGCGGGGCGGAAGTGCTCGTCGACCGGATAGCCCTCGGGTAGCTCCTTGGCGTTGAGGTGGCGGATCAGCCTGCGCGCCGCGGCGGGATACTTCTGCGACAACTGGTAGACCGCGCGTTGCCTGACGATGTTCTTGCGCCGGGCCAACGCATAACCGCGCTTGGCGCCGAGCAGCTTTTGCGCCGCGTTGGCGAACGTGTCTTTCGACGGCACCGGGAGCACATAGGTCGGTGAGCGCTGGAGCATCGTCACATGGGCGGCCGTGCCTGCCATCGCGGGCACCAGCGTCACCGCTGTCGCGCCGCTGCCGATGATGACGACCTTCTTGCCCGCGTAGTCGAGATCCTCGGGCCAGTGCTGGGGATGCACGATCTGACCGCGAAATCGGTCGCGGCCGGGAAACTCCGGCGTGTAGCCCTTGTCGTAGCGGTAGTAGCCACCGGCGCAGAAGATCCAGTTCGCGCTGAACTGCACCAACTCCTCGGTGTCGTCCTCGTCGTTGAAGCGCTCGACGTCGACGACCCAGCGCGCGTCGTCGCTCGACCACGCCGCGGCCAGCACCTTGTGGTGGAACCGGATGTTGGCGTCGATGCCGTTCTCCGCGGTGGTCTCACGCAGGTAGGCCAGAATCTTGTCGGCCGACGCAATCGCGTCCTCGTCCTGCCACGGCTTGAACTCGTAGCCGAACGTGTGCAGATCGGAATCCGAGCGAATCCCCGGATAGCGGAACAGGTCCCACGTGCCACCCGACGCGCCACGCGCCTCGAGAACGGCGTAGGTCCGGTCCGCATGCTCCTGCTGCAGGTAGTACGCCGCGCCGATGCCGGAGATGCCTGCGCCGACGATCAGAACGTCGACGTGCTCGATGTGACTGGAGGTGCGGGCCATGGTGTGACTCCTGACGACGGGTTTTCGTTGCATTGATGGTCGCGTCTGGAGGTCCGCGAACCCAAGAGCAAATCGTCTCAATATCGCTCTTCTATGGTGCACTTTGCACCAGGCGGTCTACCGTGGTGCGATGACGTCGAATCCCCCGTCGGCCCCGGTCAGGGAGCTGATCCGGCAGTGCGCGCAGATCATCGTCAATGCGCCGCCGGAGTGGCTCGAGGAGCTCGACACCGCCGTGCTCGGCGCCAACCCGGCGATCGCCGCCGACCCCGACCTCGCCGGGGCGGTGAGCCGCAGCAATCAGGCCAACCTGTACTTCTGGTCCACCGCCAACGTCCGCGATCCCGGCGCGCCGGTACCGCCCAACACCGGACCTGAGCCGGTGACCGTCGCGCGCGAACTGGTGCGTCGAGGACTCGACGCGTTCGCGCTGGACGCGTATCGCGTAGGCGAGGGAGTGGCGTGGCGGCGGCTGATGGAAATCGCGTTCGGGCTGACCTCGGATCCGGTGGAGCTGCACGAATTGCTCGACGTGTGCTCGCGGTCGATCAGCGCGTTCGTCGACGCCACGCTGGCGGCCATCGCGGCCCAGATCGACCTGGAGCGCGACGAACTCACCCGCGGGACGCACGCCGAACGTCGCGAGACCGTCGCGCTGCTTCTCGATGGCGCGCCCATTCCCCGCAGGCGCGCCGAGGAACGACTCGGCTATGCATTGACCGGACCTCACACCGCCGCGGTCATCTGGACCGACGATCCCGGCGGCGATCTGGCCCGACTCGACCGAGCAGCCCAGGCTTTCGGGCACGCAGCGGCAGGCCGCATGCTGAGCGTGCTGGCCAGTACGGCGACCCGATGGGTCTGGGTGGCGGGCACACTCGACACCGGCGCAGTGCTGCGGTCAGTCGCCGCGACGCCCGACGTCCGCATCGCGATCGGCCCGATGGCCACCGGAGTCGACGGATTTCGGCGCAGTCACTTCGACGCGATCATCACCCAACAGTTCATGGCGCGGTTGCATTCGCCTCAGCAGGTCGCGCTGTTCACCGACGTCCAACTCGTCGCGCTGATCACCGCCGACACCGACCGCGCCGCCGAGTTCGTCAAACACACACTGGGCGATCTCGAGTCCGCAGGATCCGAATTACAGGACACGGTAAGGACTTTCGTCGCATCACAGTGCAACGCGTCGCGAGCCGCGCAACGTCTCTACACCCACCGCAACACCTTGCTGCGGCGCCTGGCCCGCGCCGATGAACTGCTGCCCCGACCGCTGGCAGACGCCAGCGTCGACGTCGCGGTCGCTCTGGACGTGCTGCGCTGGCGCGGCTGATCAGCCGAAGGCCGCCTCGACGTATTTCAAGGCCTCGTCCTTGTCGACGCCCAGCGCGCGCGCCGCGGACACAAACGTGTGCGCCGCGGTCGCCATCGCGGAGTCGGCCGGATCGACACGGGCAACGAAAGTACCGAAGCGGCCCCGGGTTTCGAGCACACCCGCCGACTCCAGCTCCCGATATGCGCGCGCCACCGTGTTGACCGCCAGGCTCATCTGCCCCGCCAGTTCGCGGACCGTCGGCAATCGGGTGCCCGGCGGCAGCCTGCCGTCCCGGATCCCGTCGATGATCTGCGTCCTGAGCTGGTCGAAAAGCGGCTTGGCGGCGTGCTGGTCAATGCGAACCCAATCCCCCAACTCGGCCACGTGCATCAGTATCGCTTAAACGGGCTACTTTGGTGATGTGCAAGTGACGGTGCTCAGCGGAGCAGGCATTTCCGCCGAGAGCGGGGTGCCGACCTTCCGCGATGCCGAGACGGGGCTGTGGGCGAAGGTCGACCCCTATGAGATCTCCAGCGCCGAGGGTTGGCAGGACCACCCCGACAAGGTGTGGGCGTGGTACCTGTGGCGTCATCAGATGATGGGCTCGGTGCAGCCGAACGACGGCCATCTCGCCGTGGCGGCCTGGCAGGACTACGCCGACGTGCACGTGGTCACCCAGAACGTCGACAATCTGCATGAGCGCGCGGGCAGCAAGCGCGTCTATCACCTGCACGGCAGCTTGTTCGAATTCCGTTGCGACCGTTGCGGCCGCGAGTATCTCGACGAGTTGCCGACGATGCCTGAACCCGTGGAATCGGTCGAACCGCCGCGATGCGTGTGCGGCGGATTGATCCGCCCGAATGTGGTGTGGTTCGGCGAAGCACTGCCCGACGAGGCGTGGCAACGCTCGCTCGACGCGGTCACGCATGCCGACCTCGTGATCGTCGTCGGCACTTCGTCGATCGTCTACCCCGCCGCAGGGTTGCCTGAGCTGGCGCTGGCCAACGGCACCGTCGTCGTCGAAGTGAACCCGGAGCCCACGCCGCTGTCCGACGCCGCGACGGCCGTCGTCCGCGAATCGGCGGCCACCGCGCTGCCCACCTTGCTGCAGCGCCTGCCCGCCCTACTTCCCTAGCGATTCTGTGCAGTTTGTTGCGCTCACCGCCACAAGCTGCACACAGCTCACGGTTTGACGGCCCGGCCGATAGCGACTTCCGACGACGGCACCGGCACCCACGGCGGCAACACCCACTCGCGACGCGATCTGGACACTTTGAAGCCGGCATTGACAATTGTCTGCTCGGTATGGCGATGCGTGTGGCAGTTGCCTGCCATCCGCGGCCACAGCGTGGCGTCGGCGAACCTCTGCAGCCGATCGCGCCAACCGCTGCTGGCGACGTGTTCGAAGTAGCGCAGTTCACCACCGGGCTTGAGTACCGAAAAGAGTTGACGCACAACCTGATCAGGGTCGTCGACCGAGCACAGCACCAGGGAACACACCGCCGCGTCGAACGGCTCAGCGTCCGCGAACTGTTCCACCGTGTTGGCGCTGACGCGGATCGGCACCGACGCCGCAGCGGCCGCCTGCTCAGCCTGTACCGACAGCCTGCGCTCGGGCTCGACGGCGACCACCTCGGTCACGGTGTCGGGATACAACTCGAAGTTCGTCCCGGTGCCTGCGCCGACCTCGAGCACGCGTCCCGAGAGGCCGGCAAGGTTCTCGCGGCGCAGTTGCTTCAATGACTCCGGTTCATGGCTTGCCATCCACGTCCACATCCGCGCGAAGAACGGATTGTCCACTTCGCTTGTGCTCATCGAGCATTCCCTTCAGCAGTGCGATGGCCGCCGAGGGCGGCAGATCCGGATCGATGGCACCGGAAACGATCTGGCCGGCGCACACCGATCTCATCACTCGGTCGGCGAACTCTTCGATATCGCCCCACGGCAGGTACGGCCGCGAAATCAGTAGAGCCGACAGCCCATGGGCCACGGTCCACAGCTCCAGTGCCTTCACAACGGGGTCGCCAGGCGGGTAGGTTCCCTCAGCCATCAACGTTTCCACCGACGCGCGCATGTGGACGAAGGCGGAACTGTTCAGCGCGACGTCGATGTCGCTGCCGGGCCGACTCTCGGCCATGGTCGCAATCCGGTACAGCTCAGGGGTTTTCAACGCGAACCGGACATAGGCCAGACCCTGTGCGCGCAAGACGTCGATGGTCGAGGGCTGATCCGTCGCGACACGCTGCATCTCCTCGTCGAGCTTCTCGAAGTACCTGGCGCAAACGGCGTCGAGCAGCGCGTCCTTGTCGGCGAAATGCAGATAGATCGACGGCGGCGTGACCCCGACCCGCTGGGCGACCGAGCGGATGGACACCGACTTCGCGTGCCCGGTTTCCAGCAGCAGTTCGGTCGTGGCGTCGAGGATTTCGTCACGCAACTGTTCGCCCGAACCGCGCGGGGCGCGGCGGCGACGCAACGGCTGGATCGACACGCTACTCAGTGTCCGTTACCGACGCCGCGACGCGTTCACGTTTCTCTATGGGCGCGTCGCCGTCACCGGACTCGTCGACCCCGATGCGGTCGTGCAGCCTGGCGAGCGGCTTTGGTGCCCACCAGTTCCACCGGCCGAGCACGTGCATGAACGCGGGCAGCAGCAGCATGCGGACCAGGGTTGCGTCCGCGATCACCGCGAGCGTCAGGCCGACGCCGAACATCCGCATGAACGCCACCTTGGCCGCGATCAGCGCGGCGAACGAAATCGCCATCAGCAGCGCGGCGGCGGTGACGACACGACCGGTGCGCGCCAGACCGAGCGCGACACTCTCGTCGTTGTCGGCTCGCGTCTTACCGGATTTGAGCCAGTATTCGCGGATACGCGACACCAGGAACACTTCGTAGTCCATCGACAACCCGAACGCGATGCAGAACAACAGCACCGGCATGTTCGCGACGAGCGTTCCAGTCGGAGTCGTGCCAAGTGCGCCGAGGTGTCCCTCCTGGAAGATCCACACCAGCGCGCCAAATGCCGCGGTCAGCGATAAGACGTTGAGCACCAACGCCTTGAGCGGCAATATCACGCTGCCGGTGAGCAGGAACAGCAACACGAACGTGATCACCGCGATGATCCCGAGAACCATCGGCAACCGCGACGTGATCGCCTCCGAGCTGTCGCGGTTGACCTGCGCGACACCGGTCAACTCGACATGCTGCCCCGCCGGTGGCGGCACCGCGCGCAACCGGTCGAGCTGCGATTCGGATGCGTCGCTGAACAACGGCGCAGTGCTACCTACCGTGAGGAATGCGCTACCGTCCTTGAATCCGGTTGCGGCAGAAGGTGGCCCGACCGATCGACCGCCCGCGTATGTGCCGCCCGGCGCGGACACCGACGACACGTCGGGCACCTGCGACAGCGCCGAGGCGTAACGGTCGACGTCGGCGGGTGTGACGCCTGCGGCATTGGGCATGACGACGGTGACGTTGCGCGCCGAGTCGACCGCGAAGTTGGCGCGCAGGTCGTCGCCGACCTGACGGGCAGACAGCGACTGCGGCAGCACGCGCTCGTCGGGGAAGCCCCACCTGATGTTGAGGAACGGTGCGCCGAGCATCAGTAGCAGTGCGACGATCGCGATACCAATCGGAACTGCCCGGCGCATAACGATTTTCGTCGAGCGGTACCAGAAGTTCTGCTCGATCGGCTTGGGCACCGGATCGGGCCGCCGGAACACCCAGCGCGCGAGCCTGCGCGCGTCCAACGAGTCCAGCCTGTCGCCGAGCAGCGCGATCGCAGCAGGTGCCACCACAATAGCGGCGATGGCCGCGAACACCACCACGGCAATGCCCGCGTAGGCGAACGACTTCAGGAAGTACATGGGGAAAAGCACCATCGCGACCATCGACAGCGCGACGGTCATCGCCGAGAACAGCACCGTGCGCCCCGCGGTCATCATGGTGCGCACCAGCGCGCGGTCGCGGTCGGCGCCTTCGGCGAGTTCATCGCGATATCTGCTGATGATCAACAGCGTGTAGTCGATGGCAAGCGCCAAACCCATTGCGACCGTGAGGTTCAGCGCGAAGATCGACACGTCGGTGATCAAGGTGACCGCCCGCAGCACCGCCATCGAACCGAGAATCGCGAAGCCGCCGACGGCCAACGGCAGCGCAGCGGAGATCAGCCCGCCGAACACCCAGACCAAGACGATGAAGCTCAGCGGGATCGCGATGGATTCCATTGTCAGCAGGTCTTTTTCGCTCTGGGCGTTGATCTGCACGTAGGTCATCGCCTCGCCGCCCGCGCGCACCGTGACGCCGTCGCGGTCGTGGATGAGTCGCTCAGTCAGCTCTTTGGCATGCTGCTGGGCGCCGCTCTCCCCGCCGGTGATGCCTGCGACGATCAGCCCGGTCTTGCCGTCCTTACTCATCAGCGCCGGCGCGGCGGACTCGGGGGCAGTCCACACGGACGTCACATCGCCGACATAGGGCGACGCCTTCAACTGGTCGACGATGTCGGTTCCGACGGCGCGGGCCGCAGCGCCCTGCGCGCCGGCACCCGAGGTCACGCTGATCAACAGCTCCATGTCGCCCTGACCGAACTTGTCGACGAGCAATTTCGTCGCTTGGGCGGACTCCGAAGTCGGGTCCTGGAAGCCACCCGCGGACAGATGCTTGGCAACAGGGATGCCGAAGATGCCGCAAGCCACCATCACCAGGAGCGCGACCGCGATGATTCGCCGCGGCGCGGCGATGGCCAGTAGGGCGATTCGTTGCAGCACGTGGCGTCCTTCCAAACGAGATATCGCCGATAACTTACCAGCGGTAACTTAGCGAGATCAACATGTCTCTCTCTTGATAACTACGTCGCGGCGCGGACCGATGTTCACCACGCAAACACTCACAGCGCTTTGGCAGCCGCTTGGGCTGCCGTCCTTCGAGGCGCTCGACTTCAACTCCGCCGTCGGATGTATGGAATCCGGTGGCTGGCGCGGCTATTTCGTTGACGCCAGGATCCTCGGCCGCACCCGGTTCGACGCCCGCGTGGCTGTGAGCCTGCTGGTCGCGGCGGTCACCGCCGCTGCGCTGACCTGGATATTGCTGAACGGGAGGAACCCGATCCATTTCACGGCGCCGCCGCCGGCGTGAGCCCGGAACCTACCCCGCAGTAAGAATTGCCACCATTTTCCGAATCGAGACTCAAAGATTCCTTAATGGTGATGGTTACTGTTCAGTACATGTGGATCGACGACACCAGTGCCGATGTCATCAAGGTTGACTTCGAGGCGCTCTACCACGGCGATGTCCTGGTTGAGGGCGACACCTCGGAGCAGCTCGACGACGAGCACACCCTGCCAACCGCAGTCTGAGTAATCGCGCGCCTCGCGGCGCGCGTTCACCCATGACAGTTTGCCCAGTACGGGCGTTTCGTCGATCTTTCGTTTTCTCGGTTTCTAGGCCACGTTCTCTGCAGCCTCAGGCTCGACCATGTCGGCCAGTCGGCCGGTGATCAGCTCCTCGGCCTCGTCCACGATCCGGGCCACCAGCTCCCCGCACGTCGGGATGTCGTTGATCAGGCCCATCGACGTGCCGACCGACCAGATGCCCGCATCCAGATCGCCGACCTCGTAGACCTTCACACCGCGCTTGCCCGCGACCAGATCCTTGACGTCCTCGAACTGCCCGCCGCGGTTGAGAATCTCGACGACCTCGCGCGACACCGTGTTGCTTGCCACCCGCGCCGTGTTGCGCAGCGGACGGAAGATCAGCTCGGTGTCCAGCTCGCTGCCCGCGACGATCGCCTCCTTGACGTTCTGATGAATCGCCGATTCCACGGTGCACATGAACCGTGAGCCCATGTTGATGCCGTCGGCGCCCAATGCCAGTGCGGCCACCAGGCCGCGCGCATCGGCGAAGCCGCCGGAGGCGATCATCGGAATGTCGATCTTGGTCGACGCCGCGGGGATCAGCACCAGGCCAGGGATGTCGTCCTCGCCGGGATGCCCGGCGCACTCGAATCCGTCGATGCTGATGCCGTCGACGCCGAGGCTCTGGGCCTTGACCGCGTGCCGCACCGAGGTGCACTTGTGCAGCACCTTGATCCCGTTGTCGTGAAACATCGGCAGATGCGGCGCGGGGTTCGAGCCTGCCGTCTCGACGATCTTGATTCCGGCGTCGACGATCACCTGCCGATACTCGTCATACGGCGGCGGGTTGATCGTCGGCAGGATGGTCAGGTTCACGCCGAACGGCTTATCCGTCAGATCGCGACACCTGGCGATCTCGTTGGCCAGGTCCGCGGGCGTCGGCTGCGTCAGCGCGGTGATGAAACCGAGCGCACCCGCATTGGCAACGGCGGCAACAAGTTCCGCGCGACCGACCCACTGCATACCGCCCTGGACGATCGGATGCTCGATGCCGAACGTCTCGGTGAACTTCGTCGTGATCATCGCGGCGCCATCCGGATTGCGCCGTCCAGACGGATCACCTCACCGTTGAGCATCGGGTTCTCGACGATGTGCACGGCCAGCGCGCCGTACTCGTCGGGATCACCCAGGCGGGCCGGATGCGGCACCTGCTTGCCAAGCGACTGCTGCGCCTCTTCGGGCAGCGAGCCCAGCAGCGGGGTCTTGAACAGGCCGGGCGCGATCGTGACGACGCGGATCAGCTCGCGCGACAGGTCCCGGGCGATCGGCAGTGTCATGCCGACGACGCCGCCCTTGGATGCGGAGTACGCGGCTTGGCCGATCTGTCCTTCGAACGCCGCGACGGACGCGGTGTTGATGATGACGCCACGCTCGCCGTCGATCGGTTCGGTCTTCGCGATGCGCTCGGCGGACAGCCGAAGCACGTTGAACGTGCCGATCAGGTTGACCTCGACGACCTTCTTGAACGCGTCGAGCGGAAACGGCCCGTCCTTGGACAACGTCTTGGCCGCGTTGCCGATACCGGCGCAGTTGACGTTGATGCGCAGCGGGCCGATCTTCTCGGCGGCGTCCAGTGCTGCGGACACCGCTTCGGGATCGGTCACGTTGGTCTCCACGAACTGGGCGCGATCGCCGAGTTGCTTCACCGCGTCCTCACCACGCAGGTCGATGACGACCACGGATGCGCCCCGGTCGAGCAGTCGCTTGGTGGTCGCCAGGCCGAGACCCGAGGCTCCCCCGGTGACAACCGCTACGGCGTCTTTGATCTCCACTGATTGCGTTCCTTTCCTCTACTGCCAGTCGCGCAGGACGGCGTCGGTGTCGGCACCGGGTACTCCCGGCGCTTTCGGTTGGTCGGGCACAGTGCGCGAAAACCGCGGCGCCGGTGCGGGATACAGAAAGCCGTTCTCGCGGTAGAACGTGTCGCGCTCGGTGTTGTGCGGTTCGGTTTCGACTTCGCCGAACGACAGCACGGGCGCGACGCAGGCGTCGCTGTCGGCGAACACCTTGGCCCAATGGTCGCGATCCTGCGACGCGAACACCTCAGTCAGCTTGGCGCGCAACTCGGGCCAGCGGCTCATGTCGTTTTGCGGGGGCAGGTCAGCGGCGTCGAGCCCGAGCTTGTCGAGCAGCTCGGCGAAGAACTGCGGCTCGATGCTTCCGACCGAGACATAGCGACCGTCGGCGCAGGTGTAGGTGTCGTAATACGGAGCGCCGGTGTCGAGCATGTTGACACCGCGCTCGTCGCTCCACATGCCCATCCCGCGGAACGCCCACATCATCGTCGAGAGCACGCTCGAGCCGTCGACCATCGCCGCGTCGATGACCTGTCCCTTGCCGGAGCGCTCGCGCTCCCAGAGCGCCGACAGAATGCCGACGACGAGAAACATTGAGCCACCGCCGAAATCACCGACGAGGTTCAGCGGCGGAACCGGTCGTTCGCCTGCGCGGCCGACCGCGTGCAGCACACCGTTGAGCGAGATGTAGTTGATGTCGTGGCCGGCCTGTTGACTGCGGGGGCCGGTCTGACCCCAGCCGGTCATCCGGCCGTAGATCAGTTTGTCGTTGACCTTCGCGCAGTCCTGCGGGCCGAGCCCGAGTCGCTCGGTGACACCAGGCCGGAAGCCTTCGATCAGCACGTCGGCCTTGGCCACCAGCTGCAGTACGAACTCGCGACCCTTGTCGCTCTTCAGGTCGGCCGTGACCGAGCGCCGGTTGCGCAACAGATAGTCGCGCCCGGGTTCGGTCGCCGGCCCTGGCCCCTTGCCGGGACGCTCGACGCGGACGACGTCGGCGCCGAGGTCGCCCAGCAGCATCGCAGCGTGTGGGCCTGGGCCGATGCCGGCCAATTCGACGACTCGCAGTCCGTGCAGTGGTCCAGCCATGTCCAAACCCGCCCTCCGTTAGGTGACCGCGACATAGCTTACTTGTATAACCATGTGGCCCGACCTAGGGTGCCTGGTATGACGACAACGGACTCCCGCGCGGGCGTGTACACGAGCATCGACGACCTTTCCGTCGAGCTTGCCGACGGTGTGCTGTCGGTGACGCTGAACCGTCCGGACAGCCTGAACTCGCTGACCGCGGCGATGCTCGCGGGCATCGGCGATGCGCTGGAGCAGGCGGCGGACGACCCGCGGGTGCGCGTGGTGCGCCTCGGCGGAGCGGGCCGCGGTTTCTCGTCGGGCGCAGGGATCAGCGAAGAAGACCACGCGAATCCAGGTGCTGCAGGCACGCCGGCCGATGTGCTCGACGCCGCAAATCGGGCGGTCCGCTCGATCGTGGCGTTGCCGCAACCGGTGGTCGCGGTCGTGCAGGGGCCGGCGGCAGGGGTCGGCGCGTCGCTGGCGTTGGCATCGGACATCGTATTGGCTTCGGAGAAAGCATTTTTCATGCTGGCGTTCACGAAGATCGGGCTGATGCCCGACGGTGGTGCTTCGGCGTTGATCGCCGCGGCGGTCGGGCGGATCAGGGCGATGCGCATGGCATTGCTGGCCGAACGGATTTCAGCGGCGGAGGCGTTCGACTGGGGCCTGGTCACGGCGGTGTATCCGGCCGACGAGTTCGATGCCGAGGTCGCCAAGGTGATCTCGAAGCTGGTGTCAGGACCCGCGGTGGCGCTGCGCAAGACCAAGGACGCGATCAACGCCGCGACGCTGGTGGAGTTGGAGGCAGCGCTGGAACGCGAGAAGCGGGGCCAGTTGGTGCTGCTCGAGTCCGCGGACTTCCGCGAGGGCACCCGGGCCTTTCAGCAGCGTCGGGCGGCGACCTTCACCGACTCCTGAGCGGCTCGCAAAAACTGCTCGACAGAAAACTGTGGGAATCGCCGGCAGCGCGTGCTCCTACGAGGTGAACGCAGCCCACCCGGGGCTGCGACGCACCTCAAGGAGTAGTCATGACCAGCAACGACACCCGCCGCCGGTGGCTTCGACTCGCGTCCGTATCGCTATTCGCGGCGGCGTTCGGCATCAGTTCCGCGGCGACGGCGCATGCCGTCGACAACAACCAAGGTCAAGGCGCGTTCCTAGCGTGCTACAAGGAGATGATCTCGCACGCCCCGCACGATCCGCCGACACAGGACGACGCCGACAGCGCCACCCACGACTGCTGCCTCACCACCGGTGGGTCGTGGAGCACGAGCGACTATCACCACGGCTTCTGCATCTGGCCGCCGGCCGATTCCGATTCCGGTCGCACACCTCGTCCCGGAGCGATCATCGTCACCCACCCAGACCTGGGGCGGCTCGCCTACTAGCCGAAATTCGGTGGACTGGAGCATCGTCGCTCCGCGACCATCTCATGGTGAGTACGCAATTCGAGATCGAACAGCCGGTGGTCGACGCCGGCGGCTGGCGCGTGCTCGCACCCTTCAGATTCCGCGAGTACCGCCTGCTGATCGCCGCGGTGTCGTTGTCGATCTTCGCCGAAGGCATGTGGGCCGTCGTGATGGCGTTGCAGGTCATCGAACTCGACAACGACCCCGCGTCGCTGTCGCTGGTCGCCACCTGCCTTGGCGCAGGCCTTGTCACGTTCGTGTTGGTCGGCGGGCTGGCAGCTGACCGAATCAGTCAGCGCGCCATCATCATTGCCGTCGAGACGGTCAACGTGATCGCGGTGTCGACCGCCGCAGTCCTCGGACTCACCGGCGCGCTGAGGATCTGGCATATGGCGGTGGCTGCCGCTGCGCTCGGCATCGCGGCGGCGTTCTTCTTCCCCGCCTACAGCGCGATCCTGCCCAGGATCCTGCCCGCCGAACAGTTGCTCGCCGCCAACGGTGTCGAAGGTGTCGTGCGTCCGGTGTTTCAGCGCGCCGTTGGGCCCGCGATCGCCGGCCTCGTCGTCGGCGCGACATTCCCTTCGTTGGGCGCCGTCGTGGTCGCGGCATTGTTCGCGATCGGCTTGACATTGCTGGTGGCCACCAGACCAGCGGTGAAAGCGGCTGTGCACCAACCGGATCGGCCTCACCTGCTGCGTGACCTTCGCGAGGGCTTCGTGTTCATGGTCCGCACGCCGTGGCTGTTGTGGACGCTGCTGTTCGCGAGCATGTTCGTGCTCGTGGTGCTCGGCCCGATCGAAGTGCTGCTGCCCTTCATCGCCAAGCAACGCTTCGAGGACGGCGCCCGCACGTTCGGCTTCATTTTGGCGTTCTTCGGCGTCGGCAGCGCATTGGGAGCGCTCGCGGTTTCGTCGCGACGACTGCCGCGGCGCTATCTCTCGGTGATGATGACGATGTGGAGCGTCGGCTCGATACCACTCGTGATCGTCGGGATCACCTCGTCGTTCCCGTTGATGGCAGCGGCGACGTTCGTCATCGGTGTCACTGACGGCGCAGGCATGGTCATCTGGGGCACGCTGCTGCAGCGGCGCGTCCCGACGGAGATGCTGGGCCGCGTGTCGAGCCTGGACTTCTTCGTGTCGCTGGCGTTCATGCCGGTGTCGTTCGCGATCGTCGGTCCGCTGTCGAAAGTCGTTTCCATGCAAACGATCTTCTTGGTGGCCGGGGTCATGCCGGTGGTGCTCGCGGCCGTCGCCATGCATGCGGCTCGGATGCGCCGCGATGAGGTGGCCCACCCGCTGCGCTAGACGCCGAAAATCGGGGGTAATGCGAGCACCATGACCAGACCCCAGAAGAAGTGGATCAGCATGGGAGCGAGTACACCGCCGGTGATGCGGCGGGCGCATGCGCACACCGCACCAAGTATCACAGCGGCGAAGCCGAGCATCGGATTACTGGTGGTCGCTGTCGTGATCACGTAGATGACCGTCGAGATCACCACCGGATAGGCCTTGCCCAACGCGGTGTACAGGGCACCACGGAAGAACATCTCTTCCGTGATTCCGTTGATCACGGTGATGAACACGACCAACGCCAGCGGGCCATAACGGGCGAATTCCAGTACCTGCGTGATGTATTCGCGTACGCCGGGAATCTCACGCGCGATCAGGCCGCCGATAAGGAAAGCGCCGCCCAACAGCAAGCCCACCGCTGCGCCGGTGATCAGCGGACGTTGGTTGCGCCCGCGGAATCGGATACAGCCGAGATGCAGGGGTCCCGAAAGCAGCGCGCCCACCGCCCAAACTGCCGCCAGCGCGAGCGTCAACCAGTAGAACGACTCGTCCCCCGGCCGCCGTGTGAGCGAATATCCAAGCAGCGCAGCACCGATGACGAGGACGATCGCGACGACGATCCGGCGCCGCCGCACGACCGCAGGCGGTTCGTGGTGCGGGACTGGACAGGCACCCACAATGTCCTTCACCTCGGCGAGCCAACCGGGCCGAGTGGCGGTGGATTGAGTCATTCTCAACCCGCCTTCGGCGCGAGGTTGATCACCGTGTCGAGCCCGGTGCGCACTGCGCCCGCGACCGGTCCCGGCACAAGCCCGAGCAGCCCGAGCGCGGGCCACATGATCGACGGCGTAATCGCCTGCGCCAGTTGCCGAATGCGGGCCGTGTCGCCGCCGGCCCACGACGGGTCGGAGTCGGCGAGGTGATGCGGATCGGCGAGATCATTGACCGGTCGCGCCCGATCACTGGACAACGAACGAGCTATCGCGTCGTCGATGCCCACCAGTCCACCCGGCGGGTCGGGCACCACATCGCGCAGTCGTGCGTCCGACGCCATCATCGGATAGTCAAGGGACTCAACCAGATCCGATGCCAGGCCGCCGGGGACCGGTAGCACGGCCGCCGTCATCCAGGACACCACACCGGTGTCGACCATGGGTACCGGCAGCTCCGCGCGCCAGTGGCCGGAAATCCGCGCATAGGTACGCAGCAATTCACTGTAGGACGTCGTCTCGGGGCCGAAGATGTCATAGGCACCGGCGGGTACTCGCGCAGAGTCAGCCGCAGCGACGAGGTAATACAGCACATCGCGGATCGAGATCGGGTCCATCGGGTTCGCCGACCACGCGGGCATCGGAATCAGCACGAACCGGTCGCTGACGTAACGGAGCATCTCGAACGACGTCGATCCCGCCCCGATGATCATCGCCGCGCCCAGCCACACCACATCGGGTCCGCCGTCGACGCTCAACGCGTGCGCCACCTCGGCGCGGCTGGTCAGGTGTTCGGAGAGTTCGTCGTCATCTGGGACGAAGCCGCCCAGATACACGATGCGCCGCACCCCGGCGTCCTTCGCAGCGTTGGCGACGTTGGCCGCGGCGCGGTTGTCGGCCTCGCGGAAGTCGGGTTGGCCGATGCCGTGCACCAGGTAGTAGAGGACATCGACGGCACCGGCATCGGCGAACGCCTGCTTGGCCGACTCTTCGTCGTGCGCGTCGAGCGTCACGCCCGTGACCTGGTCATGCCAGCCGAAGTTCACCAGCCGATCGGGGTTCCGGGTGGCGGCGATCACATCATGGCCCTCGTCCAGCAGCGCACTGACCAGCCGGGAGCCGACGTAACCGGTCGCACCGGTAACCAGAGTTCGCACGGGAGTCACCGTACGGAGGTACCCGCAGCTGTCGATTCGGAATCAAATTATCGGCGGCGGCCACGCACGAAAACCCCGGCAGTAATCGCCGAAATCGCGGCATCGACAGCGCGCTCAGCATCTCTTGCGGTGAGAGGCCTTGTGCTGGTGAGGAATTGATAGTAGAGCGGCGCCGAGACCTGCCGAATCGCGGCGGCCGCATCCGTCCCCTCCGGCGCTTCACCGCGCGCCACCGCGTCGTCGACGCAAACCGACCACTCGGCGACCCGACGGTCATAGAACGTCGACAGCGCGGCCGCAGTGCGGTCATCGCAGCTCGACGCCGCGATCATCGCCTTGAACAGGCGGCCCTGCCGCGGGTTCGCCAGAGTCCGCCGCACGAGGGCGGCGTTCGCCCGCAGGTCACCCCGCAGCGATCCGGTGTCGGCACGCGGCAGCGACTGAGCGGCCATGTCGCACAGCAGATCGGTGACGAGCCCGGGCACTGATCCCCACCGCCGGTACACCGTCGACTTGCCGACCCCCGACCGCTCGGCGACGGCCGTCAATTCCAGGCCGTGTAAACCGGACTCAACCAGCATGTCGCCGGCCGCACGCAGCACGGCAGTCCGCACGGCGGCCGTTCGTCCGCCCGGCCGCAGCGAGCCCGGGGTGCTCATGCCATCGATATTAACGGGAATAGAGTTTCGTTAGTCGAGGTTGGCGGGAGGCGAGGACTAATGAGACTGGATTCCTATTAAGGAGAGATCGTGGAGTATCGAAGAGTTGGCGACTCCGGACTTGTGGTGTCGGAACTGAGCCTGGGCACCGCTACATTCGCGGGAGTCGGGGATTTTTTCGGTGCCTGGGGCAACACCGACGTCGAACAGGCGCGCAAACTCATCGACATCAGCCTGGAAGCGGGAGTCAACCTCGTCGACACGGCGGATGTGTACTCCGATGGCGCGGCCGAAGAAGTACTCGGCCAGGCGCTGCGCGGCCGGCGGGACGACGTGCTGATTTCGACCAAGGCCAGCCTGCCCACCGGGCCCAACGACTGGGGCTCGTCGCGTCCCCGCCTGTTGCGTGCGGTCGACCGTGCGCTTCAGCGGCTGCAGACCGACCACATCGACCTGTTCCAACTGCACGGCTTCGACGCGTTCACCCCCATCGACGAAGTACTGCAGACGCTGGAGATGCTCGTCGAGCAGGGCAAGGTGCGCTATACCGGCGCATCCAACTTCTCGGGCTGGCAGTTGATGAAGTCGTTGTCGCTTGCCGACGCAGACCACCGGCCGCGGTATATCGCGCACCAGGTCTATTACTCACTCGTTGGCCGCGACTACGAATGGGAGCTGATGCCGCTCGGCGTCGCCGAAGGCGTCGGGGCAATCGTGTGGAGCCCGCTGGGCTGGGGCAGGCTGACAGGAAAGATCCGCAGAGACACGCCGTTGCCCGAACGCAGCCGGCTGCATGCCACCGCAGCCGCGGGCCCCCCGGTCGACGACGATCAGCTCTACGCGATCGTCGACGTGCTGGACGAGATCGCTTCCGAGACAAGCAAATCCGTAGCTCAGATCGCGTTGAATTGGTTACTTCGTCGGCCGACGGTGGCGTCGGTGATCGTCGGCGCGCGTGACGAGAGGCAACTACGGGACAACCTCGGCGCCGTCGGCTGGCGGCTCGATTCCGACCAGATGGCCCGGCTGGATGCGGTCAGTTCACGCGAAGCGCCGTACCCCTACTTCCCGTACTTCCGGCAAGAGGGGTTCACGCAGCTCAATCCGCCGATCGGCGCCTAGCTGAGGGCCTCGCGGTGCAGTTCGGTCATTGCCTGGTACACCTGCGCATTGTTGCGGTTGTGGGCGACCTCGGCGTCGGACAGTACGCGACGGACCTTGCCCGGCACGCCTGCCACCAGCGACCGCGGCGGGATCACCACGCCCTGCAGCACCAACGCACTCGCAGCGATCAGCGACCCCGCACCGATCTTGGCGCCGTTGAGGATCACCGCCCCCATCCCGATGAGGCAGCCGTCCTCGATCTCACAGCCGTGCAGAACAGCGTTGTGCCCGACGCTGACATGGGCGCCGATACGTGCCGGGAAACCCGGGTCGACGTGGATCGTCGCGCCGTCCTGGACGTTGGCGCCGAAGCCGATCTCGATCGGTTCGGCCTCTGCGCGCAACGTCGCGCCGTACCAGACGCTCGCCCTCGCGGCCAGCGTGACCGGGCCGATCACGCTCGCAGTCGGCGCGACCCACGACTCGGCGTGCAACTGGGGCGCGCGCCCGCGGATGGGCAGGATCAGGGGCTCTGGCATGACGGACATCGTATTCACCCGCGGTTTGCCGGTTCGTCGCCCGCCCGCCGTGGCCGGACTAGGCGCCTTGGTACACCTTGCGATAGCTCGACGGTGATATGCCCATCCCGCGGCGCAGATGGTGCCGCAGGTTGCCGCCCGTCCCGAGACCAGACAACCGTGCGACCTCGTCGACCGGTAGATCGTGCGACTCCAAGAGTTCGCGGGCGCGATCTATCCGACGCTGACGAATCCACGTGCCCGGCGACTGCCCGGTTTCCTCGCGGAACCGACGGTTGAACGTGCGCGCGCTCATCTTCGCGTGCCGCGCCAGCCGCTGCACCGTGAGCTCCTCGTCGAGGTGTTGCAGCGCCCACTCGCGCGTCGTCGCAGTCGAAAAGTGATCCGGCGCAGGCACGTGCCTGTCGATGAACTGCGCCTGACCACCTTCTCGCCACGGCGGCACCACGCAGTACCTGGCTACCGCGTTGGCCACCTGCGCACCGTGATCGGAGCGAATTATGTGCAGGCACAAGTCGATTCCCGCCGCAAGGCCAGCCGAGGTGAGCACATCTCCTTCGTCGACGAACAACACATTCTCGTCGATCAGCACCCGCGGATGCAGCCGTCGCATGTCGTCGGCGAACTTCCAATGGGTGGTCGCACGGCGCCCGTCGAGCAGTCCGGCCGCGGCGAGGATGAACGCGCCCGTGCAGATCGACACCAAGCGGGCGCCCGGCCGGATCCGCGCCAGCGCCTCGGTCACCTCAGGTGTGAGCACCCCCTCGGTGCGGGCCGACGGGAACCGCGTGCCGGGAATGACGACCGTGTCTGCGCTCTCCAGTGCCTCAGGTCCCGCCTCAGGCACCACCGCGAAGCCCGTCGTCGCTGTCACCGGACCCGGCGTCAGCCCGCATGTGACGACCTCGTAGAGCGCGTTGCCGTCGGGGTCGGTCGCGTTCGAGAACAGCAAGGGCGGGATCGCCGCGTCGAACCCCACCACAGGAGGCAACAAGAGGACGGCGACGCGATGCATGCCGCCATTTTGGCATGTTTTTGATGATTAGTGTCATTCATGCCACTAGTCGCAGCTCGACAGATCCGCGACAGTGATCCGGTGACGCTCACCGCCGCACGCAAACGCACGCCCTTGGCCCGGATTCACTGGGCCTGGGTGGTGGCCGCCGTCAGTTTCGTCGCGATCCTCGGCGCGGCCGGGTTCCGCTCGGTGCCCGGCGTGATGATGAACCCGCTGCACCACGAATTCGGCTGGTCGCACGGGGTGGTCGGGCTGGCGATGTCGGTCAACATGACGCTGTTCGGGCTGACGGCGCCGTTCGCGGCGGCCCTGATGGATCGGTTCGGCGTGCGCCCGGTGCTGTCGGTGGCGCTGCTGCTGATCGCGACCGGGTCGGCGCTCAGCGTGACGATGACCGCGAGCTGGCAGCTGGTGCTGCTGTGGGGCGTGCTGGTCGGCGTCGGCACGGGCTCGATCTCGATGGGCTTCGTCGCGACAGTCGCGACCCGCTGGTTCGAGGCCCGCCGCGGCCTCGTCACCGGTGTGCTGACCGCGGCGAGCGCGACCGGGCAGTTGATCTTCCTGCCGATCGTCGCGGAGGTGACCACCCGGCACGGTTGGCGGTGGGCGTCGTTGATCGTTGCCGCCGCGGCCCTCAGCGTGGTCCCGTTGGTGCTCGTGTTCATGCGAAACTACCCGCGGGACAAGGGATTAACGGCATACGGTGGGACGGCCACCGAGCCCGCCGTCGTGCCCGCGTCGAGTTTCAAGGCCGCGTTCGACGGGTTGCGCATCGGCGCCCGGGTGCCGGCCTTCTGGCTGCTGGCGGGCAGCTTCGCGATCTGCGGAATGACGACGAACGGCTTGATCGGCACGCACTTCATCCCCGCCGCCAACGACCACGGCATGCCAACCACGGTGGCTGCGGGACTACTGGCGACAATCGGCATCCTCGACGTCGCAGGCACGGTGTTCTCGGGCTGGCTGACCGACCGCGTCGACCCCCGGCTGCTGCTGGTCGTGTACTACACCGGCCGCGGCATATCCCTGCTGCTGCTCCCGGCGCTGCTCTCGCCGCAGGCCGAACCGAGCACCTGGGTGTTCGTCATCTTCTACGGCCTGGACTGGGTCGCGACAGTGCCGCCGACGATCGTGCTGTGCCGCAACTACTTCGGCACCCGCTCCCCCGTCGTGTTCGGGTGGGTGTTCGCCTCCCACCAGCTCGGCGCCGCGATCGCCGCCGCTGGCGCGGGCCGGCTGCGGGATTTGCAGGGCAATTACGACATGGCGTTCTACCTGGCGGCCGGCCTCTGTTTCGTCGCTGCGCTGCTGTGTGGCCAAGTCCGAAATGTGCAGGTCAGCGCACCTGTAACGTAACCAAGCCGTCGGAACGACTTTGGAATTGGGCCTTCGCTGCCCTTAACATGCGATGCGACCTGACGAAGGAGCCGACATTGAAGACTCGCGCCAGCAAGGCATTGGGAGCCGCGGCCGGGATTGCCGCGATCGCCGTATCGGTGCCGTTCGCGCTGAACGCCCCGTTCACCGGCAACGCGTACGCCGATCCGCCGCCGACGGACGTCTCGACGCCCGTCGCGCCGATCCCCGACCCTCAAGGCTCTGGCTGTGACGCCTTCAAGACCGAGTTGCCGAACTGGAAGGCCTTCGCCAAGCAGCCCGTCAGCCAGGTGCTCGGCAGCATCCCCGAGATCTCGACGTTCAACTCGTTGATCTCCGGTGGGGCCAACCCGGCCGTCAACATCCTCTCGGTGCTCGACGGCGGTCCGTACGTCGTCTTCGCCCCGACCAACGACGCTTTCGCGGCGATGCCGGATCTCGCAACCATCACGGCCGACCCCGCGGCGCTGTACAAGCTCGATTACTACCACGCCTTCCTCGGCCTGCTCGGCCCCGACGACCTGAAGGGCCAGCGGCCCACACAGCAGGGTGCCGAGATCAAGGTGACCGGCAAGGGCGGCGACATCAAGGTCAACGACACGGCCAAGGTCGTCTGCGGCGGCATCCAGGCCAACAACGCGCGGATCTACATCATCGATCAGGTGCTGGATCCGAACCAGGCGCCGGAGCCGGTCACACCGACCGGCACCAGCGCCACGACCACCACCACGACGACCACCAGCACCTCGACGGAGGCACCGGCCCCGGCCCCGGCGCCGGCCGGCTAGAGCCCGAGGTCGCGGCCGATGATCTCCTTCATGATCTCGGTCGTACCGCCGAAGATCGTCTGGATCCGTACGTCGACGTAGTCACGGGCGACCTTGTACTCGTTCATGTAGCCGTACCCGCCGTGCAGCTGTACACAGTTGTCGACGACGCGCTTGCCGAGCTCGGTGCACCACCACTTGGCCTTGGACGCCTGCACGGCGGTCAGGTCCTTGTCGACGGCGGCGCGCAGGCACCGGTCGATGTACTGCTCGGCGATCTCGAGTTCGGTGTCCATCTCGGCCATCAGGAACCGGTTGTGCTGAAAGCTGCCGATCGGTTGCCCGAACGCCTTGCGGTCCTTGACGTATTGCAGTGTCTCGCGCCAGGTTTCACGCGCACCGGCGATCGCGGCGATCGCGATGGACAACCGCTCGGACGGCAGGTTGTGCATCAGATGGTAGAAGCCCTTGCCTTCCTCGCCGAGGAGGTTGTTGCCGGGCACGCGGACGTTTTCGAAGTGCAGCTCGGCGGTGTCTGCGGCGTGCAGGCCCATCTTGTCGAGCTTGCGCCCGCGCTCGAAGCCCTCCATGCCGCGCTCGACGACCAGCAGCGAGAAACCCTTGTGGCCGGCTTCTGGGTCGGTGCGGGCCACCACGATCACCAGGTCGCTGTTGATGCCCGCTGAGATGAATGTCTTGGAGCCGTTGAGGATCCAGTCATCGCCGTCGCGAACGGCCGTGGTCTTGATGCCGGCCAGGTCGCTGCCTGCGCCGGGTTCCGTCATCGCGATCGCGCCGATCAGCTCACCGGTGATGTAGCCCGGCAGCCACCGCTCCTTCTGCTCGTCGGTGGCCAGCGACGCGAAGTACGGCCCGACGATGTCGTTCTGCAGGCTCACCCCCGGGGTCGCGGGACCGAACTTCGAAAACTCCTCGACGATCACCGCGTTGAACCTGAAGTCGTCGACGCCGCCGCCGCCGTACTCCTCGGGCATGTTGAACCCGATCAGGCCGTATTTGCCTGCGGCCACGTAGGATTCGCGGTCTACGAGGCGTTCGCTCTCCCACTTCTCGACGTGCGGCGCGCATTCCTTTTCCAGGAACTGGCGCGCGGTCTCGCGCAGTTGGTCATGCTCGGCTTCGAATACCAGACGCTTCATTTATTTTGCTTTCCATACGGGCTGACGTTTCTCCGCAAACGCCAGCGGTCCTTCTTTGGCGTCCTCGGAACGGATCAGCGTCCCGATTTCGCGCATGGTCCTCGCCCAGCCCGCCTCGTCACCGGTGATCACCCCGTCGTCGACGCCCATCGCGACCCGCTTGCTCGCCCACACGGCCAGCGGCGCGTTGCACGTGATGCGTTCGGCGAGCGCGAGAGCCGCCTCCACCGCGGTGCCGTCGGGTACCACCTGATTGATCAGTCCCCACTTGAGCGCATCGGCCGAACTCATCGGCTCGCCGGTGAAGATCAACTCCATCGCGACCTTGCGGGGCAGGTGATCGACGATGCGGAACACTCCGCCAGCGGCGGCGATCAGTCCTCGCTTCACTTCTGGCAGGCCGAATTTCGCGCGCTCCTCCGCGACAACGAGGTCACTGGCGAGTGCCAGCTCCGAGCCACCGCCGAGCGCGGTGCCGTTCACGGCGGCGATGGTCGGCTTGTCGATGTAATGGTGCACGTATCCCGCGAAGCCCCACTCGCCGTGATCGGGATGGAACAGATTCTCCCGGCGGGAGATGGCCTTGAGATCAGCTCCGGCACAGAAGGATTCACCGGCGCCGGTGATGATGACCGCCCGCACGTCGGCATCATCCTGCGCCGCCTGCAGCGCGTCACCGACGGCGGTACTCACCGCACTGTTGACCGCGTTGCGGGCCTCGGGCCGGTTGATCGTGATGATCAAGACGTTGCCCCGCCGCTCGGTGAGAGCGGCGGGTGCCTGAACGTCTGATGTCACAGCAGCTCGATGATCGTGGCGTTGGCCTGGCCGCCGCCCTCGCACATCGTCTGCAAGCCGTATTGAATTCCCTTGTCCCGCATGTGATACAGCATCGTGGTCATGATGCGGGCGCCGGAGCCACCGAGCGGATGGCCGAGGGCGATCGCGCCGCCGTTGGGGTTGAGCTTCTTCTCGTCGGCGCCGATGTCCTTCAGCCACGCCATCGGTACCGGGGCGAACGCCTCGTTGACCTCGAACACGCCGATGTCATCGATCGAGAGGCCGGAGCGCTTCAGCGCCTTCTGCGTAGCGGGGATCGGTGCGGTCAGCATGATCACCGGATCAGCACCGGCCAGCACTGCGGTGTGCACCTTGGCTAGCGGCTTGAGGCCCAACGACTTCGCCTTCTCGGCGGACATGAACAGGATCGCGGCCGATCCGTCGGAGATCTGCGACGAGTTGCCCGCGTGGATGACGCCGTCCTCCTTGAAGGCCGGCTTCAGCTGGCCCATCTTCTCGATCGTGGTGCCGCGGCGAATGCCCTCATCCTTGAGCACTGGATTGCCGTCCTGGTCCTTGATCGCCACGATCTGGTCATCGAATGCACCGGAATCCTGTGCCGCCGCGGCTTTTTCGTGTGAGCCGAGCGAGAACTGGTCGACCATGGTGCGATCGAAACCCCACTGGTCTGCGATCATCTCGGCCCCGATGCCCTGGTTCGGGGTCTGGCTGTAGCGGTTGCGGAACGCCTCGGGGTACGGGTGGCCACCGTTGGCCAACGATGAGCCCATCGGCACCCGTGACATCACCTCGACACCGCCTGCGACCACCACGTCGTAATGCCCGGCGACGACGCCTGCCGCAGCGAAGTGGATCGACTGCTGGCTGGATCCGCACTGCCGATCGACGGTCACACCCGGCACGCTCTCGGGCCAGCCGGCCGCCAGCACCGCGGTGCGGGCGATGTCGAGGGCCTGTTCCCCGGCCTGCATCACACAGCCCCAGATCACGTCGTCGACGATCCCGGGGTCGATGCCGGTGCGCTCGGCAAGTCCGTTGAGCACCTGCGCGGACAGCTCACCGGGATGCACACCCGACAGCCCACCGTTGCGCTTGCCGACAGGCGACCGCACAGCCTCGACGATGACGGCTTCAGCCATGACACTTCTCCTTTGAACGTGGTGTTTCCCCGAAGGTAGAGCAACAAAGTTTACTAGGTCAACCTACTGGTTGGTAGGCTGTGGACGAGCATTCGTGCCGGACTCATGTTCCCCGACATGGTTTACTGAGTTGCATAGCTCGGGGAGACACTGTTTGGGAGAAGATGTGACGCGAAGCACACCGCTGGCGCCGATGATCGGCCCTAACGCCGTTTCAGCCGGCGCGGCGGTCCGGTCACCGAAGACCGCCGAGCTTGTCGCGGGCACTCTGCGCCGGATGGTGGTCGACGGTCAACTCAAGGACGGCGACTTCCTGCCCAACGAGGCCGAGTTGATGGCCCACTTCGGTGTCAGCCGCCCGACGCTGCGCGAGGCGGTCCGGGTGCTGGAGTCCGAACGGCTCGTCGAGGTGCGGCGCGGGTCGCGCACCGGGGCCCGTGTCCGAGTGCCCGGGCCCGAGATCGTGGCGCGGCCTGCGGGGCTGCTGCTCGAACTGACCGGTGCCACCATCGCTGATGTCATGGTGGCCCAGGCCGGTATCGAGCCGATGGCCGCGCGACTGCTCGCGGAATCCGGGAATGCCGAGGCGTTCGACGAACTGGACAAGATGCTTGCCGACCAGATTCCCTCTGGCTGGCAGTCCGGCCGGCTGGCCGAGACGACCGGGGATTTTCATCGCCGCATGGTGGAGCTCTCCGGCAATGCGACCCTCGCCATCATGGCCGGCATGTTGCACGAGATCACCGTGCGCCACACCGCATTCGTCTTCAAAGAGAACCGGCCGGTATCCAAGGCCGACTACGACAAATTGATGCGCTCGTATGCACGCCTGATGAAGCTGTTGCGCGCAGGCGATGGGGCGGCCGCCGAGGCGCACTGGCGCAAACATCTCGACGTCGCCCGCAACCTCATGTTGGAGGGACTCGAGACCGTCAAGGTCCGCGACGTGATGGGCTAACGTCCGCGACGTCCCAGAGGGTCCCTGAGGTAGTGGTCATCAAATTCCCCGGCTCTTGGCGACAAAGTCGTCAGTAGCGACAAAGTCGCTCAGAGCCGGGCATTTTGGTATGTGCTCCCCTAGTCCGGCCAGACCGCAAGCCGGCCAGACAACCACCGGGTCAGGTCGCGTCGGCGCTGTCCTTCTCCCATGTAACGTGCACCGGCACGGTGTCATCCCACGGTTGCCGCGTCACCATGTCGGCGACTTTCACGTAGCCCCTTTCGAATTCACCCGTAGCGGCATCCACAAGCCGGTACTCCTGGCGCTGCTTGTGGATCGGCTGGGCGTCCAGGAGCAGGATGCGGATTTCGCCCGGTTCGAAGTGGCAGCGTTCCTGCAGCGCCTCGATCAGCTGCTCGTTGTGCATGTGCCCGTCGCCGAAATTCCAGCCGATGGCCGTCGAACAGATCCGCTCGCCGTCGGTCAGCACGTAGTCGTCCTCGTTCTGCCCGGCCATCGCCCGGTGGGCGAGGGTGAACATCGCGCGACCGTGAGTGTTGAAGGCGCGGAACGCATATCCCATGTAGAGGTACATCTGCGCGGTCTCCGGACTGCCGTAGTACCGCTCCATCTGGGCCTGCGGCATGCTGGCGATCGACACGATGTGCTTCTCGATCTTCTCCGCCGCCGAGGGCTTGACACACCACAGTCCGGTGTCCCAGTTGCCTGCGTAATACCGCATGCCGGGTAGGAACGACACCTTGCGCGGGAAGAGGTTTCCGATCACCACAGTGCCTGCGACGACGACGAACAACAGCACCGGCAGCGGCGTCGTCATATCACCCAACCCAACTCCAGCGTGGCCGATGAACAACGCCAGCACGGAGAACATCATGAAAACGTTCCACTCCAGCGGCACGCCCATCGGAATCGACGACAGGATGCCGAAGTGGAAGCACAACATGACGAACGCGGCGATGGCTGTCGGCCAGCCGCCGTGGGTGAAGAACAACACCAGCGGGACCAGGCCCTCGATCGCGGTGGAAAAGTGCGCGAGCCACCGCGAAAGCCGGCCCGGCCGTAGGTCATCCGGAAAGTGCTCGAAGAACAGGCGTTTGATCCACCGCGGCCGGAACACCGGGTTGTTGCTCATCATCGTCGAGATGACGAAGGGGAAGTGCTTGTTGAGCTTGGAGGTGGCGGCGCCCAGCCAGATCACCAGGCAGACCAGCTTGGCCCCGATGATCATGTCGACGCCGTAGCCGACGAACAGAAACGCGACGGTGAACGACGCGTACACCTCGCCGCGCGCGGCCAGGAAGATCACCTTGTCCCGCAGTCCGAGCACGGCCAGCAGACCGAGCACCGCCCAGATCTGCCACATCGGCAGCACACCGACCGTCGTGCCCAGCGCAGGTACCGGGCCGGTGCCGTCGGAGAACAACGCGATCAGCAGCACCACACACAGCGCCCCATACAACGCTGCGTCGAGGAGCGTGCGCGTGGTGCCCTTGGTCAGCGGCACCCGATTCGGCCACGGTGGCAGCCGAATGGTGTTGGGCCGCAACCAGTACAAGATCGACCCCATCGGCGGGAAGAACCGGTTGTTCAGCGGGCCGAAGCCGCAACCCAGTCCGACAACCTCGAACAGCATCGTGTACAGCACGACCTTCTCGAACACGATCGGCTCGGCGTACCACTGCGCGACGTTGGTGAAGCCGTCGATGCCCTTGGTCGCGAGCGCGAACAGCCAACCGCCGAGAATGTAGAGCAGGATCTTGACGACGTAGAACAGGTGCAGCACGACCGGTGTTCCGAAGCCGACTTCGGCCCAGTGCCGGGCCATCGGGACGATCTTCTCGGCGCGGGTGCCCTTGCTCCACTCCTGGTAATCGACGACGGGTGCGTCCTGCTTCAGAAACCCCATGACGCATCAGACTAGAACGTGTTCTAGCCGAGCGGAATGCGTTTAGCCTTGCCGGGTGACGACCTTCGCCCTCGTGCACGGCGGATACCACGGTTCGTGGTGCTGGGAACTGCTGACCCCGCTCGTGCAGCAGGCAGGCCACGAGGTCGTGACGATGGACCTGCCGCTCGAGGACAGCTCGGCGACGTTCGACACCTACGCCGACGTCGTGTGCACCGCGCTCGACGATCGCGACGGCGATGTGGTGCTGGTCGGGCACTCCTACGCTGGAAACACCATCCCGCTGGTGGCGGCGCGCCGCCCGCTGCGCCATCTGGTCTATCTATGCGCCATGATTCCTGACGTCGGCCGGAGCCTCGCCGAGCAACTGACCGATACACCCGAGATGCTCAACCCGGTCTACATACGGGGTCTCAGCGAGCTCGACGAGAGCCTCTGCCAGCGATGGATCGATCTCGACATCGCGTGTCAGGTCTTTTATGGCGACTGTGATGACGAACTCGCGCACGCCGCGCGTGACCGCTTGCGATCCCAGTCGGTCAGTCCGGCCCTTGCTCCGTGCTCCCTCGTCGAACACCCAACGGTGCCAACGACATACATCCTGTCCAAGGACGACCAGATGCTACGGCCGGATTGGTCTCGATGGGCAGTGCGTGAGCGGCTCTCCGCCGACTTGGTCGAGATTCCCGGTGGACACTCGCCGTTCTACTCCAGGCCTGCCGAGTTGGCCGACGTGTTGATCGGCCTGGCTGGGTAATTCCGCCGCGCGACGCGTTGGCAGCAAACCACGTCGCGAGCCGCTCGGGAAATACTTACGACGAACATCGGCTCGGCCTGGACGAAATTAGCAAATTTGGTTAACTGGATGCCGTTTCGCCGATCATGATTTGAACGGGCAAGGTGCTGAGCCGCCCACGGGTGATCGTACGATGGTTAACGTCATCTCCACTCGATCGCACAGCCAGCCTGTAGGAATCCTGTGAGCGGCAAACGGGCCAACTATTTGAAATTTCACGGTTTTAACGCTGAGCAGGATGGCTAATCCCTCTTCGCGCCTGGCAAAGCCATTTGCTGGGTAGGGAGTTCACATAGGAAGAGGAGATACGGCCATGCGTCGCAAAGGCATGTTGTCGAGGATCGCGTACGTCGGCGGAGCCGCCATTGTTTCGGGCGGCATTGCGCTCGGGGGCGCAGGAATGGCGTCCGCGGCACCGGGTGACACGATCGATCAGCAGATCGGTCACGCCGGTACGTACTACAACCATCAGCTGGGGCACCTTGGCACGTTCCTGAACCATCAGGTTGGCCATGCGGGCACCTACTACAGCGTCCAGACAGGCCGGGCGATCAAGGGCTTGCTGAACAGTCTTCTCGGCAAGAGCAACTAGTCGCGCTACGTGAGCAGGTGGCCGCGCTCTCGGCCACCTGCGCACACGTGAGTCAAGTTGTCAGGCTTCGGTTTTGGCCGGAGGCCGATAGAAAATGGCCAGCTGGCCGATGCCGCCGGCGAGGCCGAGCCCAGCCGAAATCAGCAGACCCCACCAGCCGTGCAGGAAGTCGTAGAGCCCCGACGTGCGGAACAGCGCGTAATCGAGGCTGAACTTGCCTGCCCCGATCGTGGCGACCGCGACCGCCGACACCGCGAGGATCAGGTTGTACTCCCAGCCCTCCTTGACAATGAAGAAGCCGTTGGGCCGGTGCACAGTCCACGCCGCGACGAGCATCAGCGCGACGAAGCCCGCCGCGGGAATCGGCGTCAGCAGTCCGACCGCCAAACCGATGCCCGCCGACATCTCCGTGGTGGCGGCGACGCGAGCGTGGAACATGCCCGGTTTCATTCCCATGCTGTCGAACCAGCCCGCGGTGCCCTTGAGCCCGCCAGGACCGAAGAACTTGTTGTAGCCGTGTGCGGCCATCGTCAGGCCCAGCACCACCCGAAGGATCAGCAGGCCGGTGTCGATCGCCGTGTGGTACGCAGTCATGTAACAAAATCTAGGCCATGTGTTAAACCGCCGCCCAGCCCCCGTCCACACTCAGCACGATCCCGTGGATGTTTGCCGCGTCGTCGCTGGCCAGGAAGACCACCGCCGCGGCGACCTCCGCGGGCGTGCTCAGCCGGCGCGACGGGATGCGGGCCAGCAGCGGCGCGGTGTGATCGGCGAACTCCGCCTGGCGTTCGGTCGCGATCGGCCCGGGAGCGACGGCGTTCACTCGGACACCGGACGGCCCGTACTCGTCGGCCCACGCCTGGGTGAACGAATGCATCACGGCCTTGTTGGCGTTGTAGACCGCCGAACCCGCCATGCCGCGAAGCCCGGCGATCGACCCGATGTTGACGATCGCGCCCCCACCTCGCTGCACCATGGCCGGCGCCACCACACCGGTGAGCAGAAACGGAGCAAACACGTTGACCGCGAACGCATCTCGCAGCAATTCTTCGGAGACCTCGGCCGTCGGCGTCGGCATCAGTAGCATCGCCGCATTGTTGACCAGGACGTCGAGCTGGCCTCCCGCGGCGGCGGTGGCGTGCGTGGCCAGGCGCCTTACCTCGCGCTCGCCCGCACCGAGATCGGCCATGACGAATTCCGCAGTGCCGCCTGCGGCCTTTATGTCCGCGACGACGGCATCGCCGCGGTACTTGTCGCGGCCGCTGACAACAACGAATGCGCCCTCCGCCGCCAACGCTCTCGCGATCGCGACGCCGAGACCGCCGGTGGAACCGGTAACCAGTGCTGTGCGGCCAGCGAGCCGCGCGTTGTTTGAACCCATGGCTCCACTGGTACGCTTGCAAAAATGGACCAGCAAGTCCAGAAGCTGACGGCCAAGGGTCAGGCGACGCGACAGCGCATCATCGAAGGGGCGGCCGCCGAGATCCGGGACCGCGGGGTGGCCGCCACCACGCTCGACGATATTCGAGCGCGCACCCGAACCTCCAAAAGCCAGCTGTTCCATTACTTCCCGGACGGCAAGGAGCAGTTGCTGCTCGCCGTCGCCGAGCATGAGGCACAGATGGTTCTCGACGATCAGCAGCCCTATCTCGGCGCGTTGACATCGTGGGCGGCATGGCAGCGGTGGCGCGACGCGGTCGTGGACCGATATCGCAGGCAGGGTCAACATTGCCCGCTCGGCGTGCTGATGTCCGAGATCGGTCGCAGCACACCGGGCGCTCAGGCGGTGACGAAGGCGCTGATGCGCCAGTGGCACGACGAGATCACCGCGGGCGTGCGGCACATGCAATCACAGGGCAAGGTCAATGCCAGGCTGGACGCCGATCGGGTGGCCGCCGCGCTGCTCGCCGGAATCCAGGGCGGCGTCGGCGTGATGCTGGCGACGGGCGATCTGGGCTATCTCGAGGCCGCCCTCGACGTCGGCATCTCGTCGCTGCGCGAAGCGGATTAGGCGGCCCCGGTGGCCATGTGCCGCTTACCCCACGTGCACATCGCCTCGGTCACGGGCCGCAGCGATTCGCCGTATTCGGTCAGCGAGTACTCGACGCGCGGCGGCACTTCGGCGAACACCTCGCGGCGGACGATGCCATCGGTCTCCAGTTCGCGCAGTTGACGAGTCAACACGCGGTCGCTGATTCCCCTCGTCTTGCGCTTGAGTTCGGCGAAGCGATGCGGCCCGGTGTGCATCATGTGAAAGATCAGCACGGCCTTCCATTTGCCGCCGATGACCTCGAGCGTTGCCTCTACCGGACAGTTGAACTGATCGTCCACACCCACCTCCCGGTCAGTAGCTCACCTCAAAGTGCGTACTTATCGGTGTCCGCCCTCGGCCGTAGCGTAGCCCCAATGAAGATCGCAATCATCGGAGCAGGCAACGTCGGTCGCGCACTCGGCGGGGCATGGAGCGCAGACCACGACATCACTTACGGCGTCCGCTCCCCCGACGACGGCAAGTACGCCGACCTCGACACGCCCGTTTCAACCAACGATGCGGCCGCGGCCGCCGGCGACGTCGTCGTGCTGTGCACGCCGTGGCAGGGCACCGAGGAAGCGGTCAAGGCATGCGGCGACCTCACGGGCAAGGTGCTCATCGACTGCACCAACCCGCTGACCCCCGACTTTTCCGCGTTGGAGGTCGGGCACACCACATCGGGGGCCGAGCAGGTCGCGGCGTGGGCGCCGGGGGCGCGGGTGTGCAAGGCGATGAACCAGATCGGCGCCCCGATGATGGATCACCCTCAATTGCCAAGCGCGCCCGTCATGTTCGTCTGCGGTGACGACGACGAGGCCAAGCAGGTCACCGCCGAGCTGGTTACGCAGTTGGGCTTCGAGGCGGTCGACGCGGGCGACCTCACACTGGCCCGACTGCTCGAACCGTACGCGTTGGTGTGGATCCACCTTGCGTTGCGTCGCGGCTTCGGCACCAATTGGGCCTTCGGGTTACTGCGCGGGACCTAGCGCGCGTTCCAGCCGATCGACATAGGCGTCGATGTCGCCGATCGCCGACGCTGCGTGCACACTGATCGCGATGGTGTCGCCGATGCCGTGCACGCCGTGCGTCAGGCCCATCATCGGCGAGAGCCCCGGATAGCCCGCGGTCAACACCACCGGCAAGTCACCGAAATACAGATCTGCCGGCCCCCTGTTGACGCTCGAGACGACGGTGTTACCCGTGACGGTCGGCGATCGCACCAACGGGTCGAATTGGTTGACGCCCCAGCGCAATAGGATTGCAGGTACCGCCGCGGATGCCCTACTGGCAGCCAACATCGCCGGATGCGCGGCCCTGCGGCGGCGATCGGCAAGATCGCCGACGATCCTGGCGGTGCGCGCGTCGATGTCCAATTGGGGATACAGTCCGATGCCGACGTTGCCGAAGTGGTTGTTCGCCTTGCGGACACCGGTTTTCGCCATCGGCACCTCGGCGCCCAGCGTCGACGCGTCGTCACCTAGCTCCTCCAGGTGTCCCGCCAGCGCGGTGGACACCGCCGCCAGCACCCCGACCGTCACGGTCGGGCCCGCCAGACCGGCGCGCTTCCTGACCACAGTGCGGACACTCCGCAGACCGTCAGGCGGGGTGTTGCATCGCAGCGCCGGGCGCGAATTGGCTTGCGGCGGAACGAGCCCCGCCTCGGTATCGTGAACCAACTGCTGATGTGCCCGGGCGGCCCGAATGCTGCGCCACGGCAGCGCTGCGCCCCGAAACGGCGGTGGTGCCGGCACGGGCGGTACCGGTTTCGCGCGGCCGAACAGCCACGCCGCCAGCGCCGACGACCGGATGCCGTCGCCGAGCGCATGAGCGGCCTGCAGCACCGCCACCGTCCCAACGCCGCTACCGGGTATCCCTTCGACAGCTGTGAACACGTGCAGTCGCCACGCCATCTCGCAAGGGTCGAGTTGGTGGTCGGCCAGCGCTGCTACAGCGGTGAGGCAACCCGGCCAGGTGTTGTCGGCGAGATCGTGCACAACGAACTGATCGGACCTGATGTGGCCGGTCACCCAAGCGGGATAGCGCACGGGATTGCTGTCTTCGATGCGCAGCCGCAACTCGGGGCATGCCCAAGCTCGCCCGCGTATCGCGTCCACCGCACGGTCGGATTCGGACACCTCGCCCGCGAACGCGTAAAGCAGGAACGAATCGTTGGGAATCTTGGCCGACATCCAATACGTTTGCGCATCGACCGCCGAGAGCCGACGGACCATCATGTCTAGAGGCTATTGTCTGGCCCATGCTTCCGCCTATAAGCGCCGACAGCGCCGTCATAGTCACCGGTGCGTCGTCGGGTATCGGCGAGGAGATCGCCCGTGAATTCGCGCGCCGCGGTTACCGATTGGTTTTGGTGGCGCGCAGGGCCGACCGACTGCGCCGCATCGCCGAGGAACTGGGCGGACGCGCCCATGTATTGCCGCTCGATCTGTCGAACCGTGACGAAAGGGCCACGCTGCCCGACCAGGTGGCCGCGCTGGGGCTGGTGGCGGAGGTCGTGGTCAACAACGCGGGGCTCGCAACGCTTGGCCCGATCGCCGAATCCGACGTCCAAGCCGAACTCAACCTGGTCGAAGTCGATGTCGCCGCGGTGGTGGACCTCTGCTGTCGGTTCGTCCCCGCAATGGTGAAGCGAGGACGCGGAGCGGTGCTCAACGTCGCATCGGTCGGCGCGTTCGGCCCCGTTCCGGGTCAGGCCTCCTACGGCGCGGCCAAGGCGTTCGTGCTGTCCTACACGCAGGCGCTGCGCGAAGAACTGGGCGACACGGGCGTCACCGCCAGCGCCTTGTGCCCTGGGCCGGTCTACACCGGGTTTCTCGAGTCCTACGGCATCGCGGACGAGGAAACCGAGAAGACACTGCCGAAGTTCCTCTGGCAACAGCCTGACGCCGTGGCCAGGGTCGCGGTCAAGGGTCTCGCGTCAGGCAAGGGTGTGATCGTTCCCGGTGCGGCCAACCGGATCGCGGCGGTGGTCAACCACCACTCACCGCGTGGACTGCTCACCCGACTGGTGGCGCGCAACCATCCGGGACTGAAGAAGTAAAACGGGGAGCCAGCCGGCGGCGACAAAGTCGCGCACGGCGACAAAGTCGCTCAGAGCTGGGCAAAAATAGAAGTGGCCTTCCGGGCGGCGCACGGCGCGCCGCCACCGATCGACTAAGCCTGCCCGACGAAGTCGACGATGCGCCGCGCAACCACCTCGGGCTGATCGAGCTGAAGGAAGTGCCCGCCATCCTCGACGAGCACGACCTCGCTCTCCTCGGGCAACACCCGCTCGATCCACGGCGTGTAGTCCTCCGAGCAGCCGTCGTCGGTGCCGTGCAGATACAGCGTCGGCAGCCGCGGCGCCTCCAGCCAGTGCTTGTTGAGCTGTGCGTACTGCGCAGGCGGACGGGTGCCGCGGATGGTCGCGCGATAGAACGCCAGCGCGGCACGCCATCGCTCGGGCGCACCGATCGCGTCCTCGACGTAGCGCAGATCCTGGTCGGCACGATAGCCCGGTGACCACCTCCGCCACAGCCGAGGTATCACCCACGACGCGGAACGCTCTGGTAGCCAAGGCAATTGGAAGTAGGCGAGATACCAGGACAAAAGCAGCTGACGCGGCAGCTTCGCGGCCAACCGGGCCACTTGTGGTACCCGACCGAGCGGCCGGAACGCGGCGCTGAACGGCACCGACATGATCACCGCCTTGCTGAACGGGCTGTCCGGCATCGCCGCTAGCCCGGCGCCGGCGAGCGCCCCCCAGTCGTGGCCGATGAACACGTCGCGTCCGGTCGGGCCGGCGGCCTGCAGCACCCGCAGCGCGTCGTCCATGTACGCGCCGACGTGGTAACTGCCATCCGAGGGCAACGAGGACGGCGCGTAGCCGCGCATGAACGGTGCCACCACCCGCCATCCCGCGTCCACCAAGGTCGGCGCGACCTTGCGCCACCCGTAAGCGGTATCTGGAAAACCGTGCAGGCACAACGCTATTGGTGCGTCCGCCGGACCCCACGTCAACGCGCGCAACTGCACGGTCGGCGCCGCCACGTCGAGCCATTGAGGTTGCATCACTGCTACACCGGGTCGAACTTGGAGATCAGCCAGTGATCGCCGACCTTGTCCATCGTCACCCGCACACTCGAGGCGGTATCGGTCGGCGCGTCCTGACCGACGATCACCGTCTGGTTGACGAACACCAACACCACGGCGTGGCGCGGATTGGCCGACACCGATGCCGCCGCGGGAACCGTTGCCACCGCGGAGATCTGCTTCTGCTTGGCGCCCGGGATCACGACGTCGTTGGTCAGCGAGGTGTACGAGTCGCGGAAGTCTCCGGTCAACAAGTCGCGCGCGGCGTGGAGTTGCTGCTCCACGGTGTCGGGCTTGTAGGACAGCAACGCGACGGTGCTGTCCTTGGCGGCTTTCAGCGACTCATCGCGCGCCGACTCGTCGTTGCGCACCGAATTGTCCATCCACTTCAGGTATCCGGCGCCCAGCGCAAGCAGCAGCGCTATCGCGGGCAGTACCCCGAAGGCGAATACCCGCGCCCATTGGATCTTCCGCTTGGGCTTGTCCGGTTCAGCGGGTTCCGTTGACTCATCGACATTTTCGGCGTCGTCGGCCGCGTCCGCCTCGGCGACCGCATCTTCGACCTGCTCGGTATCCGTGTCGGAAGGCACAGTGGTCTCTTCTTCTGTGGTCTGGTCTTGGCTGTGGTTACTCATGGCACGAACTCCACGTTGGAGACCTTGGCCTCATCCCCGACCTTCTGCACCGTGAGGCGCATTCGCCACGCGCGCGGCGCTTGGTCGGGCGCACCGGCATTGGAGGTTTTGACCGTCACCGCAACCAAGACCTGAGCACCGTTGGCGGTGATGGATTGCGGCTCGAGCCCTGCCTCGGCGATGGTGCCCTCCGACTTGGATTGCGCCTGCTTGACGACCTCCATGAACGGCTGAGCGCGCTTCTGGAAGTCGTCGTAGAAGGTGCCGGTCGCAGAGTCGAGGATGCGCTGCACATCCGCGTCCGCGTGCTGCCAGTCGATCGACGTCAGGTTCAACGCACCCTGCCTGCCGACGGACAGGAACAGCTTCTGTTGCTCATCGGCCTGATGCGACTGATACGCGCGGAAGCCCAGCCAACCCGTCAAGCCCGCCAGTGCGACCACCAGAACCAGACCGGCGATCATCGCCAGCCGCACGTGCGACATCCGCGGCTTGGCCGGTGCGGTTTCCTCCTCCGAAGCTTCGTCGGCAACTTCCGTAGCGTCGTCGGTGGCCTCGTCCGTCTTCGCCGCGTCCGAAAGTTCGCTACCGCCCGATTCCGGCTCGGCGGCTGTCGACTCGGTCAGTTCCCCTTCGGGGGCAGCAGCATCGTCTGCCATGTTTGCTCCTCTTTGGCACCGTTAGCCAGGTTGGACTGTGTGTACACACGTCCGTCCGGTCCAACGTACGTGCCGTTGGCTGGGTCGTATTCGGCGGCCGCTATTGGCGGTGGCGCCGGACCCGGCGGCGGAGCTGCTTGCGCAGGTGGTGAACCCGGCGGCAACTGCGGAACGGCCTGACCGGACAACGTCGCGTTGGGGTCGCCCTTCCAGTTGTAGCCGTCGTTGAGCGGCACGTAATGCTCATTGCTTTCGCACATCTGCCAGGTCGGCGCCCGTTTGCCGGGCACGGTGATGCAGGGCAGGTTCCTCGCCCCGCGCACATTGAACGGCGCGTCCTGAGGAACCCGGCAATACACGTCACCCGCCGGCCTGTCGGGGTAGTCCTGGAAGGTGGGCACCCGCTGCTGCTGGGCCGGCAGGAAGCCGGTGGTGCACGGCGGCGGAATCTGCTGCGGCGGCAGCGGGATGGGCGCCGGGAACGCGGGGATCATCAGGTTGAGGTTGAAGGTCAGGGCGTCGCCCATGTAGTCCTGTTTGGTGTTGCGCTTGTGCACGCCGACGGCCTGGGTGACCGCGGTGCCCTGCGGCAGCAATACCAGCAGCTGCTCGAGGCTGGGCTGATACGTGACGGCTACGTCCCCGAGACTGACCAGGTTGGCCAACACGATCGGCAATGTCGGCTGCAGCCGATCGAACAGCGCCCGCACCTCGTCAGCCGCGCCAGGCCCGTTCTCCAGAATCCCCGCGACGGCTTGGTCCTGACTCTGCAGCTGACCGGTGATGCTGGCCAGGTTCGATGCCCAGGCCTGAATCGAGGGCGCGGTGTCCGTCTGCGAGTCCAACACCGGCTTGGACTGATCGATCAATGTCGTCAGGGGGTCGAGATTCTTGCGCGCGTCGATGGCCAGCGTGGTGCTGCCGCTGACCAACCGGCGCAGCTCGGGACCGAGCCCGCCAACCGCCACATACGCCTCGTCGACGACCGTCTTCAGGTTCTCCTGCGGAATCGCCTGCAGCCCACGGGTGGTGTCCGCCAAGACCTTGTTGATGTCCGTCGGCACCGTCGTGCGGTTCGCGGCGATCACGTCGCCGTCCTTCAACGACGGCCCGCTGCCGCTTTGTGGGACCAGTTGGACGAACTGCTCACCCACCGACGACACACTGTGCACTTCGGCTTTGAGGTCGGCGGGGATCTTGACGTTGGAGTCCAGCGAAAGGACCGCCTGCACACCGGTATCGGTCAGGTTGACGCTGTCCACGATGCCGACCTGCGCGCCGCGGTAGGTGACGTTGCTTCGCGGATACAGGCCGCCAGTCTCCGGCAGGTTCAGCTTCACGGTGTACTGCCCGATGCCGGCCATGTCCTGAACCCGCATGTAGCCGAACAGCATGACCGCGAGGGCCGTCGTCGCGATCAAGGCGAAGACGGCCATCTGGATCAGGATGCGCCTCGTCAGAATCATGTCAGGGCCCCTGATCGAAGCGATACGGAGCGACAAGCGGGTTGCCGGCGGTGCCAGGCCCGCCCGCGTTGCATGGGCTCGGGAACTGGCCGATGGTGCGGCCCCACTGCAGCTCGAGCCAGGTCAGATCGCATTCCCACCGGGATCCGGTGAAGATGCCCTGATCGATTCGGCTCAGCGTCAAGTCGAGGATCAACGTCAGGTTCGCGTAGTCGCCGCGCATCCAGTTGGTCAGCGTCTCCTTGGGGAACGGGAAGGTGGGCAGGAAGCTCAGCGCGCGGGTCAGCGCCGGGCCTGCGTCAGCCAGTGATTGCGCCACCGGGCCAAGGTCTTTGAGCTCTTGGACGAGCGCGTCCTTGGTCTGGTTGACCGAGTCGGCGGCCAGCGCGCTGAACTTGCCTAGTTGTGCGAGCGCATCCGAGAGGTTGTTGCGCTGATCCTTGAGCACCGCAAGCGCGTCGGGGATGGTCTTCAATGCCTTGTCCACCACGGGTTTCTGCGCCGCGAACTGACCGACCAGGTTGTTCAGACTCTCACTGGCCGCGATGATGTCGTGCTTTTGGTCGTCGAGGTAGCCGATGGCCTTGTCGAGCTGCTCGATCAGGCTACGCAGGTCGTCCTCACGCCCCGTGAAGGCGACGCTCAACGCCTCGGTGATGTCTTGAATGTTGCCGATACCACCGCCATTGAGCAGCAACGCAATCGCGGACAAGGTCTGTTCGGTGCTCGGATACTTTCCAGACGAGGCAAGCGGGATCAGCGAGCCCTCATGCAGCTTTCCTTGCGGTGGCGCATCTTTCGGCGGCGCCAGCTCGATGTGCAGCGACCCCAACAGGCTGGTCTGGCCAAGCGTGGCCGTCGCATTGGCCGGCAGCTCGACATCGCGGTTGAGCTGCATGGTGACCAGCGCATGCCAGCCCTGCCGCTCGATCTTGGTGACCGTGCCGACGTTCACGTCGCCGACGCGCACACGCGAGTTCTGCTCGATGTTGTCCACATCGGGCATCTGAGCCTGGACGGTGTACGCACCTGGGCCCACACCCTCCACGCCGGGCAACGGAACCGAGTTCAGCCCGCGCCAGTCGCTGCAGCCAGCCAATGCGACGGCGAGCACCAGCGTGCCGATCGCGACGCGTATCCCCTTGGTGCGCATCATGATCCGGCTCCCGGCGGCACCATCAGGCCCTGCAGTCCATCAGCGGGGTTCGGCGTGACTGGGGCCTCCGCAGGGAGCGGGGGGCCAGGAGGCGGCGGTGGCGCACCTTCGCTGGGCTGCGGCGCCGGACCCGGCGACGGTTGCGGCGGAATGTAATCCGGGCGCATCCAGTCCTCGCTGTAGGTCAACTCATTCGGCCGCGTCGTGGCACCGACGAACACGTTCGACGCGAGGGGCAGGAAGTTGTATTGCCGATTCTTCATGATCGGCGCCAGGTACTGCACGCACAGCTTCGCCGACTGCTCGGCGCCGAGCCGTGAGGCTGCCTGAATCGCGCCGCACAGGAAGGAGATCGGATTGGCGAAGTTGTTGATCATCGGCACGCTGCTCACCGCGCCCTGGGCGGGTTGCCAGATGTTCACGTAGTTCTGCAACGTGTTGGGCGCCACGTGCAGGAACTGCTTGAGGTCGGAAAGGCTGTCGTTCAACGCCTGAGTCACCCCGGCCAACTTGTCCGACGTGGTACCAAGGGCTTCGCGGTTGTCGGCGACGAACTGCTGAACCTGCGGCACGACGGCGTTGAGATCCTTCACCGCGTTGGCGACTTCGTTCGGGTCGTCAGCGAGCAGGCCGGTCACCGATGCGAGGTTCTGGTTGAGCTGACGCATCAGGTTGGTGCTGTCCTGAAGTGCCGACACCAGAATCGCCAGGTTCTTGATCGTCGAGAAGATGTCGGTGCTGTGATCTCCGAGCGCCGAAAACGCTTGTGAGAGTTTGATGACGGTGTCGCGGATGTTGGCACCCTGGCCGCGCAGGTTGTCGGCGGTGGTGTTGATGAACGATCCCAGCGGGGCGACACCGCCCGGCTCGGTCGGCTGTAATGAGGTGGCCAGTTTCTCCAACTGTGCTCGCACCTGATCCCATTCGACCGGAACCGCGGTGCGCTCCCGCGGGATGACCGCGTTGTCCTTCATCACCGGGCCGGTGGTGTAGACGGGGGTGAGCTGAATGGCTCGCGCAGTCACCAACGTCGGCGACAGGATGGCGGCCTTCGCATCGGCGGGCACCTTGTACTTGCTGTCGTAGTAGAACGAGATCTTCACCCGCTCGGGCTGCGGCTGGATCTCGGTGATCTTGCCGACGTTCACGCCCAGGATGCGCACGTCGTCGCCGACATAGATGCCGTTGCTGTTCTCAAAGTACGCAACGGCATTCGTGCGGTTGATGGTGTCACTGGTTCTGAACAGCACGACCACGCCCGCGATCAACAGCACCACGAGGCCGACGGCGACCCAGCTCCTGCGAACGTGGCTCATTGTCCAGCCTCCCCGGGCGCAGGCACCATGACCGGGCTTGGCGTCGGAAGGGCCGTGGAATCCAGCCCGGGCGGCGGCAGCGCGGGCGGCCCCGGCGGCGGGCCGCCTGGCGGCGGCGCGGGCGGCGGCTCACGGTACGGGTAGCACCCCGTCGGTCCTGGCAACGGCAATCCGGGCGGACCGCAGCCCTGATCGCCGGGGTTGCCGGTGATCGCATCGGGAATGGTCAGACGCGGCTCCCCGCCCTGTCCTGTGCGCGGGAAAGGCACCGGCAGCGCAGGCGTCCCCGGCTGGCCGACCTGTGGGTCGGACAGTTCCGACGGAAGCTTCACGTTGGGATCCAGGCCCAGATCGGAGAACGCGGCATCGATGAACGGCTGCAGGAACTGGCCCGGCAGCAGGTTGGCGACGTAGGTCTTGAAGAATGGTCCGGAGGCCACCGATTCGCCAAGCGACATCGAGTATTCGGTGAGCAGGTGAAGCGATCTCTGCAGCCGTTCCTTACGGTTGTCCAAGATCGTCAGAACGCCGTTGAGTTTGTCGAGCGCGGGTCTCATGGTGGCCTTGTTCTCGCCGATGAAGCCCTGCAGCTGCTGCGACAGCGCCGAGATGTTTCCAGCGATTTGATCCACTGCGGCGCTTTGACTTTGGAGCTCGGCGAGCAGCGCGTTGGTATTGCCGATCAGGCTGACCACCTGGTTGCTGCGCTCGGCCAGCACTGTCGTGGCCTTGTCGGCGTTGGTCAGCAGCCCACGCAACTGGGCGTCGCGCTCGTTGAGCGTTTGCGAGAACCGTGACACGCCCTCGATCGCGATCTTCAGTTCGGGCGGGGTGCCGGCGAACGTCTCCGAAAGGACTCGCAGCGAGTCCGACAGCTGATTGGTGTTCAAACCGCTGATCGTGGTTGCCAATTCGCCGAGCGCGTCGGGCAATTGATACGGCGACGTGGTGCGGTCGAGGGGAATCGTGCCGTCTTGTCGACCGTCGCCGCGCGACGTGACTTCCAGGATCTTCGTGCCGAGCAGACCCTTCGTCTTGATCGACGCCTCGGTGCGATCACCGAGCCGGATGGTCTTGTCGACGGTGAATTTGATAAGCACCCGTGGCCCGTCGAGCTCGATGGACTCCACTTTGCCCACCTGGAAACCCGAAACCTGAACGGCCGCATCGTTCATCAGCCCGCCGGCCTCGGCGAAGTAGGCCGAATACTCCTTGGTCTGGTTGATGAACGGCAGCTTGTCGTAGTTGATCGCACCCAAGATGATGGCGATGGTGACACCGATGCCAATGGCACCGATGACGAGCTGGTTGCGTTCGGAGAAGGGCTTCATCGCGGCGCGCACCTCCCGGTGCTCTGGCCCGCGACCTTGACGTACACCGGCTGGCCCCCCTTGCCGTTGAGCTTGAGCACGATGTCGCACAGGTAGAAGCTGAAGAAGTCACCGTAAATGCCTTGCCGTGCAAGCGCTTGGTAGGCGTCCGGCAGGGTGTTGAGCAGGTTGTCGAAGTAATCGTGGTCGGCGACGACGATCCCCGCGGCGCGATCGGTTTCGTGGATCGTCTTGGCGAACGGCGGACGCGCCTGTGACAACAGATCGGTGATGCTCGCAGCCGCGGCGTTGCTGTAGGCCAGACCGTTGCTGATGTCCTGTTTGCGTGACGCGAGACCCTCGACCAGTCCGGAGAGCGCGTCGACTGCCTTTGCGAACTGGTCGCTTTGGTCGCCGAGCGAGCCGAGCACGGTGTTGAGGTTGACGATGACCTGCCCTATCAACTGGTCGCGGTCGGCCAGTGTGCTCGTCAGCGCAGCGGTCTGCGACAGGAAAGAGTTGATCGTGCCGCCCTGACCCTGCAGCGCCGCAATCAGCTGGCCGGACAACGCATTCACCTGGTCCGGGTCCAGCGCCCGGAACAGTGGCCGAAACCCGCCGATCAGTGCATCCAGATCGAGCGCCGGTGACGTGCGGGCCAGCGGAATGGTGTCCCCGGGGTTGAGCTTCTTGGTGCCGCCGACACCTTCTTCCAGTGCCAGGTACCGACCGCCGATCAGGTCGTCGTATCGGATGACCGCTCTACTGCCCTCGGTCAGCACCACCGAATCGTCGGCAGTGAACTCCACCAATGCGGTCGTATCAGGTTGGATGGCAACCTTTTTCACCTGGCCGACCTCTACACCCGCGATGCGGACGAAGTCGTTGGTCTCCAGGCCGGTCACGCTGGTGAAAGCCGCCCGATAGGTGTTGGCCTTTTCGCCGAAGCGCAACTGCCCGAACACCGCGTACAGCCCGAACACGCCCAGCAGACACACAGTCAGAAAGACAGCGAGGCGCACCACCGTGGCTCGCAGGTTCTCTCTCATGACTGGGTTGCCTTTCGTGACGTTGGGACGGGACGGTTAGGGCGACGGGGCCGCGAATTCCGGAAGGGGAACGGGCGGCAACGGCGTCGGTTGCATATGCGCGGGCTCCTGCACAACGAACGGTTCCGAACCTGGCGTCGCACCCGGATCCCGCGGCGCCATCGGTGGTGGCGCCGGCGGAAGCCCCGGCCACAGCGGGGTGCCGTCTGGCGCGTACAGATCGGAACCGTAGGCCGGGGCACCCGGATACGGGATGGGTCCCGGCGCAGGGCCGCCGAACAGATTGCGGATACTCGGCGGTTCGGGCACCGCGCGAGTGACCGGCAGGTAGTTCGCCCATGCCGGGAAGCCGATTCCGGGGTTGGGCCGCCAGTCGATACCGGTGCCGAATCCGGTGTTGGTGACGAGATTGCGCACCGGCCAGTTCTTTGCGACGTCGGGCAGCGAACCGCAGCCCGGCTTGCCGCCAGGGCCGCCCTTGGCGCCGATGACCGGCAGGTTGTCCGGATAGTGGTACGGGTCGTCGCCGAGCGCCAGGGACGTGTCGAGCACGAGCGTTCGGCCGTTGCCGCCAGCCGACTGATAACCGCCGGTGTCCAGGATGGTTTTGGCGCCCATCAGCAGGCAGGTGTACTCCGGGTTGTACTTGTACAACAGGTTGGTTGTCGGCTCGAGCACATTGATGGCCTTGATCAGGTTGGCCTGATTCGGCGCCAGCAGGCTGATCCCGCTGTTGGACAGCCCAATCGTCGCCAGCAGCAACGCATCCAGCTGCTTGGTGTGGCTGGTGATGGTTTGACTGGTGGTGCTCGCCGCGTTCAAGACGGTCAAAATGTCTTGCGCCGCACCGCTGTACGCGTCGTTGAAGCCCTTGAGGGCTTGCCAGTCTTCGCGGATCGTCTCATTGCGCGGATTGAGCTGCAGCAGCACCTGATTCGCGTCGGTGGTGGCCTCGCCGATCCGCTGCCCTTGTCCGCGAACACCTTCGGCGAGAGCGGACAACGTCGCGTTGAGCTTGGCGGTGTCGATCTGGTTCAGCACGGACACCACGTTCTGGAACACCGTGTTGACCTCGGTGCTGACGTTGCGCGACTTCAACACCTGATTTTCGGCCAGCCGCTGCGGGCTGGGGTCCTCCGGATACACCAGGTCGACGAACTTCGCCCCGAACACCGTGGTCGCGCGGATCTGCGCCTCAACGTTCGCGGGTATGTACTTGATCTGGTCCGGGTCGATCTGCAGCTTCAACGAGACAGGCTCCTTGCCGCCGTTGATGGCCGCGACCCGGCCCACCTGAACGCCTCGCATCTTGACCTTGGCGTTGGTCTCCATCACCAAGCCCGCCCGGTCGGAGGTAAGCGTGACCGGAACCTCTTTCTTGAGGGTTCCTGCAAACAGCGCGTAGCTCAACCAGATCAGGACGGCGAAGACCACCACCAGGATGAGCGTGTACCACCCTGGGTGGAGGCCGTGTTCGTCGCTGTCCATGTGCTACCCGGCCAGGTTGAAGTTTCCGGACTGGCCGTAGACGGCCAGTGACATCATCACGAGAACAAATGCGGCGACGATCAGCGAGGTGCGCACGGCACGCCCGACCGCCTCACCGACGCCTGCAGGGCCACCGCTTGCGGTGTAGCCGTAGTACGTGTGCACGAGCATGATGACGATCGCCAGCACGACGCACTGAATGAACGACCACATCAGGTCGGTGGGATTCAAAAACGTTCGGAAATAGTGGTCGTAGACGCCGCTCGACTGACCGTAGATGACGGTGGTGCCGAACTTCGCCGCCCAGAACGCCGCAATCACGCCAACGCAATACAGCGGGATGACGACCAGCAGGCCGGCAAGCACACGCGTGGAAGCCAAATAGGCGACCGAGCGAATGCCCATCACCTCGAGTGCGTCGATTTCCTCGTTGATGCGCATGGCACCGAGTTGCGCCGTGGCGCCGGCACCGATGGTCGCCGACAGCGCGACGGCGGTGGTCGCCGGTGCGATCAGTCGGACGTTGAAGAACGCCGACGCGAACCCTGTCAGTGCTTCGACGCCGATCTCGGAGAAGTCGGTGTAGCCCTGCACCGCCACCAGCGCGCCGGTCGTGACGGTCAAAAAGCCGACGATCGCGACGGTTCCGCCGATGATGATCAGCGCGCCCGCGCCAAGGCCCATCGCGGCGATCTGCCGAATCAATTCGACCCGGTAGGACGTGACGGCGATGTGGATCGAGCGCAGCGTATTGCCGTAGAACTTCGTCTGCCTGCCGACCCGGTTCCACGGCTCGGCCACAGCGGCGAACCTGGCCTTCAGCCAGGGAAACTGAGAATGCGGGCGGGAAACTGTCACATCGTCACCTTCACGGCGACGGCGGTTGCGACCACATTGATCGCGAATAACGCCATGAAGGTGAACACCACGGTTTCGTTGACCGCGTTGCCGACACCCGCGGGGCCGCCACCGACGGAAATGCCCTTGTAGCAGGCGATCATGCCGGCGGAAAGACCGAACAGCGCGGCCTTCAGCAGTGCAATCGTGACGTCGGCAGCACCGATGATCAGTGTCAGGCCCGCCGCGAACGCACCGGGCGAGACGTGCTGGATGTAGACGCAGAACAAGTACGCGCCCGCGAGGCCGACGAGGATCACCGTCGCCGCCAGCGCCAGCGACACGAGTGTCGCGGCGAGAACCCGCGGAACAACAAGGGCCTGAATAGGATTGACGCCCATCACTCGAAGGGCGTCAAGTTCTTCTCGGATCGTTCGTGCGCCGAGATCGGCGCACATTGCGGTGGCCCCGGCGCCTGCCACCACCAACACGGTCACGATCGGGCCGATCTGTCGCACTGTGCCGAGCGCCGCGCCGGTGCCGGAGAAGTCGGCGGCGCCGAACTCGGTCAGCAGGATGTTGAACGTGAACGTCAGCAACACGGTGTACGGAATCGTGAGCATCAGCGTCGGCACGATCGACACCCGCGCGACAAACCAAGACTGCGAGATGAATTCGCGCCATGCGAACGGCGGCCGGAACATCGCCACGAACGTGTCGAGCGCCATTGAGTAGAAGCCGCCGAAACCACGTACCGGTTTGGCAATGAGATTGGAAGTGACCATTACCGGGCCCTCCCTCGCGTTCTCCTCACCGCCATCGGCTGACGATCCCTCCATCGAACAACCCGTGCGCGCAAGGTGTGAGTGTTGCACGGGAGGACGCCGCAGAACCGTACATCACCGATTTCGGGACCAGCAACACGAACCCCACAGCAAGGAACACCACGCCCGCCTACCCACGGCCAGTTACAGCACATATACAGGGCCTGGTAGCCGCCATCCTTTCAGAAGTGCGTTCCATCCCGGCATGGAATGCATAACTTGCTTCAGGCGCCTGACGAACTCACCGCGTCCTCCAGTTCCGCGATGACGATCTTGCGCATCCCCATCATGGCCTTCATCGCCGCCCCGGCGCGCGCGGGATCGGGGTCCTGCTGCAGTTCGAGGAGCCGATCTGGCACCACCTGCCAACTCAGTCCGAACCGGTCCTTGAGCCAGCCACATTGCGACTCCTCGCCGCCGTCGAGCAGCCGATCCCAGTAGTAGTCGACCTCGTCCTGATCCTTGCAGTGGATCATGAACGAGACCGCCTCGGTGAAGACGAACTGCGGACCCCCGTTGATCGCAAGGAACCGCTGACCGTCGAGGACGAAGATCCCGTACACGACGTCGTCGGGCGTTGCGGAGGCCGTGTTCCGGTTGAGCAACTCGATCGTCGAGTTCGGAAAGATCGATGTGTAGAACGCTGCAGCTTCCTCGAGGTTGTTGTCGAACCACAGGGAGGGGGTGATCGACGGCATGGCGGGTTCCTTCGGCTAGACGGCTTTCCCTTATCGACTGTCGAGACGCCGCAGATTCATCGCCGACCGGCGGTCCGCTCGGCGCCAAGCGCACGCAGCGCGAACTCCAGGACCCAGTCCAGGGACCGTTGCAGCCGCGCTTCGTCGCCCGGCGACTGGTTGGCCATCTCGCGGCTGATGACCGCGCTGATGGCGACCGCGTCGTGTTCGGGGTCGGCCCGCGGGAAGGAGCCGTCGGCCCGGCCGCGTCGCAGGATCTCGACCAGGGAGCGTTCCCGGTCGGCGTGTGCACGCTCACGCGTCTCGCGATAGCCCTTGGCGGCCCGCACCTCGTCGGAGTCGATCACCATGAGATGCATCCGCATCTCTTCGTCGTGCATCCAGCCGAACATCCCGTTGATCCACGCCTTCAGCTGGCCGACCGGGTCGCCGGTTTCGTCGACGATGCGGTCGAGGCGTTCGGCGAGCGTGTCGCTCTCCTGTCGCAGCAACGCGAGGAACAACTCGTCCTTGGATTGGAAGTGCCGGTAAAACGCCCGGGTGGAGACCCCCGCGCGCTGCAGAATCGCGGCGACCGGGATCGGGCCGGTGTGCGGTTCCGACAGGCAGCTGTAGGCCGCGTCGATGATGCAGCCGCGGTCGTCTTCGTTGGCGGAATCAGGCTGCACGATCGCAAAGTCTAGGGACGCCTGGTACCGGCCGGGCCGAAGATTGACGCAAATTATCGGCTGGGTAACGTCAGGGCTCGGGGCCAGCCGAGAGGACGTCCATGACCACGACACGAAGCGAACCGCAGACCGTCAAGTTCCGCGGCTCTGAGGACTTGGTGCTGGTCGCGGACGAATGGAACCCCTCGGCGCAGTCGGGGCCGTCCGTGTTGATGCTTCATGGCGGCGGTCAGAACCGGTTTTCCTGGAAGAACACCGGCCAGATCCTGGCCGACGAGGGCTTCCACGTCGTGGCATTGGACAGCAGAGGCCATGGCGACAGCGACCGCTCCCCTGACGGGAACTACACCGTGGACGCGCTGTGCGCCGACACGCTGGCCGTGCTGGAGCAGATCGGGCGGCCGGTGGTACTGATCGGGGCCAGCATGGGCGGGATGACCGGGATGTTGGTGGCCGACACGGCCGGACCGAACACGGTCAAGAAGCTGGTGCTCGTCGACGTGGTACCGCGCTACGACAAGAACGGCAGCGCCCGGATCCGCGACTTCATGGCGAGCGGTATGGACGGATTCGAGACGCTCGAAGACGCCGCGGATGCGGTGGCGTCCTACCTGCCGTATCGGACCAAGCCACGCAGTCCCGAGGGCCTGAAGAAGAACCTGCGGTTGCGCGACGGTCGGTGGTACTGGCACTGGGATCCGGCGTTCCTGACCGCACCCGATGACGACAGGTTCGTCCGAATGCAGAAGCTCGAGCAGGCGGTCATCGACCTGACCATCCCGATCCTGCTGATTCGTGGCAAGCTGTCCGATGTGGTCAGCACCGAGGGCGTGAAAGACTTTCTGGAGAAGGTGCCGCACGCCGAGTTCGTCGAACTCTCCGATGCCGGACACACCGCGGCAGGCGACGACAACGATGCGTTCTCCGAAGCCGTCGTCCAATTTGTCAGCCGGTGACCGTCGGGTTCAATTTCCTTGAGGCACCGGAACTTCCGGCACCTCAGGTCAGCGAGGAGCAGGCCGAGGAGATCCTCGCCACGCACTACGGTTTGCGGGCTCGCGCGACATCGCTTGGCAGCAACCAGGACAAGAACTTCACCGTAACCGATGCTGACGGTGAGATCGTCGGGGTGCTGAAGATCGCCAATCCGGTGTTCAATGCGATTGAAATCGAGGCGCAGGATCTGGCGGCGGAGCGGATCGCCGCGGCCGAGACGACGCTGCGGATGGCGGTACCGCTGCGTAACGTCTCCGGTCAAACGTGTACGGCCATCGAGGGATTGGTGGAGGGCAACGCATACGTGCGGCTGCTGCGCTACCTGCCGGGCGGGACGCTGCTGAAGTCGGGATACCTCTCGCCGAACGCAGTAGCGGGGCTCGGCGAGGTGGCTGCACGTGTCAGCCGGGCACTCGAGGGCTTCACACACGCCGGCCTCGACCGCGTACTGCAATGGGACCTGCGCTACAGCACCGCCGTTGTCGCGGAGCTGATTTCGTATGTCGCCGACCCATTGCACCGCGCGCGGCTGGACGCTGCGGTGACCGAAGCGTGGGCGCGGATCGCGCCGCTGGCCGATGCATTGCCGCGGCAGGCCGTACATCTGGATCTGACCGATGCCAACATCGTGGTCTCGCCGTCGCGACAGCCCGACGGCGTGATCGACTTCGGCGACCTGACGGACAGCTGGGCGGTCTGCGAACTCGCGATCGCGGCGTCGTCGGTACTGGGCCATCCTGGCTGCGAACCGATTTCGATCCTTCCTGCCGTGCGCGCATTTCATTCCATCCGACCGTTGACGGCCGCTGAGGTGGAGGTGTTGTGGCCCCTGCTCGTATTGCGGACCGCGGTGCTCATCGTCAGCGGCGCACAACAGGCGACCCTGGATCCTGACAACCAGTATCTCGCCGATCAATCTGGCGGCGAGTGGCGCATGTTCGACCAGGCGACGTCGGTTCCGATCGATGTGATGACCGAGGCGATCAAGGCCGACCTCGGGTTCGCCGAAACATCGGCCCCTGTGAGCGGCGCCCTCGTCGACGTAGATCCCGCAACGGTGGTGACGCTGGACTTGTCAACCACGTCCGATGTCTACGACTTCGCTTTCGAAGACGACGGTTCGTTGCAGGCCGACGTCGAAGACGAATTAGCCTCGGCCGCAGTGCAGAACGGCGCCCAGCTGGTCGTCACCCAGTACGGCCAGGCGCGGCTCAGTCGCACTCGCAGGCTCAGCCAACAGAGTCCGGAGACCGTCGCGACGGGCATCGGCATGTGGGCGGCCTCGGTGACCCCGCTCGTCGCCCCGTGGGACGGCGAGGTCGAGGGATCGGTGCTCCGCGGATCCGAATACGAGTTGACATTGGCCGGGTTCGAACCGGTCACGGGGCGCGTGCGCGCTGGCGATCCGCTGGGCGAAGCACCCGCGGGCGCGTGGATCGAGGTCGGCGTGCGACCGGTCGGCGCGCCGCAGGCGCCGGCTTTTGTCCGGCCGGAGATGGCGCCCGGTTGGCTGGGGCTGACCCGTGACCCGCGGCCGCTACTCGGCCTGCCCGCTGTTGAAGTTGCGGAGACCGGTGATCTGTTGTCGCGTCGCGACGCGAGTTTCGCTCCAGTGCAAGAGTTTTACTACCGCAGGCCGCCGCAGATCGAACGTGGCCGACGGCATTACCTGATGTCGACGGCCGGCCGTACCTACCTCGACATGGTCAACAACGTGACCGTGCTGGGCCATGCGCATCCGCGGATAGCCGACACCGCGGCCACGCAGTTGCGCAAGCTGAACACGAACTCGCGGTTCAACTACTCGAGCGTGGTCGAGTTCAGCGAACGCCTCGCCGGGCTGCTACCGGAGCCGCTCGACACGGTCTTTCTGGTCAACTCCGGTTCGGAGGCAAGCGATCTGGCGATTCGGCTGGCGACAGCGGCGACGGGCAGACGCGACATAGTCGCCGTTCGCGAGGCGTATCACGGCTGGACGTACGGCACGGACGCGGTCTCGACATCGATGGCAGACAACCCCAATGCGCTTGCCACCCGGCCGGATTGGGTGCACACGGTCGAGTCGCCGAACAGCTTTCGCGGTAAGTACCGGGGCGCCGAGGCCGGTCGATACGCGGGCGAGGCAGTCGAGGTCGTCCAGCGTTTGGTGGCCGAGGGTCGCCCGCCGGCGGGGTTCATCTGCGAAAGCGTGTACGGCAACGCAGGCGGCATGGCGCTGCCCGACGGTTACCTGCGGCAGGTCTATGCGGCGGTGCGGGCAGCGGGCGGATTGGCCATCTCTGATGAAGTGCAGGTCGGGTATGGCCGTCTCGGCGAATGGTTCTGGGGTTTCCTGCAACAGGACGCCGTGCCGGACATCGTGTCGATTGCGAAGTCGGTTGGCAACGGCTATCCGCTCGGCGCGGTGATCACCAGTCGTGCGGTCGCCGATGGATTCCGGTCGCAGGGGTACTTCTTCTCGTCGACTGGCGGCAGTCCGCTGTCGTGTGCGATCGGGATGACGGTGCTCGATGTGCTGCGCGACGAAGGGCTGCAGGAGAACGCCAGGCAGGTGGGCGCGCATCTGAAGTCGAGACTGCAAGCGCTGCAGGAAAAGCACCCGATCATCGGGACGGTTCATGGCGTCGGGCTGTACCTGGGTGTCGAGATGGTCCGCGACCCGTCGACGCTGGAACCGGCGGTGGAAGAAACGTCGGCAATCTGCGATCGGATGCTCGAACTCGGGGTGATCATCCAGCCAACGGGTGACCACGGCAACATCCTGAAGACCAAGCCGCCGTTGTGCATTGACGTCGAGGGCGCGGATTTCTATGTCGACACACTTGATCGGGTACTGACCGAAGGCTGGTAAGGCCCTGCTGGCCAGATCCGTTCGCATCTTGGCCAAAACCGAGAGGTTCGGACTGCTTTCACTCCCCTAGCCTCGGCGTTGATGTCTGCGATACTGCTCAGCGCCCATGTCATCGTGGCGATCCTCGCGGTTGGCCCAGTCGCGGTCGCTGCCAGCATGTTCCCCCGCTACGCCCGCGAAGATGGTGCAGTCGCGGGCGTGCTCTACCGCGTCTGCCAGACGTACGCCGTGGTGGGCGTTGCCGTTCCACTGCTGGGCATTGCAACGGCCGCTTCGATGGGGGTGCTGACTCAGGCGTGGGTGTTGGTGTCGATCGCGCTGACAGCGGTCGCCGCCATCCTGCTCATCGTGAGCATCCTGCCGGACCAGCGCGCGGCCTTGGCAGGTAAGACGGCCGCTCGGCTGGCCATGACGACGGGCATCTTCAACCTGCTCTGGGTTGTCGTCACCGTCCTGATGATCGTGCGGCCGGGGTCGACAACCGGTGTCTGAGGAGTGGATATCCGAAGTGCCCAGCTCTGGGCGACAAAGTCGCGCCCACCGACTTTGTCGCCTAGAGCCGGGCAATTGAACATATGCGCCCTGTGAGGGACAGCGGGGTTGATTTACGTCGCGCCGCTGGGTTCTATCGACGCATGACACTCTCCCCCGGCCGCGTGGTCACCGAATTCGCCGAGAAGTGGGCCTCGCCCGATCCGGACGAGCTCGCCGAGTATTTCACCGAAGACGCCGTCTACCACAACATCCCGATGGACCCCGTGCAGGGACGCGAGGCCATCAAGCAGTTCATCGCAGGCTTCACCGCCGCATTCGACGGGATCGACTTCCAGATTCACCGGCAGATCACTGACGGCAACGTGGTGATGAACGAGCGAACCGACACGATGCGCCGTAAGGACGGCGGTGCGATACCGCTGCCGGTGATGGGCGTCTTCGAGATCGTCGACGGCAAGATCGCCAAGTGGCGGGACTACTTCGACATGGCGACGGTAACCAACGCATTCACCTAAGCCAAGAGCGGCACCTCGGCGTGGCGCTCGTCGGTGAGGATCTCGAACATCGCCCGGCGGGGGGCCAACAGCTCCCGACGTTCAAAAGCCTTGCCCGCGACCTGAACTCGGCAGTTTGCAACTGCCGAGTTGTAGCAGAACTTCGCACCGCCATCGGTGTCGGTGTAGGTCAGGCCGACGACGTCGGCTGGCTCGGTGATGATCTCGCCCTCGATCATCTGATCGCCGACTCGCCCGCCGAACGCCCACGAGAACGGCCGATATCGGCCGTGGGTCTGCAGGCTGCCGAGGATCGTGCGCACCGCGAACTCCTGGCCCGCGTGCCGGAACACGAACAGCGTTGCCGCGGGCGTCAATAGCGGCCCGATCGCGGCGCGTGCCGTCACGATCTCCAGGCTCGAATCGGGCGCGTCGTCGAAGCCGCACACCTGACCGAACGCGTAGGCCGGCGTATGTCGGGTGCCCCAATTGTGGTTGACGCTGCCGGTCCAGCCGTCGAGGACCAGCGTGACATCGTCGAGTTCCACGACCCCGTCGAACTGCGCGAGCGGATGGCGCACTGTCGTCTTCGCCGTCGGAACGCGCGCCTTGTAGGCCCGCTCGGTAAGGAGCTTGACCGCGTCTTCGGAGCCAGGGTCGATCCGCAGATCCCATCGCGCCGAACGGTTTCCGCCCGTCACCGTTCCCTCCGCGGAGCGATCGTCGATGGATGTCGCGCCGATGCGGGCGGTCCAGTTGTCGTACTCGTAGTCGGCAGCGTCAATTGGGTACGACTGCTTGAGCGCCCGATTGCCGTGCCCCTCGGGGTCGAAGATCATCACCCACACATCGGCCACCGCGTCACCTGCCGTTGGCAGCAGCAGGGTCTCGCGGAGCCACAGCGCGAGCGGCCGCTCGGGGTGGTTGGCACGGATGTAGCGGCTCTCGTAGTAGGGCGCCTCACGCATCACGGGATCAGCATCCAATACTTGACGGGTGATCGGAGCGCAGATTGCGGCTTATGTGCTTGCCGGACTCGCCGCGGTGGAGGCGGTGACGCTGGTCGTGCTCGGCCTGCGCTACCGGCACCAGCAGCACGAACTCGAGCAGCTGCGCCACCGCCTCGACGCCAGGAACACCCTGCTGTCGGGCGGTCGGGAAGCCGTCAAACAGGTCTGGCAGACCGCCAACATCCTGCGCAAGGACGGGTTTGGCGCGGCCGTCAGGTCCTCGATCGAAGACCTCGCGGACTGGGCCGAGGTGGAGCGACCGGATCTGGCGCGGCTGGCGCCCAACGGCAAGGTGGCGATCGTGTTCTCCGACATCGAGGAGTCGACGGCGCTCAACGAGCGCATCGGCGACCGCGCGTGGGTGCGGCTGATCGGCAGCCACGACAAGCTGGTTCGCAAACACGTCAAAAAACACTCCGGCCACGTCGTGAAGAGTCAAGGCGACGGCTTCATGATCGCGTTCGCACAACCCGAGCAGGCGGTACAGTGCAGCATCGATCTGCAGCGCTCACTTCGCCTGCGACCCAGTGGTATTTGCGTCCGAATGGGTATCCACATGGGCAAGTCGGTGCGCCGCGGGGACGATCTGTTCGGTCGCAACGTCGCGATGGCGGCCCGGGTGGCCGCGCAGGCCGACGGTGGCGAGATCCTCGTCAGCGAGGTGGTACGCGACGCCCTCAGCGACGAGGACATCGACTTCGACGACGGTCGCGAGGTCGCGCTGAAGGGGTTCTCCGGCTCGCATCGCCTCTACGCCGTCGCCAACTAGTCGGTGGTCTCGCCGGCCTCGGCCAACCGTTGATGCAGCCGCGCGCGGATGTCCTCGGGTGTGTAGGAGTTGCGCTTGCGTTGGTCCCGTGCAACCAGCACTCCGCCGGCCACCACACCGGCGACACCGGCCAGTCCAACCCACTTCCATATACCGCGCATAGTGCAACAGTCTGCCTAAGCTGCCCGGGTGAGTGAAAGCACGGTGTCGTTGCAGCGGGCACTCGAGGAGACCCGAACCGGGGACATCTGGCTGTTCCGGGGCAGCTCTGGACCCGACCGGGCGATCCGGACCTTGAGCAACGCCCCGGTCAACCACGTGGGAATGACGGTCGCCATCGACGACTTGCCGCCGTTGATGTGGAGTGCGGAACTCGGCAACAAGCTGATCGACGTGTGGACCGGTGGCCACCATCGTGGCGTTCAGCTCAACGACGCTCGTGAATCCGTCGAGCAGTGGTGGAACGTCTACGGGCAGCGCTGCTGGCTGCGTCAGCTGACGCCGTACGCGACCCGCGAGCAGGAGGACCGGCTGCTTCGGGTCATCGCCCGGATGGACGGCACCCCGTTTCCGAGTACCGCCCGGGTGACAGGCCGATGGTTTCGTGGCCGGGTGCCGACCGCAGGCGACTGGACCAGGGGGATACCGTTCCTCGACAAGAGGGTCCAGGAGTCGACGAAGCGACGGAAGGCCGCCAAGCGCAAGATGGGTTTGGAAACCGCGTACTGTGCCGAGACCGTCGCCATCACGTACGAGGAGATGGGCTTGATCGTCACCGATAAGGATTCGAATTGGTTTGACCCCGGCCGCTTCTGGAGCGGCGACGCGCTGCCCCTGGCGCCCGGGTATCAACTCAGCGACGAAATCGCTGTCACAGTCGACTAATTGGTGCTCAGAGTCGGGCGAAGCATGGATTCGCGTCTTCTTTGGGGATCGACGCGTTCTGGCTCGAGAAGGTACCAACGACTCCGGTATCGGTCACCTTGACGCTGTCGGCGTGGATGCCGAGCGGATAGTTGTCGTTCAACTTCTTCGTAAGACCATTCAGCGCCGTCTGAACCACGTCTTTCGGCAGCAGGCCGCTGACGTCGACGACATCCAGGTTCAGGTCACCGTCGGTGACGACGGGCTTGGCGCTGATGCTGCTGCCGCTGGCCTCCATGATGACTGTGCCCGCTGCAGGGTCGGTGCTCACGCCGGTAACCAGGTTGCCTACGGCCGGAAGGTTGGCGGCCACGGTGTCCTTGATGCCTGCCGACGTCCACGACAGGGTCGCCGTGAGCGATCCGATGGTGCCCTTGGAGTTGGCCGAGTCCTGCAGCCGGACGTCTTTGAGCGTCACGTCGGCGGTCATCCCGTCCGCGCTCTGCACCCGCTTGCCGGCGGTGGTGACCGAGATGTTGGTGTAGTGACCGGTGATGTGCTGCCACAGGAACGGCGGATTCACCCCGAACGAGATGGATACGCCGTCCTGCACGACGCACTCGGCGACCTCCGTCAAGACCTGGTCGGCGCGGTACCGGGCGTAGAGTTCGCCGCCTGCCAGTCCGCCGACGAGCAGTGCAACCACGATGACGACGATCAGGATCATCGACGTCCGGGAGAAACCGCGCGAGCGGCGCTTTTTCTCGGGCTGCGGCGGTACCGCCGGCGGTGGCGGCGCAGCGGGCGGGGGCGGGGGTGTGCGCCGAATCTGTTGTGTGGGAGCAACATCCGCGGGTGACTGAGGCCGAGGGATTCGCTGTGTGGGCCCGACATCGGGTCGCTGCGGCTGGCGCAGCTGCTCGGTCGGCGGCTCGGGCTGACGGGGAGGCTGTGGACGGCGTCCAGGCGGCCCCGGCGGCGGTGGCGTACCCCTGCCGCGCCAGTCAGGTTGCCCGGGGCGTTGAGGCGGAGTCACGTGCGCGATTCTGCCTCATATCGGAGTCAGACCACGCTGATCTCGGTGTGTCATCGCGGCTTGGACTGAATGGTGGTAGCCGTGCGCTGTCAACATTTGATGGCAAGTCCGGTTGGGCATCACTTCAATCCTCTTCGCCGCAGTCCGCCGACCTGCGCATTACCGGCTGGCTGCCGCGCCGACTTCCTGCTAGCAGCAGGCCGGGAACGGGCGGTAACACTGACGACATTGGCTTGCTGAGGCGGGATTCTTTACACAGCCCAACAGGGCCACCCCACAAGCCAGGAGGACATCATGAAGGCAATCAAGTACGTTGCGCCGTGGTTGGCGGCAGCTGCAATCGGTGCAGCCGTGGCCCTCGCCCCGACCGCCAGCGCTGCAACCCCTCCCGCTCCCGCGCCCGCAGTCACCACCGGCACTGCAGGCACCGATCCGCTGGTGCCTTTCGGCACGGACCCCCACAGCCCCTACGTGTTCGGCTACCACACCTCAGACCACGACGAGTCCGACACCACCAACGGCCAAGTCGACGTGCCGTTCTGATTCACCGGCCCTCACATAGGAGATCGAAATGAAGATCCTTACGCTCGCCGCACCGTGGTTGGCCGCAGCCGCGATGGGAACCGCGATCACGCTCGCGCCGATCGCCAGTGCTGCCACCCAGCCGACGCCTGTCCCGACCGCCACGACGCACACAACGCCGGCCGCGGTCACCGATACCGATCCGGCCACGCCGTACGGCACGGATCCTGAGAGCCCTTCCATCTTCGGGTACCACACCTGGCTCGGCGACGACGTCGACGTGCCCTTCTGACTCGGCGCCCTCACCGCCGGAGCGGCCCGCCACCCGTGAATTCTATTGGGTGGCGGGCTGTTTCGCGTATGCTGCGGCTACGGGCACAGGAACGCGAACGGCGGGCATGGACCATAGAACCGCGGCGGAGGCGGGTCGGGAAAGCCCTCGATGATTGTCGAATCAGTCACCGGACTGTTGGGATCGAAATACCAGGGATGGCACGTATTCATGTCCCAGTCGGGCATGTGCTTCATCACCGGGGACCCCGGACACCACTGATAGGTGCAGAAGTTGTCCGGGGCCGGCGGCGAGTTGGGGTCCTGGCAGACCATCGGCGCAGGTTGGGCTTCGGCAACGCCTGCGGCCAATCCCATACCGAGCCCAACCGATGCCACAGCCGTGGCCAGCCCGGCCACGACCGCTTTGAGTTGATTCATGGTGGTTCCCTTCCTGATCGGCGCCTCCCCGCTGGCTATCAGCAAACCGATCACAGGATCCTTGGAGGATTCTTGGCAGCCAGAACTCAGCGTGTGGTCGTCGGTGTCGGCGAAGAGGCCAGCGACAGGCCCGCGTAGATCTCGTCGAGCAGGACCGGCAACAAGGCCTGCGCGGTCGTCTTGCCCTCTGGCGAAAGCGTCAGGTTCGTCCAAATGACCAGCGCCACATCGTTATCGGGGTCATAGCCCATGAATGAATTGAAGCCGGGAAGTTCACCGCCGTGATAGAACATCGCCGCCGTCGGACCGAAGCGCTGATATGAGATTCCGTACCCGTACTTCTGTCCGTCAGGGGCGTTCGGGTCCTCGGCCTGCAGGCTCGCCATCCACTGCTGCTGGTAGTCGGCGTCGAAAACCGCGCCCGTGACGAGGGCTTTCAGCCACTTCGCCAGGTCGTCGGCTGTGGATATCGCTCCACCGGCCGCGGTGGCGTAGGAGGCGTTCTGGTTCGTGTAGTCGTTCGGCCGCAACGTCCCGGCCTGCGCGCCTGCCTGAATCTCGGCGGGATACGGCTCGTCGGCCAGTGCGTAGACGCTGCCGCCGTACATGTAGCCATTCGAGAACGGCGCAGGCATGGACGTGTCGTTGGCAGCGGGAAGGGACGTCTGTTTGAGACCGAACGGGCCGAACAGTCGCTCCTGCAACTGCTGGCCCAACGGGCGACCGCCGACCTTCTCGGCAATGAGGCCGAGAAGCGCGTAGTTGGTGTTGCTGTAGTCGTAGGAGGCGTCAGGCGCGAACAGCGGCGGATGCCGGAATGCGATGTCAAGTACTTCCTGCGGCGTCCACGCCTTCGCGGGGTCAGCATCCATGACGGCCGCAAGCCCGGGATCGGCCGAGTAGCCGTACAGCCCGCTGCGCATCTTCAAAAGCTCTGCGACGGTGATGTTCTCACCGTTCGGCACGTTCGCCACGTAGTCGGAGACCCGGTCACTGAATTTCAGCTTGCCGTCCTGAGCAAGAAGCACGATCAGCGCCGCGATCATCGTCTTGGTATTCGAGGCGATCCGGAAGTGGGTGTTCGGCGCCGGTGGTGTATGCGCGCCGAGTTCAGTGGTGCCGTAGGCCACTCTGAAGCTGCCACGCGGCGTGTGCAGCAGCACCATCGCGCCGGGGACCATCAGCTTCTTCGCCGCGGCGTCGACAACCGCTTGAAATGCCTTCGGATCGATGGGTTTAAGTGCTGACGACACTGGGGCGCTCGTCGACGAACAGGCAGCGACCAACATTGCCACGCACGCCGCAGCCAAGACTCTGCCCATAGGCGACAGTAGCCCCGGCCGAGCAGCCCAAATCGGCATTTGGGCGGAGCGGGCCGACTACAGTTCGGTCACACTGTGCCGCGCGCGGCCCATGCGGTTGCGGTAACGGTGAACGGGCCGTTGCCCAGACGTTCGCGGGCCACCGAAGCCAAACGCGCGCGACCCTCGTCATCTAGTCGCTGGACATAATCCCCCGCGGGGCCGACACCGAATGTGTAGGGCTCCCACCATTCCTCAAAGGTCGGATGAACAACGTCGACCGCGATCGAGTCTTCCTTCACATCGCGCAGTCCCGCAGCGTCGAACAACTCAGTCAGGTGTCCCCTGTGTGCGCCGGAAAGAAGCGCCTCATCCTCGGCATCCGGGTCGATCACGTGAACGGCATCCCAGAATGGCGCCAGCGCACCGGTCGGCCCGTCCCACACGCACGCCGCAACGACCCCGCCGGGCCGGGTCACGCGCGCCATCTGCCCGATGGCCAGCACCGGATCCGTCATGAAGTGCACCACCAGCTGCGCAAGGGCAGCGTCGAAAGCTGCAGTGTCGTAAGGTAATTCCTCGGCCGTGCCTTGCCGCACGTCGATTTCTGGAAAGCGGTCCCGGATCGCGTCGACGAACGGCGGCGAAGGATCGATTGCCGTGACCTCGGCGCCACCCGAGAGCAACTCCGCCGTCAACGCGCCAGGACCGCAGCCCACGTCGAGCACCCTTCCCCCAGCGCCGATCCCGGCGAATGTCACGAAAACCTTGGAAAGAGGCTCGGCGTAGCGGCCCATATATCGCGTGTATTTGTCCGGCGAGACAGCGAAACTCATCGAGAAAGCGTACGTCGGTTGGCCGGTGGTCCCAGCCAATATGTTCTATTGGCAGATATTCGCAGGTCATAGGCCAAAACTGTGTTAGGTTGAACACCTACAGAAGTAGGAAAAATGAATAGTCGTCTGAACAATTTCTGGTATGCGATCGAACATCCGCTGGGACCGTCGCGGGAACTGGGCTCGTACGCAAACCACCAGGAAAGCGTGGAGCAACTGATTCGGGAGATGAACGAAAGAGTCCCTCCGGCCAATCGGGTGCCAGAACACTCGCCTGACGAATAACGAATCCGCCCTCAGACGATTTGTCTCATGCCGGCTTGTGCGCCTCGAAGCAGCATTGGACACATGCGAAGTAGAACCTTCCGGCGGCGTCGAGTTCCTTTTGTTCGCTGCGCCATTCGGCGGCATGGGCTCGGTCCACTCCGCCTTGCTTCACCGCATAATCGAAGATGATGTCAACCAGCGCACCGCCGTAAGACTCCGGAGTCAGTTCAAGGGTGACGAAGGCATGGCCGGCGACAGTGACGTCGACAAAACCGGTGTCCCGCAGATGATCTGCAAGGACTTGGGGCAGCGCCGGGTGAGTCAGGTGCTTGTCCCACGTTGCGAGCATTCGTTGCATTCGATCAGCGTCATCCGACCGCCATGACACAGTCGTCCAGTCCACGTCCCAGATCACCGCACGACCGCCCGGGCGCAGGGCCCGGTACATCTCGGCGAGTGCAGCGGCCACGTCGGGCACGTACTCGAGCACTTGAACCGACAGGACCGCATCGAAATCACCGTCGTTGACTGGTAACTCGGCAGCACCGGCCTGACAAAGAGTTGTATTCGCGTGACCCTCGCTGCGCTTGGTTGCCACCGCAAGCATTGCCGGTGCGGCGTCAACCCCCGTCACCCATCCCTGCGGGCCGACACGATCAAGCAACTCCGTTACGTAGAATCCCGGGCCACATCCGACATCGAGCACCCGTTCACCGGGTTGGGCGTCCAGAGCCTCATGAACCAGACGCCGCCGGCGCAGTACGTCGCGTCGGTTATAGAGAATCTCCATCGATTCGACGAGACTTCCATCGAAATCGAGTTGCCCCATTGCCGAAGGTTACCGACTGATCCTTTCCGGCGGAGGCGGTCGAGCAAAGGCTCCGATCGGCCCCTAGACGTTGAACCTGAACTCGACGAAGTTGCGGTTCATTGTTCATCGCTATACGGGGGACAATCGCCGATTTGTTCGACCGACCTTTCAATCCCCATTGTGTGGGCAAGGTCGAGCAATTCAGCACGTTCGGAGGTGCGCAACGGGACTGCCTCGTACTCCGTCAACGCATACGTGAGTTGCTCGAGAGCGACGCCATACTCGCCAACGTCAAGGAACTCACGGGCAATGGCGATGTCACGCTCGGGTACTCGACCCTCGAACAAGCGGAGCATCTCGGCGAGGCGTTCAAGAGTAGACATGCCGGACTCCTTGATGCAGGCACTGCAGATCGGCCCCTAGACGTTGAAGCGGAACTCGACCACGTCGCCGTCGGCCATCACGTAGTCCTTGCCCTCCATCCGCACCTTGCCTGCGGCTTTGGCCGCAGCCATCGACCCGGCCTCGACAAGGTCGTCGAACGACACGATCTCGGCCTTGATGAAGCCCTTCTCGAAATCGGTGTGGATGACGCCGGCAGCCTTAGGCGCGGTGTCGCCCTGGTGAATTGTCCACGCGCGGGCCTCTTTTGGACCAGCCGTCAGATAGGTCTGCAACTTCAACGTGTGAAAACCCGCCCGCGCCAACGCATCCAGCCCTCGCTCGGTCTGACCGATCGACTCCAGCAACTCCGCAGCCGATTCGTCGTCGAGCTCTTGCAGTTCGGCCTCGATCTTGGCGTCGAGGAACACCGCATCCGCCGGCGCCACCATCTCCCGCAACGCCGCCACTTTCGCCTCGTCGGTCAGCACCGCTTCGTCGGCGTTGAAGACATAGAGGAACGGCTTGGTCGTGAGCAGGTTCAGCTCGCGCAGCAGTGACGTGTCGACCGCCGTGCCCGCCGCGAACAGCGTCGTGCCGCCGTTGAGAATCTCCTGCGCGGCCACCGCGGCTTCGTGCGCCGAGCGCTTGTCCTTGTGCGTTCGGGCCTCCTTCTCCAGCCGGGGCACCGCGCGCTCGAGCGTCTGCAGATCGGCGAGGATCAGCTCGGTCTCGATCACCTCGATATCGGACTTCGGATCGATGCGGCCATCGACGTGGGCGACGTCGTCGTCGGTGAAGACCCGCACCACCTGACAGATCGCGTCGGCCTCGCGGATGTTGGCCAAGAACTTGTTGCCAAGACCAGCGCCTTCCGACGCGCCTTTGACGATTCCGGCAATATCGACGAACGTCACCGGCGCCGGCACGATCTTTTCGGAATCAAACATCTCGGCGAGTTTCGACAGCCGCGGGTCCGGCAGCGGCACCACGCCCTCGTTCGGTTCGATCGTCGCGAACGGGTAGTTGGCTGCCAGCACGTTGTTGCGCGTCAGCGCATTGAACAAGGTCGACTTGCCGACATTCGGTAATCCGACGATTCCCAGATTCAGGCCCACAGGCACCAGAGTCTAGGAGAATCTGACAGGCACGCCAGAACCGCGCTGACAGCTACTTTTACGTAGAGCCGGTACGGTCTACCTGTGTCAGCTCAGCGCGCGCGGTCGGCGGTCACGCCCGACCATCGCTCTGCGCACCCCAACATCCCGGGTGTTCCGTGGTGGGGTGCCGTGCTGGTCGCCGTCACCCTGACCGCTGTCGGCTTCGCCTATGACGCAGGGTCCGGCGCCAAAGAGCTGGGCATGTTCTTCGCCGCGACATACGTGCTGGGCTGCATCTTCGCTGTGCTGGCCGTTCGTCAGTCCGGCCTCTTCACCGCTGTCATCCAGCCGCCGCTGATTCTGTTCGGCGCCGTCCCCACCGCTTACTTCCTGTTCCACGGCGGCCAGCTCGGTGGCATCAAGGATCTGGCCATCAACTGCGGCTACCCGTTGATCGAGCGGTTCCCGCTGATGTTCTTCACATCGGCCGCCGTCCTGCTCATCGGCATGGGCCGGTGGTATTACGGCATGTCGTCGCGCCGCGGGACCACCCGATCCACGGCCAAGGACGGCGCAGAAAAGGCAAGCAGCCGTGTGTCTTCGGTCACATCGAAGATGTCCTCGTTGCTGACGGGTGAGACGGACGAGGCCGACGACGACGCCGCAGACACCGCAGCGTCGTCGCGCCGCAGGCACACCATCGACCGCCCAACCCGCGCGACCAAGGCCGCAAAGGCGGGAGCAGGCACCACGCGCACGCCCAGAACGAGCAAGCGCGCGGCCCCGTCGCGGTCCCGGCACGCCCGCCCGCCCGAGACCGAACTCATCGAACCGGTCACCGAGCGGCCCCGCCGGCCGCGCCCATCGCGGCAGACCGAACAGCCGCCGGTGCCTCCGGCCGAGCCTCGCCGCCGCCAGCGCTCGTCATCGACCCGCGAGCCCCGCAAGCCGGTGCCGACCGAAAGACGCTCCTCCTACGAGCGAACCGAGCGGCCGGAGCGGTCCGAGCGCCCCGAACGGCGCCGTCGCTACGACGACTACCCGCCCCGGGAACCTCGCTCCAGCAACGGGAACGGGACGCATCACCCGGTCTCGCGGGTGCGTTACCGCGGCTCCGACGAGGGCGACGACCGCGCAGAGCATCGGTCGCGGCCGCGCGCATCGCGCAGCAGCTGGGAAGCCGACAGCTGGGAGTACGACATCTAGCCCTGCTCGATCGTGATCGTGGTCCAGGCACCGACGTGGATGCGATCGCCGTCTGCAAGCGGGGTCTCTTCACCTTCGGTCAAGCGGTCATTGCTGCCGTTGAGGCTGGTGCCGTTGGTGGAGCCCAGATCGGTGACGGTCAGGCCGGAGTCGCGCAGCCGCAGCACGGCATGTTGCGTCGAGACGCCGCGGTCGGCCGGATGGATGCCCAGATCGATCTCGGGCTCCACGCCCTGCTTCGCGTTTCCCCTTCCGATCAGTGTGGTGTCGCTCTGCAGCGCGATTCGGCGTGCGGGGAAGAACTGTGGGAACTCGACGGTGTCGGGGCCGCCCTGGGCCAGCACCCGTTCATAGAACTCCCTGTCGGCGTTAACGACGGCGGTCCACCCGACCGGCTTGGCAACGGCGGCAGGCGCGACGGTCGCCGACGGTTCGGGCAGCGCAGAGTCGTGCCCGCACGCCTCACAGAACCGCCCGCTCACCGGCATCCCGCATGCCGGGCAGGCCTTGGCCTCCCCCGATGCCGGCGAATCCGGTTGTGCCGCAGCGCCTCCGATTGGCGCCCCGCATACGTCGCAATAGTCGGCGGCCTTCGACGAGTGTCCCTCGACGCAGGTCGGCATCAGGTCTCCTTCCGCACTCGAGCGGTTCTGGTGGACCGGGCGTCGAGTGCCATCTCGTCCGCCGCCGCGACCTCCCGCCGCAGTTGCACCGTGCCGGTCCGCTCGTCGACCTCGACGACCCGTCCGAGCAGCTTGGCCGTGCCGTCGTTGCCCGATTCGACCGCCAACTCCATCGCGCGTTGCAGTTTGGCGGTCGCGGTCCTGACGTCACCCACTTTGCGCGCGCTCAAGCCCTCCTGAACCGCCTGCGCCAGCTCTGCCTGGCCGGTGTAGTGCGCAACCCGGCGGCTGATCTGGGCCGACAATCCCGTGTCGGCGGTCCATATCGCCTTGACCAGCCCCTCGCCCACCACCTCGTCGCCGGCAACGACGCTCACCCTCGCGGCCAATTTCTCCCGCCCGATCGCTGCCGGCTCCACCTCGACCTGAATGTGGTAGTCGCGGTCCTCCGAGCCCCACGAGCCCAACGGGTATTCGCCGCACTGATTTCCGGCCTCGACGCGGCGGTGTGTCAGGTCTTCCACAGTCGGCGCGACCTGTTTGACGAATTCGACCCTCGCCCCGGCCGGCGTCCACAGTCGCAGCGTCAGATCGGGGATCGCCTTGCTCATCGACGTTTTCATCATCGACGCGAAGTCGCCTGCGAGATCTTCCGGGTCGGCCACGATGTCGACCGTGCCCAGCAGCGCGGTCGAGATCGCACGCAGCTCGTCGACCTCCCAGGCGGTGCCGACACCCCGGCAGTCACACGTGAATTCGCCTTCGCTGAGCCCGATTTCCTGCCCCAACTCCTCCGGCGTCTCATGCTCGTCCTTGCCGTCGGTGAGCAGGATCGCGTGCACGATCGCGCCCTTGCGCTGCCCGACGATGCCCCGGACGTGTGCGAGCCAGGTGCCCATCGCGGTGCCGCCGTGGGGCCGAAGGCCGTCGACGGCACGCATTGCTGCGGCCTTGGTCTCCGTGCTCGCCCGCGCCAGCCCTTCGTTCGGGTAGACACTCGCGGCCTTCTCGGTGCCGTCGACGATCGTGAAATACGTGCCGTCGACGAGTTCCATGATGGCCGCGGCAGTGGCTCGCTTGGCCGCCTCGAACTTCTCGATCGGTGCCTGCATGGACGTCGAGCAGTCGATGATGATGGCCTCGACCCGCTCGGGTGCCGAGGCCGTCGCATCGACATCGGCGGTGATGCTGACGATGGCGTCGACGGTGCCGCTGCCCTCTGCGAGGTAGGGATTGTGATCGACGTCTACGGAAATGCCTTGGTGTTCAGCCGAACTCATGACGTCCCTCCGATCGGGATTATCGCGACGGTGATGTTGTCCTGGCCACCGGCGTTCAGTGCGTATTCGGTCAACGCCCGCGCCGCGGCGCTCGGCTCGACGCCGATGCAGAACCGGGCGATGTCGGCGGCCTCAGGCAGGTAGTTCCACAGTCCGTCGCTGCACAGCAACAGCGTGCCCGGGCCCTCGGCGGTGATGGTCTGCACGCTCGACTCCGACCACGGCTCGGCATCGCTGTCAGCGCCGAGCCAGCGCGTCAGCGTGTGTGCGCCACGGCGGACGGCTTCCGATTCCGGCGAGGCGCCTGCCGTGATCAGCTCTTGTGACAGCGAGTCGTCGACCGTCAGCTGCTGCGGGGATGCGGGTGGTTCAGGCAGCCAGTACGCCCTGCTGTCACCGACGTTGCCGACGGTGACCTGCGCGGAACCCTCGCCGGGGAGAACGATCGCCGCGGTGTAGGTGCACGACGGCGCCGAGGCCGAACCGCTACCCGCCGCAACCGCAGCCTTGGCCGCCGCGTCCAATCCCGCCAGCACAGCCGCACGCGCCTTCTTGGTCGCCGCGATCGCTGCGAGCATCGCGTCGACGCCCGCGGCCGAAGCGGCGACCGCCGCCTTGTGCGCCTCATCGGAACTGGACACCCCGTCACACACCACGACGGCGATCGCATCGGGTCGCGTTGCGTCGTTGCCCACCAGCATCCCTGCGGAGGCGGCGTCCTCATTGCCTGCGTGTTCGATGCCACGGTCGGTGATCAGCACCACCTCGCCAAGGCTCGCCTCGTCTCGGTCGGGCTGCTCGCGGCGGTGCCCGCAGACGGTGCAGTACTCGTCGAACTGACCCTCGTTGCCGCAGTCTGTGCACGGCCCATCCGTCGATGGGGGACGCGGGATGGCCACCTTTTGCAGCTCGGACAACGAGCCACCGCAGTCCTCGCAGAACCGGTCGGTGGGCGCAACTGCAGTAGCGCAGTGCGGACACCTGCTGTTTGAACTTGTCATACGCGTGACCTCGGCCGAATCTTGTTCGCCTTCTCCACCAAGGCAATTCTGTCCCACATGTCGGGTGTCTCGTGCGCCAACTCGCGGTAGCTGCGTTCCATCCCGGTCCGGATTCTCGGCTCGTCGAACGCCGCACCGAGCAGCCACCCCGCGCTGCTCTTGTGCCCGGCCCCCACCCAGTCCAGCGCCGCGCCGAGCACCCGCAAGCGGATCATTGCGCGCTTGGTGGCCGACTCGATGTTCAGCGCGTCGGCGCGCTTGCCCGCGTCGAGCAGGATCTGCTCGTCGAGCTTGTCGGCGGTTCTGCCCTCGAGCAGGATCTCGATCGCGGTCGCGCCGGCGGGCGTGAAATGCGCTGAGTCGTTGGGGACTTGGTCGAGTGCGGCGACCGCGCCCGCGGTGTCGCCGGCGTGCACCCGCTGCCGTGCCAGCCCGAATGCGGCGCTGACGTAGCTGCGGTCGGTGCGCCACACCGTCTCGTAGTAGCGGGCGGCCACCTCGCGGTCGCCGCGTAATTCGGCGGTGGCGGCGATCGCGATCTTCGGGGCGAGTTCGCCGGGCAGCGCGGCCAACACCGCCTCGAAATCGGCTGCGGCCTTGTCGAATGCGTGCTCCAGCAAGGCGCACTGTGCGCCGTACCAACTCAGCCGCCAGTCTCCGGGGATGACCGTCTCCAACTCGGTGAGACGTTTTCTGGCGTTGTCGGGCGCGCCGATCTCGAGTGATGCGCGCACCAGACGCAACGGCACCTCGACCGAGGACCGGTTGGCTTGCTGCGCACCCGTTCTGGCCAGATCGAGCGCATGCTCGAGTTGAGCCGCAGGTGTGCCGCTGGTGGTGGCGAGCACTGCGGCGCCGGGGTCGGTGGGGTCGACGACGGGGACAGGCAGCGCGGCGATCACGTCTTCGGGGTTCACCGCCACCTCGATACCCGCGCCGTAGATGCCGCGTTGCGGACTGAAGTATCTCGACATTCGCGGTTGTGGGGTGTCGCGCTCGACGGCCACGATCTCGTGCAGCACACCGGTCAGTTGGTCGGCCAGCTCTTCCATGGACGCGAACCGGTATCCCGAATCATGGTCGGTGGCACGAAGAATCGCGCGATAGAGCGATTCGTGCTTGGCAAGCATCGGTACGGTCTCCGGGCCGGGCAACTGCTCGACGAAGCGGCCTCGATCCTGAGGCACGTCCATCACGAGCACGGCGAGCGTTCGGCCGACGGTGTAGACGTCACTGGCGACTGTCGGGCCGGTCTCGGCGATCTCCGGCGCCTGGTAGCCCATGGTGCCGTAGATCGCGCTCTCTTCGTCGTCCATGCGGATGACGGCGCCGAGGTCGATCAGCTTGACCTGGTCTTCGGTCTGCATCACGTTGTCCGGCTTGAAGTCGCAGTAGGCGAGACCTTGTGAATGCAGGTAGCCGAGCGCCGGAATGATCTCAACCATGTAGGCGACCGCCTGATCCGGCGGCAGCGGAGCGTTGAGCTCCTTGCGCATCTGCTTCAGCGACTTGCCGCCGATGAACTCCATCACGATGTAGCCAACCGGGACCCCCGTCGCATCCGGATGCTGGACGAAGTTGTAGATCTGGACGATGTTCGGATGCTGGACCCCCGCGAGCGCGAGAACCTCCGCCTTGGCCACGGCCATCGCCTCGGCATCGCCGGAGTTGAGCAAGCCCTTGAGCACCACCCAGCGGTTTTCGACGTTGCGGTCGGTCGCCAGGTAGATCCAGCCGAGGCCCCCGTGCGCTATCGCGCCCTGAACTTCGTACTGGCCGCCGACGACTTCACCGCGAGAAAGCTTGGGAACAAACGAGTATCGCGTGCCACACTCGGGGCAGAAGCCCTCGGTGCGGCCCGGTTGCCCGTCACGCTGGCGACCCACCGGCTTGTTGCAGTCGTGGTTGCCGCAGTAGCGGCTGCTCTCGGGTACCTGCGGATCGGAGAGTATCGCCGCCGCCGGGTCGCCCTTCGGTATGCGCGGCATCTCCACAATCCCTGCGCCGAGGCGGCCGCGGGAACTGCCTCGAGTCGACGAACCGGTACGAGACGTGCGCACCGAGGCGGTGCGAGCCGACGGGACGGAATGCCGTGGCGCGGTTGCGACGGAAACCGCTTGCGGTGCTTCAGGTCCCGGGGCGGTGCCGCAGACATCGCAGTAGCCGTCGACGACGGTCCCTTCGCATCCCGCTTCAGCGCATTTCATTCCGTCTTCTCCTGCTTGTCCGCAATCAACTGCTGGTAGTCCGAGATCGCACGCGTGACGGCGCGCAGATCGCATGGCTGCCGCGACAGCAGCCCCTTCGCGATTCGGATGCACGCCAGCAGGTCTCGGTCCTCTCCGAAGCCGAGCCTGGCTGCTTTCGCCTGGTATGCCGTCAGCCGCCCCTTGAGCTCATCGCGACGGTCGAGCAGTCCCTGTGCGAGCTGCTCCTCCTCACGCGCGGCGTGCAGCGCGGCATCGATGCGGCGCCGAAGCGATCGAAGCGCCTTCGGGTCCGGGGAGGCGAGCGCAGCGAGCTCGGCGCGCAGGGCCGGCTCGGCGTCGCTGCGCGCCGGGAATGCGCCCGCCAGTACCTTCTGCACCGCATGCCTGCGGATCTCCGTAGCACGCGCGCCCGCCTCGCGCAGCGCGTCGAGGCTGTCCGCGGCGGCGGCCAGACTGGCTGGCCAATTCGACTGTATTGCAGCGAGTTCGGCGAGCTCGGCCGATTGCCGCTCGACGGTTTCGGCTATCGAGTTGATGCGCGCTTCGATGTCCCGGGTGGTCAAGGACAGCGGATCGGTCGCGGTGACCTCCAACAGGTCGGCAAGTTCGGCGGGCCCGGATACGCCGGCTGCGTCGAGTCGTTTCCGTGTCGGTGCGAGCTTTTCGGCCACAAGTGAGTTGACGCGGTCGACGGCGTCGAGGAATTCGACCACGGCGGGATAGGCGGCGTGCATCCGCTCTGCCGTGTCTGCGAGCCCGACGTATTCGACCGACTCGCTGACTCCGCTGATCTTGCGCTTCGCCAACGGGATCGGCTGCCGGGACACCTCGAGCGTCGGCTCACGGAGCAACTTCGTCAACTCCCGGCAGTCATCGTCATCGGGCCTCGACCGGCGTGACCGGACCGACCGGGCCGATTCCAGAATCGACGTCATGCGGCGCAGATCCTCCCACAGCTGGCTCAGCGACTTCTCGATCACCGTCCACCGCTGCGCTGTCAGGCCGATCGGCGCATACACCCGTACGTGTTCCAGCCCCGGGTGGTTCTCCAGTTCGACCAGCGTCGACGACATCGCCGCGACTTCCGTTGTGCGCGACTGGAGTTCGCGATCGATCTCGTCGGGGGTCAGCACGCGCATGATCAGCCCTCGTAGCGCGGTTCCGGAGGACCTGCCGACGGCCCGAGTTCCTGCAGCCTGGCGTCGTAGAGCCGTTGCCAGGTGCCGTCGTCGCGGATCTTCTCGAGCACACCGTTGACGAATCGGACCAGGTCGATGTTCTCCTTCTTGATCCCGATGCCGTAGGGCTCGACGGCCACGCTCTGGCCGATGACCTCGACCGTCGGGTCCTGATGTGCCAGTCCCCGCAGCACCACGTCGTCGGTACTGATCGCGTCGACCTGTCCTTGCTGCAACATCAACAGGCAGTCCGTCCACGTCGCGACCCCGAACACCTGTGGTCGCGGGTTCAGCTCGAACAACTTCGACAGCGACGTCGTGCCCGACACCGCGCACACCCGCTTGCCCGAAAGTGCCTGAAATGATTCGATTCCGGAGCCCTTGACCGCGAGAACCTTCTGATTGGCGTTGAAGTAGACGGTCGAGAATGCGACCTTCTGCTTGCGGGCACAGGTGATCGAGTACGTCCGGACGACAAGGTCCACCTCGTCGTTGGCCAACACCGACTCTCGTTGGCTGGCATCGACCACGCGCAGTTGGATCCGGTCCGGATCACCGAAGATGGCCCGCGCGATCTCGCGGGCGATGTCGATGTCGAACCCCTCCAGTTGCCCGGTGGCCGGATTCCTGAACCCGAACAGATAGGTGTTCTGGTCGACGCCGACGATAAGCCTGCCGCGGTCGAAGATCTTTGCCATCGTCGAACCGGCAGGCATCGCACCCGGCGACGGCAGCGGCCGCTCGGGACGGGGGCTTGCTTCTCTGTCGCAGTCCGCGTTCACGGCGGCCGGCGGTGCAGTGACCTCCGTCGCGCCCGCCGGCCGCGGCTCGACAGGGGCGACCGAAACCGATGCCGGCGCCGCGGAAGACCCACACGCGGCGACGGTGAGCGCAATGGCGCTCAGTGCCAATACAATTCGTGTTCTCACAGGAACTCCTTGAGCCGCGGCCACAAGCCGACCACGGCCGTTGTGGCAGCAACGACCATCAACACAAGGGTTCCTGTTGGGCTCCATGCCATCCATCGCCCCGCGGCGGACACCCGGTCGCGCAACGTATTCCGCGTTCCCTCGGTGCCGTCGCGCAGGCTGGCTTCGACGGCGAAGAACTGCGTTGCGGAGGGGCCGAGCGCCTGGGCGACGGCGGCGTCGTAGTCACCTCTGCCATACGCCTCGGCTTGCTTGGCGTGGCTGGTGGTCCACTTTTCGACCGCGTCCTTCGTGGCTGCGGGCGCAGCTTCGATCAGCTTGCCCATCTCGTCGATGTGGTCGTTGAACGATTTTTCTCTTGCGGTGATGTCACCCCGCGCGATCAGCTCCAGAGTTTCGTCGGTCCGCGCCTGCTGCGCGAGAATGCGCGCCTTCGCGAGCTGTTCGAACCGTTCGCTGCCTTCGGTTCGGCTGTGCTCGATTTCGCCTGCCGCGAGCTGAGTGGCCAGCACAACCCAGCCGATCACCACCACCACCGTTGTCGCCGCGACGACGAGCCCGATGTTGAACTGCCGGTTCGTTCGGCGATACATCATCACCGAACCAACCCCGATGGCCACCAGGGCGAGCAGCAGCAGCGCCAGGCTGATGACCGGCAGGGAACCGACGGCGCGCTGATCGTCCTCGACCGTGGCGAGATTTCGGGTGTAGATCTTTTCGGCGCTGGGCAGCAGCGACGTCTGCATCAACGACGATGCTTCGCGCAGATATGCCGACCCGATCACAAAGCCCTGCCGGTTGTTCGCCCGTGCCGACTCGACAAGCGCGGTGTACGCGGAAAGCTGCGCCGATATCTCCGCAATCGAGGTGCGGGTTTCCTTGTCCGTAGCGCCTGCGGTCGCGTCGGCGAGCGCCGAGGAAGCGCGCGCAAGGGCTTCCTGGTACCGAGCACGCATCTGGCCTGTTTCGATCCCGCCCGACAGGAACGCCGATGCTGCCGCGGCATCGGCGGCCGACAAGGCGGCGTACAGGTTTTGCGCTGCATAGGCGAACGGTTCAGAGCGAGTCAGAATGGCATCGCGTTGGTCGATCCGGCCGTTGAGTTGGCCGCCGCACACCACGCCGGCGACGACGCAGATGGCCCCGACAGCGAGCGCGATGATGGCGATGACACCGGGCGTCGTTCGGGCGAACCGTCGCAGCCAAGCCGTGGAGAACCGCGTGTCCTCTATGCCCGGAGAACCCAATTTTTCGGCCTACCTCCCCATCACCGCAGATCGTAACTGCAAACACGGGGCCGATAGCGGAGATTGCGATTGAAACGAGATTCAGGGGTGCAGAGTGCGCAGGAATCGGCCTGCCGCGTCCACGGCAGGGCCGGAACTGCCCGCGTCACTGATGAATACCGCCAGCGCGAGGTCGCCGTCGATACCCACGAACCAGCCGTGGGCGTGGGTGTTGTCGATGTATTCGGCCGTTCCGGTCTTGCCGAGCATGTCGGGGATGTCCTGCAGTTGTGTGGCGGTGCCACTCGTAATCGTTTCGCGCATCATCGTTTTCACTTGATCGTCGATGGTTGCCGGTAACGGGTCAGGAGCGTGGTCGGGCTTCCCGGGCTGGCTTGCCACGATCGTCGGCGCGGGTACCGAACCGTGCGCCAGCGCGGCCGCAACGAGCGCCATGCCGAACGGCGACGCGGTGACCTGGCCTTGACCGATACCCTCCTCGACGCGCAGCGCCGACGTGTCGGCGACCGGCACCTTGCCCGTCACCGTCGTCATGCCCGGTGCGGTGTAGTCGATGCCGAGGCCCAGTTGCGCGGCGGCCTTCGTCAGCCCATCAGGCGGTAAGTTGACCGCGAGCCGGCCCATCGTGGTGTTGCACGACCGCGCGAACGCGGTGTGCAACGGCACCTGACCGAGATCGAAGTTGTCGTCGTTCGGGATCTGGCGGCCCTCGATGTTCTCGGTTCCCGGACAGCCGACGATGCTGTCAGGCGTCACCTGGCCGGCCTGCAGCGCCGCCGAGACCGTCACCGTCTTGAAGGTCGAGCCGGGCGGATAGAGGCCCGTCAGCGCGATCGGACCTTGCGCGTCGGCGGCGGGGTTCTGCCCGACGGCCAGCATGTCGCCGGTCGAGGGCTGGATCACCACCATCGCGGCCGGCGTTGGGACAGGGGCTAGTGCTTCCCTGGCGGCGCGCGACATTCCGATGTCGAGGGTGCTGTGGACGTCGGCGACGGGCTTGGGGTCCTGTCCGCCGACATGCTGGCTGCCGGTGGCGGTCTTGGCGCTCACCGACCACCCGGTGGCGGCGTCGGTAGCCGCTTGCCACAGGTCGGACAGCCCCGACAGTGTCGGTGACGTCAACACCTTGTCGGTGGTGAGCAACCGCGTCTGCGGGGCCAATGTCACGTTGGGCAGGGCCGACAACGCGTCCTGGATCGGCGCGAGGTCCTCGGCGCGCAGCGTGATCGCGGTGACGGGCTGGCCGTTGGCCGCGGCCAGCTGCGCCTGCAGCGACTCTGCCGTGATGCCGCCGTCGATCGGATTCAGCAGCGCTGCAACGGCATTCGCGTCGACGCCGGGCGACACGTTGACCAGCGTGACGACCTGCTGGGTGAACAACTCTGCTCCTGTCCGGTCCAGCACCCTGGCCGCCGGATCGGGCGTCAGGGTGCTGTACGACAGCGGCCCGGCGTCAAGACCGGGCGCGACGGTCGCCGGATTCCACTGGAGCTTCCACTGGCCGCCGTTCTGGCTGGCGCTGCCAGTGGTGCTGTAGGTCCACTGGTTGCGGTCGTCCTTGCCGAATTTCCATGTGGCGGCAAGGGTGAACGTTCCGTTGTCGTCCTTGTGATCGACGGCCGACACGTCGAAGTGGGCGTTGTGGCCGAGGCTGTCGAACAGCTTGCCAAGGGTGTCGGAGGCCTGCGCCGGATCGGTCGTGACTGCCGCGGCCGCCTGCGTGTCGCCCTTGCTGAGCGCATCGGCGAACGCGTGCACGGTGCTGTTCAACCGGTTCGCTGCGTCGTCACCGCAGCCGGCAAGGAGGAAGACGAGCGTCGCGAGGAGACCAAACAGCTTGTGGCGCAAGCGCATTATGCGCGCGCCGGGCGGATCTCCCGCGGCAGCGCGAACACCAGCGTCTCGTTCGCGGTCGTGACGGGCTGCACGGTGCCGTAGCCGTATTCGGCCAGCCGCTCGAGCACCCCACGCACCAGCACCTCGGGTACCGACGCACCGGAGGTGACGCCGACGGTCGTCACGCCCTCGAGCCAGGCCGGGTCGATGTCGTCGGCGTAGTCGACCAGATGGGCCGCATCAGAGCCGGCACCCAACGCCACCTCGACCAGCCGCACCGAGTTCGACGAGTTGCGCGAGCCGACCACGATCACCAGCTGACACTCCGGCGCCATCGCCTTGACCGCGACCTGACGGTTCTGTGTGGCGTAGCAGATGTCGTCGCTCGGCGGGTCCTGCAGCGTCGGGAACTTCTCGCGCAGCCGCCGGACGGTCTCCATCGTCTCGTCCACGGACAGCGTGGTCTGCGACAGCCAGATCACCTTGTTCTCGTCGCGCACGGTCACGTTGTCGACCGCTTCGGGTCCGTCGACGAGTTGTACGTGGTCGGGCGCCTCCCCTGCGGTGCCGACGACCTCCTCGTGGCCCTCATGGCCGATCAGCAGGATGTCGTAGTCGTCCCGGGCGAACCGCTTGGCTTCGTTGTGCACCTTGGTGACCAGCGGGCAGGTGGCGTCGATGACCTTCAGGTCGCGCGCGGCGGCGGTCTCGTGCACTGTCGGCGCGACACCGTGGGCGGAGAACACCACGATCGCGCCCTCGGGCACCTCGTCGGTTTCGTCGACGAACACCGCGCCCGCCTTGGCCAGCGTGTCGACCACGTGGCGGTTGTGCACGATCTCGTGGCGCACGTAGACCGGGGCGCCGTGCTTTTCCAGCGCGCGCTCCACGGTTTCCACGGCCCGATCGACGCCCGCGCAGTACCCGCGCGGCTCGGCCAGCAGCACCCGCTTACCGGTAACACCGCCGGTCGCCGAGCTGGAGGCACCCGGAATCCCCATGTTTATCGTCGGCGGCATGGTTCCAAGGGTACTGACCCGCGCCCGCGGGAGGCCAGCCGTACGCTGGGGGCCATGGCAACTGCACCGTATGGGGTCCGCCTGCTGGTAGGTGCGGCGGTGACCGCCCTCGAGGAAACCCGCAAGCTTCCGCAGACCATCCTGATGTACCCGATGACCGTCGCCAGTCAGGTTGCCCACCTCGTGATGAAGATGCAGCAGGACGTCGCTGATCTGGTCATCAAGGGCGACGAGACGCTCGAGCAGCTGTTTCCGCCCAAGGATGAGCAACCGGAGTGGGCGACGTTCGACGAGGATCTCGAACAGGGCGAGCAAGCGCCGAGCGGTGACGGCGAACGGCTGACCGAGGGCCGCTTCGCGCTGTTCACCGGCGGCGAGCCGGAGACCGCCGACACACGGGCCAAGGCCGACAGCGGGACGAACTCAGCGCAGGCCGATACGCCCGAAATCGTCACCGAGCTCGATTACGAGTCGCTCACGCTGGCCCAGCTGCGGGCCCGCCTGAGCTCGCTGCGGGTTGCCGATCTCGAGGCGCTGCTCGCCTACGAGGACGCCACCAAGTCGCGCGCCCCGTTTCAGACCCTGCTGTCCAACAGGATCACCCGCGCGACCGCCAAGTGACAGCGCAGGAGCAACCCAACTCCGCGGACAATCCGTATCCGGTCCGCACCGTCGCGATGATGGTCAAGGGCTGGATCGACCGGCTGGGCACCGTGTGGGTCGAGGGTCAGATCGCGCAGATGAACGTGCGCCCGAACTCCAGCACCGCCTACATCACGCTGCGCGACCCCGCCGCGGACATGTCCCTGCAGATCACCTGTCCGCGGGAGCTGGTTCACAACGCACCGGTGAAGCTCGCCGAGGGCACCCAGGTGATCATGCTCGGCAGGCCGAATTTCTTCGTCGGCCGCGGCACATTCTCGTTGCGGGTCAACCAGATTCGCGCGGTCGGCGTCGGCGAGCTGCTCGCCCGAATCGACCGGCTACGTCAACTGCTGCATGCCGAGGGGCTGTTCGATCCGCGGCTGAAGCGACCGCTGCCGTTCCTGCCTTCGACCATCGGGCTGATCACCGGTCGCGCATCGGCCGCCGAGCGTGACGTGATGACCGTAGCGACGGGCCGCTGGCCCGCCGTGCGATTCGAGGTGCGCAACACCGTGGTGCAGGGCCCCAACGCCGTCCCACAGATCGTCGAGGCGCTTGGCGACCTTGACCGCGACGAAGCCGTCGACGTGATCGTCCTCGCCCGCGGCGGCGGCAGCGTCGAGGACCTGCTGCCGTTCTCCGACGAGACGCTGTGCCGCGCGATAGCGGCGTGCACCACGCCCGTCGTCAGCGCGGTCGGCCACGAACCCGACAACCCGCTGTGCGACCTGGTCGCCGATGTTCGCGCGGCCACGCCGACCGATGCGGCGAAGCGGATCGTCCCGGACGCCGCCGCCGAGCAGGCGTTGATCACCGACCTACGCCGGCGCTGTGGCCGCGCGCTGCGCAACTGGGTGCACCGCGAAGAGCATGTGGTTTCCCAGCTGCGCAGCAGGCCGGTGCTGGCCCAGCCGCTGGCCGCGCTCACCGCGCGCGCCGACGAGATCCAGCGAGCCAGGAACTGCATCCGACGCGATATCAACCGGCTGGTGGCCGCCGAATCCGACCGGATCGGCCATCTGTCGGCGCGGCTCACCACACTGGGGCCGGCGGCCACACTGGACCGCGGGTACGCCGTCGTGCAGACGGCGGCGGGCACGATCCTGCGCACGACAGCCGATGCGCCCGCGGGGACGCGGCTGCGGGTGCGGGTCGCCGACGGGGCGGTCATCGCAACGAGCGAGGGCAGCGAGGGGCATTGAATGAAGCCTATTAGTCAGCTGGGGTACGAAGATGCGCGCGACGAACTGATCGCCGTCGTGCAGCAACTGGAACAGGGCGGCCTGGATCTAGAGGCATCGCTGAAACTCTGGGAAAGAGGCGAAGAGCTCGCTAAACGCTGTGAAGAGCACTTAGCTGGCGCGCGCAAGCGGGTGGCGGATGCACTGGCCTCGAAGGACGCCGACGACGCTTGAGTTCGGAACAATTTTTCGCGCGAGGACTCGAAACTGTAACACGTTTCATTTATGCTCTCCGGCATGGGTGATTCAACGCTGACCACCGAACTGGGCCGCGTGCTCGTGACCGGAGGCTCCGGCTTCGTCGGCGCCAACCTGGTGACCGAACTGCTGGACCGAGGACACCACGTCCGCTCGTTCGACCGAGTTCCCTCCCCTCTCGCCGCGCATCCGCGGCTCGAGGTCCTCGAGGGCGATATCTGTGATGCCGCGACGGTGGCCGCCGCCGTCAAGGACACCGACACCGTGATCCACACCGCGGCGATCATCGATCTGATGGGCGGCGGGTCGGTCACCGAGGAGTACCGCAAGCGCAGCTTCGCGGTCAACGTCGAGGGCACCAAGAACCTGGTGCACGCCGCGCAGGCCGCAGGCACCAAGCGGTTCGTCTACACCGCCTCCAACAGCGTGGTGATGGGCGGGCAGCGGATCTCCGGCGGAGACGAAACGCTGCCCTATACCAAACGCTTCAACGACCTCTACACCGAGACGAAGGTCGCCGCGGAGCAATTCGTCCTTTCGCAGAACGGCGTTGACGGGTTGTTGACGTGCTCGATCCGGCCCAGCGGCATCTGGGGCCGCGGCGATCAGACGATGTTCCGCAAGGTGTTCGAGAACGTGCTCGCAGGCCACGTCAAGGTGCTGGTCGGCAGCAAGAAGGTCAAGCTCGATAACTCCTACGTACACAACCTGATTCACGGATTCATCCTTGCCGCCGAGCATCTGGTGCCCGGCGGAACGGCGCCAGGCCAGGCGTACTTCATCAACGACGGCGAACCGATCAACATGTTCGAGTTCTCCCAGCCGGTGGTCGAGGCATGCGGCCAGCCGTGGCCGAAGATCTGGGTGCCGGGGCGACTGGTCAAAGCCGTGATGACGGTGTGGCAGTGGTTCCACTTCCGGTTCGGCCTGCCCAAGCCGCTGCTGGAACCCCTTGGGGTGGAACGGCTTTACCTGGACAACTACTTCTCGATCGCCAAGGCGCAGCGCGACCTGGGCTATCAGCCGCTGTTCACCACCGAGCAGGCCATGGCGGAGTGCCTGCCGTATTACGTCGACCTGTTCCACCAGATGAAGGGTGAGGTCCACGAGCCGGCGGTCGGCGTGATGACGGCATCTCCGCTGGAGGGCTGATCTGCAGCCACTACGCGCTGCTGTCGCGGGTCAGCGATACAGATGCACCGGCTGTTGCGTGACCTGTTCGATTTGCGATGACGCCCGATGCAACAGCTCGGTGCCCAGTGCGATGAGCCCGCGCGCGGCCGCGATCTCCTCGCCGATCATCGGCGCAGCCGAGTCTTTCGGGTTGCGGTAAGCGTCCCCCAGCGTGGTCACGGTCTTACCGTCGCCGCACTGGGCGTGCACCGTCGCATGCGTGTGCGTCTCGTCCTCGTCGAAGTCGATCTCGACGCGCCACTTGTTGCTCAAATCCTTGTCATACATGGTCTTCCCCTGCCATCACCGTCCGGTTACCAGGGTGCGCCTCTCAGGCATGCTTTGCACCGAAACCGCACACTGGCCGACCGCGAGACGGCATCGTGGTCCAGTGCCGCGTTCCCGCTTTGCCACCAACGGCGACACCCGCATTCACTACCTCGACTCTGGCGGCGACGATCGCGGTGCGCCGATCGTCTTCGTCCCGGGGGTGACCGATCTCGCGGACGACTACGTCGAGATCCTGCCACTGCTCGGGCGGCGAACGGTCGTGGTGGAGCTGCGCGGGCACGGCCGAAGCGACGCGCCTGAAACCGGGTATGACCTCGGGGCGCTCAGTGCGGATGTCGGTGCGGTTGTGGACGCGGTCGCGGACGGACCGGTGCACCTCATGACGTTCTCCCGCGGCACGACGTATGCGATCGCGTGGGCGCTGGCGCACCCGGATCGCGTGCTGTCGCTCTCGATCGGCGATTACGTGCCAGCGGAAATCGTGTTGCCCGAGCCGCATATGCGTCGCCTGCTGGACGGCCGGTGGCGCGGTTCGCCGGTTCGCGACCGGCTCGACTACGAGGCGGCGGTCAAGACGTTCCGCGCGGCGCGGGGTCGGTCGTATTGGGAAGAGTTGTCGGCGCTGCGGCCGCCGATGCTGGTGGTGCGCAGCCCCAACAGCCCTTTGATCGATGACGCCGCATGGGCGCGCTATCGGCGGTTGTTTCCGTCGGCGGAACTGCACGAGTTCCACGACTCCCCCCACGACATCTTCCGGCCCGACCGCGCCCGGTACCCGACGCTGGTCCGAGAGCTCACGAATCGGTGAACCGTTGGCCGAATACCCGATCACTGCCGCACTGCGCCCCTAGGCTTCGACCTAATCGTCAATTGGTCAAGGAGCAGCCGTGCCGAACGAAAAGCCGAACATTCTCGTCATCTGGGGCGACGACATAGGCATCAGTAACCTGAGCTGCTACAGCCGCGGCATGATGGGCTACTTCACCCCCAACATCGATCGCATCGCCGATGAGGGGATGCTGTTCACCGATTCCTACGGTGAACAAAGTTGCACCGCAGGGCGGTCGTCGTTCATCACCGGGCAGAGCGTCTACCGCACCGGCATGAGCAAGGTGGGCATGCCAGGGGTCGACGTTGGGCTGCAGAAAGAGGACCCGACGATCGCCGAGTTGCTCAAACCGCTGGGTTACGCCACCGGCCAGTTCGGCAAGAACCACCTCGGGGACCTGAACAAGTATCTGCCGACCGCGCACGGGTTCGACGAGTTCTTCGGCAACCTCTATCACCTCAACGCCGAAGAAGAGCCCGAGAACCCCGACTACCCCACCGAGGAAGAAGCACCGTTACTGCGCCGGGCGCTGCTGCCGCGTGGCGTCATCCACTCCTGGGCCACCGACGAGGACTCCGGCGAAGTCGACGAGAGATACGGACCCGTCGGCAAGCAGCGCATCGAGGACACCGGGCCGCTGACCAAGAAGCGGATGGAGACCATCGACGACGAAACCACCGGTGCGTGCACCGATTTCATCCGGCGCCAGCATGAGGCCGGCACTCCGTTCTTCGTCTGGATGAACATGACGCACATGCACTTCCGGACGCACACCAAGCCGGAGAGCCTTGGCCAGGCGGGCCGTTGGCAGTCGCCGTACCACGACACCATGATCGACCACGACCGCAACGTCGGCCAACTGCTCGACCTGGTGGATGAGCTGGGCATTGCCGAGGACACGATCGTCATCTACAGCACCGACAACGGCCCGCACGCCAACAGCTGGCCGGACGGCGCCACGACCCCGTTCCGAAGCGAGAAGGCCACCAACTGGGAAGGGGCCTTCCGTGTTCCCGAGATGATCCGCTGGCCGGGAAAGATCAAGCCCCGCAGTGTCTCCAACGAGATCGTCCAGCATCATGATTGGCTACCGACTTTCCTTGCCGCAGCAGGGGATCCGGGCATCATCGACAAGCTGAAGGCCGGCCACACCGTCGGTGACATGACCTACAAGGTTCACATCGACGGGTACAACCTATTGCCCTATCTCACCGGTGAGGTGGACAAGAGCCCACGCCGCGGCATGATTTACTTCTCCGACGACTGCGACGTGCTGGGAATCAGGGCCGAGAACTGGAAGGTCGTTTTCATGGAGCAGCGGTGCCAGGGCACGCTGCAGATCTGGTTCGAGCCGTTCACGCCACTGCGGGCGCCGAAATTGTTCAATCTGCGCACGGACCCGTACGAACGCGCGGACATCACGTCGAACACCTACTGGGACTGGATGATCGACCGTATCTACTTGGTCCTCTTCGGATCGGCGATCGCCACCCAGTTCCTCGAGACGTTCAAGGAGTTCCCACCGCGTCAAGAGCCGTCGTCGTTCACCATCAACCACGCGGTCGAAGAGCTCAACAAGTTCCTTTCCTCCCGCGGCGGGTGAGCGTGCTGGAGTCATGGCAAGACGGGTCTGCGAAGGCGGCGATTGTCGACTTCGTAGACCGCGTGACCACCCACGGCGGACCGGATTACGTTGAGCCCCAACAGCGTGTCGCGGTCTTCGACAACGACGGCACGCTGTGGTGTGAGAAACCGATGTACATACAGCTCGACTTCCTCGTGCGCAGATTCGCCGAACAGGCGAAGGCCGATCCGTCACTGCGGGACAAGCAACCGTACAAGTCGGCCTTCGAGGGGAACTTGAAGTGGCTGGCCGACGCCGTCACCAAGCACTATCAGGGCGATGACGCCGACATCACGACGCTGATGGGGGCCGTGCTCACCGCACACGAAGCGATCACTGTCGAGGAGCACCGCCGTCGCGTCGAAAACTTCTTCGCCGACGCCAAGCATCCGACACTCAAGCGATCCTATGCGTCCTGTGGATATCGGCCGATGGTCGAACTGTTGCGCTACCTGGAAGCGCACAGCTTCACGAACTATATCGTGTCCGGTGGGGGTCGGGACTTCATGCGGCCGATTACCGCTGCGCTGTACGGGATTCCGCCCGAACGCGTGGTCGGCAGCTCGGTGGGATTGATTTATCAGGACGGTCATCTGTATACGACGGCGCAGCCGGAATTCCTCGATGACGGGCCGATGAAGCCGGTGCGACTGTGGAGCCGGATCGGGCGCAGACCTATTCTTGCCGCTGGCAATTCGGACGGCGACATCGAAATGCTGGAGTTCACCCGCGGTCTGCGGCTGCTTGTGCTGCACGACGATGCCGATCGCGAATTCGACTACACCGCCGGCGCGGAGAAAGCCCTTGAGCAGGCGAGCAAGGACGACTGGACCGTGGTCAGTGTGTGCAACGACTGGACGACCGTCTTCGGTGATTAACGAACTGGTGTGGATCCCACCGCAGACATCGGTGCTGGGATCCGATCGACATTACGACGAGGAGAGGCCTGCGCGGGCGGTCAGCGTCGACGGCTTCTGGATCCACACCCACCCGGTGACCAACACCGAGTTCGCCGAATTCGTTGCCGCCACTGGCTATCTCACGGTCGCGGAGCGGCCGCTGAACCCGGCCGACTATCCCGGCGCACCTGCCGAGAACCTGCAACCGGGGTCGATGGTGTTCACCCGCACGAACGGACCGGTCGACCTGCGGCACCTGAATCTGTGGTGGACGTGGACGCCGGGAGCGTCGTGGCGGCATCCGGTCGGCCCGAACTCGTCGATCGACAAGCGCGCCGATCACCCCGTCGTGCACGTCGCCTTCGAAGACGCGGAGGCATACGCGGCGTGGGCGGGGCTGGCGTTACCCACCGAAGCCGAATGGGAAACGGCCGCGCGCGGCGGTCTCGACGGCGCGACTTACACCTGGGGCGACGAGCCGGAACAGCCAGACCAGCCGATGGCCAACTACTGGCACGGCGAATTCCCGTGGCGGCCCGATCGTGGGTATGGCCGCACCACGCCCGTCGGCAGATTCCCGCCGAACGGCTACGGGTTGGCGGATATGGCAGGCAACGTGTGGGAGTGGACGACGGACTGGTACGCCGACTCGCACGAAGGCGATCCTTGTTGCGAGGCAGGCAGTTACGACCAGCGCCAGCCGCAGTTCCAGGTGCCGCGCAAGGTCGTGAAGGGTGGGTCGTTCCTGTGCGCCGACAACTACTGCCTGCGCTATCGTCCGGCGGCGCGGCGACCGCAACCCGTCGATACGGGCATGAGCCACATCGGCTTTCGCTGCGTCAAGCGCTGAGGTTGTTTTTCGCCGCGCCCAGAAGTCAGGCTTCCGCGGTCTTCTTGATCGCGGCGAGCGTGGCGGGGATGCCTGTCCTGGCGAGTTCGCGACGATGCTCGATGTGCGCGTCGGCGTGCTCGCCCCAACGCTCGTGGAAGCCGGCGATGCCTGCGGGCAGGAACTCCCAATGTTCGGTGAGCCGGGTGCCGCCGTCCTCGGGTGCGAAGGTGAATCCCCACCGCACCCAGCCGTTGTTGACCTCCCACGCGAACTCACGGCCGGGGTCCGCGACGACCACCTGGCTGCGGGTCTCCCAGGTGCGCTCCGGAAGCTCGTTGCGGCCGGTGAACCAGGCACCGACTTCCGGGCCCGCGCCGTCGTCCCACCAGCACGCCTTGCAGACCGGACTCCACTCACCCATCCGGGTCACGTCGGACACCAACGCATACAACTCATCGGGTGTCAGGGCAACAGAAATCGAATCGGACATCTTCAATTCGGTCACATTGGCAGTCTGCCCTAGCGCTAAGTTAGAACGCGTTCTAGTTCACCGTCGAAGGGCCGTCCGGCATGAGCAACGGTAATCAGCGCAGCGCCATCGTGATCGGCGGAGCGTCCGGAATCGGCTGGGCGACGGCGCAGGCGCTGGCAGCCCAACAAGACCGGGTCACCATCGCCGACCTCAACGCCGACGGCGCGCGCAGCCGGGCCGCAGAACTCGGCGATCCGCACACCGGCGCAGCCGTCGACGTCACCGACGAGGGCTCCGTACAGCGGCTGTTCGAACAGACCGGACCGGTCGATGTCGTCGTCAACACCGCCGGGTTCTCCAACGTCGGGCTGATCACCGACATGCCCGTCGACCAGTTCCGCGACGTCATCGACGTCTGCCTCACCGGGGCGTTCATCGTCGCCAAGCACGCGGGGCGCACGTTGCGCTCCGGCGGTGTGCTGGTTTCGATCAGCTCGCTCAACGGCCGTCAACCCGCAGCGGGCATGAGCGCGTACTGCGCTGCCAAGGCCGGGCTTTCGATGCTCACTCAGGTCGCCGCACTCGAGCTCGGCCCGCGCGGCATCCGCGTCAACGCCGTCGCGCCCGGCTTCGTCCACACCCCTCTCACCGAGCCGGCAGCCGCCATCCCCGGCGTGATCGAGGAGTACGTCGAGAACACCGCGCTGGGCCGGGCAGGCACGCCGGAGGACATCGCGGGCGCCGTGCTGTACCTGTGCTCGCCAGCGTCGTCGTGGCTGACCGGAGAAGTGCTCGACCTCAACGGCGGCGCGCACCTCAAGCGCTACCCCGACATCCTGGGCCATGTGATGAAACTGGCGGAGGCGCCGCAATGAGTTTCGCGGGTAAAAACGCGATCGTCACCGGCGCCGGATCGGGCATCGGTGCAGCGCTGTGCCGCGCGCTGGTCAATGCGGGCGCCACTGTCGTCTGCACCGATATCGACGGTGACGCCGCCGAACGCACTGCCGCGGCGCTCGGCGGCAACGCCCGCTCCGCGCGAGTCGACGTGACCGACGCGGCCGCAGTGCAGGCCGTCGTCGACGACGTGGTGGATCGCGCCGGACGGCTCGACCTGATGTTCAACAACGCAGGCATCGTGTGGGGCGGCGACACCGAACTGCTGACGCTCGACCAGTGGAACGCGATCATCGACGTCAACATCCGAGGCGTCGTGCACGGCGTCGCGGCGGCCTACCCGCTGATGGTCCAACAAGGCCACGGCCACATCATCAACACCGCTTCGATGGCGGGGCTGACCGCGGCAGGGCAGATCACCAGCTACGTCACCACCAAGCACGCCGTCGTCGGGCTGTCGATGTCCCTTCGCTCCGAAGCCGTCAGTCGCGGCGTCGGCGTTTTGGTGGTGTGCCCGTCAGCCGTCGAGACTCCGATCCTCGACAAGGGCGCAATCGGCGGATTCGTCGGGCGCAACTACTTTCTCGAGGGCCAAGGCGTGAAGACCGCCTACGACCCCGACCGGCTCGCGCGAGACACGTTGCGCGCCATCGAGAAGAACAAGGCGATCCTGGTGAAGCCGCGACTGGCACACGCTCAGTGGCTTTTCGCCCGACTCGCGCCGACTCTGATGAACCGCGTTTCGATCGGGTTCATCGAACGCCAGCGCGCCAGCCAGGCCACAGCACGTTCCCAGCTGGGCTAGCGTCACGGCCATGGACACCGAGTTCACGCTGACACAAAGGCGTGCACTGGCCGTTGCGACCGTGATCGCGCTGCTGTTCGGCGCCTACTTCCTGCGCGGCTACTTCATTCTGATCGTCGTCGCGGCCGTCGCCGCCTACCTGTTCACGCCGTTGTTCGACCGGCTCAACAAGCGCTTCGGCACCGGCTTGTCGGCGACGCTGACCTTGTTGGCGGCGATCGCGTCGGTGGTGGTGCCCATGGGGCTGTTCGTGATGCTCGCCGTCGTGCAGATCACGAACATGGTCGAACGGGTGGCGGAGTGGGTGGGCCGCACCGACCTGTCGACCCTCGGCGATCAGGCGCTGCGCTTCGTCAACGACGTGCTGGACAAGGTGCCGTTCATCAATGTCGACGTCACGCCCGACTCGCTGCGGGGGTCGATGGCGACCGCGGCGCAGAAGGCCGGTGAGTGGCTGCTGGGTCTGCTGCAGGGTGCGGCAGGCAGCGTGTTCGGCGGTGTGACGGCGGCGATCCTGTTTCTCTACGTGTTCTTGTCGCTGTTGACCAACCGCGACAAGGTGCTCATGCTGATCCGTCGACTCAACCCGCTCGGCGAGGAGATCACCGACCTCTACATGTCGAAGATGGGCGCGATGGTGAAGGGCACCGTGATGGGCCAGTTCGTCATCGCCATCTGTCAGGGCGTCGCAGGCGCGGCCTCCATTTACATCGCAGGCTTCCACCAAGGCTTCTTCCTTTTCGCGGTGCTGCTGTCGGCGCTATCGGTGATACCGCTCGGCAGCGGCATTGTGACGATCCCGTTCGGAATCGGAATGATCTTGTTCGGCAACGTATTCGGCGGTGCCTTCGTGATCCTCTTCCATCTCATCGTGGTGACGAACATCGACAACTTCTTGCGACCGATCCTGGTGCCGCGGACCGCGCGCCTCGACTCGGCGCTGATGCTGCTCGCGGTGTTCTCCGGCATCGCCATGTTCGGCGCGTGGGGCATCGTGATCGGCCCGGTGTTGATGATCGTCATCGTCACCACGATCAGCGTCTACCTCGCCGTGTACAAGGGCGTACCGATGGATGACCCCGATGAGGACGAAAAACCAAAGCAGCGAAGGCTTCCCGGCTGGTTCGCGCGCCTCGGCAAGGCCAAGGCGCCGGTGCAGACGCCCGCTAAGCCAGTCGCTCCTTGAGGAATTGGACGACCCGCTTACGCGCCTCGTAGGCCGGATGCAGGTCGACCTCGCGGACCTCCAGCGTCAACACCGAGTGGGCCATCTTGCCGAAACCGTGCTCGTTGCCCTTCTTGGAATCGATCTCGATAACCTCGAACGCATCGCCGAGCCGATCTTTCAACGTCTTGAAGCGCGCGCCCGGCGAAAGCGGGTCTTCGCTGAAACGCAGGCCCAGTGCGCACAATCCGTCGTTGGCCGCCCGCTGCTCGATGACCTTCAACTCGGCCTCGGACAAGCCTGGGTCGCGTCGATGTTTGGCCGTCAACCCGATCGGCAGCGACGGCTGGCTCAAAACGGGTGCCAGCACGCTGTCGTCGACGGCGGCCGCGAGCGCGAAACCGCCGCTCCAGCACTGGCCGATCACGCCGACCCCCTTACCCGGCGTCTTCTCGTTCAGATCGCGGGCCAACGCACGCAGGTAGTGCGCGACCGGACGGTCAGCGTTGGTGGCGAACGCCGCGAATTCCTTTGCCACACAACCGCGCAGCATCACCGGCACCGCACCGGGGCGGACACCAGGGGCGCCGGGCGTGCCGTACAGCGACGGCGACGCGACGGTGAATCCGTTGTCCACCAAGTGATTACCCAGTGCCAGTACTCCTGGATGAATACCGGGCATCTCGGGAATCAACACCACGCCGGGGCCTTCGCCTTTGCGGTAGACGTCATAGGTGAAACCGGCAGCCGAGAACGGCGAGGCGGTCCAACCGGTCAAGTCGGCTTCCGGGGCCGCCTGGCCGGCGACATTGGGGTCCGGCGCGGTCATCGATTCTCCTATTTGGCGGGCAGTGGCGACTGGGTCTGCGTCGCCGCAGCCAGCGTACGGTACTCGCCGGTACCCGCGGCGCCCGTTATGGCGATCTGCGCCGGGCCGCCCTGACCGTTCAGCCGGGTGGTCCACACCGGCTCAGCCCGCTTGCCGTCCTGGCCGGACCCCTCGGCGCCCTCGTACACCACCCACTTCACGCCGTCGACGTCCTGTGCCCCGGTCGGATAAACGTCGGTGTTCAGTGAGGCGATCAGCTTGTCCTCATCGGCGTTGCTCTGCGTCAAGCTGAGGTACATCCCGCTCGGGGTCAGGTATCCCACGGTGGAGCTGACGGCACGGACCTGCTGGCGCGAGACCGGGTCGGTGCGACCGCCGTCGATACCTTTGCGGCTGCCGGAGTTGGCGTGCCAGCCGTCGGGCAGCTTCGGTACCCGGATCGGGATCTTCAGGGCCTCGGCGTCGGCCTGGAGCGCGGCGGGAGCGTCGTAGTTGGGCGCCGGACCTTTGCCGGGCCCGTTCGGCGCAAACGAGCACATGCCGAGCACGCCCGCCAGCACGATGCACGCGATCACCAGGGGTGCGATGGACCAGAACATGTCCCGGCCGTCCTGCAGGATCCGGGGCTTTGGGGGCTTGGGGGCCGGTAGTGGCTCCATCGTCATGGCCGCCAGTATCCCAGCTGCCAAACTCCGACCTGGCAATGGGAGAATCTGCACCCATGAGCCCCGCGCGCGGTGAAGCCCCTGATCGCAACCTCGCCCTCGAACTCGTGCGAGTCACCGAGGCCGGCGCCATGGCCGCAGGCCGCTGGGTAGGCCGCGGCGACAAGGAAGGCGGCGACGGCGCTGCCGTCGACGCCATGCGTGAGCTCGTCAACTCGGTGTCCATGCGCGGTGTCGTGGTGATCGGCGAGGGTGAGAAGGACAACGCTCCGATGCTGTACAACGGCGAGGACGTCGGCAACGGCGACGGTCCCGAATGCGACTTCGCCGTCGACCCGATCGACGGAACGACGTTGATGGCCAAGGGCCTTTCCAACGCGATCTCGGTGCTCGCGGTGTCCGAGCGCGGCACCATGTACGACCCGTCGGCGGTGTTCTACATGAACAAGATCGCCGTCGGACCCGATGCCGTCGATGCCATCGACATCACCGCCCCGATCGGCGAGAACATCCGCAAGGTGGCCAAGGCCAAGAACGTGTCGGTGTCCGACCTGACCGTGTGCATTCTGGACCGGCCACGGCACGAGCAGTTGATCGCCGACGTGCGCGCCGCGGGCGCCAGGTGCCGGCTGATCTCCGACGGTGACGTCGCGGGCGCAATCTCGGCGTGCCGGCCCAACACCAGCACCGACCTGCTCGTCGGAATCGGCGGCACGCCCGAGGGCATCATCGCCGCTGCCGCGATCCGCTGCATGGGCGGCGCCATCCAGGGCCAGTTGGCGCCCAAGGACGACGACGAACGCCAGAAGGCCCTCGACCGCGGCTACGACCTTGACCAGGTGCTGTTCACCGAAGACCTGGTCTCAGGGGACAACGTCTTCTTCTGCGCCACCGGTGTCACCGACGGTGACCTGCTCAAGGGCGTGCACTACTACGGCGGTGGCTGCACCACGCAGTCGATCGTGATGCGGTCGAAGTCGGGCACCGTGCGGATGATCGAGGCCTACCACCGGCTGTCCAAGCTCAACGAATACTCCGCCATCGACTTCACCGGCGACAGCAGCGCCGTCTATCCGCTCCCGTAACCACCAGACCGAAAAGGATCCACATGAGCATCGACTCGTCCCCCAAGGAAGATGTCGAGTACCGCATCGAGCACGACACCATGGGCGAGGTCCGGGTGCCTGTCAGCGCGCTGTGGCGCGCGCAGACCCAGCGGGCGGTGGAGAACTTCCCGATCTCGGGACGCGGCCTGGAGCGCACGCAGATCCGCGCGCTCGGACTGCTCAAAGGCGCTTGCGCGCAAGTGAACAAGGATCTCGGGCTGCTGGCTGCCGAGAAGGCCGACGCGATCATCGCGGCGGCGGGTGAGATCGCTGACGGCCTGCATGACGACCAGTTCCCGATCGACGTGTTCCAAACCGGTTCGGGCACCAGCTCCAACATGAACACCAACGAGGTGATCGCAGGCATCGCCGCGCAGAACGGCGTAACCGTGCATCCCAACGACGACGTCAACATGTCGCAGTCGTCCAACGACACCTTCCCGACCGCTACCCACATCGCGGCGACGGAAGCAGCTGTGCGCCATCTGATTCCGGCGCTCGAGGTGTTGCACGAATCGCTGGCGGGCAAGGCTCGGCAATGGCGCACGACGGTGAAGTCGGGTCGCACGCACCTGATGGATGCCGTGCCCGTGACGCTGGGCCAGGAGTTCTCCGGCTACGCGCGGCAGGTCGAAGCCGGCATAGAGAGGGTCAAGGCCACCCTGCCGCGACTGGGCGAACTTGCCATCGGCGGAACGGCTGTCGGCACCGGCCTGAATGCCCCCGACGATTTCGACCAGCGTGTGGTCGCCGTGTTGACCGACCAGACGGGTATTGCTGAATTGCGGGTCGCCGCAAACCATTTCGAGGCCCAGGCCGCGCGCGACGGGCTGGTCGAGGCGTCCGGGGCGCTGCGCACCATCGCAGTGTCGCTGACCAAGATCGCCAACGACATCCGGTGGATGGGCTCAGGACCGCTGACTGGTCTTGGCGAAATCCAGCTGCCAGACCTGCAGCCAGGCAGCTCGATCATGCCGGGCAAGGTCAATCCTGTTATCCCCGAAGCGGTTACGCAGGTCGCAGCTCAGGTGATCGGCAACGACGCGGCGATCGTGTGGGGTGGAGGCAACGGCGCGTTCGAGCTGAACGTTTACATCCCGATGATGGCCCGCAACGTGCTGGAGTCGTTCAAGATTCTGGCCAACGTCTCAAAGCTGTTCGCCGAGCGCTGCATCGACGGGCTGGTCGCCAACGAGGAGCGGCTGCGTGAACTCGCCGAATCCTCACCATCGATCGTGACGCCGCTGAACTCCGCGATCGGCTACGAGGAAGCCGCCGCGGTCGCCAAGCAGGCGCTCAAGGAGAAGAAGACCATCCGCCAGACGGTGATCGACCGTGGTCTGATCGGCGACAAGCTGTCGGAAGAGGAACTCGACAAACGCCTGGATGTGTTGGCGATGGCGAAGGTAAACGACGGCGACGCCTAGCAAGCGAGGCAATCGGGTACCGACCGCGGGTGTTAACTGACATCCTTGCGGCAATGACCACGGGCATGGCCAGTCGCCCCGCCGAGCAACAGGCTCTCGGTGAGTTCCTGACCGTCGCGGCGCAAGAGCCGGCGGCGCTGTTGCTCGACGGTGAAGCAGGGATAGGCAAGACCACCCTCTTGCATGCCTGCCTGGCGCGGGCGCGCGCCCTCGGGTTTGTGGTGCTCTCCGCGCGCGCGGTCGATGCGGAGTCTGTTCTGGCGTATGGGTCGCTGGCCGACCTGTTGGCCGATGTCGATGCGAGCATCTGGGCGGACCTGCCGGCTCCTCAGCGCATCGCGATCGACCGGATGTTGGTGCGTGAACAAGCGGCCGAAGCAACCACCGACAAGCGGGCCGTAGCCGCCGCGTTCCTTTCGGTCATCGATCGCCTGACCGACAGCGCACCGGTGTTGGTGGCGATCGACGACCTGCAGTGGCTCGACCCGTCGTCCGCCAACGTCATCGCATACGCGGCGCGTCGGCTGTCTGGCCCGGTGGGGTTGCTTGCCACCGTCCGCACCGAACCCGACAACGGCGGCGCAACCGCGTGGTTGCATCTTCCCCGTCCTGATGCCGTCCACCGGATCACTGTGCAGCCGTTGCCGTCTCGGGCGCTGGAGACCATCATCAAAGACGAGCTGGGCCGAACGATACCGCGCCCAGTCATGGCCCGCATCCACCAGATGTCGGCCGGAAACCCGTTCTATGCCATCGAATTGGCCCGCGCATTCGTAGCGAAGGCCGGCGAGACGCTGCCGAGCACGCTGGCCGAGTTGGTGCGGGTAAGGATAGGCGGCCTGGACTCCGCGGCACAGGAGGTGCTACTCGCTGCCGCATGCCTGGCCACGCCGACAGTCGAGGTGGTCGGCGAGGCGGTGGGCGTCGACCAAAATCGGCTGATCGAGCTCGTGGAAACGTCGGAACGCCACGGCATCATCGCCATCGAAGGAAACCGGATCAGGTTCACCCATCCCCTGCTGGCCAGTGGCGTATACGCCGATGCCTCATCGACGCAGCGTCGATCGATGCATCGTCGCCTCGCCGGGATCGTCGACGAATTGGAGCTGCGCGCACGGCATTTGGCATTGGGCTCGACAACGGGTGACACCGAGACCTTCGCCGCGCTGGACGATGCGGCGGCTTCGGCGCATGCACGTGGCGCACCCGCGGCGGCCGCCGAGCTACTCGAGCTGGCCATCGGTCTCGGCGGCGATACACCCGAACGTCGAATCAAACTGGCCATCAACACATTTGACGCCGGTGAACCCGCGCGAGCACGAGTGTTGCTCGAGAAGGTCATTGCGGACGTGCCTGCCGGACCGCTTCGAGCAGAGGCCCGGTATGCGTTGGCCGTCGTCCGGTTCATCGACGACGGCTACCTCGAGGCGTCGGCGTTACTGCAGCGCGCGCTGGACGAAGACAATCCCGGTGTGCCGCTTCAGGTTCGCATGTCGACCACGTTGGCATACGCGCTGTATATGACCGGGGCGCCGGATACCGCGTGGCAGTGTGCCGAAAAAGCCGTGGTGCTCGCCGAACGCCTCGGGCACCCCGGCCTCCTCAGCGAGGCCCTCGGGGCACGGGCGACCATTCGCTTCTTCGTCGGCGGTGGCATAGACGACGAAAGCCTACGGCGAGCGCTGGAGCTGGAGGACCACAACTCGTTCACCCCGATCATGCTTCGGCCCAGCGTCGAACACGCGCTGATTCTGGCCTGCATCGGCGAACTCGATGCGTCGTATGACCGCATGCAGGCCATCGAGCGACGCTGCACCGACAGGGGTGAAGAAGGCGAGCTGATCTTCGTTGACTTCTACGTCGTGGTGAATCGGATCTGGCGGGGAGATCTCGGTGAAGCCAGGCGACTGGCCGACGACGTGAGGGAACTGGCCAGACAACTCGACGCCGAGTTCCCGGCCATGTTGAGCCTCGTGTTGCAGGCATGGCTCGCCGTATACGGCGGCTCTGAAGACGAAGCCCGGCAGGCCGTCGTGGACGCGATCGACGCCAGTAAACGCAGTGGCACCGCGTGGCACGAGGGATGGGCGCTCACGGCCCTCGGATTCCTCGAAGTTTCACTCGGCAACTACGGCGCCGCGGTGGACGCACTGCAGCCGTTGCTGTCCGCGTACGTACCGGACTCCACCGAGATCAACGCGGCGTCGTTCATGCCGGACGCGGTGCAGGCGTTGACCGCCACCGGCCGAGCGGATGAGGCCGAACCGCTTGTCGAGGCGCTCGAGCGCAACGGACGCAGGCTCGACCGTGCCTGGATGCGGGCGGTCGGCGCCCGCGGGCGCGCGATGGTGCAGGCCGCCCGCGGTGACACCGACGCCGCCGTGCAGAGCGCGCGAGCGGCGCTGGTTGAGCACGACCGGCTGCCGATGCCGTTCGAGCGGGCGCGCACCCAGTTGCTGCTCGGCCAGTTGCTGCGCAGAGAACGCGCCGAGGCGACGGCCGTGTTGCGGGAGGCATTGGCCGTGTTCGAGGAACTCGGCACCCCGCTGTGGGCCGACCGTGCGCGCGCGGAGCTTGCCGGCACCCGGCCGCGCGTCAGGACGGCCCAGGAAGGCCTGACTCCGGCCGAGCAACGCGTCGCCGAACTGGCGGCGTCGGGGATGACGAACCGCGATGTGGCGGCCATGCTTTTCATCAGCGCGAAGACCGTCGAGGCCACGCTGGCGCGGGTGTACCGCAAGCTGGGTATCCGGTCGCGCGCAGAGCTCGGCAGGCACATGGATACGATCGGGCAGTAGCGGGTAACCATACTGGCGCGAATGTTGCCGGAACGTATGTTCCACCTAGTTGATTAGAAAAGTAGACCAATTTGCCGTTAGCTGGAATTGTTTAGCTGTGCCAGGACCAGACGTGCAGAGCCGCCCGACGGAGGGCCGGGTGATCAACCGGTTCCTGTCGTCTGCGACGGCCGAGCCGTCGGCATTGCTGATCGAAGGCGAGCCGGGAATCGGCAAGACCACGCTGTGGCTCGAGACCGTCGAGTTGGCGCGCGACTCCGGGTTCCGGGTGCTGTCGGCGCGCGCGGCCGCAGCCGAATCTGTGCTGGCCTACGCGGCCCTTGCCGACTTGCTGGACGGCGTGCCCGCCTCGGCATGGGCCGACCTGCCCGACCCCCAGCGATATGCGGTCGCCCAGGTGCTGATGCGGGCCGAGGACGGGACCGCCACCGATCAACGCGCAGTCGCCGCGGCCTTCTTGTCGGTGCTCGGATACCTGGCCGACGACGGCGCGCTGCTGCTGGCCATCGACGACATGCAATGGATCGACCCGTCCAGCATGCACGTCGTGGCTTTCGCGGCGCGCCGGCTCACCGGGCCCGTCGGGATCCTCGGCAGCGTGCGCACCAACGGTGACGGCAGCGGCGCCGCCTGGCTGCAGATGCCGCGGCCGGACGCAGTGAACCGAGTTCGGTTGCATCCCTTGGGTATCCAAGATTTGCATCAGGCGGTTTCGGCGCGGCTGCGTCGGCCGTTCTCACGTCCGACGATGGGCCGGATTCACCAGCTGTCCGGCGGAAACCCTTTCTACGCAATCGAATTGGCGCGGGCAATCGCCGAACGCAGCCCCGGCGTCGACACGTCGCTGCCCCGCACGCTGGCCGATGCCGTGCGCACGAGGCTGTCCGGCCTCGACTCCGACGTCCACGATGCGCTGCTCGCGGCATCGTGCATGGCGTCGCCGACCGTGGAGTTGGTTTCGCGCGCGACGATCGGCGATGAGGACCGGTTGATCGAATTGCTCGAGGACGCCGAAACCAAAGGCATCATCGCCATCGACGGCAACAGGATCCACTTCGCCCACCCCCTGCTGGCAAGAGGTGTATACACCGAAGCCGCGCCCGGCCTGCGGCGAACGATGCATCGGAGGCTCGCTGACATCGTCGACGAGCCCGAGTTGCGGGCACGGCATCTGGCGTTGGCAGCCACCAGCGGCGACCAGGTCACGTTGCGAGCGCTCGACACGGCCGCGGAGTCCGCGCGCGTCCGCGGCGCGCCCGCCGCAGCCGCCGAGTTGATGGACCTGGCGATCGGCCTCGGCGGCGACACCGCCGAACGTCGACTCCGTTCCGCGCTACACCATTTCGATGCAGGCGACCACGAACGCGCGCGCACCATTCTCGAAGAGACGGTCGAGCGACTGGAGCCGGGCGACCTACGCGCAGAGGCATTGAACCGGCTCGCCGTGGTGCGACTGTATGCGGACGGATTCCTCGAGGCCGCGGCCCTCCTGCAGCGCGCCGTCAGTGAGCTGCACCCGGACAGCCAGCTACGCGTGCAGATACTGATCACGTTGGCCTACGCCCGGCTTCAAGCCGGCCAGCTCGATGAGAGCGTACAGATCGCCGAAGAGGCGGTGACCCAGGCAGAACACCTCGACCAGTCGCATCTGCTCGGACTTGCGCTCGGTATGCGGGTGATCCAGCGGTTCCTCGGCGGCGGCGGGTTCGACGAAGAACAGCTGCGTCGGGCAACGGAGCTCGAAGATCCGAAGATCTTCACACCCTTGGTGTTTCGGCCTTCGGTCCAGCGGGCCCTGCTGCTCGAATGGACGGGCAGGCTCGACGAAGCTCACCAAGTGCTCGAGGGTGTTCGTCGTCGTTGCCTTGAGACAGGTGAAGAGGGCGAGTTGATCTTCATCTCCCAGCACGTGGTGCTGGGCAGCATCTGGCGGGGCGAGTTCGTCGAAGCCGAGTTGGTGGCCGAGGACGCCATGGAGCGCGCCCGCCAGTTGGGTGGCGACACCCCGATGTTCCTTGCGTACAGCCTCCGCACGAAGCTGGCGACATATGCCGGCCGTGAGGACGACGCGAGGAAGGCAGCCGCGCAGGCCCTGCAGAGCGGCAAGCGCACAGGAGCAGTTCGGTTGACGGACAGGGTTGTTGCGGCGCTCGGCTTCCTCGACCTCTCGCTTGGCCGTTACGAGGAGGCGCTGGCAACGCTGGGGCCATTGCTCGCGAAGTTCGACCCGGCATCGACACCCACCGAGCTTCCCAACGCCGCTTTCCTGGTCGACGCCATCGAGGCGCTGATCCAGGTGGGCCGCGGGGCCGAGGCGCAGCCACTGATCGAAGCGCTCGAGCGCAACGGGAACCGGCACGACCGGGCGTGGATGCTGGCGTCGGGCGCGCGCGGCAGAAGTATGCTGCTGGCCGCAGGCGGTGACCTCGACGCGGCGAGCGCGGCAGCCGCGTCCGCGATGACGCAACACGACCGGTTGCCGATGCCGTTCGAGCGTGGCCGAACGTTGTTGCTGCTCGGTCAATTACAGCGGCGGCAACGCAGGAAGGAAGCCGCTTCGGCGAGCCTGACCGAGGCTCTGGACATCTTCGAGCGGCTGCACATCCCGCTGTGGGCCGACCGTGCCCGCGCCGAGCTTGCCCGCGCGAACGTGGGCCCAAGGCAGAGCGGGCAGCTCACCCCGTCCGAACGACGGGTCGCCGAGCTCGCCGCGTCGGGAATGAAGAACCGCGATGTTGCGACTGCCCTGTTCATCAGCCCGAAGACTGTCGAGGCGAACCTGGCGAGGATCTACCGCAAGCTGGGCATCAAGTCGCGTGCTGAACTCGGCCGCCACATGGGCAAGTCCCGACCCGGTAGAAGTAGGGAAACACCCTATTTCTGAATGCCCTTGGGCAAATTACCGTCGACTCCGGCCCGCGATGGATCTCAGTCAGCAGGAGGAACGGTGACGGTAACCCTGGACCCGGCGACCCGGAGCCCGGCAACCTTGGTGACCACCGCGACAAGTCAGCCGGCGTTGCGCACCGGCTTCGCGCTGCTCGGCCTGATCTCGCTGCTGGACCTGCCCAAGGCGGACCGTGCGGATCGGGTGGTCGCGCTCGGCGGTGCGGCGGCAGCGGGCTGGTTCCTGGTGCGGGGCAGCAGGCGCCGCTAGCCCCCCGTTGACTGCGCCGGGCCCGCGGCCCGGTGCGCAATGCGGTCACTTCTTGCGGTTTCAAACGATATGGTCGCTGTTCGGGGAGGCGACATGACATCGGATATTCGACCGCGACCGCGACCAAACAGCGACGTCGAACTCGGGTTCACCCGGCGCAAGGCGGTGCGTTGGTTCAGCCCGCCCACGTTGGCGCGAGCGGCCGCCAAGGTCGTGCTGTCGGCGGCCTTCGGTGACTATCTCGACAAGCGGGAAATGGAAAGCACGCTGAAGGCCCGCGTGCTGACGGCGGGCGCCGGTTCGGACGACGTGTGGATCGACTTCATCGCCGACACCGCAGACGGATTCGATCAAACGTATTCCGTTGCGTGGTGCGCCTCGCAGTCCGAAATTGCGCCGATCGGTCTCGACCGCGAGTTGCCCCGCGCGCAGCTCGTCGTCTTCGGCGGCGACGAAGTGTATCCGTATGCCACCCCCAAGGAATACGAAGACAGGTTCAGCGGGCCATACCTTGCCGCTCTGCCGTGGACGGAGCCCGACGAGTCACGCCCGCACGAGAAGCATCCGCGGATGCTGGCCATCCCGGGCAACCACGACTGGTACGACGGCCTCACCGGGTTCATGCGGCTGTTCGCGCAGGCCAATTGGATAGGTGGCCGTGAGCTCGAGCAGACCCGTAGTTACTTCGCCGTCGACTTGCCGGGCCCATTTTGGCTGTGGGGCATCGACATTCAGAGCGACAACTATGTGGATGCGGCACAGATCGAGTACTTCCACACCGCCGCAACGCGGATGGCCGCAGGCGATGCGCTGATCCTGTGCACGGCCAAACCCAGCTGGACCGAAGTCGGCAATTCAAAGGATGCCTATCGCAATCTCGCGTTCGTCGAACGGACGATGGTGCCTCGGTATGTCAGGACCGTTCTCATGCTGTCCGGCGACAAGCACCACTACGCGCGCTATGAGGCGGTCGAAGACGTCGGCGCAAAAGGCCCGCGAATGAGGATCACCGCCGGCGGTGGCGGCGCATTCCTGTCGACCACGCAGAAGCTCGATGACATCTTGAGCGTGCCGAGACCGAAAGCCGACAACGATCCGGCGACCGACGAAACGGAACGATTCAAGCTCGAGAGCCGCTACCCCACCGCCCCCCAGTCGCGCAGGCTCAACGGTCGCATTTTCCTACTGGGACTGCGCAATCCGTCGTTCATGGTCATCCCCGCGATGTTGTACATACTGCTGTTCTTTGCCACCGTCTCCAGACTGGCAAGCCAGGACAACGGCGGGGAGATACGTGTCGACCCACAGCCGTGGAAGTTTCACGACATTCTGGCCAGCCAGGTGGGCCTGGCGCCACTCACCCTGATCCTCGGTGTCGCGGCACTGTTGTCGGCCTTCTGTATCGTCCCCAAACGCGTGCCCGTATGGCCCTCGCGCTTTTTGCGGGGCTTCGCCGGACTGGCTCAGACCGCATGCCATGTCGTGGCACAGGCAACGATCACGTGGCTGTGCGTTCAGTATTTCTCGCCGCTGACGAGTTGGCGCCTGCTGCTGTGCATGGTGCTGGTCGGGTTGGTCGGCAGCGTTGTCGGCTCGCTCATCTTCGCGACGTTTTTGTTCCTGTGGTTCACCCTGTTCGGTTGGAACAGCACAGAAGCCTTCTCCTCGTTCCGCTACTCGGGCTACAAGAACTTTCTGCGCATCCATGTGACAACGACCGCCATCACCGTCTATCCGATCGGGATCGACAAGGTGTGCAAGAAGTGGGAGTACGACGCCGGAAACGCGTCGCCCGAGGCGTCCTGGCTGAAGCCGTCCAGCGGCATCATCGAAACACGGCTCATCGAACCGGAATTCACGATTCTGGCGTCGCGGTCTCCGGCGGCCGGGCAGGCCACAGCCGAATCCCGAACGGTGCAGTGAGGCTGTGCAACACCAGGCTGACCGTGACTGTGACCACGACCGCCTGAGTGATCATCGCGGTCTGCTGGATCTCGCCTCGCTGGATCATCAACAAACCGAGCACCAGGGTGCCGATCCCGCGCGGCCCGAACCATCCGATGAACAGCCTGCTGCGGCCGGGGAGGTCGGTGCCGAGCAGCGCAACGGACACCGCGATCATTCGCACCGCGAACAGCGCGCCGACGGCGAAAACCACCACCCGCCAATCGGCGTCGCGCCATCCCACGAACACCGCGTAGCTGCCGAACATCGCGAACACCATCAGCTCCAGCAGTTGTCCGGCAGCGTCGGTCACTTGTGACGGCAACTGCGCGTCTGCCCGGCGCGCCATCATGGAGTACGCCAAACCACCGGCGAAGGCCGCGACGAATCCGCTGCCGTGCAATCGCTCTCCGACTTCGAAGCAGACCAATGCCAGTGCGAGGGTGGCCAACTGGGCCCAGACGTCGCTCATCCAGCCGCGCTCCCGCGACCTCATGATCACCCAACCACCGAGCACGCCGATGCCGAGGCCGACGCCGATCGAGACCACCTCGGTGCGAATGGCGAACCAACCCCACCGACCGGGGTCCGGGTCGTTCTGCTCGGAGGCCAGCGCCAATGCGGCCAGCATCGCCGCGAGCGCGAGGCCGTCGTAGCAACCGCTCTCAACCGACAGCGCGTGGCGGACGCGTTCCGGGATGCGACGGTTGTCGAGCAGCGCGTCGATCAGCGCCACCTCCGTCGGCGCGACGATGGCCGCCAGACACACCGCCTCCCACAACGGCATCACCGGCATGACCCACAGGGCGAGGGCGGTGCCGAGGACCATGGTCAGGGGGAAGCCGAAGAGAAGCAACCGAAACGTCACGTGGCCGCGACGCACCACGGACGGCAGGTCGAGCATCGCGGCCTGGTTGAACAGGATGACGGTCAGCGCCAACTGGGCCAGGACGGTGAAACCGGCGGTGTCGGGGCCGACCTCGATGACGCCGAACCCGAACGGGCCCAACACCATTCCGGACGCGACGAAGATCAGCGCAGGAGCGATGTACCACCGCTTGACCAGACCCGAGACAACCGCGTAGCAGAGCACCAGGATGGTGAGCACGAACGCTGTGTCGGTGCGCACCCTGTCCCCTACTCAGGCGCCGTTGTTCGCGCCGCCGGAGTTCGCACCCTCGATGTCAGTGATCGGAAAGTTCGGCATGGGTTTGGGCGACGGCGTATTCGGCAGCGTCGGGATCTCGGCCGGCGGGATGTCGGTCAAGTCGTTGACCGGCGGGCCGTTCTCCCGGCTGCCGTAGCTGCTGCCCGGTTCGCGCGGGCCGACGAGCTGACTGACGGTCACCAGGTGGTAGCCGTTGCGCTTCAGGACAGGGATGAACTGGTAGACCAAATCGACTGTGCTGGAGTAGGTGTCGTGGAACAACACCACCGAGCCAGGTTTGATCTGGGTCATCAGCATGTAGCGCGTCGCGCCGGTGTTGGAGTCGTTCGCCCAATCGAAAGGGATCACGTCCCAGTTGATGTCGGCCATCCCCTGCTGCTTGGCCGCGGCAAGGACGTTGTCGTTGATCAGCCCGCCCGCGGTCCGAAGAAGGTTGGGCTTTTGACCCGTCGCCGCTTGGATGGCGTCGTTGGCCTTCGAGATCTGGCTCGGAATGTCCTCGGGCGGGATCGTCGTCATGTTGGGGTGTTCCCAGGTGTGGTTGCCCACCTCCATGCCGGCGTCGGCGACACGTTTGGCGCCCGCGGGGTTGGCCGCGACCTTGTTGCCGATCAGGAAGAACGTCGAGCGCGCGTCGTTGTCCTTGAGGATCTGCAGCAGACGGTCGGTGTACGGGCTCGGCCCGTCGTCGAACGTCAGCGCGACGCACTTCTCTTTGGAACAGTCGACGTCCTCGGCGCTGGCCTTGCGGACATGCCCGGTCAGCCCGCCGATGATCAGCACCGCGGCGGCCGCCAGCACGCCAATGGCGGTCCTGGCGTAGCGCCAGGCCTGGCTGTCGGGTCGTTTCGGCACGCCGCGAGTTTACCGACTGGTGATTTCGGCGCGGTTATCCACGCTGAGCGATGGTTTTCGCGCCGAAACCGCCGCCAAGATTTCCTTGAGAACCGCTTGAGGGCTCCGTCGCAGCCTTTCCGTGAGCCGCCACACCGGCCGCCGGAAAGGAACCGACATGACCACTATCGGTAAGTTCACGATGCTCTCCGCGGCGACGATCGCGGCGACGGTCGCCCTCCCGGCAGCCGCCTACGCTTGCGGGGAGCCGCCGCCTGAGGCTTTTCATACGCCGTCCGGCAACATCCTGTGCTGGATGACGCCGTACTCCTCCGATTGCCAGGTGGTCGACCACTCGTATTCAGTGCAAGGGCAATCAGCGGACTGCGTGTCGCCCGATTCGCCCCATTCGTTCTCGCTCAACAAGGGCGCGGTGGCGACGCTGTGGTGCACCGACAAGCCGCTCAGCACGTATCAGGACATAGGCAAGAACATGACGCTCGACTACGGGCAATCGAAGTCCGAAGGCGTAATGACTTGCGTCAGCGAGACCTCGGGTGTGATGTGCACCGACACCAGCACCGGCCACTTCTTCCGCGTGTCCCGCGACTCCTACGAGCTCGGGTGACCTCGTGGGCACGGTTACCGTTCGGGCCCGAGCGAGGTGTCAATGCGATGGACATGCTCCAGTACGCGGCGGTCTGTGCGGCTGCCATGGCATCGGTGACAGCTTGCGAAGCAGGCGTCTCACGCGACGCTGCGCCGACTGGCACCCCTCGACACGAATCCCCCCGGACTCGTGGCCGTTCCACAGCGACGGCGGCAGTTGGCGCGTCGTGACATACGGCAGTGGATTCAATTGCACCAACGAGGGCGTACCACCGTCGATCGCCGCCGAACTCGAATGCTAGCCGCGGGTTTCCGGCGGAATCCTGCTAGGGGCCGAGTTCGAAGGTGAATTCATGGTCGCCGATGCGGATGCGATCCCCGTCGGCCAACGTGGCGCTGCCGCGAATCCGGTTGTCCGCCAGGGTGACTCCGTTTGCCGAGCGGAGGTCGGTGACGACAAAGCTGGTGCCCGTATCGACGATCATCGCGTGGTAGCGGCTGACCATCGCATCGTCGATAACGATGTCGTTGTCGGCAAGACGACCGATGCGGACGATGGCGCCCCTCAGCGGATACAGGTCCCCGGAGCCGTCGCGCAGATGCGCGACGGAAGACTGCGACGACGCACTGGTGCCTCGCGCGAGTGTCGCGACAGCACGTTTGGCGGTCGCGCGGGCTACTCGTTTGACGTCCAGCGGTTCTTGGCGAAGGATCCGCTCGTGCAGGGCTCGCAGTGTGGGTCCGGGGTCGATGCCCAATTCGTCGGCGAGCGTGGTCTTCAATCGTCGATACGCCTCGAGCGCGTCGTATTGCCGTTCCATCAGGTAGTAGGCAGTGATCAACTGCGCCCACAACGGTTCTCGGTACGGTTGCTCTGACGCCAGCGCTTCGAGCTCAGATATGATGGAATGAGCTCTGCCACAGGCTATCTCGGCTTCCGCCCGCAGCGTCTGCGCCACCAGCTTGTCCTCAGCCAGCGCGGCGGCATATGGCTCGACGAACTCGAACTCGCGCAGGTCGTCGAGCACCGGGCCGCGCCACGGGGCCAACGCCGTAGACAGGTGACCGCTGGCCTCGTCGAACCGCCCGCTCGCGGCGGCCCGCACGCCGGCCGCGAGTTCAGCGTTGAAGCGGCCGACATCGCACTCCGTGTCGGCTACGTTCAGGCGATACCCCGGCCGTGCGCTGACCAGAACAACGGCAGGATCGACACCAGCCTTGGTCAACAGGCGGCGAAGATTGGAGACGTAGGTGTGCAGGCTGGCTCGAGCGTCCGGGGGTGGGTTTCCTCGCCACGCCGCGTCCAACAACGAATCGATCGCGACGGCGCGATTCCGATTGATCACCAACACCGCCAGCACCGCCCGTTGCTTGGCGGCGCCCAACGAGATATCGGAGCCGTCGACGCTCATCTGCAGAGGACCGAGCACCCCGAACTGCAGAGCGCTGTTGGCCATCGCGGCAGCAACCCCTTCAATTCGGCAATGCGTCAGGACCCATTGTGAGTCGTCCACCGCGGACAGTAATGCGTAGCGGTCGGCCTGTCTGGCTCATCGCGGGTCTCGTCGTGCTCGCGACCCTGGTGCTGGTGGTCGGCGTGCTTGTCGGCCTGCGCCTCGGCGGCCGTACACACCCGTCGGTGCAGTCAGCGCTGGCGACTGACTTCGCCGGATTGGAGTCGCAGTTGCATGCGGAGGTCGGCATCGCACTCAGTGCCGTTGGCGCAGGAGGAGCCCCGATCGTCTTGGGCCACTGGCACAGTGGCCCCGCCTGGTCGACTATCAAGGTGCCGCTCGTCATCGCTGCGCTTGGTGAACATCAGCCGCCTGTACTCACCGACGCGATGAGGGCCGCTGTCACCGAATCAGACAATGCGGCGGCGGAATCGATCTGGGCCGGCCTTGGCGATCCGGCTACCGCGGCGCGCAAGGTCGACGCGGTGCTGAGACAGACAGGCGATCCGACGACGGTGCAGTCGCAACGAGTACGTCCGGAGTTCTCCGCCTTCGGCCAGACCGAGTGGCCGTTGACCGATCAAGTGCATTTCATCTCAGTTGCCGTGTGCGACAGGGCAACTGAGCCAGTCTTTGCGTTGATGGGCCAGGTCACGTCGGACCAGAGCTGGGGTATCGGCACACTCCCGGACAGTCGGTTCAAAGGCGGCTGGGGGCCATCGCCCAGCGGTAGCTATGTGGTCAGGCAAATGGGAGTGTTGACCGGCTCGACCGGAATGATCGCCGTTGCGTTGGCCGCGCAGCCGTCGTCGGGAAAGTTCGACGACGGGGTCACCGCGGTCACTGAAATGGCGAAATGGCTGACCGCCCACCTGTTCGCACTGCCGGCGGGCCACTGCGACTACCACAAGTAGACGCGAGCATTGTTGCCGCCGATGCACGTGATCCAGCTGTCCCCCGGCTCCTTCTTGCAGTGCATGAGGAAGTTCGAGCCGTTGCACAACGCGCCCGGCACAGCCTGGCAGTCGACGGCGCCCGGCGCGGACACGGCGCGTGGCAGCGGGCTGGCATTGCCGTAAGCAGCCCAGTACGACGTCAACACGCTGTTGGCGAATAGGCACGACGTTTCGGGCGTCCCGCGTCCGCCGTGGGTGCCGAATCCGGTGGCGTCGGGTAACGAGAAGCCCGCGTCGCAGAGTTCGTGCCGAACGCTCAGGTCTGGTCCGGTCACCAGCGGCGGCACCGCGGCCGCCGGTTCGTCGGTGCCCGCCTGCCCATTGTTGTTGCTAGCGAGCAGCCCGATCACCACGCCGATTCCCCCGAGAATCAACGCTGCGGCGACCGCGATCACGGTCGGCACCAACCATCGTCGCCGCCGCGAATCGTTCTGTACCTCCGTGGGTTCGGCCATGGCCGCTTCGGACGGCCGGGTAACGGTGACACCCGAGTACGTCGGCGCGGTCGGCAAAGAGGTGACATCGACATTGGCCACCGTCTGCATCGCGCGCTGCGCCGCGCGCCCCAGTGCGCCCGCCGATCCGTAGCGGTCGTCGGGCTCCTTGGCCATTCCGCGGGCGATGACGTCGTCCATCGCAGCCGGGAGGCGCCGATTGACCTCAGTGGGCCGTGGCGGCGGCGAGGCGATATGCGCCGCTATCAAGTTCTCCAAACTGTCACGCGTAAAAGGGATTTCACCAGTCAGCGCCTCGTAAAGGACACACGTCAGCGAGTAGACATCGACCGCCGGGGTGCTGGGCTGGCCCCTAAGCCGTTCAGGTGCCATGTAATCCAAGGTGCCGATCTGAGTGCCCGCCGTCGTCAACCGGGTCTCGCCGGTGGCCTCGGCGATGCCGAAGTCGACCAGGTATGCGAAATCAGCAGGGGTGACAAGGATGTTCTGAGGCTTGACATCGCGATGGATCAGCCCCTCGGCGTGGGCCGCATCCAGGGCGGCGGCCACCTGGCAGACGATGTTGACCGCGCGGGAAGCATCCAGCTGACCCTGTTCGATCAGGTCGAGCAGCGTCTGGCCCTGCACCAGGCGCATGTCGATATACAGGCTGCCGTCGATCTCGCCCCAGTCGTGGATCGGAATGACATGCGGCTCTTGCAAAACCGCAGCCGCTTGCGACTCGCGCTGAAACCGGGTGCGGAAAGAGTCGTCGTCAGACAGCTTGTGGGCAAGTATCTTCAGCGCGACGGTGCGTCCCTTGGCATTGTCGTACGCTTCGTACACCTCACCCATGCCGCCCTTGCCGAGCAGGCGCGTGACGTTGTACTTGCCGAACGTCGTGCCGACGCGCGAGTCCACCGAGGAAGTATCTCCCCCCATTACAAGGATTCGCCAAGAAACCGTTGAGAGTCGCAAGAGGCGTCCGCCACAACCTGGACATGCCCGGCCACCAGGGTCGGCACTACCAGGAGAGGACCTACCACGATGCTCACCAACCGCTTCACCAAGTCAATCGCAGGAACCGCACTCGTCGCCGCCACGCTGGGCTTCGGCGCGATCGCCGGGGCCGCTGCCGCCAACGCCGACTCCGTCGACGACACCTTCGTCGCCAGCCTGGCCCAGGCCGGCATTCCGCAGATTCCGGCGGCCATGGAGATCTCGGCAGGCCACGCCGTGTGCCAGAACCTCGACGAGGGCACGACCAACCCGGATCTGGTGCTCGCGGCGTTCGACGCGAAGCACGTGTTCGCCACGCACGGGCAGAACAGGGCGATGATCGTCGCCTCGATGACGGCCTACTGCCCGCAGTACCTCCCGCAACTGCACGGGTAGCGCGCCAGGCTCACGGCAGCGCGCCGGGGCTGATCTCCTCCAGCATCTCGGTGACCAATGCCGCGATCGGCGAGCGCTCGCTGCGCAGCAGCGTGATGTGTGCGAACAGCGGGTGGCCCTTGAGCTTTTCGATCACCGCCGCCACACCGTCGTGGCGGCCCACCCGCAAGTTGTCGCGCTGGGCGACGTCGTGGGTGAGCACCACCCGCGATCCGGCGCCCAGCCGCGACAGAACGGTCAACAACACGTTGCGTTCCAACGACTGCGCCTCGTCGACGATCACGAACGAGTCGTGCAACGAGCGCCCGCGAATGTGCGTCAGCGGCAGCACCTCGAGCATGCCGCGGGAGAGCACCTCCTCGAGCACCGCGGGGCTCGCCAGACCTTCGAGTGTGTCGAAGACGGCCTGCGCCCACGGGCCCATCTTCTCGCTCTCGCTGCCGGGCAGATAGCCGAGATCCTGCCCTCCGACCGCATACAGCGGCCGGAACACAACGACCTTGCGTTGGGTGCGGCGTTCCAGCACCGCCTCCAGTCCCGCGCACAACGCGAGCGCAGACTTGCCGGTGCCGGCCTTGCCGCCGAGTGAAACGATGCCAATCGACTCGTCCAGCAACAGATCCAGTGCCACCCGTTGTTCGGCGGAGCGCCCGCGCAACCCGAACACCTCGCGATCGCCGCGCACCAGCTGCACCTGCTTCTCCGGGTTGACCCGGCCCAGCGCATGCGAGCTGCCGCCCAGCAGCCGAACTCCGGTGTGGCACGGCAGATTGCGCGCTGCTTCGAGATCGATCTCGCTGTCTGCGTACAGCTTGTCGATGTCGTCGGCCGACAACTCGATCTCGTCCATCCCCGTCCAGCCGGACGTGATGACGTCCTGGGCGTGGTACTCGTCGGCGGCCAGGCCGACGGCGCCTGCCTTCACGCGCAGTGGAATGTCCTTGCTGACCAACGTGACTCGCTTGCCCTCTGCAGCGAGGTTGGCCGCTACCGTCAGAATCCGCGCGTCATTGCTCTCGTTGCGGAAGCCGGCGGGCAATACAGTGGGATCGCTGTGGTTGAGCTCGACGTGCAGCGTTCCGCCTTGCGTCCCAACGGGAATCGGCTGGTCCAGCCGCCCGTGTTCGAGCCGCAGATCGTCGAACATCCGCAGTGCCTGCCGGGCGAACCAGCCAAGCTCATGGTGATGCCGCTTGGCTTCCAGTTCGCTGATGACCACCAACGGGACCACGACTTCATGTTCGGCAAACCTCGTAGCGGCCCAGGGATCGGACAGCAGCACGGAGGTGTCGAGTACGTAGGTCCGGACGGTAGTTTTGGTCACGTAGCGCTCCTCGAGGCGAGGGAGTTCATGCGACCCCGCACGAACACATCGGCGGACGCTGCGGTACCAGGACCGGGGCCGGTCCTCTCGTGATGACGATCGGTACCGCCCGGATAGCAGAGCATGTCGCTAGCCATCGAGAAACGACGCTACTCCGGCTTCTCGCTTCGCGCCGTGCAGGCGCGCCGTATCCGATGCCGCCTGCCGTAGCGGCGAGTTGGCTAACTCGTCAGGCGAATTGCTTCAGCGACGGTTCGTCGGCAACGCCCCACGCGGTGATGCGGTCGGCGATCACCTGCCGCCGCTGCTCAGGTCCGAAGATGCCGGCATCGGCGACGTTGGCCACTTTGTCCTTATAAGCGTCGATATCGCCGCCGACCACGTCGAGTTCGGCTGCGCGGCGTGCGATCGCCTCGATGGTCTCGTCGCGGCGGTAGCCGAGGCAGTGCGCGACGAGGTTCCCGAAGAACTCCTCGTGGCGTTCCTCGTCGCGGGCGATGCGGCCAACAAGACCCTTCAGCACCGGCTCGGTGATCTGGGCTTCGAGATTGCGGCAGAACACGGCATGCTCACGCTCGAAGAACGCCATGTGCACCAGGCGCTCGATCTGGCTGTAGGTGTCGGCGCGGTAGCCCTTCATCACGTGCTCGACGCGCACGTCCTCATTGGCGGCGGGGTCGATTTCGCGGGTGACGACGAGGTAGTTGCGCAGCGCGATGGCGTGCAGGTGCTCCTCGGCGGTCCAGCGGCCGATCCAGCGGCCCCACTTCTCCTCGAGGATGAAGCTGAACACGAACTCGCGGTGATAGCCGGCGAGGTTGTCCTTGGTGATCAGCAGGATCTCGAGGGCATCGGTGACAGTCTTGGGCAGCGTGACCTGCGACGGGTCCCAATCGCGGCCGCCGAGGAAGGCGAAGTTCTCGCCCTGCTCGAACGGCACGTAGTCGTGGGCGTACCAGAGATCCTCGGTGTCGATGTGACGTCGCAGTTCGTTCTGCACGACCGGCTCGAGCTCGAGAATGAAGGCATTAGGTACAGGTTTCTGTGCCATGCGGTTACAGTAACCCAATTCTGTGGGAATCGTAAAATTCCCCAGCGGCGTGGCGCGGCTACAGCGTCAGGCCGGGGTAAAGCGGGTTGGCGGCCAGCAGTTCTGCAGCCCCGGCGTGCACCCGCTCGGCGGTGCCGTCGGCCAGCTTGTACTTCGCCTTCGATGTGCCCTCCGGCTGCGTGTTGGACAGCACCTCGACCATCAGCTCGGCGACGCGGTCGAAGTCGTCGGGGCCGAAGCCGCGAGTGGTCAGCGCCGGCGTGCCCAGCCGGATGCCGCTGGTGTACCAGGCGCCGTTGGGGTCGGCGGGGATCGAGTTGCGGTTGGTGACGACGCCGGAGTCCAACAGCGCCGATTCGGCCTGGCGGCCGGTCAGCCCGAACGACGTCACGTCGAGCAGCACGATGTGATTGTCGGTGCCGCCGGTGACGAGGCGCGCGCCACGCTTGAGAAACCCGTCGGCAAGCGCCTTGGCGTTGTCGGCGACCCGCTGCGCGTAGGCCTGGAACGAAGGCTGGCGCGCCTCGGCCAGCGCGACGGCCTTCGCCGCCATCACGTGAGAAAGCGGTCCGCCCAACACCATTGGGCACCCCTTGTCGACGGCGTCGGAGTATTCGGCGGTCGCCAGCACCAGGCCGCCCCGCGGCCCGCGCAGCGACTTGTGCGTCGTGGTGGTGGTGACATGGGCGTGCGGCACCGGATTCTCGTCGCCGGTGAACACCTTGCCGGCGACGAGCCCTGCGAAGTGCGCCATGTCGACCATCAGGGTGGCGCCCACCTCGTCGGCGATCTCGCGGAGCTTGGCGAAGTTGACCCGTCGCGGGTAGGCCGAGTACCCGCCGACCAGGATCAGCGGCTTGAATTCGCGGGCGGCCTTCGCGAGCGCGTCGTAGTCGAGCAGCTCGGTGTTCGGGTCGGTGCCATAGCTGCGCTGGTGAAACATCTTGCCCGAGATGTTGGGCCGGAAGCCGTGGGTGAGGTGCCCACCCGCGTCCAGCGACATGCCGAGCAGCCGCTGGTTGCCCAGCTTGGCGCGCAGCTCCTCCCATTGCGCTTCGGTGAGGTCGTTGACGTTCTTGACGCCGACCTCGGCCAGCCCAGGACCTTCTACACGGGTGGCCAGGATCGCCCAGTACGCAACGAGGTTGGCGTCGATGCCCGAGTGCGGCTGAACATAGGCATACGGCGAGCCGAACAGCTCGCGGGCGTGCTCGGCGGCCACTGTTTCGACGGTGTCGACGTTCTGGCAGCCGGCGTAGAACCGGTGCCCGATGGTGCCTTCTGCGTACTTGTCGGACAGCCAACTGCCCATGGTCAGCAACGCCGCCGGCGACGCGTAGTTCTCGGAGGCGATCAGCTTCAGCGAATCACGTTGATCGGCAAGCTCTTTGCGCGTGGCCGCCGCGATGCGCGGCTCGACAGACTCGATGATCTGCAGAATCGAGCGGTAGGCGGCGCTTGCGGTGTCGGCGTACTCGGCGCCGGGAGCAGCGGTGGTGGTGGTCGCGGTCGAGTCTGCGGTCATGCGGTTCAGCCTACTTTCCGCAGCGCCGACGGAATCAGCGGCTCGTCCAGCAGTCGGCCGAAGCGTTGCGTGAGGCTGACGCCCTCGGGCCTGTCCTCCAGCCAGCCGCGCAACAACCGATAGCCCTCGACATAGGTGCTGGTGTAGGCGCGCCACAACGGCGAGGAGAGGAACCGCAGCATCTGCCGGGCGCGGTCGTCGTTGACCAGCAGCCAGCGTTTGAGGAAGGCCACGACGTCGTCCACGTCTCGATGTTCGTCGTGCAGCATCAGCGCGGCGTCCTGGCGCACGTCGGCCAGCGCGGCTGAGGCCTCCGAGACCGCCTCGGCACGTTCGCCGTCGAACCGCAGTCCGAGATCGGCGTAGATGTCGCGAGCCCAGCCACCCCAATCCGGCCCGATCGCGGCGTACAGCGCCAGGTCCGCCAGCCCCTCGGCCATCAGACACTGCGGCGTGTTCACCAGGAAGATCGTCTGCTCCGTCTGCCCCTTGCCCTCGACAAGGCCTGCCTCCTTGCGGCAGTGCTCGGTGTGGTGGCCGGGATAGGACTCGTGCGCGACCAACCGCGGCAGGTTGGACATCTGCTGCTTGAGGTCGGCGTTGACCGCGACGGTGGAGCGGTAGTCACCGAGGTAGTAGTTGAACCCCGACCACGGCTTGTCGGTGACCACCTCGTAGGTGATGGTTTCGGTGTCGGGCAACGGATATTCGGCGCGCACCCGGTCGCGCAGCGCGCTGGAGAACGCGTGGATGGCTTCCTCGAGCCGGTCAGGCGGGATCTCCTCTGCCGCGCGATAGTTCTGCATGCGCTCGGCGAGTGATCCACTGCCGGGCAGCGCTTCGTCGAGCTTGCGGTGGGCCTGCTCGTAGCGCGCGGGATCGCCCTTGGTGACGTGCACGTCGAAGTAGGCCTCGACTTCATCGACGAACCCGACGTCTTGACCCGCGAATTTCTTCCCCGCGCACGCCAGCGCCCGCAGATGCGCCGCGACGTACTCCGCACGGTCCGGTTCGAGGTCGTCGGGGATCTCGGCAGCCAGGCGAGCTGCCTGGACGGCCAGGTCAGCGGGATCGGGGGCGGGCTCGTTCTGCACCTGATGACGCAGGGCGGGGTCTCCGGTGAAGGAGTCGACGTAGCCGTCCTCGATCCGGTCGAAGCGCAAACCGAGCAGCAGATATTCGCGAATGAGGGTGCCGGACTCCATGGCGACCACGCTAACTGCAAGACTGACCCCATGCCGCGGCTGAGCGAGCCGAGCCCCTATGTGGAGTTCGACCGGAGTCAATGGCGCGCGCTGCGCATGTCGACGCCGATGAAATTGACCGAAGACGAAGTGCTGCAGCTGCGGGGCCTCGGCGAGAAGCTGGACCTACTCGAGGTCGAAGAGGTCTACCTGCCGCTGGCCCGGTTGATCCACCTTCAGGTCGCAGCACGCCAGCGACTGTTCGCCGCGACCGCGGAGTTCCTCGGTGAGCCGCAGCAGAACCCGGATCGCCCGGTGCCGTTCGTCATCGGCGTGGCGGGCAGCGTGGCCGTCGGCAAGTCCACCACCGCCCGTGTGCTGCAAGCACTTCTGGCCCGATTCGAGCACCATTCCCAGGTCGACCTGGTCACCACCGATGGGTTCCTGTACCCCAACGCCGAGCTGACCCGTCGAAACCTGATGCACCGCAAGGGTTTTCCTGAGAGCTACGACCGCCGCGCGCTGATGCGGTTCGTGACGGCGGTGAAGTCAGGTGCCGACAAGGTGTGCGCGCCGGTTTACTCGCATCTGCTCTACGACATCGTGCCCGGCGAAAAGCAGATCATCAAACATCCCGACATCCTGATTCTCGAGGGCCTCAACGTATTACAGACCGGTCCGGCGCTGATGGTTTCGGACCTGTTCGACTTCTCGGTGTACGTGGACGCCCGCATCGAGGACATCGAGCACTGGTACATCAACCGGTTCCTCGGGCTGCGCTCGACGGCGTTCGCCGATCCTGCGTCGCACTTCCACCACTACGCCACGCTGACCGATGAGGCCGCGGTGTTCGCGGCCCGCGACATCTGGCATTCGATCAACCGGCCCAACCTGATCGAGAACATCCTGCCGACGCGTCCCCGCGCGACGCTGGTGTTGCGCAAGGACGCCGACCACGCGATCAACCGGCTGCGGCTGCGCAAGCTCTAAGCCCGCCGGCGCAGAGCCGAGCGGGCTTGAGCGGCAACGGCTTACGCCTTGGCGCGACGCCAGCCCTGATACTGCAACTCGGCCATCACCAGCGTGTAAACGCCGGCACCCAACGTGAGCACGATGCCGGTGGTGGTCAACGGGAGAACGTCGGCGAGGACGAATACGACGGACGCGACGGTGTAGAACGCGTTGCCTACGGCGATCACAATGCCTGCCCGTTTCACCGACGAACTCGCCGCCAATGCGAAAACACCCACAGCGAAGGCGATGAAGAATGCGCTCACCGAGTACTCGAACGCTTTGGTGGTGCCTGACGTTTCCGCCAGCCAGCCCGCGAGCGGGATGCCGGCGATACCCATGATCCCGCTGCAGGTCGCGTCGAGGCGCAGAGCGAAGCGCAAAAACGAGTCGCTGGACTGCGCGAGTTTCGGTGTGGAGATGGCGGTCATGAAATTTCCTTTCTTGTTGGGTGAGTACCGGTTCCGGAGCCGACGCAGCAACCTCTTACAACGGCGGCTCCGGACCCAGTCATGCGGGAGTCACGCGAGACGGCGCACTCCGAGGTACTGGGCGTAGGCGAAGGCGAGGGTGGCGACCGTGAATGCGACCGCCGCGACCACGCCGAGTTCGGTCAGCGGCAGCCACCCGGCGATCAGCACCACGGTGACGAGCACCGCGAACGCGATGTTTCCGGCCAGCACGCTGACGCCGACGCGGCGGACATCGGACAGGCCGGCCGCGAGGTAGAGCGCGGCGCCGTAGCCCACCAACGCGGTGCCGCCGATGAACTCCGACGTCGACGACAGACCGGACAGTCGTGACAGCGGATCGGCCGCCATCGCGACGAGCAGCCCGAGACCGCCGCACAGGGTGGCGTCGGCGCGAAGGGCGAAACGCAGTAACGAGTCGGTGCTTTCCCGGACCGGGCGGGTGTTGATTGCCGTCATGGCTCTGAGATTGCTCAGAATGCACTGCCAGATCGACGCCGGACGCTGCCAGCTACTGCCAACAGCAGGTCAGACGTCTTGCGCCGCGACCAGATTGCCGCGCAGATCCGCGGCGATCAGCCGGGCGGCGGCGTTCTGCCAGTTGTGCAGCGACCGCTGCGGCACCTCGGTGACGAACCACTGCCAGGCCTGCCTCGCGACGGGGTCCAGCCCTGAGGCGGTGGCATTCTGCGCGTAGGCGCGCACCCCGACGACGTACGGGAAGTACAGCGAGTTGTAGTGGCGCCACTGCTCGGTGGTGCCGAAGTCGCCGCCGTCGCGCGGCTTGAGCCGTGCGATGTGGTCGGCCAGCAGCGCCTTGAGTTCGTTGGCCCGCTCGAGCGGTGCGTCGGGCGCGCCGCGGGCGGCCAGCCGCTCGTCGATGATCGGCAGTGCGGTCAGCGGGCTGGCGACGAGCTTGGACAGGTCGCCGTAGTGCCCGAGCGCGCGACGGGTGAGGCGGACGAAGGTGTCGTCATCGACGCCGTCGAGCGGGTTGGCCGCCCGTCTGGCCAGTGCGGCCTCGGTATCGCGCAGTGCCGCACGGTCGGCCCGCAGATCTGGCGAGCGGGAGAACGCGACGCGGTCGAGCAACGCGGCCAGCGGATCGGCGAGCACGTTGATCGCGATCGCGATGCCGAGGCTGGTGAACAGGAGGACCGTCAGCGCTGTCTGTTGCCCGGACACGGCAAGACCGATCAACAGCTGACCGCCGAACAGCAGCGCCACCACGGCCGTCGCCGCGAACGACCGCAGCATGTCGGCCCGCAGCGCCTGGCCCTCGTCGAACGCGTCCCACATCGCGACCGCCAAGCCGAGCACTCCGACGTCGAACCCCGTGGACGCCAACGCAATCCAGCTCGGGACCAGACCCAGCGGGATCACGACGATCGCATTGGCCAGCGCGAAGAACAGCGTGCCGATGACGACGAAGCCCGTGACGCGCCCAGGCGTGCGCTGCAGCACCGCCACGATCATCGCGCCCAGCGTGGACAACGAGATCGCCGCGAACATCACCCAGTGACCGAGCCGCACCGGTCCGTCGACATTGCCCGCCATCACGGCGCCGAACAGTGCGACGGCGCCGACACCGGCCACGAGCGTGATCTCGCCTGCCCGGCTGCGCCAACTATCGGATGGCCGGCACAGTTCAAGCAGGACGGCGAACCATGCGATGCCGGGCACTGCGACCAGATAGATCTCGACGCGGCTCAGTGCGTCCAGACCGCTGGTCACCCGCACCGCGTCGAGGGCGACCACCACCGCGAAACTGGTCAGGCCGATCGCGGCGAGAACCAGCACCGGCTTGCGTGGATCGCGGGCCAGCAGATAGAGGCCCAACCACCAGCTGAGCGAGAAGACCATCGCTGACAGCGCAGCCATGGCTCAAGTGTGGCACTACATGCCGTACCGGCGATGGCGCGCGGTGTAATCGCGCAGCGCCCGAAGGAAGTCCACCCTCCGGAACTCCGGCCAGTACGCCTCGGTGAACCACATCTCCGAGTAGGCGCTCTGCCACAGCAGAAAGCCGGACAGCCGCTGCTCCCCCGAAGTCCGGATCACCAGGTCGGGATCGGGCTGTCCTGACGTGTAGAGGTTCTCGGAGATGGCGTCGACGTTGATCGCCTCGATCAGCTGGTCGCCGGTGGCACCGTTGGCCAACTCCTTGCTGAGCAACTGGCGCACGGCATCGACGATCTCCTGGCGGCCGCCGTAGCCGACGGCGAGGTTGACATGAAAGCCGCTGCCGTTGCCGTTCGTGGACTCCACGGCCTCGCGCAGCCGCCGCGCGGGTTCCTCGCCGATCAGCTCGAGGTCGCCGACCGTGCGCACGCTCCACCGGTTGGCCGGTGCGCAGATCTCCTCGGTGACGTCGGTGATGATCTCGATCAGCGATGCCAGCTCACCCGCGTCACGCTGCAGGTTTTCGGTGGAAAGCAGGTAAACCGTGGCCATCTCGATGCCGGCCTCCTGGCACCAGCGCAGCATCTCGGCGATCTTGCGGGCGCCCATCCGGTAGCCGTAGCTGACGTCGTCGTGACCGGCATCACGTGCCCATCGTCGGTTACCGTCACACAGCACCGCGATGTGGCGGGGCAGTTCAGTTTTCGAGGACGCCAGTCCCTGACGCAGCCGCATCTCGTAGAGGCGGTACATCGGTTCCTTGAGACGAGGAGGAATGATGTCCACGAGGATCCAGACTACTGTTTCGGTCGAAGACCCCCATGGCATTGAGGGAGGTGACATGGCCCAGATCGATACGGCCGACGAGGCCCAGCAACAACCGGCCCGCGTATACGCAGAAGACTTTCCCGAAGCCGTCGTCGACGGTGTCGAGAAGTTCCTCGGCAGGCCGCGATTGCGTGGGTGGATCCACGTCTACGCAGCCGTTGTCGCGTTCATCGCGGGCGCCGCGCTGGTGTCGGTGTCGTGGGCGGTGGAATCGACGCGCGCCGGGCTGGCGACACTGCTCTACACGTTCACGATCGTGGCGATGTTCGCCGTCAGCGGTACTTATCACCGGGTGACCTGGGAGTCGGCGACGGCGCGCAAGTGGATGAAGCGCGCCGACCACTCCATGATCTTCGTGTTCATCGCGGGCAGCTACACGCCGTTCGCCTTGCTGGCGCTGCCGGAGCGCAGCGGTTGGGTGCTGTTCTGGATCGTCTGGGGCGGCGCGATCGCCGGGGTGCTGCTCAAGATGTTCTGGCCGTCGGCGCCCCGCTGGGTGGGCGTGCCGCTGTATCTGTTGCTCGGCTGGGTGGCCGCCTGGTTCGTCGGGCCGATCATGGACGGCGCGGGCGTCGCGGCTCTGGTGTTGTTGATCGTCGGCGGCGCGCTCTACAGCATCGGCGGCGTGCTCTACGCCCTCAAGTGGCCCAACCCCTGGCCGACGACATTCGGCCACCACGAGTTCTTCCACGCCTGCACCGCGGTCGCGGCGATCTGCCACTACATCGCGATGTGGTTCGCCGTCTTCTGAGTGGTTTCGGCGCGGTTATCCACGCTCAGCGACGGTAAGCGCGCCGAAATCACTAGAACGTTGTGACGTTGTCCTGGCTCCAGTAGGCCTTCATCGACGCGATCTTGGCGTCGTCGTCGAAGGTCATGGTGCTGATGATGTCGATACGCATCCCGTTGCCGCCGAAGTCGAGCGACAGCGTCCAGTGAAACGCCGCCTCGTTGCCGAGCGCGCGCAGCGTCAGGACGTCGGTCTGAGCCTTGACGTTCTCGATCGCGCCGTAGAAGCCGCGGATAGCCTGGCGGCCGATGTGCACCTCGCCGCCGACGGGATCCTCGACGGTGGCGTCGTCGGCGTAGAGCGACGCGACCTCATCGGGCTGTCCCTTCGAGACGAAGTCCAGGTAGCGGGTGACGGTCTGGGTGATGTCCTCGGCGCTCGGCATGGCCGAGACGCTACCTCAGCGCCGCCGTCAATTCGGCAATAGTTGTGACGGGCAGATCGCACACCCGGCCGCGGCACACGTACGCGGCGTCGGCGCCGTCAACCCTGTCGCGGTCCAGCAGGAGCGGCGAGGAGTTGACCGGTCCGCCGACGACAACTGCTCCCCCAGGCGCCAATTCGCGTGCAGCAGAGAGCAATTGCGAATGCGGCGGATCGCAAGCCACCGCGATCTGGATCGGCCCGCGCACCGCGGCTTCGGCGACCGCCAGCCAGTGTCCACCCGAGCGGGCCAACCGGGCGAGAATCGGCGTCGCGCCGGCCAACGTGGCCTCTGCCGCCGCGGCGTAGCGCTCGGGATGCGGTGCCAGGTGAGCGGCCAGCTGTAGCGCCTCGGCGATCGACGAGGCTCCCGACGGTGTGGCCCCGTCCAGCGGGTCGGCGGGCCGGACCATCAGCTGCTCGGCGTCGTCGGCGGTGTCGAACCAACGGCCGTCGGTGTCGGGGTCGACGAAATGATCGAGCGCGATGTCGAGCAGCCCGGTGGCCGACTCCAGCCAGGACTCTTCGCCCGTCAGCTGATACAGCGTCAACAGTGCGGTCGCCAGCGTCGCGTGGTCTTCGAGGATCGCGGCACTGTCGCCGACACGGCCGCCGAGGCTGGCGCGCCGCAACCGGCCGTCGACAAGGTGCAGGTCGAGGATCGAGCGCGCGCATTGCGTTGCCGCACCGAGGAATCCGTGCCGACCCAACGCCACACTCGCCTCGGCGAGGGCGGTGATCGCCAAGCCGTTCCATGCGGTGACGACCTTGTCGTCGCGGCCGGGCTGCGGCCGGGTCAGCCGTGCGGTCAGTAGCTTGCCGCGCACCCGCTCGAATCTGACTGGGTCGTCCGGATCGACCGGCAACTGCAACACCGAGCTGCCGTGCTCGAAGGTCCCTTCCGCTGTGACGTTGAAAAGCGCTGCAGCCCAAAGTCCGTCGTCATCACCGAGCACGTCGCGAAGCTGTGCTGGATTCCAGACGTAGGTCAGGCCCTCTTCACCGTCGGCGTCGGCGTCCAACGACGAGACGAACATGCCGCCAACACTCAGCTCGTCGATGATGAAGCGGGCGGTCTGCTGGGCAACCCTGCGCGCCAACGAGTTTCCGCTGCGCCTGGCCCAGTGCGCATACACCCGAAGCAGCAGCGCATTGTCGTACAGCATCTTCTCGAAGTGCGGCACCACCCACGACGCGTCGACGCTGTAACGGGCGAAACCGCCGGCCAGCTGGTCATAGATGCCGCCGCGCGCCATCGCGGTGCAGGTCCGCTCGACGGTGTCCAACGGCAAAATGTCGCCGGTGCGTTCGTGGTTGCGCAGCAGCGCTTCCAGCAGAGCCGACGGCGGAAACTTCGGCGCGCCACCAAATCCGCCGCGCTCGACATCCTCGTCCTGCAGCGCCGCGGCGACCGCGTGATCGCACAGCGCCGGCTGCACCGGCGGACCTCCGCCCGGCAAGCCGGAGGCCATCGACCGCAGTTCGCCCGCGATCCGGTCGGAGGCTTCCTCGACCTCAGAACGCCTGCTGCGCCACGTGTCGGTGACGGCAGCCAACAGCTGCAGGAAATTCGGCTTCGGGTAATAGGTCCCGCAGAAGAACGGCCTGCCATCCGGCGTCAGGAAGCACGTCATCGGCCAGCCGCCCTGCCCGGTCAGCGCGACCGTCGCATTCATGTACACGGCGTCGAGGTCGGGCCGCTCCTCGCGATCGACCTTGATGTTGACGAAGCCCTCGTTCATCACCGCGGCCACCTGGTCATCCTCGAACGACTCGTGTGCCATCACGTGACACCAGTGGCAGGCGGCATATCCGATCGACAGCAGGATCGGCACGTCGCGCTCGGCCGCCTCGGCCAGTGCCTCGGGAGTCCATTGCCGCCAGTGCACCGGGTTGTCGGCGTGCTGGCGCAGATAGGGGCTGGTCGCCTCCGAAAGGGTGTTACCCGCCGGGCTCACTCTTGTGATCCTCGTCGAGCGACTGGTCCGGCTCGGAGTCGAACGACTTCGGCAGCTTGCGCAGATGCCGGTTCATCGACCACACCAACGCGAACGTGCCGATCAACAACAGCACGATGATGACGAGCCCGAACGGGCTGGCCTTGCCGAAGTCCGGGCCGGTGTTGCGAGGAGCGTCGTCGGCGAGAAACGTGGCGAGTAGATAGTTCACTTGGCATCCTCGATGCCCGCGAACAGGTCGGTTTCCGGCAACGAAACCGGCACTCGCGAGCGTGCGAGCTCGAATTCCTCAGTGGGCCAAAGCCTTTGCTGCCACTCCATCGGAGTGGCGAAGAAGAAGCTGTTGGGATCGATCTGGGTGGCGTGGGCGCGAAGTGCGTCGTCGCGCTGCGGGAAGTACTTCGCACACTCGATGCGGGTCGTCACCCGCTTGTCGAAGATGTCGTGGTCGGCGTCCCACTGCTCGAGCCACTTGGCGAACGGGCCCTCCTGGCCGTGTTTGGCGAACTCGTCCTGCAGCAGCTGCATGCGTTTACGCAGAAAACCGTGGTTGTAGTACAGCTTGAGCACGTCCCACGGCTCGCCCGCGTCGGGGTAGCGCAGATAATCAGCCGCGGCCTCGTAGGCGGCCACCGAAACCTGATGGGTGCGAATGTGATCGGGATGCGGATAGCCGCCGTTCTCGTCGTACGTCGTCATCACATGCGGCTTGAACTTACGGATCACGCGCACCAGTTCCTCGACGGGCTCCTCGAGCGGAACGACGCCAAGGCAGCCGTCGGGCAGCGGGGGCGGCGGGTCACCCTCCGGCAGGCCGGAGTCGATGAAACCCAGCCAGTGGTGCTCGACGCCGAGGATCTCGGCGGCCTTGGCCATCTCGTCGCGGCGGATCTCGGCCATCCGGCCGTGCACGTCCGGCAGGTCCATCGCGGGGTTGAGGATGTCGCCGCGCTCGCCGCCGGTCAGCGTCACCACCATCACGCGCACGCCCTCGTCGGCGTACCGCGCCATCGTCGCGGCACCCTTGCTGGACTCGTCGTCCGGGTGGGCGTGCACCGCCATCAACCGCAGCTCGCTCAACCTGTTCTCTTTCACCTGTGCAGACATTCCGAGACGGTTCAACCATCACGGGTGCCCCTATAGTTCCAGCACTAGTACATCTATCCGACCGATGGGTTTGCAAAACGAGATGATCGAGCGTCCCACGGCCCGCTACGGGCGGCAGCGGCTGTCGCGAGCCAACCGCCGCTGGATCGCCATCGGCCTGGGCCTGCTGGTCCTCGGAGCCGGCATTGCGATCGCCATGATCGCTTCGCAGCGGCTCGGCACCGGCGAGGTCAAGGGTGAGTTGGGCGGCTATCAGCTGCTCGACGACCAAACGGTGCAGGTGACGGTCACCGTGACCCGTGACGACCCGTCCCGACCGGCGGTGTGCATCGTGCGGGCCCGCTCGATCGACGGCAGCGAAACCGGCCGCCGTGAGTTGCTGGTCGGTCCGTCGACGCAGAAGACCGTGCAGGTGACGACGGTGGTCAAGACCAGCAAACCCCCGGTGGTGGGCGACGTCTACGGTTGCGGCACCGACGTGCCGTCCTACCTGGTGACCTCCTAAAACAGCACGCAGAAGTCGGTGCGACAAACGGCGAGCAGCCGAAACGTGAAAATCCGCTGTCCCGGCGGTGTTAGACTAGTCAGATACACGGTTCCTGCTGGGAGCCGTGTATTGCTGCTTTTAGTGCGCGGATTAGGCGTTGACCATAGCGGCAATACACGCAAGAAGCTCCCGGCGCCGTAGACACGAGACTTCTTACGCGAACAAGCGCGAGAGCAACGACGAGGGGAGCGCGACGACATGACCGACACCCAGGTCACCTGGCTGACGCAGGAGGCGTACGACCGGCTGAAGGCCGAGCTCGATCAGCTGATCGCCAATCGACCGATCATCGCAGCCGAGATCAACGACCGTCGCGAAGAGGGCGACCTGCGCGAGAACGGCGGCTATCACGCCGCCCGCGAGGAGCAGGGCCAGCAGGAGGCCCGCATCCGTCAGCTGCAGGAGCTGCTGAACAACGCCAAGGTGGGCGAGGCTCCCAAGCAGTCCGGCGTGGCGCTGCCCGGCTCGGTGGTCAAGGTCTACTACGACGACGACAAGAGCGACACCGAGACGTTCCTGATCGCCACCCGCCAGGAGGGCGTTTCGGACGGCAAGCTCGAGGTGTACTCCCCGAACTCGCCGCTTGGCGGCGCGTTGATCGACGCGAAGGTCGGCGAGACCCGCAGCTATCAGGTGCCCAACGGCAACACCGTCAAGGTCACGCTGGTCAGCGCCGAGCCGTACCACTCCTAGGCCGCGACCGCGGCTCGGCCGCTGGTTTACAGTCCGCCTATGGCGCAGATCGCCGAGGACCTCTTTCTGCTACTGGTGGACAACGCGTCCGCACAGCCGGGTCTCGACCGCGTGCGCCGCGAGCGGGTACTCACCGGCGCGGTGCTACTCGATCTTGCGCACGCCTGCCGAATCCGGCCCGCGATGGCCGGTGAGCCGGTCGAGACGGGCCGGCTGGTGGCGTTATCGGTGCCCGGCCCAATGGATCCCGTCGTCGCGCCCGCGTTCGAGCTGCTGCAGCGACGGCCGCTGCGTCCGGCGACCGCGGTCAAGCGGCTGTCCAAGCACACCGAGGAGAACCTCGCCAACTATCTGGAGTACATGGGCCAGATCCGCCGTGTTCGGTTGAACTCCAGGCGGTTTGGTCAGCCCTACGCGTGGCCCCTGACCAACAGGGAGCGGGTTGCGCACGCGCGCTCCGCGCTGCTGGCATCGTTGTTCGATCGCAGACCGCCTGCCCCGGCGACAGCGGCGATCATCTCGCTGCTGCACGCCGTCGACGGGCTCGGGGCGCTGCTGAGCCTCAATGACCGCGGCTGGCGGTGGGTGCACGCCCGGGCGGGCGAAATCGCAATGGGCAGTTGGGTCGACGAATATCCGACCGCACTGCCCGAGGTGAATCTGGCGATCACCGCTTCGGCGGTTCGGGGGGCGCTAGCTTCTTAGCGCCTGCTCCACGTCGGCGAGCAGGTCGGCGGGATCCTCGATGCCGACCGACAGCCGCACCAGGTCGTCGGGCACCTCCAGTTGAGAGCCCGCCGTCGACGCGTGCGTCATCGCGCCGGGATACTCGATCAGCGACTCCACTCCGCCAAGGGACTCGGCAAGGATGAAAATCTCTGTCCGAGAGCAGAAGTCGTGTGCTGCCTGCGGGCCGCCGCGCATCCTCACCGACACCATGCCGCCGAACGCGCTCATCTGCCGCTTGGCCACTTCGTGGCCGGGATGGCTGGACAGCCCTGGGTAGAGCACAGTTTCGACGGCGGGGTGGCTGTCGAGGAATTCGGCGACTGCGGTGGCATTCTCGCTGTGCCGCTGCATCCGCAGCACCAGCGTCTTGAGCCCGCGCATGGTCAGGTAGGCGTCGAATGGGCCCGGCACCCCACCCGCACCGTTCTGCAGAAAGGCGAAGGCGGTGTCGAGTTCTTCGTCGTTGGTCAGCAGCGCGCCGCCCACCACATCGGAGTGTCCGCCGATGTACTTGGTGGTCGAATGCAGCACGATATCTGCACCGAGCGTGAGCGGCTGCTGCAGCGCCGGCGAGGCAAAGGTGTTGTCCACCAACACCTTTGTGCTCGACGGGGCCGCCAGTTGCGCGATCGCGGCGATGTCGGCGATCGAAAGCAGCGGGTTGGTCGGCGTCTCTACCCAGATCAACCGCGTCTTCGGGGTGATCGCCGCACGCACCGCGTCCAGATCCGACAGCGCCACCGCGGTGTAGTCGATTCCCCACTGCGTGAACACCTTGTCGATCAGCCGGAAGGTCCCGCCGTAAGCATCGTCGGGCATGACGATGTGATCGCCTGGCCGCAGCACCGCGCGCAGCGCACAATCGGTGGCCGCCATACCCGAGGAAAACGCCCGCCCGAACGTCGCCTCCTCCACTGCGGCAAGCGACGCCTCGAGCGCCGCGCGTGTCGGGTTGCCGGTGCGGGCGTACTCGAACCCGCCGCGCAGCCCGCCGACACCGTCCTGGGCGAACGTGGAACTCGCGTAGATCGGTGCGTTGACGGCACCGGTGCCGGGGTCGGGCCTGAATCCCGCGTGGATGGCCTTGGTGGCCAGGCCCTGGTATTTGTGCTCAGTCATCCCGCTCAGCGTATCGAGGCCCGCGTCACTGCTTCACCGGTGTAGGAATGGACCATGCCTACCCGGATCGAAGACCTGCTCGACCTCGACACACTGCTGACGCCAGAAGACATCGAGCTGCGCCAGACCGTGCGCCGGTTCGGTGAACAGCGGCTGCGTCCACACATCGCCGACTGGTTCGAGGCCGGTGAGGTCCCGGTCCGCGAGTTGGCCGCCGACCTGGGCAAACTCGGCGTGCTGGGCATGCACTTGAAGGGCTACGGCTGCGGCGGCTCGACTGCGACGGCCTACGGGCTGGTGTGCCAGGAGCTTGAAGCCGTCGACTCCGGGTTGCGCAGCCTGGTCTCGGTGCAGGGGTCGCTGGCGATGTTCGCGATCTACCGCTGGGGCAGTGAGGAGCAGCGCAACCAGTGGCTGCCCGCGATGGCAACCGGCGACGTCATCGGCTGCTTCGGGCTGACCGAGCCGGACTTCGGGTCCAACCCCGGCGGCATGCGCACCACCGCGCGCCGTGACGGATCCGACTGGATCCTCAACGGTTCGAAGATGTGGATCACCAACGGCTCGGTGGCCGACGTCGCGATTGTGTGGGCGCGCTCCAAGGAAGGCATCGTCGGCTTTGTCGTGCCCGCAGGCACCAAGGGCTTTTCGGCGCGCGACATGACCCACAAGCTGTCCCTGCGCGCGTCGGTCACCTCAGAGCTGCATCTCGACGACGTGCGATTGCCCGCCGACGCCCAATTGCCCGACGCCTCAGGCCTTTCGGGACCGCTGAGCTGCTTGTCGGAGGCGAGGTTCGGCATCGTGTTCGGCAGCGTCGGCGCGGCACGCGACTGTCTGGAGACCGCACTCGACTACGTCGGCACCCGCGAGGTATTCGAAAAACCGCTTGCCGGATATCAACTGACGCAAGCCAAGATCGCCGACATGGCGGTAGAACTCGGCAAGGCGCAACTGCTCGCGCTGCACCTGGGTCGGCTCAAGGACGACGGCAGGATCCGGCCGGAGCAGGTGAGCGTCGGCAAACTGAACAATGTGCGCGAGGCGATCAAGATCGCCCGGCAATGCCGAACACTGTTGGGCGCCAACGGAATCACGCTGGAGTATCCGGTCATCCGGCACGCCAACAACCTCGAGTCCGTGCTGACCTATGAGGGCACCTCCGAGGTGCACCAGTTGGTCATCGGAGAGGCGCTGACGGGTGTCAGCGCCTTCCGATGAGCCTCGTTACTGCTGTGGCGGTGGGCCGTACTGCTGTGGCGGTGGGCCGCCGAACTGCTGCGGCGGTCCCCCTGGCGGCAGCGGCTGCGGGTTCAGCGCGGCGGTCTGTCCGCCGGTGAGCTGCCGGTAGGCGTACACCAGATAGAGCGCGGCGACTGGGGCGGAGACCAGCACCCCGACACCGCAAACCACCAGTCCGACAACAAAGATCACCGCTGCCAGCAGCCAGGTCAGAAGCGCCTGAACGAAATTCGCCCTGGCGATCTCGATGCTGGCCTTGATGCCGTCGATCGGCGACAGGCTGCGGTCGACGATGGCGACAGTGGTGAACACGGTGAAGATCGCAACCACGATGCCCAAAATGAAGCAGAGCGAACCGATTGCGGACGCGATGCCGACGAGCACCGTTGCAAGAACGACGCTGCCGACCATGCGGGGCTTGAAGAACGACCCGATCGACACCGGCTGCCCGTTCGCGATGTCCAACACGCCGCCGTAATACGCCGACTGCATCGCGGCCACTGCGACCAGCATCAAGAGTCCGCCGAGCACCAACACCGCGATGCTGGCGACACCGAAGGAGCTACTCGCCGAGTACTCGAAGCCGCTGCCATACGAGTCGTAGGTGGTCACCGGGCTCGGAGCCAACGCGAATGCGAGGCCGTAGATGACCCCGTAGAGCACGCCTGCGATCAACGCGTACACCAGCGTCGCGACGACGAGCGCCGAGGCGTTCTCCCTGAACTTGCCCCACGCCCACGAGAAGGCCTGGCCGATGTCGACCTGGGCTTGTTGCGGCGCAGGCGCATACCCACCCGGCGGCGGGTAACCCCCTGGTGGCGGGTAACCACCCGACGAGGGCGGCGGTGGCGGCGGATACCCACTCTGTGGAGGCGGCGGATAGCTACCCGGCGGTGTCGGTGGCGGATAGCTGCCCGGCGGAGTCGGCGGTGGATAGCCCCCGCCGGGAGACTGGGGTGGCGGGTAGCCGCCGCCCGGCGGCGGTGGGTAACCACCCGGTGGCGGCGGTGGTGGGTAGCCACCCGGCGGTGGGTAACCACCCGGTGGCGGTGGCGGATTGTTCCCCGACGGAGGGGGCGGTTGATCGGTCATTGGCCCTTCCTGATTACTGCTGCGGCCGCAGCGGTTGTGGATTGAGTGCCGACTGCTCTATCGGCACACATATCGTCGACATGATCTTGTCGGCAATGGTCTGCCGCTTGGCGTCCCACAGGGGGAAAAGAAAGCCGATATAGCAGAAGATCGCGTCGACGACGTGGGCGATCTGACGAAAGATCGACAAGCCGAAACCAATTGGCTGGCCGGTCTTCTCGCTGATCACTTTGAACTTCATCACCGACTTACCGATGCTCTGGCCGGTGGTGCCCTGCCGGTACCCCCAGTTCCAGATCCAATAGGCCAGCGCGATGAGATACGCCAGGACGTAGACGATCAACCCGAAGGCGGTCATCGACGACGTGCAGTAGACACCGTAGTCGTACTGGCCGCTGACGCACTGGTTGTCGGCCGTGCCGAAGGCGATACCCGCTCCGATACCTATCACCACGGCGGCGGGGACGAAGTCGATGACGTATCCGACCACACGCGTAAACCAAGGCGTGTAAGCCTCTTTCGGCAACGCGGCCGCCGGCGGTGGCGGCGGTGACGGATCGGTCACTGAATCTCCAGGAGTCGCCGGTAGCTAGATCGGCAGTGCGATCGTACTGAAGATCTTGTCCACCAACGTCTGCCGCTTCTGATCCCACAGCGGGAACAGGACTGCGATGATCCAGAGGAGGCCGCAGATGGCAGCAGCCAGCATATAGACGAGCTCGCGCACGAAGGACATTCCGAAACCAATTGGCTGCCCTGTCTTTTCGCTGACAATCTTGAACTTCATGATGCCCTTGCCGATGCTCGAGCCCGTGGTGCCCTGGCGGTAGCCGAAATTCCACACCCAGTAGGCGAAAGCAATGATCCCCGTGACGATGAGGGCCGCCTGGCCGAGCGTCGACGCCCCGGTCGCGCAGAACTCACCGAGGTCATACTCGGACGTGTCGGTGATACATGCCGTCTCCTGGGTGCCGAGCAATATGCCCCAGCCGATGGCTTCCAGGATGATGATCGGAATCGCGTCGATGAGGTAAGCCAGCACACGCGTGACCCATGGCGTGTACGCCTCTTGGGGCAGCGCCGGTCCGCCTGCCGGCGCAGGCGGATAGCTCGTTGCGGCCTGCGACGGCGGCTGGTAACCACCACCCGCAGGCGGAGGAGGCGCGTAACCACCACCCTGCGGCGGCGGAGGCGGCGGATAGCCACCGGGTGGAGGCGGCGGAGGCGGATAGTTACCAGGGGGCGGTGGCGGTTGATCGGTCATGGACGCCTTCCAGTGTGAAATTAGCTGGCAACGAGCGTGCTTACACTAACCTGAGAGGTCCCTCATAGCAGGGCTTTCCACTCGGAAGTCGATCATGAACGCCCGCCCCCGGGCATATCACTATCGGCGGATTATGCCGTCGGACAGAAAGCCGAGCAGGTCGTGACGGGTCAGCACACCGACCGGCTTGCCTTCCTCGACCACCATCACCGCATCGCATTCGCGCAACGCCTTGGCGGCGTTGCTGACCAGTTCCCCGGCGCCGATCAACGGCAGCGGCGGGCTCATGTGCACCGAAACCGCGTCGGCGAGCTTCGCCCTGCCTTCGAACACCGCGGAAAGCAGTTCCCGCTCCGACACGCTGCCTGCGACCTCCCCCGCCATCACCGGCGGTTCCGCCCCGACGACCGGCATCTGCGACACGCCGTACTCGCGCAGGATGCCGATCGCGTCGCGCACGGTTTCCTGCGGATGCGTGTGGACCAGGTCGGGCAGCGCACCCGACTTGCCGCGCAATACGTCGCCGACGGTCGACTCCTCGACCGAACCGTCCAACCGAGTGCGTAGGAAGCCGTAAGACGACATCCACGCATCGTTGAAAACCTTTGACAGATAACCTCTTCCGCCATCAGGCAGCAGGACGACCACCAGTGCGTCAGGCCCCGCCTGCTCTGCGACCTTGGCCGCGGCAACTACAGCCATGCCACACGACCCACCGACCAACAGCGCTTCCTCGCGCGCGAGGCGCCGCGTCATCTCGAACGAGTCGGCGTCGGACACCGCGATGATTTCGTCGGCGACTGTCGGGTCATACGCCGACGGCCAGAAGTCCTCACCGACGCCCTCGACCAGATAGGGCCGCCCGGTCCCGCCGGAGTACACCGAGCCCTCGGGGTCGACGCCGACGATTTTGACCTTCCCGCCAGAGACTTCCTTGAGGTAGCGGCCTGCGCCGGTGATGGTGCCGCCGGTGCCGACACCCGCGACGAAGTGGGTGACCTTGCCGTCGGTATCCGCCCAGACTTCCGGGCCCGTCGTCTCGTAGTGGCTGGCGGGCCCCATCGGGTTGGAGTACTGGTCGGGCTTCCACGCCCCGTCGATCTCTTCCACCAGCCGGTTGGAGACGCTGTAGTAGCTGTCGGGATGATCGGGCGGCACGGCCGTCGGGCACACCACGACGTCGGCGCCGTAGGCGCGCAACACGTTCTGCTTGTCCTCGCTGACCTTGTCCGGGCAGACGAAGATGCATTTGTAGCCGCGCTGCTGGGCCACCAGAGCTAACCCGACGCCGGTGTTGCCTGAGGTCGGTTCGACGATGGTGCCGCCCGGCTTGAGTTCGCCGCTTGCCTCGGCGGCGTCGATCATCTTGACCGCGATGCGGTCCTTGCTGCTGCCGCCGGGGTTGAGGTATTCGATCTTCGCGGCGACGGTGCCGGCGCCGTCGGGGACAACTGAGTTCAGCTGTACCAGAGGCGTATTGCCGATGAGCTCACTGACGTGCCGGGCGATGCGCATGCGTCCATCGTCTCAGGCCCGAGATGGAGTAGAAAGGCGGCCTCCTGCCGCTTGCTACCAGGTGGCCTCTTTGATGTAGTCGCCGATCTGTTTGAGCGATCGACTCGCCTCGGTCACCATCGGGGCAGCCAGCTGGAAGACGTGCATCTGGCCCGGCCAGACCCGCACCTCGACGGGCACCCCGGCGGCGGCCAACATGTGTGCCGCCTTGCGGGCGTCGCTGACCAGAACCTCGGATCCCGACACATGAATCAGCGTGCGCGGAAGTCCCGGCTCGATGTGATCGAGCGGCTCGTAGACAGCTTCGGGCTTTCCGTCGACGACGTTTCGTTCTGCTGCCTCTTCGATGAGCTCCACGAGTGCGTGGAATGCCTTGGGCGGGAACATCACATCGGTCCGGACGTTGGGGTGATTGGCCCGGGTTTCGTTGTCGATTTCGAACAGCGGTGACATGGTCACGATGGCGGCCGGCGTCTCACTTGCCAGGCCTTCCTGCTGCAGCTTCTCGGCCAGCGCGAGTGCCAGATAACCGCCCGCGGAGTCACCGGCGAGGACGATCTGATCAGGCTCGTAGCCCTTGATCCTCAGCCACTTGTACGCCTCATAGCAGTCGTCGAGCGCCATCCCGACCGAGTGCTTCGGGATCATCCGGTAGTTGACGACGAGCACCGGGCTGTCTGCGTACTTCGACAAAGCCGTGACCAGTCGGCCGTGGGAGTTCACGCCACAGGTCAAAAACGCGCCGCCGTGCATGTAGAGAATGACGCTGCGCTTGCCGTCGGCGGGAAGCACACCTGAAGCGCGGACCAACTGTGCGGTGCAATTCGGCAAAGAAATGGTGGCTCGCACGGTGCCGGGGGCCGGACGCATGACGCGTGAGACAAAGTCGACCAAACCCCATGGCCAGGGCAGGCGCGGCGCATAACTACCGATTGCTAGGGTCGGCCTGATAGTTAGCAGAGCCGCGAGCGCAGTCACCCGTCCCGCGATACTGGGACCGTCTTCGACAACTTCTACGGGCGCGCCGTCGCTGACCGGGAATTTGCGCGGCTTGTGTGCTCTAGCTGGGCTTACGCCGGCATGAGACGCTGTCGATGCCTTACTTGGTGCCGTCATTGCCACCACTCCTACGCCTGTGTAGTGCCGGGGTGCGCCAGACTTAACTGGGCTAACCGGTCTAGGTTAGCTTGACACCCTATAAGCCGTTCAACAATCGACTTGTCAAAATCGATACCGGACTTGATACCGCAATGTGACCGCCGACCACGTCTTGCCACGCGGATAGCCCCCGATTTCCCACTTAAACTTGTCCCGTGCGCATTCGTGTGGGGCGTCGGTCGACCATCGCCCTGGCGGCGGCAGCCGGGCTGGCCTCGACGGGCACCGTTTACGTCGGGGCCCGCAACCTGCTGAGCGAGCAGGCTGACCAGGCACGACAGGTCATACCCAAGTCCTGGGACATCCCTCCGCGCGCCGATGGCGTGTATTCGCCGGGCGGTGGTCCGGTCGAGAAGTGGCATCGCGGCATCCCCTTCGACCTGCACCTGATGGTCTTCGGGGACTCCACAGCTGCAGGCTACGGCTGCACGGTGGGCGACGAGCTGCCCGGTGTGCTGATCGCGCGGGGGCTTGCCGAAGAATCCGGCAAACGGGTGCGGCTGAGCACCAAGGCGATCGTCGGCGCGACGTCCAAGGGCCTGTCGGGCCAGATCGACGCGATGTTCGTGGCCGGTCCGCCGCCGGATGCGGCCGTGATCATGATCGGCGCGAACGACATCACCAAGCCGAACGGCATCGGGCCGTCGGCGCGCAGAGTGGGCCGCGCGGTGCGACGACTGCGGGCCAGCGGCGCGGTCGTGGTCGTCGGCACCTGCCCGGACTTCGGTGTGATCACCGCGATCCCGCAGCCGTTGCGCTGGGTGGCACGCAGCCGCGGCTTGCGGCTGGCCCGCGCACAGGCCGCGGAGATCCGCTCGGCAGGCGGTGTGCCCGTTCCGTTCTCCGATCTGCTGGCGCCGGAGTTTCGCAAGATGCCGGAAGTGCTCTTCAGCCACGACATGTTTCATCCCTCGGCGGCGGGATATGCGTTGGCGGCCAGCCAGTTATTGCCTGCGCTCGGTAATGCGTTGGGAGAGTTCATCGGTCACCCGGTGGCCGATGACGCGCTGGAATCGCGATCGGGCGAGCACAGCTCGTTACTGTCCCGGGTCGGCAACATCAGCAGGCTGTGGCGTCGCTCGACCGGGGTCCCCGCACCCGTCGTGGTGCCCGCCAGCTAGGTTTCTCGTATCACGGGACACGAGGAGCCGTCATGACTGAAGCCGTCATCGTTTCGACCGCGCGTTCGCCGATTGGCCGCGCAGGCAAGGGTTCGCTGGTCGATATGCGGCCCGACGACCTGGCAGCCCAGATGGTGCGCGCTGCGCTGGACAAGGTGCCGGGGCTCGATCCCCGCGAGATCGACGACCTGATGATGGGCTGCGGGCAGCCCGGCGGTGAGGCCGGCTTCAACATCGGCCGCGCAGTGGCCGTCGAGTTGGGCTACGACTTCCTGCCCGGCACCACAGTGAACCGCTACTGTTCGTCGTCGCTTCAGACCACCCGGATGGCGTTCCACGCGATCAAGGCGGGCGAGGGCAGCGCATTCATTTCCGCTGGGGTGGAAACGGTTTCGCGGTTCCCGAAGGGTACGTCCGACGGCTGGCCTGACTCGCACAACCCGTTGTTCGCCGATGCTGAGCAGCGGTCAGTGCAGGCATCAGCCGGCGCCGACGAGTGGCACGACCCGCGTGCGGACGGGCTGCTGCCGGACGTCTACATCGCGATGGGCCAGACCGCCGAGAACGTCGCACTGCACACCGGTATCAGCCGCGAGGACCAGGACCACTGGGGTGTGCGCAGCCAGAACCGCGCCGAAGAGGCCATCAAGAGCGGCTTCTTCGATCGCGAGATCGTCCCGGTGACGCTGCCCGACGGCTCGACGGTGAGCAAGGACGACGGGCCGCGCGCAGGCACCACCTATGAGGCGGTCAGCCAGCTCAAGCCGGTGTTCCGGCCGAACGGCACCATCACCGCGGGCAATGCCTGCCCGCTGAACGACGGCGCGGCCGCAGTTGTGGTGGTGTCGGACGCGAAGGCCAAGGAGCTTGGGCTCAAGCCGTTGGCGCGCATCGTCGCGACCGGTGTGTCCGGGCTGTCGCCGGAGATAATGGGTCTTGGCCCGATCGAGGCAACGCGTAAGGCGTTGGCGAATGCAGGCATGACGATCGACGACATCGATCTGTACGAGATCAATGAGGCGTTCGCGGTGCAGGTGCTGGGCTCGGCCCGCGAGTTGGGAATGGACCTCGACAGGCTGAACGTGTCCGGCGGTGCGATTGCGTTGGGTCACCCCTTCGGAATGACCGGTGCCCGCATCACCGCGACGCTGCTGAACAATCTGCAGACCCACGACAAGCAGTTCGGTCTGGAGACGATGTGCGTCGGCGGCGGCCAGGGCATGGCCATGATCATCGAGCGCCTCAGCTAGCTTTCATTTCTGCCGCGAGTGTGGGCGTAATACACGCCGAACGTGAATTCGCGTGCCTTAAGCCCACACTCGGCGCAACGCCGTGGGTGCAGACTCAACGACAAAGGCCCGGCACATTTCGTGCCGGGCCTTTTCGTCGGGTAGCTAGTTACTGCTGTTCAAGTAGGACAGCAGTCGCAGGATCTCCAGGTACAGCCAGACCAGCGTCACGGTCAGGCCGAGCGCGATGCCCCATGCCGCCTTCTCTGGCGCGCCCGCGCGGATCGCCTGGTCGGCCTGGTCGAAGTCCGACAGGAAGAAGAACGCCGCGAGGCAGATCATCAAGAGCGAGAACAGAATCGCCAGCGGGCCGCCGTCGCGCAGCGGTCCGGCGCTGTGGGTGAAGAGCCCGACCACCAGGTTCACGATCATCAGCACAACGGCACCGAAACCGGCCGCCACCAGGAAGCGGGTGAACTTCGGCGTCACGCGAATGGCGCCGGTCTTGTACACCACGAGCATGCCGAAGAACACGCCGAGCGTGCCGACGACGGCCTGGCTGATCAGCGCGCCCGCGCTGATGCCCGACACCATGAAGTTGGCGACGACGAAGGAGAACGTGCCGACGACCAACCCCTCACACACCGCGTAGCTCAGCACGATGCCCGGGTTGTCCTGTTTGCGACCGAAGATCGCGACCAGGATCAACACCATCCCGCCGATCAGGCCCACCATCATCAACGGCATGGCAAGCGCGATGTTCTGCGCGACCACGAAGTACGCCGCGACCGCGACCGCCGCCAGCACGCCCAGCGTGATGCCGGTCTTGGTGACGACGTCGTCGATGGTCAGCGGCCGCGAAACGCCCGCCTGCCGCTGCTCTGGGTACGCGCCTGCGTATGGGTCGGCATTTACCGCCTGCGCACCGTAGCCGGCGGCTCCGGTACCGAACTGCGCATAACCGCCCTGCGTCTTAGGCAGGGATCGAAATACCGGGTTGCTGGTCTCCCGCACCGTCGGATCCTCTCCATGTGCTGTGGTTCGACAAGTCGACGAACACACTCTCAACGTTCGACTACCTGGCATCGGTTCCCGAGGGGACCTCCCAGCTAGTTCACAGGAAACCCTACCCGGCGCTGCTGTTTTCCGGACGACGATCTAGATTGCATAAGCGTGGCGGAAAACGAGGATGTCCTAGTAACTGTCGAGAACGGCGTCGGCCTGATCACTCTCAACCGCCCCAAGGCGATCAACTCGCTGACCCATCCGATGGTCACCGCGATGTCGACGGTGCTGGCCGACTGGGAGACCCACGACGGTGTCCACGCTGTCGTCGTTGACGGCGCAGGCGAGCGTGGCCTCTGCGCAGGCGGCGACATCGTCGTGATCTACCACAGTGCGCGGGCCGACGGCTCCGAGGCGCGACAGTTCTGGTACGACGAGTATCTGCTCAACGCGCAGATCGGTCGCTACCGCAAGCCGTACGTCGCGCTGATGGACGGCATCGTGATGGGCGGCGGAGTCGGCATCAGCGCTCACGGCAGTGTCCGCGTCGTCACCGATACCACGAAAATGGCGATGCCCGAAGTCGGTATCGGCCTGATCCCCGACGTCGGCGGGACGTTCATTCTGTCGCGGGCACCGGGTCTGCTCGGCCTGCACGCCGCGCTGACGGGTGCGAACTTCGACGGTGCCGACGCGATCGCCCTCGGCTTCGCCGACCATTTCATGCCCCACGACAAACTGCCCGCATTCAAGGAAGCGATCGTGGTCGACGGTATCGACGCGGCGCTGGCCGCATACGCCACGGAGCCGCCGCCGAGTCACCTACTGGCGCAGCGGGATTGGATCGACCAGTGCTACGCAGGCGACAGCGCCGAGGACATCATCGCGGCGCTGCGCGGCCATGACGCAGGTCCCGCCAATGACGCCGCCGGGCTGATCGAGAAACGCTCCCCCATCTGCGTGTCCGTGGCGCTGCAGGCCATCCGCCGGGCCGCCAAGCTCGAAACACTCGAAGACGTGCTGCGCCAGGAGTATCGGACGTCGTGCGGATCGTCACGTTCGCATGATCTAGTGGAGGGCATCCGCGCCCAGGTCATCGACAAAGACCGCAACCCGAAGTGGTCGCCCGCGTCGCTGGCGGCCGTTACCACCGCCGACGTCGAGGCATACTTCGCGCCGGCCGATCGCGAACTGGAGTTCTCATGACCGACTACGAGACCATTCTGGTCACGCAAGACGACCGCGTCGGCACCATCACCCTGAATCGGCCCAAGGCGCTCAACGCGCTCAACAGCCAGGTGATGAACGAAGTCGTCTCCGCCGCAGCGGAATTCGACAACGACCCCGGCATCGGCGCGATCATCATCACCGGCTCCGGCGAGAAGGCGTTCGCGGCGGGCGCCGACATCAAGGAGATGGCCGAGCTGTCATTCGCCGACGTGTTCGCCGCTGACTTCTTCGCCGCGTGGGGCAAGTTCGCCGCCACCCGCACCCCGACCATCGCCGCGGTCGCCGGCTACGCGCTCGGTGGCGGGTGCGAGCTCGCGATGATGTGCGATCTGCTGATCGCCGCTGACACTGCCAAATTCGGGCAACCCGAGATCAAGCTCGGCGTGCTGCCCGGCATGGGCGGCTCGCAACGGCTCACCCGTGCGATCGGTAAGGCCAAGGCGATGGACCTGATCCTCACCGGTCGCAACATGGATGCCGAAGAGGCGGAACGCGCCGGCCTGGTGTCGCGCGTCGTGCCCGCCGACAAGCTGCTCGACGAGGCCAACGCCGTCGCCAAGACCATCGCCGGCATGTCGCTGTCGGCGTCGCGAATGGCCAAGGAGGCCGTCAACCGTGCCTTCGAAAGCACGTTGGCCGAAGGACTGCTGTTCGAGCGCAGGCTGTTCCACTCTGCATTCGCCACCGACGACCAGACCGAAGGCATGAACGCGTTCACCGAGAAACGCCCACCGAACTTCACGCACCGGTAAATTTTCGTCCGTGACGGACACGGCGGAAGCCACCGAGGAAAGCCCTCCGCAGCAGGAGCCCGCCAAGAAGCCGTGGTGGGAGAGGCATTACACCTTCACCGGCACAGCCGTCGGCTTGGTGTTCATCTGGCTGTCGCTGACGCCGTCGCTGCTGCCGCGCGGTCCGTTGTTCCAGGCCATCGTCAGCGGCGCGGCCGGCGCCATCGGCTACGGCATCGGCGTGTTCATCGTCTGGTTGGTGCGCTACATGCGCTCGAAGGACACCAGCCCGCCTGCACCACAGCAGGCATGGGTTGGGCTCCTGGTCATCGGCGTCATCGGCCAGGTCCTGATGATCATCTATTTCCACGTGTGGCAGGACGATGTGCGCGACCTCAACGGTGTGCCGCGCCTTGGGTTCTGGGACCACCCGCTGACCGCCGTGCTGTCGATCGTCGTGCTGTTTGTGTTCGTCGAAATCGGCCAGCTGATAGGCAGATTGGTGCGGTTCCTGGTTCGCAAGGGCGATCGCTTTGTGCCGCCGCGCATTTCGGCCGTCATCGTGGTCGGGCTGCTGCTGGCGTTGACCATCGCGCTGCTCAACGGCGTGGTGGCTCGTGTCGCGATGAGCACCATCAACAAGACGTTCTCGGCGGTCAACGACGAAACCGACCCCGATTTCCCGGCGCCGACGTCGAAGCTGCGGTCCGGCGGGCCGGAGTCGTTGGCAAGCTGGGAGTCGTTGGGTCATCAGGGCCGGGTATTCGTTTCTGCGGGCCCGACGATCGACAAGCTCACCAAGTTCAACGGCGCACCGGCGATCGAACCGATCCGGGCCTACGCGGGACTGCATTCCGCCGACGGCATCAAGGCCACGGCCAAGCTGGCCGCGGAGGAGTTGCGCCGAGAAGGTGGGCTGAATCGCGCGGTGGTCGCCGTCGCAACCACGACCGGCACCGGCTGGATCAACGAGGCGGAGGCCTCCGCGCTGGAGTACATGTACAACGGCAACACCGCGATTGTTTCGATGCAGTACTCGTTTCTGCCGAGTTGGCTGTCGTTCCTGGTCGACAACGAGAACGCGCGCCAGGCCGGCCAGGCGTTGTTCGAAGCCGTGGACGCGTTGGTGAAGGGTCTTCCCGAGGGCACGCGCCCGAAGCTCGTCGTATTCGGGGAAAGCCTCGGGTCGTTCGGCGGCGAGGCACCGTTCCTGGCCCTCAACAATCTCGTCGCCCGCACCGACGGGGCGTTGTTTTCCGGGCCGACGTTCAACAACACGATCTGGGACGACCTGACCCGCAACCGCGACGAGGGTTCCCCGATGTGGTTGCCGATTTACGACAAGGGCGACAACGTCCGCTTCGCGGCGCGTTCCGAGAATCTCGGCAGGCCGGCGGATCCGTGGGGCCATCCGCGGGTGGTGTACCTTCAGCACGCGTCCGATCCGATCGCGTGGTGGAACGTGGATCTGCTGTTCACCCAACCGGATTGGCTGAAGGAACCGCGCGGTTATGATCTGTCACCGCGGATGGATTGGATCCCGATCGTGACGTTCCTTCAGGTGTCCGCCGATATGGCGGTCGCGGTCGACGTGCCCGACGGGCACGGCCACGTCTACGTCAAGGACGTCGCCAACGCCTGGGCGGCCATTCTGCAGCCGCCGGGGTGGACGCCGGCAAAGACCGACAAGCTGCGCCCGCTGCTGTCGAACGACGAAAACGCTTAGACGACAACCCCTTCGGCCTTCAGCGCGTGATAGCCGCCGACGACGTCGGTGGCGCGGTGCAGTCCGAGGTCGACCAGCGCGGCGGCGGCCAGGCTCGAGGTGTACCCCTCCGAGCACAGCACCACCCATTCGACGTCGTCTCCGACGGCCTGCGGTAACCGGGCGTCGCTGGTCGGGTCGCAGCGCCACTCGAGCACATTGCGCTCGATCACCAGCGCGGCGGGCACGTCGCCCTCGCGCTCGCGCTGCGCCTGCGGTCGGATGTCGACAAGTAGCGCACCGCGCTCCAGTGCTGCGGGCACCTCACGCGCCGAAAGCCTGTGCAGCCGGGAGCGGGCCTGTTCCAGCACGCGATCGATTCGACTCATCATCCCTCCGGTGCGTCGGTGAGTTCGGTTCGCTTGCGGCGCAACGTCTTCCGCTCGGTCACCTCGTAGTAGGACATCGCCGTCAGCGGCGGCGAGTACGCGTGCACACTGATCGTGGGATTCACGGGCGCCGACAGGTCGCGTTCAGGCGTCCAGACCACGTCATGCACCCAGCCGAGCGGGAAGGCGGCCTGATCACCCGCCCGAAGGCGACGGCGCCGCAGGGCCTCCCCGTCCCAGCGCGTCTCCCGCAGTGCGCCGGAAACCACCGTCAGCGCGCCAAGCGACCCACCGTGATCGTGCAACTCGGTCGAGCGATCCGGCACCCAGCTGATCAGCCAGACATCGAGTTCGTCGTCGCCATGCAGGCGCGTGAACCAACGCTCGTCGGGCGGCGGTCCGTCAACCGGCAGCAGCTGGTCGAAACGGCCCGACAACACGTCGTCGGCGTAGCGATCGGTGGCTTGCAGCAGGTCGGGCAGTCGCAGGCGGGTCGGCGAGGATACGGCCGGGACTGCAGAGGGCAACACAGCAGGCTGCGCGGAAACCATGAAGAACTCCAGAAAATGGGCGAGGACGGATCGGGGGGCGGGCGCTTACGCCCCGCAACACTCGAGCAGTCCGGTCCTCACGCCGTACAGTGTGGCACCGCCGAGCGGTCGCCCGGCAGCACGTTGTCGCATCGCATTCGGGCCCCTCTGGAACTGGCCTGCTCAGACGCGCGAATACCGCTAGATTCACGGTGAGCTTAAGTATCTGTCCCAAATATGGGACTAGTGCTTCGATCTTGTTGCTAAAACTGCAGGGAATTATTTGCCAGAAGCGTCAATTTGGGTCCTAATTTGGCCTACTGGGTTCGGATTGTGGCCCTAACGGCTGGGCCTCCGATCCATACGCTGCGCGTCGAGCAGGCATATCGCCATTTGGTTTGGACAATTTGCGAAACAGTCGGCCGACGTTTCTGCGGCTGCGTCGATTAGACGCATCAGATGACAAATTTGCCATCTTTGCGAGCTGTGACGCGGATGCCCCCACCTCCCGACCCCGCGGCGACCAGTACGACGGCCCCACTCGCGTTGGGTCAACCACCCTTCACGGCGCTGGTCGCAAGCCCGAGGTCGCATGCGGCACAGGTCATTCCCCAACTTGCCGGCCCCGGATCGGACCAGGCTGCTGCGCCGCGGGTGGAATGAGCAGGGGCAGTTCGGCACCTGCCCGAACGCCTTGCCACCGACAGTCGGCGACACCCGTCGCTCAGCCCGGACTCCCGCTCGCCATGACGCCATGCCGAAGGGAACCCGAGCATGGTTGCTGACAGGCACCAGATGCATGGCCCAGCAAGTGGCACTTGCGGGCTTGGCAATCGCAATCTCGCGATATTTATCTGCCAGTTGCTGTGAAAAGTCATTCGGACTGTGCTAATTATTATTGTTGCTCGCAGCGAGTTGCTGATTAGCCACGAAATAGAGCGCAGGCTCACTCACCGGTGAAGGGATGGCATCGATGACGGCCAAGTACCCCAAGGGCGCAAAGCATGGACGGCCGGGCAAGAAAACGCTGGTCACCGCCGCTGTGACAGGCGGCGTGCTCGCTGCTGCCGGGGCGGGCGCCTTCGATGTGTTCAATGGACCGGACGGGTCCCCTGTCCCCGCGCCGGTGATGCACACCCCCAGCTTGGCTGCGGCCATCCTGCCCAACCCGACCCCCAACCCGCTGCTGGCGGCGGCCCAGCCCATCGTGGCCCCGGACCCCGACGGCGGGCTGGCGGTCGGTGGCGGTGCTGCCCCTGCCGGCGTCGACCCTGCGGCACCTCCCGCCGCAGAACCCGTGACGGCGAGCTCCGATCCGGCGCCGGGGCTGTGCGGCGGCACACCGATCATCGGCCAGAACTGCGTCACGCAGGCGTTCGCACCCATGACCACGTTCGACACTCAAATCGCGGCGTTCAGCCCGCAGAACCTGGGCTTGCAGACCGCCAACGTGGCGAATGCGTTCGCCGGCCTGCCGATGAGTGGCATCTCGGCGTTCCTCGGTGGCGGCGGCAGCTCACCGACCGCCAAGCCGGCTGCCACTGACGACCCACCCTCGACTCCGACCACTACTGGCCCAGCACGGAATCCGTTCGCAGAGGCCATCGGCCAGATGACGTTCAACAGCGTCAAGGTCGCCGGGATCTTCGTCAACAACGGCGACGAGCCCGGTGAGAACGGCGGACTGCTCTTCGGCAACGGTGCTGACGGGGCCGACGGTCAAAACGGCGGCCGCGCGGGCCTGTTCTTCGGCCGCGGCGGTAACGGCGGCAATGGCGTCGAAGGCGTCAACAACGGCAATGGCGGTGACGGCGGTTCCGCCGGATTCTGGGGCAACGGCGGATCGGGCGGTGCCGGGGCCAGCACGACGACCGCCGAAGGCAACACAGTCGCAGGCAACGGCGGCAACGGCGGCAATTCCGGGTTGGCGTTCGGCAATGCCGGTGACGGCGGTGCAGGCGGCACGGCCACCAGTGCGAACGGCGACGCCATCGGCGGGCAGGGCGGTTCCGGTGGCAGCAACACATGGACCGGTTCCGGCGGCATCGGCGGCGCGGGCGGTGGCGCCACCAGCGACTCAGGCAACGCCACGGGTGGCACCGGCGGTGACGGCGGCCACACCGGCAGCCTGTTCGGCTGGGCAGGCGGCGGCGGCGCGGGCGGCACGGCGACAAGCAACACCGGCGACGCAACCGGCGGCACCGGCGGCAACGGCGGCGGACTCGGCACCGAAGGTGACAGCGGCGACGGCGGCGCAGGCGGCGGGGCCACGACCGGAACCGGTACTGCCACCGGCGGTTCGGGCGGCAACGGCGGAAGCAACATCTTCAACGGCACCGCAGGCAACGGCGGAACAGGCGGCACTGCAGCTGCGACCACCGGCACCGCCACCGGCGGAACCGGCGGCAATGCGGGAACCGGCGGCATCGACGGGCAGGGCGCCAACGGTGGATCCGGCGGCGACGCAACCGTCGGAACCGGTTCGGCCACAGGCGGATCCGGCGGATCGGGCGGCGGCAGCGGCCTGATGCAAAACGGTGGCGACGGCGGCAACGGCGGCACCGGCACCGCGACCACCGGCACCGGCACCGGCGGCTCTGGCGGCACCGGCGGTGGCACCAGCTGGGCGAACGGCTACCACGGCGGCACCGGCGGCACGGGCGGCAATGGCACCGCGACCACCGGCACCGGCACCGGCGGTAGTGGTGGCACCGGCGGACACGACGGCCTCGGCGCGGCAGACGGCCAGGGCGGCGCAGGCGGCACCGGCACCGGGTCGGCAGGCGGTACGAACGGCGGGACCGGCTCGAACGGGTAGCCGGTGAGTCCGTAGGGGCCAGGCGCCCGAACGGGCTCGAACGCGTTGCATAGATTGGGCGGCATGCGCAGGTACCCCCAATGCGTCGTGCTGTGCACTGCACTGCTGGCGTTCGCGATCGCCGGATGTTCGTCGAGTGAGCAGAAGCCGTCGACGACAGCCAACCCGTCGACCACCGAGCCGCCCCCGCTGCCCGCAGCACCTGCTGAGCCCGGCGCCATCGGCGTCTCCCCCGGCGGCGTCACCACAAAGGTCGACGTACCGGCCGATGCGACGGAATCGCAGTACGGGCAGGCTTGCCACGCCGCCAAGGTGTGGATGGACGAGCAGCACTCTGCCGACCCCAAGACCCTCGTTGAGCCCTACCTGAAGCTGATCCAGGCGCCCGACTTCACCGGCCCCGGGAACTTCAACACGCCCTGGGCCAACCTGACGCCGGCGCAACAGGCGGGCGTCATCGTGGCGATCACCGCCGCGGGCAACGGCGAGTGCGAGTAGCAGCAGCAGCAGCGCAGAATAGCGGTATGGCTTCCAAGCGTGTCGCCCTGGCTCTGGGGAGCGGCGGCGCGCGCGGATACGCCCACATCGGCGTCATCGACGAACTGCGCGACCGCGGTTACGACATCGTCGGGATCGCGGGCTCGTCGATGGGTGCGCTCGTCGGCGGGTTGCAGGCCGCAGGCAAGCTCGACGAATTCGCCGACTGGGCCAAGTCATTGACGCAGCGGGCGGTGTTGCGGCTACTCGACCCGTCAATCAGCGCCGCGGGGGCGCTGCGGGCGGAGAAGATCCTCGACGCGGTCCGCGACATTCTCGGTGAGGTGACGATCGAGGAGTTGTCGATTCCGTATACCGCGGTGTCGACTGACCTGCTGTCGGGGAAATCCGTTTGGCTGCAACGTGGTTCGGTGGACGCGGCGATTCGGGCCTCGATCGCGATCCCCGGCGTGATCACACCGCATGTGTTCGACGGACGCCTGCTCGCCGACGGCGGCATTCTCGACCCGCTGCCGATGGCGCCGATCGCGGCCGTCAACGCCGATCTCACCATCGCGGTCAGCCTGGCGGGCAGCGAAGCCGGCGGCCGCTACGAGCCGACCGACACCGAACCGCGGGCGTCGACAGAATGGTTGAGCCGGATGTGGCGAAGTACCACGGCCCTGTTCGAACGCACGGGTGCCGCGCCCGACGAGGCCGCCGACGAGCTGGTCGACGTATCCAAGAACGACCCCGCAGAGGCGGTAGATGCGGTCGAGCCGGTGCCGAGGCTTGGCAGCTTCGAGGTGATGAACCGCACCATCGACATCGCCCAGGCGGCGCTGGCACGCCACACGCTGGCGGCGTATCCACCCGATGTGCTGATCGAAGTGCCGCGCACGGCGTGCCGCAGCCTGGAGTTCTATCGCGCAGCCGAGGTCATCGACATCGGCCGCGAGCTGGCCGTCGCCGTTCTCGACGAGCTCGAAAAGTCAACGCAGGCGCACTGATTCAGGTCTCGAGGAAGTCGGCGACCGCCGCGGCGACGCGACGACCCTGCTCACGGCCCGCCAACGCCGACGGCGTGCGGCACGCCGGGTCCAGTGGATTGGGACCGAATGCGGCGAGCGACTCGTCGTCGGCGAACACTCCGAATGTCGCCGCGGCGAACGTGTCGACCTCATCGGCAGCGCCGTCACCGAACGGCGATGGCGTCGAACGGCCCGACGGCACCAGCACCACCACGACATCGCAGTCGCCCGCGAGCGCGATGTTGACACTGCTTCCGACCCCGCCGTCCATATAGCGCCGGTCACCGATCGTGACCGGCGGCCAGACACCCGGCACCGCGCAGCTGGCCGCGACAGCATCGACCAGGGCGACACCCGAGTCGTTGTCGAACGTGACCAGCTCGCCGGTGGCGGTGTCGATCGCGGAAATCCGCAACGCCCGCTCGGGCCAGTCATGCGACGGCAGCCGGTGCGCAATCACCTCGCGGCGCACCGCCTCGCTGACGGTGGCCGTGGACAGCGCAACTGCGCCGATCTTCTGCAGCTTCTGCGTCTGGGTCGTGTTCGGCGTCAGCATCGCGGCGACGAACAGGTCGGTGATCTCCTCGATGCCGACGTTCGGGGTGAGCTCCGTCGACGACGCGCTGATCTGCCGGTCGAACAGCGCATCGAGCCCAAGGCCGCTGCTCAGTTGCGCGGCGACCGTCGAGCCTGCCGACGTGCCCACCAGCACGTCGACGTCCAACAGGGCCTTCGCAGTCTCCGGCGACTCGTCAGCGATGCCGCGCAGTACTCCGGTCTCCCATGCGATGCCTGCCAGTCCTCCACCGGCCAGCACCAGGGCGCGTTTCGTTGCCACGGCAGCGAGTGTGCCAGGCCGCCGTTAGGGTCCAGACATGCGCATTGTCGTGACCCTGGTCGTCGGCTGGCTGGTCGCTTTCGCACCAACCGCGATTGCCGAGCCGCCCGCGCCGCCGGCGCCGATCATCCCGCCGCCGGTGCAGCCCGCAAACATCGGCGATCTGAAGTTCACCGCGGTCGACTATTACAACAGCGGTGCCTACCTGACAGATCTGCAGCTCGCGACCGCGCCTGCCATCGCGTGGATCAACGACGAGGCGCCGCGGGTGGACCGGCCGGCGGTCGTGTTCGATATCGACGAGACGGCGCTGTCCAACTGGGAAGGGCTCAAAGCCAACGACTTTGGCCGCATCTTCAATGGGCCTTGCGACCGGTTGCCGCAAGGACCGTGCGGCTTGATCGCGTGGGATCAGCGGGCGCAGTCGACGGTGATTCAGCCGACGATGGACGTGTACACCACCGCGCGCGACCGCGGCGCGACGATCTTCTTCATCACCGGCCGGGATGAGACCCAGCGTGCGGCCACCGAGCGTAACCTGCAGGCTGTCGGCTACACCGGCTACCAGCAGTTGATCATGGAACCGGCTGGCGCCCATTATGTTTCGGCCGCCGACTTCAAGGCACCGCAGCGGGAGAAGATCGAGCAGCAGGGCTACACGATCATCGCCAATCTCGGCGATCAGCCGTCCGACCTCGAAGGCGGCTTCTCCGAGCAGACCTATCTGCTGCCGAACCCGTTCTATCGCATTCCCTGATCACGCCACCGAGGCGTGCTGGGACGCAGCGGCCTGTGCCGTCAAATCGTCATGGCGCAGTTGATGTTTGGGCGGGTCGGGGAATGCGATGCGACGTTCGATTCCCAGGTCGGCGTCGACATGCACCAATTCCCCAGGCGCGAGCGGCTGCCAGTCGTCGTCATCCATCGGCTCGCTGGCGAATACGACCGAGGCCTCCGACGTCAACTCGTCGCTGTGGGCGGTGATGCGCGAGCTCTGCATCCGCAGCCGCCGGTTGTCGACATCGCGGCGGTCGAGCAGATATAGCTCGTGGGTCTCCGGATAGCGCAGCGCCCACATGTCGGTTGCGGTGCTGAGCAGGACGTTGACCGCGAAGATGGGCACGTTGCCGGCCAACCAACCGACCGCGTCGACGATGCCCGTGCCGACATCGTCGCCACGCCTGATGCAACCCGTGATCAACGCGAAGACCCGTTCCGAGTCCGTCTCGCCGACCACCAGATCGGCGACGCCGAGGTCGTTCAGCCGCGCGTCGATCACGTCGAGCCCCTCGACGACGCCGTTGTGCGCGAAGATCCGGTCGTCCTGCAGGAACGGGTGGGTGTTGCGGGGCTCGAGCGCTGCGCTCGACGAATACCGGACATGCGCGATGAACGTCGTCCCGGTCAGTTCGTGCGCCTCGGTCGCGAACGCCTGGTCCTGCCACGCCGCGATGGGCTGCTTGTAAATCCCTGGCTTACCGTCGGGCCCGAAGACTCCGAGCCCAGTGCCGTCCGGGTTGCGCTTGCTCTGCTCGACGAGATTGTCGGGCGCGTCGAGCAACCAGAACGTCGCGGTCACCTCGCGTTTGTCGGCATGAAGGCCGAACAGCCGGCACATGGCCCGATGGTAGCGTGACGGAATGGTTGACACCATGCGTGCCGAGCGTTTCTATGCCGACTCCAAAACCATTGCGGTGGAGGATATTCCGATTCCCGAACCGGGGCCCGGCGAGGTGCTCGTCAAGGTCGCGTTCTGCGGCATCTGCCATTCGGATCTCAGCCTGATCAACGGTACCTTCCCCGCGCAGCTGCCGGTGGTGACGCAGGGCCATGAGGCGTCGGGCACGATCGCCAAGCTGGGCCCCGGCGTCACCGGCTGGTCGGAGGGCGACCGGGTGATCGTCGCTGCAGGCAGGCCCTGCACGAAGTGCCCGAAATGTCGGCGCGGCGACATCTCCAACTGCCAGCGGCTTCAGTTGATGGCCTTCGCGTACGACGGCGGGTGGGCCGAGTACACGGTCGCGCAGGCCGTCGGTCTGACCCGGGTGCCAGACAACGTTTCGCTCGAGCAGGCCGCGATCCTCGCCGACGCGGTGTCGACGCCGTTCGGCGCCGTGGTGCGCACCGGGAAGGTGGGTATCGGGGAGTCGGTCGGCGTGTGGGGTGTCGGTGGCGTCGGCACGCACATCGTGCAGCTGGCCCGGCTGGTCGGTGCCGCGCCGGTGCTCGCGATCGACATCAAGCCCGCAGTGCTGGACCGGGCGCTCGAATTGGGTGCCGACCACGCCCTGGATGCGAGCGATCCCGCGCTGCGCGACAAGATCGCCGAGATCACCGGTGGCCGGATGTTGGATGTGGCCTTCGATGCCGTAGGCCTGAAGTCGACGTTCGAGCAGGCGCTCGACTGCATCACCGTTGGCGGGCGTCTCGTCGGCGTGGGGATGAGTGCTGAGGCGCCGAGCGTTGGTCCAACCAGTATGTTCGGCCTGACGCAGAAGCACGTGCTCGGCCACCTCGGCTACCAGAACGTCGACATCGAAACGCTCGCCACGCTGGTTTCGCTGGGGCGGCTCGATCTGTCCCGCTCCATCAGCGATGTCGTCTCCTTGGAAGACGTCGGAGTCGGCATCGAAAAGCTGGAACGCCAGGAGGGCAACCCGATTCGGATTCTGGTCAAGCCGTGACGGAACTGAACGGCCGGGTGGCCCTGGTGACCGGTGCGTCAGGCGGCATCGGCAAGGGCATCGCGCGTGCACTGGCCGACGAGGGAGTCGATCTGTTCCTGACCTACGGCCGCCACGCCGATGACGCCGAGGAAGTTGCGGGCCACGCCTGCGCCCTCGGCAGACGCGCCGTCGTCGCATCGGCGGACCTGGCCGACCCGACCGCTCCTGCCCGCTTGGTCGCGCAGGCCAACAGCGAGCTGGGCGGCGTCGACGTCCTGGTCGCCAACGCCGGCACCGCGGATGTAAAGGGTTGGCAGAACATCGATCTCGAGTCGTGGAACAAGACGCTGGCCATCAATCTGACGGCACCGTTTCTGCTGGCGCAGCAGGTGCTGCCCGCGATGGTCGAGAAGCGGTTCGGACGCGTGCTGTTCGTCTCGTCGGTGGCTGGGCTCAACGGTGGTGTCGTCGGCGCCCATTACGCCGCGAGCAAGGCCGGACTGCACGGGCTGATGCATCATCTGGCGCCGCGGGTGGCAGCCGACGGTGTGACCGTCAACGCGTTGGCGCCCGCATTGATCGGCGACACCGGAATGTTTCCCGTCGACCCGGATAGCGCGGCCAGCACGCCGATGCCCATTCCGGTCGGGCGCGCCGGCCGCCCCGCCGAGGTGGCGGAGATGGCAATTGCCATGCTGCGCAACGGGTATCTGACCAACAAGGTGGTCACGCTCGACGGCGGGATCCTGCCGCGCTAGTGCGGCGGTGCGCGCTACCGGCTAGCCGGTAGCACATATTGGTGGCCAGCGGCGATGACCAGCGCGCCTTTGGTGCGCGAAAGTACCCTGCATGACGCTATCCATTGACCGCAGCACACACGCCGCATCACTACGACACGGCGAGGTCGTCGAAGAGTCAGACCTCGGCTTCATTCAGCGCCTCACCGCCGACAACTTCCCGATCCTCAATGGTCTATCGATCAAGCGGTTGGTGATCAACCCCGGCGCGATGCGCACCCCGCATTGGCACGCCAACGCCAACGAGCTGACCTACTGCATCTCAGGCACCGCACTGGTCACCGTGCTCGACACCGGCAGCCAGTTCGCGAGCTTCACGATCAGCGCCGGCGAAATGTTCCACATCGACTCCGGCTCACTACATCACATCGAGAACATCGGCACCGACCCCGCCGAGTTCATCATCACGTTCCGCCACGAACGTCCCGAGGACTTCGGCCTGGCCGGTGCATTCGGCGCAATGACCGACGCGGTGCTCGGCAACACCTATGACCTCGACGCGTCGGACTTCAAAGCGATCCGTCGCAACCTGGTCGACCGCTCGATCGTCGGCCGCATTGGCGACGCAGTGGTGCCGTCGACCGCGCATTTCAACGACCCCCACAAGTTCGCTGTCGAGGCGATGACGCCACCGGTCCAGGCCGCCGTCGGATCCGCCCGCACCGCCCGCGTCCAGTTCTGGCCCGCGCTCAAGGATCTGTCGATGTACTCGCTGCGCATCCGCGAAGACGGCATGCGCGAGCCGCACTGGCATCCGGTCACGGCTGAAATGGGTTATGTGCAAAGCGGTTCTGCGCGCATGACAGTGATGGATCCCGACGGCACACTGGACACCTGGTACCTCGACCAGGGCGACGTGTACTTCATACCGCGCGCCTATCCGCACCACATCGAGGTTTTCGACGCCCCGGAGTGGCACTTCCTGATCTTCTTCGACCAGCCGTTCCCCGCCGACATCGGCTACCGCACGTCCATCAGCGCGTACTCGCGGGAAGTGCTGGCCGCGACGTTCAACACCCACATCGACGACCTGCCGAATTTCCCGTTCACTTCGTCAGACCCGTTGATCGTCAACCGGCACAACCCGTTGGACCGCTGACTCCTGAATTGCCCGGCTCTAGGCGACAAAGTCGGCGGCAGCGACAAAGTCGCGCAGAGCCGGGCAATTTGGGGATCTATCTCTACACTCCCAAACCCGGTGCGGCCTTGCCGCTCATCAACGGCAAGTCCAGATACGTCGCGATGCCGGGCTTGGCCGCGCATACCGCGGGTATCGAGTTCACGCAATGCGCGGCCGTGCCGACCACACCGTATTCGGGGCCTTCGCCACCGATCTCGGACTGAAAGCCCTTCACGCTCACCCTGATATCCGGGTTGCCACGGACTTCCATTTCGTAGCGCTGCCCCTCGGGGCCGAATGACCATGCGGGGTCGAGGTTTTCCTCACCCATCAGCCAGTTCACCGTCACTCGGACGACGGGCTCGCCGTCGACGAGCGCCTCCCAGTGGAACTTCCGCGCCGCGACCTGGCCCGGTTGGATGACACCGATCGGCGAGTCAATCGGCGCGGTCGCCACCGCGATCTCCTGGGTGGACCGCACCTTTGGCTCCGCGTTGAAACCCAGCTTGTCCACACACATCTGGACCGACTGGATGAAGCCGCCGTCGAGCAGCTTCTGCATCGGCCCGGAAAGCGCCTTTTCCGGAACCTCACCGAAACCCATGATGTGACGGACCACATCCGGCGCCTCATACGAGCGCAGATCGGAGAACTCCTCGGCACGAACGAATGTGATGCCGGTCGACATGATCGAAAACATCAACGGAAACTTCTCGCTGATGCCGCCTGGTGCCATCCCTGTGCCGTGCAATGTCGCGTTGCCTGCCAGCGCCGCCTCCCGCAGTGACGCACCCTGGCGCTCGCTGGGATAGACCCACCCCACCGGCGTCACCACGTTCTTGCCCGACCGCAGCAGCGCTGCCACCTCGTCGGGATTGGGCAGCAACGGTGCGTAGATCACGGCGTCGGCATCCAGGGCCAGAATCTCCTCGACGCTGTTGGTCGCGGTGACACCGAGAGGTTCACTACCAATCAGCGAGCCGACGTCCTTGCCCGCCTTGCCCTCCGAGTGCACCCAGCAGCCGGCTAATTCCAGGTCAGGGTGCTCGAGCACGCCCTTGATCGCGGCGACCCCGACCCCTCCGGTTGCCCACTGCACGACCCGCAGGCCCATGTCGCCTCCTTGACAGCGGTTGGAAAACTAGAACACGTTCTACTCCGGTCTACACCACAAAACGGCGCCGGCGGGTGACAATTGGCTCGATGACCAAGATCGGGTTCGGCGTGCTGGGACCGTTGCAGGCGACGGTCGACGGCCGGTCTGTGCCGCTGGGCACCCCGAAACAGCGTGCGGTGCTGGCCATGCTGGTGATGAACCGCAATCGTCCGGTCGGGATCGACTCGCTGATCACCGCGGCGTGGGAACAGTGGCCGCCGTCGGAGGCGCGGGCCAGCCTGCACTCCTACATCTCCAATTTGCGCAGGCTGCTCGGCGACTCGCGGTCGATGCTGGAGAACGCCCCGCCGGGGTATCGCCTCACGGTTGACGACACCGCCTGCGATATCGGCCGATTCATTCTCGAGAAGACCGCGGGCGTGCAGGCCGCCGCGGCAGGGCAATTCGAGCAAGCCAGCCGCCACCTGACGACAGCGTTGGCCGAATGGCGCGGACCCGTGCTGGAGGATCTGCGTGACTTCCAGTTCGTCGGAGCGTTTGCGACCGCATTGACCGAGGACAAAGTCGTGGCGCACACCGCGCGTGCGGAAGCCGAAATCGCTTGTGGGCGTGGCTATGCCGTCATCGGCGAGCTCGAGTCGTTGACAGTCGAGCATCCTTACCGCGAACCGCTGTGGGCGCAGCTGATCACCGCGTACTACCTGTCCGACCGGCAGTCGGAGGCACTCGACGCCTTCCAGCGGCTGAAGACCACGCTCGCCGACGACCTCGGGATCGATCCGGGCCCGACGCTGCGCGCGCTGCACGAGCGGATCCTGCGCCAGGAACCACTCGACGTGAAGAAGGCGGCCAAGACCACCGCTGTGCACACGGTCCACAATTTCGGACTGCGCACCTCTGTAGACGCCACGCATACGCAGGCAAGTCTGCGATCGGCGGCTGGACACGCCTTTCCGCTGCGGGCCGCCGCCACCCGCATCGGGCGACTGGACGACAACGACATCGTGCTCGACGATACGAAGGTCAGCCGCCATCACGCCGTGATCATCGACACCGGCACGAGCTTTGTGATCACCGACCTGCGCTCGGCCAACGGGGTCGACGTGGGCGGACAGCGTATTCGCGGCACCGCGACCCTGGCCGACGGCGACCGGATCCGCATCTGCGACCACGAGTTCACGTTCGAGATCGCGCCGCAGCAGGCATAGTCGCGACGCCAAGAATCCTCCAAGAATCCGCCAAGGCCTTCGTCGGACTCTGATGTCAGCCCGGAGACACCCGGACCGAGACGACATCGCCAAGGAGCCCAATGTTCGCCCCGAACCGCGTCGCCAAGTTCGCCGGCACGGCACTCGTCGCCACTGTTCTTGGACTTGCCGCCGTCGCCACGGCCGGCACCGCCGGTGCCGTCAGCTCGACGGATAACACGTTCCTGACCGAGATCAGCAGCGAGGACATTTCCTACGACACGCCCAAGGCCGCGATCCAGAACGCCCACTACGTGTGCAGCGCGCTCGAGGACGGCGCCAAGCCGGTGGACCTCGGCCAGGAGATCCTGGACAACACGGACCTGACCACCCATCAAGCGGCCGCCTTCGTGGTCATCGCGGTGAACGCCTACTGCCCCGAGTACACCGGCTACTTCAAATAAGCCCTCCCCCATGCGGGGGCCTCGCTGCGGCGGCGGGGCCCCCGCACCCTTTTCCACGGCGGCCTCCTCGATAGCGCATCTAGACAGTTCGCCCCTCTATGTGTTTCTGTCGATCGCATGGCTAACAAAGTTTTCGTGGTCGGCGTAGGGATGACGAAGTTCGAAAAGCCGGGCCGCCGCCAGGGGTGGGACTACCCCGACATGGCGCGCGAATCCGGCACCAACGCACTCAAGGACGCGGGCATCGACTTCTCCGAAGTCGAGCAGGGCTTCGTCGGTTACGTCGCGGGCGACTCGACGTCGGGTAACCGGGCGCTCTACGAACTCGGTATGACCGGCATCCCGATCGCCAACGTCAACAACAACTGTTCGACCGGTTCGACGGCGTTGTTCCTTGCCGCACAGACGATCCGGGGCGGGTTGGCCGATTGCGCAATCGCTTTGGGATTCGAGAAGATGCAGCCGGGCCCGCTTCAGGGCGGTGCAGAGGACCGCGAATCTCCGATGGGCAAGCACGTGAAAGCAATGGCTGAGATCGACGAGTTCGCCTTCCCGGTGGCACCGTGGATGTTCGGCGCCGCCGGACGCGAGCACATGCGCCAATACGGCACGACTGCAGAGCATTTCGCGAAGATCGGGTACAAGAACCACAAGCATTCGGTGAACAATCCGTATGCACAGTTCCAGGAGGAGTACTCGCTCGACGATATCCTCGCGGCGAAGATGATCTCCGATCCGTTGACCAAACTGCAGTGCTCACCGACCTCCGACGGTTCGGGCGCGGCGATCGTGGCCAGCGAAGCGTTCGTCGACAAGCACGGGCTGGCAGGCCAGGCGGTGGAGATCGTCGGGCAGGCGATGACCACCGACTTCGATTCCACCTTCGACGGCAGCGCCAAGAACCTGATCGGCTATGACATGAATGTCCAAGCCGCACAGAAGGTTTACCAGCAGTCCGGCCTCGGCCCGTCCGACTTCCAGGTGATCGAACTACACGACTGCTTCTCCGCCAACGAGCTCTTGCTGTACGAGGCGCTGGGCCTGTGCGGTGAGGGCGAGGCCCCGAAACTGATCGACAACAACGACACCACCTATGGCGGTCGTTGGGTCGTCAATCCGTCCGGCGGGCTGATCTCCAAGGGCCACCCGCTTGGTGCGACGGGACTTGCGCAGTGTGCCGAGTTGACGTGGCAGCTGCGGGGCACGGCCGACAAGCGGCAGGTCGACAACGTCACCGCCGCGCTGCAGCACAACATCGGCCTCGGCGGTGCCGCGGTGGTGACGGCCTACCAGCGCGCCGAGCGGTAGTCACCCCTTCTCGCGGGCAGACGCAAAACGGCCGAAATGTTGCCGAAAAAGGGCAGTTTTGCGTCTGCTCGGCAATGGGAGGAGTATTGGATTGTGCCGACAAAGTTGATGCTCGCCGCCGTGGTTGCGGGTGTGTGTGCAGCGGTCGCGGCCCCCGCTGGCCTCGCATCGGCCGAGGAGACGGCCCAGGAGACGATCAGTCGGCTGCAGAGCGAGGGCTACACCGTCAACATCGACCGCGTCGGCACCGGCCCGCTTGACCAGTGCGTGGTGACGAGTGTCAGGAACCCTCAGCGAGTCACACAGTGGGTGCCGTACACCGGTCCGGGCAAGGACGGCGACCGCGTGCTTGTGCAAGTGGTTACGAGTCAGACGATTTCGGTGACCCTGAACTGCTCGCGCTGAGCTGACCCGATTCACAACGAAAGACCCGACCGGTTACTCCGGCCGGGTCTTTCATTGTCAGCGCCCTGAGCAGTCCAGCGACACCGTGACGGTACGGTCGACGATCACGGGGACGACGCCGCCGCGCTCATGATCGCCGAGCACAGGGACGAATTCCGTTCTATTCCTTGGGTTTCGAACGCTGGTGACCACGCAGTCGGAGAGCGGCGCGCTCCCGACGCGGTCAATCTTGACGTCGAAGCCCTGGGCCTGCAACGAGCCGATGGTGACGATTGCGGACTCGGCTGCGAACGCCGAAGGGGCAAGGATCAAACCGCAAGCCGCCGCGGCCAACCCGATCAGTGTGAACAAGATGGCACGCATGGCGAGCCTCCGTATCTTTTCCGTTGGTGGATGTCAGCCGGTTCAACGGGCGGAGGCCGCAGGGGGTTCAAGGGATTTTCAAAAACTTTCCGAACGTCTCAAGGGGTCTCGAGGCAATAGAAAGGCCCGGCCGGAGGGGCTCGGCCGGGCCTTTCCTTCGCGCGCCCTACACCGGCACAGGGATTCGCTCCTGTGGCGGCTCTTCGGCGTGCGGGGCGCGATCGTCATCAACCATGGTGAGCTCGTCGAACGGGTCCTCTCCACCCAGGACGGCGTTCACCTTGTCGCGGTCGATCGTCTTGGTCCACGAGCCCACGAGCACTGTCGCGACGGCATTACCGGAGAAGTTCGTCACGGCCCGGGCTTCGGACATGAACCGGTCGATGCCGACGATCAAGCCGACGCCGTCGAGCAGGTCGGGGCGGTGGGCCTGCAGGCCGCCGGCCAGGGTCGCCAGGCCTGCGCCGGTCACACCGGCAGCGCCCTTGGACGCGACGATCATGAAGACCAGCAGACCGATCTGCTGACCGACGGACATCGGGGCGCCCATCGCGTCTGCGATGAACAGCGACGCCATGGTCAGGTAGATCGCGGTGCCGTCCAGGTTGAACGAGTAGCCGGTCGGCACGACGACGCCGACGGTGCTGCGGTCGACACCGAGGTGCTCCATCTTCGCGATCAGCCGCGGCAACGCCGACTCCGACGACGAGGTCGAGAAGATCAGCAGGTACTCGCGGGCCAGGTAGCGCACCAGCTTGAAGATCGAAACGCCCGACACGACGCGCAGGATGACGCCCAGGACGCCGAACACGAACAGCACGCAGGTGATGTAGAAGCCGAGCATCAGCGTCAGTAGCTGGGTCACCGCGGACCAGCCGGTCTGGCCGACGACGTTGGCGATCGCGCCGAACGCACCGATCGGAGCCAGCCACAGGATCATCACGAGAACCTTGAAGACGAGCTTTTGCAGATGCTCGATGCCGCGCAGGATCGGCTCGCCCTGACGACCCATCGCCTGCAGCGCGAAGCCGACGAGCAGCGCGACGAACAGCGCCTGCAGCACATTGCCTGCCGTCAGCGCGGAGAACAGCGTGTCGGGAATGATGTGCTGGACGAAGTCCATGAGGCCGCCGGACTCGTGAGCCTTCTCAGCCAGCTCGGCGCCCTTGCTCGCGGTCTTCTCGGTGATGTGCATGCCGCTGCCGGGATGGATCAGGTTGCCGACCACCAGGCCGATCGCCAACGCGAACGTCGACATCACCATGAAGTAGACGAACGCAAGACCGCCGACCTTGCCGACAGTCGCGGCTTTGCGCACCGAGCCGATGCCGAGCACGATCGTGCAGAAGATGACCGGCACGATCATCATCTTGATCAGGCTGACGAACATCGTGCCGAGCACGCCGACGCTCTTGCCGACCTCAGGCGCCACCAGACCGACGACGATGCCCGCCAGCACGGCGCCGATGACGGCGATGTAGAGCCAATGGGTGCGATCGCGTCGGCGCGGTGGCTCGGCCACCGGCTGCCTTTCCAAACTCGTGGTCATGGCGTCCCTCCAGGTCGAAATCCAAAGTGGTGTGCATTGGACTCTCGGCTAGAAGGTGAGCCAGGTCACGTTTTAGTTCATTACGTTCAACTGCATCCGCTGCGCAGGCTACGGCCGCGGCACGACGGATAGGCCCGCTGACACCGCTGCGTCATGCAGTTCGATGTGGTCCAAGTCGGTGTTTCCGGCGGGAACGGTGAACGGCACGACGACCGTCGCGGACTTCCCCGGCTCGAGCTTGACGCTCGTGGTGCCGGCCTTCGCCGCAGCCGCCTTATCCGGCATGAACCACTGTCCGCCAACCCACAGCCGCTGGTTGTCGGTCCAGAAAACCACTGGGCGGTTGCCTGCGTTCTTGACGTTCAGGTGGACGTTGACGGAGGTTCCCGCTGAATCGACGGAGGTGACCAGGAACGTCAGATTGCCGTCCCGGCCCTCCTGGTTGAGCTTCACCTGCGACGGGTGTTGAGGAGCCGCCGGCGCTGGTCCCGATGGGGCCGAACTCTGCGTCGACTTCGACTTATGGATCACCTTCTGACCGAGTGGTGAAGCCAGCATCAAGGCAACCGCGACGAAGACGGCGCCGGCGACGATGACAAGAGTCTTCCACCGCGACGACTTGCGCTGCGGCGGGAGCAGCCATTGCTGACCATCCCAGTACGCCTGGCCGGAAACGCCGCGCGGGTCCGGGTACCAGCCTGGCGCCGGCGGAGGTGGCCACATAGGCGCCGATGGTAACCAGGCCAGCCGATTCCTCGCGATCGGCCGATGTCAGGGGCGTCAACAGACAAGATGAACCCGTGAACCGCTCCATTGGCCGCTCGCGGCCGTGGTCACTGGCGACTCAGGCGATCGCACTGCAGATCCTCGTGATCGCGGTGGTGGTCCTGGCCGGCAGCGCCCTGGCATTGTTCGACGCAGCCCGCGACGGTGACGACGCAGCGCGGCAGCAGGTGCTCGGCATCGCGACGGCACTGGCCGATTCGCCGTCGACGGCCGCCGCAATCCAATCCGGAAGGGCCACAGAGACTTTGCAGCCCGTCACCGAGGCCGTCCGCAAGAACACCGACATCGCGTTCATCACGATCATGGCGCCCGACCGGACGCGCTTCACCCACACCGATCCCACACAGATCGGCGGGAAGTACATCGGCACCATCGAGCCTGCGCTGCGCGGAGAAACGTTCACCGAGGTCTACACCGGCACGCTTGGGCCGTCGATCCGCGCCGTGGCACCCGTGCGCGACGGCAGCGGGCACATCGTCGGTCTCGTGTCGGCGGGCATCCTGCAGCAGAGCCTGGCCGACCGCTGGCGTTCGCAGGTGCCGACGATCGTCGCTGTCAGCGTCGGCGCGCTCGCCATTGCACTGGTCGGGGTGTGGGCGATCCGGCGCCGGTTGTTCCGGCAGACGCACGGACTGCGGCCCGACGAGCTACGCGTGATGTACGAACACCACGACGCGATCCTGCATTCGGTGTCGGAGGGGCTGATCGTGTTGGATCGCAACGGCGTCGCGTTGGCCAACGACGAGGCGCGCAGGCTGCTCGCACTGCCACCCGGACCCGTGGACGGGACGGATCTGCCGCAGTTCCTGCGCACCTACAACCCCGGAGCGCGCGACGAGGTGCACGTCACCGACGACCGGGTGCTGGTGGTCAACCGCTCCCCTGTCGAAGACGGCCCGCGCGACTCCGAAGTCGTCACCATCCGCGATCGCACCGAATTACAGGGCGCGCTAGGCGAACTCAGCTCACTGAAGGTGCTCACCGACTCCTTGCGCTCGCAAGCGCATGAGGCGGCCAACAAGCTGCACACCATCGTCACGATGGTCGAGATGGGCCGCGCCGACGAAGCCGTCAGATTCGCCACCAACGAGCTGGAGCTGTCCCAGCAACTCGTCGACCGGCTCTCCAGCGCCGTCGGAGAACCCGCACTGGTCGCGTTGTTGCTCGGCAAGACCGCCCAGGCCGACGAACGCGGCATCGAGTTGACCGTCACCGAGGAAACGCACCTGCCTTCCAACGCCGACGATCTCGCGCTGTCCGGTCAGGAGATGGTCACGGTGCTCGGCAACCTGATCGACAACGCGATGGACGCCTGCGACCGCGACGACCCGTGGATCGAGGTGACCGTCGCCCAGGACAACGGCACGCTGCTGATCCGGGTGGCCGACAGCGGCCCCGGCATGGACACCGCGACATTCGAAAAGGCCATGCAGCGCGGCTATTCGACGAAAGCGGGTTCCGACGCCGAACAACACGGCCTTGGCCTGGCGTTGGTTGCTCAGGTCGTGAAGCGGCACAACGGCACGCTGACCGCCGATGTGACCTACGGTTCAGTCGTGACAGTGACGGTGAAGTCGTGATCCGCGTGTTGATCGTCGAGGACGAGCCGCTGATCGCCGAGGCGCATCGCACATATCTGGGTCGCCTGCAAGGCTTCTCAGTGGCGGCCGTCGCGCACACCGCCCGCGACGCGATGCGTGCCGCATCGGAGGCGCTCGCCGCTGAGGAGCCAATCGACTTGGTATTGCTCGACATTGGACTGCCCGATGCCAACGGCATCGCGCTGGCGTCCGGTCTGTCGGGCCTGCGCCCAGCACCCGACATCATCACGATCACGTCTGAGCGTGACCTGGAGATGGTCCGCGCCGCGGTCGGCCACGGCGCGCTGGCGTATCTGCTCAAGCCGTTCACGTTCGCCGCGTTTCGCGACCGCCTTGAGCGCTACCAGCGCTACCGCGAGGCACTGCCGGCAGGCACCGATGCGGCCAGCCAGGCCGAGGTCGATCGCGCGCTTGCCGAATTGCGTGTCGGCTCAGACAGATCCGCCGCACCCAAGGGCGCAGCACCCGGTACCAACGACGAGATCGCGCGTGCGGTCCGGGATTCCGTCGACGGCATCACCGCCGACGAGGTCGCAAAGCAGATCGGCGTGTCACGCGTGACGGCCTGGCGGTACCTCGAGCGTCTCGCCGACGAGGGCACGGTCACGCGGCAGACCGACTACGGCAAGGCAGGCCGGCCTAAGACCCGCTACACCTGGCGCTAGCCCGTCACCCCTCTACCCCTTTACCCCTCTACCCCTCTACCCCTCTACCGCGAGCGTGCGTGTCTGCACGCCGACACGCCGGACGATGCGGGCATTTCGCGCACGCTCGCCCGGGTGCGAGCGTGCAATGAGCGCCGCCGCGGCCAGAATCGCCGCGCCACCGAACGCCTGCGCCGGCGTAATACCCTCGCCCAGAGCTATGCCCGCGAGCATTACCGTCGACGCTGCCTCCAGCGTCGAGACGACGGCCGTGTGGCTTGCGCCGATCCGTGCCAGCGCCGCGAACGTCAACGCGAACGCGGCCGCAGTCACCGCGCCATAGCCGACGATCTGTAACAGATGACCCGTCGGCACCCGCAACGTGCCACCGACGGCACCCCGCGTCAGCGATGCCGCCGCCGCACCTGTCGCGACCCAGCATGCCGCGGTCATCGCGTCGGTCTGCCGTCGGACATCGCGCCCGACAACCAGATACAACCCGTACGCAGTCGCCGCCACGAGCGCGAGGACGATGCCCGCCGGCGAGATCGACACGTCGCGGCCGACCGCGACCACGCTCGCTGTACCGGCGACGGACAACCCCAATGCCATCGCCGTTGTTTTGGTGATTCGTTCTCTGCCCCGGGCGAATTCGATCACCGTGACGATCGCGGGATACGCGTAGAACAACAGGATGCAAGCGGCCGCGGTGCCATGGCCGAGTGACAGGTAGAACAGCGTCGACTCCAGCGTGTAGCCGATCGCGCCGAGCAGCACAATCGGTAGCCACTCGCCCGCGGCCGGCCGCATCGACACGTGACGCAGCCGCATCAACACCGCGAGAATGACCGCAGCGATCGAAAACCGAATGCCCAGCGCGGTCGCCGAGTCAACGCCGGCACCCGCCAACGACCGACCGATGACCGTGGCGATGCCGTAGGCCACCGCACCGACGGCGGCCAGGCCAACTCCCACCACGCCGATGTGGTCAGGCCGCGGCGCGCTCATCGATCACGTCCGCGAGGGCAGCAGCGAACCGCTCTCGCTCGTCATGACGGGGTGCGACGATGCGCAGCGCGTCGGGCCGAACCCCATGGGCGGCGCCCAGCACGCGCACACCGATCCCATGCCTGCGAAATATCTCAGCCACCTCTGCGGAGCGTTCGCAGAATGCGTATTGAAAGTGCACGTTTTTGTTGGCACACAGCTCGAGGCCGCTGACGCCGCACAAGGTCTCGGCGAGCCACGCGTTGTCGGTGTGCATCTGCGCTCGGCTGCGATTCGACCAGTCGAGATCCCGCACCGCCGCACAGGCGACGCGGACGTCGACACCGGATAATCCCCAGTTCTCCTGCTGCCCGAAAAGACTTGCCAGGGGGGCGGATTCAGCGCACCACGCGATCCCCGTACGCGTGGCGGCGATGCCGTAAAACTTTGTCGTTGAGCGCAGCACCACGACGTTGGGCACCTCGCAACCGAGCACCGACCAGCCTGCGGGATCCGGTGTGAAGTCGATGTAGGACTCGTCGACCACCAGCACTGCGGCGGGATGCGCGGCAGCGACGGCGATGAGCCCTTCGGAATCGAGATGCGTGCCGGTTGGGTTGTGGGGATTCGAAATGATCACGGCGCCGGCGGCGTTCAGCGCTTCATCGATCAGTTCCAGCGACGGGATCTGCGTCGCAAAAGGATTGAATCCGCGGCCGGGAAACGCCTTCAGGTAATCGGTATATGCCGGCATCGGCACCTGCACCGAGGCGTGGTCGAGCTCGCGGCTCATCGCCCAGATGAACTCGCTGGCACCGCGGCCCGCGATCATCTCGCCGTGCAACACCCCGGTTGATTCGCGGTACAGGTCGATCAGCTGCGGCGCTGCCTCGTACGGATGCATCACGATGTCGGCCGGCTCGAAACCACGCAGCGCGGCGATTGCGGCGGGCGCAGGCCCGTAGCGGTTTACGCAGGTGCTGAGGTCGATATCGACCCCGCGGCTTGGATCGCCGCCCTGCGCACCAAAGTCAATTGCGGGCCCGGGCATGGTGTCCTCCTGGTCTGAGCACGTGTAAAAACCGTGCTTTGAACCGTAGGAAGGTCTGCCATGCCGGCTACGCGTAGTTCACTACGCGTTTTCCCACGCGCAACCACTCAGGCGGTGACGGGCTCCAGTTCGCGCGCAGGCACGCCGATCGGCTCAGTGGCCACCAGCTGCGAATAGAACATCGGCAAAGTCGACGCGACGGTGAAGACACCGACGTAGCCGTCGTAGTCGGCGACGACGAGCCGGCCACCGTCGGAAGTCATTGCGACACAAGAAGGCCGGGCATCGATTGAGATCTTGGTAACCACTCGGTGGGTCAGCGTGCACACCACCGCGACATGGTCGTAGTCGACGATGTACGCGCGGGTCTTGTCGGGGCTGAGCGCCATCTGCGTCGGGGCGCCGATACCGAGCTCGATGGTGTCCGTGATCCGATTGGCCGCCATGTCGATGACACTGACGGCTCCCCCGCGCTCACGGTCCGAGGTCAGCACGTATGCGGTGCCGTCGGCGAAAGCGACGTCGCGGATCGGCGAGCCGACCCACACCTTGCGATCCACGCGGGTGGTCTCGGCGTCGACGACTACGAGTTGGCTGCCGCGGACATCGGTGGTCGCGACATACAGACGCTTGCCGGTCGGGTCGACGGTGATGGCGTCGATGCCGATGCCGGCGCCGGACGCGATGTCGATGGTGCCGACGCGGTCGGCGGTGGTGTCGATGACCGCGACGTCGACGTGGCTGTCACCGGTGCGGCCGGCATAGACGCGCTTGCCGTCCGGGCTGATGGCCAGCGCGGTGACACCGAAGGCCAGCGGGTAGTTCGCGATCACTGTCCTGGTGGTGGTGTCGACCACCGCTACAGAGTCATAGGTCGCCGACGTGGTGCTCACATAGGCGCGGTCACCCGAGATGACGACCGCGACCGGCTCGCCGGGGACGCCGATGGTCTGCTCGAGGACGAGTCCATCGGGATTGATGAACGAGATGCTGTCGTGGCCGTGATTGGCGGCGACGACGACGTCGCCCGCAGCGATGTCGCCGATCGGCCCCCGCCGCACCGCGACGCTGCCCACGATGGCGACGTCGGGATCAACCTGCGCCTCGTTATTCACATGCGAATCAGTAGTGCTCTCAGGCAACAAAAAGTTAGCCATATTCAATCGGTACCTCCGCCGGTATGGGCGTGCACCGGCCCTAGATTGCAGGTCATCTGCGCCTGTTCGGCGCGATCTGCGTCGAGTCTAGCGACGAAATAGCGTGTTACGAGCGGGTGACATGGCCAATCGGCCGAAATTGCGCGGAAGCTCTCAGGCGCCGCTTAAGAAACTCTTCGTTATGCAGTTGTTATATTCAGCTGGCAATCCGATTTGCCGGGTTTAGCTGGTCATACGACCTCCTGGCAACCTTTGGATTATCGAAAGTCTGCGGCTTACAGATAACGACTTCTTATGTTTCTGAGCGAAAATGAGCGGCAGATCACACCCGACACGACAGCAAACTTCTCGACACCTGTCACCTGCCGGGCACGTTGGCGGGACGCCTGATGCGTGGGTGCGTCGGGAAACAAAAGACAGACCTTGCCGTGTTAGCTGGATCACAGAAGTTCATTTGCCGTTCAGCCGACACAGCCTGTTGAGCGCCGCGAGTCCCTGCGGCGTGCCCGGCCAGTGCTTGGCCAACGCGTCGGGCCCCGCCCTGCGCGTCGTCGAGCGCAACACCAGCGCGACGATGATCGCATCATCGGCGTAACCGAGCACCGGGACGAAGTCCGGAATGAGGTCGAATGGCAGCGCGAGGTAGCCGAGCAGCAGCAACAGCCTGATCCGGACGCCACGCGGCGTTGCCGGGTCCGCGGCCAACCGCTTGATCAGACGAATCACGTCGGGCAGCAGACGCAGCGCTTCCTTGAGGTCATGATCGCCGGGTTTGGTCAGCCACAGCACCGTCGCAAGGGCGGCCCACAGCAGCACGAGGCCACAGGCGATGCCGAGCGGGATCGTCCACCAGTCGTGCCACACGACTCAATGATCGGCCTAAGGGCCGCCCGTCGAACCCGTCGCAATGATCTGCACGGCGCGGTCGACGCCGTTGACCCCGTTGAAATCGGGCCAGTCGCCGTAGTGGATGTGAGGATTTCGGATCAGGAAGTCGCCGACGACGATCGAAGTTCTGATCAGTTTCGCGATGGTCTCCGGGGTATTCGCGAGGTTGAGCAGGGCGAGGAATTCGTTGCTCTGGATCAAGGTGAAGATCTTCAGAGCGAACGGCAACTCGAGTTCCAGCGGCGTCAGGGCCTCGTAGCCGAGATGCAGCAGCGTGTCGTCGGTGGTCGTGGCGTACATGTCGCCGTTCAGGACGAAATCGTATGTGCGCGAGCGGAACTGGTCAGGTGTGTAGATGCCGGAAATGCCGGCCCCCGGCGGGTTGTTGCCGAGCAGCGTTGGCCCGGGCGGACGGCATGGGCTGCCGAACGTGATCACCTTCAGCAGATCACCGGCGCGGTGCGCCAGCGGTTGGCCGGGCAGCATCAGTCGCAGCGTTCGCACCACCACCTCGGCGCCCTGGCTGTACCCGCAGAGGTAGAACTGTCCGGCATTCATCAGGATCAGCCGCATCAACTCCGCGACGCCCTGCGCCACGGATTCGTTGTAGCTCAGGAACGGATTCGGATACAGGAAGCCCGCCGCGGGGTAGCCGACTGGCTGGTTGCGGACCCGGCCCATCTGCTCCAGGCGCCAGCCCACGTCGAACGGGGGCCCCTGAAACGGCGTGGCCCAGGTGCCGGAGGCGCAGTAGAAGAACGGCAGATTGGTTGGCAGCGGCGGAGGCTGATCGAAGTTCAGTCCAAGGCGTCCCAGCGTCTGCGGTCCGGCGATGCCGTCGACCACCAGGCCCGCCCGTCGCTGGAATTCGCGGACCACTGCCGTGGTGCGCGGCCCGTAGATTCCGTCGACGACGAGGTTGGAGTACAGCGGGTAGTCGCGGTTCAGCCGAGCCTGCAACAGCCGGACAAGATCGTTACTGTCACCTGGTCGCAATACAACTGCCATGCCTCGACGCTACGCCGAATTCCATTCAGCCGTAACGGAATTGGCGGCTAGCTGACCGAGCAACGTCACGCGCCGTCATGCAATGGCGTTACCGTCGGAGTTTGGGTATTACGACTTGGGGCGGCGAAGCGCGCCGACTGCGACCACGATGCCGATCACCGCGACAATCGGACCGATGATGGACCAGGTCGTCGTGTTGCTCATCGGGCTTCCGCCGACGACGCCGAAGCCCTGCAGGGCCCACAGCAGGCCGAACAAGAAAACGACCACTCCAACAACCGCGATGGCGATGCGCATCCATTCACTGTAGGCGCGACTTTGGCCATGATGGAGAGGTGAGCACTACATCTCAGCAGCCGACAACCGACTATCCCCAGATGGCCGCGGTCCGCGGCCGACTTGAGCCGGCCCCACGCCGGGTCCGTGGCTTCCTCGGCGACCAGTTGGTCTTTGACACGACCTCGGCGCGCTACGTCTGGGAAGTGCCGTACTACCCGCAGTACTACATCCCGCTCGCCGACGTTCGTCGCGAGTTCCTGAAAGACGAGAACCATCCGCAGAAGGTGCAGATGGGTCCGTCGCGGACCTTCGCATTGGTCGGCGGCGGCCAGACGTACGACTCGGCCGCGCGGGTCTTCGATGAGGGCGAGGGTCCCGTCGCCGGCCTGGTGCGTTTCGAATGGGACCGGCTGGCGTGGTTCGAGGAGGACGAGCCTATCTGGGGTCATCCCCGCAATCCGTATGCCCGGGTTGACGCGCTGCGCTCGCACCGTCACGTCATCGTGGAGCTGGACGGCGTGGTGCTGGCCGACACGCACAGCCCGGTACTGTTGTTCGAAACCGGTTTGCCGACAAGGTATTACATCGACAGGACCGACGTGGCGTTCGAGCATTTGGAGCCGTCTGATACGCAGACGCTGTGCCCGTACAAGGGCGTCACGTCCGGTTACTGGTCGGTGCGGGCGGGCGACGCCGTCCATCCCGACCTGGCGTGGACGTACCACTATCCCCTACCGGCGGTCGCCCCGATCACAGGAATGGTCGCGTTCTACAACGAGAAACTCGACCTCACGGTCGACGGTGTGAAGCTCGCGCGCCCGCAGACACAGTTCGGTTAGCCAGCCGGTGGTTGGGTGCCGATGATCCGCACCAGATCAGGCTTCATCGCCTGCAGCTGCGATCCCCAGTAGCCCCAGCTGTGCGTGCCGTCGGCGGGGAAGTTGAACACCGCGTTGTGACCGCCGGCCGCGACGTACTTCTGCTGGAACTCCTTGTTCGTCGACAACGTGATGTTCTCCAGCACCTGGGCGCTGTATTGGTTGCCGAGGTTCGCGCCGTCGTCGAGCTCGCCGGTGACGCCGTTGCCGCAGTAGATCCATAGCGCGGTGTTATTGGCCGCCAACGTGCTGATGTTGACCATCGGGTCGTTACGGCGCCAAGCGATGTCAGACGTCGGCCCCCACATGTTCGTGGCGCTGTATCCGCCCGCATCCTTCATCGAGACGCCGATCAGCGTGGGCCACAAGCCCATTGACGGATTGAGGTATCCGGACAATGAGCTGGCGAAGATGAACTGCGTCGGATGCCAGATGGCCAGAGTCAACGCCGCACTGCCCGACATCGACAGTCCGACAACGGCATTGCCCGTCGGCGCCTGCGCCTTGTTCGCGGCGAGCCACGCGGGTAGCTCTTGCGTCAGGAAGGTCTCCCATTTGTACGTCAGGGTTCCTGAACTGCCCGTCGCAGGCTGGTACCAGTCGGTGTAGAAACTGGATTGTCCGCCGACGGGCATGATGACCGAGATGCCCGACTGGTAGAACCACTCGAACGCCGCGGTGTTGATGTCCCAGCCGTTGGCGTCGTCCTGGGCGCGAAGTCCGTCGAGCAGAAGCACAGAGTGCGGACCGCCGCCCTGAAACTGCACCTTGATGTCGCGCCCCATCGACGGCGACGGCACCTCGAGGGTCTCCACGGGCAGACCGTTGCGTGAATACGCTGCCGCCGTCGGCGATTGAACCGCGATCGCGGTGAGCACCGCCAGCAACGCCACGCAGATCCTGCCGATCATCAGCCTCACGCGGGCAACCTAGCAGCGCGACGGCAGCAATCTTCGCACGGCGCGCACCGTTGACCAGCTTGTTACCAAATCTTGCGGATCGCGGCCGCTATACCTTCGTCAAGTCGGTACGCATCAGACGTACCTCGTAGTTGCCCCAGGTCGACAGGTTCCAGAACAGGTACTTCTGGTCGGAGTCGGGCACATTCGTGGTGCCGGACCAGGGGTGGATCATAGGAGCGTAGAGACCGGGCATCTTTGCCGATGTCACCAAAGTCTTTGGCGCCGACCATGTTCCCTGTGGCGTATCCGATGTCCTCATGACGACGTTGTTGCCACCGTCGGCGTAGAGCATCACGTACTTCTTCAGATACGGGCTGTACTGGACGGACATTTCTCCAACGCTGGGATACACCGTGGTCGCGCCGAAGCCAAAGAAGCCGGTGGTCTGCTTTCCCGGCAGGATCGGCTTGGCGGCGGCCGGGTTGTTGGCCACCCACTTCGTCCCGTTCCAGTACTGGTACTTCGTCTGGTCGAGTATTTGGTACTGGTTGACCCGTGACAGGTACACCGTGCCGCCGCGGCCCGACGGAGTGCCGTACGAATAGACCCAGCCCGCGGCGGCATCTGCCGAGCCCGGCGGCGGCTTGACGAACGCGCCCTGCTGGAAGTTCTGGTTACCAGAGATGTACGGCACCGTGGACCGACCCGGCGCTGCAGTGCGGATAGATGACGCCGGCACCAACTCGGCCCGCCAATTCTGGCCGTTGTCATCGGAATACGCGATGCCCGAGTAGTTCGTGGTCCAGCGGCCTGGTGTATCCCATGACCTGACGGCCATGAAGTTCATGTATTGCCGCGTCCCGCCGTTCGGTCCGGCACCGGGAACCGAGATCGCCGCGGTCGGGATGATCGTCACTTCCGGCTGTCCGATGCCGTACGAGGGATGGCCGAGGATCTCTCTCGAGAAGTTGGGATCGGTCATCGGCGAGCCGCTGTACTTGCCGGGGTCGTTCTGAATGCCGGCAGGCACATACAACCCGTTCGACAGGTTCGCGTCCGAACTGCGGAACAGCGTGTTCATGCGCCATATGCCGGACCGGACGGGGAAGCTGTTGCTGAACGTGTCGCCGAACGCGATCAACACCTGATGTTCGTTGACCGCGGTGGTCGGATCGTCGGCAATTCCGTTGTCCCACATGATTCCGAGGTCGGTGCCGCCGATGCCGAAGCGCCTCTGCGTGTCGTTCAAACCGCCCGGCCCGGTCACATATTCGATGAATTGCGTGTTGGTGCTCACCGATACCGGGGTCCTCGTCGTTCCCGGTTCCGACGATGCCAGCGCCGCGGCTGTCGGTGTCAGCGCCAACGCGGCGACGGGCGCGCCGGCCGTGGAGACCGTCTGCTCGGTTTCTCGGCGCGCTCCCAATGCGAGCAGCGCCAGCCCGAGCGGCGACCAACTGGGCACGCCTGGGATATTGGCGGCAAGCGAGCCAAGCCCGAAGGCCGACAACAGATTTGTCACCAGCCGCGGGAGCGTCAGCCGCGCAGCCGTTGGCTGAGAAGTCACCATTATGGTCCGTGGTGCGGCCAGCGTGAATGCGGTCGGCGAGGCAACGGTGGCGGGCACGACAGTGACAGGGCCGGCTTGCAGGGTGGCAGCGGGCTTCTCGATGGTGACCTTGTCAGCGACGTCGACTGTCGACGTGGTGGCTGACAAGCGACTGGTCGACGCATCGGCCACCTTGGCGGCGGGCCGGGCGGACGCCTTTTTCTCGACACGGACCGTGTTGGTAGCCGACCGCTTCTTCGGCCGGTGCGCCGACGGGGCAGCTACTTCGGTGTCCGTATCGGCGGACCCGGCTTCGGTACTGTCGGCCGCCTCAGCCTCGTCGGCCGGCGCTACGGTCTCCGGCTTGGACGCCGAAGTCTCGGACGACGAGTCGGTAGGGGGGGACTTGGTGGTCGATGCGTCGGATGCCGCATTCGAATCGGCATCAGCGGGTGCCGATGCCGACGATTTCGACGAATCCGTGTCGGTTGGACTGGCCCAGGCAACGCCCTGGCCAGTAGCTATCGCCGCTCCCACCCCGAGCGCCACCGCCAGACCGCCTACACGACCGATATATGCCGATGCACCCATTTACTTCCCCCAGCATGTTGATGCATCCCCGACTTGGGACAACCCTCTCACCCTTGACCCGAACTCATGTGCGAAACGGCAAAAGAAAATCCGGCTTACGTGACGCCTATCCGATTTGCGAAAACGCTGCTCAGCAACTGATCTTGACGCGGTCGCCAAGAATCCCCCAAGCGGCGCTGCTGACACTGTGCATCATGATCAACGCAGTTCTCTACACCTATCTGACCGGCTGGGTCGTCACCGCGATCGGCCTGGCGCTGATGGGTCGGCGTGTGTCGCGCCCGGCGTCCGTCGCCGTGGTGGCTGGAGCAGCCTGGCCACTGCTGCTGCTCGGGGCGGCCCAGTTCGTCGTCCTCGCACTGGTTGCCGAAGCCGCGCGTGTTCGTGAGCCTGCCCCGAAGTCGATCGACGAGGAACTCGAGGAGTTGCTCACCGAATGGGCTATCAACGAGGCCGGCGCCCATGAGCGCGGGATGCCTGTCATGACGGGCAGCGATAACGCACATGAATCGGGGGCCGGCGACAGTCGGCAAACCGTAGCCGGCTAGCGGTAGCGCTTGCATCGACATTCCTTGTGCCGCTTGATAATTAGTGTGAATCACACAATTGTTGCCTTCAGGTAAACCGACGACCTAGCTTTCTCCGGGATGGCTTGACCGTTCGGGAGGTTCAGTGACGCAGGCCGAGGCACCCGCCCCGACCAGGTCGCGCTGGTATGCAAGTTCAGCGCCGCCACGGCAGAGACTCCAGGTCATCGTGGTCGAAACGATCGTGAGCCTCGTAGCGCTCGGCATCGTGGCCGCGCTGACGGCGCTGACCCGGGAACCGTGGCTGATTCCGCCGTTGGCGGCCAGCATGGCGTTGGTCATCGGCGGTGCGCACTTCCCGCTCTCGCAACCGCGCAATGTCATCGGCGGGCACATCATGTCGGCGATGGTCGGGGTTCTTGTCGGCACCATCGGCATGGACGCCTTATGGGGCGGAGCGGTTGCCGGGGCGCTGGCTCTTGGCGGCATGAAGCTGATGCGGATGTCGCATTCACCGGCGGCCGCTACCGCGATGATCGCCGTCGCACCCGCCATCCCGCGCTGGGAGTTCGTTGTCCTAATCGGCTCTGCGGCAGCCATTCTTGTTGCCGTCGGCCTGGTGGGCAACAAGATCAACCGCGCGAAATATCCCCACTACTGGTGGTGACCTTCGCGAATTCACTGCGGACTTCGCCAGCGGACAGCTATGTAATACATAGCGGAGTTCAGCGAGTCGGGGGATTGTCATGGGTCTGCTGGAGAACAAGGTCGCCTTCGTCACCGGCGCGGCGCGCGGCATGGGCCGCAATCACGCGGTGCGCCTCGCGCGCGAAGGGGCGTCGATCATCGGCATCGACATCGCCGCCGACGTGTCACCGTATTGCGGATGCCCCGGCGCCACCGAGGCCGAACTCAAGGAAACGGTTCGACTGGTGGAGGCCGAGGGCCGGCCATGCCTGATGGAGATCGCTGATGTGCGGGACTCCGGCGCGATGGACACGGTGCTGGCTGACGGCGTCGAGCGCTTCGGAGGACGCCTGGACGTCGTCGTCGCCAACGCGGGCATCAGCGACTGGGGGCGCTTCTGGGAGATGCCGGACGACCAGTGGCAGACGATGATCGACGTGAACCTGACCGGGGTGTGGCGCACGATGAAAGCCGCGGTCCCCCATATGCTTTCGGCAGGCAACGGTGGATCCATCGTGAATATCAGCTCGGTCGCGGGACTGAAGGCATTGCCGGGCCAGAGTCACTATTCGGCAGCCAAGCACGGTGTCGTGGGGCTGACGAAATCTGCGGCCATTGAGCTCGGGGAGTACAACATCAGGGTCAACTCCATCCACCCCTGGGGCGTCGCCACGGTGCTCAGTGAAGACCCCAAAGTCGCGGAGTTGCTCAGCGCCCACACGAACTACCTGATGTCCTTCGGCTGTGTGCTGTCCACTCCGTTTCCCGCCGCAGTCGACGACATCTCCGATGCGGTCATATATCTGGCCTCGGATCTCTCGCGCGCCGTCACGGCAACGCAGCTGACAGTCGACATGGGTGCCACCAAGGTCTGAACTTCACAGGCACGGGTCGAACCGACCGAGTTGCATTGTGCCGACGATCGATTCCCAGAACCGCCGAACGCGACGGCACTCCTCGACTACGTTCGCAGTGTGGAACCACCCCACAACTACGTGCACGAGACATCTTCCTCTGTGGTGCACCACCAGAACTACCTAAACCACCGCAACGACCAAGCGCTCTGCGGGCTGGTGCTCGCGAATGCGGCCCCGCTGGACCCGACATTCCGTCCAGCGGCTGTCTGCCCTGACTGTGAGGCGAGGCTGGTCGAGTACCACGTCAGATGGTGGCGGGAGAAAGCCGAAGCGGCGACCGCTGAGCTCGAGGAGCTGCGCGTCAGGTTTCGCGAGCTGACGCAGCCCGCCGACGACGCGCAAGGCACGGCGCAGCCGAGCGCAGACGAAGAGCCGGCGGTCCCGGCGGCCGAACACGGCGAGCCGACCCCCTTGCTGGACCAGGCCCGAAAGGAACTCGTCGAACTGTGTCGGCGATTCGATGAAGCCATTCCCTACTTTCGCTTGAAGAACTGCATGGACGCGTTCAGCGACAAGTTGACGTCAGAGGAGCGGGTTCTTCTTGCAGAGGAGATCGGCGCCGAGGGGTCGTTGATACGGTGGTGCACGAAGGAGATTGAAGGTCGCGGATGGCAGGTGACGAATAACCCCGTGCACAGCGACGCCGACACGATGATGGACGCCTGGACCGAGGACTACTACCAAACGCCGAAGAAGACCAAGTGGCGGATGGGCCGGTCACGGTCACACGAAGCCAGCTGAGCTTAGCCAGTCGGCGCGGCAGCTCTAGCCAGCGACGTCATTCGTGGATAGAGGATCGCTGGACCGAGCCATCGCGCAACGAACCGGCGTAGCGGGAGATCCCTGCGCGACACCTGCCCAGGATCAGTCAGCAGGGACTGCACTGTGCGCAAGGTCATTTCGGCAAGCTCACCGAGCGCGGTGGTGTCGAAGCCGTGAAGCTTCCAGTCGACGTCAAGGCGGTGGAAAACCGTCAAGCAGAATGAGATCGCCGTGTCGGAGGTCAACGAAGTGATGGCTTCGCCTTCATGTCGACGGCTCAATAGGTTCTCCAGCTGCGGATCACCGGAGAGGTTCTCGACTCCGAACGAAACACATTCGACGACTGCGACGACGGGGTCGTTGAGTCCGCTGGCGTGTTCGACGACCTGGTCGATGAACCCGTTGACCGCACGCATCGAGCTGGCGATGAGCAGCGCGTCAGCATTGGGAAAGTAGCGGTACACCGTCTGGCGGGTGATGCCTAGCCTGCGGGCGACGTCGGCAAGGCGTAGCGCCGGTCCGTGCTCGGCGACCTCTTCGTCTACCGCGTCCAGAATGCGGGCGATCGCCTCCTCGTCCGAGGCGGGCGTTGATCCCGCCCAGCCGCGACTACGCATTCGCTGTCACGAGCGCTTTCGCTTCGAACTCGATGGGAAGTGTCGTCGGGCCTGTCATTCCGAGCAGGGATTTCCACGGGGCCGGACCGGTTCGGTGGGGTGCGGGCAGGCGTTGAGTGAGAACTGTGAGTGCTTCCGCCAGTTCCCGACGTGCGAGATTGGCCCCCAGGCAGTAGTGCGCGCCACCGCCGAAGGTCAGGATCGCCGGAACGTCTTTGCGTGTGATGTCGAAGCGGTCAGCATCGTCGTAGATCGCTGGATCTCTGTTGGCCGCAAAGGTATTCGCGAGTACGAAGGTGCCCGCCGGGAACATATAGCCACCGAACTCGACATCGTCAACGGCCGCTCGCGGCACGATGCAGGCGGCAGGTGAGTGGCGCATGCTCTCCTCGACCGCCTGCATCGCAAGTTCTGGATGGTCGCGCAGCTTCGTCCACTGGTCCGGATGCTCGCACAGCACTTGAACCGACGCCGCCAGTTGGTTTCGCGTCGTATCCGTTCCCGCCATCAAGAAGCCGGCCACCAGCATGCGGAGTTCGTCGAGATTGAGCCGGTCGCCGTCGCTTTCAGCGCGTATGAGCTCAGACAGCAGATCATCGGTCAGATTGCCTCGGCGAGCGGCGACCATGTCGTCGACGTACGCGTCGAGTTCACGCCATGCGCGCATGATCGCGGACTCGTCGAACTTGGCATCGGGCTGAAAGTTGAGGGCTTTGAAGACCTCCTCAGTCCAGTCGGCGAACAGCTGCCAATCCTCTCGAGGCGCACCGAGCAACGCGCACATGATCGGGGTGGGATACGGACGCGCGATGTCGGTCACGACGTCGCACCGTCCGGCGTCCATCACCCGATCGATCAGTCCGTTGACCACCTCGTGGATCGTGTCTTGGAGACGTGACGTCGCGCGGGGCGTGAACGCCTTGGAAACCAGTTTGCGCAACCGAACATGAGGTGCACCGTCCAGCCCCAGCAGGCTAGTCGCCATCTTGTCGAACAACGGACCCGACGTGATGCCCTGCGCCGCTAAGGTGATGCCGGGCGGCAGGCGGAATCTGTTGTCGCGCAATATTTCCCGAGCCAACTCGTAGGACAGTATCTCCGGACCGAGGGGGCCGATGGCGATGGGCGCACGCGATTGCGCCAGCCTGACGTCTTCGAGGATGTCATGCGGAGTGGCGGTGAGGTCGTAGTTGAACCTGGGGAGGTCGGCCTCGAAGACGTTCGGAACGGTACTGCGCGCATTCATCGATGCCTCGACCTTCGTTAGCGCATGGCTTTGGACATATATCCTAAGAGTGTATGACCAGTGTGCTCTGGCGGTCAATGTAGAACCAATATCTGCAGTTCAGTAGGTGCCGTCCACTCAGAGATCATACGTTCTGCGTGATGACGTCCAACGGTGCCGCCGCAGAAGGCAGGCAGTCGACGCTAGACCTTCAGGCCCTGCACGTTTCGTAGGTATGGATGAAGCGCTGCTCGGTCGGGTCTGGCGCGTAGGTGCGCACAGTGCAGCCGCCGATCGTGATGGCGACGGGGCCGGTGGTGCGAGCGTTGAAGTCGCGACGTCCCTGCAGCTCATCGGTGGCGGTGTACAGCAGCGGTGGGGGTAGCGTCGCCGCGATTGGTAGATGCCGCTCGGCGAGCGCGACCGCGACCGCCGGATCGTGGGAGGTCACTTCCTCCGATATCCAGACCGGCGGGGCCTGCGGTGGGTTGATCGCCATTGCGTCGGAGTGCGGCGTGGCCTGGTCGGCGTTGAGCGTGCCCCACATCGCGAGTTCCTGGCCAGTCGGCAGCCGCTGGGAGGTGCTGATCTGCGCAGTGCGCGCGTGATTGGTTGCACTGACCGTCCATGTGCCAGCGGACAATTGGGGGAATCGGGCACCCAACGTGGTGATCGCCGAGGTGACTGAGGCGTAGTCGGCATCGGGCATGTCGATCGTGCCGATGCTGGCATGACCAAGGTCGGGGCGTGCCGAACTCTGCGGCGGATGGGTGACGGTGGCGCGCAAAGTGACTGTGGCGCGGGAGAATTCGTGGCGCAGCGCCGCCCAATCACGGGCCTGCCCGATGATCTGATCGGTGTTGGTGACCGCGTGCTGCCCGCTGTCGACAGCGAACAGGTTCCAGCCATGCCGGATGTCGAGCTCGGTGTCGTAGCCGCCGTAGTCGACGGCCCGCAACCCCTCGAGGTATCGGGCGGCCACGGCGGCGATCTGGTCGGCGGTGGCGGCGTCGGTGACGTCGACCGTCAACCAGGCATGCACGTTGCCCGCTAGGAAGGCGTCGGCGTAATCGAGGTTGGCCGCAGCCACTCCGGGCAGCGCCCGGACCTGCTCAGTGAGCTGGTCGGCCTGCGTGCGGCGGTCGGGCGGCGACTGCTGGCAACCGGTCAATGTCAGTGTCAGCACGATCATGAGGTAGCTGATGCCCCGCCACGGCCACGTTGAGCGCTTCGGGCAGCGATGTCTCCGACTCACCGTCGAAGAGTATGTCGGCGCTCGACGTCCTTGGCGCAGGAGGCGTGCATCGTCGCGCATTACGGCTTAGCGGGACGCGGGTGCTTCCGCCAGTCGCCCAAAGGCCGACCGCGATCATCGGCGGTCCCGAGTTGCCTAGCAGTTTTAACTACCGCACGATGGGTATCTGAGCGTCACCTGAAGAGCGCCTGAACGCCATTGAAACTCGCTTGAGCCGATTCGAGTGACGTCCCATCGACGAGTCCATGGTGTACGCAGGGAATGGAGTAACGAGTTGAACGTCCGAATCTGTCTGGCACTTTCGGCCGCCCTACTTGCCGCCTCATTCTTATTTGCACCTAGCGCCTCAGCTGACACGATTCCCGGAGCGGAAGCCGCGATCTCGAAGGCCGAAGCCGCGCTCGGCTCAGACCAGTTCGGCCCATACGGATGCGAGGCTTTTGTGGCCTGGGCTTACGGCGTGCCGCAGGGCCAGTACGGGTGGGACGGCGCCGCCGAAACCATGTACCAAACCCTTCTTCGACAGGGCCAAATACACACCGACATGGATGCCCCGCGGGGGGCACTTGTCTTCAGCAAGAGCCCGTATGGCGCCCACATCGACATTGCCCGCGGTGACGGAACGTATATCTCCGGCGGCGTCCAAGGGCTCAAGCGAGGGTACGGCGACGGGCACAACATCCAGATTCTGCCCCGCCCCCATGTGGGGTCTGGCTGGACCTACCGGGGCTGGAGCCTGGGCTTTCCGCAATAACTCCGGTCTCCTCGGGCCATGAGGAGCCGCCATTTGCAGTGCCCCCACTGGGACTCGAACCCAGACGATGGCACACAAGAAGACAGCCGAACTCGTAGAGCAGTACGGCATATCCGAGGGCACATGGCGCTGGTGGCGGTACCGCGGCGAGGGAAGGCGCTCATCCAGGTTGGGGGCACCGTGTTCTACGACGATGCTGATGTGGCGGCATGGATAGCGGCGCAGAAGGCCAAGACCGCTCGTGGCGGGATGCTGCGATGGCGACGTATTTGCGCCGTCGGAATCCGATCGTCCGGCACGGAGAGCTGAATTAGAAGTAGGCACTAGGGCACTAGGGGTTTGGCCGTCGCCGAGCTAAGTGCACGAAGCGAGTGTCCCCTACTCTTTGACCGAGAGTGTGGTCGCGCGAAATAGCGGCGCAGAGACTTCGGACTGCGCTGCACAACGACACGCCCGCGTAGCCCAATTACGATGCAACTCGCGGTAACTCGACGTGCCCCAGGCGAGAGTCGAACTCGCAACTCAAGGATTTTAAGTCCTTCGCCTCTGCCGTTGGGCTACTGGGGCTCGACCGAGAAGAGTCTACGTCCTCGTCTTCCAGTCAAGCTGGACGCCAGTCCTAATCATATGGCAGTTGGCGCACCTGACCTCACACTTGTCAAGCTCAGCAAGCAGCTTATTGCGGGTCCCTATCAACCTGGAAATCCTGCGAATGTCGGGTCCGCGCTCAACGTGATCAAATTGTAAGACGCGTATATCTGCGATGCCGCAATCCACGCATGGATGAGCCTCCAAATATTGCCTAATCAACAAGCGCTGTTCAATGCGCTGTTTTGCGCGAGACGCGACGGCCCTTGTCTTGTACAACTCCTTATGTTGTTCATAATGGAGGCGCTGATACGCTCGTTCATCTTCCGGGTTGACGTACGGCATTAGTTCTCCAAAGCTATTGCGGCTCTTATACCTAGCGGAAAATAGTGGGTCGGCATCTCGTACTGCTGCCAGTGTTCCACACGCCTATGACACCGCTGGCGGATTCTAAGTCCGCTGCCTCTGCCAATTGGGCTATGGGGGCCAGCCCTGATGGTAGAGATAGGCCCCCATGCCGTGACAACGGATATCGATCCGTGTTGTCGCTCGGTACGCGGGCAATTTCGTAAATGCCCCCTGACGCCGTCACGCCGCGTTCTGTCCCATCATCGTCGGTCCCGACCAAACTTTCACGCCTCGTCGACGGCGGCTCACAGGAAGATTCCGTAAAGGATCACCGCCCCGCCGTCAAGAAACCGTTAACGCCGCCATCAACCCCGTGAGCTGGGCCGATCCTCGGTTAGGACGTCGAAATCCGACGCCCCGTAAACGTTGGAGACGGGCATGTCCGTGGTCATATTCATCGCCCTGACGCTGGCGATCTTCGCCGTGCTCGGCCTGGTTCAGAAGTTGGTCGAGAACCTGTGAGTCAAAACATCGTGGGCCTGGTCCTCGCGGTTCTGCTGGCCCTCTTCCTCTTCGCCGCGCTGCTCTTTCCCGAGAGGTTCTAGTGAGCACTACGACGGCGGGGATCCTTTTCCTCGCATCCCTGATCGTCGCGCTGGTGGCCGTCCACGTCCCACTCGGCGACTACATGTTCCGGGTCTACACGTCGACGAAGGACTCCCGGCCCGAACGCCTCATCTATCGGCTCATCGGCGCCGACTCCAAGGCCGAACAAACGTGGGGCGCCTACGCCCGCAGCGTGCTGGCCTTCTCCGCCGTCAGCGTCCTGTTCCTGTTCATCTTCCAACTCGTTCAGGGCAAGCTGCCGCTGCACCTCAACGATCCCGCCACCCGAATGACTCCGGCGCTGGCGTGGAATACCGCCGTCAGCTTTGTGACGAATACCAACTGGCAGGCCTATTCCGGTGAATCCACCCAGGGTCACCTCGTTCAGATGGCCGGCCTCGCCGTACAGAACTTCGTCTCGGCCGCCGTCGGCATGGCCGTCGCCATCGCGTTCATCCGCGGCCTGGCCCGCCGCAGCACCGGCGAGCTCGGCAACTTCTGGGTCGACCTGGTCCGCAGCACCATCCGAATTCTGTTGCCGCTCTCAGTGGTTGCCGCGATCATCCTCATCGCCGGCGGCGCCATCCAGAACTTCCACCTCCACGACCAGGTCGTCAACACACTCAGCGGCGCCCAGCAGACCATCCCCGGCGGACCGGTCGCCAGCCAGGAAGCCATCAAGGAACTCGGCACCAACGGCGGCGGCTTCTACAACGCCAACTCTGCGCATCCGTTCGAGAACCCCAACGCCTGGACCAACTGGGTCGAGATCTTCCTGCTGCTCGTCATCAGCTTCTCGCTCCCCCGCACCTTCGGCCGGATGGTCGAGAGCAAGAAACAGGGTTACGCGATCGCAGCGGTCATGGCCGTCATCGCCACGCTCAGCGTCAGTTTCATGATGCTGTTCCAGCTGCAACACCACGGCACCGTCCCCACCGCAATCGGCTCGGCGATGGAAGGCGTGGAACAGCGCTTCGGCGTTGCCGATTCGGCCGTCTTCGCCGACGCGACGACGCTGACGTCCACCGGCGCGGTCAACTCGTTCCACGACTCCTACACCAGCCTGGGGGGCATGGTCACGCTGTTCAACATGCAGCTAGGCGAGGTCGCGCCCGGCGGTGTCGGCTCCGGCCTCTACGGCATGCTGATCCTGGCCATCATCACCGTGTTCGTCGCCGGGCTTATGGTCGGCCGCACCCCGGAATACCTCGGCAAGAAGATCACTCCGCGTGAGATCAAGCTCGCCGCAACGTATTTCCTGATCACCCCGCTGATCGTGCTGACCGGCACCGCCATCGCGATGGCCATGTCCGGCCAACGAGCCGGCATGCTCAACTCAGGACCACACGGCCTCGCAGAGGTGCTCTACGCGTTCACCTCTGCTGCCAACAACAACGGTTCGGCGTTCGCAGGCATCACCGTCAACACCGAGTGGTACAACACGGCACTCGGCCTGGCGATGGTGTTCGGTCGCTTCCTGCCGATGATCTTCGTGCTCGCATTGGCCAGCTCGCTGGCCAAGCAGGGCAAGGCGCCTGAGTCCATCGGGACGCTGCCGACGCACCGTCCGCAGTTCGTCGGCATGGTCGCCGGTGTGACGCTGATCGTGGTCGCCCTCACTTTCCTGCCGATGCTTGCGCTCGGCCCCCTCGCCGAAGGAATTCACTGATGTCCGTTGTCATACTCGAATCCGCTGAGCCGAAAACCATCAGCCCCAAGCGAATCCAGGGTGGTCTGCTGGACCCGCAGATGCTGTGGAAGTCGCTGCCCGACGCGCTGCGCAAGCTCGACCCGCGCACGCTGTGGCGCAACCCCGTCATGTTCATCGTCGAGATCGGCGCCGTCTGGAGCACGATCCTCGCGGTCATTGATCCGTCCTGGTTCGCCTGGCTGACCGTGATATGGCTCTGGCTGACCGTCGTTTTCGCCAACCTCGCCGAGGCCGTCGCCGAGGGCCGCGGCAAAGCCCAAGCTGAGACGCTGCGCAAGACCAAGACAGCGACCGTGGCCCGCCGCCTCGTCGGTTGGTCACCCGGTGCGCCGGGCCGGGAGGAAGAGGTAGGCGCTCCCCTGCTACAGCAGGGCGATGTCGTCGTCGTCGAAGCCGGCCAGACCATCCCCGGCGACGGAGACGTCGTGGAAGGCATTGCCTCGGTGGACGAATCGGCCATCACCGGTGAATCGGCGCCCGTCATCCGTGAGTCCGGCGGCGACCGCTCGGCTGTCACCGGCGGCACCACCGTCCTGTCCGACCGCATCGTCGTCAAGATCACGCAGAAGCCTGGCGAGAGCTTCATCGACCGGATGATCGCGCTCGTCGAAGGCGCCAACCGGCAGAAGACGCCCAACGAGATTGCGCTGAACATTCTGCTCTCGTCGTTGACGATCATCTTCGTGTTCGCCGTAGCCACCCTGCAACCGCTGGCGATCTTCGCCAAAGCCAACAATCCTGGCGTCCCGGATTCGTTGTCGCTCAACGGCAACGGCGTCAGTGGCATCGTGATGGTCTCACTGCTGGTCTGCCTGATACCGACCACCATCGGCGCGCTGCTGTCGGCCATCGGCATCGCGGGCATGGACCGCCTGGTGCAGCGCAACGTGCTGGCGATGTCGGGTCGCGCCGTCGAGGCTGCAGGCGACGTCAACACGCTGCTGCTCGACAAGACCGGCACCATCACGCTCGGCAACCGCCAGGCCTCCGCCTTCGTCCCGGTCACGGGTGTGTCACCGGAATCGCTCGCCGACGCCGCGCAACTGTCCAGCCTCGCCGACGAAACGCCCGAAGGCCGCTCGATCGTCGTGTTCGTTAAACAGGAATACGGGCTGCGTGCGCGCACGCCAGGCGAACTCGACAAGGCGCACTGGGTCGAATTCAGCGCACAGACCCGGATGTCCGGCGTCGACCTCGAGCCCGGGCACTCGCTGCGCAAGGGTGCGGCCGCCGCGGTCGCCGAATGGGTGCGTAGCCAAGGCGGCGTCGTGACAACAGAACTCGGCGACATCGTCGACGGCATCTCCGCCGCGGGCGGTACTCCCCTGGTCGTCGGGCAGGTCATTCAAGACGACGGAGTCGGCACGTCCTCAATTTTGGGCGTCATCCACCTCAAGGACGTCGTCAAGCAGGGCATGCGCGAACGCTTCGACGAGATGCGCCGCATGGGCATCCGCACCGTGATGATCACCGGCGATAACCCGTTGAGCGCCAAGGCCATTGCCGACGAGGCCGGTGTCGACGACTTCCTCGCCGAGGCCACGCCCGAGGACAAGATGGCCCTGATCAAGCAGGAGCAAGCGGGCGGAAAGCTGGTCGCGATGACCGGCGACGGCACCAACGACGCACCCGCGCTGGCACAAGCCGACGTCGGCGTCGCGATGAACACCGGCACATCGGCGGCCAAAGAGGCCGGCAACATGGTCGACCTCGACTCCGACCCGACCAAGCTGATCGAGATCGTCGAGATCGGCAAGCAACTGCTCATCACCCGCGGCGCATTGACCACGTTCTCGATCGCCAACGACATCGCCAAGTACTTCGCGATCATTCCTGCGATGTTCGTCGCACTGTTCCCCGGCCTGGATCTGCTGAACATCATGCGGCTGCACAGCCCGCAGTCCGCGATCCTGTCAGCGGTGATCTTCAACGCGCTCGTCATCGTCGCGCTTATTCCGTTGTCGCTAAGGGGTGTTCGCTACACCCCCAGCAGCGCGTCCAAGCTGTTGAGCCGCAATCTGTATGTCTACGGGCTCGGCGGCATCATCGCGCCGTTCATCGGCATCAAGCTGATCGACCTCGTCATCCAATTCCTCCCAGGGATGTGAAAATGAAGCTCTCGAATCTGGCTCGTCAACACTGGGCCGCATTGCGCGCCCTACTCGTGCTCACGGTCATCGTCGGTCTCGCCTACCCGGTATTCATCTGGCTGGTGGCGCAGATCCCAGGCCTGCACGACAAGGCCAACGGGTCGATCGTCGAGGCCAATGGAAAGCCGGTGGGCAGCAGCCTGATTGGGCAGTCGTTTACCGACAAGGACGGTAACGCGCTGCCGCAGTACTTCCAGAGCCGCCCATCGGCCGCAGGCGACGGGTACGACCCGCTGGCCACCGGCGCTAGCAACCTCGGCCCGGAGAGCATCGTCGACAAGGACAAGCCGAGCCTGCTCACGCAGGTCTGCACGCGCAGCAAGGCCGTCGGAGAGCGCGAAGGCATGGACGGTGCGCGCCCGTTCTGCACCGGCGAGGGTATCGGCGCGGTGCTATCGGTGATCGGCCCCCGCGACGCGGTCGGCAATGTCGTGCACCCGACAAAGGTGGTCAGCGTCAACGAGCCATGCGACACGACGAAGACACCGTTCCTTAACACCTATGAGGGTGTCCGTGTCGAATGCGCCGAGTTCGGTGAGGACTACAGCATCGGCCAGATCGTGCCGATCCGGGGTGCGGCCTCCGCAGATCCGCGAGTGCCTGCAGACGCCGTCACCACCAGCGGCAGCGGCCTCGACCCGCACATCTCGATCGCCTACGCCGACCTGCAGGTCGACCGGGTGGCCCGCGTCCGAGGCCTGAGCGCTGACCAGGTCAAGCAAGCCGTTGCGGACAACACCGACGGCCGCTGGCTCGGCTTCATGGGTGAACCCACCGTCAACGTCCTGGCATTGAATATCGAACTCGATCAGAAGTATGCAGGTGGATGATGTTGATGTGAGCAACCCGCAGTGCGCCACCAAACGCGGGGAGCTGCGCATCTACCTCGGCGCAGCGCCCGGCGTCGGCAAGACGTACGCGATGCTCGGCGAGGCGCATCGCCGCCTGGAACGCGGCACCGATCTGGTGGCCGCCATCGTCGAGACACACGGCCGCAAGAAGACCGCCGAGTTGCTCGACGGCATCGACATGGTGCCGCCCAAATACATCGAATACCGGGGCAAGCGCTTCGGTGAACTCGATATCGAGGCGGTGCTCAAACGCCAACCGCAAGTGGTACTGGTCGACGAACTCGCGCACACCAACACTCCCGGCAGCAAGAACCCCAAGCGCTGGCAGGACGTCGAGGAGCTGCTCGACGCCGGCATCACCGTCATCTCGACGGTCAACGTCCAGCACCTGGAAAGCCTCAACGACGTCGTCACCCAGATCACCGGCATCGAACAACAGGAGAAAGTGCCCGACGAAATCGTGCGCGCGGCCGACCAGATCGAGTTGGTCGATATCACCCCGGAAGCGTTGCGGCGCAGGCTCGCCCACGGCAATGTCTACGCGCCCGAACGCGTCGATGCCGCGCTTTCGAATTACTTTCGGCGCGGGAACCTCACGGCGCTACGCGAATTGGCGCTGCTGTGGCTCGCCGACCAGGTCGACGCGGCACTTGAGAAGTATCGCGAAGAAAACCAGATCACCGACACCTGGGAGGCGCGCGAACGGGTCGTCGTAGCCGTAACGGGTGGGCCGGAATCGGAAACCTTGGTGCGCAGGGCATCCCGTATCGCGTCGAAATCCAGCGCAGAGCTGCTGGTAGTGCACGTCGTCCGCGGTGACGGACTCTCGGGCGTCTCGGCACCGCAGATGGGCAAGGTGCGTGAGCTGGCGACGAGCCTGGGCGCGACTCTGCACACCGTTGTCGGTGACGACGTGCCAAGCGCCCTACTGGATTTCGCCCGCGACGAGAACGCCACCCAGTTGGTGATCGGTACGTCGCGGCGCTCACGGTGGGCCCGCATCTTCGACGAGGGCATCGCCGCGTCGGTGGTACAGCAGTCCGGCAAGATCGACGTGCACATGGTCACGCACGAACATGCGGGCCGAAGCTCGGTGTTGGCACGGCTGACGCCGCGACAACACCATGCGATGTCATGGCTTGCCGCCCTCGTGGTTCCGTCGGCGATCTGCGCATTGATCGTCTACGGGCTCGATCCGTACCTGGGGATCGGCGGCGAGAGCGCGATCTTCTTCATCGGCGTGCTGACGGTCGCGCTGCTCGGCGGCGTCGCACCCGCTGTGCTGTCGGCAGTGCTCTCTGGATTGCTGCTGAATTACTTCCTGGTCGAGCCTCGCTACACGTTCACGATCGCCGAACCCGACAGCGCAGTGACCATCGTCGTGTTGTTGCTCGTCGCGATCGCCGTCTCGGCCTTGGTCGACGGGGCGGCCAGTCGGTCGCGCGAAGCCCGACATGCGTCGCAGGAAGCCGAACTACTCGCACTGTTCGCCGGCTCGGTGCTGCGCGGCGCCGACCTCGACACCTTGCTCGAGCGCGTCCGCGAAACCTATTCCCAGCGCGCCGTCAGCCTGCTGCGGGAAGGCACGGGCATCGTCGGCTGCGTGGGCAAGGATCCCTGCGTCGACGTCGACACCGCCGACAGCGCCATCGAAGTCGGCGACGACGAGTTCTGGTTGTTGATGGCAGGCCGCAAGCTGGCCGCGCGCGATCGCCGGGTGCTCAGCGCGGTCGCCAAGCAGGCGGCGGGACTGGTCAAGCAGCGGGAGTTGACCGAAGAAGCAGGCAAGGCCGAGGCCATCGCGCAAGCCGACGAACTGCGCCGCTCACTGCTCTCGGCCGTCAGCCACGACCTGCGCACACCGTTGGCCGCCGCCAAGGCCGCGGTATCCAGCCTGCGCAGCGACGACATCGACTTCTCAGCGGAGGACACCGCCGAACTGCTCGCCACCATCGAGGAGTCCGTCGACCAGCTCACCGCGTTGGTGGGCAACCTGCTCGACTCGTCGCGCCTGGCCGCCGGTGTGCTGCGGCCAGAGCTGCAACGGGTGTACCTGGAAGAAACCGTGCAGCGCGCACTGCTGGCAATCAGCAAGGGCGTCACCGGTTTTCGCAGGCAAGGCCTGGACCGCGTCAAGGTCGACGTCGACGACGCGGTGGTGATGGCCGACAGCGGTCTGCTCGAACGCGTGCTGGCCAACCTGATCGACAACGCATTGCGCTACGCCCCGGACAGCCCGATCCGCGTCACGGCGGGGCAGGTCGGCGACCGCGTGCTCATCGCCGTCATCGACGAGGGGCCTGGCATTCCGCGCGGCAGCGAGGAGCAGTTGTTCGCGCCGTTCCAGCGGCTCGGCGACCACGACACCAGCATCGGTGTCGGGCTGGGCCTGTCGGTTGCCCGGGGTTTCGTCGAGGCGATGGGCGGCACCATTTCGGCGACGGACACGCCCGGTGGCGGGCTCACAGCCGAAATCGACCTTGCCGCACCGAAGGACGAGCCATGACCCCGCAGAAAACCAGGGTGCTGGTCATCGACGACGAGCCGCAGATACTGCGCGCGTTGCGGATCAACCTCTCGGTGCGCGGCTACGAGGTGTTCACCGCCGCGAGCGGCGCCGAGGCTCTCAGCACGGCGGCCGATCACCGGCCCGACGTCATCGTGCTGGATCTCGGGCTGCCCGACATGTCGGGTATCGAGGTGCTCGGCGGGCTACGCGGCTGGCTCACCGCACCGGTGATCGTGCTGTCGGCACGCACCGACTCGTCGGACAAGGTCGAAGCGCTTGACGCAGGCGCGGACGACTATGTCACCAAACCCTTTGGGATGGACGAATTTCTGGCGCGGCTGCGGGCAGCGGTGCGCCGGGGCACTGCCGCGTCGGACACCGATGAGCCGGTGATCGAAACGTCGTCGTTCACCGTCGACCTCGCCGCGAAGAAGGTTACCAAGAACGGCACGGAAGTCCACCTGACTCCCACCGAGTGGGGCATGCTCGAGATGCTGGTGCGCAACCGCGGCAAGCTTGTCGGCCGCGAGGAGCTGCTCAAGGAAGTCTGGGGTCCGGCTTACGCCAAGGAAACCCACTATCTGCGGGTGTATTTGGCGCAGCTGCGACGCAAGCTGGAAGACGATCCGTCGCACCCCGTGCACCTGCTGACCGAGGCGGGGATGGGTTACCGATTCCAGCAGTAACGGCCCGCGTCAGCAGAGATGGACGACCGCAGCCGCGACAATGTCGCCCGCCGCGGTCACCGATGCCCCGATGTCGTCCTGGACCATCTGGACGGCCTTCGGGGAGTTCATGCCGCTGTTCTGCGCCGAGCAGACCCTGAACCCCTCGGACAGCAACTGCTCGGCGCTGAAGTTCTGATAGAACGGCTGCACCTCTTTGAGGAAGCTTCCCGCGTCCGCCGCGGCGGGTGAGGCAACTGCCAGTGAGATCGCCGCACCGGCGGCCAGGGCTCCAAGCCGGATGGACCACATGTCAGAGGTGAACTTTCCCATTGTTGCTGTTGGAGGTGCCAACGTTACCGCTAATCAGCGCGGATCGGGGCATGTTCTGAGCTGATGAGCTCGAGCAGAGTGAGCTTCGGCACGCTAGGCGCGATTTCGACGCCATGGCTGTGCAATTCCGCATAACGGGTGCACACCACGACCCTGAAGTAGAAATTGCTGCTAGCACCGCGACCAAACGATCTCAGCAGCTATCGCAAATCCGGCGCGCCGACCGCACCCAAGCGATATACATTCCGCATGCCTGTGGGGGCATGGCTGCGTAGGGTCGGCGGCTTGACCGTCGCCCTGGGCATCGGCGCTGCCGTCATGACCGGGTGGCAGAGCGGCCTCGCGTGGGCCGACGAAACTGACGGCGCCGTCGGATCCACGTCGTCCAGCACGACCGACACGAAGGCCGACCCCAGCGATAAGGCGACCGAAGCCGCCGATCCGCCAAACAAGGACACCGACGAGACGCCGCCCACGAAGCCACTGCGAAAGAAACGGTCTGCCGCGCCGGCGGCCAAGCCGAAGCCGAAGCCGACGACGGCCGCGTCGGCGGCCTCGGACGTGAAGCATGCGGCGCCCGCCGTCGCGAAGCAGGAGGACACCACCGCCGTCCCCAACAGACTCTCTGATCCGACGCAGTCATCCGTCGCATCAAGCCGCGCCACGATCAGCACGCCGGCAACACCGAAACCGGTGCAGCCCAACATGGTCCGCGCAGTGACCGCTGTGGTGTCCGGAGTCGTCAACGCGATCCTGAGCCCGTTCGCCGCCAGCAGCACACCAGGAGCGCCCGCCGAAGGTCCGTCGATCTGGTCTCTGCTGGCGTTCGCGCGCCGCGAGTTCGAACGGGCATTCACCACACCGTCGCTGAGCGACAAGCCCGTGGACACGCAGCACACGAGTCAGACGACCGAACAGCGGACGCTGATCCTTTCAGCCTTTCCCGCGGAAACCGACGCTATTCTCGCCCGCACCACCCTCGATCCGAATCCCTCGGTGGTCGTCGGCGGGCATCACTTCTACCTCGGCACGCTGGGTGGCAAAAAGGTGATCGTCGCGATGACCGGCATCGGCATGGTCAACGCCACGCAGACGACCGAGATCGCGCTCGACCATTTCACTGGCGAATCCGGCATATCGATTGGCGCAGTGGTCTTCTCGGGCGTCGCCGGTGGTTCGGGGCGCACCGAGATCGGGGACGTGGCGGTGCCGGCCCGATGGACCTCCGACGACGGCCAAACCTGGCACGCTGTCGATCCGGGCATGCTCGCCACCGCCAGCGCGTTGGACGTCGACCTGCTGAGTCGAGACAGCATCGGCGACCCCAACTGTTATTGCGGGCTGTTCGCAGGCCCGCAGATCGACCTCAAGCGCGAACCGGATCTGGTCGTCGGCGGTGACGGCTCCAGCGACGACAACAACAACGGGACGGCATTCCCCGCTCTCCCGTCGATTCCGTTCGTCGGCGACATCTTCGGTGCACAGCCCTGCGCCGCGCCGGACTTCTCACTTCTGTTCACCGGCAACTTCTTCCAGGCCATCGTGCCGTTCCTGGCCTTCGGGCTCGTCAGCAACCTGACCGGACTGCTGAGCCCCGCGACGCCTGCCGTGGACGCCGTCGACCAGGAGACCGCTGCGGCGCAACAGGTCGCCGACGCGCACGGCATCCCGTTCCTCGGCATCCGCGGCATGTCCGACGGGCCGGGCGATCCGCTCAACCTGCCGGGTTACCCGTTCACGTTCGCCGTCTACAAGCAGATCGCCGCAGACAACGCCGCGATCGTCGCCGAAGCGTTCCTGCAGAACTGGGACGGCGCGTGAGTATCACCGCGTCGCCAACGACAGCGCTGCCCGGGTGAGCCGACGACGCGGCCAGCCGCGCACACCACTGCCTGCCAGCGCAGCGCGCGCGGCGTTGCGTCCGCAGACACCGTGCACACCGCCGCCCGGACTGGCGCCCGCGCTGCCCAAGTAGACGTTCTCGACGGTTGTTTCGGCGCGACCGAAACCGGGAGCGGGCCGGAAGATCAACTGCTGAAACAGCTGCGACGTGCCGCCGTTCACCGCGCCGGTGTGCAGGTTCGCGTCGCTGGCCTGCAAATCCGATGGTCGCTGAACGCTCTTGCCAACGACACGATCGAGGAAGCCGGGGGCGTGCTCCTCGAGTACGCGATCAACAGCCAGCGCCAATCTCTGAGCCGACTCGTCGTCGGCGACGCCGCGCGGCAGATGCGTATATGCCCATGCGCTTTCGGTGCCGGCAGGCGAACGGCTGGGGTCCGCCGTCGTCATTTGGCCGAACAACATGAACGGCCGCTCGGGCAGCGTCGCGGTGTTCAGGTCGGCCATCCACCGGATCAGACCGTCGTGGTCCGCACCGAGATGTACAGTGCCCGCGTCGTTCAGGCTCTTCGACCGCCAAGGTATCGCACTGTCGAGCGCGTAATTCACCTTCAAAACCGGGGTATCCCAGACGAAACGCTTCATGCTGCGCTCCACCGCATCCGGCACCGCGTGCGCCGGAAGCAATTGGCCGTACAGCCGGGGTGCCGATGTGTCGGCGATGACAGCGCGCCGAACACGCACCGTGGCACCATCTTTCGAATGCACCGCGACGGCCCGTCCACCGCGAACGTCGATCGCGTCGACCTCACGTCCACACTCGATGCGCGCGCCCGCCGACTGGGCTCGGCGGACCAGTGCCGCGGCCAACTCCCCCGCCCCGCCGACGGGTACCGGCCACCCGCCATCCTGCGCCATCATGATCAACAGGTAGCCCATCACTCCGCTGCCTACTGCATCGATCGGCACGTCGGCGTGCATTGCGTTGCCCAACAACAGGAGTCGTGCTGATTCACCCTCGAACAGCTGCTCGGCCATGATGCCTGCCGGCAACAGCAGCAGATGCGCCAGCCGCAGCGCATCGGCGGTCCCGAGCTTCCGCAACAGGGACAACGGCCCACGCGCAGGCGGGAACGGTGAGAACAGAGTGGACAGGATGGGGTCCTTGATGCGGAGCCACTGGTCGAACAGCGCCTGCCACCGATCGCCGTCGCCGCTGCAGCGTCGCTCCAAATCGTCAGCGGTACGGTCGATCTCGCGGTAGATCACTGGTGCGTCGTCATCATCTGCCGAGCGGGCGTGTCCGACGACTGCGGGCGCATGAGTCCATCGCAGGCCGTGATCTTCGAGGTTGAGCGCGCTGAGCGCCGGAGATGCCACGGACAGCGGATAAAAGGCGCTGTACAGATCGCTCACGTAGCCGGGGAACAGCTCAGCGCTCTTCACCGCACCGCCGGGCTCTTGCTGAGCCTCCAGCACCAGCACGTCCCAGCCGGCGTCGGCCAGGAGCGCCGCGGCGACCAGGCCGTTGTGGCCGGCCCCGATCACCACCGCGTCTGCGCTCTGCGCATTCACTCCGGTTCTTTTCGCCGTTCCGCCAACGCGGCCAACCGAGCCAGGCACTCCCGATTTCTCGGGTACGCCGCGGCCAGTCCCAGTCGCCGCGGCAGCAGGTTCAACGGTCCACCGACCGGCACCTCGGCCATCTCGATGCGGCAGCCGGTCGGGATGTCGAAGAGCCGCAACACTATTCGAGCACCGCCGAACGGCCGGCTCTTGGCACGCAGGATCAGTTCCTCCGGCGGTGTCGCGGACTCGACCTCCGTCTCGTCGTTGAGAACCACGGGCCAGATCCCGATGGTGTGGTGAATCTTGCTGCCCGGTGCAGGCCAGTGAGGTTCGACCGCTCGCATCCTGGTGTTACCCACCACCCACTGTGAATAGGTCCAGCCGTCGGCGACGATGTCCCACACCTGCTGCCGTGTCGCGGTGGTGTCGCGCTTGACCGTCAACGAGCTGTCGATTGCGGCTGGTCCTGTCATTTGTTACGTCCTATCCGTGTCGAGATGATCCGGCTGGCAACGGCTTTCACCGAGTCCGGAAGCACCGTGTTGGCTACGCCCATCGACTTTGACAGCGCCGACTCGGCGACCACCTTGCGGTCGCCCTTCATCAGCGCGTCGTAGCCTTGCTTGGCGACTTTGGCGGAGTCGTCCTTCGGCATGCGCCCTACGAGCGTGTCGAGCATGTTCGCCCGTCGGAAGAAGTTCGTCTCGGTGGGGCCGGGCATCAGCGAGGTGACGGTCACGCCGGTGTCGCGGAGTTCATCCTGCAGCGCCTCGGCGAAAGACTGGATGAACGACTTGGACGCGTTGTAGACCGTCTGCAGCGAGCCCGGCATAGTCGATGCGATCGACGACGTGAACAAAACCTTGCCCGTTCCGGATTTGGTCATGTCCGACAGCACGAGTTTGGCTAGATGGACCGTCGAGCGGACGTTGAGGTCGATGATGCTCAGGTCGGTGTCGAGATCGCCCTTGACGAACGGCCCGGCCCGGCCGACACCTGCGTTGAGCGCCGCCGCGGCAAGTCGCCGACCGTCCGCTGTGGCGGTGCGGTAGAGGCGTTCTACGTCGTCGGCTTTGCGCAGATCGACCTGGACCGGAATGACGTCGATCTGCGCTGTCGCGAGCTTGTCGGCGCAGGCGTGAATAGCGTCGTCCTCCGCGGCGATGACGAGGTCATATCCGTCGTCGGCGAACAGCTTCGCGAGTTCGAAGCCGATTCCGCTCGACGCACCGGTGACCAACGCGATGCCCATTGCGTTTGCCATACCCGCGGGCTACCCGGCACCGGCAAAGCCAAACGCTCAGGCCTTCGTTTCGTCGGCCAGCGCGATCAGCCTCGCCCGCACCAGGTCGCCCTGCTTTTCGAGCATGAAGTGTGGCCCGTCGATCTTCTCCAACGTGAAGTCGTCGGCGATGGCGTTTTCCGGCGACGTCCACGACTCGGCGATGACGAAGTCCTTCGTACCGTGGAGCGCGCGAATCGGAACCGTAGCCCGTCGCTTTTCGGGATGCCTTGCGCCCCTGGGCACCTCGCGCAGCAGGAACGTCCGGTACGCGTCTCGGCCTGCCCGCGCCACCACCGGATCGCGGAAACGGTCCACGTACACACGCGCGGTCTCACGATCGAGCGCAGACGACAGCCTGAAGACCAGGTAAAGGAAATTTGTGTAGCGCTGCAAAGGCACGCCGAAGGCTGCCATCAGTGGTTGGTACTGCAGCAGCGGCAAAACGTTCGGCAGGAAATGCCGCGCCGTCACCCACGGAAAGCCCATGTTCAGGGCTAGGTAGCCGGCAAAGCGATCGGGATCGCGCAGGACCATCAGATAGCCGACGTACGCGCCCCAGTCGTGCCCCACGAGCAGCACCTTGTCCAGCCCGAGCGCGTCGATCAGCGCCAGCACGTCGCTGGCGACGTCCTCCTTGGCCCACTTGTGCGGCGCGGGCCCGGACCACCCGAAGCCGGGTAGGTCAGGCGCGATGATCCGCAGGCCGGGCGGCGGGTCGGCGAGCAGAGGGTGGTAGGCCCAGTAATGCTGAGGCCAGCCGTGCAACGCGAGAACCGGGCGGCCGTCCTCGGGACCCGATTCGGTCACGTGAAAGCGCACACCACGGGCCTCGACGTATGACCGGCGCACGCCCGGGATCGGTGGCGGTTCCGCTGAAGGCATGAATCGCACTCTACGTACCCCTGCCCGCGCTACGGTCGCGGTATGGGTGGCTATCGAGACCTGTTCAACGCTAGCATCGCCGACCCCGAGGCCTTCTGGGCCGACGCCGCGCGGGCGGTCACGTGGACGCGCGAGCCGACGCGCGTTCTCGACGACTCGAACCCGCCGTTCTACCGCTGGTTCCCCGATGGCGAGATGAACACCTGCGCCAACGCGCTGGACCGTCACGTCGACGGCGGCCGCGCCGATCAGCCGGCGCTCATCTACGACTCCCCGGTGACCGGGTCGCAGCGCACTTACACCTACCGCGAGCTGCTCGACGAGACCGCCCGCTTCGCGGGGGCGCTACGCGGATTGGGCGTGAACAAAGGCGACCGCGTCGTCATCTACATGCCGATGGTGCCCGAGGCGGCGATCGCGATGCTCGCGTGCGCGCGGCTGGGCGCGGTGCATTCGGTTGTGTTCGGCGGGTTCGCCGCGCACGAACTCGCGACCCGCATCGACGACGCGAAACCGGCCGTCATCGTGACCGCGTCGTGCGGAGTCGAGCCGACGCGGACCGTCGACTACAAGCCGATGCTCGACGCCGCGCTCGAGATGGCCGAGCATGCCCCACCCGCGTGCGTGGTCCTACAGCGCGAACAGCGACCATGCGAGCCTGTGACGGGCCGTGATCACGACTGGCGCGAGCTGATGAGCGACGCGCAACCCGTCGACGCGGTGCCGGTCGCGGCCACCGACCCGCTGTACGTGCTGTACACCTCGGGCACCACCGGTAAGCCGAAGGGTATCGTCCGCGACAACGGCGGGCACGCGGTGGCGCTGCTGTGGAGCATGCGCAACATCTACGACACGCATCCGGGCGATATCTTCTGGGCGGCAAGCGATGTCGGCTGGGTGGTCGGCCACTCGTACATCGTCTACGCGCCATTGCTGCTCGGGGCGACGACCGTGCTGTACGAGGGCAAGCCGGTCGGTACACCGGATGCGGGTGCGTTCTGGCGAGTCGCCGCCGAGCACGGTGTCAAGGCATTGTTCACCGCGCCGACAGCGATCCGCGCGATCAAGAAAGAAGACCCCGAAGGCTTGCACCTGAACAAGTACGACCTGTCGTCGCTGAAGTACTTGTTCCAGGCGGGTGAACGACTCGACCCTGCCACCTACGGTTGGGCGTCGGACATCCTCGGCATTCCCGTCGTCGATCACTGGTGGCAGACCGAAACAGGTTGGGCCATCGCGGCAAACCCGATGGGTGTCGAACCGATGCCCATCAAGCCGGGTTCCCCAACCGTACCGATGCCCGGATACGACGTGCGGATCCTGCGGATCGACGGCTCGGAATGCGAACCCGGTGAAGAGGGCGCGATCTGCGTCAGGTTGCCGCTGCCGCCGGGCACGCTGCCAACACTGTGGGGAGACGACGACCGCTATGAAGCATCGTATCTGTGCGAACATCCGGGCTTCTACCTGACCGGGGATGGCGGATACCTCGACGAGGACGGCTATCTCTTCGTCATGGGACGCATTGATGACGTGATCAACGTTGCAGGACACCGGCTTTCGACGGGATCCATCGAGGCCGTGCTGGCCGGCCACCCCGCGGTTGCGGAATGCGCGGTGATCGGCGTTCACGACCAGATCAAGGGTCAGGTGCCCCGTGGTTTCGTCGTGCTCAAGGCCGGTGCGTCGGACAAGGGCCTGGCAGCCGAGTTGGTTCAGTTGGTGCGCGACGAGATCGGCGCGGTGGCGTGCTTCAAACTCGTTGACGTCGTGGCTGCGCTGCCCAAGACGCGATCGGGCAAGATCCTGCGCAAGACGATGCGTGGCATTGCCCATGGCAAGGATGAGCCCCTGCCGTCGACCATCGAAGACCCTGCGGTGCTCGACGCGCTGAAACCCATCCTGCAGCGTTGACTCGGGACGAGTAGTGACAGTCAGCGAAATGCTGTCGCCAGCCGCTTCTGGAACACCTCGTTGAAACGACGGTAGGCCTGGCGCAACTCGTGTCCCGGCCAGTCGTTTCCGATGACTTCGGCGGGCAGCAGCGGGTCGAGTTGAAGATGGCGGACGACGGCGACCGACAGTGCGAACCAATAGGCAAAGTCCTCGGCGCCGACCGCCTCGATGTCGAGTTCGTCCTGCAGAGCGACGGTGAACCTGTCAGCGTCTGCAGCCCAATCATCAAGACTGAACAGAGATCTCACCGTCTCGGCGGGGATGTCCGTCGCGGCGTTGTGGAAATGCACACATTGGCGGTCGAGCACAGTGCGCAGCGTCGGCAGCCGATCCGGGTCGAGGTTGTCGGGCCGAATCCAGACGCCCTCCCGTAGCTCTGCGAGGTGCAGAGCCGTTGCCGCCTTGCGCAACGCCAGGCGATCGGCGGCCGACCGTCGCTCCAAAGACACGACCGCCAACTCCCAGGTGCCGTCCCACGGCGGGGTTGTCGCGGCGCGCGACGCTTCGTCGACACGTTGACGTCGCTCGAGCAGACCGCCCGCGAGCGCATAGGTGCCGTCGTCGCTGGTGAGTTCGCCGTTGGAGACCATGCGCCACAAGCACGTGCGGGCTGCGCCGTCGCTGATACCGAAGAGCGACGCCATCGCGACCAGTTCGCCGACCGTGAGGTGGGGCTGCGGGGCGCCGAGCAGCGCCGTCGCAAGGACTGATCGTGCGCTGAGTGACTGGTCCCCGATCAGGTCGGCGACCTGGCGGCGCGCGCTCATCTCACGATATTGTTGACGCGTGACGTTCATAGTGTGATACTTCCACACTATGAGCACTCCGACAACGACGTCGGTCGCCGACGATGTGGAGATCGTTCACCGCATCCTGGCGCACATCGACGCCGGTACGACCGATGAAGGCGACGCCTGGCGGGAGCCGGTCGAAAACTATTTGAGTCCAGAAAGATTCGCCGACGAGCTGAAGACCATGCGCTCGTATCCGAGCGTGTTCCTGCCGTCGGCGGCGATTCGCAATCCCGGCGACCACGCCGAACGGACCACGTTCGGTGTTCCGCTGTTCGCGGTGCGCGGCCGCGACGGCAAGGCACGGGTGTTCCGCAATTCGTGCCGGCACCGCGGTATGGCCCTGGTCGAGGGTCCGGGCTGCGCGCACGCGTTGGTGTGCCGCTATCACGGCTGGACGTACAGGCTCGACGGTTCGCTCTCGCACGTCCCGCATTCCGACGCGTTCCCCGATCTCGACATGTCCGTCCGCGGACTGGTCGAGGTCGACAGCAGTGAGGTGGACGGCCTGATCGTGATCGGACCGCTCGAGTCACCTGCGCCGGGGGCCGACGCTGCGATGGCGGCGCTGATCAATGGCAGTCCGTGGCGCGACAAGCTGCTGCCCGCGGAACGGCTTTTCACCGTGCGGCCGGCGTTACGCCAGATGAACTGGAAAGTTCTCGTCGAGCAGTTCCTCGAGGGCTACCACATCCGCACGACCCACAAGAACACCTTCTACCCGATCCAATACGACGACCTCAACGTCATCGAGGCGTTCGGGCCAAACACCCGAATCACGTTCCCATATCAGAACATTGAGCGGCTGCGTGATCGCCCCGAATCCACGTGGAACGTCGGACACCGGGTGACGTACGTGTACCACCTGTTCCCGAACGTCATGGTCGCGACGTTTCCCAACCAAGTGCTGGTGATAACCATCGACCCGATCGACATCGACCACACCAACGTCACGATCTACGCCATGGTCACACCCGACGTCACCGAACGCCTGTCCACCGACCCCGATGCCGCCGCAGGCGCTCGCGATCTGCTGAACGAAGGCGGGATCGAGGACAACGAGATGTCGGAGGGTGTGCAGAAGGGCCTGTACGCAGGCGCCAACGACTTCGTCGAGTTCGGTACGCACGAGAGCGCCATCGGGCGCTTCCACTCCAACCTCGACGAACGACTGGCATCCATTCGATGACCGACTACGAGCACCTGACCTACCAGCAGCGCGGGCCGGTCACGGTCATCACCATCAACCGACCAGAGCGCATGAATGCCATTGGGCCGCAGACACATTCGGAACTGGTCGAGGCCTGGTCCCGGTTCCGCGACGACGACGACGCGCTAGTCGGCGTCCTCACCGGCGCGGGCGACAAGGCGTTCTGCGCGGGCGGCGACCTGAAGGCGGCATTCGGCGGGGAACTGGACATCGACCTTGCTCCCGACGACGGCGTGCTCGGCCCGTCGCGATGGACCGACATCTACAAGCCCACCATCGCGGCCGTCAACGGCGTCGCCTATGCCGGCGGCCTCGAGTGGGCGTGCTGGACCGACATGGCGATCGCCGACGAGCACGCCACCTTCGGGGTCACGTGCCGACGCTGGAACATCGGGCTGGCCGACGGTGGCACACAACGACTTACCCGCATCCTCGGATACCGGCGCGCGATCGAACTGATCGTGACCGGGCGGGTGATCGACGCCCGCGAAGCCGAACGCATCGGCCTCGTCAACGAAGTCGTCCCGAAGGGGACGTGCCTGCAGCGGGCGATCGAGTTGGCGCAGAGGATCGCGACGCTCCCCCAGCCCGCACTGCGCACCGACCTGGAAGCGGCGCGGACCGGCCTGGGACGACCACTCCACGACGGACTGCGCATCGAAGCGGAATGCTTCGGCCGGTCGATCTCCGCGTCCGAAACGTTCGAAGGGCTACGGCAATTCAACGAACGCGACCACCCGGACCGTCGGACGGGGAGCACCCCGGTCACCCCGGGGCTTGCCCGCTCGGGCTAGGGCGCATTGCCCACTAACCTACGGTGGCGTGCATGCGGTCCAGTTCATTCCTCGCATGGCGCTCGACCAACAACGGGACATAGTCGCGCAACGGTTTGTCATCGAATCTGGCGTGCACGTCGTGGACAACGCGTTCCACGGTTGACTGAGAGATCGCGGGATAGCGATTCGTCAGGCGCACGACAATCTGGTCGATGATCGTCTGTTCACTCAACTCGATCACACCCGAAGTTTGACGTCCATTAACCGGACCGTCAACTAGGGCAGCCGGTGCCAACTGGCAGAGGGCGGCACTAGTTTTCTGGCGGCGTGAATTGGCTCAACGTCAGCTCGGCGCCCTGCGGATCGCAGATCAGCGCGGTCTTTGTCCACTCCGTTTCGTCGGACGAAAGGACTACAGCACCAAGCTTTTCCGCCACTGCCGCGGAGTCGTCACGTGATGCGACCGTGAAAGTCACCTGCCAGTGATCATCACCACGCGACGGCGAGATCACCCAGCCGATGGCGTCGGCGGAGCCGGGGCGGGACGCCGGATCGTCGTCACGAATCCGACGTCATCGAATTCCCAGCCGAACACCCGGGAACAGAGCCCGCCGGCCGGGCCGGCGTCCGCGGCCGCGTCTGCGTCGTCGACGGCGATGTAGGTGGTCCGCTCGACCGGCGCATCGGGAGGCACGGCGTCGGCTCGGCTTCCTGTTCTTTTCAAAGCGATGCGAACCATTGTGATCGCGGCATATGTTGATATGCGTACGTGGTGACGAACTCTGCTCCCACCCTCTCAGGTTGGTCAGAGCAACAGAGGAGTTGATCGACGATGCGAGCATCAGAGGCCAAAGCGGGCTCGGGTTGCAACTGTCATTGCAACGCATGCGAAGGCGGCCACCACTGTGGTAATCCGCCGAACTGCAACATCAGGCGGTAGCTAACCCCGAATTCCGGGTTAATCCGGCATCGCCCGGGGTATTTCTGCTGCGTAAATAAACGCAGGAGAGGCAGCGATGACCACGACGACCCCCAAGTACATGGCGGTGCAGGGTGCGGCGCTGCTCGTCGCGGCAGGGTTCGTCGTCATCGGCGTGCTCGGTTTCATCCCCGGGGTCACGCCAGACGGCAAACTCTTCGGGGTGTTCGCGATCTCCGGCTTGCACAACGTCCTGCATTTGGTGTCGGGTTTCGTCGGCTTCGCGCTGGCCCGCACGTATGCCGCGTCGCGTGCGTACTTCCTCGGCGGAGGTCTGGTCTATCTGGCGCTCTGGCTGCACGGATGGCTCATGGGCAGCCGCCTACTTCCGATCAACGGCGCCGACAACTGGCTGCACTTCGGCCTCGGTTTCGTGATGATGCTCCTCGGCCTGACCCTCGCCGGCCAGCGCGATCCCACGAAGCGTCGGGGCCGAGGTCAGCGAAAGGGTTAGAACAGCTCCGATATCCCTGGCGGAATTCTGCGCTCCGCCGCGATGAATTACAGCCCAGCAACGCATCTGACGTACTGGGGGCAACGAACATCGCAAGGAGCATCGCAATGAAGACACCACCGGTCGTATCTCTGCAGGAGTGGCAGGCCGCCCGCCAGCAGCTTCTAGCGCAAGAGAAAGAGGTCACTCGGGCCCGCGACGCGTTGGCCGCCGCGCGTCGGCGCATGCCATGGGTCGCAGTGGAAAAGGACTACCAATTCGAGGGGCCAAAGGGCAAGGCCAGCCTTCTCGACTTGTTCCAGGGCCGTCGTCAACTGATCGTCTACCGCGCGTTCTTCGAGCCCGGGGTGGACGGCTGGCCCGACCATGCCTGCCGCGGCTGCTCGTTGATCGCCGACAACGTTGGCCATGTCGGTCACCTCAACGCACGTGACACCACCCTGGTGTTCGCCTCGCGCGCCCCGCAGGCAGACATCGATCGCGTCAAGGCGCGGATGGGCTGGGACATGCCGTGGTACACGTTCTCCGACGACTTCGATGTCGACTTCGGCGTGGACCAGTGGCACGGCACCAACGCGTTCATCCGCGACGGCGACCGCGTGTATCGCACATACTTCATCAACAACCGTGGCGACGAGGCATTGGGCACGACGTGGAGCTACCTTGACATGACTGCGCTTGGGCGCCAGGAGAATTGGGAAGACTCGCCCGACGGCTACCCGCAGTCCGCGCCCTACGCGTGGTGGAACTGGCACGACGAATACAGCGAAACCCCGCAGTCCCAGTGGTGGAACGACCCGGACGACGACGACCGGGACCCGGCCGATCCACGACCACGCAACGCATGACCCTGCTTCAGGGCCCGAAGCGCTGGCGTTAGGTGATCGAGAGTGCGATGCCGTCGAGGATGTCGTGCTCGCTGACCACGAGCTCGTCGATGCCAGCGCGACTGCCCAACGCGTCGGCGAGTTCCTCGACAATGATTGCGCCGCCGCCGATCACGTCCACACGGCCCTCGTGCATCGGCCCCAGCGCCGCGCGTTGGGCACGCGTCATCGCGATCAACTCCTCGCACACCGGCAGCAGGTCAGCGAAACCCACCTTGGACAGATGGATCGCTTCGGAGTCGTAGGCCGTCATCTTTTGCGCCAGCGCCGACAGCGTCGTCATGGTGCCCGCCACCCCGACCCAGGTGCGGGCGCTCTCGACGGGCACCACCCGCAGCGCCTGGCCCAGCCCCTCGCGGACGACTTCCCGCGCAGCGGCGATCTCCGTTGCCGTCGGGGGATCGGAGTGCAGGCACCGCTCGGTCAGGCGCACACACCCGATGTCGGCGGAGAAACTCGCGTTGACGTCTCGTGAGCCCAGCACCACCTCCGTGGACCCACCACCGAGGTCGACGACCACGAAAGGTGCTGAAGCAGAGTCCAATTCGTCGACAGCACCGTGGAACGACAGCGCTGCCTCCTCGGTGCCGGTGATCACCTCGGCGACCGCGCCTGGCACCACCGCGCCGAGAATCTCGGCTGTCATCGCGAAGAACTCGTCCCGGTTGGCGACATCACGGGCGGCCGACGTCGCCACCATCCGCACCTTGCCCACCTCGAAACCGCGCATCAACTCGGCGTAGTCGCCAAGCGCCACTTTGGTTCGCGCAAGCGCCTCGTGCGCGAATTGCCCTGTGGCGTCGACGCCTTGGCCCAACCGGACGATTCGCATCTCGCGATGCACGTCGCGCAACCGGCCGTCGACCTGGTCGGCGATCAACAGCCGGATCGAATTGGTACCGCAATCGACGGCCGCTACTCGGCTCACGTCCACCGACCCTTCTCCAAAATCCCCGCCATTGCAGGCTCTTCGGCCAACACCGCAAGCGCTTGGTCGCCAAACGGATTCACACCCGGGCCCTTGGCAAGCGAATGCGCGATCACCACATGCAAGCACTTCACCCGCTCCGGCATGCCACCGCCGGAGAACGTGGTGCCAAGCGGCTCGATCGCATCACGCTCAGCCAAATACGACTCGTGCGCCCTGCGGTACGCGGCGGCCAGCCCCGGATCCTGTTGCAGCCGTTCGGTCATCTCGCGCATCAGACCCTCGGACTCCAGCCGGCTGGCGGCGGCCGTCAACACCGGATGCGTCAGGTAGTACAGCGTCGGAAACGGCGTTCCGTCAGGCAGTCTCGGTGCGGTCTTGACGACACCGGGTTCGCCGTTCGGACAGCGGTAGGCGATCTCGAGCACACCGCGGGGCTCGCGGCCCAGTTGCCGCGCGACGGCCTCGAGATCCGCTGCGTCAACCACCGGGAGGCGGTGCATCGGGAACAGGTGCCGGCGCAGGTGAAACGCCGTGCGGCGCATCGGCGATGGTGTGCCACAGCGCGGTGTACCAGGGCTGATCGCTGTGCTTGACCTCGGGCTCGTTGCCGGGTGTGCCCGGCGCGGCGGCGTTCGCCGGCAACTGCACCTGGTAGGGAATGTCACCGGGCATCACGAACCCGAGCCGCTCGCGTGCCTGCGCCGCGATGAACACCGGATCCGCGAGCTTGACCTTCTGCTCCTCGAGATCGGCGATCTGCGAGCGTAATTGGGCCTCGGTCGCCTTCAGCTGCTTCATCTCGGTGCGTTGCGCGAAGTAGGTGCGCACCGGACCCGCAATGGTCAGCGTCAGCACGCAGACGACCGCGGCGAGAATCGCAGCACGACGGGCCGCCGAGCCGAACCGCTGCTCGGACTGCTGCTCCGCCGACGCGACGATCGATTCGCGGATGGTCTCCGCGACCTTGGGTTCGGCCTCTGGTGTCGACTTCGGCTCGGTCGACCGCGCTTCCGAAACACGCGGCTTTCGGCGGGCAGGCGCCGTCCCCTTCGGACGGCCCGCAGGGGACCGTCGCTTGGGGTCGGGCCGTTTCGCCTCGGGCACGGGTTATTTGGCCTCCACCGAGAAACGCGGGAACGCCAAGTCACCGGCGTACCGGGCGGCGTCGCCGAGGGTCTCCTCGATGCGCAGCAGCTGGTTGTACTTGGCCACGCGCTCACTGCGGGCCGGGGCACCGGTCTTGATCTGACCGCTGCCGACCGCGACGGCCAGATCGGCGATCGTGGTGTCTTCGGTCTCGCCGCTGCGGTGACTCATCATCGTCCGGTAGCCGCTGGAGTGTGCCAGCGCCACCGCGTCCAGCGTCTCGGTGAGCGTGCCGATCTGGTTGACCTTCACCAAAAGCGCGTTGGCCGCGCCCCTTTCAATGCCGTCCTCGAGACGCTCAGGGTTGGTGACGAACAGGTCGTCGCCGACAAGCTGGACGCGGTCGCCGATGGCCGTCGTCAGCGCCACCCAGCCGTCCCAGTCGTCCTCGGACAGCGGGTCCTCGATCGACACCAACGGATAGGAGTCGATCAGCCCGGCGTAGAAGTCCGACATCTGCTCCGCGGTGCGGGTCTCCTTCTCGAAGCTGTAACCCGTTCCGGCGGTGAAGAATTCGGTGGCGGCGACGTCAAGCGCCAACGCAACCTCCGAACCCGGCTTGAGGCCCGTCGCCTCGATGGCGCTGAGGATCAGGTCCAGCGCGGCCTTCGTGCCTGCGACGTCGGGCGCGAAACCGCCTTCGTCACCGAGACCGGTGGCCAGCCCTTGCTTCTTCAGCACCGACTTCAGCGAGTGGTACACCTCGGCGCCCCAGCGCAGCGACTCCTTGAAGCTGGCCGCACCGATCGGCGCGACCATGAACTCCTGGACGTCGACGCCGGTGTCTGCGTGGGCGCCGCCGTTGAGGATGTTCAGCATCGGCACCGGAAGGATGTGCGCGTTGGGCCCGCCGATGTAGCGGAACAGCGGCAGCCCGGCAGACTCCGCGGCGGCCTTGGACACCGCCAGCGACACCCCGAGCATCGCGTTGGCGCCGAGTCGCGATTTGTCCGGCGTGCCGTCGAGGTCGACGAGCGCCTGGTCGACCAGTCGCTGGTCGTCGGCGCTCAGCCCGATCACCGCGGGCGCGATCTCGTCGAGCACGGCGTTGACCGCCTTCTCGACGCCCTTTCCGCCGTAGCGGCTGCCGCCGTCGCGCAGTTCCACCGCCTCGTGCTCGCCAGTCGACGCGCCCGAGGGCACCGCGGCACGGGCGAACGTGCCGTCCAGCAGGGCCACTTCGACCTCGACCGTCGGGTTGCCGCGGGAGTCGAGAATCTCGCGGGCTCCGACCTGCTCGATGATGGGCACTTGCGTCTCCTTGTTCTGAACTGACACTGCCTGGACTCGGCATTGAGCCTAGAGCGTGCGCTGCGCGATGGCGTGGTTAGAGGGGGTGTCCGTTCGCATACGCCGTCGCCCAGTCCCGCACGGTACGGGCGTACTGGTCGGAATGGTTGTAGGCGTGCAGGGCGTCCATCCAGCCGCGGGGCTTGGCCAGGTCTTTGCCACGCCAGCACAGGTAGCCGGCCGCCGACAGCGCGGCGTCGTCGATGTTGTCCGGGCTGATGATGCCGTCGTTGTTGGCGTCTACGCCGTAGAGCTTCCACGTCTCGGGAATGAACTGCATCGGCCCCATCGCGCGGGCGAATTCGGGGTCACCGTCGTCGCCGCCGTCGTTGTCGATGATCTCCAGGTTGCCGTTGGTGCCGTCCAGGCGCACGCCGCGGATCGGCGGGGTGACGTCGCCGTCGGGCGCGATGACGGCCCCGCGGTAGGTGCCGTGGTGGCTCTCCACCTGCCCGATGCCTGCCAGCGTCGTCCACGCGATATGACAGTCGGGGTTTTCCACCTCGGCGACGCGGGCGGCATACGCGTAGGCCTCGAGCGCGGTGACCGGTATGCCGAGTGCGGGTCCTCGCTGGAGCGCCCAATCGTGCAGCTGGTCGGCGGGCCGGCCCTTGGCGTGCGTGTCGATCTTGGGCACGGGATCACCGGGAGGTGGCGGCACGCCGTCGGGTATCGGGGTGCCCATCTGCCACGAGCAGCTGGAAGCCATCAGCAGCGCTGTCGCGCCTATCACCGCGACAGCCCGCAGCCAACGCACTGGCGACACCGGACTCCCTCAAACCCACTGTGGTCGTTGCCCATCGTCCCACGCGTTCGGAGCAGATCGACAACCGTCATCGGACCTGTACTCTGCCAAGTCGCACCCTGATAAGGTGAGCCACACCTTGCTTTGGACAGCCAAAGCAAAGTCGTGGGAATGGCGTAGCGAGGACGAGTCGATGACTGCTGGTACGGACTTCCATGTCAGTATTCAGGCCGCCGCGCCCAACATCACATCGCAGCTGTTCGGCAGCGGTTTGATCGGCCTGCGCGAGGGTCTGGAAGCCGCGATCGTCGTCAGCATTCTTGTCGCGTTTCTGGTCAAGTCCGACCGCCGCGACGCGCTCAAGTGGGTCTGGCTGGGCGTCGGTGCAGCTATCGCGATGACCGTCGCAGTGTTCCTGGTGATCCAGTTCGGCGAGAACACCATCTCCGGGCTGGCGGCCGAGGCGATCGCCGGAATCGCCTCGCTGGTGGCCGTCGCCATCGTCACGACGATGGTGCTGTGGATGAAGCGGGCGGCCGCGTCGATCTCCGGCGAGCTGCGCAGCGATATGGAGCGCGCGCTCGAGACCGGGTCGGTGGCCGTGCTGGCGCTGGCGTTTTTTGCGGTCGGCCGAGAAGGCGTCGAGACCGCGCTGTTCATGGTCGGCTACGCCGAGGCGCAGTCATCGTGGCCGCTGATCGGCCTCGTGGTCGGCGTCGTGATGGCCGCCGCGATCGCGTACGGGATGTATGCCGGCGCTGTGCGCATCAACCTCGCCAAGTTTTTCTCCTACACGGGCGTGTTCCTGATTCTCGTCGCCGCGGGAATCCTGTCGTACGGCATCGGCGCCCTGCAGACCGTCGGCTGGCTTCCCGGCCTGGCAGACAAGGCATTTGACGTCACCACCTGGTTCAACTGGTCGTCCTGGTACGGCGAAATCATCCAAGGCGTTTTCAACGTCACGCCAACGCCGACCGTTTTGCAGCTCGTCGCGTGGCTGGCCTACCTCGCGATCGTGCTGTCGATCTTCCTGCGCCCGACGAAGGCGCCGGCCAAACCCGATCCGTCGGATCAACCTCTACCCGAACCCGAAAGGTCCACCACGTGAAGCTTCATACGACCGTCGCCGTTGCCGCGGCTGCGCTGGCGGGTCTGGCGCTGACGAGCTGCCAGGCCAAGGAGCAGGCGGCCCCTGCCGAGCCCGGCAAGAGTGCGCCTGCGGAGATCACGGTCAACGCGTCGGACACCGCGTGTGAACTGTCGGGCAGTGAAGGCGCGACCGGTGCCAACACGTTCGTCATCACCAACAACGGCAACAAGGTCACCGAGTTCTACGTCTACGGCGAGGGCGAGCGGGTGATGGGCGAGGTGGAAAACATCTCCCCGGGGTTGCAGCGCAAGCTGATCGTGCAACTCGGCGAGCCCGGTACCTACCAGACCGCATGCAAGCCGGGCATGGTCGGCGACGGGATCCGCGGTGACTTCAAGGTCACCGGCGACAAGGTCACGGTCGATGAAGCCGGCAAGTTCAAAGAGGCGTCGGAAAGCTACAAGCGCTACGTGAACAGTCAGACCGACGCGCTGATCGCGGCGACGCAAGTGTTCGTCGATGCCGTCAAGAAGGGTGACGTCAACGCGGCCAAGGCCCAATATCCGGTCGCCCGAACCTATTACGAGCGCATCGAGCCGGTGGCCGAGTCGTTCCCCAACGATCTCGACCCACGCATCGACCTTCGCGAGGCAGATTTGGAGCCGGGTCAGAAGTGGACGGGCTTTCACCGGTTGGAGAAGGACCTGTGGGTGACGGGCCTGCAGCCGGACAGCAAGGCGATGGCCGACCAGCTGATCGCCGACGTGAAGGAGCTCGATGCCGGAGTGAAGGCGTCGGAGTACAAGGTCGACTCGACCCAGATCGCCGGTGGCGCACAGGGTCTGCTCGACGAGATCTCCGCCAGCAAGATCACCGGCGAGGAGGACATCTTCAGCCACACCGACCTGTGGGACTTCAAGGCCAATGTCGAGGGTTCGCAGACCGCGGTGGCGTCGGTGCGGCCGATCCTCGACGAGCGGAACGCCGAGTTGGGCAAGAAGGTCGACCAGCGGTTCGCCGAAGTCGAGGCGTTGCTCGAAAAGTACCGCCAGGGCGACGGTTTCGTGTTCTACGACAAGGTGACCGAGCCGCAGCGCCAGGAGCTCTCGCGCGCCATCGACGCGTTGTCCAAGGAAGTAAGCCAGGTGCAGGGTGTCATCGCTCCCCGATAGCCCGGAACGTTCGGGACTATCCCGACGAAAGTTGTTCGGCGCCGCTGGGGTAACGGCGGCGGTGGTTGGTGCGGCGGGAGCGGGTGCTTTGGCGGGCCGGGCATCGGCTGCCAGCACGGAGTTCGGCGGGCTGGACAAGCCGATCCCGTTCCGCGGTGAGCGTCAAGCGGGCATCGTCACACCGCAGCAGGATCGGATGCACTTCTGCGCGTTCGATGTGACGACGGACAGCCGCGACGACGTCATCGCCTTGCTGAAGCAGTGGACCGAGATGGCCGAGCGGATGACGCGCGGCGAGGACGCGGTGCACGACGGCGCTGTTGGCGGCAATCCTTATGCGCCGCCGGATGATACGGGTGAGGCGCTGGGCCTGCCTGCATCCGGGTTGACGCTGACGATCGGGTTCGGGCCGTCGTTCTTCGAGAAAGACGGCAAGGACAGGTTCGGCATCGCCGCACAGCGGCCGGCGGCACTGGCCGACTTGCCGAAGTTCACCAACGAGATCCTGGATCCCGCGAAGTGCGGTGGCGACATCTGCATCCAGGCGTGTGCACATGACCCGCAGGTTGCGGTGCACGCTGTGCGCAACCTGGCGCGGGTGGGGTTCGGAACCGTCGCGGTGAAGTACTCGCAGCTTGGGTTCGGCAGGACGTCGTCAACCACGCGCGAACAAGTGACGCCCCGAAACATGCTGGGGTTCAAGGACGGAACCAACAACATCAAAGCCGAGGACCACGAAGTACTGGACAACCATGTCTGGGTGGCCAAGGGCGACGGTCCGGATTGGTTGGCGGGCGGCACGTATCTGGTGACGCGGCGCATCCGCAATCGGATCGAGGCATGGGACCGCACCTCGCTCAAGGAGCAGGAGCGGGTGATCGGCAGACATAAGGGCACCGGAGCGCCCAATGGCTACAGCGACGAGTTCGCCCCGGTGGACTTCAACATCAAGGACGCCGAAGGAAATCCGCTCGTTGATGTCGATGCGCATATCCGTCTGGTGGCCCCCGAGCATGTCGGCGGGATCAAGATGTTGCGCCGGGGCTACAACTTCACCGACGGCTCCGACGGGTTCGGCCACCTCGATGCCGGGTTGTTCTTCATCGCGTTCGTGCGGAGCCCCGCCACACACTTCATTCCGGTGCTGTCCCAGATGTCCAATGATGCGCTGAACGAGTACATCTTCCACACCGGCACAGCGGTTTTCGCATGCCCGCCGGGATTGCGGGAGGGTGACACATCGGCATACTGGGGTTCGACGCTGTTCAGCTGAGCGGGTGGGCATATGCCGAAATGCCCGGCTCTTGGCGACAAAGTCGCCGCCAGCGACACTGTCGCTCAGAGCTGGGCAGAAAGTGAAGTATGTTGCGGTGCTCAGGCGGTGAACTTCGCCGCCGCGACGTCCTCGACATCCTCGACGTCCTCCGGGACGTCTTCGGGCGCAGGCTCCGGCACATCCACCGGCGCAGGCTCGGGCACCTCGACCGGGGCAGGCTCGGGTACATCGGCGGGGGTCGGCTCCGGAATGCGATCCGGTGCCGGCTCGGTGTCGTCGGCAACGACGGGCCAGTAGTCCCGCCACTCCTCCTCGGAGATGTCCCCGAGCGTCGAGACGTCGAGTTCCTCCGGCACATCCTCACCACGGCGCCCCGCCGCGATCGCGTGCTCGACGCGGCGCACCGTGTCCATGAACTCCAAAACCTCTGAGCGCAAGACATTCTCAGCGTCCGAATCCACCGACACCGTCACCGACGTGATGGTGTCGGGAATCAGATCAGCGGGCAGCCCCGCCGCCGCCACTCGCTCGAGTACCTTCTGCGCCAACGCCAATGCGGGCTGTCCGGTCGGCACATCATCCATCGACGAGTTGCGAGTCTTCTCCAGCTTCTTGCGCTCTTCCCATTGCGCAAGCTGTTCATCCAGCGAAATCGACTCACCGGCGAGCACCGCAGGCACCCGATTGCCGAGCTTTCGCACCAGCGAATCCGCTACGTCATCGATGGTGAACGGGTGCTGTGGGGCATCCTCCGCGATGCGCGCATGGAAGAGCACCTGGAGCAACACGTCTCCGAGCTCCTCACGCAGCTCGTCGGCGTTGCCGCCGCGCACCGCGTCGAACACCTCGTATGTCTCCTCGAGCAGATACCGACGCAGCGAGTCATGTGTTTGCTCGCTCTCCCACGGCCCGGAGGTGCGCAGCTTGTCCATCATCGCCACGGCGTCCACCAGCCGCTCCCCCGGCGCAGCTTCCGGCGCAGCGATCAACTTGTCCCCGGCGGCCAGGCGCGCCACCACTGCCGGGTGCTCCGGATCCGACGACAGCAAAACCGGCGCATCTTCCCCGTCGTATGCAGGCCGCGCCGCGGGTAGCGACCACGGCACCTTGACGGGCATCTCTTCGGTGTACTGGACGTCACCGGTCAGCAGGTCAATTGCCTCGACCGGGACGAGCGAAGGACGACGAGGGTCGACCAGGACGACTGTCATGTCGCCTGTCGCTTGTCACTCATCGCCGTACCTCCGAACTTCGTTATATCAACACCTTCCTGGGCTTTTCCATCGAGGGCCAACACCAAACCGGCCACCATGGCAACCAGTTCAAGATCACGAATCCGCGGTGCCCCAACACCGGAACCCGCGCGTGGAATCGGCACCTGCACGGTCGACGTCGTCGCCCGGTAAGTCGCACCCGGGTAGAGCCGCTTGAGTCGCAGTTGCTGCGAGTCGGCCAGCTCAAGGGGCGACAGCCGCAATGTGGACTCGGATACCGCGCTGAGTTCGGTGATCCCGTACTCACGGAACAGCAACCGCAGCCGCGCCACAGCAACCAATCTCTGCGCGGCCTCAGGCAGCGGCCCGTACCGGTCGACCAACTCGTCGATCACGGCGTCCACTCCTGCGTCATCGGCGGCCGCCGCCAGTCGACGGTAGGCTTCCAACCGCAAACGATCGCTGCCGATGTAGTCCGGCGGCAGGTGCGCATCGACCGGAAGATCGATCCGGACATCCTTCGGTTCCTCAGGCGCCAGAACGGTTTTCCCGTCGGCGGCCGCGCGGTACGCCTCGACCGCTTCGCCGACCAACCGCACGTAGAGGTCGAAGCCGACGCCGGCGACGTGTCCCGACTGCTCGACGCCGAGAACGTTTCCCGCGCCGCGGATTTCGAGGTCCTTCATCGCGACGGCCATGCCGGCGCCGAGTTCGTTGTTCTGCGCAATCGTCGCGAGGCGGTCGTACGCGGTCTCGGTCAGCGGCACCTCGGGCGGATACAGGAAGTACGCGTAACCGCGCTCACGGCTACGGCCGACCCGACCCCGCAACTGGTGCAACTGCGAGAGCCCGAACGTGTCCGCGCGGTCCACGATCAACGTGTTGGCGTTCGAAATGTCAAGGCCCGTCTCGACAATCGTCGTGCACACGAGTATGTCGAACTCACGATTCCAGAAGCCTTCGACCGTGCGCTCCAACAGATCTTCGTTCATCTGCCCGTGCGCCACCGCCACTCGTGCCTCCGGCACCAGGGCCCGCACCCGCGCGGCCGCCTGGTCGATCGACCGCACCCGGTTGTGGATGTAGAACGCCTGCCCGTCGCGCAGCATCTCGCGCCGTAGCGCCGCCGCGATCTGTTTGTCGTCATGCGGGCCGACGTAGGTCAGCACCGGATAGCGCTCCTCGGGCGGGGTGAGGATCGTCGACATCTCGCGGATGCCCGCCAGGCTCATCTCCAGCGTCCGCGGGATCGGTGTTGCGCTCATGGTCAGCACGTCGACGTGAGTACGCATCGACTTGATGTGCTCCTTGTGCTCGACGCCGAACCGCTGCTCCTCGTCGACCACGACCAGGCCGAGGTCCTTCCACGTGACGCCGGTCTGAATCAACCGATGCGTGCCGATCACGATGTCGACCGACCCGTCCTTCATGCCTTCGAGCACCGCTTTTGAGTCGGCCGGGGAGGTGAACCGCGAGAGACCCTTCACGGTGACCGGGAAGCCGGCCATCCGCTCGGAGAACGTCTGCAGATGCTGATCGGCCAACAGCGTCGTCGGCACCAGCACGGCCACCTGCTTGCCGTCCTGCACCGCCTTGAACGCCGCCCGCACCGCGATCTCGGTCTTGCCGTAGCCGACGTCGCCGCAGATCACCCGGTCCATCGGAACGGGCTTCTCCATGTCGCTCTTGACCTCGGTGATCGCGGTCAACTGGTCGACGGTCTCGGTGAAACCGAACGCGTCCTCCATCTCGGCCTGCCACGGGGTGTCCGGGGCGAACGCGTGGCCCGGCGACGCCTGCCGCTTGGCGTACAGCGACACCAGTTCGGCGGCGATCTCGCGCACCGCCCGCCGGGCCTTGGTCTTGGTGTTGGCCCAGTCGCTGCCGCCGAGCCGTGACAGCGTCGGCGCTTCGCCGCCGACGTAGCGCGACAGCTGATCCAGGGAATCCATCGGCACATACAGCCGGTCGGAGCCGCCGCCGCGTTTGGCCGACGCGTATTCGAGCACCAGGTATTCGCGGCGCGCTCCGCCGACGACCCGCTCGGTCATCTCGACGAAGCGACCGATGCCGTGCTGGTCGTGCACGACGAGATCGCCGGCGGTCAGCGCCAGCGGGTCGACGACGTTGCGCCGCTTGGCCGCCAGCCGCTTGCCCTCGGTGGCGGTCGCGCGGTTGCCCGTCAGGTCGGTCTCGGTGATCACCACCAGGTTGGCGCCCGCGATCACCACACCGTCGTGCAGCGGGCCTTTGAGGACTCCGACGACGCCTTCCTTCGGCGCGGCACCGCCTTCCAAAAAGGTTGCGGGAGTGTCGGATTCGCTCAACTGCTCGATGACGCGGTGCGCGGTGCCGGTGCCCGGGGTGACGACGGCGGCATAACCGCCGGTCGCGACGTGGGCACGCAGCATCGCGAAGATCTCGTCTATGTTGTGCTGCTGCCCGCGCGCTGACGGCGCAGGCCGGATGTTGAGTTCCAGTGCCGCCTCGTCGGACAGCTGCGACAGCGTCCACCATGGGTGCCCGCCCTCGCGCGCGGCGGCGCGGGCGTCCTCCAACTCGACGAAGCCCGAAGCGCCGAGCGCCTCGATGTCGATCGGCACGTCGCCGCCGACCGCGGCCGTCGACCACGACGCCTCGAGGAACTCGCGGCCGGTCTTGATCAGGTCTGCCGCGCGCGTGCGGACCTTCTCGGGATCGCAGATCAACAGCGGCGTGCCCTCGGGCAGGTGCGCGGACAGCGTCGCCAACTCCGTCGGCCGCAGCAGCGGCAGCAGCGCCTCCATGCCGTCGACCGGGATGCCCTCGGCCAGCTTGGCCAGCATGTCGGGCACGCTGCCCGGCACGCTGTTCTCCTGCACCGGGTGCTCGGCCGACAGCTTGGCGGCGCGGTCGCGCACATCGTCGGTGAGCAACAGCTCACGGCATGGCACCGCGACCACGAAGTCGACCGCGATCTCGGGGATGGAGCGCTGGTCGGCGACGGAGAACATCCGCATCTCGGATACCTCGTCGCCCCAGAACTCGACGCGCACCGGGTGCTCGGCGGTGGGCGGGAAGATGTCGAGGATGCCGCCGCGCACCGCGAATTCACCGCGCTTGCCAACCATGTCGACGCGCTCGTAGGCCAACTCGACCAGTCGCGCGATCACGGCATCGAAGTCGGCCTCCGCGCCGAGAGACAACGTGACCGGTTCGATGTCGGCCACGTCGGGCGCCATGGGCTGCAGCAGCGATCGGGTCGTCGTGACGACCACGCGCAAGGGCGGGCCGAGTCGCGAGTCGTCGGGATGACTCAACCGGCGCAGCAGCATCAGCCGCGCGCCGACGGTGTCGACGCCTGGCGAGAGCCGCTCGTGGGGCAGCGTCTCCCAGGACGGAAACAGCGCGACGGCGTCACCGAAGACGCCGCGCAGTTCGGCGGTCAGATCGTCGGCTTCCCGGCCGGTGGCGGTGACGACGAGCAGCGGGCCGGATTGTGCAAGCGCGCACGCCGCGTACACCCGGGCGCTGGCCGGGCCGATGAGGGTGAGATCGCTGGGTCTGTCGGCGGCGCGGCGGGCGACATCCTGTAGGGAAGGGTCGCGCAGCGCCAGGTCAATCAGCCCCGCGATCGGGGTTTGGACATGGTTGTGCCCCGATGCGGTCATGATGAAGTCCATCCTAGGCAAGCGCCGAAGTGCTTGCCGGAGCGGGCAAAACCGCTACTCGTCGAGCAGCAGCGGATCGTCCTCCAGGTGGGCCAGGCCGTTCCAGCACAGGTTGACCAGATGCGCGGCCACGACTTCTTTCTTCGGCTCGCGCACGTCCAGCCACCACTGGGCCGTCATCGAAACGGACCCGACCAACGCCTGGGCGTACAGCGGCGCCATGTCCGGGTCCAGGCCGCGACGGGAGAAGTCGCCTGCCAGGATCGACGACACCTGGTTGACGGCGTCGTTGAGCAGGGTCGAATAGGTGCCCGACGTGATGGCGGCAGGCGAGTCGCGAATCAGGATGCGAAAGCCATCCGTGCGCTCCTCGATATACGTCAACAGCGCCAGCGCCACCCGCTCGATCCGCAGCCGGGAGCGGTTGTTGGTCATCCGGGTCAACGAATTCGTGATGCCGTCCAGCAGCGCCGACATTTCGCGGTCGACCACGACGGCGTAGAGACCCTCCTTGCCGCCGAAGTGTTCGTAGACGACGGGTTTGGAGACGTTGGCGCGCTGCGCAATCTCCTCGATCGAGGTGCCCTCATACCCGCGCTCGGCGAACAGCGTTCGCGCGACGTCGATCAGCTGATGCCGTCGCTCGGCGCCGGTCATCCTGGCGCGGGGTGCTCGGACTTCCTTGTCGGGCGCTGCCACGTCTTCAGGCTAGTGCGTTCGACTAGCATCACGAGTTGATCAGTCCGTCGTGGTGTAATCGGCAGCACCTCTGATTTTGGTTCAGATAGTTCAGGTTCGAGTCCTGGCGACGGAGCTTTATGTCCAATGTGCACGGTGAGGCCGCTGTCCTGGTTTTGGCGGCCGGGGCAGGTACCCGCATGCGCTCGGACATCCCGAAGGTCTTGCACACGCTGGGCGGCCGCAGCATGCTCGCGCACGCCCTGCATTCGGTGGCCAAGGCGTCGCACGGGCAGCTCGTGGTCGTACTCGGCCACGACCGCGACCGGATAGCGCCCGCCGTCGCTGAGGTGGCCGACGAGCTGGGCAGGCCGATCCAGGTGGTCGTTCAGGAAGAGCAGCTGGGCACCGGGCACGCCGCGCAACGCGCGATGGCGGCGCTGCCCGACGACTTCGCCGGCGTCGTCGTCGTGACCTACGGTGACGTGCCGCTGCTGGACGCCGAGACGCTGGCCGGACTGATCGCCGCGCATACCGCCGAGAACGCTGCCGTGACGGTGCTGACCACGACGGTGGCGGATCCGACCGGTTACGGGCGTGTTGTTCGCACCGCAGACGGCGAAGTGATCGCCATCGTCGAGCAGAAAGACGCAGGCCCGTCGGAGCTGACCATCCAGGAGATCAATGCCGGCGTCTACGCGTTCGACGCCGCCGCGTTGCGCTCAGCTCTTGGCAGGCTCAAGCCGCTGAACGCTCAACAGGAGCTGTACCTCACCGACGTCATCTCGATCGTCCGCTCGGATGGGCTCGTCGTGCGGGCCAAACACGTCGACGACTCCGCGCTGGTCGCCGGCGTCAACGACCGGGTGCAGCTGGCGGAGCTCGGAGCCGAACTCAACCGGCGCATCGTCGCCGCGCACCAGCGGGCGGGTGTGACGATCATTGATCCCGCAACGACGTGGATCGACGTCGACGTGACCATCGGCCGCGACACGGTGATCCATCCGGGCACGCAGTTGCTCGGCGCGACGCGCATCGGTGGTCGCTGCCAGATCGGCCCCGACACGACGTTGACCGACGTCACGGTCGGTGAGAAGGCGGTCGTGATGCGTACCCACGGCGGTCAGTCGCAGATCGGCGACGGCGCGGCCGTCGGACCCTTCGCGTATCTGCGGCCCGGCACCGTGCTGGGCGCCGAGGGCAAGCTCGGCGCGTTCGTCGAAACCAAGAACGCGACCATCGGCACCGGCACGAAGGTGCCGCACCTGACGTATGTCGGCGACGCCGACATCGGCGAGCACAGCAATATCGGTGCGTCGAGCGTGTTCGTCAACTATGACGGCGAGAACAAGAGCCGCACGACGATCGGATCGCATGTGCGGACCGGTTCGGACACGATGTTCGTCGCGCCGGTGAATGTCGGCGACGGCGCCTACACCGGAGCGGGCACGGTGGTGCGCGAGGACGTGCCGCCCGGTGCGCTGGCCATCTCGGCGGGCCCGCAGCGCAATATCGAGGGCTGGGTGTCGAAGAAGCGGCCCGGCTCGAAAGCCGCGGAGGCCGCGCGACGGGCTGCCGGCGAACAAACCGACGAGGACGACGCCGCAAAGCCGTGAGCCGGTTGCCGATTGTTCGCAATCTGGCTACCCGTACGATTAGGCGGTAACGATCCCCAAGCAATGAGGGCACCGTGGGCACCGAGTGGACCGACAATCGCAAGAATCTGATGCTCTTCTCGGGTCGCGCGCACCCCGAGCTGGCCGAGCAGGTGGCCAAGGAGCTTGACACCCCAGTCACCGCGCAGACCGCACGGGACTTCGCGAACGGCGAGATCTTCGTCCGCTTCGACGAGTCTGTGCGCGGTTGCGACGCGTTCGTGCTGCAGAGCCATCCTGCGCCGCTGAACCAGTGGCTGATGGAACAGCTGATCATGATCGATGCGCTCAAGCGCGGCAGCGCCAAGCGGATCACCGCGATCCTGCCGTTCTATCCGTATGCCCGCCAGGACAAGAAGCACCGCGGACGCGAACCGATCTCGGCGCGCCTGGTCGCCGACCTGCTCAAGACCGCCGGCGCCAACCGGATCCTCACCGTCGATCTGCACACCGACCAGATTCAGGGGTTCTTCGACGGGCCCGTCGACCACATGCGTGCGCAGAACCTGCTGTGCGGCCACATCGCCGAGAACTACGCCGACCACGACATGGTCGTCGTCTCCCCCGACTCCGGCCGTGTCCGGGTCGCCGAGAAGTGGGCCGACGCGCTCGGCGGCGTGCCGCTGGCCTTCATCCACAAGACGCGTGACCCCCTGGTGCCCAACCAGGTGAAGTCCAACCGCGTCGTCGGCGACGTCAAGGGCAAGACCTGCATCCTGACCGACGACATGATCGACACCGGCGGCACGATCGCAGGCGCGGTCAAGCTGCTGAAGGACGACGGAGCGGGCGACGTCATCATCGCCGCGACGCACGGCGTGCTGTCCGACCCGGCGGCCCAGCGCCTGGCCGAGTGCGGCGCCCGCGAGGTGATCGTCACCAACACGCTCCCGATCGGCGAAGACAAGCAGTTCCCGCAGCTGACCGTGTTGTCGATCGCACCGCTGCTGGCCAGCACCATCCGCGCGGTGTTCGAAAACGGTTCAGTCACAGGCCTTTTCGACGGGTCGGCGTAGTGGCGGAAAGCTCGCGAAACGTCATCTATCACAACCCGAAGTGCTCGACATCGCGTAAGACCTTGGAACTGTTGCGGGAAAACGGCATCGAGCCGGAAGTCATCCAGTACCTGAAGACGCCGCCGTCGCGGGCCGAGCTGGTCAAGATGATCAACGACGCCGGCATCGACGTGCGCACCGCGGTACGCAAACGTGAAGCGCTGTATGACGAGCTCGGGTTGGCCGACGCATCGGATGACGAATTGCTCGATGCAATGGCCGAGCATCCGATCCTGATCGAGCGGCCCTTCGTCGTCACCGCAAAAGGCACTCGACTGGCCCGACCGATCGACGCGGTTCGCGAGATTTTGTGAGGTTGTCGCGTTGCGCGACTGCTGTCGCGGTTGTCGTCCTCACCGCAACGGGTTGCGGCGCGAAAACCCCTGACTATCAATCAGTCTGGTCGACATCGGCCACCACGACGACCTCGACGACCGCCGCTGCCGCGCCGGTGCCCATCGCGCAGTTCCTCGAGGAAAACGGCGTCAAAGGAGATCCGGTCGCGCCGCAGAAGCTCACCGATCTGATCGTGACCATGCCGCAGCCGAAAGGTTGGACGCAGTACAACAATCCGAACTTCGCACCGGGCACGCAGATGATCGCCAAGGGCGACACCTATCCCACCGCGATGCTGATCGTGTTCAAGCTGACCGGCGACTTCGACGTCAACGAGGCGATCAAGCACGGCTACGCCGACGCGCAGCTATCGCAGAACTTCAAGCAGCTCAACGCATCTACAGCGAACTGGCACGGCTTCCCGTCGGCGATGATCGAGGGCAGCTACGACCTCAACGACCGTCGGATGCACAGCTACAACCGCATCGTGATCCCGACGACCGTACCGCCTGCCAATCAGCGCTACCTCGTTCAGTTCACGGTGACGGGTTACGCGGAGAAGGCCGCCGAGGAGGCCCCGGACATCGAGGCCGTGATCGGGGGCTTCGACGTCAAGGTGCCACCGAAGTAGGAGCGGTCAGGGTGCCGAGACGGCGCATGGCGTGCCAACGCAGCCGCACCCCGTAGAACGCCGATGCGACGGACTGGATCACCACGAGGTACATCATCTGCCGGTAGACGATCTGTTGCAGCGGCATGGTCCACAGCGGTCGTAGCGATTCGCGATCCAAGCGGAATGCGTATGCCGCACATGCCAGTTGGGCCAAAAGAAAGCCGAACCAAGTGGCCCAGATGATTACGACGTCCTCGGTGAAGAACGAGAAGCCTGCGGCGACGTCCACCACGGGAGCGGTCAGCGGCAGCAGGACCTGAAAGAGCAGCAGATAGGGCAGCCCACGGCGGCCGAGCTTGCCGGGCCGACCTCCTTCGACGACGGCGTGCCGGTGCTTCCACATCGACTGCAGAGTCCCGTAGCACCAGCGGTAGCGCTGTCGCCAAAGTTGCGTGAGGGTGGCGGGGGCTTCGGTCCACGCCACCGCATTGGGCGCATACACGACGCGCCAGCCATCGCGGCACAACGCCATCGTGAGGTCGGTGTCCTCGGCCAGCGTTTCGTCGCTGACTCCACCGACTGCTTCGATCGCAGAGCGGCGGAACGCGCCGATAGCGCCCGGCACGGTCGGCATGCATTGCAGGACATCGAACATGCGGCGGTCGAGGTTGAAGCCCATCACGTATTCCAGGTGCTGCCATGACCCGAGTAGGCCGTCGCGGTTGGCCACCTTCGTATTTCCCGACACCGCACCGACTTCGGGATCGGCAAACGGTTTTACCAGCTCGCGCAGCGTATCCGGCTCGAACACCGTGTCACCGTCAACGAGGACGAGCGTTTCGTATCGCGCCGCTGCGATGCCGGCGTTGAGTGCTGAGGGCTTGCCCCCGTTTTCTTTGCGAATCAACGTGACGCGGTCCAGGTTCAGCGAGCGCACGATGTCACTCGTGTCGTCGGTCGAGCCGTCGTCTACCACGATCACTTCGTAAGTTGGGTAGTCCAAGCTGGTCAGCGATCGCACGCACGCTTCGATGCCGAGACGTTCATTGAAAGCCGGCACCACGATTGTGACGCCAGGCAATGAATCCAGCTGTTGCACGGTGGTTTTGGTGCGCTTGGCGTGCCCTCGGGCATAGACGATGAGAATGGCGATGCGGAGAAGCGCCAACACCCCGGCAGTTATGAAGAACAGCTTCAGCACGAATGCGAACCACAACGAGAGCTGGACGACAGCGAGTGTGACTGTGCCGCGCATGCGCTGTCCCGCGGTCGCCGGAATCCATGGCGATTGATCGCCCGTTGCCCGAGTTATCGTGGTGAATTGGAAACCGCGTGCCTGCAGCGCAGGAATCAGCTTCTCCAGCGCTGCAACGGTTTCCGACCGGTCACCACCGCCGTCGTGAAACATCAGCACGGCTCCGTTGTCGCCTTGCGGCGTGGCTGAGGCCACGATCTTGTCCACCCCGGGACGCGCCCAGTCCTTGGTATCCCGATCGGTCAGCACGACCAGGTAAGGGCCGATACCGGATACCGAATGCCAAATCGGATAGTTGATGTCGGCGATCTCGGAGGAGAACGGGGGCCGCATGAGATGGGTCATATACCCGGTCGCCGCCGCGATCGCGTACTGCGTTTGATCCAGTTCGAGCCGTCGCTGCCAGCGCGGGATGGCACCGAGGTCGGAATGCGTGAAGGTGTGCACACCGATTTCGTCGCCGTCGCGCACCATGCGTTGAAGCACATCGGTACGGCCTGGAATTCTCGACCCGATCACGAAAAATGTTGCAGGGACTTCGAACCGCTCGAGCACCCCGAGTATCCGGCCGGTTTCGGCGTCGGGGCCGTCGTCGAATGTCAGCGCGATTGTCTTGGGCGGTAGTCGCACGCCGCGCCGGTCAATCGCCTCGCCGTTGAGAATCGGGCCGCCCTGGATCACCGCGTCGGGAACGTGGTCAGCGGTGCCATCGGTCATGTAGTGCTTGGGCTGCTCCCCGCGATGGCCGCCGGTTACCGCGGCCACTCCCAGCATCATCACCACGCCGATGAGAATCGCCGTCAGCAGAAGCCAGTGCGATTTTGGTGTGGGCCGGCTCACCGCTGTGGTCCACGACCCGCCGGTGGCCCGTGCTGGTCCTTGGTGCCGTGGTTGCCTCCGGATTGACCAGGAGGTTGCACTGGCCGGTTCGCAGGCGTGGGCCGGACGGAGGGCTTGTGCGGCGTCGAGGTGGGAGTAGGCGAAACCGTAGCGGTAGCGGGCGTCGCCGGACCCGAAGATTCGGTTCGGGCTTGCTCAGCCGGCCGAGGTGTCGGTGGTGTCGGCGCAGCAGACGGGACTGCGGTCGCGGCGTCGCGCCCGACGGTCACCGGTGATCGGTTGCCGGGGTCGACGGCCGCTTGCGGGGGTTGCGAAACGTCCGAACGCGGTACCGGTGCGGTAGTGGAGCCTTCGCCCGCCGTCCCTCGTTGCGGGCGCAGACTTTCCCCGGCGGGCGGCGGCGCCGGTCGCGTCAGACCCGGCAACGGAACGCCGCCGACAAGTGACAGCACGGTCGCGGCGACCAAAATCAGGAGCAGCGCAGTCAATGCTCTGACGGCAACCCGGGCGGTCTTGACCCTGCGCCCGGTCGCGTCAACAAACACTGGGCTCGCAGCAATGCCCATAGTCGACAAGATGTTCCCCCATATATCGCCGATTTACGGTGATCCCCAATGGTGGACTTTAAACGTTGCAGGCCAGGGTTTGGTTGTGTTAGCAAAATTTGCCATGGACATTTCCGGCGAGGTTCGTTTTCGACCTCCGATGACCGACTGCGGGAAATTCAATGACCCGCATTAGGGTGAGCGCCATGACTGACTGGACCGCTGCGGATCTGCCTTCGTTCTCCGGACGCACCGTGATCGTCACGGGGGCCAACAGTGGCCTGGGCCTGGTCACCGCCCGAGAGCTCGCCCGCGTCGGTGCCAAGACCATTCTGGCCGTTCGCAACACCGCCAAGGGCGACGAAGCCGCCGCCACGATGACCGGTGATGTCGAGGTTCGCAAGCTTGACCTGCAGGATCTGTCCTCGGTGCGGACATTTGCTGACGGCGTCGACAATTTCGACGTTCTGGTCAATAACGCGGGCATTATGGCGGTGCCATACGCGCAGACTGTCGACGGCTTCGAAAGCCAGATCGGCACCAACCATCTGGGCCACTTCGCGCTGACCAATCTGCTGCTGCCCAAGATCAGCGACCGGGTGGTGACGGTCGCGTCGATGATGCACCTGATCGGCCGGATCAACCTCAACGACCTGAACTGGAAGTCGCGGCCCTATTTGGCGTGGCCGGCCTACGGGCAGTCGAAGCTGGCCAACCTGCTGTTCACCAAGGAACTGCAACGTCGTCTCGATGCCGCGGGGTCACGGGTGAAGGCGATCGTTGCGCATCCCGGATATTCGGCGACCGAACTTCAGTCGCACTCGACGGGTGTTTTCGGCAGGGTGTTTCAGGCCGGCAACTCGCTGATGGCCACGACCGCCGAGTTCGGCGCCCGCCAGACGTTGTACGCGGCGTCACAGGATCTGCCCGGCAACGCGTACATCGGTCCCCGCTTGGCGTTTTGGGGCGCCACTGGGCCGACACCACTGCGCAGCCCGCTGGCCCGCGACGCCAAGAAGGCGACCGCGCTTTGGGAACTGTCTGAGCAGCTCACGGACGTCAAATTCCCATTCTGATTTGGGTGTGAGCCGCCTCCCGCGCTAACCTCGTTGGCAATCACGGCGAGGGTGGCCCGGCCACCGTTATCGACGCGAGCCTCTTTCAAGCGGTGCGCCCTTGCTGTGCTGAGCACACGACACAGGAGCAACACCGAAATGGCTAAGACGTCCCCCGCGAACAAGCTGAGCGCCGCCGTGCGCACCGAGACCGGCAAGGGCGCGTCACGTCGCGCCCGCCGCCTTGGCAAGGTCCCCGCCGTCCTCTACGGCCACGGCAGCGACCCGCAACACCTTGAACTCAACGCTCACGACTTCTCGGCCGTGCTGCGCCACTCCGGCACCAACGCCGTGCTCACCCTCGATATCGAGGGCAAGGAGCAGTTGGCGCTGACCAAGGCGCTCGAGATCCACCCGATCCGTCGCAGCATCCAGCACGTCGACCTGCTTGTCGTGCGCCGCGGCGAGAAGGTGACCGTTGAGGTCAACGTTCTTGTCGAGGGTGAGCCGGTCTCCGGGGCGCTTGTCACCCAGGACGCCAACACCATCACGGTCGAAGCAGACGTGCAGTCGATTCCCGATCACCTCACCGTGTCGATCGAGGGCGCCGAGCTCGGCACCCAGTTCACCGCGGGGGCCATCACCCTGCCGTCGGGCGTCAGCCTGATCTCGGATCCGGAGACGCTCGTCGTGAACGTCGTCGCGGCGCCCACCGCTGAGGAGATGGAAGGCGAGGGTGCCGGCGAGGCAGCCGAAGCCGCGGGCGAGGCACCGGCCGAGGGCGAAGACGAGGCGACCGAAGAGGCGCCCGCCGAAGAGTCGGAGTAGTTGGGCATGGCCGACACACTTCTCGTGGTCGGCCTCGGCAACCCGGGCCCGCAATACGCAACGACCCGGCACAACATCGGTTTTCTTGTCGCCGACATCCTTTCCGACCGCGTCGGTTCGGGATTCAAGGTGCACAAGAAGTCTGGGGCCGAGGTGGCCACGGGCCGCCTCGGTGGCCGGTCGGTCGTGCTGGCCAAGCCGCGGTGCTACATGAACGAGTCCGGGCGCCAGGTCGGGCCGCTGGCCAAGTTCTACTCGGTGGCGCCCGCCGACATCGTGGTGATCCACGACGAGCTCGACATCGACTTCGGTCGCATTCGGCTCAAGTTCGGCGGCGGCGTCGCCGGGCACAACGGCCTGCGCTCAGTCGGCTCATCGTTGGGCACCAACGACTTTCAGCGTGTCCGCATAGGCATCGGCCGCCCGCCCGGACGGATGGAAGGCGCGGCGTTCGTGTTGGGAAACTTCACCAACGCCGAATGGCGCGAGGTTCCGACGATCTGTGAGCAGGCGGCCGACGCCACCGAACTACTTGTGGCCCAAGGGCTTGAGCCGGCGCAGAACACGGTCCACGCCTGGGGGTAGAGGCGAGCGGGCGGGTAACCGAGTTGCCCGCCTCTGAGCGACAACGGTGCTTTCGCAGGTCAGCGGCTTAGCGCTAGCGCGTCGCGGAGCGACAACACCATGCAAAACCACAGGTCCGGGGGTGTCGCTCAGAGGCGGGCACAACGCCGGCGGTCAGAGGGTTCAGCGGCCCCGGATTCCGCTGTCGACGACCTTCACCTGCTTGTGCGGGTACCGGCGTTCGGCGTGCTCCTTGGCCGCCGAGTTGGGCAGCACGTAGAGCGTTTCCTTCTTCTCCTGCAGCGGCTTGAGCACCAGATCCATGAAGCCCTTGCGGTCGTCGAGATAGGGCTCGATCACGTCCTCACCCGCGGGACACACTGCGAGGCAATACGCTGCCTTGTAGTTGGCCTTGAAGGACAGGCTCTGCCACATCGACGCATTCTCGGAATCGCTGACGCGCGAACGAAAATCGTCGGCATCGGAACTGTCGGCGACGGTCTGCACCCAGTCGGTGAACCCACCCATGAACTCGCGATAGTTGTGCACCGAGCACGCGACGAAGTCGAAGTCGCCGTTTTTCTTGATAGCACCGACGGGGCAGGCGGCCACACACAGCTTGCACTCCAGGCACGGCGAATAGTCAAGCGGCTCACCGTAACTGCTGACCGGTGCGGCGACAAGAATGGTGCCGAGCAGGATGAAGTTGCCGAACTTCGGATGGATCACATTGCGGTGGATGCCCATCACCCCCAGACCTGAGGCGACCGCGACCGGCTTGTGCGCCACCACCCAGATGCGGCCGGGGTATTTGTCCATCTCCATCGGGAACGACATCGACGGGTTGATCGCGCGGTAGCCGGCGTCCTGAAGCGCCCGCGTGATCCGGTGCGCAGCCTCGTTCATGATTTCGCCGCTACGGTGGAACTCCTGATTGGCCACACTGCGCGCGGTCGACCGGATGTTGTCGCGGTTCATCTTCACCACAAGCGAGATGTAGCTCTGCACGCCCGGCAGTGCCGCATCGACGTGCTCGCGCTCGCCGGCCAAGTCCGGGTTCTCGACGCTCGCGAAGGCGACGTCGTCGACGCCGGCGTCGAGACATACCTGCCGCAGCCAGTCCGCGTCGATGACCCCAGGCTTCTTCACTGTGCGGGCCCGCACTTTGCGAACCGTCGGGTGGTCGGCGAGGCGGGCCGGGATCTTCTCGAGAGCCATGCTGAGTATAGTACACACTACTCAGGGTCTCAGGTGTAAAGAAAATGTCCGGATCGGACATTCGGGGCTCCGACGGGGGTACACCGGAGACATGAGCGGCATCCGTACAGGCCACTGCGGCCTGCTACGACGGGGGTGGTCACGGTTGCTTGACGGCGACCGCGTTTGGGGGTCAATCGAAGTTCGTCCCGACCGCTTCGGGGTGACCCGATACCGGCTCGTGGTTTTCCCGCCGGGGATCAGCGAGTCCGAACGCAGGCGGGTTCGGCTGGCTCGGGGCTGGCCCGTGTGGGGCGCGCTGGTTTGGATCTTGTGCGAAATCTGGCTGAGCCACCTGACGGGGCCGATGACCGCATTGGTCGCGTCGACCGCGGTCTACCTCGGGTCGGGCGTGCTCGCCACGGCCAAAGCGGGCGATGCGCGCAGACAGGTCAGGGAAATGGGCGTGACGGTGATGGCGGGCCACCACGATCCGATGTCGACTGCGCTGCTGCACAAGCGGGACACCCTCGCATGCGCGCTACTGGAGGCCGACGACCTACTGGCGCGCGGCGAGATCTCGCCGGCGGCCCACGAGATGACGTGGTGGCGCGTGTACGACCAGACGGGCCAGACGATCGTCGCGGCCTAGCCCCGCCTCAGCCGTTGTGTCTGGCCGTATGCGTCGATTGGGCTGTGCAACGCAAGACCGCCGTCAGCGAACACGATCTGCCCTGTCACCCAGGACATTTCGAGCACAGCGACGATGGCTTCGGCGACGTCATCGGCCTCGCCGAGTCGGCCAAGTGCGGTGCGCTCCGTCAAGCCTTCCACCCAGCCCGGCAGTTGTTCGGGTTTGGCAAGCATCGGCGTGCGGGTGACACCGGGTCCGACGGCGTTGACGCGAATACCGTGCACGCCCCACTCTGTCGCCGCAACCCGCACCAACATGTCGATGCCCGCCTTCGACACGCAGTAGGCGCCCATGTCGCGGTCGGCGAGTGTGCCGCTGATGCTGGAGACAGCGACGATCGAGCCTCCGCTGCCTGCCTCGACCATGGCCTTGGCCACCGCTCGCATTGTCAAGCACGTGCCGGTCAGGTTGGTGTCGATGACACGCCGCCAGTCGGCGGGGCTCTGGTCGAGCAGCAGTCCCGATGCCCCGATGCCGGCGCAGGCGACGAGCCGGTCGGGCGTGCCGTGCTCGGCGACGGTCTGGTCGACGGCAGCCGACACTGCCTCGGGATCGCTGATGTCGCAATCGATATCGCCGCCCTTGAGGTCCCACACGATCACGTCGGCTTTCGCAGCTCGCAGTCGGCCGGCGACCGCGCTTCCGATCCCGGACGCTCCCCCGGTGACGACGGCGATCACTGCGCAGGCCCGATCAGCTCGACGCGCACTCCGTCGGGCGCGGTGATCACCGCCATCGCGACGGTCTTGCCGCCAGGGGCAGGCATGTCGATGCGGCGCACACCGCCGTCGAAACCGAGTGCGGCGAGCCCGGCCAGGGTTGCTTCCACGTCACGCTGGAGTGAGAGCAGAAAGAAGCCGAACGCCGGCTCCTCTGGGAGCACCGGACCGGTTGGCGCGTCGTCGAATTGGACCAGTTCGACGATCCCCGAGTCGGGCGTGGCCGGGTCGCCGAGGAAGATCGATCGCAGCCGGTCAGTACGGGCATTGAACAATGTGGGCCAATCGCCGGTGAAGGTGTGGTCGAACAGTTCCGTGAAGCCCAGCCCGTCGCACCAGAACCGTTTCGAGCGTTCGACGTCGGCGGTGACTATCGCAGTGTGGTGGATTCCCGGCACGCGGTCGCCTCCATCCGATTGAATGCATCGAGTCCGACCCGGCCGAGCATCGTCACGAACTGCGTTCCGCTGTAAGGGAACTGAGTGACGACCTTGCCGTTCGGATGACGGTAGTAGTTGTTGCAGTTGGCCAGCCAGACGGTGCCCCGCATCGCCTGCTGGATGTCGGCGTTGTAGGCGTCGTGAACGTCTTGTTTGATGTCGATGGCGGGTATGCGGTGGTGGACCATGTCGTCGAGGGTGCGGCGAACGAACTCCGCCTGGGCCTCGAGGATGTAGATGATCGAGGTCACGCCGTTGGTGTTGGGGCCGTACAGCGTGAACAGGTTCGGATAGCCGGGGACGACGGTGCCGAGATACGCCTCCGGGCCATCGCGCCAGTCGTCATGCAGGCGGCGGCCGTCAGTGCCGTAGACGTCGAGGCTGCGGAGGTAGTCGGCGGCGTGAAAACCGGTGCCGTAGATGACGGTGTCGACTTCGTGCTCTGTGCCATCGGCGGTGCGCAGGCCCCGGTCGGTGAACTCGACGATCGGCGACGTCTCGAGATGCACGTTGGGTAATGCGAAGGTCGGGAACCAGGCGCGGGATTGCAACGGCCGCTTGCAGCCGACCGGATAGGTCGGCTGCAGCTTGGCCCGCAGTTGAGGATCTGCAACCTTGCGTATCAGGTAGGCACGGGCCATCTCGGTGAGTTCCTTGGTCATGTCCGAGTCGACACCGAAATTCGCGGACTCGTAAGCCTCGAACGCCGCGTCGCGCACCTTCAGCGCCTCTTCGGGATCGCGCTCGAAGAGTTCGTGTTGCTCTGGGGTGAAGGGTTCGTCGTAGCGCGGACTCACCCAGATCGGTGTCCGCTGGAACACGGTGAGATGTGCAGTGTGCGGGGCGATCTCGGGAACATACTGGATGGCGCTGGCGCCGGTGCCGATCGACGCGACCCGCTCCCCCGCCGTAGTTTTCGAGTGGTCCCACTGCGATGAATGGAACGCGCGTCCGCGAAAATGGTTGGCGCCGGGGATATCCGGAATGTTGGGCTGGTCCAGCATGCCGACCGCGGTGACGACGGCGTCGAACCGATGCACGGCGCCGTCGTCGGTCTCCAGCGTCCAGCGCCGGTCGGCGTGGGACCACCTCAGGGTCGTGACGCGGCTGCCGGTTCGGAGGTGGTTGGCGAGCTCATTGTCGGTGGCGACCTTCTCGAGGTAGGCGAGGATCTCCGGTTGGTTGGCGAAGGTCTTGCTCCAGCGTGGGTTGAGCGCGAACGAGTAGGAGTAGAAGTGTGACGGGACGTCGCAAGCCGCGCCAGGATAGGTGTTGTTGCGCCAGGTGCCGCCGAAGCCGTGGTTGCGGTCGAAGATGGTGAAGTCGTAGCCGCCTGCGGCGAGCTGGATCGCCATCGCAATGCCGCCGGGGCCTGCCCCGATGACTGCGACCTTCGGTTTTCCGCCCGCCATCGTGCAATCATTACATAAATAGCGGAATGCGTAACTGCGCGGCGGTCGGCAATGGCCGGCTCTTCAGGCGCCGTTGTGCGAATATTTGCCGGTGGACGAGGGCACCGGGGACCAGCCGGAAAACCGAAGAACCTTCTTCGGGGTGCGCAATGTCATGTTGCTGATGATGTTGTTGATCGTCGGCGTCGGGCTTTACCAACTGCGCGACGACTGGCACCCGATCTATGAGTACCGGCTCGGTACTGCCACGACAGCCACTATTGATCACTGCGACCGATCAAGCACACCTCGCCACATCGTTACGTGCACGGGTACCTGGAATGTCGGCGGACAATCTCAGTCCGGCATCATCGATGGGGCCGACCGAATGCTCGCGCCCGGATCGTCGCTAGCCGTTCACGTGAACGATGGCGCCGCCTACACCGCGCGATCAGTACACATGTCCATTTTCTTCATTGTCTTTTTTGGCCTGGTCCTATTAGGGCTCTGCGCCTTGATGATTCGTGCTGTGCGAAGGCTGCGCACCGACCGATAACCGGCCAAGCGCAACGCACCTAGCCTCCCGTACGACGCGCATACGCCCGCAACGCGAACGGCGCGAACACCGCCGTCAACGCCACCGACCACAGAACGGTCGCCAGGATCGGATGGTGCAGCGGCAGCTGAGCGCTGGCAGGTGCCGGCCCGCCGTTGCCCCACAGCTCCCGCATGGCCTGAGCCAGCGAGGAAACCGGATTCCACTCCGCGATCACCCGCAACCAGTGCTGCATCGGCTCTGTCGGCGCAAACGTGTTGGCCAGAAAGGTGATCGGGAACAGCACCGTGAACATCACGCCGTTGACGGCCTCGACCGACCGCATCACCGAACCGATCAGAATGCCGAACCAGATCATGGAAAAGCCGAACACCAGAATCAGCAGGAACGCCAGCGCAGCCTCGGCGACGCTACCGCGAATCCGCCACCCGATGGCCAACCCGGTCACAGCCATCACCACCACACCGATCGACGAGTGCATCAGGCTGGCAACACTGCGCCCGATCAACACCGACGACCTTGCGATCGGCAGTGACCGGAACCGATCGATGATGCCCTTCTCGACATCTGCCGTGATCCCCGACGCCACGACGAACGCGGTGAAGACGATGGTCTGCGCCTGGATTCCGGGCAGCAGGAACTCCCGGTAGGACGCGCTGCCGCCCGTCGCGATCGACGCGCCGAAGACGAACGCGAACAACAGCACGAACATGATCGGCTGCACCGTCACGTCGCTGAGCATCTCGGGCATCCGCTTGGTGTGGATCATGTTGCGCTTCACCATGATCCACGACTGCTGCACGATGTTGGTTGAATGAGTGCGTGCCGGCTCCAGCTGGATCTGCGTCGGCGTCGCCGTGGTGGTCATGCGTCTACCTCTTCCTCTTCGGTGCGGTGCCCGGTGAGTGACAGGAACACGTCGTCGAGACTGGGCCGCGAGAGCCCGATGTCGTCGACGTCGATGTCGCTGTCGCGCAGCCAGCCCGCGACTCGCACCATGTCGGCCAGGCCGTCGGCGGCCGCGGTGAGCTGCCGCGCGCCCGCGTCGACGAACACCTCGGCGCCCGTCTTCCCCAGCAGCGCCTGCGCCGCGGGCAGGTCGTCGGCGTTGGACACCGTGACGACCAGGCTGGCGGTGCCCGCCTGATCCTTGAGCTGCAGCGGCGAGCCCTCGGCGATGATGCGGCCCTTGTCGATCACCACGATGTTGTCGGCCAGCTGATCGGCTTCCTCCAGGTATTGCGTGGTCAGCAACAGCGTCGTCCCACCCTTGACCAGGCCGCGCAGCACCTCCCACAGGTCGCTGCGGCTGCGGGGATCCAGCCCGGTGGTTGGCTCGTCGAGGAACAACACCGGCGGCGACGCCAGCAGACTGACGGCGAGGTCGAGTCGGCGGCGCATCCCGCCTGAGTACGACTTGACGACGCGATCGGCGGCATCGGCGATCGAAAACTGTTCCAGCAGTTGGTCTCCCAGCCGCGTCAGCTCCTTGCGCCGAATGCCGTAGAGCCCGCCGATCATCCGGATGTTCTCGCGGCCGGTGAGCAGTTCGTCGACGGTGGCGACCTGACCCGTCAGGCCCATGCTGCGCCGCACCTTGTCCGGCTCGCGCACCACGTCGTACCCGGCGACGCGTGCCGTGCCGCTGGTGGGCTGCGTCAGCGTCGTCATCATCCGCACCGTCGTGGTCTTGCCTGCGCCGTTGGGGCCGAGCAGGCCGAGCACCGTGCCGGGCGCAACCGCGAAGCTGACCCCGTCAACCGCGGTGTTCTCGCCGAAACTCTTGACCAGGTCGATGGCCTCGATCGCGGGTGTCATGCCCCGACCGTATCGGCGCATACCGACACAGGGCCATTGGTTTTGTTTCCGCTTCTGGACGCCCGCCTGCGGGTACAACAGATCCAGGAGTATCCGAAATGCACGCGGAATGGTTCGTAGCGCCCGAGTATTGGCTGGCTAGAGAGATCCTGCAGCGCGGCGTTGCGGCGATCTACTTGATCGCCTTCGTCGCCGCTGCGCGACAATTCCGGGCGCTGATCGGTGAACAGGGGATGCTTCCGGTGCCGGCGTTTGTGGCGCGGGTGTCGTTCCGGGCCATGCCGAGCATCTTCCACCTGCACTACTCCGACCGCTTCTTCGCCGCGATCAGTTGGTTCGGCGCGGCGTTGTCGGCGGCCATCGTCGTCGGCCTCGTCGATGTGGTTCCGCTGTGGACGTCGATGGCGATGTGGCTGGTGCTCTGGGTGCTGTATCTGTCGATCGTCAACGTCGGTCAGCGCTGGTACGGATTCGGTTGGGAGTCTTTGCTTTTGGAAGCCGGCCTGATCGCGGTCTTCCTCGGCAACGACGAGACCGCGCCACCGCTGCCCACGATCCTGCTGGCGATCTGGCTGCTGTTCCGCGTGGAGTTCGGCGCGGGACTGATCAAGCTGCGCGGCGACCCGTGCTGGCGCGATCTGACCTGCCTGTACTACCACCACGAAACCCAACCGATGCCGGGGCCGCTGAGCTGGTTCTTCCATCACCTGCCCAAGCCGCTGCACCGGGTGGAGGTGGCAGGCAACCACTTCGCGCAGCTGATCGTGCCCTTCGCGCTGTTCGCCCCGCAGCCTGTGGCGAGTGTCGCCGCCGTGATCGTGATCGTCACTCAGCTGTGGCTGGTGCTGTCGGGCAATTTCGCGTGGCTGAACTGGGTGACGATCCTTCTGGCGTTCTGCGCGATCGATCATTCGTCGTTCGCGACGGTGCTGCCGGTCCCCGATCCACCCGCGCTGCACGACCCGCCGCTCTGGTTTGCCGCCTTGGTGATCGTGTTCACCGTCGTGAGCGTCGTGCTGAGCTACTGGCCGGTGCGCAACATGATCTCGAGCCATCAGCGAATGAACGCGGCGTTCAACCCCTATCACTTCATGAACACCTACGGCGCCTTCGGCAGCATCGGTCGCGAACGGCTCGAGGTGGTGATCGAAGGCACCGAGGAGTCGGAGATCACCGAGCACACCATGTGGAAGGAATACGGGTTCAAAGGCAAACCCGGTGACCCGCACCAGCTGCCACGCCAGTGGGCGCCCTATCATCTGCGCCTGGACTGGCTGATGTGGTTCGCCGCGCTGACCCCGGCTTATGCGCGGGATTGGCTGGGCCCGTTCGTGATTCGGCTGCTGCGCAACGATGGGCCGACGCTGCGGCTGCTTCGGCACAATCCGTTCCCCGAATCGCCACCGCAGTATGTGCGTGCGCAGTTGTATCAATACCGGTTCACCACGTGGCACGAGCTACGACAGGATCACGCATGGTGGCACCGCACGCTCGTCGGTGAGTATCTGCCACCGGTCGCGCTCGGCCGACCTCCGCGAGCAGACGCGAACACCCCCAAAACACCCACGAATTAAGGGATTTCGCGTTGGTCCGGCAGAACTAGCTGACCAGCGACTCTGCTCGCGTCGACGGCATTGCTTACCCGGCGGGTAGGAAAACCTTCCCCATCGACACGTGGAATGTGGCTTCCCGGCGATTACGCAGACACGACTTCACCACGACTATTCCACTCATGACGACGCACAACACAGTCCTCACCCCGGAGCTGCGGGCCAAGGTGGCCGCGGATTCCAGCATCGGCGGCGGAAACCTGCTTCCCTCGATGCTGGCCATCAACCCGTATCCGGACGAGCCGTTCATCCATTCGCTGACGCCGGTGCCCTACACCGACGGCGAGACGCGGACGGAGTTCAGCCTGCGCGACCTCGACCACCTGATCCAAAGCTGGTCGGTGTGGTACTCGGCGCAAGGTGTGCGACCGAAGGACCGTGTCGCGATCTTCCTTCCCGACTCCATCGCGTACTTCGTGCACTACTCGGCCATCGCCCAGATCGGCGCCATCGCCGTGCTCATCAACTGGCGCTCGCCGCGCGAGAGCGCGGTCGCGTTGTGCGAACGCACCGGCGCGATCGGCCTGTACACCGACCAGGAGCGGTTGGACCGGATGGCGCCCGATCTCGACAAGCTGTCGCTGCAGTGGATCAAGACCATGGAGGAGATGCCGAGCCCGGCTTCGGCCACGCTGAGCGACGAGGCACGGTTTCGGCACAGCCCCGACGACCCGGTGGGGATGATGCACTCGTCGGGCACGACGGGCCTGCCCAAGCCGGTCATTCACACGCACCGCACGATTCTCGAAGGCCCCAAGTTCCGTGCCGTCGACTACAAGGAGGAGCCCAACGCCCTGATCATGACTGCACTTCCGCAGTCACATCAGGGCACCATCTCCTTCACCTCCTATGCGGTGCTGACCGGACAGCCTCTGCTGGCCTGGCGGGACGTCAGCGGCGAGGAGCTGGCCGCGGCCATCCCGCAGCACAAACCGACGATGGTGATGGCATTCGGCCACGCCTACCCCGAGCTCGCCGCGCTGGAGACTCCACCTGGCGCCCTCGACTCGGTGAACATCTGGGTCTCGATGGGCGACGCGGTGCACGAGCGGCACCTGAAGAACGTGTTGGCACGTCGCTCGGCACATCTGCCCCCCGCTGCGTTCCTCGACCGCCTTGGCACGACCGAACTGGGCTGGGGCGTGCTGATGAAGCCACGCACGCTGGCGACCGAGCGCAACGACCGCTGCGTCGGCCGCTCGGTCGGCTTCGCAGAGGTCGCCATCCTGCGCGAGAACGGCACGCTCGCAGAGCCGTACGAGTACGGCTTCCTCGGCGCGAAACCACCCTCGATGACCGTGGGGTACTGGGGCAACCAGGACACCTACTACCGGAGCATTCTCGCCGGCTACTGGCTGACCGGCGACATCGCCTACCGCGATGAGGACGGCTACTTCTACCAGGTCGACCGCGCGGTCGACGTGGTGCACACCGCCCAGGGCCCCGGCTACTCGGTGCAGATCGAGGAACTGGTCCTCAACGAGGTCGACGGCGTCAAGGACTGCACGGTCATCGCCGGTGGGTACCGAGACGAAAAGGTGGCCGTCGCCGTGGTGACCGGCGAGGACATCGACCCGGCGAAGGTGCTGTCGGCGGCCAATAAAGCGTTGCGCGCCAACGGAAAACCCGAACTTGCCGTGGTCGAGGTCGCGAACGGCGACGAAGACTTCCCACTCGGCGTCACTGGTAAGTCGCTCAAGCGCTACCTGCGCGACAAGTACCAGGACCTCGTCAGCTACCTCGGTGAAAGCCCAGGCAAAAACCTCGCAACGAGCGCTGCGCTCGCCTAATCCGATCGGAAACCATCGTGACCAATTCAGACACTCTGCTCGTCTTCGACGAGACCGTTAGCCGCGCCGGCGTCGAGGGATGGCTAACGCACCTGGAATCCGCGGGCGCACCCACCGAGATGTACCGGCTGGGCGACACTCTCGTGCTTCCGGTCTCCGATGCGGACCTCATCGACAACGCTGGGCCGGAGCTTCCTGCGCCGACCCACAAGGTGCTGAGAAACACCGAAGTCTGGTTGGGGCGCAAGGAATTACGTCCCAGCGGAACGCAGGTCAACTTCGGCCCCACCACGATTGGGGACGGTTCCGTCGCGGTGATCGCAGGACCGTGCGCGGTCGAATCGCCGGAACAGACGCTGACCACCGCGGCCGTCGTCGCCGAACACGGCGCAGTCGGACTGCGGGGCGGCGTTTTCAAACCGCGGACCTCGCCGCACTCCTTCCAAGGCCTGCAGTGGGACGGCCTTGAACTGCTGGCCGAGGCCAGGGAGCGGACCGGTCTGCCCGTCGTCACCGAGGTCGTCGACCCGGAGCATGTCAAGCGGCTGGCCACGGTGGTCGACGCGCTGCAGATCGGCGCCAGGAACATGCAGAACTTCGCACTGCTGACCGCGGCCGGCCAGAGCGGCCTACCGGTCGTGCTCAAGCGTGGCTTCGGCTGCACCGTGGACGAAACCCTCGCTGCCGCAGAGTATCTGCTGCTCGAGGGCAACGACCAGGTGGTGCTGTGCGAGCGGGGTATCCGCACGTTCGAGCCGTCGGCGCGCTTCACACTCGACCTGACCGCGGTCGCGCTGTGGAAGCAGCGCACCCACCTGCCGGTCATTGTCGATCCCAGCCATTCCGGTGGCCGGCCAGAACTGGTGGAACCGCTGTCGCTGGCCGCGGTCGCGGTCGGCGCGGACGCGCTACTGATCGATGTCCACGTCCAGCCCGAGCAGGCGTTGTGTGACGGCGCGCAGGCGATCCGCCCACAACAGTTCGCGGATCTGATGGGCCGGCTCGCTCCGCTGGCGGCCGGACTCGGCCGCCAGATGAGCAGCGCGTAGATCGGGGCCCGTGGTGTCCACTGAGAAGTTGCAGCTCGCGATCGTCGGACTCGGCCCACGCGGATTGTCCGTCGCCGAACGCCTCTGCGCGAGCGCCGAATCGCTTCTGCCGCAAGGGCGCGAGCTCGTCATCCACCTCATCGACCCGCACGTGGCCGACGGCGGCCAGGTATGGCGCAGCACGCAGGACCGGGTGCTGTTGATGAACACGGTCGCCTGTCAGGTGACAGTTTTCGTCGACGACACCGTCGACTGCGCCGGGCCGGTGGTGACCGGGCCGAGCCTCTACGAGTGGGCACGCTCCATCGCCTTGGTCGGCAGCCCGAATGTGCCGGACGCCGATCGTGTCGAAGCCGCCGCACTCGGGCCCGACGATTATCCGTCGCGTGCGTTCTATGGGAGCTATCTGCAGTGGGCGCGCGATCGCATGATCTGGACGGCACCCCCGGTTGTCAGTTTCGAGTCGCACCCGGCGACCGCCGTCGACGTTCGTGACACCCCAAATGGCTTGCAGGAAGTCGTATTAGGCAACGGGGAGATCCTCGGCGACTTGCAGGCCGTGGTGCTCGCACTCGGTCACATGCCCCATCGCCTCGGGGAGTCGGAGTCGGCCCTGAGTCGGTTCGCGGACCGACACGGCCTGCGGTACGTCGCGCCGAGCAACCCGGCCGATGTGTCGCTGGACGCCATCGCACCGGGCGAATCGGTGATCTTGCGCGGTCTGGGCCTGAACTTCTTCGACTACATGGCGCTGTTCACCCTCGGTCGTGGCGGCACGTTCGTGCGCAAGCCCGACGGGGCTCTGCGCTACCTTCCGTCGGGGCGGGAACCCAAGCTGATCGCAGGGTCTCGGCGCGGAGTGCCCTACCACGCCCGCGGCAAGAACCAGAAGGGCTCGGCAGGCCGGCATCAGCCCCGCTACGTGACACCGGAGGTGATCGAACGGCTGCGGACCCGCGCCGACGCGGGAGCGCCCGCAGACTTCCGTCGGGACATCTGGCCGATGATCGATCAGGAAGTCCGCACGGTGTACTACGCGACCCTGGTGCAGGAGCGTCGATGCGTCTGCGACGCAGACGAATTCACCGCCATGTTCGCCACGGCGGAGCCCGCGGCGGTGCCGATCTTCGGTGATCCACTGGCTGTCGAGGAGAGCGACGCGCAACGCACTGTGCTCGCCAAGTTCGACATCGATCCCGACCAGGGCTGGGACTGGCGCGAGATCGCGGCGCCGTTCACCGACGACGACCTTGTGTCGACTCAACGGTTCCGCACGTGGCTGCGGTCGTATCTGGACCTCGAGGTCACCGAGGCCGGCAAGGGGAACGTGACCGGTCCGCGCAAGGCGGCGCTGGATGTCCTGCGCGACCTGCGCAACGAGATCCGGCTGCTCGTGGACCACGGCGGCCTGTCGGGCGACTCCTACCGGGACGAACTGCAGCGTTGGTACATGCCGTTGAACGCCCACCTGTCGATCGGGCCCCCCGCCGAACGCATCGAACAGTTCGCCGCCCTCATGGATGCCGGAGTGCTCGAGGTGCTCGGCCCGGATGTACGCGTCGAGTGCACGGACGGACGCTTCGTCGCGCACTCCGGAGCTTGTCCGGATCTCGTCGTGCAGGCCACCACGCTGATCGAGGCGCGCCTTCCGGAAACCGACGTGCACCGCACGACCGACCCGCTGTTGCGCACGCTGTTGGACCGGGGCGAGTGCCAGCCGTACCGCATCCCGATCCGCGGCGGTGGTCACTACGTCGCGGGCGGTGTCGCGGTGACTCGGCGGCCGTACCGGCTGCTCGACGCGCAAGATCGCCCGCACCCCCGGCGTCTCGCATTCGGCGTGCCAACCGAGTCGGTGCACTGGGTGACCGCGGCGGGCATCCGTCCCGGCGTCAACTCGGTGATTCTCGGTGATGCGGACGCCATCGCCAGGACCTGTTTGCGCACTGCGGCGGACCACGCCGACTACCTGACAGAGAGAACAGCATGACGGACTACGGAATTCTGGCGCCCGCGTGGGCGGCGACGGGAGCGGCTGACCTCGTCGACGACAACGCGTTGCTGACAGCCATGCTTGCGACGGAAGTCGCCCTGGCCGAGGCGCAGGCCGAGCTGGGTGTGATTCCGCCTGGCGCGGCGAAGGCCATCAGGGACGCCGCCGTGCCCGCTTCCATCGAGCTCGCGGTGGTGGCTGCGGGAGTGCGCGAGACGGCCAACCCCGTCGTGTCGTTCGTCGCGCAGCTCACCGCCGCGGTCTCCGCCGTCGACGCGTCCGCCGCCGAGTACGTGCACCGCGGCAGCACCAGCCAGGACATCCTTGACACGGCGCTGATGCTGCTGTGCGCGGCCACGCTGGACCGCATCGAAAACGACCTGATGGCATGCGCGGAAAGCCTTGCCGCACATGCCGATCGGCACCGCGACACCCCGATGGCGGGTCGCACCCTGACCCAGCACGCCGTGCCGATCACCTTCGGGTTGAAGGCGGCCACCTGGCTGCATGGGGTGCTCGACGCCGTGGAGCGGGTGCGCCGCACGCGCGCCGCGCTGCCGGTATCGCTGGGCGGCGCCGCGGGAACACTTGCCGCGTACCACCAGTACGCGCTGGACACCACCTGGGCGAGTGAAGCGACGATGCGCTTGCCGGAGTTGGTGGCCCGTCGCCTCGGTCTGGCTGAGCAGGCCCTGCCCTGGCACGGAGTACGCACTCCACTCGCCGACGTCGCCGCGAGCCTGATGGTCACCACGGGTGTGCTCGGAAAGCTGGCCGCCGACGTCCTCGTGCTCACGCGCACCGAGATCGGAGAGGTCGCCGAGGAGCATGCGCCGGGCCGGGGTGCGTCGTCGGCCATGCCGCAGAAGCACAATCCGGTGTTCTCGACGCTCATTGCGACCGCCGCACGGCAACTCCCACCGATCGCCCTCGTGCTGTTCGGCTCCATGGCCGTGGAGGACGAAAGGTCCTCGGGCGGTTGGCATGCCGAGTGGCAACCGTTGCGAGAGTGCCTTCGCATCGCTGCCGGTGCCGCCGCCAACGCCGCTCGCCTCGCGGCGACGCTACGGGTCTCGCCCGCGGCGATGGCAGCGAACTTGCGGCTGACCCGCGGGGCCATCGTCTCCGAGCGCGTCAACGTCGTTCTGGCGCCGCTGCTCGGCAGGACCAACGCCAAACGCCTACTGGCCGAAGCGACTTCGACGGCCGAGCGCGACGGTACCGACCTCGCCGACGTTGTCGCCATCGCGCTCGAGGACGCCGGAGTGACCGCTCCCGACATGCACGAGTTGTTGGATCCGTCCGCCTACACCGGGATGTCCGGTCCGCTGGTCGACCGTGCGCTCGAGCGTTTCGGCAAAGTTCGACAAGGAGAGTCCGCATGAATGACGTTGCCGCGCTGGAGTTCACCCGGAAGCGTGCAGAGACGGTCCCCGCCGAACGGCGGGCGGAACTGCTCGCGCGGCCCGGGTTCGGCGACACCTTCTCCGATCACATGGTGACCGTGCGGTGGAGTGCCGAGCAAGGCTGGCACGACGCAAGCGTCGGGCCGCTCGCCGCGTTGCCGCTTCACCCGGCGACCATGGCACTGCATTACGGTCAAACGATTTTCGAGGGTTTGAAGGCGTTTTGGCGCCCGAACGGTCAGAGGGCCCTCTTCCGGCCCGCCGACCATGCGCGGAGGTTCAACAGCTCGGCGCGCCGGATGGCCATGCCCACGCTGCCCGAGGCAGACTTCGTTGCGGCGCTCGAGGTGCTGCTGCGGGCAGACGCCGACTGGGTGCCGCGCGTCAGGGGACACGCTTTCTATTTGCGGCCGTTCATGATTGCGACGGAGACGGGCCTTGGCATACGTCCCGCGGCCGAATACCTGTTCACAGTGATCGGCACCCCGGCGCGGCCCACATCCTCCGTCGACCCGAAGCCCATGCGGTTGTGGGCAGCCACCGAGTACATCCGCGCGGCGCCGGGCGGCACCGGCGGCGTCAAGTGTGGCGGCAACTACGGCGGCTCCTACATCGCCCAGCGACAGGCCGCGGCCAACGACTGCGACCAGGTCGTGTGGCTGGACGCGCGGGAACGCTCCTACATCGAGGAGGCCGGCGGTTCCAATTTGTTCTTCGTGGAGTCGACCGCCCAGGGAACCCGACTGCGCACACCGCCACTGAGTGGAACCCTGCTGGCCGGCATCACCAGGGACTCGATCCTGCGATTGGCGAGCAAGCTGGGCTACCCGGTCGCCGAGGAGCCCCTCACGCTCGACGAGTGGGAGCAGGGCTGCCGAGACGGGCGCATCACCGAGACGTTCGCGTCCGGCACCGCCCGGGCCATCGCACCGGTCGGGCAGGTCGTCTCCGCGCAGCGGGAGTGGCAGGTCGGTGACGGCACCGCAGGCCCGGTCACGTCGCGCCTGCTGGATGCATTGATCGACCTCCAATACGGCCACACTCCAGACGACTTCGGCTGGATGCGGCTCGTCGACACCGAGAGCGAGACCTGAATGACCACGTCTACAACCGCGAAAGTCGACTTCTACTTCGACCCCGCCTGCCCGTTCGCCTGGATCGCCTCCCGGTGGATCCTCGAGGTGGAACCCAGGCGGAACATCGATCTGCGGTTCCGGGTGATGAGCGTGTCCGTGCTCAACGAGGACCGCGAGATCTCCGAGTGGTATCGAGACTTCTGCGACCGTGCGTGGGGGCCCGCCCGCGTCTGCGTTGCCGCCGCCCAGCACCACGGGGACGACGTGCTGCGCGACCTCTACACCGCGCTTGGCACCCGAATCCACAAGGGGCGCAACAAGAATTACCCGGAAGTGATCGAGCAGGCCCTCGCCGAGGTGGGCCTGCCGCTCGATCTTGCTGACGCGGCGCACGCGGCCGAGTACGACGAGGCGCTGCGCAAGAGCCACGCCGCGGCGCTGGAACCCGTCGGCGCGGATCTCGGCACCCCGGCCATCCACATCGACGGCGTCGGCTTCTTCGGGCCGGTGCTGACCGCCATCCCGCGGGGCGAAGAAGCGGCGCGCATCTTCGACAGCGCCAGGACCCTGGCCGCCAATCCGCATTTCTTCGAGCTCAAACGGGCTCGCTCCGGCGACCTGAACTACGACTGAGGGGACCTGTGCACATGAAACACATCGGGTTTGTGGAATCGAACCGCTCCGGATCCGGATTCGACGCGTTACGAGCGGCGCGCAAGCTGGGCTTGCACGTCACCTTCTTCAGCTGCGGGCTGGATCGCTACCACGCGACGCCGGGCGGCACGGAGGTATTGAGCACCTGCATCGACGAGGTCGTCTACTGCGCGACCCACGAGCTGGCGCCGCTGCTGGCCGCGGTGAAAGAGGTCGATGCGACTCGACCGCTCGACGCGTTGCTCTCGGTCGCCGAGTACGAGGTGGTTCAGACCGCCGAGGTGGCACGCCAACTCGGCCTGCCCGGCCCCGATCCGGACGCCATCCGGATCGCACGCAACAAGGCCGAGCAGCGCCGGCGCTGGGCCGAACGCGCCGTACCCATCCCGGCATTCCGCGCCGTGACGACGGCCGAGCAGGCCGCGCAGGCCGCCGAGGAAATCGGGCTACCGGTCGTGGTGAAGCCGGTCGACGAGACCAGCGGGGCCAATGTCGTCCGGTGCACGACCGTGCCCGAGGTGATCGACACCTTCTCGACGGTGCGCTCGGAACCCACCAACCGTCGCGGTCAGGCCCGGACTCCCGAGGTGCTCGTCGAGGAGTGCCTGGTCGGCTTCGAGGTCAGCGTGGAGGTGCTTGCCGAGGCGGGATCCGTTCGCGTGCTCGGGGTGACCGACAAGCTGGTCGGGGGCGGCAACCGGTTCATCGAGCTCGGACACAGTTTCCCGACATCGTTGCCGGCTCCGATCCGAGACGAACTGGAACGGGCCGCGGTGGCCGCGACCATGGCAGTTGGCTTCGACCTCGGCATCGCGCACGTCGAAATCAAGTACACCGCAACGGGTCCCAAGCTGATCGAGATCAACCCACGGCCTGCCGGTGACCAGATCACCGAGCTGATGGACCGCAGCTTCGGGCTGTCCACCATGGCGATGCTGATCCGCCAGTACCTTGGCGAGTCCGTCAGCGCCATCGAGACGAATCCTGTTCGCGGCGCGGCGATTCGGTACGTCACCGCGCCCGAAGGCGTCGTGGACAGCGTCACCGGTCTGGAGATCGCCGCTGCGGTGCCAGGAGTCTGTGAGGCCGTGGTGTCCGTCGAACCGGGCGCGCGCGTCAACCCCTTGCGAGTGAACGAGGACCGGATCGGCCACGTCCTTGCCACCGCCGACGACCCATACCTGGCCGGCCGGATAGCCGAGGCCGCGGCCCAACAAATCGCGGTGCACACCCACCGGGAAGCAGGAGAGACGACATGACGAACCTCGTGATGGTGATGCCCTACCAGGCATACCTACGCAAGGCGCAGGCCGAGGGTTTCCGGATCCACGCGATCTGGGACCCGGCCGAGGCGCAGCGGTTGTTCGGCGCGCAGGCCGCCCAGTACCTGAAGGACGTCGAGGCTCAAGCCGACGGCTTCCGGTTGGTGGATTTCACCGATCACGCCGCCTACGCCGACGCGATCCGGGCGGCCGTGCGGGAAACCGATGCCGACCACGTGTGGCATGTCGGTAGCGAGGAATCGATGATGCTGGCGTACGAGGTGGCCGACGAACTGGGTAAGGCGGTCAACTCACCGCAGTCGGTCGCTTTGCTCAACGACAAGCTCGCCATGCGAACCCTGTTGCGCGACAAGGGCATCTCCGCTGTCAGGTTCGCCATCGCCGAGCACTGGTCGGACGTCGCGGCGCTGTTGTCGGACTTCACGCTGCCGGTCGTCGTCAAGCCGACCACGTTGTCCGCCAGCAGGGGGATCTACCTGCTCACCGACCCGGCCGATCTGCCCGCCTGGGGCGAGGAGCTGGCCGCCTACTCCTACGACGGGCCGGTGCTCGTCGAGGAATACCTGCGCGGCCCGGAGTTCAGCGTGGAGACGATGACTGTGCGCGGCGAGCACCACGTGATCGGGGTGACCCGCAAGCTGCTCGGCCCGCTGCCGCACTTCGTGGAGAAGGGGCACCTGTTCGGCGCGCCGGCAATGGTGGAGACCAGCCGGGTGGCCGCGCTGGCAGTGGAGCTGCTCGACGCCGTCGGATACCAGTGCGGCCCGGCGCACACCGAGATCATCCTGACCGCCGACGGCCCGCGGATCGTCGAGTCGCAGGCCCGGCTCGGCGGGGACAAGATCCCCGACATCATCCAGATCGCTCAGGGTTTCGACATCAAGCAGGCAATGTTCGGCGCCCTCGCCGGGCGGCCGCCTGCGCCCGGCCCGTCGGAGTCCATCGGCCACATCGCGTACTTCAGCTTCGACAGCGGGGTGTTGCAGTCGGTGACGGGCCTCGACGAGGCACGGGCGCTGGATTTCGTTCACACGCTGAGCTTCCCGTTCTCGGTCGGGGACGTGCTGCCAGAGACAGTGAGCTCTAAAACCCGGCACGGCTTCGTCATCCTCACCGCCTCCGAGAACGCCGCACAGGCCCAGGCTCGCGTGGAGCGGGTGCGCGAACTGATCAAGGTCGAGGTGACGGCCGATGACGAAACATCCACGCGCGCAATGGGAACCAACCATGCCTTACCCAGCGGATAGGAAAGCCTTGCCCATTGGCACCCGGAGTCTGGCTTCCCGGCGATTACGGAACCCCTGCTCGATCACAAGAATTTCCCTCATGCCTACACACATGAGCAACGCAGAGGCCGACGCCTTCGGGATCCCCGCAATCGCGATCTGGGAATCGGCCGAAGCCCTGGCTCGCGCGGACTGGATGCACGAACAGATCAAGGCCGAACTGGCGGCCTATGCGTCAGCCGGAAAGGTCGGGGCCCGATGAAGAAGTTCATGGCGCTGCACCGCAACGTCCGGGTCAGGATCGGACTGGCGTTCGTGCACAAGCTCATTGACGCGATGATCCTCACCTTCATCGCGATTTACCTCGCGGCCCACGTAGGCATCGCGACCACAGGCGCCCTGATCCTGATATTCGCCGTGTTCGCGGTCTTCGGCATGCTGGTCGGCGGTCATCTGTCGGAGAAGTGGGGGCGTCGGCCGGTCCTCATCGCCGGTGACCTCATCGGCACCGCCTTCCTGGTGCTGATGACCGTGGCCTACTTCGCCGACTGGGGCCCGCTGGCGGTCTACTTCAGCTACGCCATCGTCAAGTTCGGCACCAACATGGCACTTCCGGCCAACGACTCGACCATCATCGACGCCACCCCGCCCGCAGACCGCAAGTACGTCTACACGGTCAACTACTGGGTGATCAACGTCGCGCTGGGCAGCGGCGCACTGCTGGGCGGCTTCCTCTACGGCGCGCACTTCGGCGCGGTGATCCTGGGCGGTGCCATCGGCATGGGCTTCGCCCTGCTCGTCACCGTGCTGCTGGTGGCCGAGACGAAGCCGGAATCAGCGCAGGCAACCCCACCCACCAAGCTTCGCGGGTTGGCTCAGTTCACCGAGGGATACCGGGTCGTGCTGGCCGATTCGACGTTCCGCCGGCTGATCATTGTCGCCACGCTGGTGCTGACCCTCGAAGGGCAGCTGAGCACCGCGATCGGGATCCGGCTGTCGAACGACTTCGGCGTCCAGCATGTCTTCCCGTTCGGCGACGTGCACGGCGTGCAGATGCTCGGCGTGCTCAAGGCGGTCAACACCGTCCTGGTCGTGCTGCTCGCGCTTCAGGTCAACACGCTGCTGCGACGGCTCTCAGACCGGGTCAGGCTCTATGTCGGCATCCCGCTGTACGTAGGCGGCTTCGCGGTGTTGGCGATCACCAACACCGCATGGGTGCTGCTGGCAGCGGTGGTGGTGCTGACCATCGGCGAACTGATGAACGCGCCGATGCAGCAGTCGCTGCTGGCGGATCTTGCGCCCGAGCAGGGCCGGCCCCGCTACATGGCCGCCTACTACCTGCACATCCGGTTCGGTCAGGTGCTCAACTCGCTGCTGGTCAGCCTGAGCGCGGTGCTGAGCACCCACGGGATGGCCGGGATCTACCTGCTCTTCGGCGTCGTGATCCTCATGCAGTACCGGGTGATCCTGGCCCGCCGCCCCGCGCATGCCGGTGCCCAAACACCGGTGTCCGTCTGACTTTTCACATCTTGGAGGCAATCATGTCGGCACGCGCGAACCAGGTCACGCAGGCCTACCTCGCTGAATGCGCGACCCCGGACAGCAGGCTGCGTGGCGCGCTGGCCCGGCTCTCCGTTTCCGAGACCATGCGGGCGGCCTGGCCGAGGCTGCTGCCCCGCCCTGTCATGGTCGACGAGGCCGAGTTCCGGGCCTTCGGGCAGGATCTCGCCACCATCTTCGATCTGGTCACCTCGCTGCCGCAACGCTGCTTCGACGGGGACTTCGACCGGTTCCGCGCGGACCTCGGCATCGACGACCGGCGCGGTGCGTGGATGCGCAGGCTGCTCGGCGACGGCGCTCCGCCGCTGTACGGCCGGGCCGACATCTATTACGACGGTTCGTCTTTCAAGCTTCTCGAGTTCAACATCGGCAGCGCGCTCGGCGGCGTGGACATGGTCGGCCCGCTGCCGAAGGCCTACCTGCAGATCCCCGCGGTTGCCGAGTTCGCCGCCGAGCACGGCCTCGGCTACCTGGACACCTCGAGGGAGCTGGCCGCGGCACTTCGCAATGCGGGCAAGACAATTGGTGCCGCCGAGCCGGTGGTCGCGGTGTTGGAAGGACCCGGCGGCATGGCCACCTACGGCCACCAACGCCGCGCGATCGGCGAGCTGCTGGCCGAGCAGGGCGTCGAAACCCGCGTCGGCGAGATCAGAGAGCTGACGTTCCGTGCAGGCAAGCCCTACCTGCACGGCACCGCGATCGACGTCATCCTGCGCTACTACGGGCTCGAAGAGATGCTCGCCCATCCCGACGGCGAGGCACTCATGGAGCCGGTCTTTCGTGCCCATGAAGACGGCACCGTCGTGGTGTGGACGCCGACCAATGTGTTCGGGAACAAAGGCACGCTCGCGATGCTGTCCGAGTTCGCCGAGGACGCATCGGTTTTCGACACGCAGGAGCGTGCGGTCATCGAGCGGGTGCTGCCGTGGAGCCGCATGCTCGGCAGACGCGGCGCCGAATCCGATGAGCGGTTCATCTCCGAATGCATGCAACGCCGGGAAAGCCTGGTGTTCAAGCCAACTGGGCTGTTCGGCGGCGAGGGTGTGCTCATCGGACGTGAAGTGGACCCCGGCACCTGGCGGGAGGCGCTGGCGGAGAGCACGCAGACCGGCTGCCTCGTGCAGGAGATCGTACGGCCGAATGTGGAGTCGGTGATCGACCCCCAAACCGGTTCCCGCACGGACTATTTCGCACTGTGGGCCGCCTTCATGACGCCGGCTGGCCTCTGCGGCGGCGGCGTGCGCGCGGTACCGCCTGGCGGCAGCACAGTCATCACCATGATCAACAACACCCAAGTCCGCAACACCTGCCTATTCACCTGCTGATCCATCCACCGAGCAAGGAGCAAACCAATGACCCGATTCGTCGACCTGACCCACGGCTTCTACGACGGAATGCCGTCCTATCCCGCCGACTGGTTTCCGCAGTTCGTCAGCGAAAGAACGATGACCCCGGAGACCGACCCCTACGGCACCAAGCGCACGTTCTCGTACCTGCACGTGTTCCCCCACAACGGGACACACATGGAGTACCGGCTGCACTTCTTCCCCGGCGCCGAGGGCATCGACGAGGTGCCGCTGCACACCCTGATCGGGCGCGCCTGCGTCGCCGACCTCTCCGACAAGGGCGAGCTGGAGCCGGTCACCGGTGACGATCTGGAGCGGGTCCTGCGGCCCGTGTGGCAGGAGGGCGACCGGCTGCTGGTCCGCACCGACTACCTGTACAACAACTGGGGCAGACCCGACTACTGGGACGTCCCGCCGTACCTGACGCCCTCGGCCGCGGAATGGGCAATCGACAACGGCGCCAGCCTGTTTGGGCTGGACTGCCTCACCGAACGGCCCGGAGACGCCGAGTCCCCCGTGCATCACGCGCTGCTGGCCGCCGGCATCCCGCTGCTGGAGTACGTCACCAACATGCATGAGCTCACCAAGCAGGTCGTGCAACTGGTTGCCCTGCCGATGAAGGCCGCAGGCGCCGAGGCGGCTCCCACGAGAGTCATCGCGATGGAGGACACCGATGGCTGACTTATTCCGGCCATCCGTTGCACTGGCGCCCGTCGCGGACGACGCCGCGGTGCCCGGTGTCTTGCAGGGACTGCTCGAGCTGATCGACGAGCCGCTGGCAGGCCTGTCCCCCGGCGCCGAGGTGTTGATCAAGCCGAACCTGTTCCAGACCGAGCCCGGGTTCCACGTGAGCCCGGCGCTGCTGGCGGCCATCGCCCGCGCGGTGGCCGAGCACGGCGCCCGACCGGTGATCGCCGAGCGCACGCACGCCATCTACGAGATCCTCAACGACCACGAGGCCGCCCGATACGCCCGTGTGGTCAGCCTCGACGATCTTCCGTTGCGCATCACCAACATTCCCGGCGCGACGTCGCTGCGGGTGCCGATCGCGGTGCCCGAGCTGATCGAGGACTGCGACTACTTCATCGGGGTGCCGCAGCTGCGCACGCACGCCAGCGTCGTCTACTCCAATGCGATGAAGAACTTGGTCGGGCTGCTCCCCGGCTACACGACCCGCATCGTGCACATGGCCGGGGTCGACGAATCCACCGTCGACCTGAACCTGATGCGCCCGCAGGACCTGGTCATCTGCGACGGAACGACGGTGATCGAGGGCAACTACCCGATGGACGGGCGCGCACGCTGGGTCGGCTTCCTGGCCGCCAGCCGCAACGCGGTCGCCCTCGACGTCGCAGTCGGCGTGCTGGCCGGCTTCGACCCGAACAGCGTCGCCTATCTGCGCGACGCACACCAGCGCGGCATGGGTCCGCTCGCGCTCGAGGACATCGACCTGCTCGGAACGCCGTTGGCGGAGCTCGCTTTTGACATGGTCAAGGCACCGGTCGAAATCGTCGCGCCGCGCGCAGGCATCCACATCCACGCCGAGCACGCCTGCCCGGCGTGCAGCCGGTTCGTCGCAGGCGCGATGCGCGCACTCGCCGACGAACTGCGCGACTGGGACGGCGAGATGACGATCATCTCCGGTCCGCAGGTGCAGATGCCGCCACTGCGCGGTGCGGTGGTCCTGGTCGGCAACTGCCTCTACGAGAGCCGCGATCTCGGCATCTTCATCGAGGGTTGCCCGCCCCGCGCGATCCAACTGGCCGCCTTCCGCTACGCGATGGGCAAGCCCGTCGGCGCCCACGAACGCACCCAGTTCCGGGTGCCGCCCCAGCTGGAAGGTGTGAAGGGATGACGATTCTTCAGAGCAGCACGGTTACCTCGCTTGCGCTGACCGCCGGATCGCGGCTGTACCGCCATGTCATTCCGCTGGCGAATTCGATCAGCCCGGTCGCCGCCGCCGCGGCGCTGCGTGACACCGGGCGAGTCATGCTGACCGCCGGATCCGACGGTCGTCGCGCAACGCTGGCGGTCGGAGAGCTCGCCGTCGTCTCCCATCCCGGTGGCGCGGGCCACGCGCCGCTGGCCGATGCCGTGAATTTCCTTGCCGCACTGGATATCCCAACGGACACCCCGTCTGCCGAGGCGGCCTGGTACGGGCTGCTGGGTTATGACGCAGTGCGCGACTTCGAGAGGTTGCCCAGCCGCCACCCGGCGACCGATCGGCCGGTATACGAGTTCTTCCTGCCCGAGACGCTGATCCAGTTCACCGACGGCCACGGGCAGGTCATCGGGCGGGGTCCGTCGGCCGCCGCCGCGCGCGCCGCGGCCGAACGGGTCTCCAGGAGGCTGAACCGTGCCGGCGCAGGGCTCGGCCTCGTCGCCGTCGGCGCAGGCCGGTTCGGATTCAGCTTCGATGAGTATGCCGCCGCGGTTGACCGCGCGAAGCGACACATCCTCGACGGCGACGTCTTCCAGCTGGTGCTGTCCACCGCCTGGACCGCACCGGCCACTGTGGACGGTCTGGCGATCTTCGAGCGGCTGACCGCGATCAATCCCTCCCCCTACCACTTCTGGTACTCGGGCCCGCGGTTCGAGGCGGTCGGCGCCTCACCCGAACCGTGCCTGACGCTGAACGACGGCCGGGCGCTCATCCGCCCGCTGGCGGGAACCCGGCCGCGTGGCCGCGACAGCCTCGCCGACCAGCGCGCCGAAGCGGATCTGCGGTCGTCGATCAAGGAACTTGCCGAACACCGGATGCTTGTCGACCTGGCTCGCAACGACCTGGGCCGGGTATGCCGGCCGGGCAGTGTTTCCGTCGAGCGGCTGATGGACGTGGAGCGCTACTCGCACGTGATGCATCTGACCTCCGACGTGTACGGCGACATCCGCGGCGACCGGCGAACCGACGAACTGATCCGGGCGACGTTTCCGGCGGGCACGATGACCGGCACGCCCAAGGTCCGCGCCATGGAGATCATCGACGACCTCGAGCCGAGCAGGCGCTGGCTGTACTCGGGCGCGGTCGGCTCGTTCGGACTGTCCCATGTGGACCTGTGGCTGACGATTCGCAGCATGGTGCTGTGCGACGGGGAAATTCGCCTGCAGGCGGGAGGCGGCATCGTGCACGACTCCGACGCGGCGGGCGAGTACGCCGAATGCCTGGCCAAACTCGGCTCGGCCGCCCGGGCCCTTGGGGTAACCCTGAAAGGAGACGCGACATGATCTGCGTCATCGACAACTACGACTCGTTCGTCTACAACCTCGTGCAGTACGTGGGAGATCTTGGCGAAGACTGCGTCGTGTACCGCAACGACGAAGTGACTGTCGAACAGGTCGCCGACCTCGCCCCCGACTTGATCCTCATCTCCCCGGGCCCCGGCGATCCGGCCGACGCGGGTATCTCGATCGACGTGATCCGGCGGCTGGGGCACACCTTCCCGATCTTCGGGGTGTGCCTCGGCCACCAAGCGATCGGCGCGGCGTTCGGCGCCCGCATCCGCCACGCCGCCGCGCCGATGCACGGGAAGTGCTCGGAGATAACCCACGACGGCAGTGGAGTTTTCGCCGCACTACCGAACCCACTGACGGTCGCCCGCTACCACTCCCTGGTGATCGACGCCGACACGCTGCCTGCCGAGCTGATGGCCACCTCTTGGTCGAGCGACGGCGAGATCATGGGCGTTCGGCACCGGACGCTGCCGATCGAGGGCGTGCAATTCCACCCGGAATCGCTGTTCACCGAACAAGGCGTCGACATCGTCGGCAATGCGGTGCGCGGCATCCGCGGCCGCCTGGCCGCGCAGCAGGTCGGGGCCGCATGACCACCTCCGCCGACCGGCTGCTGGCCACCCTTCGATCACTTGACAGTGTGGCTGTCGCGTTTTCCGGAGGAGTCGACTCCACGCTCGTGCTGGCCGCGGCGTTGCGCGCACTGCCGACCAACCGGGTGCTCGCCGTGATCGCTGACTCGCCAAGCCTCGCCCGTACCGAACTCATCGAGGCGCGGCAGGTCGCCGCCGATCTCGGGGCGGAGTTGGTCGAGGTCCGTGTCGCCGAGCTCGACGATCCCGGTTACCGCGAAAACGCGGGCAATCGCTGCTACTTCTGCAAACGCACCGTGTTGAGCGCGGTCAGCGAGCTCGCGCTCCAGCGCGGCATCGCGCACGTGGCCACCGGCACCCATGCCGACGACCATCGGGCCCTGCACCGTCCCGGCCTGCGCGCCGCCCGTGAGCTACACGTGATCGAACCGCTCGCCGACGCCGGGCTCGGCAAGCAGGAGATCCGGATGCTGGCGGAGGCGTGGTCGTTGCCCGTCGCCGACAAACCGGCGATGCCGTGCCTGGCCTCCCGGATCGCCGTGGGAGTACCGGTCTCCATCGGCAGGCTGGGTCTGGTGGAGCGCGCCGAGATCGCGCTGCGAGCGCGGCTGGCCGGAGCCGGTGTCCAGCCGCGTGATGTACGAGTTCGGTTGCTCGGCAACGGCTTTCGGGTTGAGTTGGACTCGTCGGCGCACGCGGCACTCGAGGCGTCGCCAGCACTGACCGCCGAGGTCCTCACGGAAATGAAACACCTTGGCCTGGCCGGTGCCGGGCGGATAGCGACGTACCGCTCGCCCACGCTTGCGCCCGCGGTCGGTGACAGTGCGGTCGCTTCGTGAGATCGTGACCTCGATGACGGAGCCCTGGGAGCCTGATGAGGCGCTGACCGCGTTCGCTGACCTCGATCTCGATCGAGCGGCGCGACGCGGCTATCCGGAGGCCGTGTACTGCCGGGGCAAGACGCCCGAACAGGTCCGGCTGATCGCCAGGGCGCTGCGCGGCCACGGCGCCCGCACATTGTTCACTCGTGCGGACGCTGAACACGCCGCGGCGATCCTTGGCGAGCTGCCCGACGCCGTCCACGACGTGGCCAGCGGGCTGCTGGCGTGGCCACCGGAGCCGCCCGACCCGGTGGGTGGCCGGGTCCTCGTGGTGGCCGCAGGCACGGCCGACGCGCCCGTCGCGCGGGAGGCGCTGCTCACCGCCAGGCACCTCGGCCGTCCCGCCGACCTGATCATGGACGTCGGCGTCGCGGGCCTGCACCGGATTCTGGGCCGCCTCGACGTCCTCCGCGCGGCCAGGGTGATCGTCGTGGTGGCGGGCATGGACGGGGCGCTCCCCGCGGTCGTTGCCGGGCTGGTCGCGGCGCCGGTGGTCGCGGTGCCGACGTCGACTGGCTACGGCGCGGCGTTCGAGGGCCTGGCACCGCTGTTGACGATGCTCAACAGCTGCGCGCCCGGGGTCGCCGTGGTGAACATCGACAACGGTTACGGCGCAGGCCATCTCGCCGCTCAGATAGCCGCGCCGTCCTGATCGCGGGGCGCGTCCGGCCATCGCTCGCCGGGTCGTAGCCTCGCGGCGTCGGCGGCCGCGATCGCCTCGTCGAGCACTTGGCGCACCGGCACATCGCGGGCCCGGGCCAGCGCGGCCGCGTCGTCGAACTCGGGGGTGGCGTGCACGATGCGACCGTCCTGCACCGCCACCTTGATCCCTACCTCGCCGCCGGGCAGCACGACGGGCCGCCATTCCCGGTGCAGGGCCACCCGCGACACCCGCGTCTCCCGCACGCCGATCGTCGAAGTCAGCGCAAAGACATTGTTGCGCAACGCTTCCCGCTCGGCATCGTGAGTGAGCACGCACAGCGTGTGTGCGGGCCGCCCCTTCTTCATCACGATCGGCACCAGCCAGGCGTCGGCGGCGCCTGCCTCGAGCAGCGCGGCCAGCACCGTCGGCCACACCCGTGGATCCATGTCGTCGACGTTCGTCTCCAGCACCCACATGCTGTCGGTCGCGGGCCGGGCAGCGACGGGAGTGCCCAGCGCGACGCGGACAACGTTGGCGCGCCCGGGGATGTCTCGTCCGCCCGCGCCGACGCCGACCGACGTGATCTCCATCGGCCCGATCGGACCGCACTCGTCTGCCAGTGAACGGATCAGCGCCATGCCGGTGGGCGTGGCCAGCTCCCCCTCACCTCCCGCGACGATCCGCCACCCCTTGGCGAGCTCGAGAACCGCCGGCGGTGGCACCGGCACGTCGCCATGGGCCGAGCCGATCCTCCCGGAGCCCACTGCTACCGGGCTGGCCGTGACGCGGGTGACCCCGAGCTCGGCCACAGCTGCGCACACTCCGACGATGTCGGCGATGGAATCCCACGAACCCACCTCATGGAAGTGCACGTCGTCGGTTGGGACTCCGTGCACTCGCCCCTCCGCGTCGGCAAGCCGCGCGAACGCCGCGAGCGCATACGCGCGAACCTCGCTGGGGAGTTCAGCCGCCTCGAGCATCGATCGGATGCGCGCCCACGAACGGTGCGGGTGATCCTCGGCGCGACTTTCGACGTCCAACTTCAGCGCACGCAGACCGGCCCGGTGCACTGTGCTCGTTCGCAGCGCAACCTCGCCGGGGACGACGGCGGACACCGCGGATTCGACCGCGCCCAGCGGGGCGCCTGCGTCGATCAATGCGCCCAACAACATGTCGCCCGCGATGCCCGCGGCGGCGTCGACCCACAAGTGCACACCAGCACTGTGTCCCATATTCGCCACGCTATGGCGAACAGCCGCGAGTGACCGCAAATTGCCATGCTTCAGCGGCGTGTCTATGTACAGACACGGCCGCTCGCGGGTTGGTGCGCCGGTTAGGTGACGAGCGAGACCGAGTTGGACCGGCGCAGCTTGCCCGACGGCGTCTTCGGGATGGTGCCCGGCCCGAGCACGACCACGTTGCGCGGCCGCACGTCGACCTCGCTGACGACCTCGTGGGCGACCTGATGCTCGATGCGACGCACCTCGACCGGGTCCTGCCAGGCGTTGGACTCGACCGCGACGGCGAACGTCTCGCGCGAGTGCCCGGCGTCCAGTCGCACCGCGACGGCGCAGCCGGGCCGAACACCCTCGACGCGGCCTGCGGCGCGCTCGATGTCGGTCGGGTAGATGTTGCGCCCGGCCATGATGATGACGTCCTTGACGCGGCCGCAGACGATGATGTTGCCCTCTTCGGTGATGTAGCCGAGGTCACCGGTGTCGTACCAGCCGTGCTCGTCCTGCGCCGGGATGAATCCGCCCATGGTCAGGTAGCCGGGCGTCAGCGATTCACCGCGCAGTTCGATGACGCCGACACCGCGCGGCGGCATGACGTTGCCGTGCTCGTCGATGATGCGGGCCTCGAGGTCCGTCAGCAGCGGGCCGAGCGAGGCCAGCCGGCGGGTGTTGCCCTTGGTGGCGGGGACGGCGCGACGCAGCGCGGCCAGCAGGTCGGCGTCGACCTCGTCGACCACCAGACCGGCGTTGCACGGGGAGAACGACACCGCCAGCGTCGTCTCGGCCATGCCGTAGGCGGGAAGAATGCAGTCGGGCCGCAGACCGAACGGCTTGCCCGCGTCCAGCAGGTCCTCGACGTCGGCGGGCTCGACGGGCTCGGCGCCCGACAGCGCGAACCGCAGCGTCGACAGGTCGAACTGACCCGGCTCGGCCTGCTTGCGCAGCCGCTTGGCGAACAGCGCGTAGGCGAAGTTCGGCGCCGCGGTCATGGTGCCCTTGTACTTGTCGATGAGCTTGGCCCACAGCAGGGTGTCGCGCAGGAAGTCCATCGGGGTGACCTTGACCAGCTCGGCACCGAAGTACATCGGGATGGTCAGGAAGCCGACCATGCCCATGTCGTGGAAGCAGGGCAGCCAGCTGACCATGACGTCCTTGTCGACGTCGTACTGCGCGCCGATGAACATGGCCTCGGCGTTGGAATGGATGTTGCGGTGCGTGATCTGCACGGCTTTAGGAGAACCGGTGGAGCCGGACGTCAACTGCATCAGCGCCAGGTCGTCCTCGCCGACCTCGACCGGATCGATCGGGTCCGAGGCGAGCAGGTCGGAGACCTTGAGGACCTTGATGCCCTTTTCCTCGAGCACCGGAATGGCAACCAGGAACGGCTCGGAGACGATGACGGCCTTGGCCTCGATCATGCCGATGACGTTCATCGTGTCCTCGGCCCAGATCACCAGGTCGGTGCGGGGCGTCGGCTGGTGCAGCATGGTCAGGCTGGCGCCACGCATCCAGAGGCCCTGCGCCGTCGGCGCGATCTCGACGGGGAAGCCGGCCAGCACGCCGACCGCGTCGCCGAGCCCGATGCCCGCAGCGGCCAGGCCGCCCGCGATACAACGCGCGCGCTCGTGGACCTCACCCCAGGTGTGGCGTACGGGTTCGTGCGGTTCACCGGTGACCATGCCGCGGTTGCTGACGCGGGCGTTGTGGTACATCTTCTCGGTGAATCTGCTCACGACATCCTCCTAGACGGTCCCAGAGCAAATGCCTGAGAGTAATGCTCCCGCTGATAGAGGGCGCTTTCCGGAAGGCGCGCACACAATTTGGGAGCGGTTAGGTCTCGAATCGGGGTTTTGTCTATATATCCGACCAATCCACCGCCGGGGTTACCGGAGGTTGAAAAGATCGCGCCCGATTCCTGACCGCTAGCTTTCACCGTCGATCATCTTAAGCAACTCTTAAGTAACCGCCAAACTGAAGCGGTAATTGCGACCTGGGTCACACCCAGATCGTGATCAAACCGATGTCGACGGGGTGGGCACGACCCTCGCGCCGTGCACCGGCCCACTGGCCACCCGCACGGTGCGGCAGACGCCCCGGCCGGCCAGCTCCGCGCCAACGTCAACGGCCGCCGAGGCCGAGGTGCAGAGGAACGCGCATGTCGGACCGGAACCGGACACGATCCCGGCCAGTGCGCCTGCGTCGGTGCCGGCGCGAAGCGTGCGCCGCAGCCCTGGGTCGAGGCTCACCGCTGCGGCCTGCAGATCGTTGCCAAGCAGCGGCGCCAGTTCGGCCGGATCGCCTGACGCCAACGCGGCCAGTACCGGCTCCGGATCCTCGAGTCTCGGCGGCGCATCCCGGCCCGCGCCCGCGGTGTCGCGCAGTCGATCGATTTCGGCGAACACCGCCGGGGTGGACAGGCCGCCATCGGCGAACGCCAGCACCCAGTGGAATGTATTGCGGGCGAGCACGGTCGCCAGTTCCTCGCCGCGGCCCGTGCCGAGCGCTGTGCCGCCGTGCAACGCGAACGGGACATCGCTGCCGAGTTGAGCGGCCAGCGTGTGCAGGTCGCGACGCGGCACGCCGAGCTCCCACAGTGTGTTGATCGCGACGAGCACCGCGGCCGCGTCCGCACTCCCACCAGCCATCCCACCGGCGACAGGAATCGACTTCTCGATCGAGATCGCGACGTCCGGCGCACGCCCGACGTACTCGGCCATCAACTCCGCGGCCTTCCAGGCCAGGTTGCGCTCGTCGGTTGGCAGCGAATCCACGCCTTCGCCCGCCAGTTCCAGCGACAGCATGTCGGCGGTGCTCACAGTGACCTCGTCGAGCAGCGAGACGGCATGAAAGACGGTCGTCAGTTCGTGGTAGCCGTCGTCGCGGCGATCACCGACGGCCAGATACAGGTTGACCTTGCCCGGCACTCGCACGGTGACCGACCCGGTGGGGACCCACTCGGAGGCGGCGTTTCCGTCGGAGGCAGACACGGCACGACACTATCGCCGCGGCGGGCGGCACACGTACCGAAAGCACCTTTCCTGGCAAGCGAATACCGCCAGCAAACCCTAGGCTGGGGGCGTGGTGACACTCGGCGGCTTCTACGAGGGCTATGTCATCGACGCCGCGCTCGGCCACGGGGGCTATGCGACGGTGTATCTGGCGCATGACGCCACGGCCCCGGATCGCCGTGTGGCGCTGAAGATTCTCGACGATTTTCACCGTCGCCCTGCCCAGATCGCCCGGCTCCAACGGGAATTCGACTTCGCCCACCAGTTCGACCATCCACACATCATCAAGATGTACGAATGCGGCGAGGGTTGGCTGGCAATGGAATTGGTCGACGGCGGCACCGCGACCAAGTTGGTCGGCCTGCCCGACAAGCTGGCTGCGCTGGCCCAGATCGCCGACGCACTGGACTACGCCCATCGGCTCGGCATCGTGCACTGTGACGTCAAGCCTTCGAATATCCTTGTATCGCTGCCCTTTTCGTTACGCGGCGCGGTGCTGATCGACTTCGGCGTCGCGCACGCGGTTGCCGAGGACATGCGCCACAGGCCCTCACACGTTGAGGCGTCGCTGCCCTACTCGGCGCCCGAATTACTGCGCGGGCAGGCGCCGTCGGCAGCAACCGACGAATATGCACTGGCGTGCACTGCTTTCGAGTTGATCACGGGCTCGCCGCCGTTCACCGCGGCTACTTCGATGGAACTGGTTGACGAGCAACTGCACGCTCCACCGCCGAAACTCTCCCGCAAAGTCAGGTGGTTGCCGCACGCCTTCGACTCGATGATGAGCAAAGCGTTGGCGAAAACCCCGGACAACAGGTACGACTCCTGCGCGGAGTTCATCGCGTTGATCACGCGCGCGCTGCGTTAGATCACGCGAAACTGCGGCTGCTGCGCCGGCTGCTCCTGGGTCTGCGGTTCGGCGGGCTGCGTCACGGCGGGCTGTGGCGGCGCAGGCGCGGCAGGCGTGGCCTCCCACTCTCCAGAGCGCTGCAGCAGCCGAACGAAGTCCGCCACCGACAACGTCTCGCCGCGGCGGGACGGGTCGATGCTTGCGGCCAACAGGCGTCGGGCCGACTCGTTGCCCGAACCCGCCCACTCGGCGAACGCGTTGCGCGACGTCTTACGCCGCTGCGCGAACGCGACGTCGATCAGGTTGAACACCTGGGTGCGGAAGTCGGCGTCGGTCGGCCACGGCGAGACCTCGTGCCGGTCGATGCGGACCAGCCCGGAATACACCCGCGGAATGGGCCAGAACACCGTCGGCGACACCATGCCGTAGCGCCGCACGTTGCCGTAGAACCGGACCTTCACGCTTGGCACGCCGTACTCCTTGCCACCGGGTTCGGCGGCCAGTCGCTCGGCGACCTCGGCCTGCACCATCACCATCACCGTCCGGATCGACGGGAACTCGGCGAGCAGGTGCAGCAGGGCCGGAACGGCGACGTTGTAAGGCAGGTTGGCCACCAGCGCGGTGGGCTGCTCTTCGAGGTCGGGCGGATGCACTGTGAGGACGTCGCGGTTGAGCACCGTGAGCCGGTTGATCTCGCTGTGCGAATGCTCGGCGATGGTCTTCGGCAGCTGACGGGCCAGCACGGGATCGATCTCGACGGCCGTCACCCTGGCACCCCTGTCGAGCAGGGCCAGTGTCAACGAGCCGAGGCCGGGACCGACCTCGAGAACATGGTCGTGCCGATTGACACCGGAGGCCGAAACGATACGGCGAACGGTGTTCGCGTCATGGACGAAGTTCTGGCCGAAAGACTTTCGGGGCCTGAAGTCGATCTCTTTCGCCAGGTGTCGTATCTCGGTCCGCCCGAGGAGTCGAATAGTCAGCGCGCTCCAATCCTCCCGCTACACACGGGCCACGCGCCCCAACCTTGTCGCGCCCGAGTGACCTCAGCAATCGCGATCTGTTCTTCTCTTGTAGCCAGATCCGCCCTCGGAGCATACCGCAGACCGCCCTGTCGTTCCCAGGTGTTTTGGTCGAATTGAACGCCACCGTAAAATCCATTGCCGGTATTGATGGCCCAGTTACCTCCGGCTTCGCACCGAGAGAGGGCATCCCAGACAGGTCCGTTTGTTACCGGGGGAACTTCTGTGCCCGGCTTGGCGCCGATGCGAAGCACGCCGTCGCGGGCCGGATTCACAACGACATTGGCTACTGGCAACCTGCCGGTCTCCACTCCGTTGACGGTCGCGACGGCGAAGGTGACGTCTTGGGTGCCCGGCGTCCCCGGGTCCTCGACGACCTGACGGCTCATGTTCAGCGTGGGGTCGGGGACCTGCTTGTTGTCGGGCGGCAACGGCATGCGCTCGGTGACTTTGTCGATCCGGATGCGGGTCACCTGGATCTGCATGTTGTCGACGATCGGGGCCCACGCGTTGGGCACGACGGCATCCTTCTGCATCAGCGGAACACCCGCAGCTTCGAGCAGAGCCGCGACGTTCGGAGCTGCGATGCGCAGCGTGCGAATCACGCCAGCGTCGTTGAGCTGCACCGTTTTTGCGCTCACCACGGGCAGTGACATACCGGCAAGCGGGACGCGACTGCCGCGGGATGCGGCGGCAGGCGCCTTGTCACTCATCCGCAGCTGCGCCAGTGCTTCGTCGACGGTCGACGCGGTGGTCCAGACCTGCCTGCTGTTCTGTCCGTCAAGCGAAATCTGGAGGGGCCGACTGCGGCGAAGCACGATCGATTCTGACTGGTGCACCTCGTCGTTGGCTGCGGGGTAGAGGTCGTCGCGCTCGCCGACGTCGAAGCCGTTCTCCTTGACGACATCGATCACGCGCGACTTCATCGTGGCAACCGTCATTTCGGAGCCGTCGACGGTCAGTTTGACAGTCTTGTGCGCGGCGACGGCGTACCCGCCCGCGAAGCTGAGTGCGAGCAACATCGCACCAACCAGCAGGCGAAGCATCGGCGAGCGCGCTTCGTGAAGCTTATTAAGAGTATTCAATTGCCTGGTCTATCCCCGACTATCGGACGGTCGTCGGCTGGGCCGACCCCCCCGTTCGATCACAGCACGGTAACGAATCGGCCTAGGGGCGGCAACTCTCCAGCCCATACGCACGTAGGGCAGTTGCAGTACTTGCCTGGGCAACATCTTCTGCCGGGCGATCGACGACTTCGGCGAGCGCCCTCACTGTGTAGGGCAGGCAGTACGGCTCGTTCGGGGCCCCACGATACGGGTGCGGGGTCAAAAACGGCGCATCGGTCTCGACGAGCAGCTGGTCAGCCGGGATCAGCCGGGCGGCTTCGCGCAGCGCTTTGGCGTTTTTGAAGCTGACCGTGCCGGACAGGCTGAGCAGCCAGCCGTTGGCCACACATGTGCGGGCCATCGCCGCGTCCGACGAGAAGCAGTGGAAGATCACCGTCTCCGGTGCCCCCTCGGCGGCCAGGACGTCGAGGACCTCGCTGTCGGCGTCGCGGTTGTGGATCATCAGCGGCTTGCCGGTGCGCTTTGCGAGGTCGATATGCCAGGCGAAGGCGTCGCGCTGGGCGGCGGGTTCGGCGCAGCCGTCGAGCTTGCCCGGCCAGTACATGTCCATGCCGGTCTCGCCGATCGCGACGACGCGCGGGTGCCCGGCCAGTCGCTCGATGACGGCCTTGGCCTCGTCGGTGAGCGCGTCGGCACGCGTCGGGTGCAGTGCGACGGCCGCGTAGACGCGTGAGTCGGCGTCAGCGGCCTCGGTCACCCAGCGCGCGGACTCCAGGTCGTCGGCGATGGTGACGACGGCCTGCACGCCCACCGCAGCGGCACGGTCGACGATCGCGGTCACGCTGGCGGCATCGGTGGCACCGCAGGCGTCCAAGTGGGTGTGCGCGTCGATCAGCGGGGTCAGCGGCTCCGGTGCGGGCGGCGCCGGACGCTTCTGATTCACGACAACACCATAAGGTGAGGACAAATGAGTGAGCCGTACTACATCACGACAGCCATCGCCTACCCGAACGGCGACCCGCACGTCGGACACGCCTACGAATACATCGCCACAGACGCGATCGCGCGGTTCAAGCGACTCGACGGCTACGACGTGCGCTTCCTCACCGGCACCGATGTACACGGGCAGAAGATGGCCGAGACCGCGGCGGCCCAGGGCATTCCGGCTGCCGAACTGGCGCGCCGCAATTCCGACGTGTTCCAGCGGATGCAGGAGCGGCTCAACATCTCGTTCGACCGGTTCATCCGCACCTCGGATGCCGACCACTACGAGGCGTCCAAGGAGATTTGGCGCCGGATGAATGAGGCAGGCGACATCTACCTCGACGCCTACAAGGGCTGGTACTCGGTGCGCGACGAGCGCTTCTTCACCGAGGCCGAGACGGTCGTCGGCGCCGACGGCGTGCGCATCGCCACCGAAACCGGGGCGCCGGTGACGTGGACCGAGGAGCAGACATATTTCTTCAAGCTGTCGGCTTACGCCGACCGGCTGCTCGCACTCTACGAGGAGCATCCGGAGTTCATCGAGCCCGAGGTGCGGCGCAACGAGGTGGTCAGCTTCGTCTCCGGTGGGCTGCGCGACCTTTCGATTTCGCGGACGACGTTCGACTGGGGTGTGCCGGTGCCCGATCACCCGGATCACGTGATGTACGTGTGGGTGGACGCGCTGACGAATTACCTGACGGGCGTTGGCTTTCCGGACACTTCATCGGAGTTGTTCAAGCGGTTTTGGCCGGCCGACCTGCACATGATCGGCAAGGACATCATCCGGTTCCACACGGTGTACTGGCCGGCGTTTCTGATGTCTGCGGGAATCGAGTTGCCGCGCAAGGTCTTTGTGCACGGCTTCCTGCTCAACCGCGGCGAGAAGATGAGCAAGTCGGTTGGCAACGTCGTCGACCCGCTGAACCTGATCGACACGTTCGGCGTGGACCGGGTGCGCTACTTCTTCCTGCGCGAGGTGCCGTTCGGGCAGGACGGCAGCTACAGCGAAGACGCGATCATCGGCCGCATCAACGCCGACCTGGCCAACGAGTTGGGCAATCTGGCACAGCGCTCGCTGTCGATGGTGGCCAAGAACCTCGACGGAAAGGTCCCTGAGCCAGGCGAATTCACCGCCGAGGACAAGTCGCTGCTGGAGTTGGCCGATGCGCTGATGGACCGGGTCCGCAGCCATTACGACGCCACCGCAATGCATCTCGCGCTCGAGGCGATCTGGTCGGTGCTGTCCGCCGCTAACAAATACTTCTCCGCACAGGAGCCGTGGGTGTTGCGCAAGACCGACCAAGACCGGTTCCGGACTGTGCTGTACACGACGCTGGAGACGGTGCGGATCGCGACGCTGCTTTCCCAGCCGGTGATGCCGGAGTCAACGGGCAAGCTGCTCGAACTGCTGGGCCAGGCCGAGGATCAGCGGAGCTTCGCGGCCATCGGCACGCGGTTGGCGCCGGGCACCACGCTGCCCGCCCCGGTCGGGGTGTTCCCGCGTTACGTCGCCGCCGCCGAGCAGGCGTAGCGCAATCTCGGCGGTACCACGCCGACACGTTGAGGTAACGCGTCCCGACTTCCCTTGAGGGCATGACCAACATGTTCCATCTGGGATGGTTTCTGAACTTCGTCGCCGACGAGTGGAACGGAAACTGGGGCGACGGTGGCCGCGACTTCACCGGCGACTTCTACGTCGAAATGGCCAAGGATCTCGAGCGCGCCAAGTTCGACTATGTGCTGATCGAGGACAAGCTCATGGTGTCGACCGCCTACGGCGGCACCATGGAGCACGACCTCAAGCACGGTGTGAATCCCAAACACGATCCGGTTCCGCTCGCGGTGCTGATGGCCGCCGCCACCACCCGACTCGGGGTCGTCCCGACGATGTCGACCAGCTTCTATCCGCCGTTCCTGCTGGCCCGGCTGTGCAGCACCATCGACCACATCGCGCGCGGCCGGTTCGGCTGGAACGTCGTCACCTCGGGAGAGGATCGCGCCGCGCAGAACTTCGGGCTCGACAAGCTCTACGAGCACGACGAGCGCTACGCAATGGCAAGCGAATACCTGGAATTGGTGAGCAAGCTGTGGGAGTCGTGGGAGCCCGATGCCATCGAACGCGACTACATGACCGGGACCTACGCCAACTACAAGAAGGTCCACACGATCGACTTCGAGGGCAAGTACTACAAGTCGCGAGGTCCGCTGAACACCGCACCGTCACCGCAATACCGCCCAACCATCGCCCAGGCGGGGGCGTCGCCGCCGGGACGCGAGCTTGCCGCGCAACACGCCGACACGATCGTCGCGCCCGCCAACGGCGTGGAAGCGATGAAGGCCTACCGCGACGACATCCACGCGAGGATGAAGGCCAACGGCCGCGACCCGTCACACTGCAAGCTGCTCTATCTCGTCACCCCGATCGTCGCCGATACCCACGAGGAGGCGCTGGCCAAGCGGGAGCGGTGGTTCAACGATCCGCTCTACATCGAGTACATGCTGGCCGAGATCTCGTCGATCACCGAGATCGACTTCGCCCAGTTCGATCTCGACGAACCGGTGCCCTCAGACGTGTCGACCAACGGCGAGCGCGGCGCGCTCGAGAGCTTCCTGGCCCGCGGAAAGGGCAAGACACTGCGCGAAATCGTCACCGGCAGCGGGCTTTCCGGCAATGTCCCGTTCATCGGCACGCCAGCAGAGGTCGCCGATGAGATGGGGGCGGTGATGGACGAGGTCGGAGGTGACGGCTACCTGATCACCAGCCCGGTGATGCGACTGAACCGCCGCTACGTCACCGAGATCACCGATGGCCTGATCCCGGAGCTACAGAAACGCGGCCTTGTCCGCTCGGAGTACACCACCACCATGCTTCGCGACCACCTGCGTGAGTTCTGATGACCGACAAGCGATTTCACCTCGGCTGGTTCATGAACTTCACGGCGAACGAGTGGAACTCTCCGTTCGGCAACGACGGAAACCCCTGGAACGGGAAGTTCTACATCGAGATGGCCCAAGCGATGGAGAAGGCCTGCTTCGACTACATCATGATCGAGGACACGCTGATGGTGTCCGAGGCCTACGGCGGCAACTCCGAGGCGTACCTGAAGTACGCGACCATGGCGCCCAAGCACGACCCGGCACCGCTGGCCGCGATCATGGCCGCGGCCACCTCGAAAATGGGCGTCGTCGCAACCATGTCGACGACCTTCTACCCGCCGTTCCTGCTCGCCCGGCTTGCCTCGACGCTCGACAGCATCGCCGAGGGACGCTTCGGCTGGAACATCGTCACCTCCGGTGAGGACGGTTCGGCGCAGAACTTCGGCATGGACAAGCTCACCGAACACGACCTGCGCTACGACATCGCCGACGAGTACGTCGACCTGGTCTGCCAGCTGTGGAATTCGTGGGAGCCCGACGCGGTGATCCGCGACCGGGAGACCAACACCTACGCCGACTTCAAGAAGGTGCACGCAATTCACTTCGCGGGCAAGTACTTCAAGTCCCGCGGCCCGCTGAACACGGTGCGCTCCCCGCAGGGCCAACCCACCTTCGTGCAGGCCGGGGGATCGCCAAAGGGACGTCAGTTCGCGGCGAAATACGCAGACTCGATCATCGCCGTCGCCAACGGAGTGGAGGGGATGAAGTCCTACCGCGACGACGTGCGGGCCAGGGCCGCGGCGCAGGGCCGCAACCCCGACGACATCAAGGTGCTGTTCGTCGTGAGCCCGACCCTCGGCGAGACCGAACAGGAGGCGCTGGCCCGCAAGAAGGCCGCCTCGGAGGACCCGGCGTTCTTCGAGCAGTCGTTGGCCAGCATCTCGTCGGTCACCGACATCGACTTCTCGGTCTACGACCTCGACGAGCCGCTTCCGCCACTGGAGACCAACGGCGAGCGCGGCTCCCTCGACAAGTTCGCGCAATGGGGCAGCGGTAAAACACTGCGCCAGTTGGTCCTTGACGCAGGCGGAACGTCGGACTCCATCGAGTTGGTCGGCACCCCCGACCAGGTCGCCACCAAGATGGGCGAGGCAATGGAAGCCGTTGGCGGCGACGGCTTCCTCATCAGCACCAACCGGGTGAGCAGGGCCTACATCACCGAGATCTGCGAAGGACTCATCCCCGCGCTGCAGCGCCAGGGACTGGCCCGCACGCAGTACACGCACGCGCACCTGCGAGACACTCTGCGCGAGTTCTGAGCATGGGTGTCATCGGGATCCGCAGGCGCGCACACCGCGCAGGCGATCCTGTCGGAGCAGCGGTCAGCGCGTTGCGCGCAGGCCGGATGGTCATCGTCGTCGACGCCGAAAACCCGCACGACGACGGCGATCTCATGCTCGCCGCCTCGCACGCAACGCCCGAGCGGGTGGCGTTCATGGTGCGCCACACGGGCGGCATCCTGTGCGTGCCCATGCCGGCCGCCGACCTCGACCGCCTGCAGCTGCCGCCGATGGTCGCGGTCAGCGAGGACTCACGCGGCATCGGATACGCGGTTTCGGTGAACGCCCGCACGGGCATCACCACCGGCATCTCGGCCGCCGACCGGGCCCGCACGATCTCACTGCTCGCCGACCCCAACACTGAACCGCGCGATCTGATTCGGCCCGGTCATGTGTTTCCGCTGCGGGCCGTGGACGGCGGCGTGCTGCGCCGGGCGGGTCACACCGAGGCGGCCGTCGACCTGACACAAATGGCCGGACTGCCGCCCGTCGCGGTGATGGGCGAAGTAGTCGACGACGACGGCACGGTGGCGCGCGGCGCACGATTGCGCGCCTTCGCCGCCAAACACGGCCTGGCGATCGTGACGATGTCCGAGTTGATCTCCTACCGGCATCGCACCGAACGACTCGTCGAGTGCAAGGCAAGCAGCAGGCTGCCGACGGAGCACGGCGAGTTCCAGGCCTACGGCTTCAGGTCCGTGCTGGACGGACGCGAGCACATCGCACTGGCGATGGGAGACGTTGCCGGACAAACTATTTCGCCGCCGCTGGTACGGGTGCAAGTGGAGTGTCTGACGGGCAATGTCTTCGCATCCGCCGGCTGCGATTGCCATGGCGAATTGCAGCGCGGGATGCAGATGATCGCCGCCGAGGGTCGCGGCGTCGTGGTATACCTTCGCGGTCACGAGCGCAGGCACGCGCATCATCTCGAGGACGCCGGCGCAGATGCGCGCGACTACGGTCTTGGCGCACAGATCCTCGCCGACCTCGGGGTGCGGCGGATGCGGCTACTGACGAATCACCCGGTCAAGCGCATCGGGCTGGAGGCGTTCGGCCTCGAGGTCGCCGAGACGGTGGGTCTGCCGTTCGCCGCCTCTTCGCGCCTCGCATCGACATCCTGATGACGCAGGCACGGTGCGGGCCGATCCCGCGGTCGCGATGGTTCCTGCCCTTGATGGCCGCGAGCGGGGTCGCCATGAGCCTCACCGCCCCGCTGGAAGTCCTTTTCGTGCGCGAGTTCTGGCACAACAGCATCTACATCGGCGTCTTCATGCTGAGCGCGGCGTTGGGCGTGATCGTGATCGACGTATTCGGCACCAGATTCGTCCCGCGGCTTGACTCAAGGGCAGCGCTGACCATCGGACTGTGCCTGTTCGGCGCGGCGTGCATCGGCATGGGCCTGGCGTCCGGCGGCGTCCTTCTGATGGCGTCGCGAGTCATGCAGGGCTTTGGTGGCGGCGTGGTGCTCGGCGCCGGACTGCAGGCCGCGGTTCGCGTCGATAGTGCCACCGGCGACATCGCCCGCTCGCTCGGCCGCTTCAACGCGGCCTTCCTGTTCGGCGGCGCTGTCGGCTCACCGGGTGGCCTGTTGGTTGCGGGTCTCATCGCGGGACGGGCCGGCTATCAGATCGCGTTCGTCGTCACCGGCGGGCTGGCCGTGGTCGTCGCTGCCGCGCTGGCCGCCGCCCTGCCCAGCCTCGCCGCGCCGCCCGAGTCACCGCCGCCGCGAATCAGCCTGCCGAAGTTGGACAGGACACCAGGCAGCGGTGCCGCGCTGATCCTGGCGATGAGCGGCGACTTCTTGCGTGGCGGCGTGTTGTTCACCGCGCTCCCGCTGGCAGGAGCCGCCCGCGAGTACCCGACGATCACGATCACCGCGGCCATCGCACTGATGTCAGGTGTCGAGATCGCCGTTCTTGCAGTGGCTTATCGCATCATCCGGCACATCGGGGTCGTCGCGGTGCTCATCACGTCATTCGCGTTGGGCATGGTGTGCGCGACGCTGCTTGCCCTGATCCCCGGCGCGACAACGTATCTGGTGGCATCGGCATTGTTCGGTGTCAGCCTGGCGGGAGCGACCGCAAGTCTTCCCGTAATGGTCGTAGCCCAGGTCGGCGAGTCCTCGGCGGGTCTTGCGAAGTTCCGGATTTCAGCGGGCATCGGTTTGCTCGCGGGCTCGGTCGGCTGCGCGGTGCTCGAGGCTCAGATCGGGATCGCAGCGCTGTTCGCCCTCATCGCGATCGTTTTGTTAGGTAGCGCACAGTTGGCCCACGTGGTCGGCCGCAGGATGCCCGCAACGTAACTCGGGCGAATCAACGACGCCCGGATCCGTTAACAATCGCGGTGTCCAATGAACGCGTGTCAACACGTGAACCATCCTCATATGCAGCATGTCGTGCGCGGTTGTTGCCGACCGGTCAGGTCCCGCCGGAGGTGCTCTACCAACGTCAGCGGCAAAGCCCGGACCGGCTGAACAACTCGGCAAGGCGCACCTATGACCTGCTGCGCTCGACGCTGGTCAGCGGCGGCAGGCACATGCCCCTCGTTGAACGAGACCTCACCGACGCACTGTCCGCGAGCCGCAACACCATCCGGACCGTGCTGCAGCAACTCGCCCGCGAGGGGCTTGTCACCCGCGAGCCCAAGAACGGGACACGGGCCACCGGTTCGTTGCTGTTGCGCATCGACCAGCTGAGCCCGGTCGCGCAATTCGCCACCGAACCGTCCAGCACGGTGGAGGCGCGCACCCTGGAGCGCCGACTGCTGGGCTGCCCGCCGATGGTGCGTGACCGGCTACGGCTGCCTGTCGGCTGGACCGTGCTGATGATCGAAAGCCTGGTGCTGGAAAACGGTCTGCCGCTGGGATTGTCGGTCAATTACATCGCCCTCAGCGAGGACGAGTCGCCGGACTTCGACATCGAGGAGCCCGACGTCATTTTGATCCTCGAGCGCCAGCTCGGGGTTCGCATCGGCGGCAGTCAAACCACCATCGGCGCGGTCGCCGCCGACGAGCAGACCGCCGAGCTCATCGGGGTCGACGTCGGCGCTCCGCTGGTCTGGCTCGAGGACGTCATCGAGGATGAGAACGCCCAGCCGCGCGCGCTCGCCCAGCTCCGGCTGCGCGGCGATCGAGTCGCCTTCTCCGCCAACGCTTATCGCTCCGCGTGAAGTCAGCAGCGTGACGACGAGCGCGACCAGCCCGATGAAGGCCGACAACAGCATTGCCAGCTGCGCACCGAACAGACTGGATGTCACGCCGAGGATCACCATGCCTGTCGGTAGCGCGACGCCGATGGTCGTGGTGATGAGCCCGAGCGCGGCGGCGCGTTCGTGCGGTGCGACCGCGGTGAACGGCAACGTCGCCTGCGTCGAGCCGAAGAGCGCCTGGCCGATCCCCGCCACACCCAAGGCAAGCAGGGCGACGGTCAAAACCGGTGTGTAGGACAGTATCCCGAGGCCGAACAGGCACAGCACGACGCCGGCGGTGTACGTGGGGATCGGATGCCGCGCCGGCCGGACGATCAGTGCCGCGGCGATCACCAGTTGCACAATGCCTGCGGTCGCGCCGATCAGCCCTGCCATCGCCGGGCCCGCGCCCAGGTGCTTGGCGATCACCGGTACCAGCGGTGTGAACGCGAAGTAGCACAGATTGCAGATCAACGTCACCAACAGAATCACCGCGAGCGGCCGCGAGGTGCGCAGCAGTCGCCAGTGGCCGCTGCCCACGGGTGTCGCCGCGGTTGCTCCGCGTGGTTGGGCGGGCAGGTGGCGTGTCGAGAGCCACAGCAGCGGCGCCGAACAGGCGAGCAGCGCGGCCGGAACGCCGAATGCGACGCCGAGGCCGAACTTCGCGATGGTGATCCCGCCGATGAGCGGCCCCAGCATCATGGCGCTCGCCATGCCCGCGAGTTCGGTGTTCAGCACGCGCATCGAACGAAGCGGACCTGCCATCCCGAACAGCAGTGCGCGCTGCGCGGTCATGTTGACCATGCCACCGAATCCGAATGCCAATTCGTACGGGAAGACCATCCACGTCGCGACGGCTCCACTGCAGACGAGCACGGCCATCAACACCGAAATGGGCAGCAGCACAAGCTCGGTGACCAGAACCAGTCTGCGGTGGTCGAGGTCGACCCGAGTGGACACGTAGGTGCCGAGCAACATCGGGGCGAACATGGCGACGCCGACGAACTGGTTGGCGATCGGCTGCCCACCCAGGTGGGTGACCAGGTACGTCCCCAGGAACAGGCCGCCCCACCGCGTGAGATGCCACATCCACGAGCTGATCAGCAGCCAAGGCAACGAGCCGCCCAACTGCTCGCGTGTCAGAGTGCCACCCGCGGATCCGCGATCGACTGCATGAGGTCGACGGCGATGTTGGTCAGCACATAGAGCAGTCCGACGGCCAGCGTCACCCCCGCGATCGCGTTGAAATCGGCCTTGTCGATGGCGCGGGAGATGTACAGCCCGATACCCGGTCGGGCGAAAATCAGCTCGACGAGAATGCAGTTGCCGACCATCAGCGCGAGCTGCAGGCCGATCAACGCGAACACCGGGCCGACGGAGTTGCGCAGCGAATGCATGATCAGGATCTGCTTCTCCCCCAGCCCTTTTGCGCGCGCCGTTCGGGTGTGGTCAGCCCGCTGCGTCGCCTCCAGGCTGCTGCGCAACACCCGTCCGACGGCCGCGGCCGGTGTCAACGCCAGGCAAAACGCGGGCAGCACAAGGTGGTACAGGTCGTCGAAGAACACTTCGGGTCGTCCGGCCAATAGGCTGTCGACCAGCAGGAAGTGCGTCGGGCCGGTCGGGGCGTCGATGTAGGACGTTTGATCGGTGACCGGCAGAATGTTGAGCCAACGGTAGAACACCAGCATGCCGAGCAGGCAGGCCAGAAACACCGGCACCGACGCGCCGGACACCATCATCACTCGCAGTACCCCGGACCCGCGCCAGCCCTGCGCCGTGGCCAGGCCCATGAAGAAGCCGATGACCACCGTGAAGACGAGCGCAACGAAGAGCAACTCGAGCGTAACCGGCAGGAACTGCGCGAGGTCGGCCAGCACGGGGGTGCGGGTGACGCTCGACTCGCCGAGATCGCCCCTGACCGCATGCGTCAGGTACTGCCAAAACTGCACGGGCAGTGGGGAATCCAGGCCCAGCTTGTGCCGCGCCGCCTCGTACACCTCCGGCGAGGCCTTGGCGCCGACGAGCGCGGCGACGGGGTCCACCGGCGCCACCTTCTGCAGCGTGAACACTGCAAGGACGAGCACGAGCAGAACGGGGATCGCGCCGAGCAGACGCCTCGGCAAGACGGTCAGCATCAGCGGTCGCGGATCCGGTCGCGGATCGCGTCGCCCGCGAAGTTCGCGACGATCGCGATGACCGCAACGGCGAAAGCAGGCACGATCGGAATCCACCAGGCGCTGAAGATGTAGGTGACGCCCTGCGCGCTCATCGAACCGAGTTCGGGTGCAGGCTGCGGCGCACCGAGACCGAGGAACGACAGGCCCGCCACCATCAGGACCAGAGCCGCGATGTCGAGGCTGGCTGTCACGATCGTGACGGGTATCGCGCCTGGCAGCAGATGGCGGTACATCAGCCGCCACCTACCGGCACCGCCCACCTTCGCTGCTTCCAGATGCGGCGAGGCTTTCAACCTCCGGACCTCCGACCGCACGATCCGCGTGTAGAGCGGCCACCAGACGATCGCGACGCCGATCAGCGTATGGGTGTAGGACCGCCCGATCGCGGCCACCACCGCCAGCGCCAGGATCGGTCCCGGAAGCGAGAGGAACGCGTCGGTCACGCGCATCAGCACGGCGTCGAACCAACCGCCGCACGCTCCGGCGATGAGCCCGACCAGACCACCGAACAGCACCCCGAACGCGCACACCGCAAGTGCACCGAACCAGCTGCTCTGCATGCCGGCCAGGACCCGGCTGAGCACGTCCCGTCCGACGGTGTCGGTGCCGAGCAGGTTGACGGCGTTCGGGGCCGTCATCGGCTGCCCGACGGCGGCCAGCGGGTCGTAGGGCGCGATCTGCCTTGCGAAGATCGCGATCAGCATCACCGCGGCCAACGCGCCGAACGCGACGTAGCTGGGCACCGAGGTGCCGTGGAAGTATTGCCTGACCGAAAAGCCGATGCGGCTTCGGTGCCGCACAAGTGGTGCGGGTACGTAGTATTCCGCGACCGCCATTGACGCCTCCTTGTGGTGTCTTGTGGTTAGAACTCGCGCAGTGTCTGCCGCAGCGTTGACTGCGTGTATTCGGTCCTGGTGAGGCCGAGCCGCTGCAATTCGGGCACCAACCCGTCGGTGATCGACGAGATGTAGTTGCGGTTCAGGTCCCAGCCCGGCTTCATGATCAGGAAGCCGTCGCCGCCGATCTCCTCCATCGTCTCGCCCATCTTGCGGGCGACCTGCTCAGGCGTTCCGACGAACTCGACGCCGGTGGTGGCCCAGTCAATGGCCAACTGCCGCAACGTCTTCGGACCCGGACTGCCGTCGCCGCGCATGAAGTGCTCTAGCGAGCCCCGCTCCCCGTTGGTGGTCAGGCCCTCGGGAAGTGGCTCGTCCCAATCGAACTGCTTGAAGTCGATCTCGGTGTTGGACGAGATTGCGGCCAACTGCTTTTCGATGTAGCTGTCGAGCGCGGTGAGCCGGTCGATCTGCGCCCTGGCCTCATCCTCGCTGGCGGCGACGACCGGTGACACGCAGAACATGAGCTTGACGTCGTCGGGATTGCGTCCCGCCGCCTCGGCGCGGGCCCTGATGTCGTCGCGGTAGGCCTTCATGCCTGCGGTGCCGGTGCCGACGGCGACGATCGCATCGGCGGCGCGGGCTGCGAAGGCCCGACCCCGCGGCGATGCCCCCGCCTGCAGGATCGTCGGCTTGTGTTGCGGGGAGGGCACCGTGTTCAGCGGTCCCCGCGACTTGAAGTATTTGCCGACGAAGTCGATGGTGCGGACCTTCTTGAAGTCGGCATACGTATGGGTCTCGCGGTCCATCACCACCGCGTCCGCATCCCACGAATCCCACAGTTCGCAGACGAGGTCGTAGTATTCGTCAGCGACGTTGTAGCGCTCATCGTGCTCGGGCAGCGCGTCGAGGCCGAAGTTCTGAGCGGCCCGGTCCTCGGCCGAGGACACGATGTTCCAGCCGAAGCGGCCCTCGGCGATCGAGTCCACGGTCGATGCCAGCCGCGCCAACAGATATGGCGGATAGAACGACGTCGACATCGTCGCCACCACACCGAGTTTCGACGTGTTCGCCGCGATCAACACCGCCAACGGGATTGGATCGTGCTTCGGTGCGAACACCGAGTTCTTCAGCGAGCCCTCCATGGTGCCGCCATAGGAGTCGGCCACCATAACGGTGTCCTCGATCATGATGTAGTCGAAGCAGGCGCGCTCCATGCTCTTCGCCATGTCGACGTAGAACTTGCCGTTGGGCCAGTTCGCCACATCCGGCGACGCCCACGGCGTATCCCATTCCGGGGGGATGAAATTCATGAACCAGCCCAGGTGGAACTTTTTCGTCATCTCCATCTCCTCATCACAGGCGCGCTCTATGTCTCATCGGATTCACTTGCGTAGCAATGGCATTACGCCACCTGACCGGCAGACGAGTCGTCGGTGGCGACCAGCAGGCACGACGCCAGATGCAGGCTCGTTCCGTCGGTGGAGACCAATGTCGGCACCTTGCTGTCACAACCGTCCACCCGTTCTGCGCACCTGGGATGAAACGAGCAGCCGGTCGGGATCGCCAACGGGCTCGCCGGTTCGCCCGGCAGCCGCACCGGATCGGTTCCAGGAGTCGGCACCGCGGCGAGCAGCGCCTTCGTATAGGGGTGTTTCGGGTTGTTGATCAGTTCCTCTGTCGGTGCCACCTCGACGATCTGGCCGAGATACATCACCGCGATTCGATCCGAGATGAACCGTGCCGCGGCGAGGTCATGCGTGACGAACATGACGGCCATCCCGAGTTCGCGGCGCAACTCCTGAAGGAGGTTCAGCACCGACGCGGCGAGTGACGCGTCGAGCGCCGACGTCGGCTCGTCGCACAGCAGCAGCCGTGGCGGCACGATGATCGCGCGCGCCAACGCAACGCGCTGACGCTGCCCCCCGGACAGGCTGGTCGCCTTGACGCTTGCGACGTCCGGCGGCAGGCCGACTTGGCGAAGTGCTTGATCGACGCGGTCGCGACGCTCGGTGCGACCTGTCGTCTTCAGCAGCCGCTCACCGACGATCTCGCCGACCGTCATCCACGGTGTCAGCGACGCGCCCGCATCCTGGAACACCATCTGGGGGCGCGACCCGAGATAGCTGACAGTCCCGTCCTCCGGGCGCATCAGCCCGGCCACTACGCGCAGCAGCGTGGACTTGCCTGAGCCGGATTCGCCGACCACCGCGATCGACTCACCGGCCGCGACGTCGAGGATGACGTGGCGCAGCGCGTGCAAGCTGTCACGCTTCAGCCAGCCGCGCCGCACCGCGAAGCGCTTGTCGATCCCGGTGATCTGCAACGCCTTTCGGCTGTCGTCCACCTCGACCATCGGCGCGAACAGCGGAGTGTCCTCGCGAGTGCCCGCCTCAGTTGTCGCATTGTCGACAATGCATGCCGCCACACCGGAATGCGTTGCGGCGGGCGTCGGTTCGGGCAGCGCGTCCGAACAGGCGAGCACCGCGGCCGGACAGCGCGGTGAGAACGCACATCCCTTCGGATGGTCTCTGGGGTCGGGCGGCTGACCGGGCAGAGCGTGAATCGCGCGACCGAGCGGCAGGTCGAGATCCAGCCGCGAGTTGAGCAGCCCGACGGTGTAGGGGTGCGACGGCGCCTGCAGCACCTCGTCCATCTCACCGAGCTCGGCGACCCGTCCGCCGTACATCACCGCGACCCGGTCGGCGATCTGGGACGCCACCCCAATGTCGTGGGTGACGACGATGAATGACGTCCCCAGTTCGTTGCACAGGTCACGGAGCAGGCCGAGCACCTGCGCCTGCACCGTGACATCGAGAGCGGTCGTCGGCTCGTCGGCGATGACCAGATCCGGCTTGCCTGCCACTGCCATCGCGATCATCACGCGCTGCCGCAGTCCTCCGGACAACTCGTGCGGGAAGGCTTTCATGCGCCGCTTCGGGTCGGGCACTCCGACGATTTCCAGCAGCCGCCTTGCCTCTTCGGAGTCCCCGGTCGCCTCGCTCACCTGCCTGCCGACGCGCATGGTCGGGTCCAGCGAGGTCATCGGATCCTGAAACACCGCGCCCAGGTGAGCCTTTCGCACCCGACGCCGTTCCTCTGGCGAGGCGGCGACCATGTCGATGCCGCAGACCTCTGCCCTGCCGCTGATGACTGGTGCTGGCTCCCCTGCAAGCAGGCCGAGCAGCGCAAGACCCATCACGCTCTTGCCGGATCCCGACTCGCCGACCAGTGCGAGCACCTCGCCCGGCTGGACGTCCATGCTGACGCCCCGAAGCGCGTGCAACGGGACTCCGCGCCGCTGGAAGGTGACGCGCAGATCGTGCACTCTGGCGCGGGGGGTGTGCTCGCTCATGGTTACCCTCGATTCCCGTTGGGGTTCGATCGGGCGCCGGCGCCACGCAATCTCTTGGCATGAGCAAAGCCGCAACGGATGACGGAGTCACGTCGGAACTGTGTCGGTGAGATTGCGCCGATCAACGGCGTCCGGCGTCACCGCGGCGCAATGAAGGTGTTACCCGCGGGCCGAAGCCACGAAATCCACGCCTTGTTGACTGCACGGCATGACTGTTGTCGTGGTAGGAAATCCCAAGCCGATGTCGAGGACGCGGGCCGCGGCCGAGTTGGTCGCCGAAAGGTTGACCGGCGTTGCGCCTCAACATGTTATCGACGTCGTCGACCTAGGTGCCGGCCTCCTCGGGTGGGGTGACCCCAAGGTGGCCGAGGCCAAGGAGATCGTGAAGGCCGCGGACTCATTGGTGGTCGCCTCCCCGACGTTCAAGGCCACCTACACCGGGTTGCTGAAACTGTTCCTCGACCAGTTCGGGGCAGGCGAACTCGGTCAGATCACGACGTTTCCGCTCATGCTCGGCGGCTCGTACGCGCATGCGCTTGCCCCCGAATTGACCTTGCGCCCAGTGCTTGTCGAGATCGGTGCCAGCTGCCCCGCACCAAGCCTGTATCTGCTCGACTCCGACTACGAGACATCCGAGGATTTGGAGAAGTGGCTCACGGTCGCCCGTCGGTTCGTCGCGGCGGTGTCGTCGTGATCGCGGCGGTGGACGAGAGGTTTGACCAGGCTCTGCTGCGTCAGGCGTTCGGCTGTTTCCCGAGCGGGGTGACAGCTTTCTGCGGCCTGCTCGACGGCGTCGCCGAGGGGATGGCGGCGAGTTCCTTCACCTCGGTTTCGCTCGACCCTGCACTGGTGTCGGTGTGTGTGGCCAAGTCGTCGACCACCTGGCCGAAACTGGCACGGTTGCAGCGTCTTGGGCTCTCCGTGCTGGCAGGTGACCACGCGCCGGTGGCGCGTTCACTCGCGTCGAAGACCGGCGACCGGTTCAGCGAAGTCGACTGGATGGCGACCGACAGCGGCGCGGTCTTCGTTCACGGTGCGACGCTGTGGCTGGAGTGCGCACCGTACAAGCGAGTCGACGCCGGCGACCACGAGATCGTGGTGCTCCGGATCGTCTCACTGGCGATGTATCCCGATGTCGCCCCGATGGTCTTCCACCGCAGCAACTTTCACGAGCTGGCCTCGACGGGTTAGGTCAGGCCGCGCCGTCTTCTGGACCTGCCCGACTTTCGTTGTCGCCGTTGGGGCTTGGCGTATCTAGATCGTCTTCGGGTGGTCGGTGGAGTCGTTCGGGGCGGTGGTAGTCGTTGGTGCGGGCTTGGCCGGTGTCCAGGTGTGGGGGTGGGATCCATTCGACGTCGTTGGTCGCGTTGATGCGGGTGCTCCAGCCGTCGGGGCCGACCATGCGGTTATCGGGTCCGCACGCTAGGGCGAGGTCGTTGATGTTGGTTTGGCCGTCATCGGCCCAGTCTTGGGCGGCGTGGTGGACTTGGCTGCCGTAGGCGCCCACGGTGCAGCCGGGTTTGGTGCAGCCCCCGTAGCGGGCGATGAGCATGATCCGCTGCGCCGCCGAGGCCACCCGCCGTGAGCGGAACAGGTCCAGTGCCGATCCGGTGGCCTTATCGAACAC
>NZ_JADBDS010000007.1 GCF_014873705.1 Mycobacterium sp. OAS707
ACCCCCATCCATGACTCGAACATATGTTCGAACTCTAAGGATTCACGGAAGCATTTCCGAAGAAAACCATGAGAGATTGTCGCTAAAATGTCGCTAAAAGCCTTGCCGCACAGGCTAAGCCCGCTTGAGTGATTGCGGCCAGAAGATCGGCGGATAGAACGAGTTGTCCTCTACCCCACTGACGTAACTGTGCGCGATCGTCGAGTTCGGCGGTATGCACAACGGGATCCAGATCGCCTCGTCGAGGATCATCTGGCTGCACTTGGCATAGATCTGCTCGGCCTGCGCCCAGTCCGGCTGCTTGACCGCATCGTCCATCAGCTTGTCGAGCTCGGGATTCGAATACTGGTAGAAATTCAGCGGTTTCGCGCCGGTGCGCAACAGAATCCGGAACGTCGTGTCCAAGTGCAACGCATCACCGCCGAGGAACGACACCAGCATGTCCGGCCGCTTCTCGGGCGCCTGGTTCGGCAGGTCGAACTCCTCGGCCACCGGCATGGTGCGCACCGTGACGTCGAGCCCGAATGCCGCCAGCTGACTCTGGATCAGCTCGGCCATCTGCCCCCGGGGCGCGCCACCATCGGCACTCCAGGCGAGGTCGATCTTCTTCGAAGGAAGTGTCGGCACAATCGCTTTCAGCGCTGCGGCGTCGACCTGAGACGGGAACGGAGCCAGTGCCGGGTTCTGAGTGCGGTCGGGCCACATCGCGTTTTGCACCGTAGTCAACCCTCCCCACGCGGTGTCGACTATTGACTTGCGGTCCAGGGCAGTGAGCACGGCCTTGCGCAGTGCCTTGTTCGCGAAGATGCCGGAGGTGGGGTTGAGCCAGATCGCCTCTCCGACACCGCCGAACGAGTTCACGACGGCGAACTGCGTGTTCTTCTGATAGGCCAGCACGTCGGGAATCGCGAAACCCTTTGTCACCATGTCGAATGCGCCGGAGTCCAACTGCAGCTTCTGGGTGGCCACACTCGGCGTGATGTCGATGCGGATGCTCTTGAACACCGGCTTCTCGCCCCAGTAATCATCGAATGCCTCGAGCGTGTAATGGCTGCCGGTGACGAACTCCTTGAACATGTACGGTCCGGTGCCCGCGTCGTGGGTCTTCAGCCATTCCTGGGCCATGTCGTCGCCGACGGCGTTTTTCGCAACGGCGGTGGGGCTGACCGCGAACGGCTGCCACGGACAGGCGAGGTAATGCAGAAACGCGTTGTTGGGCTCCTTGAGCGTGACGACGAACGTCGTCGGATCCGGCGCCTCGGTCTTGACGACACCGGCGACCATGTACGCGGGGCCCTGGTTGATCTTCCCGCGACGGTCGAAACTCTTGACCCACGATTGGGCGTCGGCGATCGTTCCGTCGTGGAATTTCACGTTGGGTTGCAGCGTGAACGTATACGTCAGTTGGTCCGGCGACACCGTCCACGACTTCGCAAGGCTTCCGATGATCTCCGACGTGCCGGACTTGTAGCGCACGAGTCCCTCGTAGGCCGATTCCATCACCTGCACGCCCTCGCCCTCGTACATGATGTCGGGGTCGGGAACCTGCATGTCGGCCAGGAACGGCATGCGCAGGACGAGTGTCCCGCCGTTCCCGGAACCGCTTGGCGCGCCACCGCATGCGGCGATCAGGGCGGCCAGGCTGATGCCGCCGACGGTGATGCCGCCGGCCTTCAAGAAGGCGCGGCGGTCCCACTGCGGACCGGACGGAATGTTGCGCGGGTGTGTCGTGTCGAACACGAATGCCTCCTAGGGGTCAAGGCTCGACCTGAGAGCACGGCATTCGCTGGCGCGCCATTTGCGAGCAGTAAATAGGCGGCGTGTGACGCAACCGCTTCACGTCAGTACCCCGCGCATTACGCCGGGATTGCGGCGGCGACTAGAACTCGAGCAGGTTCTCCCGAAACGTGCTGTGCTGGTAGCCGTCCCTGATCAGGCCGCGTTTTCGCAGCGCAGGCGCGAGGCCGTCGGCGATCTCGGCGATATTGCGCCGGGTGACGACCGGCGAGAGCAGGAAGCCGTCGCCGCCGACCTCCTCCATCGCCTCGCCCATCTTCGCCGCCACCGTGTCGGGCGAGCCGACGAACGCGAGACCGGCGTGGGTGTCGACGGTGGCTATCGCCTCGCGAAGCGTCTTGCCCCGTGCGCCTTCGATGAACGTCCGCAGCGTGCTCGTTTCGCCGTTGCCCCACACGTCGGGCACCTCCTTGTCCAGATCGAAGGTCGAGAAGTCGAATTCGCCGCCCGACGTGTAACTCAAACCCCACAAAGCCTTTTCGATGGCGTGGTCGCTCCAGCGGGCGGCCTTCATGTCCTCCTCGCGGGCCTGCGCGACGCGATCGGTGTCGCCGAGGATCGGGTCGATCAGGAACAGGATCTTCAGCGTGCTCGGGTCGCGGCCGTACTCCTTCATCCGGCGGTGCATGTCCTGCCTGAATGCCTTCATGCCCTCGATGCTGGTGCCGTGGGCGAGCATCGACTCCGCGTACTTGGCGGCAAGGTCACGCCCCGCGGGCGAAGCGCCTGCCTGCACGATCACCGGACGGCGCTGCGGCCCTGGAATCGTGTTGAGCGGGCCGCGCGTGCGGAAGTACTTGCCCTCGAAGTCGACGGTGTGCACCTTCGTGTGATCGGCATACCGCGGCGTGTCCTCATCGACCAGGACGGCCCCTTCTTCCCACGAGTCCCACAGTGCGCCAACGGCTTCCATCCATTCCTTGGCCATTTCGTAGCGTTCGCTGTGCAACATGAGCTCGTCGTAGCCGTACTGCTGCGCCGCGCGCGCCGAACTGCCCGTCACCACGTTCAGTCCGACTCGCCCGTCGGTCAGGTGATCGAGGGTGGTCATGGTCCGTGCCGCCATGAACGGGTGGTAGAAGCTCGTCGACAGCGTGACCGCGATGCCGATGTGTTTGGTGCGCTGGGTCAGCAGCGGGATCAGCGGGACGGGGTCGCACTTGGGGGCCAGCATGCCGTACTTGAGCGTCGTCTCCATCGACCGGCCATAAGCGTCCTCGACCATGCTGGTGTCCTCGACCAGCAGGTAGTCGAAGCGCGCGCGCTCAAGCGATGCGGCCAGATCGACGAAGAGATCGCCCTTCATCCAGTCGTGGCCGGTATTGCCCGCCCACGGATCAAGCGCCCATGTCTGTACCGAGAATCCACTGCCCATGAACCAACCCAGATGAAACATGCGACCAATGTGACGTGCAGATGTTTCGGCGCACCGGGGCGGACGATTCCGCGCGCATTACGCCGCCGCGGGTGAGTGATCTGCGTCACGCGTCGTCACATCTCGGCGATCGGCGGTGTCTTGAGGGCATGACTGAAAACAACACACGCAACAAGGTCGTCGTCATCGGTGGTGGGTACGCAGGGGCCACCGCGGCCAATCACTTGCGACAGCGTGACGACGTCGATATCACCCTGGTCAATTCGAGGCCGAAGTTCGTCGAGCGGATTCGCCTGCACCAGCACGTGGCAGGCAATTACGACGCGACGGTCGATTACGACACGCTGCTCGGCGAGGGCGTCGGTCTTGTGGTCGACAGTGCGATCAGAATCGACACGGCATCCCGCACCGTGGCGCTCGCGTCGGGCCGGGCGCTGGACTACGACTACGTCATCTATGCCGTCGGCAGCACCGGCGGTGTACCCGCATCGGTTCCTGGCGCCGCCGAATTCGCCTATCCCATCGCTGAATTGGAGCTGGCGCTACGGCTGCGCGGCGCGCTCGACGAGCTGCACCCCGACGCCCCGATCACCGTCGTCGGCGCCGGGCTGACCGGCACCGAGACGGCAGCCGAGCTCGCCGAAGAGGGGCGCAACGTCACTCTGGTGTGCGGCGGCCAGTTGGTTCCGTCGCTTGCGGCGCAAGCTCGGCGCTCGGTGCGCAAGCGGCTGCGCAAGCTCGGCGTCACGGTGCTCGACGTCGACGTGGTCGCCGAGGTGCGACGGGATGCGGTCGTCTTCGCCGACGGCGCGGTGCGGCCGAGCGCGCTGACCATCTGGACGGCGGGCTTCGGGGTGCCCGAACTGGCCGCGGCCAGTGGACTGCAGACTGATGGGATGGGCCGCCTACTCACCGACGAGACACTGACCAGCATCGACGACCCGCGCATTGTGGCGGCAGGCGACTGCGCGGCCCCTTCGGGCCAGCCGCTGCGAATGAGCTGCCAGGCCGCGGTCCCGCTGGGGGCGCGGGCGGCCGACACCGTGCTCAGCCGGATTGCAGGCACCGAGCCTGCGCCGATCGACCAGGCGTTCGTCGGGTCCTGCGTAAGCCTGGGGCGGCACGCCGCCACCGTGCAACTGGCCCGCAAAGACGACACCCCGGTGAAGTACTACATCGGCGGCCGGCTCGGCGCCTCGGTCAAGGAGGCCATCTGCAAGGGCACGCTGTGGGGCATCCGCCACGAGGCGCGCAAGCCAGGCTCCACCTTCGTGATGAAGGGCGGCAGGCGTCCTTCGGCTCCGCTGCGCCAGGTGGTCACGGAATCGTGACCACCTCCGAGCACGCCGAGCGGTTCACCCATCTGCGGCCGCTGCTGTTCACGATCGTCTACGAAATCCTGGGCTCTGCAACGGAATCCGATGACGTGCTGCAGGACAGTTATCTGCGGTGGGCCGAAGTGGACCTCGCGACGGTGCGGGATACGAAGTCGTATCTGGCGCAGTTGGTGACGCGTCAGGCGCTGAATGCGTTGCGCGCAGGCGCCCGTCGACGCGAGGACTACATCGGCCCGTGGCTGCCCGAACCGCTGCTGCTCGACGAGCGCGACGCCTCAGCCGACGTCGTGCTCGCCGAGTCGGTGTCGATGGCCATGCTGGTGCTGCTCGAAACGCTGACGCCCGACGAGCGTGCGGTGTTCGTACTGCGCGAGGTCTTCGGCTTCGACTACGACGAAATCGCCGGAGCGGTAGGGAAATCCGTGACGACGGTGCGCCAGGTCGCGCACCGCGCCCGCGAGCATGTGCACGCCAGACGTAAGCGCTTCGATCCCGTCGACTCGGCGCGAACCACCGAGCTGACAGCACAGTTCCTGACCGCGGCGTCCACCGGCGACCTCGAAGGGCTGATGTCGATGCTGGCCCCTGATGCGGTCTGGACCGCCGACAGCAACGGCAAGGCCAGCGCGGCCCGCCGCCCGGTCGTCGGCGCCGACAAGGTGGCCAAGGCGATCATCGGCCTGTTCCGGCTCGGGCAGAAGTTGCCCGACGTGCGGGTCGAGACGGCGGTGTACAACAGCGCGCCTGCGGTGGTCGTCTACAGCGGCGACCACCTCGAGGGCGTGTTCCTGGTCGAGGTCGTCGACGGCAAGATCACGCACTTCTACGCGATGCGCAACCCGGACAAGCTGGCAGGCATCGCGGTCCCGCGGGTGATCAGCCGCTAGCGCTCTGTCACGCTTGGTCTGTGCGGATCGAGCGACTCGGCGACTTGGGCGAAGCGCCGCGTGTGCTGCGCGCGATCGCCGCGGGCGCTGCGCGGTGTGACCTGGCGCCGCCCGCCGCATTGATCGGCGACTGGTTCGGCTCGGCGGCGGTGATCGCGCCGTCGCTGAACGCGGTCCCCGTCGATGACGTCTTCGCCGTGCCCGCAGGCGAATCCGACGGTGTGATCGGCGGCGGCTGGTTCGGCTATCTGTCCTATCCCGACGCGGGCATCGACGGACGTGGCCCGCGAATCCCCGAAGCGGCAGGCGGCTGGTCCGACTGCGTGCTACGCCAGGACCGCGACGGGCAGTGGTGGTATGAAAGCCTTTCCGGCACAGCACTTCCGGAGTGGGTTACCGCTGCGCTGAGTGCACCCGTGCCGCGCAGCGACTTTCGCATCACGTGGGGTGAGGCCGACCGGGATGTGCACCGCCGCGGCGTGCTGGACTGTCTGGAAGCGATTGCGGCGGGCGAGATCTACCAAGCGTGTGTATGCACGCAATTCGCGGGCCGCATCGAAGGCGCACCAATCGATTTCTTCGTCGATGCCGTCGAGCGGACCTCGCCTGCGCGGGCGGTGTACGTGGCAGGCGAATGGGGCGCAGTGGCGTCGTTGTCTCCGGAGCTGTTTTTGCGGCGCCGAGGTGAGACGGTGACGTCGAGCCCGATCAAGGGCACGCTGCCGCGGCATGCCGATCCGGCCGCGCTCCGCGCGTCGGTCAAAGATGTCGCGGAGAACATCATGATCGTCGATCTGGTCCGCAACGACCTCGGCCGCGTCGCGATGACGGGAACGGTCACCGTGCCCGAGTTGTTGGCCGTCGAGCCCGCGCCGGGCGTGTGGCATCTGGTCTCGACGGTGGAGGCGCGAGTCGGGGTGGGCGTGCCGATGGGTTCGGTGTTGGATGCGGCGTTCCCGCCGGCCTCGGTGACCGGCACGCCGAAGCTGCGGGCCCGTCAGCTGCTGCGTGGCTGGGAGCCGCACCGCCGCGGAATGTATTGCGGCACAGTCGGTTTGGCATCACCCGTGGCGGGATGTGAGCTGAACGTGGCGATCCGAACGGTGGAGTTCGACGCGGCAGGCAACGCTATTCTTGGCGTCGGCGGCGGCATCACGGCCGACTCCGATCCCGACCGCGAGTGGGACGAGTGCCTGCACAAGGCGGCACCGATCATCTACGCGGCCGACAGCGCGGCCGTCCAGCCCGCGTTGTCCGAGACATAGAAGCCGATCTCACCGGCCGCTGTCTGAACGATCAGGTGGGTGCGGCCGCCGACGACCGAACCGTTGAATGCGGAGGCCTGACGCACCCCGGTGATCGCGTCGACGGGAATGTCGATCGCCTTGCCGGTGAGCGTGCGGAAGGCCAGCCGTCGCCGGGTGAGTGCGATCAAACCGTTGTTCTTGACCATCGGGTAACCCGGCGCCGTCGCCCCTCGGTAGTTGCCCTTCTCGGGCGGGCGGACAACCTGCTCGCTTTCCAACTCGACCGCCAACTCGGCGGCAACGCGGCGGCTGCGGCGTCGAAACCACACGATGATCGGAATCCAGATCAGCACCTGCACTGCCAGAATTCCGACGACCAGCAAGACGACAAACACCGCGGTACTCACGGTGGCCCACCCCTTTCAGCGGCGTGATCGCAACACCGCATCGTAGAGCTCACGCCGTGACGGCGCGCCGGGATTCGCCGCCACCACCTGCGCGCACGCGTCCTTCACCCGCGTTCCGTCGTCGACGAGCGCGTTGGCTTCAGCAACGAGCGTCTCGAGGTCGGCCTTCGGTGTGGCCCCGGCCAATACGACGGTGATCTCGCCGAGCACCCCGTCGGCCGCCCACTCTGCGAGCTCGCCGAGCGTGCCGCGAACGACCTCCTCGTGCGTCTTGGTCAGCTCGCGGCACACCACCGCCGCGCGCTCAGCGCCGAGCGCTTCGACGGCGTCCGTCAGCGTGTCGGGCAGCCGGCGCGGCGACTCGAAGAACACGCAGGTTCGGGGTTCGGCGGCCAGCGTCTTGAACCACGTCACGCGCGCGGCGTGCTTCCGCGGCGCGAACCCCTCGAAGCAGAACCTCTCCGCCGGCAGCCCGGACACCGCCAGCGCCGTCGTCACCGCGGAGGGACCAGGCAGGCAGCTGACGCGAGCGCCTGCCTCGATGCACGCGGCGACAAGGCGGTAGCCCGGATCGCTGATCAGCGGCATGCCGGCGTCGCTGACCAGCAGGACCGTCGCCCCGGCCTGGATGTCGTCCACCAGAGCCGGGACGCGCGACGCCTCGTTCGCGTCGTAGAGGCTCAGCACCCTGCCGCGAGGCCTGACCTCGAGCGCGGTGGCCAGCGTGCGGATGCGCCGGGTGTCCTCGGCGGCGATCACATCGGCGCTCGCCAGGGCCTTGACCAGCCGCGCGGATGCATCAGATGGCTGCCCCAGCGGCGTGGCGCCGATGAGCAGTCGGCCGGTCGACATGGGAGACAGCCTACGATCGCTGTCGTGACCGCCCCGGCTGACGAACTCGTTGCCAAGGGGCGCGCGGTTCCCGTCATCAGCCCCGCGCCCCTGGTGCCCGTCGCTGACTTCGGGCCGGTCGATCGGCTGCAGGGCTGGGCGATGACGGCGGTCATCACGGCGCTGGCGGCGATAACGCGTTTCCTGAACCTGGGCTCGCCGACCGATGCGGGCACGCCGATCTTCGACGAGAAGCATTACGCGCCGCAGGCGTGGCAGGTGCTGCACAACCACGGCGTTGAGGACAACCCCGGCTACGGCCTGGTGGTGCACCCGCCGGTCGGCAAGCAGTTGATCGCGATCGGTGAGGCGCTGTTCGGCTACAACGGGCTGGGCTGGCGGTTCAGCGGAGCCGTGTGCGGTGTCGTCCTCGTGCTGCTGGTGGTGCGGATCGGGCGACGGATCAGCCGGTCGACGTTGGTCGGCGGGATGGCCGGGCTGTTGTTGATCTGCGACGGCGTCAGCTTTGTCGCATCGCGCACCGCGCTGCTGGACGGGTTCCTGGTGGTTTTCGTGGTGGCGGCGTTCGGATGCCTGATCGTGGACCGCGACCAGGTGCGCGAGCGGATGCATGTCGCGCTCTTGGAAGGCCGCATCGGCGAGACGCCGTGGGGCCCGCGGCTCGGGGTGCGGTGGTGGCGGTTCGGCGCCGGCGTGCTGCTCGGATTGGCTTGTGCGACAAAGTGGTCAGGGCTGTACTTCATCGTGTTCTTCGGCCTGATGACGCTGGCGTTCGACATCAACGCGCGCAGGCAGTATCGGGTGCCGCGGCCGTGGGTCGGGGCGCTGCGCCGCGACCTCGGCCCGTCGTTGTACGCGCTGGTGCTGATCCCGTTCGGGGTGTACCTGGCGTCGTATGCGCCGTGGTTCGCGTCGGAGACGGCGGTGAACCGGCATGAGGTAGGCAATACGATCGGGCCCGACAGCGTGCTGCCGCTTCCTGACGCGGTGCGCTCGCTATGGCATTACACGTACGCCGCCTATCACTTCCACTCGGGACTGACCAACGCGGCAGGCAATCACCATCCGTGGGAGTCGAAGCCGTGGACGTGGCCGATGTCGTTGCGGCCGGTGCTCTATGCGATCGACAACCAGAACGTGCCGGGGTGTGGCGCGCAGTCGTGTGTGAAGGCCGTGATGCTCGTCGGCACGCCGGCGATGTGGTTCATCGCGGTGCCGGTGCTGGGGTGGGCGCTGTGGCGGGCGTTCGTCAAGCGGGACTGGCGCTACGGTGTGCTGCTCGTCGGCTACGGCGCGGGGTTCCTGCCGTGGTTCGCCGACATCGACCGGCAGATGTACTTTTTCTACGCGGCGACGATGGCGCCGTTCCTGGTGTTGATGATCGCGATGATTCTCGGCGACATCCTGCACAAGCCGAATCAGAATGCGGAGCGACGAACGCTGGGCCTGATCGTCGTGTGTTGCTATATCGCGCTTGTGATTACGAACTTCGCGTGGATGTATCCGATCCTGACGGGCCTGCCCATCTCGCAGGCGACGTGGAATATGCAGATCTGGCTTCCGTCCTGGAGATGACCGCTCCGCGGTGTTAGCCGCATTTTCTACACCACGGTCGTGCCCGACGGCCATTGCGCAGAAATCCACAGCCACCGTGTCGAAATCGCGCCTAACACGCTGAACTGTCGGTGCCCGCAGAGAGTCGCACGGCGACCCCGGCGATAGTCCGGTTGCGGTGCTAGCCGCATTTTCTACACCACGGTCGTGCCCGACGGCCATTGCGCAGAATTCCACAGCCACCGTGTCGAAATCGCGCCTAACACGCTGAACTGTCGGTGCCCGCCGAGAGCATCACACCTATGTTGCCCATTCTCGGTACGGAGGCCATCGCAAGCGGTGCACTCACCCGAAGCGCGCTGCGGTGGAACTACACCGCGCTCCTCCCCGACGTCTACCAGCTCAAGGACGCGCGCAGGGACCTCTACAGCAACGCCGTCGCGGCGTGGCTGTGGACGAAACGCAAAGGCATCATCGCCGGGCGTGCGGCGGCGGCCTTGCACGGGGTCTCATGGATTGAAGACAGTGCGCAGGTCGAGATAATCGCCGAACACGGCCGCCGGCAGCCTGGCGTTGTGGTTCGGGAGGAACGCATCGGCGACGACGAAATATCTACTATCGGCGAGCTGTTGGTGACGACCCCCGCGCGTACCGCCCTTGATCTCGGTCGCCACCTTGCCCGCGACGCAGCGGTCGCTCACCTCGATGCGCTCGCGGGGTTGACCGGTGTAACCCGGCCCGACATAGCGATTCTCGAAGAACGCTATCGAGGCGCGCGAGGGATGCCAGCGGCCAGGGCGGCGATTGCGTTGATGGATGGCGGCGCGCGATCGCCACGGGAAACCGCCTTGCGCCTGCTACTGATTGACGCCGGCCTGCCCAGACCGAGCACCGCGATCAGCTTGAGCGATGACCTATGGGAGGCCACCATCGGCATGGGTTGGGAACAGCCGAAGGTCGGCGTCGATTGCGAAGAAAGTCGAAGCGGTCGCAACGCTGCGCAAGACGTCGCGTGCCACGACATGTTGCAACGGCTCGGCTGGTATCACATCCGCGTGCCGCCGCGACAACCTCAGGCGGTCACCATTAGTCGTGTGCGCAGAGCATTGCGGTTACGCGGTTGGCGCTAGAGCGGGTCGCGGGCCGCCGGGCATGACATGCAGCGCGGGCCACCGCGCCCCGTGCCCAGCTCGGATGCCGCTATCGGCAGCACCTCGATGCCCGCATCGGTAAGCCGCGCGTTGGTTTCCGTGTTGCGCTCGTATGCGACGACCACACCGGGCGCCAGCGCCAGCGTGTTGTTGCCGTCGTCCCACTGCTCACGCTCCGCCGTCACCGGGTCCAGGCCGGTCGCGATGACCCGCAGCTTGTCGATCTGCATCGCCGCAGCGGCCGCCTCCACGAACGGCGCCGCGTCGTCGATCTTCACCCCGCCCGAACCGTCGCGGTGAATTGTGAACGCCGACAACGAGTCCACGATGTTCGGATACATCACCACGGCATCGACGTCGACCATCGTGCACACCGTGTCCAGATGCATCTGCGCGCGCTCCTGCTCGATCGGCACCGCCAGCACCGTGTGCGCCAGACCATCGTCGAACAGGCTGCGCGCCAACGCTTCCGCGCCCGCAGGCGTCGTGCGCTCCCCCACCCCGACCGCGACCACACCCGGCGCCAGCAGCAGCACGTCACCGCCCTCGACCGGTGCCGATCGCGACTCATATGCCCGTCGCACCCCCAGGAACCGCGGGTGGTGCGCGTAGATCAGGTCGGTCAGCGACGTCTCGCGCACCCGCGCGGGCAACGCCAGCGACGGGATCGCCACCCGTGGCCCGATCCAGAACGACGAGTCGCGCGTGAACAACAGATTCGGCAGCGGGTCGATGACGAAGTCGCCGCCATGGTGCATGCGCCGCACCAGCGACAGATCGCCCCCGGAAAGCGGCAACTCGTTGAACGTCATTCCCGCCATCAGCACCCGCGCCAGCGGTCCGGCCTCCAGCGTCCGCAGATAAGTCGAAAGCTCTTGCGCCAGAGGCAATCCCAGCCGTCGTGAGTCGACAGCAGCCGAAATACCGTGCATCCGCGCCGCCCCGCTGTGCGCGAGCGCCTCGGTCAGCAGATCCGCGAGCAACAGCACCTCGACGGCTCGCGACTCCAGCACCTCGGTGAACGCGTCGTGCTCCTCCTGCGCCTTGGACACCCAGGGCAGCCCGTCGAACAGCAGTGCGTCGTTGTTGCGTGGCGTAAGCCGCTGCAACTCCGCCCCCGGCCTGTGCAGAATGACAGCCCGCAGTGTGCCGACCTCGGAGTCGCAGCCCAACTTCACATCTAGCACCTTAACTATGGTTGAGCTCATGGAGCTGATTCACGAACTCACTCCCGGCGAGATGTCGCAGCGCAGCGGCGTCGCCGTCTCGGCACTGCACTTCTACGAACGCGAAGGCCTGATCGCCAGCAAGCGCACCAGCGGCAACCAGCGTCGGTACGCCCGCGAGACGCTGCGCCGCGTCGCATTCATCCGGATGTCCCAGCGCCTCGGCATCCCGCTGGCACGCATTCGCGAGGCACTGCAGTCGCTGCCCTCCGATCGCGTCCCCACCAGCAAGGACTGGGCCAGACTGTCGGCAGGCTGGCGCCAAGACCTCGACGACCGGATCCTGCACCTGGAGCGGCTGCGCGACAACCTCGCCGGGTGCATCGGCTGCGGCTGCCTGAGCCTGAAGACGTGTGCCCTGTCCAACCCCGGCGACATGCTTGCCGACCAGGGCCCCGGCGCCGTGCGCCTTTAGAAATCGAACGCCTGTGCGATAGACTCGAGGTCATGGAGCTGGCTCTCCAAAGCTCGCTGTTCGAGCACGCCGAACGCCGTCACCTGGGCAGTGGCGCGTGGGTCGAGGTGCGCTCGGGCTGGCTCTCCGACGCCGACGGACTGTTCGACGAACTCCGCGGTTCCATCCCGTGGCGTGCCGAGCGCAGACAGATGTACGACCGCGTGCTCGACGTGCCGCGGCTCGTCAGCTTTCACAATCTCATCGAGGAGCCCGCCCCTCACCCGCGGCTGAAGCAGATGCGTCGACGGCTGAACGACACCTACGGCGGCGAACTCGGCGAGCCGTTCACCACGGCCGGCCTGTGCCTGTACCGCGACGGCAACGACAGCGTCGCATGGCACGGCGACAGGATCGGCCGCAGCAGCGCGGAAGACACCATGATCGCGATCGTGAGTCTGGGCGCCACAAGGGTTTTCGCGCTGCGCCCGAAGGGCGGCGGCAAGTCGTTGCGCCTCGCGCACCGGCACGGCGACCTACTGGTGATGGGCGGGTCGTGCCAGCGCACCTGGGAGCACGCGATTCCGAAGACCACGCGGCCCGTCGGCCCGCGGATCAGTATCCAGTTCCGCCCGCACGACGTCCGCTAACCCTTGACGTCCGCGACCGCCGCGGTCAGCAGGTCACGCGCACGCTGCGTATCCACCGGAACCACCGGCTTGTCGGGCAGCACCAGCGGGTTGGCCGTCACGATGACAAGGAACGTGCCGAAAGTCGCGATGTAGTTGTAGAGCTCGCCGGTGCGCGGCTTGCCGTCGGCGGTCGTCTGCAGCACCCGGTGGATGCCCAGCGTGTGCACCCCGTCGATCTGCGGCGCCTCGACCACCTCGACCAGACCGCGCACACCCGGCCCACTGAAGCCGACCTTCTGGCAATTCTGCGCGGGATCGTTGCGCGGGACGGCCTCCGACGTCTCGATCGCGATCGCGATGAACCGGTTGCCCTTCCCCTCGGCGGTCGTCGCTGCCATGTTCCCCTTCACGCCCGCGGGCAGCACCTGCTGACTGACGGCCTTGGCGCAGTCGGCGGGGTCGAACGTCATGCCCTGTGGCAGCGCCTGCGGGCCGAGTAGTCGCGGGTCGATGCCCGTCGGCCCGACATTGGTCACCTTGAAGTCCGCCCCGAAACTGGACTTGACGTTGGCGACGTGTGCGATGTCGGCATGCGACACGTCCTGCTCTGCGGAGTGGCCGGCCGAGCACGCGGCCAGCAGGCCCGCGCACGCGAGGACAACCATCGCCTTCCGGTTCGACATCGCCGCCAATGTACCCGCAGGGTCGCGCTCAGCCGCGTAACGCCGACACCGTTTTGACTAGCAGATTCGATGCGAATTGAAGTCCGAGTTGAGGATTCGGCGAGCCAGGGTCGGCGACGACCGTGACAAGAGCGACGTAGTCGCCCAGATAGGCGATGAAGGTGTCCGCGCGCGAATGGGTTTCGGTGCCGCCCTCGACGGTGGTGGTGGTCGAGGCGGAGAGCCCGACGGTCGTCGCACCGTCGATCGCGGGCGCCGCAACAACGCCGACGGTTCCGGCGGTATGCCCCGCCGACACCGTCCAGTGGCCGCAGTCCTCGATCAGCGACGGGTCGAGCGTCGCCGCCGAGTCGGCCACCACCGCATAGACGATGCCGCCCGTGCCCGACGCTGACCAGCCCCGCGTCGTCGCCTCGCGACCGGCAGGGTCCGCGAGTGCCCCGCACTGCGGCGGCTCTGCCGTCCAGTCGGGACCAAGACCCCAAAACGCCACGGGCGCCGCCCGCCCGGATAGTGCGGCCACCTCGTAGCCGCTCGGCAACGCGGTTCGCACCCGGTCGATTCGGGCCGGGTTCACCGATGCCCGCAAGGCCGTCGTCGCCGTCGGCGGCGCAGCAGGCGGCGTCTGCGCACACCCCGCCACCCCCAGTGACAGCGCTGCGAACAAGGCAAACAGCCGCACGCCCGTTGATACCACAGAGATTGCTTAGAAAAGGCTTGCAACGTCCTGTGTCCGCAAAGCGATGAACATATACCAGGCAAACAACAGAATGGAGACTGTCATGCGCACAGGCTGGAGTGTGGCAGCAACGATAGCGGTGGCCGGTGCCATGCTCGCGCCCGCAGGATTCGCGACGGCAGAACCCACTCAACAAGGCAACGCCTACCAAACGATCGGGCTGCTCGAAGACGAGGGCTACAACGTCATCATCGACCGGGTCGGCAACGCGCCGACCAACCAGTGCACTGTCACCAGCGTGCGCAATCCGCAGACGCAGACCAGGACGTTCTGGGTGGACGAGGGCAAGCATCGTCGGCTCGTCACGGTCGTCGTCAGCAGATCGATCAACGTGACGCTGAACTGCGACGTGTAACCGAGCCGACACCATCACGTCACTTGTAGTAGCGGAATCAAATTGCGCTACTGCGAGTTTCATCAATCAGACCCGCGGCGACTAGAGGGGATGCCGTCGGTCTTGAGGAGCAGACGTGAGGGCACCACAATTAAATGAGTTGACTTTTGCAACGGTTGCTGTAGGAGCTTTTTTCGCGCTGGCAGTAGGGTTTCCGGCAGGCGCCGACGCCGCGCCGTCCGGCATCGGGTCGGCACAGGACGCCGTCAACGAATTGGAGCACAACGGCTTCAATGTCGTGGTGAAAAAGGTCGGCGCCGCGCCGCTCGATCGCTGCACGGTCGACTCGGTGCGTCCGGTCGGGCCGGTGATTCGACCGGTGCAAAACGGCACGGAGTTGGTGAACCAAATCGTCTACCAAACCGTGTATTTGACAGCCAGGTGCTGACTGCGCCTGGCGCGCAACGTGTTTAGCGGCCGACAGCGGGCCTTGGCCGCCCGCCGTCGGCTCTTACGCGCGCGTCAGACGTCGCTGAGCGAACTCGTCTCCGCCATCCGCAGCGCGCCCCGAACCGCCGGCAACGGCGCGATATGACCGCGAAACGCTACTCGACGTGTCGATTTACCCTGCGCCCGATGTTTGCCGACCGTAGGCTACGCCGGAGATTTCCAAATCGACAGGAGACCCAATGTCACGCTCAATCCGGGCCGGCGCTGTCGCCGTCGCGGCGATCGCACTCGGAATCGGCCTGTCCGGCTGCGGATCGGACACCAAGTCGGCGCCGTCCACTTCGAAGCAGACCTCGTCTTCGACGTCGACCACGACCAGCAAGGCCGCACCGTCGACCTCCGCACAGGCCGCGGGCCCGAACAAGACGATCGTCGACTACATCAAGGAGAACGGCATCGTCGAGACGCCCGTACATCGGGGCGATGCGGGCGCGCCCACGATCGACTTGCCGTTCCCGCCAGGGTGGGAAGACGCCGGAAGCCGAACGCCGCAGTGGGCCTACGGCGCGATTGTGTCCACCGACCCGACGTTCGCCCAGGACCCGCCGACCATCATCGCGCTGGTGTCGAAGCTGGCGGGCAACGTCGACCCGGCGAAGATCCTGGAGTACGCGCCGGGTGAGATCAAGAACCTGCCCGGCTATGACGGCTCGCAGGACGGCAGCTCGAGCACACTGAGCGGATTCGACGCGACGCAGATCGGCGGCACCTACACCAAGGACGGCGTCAAGCGCGCCATCGCTCAGAAGACCGTGGTGATCCCCGGCCAGGACGGCCTGTACGTGCTTCAGCTCAACGCAGATGGCACCGAGGACCAGATGGGCGCGTTGATGGACGCGACGAACACCATCGACGAGCAGACGACGATCACGCCATGACCGCCGTTCCCCCGCTCGATCCCAACGAACCGCCGCCCCCTGCGCGCGGGCTCACCAGCGACGAACGCGGCCGCGACGTCAGCGCGGCGCAGGCCGAAGCCGAGGCCGAAGAGTCGACCGGCAAGCAACTGCTGAAGGCCATGAGCCCGCGGTTCGTGTGGTCGCAGGCCGAGGGCTACCCCGTGGTGATCAAGCAGTTCCTCCAGTTCTGCCTGATCCTCATCTACCCCGCGTGGGTGGGCGGGATCCTCGCCATGGCGGCGGTCTACTACCCCTGCTACGCGGTGCTGTGGGCGTTGTTCTGGCCATTTCGTGCCTGGATGAAGAAGAACCGCCCCGAGGAGTACGCCGCCTCTCAGAAGAAGTAGACGCACCGGTGGGCCTGTTCAATCGATCCGCAGGCGTGCAGGTGTCGGTGACCCCGCAGGTGGTGCGGCCGAGGAACACGGTGCAGGCCACCATCACGACCGACAAGCCGGTCGACAAGGTGTCCTCGGCGACCCTGGAGTGGGGTTACACCAACTTCTACCGATACCGCTGGGCCGGACGCGCCGACGCGGCGGCCGGCGCGATGAACGACTCGCTGCTGATGATGGACCAGGTCGGCACCGACGCAGGCAGCGAGAAGAGCACCGAGGACTGGGTTGGCGTCACGAAGGTCGAACTGCCGATCGGTACCAGCGAATTCACCGGCGGGTCTTCGTCATTCACGGTTCCGTCCTGGGCGCCGGGGTCCTCAGACGCGCTCGCGCGGTGGTCGGCCCGACTAAGGATTGAGCGCGGCGGCCGCGACATCGATACCGAAGGTGTCTTCGCCGTCGTGATAGGCACCGACGACGTCCAGGTGACCGAGACCTCGCTGCAGCGGACAAGCGGCGACGGCAGGACCGACATCGATATCGTGGTGCCGTCACCGATCTTTCGGGCAGGCCAGACGATCAACGGCAGCGTCACGCTCACCCCGCACACCGACATGTCCGACGGCGAGCTTTCGATCTATTGGGTGTGGCACCGAATCTCCCATCCGTTGGTCCGCACACCCGCGGTCGAAGGCGGCACGAAGTCGGGGCCAACGATCAAGCTCGGCAAGGGAATCCCGTTGCGCAACGGGTCGCCGGTCACGGTGCCGTTCGCGGTGCCGTTGCCCGACGATGCGCCGCCGACGGGTGAGGCGGTGCACTCGTCGCTGGGGTGGTTTCTCAGCGCTACGTTGATGTATTCGAAGTGGACCCAGGGCGTCGAGAAGGTCCGTCGCCAGATCGTCGTGGTCAACGCGCCGTAGTCAGGCCCGCGAGATCGCCGAGGCCTGGGCCACCTGTTCGGCGGTGGGCCGCACGCCGGTGTAGCGCTCGAACTGCTCGGCGGCCTGCAGCGCGATCACCTCCGCGCCGGTGATCACCGCGACGCCTGCCGAGCGCGCAGCCTTGATCAGCGGCGTCTCCGACGGAAGGGCCACTACGTCGAAAACGGTGCGCGCCTTGGCAATTGTCGCGTCGTCGAACGCCGCCTCGCTTTCCTCGGGGCCGCCCGCCATGCCGATCGGAGTGACGTTGACGATGATGGGCGCCGTACGCGTGCCGACCTCGGATGCGTAGTCGTAATCGAGCCTGCCTGCCAGCGCGCGCCCGGCGTCGGGATTGCGCGCAACGACCACTCCGGAGTGAAAGCCGCTGTCGCGGAAAGCCGCGCCGACCGCGCTCGCCATGCCGCCGCTGCCCCGGATCAGCACGGTGTCACTCAAGTCCAGCTGATAATCGTCGATAAGGCGTTGCACGGCAAGGTAATCGGTGTTCGAGGCGGTCAGACGCCCGTCGTCGTTCACGATGGTGTTGACGGAGTGGATGGCCCGCGCGGACGACTCGACGTTGTCGACGAGGGGGATCACGGCTTCCTTGAACGGCATCGACACCGAACATCCGCGGATGCCGAGCGCCCGCACCCCGCCGATCGCAGCGTCGATGTCGGTGGTGGTGAACGCCTTGTAGATGAAGTCGAGACCGAGTTGGTCGTAGAGATAGTTGTGAAACCTGGTGCCGATATTGCTGGGTCGGGCCGCCAGCGAGATGCACAACCGGGTGTCCTTGGAAAGTGGTGGGCGCATCAGCCGACCACCCGGACGACCTGGCCGGTCATCTCGCGAATCTGTTTGGTCAGTTCCGGCGTGAACGGCGGGTTGGGCGGATGGGGCACATCGATGACGGTGGTGACGACGCCGAGGTCGTCACGGTGCCAGTCGGCGCCGAAGTGATCAAGGATCGCGCGCATCGGATAATTGTCGCTCAGCACCCGCGCCGTAAAGCGTTGGATGCCATGGTAATCGGCTGCGACGGCGAGTGCGCCCATCAGAAATGTGCCGATGCCTCTGCCCTGGTAGTCGTCGCCGACGATGAAAGCGACTTCCGCGGCCGTCGGGTCGACCTCGTCGCGCACGAAGCGTGCGTCGGCGACGACGGGCCCGTCGAAACCGTCTGTCATCACCCAGACGAAGTGGTGCAGGTAGTCGACCTCGAACAGGTACCGCATCAACGACGCGGTGGGGTTGCGTGGAGTCTGGAAGCGGCGATACAGCGTCTCGCTGGAGAACTCGACCGGCCCTTGCGTCGTGCGTTCGTTGTCGCCGGGCAACACCGGGCGCAGATGCAATTGGGTGCCGTCGCGCATCTTGACCGGGATCGGCGTGAGGAACGCGGCAAGGCGCTGGCGCCCGACGCGCAGCAGCTTCTCGAGCATGCCGGGCAGTTCGAGAATCGTCGCGAACGCGTCCCTGCCGCCGACCCAGCCGGTCAGTGTCCCCTTCGCGATCACCGTCGCGGTGCGCGGCCCGTTTCGAAGCAACGCGATCTCGCCCGCGATCATCCCCGGCGTCAACTCCGCGACGGTGTCGTGGCCGTCGACTCCGGTGTGCGTCACCTCGGCGCGTCCGGATCCGATGATCAAGAACGACACCGCAAGCTCGCCCTGCTGCATGAGCACCTGGCCGGGCGCCGCGGTCAGCGGTCGCAGTTGCGCGGCCAAGGGCACCAGAGACTCGGCGGGACAGCCTGCGAAGACCTCCAGCGCGGCGAGTTCGTCGGCGCGGACATCTGTCAGGCCGGACACGCCACGAGGCTACGGCGTGCGCGTCGCGACGAGCAAGGAAGCTAGCAGGTGGAAAAGCCCACAAAGGGAATCGGCGTGCCGAATCCGACACACGGCGGGCCTGGCAGCGGCGGTGGCGCAGGCAGTGCGGGCAACCCGACTTCGGGGATGCTCGGCGCAGGCAGGCCGACCGGCGGCGCAATCGACGGAACCGCCGACGCGGCGGCCGCACCTGCGCCGAATGACGGCGCGACGCTGAGCAGATTCAGGCCGACGCCGGGCAGTCCGACACCTGGCAGCGCGACGGTCGGATCGTCGACGCGGGCCAGCGCGAAATCCTCCGGCGAGGGCAGTGGCCCGAACGCGTCCTCCCAGGCCGCTTTCAACGGCGCTTCGGAGTTCTCGTTGTCCTTGGGCGCGCATTGGCCTGAATTGGCGTCAACGACCTGTTCATCGGGGCAATCCGCCAAGGCCAGCGGTGCTGTCGCCAGACCGGCCGCCCCGACCGCGATGCCCGCCAATGCGCTGGCGAAAGCGAGAGGCATGCCCGTGCGGAAAAAGGTCCAGGTCATCGGGGGCCTCCTCGGATTTGACGTTGACAACAATTAATTAGTTTGGCACAACTTCGGACGACAGACTGGAATCCGCAGTTTCTGACCTCAGCGTCAAATATATGGCTAACCTTGCGTAGCTGAAGCCGGGCGCACCGAACAGGAAGGTCATGCAATCGCCATGAGAGATTTCTCCGTTTCCGCACTGGTGCGTGAGCGTGCCAGCCTGCAGCCGAATGACGTCGCGTTCACGTTCATCGACTACGAGCAGGACTGGGACGGCGTTGCTGAGAGCCTGACGTGGGCACAGTTGTATCGCCGCACACTCAACGTCGCGCACCAACTGAGGTTTTGCGGGGCGACCGGCGACCGGGCGGTGATCCTCGCGCCGCAGGGGCTCGACTACATCGTCGCGTTCCTCGGCGCGATGGAGGCCGGGCGCATCGCGGTGCCGCTGTCACTTCCGATGGGCGGCGCCACCGATCTCCGGGTCACCTCGGTGCTGGCCGACTCCTCGCCCAGCGTTGTGCTGACGACGTCCTCGGTGGCCGGCATGCTCGCCGACTACCTCACCCCGCAACCCGGCACACCCGCGCCTACGGTCATCGAGGTCGACAAGCTCGACGCCGCGAGCGCACCGGGCCGGCGGGTCAACGGCAACGGCAACCCGAACGTGGCGTACCTGCAGTACACCTCCGGGTCCACGCGCATGCCTGCGGGTGTGATGGTCACCCACGAGAACGTCCGGGTGAATTTCGAACAGATCGCATCTGCGTACTTCGAGGAGTTCGGCGGGGTGGCCCCGCCCGACACCACCTTCGTATCGTGGCTGCCCTTCTATCACGACATGGGTTTGTTCGTCGGCATCCTGATACCGATGCTGGCCGGACGACCGGCCGTGCTCTTCAGCCCTGCCGGCTTCCTGCAGCACCCGGCCCGGTGGGTTCAATTGCTGGCCAAGCATTCTCGTGTTTTTTCGGCAGCACCCAACTTCGCATTCGAGCTCGCCGTGCGACGCACGTCCGACGAGGACCTGGCCGGTCTGGATCTCGGAAAGGTGCTGTGCATCCTTTCCGGCAGCGAGCGCGTGCAGCCGGCGACCGTGCGCCGGTTCACTGAGCGGTTCGCCCGTTTCAACCTGCGCAGCAGCATGATCCGGCCGTCCTACGGGATGGCGGAGGCGGCCGTCTATCTGGCCACCCGCACGCCGGCACAGCCGCCCGAAGTCGTCCATTTCCAGACCGAGAAGTTGTCGGCAGGCGAGGCGACGCGCTGCGACATCACCGGTGGCACGCCGCTGATCGGCTACGGCACAAAGCAATTCCCGGTCCTGCGGATCGTCGACCCGGAGACCTGTCACGAGTGCCCCGACGGGTCAGTCGGCGAGATCTGGACGCAGGGCGACAATGTGGCCGTCGGATACTGGAACCGGCCTGACGAGACCGAACGCACCTTCGGCGGGCAGATCGTCGCGCCGTTGCCTGGCACGCCCGATGGGCCGTGGTTGCGGACGGGCGACCTCGGCTTCATGTCGAACGGCGAGCTGTTCATCATCGGCCGCATCAAAGACCTGCTGATCGTGTACGGGCGCAACCACTCCCCCGACGACATCGAAGCGACCATCCACGAGATCACGCGGGGCCGCTGCGCGGCGATCTCGGTGCCGGGCGATCGCTCGGAGCAACTGGTGGCCATCATCGAGTTGAAGAACCGCGGCGACTCCTACGATGACGCGGTGGAAGCACTCGGAATGGTCAAGCGCGAAGTGACCTCGGCGATTTCGACTTCGCACGGCCTCAGTGTCGCCGATCTGGTTCTGGTGCCGCCCGGTTCGATTCCGACGACGACGAGCGGCAAGGTCAGGCGGCATGCGTGTGTCGAGCAGTACCGGCACGGCCGGTTCGCCCGTCTCGACGCATAGCACGCCGGGTTCTCGGCCGATGAGGTTCGCACTGGCGATGCACGGCAGTCGCGGCGACGTCGAGCCGTGTGCCGCGGTCGGGGTCGAGCTGCAACGCCGCGGCCACGACGTCCGTATCGCGGTGCCGCCCAACCTGGTTGGCTTTGTCGAGTCCGCCGGGCTGACGGCTGCCCCCTATGGCCCCAACTCCCAAGAGCTGATCGACGACGATTTCGTACACAACTATTGGAAGATGCAGCCGCTCAACTTCGTGCGGGCGTTCAAGGAGTACGTCAGCCGGGGTTGGGCAGAGATGAGCGCGACTTTGACATCGCTGGCCGACGGTGCCGACGTGGTGCTGACCGGCACGATCTACCAGGGCGTCGCCGCCAATGTCGCCGAGTACTACGACGTCCCGTTGGCCGCGCTGCATTATTTCCCGTCGCGGGCCAACGGCCACCTGGTGCCGATGGTGCCCGCACCGGTGACGAGGTCGGCGATTTCCGCGGTGTGGTGGCTGTATTGGCGGATGACCAAGGACGCCGACGATTCACAACGCCGCGAACTCGGTCTGCCGCAGACCGCAAGCTCGTTGTCGCGCCGACTCACCGAGCGTCAAGCGCTGGAGATCCAGGCGTACGACGAACTGTGCTTCCCCGGCCTGGCGGCGGAATGGGGCGGCCGGTGGCCATTCGTCGGCGCGCTGAGTTTGCAGTTGCCGACGCCGGCCGACGATGAGGTCGCGACATGGATAGCCGCGGGCACAGCACCGATCTACTTCGGCTTCGGCAGCATGCCGGTCCGTTCCGCCGCCGACACCGTCGCGATGATCAGCGCGGTGTGCGCCGAACTCGGCGAGCGCGCGTTGATCTGCTCCGGATGGGCCGACTTCGACGGCCCGCCCACATCTGACCACGTGAAGGTGGTGCGACAGGTCAACCATGCGGCGGTCTTTCCACGCTGCCGTGCTGTCGTGCATCATGGCGGCGCGGGAACGACCGCGGCAGGGATGCGAGCCGGCGTGCCCACGTTGATCCTGTGGATCACGTCGGATCAACCGATCTGGGCGGCACAGGTAAAGCAGTTGAACGTCGGTGTGGGGCGCAGCTTTTCACGGGCCTCATCGAGAACGTTGGCGGCCGATCTGCGCCGCATCCTGGCACCGTCATACGCCCATCGGGCCAAAGAGGTCGCCGCTCGAATGACGTCATGCGACGCCAGCGTGCGCGCGGCGGCCGACCTCCTCGAGGAAGCGCGGTTGAGACCGGCTAAGGCTGCGGGGTAGCCAGCGCGTCGACGATGTCGTGCTGAAGATCGGCGACCGAGCCGACGATGTCGCTGACGTGGTGCTGCAGTTCGCCCTGAACGGTCTGCTGCGCATATCGCAGCGCGCCGATGAAGCCCTCGGCATCCGTCCTCATCAGGAACGTGAGCAGCAGGCTGGCACTGTCCTTGAGCGCTGCTCCGATGCCCGCAGGCGCGTCAACGATCGCGTGGCTGAGCGGGCCGACGTTGGCGGCCACCGCACTGGCCACGGCCGCGGCGCGGTTGGCGGTGGTGGTCACGATATCGGTGATGGCGTGGGCCACCGGAGCGCCTGCATTGCGTGCGTCGTTGAAAAGGCCGCTGATGATCGACGGGATGTGTGTCGGATGTGCCACGGCGTCCAGCGCTGCCGCCGGGAGTCCGGTCACGATATCGACGACGGCCCCCGCAGACGTCCGCAACGCGGTGCCGAGGTGTGCGAACGTCTCGCTCAGGTTCTGCTGCAATTGCTTGAGTATCGCGCCCCCAGCGAAGGTCGCATGAGGAACATAGGTGTCGAACGTGACCGAATAGCTGGTGTCTGAGCCAGGCGTGGTGATCGTGTGCTGTTGCGCGCCACCGTCGGACCACCGGCTGAACACCAATTGGTCCGCACCGTCTGCTTGCGGTGACAACGCGCCGAGCACGTGCTTGACCCCGACCACTCCCTGCTCGGAATACGAGCCCTGATACGGGATGCCGTCGATCGTGAAGACCACGTTGGGGTTGTTGGCGCTGTAGGAGACGTTCACCAAATTCGGCCTGACCTCCACCGATTGCGTGCTGGCGAGGCCTTTACTGTCGGTGACGGTCAACGAGATCTCATACCAGGTGGTGTCCACTTGACTGGAATCCGTTGGAATTTCGATGCTTCCGCTCTTACCGACGATGTTGTCGGCGAACGGGTGGATGTGGTCAGCGTGATGGAACACGACAGTCCAGCGATATGCGCTGTCGGGCAGTGTCCCGTCCTCGTCGTCTGTTGCGATGCCGCTGAACGAAATGGTGTTGCCTGCATTGTATTTCGACTCGTCCACCGGAGACGTTATCTGGACCGACGGCGCGGTGTTGCCGACGAAGATCTGCTGAGAGGCCTGCGCCGTCTTCTCGCCGTCGCTGACGGTCAGCGTCGCCACATAGGTGCCGTTGGCGGCGTAGGTGTGAGTCGGGTTGGCGTCGCTGGAGGTGGTGTTGTCACCGAAGTTCCATGAGTAGCTGAGCTGTGACCCCTCCGGGTCGCTGGAACCCTGCGACGAGAAGTCGACGGTCAACGGCGCGGGCTTGCCATACGCCGGAGTCGCCGTCACCACGGCGGTCGGCGCCCGATTGCCGCCTGAGGGCGCGATGATCGAGAGCTCGCCGGGGTAGATGTTGAGTTGATAGATGTTGCCGTCGGGCCCTTGCATCAACTTGATCGGCGTGCCTGCGGCGTCGTCGAAGGTGTGCTCGTGAATCAGGCTGGTGAAGTTGGAGTCGAATGTCAGTGCCCTGATGAAGCCGCGGGTGTAATCGGCGATGAAGACCGTATTGTCGTACTCCGCACCGAGTTTCGTACCGGTGTAGAACATCACCGCCGTGATCGCTCCCGCCTTCTCCGGCAAGGGAGTATGCGGATAGGCGTAGATCGGGTTGGCGTAGCCGCAGTTGTTGCAGAAGCCCTCGGCAAGGGGCCAGCCGTAGTTCGCGCCTCGCGTGATGACATTGAGTTCTTCCCAAGCCGTTCCGCCGACGTCGCCCTCGAGAAGGGTGCCGTTTGGCGTGAAAACGAAGCGGAACGGGTTGCGGAAACCGAGCGCGTAGATAAGCGGGTTTGCACCCTGCGTGTTGACGAACGGATTGTCGGCAGGCGTGCTGATGGTGCCGTCGGGATTGATGGTGAAACGCAGGATCTTGCCCTGAATGGTCGAAAGGTTTTGCGAATTAGAGGAATTCGAGTTGTCGCCCAGAGACCAGTAGAACTTGCCGTCGGGCCCGAAGGCCAGTCCACCGCCCTGGTGGATGTTGCCGGCCACCTGGTCGGACGCCAGCAGGATCTTCTCGGAGTTTGCGTCGACACTCAATGAGTCGATGCCCGGTCCACCCGTGTATCCCGTCACGGTCAGGCGAGACAATTTCTCGTGGTCGTCGATGCCCGTGTAGGCGACATAGATGTAGTGATTGGTGGTGAAGTTCGGGTCCACCTCGACCGCGGTGACGCCGCGCTCCCCGCCTGTTTTGGTAGGTATTGTGATCAGCGGCTGATCCTGTAGCTGTCCGTTCTTGAATACCCGGATGGCTCCGCTCTTTTCGGTGATCAGGATCGAGCCGTCAGGCAGGAACCTCATGTCGGTCGGCTCGTTCAGCCCCGATGCGATGATCGTGCGTTCCAAGTCGTCGGGTAGGCCCGTGTCTGCGGCATCCAACGCCAGCGCGGTCTGTGCGGCGTCGACGGTGGGCGTCTGATCGCTGAACTGCGCGCTCAACTGCCGGCGCACCCACCCCAGTAGACCCCACAACAGCGGCGAATCCCCTGGCGCACCGGGGTCTGGCCCGACGATCGCCGCGAGCGCGGAATGGATCAAATCGGATGCCAGGCCGATGATTGCGCCAGGCAGTGACGTGATCCGACTCTGCTGTCCGCCAACAGGTTGCTGGACTGCCGCCGCGCTGAATGTGGTGACAGCGGTCTGGGTGGCCGCTTCTGGTACCGATATCGTTGCGGGCGTTGGCTGCTCCGTTGGTTTGTCAGCCGGGGATTCTTCGGGTGCAGTCGATTCGTGGCTCGTCGCGTCCGTGGTGGGAACGGCGCGGTGTTCGATGTCGGTTTCGGCCGTCGCTGCACTCGCTGACGGTCGGTCGCCCTTCTTCCGGTGCGGCGCCTCGGCATTGGTTTCTTCGGTGGTGGCGGGCTCGTCAGATTCGGGTTTCTGCGGATCGGTCGACGGCAACTCCTCGCCGCCGGAGGTCCCCCCGCCGTCATCGGACTTGTCGACACCACCTGAGATGTGCACGACCGGGCCGTCATCGTGTGTCGGTGAATTGGCCTCGGACGCAGACCCCGTGGTCTGGTCGGTCGTTGACGACGTCGTCGAGTTCGTCCCCGACGACCCCGCTGTCGAGGTCGAGTCCGAGGAAGACGACGAGGTCGACGACGTATCGTCGGCCAGCGCGACACCCGGGCTGGTCGCCAACGCACCACCGACCCCGAGTGCCACTGCCAGCGCGCCGACGCGTCCGATGAATTTGGCAGCCGGAGTCTGCAATGCAGTTTGCCGCAGATGATCCGAGCTCCGCTTTGTCGACGTCATTGGAACCCCCCAAGGTTCGGTTGTCATCGCTGCCGCGACCGGCTTTCATTACCGGCAACGCAGTCCATACTCAATTTACTGTGCCGTCAGTTTTAATATCGTGGGTTTGCTCGAAATGGCGGACTGCTCAGCCGTTCCCGATACCGGTGAAAACCAGGAAGGTGCCGACCATTGCGACGCCGATAGCGAGGATCACTCGGCGACGAGCCGCCGTCCAGTCGTGCAACCGCAACATCGTGGCGTGCGTTTTCACGGGGGTTGCCAAACAGCTGACAAGTGGAATCTCGATGACCGCCAACGACACAACGGTGAATATCAACGCAGCACTCACCTGCGTGCCTGCGGCGGCTCCCGAGCTCAGGATGACGGCGATGACCACCAGGTACTCGACGGGCGGGATGGCGGACACCACACCCGCGAGGAAGGCCACCCAGAAGAATCTGTCCTCCAGCGTGTTTCGGCCCAGGTTCGACAGCCGAGACAGTGCGGTCACAGTATCGGGCTGGCCCATTGTGGTCGACGCGGCGCCGACGGTCACCTCGACCCGGCTCCGTTGCCGCGCCGCCAGCCCCACGGCGATCACGGCCGCGATCGCCAACGCCGTGATCCCACCGCCGATTTGGATGTGGCGGACGATCGGGCTTTCCGCGGCGGCGGCCGCATGCTGGGTGAGCACCGGTGCGACAGCGCGCAGCACTAACAGCAGTCCCACCGCGGCGGTGATTCCCGCGACCATGCCGCCCAGCCAGTACCCGAGCAGATTCAGCATGGGCCGTGGCCGCGAGATCAACAGCAACGCGATGCTGAGCCGCACCGGATCACACGCTGCGACAAGTGCCACGATCAGGACAGTGCCCCACACGACGAATCCCTACCTTCCCACAGCCGTTTTCAGCGGCGGCTTCGCCGTGCTGGCCGCCGTCTCGAGCAGGTCGGCGGCCTTGACGGCCGCGGCGCCGGGTGTCGTCATCCGGGTGGCCAGCGCACGGGCTCGCGCGGTGCACCGCGGCGCGAGGATCGAGCCGATATCCGCGACCAGCGATTCGCGGCTGGTCTTCGTAAGTCGTCTTGCAGTACCGACTTTCAATCGCTTGATCGCGGCCGCCCACAGCGGCTGGTCGGCCACGTCCCACAGAATCAACGTCGGCAGCCCCGCGCGTAGCCCCGCCGCGGTGGTGCCCGCGCCGCCGTGATGAACGGCCGCGCGGCACTGCGGCAAGATCGTCGAGAAGTTCAGCGGGCCAACCAACTTGACGTGTTCGGCGTGCGACACAGTTTCGGCTGAACCCGAATAGATCAGCGCGCGCTCGCCGAGTTGCGCGCAGGCCTCGCTGATCATCGCGACGGTTTCCCGGGAGGACTTGACCGGCGTGCTACCGAACCCGAAGTAGATCGGCGGCGTCCCAGCGGCGATCCAGGACGCGACCTCATCCTCGGCGCCGCTTGTCAGTTCCAATGTCAGCGGGCCGACAAACGGACGCCGGTCACTCCACTCCGCGGCGAGCCCGGGAAAGCAGGCGTGGTCGTAGCCCTGGATCTCGAGCGAGCGTGCATCCATCATTCGCCGCAAGGCAGGCTCCTCGGCGGGCGGCAGGCCCAAGGCGCGGCGTTGCGCGTCCTCGGCGTCCTTGGTGATGCGGCCGTAGGTCCACCACGCCATCCGCATCGTCGAGCGGATCACCTGCGCGGGTGCGGGCACCGAAGGAAATCCCAGCTGCCCGTTGACCTGCACTGGGAAGTGGTGCAGACCGGCGACCGGAATGCCGTGGTACTCAGCCACATTGACGGCCACACCGTGATAGGTCTGGCCCGTCAACACCAGGTCCGCACCCCGCGCCAGCGCCGTCAGCGTCGTGCTCATCTCGGCCCAGCCCTCGACGAACAACTCGATGCCCTTGCGCACCATGTTCACCGGGTTCTGGAACTTGGACAGCCGGTGCAGGAAATCGGAGGCCGCGTCGATCTGCGGCCCGGAGTCCGGTCCATACGGCGTCGCCGCAAGGCCGACGGACTCGACGAAATCGATGAGGTTGGGCGGGACGGCCATCGCCACCTCGTGCCCGCGACGTTGCAGTTCGACACCCACGGTGGCACAAGGCTCGACGTCACCGCGGGTGCCGTGAACAGCCAGCACGAATTTCATGTGAACCTCACATCTGTCGGAATCACGTCGGTGATCTCGTCGTCGGGACTGACTGCGGCAGAAGGGGTGCCGCGGCGGCGGCGGTGACGGTGGCGCTGTGCCGACGTTCTCGATGCCCGCCGCGCCGGCCACCAGCGGTACGGCCACCAATTGGCCCGCCCGACGATCGCGGCCATGGCGGGCACGGTGATGGTGCGCACCAGGAACGTGTCGAGCAGGATGCCGACGCCGATGACGAAACCGACCTGGATCATCGTGGTGATGCTGGCGACCATCAGGCCGAGCATCGAGGCGGCGAAGATGAGCCCGGCGGAGGTGATGACACCGCCCGTCGACGTGACCGTGCGAATCACCCCGATCCGGATGCCGTGCGGCGACTCATCGCGGATCCGGGAGATCAACAGCAGGTTGTAATCGGCACCGACCGCGACCAACAGGATGAACGTGAGTCCTGGGACGCTCCAATGCAATTCCTGGCCCAGCCCCACCTGAAACACCAGCACGCCAAGGCCAAGTGCGGACAGATAGGAGATGACGACCGACCCGATCAGATAGACCGGGGCGACGATCGCCCGAAGCAGGACGATCATGATCAAAAGCACGATGAGGATCGTCGCGAAGACGAAGAACTGAAAGTCGTTGTGGTAGTAGTCACGGGTGTCCCGCAATCCGGCTGACACACCGCCCATCGAGATCTTCGCATCGGCCAGCGCCGTGTTCGGTTGCGCCCCGCGGGCGGCGTCGAGGATCGCGTTCACCTGATCCATCGCGGCGGTGCTGAACGGATCCAGCTTGGTTTGAACCAGATACCGCACGGCGTGCCCGTCCGGTGACACGAACGCGGTTGCCGCCTTCTTGAACTCGTCGCGGGTCAACACCTGAGGCGGGATGTAGAACCCCGCCATCGACGGTGCGGCCGCATCGCTCTTCATGGCCAGCAGGAACGCCGACGCATCGGCGAGGCCTGCGCCCATCTGCCGGGTCTGGTCGACGAGGAGCTGTACACCTTCGGCAAGCTTGCGGCTGCCGTCGGCCAGAGCGTCAGCGCCCTGTTGCAATTCGGCGAGCTTGCTCTGCAGCCCGCCAGGCTGGTCCAGACCCATCGAATGCACGGCCCCTGCGGCGGTGGTCAGCGCGCTGCGGAGCCGCGTCACGGTCGATTCGATGCTCTGCACGTCCTGCGTCTGTTCCAGCTGTCTGCCGAGATCGGCGATCTTGTCGAAACTGCCGTCCCCGCGGGCGGTTACCAGACGCCGCAGCTCGTCACGCGACGACCGGCACGCGGGATCGATGCTGCAGATCGGAGATCCGTCGAGTGCGGTGAGAACGGGGTCGGCCCATTCGAAACTCGCGACGAATTTCGTGACGTTCTGGCTGATGGCGCCACCGAGCGCCCGCATCCCGTCGATGAGTCGTGCCGTCTTGTCGATGTCGCCAAGCGATGCCGCACCGCCGGTTTCGCCCTGCACCGACGACAGCGCGTCGACCAGGACGGTCACGGTGGCGATGGCCGAGGTGACCTGGCCTCTGACTTCGCCGAGGCTGTCGGCGAGGGTGTCGGCTCCGTTGGTCAACAACTTGAGGTCCCCGTCGTGGTTGGCGATCTGCTGGGAGCCCTCGTTCAGCTTGCTTCCCACTTCGCCGGCCTGATAGGTCGCCTTGGTCTGCTCCAACGGCTCTCCGGTAGGCCGGGTGATGCCGCGCACCAACCCGACGCCTGGCACCTGGCTGACCCGCTGAGCCATCTGTTCCAGATCGGCAAGGGCCCGCGGTCCCCGCAGATCGTGCTGCGACTGCACAAAAATGAACTGCGGCACAAGGGAATCCAGCGGAAAATGGCGGACCATCGCGTTGTAGCCGACTGCGCTTTCGACAGCGGTCGGCAGTGTTTTGCGATCGTCGTAGTTGTAGCGGACCTGCGTGGACAACGCGGCGAGGATGATCAACAGAACCAAGCTGGCCGCCAGATGCGCCCTTGGCCGTCGAACGATTCGTATTCCGGAGCGCCGCCAGAATTTACTGGTGAGATCGCGTCGCGGCTTGATCCAACCGCGTGGTCCCATCACCGAGATGATGGCGGGCAGCAGTGTCACCGCTGCCGTACACGCCACGGCTATCGAGATCGCGATCGACGGGCCGACAGTCGAGAAGATCGGCATCTTCGCGAATATCATCGCGACGAAGGTGACGGCCACGGTGGCCGCCGACGCGGTGATCACCTTGCCGATCGATACCAGCGCCCGCTTCACGGCTTCCTCGGAGTCCAGGCCTTGCCGGATGTAGTCCTGATAGCGGCTGATCAGAAAGACGGCGTAATCGGTTCCTGCGCCGACCATCACCGCCGTCATCAGCACCATGGCTTCGGGGGCGACGCGCAGGCCCAGTTCGGCGAGACCCGCCAACACCCCCTGTGCGGTGGCCAGCGAGATGACGATCGTGACCAACGGCAACAGCATTGTCACGACGTTTCGATAGACGATCAGCAGGATCAGCAGCACCAGCGCGCCGGTCCCGATCTCGATCCAGTGCAGATCCCGCTCGCCCACCTCGGCGATGTCGGCCACTGTCGCCGCCGGCCCGGTCACGTTGGCGGTCAACGTGGTTCCGGCGACCGTCTCCGCCACGACGTCGCTGACGTGCTCGTAGGCGGTTCTCGACTGCGGCGAACCCAGGTCACCGACCAGGTTGACCGGCACATTCCACGCCTTGTTGTCCTTGCTCTGCAAGATCTCCCGCAGCGGAGGCGCACTGAGGAAGTCCTGCACCGACTTGACGTCGGCGGTGTCTTCGCGCAGCTTGTCGACCAACCTGCCGTAGGCCTGTTCGTCGGCGGGTCCTAGGCCGTCCTCGTTGGTGAGCACCACCAAAAGGACGTTGTCCGAACCGGTTTCGTGGAACGCCGCGGCCATTTCCCGCGTCGTCACCATGGTCGGCGCGTCGTAGGGCAGAGGTGTTGCCTTGTGGCGGCCGACGATCTCCGCCAAGGGTGGCAGCGTCAGCAACGGAACAGCCGCGAGTGCGACCCAGAAGACGACGACGAGCAGCGGCCATCGCACGACCACATTGCCCAGTTTTCCGAACACGCCGCCGCTTCGGGTTACATCATTCGCGGCCATCCTCGATGCGCCTCAACCTTCATGCCTGTCCTCAAACGACATTGCGGAGCGGTTCCACCATGTCGTAGCCCTCTGCCACCCGGACGAACACGGACTTCAGCACCTCGACATAGCGAAGCACCGACTCCCGCGCGATCGGGTTGTTGGGGAAAGTCACCATCAACGACAGCTCGTCGAACAGCCGGATGAACGACGAGTACAGGAAAGCCGGTGTCCTGCCATCGATATAGGCCGTCGCATTCGCTCCCTTCAAGGCCGTTGCGACGACTGCGGACAGCGGGGGCAGCCCGGCGTCCATGTAGTTCATCATCGTGTACTCCGGGCCGTACCGGCGCAGCCATGGCGCCAGCTCCAGCACGTGATCGAATGGCACGTTGGCAAGTTCGGCGTTCTCGTCGAACGATGCCTGCGTTGCCCGCGCCGTCTCCTCGAACGAGGACGGATCGATGGGCACGGTGATCGGCACGATGCCGGTGAACCAGCCCATCGTCATGTATTCCGCAGGCGTTCTGCGCTTGTCGATCGGCGTCAGCCCGTAATACGTGTCGGCACCGGTCAGCTCGTAGTGGGCCAGCGCCGCACAGCCGAACAGGCCGCCGCTGAACCGGATACCGGCGTCGGCGCACCGCGCTTCGAACTGCTCCGTCTGTTCCGGGTTCATGAACTGCTCGATGACGAGGTCGCCGCCACAGGGAATGGACTGATCGCCGAGCGGCAACGGGAAGTCCGGGAGCGTGCCGCCGTTCTTCTCGGCGAACTCGATCCATTTCTTGACCTGAGGCGAGTCCACCGTCAGCTCGGCGGTGTAATTCCGTTCCCGGACGCAGAATTCGTCGTGACTGCCGGTCGGTGGCAGCGGAAGCGGGGCGCCACCGGCGGCCAGCGCCCGGTACATGGCGACGATCTCCGCATACAGGCCGGTGATCAACGCCGGATCGGTGTGCAGATGGTCGACGATCACGTAGAAGGCGAAATGCTCCTCGTACTGAATGATGCCGAAGCTGAAGCAATCCCAGTGCAGCGGATCCGGGGTCGACATCAGCAACTTGTGCCAATCATCTGGCGACAGCACACCGTGCTTCGTCGGCACGAACTCGATGTCGCGCGGATTGGCGATCGTATGCCGGACGATGTTGTTGTGACCGAGGTACTCGAACCAGCTGCGATACGTCTCGTGGCGACGAAGGTGGGCGTTGATGACGTAGCTCATGGTCCGAATGTCGCAGCGGCCCGGCACATCCCATGAACCCATCACCACCCGCGAGTACTCGAATCCCTTCTCCTCGTACTCGACAAAGCCGCGCAGATGACCGGCTTGCATATAACCGATCGGTACCGGGCTGACTGGTGCTTGCCTCGCCTTCTCACGCGAAGCCGGTGAGGCATGCCATGACACGATCGAACCCGAGCCCGGGTCCCAGTCCTCGACTCTGCCGGTGATCAGGCCGACCCCCGCCGATCCTCCTCCGATGTACACCCGATTCTCCTTACTCGTATGCCTGGATTTCAGCGGACATTTCGATGTCAGGAAGACGACGCACCCTGCGGTGACTCCAGTTTTTCGCACAACAGCCCGGCCAGGCCCTGGATCGTGGTGATGTCCGCCGACGTGATGCGGACCCCGGTCTCGGCCTTGATGTGGGTGCGAAGCTCGAGGTTGCCCAGCGAGTCCAGACCGTATTCGGAAAGGGGCCGGTCCGGATCGATGGTGCGACGCAAGATCACGCTGACCTGTTCGGAGATCAACCGCCGCAGCCGCGTTGGCCACTCGTCCTTGGGCAACGTGCTCAACTCGTCGAGCACCTTGCTCGTCTCCGCCGAGCCGTGACCGGTCGACTGGAACCGCTCGGCGAACCGGCTTCGTTGCGCGAGCGCGGTGAACCACGGTGTCCCGGTCAGTGGCGCGTATCCGGTGTAGGCGCGGTCATGCCGCAGCAATGCCTGGAACGCGTATGCGCCCTCGTCCGGAGTGATCGCGATCTCGGCCGCTTCGGCCACCGCGGTGGCGCGGCCGACTTCGGCCCAAGCGCCCCATGCTATCGCCGTGCCCGGCAGCCCTTGTGCCCGACGCCATTTGGTGAACGCATCGAGCCAGCTGTTGGCCGCCGCGTATGCGCCCTGGCCGGGTGAGCCAACCAGAGCCGCGGCCGACGAGAACGAACAGAACCAGTCGAGCGGCTGTGTGGCCGTGGCACGGTGCAGGTTCCAGGCCCCGTACACCTTTGGGGCCCAGTCGCGCTGAATGAGCTCGTCGGAGATGTTCTCCAGCGTGGCGTCCTCGACCACCGCTGCGGCGTGCAGCACCCCGCGCAACGGCAGTCCCGTCGCGGTCGCGGCAGCCACCAACCGGTTCGCCGTGCCGGGCGCGGTGATGTCGCCGCACTCGACGACGATGTCTGCGCCCATCGCCCGGATCAGGTTGATTGTCTCCAGCGCCTTGTCATTTGGCTGCGACCGCGAGGTCAGCACGATCCGGCCGCAGCCTGCGGAGGCCATCTTCTCGGCGAGGAACAGGCCCAAGCCCCCGAGGCCGCCGGTGATGAGGTAGGCACCGTCGCTGCGGAAGATGCGCGCCTGCTCGGGCGGGACGGCGACGTTGGTGTGCCCGACCCGCGGGATGTCGAGGATCAGCTTGCCGGTGTGCTGCGCCCCGCCCATCGCCCGGATCGCGGTGGCGGCGGCGGCAAGCGGGTAGTGCGTGCTTTCCGGCATCGGCAGCGATCCCTCGGCCGTCAGCCGATACACCTTCTTCAGCAGGCTGCGTACCTGCTGAGGATGGCTGATCGACATCAGGGCCAGGTCGACGCCGTAGAACGCGAGGTTGCGACGGAACGGGAAGAGCCCCATTTTGGTGTCGCCGTAGATGTCGCGCTTGCCGATCTCGATGAACCGTCCGCCGAGCGCCAGCAGTTCCACCCCGGCGCGCTGGGCTGCGCCGGTCACGGAGTTGAGCACGATGTCGACGCCGTAGCCGTCGGTGTCCTTGCGTATCGCGTCGGCGAACTCGATGGTTCGCGAGTCGTACACGTGCTTGATCCCCATGTCGCGCAACAACTGTCGACGCTTTTCGCTGCCCGCGGTGGCGAAAATCTCGGCGCCGACGGCGCGTGCGATCGCGATCGCGGCCTGGCCGACACCGCCCGTCGCGGAATGAATCAGCACCCGATCGCCGCGCCTGATCCTGGCCAGGTCATGCAGCCCGTACCAGGCCGTGGCGTGCGCCGTGGTGGTCGCGGCGGCCTGCGCATCGGTCAGCCCCGCGGGCAACTTGACGGCGAGGTTGGCGTCGCAGGTGACAAAGGTGCTCCAGCACCCGTTGCCGGACAGCCCGCCGACGTGGTCGCCGACCTTGTGGTCCTTGACGTCCTTGCCGACCGCGGTGACCACACCGGCGAAGTCGGTGCCAAGTGCGGGCAGCCTGCCTTCGAACGTCGGGTACTTCCCGAATGCGATCAGCACGTCGGCGAAGTTCAGGCTGGATGCCGTCACCGCCACCTCGATCTGACCCGGTCCTGGCGAAACACGCTCGAACGCAACGAGTTCCATCGAGTCCAGGTCACCCGGCGTGCGGATCTGCAGACGCACACCGTTGCGCTCGTATTCGACGTCGGCCGTCTGTCGCTCCTCGGCGCGCAGCGGAGTGGCGCTCAGTCGCGCCGTGTACCACTGGCCGTTTCGCCACGCGGTCTCGTCTTCCTCGGACCGCGCCAGCAGTTGACGGGCGAGGTGCTCGCCGTCGGTGTGGTCGTCGATGTCGATCTGACTGGCCCGAAGCTGAGGATGCTCGGTGCCGATCACCCGCATCAAGCCGCGCAGGCCCGCCTGCTCGAGGTTGGCCCGCTCACCGTTGCGCACCGTCTGCGCATCACTGGTGACCAGGTACAGCCGTGGCTCGCCAGGCACCTCGGGTAGTTCGCGGACGATCCGCACCACATGGCGCACGTACTCGCCGCCACGGACCGCGAGTTCGTCGTCGAGGCTGCCGTTGCGCGGGCCCGTGAGGACCACCACGCCGTCGAACCCGTCGGTGGCGAGGTGCTCGCGAAGCTGTTCGGTGTTGCGTTTGTGGTCGGCCCGCTGTGACCAGGCCATCGAGGTGCATTGGGCGCCAGCGGCTTTCAACGCGTCGGCGAGCTTTCCTGCGACCGCTTCCGCAGTCGCTGATGTCGAGACCAGCAGCCACGCACCCGGGTGGGCGTCTGCCGCTTCGGGCAGTTCGTGTGGCTCCCACTCGATGGTCAGCAGTCGCTCACCCAACACGCGGTCGCGTTCGCTGGCTTGCGAAACGCCGGTGCCCATCTTCAGGCCGCGCACGCTCAGCAATACCTGCCCGTTCTCGTCGAGCACGTCGAGGTCGGCCTCGACACCGGTCGCGCCGGCCTCGGTCACGCGCGAATAGCAGTACCGGGCATTGCGAGTGGGCCCGTAGGCCCGCAGGCTACGCACACCCAACGGCAACAACATGCCGCCGTTGGCGACCTCGGCGACGCTGGCATGCGCCGCCACCGACTGGAAGCACGCGTCCAGCAGCGCCGGGTGGATGCCGTAACCGCTCTGCTGCGAACGGATCGATGCGGGCAGTGCTACCTCCGCGAGCACTGTCGCACCGATCCCCTCCGCGGTATATGCCGCGGACAAACCCGAGAACGCGGGGCCGTACTTGATGCCGCGCTTGACCATCCAATGACGGACCTGATCTCCGTCCACCCGGCACGGGTGGGACGCCAGCAGGGCGACCAAGTCGAGCGCGGGCGCGACGTTGTCGTCCGCGACGGCATGCAGGACCGCCGACGCTCGTCGCGCGTGCTCCCCGTCCTCGACGGTGTCCACGACGAACGTGACGACACCGGGCGCCTCCACGGTCGCGACCGCGCCGACAGGGGTCTCTTCGTCGAGCAGGAGCATCTGGTCGAACGTGATGTCACGGACTTCGGCTGCCTCGCCGAGGGCCGTGGCCGCTGCCGCCAACGCCATCTCGCAGTAGGCGGCGCCGGGAAGCGCTGCAGTGTGGTGAATCTGATGATCACCCAGCCACGGCTGTGCCTCGGTGCCGACCTCTGCCTGCCAGACGTGGCGTTCCGGCTCCTCGTTCAAGTGCACATGGGCTCCCAGCAACGGATGCGCCGAGACGGTGCAAGCGCCCTGCGCCCGAGAATCCTGGCCGCTCCGCGATAACAACAGCGAACGGTGGGTCCACGTCGGCAGCGGTGCATCCACCAGTTGGCCACCGGGGTACAGCATGGCGAAATCGACTGCGGCACCGGCATTGTGCAGATCGGCAACGAAATCCAGCATGCCGTTGGGCATCTCCTGCTCTCTGCGCATCGCAGCGAGCGCGGCCACCGGCATACCGAGTCCTCGCGCGGTCTGCCCAACGGCGTGGGTCAGCAGAGGATGCGGGGACAACTCGGCGAACACCCGGTAACCGTCCTCGAGTGCGGCCTGCACGGCCGCCGCGAAGCGAACCGTGTGGCGCAGGTTGTCGACCCAGTAGTAGGCGTCGCATACCGGATGCTCACGCGGGTCGAACGAGGTCGCGGAGTAGTACGGGATTTCCGGTGTCAGCGGGTTGAGTTCGGCCAGCACGTCGGTCAGTTCGTCGAGGATCGGATCGACCTGCGGCGAGTGTGATGCGACGTCGACGGCCACCTCACGCGCCATCACGTCGCGCTCCTCCCACGCCGCAACCAGCTCGCGCACGGCCTGTGTTTCGCCGCCGATCACCGTCGACTCAGGCGATGCCACCACCGCGACCACGACATCGCTGATGCCGCGCGCCATGAGCTCCGATATCACCTGCGCGGCAGGCAGTTCGACCGATGCCATTGCGCCGGAGCCGGCGATCGTCGACATCAGCCGGGACCGTCGGCAGATCACGCGCACACCGTCTTCGAGCGACAGTGCTCCTGCCACCACCGCCGCGGCCGCCTCGCCCATGGAATGGCCGATCACGGCACCGGGCTGCACGCCGTAGGCCTTCATCGTGGCCGCCACCGCCACCTGCATGGTGAAGATCGCAGGCTGGACGAGGTCGATCCCGGTCACCGTGCCCGGCGCCGAAATCGCCTCGGTGACCGAGAATCCGGCCTCCCTCGCGATCAGCGGCTCGATCTTGGCGACCGCGGCAGCGAATTCCGGTTCGGTGGAAAGCAACTCGGCGCCCATCGCGGCCCACTGCGAACCCTGTCCGGAGAACACCCACACCGGTCCGCGGTCGTCATGTCCGACCGCAGGCTGGTACGGTGCGTCGCCGTCGGCGACCTCGAGCAAGGCGTCGGTCAGTTCGCCAAGGCTGCCGGCCATCACGGCAGTCCGCACCGGGCGGTGGGCACGCCTGCGGGCAAGGGTGTAACCGAGATCCGACAGTGCCACGCCGCTGCCTACCGACTTGAGCCAGTCGGCCAGCCGACCGGACGTGCGGCGCAGTTCCTCGGGCGAGGTGGACGACAGTGGGAAGATCAGCTTGTCGCCCAGCACGGATTCGGTGTCCGAATCCGTCGCCGCGGCGGGTTGTTCGGCAGCTTGTTCGATGATGGCGTGCACGTTCGTCCCTGACATCCCATACGACGAGACTGCGGCCCGCCGCGGATGATCGCCGTTCGTCGGCCACGGCGTGTTCTCCTGTGGCACAAACAGTTTGGTGTCGATCTCGGCAAGTTCGTCCGGCAGCCGGTTGAAATGCAGATTCTGCGGGACCACGCCGTGTTGCAGCGAGAGGACGGTTTTGACAAGCCCTACCGCTCCGGCGGCAGACTGCGTGTGCCCCAGATTCGTCTTGACCGAACCAAGCGCGCATGGTCCGTCGATGCCGTAAACGTTGGAAAGGCTTGTGTATTCGATGGGATCCCCGACAGGGGTGCCGGGTCCATGGGCCTCGATCATGCCGATGGTGCTCGGCTCGACGCCCGCAGTCGCCAGCGCCTTCTTGTACACCTCGGTCTGCGCGGTTGCCGACGGTGTGGTGATCGTCTCGGTGCGGCCGTCCTGATTGGCGGCCGTCCCGCGCAGTACGGCAAGGATCCTGTCACCGTCGCGTTGGGCATCCGGCAGTCGCTTCAACATGACCACAGCGCAACCGTCGCCGGAGACGAATCCGTCTGCGGCCGCGTCGAATGCGTGACACTTCCCGGTCGGTGACAACATTCCAGCTGCTGAACCGCCTGCGAACCTGCGCGGGTCCAGGACGGCGTTGGCGCCGCCTGCGAGCGCGAGATCGCTCTCACCGTCGTTGAGGCTGCGGCACGCCATGTGAATGGCGAGCAGCCCGGATGAGCACGCGGTGTCGAAGGTGATCGCGGGTCCGTGCACACCGAGGGCGTAGGAGATGCGTCCCGACGCGACACTGAAATTGGCGCCGGTGACACCGTAGGGCCCCTCCATAGCGTCGGTGTCGGCGGCCAGCAGTTGATAGTCGTTGACCGTAAGACCCATGAAAACGCCGGTCAGTGAGCCGGCGATGGTCTCCGGCGTGAAACCGGCGTGCTCCATGGCCTCCCAAGAGGTTTCGAGCAAGATCCGATGCTGCGGGTCCATTGCGGTCGCTTCTCGCTCGCTGATGCCGAAGAAGTCGGCGTCAAAGCCCGCGACGTCGTCCAGAAAGGCACCCCACTTGCACGGCGAGCGGCCAGGAACACCCGGTTCGGGGTCGTAGTACTCGTCGAGATCCCACCGGTCAGACGGAATTTCGGTGACCATGTCGTCGCCGCGTAACAACGCATCCCACAACTCCTTCGGGGAGTCGATCCCCCCGGGAAGTCGGCAGGCCATTCCGATGACAGCAATGGGAGTAACGGGTGCTCTATCCACGAATCGCCTCTCGTCAGCGTGAAGTTGGCAGGAATCAGTAGGAAACGGCGGTTAGCGAGAATGCCTGCAGACTGTGGTCCGAAACGAACAGCGGAACTGCCGGACTGCACCGGTTTTGTGCGCTGTGCAGGTGCGCCTCGTGTATTGCGATGGCAGACAACAGATGTTGTCGTCCTTGCCACCCGCACGTGCACACCGCGCGCGCGTGCAGCGAACCTTTGTCCACTGCCACCACGCCGCGGCGGGCACGGCCAAGCGATAGGGATGCAGTCGGCCTGGCAAAACGATCTGCGGAGTTCGCAGCCACTAGGGCGCCCAACGGATCGTCAGGCCTTCTCGTTTGCCAATGCGTGGTCGTTCTCAGGCATGGCGGTCAACCTAACAGGGTTTTCCCAAAGATGGGAGATTACTCCCAAATTCGCAGTGCATGTGTCGCCACTTGCACACGTGTGCCGTGTGTGATAGGCATCGCCAGCACACGCCGACGAGCAAATCGGGCAAACGGCACCAGGGTTCGCAGATCATCGCGCCCGAATTGCGTACAGCGCCCTGAACTTTCGTTACCGCTGAACGAATGACCTTTCCGTGTCTTGCATTTCGTCACGTGGCGGATGAAAGAAAACGCACGTAGTCAAGATTCCGCAAAGAAATCCGCAAACGGAGAACTTTGCTGTTGCGGTAACACCGTGTGCCGCGGCGTCGTCGATTCGGATGACACCGAGGCATGCGGCCAGCAACCGCATAAGTGGCGATCTTGATAGCGCCGAAAACGCATGATGACTAGGTAGCTGAAGCGTTGTGTCACGTCATGCCGCCCGGGATCTACTCGCTCGACCCGGCGGCGAGACAGCGTGCTGTCCTTCGAATTGCGACGAGAGCGCTTGGGCGCAGATTCACGTCAGCGGCCACAACCCGCAGCGCACGCGCAAGGAACGTGCGCGCATGGACTCTCGATATATGTGGAGCTAAGGGGAATCGAACCCCTGACCTACTCGATGCGAACGAGTCGCGCTACCAACTGCGCCATAGCCCCTGGTACCGGTAGCACAGGCTACCAGCCTCGGCGCCGCCGCAGAAAATCGATTGGCTACTGGCCGGCGGCGCGCGGCAGGTCGAACTCGCGCGCGAACGGGGCGTAGTCGAGATGCTCGAAGATCGGGTCCTCGTCGTCGATCTCCAGCACCACCGAACCGGGCCGCCGCAGCCGCGACGGGACCACGTCGAACTCGTGATCGTCGGTGTTCTCCACGCCCAGTCTCGATCGCGCGATCCGCTGGGCGCGGCGCCGCCGCAGCCGGGCCTCGATGCGGGTCTGCCGACGCAGGTAGGCCAGGTAGAGCAGGGTTATCGCGCTCATGGACCCGCAGGCCCACCAGGCGGCGGGGCTCAGGGTCACTGCCGCGATGCCTGCGACGACCGTCAACACGGTCAGCATCGTCAGCATCCGCTTGCGGAACTTGTACTTGCGGGCGTCGATCGTGGCAGCCCGTGCCTCCGACCGCCGCATGCGCGCGGCGCTGATCGAGTCGGCGATCTGCAGATCGGTTTCCGACGGCGCCTCTAGACCCGACGAATCGTCGACGTACTCGTATTCGTCCTCGGTGCCGTCGGACTCGTATTCGGCCGCAGGCTCGTCGGCCTCGAGATCCTCGGGTTCCTCAGCTCCCTCACCGAAATCCAATGGCAGCTCGTCGGTCTGACCCTCGGGCTGCTCTTCGACGGCGTCGTGCGCCGACGCGCCGACCGGCAATGCACCCGCATCCTCGTCGACAACATCGACATCGAGGTAGTCCGGCTCACAGTCGATTTCAGACTCGACGGCGGCGGCGCGCACCACCGCCCGCTCCGTCGACTCGTGCGTCGCCTCGTCCTCGAGGTCGTCCTCGGGTTCGTCGTCGAGATCGCTGTCCGACGGTTGCCAGTGCGGATCGCTGTTGTGTCCGGCCGCCGGCCTGCCGCGGCGCAGTAACCGCGCGCCGCTGCCGGTGTTGAGCACCCGCGTCGCCAATGCCACGTCGCTGGTACGACGAACGGCATCGCGCTTGCTGATCAACATCGGCACCAACACGAAGAGCCACAGCACTACGAGGGAGATCCAGAGGAGAGATTGGGGGATGCTTGGCATGGCGCCTGCTCCTTTCCCCTACAGGCTAGGTCCGTGACCAGCGCATCCATCGGCGGCGCGCCGAGGTCAATTACACACCTGTAATTCCCGACTTACAAGCACCATCTGCCACAAACGTCACATTGGTAACGATGGCTCGACTTCGCTGGCATGCGCTCAGGCCCAGTGCGCGTGGCCCTCGCGCACCAATGCGGAGGCGGCCGAACCACGCAGCTCCTCGGTGGTGATCGCCACCAGCAGGTGATCGCGCCAGGCACCGTCGACCTCGAGGTAGCGCCGCAGCAGTCCCTCCTCGCGGAAACCGACCTTTGCCAGTACGGCCCGGCTCGCGGCGTTCTCCGGCCGCACCGTTGCCTCGACCCGATGCAGCATGACCGGTCCGAAACAGTGGTCGAGGCCCAGCGCGAGCGCCGCTGTCGCGATCCCGCCGCCGGTGGCCGAGCTGGCCACCCAGTAGCCGATCCATGCCGAGCGCAGCGCACCGTGCGTGACGTTGCCGATGGTCAGTTGACCGGTGAACTCGCCGTTTACCTCGATGACGTACGGCAGCATCCGACCCTTACGGGCCTCCGACCGCAATCCCGAACAGACCGCCGGCCACGACGAAACCGAATGCCGCACTTCCCAATTCACATCGGTCACCGGTTCCCACGGCTCCAAGTGGGCGCGGTCGGCCAGCCTGATCCGGCTCCAGGAGGACGCATCGCGCAGACGCACGGGCCGCAGTCGCACCAAACCACCGGCGACCCGCAACGGGCCCACCGGCGTCGGCCATCCGGGGTGCAATGAAGTCGAACGCCACAGGTTCATGACGGCAAGCCGCTACCGTTCAGCCGCGCTGAGCCAGGAACGCGACGTCGACGATCTCGCCGGTGCGGATCTGTTCTGCCTCGGTCGGAACCACCACCAAACAGTTTGCTTCAGCAAGCGTCGCGAGCAGATGCGACGACGCGCCAGGCCCCCCGCCGAGAGCCTGCACCAAGTACTCACCCGTGTCCTGGTCGCGCATCAGCTGGCCACGCAGATAACCCTTGCGGCCTGCCACCGAACTGATCGGCGACAGCGTGCGGGCCTGCACGACCCTGCGCATCGGCTGCCGCTTGCCCAGCGTCAGCCGGATCAGGGGTCGCACCATCACCTCGAAGACAACCAACGCGCTCACCGGGTTGGCGGGCAGCAGGAACACCGGCACTCCCTCCGGGCCCAGCTGACCGAAGCCCTGAACCGAGCCGGGATGCATCGCGATGCGCGTGACTTCCATGTCGCCGAGTTGTGAGAGCACCGAGCGCACACTCTCGGCGGCCGCGCCGCCGACCGCTCCGGCGATCACCACCACCTCAGCGCGATTGACTTGGCCCTCAACGACTTCCCGAAGTTCATTCGGGTCGGTGTCGACGATTCCGACACGGGTCACCTCGGCGCCGGCGTCGCGGCCTGCCGCGGCCAGCGCGTAGGAGTTGACGTCATAGACCTGTCCGTTGCCCGGCGTCCGCGAGATGTCGACGAGCTCACCGCCTACGCACATCACCGACAGCCTGGGCCGCGGGTGAACCAGCACGCGCTCGCGGCCGACCGCCGCCAGCAGGCCCACCTGCGCCGCGCCGATGATCGTGCCTGCCCGCACGGCGACGTCGCCGGGCTGGACGTCATCGCCGGTGCGACGGACGTAGGCCCCTGACCGCACGCCACGAAGCACCGTCACTCGCGACTCGCCGCCGTCGGTCCACCGCAACGGCAGTACTGCATCTGCGAGCGTCGGCATCGGCGCACCGGTCTGCACTCGGGCGGCCTGGCGCGGCTGCAGCCGGCTCGGGGCGCGGGCACCGGCTTCGATCGAACCCATTACCGGAAGGCTCACTTCGCGGTTCCCGTCGTCCCCCTCGCCGTCATCCTCGCCGCCCCCGACGCCGAGCACATCCACGCTTCGTACGGCATACCCGTCGATGGCAGCCTGATCGAATCCAGGCAGCGGCCGTTCGGTGACGACCTCCTCGGCGCACATCAACCCTTGGGCTTCGGCGATCGCCACCCGGACGGGTCGTGGCGCCACCGCAGCGGCCGCTACCCGGGCCTGCTGCTCCTCCACCGAACGCACTACTGCACGCCTTTCTGCCGTTCAGGAGCCGTCGTGGCGTATCAGCAGTCGATCAGCCCTAATCGCTCCACCAGCCACCGTCGCAACTCGGGGCCGTAGTCGTCGCGTTGCAACGCAAAGTCAACCGCAGCCTTGAGATAGCCGCCAGGATTTCCGAGGTCGTGTCGAGACCCGCGATGCACGACGACGTGCACCGGATGCCCCTCTTTGATCAGCAGCGCGATGGCATCGGTCAATTGGATCTCGCCGCCTGCCCCACGCTGAACCCGCTTGAGCGCGTCGAAGATCGCACGGTCGAGCACATAGCGGCCTGCTGCGGCGTACGGCGACGGCGCGTCCTCAGCCTTCGGCTTTTCCACCATGCCCTTGACGCGTAACACGTTGGGGTTGTTGGTATCTGGCACCTTTTCGACGTCGAACACGCCGTAGGCGCTGATCTCGTCGGGACCGACCTCGATCGCGCACAGCACCGTGCCGCCACGTTTGGCGCGCACCTTCGACATGGTTTCCAGCACACCGGTGGGCAACACGAGATCGTCGGGCAACAGCACCGCGACCGCGTCTTCGTCGGGCGCCAGGCTGACTTCGACGCATCCGACGGCGTGTCCGAGGCCGAGCGGTTCGCGCTGTACCACCGACTCGACCTTGATCAGCGCCGGTGCGCGCCGCACCTTCTCCAGCATCGAGGTCTTGCCGCGCGCCTCCAGCGTGCCCTCGAGAACCAGGTCCTCGACGAAGTGGGCGACGACGCCGTCCTTGCCTTCGGAGGTGACGATGATCAACCGCTCGGCACCCGCCTCGGCCGCCTCGGCCGCCACCAGTTCGATGCCGGGCGTGTCGACGACGGGCAGCAATTCCTTCGGGACCGTCTTGGTCGCGGGCAAGAACCGGGTCCCAAGGCCCGCGGCAGGAACGACCGCGGTGCGCGGAATCGGAACCTGAGCTCTTGTCATCGTTCACACCCTAACGTCCTTAGCTCGGTTAAGCCGCGAAGGCATGTATTGCGTTCGTTTTGCGACTGCCGCGAAGAGGCTGTCATCGTTGACGCCGTGGCGTACCCGACGAAGACCGAGCTGCGGGCCGAGATCCTCGCCGCTCGCCGCGCACTCGCGCCGCAACTACACGACGCCGAAGCCCATGCGCTGTCGCGACATCTGGCCACTCTGATCGGCCCGGATGAAACCGTATGCGCCTACGTGCCCGTCGGCTCCGAGCCCGGTTCTGCCGAGCTGATCGACTCATTGCTGCGCCGCGGCGTTCGGGTGCTGCTGCCGGTCGCCCACCACGACGCGGCGGGTCTGCCGGTGCCGCTGCTTTGGGGCGAGTATCGGCCGGGCCGACTGGTGGCCGCGCGGTTCGGCTTACTGGAGCCCGCCGAGCCGTGGTTGCCCGCCGATGCGATCGCCTCGGCGTCGGTGGTGCTGGTGCCCGCTCTCGCCGTCGATCGGACCGGGGTGCGGTTGGGGCGCGGCGCCGGGTTCTACGACCGCTCCCTACCGCTGGCCGCGCCCGCCGCGCGACTGGTCGCCGTCGTGCGCGACGACGAGCTCGTCGCGCGGTTGCCCGCCGAGCCGCACGATGTGCGGATGACGCACGCGCTGACGCCGACCGGCGGCTTGACCGAACTCGACCAGGGAATGACCGAGCCCACATAGCGGTTCTAGCACTTGAGCCGGTAGAGTGCTAAGCAGTTTTGACCATCTCGGAGGTTTTTGTGCCTACCTATTCCTATGCGTGCACGGAGTGCGGCGATCGGTTCGACGCAGTGCAGGCCTTCAGCGATGACGCGCTGACCACCTGCGCCAAGTGCAACGGTCGGCTGCGCAAGCTGTTCGGCAATGTGGGAGTGGTCTTCAAGGGCAGCGGTTTCTACCGCACCGACAGCCGCGATTCGGCCAAGAGCTCCGCGAACGGCTCGTCGAGTTCGTCCAACGGGTCCGGCTCGGAGTCCACCGGCGGCTCGTCGTCCTCGTCGTCGGAGAAGTCGTCGGAGAAATCGTCATCCAACGGTTCGAGCACCAACTCGACCACCTCGGCACCCGCTGCTGCCGCATCGACCTGACGCGAGCCGAGTTATCCACAGCCGCGGGCACAGCCCGCACCCTCGTTGTGCCGCCGCGCCTTAACGTGGCCGCATGGGGGACTCGCTTAATCCGTCTGTCCTGAGCCGGCTATTGGCCGCGCGGCCGGATTGGTCACGCACGCTGGCCGCCCGCCGCGCAGCCGCGGCCGCGCTCGTCATCCTGGCCGCCGTTGTCGCGCTGCGCTCCGACCCACACGGTGATCGCACCGACATTGTCGTCGCGACGCGTGACCTCGCCTCGGGTGTGGAACTGACCGCAGCCGATGTCCGGCTCGAAAAGCGAACGGCCGCAACGGTTCCCGACGGTGCGCAGTCAGACGTCGACGCCGTTGTCGGTGCCACCCTCGCCGGCCCGGCCCGCCGCGGCGAGGTGCTCACCGACGTGCGGGTGCTCGGTCCGCGGCTTGCCGAATCGGTGGCCGGTCCCGACGCCCGCATCGTGCCGCTGCCCCTTGCCGACAGCGCGGTGCTGGATCTGGTCCGTCCTGGGGATGTGGTGGACGTGTTCGCGGCGAGCTCCGAATCCGGTGCGGACGCCCGACCGCAACTGGTGGCGACGAATGCCGTTGTCGTCCTGACGTCCGAAAAGCCGAAGGGCGCAGGCAACGGCAGCGACAGGGTCGTGCTCGTGGCCGTCGGAGCCGCCGCTGCCAACGAGTTGGCAGCGGCGGCACTGCTTCAGACGGTGACGCTCACCTTCCACTGAGGCGGTCAGCGCGGCGGTGCAGGCACCGGCGTGGTGGTCGGGGCCGCGGGGCCACCGTGCTGGATCACGTCCATCACCATGTCGGCCAACTCGTCAGAGCTGGAGGTCGCGGGTGCTGGTGCAGGTGACGGTGTCGGTTCGGCGTTTGCGGTGCCGATCGCGAGCACCGACAGCCCGAAGACCATGCCAGCCGCAGCCGACCACACCCAACGCATCTCCACTCCTTTTGCCTTGGTGCACAGCCCGATTCCCCGGCGAAGCTAGCACCAGACCGCGTCCGCCGCACTTCCAACCCGACTAACGTCAACGCTTGTCAGGTAGGCATCCGACTGCAGGAGGGGTTCGAGCGCATGTTGAAGGGCTTCAAGGAGTTTCTGTCCAGAGGCAACATCGTCGATCTGGCCGTCGCGGTGGTGATCGGTACCGCGTTCACGGCGTTGGTCACCAAGTTCACCGACAGCATCATCACTCCGTTGATCAACCGCATCGGCGCCGGCGGCGACGCCAACTACGGCATCCTGCGGATCGGCATCGGCGGCGGCCAGGCCATCGATCTGAACATCCTGTTGTCGGCGGCGATCAACTTCGTCCTTGTCGCCGCGGTGGTCTACTTCTTGGTCGTCACCCCGTACAACAGGCTGCGCAAGAAGGGCGAGGTCGAGCAGGCGCAGGACACCGAGCTCGCGATCCTGACGGAGATCCGCAACATCCTCGCAGAGACCAACGGCCAAGTCGGTCCGCATGTCAGTGGCCCGGGCACAGGCCCGAGCCCTGACACCGCAGAGACGACGAGTGGCGACAGGTCCTAGTTAGTTCATGTTCCAGGGTTCGCCGTAGGTGGTGACGCTGTCACCGGCCTTGGAGATCAGCCGAGCGAACGGACGCAGCAACACACCACCAGCAGCACCGGTCACGGTGCCATGAGCGTTGGAGACCGCCACCTTGCCGTGCGGACCCGACACATCCACCGAGAACGTCGCCACTTCCTGAATACCGGGGCCATTGCCCAGGTCAGCAGAGATCGACACACCCGGGAACAGGTTCGGGGTAATCACCGAACCAAACGCCGTGAACGGACCGCCATAGAGGTTCGCATCATCCAACAGGATGTTGGGCGTGGTGTAGGAGAAGTTGATCCCCACACCCAGCGACCACGGGAAACCAATCTGGTAACCCAGCTCCAAGGTGCCCTCGAACTCATCAGCACCCGGGCCGGCCACGTTATAGACGGCACTACCGGAGTGGAACCACTCACGAGTCAGCCGGTTGCGGTCCAAGGGGAACACACCATTGAGGAAGGTGTCCCACTGCTGGATCGTCAGCGTCCGATCCTGGCCATCAACCAGGCTCAGCTCGTTGTCCAGACCTGCATGAGAGGTGCCCGTGCTCACGAACAAAGCGGCCAACGCCGCCACAATCGCGACCAGCACCCGACTGAATGCCTTCATTTGTTCCCCATCTCTGAAAGGCCTGGACCTACAACGGGTGGATCGCAATACGTGATGCAACCGTTACAGATGTTGTAGCTGACTTCTCTCGTTACTGTGGTGATAACGGCAAAACAGCCCCCGGCGAATCGCCGGGGGCTGCTTCGTAGAGCCCTGAGCTGGGAGTTAGTTCATGTTCCAGGGTTCGCCGTAGGTGGTGACGCTGTCACCGGCCTTGGAGATCAGCCGAGCGAACGGACGCAGCAACACACCACCAGCAGCACCGGTCACGGTGCCATGAGCGTTGGAGACCGCCACCTTGCCGTGCGGACCCGACACATCCACCGAGAACGTCGCCACTTCCTGAATACCGGGGCCATTGCCCAGGTCAGCAGAGATCGACACACCCGGGAACAGGTTCGGGGTAATCACCGAACCAAACGCCGTGAACGGACCGCCATAGAGGTTCGCATCATCCAACAGGATGTTGGGCGTGGTGTAGGAGAAGTTGATCCCCACACCCAGCGACCACGGGAAACCAATCTGGTAACCCAGCTCCAAGGTGCCCTCGAACTCATCAGCACCCGGGCCGGCCACGTTATAGACGGCACTACCGGAGTGGAACCACTCACGAGTCAGCCGGTTGCGGTCCAAGGGGAACACACCATTGAGGAAGGTGTCCCACTGCTGGATCGTCAGCGTCCGATCCTGGCCATCAACCAGGCTCAGCTCGTTGTCCAGACCTGCATGAGAGGTGCCCGTGCTCACGAACAAAGCGGCCAACGCCGCCACAATCGCGACCAGCACCCGACTGAATGCCTTCATGTTCTCCCTAGCTATGTAGACGGCGGACCGGCTAGTCCACCGTGTTGTTGTCCGTGCGCGGCTCCTACCGCTAAACCACACACGACGCTTGAGTGGCATGTGACGCAAATGAGAGAGCTCACATGCTGCTCTTACGTTTCGCTCATCGTTGACACGAGGAACATAACGGGGAGGCATCCCCCCGGCAACGCGTGGGGGACATTCGCGTCGATTCCGCCACCCTGTGATGGGAGTTTGCTGGCGCGCCGCAGGCGCGATCAAACACCGTCGTTCGGACCGATTGTGTCGCAACGAAGAGACAACCGGGCCGGTCTCGCGTCGCACATCGGTGTCAGACGGTGACGCCATGCGGCCACCTGCCGTTTTCCGCGCTTAACGCGAAATCACAGGTCAATCATGGTGAGGGGGGATATTGTCCCGCAACCACTGCTCATGCTCGGCGGCGTCGTCCGGCGAAAAACTGTCTCGCTCGTCAACGGGTAACTCGCGCAATGGATCCCCGAATATCTTGTTAACTGCATCGCGGGCGCGCTTTGGCGGGTCCGTCACAGCGCGCCTACGGTGTGACGAAGATCACATTCGGACAAAGATAGCCGTTCACGTAGGCGTAACCGGCGGTACGACGGCGTAATTCGCGAAGCGCAGCGCACCGCTGACCACGACGCGGTAACTGCGTCGCGGCAACTGTTGCGCAGCGAGGCCAATCTCGTTAGATCTCCAAGCTGGATAGCTGGCCGATGATCTGAACGGCCAGCGGGCTCAATGTGGCCATGCCGTCCCTGACCGCGGCGCGCGAGCCCGCGAGATTAACTACGAGGGTGCTGCCGGATATCCCGGCGAGGCCGCGGGAGACGCCCGCGTCGACTATTCCTGCCGACAGACCGGACGCGCGCAGCGCCTCGGAGATCCCGAGCAGTTCACGGTCGAGGATGTCGCGGGTGGCTTCGGGGGTCACGTCGCGCGGCGTGACTCCAGTGCCTCCCACGGAGACCACCAGGTCAACTCCGCCGATCACCGCCGTGTTGAGGGCGTTGCGGATCTCCACCTCATCGGAGGAAACGACGACCACGCCGTCCACCACGAAGCCGGCCTCGCCGAGCAGCTCGCTCACCAACGGGCCCTCGTGGTCTTCTTCGCCATGAGCGGTGCGGTCATCGACGACGACGACGAGCGCCCGGCCCACCAACTCCCCTGGCTGTTCCATGAGTGCAACCGTATATGTCGGAAGTGACACGGGCGCGGCCACTCTCAGAGTGCGCGGGCCTCCAGGACCCACGGTGATGGTCACTGCTGTGCCTTGCCGAGCGTGACCTGCACGGTCTGCGACTTACCCGATGGATCCAGGTATGTGAGCGTCACCTTGTCACCTGGCGCCTTTGATCGCACCGCGGCCACCAGAGCGTCGGCGCTGCCGATCACCCGGTCGTCGACCTTGGTGACGACGACGCCGCTTGGCAGGCCCGCCGCCGCAGCCGCGCCACCGTTGGTGACCTCGACGATCTTCGCGCCGTCAACGCCCGCGTCGTTGCCCACCTGGACGCCGAGCGAGGCGTGTGACGCCGTGCCGCTCTGGATGAGCTCATCGGCGATCCGTTTGGCCTGATCGACCGGGATGGCGAAGCCCAGCCCGATCGAGCCGCTCTGCGCCTGCGGACCCGCATCGCCGCCCAACGTCGCGATGGCCGAATTCACGCCGACCAGTTCGCCATTCATGTTGACCAGCGCGCCACCCGAGTTGCCGGGGTTGATCGCCGCGTCGGTTTGAATCGCGTCGAGCACGGTGTTCTGGTTCCCGGCGTCGCCGCCGGCGGCCACCGGGCGGTTCAGCGCGCTGATGATGCCGGTGGTGACGGTGCCTTCCAGCCCGAGCGGCGAGCCGACGGCCACCACGTCCTGGCCGACCCGCAGATTGCTCGACGAGCCAAGGGTGATCGGGGTCAGCCCCGATGCGCCCTGCGCGCGAACAACGGCGATATCGCTGCTGGGGTCGGTCCCGACGACCGTGAAGCCCATCGTGCGGCCGTCCGCGAAGGTCACTTTCGTCTGGGCGCCGCCGGCAGGGGCCGGCGCGGGGGGGCCGCCCGGGTTGTCCTTGGCGGCGGACACGACGTGGTTGTTGGTCAGGATCAGCCCGTCGGAGGACAGGATGATGCCGGAGCCCTCCTCCGACTGCTTGCCGAGGTCGACCTCCAGCTTGACGACGCTGGGCACCACCTTGGCGGCCACCTGCTCGACCGAACCCGCGGGCAGGCTGGCGGCGGGCACGCTTGGCGCCAGTCCGGTGGCGCTCGAGCCTGCCGACGGGCGATCCGGCTGGGCGAGCAGGGCGACGCCACCGCCGATACCCGCCGAGACAATCGCGACGGCGACCGCGCCGGCCGTCAAAGCGCCTGCGCGGGAACGCTTTTGGGGAGCGTGCAGACCGGGCGGCTGCTGCGGAGCGCCGCGGTACGGATCGTAGGGCGCACGGAACTGCTGCTGCGTCGCGTAGCGCCAGTCATACGGCTGCTGCGGCTGCTGCTGCTGATATGGCCGCGGCGCGCCAGGATAGCCGGGCGTCCCATGCTGCGCATGGCCGCCGGGCCGGTGGCCGGGCGGCGGAGGCGGCGAGTACCTCGGGTGGTTCGTCATGTCGCTGCGATGGCCTTCCTGGAGTAGGTCCCGACTTCTTGAACAACGACGGCTGCAGGCTCAGCGTGCCCATTCGGGCTGAGAATCCACTTAGAGAACTTTCGGGACATCCCCAGACTTTCCTCCCCGCCGCGCGTTCCCCGATCAAGCATTGTCGGCGCCGACCACCGGCTGGTCCACATCGGTGGGGTGTGTCGCAGGAAGCGGCCGGCCGGGCAGCACCACATGGATAGAGGTACCGGGTGGTTGCCCGCCTGGGACGGTGTCCTCGACCCGCAGCGTCCCACCATGTTTGACCATGACCTGTTTCACGATGGCCAGACCGAGGCCGGAGCCGGGCATCGCCCGGGCCGACGTCGAACGATAGAACCGCTCGAACACCAGCGCCCTCTCCTGCGGCGGGATACCGGGACCGAAGTCGAACACCACCAGCTCGGCGTGCGCGGGGTCGATCTGCGTCAGCCGGATGCCCACGCGTCCGCCCGGCGGACTCCATTTCGCGGCGTTGTCGAGCAGGTTGAGCACGGCGCGCTCCAGCACACCGCCGTCGCCGTACACCTGCCACCCGATCACTGAAGCGTCGAACTCAATATCGTTGCGGCGCCGACGAACTCGCTCAAGTGATCGGTCCACCACGTCGGCCATGTCGACGGGTTCGTGAATGACGCCGCCTGCCTCGTCGCGGGTCAGATCCACCAGATCGCCGACCAGCGTGGACAATTCCTCGATCTGGGCGATCACGTCGGCGCGCAGTTCGGCCATCTCGTCTTCGGGCAGCGGTGGGGCCCCGGGTGCCATCGCCGCCATCAGCAGCTCGACGTTGGTGCGCAGCGACGTCAACGGCGTGCGCAGCTCGTGGCCCGCGTCGGTGACCAGCCGGGCCTGGCGTTCGCGCGACTCGGCCAGTGCCCGCAGCATCATGTTGAAAGCCTCTGTGAGACGGGCGAGTTCGTCGCTGCCGAATACCGGAATGGGTCTCAGGTCGTCGGTGCGGGCCACCCGTTCGGCGGCTTCGGTCAGCCGCGCCACCGGTCGCAGCCCGGCGCGGGCCACGGCACCACCGGCCATTGCGGCGACCGCGACACCGAGACCGCCGACGATCAGTAGTACCGTGCCGAGGCGTTTGAGCACTTCGCTGGTCGGGGCAAGGCTCTTGGAGATCAGCAACGAGCTGCCGTTGGTCAGGTGCAGCGCCAGCACCCGCTGGTGGTTGACGGTGCGCAGCGACATCAGCAATTCGCCTTGCACCACATCCTTTTCCGGCTCGCCCAGCGGCAGCGTCTGGCCCTCCTGGTTGGCCGTGTAGATGGACCGGCCGGGGTTGACCAGCATCGCGTTGACGTCCGAGTAGGCGGTGCCTTCGATCGCCTTACCGGGATCGGCCGCCAGCGAACCACTTTCGATCAACAGCCGCGCGCGGCTGTGCAACTGGTTGTCGATGTCGTCGTAGAGCGCCCGCGATACCACCGCGTAGACGGCGACGGCCATCAGCACCACGACCATGGCCACCATCGACATGGCGAGCAGCATCACGCGCCAACGCAACGACAGGGAGCTGGCAGCGGCAAGCGGCGGCCGCGACGTTCTCCGCGGCCCGAACCCGGACTTCTGGGCTGACATCAGGGCGGTGTTTCACGCAACACATAACCCACCCCGCGCACGGTGTGGATCAGTCGCGGCTCTCCTTCGGCTTCGGTCTTGCGGCGTAGATATCCGACGTACACCTCGAGAGCATTGCCGGACGTCGGGAAGTCGAACCCCCACACTTCCTCGAGGATGCGACTGCGGGTGAGCACCCGCCGAGGATTGGCGATCAGCATTTCCAGGAGCGCGAACTCGGTGCGGGTCAGGCTGATCGGCCGGTCGCCGCGGGTGACCTCGCGGGTCACCGGGTCCAGCGACAGGTCGGAGAACGTCAGCGCAGGCGATTCGGCGCCGTCGTCGGGCGTCCTTCTCCGCAGCAGCGCGCGCATCCGCGCCAGCAGTTCTTCGAGTGCGAACGGCTTGGGCAGGTAGTCGTCGGCGCCGGCGTCCAGCCCGGCGACCCGCTCGGATACCGAGTCGCGGGCCGTCAGCACGAGGATCGGCAGGTCGTCGCCGGTGGAGCGAAGCTGACGGCATACCTCGAGGCCGTCCAGCCTCGGCATCATCACGTCGAGTACGAGGGCATCGGGCCGGTCGTTCGCGATCGCGTCGAGAGCTTCGCGGCCGTCCTGCGCCAGCTCGACCGAATATCCGTTGAACGATAGCGACCGGCGCAGGGATTCGCGCACAGCGCGATCGTCGTCAACGACAAGTATGCGCACAGCCACAGTGTCTATCGATCACCTGAGACTGTGCTGAGAGACGCGCCCCAGCGCGGCCGGGTCAGCGGCGGTCGAGATCGATGAGGCCGAGACGGGCGGCCTTCAGCAGGCGCCGCGGCACCTTGTGCTGCTGACCCGCGACGGTCACGTTCACCAGGTCGGTACGGGTGGCTTTCCACTGCGCGCGCCGGCTACGGGTGTTCGCGCGCGACATCCTGCGCTTGGGCACAGCCATGATCGAGCTCTCCTTTTATAAGGGGTCCTGAAATGCGCGCCACGCGTGGTCCGGCATCGCAATTGCCCTTCAGGATAGCCCGTGGCCTGCATAGGCTCCAAAACAAGGGACGACCTTGACGCGATACCGCCGGTAACCGCTAACCTACCGGTTGGTTGGGCGTGCTCGGCGGCGAAAGGAAGACTGCGTGGCTTCTGCTCCTGGTCCGGTGCGCATCGGCAACTGCTCGGGCTTCTACGGCGACCGGCTGGCGGCCATGCGGGAGATGCTCACAGGCGGTGAACTGGACTATCTGACCGGCGACTACCTGGCCGAGCTGACCATGCTGATCCTGGCCCGCGACCGCGCCCGCTCCCCCGAGCGCGGTTACGCCAAGACGTTCCTGAGGCAACTCGAGGACTGCCTCGGCCCGGCCCTCGACAAGGGCGTGCGAATCGTCGCCAACGCTGGCGGGCTGAACCCGGCGGGTCTGGCAGGCGCGGTGCGGACGCTGGCCGACCGGCTCGGCCTGACAGTGAACGTCGCGCATGTCGAGGGCGACGACCTCGTGGGGCGGTCTGAGGAGTTGGGTTTCGGTTCGGTCTTGGCGGCCAACGCCTACCTCGGTGCGTGGGGCATCGCCGAGTGCCTGCGCGGCGGCGCCGACGTGGTGGTGACCGGTCGCGTGACCGACGCATCGGTGATCGTCGGGCCGGCCGCGGCGCACTTCGGCTGGGAGCGGACGAACTACGACGCGCTGGCGGGTGCGGTGGCCGCGGGCCACGTCATCGAATGCGGTGCGCAGGCCACCGGCGGCAACTACGCCTTCTTCACCGAACTGGCCGACCTGACGCATCCCGGCTTCCCGCTCGCCGAGATCAGTGCCGACGGCTCGTCGGTGATCACCAAGCATCCCGGCACGGGCGGGGCCGTCACGGTCGGCACGGTCACCGCGCAGCTGCTGTACGAGATCGGCGGTGCGCGATACGCCAATCCCGACGTGACGCTGCGCGTCGACACCATCGAGCTGTCCGACGACGGACCCGACCGGGTGCGGATCAGCGGAGTCAAGGGTGAACCGCCGCCGCCGACCCTGAAAGTGTCGCTCAACAGCATCGGCGGATTCCGCAACGAAATGGCGCTGGTGCTCACGGGTTTGGACATCGAGGCCAAGGCCGAACTCGTACGCAGGCAACTGGAAACCAGCCTGACGGTCAAGCCCGCCGAGATGGAGTGGACACTGGCCCGCACCGACCACACCGACGCGGACACCGAGGAAGCCGCCAGCGCGCTGCTGCGCTGTGTTGTCCGCGATCCCGATCCGGCTACCGTCGGACGCCAATTCTCCTCGGCAGCAGTCGAACTCGCGCTCGCCAGTTATCCAGGGTTCACCAGCACATCACCGCCGGGCGACGGTCAGGTGTACGGCGTGTTCACGCCCGGCTATGTGGAGGCCGCCAAGGTGCCGCATGTCGCCGTACACGCCGACGGTTCCCGCGTCGACATCGCAACGGCGGCCCAGACGCTTGCGCTCGCACCGGTCCCGCCGTTCGCCCTACCCGAGCCATTGCCATTCGGCGAGACGCGGCGGGTGCCGCTCGGCGTGATCGCAGGCGCGCGCAGCGGCGACAAGGGCGGTTCCGCCAACGTCGGGCTGTGGGTCCGCGCCGAGGATCACTGGCGGTGGCTGGCACACACGCTGACCGTCGACAAGCTCCGCGAATTGCTGCCCGAGACAGCCGATTTAGCCGTCACTCGTCATCTGCTGCCGAACATGTGGGCCGTTAACTTCGTCATCGACGGCATCCTCGGCAAGGGTGTCGCGTATCAGGCGCGGTTCGACCCCCAGGCCAAGGGGCTCGGCGAGTGGCTGCGCAGCCGGCACATCGACATCCCCGAGGAGTTCTTGGCGTGAGCACAGACATCTGGCACACCCCCGAACGCGAGCAGTTGCGAAAAACGGTGCGCGCCTTCGCCGAACGTGAGGTGCTGCCACACGTCGACGAATGGGAGCGCAGTGGGCTACTGCCGCGCGACCTACACCGCAAGGCAGGCGAGGCGGGGTTGCTCGGCGCCGGCCTGCCCGAAGCGGTTGGCGGTGGTGGCGGCGACGGCGCCGATGCGGTGATCATCTGCGAGGAAATGCACTACGCCGGTTCGCCCGGCGGGGTGTTCGCTTCGCTGTTCACTTGCGGCATCGCGGTGCCACACATGATTGCCTCCGGAGATCAGCGGCTGATCGACACGTATGTGCGGCCGACGCTACGCGGAGAGAAGATCGGCAGCCTTGCCATCACCGAACCCGGCGGCGGCTCCGACGTCGGACACCTGACCACGCGGGCGGTTCGCGACGGCTCCGGAAATGGGGACTACATCGTCAACGGCGCCAAGACCTACATCACCTCCGGCGTGCGCGCAGATTATGTCGTGACGGCGGCGCGCACCGGCGGCCCTGGCGCCGCGGGTGTTTCGCTGATCGTCGTCGAGGCGGGCACACCAGGCTTCGAGGTCAGCCGCAAGCTCGACAAAATGGGTTGGCGGTCGTCGGATACGGCCGAGCTGACCTATACCGATGTCCGAGTGCCCGCCGCCAACCTGATCGGCAGCGAGAACTCCGGATTCGCACAGATCGCGGCGGCGTTCGTATCCGAGCGTGTCGGCCTTGCCGCACAAGCGTATTCGAGTGCACAGCGCTGTCTTGACCTCACCGTGGAGTGGTGTCGCAACAGGGAGACTTTCGGCAGGCCGCTGATCTCGCGTCAGCAAGTGCAGAACACGCTGGCCGAGATGGCAAGGCGCATCGACGTCGCGCGGGTCTACACGCACCACTTGGTCGAGCGGCAGTTGGCCGGCGAGACGGAAAACCTGATCCCGCACGTGTGCTTCGCGAAGAACACCGCCGTCGAGGCGGGCGAATGGGTCGCGAACCAGGCTGTGCAGCTGTTCGGCGGCATGGGCTACATGACCGAGTCCGAGGTCGAACGCCAGTACCGCGATATGCGGATCCTCGGCATCGGCGGCGGCACCACCGAAATCCTCACCGCACTTGCGGCCAAGACGTTGGGATTCCAGTCATGACCGCTCTCCGTTCGACGATCGACGCCGCGTCACCGGCCCATGCCGAGGCCGCGGCGGCGATGACCACCAAGCTCGCCGACATCGACGCCGAGCACACCAAGGCACTGGCCGGCGGCGGCGAGAAGTACGTCCAGCGTCATCACGAGCGCGGCAAGATGACCGCGCGCGAACGCATCGAGATGCTGCTCGACCCCGATTCGCCGTTCCTGGAACTGAGTCCGCTGGCCGCGTGGGGTACCGCCTTCAACGTCGGCGCCAGCATCGTGGTCGGCATCGGCGCGATCGAGGGCGTTGAATGCCTGGTCGTCGCCAACGACCCGACCGTCAAGGGCGGCACCAGCAACCCCTGGACGTTGAAGAAGATCCTGCGGGCCAACCAGATTGCAATGCAGAACCGGTTACCGGTGGTGTCACTGGTCGAATCCGGCGGCGCCGACCTGCCAACACAGAAGGAGATCTTCATCCCGGGCGGTCAGATGTTCCGCGATCTGACGCGGCTGTCCGCTGCGGGTATCCCGACCATCGCGCTGGTGTTCGGCAACTCGACAGCGGGTGGCGCCTACATCCCCGGCATGTCCGACCACGTCGTGATGATCAAGGAACGCTCGAAGGTGTTCCTCGCCGGACCCCCGCTGGTGAAGATGGCGACCGGCGAGGAGTCTGATGACGAATCGCTTGGCGGGGCCGAAATGCACGCCAGGACTTCGGGTCTGGCCGACTATTTCGCGGTCGACGAACTCGATGCCATCCGCATCGGGCGGCGCATCGTCGCCCGGCTCAACTGGCGTAAGCAGGGCCCCGCTCCCGGCCCGGTGACCGAGCCGCTGTTCGACGCCGAGGAACTGCTCGGCATCGTTCCCTCCGATCTGCGCATCCCGTTCGATCCTCGCGACGTCATCGCCCGCGTGGTGGACGGCTCGGGATTCGACGAGTTCAAGCCGCTGTACGGGTCGTCGCTGGTGACGGGGTGGGCGACGCTCTACGGCTATCCGATCGGCATCCTCGCCAACCACCGCGGCGTGCTGTTCAGTGAGGAGTCCCAAAAGGCCACCCAGTTCATCGAATTGGCCAACCGCTCCGACACACCACTGTTGTTCCTGCACAACACCACCGGCTACATGGTCGGCAAGCAGTACGAGGAAGGCGGGATGATCAAGCACGGCTCGATGATGATCAACGCCGTGTCGAATTCGACCGTCCCGCACATTTCGCTGCTGATCGGCGCCTCCTACGGCGCCGGCCACTACGGCATGTGCGGTCGCGCCTACGATCCACGTTTCCTGTTCGCCTGGCCGAGCGCGAAGTCCGCCGTGATGGGCGGCGCTCAGCTCGCCGGGGTGCTGTCGATCGTCAGCCGCGCCGCCGCCGAGGCCCGCGGCCAGCAAGTCGACGAGAACGCCGACGCGGCGATGCGCGCGGCGGTCGAAGGACAGATCGAGGCCGAATCGCTGCCCATGGTGCTGTCCGGGATGCTGTACGACGACGGCATCATCGATCCTCGCGATACCCGCACCGTGTTGGGAATGTGCTTGTCTGCCATCGCCAATGGCCCGATCAAGGGGACGTCGAACTTCGGCGTCTTCCGGATGTGAGCCCCATGAATCACGCGACTTGTGTGCGTTTGGGAGCGGTGAGCGCTCCTGAACGCACACAAATCACCGAGGGAAGCCGATGATCACACGAGTACTGGTCGCCAACCGCGGCGAGATCGCCAGGCGGGTGTTCGACACCTGCCGACGGCTCGGCATCGGCACCGTTGCGGTCTACACCGATCCCGACGCGGCGTCGCCACACGTCGCGGAGGCTGACGCCGCGGTGCGACTCGAGGGCCGCAACGGCTACCTGGATGCCGGGCAGCTGATCGCCGCGGCACGCGCCGCAGGGGCCGACGCCATCCATCCGGGATACGGATTCCTCTCGGAGAACGCCGAATTCGCTGCCGCCGTGATTGAAGCGGACCTGACGTGGATCGGCCCACCGGTGGCCGCGGTCGCCGCGATGGGCTCCAAGATCGAGGCCAAGAAAATGATGGCCGCGGCAGGCGTGCCGGTGCTCGACGAACTCGACCCCGAGACCGTCACCGCCGACCAGCTGCCTGTGCTCATCAAGGCGTCGGCAGGCGGTGGCGGCCGTGGCATGAGGGTGGTGCGCGAACTATCGGAGTTGGCGGGACAAGTGGAGGCTGCGCGCCGCGAGGCGCAGTCCGCGTTCGGCGATCCGACCGTGTTCTGCGAGCGCTACCTGGCCACCGGCCACCACGTCGAGGTCCAGGTGCTCGCCGATCAACACGGCACGGTGTGGGCGGTCGGCGAACGCGAATGCTCGATTCAACGCCGCCACCAGAAGATCATCGAAGAGGCGCCCTCGCCTCTGGTCGAACGCACACCCGCAATGCGCGCCAAGCTCTTCGACGCGGCCAGGCTGGCGGCCTCCGCGATCGGCTACACCGGTGCGGGAACCGTCGAGTTCATGGCCGACGACCGTGGAGACTTCTTCTTCCTCGAGATGAACACCAGGCTGCAGGTCGAGCACCCCGTCACCGAGGAGACCACCGGGCTCGACCTCGTCGAGTTGCAGCTGCAGGTCGCCGACGGCGGTCGGCTCGAACCGGAACCACCAGCGTCACAAGGGTATTCGATCGAGGCCCGGCTCTACGCCGAGGACCCGGCCAAGAATTGGCAGCCGCAGGCGGGTCCGGTACACCACTTCGCGGTGCCCGCGAACGTGCGTCTGGACACCGGCATCGTCGACGGGTCCGTCGTTTCGGTGTTCTATGACCCGATGATCGCCAAGGTCATCTCATGCGCCCCGAACCGCCGCCAGGCGGCGGGCGTGCTGGCCGACGCGCTGGCCCGCACCCGCATCCACGGGGTCCGCACCAACCGCGATCTGCTGGTGAATGTGCTGCGGCACCCGGCTTTCCTCGACGGCGCCACGGACACCGCGTTCTTCGACACCCACGGCCTTGCCGAATTGGCCGCGTCGCTGGCCGACGCCCGGGCTGTCGAACTCTCCGCGCTGGCCGCTGCGCTCGCCGATGCCGCGCAAAACCGCCAAGGCGCAAAGGTATTCACCGCAGCACCCAGTGGTTGGCGCAATCTCGCGTCGGGCTACCAGAACAAGTCCTACAGCGACAATGCCGGAAACACGCACGAGGTGCGGTACAGATTCACCCGCACCGGTGTGGAGTTGCCCTGCCATGACAACGTGGGCCTGGTCACCGCGCAGCCCGGCCGGGTGGTGCTCTGCGTCGACGGGGTGGACCGCGCGTTCGACGTGGCCCGCTACGGCGCCGACGTCTTCGTCGACTCACCTCTCGGCCCAGTGCAACTCGTTGCGCTGCCCCGCTTCCCGGATCCCGACGCCGCCGTTGCGCAGGGGTCATTGCTCGCGCCCATGCCGGGTTCGGTGCTGCGCATCGGTGCAGCGGTGGGCGACGCCGTCACGGCCGGCCAACCGCTGATCTGGCTCGAGGCGATGAAGATGGAGCACACGGTGACCGCCCCAAACGATGGCGTGCTCGCCGAACTCAATGTCGAGACCGGCCAGCAGGTCGAAGTCGGCGCCGTACTCGCCCGAGTGGACAACCCCCAAGGAGACGCACCATGACCGGCTTCATCGAAACCGAAGAGCAGCAGGCGCTGCGCAAGGCCGTCACCGCGATGGCCGCCAACTATGGCCAGGACTACTACCTGGAGAAGTCGCGCGCCGGGCTGCATACCGACGAATTGTGGTCCGAGGCAGGCAAACTCGGCTTCATCGGGGTCAACCTGCCCGAGGAGTACGGCGGCGGTGGCGCCGGCATGTACGAGCTCGCGCTGGTGATGGAGGAGATGTCGGGCGCGGGTTGTCCGCTGCTGATGATGGTGGTCTCCCCCGCCATCAACGGCACCATCATCGCCAAGTTCGGCACCGAGGACCAGAAAAAGCGGTGGCTGCCGGGGATTGCCGACGGCACGACCACGATGGCGTTCGCCATCACCGAACCCGACGCGGGCAGCAACAGCCACCGCATCACCACCACCGCCCGCCGCGACGGCAGCGACTGGATCCTGTCGGGCCAGAAGGTGTTCATCTCCGGCATCGACCAAGCCCAAGCCGTGCTGATCGTCGGGCGCACCGAGGACCACAAGACGGGCAACCTCAAGCCTGCGCTGTTCATCGTGCCCACCGACACCAAGGGGCTGTCCTGGACCAAGATCGACATGGAGTTGGTCACCCCGGAAAGCCAGTTCCAGGTGTTCCTCGATGAGGTCCGACTGCCGTCTGACGCGTTGGTCGGTTCCGAGGACGCCGCGATAGCGCAACTGTTCGCAGGGCTGAACCCGGAGCGAATCATGGGCGCGGCCAGCGCTGTCGGCATGGGCCGGTTCGCGATCAACAAGGCCGTCGACTACGTGAAAACCCGCCAGGTGTGGAAGACGCCGATCGGTGCGCACCAGGGTCTGTCGCACCCGTTGGCGCAGAACCACATTGAGATCGAACTCGCCAAGCTGATGATGCAGAAGGCAGCGTCGCTGTACGACGCAGGCGACGACGCGGGCGCGGCCGAGGCGGCGAACATGGCCAAGTACGCCGCGGGTGAGGCGTCGGTGCGCGCAGTCGACCAAGCCGTTCAGTCGCTGGGCGGCAACGGGCTGACCAAGGAATACGGCATCGCGGCGGCGGTGACCGCGTCGAAACTCGCGCGCATCGCTCCGGTCAGCCGTGAGATGGTTCTCAACTTCGTGGCGCAGACGTCGCTCGGCCTGCCCCGGTCTTACTAGGGGCTCAGCCACAATGGCAACACTCGTCCACTACGGCGTCGAGGGTCCGGTCGCCCGGATCACCCTCGACTCACCCGACAACCGCAACGCGTTGTCCACGAAGCTGGTCAACCAGCTGCATCAGGCCTTCACCGACGCCACCGAGGAGTCCGGCGTTCGGGCCGTGGTGCTCGGCCACACCGGCGGAACCTTCTGCGCAGGAGCAGATCTCGCTGAGGCCGCGGGGCGTGATCCCGGCGACGTCGCCGTCGACCGGGCCCGCGAACTGACGCAGCTGCTACGGCGAATTCTCAAGCTGCCGCTACCGGTGATCGCGGCTGTCGAAGGGCATGTGCGCGCGGGCGGGCTCGGCCTCGTCGGCGCGTGTGACATCGCGGTGGCGGGCCAGGCGAGCACGTTCGCGTTGACCGAGGCGCGCATCGGCGTTGCCCCATCGATCATTTCGCTGACGCTGTTGCCGAAGATGACCGCCAGGGCCGCGGGCCGCTACTTCCTCACCGGCGAGAAGTTCGGCGCGGCCGAAGCCGCCGAGATGGGCCTGATCACGATCGCCGCCGACGACGTCACCGCAACCGTGGCGTCGCTGACTGCGAACATCGGCAAGGGGTCGCCGCAGGGGCTCGCCGCCTCGAAAGCTCTGACGACATCGGCGATCCTGCAAGCGTTCGACCGTGATGCCGACGAACTGACCAAACAGTCGGCACGGCTGTTCGTCTCGGAAGAGGCACGCGAAGGCATGATGGCGTTTCTGCAGAAGCGGACACCCAACTGGGCAGACTGATGCCGGTGCCGCGCTATCAACCTAGCCTTGACCCATGAGCCGACAGGTACTCGTCACAGGCGCTACCGGCACGCTGGGCCGGAAGTTGGTCGGCGCAGCCACCGCTGCGGGCCATCAGGTGCGCGCGATGAGCCGTCGCAGCCACGTCGGGTATACCGGCGTGCATTGGTCACAGGGCGACCTGTTGACCAACACCGGCGTCGATGCCGCGGTCGACGGAGTGGACGTTGTGGTGCATTGCGCGACTCAGGGCACCGGCGACAAGGACGTCACGTCGACCGAGAACCTCATCACAGCGGCGCGCACGGCGGGCGTAACTCACATCATCTATGTGTCGATCGTCGGCATCGACCGAATTCCGCTGCCCTACTACAAAACCAAGCTGCGGGTCGAGCAGACACTCGAGGCATCGGGCGTGGGGCACAGCGTGATGCGTGCCACACAGTTCCACGATCTGGTCAACACGAGTTTCACGATCCAGCGGTTCGCCCCTTTGCTGAGCACGCTGAAGGGCGTGCGCTTCCAGCCGATCGACACGGGCGATGTCGCCACGCGACTCGTCGAGCTCATCGACTGCGAACCGGCAGGACGCGTCGCCGACGTCGGCGGCCCCGAGGTGCACACCCATGCCGCGCTCGCGCGCCTGTACCTGGCAGCCCGCGGCGGGCGTCGACCGGTCGTGGAAATTCCGGTTCCCGGCCGCATCGCCGCCGGTTACCGCTCGGGGGCGAATTTGGCGCCCGATAACCCGATCGGCACCGTCGGCTTCGCCGACTACCTGTCCCGAACCGAATAAAAGTTCGCCCATCTAGCTGATTCGCCGGCGTAGCGCAGAGCACAGTTTGGCCAACGCCCTTGCATGCGTCAGCGTTCGTCGTAGGCTCGTCATTGATGAGCACTCCAGCGTCGCGGAACGGCTCGATGCGTGCTGCCGACACCGATCGTATTCAGGTGGCGCAGTTGCTCACCGATGCCGCTGCCCAGGGCCGGCTTCAGCTGAGCGAGTACGAGGACCGCCTGACCAGGGCGTATGCCGCACAGACGTACGACGAACTCGACCGGATCAGCGGCGATCTGCCCGGCGCCGTGACCAGGGCGCGCGGCGGCGGCCCCTGCCGTCCTGCGCCCTCAACGCTGCTGTTGGCGATCATGAGCGGCTTCGAACGTCGCGGCCGCTGGAACGTGCCGAAGCGCATGACGACGTTCGCGCTGTGGGGCGGCGGCGTCGTGGATTTGCGGTACGCCGACTTCACCTCACCCGAGGTGGAGATCCACTCGTACTCGATCATGGGCGGGCAGACAATCCTGGTGCCGCCAGAGGTGAACGTCGACATTCGCGGCGCAGGCGTGATGGGCACGTTCGAACAGAGCGTCACCGGCGAGGGTTCACCGGGCGCGCCATGCGTGCGAATTCGCGGTTTTTCGCTGTGGGGCAGCGTCGCGGTAAAGCGCAAGAAGCGCAAACCGGTCTAGCCCTCCCCGGTTCCTTCCTTCGTGCTCTCGGCCTTGGCCGAATCCGTCCCACCGCGCAGTTTGTGAATGAAGTCGCGGAAACCCTTGATGGTCTTGGCCAAGCTGCCGCCGCCCCCGCCGTTTTCGAGCAGCAGCGGATCGACCTCAGCCTTGTTGCCGGACTTGACTGCTTCTGTCACGTCGTCGGCCTTGCCGTCTCCTCCCTTGGCGGCGGGCGGGTCGACTGCGGGAGTCGCCGCGGGTGCGGGATCGGACGTCGCGGCCGCAGGAGCCGCGGGCGCGGGATCCGCTGTGCCCGACGGGGCGGCGGGTGCCGAATCCGTCACGGCTGCAACGGGTTTCGAATCCGGCGTATCGTTGGTCACCGTCGCGGCAGTGTGCAGTGTCAGCGTGGGTGCGTCCGTGACGACCGGATCGCTTGCCTTCGGTAGATCGGCAGCGGTAGCCGAGGGGCCGCTGGCCGCCGCCAGGAACGTCTTGGCCGAGGGGGCGACAGGAGCAGGAGGAGGCGTCGGCTCCGTGATGTCACCCATGAGCGCATCGATGATGAAGTGGGTCAGGCCTACGACGCCGCTAGGACTACCGGGGTTGCCGACGGGCGGATAGCCCACGAAGAACGAATTCACGGCGCCCGACGGGACCGAACCCTCGCCGAAGACTGCATTGGTGATGCCAAGCAGCACCGCCCCGACCACCGCTGGCGCGCCGCCCGCGAAGAATGCCTGGGTCAGCGCGTTACTCGGCAACAGCGCTTGCACGACGGCGGGCAACCCACCGTTCAGAAAGAACGCGTTGACCAAGCCTTCTGCGGCTGAGTTGTCAGGGAGAGCGGCATTGATCAACAGCCTCGTCGGCTCCGGAATCCCCGGGTATTCAAAACCGCTGTCCGGGTTGCCATTGAAGAAGCCGTTGATCAAGTCGGCTTCGAACGAATCGGGGTTCCCGTTGGCGATCAGGATCTGCCGCACCACGTCCGGAAGGCCGCCGTCCAAGAAGAACCCATTGATCAAGTCCGCTTCGAAGGAGTCGGGGTTTCCGTTGGCGATCAGGATCTGCCGTATCGGGTCGGGAATCCCGGGGTATTCGAAGCTACTGTTCGGGTTGCCGTCGAAAAACCCATTGATCAACGCGGCCTCAAACGACATTGGATCGCCGTTGGCGATGAGGATCGTCTGCAGCACGGCCGGAAGCCCGCCGTCGAAGAATGCGTTGATCGTGTCGACGCCAGGCTGGTAGCCGCCCGCTATCGCCAGCAGCAGTTGTTGGGTCACGCCAGGGACGCCGGTGGCGAAGAATGCGTCGATGAGGTCGTGCGCAGAAAGTCGGAGCGCGACATCCGCGTATACGTCCTTTGGGACTTGCGCGGAGATAGTCACGTCAGGCGGTGTCGGAGCGGGTGTGATTGCCGGTAGTGCAGCAACGAGAACCCCGGTGCTCACGAGAGCAATTCCAGCTGAGGCATAAGGCCGAATTGTCATTTGACGCCCCCCACGGGATAGGCCGACACAGACAATCGCAACCTACGCCTTAATTAACGCGGTCGTCAGTCCTTTTCTGTAAACGCGCTGAAAACTCTCCGCTGCAACCAGAACCCGACCATTCTCTTGGCTTATTAACTTGGGCCAGCCGTTAATGGGTTAAGCGCGGGAAATCGCACGAACTCCGATTTGCCGGAATTGCACGCGGGCGTGATTACCGCCGGCGGCGTGAACGAAGATAGTCGCTGACGACCGCGGCGCCGAGCCCGTCCAGATCGGGCACCACCACTCTGCCCTCGACGATGCGCGCCACCTTGTCGATGAACCGCACCAGGAGAGGGTCGCTGCCGAGACGGAAGATGGTCACCTGGGCTCCGAGCCGGGCGACGTCTTCGAATCCCTTGACGGTGCGGGCGACGGTGCGTGGATGAGGGGGGTAGTCGAAGAACACAGATGCCCCCTCGCCGTCGAAGTCCTCGAGATGTGCGGTGGGTTCACCGTCGGTGACGACCAGCACCACCGGCTGCGCATTGGGGTGACGGCGCAGATGCCTGCCCGCGAGCGCCAGCGCATGGTGCAGGTTGGTGCCCTGCTCGTAAACGCCCTCGAGGGCCGTCAGCTCGGCGGCGCTGACGGTGCGGGCATAGCGGCCAAACGCGATGATCTCCAACGCATCCGAGCGGAACCGGGTGCTGACGAGATGGTGCAACGCCAAGGCCGTGCGCTTCATCGGCAACCACCGGTTCTCCATCACCATCGAGAACGACGTGTCGACCAGCAGCGCCACCGCTGCCTGCGTGCGGGTTTCTGTCTCGGAGATCTCGACGTCCTCGACAGCGAGCTTCAGCGGCCGCTCGACTACCCCTGCACCAGCCTGGCGCAGCACCGTGTTGGTGAGCGTTCGGGTGACGTTCCACGGCTCGGTGTCGCCGAACGCCCACGGCCGCGTCGCACCGGTCAATTCGCCCGCGGCGCCCGCACGGCGGGTGTCGCGTTCGCCGTGACGGCCCGAAAGCTGTTGCGCCACATCGCGCAACGCGGTCTGGCCGAGCTGACGCATGGCCTTCGGAGACAGCCGCCACTGCCCGTCGGAGCCGCGGTCAAGGAAGCCCTGGTTGACCAGTGCCCTCTCGAGTTCGGTGAGTGTCTTGGCATCGATGGCCGCATCCTCGCCCAATTGGCGGGCCAGCATGTCCAAGTCGACGTCGTCCATCGTCGCGCCCGCGTAACTCTGCGAGAGCGCCTCGGCGAGTTGCTCGAGTTCGGCGATGTCCGCGAGAGCCTGAGTGCCCTCGCCCATGCCCATCGGGTTGTCGCCCGAGAATCGAGACGAGCCAGTCCAGTCCTCCCCCGGCCGCGCCGCCTGCAAGTGGGAGTCGAGCCGGTTGAGCGCGTTCATCAACGACGGCGATCCAAAAGCCTGCTGCGCCAGCGCATCCAGTTCGGCACGTTGGTCTGGCGACAGGCTGTTGCGGAACCGCTGCGCAGCCGCGGCCCGCTGGGCCAGCGAATCGAGCAGCTCCTCCACATTCTGCGGGTTCTCGGGGAAGAACTCGCCGTGCTTGGCCATGAAGTCATCAAAATCTTGCTGCGAGTCCTCACCGCGAGAGTGCTTGTCCAGCAGCTCGTTCAGATCGTCGAGCATCTCATTGACGCGCTGACGGTCCTCGTCGGTGGCGTTCTCCAACGCCTGCTTCATGCCGGCGAACCGCTGATCCAGCATCTCGCGGCCGAGTAGATCCTTGATCTGCTCGTACTTTTCGCGCGCCTCGCCGCTGCGCCAGTCGTAGTCGGAGAGCTCCTGCACGGCCTTGGCCGGTGACGGCGGCAACGACTCGATCCGCATCTCGTTGAACCGGGCATCGTCGTCGAGTGCGCGGGCCAGTTCCTTGCGCTCCGCCAGCACGGCCTCGTCGAGCAGTTTCTTGATCTCCTGCAACGTGCCGTCAAGATTGTTGCGTTGCAACAACTCCCGTCGCCGCCGGTTTGCCTCGGCCGCCAACCGGTCGGCACCGCGCATGTTCTGGGTGCCGCGTCGCATCAGCTCGGAGAGCGCCCGCCGCGGCGAGCTGCCCTCCATCACGTCTTGACCGATCTGGTCCAATGCCTCGCGCAGGTCGACAGGCGGGGCCAACGGATCCGGCCCACCGGTGTAGGCCGAATACCGCGATGACCGGCCGTGCCTAGCCATAGACGGTTTCGCCTTCGCCAGAGACCTTGTCGATGCGCTTGGCCAGATACAGTGCTTCCAGGGCCAGTTCGACTGCGGCCGCGCGCTCGCCGTCGGACTTCGCGCCGAGGCGCTGCTGAACCTGGGCGATCGCGGGCACCTCCGGCACCGCATCCAAAACTGCTCTCGCCGAGACTCTTTCACCGGTGGTGACCGCCGAACCGCCCTCGATGGCGGTAACCAGCGGCCCGACGTCGATGCCGCCGAGCAGTCGCTGGGCGGTGTCCGCGGTCGCGCGCCGCAGCAGATGTTCGAGCACCGTCTGTTCGCGGCCCTCCTCGCCGGATTCGAACTCCAACTTGCCGCGCAGCACGTCGACGACGGTGCCGAGGTCACACACCCGCGCCACCGGATCCGACTCGCCCAGCACCGCAGAACGATGCCGGGCGGCAGCGGCGACGGTTTCCGCCGCGGCGATCGCGAACCGCGCCGAGACGCCCGATCGCTGATCGATCGAATGCGACTCACGCAAGTGGCGGGCGAACCGCGCCAGCACCTGCAGCAGGTACTCGGGCACCTCGGCGGCCAGATGCGACTCCTGTTTGATCACACCGACTTCCGCCTCGAGTTGGAGCGGGTAGTGGGTGCGGATCTCGGCACCGAACCGGTCCTTGAGCGGCGTGATGATCCGGCCGCGGTTGGTGTAGTCCTCGGGATTCGCGCTGGCGACGACCAGCACGTCGAGCGGCAGCCGCAGCGTATAGCCGCGCACCTGAATGTCGCGCTCCTCCATCACGTTCAGCATCGAAACCTGAATACGCTCCGCAAGGTCGGGCAGCTCGTTGATGGCAACGATCCCGCGGTGCGCCCGCGGAATCAGGCCGTAGGCGATGGTCTCTGGATCGCCGAGGCTGCGGCCCTCGGCCACCTTGATCGGGTCGATGTCACCGACCAGGTCGGCCACGCTGGTGTCCGGGGTGGCGAGCTTTTCGGTATACCGCTCGCTGCGGTGCCGCCACGCCACGGGCAGGTCGTCCTGCAACGTCGCGGCGCGACGGATCGACTCCGGCGTGATCGGGGTGTAGGGATGCTCGCCCAGTTCGGAGCCGTCGATCACCGGTGTCCACTCGTCGAGCAGCCCGGTCAGCGCACGAAGCAGCCGGGTCTTGCCCTGGCCTCGCTCGCCGAGCAGGACTACGTCATGCCCCGCGATCAGGGCGCGTTCCAGCTGCGGGATCACGGTGTCTTCGAAGCCGAGGATGCCGGGCCAGGCGTCGCGGCCCTGCGCCAGGGCGGCCAGCAGGTTTTCCCGGATTTCGCCTTTGACGCCCCGCTCGCGATGACCGGAGGCCTTCAGCTCGCCGACGGTCCGGGGCAGATCATGGGGTTGGGTCACCACTTCACGTTACGACTGCTGTCGAGTTACCGCTCAGGGGCTCCATCAGCCGGGAGGCGGCAACAGCTGGAATCCCTTGAGAATCATGTCGGCGTCGCGCTGGAAGGTGGGGTTGTCGGTGGCGTCGCTGCCCACCGTGAGAGTCGCCGCGTATGTGCTGTCTTCGACGTGGATCACTACGATCACCACGGTCGCGGGGTGCGGATCGATTCGCCCCGTCTCGGGTGTCCGATACTGCACCGTCTCGGCGGGCAGGCCGCACAGGGTGTGCTCGCTGACGTGCAGGTCGGTGGCGCCCGCCATCGTTTCGAGCGCATGGCGCTGCATCTCGAAGATCACGTCGGCTTCCTCGATGCCCGGCGGCTTCTCCAGCGTCACCACCGCGCTCGCTGCAGAACCGTGGGTGCCGGGGATGCGGCTGACCATCGCGAATCGGATCAGCTCCGAATCCAGCTTCGTCGAGCGCGTCCACTCCTGCGGTTGTGGAATCTTCATCACCGGCTCGCCGTGCTTGAGAGGCGGGATCGTCGTCAACGGGGCGTCGACCGTTTCGCATTGGGAAGCCGTGGTCGACTGATCGTCGCCGGCGACGGCGCGTGCGTCATCGACGTATCGCGTGCATGACGCGATCAGCCCCGTGGCCACCATCAGAACGACGGTGGCAGCCCTCGACGCGCAGATCATCTTGTGAAAAATAACGGGTCGCGCCCGTTTCGCGCGGGAACTCAGTGGGCGAAGTGCCGAGCGCCCGTCAGGTACAGCGTGATTCCCGCTTTGGCCGCCGCTTCGGTGACCACGTCGTCGCGCATCGATCCGCCGGGATGCACGACGGCTTTCACACCCGCGTCGGTCAGCGTCTCCAGCCCGTCGGGGAACGGGAAGAACGCATCCGATGCCGCGACCGCGCCATCGACGCGATCCCCACCGCGCTCGACGGCTAACCGGGCCGCGTCGACGCGGTTCACCTGGCCCATGCCGACGCCGACCGTTGCGCCGTTCTTGGCCACGACGATCGCGTTGGACTTCACCGCACGACACGTCCGCCACGCGAACTTCAGGTCCGCCAACGTCTCCGGGTCGGCGGGCGAACCGGTGGCAAGCGTCCAATTGTTCGGGTCGTCGCCCGCCGCGTCGATCGCATCGCGCTGTTGCAGCAGCAGGCCGCCGCTGATCTGCCGGAACTCGGCGCCCCCCGGTTGCGGCTCGGAAGCGACGAGCACGCGGACATTCTTCTTGCGCGCAAGCACTTCCACGGCCCCTGGCTCATACGCCGGCGCGATGATGACCTCGGTGAAGATCTCGGCGACGGTTTCGGCCATCTCCACGGAGACCGTGGTGTTCGCCGCGATCACCCCGCCGAACGCCGACAACGGGTCGCATTCGTGAGCCTTGCGGTGCGCGTCGGCCACCGAGACCGACGAGACCGCGATTCCGCATGGGTTGGCGTGCTTGATGATCGCCACGCAGATCTCTTCATGGTCGAACGCGGCCCGCCAGGCGGCATCGGCGTCGGTGTAGTTGTTGTAGGACATCTCTTTTCCGTGCAGCTGCTCGGCCTGCGCCAAGCCGGGCCACGCGGCGTCGTTGCGGTACAGCGCAGCCTGCTGATGCGGGTTCTCGCCGTAGCGCAGCACCTCGGCGCGCTTCCACGTCGCACCGAGCCACGAGGGAAGGGGCACCGAAGGCTCTTCCGGTGCGAGCACCGATCCCATCCACGAAGCCACCGCGACGTCGTACTCGGCAGTGTGCCGAAAGGCCAATGACGCCAGCTTCTTTCGCTCATCGAGTGTGAAGCCGCCCGCACGCACCGCCGCCAGCACGCCGTCGTATCCGAGCGGGTCGACGACCACCGCGACGCTGGGATGGTTCTTCGCGGCGGCGCGCACCATCGACGGGCCCCCGATGTCGATCTGCTCGACGCACTCGTCGACGCTCGCGCCTGAGTCGACGGTCTCGGTGAACGGATACAGGTTGACCACCACCAGTTCGAACGCCGCGATACCGAGGTCGGCCAGCGCCGAAACATGTTCGGGCTTGCGCTGATCGGCGAGCAGACCCGCATGCACGTGCGGATGCAGAGTCTTCACCCGGCCGTCGAGCACCTCGGGGAAGCCGGTCACCTCCTCGACCGGCGTCACCGGAACACCGTCGGCTGCAATGGTTTTGGCGGTCGATCCGGTGGAGACGATGTCCACGCCCGCGTCATGCAGACCCCGGGCCAACTCGGCGAGCCCGGTCTTGTCGTAGACGCTGATCAGTGCGCGACGAATCGGCCTGCGTCCTACTTCTGTCATCCTATCGTCGCCTTTCGTCCGGCCCAGGTCACGCCGCGGGTGGCCAGAGCTTCCAAAACGTCTACCAGCAGCCGTCGTTCGACCACCTTGATGCGCTCGTGCAGCGTCGCTTCGTCGTCGTCGTCGAGGACGGGCACGGGCTGCTGCGCGAGAATCGGCCCGGTGTCTGTTCCGGCGTCGACGAGATGCACGCTGCAACCGGTCACCTTGACGCCGTAGGCCAGCGCCTCGGACACCGCGTGCGCGCCGGGAAATGCGGGCAGCAGCGCGGGGTGCGTGTTGACGATCCGGCCCATGAATCGCGAAAGAAACTGCCAGCCAAGGATTTTCATAAAGCCCGCGGACACAATGAGATCCGGCTCGTGCGCGGCGGTGGCCTCTGTCATCGCGGCGTCCCAGGCGTCCCGGCTAGCGTAGTCGCCCAGCCGCGCGGTGTACGTGGGCAGCGACGCCGCCGCAGCGATTTCAAGAGCCCGGCAGTCCCGGTCGGCGCCGACCGCGACGATGCGGCCGGGGTACTCGTCGACGGCGGCCTCGAGCAACGATTCCAGCAGCGAACCGGTTCCCGAAGCCAGAACTACGAGCCGCGCCGGTGCACTGGGAGGCACACGAAGCGGTTGCTGCACGCCTCAGACAATAGTGGGTGCCTACTCGGCGGTTTCACCCTTACCGTCGCGCGCGGCGTCGTCGTCAGCAACGAAGTGATCCTCGGGGTCCTCCGGATACTCGTCGTCGGGCACGTCATCGAGCATCTCGTCCTCGCTCACCTCGGGCTCGGGTCGGGGCTCGGCTTCTGGTTCTGCTTCTGGTTCGGGCTCGGGTTCTGGTTCAGGCTCGGGCTCGGGCTCGGGCTCGGGCTTGACGCGCTTGGGCCGTCGCGCAATGCCACCCGACATCGCCACCGTCAGCGCCCCGATACCCACGAACCACACGAACACCGCGGGCGCAAAAGTGACCTGGTCGACGCCGACGTCACCGAAGTTGCCAAGCCGACCGCCACCGGCGAAGCCGAGCAGCGCCATCGTGGCTGCCGCTGTGACGGCCGCGACGATGAGCTTGCCCAGCGCAGGCAGCAGTGGAAGGGGCCGGCGCGCGCATTGCTGGCCGACGGCCACCGCGGATGCCGCCGCCACAATCAGCAGTGCCACCCACACCGGGCCCAGCGGCGGTGACGGCACCGCCGCCAGTACCGGCAGCGCCGGGATGTCGCCGCCGAAGACCGTGAACGAACTGAAGGTGGCCAGCCCGACGTGCGCACTCGACCCGACCGCGACGGCGGCCGTCCCGATCATCACGTTCGGCGCGTACAGCGCCGACAGCACGGTCAGGCTGAACTGCCCGAACACCGAGTCGGTGATCGCGTACAGGTCATGCATCGTCGACCAGTGCACGACCAGCGAGCCGACCATCACGACACCGGAAAGGCCGACCAACGCAAGCACCCCGGCGGCCGCCGCGCGGAACGCGTCGGGCAGCCACTGCGGCAGCGGCGAGGCCAGCAGCGTCCGACGGCCGATGCGCGAGCCGACTCCGATCACTGCGCCGATCGCATGTACGGCCAGCACACCGCCGAAGGCCCGCAGCGCACTCGGTGTCTGCAGTTCGGTCAGCACCGACGCCGCATCGTGGATGACTGCCAGTGAGATCGCCGCGATCAGCAGCGGCCCGCCCAGCGCCGCACCGACCACCCACCGGGTGACGAACCGGGACGCCTGCGGTGCGGTCACCGACGCCGTCGTGCGCGCGGTCCCCCACACCATCGCCAGCACCGGCAGCAGCGGCATCACCCCGAGCTCGCGACCGCCGATCGACACCGGCACCTGGTGCACCCCAAGCCAAATGCTGGCGGTCGCACCGAGGGCGCTGGTCATATCGCTGTTGGCGATCAGCAACTGCAGCAACACCACCGCCGCAATGACGACCAGCGCAACCACCGACGGCCCGAATGCGACCCGAAGCAGCTCACGCGCCTGGCGTGTGCCGACTGGTCGTTGGTCCACGGGTGGGGCCGCTCCTCGCGCTAGCTCACGCGCGCGAAGTTGACGCACGCGCGGCCCAGACTACGACGGCGGCGGGGCGGACTGTGTGGAAGGCGACTGCTGCATGGGCACCTGTGTCGTCGGCGCACTGCTCGAGTCGCCTGCGTTGCCGGACGACGGCGGCTGCCCATAGGTGGGGAAACCGGTCGGTGGCGTCGGCGGGCCGCTCTGCTGGCCGCCCTGTTGGCCGCCGGAGTAACCGCCCGACGACGGACCGCCCTGGTAGCCGCCGCCGTATTGCGATGGGTAACCGGGACGGTGTTGCTGCTGAGGCGGCGGACCCGGCTGATGCGGCTGTCCGTAGTACGGTCCCGGGCCGCCGTACTGGCCGTACGGCTGCGGCTCGAAGCGGGGCTTGGGCGCAGGCGGCGTGAGGACACCGGCGTCGAACAGCAGCACCGCGACAGCGAGGATGGCCTGCACCACGCTGAACGCGATGATGAGGTAGAGGCCGTACTTGATCTCGACGCCTTGCGGCGCCGTGAGCACGATGGCGATCACGAGCAGGAAGCCCAGCACGGAAAGCACAGCCACCAGGGCGGGCACGATCCGCTGCCTGGGGACCAGGCCGACCCCGGCGATCAGACCACCGAGAAGCGACGCCACCACGCCGAGGTCGAGCAGCGTGGGTGTGAAGAAGTCGGCACTTGCGGCGAACTGCGGGGCGTAGCTCGACAGGTACACCGCGAGACCGAGCGCGGCCACCGCGGCGGTCAGATACACCGGCAACTTGCTCGGGCCCTCGGCGGCAGGAGACGCAGAAGCGGGTTCACCCAACTTGCCGAACTGCTGAGTGGGCGCTGCGTACTGAGTGGTCGGTTGCTGCGCGGGTGGATATCCGGGGCTACCGGGCGGGTAGGTCATGACCTCTCCTGTGCTGGCCGAAGCGATTCAGACAACCACGCTAGCGCACCCACATGTGAAGGCCGCGCCCGTCTGCACTCAGGCGGACACCAGCACCGGCGAATCAATCGAATCTTGTTCAGAATCTTCGATTTCCCGCACCAGCGGCAGCACCCGCGAACCGAAGTACTCGATCTCCTCCTGGAAGTGCAGGAAGCCTCCGAGGATCAGGTCGACACCGCGTTTGCGGTACGCCGCAACGCGTTCCGCGATCTGCTCGGGCGTGCCGATCAGTTGCGTGCGGAATCCATCGTTGTACTGCACCAAATCCTCGAACGTGGAATCGGCCCACATACCGCGCTTGTCCGACGTCGAGTTGCCGGCCTGCTGCACAGCCGAACGGAATCCCTCGACTGCGGGACGGTTGGCCTTGTCGACGATTTCCCGCAGGACGTCCTTCGCTTCCTTCTCGGTGTCGCGGGCGATGATGAACCCGTTGAGCCCGAAGCGGACCTCCCGTCCGGCATCGCGGGCGTGGTCGCGCACCTCGACGACTTGTTCGGTGACGCCGTCGAAATCCTTGCCGTTGGAGAAGTACCAGTCGGCGTAATAGCCACCGTTGCGGCGCGCGGCGGTGGAGTTGCCGCCTTGGAAGATCTCGGGGTTGGGCCGCTCAGGCGTGTTGAGGGGCTTGGGCTTCAGCGTGAAGTCGTGGATGCGGTAGAAGTCGCCGCGGAAATCAACGTCGTCCTCGGTCCAGATCTTGCGCAGCACCTGCAGGAACTCCGCGCTGCGCCGGTAGCGCTCGTCGTGTTCGAGCCACGGCTCGCCGAGATGGGTGAACTCGTCCTTGAACCAACCGGACACCACGTTGACAGCGAACCGGCCGCCCGAAAGGTGATCGGCCGTCGCGCCGAGCTTGGCCAGCACGCCGGGCTGCCACAACCCCGGGTGCACGGCGGCGATGACCTTGAGCTTCTGGGTGGCCAGCAGCAGCGCCAGGCTGAAGCTGGTCGACTCGTGCTGATACTCGGCGCCGTAGCTGGCCTCGTAGCGGACCTGGCTCAGCGCGTACTCGAAGCCGTTGTTCTCGGCGGTCTGCGCGAGCTTGGCGTTGTATTCGTAGTTCCAGTCGGTGCGCTGCTCGATGTCGCTGGTGACCAGGCCGCCGCTGACGTTGGGCACCCAGTACGCGAACTTGACGTGGTCTGCGATGTGTTCGGTCGTCATGGTGTGCCATATCAGCGCACCTGCCGCCCGCGGTCAGCGGTATGGATCGCGGTGAAGCTAAGTCTCGAGTACACGTTCATTGCATCGGTCCGGGTGAGCCGCAACAACTTCAGATGCGGGCGGCTTCAGCGGTGCCGGGAGGGGCGACGCATCAGTCAATAGCTGAGGACTGACGACTGCGACTATCGCCACTGTGTTAACTGATCCGTAAAATTTGCCGTGATCTTGGCCCTCGCGACCATAGGCTTGTCGGGCGCAGCCACTTCATTCGCTCAGGATTGGACAACGACGTGTCTACCTCCAGAATCATCGATTCTCCGCGCAAGGTCACCGGCGCACTTGTCGCCGGCACCGTCGCGACCGGACTATTCGTCAGTGCCGGGTTGGGATCAGCACCACCGGCGAGTGCGAGCTGCGTGTCGATTTTCGGGATCGGCAACAGCTCCGACTGCACCAGCGCACCGTTCAGTTTCGCGTTCGCAGTCGGCAACGGGGCGACCGCTCATGCCGATGGATTGTTGGGCGCCGCGTTCGCGATCGGTACCGGCGCCACTGCGGTGACAAGTGCGGGGTCTGTTTTGAACTTGGCCGCCTCACTGTTCGGCAGCAACAATTCCGCCTCGGCGCTGGGTGGCTTGCTCAACTGGGCATTCAACATCGGCGGCAACAGCAACGTCGTGTCGACACAAGGCAGTTTCGTGAACCAGGCCACCAACCTGCTTGGCAGCCACAACGAGGTCACGACTCAGGGCGGGTATTTCAACTTCGCTCGCAACATTCTCGGCAACACAAACAGCGTCAAGATCGTTGGCGGCAATTCGAACGCGGCAGTAAACCTTCTCGGCAACAACGGATCCGCGCAGGTATTCGGTGGCACGGGCAACTTCGCGCGCAACCTGTTCGGCGACGGAAACAGCGTCACGACCGTTGGCGGATATCGGACCGCCGCCATTAATCTCCTGGGCGGCAGCGGCAACGTCGTCAGGACGGAAGGCGGATTCTTCAACTCCGCGAGGAACATCGGCGGCAGCGACAACACATTGATAGCTGGTGGCCCAGGCAGCAATTTCACCACTGCCCTCAACTTCTTCAGCAGCGGCAACAAACTGACGGCAGGCGGTCCGGGCAGCCTCGACGTCGCCGTGAATACCGGGGGTGGTGGCAATACGATCACCGCAGGCGGGCCAGGCAACTTGAACGCCGGCTTCAACTTCCTCGGCAGAAACAACACGGTTTCAGCCGGCCCCGGGCCGCTCGCGCTTGCCGGGACGATTCTGAGAAATGCTCTCACCGTGACGAAGACGAATCCCGGCGTCGCGATCAACACCTTCAAAGTCGGCGGTGCGTCGGCGACAAACAACCAAAGCGCAACCGGAACCACCACCAAGAAGACGACCAAGAAGGCTGACAACGCGGCCGGATCAACCACGGGCGGTAAGAAGAAGGGCGGCGACAGCTCCGACTAGCACACGTCGCGCTGAACCTAAGACATCACGATCGGCGTCGCCGGAATCCCGTTGAACCGTGACGCCGTGACGCTGGTGTAGGCGCCCATCATCGGGCTCACCAGGATGTCGCCGACCTCGAGCGCAGGCATCGGGTAGTCACGAGCGATCACGTCGACGCTGTCGCACGTCGGGCCCGCCAGCGTCACCGGCTCGCACGAGACGTCGCCGTCGGCGAGTTCGCTCAGCGCGAGGATCGGCGGGTGTACGTCCTCCGTCATCACGTTCGAGTAGCTGCCGTAAAGCCCGTCGTCGAGGTAGTGCCAGACCTGACCGCCGCGCTCCGCGGTTCCGACGACGCTGGTGAGCAGTGTCATGCTGTCCGCTGCCAGATACCGGCCCGGCTCAGCAAGGAATGTGAAGTCGTCTCGCTGTGCGCCGAGCACGTCGTCGATGACGTCGGCCACGGCATCGATGGTTGGCACGGACTCGCGATAGGCGACTGGGAAACCGCCGCCGATGTCGATGACGCGGGTGCGCACGTCCAGGCTCTCGGCGATGTGCGCGATGAGCTCCAGGGTGGCGCGCAATGCCACGCCGTACGGCTCGGCCGACGCGCTCTGGCTGCCGACGTGAAAACTGAAACCGGCGAACTGGACGCCCGCTGCGACGACGTGCTTGACGAGCAACTCCGCATCCGCGGGGAGGGTGCCGAATTTCGACGAGAGGTCGGACTTTGCGTTCGGGTTGCGGAACGCCAGCCGCACCAGCAGCTCGATGTCGCTCGGTCGGCCCGCGAATTTCTGTACTTCACAAGGATTTTCGACGACGAACGTCCGAATGCCCGCGGCATACGCGTGGTCGATGTCGGAGGGCTTCTTGATCGGGTTGGTGTGGATGCAACGGTCCATCGGCAGCGCGAGCCCCTGCAGCAGATCGACTTCGGCGCTGGTGGCGACGTCGAACCAGCCGCCACAGATCGCGATCGTCGACAGCACAAGCGGATGCGGCGATGCCTTCACCGCGTAGTGCATGCGGAAGCCCGGCAGCTTCTCGGTCAGCTCGCGGTAGCGGCGCGCCACCAAATGGGGCTGCAGCACCAACAGCGGTGTGCCGTGGCGTGCGGCCAGTGTCGCGAGTCGTCCGGCATCTGCGGACATGTCCTCACGCAGCTGCGATCTCCGAGACGGATTCATCACTCACCTCCTGCGCTCGCGGTCGTGCGAGCAGACCCTTGAACCGTTCGTAAGCGAAGATGGCGCAGAAGTAGAAGGCGAGGTCCGCGACGAGCTTGCCGAAGATCCAGCCGATGATCGTGTTGTCAAAGATCAGCGGGCCGACGTAGAACGCGACCGGCCGCACGGCGACGCTGTCGACCAGTTCGGCAGGCCCGAACTCGACGGCCACGCTCCGCAGCGCAAGCAGGCTGGACATCAACGCTCCGTGGGCGCGACAGCTCCAGCGCACAGCGCTGACGTACGCGGTTGCGTAGTAGCCGGCCGACGCTCCGATCGTCGCGGTGATCGCCGCCGCGGCCAGTGAGCCCGTCGCCAGGTATGCAATCGCCGCGCCGCCCAACTCCCCTACGGTTCCGGCGATTTCGCACGGCAGGTAGCGATGCACCCACTCGCGCACCTTCGTTCGTGTATTCCCCCCGGTAATCACATCCTGAACTTTCCCGTGTCGACGATCGGCTGGCACACGTACGCGGCTACGCGTTTATTCGGCAGCGGTACCTGTGGGCACATTGACCAGCAGAGGGGACCCGGCCTTGCCCTTCGGACTAGAACACGTTCTAATTCTTGAATGGACTACGGGCTCGTACTTTTCACCAGCGACCGCGGCATCACCCCTGCGGCGGCAGCCAAGCTCGCCGATGATCACGGCTTCACCACGTTCTACGTGCCCGAACACACTCACATCCCGATCAAACGGCAGGCCGCCCACCCCACCACCGGCGACGAGTCGCTGCCCGACGACCGGTACATGCGCACGCTGGATCCATGGGTCAGCCTGGGGGCGGCGTGTGCCGTGACCTCTCGTGTGAGGTTGTCGACGGCGGTCGCATTGCCGGTCGAGCATGACCCGATCACGCTGGCCAAGTCGATCGCGACGTTGGACCACTTGTCGGGCGGCCGGGTCAGCCTGGGCGTCGGATTCGGTTGGAACACAGACGAACTCGCCGACCACAACGTGCCGCCAGGACGGCGGCGCACCATGCTGCGCGAGTATCTGGAAGCCATGCGGGCGTTGTGGACGCAGGAAGAAGCTTCCTACGAAGGCGAATTCGTCAACTTCGGTCCTTCGTGGGCCTGGCCCAAGCCGATTCAGTCCCACATTCCGGTGCTCGTCGGCGCGGCGGGCACCGAGAAGAACTTCAAGTGGATCGCCCGGTCCGCGGACGGCTGGATCACCACGCCGCGCGACTTCGACATCGACGAGCCGGTCAAGTTGTTGCAGGACACCTGGGCCTCGGCCGGCCGCGACGGCGCCCCACAGATCGTCGCGCTGGACTTCAAGCCGGATCCGGACAAGTTGGCGCGGTGGGCCGAACTCGGCGTGACGGAGGTGCTGTTCGGCCTGCCCGACAAGTCACCGGATGACGTCGCCGGTTACGTCGAGCGGTTGGCCGGCAAGCTGGCCGCGCTCGTTTGACTTCTGCTCGCTAGGTAGTACCGGCGCAAAAAAGCGCGTACGGGTCTACGTGCAAAGGATGCCGAGCGCACGGCAACAGTCATGGGTGAGCACGCGTCACCGATCGAGAGGACATGACATGCCATCCATCAGCCCACTCATTGCCCGGGTGTTCGACGATCCTCATGCCGAACATCGCCGCAGAAATGGAAACCAGCCCAAGCGAAACCGGTTCGAATCCCGAGGACGCACGTCGCGGACTAAGCGAGGCTAGCGCGATTGCCGTGTTCGGTGGACCACACGCTGATCTGCGCACCAAGGGGATCGTCATCGGACATCAGCGCGACCAGATCGTCGTCCTCGGTGGTGGCCATGAACCGGCTGTTGTCGGAGTCAAGGCGGCCGACGATGATCCCGGTCCGGATCGGCCAGTCATAGCGCACCGAGTAGGTCTCGATGGTTGCCGCGCCGTCCGGATTGCGTGTCACTGGCACCTTGGGTAGCTCGGCGATCTCCTGTTTGAGCGCCTCGCTGCGGTCGGTGCGCCATTCGACGGGTTCGGTGGAGTAGATGCCGACGGAGTACTTGCTCATGATGCCGCCGTTGGCTCCGACGAAGCCGAATCGCCCTGGCGCCTGGCGCATTTCACTCACCGTCTCGGCGATGGCGTGCAATGAGTAGCTGTTGCCGGGCCCGCCGAAGTACGGCAGTCCGCCGGTCAGCGTCAGACCACGCGGATCGTCACCGTCGATACCGAGGGCCTCGCAGATGACGAAGACCGGGAACGGGAAGCAGCTGTAGAGGTCGAAGGTGGCGATGTCGTCGACGCCGATCCCGGCCACCCGCAACGCTTCTCGCACGGCCAGCACCGATGCGGGGCTGGCGCCGAGGTCTTCGCGGTCCAGCGTCGCCTGCTCGACCATGTCGGAATGGCCGTGAACGTAGACCCACTTCTCCTCGGGCACACCGAGTCGTTTGGCCGCCTCGACCGACATCATCACCGCGGCCGCGCCTTGGTTGACCTGATCGCGTGCGACGAGCAGACGCGGATACGGGTCGCAGATCATCCGGTTGTCGCCCGAGACCGTGATGATCTCCTCGACCGAGCGTTCCACCGGTGAGGACGAAAACGGGTTCTTCGCAGCGACTTTCGAGAGCGGCGCGAACAGTTCGGCCATTTTTCGGCGATAGTCGACGACGCTGAGCCCCAGCCTTGCGCGGCGGGCGTTCTCGAGAAGCCCATACTGAACGGGCGCGCCGGTCAGACCATGCTGGATGGTGTAGTCGTCGATATAGCTGAAGATCTGGTGGCCGCGGTCCTCGAGTTGCCCCTCGACATGCTCGGTGAAATCCGGCTTGTCTTCCCGGTTGGCGAAGTAGCGCGCCGTCGACCCCGGCTCAGAACCCATGATCATCACGACGTCGGCTTCGCCCGCCGCGATCGCGTTGCCCGCCTCGGTGACGAGCTTCTGCGGGCTCTGTCCCCCAACGGGTTCCAGCACCACGCGGGCGGGATCGCCACCCACGCGTTGCATCACCGACCGCGGGTAGTTGTTCGATTTACCGAGCGCGGCGGGCATCGGCCCGGAGATCTCGAACTGTCGCAGCCCGAAGACCGTGTCGACCGCTTTCGCGACGCCCGCAGCGCCCGTATCGGCCAGCGCCGCCCGCACAGCTTCGGTCGCCAACTCGACCGCGGACATGCCGCGATAGTCGGCGTCGTCGATGCGTTCGGTGAACTGGCCGACGCCGACGACCACCGGAGTCCGCGGATCGACCATTACAGACCTCCTGACGCGTGTTAATTCGTCAGGCTAATCGATAACTAGAACGCGTTCCTAATCCTGCGGCCTAGTTCACACCGAGTGGGCCCACGTGCAGCTGGGGATTACAGGCTCTGCAGGATCTCCCTGGCCAGGCGCGCGGTCTCAGAAGGGGTCTTGCCCACCTTGACGCCCGCGGCCTCGAGGGCCTCCTTCTTCGCCTGCGCGGTGCCCGACGAACCGGACACGATCGCGCCCGCGTGGCCCATCGTCTTGCCCTCGGGCGCGGTGAATCCCGCGACGTAGCCGACGACCGGCTTGGACACGTTGGCCTTGATGTAGTCGGCCGCACGCTCCTCGGCGTCGCCGCCGATCTCGCCGATCATCACGATGACCTTGGTTTCGGGGTCCTTCTCGAAGGCCTCGATGGCATCGATGTGCGTGGTGCCGATGACCGGGTCACCGCCGATGCCGATCGATGTCGTGAAGCCGAAATCGCGCAATTCGAACATCATCTGGTAGGTCAACGTGCCTGACTTGGACACCAGCCCGATCGGGCCGGGGCCGCTGATGTTGGCAGGAGTGATGCCGACCAGCGACTGGCCCGGGGTGATGATGCCGGGGCAGTTGGGCCCGATGATGCGGGTCTTGTTGCCCTTCTCGACGTTATAGGCCCACGCATATGCGCTGTCCTGCACCGGAATTCCCTCGGTGATCACGACGAGCAGCGGGATCTCGGCGTCGATGGCCTCGATGATCGCGTCCTTGGCGAACTTCGGCGGCACGAAGATGATCGACACGTCGGCGCCGGTCTTCTCCATGGCCTCTTTGACGGTGCCGAACACGGGAAGGTCGACGTTCTTGCCTTCCTTGTCGACGTGCGACACCGTCGTTCCGGCCTTGCGCGCGTTGACGCCGCCGAGGATCTGCGTGCCTGCCTTGAGCATGCGGGCGGTGTGCGTGGTGGCCTCGCCGCCGGTGATGCCCTGGACGATGACCTTGCTTTCGGAGGTCAGAAAAATAGCCATGGGTCATTTCTCCTTTTAGGTTCTAGGCGTTCGCGGCTTCGGCGGCCTTGGCGGCCGCTACGTCGGCGGCTTCGTCCATCGTGCCGACCTCGGTCACCAGCGGGTGGTTGGCCTCGGCCAGGATGCGACGGCCTTCTTCGACGTTGTTGCCGTCGAGCCGGACCACGAGTGGCTTGTTCGCTTCGTCGCCGAGGATCTGCAGCGCCTTGACGATGCCGTTGGCGACGGCGTCGCATGCCGTGATGCCGCCGAACACGTTGACGAACACGCTCTTGACCTGAGCGTCGTTGAGAATGACGTCGAGTCCTGCGGCCATCACCTCGGCCGAGGCGCCGCCGCCGATGTCGAGGAAGTTGGCCGGCTTCACGCCGCCATGCTTCTCGCCTGCGTAGGCGACGACGTCGAGGGTGGACATCACCAGGCCCGCGCCGTTGCCGATGATGCCGACCTCACCGTCGAGCTTGACGTAGTTGAGGTCGTTCTCCTTGGCCTTGAGCTCCAGCGGATCGGTGGCGTCGCGGTCCTCGAACAGCGCGTGCTCGGGCTGCCGGAAGTCGGCGTTGGCGTCGAGGGTGACCTTGCCGTCCAGCGCCAGGATCTGGTCGTCGGGCGTGCGCACCAACGGGTTCACCTCGACCAGCGTGGCGTCCTCGGCGACGAACACCTCCCACAGCTTCTGGATCGTCACGGCCGCCGCGTCGAGCACCTCGGCGGGCAGGTGGCCCTGCTCGGCGATCGAGCGGGCGAACGCCAGGTCGACTCCCTTGACGGCGTTGACGGGCACCTTGGCCAGCCGCTCGGGCTTCGTCGCTGCAACCTCTTCGATCTCCATGCCGCCCTCGACCGAGCACATCGCCAGGTAGGTGCGGTTGGCGCGGTCGAGCAGGAAGGAGATGTAGTACTCCTCTGCGATATCGCTCGCCTCCGCGACCAGCAGCTTCTTCACGATGTGGCCCTTGATGTCCAGGCCGAGGATGTTCTGCGCGTGAGTGAACGCGTCGTCGGGAGTGGCGGCGTACTTCACGCCGCCGGCCTTACCGCGGCCGCCTGCCTTCACCTGGGCCTTGACCATGACCGGCCGGCCGATTTCCTCGGCGATGGCCTTGGCGCCCTCGGCGGTGTCGGTCACCCGACCCGGCGTGGTGGGCACGTTGTGCTTCGCGAACAGCTCTTTCGCTTGGTATTCGAAGAGATCCATTGACTCACTGTCTTTGTGCGTTGACGTCGAAGGTTTGTGCCCGACGGGCCAGGGGGAACTTTATCCACACGAACTAGCGGGTTCTGCACCGCCTACCGCTCATGTGGTAGATCTCACCGCCGGCCAACACGTGATACAAGTCACAATCCCCCGGTGGAATACATCCTCGGGTTGCGGCCAACATTGGGATTTGGTTAACGTGCCTCTGGTCCAGATCACGTTTCGGTCACGGCTAGAAGGACATTGCAGGTTGGCAAGGCATCGTTTGTCTCCCGCTCCTGACGGAGTCTCGACGAACGACCCCACCGACGGAAATCCTTACGCAGCAGTCAATTACGACGCCGCGATCACCGACATCATTCCGTTCAACGAATTCGGCGACCTCGCTGATCTGGAGTTCCGCGAGAACTGTGCGTTCGACCGCGAGTCGCAAGTCATCCATGCCCCCGAGCTCGATGACCTGCATGACACAGACAATCTGATCCCGCTGCGACTGGCGGTGCCGTCACAGTTCCGGCCGGACCCGCGCGTCGAGCGTCGCGCGTCGCACGCCTACCGGGACAGCCACACCGACACCAGCGACGGCGTGGACGAGACCGACATCATCGACATCTCCGGCCGGCGCGGTCTGCATCGCAAGCAGGACGTGCCCGTCAAGGGCAGGCTGATGGTCGCCGCGATGGCGGTCGGCGCTACCGCGGCAGGCGCGTACACGATGTCGAACGCCTCCGACCACAAGAAGCCGACGGAGGCCGTCCTCGCCGCAGATTCGTCGACCATGGGCGGCGGGCTCGTCACCGGGTCAACCGACGGCATGCAGATCGTCTCGGTGGCCCCGGCCGCCAATGAGTCGGTGCACGCCGAGGAGGTCACCAAGGCCGCCGCGTTCGCCCAGGAGCGGGCCGAGCGCGAGGCCCGGCTGAACCGGCCGCTGTTCGTGATGTACACGAAGGGCGTCTTCACCTCGGGCTTCGGCTACCGCTGGGGTGTGCTGCATGCCGGCATCGACATCGCCAACTCGATCGGCACGCCGATCTACGCCGTCGCCGATGGCGTCGTCATCGACGCGGGCCCGACGGCCGGCTACGGCGCCTGGGTCAAGATCCGGCATGCCGACGGCACCGTGACGCTGTACGGGCACGTGAACACCTGGCTCGTCAGCAAGGGCGATCGGGTGATGGCAGGCGATCAGATCGCGACGATGGGCAACCGCGGTAACTCCACCGGTCCGCACTGCCACTTCGAGGTTTTGGTCAACGGCACCAACCGAATCGACCCGGTGCCGTGGCTTGCGCAGCGGGGTCTTAGCCCCGGCAACTACGTTGGCTAGATGTGAGCGACGGCCCGTCCGAATCTTCCCCACTCGATAAGCCACGCATCCGACGCAACGGTGGCACGCCGTCGTCACCGATACCCGCCGAGTCTGAGCCGCAGACCAGCATCATCCAGCGTCATCCGACCGGCGAATTCCCCGCGTTAGGCGACCCGCCGACGACCTATGTGCCGCGCGCCAGGCCTGCGGCGATCGGCACGCCACGGCACAAGCAGGCCAAGCCGAACACAGCCATCGCGACGGTGATCGCTGCCATCCTGACCGGCTGGGCCACCGCTGTGATCGCCGTCGACCTGATCACCGGCTGGTGGCGGTCGGACCGGCTGTTCTGTGTGGCGATCGGCTTCCTCACCGCGGTGTCGGCGGCGGCGCTCATCACCGGGCTGATCGCGCTACTGCTGCGGCGCCAGCTGAGCAGGCTGCTGATAGTGGTCGGTGCCGTCGTGGCGCTGCTGATCTTCGCGGGCTTGTTCGTCGCGGGGGCCAAGCTCTCGCCGGTGGTCTACGGCATCCCGCTGCTGCCCCTGGCCAGCATCCTGCTGGCGCTGCTGCCCGCTACGCGTCGCTGGGCCCGCAGCGGCGGGTCGGGTTAGGCCCTAGCGACGCCAGGGCTTCGACTCCACGAAATCGCAGTTACCGTGGGAAAGTTCGAGTGGAACGCACAACGACTGCGATCTCGCGAACCGAGAGGTTAGTTCAGTGTCGCTGCGAGCAGACGAAACCGGGCCTTAAAGCTTGGCGACCGGCGCGTGGTTGTGCATCAGCTTGACCCGCCCGGCGCTGCCGAAGTCGATCAGCGACATCGCCGACTCACCGACGCCGGACACCTCCTCGACGCGGCCGAGCCCGTACTTGTCGTGGGTGACGCGATCGCCCGGTGCAAGCACCAGCAGCGGGCGCTTACCTACCGCTGAGCGCGCCGGTGCCGGACGCGGAGTCCCGAATCTGCCGGCACCGCTGACGGGCGCCGAAAGCGACGGTGGGGGCTCCACACGGCGCCAGTCGATGAGCTCCTGCGGGATCTCCTTGAGGAACCTGGATTCCGGGTTGAGCATCGGCTGCCCCCAGGACGAGCGGACTCTGGCGCGGCTGAGGTACAGCCGCTGCCGCGCCCTGGTGATGCCGACGTAGGCCAGCCGCCGCTCCTCGGACAGTTCGGTCGGATCACCGAGTGCCCGCATGTGCGGGAACATGCCGTCCTCCCAGCCCGTCACGAACACCACCGGGAACTCCAGCCCCTTCGCGGTGTGCAGGGTCATCATCGTCACCACGCCTGCGCCGTGCTCAGGCAGTTCGTCGGCGTCGGCCACCAACGACACCCGCTCCAGGAACTGGGCGAGCACGCCGGTGTCGGGGATGTCCTCGTCCTCGGGCGCCACTTCACCCGTCGCCTGCGCGTTTGCCAGGTCGGTGCTGAATTCGTGTGCGACGCTGACTAATTCGTTGAGGTTGTCCAGTCGCGCGAGGTCCTGGGGATCACTGGAGGATTCCAGCTCGGTCCGGTAGCCGGTGCGGTCGAGGACGGCTTCGACGACGTTGCCGAGCTCGTCGTCCAGCTTGCCGCGCAGATCGTCAAGCAGCTCAACGAAACTCGCGATGCACTTCTCGGAGCGGGTGTTCAGCATCGGCACCTTGCCCTCGGCGGCCGCCTGCAGCGCGTCGTTGAAGCTCAACCCGGTGTTCTCGGCGTACACCGCCACACACGCCTCGGCGCGGTCGCCGATCCCGCGCCGCGGCGTGTTCAGAATGCGGCGCATGCTCACCGAGTCACCGGGATTGTCGAGCACCCGCAGATACGCGACGATGTCGCGGATTTCCCTGCGCTCGTAAAAGCGAACGCCCCCAACGACTTTGTACGGGATGCCGGCGCGGATGAACACTTCTTCCAGCGCGCGCGACGAGTTGTTGGTGCGGTAGAACACCGCCACGTCGTTGTAGGTGAACTCACCCTTGTCGGCGAGCGCGTCGATCTCCTCGGCGACGAAGCGCGCCTCGTCGTGCTCGTTGTCGGCGACGTAGCCGACGATGAGCTCGCCTTCCCCCGCGTCGGTCCACAGCCGCTTCTCCCGCCGACCGGCGTTGCGCGAGATCACCGAGTTGGCCGCGTTCAGGATGTTCTGCGTCGAGCGGTAGTTCTGCTCGAGCAGAATCGTTGTGGCATTGGGGAAGTCGCGTTCGAAGTCCTCGATGTTGCGGATGGTGGCGCCGCGGAACGCGTAGATCGACTGGTCGGCGTCGCCGACCACACACAGCTCAGCGGGGGCGACCCCGTCCTCGGTTTCGCGGCCGACCAGCTCACGCACCAACACGTACTGCGCGTGGTTGGTGTCCTGATACTCGTCGACCAGGATGTGCCGGAACCGTCTGCGGTAGTACTGCGCAATCTGTGGAAATGCCTGTAGCACAGCGACTGTCTCGCCGATCAGGTCGTCGAAGTCCAGCGCGTTGGCCGCCCGCAGCCGGCGCTGGTATTCCGCGAAGACCTCGGCGATGATCCGCGGCAGATCCTCCATCGCATTCGACGCGTCGTAGGCCGCCTGCTCGGGGCCGATCAGCTCGTTCTTCAGGTTGGAGATCCCGTTGGCCAGCAGCCGCGGCGAGTACCGCTTGGTGTCCAGCCCCATGTCCTTGCCGATCATCAGCAGCAGCCGTCGCGAGTCGTCGGCGTCGTAGATCGAGAAGTTGGAGTTCAGCCCCTTGATCAGGGAGGCCTGGTTACGCAGGATCCGCACACAGGTCGAGTGGAACGTCGACACCCACATGGCCCGCGCCCGTGGCCCGACCAGTTGGACCACCCGTTCGCGCATCTCGGCGGCGGCCTTGTTGGTGAACGTGATGGCCAGCACCTGACCGACGCCGACCTCACGGGCCGCCAGCAGGTAGGCGATCCGCCGGGTCAGCACCGCGGTCTTGCCGGAGCCGGCGCCTGCGACGATCAGCAGCGGCGTGCCTTCGTGCAGCACGGCTTCGCGCTGTTGCGGGTTGAGGCCGTCCAGCAGGGCTTCGGAGTCGGAATTCAGGTCGGTCACGTGCAAACTCATGTCTGCCCCAACTTACCGCTGCCAGACGACACTCTTTGCGCTGCCACGGCCTCAAATGGCACACTCAATACGTGCTCATGCAGCAAGGACGATTTTTTTACGGGTACCGGCCAGCGGTGCCCGTGGTCTAGCTGCTTCCAAGAGCCCCGCGGTCCGCTTCCGGATCCGGGGCTCGTCTCTTGTGTGAGGCCCGAAACCGGATGAGACCAAGAACCCTTACACAACGAGGAGCCCGAAATGACTATCGAAATGGAACCCGTGGCTGAGATTGATGACCTGCGCCGCGAGATCGACGAGCTCGACTCGGCGATCCTGGCGGCCGTCAAGCGGCGCACCGAGGTGTCCAAGCTGATCGGCAAGGCCCGGATGGCCTCAGGCGGCACCCGGCTGGTGCACAGCCGCGAGATGAAGGTCATCGAGCGCTACAGCGAGCTCGGCCCCGACGGCAAGGACCTGGCGATGCTGCTGCTGCGCATGGGCCGCGGCCGGCTCGGCCACTAGCGCTTCAGCGTTTCAGTGCGTCGGCCAACCACGGCGTCAACCACTTGACCGCCTCCGGCGTCGGATGCACGCCGTCGATGCGCATCTTGATGCCGTCGACCTTGTTGGTGTAGTAGCCGTCCGGGCCCAACTTCTTGTTGAGGTCGAGCACGGTGACGTTCGGTCGCTTACCGATCACGTTGCGCAACAAGGTGTTCCAGCGGTCGGCCCGGGTGGGCTGATCCTCGGGATACAGGCTGCCGTCGGCCCGCTCACCGCGGCGGTTGTACGGCTCGGTCGTCACCACCACGTGCGCACCCGTCGAGGTCAGAATGTCGAGGGCCCGCGTCAGCTCCCCGTGCAGATACGCGTCGTACGCGTCGTCGCCGATGTGCGTCCAGTGCCCCTCGTTCACCCGATCCACCACTTCCCAGCGGCCGATGATCAGCAGCACGACGTCCGGTCGGTCGTGGTTGATCCGCTGCGACCACCGTGCCGGCCAGTCGTCGCATTCCGGCTTCTGATTCAGCGTCTCGCCCGCATACCGGTATGGCCCGCCGCGGGCCACCCCACAGCCGATCGTCGTGTAGTTGGTGAAGCTCAGCCCCGGCGTCGGCGGCAGATACCGCATCAGCGTCCACGCGACCGAGTCGCCGAACACCGCGACCCTCTTGGTTCCCGGCGCTAGCTGGCCCGACGGCGACTTCACCTCCACTGGCCGCTCCGGTGAGACCAGCGCAGCCGAGTCGATGCTGCTGGCTGCCGGGTCGGCCGGTTTCGGTTCGATGGGCACCACCGTCATGGTGATGACGGCCGCCGTCGCCGCCGTCGCGCCCGCCAACGGCAGCATCGGGACGATCACCGGCCGCCACCGTCGGATCGGCTGTTCGAGCAACCACCACGACGCCGTGGCCACCGCAACCGTCGCCGCGCACCGCAGCGCGAACAGCGGCCAACCCGACCACCCGGTGCGTTCGCCGTTGAGCGCCAGGAAGATCGGCCAGTGCCAGAGGTAGACGCCGTAGGAGATCGCGCCGAGCCACACCAGCGGCCGCCATGCCAGCGCCCGCGCGACGGGTGAGGTCTGGTCCATCGCCACGGGCGCGACGACGAGCACGGCGGACAGGGCCACCGCAATCAGCAGTCCGTAGCGGAAGTCGCGGGCACTGCCCGTCGCGTAGTGCGCGAGCACGGCCAGACCTGCCAGCCCGACAACCGACAACGCCGTCGCGGCCCAGCGCCGGTATTGGGTGCGGATCAGCGTCCCGCCCGACGTCAGCACCGTCCAGTCGCGTACCAGCAGGGCAGCCGCCGCGGCACCGATCAACAGCGCCTGTATGCGGGTGTCGGTGCCGAAGTACACCCGGTTGACCTCGGGCGCCATCAAGATGGCTGCGGTCGCCGACGCGACGACGCCCGCGACTGCCAGCACGAAGACGGCCAGTCGGAGTCGCCGCCAGCACAGCGCCGCGACGCCGAGCACCAGCAGCGGCCAGATCAGGTAGTACTGCTCCTCGACGCCGAGCGACCACGTGTGTTGCAGCGGCGACGGCGGGGCACCTTGGGAGAAGTAGTCGGTCTTCTGCGCGACGAACGCCCAGTTCGACATCCAGAAGAAGGAGGCGACGGCATCATCGCGCAGCGAGGCCGTGGCCTCGGTCGGGAACAGCTTCCGCACGGCCACCACCGCGAGCACCATCGCGAGCAACGCAGGCAATAGTCGTCGTGCGCGACGAATCCAGAAGTCGCGCAGCCGGATTCGGCCCTTGGTGCGGAACTCGTCGAGCAGCAGCGAGGTGATCAGGAATCCGCTGAGCACGAAGAAAACGTCGACCCCGAGGAATCCGCCGGAGACGCCGGGCAGCCCGCCGTGCTCGGCGAGGACGAGCGCGACAGCGACCGCACGGATGCCGTCCAGTGCGGGAATCGAGTGGCCGCGATCCGCTGTCACTGCCGGAATCTTTCCCGCGCGAGCAGACGCAAAAGTCCCCGACACGCCGAGGTGCAGGGGACTTTTACGACTGCTCGCGGGAGTTTGGCTAGTTCGTCAGCGCGATGTACTTGGTCTCGAGGTATTCCTCGATGCCCTCGGTGCCGCCCTCGCGGCCGAAGCCGGACTGCTTGACGCCGCCGAACGGGGCCGCCGGGTCGGAGATCACGCCGCGGTTCACGCCGACCATGCCTGCGTCGATGCTCTCGGCCACCCGCAGCGCACGATCCAGCGACTGCGTGTAGATGTAGGCCGCCAACCCGTATTCGGTGTCGTTGGCCGCCGCGATGCCCTCCTCCTCGGAGTCGAAGCCGGTGATCGGCGCGACGGGCCCGAACACCTCCTCCTTGAGAATGCGGGCGTCGGCCGGGACGTCGGCCAGCACTGTGGCCGGGTAGAAATTGCCGGGGCCGCCCGGGGCGACGCCACCGACCGCGACGGTCGCGCCGCGCGAGACGGCATCGGACACCAGGTCTTCGACGGTGGCGACCTGCTTGGCGTTGATCAGCGGACCCAGCGTCGCAGACTCATCGGTGCCCTTGCCGAGGGTGAACTCGCTCATCCGCTTGACCAGCTTCTCGGTGAACTCCTCGCGCACCGCGTTGGCGACGTGGAAGCGGTTGGCCGCGGTGCAGGCCTCGCCGCCGTTGCGCATCTTGGCCAGGATCGCGCCGTCGACGGCGGCGTCCACGTCGGCGTCGTCGAACACCACGAACGGGGCGTTGCCGCCGAGTTCCATCGACAGCCGCAGCAGCTTGTCGCTGCCCTGTTTGGCCAGCGCCTTGCCGACGCCGGTGGAGCCGGTGAACGTCAGCTTGCGCAGCCGCCCGTCGTCGATCAGCGCGGTGGTCACATCGCCCGGCTTGCTGGTCGGGATCACCGACAGCACGCCCTTGGGCAGGCCGGCCTCTTCCATCAGCTTGGCCAGCAGCAGCATGGTCAGCGGGGTCTCCTGAGCCGGCTTGACGATCATCGTGCAACCGGCCGCGACGGCCGGCCCGATCTTGCGGGTGCCCATCGCCAGCGGGAAGTTCCACGGGGTGATCGCGTAGCACGGCCCGACCGGGTCCTTGGTGACGATGATGCGGCCGTCGCCCGCCGGCTTCGGGGTGTAGCGGCCGCCGATGCGGACGGCCTCTTCGGCGAACCAGCGGAAGAACTCCGAGCCGTACTTGACCTCGCCCATGCTCTCGGGCAACACCTTGCCCATTTCCAGCGTCATCAGGGTGGCGAGATCTTCGGCCTTCTCGGTGATCTTCTCGAAGACCGCACGCAGGATCTCGCCGCGCTCGCGGGGCGCGGTGGCCGCCCAGTCCTCCTGCACGGCGCAGGCGGCGTCGAGTGCGGCGATCGCGTCGTCAGGCGTGCCGTCGGCGACCGCGATCAGGACCTCGTCATCGGACGGGTCGAGAACGTTGAATGTCGACTTCCCTTCGCGTTCCTCACCGCCGATCCACAGACCGGTGGGTACTGACTTCAGCAGAGCGGTGGTGTCCATACCTCCATCATTTACACCTTTGTTCAACCGCCCGCACTAGGGTCGAAAACATGACGGCCCAGACGCAGCAGATCCCAGATATTGCAGCCACTCCCGCCTGGCAAGCCCTTCAGCGTCACCACGACGAAATCGGTGCCAAGACGCTGCGCGAGTTCTTTGCCGACGACCCCGAGCGCGGTACTGCGCTGACGTTGACGGTCGGTGACCTGTACATCGACTACAGCAAGCACCGCGTCACCCGCGACACCCTGAAAATGCTGATCGACCTGGCCCGCACCGCCGGGCTCGAACAGCGTCGCGACGCGATGTTCTCCGGCGTGCACATCAACACCTCCGAAGACCGCGCGGTGCTGCACACGGCGCTGCGCGATCCGGTCGGCGTCGAATTGGTGGTCGACGGGCAGAACGTCGTCGATGACGTGCACGCGGTGCTGGACAAGATGGGCGACTTCACCGACCGGTTGCGCAGCGGCGAGTGGACCGGCGCCACCGGCGAGCGCATCAAGACCGTCGTCAACATCGGCATCGGCGGCTCGGATCTGGGGCCGGTGATGGTGTACAACGCGTTGCGCCACTATGCCGACGCGGGCATCTCGGCGCGGTTCGTCTCGAACGTCGACCCCGCAGACCTGGTGGCCAAGCTCGACGGACTCGACCCTGCCACAACGCTTTTCATCGTCGCGTCGAAGACGTTCTCGACGCTGGAGACGTTGACCAACGCGACGGCAGCGCGGCGCTGGCTGACCGAAGCGTTGGGCGATGCCGCGGTGGCAAAGCATTTCGTCGCGGTGTCGACGAACAAGAAGCTGGTCGACGACTTCGGCATCAACACGGACAACATGTTCGGCTTCTGGGACTGGGTCGGCGGCCGGTATTCTGTCGACAGCGCAATCGGTTTGAGCGTGATGGCCGCTATCGGCCGTGAGCGCTTCGCCGACTTCCTGGCCGGCTTCCACATCGTCGACGAACACTTCCGCACCGCACCGCTGGAGGCCAACGCGCCAGCACTGCTCGGCCTTATCGGCTTGTGGTACAACAACTTCTTCGACGCGCAGACGCGCGCGGTGCTGCCGTATTCCAACGACCTGTCGCGATTTGCGGCCTATCTGCAGCAGTTGACGATGGAATCCAACGGCAAGTCGGTGCGCGCCGATGGCACACCGGTGTCGACCAGCACCGGCGAAATCTTCTGGGGCGAACCGGGAACCAACGGCCAGCACGCGTTCTATCAGCTGATCCACCAGGGCACGCGACTGATCCCTGCCGACTTCATCGGTTTCTCTCAGCCCACCGACGACCTGGCGACCGCGGACGGCACCGGCAGCATGCACGACCTGCTTATGAGTAACTTCTTCGCCCAGACGCAGGTGCTGGCGTTCGGCAAGACCGCCGACGAGATCGCGGCCGAGGGCACGCCGCCAGAAGTGGTGCCGCACAAGGTGATGCCGGGCAACCGGCCCACGACATCGATCCTCGGCACCAAGCTGACGCCCTCGGTGGTCGGCCAGTTGATCGCGTTATACGAGCATCAGGTCTTCACCGAGGGCGTCATCTGGGGCATCGACTCGTTCGACCAGTGGGGCGTCGAACTCGGCAAAACGCAGGCCAAGGCGCTGCTACCGGTGATCACCAGCGACGCGTCGCCGGCCGAGCAGTCGGACTCCTCGACCGACGCACTTGTGCGCCGCTACCGCACCGAGCGCGGGCGAGCTGGTTAGCCGGCAGGAATGTTGATGCAGCCGACGTTCGGGATGCATCCGTTGGCACCGCCGGGGCCTGCGGAGCCGCCAGGACCATAGGGCGACAGCGAACCCGAAGCGCCACCGCCGTCCGCCGACCCACCTGGGCCGTACGGAATCGCACCGGAGGCGCCGCCGCGGTCAGCCTCGCCGGACGGGCCGTAAGGGATGTTCACTTCCGCGCCACCCGGACCGACATTGCCGACGTCCGAACATGGCGTGCCGTCGGCGTTCACGCACGGCGGCGGAGGCGCAGGCTCGGCCATGGCGATCGGCGCTGCGGCGATCGAAGCTGCCGCCACGCCCGCGAACAAAATGGGGGTCATCTTCGTCAGTTTCACGATCATGAGGTTCGGCTACCACGACCGCCGACTTACTAAACCCCTAGCGCGCCTAACCACACAAACCGCGAGCGTGCGTGTCTGCCCGCCAACACGCCGTAACTTGCGTGCATTTCCGTCACGCTCGCGGTAGTTCGGGGGCCTGACTAGGCGAACTTCGCCGCGATCTGTGGGGGCAGCAGACGCAGCACGGCCACCAGCGGCGCCCACGGCCAGCTCGGGACGGCGGCGCGGCCCGGTTCGCGTTCGATCGCGTCAACCATGGCCTTCGTACCGGTCTCGTTGTCGACCATCATCGACGTCGTATCGGCCTTGGCGGTCATCTCCGATTCGATGTAGCCCGGCTCGATGACCGTGACTTTGATAGGCCCCTTGGCATATTCAGCGCGCAGCGATTCGCCCAATGACGAAACACCTGCCTTGCTGGCGGCATACGCCGCGCGCACGCCCGGCACGCCCTTGTTGGCCAGCACCGACGAAATCAGCACCAGATGTCCACCGCCCGCCGCGGTGAACATCTCGATCGCCGTCTCGATCTGGACAAGCGCCGCAACGAGATTCGTCTCGATGGTGGCCTTGTTCGCCCACCGCTTGCCCGACCCCAGCCGCGCACCCTTGCCGATTCCGGCATTGACGATGATGCGGTCGATGCCGCCGAGTTCATCGGACAACTCCGCGAACACCTTCGGCACCTGTTCGTGGTCGTTGACGTCCAGCGCGGCGACCGCGACCGTGATGCCGGGATGGCGCTCCAACAGTTCGGCACGCAACGCATCGAGCCGGTCGGTGCGACGGGCGCACAGGGCCAAGTCGCGTCCCTTCGCGGCGAACTTGCGGGCCATGCCGGCGCCCAGCCCCGACGACGCACCGGTGATGAGGATCTTCTGCCGAGTCACGCGGTCAGCGTAACCAACGGAAGTTGGCGGCTCATTGCTGGTAGGACGGCATAATCACGGGTAACGCGACGAACCCGGGGGCCAACGGATGAACATTCCGGTCGGCGGAGCCACCGTGAGCTGCGCGGCGTGCGGGAACGAACTCCGCGTCAACGCGCGGTTCTGTGATTCGTGCGGATCCCCGGTCTCAGCGGAGCGGGCCGCGGGCGAACGCAAACAAGTCACGGTGTTGTTCGCCGACGTGGTCGGCTCGATGAAACTTGCGGCCACACTCGATCCCGAACGGCTTCAGGAACTGATGCACGAGTTGTTGAACCGCGCGGGAGCCGTCGTGCAGCGTTACCACGGCACGGTCGACAAGTTCACCGGCGACGGTCTGATGGCGTTGTTCGGCGCCCCCGTTGCGTTGGAGGACCACGCGCTGCGCGCCTGCTTCGCCGCACTGGAGATCCAGTCAGTCGCGAAAGGCCTTTCCGCCGAACTACATCGGCGCGACGGCGTCGACATGCAACTCCGTGTCGGGCTGAACTCCGGTGAGGTGATAACCGGTGAAATCGGGCTTGGCCCAAACCCGTACACCGCGGTGGGCCATCCCGTCGGCATGGCGCAACGGATGGAGGCCGCCGCACCACCGGGCGGGGTGCTGTGCTCGATGTCGACCGCGCAGCTCGTCGAGCAGGCGGCCCGGCTGGGACCCGTCATGACGGTCGAGGTCAAAAATGAATCGCAGCCTGTGCCCGCGCGAGAGCTGCATGCGGTCGAATCCGGTCGAACCGTCGCGGTGCGTGATTACGGCCCCATGCTGGGCCGCGGGCCGGCCATGACCGCACTTGCGCACACCTTTGCCGTCGAGCATGGAGCTGTCGTCGGCGTCGTCGGTGCACCCGGTCTTGGCAAGAGCCGGCTGATCCGGGAGTTCGGCGGCTGGGCCACGGCAAGAGATGTCGACGTCGTTTTGGCGCGCTGCGAGGCGCACACCGCCGATGTCCCGTTCCGCGCACTGTCGCGGACATTGCGCGCGATGTTCAGGATCGACCAGCTCAGCGGCGACGCGGCACGCCGACATGTCCTCGACCAGCTCGGCCGCGTTGCACCGGACCCTGACGACACTCGAATCCTGTTCGATCTGCTCGGTATCGGCGACCCAGCCACGGCAGCGGGCGAGGTCAGCGTCGATGCCCAGCGCCGTCGCTTGGTCGACATGATGGTCAGCGCCGTTCTGGCCCGTGGCACAAGGACTTTGGTCGTGCTGGAGGACGCCCATTGGATCGACGCCACCAGCGATGCGACGTTCGCCGAGTTCGCCGCCACATTGCGTGCCACTCCCGCGGTTCTCGTCGTCACCTACCGACCCGAATACAGCGGCGCGCTGGAAGCGATCTTCGACACGACAGTTGCACTGCAGCCACTGACAGATGAGACCACGGTCGAACTGATAACCGGTTTGGTCGGCCAGCATCCGAGCGTCGCTGGGCTTGCACAACGCATTGCCGACCGAGCCGCGGGGAACCCGTTCTTCGCCGAGGAGATCGTTCGCGATCTGGCCGGCCGTGACGTACTCACCGGCAGCCGAGGTGATTACAAGCTGAACGGTGACCTAGATGAGATCGCTGTTCCCGCGACGGTTCAGTCCGTGCTCGCAGCGCGCATCGATCGGTTACCGCCAAGCGCAAAGTCGATTCTGAACGCCGCGGCGGTCATCGGTACCCGGTTCGACCTCGATAGTGTGCGGGCACTGCTGACCGACGCGGAGCCACGTCACCTCGCCGAACTCGTATCAGCCGAACTCGTCGACCAGACGGAATTCGTCCCGCGACAACAGTATTGCTTCCGCCATCCGCTGGTGCGCACAGTCGCGTATGAGTCCCAGCTGACCGCAACGCGGGCCGAGGCACACAAACGCCTTGCTGCGGCGATCGAGGCCCGCAATCCGGCAGGCGCAGCGGAGAACGCGGCGCTGATCGCCGCTCACCTCGAGCAGGCAGGCGAAGCTGCCGCCGCCTACGTGTGGCATATGCGCGCTGCGGAGTGGCTGCGATTCCGTGACTTGCCTGCCGCACGAGCAAGCTGGATGAAGGCCCGCGAACTCGCCGATCAACTTCCCGGCGACGCAGAGTCGGTTGCATCCATGCGAATTGCCCCGCGCACGATGCTGGCATCGACCGCTCATCTCGTCGGCGGCGAGGAGGACACCGACGGCCGTTATCGCGAGCTTCGCGAATTGACCACCCAGGCAGGGGATTTGCTCTCACTGGCGCTTGGCACCGCAGGCCAGATCATATCGCTGTCAACCAACCACAACCGCCTCTCGGATGCAGCGCAGCTGGCGTCGGAACTGGGCGCAATGGTCGATCACCTCGACTGCCCCGAACCGACCAAGCTGGAAATCCTGCACAGCGTCACATGGGCGCATTTCCTCGCCTGCGACTTCCCATCTGCCCTCAGCGCAATCGACCGGCAGAAGGGATTGGCCGGTGAGTCAGCAGCAATCTCGAAAGCGCAGACGCTGTCCGTTCGCGGTGCCATCGAGATCTATGCCGGTGATTACGAGAACGGCCGTCGACACTTTCGGCAAGCGATCGAGCAGGCGCGAATCCTGCATCCGGTGACCTACGCACAGGTATTGACCGGCCGGTCCTGGTTCGTCGCAATGGGTCTCGACGAAGCCGACGAGCTGATGCCCCAGACTCGGGAAGCGCTGCTGCAGACACGCGCGTTCGGCGACAACTTCGGCATCGTTTCGGCACTGTGGGCGCACGGCACGGTGCTGTTGCGCGCGGACCCCGCCGCACGCGCAGAAGCCATCGGCCTGCTCGAGGAAGCCCGTGCCGGCATAGAGAGGCACGGGATTCAGACATTCCTGTGGTGTTCGGTCGCCGCCGACCTCGCTGTGGATTACGCACGCAAGGGTGCGCAAGACGACGCCATCGACACTGCACGTCGCGCCTACCGCAGCCCGCTGGGGGCAGGAAGCCCACCGATGATCGGTCGCACCGCAGAGACGCTCATCGAACTACTTCTGGAGCGCGGCTCACCAGCGGACGTCGCTGAGGCGCGCAGCGTGGCCACCGCGGTCGCAGACATGCGGCTACCCGCTCCCGTGGCCGCCATCGACCTGTGTCGGCTGAAGTGCCGGCTCATGGTTTCCAAGTCGGAAGGCGACGCCGCCGGATATGCCGACCTCGCCCCGCAATACCTGGCGGTGGTCGAGCGCCTCGACGCGCGCGGACGCCTGGCCGAAGCGCGCCGGATGGTCGCCGAGGTTATTTGAGTAGCCGCGAGAGCCGTCGATCGGCCAACACCTTGCCGCCGGTCTGACACGTCGGGCAGTACTGAAATGACTTGTCCGCGAACGAGACTTCACGCACCGTGTCGCCGCACACCGGACACGGCAGGCCCGTCCGCGCATGCACCCGCAGGCCCGATCGCTTCTCCCCCTTCAACGTGGCCGCCTGCTGCCCGACCGACCGCGTAACCGCATCGGTCAACACGCTGATCATCGCGTCGTGCAAGGCAGAGAGTTGCGCGTCGGTCAGCTTGCCCGCCGTTGCGAACGGCGACAGCTTGGCCACATGCAGGATCTCGTCGCTGTACGCGTTGCCGATCCCGGCGATCACCTTCTGGTCGGTGATCACGGTCTTGATCCGCCCGCTCTGCCCCGAAAGCACACCAGCCAGACCCTCGGGATCCAGCGACAGCGCGTCGGGCCCGAGTCCGGCGATCTGCGGCACCTTCATCGGATCGTCAACCAGCCACACCGCCAACCGCTTCTGCGTGCCCGCCTCGGTGAGGTCGAATCCCGGTGCTTCCCCGGGAGTTCCGAGATGAACACGCAATGCGATCGGCCCCTTGCCCGGCTTCAGCGGCGCAGCGGCAAGCTTGTCCGACCAGCGCAGCCAACCCGCCCGCGACAGGTGGGTGATCAGATGCAACTCGCCCACCTCGAGGCCAAGGTACTTCCCCCACCGGTTGGCCCCGGTGACGGTTTGGCCGTGCAACACGTTGATGGGCGGATCGAACGTTTTGAGCACCGAGAGCGCGGACACATCGACGCGCCCGACGGTCAGCCCGACGGCGTGCCGGCGCAGATGATCGGCCAGCGCCTCGATCTCGGGTAGTTCCGGCATAGGACCAGTGTGCCAATCAATCCCGCGCGCGGCGTCCCGCGTCGCGAGTGAGCAGCGACAGCAGCCAGCTCACGATCGACAGCACGATCGCCGCCCAGATCGCCGTCCACCAGAAATCGTCGATGTACAGCCCCCAGTGGGTGGTGTTGTCGGTGATCCACGACGTGATCCACAACATCAGCGCGTTGATGACAACGTGGATCAGACCCAGCGTGAGTATGTACAGCGGGATCGAAATGAGTTGGACGACCGGTTTGATGATCGCGTTGACCAGGCCGAAGATCACCGCGACGACGAAGATGATGCCGACCCTCGTCAGGGTGGTGTCCCCGCCGATGAAGCGGATGCCCGGGACGATGAGGGTGACCACCCACAGCGCGACCCCGGTGAGCGCCGCGCGCAGCAGGAAACTCCCCATGGCCGCTAGTCTGCCGGGCGCAGCAGGTAGGTGTCCATGATCCAGCCGTGGCGGGCGCGCGCATCGGCCCGCATCTCCACGATCTTGTCGCCGACGTCGCCGACGGCCCCGGACACCAGCAATTCATCCGGCGTGCCCAGGTAGGCGCCCCACCAGATGCGGGTCTGCGGCGGGCAGGCCTGAAACGAGCAATCGCCGTCGAGCATCACTACCGCGGCGCCGGACAAGCCGGCCTCTCGCAGCTGCCTACCGGTAGTGATGAGCACCGGCTCCCCGACGTCGTTGAGCGGGATGCGGTGTCGCGCCGTCAGCGCCTGGATCGCGGTGACGCCCGGTATCACGTCGTACTCGATGTCGACGCGGGTGGCGACGAGGTCCAGGATCCGCAGCGTGCTGTCGTACAGCGACGGGTCGCCCCACGCCAGAAACGCGCCGACGTCGCCGGGCTTCAGTTCTGAGGAGATCGCATCGGCCCACACCTGCGCGCGCGCTGCATGCCAATCCGCGACGGCCTGCCGGTAGTCACCGGACTTGGCCCGCTGCGGATCGGGCAGCTCGACGAACCGGTATCCGGGTTCGCGGATGAACCGCTCGCAGATCAGCCGTCGCAGCGCGACCAGGTCGTCCTTGGCCGATCCCTTGTCCATTGCGAAGAACACCTGGGTGTCGTTCAGCGCATCGACCGCCTGCGCCGTCACATAGTCCGGATCGCCCGCGCCGATGCCGATCACATGGATCCGCCGCGTCACGCAAGCGAGTATGCCATTGACCAGCGATTACCCCAGGTATGCGGTACCGGGGGTATTGACATCTTCGGCATCGGGTACCTAACTTCTAGGTGACAGCAACGAAGGGATGTCAGCGATGACAGCTTCGGTACGCGCGAACGCCGCCGCCGGTCGCGAGGAGTTCTCCGAGCGCCTGCTCAAGGGTTCGGTCAAGAAGTCCTACGCGCCGATCGTCGACATCGACTGGGACGCCCCGCTGGATCCCGACAAGTTCTTCCTGCCGCCGAAGACCGTTTCGCTGTACGGAACCCCGTTGTGGGACAACATGACCCGCGCACAGCAGATCGAGTTGTCGCGGCAGGAACTCGTCAACACGCTGTCAGCGGGCATCTGGTTCGAAAACATCCTCAACCAGGCGCTGCTTCGCAAGATGATGCACCAGGATCCGACCGCGAAAGCCACGCACTACGAACTGACCGAACTCGGCGACGAGACGCGGCACATGGTGATGTTCGGCAAGGCCATCGACCGGGTCGGCGCAAAGCCGGTGCGGCCCAGGTACTACCAGCGCGTCATCATCAACGCGTTGCCGTTCGCGTTCCAGGGCCCGATGCTGTGGGTGGCCGCGCTGATCGGCGAGGAGATCTTCGACTCGCTGCAGCGCCAGATGATGGACGACGATGACCTACAGCCAATGATCCAGCGCCTCATGCGCATTCACGTCACCGAGGAGGCTCGGCACATTCAGTTCGCCCGCGACGGCCTGCGTAAGCGGGTCCCGCACATGCGTGCTCTGCCGAAGTTCTTCGTCGCCAACATCAACGGAGTCGGCGGCCTGTTCTTCCGCTTCCTGTTCACCAACAAGGTGCAGTACCGCCGCGTCGGACTCGACGCCCGCGAGGCCCGCCGGATGGCCCGTGAGAGCGCACACCGTCAACAAACCCAGATACTCGGGTTCGCCCCGCTGGCAGCATTTCTGGAGGAGGTCGGGCTGATGGGTCCGATTGCCAGGCGGATGTGGAAGCGCAGTAAATTTCTGTGAGTGAGATCGACGACGTCGCGTTCGTCAACGCCGAGCGGATCGCACGCCTGCGTCCGGTCTTTGACGAGAGCACTCATACCTGGACGCTGCAGGGCGAGCGAACGCGCGCACGGGTGCTGATCGCAACCGATGGCGCGGTGCCGGACGGCGCCGACCGCGATTCACTCGGTCTGGACCTTTATCTCGGTGTGGCGGTGCACGGCTTGCCGAACTACTTTCTCATCACCGGCTCCGATGTCGCCGCGCAAAAGAGTTACATCGCAAAGTGTTTGCAGGTGATGGCCGCCACCGAAGCCACCCGCATCGAGGTGCGCTACAGCACTCAGCGCCACTTCGCCGAGAAACGGCCGGGGCGGATCCAATGGCGGCGGGTCGCCAAACACATCCGGCGCGCATTCGATCTCAGCTCGCGCATCACCGCAGACGAGCTGTACGACGGCCGCGCCACCGTGCACATCGGTGACGACGGTCGTGATGCCCGTGTCCGGCTGACCGGGCACTTCGATCCCATCGATGGTCAATACCATTGGCAAGGAACGATTCTCGAGCCATTGGACGGCACCGACAAACTACCCAAGCCGGCCGTCGTCACCATCGGCAACCGATCCGCTGCTGCCCGCATCACTGAACGCACGCCGCAGGGCGGTTACTCGGTCGTCGGAGTGGGGGCGCCTCCCTTCGCGCTCGAAGTGACAGCCGTGCGATAGCCGCGCAGGCCGACGACCAGCAAGCCCATCGCGAACACGCCACCGACAATGCCCGAAACCAGCAGCGGCACATGGCCGTCGGTGCCCCACAGCAAGCCTGCCCACAGCCCGGCGCCCAGCACCGCAAAACCACTCGCACCTTGAAACACCCCTTGTGCGCTGGCTTGCAGATCCGATCCGACGAGCGACGAAATCCACGCCTTGCCAACGCCATCCGTGCAGCCGGTGAACAGTCCGTACACCCCGATCAACAGCCAGGCAGCCACCGTGTCGGTGGTCAGCCCCAGCCCGGTGTAGCCGATCGCGAAGAACAGCAGCCCGATGCCGAATACGGCAGGCCGTGGTACGCGGTCAGCCAGCAGGCCTGCGGGATAACTGCAGATGGCATACACCGCGTTGTAGGTGACGTAGGCCAGGATCACCTCGACCACTGAGAAGCCGATTTCGTTGAGCCGCAACAGAAGCAACGCGTCGGGGAAGTTCACCAGACCGAACACGACCAGCGCGGCCGTCACCCGCCAATAGTGACGAGGCAGGTCCCGCACCCTGGCGAACATCGCGCGCCGCTGCGCACGCGGCAGCACCTGCCGGGTCTCGCGCACCAGAAACACCAGCGCGACGCTCAACACCGCGGGCACGACGGCAACCCACAGCAGCGGTGGAATCTGATGGTCGAGCAACTCGTAGCCGGCGAGGCCGAGCAGCGGGCCCACCACGGCGCCCAGCGTGTCCATGGCGCGGTGAAACCCGAACACCCGTCCCCGCGCGGAGTCGTCGATGTCGACCACCAGCAGCGCATCACGTGGCGCGCCGCGAATTCCCTTGCCGAGCCGGTCGACAACGCGGCCCGCCAGCACGCCCGGCCATCCTGCGGCCGCGGCCACCATCACCTTGCCCAGCGCAGCCATGCCGTATCCCGTTGCGATCAACGGCCGCTTCGAAAACCGGTCACCCAACGGTCCGGCCGCCAGCTTGGTCAGTGACGCCGCGCCTTCGGCCGCGCCCTCGACGGCGCCGACGACCGAGGGCGGCGCACCGAGAACAGCTGTCAGGTAAATGGGCAGCAGCGGATACAGCAGTTCGCTCGCCGCGTCCTGAAGAAACGAGACAGCGGAAAGTACCCGCACATTGCGGGTCAGCCAGGCGCGCACCTACGCAATGATGCCTGGCGTTACTGCGGATCCTCGTTGGTCAGCGCCTGAAACCCCTTCGCTTGGCCGCGGGCCAGCGCTGCGCGCACGACGCCGACGATCAACCCCTGCACAGCCGCGGCGATGAAGGCCTCCTTTGTAGAGCGTGACAGGTCCTGGGGCTCTGGCGGTTCCTCGTCGGACGGGCTGACCCGCTGCCAGATCTCGGTGAAGATCTTGCCCGCCAGCAGCCCTCCTGCGACGCTACTGACGATGGACAGGGGCTTGTACAGTGCTTTGGCCGCGCTCATGGACATCCACGTTCCCGTGGACACGATCCCTAAACGTTAAACTAGAACACGTTCTAGTATGGCGATGTGCGCTTTACTTTCGCCGAGGCGATGACGGATCCCACCTACTACATCCCGCTGGCCAAGGCGGCCGAGGCCGCGGGGTATCACGCGATGACGATCCCGGACAGCGTCGCCTACCCGCTGGAGTCGGACTCGAAATACCCGTACACCCCCGACGGCAGCCGCGAATTCCTCGACGGCAAGTCGTTCATCGAGGCCTTCGTGATGGCGGGCGCGCTGTGCGCGGTCACCACGACGCTGAAGTTCAACTTCTTCGTGCTCAAGCTGCCGATCCGCCCGCCTGCGCTGGTCGCCAAGCAAGCCGGGTCCGTGGCGGCACTGTTCGACAACCGGCTCGGGCTCGGCGTCGGCACCAGCCCATGGCCGGAGGACTACGAACTGATGGGCGTCCCATTCGCGAAGCGCGGCAAGCGAATGGACGAGTGCATCGAGATCATCAGGGGGCTCACCTCCGGCGAATACTTCGAGTTCCACGGCGAGTTCTACGACATCCCCAAAACGAAAATGACGCCCGCGCCAACAAAGCCGATCCCGATCCTCGTCGGCGGTCACGCAGAGGCGGCGCTGCGGCGGGCGGCCCGATGTGACGGGTGGATGCACGGCGGCGGTGCGCCCGAGGAACTCGACGGATTGATCAAGCGGCTCAATCAGATTCGCGATGAGGAAGGCCGCACCGGCCCTTTCGAGATCCACGTCATCTCGGGCGACGCGTACACCCTCGACGGCATCAAACGCCTCGAAGACAAAGGCGTCACCGATGTCATCGTCGGCTTCCGGTACCCCTACATCATGGGTCTGGACACCGAGCCGCTGGACAAAAAGATCCGCCACGTCGAAAAGTTCGCAGAAAAGGTCATCTCCAAGGTCTGACTACCGCCTGATGTGGGTAGTCCCTCGGCATGGCGAGCTCATCGCCGTCGGACGTTCAACCACAGGGTGTAGTCGCGGTCGGCGCATCTGCGGGTGGTGTCGAGGCCCTGACGCGAATGGCCGCTGGGCTGCCCGCAGATCTGGCGTTCTCGGTGCTGATGGTGTTGCACGTGCCGGCGAGCGCACCAAGTGTCTTGGCGCGAATCGTCGACCGCAGCGGCCCGCTGCCCGCCGAATCCGCGAAGAATGGCGCCCCGTTGACGGCGGGGCGCATCTATGTGGCGATCCCCGACCACCACCTGCTGGTCCACGATCGCCGATTGATGTTGTCGGAGGGGCCGACTGAGAACGGCTACCGACCGGCAATCAACGCGTTGTTCCGTTCTGCTGCGCTGGAATTCGGTCCCCGGACGATAGGTGTCCTGATGTCCGGTGTGCTGGACGACGGGGTCGCCGGGCTTGGCGCCATCCAAGCCCGAGGAGGAACGACGATCGTGCAACAACCCGACGACGCGCTGTATCCCACCATGCCTAAGAACGCGATCCACGCGGGTGTGGCCGATCTGCAGGCCGCGGCGGCCGATGTCGGCGCGGTCCTGAAGCGCCTGGCCGATCGAGAGATCAAGGAGCGCCCGATGGACCCCGACATGAACATGGAACTGGAGAACCGCATCGCCATGGGAAAGCGGTTCGAGGTATCGATCGAGGGCGACACATTGGGCCCGCCGTCGGGATACACCTGCCCCGATTGCAACGGGTCGCTGATGACGCTGAGCGACACCAGCTATCGCTGCCGCGTCGGGCACGCCTGGACCGCCGACGCGTTGCTCAAGGCCAGGGACGACGAAGTCGAGGGAGCGGTGTGGGTGGCCCTTCGCAGCCTGAAGGAGAAGGCGAACCTGTCCCGCCGCCTGGCGCAGAGAGTCGGCCCGGGGGCACTCTTCGATCGATACAACAAAGTGGCCGACGAGGCCGAACGGGCGATGACCGTCCTCGGAGAACGGCTGTGGGACTCGCCGGGACAGTTGAAGGGCTGATGTCTTCCGGCGCCGGGGCACCACTGCTGGTCACCGCGGACAGAATCGGCGACATGACGCTGTTGATGGCCGGCGGCCTCCTCGACAGCACCAGCTATCTGACGTTGCGCGACACCGTCATCAAGGCCGCCCTTGCAGAACCCGCCGCCGTGATCATCGACGTCACTGATCTGGTCGTGCCCGCCACGTCGGCGTGGGCGGTGTTCACGAGCGCACGCTGGCATGTCGGAACATGGCCCGAGATACCCATCGTGCTGGTGTCCGCCAGCCCCGCCGTGCGTGATGCCCTGAGGCGCAACGGGGTGACCCGGTACGTCCCCGTCTACCCCACCGCAGAAGACGCGGCCCTCGGCACTGCTCATCACGGCATTCAGGGACGACGGCGAGCACGAGGCGCCTTGCCTGCCGATATCAGCAGCTTGGCACATTCACGTCAGCTGGTTGAGGGTTGGCTGTCGGCGTGGAAGCTGGACGAACTGATTCCGGTGACCAAGATCGTGGCCACCAGCCTCGTCGAAAATGTTCTGCAGCACACCGCGAGCGCGCCGATCATCCGGCTGGAGACCGACGGCGTCACGGTCACGGTGGCCGTCGAAGACGAAAGCCACCATCTGGCCGAACTGGCCGAAGCGTCCGACGGGACGCAGATGCCATCGGGTCTGCGCTTCGTGGCCGCACTGTCACGGGTTTGGGGCAATGCCCCGACTTCGTCCGGAAAAACCGTCTGGGCCGTGCTCGGTCCTGAGAACCGCTTGTAGCAGAACCGAGTAAGTTCACGGAAGGCCACTCGGCGGACGGGACGTGATGGACGAGCAAGTAGGCGACGAGGCTTTCGAGGCTTTATTGCGCTATATGCGCGATTCCCGGGGTTTCGATTTCACGGGTTACAAGCGCTCGTCGCTGATGCGTCGGGTGCGTCACCGGATGGAGAGAATCGGCGCTGACTCTTTCGAGCGGTACCTCGACACGCTGCAGGCCAGCGCCGACGAGTTCAACGAGCTCTTCAACACGATCTTGATCAATGTGACGACATTCTTCCGCGATCCGTCCGCGTGGGAGTTTCTCAAGACCGACGTCATACCCAGCCTGCTCGCCGGGATCGGACCGAACGATCCCGTCCGCGTGTGGACTGCCGGTTGTGCTTCCGGCGAGGAGCCGTACAGCCTGGCGATGGTGCTTGCCGAGGCGCTCGGCGTCGACGCGTTCAGCCGGCGGGTCAAGATCTACGCCACCGACATCGACGAGCACGCCCTTGCGCAGGCGCGGGCGGCGAGTTACGAAGCCAAAGCGGTCGAGTCTGTTCCAAAAGAGTTGTTGGACAAGTACTTCGATCGCACCGCCGACCGGTTCAACATCCGCAAGGACCTGCGCCGCGCCGTCATATTCGGCCGCAACGATCTGGTCAGAGACGCGCCGATCTCGCGGGTCGACCTGTTGTCGTGCCGCAACACCCTGATGTACATGAACGGCGAGACACAGCGCGGCGTGTTGAACCGCCTGCATTACGCGCTTGGCCCACACGGCATCCTGTTCCTTGGCCACGCTGAGATGCTGCTGAGCCATTCCGACCGGTTCACCCCGATCAACCTCGAAGCCAGGGTGTTCCGGAAGGCGACGGGTTCACATGTGGCTGTCGAAAAGTACGACTCCTCAGCCGCGCTGCTACGCCACGGCGAGTTGGCTGGTCTCAACGCGGTGCGGGAACTGGCCTTTCGTTCCAACCCGGTGCCCCAGATCGTGGTGACCGGCGATGACACGGTGGCGATGGTCAACGAGCGTGCAGAGCAGATCTTCGGCCTGTCGGCCCGCGATGTCGGTCGGCTACTGCGCGACCTCGAAGTGTCTTACCGGCCGTTGGAGCTCCGAACGTACCTCGATCAGGTCAAGCACAATCGGCGGGCCGCCTTGGTGCCGGATGTGCAGTGGCAACGGGCAAGTGGGGAAACCAGCTGGTATGAGGTTCACATCAATCCGCTGACGGATTCCGACAACGGTGTGCTCGGCATATCCATCGCCTATTTCGACGTGACCACCAACAAGGTATTGGTCGACAAGGTCGTCGACGCGAACAAGCAACTCGAAACCGCTTACGAGGAACTGCAATCCACCAACGAAGAGCTCGAGACCACCAACGAAGAATTGCAGTCGACTATCGAGGAACTCGAAACCACCAACGAAGAACTACAATCCACCAACGAAGAGCTCGAGACGATGAACGAGGAGCTGCAGTCGACCAACGACGAGCTGCACACGATCAACGACGAATTGCGGTCCCGCAGCGTCGAACTCGAGACCGCCCGAACATTCGTCGACTCGCTGGTCGACTCGATCTACCTGGGCATGACGGTCGTCGACAAGGAGATGCGGGTACTGATCTGGAATCGCGGCTGCGAAGAGTTGTGGGGCCTGCGGACCGAGGAGACGGTCGGGGCGATGCTGCCCGATCTGGACTTCGGGCTGCCTATGGACGAGGTCAAGCAGCTGATCGGTAAGGCGTTCGTCGACCTCGACTCGTTCGGCGAGGCGACCGTCGACGCGATCAACCGGCGTGGGCGGTCGCTACGGATCCGCGTGTCCTGCACGGCTTTTCGCGACTCCGCGAATTCCATCAACGGTGCCGTGCTGTTGATGGAGGCGCAGGCCTAGAGCTGCTGTCGCGCGTCGTTCTCCTCGGCGATCCGTTGCTCGCCCGCGGCCAGTCGGTGGAACGCGGCGGCTTCGCGGTGACGCTCGGCGGCGTCTTGATGAGCACCGACGTTGCGATCACTGGCCTGCATGGCGACCTGCTCGTGGACCGCGGCCGCTCGCAGATGGGCCTCTTCCGCGTCGACATGCCGGTTGGCCGCGGCGTGATGTGCCAGGCGGGCCCGTTCGAGGGCTTCGCCCGCACGCACCTTCGCCTGTTGCACCGCCGCAGTAGTCACCGGCAAGCCGTGAGCCAACTCGTCGAGACGCGTACGCAATTCGTCTGCGCGCCCCCTGGCGCAATCTGCTCGCGATTGCGCCGACTGGTCCCCGATTGCCGTGTTGTTCACCCCCGCAAGGTCTGGTGAGGGCTTTGCCCGTACGTCTGACGGTAGAGCACCGCGAACCGTCCGGTATGGGCAAATCCCCAGCGCGCGGCGATCTCGGTGACCGTGTCGTGTCTGCGGTCAGCGGCCGAGAGCTCCAGGTGCGCATAGTGAAGCCGGATCCGCCGCAGATACTGCAGTGGCGTCGAGTCCAGATGACGCCGGAACATGTACTGCACCGTTCGGGGCGTGACATGAATGGTCTCGGCGATGTCGGCCAGCGAGATGTCGTTGGTTGCGTTGGCGTCCATGTATTCGATGGCGCGGCGCAATAACACCGGCCTGCCGTCGGTGAGGTCAGCTGTCGTCGTCTGCGGCCCGGCGGTGTTCGGGAACGTCGAGAGCATCACCGCGGCCAGCAGCCGGCTTGCATGGCCTGCAATCAGCGGCGTGAGGGGGACGTCGCCCGACAACACGGTCCGTACCACGTAGGCGACGGTGTTCTTCCACAACCGTCCGGCCGCCTCGTCCACCGGTTGCAGGCTCGTGAACCGTATCGGCGCCGGCGCCTGCCCGGTCGGAACGCCCGCGGCAACGCTGGCCACCACTGCGGGATCGAGCAGGACCGCTGTCGCGCGCAGATCGTTGACACGGGAACGGTGCGGAAGATCCGGCTGGCTCAGCAGCGCGACCTGATCCGCGGCGGCTGCGACGGACAACCCTGCGCACTCGCTGGTGACGCTGCCCCTGGCCGTCCATATGCCGATGACCTTGTTCATCGGATCTGGGGCGGCCTCGACGTCGCCGGCCACCCGCACCTCGTCGACGGCGAATGTCCCCGCCGCCCTGCGAACATGGGTCAGCAGTGCGTCGTCGCGGCGCCGTTCAGCGTTCCAGCGCAGCCTCAACCTCACGCCGTACGCCTCCTCGAGGAAGCGCTCGGCTTCACCGGCGTCGGTGAGTCTGACCTGCCAACGGGCCGGCTGTTCGACTTTCGATGCGAATGTGTCGATTGTGATCACCTCCCGCATGGGGGGGAACAAGCAACGGGGCTGGGGCTCAACCCCCGGTATTCGCACCATACACCGGTTCTCTGACGGGATTCTTGGCGTACGACGGCGTCGATTAGCCTGACCGGGTGTCCGTACTAGACAAGTTCCGACTCGACGACAAGGTCGTCATCGTCACCGGTGCGTCCTCCGGTTTAGGTGTGTCATTCGCTCAGGCATGCGCGGAGGCGGGTGCCGACGTGGTCCTGGCGGCCAGACGCGTCGACAAGCTCTACGCCACAGCACGTCTCGTCGAAGACGCCGGGCGGCGCGCCGTCACGGTTGCGACGGATGTCGCCGACCCCGCGCAGTGCCAGGCGATGGTGGACGCCGCGATGACCGAGTTCGGCCATGTCGACGTGTTGGTCAACAACGCAGGTGTGGGCACAGCGGTGCCCGCAACCCGGGAGACACCCGACGAGTTCCGCGCGGTGATCGACATCAACCTCAACGGGTCCTATTGGGCCGCACAGGCTTGCGCGAAGGTCATGCAGCCGGGCAGTTCCATCGTCAACATCTCCAGCGTGCTCGGCATCACCACCGCGGGGTTGCCGCAGGCCGCCTACAGCGCGAGCAAGGCCGGCGTGTCGGGCCTGACCCGGGACTTGGCCCAGCAGTGGGGTTCTCGCAAGGGCATCCGCGTCAACGCGATCGCGCCGGGCTTCTTCGAATCCGAGATGACCGACGCCTACGCGCCCGGCTACATCGAAAGCCTCAAGCCGCGAGTGTTGTTGGGGCGCATGGGCGATCCGCACGAGTTGGCGGCGACGCTGGTCTGGCTGGCCTCCGATGCAGGCGGATTCGTCACCGGCCAAACCATCGTGGTCGACGGCGGCGTCACGATCACCTGAGATGTCCGACGACTTCACGCTGCGACCGATCGGTCACGTCCAGTCACCGGTGACCGATCCGTCGGCGGCCGCGCGCCAGCCAGACGAAGGCGCCCCCGCCTGCTGGCTGGTGTTCGAGCCCGGTGTGCAAGACGCGCTCGACGGGTTGACCGCAGGCGACGACGTCGTCGTCGTCACGTGGCTGCACCTCGCCGACCGGACCGTGCTGCAGGTGCACCCCCGCGGGGACACCAGCAGGCCGATGCGCGGAGTGTTCGCGACCAGGTCACAGCATCGACCGAATCCGCTCGGCATTCACCAGGTCACCGTCCTGGCTGTCGACGATCTGCTGGTTCGCGTGCAGGGTCTGGAGGCGATCGACGGGACACCGATCGTCGATGTCAAGTCGGCGCTCGAGCCCCGCGGGCAGCGCTGACGCCTTACCCGGCGGATAGGGAAACCTTCCCCTCGAACGGGGAAATCTAACTTTTCAGCGATTACGCAACCGCTTGGCGCTGGCGACGATGAATGCCATGACGACGACGGAGAAGACGGTGCGGATGCGCATCATCGACGCCAAGACGACGCGGGTGCGCCTTGCCGAGTTGCCGACCAAGGCACTGCCGAAGGCGGTCAGCGGCATGGACGGCAAGACAGTGCGGATGCGCGCGCTCGACCTGCCGGTCGTGGCCAAAGTCGCCAACACCGTGCGACAGCGCTACGTCGACCTGGGCACCGCCAAGCGGCCGCCCAGCAAGTGGGAGATCGCTCGCATGGCACTGGTCATCCTGCTGGCGTCGATTCCGATCCTCGGGATCTCGGTCGACGTTTCCGGCCTGGTGTCGCAGGGCACGACATCGATAGTCGTGATCGTGCTGACCGCGCTGCTGGGAACGCTTGTCGTGTTCGCACCCCACCGGACCGACATGATCGTCGGCCGTGGCCTGATGGCAGGCATGGTGGCCTGCATCGTCTACGACGGGGCCCGGCTGTTCGCCGTGCACGTCCTCGGGCTGATGGGCGACTTCATCCCGGTGATGGGCTCCTTTGTCACCGGCGAGCCGGACACCACGGGCAGTGCGGCGGTCGGCTACATCTGGCGCTACATCGGCGACGCGGGCGGACTGGGTGTTGCCTTCTTCGTTGTCGCGTTCGCGCTGGGCATCGATCGGTGGAAGAGCGTCTACGCGGTGCTGGCCTCGGTCGCCTTCGCTGTCTTCCCCACCTGGGCGGGCTTGATGGCAACCGTCGCGCTGCTTCCGCGCGGCGAGGAGATGATGTTCCCGCTGAATCCCGCCACCGTCATCATCACCCTGGTCGGGCACTTGATCTTCGGTTTCGTCCTCGGGCTCGCCTTCCTGAAGGCGCCGCGCGGACGGGAGCGTAGCGAGTGGCCGTGGCCCCCGATCCTGGAAACCGCCCTGGTCAAGCGTGCCACCGCGGCCGCCCGGAAGGTCATCGGTCCGCCCCAGACCGCATGACCTGGCCGCACCCCGCCGCGGGTCGTCGAGGAATTGTCCGACGACCCGCGGCGCTTGGGCCAGAATTGCCACCATGTCGTGCCACTTGGAAGTGTCGAAGCCGTCCGGCCGGGAATTGATCCCGTTGACCGGTCAGCGAGTGACCATCGGTAAGGCCTCGAGCAACGAGGTGCCCCTCGAGCACGACGAAACCGTCTCCCGGTTGCACGCCGTGTTGGAGAACCTCGGGTTTGCGTGGTCGATCCGGGACATGGGCAGCCGCAACGGCACGTATCTCAACGGCGAACGGATCACCGCCGAACGCGTCCTGCGGTCCAAAGACGAGGTGCGTGTCGGCAAGACACGGCTGATCTTCTGGGAGGTGCGCGACTCGGGGGCAGGAAAACTCGACGAGGAAACCGTGATGGCCAAACCCGTCGAGCAGCCGCCACAGCTCACCAGGCGCGAACTTGACGTGCTCGTGGTCTTGTGCCGCCCCCTGGTCTCCGATGACCCCTTCCCCGAGCCGGCGTCGGTGAAGCGGATGGCCACCGAGCTGTTCGTGACCGAGGCCGCCGTCAAACAGCACCTGCAGAACATGTACGACAAGTTCGCGATCCCCTCTGAGGGAGACCGGCGAGTCCGGCTGGCCAACGAAGCGCTGCGGCGCGGCGCTGTCACCATCGCCCAGCTGCGCGACACCCCTAAATGAAGTCGAGGGCCTCGACGGTCGCGACCGGGCCTTCGTGTGTCGGTCGGTCGGCGCCTCCGATGACGTAGACAGTCGTGCCGACGGCGGCCACCGCCTCGCCGTGCACCGGCGTGTTGATCGGAGCCACCGAGCGCCACTTCGCGCTGGCGATGTCATACATCTCGACGGTGGCCAGTACGCGCGTCGGCTCTTCGCCGCCGACGGCGACGATCCGGCCGTCGATGAATGCAGCACCGTAGCTCCCGCGCGGCGTCGGCATGTTCGCGAGCTTTTCCCAGTTCCCGGATACGGGGTCGAATCGCTCGAACACCGGCGAGTTCTCGTCGGCACTCAAGAACCGCCCGCCAATGGTGTACACGTAGACGCCGTCTGACACCGCCGCCAAATGCTCACGGGGAGTGGGCATATCGGCGGCCTGCGTCCAGGTATTGCCGTCGAACACCTCAGTCTGCGCGACGAGCTTCTTCTCGTTTTGTCCGCCGACGACCACGAGCTTGTCGTTGACGACGGCTGCCGCCGCGGCGGCACGGGCATGGGCCAGCGGCGGAAGCTCTGACCACTTACCGTCGCGGAAGGCGAAGACTTTGTTCGAGGCGGCGGCGATGGCGTCCTCGGCACCGCCGATCACCACCATCCCCCCGCGATAGGTCGCCGCTGTCGCATGGTTCAGCGGAATGGGCAAGGGCGGCTGCGTTTTCCACTCACCCGTTTGGGTGTTGTAGCTCTCGACGGTTTGCAGGGTGTCGCCGTGGGTCATTCCGCCCGCGATCCAGATCTCGTCGCCGATCACGGTCCACGCCGTCATCAGCCGCGCGGTCGGCGCATCGGGCAGCGCGCGCCATTGCGGCGCAGGCTGAGGTTTACGCGGCGCCAGCTTCAGCGCCTCGGCCGATGATGTGACTTGGTCATCGCCTACGCTAGTCGACCCGCCGACCGCATACACGCTCTTCCTGACGCTGGCCACCGCCAACCCGTGGCGCGCAGTTCCCAAGTCCGGCAACCCATTCCACGATTTGGTGGCGAGATCGAATGCGACGACGCTGCTGAGGACCTCACCCTGCGAGACGCCCCCCACGACCACCAGCCGGCCGTCGGTGACCGTGGTGCCGAAGTCACTGCGTCGCCCCGGCACCTCGGGCAGGCTCGTCCAGGTGTCTGCGGCCGGGTCGTAGGCTTCGACCGCCCCGAGGTCAACGGTTCCGTTGGTGCCACCGATGGCGTAGACCAGCTTGCCGTCCGATGCCGCGCCCAGCATCTGCCGCGGAGTTGGAATCGGGGCGCCGAGCTTCCATGAATTGCCGTCGAATATCTCGGTGGTGTTCAGCAGCTTGCCGGCGGCGTCCACACCGCCGGTGACGATCAAGCGATCACCCACCACGGCGGCTGCCCCTGCGGCGCGGGGTTGCAGCAGCGGAGGCAACTCCGTCCACTGGCTGTTCACGATCCGCCACACCCGATCCGTCGCGACCTTCGGGTTGGCGCCTTCGGTTCGCCAGCCCCCGAGCACGACGGGGGTGTCCTTCCACGTCGCGGACATCGCGTGTTGCACGGGCACGGGCAGGTCCTCGCCGCCCTTCCAGCTGTCGATGCTGGGGTCATAGCCTTCGTGGCTTCCGGTGACGCGGTTGTCGGCCGCCATCCCGCCGAAGATCCAGATCGTGCCGTCGGCCTCGGTCGCGGTAACCGCGTCGAGCGCGACGCGCGCGTCCGCGATCGGACGCCAACCGGCCTGCGCTTCGACGGTCGGTTGACTCGGCGGTGGCGCGGGCGGGCCGCCGCCGGGCTTGCGCAGCGACGTGACGACGAAGATGCCGCCGATCACCAAAATCAGCACGGCCGCAAGGGCGCCTGCGACGATCAGGATTCTCTTGCCCTTCCGCTGCTGCGGTGGGGCGTCCGGCGGGGGCCCGGGCCGCAGGGCTTGCCACGGCAGGCTTGACGCGCTGACCGACGAGGTGTGCGCGAACATGTTCGGGTCCGGCGGCCCCGCGGGCGCTATCGAATCGGCCGGTGGGATCGGCGGCGCCTCAGCCGGATGCGCCACAGAGATCGGCTCCGAGAGTGGCAGTGACTGCGTGCCGCCCGAGGATTCAGGGACGTGAGCGGCGGGCTCGCTGAGTGCCATCGGATCTGCGACCAACCCGTTGTGCCGCTGCGCCAGTTGCAACTCGCGGCCGAATTCCTCCGCCGACTGCTGGCGTTTGGTCGGGTCGAGCGACATCGCCTTCTCGATCGCAGCGCAGACGTCGGCCGGGATTCCCTCGCCGCGCAGGTCGGGCACTGGCGTCGAGGTGATCCGCAGATAGTGTGCGACGAGTTCCTCGTCGGTCTTGCGCTCGTGCGCGGCGTGGCCTGCGATCAGCGCGTAGATCGTCGCGCCGAGTGAGTACACGTCAGCCACGGCGGTCGGCGGCTTGCCCTCGAGTACCTCCGGCGCGGTGTAGGAGAGCGTTCCGGTGAAGAACCCGGTCACCGTTTTGTATCCACCGGCGATGCGCGCGGTTCCGAAATCGCTCAGTTGCGGCTCGCCGTAATCGTTGACGAGAATATTGGCCGGCTTGATGTCGCGATGCAGTGTGTTTGCCCGATGGGCGGTTTCCAACGCGCCGCACAATTTCACGCCGATACGCAACGCCTCGGGCCACGAGATCCTGCCGTCGCGGTGCACCCGGGCCGCGAGGGAACCCGCTGCGTGATATGGCATCACGATGTACGGCCGACTGCTCTCGGTGACGCCGACCTGCCACAGGTTCACGATGTTCGGATGGCCGGAAAGGCCCCCCATCGCGTAGCCCTCACGCATGAAACGTTCCCGGCCGTCTTCGTCGAGATTGGACGCGAGCACCTTCACGGCGACGATTCGCCCCAGGGACTTCTGGTAACAGCGGTACACGACTCCGCCGCCGCCGCGGCCGACTTCGACGGCGTCCTCGAAACCGGCTGCTGCCAGCTCAGACGCAATCTCGCCCGCCATGGTGCCTCGCCCCCTTTAGAAAAGCCGGTGCTTTGCTCCAAAGGTACCGAGCAAAACCTGCATAAACGCCGGATTTACTCCATCATTCCCAGCGCACTTCGTCTGGAACTTTATCCGGGCGCAGGCCGCGCCAACTCGGCTGACGCAGCCGGCCATCCGAAGTCCGTTCGCTGTAACGTACTTCGCCGACCAATTCGGGGCGGACGAACGTGACATTCTTGGCGTCCTGAGTGGGAAGCCGTGTATTGAACGGCGATTCGTCGGTCTGCAGCGGCTTGAGGATGCCCTTGAGTTTCGTCAGTTCCTTTTCGGTGAACCCGGTGCCGACCCGGCCTGCGAAATGCAGCCCGCCATCCTCGGGGATGCCGAGCATCAGTGCGCCGATTCCGCTGGACCGCCCGCCCTCTCCTTGACGCCAGCCACCGATCACCACTTCCTGCGTGCACCAGATCTTGTCCTTGATCCAAGACGACGAGCGCCGGCCTGGCTGGTAGGTCGAGTCCAGCTTCTTGGCGATCACACCTTCCCAGCGGTGCCTGCGGGCGTGTTCCATTGCTTGCGGACCATCGCCTGGTAGCGCGTCGGGCACGATGATCCCGCCGCCGTCAGCCAAGGCCTCGAGCAGGCGGCGGCGGTCAGAGTACTTGGCGCGCAACAACGATCGACCGTCGAGATGCAAGATGTCGAACGCCCAGTACTCGACGCGGGTGGAGCGGGCCCGGTTCTGCATCTCGCTGAAACTCGGCACGCCGTTGTCGTCGAGCGCCACAGCTTCGCCATCGAGGATCACGTGATGATCGGCGAGATCGGCTGCCAGAGCTTTGAATTGAGGATATTCATGTGTGACGTCGCGGCCTCGCCGTGACCGCAGGCTCAGCCGGCCTCGGTTCGCTTCGGCGATGACGCGGTATCCGTCCCATTTGCCCTCGAAGGCCCATTGGGAGGCCTTGAGATTCGCGATCGAGCCTTCGGTAGCGAGCATCGGGGCCAGGTCGCTGGCCTGAGGGTTGGCCTGTTCCTTCATCCGGTGCGCAAGCCAATTCTTGCCGTTGGTTTGGATAAGCGCGTAACGGCCCTCGATCTTCTTGCCGTGCAACGTGATTATGACCTCGCCCCCGCGCTCGGGGCCGTCCGGCGCGTGGTCACGGAACTTCTCGGTCTCGTATGTTCCGGTGTCCCAGATGATCACCTTGCCACCGCCGTATTCACCCTTCGGGATCTCTCCCTCGAAGCTGCCGTACTCGAACGGATGGTCCTCGGTGTGCACGGCCAGATGGTTGACCGACGGGGTGTCGGGCAGATTCTTCGGCACTGCCCAACTGACCAGCACGCCGTTGCGCTCCAACCGGAAGTCGTAGTGCAGTCGCCGGGCGTGGTGCTCCTGTATGACGAAGAAGTTGTCGTTGCCCGCGGTCGGCGCGGCGTTGGGGACCGGCTCGGGTGTCTTTCCAGCATCTCGCATGCTGCGGTAGGTGGTGAGCGCATCGGCCACTGGTGCATCGGAGTCCATCTCGGCCAACAGGTCACCATCGCGTGCCACGCGTTCCAGCACCTCGTCGAAGCGGAGGTGCCGCAGATCGGGATCTTCGATTTCATCCCAGGTGCGTGGGGCGGCGACCGTCGGTTCGTCGCGGCCGCGCAGCGAGTACGGCGCAATCGTCGTCTTGTTGCCGTTGTTCTGGCTCCAGTCCAGGAACACCTTGCCGGTTCGCAGGCTCTTGGTCATCGTGGCCGTCACCCGCTTGGGCATCGTCTTCTCCAACTGCACCGCGATCCGTCGGGCCAACACGGATGCACCGTGCGAGCTGATCGGCTTCTCAAGCGGCACATATAGATGCAGACCCTTGCTGCCGCTGGTCAACGGAAAGGTGACCAGCCCGATACCGGCGATGAGTTCGCGCACCTCGTGTGCCACCTCGCAGAGTTGGCGGAACGTCACGCCCTCACCGGGGTCCAAGTCGAACACCACCCGGGTTGCGAGGCCTGGCGTCTGCTCAGCACCGTGCTCCCGCGTCCAGGTACTGACGAATCGCCATTGCGGCACATGGACTTCCAGCGACGCCTGCTGCGCGATCCACGCCAGCCCCTCGGCGCTATTGATGATCGGGTACGTCGTCGTGCCCGACTTGTGGCTGATCGATCCGCGGTCGAGCCAGTCAGGAGCCGACGACGCGAGCTGCTTTTCGAAGAACGATGGTTCCTCGACGCCGTTGGGCCACCGCTTGCGAGTGACCGCACGCCCGGCGATGTGCGGGATCATCACCTCGGCGATGTTGACGTAGTAGTCGAACACTTCCGCTTTTGTGGTGCCCGTCGCCGGGTACAGCACCTTGTCCGGGTTGGTCAGCTTCACCCGGCCGTATCGATCCACCACATCACGGTATTACCCGGCGTACCGTTGCACTATGACAAGGATCTTCGCGGCGTGCCTGGTCACGGTTGCCGCGCTGATCGCGGCTCCACAAGCAGCGGCCGACCCCGAGGACCGCCTGCCGTACTGCTCCGTGGACCAGTCGCCGATGGACGTCAGCTGCAGGCCCATGCCGCAGCAGGTGTTTTCCGAAGACGCGCCTGGCGCCAACCCGGGTGTATCTCTTGGCACGAACCCGGGCTACGAACCGCTGGCCTAGGTCACGCGGCGTCGTCTTCTGGACCTGCCCGACTTTCCTTGTCGCCGTTGGGGCTTGGCGTATCTAGATCGTCTTCGGGTGGTCGGTGGAGTCGTTCGGGGCGGTGGTAGTCGTTGGTGCGGGCTTGGCCGGT
>NZ_JADBDS010000008.1 GCF_014873705.1 Mycobacterium sp. OAS707
CTCAGGTTGGTGGTGGCGAGCAGGCGGACCGCGCGGGAGCCCTGCAGGTCGCGGTTGAGCTCGAGCAGGTCGGTAGCCGACAGCTCCGCGTTGTCGTACACCTACGTCCCCATTCAGCGTCCGTCCGAAGGCCCCAACATAGGGCACGCCGACGACATCACCGGCGCCGCGGGGAGCCGTGTCGAAGGCGAATTTTCAATGTGCCCCCGTTTGCCCACCTCAGCGGTGTGAACGCGCTCCTGACATCTCACGATGGGAGATTGCAATGCGGGGCCTCTGTGAATTGTGTTGCAGGTGAGGCTTAGTAGCTGAGCGCCTGATGCGGCCCCGACGGGGGTGTTGACGTCGTTAAGGCGGCGAATGTCCATCGGAAGAGGTTGCGTGCCAAGGCCAGTCTGCCGATTAGGCTGTTCGGGCGGACTCACCGGGCATCATCTTCCCAATCTCTGCCGTGCCTTCTCCACCACGCCGTCGTCAAAAAGGTAGGGGTAGTTCAGCACGAGCTGTTCACTGGTCAGGTCGGGGCGGGGCGGCTCCATGAGATACGCCAGTTTGACGAACCCATCGCTGGGCTGGTCGGTATCCACGACCCGCTTCGTGGCCTCCACTGCTCCGTACTGTTTCACCATCTGAATAAAGCGGGTTGGGTTGTAGCCGAGCCGCTTTGACTCTTCGATCCCGGCGCTCAGGTCGGCCTCGAAACGCTCTGCATCTGTCACTTCATCATCACCTCGGTCAGCACGAGTCCGCACCCTCTATGCACAGTTGTCGCAGATTCCGGTTACTGGGAGCGTCACAAAGCAGGTTGGACAAACCCTCGGTGGCTCGTCGAGTTTCGCCTGCGCCTTTTTCCAATCCCACGCCGCTTTCGCCTTTGGCGTCAGCGTCGGCTCTCCGCCGCCAGGAGGAAGCGCTGCACCGAAAAAGCGATAGCATTCAAGCCGCGTCTTCGCCGCATGGTCATCTAATTGATCGAGGTCCAGTGTGCTCGCCTCACCGCCACCGGCAGACGCCGCATGCCGATAGCCCTCACCGACCGTTCCGTCTTCCTTCACGCAAAGTGCACTGAGTTGCGGCAATTCTTCGTTCAGGCAGTGGTTGATCACACGTTCGAGAAGGCTCCCGATCCAGTTCGTCAGGAGACCGTTGTGTCTGATGCCTGACTGCGCCTGGACTGTGTCACCGAGCTGCTTGTACGTGACGAAGCCGTTGTATTTCTTCGCCGCTTCTTTAAGCAGCGCTACGGCGTACGGCTCCCATGCATCTAACGCGGCGTTCATAGACACGAATGTGCCGTCTCTGTCATGCGGCATGCGACGTCCCCTCGGTTATCCCGACAGCTCTGTCAAAAACTTCGTAAGTGATGCGTCCTCGATCTCGATCGGCCGCTGCTCCGTGCCCGCATCGCTGTGGAGGCCCCAGCCCAATTTCGAGTGTTCCAATACAACGGTGTGATGGTCGTCTGTCCCGATCAGCATGCCGCGAGTCGACAACCACCGCCCGTGTTGGCGTGCCTCACCACGGCTCGGCTGGCGCAAGCCGGCACAGGCAGGGCAGAACTGCAAACCTTCGTACGTGCCGCGAACGCATTGCCGACAAAGGCGGATACCGCAGCAGCCACAAGCAACGACACCGCTTTCACACCGATCGCAGATTCTTCCAGAGCAATACAGGCACTGCGTAGCTGTACTCCCGAAATGGCCTTCGCGGTCAATCACACCCTCGCTCAAGACAAGTCCAGTGACGTCGTCGAAACGACGCGCGTCGGTTTGGCCGGGCAGCAGGTCTTTTTCGTATCTCCAAGTTTGGCCGCTTTCTACAGTGCCGACCTGCACCACGTGGGCTCCGATGTTGAGGTTTCGACGAGGGGTCATCGACCTGAATCGCTGCTCGAGCGTGTGACGAAAATCCGCCGCCAGCGCCGAAAGATCCGGCATTCGCACAGGCTCGCTCGGCAGCCATACGTTCAACGCCGTCTCGGTGTCGTTACGCAAGTCCCGATTGAATGCTGACGAGAACGAGCCCACCGGGTGGACTTGGAGCTCGGTGTTTACGGCGTTGGCGACAGTCGAGAGCCTCAGGCGCGTGGGATCGGTGCAAGGGCCCACGAAATCTGCGTCGCCCAAATCCATTGAACGTGCAAGCGCCGAAGCAGCGCACGCGTGCGGCGATGCGACGATGACGTGCCAGAAAGTGTCAGTGTCCTCTTGAACGCCCAGCGCGAGTGCCGAGGCCATGCCGACGACTGCGACTTCCGTGTTCCCGGCAGTGACTTTGGCGTGGACCGCTGGTGTCGGTGCCCAGCTGTCAAGTACCCAATCAGGCACGTCTTCCGCCGGTGCCCAGCCTTCTTCGGTTTCGCTCATTTCAGATCCGTCGAGACTTCGCTTACGTAGGCCCGACGAGACCACTGCTAAATCAGAGCCGGTGCGATGCCAAGCCAGCCTGAGTTCGTAGCTTTCCGGTCTCGGTACCGAGGCCAACATGTCAACAACTCGCTGAGGTACTGCTGCGACCGCCTGGGGTGTCTTCTCCATCACCGGGAAGGCGTCGCCGATCGTGTGAGCGAGATCGTTGACGGGCGTGCCAAAGGTCATCTCTGCGCGGCCACTCAACCCGAGTGCATCGGCGAACCACAGCGGTTGGTACGACCGTTGTGAATTCAGAAGAAGATGCGGCTCAGCAATTTTGGGCTCGGGGGCCAGCGACTCAGTGAAGGGCACGACCTGGGCCTTCAACGCCGCGCTGGCTGAGAGGCGCAGTCGGTAGGCGTCATCGATCTCGGCTCGGCCGAATGCCACCCATCTAGCGACGGATCCGTCCCGAATCAAGGCTTGTTCAATCGCTTCGCCCCGATCCAGGACAATCGATGTTGCGTTGGCGTCCGAACCGATCTGCACCGTGGCGCCGCTCAGCGCTAACTCTGGCGGTAACTGTCGCACCTGCGTCTCTGTGGCCGGCGTGAACGCAACGCAGGCGGGGCAGAGGTCGTCCGTCCTGCAGTTGGCGCACATCGCGCGGTCACAGATCTGGCAGCCTCGGACCTCGGGATCCCGACCGCATTCCGCACATGCGTGGTCGGCGCAGAGTACGCAAACTGTTTGTGATACTTGATGTTCTGCCATCCGGCAGCGGCGACAAACATCTGCCGAGCAGCTGGGACAACTCATCGTCGCCTGCTGTTCGACCTCATCGCAGGCGCGGCATGCCCACGTGCCGCAGGCTGCGCACAGCGCCGCCGTACCGACTCCGTAGAAATGGCCATCTCGGCAGACTCCGAAATCCGTCCCACGGAAGCCAACGTCGTCGAGTTTCGGAGCCACCGTTTCGGCGTCGAACGTCTGGTACACATGCGTGGCCGTCCCATGGCCGCGCCATTCCTCTCGCACTTCGAAGCCGTTGTACACAGCACAGGTAAACGACCGATTAGCGCGCCCTAGTAACGCCCGATTCAATTCCCCCGGAACCGAGCGATGGGTGCGGCGGCCGCCATCGAGGTTCGCGCTTACCGCGGCGAGACTCTCATCGTTGATCGGCGCTAGCTCGCTGTCTTCGTCAACGTCGACGATTTGCGCGATCGGATGGATGGTTCGCTGCCCGAGTTCACATTCAGATGGGGTCGGGAAGGGGCCCGCTAGCGTTGGATCTTCGTACTTTCTGTTGCCGATGCGGCCACCGGGCATCCCTCGGTTGAACAACAACTCGAACGATGCGAGTTCTCGGATGGCAGAGGAGCTTTCAGGTAATGCAAGCCACTCAAAGGTTTCGCCAAGGCTGCTTGCGATGTGCGCACTGATCAGGACTGCGTCGTTGCGTCGTCTTAACGTGACACGCACATCACCTAGCTCACCTTCGCCGAGTGTCGCATCATCGATCGACTGCTCCCGCCACCGCGTCGGCGCGACGCCCTGGTCGACCGTTGTCAAACTTCCGTCGTCAGCGACAACCGAAACTTGTTCTACGAGACCATCTGCCTCGAGGTACGTATCGACGAACTTCGCGCGACGAGTGACCAGGACAGCCGGCGATGCAGGCGGAGGATCTTCATCGCGGAGCCTATCCAACAATCTACCGAGAAGCATGTCCTGCTCGGCTATGACTGATGGTTCGGGCTGCTTCGGCAGTTCTCCCGCCGCGCGCGCGTCTATTGATTCGCCACCATCGTCAGCGACAGAGAGTTCCGTCGTGATTGTTGGGTGGCTGTGCAGCAGCAGTCTTTCGGTCTCGTTCGATGAGGGACGATCGGTGAGGTCTCGAAGCCCTAGGCCGCAGTCTGCAGGCAGGCCGTTGTGTAAGGCGTATGAGCGCACGGCGATTCGATGCGGATCGCTCACGTCTTCGTCCCGAACGACGAGCCGCGCAGTTTTTTCTCCCGGCAGGGTGATCTCCGACGCGCGACGACCAACGAGCAACATCGCTCCGCGGTTCATCCGCCACGCTTTGGCGTATTGCTTGTCTAGATCGGGAGCCCTCTCAGGTATGCCGCAGCGGAGGCACAACCCTCCGGTGCCGGTTCGACAGGCTCCGCAACATTGGACTTTGCAGATTGGGCAATCAGTGAGCGTCGCATTGTCACCGCATGCCCCACATAACTCGTCACCACACGACTCACACTGGACGATTTCCGTTGCATCGCTCCAATGCGAGCCAACGCAGAGGGCGAGCACATCGATGCTTCTCTGCGATGTTTCGCTCATGACGCTGGGAGGATGCTCGAGCCCCCATTCGTAAGTCAGTGTGCGCTCGACGCCCTTCGGGCCCGACCATGTCTCTTCGATGACCCAGTCGTTCTCGTCGAGGGTAATGGCAAGCAGCTTCGCCCGCGCTCGAACGTCTGGTGGACGAGTAAGCCGTCGCTCTTCGGACTGCAGTGCTCGCTGAAGCCGAGGCCTGTCCTCACGTGACGCCTCGGCGATCTGCGCCGTGTATCCGCTTTGTACCCTGCGCAATTCGCGGGCCTGCTGGTTCTCGATTTCCTTGGCGCGGTCGCGTCGCAGTGCCGCGAGCTGTCGTGCTGCTGCTTGTTCAAACTGGGTCACTACCTTGAACGGGTCACCGAACGCTGCCGGTAGCACTTCGCCGTCTTCGAGCGACCGCCTGGAAAGACGTGGCTGACTGGCCGGGTTGATCTCGGCGGTGATGACGTGCTCCGTGGTCTCAGCTTCACCGATGGTCGCTCGGAATGTCGCCTGTCCGTTCCACCTGCCCGAGGGGACGAGTCGGCGGCGAACAAGCGATGTATTCGCCGAATGGCGGTACGGCGTCGGTCCTATGTCATCGGGGATGATCGGCACCGACGCGTGAAGATCACCTCGCATCCGTAGCAGTCCGAGGAGCTCATCGAAAATGGGGGAGCCAACCGCGCAGAGTTCTGCGTCAGGATGGTGGTCGAGTCCATATCGGTCGAAGGCAAGGTGCATCAAGGTTCTGCCGCCGAGTTCGGCTTCGAATTCCTCATTGAACTGGACCGTCAGAAAGGCGCCGTCTCCTTCACCGGTGTCGTGCATGATGATTGCGCCAAGTGCGTGCAGCATTTCTCGTACCCAAGTCTGAACTCGTCGTTGGCGTCGTCTGGTTCGTTCGCTGACTTCTGGCAGTAGTTCGGCGCCACCCTCTTTCGTCAGCTCCTTGCGGTGCTCGAATGCCTCCGCCATCCAACTGCTCAGACCGCTGTCTGCCGCGATCATCGTCGACGCGCGTTGCCGCGCGTCGATCAGCTCGGCGCCCAGCTCCGTGAGTAGCCGTTCCATCTTGGTGTCGCTTTCGGCGAACAGCGCCTCCATGACGCGGGTCTCGAACGAGGCCGACTTCGAGTCGTCGAGTTCGCCGAGGATCGTAGTCACCTGTCCGAAGAGCAACTCGAACATTCGCAGCTTTTCTGCCAGTAGGCGGTACACCTGCTCGTCAATCGTGCTGCGAGCGTAAAGATTTGCCACGAATACTTCATCACAAGGCTGGGTCAAACGGTCAACACGTCCGATACGTTGCTCGATCCGCATCGGATTCCAGGGCAAGTCGTAATTGAGTACGCAGTTGCAGAACTGGAGGTTCTGCCCTTCAGCGCCTGCATCGGTCGAGATCATCACAGGCGCTTCGCCGGACCTGAATGCGGCGATGGTGGAAGCGCGTTCGGTCGCCGACATCGACCCGTGAAATGACCGCGCCCTGATTCCCTCGGCCTCCATCCGCCGTAGTAAACCGGTGACCGTATCGGTGTGTTGGGTGAAGATCAGGACCCTGCCGTGTTCTCGTAGCCAGCCATGAGCAATCTCTAGCGCCCTGTTCTCACGCGCAGATGCCTTGATGTCCATGGCCAGGTGACCGACTTCGTTGAGTACACGTCGAACACGTTCGTTGCTGTGGCGTTCCGCCATTCGCAGCGCTGTCGTCCCCATTGAGAAGGGGCTGGCGGTCAACCGCAGAGCGAGGCTGCGCCGCCGCATTGTGTCACCCGGGTCGCGCATGACGTTACGAAGCAAGTCGGTGCTGAGGGCGTAAAGCTCCTGCTCGCGGCTTCCGAGTGCAACCGGCACGTCGACAGCGCGACGGACGACACGGTCCACACCGGCCTGCGCCCGCGTTGTGCGGATCATGACGCTGCTGATGAGACGGCGCAGGGCCGCAGGGTCGGTGGGGGTCCGCTTGTCGTAGCCGGCCATGTACTGACGTTTGAAATCGCCCACTGAAGTGAAGGTGCCTGGCCGCAACAGTTCAACCAGTCGGTACAACTCGAGCAAGTCATTCTGGACGGGCGTTGCAGTGAGAAAAAAGGCGTAACGACAAGCCGCGGTGAGGCCAGTGATCAGTTCGCGCCGCTTTCGTGCTCCTGCGCCCGCCGCGCGGTGTGCTTCGTCGACAATGACTATGTCCCAAGGCTTCTTGGTCAGCTTGTCCATCTGCTGGGCAGCCAGTTGGAGGCTCAGAATCAGTTTGTCTTGAGACGCCACCACCTCCGCTCCGCGGTATGCGACGTCGAAGGTGAGGTCGAACTTGTGCGCCATCTCTTCGCGCCACTGGTCGCGCAGCGGCGCAGGACACAGGATGAGGACGCGCTTGGCCAGTCCGCGCAGCGCCAGTTCTTTGACGGCAAGTCCCGCCTCGATCGTCTTACCAAGGCCGACTTCGTCGGCAAGGATCGCACGGCCACGCAAGCGAGATAGCGCGTGACGCGCGACGGCCTCCTGGTGTGGCATGCGGTCGACATTGGCGACGTCGACAGCGAGGAGTTCCTCGAAGTCGTCGAGCGTGGCGAGCTCTTCACCCTGCAGTCGGAGTTCGACGATGTCCAGCGGATCGAAGCCCGCGGCTTTGAGTTGGTCCCCGACGAGATTGCGGGCTTCCGTGAGGAATCCGATCTTCGGGCTGTCTGCCGTGTCCCAGTCGTATTCCTTATCGGGGTGGAACTGTCGGTCCACAGTCGCGCGGCGACGCGCCTTCTTGGCAGCCGGTGTTTGGGACAGCCGCCGCGGAGGAGGTGGGGTGTGGGTGACCTGCAATGGAGTTCCGGGCGGAAGCAGTGTGAGGCGGTACGTCTGGTCGACGAGACGCAAACGCAGTAGGCCGCCGTCCTGACCGTAATCTTGCAGTCGTTCTGTCAGGAGGTCGCCGCTGAGCTGACGGCTCCGGCCGCTCCACTGAGCGTGGAAGGTCTCGCCTTCCAACTCGACGTCGATAGTGCTGCTGTGTTCAGGAAGCTGCAAACTCTCGCGCTCGAGCGTCGTGAGAACCAGTTCGCCGGCGTCGAGTAGTTGATGTGTGATTCGTTTCTCAATCATGTTCCGCCATCTGAATTCCGAGCGTTTGGGCGCCGAGTGGTGTCAGGGCTAGGGATCGGTACGGTGTGTAGCTTTCACGCGTGACCGTCTTCCTCTCAACCAAGTTCTTCGCTAGCAACGCCGTTAGGGCGTCGTTCCAACGCCTTTCGCCATTACGTAGGTGCCGAAGGGCGCCGAACTGAGGGCAACTGAGGACGCCCATCCCGAGTGGACGTCCGGGGCCAAGGGACTCCTTGCCGAGCACTGCGGCGCGCAGACTGGCTTCGCCGTAGGCTCCGCTCTTGAACTTCGACGACCAGGCGACAGCCTGTAGCACGGTGAGCTCCGCGTTGATCAGGAGTTCAGGATCGGCGACGAGGTGATCTGGCAGCGACGCCCATGGCGCAGGCTGACCGTCACAGACATCGCACGCAACGATGTCCCGCTCGATGCAGCTTGCGACGTCGTCGCCAAAATGCTTGCCAACAGTGACGCGACGGCATACTGACGTGCCGATCGCATAATCGATCATCGCGTCTAGGCGGCGAAGCTGCCACGTTCGCCAACGCAGCGAGGCATCCGTCATCTCGTCCGCGGGCGCGGCCGTTCTCAACAAACGGACGCGGCGTAGTCGTCGAGAACTCGAGAAGGTGATCAGGCGGTCCAGCGACCAGTCGATCAGGCGGCGCTCGAGATCGTCAGAGTTGTAACCGCGTTCATCCTGAAGCTGCTTGAAGTCGATCTGCATCCGCACGCTGGGTCGCGCCCGATGATCCTTATAGAACAGTTCCCTGAAGAGTCGCCGTTCGTCTTCGCCTTCCGGCTCACGGAAGCCAACGTCGACCATCCCCCGCGCTGAACAGTCGAGCCCCTGCTCGAGCACACCCACCCGCTCCAATTGTGCAAGTTGAACATTGAGCTCATCGTCGTCGACCCCGAGTGAGTCTGCGAGTTCGTCCATGTCGAATACGCGGCTGTCACCGCGCTCGGGACATGTCCACAATGCTGCCAAGAGCCGCTGCGCTAACTCAACGTCTGTCTTCGCATCATGGGCTTTGATCAGTGCCTGCCGCCGTTTTACGTCATGCCATGTGTAGAGCAGCACGCAGTCACCGGTGAGATCGCGGCGACGGGCAGCACGCCCCGCCTCCTGCGCATAGCCGTCGAGGGAATCGGGCAAGTCATAGTGGACGACCCATCCGATGTTCGGTTTGTTTATCCCCATGCCGAATGCCTTGGTCGCGACGATGATTCGCGTGGTGTCTGAGTCGAAGTCTTCCTGGACTGCCTCACGCTGCTCCGGAACCATGCCTGCGTGGTAGGCCCTGGCGGCGTGCCCAGCGTGGCGGAGCAGTGCTGCGATCTCCTCGGCCAGCATCCGTTTGGATACATACACGATGCCTGGAGACGAGTTCGCCCATGTGACGAATCGCAGCAGTTCGCGGTCGCGCTCCTTGTTGTCGCGGCATTCGATGACACGGAACCTGAGATTCGGCCGGTCGCTCGGCTCACGCGTCACCGAGGGGTCTTGCATCTGTAGCGAGTCGCTGATGTCCATTTCGACTTCAGGCGTGGCGGTGGCGGTGAGTCCGCCGCGAGCGGGCCGGGTGTCGAACGTGGCCACCGAGGCGGGAACCTGGCGGAACTCGGGACGAAAATCGTGACCCCACACTGAAACGCAGTGCGCCTCATCGACAATGACGGCATTGAGCTGCTGGCGGCCCAGCGCGCCTCGCAGCACCGGGTCACGGGCGAGACGCTCGGGGGAGACGTACAGGATTCGGACACGGCCCTCCGCGGTGTCACGCAGGATCTCGGTCTGAACCACCCTGGAGGTCGATCCGGTAATGCCATGGACTGCGCGAATCCCGCGCCTACCGCGAAGATCATTGACTTGATCTCTGATCAGCGCTACCAACGGTGAAACCACCACGGTGGCGCGCGCCTCTGCAGCCAACAACGCAGGCAACTGAAAACACAGAGACTTGCCGAAACCTGTTGGGAGAACAGCAAGGAAGTCTCGCCCCTCGACGAAGGATTTCATGACTTCCAGCTGCTTCTGGTGCAGGTTGGTGATTCCGAAGACCTTTTCGGCAGCTTCGATGAGTTTGGCCGTCGGATCCTCGCCTGCTACGAGACGTAGGTTCTCCAGTAGTTGGGTGACATCGTCGCGTCCGACTGATATAGCGGTCGCCAGATCAGGCGGTGAACCCGTCACGAACTCGATCGCCCGCGTCCACGCGTCGTCGCGGTCGAACGCTTCGTGGATTGTGGGATCCGGAAGGGAGCCTAGGATCACTCGCTGCGCCTGTGTGGGTGAGTGCAGGCGCCGGTCGCACACCAGTGCTGCGCCTTTATCTGTCTCGGAGCGAATGAGTCGCCCGAAGCCCTGTGTGAACTGCATCGCCGTCATCGGCAACACGTACTCGAGGAACGGATCGCCACCGCGTTCGGCGATTGCACGTTGCCTCGCGGCGACAAGGGGATCGTCTGGATGGGGGTAGGGGGGCTTCTCGATGAAGAGATATGACAAAGTTTCGCCGGGAGCATCGAAACCCTCCCAGTACGAACGCAATCCGTACAGGACGGTTCCAGGGTCGGATCGAAATCGGTTGGAGATTTGCGAGCGCCCGAGCTCACCCTGGACCAAGAGCTGCACGCCGCGCTGCGCGAGTTCGAGGGCGTGCACTCTCACGCTGTCGGCGACCGCCTCCATCCGCTTTCTGGCAGCGAAGAGAGTGAGGGCTTTGCCGCCGGAGAGGGATAGGAAGCCGACTTGGTCGGCGGCCATCTCTTCGCAGAACTCGCGTTCGTTCTCGGGAATCGGAACCGGAAGGTGGTTGGTGAGGATCACGAGTGATCGCTTCGAATAGTCGAACGGTGAACGAAGTCTGATCGCGCGGAAGCCGTCGTTGCCTGGCTCGGAACCGATCTGGACGCCAAGGCGTGAGGCGATGTAGTCGAAGCGTTGCTGCACGGTGAGCGTCGCCGAGGTCAGCAATGCCGAGTGGGTGCGGTCGACGATGTGTTGCTGAAACTCTGGGAAGACGTGGATGGGTATGCGTTCGTATGTCCAGGCGGCGGGATCGTCTTCTTCTGTCGCGAGGCGATAAAGCCAGCGGTGACTGTCGGGGAGATCGCCCACGGTGCCGAGCAGGGTGATCGCGTTGTCGAGTCGTTCGGAGTATCCGCGTAGTCGCTGCTTGGCGGAGCTCACGCCACTTGCGCCGGTGAGGGCTTGGCCCAATGTGGTGACAGCCTTGGCGAGCTGGATCAACCAATAGCGCGTTTGCGATGCCGTTTGGTGCAGCGCCCGGAACTCAGGCCGGTTGTTGACCACGCCGGCGCTGAGAACGACCGAATCCTGCTTACCGGAGTACTCATGTAGGTATGTCTTGATCGCGTTTGTCAGCTCGCCCCCCGCGGAGCGCACGCTGGAGAGAGCGGTCGTCAGCGCGGGGCGAACCTCGCCATACGCCGAGCCCGCCTTCGATCCGATGGTGCGCATCAACCGAGAACGCGGCGAGAGAGTGTTGACCAGGATCTCGAGTTCTAGGGCGTCGATCTGCTCGGTCCAGGCGCTCGTCAATGAATCTTCGAGGGCGTGCGCTTCGTCGAAGACGAGGTCGGCGCGCTCGTCTTTGAGGACATTGCCTGGAGCATGTCCACTGCTCTGTTCGACCTTCACCCAGCTCGCGAGGAGGGCGTGGTTGATAGACACGACGCCGGGTGTTTTGTCGAGTCCGCGGAGCTGTTGCATGAGAGGGCAGGTGTGTGCCCAGGTGCACTGCGCCTTGTCGCAGCCGCCGGCGTTCGTTCGAAGGCGAGCCCGGGTGCGGGCGTAGCGGGTGTCGCGGAGTCGCACGACGTCGTCGGTGACATCGTCCCAGGCGCCGGTGGGCGCGGACGTGAGTGTGCGGATCGCGATAGCCAGAGCGAGCCCGGAGGATTCGTCGTCGCGCAACTGATCTTCAAGTTCGCGGGCGCAGACGTAATTGCTGACGCCTTGCACCTCACGGAACGGAGCCCTCAAGAGGCCCTCTTCTTGGAGGCGGGTGGCTTCGTTACGTAGCTGGCCCTGAAGTGCTTTGGTCGCGGTGGCGACGATGACGGGCTGACCGGGCCGGCTCGCGCGACCGAGTGCCGGCAGAAGATAGGCAAGAGACTTGCCGGTTCCGGTCGGTGCCTCCACGGCGATGCGGCCGCCATTGTCGAATACTTCTGCGACCGCGTGGGCCATCTCCCGCTGTGGCTGCCGAACGTGCCAGCCGCGCTTTTCCTCCAGCACCGGGAAGGCATCGCGGGTGGCTGACCATGCGTCAGTGACCGATGTTGATATTGGCAGCAATAGAGGGTCCGAATCGCGGCGGAGCACAGAGAGGTCGGGTGGTGACGACAACTCGGGCAGCAGCGTGACGAGTGGGTGATCGAAAGACTCCATCGCGGCGATGGCGAGCTGCCATCCCGGGTCCTCGGCATCGATTTCGTCGAGCAGCCTGCGTGTGACGTGGGCTGTCGCGAGTGCGTCGGGAACGGCTCGGTGTAGCTCTCCGCGGTCGACGTCGTGTGCGAGGCAGAGATCGGTGAGTGAACGGTTGGGCACAGCGACGTCGGTGAGCAGTGACAGGTGGAGTGTGTCGGCGCAGAGCGGGAAGCGCGGTGGATCGATACCTGCGCGCCTGGCCTCAGTTTCGAGGAAGGGCTTGTCGAAGCCGAGCAGGTTGTGACCGATGACGAGGTCGATGTCCGCTAGTTCGTGCTCGAGCTGGCGGACGGCGGATTCGAGCGGAACTCTGGGTTCGGTGGAGTCGGAGACAGGGAGCACAGCCCCCGCGGGCAGTTGCACGGGTGCGTGCATGAGGACGTGACCGTCTAGGCGGACGAGCGCGATCTCCCAGGTCGAGTCGGTGTGGCGGTCGAGTCCGGTGGTCTCGATATCGAGGACGGCCACGCGGTCGGGACGGACGCGTGGAAGTCGAGTTGGTCGGTACCAATCGGGGCGCTCGTCGGCCGGCAGGGTTTCTGGGGTGGGGTCGGAATCCTCGTGCGAGGCGATCTCCAGGAGGCCGTCGTCGGTCAATCGGAAGCGGCCGGGGAAGCGATCGGGCAGCTGCGCCAGTCGCTCAATCGCGGGACTGAAGCCTTCGGATCGGAGTCTGTCTCGAAGGTCGGCTGCAGGTAGTGGGCCGCGCTCGCCTAGCACTCGATGCGCCGCTTCCAGAGCGGGAGGTAACGGGGTACCTGGCTCCGTCAACTTCACCCCCGTAACAACAAGCTCAATAGCCGGCTAAGAGCGGCAATACGGCTGGGGCGCCACTGACCGTGTTAACCAACGAATTGCTATACCCATTGGAGGCCACCATACAAAGAGTCGACGACAGGCGGGACGAATTTGCTACGAGGCGGCTGCGCTTTGTTCGCGCGATCTTCGGCGCAGGTGGGGCGTGCGGGCGACGCCGCGGCTTTGTTCCATGGTGCCGAAGGCGGTGAAGCGTTTGACGCGTTGGGCGCAGCGCTGCTGGATGCGTTCGACTTCGTCGA
>NZ_JADBDS010000009.1 GCF_014873705.1 Mycobacterium sp. OAS707
CGGACTATTGCCGCGGCTTCGGCGGTGTGCTTGAGCCCCGCTACATTATCGGCGCACAATCACTTGACCAGTGAGCTATTACGCACTCTTTCAAGGGTGGCTGCTTCTAAGCCAACCTCCTGGTTGTCTTCGCGACTGCACATCCTTTTCCACTTAGCACACGCTTAGGGGCCTTAGCCGGCGATCTGGGCTGTTTCCCTCTCGACGCACGGAGCTTATCCCCCGCCGTCTCACTGCCACGCTTTCATTTACCGGCATTCGGAGTTTGGCTGACGTCAGTAACCTAGTAGGGCCCATCGGCCATCCAGTAGCTCTACCTCCGGTAAAAAACACGCAACGCTGCACCTAAATGCATTTCGGGGAGAACCAGCTATCACGGAGTTTGATTGGCCTTTCACCCCTACCCACAACTCATCCCCTCAGTCTTCAACCTAAGTGGGTTCGGGCCTCCACAACATCTTACTGCTGCTTCACCCTGGCCATGGGTAGATCACTCCGCTTCGGGTCCAGAACACACCACTACACCAACCCCTACGGATTGGATACGCCCTATTCAGACTCGCTTTCGCTGCGGCTACCCCACCCGGGTTAACCTCGCGACATGTCCCTGACTCGCAGGCTCATTCTTCAAAAGGCACGCCATCACCCCACAATAAAGAGGGCTTTGACGGATTGTAAGCGCACGGTTTCAGGTACTCTTTCACTCCCCTCCCGGGGTACTTTTCACCATTCCCTCACGGTACTAATCCGCTATCGGTCACTGGGAAGTATTCAGGCTTACCGGGTGGTCCCGGCAGATTCACAGCAGATTCCACGGGCCCGCTGCTACTCGGGGATCCTGCGACAGCAGGCAGCGTGTTTTCGTCTACGGGGCTCTCACCCTCTACGGACAGACCATCCCAGGCCACTTCGACTAACACACTGCTTTATCACTGCTGCCCCTCTCGGCGGAGAGAGGAACACAAGCCCCACAACACCACGCACACAACCCCCGCCGGGTATCACATGCACGCGGTTTAGCCATCCTCCGCTTTCGCTCGCCACTACTCACGGAATCACACTTGTTTTCTCTTCCTACGGGTACTGAGATGTTTCACTTCCCCGCGTTCCCCCCCAACGCCTATATATTCAGCGTTGGGTGACACGACATCACTCGTGCCGGGTTTCCCCATTCGGACATCCTCGGATCCACGCTCGGTTGACAACTCCCCGAGGCATATCGCAGCCTCCCACGTCCTTCATCGGCTCCCAGTGCCAAGGCATCCACCATGCGCCCTTAAACACTTACAACACAAAACCAAAAGTTTAAACAAACTTTGAAATTGCACATCAACACACACAAAACCCCACAAGGCCTAAACCCTGAGGGCTCCCATGCGCGCTAGATGCTCGCAACCACTATCCACAAATCAAACACCACACCCCACCACCAAAGCAGGGCGACAACCAGTCCTATCCCCGGTTTCCCACACTCGGGACGAAGAGATAGCGGGCTTGTTGTCTCAAAGCCCAATAGTGTGTCTGGCGATTCCCTCACCGCAAATCCAACCGAAGCTGAATCCCGTTGCGGCTCAACGTTTGTCGTGCACCAGAACCACACCCACTACAGGTGTGGCCCATCCATCGAATCGCCCAAGACGCGGTGATCCGCGATATGCGGGCCGGCTTGAGTCTCGTGGTGCTCCTTAGAAAGGAGGTGATCCAGCCGCACCTTCCGGTACGGCTACCTTGTTACGACTTCGTCCCAATCGCCGATCCCACCTTCGACGGCTCCCTCCCACAAGGGGTTAGGCCACCGGCTTCGGGTGTTACCGACTTTCATGACGTGACGGGCGGTGTGTACAAGGCCCGGGAACGTATTCACCGCAGCGTTGCTGATCTGCGATTACTAGCGACTCCGACTTCACGGGGTCGAGTTGCAGACCCCGATCCGAACTGAGACCGGCTTTGAAAGGATTCGCTCCACCTCACGGCATCGCAGCCCTTTGTACCGGCCATTGTAGCATGTGTGAAGCCCTGGACATAAGGGGCATGATGACTTGACGTCATCCCCACCTTCCTCCGAGTTGACCCCGGCAGTCTCTCACGAGTCCCCGCCATAACGCGCTGGCAACATGAGACAAGGGTTGCGCTCGTTGCGGGACTTAACCCAACATCTCACGACACGAGCTGACGACAGCCATGCACCACCTGCACACAGGCCACAAGGGAACTGATATCTCTACCAGCGTCCTGTGCATGTCAAACCCAGGTAAGGTTCTTCGCGTTGCATCGAATTAATCCACATGCTCCGCCGCTTGTGCGGGCCCCCGTCAATTTCTTTGAGTTTTAGCCTTGCGGCCGTACTCCCCAGGCGGGGTACTTAATGCGTTAGCTACGGCACGGATCCCAAGGAAGGAAACCCACACCTAGTACCCACCGTTTACGGCGTGGACTACCAGGGTATCTAATCCTGTTCGCTCCCCACGCTTTCGCTCCTCAGCGTCAGTTACTGCCCAGAGACCCGCCTTCGCCACCGGTGTTCCTCCTGATATCTGCGCATTCCACCGCTACACCAGGAATTCCAGTCTCCCCTGCAGTACTCCAGTCTGCCCGTATCGCCCGCACGCCCACAGTTGAGCTGTGAGTTTTCACGGACAACGCGACAAACCACCTACGAGCTCTTTACGCCCAGTAATTCCGGACAACGCTCGGACCCTACGTATTACCGCGGCTGCTGGCACGTAGTTGGCCGGTCCTTCTTCTGCATCTACCGTCACTTGCGCTTCGTCGATGCTGAAAGAGGTTTACAACCCGAAGGCCGTCATCCCTCACGCGGCGTCGCTGCATCAGGCTTGCGCCCATTGTGCAATATTCCCCACTGCTGCCTCCCGTAGGAGTCTGGGCCGTATCTCAGTCCCAGTGTGGCCGGTCACCCTCTCAGGCCGGCTACCCGTCGTCGCCTTGGTAGGCCATCACCCCACCAACAAGCTGATAGGCCGCGGGCCCATCCCACACCGCAAAAGCTTTCCCTCACCAGGTCATGCAACCAGCAAGGTGTATTCGGTATTAGACCCAGTTTCCCAGGCTTATCCCAAAGTGCAGGGCAGATCACCCACGTGTTACTCACCCGTTCGCCACTCGAGCACCCCCGAAAGGGCCTTTCCGTTCGACTTGCATGTGTTAAGCACGCCGCCAGCGTTCGTCCTGAGCCAGAATCAAACTCTCCAAACAAAAACAACCCACCAACAGGCAGGTGAATTCGAATCAGAACAAGCCTGACCTAACAAACAAAGACACCAAAACTGGCATCAAAAAACCACCCCCCAAACGGGAAAAAAGAGGGCGGCAAAAACAACAACAAACAAAAACCACCAAACACACTATTGAGTTCTCAAACAACACACCCGCGCTGC